>NZ_AP018438.1:772500-6621583 GCF_055380705.1 Pseudomonas sp. MAFF 730105
ACACCATGGGAGTGGGTTGCACCAGAAGTAGCTAGTCTAACCTTCGGGGGACGGTTACCACGGTGTGATTCATGACTGGGGTGAAGTCGTAACAAGGTAGCCGTAGGGGAACCTGCGGCTGGATCACCTCCTTAATCGACGACGGCAGCTGCTCCATGAGCTCCCACACGAATTGCTTGATTCATTGAAGAAGACGATTGGGTCTGTAGCTCAGTTGGTTAGAGCGCACCCCTGATAAGGGTGAGGTCGGCAGTTCGAATCTGCCCAGACCCACCAATTACTGGTGCACCCTGTAGCGATACGGGGCCATAGCTCAGCTGGGAGAGCGCCTGCCTTGCACGCAGGAGGTCAGCGGTTCGATCCCGCTTGGCTCCACCATTTACCGATTGGTGACCCTCGTTTAAAGCTTAGAAATGAGCATTCCATCAAGACGATGATGAATGTTGATTTCTAGTCTTTTGATTAGATCGTTCTTTAAAAATTTGGGTATGTGATAGAAAGATAGACTGAATGGCACTTTCACTGGTGTTGTTCAGGCTAAGGTAAAATTTGTGAGTTGCTCGCATGAGCAAGATCGAATTTTCGGCGAATGTCGTCTTCACAGTATAACCAGATTGCTTGGGGTTATATGGTCAAGTGAAGAAGCGCATACGGTGGATGCCTTGGCAGTCAGAGGCGATGAAAGACGTGGTAGCCTGCGAAAAGCTTCGGGGAGTCGGCAAACAGACTTTGATCCGGAGATGTCTGAATGGGGGAACCCAGCCATCACAAGATGGTTATCTTGCACTGAATACATAGGTGCAAGAGGCGAACCAGGGGAACTGAAACATCTAAGTACCCTGAGGAAAAGAAATCAACCGAGATTCCCTTAGTAGTGGCGAGCGAACGGGGACTAGCCCTTAAGCTTCTTTGATTTTAGCGGAACGCTCTGGAAAGTGCGGCCATAGTGGGTGATAGCCCTGTACGCGAAAGGATCTTAGAAGTGAAATCGAGTAGGACGGAGCACGAGAAACTTTGTCTGAATATGGGGGGACCATCCTCCAAGGCTAAATACTACTGACTGACCGATAGTGAACTAGTACCGTGAGGGAAAGGCGAAAAGAACCCCGGAGAGGGGAGTGAAATAGATCCTGAAACCGTATGCGTACAAGCAGTGGGAGCAGACTTTGTTCTGTGACTGCGTACCTTTTGTATAATGGGTCAGCGACTTATTTTCAGTGGCGAGCTTAACCGAATAGGGGAGGCGTAGCGAAAGCGAGTCTTAATAGGGCGTCTAGTCGCTGGGAATAGACCCGAAACCGGGCGATCTATCCATGGGCAGGTTGAAGGTTAGGTAACACTGACTGGAGGACCGAACCGACTACCGTTGAAAAGTTAGCGGATGACCTGTGGATCGGAGTGAAAGGCTAATCAAGCTCGGAGATAGCTGGTTCTCCTCGAAAGCTATTTAGGTAGCGCCTCATGTATCACTGTAGGGGGTAGAGCACTGTTTCGGCTAGGGGGTCATCCCGACTTACCAAACCGATGCAAACTCCGAATACCTACAAGTGCCGAGCATGGGAGACACACGGCGGGTGCTAACGTCCGTCGTGAAAAGGGAAACAACCCAGACCGTCAGCTAAGGTCCCAAAGTTATGGTTAAGTGGGAAACGATGTGGGAAGGCTTAGACAGCTAGGAGGTTGGCTTAGAAGCAGCCACCCTTTAAAGAAAGCGTAATAGCTCACTAGTCGAGTCGGCCTGCGCGGAAGATGTAACGGGGCTCAAACCATACACCGAAGCTACGGGTATCACGTAAGTGATGCGGTAGAGGAGCGTTCTGTAAGCCTGTGAAGGTGAGTTGAGAAGCTTGCTGGAGGTATCAGAAGTGCGAATGCTGACATGAGTAACGACAATGGGTGTGAAAAACACCCACGCCGAAAGACCAAGGTTTCCTGCGCAACGTTAATCGACGCAGGGTTAGTCGGTCCCTAAGGCGAGGCTGAAAAGCGTAGTCGATGGAAAACAGGTTAATATTCCTGTACTTCTGGTTATTGCGATGGAGGGACGGAGAAGGCTAGGCCAGCTTGGCGTTGGTTGTCCAAGTTTAAGGTGGTAGGCTGAGATCTTAGGTAAATCCGGGATCTTAAGGCCGAGAGCTGATGACGAGTTACCCTTTGGGTGACGAAGTGGTTGATGCCATGCTTCCAAGAAAAGCTTCTAAGCTTCAGATAACCAGGAACCGTACCCCAAACCGACACAGGTGGTTGGGTAGAGAATACCAAGGCGCTTGAGAGAACTCGGGTGAAGGAACTAGGCAAAATGGCACCGTAACTTCGGGAGAAGGTGCGCCGGTGAGGGTGAAGCACTTGCTGCGTAAGCCCACGCCGGTCGAAGATACCAGGCCGCTGCGACTGTTTATTAAAAACACAGCACTCTGCAAACACGAAAGTGGACGTATAGGGTGTGACGCCTGCCCGGTGCCGGAAGGTTAATTGATGGGGTTAGCTAACGCGAAGCTCTTGATCGAAGCCCCGGTAAACGGCGGCCGTAACTATAACGGTCCTAAGGTAGCGAAATTCCTTGTCGGGTAAGTTCCGACCTGCACGAATGGCGTAACGATGGCGGCGCTGTCTCCACCCGAGACTCAGTGAAATTGAAATCGCTGTGAAGATGCAGTGTATCCGCGGCTAGACGGAAAGACCCCGTGAACCTTTACTATAGCTTTGCACTGGACTTTGAATTTGCTTGTGTAGGATAGGTGGGAGGCTTTGAAGCGTGGACGCCAGTCTGCGTGGAGCCATCCTTGAAATACCACCCTGGCAACTTTGAGGTTCTAACTCAGGTCCGTTATCCGGATCGAGGACAGTGTATGGTGGGTAGTTTGACTGGGGCGGTCTCCTCCTAAAGAGTAACGGAGGAGTACGAAGGTGCGCTCAGACCGGTCGGAAATCGGTCGTAGAGTATAAAGGCAAAAGCGCGCTTGACTGCGAGACAGACACGTCGAGCAGGTACGAAAGTAGGTCTTAGTGATCCGGTGGTTCTGTATGGAAGGGCCATCGCTCAACGGATAAAAGGTACTCCGGGGATAACAGGCTGATACCGCCCAAGAGTTCATATCGACGGCGGTGTTTGGCACCTCGATGTCGGCTCATCACATCCTGGGGCTGAAGCCGGTCCCAAGGGTATGGCTGTTCGCCATTTAAAGTGGTACGCGAGCTGGGTTTAGAACGTCGTGAGACAGTTCGGTCCCTATCTGCCGTGGACGTTTGAGATTTGAGAGGGGCTGCTCCTAGTACGAGAGGACCGGAGTGGACGAACCTCTGGTGTTCCGGTTGTCACGCCAGTGGCATTGCCGGGTAGCTATGTTCGGAAAAGATAACCGCTGAAAGCATCTAAGCGGGAAACTTGCCTCAAGATGAGATCTCACTGGAGCCTTGAGCTCCCTGAAGGGCCGTCGAAGACTACGACGTTGATAGGCAGGGTGTGTAAGCGCTGTGAGGCGTTGAGCTAACCTGTACTAATTGCCCGTGAGGCTTGACCATATAACACCCAAGCAATTTGTTGACCTGAAAGGGCACCAGATTGCGGTGTGTGAAGACGAAACGAACCGAAAGTTCGGACTGACTCAGCAGCAACACACAAACTATCGCATACCCATTCGCTGGAACGTGACCGCAAGGCACGCGCTGGCTACCGAATTTCTTGACGACCATAGAGCGTTGGAACCACCTGATCCCATCCCGAACTCAGAAGTGAAACGATGCATCGCCGATGGTAGTGTGGGGTTTCCCCATGTGAGAGTAGGTCATCGTCAAGATTAAATTCCGAAACCCCTATCTGCTGACGCAGGTAGGGGTTTTGTTTTGCCCGCAGGAAAGTTCTTACGACAAGCGCGGACCGTTCCCGGCTGCTACAACCCCCCGACAGTGCTAAGGTTCGGCCCTAGCTTTTTGCATTTTCAAGGATGCCTTTATGCCGGACGCAACGTCCCTCAGCCCAGCCTTCATGGTGATTCATGGCAATCGCCTTGATGAGCTGCGCAGCCTGGTAATCAGCTTGATGCGACGTTATCCGCTGGCTCCGCTTGAGAATGAAATTGCACTGGTGCAGAGCAACGGTATTGCCCAATGGCTCAAGCTGGCACTGGCAGAGGATCCGGAAGACGACGATACCGGCGGCTGCGGCATTGCGGCAGCCATTGATGTACAACTGCCCGGCAGCTTCATGTGGCAGCTCTATCGAACGGTTTTGGGACGCGATGAGATTCCGGCCAAGTCCCTGCTGGATAAAGCCCCCTCACCTGGCGACTGATGCGCCTTTTGCCACAGTTGATCGAGCAGCCTCATTTCGAGCCCCTGCGTCGGTTCCTCACCCACGACACTGATCTGCGCAAGCGCTATCAGTTATCCGAACGTCTTGCCGATCTGTTCGACCAGTATCAGGTGTACCGGGCCGACTGGCTCGAAGACTGGGCAGAGGGCCGGCACCAGACGAGAAATGTCCGAGGCGAAATCAAGGCGCTTGCGCCCGCTAATTGCTGGCAAGCCGAACTGTGGCGAGCCTTGCTGGTGGATGTGGGAGAAGAGGGCATGGCTCAAAGCCGTGCGGGCGTCCATCAACGGTACATTGAACGTATCAACAGCCTGGAAGCCGCTCCGAAAGGACTTCCTGCACGGGTGATAGTGTTTGGTATTTCCTCGCTACCGGCCCAGGCCCTGGAGGCGCTGGCCGGTCTGTCGCGGTTCAGCCAGGTTCTACTGTGTGTCCATAACCCTTGTCGTCATCATTGGGCGGACATCGTGGCCGACAAGGACCTGCTGCGCCATCAGTACAAACGTCAGGCACGCAAGGCCGGTATGCCCGCTATCCTCGATCCGCAGTCCCTGCATCAACATGCTCATCCGTTACTCGCGGCATGGGGCAAGCAGGGGCGCGACTATATCAACCTGCTCGACAGCTATGACGACCCCAATCGCTATCGCTCGGTGTTTCGCGACGGCCGAATCGACCTGTTCAGTGACGGCAATCCCACGACCCTGCTCAGCCAGTTGCAGGATGACATCCTTGAGCTGCGCCCCCTGGCTGAAACCCGGGAACGCTGGCCTGCCGTCGATACGGAGCGAGACGGATCGATCCGTTTCCACGTCGCCCACAGCGCCCAGCGTGAAGTCGAAATTCTGCATGACCAGTTATTGGCCCATTTCAGCGCGGACTCGACGCTACGTCCTCGGGACATCATCGTCATGGTTCCGGACATCGACAGTTATGCTCCGCATATCCGTGCCGTGTTCGGTCAGCTCGACAGGACGGATCCGCGCTTCATTCCCTTCACCCTCACCGACCAGGGACAGCGTGGACGCGATCCATTGCTGATTGCCGTCGAGCATTTGCTGAAGCTGCCCGATAGCCGCTTTCCCGTCAGCGAAATCCTCGACTTGTTGGATGTCCCGGCCCTGCGCAAGCGATTCGGCCTTGATGAGGTCGACTTGCCAACACTGCACCGTTGGATCGAGGGTGCCGGTATTCGTTGGGGCATGAACGCCGAACACCGCGCCGGGCTCGGTCTGCCCGCCGAGCTTGAGCAGAACAGCTGGCGGTTTGGTTTACGGCGGATGCTGTTGGGGTATGCCGTCGGCAGTTCGGACGCCTATGAAGGCATTGAACCCTATGACGAAATCGGTGGCCTTGACGCAGCGTTGATCGGGCCCCTGGCCGCATTACTGGATGCGCTGGACGTCGCCCATCAGTCGCTCACCGAGTCCGCATCTCCACAGGTGTGGGGATCGCGTCTGCGTGACTTGATGCAATTGTTTTTCCAGGCGAGCAGTGAGCATGACGACTATCTGCTGGCCCAGCTCGAAGACCTACGCGAAACCTGGCTGGAAACCTGCGAGTCGGTGGGGCTGCAGGATGAGTTGCCGCTGACGGTGGTACGGGAGGCTTGGCTGGCAGGTCTGGATCAAGGTCGGCTGTCCCAACGCTTTCTCGCCGGCGCGGTCAACTTCTGCACCTTGATGCCGATGCGTGCAATTCCCTTCAATCTGGTGTGCTTGCTGGGAATGAACGACGGCGATTATCCGAGAGCTCAGCCGCCGTTGGACTTCGATCTCATGGGCAGTGACTATCGGCCCGGTGATCGCTCCCGGCGTGAGGACGATCGTTATCTGCTATTGGAGGCGCTGCTGTCGGCCCGGGAAAAACTCTACATCAGCTGGGTAGGACGCAGTATCCGCGATAACAGCGAGCGACCCGCATCGGTATTGATCGGTCAGTTGCGGGATCATCTGTCCAGTGGATGGCGACTGGTCGACGACAGCAAGGACCTTCTCGAGGCGCTGACCCAGGAGCATCCCCTGCAACCGTTCAGCGCTCGTTATTTCCTTCAGGGTAATGAACTGTTCAGCTATGCCAGCGAGTGGCGGATGCTTCACGACAACCACGACCATGGGAGCGGTGTCCAGGTGCTGGATCCCTATGTTCAGGAAGAGCCCCTGAGCCTTGGGCAATTGCAGGACTTCCTGCGCAACCCCGTCCGCCATTTTTTCAGCCAGCGACTCAAGGTGTTCTTCGAAGCCATCGAAGCCCCGCTGGCCGATGACGAGCCCTTCGTGCTCGATGCCCTTCAACGCTACAGTCTGAGCGACAGCTTGCTGGAAGCCGCCTTGGTGCGCCTGGACCAGCCGGATCTTGCCCTGGAGGCCCATGCCAAGCGTCTGCAGAACAGCGGCCTGTTACCGATGGCGGGTTTCGGTGAGTGCATGCAACGCGAACTGATCGAGCCTCTGCCGGATCTGCTCCAGCGTTATCAGCAACTTCTGGCGTTATGGCCCACTCCGTTGACCAGCGCAGTGCCTGTCAGTCTCCAATTGCATGGCGTCAGTGTCGAAGGATGGCTCAGCGGCCTGCACCAGCGTTCCGACGGGGCGGTCCTTGCTATCACTGCCATACCCAACAGCATCGGCTCCGTCAGGACCCGGAAGTGGCACCGCCTGATACGTCCCTGGGTCAACCACCTCGTGGCGTGCGCCAGCGGACTGTCGATGACCACCGCATTGGTGGCCAGTGATGACAGCTTGCTGTTGGCACCTTTTGAAGAACCTGTGGCGCGAAGACTGCTCGGTGACCTGTTGCAGGCTTGGCAGTCGGGCATGCGCCAGCCGCTTCCGATTGCGGTGAAAACCGCCTTCGCCTGGCTTGGCCAGACGGATCCGGATAAAGCCGAGGCGGCGGCCCGAAAAGCCTACGAAGGCGATGGGCTGACCTCTGAAGGCGAGCGACGGGAGAGTCCGGCCCTGGCCCGGCAGTTTGCCGACTTCGATGCCCTGACGGCAGACGAGACATTTCCTGACTGGTGCGATGCGCTTTATCGGCCGCTGTTCGAGGCTCCATGGCGTTCCGCAATCGGCGAGGAGGCGTAATCATGAGTCGGCAGACACCTCTGGCTTTGGCGTTTCCCCTGCGCGGCAGCCAATTGATCGAAGCCAGTGCGGGCACTGGCAAGACCTTCACCATTTCAGCGCTGTACCTGCGACTGGTATTGGGCCATGGCGGCTCGGCGACCGGGTTCGGTCGTGAACTGCTTCCTCCACAAATCCTGGTCGTGACTTTTACGGACGCCGCCACCAAAGAGTTGCGCGAACGTATCCGCACGCGCCTGGCCGAAGCCGCGCGTTTCTTTCGGGATGAGATTCCGCCCCCCGATTCACTGATTGCCCAGTTGCGTGACGAGTTCGACGAAACGCAGTGGCCCGGTTGCGCCAATCGGCTGGACATCGCCGCGCAATGGATGGATGAAGCAGCGGTTTCGACCATTCATAGCTGGTGCCAGCGGATGTTGCGTGAACACGCCTTCGACAGCGGGAGCCTGTTCACCCAAACCCTGGAAACCGATCACAGCGAATTACTCGGCGAAGTGCTGCGCGATTATTGGCGGCTGTTCTGCTACTCGATGCAAGGTGAAGCGCTGAACTGGGTGCGCACCCATTGGGGAGGGCCTGCTGCCCTGCTGCCGCGGGTAAGGGGGCTGTTTTCCAGCGAGCGTGACAACGGTGAGGGGCTTGAGCCTGCCGAGCTCATCCTGGCATCGCTTCAGGAGCGCAGCGCCGCCTTGCTCGACCTCAAGGCGCCCTGGCGGCAATGGGCGGCGGAGCTGCTGGAGATCTGCCAGCAAGGCGTAGCCAACAAGAGCGTCGACGGGCGCAAGATGCAGGCTCGCTATTTCGAACCGTGGTTTCAGAAAATCTTCGCCTGGGTGGATGACGAGAGCCTCGAACTCCTGGATATCGGTACCGGGTTTACGCGGCTGACCCCCGAAGGCATGGCAGAGGCCTGGAAAGGCGAAGTGCCCAGACATCCCGGGCTGGAGGCCATGGCCAGTCTCAAGGCCAGCCTGGAGGCGTTGCCCACCCCGGATGCAGCGGTGTTGCAGCATGCCGCCCAGTGGGTGGGGGCGCGCTTTGAGGCAGAGAAGCGCCGACGCGCGGAGATGGGCTTCGACGACATGCTGCTGAGGCTGGACGCAGCCCTGCTGGCCGAGGGTGGAGAGCGTCTGGCGAGCCTGATACGCGAGCAGTTTCCGGTCGCGTTGATCGATGAGTTCCAGGATACCGATCCGGTTCAATACCGGATCTTCGAAAGCATCTACCGCATTGAAGACAATAACCCTGAGACGGGGCTGTTCCTGATCGGTGACCCGAAACAGGCCATCTATGCCTTTCGTGGCGCCGATATCCATACCTACCTGCGTGCCCGTGAGGCGACCGCAGGCAGGCTCCATACCCTGGGCACCAACTTCCGTTCCAGCCACGCCATGGTGGGCGCGGTAAACCATATTTTCCAGAACGCCGAATCCCGTCCGAACGGACGCGGTGCGTTCCTGTTTCGCGAAGCACCGGACCGGAACCCGGTGCCGTTCCTGCCCGTTGATGCCCAGGGCCGCAAGGAGTCCTTGCAGGTCGCGGGGCAGCCCCTTGCAGCGATGAACCTCTGGCACTTGCCGTCGGACAAGCCGCTCTCTGGTGCGGTCTATCGGCAGCAAATGGCGGCTGCCTGCGCCAGTGAGATCACGGCGCTTCTCAATGGCGGCCAGGCGGGGCACGACGGCTTCATCGAGGATGGAAAGGCACTGCGCGGGCTGTTGCCAGCGGATATCGCGATCCTGGTGCGGGACGGTAAAGAGGCGCAGGCGGTGCGGGATGAGTTGTCTGCCCGGGGCGTACGCAGTGTCTATCTGTCCGATAAGGATTCGGTGTTTGCCTCGCAGGAAGCGCGCGACCTGCTGATCTGGCTCAGGGCCTGTGCCGAGCCGGATGTCGAGCGGCCATTGCGGGCTGCGCTGGCGAGCATCACGTTGAACCTGCCGCTCACGGAGCTGGAGCGACTCAACCGGGATGAGCTGGCCTGGGAAGCGCGGGTCATGCAGTTCCGTGGCTACCGTACGGTCTGGCGCACCCAGGGGGTGCTGCCCATGTTGCGGCGCCTGCTGCATGATTTCGAACTGCCCCAGGCCTTGATGGCGCGCAATGAGGGTGAGCGGGTGCTGACCAACCTGCTGCACCTCAGCGAGCTTCTGCAACAGGCAGCCGGTGAGCTGGACGGTGAACAGGCTCTGATCCGGCATCTGTCGGAGCACCTGGCCTTGTCCGGTCAGGCCGGAGAGGAGCAGATCCTGCGCCTGGAAAGCGATGAGCAGTTGGTCAAGGTGGTGACGATCCACAAGTCCAAGGGGCTGGAGTATCCGTTGGTGTTCCTGCCGTTCATCTGCTCGACGAAGCCAGTAGATGGCAGCCGGTTGCCCTTGCATTACCACGATGAGGCCGGCAGGGCACAAATCAGCCTGAAGCCATCAGCCGAACTGATAGCCAAAGCTGACGACGAACGTCTGGCCGAGGACCTGCGCCTGCTCTACGTGGCGCTTACCCGCGCCCAACATGCCTGCTGGTTGGGGGTTGCCGATCTCAAGCGGGGGAATAACAGCAGCTCGATCCTGCATCTGTCTGCGCTGGGGTATCTATTGGGTGGCGGTGCGCCGCTGTCCGATTCGGTGCAATTGCGGCGCTGGTTGGAAGACCTGCAACAAGGCAGTGCTGCGGTGAGTTGCCAGGAGATGCCCCAGGCCACCGACGAACGCTACCGTCCCCCGCGCAACGAAGCCGTGCTGCTCGCCCCCTTGAGGCCGGTACGCAAAGCCAGTGAAAACTGGTGGATTGCCTCGTATAGCGCCTTGCGCATCGGCGAGACCCTGAGTGCGGGTAGCGACACGGCGCCGGAAGATCCCCAGGCCCAGAAACTGTTCGACGATGAGCGGCTTGATCCGGATGCGCCCAGGGAAGTTGTCGCCATCGGGGGGGACATTCATCGCTTCCCCCGCGGCCCCAATCCCGGCACTTTCCTCCACGGCCTCCTTGAGTGGGTCGCCGGCGAAGGGTTTGCCGTCGCGCCAACGGCCATCGAGGACGCCATTGCCCGACGTTGCAATCGTCGAGGCTGGAAAGGCTGGATCACGACGCTCAGCGATTGGCTGCAGCACTTGATGGCAACGCCTATGCGGATCGGCAATGATCAGCCGCCGGTGGTGCTTGAGCGTTTGACCCGGTTCCAGGTCGAGATGGAGTTCTGGTTCGCCAGCCATAAGGTCGATGTGCTCAAGCTTGATGAGCTGGTTTGCCGATTCACCCATGGCGGTGTGGCCCGCGTCGCCGCGGAACCTGTGCTGCTCAACGGCATGTTCAAGGGATTCATCGACCTCACGTTCGAGCATGAAGGGCGATATTACGTGGCGGACTACAAATCCAATTGGCTGGGGAGCGATGACGCGGCTTATACCCCTCAAGCCATGGAGCAATCGATCCTCGACAATCGCTACGATCTGCAATATGTGCTGTACCTGTTGGCGCTGCATCGTCAGCTCAAGGCGCGCCTGCCCGACTATGACTACGACCGACATGTCGGCGGTGCGCTGTACCTGTTTCTCCGTGGCACCCGTGCGGCCAGTCAAGGGGTCTATTTCACCAAGCCGGCGCGAGCACTGATCGAACAACTGGATCGCCTTTTCCAAGGGGCGCCCGAGCCCAAGACTGAGCCAGCATGGGTGCAGGGAGAATTGCTATGAGTCGGACGTTTGTCGATCTGCTGCCCAAATCGTCGGACGACGAAAGCCTGGTCGAACTGGCGCCTTTGGACCGTGCAAATGATCTGCTGCTGTTGTTGACGCGCTGGGTCGAGCGCGGTTGGTTGCGCGCCCTGGACAAAGCCTTTGTTGCATTCCTTCATGAGCTGGCGCCCGACGACGATCCATTGGTGTTGCTCGCCGCGGCGCTTGCCAGTCATCAGCTGGGCCATGGACATGTCTGCCTGGACCTGTTCGAAACGCTCAAGGAGCCGGATTTTGCCTTGTCGCTTCCCCCGAGGGTGATCCGCAAACGGGTGCGATGCTGTTGCCATCGCAAATACTGCGGACCCTGGAGGGAGCTCATTGGTGCAAGACCCTGGCGTCCAGCCGTCTGGTGGCCTTGGCTGCCGATGAGCGCGAGCAGGCGCTGCAATGCCCGTTGGTGCTGTCCGGTAAACGTCTTTATCTGCGGCGATACTGGACCTATGAGCGGCAGATCGATGAGGCGTTGCGTCAACGGCTGGCCGAACAGGAAGCCGCCCCCGTCGATCTGGGCGAGCGCCTGAACGGGCTGTTCGGGCCGGCCGCTGCCGCAGGTCCGATCGACTGGCAGAAACTGGCCTGTGCCCTGGCGACCCGGGGCGCCTTCAGCATCGTGACCGGCGGTCCTGGCACCGGCAAGACCACCACCGTCGTGCGTTTGCTGGCGCTGCTTCAGGCTCCCGCCGTCGAGGCCGGAAAGCCGCTGCGGATTCGCCTGGCAGCACCTACCGGCAAGGCGGCGGCGCGCCTGACCGAATCCATCAGCCAACAGGTCCGGACCCTGGACGTCCCCGATGCCGTGCGCGAGCGGATTCCTTGTGACGTCACCACTGTCCATCGTTTGTTGGGCAGCCGGCCGGGAACCCGGCATTTTCGGCACCATGGGGGGAATCGGTTGCCACTGGACGTACTGGTGATCGATGAGGCGTCCATGATCGATCTGGAGATGATGGCCAATCTACTGGATGCGTTGCCGCCCCATGCGCGGTTGGTGCTGCTCGGGGACAAGGATCAGTTGGCCTCGGTGGAGGCCGGAGCGGTGCTGGCGGATTTGTGTCGGGATGCCGAGGAGGGCTGGTACGACGCCAGAACCCGGGCCTGGCTTGAATCGGTCAGCGGCGAAGACCTGGCGGCCAGTGACCTGCAGCAAGACATCGATGGCACTCATCCGTTGGCACAGCAGGTCGTCATGCTCCGGCACTCCCGCCGTTTCGGCGAGGGCAGCGGTATCGGCCAACTGGCTCGATGGGTCAACCAACAGCAGCCCGAAAAGGCGCGTCAGTTGCTGGTGGGCAAGCAACATGCCGATCTGTTTTCCCTGGCCTTGAAAGGTGAGCATGACGGAGCGCTGGAGCACTTGCTGCTTGAAGGCCAGGCAGAAGGTCCCCAGGGTTATCGGCATTACCTGAGCCTGCTGCGGCAACGACGTCCGGCAGCTACCCGTCCACTGGCGGATGCCTGCTGGGTCGATTGGGCTCGGGAGGTCCTTTCTGCATTCGACGCTTTCCAACTGCTCTGTGCCGTGCGTAGAGGCCCGTGGGGTGTGGAAGGGTTGAACCAGAGAGTGACTACTGCGCTGCTCAAGGCCCGTCTTATCGACAGCGATCATCAGTGGTACGAGGGCCGTCCGGTCTTGATGACCCGCAACGACTATGGTCTGGGGTTGATGAACGGCGACATCGGGATTGCCCTCAAATTGCCCGAGCATGATGGACCGGACGCGGGCAAGCAGGTCCTGCGTGTGGCGTTCCCTCGCAACGACGGACAGGGCGGTGTGCGCTTCGTCCTGCCCAGCCGCTTGAATGATGTGGAAACGGTGTATGCCATGACCGTGCATAAATCCCAGGGCTCGGAATTCACCCATACGGCGCTGATTCTTCCGGATGCGTTGAACCCCGTATTGACCAAGGAGCTGGTGTACACAGCCATTACCCGGGCCAAGCAGTGGTTCAGCCTGATCGAGCCACGGCCAGGGATATTCGAGGAAGCGGTTCGGCGTAGGGTCAAGCGCCTGAGCGGGCTGATGCTGGATCTGGAGTCTCGGAGCTGAATGAACAGACGTTCATGACAATGGATTTAATGACGTCGATTTTTTGTCGGAAATCGCCGTAAAGGCGTTGTCTCGCTGGCTTTTTGGCACTGTGCTATCGTTCCGACATTTACTGGATCGATCAAGAGATTTTCCATGGGTGGGGCTGTTCGGCAAGCACTGCGCGCCAAGGACTGGAGGCATTATCTGCTCGCCAGTTTTTTGTGTTTGCTGTCGCCTGTCCTGGTGGCTGAAAACCAAGAGCCCGTGACTCACGCGCAAGTGCGGGCCGAGGCGGTGACCCAGGTCGTATTGGGCATTCTCAGCTACGCCCGTTGGCCTGTGGAGCCAACCCAACTGCAGCTCTGCATTGTCGGGCCGACCCAATACACCGACGATCTGGTCAAAGGCACAATCCAAGCCACTGGTCGAACGGTGAACGTGCAGCGCTTGCTGGCAGATCACCCCGGCATCGCCGATGAATGCAACGCGGTCTATGTCGGCAGGCTGACCGCCGATGAGCACGCTCAACTGTTCGCTTCCTTGTCCGGCAAACCGGTATTGAGCATCAGCGAAGGCGGTGACCAGTGCACCGTGGGCAGCCTGTTCTGTCTGCGGGTGGGTGATGAACAAGTGGCGTTCGAGGTCAACCTCGATTCGGTCGCGCGCAGTGGCGTACGCATCCACCCGAGTGTCTTGCAACTTTCACGTCGCAGGTCAGCGGCGCCATGAACCTGCCAGCCTCGCGTATCCGTCCCACCCTGGGCTCGGTCATCGGTCGCGGCCATCTGATCGTTGCGCTGGTGGCGGTGGCCATGGCCAGTGTCTCCCTGACGTTGCTGGGGGTACTGGCGTTACGGGTTTACGCTGATCACAACCTGCACCTGATTGCTCGGTCGATCAACTACACCGTGGAGGCGGCCGTTGTATTCGATGACTCGGTGGCAGCCACCGAGGCGCTGGCATTGATTGCCACCACCGAAGAGGTCGCCGATGCCCGGGTATTCAATGAGCATGGCCGTCTGTTGGCGCATTGGCAGCGACCGGAAACCGGTCTGCTGTCGGAACTGGAGATGCACATCGCCAAGGCATTCCTGGAAAAACCCATCAGCATGCCGATCCTTCATCAAGGGCAGGCCGTTGGCAGTGTCCACCTGGCGGGGCATGGCGGCAGCCTGTTGCGCTTTTTGCTCAGCGGTCTGGCGGGGATCATCGTGTGCACGGCGGTGAGTGCCTGGGTGGCGTTGTACTTGGCCCGGCGCCAGTTGCAGGCGATCACCGGCCCCCTGCGCAGCCTGGCGGATGTGGCCCACGCGGCACGCAGCGAGCGAGCCCTGGATCGACGGGTGCCGCCGGCTGCCATTGCTGAACTGGATAATCTGGGTAACGACTTCAACGCGTTGCTCGCCGAACTTGAATCCTGGCAGACCCACCTGCAGAGCGAGAACGAAACCCTGGCCCATCAGGCCAGCCACGACAGCCTGACCGGACTGCCGAACCGGGCGTTTTTCGAAGGCCGGCTGATTCGTGCCTTGCGCAATGCCAGCAAGCTCGATGAGCAGGTGGCGGTGTTGTACCTGGACAGTGATCGGTTCAAGGGCATCAATGACAATTTCGGTCACGCTGCCGGTGATGCCGTGCTGACGGCGGTGGCGACCCGGGTCCGTGCCCAGCTTCGTGAGGATGACCTGGTGGCGCGCCTTGGGGGGACGAGTTCGCGGTGCTGCTTGCACCGTTGCACAAGCTCGAGGACGCCGAACGGATCGCTGAGAAGATCATCGCCAGCATGGATGTACCGATTCAATTGCCCGGTAACGCTTCGGTGCTGACCTCGCTCAGCGTCGGCATTGCGGTTTATCCCGATCATGGCGCCACTCCAGGCGCCTTGCTGCATGCCGCCGACGCAGCGATGTACCAGGCCAAGCGCCTTGCCCGAGGCGGCCAACATTCGATGGGGACGGAGCACCCCGTTGCCTAACTTCAAAACCAGGAGCTGACGCGTGCGTTCATACCCTCAATCTGTCCTGCAAATATTCATTTCATTTGTGTTCATGGCCGTCCTGGCCCTGAGCGGTTGCCAGACGGCACCGCCAAAAGGCCTTACACCTGCGCAGATTGCCGTGCTCAAGCAGCAAGGGTTCAAACTGACCGACGAGGGTTGGGCGTTCGGTCTGTCGGGCAAGGTACTGTTTGGCAGCGACGTGGAAAGCCTGAATGAAGCCAGCACAGAAATCGTCGAGCGAATCGGCAAGGCGCTGCTGGAGGCTGGAATCGAACGGGTACGCGTCGATGGTCATACCGATGCATCGGGTTCCCAGGCCTATAACGATCAACTGTCGATACGTCGGGCCAATAGCGTGAGCAAGGTGCTGATTGGCGTTGGCATGCGCGAAGAAAACATTCAGTCCCGCGGCCTGGGCAGCAGCAAACCGGTCGCATCCAACGACACAGTCGAAGGCCGGACGGAGAACCGTCGTGTGGCCATTGTGGTCATTGCCGATTAATCGGCAAATACCATTTCCCGGGTCTCGCCCATCAGCAGGGCCCGATTCTGTTCGGTCACCTCTCTGATGTAATCCCACAACAACGTAATCCGCTTGAGCTTGCGCAGATCCTCCCGGCAGTACATCCAGAACTGCCGGGTGATAGTGATGTCCTCCGGCAATACCGGCAGCAACCGTGGATCCTGGGCGGCGAGGAAGCACGGCAGAATCGCCAGCGAACGTCCTTGCTGCGCCGCCACGAACTGCGCAATCACGCTGGTACTGCGCAGATGGGCGCTGGCGTCGGGTAGCACGTTTGCCAGGTAGAGCAGCTCTGAACTGAACGCCAGGTCATCCACGTAGCTGATGAACGAGTGCTTGCTCAGGTCGGACGGACGGTGGATGGGCGGATGGCTGTCCAGATAGGGCTGGGTGGCATAGAGCTGCAACCGGTAGTCACACAGTTTGCAGCATACGTAGGGGCCATGTTCGGGGCGTTCCAGAGCGATGACAATGTCGGCCTCGCGCTTGGAGAGGCTGATGAAGTGCGGCAGCGGCAGAATGTCCACCGAGATGGCGGGATAGGCGTCGACGAAGTGGCTCAGTTGCGGGGTGATGAAGTAGCTGCCAAAGCCTTCCGTGCAGCCCATGCGCACATGACCGGACAGCGCGACGCCCGAGCCGGACACCTGTTCGCAGGCCATGTGCAGGGTGCTTTCAATCGATTCGGCGTAGCTCAGCAGGCGTTGCCCTTCGGCGGTCAGCACGAAGCCGTTGGTCCGGGATTTTTCGAACAGCAGCGTTCCCAATGAAGCTTCCAGCGAGCTGATGCGTCGCGACACCGTGGTGTAGTCGACGCCGAGGCGCTTGGCTGCCGTGCTGGCTTTGCGGGTGCGGGCCACTTCGAGGAAAAACTTGAGGTCGTCCCAGTTCAGCGAACCGAGGGAGGTGATGTTTTTTTGCATGATGGACCGGTTTTTATGTGCGTTCTTATTAGAAGTTTGCACATCTATACTCCAAAAATCGTCTCATCACCAAGGTGTCTTTTGCGCCTTGGTCTCTGCTGAATCAACGCTCTCTATAAGAACAATCCCGGAGGCCAGCATGAACGTTTCCCTCACGCCCAGTGACACCACCCTGCAGACCGTCAAGCTGTTGATCGACGGCGAGTGGGTTGAATCCCGTTCCAGCGAATGGCACGACATCGTCAACCCGGCCACCCAGCAAGTGTTGGCGAAGGTCCCGTTTGCCACCGCATCGGAAGTCGATTCTGCCATTGCCGCTGCCCAGCGTGCCTTCCAGACCTGGAAGCTGACGCCCATCGGTGCGCGCATGCGCATCATGCTCAAGCTCCAGGCGTTGATTCGCGAACATTCCAAACGCATTGCCGCCGTGCTCAGCGCGGAGCAGGGCAAGACCCTCGCGGACGCCGAAGGCGATATTTTCCGTGGCCTGGAAGTGGTCGAGCACGCCTGCTCCATCGGCACCCTGCAGATGGGCGAGTTTGCCGAGAACGTCGCCGGTGGCGTAGACACCTACACGCTGCGCCAGCCGATCGGTGTCTGCGCGGGCATCACGCCGTTCAACTTCCCGGCGATGATTCCGCTGTGGATGTTCCCGATGGCCATCGCCTGCGGCAACACCTTTGTCCTCAAGCCATCGGAACAGGATCCGCTGTCGACCATGTTGCTGGTCGAACTGGCGGTCGAAGCCGGTGTGCCGGCGGGTGTGCTCAACGTGGTGCATGGCGGCAAGGACGTGGTGGATGCGCTTTGCACTCACAAGGACATCAAAGCCGTTTCGTTTGTCGGCTCGACGGCGGTCGGCACCCATGTGTATGACCTGGCGGGACGTCATGGCAAGCGCGTGCAGTCGATGATGGGGGCGAAGAACCACGCGGTGGTGCTGCCGGATGCCAATCGCGAACAAACCCTCAATGCCCTGGTGGGGGCCGGTTTCGGCGCGGCGGGCCAGCGTTGCATGGCGACCTCCGTGGTGGTGATGGTGGGCGCGGCCAGGCAATGGCTGCCGGACCTGAAAACGCTGGCGCAGAAACTCAAGGTCAACGCCGGGAGTGAGCCGGGCACCGACATCGGCCCGGTGATTTCCAAGCGGGCCAAGGCGCGGATCCTCGAATTGATCGAGAGCGGCGTGCAGCAGGGCGCGAAGCTGGAACTCGATGGCCGGGGCGTCAGCGTGCCGGGCTTCGAACAGGGCAACTTCGTCGGGCCAACGCTGTTTTCCGGCGTGACCACCGACATGCGTATCTACACCGAAGAGATTTTCGGGCCGGTGCTGGTGGTGCTGGAAGTCGACACCCTCGACGAGGCGATTGCCCTGGTCAACGCCAACCCGTTTGGCAATGGCACAGGCCTGTTCACCCAAAGCGGCGCGGCGGCGCGCAAGTTCCAGAGTGAAATCGACGTCGGTCAGGTAGGGATCAATATCCCGATTCCGGTGCCGGTGCCGTTTTTCAGCTTCACCGGCTCCCGCGGTTCGAAACTCGGTGACCTTGGTCCGTACGGCAAACAGGTGGTGCAGTTCTACACTCAGACCAAGACCGTTACCGCGCGCTGGTTCGATGATGACAGCGTCAATGACGGCGTGAACACCACCATCAACCTGCGCTAAGGAGTCGGACATGAACATCGCATTTATCGGCCTGGGCAACATGGGCGCGCCCATGGCGCGCAACCTGCTCAAGGCCGGCCATTCGCTGAACCTGTTCGACCTGAACCAGACCGTGCTGGCCGAACTCGCGGCATTGGGCGGCACGGTCAGTGCCTCGCCTCGCGATGCGGCCCAAGGCGCGGCGCTGGTGATTACCATGCTGCCGGCCGCCGCTCATGTGCGCAGCGTCTGGTTGGGTGAAGACGGCGTGCTGGCCGGCATTGCCGCCGGTACGCCAGCGGTTGATTGCAGCACGATCGATCCGCAGACCGCTCGCGACGTCGCCGCTGCTGCCGCCAAGCAAGGCGTGGCGATGGCCGATGCGCCGGTCTCGGGTGGCACCGGTGGTGCGGCGGCTGGCACGTTGACCTTCATGGTCGGGGCCACCGCCGAGTTGTTCGCCACCTTGCAACCGGTGTTGGCGCAGATGGGCCGTAACATCGTCCATTGCGGCGAAGTCGGCACCGGCCAGATCGCCAAGATTTGTAACAACCTGCTGTTGGGCATCTCGATGGTGGGCGTCAGCGAGGCCATGGCCCTGGGCGATGCCTTGGGAATCGACACCCAGGTGCTGGCCGGCATCATCAACAGTTCCACGGGGCGTTGCTGGAGTTCGGATACCTACAACCCATGGCCGGGCGTGATCGAAACGGCACCCGCCTCCCGTGGCTACACCGGTGGTTTCGGTGCCGACCTGATGCTCAAGGATCTGGGCCTGGCCACCGAAGCCGCGAGGCAGGTTCATCAGCCGGTGGTGCTGGGTGCAGTGGCGCAGCAGCTATATCAAGCGATGAGCCAGAGAGGCGAGGGCGGCAAGGATTTTTCGGCCATCGTTAACAGCTATCGCAAGCCTCAATAAACGCGAGGCGGAACGTGGCGAGGGGCGTGAGTGCAGTGTCCTCGCCACACGTGCCGCAGATATATCGAACCGCGTCAGGCAAAGACGAAGTATTTGCGCACGGTTTCAACCACTTCCCAGGTGCCTTTCATCCCAGGCTCGATGACAAAGATGTCACCGGCCCGCAGATGGATGGGTTCCATGCCTTCCGGGGTGATGATGCAGTAGCCTTCCTGGAAGTGGCAGTATTCCCACTTTACGTATTCCACGTACCATTTGCCCGGCGTGCAGATCCAGGTGCCCATGATTTTGCTGCCATCTTCGCTGGTGTAGGCGTTGAGGTTGACGGTATGCGGGTCGCCTGCGAGCTTCTCCCATTTGCAGGCATCGAGTACGGGCAGCGGATGGGTATCGCGCAGGACGGTGATAGGTGCGGTCATGTGGACTCCGGGCAATGGACGTAAGCTGAAGAGGCACCCTATAGGCGTCTGCGTTCCTCCAGTTGTCTGTACTCGACATCGGGCTACCCAGAAACGCAAATCAATGCTCGGACAGATGCACGGCGAGAGCCTTGGCATAGGCCGGCAACGCCTCGAAATTACGAGCCGCCAACAACAGGGCCCGTTGTGCCCAGGCCTCGTGCAGCGGCACGCACCGATACGATGGCCCGGCAGATCGACGGTCGATGGCGGCCCTCGGCACGATGGCGATACCTGCGCCATGGGCCACCATGCGAATCATCCCATCGAAACTGTCGGCGCGAATGCGGATCCGCATGCGCAGCCCGGTGTGCAGGGCCTGCTCCTCGAGGTACACCGCCAGGGCGTTGGAGGCGTTCAGGCCCACGTAATCATGATGGAGGGTTTCGCTGAAGCTCACCGCGCGACCGTCGGCCAATGGATGTTCGGACGGTAGGATCAATACCAGTGGATCGTTGCGAAAAGGCCGGGTCTGAAGGTCATCGGTGTCGACTGCGTCGGATACCACACCCAGGTCTGCCGCACCCTGGCGCAAGGCATGGGTGATGCGTGAGCTGGGCAGTTCCTGCAGGTCGATGTCGAGATTGGGATGGTCCTTGAGGAAAGTGGCCAGCAACTCGGGCAGGTATTCGCTCATGGCGCTGGTGTTGCACAGCAGCCGTACCCGGCCCTTGACCCCCTTGGCGTACTCCGCCAAATCCTGCTGCAAGTGCTCCGCGTGTTGCAGCAACACCCGGGCATGCTGCGCCAGGGCCTTGCCGGCCGGCGTGGGCGTCACGCCACGCCGCCCGCGTTCGAGCAATTCGGTGCCCAGGGACGCTTCCATGGCACGGACCCGCGCACTCGCCGCCGCCAGGGACAGGTGACTGCGGGTTGCACCGGCGGTGATGTTGCCGGTATCGAGGATGTTCAGGTAGAGGCGCAGGTCGGTGAGGTCGAAGTGCATGGGGGGATCCTGTGCCGGGTTTTTTGGTATCTGATGGATTGCCATCGCAAGCAGGCTCGCTCCCACAGTGATCGGTGTGAGCACAAGATTTGTGTTCACCCTGTGGGAGCGAGCCTGCTCGCGAAGGGGCCAGTAGCACCACCAAAGTCTTCAGCCTCTTGTTGAGCAAGAGGCAGGCTCAGTATATGGCAGATTTCAAAACAATCCGCTTGGGCCCAGGATAGCCCCATGGACACCTTCATCGCTTTCTATCAGAACCTCGGGCCGGCGCTATCGCTGTTGGTCATCGCCACGTTCCTGCTGGCCGGTACGATCAAGGGGGTGATCGGCCTCGGCCTGCCGACCATTTCCATGGGGTTACTCGGGCTGGCTATGGCTCCGGTGCAGGCTGCCGCATTGCTCATCATCCCGGCCACTTTGACCAACCTCTGGCAACTGGCCTTCGGCGGTCACTTGCGTACCTTGATCCGGCGCTTGTGGCCGCTGTTGCTGGCGATTTTCCTCGGCACCGGCCTTGGAACCTTGTGGATTGGCATGGCGGGCGGTCCCTGGGTGGTGCGGGCCTTGGGCGGCGCGTTATTGGTATACGCCCTGAGTGGACTGGCGCTGCCGACGCTCCGGGTCGGCGGCCACGTTGAACCCTGGCTCGCCCCGCTCTGCGGGCTGCTGACCGGTGTCATCACGTCCGCCACGGGTGTATTTGTCATTCCGGCGGTGCCTTATCTGCAAGCACTGGGCTTGAGCAAGGACGAGTTGGTGCAGGCCCTGGGTCTGTCCTTCACCGTATCGACATTGGCCCTGGCGGCCGGCCTGTTGTGGCGCGGCGCCTTGGGCGGGGGGAACTGAGCGCGTCGATGCTGGCGTTGGCACCGGCGCTGCTGGGGATGTGGCTGGGGCAGTGGTTGCGCCAACGGATCAGCGCCATGTTATTTCGGCGGGTGTTTTTCATTGGCCTTGGCGGCCTTGGCACTCATTTGCTGATCAGCGGCTAGACGAGGCACTCAGCATCTCGACGCGGCGGATCTCGAAGTCGCGCTCCAGGTAATCCATGCGGTGTTCAAAGAACTGCTTCATGTGTGGCAGATTCGAATGCACGTCCAGGTGGGCCTGGGATTGCCAGATTTCATAGAAGATAAACAGCGTCGGATCCTGTTGGTCCCGCAGCATGTGATATTCGATGCAGCCCGGTTCGGCGCGACTCGGTTCGACGTAGGCGCGAAACAGGGCTTCGAAGGCTTCGGCTTTTTCCGGGCGGGTTTTGGCGTGGAGGATGAAACCATGCAGTTCGCTCATCGCGTGTCTCCTGAGTGAAAGTGAGTTGAATCCTACGGCAACAATCGGCTGTTGATTCGTGCATGTAGGTCAAAACAGTTTTGCCTCGGTTGCGCTTACTCCGCGTGACGCTCATCGGTAGTCTGCCCCCCATCTTTTCCAACCCTTTCCATTCGGCAGCCCTGCGTGGCGCTCGCCATGGACCCGATGAGGCTCCCCATGAAAAAAGTCCTGCTGCTCAACGGTGGTAAACAATTCGCTCACTCCGACGGCCGCTACAACGCGACCCTCCACGACACGGCCCTGAGTGTGTTGGACCGTGGTGGCCTGGACGTGAAAAGCACGTTCATTGACGGTGGCTACGACATCAAGGAAGAGGTCGCCAAGTTTCTCTGGGCCGATGTCGTCATCTATCAGATGCCGGGCTGGTGGATGGGCGCGCCATGGACCGTGAAGAAGTACATCGACGAAGTGTTCACCGAAGGTCATGGCAGTCTCTACGCCAGCGACGGCCGCACCCGCTCCGACGCCTCGCAGAAGTACGGCAGCGGTGGCCTGGTGCATGGCAAGCAATACATGTTGTCGCTGACCTGGAACGCCCCGCAGCAGGCCTTCGATGATCCGACCGACTTCTTCGAAGGCAAGGGTGTGGACGCGGTGTATTTCCCGTTCCACAAGGCCAACCAGTTCCTGGGCATGACCGGCTTGCCGACCTTCCTGTGCGTCGACGTGATGAAGCGTCCGAACATAGAGGCTGATGTGGCGCGGTATGAACAGCATTTGATCGAGGTATTCGGCCTTTCGCGGTAATCCGGCTACTCTCGCCACATTGACTGTGCATCCGATGAGAGGACATTTGTGAAAGCCAGATCCGACGAGTTGCAGATCTTCGTCTGCGTGATCGAGTGCGGGTCGATTTCCGCCGCCGCCGAGCAGGTCGGGCAGACGCCGTCGGCGGTCAGTCGCACGTTGTCCCGACTGGAAGCCAAGCTCGACACCACGCTGATCAACCGCACCACTCGACGCATGGACCTGACCGAGGAGGGCCGGTATTTCTTCGAACAGGCCAAAAGCATTCTCGACCAACTGGAAGCGTTGGAGGAACGCTTGTCCTCCCGCCAGCAGAAGCCTTCAGGACGGTTGCGGATCAACGCTGCGTCGCCGTTCATGCTGCATGCCATCGTGCCGCACATCGATGAGTTCCGCAGGCTCTACCCGGACATCCAGCTCGAGCTCAACACCAATGACCTGATCATTGATTTGCTGGAGCAGAGCACCGACGTCGCCATCCGCATCGGCGCCCTCACCGATTCGACGTTGCATGCCCGTCCCCTGGGTTGCAGTCCGTTGCACATCCTGGCCAGCCCTGCCTATCTGGAGCGGCACGGCACGCCTTCAACCGTCGCTGAACTGACGGAGCATGCATTGCTGGGGTTTGCCCAGAACGATGGCCTCAACCAATGGCCTCTGCGCCATCTTCACGGCGACCGTTGGCCCATCCAGGCGGCCATCAGCGCGTCCAGTGGCGAAACGGTGCGCCACCTGGCGCTGCAAGGGCAGGGCATCGCCTGTCTGTCGGATTTCATGACCCGCGACGACATCCGTGCCGGTCGATTGAAGGTGCTGCTGGCCGAGACCAATAGCGGGTACCGCCAGCCCATTAACGCCGTCTACTACCGCAACTCTCAGTTGGCGTTGCGCATTCAGTGCTTTCTGGACTTCATCCAGGACAAACTCGCCGAATACGCCTCGCGGGATTTTGAGACTGATTCGTGACTTCAAGGCAAGAGTGATTTGGGCAATGTGGACTGTTTCGCCAAGGATCGGTCCTCGATACTCGTTCCATCACTGATCCTGCCAAGGAGTTTTTCCATGAACGTATTCGTCACTGGTGCTGCCGGTTTTATTGGCGGCTCCATTGCCACCGGTCTGGTTCGGGCCGGGTATCAAGTCATCGGCCTGGTACGCAGCGCCGAGCAGGCGAGAGAGCTCACTGCCCTGGGTATCCAGCCGGTGATCGGTACCCTGGAAGACAGCGCGTTGCTGACCGCACAGGCCCGCGCCGCCGATGCGGTGATCAACGCCGCCAGCAGCGACCATCGCGGCGCGGTCGAAGCGCTGCTCGAGGGTCTGAGGGGCTCGAGCAAGGTCCTGCTGCACACCAGCGGTTCGAGCATTGTCGGCGATGCTTCGGGTGGTCTTGCCAGCGCTGACATCTACCAGGAGAACAACCTGCCGGAGCCTACCGTCGACAAGGCTGATCGTGTCGCGATCGACAACCTCGTCCTTGACGCGGCGAAGGACGGCGTGAACTCGGCGGTGATCTGCAACACCTTGATCTACGGCCACAGCCTGGGTGTCAAACGCGACAGCGTGCAACTGCCGCGCCTGCTCAAGCAGGCTCGTAAAAGCGGGGTGGTGCGGCATGTCGGACCGGGGCGGAATATCTGGTCCAACGTGCACATCGAGGACGTGGTCGAGTTGTACCGGCTCGCCCTGACCCGCAACCTGCCTGGCACGTTCTACTTCGTCGAAAGCGGCGAGGCCTCGTTCCTCGACATGACCACGGCCATGGCCCGGGCGCTGAACCTTGGCGAACCCCAGGACTGGCCGCTGGCCGATGCCGAGGCCGAGTGGGGCTATGAAATGGCCAACTACGGCCTGGGCTCCAACAGCCGCGTGCGAGGACTGCATGCCCGCGAACTGCTGGGCTGGGCACCGAAGCGGACGTCGGTGGTGGAGTGGATTCTCAACGAAATGGTGTAAGACGCAGCACTTCCCCCTGTGGGAGCGGGCTTGCTCGCGAAGGCGTCAGACCGGTCAATCATGAGTTGGCTGATGCACCGCCATCGCGAGCAGGCTCGCTCCCACAGTTGTTCCGCGACGACCATAAAATCCCGATCCAACCCGGTTCCCCTGTGGGAGCGAGCCCGCTCGCGATGGCGTCAGATCGGTCAATCCTGGGTTGGCTGATGCATCGCCATCGCGAGCAGGCTCGCTCCCACAGTTGTTCAGCGACGACCACAAAATCCCGATCCAGCCCGGTCCCCCTGTGGGAGCGGGCTTGCTCGGGAAGGCGTCAGACCGGCCAATCCTGAGTTGGCTGATGCACCGCTATCGCGAGCAGGCTCGCTCCCACAGTTGTTCAGCGACGACCACAAAATCCCGATCCAACCCGGTTCCCCTGTGGGAGCGAGCCCGCTCGCGATGGCGTCAGATCGGTCAATCCTGGGTTGGCTGATGCATCGCCATCGCGAGCAGGCTCGCTCCCACAGTTGTTCAGCGACGACCATAAATCCCGATCCAACCCGGTTCCCCTGTGGGAGCGAGCCCGCTCGCGATGGCGTCAGGCCGGTCAATCTTGAGTCGGCTGATAGACCGCTTTCGCGAGCAAGCCCGCTCCCACAGTTGCATCAGTCGTGGTGCACGCCGGCACGCTTGAGCATCTGCTTGCAGCGCTCTGAGAGGTGGAACACCCGCAGGTGTTTGCCGGCCTTGCTGTAGCGTTCACGCAGGGTCTTCAGCGCGGCGATGGCCGAGTAGTCGACGAAGCGCAGGTGACGGCAGTCCAGGGTCACGTGGGTTGGATCGTTCGTCGGGTCGAATTGGTTGAGGAACGGCGTGGTCGAGGCGAAGAACAGCGTGCCGTGCAGGCGATAGAGTTTGCTGCCGTCAGCCTCCAGATGGGTATCGGCGTAGAGTTCCCGGGCCTGTACCCAGGCGAAGTTGAGCGCTGCGACGATGATCCCGCACAGTACCGCCACGGCCAGGTCGGTGAACACGGTGATGAGGGTCACGGCCATGATGACCAGCACATCATTCACCGGCACCTTGTTGATCACCCGCAGCGAGGCCCAGGCAAAGGTCTGCTGCGCCACGACGAACATCACGCCCACCAGGGCAGCAAGCGGGATGCGCTCGATCAGTGGCGACAGGAACAAGACAAACAGCAGTACCATCACCCCGGCCACCGCCCCGGACAACCGGCCGCGTCCCCCCGAGCTGAGGTTGATCACCGTCTGGCCGATCATGGCGCAACCGCCCATGCCGCCGAACAGGCCGGAGGCGATATTGGCCGCGCCGAGCGCCACGCACTCGCGGTCCGGATAACCGCGGCTTTCGGTGATTTCGTCGGTCAGGTTCAGGGTCAACAGGGTTTCCAGCAAACCGACCATTGCCATGATCACCGCATAGGGCAGCACGATCTGCAGGGTTTCCAGGTTCCAGGGAATGCCCGGCAAGGCAAAGTCGGGTAGGCCACCGGCAATGTGTGCCATGTCGCCCAGCGTGCGGGTGGGCAGGCCGAGCAGGTAGACCGCCAGGCCGACCCCGAGAATCGCCACCAGGGCTGGCGGCACGCTACGGGTCAGGCGTGGCAGTAAGTAGACAATGGCCATGGTCAGCGCCACCAGGCCCGCCATCCAGTACAACGGTGCGCCACTGAGCCAGGCCT
Source organism: Pseudomonas sp. MAFF 730105 (assembly GCF_055380705.1). Classification (NCBI taxonomy): domain Bacteria; kingdom Pseudomonadati; phylum Pseudomonadota; class Gammaproteobacteria; order Pseudomonadales; family Pseudomonadaceae; genus Pseudomonas; species Pseudomonas sp. MAFF 730105. Next base: position 798,803 of record NZ_AP018438.1, read on the forward strand.
CACCGTTCTTGAAATGCTCCAGTTGGGCCAGTGCAATGACAATCGCCAGGCCGTTGACGAAGCCGAGCATCACCGGGTGCGGCACCATGCGCACCAGCTTGCCCAGCCGCAACAGCCCGAATGCCATCATGATCAGCCCACCCAGCAACACCGTGGCCAGCAGGTACTGCACGCCGTGTTGCACTACCAGTGCGACGATCACCACCGCCATCGACCCCGCTGCGCCTGACACCATGCCCGGCCGTCCGCCAAACAGCGCGGTCAGGGTGCAGATGATGAAAGCGCCGTACAGCCCCATCAGTGGGTTGAGATGGGCCACCAGGGCGAAGGCGATACATTCGGGGAGCAAGGCGAAAGACGTGGTGAGGCCGGCGAGGACGTCGGCGCGAAGGCGTGCTGGTTTCATGGTTTACCTGACTGGGCGCCGGTTGGGAGTCGGCTGCCGGGGGACGTGGTGCAAAAAGCAGAAGGATGGTACGCAATTGCCGGACGTAGGAACAGTGGACCTGTGGGAGCAAAGCTTGCTCGCGATCCAGACAAGTCAGTCGCAACGGCATTGGCGGGTCTGGCGCTGTCGCGAGCAAGCTTTGCTCCCACAGGCATGAAAGTTTCGCGATGGATTTTCATGACGATTGCTTCGCGATGTCCGTCAGCGACAGGTCTTATCCAGGCACGAAAGTTATTTTCAAAGCATTTGAAGATTGTTCCTTGAAATGATTTATGAGTTTCACAACTCATAGACGTGACCCTGTTCAAGGAGTACCGCATGGCACCTGCTTTCGGTTATTGGCTACTGGTCTACGCGGCCATCGCCATCATTGCGCTGATTGTCCTGATCGCCCGCTACCGGCTCAACCCGTTCATTGTGATCACGCTGGTCTCCATCGGTCTCGCGCTGTTGGCGGGGATGCCGCCGTCGGGTGTGGTGGGGGCGTATGAGGCCGGTGTGGGCAAGACGCTGGGGCACATCGCGCTGGTGGTGGCCCTGGGTACGATGCTCGGCAAGATGATGGCCGAGTCCGGCGGTGCGGAGCGGATGGCGCAGACCCTGATCGAACGTTTCGGCGAGCGAAACGCCCATTGGGCGATGGTGTGCATCGCCTTCCTAGTCGGGCTGCCGTTGTTCTTCGAAGTCGGTTTTGTGCTGCTGGTGCCCATCGCGTTCACCGTCGCCCGGCGCGTGGGTGTGTCGATCCTGATGGTGGGGCTGCCGATGGTCGCCGGGCTCTCGGTGGTCCATGCCCTGGTGCCGCCGCATCCGGCGGCGATGCTGGCGGTGCAGGCGTTCCAGGCCTCGGTGGGACAGACCCTGCTGTACGCGATCCTGATCGGCATCCCCACCGCCATCATCGCGGGCCCGCTGTATGCGAAATTCATCGTCCCGCGCATCCAGCTACCGGCAGAGAACCCGTTGGAGCGACAGTTTCTCGACCGCGGACCTCGCGCCAGGCTGCCGGGTTTCGGCATCACCCTGGGGACCATCCTGTTGCCGGTGATCCTGATGCTGATCGGTGGCTGGGCCAACCTGATCTCTACGCCGGGCAGCGGTTTCAACCAGTTCCTGCTGTTCATCGGCAACTCGGTGATTGCGCTGTTGCTGGCGACTGTCCTCAGCTTCTGGACCCTCGGCCTGGCTCAGGGCTTTAACCGGGAGTCGATACTCAAGTTCACCAATGAGTGCCTGGCACCCACTGCCAGCATCACCTTGTTGGTGGGCGCCGGTGGTGGCTTGAACCGCATCCTGGTGGACGCCGGAGTCACGCAACAGATCGTCGGGCTGGCCCAGGAATTCCAATTGTCGCCACTGGTCATGGGCTGGCTGTTCGCCGCGTTGATGCGGGTCGCCACCGGTTCAGCCACGGTGGCGATGACGACTGCCTCGGGCATCGTCGCGCCTGTGGCGATCGGCCTGGGCTATCCCCATCCCGAGTTGCTGGTGCTGGCAACCGGGGCCGGGTCGGTTATCTTTTCCCACGTCAACGACGGCGGTTTCTGGCTGATCAAGGAATATTTCAACATGACCGTTGCCCAAACCTTCAAGACCTGGACCGTGCTGGAAACGCTGATCTCCCTGGTCGCCTTCGGCCTGACCCTTGGGCTCGCGCGTTTGCTCTGAGCACAACGCAATCACACAGGAGCCGTCATGGACATCCTCTACCAGATCCGCGTCCGTCAGGATTCCTTCAGCGCCGGCGAAGGACGAATCGCCAGGCTGATGCTCGACGACGTAGGATTTGCCGCCTCCGCCAGCCTGGACGACCTGGCTCGGCGCGCCGAAGTCAGCAGCGCCACGCTGTCGCGGTTCGCCCGCACCGTTGGTTGTCGCGACCTGCGGGACCTGAGGCTGCAACTGGCCCAGGCCAGCGGAGTCGGCAGCCGTTTTCTCGACCCTGCGGGCGCGCCCGAGCAATCGGCGTTTTATGGGCAGATTGTCGGCGATATCGAATCCACATTGCGTCAGCATCTGTCGGCATTCGAGGAGACGCAGTTTGCCGATGCCGTGCGGATGCTCGGCAAGGCGCGGATGATCCATGCGTTCGGGCTCGGTGGCTGGTCGGCGTTGTGCAGCGAAGAGTTGCAGGTGCGGCTGGTGCGTTTCGGCTATCCGATCGCCGTGTGCCGCGACCCGGTGATGATGCGCATCACCGCCACCTCGTTGAGCGAGGCGCATGTGGTCATTGCTTGCTCACTCACCGGCATCACTCCGGAACTGCTCGGTGCCGTTGAATTGGCTCGGAGTTACGGCGCGGCGATCCTGGCGATCACCCGGGCCGGCTCCCCACTGGCCCAACTGGCCGATGTCGTGCTGCCTCTGCAAGGCGCCGAAACCTCGTTCATCTACAAGCCCACGGCGGCGCGCTACGGCATGCTGCTGGCTATCGATGTGCTCGCCACTGAGCTTGCGTTGGCCAACCCCGAAGACAATCAAGAGCGCCTGCGACGAGTCAAACTCGCCCTGGATGACTACCGTGGCGGCGACGATGACCTGCCGCTGGGAGACTGACATGCTGTACGACACCCTTATCCGTAATGCGCAGGTCATCGATGGCCGTGACACGCCCGGCTATACAGCCGATGTCGCGATTCGTGCCGGGCGCATCGAGCGCATCGGCGACCTGGGCGCTGCCCGGGCCACCGCGGAAGTCGACGCCGCTGGCCGTGTGGTGGCCCCAGGGTTCATCGACGTGCACACCCACGACGACACCATGGTCATCCGCCAACCGCAGATGTTGCCCAAGCTCAGCCAGGGTGTGACCACGGTGATCGTCGGCAACTGCGGCATCAGTGCTTCACCGGTGCGTCTGCGGGGCGATCCGCCGGACCCGATGAACTTGCTGGGCACCGCCCAGGCATTCGTTTACCCGCGCTTCAGCGATTATCGTGGCGCGGTAGAAGCCGCCGCTCCGGCGATCAACGTCGCCGCCCTGGTGGGCCACACGGCATTGCGCAGTAACCACATGGACGATTTGTTGCGCACGGCCAGCGTGGGAGAAATCGCCGCCATGCGTCAGCAACTGCGCGAAAGCCTGGAGGACGGTGCGTTGGGGTTGTCCACAGGACTCGCCTACGCCAACGCGTTTTCAGCGTCTACCGAGGAAGTCATGCAACTGACTGAAGAGCTGAATGCATACGGCGCGGTCTACACCACTCACCTGCGCAGCGAATTCGAACCGGTGCTCGAGGCCATTGACGAGGCTTTCCAGATCGGACGCCACGCACAGAGCCCGGTGATTATCTCCCACCTCAAATGTGCCGGCGTCGGGAACTGGGGGCGTAGTCCGCAGGTGCTTGCCGCGCTGGAGAACGCCGCAAGGAACCACCCGGTCGGCTGTGACTGCTACCCCTATGCGGCAAGCTCTTCGACACTGGATCTCAAGCAGGTGACCGATGCCCATCCCATCACCATCACCTGGTCGACGCCTTACCCAGCGATGGGCGGTCGCGACCTGGTCGACATTGCCAGCGAATGGGGGGTGTCGTTGTTGGAGGCGGCGCGCCGCTTGCAACCGGCTGGTGCGGTGTACTACGGCATGGACGAAGCTGATGTCAGGCGAATCCTCGCGCATCCGCTGTCCATGATCGGTTCCGACGGTTTGCCCGAAGACCCGTTTCCCCATCCACGCTTGTGGGGCGCTTTCCCACGGGTACTGGGACATTTCAGTCGTGACATCGGACTTTTTCCGTTGCACACCGCCGTGCACAAAATGACCGGTCTCTCCGCGGCACGCTTCGGCTTGAAAGAGCGCGGTGAAATTCGTGAAGGGCATTGGGCGGACCTGGTGCTGTTCAACCCGCACACCATTCGTGATGTCGCAGACTTCATAGAGCCGCAACGTGCTGCCGAAGGCATTGATGGGGTGTGGATCAACGGCGTTCTGAGCTACAGCGATGGGCAGGCGAACGGACGCAGGGAGGGGCGGTTCCTGGCGAGAGAGGGACAGACGGGCTCATGAGTTCCCTGGCCACAGGTTCACTTCTGTTCTTCACGTGACAGCAGTGTCGGTGGGTGGTGGCACTGCGACATTAAAGAAGCCGGCGCCAAGGCCGAAGCAGTGGGTTCAACCTGTCTAAACGGGTCCTTCAGCCAGGGAGCAACCCATGAGCTTCGGTAAAACTACCCCCGTCCTGCGGATCTTCGATGAAGCCAAGGCGTTGGCGTTCTACGTCGACTTCCTGGGCTTTACCGTCGACTGGCAACACCGCTTTGGCGACGACTTTCCACTTTACCTGCAAGTTTCCCGCGGCGACTGCGTGCTGCATTTGTCCGAGCACCATGGCGATTGCACGCCGGGCTCGGCGCTGCGAGTCGAGACGGATGAGCTGGAAATGTTTCAGGCACAGCTGGTCGCCAAGCCATACGCCTTCGCGCGTCCACAGATCCAGGCCATGCCCTGGGGCAGCCAGGACATGGCGGTGGTCGATCCGTTTGGGAATCGGTTGGTGTTCACCGATGCGATCTGTGTCTGAGTATTGAATAGCCCACGCGCTAAGGTCGAGTGAGCGCGAGGATATGGGCGTTGTACGCCTGATAATTCCTGGGGTGGCGCCCCGTCTCGATATTGACGCTTTCCGGGATAATGCCGCTGCAGTTGAAACAGGCAATGAAAGCTTCCGGTTCGGTCACGCCGGTCAATTTTTCGGTAAACAGGTACGTATCCGAAAGCACTCTTTCAGCTTGGCCCGGGTAGAGCGCGACGACGGTGTTCAACACCCGGACTTCGCCATGAGCTCCCGGTCCCCCGGTGCGCACAGGAATGATTGCGTTGGATTCCTCGATATGCGTCGCAATGAGATGCTGGGTGTGTTGCTGGAGGTCGGAAATGGTGTCGATGGTTCGACTCAGCGTTGGCTCGCGCTTGAGCATCTCAGGATCCAGTTCGAGTTTATGAACCGGGTCATTTTTCGTCGCGCTGTATCGTTCGGCCAGGTCTGCCAGGTATTCGCTGGTATTCCCGATCTTGTAGCTGCCGAAATTCAGGTAGAAGTGCTCGCTTTTCGCGCTGCCATCGTAGCTGCTGTCTACGCCACGGTATCCCGTCGGACCGGATTTGGGGCCGGGCAGATTGTAGGACTCATAGAGGCTCCTGTGCTTACCTTCCGTGCGATCCTTGACCACGCCAAATGAGTGGACAACCAAGTCCTTGCGCTTTGTCTTGCTGAAGCTGGGGGTGGGGCTGAGGGCGAGTCCGGGAGCGGAGTCATCTCGGTCAGCCCTGGCAGCTCTCCTTGCCAGTGGATCCTGCATCATCGTCACGGAACGGGCATGACCATCGCGCTTCACCGATTCGACCACGTCATCCTTCAGCCATCCCTGATGATCGACAAACCTGAGCGGATTGTTCCCCACCATGCAATACAGGTTCAACCCATCCACCGCCCCCGCCGGGTCGGGGCTGATCCAGCGTTGCAACCACGGCGCGTAGTACCGTTGCCCGTAGTAGTACAGCCCGCTGGCATCGCGCTCCTTTCCGGAGTAGCGAATGGTCCGGTAGTCGGCTTCCACGGCCGAACGGGACGCCAGCCAAGCGGTACCACCATAGGGCAGGTAGCTTTCCTGGCTGATCAGGTGGCCCTGGTCGTCGAGTTCCAGTGAACTGGAGCCCAGGTGGTCGCCAAGGTTGTAGCGCATCTGGTTGGCGGCGATACCGGACGGTCGACCTTCGGTCCAGTGCAGATAGCGCACGTTGAAGCGACCGGCTTGCAGGGTGATGACTTCCAGGCGTTCGTTATGGCGGCTGTGGATTTCCAGCCCTGGCAGATAACGGGCTTCACGGGTGTGGGTGATTGCCGCGGTGTGGGTTGTCCGGACCTTGCGCACCCGTTGGCCGGTGTTGTCGTAGTGATAGCGTTCAACGTCATTGGGCGCGTTATCGCGCTGGACCAGCACCACGCTGTCGAGTTGGTTGCGGGTGTTCCAGGCCAGTGCCTGACCCGGTGACAGCGCCTGCTGGTTGCCATGGGCATCGACGTCCACCCTGACATCGGCCGCCGAGTGGCCCGTGTTCCACGACAGAAGGCGATTGCTCGTGGCGCTGACGTTCAATGTCCGGGTGTAGTTGTTGCGGTCGCGAACATGGCGCAGTTCGGTCAGGTTGCCGCCGGCATCGTATTCGTAGTGCTCGGTGTAGTTGAACAACTGATTGGCGTCGATCGGTAGATCGAGGGTCGTAGGCGCCAGGCCCGCAGTTTCACGCCCGGTCGCGCTGGTCAATTGATAAAGGCTGTCGTAGGTGAATGCGCTGTTGGCTTCGACCCGCTGGTTACTGCCGAACCGCGCCGGTTGGGCCTTGTCCTCGATATGCGTCACGTTACCCACCGGGTCGTAGGTGTAGCGCAGATCCTGCAAGATCCTGGCGGACAGCGACACGCGAAGGGCGGTCAGGCGCCCATTGGCAGGGTCGAATACGGCGCGACTCATGACGCCGTTGCCGGCTGTCTGGGTTTCGAGCTGGCCGAACGCGTTGTAGGTGAGGTGGCTGACGATGGTTTGTTCGATGGCGGCGTCTCTGGTCTTCAGGCTCACGGAGCGGAGTTGGCCTGCGAGGTCGAACGCGTACCGCCGTTGGTGCTGGGCAGCATCGGACTGCTGGATGATCTGCGCGAGTGCGTCGTAGCGCCAGCTCGTGGTATGGCCGTCGCCTTTTTCCAGCAGCAGGTCACGGTCCTTTTCCTCCGTTGGCCAGTCGGCTGGTCCAGCGTCGGCCCGCATATGCCTTGTCTGGCGCAGAGGTGTGGCGCAGAGCGCATAGCCATGGGTCAGCAGGGTGCCCGCGCTGTCATCGTGACGAACCACGGCACCGCACAGGTTGTGCGCGGCAGACGTCGGCGAACTGTCCCCGTAGCGCAGGCATTCGACCCTGCGCGGATTCTGTCCTGGCGTTTGCTCGCGCAGGACGGTCGGCCGCAATTGGCTGTCGAAGGTCGTCCGCCGATGATTTCCCCGTTGATCCCAACTGTGCAGTAACTGCCCGGCATCGCCCGGCAGGCTCAAGCGCCACCCGGCGTCGACGCTGTCCACCAGTAGGGTCTTGCCGGACAGGCTGTGGACGGTTCGCAGGTTGGGCGCGGGGGCGCTGATGAACAGCCGGGCGTCCCATTGCTCCACCCGTCGTCCGGCCTCGTCGTTGCGGTATCGGGTAATGCGCGCCTGGCTTTGCTCGTCCGCGTTGCGTCGGTAATAAGCCACCTGTCGCACGGGCAGGCCACGGTTGTCGATGACGTTGATCGTGGGTGTCCTGTGGTGAAGACGGGCGCTCATGCTTCACTCCCGGTGGTCGACATGACCTCCTGCAGCGTGTCGTTCTCGTCTTCATCCACGGTGTACCAGGGATGGCGTGTGTGACGGCGCATGTAGCAGAGGCCATTTTGCCTGGCGAGAAGCCTGTGGGCGGGGCGTCCGAGAGGGTCGTAGAACTGCTGGTCGAAATGCCCGGACTGGCGCAGGGACACATCGTTGATGTGGCAGTGCCGATCGGCAAAATAGGGACGATAGATGCGGATTGCCAGTCCCTTGCTGTTGTATTCCACCCGCTCGCTGACACGCCAGCGGACCGTGGCGATCTGCTCTTTTGGTCTTCCATCCGTCAGTGCCAGGTTACCCTTGGCGTCGACAACATAAGCCATGCCTGACTCGACGCGATGCTTGCTTTGCAACGTTCGACCAAAGCCATCGAAACTGGTGATGGCGATGCGGATTTGTTGCTGCTCATCGTCGGGATAACGATCGGCGACCAGGGTCGCGACCTGCACGGGCTCATGTGTCGAAGCCTCGAGTTCGTCTTTCAGCTTCAGCTCATCGGCCGACAATGCTTGGAGAGCCGGCAGCCTGGTTCGGGCCGAGGCGCAGATATGTCCGCTGGGAAGCAGGTCACCCTTGGCCACGCAACGGGTCAGCCAGTCGGTGTCTGCCAATGCTGCCTTCGATACGTTACCCATCCAGCTGAAGGGCGCGTAATAGAGGGCCGTCGCGGCACCCTGCACAGCGTTCTTTGCCTGGCTGACCACTTCTGCCAGACGCTTGAACGAAGGCTGTTTGAACTGCGCGAGCGGTTTGAAGCCCACGCGGGTGTTGTGTTCGTCACCATAAAAGGACGTGGCCAGTACCTGGCCGAAAGCATCAAACAGGCCTTCCTGTACGTTACCGTTGGGATCGACGATGCGCAGGGGCTGGAGCGAGCGATAGTCGTAAGTGGCCTGGGTGGTACAGCCATCGGGAAGTTTGAAGGCGGTGACGAAACAGGCGTACTTGTCATAGCCGATTTCGGAGACTCCGTGGCTTTGGCTCGGCTGTACGGCGTTGACTTTGTAGAAGCCTTCCAGCGGAGCGTAGGTCGCGAAGCCGCTTTTGACTGACCAGAGCTTTCTCGCTGGTTGCGGCGCGGGAAGAAAATCGGTCATTGGGTGATAACCCATTTGTTCCAGCTCTTTTTCTTTGGGGCGGTTGTCCTCTGGCAGTAACCGAAAGACGTCCAACGCTGTTTCATCCAGCTCGGCGCGTTCCAGATGATCGGCCAGGGCCTGCAGATCCGCGACGCCATCGGGCAGGGTTGCCCCGCTCGACGCGTCTTTGTAGCGCTGCACGGAGAGGCCGGTCAGCACGGCTTGGGTTTTCCAGGCGGTCTGCTTTACCCGTTCGTTGAGTGTTTCAAAAGACAGGTCCTGTGGCGACAGCCCCCCGTCTTCAGGTGCCTTGGGGCATTGCCATGCCTGGGTGCGCTGGCGATAAGGCAGGCCCAATCGCCATTGCTGAGGGGCTTGCAGATGGATGAACTCGGCGTGGGTTTCGCTTAGGTGGTAGAGCTGCTGTGCCGGATCATGAGCGTCGCGCCACCACTGCTGCTGGTCGGCGTCGCTGAACGGCGGTGTATCGCTGGCGGTTTTTCGGCGGGCGTAATGGATGTCCACGCTGTGGGTCAGCGCACCGCACAGATCGTGTTGCAGGTTCAAGGTGTGCTGGCATTGCGGGTCATCGGTAATGCCCTCGTACTGGTAGGTGATGGTCTCCAGCAGCAGCGGCAGCATTCGGGCATGGCGCCGAGCGCTGTCGGGTGCTTTCAGTAGACGGAGCCCATAGCGGTTTTCCTGGACCGAGTACAAACAGGTGGTTTTCAGGTGTCTATCGATGCCGAAGACCTCGCTTCGCAGCAAGCGACCCGACAAGGCGCGGGCCATTTCCAGATCGGTCGTTGCGTCTGGCGAGGCGATGATCCGGTCGCTCTGCGACTCAGGCGGGTATTGGCAAAGCAGTGTCTTGCCCAGCACCACGGCTTCTTTGTCTGCGCGGCTATAGCCGTTGCGTGGCGGATCCGTTTTTCGCCCGGTGTGAAACCAGTTTTTTTTCAGGCAGGTTGCCGTGAAACTCTTTGCGTCGGTATCGCCTGGGCTTGTTTCAGTGTCGGTTTGCAACAGCAGACCGAAACCCCGAAATTCCCGCTCGATGCCGTCGTAATAACCCAGGCGATAGGAGAACTCCTGGGTCAGTTGATTGCCGGTCGTTTCATCCCGTTGGGTTTGACGGCATACCAGGTGCAGGGCCAAGGGCAGGCGACAGGTGAGGGGCTTGCCGGCTGCTGCTCTCTCCAATTTTTCATCCAGCCATTCCTGCGCCGAGCTGCGGTAGTCGATGCGATGGTCGGCTCCCATGTTGTTGTTGGTGCCGGTGAGCAGATACGGTTTAGCGCTGACGAAGTCATAGTGCCAATGTTGCGACCTCATGTACGGCGAGCTCAGGATCAGGCTGGAACAGCCGAGCCCGTGCAGGTCAGCGACGCTCACTTGGCACAACGGATCGTAGCGCAGCTCTTCCGGCCAGGGCAGCGCAACGGCGGGAGCGAAGCCCTGGCCGCAGCGGTTCATGAAGATCAGTGCCTGATCCGCTTGCAGGTAGATCAGGTCGACGGCACCGGAACCATCCAGGTCCGCCAGGCGAATACGCGAGACGTCGAAGCTTTCGTAGGCAAGCCCGGGGAAGTCCAGTGTCCTGCCCTGGCCGAAATGCCCGCGGCCGAGGTTTGGCCAGCACTTCACTTCGTCATGACGAATGCGCACCAGATGCTGCTGGCCGCTGCCCAGTACATCGCTGAAAGCCACCAGCTCGCCGGGAGAGCCGGTAAATACGGGCAGGGCGTCTTCATGCTCCTCTCGGGGGACCTCGAATGGCGGCGAAAAACCGTACGTTCGTTGGTTGGCGTACAGGCGAACGCTGCGCGGGCCGATCAATGCCAGATCGCCGAGTCCGTCGCCCATCAGATCGGCCAACTGTCCTTGAGGACTGAAAAACTCCGGGGCAAATGCATCGAACGTGGCGAAGTCCGACCAACTTCGATCGGCATCGAGGGAGAAGAAGCCGCTCACTTGCGGCCGGGCGACGAGCCAGTCCAGACGACCGTCCCCCGTGAGATCGCTCAATGCCTGGTGCACCGATGTTGCCGTATCGGCTACCGGGATGTTGGGGAGCGTTCGCCACGGCGCGTAGGCCACTTCGTTGCCTTTGGCCCTGGCGCGCACGGGTTCGCGGTAATGCCAGCCTTTTTCGTTTCGATGGAGCACGCCCGGCAGGCCTTCACCGTACAAATCCACCAGTTGATAGGTGTGGCTGTCGTTGAGCCCCGGCATGTCCGGGAAACGCCGCCAGGCGAGGGGCTCAGGCGCGAGCTTGAAAGTGCTGTAGCTGAACTCGACGGGAGGGCGGCGTTCGACCGCTTCACCTTCGCCGAACGCCTGGTCGTGGGCGGCGCTCAAATGCTGGTAGCCCAACGGCGTCTGACGATAATCAAGCAGCAGGCGCCGCACCAGGACGGGGCCCGCACCCAGTTCGTCGGGGAAACGGTGAAACATCAGGACCTGGCGGCACAGTCGTTCGGTGCGTAACTCAAAACCGTAGGCGAAGTTGGAAAATGGGTCGCTACGGACGTGCCACTGCCGGCCTTCATACAGCGGTTTTTCGGTGTAGGCAGTCGTCCGCTCGCCGTAGTCGAACACCAGTTCGAAGTGCCATTGCACAGCCGCGAGCCGATCCGCTGTCCATGAGTAGAGATGCGCGTCGGCCTTGAAGTTGCCATAGCTGACCTGGCTCAAATAGCGCTGTGCGGTGGTGTCTGATTTATATCGGTAAAGAATGTGTTCGCCGTGGGCGTTCAGGCTCTCCTCCAGCAGCCATTCGCCGACACGGCTCGTATCCTGGGGATCGGCCCGACGCGATGCCGGGTCTTTTCCAAACAGGTGAAGGCTGCCGTCGGCACCGTGCACCAGCCAGAAGCCTGCTTCATCACCTTGCGAGGACCAATGTTCAATGCGGTCGAAGCGGCTTTCGGTTCTGGGAAAGTGTCGGGTGACGGTGTAGGCCGAGCCCAGGTCCAGATCGTTGTAATGGTCGACGCGTGTCGAGACGGTGACGTCTTGCGAATCACGCTCGGGTAGCCATATCACTCCGGTGGGGCCGACGATTTCGTCATCTTCGGTAAAGGCCGGTACACCTTTGCTGGTACGTCGCGCCACGCTGGGTAATGACAGCCCCCAGCCGATGCCGAACACACCGTTGCCGAGCGAGCTGGCATAGTTCAGGGACAAGGGCGGCGCAAAGCCGCGCCCCGGTGAAATGGGCAAGGCAATTTCATAGGAGGCCGTACCGTGGGCGCCGATGGGGTTCCATCCTTTGCCGATGCTTTGAATGGCGCCACCGCCCTTGGGCAGTGACGGCGCGGTGACCGGCAACGGGGATTGTTCACTCATTGCACACCTCCGCCGACCCGGGCCGTATAGCTCACGTGCACGATGATGTCGGTCAGCGATTCAAGCAGGTCTTTTTGCGCCTCGGGGTTCGGGAAGGTCAGCTGCCATTTGGAAATGGCGCCGGTGTATTCGAAGGGCAGGTAGCGTTCATCGTTGAAGCTCAGGGTAAACAGACCGTTGTCGTCGATGCCTGTCGAAAGGGCTATCTGCTGGTTGGCGCGGCGGCTTTCCATGGCCTTGCCTCGATCACCTGGCGACAGGAACACCGTGCTGGCGGTCTGGGTCAGCGTGGCCCGAATGTTTTCATAAGGGCCGACGACGGCCGGCAAGGTCACGCTGATGGTCTTGATGCGCCGCAGGTAGTGTTGCTGGCCCTTGTAATCGTCTTCGAATAACTGATGGGTCAGCTCGAACTCACATCCTCCTTTCTTCAGCTCGGTATGCATCTGCGACCATTCTTTATTAAGGCTGGTGGTGGTTTTACCCTTCAACTGTCGCAGCGATATCGTTTTGTGGATCTCCAGCTCCCTCTCGTGACGTTGCAGGTACCCGGCGTGCATGTTCAGCAGGTTCAGCTTCAGCAACTCGCCCGCGCCGAGCCCTCGATAGGTCGTATGCCATGCCCCCGGTTGAATGAAGCGGCTGTTGAAGTCGGCGGTCTCATACTGCCAACAGGCTTCGGCGGCCAGGCACAGGCTCAGTGTCGCGTCGTAGGCCTGGCGATAGAGCACGGCCAATTGACTATTCAGCCATTGGTACAGTTGCGCTTTGGTGAAGCGCTTGACGAGGAAGTCGTAGTTGGCCTTGGCCTGGCCCAGGGTCGCTTCCGCCAGGCGCAATTGCAGGCGGGTGGCGGTTTCCTGTTCGGCGAAATGCGCCAGTTGTGCGTCGATCTGGGCCAGTTCGAGTTGTGATTGATCGTAGGCGTGATGCCATTCATCCCGACGGCGATCGAATATGGCCTGACGGTCGAGTTGGGCCGCTACCGTACGGCTGATAATCGCGGCGCTATGGGCGGCGGCAGAGGCTGCGAGCGCCGGGCCTTCCCAACGGCTGCCGCCAATGCAGAGTCCAGCCATGTTCGGCGCCATCATCAGCCCCGCCGCCGCGATTTGGCAGGCCATTGCACCGGCTTCCAAGGTGCCGCTGGCCACGTAGAAGTAACTGGCCTTTGTTTCGGTGTCACTCAGGTCATCGTCCAGCAGTTTTTTGTAATGGGTACTGCGGTTTTGAACAATGGCCTGGCTGGCCAGCAGCGCCTGGCGGTTTTGACGGTCGATGTTCAAGGCCTGGCGTTGCAAGTCCAGAGAGATTTTTGCCAGATCCCAGGCTTGCTGTTGTTGCAACTCCTGCAACTGGGTCTGTTCCTTGCGCTCGATCAGCGACAGCAGCAGGGTGCCGAACTGGCTGAGGCTCTCCACGGCGTACTGGGCGTGGTTGTGCATGACGGTGAAGCGATAGTGGGGAATGGCGACGCTCGGCAGGCCTGTCGAGGAGCTGTCCGAGAGGCTCAGGGCATTGGTGCCGAGGAGGGCGCGAGGGTCCAGCGGCGCCGCGATGACCGGCGGATGCAGCGGCTTGCCGGCGATGTCGAGGTTATGCCGCAGGTTATGCAGGCGACTTTCGGCCATGTCCCAGCACCTGAGCAACTGCGGATTGAATGGCAGATGCAGGTACGGGCTATCGATAGCCGGCAGGGTCGAGCGCGAGCTGCTTTCGTGAAGGACCAGTGCGCGGTCGTCGGTCAAGCGGGTCACCGAGTATTCAAAGGTGCGCAGGCCGTCATCGGGGGTATCGACCAACTTCTGCAGGCTGACCGCCGTCCAAGGGGCCGCCAGTCGAGCGACCGGGCGTGGGCCCAGCAGGTCGAGCACCCGCACGTACCAGAGCTTGGCTTCGCTGAGACCGTCAGGCGTCATTGCGCGGAACGCGGCATCGCCTCGGTTGATGAGGATGTCCAGGTACAGGAAGTACAGCGCCTTGCAGAAGTGCACGGGATGACTGAGGGCAATCTGGTGCGGATCATGGGGTGCCTGATTGGCGTATGACGGCATGCTGTTATCGATCAGCGGCACGCTCCTCCAGCATTCGTCGTTGTTGCGACCCGGATCGAAGGTGTAGCGCAGCCAGCGCTCGGCTTCCTCGTACTGATGTTCGACATTCAAGCGATGGGCGACCAGCCATGGCACATGGAGGAACAGTTCGGTGAAGTAACGGCCATAGGCACCGTGAAAATCCATCGCGTTGGCCGAGTCGCCGGGGATCGAGGGTTCCGGCAGGTGCTGGGTCGTCCAGTCGAACAGTTCATCCAGGCTGTTCTCGGTGCGACGGATCAGCTCGGCGGCGAATACGGTGTTCAATCTGATTGGCGAGCGAGGTTGGTTGGAGGCGTCGCTGTTTTTGATCGCGGACTGGGTGAAATCGATGAATTGGGTGGTTCCCAAGCCGGGTGTCGTGACGTGGGTAATGGTTGGAGGTTGCCTGCGCTTCTCAGGGCGTTTCAGCCTGAAAGCCTTGAGAACGGAATAGATCTTCGTTGCCGGTTCGACGGGATGGACGAATGCCACACCCAAAAAGACGGTGGCGTCGTCGTTGCCGAGATCAGGGCAGGGCCACGTGAACTCAAAGGACTCCGCCAGATGCTCCGAGGGAATGGACTCTGCCATGACGACCAGGTCTTTATAGGTCAGCGGCCGGCTTCCTGAAACGGCTGGTTGCCGAAAGACGACATATTGCTTGTCTAACGGTTCGTCACGGAAAACGGTGATCCTATCCACTTCAAGCGACTCGGAGCCCTCAGCTTTCAGGACTATTTTTTCTGTTCCCGAGTTCTCGGAGCTGTCATTCGTTTGCCGACTCACCTTGATCAGTTGCCTAACGGCTTCTGTGGAAATGAATTTCTCTTCAAGATTGGTATCCGGGGATAGCCTGATACCGGGCGAGTGTTCAATGTCTCTAAGCGTATCGGCTGTGTCTGTGAAGAAAACGTTGACGCTTTTGTCGAAATTGAACGGGGCCCTTTGGAAACGAAGGAATGACCCTCCATGAAGCTTCATGTAAGGCGTTTGCGGTAGGCTTTGGGCAGGAAATACCAAAAAGCTGAGAGCGTGAGGAGATTTACTGGGGGCGTTAGAGACTCTTAGACGCATTGAGTTGCGCGATATATAACCATTGCCTGCGGATCCCAGGCCGGTAAGGTTGATGGTTGCAGTCATGCGCAGCGTGAATGTGGGCCCGTTCTTGACGTCGGTGATGCGGATCCCATCGCGATAGGCGCCTTCGAAATTCGACATGGTAGGCGCCATGTCGCTGGGCAGGTCGGTTTCTATTAGTTCGACGTCTGTGGAGGGCGCTGATTGAATACGCTGTGCGGCAACGCCCAGGAGGGCGCTCCCGATAGTAAAGGTGTCTGAGCTGCCCGGCGCAGGGGTGAGGTTCTTATCGATGCAAGTCATCTTGATGAAAGCCAGGTGGTTGCCGGTCTTGATGGCCGACTCTGTCTTGGGCTCATACACACACAAGGCGAAAAACACTGCGTCGCGCTGACACACGGCCACCGTGCTGATCAATGCCTTGATCGCGCCGACATCCTTTCTGCCAAGCGTCTTGTCCTCGCAATAACCTTGCAACCCCACCCGCGGCGTGCTCCAGCTGCCATCCTGTTTCTTGAAGCAGTAACTCAAACGCAATAACGGGTGACTCTGGTCCGGTGGATGGGTATCGGCATCCGAAGGCGAACTGCTCGAGGCAGAGGGATCCTGATGGATGCATTCGGCCCAGATCACGAACAGGCGATTGTTGAACCAGACCGGTCGCACCGAGTGTTCGGCCGCATGCTCGGGAATGGGCACGTCGGCTTTTTCCCAGTCCGACCAGGCGTATGGATCTGGCTGGTCCAGTTTGGGCGCGGTGGCCGGCGGTTGTGGCGGCGCGCCATCGAGTGGGCGCTGGGCCATGTCCAGCGAACGCCAGAAGTAACTGTTTTCGGTTCGGGACTTGGCAATGAAATAGTAGGTGCTGTTGGCGAAGTCTTCGCCGTCGATGTAGCCATTGAGGATATTCAGGTTGGCGACTTCTTCGAAGCGCGCCAGGTAAGCCATGATCGCCGATTGAACGGCATCGGGTTGGATCTGGTTCTGGCTGAGGGTGTTTTCCAGTTGCCGGAAGTTGTCGCTTTTTTGGGTTCGCAGGGCCGGATCGAGATACGTCGCAGGAAAGTGGAGCAGTTTTTGATGAGCCGCCCAGGTGGGGTATTGATGCATCTCGTCGCGCCACGTTTGCCGAAGCTCGGCGGTGATACTGGTGGGGTCGTAGCCGGGCTCCAGGTGCATCAGGATGCGGTTGATGTACTGCTGCAGGCTGGCAATGGCGCAGGCCACGGGTGTGGTAGGCACGTCCTGGCTGACCAGTACGTCGAGCAGCCAATATTCGTAGAGGTCCCGGGCGGTCTTGATCTTGTAGGGTTTCATCCTGTCCCGGTCAGGCGCGACCTTGTTCAGGTAAAGCGCCAGCAGCGCATCGCGCAGGCTTTCATCGAGCTGCTTCTTAATGGCAACGGTCATGTTCAATCCTTGAATGTTGAAGCGGGGCGCCGGTCAATGGCAGGCCGCGATCAGTGCTGCGCCAACGGCTTTCCAGTCCGATACGGGACTTTGGGTTTTCAGTGAGGTTGCCTGGAGCAACAGGTCTGCCGACAGTCCTGTGCTGACGCAGCACGCCTGGCAGCGCATGATCCAATCCACCGCTTCCATTGATTTCGCCTGTGCTGGCTCCAACTGCGCCGTCAGACGACTCACGTCCTCGGTGCTCCAGTTCAGGAGGTTGGCCAGCAGGTTATTGATCTCTTTTTCCGAGTGCCGCCCGTCCTGATTGGCAACTTGCAGGTAGTGCAGCAGGTTCTCTTCCGACTGCGCCTGATGACGGGCGCAATGACTGAAGCGCTCGAGCAGATACAGCGTATGGGGTGTGAGGGTTTTGGAGGTGTTCGAGGCAAGCCATGTCGGGTTCTCCATCAAGGCTTTCAGCGTGCTGCTGCCCAAGTGCAGACGCTGGCAAGCCTCGGCGGTGCGCAGTACTGTTGCCAGCACAGGGGGCATGATGCCCGGGGCAGCCTTGGTCGCGGCGACGACCGCCAGCGCATCGGTGCCAGCCAGCTGCATGACGCAAGGGACGTATTCGGCGCCAAGGTCGGTAACGTCATGCAGCAGGGTTTCAATCAGATGCTGTGGGTCGTGGTTGGCGTCCGCTTGCAGTTTCGCCAGGCGTGTTTCCAGATTCTGATTGAGTGGCAAGCTCGTTTCCGGTTCATCGAACAGGCGACACCACTGCAGTACATCAAGCTCGTTTTGCCTGAGCCAGCCGACGGCCCAATCCAGTGCCATCAACACGTCGAGAATGTCCGCCCCTGCGGATTCCGAGGTTTGCAATCGTCCGGTTACCAGTGCCTTGCAGAAGTCGTCCCCTCCCAATAACCGGGCCAGCTCGGTGCATTCGAGAGGCGACAGGCCCAGCGTCCGGGCGATACGGGCCTGGCGGTAGAGAGAAGAGACTGTGGGCAAGTCGTGTTTCGGCGAGCCCAGGTATTTCTCGCTCTGTCCCACAAGCAACAGCAGCGAATCCTGGGTCATGGGAAGTCCGAGACCTGCGCTCAGGTAGCTGAGGGTCTGCCGGTCCGTGGCGGTCATTGGGCTCAGGGGGAGCTCCCACACGGGGCTTTCAAGCAGTCGGGTGCGATTGAACACTTGATCGAACAACGGCATGCGGTCGCCGCAAGCATCAACCGGCATGTCGTGCAGCAAAGAGGCAAACTCTTCAGGAGCAATGCCATGGCGTTGATTCAGGTAGCGATAGACGCCAAGTGTGCGCAACGTGTTGGCGTTGAGTGCGTCAGTCCCTTCGGAGCGCTGGGCATTGACGATCAGCGTATCCAGTTCGGCAACGGGGATACCGGTCCAGCGATGCAGGCGGATCATTCGCTGGATACGGTCGAAACGCTCATGGGAGTGGTGGGTGAAGACCCGCATCTCCCCTTGGGTTGCAATACTCAGGACGGAAGTCTGTTCCGGCCCATTGATGTAGCTGGCGCCATAGCCGGTCTGCCTGGCGTCTGGGCTATTGATTGAGGACCGAGGGCTGTAGCTGCCTTGCGCCAGCAGCTGTTCCACCTGCTCCGTCGTCAGCCCGGTGCGCTCCTTGAAAAACCCCAGCTGGCCCAGGTTCGTTATGTTTCGGGTACCGTAGCTCTTCTTCAGTGGATCTGACTTGGAGATCGACGCAATTGGCGCGAGCAGCAGGTTCTGTTGTTCCGGACTGAGTCCGGACAGCAGTATTTGCGCGTCGAGGTGGGACGTCGTTAGGCTGCCGTAGGTTGAGTTGCCTGGTGAAAACGGCAATTGCAGGCTGATCCGATAGTTCAGCTCGCCCAGTGCGGGTTTGCCTGCCCCCAACCCGAGCAGACACTGGTGATGGTGCAGGTTGTAGGGCAGCGAAAAGGGATAGCGCTCGCTGGCCAGCGCCTGCTGGACTGTCCTGCCCTTGCCTTCATCTGTCAGGTACGTCTCGATGTTGCTGCGCAGGGTGTCATTGATGAGGTCGAGCATCGGACGCGTAGCGAAGGCACTCTGTTGATCGAGGGTCAGCTTCTTGAGGTCTGGGCGTCGCTCCTCCAGAGTGATCCTGGCGGATTGCGCCGGCACCGCCGGTAGCTGCTCCAGTTGCCTGGCAAACAGATACAGAGCCCGCAGATACGCCACGGGCGAATCGATTGCGCCGATATCGCCTTCGTTGCAGAACTGATCCCAATTTTCTTCAAAGAGTGCCTGATAACCGGCGGACGCTGACGTCGAGTCCGAACCCAGGCTGCGTCGGACACGTCGCTGGGCATCCTTCCCGGACGAGACGCGATGTTCCTGGTACAGGCGGCTGATTTGCCTGGCATAGCTGGCAGCGTTCTCATAGACCTGTCCGGCATCCACGTCGCAATACTTGACGAATACAAGGGCGAATGGCGCCTTGCCCATGCGCACGATGTCGAAGACCGACTTCAAGCCCATGCGCTGCATGGCGGTTCTGAAGCTGGCTTTTACGGTGTCCTCGCCGTTGGGAAAGGCGACGAGTCTGTGCAACAGCGAGTCGTTGCTTGCGTCCATGTGTGGTCCATCTCCTGTTCGCACTGAAGGTGCTTATCCAGGGGAAAACCGTACAGGAGCGTGCAGAAAAAGAGGGTAGGACTGAAAGGGAAGATATGTACGAAATGTCGATGCGTTGTGCGGGTTGGTTGACCGCAGGGACGGTCGAGAGGTTACTGCTGGTTGGCGATGGATCTGGTCATTTGCGCTATTACGGTAGCGGAGATTCTTCATGGCATCGCCCGGCTACCCTTTGGCAAACGCAGGCAAAAGCTTGAATCCCATGCAATGGCAATGTTCGAAGAGGATTTTGCCGGCAGGATTCTGCCCTTTGATGCCCATGCAGCGCTTGAGTATGCAACCCTCGTTGCGTCATGTGAGGCCAGGGGAAGGGCTGCCGGTATGGCCGATGCGCAAATTGCCGCTATTTGTCGGACTCATGGGGCGCTGGTTGCAACTCGAAATACCAGAGATTTCGAATTCGCAGGAATTGAAACTATCAACCCCTGGAACGCTTGAGTCATGCCTCACAAGAACGCCCGTCTCCCACCGGAAACGGGCGTTTTTCATGGTCAAACCCGGAAGTGGCTGACCATCATCTGCAACTGATTGCCCAGTCGCGCCAGTTCAACGCTGGAGGCAGCGGTTTCTTCGCTGGCGGCGGCGGTCTGTTCGGATACGTCGCGCACGTTGATGATGCTGCGGCTGATTTCCTCGGCCACGGCGCTTTGCTGCTCGGCCGCGGCAGCGATCTGCTGGTTCATCGCCTGGATGTTCG
The DNA here is from genome assembly GCF_055380705.1 of Pseudomonas sp. MAFF 730105. NCBI lineage: Bacteria > Pseudomonadati > Pseudomonadota > Gammaproteobacteria > Pseudomonadales > Pseudomonadaceae > Pseudomonas > Pseudomonas sp. MAFF 730105. The sequence continues at coordinate 818,939 of NZ_AP018438.1, forward strand.
ACACCGTGCGGGTGATATTCTCCAGTGACGCCCCGGCCTTGCGGGTCAGGGCCACGCTGCTGTCGGTGAGGCTGCGGCTGTTGTTCATCACGGCCGCCACTTGCTGGGTGCCGTTCTGCAGGCCGGCCACCAGGCCTTCGATTTCCTCGGTGGATTTCTGCGTGCGTTGGGCCAGGCCACGGACTTCGTCGGCGACGACCGCAAAACCGCGACCGGCTTCACCCGCGCGCGCCGCTTCGATCGCTGCGTTGAGGGCCAGCAGGTTGGTCTGTTCGGCCACGGCCTTGATCACATCCATGACGCTGCCGATCTTGTCACTTTCCTGTTGCAACACGGTCATGGCGTCGGTGGAGCGTACCACTTCGCTGGCGAGGCGTTCGATCTGGGCGATGGCTTCGCTGACCACCTGATCGCCGGCGCGGGCTTCGCCGTCCGCCGCGGCCGCGGCATGGGAAGCTTCCTCGGCGTTGCGGGCCACTTCCTGCACGGTGGCAGTCATTTCGTGCATGGCGGTCGCGACCTGATCGGTCTCGACTTTCTGGTTGTTGACCCCGGCGCTGGTCTGCTCGGTGACGGCGGACAACTCTTCGGCGGCGCTGGCGATCTGGGTCACGCCATCGCGGATGCCACTGATGAGATCGCGCAACGTCACGCCCATGCGAGCGATGCCCTGCTGCAGCACGCCCAGTTCATCGCGGCGGGTGACGATGATGTTATGGGACAGATCGCCGCTGGCAATGCGTTCGACCACGGCCAAGGTTTCGCTCAGCGGCCGGGTAATCTGTCGCGTGATGATCACAGCGGCAATGATGCCCACCAGCAAGGCGAGCAACGTACTGATCAGTTGCAGCGTGCGGGCCTGGGCGCTTTCGGCGTCGCGGCGGTCGAGCTGGATCTGATACAGCTGGTCGCTCAGGTTGACGATGGTCGCGCCCTGCTCGGTCATCTCCTTGCGCGCCTGCACGGCGTCGGCAGTGGCTGACTTGAAGGCCTGCAAGGCACTGCGGTATTGGCTCAGGGCGTTTTCCAGCTGGCGCAGCTCATCTTGGCGGGTGCTAGCGAAATGCAGGTTCAGCGGTTTGAGCGAAGCGATGGCGGCGTCCAGTTGGCCGACGGCTTTCTGCTCCGTATCGGCGTTGCTGTTGGCGGTGTAGCCACGAACTTCATAGCGAGCCAGCATGAATGCCTGCTTCGCCTGGGTGATCGCCTGGAACTGTTCGAAGCGTTCATCGCCCGGGGCCATTTGCGCTACATCGGTACCGATCACTTCGATCAGTTTATAGGCGGTTTCGGCGTTGGCACCCATGGCGTCCCGGGCGGTGTTGCCGGTGCGGTAGGCGCTGCGCATTTTGTTCAGGGACGCCTGATAGGCGCCGATGGTCGCGCTCTGCTCCTTGAGCAGCTTGACGTTTTCCGGGCTCTTGAAGCTGCTCAGCAGCGCGTTCTGTTGCGCCACGAAGCCATCGAGGGTGGTTTGCACATTCTGTGCGGCCGTCTCGTCGCCGTTGGTCAGCATGTATTGCAAGCGAGTGACCCGAAGTTTGGTCAGCCCGGCGTTGAGCTGGGTGATGTCACTCATCCAGTTACTGCGGTCGATCAGCCCGCCCAGGCTGTTCCAACCGGTCATGGCCAGGATGCAGGTCAGGAGCAGCACCAGGCCGAAGCCCAGGCCCAGTTTCATATTGACGCTAATGTTGCCAAACCAGCTATTCATCAAATTCCTCCAGGAACGTTGTGCTGCTTGATCGTCGGTTGGCTGGAAGTTTGTTGTTGTTAAGCCAGCAAAATAGGGAGCAGGCCTGTATCGGCCACCGGCTTGATATCTGAAAGATTTTTCCCCGGTACCCAGCTATTCACCGAATTTTCAGGCGCGTGTACCAAGCTTTTTTTCACATCCATTTCACTAGCTGCCTACGCCACCGTCTCTACTGTCACGCCATTGAATGACTGGGGTGGATGCCGTCGGGGCGGCTTGATGTGGAACTGAGACTGAGTTTTTTCGGCTTGACGCGCTCGATCGAGACCAGCCGGTTCGCCCGCTACCGAAACGCCATCGTCGTCCTGGCCTCGGCATTGCTGGTGATTCCATTGGCTCTCTGGTTGCTGAGCCCGGCGGCGTTGCCGGACCTGGCCCATGGCAATGTCGCCGGCGCCCGGACCTTGGCCGAAGGCTGGGCCAAGGGGGAGGTGATTGTGCTGGTGCGCCATGTCGAGCGCTGCGATCACTCCAAGGCTGAGTGTCTGAACGATCCCGCTGGCATCACTGACCGGGCCCGTGCCGTCGCGGTAAGTCTTGGTGCCCAGTTCGAGCACCTGGGCCTGGACAACACCGACATCTACAACAGTCCGGCCACCCGCACGGCCCAGACGGCGGGGTACATGTTCAACAAGGTGAGCGCTGGCGACGATTGGCTGATCAATTGCCGGCGTGACCTGTTGCGCAATGCCTTGGCCCACAAGGTAGCCGGGCACAACCTGATCCTGGTGACCCATAGCGAATGCATGCAGGCATTGGAAACCTCGCTCAAGCTACCGACCTCGACGTTTGGCTATGGTGCGTCGCTGTTTGTTTCCACTGCTGAGCCACAGGCGCCTCGGTTAATCGGTTTTATCGAAGCGTCTGACTGGCGTTCGGTGACATTTAAGTAACTTTTCCCACGGTTAGGATCGCCCATGCTGACGTCTGCTCGCTCCCGTTTCTACGGGCTCAATCTCGGAATTCCCCTGGTTTGCGCTGCCGTGGTGTTCTTGCTGTTCGACATGACCCGCATCGACATTGCTTTCAGCGATCTGTTCTATGACCCCGTGCACCAGCTGTTCCCCCTGGAACACGTAAAGCTGTTCGAAAAAATTACCCACAAATGGGCCAGGATCATTCCGAACTGGACCGGCGAGGCGGCCATCATCGCTGCGCTGTTGTCGTTTCTCTGGCCGATCTTCAAGCCGGAGAAGCGCCCTGGACTGCTGCGTTTCCTGGAGAAAACCCGGCTGGCCGCGCCGCTACGTTTTGCCTACAAGCACCGTCGTGATTTCCTCTATGTGGTCTTTGCATTTTCCCTCAGTACCGGGGTAATCCATTACCTCAAGGGACATACCAGCGTGTATTGCCCGGTAGAAACCACCCAATACGCGGGCAAGATCGAGCACAAGGAGTGGTACCAGAACTTCGACCTGCTGAAGGTCGCCGGCGACGGTCGCTGCTGGCCCGGCGGTCATGCTTCCGGTGGCTTTACCATGCTGGCGCTGTACTTCGTCGCACGCCGCTACCGCTGGCGATACTCGAAAGCGCTGATGTATGGCGCCCTGGGCTTGGGGTTTGTCTATGGCACAACGCGAGTCCTGCAGGGATGGCACTACATGTCCCATACATTTTGGGCAGGGATCTTCGTCTGGTTGAGTTGTTTGCTGATGGCGTTGGCTTTCTATGGGCGTGTGGCCTTGGAACAGCCGGTAGCGACCAAAGCTTCATTGCAGGATACGGAAGGCTTGCCTGGGCTGGGTGAACCACAGTCCTACGCCTGAATCGCGGGCAAAAAAAAGCCCGCGGGAGAGCGGGCTAAAACCTTAGTTTCTTGAATGAGCGAGGGGACTTTACCGAATCAAATGTGTGCGTAGGGTGAAGAAAAGTTCATGCGATTTCTCGCCATGACCTTTCCCTGGTACAGACCTGCCGAAATTCCCTGTGGGAGCGAGCCTGCTCGCGATGACGGTGTGTCAGTCACATCTCTGTTGAATGTACCGGCGCCATCGCGAGCAAGCTCAGCTCCCACAGCAATCTGTTGTGAATGAAAATCCGTGTGACGCCCTGGATCCCTTGTGGGAGCGAGCCTGCTCGCGATGACGGTGTGTCAGTCACATCTCTGTTGAATGTGCCGGCGCCATCGCGAGCAAGCTCAGCTCCCACAGCAATCTGTTGTGAATGAAAATCCGTGTGACGCCCTGGATCCCTTGTGGGAGCGAGCCTGCTCGCGATGACGGTGTGTCAGTCACATCTCTGTTGAATGTACCGGTGCCATCGCGAGCAAGCTTGGCTCCCACAGCGATCTGTTGTGAATGAAAATCCGTGTGTCGCCCTGGATCCCTTGTGGGAGCGAGCTTGCTCGCGATGACGGTGTGTCAGTCAACATCCCTGTTGAATGTACCGGCGCCATCGCGAGCAAGCTCAGCTCCCACAGCGATCTGTGTGAGCGAAAATCCGTGTGTCGCCCTGGATCCCTTGTGGGAGCCGAGCTTGCTCGCGATGACGGTGTGTCAGTCAACATCTCTATTGAATGTACCGGCGCCATCGCGAGCAAGCTCAGCTCCCACAGCGATCTGTTGTGAATGAAAATCCATGTGTCGCCCCTGGATCCCTTGTGGGAGCGAGCCTGCTCGCGATGACGGTGTGTCAGTCAACATCTCTATTGAATGTACCGGCGCTATCGCGAGCAAGCTTGGTTCCCACAGGTTCGGTGGTGCCTGATCTCGCTCTGGAACAGGCCGACGACTCCGTGGTGAGGGAGCTTGCTCCCGCTGGGCTGCCGGCAGCCATGCTTTGCGGGGCTCCGCTACAGTCGAGGTTTACGACGCGTCTTGTGAGACACGTCTCTTTTTTTTAACAGAAAATTCCCTCCCCCTTGAACCGAAAGCGATATGCACAGTCTGGTATGCGCGTGGTTTTGCGTATCAGCAGCGTGAGCGGTTTTCGAGGCCCTGGATCGACTGGCACCTTCGAAAACAGCACTGGAGACCTGTCTTCGGTCAGCTCGCGAGCGTGCTGTCATTTCCGTATCGAGGGATCGAACATGTTCTCACCCGCCCTTTGGGCGAGGTTGTGCCTGGCTTTGCTGTGCCTGTCTCCGCTCACTCTGGCTAACGCCGCCCCCACCCCCGGTGAAACCGACCTGATCCGCGAGCGCCAGAACCGTTTGCTCGAAGAGCAGCGCCGCCGTCTGGAAGAGCTCAAGGACTTGCCCGGCCAGGAGGCGAAACCGACCCAGCCGACCGCGCCGGCCGATACCCGTTGCTTCCCCATCAAGACCATCGAACTCAAGGGCGCCGACAGCCTTTCGGCCCGTGAACGCGAGCGGCTGCTCAAGCCCTACATCGGCCAATGCCTGGGCGTGCCCCAGCTCAATGAACTGCTCAAGGTCATCACCGACCACTACATCGAAAAGGGCCTGGTCACCAGCCGTGCCTACTTGCCGCAGCAGGATCTGTCCAGCGGTCACCTGCAAGTGCTGGTGGTCGAGGGCCGGCTCGAAGGCTTGAAAGGCGCCGAGAACAGCCAACTGTCGGAGCGCGAATTGGCCATGGCGTTTCCCGGCAAGACCGGCGAGCTGGTCAATCTGCGGGAAATCGAGCAGATGGTGGACCAGCTCAATCGCCTGCCGTCGAACCAGGCGCAGATGGAACTGACCCCCGGCCAGAACGTCGGCGGCAGTGAAGTGCTGGTCAAGAATGCTCCGCAGAAGCCCTGGCGCGCCGGGCTGTCCCGCAGCAACGACGGCCAGCGCAGCACCGGCGAGCAGCAGTGGGGCACCCGCTTCGAGTGGGACAGTCCATTGGGCCTGGCTGACCAGTTGATGCTGCGCGGCGGTCATGACGCGATGAGCGATCACCAGCACACCTCGCGAAACGCCATGCTCTATTACAACCTGCCGTTTGGTTGGTGGAACGTCAGCTACACCTACAGCCAGAGCGAGTACCGCTCACAGATCGCGGCCAACGGTTTCAACTTCAAGCAGAGCGGCGACAGCCAGAACCATCAGTTGCGGGTCGAGCGTGTCATCCATCGCGATGCCATGAGCAAGACCTCCCTCAACACCGGGTTGGCGTATCTGCGCAGCAATAACTTCATCGAAGACAGCAAGCTCAGCGATAGCAGCAATCGCATCAGTGAGGCGCAGTTCGGTATCAACCACGGCCGTCGGGTCGGCAGTGCCTTCGTCAACCTCGACCTGGGCATGCAGCAAGGCATCGGCGCCTTCGATGCCCAGGGCGACCATGACCCGAAGCCCGGACTGCCGAATGCGCGCTACCGCAAATACACCGCCACCGTCAGCTACCTGCAACCCTTCCAGCTATGGGGCGAGTCCTTCAGTTTCAGCAGCCTGATGACCGGCCAGCGCAGCGAGGATGCGCTGTTCGCGCCGCAACGCATAAGCCTGGGCGGGGAGTCTTCGATACGGGGTTACAAGGACCAATCGTTGGCCGGCGACAGCGGTGGCTATTGGCGCAACGACCTGCGCTGGAGCCGCCCGGTGACCCTGGAATGGCTGCGTCCGGTGTTTGCCGAATACGGCACCAGCCTCGGCTATGACCAGGGCGTAATACGCGGCAATCACTACAACAAGGAACCGAGCGGGCGCATGTCGAGCAACTCGGTGGAGCTGTTCGCCCGCGGCGAGCACCTGAGCGCCAGCGTCACCTTCGCCCACTCCCTGGAACGTCCGGCTGCCCTGACCGAGCGCGAAGCGCCGATCTATTTCCGCGTGGAAGCTCTTTATTAAATTCTGCCCTTTTAAATGCTGTAGCAACGAGACCTGATCATGGACGACCGCCAATACGCCTTGCTGGCCCGCCAACCTTCTGCCGCCCTGAAAACCCGAGAACTGTTCTGGGGCATGCCCAAGCGCGGCCTGGCGTTCCTGTTGGCCAACGTCATGTTCTGGCAACCGATGTGGGCCCAGGCCGACGGCATCGTCGTCAGTGCACCGGGCACCAGCCTCGGCCAGGCAGGCAACGGCGTGCCCATCGTCAACATCGCCAAGCCCAACGGCAGCGGTCTGTCCCACAACCAGTTCAAGGACTACAACGTCGGCAGCAACGGCGTGATCCTCAATAACGCCACCAACCCGGCTCAATCCACGCAACTGGGCGGGATCATCCTCGGCAACCCTAATCTGAAGGGGACGGCGGCCCGGGTCATTCTCAACGAAGTCAACGGTGGCAGCCCCAGCCAGTTGCGCGGCTACACCGAAGTGGCGGGGCAGTCGGCCCACGTCATCGTCGCCAACCCCTATGGCATCACCTGTAATGGTTGCGGTTTCATCAACACTCCGCAGGCGACCCTGACCACCGGCAAACCAGTCATTGAAAACGGCCAACTCCGGAGCTACCAGGTCGACCAGGGCAGCGTCACCGTCGAAGGCGCGGGCCTCAACGCCAACAACGTCGACCGCTTCGAAATCATCACCCGCAGCGCCAGGATCAATGCCGAGATCCAGGCCAGGAACCTGACCATCGTCGCCGGTCGCAACGACGTTGACGCCGCGACCCTCAACGCCACCGCCCGCGCCGACGACGGCAGCGCCAAGCCGCAACTGGCGATCGACTCCTCGGCCCTGGGCGGCATGTACGCCGGGGCGATTAAACTGGTGGGCACCGAGGCCGGTGTCGGCGTGAAGCTGGACGGCAAGCTGATCGCCAGCGGCGGGGATATCCAGCTCGACGCCAACGGCCATCTGAGCCTGGCCCAGACCGCAGCAGCCGGCGCCGTCAACGTCAACGCCGCCAGCCTCGACGCCCAGGGACCGGTCTACGCCGGCACCGCGTTGACCGTGAAAACCCAGGGCGACCTGACGAGCCAGAACAACCTGGTGGCCCGCGACAGCATTCGCCTGGACAGCGGCGGCACCCTGCGTAACAACGGGATCATCGAAGCTGGGGTCAACGCCGATAACACGCGCAATACCAGCGGCGACGTCACCCTCACCGCCAAACAACTGAACAACAGCGGCAAAACAGTCGCTGCCAGTCGCGACCTGACGGTGACCACGACCGATACGTTGAACAACCAGGGCGGTACGCTCAGCGGCCAGCGCAAGACCACCGTCACGGCCAAGGTCGTGGATAACCGCGCCAAAGGCCGCATCCTGGGCAATACCGAGGTGAACGTTAAGGCCGATCAAGTGCTCAACGGCAGCGGCGGCCTGATCAATAGCCAGGACGTCTTGCAAGTGACGGCGGGCCAGTTGGATAACAACGCCGGTGAACTGTCGAGCCTGAACACCGCGACGCTGGTGCTCGGTAGCCTGGACAACCTCACCGGCCTGGTGATGACCGGCAAGCAGCTGGATATCACCGCGACCGGCGCGGTCAACAACCAGGGCGGCGAACTGTCGACCCAAGGCCTGATGACCCTCACGGCGGGGAGCCTGAGCAATCGCGACAAGGGCACCGTCGCCGCCAACGGCAACCTGGTCGTGACCGCCACGAAAGGGGCAATCGACAACGGCAACAATGGCCTGATTGCCAGCCGCAACGCCGAGCTGAAGGTGACCGCCGCCAGCCTCGACAACGCCAAGGGCACCCTGCAGGGCAAAGGATTGGTGAAGGTCGACATTGCGGGCGATATCGATAACCAGGCCGGCTCGATCATCGCCCAGGACGCGAACCTGAATGTCTTCGCCACCAACCTGGACAACCGCGGCGGTGTGCTGTCCAGCGTCAAGGCTGCGCTGGAGGCGCAGGTCAGCGGCGTGCTGAAAAACGGCCATGACCTGAATGGCCAGGGCGGCACGATCCAGGCGAAAGGCCTGACCCTCGAAGCCCTCGCCGGGCTGTTCAACGACGGCGGACGCATCGCGGCGCAGGCTGGGGATGCCGTGCTCGATACCGGCAGCGCCCGTTTCGACAACAGCAACGGCGGCCTCTATGCCAGCGGCAAGGTGAAGGTCGACGCCCTGAACCTGGACAACAGCCACGGCCAGATCAGTGCCAGGCAGATCGATCTCAACCTCAACGGTATTCTGGACAATACCCAAGGCATCATCGAGGGCGACAACAGCCTGGATGTCCTCGCCGCCAGCCTCGTCAATCACAACGGCCAGCTGCGCACTTTGGGCCGCAACAGCACCACCGTGTTCTCCATCGGCGGCCTGTTCGACAACAGCAACGGCACCCTGGAAACCGTCAGCAACGACGTCGGCTTCACCCTCGGCAGCCTGAACAACCAGAGCGGCAAGCTGCGCCACATCGGTGCCGGCGCATTCGGCCTGAACCTCACGCAATTGGGCGCAGTCGGCGGCAGCCTGGTGACCTACGGCACCCTCGTGCTCGATGCCGACAGCTGGACCAACAGCACCTCGATCCAGGCCGAACACCTGACCGTCAACGTCAATCACCTGACCCAGACCGCCACCGGCCAGTTGCTCAGCGCCAACAGTTTCAATGGCTCCGGGATCGACTGGCGCAACGACGGCCTGATCGGCAGCGATGGCCTGATCGATGTCCAGCTCACCGGCCAATACGTGGGCAACGGCCGCTTGAGTAGCGTGGGCACCTTGGGCCTCAAGGCCGCACTGATCGATCTTGAGAAAAACGCCAGTGTCGCCGGCGGCGGGGAAACCACCGTGCATGCCGATGGCTTGTTCAATAACCGTGGCCGCGTGACCTCGGCGGCGGGCATGAATGTCACGGCGCAGGGCATCAATAACCAGGGCACCCTGGGCAGCGCCGGGTTGCTGAGCGTTGGCACCGGTGCACTGCACAACGAAAACGGCCTGATCTTCAGCGGTGCCGACATGGCCCTGAAGGTCGACAGCCTGACCAACCTCAACGCCGACATCTACAGCCTGGGCAACCTGAGCATCGACCGTGACGGCCTGGGCACGAAGGCCTCCAGCATCGTCAACAGCTCGGGTTCGCTGCAAAGCGACGGCAACATGAACCTGGCCGCCAGCACGATTGAAAACGTGCGAACCCTATTGACCACCAACGACGCCGGCATCTACACCGCGTCGATCAGGGAAGTCGCCTGCATCGAAGGCGTCAACGCCGGGGATTGCAGCGGCGGCAAGGAAAACCACGTCTGGCAGATCATCCAGCGTGACAAGTTCGAGGTCACCGCCGCCAGCGCGGCCTCCAGCATCACCTCCGGCGGCAACCTGAATATCCGGGCCGGTGACCTGACCAATAGCAGCAGTACCATCGGCGCAGGCGGCGCCCTCACCGCCAACCTCGTCAGCCTGAACAACATCGGCATCGAAACCCACGACACCGAAACCTCGCGCACCTTCGTGTCCGAGCGCACGCGCAGTCCTGGCGGCTGGCGTACCCTCGCCGATAATTTCACCAACAAGTACTGGTTCCAGAGCCCCGGCTACAACCCTGCCAACCTCGGCGGCCTGGAAGCTGACATGAGCCGTTTCATCGGCACGACCGAGCGCGAACTACTGCAATTCGGCAGCAGCCGGGCCCTGTCCCACGATACCCAGACCTACGCCGCCATCATCCAGTCCGGCGGTGCAATCGATATCCGCACCCAGAGTAACGCCAACAACAGTGTCATCCGGGGTGGCTACAACTACGTCGGCGCCGGACCGCGCACCGACACCGGCGCCGACGGGAGATTTTCAACCCGCATCACCGTCAACCAACAGCTCTCCCCCGACCTCGCCCAACAGCAAGTCAACCCGGTAACCCTGCCCGGCTTCGACCTGCCCACCGGCCAGAACGGCCTGTTTCGCCTGAACGAAGGCACCGGCACTCCGACCCAAGGCAGCGGCCTGAACCAAGTGCGCGGCCTGCCGGACCGCTCGTTCCAGGCCAACACGCAAAAGTACCTGATCGAAACCAACCCGGCGCTGACCGACATGCGCCGGTTCATGAGCTCGGATTACCTGCTGTCCAACCTGGGTTACGACCCCGACGATGCGGCCAAGCGCCTGGGCGACGGCTTCTACGAACAACGCCTGATCCAGCAAGCCGTCATCGCCCGCACCGGCCAGCGTTTCCTCGACGGCCAGACCTCCGATGAAGGCATGTTCAAGTACCTGATGAACAACGCCATCGCCAGCAAGGACGTCCTCAACCTGTCCTTGGGCGTAAGCCTGACCGGCGAACAGGTCGCGGCGCTGACCCACGACATCGTCTGGATGGAAAACCAGACGGTGAACGGCCAACAGGTGCTGGTGCCGGTGCTTTACCTGGCGAACGCCAACCATCGGCTGGCGCCGAATGGAGCGCTGATCCAGGGCAGCGACGTCACGCTGATTGCCGGTAAGAACCTGAACAACGCCGGGACGTTGCGGGCGTCCAATAATCTGGTTGCCACGGCTAACGACAGCCTGGTGAACAGTGGGTTGCTGGAGGCGGGGAATCGGCTGGATGCGTTGGCGAGTAATGATCTGACTAACCGGGCGGGTGGGGTTATTTCTGGCCGGGATGTGAATGTTGTTGCCCTGACTGGCGATGTGATCAACGAGCGCACCGTCACCACTCACGAAAGCAGCAGCGGCTATCGCACCGAGCGCACCGACTTCATCGACAGCGCCGCCCGTATCGAGGCCGCCAACAACCTCACCGTCGGCGCCGGGCGCGACATCAACAACGTTGGCGGTGTGCTGAAAAGTGGCAACGACACCATTCTCGACGCCAAACGCGATATCAATCTCGTCGCCGCCGAACGCATCACCAGCGGCACCCGCGGCCGTCATCGCGACGAAGACATCAAGCAATACGGCTCCAGCCTTGAGGCCGGTCGCGACCTGACCGCCAACGCCGGACGCGACCTCAACGTTGTCGCCAGCCAGATCGATGCCAAACGCGACATCGCCATGGCCGCCGCAGGGAACTTGACCCTGGCTTCGGCGGCGGATGAACAGCACTCCTACAGCAAGAGTAAGAAGGTCACCCGTCAGGAAGATCACGTCGATCAGGTGTCTTCGACCGTGACTGCTGGGGGCCGCGTTGCACTGAGTGCCGGACAGGATCTGACGCTGGTGTCCAGCAAGGTGAAGGCTGAGAAGGAAGCCTACCTGGTGGCGGGGCGCAAGCTTGAGCTGTTGGCTGCGCAGAACTACCACTATTCGCTGTATGACATGAAGAAGAAGGGCGGATGGGGGAGTAAGAAGACGCAGCGTGACGAGGTGACCGATGTAAAGCATATCGGTAGTGAGATCACTGCCGGGGGCGATTTGATATTGCTCAGTGGGGGGATCAGCGTTATCAGGCGGCCAAACTGACAAGTGGAAATGACCTGACATTGCAGAGTGGCGGCTCGATTACCTTTGAGGGCGTCAAGAACCTTAGTCAGGAAAGCCACACAAAGAGCGATTCCAGCCTGGCTTGGAACTCGATGAAGGGTAAAGGTCACACCGACGAAACCCTGATTCAGAGCCAGTTACAGGCTCATGGGAACTTGGCAATCAAAGCCGCCGACGGCTTGCACATCGATGTTAAGCACATCAATCAGAAAACCGTCAGCCAAACTATCGACGCCATGGTCAAGGCTGATCCGAAGCTGGCGTGGCTCAAGGAGGCCGAGCAGCGTGGCGATGTGGATTGGCGGTTGATCAAGGAAACTCACGAGTCGTTTAAGTACAGCCATTCGAGCCTGGGGCAGGGCGCGATGCTGGCGATTATTATCATCGTTACCGTACTGACGGCCGGTACCGCAACTGCGGCGACAGTAGGCGCATCTGCTGGCACGGCAGCTTCCGGGGCGGCCGCGGCGGCAGGTGCATCGGCTGCAACGGCAGCGACTGTAGGTGCTGCTGCATCGGCCGCTGCAACAGCGAGTTTTTCAGCTGCCGTGGCGCAAACGGCGGTCAGCGCGATCAATAACAAGGGTGATTTAGGCGCGACCTTCAAGGATGTCTTTTCATCAGAAAGCCTGAAGGGCTATGTCATTGCTGGGGTCACGGCCGGTTTTACCAAGGGCGTCATCGACCCCGCGCTTGGTGGTAATACAGTGCCGTTCAATAACCTCACAAAAGGTTTTGATTTAAATACGCTTCAAGGCGTTGGTGGTTTTGCACTGCATGCCGGGGCTCAAGGTGTTGCGAGCGGTGTCATCAAAACAGCCATCAATGGAGGGAGTTTCGGCGAGAACCTCGGTGACGGGTTGATTTATCAGGCGGGTAACGTCGCAGCTGCCACAACATTCAACTTTGTTGGTGGTTATGCGCAAGACCATTGGCAGGCTGCGAAAAATTCAGGTGACGTTACTGGCATGGCCATGTGGGCCGAGGGTGGCATTGCTCGTACTGCCATGCACGCATTGGCGGGAGGGGCGATTTCCAGCGCAACGGGTGGAGACTTCAAGACCGGCGCTATCGCGGCAGGTGCCAGCCAAGCCATGGCTCAAGCTCTCAACACTACCTTCGATACACAGCCTGATCTACGACAGGCCTTTTCCCAGGTTGTCGGTTTAACGGCCGCGGGACTTGCTGGCGGTGACGTCGAGAAAGCCTCATGGGTTGCGTTGATGGCTGACGAATACAACCGTCAGCTCCACCAGAAAGAAACAGTAGCGCTTGAAAAGCTGCAAAAGGAATCACCTGAAAAAGCGTATGAACTTAAAGCCGCTGCGTGCGCTTTGGTTCATTGCTCCGCTTCGGTTCCTGTGGATGATCCTCTCTACCAAGAGGTTAAAGCGCTTGAAGCGGACGGGAAGGGTTTCCAGGATGCTCAGGGTAAGCTCTTCGCTACCGGTGCCTTCGACGAATATTCGAGCTGGGATCGAGTCAATGATGATCTGCTGCTTAATGATAAGGAAGCCAAGCAGTCTGCTTTAGCGAGCCGCGCGGTACTCGGCGCAATAGGGGCCGCGGCGGGATTTGGCGGTGCAATAGCCAGTACGCCAGCTTGTGCCACTGGTGTCGGTTGCGCTATACCAGCCTTCTCCGGTTTAGGAGGCGCGGCGGCGTTTGTTGATGGGTGGCAGGCCACCGGACAGCTGTTTGCTCCCTACGACTACACTCAAGGAAGCAAGGTTCTTGCGTCTTTCAGCAGTGCTACCTACCCAGGTGACGTAAACCCGCTTCGTGATTATGGAACCGAGGCCGCCAAGGCTGCGTTGGAAATAGCGCTGCTCAAGGGGGTGGGGAAGTATCTGGATGGGAGTGGGGCTTCGGTCCTGGTTTCGGGGGTTAAGGGTGGCGGGGCGAAAGAACCAAGCATAATTGATCAAAAATATCTTGATCCTATTATCAGTCATCCCAACGCTCATTCTCTTGAACGGCATGGTGGTGCAGTGACCGACGAGCAGCTGATGTATAGGGCCGTGACAGGCGAAGCACCTGACGGTCATATAAAAATAGTTAATGGGAAAACAATTGTTCCACCCATGTCGTCTGCGTTCAATTCTGATGAACTGCTTGTATTTGCGGATCAAGCTGTTCGTAACAATGGAGCGTTGCGGACAGCGATAGAAAGTAATCCAGGGGCTACAATAGTCACGGTAAAACCATCCGATGTTGGTGACTTGGGGGTTGACTTGGGGCGAGGCTTCGAGAGGTTGGCCGGAAGTAAATTACAACCGGATTTGCAAGGTGCGCCTAATATGGTGCCAAATTTGCGCAGTGTTCAGGCTACTTACGAATTTAATTCGTTGAGCAAGTCTTGGGAAACAATTACCATATTTCCGTCGAGGTGAACTCAATGGCTTACCCATTTATAGAAAATATTCTGAGATCGATTTTTTCAGTGGATGTCGGTTTAGAGGAGTGTGATGCTCAAGCCGCTTTGAGGCGGGTTTTAGATGATCCAGAGCAGAAATTAATTATTGAGCAGGAACTGCTGTCTTTGTACAGAGACGATTCTGTATCTTGGGTTAGGCTGTTAGATAATGATGATTATGTTGTGTATCCAGCGGATAGTGAGGAAGATGCAAAGCAATATGTGATGTCAATTATCTGGGATAAAGTTTTTTCATAGCTTTCCTTTTAAACGGGTGGGAGTGGGCAGGGATGGGGAGGGGGTAATTAATAAGTGAGGAATCCGTCCCCTTTTTAATAGTCGTATAAAACGCCAAACAGGGCTTGCTAAGAAAATGTTGCAATCCAAAATAGGCTTGATATGGACGCACGACAGCAAGCACTTTGAGGAACTCCTCAGGGACGGGCCACGATTAGGAGCTGGCTGGAAATCAGCTCGTCTTTAATCGTGGTCTGTCCCCGTTTCACCCTTGGAGTAGATTTGTGGGGATCCCTCAGAATCCGTCCCCTTTTTTTTTGAGTGAGGGATGGAGAAAAATGGAAGTAAGTCACCGTCTACCTAGCGGAGAAAATATAACCATCCAGTACAACTCCGTAACCGGTAAAGCATACGATATGAAAATTACTACGCAGCAACAGCTGCCCCCTGTGCTGCAGCCAGGTAGGACTATTGAGTGATGTGGATATGATTATTCGAGAAATTGGGCGAGAAGAGCCTGTACAGGTGTTTGGGATTTACTGGATAGAGAACGAGCGTTTTTACTGGGTCATTCCTTATGATGGCTACGGTGGCCTGATGGCACTCAGCGATAGAGAAGTCGATGTTCTTGACTCTTCTTTGTCAAGTGATCTCATCCTTTGTAAGGATGGGGGGAGGGGACATGATTCTGCATTGGGCAGCGGAAGATTTGATTGAAAAACTTGTGGAGCGTGATCCACTAGCAATGGATGAGTTCTTAGAGCGCATAAAAGGCTGATGGTGCAAAAGGAACTGCTAATACCGCATTGAAGCTTGGCGAAACCCAAACCATTAATGATGTAAGCATAACTCGTGTCTAGAAAATGGGACGGATTTATTTGATTTTTCTCTGGCACATCCGCTCAGGCCGCAGCGGAAAGCGCCTTCTCTCAAAAAGGGTTTGATGTGACAGGGAAATACATAGAAAAGGTCTGGATTCCAGATGTCAGTAACCCTAGAACAGGTGCATGGGTGCCTAAATGAGTGAAATTATTAAACAATTCGACATTCTTTGCGATGCCGCCATGGCTGCTTTTAATGAGGAGCTGGAAATCTCCTATGAAGAATCTTTATTGAATATTTTAAAGTTTGTGAAAAAGCATCCGGAGTATAGGGCGGATTTTATTGGCAGGTTTAAGATGATCTTGGTATCGAATGATTCGCCATTTGAAGCGGTAGCGTTTTGCATGCGAGAGCTTCAGTGGTCAGAAATTAAAGAGTTCGTAGTTTCAAGAATGAACCCTTCGCAGGATCCTCGTAGTGAGGCTCTTATAAGTGTATTGACTGCATATGATGATTTTTGGCCTGATGCGGATATTTATGCGTATTATGCAAATACGTAAAATATACTGCAGCAGTATTTTGAGGGCGGGGCAGTCCCTGAGGGAACTCCACTTTTTCCTAGATGAAAACAAGAGGTTGGAATATTGTGGGCGTGGATGGGGCATGAAAAAAAGGGAGAAGGGTACGGATCCTGAGGGATCCTGTCTAGTTCTGAAATAGGTTTACACCTGTTTCAGGACTAGACAATGAGGTGAAAAATAAATCCGTCCCCTTTTTGAATGCTTAGGTTTGAACCATCAACTGGATGTTTTGGTGTGATGCGGAATGGAAAAAATAAACACCTTCTTCAGGCCGGACGGCAATGCTGCTTCGCGTCAGCTATGACTCATACCGATGCCTTTGAACTATGCTCTGCTGTTTTGAGCAGGCTTGGGTTTGGTAATGAAACTTTTATGTCTTTGATTCAGAAGTGGAGGTTTTTTGTTGAAGAGTGCCAGGGTGGTTATGGCTGGAATTACTCTGAATATAGAAATGAAATTAGATCAAGGCATTTAATGCAGCAGTTGTTGGAAGATTCGATAATCTCCAATGCGGATGAGTTGAAAGGCTTTTTTGAAGAGTTGGACCGTCTTGATGAAGTATTTAAGTCTCTATTGCAGTCAGGCGTATCGGTAAATGAGGGCGAGAATTGGTGGGAAAGAGGCGTGTTAATGTATGCAGGGGAGGAGTATTGTTTTTATATGAGGCGTGCTCACGGAGTTGCTGTTAGAAATACAGGTGATTAGCCTAGGATAGAACGGCGGGCGCACCTAAGCAATATCCATTTTTTCCTAAAATGAATCAGGAAGTTGGAGCATTTAAGAAGCCTGTATGAGTCGGCAGCTTGCGGTTAGCATGAAATTGCCGACGCCAAGAGAACGAAACACTTTGTATAAAGACCTTTCCCATTGACTTGCAGGACATTTCCTAGAAAATCCCAACCCCTTGCGCCTGCCGTTTCCGGTGCCTAGTCTCTGTCCACCGCTGCCATTCAGCGGTCGGGTTTAGCAGCTCGGAAGTTACGTTAGGCGCATGGCAATCACCATGAGTGCGGGCAGTTTTACGTCCGAATCTTCATGGCGGCTGTGCGCAGGGCATCCTCGGGTGCGCCGGTTTCCTAACGTACCGGTCTGCTAACCTGCGCACGGCTGCCACCCACTCGTTTAGCAGCGAACGTGGCGGCTTCCACTTACGTTAGGAGCACTCCATGGACAAACTCATCCCAGACCCACCCATCCCACCGCTGCACCTGGACATCGCCGCCGATGCCAATGCCGAACGCGTCATCGATTCCTACCTGAACCCCAAACCCGCCCAATCCGACGAGAAACCATCCCCCGACCAGCTCTTCACCATCGTGGATGGCGTCGATGCCGAAAGCCTGTTGGCCAACCTCAGCGAAACCCTGGCTTCCGCCAATGTCATGGCCGGTGACCTGGCGTTCGAGCTGGAAGGTTCTCGGCGACATTTTGCCTTGGGGCTGCAGCAGTTGATCGAACTGGGCCAACTCTTGGCAAACCGGGCATTGGACACCGTCGATCCTCGATAGAAACTTAAAGTTTGGGTTTGGTCGATGATCAAACCCGTTTTTTGCGGCAGCATACGCAACCTGCTCACTTCGGACGCATAGACCGTGCAGACCTCCAACCGCAGTGCCCTGATCGCCCAACTCGCCACCGCACCCGATGACATTGCCGCGCGTGCCGCGCTTTATCGCGTCCTGCTTGATACGGCGGAGGTTTCGCTGGAGGGGTTGCGCGTTGCCGCTGGCCTCTGCGATCCGGCCGCCATGGCCGTGATTGCCCAGTTGAACACCACACCCCACAGGAATCGTCCCGGTCCCTTGTTGCCGCAGCTTCGCGGACTGCCGGTGGACCATGTGGAGCTGGACGATGCCGAGTCGCATTGGCTTGATGCATTGGCCGGGCTGCCGTTGCGCACGCTGATACTCAACGGCCCGAGGTTCCGTTGCGGTCCGGATATATGGCGGCGTTTGCCGGGTGTTGCCCTGGAACATCTGGAGATCAGCAGCTTTTCCCGCGACGATGACGCGACCAGTCTGCCGTCACTCGAACGCCTGCGCTGCCTCAAGTTGGACACCTATGGTGAAGACTTCGACGACAGTTTCCTCCGGCAACTGGGCAGCAGCAGGCTGCAAGAGTTGTCGTTGAACCGTTGCGATGACCTCACGGACGACGGCCTTCGGGCGCTGTCGTCATTCAGGTTGCGCTCACTCACCTTGAAACGCGCCGGAGAGCTGACTTCAGCGGGAATGCGGCACTTGTGCACGCATCCACTCGAACAACTGACCATCAGCTCAAGCGGCGCCATCTTACGGGATCCTTCCTGGCTTGCCGATATGACGGCCTTGCGCTCGCTGAGTCTCGATGACTGCTACGCCTCGGACACCCTGCTTGACGCCATTCGCGGGTTGCCGATCGAACGGCTTTCGTTGCATTCCGCGTACCTCTGCGAGGACGACTTCGAGGGACTCGAAGGCATGCCGCTTGCCGATCTGGATCTCAAATGCTCACGCCAGGTGATCGAGCGTCTGGACGTGCTGCACGGGTTTCCGCTCAAGCACCTGGGGCTTTCCGATGTGCAAGGCATCGACGCGCAGACATTGCGTGATCTGGAGGGGCTCGGCCTGGAATCGCTGGACCTGTCGTTGAACGAGGTGAGCTGGAAGATGCTGAAACAACTGGCCGGCCTGCCGCTGAAGCGGCTGAATCTCAGTTTCTGTCAGGGCATGGATGGCAAGACATTGCGCAAACTGACCGAGTTGGGCCTGCCGTTGGAGCAGTTGGAAATCAGCGGCCTGGACCTGCGCGATGCCGACCTGGCCTGCCTGGGCAACTTGCCGCTGAAGCGCCTCGGCTTGTACGAAAGCCCGTGGCTGACCGACGCCGGCGTCGCTCATCTTGCGGGGCTGCCGTTGCGGGACCTGACCCTTGCGGCGGGGCCGGGGGAATCGCAGCTCACGACCGCCATGGTGCCGGTGCTGGAGCGGTTGCCGCTGGAGAGGTTGTTATTGAGTAATTGCTCGGGGATCAGCACAGAGGGTTGGGATCGCTTGGCACGGTTGTCGGCCCACGTGAGCGGGCCTGGTATTTGACGCCCGTACTTTAAATCCGGGCCTCGATAGAAATAGGCAAGGCTCCCAGGCAAACCGGCATAGGTGCCCCATTTCTCGATAGCTACCATAACCCCGTACCTATCGATTGGAGCTCGCCATGCACAGCAGTAAAACCCTATTCATCACGGGCGTGAGCAGTGGCTTTGGCAACGCCTTGGCCCGGGAGGCACTTGCAGCGGGTCACCGGGTCATCGGAACCGTGCGCAGTGAGGCGGCCTTGCAGGCCTTTGAAGCGCTTTCAGCGGATCGTGCCCACGGCGTCATCCTGGATGTCACGGACTTCGACCGGATCGACAGCGTTGTCGCGGCGACGGAGGCCGCTCATGGTCCGGTCGATGTGTTGGTCAACAATGCCGGCTACGGGCATGAAGGCATTCTCGAAGAGTCGCCGCTGGAGGAGATGCGGCGTCAGTTCGACGTCAATGTGTTCGGCGCAGTGGCGGTGATCAAGGCCTTCCTGCCTTATTTCCGCACGCGGCGTGCCGGTCATATCCTCAATATCACTTCCATGGGTGGCACTATCACGATGCCGGGAATCGCTTACTACTGCGGAAGCAAGTTCGCCCTAGAAGGCATCTCCGATACGCTGAGCCAGGAACTGCGACCGTTCAACATCTTCGTCACAGCCGTCGCGCCCGGCTCGTTTCGAACGGATTGGGCAGGTCGTTCGATGCGCCGCACGGCGCGTAGCATTGCCGACTACGACGCCAGTTTCGATCCGGTACGCAAGGCGCGCGAGGAGAAAAGCGGTAAGCAGCTCGGCGATCCGCGGAAGGCTGCGCAAGCGATGCTGCAAGTAATTGCCAGCCCGACGCCACCTGCACACCTGTTGTTGGGCAACGATGCGCTCAGCCTGGTGCGGGCCAAGTTGAGCCATGCGGCCAACGAGATTGATCAATGGGAAGCGCTCACCCGTTCGACCGACGGTTGACCGGCAAGCAGGAGGATGTCGATGACTGAGGCCGACTCACGCACTTCGCGGATGGTGCAGTTGATGGAGAAACTGGCGCCGGTCGAGGGCTACAATCTCAGCGCGCTGGAGGACATCCGTTTCCTGCGCTCGAACCGCCCGCTGGCGCGCACGCCGGTGTTGTATGACCCCGGTATCGTGATCCTGTGCCAGGGCCGCAAGCGCGGTTATCTGGGCGATGACGTTTACGTCTACGACGCCCAGCACTACCTGGTGGTGTCGGTCCCCGTGCCGTTTACCATGGAAACCGACGCCAGCGCTTCGGAGCCGATGCTGGCGGTCTACATGCGCCTCGACTTGCAGTTGGCCAGCGAGTTGATGCTGCAGGTCGACGAAGCCCTCGGTCCAAGCGATGCCCCGCCCAAGGGCATGTACGCCTCGCCTATGGACGATCAGTTGTGTGCCTCGACGCTGCGCTTTCTTGAAGCCATGAGCTATCCGGGCGAAGCGCAGATACTCGGGCCGTCGCTGATACGGGAGATCTACTACCGTATCCTGACCGGCGAGCAAGGTGGCTCGATGCGCGCCGCGTTGAGTCGCCAAGGGCACTTCGGCCAGATCACCCGCGCGATCCGGAAAATCCACAGCTGCTACGCGGAACGTCTCAGTGTCGAGACGCTTGCCCGGGAAGCCAACATGAGCGTGCCCACCTTTTACCTGCACTTTCGCAACGTGACGGACGCCTCACCCATGCAGTACTTGAAGTCGACGCGCCTGCATCAAGCGAGGCTGCTGATGCTGCGCAACGCGATGAGCGCTTCGACGGCGGCGTTCAACGTCGGCTACGAAAGCGCCTCGCAATTCAGTCGTGAGTTCAAGCGCCTGTTCGGTCGGGCGCCCCAGGCGGAGATCGAATGGATGAAGGCGACTTATGCATTGCCGGCGACGTCTGGGTCGTCGAGTTATGTTTCGTCGCATTAGCGTGGGGTCGGAACGGCAAAGATGGCATTGAACATACGCTGCCCATAAAGGCCGACGGCCAGGCCGAGCACGATCAGCACCACCGCCAGCACTTTGTTCAACGACACACTCTCGTGGAAGACGAAGACCGAGCCGAGCATCCCGAAAATCGGCACCAGCAACGACAATGGCGCCACTGTGGACACCGGGTAGGTCTTGAGCAACGAGTTCCATATCCAATAGGCGAACACGGTATTGGGGTAGACCTGGAACAGAATCGACAGCACGGCGGTCGTGTCTACCTGCTGGATGAATGAGCTATAGCCGGCGCTGCCGTTGATTGCATAGTCGAGGGCGAACAATGGGATCGGCGCGAAGGCGCTGGACCAGACCAGAAACCCGAAGACATCCCGAGTGCTGGCCTTCTTGTTGATGATGTTGGCGACGCTCCATGAGGCCGCGCCAGCCAGCACCAGAAGCACCCCCGGCAGGCTGACCGAGCCGTCGCTGATCATGATGATGCACAAGAGCCCGCCGAAGGCGATCAGCATGCCCAGCACCTGGAAGCGTGTCAGTGCTTCCTTGAACACCCATCCGCCCAACAGCAGGGTAAAGAACGCGCTGAATTGCAGGATCAGGGAAGCGATGCCTGCCGAGAGTCCAGCCTTGATGCCCAGGTTGACCACACCCCACAGGCCGATGCCGAACACCAGTCCATAACCGATGAGGTAGCGCCAGGGCACATCGGGCTTGCGGATGAAGAAGATCGCCGGAAGCGCACAAAGGCTGAAGCGGATGCCCGCCAGAATGAACGGATCCACGGTGGCCAGCCCCAGTTTGATCACCGAGAAATTGATTCCCCAGATTGCCGTGATCAGTACAGCCAACGCTAAGTGCCATGGTTTCATTGATGAGTCGCCTTGATGAGGGGGAGCGTTGTCACGCTGAAGTCAGTTGCAGGTACAACCAATACAACAGGGCCATGCCACTGATGGCTGCGCCCAACAGGCAAACGCTCACCCAACCGAAGTGTGCGTAAGTGTAAGTGGCAGCAATCGCGCCCAAGCCGCTGCCGACTGAGTAAAAGCACATGTAGGTGCCCACCAGGCGGCTTTGCGCATCGGGACGCGCCGCGAAGATCAGGCTCTGATTGGTCACGTGGACGGTTTGCACGGCGAAGTCCAGCAGGACGACCCCGACCACCATGCCCAGCAACGAGCTTTCGACCAACGCGGTGGGCAACCAGGACAAGGTCAATATCCCTAGGGCAATGCCTGTGGTGCGGTTGCCGAGCCCTTGGTCGGCCAATCGCCCGGCGCGTGCCGCGGCCAGGGCTCCCGCCACTCCGGCCAGACCGAACAGGCCGATCTGGGTATGTGAAAGCGACAGTGGCGGCGCGCTCAGCGGCAGCACCATGGCGGTCCACAGCACGCTGAATGCCGCGAATATGAGCAAGGCAAAGGTGCCTCTGATGCGCAGCGTTCGCTCTGTCAGATACAGTTCCAGCACCGAGCGCAGCAACTGCCAGTAGTTGCCCCTGGTCGGCGGCGTTGTCGATGCCGGCATGGTTCGGTACAGCAGCCACGCCATGCCCACCATCAAGACTGCCGACCCGAAGTAGACACCCCGCCATCCGGCCAGGTCGGCGACTGCGCCAGAGACGAAGCGGGCGAGGAGGATGCCCAGCACCACGCCGCTGGTCACGGTGCCGATGGTCTCGCCGCGCTGGTCCGGGCTCGCCAGTGTGGCGGCGTAGGCGACCAACGCCTGCACCACGACGGCCGTCAGGCCGACCAGTACCATCGCACCGAGCAGCATGCCCCAACTTTGCGCCAGCCCTACCGCGCACAAGGCCACGGCCGACAGCAACAGCTGCATCAGAATGAGTTTCTTGCGATTCAGCAGATCGCCCAAGGGGACGATGAACAGCAGGCCCAGCGCATAACCCACCTGGGTTGCCGTGACTACCACACCGACAGTGCCGGGTTGAACCGACAGGCTGGTGGCCATCGACTCCAGCAGCGGCTGTGCGAAATAGACATTGGCCACAGCCATCGCGCAGGTGATAGCGAAGAGAAATGTCTGATGACGGCTGAGGGTGGCTGCACCTACCCGAGGGAGCGGTGTGCTGGCTCCTACTGTTCTTTCGGCTTCGACGTCCATGTTCAAAGGTCTCTCAGCTTAAGCGTCTTCTTTAGACTGGTTTCAAAACAAAACCGATTCGTTGTTTTCTAACAAACCAGGTTTTAATATGCAACCAGTTTTTCCGGCGCTAGAGCGTCCTCATCAACCAGTCGCCCAGTAAGGGGGAGATCATGGCCAGACAGGCACTGCTGGCGCAGAGCGAATGCCCCGTGGCGCGGACCCTTGAAGCCATCGGAGATCGTTGGGCGCTGATGATCATCCGCGACGCTTTCGATGATGTTCGACGCTTCAGCGAGTTCCAGAAACGCCTTGGCCTCGCCAAGAACATCCTGGCGGTAAAACTCAAGATGTTGGTCGAGTTGGGGATATTCGAAGTCCAACCGGCGTCCGACGGCAGCGCCTACAAGGAATATGTACTCACCGAGATGGGGCGCTCCGTGTTTCCCATCGTGGTGAGCATGCGCCAGTGGGGAGAGCGCTTCCTCTTCAACAAGGGCGAGCATTATTCGGTGCTGCTGGATAACGACTTGTCTGAGCCAGTCGAGACCATCACGGTCCGTTCAAAGGCGGGCAGGGTATTGGCTGCGCAAGATTGTCACCGTCGGGTCGTCAAGCGGGATACCTGACCGGCCAAGCCCTGAGGCAGTCGCGTCCTTCAGAGGGCTACGCAAACCTGGCCCCTACACGACAGCGGCATCGCCAGTTTGCTGCACCAACGCCATTGCGAACTTGCCCAGGCCCACCGACCAATCCGAATAGTCGTTCTCATGCATGAAGATGAAAATATCCTGCGGGCGAACCTGCGCTTGAGCGCCGAGATGGTCAGCGATTCTTTTGTACAGGTCCCGTTTCATGGCGTCACTGCGACCCCTGCGCAGCGTGATTTCAATCACCACGAGCTTGTCTGAACGAGCGACGCCATTGAAGGTGCGGCTGTAGAAGAACTGCTCCGGATCATAGTCGGTGACCAGGTTGAACAGTTCATCCTCGGGCATGCCGATGCTCTCGACCAGCGCTTGATGGATGCCATCGACGATGTGTTGGCGTTGCTGCGGGCTGGTGCCCTTGATGACGGCTGTGCGAACGAATGGCATGTGAGGCTCTCTCAATTGCTTTGGGTGGGGCTCCTGTCGTTCCGGCATCCAGGACAGGCAGCCGGATGTGCTGGTGCAGCGGGATTCTGCAAAAACGAGGCGTGCCAGGAAAACGATTTATGGGCCCGAAGTAATTGAGTTAAAGTCACTTAATGAAACGTCGCCTCCCCCCATTGAATGCTCTGCGCTCCTTCGAGGCCGCCGCCCGGCTGGGAAGAATGACGTCTGCCGCCGATGAACTTTCGGTCACGCCCGGGGCGGTGAGTCGCCAGGTACGCCAGTTGGAGTTGAGTCTTGGGGTCGAGCTGTTCGAGGGCACCAAGAACAAACCGCAACTCACCGCCGCCGGCAAAGAACTTCTGCCGGATCTCACGGCTGCACTGGATAGGATCGAAGCCGCGGTCGGCCGAATCAGGGATACCGCGACGGGGATTCTGGACGTGTCCTGCTTCAGCACCTTCACGGTCAAATGGTTGATACCCCGCCTTTTCGATTTCAATGTGAAGTACCCGGACATCAAGGTTCGCTTGAGCTCTTCAGGCGACACGAGCGATCCGGGGCGTGATCGGTATGACGTGATGATCACGGCTGAGCAGGGTCGGCTCGATGGTCAGGAAAACACCCTCCTGTTATTCCCTGAGCGATTGGGTATCGTCCTGTCACCGGCGTTATCCGCGCGTATCCAGTTGACTGAACTCAGTTCGATTTTCCTGCACCCACTCCTGCACACCAAAACGCGCCCGAATGCCTGGGCAAACTGGGGAGATGCGATTGGCTATCAGGCCAGTGCACCGGTCGGCTTGGAGTACGAGCATTACTATTTCACGTTGGAAGCCGCGATTGCCGGGCTGGGGATCTGCGTTGCCCCCTGGCACCTGGTGGCTGACGACATTCGCCTTGGCCGTCTGCTGGCACCGTTCGGGTTTCATCAGAGCAGCTATCGCTATGTGGCGAAGCGGAGCCCGGAACGTAGTAAGAAACTGGAGTTGTTTTGCGAATGGTTGATGGCCCAGGCGCAACGGGATGGCTTGCCTGGGGCTGGCCAGGGGCGATTGCCGGAGTAGTCGATAATTTAAAAATAACGCTTACCGGCAGCAGCACCCGCCGCCGTTCCCGCCACACCCCGAGGTTTTCTTGCTCGCTACGCTTTCCACTGTCGCCAGCTGTGCGGGGTAGCCCGCGTCCTCCAGGGCTGCAAGCAGCGCGTGGCCGTCCGAAACGCCGCTGACCTTCACCCGTCCGGCTTGTAGATCCACGGTTACGTCACTGACGCCTTCAAGTGGGCGCAGCGCTTCGGTGACATGCTTGACGCATGAACCACAGCTCATGCCTTGGACTTGCAGTTCTACAGTCTTCATCGGTGACTCCTCACAAAAAGTGATCATGGAAAGACAGACGCATGAGGCTTTTCTGCGACGTTGGCTTATCCTCAACCTTGCCGCCATGGCAAGGTCAAGGGGGTGCTTTCACTCAATCAATGGAAGCCTGCCGCAGACGCAAGGCGTTGAATACCACCGACGCCGAGCTCACGCTCATGGCCAGTGCGGCAACGAGTGGTGACAGGAGGTGGCCGGTAAGCGGGAAGAACAAGCCGGCGGCGAGTGGGATGCCCATGGCGTTGTAAAGGAAGGCGAAGGTCAGGTTCTGGTGCATGTTTCTCACCGTTGCTACTGACAGGCTGCGGGCACGCAGGATACCGAGCAGATCGCCCTTCACCAGGGTGACCTGAGCGCTGTTCATCGCCACGTCAGTGCCAGTGCCCATGGCGATACCGACATCCGCGCGAGCCAATGCGGGGGCGTCATTGATGCCGTCGCCGGCCATCGCCACGCGGTGTCCGGCTTGTTGCAGAGCGGCCACCAGACGTTCTTTATCTTGCGGCTTGACCTCGCCATGCACCTCCTCGATGCCCAACTGGCGAGCGACCGAGCGAGCCGTCGTAAGACCGTCACCCGTGGCCATGATGACCTTGACGCCATCCGCCTGCAAACGCTCGACGGCCAGCTTCGTGGTGGGTTTGATGGGGTCGGCAACCGCCAGCAAACCCGCCAGGGCACCATTGACTGCCAGGTACATGATGCTCGTACCGTCGTCGCGCAGCTTTTCGGCATGCACGTGCAAACTCTCGGTGGAAACGCCCGCCTCCTGCATCAACGCGGTATTGCCCAGCATCAGGCGCCGCCCCTCGACCTGACCACTTACACCAATGCCCGAGGCTGACTCGAAGGTTTCAGGTGTTGCCAGTTGCAGCCCAGCGGCACGAGCCTGTTCGACGATGGCGTGGGCCAATGGATGCTCACTGCCCTGATCCAGGCTGGCGGCCAGGCGCAGCACTTCATCCTGAGTAAAACCGGATACGGCTTCGACGCTGTGGAACGCTGGTCGACCCTCAGTGAGGGTGCCGGTTTTGTCGACTATCAGGGTGTCTATCTTGCGCAGGTTTTCGATGGACGCGGCATCGCGAAACAATACGCCGCTGCCAGCGGCTTTCCCGGTGGCGACCATGACGGACATCGGTGTCGCCAGGCCAAGGGCGCACGGGCACGCGATGATCATGACCGCGACAGCGTTGATCAGCCCGAACACCCAACTCGGCTCGGGCCCCCACAGCCCCCAACCGAGAAGAGTCAGCGCGGCGATACTAATCACCACCATCACGAAGTAGCTGGCAATCACGTCTGCCAGCCGTTGCATCGGCGCTTTTGAGCGTTGTGCCTGCACCACCATCTGCACAATCTGTGCGAGCAGGGTCGCCGACCCTATCTTCTGTGCCTGCATCACCAGACTGCCGTGGATGTTGAGGGTGGCGCCGATCAGCGCGTCGCCGGCCCGCTTCATTATCGGTATGGGTTCGCCGGTAAGCATCGACTCATCCACAGCGCTTTCGCCTTGCAACACCTGGCCATCGACAGGCACTTTTTCGCCTGGGCGCACACGTAATGTGTCGCCACTGTGTACGTGCGTCAGTGGGATGTCTTCTTCCGTGCCGTCGGCATTGATCCGGCGGGCAGTCTTTGGCGCCAGTCCAAGCAGCGACTTGATGGCAGCCGAGGTTTGCGAGCGAGCCCTGAGCTCGAGCATCTGGCCGAGAAGGGTCAGTGAGATGATCACCGCCGCCGCTTCGAAGTACACCCCGATGCGGCCGTCCATCATGAAGTTGCTGGGGAATACCTCGGGGGCCAGGGCGGCCACGACGCTGTAAAGGAAGGCCGCCGCCGTGCCGAGGGCGATCAGCGTCCACATGTTCGGACTTCGCTGAATCACCGAGCGCACACCGCGCACGTAAAACGGCCAGCCCGCCCAAAGCACCACGGGGGCGGCCAGTCCGAACTCGATCCAGTTTTGCGTGGGGCCGTGAAACAGCACCAAGGCATGGCCGCCCATGGCCAAGACGGTGACGATTATTGTCAGTGGCAATGTCCACCAAAAGCGCTGGGTGAGGTCCTTGAGTTCCGGGTTCTCCTCTTCCTCCAGTTCGGGAATCACCGGCTCCAAGGTCATGCCGCACTTGGGGCAGACGCCGGGGCCGATCTGTCGAATTTCCGGATGCATGGGGCATGTGTATTCAGCGGCATCCGTTAACGGTTCTGCTGCTGCCTGGTGGACGTGTTCGATATTCACTTGAGCTATTCGATAACGCTCGGGCGCTGCCCGGAAGGTCGCTTGGCATTTCTGACTGCAGAACCGGTAGTTCTGCCCCTCATATTCCGTGCTGAACGGGCTGTCGTGACTGACGGGCATGCCACATACCGGATCATGGGCGCCGATGAGTTGGGGGCCAGTGTTCTGCATCGGGCCGTGCTCTGGAGCAACCTCAGGGGTGTTCATGAGCTACCTCCTGTTCGCATCCTTGATTGAGGTTGAGGTGTCGCCGTGATGATTGTGGCCACCATGGTGATGTCCGAAAACATGCATCAGCGGGCACAGCAGCAAAATCATG
Organism: Pseudomonas sp. MAFF 730105; assembly: GCF_055380705.1. NCBI lineage: Bacteria > Pseudomonadati > Pseudomonadota > Gammaproteobacteria > Pseudomonadales > Pseudomonadaceae > Pseudomonas > Pseudomonas sp. MAFF 730105. Next base: position 847,108 of record NZ_AP018438.1, read on the forward strand.
TAAGGCAGTAAACCCAGCACATGGCCGTAGTGTTCTCTTGCCAGATAGAACAGCACGATCACCAGCAACATACCGAGCGCTATGCCAGGTCTGCTCCTCCAGAATGTTGGAGAGGTGTCAGCAGAAGGTGGTGAGTCCGTCATGGTTCTGTACTCCCGAGAAACGCGCTGTGGGTGATACGTCGTTTGGTCGATGGGCGTCGGTTTACCCTTGGCGTATTGGCAAAGGTAAACCGACATGCATCGTCTACAGGCTTGTGCGCGTCACTTACCCATCGGCATTTTCATCATGCTCGATTGCTGATCCATCATTTTCATCATCATGTTCATCATTCCCCTCCCCATGCCGTCCTGACTACCGGCTTTGCCCATGCCCATGCCCATGCCCATGCCCATGCCCATGCCATTACAGTTCTCATGCAGCATGGCCATGCTGTCCTTCATCGTCTTCATGCTCTCCTGCATGGCGGCGCGGCGCTCGGCAGGGGTCTTGGCGGCGGCTGCCTTGTCGTAGGCAGCCTGCATTTTCTGCATATGCTCGGTCATGACATTGTTTCGCGTTGCCTCAGTGGCTTCGCTTGTCTGGGCGGGCGCGGTCGGCGTCTGCTCGACCGCCGAGGCCATGAGTGGGCTGCTCACGAGCAGGGTGGCGAGGATAAGTTTCAATGAGGCATGCATGGCAATCTCCAAAGGATGAGGACAACTCAGGTAATACCGAGCCGCGCCGGGCTGGCGCAGTCAGACAGTGCGGCGCAGATCGGCGCGCAGAGGGTCGGATTAATCGTTCAAGCGCACGAAAATCAGACGGACAGGCGGGCTGGCGGGTACAGGACGCCGTAATGCAAGAAAGGCAAAAGCGGAGGGGGTGGCGGGATAAAAAATCAGCAGCGCAGGGATCAGGAACAGAAGGGGCCAACTGAACAGATCAAGTATTTGAAAAGGGAGCGAAGGGCTTACCGCTATCGCTGCATCGGCGCAGTGCTGAAGGCAACCGACGGCATGGGCTTCGTGGCCATCGTCATCTTGCGCGGTGTTCAACGAGGCATGAGTTGTCGCCGGATTGTGGCTGGGCTGAACCAGACACCCCTGGGCCGCCGCGAGACCAAACGCTAACACCCACAGCACGATGGCGAGGCGTAGTAACGCTGGTTGACGATGGCGAAACCAGAACATGGAGAATCTCCGGTACTGATTAGCGGGTTCTGGTTTTTAACGTACAGCACATCGAAGTGCCAGGTTTGATCTGCATCAATTTAAATTGAGCTTCAAAGGGGGATGTGGGTTGTCGACAAGACCTGGCGCAACCCCATGAACGAGCGAATCTGACGAACCCCGGGCAGGTAAAGCAATTGCTCCGCGTGGAGCCGGTTGAAACTGTTGCTGTCCTTGGTTCGTATCAACATGAAGTAGTCGAATTCCCCCGTCACCACATGGCATTCCATGCAGCCGAACACCTTTTGCGCCGCGGCTTCGAAGGCGGCGAAGGATTCCGGCGTCGAGCGGTCCAGCACCACGCCGATCAACACCACCATCCCTGCATCGAGCGCTTGATTGTCCAGCAACGCGACAATGCCCTTGATCAGGCCCGCCTGCTTGAGGCGTTCGACGCGTCGCAGGCAGGCCGGCGCGCTCAGTTTCACCTTCTCGGCGAGCGCCACATTAGAGATAGAGGCGTCTCGCTGCAGGGTCTTGAGAATGGCGCGGTCGGTCCGGTCCAGCGGGTGCGGCTCCGCACCTGGGGTGGCGGGTTTCCTGTGATGATTTGTTGCGTTCATGTTGGTTTCTACACAATAAAAATACGTTTTAAGTATTAACTGATAATTTATGTTTCTTCAATTGATTGAAACTTGCAACACATATTTTTGGCTTTGTTCTTAATATTGAACGTGTCGAAGCCCCTCTGAAAGAACCTGGAACGCAGCCTTTTGCCTTTCGGTCTGGCGCTTGGATATTCAATAAACAAGGAGCAGAGTCATGAACCTGAATCGTTTCAAACGTTATCCGCTGACCTTCGGTCCTTCTCCCATCACGCCCTTGAAACGTCTCAGCGAACACCTTGGCGGCAAGGTCGAGCTGTATGCCAAACGTGAAGACTGCAACAGTGGCCTGGCCTTCGGTGGCAACAAGACGCGCAAGCTCGAATACCTGATTCCCGAAGCACTCGAACAGGGTTGCGACACCCTGGTGTCCATCGGCGGGATCCAGTCGAACCAGACCCGTCAGGTCGCCGCTGTCGCTGCGCATCTGGGCATGAAGTGCGTGCTGGTTCAGGAAAACTGGGTGAACTACTCCGATGCGGTGTATGACCGCGTTGGCAATATCGAGATGTCTCGCATCATGGGCGCGGATGTTCGACTGGACGCCGCCGGGTTCGACATCGGCATCCGGCCCAGCTGGGAGAAGGCCATGAGCGACGTGGTGGAGCAGGGCGGCAAGCCGTTCCCGATACCGGCGGGTTGTTCCGAACATCCCTACGGGGGCCTCGGGTTCGTCGGTTTTGCCGAGGAAGTGCGGGAGCAGGAAAAACAACTGGGGTTCAAGTTCGACTACATCGTGGTCTGCTCCGTGACCGGCAGTACTCAGGCCGGCATGGTCGTCGGTTTTGCCGCGGACGGCCGTTCGAAGAAGGTTATCGGCATTGATGCCTCGGCCAAGCCAGCGCAAACCAAGGCACAGATACTGCGTATCGCCCGGCACACCGCTGAGCTGGTGGAACTGGGGCGCGAGATCACCGAAGACGACGTGGTGCTCGATACCCGCTTCGCCTACCCGGAATATGGTTTGCCCAACGAAGGTACGCTGGAAGCCATTCGTCTATGCGGCAGCCTGGAAGGTGTGTTGACCGACCCCGTGTATGAAGGCAAATCCATGCACGGGATGATTGAAATGGTCCGCCGTGGCGAATTCCCCGAAGGCTCGAAAGTGCTTTACGCACACCTGGGCGGGGCACCTGCGCTGAACGCCTACAGTTTCCTGTTCCGCAACGGTTGATTAACGCCAATGACCTGTAGAAGCGGGTTTGCTCAGGACGCGGTGGGGGAGTCGGCATCCAAGTTGAATGTCACGGCCTCATCGCCGCCCGGAGCAAGCAGCTCCTACCACGCGCCGGGAGTACCGCCATGCATGTGTTATCGCAATCCGCAGTCTGGATCAAGGAACCTTCGGCGGATGCCGGAGTGGTCATCGTTACCAGCGCCGCGTTTCCCAAATACATGATCGACAAGCTGCACGTGGCGATAGATGACTGGGACCAGGTGGCTTATCTAGCCGTCAAGCAATCCGAGGCGTTGATGCTCGACTGGCTGCGGGTCGGATCTGGTCCGGAGCAATCCGCTGGGAACCCCACCTGTGATGCCAGTCAATTGTTGCGTTCCGTCTCCCACAGCAGTTTTTTGCTGGATGTCGAAGTCGGCGCGGTACCCGGCCTGACCTGGCTGGGGTCCGTGCTCGGTCACACGTTGCGCGTCATCGAACTGGGAGCGATAGCCTCGTCCACCGCAGCGATGGATCAACAGGTAGAACACGTGCTTTCGACGACCCGCAGTCTGGCGAAAAGCGTGTTGCAGGCGCGCGGCGTCATTTAGCCAGTGCCGCGCCCATTCGCCTGTGAATCAATCACCTCAAGCAACCAAGGCAACGCCTATGAGCCAAGCTGCCGACTGTCGTACCCACGCTCTGAAGTGGATGCGCGAGCCTTCAAATTGCACACGTATCGTGGTCATCGCGTGTGGGCTTGATAGCGATCATATTGACTTGATCCATCAGGGTTTCAGCTGTTTTGACAATGTTGCGCTGATTCATGTCGATGCTGTGCACACGGTGCCTGGCCAGCTCGCTGAAGTGCGAATGGCCACGGAGGACTACTGTTTTGTAGTGCTCGGTGAACTGGATGAGCGTTTATTGCACGACCTTTCCATCGGTCAGCCCTGCATCTACCCGATTGCATCGGACGGGGCGGCCGAACGTTCGGTCATTGCGGCGGTAGAGCAGGTGAAAAGCCTCGCCCGAGCGAACCGTTCGCACCACTTTGAAGTGTTACCCGACACCTGCAGGAGTTGCTCATGAGCCCGTCCGATATCCAGACCCAATTACCGGGCCAGACAGATGAAGATGCACTGGAAACAGCCGAATGGCAGGAGGCGTTGCTGTCCGTCATCGCCCACAGTGGCACGGTCCGGGCAAAACAGATCCTCGACATGCTGGCGACCGTGGCGAGCACTTCCGAGATCGGTTGGCGTCCCAGCCACGGCACGCCCTATATCAATACGATCAGCGTCGAGCAGCAGCCGGTGTTTCCAGGCGACCTGGCGCTGGAAGAGCGACTGGCGTCGATCATGCGCTGGAACGCGCTGGTCATGGTCGCCAGGGCCAACCAGGCCTATGGGGAACTGGGTGGTCACATCGCCAGTTACGCCAGCGCCGCCGATTTGTTTGAAGTGGGTTTCAACCATTTTTTCAAGGCACGCACCGACACTCATGGCGGTGATCTGGTGTTTTACCAGCCACACTCGGCACCGGGCGTTTATGCGCGGGCCTTTCTGGAAGGGCGCCTGGAGGAACAGGATCTACGACATTATCGGCAAGAGATCAGCGCACGTGCCAATGGCGCTCGGGGTTTGTCGAGTTACCCGCATCCGTGGTTGATGCCGGACTTCTGGCAATTTCCGACCGGCTCGATGGGCATCGGTCCCATAAGCTCGATCTACCAGGCGCGGTTCATGCGTTATCTGGAGCATCGCGGCTTGCAAAACACTTCGGGGCGAACCGTCTGGGGGGTGTTTGGCGACGGTGAAATGGATGAGCCGGAAAGCATGTCGGCACTGACCCTGGCGGCGCGTGAAGGGCTGGATAATCTGGTGTGGGTGGTCAACTGCAACCTTCAGCGCCTGGACGGTCCGGTGCGTGGCAATGGTCGCATCATCGATGAGCTGGAGTCGCTGTTCGGCGGGGCCGGCTGGAACGTCATCAAACTGGTCTGGGGCTCCGACTGGGACGGATTGTTTGCCCGGGATAAAGAGGGCGCGCTGGTGCGGGCATTGTCGGCTACGGTCGATGGCCAGTTCCAGACGTTCGCGGCCAAGGATGGGCGCTTCAACCGCGAGCATTTCTTCGGCCAGGACGAAGCCCTGGCGCATCTGGCCCAAGGCCTGACCGACGAGCAGATCGACCGCCTCAAGCGCGGTGGTCATGACCTGGTGAAAATCTTTGCCGCGTATCAAAGCGCAATGCTCGAAGGCAAGAAGCCTACGGTCATCCTGGCCCAGACCAAGAAGGGCTTCGGCATGGGCGACGCCGGGCAGGGCAAGATGACCGTGCATCAGCAGAAGAAACTCGATAATGAGGCGTTGATCGCATTCCGCAACCGTTTCAACCTGCCGTTGACCGATGAACAGGCCATCTCGCTGAGCTTCTTCAAGCCGGGCGACGACAGTGCAGAAATGCGCTACCTGCATGAACGCCGCCGTGCGTTGGGCGGTTACCTGCCTACGCGGTCTTCGACTTGCGAGTCATTGGCCGTGCCCGATGTAGCCAGCTACGCCGGGTTTGCCATCGCCGCCGAAGGCAAGGAAATGTCCACCACCATGGCCTTTGTGCGCATGCTCAGCGGTTTGCTGCGGGACAAGCGACTGGGGCCGCGAATCGTACCGATCGTGGCGGATGAAGCGCGTACCTTCGGCATGGCCAGCCTGTTCAAGCAGATCGGCATCTACTCCAGCGTGGGGCAGCGTTATGAGCCGGAGGACATCGGTTCGATCCTGAGTTATCGAGAAGCCCTGGACGGGCAGATTCTCGAAGAGGGCATCAGCGAGGCCGGCGCCATCAGTTCCTGGGTGGCTGCCGCGACCAGCTACTCGGTGCATGGCCTGCCGATGTTGCCGTTCTACATCTATTACTCGATGTTCGGCTTCCAGCGCATCGGCGACCTGATCTGGGCCGCGGCGGATCAGCGGGCTCGCGGGTTCCTGCTCGGCGCGACGGCGGGGCGCACGACCCTGGGCGGCGAAGGCTTGCAGCACCAGGACGGCAACAGTCACGTGATGGCGTCGATGGTGCCCAACTGTCGTGCCTACGATCCCGCGTTCGCCGGTGAGTTTGCGGTGATTCTGGATCACGGCATGCGCCAGATGCTGGAGCGCCAGGTCGACGAGTTTTACTACGTCACCTTGATGAACGAGAACTACCCGCAGCCCAACCTTCCCGAGGGTGTCGAGCAGGCGATCATCAAGGGCATGTATGCATTTGCCCGGCATGAAATGACGAATGCGCGCGGCACCGTGCAGTTGCTGGGCTCCGGCACTGTCCTGCGCGAAGTCATTGCCGCCGCCGAGTTGCTGGCCGACGATTGGAGCATCGACAGCCAGGTCTGGAGCGTCACCAGCTTCACCGAGCTGGCCCGGGATGCACGGGAAGTGGAGCGCTGGAATCGCCTGCATCCCGGACAACCGGCCAAATGCAGTCATGTTCAAGAATGCCTCGACGACTCGGCACCGATCATTGCCTGTACCGATTACGTGCGTGCCTTGCCCCAGTTGATCGCCAGTTATCTCGATGCCCGTTACACCGTGCTCGGCACCGACGGGTTTGGCCGCAGCGATACCCGCCACCAGTTGCGCAGGTTCTTCGAAGTGGACCGCCACCAGATTGTCTTGAGTGCGCTGACCTCACTGGTACACGAGGGGCGGCTGGACGCCAGTGTCTGTGCCCAGGCCATTGAACGCTACGCCATTGACGTTGACGCCGTGGCCCCATGGGACGCTTGAAACCAGCTTCATCCTGTGGGCGCGAGCCTGCTCGCGATAGCGGTAGTTGAGTCACATGGATGTTGGGCTTGCTGGCCTCATCGCGAGCAAGCTCGCTCCCACAGGTTTTTGTGTCGTGTGCAGATGCTGTGAACACCCGCGAGTCCATGTGGGAGCGAGCTTGCTCGCGATAGCGGTGGTTGAGTCACATGGATGTTGGGCTTGCTGGCCTCATCGCGAGCAGGCTCGCTCCCACAGGTTTTTGTGTCGTGTGCAGATGCTGTGAACACCCGCGAGTCCATGTGGGCGCGAGCCTGCTCGCGATAGCGGTGGTTGAGTCACATGGATGTTGGGCTTGCTGGCCTCATCGCGAGCAAGCTCGCTCCCACAGTTTTTTGTGTCGTGTGCAGATGCTGTGAACACCCGCGAGTCCATGTGGGAGCGAGCTTGCTCGCGATAGCGGTGGTTGAGTCACATGAATGTTGGGCTTGCTCGCCTCATCGCGAGCAAGCTCGCTCCCACAGTTTTTTGTGTCGTGTGCAGATGCTGTGAACACCCGCGAGTCCATGTGGGAGCGAGCCTGCTCGCGATAGCGATGGTTGAGTCACATGGATGTTGGGCTTACTGGCCTCATCGCGAGCAGGCTCGCTCCCACAGGTTTTTGTGTCGTGTGCAGATGCTGTGAACACCCGTGAGTCCATGTGGGAGCGAGCCTGAACTGGTCAAGTAATTCTGGACACCAGTTAAGGTTTCACGCCGCCAGTTTCTCCATAGCTACCGGCGACCGGTAATCGTTGTAGCTATGGAGCCTGACGTTGTTGTATCGCATCACATAGCGTTGCACATCCACGCGGGCTTCATGCTCCGAACTGTAGCCCGCTTCGGGCACCCACTCTGACTTCAGGCTGCCAAAGAAACGCTCCATCGGGGCATTGTCCCAGCACTCACCTTTGCGACTCATGCTTTGCAGAAGCCCTTGTTTGCGCACCTCATTCCTGAATTTGTGGCTGGTGTATTGGCAACCTTGATCAGAATGAAACAACACCTCTTTTGGGCGCCCTCGCAATTGAACCGCCATCCGCAACGCTTCGCAGGTCAGAGCGGCGTCGGAAATCATTGAAAATGACCATCCCACGATCCGACGAGCAAATAGATCCAAAACCGCTGCGAAATACATCCAGCGTCTGCCGACCTTGATGTACGTGACATCGCCGCACCACACTTGGTTGATCGCAGTGACATCAAACTTGCGTTTGAGCACATGCGGCGCCACCAGCGCTTCCACGCCGCAAGACTTGTACTTGTGCCGACGCCGCTGATGACTGGCAACACCGGCTTCGCGCATCAAACTGCGAGCCATATGGCGCCCAACGCGATGCCCCTTGGCTTGCAGCTCCTTGGAAAGAGTACGAGACCCTGCGGACGCTCTGGATTCCTTGTGATGTTCGATCAGCACGGCTTTCAGTTTCTCCCGCTCAGGCTTCACCTTGCCTTGGCGCTGACGCCAGGCGTAAAAGCTGCTGCGGTTGACTCCAAACGCCCGGCAGCAATTGTTAACGCCGTACTGCTCGTCCAGCTCGTTGATCAACGAGAATGATCTTTGGAGTCCAAAAGCAGGAGAGCACTGGCCTTTTTTAGGATTTCAATGTCCAGGTCTTTTTGCCTGAGCAGCGCTTTGAGCTGCTGGATCTCTCGCTGATCGGCGGTAATCGCCTTGGCCCCTTCCGGGGTCGACCCCAAGCGCTCTTTGCGAACCTGGTCGACCCAACGGCGCAAGGCAGTAGGGCCAATATCCAGACTGGCACAGACCTCAGGAACTGACTGGCCTTCGTCCAGCACCATGCTGGCAGCCTTGAGCTTGAACTCACTGGAATAAGATTTACGCATAGCCAAACACCTCAGATTTGGGCGCCATCATAGCGCCCGATTGAAGTGTCCAAAATCATTAGGCCAGTTCAGCCTGCTCGCGATAGCGGTGGTTGAGTCACATGGATGTTGGGCTTGCTGGCCTCATCGCGAGCAGGCTCGCTCCCACAGTTTTTTGTGTCGTGTGCAGATGCTGTGAACACCCGCGATTCCATGTGGGAGCGAGCCTGCTCGCGATAGCGGTGGTTGAGTCACATGGATGTTGGGCTTGCTGGCCTCATCGCGAGCAGGCTCGCTCCCACAGTTTTTTGTGTCGTGTGCAGATGCTGTGAACACCCGTGAGTCCATGTGGGAGCGAGCCTGCTCGCGATAGCGGTGGTTGAGTCACATGGATGTTGGGCTTGCTGGCCTCATCGCGAGCAGGCTCGCTCCCACAGTTTTTTGTGTCGTGTGCAGATGCTGTGAACACCCGCGAGTTCATGTGGGCGCGAGCCTGCTCGCGATAGCGGTGGTTGAGTCACATGGATGTTGGGCTTGCTGGCCTCATCGCGAGCAGGCTCGCTCCCACAGTTTTTTGTGTCGTGTGCAGATGCTGTGAACACCCGCGAGCCCATGTGGGAGCGAGCCTGCTCGCGATAGCGGTGGTTCAGCTACATAGAGGCTGGACGTGTGTCCTGCTCTTGTTCTTGCTTTGGACTTTGATCTCGACGCCCCGTTATCTCAACAGCTCTCGCCAACCGCCAGAATAGTCGCCACCAAGGCTTGGGCGCGAGGCACCAGCGTGTCCAGTTCCAGGTATTCGCGATCGGTGTGGACCTTGCCACCCACCGGCCCGAGGCCACACAGGGTTGGAATGCCCAGGCTGGCGGTGAATCCCGAGTCGGCGCAACCGCCGGTGAACTCGCCTTCGACGCTGAAACCCAGCGCCAGCGCCTTTTGTTGGTAGATGTTCAGCAGCCGCTCGCTGTGATGGGCTTCCATCGGTAGAAAGGTCGTCGCTTCCTTGAGGATAGCGCTGGTACCGATCAGTTCTTCCTCTGCGACGATGGCCAGGATGGCGGTCAGGATCTGATCCCAGTGCTTGAGTTCGATGAAGCGCACGTCCAGCCGAGCGGAGGCGCTAGGCGCAACGGTGTTGCTGGACGTGCCACCGGATATCAGGCCAACGTTGGTGGTGATACCTGCCGAGTAGTCGGTCAAGGCATGGAGCTTGACGATCTTGCGCGCCAGGGCCTCGATGGCGCTGGCTCCGTCGGCGTGGTTGACCCCAGCGTGCGCCGCGCGGCCGCTGACTTCGATGATCAGCGTGGCACCGCCTTTGCGTGCGCTGACCACGTTACCGCTCGCCCGGCCGGGTTCGGTATTGAGCACGGCGCGAGCGGCACGGGCTGCGCGTTCAATATGGGGCCTGGCGCTGCCGGAGCCGATTTCTTCGTCACCGGTGTACAGAACCTGCACCGGATAGGGCAACTGACCGGCGCGCTTGAGTGCCATGAGGGCGAAGCAATTGAGCACCAGGCCGCCTTTCATGTCGGCGACGCCGGGGCCATAGGCGAGGTTGGCGTCGCGGCTGTAGCCGCGCGTCGTGGTGGTGCCTTTGGGGAATACCGTGTCTCGATGGCCCAGTAACAGCACCGGTTTGCCAGATTCGCCTGGCACCTCGGCGAGTATCACGTCGCCAAAACCATCGACCGGCATGCGCTTGAGCAGGATGCCGTCGGCTTCCAGCTCAGCAGCGAGCAGTGCGCCCACCGCGTCGACGCCCGCTTTGTCATAGCTGTTGGAGTCGGTGTCGACGATACGCTGTAGCAGCGCTTCCATGGCTTGGCGCTGATCAGCTAGCCAGTCCAGCGCCTGTTGTGGAGAGGCGCTCATTGCGCCTGCTCCCGTGCCAGATGTTCCTGAGTCAGGCGTGCCGCGTCGTTGCCCAGGTCCCAGAACAGCCCGGCCATGATCTGCAGGCTTTCCTTGACCACTGGTGCCAGCAGGTGTTCGTTCGGCGCATGTTGTGAGCATGCCGGGTACGAGTGCGGCACCCACAATGTTGGCAGGCCGAGCACGTCCGCGAACACATCGTTGGGCAGCGAGCCACCGAGGTTTGGCAGCAGCGCAGGTTTTTTGCCGGTGGTCTGTGCCAAGGAACTGAGCGCCCAATCGACCCATGGGCTTTGCGGGTCCAGCCGAGTGGCATGCATCACATCGATACGGCTTTGCCTGACCTCTACATTGCTGAAACCATGGGCATCCAGGTGGGTGCGAACCGCCGGAATAAAGGTTGTGTAGTCGCTGTTCACCACGAAGCGGATATGGCAGTGGGCGTTGGCCTTGCCAGGGATCGCATGCACAGGGGCGTCCGGGTTGCCGGTCTTGAAGGCGATGACGTCGAGGGTGTTCCAGCCGAACACCTTTTCGCTCAGCGAGAGCTCCGGATGACCCCAGTTGGCGTCGATTTCCGGATCGCCCGGTCCGCCACCAACGTCAATATCGGCCAGTGCCTGCCGAACCGGCTCCGGCAGTGTCTCGGGCATCAGCCCCGCCACTTTCACCCGACCGTGTTCATCGACCATGCTCGCGATCGCATTGGCCAGAATGATGCCGGGGTTGGCCAGCAGCCCGCCCCAGTTGCCTGAGTGATGCGCACCTTCGCGTAAATGGACCGCCAGCTCGAAGTTGAACACCCCGCGTGAGCCGAGAAAAATCGTCGGTCGTGATGCCGCCAGGCGCGGGCCGTCCGAGGCGATGAAAATATCCGCCGCGAGTTCTTCACTGTGCGCTGCACAGAATGCATTCAAGCCCGGCGAGCCTTCTTCTTCGCCCATTTCCAGCAGCAGTTTGACGTTGAAACCCAGTTTGCCGTCGCGAGCCTTGAGTGTTTGCTCCAGCGCGGTCAGGTTGATCAGGTGCTGGCCTTTGTTATCGGCCGTGCCACGCCCGTACCAGCGATCGCCTTCGACCGTGACCTGCCACGGCGACAGACCTTCACGCCATTGCGCTTCATAGCCACGCACCACATCACCGTGGCCGTAACTGAGAACGGTCGGCAGCTCCGGATGCTCAATGCGTGTGGCGATCAGGAAGGGCCCGCGCTCTGCCACCGGGTTGTCGTAGATCTTGACGCTGAAGCCCATCGCCTCGACATGCGGGGTGATGAAGTCACTGAGATAGCGGTACAACTCAGGCCGGCTGTCCGTTGCCTGGCTTTCGGTGTGCAAGGCGACGCTACGTTCGAGCAGGTTGAAAAATGCGCCGTTGTCGAATTGCTCCGTGGTGTTGCTGATTGCCAATGAACGACTCATGAGTGGGCAAGCTCCGATGTTTGGGCAGGATGGTCGTGAAGGTGGCAACGCACGTTGCCCCCGATAATCGAATCATTGGCCGGGTAGGCCGTCTTGCACGGTGCGAAGCAGCTCGGGCAGCGGGGATGGAACGCGCAGCCGGACGGCGGTGACATCGGATTGGGAAACGTCCCGTGCAGGCCGATATCGGGAATGCCCAGGCGCGGATCGGGCGTGAGCACCGAATCCAGCAAGGCGCGGGTATAAGGATGGTCGGGGTGAGCGAACAACGATTCGCGGGTGCGTTCTTCGACGATGCGCCCCAGGTACATCACCGCGACCCTGTCGGCGAGGTGTTCGATGACCGCCAGGTTATGGCTGATCAATAGATAGGTCAGGCCGAGCTCGCGCTTGAGGTCTTGCAACAGGTTGAGAATCTGCGCCTGCACCGAAACGTCCAGCGCGGAGGTGGGTTCGTCGCAGATCAACACGTCAGGGCGCATGATCAACGCCCGGGCAATCGCCACCCGTTGCCGCTGGCCGCCGGACAGTTGGCTCGGATAGCTGTCGATGACTCGCTTGGGCAGGCCGACCACCTCAAGCATCTCTTCGGTCCGCTTGCGCCGCTCGGCGGCGGTGCCGATGCCGTGCACGATCAGCGGCAGGGTAACGATTTCGCGCAGTGTCTTGCGTGGATTCAGCGACGAATACGGGTCCTGGAATATCGGCTGGATGTGCCGGGACATTTCCTTGCGATCAGTCGCCGCCAGATGTCTGCCATTGACCAGCACATCGCCGCTGGTCGGCGGCAACAGACCGAGCAGCATCTTGGCCAGGGTACTTTTTCCACAACCGGACTCGCCTACCAGACCGAGGGTCTCGCCACGCATCAGACGCAGGGACACGCCGTCGACAGCCTTCAGGGTGGCGGCGGGTTTGAAAAAGCCCTTGTTGATCCGGAACTCGCGACGGATGTCGCACAGCTCCAAAGCGATGTCTTTTTTCATGACCTCACACTCTCCTGAAGGCGGATCGGTGCCGGGGCGGGTGCGGCGAAAAGGCAGCGCGCCATGTGTCCGTCCTGCTCGACTTCGGGGATGTGTTGTGCGCAGGCAGGTATCGCCTGGCCGCAGCGATTGCGGAACGCACAACCGTGCTGTTCGCCCACCAGGCTTGGCACCAGGCCTGGAATCGAGCCCAGCGCTTCACCCGGCTTGGTCCGGCCAGGGATTGGAATACTGGCCAGCAGACCGCGGGTGTATGGATGCTGCGGGTTCTCGAACAGTTGCAAGGCCGGGGCGGTTTCGACGATTTCCCCGGCGTACATCACGGCGACCCGATCGGCGATCCGTGCCACCAGCCCAAGGTCGTGGGTGATGAAGATCACCGCCAGGCCGAGTTCTTTCTGAATGTCGCGGATCAAGCGCAATATCTGCGCTTGAATGGTCACGTCCAGTGCCGTGGTTGGCTCATCGGCGATGATCAGGTCCGGTTCGCACATCAACGCCATGGCAATGATCACCCTCTGACGCAACCCGCCAGACAGTTGATGTGGATACTGACGCAAGCGCTCGGCCGCATTGCTGATGCCGACTTTCTCCAGCATTTGCGCGGCGCGAACCAGGGCATCCTTGCGTGACACTTTGCGATGCTGAGTCAGCACTTCGCTGAGCTGATCGCCAATGCTGTAGGCCGGGTTCAACGAGGTCATCGGTTCCTGGAAGATCATGGCCAGACGGTTGCCGCGCAGGTCGCACATGCACCGCTCGCTCTGGCCGAGTATGTCGATGCCGTCCAGGGTCAGCCGGGATGCGGTGCGTTTAGCCTTGCGTGGCAACAGGTCCATCAGCGCCAACGAGGTCAGGGATTTACCGCAGCCGGATTCGCCGACGATGCACAACATTTCACCGCGCTCGACTTCAAAGTCCAGACCGCGCACGGCATGCAGCATGTCATCCGGCGTCGGACTGTTGCCCATGGGAATGTCCACGCGCAGGTTTTCAACATGGAGTAGTGCCATGTCCGGTACTCCTTTCAATTACGGCCGTCGGACAGGATCAGATCGCGCAGGCCGTCGCCGACCAGGTTGATGCCCAGTACCAGAACCATCAGGGCGACGCCGGGAATGGCGATGACCCATGGGGAAAAGAACATGTAGGGTTTGCCTTCGGCGATCATCAAGCCCCAGGATGGTGTCGGCGGTTGCACGCCAACCCCGAGGAACGACAGCGCCGACTCCAGCAGGATCGCGTGGGCCATTTCCAGAGTGGCGACCACGATCAATGCGCCGATCAGGTTGGGCAGGATTTCACTGGCCAGAATGCGCAGCGTCGAGCAGCCCAGGGCTTGGGCCGAAGCGATGTATTCGGCATCGCGAATCTGTTGCACCGAGGCCCTGACCACCACCGCGAAGCGATCCCATAACAGGCAGCCGAGCAGTACGATGACCACTTTCAGTGAGCCGCCCATCAGCGAGGCTGAGGCCAGCGCGACCATCACCACCGGCATTGCCAACCGGGTTGTGATCAAGTAACTGATGAGTGCATCGACCTTGCCGCCGTAGTAACCGGCCAGCAGGCCCATCACTGTGCCGATGAAACCGGAAATCAGCGCTGCGGAAATACCGATGAACAGCGAAATACGTGCGCCATAGAGCAGTCGCGACAGGTAATCGCGGCCCAGCTTGTCGGTGCCGAGGACGTGTTCCCAGGTGCCCTGGGCCATCCATACCGGCGGCTTCATGCGCAGCATCACGTCTTGTGCATAAGGGTCGTAAGGTGCCAGCCACGGGGCGAACAGTGCACCGGCGAAGATGATCAGCAACAACACCGCGCCGATGGCGAAACCACGATGACGAAAGCTCTTGCCAAGGACTCGGCTCAGGCTGCTCGGTGGTGGCAGGTAGTCATTGATCGCGAGGGTAGTGGGGGTGCTCATGTAAGCCTCCTAGCGCACGCGAATGCGCGGGTCGAGCAGTGCGTTGAGCACATCGGCCAGCAAGGTGAGGATGATGTAGATCACCGCGATCAGCAGGACCACGGCCTGTACCACCGGAAAGTCGTCCCGGGCGATGGCGTCCCAGGCGAGCTGTCCGATGCCTTGCAGGGAGAACACGGTTTCGATCACCACCGAACCGCCGAGCATGAAGCCGAACTCCACCGCCGCCAGCGCGACGACCGGAATCAAGGCGTTGCGCAGTGCATGCTTGAACAACACGCGGGCAGGGCGCAGACCCTTGGCGCGGGCGGTGCGGATGTAATCGGAACTGAGCACATCCAGCATGCCTGCGCGGGTCAGGCGCATGATTGCCGGCGTCGCGTAGTAGCCCAAGGCAATGGCCGGCATGACGAAGTGCAGCAGGGTCGAGTTGCCGGACACCGGCAGCCACTTGAGCGTCACCGCGAACACCACGATCAACATCAGCGCAAACCAGAAACTTGGCATCGCCTGCCCCAGTACGGCAATGCTCAATGCCAGGCGGTCAATCCAGGTGTCACGTTTGACTGCGGCCAGCACCCCAAGCGGAATCGCCACCAGCAGGGCAATGCCCAATGCCATCGCCCCCAGGCTGAGGGTGATGGGCAGGCGATTGACGATCAGGTTGTAGACCGACTCCTGAAAGAAAAAAGAGTTGCCCAGATCCAACTGCAGCAAATCGCCCAGCCAGTTGAAGTACTGGGTCGGCAGCGGTTTGTCCAAACCGTACTGCACGCGGATCTGCTCGATTTGTTCGCTGCTGGCCTCCGGCCCGCCAATGGCAGTGGCCAGGTCGCCGGACAGATGCAAAAGAGAAAAACTGATCACCGACACGGTAATTGCAACGCAGAATGCGATACCCAGACGGCGCAGAAGGAATCCAAGCATGGCAAGTTTCCTCGTATCCATAGGCTGATAGGTGGGGGCTTGCCGTAGCGCGGCTAAGACTGCGCGTCACGGCACCTGTCGATTACTTCCAGCTGGACAGAACGAAACGCGGTAGCTCATCCGGGTAGGGCGTGAACGCCAGCTCGGAGGTATAGGCGTAGTTCATCGAGTAGTTGAACAGCGGCGCCCAATAGGCCTGCTCGCTGATGCGCTGCAACGCCTTGCGGTAGTTGTTCTTGCGCACTTGCGGATCGAGGGCGTTGTCGGCGGTCTGCAACCAGCCCTGGACCTGCGGATCCTTGATGTTGTCGTCCGGGTTGCCTTTGAACCAGGTCCCAGCCGACGCCGAGGTGTCGAGAATCGAGAACGAACCCCAGGCCTGGAACGACATCGGTATCTTGCCGCCACGTTGCTGATCGCGCAGGGCTGCGTATTTCAGGTAGCGCAGCTTGGCGTTGATGCCCACGGCGCGCAGGTTGCCGATGATCGCCTCTACGTAATCACGGTCGCGGTAAGCGAAGATTTCTGTCTCGAAGCCATTCGGATAACCGGCTTCAGCGAGCAGCGCCTTGGCCTTGGCCGGGTCATAGTTGTAGACCGTGGCCGCCGTGGTGTCGCAACCGAATTGCCCCGGATAGCAGGCGACCTGCAAGGGTTTGGCTTCGCCGCCCACCAGCTGCGAGGCCAGTGCCTCGCGGTTGATGGCGTGGTTGATGGCCTGACGCACCTTAAGGTTTTTCATCGGTGAGTTTTCAGTCGAAGTGCCACGAGCATCGAGGATCAGGAAACCGATGCGCATGGTTTCGCCGCTGGTCACGGTCAGGTTCGGCATGCTCTTGAGGTTGACTGCCTGGTCCGGGGCGACGCGCCAGGTCCAGTCGACACCGCCGGTCATCAGCTCGGCCAGACGGGTTTCTGCGTCCGGGATAACCCGAAACGTGAGATGCGCGATGTGCGGTTGGCCCTGTGGGCTGTCCTTGAAGTAGTCCTTATTGAGCGCCATGGTCACGCCTTCGCCCGCCACGACTGACACCGCTTTATAGGGACCGGTGCCAATCGGCTTACGACTGAATTCAGCCAGGCCGACTTTTTCGAAATACGTTTTGGGGTACATCGGTACGGCGTTGGACAGGTATTCCAGTGCCGCAGGAAACGCTTTTTTCAAATGAAGGCGGACGCTGTAGTCACCGGTTTTTTCAGCGCTGCTGATCCAGTCGACGTTTTGCACGGTAACGACTTTCGCTTCGGGCGACACCACGTAGTTGAGGGTGAACACCACGTCGTCGGCGCTGAAGGCGTCGCCGTTGTGAAATTTGACGCCTTTGCGCAGCTCAAAGTCGATGGTGGTGTCGTCGACCTGTTTCCAGCTGGTGGCCAGCATGGGTTTGTAGTCGCCGCTTTTGGGATCGCGGTAGATCAGGTTGTCCCAGATCAGCCGCCCGAGAATCACCCCTTCGCGCAAATCGTTGTGATAGGGGCTGATGTTTTCAGGCTCGCTGTCGGAAGCGTAAACCAGGGTGTCGTTGGCTTTACCGGCATGAGCCGGAAAACTGCTGATGAGGCCCATCAGCGCAAAACTGCAGGCGAAACCTTTGATGCCCATGCCGTCGTCTCCGTTGGCGAGAGTGGTTGAATCAAAGGGCAGCGAATCGCAAACGCGCAAAGGAGGATGAAGCGGTCAGGCAATGTTTTCTTGGTCTGGACACGAATGTAGGGAAAGGGTATCAATGCCGCAAGTTCAATATTGCGATACTTCCTTTGCCGAAAAGGCAACCCTTGGAGGCTCCTATGCAGCTGCATGGCGTGCAGTCCACGGCACTGCGCTACTTTCTTGAAGTGGCGCGATGCGGATCCATCAGCGAAGCCTCAATGCGGCTGAATGTTGCAGCATCAGCGGTAAGCCGACAGATCTCCAAGCTTGAACTGGCCCTGGACGCCAGCCTGTTCGAGCGTCGTGCCCGAGGCATGGTGCTCAGCGAAGCGGGGGTGCGATTGGCGGCCTATGCGCGCAAGTCGCAACTTGAGGCCGAGCAGGTGGTGCTGGAAATTACCGAGCTGCATGGCCTGCAACGGGGACACGTGCATGTCGCCTGCTCGGAAGGTTTCGCACTGGAATACATGCCCAGGAGCATCAGCGCGTTCAGACGTGAGTATCAGGGCATTCATTTCACGCTGGAGGTCTGCGCGCCTGCCGAGGCAACCGAGAAGGTTCGCTCCGGGGAAGCCGACCTGGCGATGACCTTCAGCCTGTCGCCGCAAAAGGAAGTCAAAGTCGAGCATTTCCTCAGCGGGGCCATTTTTGCCGTGGTCTCCAACTCACATCCCCTGGCCGGACGCGAAGCGGTCAGCCTCGCCGAACTGCAACCCTGGCCCATAGCGTTACCAAAGGCCGATACCACGATACGGCAACTGTTCGACATCTGTTGCGGTGTACAGGGGTTGTTGTTCGACCCGGTCCTGACCACTAACTACGTTGCCGCGCTCTATAGCTTCGTCCGCGAAGAAGGCGTGATCAGCCTGGCCAGCGAGATGACGTTGCAGAAACAAGTAGCGGACAAGCAGTTGCGATGCTTGCCGATCCTTGATGAGGGCATGCAGGCACGGCGTATTGAACTGCAGAGCATGGCTGGACGGAATTTACCTACGGCGGTTTCTGCGTTTAGGGATTTTTTGATTGGTGAGTTGGTTAGGGGGATGCGGGGGTGAAAAGAGCAGCATCGAGCAATTGACTCTGACACGGAGCCGACGGCCGTCACCATCGGCGAGGACGTAATCTTTGTCTCTCGGTTTGATCGCCTTGAGATGCCGGTTGGAGAGGTGGCTGGTTTGAGCGTATATGAGAAGTACGCCATGACACTTTTTTAGTATTCCCAAGATCAACCTTGGGTAGCCCTAATTCCTCGTGTTTACTGGGTTTTAGGCATGAACAAGACGTTCATGGAGGCCTTTTTTTTGTTGAGTTGGAGAAAACCTAGTTTCATGTATCTGCAGTCTAAGGCCTGCCTCACGGCACTTGAATAATACATTCTGAGCAAGTAGGCCGCCGTTACGCAAACCACTAACCAAACGCTGTAGAACGGCTCAATTTTTTCCCGTCGGCCTTAGAGTCGATCAATGCAACACGCGGGTTAGGTTGGTTATGGCGAGAAAAATCGTTGGCCCATCTGGCGGGGATGGCGCTCGATAGCAACCCAGCGCATTTAAGTGATGAACCGCGAATGCAGCTAGCTCCCAAGCCATGGCCTCGCCCTCAAGGGTGAATGCCTGGTCGAAGGCAAAGAGGTCGACTCCGGTGATAGCTTGTAAGTCCTTGAGGGGGAGGGCTTTCTGACGAAGTTCGGCAGGCACCGTGGGGTTAGTCCAGGCCCACATCCAACTTGAATGCTTCGGTGCGAAAGAACCAATGCTAATTACTTGCGCCTCGACTGTCAGTTGGTCATGTTCATCGAAGAATTGGATGGTCGCGGTCTCCTGATCGAGCCACCATCTTCCCATATCGCCCAACGAGTAATCTCGACTGAGGTTCTCCTGCTTTATCTTGAGCGCAGCCATGGCCGTTTCCAGCAATGTTTCAAATTTATCCTCTGAAGCTCGTTCTTCCTTGCCAATCAGTGAGACAAACTCCGCAAAGCTCCCCGCAATGCATTTTACTGATCCGTCAGGGTCTATCCCGTCAAAGTACACAATGGGCCATGGCGCAGAAGCACCTCGAAGATCAAAAGCAAAGAGTTCTCCAGCACCATTGCCACCGAACACGAACAGGCCCGGCGCCATTTGCTTATACAATGCAATCATCTTCGGGTCTGACGCAGTCTCTGCGGAGTCGAGAACGAAATACACTGGATCGACAGGTAAAGGCCCTTCTCCACCGTTGCTAGCGCTAAGTAGCTGATAGTACTCATCAGGAAGCATTGGCGGCGCTACTGCCTTAAGCCCGCCTAAGGTGGTGCTGGTAGCGCCAGGCAATTGATCCCACTTTCCATGAATTAGCAATTTTCTACTCCGTTCGGTCGAGCACTACGCTGGGTGGGTAGCGGTGGAGTTTGTGATCGAAGTAGGAAGATTTCAAGCTCAGCCAATCCCCCTCTGGCTCTGCAGATATTCACGAGGTCGTTCTGGCCGACTTCTGCCGTTACACTCGCTTCGTCTCACAAAAAAATCGGTCAACGGCAGACATTTAGGCGGAGTATTTTTTCTCAGTTGTCTACTTGGTCTGGCGAGTGAGCCTGGCCCATCGTCTGCGGTGGACAGCTGGGGCAGCATTCCGACCAGCACCAATCCACTTGAGTTGAACGGTGGCATAATTCCCGCCTGGCATCGAGAGGCAGCACAAGTGCAGAAGATTGACGACCTGATCCAAGAAAAGCTTCGGAACTGGCAAATTCGTCGTTTGGAGGTCAAGGATCGGATGCAGTCACATCCAGAGAAGACCTTGGAGTTGTCGAGGGTGTTGGACCTCATGGATGAGGAGCATGCTGCCATTCTTAGTGGATCGGCAGTTGATCTGACGCGTGACACACGCCTGCCTAGTTCGATTTCTGATCGACCAACTGGTGTCAAGCATTCGTCTCGTCCGGATAACGATACATTTGAGCTGCAATTGCATATCGCGGCTTCGAATCCTGATGATCTGCGCAAGCTGCTGGAAATGGCCGTTTATGAACTACAGAGACAGATTGATACGCAAGGAGTCGTGGCGGCAGCTGAATGCAACACGCATCCCGGTGGCATGTCAGGGACGTTAGGGTCGTATCACTACGAGCTGAGTTGCAAGGACGGCATAAAACATGACTGACTCAATCGAGACAAAGGTGATGCAGTGGATGGAGCCAGAAACGTTGGCGGAACATTTGATACCGTTGCTTGAGCGGTACGACGTTAAAAACCGTGGACATGGAGTCATCTACGTCGACCATGAGCAATACAACATCCGCACTGCCCATATGATCGTCACGGAATTGAGCGTCAGCTTAGGTGTGTCGGCTCAATTGGTTCGCACCCGGTTGGTCGAGTTAGGGTTGCTCAATGACGTCCGCAGTATCCTGCCCATACAAAATGAAGTCGCGCGCATCGTTGACCGAATTCCGTTTCGGACGGACGACGCATCAGATGAAGAGCACTGGGAATTGGATGAAGACTATCCCGATGCTTGACCCCAAAACCTATTTCCCCCTAGCTGCGAGGTTGTATGCACCCGGAGCACTTTGATTTATCTAGCTCCGCCTTCTTGCCCATCACTGATGAGACCTGCGCGCTGCTACTAGGAACTGATGGTGCTACAGCGCTGGTCTCTTTGTCAGACTCTGAGCTTGCAGCGGTGTTGGTGATCCAGAGTTTGGCCCAAGCTGCGGAAAAAGACCTCACCTCTGACGCCATCGAAAGGGTCCTTGCCAGGCTCATTGCCTGGTCCGTGGATGGCCAGCATTCGCCAGAAGTAGGGCTATTGTCCGAGGCGCAGCGGCTGTTCGACCCGCGCAAGTTGTACTTCGGCCTCAAGGTCATTAAAAGCTTGAAGATGGGCTTGTTGCTAGCCGATGAAGTGGCGGCGCGGGATTACCTACTGCCTAGTGGCAAATGGGATGTCGATTACAAGGTCCGCCGCCGTCTGAATAATAACCCGTTCAGTGAGCAGATGGTCACGCCCAAGCGAGAACGGTGGCTGACTGCGGCGCAGGATAAGCTCGTTAGAACCTTTCGCGCCAATCTTGACGAACACTTGCATGTCCAGGGTTATGCAGGGATAGGCAAAAGTCATCTATTAGGCGCCTTGATAGAGCATTTGCGACCTGGCACGAGTTTGCTTCTGGCGCGCACTGAGGGAAAGCTCGCAACGCTCCGACAGCGTATGGGAGCGAACGGCAACAAAAAGCCAGGCCTGACGTTTGAAGACTTTGCCCGAGCGCTGTTGCGTGTACCAGTGCTTCATCAGGGAGCGGCTTCAGCCAAAATACCTCAAGTGCCGAGCCGGGAGGCAGTAGCGCAGGAGCTGGGTGTCCCAGGTTTTCGAGGGTACGACCCGCAGGCGACGTTAAATATCTGCCTCAAGGTGCTTGAGAGCTATTGCCGATCCTGGGACTACAGCCTGTCGGCGAAACACTTACCGTACTTTAAACAAGCGTTATCCGACGTAGACAACAAGGTATTGTTGGAGTATTCGAGCCGTCTGTGGACGTATCTGGACCGCAATCTAACATGGGGCAGGCAGACTGGGTTCGAGACATTGCTGCTGATCAAGCGCGCCAGTCTGGCGGGGTGTGTAGTGCCTGCTCGGTATACCCATGTCTTGATTGACGAGAGCCAGGATATTCCGGAGTCATTGTTGCAGATCATCGAGCGTGGACGTCAGGTGCTGATTACTCTGGGTGATGAGTACCAGCAAGCGAGTGGACCGGTAATCAAGCGACAACGTGAGGTCCGGCAGCGTGATGTCAATTATTCCGTTCGTTCGGGGCGTAATATTGAGCGACTGGTCAATCCGCTGATTTACGTCCACTCGCAGAAGGGTAAGGTGCCGTTTGAGGGCGCTCGCGATGCTGGTGTGAGCATTGAGCACTACCCAAAGGAGTTCCTGCCGCCTGAGGGCTGCGTGGTGCTGACCGCGTCACACTGGGACACCATGAAGTGGGCGATCCAGATGCGTGATGCCAATTACAGCCTACAGTTTTCTACCTCCGAGGCTCAACGAGATTTCCTGCATTTCATGACAACGGCCATCGCATTATTCAAATCGGGCTACTACGGTTTCGAAAAGGGCGGCAATGGCGCTCACTCGGACTTAAATGAAATGTCCGATTGGCAGCAGGTGCGTGACGCCTACCGTTTCGATGGGTCGTTTCGATGGGTAGAGGCGGAGCTGGAAAAAGGCTTCAACGTTGCCGATATGACCCACTTAAGCCTTAGCATTGGGCAATCCGCCAAAGGTTGCACGATGATGCAGGCGCAACATGCGGGAGGGATGGAGTTTGACTGCGTACTGCTGACGCCTGAGCTGCTCACTACTGAGAGGTTCAAGGATGTGCATGCGTTCGATCAGCGGGTTTGTACCATTTATATCGCGATTTCTCGGGCGAAAATGCAGCTATACGTGCCATACGATGTGGTCGAGTGGATCGAGTTTCATAAGTATCAGGGTTACCGGGAGTCACTAGGCTGCTGATTGCTGGATTCAAAGATCACATTGTAGCTACGTGTGGTACAGACTAAGAAAAAGGGGACAGATTTATCTTTTCAGATAATAAATCTGTCCCCTTTTTTCCTTTTTTCCCGGGCGCGAATCGCACTTGGGCTGAACCACCGTTTGAACGGCGTGACCTCGAAGGTTCGGGCCACCTGGGTGCTGCCAACAGCAGCGCTTTGAAACTTCGTTCTAGCGCTCGGATATCGCTGGGTCAATCGTGGGTCAGCGTTGTGGATAATGCTAATTTGAGAAGCTGGAACAAGTTGGAAGTGATGGCATCCAGTAGCCGAGTGACCGTTTGTCGTCTTTGTGAAGTGAGCCCCCGAGCATGGAAATGCAGAGCCTTCCCATGCTCGGGGGCTTGGCCGGTAAAGCTTGAGAAAGGTACCGACGCAAGTCAAATGGCCACGATCGAGCATTAGTACTCAAAGATAGTGGCTTTTGGCCCTGTTACGTGTTGAAACCCTTTTGTACTTTGGCGACGATAGGATTTTCCTACAGCGCTCGACGACAAAGGCCAGGACTTGTGGCGATAAAAGCGGTTTCGAAGGAACGAATAGGCAAAGCTTTGCTGGAATTTGACAGTAAATACCGAAGTAAGCGCGAGTGGCAGGGTTGGGAAAATAACCTGGCCCACCGTTACGCCATTCACGCCGGAGGTGAGCTGTATCCTGCTAAGAAAATCGTCTCCCTGGCTACCGGCATTGCCGTAGGTGAATTCTCCGGTGGGCGTCCTACCAACAGTTACCTAGAGAAGCGAGGCTTCATCATTGTTGAGCTACCGCGAGGGGAGGGTGAACCCGCGTTGCAGTTCACGCGGGGAGCTGTATACGACCGTAAAACCGAGATCAACGGGCCGTTCGGCGGAAGCCTGCAGAGCGGCATTGCCGCGTCGGCTACCTACCCTGCAATTTTTTTGTTTACAGGCGATAGCGGCGAACAATACGGGTATGCCGACCATTGGGAGGAAGGCGCCTACTTTTACACCGGTGAAGGGCAACGCGGGGCAATGACCTTGACCCGCGGTAACCGAGCCATTGCTGAACATTCCGAGGATGGCCGCGCACTGTACTTGTTTAAGTCCCTCGGGAAAGGGAATGGTAACGCCTACGTGGGCGAGTTTTCATGCGCCGACATGTTTACGCGAACCCAGCCGGATGTGGATGGACAGGATCGTGCGGCGCTTGTTTTTCGGTTAGTGCCTGTAGGTATTCCTAGTGGGATCATGGAGGCTGAAGTAGAGGACGAGGCTGACCTTCCCGGCTCTCTGGCTGCCGCACGTTTGGCTGCGTTGGCTGCATGTAAGCCAAGTAGCGCTGAGTTAGGCCAATCCGCGCCGCGTAAGATCTACCAGCGAAGCCGAAAGGTCGCCCACTATGTGCTAATGCGCGCCCAGGGGGCGTGCGAAAGCTGTGAGAAACCGGCGCCATTTATGAAAAAGGACGGCACGCCCTACTTAGAGCCGCATCATGTAAACCGGCTCTCGGATGGGGGGTTAGATCACCCACGTTATGTGGGGGCTGTTTGCCCAAGTTGCCATCGGGAGATTCATTCTGGGGTGCACGGAGCGTTGGTGAATGAGCGGCTGAAGCAACTGTTGGAAGCAATTGAAGGCTGATTGAGTCGTTGTGCCAAGCGAATTTGGCGACTGTCGCCGGATCAGTCGCCAAGTTGCGTACCGGGACTTACGCGAGTTGTCGCAGGTGTTGCCATGCGGGCCGTAAGGATGTTTGTAACGGCTGTTCCGGCCTAGCGTATTGGCACGACTTTCTGGTCCTAGCCACATTGATTGCAGTAGCCGACAGGCTGCCCATCGCTGCTTTGTTAATGTGCTCACTCCAGCAAGCCATCATCGGTCTCCGGCGTTCGATGTATTCCGCTCGGTTGTAGGCACTTCGGACTTCGTCCTTGTCGACATGCGCCAGCGCGACCTCGATCAGTTCCGGATCCCAGCCATGCTCATTCAGGATGGTGCTCGCCATCGAGCGCAAGCCGTGGTTGACTAGACGGTCCGGAAAGCCCATGCGCTTCAACGCGATGTTGGCGGTCTGGCTATTGTATGGGGGCGGGGATTTCTATCTGAAGGGAACACGTACTCTCTGTTACCACTGAGTTGCTTGAGCGTCTCCAGTAACTAAAGTGCCTGATCGGTAAGGGGGATTGTGTGCGGGCGACGCTTTATCGCTGAGGACGAAGTCTTTACCAGTTGCCTTGAGCTGGCGATCGGAGAGGCGGGTTGCGTTAGTAGGCATGGGAACTACTTTCAGCACCGTTTTGGTATCCTGAAAATAGCATTTGGTAGCCCGGGATAGCACCTGGGATACCAAGCGCCTGGAACTCAGAAATCCTCCAAAGCCCTAAAAAGCGCTGAAAGCCCCGTATTTACTGGGTTTCAGGCACAAAAAAAGACGCCCGTGGACGTCTTTAGAGCCGGGGTAATTTGAAACAAGTCGGTATCTATCTGTTTTTTCTAATTAATAGCTTTTTGGTCAACTTGCTTGGAATACCAGTTGGAACGCAGCTTGGTCTGGATTTCGACGGACCCGTGCTTTTTCAGCTCCGCCGCCTATAACGAATCGGAGCCGAATCTCTCAAGCAGATGGTCGCACCGTTCATAGTTGCCCCTGGGCTCGCCGGTACGGGGGCTCCCAGCAACGATACCGTCATTTATTGCTGTTTTGGCTAAGCCGACTCTCGAAGTATTTCGCAGTCGCTTTATCGATGCCGTACAGATAGTAATCCTTCATTCCGCATTTCATAAGGGTTCGGTATGTATTTTTGATGATCAGATCTGTCTAATTTTCCGCGAGGTGGGTTGCTCTTTCATCATTCTTCCCAGCCGCGAATCGCGTTCATCCGAGGATGTCATTACCTTACCGTCACGTATGACTTGGTCTGGCCCGATGATCACCCACGAGTGAAATCGCTCCATCCTTTGTAGAGCTTAATGTGTAAGCTAACCAGATATGCGCAGATTTCCGCAACGAGATTGAACGCGAGCGCGGTCCGCTCGAAAAATCGCTGGTCCTAGGTCGTTTAGAACCCTAGGCGCCGAGCAGGCATTGCATCCTAGCTGCCGTGCTCGGCTTCTTTGAGGAAGTCGAGCAGATCTATGTCGACTAGAGGCGGCCTGCTTGCATCTTGTCACGCTATTCCCTCGCTGAGTGGTTGCGCTACCCCGGTGTAGATACGGTTGACCCTCAGCCAAAATGACACGTCTGCGCTCCGCAGGTTATGCTCGCCGCTGATTCAATTTACAGCGTTTGGCCGGGCGATCCTAATGACTCAAGTCGATCACTTGGATCACTTCAGGCAGCTTCAAGCAATGCTCTGGCATTCCCTTGGCCAAGCTTTAGATTTTCAGCGCAGTACTCAAGACAGTTGAGCGGATGCTGCGCTATGAAAGACACCGAAACGGAGCACTGATGGCGAGTACTGAAGCAAACGCTAGCGACCTGAACTACGCAGATACGCTCTGGAAGGCTGCTGACTCCCTACGCGGGCAGGTCGATGCAGCAGAATATAAGCACATCGTATTGGGCTTGCTTTTCCTCAAGTACATCTCGGATAGCTTCGAGAACCGTCGTGACGAACTACGATCAGAACTTACGAACGACGGCATCAAGGGCGAGCAGCTCGAACGGCTACTTGAGTCTCGCGATGAATACACTGCGGAGCGCGTGTTTTGGGTGCCGCCCGAATCGCGTTGGTCGAACCTGCAGAGCCAGGCGACGCGTCCCGACATCGCCACGCTGATCGATGATGCGATCCTCGCGGTTGAACGTGATAACGCAAATCTCAAGGGCAAGCTGCCCCGCGACTACGCCCGTCGGGGCCTCGACCCGGTCAAGTTGAAAGGACTAACCGATTTAATCGCCGGTATCGGCTTCAAGGGTAGTCGCGGCCAGGCTCGCGATACGCTTGGTCGCGTCTACGAATATTTTCTAGGCAAGTTCGCTGCCGCAGAGGGCAAACTGGGTGGCGAGTTCTATACGCCACGGAGTGTAGTACGCGTGCTAGTCGAGATGCTGGAGCCCTACGAGGGCCGCATCTACGACCCCGCTTGTGGCAGCGGCGGCATGTTCGTTCAATCGGAAAAATTTGTTGAGGCGCATGGTGGACAACGTACCGACGTCTCGATTTTCGGACAGGAGAGCAACCCCACTACGTGGCGCCTGGCACACATGAACCTTGCCATTCACGGCATTGAGGCCAAGTTAGGCGATCAGCCTGCCGACACGTTCCTGCGCGACCAGCACCCCGACCTCATGGCCGACTTCGTACTCGCGAACCCGCCGTTCAACGTGAGCAATTGGTCCGGTCAACTGCTGCGTGGCGACAAGCGATGGGCCTACGGTGACCCGCCCGTCGGCAATGCCAACTACGCCTGGATTCAGCATTTCATCCACCACCTTGCCTACCCCAAGGACAAAGGCGGCGGTATGGCAGGATTCGTGATGGCCAACGGTAGCCTATCGAGCAACACTGGCGGGGAGGGCGACATTCGCCGCAAGATCATCGAGGCAGATCTCGTCGACTGCATCGTCGCATTGCCAGCACAGCTCTTTTTCACTACCGGTATTCCGGTATGCCTGTGGTTTCTAACCCGCGACAAGACCGGTCGTAACATCCGCAGCGGGACACCCAATCGCCCCAGTGGCCGCGCCCGAGAAACGCTCTTTATCGACGCCCGCAAGCTCGGATCTATGCAGACGCGAGTACTACGTGTGCTCTCCGGGGTTGAGGAGACCGAGTGCGTCCCGGGAACGGGCGACCCCCTGCCGTCATCCGACGTTGGCCGTATCGTTTACGCTTACCGCCGCTGGCGCGGAGAGCCCATTCCTGAATGGTGGAACAAAGAAGAGCATGGCCCTTGGGCGTTCGAGCCCACTCCCGGCTTTGCCAAGTCCGTAATGATTGAGGAGATTGCCAAACACGGCCACGTCCTCACACCAGGCCGCTATGTCGGCGCGGAAGATCAGGCCGACGACGCCGAGCCGTTCGCCGAGAAGTATCCCCGTCTGGTAGCAGAGTTGGAAGAGCAGCTGGCAGAGGGCGAGCGGCTTGGTCAACTAATTAGGGAGCAACTTGCGTTTGTTGGTGGAAGCAGTGATGACAAATGACGCAGCCTTGAGTGATCTGTGCGAGTTGATCGTTGACTGCCCTCATTCGACGCCGAAATGGACAGATTCAGGATTTCTTGTGCTTCGCAGTTCCAACATCCGCGGCGGCCGCCTAGATTTGTCCAATCGCAGCTACACCGACGAGGCGCACTACAAACAGCGAAGCCGAAGGGCGGAACTGCGTGCTGGCGATCTCGTAATTACTCGCGAGGCGCCGATGGGGGAGGTGTGTATGATCCCGCTGGACCTTCGTTGCTGCCTCGGTCAGCGTATGGTGTTGCTGCGACCAGATCCCCAAAAATGCGACGGTCGATTCCTTCTCTACGCGATTCAATCACCGATCGTGCAAAACCAGATTTCTTGGAGCGAAGGAACCGGATCAACGGTTAGCAACCTTCGGATTCCTCATTTAGAGGCACTGCGCATTCCTACACCCACGTTGACGGAGCAACGTGTAATAGCCGGCGTTCTGGGTGCTTTGGACGAAAAGATCGAGCAAAACCGTCGGATGGCTCAAACGTTAGAAAAGCTCGCACGCGCGACGTTCAAGGCCTGGTTCATGGAGTTCGAGCCGGTTAAAGCTAAAGCCGATGGGCATACTAGCTTCCCCGGTATGTCCGACTCGACCTTCGCGGCACTACCCGACCGTCTGATGGACTCGCCTCTAGGGCCTGTACCGCAGGGGTGGACGGTGCGGTCACTTAATGAAGTTGCCGACATTAATCCACCTCGACGCTTGTCGAAGGGGCAAGACGCCCCGTATCTCGATATGAAGAACATGCCAACCGATGGCCACGCGCCTGATGCATGGGAGAGGCGGGCACATGGCTCCGGCATGCGATTCATCAACGGTGACACGCTCGTCGCTCGAATCACGCCGTGCTTGGAGAATGGAAAGACTGCGTATGTAGACTTCCTGAGCGACGGCGAGGTAGCTTGGGGCTCGACCGAGTACATCGTGCTTCGGCCGAAGGCGCCGCTGCCAGGAGTCTATGCATACTGCCTTGCCCGTACGCCAGAGTTCCGCGATTTCGCCATTCAGAATATGACCGGTACGAGTGGCCGTCAGCGGGTTTCCGCATCAGCCTTGAACCACTACCACGTTGCCGTCCCGGACTCGGTGACCGCCGCTGCTTTCGGCGACGTCATTCTTCCGCTGTTCCAATGCATTAGAGCTTGTAAGGCCGAATCATCGAAGCTCGGGATGCTGCGTGATTACCTCCTGCCTCGGCTATTGTCTGGATCACTTCACGTAGAATCGAAGGGGGCTGCATGAAGGCGATTTATGCCCTCTTTGAGGATGAACTTACGGCGAGTATCAATACCGATGGAAATATCGAATTTCCTTTTGGCGGGACGCCTCTGACGCCGGTTGCTGCTCTTGGGTCGGACACCACAGCCTATCAGACAGAGTTCCGCGCGTGGCTAAGTGACGTTTGGCTAGAGGACCACCGGAGCCGGCTTGACCGGCTTCTTAAGCTGCATGGCAACAGCGGAAGATTCCACTCACTTGTCGATGCCTTCCGAACTGATCATGTCATTCCCGCAGTTGGATCTGGATTGTCGAAGGCATCTGGGTTTCCACTTTGGCGAGACTTTATTCATCAGCTTCGCAGCTTCACCGAAGTCTCCGAGGATGATATCAATGCCATGCTCGACGCTGGTCAATATGAGGAGGCTGTAGATCGGATCGCGGCAGAAGCCGGGCGCCACTTATTTGATGAGAGGATCGAGCAATCGCTGCGAGTGATTGATCCGAGCAGCATTGATGGTCCAATCCGTCTATTGCCGGCGCTGTTCCCCAGACTTGCGCTTA
This sequence comes from Pseudomonas sp. MAFF 730105, assembly GCF_055380705.1. NCBI lineage: Bacteria > Pseudomonadati > Pseudomonadota > Gammaproteobacteria > Pseudomonadales > Pseudomonadaceae > Pseudomonas > Pseudomonas sp. MAFF 730105. The sequence goes on from NZ_AP018438.1 coordinate 876,968, forward strand.
GCACAAATCTTGACGACGTACTTGAGCACGCCTACGCGGCTGTCGATCAGCGTTTCGATGAGGTTCTCATCGGTCCTCGGATTGAGCATTATCGAAAACTAGCAACTTCCAACAAGCGATTGTTGTTGAAAATCCACGGCGATTGTCGCGAAGCAGAAGGCAGAGTTCTTGGCGTCGTGGAATACGACACTGCATATGCGACAAACGCACCGACACGAGAGTCTCTTGCTCTTATCTGCCGCTCTCACGTTCTCCTCTGGATGGGGTGCAGTCTCGGTGTTGATCGGACTGTCGCTTTGATGAAAGACGTAGTGGCGGGTGATGCTGCCGCGCCGAGGCACTACGCTTTCCTTAGACTCCCGAAAGACGACGCTTACCGTGTCAGTCGCGAAAAATTGCTCGCCGAACGTAAGGTTTTCCCTATTTGGTATGACGATTTGGAAGACGAGGATCTTTCGATCCTGTCCTTACTCGTTGGTTTGCTAGACAAGGGTGGGAAAATCGCTCAACTGGGAGGTGGAAATTGAGTAACGGCGTGCTTTCTGAAGCGGTTGTAGAGCAGCTAGCAATCAAAGCCCTCTTAAGCGTCGGTTTCAAGTCAGGTGAGGCTACCGAAGTTGCAGCCGATCATACTTGGCAAGGTTTTTTCAGCCCATTTATCGAACAGCGATTGTATTCCTCAATCGAACATCTGAACGAAGCAATGCCGACGGCAGCCGTCGCCGATGCGATTCGATCTGTGCGATCGCTCCCTTTCGTTTCATTGATTGCAAACAACCGTCACTTCCACGACTTGCTTACTAGCGGAGTGTCGGTCGAATACAAAGACACTGCCAGCGGCGAAATGCGAGGCGGACGGGCCCGGTTGATTGATTTCGACTGCCCCGCTAACAACGACTTCCTTGTCGTACGGCAACTCACAGTAGCTGGAGTAAACGGAAAAAATATTCGACCGGACTTGGTGCTATATGTCAACGGCTTGCCGCTAGTCGTAATTGAGTTAAAAGACCCTTCAAACAAGGCGGCCACGCTGGATGTCGCGATCGAGCAGCTAGGTCGATACAAGACCATCGCGCCTGACTTGTTCGTACCAAACCTACTGCTGGTTGTCAGCGACGGATTGCTGACACGGGTGGGCAGCATCACCAGCGGCCGGCAACGATTCACTCCGTGGCGGCCTGCGAGTGGTGGCGAACCAACCCTGGAGGCATTGATCCGCGAATTGTTAAACCCCGTCGCGCTGCTGGACTATCTGCGTTCGTGTGTGGTCTTCGAGGAAGACGAGCGGGGGAACATTGTCAAGAAGGTGGCGGGATATCACCAGTTCCGCGCGGTGCGCAATGCCCGCGCGAGCGTGATTGGCGCGATCAAGGCGCCGGAGCGAATTAGCAATGAGGCGGCTGGGAAGGGTGGCGTGGTCTGGCACACACAGGGCAGTGGAAAGAGCCTGACTATGCTGATGCTAGCGGGCACGCTGGTGCGCGCTGCTGAGATGGTCAACCCGACGTTAGTGATCGTCACTGATCGCAACGATCTGGACGACCAGCTCTTCGACACCTTCGCGATGGGCCGCTCACTACTGCGCCAGGACCCAGTGCAGGCAGACAGCCGCGAGCACCTGCGGCTTTTGCTTGATCGAGCAAGCGGAGGAGTGGTGTTCACGACGATCCACAAGTTCACCGAGGTTCACGGCACTATCAGCGAGCGAGCAAATGTGGTCGTGATGGCGGACGAAGCGCACCGTAGCCAGTATGGATTTGTCGAAGGCGGGGCGCGATGGATGCGTGAGGCACTGCCGAATGCATCGTTCGTCGGGTTCACCGGCACGCCCTTAACTGCTGGTGACCGCGTCACTCGTAATGTGTTTGGCGAGTACACAGACGTGTACGACATCCGCCAGGCAGTAGCAGATGGCGCCACGGTACCCATCTACTACGAGTCGTGTATTGTGAAGCTCTCGATTGACGCGGAGGGCGCGCGACAGGCAGAGGTAAAATTAGCGAAGTACGCGACGAGTGACGAGAGCGGGCAGGAGACACCGGAGAATATTCGTATCCCTCTTGAGGAGTTATACGGTACGCCAGAGCGACTGAAACGCTTGGCGAAGTTCGTAGTGGAGCATTGGGAAGAGCGCCGAGCAGCAATGGAAGGCAAAGCCATGCTCGTGACCATGAGCCGTGACATCGCTTCACGGCTGTATGACGAGATTTGCAGGCTGCGTCCAGCGTTGCACGACGATGATGACGCTAAGGGGGTTGTAAAAGTCATTATGACCGGCGGCCCGGACGATCCCGACCACATGGCAAGGCACGCGCGTACTAAGGCACAGCGTAAGTCATTGGCTGACAGGTTCAAGGACCCGGCTGATGACTTCCGACTGGCGATCGTCGTGGACATGTGGCTCACGGGATTCGATGTCCCCAGTGCGCACACGATGTATCTGGATAAACCGCTGGCCGGACACAATCTGATGCAGGCCATTGCGCGGGTGAACCGCGTGTACGGCGAAAAGCCCGGTGGGTTGATCGTTGATCTGATTGGGCTGGCAGATCCGTTGGCTGATGCACTGGCAACGTATGCAAGCGCTACGGGTGAGAAAGACAGGCCGGTCAAAGGATTACAGGATCAAGCGATTCCTGCCTTGCAATCGGCATTCGAGCAACTGCGCAGTTTCTTTCACGACTTCAACTATGCGGTGGCGCTAGAGATTGATCCATCAAAGGTGTTGCGGGTTTATCTGGGTGCTATCGACTACGTGCTTGACGTGAAACACACAGTGGGCGACGAAACAGGATGGCAGCGCTTCGGCGGCATGGTTAAGCGGCTGGCAACGGCTTTCGCTTTGACGGTGCCGCGTGAGGAAGCGCGGGACATTGCCCCGCATCTTGCATTCTTCCAGCGTGTGGCCGCGATGATTCGTAAGCGGCTCGCCGATGAGCACAGTCCAGCAGAGCGTCGAAGCTATCGCTCCTCCGACATCGACGCTGCGGTGCGACAAGTCATCGGGGGGCGGTGGATGCAGGAGAGGTAATCGACCTGTTCGCCGCCGCCGGTCTTGACGCGGCTCGATTGGACATTCTCAGCGATGAGTTTTTGGAGCGGGTATCTGCACTAGATCAGAAGAATCTGGCCTTGGAGACGTTGCGTAAGTTGTTGTCTGATCAGATCAAACTCAGCGAGCGATCAAATCTCGTGCAGGCGCAGAAGTTTCGCGACGCATTGGAAATCGCGATACGCGGCTACACGAACAAGCAGATCAGCACAGCTCAAATGATTGCGCAGTTGCTGGAATTGGCGAAGTGGGTGCGTGAGGCGAAGCAGTATGGGCAAGACCTCGGGCTAAGCGATGAGGAAACTGCGTTTTACGATGCCTTGACGGAGAACGGTTCGGCCAAGGAGGTCATGAAGTCCGACCAGCTTCGCTTGATGGCTCGCGAGCTGGCGGAAATGGTCAAGAAGATGCCCAGGCTTGACTGGAGCCAGCGAGAGAGTGTGCGGGCAGATCTGCGACGCAAGGTGCGTCGATTGCTGGCGATGTATGGATACCCGCCTGACCTGTCCGAAGAAGCTACGCAGCTTGTCTTACGCCAAGCCGAGTTGTCGACAGAGAACTCGGAATAGCGGAATGGAGTACCTGGCGCTGGGGGGCCTAACAACAGCATACAGCCGGTGGCACTGATGCTGAACGTTAGTGTCCTCCACGCTGCTTTACCGTCACGTCGGCGTTTTAGTATCAGGTTTGTCCGCGAGAGCGTACTCATGCTGAGATAGATATACGCACAAGCGTTATCTTGGGAGGGGGCTGTCAAGCGCCGGCTCACCCGAGCGAGTCATCGAAGTAATCGCTATCGAGCCTCGGCACTTTGTAAAGCTGCGAGCTGATACCCACCTCATGGTCAAGCATCAGGTTTACCAGGCGTTTACCGTCGACCAATACCATACCCTCGACCGAACGCGCGAAGTCAACGGCTTGGGCGGTGAAGCCGGAGGTGGTGATGAATACTCCGCGTTTGGCTTTCTGCCCGGCCAAGGCGCCATAAAATGCTTGTAGGTCGGGACGCCCTACAGTGTTCTGCCAGCGCTTGGCCTGCACGTAAACCTTTTCCAGCCCTAGTGCGTCCAGCGAGATCACGCCGTCGATGCCGCCGTCGCCACTGCCGCCGACTTGTTGCAGCGCCTGCCGGTTCGCGCCGTAGCCCAGGCTGTGCAGTACGTCGAGTACGATGTGCTCGAAGCGCGTCGGGCTGGCTTGCAGCAAGTTGTCCAGCAGGTCACCCGCGACGCTGGTGCGCAGCTCGAGAATGGCTTGGTTTAGGCGCTCCTGCGGGCTGCTAGTGGCGAGGTCCGTCTTGGTAATAGGCTCTGACGTATCGCTGCTTTCATCCAGTGAGGCGGCATCCGGTGCTGTCTTCAGCTTCACGCTCATGAAGTTCACAGCTAAGTGTTCGACTTGCTCTGGGCTCAACGGGGTCGGGTTGGCCTGGGCGAATGCACGCCCGGTGTTGGTCAGTTGCCAGTAGCCACGCTTGGCGCTGCTGGAGTAGCCAGCACGCTTTAGCCGATCATGCGCCCAGCCTGATCGATTCTTGTAGGTGGCCTGGCCACTTGCAATGGTCTCCTGCCGCTGTGACTCGCTCAGGCCAAGCGTCATGGCGGCGGCTTCGTGAGCTTCGCTCGCGGTGGAACCCTCAGGATGTATGGCGAGAAAACGCAGGATGGGCTCTATGAACTGATCGTAGGTCGGAACTGACATGGCTCTTTCTATTCCTAATAAGAGGCTTAGTCCAACGTAGTTGCTCAGCGACTACGCTTTGTCTTAGTGAGCCAATTGCTGATCTCAACGCGCTGCATACTATATTCATACCCATGATTTTTCTAAGCGACGAGCGAGCAGTCGCAGGGTTAGGAGATAGTAATACCGCGTTGCATTGCTACGTCGGGCTAGACGCTTTTCGAGGAACCAAATCACATGCTTCCGCTGCCAAGTCCAAGGTGTTTCTCGCTGCCAGCGTTCTGCAATCTCAGCCTGGATGATTTTCGCCTGTCGTACATGGCGTTGTCGAGTTGCGTGTGAGCCCGTCAACACCGCAGACAAGAACAACTCCATGTCGAATGACTTGCTCATGCGCGCTCTCCAATGTAGGCAGCGACCACGTCGATCCGCCCGTGCCCCAGCTCATAGCTGATTTGCCTCCGGGCCTCACGATCAAGGTTCCTATCTACCTGGCAACACTTACCGCCGTTGATAGGCGCGCGATGCCGGGTAATTTGCTCATAGCGCTCACATGCGTACGCCGCTCGTAGCTCATGGAAGCCTTTGAGGTTGAGTGCATGCAGGATGTCTCGCGCAGGGCGGATGATTTCTTGTAGAAACTTCAAGTAGCTTTCGTGCGGCACAATCATGTTGCTGCTTCTCGCTGGCGACACTTGTCGCGCAAGCCCAAGTGCCTCGCGAACATGGTCGTCCACTGCAATCCATCGTGGCGCCGAGGCTCCGGCACGGCCACCTTTGGTGCCGTCCTGGATATTGATCTTTCCGAAGTCTTTAGCTTCACGACTTAGCCGCGGCAGGTCAGCCAAGATGGCCTCACGCAAGCGCATACCGGTGGTTCGCGCCAACAGAATGATCGCGGCGGCTCGTAGCTGATGATGGCGGCAAAGCGCATCGACGATCTGCTTCACCTGTTCGCGGTCTTGGCCCTGCGGCACCGACTGGCGAATCCCAGTGCGCTGCATACCCAACGCCTTGCTCGGACTTGGTAACTTCACGTACTGATCACCGCGAAGCGCCGCCATGGTCCTGTTAAGCTGGATAGCCGGTTTTGTGCGGTGCTGACAGCGAGCTCACCGCGCCTAACCACGTCGCTCAGATACGCCGCATAGTCGGCCAACACCTTTCGATCAATCTGCCGCGCATCATTAATGCCAGGCCCCTGTTCGGAGCGGCACCACTTCACGAATGCCTGCCACCGATCACTGTGCGCTCTGACCGTGCCGTAGTGGCCTCCGCCGAACATGTCTTTCAGCGCTTGCGGCCCTGCGTAGCTCAACTGTCTGCCGTAGTCGAAATTGCGACCATCCCGTCTACCCACCAATGCCATATCGGCCACCTCATTTGCCGTTCTCCGATCCTCGCCCCACGTCATCCCGCCAAGAATGCTGAGTGTTATCAGGGATCAAGGCCCCTGCGACCTGTGGGGAATATCCTCTTCGCGGGACTGGCGGCTCCTTACGACCGGGAGCAAGGGCATCTCATGATCTAGCCTCCTTAACACCGTTGCCGGTGGGCGGGTGGAGGCAGCGCTGGCTGACTAAACCAGCGCCTGAAGATCCTGAGCCGGGTGAACGCAGCAATGCGATGACCGGGGCATGCCTGACTGTCAGTCAGGTGCAGTCCATTCCTTGGTCTGCGGCACCATCATCTACATGGCTGTTGCTGGTGACATCGGCGTTTGTCACGCCGATTGTCACGAGTGGAGTTGCCGCAAAGCCAAATGCGATGAGGGCTGCAGCAGTGCTAGAAGCGCCCGTCTCTTTCCAGGAGAAAGAGACGGGCGCAGGTTGGCGCAAGATTCGGCCAAGCGGATAGGTTGCTGCAGGGCAGCGAAGTAGGAGGTGTTGTCTGGCGCACAAGGGCCAAGATGTGAAGTAGGCATCCATCACTGGGGAGGTGACCGGGCGAGCTGCCGGATGCTATTCGCCATTTGGGGGAACCACCGCGAGAGCGGCGTGACCTTCAAGGTTCGGGTCACCTGGGTTGCTGTCATCGACAGCGCTTGCACGGCCAGTTCTACGCTTGTGGATAAACACGGTCAAGGTTCGAAATTCAGCGCCACTTTGGACTTGAAGAACGGTTATCCACCGGTGGAATTCCGTGGTAAATCCTGGACATCGTTTTGGCTTTTAGCTTTTCAAAGTGAGGTCCTTCCAAACAGGGCGGCTTTGCAGCCCTGTTTGGAAGGACCCGTGCTTAAAAGCGGATAAGCGAGGCTGCTTGCCCCGAATCTTGAACGTTCAGTCGTTGCTGCAGTTCTTGCGCGTGTACAGCGCTAGCGGATCGGCACCACGTTCTTGTCTCTGACTTGGCCATATGCTGAGGCGAGCAGGCTGCCGGTGGCGGCTTTCTGGATGTACTCACTCCACCAGGCCATCATCGGGCGTCGACGCTCGATGTAGTTGGCGCGGTTGTAGGCGCTGCGCACCTCATCCTTGTCGACATGCGCCAGGGCGACCTCAATGAGTTCCGGGTCCCACCCATGTTCATTCAAGATGGTACTGGCCATCGAGCGCATGCCGTGGCTGACCAAGCGATCCTGAAAAACCATGCATTTCAACGCCATGTTGGCGGTCTGGCTATTGGCGTGGGTGCGTGGATTTCTATCGGCCGGGAAGACGTATTCGCGATGGCCGCTGTGAGTCTTCAGTGATTCCAGCAATGCGACAGCGTGATCACTCAACGGGATGCTGTGTGGGAGGCGCTTCTTCATCCGCTCTGGTGGTATGGTCCAGACACGCCTTTCAAAGTCGATGTCTGCCCAGCGAGTGGTCGCCGCTTCTGCCGGGCGAGTCATGGTATGCAACTGCCATTCGATCAGGCCGCGGGTCGTGCGTTTGATGCTGGCGTTCGCGATCTCCAGCATGAGCTCCGGGAGCTCTTCGGGCGGAAGCGCTGCCATGTTTTCTTTCTTGGGCTTCTTGAATACTGCCCTGATACCGCTGAGCGGGTTGGCGAAGATTAAGCCGGAGTTGACGTCGTAGGTCATGATCTCGTTTAGCCGCTGGCTAAGACGCTTGACCGTCTCCAAGCTGCCTTTCGCTTCGATTGGACGAAGCAATGCGATCACCATCGGCGCGGTGATCTTCGCCAGGGATGTCGTCTTCAAATCGGGGAACACGTGCAGCGTGAGCGACCGCCAGATGTCCTCGGCATAGGCCGGGGTGACCGAGTCTTTCTTGAGCTCGAACCACGCGGTGGCCACGTTCTCGAAGGTGTATTCCGTTTCTGCGCGCTTGGCTTCATTCAACGTATTGCGCTGCACCTTCGGATCGATGCCTTGGGCGAGCAGCTCGCGCGCTTCGACTGCCTTCTTTCGTGCGTTCGCCAGTGACAGTTCGGGATAGGTTCCGAAGCCGATGTTGATGCGCTTCTTGGTCACCGGTTCGCGGTAGTTGAAATTCCACAGCAACGAGCCGTTGCTGCGTACTCGGAGCTGCAAACCGTCACCGTCAGTGAGGACGTAATCCTTGGACGCGGGTTTGACTCCCTTGAGCTGTCGATCGGAGAGGCGGGGGTTTTGAGCAGGCATGAGATTGTCCTCAAGCACTGATTCGGTATTCCAAAGATAAGCGCCGGTTGAGCTGGAACACCGTCTGGAATACCTGAATGGCTGGAACTCAGAAACTCCAAAAAGACTACAAAAGTGCTGGAGGCCGCGTATTTACTGGATCGCAGGCACAAAAAAAGACGTCCGTGGACGTCTTTAGATGATGAAATGGTGGAGCCGGGGGATTTGAACCCCCGTCCGCCAGTACTCCGCTGTCGGTACTACATGCGTAGCCGTGTCTATTAAGTTAACCCTCAGCGACCCGACGGGCAGGGTGCTTTGGGCGAGTTGTGTAAGTTTTAGCCGCTTCGTCCACAACGTACTGCACGGCGATTCTGTTCTATATGACAATCACTTTGGGTTTACAGACATCCCCTGATGATTGCTGGACCCGAAGGTACCAGAAGGGAAGGGCTAAGGCTGCTTACGCAGCGAGAGCGTATTCCCCGTAGGTTTCGTCATTGGCAACTATAGGAAGTTGCAACAGTGGATTTACGAGTTCTGTTACCAACTCGGCATGCACCTAAAGTTTCGCAACCGGCGTCGAATCCTAAACGGCCCCGAACCTGTCACTCGGTGAAGCTGTTGGAGCGACAGGCATGTGCAGTGTACGCCAATACGTGGCTGAGGCCAACCCGGAGGTTGGCCTGGCTGTGATTACTGCTTCGGTTCGTTACGAAGTTTATCCACGTCAGACAGCGCTTGGGTGGCTTCGGTGACGCATTTCTTTTCATCGCCGGCAGCCTGGGCCGCTTTGGCGTCCGCTAGCTGCTGCTTGATGTCTACGGCGGTGCTTTCAGAGGTTGCCGGCAACGTGGTGACTTTATCCTGCAGCTCCTGAAGCTTGGCGGTGCACAGGTCGTTATCCGCTGCAAACACCGGAGAGGCCAACAGTGCAGCGGAAATGAACAAGCCAGCAAATGCGGTGTGCTTCATGTGTATCTCCTTGAACGTGTGGTCTCGGTGCTGCCGGTCACGGACAGGCCGAGTCGTTGTCGTAGGGCCCGACAGAGCCGGGCCTATTCAAGTGACTACAGCGAAGCGCAGGAATTCGATTTTTCGTCGAGCCCTGTAGAAAGCCCTTCACCGCTGGCGGGTTTGGCCTGGGTGACGCGGTCTACCAGGTACACCAGGCCGTGGTAGTCGATTGCGCCATGTTGTGTCAGACCAATCTCACAGGTGCGGCTGGTGGAGATACCCTCGGTGCAGTATTGAACCGCGTCCTTGAGGGTACGCAGCGAGTGGGCGTTGAGTTCAGGCGTGGTAAAACCCTTGTCCCCGGCGAAACCGCAGCAATGAATGCCTTCGGGAATGACCACGTGCTTACTGCATTTACGTACCAGATCGATCAGCGCCTGACTTTCGCCAAGGTGCTGGGTACTGCACGTGACATGCACGGCAATCGGCTCATCCTGAGGGTTGAACGCCAGGCGCTCGATCAGATGCGTGCGAATGAAACGTACGGGGTCGTACAGGTCCAGGCGCACGTCGCCAAGGTCTTGGACTAGCCGCAATGTGCACGGGCTGGTGTCGCAGTAGATGGGGTCGAGGCCGCCGCGGCTGGCGTTCAGCAGTGCGCCGATCAGTTCCTGGCGTTTGTGCTCGGCTTGTTCGGCATAACCTTTTGAGGCGAAGGGTTGGCCGCAGCAAAGGCTGTCGACGTTGTCGGGAAAGACGACCTGATAACCGGCTTTTTCCAGTAGCTGTCGGGTTTTTTCGTACAGCGAAACCTGCTCTTTATCTCCTGTCGCAGGGCCCATGACGCGCGACACGCAGGCCGCCAGGTACACCACTCTCGGGCGTTCGTCCGAGACGGCCGGGCTGAAGCGGATGGGGTTTTCCGGCTGTGGCATGGCGGGGGTCCATTGCGGCACCTGGCCCTTGGACAAGCGGTTCAGCCCGGTTGACCAGCGTGCCAGCCGTGGTGCCCCCAGCAGCATGCGCGCGCCGTTGGCAACGTGCAGGGTAAAGCGCGCTCCTTGCAGGGCCAGGGCGAAGTTGCTCGCGAGCCAGTCGGCGGTTTTCGTACGCGTTGCGGTACGGCCGCGGAGCTTTTTCACCAGGTCGCCGGTATTGATGCCTACCGGGCAGCGTTGGGCGCACAGCCCGGTCGCGGCGCAGGTGTCGATGCCTTGATATTGATAGGCCGTTTCCAGCTCGGACGTGTCGATGCCCGCGCGCTTTTTCGCCTGGATGTCCCGCCAGATCACAATGCGCTGGCGCGGGCTCAAGGTCAGGTCCTTGGACGGGCACACCGGTTCGCAGAAACCGCATTCGATGCATTTGTCGACGATCTCGTCGGCGGCGGGCAGGGGTTTGAGGTGCTTGAGGTGGATCTGTGGGTCTTCGCTGAGCACCACATCCGGATTGAGGATGCCATTGGGATCGAGCAGGCGTTTGAGTTGCCACATCAATTGGTAGGCGTCACTGCCCCATTCCAATTCGACGAAGGGCGCCATGTTGCGTCCTGTGCCGTGCTCGGCCTTCAGCGAACCGCCGAATTCCACCGCGACCAACTGCGCCACGTCATCCATGAACGCTTGGTAACGTGCGACTTCTTCAGGGTTGTTGAAGCCTTGGGTGAAGACAAAGTGCAGATTGCCTTCCAGGGCGTGTCCGAAAAGGATCGCTTCGTCGTAATGATGTTTGTCGAACAGCTCGATCAGGCGGTTCACGCCCACTGCCAGCTGTTCTACCGGGAAGGTCACGTCTTCGATGATGACCGTGGTCCCGGTTTTACGCACCGCGCCCACCGCCGGAAAGGTGTCCTTGCGGATGGCCCAGAGTCGGGCGTTTTCCTTTGGGTCTTCGGTAAAGTCGACCTGCTTTTCCACCGGGAAGCCGGCCAGCGAGGCCATGATCCGCGCCAGTTGTTCTTGCAGCAAAGACGAGGACGCGGCGCGGGATTCGATCAGCAGGGCGCAGGCATTTATCGACAGGTGTTGGACGAAATCCGGCATGCCTGGCTTGTCCTGGACGGAGCGCAGACTGCGACGGTCCAGCAGCTCTACGGCCGATACCGGTTGGCTTTTCAGCACGGTGACGGCGTTGCAGCAGGTTTCCACGTCCGGGAACACGATCAGTGCCGAGGCTTTGTTCGGATGGTCGATTACTGTGTTGTAGGTCACCGCGCTGATGAAACCGAGGGTGCCTTCGGACCCCACCAGCAAGTGGCTCAAGATATCCACAGGCTCGTCGAAATCCACCAGGGCGTTGAGTGACAGGCCGGTGGTATTTTTCAGACGGTATTTGTGGCGAATTCGGGCGGCCAGTTCGGTATTGGCGCGGGTCTCGCGTCCGAGAGACGCCAGCCGCTCAAGCAGTTCGCCGTGACTGGCTCGGAACGCGGCCACGCTGGCGTCGTCTTCGGTGTCGAGGCGGGTGCCATCGGCCAGTACCAGGCGGATGCCGGCCAGGGTGTGATAGGTGTTCTGCGCCGTGCCGCAGCACATGCCGCTGGCGTTGTTGGCGACGATGCCGCCGATCTTGCAGGCGTTGATCGACGCCGGATCCGGGCCGATCTTGCGTCCGAACGGTGCCAGCCAGGCATTGGCCTGGGCACCGATCACGCCCGGCTGCAAACGGATCTGCGTGCCCTGTTGGCGAATCTCGCGGCCGTTCCAGTTGTCTCCCAGCACAATCAGCACCGAGTCGCTGATGGCTTGCCCCGACAGGCTGGTGCCGGCCGCGCGGAAGGTGACGGGAACGTGGTCGCGCTGGGCCAGTTTCAGCAGGGCGACCACCTCTTCTTCGCTTTCGACCCGTACCACCAGTTTCGGAATCAGCCGATAGAAACTGGCGTCGGTGCCGAAGGCCAGGGTCGACAGGGGATCGTCGAAACGGCGCTTTTGTGGGATCAGTTGCTGTACGTCATGTAGGAAAGAGGCTGGAAGGCTCATTGGTCCTCCAGAATCAATACCACCAGATCCTTGGGACCGTGGGCGCCATAGGCGAGGACTTGTTCGATGTCGGCGGTTTTCGAGGGACCTGACACCAGCAGGGCGTTGGTGGGCATGCCTTGGGCCCATTCGAATTCCTGCTGCACTTCATAGAAGTTATCGCGGATCTCGCTGGCCTTGAGCAGGGCGAAATGTACTGGCGGTACGAGGCTCATCAGCCGCGGTTCTTCTCGCGTCGGCCACAGGATCAGGCTGCCGGTCGCGGCGATTGCACCCAGGGTTCCGGTCAGGCTGGCGGGGGTGTCGTTGAACAGTTCGGCTTTCCATTCCTCGACCGGCCGGTCGTAGGCCTTGAGAGGCGGCAGGTCCGGATTATTCGCCCAGAACTGTGTGATTTTTTTCCCATGAGTGGTGGTTGGGGCGATCAGCAGGCTCGGCAGCTGCCGGTCGCGCAGCAACTGCGCCAGCAGCGTCGTCCAGCCTTCGCCCGACGTCAGGTGGATTTCGGTGTGCACCGCTTCCATCAGCTTGCGCAACTGCGGGATGCGCTCTTCGGGCGCGTAGCGATAGGTTTGGGTGACCAGGTCGACATCGAAATGGTCGGCAACTGGCGTTGTGCCGGTCAGGCTTTTGCGCAGCTTGGCGAGAATATTGTCCCGAGCGCTCATCGGCGGTCTCCCTGGGCTTTCAGGTGGTCGCGGGCCAGGTCATGCAACGAGCGGGCGGCGGGTTTCGGGGCGCTGTGGTTCTGGGTCCAGGGGCCGACGTTGCTCGGCGTCAGGGCACGCAGGCGCGTGGCCAGAAAGCCGAACAGCCTATACAGCCGTGGCGAACTGTTGAGCCAGGTCCAGGCATTCCAGATGAAGCGTTCCTTGGGCGAATACTTGCTGCCCTGGCCACGCATCACTTGATTCGGACTGTCCGGTGCCTTGACGTTTTCTTCCCGTAGGCGCCGCAGCAAGGCTGGAATCGGAATCTTTACCGGGCACACTTCACCGCAGGCGCCACACAGTGAGGAGGCGCTCGGGTGGTCTGGCACTTTGGCAAGGCCGACCATGTGCGGCGTGATGATTTTTCCGATAGGTCCGGGGTAAACCTCGCCGTAGGCGTGACCGCCGATTCGGGTGTAGACCGGGCAATGATTCATACAGGCGCCGCAGCGGATGCAGTTCAGGGTCTGGCGCAATTCGCTGTCGGCAAAGGCCTGGCTGCGACCGTTGTCCAGCAGCACCAGGTGCACTTCCTGGGGGCCGTCCAGTTCGTCGGCCTTGCGCGGGCCGGAGATCATGTTGACGTAGGTGGTGATCGGCTGGCCGAGGGCCGAGCGGGTCAGCAGCGAGAGCAGCGGCACGACATCGCGCAGGTTCTCCACCACTTTCTCGATGCCGGTCACGGCGATGTGCACCGGTGGCACGGTGGTGGACATCCGTCCGTTGCCTTCGTTTTCCACCAGCAGCAGGGTGCCGGTCTCGGCGACGGCGAAATTGACGCCCGACACGCCGATGTCGGCCTCGAAGAATTTCTGCCGCAAGACCTTGCGACCGATCTGAATGAGTTGGTCGACGTCCTTGGTGTACTCCACGCCGAGTTTGTCGTGGAACAAGGACGCGACCTGACCGGCATTCTTGTGGATCGCCGGCATAATGATGTGTGAAGGCTTCTCGTGGTCGAGCTGGACGATGTATTCCCCCATGTCGGATTCGAGACATTCAATGTCCCGAGCCTCGAGGAAATGGTTCATCTCCATCTCTTCGCTGACCATCGATTTGCCCTTGATCACTTGCCGCGCCTCGTGAGCGCGGATGATCGAGAGGACGATGCCGTTGGCCTCGTCCACCGTTTCCGCCCAGTGCACAGTCACACCGTTGCGGGTCAGGTTGCTTTCAAGCCGCTCGAGCAGGTCGGGCAGCTTCGATAACGCACGGGCGCGGACGGCATTGCCCAGCACCCGCAGGTGTTCTCTTTCGTGGGCATCGCTGAAGGACGTTGCCCGCTTGGTCATCAGTGAATCCATCGCACTGCGAAAGTTGTTTCGCAATTGCGTGTCGCCCAGGGCCTTGTGGGCGCGGGCGCGAAAATCTTCCTGCAATTCAACGGCAGGGATCAGCGTCGGCGTGCTCATGCGGCACCTCCGGTACGCTGCCAGAGGAAGCTCGCCAGGTGCTGACCGCGCAACGCCTCCTGCTGTTTTTCCAGTGCGCCGTTGATATTCATCAGGCAGCCGCAGTCGGCACTGATGACCTTGTGTGCGCCGGATTCCTTCAACGCCCGGGTCTTGTCGGCCACCATCGCGCCGGAAATATCCGGCATGCGCACGCTGAATGTCCCACCAAAGCCGCAGCATTCGCTTTCGTGGCTGTGTTCGACCCGCTCCACATTGCGTAGCTGCGCCAACAGCGCGCGGCCGTGCAGGTGGGTATTCATTTCACGCCGTGCCGAGCAGGACGTGTGCAGCGCAATCTTCACCGGTGTGCCGCTGTCCTCGAGCTGCACCTTGCAGACGAACAACAGGAACTCGGCCAGTTCGTAGGTCCGGGCAGCCAGGGCCTGGATCTGCTTGAGCGTTTCGGGCTCGTCCTTGAACAGGTCGGCGTAATGCTCGCGCAGCATGCCGGCGCAGGAACCCGAGGGCACCACCACCGGATAGTCTTCGGCGAACAACGCCAGTTGCGCCCGCGCCACCGTCCGGGCCTGCTCGGTATAGCCCGAGGTGTACGCCGGTTGCCCGCAACAGGTTTGCCCTTGCGGATACTCCACCCGGATCCCTTCGCGCTCCAGAAGATGAATCGCGTCCATTCCGGCTTCGGGATAGAACAGGTCCACCACGCAGGTGCCGAACAGGTAGACCCGTTGCGGTTTTTCGCTGGGGTATTGCCGAGGCTCGGGCTGTGGCGGGGCGACACGGGTCGCGTTCGGCACGGCGTTGTAAAAAAGCTCGCTCATCAGGCGTGTCTCCGGGTGGTCCCGGTTATCCGTCCGCTGAGGCTGCTGAATATAGAGATCAAATCTTTCAGCAGCCTTGCAGACCCGGTTATCGATAGCGGACGCCGAAGGGTTCCGGCGTCGGTTTTTCCATACAGCTTGTAGGACTCAGTGCACCAGCATGCCGGTGAACCAGTAGGCCTGGGCCAACGTGATCAAGCCGACGATCGTTGCAAAGAATAGGCTGTGTTTCAGGGTAAAACGGAACAGGTCCGACTCTTTGCCCACCAGCCCGGTGGCTGCGCAGGCCACTGCGATTGATTGCGGCGAAATCATCTTGCCGGTCACGCCGCCACTGGTATTGGCCGCCACCAGCAGCGTGTCGTTGACGCCGATCTGGTGTGCGGTGGTGGCTTGCAGCGAGCTGAACAGGGCGTTGGAGGAGGTATCGGAGCCGGTCAGGAACACCCCCAGCCAACCCAGGAAGGGCGAGAAGAACGGAAATGCCGCGCCCGTGCCGGCCAGCACCAGGGCCATGGTCGACGACATGCCCGAGTAGTTGGTGACGAAGGCGAAGGCCAGCACCATGCCGATCGACAGGATGGGCCAGCGCAGTTCGAAAAGGGTTTCCTTGAAAGTGGTAAGACCAGTTTTTGGGTTGATCTTCAGCACCAGCATCGAGATCAGCGCTGAGAAGAAAATCGCCGTGCCGGTGGCAGAAATCGGATCAAGCTTGAATACGGCCGGAATGGCGGTGGGGTTGACCACGATGGGGGCGACCTTGATCACCATCTGATCCAGGTGCGGGATGGCGAAGTTGAATACCCAGGCGTACATCGAGCCGCCGGCGGCGAACATCGCCTTGAAGGGTTTCAAGGTCCAGATCGTGACCAGTACGGTAAGGATCAGGAACGGCGACCAGGCCTTGATGATTTCTCCCAGGCTGTAGGGCGAAGCCACGGTGCTGCGCGGTTGGCCGAAACCGCCGACGCTTGCGGTCACCGTTGTGCCGGAAGTGGCGCCGGCAATCTGCGCGCCTGCGCTGCGTTTGGGCTGCCAGACTTTCAGGAACAGCGTCAGCGAGATCAGGCTGGCGAGGGCCGAGGTGATGTCCGGCAGTTCCGGACCGATGAAGTTGGAGGTGAAGTACTGGGTGACGGCGAAGCTCAGGCCCGCCACCAATGCCGCCGGCCAGGTCTCCCGCACGCCGCGCAGGCCATCCATCATGAACACCAGCCAGAACGGCACGAACAGCGACAGTAATGGCAGCTGGCGTCCGGTCATGGCGCCGATCTTGACAGCGTCGATCCCGGTGACCTGGCCGGCCACGATAATCGGAATGCCCAGGGCGCCGAACGCCACGGGCGCGGTGTTGGCGATCAGGCACAGGCCGGCGGCATACAGCGGGTTGAAGCCCAGGCCCACCAGCAGCGCGGCAGTAATCGCCACCGGTGCACCGAAGCCGGCTGCACCTTCCAGGAAGGCGCCGAAGCAAAACCCAATCAACAGCACTTGCAGGCGCTGGTCATCGGTGATCGACAGCACCGAGCTGCGGATGACCTCGAACTGGCCGCTCTTGACCGTCAATTTGTAGAGGAAGACGGCGGCGACGATGATCCAGGCGATGGGCCACAGGCCATAGGCAAAACCGTAGCCGGCGGCGGCGAAGGCCATGTCGGCCGGCATGTTGAAGGCAAAGATCGCCACGGCAATCGCCAGGGCCAGGGTGATGCTTCCCGCCACATGCCCCTTGAGGCGAAACACCGCCAGGGCCAGGAAGAAAAATACGATGGGAATGACGGCCGCAAGTGCGGACAAGCCGAGACTGCCGAGCGGGCTGTAAAGCTGTTGCCAGGTTTGCATGGTGGGTGAGCCCCTAATTGTTGTTGGTCAGGCACTGGTCAGCGGTTTTGGTTAATTGGTAATACCAATTTACAAGCGCTGTCGGCTAGGGTAAAAGCCTTGGTTGTCATGTGTCAATTTGCCGCCCTGAAACTTTCGTCGAATAAGTGCGGCAGATCCCATCTGATCTGTTTGCCTAAATGGCTTCTGGTGGATGTAGGCAGGGCCCGGATGGGCCAGAATAGAGAGCCCGGCGAGCGGTCGGGATCGTGGAGAGTCGAGTTATGGGGTTTGATCAGATTCGTCAGCGCCGTTTGTCTGACGATATTGTCGAGCGGCTTGAAGGAATGATCCTTGAGGGCACGCTGAAGTCTGGTGAGCGGCTGCCGGCCGAACGGACCCTGGCCGAACAGTTCGGCGTTTCACGTCCCTCGCTGCGCGAGGCGATCCAGAAGCTGACGGCCAAAGGCTTGCTGGTCAGTCGTCAGGGCGGTGGTAACTATGTAGTGGAGTCGTTGGGCTCGACATTCAGCGATCCGCTGTTGCAGCTATTGGAAAGCAATCCCGAAGCGCAGCGTGACTTGTTGGAGTTCCGCCACACGCTGGAAGCATCCTGTGCCTATTACGCGGCGTTGCGGGCCACGGAAGTGGATCGCGAGCGGCTGACGGCGGCGTTCGATGAGTTGCAGGATTGCTATGCCCGCCACGATGAAGTGAGCCGGGCGGAAGAGGGCGCGGCGGATGCCCGGTTCCACCTGGCGATTGCCGAGGCCAGTCATAACGCGGTCCTGCTGCATACCATCCGTGGGCTGTTCGACCTGCTCAAGCGCAATGTGGTGACCAACATCGGTGGCATGTACAAGCAGCGCAGCGAAACCCGCGACATGCTGATCAGCCAGCATCGGGAGCTGTACCAGGCAATCATGGACGGACACGCCGAGCAGGCGCGGGAAGTGTCCAGCCGACATATCTTGTATGTGCAGGAAGTGTTGGAAGAAGTGCGTCAGGAAGTGCAGCGGGTGGCGCGGGCGGAGCGGCGCAAGGGGATGTAGCCAGCCAGGTTTCGGCAACCTGTGGGAGCGAGCCTGCTCGCGATAGCGGTGGGTCGGTCAACTTCGATGTCGACTGACCCACCGCTATCGCGAGCAGGCTCGCTCCCACATTGGATTGTGCGCGGGCTTACTCTTCCTTGCCCTTGTTGCGCACTGCGCGCTGCAGTTCGCGACCGGCATCGCGCTCACGCTCGGTATCGCGCTTGTCGTATTCCTTCTTGCCCTTGCCCAGCGCAATTTCGCACTTGATCAGGTGCTTGCTCCAGTACAGCGAGGTACAGACACAGGCGTAGCCCTTCTGCTGTACGGCAGCGAAGAGTTTTTCCAGTTCACGCTTGTTGAGCAGCAGCTTGCGCGAGCGCACCGGGTCGGCAATCACGTGGGTACTGGCGGTGGTCAGTGGCGTGATATGGCTGCCCAGCAGCCAGGCTTCGCCATCCTTGAGCAGCACGTAGCTGTCGACCAGTTGCGCCTTGCCTGCACGCAGGCTCTTTACTTCCCAGCCGGCCAGGACCATGCCAGCCTCGAAACGCTGTTCGATGAAGTAATCGTGTCGCGCCTTTTTATTTTGCGCGATGGTCCCTGTGGGGTGTTTCTTCTGTTTAGCCATAGGGGCGGCATTATAGGCAGTTGCGTGCGTGTCGGCTACGGTGAAGCAGCATGCTTGAGCACGTTGAATGAATCCCGGACAATGCGGCCTCTTTTTTGAACGCTTGGGCGTGATCACGATGTCGACAGACAAGGTTTCTGTCCACGGCAGTTGGGCTAGCCGCTGGGTCTTCATACTCGCTGCGACCGGCTCGGCCGTGGGACTGGGTAGTATATGGAAATTCCCCTACATGGTCGGCGTCTACGGTGGCGGTGCCTTCGTATTGATGTTCCTGGCATGCATAGCACTCATCGGCGCGCCGGTGATGCTGGCCGAGACCTTGATCGGTCGCCGCGCCCGGCAAAGCCCGGCCAATGCCTTGAAGGTGCTGGCCGTGGAAGCGGGGCACTCGCCCAAGTGGTCGTGGGGAGCCTTCGCCGGGATGATCACGGCGCTGCTGATCCTGTCGTTCTACAGCGTGGTCGGCGGTTGGTCGCTGGATTACATCATCGACATGGGGCGCGGCGACTTTCAAGGCGTGGCACCCGATCAGGTGGGCGCCTACTTCGGCGGTGTCATCTCGGATCCCTGGAGATTGACGCTCTGGCACACCGTCTTCATGTTGCTTTCCGCCGTGGTGATCGCCAAGGGCGTGGTCGCGGGGCTCGAGCGCAGCCTGCGAATCATGATGCCGCTGCTGTTCGTGATGATCCTGGTGCTGCTGGGCTACAGCATGACCACCGGGCATTTCATGGAAGGCCTGCACTTCATGTTCGACTTCAAGCCGGAGAAAGTCCTGGGCGGCCTGCTGCCAGCCATGGGGCATGCGTTTTTCTCCCTGAGCGTCGGGGTCGGCTCGATCATGATCTATGGCGCCTACATGCCCAAGAACGCCTCTCTCACCAGGACCGTCGTCGGTGTCGCGCTGCTGGATACCTTCGTGTCGCTGATGGCAGGTATGGCGTTGTTCCCAATTGTGTTCGCCGCGGGCCTGAACCCCAGTGAGGGCCCAGGCTTGATGTTTGTCAGCTTGCCCTTTGCCTTTGGCAACATGGCGTTCGGTCAGGTGATGGGCGTGATATTTTTCGTCCTGGTCGCCATCGCGGCCTGGAGCTCGGCGATTTCCCTGTTGGAGCCCATGGTGGCTTACCTGGTTGAACGGACCCGGATCAGTCGCGCCTGGGTGACGTTCTGGCTGGCTTTCACCTGCTGGTTCGTGGGGCTGGGGACGGTGTTTTCCTTCAATATATGGAAGCAGGCGAAGTTTTTCGTGAACGAAGACGGCCTGTTCCGCCTCTACCAATGGGGAGCAACCGGAGGACTGGATTTCTTCGGCGTGATTGATTTCTTTACATCACGGATCATGCTGCCACTGGGTGGTTTGTGTTTCGTGGTATTTGCAGGGTGGATCATGGGGCGTGAAGCCGTACGCGATGAGTTGTCGCTGCGCAGCCCTGTATTGTTCGCCTTGAGTCTGTTCCTGATGCGCTACGTGGCGCCGATCGGCATCCTCGTGGTGTTTGCCGCCCAGCTGTGGAAGTGACGCTTACATGACGACACATATTCAACGCTCGGCCTTGCTGCCCTATCCGGCGCAGGTGCTGTACGACCTGGTCAACGATGTGGCGAGTTATCCGCAGTTCCTGCCCTGGTGCTCGTCCGCCGAGGTGCTCGAGAGCTCCGAGACCCATATGCGTGCCAGCCTGGGCGTCGCCAAGGGCGGGCTGAGCCAGCATTTCGTGACGCGCAATACCCTGGTGCCGGGTCAATCCATCGAAATGAACCTGGAAGAGGGGCCTTTCAATCAGCTCCACGGTGTTTGGGTGTTCAAGCCGCTGGGTGAGAAAGCCTGCAAGATCAGCCTGGATCTGTCGTTCGACTACGCAGGCCCGCTGGTTCGGGCCACGCTGGGGCCGTTGTTCAATCAGGCGGCCAATACCCTGGTCGATGCGTTCTGTCAGCGCGCCAAACAACATGCAGAGCTCAAACGTTGATTGAGATAGAAGTGGTCTATGCCGCTGTCCAGCGGCAGGTCTTGCGAAAGTTTACGGTGCCGCAAGGCACGACGGTTCGCGCTGCGCTGGCGGCCTCGGGCATTGCCGATGAGTTTCCAGAGCTCGACCTGGCCACTTGTCCGGTGGGGATTTTCAGCAAGGTGATTGCCGATCCAGAGCGCCAGGCAGTTCAAGCGGGCGATCGGCTTGAGATCTACCGGCCGTTGCTGGCGGATCCGAAGGAAATTCGTCGTCTGCGCGCGGCCAAGGCTGCTCAGGCACGCAAGCCGGATCAATAATCGGGCTTGGATTGCAGGCAATAAAAAACCCGGCATGCCGGGTTTTTTCATGTCGCAATTTATTGCGGCGTCGTGTCCAGTGGTTCTGGCGTCGGGACGGGGACGGTTTCGACGCTGTCCACATCCTTCTGGATCTGGTCCAGCAACGAACCTGGCTTGACCGGTTTTTCCGGTTTCGCCTTCTCGCCGTTCTCGGCCGGTGTGACCGTCGTGCCACTGTCCTTGCCCATGATGGCCTCGTCGCGACTCACGCCAGGCATGAAATCGCCTGACAGGCTGACGAGTTGATCGTTGGCATTGAAGATAACGCTGATGCGTTCCTGCTGGCGTTCACCGCCGCCAGGCTGCAAGCTGTAGAGATAATCCCAGCGATCGGCGTGGAACGTGTCGGTCAGCAGGGGATTACCCATGATAAACCGTACTTGCCGGCGGGTCATTCCCGGGCGTAACTGGTCTATCATGTCCTGCGTCACGACATTGCCCTGCTGGATGTCGATTTTGTAAACCCCGGGGAATGAACAACCGGCGAGTGCGAGCAGTCCCACGAAGGTGAAACTGGTTAGCAAGAGCTTGGTGTTTTGCATCGGTGGGCGACTTCCACTATCTTGGCTGGGACAACGTAAACGCCGATCATACCCGCATTAAGAGTAGCTGCGAAGCAGCATCGCGAGAAAGCTGACCATGGTTGAAAATAGCGAACTACGCAAAGCCGGCCTCAAGGTGACACTGCCACGGGTCAAGATTCTGCAAATGCTCGACTCCGCCGAGCAGCGGCACATGAGTGCCGAAGACGTCTACAAGGCCCTCATGGAAGCAGGCGAGGACGTCGGTCTGGCCACGGTTTACCGTGTTTTGACCCAATTCGAGGCTGCCGGCCTCGTGGCTCGCCATAATTTCGATGGCGGCCATGCGGTCTTCGAATTGGCGGATGGGGAACACCACGACCACATGGTGGATGTGGAAACCCGTGAGGTTATCGAGTTCATCAGTCCTGAAATCGAAAAGCTGCAGAAAGCAATTGCTGAAGAGTATGGCTTCGAGCTGATCGATCACCATCTCGTCTTGCATGTACGCAAGAGGAAGTAAGCGTAGGAAATGAAAGAAGGCGACCTCAGGGTCGCCTTCTTTCATTTGGGGGATCGTCCCGGCTTCTTCAGGATTTCGCCGCGACGACCATTTTTTTCGCGTGGGCCAGGGATTCCTTGGTGAGATCGATCCCTCCCAGCATCCTTGCCACTTCTTCAACGCGCTCGCTCTTGCTGAGCTTGGACACTGCGGTACGGGTGGCGTCCTCGCCACGCACCTTGTGGACAAATAGATGTTGATGTCCTTGTGCGGCGACCTGAGGCAGGTGAGTGACCGTCAGCACTTGGCCGCGCTCCCCCAGCCTGCGTAGCAACTGACCGACAATTTCTGCGGTCGGCCCGCCAATACCCACGTCCACTTCGTCGAATACCAGCGTCGGCACGCGTGAGGTTTGTGCGGTGATGACCTGGATGGCCAGGCTGATTCGTGACAACTCGCCCCCGGATGCAACTTTCGCCAACGCCTTGAGGGGTTGTCCAGGGTTGGCGCTGACCAGCAGCTCCACCTGCTCCAGTCCGTTAGGCTGAAGTTCGTCCCCTGCGTTGGGGCGCAGTTCTATAGTGAAGCGCCCCCCTGGCATGCCCAGGCGCTGGATTTCCTGCTCCACGGCGCTGGCCAGTCCGGTGGCGGCTATGCGGCGCAGCTCGCTGAGTTCCTTGGCCTTCTCCTGGTAATGACGGGCATAGGAGGCCAGTTCATCCCCCAGGCGTTCGATGGACTCGTCATTGGCATTCAGGGTTTCCAGCTCTTCCAGCAGGCGTTGCTGCAGCTCGATGACATCGGTGGGCTGGACGCGGTGTTTGCGGGCCAGCGTATAGATAGTGTCCAGGCGCTCTTCCAGGTATTGCAGGCGCGCCGGGTCGGCGTCGAAATGATCGAGGAACCGGTTGAGTTCCCCCACGGCTTCTTCGACCTGGATCTGTGCGCTGGTCAGCAGGTTGGTTGCTTCGCTCAGGGCGCCGACGGAGTTGTTCACGCTGGAGAGTCTGTTCAGGCTCGCCGTCAGCGCATTGAGCACATTGCCCGAGTCGCTTTCGCTGCATTGCTCGACGACTTGTCGGCAGATGCCCAGCAGGGTTTCGGCATTGGTCAGGTTCTTGTGCTCCTGCTCCAGTTCTTCCAGCTCGTTTTCTCCCAGTGCCAGGTTCTCCAGCTCTTCGAGTTGGTAGCTCAGCAGTTGGTGGCGGGCACGCTGTTCGTCGCCGGAGTTGGAGAGTCGGTCCAGCTCCTGCCGGGTCTGGCGCCAGCGTTGGGCTGCCAGTTGGACCTGGCGGGCCAGGTCGGTGGCCCCGGCATATTCATCGAGCAGGCGACGATGGGTGTCGGTCTTGAGCAGGGATTGGTGTTCGTGCTGGCTGTGGATGTCGATCAGCAATTCCCCGAGAGCCTTGAGGTCACCCAGGGGGCAGGGAGTGCCGTTGATGTAGCCTCGGGAGCGGCCTTCGGCGGTGATGACCCGGCGCAGGATGCACAGGCCATCGGTATCCAGGTCGCGCTCGGCCAGCCAGGCGCTGGCTTCGGGGATATCGACCAGGTCGAAGGTCGCCAGGATGTCGGCCTTGTCTGCTCCGGGGCGTACCACGCCGCTGTCGGCGCGATCACCCAGTGTCAGGCCCAGGGCGTCGAGCATGATCGACTTGCCGGCACCGGTCTCACCGGTAATCACGCTCATGCCTCGGTCAAGTTCGAGGTCGAGGTGTTCGACGATGGCGTAGTTGTGTACGGACAGGTGCACCAGCATAAGGCCGCTCCCAGGCGTTAGGTCTGGTTATTTATACAGTGTTTTGTTTCGGGCTGACAATGCCTTCGCTTAGCTCGATTTGCTTGGGGAAGCGAATTTCTTAGCGCGGCAGGTAATAGATATGCAATTGCTTTTTGTAAGGTCAATTCGTCGAACACCCCTTGAAGCTGGAAAACCCGGCCCCATATACGGGGGCAGAAGCGCGAGTAGAGCTCGCGGACGAAGTTGAGAGGAGAAAACTATGGCTGACGAACAGACGCAGGATACGCAAAACCAAGAGGCCAATCAGACCTCCCAGGATTCGGGTGGCGATCTGGCGGCCCGTGTACAAGTGCTCGAGGAGCAACTGGCCGGTGCGCAGGATCAGGCGTTGCGCGTAGCAGCCGACCTGCAGAACGTCCGCCGTCGCGCCGAGCAGGATGTGGAAAAGGCTCACAAATTTGCTCTGGAGCGCTTCGCCGGCGACCTGCTGCCGATCATCGACAGCCTGGAGCGCGGCCTGGAGCTGTCCAATCCGGACGACGAGAACATTCGTCCGATGCGCGAAGGCATCGAGCTGACCCTGAAAATGTTCCAGGACACCCTCAAGCGCTATCAGCTCGAAGCCCTCGATCCTCACGGTGAACCCTTCAACGCCGAGCACCACCAGGCCATGGCGATGCAGGAAAGTGCCGACGTCGAGCCAAACAGCGTTTTGAAGGTTTTCCAGAAAGGTTACCTGCTCAATGGCCGTCTGTTGCGCCCGGCCATGGTCGTGGTCAGCAAGGCGCCAGCACCGGTTTCACCTTCTATTGACGAGCAGGCTTGAAATCGGGCGCAGCGGCCCCATCTAAGAAGTCAAGCGTTTAAGTGCTACCGCGGTTAACCACCACTGCCGCGGCAACAAAATCCAAGTTCCGGGAGAGTTAACATGGGCAAGATTATCGGTATCGACCTGGGGACCACCAACTCGTGCGTCTCCGTGCTGGAAAACGGCAAGGCCAAAGTCATTGAAAACGCCGAAGGCGCACGTACCACGCCGTCGATCATCGCGTACGCCAACGATGGCGAAATTCTGGTTGGCCAATCGGCCAAGCGTCAGGCAGTGACCAATCCGCATAACACCCTGTATGCGGTGAAGCGTCTGATCGGTCGTAAGTTCGACGAAGAAGTCGTTCAGAAAGACATCAAGATGGTGCCTTACAAAATCGCCAAGGCTGACAATGGCGACGCCTGGGTTGAAGTGAACGGCCAGAAAATGGCGCCGCCACAGATCTCGGCTGAAATCCTGAAGAAAATGAAGAAAACCGCCGAAGATTACCTCGGCGAAGCGGTGACTGAAGCCGTTATTACCGTTCCTGCCTATTTCAACGACAGCCAGCGCCAGGCGACCAAAGACGCCGGCCGCATCGCGGGCCTGGACGTAAAACGCATCATCAACGAACCTACCGCGGCAGCTCTGGCCTATGGCATGGACAAGGCCAAGGGCGATCACACCGTGATCGTTTATGACCTGGGTGGCGGTACCTTCGACGTGTCCGTGATCGAAATCGCTGAAGTCGATGGCGAGCACCAGTTCGAAGTATTGGCTACCAACGGTGACACGTTCCTCGGTGGTGAAGACTTCGACATTCGCCTGATCGACTACCTCGTCGACGAGTTCAAGAAAGAAAGCGGCATGAACCTCAAGGGTGACCCGCTGGCCATGCAGCGCCTGAAAGAAGCCGCTGAAAAAGCCAAGATCGAACTGTCCTCGAGCCAGTCGACCGATGTGAACCTGCCGTACATCACTGCAGACGCCACCGGTCCTAAGCACCTGAACGTAAAAATTTCCCGCGCCAAGCTCGAAGCGCTGGTGGAAGACCTGGTTCAGCGCACCATCGAACCTTGCCGCATCGCGATGAAAGACGCCGGTATCGACGTTGGCTCGATCAACGACGTGATCCTGGTGGGCGGTCAGACCCGTATGCCGCTGGTGCAGAAGCTGGTGACCGATTTCTTCGGTAAAGAAGCACGTAAGGACGTGAACCCGGACGAAGCCGTTGCCATGGGTGCTGCCATCCAGGGCGCGGTTCTGGCCGGTGATGTGAAGGACGTTCTGCTGCTCGACGTCAGCCCGCTGACCCTGGGTATCGAAACCATGGGTGGCGTGATGACCGCGCTGATCGAGAAGAACACCACGATTCCTACCAAGAAATCCCAGGTGTTCTCGACCGCCGACGACAACCAGGGCGCCGTGACCATCCACGTCCTGCAAGGCGAGCGCAAGCAGGCTGCCCAGAACAAGTCCCTGGGCAAGTTCGACCTGGCCGAGATTCCGCCAGCGCCACGTGGCGTTCCGCAAATCGAAGTGACCTTCGACATCGACGCCAACGGCATCCTGCACGTCGGCGCGAAAGACAAGGCCACCGGCAAGACCCAGTCGATCGTGATCAAGGCCAACTCCGGCCTGTCCGAGGAAGAAATTCAGCAGATGGTTCGCGATGCTGAAGTCAATGCCGAGGAAGACCGCAAGTTCGAAGAGCTGGCCAGTGCCCGCAACCAGGGCGATGCCCTGGTGCACTCGACTCGCAAGATGATCGCCGATGCTGGCGAAAAAGTGACCGCTGAAGAGAAGACTGCCATCGAAGCGGCCGTGGTTGCCCTGGAAGCCGCCGTCAAAGGCGACGACAAGGCTGCCATCGAAGCGAAGATCGAAGAGCTGTCCAAGGTCTCCGTGCCAGTGGCCCAGAAAATGTATGCCGAACAGGCTCAGCCAGCTGAAGGCGCCGCGCAGCAAGGCGAATCGGCCGAAAAAGCCGACGACGTCGTCGACGCTGAGTTCGAAGAAGTGAAAGACCACAAGTAATCGCTTGTTGGTCGGCCGGTTGACTGCGTTTGTGCGGTGGCTGGTAGGATGTCGCCGCGCGGGAGCTTGCTCCCGCGTTGGCGTGTCTGGAACCCATGAATTTTTACAGCATGCGACAACGTTCGGGTGCTGATGGCGTGATCGGGAAAGCTCCTGCTTTTCGTAAAGCCTGAGACCAGGATCGCTGAATCGACGTGGTTGGGTCCGGGCCTGTAGGGGCTCAACGAGTTGGGCGAGGCTCAGGAGAGCTTTGCCGGACGTCCTATAAGAGTGCAAAGACTAATGGCAAAGCGTGATTTCTACGAAGTATTGGGTGTCGAGCGGGGGGCGAGCGAGGCGGATCTGAAAAAGGCCTATCGTCGCCTGGCGATGAAGCACCACCCGGACCGTAATCCCGGCGATAAAGCGTCGGAAGAAATGTTCAAGGAAGCCAACGAGGCTTACGAAGTACTGTCCGATTCCAGCAAGCGCGCGGCTTATGACCAATACGGGCATGCCGGTGTCGATCCGAGCATGGGCGGCGGCGGTGCCGGTTTTGGCGGCCAGAACTTCTCCGACATCTTCGGCGACGTGTTCAGCGATTTCTTCGGTGGCGGTCGCGGCGGTGCCCGTGGTGGTGCCCAGCGTGGCAGCGACTTGCGCTACACGCTGGAGTTGAACCTGGAAGAGGCGGTGCGTGGTACGACCGTCAATATCCGCGTGCCGACGCTGGTCAATTGCAAGCCGTGCGATGGTTCGGGTGCCAAGAAGGGCTCCTCGCCTGTCACTTGCCCGACCTGCGGCGGTATCGGTCAGGTTCGCATGCAGCAGGGCTTCTTCTCGGTGCAGCAGACCTGCCCGCGTTGCCATGGCCAGGGCAAGATCATTTCCGATCCGTGCGATTCCTGTCACGGCGAAGGGCGCGTCGAGGAATACAAGACCCTGTCGGTGAAAGTGCCGGCTGGCGTCGATACCGGTGACCGCATTCGCCTGTCCGGCGAAGGCGAGGCGGGTGCCCAGGGCGGCCCGACCGGCGACCTGTACGTAGTCATCAATGTACGCGAGCACTCGATCTTCCAGCGTGACGGCAAGCACCTGTTCTGCGAAGTGCCGATCGGTTTCGTCGATGCTGCGCTGGGTGGCGAACTCGAGATTCCAACGCTCGACGGTCGCGTGAAGCTGAAAATCCCCGAGGGCACGCAGACCGGCAAGCAGTTCCGGATCCGTGGCAAGGGCGTTGCGCCTGTGCGCGGTGGCGGTGCGGGCGACCTGATGTGCCGCGTTGCGGTCGAGACGCCGGTCAACCTGAGTCGGCGCCAGCGCGAATTGCTGGAAGAGTTCCGCAGTTCGCTGGCGGACGACAACAGTCACTCTCCGAAAACCACCGGTTGGTTCGAAGGCGTGAAGCGCTTCTTCGGCGATCTGTAAGGAGGTCGCATGCGACGTATAGCTGTGATGGGCGCCGCTGGGCGCATGGGCAAGGCGTTGGTGGAGGCGGTGCAGCAGCGCTCGCCGCTCTCCGGTCTGACGGCTGCCATCGTTCGGCCTGACAGCACGTTGGTCGGTGCCGATGCAGGTGAGCTGGCGTCGCTGGGACGCATCGGTGTGCCGATGTCCGGTGGCCTGGAAAAAGTGCTCGACGAGTTCGATGTCCTGATCGATTTCACATTGCCGGAAGTGATGCTGAAAAACCTTGCCATCTGCCGCAAGCACGGCAAGGCCATGGTCATCGGTACCACTGGGTTGGACGCTGCCCAGAAGCAGTTGCTGGCCGATGCAGGCAAGGATATTCCGATCGTGTTCGCGGCGAACTTCAGCGTCGGTGTAAACCTGTCGCTGAAGTTGCTCGACCTGACTGCCCGGGTCCTGGGGGATGACGCTGATATCGAGATCATCGAGGCGCATCACCGGCACAAGATCGACGCGCCTTCGGGAACCGCCTTGCGCATGGGTGAAGTGATTGCCGATGCGTTGGGGCGCGACCTGCAGGCCGTGGCCGTGTACGGGCGCGAGGGGCATACCGGCGCCCGTGAGCGGGAAACCATTGGTTTTGCCACGGTACGCGGTGGTGATGTGGTGGGGGATCACACGGTGCTGTTCGCCACCGAGGGCGAGCGCCTGGAGATCACCCACAAGGCTTCCAGTCGGATGACGTTCGCCAAGGGTGCCGTCCGAGCCGCGCTGTGGCTGGATGGCCGCGAGCCTGGTTTGTACGATATGCAGGACGTACTCGACCTGCGTTGATGCCCATGAAGGCGGGGTTCAGGTTATACTGCGCCCCGTTTTACACCGCTTCGCGACACCCTGTCGCATTCCCCTGCCTTTAAGGCTCATTAGCGGTGGACCAAAAAAGCCTTTTTCTGTAAGCTACAGCTTTAGTGTGTCCACTAAAAGCGCGCAGAATAATTCAGTGAAAAAAGCGGGGTGACGTGTCCATACGTCACTCCGCTTTTTTACAACCTGCGATCGCCCTTTCAGGCTTTATTTACGGGAGGTCTTCTTGACTAAGCCAGCCATACTCGCCCTTGCTGATGGCAGCATTTTTCGCGGCGAAGCCATTGGAGCCGACGGTCAGACCGTTGGTGAGGTGGTGTTTAACACCGCAATGACCGGCTATCAGGAAATTCTTACCGATCCTTCCTACGCCCAGCAAATCGTTACCCTGACTTACCCGCACATCGGCAATACCGGCACTACGCCGGAGGATGCCGAGTCCGACCGCGTCTGGTCTGCCGGCCTGGTCATCCGTGACCTGCCACTGGTTGCGAGCAACTGGCGTAATACGATGTCCCTGTCCGATTACCTGAAAGCCAACAACGTCGTGGCGATCGCTGGGATCGACACCCGTCGCCTGACCCGTATCCTGCGGGAGAAGGGCGCGCAAAACGGCTGCATCATGGCCGGCGACAATATCTCCGAAGAAGCTGCCATCGCCGCCGCCCAGGGGTTCCCGGGTCTCAAGGGCATGGACCTGGCGAAAGTCGTCAGCACCAAGAAGCAGTACGAGTGGCGTTCCTCGGTCTGGAACCTGAAGACCGACAGCCACCCGACGATCGAAGCGTCCGAGCTGCCGTATCATGTGGTTGCCTACGACTACGGCGTCAAGTTGAACATCCTGCGCATGCTGGTCGAACGCGGTTGCCGCGTGACCGTGGTGCCGGCGCAAACCCCGGCGGCTGATGTACTGGCCCTCAATCCCGATGGCGTGTTCCTGTCCAACGGCCCGGGTGACCCTGAGCCTTGCGACTACGCGATCCAGGCGATCAAGGATGTGCTGGAAACCGAGATCCCGGTGTTCGGCATCTGCCTCGGTCACCAACTGCTGGCCCTGGCGTCGGGCGCCAAGACCCTGAAAATGGGTCATGGTCACCACGGTGCCAACCACCCGGTCCAGGACCTGGACACCGGTGTGGTGATGATTACCAGCCAGAACCACGGCTTTGCTGTGGATGAAGCGACCCTGCCGGCCAACGTGCGTGCGATCCATAAGTCGCTGTTCGACGGTACGCTGCAAGGCATCGAGCGCACCGACAAGAGCGCGTTCAGCTTCCAGGGCCACCCTGAAGCGAGCCCGGGCCCGAACGATGTGGCGCCGCTGTTCGATCGCTTCATCAATGAGATGGCCAAGCGACGCTGACCGCGTGAAGCCCGAGGGCGGCCCCGAGTACGGCGGCCCCCGCGGGCGCTTCAAAGATTGTTCGACGGCCTAGCCGACAGACCTGCGGATTTGAGTGACAAACCCATGCCAAAACGTACAGACATAAAAAGCATCCTGATTCTCGGCGCCGGCCCGATCGTGATCGGCCAGGCCTGCGAGTTCGACTACTCCGGCGCCCAGGCCTGCAAGGCCCTGCGCGAAGAGGGTTATCGCGTCATCCTGGTGAACTCCAACCCTGCCACCATCATGACCGACCCGGCCATGGCCGACGCCACCTACATCGAGCCGATCAAGTGGCAGACCGTTGCCAAGATCATCGAGAAAGAACGTCCTGATGCGCTGTTGCCGACCATGGGCGGCCAGACGGCGCTGAACTGCGCCCTGGACCTGGAGCGCGAAGGCGTCCTGGAAAAATTCGGTGTGGAAATGATCGGCGCCAACGCCGACACCATCGACAAGGCCGAAGATCGTTCGCGCTTTGACAAGGCGATGAAAGCCATCGGCCTGGAATGCCCGCGCTCGGGTATCGCCCACAGCATGGAAGAGGCCAATGCGGTCCTCGAAAAGCTGGGCTTCCCGTGCATCATTCGTCCGTCCTTCACCATGGGCGGTACCGGTGGTGGCATCGCCTACAACCGCGAAGAGTTCGAAGAAATCTGCGCCCGTGGTCTGGATCTGTCGCCGACCAAGGAACTGCTGATCGACGAATCCCTGATCGGCTGGAAAGAATACGAAATGGAAGTTGTCCGTGACAAAAAGGACAACTGCATCATCGTCTGCTCCATCGAAAACTTCGACCCGATGGGCGTGCACACTGGCGACTCGATCACCGTCGCGCCGGCCCAGACCCTGACCGACAAGGAATACCAGATCCTGCGTAACGCCTCCCTGGCGGTATTGCGTGAGATCGGCGTGGAAACCGGCGGCTCCAACGTCCAGTTCGGCATCTGCCCGGATACTGGCCGCATGGTGGTCATCGAGATGAACCCGCGGGTTTCCCGTTCGTCGGCCCTGGCTTCGAAAGCCACCGGTTTCCCGATTGCCAAGGTCGCCGCCAAGCTGGCCGTGGGTTATACCCTGGACGAGCTGTCGAACGACATCACCGGCGGCAAGACTCCGGCGTCCTTCGAACCGTCCATCGACTACGTCGTCACCAAGTTGCCACGCTTTGCCTTCGAAAAATTCGCCAAGGCCGACGCCCGCCTGACCACCCAGATGAAGTCGGTCGGTGAAGTCATGGCCATCGGCCGGACCTTCCAGGAATCCCTGCAGAAAGCCCTTCGCGGCCTGGAAGTGGGTGTCTGCGGCCTCGATCCGAAGCTGGACCTGAGCAACCCGGAAAGCATGAGCGAGCTCAAGCGCGAGCTGACCGTGCCGGGCGCCGAGCGTATCTGGTACGTGGCTGATGCCTTCCGTGCCGGCATGACCGTGGAGCAGATCTTCGGCATGAACATGATCGATCCTTGGTTCCTGGTTCAGATCGAAGATCTGATCAAGGAAGAGGAGAAGGTCAAGACCCTGGGCATGTCCAGCATCGACCGCGACATGATGTTCCGCCTCAAGCGCAAGGGCTTCTCGGACCAGCGCCTGGCCAAATTGCTGGGTGTGACCGAGAAGAGCCTGCGCGCTCATCGTCACAAGCTGGAAGTGTTCCCGGTCTACAAGCGCGTCGACACCTGCGCGGCCGAGTTCGCCACCGACACCGCCTACCTGTACTCCACGTACGAGGAAGAGTGCGAAGCCGCGCCATCGACGCGCGACAAGATCATGATCCTGGGCGGCGGTCCTAACCGCATCGGCCAGGGCATCGAGTTCGACTATTGCTGTGTACACGCAGCACTGGCCCTGCGCGACGACGGGTACGAGACCATCATGGTCAACTGCAACCCGGAAACCGTGTCCACCGACTACGACACCTCCGACCGTCTGTACTTCGAGCCAGTGACCCTGGAAGACGTGCTGGAAATCGTCCGTGTCGAGAAGCCGAAAGGCGTGATCGTCCAGTACGGCGGCCAGACCCCATTGAAACTGGCTCGCGCCCTGGAAGCCGCTGGCGTACCGATCATCGGTACCAGCCCGGATGCCATCGACCGCGCCGAAGACCGTGAGCGCTTCCAGCAGATGGTCGAGCGCCTGAACCTGCGTCAGCCGCCAAACGCCACTGTGCGCAGCGAAGACGAAGCGATTCGTGCCGCCGCCAAGATCGGTTATCCGCTGGTGGTGCGCCCGTCCTATGTACTGGGCGGTCGTGCGATGGAAATCGTTTACCAGGAAGAAGAACTCAAGCGCTACCTGCGTGAAGCGGTCCAGGTGTCCAACGACAGCCCGGTGCTGCTGGATCACTTCCTCAACTGCGCCATCGAGATGGATGTGGATGCGGTCTGCGACGGCAAGGACGTGGTGATCGGCGCGATCATGCAGCACATCGAGCAGGCCGGTGTTCACTCCGGTGACTCCGCGTGCTCGCTGCCGCCTTACTCGCTGCCGGCGCACATCCAGGACGAGATGCGTGAGCAGGTCAAGAAAATGGCCCTGGAACTGGGTGTGGTCGGCCTGATGAACGTGCAACTGGCGCTTCAGGGCGAAGACATCTACGTCATCGAAGTGAACCCGCGCGCTTCCCGGACCGTGCCGTTCGTCTCCAAGTGCATCGGTGTTTCCCTGGCAATGATCGCTGCCCGCGTCATGGCCGGTAAGACCCTGGCGGAGCTGAACTTCACCAAGGAGATCATTCCGAACTTCTACAGCG
The DNA here is from genome assembly GCF_055380705.1 of Pseudomonas sp. MAFF 730105. Taxonomy (NCBI): domain Bacteria; kingdom Pseudomonadati; phylum Pseudomonadota; class Gammaproteobacteria; order Pseudomonadales; family Pseudomonadaceae; genus Pseudomonas; species Pseudomonas sp. MAFF 730105. Next base: position 909,929 of record NZ_AP018438.1, read on the forward strand.
TGAAAGAGGCGGTGTTCCCGTTCGCCAAGTTCCCTGGTGTCGACCCGATCCTCGGCCCGGAGATGAAATCCACCGGTGAAGTGATGGGTGTTGGCGATACCTTTGGCGAAGCGTTCGCCAAGGCCCAGATGGGCGCCAGCGAAGTCCTGCCGACAGGCGGCACGGCGTTCATCAGCGTGCGTGATGACGACAAGCCACTGGTTGCAGGCGTGGCCCGTGATCTGATCAACTTGGGCTTCGAAGTGGTCGCCACTGCCGGTACCGCCAGGCTGATCGAGGCGGCGGGCCTGAAAGTGCGCCGCGTGAACAAGGTGACCGAAGGGCGTCCGCATGTGGTCGATATGATCAAGAATGACGAAGTCACGCTGATCATCAACACCACTGAAGGGCGTCAGTCGATCGCCGACTCCTACTCCATTCGTCGCAATGCGCTGCAGCACAAGATCTATTGCACCACCACCATTGCTGCGGGCGAAGCGATCTGCGAAGCGCTCAAGTTCGGTCCCGAGAAGACCGTCCGTCGTTTGCAGGATCTACATGCAGGATTGAAGGCATGAGCATAACCAAGTACCCGATGACTGTTCAGGGCGCGAAGGCCCTGGAAGAAGAGCACGCTTTCCTGACCAAGGTCGAGCGCCCGCGCTTGAGCCAGGCCATTGGTGAAGCGCGTGAACTGGGCGATCTCAAGGAAAACGCCGAATACCATGCCGCTCGCGAAGAGCAGGGCATGGTCGAGGCGCGGGTGCGTGACATTGAAGGTCGCATGCAGAACGCAGTGATCATTGACGTCACCACCATCCCCCACACCGGCAAGGTGATCTTCGGCACCACCGTGGAAATCGCCAACGTCGAGACGGATGAAAGCGTCACTTACCAGATCGTGGGTGAGGATGAAGCTGACATCAAGCTGGGCAAGATTTCCGTCGGTTCACCGATTGCTCGTGCCTTGATTGCCAAGGAAGAGGGCGATGTGGTGGCAGTGAAAACGCCCGGTGGCGTCATCGAGTATGAGATTGTCGAAGTCCGCCACATCTGAACGAAGGCGCCCGCTGCGTGCGGGTGCCATGCTCTGGCAACTTGCCCAGATGCTCTGGGTCGGTGGCCTTTGGCTGCTGCATATCGGCCTGCTGCCGGTGCTGGGGCGAATCGGCCTGGCACCGCTGCTGATCGATGAAATTGTAGACATGCTGACGGCGCTGATGGTGGCGTTTTCAGCGGTCTGTGTGATATTCCAGGCGTTGGTGCTGGTTCAGGCCGAGGGCCGTGCCAGCCTATGGCGCGACATTCGTGGGCAATTGCTGCTCATGTCGTTGTACGCCTGTGGGATGTTTCTGGCGGTGAGTCTCGGCTGGCCGGATGCGAGCCAATGGCGAGTGTTCAGCTACGTGGTGCTGGGGCTTTCCGGGTTGGTGCTGGTGTTGCAGCCAGTGCCTGGATGGAGTGGCAGGGTGCGCGAAGCGCACCCTTGACCCTTTGGCATTACTTGAAGCGGTGTACGTTCGACAGTTGCTTGTTGACGCTGAAATTCTTGCGATAAAGCAATGCCATCTTACCGATGACCTGTACCAGGTCCGCCTTGCCGGTCTTGCACAGTTCTGCAATGGCAGCCAGACGGGCTTCGCGGTCGAGGATGTTGAGCTTGATCTTGATCAGCTCGTGATCGCTCAATGCGCGCTCCAGCTCGGCCAGTACACCTTCAGTCAAGCCGTTGTCCGCCACAATCAGAACCGGTTTCAGGTGGTGGCCAATGGATTTGTATTGTTTCTTCTGCTCTTGAGTGAGCGGCATAATCTGACCCCTGCGTCTGATCTTGTAAAAAAGCGGCGGCCAGTTTACCCGAGCGAGTCCGGGACCGCCCACTTAATCACGACCCGTTTTATGTAGAGGTGGCCTGTGGCCCGTTCCAAGACTAGCCTGAACTGGCTCAAAGAGCATTTCAACGATCCATACGTCAAGATGGCGCAGAAGGACGGCTATCGTTCTCGTGCCAGCTATAAATTGCTGGAGATCCAGGAAAAGGATCGATTGATCCGTCCGGGCATGACCGTGATCGACCTCGGTGCCGCGCCGGGCGGGTGGTCCCAGGTGACCGGTCGTCTGATCGGTGGTCAAGGGCGATTGATCGCTTCCGACATCCTGGAAATGGACAGCATCCCCGATGTGACCTTCATCCAGGGCGATTTCACGGAAGACGCCGTCCTGGCAAAAATTCTGGAGGCCGTCGGAAATACACAGGTTGACCTTGTGATTTCCGATATGGCCCCCAATATGAGTGGATTAGCGGCTGTCGACATGCCTCGTGCAATGTTTCTCAGCGAACTGGCCCTGGATCTTGCTGGGCGGGTTCTGCGTCCAGGCGGTGATTTCCTGATCAAGGTCTTCCAGGGGGAAGGCTTCGACGAATACCACAAGGGCATCCGCAAGCTGTTCGACAAGGTGCAGATGCGCAAACCTTTGTCGTCCCGTGACCGCTCCCGCGAGCAGTATCTGTTGGCGCGCGGCTTTCGCGGAGGGGAAGGATCGGGCAGTGATGAGCGTCTTTGAAAGACCTCGATAGTTTTTTTTGTTTCGCCTTGCAAACGCCGCGTAATGACAATGGCGCGGCCAGGTTTCACAAAGGGTTACAGACGGCGCCTGCCAGAGTCGTAGGTAATGTAGTAAGTTAGGCCGGTGAATATCATGCGAAGCTCGCGCCGATAGCGGAGCCAGCTTCAGAGGGTAGTTAATTGAACGATATGGCAAAGAATCTGATCCTGTGGTTGATCATCGCCGCTGTCCTTGTGACCGTGATGAACAACTTCTCCAGCCCTAACGAGCCACAGACCCTCAACTATTCCGACTTCATTCAGCAGGTCAAGGATGGCAAGGTCGAGCGCGTTGCCGTCGATGGCTATGTCATCACCGGCAAGCGTACCGATGGCGACAACTTCAAGACCATTCGTCCGGCCATCCAGGACAATGGCCTGATCGGCGACCTGGTGGACAACCATGTCGTGGTCGAAGGCAAGCAGCCTGAACAACAAAGCATCTGGACCCAGCTGCTCGTGGCCAGCTTCCCGATCCTGGTGATCATCGCGGTGTTCATGTTCTTCATGCGCCAGATGCAGGGCGGTGCCGGCGGCAAAGGCGGCCCGATGAGTTTCGGCAAGAGCAAGGCAAGGCTGCTTTCCGAAGATCAGGTGAAAACCACCCTGGCCGACGTCGCAGGTTGTGACGAAGCCAAGGAAGAAGTGGGCGAACTGGTCGAATTCCTGCGCGATCCGGGTAAGTTCCAGCGCCTGGGCGGTCGTATCCCTCGTGGCGTGCTGATGGTCGGCCCTCCGGGTACCGGTAAAACCTTGCTGGCCAAGGCTATAGCCGGCGAAGCCAAGGTGCCGTTCTTCACCATTTCCGGTTCCGACTTCGTTGAAATGTTCGTTGGTGTGGGTGCCAGCCGTGTTCGTGACATGTTCGAACAGGCCAAGAAGCACGCGCCATGCATCATCTTCATCGACGAGATCGACGCCGTTGGTCGCCATCGTGGCGCCGGCATGGGCGGCGGTCACGACGAACGTGAGCAGACCCTCAACCAGTTGCTGGTGGAGATGGACGGCTTCGAAATGAATGACGGCATCATCGTCATTGCTGCCACCAACCGTCCGGACGTGCTCGACCCCGCGCTGTTGCGTCCGGGCCGCTTCGACCGCCAGGTCGTGGTGGGGCTGCCGGATATCCGCGGTCGTGAACAGATTCTCAAGGTCCACATGCGTAAAGTGCCGATGGGCGACGATGTGGTTGCGGCGGTTATCGCTCGCGGCACGCCGGGCTTCTCCGGCGCCGACCTGGCCAACCTGGTCAACGAAGCATCGCTGTTCGCCGCTCGCGCCGGTAAGCGCGTCGTGGAGATGAAAGAGTTCGAACTGGCTAAAGACAAGATCATGATGGGCGCCGAGCGCAAATCCATGGTCATGTCGGAGAAAGAAAAGCAGAACACGGCTTACCACGAGGCGGGTCACGCCATCGTCGGTCGCGTCGTGCCTGAGCATGATCCTGTCTACAAGGTCTCGATCATCCCGCGCGGCCGTGCGCTGGGTGTGACCATGTTCCTGCCGGAAGAAGATCGCTACAGCTTGTCCAAGCGGGCGCTGATCAGCCAGATCTGCTCGCTCTACGGTGGCCGTATCGCCGAAGAGATGACATTGGGCTTCGACGGTGTAACCACTGGTGCATCGAACGACATCATGCGTGCCAGCCAGATCGCACGGAACATGGTGACCAAGTGGGGCCTTTCCGAGAAGCTCGGTCCGCTGATGTATGCCGAAGAAGAGGGCGAAGTATTCCTCGGTCGCGGCGGTACCGGCCAGCATGCAAGTTTCTCCGGTGAGACTGCCAAGCTGATCGATTCCGAAGTGCGCAGCATCATCGACCAGTGCTATGGCACTGCGAAGCAGATCCTCACGGACAACCGTGACAAGCTCGATGCCATGGCCGATGCCTTGATGAAGTATGAAACCATCGATGCCGAACAGATCGATGACATCATGGCGGGGCGTCCGCCTCGCGAGCCAAGGGATTGGACGGGTGGTACGGGGACTCCCGGTACGCCTCCGGCGGTACAGGGCGAGCGCCCGGAAACACCGATCGGCGGTCCCGCTGCTGATGTCTAAGGCTTGAAATGACTTCTGTTCAGTCCTCGACCCGGTTGCCTTGTGGCAACCGGGTTCTTGATTTGGCCCGTGTGCATGTCATGGGCATTCTCAATGTCACTCCCGACTCCTTTTCCGACGGCGGCCGGTTTGGTCAGCTCGATGCTGCGCTGCGGCATGCCGAGTCCATGGTGGCTGCCGGTGCGACGCTGATCGATGTCGGTGGCGAGTCGACCCGGCCGGGCGCTCGGGCTGTTTCGCCTGTCGAGGAGCTGGAACGGGTGGCGCCGGTTGTGGAGCGCATACACCGTGAACTGGATGTCATAATCTCGGTCGATACGTCCACGCCAGCGGTCATGCGCGAGACGGCTCGGTTGGGAGCGGGCTTGATCAACGATGTCCGCTCCCTGCAGCGAGATGGTGCCCTGGATGCCGCGGCGGCTACCGGATTGCCGGTGTGCCTGATGCATATGCTCGGTGAGCCGGGAACCATGCAGAACGACCCGCACTATGGCGATGTGACCCGGGAGGTTGGCGAATTTCTGGTCGAGCGCATGAATCAGTGTGCGCTGGCGGGTATTCCTGCCGAGCGGGTGGTGCTGGATCCCGGTTTCGGCTTTGCCAAGACCCTGGAGCATAATCTGAGCCTGTTCAAGCATATGGAAGCCTTGCATGCCCTGGGGCGACCGCTGTTGGTCGGGGTTTCGCGAAAAAGCATGATAGGCAATGCCTTGGGGCGTCCGGTGGGCGAGCGCTTGTATGGCGGCCTCGCTCTCGCGGCGCTGGCCATTACCAAAGGCGCGCGCATATTGCGCGTGCACGATGTGACCGAAACGATGGATGTTGTGCGGATGATCGCAGCAGTGGATTCAGCCGAATAAGAATGACGGAGCACTTATGAGCAAGAAATATTTTGGCACCGACGGTATCCGTGGTCGGGTCGGCGAATACCCTATTACCCCTGATTTCATGCTCAAGCTCGGTTGGGCTGCCGGCATGGCGTTCCGCAAGATGGGCGCCTGCAAGGTGTTGGTCGGCAAGGACACGCGAATTTCCGGTTACATGTTCGAGTCGGCTCTCGAAGCCGGCCTGACTTCGGCGGGGGCTGACGTGATGTTGCTGGGGCCGATGCCGACTCCTGCCATTGCCTATCTGACGCGTACGTTCCATGCCCAGGCGGGTATCGTGATCAGCGCTTCCCATAACCCCCATGATGACAACGGCATCAAGTTTTTCTCTGGCAAGGGCACCAAATTGCCAGATGAAGTCGAGCTGATGATCGAAGAGCTGCTGGATACGCCGATGACTGTGGTCGAGTCGAGCAAGATCGGCAAAGTGTCGCGGATCAATGATGCATCGGGTCGTTATATCGAGTTCTGCAAGGGCAGCGTGCCGACCGGCACCAGCTTCGAGGGGCTGAAAGTCGTCGTCGATTGCGCCCACGGTGCGACCTATAAAGTCGCGCCGAGTGTATTTCGTGAGTTGGGTGCCGAGGTGGTGGTGCTGTCCGCCCAGCCTAACGGGCTGAACATCAACCACAACTGTGGTTCCACTCATACCGACGCATTGCAGGCAGCGGTTCTGGCCGAGCAGGCCGATCTCGGGATCGCCTTCGATGGCGACGGCGATCGTGTCCTGATGGTGGATCACACCGGTACTGTTGTCGACGGAGATGAACTGCTGTTCATCATCGCGCGCGATCTGCATGAGCGCGACAAGCTGCAGGGCGGGGTGGTCGGCACGCTGATGAGCAACCTGGGGCTCGAGCTGGCGTTTGCGGATCTGGATATTCCATTCGTGCGGGCCAACGTGGGTGACCGCTATGTCATCTCGGAGCTCCTGGAGCGCAACTGGGTCGTCGGGGGCGAGAACTCCGGTCACATCGTTTGCTTCGATCACACCACCACCGGTGATGCGATCATTGCCGCTTTGCAGGTGCTGATGGCGCTCAAGGCACGTAACGAGAGCCTTGCGCAGTCACGCCAGGCATTGCGCAAATGTCCGCAGGTATTGATCAACGTGCGTTTCGGCGGTGGGGCGAATCCCATCGAGCATGCCACGGTCCAGCAGGCCAGCGAGCGTGTGACGCAGGCGATGGCGGGGCGTGGACGCGTGCTGCTGCGCAAGTCTGGCACGGAGCCGTTGGTGCGCGTCATGGTCGAAGGCGAGGACGAAGCGCAGGTTCGCGGTTATGCCGAAGAACTGGCAAAGCTCGTTACTGAAGTTTCTGCCTGAATTCGGCTTGCCAGTCATGAAACGGTTGGGTAACATCTGCGCCCACTTTGACCGACGAGGTACAGCATGCGTCGCCCTATGGTAGCTGGTAACTGGAAGATGCACGGTACCCGCGCCAGCGTCGCTGAGCTGATCAATGGCCTTCGTCATCTGGCCTTGCCAAGCGGTGTTGATGTCGCGGTATTCCCGCCTTGCTTGTATATCAATCAAGTGATTGATGGCTTGAAGGGCAAGTCGATTTCGATCGGCGCGCAGAATTCTGCGGTGGAATCCATGCAAGGTGCGCTGACCGGTGAAATTGCGCCAAGTCAGCTGGTGGATGCAGGTTGTTCCCTGGTGCTTGTCGGGCACTCCGAGCGTCGCCTGATCATGGGTGAGCAGGACAAGGCCCTGATTCGCAAGTTTGCAGCGGCTCAGGCCTGCGGTCTGACTCCGGTGTTGTGTGTAGGGGAAACCCTCGAGCAGCGTGAAGCCGGGAAGACCCTTGAAGTTGTCGGGCGTCAGCTGGGCAGCATCATCGAGGATCTGGGTGTCGGTGCTTTTGCAAAGGCAGTCATTGCTTACGAGCCGGTCTGGGCCATTGGTACCGGGCTGACTGCTTCGCCGCAACAAGCGCAGGATGTGCACGCCGCCATTCGCGCCCAGTTGGCGGCAGAGAATTCTGAAGTGGCACGAGGTGTGCGGCTTCTATACGGCGGCAGCGTGAAGGCGGCCAATGCGGTCGAACTGTTCGGCATGCCGGATATCGATGGGGGGCTCATTGGTGGAGCTTCCCTGAATGCAGATGAGTTCGGTGCGATCTGTCGCGCCGCGGGAAACTGAAAAAATGCTGGAAACAGTCGTAGTCGTTTTTCATCTGCTGGGTGCATTGGGCGTAGTTGCTCTGGTATTGCTGCAGCAGGGTAAAGGTGCGGATGCTGGTGCGTCTTTCGGTGCAGGTGCTTCAAATACTGTGTTCGGAAGCCAAGGTTCCTCTACCTTTCTTAGTAAGTTTACTGCTATACTTGCCGCCGGTTTCTTCATGACCAGCTTAGGGTTAGGTTACTTTGCTAAAGAGAAAGCTCATGAGCTGACTCAAGTAGGTTTGCCAAGCCCGGCGGTGTTGGAAGCGCCAAAGCAAAAACCGGCTTCTGATGATGTCCCGGTGCTTCAAGAGCAAAAGTCGGCCAACCCGGCGACTGACGTACCTCCAGCTCAAGAGCAGAAGTAAGAAGGTTTCAAACGCTGTATTTGCCGAGGTGGTGGAATTGGTAGACACGCAACCTTGAGGTGGTTGTGCCCATAGGGTGTAGGGGTTCGAGTCCCCTTCTCGGTACCAATTGAATCAGGAAAGCCCGCAATAGCGGGCTTTCTTGTAGGTGGAAGGGTTACATTGACCCTGTAGAGGATCGGTCGTATACTTCCGCCCCAGCTTTGTCGCGGGATGGAGCAGCCTGGTAGCTCGTCGGGCTCATAACCCGAAGGTCGTCGGTTCAAATCCGGCTCCCGCAACCAGTTTTAGGGCCCCTTCCAAGGGGCTTTTTGTTAGCTGGACACTTTATAACGCCGCTGTTCAACGGCGTTTCAGGGATGGGCGATTCGCCCATTTTTTTTTATTTGCACAGCATGCACAAACATGCACGAGGGGGTTCAGGTGTCGAGCAAGCTAGAACAGTTGCAGGCCTTGTTGGCCCCGGTGGTCGTGGCCCTTGGCTATGAATGCTGGGGTATTGAGTTTTCGGCTCAAGGTCGCCACTCACTGTTGCGCGTTTATATCGATAAGGAAGGCGGTGTGTTGGTGGATGATTGCGCCATCGTCAGCCGTCAGATCAGCGGTGTGCTGGATGTTGAAGATCCAATCAGCACCGAATACACCCTTGAGGTTTCCTCGCCCGGCATGGAACGCCCACTGTTCAGCCTTGAACAGTTTGCTTCGTTTGCCGGTGAACAAGTGAAGATCAAGCTGCGTTCGCCCTTCGAGGGTCGACGCAACTTTCAAGGCCTTCTGCGCGGTGTAGAAGAGCAGGACGTCGTGGTGCAGGTAGATGACCATGAGTTCCTGTTGCCGATCGATATGATCGACAAGGCCAACATTATTCCCAGTTTTGACTGATACGTGCCAGATACTGCGGATCCCGCGGATCCAATGGCTTGCGAAAGGCGAGGCGTACGATGAGCAAAGAAGTACTGCTGGTTGTTGAGTCGGTATCCAATGAAAAGGGCGTACCGGCTAACGTTATTTTTGAAGCGCTGGAGCTGGCTCTGGCCACTGCTACCAAGAAGCGGTTTGAAGACGAAGTTGATTTGCGTGTGGAGATCAATCGCCACACCGGTTCCTATGAAACTTTCCGTCGCTGGACGGTGGTCGAGGAAGCCGATCTGGATGATCCGGCTATCGAAACCTGGCCGAGCAAGGTTGCAGAAACGCATCCTGGCGCCAAGGTAGGTGACGTAGTAGAAGAAAAGATCGAGTCCATCGAATTCGGTCGCATCGCTGCACAGACGGCCAAGCAGGTCATCGTGCAGAAGGTTCGTGAAGCCGAGCGCGCGCAAGTCGTTGACGCTTATCGCGAGAAGCTGGGCGAGATCATCTCCGGCACCGTGAAAAAGGTTACCCGCGACAACGTGATCGTCGACCTGGGCAACAACGCCGAGGCGCTGTTGGCTCGTGAAGACATCATTTCTCGCGAAACTTTCCGAGTGGGCGTGCGACTGCGTGCGCTGCTCAAGGAAATCCGCACCGAGAACCGCGGCCCGCAGCTGATTCTGTCGCGTACTGCGCCGGAAATGCTGATCGAGTTGTTCCGCATCGAAGTGCCGGAAATCGCCGAAGGCCTGATCGAAGTCATGGCTGCCTCCCGTGATCCGGGATCGCGTGCCAAGATTGCGGTCCGTTCCAAGGACAAGCGCATCGACCCGCAAGGTGCCTGCATCGGCATGCGCGGTTCGCGTGTCCAGGCCGTATCCGGCGAGCTGGGCGGTGAGCGTGTGGACATCGTTCTCTGGGACGATAACCCGGCTCAGTTCGTGATCAACGCGATGTCGCCGGCAGAAGTGGCGGCAATTATCGTTGACGAAGATGCCCATGCCATGGACATCGCCGTTGGCGCAGACAATCTGGCTCAGGCCATCGGTCGTGGTGGTCAGAACGTGCGTCTGGCCAGCCAGCTGACGGGCTGGACCCTGAACGTGATGACCGAATCGGACATCCAGGCCAAACAGCAAGCTGAAACCGGTGACATCCTGCGCAACTTCATCGAAGAACTCGAAGTCGATGAAGAGCTGGCGCAGGTACTGGTGGATGAGGGCTTTACCAGCCTGGAAGAGATTGCCTACGTGCCGGTGGAGGAAATGCTCAACATCGACGGCTTTGACGAAGACATCGTCAACGAGCTTCGCGCTCGGGCCAAGGATCGTTTGTTGACCAAAGCCATCGCTACTGAGGAAAAGCTGGCAGACGCCCATCCGGCCGAAGACCTGCTCTCGCTTGAGGGTATGGACAAGGATTTGGCGATGGAACTGGCGGTGCGCGGCGTAATTACCCGCGAAGACCTGGCCGAGCAGTCTATTGACGACCTGCTCGACATCGACGGCATTGACGATGATCGTGCCGGCAAGTTGATCATGGCCGCCCGAGCCCACTGGTTCGAGTAATTAGGCGCGGCCTGAGGAGAGAAGTGCATGACGCAAGTCACGGTGAAACAACTGGCCGATGAGGTCAAAACACCGGTAGAGCGCCTGTTGCAGCAGATGCGTGAGGCAGGTCTGCCGCACACCGCCGCCGAGGAACATGTGACCGACAGTGAGAAGCAGTCCCTGCTGACCCACTTGAAGAGCAGTCACAAGGCGAAAGTGGAAGAACCGCGCAAGATCACTCTGCAGCGTAAAACCACCAGCACCCTGCGTGTTGCCGGTAGCAAAAGCATCAGCGTAGAAGTACGCAAGAAGAAAGTTTTCGTCCAGCGCAGCCCGGAAGAAATCGAAGCCGAGCGCAAACGCGAACTGGATGAACGTCGCGCAGTAGAAAATGCCGCGCGCCAGAAGGCTGAAGAAGAAGCCAAGCGCCGCGCCGAAGAAGAAGCGCGTCGTCAGCCTGCCCCGGCCGCTGCGCAACCTGCTCCGGCGGAAGCCGTAGCGGCGCCTGCCCAGGTGGCTGAGCCCGTGCGTGAAAGTGCACCGGTCCTGGAGGCAGCTCCTGCCCCTGCGGCTGACGCTCGCAAACGCGACGAACCGCGTCGTCCGGACAAGCCACGTGCCGACGAGAACCGTCGTGGCGGTGGTGATGGCGAGCGTAAGAACGCTCCGCATCGTGCTTCGGTCAAGGAAAAGGCGCCGGCTCCAAGGGTTGCTCCACGTACCACCGACGAAGAAAGCGATGGCTTCCGTCGTGGCGGTCGCGGCAAGGCCAAGCTGAAGAAACGCAACGCCCACGGTTTCCAGAGCCCGACCGGCCCTGTCGTGCGTGAAGTGAAGATCGGCGAGACCATCACTGTGGGCGATCTGGCCCAGCAGATGTCGGTCAAGGCTGCCGAGATCATCAAGTTCATGTTCAAGCTGGGTACGCCGGCCACCATCAACCAGGTACTGGATCAGGAAACTGCCCAGCTGGTTGCCGAAGAACTGGGCCACAAAGTGACCCTGATCAGCGACACCGCCCTGGAAGATTCCCTGGCCGAGTCCCTGAAGTTCGAAGGTGAAGCGGTTCCTCGTGCGCCGGTCGTGACCGTCATGGGCCACGTCGACCACGGTAAGACCTCGCTGCTCGACTACATCCGTCGTGCCAAGGTAGCTGCTGGCGAAGCCGGCGGTATCACCCAGCACATCGGTGCGTACCACGTTGAAACCGATCGTGGCATGGTCACCTTCCTCGATACCCCGGGTCACGCCGCGTTTACCGCCATGCGTGCCCGTGGTGCCAAGGCGACCGACATCGTGATCCTGGTGGTCGCGGCGGACGACGGCGTGATGCCACAGACCATCGAAGCTGTTCAGCATGCCCAGGCAGCTGGCGTGCCGCTGGTGGTTGCGGTGAACAAGATCGACAAGCCGGGCGCCGACCTCGATCGCATCCGCAGCGAGCTGTCGGTTCACGGCGTGACTTCGGAAGACTGGGGTGGCGATACTCCATTCGTTCCGGTTTCCGCGAAGATGGGTACCGGCGTCGACGAATTGCTCGAAGCGGTATTGCTGCAAGCCGAAGTGCTCGAACTGACCGCCACCCCATCGGCCCCTGGCCGTGGTGTCGTGGTTGAATCGCGCCTGGACAAGGGCCGCGGTCCGGTGGCCACGGTCCTGGTTCAGGACGGTACGCTGCGTCAGGGCGACATGGTGCTGGTCGGTTCGAACTATGGTCGTGTTCGCGCCATGCTCGACGAGAACGGCAAGCCGATCAAGGAAGCCGGTCCGGCTATCCCGGTCGAGATCCTCGGCCTGGACGGTACGCCGGACGCTGGTGACGAGATGAGCGTTGTGGCTGACGAGAAGAAAGCCCGCGAAGTGGCTCTGTTCCGTCAAGGCAAGTTCCGCGAAGTCAAACTGGCTCGCGCTCATGCCGGCAAGCTGGAAAACATCTTCGAGAACATGGGCCAGGAAGAGAAGAAGACGCTCAACATCGTCCTCAAATCCGACGTCCGTGGTTCGCTGGAAGCCTTGCAGGGTGCTCTGAACGGCCTGGGCAACGACGAAGTGCAAGTGCGTGTGGTCGGCGGCGGTGTCGGTGGTATCACCGAAAGCGACGCCAACCTGGCACTGGCTTCCAATGCAGTACTGTTCGGCTTCAACGTGCGTGCCGATGCCGGTGCTCGCAAGATCGTCGAGCAGGAAGGTCTGGATATGCGTTACTACAACGTGATCTACGACATCATCGAAGACGTCAAGAAAGCCCTGACCGGTATGTTGGGCAGCGACGTGCGGGAGAACATCCTGGGCGTGGCCGAAGTTCGCGACGTGTTCCGTTCGCCGAAATTCGGTGCCATCGCCGGTTGCATGGTGATCGAAGGTGTCGTTCACCGTAACCGTCCGATCCGTGTACTGCGTGAAGACATCGTGATCTTCGAAGGCGAGCTGGAATCCCTGCGTCGCTTCAAGGATGACGCTTCCGAAGTACGTGCCGGCATGGAATGCGGTATTGGCGTCAAGAGCTACAACGACGTCAAGGTCGGTGACAAGATCGAAGTCTTCGAGAAGGTCCAGGTTGCTCGCAGCCTCTGACTCGCGCACTTCAAGAGCCACATCGGGTAGCCGCATGAACATGCGCTGCTTCGCTGGCGGACTCTAAACGCAACGCCCGGTCTGGCTTTTGTCAGGCCGGGCGTTTGCCGCTTTCAGACCTCACGGGTTTCACCGTGGGGCAGTAACAGGTAGCAAGACATGGCAAAAGAATATAGCCGTACCCAACGAATCGGCGATCAGATGCAGCGCGAGCTGGCCCAACTGATCCGCCGCGAAGTCAAGGACCCGCGTGTCGGCCTGGTCACCATTACCGCTGTGGAAGTCAGCCGTGACGTCGGTCACGCAAAGATTTTCATCACGGTGATGGGGCAGGACGGCGCCGATGATGTCGCCCAGAGCATCAAGGTGCTCAATGCGGCCGCCGGTTTCCTGCGCATGCAGTTGGCCCGTGAAATGAAGCTGCGCAGTGTTCCACAGCTGCATTTCCACTACGACGAGAGCGTCGCCCGGGGCGCGCACCTGTCGGCCTTGATCGAGCGCGCGGTGGCTGAAGACAGTCAACACGCGGCTGAACCCGAAGACACCAAGGAGTAACCGGTGGCTCAGGTCAAACGTATCCGTCGTAACGTCAGCGGTATCATCCTGCTCGACAAGCCGTTGGGATTCACCTCCAACGCCGCCTTGCAGAAGGTTCGCTGGCTGCTCAATGCCGAGAAGGCCGGGCACACCGGCAGCCTCGATCCGCTGGCCACCGGCGTGCTGCCGCTGTGTTTCGGCGAGGCGACCAAGTTCTCCCAGTACCTGCTCGACTCCGACAAGGGGTATGAAACCCTGGCGCAATTGGGTAAGACCACCACCACGGCGGATGCCGAAGGCGAGGTTTTACGCGAGCGGCCGGTGACCGTTGGTCAGGCTGATATCGAAGCGGTGCTGCCCGGATTTCGTGGGCAAATCAGTCAGATACCGCCGATGTACTCGGCCCTGAAGCGTGATGGGCAGCCCTTGTACAAATTGGCCCGTGCAGGCGAAGTAGTGGAGCGTGAACCACGTTCTGTTACTATTGCGCGCTTGGAATTGCTGGCCTTTGACGGTAATACTGCACGGCTAGCCGTGGATTGCAGCAAAGGCACTTATATCCGGACCCTGGTGGAGGATATTGGTGAGCAGCTCGGCTGTGGTGCGTACGTGGCGGAGTTGCGCCGGACCCAGGCCGGACCCTTCACGCTGGCCCAGACGGTCACGCTGGAAGAGCTCGAAGCGGTACATGCCGAAGGCGGCAACGAAGCGGTCGACCGCTTCCTGATGCCATCGGACAGTGGGTTGCTGGATTGGCCGCTGTTGCAGTTCTCGGAACACAGCGCATTCTACTGGCTCAATGGCCAGCCGGTGCGAGCCCCGGATGCGCCGAAATTCGGCATGGTTCGGGTACAGGATCACAACGGTCGCTTCATCGGTATCGGTGAAGTGAGCGAAGACGGGCGCATTGCGCCGCGTCGACTGATTCGGTCGGAATGACCGGAACCCGTCTGTGTAACAGCAGGCGGGCGAGTGTGGCTGTTAACAGGCACGGTCACTACTCATTTATAGATACAGGGATCTGTCCCTGGCCTGTTGGTACGGTTTCCCCGGAAACGGTACCTCACAAGAGGAAAGCCACATGGCACTCAGCGTTGAAGAAAAAGCTCAGATCGTGACCGACTACCAGCAAGCTGTTGGTGATACTGGTTCGCCAGAAGTGCAAGTTGCACTGCTGACCGCCAACATCAACAAACTGCAAGGTCACTTCAAGGCCAACGGTAAAGACCACCACTCCCGTCGTGGTCTGATCCGCATGGTAAACCAGCGTCGCAAGCTGCTGGATTACCTGAAGGGTAAGGACGTAAGTCGTTACAGCGCCTTGATCGGCCGCCTGGGTCTGCGTCGCTAATAAGCGATTGCGCTATGAGGTTGGTGGTCTGTCAGTTGCCTGCGCTTTGCGTCGGCAACCGGCAGGCTCCCAGCCTCAAGTTTTATCTGGACAGTCGTTGGGCCGATTCCCCGCACTGCCCAAGAATTTCGCAAGAAGACAAGTTCCCCCAAGAGCCACAAAGAAGGTAGGACACCGTGAACCCGGTAATCAAAAAATTCCAGTTCGGTCAGTCGACCGTTACCCTCGAGACTGGCCGTATCGCCCGTCAGGCCTCCGGCGCAGTGCTGGTCACCGTTGACGACGACGTCAGCGTATTGGTGACCGTTGTCGGTGCCAAGCAAGCCGATCCAGGCAAGGGCTTCTTCCCTCTGTCTGTTCACTACCAGGAAAAGACTTACGCTGCCGGTAAGATCCCTGGCGGTTTCTTCAAGCGCGAAGGCCGTCCTTCCGAGAAAGAAACCCTGACTTCCCGACTGATCGACCGTCCGATCCGTCCGCTGTTCCCAGAAGGCTTCATGAACGAAGTGCAGGTTGTCTGCACCGTCGTTTCCACCAGCAAGAAGACCGATCCGGACATCGCTGCGATGATCGGTACCTCGGCTGCGCTGGCCATCTCCGGTATTCCTTTCGATGGCCCGATCGGCGCTGCCCGCGTTGCGTTCCACGAAAGCACCGGCTACCTGCTGAACCCGACCTACGAGCAACTGAAGGCCTCGAGCCTGGACATGGTCGTTGCCGGTACTTCCGAAGCCGTGCTGATGGTTGAGTCCGAAGCCAAAGAGCTGACCGAAGACCAGATGCTGGGCGCCGTACTGTTCGCCCATGACGAGTTCCAGGTGGTGATCAACGCCGTCAAGGAACTGGCCGCCGAAGCCGCCAAGCCAACCTGGACCTGGGCTCCCCAAGCCGAAGCCACCGAGCTGCTGGGCGCGATCCGTGCCGAGTTCGGCGAAGCGATCTCCCAGGCCTACACCATCACCGTCAAGGCCGACCGTTACGCGCGTCTGGGCGAGTTGAAGGACCAGGTCGTTGCCAAGCTGTCCGGCGAAGAAGGCCAGCCATCGGCTGCCGACGTCAAGGCCGCTTTCGGTGAAATCGAATACCGGACCGTTCGCGAGAACATCGTCAACGGCAAGCCACGTATCGACGGTCGCGACACCCGCACCGTACGTCCGCTGAACATCGAAGTCGGCGTTCTGCCGAAGACCCACGGTTCGGCGCTGTTCACCCGTGGCGAAACCCAGGCCCTGGTCGTTGCCACACTGGGCACTGCCCGTGACGCGCAACTGCTGGACACCCTGGAAGGCGAAAAGAAAGACCCGTTCATGCTGCACTACAACTTCCCTCCGTTCTCGGTGGGTGAGTGCGGTCGCATGGGTGGCGCCGGTCGCCGCGAAATCGGTCACGGCCGTCTGGCCCGTCGTTCGGTCCAGGCCATGCTGCCGGACGCCGACGTGTTCCCGTACACCATTCGCGTAGTATCGGAAATCACCGAGTCCAACGGTTCGAGCTCCATGGCTTCGGTCTGCGGCGCTTCCCTGGCCTTGATGGACGCCGGTGTGCCAATGAAGGCACCGGTTGCCGGTATCGCCATGGGCCTGGTGAAGGAAGGCGAGAAATTCGCCGTCCTGACCGACATCCTGGGTGACGAAGACCACCTGGGCGACATGGACTTCAAAGTAGCCGGTACCGCCAAAGGCGTGACCGCACTGCAGATGGACATCAAGATCAAGGGCATCACCGAAGAGATCATGGAAATCGCCCTGGGCCAGGCCCTGGAAGCGCGCCTGAACATCCTCGGCCAGATGAACCAGGTGATCGGTCAGTCCCGTACCGAACTGTCGGAAAACGCTCCGACCATGATCGCTATGAAGATCGACACCGACAAGATCCGTGATGTCATCGGTAAAGGCGGCGCGACCATCCGTGCGATCTGCGAAGAAACCAAGGCTTCGATCGACATCGAAGACGACGGTTCGATCAAGATCTTCGGCGAAACCAAGGAAGCGGCAGAAGCAGCACGCCAGCGCGTCCTGGGTATCACCGCCGAAGCCGAGATCGGCAAGATCTACGTCGGCAAGGTTGAACGCATCGTCGACTTCGGCGCCTTCGTCAACATCTTGCCGGGCAAGGACGGTCTGGTTCACATCTCCATGCTGAGCGATGCTCGCGTCGAGAAAGTGACCGACATTCTGAAAGAAGGCCAGGAAGTGGAAGTGCTGGTACTGGACGTGGACAACCGCGGCCGTATCAAGCTGTCCATCAAGGACGTGGCGGCGGCCAAGGCATCGGGCGTTTAATCCCCCCTTCGCCTGACTGCTGAACAACAAAACGCCCCGACTGGTTCGGGGCGTTTTGCTGTGTGGGGAAAATCCTTGTGGCACAGGTTGCCTGGTCACGGGCTGGATGCTAGGTTAGCTCACCGCCCGTGTAGCTCAGTCGGTAGAGCAGCGCACTCGTAACGCGAAGGTCGCAGGTTCGATTCCTGTCTCGGGCAAGATTTCCTCTCTCCTTATTTCACCTTCCTGCTCAACTCCTCAACCATGCGTTTGAGCTGATCCATCTCGCGATCCTGATCGCTGATCTTTCCTTTCAGCGTCGATATCTCGCTGTTATTCGAACTCGAGCTGGAGCCGCTATTACGCTTGAGCTCTTCCACTTGCTTGCCAAGGTCGTTCAGGTCGCGCTCCTGTTCCTTGACCGTGCGCTTAAGTTCTTCAATTTCCCGGCTGCTGGAGTTGGAACTGGAACCGCTGTTGCGTTTGAGCTCTTCGATCTGCCGGGCCTGCTCGGCGAGGGTGCGCTTCTGGCTTTCCAGTTCGGTAGCGTTGGCTTTGGCGGCTTGCTGCATGTCCTTCAAGTTATCGATGCTGATACCGGTTTTGTAGAAGACGTCGTTGCCAAATGAGCTGCGAAGGGCCGAAATTTCATCGGATGGCTCTGGATAATTGGACGAGATCTCAACTGCCGCTTGCGCAGCGCCGGTCAGTACCAGGCTGGCGAGTAGCAGGGTCGTGGTAGCCCGCCGAATAGACGTTAACCTTGGAAAGCTGCGCATTACAGAATCCTTATGAAGCGCCGATGTGGCACATCGCTATGACTCGGGATTCTGATAGATGTTCCTCGACCTCTTCCGTACGTGGACATAAGGTTTTTGTGCGGCAGATGTAAAGAGCCGTGTAAATCATCGGCAAAACGTCCTATATTCGTTGCCTGCATGAGCATTGCCCAGCAGTTTTCAAATGATCCACGAATGGTTCCAAGGACCAGGAAAACCGCGCTGCCAGCGGTTCTGTGTCAGAGAGATCCTTGATGATCCAGTCCCATCTTCCATTCCTTCGATCAGCGAGAACGACATGACGGCTAAAGAACTGACCCAAGAAGCCAGACACGAAGAAGCGCTGCGCAAATACGCCCTGGATACGCCTCAGTTACTGGAAGAAATCGGGAACCTGAGCGCCGATGAGCAGAAAGACCAGATTCAGTGGGCTTTCGAAGACGAGGCCGAAGCCCAGGGTTTGCAGCCTTGGGAGCTGACGCTCAAGTACACCAGCACACCTGAAGAGTTCGAGGCGCAGCGTCTTGCCTTGCACAAGGAGGCTGCCGAGGTGCTGGGTGTGGATTGGGATGAGTACTGCGAGATGAATAATCTGGTGGTCTGAAAAAAACGCCAGCCTTCAGGGCTGGCGTTTTTTTATGCTCAGAGACTCAAGCGCATCGACAGATCCACTGCCTTCACATCCTTGGTCATCGCCCCGATCGAGATGTAGTCCACCCCGGTCTCGGCAATCGGCCGCAAGGTGTTTTCGTTGATCCCGCCGCTGGCTTCCAGCTTCGCCTGGCCGCCGTTCAGGCGCACGGCTTCACGCATGTCGTCCAGGCTCAGTTCGTCGAGCATGATGATGTCGGCATTGGCCGCTAGCGCTTCTTTCAATTCCGCCAGGCTTTCCACTTCGACTTCCACCGGTTTGCCCGGTGCGATCTTGTGGGCGGCCGCGATTGCCTGGGCGATCCCACCGCAGGCTGCGATGTGGTTTTCCTTGATCAGGAAGGCATCGTACAGACCGATGCGGTGGTTATGGCAGCCGCCACAGGTGACGGCGTACTTCTGCGCCAGGCGCAAGCCGGGCAGGGTCTTGCGGGTGTCCAGCAGCTTGACCTGGGTGTCGGCGACGAAGTCGGCCAGGTAGCGGGCGCGGGTGGCGACACCCGAGAGCATCTGCAGAAAGTTCAGCGCGCTGCGCTCGCCGGTCAGCAGTGAGCGGGCCGGGCCTTCGAGGTGGAACAGCGCCTGGTCGGGGTTGGCCCGGTCGCCGTCACGCACTTGCCAGTGCACCGCGACACGCGGGTCCAGTTGCCGGAACACGGCGTCAACCCAGGCGGTGCCGCTGATGATCGCGGCTTCGCGGGTAATGATGGTGGCCTTGGCCAAGCGTTCGGCGGGGATCAACTGCGCGGTGATGTCGCCGCTGCCGATGTCTTCGAGCAAGGCGCGGCGCACGTTGGCTTCGATTTCGGCGGTCAGGTCGGCGAGACGTAGGTTCGGCATAACGGGCTCCACAGGCAAAGTGGGCCGATTATAGGGCCAGTGTCCTGTTGTACAAACATTGTTCACCTTGACCTGCATTTGGTCGGCTCTTCGCAACGTTTCCCCGATTTCCCGGTCATTTATTGGGATGTATTTCGAGCTGGGTCACAGAGTCCTCTGGTGCGACGGGGTTCTTTTGCCAGATAATCCGCCTTTCGATTGACGTCATGGCTTTGACGTTACCAACCGAAGAACACCGTTTCAGGAGGCCAGGATGCACAACGACGGGAATGTAGTGCCTTTGCATAAGGTGCCTACCGATCAGGCGAATCGCTCGCCACTCGCCCGTTTGCCTGTGATTCTGCTCCAGGTTCGCGACAAGGCTGCACAACAGCTGCGCCTGGGTTTGCAGAGGCTGTTCGATAACGCCGACGACACCTTGTTCGAAATGGCCGACCGGGCGCGCAACGATGTCGAGCAGAATCTGTTCTTCGAAGCCATGCGGGACCTGCGCCTGAAACGCAAAAGTATCGAGCGCGAATTCATCGAGCAGTTCTTCGAGGCGTTCGTCAGCCTCGCCCAGTACGACCTGACCCATGCCTCCTTGAACACTGCCATCGCCCCCGGTGCTCCGGTCCAGTCGACCCATGACGATCTGGAGCGCCATCTGGCAGTAGAAGCCATGGTCACCCGGGTGCTCAGTCGCGATGGGGCTTCCCTGGATCAACTGACGGCCCGGCTCAGCGTACTGCTGGCCCGACCAATGACGACCTCACAGAACCCCCTGAGCCCGGCGCTGTTGTGCGAGACCTTTCTGCAAGCCGGGCGCAACCTGGGAGTGGAGATCAAGGTCAAACTGATCCTGCTCAAGCTGTTCGAGCGTTATGTCCTCAGCGAGTGCGACCAGTTCTATGCCGAGGCCAATCAGTTGCTGGCGGCCACGGGTATTTTGTCGGACCTCAAGGTTTCGCCGTCCCGGCGCGCGTCGGATCGTGTCGACGATGCTCCGCGCCCCACCTCGGAGCGTGCGGCCAAGCCCCGGGCCGCCGAGGTCGATGACAGCGTGCAGGAAGTGTTCTCCGCCTTGCAGAAACTGGTGATGCAGGTGCGTGGCAGCGTGGCACCGACCCTGGAGCCCAGCGCACCGGCACAGCCGATCTCGACCCGTGACCTGCTGCGCCTGCTTTCCCATTTGCAGCAATACGTGCCGGCGCCCACGCTCCAGGACGAGTTCGACCTGCGCAGCCAGCTCGAACAGCTGCTCACCCGGGTCAGCGTCAAGAGCGGCAAGTCCCGTGTGGTCGAAGGCGCCGACGAGGACGTGATCAACCTGATCGCGATGATGTTCGAATTCATTCTCGATGACCACAATCTGCCAGACACCCTCAAGGCCTTGATCGGCCGCCTGCAAATCCCGATGCTCAAGGTCGCGGTGCAGGACAAGAGTTTCTTCAGTCGTGGCAATCATCCCGCCCGCCGACTGCTCAACGAAATTGCCGCTGCCGCCATGGGCTGGGGCGATTGCGACGATCATCAGCGCGATAGCCTTTATCAGCGTATCGAACAAGTGGTGCAACGCCTGTTGAACGACTTCGTCGATGACCCGGCAATTTTCTCCGAAGTGCTGGCTGAGTTTCTCGCCTTCACCAGTGATGAGCGGCGCCGCAGCGAACTGCTCGAACAGCGCATCCGGGATGCCGAGGAGGGGCGGGCCAAGGCGGAGTTGGCCCGTCAGCGAGTCGAGGGCGCGTTGAATCAGGTCATGTTCGGCAAGGTGCTGCCCCAGGCCGTAGTGGAATTCGTGCAGCAGGCCTGGAGCCAGGTGCTGCTGTTGACCGGCTTCAAGCATGGCGAGCGGTCGGCCGAATGGCAGGCCGATGTCCTGACCCTGGAGCAACTGATCTGGAGTGTCCAGTATCACGATGAGCCGGATGCGGGCCTGCGCTTGCTGGCCATGGTGCCGGAGCTGCTCAAGGCTTTGCGCGAAGGGCTGAGCCGTTCTGCATTCGACCCGTTCGCCACCAGCGAATTCTTCAGCGAACTGGAAGTCCTGCACGTGCAGGCTTTGCAGCGTATGGGCCAAGCCACGGATCAGGCCCGGTCGGCGGATGCACCGGTGATGATCGAGGTGCGGGAGAAGATTGTCCTGCGTCCCGCGTACAAAGCCCCGGCGGACAACGTGACGGTGCGCTTGCCGGCCGATGACGTGGGTCTGCTTCAGGTCGACCAGTTGCGCCTGGGGAGTTGGGTCGAGTTCCAGGAGGATGAGGACAACAGCCTGCGTTGCAAGCTGGCGGCGATCATCCAGAGCACCGGCAAATATATCTTCGTCAATCGTACCGGCCTCAAGGTACAAGAGCACAGTCGCACCAGCCTGGCCCTGGAGTTTCGCCGGGGGGCTGCACGCCTGTTGGACGACACCCTGCTGTTCGACCGGGCGCTGGAGTCCGTGCTCGGCAATCTGCGTCAACTCAATCGCGGCAAGTAATCGCACAGTCCGGGTCGATCACGGCATACTGACGGCATCCCCGTCGTCTTCGAAGGAACCTGTATGCAGCTGGACCCCGCGAGCGGTTGGTGCGATGGCTTGCGTCATTGCCCATCACCCAACTTCAATGCGCGCCCCGAGGGCGAAATCTCCCTGCTGGTGATCCACAACATCAGCCTGCCGCCCGCTCAGTTCGCCACCGGTAAGGTGCAGGAATTCTTCCAGAATCGCCTGGATGTCACGGAACATCCCTACTTTGCCGGTATAGCCGACTTGCGTGTCTCCGCGCATTTTCTGATCGAGCGTGACGGCGCCGTCACTCAGTTTGTCTCTTGTCTGGAGCGTGCGTGGCATGCGGGCGTGTCGTGTTTCGAGGGGCGGGAAACCTGCAACGATTTTTCCATTGGCATCGAGCTCGAGGGCACCGATGACCTGCCGTTCACCGACGCGCAATATACCGCGTTGGTGGAACTGACGCGGCAGTTGCAAGCGGCCTTCAAGGCGATCACCGTGCAGCGCATCTGCGGGCACAGCGACATCGCTCCGGGGCGCAAGACAGATCCGGGACCAGCGTTCGATTGGGCACGCTATCGAGCGGCCCTGACAGAAGGGGAAGGACAATGAGTTTTCTGGTGTTGCTACTGGCGGTCTGGATCGAGAAGTTCTCGGCCTTGCGCCAGCGGCTCCAGCGCGATGGCGCGTGGCTGGGCGAACTGAACCGGATCGAGGCGAGTCCGCGGTGGGCCAACTGGCCCTGGATGGTGCTGCTGGTGATGGTCCTGCTGCCCGTGGCACTGCTGGCGTTGTTGCTGTGGGTACTGGAGCCGCTGGCCTACGGGCTGCTGGTGCTACCGGTGCACCTGCTGGTGGTGATCTACAGCCTGGGGCGTGGGGATCTGTTGGCCGAGCTGGGACCGTTTCGCGATGCCTGGCGCCGCGAAGACCTGCAAGCGGCCACCCACGTGGCCAAGCGCGACCTGGGCATTGAAGCCGACGGTGGCGAGCAGTTGCTGGGACGTGTTCAGGCCCATCTGCTGTGGCAGGCCTACCAGAGCTTTTTCGCGGTGATCTTCTGGTACTTCCTGCTGGGCCCGGTGGCGGCCTTGAGTTATCGCCTGCTGGCATTGGCCGCCGAGCACAGCCAGAACCCCGGCGTGGCCGAGCGGGCAGCGCAACTGCGCCATGCCTTCGATTGGTTGCCGGTGCGGCTGCTGGCGGCGAGTTTCGCCTTGGTGGGCAACTTTGTGGCGGTCAGCCGGGTGATGCTGCATGAACTGCTGAACTGGAACATCAGCGCCGCTCAGTTGGTCGACAAGGTCGGCCTGGTGGCTGGCGAAATTCCTGAGCCCGTGGCCGGGCCGGACGGCATCAACAGCCTCGATCGGCTCTGGGAACTGCTGCTGCGTGCGGCGGTGCTCTGGTATGCCGGGTTTGCCTTGTGGACGGTGCTGGCTTAGGCGACGAATTCATCCTTTGTTGTGTGGAACAAACTGTAGGAGCAAAGCTTGCTCGCGATAGGGACAAGCCAGTCAACATTGTTGCTGATTGACTTACCGTAATCGCGGGCAAGCCTTGCTCCCACGGACAAATACCCTCCCAGGAAAGGAACGGAGCCCATCCCGGCGCCGTTAACCTTAAGTTACAAATCTCCCCTCCGATTTAGGCTATACAGAGACAGCGCCCGATAGTGGCTTTCTGCTGTCTCTGTGCGCATGCCCCATAACAATAAAAACATTCCCGGGAGACTTCCTTGTGAAGAGTTTGCTCTGGCCCGCCGTCGCCCTGATGAACCGCCTGAGTTTCGGCATGAAGTTCAGCCTGATCAGCGTGTTGTTCCTGCTGCCGATGCTAGCGACCAACTTCTTTCTGGTGCGCGATTCCTACCGTGAGTTCCAAGGAACGCACGTGGAACTGCAAAGCCTCGACCTGCTGGGCAGCAGCCTGACCCTGCGCCGAGATCTGGAAACCCTGAACAACCTGGTGCAGATCAACGCCAGCCTGGGCCAGTCCGGCAAGGCCGGCGATGTGGACGCGAAAATAGGCACCCTCGAGCAACAGATCCTTGCGCGGCTGCAAGGCATGACCGCCATGGCCGTGGAGCCTGAACAGGCGAGTCTCTTCGACGCCAAGCGCGACGAAATAATCGCCGCGTTCAAGGCCCAGCAGGCCGAAAGCTCCCTGCAAAGCAAAAGTGCGCTGATCAGCAAGCTGCTCAACAGCTCGCAGATATTCAGCCAGATCATCGCCAGCCAGGCGGGGCTCAGTCGTGACAACCAGAGCGATATTCGTCAGCTCGGCGAACTGATTACCGGCGTGACCCCCGATGTCACCCAGATCCTGGGTGAGGGCCGCGCGCTGGGTGCTTCGGCCTTGGGCCTGGGGTTTCTCAATTCTGCCTCCAGCACCCGGTTCGATGAGCTGCTGGCGCAGATCGAAAAAATCCAGGGTGAATATGGCTTGAAGCTGCAAGATGCGCTGAGCTCCAGTCAGGCGGCCGGCCAAGCCCTTGCTGGCCCGGCTGACGCTAGCAAGGGCACTTTGAAGAAGGCCGCTGAACTGATCGAAGAACAGGTGGTGATGGCCGACGCCCTCGATGCACCCTGGTCGGCATTTTTCGATCAGGTCAGCAGCCTGATGGAGCAGACCTACCGGCTGAATAGCGCAGCGCTGGATTTCCTCGGTGTCCAATTGCAGCATCGCCTGGAGCAGAATCGCAGCCACATGGTGCTGCAAGCCGTGGCGTTAGTGGCGGTGTTCCTGCTGATTTTCTATTTGTATGCCGGCTTCTATGCCTCCACTCGCACCACCCTCCAGTACCTGGGGCGGATGATGGACAAAGTGGCGGCAGGGGACATGACGGTCAATTTCGTGGCCCGCAGCAAAGACGAACTGGGGGAGTTGGGGGAGGTGTTCAACGGCACGGTGGCGAAGATCCACGACCTGATCGAACGGGTGGGTCAGACCGTCGTCGAGGTGGAGCGCCAGGCCAGACAGGTGGAGTCGGTATCGGCCCAGAGTAATCAGGCGGTAGCGGGCCAGCGCAGCCAGATCGAACTGGTCGCCACGGCGATGAACCAGATGTCGGCCACGGCCCAGGAGGTGGCCCGCAGTGCCGCTGCGGCGGTCAGCAGCGCTCACAGTGTGAATGATGAAACGCTTAGCGGGCGCGGGCTGGTGGAATCCCAGCAGGGCAGCATCGTCCGCCTGGCCAGCGAGATCGATCAATCGGTGCAGGTGATCAATCAGTTGGCGACCGATAGCCAGGCCATCAGTCGCGTGCTGGATGTGATCAAGAGCATTGCCGAGCAGACCAACCTGCTGGCCCTCAACGCCGCGATTGAGGCGGCTCGGGCCGGTGAGCAGGGACGTGGCTTCGCGGTGGTGGCCGATGAAGTGCGGACCCTGGCCAAGCGGACCCAGCAATCGACCGAGGAGATTGAAGCGATGATCAGCCGTCTGCACGGTGGCGTGGACGCCGCCGTCAAGGCTATGGGCACCAGTCATGAAATGGCCAGCGGCACGGTCGGTCAGTCGGAGAAGGTGCAGCGGGCGTTGGAAAATATCCTCGGTGCCGTTGGCATGATCGTCGACCAGAACCAGCAGATCGCCGCTGCGGTGGAGCAGCAGACGGCGGTGGCCCATGATATCGATCAGAACATTGTCGAGATTAACCGTGCGGGTGAGCGCACTGCCGAAGGGGCGCACCAGACTGAGGATGCCAGTCGTGAATTGTCGGTCCAGGTGGGGCAGCTCAAGGTGTTGATCAATGCGTTTCGGGTGTGATGATCGTTGCGGAATCCCTGTGGGAGCGAGCCTGCTCGCGATTGGCGGCCTTGTGATTGGCCGGGGTTTTGGGTCGAGTACATATCCGTTGCTGCGGTAACGGCGGCTTAGGGTTCCGCCCTTACGGCGGCTTACTTTTTTTCAAACGCCAAAAAAAGTAAGCAAAAAAGGCTTGGCCCCACCACTCGGCACCTCGCCTAGGCTCGGTGTGCCCTCACTCCGGCATTGCTCCGTGGGCCCGCCGCGAAGGGCCATCCATGGCCCAGCGCGGCTAACCCGGCATCCATGCCGGGTTGCCCACTACGCAATACCTGCGTTCGGCCGTCGTGGTTAACGGGGCCCGGAGATCAAAAGCAAAAGCAAAGCAAAGCAAAAGCAAGGCGGCTTTGCCGCCGACCTGCTTTTTGAGCGTACGTGTTCCCCCTGTGGGAGTGAGCCTGCTCGCGATGGCGTCGGTACATCCAACCTCTCTTACCCAGGCTGACCGCTTTCGCGAGCGAGTCCGCACAGGAGAGTGCGGTCACCAGTCGAACAATTGCCGGGCGTTCGCGGTGCTGGCCTCGGCCAGTTGCTCCGGGCTGATCGCCATGATTGCGGCCAGGGCCTCGCAAATCGCTGGCAGGTGCGCCGGGCTGTTGCGTTGGCCGGGGAACATCGCGGGGGCCATGTCTGGGGAGTCGGTTTCCAGCACAACCGCTTCCAGCGGCAGTTTCGCCAGTACCCGGTGCATGCGCAGGGCCTGGGGCCAGGTGGCGGCGCCGCCGAGGCCGAGTTTGTAGCCGAGCTTGATGTACTCGCGGGCTTCTTCGAAACTGCCGGCGAAGGCGTGGATGATCCCCGCGCGTTTCAGGGGAAGGCGCTTGAGGGTTGCGATCACCGCCGCATGGCTGCGACGCACGTGGATGAGTGCCGGCAGTTCGAATTCCGCCGCCAGTTGCAATTGCGCTTCGAACAGCGTCTGCTGGCGCTCACGGTCCAGGCCCTCGACGTAGTAGTCCAGGCCGATTTCACCCACCGCGCACAATTGCCGATGCCCGGCCAGACGGGCCAGCCAGTCGCGCAGGTGCGCCACGTCATCGGGGCGATGCTGGTCGAGGTACACCGGGTGCAGGCCCAGTGCGGCGTGCAGGTCCGGGTCGCTTTGTACCAGGTCCCAGACCCGCTGCCAGTTGTCCCGATACACCCCCAGCACCACCATCTGCCGGACACCCAGGGCTCGGCTTGCGGCCAGCAGCGCTGGACGATCCGCGTCGAAGTCGGGAAAGTCCAGGTGGGTGTGCGTGTCGATCAGCTCCACGATTCAGTCCTGGTGGATACGCTGCTTGAAGGTCCGCGCAATGGCCTGCACGCCAGGCTGGTAGTCGCCGTTCTCGATGGCCGCCAGGGCCAGTTCCAGTGCCTTGTTGGCGATCAATTGATGCTGCTGGGACATGGCATTGACCGGCAGCGGCAGGAAATCCAGCAGTTGCGTGTCACCAAAGGTGCCCAGGCGCAGTGGGCGCGACTTGAGCGGGAAGTCGTGCAGGGCGTCGAACACCCCTTGCAGCAGTACGTAGGAAGTGGTGATCAGCGCATCGGGCAGATGCCCCAAGCGCATGAGCAAGTCGTCCATCAACTGGCGACCGCATTCACGGCTGAACGATTCGCCGTGCTCGACCAGCACCTGGCCTTCGAATCCGCTCAGTGCCTCGCGAAAGCCCGCGGCCCGTTCCTGGCTGATACTCAACTCGGGACGCGCGCCGACCAGCACGATCTGCCGAGGTTGCGTCTCCAGCAGGCTGCGGGTCAGGTGGAGGCTGGCTTGGCGGTCGTCACTGATCACCGAGCAGAAGTGCTCAGGCTCCATCACCCGGTCGATGGCGATGATCGGAATGCCTTTGGCCTGGAGCTGGCGGTAGCTGTCATCCCCGGCCGGCAGGCAACTGGCGACGATTAGCGCATCGCAGCGCCGGGCGCGGAACAGCTGCAACAGCTGCCGCTCACTTTCTGGCGCGTCATCGGAACTGGCGATCAGCAACTGGTAGCCCTGCGCCCGGGCGCCCTGTTCCAGCAGCTTGGCGATGCGGGCGTAACTGGGGTTTTCCAGGTCCGGCAGGATGAAGCCCAGGGTACGGGTATGCCGACTGCGCAATCCGGCGGCCTGGGGGTTAGGCGTGAAGCCATGTTCTTCGACCACCGCACGCACCCGTTCGACGGTCGCATTGCTGATGCGTTGCTGTTCGGCCTTGCCGTTGATGACATAGCTGGCGGTGGTGACGGACACACCGGCCAGTTGGGCGATATCACTGAGTTTCAACCCGTTTTTCCTTGTTTTTTCGAGTTTGCCCGACACTGAGCGCCCATCCTACCCGATTCGGCGCGACGGTCGTTGTCCAAACACTGGCGACAAGTTGCACTTCAAGGATGAGAGATTATCGAGTAACGTGCCAATCTTTCTAGATTAAACGTTTCAGCAAGCGTATTTTCAAGGCTAGCAGGATTTTTCTGGCCGCACTGCCGCGATACCGCCAAAAGCCGTCCTGTAACGCTAAGCTGTCATTCAAAACAATACCTGGCGCCAACCCGACGCCAAAAAGGAGAAAGCATGCTCGAGCTCAATCCAGAGCAGATATCCATGGCTCAAACCGCCGTGGATAAAGCCGCCGCGCTGCAATTGCTCGCTGACAAACTGGTGGCCGATGGCCTGGTGGCCGAAGGTTATCTCGCCGGCTTGCAGGCCCGCGAAGCCCAGGGTTCGACTTTTCTTGGCCAAGGTATCGCCATCCCCCACGGTACGCCGCAAACCCGCGACCTGGTGCACTCGACCGGTGTTCGTTTGCTGCAATTCCCGGACGGCGTGGACTGGGGCGACGGGCAAATCGTCTACCTGGCGATCGGTATCGCGGCCAAGTCCGATGAGCACCTGCGCCTGCTGCAACTGCTGACCCGCGCCCTCGGCGAGACCGACCTGGGTCAGGCGCTGCGTCGTGCCGGTTCCGCCGAAGCCTTGCTGAAGTTGCTGCAAGGTGCGCCGCAGGAGCTGGCCCTGGATGCGCAAATGATCGGGCTTGGCGTGTCGGCCGACGATTTCGAGGAGCTGGTGTGGCGTGGCGCCCGTTTGCTGCGCCAGGCCGATTGCGTGAGTAACGGCTTTGCCGGGGTGTTGCAGCAAGTCGATGCGCTGCCCCTGGGCGATGGCCTGTGGTGGCTGCACAGCGAACAGACCGTCAAGCGCCCGGGCCTGGCCTTCGTGACCCCGGACAAGCCCATCCGTTATCTGGGACAGCCCTTGAGTGGCCTGTTCTGCCTCGCCAGCCTCGGCGAAGCTCACCAGGCGTTGCTCGAACGACTCTGCGCCTTGCTGATCGAAGGTCGCGGCCACGAGCTGGGCCGCGCCACCAGCAGCCGCAAGGTGCTGGAAGTGCTGGGGGGCGAACTGCCTGCCGACTGGCCCAGTGCTCGAATTGGCCTGGCCAACGCCCATGGCTTGCACGCGCGTCCGGCCAAGGTCCTTGCGCAACTGGCGAAAAGCTTCGAAGGCGAGATCCGCGTGCGCATCGTCGACGGCCAGGATAGCGCCGTGTCGGCCAAGAGCCTGAGCAAGCTGCTGAGCCTGGGCGCCCGTCGCGGTCAGGTTCTGGAATTCATCGCTGAACCGAGCATTGCCGCCGATGCGCTGCCAGCATTGCTGGCGGCCATCGAAGAAGGCCTGGGCGAAGAAGTCGAACCGCTGCCGCCACCGAGTACGCCGCAGGAAAGCCCGATGGCCGAGGTTGCGACCGTGATGCTGGCTCCCGAATCCGGCAGCTTGATCCAGGCGGTGCCTGCCGCTCCGGGCATCGCCATTGGCCCGGCCCATATCCAGGTCCTGCAAGCCATCGACTATCCGCTGCGTGGCGAGTCGGCTGCCATCGAGCGTGAGCGTCTGCAAAACGCCTTGAATCAGGTGCGCCGCGACATCGAAGGCCTGATCGAGCGCGCCAAGGCCAAGGCCATCCGCGAAATTTTCATTACTCACCAGGAAATGCTCGACGACCCGGAGCTGACTGACGAAGTCGACACCCGTCTGAAGCTCGGTGAAAGTGCGCAAGCGGCCTGGATGGGCGTGATTGAAGCCGCCGCGAAAGAGCAGGAAGCCTTGCAGGATGCACTGCTCGCCGAGCGTGCTGCCGATCTGCGCGACGTCGGCCGCCGTGTGCTGGCGCAATTATGCGGCGTCGAAACCCCGAACGAACCCGAGCAACCGTACATCCTGGTGATGGATGAAGTCGGGCCGTCCGACGTGGCGCGCCTGGACCCGAGCCGTGTAGCGGGGATTCTCACCGCCCGTGGTGGCGCCACCGCTCACAGCGCGATTGTCGCCCGGGCCCTGGGTATTCCGGCGCTGGTGGGGGCGGGAGCCTCGGTGTTGCTGCTGGCGCCGGGCACTTCATTGTTGCTGGACGGCCAGCGCGGTCGCCTGCACGTGGAGCCTGATGCCGTCACCCTGCAGCGCGCCGTCGAGGAACGCGACACCCGTGAGCAACGCCTCAAGGCCGCCGCCGAACAGCGTCACCAACCTGCGCTGACCCGTGATGGTCACCCGGTAGAGGTGTTCGCCAACATCGGTGAAAGCGCCGGTGTCGCCGGCGCGGTGGAGCAGGGGGCCGAAGGCATCGGCCTGTTGCGCACCGAACTGATTTTCATGGCCCACACTCAGGCCCCGGACGAAGCGACCCAGGAGGCCGAATACCGCAAGGTGCTCGATGGCCTGGCCGGCCGACCGCTGGTGGTGCGCACGTTGGATGTCGGCGGCGATAAACCGCTGCCGTACTGGCCGATCGCGAAAGAAGAAAACCCGTTCCTCGGTGTGCGGGGCATCCGCCTGACCTTGCAGCGCCCGCAGATCATGGAGGCGCAACTGCGTGCCTTGCTGCGTTCGGCGGACAACCGTCCGTTGCGGATCATGTTCCCGATGGTGGGCAGCGTCGAAGAATGGCGCCAGGCCCGGGAAATGACCGAGCGCCTGCGCCTGGAAATACCGGTGGCGGACCTGCAACTGGGGATCATGATCGAAGTGCCGTCCGCCGCGTTGCTCGCGCCGGTGCTCGCCAAGGAAGTCGACTTCTTCAGCGTGGGCACCAACGACCTGACCCAGTACACCCTGGCCATCGACCGTGGTCACCCGAGTCTTTCCGCCCAGGCCGACGGCTTGCACCCGGCGGTGCTGCAATTGATCGACATCACCGTGCGCGCTGCCCATGCCCATGGCAAATGGGTGGGTGTGTGTGGCGAACTGGCGGCCGACCCGCTGGCCGTACCGGTGCTGGTGGGCCTGGGGGTGGATGAACTGAGCGTGTCGGCCCGCAGCATTGCCGAGGTCAAGGCGCGAGTACGCGAACTGAGCCTCGAACAGGCACAGACCCTGGCTCGCGAAGCACTGGTCGTGGGCAGTGCCAATGACGTGCGCGCATTAGTGGAGGCGCTGTAATGGCGAAGATTCTTACCCTGACCCTCAACCCGGCGCTCGACCTCACGGTGGAACTGGCGCGCCTGGAACCGGGCCAGGTCAACCGCAGCGATGCCATGCACAGCCACGCCGCCGGCAAAGGCGTGAACGTGGCCCAGGTACTGGCTGACCTGGGGCATACGCTGACCGTCAGCGGCTTTTTGGGTGAAGACAACGCCCAGGCGTTCGAGACGTTGTTCGCTCAACGCGGTTTTGTCGACGCCTTTATCCGGGTGCCCGGGGAAACCCGCAGCAACATCAAGCTGGCCGAGCAGGATGGACGTATCACCGACCTCAACGGCCCCGGCCCGAGGGTCGATGAGGCGGCGCAGCAGGCGTTGCTGGCGCGTCTGGAACAGATCGCCCCTGGGCACGATGTCGTGGTGGTGGCGGGCAGCTTGCCCCGGGGCGTCAGCCCACAGTGGTTGCAGGCATTGGTCACACGCCTGAAAACCCTCGGCCTGAAGGTGGCCCTCGATACCAGCGGCGAAGCCTTGCGCGTTGCATTGGCCGCCGGGCCGTGGCTGATCAAGCCGAACACCGAGGAATTGGCCGATGCATTGGGCTGCGAAGTGGTGACCGAGCAGGCCCAGGCCCAAGCGGCGCAACGCCTGCACGCTCAGGGCGTCGAGCATGTGGTGATTTCCCACGGTGCCGACGGTGTGAATTGGTTCAGTGTCGGTTCGGCACTGCACGCTTCCCCCCCAAGGTCACCGTCGCCAGTACCGTGGGCGCGGGGGATTCGCTGCTGGCGGGCATGCTGCATGGCCTGCTCGGTGCGCATACGCCGGAGCAGACCCTGCGCACTGCCACGGCCATCGCCGCGATGGCGGTCACGCAGATCGGTTTCGGCATTCATGACACCGCGTTGCTGGCGTCGCTTGAACAGGGCGTGCGCGTGCGCCCCCTGACAGAACAATAAGAGGGTTCGCGAGAATGAAATTAGCCATTGTGACGGCCTGCCCGAACGGCATGGTCACCAGTGTGTTGTGCGCCCGCCTGCTGGACGCGGCGGCCCAGCGCCAGGGATGGAGCACCAGTGTCGAAGTCCATGACGCGGCCCATCCGGAGCGCCAGTTGTCGGCGGCGACCCTTGAGGCCGCCGAGTGGGTGTTGCTGGTTGCCAGCGGCCCGGTGGACTTGTCGCGGTTCGTCGGCAAGCGGTTGTTCCGCAGCACCCCGGCCCAGGCTCTGCAGGATGTCGATTCGGTGCTGCGCCGTGGCGCCGAAGAGGCAGCGGTCCTGGTGGAGTCGGATGTTCAGCAGGAGGCGGCTGTTGCTGCGCAATCGTCCGCAGCAGTGAGCGAACATGCGCCGCGCCTGGTTGCCATCACCGCGTGCCCGACGGGCGTGGCCCATACCTTCATGGCCGCCGAAGCATTGCAGCAGGCCGCGGCGCGATTGGGCTACGACTTGCAGGTGGAAACCCAGGGTTCGGTGGGCGCGCGCAATCCGTTGAGTCCCCAGGCCATTGCCGAGGCGGACGTGGTGCTGCTGGCGACCGACATCGAAGTCGCCACCGAGCGTTTTGCCGGCAAGAAGATCTACCGCTGCGGCACGGGCATCGCCTTGAAGCAAGCGGAGGCAACGCTGAAAAAAGCCTTGGCCGAGGGACAGCAGGAAACGGCGTCCAGTAGCAGTGCGGGGCCGGCAAAGGCGGAGAAGACCGGCGTCTACAAGCATTTATTGACTGGCGTGTCGTTCATGCTGCCGATGGTGGTGGCCGGTGGTCTGTTGATCGCGTTGTCGTTCGTGTTCGGCATCACCGCGTTCAAGGAGCCTGGTACCTTGGCCGCTGCGCTGATGCAGATCGGTGGCGAAAGCGCATTCAAATTGATGGTGCCGTTGCTGGCCGGTTATATCGCCTATTCCATTGCCGACCGTCCGGGCCTCGCGCCGGGGATGATCGGCGGGATGCTGGCGAGCACCCTGGGTGCCGGGTTCATCGGCGGGATCATCGCCGGCTTCCTGGCCGGTTACGCGGCCAAGGCGATCAACCGTTACGCACGTCTGCCTCAAAGCCTGGAAGCGCTCAAGCCGATCCTGATCATCCCGCTGTTGGCGAGTCTGTTTACCGGGCTGGTGATGATCTACGTGGTGGGCAAGCCAGTGGCGGGCATGCTCGCAGGCCTGACCCATTTCCTTGACAGCATGGGCACCACCAATGCGATTCTGTTGGGTGTGCTGCTGGGGGCGATGATGTGTGTCGACCTTGGTGGCCCGATCAACAAGGCCGCCTACGCGTTTTCGGTGGGCCTGCTGGCGTCGCAGAGTTACGCGCCGATGGCCGCGACCATGGCCGCTGGCATGGTGCCGCCAATTGGCCTGGGCATCGCCACCTTCATCGCCCGGCGCAAGTTTGCCCAGACCGAGCGCGAGGCCGGTAAGGCGGCCTTGGTGCTGGGGCTGTGCTTCATTTCCGAAGGTGCGATTCCGTTCGCGGCGAAGGACCCGCTGCGGGTGATCCCGGCCAGCATCGCCGGTGGGGCGCTGACCGGTGCGCTGTCGATGTACTTCGGTTGCAAGCTCATGGCGCCCCACGGCGGGCTGTTCGTGATGCTGATCCCCAACGCCATCAACCATGCGTTGCTTTACTTGCTGGCGATTGTGACGGGCAGCCTGCTGACGGCGGTGGCATATGCACTGCTCAAGCGGCCGGAGCAAGTCGAGATGGCGTTGGAGCCTGCCAAGGCCTGAGCCAACGCAATCCTCCTGTGGGAGCGAGCCTGCTCGCGATAGCGGTGTATCAGCCAACGACTCTGTTGACTGACCCTCCGCAATCGCGAGCAGGCTCGCTCCCACAGTTGTTTGGGGTGTCCAGGGGATGGTTGTCACACCCGATTAACACGAGCATGTTCTAGTTTTCCCATTTGGGAGGAACACCATGAGCGAATTCGACCTGGGCCGTCGTCGTGTGATGCAGGCCGTGGGGGCGGGGTTGTTGTTGCCGGGGTTGGCGCCGGCGGTGATTGCCTCGGTCAAGGATCGGCCGGTACTGACCGATGGTGTGCAATCCGGTGACTTGCAGGGTGATCGGGTGATGATCTGGAGTCGCAGCGACCGTCCGGCACGCATGGTGGTGGACTGGGACACCCGTAGCGGCTTCTCCAACCCTCGGCGCGTTGTCTCGCCACTGGCCGACAGCCGCAGCGATTTCACCGCCCGGGTCGAGCTCACCGGCCTGCCGCCCGACCAGGCGATTTTCTACCGCGTACACTTCGAAGACGCCCGGAGCGGCGTTGCCAGTGAGCCCTGGTTGGGCCATCTGCGCAGCGCCCCGCAGTTCAAGCGCAATATCCGTTTTGTCTGGAGCGGCGACACCGTCGGCCAGGGCTTCGGGATCAACCCTGACCTTGGCGGCATGCGCATCTACGAAGCCATGCGCCTGCGCCTGCCGGACTTCTTCATCCACAGCGGCGACACGATTTACGCCGACGGCCCGGTGCCGGCCCAGATCACCACGGAAGGCGGGCGCATCTGGCGCAACCTCACCACCGAAGCCAAGAGCAAGGTGGCCGAGACGCTGGACGAGTATCGCGGCAACTACCGCTACAACCTGATGGACGAGAACGTGCGGCGTTTCAACGCTGAGGTGCCGCAGATCTGGCAGTGGGACGATCACGAGGTGGTCAATAACTGGTCGCCGGGCAAGCAGTTGGACGAGCGCTACCAGACCAAGGATATTGGCACCCTGGTGGGCCGCGCGCGCCAGGCCTGGTTGGAATACGCGCCGATGCGTTTGCAGAAGGCCGATGGCGGCGGGCGGATCTATCGCAAGCTCGCCTATGGACCGATGCTGGATGTGTTCGTGCTCGACATGCGCAGCTACCGCGAAGCCAATGACGCCAACCTCGGCGCGGCCAAACCTTTCCTCGGTCGTGAGCAGTTGGATTGGCTCAAGCGCGAGTTGAAGCAATCCCGTGCCCAATGGAAAGTCATCGCCGCCGACATGCCCATCGGCTTGGGCGTGCCCGACGGCGAAGTCAGCCCCGGCGTGCAACGCTGGGAAGCCGTCGCCAACGGTGACCCGGGCCAGGCCCAGGGCCGCGAAGTGGAAATTGCCGAGCTGCTCGGCTACCTGCGCAAGCATCAGGTACGCAACTATGTCTGGCTCACCGCCGATGTCCACTATTGCGCCGCCCACCACTACCACCCGGAACAGGCCGCGTTCCAGGATTTCGAGCCGTTCTGGGAGTTTGTCGCCGGACCGCTGAACGCGGGTAGTTTCGGCCCCAACGTCCTGGACAAGACCTTCGGCCCCGAAGTGGTGTTCCAGAAGGCGCCACCGGCCCAGAACACCTCGCCGTTTGCCGGCTATCAGTTCTTTGGCGAGGTGAACATCGACGGGCAGAGCGGGGAGATGAACGTGGTGTTGCGGGATCTGGAAGGGGTGGCGGTGTTCGAGAAGAAGCTGCAGCCGGTGTGAATTCCTGCCGCACAACATTCCCCCTGTGGGAGCGAGCCTGCTCGCGATGCGGTGTGTCAGTCGACAGAAATGCTGTCTGATGCACCGCTATCGCGAGCAGGCTCGCTCCCACAAGGAAAGTGTAGAGTCGGTCAGTAAACGTCCCGCCGATACCGCCCCTGCTCGATCAGCCGCTCCACTTCCTCGGCCCCCAGCACGTCGTTGAGCACCTGATCCACCCCCGACGCCATGCCCTGCAAGCTGCCGCAGACATAGATCACCGCACCGTCGGCCAGCCATTGCTTGAGCAGCGCAGTGGACTCGCGCAGGCGATCCTGGACGTAGATTTTCTGCTCCTGATCCCGGGAGAACGCCAGGTCCAGGCGTTCCAGGTCGCCGGAGGTCACCCATTCCTGAAGCTCATCGCGGCAATGGAAATCATGCTCGCGCTGGCGCTCGCCAAACAGCAGCCAGTTGCGTTGCGGGCCCTCGGTGACGCGAGCCTTGAGCAAGCTGCGCAGGCCTGCCAGCCCGGTGCCGTTGCCCAACAGGATCATCGGCACACCCTGGGGCGGCAGATGGAAGCCGCTGTTGCGCCGCACCCGCAGGCTGATGGCGCTGCCCAGTGGGGCGTATTCGGTGAGCCAGCCGGAGCCGACGCCCAGGCTGCCGTCGGCATGGCGTTCCTGGCGCACGATCAGTTCCAGCACGCCATCGGCCGGGATCGAGGCGATGGAATATTCACGCGGCGCCAGCGGGGCCAGCGCGTCCAGCAACGCCTGGGCGTGCAGGCCCACCAGATGGGCGCGGTTTTCCGGCAACTGACGGGTCGCCAAGGCCTGCTCCAGGCCTTGCGGCAAGCCGTCGACCTGGACGCGAGCGTTGCCGGCGATACCCAGGCCTTCGAGAAAATGCTCGATGGCCAGCAGGTCGTTGC
The DNA here is from genome assembly GCF_055380705.1 of Pseudomonas sp. MAFF 730105. Classification (NCBI taxonomy): domain Bacteria; kingdom Pseudomonadati; phylum Pseudomonadota; class Gammaproteobacteria; order Pseudomonadales; family Pseudomonadaceae; genus Pseudomonas; species Pseudomonas sp. MAFF 730105. The sequence continues at coordinate 946,456 of NZ_AP018438.1, forward strand.
GCGGCAGTATTTCCACCAGGTCGCCGGCCAGCCAACTGCTTGGCCCAGGGGCGCTGAGGCCCAGCAGGTACACGCCGGAACCACTGCTGTCGGGGTTGAGCAAGGTGCGCTGGCTGAGCGTCCAATGTTCAAAATCGGGGGCTTTCCAGGTGTCCGCCGGCGCCTGCCCGGTCAGTTCGGCCAATTGCTGTTGCCAATGACGCAAGGCGTAAGGGTCGCCGCTGTCGACTTCCACCGGGGCGAACAGGGTCTTGCCGCCGTGTTCCGCCAGCCAGCTGTGCAGGCGCCGGGCGAAACCGCAGAAGTTGTCGTACTGCCGGTCGCCCAGGCCCAGCACCGCATACTGCAGGCGCTCCAGGCCCAGGGGGCGGCCCAGCACCTTGCGCTCGAAACCTCGGGCGCTGTCCGGTCCTTCGCCGTCGCCGAAGGTACTGACCACAAACAAGGCGTGGGTGGAATTGCTCAGGTCCTGCTCGCTGACGCCCGCCAATGGCTGGACGTTCACCGGCAGCCCGGCGGCCTGGAGCTGGCCGGCGGTCTGCCAGGCCAACTGTTCGGCAAAGCCGCTCTGGCTGGCAAAGCCGATCAGCCATGCGGGCGTGTCGCCGTGGCTGGCCGCCAGCCCCTGGCGCGCCTGCCGGACTTGACGTTTCTTGCGGCGACGATCCAGGTACAGCAACCACCCGGTAATGAAGAACAGCGGCATGGTCAGCGCCGCCACTGTCACCAGGATCCGTCCGATCAGGCCGAAATAGCTGCCGACATGCAGGGCATAGACGCTGGTCAGCAGTTGCGCCTTGAGGCTCTTGTCGCTGTAGCGGCTATGTTGGCTGACGACGCCGGTGGCTGGGTCGAGAACGATCTGGTTCAGTGCCCGGTCATGGGGCGAATTCTTCAACAGGTAGAACACCGTCGCCGGTTGCCCGGCCACCGGCGGCAGGCGCACGTTGTAGGACGCCAGGTCCGGGCCGGCGGCGCTGTAGATGCTGCTCCACATGGCCCGGTAATCGACCACCGGCAGCGGGCCTTCGGGCGCGGGGCCACGGTTGCGCACCCGTTCTTGCTTCGGTGAGTCGGAGAGCAGGCGGGTCACGCCTTTGTTGTACCAGTCGTAGGACCAGGTCAACCCCGTCAGCGCCGCCAACAGGTAGAACGCCAGGCACCAGGTGCCGGCCACCGAATGCAGGTCCCAGTTGAAACTGCGGCCTTTCTTCTTCCAGTCGAGGGTCAGCCAGGCACGCCAGCTCTTCCACTGGCGCGGCCAACGCAGGTACAGCCCGGACAGGCAGAAAAACACCAGGATCAACGTGCACGCCCCGGTGATCTGCCGGCCCACGTCATCCAGGGCCAGGATGCGGTGCAGCTTGAGCATCAGGCCGAAGAAGTCCTGGCCCACCACATCGCCCATGAATTGAGCGTTGTACGGGTTGAAGTAGCGCATGGCCCCGCGCTTTTCCCCTGGCGGCGCGGCGAAGATCGCCCGTGCGGCATTCCCGCTGTCGGTCTCGACCCAGAGCATGGCCACGGTTTTTCCGGCGCTGGCCTCGATCTGCTCCACCAGTTCGGCGGGCGGCAGGACACCGGCCGGCTGTTTCTCCACCGTCAGCACCTGCGGGTTCAGCGCCCGCAGGATCTCGTCCTGGAACGACACCGCCGCACCGGTAATGCCCATAAACGCCAGGACCAGTCCGGCACTGATGCCGAAAAACCAGTGCAACTGGAACAGGGTTTTCTTCAACACGTCGCCCGCCTTTCATTCATTACTGTTCATCACGGCGTGCATTATGCCGTGTGTTATCGAGAAGCATTCATAAACACACATAAAAGCCCCGCTCATAAAGATGAGCGGGGCTTTTGCGTACGGCCTGCGATGTCGAAAGCAAACCCTGTGGGAGCGAGCCTGCTCGCGATGGCGGCATGTCAGGCGATAGTGTGGTCGACTGATCCACCGCTATCGCGAGCAGGCTCGCTCCCACAGGTGACCGCATCACGGCCCCAGCCATTTCCGATCAGAAATGGAAGTTGGTGCTCAACAGCGCCGTACGCCCCGCCGCCTGGTTGGCGAAGTGGGTCGAGAACGCTTTGTCGTAGTAGGTTTCGTTCGTCAGGTTTTGCACGTTGAGTTGCAGGTCCAGATGCTTGCTGACCTTGTAGTTGGCCATGGCGTCGTAGCGCACGTAGGAGTCGACCATGGTGGTATTGGCCACGCTGCCGAACACGTCGTCGACGTAGAAGGCGCCGCCGCCGATGGTCAGCTTCGAGGTGAGCGCATAAGTGGTCCAGACGCTGGCGCTGTTCTTTGGCGTGTTTGGCAGCTCATTGCCGTCGGTGACGCTCAACGGACCGCCATCGACCTGTTCGCTGTCCAGGTAGCTGTAGCCGGCGAACACTTGCCATTTGTCGGTAATCTTGCCGCTGGCCGAGAGTTCGAGGCCGTCGACGCGGGTCTTGCCGGCGTTCTCATAAGTCGTGGTATCGACCTGGACCCGGGCGTTCTCCTTCTCGGTGCGAAAGACCGCCGCGGTCAGCGAAAGGCGGCTGTCGAGCAGGTCCCACTTGGTACCGATTTCGTAGTTCTTGGTGGTTTCCGGCTCCATGTCGCTTGCCAACAGGTTGCCGTTGCGGTCCGGCGTGCCGCCCAACGGGTTGCCTTCGGTGCCTTCGCCGACCATGTTGCCCGGCGGTGTGGCCGAGGTGGCGTACGAGACGTAGATACTGCCATTGTCGGCGGGCTTCCAGACCAGCCCCAACTGACCGGTGACGAACTCGCTGACATCGTCACCCTTGGACGTGGTGGTGCCGGCGGCGTTGTAGGTCTTGTACTTCGTATCGAAATGATCGTAGCGCAGGCCCATGTTCACCAGCCATTGCGGCGTCAGCTCCAGGGTATCGAACACATAGAGCGCACGGGTGACGCTGGTGGTGTCGGTACCCGCATAGTTGCGTGCGATGGTGCCGTTCCACGGATCGTTCGGGTTCGGGTTGGACAACGAGGTGCAGTTGAAGCCACTCGATGCACCGATTATCGATGGGGTGCAGTTGGTGTTCGCGGCAGTGGTGCCCGGTACGGTGTCGGTGTTGATGGTGTAGGAGGATTTTTCACCTTTCTCGCGGCTCAATTCGATGCCGGTGGAGAAGCTGTTCTTGAATCCGGCCACGTAGAAATCACCGAACAGGTCGGTCTGGTTGGTGGTGGTGTCGACGTTGCTGACCCGGCTGTTGGCCCGACGCCAGACTGTCCCGTTATTGACGTTGCCTTTGCTGTCGTCGGGTTGGGTCAGAATATAGTCCTGCATGCTGGAGCCGTGGCGCAGGGTGTTCTTGACCGTCAGGGAATCGTTCAAGTCGTGCTCGATGGCGAAGGTCGCAGTGTCGACGCGGGTCTTGCGGAAGTCGCGGTCGGTGAGGCCATAGAAGTTGCTGCTGTCGCCGCCGTCGTTGGGCTTGTCCGGGTTGGACTGGGTGCGGTCGGCCGTTCTCCCCGAGGCTGGCATGCTGTAGGGGATGCCCGAGTCTGGCAGGTCGTTGCTTTCGAGATGGTAGTAGTCGAGGTTGACCCGAGTGTCCGTGCCGAGGCCGAACGCCAGCGATGGTGCGATGCCCCAGCGGTCGTAATTGACCTTGTCGCGGCCGGCGACGTTGCTTTCGTGGCTCATGAGGTTGAGACGGCCGGCGGCGCTGTCGCTGAACTGATAGTTGCCATCCAGGGTGTAGCGTTGGGTCTGGTCCGATCCCCAGGTGAAGCCACCGTCGAAGGAGTCGCCCAGATGCGCTTTCTTGCTCACCAGGTTGATGGTCCCGCCGGCCGCGCCGCGACCGCCGACAGCGGAGTTCGGCCCCTTGCTGACTTCAATGGATTCCACGGCGAAGATTTCGCGGCTTTGCGAGCCCGTGTCGCGCACACCATCCAGATAGGTGTCGCCCTGGGCATCGAAACCGCGGATGAATGGACGGTCACCCTGGGGATTGCCGCCTTCACCGGCGCCGAAGGTGATGCCCGGCACGGTGCGCAGGGCATCCTGCATATTGAGCGCGCCAGTGTCCTTGAGCACTTGCTGGGGATGACAGTCACCGAGCGCGGGGTATCGACCAGCGGCGCGGTGTATTTCGGGGAAGAGGCTTTTTCGACCTGATAGGACGTCGTGTCCTGGGCCTCGCCGGTGATGCTGGTGGCATCGAGGGCAATGGCCTCGCGCGGGGATTTCTCATCGGCATTTTCCGCCGCCTGGACCAGCTGGACCACAGATGTCGCACTCAGCGCGACGCCAATGGCGGATGCCAGCAGGCGGGGTGATTGGAGCGGTAATTGTGATGGTTGACGCGACATGAAGGTGCCTTCCCCAAGGTTTCGAGGCGACGGAATATAGGGTAAACGGGTATTTGTATCAATTGCGAAATATTGCCATTTGAGAGGAATTTACATTCTTTACAGTTTGGCTTTACGGTGTTGATCACGTGATACGTCGTGGGGGTTGTGCACAGTCAATAAGAATCACTACCATTGGCGCCCGTTTTATCCACAGGCTTGATCTCATGTTGCTGCACATTCCCGGTGTGTTTTCTCCTGACGAAGTGCAGCGCATCCGCGAGGCGCTGGAACAGGCCGAGTGGGCGGACGGGAAAATCACCGCCGGTTACCAGTCGGCCAAGGCCAAGCACAACCTGCAATTGCCCGAGGGCCATCCCTTGGCCAAGGAAATCGGTGCTGCGATGCTTGAACGGTTGTGGAGCAATCCGCTGTTCATGTCTGCCGCGATACCCCACAAGGTGTTCCCGCCGCTGTTGAACTGCTATAGCGCTGGCGGCAGTTTCGACTTCCATATCGACAACGCCGTGCGCCAACCCAAGGGCAGCGCAGAACGGGTGCGCACCGACCTGTCGGCCACTCTGTTCTTCAGCGATCCCCAGGACTACGACGGCGGCGAGTTGGAGATCCAGGACACCTACGGCACCCAACGGGTCAAGCTGCCGGCCGGAGATATGGTGTTGTACCCGGGCACCAGTCTGCACAAGGTCAATCCGGTGATTCGTGGTGCCCGCTATGCGTCGTTCTTCTGGGTCCAGAGCCTGGTGCGCGAAGACAGCCAGCGTGCGTTGCTGTTCGAGATGGACGGGGCGATCCAGGCATTGACCCGCGACGTGCCGGATCATCCTTCGTTGATTCGCCTGACCGGCACTTACCACAACCTGCTGCGCCGCTGGGTCGAGGTGTAGATGGCGGATTTTCGTCTGCGCCGCAAGGAAGCGCTCGACGGCGAACGTCTCAAGGCCATGCTTGAAGAGAGCCCGGCGCGGGCCGCCCAGGCGATCCTGCTCGCGGCGGCTGAAGGCGTGCTCGATGCCCAGGCGTTGTTGGGGCAGATCCTGCTCGACGGCCAGGGCATCGCCCGGGATTCGGCCCTGGCGGTACGTTGGTTCGGTATTGCTGCGCGGCGCGGGCATCCGATGGCGCGCAACATGCTGGGACGTTGCCATGAACACGGCTGGGGTTGTGTCGCCGATGCCAGCGTCGCCGCCCGGCATTATCGCCTGGCCGCCGAGGCGGGGTTGGACTGGGGGATGTACAACTACGCCAACCTGCTGGCGACCGGTCGAGGTGTGGCCGAAGACCAGGCGCAGGCCTTGAGTCTCTACCGTCGCGCCGCCGAGGCGGGCCACGCAAAGTCGATGAATCTGCTGGGGCGTTACCTGGAAGATGGACGCTATTGTCCGGCGGATCCGTTGGCGGCGGTTCAGTGGTATCGACGGTCGGCCGAAGGTGGCGACTTTCGGGGGCAGTTCAGCCATGCGGCGGTGCTGGCGGGGGAGGGGCTCATTGACGAGGCCTTGGGCTGGTTGCGCAAGGCGCTGGCTGCCGGGAATGTGAATTTCCTGCGGGTGAGCGGTGAATCGTTGTCGCGGGCCTCCCACCCTGAGATTCGCGCCATGGCGCATATTTACCGACAACGTTTATTGCAACTGACCCAGTTGCAATAGTTGCGTCGGCTCCGCTCATTATTCTGGCTCCAGATAAAGCGTTGTTAACGCTTGGTAATGACTGAATATTTGCCATTGGCTCAGCGCTTGTCCGGGCTCTCGGGCCATTGTCTTGTTTTCTAATAGTTGAAGAGTAGTGGGCGTGCGCGCAACTGCTTTAGAGTCATTTTGCGCGATCGGTAACTATGTTTGTGATGTTTCACTCGGATTACCATCGACGCAACTTAAATGAACTTTAGAAGACAGGAAGTCTACGATGGAATTTAACTTTGACGATAAGGTCGTCGAGGCCGCAGCGCAAGCGCCCAAGGTTTTTATAGAGGCGTCTTTGGGCGGTGGGAGCGAATATAACCGGGAACCTGGCATACAACTTACCAAAGAGCAGATCATCAGTCTGCGCAGGTATGAGGTGCTCGGCTTGTCGCTACCTTACCGTTATAACGATGTGGTTGCCTATTTGAATTATGGCGCAGGTGATGATGGCGGTCTCGGGCTGACAGCCAGGGATTTTCTGCGCACCTTCACAATGACCTATGACCATGCCAAGCGTTGGGCGCCGTTGCGTCGGGAGATCATGCTGACCGGCACTCATCTGAAATTGTTTGCCGAAAAGATCCTCGAGAATGGCGCAGGGATCGTTGAGATTTATGACGACAGTGAGATATCGAAACACCTCAGGGAACATGGAATCAACACCGTAGAGGAATACCTGCAGCTCAAGCTCAAACACCCCAGGCTCCCCGACGTGACGCTGCCTTCGGGAGATATTCCAGAGATCAAGTACTACCTCAATGCCATGCTTTCTGATGTGAAGGATTGCCAGGCGAAGGCGCAAAGTGTCAGGTCGGAGCTGGACCGCTTCGGCACGGACCTGCGGGAAAAGGTGCTGCCGGAAGTCAAGCTGCGGTTGAAAGCGGTGAGCGAAAATTCCTATCGGCAAGACATTCAAGCGCTTCAGGATGATATCGATCAGCGTGCCGCGGAGCTCGATGAGCTTAATAAGAAGTACGATCAGATGGTGAAGGAAGCGATTGTCGCCGCCGCCACCCTCAATGTCGGCGGGTTGATTCTTGGCATCTACCAAGGGGTCCAGGCCGAGAGAATACGCAATCAACGCAAACAATTGAAAGAAGTACAGGACATTGCCATCCAGAACATGGCCAGCAAGAGCCAGACACTGAGTTCGTTGAATCGCGTGCGCGGCGATCTGCAGAACCTGAGTGCCGTTACGATTGAAGCTGAAGTGGCAACCCAGAACCTCATGCTGGTATGGGAATCGCTCGGCTTGTATATCGATTCCTCGGTAAAGGAGGTGGATAAAATAAATAACGCCGTGAACTTGAGTCGGTTTATCCGGAGCGTGAGAAAAGTGCTCACGCCTTGGCGGCATATTCGCACCAGTTCCGATGCATTGCTTGCAGTGTTTGCAGAAGCTCAACGGGAGTACGAAATGGGTAATTTGGTATCAAGGAGGATGGGGCGGATGATGTTGAGGGTTGCCGATTATCCGGCTTTTGAGGTGATGGCGTTACGCGGTCATAACTCGAGCGTTCAGAACTCCAGCGTTCGGGCACAGATGTTGTTTCAGCGGCACGCTTATCTGCCGGGTGTGGTAGAGAGAATGACCGGCCTGGCGCTTGTGATCGACAGTACGACGTTTGGCTTGCGCAGCCGTGCGCAGACAACGATGTATGTATTGGACCGGGCGCTCGGCAACCTCAAGCAGATTCAGGAGGATTTTGAAAACGCCCATGACAGGAATGAGCAACTTGAAATTTCCAGGGAGATGGAAGATGAGCTTCAAGAGGTGTTCGTTGCCGTCGCGCAGCAGACCCGCGAATTGAAAGCACTCCAAGTCGATTTGGGTGCCCGCTATGACAAGAGCGCCTCGGCGCAATGGATCGCCACACTGGAGCAAGACCGGGCGTTTGCGGAGGCGCAAAAAAACAAGGTCGAGGCCAAGCGAGTCGAATTGGATGAGCAGATGAAATCGGTTGCCGATGCGATTGAGTTGATTGGAAGAGCCGGCGTGGAAAAAATCGGTCAGCAGGCCCAATTGACCGTGGATAATCTGATGGCGATGGGCATGGCGCCTCCTCAGGTGCAAATTGCGATGTTGGCCATGGACACGCTGAAGAAAACGCTCTCCGGCATCGCCGAAACCATTTCCTATCTCAACATGGTTGCCGGGTACAACCGGCTTGAGGAACGGGCCAGACAACTTCGCCTGGAGGCAGAGGCGTATACCAGGGACATCGCCCTGATCCAGGGCAAAGTTGAACTGGTCCAGACGCTTGACGCATTGAACAGTGGACGTGGGAATTTTCTTAAGGAGTTCCTGAATATCGTGGCTGCGTTTGAACAGTTCGCGGGGGCTTTCGAGCCGCAGAAGTCGCAACCTGTCGAGGCGCGCGTACGCAGCGCATGTGATCTTATCCCAGGCATGATCAACCATTTGCGCCCCCTCCGTGATTAACCCACGCATCGGAGCGGAGTCTTCCTGACCGCAATGGACATTTCCATTAATGAAGCGATGGTGGACCCATGTCTGCCATCGCCAAGGACAGCCTATGGATCAACTTGGCTATGCATGGACGGGAGCGCAGCGAAAGACCCTGGAGCGCTACGCCCACTTCCTGGTTTCCCTGCGCTCGATCCTGGATAACATCTCGGGCGCTTTTGAACGGCGTCGAAGTGCGGGCCATCAGCCATCCGTGTTGGCGATGGATTCAAGATGGAACAACGCATTCTTCAACGGACAGTATCTATCGGCGCTCTGGCGCTACGTCAATGAGCTCAAAATGTCCTTGAAAAAGGATGTGGATGTACTGGCGGTTTTCAGCCGGGATGCACTCGACATCACCGCGCGGTTCTCCAGAAGGGAAGCGATTGAACACGTGGATTTCAGGCTGTTCAGTTTGTCCCGTTCAGCGCGATGGTTGCTGGCTCCTCCGACGAAGGTCGAGGACCTGACTCATGAGCTTCACTTGCGCTTTATCAACCATAGAAGCGCGATCAGGCAGTGGGTGTTTCGTTTCGATGAACTGTATCGAGAGTCGCTCGGGTTGAACCCGGCGTTCACCAGCGCCATGGATCACCGCGCTTGTCGTTGCCACCTCCAACCGAGCGTGGCGCAGATGTTATTTCAAGAGGCGATTACCACACCCGCCTGGAACCTGGTTTATTCCTCTCGGGACGCTTCGATCAGGGCGATGGAATACAAGGCCGACATTGCCCTGCTGTTCAAGGCATTCAAAAACCTGAACGGACAGATGGGCTTGTTGGCGCAGGATTTATATCAGCGTATGGAGGACGTGGTCCTGACACTCAGGCGCGCAAGCTACGCGGTGCGGCTGGGAGAACTGAATTCGAAATTGAGCACCGCCATGAAAGCGCTAGGTCAATGCGTGGCGCTGCTGGAGGATTTCGAGAACTGGCTGCGCAAATAAAAAAGGTCCATGCATGCTGCATGGACCTTTCTATCGACAGGTTGCGTTATACGTAGAACGACTTCAGCGGCGGGAAGCCATTGAATTCCACGGCGCTGTAGCTGGTGGTGTAGGCGCCGGTCGACAGCCAGTACAGACGATCACCGATGGCCAGGTTCAGTGGCAGGCCGTACTTGTAGTTCTCGTACATGATGTCGGCGCTGTCGCAGGTCGGGCCGGCGATGACCACTTCTTCCATCTCGCCTTTCTTCTCGGTCCAGATCGGGAACTTGATGGCTTCGTCCATGGTTTCGATCAGGCCGGAGAACTTGCCCACGTCGGTGTAGACCCAACGCTCGACGGCGGTACGGGATTTACGGGCGACCAGCACCACTTCACTGACCAGGATACCGGCGTTGGCAATCAGCGAACGGCCCGGCTCGAGGATGATTTCCGGCAGGTCGTCGCCGAAGTCTTCCTTGAGGAAACGGATGATTTCCTCGGCGTAGGTTTCCAGGCTGTTGGTGCGGGTGATGTAGTTGGCCGGGAAACCGCCGCCCATGTTGATCAGTTTCAACTCGATGCCGTCTTCTTCCTTGAGACGCTCGAAGATCACCTTGACCTTGGCAATGGCGGCGTCCCAGACGCTGATGTCGCGCTGTTGCGAGCCAACGTGGAACGAGATGCCGTATGGCACCAGGCCCAGGTCACGGGCCAGGATCAGCAGGTCCATGGCCATATCGGTCTGGCAGCCGAATTTGCGCGACAGGGGCCAGTCAGCGGTGGTCGAACCTTCGGTCAGGATACGTACATAGACTTTCGAGCCCGGCGCTGCCTTGGCGATGTTGCGCAGGTCGGCTTCGGAGTCGGTGGCGTACAGGCGCACGCCTTTTTCGTAGAAGTAGCGGATGTCCCGGGACTTCTTGATGGTGTTGCCGTAGCTGATCTGGTCGGGGGTAACGCCCCGGCTCAGGACCTTGTCCAGCTCATAGATCGAGGCGATGTCGAAGTTCGAGCCTTTTTCCTTGAGCAGGTCGATGATCTCCACCGCCGGGTTGGCCTTCACGGCGTAGTAGACCTTGGCGAACTCGAAACCTGCGCGCAGGTCGTCGTAGGCCTGGGAGATCATCGCGGTGTCGATCACCACGAACGGGGTTTCCTGCTTGTCGGCGAACGCCTTCATTTTCTGAAAGGTTTCGCGCGCGAAATAATCTTCGACCTGGATCGACATACGTTGGGACTCCTACTGGCAAACATCAGGATCAATGGGTTTGAGGGCAAGCTGCCCCCGTGAACGTCCTCCGTATCCCCACTTTGGTTCGCCTACTTCCCAAGGCATGTCGCCGAAAGCAAAAAGGCCATGGGCTGCGTGGTGCCCTTGGCCTTGCTGTCTCGTCGTCAGTACTTGAGCCGGATGGATCGTTTCCAGCATGGACGTTCGGCGCGAACTTTAGGGCGTGAGGGGCCTGAGATCAACTAAAAATGTCGCGTTTTTGCACACATCCGTCGTGCGGTCCGCGACAGCTCCTGATGTAACCGACCTGTGTGACGGATTGATGTTCCCGTTGGATGAGTTAACGAGGCGTTCTGGGGACAGACGATTGCGATGATAAACCCGCAACCCTGTGGGAGCTGAGCTTGCTCGCGATGGCGGTGGGTCAGTTGGCGGCAGTGCTGGCTGTGCCGCCGCTATCGCGAGCAAGCTTGGCTCCCACAGGGTTTGTGGGCAATTAAGCCTGCGCGGTCTCGGCCGGCGAGACGATGCTGGTCTTGCCGCCACGGGACTTGCCGGAACTCAGGTACTCGGCGATGGATTCCTGGGTCACCTCGCCGAGGAAGACCCGTTCGGCGTCCATCACCGGCAGCCACGAGCGGTTGAACTCGTACATGCGCGACAGCAGGATCCGCAAATGCTCGTCATAGGCGGCCGTGGCATTGAACTCCCGCAGGAATTGCGCGCAGGTGCCGGTCTGGCGGTGCAGGTCGCGACGGCGTACATAGCCCAGGGCCTTGTTCTCGGCGCAGGTGACCACCACGTAGCGACGGTCATGCTCGTCCATCAACTCCAGTGCCTCGGCCACCGGGGTTTCCGGGCTGACCGAGGGGGCGTTGTCGGCTGCGTCCTCGGCCTTGACCAGCAGCAGGCGCTTGAGCGTGCTGTCCTGGCCGACGAAGTTGCTGACGAAGTCGTCGGCCGGGTGTGCCAGTAGCGTGTCCGGGTGGTCACACTGGACCAGCTTGCCGGCACGGAAGATCGCGATCTTGTCCCCCAGCTTGATGGCTTCGTCGATGTCATGGCTGACCATGATCACGGTCTTGTTCAGCGCCCGCTGCATGTCGAAGAACTCGTTCTGGATCATCTCGCGGTTGATCGGGTCCACCGCGCCGAAGGGTTCGTCCATCAGCAACAACGGCGCGTCTGCCGCCAGGGCGCGGATCACGCCGATCCGTTGCTGCTGGCCGCCCGACAGTTCACGTGGATAGCGATGCAGGTACTGCTTGGGTTCGAGTTTGATCATGCTCATCAGCTCGCGGGCGCGGTCGTGGCATTTCTGCTTGTCCCAGCCGAGCAGCTTCGGCACCACCACGATGTTTTCCTCGATGGTCATGTTCGGGAACAGGCCGATCTGCTGGATCACATAGCCGATGTTGCGGCGCAAGGTCACCTCGTCGAGGTCGGTGGTGTCTTCACCGTTGATCAGCACCTTGCCCGAGGTGGGCGGGATCAGGCGATTGATCATCTTCAGCGTGGTGCTCTTGCCACAGCCCGACGGCCCGAGGAATACGCAGATCTCGCCTTCGTTGACGGTCAGGTTCACCGAGTCCACGGCCTTGACGTCTTTTCCGTTGCTCTTGAAGGTTTTGCTGAGGTTCTGGAGTTCGATCATTTCGTTAATCCTGTGTAGGGGGTGTTCGCCGCAAATGACGGGCGCGATCTCAGCTCCAACCCGTAGGGCCGAGCCCCACAAAGCGCAATCCGTCGTTGCTCGTCGTTCATTTGGATAAACCAAACTTCTCTCCTCGCGCCTAGTCTTGCGCTTTGTGGGGCATCGGCGCGCCCGTCATTTGCGGCGAACACCCCCTACTAGTCAGCGAGCGTTGCAGCCATTGCAGAAGCAGGTCGGCGAAGATGGCCAGGAGGCTGACCAGCACGGCGCCGACGATCAGCATCGACATGTCGCTGCGGCTGATGGAAGCGAGGATGAGCACGCCCAGGCCACCGGCGCCGATGGTGGCGGCGATGGTCATGACGCCGATGTTCATGACCACGGCGGTGCGCACGCCGGCGAGGATCACCGGTACGGCGATGGGCAGCTCGACCATGCGCAGGCGTTGGCCGAAGGTCATGCCGATGCCACGGGCGGCTTCACGGATGCCCGGTTCCACGCCGGTGAGGGCCAGGTAGGTGTTGCGCATGATCGGCAACAGCGAATAGAGAAACACGGCGGTGATTGCTGGCATCGGGCCCAGGCCCTGGCCGAACTTGGAATAGAACGGCAACAACAGGCCGAACAGCGCAATCGACGGGATTGTCAGCAGCACCGTGGCGCTGGCCTGCAATGGGCCGGCGAGCGCCGGGAAGCGGGTCATGAAAATGCCCAGCGGCACGCCGATGAGAATCGCCAGGCTTACGGCAATGCCCACCAGCATGATGTGCTGCCAGGTCAGGTGCATCACCTGCTGCCAGTCGAGGTGGGAAAAGGCGTTCAACAGTTCCATGGCTTTTTCCTCAATTGATGGGGTGCTGGCGCAGGAAGTCGGCGGCCACCACGGAAGGGCTTTCATGGTCGACGTCCACGCGGGCATTGAGTTGTCGCATGGTTTCATCGTCGAACAGCTCGGCCAGCGGCTTGAGCTGCGCGGCCAATTGCGGATGGGCGTCGAGGAACGCCTGGCGCACCACCGGTGCGGCGGTGTAGTCGGGGAAGTAGTGCTTGTCGTCCTCAAGCAATTTCAGCTTGAAGGCGTTCAGCCGGCCGTCGGTGGTGTACACCAGCCCGGCGAACACCTGGCCGTTGCGCAGGGCGGTGTAGACCAGACCGGCGTCCATCTGCCGGATATTCCTGCGGGTCAGGTTCATGCGGTACTGCTCGACCATGCCCGCCAGGCCGTCGGAGCGGTTGGCGAACTCGGTGTCCAGGGCCACCAGATGGTTCTTGTCCGCTTCGGCCTGCAGCACGCTGTTCAATTGGCTGATGTTGCTGATCTGCGGGTATTGGCGGGCGACTTTCTCCGGCAGGGCCAGGGCGTAGGTGTTGCTGAACTTCGACGGTGCCAGCCAGGCCAGGCCTTTCTTCGCGTCGAGTGCTTTCACCCGGGCGTAGGACTGGGCGCTGTCGAGTTTTTCCGTGACGTGGTTGTAGGCCACCAGCGACACGCCGGTGTATTCCCAGAGCAGGTCCAGTTGCCCGGTTTCATGGGCGCTGCGGGCCAGGTTGCTGCCCAGGCCGCCGGTGATCTGCGCGTCGTAGCCTTTGCTGCGCAGGTATTGCGCGGTGATTTCCGCCAACAGTGTCTGCTCGGTGAAGACCCGGGCCCCGAGGCGGATCAGCGGTTTTTCCGCCGCTTGGGCAAACCCGGCGAACAGCAGCACGCAGCCCAGTATCAAGCTCAACTTCTTCATAACGATTCCTTTATCCAGCCGGCTTTATGACGGTCGCAGACCGCGCTCCAGCCAGAGGCGGCTGGCCAGTGTCACCAGGCCGTCGAGCAACAACGCCAGCAGGGCGGTGCAGGCGGCGCCGAGCAACAGTTGCGGCTGGTTGTTCAGGGCGATGCCGGGGAAGATCAGGCTGCCAAGGCTGTTGGCACCGATCAGGAAGGCCAGCGGCGCGGTGCCGACGTTGATCGCCAGGGCGACCCGCACGCCACCGACGATGATCGGCACGGCGTTGGGCAGTTCGACTTTCCACAGCACCTGGCGCGGGGTCATGCCGATGCCGGTGGCGGCTTCCTTGAGAGAACCCTGGACGTTTTTCAGGCCTTCATAGGTGTTGCGCACGATGGGCAGCAGCGAGGCGAGGAACAGGGCGAAGATGGCCGGCCCGCTGCCGATCCCCAGGACACCCAGGGCGATGGCCAGTACGGCCAGGGGCGGCACGGTGTTGCCGATGTTGAAGACTTGCATGAAGCGCTCGGCGCGCCCGACCATGCCGGGGCGGCTTAAGGCGATACCGGCGGGGATGCCCACGATCAGGGCTGCCAGCATGGAAACCAGTACCAGCATCAGGTGGGCTTGCAGGTAGAACAACAGGTCGTCGCGATAATGTCGGATCGTATCGATGCCGATCCAGTGGACCAACAGGGCCAGGAGCGCGACGACGACCACGCCTCCTGTCAGCCCTTTGCCATAGCGGATAGCCACAGGCGGACTCCTTTGTCTTTCAGTCGGCGCACGCTTCCCCGGGCGGCAGACCCATGGGTTTGCCGGGAAAACGTTCGCGAGAAGCAGCTCTTTTCGATGCCGGTAAACCAGCATGTGGATCGAGCCATGAGCGCAGCCTCGTCAGGCTAACTTGCTGATTTTTCAGCCCCTGACGAATAAATGCAGCAGGGGGGTGGACGTCTCCACGGGGCAAAAGGTTCCCCTGTCAGGAAGCTTGCGGCCATCTTCGATGTGCTCAACGGTTCGGTTCCTGGCACAAGTTGAGCTATAATCGCCGCCCTTTTTTGAATCACCTGCCAGGCGATTTCCCATGACCAAACAGGCCGCCGAAGTCGCGAAACGCCGCACTTTCGCCATTATTTCCCACCCCGATGCCGGTAAGACCACCATCACCGAGAAGCTCCTGCTGATGGGCAAGGCGATTGCGGTTGCCGGTACGGTGAAGTCCCGCAAGTCCGACCGCCATGCCACCTCCGACTGGATGGAGATGGAAAAGCAGCGGGGTATTTCCATTACCACGTCGGTCATGCAGTTCCCGTATCGCGAACACATGATCAACCTGCTCGACACCCCGGGCCACGAAGACTTCTCCGAAGACACCTACCGCACCCTGACCGCGGTGGACTCGGCGCTGATGGTGCTCGACGGCGGTAAAGGCGTCGAGCCGCGGACCATCGCGCTGATGGAAGTCTGCCGCCTGCGGGACACGCCGATCGTCAGCTTCATCAACAAACTCGACCGGGACATTCGTGACCCGATCGAACTGCTCGACGAGATCGAAGCGGTCCTGAAGATCAAGGCTGCGCCGATCACCTGGCCGATCGGCTGCTATCGCGATTTCAAGGGCGTGTACCACCTGGCCGATGACTACATCATTGTCTACACCGCCGGTCATGGTCATGAGCGCACCGAAACCAAGATCATCGAGCGGCTGGACTCCGACGAAGCGCGCGCACACCTGGGCGACGAGTACGAACGTTTCGTCGAGCAGCTGGAGCTGGTGCAGGGTGCCTGTCATGAATTCGACCAGCAGGCGTTCATTGATGGCCAGATGACCCCGGTGTTCTTCGGGACCGCGCTGGGCAACTTCGGTGTGGATCACGTGCTCGACGCCGTGGTCGACTGGGCGCCGCGTCCGCTGCCCCGGGTCGCCAACGAGCGCACCGTGGAGCCGGTGGAAGAGAAGTTCTCGGGCTTCATCTTCAAGATCCAGGCGAACATGGACCCCAAGCACCGCGACCGTATCGCGTTCATGCGCATCTGCTCCGGCAAATACGAAAAAGGCATGAAGATGCGCCACGTGCGCACCGGCAAGGACGTGCGCATCGGCGACGCCCTGACCTTCTTCTCCTCGGAGCGCGAACAGCTGGAAGAGGCTTTCGCCGGTGACATCATTGGCCTGCACAACCACGGCACGATCCAGATCGGCGACACCTTCACCGAAGGCGAAGTCCTGGGTTTCACCGGCATCCCGCACTTCGCCCCGGAACTGTTCCGCCGCGTACGCCTGAAGGATCCGCTCAAGTCCAAGCAACTGCGCCAGGGCCTGCAGCAACTGGCCGAAGAGGGCGCTACCCAGGTGTTCTTCCCGGAGCGCAGCAACGACATCATCCTCGGCGCGGTCGGCGTGCTGCAGTTCGATGTGGTCGCCAGCCGCTTGAAGGAGGAATACAAGGTCGAGTGCTCCTATGAGCCGATCACCGTGTACTCGGCTCGCTGGATTGAGTGCAGCGACAAGAAGAAGCTTGAGGAATTCACCAACAAGGCGGTGGAAAACTTGGCGCTGGACGGTGGTGGTCACCTGACCTACCTGGCCCCGACCCGGGTCAACCTGGCGCTGATGGAAGAGCGCTGGCCGGACGTGAAGTTCCGCGCGACCCGTGAGCATCACTAAGCGCTGAGCCGCAAGACCCAAGCCCCGTTGCGAAAGCCGCGGGGCTTTTTTATACCTCCTTGTTACGGCGCTGCTCCCACAGTGGAACTGCTGATAGAGAGGATATTTGTGTACGACGCCAAACCCTGTGGGAGCAAGCTCGGCTCCCACGGCGGGATGATTATGACAATTTTGAATAAGGTCTATTCGAAAGCGGTCTGTCCCCAAGCGGCATTTCTGCCCCTGATTCTGCGTCCTAGTCTTACGAGCCAGCCTGTTCGGGATTAGATTTCCTGAACGCCGTGGGGTCCCGGCTTTATTCAGGAAAGAGGAATCGGCTATGAATAGGTTTCTACGCGTGATGTTGTTGCTGAAGGTGTTGGTGATGTTGTCCCTGGGATCCGGCGCTGTATGGGCCGAGTGCGTCGACCACGAGCAACATGCCTCGAGCGGGCAAGGGGCGCACGGGGCAATGATGTTTGCTGCGGCCGAAACACAACCGGGGGATCAGGACGATGACGACTCGACGATAGACCAGCCCGACACCGACGATGGGGATGAGGGCGACGAAGGCGACAGCCAGACGTAGCCTCCAGAATGACTAGTTGAAGACCGTGGCGAGGGAGCGAGCTTCCTCGCCACGGGGTCAGTGGATCGTGCCTGAATCGTTATGCCGCACCGTCGAGGAACTGCTCGGCGTAGTGGCACGCTACCAAGCGATTATCCAGAGGACGCAGGGCCGGCTCTTCGGTCTTGCAACGCTCGGTGGCATACGGACAGCGCTTGTGGAAGGCGCAGCCGGACGGCGGGTTGAGCGGGTTGG
The DNA here is from genome assembly GCF_055380705.1 of Pseudomonas sp. MAFF 730105. Lineage (NCBI taxonomy): Bacteria > Pseudomonadati > Pseudomonadota > Gammaproteobacteria > Pseudomonadales > Pseudomonadaceae > Pseudomonas > Pseudomonas sp. MAFF 730105. Next base: position 963,942 of record NZ_AP018438.1, read on the forward strand.
GCAGTTCGCCGACGATCTTGATCTTCGGCTTGTTCGGGTCCGGGTGGATGGTCGGTGTGGCTGACAGCAGCGCCTGGGTGTACGGATGCAACGGGCGGCTGTAGATCGACTCGTTGGGGCCCATCTCCACCGGACGGCCGAGGTACATCACCATCACATCGTCGGCGACGTGTTGCACCACCGCCAGGTTGTGTGAAATGAACACGTAGGCGGTGTTGAACTCCTGCTGCAGATCCATGAACAGGTTGAGTACCTGGGCCTGAATCGACACGTCCAGCGCCGACGTCGGTTCGTCCGCCACCAGCACCTTGGGTTGCAGCATCATGGCACGGGCCAGTGCGATGCGCTGGCGCTGGCCGCCGGAGAACATGTGTGGATAGCGCTGATAATGCTCGGGGCGCAAGCCCACCTGCTTCATCATCGCCTGGACTTTTTCCCGCCGCTCGGTGGCCGACAGGTTGGTGTTGATCAGCAATGGCTCGGCCAATTGATCGCCGATTTTCTGCCGCGGGTTGAGGGACGCGTAAGGGCTCTGGAACACCATCTGCACGTCTTTGCGCAACTGCTTGCGTTCGGCCTTGTTGGCGCCGGCCACCTCCTGCCCGGCGATTTTCAATGAGCCGGAGGACGGCTCTTCGATCAGGGTCAGGCCCCGGGCGAGGGTGGACTTGCCGCAACCGGATTCGCCCACCACGGCCAGGGTCTTGCCGGCCTCGAGTTCGAACGACACACCGTTGAGGGCGCGCACGGTGGCGTGGCCCTTGAACATGCCACGGGACACTTCGTAATGACGGGTCAGGTCACGGGCGGTAAGTACGACGGCCATCACGCCACCTCCTGGTTCAACGGGTAGAAGCAGCGGGCGAGGCTGTTGGTTTTCGGGTCAAGGGCGGGGCGCTGTTGACGGCAGTTGTCCTGCACGTAGGGGCAGCGTGGCGACAGCAGGCAGCCTTGTGGACGGTCATAGCGACCGGGAACGATGCCCGGCAAGGTCGCCAGGCGTTCGGCGCCCATGCTGTGCTCTGGAATCGCCGCCAACAATGCTTCGCTGTAGGGGTGGGCCGGAATGTCGAACAACTCCGGCACCTTGCCCACTTCTACGGCTTGACCGGCGTACATCACGCAGACGCGCTGGGCGGTTTCGGCCACCACGGCGAGGTCGTGGGTGATCAGCACCAGGCCCATTTCCTGTTCTTTTTGCAGGGCCAGCAGCAGGTCCATGATCTGCGCCTGGATGGTCACGTCCAGAGCGGTGGTCGGTTCGTCGGCGATCAGCAGCTTCGGCTCGCCAGCAATGGCCATGGCAATCGCCACGCGCTGGCTCATGCCGCCGGACAGCTGATGGGGGTAGGCGTCCATGCGGCTGGCAGCACCCGGGATCTCGACTTTTTCCAGCAGTTCGATGGCGCGCTTGCGGACGGCCTTGCCGGACATCTTCAGGTGCAGGCGCAGCACTTCTTCGATTTGGAAACCCACGGTGTAGCTGGGGTTGAGCGCGGTCATCGGGTCCTGGAACACCATCGCCAGGTCCTTGCCGACGATCTGCCGGCGCTGGCGGGCGCTCAGCTTGAGCATGTTCTTGCCATCGAAGTTCAGCGCATCGGCGGTCACGATGCCGGGGTGCTCGATCAGGCCCATCAGCGCCATCATGGTCACGGATTTACCCGAGCCCGACTCGCCAACGATGGCCAGCACTTCGCCTTTTTCCACGCTCAGGTCCAGGCCATCGACCACCGGAACGGCGTTGGCGTCGCCGAAGCGGACGTTGAGATTCTTGATTTCTAGCAGTGACATGGGAATCTCCTCAGGCGGCATTCTTGAGTTTCGGGTCCAGCGCATCGCGCAGGCCGTCGCCCATCAGGTTGATTGCCAGCACGCTGAGCAAAATGGTCAAACCGGGCAGGCTCACGACCCACCAGGCGCGTTCGATGTAGTCCCGGGCCGAGGCCAGCATGGTGCCCCACTCCGGAGTCGGCGGCTGGACGCCCAGGCCGAGGAAGCCCAGGGCGGCGGCGTCGAGGATGGCCGAGGAAAAGCTCAGGGTCGCCTGCACGATCAGCGGTGCCATGCAATTGGGCAGCACGGTGATGAACATCAGGCGCGGCAGACCGGCACCGGCCAGGCGGGCGGCGGTCACGTAGTCGCGGTTCAGTTCGCCCATGACGGCGGCGCGGGTCAGGCGCACGTACGACGGCAGCGACACGATGGCGATGGCGATCACGGTGTTGATCAGGCCTGGGCCGAGGATGGCGACGATCGCCACGGCCAGCAGCAGCGAAGGCAGGGCCAGCATGATGTCCATCAGGCGCATGATGGTCGGGCCGAGGATGCGCGGGAAGAACCCGGCGAACAGGCCCAGCAGGATGCCCGGGATCAGCGACATCACTACCGACGACAAGCCGATCAGCAGCGACAGGCGCGAACCCTGGATCAGCCGTGACAGCAGGTCGCGGCCCAGTTCATCGGTGCCCAGCAGGAACTGGATCTGTCCGCCTTCGAGCCAGGCCGGCGGCGTCAGCAGGAAGTCGCGGTACTGCTCGCTCGGATCATGGGGGGCGACCCACGGGGCGAAGATCGCGCAGAACACCACCAGGATCATGAACATCAACCCGGCCACGGCGCCCTTGTTACGGGAAAACGCCTGCCAGAATTCTTTGTACGGGGACGGATACAGCAGGCTTTGATCGACTGCTACCGAAGGAGTTGGAGTACTCATGGATTTGATCTCAGCGCTGGTGACGGATGCGTGGGTTGGCAAAGCCGTAGAGGATGTCCACGACGAAGTTGACCAGAATCACCAGGCAGGCGATTAACAGGATGCCGTTCTGCACCACAGGGTAGTCCCGGGCGCCGATGGCCTCGATCAACCACTTGCCGATGCCCGGCCAGGAGAAGATCGTTTCGGTCAGGACCGCACCGGCCAGCAACGTGCCGACCTGCAGGCCGACCACGGTCAGTACCGGGATCAGCGCGTTGCGCAGGCCGTGGACGAACACCACGCGCGCCGGCGACAGGCCCTTGGCCCGGGCGGTGCGGATGTAGTCTTCGCGCAGCACTTCGAGCATCGAAGAGCGGGTCATGCGGGCGATCACCGCCAGTGGAATGGTGCCCAGCACGATGGCCGGCAGGATCAGGTGGTGCAGCGCGTCGAGGAACGCGCCCGGATCATCGGCGAGCAAGGTGTCGATCAGCATGAAGCCGGTTTTCGGCTCGATGTCGTAGAGCAGGTCGATGCGTCCCGACACCGGGGTCCAGCCCAGGGACACCGAGAAGAACATGATCAGGATCAGGCCCCACCAGAAGATCGGCATCGAATACCCCGCGAGGGAGACGCCCATCACCCCATGGTCGAACAGGGACCCTCGCTTGAGTGCCGCGATCACCCCGGCCAGCAGGCCCAGGATACCGGCGAACAACAGGGCGGCCATGGACAGTTCCAGGGTCGCGGGAAACAGGGAGCTGAACTCGGTCCAGACGCTTTCGCGGGTGCGCAGCGATTCGCCGAGATCACCGTGGGCCAGTTTGCCGATGTAGTCCAGGTACTGGGCGTACAGCGGCTTGTTGAGGCCAAGGCGTTCCATTGCCTGAGCATGCATTTCGGGATCGACCCGACGTTCGCCCATCATCACTTCCACGGGGTCGCCGGGGATCATGCGAATCAACGCGAAAGTCAGCAAGGTGATGCCGAAGAACGTGGGGATCAGTAATCCCAGTCGGCGGGCAATAAAACTAAACATCTTCAGGTGTACCTCATCAGCCGGTTAGGCATGTCCGGCACCCCTTTGATCAGGGAATACCGGACGCTTTCTTATCTACTTCACCTGGGTGGTGGCGAAGTTGTTGGTGGTGAGCGGGCTAATGGCGTAGCCCTCTACGTTCTTGCGCATTGCCGTGAACATCCGGGTGTGGGCCATGCTGATCCATGGCTGGTCCTGGTTGAAAATCACCTGGGCCTGTTCATAGAGCTTGATGCGCTCCTCGGGGTTCACTGTGGCGCGGGCCTGGTCGATCAGCGCCTGGAATTTCTCGTTGCACCAACGGGCGTAGTTTTCGCCGTTCTTGGCCGCCTCGCAACTGAGCATAGGCGTCAGGAAGTTATCCGGGTCGCCGTTATCGCCCGCCCATCCGGCGGAGACCATGTCGTGCTCGCCGTTTTTCGCGCGCTTGAGCATTTCGCCCCACTCCATGACGCGGATGTCGACCTTGATCCCGACTTTCGCCAGGTCAGCCTGCATCATCTGCGCGCCGAGCATCGGGTTGGGGTTGGTCGGGCCGCCGCCGTTGCGGGTGAACAGAGTGAACACGGTGCCCTCCGGCACGCCGGCTTCCTTGAGCAACTGGCGGGCCTTGTCCAGGTCCCGCGGCGGGTTCTTCAACTCGTGATTGAAGCCCAGCAGCGTCGGTGGGTAGGGGTTGACCGCGACGGTGGCGTTGCCCTTGCCGAACAGCGCGTTGACGTAGGCTTCCTTGTCGAAGGCGATGTCGATGGCTTTGCGCACCCGCACATCGCTCATGTATTTGTGCTGGGTGTTCAGGGCGACGTAGGACACGGTCATGGCGTCCAGTTCATCGACTTTCAGGTTGGCGTCTTTCTTGATGCTCGGGATGTCATCGGGCTTGGGGTACAGCGCGACCTGGCACTCATTGGCCTTGAGCTTCTGCAGGCGCACGTTGTTGTCGGTGGCGATGGCCAGTACCAGTGCATCGGCCGGCGGCTTGCCGCGGAAGTAGTCCGGGTTGGCCTTGAAGCGAACCTGGGCGTCCTTGTTGTAGCGCTGGAAGATGAACGGCCCGGTGCCGACCGGCTTGCTGTTGAGGTCGCCGGCCTTGTTGGCCTTGAGCAACTGGTCGGCGTATTCGGCCGGGTAGATCGAGGAGAAGGCCATGGCAACGTCGGCCAGGAACGGCGCTTCGCGGCGGGTCAGGGTGAACTTGACCGTGTGTTCGTCGACTTTCTCGACGCTTTTCAACAGCTCTTTGAAGCCCATGCTTTCAAAGTAGGGGAAGCCCACGCTCGACAGTTTGTGCCACGGATGATTCGGGTCCAGCTGGCGCTGGAAGCTCCAGACCACATCGTCGGCGTTCATGTCGCGGGTCGGCTTGAAGTATTCGGTGGTGTGGAACTTGACGCCGTTGCGCAGGTGGAACGTGTACGTCAGGCCATCGTCGCTGATCTCCCAGGACTCGGCCAGGCCTGGAATCACTTCGGTGGTGCCGGGCTTGAAATCGACCAGGCGATTGAAAATGGTTTCCGCCACGGCGTCGGCAGTGACTGCAGTCGTGTACTGGACCATGTCGAAGCCTTCCGGGCTGGCTTCTGTGCAAACCACCAGGGGTTTGGCCGTGGCGCCAACGGCGACACTCAGCAGCGCAGCGGCGAGGGCTGCGCGTAGGGGGATCATGTTCATCGTCATATCCTCTGCAATCGGTGAAACGGCAAAAGCCGGACGGCCGACCTCGTGAGTCGACCGTCCGGCGCAGGGTTTACAGAATGTTGAACGGGATGGTGGTGACCAGGCGGAACTCATTGATGTTGCCGTCGGCCTGATGTTCGCTGGCGCGGTGGGTCGTGTAGGTGGCACGAATCGCGGTGGCCTTGAGCGGGCCGCTCTGCACGGCATAAGACGCGCCGACGCCGTATTCGTAGTGACTTTCACCGTCCATCAGGCTCAGGTCGCCGCGCTGGGCACCTGGGTCGGTATAGGCCGTGCCCTTGTAATGAGTGCCGTCAATACCCCAGCCGCGTGCTTGGTAGATATTGAACTTCAGACCTGGCACGCCGTACTCGGCCATGTTGATGCCATAGGCAATCTGGAACGACTTCTCATTCGGGCTGTTGAAGTCCGACAGCAGGGAGTTGGCCAGGTAGATGCCATTGGTTTCGTGCAGGTAGTCGAAGTACTCGTCACCGTTCACTTCCTGATAGGAGAACGTCAGGCTGTGGGCTTGATGCGTAAGACCGAACGACAGGGAGTAGGTATCGTTGTCGATATCTCCCATCAGCTTTTTGCCTTCATCGACGGTCTTGTAGTAGTTCAGGCTCGTGGTCAGGCTCACCACCTGGCTGTCACCCAACTCATGGGTGGCGCCGAAGTAGTACTGGTTCCAGAAGTCTTCGACATTGGCACCATACAAGCTGGTTTTCAGGCTCTTGAACGGCTGATAATTCACACCTGCCATGTAGACTTTGTCGGTTTCCACGCCGGTGGCGGAATACTCGGTACGGAATTTCGACAGGCTCTGTTCGGTTCGTGGCGAGACGCGATCGAACCCGGCGACATCGAACGACAGGTTGTTGAATTCTTCGCTGTGCAGGCTGACGCCTTCAAAGCTGGAAGGCAACGGACGGTTACCGATAACGTCGACAATAGGCGTGCTGAAGTTCTGGCGGCCGGCGGTCAACGTCGTGTTCGAGACACGGAGCTTGACGTTGGCCAGACCCAGTTTGCTCCACTGGTCCACGGCGTCGCCGTTGGAGTCTGCGAGGGTACGGTTCGAACCACCGGCAATATCCTTGCGATCACGGTCCAGCGCGATGGCATTGTAGGCAGCTACTTCCGTACTGACACCGACGGTGCCTTGGGTAAAGCCCGAGGTGTAGTTGACGATGGTGCCCTGCACCCAGTTGATACGCCGGGAAATCGGCGTCCGGGGCACGGTAGGATCATTTTTAACGCTGTTTGGCTTGTAGCTGAACCGATCGTCCCTGCGACGCAGCTCGTTGGCGTACCAGTTGCGAGTCGTGCCGCCCAGGCTCTGTCCGTCGATGAAACCTTTAGCTTCGCTTTGGGCGCTGCTGCCTGCCAGAGTAGTAGGTACGAACTCCTGACTTACAGATTCAGCGTAGGCGGTAGCCGTGATGCTGCTGATGGCCAGGGCCAGTAACGCGGTGCTGCTCAATTTCATGGGTAACGCTCCTTTTTCTTTCTTTTTAATGCCGGTCTTTTTTGGTGATACGGCTATCGGTTTTTACTACTGGCTACAGCTCGCAAACGTTTGCAGTGGGCCTGATCGGCAAATTACGGCAAGACGTCTGCGTGAAGGCCCGTAAGGGCCCTCGCTGTAGGACTAATCGGTTATGGGGTCAGGCTGACGCCCGAGAACACGTTGCGGCCGAAGGGGCTGACCTTGAATCCTTCGACTTTGGCACTCAGCGGCTGGTTGACCGTCGAGTGGGCGACAGGGGTGATCGGCACTTGCTGCTTGAGCAACTGCTGGGCCTGTTTGTAGAGCACGGTGCGCTGGTCGCGGTCGGTGACGACCTTGGCCTGCTTGATCAGCTTGTCGTAATCCTGGTCGCACCACATGGAGTAGTTGTTGCCACCAATGGCGTCGCAGCTGTACAGCGTGCCCAGCCAGTTGTCCGGGTCACCGTTGTCGCCGGTCCAGCCGATCAGGCTGATGTCGTGCTCACCGTTCTTGGTGCGCTTGATGTACTCGCCCCATTCGTAGCTGACGATCTTTACTTTCAAACCGATCTTGGCCCAGTCGGCCTGGAGCATCTCGGCCATCAGCTTGGCGTTGGGGTTGTACGGGCGTTGTACGGGCATGGCCCAGAGGGTGATTTCGGTGCCTTCCTTGACCCCGGCGGCCTTGAGCAACTCCTTGGCTTTTTCCGGGTCGTAGGCGGCGTCCTTGATCGTGTCGTCGTAGGACCACTGGGTCGGTGGCATGGCGTTGACCGCCAGTTGCCCCGCGCCCTGGTACACGGCGTTGAGGATGGCCTGCTTGTTCACCGCCATGTCCAGCGCACGGCGTACTTCGACCTGGTCGAACGGTTTGTGGCGGGTGTTATAGGCGATGTAGCCGAGGTTGAAACCAGGCTTCTCGATCAACTGCAGCTTGGGATCGTTCTTCAATGCGGGTACATCGGCCGGGCGCGGATGCAGGGTAATCTGGCACTCGTTGGCTTTGAGCTTCTGTACTCGCACGGAGGCGTCGGTGTTGATCGAGAAGATCAGGTTCTTCAGCTTGACCCGCTCCGGCGCCCAATAATGGGTGTTGGCGACGTAACGGATGTTGGAGTCCTTCTGGTAGCTCTTGAACTCGAACGGGCCGGTGCCGATGGGTTTCTGATTGATGTCGCTCGGCTTGCCGCTCTTGAGCAACTGCTCGGCATATTCGGCCGACAGGATCGCGGCGAAGCTCATGGCGATGTTCTGGATGAACGCGGCATCGACACTGTTGAGGGTCATGACCACGGTCAGCGGTCCGGTCTTCTCCACCTTGGCGATGTTCTTGTTCAGGCTCATGCCGTTGAAGTACGGGAATTCGGTGGCGTAGGCCTTGCGGAACGGATGCTGCGGATCGAGCATGCGGTTGAAGGTGAACAGCACATCGTCGGCGTTGAAGTCCCGGGTCGGCGTGAAGTAGTCGGTGCTATGGAATTTCACCCCTTCGCGCAGGTGGAAGGTGTATTTCAGGCCGTCTTCGGAAATCTCCCAACTTGTCGCGAGACCCGGTACGACATTGGTCGCGCCCTTTTCAAACTCGGCCAAGCGATTGTACAGCGGCTCGGCGGCATCGTTATCGGTGGCGGTCGTGTATTGCGCCGTGTCGAAGCCGGCGGGGCTGCCTTCGGAGCAGAACACCAGGCTACCGCCAGCGGCGGCTTGGGCCACGGATGTCGCGGCCAGCAGGCCGGTACTCAGCAACGCAGAAAAAACCAGGGTATGGCGCATGACGCTCCCTCTTTCGTTCGGGGTGTTAAACAGTGAACCGGCGTCCATCCGGGACAGGTCCGGGGCACTGAGTTCATTCCATTGCGTGCAGCAATGCCACAGGGTCAGCAGGTCTGCCAGATTCCAACGGTACGGCCGTGGGTTTGGCAGTCAATGCGTAACGTCTGAAAGACTTGTGAGAAAGAGCGATACGTCCTCAAGCAGCTGCCGTAATGCGCAGATGTTTTTGGAGGTAGGCGATTTCCTGGGTCTTGGCTGATAAAACAACGGCGCCGTCAGGAGACGCCGCCGTTGCATACCTCAGTTGCTGACGCTGACGCCGTAGAAGGAGTTCAAGCCAAATGGGCTGATCTTGAAGTCCTGCACGTTGGCGCGCATGGGTTGATACACCGTCGAGTGAGCGATAGGTGTCATTGGCACGGCATCCTTGAGGACGTGTTGTGCCTGTTTGTACAGTTCGGTGCGCTTGGCCTGATCGGTGGTGCGCTTGGCTTCCTTGACCAGACCGTCGAATTTCTTGTCGCACCATTTGGAGAAGTTGTTGCCGGACAGCGAGTCGCAGCCGAACAGCACGTTGAGCCAGTTGTCCGGGTCACCGTTGTCGCCGCTCCAGCCAATGATCATCGCCTGGTTCTCGCCGCCTTTGGAACGCTTGATGTACTCGCCCCATTCGTAGCTGACGATGTTGACGTTCAGGCCGATCTTCTTCCAGTCGGACTGCAGCATTTCAGCCATCAACTTGGCGTTCGGGTTGTACGGACGCTGCACCGGCATAGCCCACAGGGTAATGTTGGTGCCTTCCTTGACGCCGGCTTCCTTGAGCAGCGCCTTGGCTTTCTCAGGGTCGTACTTGGCGTCCTTGATGGTGGTGTCGTAGGACCACTGGGTTGGCGGCATGGCGTTGACCGCCAGCTGGCCGGCGCCTTGGTAGACCGAGTCGATGATCTGCGGCTTGTTGACCGCCATGTCCAATGCCTGGCGGACTTTCAGGTCAGCCAGCACGTTCGGCTCGTTGCTGCCCTTGATCTTGTCCATCACGTTATAGGCGATGTAACCCAGGTTGAAGCCCGCTTGGTCGGGCATCTTCAGGGCCTTGTCTTCCTTCAGGGCCTTGAGGTCGGCCGGGCGCGGGAAGAGGGTGATCTGGCATTCGTTTTTCTTGAGTTTCTGCATGCGCACCGACGGATCGGTGGTGATGGCGAAGATCAGGTTGTCGATCTTCACGTCGTCAGGCTTCCAGTAGTCCTTGTTCCCGGTGTAGCGGATGTTGGAGTCTTTCTGGTAGCTCTTGAACACGAACGGACCAGTGCCGACGGGCTTCTGGTTGATGTCGGGAGCCTTGCCTTCCTTGAGCAACTGGGCGGCGTATTCGGCGGACTGGATCGAGGCGAAGCTCATGGCCATGTTCTGGATGAACGCGGCATCGACGTCCTTGAGGGTGAACTTGACGGTGTGGTCGTCGACTTTATCGATATGGGTGATGTTGGTGTCCATCCCCATGTCGGTGAAGTACGGGAACTCGGTCGGATACGCCTTACGGAACGGATCGTCCTTGTTGATCATGCGGTTGAAGGTGAACAGCACGTCGTCGGCGTTGAAGGTACGGGTCGGCTTGAAGTACGGGGTGGTGTGGAACTTGACGCCTTCACGCAGGTGGAAGGTGTAGGTCAGGCCGTCTTCGGAAATGTCCCACTTGGTCGCCAGGCCAGGAATCACAGCGGTGCCGCCGCGTTCGAACTGGGTCAGGCGGTTGAACATGGTTTCTGCAGAGGCGTCGAAGTCGGTTCCGGTGGTGTATTGACCCGGGTCGAAACCCGCCGGGCTGCCCTCGGAGCAGAACACCAGGTTAGTCGCCGCTTGGGCGAAGGGAGCACTGGCTAATAGGCTTGCGCCGACTAAAAACGGAATGACCGCGTGTTTAAGCATGTTGGCCTCATGATTTGTTGTCATTTTTGGATTTGAGGGCGACCTCGTGAGTCGTCCTGCGGATACTTATGCAGGCCCCATACCCAATGCAAGATCAAGAGCGGTTACAGATCTGAAACAGTGGCACGAACGTACCTTAATGTCGCATCTGTGTAAGTTCTGACGCAGTTGATCGTTTGCGCCGGTTTTTTTGGTGCAAACATTGCTTTTAAACGGTGCGCTACGAGCTTGTCGCGCACCGGGTTGGGGCGGGTTCTACTGTTGCAAACCCACGCCGTAGAAGGGTGTGAGGCCAAATGGGCTGAGTTTGAAATCCACGACTTTTTTGTTTATCGGCTGGAATACCGTGGAGTTGGCAATCGGCGTGATGGGCACCTGTTGCTTGAGAATCTTTTGCGCCTGCCGGTACAGGTCGATCCGTTGCTGGCGGTCGGTCGAGACCTTGGCTTGCTGGATCAGCTTGTCGTAGGCCGGGTCGCACCACTTGGCGTAATTGCTGCCCTTGACCGCCGCGCAGCTGTAGAGCACGCCGAGCCAGTTGTCCGGATCGCCGTTGTCGCCGGTCCAGCCGTAGATCATCGCGTCGTGTTCGCCGTTCTTGGCGCGCTTGATGTACTCACCCCACTCATAACTGACGATGTTGGCCTTGATGCCGATTTTCGCCCAATCCTGCTGGATCATCTGCGCCGACATCCGCGCGTTGGGGTTGGAGGCGCGTTGCACCGTCATCGCCCATAAATTGAGGGTGGTACCGGGTGCCACCCCGGCTTCCTTGAGTAGCGCCTTGGCCTTGGTCACGTCGTGGGGAGCGTCCTTGATAGCCGGGTCGAATGACCACTGGGCCGGCGGCAGGGCGTTCTGGGCCAGTTGCCCGGCGCTCTGGTACACCGCCTTGATGATCGCCGGTTTGTCGATGGCCATGTCCAGCGCCTGGCGGACCTTGAGCTGGTCCAGGGGCGGGTGCGTGACGTTGTAGGCGAGGAAACCCAGGTTGAATCCCGGTTGCTTGAGCACTTGCAGGTTCGGGTCCTGTTCCATCACTTCGATGTCCGCCGGACGCGGGTAGCCGCTGACCTGGCATTCGTTGCGCTTGAGCTTTTGCAGGCGCACGGCGGCGTCGGGGGTGATGGAAAAGATCAGGTTATCGATTCTCACATCCTCGGGTTTCCAGTAGGCCGTGTTGGCGGCGTAGCGGATCTGCGAGTCCTTCTGGTAGCGCTTGAACACGAACGGGCCGGTGCCGACGGGTTTCTGGTTGAGGTCGCCGGCCTTGCCTTCCTTCAATAACTGCGCCGCGTATTCGGCGGACTGCACGGAGGCGAAACTCATCGCCAGGTTCTGCACGAACGCGGCGTCGACGTTGTTCAGGTTGAAGCGCACGGTGTGCTCGTCGACTTTCTCGACGCTCTTGATCGTGGTGTTCAGACCCATGTCGGTGAAGTAGGGCGACTCGGTCGGGTAGGCCTGGCGGAACGGTTGCTGCGGATCGAGCAGGCGCTGGAAGGTGAACACCACGTCGTCGGCGTTGAAGTCGCGGGTGGGGGTGAAGTAGTCGGTGGTGTGGAATTTCACGCCGTCGCGCAGGTGGAAGGTGTAGACCAGGCCATCGGCGGAGACATCCCAGCTCGTCGCCAACCCCGGCTCGACTTCGGTGCCGCCGCGCTTGAACTGGGTGAGACGGTTGAAGACGGTTTCGGCCGAGGCGTCGAAGTCGGTGCCACTGGTGTACTGGCTGGGGTCGAACCCAGCGGGGCTGGCTTCGGAGCAGTAGACCAGGGTAGTGGCGGCCTGGGCCAGCGGGGCGCAGCCGATCAGGGCGAGGGTGAGCAGCAATGGTTGGAAAGTGGTTCTGTCCATGAAATCCCTTGGGGCGTGGTGACGGTTTTCATGGAGAGTAGCGTTGTGGGTGGGAGAGGGGGAAATATCCAAAAGTGAGGGGGACTGTTGGGTTTGGGTATAGCTCTATTGCCTTGGGTTGCGATGAGGTGGCCTGACCGTCGGCCTCTCTCTCCGACTGCACCCCCCGATCCAATTGTGGGAGCGAGCTTGCTCGCGATTTGACTTTTCACAAAGGTCCAGTTGCTGGCTGTCCACATTCCATAAAACGTGGACAGCAGTCGCACGCTGTTCTTAGCGATGTCAACGCGATGTTGCGGATCTGATGGGAGCAAGCTCCCTCGCCGCGGTGTTGCGGTAGGGCTGGAAGCGGCGCGGATCATTCAGGTGCGTCGGAAGGATCTTCTAGACCGAAGGGAAACATCCCACGGCTTTTAAGTTGTCCCTCGGAAGTGGGCTCTCTAACCTTTTGAACGTCGCAGCAAACCAGCGACCAGGAGTGGAAACCTGAAATGAGTAGGTCGTAAGACTCACGACCATAACGGCAAGTGATGGCTCCAATTTCATCGGGAGCATGCACATGAATGAAGGAAAGACCGAACCAAACTTCAATAGAATCCATCCGCTATGGGACCTTGGCGCCGTCGAAGGTTTACTCAAGGACCGCGCCGCGGAGCGTGTCTTGGACCACTACCTCAACCCCAAGTCGCCAGAGCCACCCACCGATCCGCGCATCGACAGCCTGTTCTCCGTAACCGCCAAAGCAGACGCCGACACGCTACCAGCCGTTTCGAGGGTAGCGAGCAGAGCTGATAGAGCGGCGAGAACGGAGGCCTGCCGAGGATCGATCTCGACGCCCAGAAATTGGGAATGAAACCGGTCGGGCTAAGGCGAGATTGAAAAGCGTTCAGCAGGAGCGCTCCAACCCCTATAATGGTTTTTTTGATGAGCGATCAGCCGGAATCGCTTTATCGCCCATTCAAAAATGTTCCAGGATAAATGAATGTTCTATCGACCCTTTGAGATCGCATCGAAGCCTGTGCGTGGGATGTGGTTTAAGCCACTTGGAAATAACAAGGAAAACCGCGAAGACGCTTTGCCCGTGCTGGACTCTTCTGCTACCGAGTGTCGAAAGTCTTCAATTGAATACCGTCCGGATATTGATGGGCTTCGGGCGATTGCTGTTCTGCTCGTGCTTGTTTTTCATGGTGGCTTAGCGCTATTTCCGTCGGGTTTTATCGGCGTGGACATCTTCTTCGTAATTTCGGGGTATTTGACAACCTCGATTATCATGAAGTCGCTGAACAATGGGACATTCACTTTTTCGGAGTTCTATACGCGTCGTATCTGGCGATTACAGCCGGCCATCATCGCGTTGCTGATAGCGACATTGATAGTCACAGCGCTGCTGTATCTGCCGCATGACTTTATCGCTTTTCTAAAAAGTGAAAAGTACACTTCATTACTACTTTCAAACCAGTATTTCTACAAGGCTACAGCGGGTTATGCGACGCCCGATGCGGCGAGCCTGCCGCTTCTGCACACCTGGTCACTGGCCATCGAGTGGCAGTGGTATCTGGCCTTGCCGCTGGGCCTTTGGCTGCTGAACCGTTATGTGGCAAAAAAAGCCTTCAAGGCGACTGTCCTCGGCTTGACGATGGTATCAATGGCGCTTGCTTTGTACCTGTCCCAGGCGCTTCCGGAAAAAAGCTACTACTTCTTCACTGCTCGAATCTTCGAGTTGATGATCGGTTCCTGCGCGGTCATCTTCAGCGCCGATAGATTCAGGCTTAGTCGACTGAGCGCCTCTTTGGTTTGTGGGTTTTCGCTTGCCATAATCATCTACTGCGCTACCCGGGAAAATATCCTGGCGGGTTTTCCGGAGTACCATGCCATTGCAGTGTGTGTCGCCACCGCTATCCTGCTCTTTCGGGGTATAGGCGATGCCAGCATCACGTCGAAAATATTGGCACTCAAACCGTTGGTATTTATAGGCACGCTCTCATACTCTTTGTATTTGTGGCATTGGCCGATCCTCGCGGTGATGAGCTATATGGACATCGCCCTCAATCCGATGCTCACGGTCATCTACTTCGTATCCACTTTCGTGATTGGCTACCTTTCCTTTGTTCTGATCGAAAACAGATTTCGGAAGGCCAGAGCCGGCTTCATCAAGACGCTGGTATTACTGATGATTCTGCCCGCCATCAGCCTTTCGCTGCTCCACTCTTCCGGCCAGAAACACGAGGGATGGCCGAATCGTTTTGGCGAGGGTTCGAGTAACGTGCTTAATGGCTTGAGGGCCTCTGTGCCAGCCAAGCGGGAGAAGTGTCTGGGTGGCAGTGATGGTGCCGACTCCGGCTGCATCATGGGAGCCAAGCAGGCCACGCCACAGGTATTCCTGACGGGAGATTCGTATTCGAACCACTACTGGGGCTTTGTTGAAACGCTGGCCAAAGACGCCAATCTTTCTGTACTAGCGCAAGGGTACCCAGCGTGCCTGACACTGCCCAATATTTACCTCTACAGCCGGCATAAGCATAAGGATACACTGTATCAGAAATGCTATCAGGCCACTCAGCGGTACTACGACATCATTGCTAGAAACCGTTTCCAGTACGTGATTATTGGCCAGCGTTGGGAATCCTATCTTTCCGATGCCATTGTTACGAAACCGGATGATCCTCGTAGCCCTGAACTCTCGTATCAACGCCTGGGCGTGGCGATTCGCGAAGCCCTGGACACTATCGTGGAATCCGGTGCTACCCCGGTCTTTCTGAGGGACGCTTTGCCCATGCCGGCAGGTATCAACAGATGCCTGTTCAAACAAGTCAAGTTGCGGGGCTTGATGGGGAGCGCCGAGCAAAGCAGCCAGTGCGTTTCGGTGCAATCGTCAGGTGATGAAAACCCTGTATTGGTGAAGCTGTTCAATGATTTGAAAGTCGAATATCCGAGCTTGATTCTCATTGATCCGAAAGACGTGCAGTGCAAAGACGGTAGCTGCATGACCGCTGTCGATGGTTTCCCGGTTTATCGTGACGTTGGCCACATGACTGACTACGCCTCTTACAAGTTTGGTGAGATGTACCTCAAGCGCTTCGGTAATCCGCTGAATGTCATTCGTTGATGCTCGGATAATGGATCACTTCCTTGGTGGCGAGGGAACAAGCGCCCTCGCCACCAAGGGCATGGCCACCGTCAGCGTTCAGCCAGCGAAGTAACCGGCAGAACCAGGACCGATCACTGCATCAACACCTCAATCGCCCCATCCGCCGTCATGCTCACCTTGCTGGTGCCTGCTTCCACTTCAGGCGTGACGGACTCGGCATCCATGGAACCGGCTTTCATCATCATCGGTGCGCGCATGTAGGGTTGTGGATAACCGTTGCTGTTGAGGTTCAGGTTGACGATTTTGTAGCCCTTGCCACCCAGGGCTTCGGTGGCCAGTTGGGCGCGGGCCTTGAAGGCGTTGACGGCGTCCTTGAGCAGGGCGTCTTCGCTGCTCTGGCGGGTGGCGGTGGAGATGGCGAAGTCCATGCCGCCCATTTTCATGTCGGTCAGCAGCTCGCCAGTGAGTTTGGACAGGGCGGCGAAGTCGGCGCTTTCCAGGCGCAGTTCGGCGCGTTCGCGCCAGCCGGTGATTTTCTGGCCCTTGCCGTCGTAGATCGGATAGCTGTTGCGGCTGCCCTGGCGCAGGGTGATGTCCTTGACTTCCTTGGCCTGGCCGATGGCTTTGTTCAGCGTGGTGCTGACGGCGGCGGCGAGCTTGGCCGGGTCGGTGTTTTGTTCTTCGGTGTAGAGCGTGACGATCATCAGGTCACGGGCCACTTCCTGGCTGGCTTCGGCGCGCAGGGAAATCTGGTTGTAGTGCAGTTCATCGGCGGCCAGGGCCGGCAGGCTGGCGACGGTGCCGAGGCTGAGGGCGAGGAGGGCGGCGGGGCGACTGAACGTGTGCATGAAAGCTCCTTGGGATGATGTGCAGGGGTAAGGTCCGGGCCTGCGTGAACGATAAGACTCTAGCGTTTGTGGTGTGGTTCGCCCAGTTACAACTTCTATACAGATGCATAAGGCCAATGAAGATCCCCTCGCTACAAGGTGATAGGTAGCGTTCAGGGGCTGTGGCGCTTTGCCGCATAGCTGCCGCTGCAACCCGCGCCTTGGTTATACTCCGTGCGATTCGCCTGGAGCGCTCATCAGGAGAGCTCATGCTCGCCCCTTTGCAAATGACTTCCGCCTCGCGCCAGAATCTCTGGCGGCTGACGTTCATCCGGATACTGGTCCTTGCGGCCCAGGCCGGGTCCGTGGGGCTCGCCTATTGGTTCCAGTTGTTGCCGCTGCCCTGGTTGCAACTGGCGATTACCCTGGTGTGCGCCTCGGTGTTGTGTGCGCTGACGGCCATTCGGCTGCGCGCCTCGTGGCCGGTGACGGAGCTGGAATACGCGGTGCAGCTGGCCTGCGACCTGTTTATCCACAGTGCCTTGCTGTATTTCTCCGGCGGTTCGACCAACCCTTTCGTGTCCTACTACCTTGTGCCGCTGACCATCGCCGCAGTGACATTGCCGTGGCGTTATTCGCTGATTCTTTCCGGTATCGCCCTGGCGCTGTACACCTTGTTGCTGGCGCGGTTCTATCCCCTGGAAACTTTCCCCATCGCTCGGGAGAACCTGCAGATCTACGGCATGTGGCTGAGTTTCGCCCTGGCCGCGTCCGTCATCACGTTTTTTGCCGCGCGCATGGCCGAGGAGCTTCGCCGCCAGGAAGAGCTGCGGGCCATCCGGCGTGAAGAGGGCCTGCGGGACGAACAGCTGCTGGCCGTGGCGACCCAGGCCGCTGGCGCCGCCCATGAGCTGGGCACGCCGCTGGCGACCATGAGCGTGCTGCTCAAGGAGATGCAACAGGATCATCCCGACCCGTTGTTGCAGGACGACCTCAGCGTGCTGCAGGATCAGGTCAAGCTCTGCAAGGAAACCCTGCAATACCTGGTGCGTGCCGCCGAGGCCAACCGCCGGCTGGCGATCGACATGCAGGACGTCACCGACTGGCTCGACGAGGCCCTGAATCGCTGGCACTTGATGCGCCCCGAAGCCAGTTACCGCTTCCAGTGCCTGGGCCATGGCCCGGTGCCACGCATGGCGCCGCCACCGGACTTGACCCAGGCCTTGCTGAACCTGTTGAACAACGCCGCCGACGCCTGCCCCGAAGGCCTGGAGGTGGCGCTGGACTGGAATGCCTACGAATTGACCATCAGCATTCGCGACCACGGCGCCGGTGTGCCGCTGGCCATCGCCGAGCAGATCGGCAAGCCGTTCTATACCACCAAGGGCAAAGGCCTGGGCCTGGGCCTGTTTTTGAGCAAAGCCAGCGTGACACGCGCGGGCGGCTCGGTGAAACTCTACCCCCATGAGAGCGGCGGCACGCTCACCGAGCTGCGCCTGCCCCATGCCGACCGAGGAGACGAACATGAGTGACGAGATCCAAGTCGACGGCGAAGAACTGCCGCACCTGTTGCTGGTGGACGATGACGCCACGTTTACCCGCGTCATGGCCCGGGCGATGTCCCGTCGCGGCTTTCGCGTGAGCACTGCCGGCTCCGCCGAGGAGGGCTTGACCATCGCCCAGGCCGACCTGCCGGACTATGCCGCCCTGGACTTGAAGATGGACGGCGATTCGGGCCTGGTGCTGCTGCCCAAGCTGCTGGAGCTGGACCCGGAGATGCGCGTGGTGATCCTCACCGGTTATTCGAGCATCGCCACGGCGGTCGAAGCCATCAAGCGCGGCGCCTGCAATTACCTGTGCAAGCCGGCGGACGCCGATGACGTGCTGGCGGCGCTGCTGTCCGAGCACGCCGACCTCGACACCCTGGTGCCGGAAAACCCCATGTCGGTGGATCGCCTGCAGTGGGAGCACATCCAGCGGGTGCTGACCGAGCACGAGGGCAACATTTCCGCCACTGCCCGCGCCCTGGGCATGCACCGGCGCACCTTGCAGCGCAAATTGCAGAAGCGGCCCGTGCGTCGCTGAACCTGTGCTGAACGGATGTTGTCCACCCCCTCGCGACACATCGGGCCGTTGCTCTATGATCGGCCCGACTCTTTCTCTTTATTGAGCTTTAACCATGAATCAGAACGCTGAATATTCCGCGGTCAACGATGCAGTGCGCGGCCAGTTTTTCCGCCGTGTCTGGCACATGACCACGCCGTACTGGCGCAGTGAGGAGAAGGGCAAGGCCTGGACGCTGTTGATCGCCGTCATCGCGCTGTCGCTGTTCAGCGTGGCGATTTCGGTGTGGATCAACAGTTGGTACAAGGACTTCTACAACGCCCTGCAAGAGAAGAACAGCGCGGCGTTCTGGCAACTGATCCTGTATTTCTGCGGCATCGCCGCCGTGGCGATCCTGGGCGCGGTGTATCGCTTGTACCTCACGCAGATGCTCACCATCCGTTGGCGGGCCTGGCTGACCGAGCAGCATTTTGCCCGCTGGCTCAGCAACAAGAATTACTACCAGCTGGAGCAGGGCGGCTACACCGACAACCCGGACCAGCGGATTTCCGAAGACCTCAACAGCTTCACCAGCAATACCTTGGGCCTGGGGCTGGGCTTGCTGCGCAACGTGGTCAGCCTGGTGTCGTTCTCGATCATCCTGTGGGGCGTCTCGGGCAGCATCGAAGTGTTCGGCTACACGATTCCCGGCTACATGTTCTGGTGCGCGCTGGTGTACGCGGCGGTGGGCAGTTGGCTGACGCACCTGATCGGCCGTCGCCTGATCGGCCTGAACAACAACCAACAGCGCTTCGAAGCCGACCTGCGTTTTTCCATGGTGCGGGTGCGCGAGAATGCCGAAAGCATTGCACTGTACAACGGCGAGCCCAACGAAAACCGTCGCCTGAGCGGACGTTTCGGACTGGTCTGGCATAACTTCTGGGACATCATGCGGGTGTCCAAGCGCTTGACGTTCTTCACCTCCGGCTATGGCCAGATCGCGATCATCTTCCCGTTCATGGTGGCGGCGCCGCGTTACTTCGCCGGCAAGATCCAGCTGGGCGAACTCATGCAGATCAATTCGGCGTTCGGCAACGTGCAGGAGAGTTTCAGCTGGTTCATCAGTGCCTATACCGACCTCGCCGCGTGGCGCGCCACTTGCGATCGTCTGCTGAGTTTCCGCCAGGCCATGAGCGACAACGAAGAGCGCGTACCGGCTATCGACGTGCAAAACCAGGGTAACCAACTGAAGGTGCACAATCTGGGATTGGACCTGACTGACGGGCGACATCTGCTTAGCGATGCCGACATGACCGTTGGAGCCGGGGAGCGGGTGATGCTCAGCGGCCGTTCCGGTAGCGGTAAATCCACCCTGCTGCGGGCGATGGGGCACCTGTGGCCCACCGGGCATGGACGCATTGTGCTGCCGGCGACGCGTTATCTGTTCCTGCCGCAAAAGCCTTACCTGCCGATTGGCAGCCTGCGCGAAGTGCTGAGTTATCCACAGCCCGGCGACGTCTACCCCAACGAACGTTATGCACAGGTGCTCGAAACCTGCCGCCTGCCGCACCTGATTGTGCGCCTGGATGAAAGCAATCACTGGCAGCGCATGCTGTCGCCCGGTGAACAACAACGCCTGGCCTTCGCCCGTGCGCTGCTCTACGCACCGCTGTGGCTGTACATGGACGAAGCGACATCGGCGATGGACGAGGAAGACGAAGCGACGCTGTACCAGGCGCTCATCGATCAGCTGCCGGGGGTGAGCATCGTCAGCGTCGGGCACCGAAGCAGCTTGAAACGATTCCATCCACGACATGTACGTATCGAAAATGGCCAACTGCTGGAGCCTGCCGCAGTCACCTGATCGGCAGTCGAACACTGTTGTGGCGAGGGGATTTATCCCTGTTGGGCTGCGCAGCAGCCCTCGCCACAATCAGCAATCCTTGACGAGGCCCGCAGGGATACAGTGATCATACAACCACGTTACGCTATGATAATGCGCATTCAATCGCTTGCCGAGTAAGAAGCCCCATGGAAAACCCGATCGACATACCACGCTTTCCCCGTAAGCGCCGCAGCCTGGCGCAGGAGTTGGTGACGGTGCTGACCGAGCAGATCCGTGACGGCCTGCTCAAGCGTGGCGACAAGTTGCCCACCGAGTCGGCGATCATGGAGGCCCATGGCGTCAGCCGCACCGTGGTACGCGAAGCGATTTCCCGCTTGCAGGCGGCCGGCCAGGTGGAAACCCGCCACGGCATCGGCACCTTTGTGCTGGACACCCCCAGCCCGAGCGGTTTTCGAATCGACCCGGCCACGGTGGTCACCTTGCGTGATGTGCTGGCGATCCTGGAATTGCGTATCAGCCTGGAAGTGGAGTCCGCCGGGCTCGCCGCCCAACGCCGCAGCGACGAGCAACTGGCGACGATGCGCGCCGCCCTCGACGCACTGAACGAAAGTGCGACCCACGCCACCGACGCAGTGGCCTCGGACTTCGCTTTCCATCTGGAAATCGCCCTGTCCACGGGCAACCGTTATTTCACCGATATCATGACCCACCTGGGCACCAGCATTATCCCGCGTACCCGGGTGAACTCGGCACGCCTGGCCCATGACGACCAGCAACACTACATGGACCGCCTGAGCCGCGAGCACGAGGAAATCTACGAAGCCATCGCTCGTCAGGACTCCGATGCCGCCCGTGCCGCCATGCGGCTGCACCTGACCAACAGCCGCGAGCGGCTGCGCCAGGCCCACGAAGAAGCGCAAGCACAGGGCTGATCCCCGAGACCCCCTGTGGCGAGGGGATTTAGCGAAACGTTGCACCGCCCCGTTGGGCTGCGTAGCGGCCCCAAAAGTAGCGATGCCGTCCCTCTGACGCACCGAGGTGTCAGGGTTGGGTCTGCTGCGCAGCCCAGCGGGGATAAATCCCCTCGCCACAGGGTGGTCTACGTCCATGGCGACGTACCAGCAGCATGAGCTGGAGAGCCTTACTTGACCTTCAAGCGAACCGGCGCCGAAACCATATCATCGCCATAGTCATCGGACTCGCTGAAATACCGATAGCGCAGTTCGACTACCTGGCCACGATACTTTTCCAGCCTGGCCTTGGGCACGGTCAGTTCCAGTTCGGTGAGTTTCTGGGCGTTGCCCTCGTCATCATAGGTGACCAGGGACTTTCGATCGGACCATTCAACGGGTTCCGAACCGAGTACCGGGGCGACTTCCCACTCGTATCCGATCTTGTCCAGGTCCGGGATTGTGAATTTCAACCCGCCCTCCAGACCCGCCAGATCGATGGTGACTTCGTCTGTGTCCGGGAACTGGACGAGAACAGGCGTTTTATAGGTGCTCATAGTGTCACTCCTTGAGGGATCGACCGTGGCGTTTTGGCTTTAAAGCGCCCTTTGTGGAACTCAGGTTGCGGATTCCGACGGCACGCCATCAACCTAGTCTGTCCGGTAATCGACATGCTCGACACTGCCGTCGCTGTTCAGGTGGAATTCCTTGTAGATGACTTCGTAGGCGTGGTCGCTGCCTGGAAATACCACCCGATCGCCTACGTTGACGTGCAGGTCGAATTCGGCGAAATCCAGCGTCTGTTGTTTGGCTTCGTGGGTGTAGTGGAATCGATGTTGAGTCTTCATGGTTAGCCCTCCGCGACGGTTCAGGCTTTTTTAGGGCAAAGCCTGACGAGGCGAAACTGTCAAAGTCGACAGTGCGGATGAACGGTCCACCGGACTTTTTCCCCCTTGATGACGAAATGCAGTTGACGTTCGTATTTTAAGTTGTACGATGACCTACAACTTCTGGCCGAAGCTTATCTCTCTCATACACATTTTGCGTCCCAGGGTGTTCGAATAATGAATCCACAAGAACTGAAGTCCATCCTCTCGTCTGGCCTGCTGTCGTTCCCGGTCACCGATTTCACTGCCCAAGGCGATTTCAATCGCGACAGCTACATCAAGCGCCTCGAGTGGCTGGCCCCGTACGGCGCCTCGGCCCTGTTCGCCGCCGGTGGCACCGGTGAATTCTTCTCCCTGGCCGCCAGCGAGTACTCCCAAGTCATCAAGACGGCTGTCGACACCTGTGCCACCAGCGTGCCAATCCTCGCCGGTGTCGGCGGTGCGACTCGCCAGGCCATCGAGTACGCCCAAGAGGCTGAGCGCCTGGGTGCCAAAGGGCTGTTGCTGCTGCCGCACTACCTGACCGAAGCCAGCCAGGACGGCGTTGCCGCCCACGTTGAAGCAGTGTGCAAATCGGTGAAAATCGGCGTGGTGGTGTACAACCGCAACGTCTGCCGCCTGAACGCCGTGCAGCTCGAACAACTGGCCGAGCGTTGCCCGAACCTGATCGGCTACAAAGACGGCCTGGGCGATATCGAACTGATGGTGTCGATCCGTCGTCGCCTCGGCGATCGTTTCAGCTACCTGGGCGGCCTGCCGACCGCTGAAGTCTATGCTGCGGCCTACAAAGCCCTGGGCGTGCCGGTCTATTCCTCGGCGGTGTTCAACTTCATCCCGAAAACCGCGATGGACTTCTACAACGCCATCGCCCGCGACGATCACGCCACGGTCGGCAAGATCATCGATGACTTCTTCCTGCCGTACCTGGATATCCGCAACCGCAAGGCCGGTTATGCCGTGAGCATCGTCAAGGCAGGCGCGAAGATCGTCGGTTATGACGCCGGTCCCGTGCGCACGCCGCTGACCGATCTGCTGCCGGACGAGTACGAAGCCCTGGCCGCGCTGATCGACAAGCAAGGCAAGCAGTAACAGACCCGACGAGCCGCTGAGCAATCAGCGGCTCGTTCCCATGCTCAGCGTGGGAGCGACCTCGGAACCAGACAGGCTATTTGTAAGGAGAAGCATCCGTGGCAGATGCAAAGCGTTTCGATAACTACATCAATGGTCAGTGGGTGGCCGGTGCCGACTATTGCACCAACATCAACCCGTCTGACCTGTCCGATGTCATCGGCGAATATGCCAAGGCCGACGCAGCTCAAGTCAATGCCGCCATCGAAGCCGCCCGCGCCGCGTTCCCGGCCTGGTCGACTTCGGGCATCCAGGCTCGTCACGATGCGCTGGACAAAGTGGGCAGCGAGATCCTCGCCCGCCGTGAAGAGCTCGGCCAACTGCTGGCCCGGGAAGAGGGCAAGACCCTGCCCGAGGCCATCGGCGAAGTGACCCGCGCCGGCAACATTTTCAAGTTCTTCGCCGGTGAATGCCTGCGCCTGTCCGGCGACTATGTGCCGTCGGTGCGTCCGGGCGTCAACGTCGAAGTGACCCGTGAAGCCCTGGGTGTGGTCGGTTTGATCACGCCGTGGAACTTCCCGATCGCCATCCCTGCGTGGAAAATCGCCCCGGCCCTGGCCTACGGCAACTGCGTGGTGATCAAGCCTGCCGAGCTGGTACCGGGTTGTGCCTGGGCCCTGGCCGAGATCATTTCCCGCGCCGGTTTCCCGGCCGGTGCGTTCAACCTGGTGATGGGCAGCGGCCGCGTGGTCGGTGACCTCCTGGTCAACAGCCCGAAAGTCGACGGCATCAGCTTCACCGGTTCCGTGGGCGTGGGCCGGCAGATCGCCGTCAGCTGTGTGTCGCGCCAGGCCAAGGTGCAGTTGGAAATGGGTGGCAAGAACCCGCAGATCATCCTCGACGACGCCGACCTCAAGCAGGCTGTCGAACTGGCTGTGCAAAGTGCGTTCTACTCCACTGGCCAACGCTGCACGGCTTCGAGCCGCCTGATCGTCACCGCCGGTATCCACGACAAGTTCGTCGCGGCCATGGCCGAGCGCATGCAGTCGATCAAGGTCGGTCATGCCCTGAAGGCGGGTACGGACATCGGACCGGTGGTTTCCGAAGCCCAACTCAACCAGGACCTGAAGTACATTGACATTGGCCAGAGCGAAGGTGCGCGGCTGGTCAGTGGTGGTGGCCTGGTGACCTGCGACACCGAAGGCTATTTCCTGGCGCCGACCTTGTTCGCTGACAGCGAAGCGGCCATGCGCATCAGCCGTGAAGAAATTTTCGGCCCGGTGGCCAACGTCGTGCGCGTGGCCGACTACGAGGCTGCGCTGGCGATGGCCAACGACACCGAGTTCGGTCTGTCCGCCGGTATCGCCACCACGTCGCTCAAGTACGCCAACCACTTCAAGCGCCACTCCCAGGCGGGCATGGTGATGGTCAACCTGCCGACGGCCGGCGTGGATTACCACGTGCCGTTCGGCGGGCGTAAAGGTTCGTCCTATGGTTCGCGTGAGCAAGGTCGCTACGCGCAGGAGTTCTACACCGTGGTGAAGACCTCCTACATCGGCTCGTAACACGCAGCACCGGTCGGCGCTGAAACCGGCGCCGACCGCACAAATTGATTTCCCGTATAAAAATAAATAGTGGAAGTAGATTAAATGCAAGAAACCAAGCCGACTCGCGTCCGCTATTTGATCCTGCTCATGCTGTTTTTGGTGACGACGATCAACTACGCCGACCGCGCAACTATCGCCATCGCAGGCTCCAGCCTGCAGAAAGACCTCGGCATTGACGCCGTTACCCTCGGTTATATCTTCTCCGCTTTTGGTTGGGCCTACGTGGCCGGGCAGATTCCCGGCGGCTGGCTGCTCGATCGTTTCGGTTCGAAAAAGATCTATGCGCTGAGCATTTTCACCTGGTCGCTGTTCACCGTGCTGCAAGGCTATGTGGGTGAATTCGGCCTCTCCACCGCCGTGGTTGCGCTCTTCATGCTGCGCTTTCTGGTCGGGCTGGCTGAAGCGCCATCCTTCCCAGGCAACGCCCGCATCGTCGCGGCCTGGTTCCCCACCGCGGAACGCGGCACCGCCTCGGCGATCTTCAACTCGGCGCAATATTTCGCCACGGTGTTGTTCGCGCCGTTGATGGGCTGGATCGTCTACCGCTTCGGCTGGCAGCACGTGTTCATCGTGATGGGCGTGGTCGGCATCGTGTTCTCGCTGATCTGGCTCAAAGTGATCCACAGCCCGCGCCAGCACCCGATGATCAACGAAGCCGAGTTCAACCACATCGCCGCCAACGGTGCGATGGTCGACATGGACCAGGACAAGGGCAAGGAGAAGAAGGCCGACGGTCCGAAATGGGATTACATCCGCCAACTGCTCACCAATCGCATGATGCTCGGCGTGTACCTGGGCCAATACTGCATCAACGGTATCACCTACTTCTTCCTGACCTGGTTCCCGGTGTACCTGGTTCAGGAGCGCGGCATGACCATCCTCAAGGCTGGTTTCATCGCGTCCTTGCCGGCGATCTGCGGTTTCATCGGCGGCGTGCTGGGTGGAGTGATTTCCGATTACCTGCTGCGCAAGGGTCACTCGCTGACCTTCGCCCGCAAGGCGCCGATCATCGCCGGCCTGCTGGTGTCCAGCAGCATCGTGGCCTGCAACTATGTCGAAATCGAATGGATGGTGGTGGGCTTCATGGCCCTGGCCTTCTTCGGTAAAGGCGTGGGCGCGCTGGGCTGGGCCGTGGTGTCCGATACGTCGCCAAAACAGATCGCCGGTTTGAGCGGTGGCCTGTTCAACACCTTCGGCAACCTGGCGTCGATCACCACGCCAATCGTCATCGGCTACATCATCAGTGCCACCGGCTCGTTCAAGTGGGCGCTGGTGTTCGTCGGTTGCAACGCCTTGGTGGCGGTGTTCAGCTATCTGGTCATCGTCGGGCCGATCAAGCGTGTCGTGCTCAAGGAACCTACGGCCAAGGATGCCGACCTCGCCAGCCTGTCTGAAGTCAAATCCTGAAGGAGCGGCACCGATGCAATTGATTGAACATGCCGATTCCCCCCGTTATATCCGCCTGCACGAGCGGGACAATGTGGTGATCGTCGTCAATGACCAGGGCGTGCCGGCCGGAACCGAGTTCCCGGACGGTCTGGTCACCGTGGACTTCGTGCCCCAGAGCCACAAGGTCACGCTGCAAGACATTCCCGAGGGCGGCGAGGTGATTCGCTATGGCCAGGTGATTGGCTACGCGTTGCAACCGATCCCCCGTGGCAGCTGGGTCAAGGAAGACCAGTTGCGCATGCCCACCGCGCCACCGCTGGACAGCCTGCCGCTGTCCACCGACGTACCGGCGGCCGATGCGCCGCTGGAGGGTTATACCTTCGAAGGCTACCGCAACGCCGACGGTACCGTCGGCACGCGCAATATCCTGGGTATCACCACCACGGTGCAGTGTGTGACCGGGGTGCTGGATCATGCGGTCAAGCGCATCAAGGATGAATTGCTGCCCAAGTACCCGAACGTCGACGACGTGGTAGCGCTGACCCACAGCTACGGCTGTGGCGTGGCGATCACCGCCACCGATGCATACATCCCGATCCGCACCGTGCGCAACCTGGCACGCAACCCGAACCTGGGTGGCGAGGCGCTGGTGATCAGCCTGGGTTGCGAGAAATTGCAGGCCGGCCAGGTGATGCATGAGAACGACAGCTCGGTGGATCTCAGCGAGCCATGGTTGTATCGCTTGCAGGACTCCAGCCACGGCTTCACCGAGATGATCGAGCAGATCATGGAGCTGGCTGAAACCCGCCTGAAGAAACTCGACCAGCGCCGTCGTGAGACCGTGCCGGCTTCGGAGTTGATCCTGGGTATGCAGTGCGGCGGCAGCGATGCGTTTTCCGGCATCACCGCCAATCCGGCCCTGGGCTATGCCTCGGACCTGTTGCTGCGCGCCGGGGCGACGGTGATGTTTTCCGAAGTCACGGAAGTGCGAGATGCCATCTACCTGCTGACCTCCCGGGCGCAAACCCGGGAAGTCGCCGAGGAGCTGGTGCGTGAGATGGACTGGTACGACCGTTACCTGGCCAAGGGCGAAGCGGATCGCAGCGCCAACACCACGCCGGGCAACAAGAAGGGTGGGCTGTCGAATATCGTCGAAAAATCCCTGGGCTCGATCGTCAAGTCCGGCAGCAGCGCGATCAGCGGCGTGCTCGGTCCTGGCGAGCGCTTCAAGCAAAAGGGCCTGATCTTCTGTGCCACGCCGGCCAGCGATTTTGTCTGTGGCACGCTGCAACTGGCGGCGGGGATGAACTTGCACGTGTTCACCACCGGCCGTGGCACGCCGTACGGTCTGGCGATGGCTCCGGTGGTGAAGGTCTCGACCCGTACTGAACTGGCCCAGCGCTGGCCGGACCTGATCGACATCGACGCCGGTCGGATTGCCACGGGTCGTGCCTCGATCGAGGAACTGGGTTGGGAGCTGTTCCACTATTACCTGGACGTGGCCAGCGGCAAGAAGCAGACCTGGGCGGAACGGCACAAGCTGCACAACGACATCACCTTGTTCAACCCGGCGCCGATTACCTGATCTGACGTTGTCGTTGATCGTTCCCACGCTCTGCGTGGGAATGCAGCCAGGGACGCTCCGCGTCCCGAGAGCCGAACGCGGAGCGTCCGTTGAGGCATTTCCACGCAGAGCGTGGGAACGATCAGTGGGAAAGTGGCTTATCATTAGCCACCTAACGACACCCCTCTCAAGGTCTCCGGCATGCTGGCAATTTTCCTCGAAACCCTGAACATCACCGCGCCGGTGTTTGCCATGCTGTTTCTGGGGGCGTTGCTCAAGCGCATCGACTGGATCAACGACAACTTCATCCACATCGCCTCGTCCCTGGTGTTCAACGTCACCATGCCGGCGCTGTTGTTCCTCGGCATCCTCCATGCCGACCTGCATGCGGCGTTACAGCCGGACCTGCTGATCTATTTTTCCATCGCCACCCTGGTGAGCTTTGCCATGGCCTGGGGCTGGGCGATCTGGCGTTGCCCGCGGGAAGATCGCGGCATCTACACCCAAGGCGCGTTTCGTGGCAACAACGGGGTCATCGGCCTGGCGCTGGCGGCGAGCATGTATGGCGACTACGGGATTTCCCTGGGGGCGATCCTCGCGGCGTTGGTGATCCTGTTCTACAACACCTTGTCGACCATCGTGCTGGCGGTCTATAGCCCGGTGATCAAGTCCGACCCGTGGAGCATCTGCAAAAGCGTGTTCAGCAACCCGCTGATCATCAGCGTGATCATCGCCGCGCCGTTTGCCTATTGGCAGATCGGCCTACCAAACTGGTTCGAGACGTCAGGCAAGTACCTGGCGCAGATGACCTTGCCCCTGGCGCTGATCTGCATCGGCGGTACGCTGTCGCTGGCGGCGTTGCGCAAGAGTGGCAAGATGGCCATGAGTTCGAGCCTGGTGAAGATGGTCGGCCTGCCGGTGCTGACCACCCTGGGCGCCTGGCTCTGGGGCTTTCGCGGGGCGGAATTGGGGATTCTGTTCCTGTACTTCGGCAGCCCGACTGCCGCCGCCAGCTTCGTCATGGCCCGCGCCGCCGATGGCAACCATGAACTGGCGGCGGCGATCATCGTCATCACCACGTTGATGGCGGCGATTACCACCAACCTGGGGATCTTTGTGTTGCAGTGGGGCGGGTGGATCTAGGCTTTTGTGGTGCGCTTGAGGTCCAATCGCGAGCAGGCTCGCTCCCACATTCGACCGCATTCCTTCTGAAAAACCCGATCAACTGTGGGAGCGAGCCTGCTCGCGATGGCGCCAGTCCATACAGCCCCAATCCCGCGCTTTACTCCGGCTTCTGATACGCCTCGATCACTTCCTGCGCCGCCCGAAACGCATCGATCGCCGCCGGCACCCCGGCATACACCGCGCAATGCAGCAACGCTTCGCGAATCTCCTCCACCGTGCAGCCGTTGTTCAGCGCGCCACGCACATGGCCTTTGAGCTCCTGGGGGCATTTGAGGGCAGTGAGGGCGGCGAGGGTGATCAGGCTGCGGGTTTTCAGGGGCAGACCCTCGCGGCTCCAGACGCTGCCCCAGGCATGTTCGTTGACGAAGTCCTGCAGGGGTTGGGTGAATTCGGTGGCGTTGCCCAGGGCGCGGTCGACGAACGCATCGCCCATTACCTGGCGACGCATGTCCAGGCCGGTCTTTGGGGTGTCGGTCATGGCAAATCCCTCTTGTGGTGTTGGCGGCGCCAGGCGCGCACCGAGGTGAACAGCAAGAATACGAGCAGGACCGGCAGCACGTAGAACAGCATCAGCCGCTCCAGTTGGCCAGCCAGGGGCATGCCGGTGGTGAACGACATCACATGGAGCCCATAGGCCAGGTACAAGCCCAGGAGCAACAGACCTTCGGCGCGGGTGACCCGGTACCCGGAGTAGAACACCGGCAGGCACAGCACCGCCACGCCGAGCATTACGGGCAGGTCGAAATCCAGCGCGTTCGGCGAAACCGAAAGCGGCGTCGGTGCGAGAAGGGCGGTCACCCCGAGTACCCCCAGCAGGTTGAACAGGTTGCTGCCGATCACGTTGCCCACTGCGATGTCGCGCTGGCCCCGCAGAGCGGCGATCAGTGAGGTCGCAAGCTCCGGCAATGAGGTGCTGACGGCGACGATGGTCAGGCCGATGATGCGTTCCGAAAGTCCCAGGTCGGTGGCGACTTCCACCGCCGCGCCCAGCAGCAGATGTCCGGCAAAAATCAGCATTGCCAGACCCGCTGCGATCATCGACAGGCTCTTGAGCCAGGACGCTGGTGTCACCTTGACCGCTACGGCATGGGGACGCCCGGAGTGCCGTGACTGACGCAGCAACAAGCCCAGGTACACCGCCAGGGCGATCAGGAGCAGCACGCCGTCCAACCGCGTCAGCTCTTCGTTCCAGGCCAGCACGAACACCAACAGACTGGCGCCGATCATCAGGGGGATGTCCAGGCGCACCAGTTGGCGCGAGACCCGCAATGGAATGATCAGCGCCGACAGGCCGAGGGTCACGAGGATGTTGAAGATGCCGCTGCCGATCACGCTGCCGACGGCGATGTCGGCGTTCTGCGTCAGGGTCGCTTGCAGGCTGACGGCCATCTGTGGCGCGCTGCTGCCGAAGGCGACGACGCTCAGGCCGATGATCAGGGGGCGTACTTGCAAGCGCGCCGCCAGGCCGACAGCGGCCCGCACCAACAACTCGGCGCCGACGATCAGCAACAGCAGGCCACCGAACAGTTCGATCAGGCTGAACAGCGGTAAATCGGCGAGTAGGGAAATGGCCGGGCTCCGTCTATCAATCGTCGAGGGCTTGGACGCGGACCCGCGCGGTGCCGGTGCGCAACATGCCCAGTTGCTCGGCGGCTTCACGGGACACGTCGATCAGGCGGCCTCGGGTATACGGGCCGCGGTCGTTGATACGGACCACGACACTGTCATTGTTGCCCAGGTTGGTGATTTTCACCCGTGTGCCGAATGGCAACTGGCGATGGGCTGCAGTCAGGCTGTGCTGGTCGAAACGCTCGCCACTGGCGGTGCGCTTGCCGTGGTGTCGGGCGCCGTAATAGGAGGCCACGCCTGTCTGGTCGTAGCCGTGTGGATCGACCGTCCCGCTCTGGCTGGCGCAACCGGCCAGCAGGGACAGCAGGGCGCAGGCGCCGAGGAGACGCTTCATTCTATGACCCCATGATCGTTCCCATGCTCTGCGTGGGAATGCAGCCCGTGACGCTCTGCGTCACAAAAAGCGGACGCGGAGCGTCCAGTGAGGCGTTCCCACGCGGAGCGTGGGAACGATCACCGTCCATAAGTCAGCCCTCGAGCTTGCTTTTCAGCAGTTCGTTGACCTGTTGCGGGTTGGCCTTGCCCTTGGAGGCTTTCATGGCCTGGCCGACGAAAAAGCCGAACATCTTGCCACGCTTGGCTTCGTCCGCTGCACGGTACTGTTCGACCTGCTCGGCGTTGGCCGCGAGCATCTCATCGAGTACGGCGGAAATGGCACCGGTGTCGGTGACCTGCTTCAAGCCGCGCTTCTCGATGATCTCGTCGGCGCTGCCTTCGCCATTGGCCATGGCTTCGAAGACCATCTTGGCGATCTTGCCGGAGATGGTGTTGTCCTTGATCCGCAGCAGCATGCCGCCCAGTTGCTCGGCCGACACCGGCGACTCGTCGATTTCCAGCCCCTGCTTGTTCAGCAGGCTGCCCAGTTCGACCATCACCCAGTTGGCCGCCAGCTTGGCGTCGCCGCCGATGCCGACGACTTTTTCAAAGTAATCGGCTTGTTCGCGGCTGGTGGCCAGGACGTTGGCGTCATAGCTCGACAGCCCGAACTGCGCCTGGAAGCGCTCGCGTTTCTGCGGTGGCAGTTCCGGCAGGGTGGCGCGCACGTCGTCGAGGAACGAATCTTCGATCACCACCGGCAGCAGGTCCGGGTCGGGGAAGTAACGGTAGTCGTTGGCTTCTTCCTTGCTGCGCATCGGACGGGTCTCGTCCTTGTTCGGGTCGTACAGGCGGGTCTGCTGGATGACCTTGCCGCCGTCCTCGATCAGTTCGATCTGGCGCTGGATCTCGCTGTTGATCGCCTTCTCGATGAAGCGGAACGAGTTGACGTTCTTGATCTCGCAGCGCGTGCCGAATTCCGCCTGGCCCTTGGGTCGGATCGATACGTTGCAGTCGCAGCGCAGCGAGCCTTCGGCCATGTTGCCGTCGCAGATGCCCAGGTAGCGCACCAGTGCGTGGATCGCCTTGACGTAGGCCACGGCTTCCTTGGCGCTACGCATGTCCGGTTCGGAGACGATTTCCAGCAGCGGCGTGCCGGCACGGTTCAGGTCGATGCCGGTGGCGCCGTTGAATTCTTCGTGGAGGCTCTTGCCGGCGTCTTCTTCCAGGTGCGCCCGGGTGATGCCGACACGCTTGACCGTGCCGTCTTCCAGGGCGATGTCCAGGTGGCCCTTGCCGACAATCGGCAGTTCCATCTGGCTGATCTGGTAGCCCTTGGGCAGGTCCGGGTAGAAGTAGTTCTTGCGGGCGAACACGTTGTGCTGGCCGATCTCGGCGTCAATCGCCAGGCCGAACATCACCGCCATGCGCACCGCTTCGGCGTTGAGCACCGGCAGCACGCCAGGCATGCCCAGGTCGACCAGGCTGGCCTGGGTGTTGGGCTCGGAGCCGAACGTGGTGGAACTGCCGGAAAAGATTTTCGACCGGGTGGTGAGCTGGGTGTGAATCTCCAGCCCGATCACGACTTCCCATTGCATGTGTTTCTCCTCAGAAGCCGGTTGGGGTGCGGGTGTGCCAGTCAGTGTTCAACTGATACTGGTGAGCCACGTTGAGCAGGCGGCCTTCCTGGAAGTACGGCGCGAGCAACTGCACGCCCACCGGCAGGCCATCGACGAAACCGGCCGGCATGGACAGGCCCGGCAAGCCGGCGAGGTTGGCGGTGATGGTGTAGACGTCTTCCAGGTAGGCAGCGACCGGGTCGCTGTTCTTGGCGCCGAGTTTCCAGGCCGGGTTCGGCGTGGTCGGACCGAGGATGATGTCGACCTCGTTGAAGGCGGCCATGAAGTCGTTCTTCACCAGACGGCGGATTTTCTGCGCCTTGAGGTAGTAGGCGTCGTAATAGCCGGCGGACAGCGCGTAAGTCCCGACCATGATCCGCCGCTGCACTTCGGCGCCGAAGCCTTCGCCTCGGGAGCGCTTGTACAGGTCGATCAGGTTTTCCGGGTTTTCGCAGCGATAGCCGAAGCGCACGCCGTCGAAACGCGACAGGTTCGAGGAGGCTTCCGCCGGGGCGATCACGTAGTACGCGGGAATGGCGTGTTGCATGTTCGGCAGGCTGATTTCCTTGACCACGGCGCCGAGCTTTTCCAGCTCCTTGACGCTGTTGTGGATCAGGTCGGCGATGCGTGGGTCGAGGCCGGCGCCGAAGTACTCCTTCGGCACGCCGATGCGCAGGCCTTGCAGCGAGCCGCTGAGGCCGGCGCTGTAGTCTGGCACCGGTTCATCGATGCTGGTGGAGTCGTTCGGGTCGAAGCCGGCCATGCCTTGCAGCAGCAGCGCGCAGTCTTCGGCGGTGCGCGCCAATGGGCCGCCCTGGTCGAGACTGGAGGCGTAGGCAATCATGCCCCAGCGCGACACGCGACCGTAGGTAGGCTTGAGGCCGGTGAGGTTGGTGAACGCCGCGGGCTGGCGAATCGAGCCGCCGGTGTCGGTAGCGGTAGCGGCCGGCAACAGGCGCGCGGCCACGGCGGCGGCGGAACCGCCGGACGAACCGCCCGGTACGTGTTCCAGGTTCCAGGGGTTCTTCACCGGGCCGTAGTGGCTCGACTCGTTGGCCGAACCCATGGCGAATTCGTCCATGTTGGTCTTGCCCAGGGTCACGGCGCCAGCGGCTGCGAGCTTGGCGACCACGGTGGCGTCGTAGGGGGCCTTGAAGTTGTCGAGCATCTTCGAGCCGCAGCTGGTGCGCACGCCCTGGGTGCAGAACAGGTCCTTGTGGGCGATCGGCGCGCCGAGCAGGGCAC
Organism: Pseudomonas sp. MAFF 730105; assembly: GCF_055380705.1. NCBI lineage: Bacteria > Pseudomonadati > Pseudomonadota > Gammaproteobacteria > Pseudomonadales > Pseudomonadaceae > Pseudomonas > Pseudomonas sp. MAFF 730105. The sequence continues at coordinate 997,668 of NZ_AP018438.1, forward strand.
CGCCTTCACCGTTGGCACGGCGGGCGTCGGCCGCCTTGGCCTGGCCCAGGGCCAGCTCTTCGGTCACGCTGATGAAGCTGTTGAGCTGCGGGTCGAGCTGGGCGATGCGTGCCAGCAGGGTTTTGGTCAGCTCTTCGGAGGAAAACTTTTTATCGGCGAGTCCGCGGGCGATCTCGGCCAGTGTCATGTGATGCATGAGAGGCTCTTTCCCTTTAGTCGATGACTTTCGGAACCAGGTACAGGCCGTTTTCGACCGCTGGCGCGATGGACTGGTAGGCCTCGCGGTTATTGGGTTCGGTCACGACGTCGGCGCGCAGGCGCTGGCTGGCTTCCAGAGGGTGGGCCAGCGGTTCGATACCGTCGGTATTGACCGCCTGCATCTCGTCGACCAGCCCCAGAATGCTGTTCAGGGCTGAAGTGATGTGTGGAAGATCGGCTTCATTGAGGCCCAGACAGGCCAGATGAGCGATTTTTTCCACGTCGGAGCGTTCAAGCGCCATGGGATTCTCCAGTGGAAAACAGAACAGACGCAGTCTGTCCGTGTGTTAGATTGTCGGAACACTACCGCATTTCTATGGTCCAGTGCCCTGTGTCATAAACAGGGCACTGGCCGCGATTGTAGGGTTTGGTGCACAGAAAAGCGGCCAATTTAACATATTGGCGCCTTGCCCAAAATCCCTGTCGTTGTTAGAGTTTGCCGCACTTTTTTACCCACGCGTTGCCTAGGGTCCCTTTCCCATGTTCAAGAAACTGCGTGGCATGTTTTCCAGCGATCTTTCCATTGACCTGGGCACTGCCAACACCCTTATTTACGTGCGCGAGCGCGGTATCGTCCTGAATGAACCCTCGGTCGTGGCCATCCGCACCCACGGTAACCAGAAAAGTGTCGTGGCTGTTGGTACCGAAGCCAAGCGCATGCTGGGCCGTACACCGGGCAACATCGCAGCCATTCGTCCGATGAAAGACGGCGTGATCGCCGACTTCAGCGTCTGCGAGAAGATGCTGCAGTACTTCATCAACAAGGTTCACGAAAACAGTTTCCTGCAGCCCAGCCCTCGCGTGCTGATCTGCGTTCCATGCAAGTCCACCCAGGTGGAGCGTCGTGCCATCCGTGAATCGGCCCTTGGTGCCGGTGCCCGTGAGGTGTTCCTGATCGAAGAACCAATGGCCGCGGCCATCGGTGCCGGCCTGCCGGTGGAAGAAGCCCGTGGCTCGATGGTCGTCGACATCGGTGGCGGCACCACCGAGATCGCGCTGATCTCCCTCAACGGTGTGGTCTATGCCGAATCCGTGCGTGTGGGCGGCGACCGTTTCGACGAAGCGATCATCACCTACGTGCGTCGCAACTACGGCAGCCTGATCGGCGAGTCCACCGCCGAGCGCATCAAGCAGGAAATCGGCACGGCCTACCCGGGCGGTGAAGTCCGTGAAGTCGACGTTCGTGGCCGTAACCTGGCCGAAGGCGTTCCTCGGGCCTTCACCCTGAACTCCAACGAAGTGCTGGAAGCGCTGCAAGAGTCCCTGGCGACCATCGTCCAGGCGGTGAAGAGCGCCCTGGAGCAGTCGCCACCGGAACTGGCATCGGACATCGCCGAGCGCGGCCTGGTGCTGACCGGTGGTGGCGCATTGCTGCGTGACCTCGACAAGTTGCTGGCCCAGGAAACCGGCCTGCCGGTGATCGTTGCCGAAGATCCGCTGACCTGCGTTGCCCGTGGCGGTGGCCGTGCCCTGGAAATGATGGACAAGCACACCATGGACCTGCTCTCCAGCGAATAAGTCTCGCCGGGTCCATGTTGTTCGCCTACGGGCAGCACTTTGCAGTGCTGCCCGTAGGCGTTTATCTTCTGTCATTCGTATCCAGGCCGGTTTGATGCCGTATGAATAAAGAGAACATTTGCCTGGGAGGAGCGGCTTATTAAACCGCTTTTTGCCAAGGGCCCCTCGTTGGGTGTGCGCCTGCTGGTGCTGGCCGTGCTATCGGTTGCGCTGATGGTGGTCGACGCCCGCTTCACACTGCTCAAGCCAGTGCGCAGCCAGATGTCGCTGGTCCTGATGGAATCCTATTGGATCACCGACCTGCCGCAACGGTTGTGGCAAGGTGTGGCCAGCCAGTTTGGCAGCCGGACCGAGCTGGTCGCCGAAAACGAAAAACTCAAGACCGAGAACCTGCTGCTGCAGGGGCGCCTGCAGAAACTGGCGGCCCTCACCGAGCAGAACGTGCGGCTGCGCGAGTTGCTCAATTCCTCTGCGCTGGTCAACGAAAAGGTCGAAGTGGCCGAGTTGATCGGCATGGACCCCAACCCGTTTACCCACCGGATCGTCATCAATAAGGGTGAGCGCGACGGTGTGGTCCTCGGCCAGCCGGTGCTCGACGCCCGCGGCCTGATGGGCCAGGTGGTGGAGTTGATGCCCTACACGTCTCGCGTGCTGCTGTTGACCGATACCACCCACAGCATCCCCGTGCAGGTCAACCGCAACGGCTTGCGGGCGATTGCCAGCGGCACCGGCAACCCGGAACGCCTGGAGCTGCGGCACGTGGCCGACACCGCCGATATCAAGGAAGGCGACCTGCTGGTCAGCTCCGGCCTCGGCCAGCGCTTCCCGGCCGGCTACCCGGTGGCGACGGTCAAGGAAGTGATCCATGACTCCGGCCAGCCATTCGCCATTGTCCGTGCGGTACCGACCGCTGCGTTGAACCGCAGCCGTTACCTGCTTCTGGTGTTCAGCGACAACCGCACACCTGAGGAGCGCGCCAACGACGCTGCCGCGGCCCAGGAAGCCCAGGACCGGCAGGGCGGTGAAGCGGCTGTCCCCGGCGCTGGCGCACCCGTGCCGGCCGCAACGCCGAATCCACCCGTGTCCACACCGGCTACGCCAGCCCCGGCAACCACGCCGGCTGCTGCGCCGACCACTACGCCTGCCAGGTCGGTTGCGCCTGCCGCGCCCGCCGCGACACCGGCCAAGCCCGCAGCGCGTGCACCGACCACTCATGCACCAGCGGCCCAACCGGCGCGCCCCGCCGCCAGAGCGCCCGCCGCCACGCCCGCCACCAGGGGAGCACGAGAAGAATGAGCAGTACCCACTCCGGTAACGGCTGGATAGTCTGGTTGACCTTCGCCCTCGGCCTGTTGCTCAGCGTTTCGCCGCTGCCGCAATTCATGGAAATCCTTCGCCCGTTGTGGCTGGCCTTGCTGCTGGCCTTCTGGGCGCTGGCGCTGCCACACAAGGTCGGCATGGTCACCGCCTGGTGCCTGGGGCTGGCTGAAGACGTGCTCTACGGGACGCTGCTGGGGCAGAACGCGTTGATCCTGACCTTGATTACCTTCCTGGTGCTGTCGTTGCAACAGCGTCTGCGGATGTTCCCGATGTGGCAACAGTGCCTGGTGATCCTGGTGATCTTCGGCCTGGCGCAATTGGTACAGCTATGGCTCAGCGCACTGACCGGCAATCGCCAACCAACCCTGGCACTGGTGCTGCCAGCCTTGGTCAGTGCTTTGCTATGGCCTTGGGTCAGCTTCGGTTTGCGTGGCCTGCGCCTGCGTTTCAAAATCAACTGATTCGCTAGGCTCTGTACGAAAGGTCTTGAGACGAAGGTCAGGCAAGGCGAAAACAGCCGAGGATACATGAGCATTCCGAGGCTGTTTTCAACGCAGCATGAACGCGTATCAAGGCTTTCCGTATAGAGCCTAGGGCTCAAGCGGGAGATGCATTGATGAAACCGCTTTACCTCGCCTCAGGCTCGCCGCGTCGGCGTGAACTGCTCACGCAGATCGGTGTGTCCTTTACCGCCATCAGCGCGGACATTGACGAAACTCCTCTGGATCACGAAACCCCGTCTGCCTATGTCGAGCGTCTGGCGCGTGGCAAGGCCGAGGCCGGGCGGCGGGCCTTGCCGATCGACGATGGTGGTTGCGTGTTGGGCGCCGACACGGCGGTGGTGCTCGACGGGCAGATTCTTGGCAAACCATTGGATCAGGACGGTTCGCGCTCGATGCTGCTGAGCCTGTCTGGTCGCGACCATGAAGTGCTGACCGCTATTGCCGTGCTGGACGGCCAGCGCTGCGAATCCCGGGTGGTTCGCAGTCGGGTGCGTTTTCGCCCTATCACCGAAGAGGAAGCAGCGGCCTACTGGGCCAGCGGTGAACCCCGGGACAAGGCCGGTGGCTATGGCATCCAGGGGTTGGGGGCGGTGTTCGTCGCCGGGCTCGAGGGCAGCTATTCTGCGGTGGTTGGCTTGCCGCTGTGCGAAACCGCGCAACTGTTGGGCCATTTCGGCATACCCTGTTGGCAAACCTTGAACGTGCGTTGAACGCCGTCTGACCAGATGCAGCCATTATCGTGAAAATGCCTGAACGAGACCCTGCCATGAGTGAAGAGATCCTGATCAACATCACGCCGATGGAATCGCGCGTGGCGGTGGTTGAAAACGGTGTGCTGCAAGAGGTTCATGTCGAGCGCACGCAAAAGCGTGGCATTGTCGGCAACATCTACAAAGGCAAGGTGGTGCGGGTGTTGCCGGGCATGCAGGCAGCGTTCGTCGATATCGGCCTGGATCGCGCGGCATTCATCCATGCCTCGGAGATTTCCATGCGCGAGGGACCTGCCGTGGAGAGCATCGGCGCGCTGGTCCATGAAGGCCAGAGCCTGGTGGTGCAGGTCACCAAGGACCCCATCGGCTCCAAGGGCGCGCGCCTGACCACGCAACTGTCCATTCCGTCGCGCTACCTGGTGTACATGCCACGCACCGCCCATGTCGGCATTTCCCTGAAGATCGAAGACGAGGCCGAGCGCGAGCGGCTCAAGCAGGTGGTCAGCGATTGCGTGGAGAAAGAAGGGATCAAGGAAGCCGGTGGCTTCATCCTGCGCACCGCGGCCGAAGGTGCCGGCGCCGATGAGATTCTCATGGACATCCGTTACCTGCGCAGGCTCTGGGATCAGATCGCCGCGCAGATCAAGACCATTGCCACGCCCAGCGTGATCTACGAAGACCTGGGCCTGGCGCTGCGCACGCTGCGGGACCTGGTCAGCCCCAAGATCGAGAAAATCCGCATCGACTCCCGGGAAACCTTCCAGAAGACCACCCAGTTCGTGGCCGAGTTGATGCCGGAAATCGCCGACCGCCTCGAGCATTATCCCGGCGAACGGCCGATTTTCGACCTGTACGGTGTCGAGGACGAAATCCAGAAAGCCCTGGAGCGCAAGGTGCCGCTCAAGTCCGGCGGTTACCTGGTGGTCGATCCGGCCGAGGCCATGAGCACCATCGACGTCAATACCGGCGCGTTCGTCGGCCATCGCAACCTCGAAGAAACCATCTTCAAGACCAACCTGGAAGCCGCCACGGCGATCGCTCGCCAACTGCGCCTGCGCAACCTGGGCGGGATCATCATCATCGACTTCATCGACATGGAGGACGAAGAGCACCAGCGCCAGGTGCTGAGGACCCTGGAAAAACAACTCGAGCGCGACCACGCCAAGACCAACATCATCGGCATCACCGAGTTGGGCCTGGTGCAGATGACCCGCAAACGCACCCGCGAAAGCCTTGAGCAGGTGCTGTGCGAGCCGTGCAGCGCCTGCCAGGGCCGGGGCAAGCTCAAGACCCCGGAAACCGTGTGTTACGAAATCTTCAGGGAAATTCTTCGGGAAGCGCGCGCCTACCAGGCCACCGGTTATAGAGTGTTGGCGAACCAGAAAGTGGTGGACCGCCTGCTCGATGAGGAGTCGGGTAATGTCGCGGAGCTGGAAGCCTTTATCGGACGTACGATTCGCTTCCAGGTGGAAACCATGTACTCCCAGGAACAATACGACGTTGTGCTGCTCTGAAATGGCTCCTGAAGCGGTGGTCTCGCCGATTTGAATATCTTTGCCTGGGGAGTCCACTGACATGGAGCGTTTGACCCGCATTCTGGCCGCACTGACCCGCTGGGGCTTGGGTCTGTGCGCGCTGCTGCTGGTGCTGCTGGCGCTGTATGTCAGCCTCGGACGAGAACTGGCGCCGCTGGTTGCCGAATATCGCACCGAAGTCGAGAACCGGGCCACCGAAGCGCTGGGCCTGCCGTTTCACCTTGGCAGCCTGGAGGGCAGGTGGAGCGGCCTGGCGCCGATTCTGCTGGCTCGCGACGTGATGATCGGCGAAGGGGCCAATGCCATGCACCTGGATGAGGTGCGTGCCGTGCCCGATCTGTGGGGCAGCCTGCTGGCCCGCCAGGTGCGCATTGCCCACCTGACGCTCGGCGGCCTGAAAATCAGCCTAAAGGAAGGCGCCGACGGCAAATGGGCCCTGGAAGGCCTGCCGGTCAAGGACGATCAGCCGTTCGACCCGCAGCAATTGTTTGATCGCATGCAGGTGGTATCGAGGCTCTCGATCCTGGACAGCCAGGTGACCTTGCAGCCGCTGGACCAGGCGCCACTGAGCCTGACCTATGTCGGCCTGAGTCTCAGGACCGGCGTCAGCCGCCAGCGCCTGGATGCGCGCCTGACCCTGCCCGACGGGCAACCGGTGGCAATCAACCTGCGTACCCGCATTCGCGCCGCCGACTGGAAGAACGGCCAGGCCGATGCCTATCTGAGCCTGCCGCAGAGCGACTGGTCGAAATGGCTGCCGAAGCGCCTGACTCGGGAATGGAATTTCTCCCAGGCCAAGGCCGGCGGCGAGTTCTGGCTGAGTTGGGGCAACGGCATGCTGCAAAGCGCCGCCGTGCGCCTGAATGCGCCGGACATCACCGGCGCCTACGCAGACCGCAAGCCGGTACAGATCCGCAACCTGGCGCTCAACGGGTATTTCCAGCGCGCAAGCGAGGGGATCACCGCGACGTTCGACTCCCTGGCGATGAGCCTGGGTGAAACCCGCTGGGAGTCGCGCCTGCAATTGCAGCAGAGCGTTGCCACCGAGAAGACTGAAGAACGCTGGCATTTGCAGGCCGATCGCCTCGACCTGACCCCGCTTACACCGCTGCTCAACGCCTTGGCGCCTTTGCCCGCAGGCGTGGCAACGGCCATCGACCGTCTCAGGTTCACGGGTGCCCTGCGCAATGCGTGGGTGGATTACCGGCCGCAGAATAGCGGCGACCAGAAGGTCAGCTTCGCCACGAACCTGGATACGGTGGGCTTCGATGCCTATCACGGCGCCCCGGCGGCGCGGAACGTCTCGGGCAGCCTCAGCGGCAACCTCGGTGGCGGCGAGCTGCGCATGGACAGCAAGGATTTTTCCCTGCACCTGGACCCGATCTTCGCCAAGCCCTGGCAATACCTGCAAGCCAATGCGCGACTGACCTGGAAGCTCGACCAGCAAGGTTTCACCCTGATTGCGCCGTACTTGAAGGTACTGGGGGAGGAGGGCCGGATTGCCGGCGATTTCCTGATCCGCCTGCATTTCGACCACAGCCAGGAAGACTACATGGACCTGCGGGTCGGCCTGGTGGATGGCGATGGTCGCTACACCGCCAAGTATTTGCCGGCGGTGCTGAGCCCGGCCCTGGATGAGTGGTTGCGCACGGCTATCGTCAAGGGCGCTGTGGATGAAGGTTTTTTCCAGTACCAGGGGTCGCTGAATCACGGTGCCGAGGATGCGGCCCGTAGCATCAGCCTGTTCTTCAAGGTGCATGACGCCGAGCTGGCCTTCCAGCCAGGCTGGCCTTCGGTCGCCAAGGTCAGTGGCGACGTCTTCGTCGAAGACAGCGGTGTGCGCATCTTCGCCAGTCAGGGGCAGTTGCTGGACACCCAGGTCAAAGACGTGGCGGTGAACATTCCCCATGTCCCCAGCGGGCAGCCTTCCCACCTGCTGCTGGAGGGTGGGTTCGCCGGGGGCTTGGGGGACGGGCTGAAAATCCTGCAGACGGCACCGATCGGTACGGCCGAGACGTTCGCCGGCTGGGAAGGCGAAGGCGGCCTGCAAGGCTCTGTGAAACTCGATATCCCGTTGGCCAAGGGAGATCCACCGAAGATCCTGGTGGACTTCAGCACCGCCGACGCCCGGCTCAAACTCAGCGACCCGGTGTTGGAGTTGACCCAGCTCAAGGGCGAATTCCGCTTCGACAGCAGCAAGGGGTTGAGTGGCAAGAACATCGCGGCCCGGGCGTTCGATCGACCTTTGACCGCGCAGATCTTTGCCGATGGCCGTGCCGGTGCGCTCAATACCCGGGTGGTTGCGTCCGGACGGCTGGAGGTCAAGAAACTCACCGACTGGTTGAACGTTACCCAGCCATTGCCCGTTTCCGGGGTCATTCCGTACCAGTTGCAGGTGATTCTCGACGGGGCCGACAGCCAGTTATCGGTCAGCTCCAACCTCAAGGGCGTGGCGGTTGACCTGCCGGCGCCTTTCGGCATGACGGCCGAGACCGGTCGCGACACCGTGTTCCGCATGACATTGCAGGGGCCGGAGCGACGTTACTGGGTCAATTACGGCGACCTCGCCAACTTCACGTATGCAGCGCCGGGCGGGAAGCCGGCCGACGGTCGCGGTGAGCTGTTGCTGGGCGGCGGCGATGCGGTCTTGCCTGGGGCCAAAGGGTTGCGACTGCGTGGGACGTTGTCGGAACTGGATGTCGGGCCGTGGCAGGACCTGATGAACAAATATGCCGGGCAGGACCCGAGCGGCAGCGCCAAGCAATTGCTCAGTGGCGTCGACCTGAAGGTGGGCAAGCTCACGGCCATGGGGACGACCCTGGACCAGGCATCGGTGCAGTTGGACCGCAAGCCGGACGCCTGGGCCTTGCGGCTCGACAGCCAGCAGGCCAAGGGCGGCGCCAGCCTGCCGGATGCGAAGACCGCTCCGATCGGGATCAAGCTTGACTATGTTCGCCTGCCGGCCGCGGACCCGACGGTGCAGGCCGATGAAAACGCGCCGGACCCCTTGGCATCGGTGGACCCCACACGGATCCCGGCGATGGATATCGCGATCGACCAGTTGTTCCAGGGACCGGATCTGATCGGAGCCTGGTCGTTGAAGGTGCGTCCGACCAGCAAAGGCATCGCGTTGAACAATCTGGACATGGGCCTCAAGGGCATGCTTCTGCAAGGCAGTGGCGGCTGGGAAGGCGTTCCCGGTTCCACTCGCAGTTGGTACAAGGGGCGTATCGGCGGCAAGAACCTGGCCGATGTGCTCAAGGGCTGGGGATTCGCCCCAAGCGTGACCAGCCAGGAATTCCACATGGACGTCGATGGCAACTGGCCCGGCTCACCGGCGTGGGTCGCGACCAAGCGCTTTTCCGGCAGTCTCGACGCTTCGCTGAGCAAAGGCCAGTTCGTCGAGGTCGAGGGCAGCGCCCAGGCGTTGCGGGTGTTCGGCCTGTTGAACTTCAACTCCATTGGCCGGCGGCTGCGCCTGGACTTCTCCGACCTGTTCGGCAAAGGCTTGAGCTACGATCGGGTCAAGGGGCTGCTGGTGGCAAGCAATGGTGTCTACGTGACCCGTGAGCCCATTACCCTGACGGGGCCTTCGAGCAACCTGGAACTCAACGGGACATTGGACATGGTGGCCGACCGGGTCGATGCCAAGCTGCAGGTGACATTGCCGGTGACCAATAACCTGCCGATTGCCGCGCTGATTGTCGGCGCGCCAGCGGTAGGCGGCGCGCTGTTTCTGATCGACAAGTTGATCGGCGACCGCGTGGCGCGTTTTGCCAGCGTAAGATATGACGTCAAGGGACCCTGGAAAGAGCCGAAGATCACCTTCGACAAGCCGTTCTGATGGACAACGCCAATCCCTCTGTGGGAGCGAGCCTGTGGGAGCAAAGCTTGCTCGCGATGAACGATGACGCGGGTTTACGGTTGGACCGAGTCGTTCGTATCGCGAGCAAGCTTTGCTCCCACAGCCCTCACGGCAAGGATAAGGACAGGAGGAAAGCACCATGCCAGTCGCAGTGATTCAAATGGTCAGCCAAAGCGAAGTACTCGCCAACCTGGCGCGTGCCCGTGTGCTGCTGGAGCAGGCCGCCGCTGGCGGTGCGCGGCTGGCGGTGCTGCCGGAAAATTTCGCGGCGATGGGGCGACGGGACGTGGCCGACATCGGTCGTGCCGAAGCCTTTGGTCAGGGACCGATCCTGTCCTGGTTGAAACAGGTCGCCCGTGACCTCAGGTTATGGATAGTGGCTGGCACCTTGCCTCTGCCGCCGGTGGACCGGCCCGAGGCCAAGGCCCATGCCTGCTCGCTGCTGGTGGACGATCAGGGCCAGATCGTGGCGCGGTACGACAAGCTGCACCTGTTCGACGTTGATGTGGCCGACAATCGTGGGCGCTACCGCGAGTCTGATGACTATGCTTATGGCGGCAACGTGGTGGTCGCCGATACGCCGGTGGGCAGGGTGGGCCTGACGGTCTGCTACGACTTGCGTTTTCCGGAGCTGTACAGCGAGCTGCGGGCTGCCGGCGCCGAATTGATCACGGCACCCTCGGCGTTCACCGCCGTCACCGGTGCGGCTCATTGGGAGGTGCTGATTCGCGCCCGAGCCATCGAAACCCAGTGCTATGTGCTGGCGGCCGCCCAAGGGGGCCTGCATCCCGGGCCTCGGGAGACCTTTGGCCATGCGGCCATTGTCGACCCTTGGGGGCGAGTGCTGGCGCAACAGGATCAAGGCGAAGCCGTGCTGCTGGCCGAGCGTGACAGCAGCGAACAGGCGTCCATCCGGGCGCGCATGCCGGTGGCCAGCCATCGGCGCTTTTTCTCGCAGGGCGCTCGACAGCGACCTGTCCAAGACGACGAATTCAAGGCGTAAAACATATGAGCGGGTTGTTGTCCTCAGTCAGTGAACACCTTCTAGCCCCCGGCGGCGTGACCCTCGAAAGCCTGCAAGGCGTGCTGGGCGACCTGGCCGGGCCGGGTATCGATGCGGCCGACCTGTATTTCCAGGGCCAGATCTCCGAGTCCTGGTCGCTGGAAGACGGCATCGTCAAGGAAGGCAGTTTCAACCTTGACCAGGGCGTGGGCGTGCGTGCCCAGTCCGGCGAGAAAACCGGATTTGCCTACAGCAATGCCATTACCCTCGAAGCCCTGGGGGCTGCGGCCCGTGCGGCGCGTTCGATTTCCCGGGCCGGGCAGAATGGCACGGTCCAGGCCTTCAGCAGCCAGGACGTCGCGCAGTTGTATGCGCCGGATAATCCGCTGGAGGTCATGAGCCGGGCCGAGAAGGTCGAACTGCTCAAGCGCATCGATGTTGCGACCCGGGCCCTCGACCCGCGCATCCAGCAGGTGTCGGTGAGCATGGCCGGCGTCTGGGAGCGCATCCTGGTGGCGTCCACCGACGGCGGTCTGGCGGCGGATGTGCGGCCGCTGGTACGTTTCAATGTCAGTGTGATCGTCGAGCAGAACGGTCGCCGCGAGCGCGGTGGGCATGGAGGCGGTGGGCGCACCGACTACCGCTATTTCCTCAGCGAAGACCGCGCCATGGGCTACGCCCGGGAGGCCCTGCGCCAGGCGCTGGTCAACCTGGAGGCCATTCCTGCGCCGGCTGGCACGTTGCCGGTGGTGCTGGGGTCCGGTTGGTCCGGTGTACTGCTGCACGAAGCGGTGGGGCATGGCCTGGAGGGCGATTTCAACCGCAAGGGCAGTTCAGCCTATAGCGGGCGCATGGGCGAAATGGTCGCTTCGAAACTCTGCACCATTGTCGACGATGGCACTTTGGCTGGGCGGCGCGGCTCGCTGAGCGTCGACGACGAGGGCACCCCGACCGAGTGCACCACGCTGATCGAGAATGGCGTCCTCAAAGGCTACATGCAGGACAAGCTCAATGCCCGGTTGATGGGCGTGGCCCGCACCGGCAACGGCCGCCGTGAGTCTTATGCGCACCTGCCGATGCCACGCATGACCAACACCTACATGCTGGGTGGTCAAAGCGATCCGGCGGAAATCATCGCGTCGGTGAAAAAAGGCATCTACTGCGCCAATCTCGGCGGCGGCCAGGTGGACATCACCAGCGGCAAATTCGTGTTCTCCACCAGCGAGGCCTACCTGATCGAGGACGGCAAGATCACCGCGCCGGTCAAGGGCGCGACGCTGATCGGTAACGGACCGGAGGCCATGAGCAAGGTGTCGATGGTCGGCAACGATCTGGCGCTGGACAGCGGTGTAGGGACGTGCGGCAAGGACGGGCAGTCGGTGCCGGTGGGTGTCGGTCAGCCGACCCTGAAGATCGATGCGATTACCGTGGGTGGCACGGGCGCATGACAGGAGCAGCGGGTGGAGTACGAGCCTCCACCCGCGGACGTCACTCAGCGCAGGCCGCGTTGAGTCTCGTCCAGCTCACGGATGTACTTGAAGATTTTACGGCTCGAAGCCGGTGGCTTGTTCTGCGCCACTTCGTGCTGGGCCTGACGGATCAGGGAGCGCAACTGCTGGCGATCGGCCTCCGGGTAGTCGACGACGAATTTTTCCAGGGTGCCGTCGTCGCCTGCGATCAAGCGATCGCGCCAGCGTTCCAGGTTATGGAAGCGTTCGTTGTACTGCCGGGTGGAGGCGTCGAGTTGATCGAGCAGCACCAGGATGGCGTCAGTGTCCTGATCGCGCATCAGTTTGCCGATGAATTGCAGGTGCCGTTTACGCGCGATGTTCGCGGTGTGCTTGGGCGCATCGGCCAGGGCCCGGCGCAAGGCGTCGGTCAGGGGCAGTTTGGCCAGCAAGTCCGGCTTGAGTGTTGTCAGGCGCTCGCCGAGGTCAACCAGAGCATGCAGCTCGCGTTTGACCTGGGATTTGCTTTTTTCACCCTCGTAGAGGGAGTCGTCGTAAGAATCAACCATGGGGGCAGTCCGCAAAGAAACGCCGCCATGATAACCAGTCGGGGGCCGCTTGTCCGGCCCGGTCGCTCGAAGGCCTTACCGAAAGCAGAATTTGAGTGGAGAAAGCCATGAGTGCAGTTCAGAGCGTCGGCCCGCAGGCATTGCCGGCACTGCAGGAGCAGGTCGAGCAGATCCTTGCCGAAGCCAAGCGACAGGGCGCCAGCGCCTGTGAGGTGGCGGTGTCCCTGGAGCAGGGCCTGTCGACGTCGGTACGCCAGCGTGAGGTGGAAACCGTCGAGTTCAATCGCGACCAGGGTTTTGGCATCACCTTGTACGTCGGCCAGCGCAAGGGCTCGGCCAGCACATCGGCCAGCGGCCCGGACGCCATTCGCGAAACCGTCGCCGCGGCACTGGCGATTGCCCAGCACACCTCCGAAGACGAAGCCTCGGGCTTGGCCGATGCGGCCCTGATGTGCAAGGAAGCGCGGGATTTCGATCTGTTTCACGCCTGGGACATCACTCCCGAGCAGGCCATCGAGCAGGCGTTGCGCTGTGAAGCGGCAGCATTCGATACCGATCCGCGGATCAAGAACGCCGACGGCACGACGCTCAATACCCACCAGGGCTGCCGGGTGTATGGCAACAGCCACGGTTTCATCGGCGGCTACGCCTCGACCCGTCACAGCCTCAGCTGCGTGATGATTGCCGAAGCCAATGGCCAGATGCAGCGTGATTACTGGTACGACGTGAACCGCCAGGGCAATCTGCTGATGGACCCGCTGGTGATCGGCCAGAAAGCCGCGCAACGGGCGGCCAGTCGCCTGGGCGCACGACCGGTGCCGACCTGTGAAGTGCCGGTGCTTTTTGCTGCCGAGCTGGCCGGCGGATTGTTCGGCAGCTTCCTGTCGGCAGTGTCCGGCGGCAACCTGTATCGCAAGTCCTCGTTCCTCGAAGGCGCCCTGGGCCAGAAACTGTTCCCGGAATGGATGACCATCGACGAACGCCCGCACCTGATGCAAGCCATGGGCAGTTCGGCTTTCGACGGTGATGGCCTGGCCACGTATGCCAAGCCGTTCGTGGAGAGGGGAGAGCTGGTGTCCTACATCCTCGGCACGTATTCGGGCCGTAAACTTGGCATGCCGAGCACCGCCAATGCCGGCGGCGTGCACAACCTGTTCGTGACCCATGGCGAAGAGGACCAGGCGGCCTTGCTGCGGCGGATGGGAAGAGGGTTGCTGGTGACCGAGCTGATGGGTCATGGCCTGAACATGGTGACCGGCGATTACTCCCGGGGTGCGGCCGGCTTCTGGGTCGAAAATGGCGAGATTCAATTCCCGGTCCAGGAAGTGACCATTGCCGGTAACATGCGCGACATGTTCAAGCAGATCGTGGCGGTGGGGAATGATCTGGAGCTGCGCAGCAACATCCGCACCGGTTCGGTGTTGATCGAGCGGATGACCGTCGCGGGCAGCTGACCTGTAATCGCAATAAAGATGGCGCGTCATCCTAGCGGGTGACGCGCCTTTTTTGTGTCCGCTTGGCCCTGTTTCGATTCAGGACATGGACACCCTGTGGCGAGGGGATTTATCCCCGCTGGGGTGCGAAGCGCCCCCAAAAAAGGTCCATGCAATCAACCCAAGACACCGCGAGAGTAGGTTTTGGGGCTGCTTCGCATCCCAGCGGGGATAAATCCCCTCGCCACAATGGCGCTCTCCTGCGCTTGTGTTGAATCTCATTATCATCTAATAATGAATCTCATTACCAGATTGAGCCCCGGTCATGAGTTCTGCCTTGCACGAGCAACCCTACCTTGAAAGCTGGCGCTGGATGAGTCGCCGGATCCGTTGTGCCATGAGCCCGGACGAGCCGCGGCTGATCGAGCAATACCTGGCCGAGGGCCGATATCTGGCCCGCTGCACCGCGACTTCGCCGTGGATGATTTGCGAAACGGCCTTTCGCCTGTTGCTCGACACCGCCTCGGACGTCGCGCTGCCCTGGCATTGGCGCACGCTCTGCCTCGACCAGGCCTGGCGCCCATTGCGTGACCTCGAACGCCAATCACTGTGTCGCTGCCGCCTCACGCGCTGGCAGCGCCATGCCTGGGCGCTGGCGACCTGCGTCCTGGAACCCTCGATTTGTCTCAATGAACCGGTACAAGGATTTCCCGATGAGTAACACCCGTATCGAACGCGACAGCATGGGCGAGCTTCACGTCCCGGTAGATGCCCTTTATGGCGCCCAGACCCAGCGTGCCGTGGAGAATTTTCCCGTCAGCGGCCAACGCATGCCGACGCAGTTCATCCGTGCGCTGATCCTGGCCAAGGCAGCCGCTGCCCAGGCCAACGTGGAGCTGGAACAGATCAGCGTGGCCCAAGGCAAAGCCATCGTCGATGCGGCCCAGGGGCTGCTCGAAGGGCAGTTCATGGATCATTTCCCGGTGGATATTTTCCAGACCGGCTCTGGCACCAGCTCCAACATGAACGCCAACGAAGTGATCGCCACCCTCGCCAGCCGCTTGCTGGGGGAGACGATCAACCCGAACGATCACGTCAACTGCGGCCAGAGCAGCAATGACATCATTCCTACCTGCATTCACGTCAGTGCCGCGCTGGCCCTGCATGAACAGCTGCTGCCGGTGTTGAGGCACCTGGTGCAGGTGATCGAGCACAAGGCCGTGGAGGTTCATCCGTTCATCAAGACCGGTCGTACCCACTTGATGGATGCCATGCCGGTCCGTATGAGCCAGGTGCTCGAGGGGTGGGCGCAGCAGTTGAAAGCCAACCTCGATCATTTGCAGGACTTGCTACCAAGCCTGCAATCCCTGGCCCAGGGCGGTACGGCAGTCGGCACCGGGGTCAATGCGCACCCGCGATTCGCCGAGCTGTTCAGTCAGCAACTGACCCGGCTGACCCATGTGCAGTTCACCCCAGGCAAGAACCTGTTCGCGCTGATCGGTTCCCAGGACACCGCTGTGGCGGTTTCCGGGCAGCTCAAGACCACCGCGGTGTCGTTGATGAAAATCGCCAACGACCTGCGCTGGATGAATTCCGGACCTCTGGCCGGCCTGGGCGAGATCGAGCTTGAGGGCTTGCAGCCAGGCTCCTCGATCATGCCCGGCAAGGTCAACCCGGTGATTCCCGAGGCCACCGCGATGGTCGCGACCCAGGTGATCGGCAATGACACGGTGATCACCGTGGCCGGTCAATCGGGCAATTTCGAATTGAACGTGATGCTGCCGATCATCGCCCAGAACCTGCTGAGCAGCATTGCCTTGATGTCCAGTGTCAGCCGGCTGCTGGCGGACAAGGCCATCGCCACGTTCAAGGTCAACGAGGCCGGGCTCAAGCAGGCGCTGTCACGCAACCCGATCCTGGTTACTGCATTGAACCCGATCATCGGTTACCAGAAAGCCGCTGAAATCGCCAAGAAGGCCTATCAGCAAGGCCGTCCAGTCATCGATGTCGCCTTGGAACACACCGACCTGTCGCGCAGCGAACTGGAGGTCCTGCTGGATCCCGAGAAGCTCACCGCCGGTGGGGTGTAGTGCCGACACCTGCGTGGAGGATTCATCATGGAGCACTGGAAACGCACGACCGAAAGGGCCAATCGTCATTTCATCCTGGGCGAGTTGGTGGACGCCCGCGAGGCCTACCTGCAAGCCCTGGCCCTGGCGCAGGTGCTGTTCGAACGCTGGGCTGATGCCGATGAAGCCGTGGCTGCCTGCGTTGTGTCCCATCACAACCTGGCGGATCTGCACCTGCGGCTGAACCAGCCGGAGGAAAGCGCCGAATACCTGTGCGCCATCCACCAACGGCTGCTGCAGACCCTGCAGGACGAGCGCATGCCTTCGGCCTTGCGTGCCGCCGCGATGCGCCAGAGCCACAAGACCTATGTCGAACTGCTGGGTTTCATCAGTGAACACGGCGAGTACCCACGCACCCAACGGCTGCTCCGCAGCAACGACACGTCATGCCTGCACCGCGATACCCCCCTTCATCATGGAGTTCATTGAAAATGGCTTTTACCTTGCCCGCGCTGCCCTACGCCTACGCTGCCCTGGAACCGCATATCGATGCGCAAACCATGGAAATCCATTACACAAAACACCATCAGACCTATATCAATAACCTCAACGTGGCCGTGGAGGGCACCGAGTACGCCCAATGGCCCATCGAAAAGCTGGTGGCCAGCGTGGAGCAATTGCCACAGGACTTGCGGGCCGCGGTGATCAACCAGGGAGGCGGCCATGCCAATCATTCCTTGTTCTGGGACGTGATGTCCCCTGAGGGGGAGGGCAGCCTGATGGTGCGCTTGCCGCGGCGATCGAGGCGCAACTGGGCGGCCTGGAGCGGTTCAAGGAAGCGTTCACCAAGGCGGCGTTGAGCCGTTTCGGCAGCGGCTGGGCCTGGTTGAGCGTAACCCCGCAAAAGCGGCTGGTGGTGGAGAGCAGCGCTAACCAGGACAGCCCGCTGATGGCCGGTCATACACCCATCCTCGGTCTGGATGTGTGGGAGCACGCCTATTACCTGCGGTACCAGAACCGCCGGCCGGAATACATCAACGCGTTCTACAACGTGGTCAACTGGCCTGCAGTCGCTCGGCGTTACCAGGCTGCGCTTGCCTGAGCTGTTCATCAAACAATCCAAGGCTGACTATGGACACTGAAACTCTGGCGCCGAGGAGCGGGCGGATGTTCCGCTACGCCTTGGGGTCGCTATTACTGTTGGCCGGGATGACATTGCTGGCGGCCGAAGGCCTGGCGTGGCTGGGCCTTGAGCCAAGACTGCTGCGTGCATTGCAAGGCGGTGGGCTTTGCGCCTTGGGAACGGCTTTGGGGGCTGTACCGGTGCTGGTCATCCGGCGAATGCCTCAGGCCGTGAGCGATTCGCTGCTGGGTTTCGGCGCGGGAGTGATGCTGGCCGCTACGGCGTTTTCGCTGATCGTGCCGGGTATCGCTGCGGCCGAGCAATTGGGACTTACGCCCTGGCTGGCCAGCGGCCTGGTCAGTTTCGGCATCTTGGCCGGTGCATTTGGCTTGTACCTGGTGGAGCGAAAGGTGTCCGCCCGTCCTGAACAGCTGGTTGGTGCACCCGGGCATCCGGTCATTGCGCCGCGGATCTGGTTGTTCGTGTTTGCCATCGTGGCCCACAACATTCCGGAAGGAATGGCCGTCGGCGTGTCGGCGGGCGGTGGCATGCCCGATGCCGACAGCCTGGCGATGGGCATCGCCTTGCAGGATGTACCTGAGGGGCTGGTCATTGCTCTGGTACTGGCCGCGGCCGGAATGTCCAGGTTCAAGGCATTCCTGATCGGCGCGGCCTCGGGACTGGTGGAACCCCTGTTCGCGCTATTGTGCGCATGGCTGGTGAGCCTGGCCGGGATGTTGCTGCCGCTGGGACTGGCGGCCGGGGCCATGTTGCTGGTGGTGACCCACGAGGTCATTCCCGAAGCCCGCCGCAACGGTCACGAGAAGCTGGCGAGCCTGGGATTGCTGATGGGGTTCTGTCTGATGATGGTGATGGATACCGCGCTGGCGTGATAGGGAGAATCTGTGATCTATTTGTGGCGAGGGGATTTATCCCCGCTGGGCTGCGAAGCAGCCCCAAAAAGAGCTTAGTCGACCTGATGCTCGGCGGTGACAGATATCAGGGCTGCTTCGCAGCCCAGCGGGGATAAATCCCCTCGCCACAGGGGGTTATTCGCCTTCGTCGAAGTAGCGGTTAATCAGGTCCACCAGGGCGTCCATCGCCTCCTGCGCTTGTTCACCTTGGGTTTCCAGATAGATCGTGGTGCCCTTGCCCGCTGCAAGCATCATCATGGCCATGATGCTTTTGCCGTCGATCGTGGATTCAGGCGTCCGACCGACGCGGATGGTCGTTTCCTTGAACTGGCCAGCCACGCCGACAAACTTGGCTGAAGCCCGGGCGTGCAAGCCCAGCTTGTTGATGATTTCAATTTCCTGAGCAGGCATCGCGATGTGAATCCTTTAGCTGAGGTCGCGGTGGCGAACCTGGACGTTCTTCAGGGATTGTTGCAGGAGCTGACCCAGGCGTTCAGTCAGGTAGACGGAGCGGTGATGACCGCCGGTACAGCCGATGGCAATCGTGACATAGGCTCGGTTGCTTGCGGCAAACCGGGGCAGCCATTTAAGCAGGTAGCCGGAGATGTCCTGGAACATTTCCTCGACATCCGGTTGGGCCGCCAGGTAGTCGATCACCGGTTGGTCGAGCCCGGATTGCTCGCGCAGCTCCGGTTTCCAATAAGGGTTGGGCAGGCAACGCACATCGAACACCAGATCGGCGTCTACCGGCATGCCACGCTTGAAACCGAACGACTCCACCAGGAACGCCGTGCCTGGCTCCGGCTGGTTCAGTAGGCGCAACTTGATGGTGTCGCGTAACTGATACAGGTTCAGGTTCGTGGTGTCGACCTTCAGGTCCGCCAGGTCGGCGATCGGTCCAAGCAACTGGCTTTCGTCTTCAATGGCTTCGGCCAGCGAGCGGTTGGCATTGCTCAGCGGGTGGCGTCGCCGGGTCTCGGAAAAGCGCTTGAGCAGGGTTTCGTCATCGGCATCCAGGTACAGCACATCGCACTGGATATGCCGGTTGCGCACTTCCTCGAGCAGTTCGGGGAAACGGGACAGGTGGCTCGGCAGGTTGCGTGCGTCGACGGAAACCGCCACCAGCGGTTGCGCCAGCTCGGTGTGGATCAGCGCCCGTTCGGCCAGCTCCGGCAGCAGGCCGGCTGGAAGGTTGTCGATGCAATAGTAGCCGCTGTCCTCAAGCACGTTGAGCGCCGTGCTTTTACCGGAGCCGGAGCGACCGCTGACGATGATCAGGCGCATGATTAATGACCGTTCTGCTCGTCCAGGACTACCTGATACAAGGCTTGGTTGCTCGGTGCGCTGCGCAGTTTTTCGCGCACTTCCTTGCGGTCCAGCATGCTGGCGATCTGGCGCAGCAGCTCAAGATGCGCATCGGTCGCCGCTTCCGGAACCAGCAATACGAACAGCAGGTCGACCGGTGCGCCGTCGATGGCGTCGAAATCAATGGCGGCTTCAAGGTGCAGCAGTGCGCTGATGGGCGTGATGCATCCCTTGAGGCGGCAGTGGGGAATGGCGATGCCGTTGCCAAAACCGGTGGAACCGAGTTTTTCACGGGCAACCAGGGCCTCGAAGACGTCCTGCATTTCCAGATCCGGCACTTCGCGGTGGATCAGGTTGGCAATTTGTTCGAGGGCTTTCTTTTTACTGCCGCCCGGCGCGTTCACCATGGAACGGCCGGGGGTCAGGATGGTTTCTAGTCGGATCATGGATTGGGGGGATTAACGACCGGTAGCGCCCTGGAGGAGGCTTTGGGTCTTTTCCTTATGCTTTTTGAGTTGGCGATCCAGCTTGTCGGTCAGCAGGTCAATCGCGGCATACATGTCTGTGTGCTCCGCATTGGCAACCACCTCTCCGCCGGGAATATGCAACGTGGCTTCGATTTTCTGCAGCAGCTTCTCGACGTTCATCGTGACCTGCACATTGGTGATCTTGTCGAAATGCCTTTCCAATCGGTCGAGTTTTTCGCCGATGTAGGTACGCAGGGGTTCGGTCACTTCCAGTTGGTGTCCACTGATGTTGACTTGCATACAGCTTCTCCTTCGTTGCCAGTGCATAAAGCGGCAGGCAGAAATGCCTGCCACTGGAACGCTGTGGCGTGGCCTGTTACATCAACCGCTTGCGTTCGCTCGAAGGCGCGATCCCGAGGGATTCGCGATACTTGGCGACGGTACGGCGGGCCACCTGAATGCCTTGTGCCTCCAGTAAACCAGCGATCTTGCTGTCACTCAACGGCTTTTTCTGATTTTCCGCAGCCACCAGTTTCTTGATGATCGCGCGGATGGCTGTGGACGAGCATTCGCCGCCTTCGGAGGTGCTGACGTGGCTGGAGAAAAAATATTTCAATTCGTAGATACCCCGTGGGGTATGCATGAATTTCTGCGTGGTCACCCGGGAAATTGTCGATTCGTGCATGCCCACCGCCTCGGCGATGTCGTGCAGGACCAACGGCTTCATCGCTTCGTCGCCGTAGTCCAGGAAGCCGCGTTGATGCTCGACGATCTGGGTTGCAACCTTCATCAGGGTTTCGTTGCGGCTCTGCAGGCTCTTGATGAACCAGCGGGCTTCCTGCAACTGGTTGCGCATGAAGGTGTTGTCGGCGCTGGTATCGGCGCGTCTTACAAAGCCAGCGTACTGGGCGTTGACCCGTAGCTTGGGGACCGATTCCTGGTTCAGCTCCACCAGCCAGCGATCGTTGTGCTTGCGCACGATCACATCGGGAACCACGTATTCGGGCTCGGTGGCCTCGATCTGTGAGCCCGGGCGTGGGTTGAGGCTCTGGACCAGTTCGATCACCTGGCGCAGCTCATCTTCCTTGAGCTTCATGCGCCGCATCAGCTGGCTGTAGTCGCGGCCGCCCAGCAGGTCGATATAGTCGGTGACCAGTCGCTTGGCCTCGGCCAGCCACGGTGTCTTGGCGGGTAACTGGCGCAGTTGCAGCAGCAGGCACTCACCCAGGTTGCGGGCGCCGATGCCGGCCGGTTCGAATTGTTGGATCCGATGCAGGACAGCTTCGATCTCGTCCAGCTCGATGTCCAGCTCCGGATCGAAAGCTTCGAGAATTTCTTCGAGGGTCTCGTCCAGGTAGCCCTGATTGTTGATGCAGTCGATCAGGGTCACGGCGATCAGGCGATCGGTGTCGGACATCGGCGCGAGGTTCAGTTGCCACAGCAGGTGGCTTTGCAGGCTTTCGCCGGCAGAGGTGCGGGTGGTGAAGTCCCACTCGTCATCATCGCTGCTTGGCAGGCTGCTGGCGCTGGTCTGGTAGACGTCCTCCCAGGCCGTGTCCACGGGCAGGTCGTTGGGGATGCGTTCGTTCCACTCGCCATCCTCGAGGTTATCCACCGTCGGGGCGGCTTCCTCCTGGTAGGACGGCTCCTGGATCTCGGTATTGGATTTTTGCTCGACGTTGTCGGCCAGCGGATCAGTGTTGTCGAAGTCGTCGCCTTCTTCCTGGCGTTCGAGCATCGGATTGGATTCCAGGGCCTCCTGGATTTCCTGTTGCAGGTCCAGGGTCGACAATTGGAGCAGGCGGATGGCCTGTTG
Source organism: Pseudomonas sp. MAFF 730105 (assembly GCF_055380705.1). Classification (NCBI taxonomy): domain Bacteria; kingdom Pseudomonadati; phylum Pseudomonadota; class Gammaproteobacteria; order Pseudomonadales; family Pseudomonadaceae; genus Pseudomonas; species Pseudomonas sp. MAFF 730105. The sequence goes on from NZ_AP018438.1 coordinate 1,019,524, forward strand.
CAGCTGCGGTGTCATCGTCAGCTGCTGGCCCATTCTCAAGACTAGCGATGGTTTCATGGCAGGGGCTTAACACCTTATTCGCCGGCGCACATGCGCCATCCACTACAAGGGCGCCGAAGCGCCAAACCTTAAGCAAATTATATGCCTGAAACTGAAGTGTTTGCCTAGAGGGAGTACTCAATTAGTTTCCCGATGAGGGGATTCATTGAGCCTCTCCCGAGGCGCTGCCTGGTAAAACCGACGGCGCCGGAACAGTTGCCAGACACTTCGCGCTTACAGGCGGAACTCATGGCCCAGATACACTTCCTTGACCAATTCGTTGGCCAGGATGGTGGCGGAGTCACCTTCGGCGATCAATTGTCCATCATTGACGATGTAGGCGGTCTCGCAGATGTCCAGCGTCTCGCGCACGTTGTGGTCGGTGATCAGCACGCCGATCCCCTTGGCCTTGAGATGGTGGATGATCTGCTTGATGTCGCCCACCGAAATCGGGTCCACGCCGGCGAACGGTTCGTCGAGCAGGATGAATTTCGGTGCGGTGGCCAGGGCGCGGGCAATTTCCACCCGGCGCCGTTCGCCGCCGGACAGGCTCATGCCCAGGTTGTCGCGGATATGGCTGATGTGAAATTCCTGCAGCAGGCTTTCCAGCTCCTGGCGACGACCCGCCTTGTCGAGCTCCTTGCGGGTTTCGAGAATCGCCATGATGTTGTCGGCGACCGACAACTTGCGGAAGATCGACGCTTCTTGTGGCAGATAGCCGATGCCGGCTTTGGCCCGGCCGTGCATTGGCTGATGGCTGACGTCCAGGTCGTCGATCAGGACGCGGCCCTGATCGGCCTGGACCAGGCCGACGATCATGTAGAAACAGGTGGTCTTGCCCGCGCCGTTGGGGCCGAGCAGGCCGACGATCTGCCCGCTGTCGATGGACAGGCTGACATCTCGCACGACTTGACGGCCCTTGTAGCTCTTGGCCAGGTGCTGAGCTTTCAGAGTTGCCATTACTGGGGCCTTTGCTCGGTTTTCTTTTTCGGCTGGATGACCATGTCGATCCGTGGGCGCTGCTCGGTCACCTTGTTGCCGGTGGCGCGGCCGGCGCTGGCGAGTTTCTTGTTGGTGTCGTAGACGATTTTCTCGCCCTGGGTGACGTTGTTGTCCTTGTCGATGACCTTGGCCCGATCGATCAGCACGACGCGGTCCTGGGAGGCGTGATACTGGATGGTCACGCCGTAACCCTGCACGGGCTTGGTGTCGCCAGCCGTTTGCAATTGCTCGAAATAAGCCAGGTTGCCCACCGAAGTCACCACGTCGATATCGCCGGACTGAGTACGGGTAATGGTCACGGTGTTGCCGGTGACCTTCATCGAGCCCTGGGTGATGATCACGTCGCCCTTATAGGTGGCGATACCGTTCTTGTCGTCCAGTTGGGCGTCGTCGGCCTGGATGCGGATAGGCTGGTCACGGTCATTGGGAAGAGACCAGGCGCTCGCGCTTCCCAGTGCTGCGCCCAGACTGAGCAAAATAGGGAGGGTTTTAGCGAGCTTCATACTGTCCTCTTACGTTCGATAGCAGGTGTATCCTGCTTTCCTTCAGATACGCCTTCATTCCCGTGCCGGTCGATACACCGCCGGCGCCGTCGATTCTAACGGGTTGCTCGGTCTGCGCATATTGTTGCTGCGGGAACACGGTCATGCGAGTGCTGGTGATGATGGTCGTGCGGTTTTTCTCATCGGTTCGCGCAACGCGTACCGAGTCGATCAGTTCCACTTCGGTGCCGCCGGGATTCACTTCGGCGCGTTTGCTCTGCACGTGCCACGGAAACTCGGTGCCGCGGAACATGTTCAGGTCCGGATTGGCGACCAGGGTAATGTCGGTGGCCTTGACGTGATCGACCTTGTCGGACGTCATTTCGTACTGCACCTTGCCGTCAGGCAGGTATTGCAGTGTATGCGTGTTGGTCGCATACCAATCGATATCGTTTTCCTCGACCTGGACGGCGGGGCGGTCGAGAAAGCGTTCGGGGCTGATGTTCCAGTAGCCCACCGCCGCGAAAATCGCCGCGATGCACGCGAACAGCAGGATGGTGCGAATCTTCTTGCTCAGCATAAATGGCTCACAGGTACGCGGCGTTCGCCGCTTCGAGGCGGCCCTGGGCGCGCAGGATCAGTTCGCAGAATTCACGGGCCGCGCCTTCGCCGCCTCGCGCGGTGGTGACGCCGTGGGCGTGCTCGCGTACGAAGCCGGCCGCATTGGCCACCGCCATGCCCAGGCCAACCCGACGGATCACCGGCAGGTCCGGCAGGTCGTCACCCAGGTAGGCGACCTGTTCATAGGTTAGGTTGAGTTGGCCCAGAAGCTCGTCCAGGACCACCAGTTTATCCTCGCGACCCTGATAAAGGTGGGGAATGCCGAGGTTCTTCGCGCGTCGCTCGACCACCGGGGTCTTGCGGCCGCTGATGATAGCCGTCTGCACGCCAGCGGCCATCAGCATCTTGATGCCCTGGCCGTCCAGGGTATTGAACGTCTTGAACTCGCTGCCGTCCTCGAGGAAATACAGGCGTCCGTCGGTCAGCACGCCGTCCACGTCGAACACGGCCAGCTTGATGGTTTTACCGCGTAGCAGCAGGTCTGCGTTCATTCACATGACTCCCGCACGCAGCAAGTCGTGCATGTTCAGGGCGCCCACCGGGCGGTCTTCGGCATCGACCACCACCAGGGCGCTGATCTTGTGGTCTTCCATGATTTTCAGGGCTTCGGCGGCGAGCATTTCTGCGCGGGCAGTCTTGCCGTGGGGTGTCATGACCTGTTCGATGGTGGCGCTGTGCACATCGATGGTGCGGTCCAGGGTGCGACGCAGGTCGCCGTCGGTGAAGATCCCGGCGAGCTTGCCGTCGGCCTCGAGGATCACCGTCATGCCCAGGCCCTTGCGGGTCATCTCCATGAGTGCGTCCTTGAGCAGCGTGCCGCGTTGCACCTGGGGCAACTCTTCGCCGGCGTGCATCACGTTTTCGACCTTCAGCAGCAGGCGGCGGCCCAGTGCGCCACCGGGGTGGGAGAAGGCGAAATCTTCCGCGGTGAACCCCCTGGCTTCCAGCAGGGCCACGGCCAGGGCATCGCCCATGACCAGGGCGGCCGTGGTGGACGAGGTCGGTGCCAGGTTCAGCGGACAGGCTTCGTGCTCGACGTGGACATTGAGGTTGACTTCGGCGGCCTTGGCCAGCGGCGAGTCCGGGTTGCCGGTGAGGCTGATCAGCCGAATGCCCAGGCGCTTGATCAGCGGCAGCAGGGTAATGATTTCATTGGTGGAACCGGAATTGGACAGCGCCAGGATGATGTCGTCCCGGGTGATCATGCCCATGTCACCATGGCTGGCTTCGGCCGGGTGGACGAAGAATGCCGTGGTGCCCGTGCTGGCCAGGGTTGCGGCGATCTTGTTGCCGATGTGCCCGGACTTGCCCATGCCGACCACGACGACGCGGCCTTTGCTGGTCAGAATCATCTCGCAGGCGTGTACGAAATCAGCGTCGATGCGGGGCAGCAAGCCTTGCACGGCTTCGAGCTCGAGGCGGATGGTACGTTGTGCCGATTGAATCAGATCGCTGGATTGGCTCATGTCAGAAATCGTATAGCCCGATGAAAAGGCGGCGATTATAGCGGCAATGAACAATTCCCTCACGCTAGTTCGTCATGCTTCGTGCAAACACCCCGCCTGATTTGAAATAAAATGCATCCATTTAGCTTAAGCGAGGCTTAACCGGTCAGGGGTGGGCCTTGGGCGCGTGGCCGTTGCAGTGATATAGTTCGCCGCCGGTCCGGATGCCCGGCGGTACCGATGTTGATCGGCTGGCTGGGGCATTCGGATGTGAGGCTGCATCGCAAGGAGTTTAGATGAGTGCCGACAACGCCTACGCGGTCGAGCTGAAGGGGCTGTCCTTCAAGCGAGGGACGCGCAGCATTTTCAATGACATCGATATTCGCATCCCACGGGGCAAGGTGACCGGCATCATGGGCCCTTCCGGGTGTGGCAAGACCACGCTGCTGCGCCTGATGGGCGCACAGTTGCGTCCCAATGCCGGTGAAGTCTGGGTCAATGGCCAGAATCTTCCCGAGTTGTCGCGCAGCGACCTGTTCGATGCGCGCAAGCACATGGGCGTGCTGTTCCAGAGTGGCGCGCTGTTCACCGATCTCGACGTGTTCGAGAACGTGGCGTTTCCGCTGCGGGTCCATACCGACCTGCCGGAGGAGATGATCCGCGATATCGTGCTGCTCAAGCTGCAGGCGGTCGGGCTGCGTGGCGCCCTCGAACTGATGCCGGACGAGCTGTCCGGCGGCATGAAGCGCCGGGTCGCACTGGCGCGGGCGATTGCCCTCGATCCGAAAATCCTCATGTACGACGAGCCCTTCGTCGGACAGGACCCGATCGCCATGGGTGTATTGGTGCGCCTGATCCGCCTGCTCAACGATGCGCTGGGCATCACCAGCATCGTGGTGTCCCACGACCTGGCCGAAACCGCCAGCATCGCGGACTACATCTATGTGGTCGGCGATGGCCAGGTATTGGGGCAGGGTACACCCGAGGAATTGAATGCCTCGGACAACCCGCGCATTCGCCAATTCATGAAGGGGGATCCGGACGGTCCGGTGGCGTTCCATTTTCCGGCCACGGATTACCGTACCGATCTGTTGGGGAAGCGCTGATGCGCAAGAAATCATTAATAGAAAGAATTCGCCTGTTCGGCCGTTCCGGCATCGATGTGCTGGCGGTGCTGGGCCGTTCCACGCTGTTCCTGGCCCATGCCTTGCTCGGTCGCAACGCCTCCGGCGGCGGTTTTGGCCTGCTGGTCAAGCAACTGCATTCGGTGGGGGTGATGTCCCTGGTGATCATCGTGGTGTCCGGGATCTTCATCGGCATGGTGCTGGCGTTGCAGGGTTTCAATATCCTGTCCAGCTACGGCTCGGAGCAGGCGGTCGGGCAGATGGTCGCGCTCACGCTGTTGCGTGAACTCGGTCCGGTGGTGACCGCGCTGCTGTTCGCCGGCCGTGCCGGTTCGGCGCTGACGGCCGAAATCGGTAACATGAAGTCCACCGAGCAGCTGTCCAGCCTGGAAATGATCGGCGTCGACCCGCTCAAGTACATCATTGCCCCGCGCCTGTGGGCCGGCTTCATTTCCCTGCCGGTGCTGGCAATCATCTTCAGCGTCGTCGGGATCTGGGGCGGTTCGTGGGTAGCCGTCGACTGGCTGGGGGTCTATGAAGGCTCCTACTGGTCCAACATGCAGAACAGCGTCGACTTCATGGATGATGTGCTCAATGGCGTCATCAAAAGTGCCGCATTCGCGTTCGTGGTGACCTGGATCGCCGTGTTTCAAGGCTATGACTGCGAGCCCACGTCTGAGGGGATCAGCCGTGCCACAACCAAGACCGTGGTGTACGCCTCGCTGGCGGTCCTGGGCCTTGACTTTATTCTGACCGCCTTGATGTTTGGAGATTTCTGATGCAAAACCGCACCCTGGAAATCGGTGTCGGCCTTTTCCTGCTGGCCGGCATCCTGGCTTTGTTGCTGCTGGCCCTGCGAGTCAGCGGCCTGGCGCCGACCGCGAACACCGATACTTATAAACTTTATGCTTATTTTGACAATATCGCCGGTTTGACGGTCAGAGCCAAGGTGACCATGGCCGGTGTCACCATCGGCAAGGTCACGGCAATCGATCTGGATCGCGACAGTTTCACCGGACGGGTGACGCTGCAGCTGGAGAAGCGCGTGGATAACCTGCCGACTGATTCCACTGCATCTATCCTGACGGCGGGGCTGCTGGGTGAGAAATACATCGGTATCAGCGTAGGCGGGGAGGAAACCCTGCTCAAGGATGGTGGGACCATCCATGACACGCAGTCGTCGCTGGTACTCGAGGACCTGATCGGGAAATTTCTGCTCAATACCGTTAGCAAAGACGCCAAATGAGGAGCTTTTCGATGATCTCTATCTTGCGACGCAGCCTGTTGGTCCTGCTGGCAGCCCTGCCGCTGATGACCAATGCCCTGGCGGCGCCTTCCGCGCATGACATCATCCAGGACACCACGACCCGGCTGCTGGCAGACCTTGCCGCCAACAAAGAGAAATACAAACAGGACCCGGGCGCATTCTATGATGCGCTGAACGGCATTGTCGGTCCGGTGGTGGACGCCGATGGCATCTCCCGCAGCATCATGACGGTCAAGTACTCGCGCAAGGCCACTCCTGCGCAGATGACCCGCTTCCAGGAAAACTTCAAGCGCAGCCTGATGCAGTTCTACGGCAACGCCTTGCTCGAATACAACAACCAGGGCATCACCGTTGGGCCGGCCAAGGATGAAAGCGGTACCCGTACCAGCGTCGACATGCAGGTCAAGGGTAACAACGGTGCGATCTATCCGGTTTCCTACACGCTCGAACAGCTGAACGGCGAATGGAGGGTGCGCAACGTGATCATCAACGGCATCAACATCGGCAAGTTGTTCCGCGACCAGTTCGCCGATGCGATGCAGCGCAATGGCAATGACCTGGACAAGACCATCGATGGCTGGGCCGGCGAAGTCGCCAAGGCCAAGGAAGTGACCGAGCAAGCCAAAGAGAAGCAGGAACAATGATCGAGTCGGTGAGTGAGTCGGCCATTCGTCTGGGCGACGCCGGCGAGTTGTTGCTCAGTGGTGTACTGGACTACCGCACCGGTCCTGCCCTGCGCAAGCAGGGCCAGGCGCTGATCAAATCCGTCAGTGCGGCCGAGCTGGTCATTGACTGCTCGGCGGTGCAGAAATCCAGCAGTGTCGGCTTGTCGCTGTTGCTGTGCTTCATGCGGGACGCCAAGGCGGCCGGCAAAACGTGGAGCATCCGTGGGATGCCCGAAGACATGCGCGAAATAGCCCAGGTCAGCGAACTGACCGAGCTGTTGGCGCAATCCTGACCCACATCGCCGGAAAAGTCCCCCCGTCAGAGTCCTGCTTCGCGGGGTTCGCAGGCGCGGGGCTTTTTTGTATGATGTGCGACCCGCGCGCACAGGGCGCCGATTGAGGTTGAGCATGCAGGCTGTAGAAGTGAAGAGCTTCCTTGAAGGAAAGCTGCCTGGTACGAAGGTGGAAGTTGAAGGCGAAGGCTGTAACTTCCAGCTGAACGTGATCAGCGATGAACTGGTGGCGTTGAGCCCAGTGAAGCGTCAGCAGAGCATCTATGCCCATTTGAACCCATGGATTGCCGATGGCAGCATCCACGCGGTCACGATGAAATTTTTCAGCAGCGCGGCCTGGGCCGAGCGCACCTGAGCCCAAGGGCCTCGAGATTCTTATGGATAAACTGATTATTACCGGCGGCGTTCGTCTTGATGGCGAAATCCGTATTTCCGGGGCAAAGAACTCCGCCCTGCCAATCCTGGCCGCGACCCTGCTGTGCGATGGCCCGGTGACCGTGGCCAACCTGCCGCACCTGCATGACATCACCACGATGATCGAGCTGTTCGGCCGCATGGGCATCGAACCTGTCATCGACGAGAAGCTCAGCGTCGAGATCGATCCACGCACCATCAAGACCCTGGTCGCCCCGTACGAGCTGGTGAAAACCATGCGTGCGTCGATCCTGGTGCTGGGCCCCATGGTTGCCCGTTTCGGTGAAGCCGAAGTCGCGTTGCCTGGCGGTTGCGCCATTGGCTCGCGTCCGGTGGACCTGCACATCCGTGGCCTGGAAGCCATGGGCGCGGTCATCGACGTCGAAGGCGGCTACATCAAGGCCAAGGCCCCTGAAGGCGGCCTGCGTGGTGCGCATTTCTTCTTCGATACCGTCAGCGTGACCGGCACCGAGAACATCATGATGGCCGCTGCACTGGCCAAGGGCCGCAGCGTGCTGCAGAACGCTGCTCGCGAGCCTGAAGTGGTGGACCTGGCGAACTTCCTGATCGCCATGGGCGCCAAGATCAGTGGTGCGGGTACCGACACCATCACCATCGATGGCGTCGAGCGCCTGCATTCGGCCACCTACAAAGTGATGCCGGACCGGATCGAAACCGGTACCTACCTGGTTGCCGCTGCCGTCACCGGCGGTCGCGTCAAGGTCAAGGACACCGATCCGACCATCCTTGAAGCCGTCCTGGAGAAACTCAAGGAAGCCGGTGCTGAAGTCACCTGCGGCGAAGACTGGATCGAAGTGAACATGCACGGCAAGCGGCCCAAGGCCGTCAATGTGCGGACCGCGCCATACCCGGCGTTCCCGACGGACATGCAGGCACAGTTCATCTCCCTCAATGCCATTGCCGAAGGCACCGGCGCGGTGATCGAGACGATCTTCGAAAACCGTTTCATGCACGTCTACGAACTGCACCGCATGGGCGCCAAGATCCAGGTCGAAGGCAACACCGCCATCGTCACCGGCGCCGAGAAACTCAAGGGCGCGCCAGTGATGGCCACCGACCTGCGGGCCTCGGCCAGCCTGGTGATTTCGGCCCTGATTGCCGAAGGCGATACCCTGATCGATCGCATCTACCACATCGACCGTGGCTACGAGTGCATCGAAGAAAAACTGCAGATGCTCGGCGCCAAGATCCGCCGCGTACCAGGCTAGTTCCGGCTGCATGGGCACAAGGATGTGCCTGGATTTCGTTTCAAATCGAGGGTGGTCCACCCTCGATGTGTGTCCGGCGCCGCTTGCGACCGGGCATGTGTACCTTGATAAGGACTGACGTTCCCATGTTGACCATCGCACTGTCCAAGGGCCGCATCCTTGACGACACCCTGCCGCTTCTGGCTGAAGCGGGCATCGTGCCGACCGAGAATCCGGACAAGAGCCGCAAGCTGATCATCCCCACGACCCAGGCCGATGTGCGCCTGCTGATCGTGCGTGCCACCGATGTGCCGACTTATGTGGAGCATGGCGCCGCCGACCTCGGCGTTGCCGGTAAGGACGTACTGATGGAATACGGCGGCCAGGGCTTGTATGAGCCCCTGGACCTGCGGATCGCCCGGTGCAAGCTGATGACCGCCGGCAAGGTCGGTGCGCCGGAGCCCAAGGGACGCCTGCGTGTGGCGACCAAGTTCGTCAACATTGCCAAGCGTTACTATGCCGAGCAGGGTCGCCAGGTCGATATCATCAAGTTGTACGGTTCGATGGAGCTGGCGCCGCTGATCGGCCTGGCGGACAAGATCATCGACGTCGTCGACACCGGCAATACCCTGCGGGCCAATGGCCTGGAACCCCAGGATTTCATCGCGGACATCACCTCCCGGCTGATCGTCAACAAGGCGTCGATGAAAATGCAACACGCCCGCATCCAGGCTCTGATCGATACCCTGCGCAAGGCAGTGGAATCTCGACACCACGGCTGATACACCCGCGCGACCTCTGGTTGCGTCCGTCTATCCGCGTCATAGCCAATTTTCTCAGGTGCCCACGCGAATGGACTGGTAGCTTAGGGCGCCTGAGCATTTGCCATTAATGAGGCCCTCGCTATGACCGCTCCCACCTCGATTCGCCGACTCAACGCTGCCGATCCGGATTTCGCGCATCATCTGGATCATCTGCTGAGCTGGGAAAGTGTGTCTGACGACTCGGTCAATCAGCGGGTGCTGGACATTATCAAGGCCGTGCGCGAGCGTGGCGATGCTGCCCTGGTGGAATTCACCCAGAAGTTCGATGGCCTGCAAGCGGCGTCCATGGCCGACCTGATCCTGCCACGCGAGCGCCTGGAGCTGGCCCTGACCCGGATCACCGTGCCCCAGCGCGAAGCCCTGGAAAAAGCCGCCTCCCGGGTGCGCAGCTATCACGAAAAACAGAAACAGGACTCCTGGAGCTACACCGAAGCCGACGGCACGGTGCTGGGCCAGAAGGTAACGCCGCTGGACCGCGCCGGCCTGTACGTGCCGGGCGGCAAGGCGTCCTATCCCTCCTCGGTGCTGATGAATGCCATCCCGGCCAAGGTTGCTGGCGTGACCGAAGTGGTCATGGTCGTGCCAACCCCCCGGGGTGAAATCAACGAACTGGTGCTGGCCGCTGCCTGCATCGCTGGGGTGGACCGGGTGTTCACCATCGGCGGTGCCCAGGCCGTGGCTGCATTGGCCTATGGCACCGAGAGCGTGCCGAGGGTCGACAAGGTGGTCGGGCCGGGCAACATCTATGTCGCCACCGCCAAGCGCCACGTGTTCGGCCAGGTCGGTATCGACATGATCGCCGGCCCTTCGGAAATCCTCGTGGTGTGCGACGGCCAGACCGATCCGGACTGGATTGCCATGGACCTGTTTTCCCAGGCCGAGCACGACGAAGACGCTCAGGCGATCCTGGTCAGCCCGGATGCCGACTTCCTCGACAAGGTCGCGGCCAGTATCGACAAGCTGTTGCCGACCATGGACCGTGCCGAAATCATCAACACCTCGATCAATGGCCGTGGGGCACTGATCAAGGTCGATGACATGGAACAGGCGATCGAGGTCGCGAACCGCATCGCGCCGGAACACCTGGAGTTGTCGGTCGCCGATCCGCAGGCCTGGTTGCCGCAGATCCGTCATGCCGGTGCGATCTTCATGGGCCGCCACACCAGCGAGGCCCTGGGTGACTACTGTGCAGGACCCAACCACGTGTTGCCGACTTCCGGCACCGCGCGTTTCTCGTCGCCGCTGGGGGTGTATGACTTCCAGAAACGTTCGTCGATCATCTTCTGCTCCGAGCAGGGTGCATCCGAACTGGGCAAGACGGCTTCGGTGCTGGCCCGTGGCGAGTCACTGAGCGCCCATGCGCGCAGCGCCGAGTATCGAATTCTTGATGAGTCCTCCATTGACGGGCAGGGAAATTGAAATGAGTAAATTCTGGAGCCCGTTCGTCAAGAACCTGGTGCCCTATGTGCCGGGCGAACAACCGAAGCTGACCCGCCTGGTCAAGCTCAACACCAACGAGAACCCCTACGGCCCATCGCCCAAGGCTCTTGCTGCGATGCAGACCGAGCTCAATGACAATCTGCGTCTGTACCCGGACCCCAACAGCGATCTGCTCAAGAGCGCCGTGGCCGGCTACTACGGCGTGCAGGCCAACCAGGTGTTCCTCGGTAACGGTTCGGATGAAGTGCTGGCGCACATTTTTCACGGCCTGTTGCAACACGACCAGCCGATCCTGTTCCCGGATATCAGCTACAGCTTCTATCCGGTGTATTGCGGGTTGTACGGCATCCCGTTCGATGCGGTACCGCTGGACGAGCAGTTCAGGATCGATCCGGCGGACTATGCCAAGCCGAACGGCGGGATCATTTTCCCCAACCCGAACGCTCCGACCGGCTGCCTGCTGGCGCTGGACGCGGTGGAGCAGATGCTCAAGGCCAGCCCGGATTCGGTGGTGGTGGTCGATGAAGCCTATATCGACTTCGGTGGCGAGACGGCCATCAGCCTGGTGGACCGCTATCCTAATCTGCTGGTCACTCAGACCTTGTCCAAGTCCCGCTCGCTGGCGGGGTTGCGAGTGGGCTTGGCGGTGGGCCATCCGGACCTGATCGAAGCACTGGAGCGGATCAAGAACAGCTTCAACTCCTACCCCCTGGATCGCCTGGCAAACGTGGGCGGCGCGGCGGCGTTCGACGACCGCGAGTATTTCCAGAAAACCTGCCGGTTGGTCATCGAGCACCGCGAGTGGGTGGTGGCGCAACTGGAGGCCAAGGGCTTTGAAGTGTTGCCTTCGGCGGCCAACTTCATCTTCGCCCGTCACCCCCGGCATGATGCGGCGGGGTTGGCGGCGAAGCTGCGAGAACAGGGCGTGATCGTGCGGCACTTCAAACAGGAGCGGATTGCCCAGTTCTTGCGGATCAGCATTGGCACACCGGAGCAGAACCAGGCGCTGATCGACGCCCTGGGCGAACTCTAAAGCTCTGCGCTGAACTGTAGGAAACCCTCTGTGGGAGCAAGGCTTGCCCGCGATGGCGGTGGGGCAGTGACTCAAATGTCGACTGATTCGGCGCTATCGCGGGCAAGCCTTGCTCCCACAGTGGTATCGCGGGGCCCCTGTGGGAGCGGGCTTGCCCGCGAATGCGGTCTGACATTCAAAATGACTATCGACTGACACTACGCTATCGCGAGCAAGCTCGCTCCCACAGGTGTGTTCTGTGCATTCAGATGCTTTATTCGTGATGCGGCTCGCCAAGGAATGTAAGCGAAGTAAACACACCACGGGTGGCCACGTCCTTGTCATCCTTGAGCGGTATTTCCATTTGCGCGGCGATGACGTTCAAGCCTTCATTGCGCACCAACACCTGGGCCCGACCGTCAGCATCGGTTTCAGTGGAGACGGTGTTCGGCGCGCTGCGGTAATCGCCCACCAGTTTTACCCCGGCCGCGGGCTTGCCATCCAGCAGGACCCGTACCGGCAATGATTGGCCGGGACCTACGGTCAGCGGGTCGACGTCCGGCAGGATCACGAACTTGATCGGCTCAAGCTTTGGCAGCTTCGCTCCGGGCTCATAGATCGCCAGACTGTATTTGAAGGTGTGGGTCGACTCGATCGCGCCGGGTACTTTGCTGCGGCCTTCGTTGATCCACTTCTTGTCGGCGGTCTGGGACCACATGCCGTTGTCCAGCGCCACCGCGAGCACGGCTGGTGGCTTGAGCGGTTGCAGGCGAGCATGGTCGGGCAGGCGTTGCACGGTGACGGGGATCATCTTGCCGCCCAGGTCATAGGCCCAGGCGCCGCTGATTTTCTGTGCCTTGAACGCGTTGTCCTCGGCGCCGTGGCCGTAGATCACCTCAATGTTGCCGCGCCGTTGTTCGGTCCACAAACCGTGGGCCGAGGCTTGTGTCGCCAGGAACAGACCGAGAAGGGCGAGTGTCTTGGAGGATTTCATGCCGATTTTCCTTTTTTATAGATCGAGGGTGAGGCTGACGGTGAAGTTGCGCGGCTCGCCGGGATTGACCCAGTAGTTGCTGTAGGAGCGTTCGTAGTATTTCTCATCGAAGACGTTGTTCAGGTTCAGGCCCACGGTGACGTTCTCACTGGCCTTGTAATGAGCCAGCAGATCCACGGTGTGGTAAGCCGGCAGCTCGAAGTCCTTGCCGGCTTCGCCCGAACGGTCCCCTACGTAAGTGAATGCCGCGCCGACATCCGAGCCGCGCAGGTGCCCGTCCTGGAATTCATAGACACCCAGCAGGCTGCCGCTACGCTTGGCAACGCCCAGGATCCGGCTGCCGGTGGGGATCTCTTTGTCACCTTCGGTCACTTCTGCATCGATGTAGGCAAAGGCCCCGATCACGCGGATGGCGTCGGACAACTGACCGCTGATCTGCAGATCGATCCCCTGGCTGCGGGCCTTGCCCATGGCGCGGTTGGTGTTGGTGTCAGGGTCCAGCGCCAGGACGTTTTCCTTCTCTATATGGAACGCCGCCAGGGTGGTGCTCAGGCGATGGTCGAACAGCTCGCTCTTGATCCCGGCTTCATAGCCGACGCCTTCCTCCGGGTCGAAGGTCTTGCCGCCAGCGTCCAGGCCGTTGTTGGGCTTGAACGAGGTGGAGCCGTTGGCGAACAGTCCGACTTCAGGCGTCAGTTGGTACAGCAGGCCAGCCCGTTGCGTCAGGGCATCGTGGCGTTGGCGGTTGATGAGCTGGGTGGTGTGATCATCGATGCGCTGCTCGAAATGCTCGTAGCGCACACCGAGCATGCCCCGCAGCTTTTCGGTGAAGACGATCTGGTCCTGAAGATTCAATGCACGGCTTTGGACATGCTCGAAGAAATCCGTGCCGGTGCGCAGCCCGTCGGGTTTGGGTTGGCCGTAGATGGGCTGATAGATGTCGATGGGATAGGCGCCGCCGTTGAGGGTGGTGACGCGTTCGTTCTTGCGATAGTCCTCGTATTCACTGCCGATCAGCAGTTCGTGCTGCCATGGCCCCCAGTCGAACAGGCCGCGCAGTTCCAGTTGAGTGATGCTGTCATGCCAATCGTTGTCGCGTTCGCGGTAACGGCGGTTGACGGTATGGCCGTCGGTATTCAGCGGACGCGCTTCGGAGGCGAAGCCCCAGAGTTCGCCTTGCTTGTAATGACTGGCCAGGCGCAGTTGCCAGGTATCGTTGAGCTGATGCTCAAGGGCGACCTGGAGCATGTTGTTGTGGTTGTCGATGTCACCGTCGTTGGGTTCGCCCAGGAAGGTCGAGCGGGACATGCCGCTCCAGCGATTGTTTGGCGCGACGATGCCCCGATCGAATGTCGAGCTGTGTCGCACGATTTCACTCTCCACCAGCAGGCGTGTGTCGGGACTCAGTTGCCAGCTGATGGAAGGCGCCACGAATACCCGCTGGCTGTCGACGTGATCGCGAAAGCTGTGATTGTCTTCCACCGCCAGGTTTACCCTCGACAGCAGGGTGCCTTCGGCGTCCAGTGGTGTATTGACGTCCAGCGCGGTGCGGTAGCGATCCCAGCTGCCGGCACTGGTTTGCAGGGTGGTGAAAGCTTCGGGCTGGGGTTTCTTGGTGACGATGTTGACCGTGCCCCCTGGATCGCCGCGTCCATAGAGGCTGGCCGCTGGCCCCTTCAATACTTCGATGCGTTCGATGTTGGCGGTGTCCGGCGTGCTTGGGTAGCCGCGGTTCGCGCTGAAGCCGTCTTTGTAGAACTCCGACGTCGTGAAGCCGCGCACGCTGTATTCGTAGAGCGTCAGGCCGCCGAAATTGTTCTGCTTCGATACGCCGCCGGCAAATTCCAGCGCTCGTTCGACGCGGGTGCTGCCCAGATCCTTGAGGACATCAGCCGGGATTACGCTGATCGCCTGAGGGATGTCTCGCAGGGCCGTGTCGGTTTTGGTCGCGCTGGCGGAGCGGGAAGCGCGATAGCCCTTCACCGGCCCGGTGGGGGATTCGTAGTCGGCCGTAACGCTGGTGGCCTCCAGTTCCAGGGGCTGGGTTTCCTCGGCAAAGGCCGGGTCGCCCAGCAGACCCAAGGCCAGGCTGGCGAGGGAAATCCGTTTTAGAGATGACATGTTATGTTGTTCCAATTTGCACAATTGAAACAATATAACACTACCAATGAGAATTTATGCTATCTGTGGCTTCTCATTAAATTTTCAGACAGTCAGGCTTTTGTGGCGAGGGGATTTATCCCCGCTGGGCTGCGGAGCAGCCCCAACCCGGAGCACTCAATCTGTCTGACACGCCGAGTCAGCAGCTTTTAGGGCTGCTCCGCAGCCCAGCGGGGATAAATCCCCTCGCCACAGGGGGGTGAGCCGGTTACTGCTCTTCCTTGACCGCTACAGGCGCGGGCGGTGGGCGCAGGCCGATTTCGGCGGTGAGCTTGAGCTCCTTGCCGTTGCGCATCACCTGGATGGTGACTTTGTCGGTGGGTTTGATACGCGCGACCTGGTTCATCGAGCGACGGCCATCGCCGGCCGGTTCGCCGTCGATGCTCAGGATCACATCACCCAACTGCAGGCCGGCCTTCTGGGCCGGGCCATCGCGGAAAATCCCCGCCACCACGATGCCAGGCCGTCCGGACAAACCGAAGGACTCTGCCAGCTCCTGGGTCAGTGGCTGCACTTCGATGCCCAGCCAGCCACGAATCACCTGGCCATGTTCGATGATGGACTTCATCACTTCCATCGCCAGTTTCACCGGGATGGCGAAACCGATGCCCTGGCTGCCGCCGGACTTGGAGAAGATCGCCGTGTTGATCCCGGTGAGGTTGCCATTGGCATCCACCAGTGCGCCGCCGGAGTTGCCGGGGTTGATCGCGGCATCGGTCTGGATGAAGTCTTCGTAGTTGTTCAAACCCAACTGGTTTCGCCCGGTGGCACTGATGATGCCCATGGTCACGGTCTGGCCGACGCCGAAGGGGTTGCCGATGGCGAGGGCGACGTCACCGATGCGGATGCTGTCGGAGCGGCCGATGGTAATCGCCGGCAGATTCTTGAGGTCGATCTTCAGTACCGCGAGGTCGGTTTCCGGGTCGCTGCCGATCACCCGGGCCAGGGTTTCGCGGCCATCCTTCAGGGCTACCACGATCTGGTCGGCACCGCTGGTGACGTGGTTGTTGGTCAGCAGGTAGCCTTCCGGGCTCATGATCACGCCCGACCCCAGGCTCGACTCCATGCGTTTCTGCTTGGGCGAGTTGTCGCCGAAGAAGCGCCGGAATTGCGGGTCCTCGAACAAGGGATGACTGGGTTTGTTGATGACTTTGGTGGTGTACAGGTTGACCACGGCCGGTGCGGCGATGGTCACGGCATCGGCGTAGGAGACGGGCCCTTGCAACAGTGCCTTGCTCTGCGGCGCCTGCTGCAGATTGACATCGAGGCTCGGCAGGCCAACCCATTCGGGGTAACGCTGGATAATCAGTAGTGCGACGAGCACGCCGACCAACAGCGGCCAGCCGGAAAAACGCAGCGCCTTGAGCATCTATCACGTCCTACAAGAGTTGCAGGCGGAATGAGACCGCCCATAATGTCGCGCATTATACGAGGCCGCGCGCGCCTCGGAACGGGATATTTAGGAGTCTTTTCATGGCCGTAGCCCTGAGCACCCTGGTTGAAGAAGCGGACCGTTACCTGGCAAGCAGCCGGATTGCCGATTACTGCCCCAACGGACTGCAGGTCGAAGGTGCACCCCAGGTGATGCGCATCGTCAGCGGCGTGACCGCCAGCCAGGCGTTGCTCGACGCCGCCGTGGAGGCCGATGCCGACCTGGTGCTGGTGCACCACGGTTACTTCTGGAAGGGCGAGAGCCCTTGCATCACCGGCATGAAGCAGCGTCGCCTGAAAACCCTGCTCAAGCACGATATCAGCCTGCTGGCTTACCATCTGCCGCTGGACCTGCACCCTGAGGTCGGCAATAACGTGCAACTGGCCCGCCAGTTGGACATCACCGTCGAAGGACCGCTGGACCCGGAAAACCCCAAGATCGTCGGCCTGGTCGGCTCCTTGTCCGAACCGATGACGCCTCGGGACTTCGCCCGCAAGGTCCAGGAAGTCATGGGCCGTGAGCCGTTGCTGATCGAAGGCGAGCAGATGATCCGCCGGGTCGGCTGGTGCACCGGGGGGGCCAGGGTTATATCGACCAGGCGGTGGCGGCCGGGGTCGACTTGTACCTCAGCGGCGAAGCATCGGAACAGACCTACCACAGCGCCCGGGAAAACGGCATCAGCTTCATTGCCGCCGGCCATCATGCGACCGAACGCTATGGTGTACAGGCGCTGGGCGATTATCTGGCGCGACGCTTTGCCCTGGAGCACATCTTCATCGATTGCCCGAATCCGATTTGATGCAATTGGATCCCTGTGGGAGCGAGCCTGCTCGCGATGCGATCCGTCAGCCAGCCGAGTGTCGACTGATCCACCGCTATCGCGAGCAGGCTCGCTCCCACAGAGGGCGTTGTGAAGCCCGAACCACCAGGCATATCCATATGCTGTTTCGATCTAGTTGGCGCCCTGATTAGAAGAGGTCGCTGTGCTAGGATTCTTCGCTCGAACACGGCCCGCTGGCCGTTCATAAGAAAGTTTTCGTGAGTAGCCATGGTCGACAAACTGACGCATCTGAAACAGCTGGAGGCGGAAAGCATCCACATCATCCGCGAGGTGGCCGCCGAGTTCGACAACCCGGTGATGCTGTACTCCATCGGTAAAGACTCCGCCGTGATGCTGCACCTGGCGCGCAAGGCGTTCTTCCCCGGCAAGCTGCCGTTTCCGGTGATGCATGTCGACACGCGCTGGAAATTCCAGGAAATGTACAAGTTCCGCGATCGCATGGTCGAGGAAATGGGCTTGGACCTGATCACTCACGTGAACCCGGATGGCGTAGCGCAGGGCATCAACCCCTTCACCCACGGCAGTGCCAAGCACACCGACATCATGAAGACCGAAGGCCTGAAGCAGGCCCTGGACAAGCATGGTTTCGACGCAGCGTTCGGCGGTGCCCGCCGCGATGAAGAGAAGTCCCGTGCCAAGGAACGCGTCTACTCGTTCCGCGACAGCAAGCACCGCTGGGACCCGAAAAACCAGCGCCCGGAACTGTGGAACGTCTACAACGGCAAGGTCAACAAGGGCGAGTCGATCCGGGTCTTCCCGTTGTCGAACTGGACCGAGCTGGACATCTGGCAGTACATCTACCTCGAAGGCATTCCAATCGTGCCGTTGTACTTCGCCGCCGAGCGCGAAGTGATCGAGAAGAACGGCACGCTGATCATGATCGACGACGAGCGCATCCTCGAGCACCTGTCCGAGGAAGAGAAGGCCCGCATCGTCAAGAAGAAAGTGCGTTTCCGTACCCTTGGCTGCTACCCGTTGACGGGCGCGGTGGAGTCCGAGGCCGAAAGCCTGACGGACATCATCCAGGAAATGCTCCTGACGCGAACTTCCGAGCGCCAGGGCCGGGTCATCGACCACGATGGCGCAGGCTCGATGGAAGATAAAAAACGTCAAGGTTATTTCTAAGGGGCTGTCATGTCGCATCAATCTGATTTGATCAGCGAGGACATCCTCGCCTACCTGGGCCAGCACGAGCGCAAGGAGCTGCTGCGCTTTTTGACCTGCGGTAACGTCGACGACGGCAAGAGCACCCTGATCGGGCGCCTGCTGCACGACTCCAAGATGATCTACGAGGATCACCTGGAAGCCATTACCCGCGATTCGAAGAAAGTCGGCACCACCGGTGACGACATCGACCTGGCGTTGCTGGTCGACGGCCTGCAGGCCGAGCGCGAGCAGGGCATCACCATCGATGTCGCGTACCGCTATTTCTCCACCGCCAAGCGCAAGTTCATCATCGCCGACACCCCCGGCCATGAGCAGTACACCCGCAACATGGCCACTGGTGCCTCCACCTGTGACCTGGCGATCATCCTGGTGGACGCCCGCTACGGCGTGCAGACCCAGACCCGTCGCCACAGTTTCATTGCCTCGTTGCTGGGCATCAAGCACATCGTCGTGGCCATCAACAAGATGGACCTCAAGGACTTCGACCAGGGTGTATTCGAGTCGATCAAGGCCGACTACCTGAAGTTCGCCGAAGGCCTGAAGATGAAGCCGTCGAGCATGCACTTCGTGCCGATGTCGGCCCTCAAGGGCGACAACGTGGTGAACAAGTCCGAGCGCTCGCCGTGGTACACCGGCCAGTCGTTGATGGAAATCCTCGAGACCGTGGAAGTGGCGGGCGACCGCAACTTCACCGACCTGCGTTTCCCGGTGCAGTACGTCAACCGTCCGAACCTGAACTTCCGCGGTTTCGCCGGCACCCTGGCCAGCGGCATCGTGCACAAGGGCGACGAAGTGGTGGTGTTGCCATCGGGCAAGAGCAGCCGCGTCAAATCCATCGTCACCTTCGAAGGTGAGCTGGAGCAGGCAGGTCCGGGCCAGGCCGTGACCCTGACCATGGAAGACGAGATCGACATCTCCCGGGGCGACCTGTTGGTGCATGCCGACAACGTCCCGCCGGTCACCGACAGCTTCGAAGCGATGCTGGTGTGGATGGCCGAGGAGCCGATGCTGCCGGGCAAGAAATACGACATCAAGCGTGCGACCAGCTACGTGCCAGGCTCCATTGCCAGCATCGTCAACCGGGTCGACGTGAACACCCTCGAAGAGGGTCCGGCCAGTGCGTTGCAGCTCAACGAAATTGGCAAGGTGAAGATTGCCCTGGATGCGCCGATCGCCCTCGACGGTTACGAGAGCAATCGCACCACCGGCGCGTTCATCGTCATCGATCGCCTGACCAATGGCACCGTCGGCGCCGGCATGATCGTCGCCCAGCCGCTGGCTCACGGCAGCAGCACCCACCACGGCAAGCTCGCCCATGTGTCGGTGGAAGAACGCACCCAGCGCTTCGGCCAGCAGCCGGCAACGGTGCTGTTCAGCGGTCTTTCGGGCGCCGGCAAGAGCACACTGGCTTACGCCGTGGAGCGCAAGCTGTTCGACATGGGCCGTGCGGTCTTCGTCCTCGATGGCCAGAACCTGCGCCATGACCTGAACAAGGGCTTGCCGCAAGACCGTGCCGGGCGCACCGAAAATTGGCGCCGTGCGGCTCATGTGGCCCGTCAGTTCAACGAAGCCGGTCTGCTGACTCTGGCGGCATTCGTTGCACCGAGCGCCGAAGGGCGTGAGCAGGCCAAGGACCTGATCGGCAGGGAGCGTTTGCTGACGGTCTACGTCCAGGCCTCGCCTGCGGTGTGTGCCCAGCGTGATCCGCAAGGGCTGTACGCCGCTGCTGGCGACAACATCCCGGGCGAGTCCTTCCCGTATGACGTGCCGCTGGACGCCGATCTGGTGATCGATACCCAGTCGCTGACACTGGAAGAGAGCGTCAAGCAGGTGCTGGATCTGCTGCGCGGTCGCGGCGCGATCTAAGCGCTTCTGGCAATGAAAAAGCCCGCCGATGAGTGATCATCGGCGGGCTTTTTCATTGTCTGAATCCAACAGGGTCAACTGTGGGGGCGAGCCTGCTCGCGATGGCGGTGGGTCAGTCTAAATCTTTGCAAGCTGATGCACCGCCATCGCGAGCAGGCTCGCTCCCACAAGGGATCAGCGGCGCATTGGGTACTCGCGATGCATCTGCTCCAGCAGCGCATCCTTGTCCTGCCACAGCTGGTTGATCCAGCCCTGGAACTCCAGGCGATAGGCGCCGTCCTGGTCGTAGTTCTTCCCGACGAATTGCGGCGGGATCGTCAGTTCCTGGAAGTGCACGACCACTTCATCAACCTTGCCACACAGCAAGTCCCAATACCCCGGACGACCGCCAGGGTAGTGGATGGTCACGTTGATAATCGATTCCAACTGTTCACCCATGGCATCGAGCACAAACGCGATGCCGCCGGCCTTGGGCTTGAGCAGATAGCGAAACGGTGACTGCTGCTGGGCATGCTTGCCTTCGGTGAAGCGTGTGCCTTCGGCGAAATTGAAAATGCCCACCGGGTTGTTGCGAAACTTCGCGCAGGTCTTGCGGGTGGTTTCCAGGTCCTTGCCTCTTTTTTCCGGATACTTTTCCAGATAGGCCTTGGAGTAGCGCTTCATGAACGGGAACCCCAGCGCCCACCAGGCCAGGCCGATCACCGGTACCCAGATCAGCTCCTGCTTGAGAAAGAACTTCAGCGGGCGGACGCGGCGATTGAGCACGTACTGCAACACCATGATGTCGACCCAACTCTGGTGGTTGCTGGTGATCAGGTACGAGTGTTGGTAGTCCAGGCCTTCCAGGCCGCTGAGGTGCCAGCGGGTGCGGCGCAGCAGGTTCATCCAGGCCTTGTTGTTGCTGATCCAGGTTTCATGGATGTGGCTCATGAGCCAGTCGGTGAAGCGTTGGGCGGCGGGGAAGGGCAGCAGGAGCTTGAAGATCGCCACGATGAACAGCGGCGTACAGCAGGCAATGGTATTGAGCGCCAACAGCAGCGAAGCGATGACGCCTCGCGCCGGGGCAGGCAGGAAGTCCAGCATTTAAATATCCATGGGTCGGTTGGCGGCTTGGATCGCGGTGAGGGCGATGGTGTACACGATGTCATCGACCTGGGCGCCACGGGGCAAGTCGTTCACCGGTTTGCGCAGGCCCTGGAGCATCGGCCCGAGGCTGACGCAATCGGCACTGCGTTGGACGGCCTTGTGGGTGGTGTTGCCGGTGTTCAGATCCGGAAAGATGAACACCGTCGCCCGACCGGCCACCTGGCTGTTGGGCGCCAGTTGTCGTGCCACGGTTTCGTTGGCGGCGGCGTCGTATTGCAGCGGGCCGTCGATCAGCAAGCCTTGCTGCGCTTCGTGGGCCAGCAGGGTGGCTTCGCGGACTTTCTCTACTTCCTCTCCGCTGGCCGATTCACCGCTGGAATAGCTGAGCATCGCCACCCGTGGCGTGATACCGAACGCGGCAGCCGAGTCGGCGCTTTGCAGGGCAATCTCCGCCAGCTCCGCCGCGCTGGGGTGCGGGTTCATCACGCAGTCGCCGTAGACCAGCACTTCCTCGGGAAACAGCATGAAGAACACCGATGACACCAGGGAGCAGCCCGGCGCCGTCTTGATCAACTGCAGGGCCGGACGGATGGTGTTGGCGGTGGAGTGGACAACGCCGGACACCAGACCGTCGACTTCGTCCAGCGCCAGCATCATCGTGCCGATCACCACGGTGTCTTCCAGTTGCTGCTCGGCCATCGGGGCATTCAGGCTTTTGCTCTTGCGCAACCGCACCATCGGTTCGACGTAACGCTCGCGGATCGAGTCCGGGTCGAGAACCTCCAGTCCTGGCGGCAGTTCGATGCCCTGGGCCCGGGCCACGGCCTCGACGTCGGCCGGTTTGGCCAGCAGTACGCAGCGGGCGATGCCGCGGGCCTGGCAAATGGCGGCAGCCTGGACCGTCAGCGGTTCGCTGCCTTCCGGCAGGACAATGCGCTTGTTGGCGGCCTGGGCGCGCTGGATCAATTGATAGCGGAACACCGCCGGTGACAGGCGCATCTCCCGCGGCGTACCGCAGCGCTGGTGCAGCCACTGGGCGTCCAGGTGGCTGGCGACGAAATCGGTGATGATCTCCGCACGTTCGCGGTCGTCGATCGGGATTTCCTTGTTCAACCCATTAAGCAGGTTGGCGGTGTCATAGGAGCCCGTGCTCACTGACAGTACCGGCAGGCCCGCCTGCAGGGCGCCACGGCACAGCTCCATGATGCGTGGGTCGGGAAGGGTATCGCTGGTCAGCAGCAGACCGGCCAGCGGTACGCCGTTGATGGCGGCCAGGCTCACGGCCAGGATGATGTCGTCGCGATCGCCGGGGGTCACCACCAGCACACCGGGCTTGAGCAGTTCCACAGTGTTGCGCATGGTGCGGGCGCAAATGATGATGTTGCTCATGCGCCGGCTTTCGTAATCGCCGGCATTGAGCACCTGGGCGCCCATCAAATCGGCCACGTCGCGGGTACGCGGGGCGTTGAGTTCGGGCCGGAAGGGGATGCATCCCAGCAGGCGGAAGTCGCCGCTGCGCAGCAAGGGCGAGTGCTCCTTGAGCCGGGCGGAAAACGCTTCCATGCTTTCGTCGGTACGGACCTTGTTGAGGATCACGCCGAGGACTTTCGGGTCTTTCGGTCCGCCGAACAATTGCGCCTGCAACTCAACCCGCCCGGAAAGCTCGGTCAGCACTTCGTTTTCCGGCGCCGACACCAGGATCACCTCGGCGTCCAGGCTCTTGGCCAGGTGCAGGTTGACCCGGGCGGCATAACTGGCGTTGCGGGTCGGGACCATGCCTTCGACCACCAGTACGTCCTTGCCGATGGCCGCCTGCTG
Source organism: Pseudomonas sp. MAFF 730105 (assembly GCF_055380705.1). Lineage (NCBI taxonomy): Bacteria > Pseudomonadati > Pseudomonadota > Gammaproteobacteria > Pseudomonadales > Pseudomonadaceae > Pseudomonas > Pseudomonas sp. MAFF 730105. The sequence continues at coordinate 1,042,724 of NZ_AP018438.1, forward strand.
GTAAAGCGTAATGATTTCTTCCAGCAGTTCATCGAGCTGGCCGTCGCCGAGCATGCGCTCGACGTGAGCCAGGCCCAGCGGCTGAGGCGGCTTGAGGCCGTGGGTGCGGGCCACCAGTTCGGTTGAGCGTTCCGGGCCGGTATCGCCGGGATGAGGTTGGGCGATGGGTTTGAAAAATCCGACCTTCAGCCCGGCCCGTTCAAGGGTGCGCACCAGCCCGAGGCTGATGGAGGTCAGGCCCACACCAAAATCGGTGGGCGCGATAAAAAAAGTTTGCATGCGGATTCTCTAAGGGAGCATGGCAAAGGCGAGGCCTATGTATAGCCGTCTACCATCCATTCAGTCACCAAGATTATCGCTAACCGGTGCCTGAGCACACCAGCCGCAATCAAAGGGCTGGCCTATTTTTTCAATACGTTGCGTGGGATCCAGCACCCACGCCCGGGATTGCCAAGGGGGCTGGTGGCGCAGGTGCTGGGTATGCCCGCAGGACAGCTCGGCCACCCAGTGACCCTCCTCGTCCTGATGGAAACCGGTGACCGTCGGTCTGTGTGAGCAAGCCCGTTTGTCAGGGTTCCGTTCGCTTTCGGGCAAATCCTTGTTTAGACTTGTCCGTTCTTCATTCTTATGCAAAAGGTCTCGCCCCATGCTGATCGCCGCCAATAAGGCTGTCTCCATCGACTATACCCTGACCAACGACGCTGGTGAGGTCATCGACAGCTCTGCCGGCGGCGCTCCGCTGGTCTACCTGCATGGCGCAGGCAACATCATCCAGGGCCTGGAAAAAGCCCTGGAAGGTAAAACCACCGGTGACGAGCTGAACGTGACCGTCGAACCGGAAGACGCCTACGGCGAGTACTCTGCCGAACTGGTCAGCACCCTGAGCCGCAGCATGTTCGAAGGCGTGGATGAGCTGGAAGTGGGCATGCAGTTCCACGCGTCGGCGCCGGATGGCCAGATGCAGATCGTCACCATCCGCGACCTGGACGGCGATGACGTCACTGTGGACGGCAACCATCCTCTGGCCGGCCAACGCCTGAACTTCAAGGTCAAGGTTGTCGACATCCGTGATGCCAGCCAGGAAGAAGTTGCCCATGGTCACGTCCATGGCGAAGGTGGTCATCACCACTGATTTCTGCGCTACGCTGAAGTGAACCGGAAAGGCGCCATGGGCGCCTTTTTTAATCGGTTACCTGCCATGGTTGTTTCGAAGATCTGCAAACTTGGAGTTCGTCATGAGTGCTTTTCACGACCTTAAACTGAAAGCCTTGGATGGTCAGGAGCTTCCTCTGGCGCCTTTCAAGGGGCAAGTCGTGCTGGTGGTCAACGTTGCCTCCAAATGTGGCCTGACGCCTCAGTACGCTGCGCTGGAAAATCTCTATCAGCAGTACAAATCCAGGGGCTTCAGCATCCTGGGCCTGCCTTGCAATCAGTTCGCCGGGCAAGAGCCCGGTACCGAGCAGGAAATCCAGGCGTTCTGCAGCAACAATTATGGCGTGACGTTTCCGCTGTCCAGCAAGCTGGAGGTGAACGGTCATGACCGGCATCAACTCTACCGCCTGCTGGCGGGCGAGGGCGCCGAGTTCCCCGGGGACATTACCTGGAACTTCGAGAAGTTTCTGCTCGGCAAGGACGGCCGGGTGCTGGCCCGCTTCTCGCCGCGCACGGCACCGGATGACCCCGCGGTGATCCAGGCGATTGAAAAGGCGCTGGGCTGATCCTTCACCGTTGTAGCGAGGGAGCAGGCTCCCTCGCTACAGGTATTGCGCAAGTTCACTCAATACCCTTTTAATCCTTAATCACTCCAATCAATAGTGCTACCCAGCACTCCCCGCGCTGCATATTATCCTCGTCATATCGACCTGCGACTTTGTCCCGTGGAGTGCCCCATGCCTGTAAAAGCCCTGTTCAAACCTTTCCAACTCGGTACGTTCGAGCTGCCGACCCGGGTGGTGATGGCGCCGATGACCCGTTCCTTTTCGCCGGGCGGCGTGCCGAATGCCAAGGTCATCGAATATTACCGTCGCCGCGCAGCGGCCGGGGTTGGCCTGATCATCACCGAAGGCACGACGGTCGGGCACAAGGCTTCCAATGGGTATCCCAACGTGCCGCACTTCTATGGCGACGCAGCGCTCGCCGGCTGGAAGCAAGTGGTCGATGCGGTGCATGCCGAAGGCGGCAAGATCGTTCCACAGTTGTGGCATGTGGGCAGTGTGCGCCGCACCGGGACCGAGCCGGATGCCAGCGTGCCGGGTTATGGCCCGACCGAGAAGCTCAAGGACGGTCAGGTGGTGGTCCACGGCATGACCCAGACAGACATCGACGACGTCATCGCCGCCTTCGCCCAAGCGGCGAAAGACGCCCAGAGCATTGGCATGGATGGCGTGGAAATTCATGGCGCCCATGGTTATCTGGTGGACCAGTTCTTCTGGGAAGGCAGCAACCAGCGCACCGATGGCTACGGCGGCAGCCTGGCCAACCGTTCGCGCTTCGCCATCGAATTGATCCGTGCCGTGCGAGCCGCCGTTGGCGAAGGATTCCCGATCATCTTCCGGTTCTCCCAATGGAAACAGCAGGACTACACGGCACGTCTGGTGCAGACCCCCGAAGCCCTGGGCGAATTCCTCAAGCCGCTGTCCGAGGCAGGCGTGGATATTTTCCACTGTTCGACGCGTCGCTTCTGGGAACCGGAGTTTGACGGTTCCGAACTGAACCTGGCCGGCTGGACCCGCAAGCTGACCGGCAAGCCGACCATCACCGTCGGCAGCGTTGGCCTGGATGGCGAGTTCCTGCAGTTCATGGTCAATACCGACAAGGTCGCACAACCGGCCAGCCTGGAGAAACTGCTGGAGCGCCTGAGCAATGATGAGTTCGACCTGGTGGCGGTAGGCCGTGCGCTGCTGGTGGATCCGGACTGGGCCCAGAAAGTGCGTGAAGGTCGCGAGCAGGAAATCCTGCCGTTCAGCCGTGAAGCACTGATGACGCTGGTCTGAGTCGCCTGCGCCGACGCCATCGCGGGCAAGCCTTGCTCCCACATTGGATCTTCAGCGGACGGGTCATTTGTGAGCTGCTGATTACCCCGTGGGAGCAAGGCTTGCCCGCGACGCTTTCAGCGATGCGGCACTGCCTGCGGCAGTGTCGATATGGCCTGGCAAGCCCCCCGTAATTGCGCCTCGAACTGCTCGATCACTGACGCCCAACCCTGGCGACTGGCATGCTGACGGGCATTGAGCCTCACGCAACGTAACGTTTCGGACTCCTCCAGCAGCCAACGGGCCGCATCGCAGAACGCTTCCTCATCCCCTGGCATTGCCAGCACGCCGTTGTAGCCATGACGGATGTGCTGTGCCGCGGCGGCCTGGTCATAGGCCACTACGCCCAGCCCGGAGGCCAGGGCTTCCAGCACGACGTTGCCGAAGGTTTCGGTCAGGCTAGGAAAGACGAACACATCCCCGCTGGCATAGTGGCTGGCCAGTGTCTCGCCACGCTGGGTGCCGCAGAAAATCGCCTCGGGCAATTCCTGCTCCAAGGCGGACCGTTGCGGGCCGTCGCCGATCACCACCAGCTTGATCCGCCGCTCGGGGAACGCACTGCACAGCCTGTCGAAACAATGCTTGAGCAAGCCGAGGTTCTTCTCCGGCGCCAGGCGCCCAACGTGGACCACGGCAATGTCGTCATCGCCCAGGCCCCAGCTTTCCCGCAGGCTGACCGAGCGCTTGACCGGATGGAACAACTGGCTGTCCACGCCGCGGGACAACAGCGTAACGCGCTCGAAATGCCGCCGCTCCAGTTCCAGTTGCTGGCTGAGACTAGGCACCAGGGTCAGATTGGAGCGGTTGTGGAACCAGCGCAGGTAATGGGTGAGTACGCGACTCAGCAACCCGAGGCCGTACTGCCGGGTGTATTGCTGGAAATTGGTGTGGAAGCCACTGACCACGGAGATTCCCAGGCGTCGCGCCGCCCGCAGTGCCGATAAACCCAGCGGCCCTTCGGTGGCGATGTACAGCACATCGGGCCGCTGTCGCTTCCAGCGCCGCAACAGCTTGTGCATGGACACCTGGCCCCACTGCAACCCCGGATACCCCGGCAACGGCCAGCCCCTGCACAACAGCAACTCGTCACTGGCCTGGCGTAGATCGGTAGCCTGCCGCGGACGCACCAGCTCCACCCGGTGCCCTCGGGCACGCAGGCCCTCGTGCAAGCGGCCCAAGGTATTGGCCACGCCATTGATTTCCGGCGGGAAGGTTTCAGTGATAAGGGTGATATGCAGGTGTGTGCTCATGACCCCAGTGTCGACCGGGGCCATTTCGCCAGTGTGACGCCTTGATGATGGATTTGTGACCGGTTCAGCCTTGGCGGGCCAGCGCCGTCTCGGCACCTTGCTCGCGCACCCAGAACAGGGTCGCTCCGGCCACGGCCGCTGGCATCATCAGGATGTTGACCACGGGGATCAGCAGCGCCAGGTACACGCTGCCGCCAAAGCCGAGGCTCTGCCAGCGCTTCTGGCGCAGCCAGGCGAGCATTTCGTTCCAGCCCAGCTTGTGGTTGTCCGCCGGGTAGTCGATGTACTGGATCGCCATCATCCACACGCCGAACAGCAACCACAGCGGTGCGGCCACGAGGTTGACCACGGGAATGAACGACAGCACGAACAACCCCAGGGCGCGGGGCAGGAAGTAGCCGAGCTTGCGTGCCTCCCGGGCCAGGGTGCGTGGGATCATGGCGACCAACTCACCCCAACTGAAGGGTGGGAAGTCATCGGTGCCACGGACCACCACCTCGACTTTCTCCGCAAGAAAGCCGTTGAACGGCGCGGCGATGATGTTGGCGAGCATCGTGAAGGTAAAAAACACCATCAGCACCACCAGCACCACGAACAGCGGCCAGAGGATATAGCTGAGGAAGCTCAGCCAGTCCGGCAGCGACGGCATCAACGTGTCGACCCACAGGCTGAATTGATGGCCGGCCAGGTAGATCAGGCCGACGAACAATACGAGGTTGATCACCAGCGGCAACAATACGAACAAACGCAGGCCCGGACTCAAGACCAGCTTGAGGCCTTCTTGCAGATATTGCGGGCCGGACAGGACGGGGGCGGGCATGGGAAGCTCCGAGAGAAGATGAACGCGCCGACCTTACCGGCTTTGCCCGACGCGGGAAAGCGTCTACATGGCGTGTAACAGGTTTATTGAACGGGCTGCTCTATTGAAAGCTCTACCCGATATAGAACTCGCCTATGAGCTGGATTGTTAAACCGTATTTCCTTAATCTTCGCTCCCTCGATACGCTGCACCCATTCTTTTTCAGGACCGTCGAACCAAAGCCTTCCCCAAGTGCGTCAACGGTCCTTTTTATTCCCGCCGCTCACCCGGCGCTCCGGCCCCAAGGGGCTGGTCAACTGGAGCAGGTCATGTCTGAAGTTCGTCATTCGCGGGTCATTATTCTCGGTTCCGGCCCTGCCGGTTACAGCGCCGCTGTTTACGCGGCTCGTGCCAACCTCAAGCCACTGCTGATCACCGGCATGCAGGCCGGCGGTCAACTGACCACCACCACCGAAGTCGACAACTGGCCGGGCGATGTCCACGGCCTGACCGGCCCGGCGTTGATGGAGCGCATGAAAGAACACGCCGAGCGCTTCGAGACCGAAATCGTCTTCGACCATATCAATGCCGTGGATTTCGCCGCCAAGCCTTACACCCTGACCGGCGACAGCGCGACCTACACCTGCGACGCCCTGATCATCGCCACCGGTGCCAGCGCCCGTTACCTGGGCCTGCCGTCGGAAGAGGCCTTCATGGGCAAGGGCGTTTCCGCTTGCGCCACCTGCGACGGTTTCTTCTACCGCAACAAGCCGGTCGCCGTGGTCGGTGGCGGCAATACCGCTGTCGAGGAAGCCTTGTACCTGGCGAACATCGCCAGCACGGTCACCCTGATCCACCGTCGCGAAACCTTCCGCGCCGAGAAGATCCTGATCGACAAGCTCAATGCTCGCGTGGCCGAAGGCAAGATCATCCTCAAGCTCAATGCCACCCTGGACGAAGTGCTGGGTGACAACATGGGCGTGACTGGTGCCCGCCTGAAAAACAACGACGGCAGCTTTGACGAAATCAAGGTCGACGGCGTCTTCATCGCCATCGGCCACACGCCGAACACCTCGTTGTTCGAAGGCCAGTTGGAACTCAAGGACGGTTACCTGGTGGTCAAGGGCGGCCGCGACGGCAACGCCACCGCCACCAGCGTCGAAGGCATCTTCGCTGCCGGTGACGTGGCCGACCACGTCTACCGCCAAGCCATCACCTCGGCCGGCGCCGGCTGCATGGCGGCCCTGGACACCGAACGTTACCTGGACGGCTTGCAGAACGCTTCGTTCTGATTTCAGCCTGAGAGCAAGCGAAGCACCTGTGGGAGCGAGCCTGCTCGCGAAGGCGGTAAATCAGTCAACATTACGCTGACTGTCTCACCGCTTTCGCGAGCAGGCTCGCTCCCACAGTGTTTTGTGTGGTCTGTTCAGCTCAGCTTCGCCAGGCACGCTTCGAGAATATCCAGACCTTCCTCCAGCACCGCCGGCTCGGTCGTCAACGGTGCCAGCAAGCGGATGATATGGCGCGACTTGCCACTGGGCATCAGCAGTAGACCCGCGTCCCGTGCCAGGGCCAGCAACTGGGTCAACTGCGCCGCTGCCGGGGTACCGTCGGCGTGGGCCAGTTCGATGCCGCGCATTGCGCCGACACCCGTCAGGCGGCCCAGGAATGGCGTCAGCCCCCGGCGGCGCCATGATTCGTAGCGGCTGACAATCGCCTCTTCCTGTTGCGTGCCCCAGGCGTGCAGGTGCGTGTCGGTCATTTCCTCCAGGGTCGCCAATGCGGCGGCGCAGGCGATTGGGTTGCCGGAATAGGTGCCGCCCAAGCCACCCTTGGGCAGGTTGTCCAGCAAAGCCTTGCGCCCCACCACCGCACCCAGCGGGACACCGCCGGCAATGCTCTTGCCCAGCAGGATCAGGTCGGGCTCGATGCCCAGTCGCGAGAAGGCAAAACGCTGGCCGGTGCGCCCGAAGCCTGACTGGATTTCATCGATGATCAGCACGATGCCCTTGTCGTCGCAGAACTGTCGCAGGGCCTGGGCGAAAGGGATGTCCAGCGCCAGGAAGCCCGCCTCGCCCTGTACCGGTTCGACGATGAAGCAGGCCACATCGTTGACGTCGATCTCCACGCTGAACAGCCGCTCCATGGCCTGCAAGGCTTCTGCGCAGGTCACGCCGTTGTCCTTGCTCGGATAGGGCAGGTGATAGACCGGGCCGGGCAGTACGCCGATTTTCTGTTTGTAGGGTGCGACCTTGCCATTGAGGTTGAGAGTGGCCAGGGTGCGCCCGTGGAAGCCGCCGTCGAAGGCGATGACGGCGGTGCGGCCCGTGGCCCCGCGCACGATCTTCAGGGCGTTTTCCGCAGCCTCCGCGCCGCTGTTGGTGAGCATGCCGCTGATGGGGTAGTCCACTGGGACAAACGCTGTCAGACGCTTCATCAATTCGATATAGGGCGCGTGGGGAGCGGCGTTGAAGGCATAGTGAGTCAACCGGGTGGCCTGCTCGCGAATGGCCTCGACGACGCGCGGATGGCAATGGCCGAGGTTCAGCACGCCTATGCCACCCACGAAGTCGATATAGCGCTTGCCATCGGTGTCCCAGACCTCGGCGTTTTTGCCGTGGCTGAGGCTGACGGGGTGCACGATGGAGATCGATTGGCTGATGGTTTCGCTGCTCATGGGTGACGGCTCGAAGGAAGAAAGGATTTCCTTTATCTAAGCCGTGAGCAGTGGGGGCCGGCAAACGAAATAAAGTTGCCGGGTCAATCTTAAAAGTCGGGATGTGTGCCAATGCCAAGGGAAACGAAGTGCCTGTGGCGAGGGGATTTATCCCCGCTGGGCTGCGAAGCAGCCCCAGGCGCCAATCGCGATCAACCTGACACGCCTGGGTTGGCAGTTAGGGCCTGCTTCGCAGTCCAGCGGGGATAAATCCCCTCGCCACAGGCGGGGATCAGCGGCGTTGCAGGGGCTGGGCCGCGAACTTCACGCCCGCCAGGCCATGGACCATCAGCGCGCGGATATTGCCGTGGTCGCTGCCGTCGGGAGTGTTCAGCACCGAGCGGTAATGTTCGCCGAACGCCAGCAGCGCTTCTTCGTCGCTCAAGCCTTCGAGCAAGGCCAGGCCGAGGGTCTTGCAGGAGCCTTCGTTCTGTCCGGCCGCGTTTTCCACGCCGCCGTTGATGAAAGCCTGGGGCTGATAGTCGTAGCCATCGGCAATGAAGGCCAGGGTATCGGCGAAAGCGTGTTCGCCACTCTGGAGGCGGGTGCGCAGGGTTTTCAGATCAGGCATCGGGTTTTCCTTTGGCGAACGCCGCTTGTTGCTCGACGCTGGCTTCTTGCTGGTATTGGGCTTTCCATTCGGCGTACGGCATGCCATAGACCCTTTCACGGGCGTCATCGAGGCTGACCTCGATCTGGCGTTCATCGGCAGCAGCCTTGTACCACTTGGACAGGCAGTTGCGGCAGAAGCCGGCGAGGTTCATCAGGTCGATGTTCTGCACATCCTTGCGGCTGTCCAGGTGGGCAACCAGCCGACGGAAAGCGGCGGCTTCGAGTTCGAGGCGTTGTTGGTCGTTCATGGCGGTCTCTGCAAGACAGCTTCAAGGGACAAGCTTCAAGCTGCAAATGGATTGCGGTCAGGCTTGAAGCTTACAGCTTGAAGCCTGTAGCGGCTACGCAGTCGCTCGGCTGGCCGCCAAAGTGATCGACACCGACTCGGCAAAACGCAAGGCGTGGGGTTTGTCGACTTCGACTTCGGCGTATTGCACCGACTCGTTGCTCATGACCAGGTCCAGCAGCTCTTGGGTCAGGCGTTCCAGCAGAGCGAAGCGATTGCCTTCCACATGGGCGATGATCGCTTTGGTGATGGTGCGGTAGTTCAGCGCGTGATCGATGTCGTTGTCGCGTACCGCTTCCTGTGCCGGGTAAAGGATGGTCAGGTTGATCAGGACATCCTGTTTGTTGAGGATTTCATCCTCGTTGATCCCGATGAAAGTGCGCAGGCGCAGGTCCTTGACCCGGATGCGCGCCATGGCTGGCTGAAGTTGTGGCATTTACTTGCTCCGTCGAATCAATTGCAGGAACTCCTGGCGAGTGGTGCTGGACTCGCGAAAAGCCCCGAGCATCACTGAAGTGTTCATGGTCGAGTTCTGTTTTTCGACACCGCGCATCATCATGCACATGTGCTGGGCCTCGATGACCACCGCGACACCGGCGGCCTGGGTAACCTGTTGCACCGCGGCGGCGATTTGCCGGGTGAGGTTCTCCTGGATCTGCAGGCGGCGGGCGAACATGTCCACCAGCCGCGCGATCTTCGACAGCCCGAGAACCTTGCCCGTTGGAATATAAGCCACATGGGCCTTGCCGATGAAGGGCAGTAGGTGATGCTCGCACAGGGAATAGAGTTCGATGTCGGCGACGATCACCATCTCGTCGCTGTCCGAGTCGAACAGGGCGCCATTGACGATCTGCTCGACGCTTTGCTCGTAGCCGTGGCAAAGGTACTGCATGGCCTTGGCGGCACGAACCGGTGTGTCCAACAGGCCTTCGCGGTCCGGATCTTCACCCAGGCCGATGAGGATCTCGCGGTAATTCTGGGGCAGGGATAACGCCATGATGGATCCTCGCAGCAAGGCTATTTGACGTGCCGCCCGCCGTTGACGGTCAGGGTCGTGCCGGTGACATAGGGGTTGTCCAGCAGATACCGCAGGCTCTGGTAGATGACTTCGCTACCGGGCTCGATGCCCAACGCCGATTTGGCCAGGGTCTTGGCTCGATAAGCCGCGTCGTCTTCGGCCTTGAACAGTAGCAGGGCCGGGGCGATACCGTTGACCTTGATCGCCGGTGCGAACTTCGCTGCGAACGACAGGGTCAGGCTGTCGAGTCCGGCCTTGGTGGCGCAATAGGCGATGTGTTTGCTGCTGCCCTTGCGGGTTACATCGTCGCTGATGTGCACGATATCCGCGGGAGTCGAGCGCCGTAGCAGCTCGGCACAATGCAAGTTGATCAGATATGGCGCAAGCATGTGCACGCCGAACATGGCATTGAAGGCCGCCGATTCGTTGCCTGGCGTTTCGACCAGCCATGCCGAGGCGTTGTGCACGATGGCCCGCAGCCGGTCCGTGTGCTGCTTGAGCTGTTCGATGAAGGCCAGGATCCCGTCTTCGCTGGAAAAATCGGCAAACATCGCTGTTGCTCCCAGATCCCGGAGCGTCTGCACACCTGGACGCTCGGTGCGATAAGTGACGATGACCGGATGACCGTCCTCCAGCAATCGGCGGGCGCAGTGCAAGCCGACACGCTGGGCTGCGCCGGTGAGCAGGATAGGGGCGTCGGTACTGGGCATGGACGGACTCGGTTCACAACAGAAGCAAAACTATATCAGTGACTGCGGGATGTACCTATTTGTAGCGGCTGAGCTCATGGGCTGGGCCTGTCGCTCAAGCGTTCGTCATGGCGACACGCCACGAATAATGTGTGACAAAAAACAACAAACTGATGTATCGAATGGGTTTGCTCTTGTCATCGTATGACCAAGAGGGAGTAAACTGGGATCCAATTTGCCAGTCGGGCCTGTTGGACAAAAAATGAGCGTAATCACCGACGATCAGTTCGTTTTCCAAGCGGCAGCGGGCCTGGAGCGCGAAGACCTGTTTCCCATCCGTGAAGTTTCGCGGCTCACGGGAGTGAACCCTGTGACCCTGCGCGCCTGGGAGCGCCGCTACGGTCTGATCCAGCCAACCCGTACCGAAAGCGGTCACCGTCTGTATTCCCTGGGCGATATCGACAAGGTACGCAGCATCCTTTCCTGGATCGAACGCGGGGTCGCTGTCAGTAAAATCAGCAAGATCCTGAGCAAGACCGAATCGTTGCAACCGGTTTCCGTGTTGATTCCATCGGATCTGGTGAGGGTCGACTACGCGCAATGGCAGCGCCAGATCGCGGTCGCGGTCGCCAACTTTGACGATGTAGAGCTGGATCGCATCTATGGGCAGATTTTTTCCAGTTACGCAGTGCCAATCGTCTTTCAGCGCATCCTGATGCCGCTCTGGCGGCAATTGCTGCAACGTCAGCAGGAGTTCGGACAGACCAGCGAATGGCTGTTTTTCGACGGATTCCTGCGCTCGCGTGTCGCGCAACGACTCCTGCTCAAGCGCGAGGACCGGTCGCGACGCGTCCTGGTCAGCGCTATCGCCGGTCAGTGCCGTGAGCTGGAGCTGCTGGTGACGGCGCTGTATGTGTCGAAGGCGGAAGTGGGCATCAGGTTGATGACCGTCGGCCAGCCATTCGACGAACTGACCCTGGTATGCCAGAAGACTCAACCTCTGGCGCTGGTACTGGTGTCCAACCATGTGCCCGTTGCCGAATTGCCCAAGCGTATGAACAGATTGGCGATGAGCCTGGATTGCCCGTTGATGCTGGCCGGCGATGCGTCCGACCTGATGCAGGAAAGCCTGGCAGGATCATCGATCGGTTGCCTGGGCAATGACGGAACAGTGATTCACCAGCGCTTGCGCCAGTTGCTGGCAGGTACCCTGGATACGTAGGTAGCTCATTCGAGTACTCGAATCAACCAAACAGGCCGCTAGAGATGCATGGCCGGGTGAGACAGGCGATGCTGCTGGAGGATGTACTGACGCAGGCGTTCGGTTTCGTCCTGGTCGTTCTGGTTCAAATGGTAGGCATACAAGCCTTGCTCGGTTTCCCGTTCGAAGGTCCCGCGCAACGAAATCCTTTCGTAGCCTGACGGGCTGAACCACAGGACGAATTGTTTCGGCGGTTTGGTACGGCTGCGGTTTTCCAGCAACACACCCTTGCAAGACACTTCGTGGACCCACAAAGGCCCTGGCTGACCCTTGGCATTTTCAAGTGCCACCGGCTCTTCGAGGGCCAGGCGCCAGGGGCGTACTTTCGGTCCGTCCTCGTAGATACTCGGTACACCCAGGCGCAGGTGCATCGCGTGGAATTCATCCTCCACAAGCTGCAACGGGAAAGTCATTTGCTGGTTTTCGAAGCTGGCTTGCAGCGTCACCTGCTCATTGGCCGCCAGACGCGTCAGCAAGTCACGGATCTGCGACCCGCTATTGACCAGCAGGCTGGATGTCACATCCCGTTCATTCAATTGCGGGATGTGTTGCATGGTCCGGATAAAGTCCAACTCATCCTGAGTCAGAAGCGCGTCACGTTGCATGGTGTACTCGAAATGATTTTGCGTTTTCACTGGTGATTGTAGTGAATGACCGTTAATTCGTCGTTTTGTTTGCGCCGTTCGTCGCATCGAGCCGGGCAATCGTCGCACGGGCTTCGGCCAATTCCTTTTCCAACTGGACGACGCGTTGCTGCGCCTTGACCTGGGCCGTCACGTCTTTTTGCACACCCACGAAATAGGTGTGGCCATCCGCCTCGTTTTTTACCGTGGACAGTGACAATTCATTCCAGAACGGCGTGCCGTCCTTGCGATAGTTGCGAAGGATTTCCCGACAAGCGCCGCCTTGATCCAGGGTCTGGCGAATTCGCTCCAGGGAGGGTTGATCGCGATCACCCGATTGCAGGAAACGGCAATCCTGATAAAGGATCTCGTCGCGGCTATAACCGGTCAGCCGTTCGAAGGCCGGGTTCACATAGATCAGAATATTGTCTTCGCCTTCCTTTTCAGCGATGACGATTCCGTCATTGGAAGCATTTATCACCAGTTGCATCAATTGCGCATTGATCATGGAGCACGTCCTTTTTAGCCCATGTAAGTACCGCATTATTGGAAGAACCTGGCGCGATGTCTACTGGCCATTAGTTCTTATCGAGCGTCAATCGTAGCCTTGCGGCTCAGCCTGTTACTATCGCGCTTCTCTTTTATTCAGGCTCAGGACCAGATTGATGAAAGTCGCCATCCTTTCCGGCTCGGTGTACGGCACCGCTGAAGAAGTCGCTCGACACGCCGCCAAGCTGCTCGGTGATGCAGGCTTTGAAACCCTGCACAATCCGCGGGCAACCCTGGCCGATATCCAGGCATTAGGCCCGCAGGCCGTGTTGGCTGTGACATCCACCACCGGCATGGGCGAATTGCCGGATAATCTGATGCCGCTGTATTCGACAATACGTGACCAACTGCCGGCGTTTTTTCGCGGCCTGCCGGGTGCGGTGATCGGCCTGGGGGATGCCAGTTATGGCGATACCTTCTGCGGCGGTGGCGAGCAGATGCGCGAGTTGTTCGCCGAGCTGGGCGTGCGCGAGGTGCTGCCGATGTTGCGCCTGGATGCCAGCGAGAGTGTCACCCCGGAAACCGATGCCGAACCCTGGTTGGGCGAGTTGATCGACGCGTTGCGTGGTTGAGGAAGGCGGCGGGCCCTGCCGGTGACCCGCTCGGCCATTAAGCTGGCTGCCAAGGCAACTACCGTCGCGGTAAGGGCTGACTAGACTCATTCTCTTGTGCCAATACCTATAACGATAAGCCCGAGGTCAGAGCCGTGAGCATAGCGCCCATCCAACCGACACTCAGCATCAAGGACCAGGTCAGTGCCGCTGAATGGCAAACCCGTATCGATCTTGCCGCCTGTTACCGGCTGGTCGCGCTGCATGGCTGGGATGACCTCATCTTCACCCATATTTCTGCGAAGGTTCCCGGCACCGAGGACTTTCTGATCAACCCATTCGGGTTAATGTTTCATGAAATCACTGCGTCGAGCCTGGTCAAGGTCGATCAGGCCGGCCACAAGCTGATGGACAGTCCCTACGAAATCAACCCGGCCGGCTATACCATCCACAGTGCGGTGCACGAAGCACGGGACGATGTCGCCTGTGTGCTGCATACCCATACCGCTTCCGGCGTGGCGGTATCGGCCCAGAAACAAGGCGTGTTGCCGATCAGCCAGCAGTCATTGTTCGTGTTGTCGAGCCTCGCCTATCACGCTTATGAAGGCGTGGCCCTGAATCATGAAGAGAAGGCCCGCTTGCAGGCAGACCTGGGGAACAGCAGTTTTCTGATGCTGCACAACCATGGGTTGCTGACATGCGGTGGCACCATCGCTGATACCTTCCTGATGATGTTCACTTTCCAGCGGGCCTGCGACATCCAGGTTCTGGCCCAGAACGGCGGGGCTGAGCTGATAGCCATCGAACCGAACGTACTGGCCGGTGCCCGGGCGATGATTGCCGGGGTGACCAAAAGCGCCCAGGGCATGGGCGGTGCGCTGGCCTGGCCGGCGTTGCTGCGCAAGCTCGATCAACAAGACCCGGGCTACAGAAACTGATGCCCATGGTCCAGATTCCGCTGCGTATCTGGCGCCAGCGCGGCCAGACATTCCTGTTCCGGGGCCACACCATCCGGTATTGGGTGGCGGGGCATGGCGAGCCGCTGCTGTTGATCCACGGTTTCCCCACGGCCAGTTGGGACTGGCATTACCTGTGGCAGCCATTGGCACAGCGTTATCGCGTGATCGCCTGCGACATGCTCGGTTTCGGCGACTCCGCGAAACCGACGGATCATGTCTACAGCCTGCTGGAGCAGGCGGATCTGCAGCAGGCATTGCTGGCGCATCTGGATGAGCGGCAAGCGGTGCACATTCTGGCCCACGATTATGGTGACAGCGTGGCTCAGGAACTGATCGCCCGGCATTGTGAAGCACGCATCGAAATCGCCAGTTGTGCGTTTCTCAACGGGGGCCTGTTTCCGGAAACCCATCGTCCGGTGCTGGCGCAGAAGTTGTTGCTCAGTCCGTTGGGCTGGCTGGTAGGTCGTGCGTTTTCACGCGAAGGCCTGGCCAGGAATTTTCGGCAGATCTTTGGCCCCTGGCGTGGCCCCAGCGAAAGTGAACTGGATGATTACTGGAGCCTGGTGAAAAACCACGACGGCCCACGGATCATGCACAAACTCATCCGCTACATTCCCGAGCGTCGCGTACAGCGTGACCGCTGGGTGCAGGCGATGCAGCGCGGCGAGGTTCCGATGCGGGTGATCGACGGCGCGTTCGATCCGATTTCCGGCGCGCATATGGTGGCGCGCTATGAGGCCCTGATTCCGAATGCGGATACGGTGCTGCTGCCCGATATCGGGCACTACCCCCAGACTGAAGCCCCCGTGCAGGTGCTCAAGCATTACCTGGCGTTCCGTGAGAACCTCGCGGCGCCAGTGCGGCTGCGGGCCTCGGTGAAGTGTCTGTGACTGCCGGCTCCCTATCGCGAGCAGGCTCGCTCCCACCCTGTCCGGGGTGAACCTGATACCTGTGTCCACCGCCAGTCCCCTGTGGGAGCGAGCCTGCTCGCGATAGCGCTGGGTCAGCTTGCCTCGATGGTGGATCTGCCGCCGAACCCGGTTCGGGTTGAATCCGGCCCCCCGCATCATCCCCTCACCTTATCGCCTACCATTCACTCGCAACCGTGTTGATTGTGACCGTCCGCCCCGTGCCTGACACTCAGGCTTTAAATCCTCGGCCTGCTGGAGTTCTGCCCATGAGTGAGTCTGTGCGCTTCGAAGATAAAGTGGTAATCGTCACGGGAGCCGGCGGTGGGCTGGGGCGGGCCCATGCGCTGCTGTTCGCCAGGCAAGGCGCCAAGGTGCTGGTCAATGACCTCGGCGGCTCCGCGCAGGGGGAAGGGGCCAATGCCTCGGCGGCGGATCGGGTGGTCGCTGAAATCCGCGAAGCCGGGGGCATCGCCGAGGCGAACCACGATTCTGTTACCGATGGCGACAAACTTGTGCAAAACGCCCTCGACGCGTTTGGCCGGGTCGATGTCGTGGTGAACAACGCCGGCATCTTGCGGGACAGGACTTTCCACAAAATGGACGACGCCGATTGGGACCTGGTCTACCGCGTCCACGTCGAGGGCGCATACAAAGTCACCCGTGCCGCCTGGCCGCACCTGCGTGAGCAAAATTATGGCCGGGTAATCTTCACCGCTTCCACGTCCGGCATCTACGGCAACTTCGGCCAATCCAACTACGGCATGGCCAAGCTCGGCCTTTATGGCCTGACGCGTACCCTTGCTATCGAGGGCCGCAAAAACAACATCCTGGTCAACGCCATCGCCCCCACCGGCGGCACGCGCATGACCGAAGGCCTGATGCCACCGCAGGTGTTCGAACAGCTCAAGCCCGAATTCGTCAGCCCGTTGGTGGTGTACCTGGCCAGCGAAGCCTGCCAGGAAACCTCCGGGTTGTTCGAAGTGGGCGGCGGCTGGATGGGCAAAGTACGCTGGGAGCGCAGCCTCGGCGTCGGGTTCGACCCAAGCAAAGGCTTCTCGCCCGAAGACGTTGCTGCCCATTGGCAACAGATCTGCGATTTCGACAACGCGGTGCATCCCAATGACAACCTGGAAGCGTTGAAGGAAATGATGGCGAATATGCAGCGTTACGCCGTGTAACGATTATTGCCTGGGCCGGTTGTCGTTGCCGACGATAACCGTGCTCAGGGAAAGTACTTCTTGACCAGGGCTGCCAGGTTCGCCGCGGTCTCGATGTCCATCACCCCGTCATGTTTCGCCGGCCGAAAGTGCAACTGGAAGGCGCGTACCAAGCGCTGGAAACCCGTGACCGTCGTGGCCGCTGTCGTGTCATACCCATACTTCCTGAACAGCCCCAGCAGATGTTCCCGCGTTGGTACGCCTGTGCATCGGTAGGCCTGCAGGAAAGACTGTTGCGTGCAGTCATCGAACCACGCGCCGATGCCTTTCGAATACAAAGCATGCCAGGGAAACATCGGGCCCGGGTCACTCTTGCGCCCGGCGGCGATGTCCGAATGCGCCACGACATTGACCGGGCTGATATCGGGATAACGCCCGAGTATGTCGAGGGCCAACTGCTCCACTGCTTCGATTTGCTGCGGCGAGTAAGGCGGAAAGGTGAATGTTCCCTGGTGATCAGCGGCCAGATTGACGATTTCGACTCCAATGGACGTGTCGTTCAAATTGTTGCGATTCCCCCAACTGCTCACCCCTGCGTGCCAGGCACGCTTGTTTTCGTCCACCAGATTGAAAATCTGCGGCTCGTTGAAACCTGCTTCCGCATAACTCGGGTCAGTGAAGTCCGGAACCAGGTAATGGGCGCTGACGGAGGCGCCGGTCAGTGCGCTGATGGAAGATGAGAAATTGGCGGCCGTGTAATGGAAAACCAGAAAGCGAATGCGGTTGTTGTGGCCTTTGTTTGAACGGTAACGGGTGGAATTTATCGGGTACATAAATGTGCTCATTGATAATTGAAGGGGTCGAAGCTGCGCGCTTCGATTAACTTCAGACTAACAATGATCTTCAAATTGGCTTGTAGTGAGGGTCTTGGTCTTTTGTAGGAATTGGCGTTTGGTTTGTGGGGTTCTATAACCTGGAGATAAAGAAATCGCTGTACAGGCAGCGGCTAATGGTTAGGTGTATCTTTTTTCAAGAAAGAATTTTGGTGCTTTCCAGTTGGGGCCCTTAATGCAAAGACCTTTTTTGCCGTTTGCCAGGACCCCTGTTTTGAAAAGCTTAGTGTAAGTTCTTTCAAGCTCACCATGCTGTATAAGCTTAATGTTATGGCGTCTGATCATCATGTCCAAATGTGGGGGCGCTTTCAATAGTGCAAATACTGTGACGATTTCTTCTAATGGCTCATTCTTGATTATTTGCTCAATGGTGTTCATTAAACTCTCCTTTCAAAAGTCTGATCCATCCCTGATCGACGAATAAAGACTATAAATTCGATCCTGAAAGTTGGGCAGGTGAGAGATTCCGAAGGTGTTGTAGGAAACAAGAAATCTCACGCCGGAGAAAACCGCGCCGCAGAACTCAAGTCAGCTTGGGTACCCATCTGGAAACCATTGATATAAAAAAGGCCGCTGCAAAAAGCAGCGGCCTGAAGATGACGTTGCAAAGGAGCCACAAACCAACGTCGGTAAGCACGGGGTGATGGATCGATAATCCATCCGAATGACGGTGCGCCAGGCGTGAGGGATGCCATGGCGGGTGCTTGCAGGCCCGTTACCCTGAAAGCCCGGCCAGCATAGGGATCGGGCGCATCGGGAAACAGACCGGATCCGGACATGCACTGTTACGGCGCGCGCAACAGTCGAAACGAAGCGCCGAACATGCATTGCACTGATGGGCCACTATCCAGCCCATCCATGGCGTGTGCAAAGCCCCGTCTTGTGCGGGCAATCATCCTTTCGAGCGACAACGTGAATACCTCCTTGGTGCGCTTATCGCCCATGACGGGCGGCAGTAGGGTGAAGTCTCTGTCACTCACCGGGGAAGACGCATGACAACAATAACAATGCGCGCCATCTTCAAGCCGCAGGCGCTGGCCGTTGCGGTGGCCTTGGGCTGCTGTGCCCAGGCTCAGGCTGTCTCATTCAACATTGGCGAGATCGAAGGCCAGTTCGACTCCTCGCTGTCCGTGGGCGCGAGCTGGGGTATGAGCGATGCCAACAAGGACTTTATCGGCACGGTCAACGGCGGTCGGGGCCAGGCTTCCACCGGTGATGATGGGCGGCTGAATTTCAAGAAGGGCGAGACCTTCTCGAAGATCTTCAAGGGGCTGCACGACCTCGAACTCAAGTACGGTGATACCGGCGTGTTCGTGCGTGGCAAGTACTGGTATGACTTCGAGCTGAAGGACGAAAGCCGTCCGTTCAAGGACATCAGCGACAGTAATCGCAAGGAGGGCGCCAAGTCCTCAGGGGCGGAGATTCTCGATGCCTTCGTCTATCACAACTATTCCATCGCCGATCTGCCGGGCACCGTGCGTGCCGGCAAGCAGGTGGTCAGTTGGGGGGAGAGTACCTTCATCGGCAACTCCATCAACAGCATCAACCCGGTGGACGTGTCCGCATTCCGTCGCCCGGGTGCCGAGATCAAGGAAGGCCTGATTCCGGTGAACATGCTGTTCGCCTCCCAAGGCCTGACCGACAAGCTCACCATCGAGGGCTTCTACCAGTTGGAGTGGGACCAGACGGTGGTCGACAACTGCGGCACGTTCTTCGGCAATGACGTGGTAGCGGATGGCTGCACCAGTGGCTATACCGTGGGCAGCCCGGCTATCGCGCCGTTCGTACCGCTGACCCAGGCGTTCGGTCAGGGGATCGAGGTGTCCAGCGAAGGCGTGGTCATTCCTCGTGGCGGCGACCGTGATGCCCGTGACTCCGGCCAGTGGGGCACGGCGTTGCGCTGGCTTGGTGATGACACCGAGTACGGTCTGTACTTCATGAACTACCACAGTCGCACGCCTACGGTCGGTACCACGACGGCGGGAGCTTCAACCCTGGCGGCTCTACCGGGAATGGTTGCGATTGCCAACGGTCTGGCTCCGGGCAGCGGTGCGGGGCTGGCGCAAAGCGTGATGCTGGGTCGCGGTCAGTACTACCTGGAATACCCCGAAGACATCCATCTGTACGGTGCCAGCTTCTCCACCACGCTGCCCACCGGCACCGCATGGACCGGTGAAATCAGCTATCGCCCCAACGCTCCGGTACAGCTCAATACCAACGACTTGACCCTGGCCTTGCTCAATCCGATTGCCGGTGGAGCAGCCTCACCGATTGCAACCAGGGCCGGCGCCGACAACACCGGCTACCGCCGCAAGGAAATCACCCAGATCCAGAGCACCATGACGCACTTCTTCGATCAGGTGTTGGGCGCGGACCGCCTGACCCTGGTGGGCGAGGCGGCGGTGGTGCATGTCGGCGGGCTGGAGTCCAAGGACAAGCTGCGTTACGGCCGCGATTCGGTCTACGGCCAATATGGGTTCAACGGTGACACTGATGGCTTCGTCACCTCGACCTCATGGGGCTATCGCGCCCGGGCGATCCTCGACTACTCCAACGTCATCGCCGGCATCAACTTCAAGCCCAACATGTCCTGGTCCCATGACGTGGCCGGCTACGGTCCCAACGGTCTGTTCAACGAGGGCGCCAAGGCCGTCAGCCTCGGCGTCGATGCCGACTATCGCAACACCTACACCGCCAGCCTGAGCTACACCGACTTTTTCGGCGGCGACTACAACGTCCTCAAGGATCGCGACTTCCTCGCGTTGAGCTTCGGCGTGAACTTCTGATCTGGCTGACAAGGAAAAACCTATGCGCAAGATGATCCTGCAATGCGGCGCCCTGGCTTTGAGCCTGTTGGCCGCAAACGTGATGGCGGCGGTCTCGCCGGACGAGGCGAACAAACTGGGCACCAGCCTGACGCCGCTGGGTGCGGAGAAAGCCGGTAACGCCGATGGCTCGATCCCGGCCTGGACCGGTGGTATTCCGAAAAACGCCGGTGCCGTGGACAGCAAAGGTTTCCTGGCGGATCCGTTCGCCAATGAGAAGCCGTTGTTCATCATCACCGCCGCGACGGTGGACAAGTACAAGGACAAGCTTTCCGAAGGCCAGGTCGCGATGTTCAAGCGCTACCCGGAGACCTACAGGATCCCGGTCTATCCGACCCATCGCAGCGTTGGGCTGCCGCCGGAAATCTACGAGTCGGCCAAGCGCAGTGCGCTCAATGTCACCGCGATCAACGACGGTAACGGCCTGGCCAATTTCACCGGTAACCGCTACTACGCGTTTCCGATTCCCAAGAACGGTGTGGAAGTCATCTGGAACCACATCACCCGTTATCACGGTGGCAACCTGCGACGCATCATCACCCAGGCGACACCGCAGACCAACGGCAGCTTTACGCCGATCCGTTTCGAAGAGGAAGCCGCGGTGCCGGCCCTGATCAAGGACGCCGATCCGGAAAAAGCCAGCAACGTGCTGACCTATTTCAAGCAGGAAGTCACCGCCCCCGCACGTCTGGCCGGCAACGTACTGCTGGTGCATGAAACCCTCGACCAGGTGAAGGAGCCGCGCCTGGCCTGGATCTACAACGCCGGCCAGCGCCGTGTGCGCCGTGCCCCTCAGGTGGCCTACGACGGCCCGGGTACTGCCGCTGACGGGCTGCGCACGTCCGACAACTTCGACCTGTTCTCCGGTGCACCGGATCGCTACGACTGGCAACTGGTCGGCAAGAAGGAAATGTACATTCCGTACAACAGCTACAAGCTCGACTCACCCAACCTCAAGTACGACGACGTGATCAAGGCCGGCCACATCAACCAGGACCTGACCCGCTATGAGTTGCACCGGGTCTGGGAAGTGATCGGTACGGTCAAGCCCAACGAGCGGCACATCTATGCCAAGCGCCACATGTACTTCGACGAAGACAGCTGGCAGGCGGCGCTGGTGGATCACTACGACGGTCGTGGTCAACTGTGGCGTGTGGCCGAAGGGCATGCGCAGTTCTATTACGACCACCAGAACCCCGCCTATACCCTCGAGACGCTCTACGACATCATCGCCGGCCGCTACATTGCGCTGGGCATGAAGAACGAAGAGAAGCACAGCTATGAGTATGGTTTCGAGGCCAGGGCAGCCGACTACACGCCGGCGGCGCTGCGCTCGAGCGGGGTTCGGTAAGCCTTGATGGCCTTCTGATTGTGGCGAGGGATTTTATCTGCGGTGAGGGGATGATCTGTGGCGAGGGGATTCATCCCCGCTGGGCTGCGCAGCGGCCCCAAACCCTACGACTCGGTGTATCAGGCTGATTGAGTCGCCTGTGTTGGGGCTGCTACGCAGCCCAGCGGGGATGAATCCCCTCGCCACAAGAACATCTTTCCGGTCGTTTTCTTATGGCGCGCGATCAGCGCGCTGAATACTTCTCCAAAGGTTGGCGACACAGGGCTAGGGTGGTGAGACAACAATAAAAGGGACTCTCGCACATGACCGCCATGACCCCGTGTCCGGATCGTCCTGGATTGCTGCCTCGCCTGTCCTCGACGCATGTGCCACGTCGGTCCCTGAGCGAGCCGTTGCTCACTTCCGAAGCTCGGATAAAACTGCTCTGCGCGCCGGCGGGCAGTGGCAAGAGCGCGTTGTTTGCCGAATGTTTTCTACAGGCTCCCGCCGGATGCCAGTTGCACTGGCTGCCGCTGGGGGGCGCGGCGTTGGATGCGAAGCAGATGTGCGAGCAACTGGCGCAGACCCTCGGGCTACCGGTGATGGAGGAGGCGGCGCTGTTGTCCCATCTGGCGCGCTTGCAGACGCCGACCTGGTTGTTCCTGGATGATTATTGCCGAGTACCTAATCCCGAACTGGACCAGTTCCTTGACCGTCTGCTGAACGCCAGCAGCCCGGCGCTGCACCTGTGGCTCAATGGCCGTCGCCGACCACATTGCAACTGGTTGCGCTTGTTGCTCGATGACGAGCTGCACGAGTTCGATGCGAAGGCGCTGGTGTTCAGCCCTGACGATATTCAGCCGTTGCTCGGTCATCTGCCTGGCCCTCTGGCGATCCGTACGGCTCGCGAGGTAATACAGCGCAGCGGCGGCTGGTGCGCCGGTGTGCGCATCGCCTTGCTCGAGCGTTGCGAGTGGGCGCGCCGCCACGCATCGCCGGGACGCCCCGGTACCTTGCTCGATTATCTGGAGCACGAATTGTTCAGCGCGTTGACCCCGGACCTGGCACAGGCCTGGCGCGTGCTGGCCCATCTGCCGCGCTTCAATGCGCGGCTGTGCGAGCATCTGTTCGGTGACACCGTGGGAGCGGAATGCCTTCCCTTGTTGCAGGATCTGGGATGCTTTATCGAGCCGTGGGAGCAATCCTCGGACTGGTTGCGGATATTCCCGGCCCTGGCCCGGCTGGTGCGTGAGGAACCCTGGCCCCAAGGGCGCTCCTGGCATCGACGGGCCTGCCAGTGGTTCGCGGCCGAGCAGGATTGGCCGATGGCGTTCGAGCAGGCAATGTTGGCTGAAGAGTTCGAGGCCGCCGTCAGTGTTCTGCAGCACCTGAGCTTCGAGCATGTCTTGCAAGGTCGCAACGTGGCGCTGTTACTGGGTTTGCATGATCGACAGGGCGAAGCGCTGGCGCTGGGTACGCCGCAGTCGGTGGGGTTGGTCACGGCCGCGCTGCTGTTCGCCGGTCGTTTCGATCAGGCATCGGCGTGTATCGAGCAACTGGCCAGGTTTGCCCCCCAACCCAAGGCCTGCCAGCAGCGCCAGTTGATTGCCCGGTGGCAGGTTCTCAGTGGCTGGTTGCGGCACCTGGCAGGAGAGGGTGATCAGGCGAGCGAACATTTTATCCAGGCCCAGAACAGCTTGGATCCGGAGGCCTGGGCTTCACGACTGCTGTGCCAGTCGGGGCTGACACAACAGGCGTTGCTCAGGGGCGAGTTGGCGTCGGCCCAATGGATCAACCGCCAGGCGCTGTGCCTGGCGCGTGCACAGGGTTCGCTGGTGTTCGAGGGGGTGTTGGAGCTGGATCACGCCCAAGTGCTGGAGCAGCGCGGCGCGCCTCACCGGGCCGACCATCTGTTGAGTGCGGTGCAGGGGCTGCTGGATAAGCCAGGCCAGGACTTTTCTCCGTTGCTGGGGCGCATTGCCCTGCGGCGCGGGCGCCTGGCATTGCGCATGGGGTATGCAGAGCAGGCTGCGGAGCAGTTTCAAACGGGTCTGGAGACGAGTCTTCACTGTCAGGACAAACAAGTGCTCTACGGCTTTCTCGGCAAGGCCAGTCTGGCCGCCAACCAGGGCGACTACGGCGAAGCCTTCGTGCAACTGCGTGAAGCCGAGCGGGTCATGCAGCAGCGGCACATTCCCGACACCGTATACCGTGGTGTGTTGCTGCAGACCAGTTGCCAGTTCTGGTTGCAGCAAGGCCGCCCGGAACTGGCCCATGAAGCCTTGACCCGGGTCTTGCGACATTTCCGCGGCCCACAGGCCAGGCACGCGCCGCCTGCGACCCTGGAATTGATTCCGCGGCTTGAATACCTGTTGGTACTGGCCGAGGTCTACCTGCAGCGGGCGCAAGATCCGCAGGGCCGGTTGAGAGACATGATTGCCCAGGCGCAACGCTGTGGAATGCAGGGACTGGAAACCGAGCTGCATCTGGCCTTGGCCGAAGTCGTCTGGCTGTGCGGCGAGCATTCCCAGGCCCGTGTCCTGATGCAGGAAGGTCTGGAACGAGTCGCCTGTTGGCGCGCGCAGCAGGCCCTGTGTGAGCTGCGCTTGCGCCAGCCGGAACTGATGCGTTGGGCACAGTCGGCGGAGCCCGTCGGACAGCCAACGGTCATTGCCGAAGGCGCCTTGCTCAGTCAGCGAGAGTTGGAAGTTCTGGAGCTGATTGCCCAAGGCCATTCCAATCAGCAAATTGCCGAACGGTTGTTCATTTCGCTGCACACGGTAAAAACCCATGCGCGGCGGATACATAGCAAGTTAGGCGTGCAGCGACGTACCCAGGCGGTGGCGAAGGCCAAGGTCATGGGTGTCATGGGTTAGTTCCGCTATTAGAAGCCCGGTTGTTTTGTGCAAGGTAGGCACTGCCTGAGATAACTGTTTGCAACTCCTCACGCACGCTTACATTTGCCGTTTCACGATAAGCGGGGGCTCTGGTGTATAACGGCCCTGGTGAAGTTGCACGGGTTGTTTTACCCGGTCGCTTTATCAGTGAACCCTGCCTGGGTGAACATCAATAAAGGATCGGACAGGAAGTCCGAATACAAGACAAGGATGCTTATGAATATGCCGTTGTTTTCCTCTCACGCTGAAAGGCTTTTTACGCTCAAGAAAACCCGTGTGGATTTTGCCGTGCGGGTACTGTTGGGCCAGTCGCTGGAGGCGCGAGGGATTAATCCCCATGCCAACTACCTAACGACACTGACCAATGTTTCGAGCGCAGAGCTTCAATCTTCCGAGACCTTGTTCGATGTCGCGCTGAGTTGCGTCGAAGAACAAGTACTGCCTCATTACACGCAAGGACTCAGTAATGTCTTCAGCAAGCGTTATTCCTTTGCTGCCGAAGACCGGGTAAAGGCTCTGGATCTGATCGAGTTCGAACGCATTGTCATGGAGATCGTGACAAGCCTTGCCGGAAAACCTTCAATGGATCTGTCTTGGCGCACGATCAAGCGTCTGACGGTCGAGGATATTCGCGGGGCGTTGAACATTCATTTGCCCGGGGTAAATCTCGATGAAGTCTACGTCACCAGTTTCGTCACCCATGACTTCGGCAAGCGCGTGGTGTCTTCCTCTCAGCAACTGGCCGAGTACCTGCTGGGCCATTTCGAGCAGGATGAAATTCCTTACCACTCGCACGGCAGTCACCAGGCCATTCATGCCGTCCCCTTCAGTGGCAGCGACGAGCACCTGCATCCACAGCTGACCACCGTGCATATCAACGATTTACTGATCAGAATGGTTCCGGACTTACTGAGCTGATCCTGAGCCGGACTCATACCCCATCCGCCAACTCACGGCCCGGGTCGCCGCCAACAATCGTTGGGCCGCCGGGCCATTTTCGTCGGCATGGAACAGCGAGGTCGGGCCGACGATGGTCATGACGGCCGTGACTTGGCCGACGGCATTGAAGACCGGCGCGGACAAGGCGTCCACGCCTGGCATCAGCAAGCCATGCACATGATGCAATCCCCGACCGCGGATCTGTTCGCACAGGGTGGCATAGGCGTGGTCGTCGGCCAGTGCATGAGTGTCGGTGGCCGCCACCTCCTGTTCTCGCAGCCCGATGGTCTCGCGCTCCGGCAGATAGGCACTGAACACCAGTCCGGTGGACGAACTGAGCAGCGGCAACACCGAACCCAGTTGCGTCACCACAGTCACGGCGCGCACGGCGGGTTCGATCCGTACCACGGTCGCGCCGTGATTGCCCCACACCGCCAGGAAACAGGTTTCGTTCAAGTCGTCCCGCAGTTCCGCCAGGGGCAGGGCGGCCACTTGCAGCACGTCCATGCCGTTCAGCGCCGCCAGGCCCACCCGCAAGGCTTCGCGCCCCAGGCCGTAATGGTTGGTGGCGGTGTTCTGCTCGGCGAACCCGCTGGCAATCAAGGCCTGCAGGTACCGATGAACCTTGCTCGCCGGCATCTGCACGTGTTCGGCCAGGCGCGACAGCGACGTGGAGGGGGAGAGTTCGGCCAGGGCCTTGAGGATGTCGGTGCCGACTTCGGCCGAGCGGACTTTCTGTTTGCCGTTATTGAGCGGGGTTTCCATGGAGGCACTGGATCCGGAGGGCGAATGGGCGTCTTTATAGCTTGACGGTCGCTGTCGAGCAAATTACGTTATGCGTAATCGAATTACGATAAAAACAACAGGTGTTCAGGAGGCTCCATGAACCTCGATTCCACAGCGTCTGAGCTGGCGTACCAATCAGGCTTTGGCAACGAATTTGCCAGCGAAGCGCTGCCTGGCGCGCTGCCTGCCGGCCAGAACTCGCCGCAGAAGGCCCCCTACGGTCTCTACGCCGAATTGTTTTCCGGTACGGCATTCACCATGGCGCGCAGCGAGGCGCGGCGCACCTGGATGTATCGCATCCGGCCATCGGCCAACCATCCGGCTTTCGTCAAGCTGGAACGCCAACTGGCCGGCGGGGCGCTGGGCGAGGTCACCCCCAATCGCCTGCGCTGGAACCCGTTGGACATCCCCGCCGACCCCACCGACTTCATCGACGGGCTGGTGCGCATGGCCGCCAATGCCGGCCAGGACAAGCCCGCCGGGATCAGCATCTTCCACTACCGTGCCAACCGTTCCATGGAGCGGGTGTTCTTCAATGCGGACGGCGAATGGCTGATCGTGCCGCAGTCGGGGCGATTGCGGATCGTCACCGAGCTGGGGCGGCTGGAACTTGAACCGCTGGAAATCGCCGTGTTGCCTCGCGGCTTGAAGTTTCGCGTCGAGCTGCTCGATCCGCAGGCCCGTGGCTACCTCGCCGAGAACCATGGCGCGCCGCTGCGCCTGCCTGATCTCGGTCCCATTGGCAGCAACGGCCTGGCCAACCCGCGGGACTTCCTGACCCCAGTCGCGCATTACGAAAACCTCGCTCAGCCGACCACGCTGGTGCAGAAATTCCTCGGTGAGTTGTGGGCTTGCGAACTGGATCATTCGCCGTTCGACGTCGTGGCCTGGCACGGCAATAACGTGCCGTACAAATACGACCTGCGCCGGTTCAACACCATCGGCACGGTCAGCTTCGATCATCCGGACCCTTCGATTTTCACGGTGTTGACCTCGCCTACCAGCGTCCACGGCTTGGCCAATCTCGACTTCGTGATCTTCCCGCCGCGCTGGATGGTGGCGGAAAAGACCTTCCGTCCACCCTGGTTCCACCGCAACCTGATGAACGAATTCATGGGGCTGATCCAGGGCGCCTACGATGCCAAGGCCGAGGGTTTCCTGCCGGGCGGAGCCTCCTTGCACAGTTGCATGAGCGCCCACGGTCCGGACGGTGAAACCTGCACCAAGGCAATCAACGCCGAGCTGACACCGGTGAAAATCGACAACACCATGGCCTTCATGTTCGAAACCAGCCAGGTGCTGCGCCCGAGTCGTTTCGCACTGGACTGCCCGCAACTGCAAACCGACTACGATGCCTGTTGGGCTTCGCTGCCCGTCACGTTCGACCCGACCCGGAGATAATCCATGACCCAAGTTTCCCCTGCCCGTAGCTGGGTTGCCTCTGCCAACGGCCATGCCGATTTCCCACTGCAAAACCTGCCACTGGGGATCTTTAGCGTGAACGGCGACGCTCCTCGCAGCGGTGTTGCCATTGGCGATCATGTGTTCGACTTGCAGGCCGCGCTGCAGGCAGGCCTGTTCGATGGCGCAGCGCGCGAAGCCGTCGAAGCCATGAGCGGCGGCCAGTTGAACGCATTCTTCGAGCTGGGTCGCAATGCCCGGGTGGCCTTGCGTGAACGACTGCTGGCCTTGTTGGGCGAAGACAGTGCGCAACGCGAGCAGATCCTGGCCCAAGGGACGAAGATGCTTCCCCTGGCGACGGATTGCCAGATGCACCTGCCGGCGAAAATCAACGACTACACCGACTTCTACGTTGGCATCGAGCATGCGCAAAATGTCGGCAAGCTGTTTCGCCCCGACAACCCGCTGTTGCCCAATTACAAATACGTTCCCATCGGCTACCACGGTCGCGCCTCGACCATCCGCCCGTCCGGTACCGATGTACGCCGCCCCAAGGGCCAGACCCTGCCCGCTGGCCAGAGTGAACCGACTTTCGGCCCCTGCGCGCGGCTGGACTACGAGCTGGAGCTGGGGATCTGGATCGGCAAGGGCAATGCACTGGGCGAGCCCATCGCCATCGGTGATGCCGCTGAACACATTGGCGGGTTCTGCCTGCTCAACGATTGGTCGGCGCGGGATATCCAGGCCTGGGAATACCAACCGCTTGGGCCTTTCCTGTCGAAGAGTTTCCTGACCAGCATTTCGCCGTGGGTCGTGACGGCTGAAGCCTTGGAACCGTTCCGTCGCCCTCAACCGGCGCGGCCTGAAGGCGATCCGCAACCGCTGCCGTATCTGCTGGACAAGCGCGATCAGGAAGGCGGCGCCTTTGATATCGAGCTGGAAGTCCTGCTGCTGACCGAAGCCATGCGTGAGCGGAACCTGCCGGCCCATCGCCTGACCCTGAGCAACACCCGCTACATGTATTGGACCGTGGCGCAGATGGTCGCGCACCACAGCGTCAATGGCTGCCAGTTGCAGGCCGGCGACCTGTTCGGCTCGGGCACCTTGTCGGGCCCGGAGAACGGTCAATTCGGCAGCTTGCTGGAGATCACCGAGGGCGGCAAGAAGCCGATCGAGCTGGCGTCCGGTGAAGTGCGCAAGTTCCTCGAGGATGGCGACGAAATCATCCTGCGGGCCCGTTGCAGCCGTGAGGGCGTCGCCTCCATCGGCTTTGGCGAATGCCGGGGCAAGATCCTGCCGGCGCGTTGAGGGACAGGGCATGGAACTCTATACGTACTATCGCTCCACTTCGTCTTATCGGGTGCGCATCGCCCTGGCACTCAAGGGCCTGGATTACCGTGCCGTGCCGGTCAACCTGATCGCACCGCCGGGAGGCGAGCATCGTCAGCCGACTTACCTCGCGATCAACCCGCAAGGGCGGGTACCGGCGCTGCGTACCGACGAGGGGGCGCTGCTGGTGCAATCGCCGGCCATCATCGAATACCTGGAGGAGCGTTATCCACAGGTGCCGCTGCTCAATCCTGACCTGGCGGTGCGTGCCCATGAACGCGGCGTCGCCGCCCTGATCGGTTGCGATATCCACCCATTGCACAACGTCAGCGTGCTCAACAAGCTGCGGCAGTGGGGGCACGATGAAACGCAGGTGACGGAGTGGATCGGGCATTGGATCAGCCAGGGGCTGGCGGCGGTGGAGCAGTTGATCGGCGACGAGGGCTACTGTTTCGGCCCCGCGCCAGGATTGGCAGATGTCTACCTGATCCCGCAGTTGTACGCGGCTGAGCGTTTCAACGTGTCCTTGCAAGGTTATCCACGGATCCGTCGCGTTGCGGCGCTGGCAGCTGCACATGCCGCGTTCCAGCGGGCGCATCCGGCTCATCAGGTGGACACGCCTGCCAGCTGACATCAAGGGTGGCTGATCTGGCGCCATCGCGAGCAGGCTCGCTCCCACATGGTTCGCGTTACACCGTCCCGTGTGGGAGCGAGCCTGCTCGCGATGGCGGCCTGACATTCAACCAGGGCGCCGGCCTCTCTGCAGATCAATGCACAATCGAATTCGGCGGCAGATGCCCCAGCCGTTCTGTCAGCCGGATCCGCTGGATCGGGTCGTCACTGAGCATCAGCGCATGTTCCAGGTCGAAGCGTTCGGCGTTGGGGCAGTCGAGCCGCTGGTACAGGCTGGCGCGGGCCAGATAATCGGCGGCGCTGGCGTTGCCGAGTTCCAGCACCCGTTCAGCATCGATCAGCGCGTCGATGTACTCGTCGTTCGTCAGATGCAACTGCCGGAGATTGCGTGACAGGCGCTGGAGCATCTGCAGCGGTTCGGCGCTGGCCAGGTGTTCAGCCTTGAGCGACACGTTCGAGCCATATTGGCGCTGTAACAGTTCCCGGCAGTCGTTGGGATACAGCCGACGGCCGCCGCATGGGTCGAGCAGGTGATCGGCACCGGGCACCCGGAGCAGGAAGTGACCGGGGAAATTGACCCCGACCATCGGTATTTCCAGACCTCGGGCCAATTCCAGGGCAATCAGGGCGAGAGCCAGCGGTTGGCCGCGCTTTCTGGCCAACACTTTGTCGAGCAACGCTACACGCGGGCGCAGGGGCGTGAAATCGTCCTGGGCAAACCCCAGGTCATTCAGGCAGCGCAACAAGGGCTGGCCCAGCTCAGCGACGGGCAGCAACGGCAGGTCATGGCTGACCCGCTGTTGCAGATCCCTGAAGTCCCTCAGCAGGGCCGGTACGTCGACGTCGCGATCATGCTCGGCAGCGATCCAAAGCGCCGCTTCGAACAGCGCAGCAGGCGACCGGTGCAGACATTCAAAAAAGGCTTGGCGCGGTTTCATCACACTCTCCGGACATTGCCTCGTTTTAGCCCTGCCACGGGCTTTCGTCCAGTATCGGAGAGAGGCGGCAACGGTTATGTCCGAAAAGACTGACAGCTGAAGCGGCTTATTCCGGCGTGCTCCAGCAAATTTCAGCTACGCGCCTATACTGGCGAAACAAACAGAAGTGATTCGGGAGCCTGTCGATGTTTGCGCTCATGCAAAGCTCCCGCCTTGAATCGCTGCACTTGAGCGTGGACCCGACAACAGGGTTGAAGGCGGTCATTGCCATCCATAGCAGCCGCCCAGGGCCAGCCTTGGGCGGATGTCGTTATCTGTCCTACCCCGACGATGAAAGTGCCGTGGTCGATGCCGTGCGCCTGGCCCAAGGCATGAGCTATAAGGCCGCCCTGGCGGGGCTGCCCGTGGGTGGCGGGGTGGCGGTGATCATGCGTCCGGCCCATGTCGAAAGCCGGGCCGCGTTGTTCGAAGCCTTTGGTCGCTGCATCGAGCAACTGGATGGCCGGTACATCACCGCCATCGACAGCGGTACCTCGGTGGCCGACATGGATTGCATCGCCCAACAGACCCGTCATGTCACCAGTACCACCGCCTCGGGAGACCCGGCACCTCACGCGGCGATGGGCGTGTTTGCCGGCATTCGTGCCACGGCCATGGCCCGGCTGGGCAGTGATAACCTTGAAAGCCTGCGCGTGGCGATCCAGGGCCTGGGCAATGTCGGGTACGCCCTGGCCGAACAGTTGCACGCGGCCGGTGCCGAACTGCTGGTCAGCGACATCGACCCCGGCAAGGTGCAACTGGCAATGGAGCAATTGGGCGCCCATCCCATTGCCAACGATGCGTTGCTCAGCACCCCTTGCGACATTCTTGCTCCTTGCGGCCTGGGCGGTGTGCTCAACAGCCATAGCGTGGCGCAACTGCGTTGCTCGGCCGTGGCCGGCTCGGCCCATAACCAGTTGAGCAACCTGCAAGTGGCCGATCAACTGGAAAGGCGCGGGATTCTCTACGCGCCGGACTATGTGATCAACTCCGGCGGCCTGATCTACGTCGCCCTCAAGCATCGCGGCGAAGAGTTGCCAACCATCACCGCTCACCTGTCGAAAATCGCTGCCCGGCTCACGGAAGTCTTTGCCCATGCCCAGGCGGAGAAACGCTCACCAGCCCGGGTGGCGGATGAATTGGCGGAGCGTTTGCTGTATCGCTAACAACGGCTCGCAGCGCACCGCGAACCGTCATGATCAGTTGCCCGCGGCGATGACGGCGGTTTTGGCTTGCCGGGTATGGGTCAGCACGAAATGCGCCACGAGACCGAAGATCAGGCCCCAGAATGCGGCGGCCAGCCCCAGGAAACTCATGCCCGATGCGGTCACCAGGAAGGTGATCAGCGCTGCTTCCCGCTGCTTTTCATCGGCCATGGCTCCGGTCAGCCCTGCGCTGATTGCACCGAACAAGGCGAGGCCGGCGAGGGAGGCGATCAGTTCTTTCGGCAGTGCGGAAAATACCGAGGCCAGCGTTGCGCCGAAGGTGCCCATCAGGATGTAGAACACCCCGCAGGCGATGCCGGCGATGTAGCGTTTGTCGCGGTCCTCATGGGCCTCGCGGCCGGTGCAGATCGCTGCGGTAATGGCCGCCAGGTTCAAACCGTGGGAGCCGAAGGGCGCCATCAGCGCCGCGCCAATTGCAGTGACCGAAATGATAGAGCGCGCCGGCGTGTTGTAGCCCGCGGTCCGTAACACGGCCATGCCCGGTACGTACTGGCCGGTCAGCGTCACCAGCGCCAATGGCAGGCCGATGTTGATGATTGCGTGCCAGCTCCATTCAGGGGCGATAAAGACCGGATGGGCCACCTCGATGGTAATCGAACCACTGTTGAGTTCTCCGAACGCGGCGGCCATCGCGCAGCCGACCACCAGCACCGACAGAATCGCGTAGCGCGGCGAAAAGCGCTTGCAGAGCAGATAAGCCGCAATCATCGACAGTACCAACGCCGGCTGCAGTTTGATCGAAGTGAACAGCTCTGCGCCGAAGCGGAACAGGATGCCGGCGAGCATGGCGGCGGCGATGGCTTTGGGCAGGCGACTCATCAGTTTGTCGAACGCGCCGGACAAACCCACGACGGCAATGATCAGCGACGCCACTGCATAGGCGCCGATGGCCTGGGGCAGGGTGACGGTCGGCAGCATCGACACCAGCAAGGCCGCGCCCGGTGTCGACCATGCGGTGATCACAGGAACACGCAGGCGCCAGCTCAGGAGCAGGCCGGTGATCCCGCTGCCGATGGAAATGGCCCAGATCCATGAGGACACCACATCGTTGGCCAGGTGTGCCTCCTTGGCTGCCTGGAACACGATGATGAGGGGGCCGGCGTAGGAAATGATCACGGCGATAAAGCCCGCGATGATCGCTGACAGGGATAGATCCTTTCTGAGTGTGGCCATGATGTCTCGACTTGGCACGGCAGGAGCGTGCAGTTGATCAGGGATTGATTGAATCGATTGATTCGATTCTGGATGAGTGTATTTGAATGAATTGAATTGATTCAATGGTTCGGTGATAGGTTTCGCAGCGTTCTGCTTTTTTTTCAATTAACTATATGATTTATATGTATATTAATTTTCAATGCGTTGTCTTTTGAGAACCGGTTTTGGATTGGATATCGAATCAATCGACTCAATTCCTTGATTGTTCCCATCATTAATGGCCTCGCCTCGATGTGATATGCTCGCAAATTCATCATTTCTACGAGGGGCGGCGATCATTCATGTGGATTCCCCAGCTAAGCGAGTTCAACCAGCCGATGTACCTGTCAATTGCCGATGCGTTGGCACGCGACATCGGTAATGGGGTGCTGAGCGAGGGTGACCGCTTGCCGACCCTGCGGGAATTGGCCAATGCCCTGGATGTCACGCCGGGCACCATCAGCCGGGCCTATGGCGAAGCCCATCGACGTGGGCTGGTGCAAGGTGAGGTGGGGCGTGGCACGTATGTGCTCAGCCAGCAGCAACTGGACCTGCCGACAACTCATGGCGCCGCGCCGTTGAACCTGGGGCAGCCCGAACTGCTCGATCTCTCGATCATCAAGCCTTCCAGCGAAACCCTGGAGTACTGGTTGCGCGGTGCGCTGGTGGGCATGGCAAAAAGCACCGATTTTGCCGGCGCCCTGGATTACGCCCCGGACGGTGGTCACCCGGCCCATCGTGAAGCAGGCGCGCAGTGGCTGCGTCATTCGTTGCCCGACGCGCAATGGCAGCAAGTGGTGATCACCGCCGGGGCCCAGCATGGCTTGATGGTCGCGATGAGCGCGCTGACCAACGCTGGCGACCTGGTACTCTGCGAGGCGCTTTGCTACCCGGGCATCATTTCCCTGGCCCATGGCCTCGAACGCCGCCTGCGCGGTGTGCCGATGGATGACGAAGGCATCATCCCCGAAGCGTTGCGTGAACTGTGTTTGCGAGAGAAACCAGCGATGCTGGTTTGTGTGGCGACTTGCCAGAATCCGACGGCGGCGATCATGTCGCAAAAGCGTCGGGCACAGATTGCCGCGCTGGCCGAGGAGTTCGACTTCATCATCCTGGACGATGATATCTATGGTTTCCTCGCCACCGATCCGTCGACCAGACCGCTGTCGGCTTTTGCGCCGGACCGGTCGGTGTACCTGACCAGTCTGTCGAAGGCGGTCATGCCGGCGCTTCGGGTCGGTTATCTCTACAGCCCGCCGAAACTGCTGTCACGGCTGACCTCGATGGTGCGCAGCAGTGTCTGGATGCCGTCACCGTTGACCGCGCAACTGGCGAGCAATGTGATCACCGAGGGCCTGGACAAGAAACTGATCCGCATCCAGCGCAATGAAGCCGCCGGGCGGCAAGCGATTGCTCGGGAAGTCTTTGCCAACTTCGAGCTCAAGGCCCAGCCCTATGCGTACCATGTCTGGTTGACGCTGCCCGAACCGTGGACCGGCGACGAATTCACGATGCTGGCCCGGGCCAACGGCGTACTGGTACTCAGTGGCTCGCAGTTCCAGGCTGAACGCTCCGGGACTAGCCGAAGTGTAAGGGTGGTGCTGATGTCCCCTACCAGCCAGGACGAGCTGCGTTTCGCCCTGACAAAGTTGGCCAGCCTGATCGATTCCGATCCACGCCGTTACTATTGAGTCGCCCCAGGCTGGACCTCACGCTGCATTGAGCAGTCGGCAACGGCCTCACTCGCTTTCTTCGGTACCCAGAAGCTCCCCGAGGGCGGCTGCGTTGCTTTTGAACGCGGCTGCAAACGCCGCTCTGTTTTTTGCCATGAAGATGCTCGCATCCTCAGCCTGTTTCTCGTTCAGGCCCTGCACGTTCTTCATCAGAACAGTGGTCAGCACCTCCGCCAGTTCGAGCATCTGGTCATGGGCATCAGCGAGCTTACGGTCCAAAAACGTAGTCTCCAAATCACGTGTACTGCGGTACAGAATCTCAACAGCCATGGCTGGCCTCTCGTTTGTTTGCATGTCTGCCGCAAGCATGGGAAGCCAGGCTGCGGAATCTATAAAATCCAAGCATCACGGCTGTGAGGTGCGACGGTCGGTCCCGCCTCGTGCGCCTTCAAACCGGTAATCTGCGAATACTGTATTTATATACAGCTCGGAGGATAAGCGAATCCTTTCTCTTTGGGTAGTGGCTTTTTAATGTAGACCGGTTTCGGCGTTTGTCGTGGGGAGGACGTGTCGGTTGCCAGCCTTTCGCCATCTCACTCACGGCGCTGGCCTTTTTTCTGCATGCAGAACAACCGTCACGTCCAACCCGCATCATTCGGTCGAGTCGACCTAAGGAAACCGTATCGTGAAAATCAACTGGGCCGAGAATCTGCGCCAGAACGTCCATCAGTTGGCCGAGTCCCTGGGCAACCTGTTCGTCGAGACGTTCCACTATCTGGCGCTGTTCGCCATCGGGGCGGTGACCGCATGGGCGGCGGTCATGGAGTTTTTGCAGATGATCGAGGCAGGGCACATCAAGATCGACGATATCCTGCTGCTGTTCATCTATCTGGAATTGGGCGCGATGGTCGGGATCTACTTCAAGACCAACCACATGCCAGTACGGTTTCTGATCTACGTGGCCATCACCGCCTTGACCCGCCTGCTGATCTCCAACGTTTCCCACCACAGCCCGCCGGACCTGGGGATCATCTACCTGTGCGGCGGAATCCTGCTGCTGGCATTCTCGATCCTGGTGGTTCGCTACGCGTCGTCGCAGTTCCCGTCGGTGAAGATCGAGCACCCGCACCGTAAGGTCGGCGCGGGCTCCAGCGAGCATGCAGAAATAGAAAAAGGGGAAATCTAAAGGCTGGCGGAGGCCGGTCCTTGGGTGCGCGGTGGTGGCAGCTTGACGTTGTCGCCGCCGGTCATGGCTTCGAGGATCGCCACGGCGCTGTGGCCCTGTTCGATGGCGATGCCGAACTGAATGCTTTGCACCAGGCGCTTGAGCCGTTCCGGATCGTTGCGCTGCTGGGCACTGATCATGCGCTTGGCGACGATCCGCCCGGCCCGGGACAGGGTCAGCATGATGCTGCCGTCGAGGCCCTGGATGCTCAGGTTGATTTGATACTGCGGCGCAAAAGCGTCGGTAATGATCTGAAAAGGGTTGTCCATGATGCGTCACCGCCTGATTGAACGTGCAGTTGTTGACCGGCCTTGATCGGGATTAGTTCGCAATACCGGACCATCGGCCATTCCATGATCGTGTTCCATCGCTGAGTGCAAGCAACCATCAGCAGATTGCAGCCTCTGGCCGCTGCAATAAGACGATAGCAAGGGGCATGCCGGAAAAACTGTCGGTCAATGTTCGCGGTGAGACAGCTCGCGACGCTCTGGAACGGGACCCCAGGGACTGCCCGTTTCGGGGCGGGATGTTCGTTGACGGTGCGGTGCGGGGCGCAAATCGCGAAAGATGGCGGGGCGAGGAAACTCCCGACATTAACAGCGCTTTTGCCTGTTGTCCGGCTTTATTTGCAAATCAATATTTATCTTTTTAAAGGGCTTGAATTGTTCCTCGGGCAGCCCGACTCTGTACTCAAGGGGCCGTTACGCCAACGTCGACAGGCCCCTGGCGAGCTAGCCGAAATAAGGGATGAACTATGCAAATCCAAGTCAACAGTGATAACCATATTCAAAGCAGCATCCGACTGGAGGAGTGGGTACGTACTACCATCGAAAGCACGCTCGAACGTTATGAGGAAGACCTGACTCGGGTCGAAGTCCATCTGGGGGATGAAAACGGCGCCAAGCCTGGTCCCCATGATCTGCGCTGCCAGATCGAAGCCCGGCCGAAGGGCCATCAACCGATTTCC
Source organism: Pseudomonas sp. MAFF 730105 (assembly GCF_055380705.1). Classification (NCBI taxonomy): domain Bacteria; kingdom Pseudomonadati; phylum Pseudomonadota; class Gammaproteobacteria; order Pseudomonadales; family Pseudomonadaceae; genus Pseudomonas; species Pseudomonas sp. MAFF 730105. The sequence goes on from NZ_AP018438.1 coordinate 1,079,432, forward strand.
GTGACGCATAAGGCCGGTTCGCTGGAGGCAGCGATCGAGGGCGCGTCGACGAAGTTGGAAAATGCCCTGGAACATCTGTTCGGCAAGTTGCGTGGCAAACGCGCCGCTGCGGTCCAGACCGAATCCGTGGCCCTGGCCGATGCGATGCTGGAAGAAGAATTCCTGGAGAACGAGCGAGCCGCACGTCACGGCTGAAGTTTCGTTTACCTTTAATCCCAACTGAAAAAACGGGCCTTGCAATTGCAGGCCCGTTTTTCGTTAGCAATCACCATCAGCGCAAGAAGGCCTGCCGATACTCCCCAGGCGTCGCCCCCAATGCCTGGCGGAAACGGTGGGTGAAGTGACTGGCGCTGGCGAATCCGCAAGCCAGTGCCACGTCGCCCAAGGGTTGTGAGGTGTGGCGCAGCAGGTGCCGCGCCTGTGCCAGGCGCCTCGCCAACACATACTGGTGGGGTGGCAGCCCGAAGCTCTCGCGGAACATCCGGGCGAAGTGGTATTCGGACAGCGCACACAATGCCGCCAATTGCCCGAGGCTGATAGCGTCGGCCAGATGGCTGTCGATGTAATCCACCAGCAACCGGCGTTGGTGTGCGGCGAGCCCGCCTTTGAGGCGCAGGTCCTGGCGTTGGCCGACCTGGCTGAGCAGCAGGTGATTGAGCAGTTCGTGGGCCAGGCTGGTGGTCAGCAGGCGTTCGCCGGGTTCGTCCCAGTTCAAGGCGATCAACTGACGAAAGCGTTGTGCCTGTTGCTCGTCGTCGAGGAACGTCGCCTCGCGCAGTTGCACTTGCCGGGGTTCGCGATCCAGCAGCGTGACGCAACCGAGGGCGAACTGTTCGGCGCTGAAGTACAGGTGAGCGAGGCGAATGTCGCCGTTGATGACCCAGGCCGACTCATGGTCCGCCGGCAGGACGCAGAGTTTGTCGGGGGCCCCGAGCGTGTCGGGTCGCTCGCGCCGAAAGGTACCGGTGCCGCCGGCGATGTAGCAGGACAGCGTGTGGTGGGTCGGCGCGTCGTAGTCCCGGGCGTCATGATGATTGGTCCACAAGGCGGCCGCCATGCCGTCACCGAGCTCGGCGCTGTGCTCCAGACGGGCATTGGGCGAGCTGTTGAGGGCTTGAAAGACTTGCAGGGTTTGCAGTGTGGGCATGATCGGTTATCTCCAACGCCTTGCATCCTACTCCGTTGAAAGACCCGTGCCAGCCTGCACGCCGACAAAACCGCAAGTTTACGCAAGCGCCCGGTGGACGGCGGCGTGACACTGAACGCCATCGTCCAGGAGCCGTCACCATGAACCTCTCGTTATACCTGCTCACCGTGCTCATCTGGGGCACCACCTGGATTGCTCTGAAACTGCAACTGGGCGTCGTTGCCATCCCGGTATCGATTGTCTATCGCTTCGGCCTCGCGGCCCTGATCCTGTTCGCAATGCTCCTGCTCAGCCGGCGCCTGCAAGTGATGAACCGTCGTGGGCATTTGATCTGCCTGGCCCAGGGACTGTGCCTGTTCTGCGTCAATTTCATGTGTTTCCTCACGGCCAGCCAGTGGATTCCCAGCGGCCTGGTGGCGGTGGTGTTCTCCACGGCCACGTTGTGGAATGCCCTCAATGCCCGGGTGTTCTTCGGCCAGCGGATCGCCCGCAACGTGCTGTTGGGCGGTGCATTGGGATTGTCGGGGCTGGGGCTGTTGTTCTGGCCGGAACTGGCCGGCCATCACGCGAGCCCGCAGACGCTGCTCGGATTGGCGTTGGCATTGCTGGGCACGCTGTGTTTCTCGGCGGGCAATATGCTCTCGAGCCTGCAACAAAAGGCTGGGCTCAAGCCGCTGACCACCAACGCCTGGGGCATGGCTTATGGCGCGACGATGCTGGCGGGGTGGTGCCTGTTCAACGGGATTGCTTTCGATATGGAATGGAACCTGCGCTACATCGGTTCGCTGCTGTACCTGGTGATCCCGGGCTCGGTGATCGGCTTCACCGCTTACCTGACGCTCGTGGGGCGCATGGGGCCGGAGCGGGCGGCGTATTGCACTGTCCTGTTCCCAGTGGTGGCGTTGAATGTCTCGGCGTTTGTCGAAGGCTACCAGTGGACGGCGCCGGCACTGGCCGGGCTGGTATTGGTGATGCTGGGGAACGTGCTGGTGTTTCGCAAGCCTCGACCAGCGGCGACCAGTGTCGCGCTTTGTGAAAGCAAGGCTTGCCCGCTATGAAGACGACGCGCTCTGTCAGAAACCGAGGCGTTCGTTTCGCGGGCAAGCCGTGCTCCCACAAAGCGGGGCGATGGGATACGGCGCCGGCTTCTACTTCCAGACTTGCGGGTTGACCAGGTTCTGCGGCCGCTCACCCAGCAACGCACTGCGCAAGTTTTCCACCGCGAGATTGGCCATGGCTTCACGGGTTTCGTGGGTAGCCGAGCCGATGTGGGGCAGGGTGACGGCGTTCTTCAGCTGGAACAGCGGCGACTCGGCCAACGGCTCCTTTTCGTAGACGTCCAGCCCGGCGCCGCGGATGCGGTTGTTCTGCAAGGCCTCGATCAATGCAGGCTCATCCACCACCGGGCCGCGGGAAATGTTGACCAGGATCGCGCTTGGCTTCATCAGCGACAGTTCACGCTGTCCGATCAGGTGGCGGGTCTTCTCGCTCAGGGGCACAACGAGGCAGACGAAGTCCGCTTCGGCCAACAACTGGTCCAACTCGCGGAACTGCGCGCCCAGCTGGTTTTCCAGTTCGGTCTTGCGGCTGTTGCCGCTGTACAGGATTGGCATGTTGAACCCCAGCCGGCCACGCCGGGCGATGGCCGCGCCGATGTTGCCCATGCCGACGATGCCCAGGGTCTTGCCGTGCACGTCGCTGCCAAACAGTTGTGGCCCCACCGTCGCCTGCCATTGTCCGGCCTTGGTCCAGGCGTCCAGTTCCGCAACGCGACGGGCACTGCTCATCAGCAGGGCGAAGGCCAGGTCGGCCGTGCTTTCGGTGAGCACGTCCGGGGTGTTGGTGAGCATGATCCCGCGTTCATTGAAGTAGGCCAGGTCGTAGTTGTCGTAACCCACCGACACACTGGCAACCACCTGCAGGTTCGTGGCGCCTTGCAATTGCTCGCGACCGAGTTTGCGACCAACCCCGATCAGGCCGTGGGCATGGGGCAGGGCTTCGTTGAACTGTGCATTAATGTCACCCTTCGATGGGTTCGGCACGATCACGTCGAAGTCCTGTTGCAGGCGCTCGACCATCTGGGGCGTGACACGGCTGAAGGCAAGTACGGTTTTTTTCATCGTGCAAGGCTCGTCTTGGAGGCAATACCAAGCACGCTAACATTCTCGGCGAGGGTTAGGCGAGAGGGGGGTGCAGTTTATGACTTGGAATGACCTGTGGGAGCGAGCCTGCTCGCGATGGCGGCGGTTCAGCCAGCGTTGATGTTGACTGACATACCGCTATCGCGAGCAGGCTCGCGCCCACAAGGGGCCTTTATGTTGTCTCTAGGCCGCCCGCAGCGAAATGAACGCATAATCCGAAGCTGCCTCGGTGACGACCCGAGCCCCACAGGCCATGACCTCGCGGGCGACGTCATCCCCGGACAGATGGAATTGCCATTCACTGGTTTCCTGCGCCGTTGGTCGCAAGCGCACCTGATCGATGGCGGCGGCGAACGCTGTCATGTCCGGCAGATAGGCGGCAAACCCGTCACCTTTCAGCGCGGTGGTATGGATGCCCAAGGCCGCACAGATGCGGTCCTTGATCGCAATCTCTTCGCGATCGGCCTGGCGCGAGCGTTCGATCAGCTCGGCCAGTTCTTTATCAACCAATTTCCCGCCGACGATCAGTTGCGGACCGGTTTCCCAGGATTCCGGGGGGCAGTCCTTCGCTGCGATATTGAGCGGGATATGTGGGTTGATTTCCATCGGATAGATCCGGCACACCAGCGGCCTGCGTTCGTAGATGCTGCACAGGTTTTCTTCGTCGAGATTGTGGCAGCGGCCGGGGTTATAAGCGGCGAAGGTGATCGCCACGAAGGCATCGGTGCCGCCGCTCCGGACCCTCGCGGAACGGCGTTCGGCATGCTCGCGCTGCGCCACCGGCAGACCGAGGCCGTTGGGCAGGAAGGCTTCCACCAGGACGATGACCTGGCCGCCGTCGCTTGCCCACATCCGGGCTTCATCGAGGGTCAGGGGAACGTGGTGGCCAGAGCAGCATTTGCCGCAGCCTACGCAGGAAAACGTTGTATTCATTGAGCGACCGGTCGAGAGCTGAAAGGCGGCGACAGAAAAACGCCGTGATGAGCCTCGCGAAGCAAGTTATGCGCCACTCACTGATCGGTCGCGGTGGAGCGTATCGAGTCCCATTCGGTCACGTGGGCGGTCTTGGTTTTCTTGCGGTAGAGGCACAGCTCGGTACCGCTCGCCCCTTTCATGTGTTTCTGCGGGTATTGGCCTTGCAGCAACAGCGCGGTATAGCCGACCCGGTCGTCGAATTGCGCGGCGGTGCCTACCGGCTCGGCGTTCTTCAAGCCACTGGCCTTGATGCAACTGGCCAGCACGGCTTTGTCGTAGGCAGCCCAGGCTTCCGGGCTGGAGGCATGGGCTTGGGAGGCCAGGGCAGCGAGGCCAAGGAGAAACGATGCGCGGATGTTCATCGGGATGTCTCGTTCCGGAAAGTCATGGCAAAAGTATGCCTGAGATTGCCGGACCCTCCCACGCCGGAACGCAGGAGCGCACCGTCGGTACAACTCAGTGGCCTTGTTCGGCCACCGCCTTGGCTGCCGTGATCAGGCACTTGGTCAGTTCGGGCGAGGAAAACTTGGTCAGCACCCCATTGGCGCCGGCCAACCGGGCCTTTTCACTGTTCATGGCACTGTCCAGCGAGGTGTGCAGCAACACGTAGAGGTGGGCGAAGTCCGGCGTTTCCCGCAGCGTGCGGGTGAGGGCGTAACCGTCCATTTCCGACATTTCGATGTCGGAGACGATGAGGTTGATCTGTCCGGCCGTGCCTTGCAGGTCCAACAGGCATTCGATGGCTTCCTTGGCGCTGCGGGCGGTGTGGCATTGCAGGCCCAGGTTGCGCAGGGTGTGCACCGATTGTTGCAACGCCACCTGGCTGTCATCGACCACCAGGATCCGTGCGTTGCCCAGCACTTCGGCGTCTTCCATGCTCAGCTCGGTGGGCGCGGTTTCGATCTGCGCCGGGGCGATGCCATGGATGACCTTCTCGATGTCCAGCACCTGCACGAGCTTGCCGTCCACCGACGTCACGCCGGTGATGAACGCGCGATTGCCGCCGGAGCCGTAAGGCGGTGGCTTGATGTCGGTGGTCAGGCAGTGGACGATCTTGCTCACCGCCTGCACGTGCAGGCCCTGCTTGGAGCGGCTGACATCGGTGACGATCAGGCAGCCGCCGTCCGGATCTTCCAGCGGCCGCTCGCCAATGGCACGGCTCAGGTCAATCACCGACAGCGATGTGCCACGCAGGGTCGCAATGCCTTTCACGTGTGGATGCGACTCCGGCAGTTTGGTCAGTGGCGGGCACGGGATGATCTCACTGACTTTGAGCAGGTTGATTGCCATCAGCTTGCCGCTGCGCAACGTAAACAGCAGAAGCGAAAGTGAATCTGCGCGGGCTTTGTTGGAAGACATAAAAACCTTCTGTGTAAAAAGGTGGGGCGAACGTGAAGATCGCCAAAACAGCTTTTGATATCGGGTTATCGACTTGTTGAGGGCAGGCTTTAGGGCGAAAGCGGCCGACATCCGCTTTCCGGGCCAGCGGCCTGTGAATACACACCTGTGGCGAGGGGATAAATCCCCTCGCCACAAAGGCTTGAGCAACTTGAGGGCGTTATTTGAGCCCCAACCGTCGTGCCATCCGCCCCAGGTTCGCCCGATCCAGCCCCAGTTCTCGGGCGGCACTGGCCCAGTTGTGTTGATGGCGTTCCAGGCTGGCGCCGATCAGCCGGCGCTGGAAATCGTCCATGGCTTCGCGCAGGTCTCCCGTCACGGGGGTGATCGCCAGCGCAGGGGGTGTTGCTGAAGGCTCGGACGTTGGCTCGGTGGCCTGGGGCAAGTCCAGGTCCTGGGCACCGAGGCTGAGGATTTTCGGCCGCACCGGGCATCTGCCAAGCGCTTTCAGGGCGCTACGGCCGATCAGGTGTTCAAGTTCACGCACGTTACCCGGCCAGTCGTAGGCCAGCAGCGCGGCCTGGGCATCGCTGCTCAGACGCAGGCTGTTGAGGCCCATGCGCGAGCGATTCTGCTCCAGGAAAAAACCGCTGAGCAGCAGCACATCGCGGCCACGATCCCGCAGCGCCGGTACCTGCAAGGGATACACGCTCAAGCGGTGGTAGAAATCGGCCCGATAGCGGCCGTTGCGCACCTCTTCGGCCAGGTCGCGATTGGTGGCGGCGATCAGACGCACATCCACCAGATGCTCCTTGTCCGAGCCCAGGCGCTGCAACTGGCCGCTCTGCAACACTCTCAGCAGTTTGGCCTGGACGGTCAGGGACAACTCACCCACTTCGTCGAGGAACAGCGTGCCGCCATCGGCCAACTCGAACTTGCCGCGCCGGTCGCTCGTCGCTCCGGTGAACGCGCCGCGTACGTGGCCGAAAAGTTCGCTTTCCACCAGAGTGTCCGGCAGGGCGGCGCAGTTGAGGCTGATCAGCGGCTGTTCGGCGCGTTTGGAGGCTGCATGGATGGCTTGGGCGACCAGCTCCTTGCCGACGCCGGTTTCACCGGTGATCAACACGGTCAGGTCGCTGCCGCCCACCAGCTTGATCTCTTCCACCAGGCGTTTATGGGCTTTGCTCTGGCCGACCATGTCGCGGGATTGCTGGCCGCTGGCCTGGCGATAGACCTCGGCTCGGCGGTGTTCGTCTTCGGCTTTCAAGGCCAGGCGTTCGATGCGTTCGGCGGCGCTGACCGTGGCGGCGGCGAGGCTGGCGAAGGCCTGCAGCGCACCGAGGTCGATGGGTTCGAAGCGCTCCGGATCCAGGGAGTCAAGGGTCAGCAGGCCCCAGGGGCGCTCATCGACGAACAGCGGGCAGCCCATGCAATCGTGAACTTCCAGATGGTCGTCGAGGCCTTCAACCAGTCCGTCGTAGGGATCGGGCAGGTCGCTGTCGGTGGCGAAACGGGTGGGGTTCGGGTTGGCCAGCAGCGCTTCGAAGCGCGGGTGTTCACTGACCCGGAAGCGCCGGCCCAAGGTGTCGGTGCTCAAGCCGTCCACCGCCAGCGGCACCAGGCTGTCCCCGTCCAGCCGCAACAGCGCTGCAGCGTCGCAAGGCAGCAAGGCGCGCAGGGCGCCGAGCAGGCGGCGATAGCGCTCGCCTTCAAGCAGTTCGCGAGACAGGTCAGCTACCAGCGGCAACAAGGCGGTCAGCAGGGAGGTTGCGGTCATAATGACTCCGTGTAGTCAAAAAGACTATAGCTTCACGTGTGTCGTTATGACTACATTATTTTTAAGCTATTGAAAATTAACGAAAATATTTGTGGCATGAAACCTGATAAGCATCGGTATCCGTTTCCGTAACACACGAGGATTCACCTTATGCTCACCCGGGAAGAACGCGCCATCATTCGCTCCACCGTTCCATTGCTTGAAAGCGGTGGTGAAGCGCTCATCACTCACTTCTACCGCATGATGCTTTCCGAATATCCTCAGGTTCGACCGCTGTTCAACCAGGCTCACCAAGCCAGCGGCGATCAGCCTCGGGCCCTGGCTAACGGTGTATTGATGTATGCACGGCATATCGACCAGCTCGACCAGTTGGGTGACCTGGTGGCGAAAATCGTCAACAAGCATGTCGCCTTGCAGATCGAGCCACAGCATTACCCGATTGTCGGCTCCTGCTTGTTGCGGGCGATTGCCGAAGTGCTGGGCAACGAGATCGCCACGCCCGAAGTGATCTCCGCCTGGGGCGCCGCTTATAACCAATTGGCCGATATTCTCATCGGCGCCGAAGCCGGCATGTACGACAAGAAGGCCGCGGCGCCGGGTGGATGGCGGGGCGAGCGGGAATTCATCCTGGTGGCCAAGGTCCAGGAAAGCTCGGAGATCACCTCGTTCTACTTCGAACCGGCGGACAAGGGGCCGATCCTGCTGGCCGAGCCGGGTCAGTACATCGGCATGAAACTGTTCCTGGACGGTGAGGAAGTGCGCCGCAACTATTCGTTGTCGGCCCTGGCGGACAACGGCCAGTACCGGATCAGTGTCAAGCGCGAGCCGGGTGGGCGGGTATCGAACTACCTGCATCATGATTTCCAGATTGGCAGCCGCATCCAGTTGTTCCCGCCGTCCGGGGACTTCTACCTGACCGCCAGCGACAAGCCCTTGGTGCTGATCAGCGGTGGCGTCGGTATCACCCCAACCCTGGCGATGCTGCAAGCGGCGCTGCAAACCGAGCGACCAGTGCATTTCATTCACTGCGCACGTAATGGTCGTGTCCATGCCTTCCGTGAGTGGATCGACGACCTGGCCAAGCGGCACCCGCAACTCAAGCGCTTCTATTGCTACGACGAAGACGACGGCTTGAGCGAGGCAGCCGATCGGATTGGTTTGTTGAGCCAGGAGCAACTGGCCAAGTGGCTGCCGGAACAGCGTGACCTGGATGCCTATTTCCTGGGGCCGAAGGGCTTCATGGCCGCCGTGAAGCGTCATCTCAAGGCCCTGGGCGTACCGGATGGGCAGAGCCGTTACGAGTTCTTCGGGCCGGCTGCGGCGCTGGAATAAAGGCAAGCGGCAAGCCCGGCAGAACCGGGTTGCCTTTATCGCGAGCAGGCTCGCTCCCACAGGAAATTGCGGCGGACGCACAGTTGTGAGTGCTGCAAAAAAACGGTGGGAGCGGGCTTGAACTGGTCAAGTAATTCTGGACACCAGTTAAGGTTTCACGCCGCCAGTTTCTCCATAGCTACCGGCGACCGGTAATCGTTGTAGCTATGGAGCCTGACGTTGTTGTATCGCATCACATAGCGTTGCACATCCACGCGGGCTTCATGCTCCGAACTGTAGCCCGCTTCGGGCACCCACTCTGACTTCAGGCTGCCAAAGAAACGCTCCATCGGGGCATTGTCCCAGCACTCACCTTTGCGACTCATGCTTTGCAGAAGCCCTTGTTTGCGCACCTCATTCCTGAATTTGTGGCTGGTGTATTGGCAACCTTGATCAGAATGAAACAACACCTCTTTTGGGCGCCCTCGCAATTGAACCGCCATCCGCAACGCTTCGCAGGTCAGAGCGGCGTCGGAAATCATTGAAAATGACCATCCCACGATCCGACGAGCAAATAGATCCAAAACCGCTGCGAAATACATCCAGCGTCTGCCGACCTTGATGTACGTGACATCGCCGCACCACACTTGGTTGATCGCAGTGACATCAAACTTGCGTTTGAGCACATGCGGCGCCACCAGCGCTTCCACGCCGCAAGACTTGTACTTGTGCCGACGCCGCTGATGACTGGCAACACCGGCTTCGCGCATCAAACTGCGAGCCATATGGCGCCCAACGCGATGCCCCTTGGCTTGCAGCTCCTTGGAAAGAGTACGAGACCCTGCGGACGCTCTGGATTCCTTGTGATGTTCGATCAGCACGGCTTTCAGTTTCTCCCGCTCAGGCTTCACCTTGCCTTGGCGCTGACGCCAGGCGTAAAAGCTGCTGCGGTTGACTCCAAACGCCCGGCAGCAATTGTTAACGCCGTACTGCTCGTCCAGCTCGTTGATCAACGAGAATGATCTTTGGAGTCCAAAAGCAGGAGAGCACTGGCCTTTTTTAGGATTTCAATGTCCAGGTCTTTTTGCCTGAGCAGCGCTTTGAGCTGCTGGATCTCTCGCTGATCGGCGGTAATCGCCTTGGCCCCTTCCGGGGTCGACCCCAAGCGCTCTTTGCGAACCTGGTCGACCCAACGGCGCAAGGCAGTAGGGCCAATATCCAGACTGGCACAGACCTCAGGAACTGACTGGCCTTCGTCCAGCACCATGCTGGCAGCCTTGAGCTTGAACTCACTGGAATAAGATTTACGCATAGCCAAACACCTCAGATTTGGGCGCCATCATAGCGCCCGATTGAAGTGTCCAAAATCATTAGGCCAGTTCAGCTTGCTCGCGAAGACGGCGGCATCGTCGACATCGAGGTTGCCTGACACACCGCTTTCGCGAGCAAGCCCGCTCCCACAGTGGAGCCGCGGTGCACGCAGCATTTGCATGCACCATCGGACCCTGTGGGAGCGAGCCTGCTCGCGAAGGGGCCGGCATGCTTTGCACACTCAACTGACCTTTCGCCCGCTCAAAGTTAATCCGCACTTAACCTTTTTCCTGTCTATTCCCCCCAAAGATGGCGCAAGCCGCTCGTTCACTGTCATGGCCAACGTGTAGACTTCGGCCATCCGACTGTGCGCCGAGTGTCGCAAGGCTGTGCGTCGATCCATGCATTCAAAGGAAAAGGTAATGAGTGAGGAAATGATGCGGTTGGGCCGCGAGCGGCGCTACCTGGTGTTGCTGGGGCTTATCTGCCTGGCGCTGATCGGTGGTGCGCTATATATGCAGGTGGCCTTGGGTGAGGCACCGTGCCCGCTGTGCATCCTGCAGCGTTATGCGCTGTTGCTGATCGCGATCTTCGCGTTCATCGGCGCGGCCATGCGCACCCGTCGCAGCCTGACGATTCTCGAGGGGATTGTGGTGCTCTGTGCCCTGGCCGGTGCGGGGGTGGCGGGACATCACGTGTATACCCAGTTCTTCCCGGCAGTCAGCTGCGGTATCGATGTGCTGCAACCGATTGTCGATGATCTGCCGCTGGCGAAGATCTTCCCGTTGGGGTTCCAGGTCGACGGGTTCTGCTCCACCCCATACCCGCCGATCCTGGGCTTGTCCCTGGCGCAATGGGCGCTTCTGTCCTTCGTACTGATCGTGGTACTGGTACCCTTGCTGGTGTCGCGTAACCGCAAGACCCTTCGCTGAAGCACCTCGATGAAACGCCCCGGTTTCCCTGTTGGAGAACCGGGGCGTTTTGCATTCAGCGATAGGAGGGACAGGCCTTGATCCGGGACAAGAATGACCTGCGACACTGTGCGACACGTTGTCACACATCCCCAGGTTCCGGGGGCGTTCGCGGCAGGAATATACGCCTCGTCCTGTAATAAAAAAATGTACCGGCTTGCCACGCCCATTACCTTGGCGGAGCCGGCAGCAGGCATTTTTAACAGCGCAGCGCCATTTGGCGAGCCCCCCGAAAAACGGGCGCTTGCCAGGCAAAAAACCTCAACGCGTTTCGTTCAGGCTGTCTGAATCGGGCGTAGTAGGCCTACGTTTTTTGGGGTTCTTGTTGAGAATCAATTTCGATAACATGCCGGACCGTTGCGGTATCGGGAAGAGATTGTTGCCGGTTTGGATAAAAATTATTTCGGGATGAGACATGGTCTACAGCGCTCCAGCTCACTACAATCGCCCGCACCGAATATCCGACCCGGCTCAGGCTTGAGCACGAGAGGCGGTCGAAGGGTGCCAGCGCCCCATGCGACCCCAGGTGTCGGTGCCTTCCAACTACCCGCACCAAATGGAATTGGGCTGTAACAAGGCCTTTTACCGACGAATTCGAATAAGAACTCACTGCTGGCCCAGGATATGTCGAACAGCGTCTGACGCTCGACGGGCAGCCCTTATTCAAATCCAAGAAATGCCAACCCTTGGCAGGGTGAAGTGTTGGCGATCAAAACCCAACTGCATTGCGCAAGCTGCTTTAGAGGTCGTGAGATGAGTAAAAACAGGTACCCCGATTACTAGGCTTGTTGCCGCTGCTCGGCACGTTGCTGCTGGGAGGCTGCAACATGACCTTGCTCGATCCCAAGGGCCAGGTCGGCCTGGATGAACGAAACCTGATCATCACCGCCACGCTGCTGATGTTGCTGGTCGTTGTGCCGGTTATCGTCATGACGTTCCTGTTCGCCTGGAAATACCGCGCGTCCAATACCAAGGCGGTGTACACGCCGAAGTGGTCGCACTCCACCAAGATCGAAGCTGCCGTGTGGACAATCCCGGTCCTGATCATCATTGCCCTGGGTTATGTCACCTACAAGTCGACTCACGCCCTGGACCCGTACCGTCCGCTGGAATCCGACGTCAAGCCGATCACCATTGAAGTGGTCTCGATGGACTGGAAGTGGCTGTTCATCTATCCGGAACAGGGCATCGCCACCGTTAACAAGATCGTGTTCCCGGCCCACACGCCGATCAACTTCAAGGTCACCTCCGACACCGTGATGAACTCGTTCTTCATCCCGGGCCTGGGCGGCCAGATCTACGCGATGGCGGGCATGCAGACCAAGCTGCACCTGATCGCCAACCAGAACGCCGAACTCGAAGGTATCTCCGCCAACTACAGCGGCGCGGGTTTCACCGGCATGAAGTTCAAAGCAATCGCCACCACCCAGGAAGACTTCGACGCCTGGGTCAACGATGTGAAGAAGGCACCTAAACAGCTTGAAAAAGCTGAATACGAAGCCCTTTCCAAACCGAGCCAGAACAACCCAGTCGAACTCTACTCCGCGGTCACGCCGAACCTGTTCCAGACCATCATCGACAAGTATGAAGGGATGAATCCGGGCAAGCCGATGCACCACGAGAAGAAAGAGCAGGAAGTGGCGCACAACATGGAAGGGATGGACATGAGTTCGCATTCAGCTGCCGGGGCAGAGGAGTAAACGATGTTTGGTAAATTAAGTTGGGAAGCGATCCCGTTCCACGAGCCGATTGTCATGGTGACCCTCGCCATCATCGCGCTCGGTGGTCTGGGGCTGTTCGCCGGGATCACTTACTTCAAGAAGTGGACCTACCTGTGGACCGAGTGGCTGACGTCGGTCGACCACAAGAAAATCGGCGTGATGTACATCGTCGTCGCCATGGTCATGCTGCTGCGCGGTTTTGCCGACGCCATCATGATGCGTACCCAGTTGGCCATGGCCACCGAGGGTTCGCCTGGCTACCTGCCACCTGAACACTATGACCAGATCTTCACCGCCCACGGTGTGATCATGATCATCTTCATGGCGATGCCATTCTTCACCGGCCTGATGAACCTGGCAGTGCCGCTGCAGATCGGTGCCCGCGACGTTGCCTTCCCGTTCCTGAACTCCCTGAGCTTCTGGCTGCTGGTGTCCGGCGTCGTGCTGATCAACGTTTCCCTGGGTGTTGGTGAATTCGCCAAGACTGGTTGGGTTGCCTATCCGCCGTTGTCGGGGCTGCAATACAGTCCGGGCGTAGGTGTGGATTACTACATCTGGGCGCTACAGCTATCCGGGTTGGGTACGACGCTCACGGGGGTCAACTTCCTGGCCACCGTGCTGAAAATGCGTACCCCGGGCATGAAGCTGATGGACATGCCGATCTTCACCTGGACCTGCACCTGGGCCAACGTACTGATCGTCGCTTCGTTCCCGATCCTGACCGCCACCCTGGCACTGCTGACGCTTGACCGTTACATGGATTTCCACATTTTCACCAATGAACTGGGTGGAAATCCGATGATGTACGTCAACCTGTTCTGGGCCTGGGGTCACCCCGAGGTGTACATCCTGATCCTGCCGGCGTTCGGGATCTTCTCCGAAGTCATCTCGACCTTCTCCGGCAAGAAACTGTTCGGCCACCACTCGATGATCTACGCTTCCGGCGCGATCTCGGTGCTGGGCTTCATGGTTTGGCTGCACCACTTCTTCACCATGGGTTCGGGGGCCAGCGTCAACGCCTTCTTCGGCCTGGCGACGATGCTGATTTCGATCCCGACCGGGGTGAAGCTGTTCAACTGGCTGTTCACCATCTACCAGGGCCGTCTGCGTTTCACCAGCCACGTCATGTGGACCCTGGGCTTCATGGTGACCTTCGCCATCGGCGGCATGACCGGCGTACTGCTGGCCATCCCGGGTGCCGACTTCGTCCTGCACAACAGCCTGTTCGTGATCGCGCACTTCCATAACGTGATCATCGGCGGCGCGGTGTTCGGCTACATCGCTGGCTTCGCCTTCTACTTCCCGAAAGCGTTCGGCTTCAAGCTGCACGAAGGCTGGGGCAAGGGCGCGTTCTGGTTCTGGATCACCGGCTTCTTCGTCGCGTTCATGCCGCTCTATGTACTGGGCTTCATGGGCATGACCCGTCGTCTGAACACCACCACCAACCCTGAGTGGGTGCCGTACCTGTACGTTGCCATGTTCGGTGCGGTGCTGATCGCCGTCGGTATCGCCTGCCAGCTGATCCAGCTGTATGTCAGCGTACGTGACCGCAACAAGCCAGAGAACATGTGCGCACACGGCGACCCGTGGGATGCCCATACCCTGGAGTGGTCGACTTCTTCGCCACCGCCGTTCTACAACTTCGCCGTGCTGCCGAAAGCGGACACCATCGACCCGTTCACCGAAGCCAAGGAAAACGGTACTGCGTACCAGACTCCGGCCAAGTACGCGCCGATCCACATGCCGAACAACACCGCTACCGGTGTGGTCATGGGCGGCCTGTTGACCGTGTTCGGTTTCGCGATGATCTGGCACATCTGGTGGCTCGCCGCTGCCAGCCTGGTCGGCACCGTGGTGTATTTCGCCATCCATGCCGCCCGCGACGATCAGGGCTACATGGTGCCGGTGGATGTCATCGAGCGCATCGAAGCCGAGCAGCACAAACGTCTGGTCGCGGCCGGGAAAGTCCGGGCTACCTCCACCCGTGTTGAAACCTCGTTGGAACAGGCTTAAACCATGTCGAACTTAGTGACCAATGTTGGACACGCCCATGGTCATGACCATGGGCATGATGACCATCACCACGACTCGGGCGAGATGACCGTATTCGGTTTCTGGCTCTACCTGATGACCGACTGCATTCTGTTCGCGTCGATCTTCGCGGCCTATGCAGTGCTGGTCAACAACGTCGCCGGTGGCCCGTCGGGCCACGACATCTTCGAGCTGCCTTACGTACTGGGCGAAACCGCTCTGCTGCTGTTCAGCTCGATCACCTACGGCTTCGCCATGCTGGCGTTGTACAAGGGCAAGAAAACCCAGGTCCTGGGCTGGCTGGCCATGACCTTCCTGTTCGGTGCCGGCTTCATCGGCATGGAGATCAACGAGTTCCACATGTTGATCTCCGAGGGCTTCGGTCCTAACCGCAGCGGCTTCCTGTCCGGGTTCTTCACCCTGGTCGGCACCCACGGTCTGCACGTGACCAGCGGCCTGATCTGGATGGCGATCATGATGTACCAGGTCCAGAAAAATGGCCTGACCGCCACCAACAAGACCCGCCTGAGCTGCCTGAGTCTGTTCTGGCACTTCCTGGACGTGGTGTGGATCTGCGTATTCACCGTTGTTTATCTGATGGGGACCCTGTAAATGGCTAACGCACATTCCCATGATGGTCATGACGCCAGCCACGGCAGCGTCAAGTCCTATGCCATCGGCTTTATCCTGTCGGTGATCCTGACCGTCATCCCGTTCGGCCTGGTGATGTACCCATCGCTGCCCAAGAGCCTGACCCTGTGGATCGTCCTGATCTTCGCCGTGGTCCAGGTCCTGGTGCACCTGGTGTACTTCCTGCACCTTGACCGCTCCGCCGCCCAGCGTAACAACGTGATTGCGTTTGTCTTCGCGGCGTTGGTGATCGTCCTGCTGGTCGGCCTGTCGTTGTGGATCATGTTCAGCATCCACACCAACATGATGGCGCACTGAGGAAAGTCCGGATGTCCTTAAAGCACTTTATCCAAATCACCAAGCCGGGGATCATTTTCGGTAACGTGCTTTCTGTGGCAGGCGGGTTCTTCCTGGCCTCGAAAGGGCATGTCGATCTGGCCATCTTCCTGGCGGCGATGATTGGCACGTCCCTGGTGGTGGCGTCCGGTTGCGTGTTCAACAACTGCATCGACCGCGACATCGACATCAAGATGGAACGCACCAAAAACCGCGCGCTGGTCCAGGGGCTGATCCCGGTACAACTGGCCCTGGCGTTCGCCACGGTGCTGGGCGTGGCCGGTGTGGCGCTGTTGTACCGGGTGGCCAACCCGTTGGCGGCGCTGTTCGCGGTGATCGGTTTTGTCATCTACGTCGGTCTCTACAGCCTGTACCTCAAGCGCAAGTCGGTTCACGGCACGCTGGTGGGCAGTCTGTCGGGGGCGATGCCACCGGTGATCGGCTATGTGGCGGTCAGCAACAGCTTCGACATGGCTGCGCTGACGCTGCTGGTGATGTTCAGCCTGTGGCAGATGCCGCATTCCTATGCCATCGCGATCTTCCGCTTCAACGACTACCTGGCAGCCTCGATTCCGGTGTTGCCGGTCAAGCGCGGTATTCGCGTGGCCAAGAAGCACATCCTGCTCTACATCCTGGCCTTCCTGGTGGCGACCTTGATGCTGACCTTCAGCGGCTACGCCGGCATGAGCTACCTCGCCGTCGCCGCCGCCATGGGCATGTACTGGCTGTACATGGCCTGGACCGGCTACAAGGCCGTGGATGACACGGTCTGGGCACGCAAGCTGTTCGTGTTCTCGATCTTCACCATCACCGCCCTGAGCGTCATGATGTCCCTGGACTTCAAAGTGCCAAGTGAGCTGCTGCTGACCTACGCACCTTAAGCGCCAGATGCCCCACAAAAAGCCCCGCCTTCGAGAGAAGCGCGGGGCTTTTTCATGGGCGTCTTCCCGCACTGTTGTTTCTATTGTGGGAGCGAGCCGGCTCGCGATGGCGGCGGCACATCCACCCTCCATTCAAACTGATTCACCGCCTTCGCGAGCAAGCCCGCTCCTACAGGCTTACTGCTGGGCGATGCTGTAGCCGTCAAAGGCCTTTTGCTGCTGCAAAGCGGTGATGATGCTTTTGCGGGTGGCCTGTTGTTCGGTGCCGTCGTTGTCCAGGAACAGGTCGTTTTCCAGTTCGGCCTCGTCCCCTTCGCCGACGAAATTGAAGCCCAGGAATTCGAAGGCCTCACGGTCGACGTTCGGCTTGGAACTCGGGGTGCGCAGGGGCAGGGTGACGCTGATGCCGTCCTTGCTGATGACAAACACTTGCGCTTCCTTCTTGGCTCGCGAGGCCTTGCCCTTGCTGCCGCTCGGGTTGCTGATGGCCTGGTGGGTCTGGTTCAGCACCTTCAAGGCCAGGCCATAGACCAACTCCTGGAAGGCCGGGTCATCCTTGTAGCTGGAGAGAATCCGGCTGATGGGGAAGCGGCTGCTCAGGTCTTCCAGCGCGGCGAAATCGGCAGCTTCGGCGTCCTTGAGCTGCTTGAGCTGGCCCATCAGTTCGTAGGCCTTGTCATCGTCGAACGCATCGTGAGCCTGGCGAATGGCGCTGCGCAGCTCGCGGATCTGGTCGCTCTCGCGGTTCGACTGGAAGGCATCCAACACCATCTCACTGATGGTCTTGGCTTGAGGCAGATGCTGTGAAAGATTGATGGAGTTTTCGTATTCCGCTTTGGACGACAAGGTGACTACGGATTCAGCGGTATTGGAATCGGACATTGAAATTTCACTACTTCTGTTAGCTGGATAAGACGAGAAAGGCATTGAGCTTTTTTTCGGCCGCCTAATCTATTGGACACGGGCGGCGTTGTCACGGTTGATCCGGTGGCTGGTCGGCATTTGTTGCAGGCCACGGTGTTTTCGTACGCATCAGCGCCTCCAATCGCAATGCGTCGGGGATAGCCGCGCCACTGGCGGTGTTGTCGAAGATGCACCAGGTCGGTGTATCGGGTTCGCGTTTCAACTGCCGGGCGAGTTGCTCCAGCCAAATGTCTTCGTAGCGGGAGTAATAGATTCGCGGTGAGCCGTGCAACCGGTAGTAGCGCACCCCGGGCCAACCCCCGGGCTGGTCGCAGCCGGGCAAGGGCGATGGATCGGCGGCCACGCGGCCGATGTGTTCAGCGTGCAGCAATGCCGTGACGTGCTCGGCCAGCCAGCTTGGATGTCGGGGCTCAAGTACCGCGTGGCCCTGATAACGGTCCCGCAATGCCTTGAAAAACGATTCGGCCGCTCCGGCATCGAAGGCCAGTGACGGTGGCAGTTGGATCAACAGGCAGCCCAGCTTTTCCCCTAACTGCGAACACTGGCCGAGAAACTCATCCACAAGCCCGTCACAATCGCGCAACCGCCGTTCATGGGTGATCTGCTTGGACACCTTGACCGAGAAACGGAAGTCCGGCGCGACGCTGTCTGCCCACTTCGCATAGGTGGCGGGACGGTGCGGACGGTAGAACGAACTGTTGATCTCCACGGCCGGGAAGCGGGCGCTGTAGCGTTGCAGATGGGTGCCTTCCTCGGGAAAGGCCGGCCATTGTTCCCGGGGCAGCGACCAGCCGGCGCAGCCCAAATGAAAGTCAGGTGAAGAGCGAGATTGAATCGACAAGGGCAATGACCTGTAGCGTCTCTGATTTCGCTGGGTTGTTCTGTAGCCCTGAAAGGCTACATTTCCAAAAGTAGCCTCTCAGGGCTACTCCTACGTTTAGTCAGCGGATCTCGCCCATTTCTCCAAGGCAAATTCCACAAAACTGCGCAGCTTCGGCAACCGGTAGCGGTCCTGGGCGTAGATCAGGTTCATCGGCCGATGAGGCAGTTGATAATCCTGCAGCAACGCCACCAGGTGCCCGTCCTTCAAATCCTGTTCCACCAGCGCATCGGGCAGCATCACCACGCCCATGCCGGCCAGGGCCGCGCGATGCAGCCCCGCCGAACTGTTGATCAGCATCGGTCCGTTCACCGGCACTTTGATTTCGCCGTCCGGGCCGTCGATGGGCCAGTGGTCCTGGGCGAAGCGCCACTCGTCACTGGCGGAATAGGCGAACGACAGGCAGTCATGTCGTTGCAGATCGGCGGGTTGTTCCGGGGTGCCCCGGCGGGCCAGGTAAGCCTTGGAAGCGCAGATCGTCAGGGTGTAGTCCATCAATGGACGGGCGATCAGTTTCGGATCGGACAGGCCGAGGCGGATGGCGGCATCGAAGCCGTGGTCGAGCAGATCCAGGCGCTGGTTGGTCAGAACCACGTCGAGTTTGACCTGCGGGTAGCGCTGGCTGAATTCGGCCAGGGCCGGTGCGAGGCGTTCGGTGCCGAAGGTCAGTGGCGCGGTGATGCGCAGGGTGCCGGTGGGTTCGCCTTGGGTCTGCTCGGCCAGGCGCTCGGAGTCGGCCACCAGTCCCAGGACTTCCAGGCAACGCTGATAATAGGTCGAGCCGAATTCCGTCAGGCGCTGACGACGGGTCGTGCGGTTGATCAGGCGCACTCCCAGGCGTTGCTCCAGTGCCCGAAGGTGATTGCCCACCATGGTGGTGGACATTTCGCACGCCTGGGCCGCCGCGGTCAGGCTCCCGGTTTCTACCACTTTGACGTAAACCGTCATTGCCTGGAACAGATCCATTATCAAGCCTGGCTTCTAAATGATTGAAGTAAAGCAGTGTTTATCCAGCAAGGGTGGCTAACCATACTGGAAAAAACCACTTGATGGAGCTTGATGTCATGACCGCTGCCTGCCTGATGACCACCTACCAACCCCTGGCGCTGAGCTTCACCCACGGGCTGGGGACGCGCCTGTGGGACCAGGACGGTCGTGAATACCTCGATGCGGTGGCCGGTGTGGCGGTGACCAATGTCGGTCACTCCCATCCCCGGTTGGTAGCCGCCATCAGCGAGCAGGCCGGTTTGCTGCTCCACACGTCGAATCTGTACAGCATCGACTGGCAGCAACGGTTGGCGCAAAAGCTCACGCAACTGTCGGGGTTGGAGCGGGTGTTTTTCAATAACTCGGGTGCCGAGGCCAACGAGACCGCGTTGAAGTTGGCGCGTCTCTACGGCTGGCACAAAGGCATTGAGCAGCCCCTGGTGGTGGTCATGGAAAACGCCTTCCACGGACGCACCCTGGGCACCCTGTCCGCCAGCGACGGCCCGGCAGTACGGCTGGGTTACAACCGCTTGCCGGGGGATTTCATCAAGGTGCCGTTTGGCGATCTCGCCGCGCTGGAAGACATCCAGCAAATCCACGGTGAACGCATCGTCGCGATACTGGTGGAGCCGATCCAGGGTGAAAGCGGCGTGCAAATGGCCCCGCCGGGCTACCTCAAGGCTTTGCGGCAGTTGTGCTCCCGGCGTGCCTGGTTGTTGATGCTCGACGAGATCCAGACCGGCATCGGCCGCACTGGCCAATGGTTCGCGTTTCAGCATGAGGGCATCGTGCCGGATGTCATGACCCTGGCCAAAGGGTTGGGCAATGGTGTGCCCATTGGCGCATGCCTGGCGCGGGGCAAGGCGGCCGAACTGTTCACTCCCGGCAGTCATGGCAGCACTTTCGGGGGTAATCCGCTGGCTTGCCGGGTCGGCTGCACGGTGTTGGACATCATTGAGGAGCAGGATCTGGTGGGCAACGCCAGGCGTCAGGGCGAGCAACTGCTCGTCCGGCTGCGGGCGGAACTGGCGGATAACCCGAACGTGCTGGCGATTCGTGGCCAGGGATTGATGATCGGCATCGAACTCAAGCAACCGGTCCGCGACCTGGCGCTTTGCGCCGCCCGGGACCACGGCTTGTTGATCAATATCACCCGGGGCAAGACCATCCGTTTGTTGCCGCCGTTGACGATTGATGGCCGGGAAATAGGAATGATTGTCCGGGGGGTAAGCCGCAGCCTTGTCCAATGATAAAATCGGCCTGGGCGAAGCGCAGCGGAACGGAATTTTTAACGTTTGCTGCGTTCCAACGCCAGCCAGAGTCGATTGCCCATGCCCTGGCACATCAGATTGAAAACCCAGGAGCTTGTCCCATGTTCACCTCGCGTCGCTTGATCGTTGTCGCTACCGCCGTGGCCCTGTTGTCCGGCTGTGCGTCGCCTAACCCGTATGACAATCAGGGCCAGGCTTCCACGGATTCTTCAGGGATGAGCAAGACCGCCAAGTACGGCGGCCTCGGAGCCCTGGCCGGGGCACTGGCCGGTGCGGCCATCGATCACAACAATCGTGGCAAGGGCGCGTTGATCGGCGCTGCGGTCGTGGGCGCTTCCGCGGCAGGTTACGGCTACTACGCCGACCAGCAGGAAAAGAAACTGCGGGCCAGCATGGCCAACACCGGTGTTGAAGTGCAGCGCCAGGGCGACCAGATCAAACTGATCATGCCGGGCAACATCACCTTCGCCACCGACTCGGCGAACATCGCGTCCAGCTTCTACCAGCCGCTGAACAACCTGGCCAACTCCCTCAAGGAGTTCAACCAGAATCAGATCGAAATCGTCGGCTACACCGACAGCACCGGCAGCCGCCAGCACAACATGGACCTGTCCCAGCGCCGTGCCCAGAGCGTGGCGACCTACCTGACTTCCCAGGGCGTCAGCGGTGCCAACCTGAGCGCCCGCGGGGCCGGTCCGGACAATCCGGTGGCCAGCAACGCCGACGTCAACGGTCGGGCGCAGAACCGTCGCGTCGAAGTCAACCTCAAGGCCATTCCGGGCCAGCAATACCAGGCACCGGCGCAGCAAGGGCAGACTTACCAGCAGTACCCGTGATTGCCTGACGGCAGTTGAAAACGGGGGGCCATGGAAACATGGCCCCCCGTTTTTTTTCAGCCTGATGCCAGCCCTGTGGCGAGGGCGCTCGTTTCCACAGAATCTGGCACACCGCAGATCCACTGTGGGAGCGAGCCTGCTCGCGATAGCGGTCTACCGGCCTCGGTAAAGTCCCACCGTCAACGCGGCCCCAGCATCCGCGTCGGCGGTTTGCCGTTGGCGTTGTGCTGGTAGATCTGCGTGGGCTGGCCTTGCTCATTGAAAAACACCTGCCCGATCCCGGCCGAGTTCCACAAGCGCTCACCCGCCTCGGCATGTTCCGGGGTGTGGGGGATGATGCGCATGCGTCGGCGCTGGGTGAACCAGTTCAGGGGCGAGCGTGGGGCGTAGAGCCAGCGGTTCAGGCGGTCGAACCATTCCAGCAGCACCGGCGGGAACTCATTCTTGATGCCGCTGCTGGTGACCTGCCAGATGCGTGGGCCACCCTTGCGATGGGGGATCAACACTTCGTAGACGAAGGAATAGTGCACATCCCCTGACAACACCACGTAGTTCCCCGGCGTCCGCGAGTGTCGGAAAATGTTCAGGATCACCTGGGCCGCACCGCGATGGGCCATCCAGTTTTCCGCGTCCACCAGCAGCGGATAACCACACCAACTGAACACCCGTTGCACGGTTTCGATCAGCTTCACGCCGAAGATCGGGGCCGGCGAAACGATGATCGCCGAAGGGTGGTCCAGCAGTTCCTGTTGCAGTTCGCTCAGGGCTTCCCAATCCAGCAAACCGGAGGGATGCCTGAGGTTGCGTTCGCTGCGCCAGCGGCGGGTGCGGGTGTCGAGCACCACCAGGGCCGGGGTGCTTGGCAACACGTAGTGCCACTGCTGGAAGCCCAGCAAGGTATCGATCAATTTGTCCTGGGGGCCGCTGTCCAGGTAGCGGTCCCGTGCCGTGTCACTCAGGGCCACGGTCTGGCGAACCACCTCCTCGAACGCATCCGGGTTGTTGCCCCAGCCTTGGCAGAGCATGTAGGCGATCAATGCGTTGCCGATGATGCGTTTGGAGAACGGGTGGCCGTAGGCCGTTTCCTCCCACTGCGCGGACAGATTCCAGTCATCGGTGATGTCGTGATCGTCGAAGATCATCAGGCTCGACAGAT
This sequence comes from Pseudomonas sp. MAFF 730105, assembly GCF_055380705.1. NCBI lineage: Bacteria > Pseudomonadati > Pseudomonadota > Gammaproteobacteria > Pseudomonadales > Pseudomonadaceae > Pseudomonas > Pseudomonas sp. MAFF 730105. The sequence goes on from NZ_AP018438.1 coordinate 1,102,056, forward strand.
GCGCGAACACCCGTGCCACACCACCCAGGCCGGCCTTGAAGCCATCGATGCGTTGCTGCTCCAACGCGTAGCGCTGACGCCGCTCGACGGTCAGCTCGGGTGGCTGCGGGTCGATCAACGTCCAAGGCACCGGCGACCAGGCCAGCAGATACATCGCCATGACCTCGGCGAAGGTCACCAGGTGATTGTCGGCGCTGCTGCTGGTGAAAATCGGCTTGCGTGCGCCGCCGAAAAACCGCTCGCGCAGGGTTTCGTTGCTTTCCAGGGCCGGTAGCAGGTCGGCGCGATGGTAGTAGCTGGCCGGGTGTCGATAGAGCCGGGCGCTGTCTTCCACCACCGCACCGTCCAGGCACTCCTCGAACAGCCCCAACCGCTCGATCAACGCATGAGTCGCCCGCAGCATCGGCCCGGCAACGTCGTCGGCGTAGATTTGATCGCCGCTCATCATCAGCAGTGCCGGCCGTTGCTCAGGCGCCTGGGCGAGCAGCCGGTCGACACAGAGCAAACCGTCGTTGGCTGGATGATGGGGTTTGCGACATGAGCCGTGGACCAGTTGGCCGATACGCGAGTGCAGCACGAAACTTGGGCGTTTCGCCTTGCCATACAACAAGTGTGGCGCCCATTCGGCGATGGGCGCGCCGTCCACCAGCAGGTCGTATTCAAGCGCGACGTCCTGGGGCAGGGGATGATCGAGCCGGACATCGATCAGGTGCACAAACGCTTGCTGCCCCACCGGCACCACCGTGCAGCGTTCGGTATCCAGCGCCAGATCGCTCACACCTTCCACCTGCAATGTCAACGCCAGCGACCGCGTCCCTACCAGCCACATCACCAACCGCGTGGGTTCCAGCCGCCGCAACAGCGGACCGACCAGGACGGGGGCAGGGTGATGGAGATATCAGCAGTGGAAGGCATGCGCGGGTAAAGCCCTGGTTCAGAACGAGGAGGGGATCATAACGCAATGCGCTTTGGCACTGAGGAGGGGTGAACAAGAGCAGCAAAGCGACACGGCTCTTGTGGCGAGGGGATTTAGCGAAACGTCGCACCGCCCCGTTGGGGTGCGCAGCAGCCCCCTAACCATGAGCGAGCGATGTGCTCGTAGTTTGGATGGGGCCGCTTCGCGGCCCAGCGGGGATGAATCCCCTCGCCACAGGTCGCTCGATCACTGAACCTGATTGGCCGCTTGCGCCGCCTTGAGCAGATCCGTTCCGATCTCCTTCTCGAACTTCGCCCATACCGGCTTCATCTTGTCCCGCCAGGCGTTGCGCTGTTCCGGCGTGAGGGTAATGATCTCGGTGGTCTTGGCGTCCAGGGCATGTTGCTTATCCTGCTGGTTCAACCGCTCTGCCTCACCGTTGGTATAGGTGGTCACCTCCGCCACGATCTTGTCCAATTCGCTGCGGATGTCCGGCGGCAGGCCATTCCAGAAATCGGACGTGGTGATCCACATGTAGTCGAGCGCACCGTGGTTGGTTTCGGTGACGTATTTCTGCACCTCATGCAGCTTCTGGTTGTAGAAGTTCGAATAAGGATTTTCCGCGCCATTGACGACACCTGCGCGCAAGGCCTGGTACGCCACGGAAAAAATCATTGGCTGCGCCTTGGCGCCCACTGCCTTGAACTGTTCTTCCAAGACTGCGGACGTCTGTATGCGGAACACCAGGCCACGGGCATCATCGGGCATGCGCAAGGGCTTGTTGGCCGACAACTGCTTCATGCCGTTGTGCCAATAAGCCAGGCCGGTGATGTTCTTGCTTTCCATGGACTTGAGCAGCTTCTGGCCTTCGGGGCTCTGTTGAAAGCGCTCCACCGCGGCCATGTCGTCAAACAGAAACGGCAGGTCGAACAGTTGCACGGTCTTGGTGTACTGCTCGAACTTGGCCAACGACCGCGCAATCATCTGCACATCTCCCAGCAGCAGCGCCTCCATCTCTTTGTCGTCGTTGTACAAGGTGGAGTTGGGATACACCTCGACCTTCACTTTGCCTGCCAGTCGCTCCTCCACCAGCTTCTTGAACATCAACGCGCCCTGGCCCTTCGGAGTCTGTTCGGCCACGACGTGGGAAAACTTGATCACGATTGGTTCTGCCGCCATCGCGGTGGCCCCTGCACTGAGGACGAGGATGCAGAGGAGTGTCTTCCATATCGGCTTGAGCATTGCAGGCTTCCTTTTTATTTGTCTTTATCGTACGGGTTCATTCAAAACCCGGCGTACAGCGGACCACGACAAGTCTAGGGGAAAAAAAGCAGACTGCAGGATGCCGTCCAAGTGAGGGGTTCGAGTGTCTGCTAGGCTACGTCGTCAGAATCGAGGAACCTAAGGAAGGGGCAGCATGTTTACATTCGATAAATTATGGAACAGTCATCCGCAGATATTCGGCGACGCCGCGCCCTGTAGAACCAAGGGCGCCAAGAACTTCAGCGACCAATGTGCGATCAGCCTCGGCGTCGCGCTGCGTCGCGCCGGTGCCGACATGAGCCAGCTCAAAAGCGTGCGCCATTGTTGGCAGCACCCCAAAAGCGAAGGGCACATATTGGCCGCCGAAGAGCTCGCCAACGCCTTGACCCGCGCCAGGATTCCCGGCTTGCAGCCCATGAAGACGGTCAAAAGTGAAGACTTCGAAGATGCCCTGAAAGGCCAGCAGGGCGTTATTTTCTTCAAGGACTTCTGGCGTCGGGCAAATGAAACCACTGCCGGTCGCAGTGGTGACCACATCGACTTATGGAATGGTCGACGCCTGACGGATTGGATGAGCTACGTGCGTATACAGATGGGTTTTTCGATCGAAGGTACGTTTTCGGATTTCCATGACTCCAAGGACATATGGTTCTGGAGGGTCATATGAACGTCATCAAGGGAACGTTGTTTGTCCTCCTGATCATTGCCCTGGCCGTCGGGGCGTTCAATCTGGTTTTCATCGCGGTCGGCAACTACTTTGGGCCGTTCTACGAAAGCGAGGCGGATCAGAGCCGTAACTTTGCAATCTGGTTGTTCGGTAATGTCGGGGTGGTGATCATTGCGGCGGTGGTCGGGGTCTTGTGGAATCGCCGGCGCAACCGCCGAATCTAACCGAGCCACAGCATCGCAGGAATGCTGCGGCACCCACAGGTCACAGCGACGCCCTGAAGGGCGCCGCTGCAAGGCTGAGACTCAAACCTTTGCAGGGTTCTGTTTTTGCGGATCAATGCCGTAAAGCCTGATCGCCTCGGCTACTTTTTCCCGGGATATTTTTCCGTCGTCGGCCAGGGCCTTCAACGCCGCGAGGGCGATGAAGTGCCGATCCACTTCGAAAAATCTACGCAGCGACTCGCGCGTATCCGATTGGCCGAAACCGTCGGTGCCCAGGGCCACGAAGCGGCGATTGGGGACGAATGGGCGGATCTGGTCGGCGAATATCTTCATGTAGTCAGTCGCGACCACCACCGGGCCCTGTTTGTCCTGCAGGCAATTTTCCACATAACCGATACGCGGCGCATGCTCGGGATGCAGCAGGTTCCAGCGTTCGGCTTCCTGCCCGTCGCGACGCAATTCGGTCAGGCTGGTCACGCTCCAGACTTCACTGCTGACGCCAAAGTCCTGTTCCAGCAACTGAGCGGCTGCGACCACTTCCTGGAGAATCGAGCCACAGCCCATCAGCTGGACATGCTTGCCTTCGACCGCTTTTTCAGGCGCCGAGAGCCGGTACATGCCCTTGAGGATGCCTTGCTCAACGCCTTCCGGCATCGCTGGATGGGCGTAGTTTTCGTTCAGCACGGTGATGTAATAGAAGATGTCTTCGTTTTCGGCATACATCCGCCGCATGCCGTCCTGGATTATCACGGCCAGCTCATAGGCGTAGGTAGGGTCATAGGATACGCAGCACGGGATGGTCGACGACAGCACATGACTGTGACCATCGTCATGTTGCAGGCCCTCACCCATTAGCGTGGTCCTGCCGGAGGTGGCGCCGAGCAGGAAGCCACGGGCACGAGCGTCACCTGCCGCCCAGGCGAGGTCGCCGACGCGCTGGAAGCCAAACATGGAATAGAAGATGTAGAAGGGCACCGTCATAACGCCGTGGGTGCTGTAGGACGTACTAGCGGCAATCCATGAAGAAATCCCGCCGGACTCGTTCAGTCCCTCCTGCATGATCTGGCCATCCCGGGCTTCTTTGTAATAGCTCAACTGGCCGGCGTCTTGAGGCGTATACAGCTGGCCCACGTGGGAATGAATACCGATCTGGCGGAACAGGCTTTCCATGCCGAAGGTGCGTGATTCGTCCGGGACAATGGGCACGATCAGCTTGCCGATGTGCGGGTCCTTGAGCAACGTGCCGAGGATGCGCACGAATGCCATGGTGGTGGAGATTGCCCGTTCGCCAGTGCCTTTGAGCTGTGTGTCCAGGGTCGACAAAGGGGGAACCTGCAATGGTGCTACGGCATTGAAGCGTGCCGGAATGTAGCCACCCAATTGGTTGCGCCTGGCTTGCAGGTAAAGGGCCTCGACGCTGTCCGCCGCTGGCTTGAGGTAAGGCATGTCGCCCAGTTGGTCATCGGTGAGGTCCAGTCCGAACCGATCCCGGAACGCCTTGACCGCGTCGTCGCCCATTTTCTTGAGTTGGTGATTGATATTCTGGCCTTCACCGGCTTCGCCCATGCCGAACCCCTTCACGGTCTTGGCCAGGATGACGGTCGGCCCGCCGGTATGGCGCATGGCGGCGGCATAGGCGTTGTGGACTTTCTCCGGGTCGTGGCCGCCACGAGACAGCTTCCAGATATCGTCATCGCTCAAGTCGCTGACCAGTTCCAGCAGCTCGGGGTACTTTCCAAAGAAGTGTTCGCGCACATAGGCGCCGTTCTGGGACTTGTAGTTCTGGTAGTCGCCGTCCACGCACTCCATCATCCGTTGGCGCAGCAGGCCGCTCTTGTCCTTTTCCAGCAGGGCATCCCAGCCGCTGCCCCAGATCACCTTGATTACATTCCAGCCGGCCGCCCGGTACAGGCTTTCGAATTCCTGAATCACCTTGCTGTTGCCGCGCACCGGGCCGTCCAGGCGTTGCAGGTTGCAGTTGACGACAAAGATGATGTTGTCGAGCTTCTCCCGACCCGCCAGGGAAATCGCCGCCAGCGATTCCGGCTGGTCCATTTCACCGTCACCGAGGAAGGCCCAGACCTTGCGACCCTGGTGTTCCTTCAGGCCGCGATCTTCCAGGTAACGCATGAACCGCGCCTGGTATGCGGCTGTGATGGGGCCAAGCCCCATGGATACCGTTGGGAACTGCCAGAAGTCCGGCATCAGCCGTGGATGCGGATAGGACGAAACGCCATCGCGGTCGGTCTCGCGACGGAAGTTATCCAACTGATCCTCACTCAGGCGTCCTTCCAGATAGGCGCGTGCATAGATGCCGGGCGAGGAGTGGCCCTGGATGTACACCATGTCACCGGCGAACTGCTCCGTGCGGCCACGGAAGAAATGTTCGAAGCCGACGTCGTACAGAACCGCCGCCGACGCGTAGGACGCGATGTGCCCGCCCACGTTCGAATGTTTGCCGGCGCGCAGCACCATGGCCAGCGCGTTCCAGCGGATGTAGGCGTTGATCCTGCGCTCCACGGTCAGGTCGCCGGGGTAAGGTTGCTGGCGGTCGACCGGGATTGTATTGACGTAGGGTGTCGTCACGCGACCGTAGAAATCACCGTGGCGGTTGGCGTCGAAATCAAGCATCTGATCGATCAGGTAGTGGGCGCGAGGGCGCCCTTCGACACTCGCCACCGATTCAATGGATTCGAGCCATTCGCGAGTCTCTTGTGGATCCTCGTCGAGAAACATGGATTGTTGTGCCATCGTTGTCGTCTCCTGGACAGTGCAGCAGCACCGAGTCGTTTGGTGCCTGACTAAGGGGCGTGGGTCGACGCCAACCTTCGAGAATTTTGTAGTTGCAGTTGCAACTACATGCGAGAACTTAGCCTGCCGCGCGCTACAATTGCAACTAAATCGATTTCTTGAAAAAGGTGTTGCATGTCTTCCAGCGAGCCGGATACCTGGTTCAGATTCGTCAGGGCCCACCGTTGCCTGATCCGCGAAATCGAGCGTCGACTGGCGGCTGCCGGGTTGCCTGCCTATGCCTGGTACGACGCTTTATGGGGCCTGGAAAGCGGCCCGGATGGCGCGCGCCGCATGAACGAACTGGCCGATGTCATGGCCATCGAACGCTACAACCTCACCCGCCTGGTGGACCGCCTTGAGGCGGAAGGCCTGGTGACCCGCAGCCGCGCCAGCGACGACGGCCGAGGTGCGTATGCCGCCATCACCGAGAGCGGAAAAGTGCTGCGCAAGAAGATGTGGAAAATCTACGAAGGAGCGGTGGACGAATTGTTCCTGTCACAATTCGACGACGACCAGCAGCGGGTCTTCAGCCAAGCGCTGGAGCGTGCGGCCAATGCCGCGCGCAGCAGCGGTCGAACGAAATGAGCGCGAATTAGCCACATACGCCACCAGGTTTCATTGCAGCAGGTAACGACTCATTGCCTGTTTGACGCATGCCTGTTCGATGACACCTTCCTGAGCCAGCGCTTGCAGCGCCAGCACCACGATCCAGTGCTTATCCACTGTTTGCAAAGAGGTCCCGGTAGAGTCGGCGCCAAGCGCTACGAACCGTGACGTGACGTGGGCGCCGATCTGATCGGCGACGTGCTGCGCGTAGCCCGTCACCGCAACGACCGGGCTGCTCCCCGCGCCCAGGCAAAGTCGCTAAATGCTACTGAAATGTCGCCAGTCGTCCATCTGGACTTCGGTGATCCCGCCCGGCCTTCATATTCGCTCCAACTCCAGAACTCCAGTTTCCCCTGCGATGAAGTCAACGCGTTGATCTTGGAACCGAGGCGTCTTTATCGCGGGCAAGCCTTGCTCCCACAGTCGATCGGCAGTTCGGTCACTGAGCCTGGTTGAATCAACTCATCCCCAACCAGTTCGGCAACACCAGCGAGATCCATGGCACATAGGTAATCAGCACCAGGAACGCCAGCAGGATCATCAACCATGGCATGGCCGCGCGGATGGTGGCAGGCAAGGACATGCCGGTCACCGCCGAGGTCACGAACAGGTTCAGACCCACCGGCGGTGTAATCAACCCAATCTCCAGGTTCACCACCATGATGATGCCCAGGTGGATCGGATCGATGCCCAATTGCATGGCGATGGGGAACAGGATCGGTGCCAGGATCAGGATGATTGCCGATGGCTCCATGAACGCGCCGGCAACCAGCAGCACGATGTTCACCACCAGCAGGAACGTCACGGGCGTGAGCCCGGCATCGATCACCCATGCCGTGATTTGCTGGGGAAGCTGCTCAGTGGTCAGCACATGGGCGAAGAGCATGGCGTTGGCGATGATGAACATCAGCATGATGCTCAGCTTGGCCGACTCCAGCAGCACCTTCGGCGTTTCACGGAACGTGAGGTCCTTGTAGACGAACAAGGCGATGAACGCTGAATACACCGCAGCCACCGCAGCCGCTTCGGTCGGAGTGAACATCCCCGAATAGATCCCGCCGAGGATGATGATCATCAACAGCAGGCCCCACAGCGCTTTGCGTGCCGCAGACAGCCACTCGCGAAACGTTGCCCGGGGCAGGGCCGGCAGGTTCTTTTTCACGGCGACGATGTAGATCGCGATCATCAGCACGACGCCCAGCAGCACCCCGGGAATCACGCCGGCCATGAACAGTTTGCCCACGGAGGTTTCGGTCGCGGCGGCATACACCACCATCACGATCGAGGGCGGAATCAGGATTCCCAGTGTCCCGGCGTTACACACGATGCCAGCACCGAATGCCTGTGGATAACCCGAGCGCACCATGCCGGCAATGGCGATGGAGCCGACCGCCGCCACCGTTGCCGGGCTTGAGCCGGACAGTGCCGCAAACAGCATACATGCCAGTACCGCGGCAATCGCCAGGCCGCCGCGGATGTGGCCGACACAGGCGTTGGCGAAGTCGATCAGCCGTCGCGCCACGCCGCCGGTGGTCATGAACGCGCCGGCCAGCAGGAAGAATGGAATGGCCAGCAATGTGTAGTGCTCGGACGTTTCGAACAGCTTGATCGCCAGGGAGCGTACCGAGTCCGGGCTGAAGAAAATAATGGTCAGCGAGCCGGCCAACCCCAACGAGATGGCAATAGGCACGCCAATGAACATCAGCACGAACAGTGCCACGAACAGGAAGGCAATGGTCATGGCTTGTCTTCCTCGTGCTCGGTCAGTTTGATGGCCTCCGCCGCTTCATCGGCCAGGCCCAGTCCTGTCTGACGATTTCTCAGGATGCGCACGAGGATTTCCGCGAAGCGGATGAACACCAGGGCAAAACCCACCGGTACGATCAACCCGATGTGCCATTGCATGATGCCGAATTGACCCAGATCCTCGGCGCCGATCTGCGCGATCATCAACGTATTGATCCATTCATAGCTTGCCACCGCCAGCAGTCCGGCGTAGGTCAGGCAGAACAGGCAGGCGATCACCCCGATAAAGCGTTGTACCGGCTTGCTGGCCAGTTTCACCAGCGCATCGACGCCGATATGCCCGGCGGTGCGCACGCCATACGACAAGCCGAAAAAGATCAGCCAGCCGAACAGCGCCTTGGTCAGCGAGCTGCTCCAGGTCATGGCCTGGGCCAGATTCATGATGCCGTCGCCAATGGCGGACGCCGGTTCACTGACGGCAGACCAGTTGTCGCCGATGCTGTAGAAGACGCTGTAGAGGTTGTTGAGCACCACATAGACGAAAGTGATCAACGTCATGGCGGCCAGAAGGAAGGCAATGAAACCTTCCTCGAAGTGTTCCCAGATGCGCCGAAAAGCGTTCATGGAGGACATCTCCTGCAGGGGATGACAAGCCGGCGCTGCCAGGGCGGCAGCACCGGCCAACCCATTACTGAGCTTTATTGGAGGCTTCGGCCGCTTTGATCAGATCGGCACCGATGTCGCCTTCGAACTTCTTCCACACCGGTTTCATCTTGTCGCGCCATTCGCCACGCTGTTCAGGTGTGAGCGTGATGATTTCGGTGGTTTTGGCGTCGACGATTTTCTGCTTGGCGTCCTGGTTCAGTTGTTCGGCTTCCTTGTTTACCTGGGTGGTGACTTCCTTGATGATCTTGTCCAGTTCGGCACGGACATCGGGTTGCAGGCCGTTCCAGAACGTGGTGTTGGTGATCAGCATATAGTCGAGTACACCGTGGTTGGATTCGGTGATGTACTTCTGAACTTCATGCATTTTCTGGCTGTAGATGTTCGAGTACGGGTTTTCCGCACCATTGACCACGCCGGTCTGCAGGCCTTGGTACACCTCGGCAAAACTCATCTTGCGCGGGTTGGCGTTCACCGCCTTGAACTGTTCCTCCAGTACGGCCGAGGCCTGTACCCGGAACTTCAGGCCACGGGCATCCTTGGGTTCACGCAGCGGCTTGTTGGCCGACAGCTGCTTCATGCCGTTGTGCCAATAAGCCAGCCCGGTGATGTTCTTGCTTTCCATGGACTTGAGCAGCTTCTGCCCATCAGGGCTCAACTGGAAGCGGTCCACGGCAGAAATGTCGTCGAACAGGAACGGCAAGTCGAACAACTGCACGCTCTTGGTGTATTGCTCGAACTTGGCCAGCGATGGCGCAATCATCTGTACATCGCCCAGCAGCAAGGCTTCCATCTCCTTACCGTCTCCGAACAGCGAGGAGTTGGGGTAGACCTCCACCTTCACTTTGCCCGGGAGTCGTTCTTCCACCAGCTTCTTGAACAGCAACGCGCCCTGGCCCTTGGGCGTTTGTTCGGCCACCACGTGAGAGAACTTGATGATGACCGGATCAGCCGCCATGGCCGTGCTCAATGCACTGAGGGCGAGGGTACAGACGAGTGCTTTCCAGATTGGTTTGAACATTGTGGGGATACCTCGTTATTTTTGTATTTATCGTGCGGGCTCATTCAACCCTAACGCACGTTGGGACAGTTGCAAGTCTAGGCAGAAAACCGCCTGCCGGTGGAAGTCCTCTTTCAGTCCTTGTGAGATTCGCTTCAACAGCCTCAGAATCCCATCCGCCAGCCTCCACTGGCCGGGTGACCTGGAATACTTTTCAACTCGAAGGATTTACGGATGATCGACTTCAACAACAAAGGCTTCTTCAAACTCAAGCAGAACGACGAATATGCCGAACGTGTCACGGCCCTGCTGCTGGACGGCGAGCAGGTCATCGACGCTTACAAATCCATGCGCGATGGGGTGGTCTTCACCAACAAGCGCATCATCGCGGTGAACGTACAGGGCATCACCGGCAGCAAGAAGGATTTCACCTCCCTGCCATACAAGAACATCGTGGCTTACTCGGTCGAAACGTCCGGCACTTTCGATCTGGATTCCGAGCTGGAGATCTACTTCTCATCCCTGGGCAAGGTGAAGTTCGAGTTCACCGGCAAGACAGGGATCGTCGAGATCTCGAAGGTGATCTCCCGGCATCTCCTGGCTTGACCTCAGGACCCGCTGGGAGAGAGGGCGCCAGTAATCGGCGCCTACCCTCACTCGAAATCCGTCCCACCGGACGTCAATACCAGTAAACGATAGACGCCGTTCTCCACTTCGATCCCATGGGTGTCATGGGCGAAGCCGGGGAAGGACCTATCGAAGCTCTCCAGTGCTTTCAGATAAGCCAGCAACGGTCCATCCGCGGGGCCGGTGTTTTCCCCCGGCATCAACAAGGGGATGCCGGGTGGGTAAGGCACGATGCCGGTGGCGGCGATGCGTCCGGCTGCGTCCTCCAGGGTCACTTGCTCGACGTCGTTGCGCACCAGCTTTTCGTAGGCCTGCACCGGGCTGAACACGGCCTTGGGCAACGTGCCGAACGCCTGGGCCATGGTGGAGGTGGTCTTGGTCTTTTTCATCGCGGCGAAGATTTCATCGGCCAGGTCCTTGAGGCCCATGCCGGCGTAGCGCTGCTGGTTGGCGGTCAGCAGGTCCGGCAGGCACAGCTCCAGCTCGGTGTTTTCGTCATAGTCGCGCTTGAAGTCGAGCAGGGCGTTGACCAGGGTGCCCCATTTCCCTTTGGTGATGCCGATGGAGAAGAGAAACAGGATGGTGAAGTCGGTGGTCTTCTCGACCACGATGCCCTGATGCTCCAGGTAGGCCGTCAGGACGCAGGCCGGGATGCCGAAGTCGAGCAGGTTTCCATCATCCCCCATGCCGGGGCTCAACACTGAGACCTTGATAGGGTCGAGCATGCAATAGCCTTCTTCGATATCGCCGAAGCCATGCCAGACCTCGTTCGGATGCAACACCCAGCAGCTCGGGTCCGTCTTGAGCAGCGCCGGATCGACTGCATGGAACGGCATTTGGCTGGCGCCAACGCGCACCGACGGCGGTTGCCAGCAGGTGAAGAACCATTCGTGCTTGCTCGACATCTCGTTGTGCATGCGCGACAGAACCTGGCGAAACGCGACGGCTTCCTCGATGGATTCGCTGGTCAGAATCTGCCCGCTCGGTGCTTCCATCATGGCCGAACTGACGTCGCAGGAGGCCATGATCGCGTAGTTGGGCGAGGTCGAGGCGTGCATCATGAACGACTCGTTGAACCGCCCGTGTTCGATCGGGTTGCGGCCATTGCGCACATGAATCATCGAGGCCTGGGACAAGGCAGCAATCAGCTTGTGTGTCGACTGGGTGGCGAACACGGTTGGCTTCGAGTCGTCGTGATCGTCGGGGTCGCCATGCATGGCGAAGCGGTCGCGGTACAGCGGGTTGAAACGTGCATAGCCGTACCAGGCTTCGTCGAAATGCAGGCGGTCGACGCTTTGTCCGAGCAGTTCTTCTACGCGGGTGACGTTATAGGTCAAGCCGTCGTAAGTGGAGTTGGTGATGATCGCGTGCACCGGTTTCGGGTCGACGCCCTTCTTGACCAGCGGGTTATTCGCAATGGCCGCTTTAACCCCTTCGGCGCTCAGGGTCTGCGGCAGGATCGGGCCGATGATGCCGTAGCGGTTGCGGGTGGGGACCAGGTAGGTGGGCAGCGCGCCCGACAGGGTCATCGCATGCTCGGCCGACTTGTGGCAATTGCGGTCGCAGAGGGCGATCTGGTTGCGGGTGACGCTGGCCATCAGGATCACGCGGTTGGACATCGAGGAACCGTTGGTCACGTAGTACGTGCGATGGGCGCCGAACACCTTGGCCGCATAGCGCTCACCTTGGCCGATGGGACCACTGTGATCCAGCAGCGAGCCCAGCTCCCCGACCGAAATGGACAGGTCCGCACGCAACAGGTTCTCCCCGAAGAACTCGTAGAACGCCCGACCTGCGGTGCTCTTGAGAAACGCTGTGCCGCCTGCATGTCCGGGAGTGTGCCAGGAGTATTCGTAGGAACTGGCAAACCTGACCAGAGCACCGAACATCGGTGGCAGGGAGGCTTTGCGATACCGCTCGATGGCTGCCAGGACACGCCCGCTGAGGAAACGGCTGGTGTCCTCCGGCAGCCAGATGAAGTCGTCGGCGTATTGCATGACCACCAGGGGAATACTGGAGGCGCTGCTGCGATCGCTGATCAGGAAGACCGGTACCCGGGTGTTGCGTTCACGCAGATTGGTCAGCAGCTTGATGCACTCGTCATGGTCCTCGCTGTCGTCCATTTCCCAACTGAGCAGGACACATTGAATCGCCGGGTCCGAATTCAGGATCGACGTGGCGTCGCTCAGGGATTCCGACACCAGCAGGCTGATGGCCCGTTGCTCCACGTCGCTGATCAGCTGAAGCAGGGCACGACCGAAGACTGTGCGTTTATCCGGCGGGCTGCTGACCAGCAGGGTGAGCATCCCCAGAGTGTGCTTGTTTTCCGTCATGGCAGGCCCCCGAAGTGGCTTTATTCAAGTGGTTCACAGGTACTGGCTCGCCTCTGGATGTTGTGCGCTGACGGTTTGCGTCGGCGCACTGTTATTGAGCGCTTCGAGGCGAATGAGGCGGGTGTTGATGAAGCCGAACAACGTGCAGCCGAAAAGGATCACCACGCCACCGAGCATCAACGCCTGTTCGCCCGAGCTGTAGAGCGCGAGATAACTGTAGGCCGCCGCTACCCAGGCAATGATGTTGGTGACCAAGGCCTTGCCGGCGGGGACGTTGGACACTTTTTGCAGGGTCATCAACGCGGCCATCGAAAGGATGTAGGGCACCAGGTTGGTGACCACCGCGAGGTTGACGAGAATGTTGAACTGCTTGCTCAGGTCAGGGCTGATGGTGAGCAGGCCCAGTGCCGTTTGCGCGGCAAGCAGCACCAGCATGCCGACAATCGGCGTACCGGCTTTGTTGGTCTTGGCGAAGATCGGCAGGAAATACCCGGTATCCGCCGAGCTTTTGTAGACCTGGGCAATGGTGAACTGCCATCCCAGCAACGAACCGATGCAGGCCAGCACCATCAATCCCATCACGATATCGCCCACGAACGGGGTGAACATCTTGGCGAAAACCAGCCCGAACGGCGCCGTGGATGCGGCCAGTTCGGGGTTGTCGACGATCCCGGCAATCACGTTGGTTGAGACAATGTAGAGCGCCGCTGCCCCCAGCGTGCCGCCCAGCACCGCAATGGGTACGTTCTTCTCGGGATTCTCCACAGCGTCGGTATTGGCACACGCCGACTCCAGGCCGAGAAAGGCCCACAAAGTGATCGCCACGGAAGCCCCCGCCGCGTCGTACCAGCTCTTGTCATGCGGGTTCCAGCCGGCAGCGTAGACACTGCTGTCGAACCAGAACCAGCCGATGGTCGAGACAAGCGCCACCGGCGCGATGACCCCCCACACGGTGACCGAACCTATCCGGCCGGTGATCCGCGCACCGCCGAAATTGGCGAGCGTGGTGATCCACAACAGCGCGATGGTCGCCAGCCCCACTTGCAGGGCATCCAGCCGGACCTGCAGAAGTTCCTGGATGTAGCCTACGGCGGTAATGCTGATCGCCACGTTGGCGATCAGCAGCGACAGGCCATAGGTGTAGTTGGTGATGTAGTTGCCGCCCTTGCCGAAGGTATATTCGGCGTAGCCCCCCATGCCACCGGTCTTGCGACTGAGCATTCCGCAGCGGGCGAACGAATAGGCCAGCGCCAATGAACCGGTGGCCGTGACCAGCCAGGAGAGGATAGAAATGCCCCCGACCTCGGCGAGTTTGGTGGGCAACAACACAATGCCTGAGCCGAGCATGTTCACGGCGGTCAGCATGGTCAATTGCATCACCGTCATCTTCTCGGTGACTGACATCCCTGCCTCACTCAAACGCACAGTAAAGACTTAGCTATAGCTGAAGATAGAGATGTCGCAAGGCTTTGCGTGGTGAGTTCGGGGGGCCGGTAGTGTGGAAAAACCTTCGGCGTCGCCTCGGGTTCAGTGGCCCGGAAACTCAGGCAGGTAACACGCAGGCGAACTCATTTGCGCCCGTTTTTCCACCTCATCCTCCAACCATTCGGCCAGCACCACGGCATTGTTTTCGAGGGGCGATCGGGCTGCGCAGACCAGGGTGAGGGTGCCATTGCAGGCGATATCGACCAGCTTCCACCAATGCTGCGGTTGCGCGCCCAGTTCCTGGCGATAAGCCGTTTTGAACTGATCGAAGGAGATCTCACCGCCCTTGAATGCCTTGCGCAGCTCAGGGGATGGAGCGACGTCCTGGAGCCATGCGTCGATGCTCAACGCGTCCTTGCGGCAGTTGCGCGGCCACAGGCGGTCGACCAGCACGCGCTGGCCATCGTCGAGGGCGGGCGCTTCGTAGGCGCGTTTGCATTGGATCATCACGAGCGGCCTGTCGCGGGGATTGGGTCAGCATAGGCCTTGGCGGCTGGGTTATCACGGGAGAAAGGCGATACCAGATGAGATGCCGACGGAGCGGAAGCAAAGATGCCCGAGCAAACACGGAACCTGTGGGAGCCAAGCTTGCTCGCGATGGCGGCGGTCCGTCCGACATTGATGCAAGCTGACCCAACGCCATCGCGAGCAGGCTCGCTCCCACAGGTCTGGTGCCGTACTTCAGTACCGCATACCAATTTTTCAGTCAATGTTGCAGGTAAGCTGGAAGAGATGGTCTGCGTCGTAAAACTGCCTGCCGACCAATGCTTCAATGGCCGCTGCCTGGTTGGCGTTAAGGTTGTAGCCCTCATCACCACGCTGTGCTGCTGACCAGCCCATGATTTGTGCAAGCTGCGAATCGCAACCCTCAGGCAATTCGATTTCGAATGCCAGGAAGTCAGATTCCTTATCGAACGCTTCAATGATGTACTTCAAGGTTCTACCTCGCGGCTGTCGTCCGCATCTTTGGTTTGCTCACCTGTTTCGGGGTTGAATTCCCCTAGGTGCTTCCCTCGCTTGTTATATTTTTCAACGGCTCCGTGCTGGCTGTCCCATTCAAAAATAGTCCCGTCTTTCGTCCTCCATCGTTTCCGAAGACCTCCTCCGCCTTTTATGAGCGTTTTTCGAGGGGCAATCCTGGCGTCTGGGAACGCACTCAGTACTTTGGGGGGAGGGTAATATTTATGGTCACCCGGAGCGGGTTTTGAAAACACCACATACAGCGACTTCAACCCCGTATCCGCCGGAAAAACCAGAATACAGTCGTCGGTGGTAATGTCCTCCCCCGGCAGCCCCTCTATCTGACTGTCGACATCCGCTGGTATGGGATGCACGAGAATGGTGCCCAGCCGCCTACCCATGTCACCGGGATAGATCAGCGGCGGAATCGATCCGAGGGGCCCGTGCTGAGGTGTCCATAACAGGGTGATGCCATTCAGCTTGGCCTCCATCGCGGTTTTATCGGCGTTCCATGTCACCTGCACCGTGCGAACCGAATCGTCGCCCGCGGCACCGCTATGGATACCGTAAACCTGCAACACGCCGTCTGGGTCCCGGCGAAACTGAAAGCGCACCCGTGTAGGCGCGTGGCTCATGTTGCGCAACTGCTCGTCGGTATGAAGTGTGCCGTCTCCCATCTTGACCGGTAGCATCCCCAGGACGAACACGCTGGCCGGTCCGCCCGCGCCGCGTACCAGCCAGTTGAGGCGTTGCTGCAGGATGCCGCCACCGGCCAGGCGTCCCAGCGCCAGATCGGCACCGAGCGCCGAGGCAATGGCGGTACTGGAGGACGGTAGAAGCATTGCTCCCGCCACCATTATCCGCCCGAAGTTGGAGGCCGATTCGATGGTCGTCCCGGCGTTCGTTTGGCACCAGTTTTCAGCGATGCAGGATTTGGCGAACACCTGGTCTTCGCGTGGTTTGGGGGGCGGCCAATGATCCTGGACTATATGGATCGGTTCAGGTACTGGCGATGGGCGGGGCATCCAGCCGCCCCCCGAGCCGGTTGTAGGTGGCTTGATCAACAGCAGGTCACCTTTGCTGATCGCCTCTACAATCTCGCTGTCGCTGGCGATCCGGGCCAGGCTTCCAATCTGGTCCAGCCCATCGATGGTGTGCCTGCCGCGCATCAACGCGTCATTCACCATCCGAGCCGCGGAGTGCGGGGGCTCGGTCTGTTCGATGCCCTTGTCCGCACTTCTTATCAAGCGCATTGCAATCCTTGCCATTATGTAGGGCGGGGTATTCTGGTGTGGGCGTTCATGGCCGGCAATGAAAGGACTTTTGCGGTATATGTCCGGGCTGGGATGAAATGTCAGCCGGTTTTAGGCCAAGCAACGCCAATCCTGTGGGAGCCAAGCTTGCTCGCGATGGCGGCGGTCCGACATTGATGCAAGCTGACCCAACGCCATCGCGAGCAGGCTCGCTCCCACAATGGTTCTGTGTAGGCGAGAGATTTGTATTCACCACAAGTCCCTGTGGGAGCGAGCCTGCTCGCGATGGCGGTATGTCAGCCGACGACGGTGTGTCGGCTGCCACGGACCACGCATTGCGTCACTGAGCGTCCAGCAACTGCCGCAATCGCGGCATCGTTGCCGCGAATCCCATCTGCTGCGCCTCGCGTTGGAGCCCTTTCAACGGCTCCTCCTTCGTTTGATCGCCCCGCAACCACTGGCCTGCCACGTCGATCAGCCGCACATGATGATTGACCCACGCGCATGACGCGGACTCGGGCAGTACCGCCATCTGCTGTCCATGCCGGATTGCCTGTTCGATGTTCCCCGCCAGCAGACAGGTTTCAGCGGCAGCTACGCGAAAGCGCAGGGTATTGTGGGCGAGGCACGCTTGGGTGAGTTGAGTTTCGCCCTTCAATAGCGCCTGTTCGCTGAGCTGCGGATCGTCGACCATCATCGCCAGGCTGCCGTAGATCCAGGGTCCGATGTAGCGGTGCAAGTCGAAGCGTTCAACCAGGCTTGCTGCGCCCATGATCAACGTCTGCGCCAGCTCGCGTTCACCCTGGTGCAAGGCCACCCGTGCCAGCCCTTCCAGCAGGATCGCTTCGAAACGGCTGGCGCCCAGGTTGCGCGCCAGTTCAAGGGCACAGGTCAGTTGCTGCTCTGCCGACGCCTGCTGAGTACTTGCCGCCAGCACCCAGGAGGCGGTCAGGCGCGAGAACACTTCCGCCCGATGGTTGCCGATCCTGCGGCTGCATTCGATGGCCTCCGTGGCGTCGCGCAACGCCAGGTGCGGCTGGCCCAGGTAGAACTGCGCCGAGCCGCGGGCGCTGCGATTGCCCGCTTCCACGTCCACCAACCCATGGCGCTCGCACAGGCGCACGCATTGGTCGAAGACTTCGTAGGCGGTCTGCATGTGCCCTTGGGCGTAGTAGGAGTCGCCGATCCCGCTCAGGGCCTTGGCCTCGGTTTCCAGATCCCCGCCGATCCTCGCAAAGGAGAGCGCCTCTTCGTGCAAGCGGCGACACTCGACATAGTCTCCGCGCGGAAAGTAGATATTGCCGTGCAACTGATGCAGCCGGGCCAGTGCCGTGTGGGCGCGCAGGGCCTGGGCAACGGGCAGCATGTCTTCGATCAGGCGTTCTTCTTCGTCCAGGCACTCGAGGGTATTGAGGACTGCCGCCAGGCCCAGCGCCGACTCGATCCGGTCCTGCGGCTGTTCCGCCAATGCCAGCGCCCGCTGGAAATGCTCCCGCGCTTGCGCCGTCTGGCCAAGGCCTGAACAGGCTTGGCCGCACAAGAACGCAAGGGAAAAACTGCCGTGGGTGCGCTCGCCGAACACCGCACATTGATGTGCCAGCGCGAGCACGCTGTCGTACTGGCAGGCGAGGCGCTTTTCGTCCATGGCCGCCAGCAGCGCATCGAACGCTGCCGGGTCTTTGGCTCGCAGCAGATGCTGGGCATGGAGCACCCGGTCGCGCTCGCGGTAGAGCTTCGCTACCGTCCGATGCAACTGTTCACGCAGCACGTCGGGGATCGCGTCGTAAAGGCAATGCATGACCAGGTCATGGACGAACAGGTAGTTTCCCGGCTCGACTTCGCGCAGCAGCCCTTGGCGCATGTCCGCCGTCGGCAGATAGTCAGGTTGTCCAAGTGCCTCGCGCCAGAGCGTCAGTTCGAAGCGATTGCCCAGCACCGCAGCGTAGTGCAGGGCGCGACGCTGGTGCGAGGCCAGCTTGTCGAAACGGGTCTGGATCAGGTGTCGCAGGCTGTCGGGAAAAGTACCTTCCTGGCTCGCCAGCAACTGCGTCAGGTACAACGGGTTGCCTTGGGCGCGGATGACGCAATCGGCGCGGTAATGCGGGTCGACATCAATGAACTGAGCGGCCAGGGCGGAGGCCTCCCGTGCGCGGATCGGCGCGATGTCGAGCACGCTCATGGGCGTGTTCGCGTGCGCTCGGATTGCGTTTTCCAGCGGGTCGCCTTCGGGGCGGGACGTCAGCAGCCAGACGATGGGCGCGTCGTCCGTGGCATCGAGCAGTTTGCCCAGCAGCGTAAACAATGGAGCGTCGCCCCAGTGCAGGTCCTCCAGGCCAATCAGCAAGGGCTGCTGCACCGCCATTCGCCGCAGCACCTCGAGCAAGGCGAGCAGCAGCCCCTGTGTGCGAGCCGGGCTGCTCATCGCTGCATACAACGCGGGCGGCTCGGCGGATGAAACAGCCGTCAGGACCTGGAGGAACATCCAATGTTCGGGCGCCACTTTCAGGCGGGATAACCCGGCCTCCAACTGCGAAGCATTGATCGACGTAGCGCCAGCGACACCCAGCAAGCTGCCCACCAACTGCCCCAACGGCCAGAGGCTGTTGTCCATGCCGAAGTCCAGCACATCGGCACGATGACAAGCGAAACCGCTTTGCCGGGCGATGTCGAAATACTCGCTGACCAGCCGTGTCTTGCCGATGCCCGCCATGCCGCGCACATAGACCACATGGCCGTCCTGGCACTCGTGGGTGGCCTCGATCACGCCCTTGAACTGCAGCAATTCAACGGCCCGTCCCACCAACGGTCGGGGCGCGTTTTCGTCGAGGCTGCGCAGGCGCCGACACTTTCGATAGGCGGCAAAGGCCTCATCGGTGGAGGAAAACTCGAAGCGCGAAGCGAGTTGTTCCAGCAAGTTCTGCGCGACATACACCGGTGCGTGACCGTGTCGATCCGACAACGGCTGTTGCGCCAGCAGGATTGCATCGCCCTCCGGCATTGTCGTTTCGCTGCCCAGGCGCACTAGCCGCAGCAACAAGGCGTGCCCCGGCTTTACGAATTGCTCCCGGCTCAGCGCCAGTGCGCACAGCAGGCCACGTTCGCTGTCGCTGCGATAGGCTTGAGGTGAGCCGAACCGCGCGATGACGACATCCTGGGCGATGACGGGGGCTGCGCCGCCGAACTGCCGGACCAGGCGTTCGATGTCGTCCGCCAATACCTCGGGCACCCCCTCGATGGCAAAAGACAGTTCCAGCACGTAGCGGATGACCGCGTCGTCGGCTTGTTTCAGCGTCTGTTGTGCCAGGGCCTTCTCATGCAACTCGGTGACCGATTGCTCGATCTCCACCAGCATCGTCGACACAGCAGCGCCCAACAACGCACTCACGTCGACATCGAAGGCCGTCGCCAGGTGACGGGCCGTGCGGTAGAGCACCGGTTTGCCGGTTTCGGCGCGTTTGATGGAGGCGATGGATACGCACAGGTGCCGGTTCAGGCAGGCTTCAGCCAGGGTCTCCTGGCTCAGGCCATGTTGTTTGCGCAGCCCTTTCAACAGCCCGGCGTCCAGCAGTACACGGCCATCGGACACCGAAGCTTCGCGCTTGGGTGGAGCAGGGTGCACGCGGTGTCTGGAGTCCATGTTGATCGCCAGGGGAAGTCAACGGCAGACGCCCGAGTCTACTCCTCTCCATCCGCGACGTTAATGAAAAGATGGCATTTTGCCTGATACCAAACTGATACCGGACTGACACCGCTCTGGACTGTCGGCTCGGCAGCGGCCTCCTGATACTGAATCCCGTCAATTGGCATCAGTTGATACAACGTGAGCGATGGGAGAAAGGCGATGAACGAAGGACTCCAAGGCAGCGCAAATGATCCGCGTGATATCGGCGGCTCGCAGTTACTGGGACGCGGCCTGAATCGGCTCGACTGGGCCGGCGACAGGAAGGAATGTCAAAAGGTCGGTGATACCGAGTCGGGTAAACGGACCGTGCCCTACAAAGACACGTCCTACAACGTGGGCAAGCACGTCACCATGAGCACAGCGGTCTCCCAGGACAACTCCACGGTCGAGACATTTTCTTCCCGCGACGATTATGAAAGCCATACCCAATCGAGCGTCGAGGCGGCTGGTAAGTACGGTGCCTTTTCCGCGGGTTTCAAAGTCACGTTCGGCAGCGAGATCAAAACCTTCGAGGAGCGTGAGGCTGCGCTCTACAGCCACACGGCACGGCTGTGGAAACTGACGCTTGCGGTCGACCCCGCCAACGCCACCGACGTCTTCAAGGAACGAGTCAAGGCACTGCCGTCGGCTTTCGACGAGGACAATCCGCAGCCGTTCTTCGACTTCTTCCTCGCTTTCGGCGTCGATATCGTCAGTGAGGTCACCGTCGGCGGCTCGCTGAACTACGCGATGACCGCGCTCAAGAGCTATCTCAGCCAGACCAACACCCTCGATGCGATGGTCAAGGCCGAGTACGGCGCTTTCGTCAGCGGCAGCGCCTCGACCTCGATTTCGGAAACGGTCAAGAAACACCTGGCCCATCGCAAGGCCAACCTGACCACCCGGGGGGGCACCCATTCGATCAACTTCAACTCGATGGAGCCCAATAACTGCAACGCGGATTTCAGCAAATGGCGCGAGTCGCTGGCCAACGATCCCGCGATTGTGGAATTGAACCTCTCGCCGGTCTATTACTTCATCAACACTGGTGCAACTCGCACGGCAGTGGAGCAGGCCTACCGGTGGTACACCAGCTACAAGGCGGAAATCAAAGCGGATTGGCAAGAGTCGACGATTGTTCTCGGCCGCTCCAATCGGCTCAAGGCATCTGTCGCGGCGACAGCCGGCCCAGCCCTGCGGCTTGTGTTCGTCGACAACAAGAGCAAGGAAACCAGCGAAACCTTTCACACCCCACCGGCAGCGGATGCCTCCAGCGAAGACTTTGAACAGTTCTGGGATGCGCTGGCCTCGCTGGTGAAACAAAAAAGCGGGCACAAGCTATTGATGGCCACTGAGCGCTGGCCTCGTGACAAGCGTTACTACCCCGGTCGTCGCATGCGTGAGGTGCTGCTGCTGAACGGCGCCAGTGAAAAGGCGCTCCAGCGTTGGGAGGCCCTGACCAGGTACATGGTGCCAAACCCATTGGCCGGCCTCACTTATGTGCTGGCGGGCAATGACCTGGAAACGCCGGGCGTCGACGGGCTCGTCGCCGGCTTCGGCCAGGCGGGCAAAGACCTCAACCCAACGGTGAAAGTCTCGGCGCGCCTGTGTCATGACTCGTTCGGCAACGTCAAAGTGGTGCAGACGGAAAAGACCCAGGAAGACCCGTGTACGTTGCTGTACATCGTGCGCAACAACACCGACTCCAAACCGGCCCTGGCCACCGACCCGCAGAACAAGACCCGGATCGCCATGCAAACCCCGGACAGGCACAACCTGGGGCAATACTGGTACATGCCCGAGCTGGAAAAACCTTATCCGGAAATCAACCACCCGGTGCTGCTGATCAACTACGAGACGGGTACCTGTCTGCAAGGCATGCATGACCAAAATGACTGCCGGCTCAAACCCATCGAAGCAGGGCGCCAGCAAGACGACGTGATCTGGGATCGGCGTGGCGACGACGTGTTCCATCTGTTGCTGGTGCACTACTGGATGAACGCCATGTGCCTGACCCAGATCGAAAAACGCGCCGCTGTCCGGCCATGGCGCCTGCCCCACGGCATGGACTGGTTCCGCGAGGCGCATCGTCCGTATAGTTGATAACCAACAGACAGACCCGGCCTATACGGCCGGGTCTCCCGTGCTTTCTTGCGTGAGTGGTCCCTGACGATGCAAGTCTTCAACAGTGTTCCCTTTATCGACGAGGGCGTGGAAGCAGCGCTCGATCCGCGAACCTTTCCTTATCTGTTCAATGACCATGGCCTGGCCCAGCCCAGCGCCTACGTGCGCGGCAAGCTGATCTCCCTGACACCTGAAAACCCCGACCTGCTGCTGGGCGCCCGCTATTCCGGCATCACCTGGTGGGACCGTGAAGTGCCGACGAGCTGCGGTTCCTATCGGATCAAGCAATTCGATTTCCGCGTCAAGGAAGTACGCTACGAGCCCATCTGGGCCACGAAGGAAACGGCACAAGCCTTCGGCATGACCCTGCTTGCCAATGGCGAATGCCTGCGCTTCGAGTACGACCAGTTGATCCTGGGCCAATACACCTATGGCAAATGGGCGGGCCATCAATCCCCGTATCTGGGGCCGGAGCGCATGCGTGAACTGCTGACCTACAACCCCACCGACCTCGAATACCACAACTTTCCCCATGCCTTCTTCTCTCGCTACGGACGTCTGCCACTGGTCATCAGCGTCGCCCGCTGGCGTCCTGCGGCACGGGAGATCTACCTGGCCGACCTGTGGCTGCGCCCCGGCGACGCGTTGGTCCTGCCGCCCAAGCACTACCCCGACATCCCACCCAGCGACGCCGGTGGCCTGGAGAACTGGCCGGTGGTGGTGGACATGCATGGCAATAGGAACTCGGCCCTGGCTTGCTGGTTTGGGGGAGAGGACTGCCTGCTGACGGAGACGGTATTGGCGAACTCGGCCTTGATGAGATCGCCGGCGGGGCGGCCGCATTATCACGAAGAAAAGACGGCGACGCGGCATGAGATGCCGGTGGGTTATCGGCTGTAAAAAGGCCTGGACACGGATGTTGAATGTGTCGACGCCATCGCGAGCAGGCTCGCTCCCACAGGGTCCGTTGTCGTACCTGAATACCACTAGCACCACAGCCCCCCATGTGGGAGCGAGCCTGCTCGCGATGACGGCCTGTCAGTCACCCCGATACCGACAGTTGCCGCACAGCCAATTCCCCTAGCTGGACGTCCCGAATTCCCCTGTCTAGAGTGAAATATCCGCGCCGGATACATTGGGAGGGATTCCTGTGAATCAGCTTAATGACTACACCAGCCTGACGGATCCATTGAATGTAAAAATCATGGAACTGGCTCCCAAGGAAAAGCGCGATGGTAAGAAAACCAATTTGTTCTTCACCCCCGACACTGCATTCGACTCCAAGCCACTGACCCTGACGACCGGCAGCTATCCCTTCACGCCCATCGGCAGCCTGGGCATCACCCAGGTGGATACCACCGGAAAGGAATGGAGGCATGTCGTCAATCAAATCACCAACAGGCATGGCCTCACTTCGGATTACGGCAATCCTGACCGGGCTGATCAACTGGTCTTGCTGGACACCCTGGATGCCGTGAAGATCAAGGAGGCCGTCGCGCGGGACAAGCAATTCACCAAAGGCAGCTACTTCCACCCGGACGTCGAACAGGTATTCGGGACAACCAACCCTGTCACAACCTATGCCGCCCAACAGGTCATCGAACGCCGAGCCGTCTTGTGTCAACCCGTGCCCGATCCGATTGCGCTCAACTACTGGAACCTGCTCAGCTCGGACCCCGCCGCGCAGGCGAAGCTATATAACTGGCTGCAAACCCATGGGGGGATTTCTCACAAGTTCTCGGTCAATGACAGAAAATCAGGGAACAGAATCCAGAACCACTTCCAGAACTTGGAGAACTCCAACGCCATCCATTTCGCCAGCGAAACCCGTGGTGAATATGCTGCCACCAAACTGCTGATTACCGTCCTCGGCAACGAATACCAGATGAAGATCGGCAAAGCCTCTTCAGGCCGCACCAATGGAATCGACCAGATATGGGTCAAGCGCAACCTGATCAGCGGCGTGGTGGAGGAGTACATCATCGTCGAGTGCAAAGGCAGCGTGGATGCGTCGCTCAACGAAGCCAAGTATGGCTGGCAAATGTCGCCCTGCTGGGTCTTCTACTGCCTTGTCGGTCTTCTGGGCACCAACGGCAATCTCGCCAGCACCTCGACCACGGATGTGTTCGCCAAGACCACCATGGTCAGGAAAATCCTCGACGCCTTGATCAACCCGGGTCCCCCCGTGGTGAAAGGCCTGGTCATCCAGCCCATGACCAAATCCGTCACGGCGCCCAATAACATCGAAATGGTCGACTTGGGGGCCTATGACCTGGTCGAGCAATATACGAATGCGGCGGCTGGGCACTCGAAGTTCCATAACGCCCAAGTGTTCACCGGCACCTTGTTCTAGGAGCCAATGCCATGAAAAAACCAGAACAGGAAAACCTCCTGCACACGCTGAAGTCCCGTTTCGAACAAAACCCTCATCGCCACCCGGACCTTCAATGGCCTGACGTCCAGGCCCGGCTCGAAAGCAACCCCGCCGCGCTGAAAACCCTCCAGGCCATGGAAACCACTGGAGGCGAGCCGGACGTGATCGGCCACGACAAGCACACCGGGCGCGTGACGTTCTGCGATTGCGCCAAGGAAACCCCGGCCGGCCGTAGAAGCCTTTGCTACGACCGCGCGGCCCTGGAAGCGCGCAAGGAGAACAAACCTCGGGGCAGCGCGCTTGAGCTGGCGGAAGAGATAGGCATCGCCCTGTTGACGGAGGATCAGTACCGCGAGTTGCAGGCGTTGGAGGCATTTGACCTGAAAACGTCCAGCTGGCTGGCAACACCCGCTGACGTTCGCTCGCTGGATGGGGCGATATTCGGTGACCGGCGTTATGGCAGGGTGTTCGTGTACCACAACGGCGTGCAGTCGTATTACGCGGCGAGAGGGTTTCGTGGGGTGTTGTGTGTTTGAACTGGGTCAGCGCTATCGAGCCACTGATCGGCGTTGCCCAGTTCGTGTCGATCTCAGCGAAGCCGGAGTGTCTTCACCACTGCCTCTCCCTGGGCGCCGCCAGGCCAGCATAGGTCAACGGAGGCTGAGGCCCCACCCGTTACATGGAAGATTGCAAAGTTCTTATCTTCCGAATGGCCGAACAGATGCTCAAAGTAAATGGAGGCATGGCCGCTGATCCTTCCTGAGCTTGCAATTCCACCCCCGGCAAGCTGGCCGGCGGGCATGCGCGAAATAGCGCTTGAGGTGATCTGGTAAACACTGGCTCTACGGTAGTCATCGTGGCTCAGGCGAAAAGCCGCCGCGCAGTGGACATCACCGCTGATGAATACAAGGGTCTTCCCGCCTTTATCCAAAGCCTGAAAAGCCGCATCAAGCAGCAGGTTTCGCTCTGTGTGATTGGTGCTGTGGTCCCACTCATCCATACAGTCATCTTTGGCTGAGTCAAACCATGACCCCACCGTCAATAGAACCGATTTCCAGTGGACGACGGGCACTGAGCTGACCACAAATAATACCGGTGAGGAGGTGTGCTCGTTGCTTGTCAGCCACGTTTTGAATCTTTCGACTTGCTGTGTTCCGAGAATAAAATTCTTATGTTCGGGGCTCTCGACGTCGTGATGCCCGCGAAGATCAAGCATGTAGAAAGGAACCCCACCCTTTTCGAAGCTGTAATCCCAAATACATGATTCCGGCGTCTTTAATGAGTCTTTGGAAATGCCGGTGTCTGGATTGTGGCTATGCGCATACTCAAAGTAGGCAGTCCGCGCCGCTGTCCACATGGACGCGACCAGTTTTCTGTCAGTCGCGTTGTCGTCGGATTTGAAAATCCTCGAGATGATTGCAATTCGTTCTTCATCGGTACGGGAGCCCCAGCCATCCATGATTTCATGATCATCCCAGATCATGTACTGCGGATATCTCGCAAACACTTCCTGCAGGTGAGGGAATTTCCAGTACACCCGATAATACCAGCGGTACAAATTCAACAGATACGCGTCGAGTTTCCTGGTATCAAGCCTCTTGCCGGTGGAACACTCGGCTATCAGATCGTCCTTGTTCTCGACCAACCATTCCCAGATGTCTGGAAAGTGTTTGCTATCCTGACAGTCCACGTAAACCTGATCGCCTCCACCTATTGAAAACCTGGCGTCCGACGTGTTCATTCGCTCAAGAAAGAGCGGCCACGCACCATAACTTCCGTTGGCGTTGAATGGGTCGTGGCAGCTATAGAACCCAAAGCTGAAGTCCTGCATTGCGTCAGCCATGGTCCTGAATGTAAGGGACTTGTGACAGCCGATTTCAGTTTTGCGAAAGGCTTCCGTGCCGTCTGTCTCGTCGGTCATCAGGTAGTAGTAATAGACAGTATTTTGATCCAGACCTTTAAGATCAAACGTATGGGTCAAGTCATCATCCCAACTGAACGAGTGCGATTCATACGCACAGTCGAATGATTTTAAAAAAACCACCAAGGGTTTTCCGTCCAACTTGACCAGATCCCCGTCAATGGGTTTGGTCGACCAGACCAGGCTCCATGTCCCCGGTCGATACGCACGAATCCAAATTCGCGCAGTATCGGAGGTTACATGGCCAATGATGCTCGCGCTCTGGAGTTTGCAAACGTCGTATTCGTTATTTCTGGGATCGACCAGGGCCATGGGAAGTCCTTTGCCCGAGCTCATTTCCGTCGGGCATGAGATGAACCGGTTGTGCAGGTCTTTACCTTTCAGCAGGACCCACCACTCGGGATTTCGGCTCCAGTGGGAGCGATGGCCCTGTGAATATAGACGTGCCGCTTCGCTTGTCTAACCGACCTTCGTAACGTTTGGCGATAAGCAGATGCAGAATCGGCCACAGTCACGGCCTTTTGGCGATGACGACCAATCCGCCCGCAATCAACACCGCGCCTATCCGCGTGCGCGGGGTGATCACTGATACATCGAAGCAGAGGTAGTTGTAAGCTGGCAATCACAACAGACAACGCCCGCCCCCGAGCCACGACACGGTGGCAATTGATGGACACCTCACATGCCCCAAGCAACCCTGAACCTGATCCTGAATGCCTTGAACGAAACCGAACTGGGCCCTCTTGCCTCACGCCCATATGACTGCGCGTTCAACGTACTGGCAGCACCGCCGGAACAGAAAAGGCTGATCGTGATGGGGTTCAACGGCTCTGAGGCCGACAAGGACTTCACCAACGTTTCCGCCATCGAAGGAGACTTCCAACAGCCCGAGGTCTGTAATGTGGGGCTTGGCGTAGAGGGCAAATGGGGCAGCACTCGCCTGGCGAACCAGCTCAACACACTGCCGGACAAACTGGGCTTCACCAAGGCCGAAACCCTCTACACCAACGCCTTGCTGCTGTGCTCCAAGGACGCCGCTTCAATCGGCAGAGCGGCCAGGGCATCGGCGCTTGGCAGTCATCAGGTGCTTGCCGAGCGATCCATGCGGTTTTTTGCCGAGGCGACCATGAAGCTGAGTCGCCCGGAGTTGATCATTGCCTACAGCAACTCACTCCGGGCGCCTTCTGCTGCCAGCATTCTTTATGCGGCATTTGGTCAAGGCGAGGTCATCGACCACATCTGTACCGGCTCGCATACCGCAACATTCGGCTTCACTGCGACCATTGCTGGCGTTCGAGTGCCGGTGGTTGGCATACGCCACATGTCGCGTTTTACCGCCAGGCCGGAGCTCATTCATGAAGCCTGGAAGCGGCAGTTGTCCAGGTGAGTACGCGGCTTTCCAAGTCCTAACCCCCGGACACACTTTCCAGCAACACCTGCTCCATCATCTCGAAAAAACATTTGATATGGGCCTGCTTCAACGCCTGGGGCCGGCTCACCAGATAGATTTCCAGGTCTGGAATAGGCAGCTCAGGAAACACCTCGATCAGATCCTGCGCCAATACCCGAGGCAATACCGCCACCCCCATGCCTCGCCGCACTGCCTCGAGTTGTGCGGTGAACGAATTCACGCTGATCGGCGCATGCTCTAGGCCGCCGGCTTTTGCCGCGCGCAGTTGCGGCAACATGTCCAGCGGGGGAAGCAAGGCGATATGCGCCGCCGTGGCTGGGGTGAGCGCTGGAGAGCGCTTCAGATAGGCCGCATCGGCGAAGACGCCGTAAGCGACTCGGCCGATGTGCTTGTAAATCAGTGACGGCTCACCCAGATGGGCGGTGCGCACCGCAATGTCTGCCACGCCGCGGACGATCTTGTGGAATTCGGCGGTGACCAGCAATTCCACCGAACAATTGGGGTGCAGGGCGGTGAAGCGGCTCGCGGCCTCCAGCACGGAGGAAGAGAAACCCTCCCCGGCACTGACCAGCACGCTGCCACTGAGCTCAGCCTGCCGCCCGGGCGGGCTCGCAAGGGTTTGTCGGCGCAAACCGGTTTCCGCGGCCAGGGCGACTTCCACCAGCGACTGGCCTCGCGAGGTCAGCCAACAGCCTTCGACGCCCCGCTCGACAAGGGGTTCGCCCAAGGCGCTTTCCAACTGCGTCAGGCGACGGGACACTGTAGACGCCGCGATTCCCAACAACTGCCCCGCCTGAAGAAAACTGCCCCGCCGCGAGACGGCCAGCAGCAATCGAAGATCGTCCCAATTCGCCTGCGATGCCATGCGTCCTGTCTTCCCTGGTTTGCATATGTGCAAAGCCATTATGCAGCAGTCGCTGTTTTTCAAAAACGGCGCCAACGGTATATCTACGGCCCTTCGAAACCCACGGAGTGGACTGTATGACCGCCGGCCCCAACGACTACGCGGAACGCGCCTCAAGAGCCTTCAATTGCCGTGATGTGGAGGCGATGCTTGCATTGGTGAGCGAGGATTTCATCTACCTCGATGGCACGGGCATTCAGATTGGTCGCGAGGCCATGCGCAAACGGGAACTCGCGTTGTTCGAAGCGCTGCCCGACGCCGAAATCACCTTCAGCCCCTTCATGGTCGCCGAGGATCGACTGGCACTGGTTGCCGTACTGTCCGGCACCTTCACTGCTCCCCTGGTGCTGCCGGAGCGGGTGATACCGCCCCATGGTCGGCACATCACTGTGCACTTTGCGGCGCACTTTATCTTCAAGGATGGGCTGGCCACCCATGAAGAAGTGTTCTTCGACAGCGCGGTGCTGCTGCCGTCCGCCGAACAGGGCGAGGCTTGAGTCATGCGCAACGTATTTGTGACCGGCGCCACCGGCCTGCTGGGCAACAACCTGGTACGGGAACTGGTTGCGCGTGGCTACGCCGTCAAAGCCCTGGTCCGCTCCAGAAGCAAAGGCGAACAGCAATTCAGTGACCTGCCCGGTGTGGAGCTGATTGTCGGCGACATGGCCGATGTCAACGCCTTCGCCGCTACGCTGCAAGGCTGCGATACGGTGTTCCACACGGCGGCATTCTTTCGCGATAACTACAAGGGCGGCAGCCACTGGGCGGCGCTTGAAGCGATCAACGTCGGCGGCACCCGAGACCTGCTTCATCAGGCGTACCGCGCGGGTATACGCCGATTTATCCACACCTCTTCCATCGCTGTGCTCGACGGTGAACCCGGCGCGTCCATCGATGAAACCTGCCTGCGGGCCGAGGCCGATGCGGACGATTACTACCGCAGCAAGATCCTCGCCGACCGTGTCGTGTTGGCCTTCCTGGACGCCCATCCCGACATGCACGCCTGCATGGTCCTGCCCGGCTGGATGTGGGGCCCTGGCGACATGGGCCCGACGTCCTCGGGACAACTGGTCAAGGACGTCGTGAACGGCAAGTTGCCCGGGCTGATCCCCGGCAGCTTTGCCGTGGTCGATGCCCGCGATGTGGCCTGGGCACTGATTGCCGCCGCCAAGCTGGGACAGCGAGGCGAGCGCTACCTCGCGGCGGGCCGGCACATGACCATGGGGCAGTTGGTGCCTGTGCTGGGCCGTATCGCGGGCGTCAAGACCCCTTCACGGCAACTGCCGCTGCCCTTGCTATACGCCCTCGCGACGGCCCAGGAGATTTATGCGCGGCTGACCGGCAAGCCGATCCTGTTGAGCTTGGCGACGTTGCGGCTGGTGATACGCGAGGAGCATCGCACCTGTTTCGACCCTCGCAAGAGCGAGCAGGCGCTGGGGCTGCGTTTCCGGGATCTGGAGGTGACCGTTGCGGATACGGTGGCGTGGTATCGGGAGCATGGTGGGTTTGGCAAGCACAATGCGCTAAACACTGCATAACGACCGGGCCGCTCTATGGCGAGGGGATTCATCCCCGCTGGGCTGCACCGCAGCCCCAACCCCCTCAGCCTAATGCCAATCAGTTAATCCACAAACCTGTGGGAGCAAAGCTTGCTCGCGATTGCAGTAAGTCAGTCAGCAGCAATGTCGACTGGTTTGCCGTCATCGCGAGCAAGCTTTGCTCCCACAGGTTTTCTGTTTCGACCCTCGCAAGAGCGAGCAGGCGCTTGGGCTGCGCTTCCGGGATCTGGAGGTGACCGTTGCGGATACGGTGGCGTGGTATCGGGAGCATGGTGGGTTTGGCAAGCATAATGCTCTAAACACTGCATAACGACCCGGCTGCTCTGTGGCGAGGGGATTCATCCCCGCTGGGCTGCACCGCAGCCCCAACCCCCCCCTCAGCCTAATGCCAATCAGTTAAGCCACAAACCTGTGGGAGCAAAGCTTGCTCGCGATTGCGGTAAGTCAGTCAGCAGCAATGTTGACTGGTTTGCCGTCATCGCGAGCAAGCTTTGCTCCCACAGGTTTTCTGTTTCGACCCTCGCAAGAGCGAGCAGGCGCTGGGGCTGCGCTTCCGGGATCTGGAAGTGACCGTTGCGGATACGGTGGCGTGGTATCGGGAGCATGGTGGGTTTGGCAAGCACAATGCGCTAAACACTGCATAACGACCGGGCCGCTCTGTGGCGAGGGGATTCATCCCCGCTGGGCTGCACCGCAGCCCCAACCCCCCCTCAGCCTAATGCCAATCAGTTAAGCCACAAACCTGTGGGAGCAAAGCTTGCTCGCGATTGCGGTAAGTCAGTCAGCAGTGTTGACTGGTTTGTCGTCATCGCGAGCAAGCTTTGCTCCCACAGGTTTTCTGTTTCGACCCTCGCAAGAGCGAGCAGGCGCTGGGGCTGCGCTTCCGGGATCTGGAAGTGACCGTTGCGGATACGGTGGCGTGGTATCGGGAGCATGGTGGGTTTGGCAAGCACAATGCTCTAAACACTGCATAACGACCGGGCCGCTCTGTGGCGAGGGGATTCATCCCCGCTGGGCTGCACCGCAGCCCCAACGCCCCCCTCAGCCTAATGCCAATCAGTTAAGCCACAAACCTGTGGGAGCAAAGCTTGCTCGCGATTGTGGTAAGTCAGTCAGCAGCAATGTTGACTGGGTTGCCGTCATCGCGAGCAAGCTTTGCTCCCACAGGTTTTGCGTCGTTTGATCCTTAGCCTCGCCGCAAGACCGCTTCAGCACCGGCGTCTAACGGGGAGAAAGCCACGGACGACCCAGCCTCTTCAAGTCTTCGCTGCACCTGCCGCTATCGGTATAACGATTTTTACCGTATCCCTCGATTGTCTTTGCGATACCTTTGCCTTTCGGCAATGACGTTGGCAAAAGCACGATAAGAGAACGTAGCGAATGGACGACGGACGAGACGAAAGGCGGGCGGCTGTGTCTGGGGGGGCGACGGTGTCTGGCGACGCGCTGCCGCATATTCTGCTGATCGACGATGTCCCGGAGGACCTCCGTGCCACGCTCATTCTGCTGAAGGCACAGCCCTGGCGCATATCCCTGGCCAGCGATGCCCAGCAGGGCTACCAACGGGCCCTGGCATTGCGTCCCGACTTGATCGTGCTGGATGTGCACATGCCGCACATGGACGGCTTCAGCCTGTGCCGGCTGTTGCGCGAGGCTCCGTCGACCCGGCAGACGCCCATTCTCTTCTTGTCTTCGGCCAACAGCACCTTGGAACGCCTGGAAGGGCTGACCGTGGGCGCAGTCGATTACATCCCCAAATCTTGCGCCCCCGAAGAAGTGCTGGCGCGCATCAAGATCCACCTGCAGTTGACCTGGCGCGCGCCGCCAACCTATCAAGCCAGCCCGGCGGACCCAGAGCCCGAGGGCGACGAGATCGTGCTGCGCGCCGCGATGCGATGGATTGAACAGCACCTCGACGACATGCCCTCCCTGGTGCAATTGGCGCAAAAAGTCGGTACCCATGAAAAACGTCTTTCCCGGATATTTCGCGAGCATCTGGGGCTGACTGTGTTCGCTTACATTCGCGATGCGCGGCTGCGTCGTGGCCAACAATTGCTGACCGAAAGTGCTGTGAGCGTGCAAGACGTCGCCGAGCTGGTGGGCTTTCGCAATGCCTGCAACTTCACCACGGCCTTCCGTCAACGCATCGGCATGACGCCCAGTCAGTTTCGCCAGCAAACCCTGGGTATAGCCGATACCGAGTCGGCCGGGCGCGCCTGATGCGGGGCCTGCAATTTTTGTTGCTGGCGATGACGTTGTTGTCCGCCGGCCTGCTGCGCGCGGCGCCTGTGGATATCTGCCAGGCTGAACAGCTGGATGTGATGCCCGCGATGCAGTTTGTCGAAGACCCCCAGGCCAGGTTGAGCCTGGAGGAAGTCGCGCAACTGCCCGACGGGCGATTCAACACCGCGACCCCTGGCTGGCCGGCGCAAGGCTACAGCCGCTCGGCATTCTGGTTGAAACTGCAACTCACCAATGCAAGCGCCAGGACCTGTTCGCGCCTGCTGGTGATCGGGGCGCCGCGGCTGGAAGACATCCGCGTCTATCAATCTGTCGACGGACACTGGCGCGAGGCCCATGCCGGTAGCGCCCATCCCCTGGCCGAATGGCCCCAACCGGCGGCGCGTCAACCCGCGTTCCCGGTCGCGCTGGCGGCGGGGCAGGGCACCACGCTGTTCATCCGGGTGACCGGCAGTTTCCAGATGTTGCTGGAGCCGCAGCTGTGGTCCGAACCGGCGTTGCTGCGCAGCGAACAACAGACATACTTGAGCGACGGTCTGACCCTGGGCATTGTCTTGCTGGTCGTCCCGTTCGGGCTGATCGTCGGCTGGATCCTGCGCTCCCGATTGCTGAACGTGAATGCAGGCGCGGTACTGAGCTATATCCTGCTGACCTGCATCGTAAACGGCTACCTGATCTACTGGCCCGCGGCGCTCGGCTGGACGCGCGAGCTGCTGGCGTGCGTCAGCGTGATCTCGTTCGTCCTGTTCCTCGCCTACATGCGTGTGTTGCTCCAGGTGGACCGGCTGCCCCGGATCATTGGCTGGAGCTATTGGGTGCCACTGCTGGGTTGTGCACTTGGCCGGGTCTGGTGGTTGAAGGTCGATCCGGTCCAGGGTGCGCAGATGATCCAGGTGTCGCTCCTGAGTTTCTACGGCGTGCTCCTGGCCACGTTGTTCATGGCGTGGCGCCGACGGCTCACTTACCACTGGATGGCGTGGCTGGTGACGGGGCTACTGCTTTCGCAGTTGTTGATGCGGATTTTCTTTCCGCAGGAACAGTTGCCCTGGCAGTCGCCGCAAAGCAAACACAGCCTGTCGTCGACCCTGCCCGGCGTGGCGTTGCTGGTGTGCACGTTGATCATGGAAGTCAGCCGCAGCCGGTATCGGGAAAAACACGCCCTGTCCACCCTCGAACAACAGCGCCAGGCCGAGCACGAGCGCCTGGAAAGCACCGTGGCGCTGCGCACGGCACAGTTGCGCGAATCCCTGGCGGCACGCAGTGCGTTGATGGCCCGCATCAGCCACGACCTGCGCTCGCCGCTGGTGCGCATCATCGATTATTCACGCCTGCTGCACGCGGGGCCGAACCACGAATACCCGGCCAATATCGAGCGTAACGCCCGCCAGCAACTGGAGCTGATCGACGAGATGCTCGAGTTCTCCCGTGGGGAACTGGAGCAGATGCAACTGACCCTCGCGCCCGGCTATTTGTATGGGTTTCTGAGGGAAATCGAAGAGGAGGCGGGGTTCCTCGCCGCGCGGCAGGGCAACACCTTTGAAGCCGTTTTGGAGCAGGACCTGCCGGCGCTGGTGGAGGCCGATTTCAAGCGGCTGCGGCAGGTCCTCATGAACCTCTTGGCCAACGCGGCGAAGTTCACCCGTAACGGCCAGGTCCGTTTCGAAGTGAGCGCTTCGCCAGGGGTGACCGCTGACACCGTGGCGCTGCGTTTCAGCGTGATCGACAGCGGCATCGGTATCGATCCGCAAGAGTTCGAACAACTGCTGCAACCGTTCCATCGTGGCCGCAATGCGCAACGCTACGAAGGCAGCGGGCTGGGCTTGTCCATCGTCACGCAACTGCTGGAGCGCATGGGCAGCCGGCTGGAACTCCAGGCCGGTGAACAGGGCGGCAGCCGCTTCAGTTTTCGCCTGCAATTGCACTGCGCCGCGGAACACGAGCTGGAAAGCGGCATCGTCGATAACCATGCCGAGCCGTTCGATGGCCAGGGCCAGCATGTCCTGCTGGTGGACGATGTCGAGCAGAACGGCGAATGGCTGTATGACCTGCTGGCCGGCTACGGGTTTGACGTGAGCCTCGCGGCGAACGGCGAAGACGCCCTGGCCTGCCTGGCTCAGCAACCGGTCGACCTGCTGATCAGCGACCAGATGATGCCCGGCATGGACGGCTGGGCACTGCTGCGACAGGTGCGCGAGCACGGGCACGATTGCCCAGTGCTGCTCTATTCGGCGGTCCCGCCCCGCAGGCCGGAGGACTATCCCCAGGACCTGACCTTCGATGCGGTTCTGCTCAAGCCCGCCGACAGCCGTGAATTGCTGGCGTGGGTCAAGGCACTGACGGACTCGGACAGCGTGCGTCGCCCGATGGCTCGGGAGCAATAGCGTGCTCGGTCGGCGTTACCGGCTACTCTTGCTCGGCAGCCTGACGGCATTGCCCTGCACGGCGGCCTATGCCGAACAAACGCCATTGCCGACCACGCCTGGCGTATCACCCGCTCCCCTGGTCCTTGAGGAAACCAAGGTGACCGCTCGCCGCCGCGAGGAAGACCCGCAACAGGTGCCGATCCCGATCAACGTCCTCTACGGCGAGCAACTGGACGAAGCCGGCCTGCACACGCTGCAAGACATCCAGCAGCGCGTGCCCGGGCTGGTGGTGTCCGGGCATGACGCCCGCTATGCCGGCTTCGGCCTGCGCGGTTTCGGCGCGACCGCCTACAACGATGGCCTGGAAGGCAGCGTCGGCACTTACGTCGATGGCGTCTACCAGGCGCGCCAGGGCATGGCCTTCACCGAGTTGATGGACATCGAGCGCATCGAAGTGCTGCGCGGGCCCCAGGGCACCTTGTTCGGCAAGAACACCACCGCGGGCGCGCTGAACATCATCACCCGTCAACCGACGTTCCAGCCCGAGGCCAACCTGGAGGCCAGCTACGGCGAGCACGGTCTGCGTGAATATCGCGGGACGGTTTCCGGGGCGTTGCACGACGATGTACTGGCCGGGCGACTGAACGTCTTCGAACGCTCGGTCGATGGACAAGTGGAAAACCTGGAAGACGGCGCCCGCCTTGGTGACGCCGACAGCCAAGGCTTGCGTGGGCAATTACTGTGGACCCCGAACGCGGACTTCAGCGCGCGCCTGATCGCAGATCATGCCCGACAAAACGAGGCCGGCAACGTGCTTCTGGTCAACCACTACAGCCAGCAGACGCGCAAGCGGGCCCAGTTCGTCGGCTATCCGCTGGCAGAGCCGGACCCTTACCAACGTGAAGTGCGTATCGACGCACCGGGGCACCCGCAGACCCTGCAGAACGGTGTGTCCCTGGAATTGAACTGGGACCTGGACGAGACGATGCGTTTGACCAGCATCACCGCCTACCGTGACTGGGACTACCGCGCCACCCGCGACGGCGACAGTACCGCACTGTCAGTGGCTCAGTCCGAGACCGAGCTGGGGCACCGACAGTTCAGCCAGGAATGGCGCCTGTCCGGCACGGCCGGCTCGTCCATCGACTATGTCGCCGGGCTCTATTACCTGCACCAGCAGCTTGACCGTGATATCGATGTCGAATTCGGCAAGGACGCCGCGTCCTGGTTCGTCGGCGACCAACTGGAGCAATTGCAGAGGCTCTACGGCATCACCATCACCGATCCGCGGCAGGTGCCGCCCCAACTGCTGGACGGCGCCCGGCAACGTTACGACGGCGAGCAGAAGGGCGACAGCCGGGCCGTGTTCGGTCAGGTGTCCTGGCGCCCCGTGGACCTTCTCGAACTGACCGGTGGCTTGCGCTACAGCCAGGAGCGCAAGGACGGCTGGATCTCCCGCGACGTCAGCAACCTCGCCTCGCTGGCCGGCCTGCCACCGACGTTCCAGGCGGGCGGCCAGTTGCTGCGGGACATCGCCCTCGGGGGGATTATTACCGCCAGGACTCGATTGAAGAAGACAACGTCTCCGGCCTGCTCAGCGCCAGCTACCGCTTCAGCGATGCCGTGATGGGCTACGTCAGTTGGTCCCGCGGCTACAAGGCTGGCGGCATCAACTTCGACGTGGTCGGCCCGTTCGCCGCGCCCACCTTCGAGCCGGAGCGCGCCACGTCGTTGGAGCTGGGCATGAAGACGCGGTTCTGGGATGAGCGCGCGCTGCTCGACCTCGCCGTCTACCAGACCGACGTCGACAATTACCAGGCGCTCACCTACAGCCCGTCGACATCGGTGTTCGCGCCACCGCTGCGGGACAACCTGATCAACGTCGGCAAGGTGCGCCTGCGCGGCATCGAACTGGACTCGGCCTGGCAGTTGGCCCCCGGCTTACCGGACGCCTGGGTCTGGCCTGGAGCGACGCGCGCTATCGCAGCTTTCCCAACGCACCGTGCCCGCCGGCCTCGGGTCAGTGGACCTGCGACCTCAGCGGCGACCGGCTCTACAACGCGCCGGAATGGAGCCTCAGCAGCGGCCTGGAGCATACCCATCCGCTGTCTTATGGGCTGGAAGCCTACAGCGGCATCGACTACAGCTTCCGGACCGGCTACTCCGGTACCCTCGAAGGCGGCGAAGGCAGCTACCAGCCCAGCTACGGCCTCACCAATCTGCGCCTGGGGCTACGCAGCCAGGACCGTGGGTGGGAAGTGGAAGGTTGGATGCGCAACCTGTTCGACCGTCATTACGTCACCGCCGTCTATTCGCTGCTCGGCGCCGGTGACTACGGGGTGATGACCGGCAGCGAAAGAACCGTCGGCACCACCGTCAGGCTCCGTTATTGAGGGAAATGAAGCGGGTCGGACAAAACGCCAGGCGGTTGCCGCCGGCCTTTTTCGACAGGTACATCGCCTGGTCCGCCTTGCTGATCAGCGCGTCGATCTCCTGACCGTGCTCGGGGAAAAATGCCACGCCGATACTGGCGGAAATCTCCACCGTCTGGGCGCCGATCAGGATGGGCGCGCTGGCCGCTTGCAGCATGCGCTTGAGCAACGGCTCGCTGTCTTGCACCTCCTCTAGCTCCACCAATCCGGCGATGAACTCATCACCGCCGAGTCGCGCCAGCGTGTCGCTCGCACGCAGCGTCGCGTTGATCCGCGCCGCGACGATCTGCAACACCCGATCGCCCCAGTCATGCCCGTAACTGTCGTTCAGCGACTTGAAACCGTCGAGGTCGATAAACGCAATCGCCACCTTCTGCTGATGGATCCGCGCCTTGCCCAACGCCTGGCGCATCCGTTCGGCCAGCAGCAATCGATTGGGCAATTGCGTGAGCGCGTCATACCGGGCGTCCCGTTCCAGCAACTGCAGGCGTTGCTTCATCTGAGTCATGTCGCTGAGCAGCACCACGTAATGTTGAACATTGCCGTGGCGGTCATGCACGGCACTGATGCTGACGCGCGACGTCATCTCCCGGCCGTCCTTGTGGCTGCTTTGGATTTCCCCGGACCAGTGCCCGTGGAAATCCAACGCGTTCTTCATCGGCGCATAGAACGCCGCGAGCCGCCGCACCATGCGATGGGAATTCAAGTCCCGGCCCCTGACCTCGTCCTCCCCATAACCGGTCAGGCGCGTGAACGCCTCGTTCACACCGATGACCCGCCCGAAGGGGTCGACCAGCATCGCCCCTTCCCGCGCATGGCTGAACACAGTCGCGGCCAGCTCCGGGCAAATGGCATTGGCCTGCCTGTCCGCGGCATCCTCATCACGAGGCACCGGCCACCGCTCGGAATCGAAGCCCAACCGCGCCAGATAACCGGCCATGAAAGAAAGCGCCCGGTGCAGCCGGATCAGCGCACTCATGGCGAACCTGGACTTGAGGCAATAACAACGGATGAGGGCACGTAGGTTCATGGGGTTTACACGGTGTTGGCGGGTAAGGGGACTGCAAGCGAAGCGGGCATTATCGAGGGGGAGAGGGCGCGGCGACTTTGCTGGAGCGGATGGGAGCTTTGCGGGAGGGGATAAAGCGAAAGATTTTTGCCAGGCGGCCAAAAGAAACAGCAGGATCAAACGCTGCAAAACCTGTGGGAGCAAAGCTTGCTCGCGATGGCGGCAGGCCGTTATTGCCGATTGACTACCGCCATCGCGAGCAAGCTTTGCTCCCACGGTTATTGCGTTTTTTGCAGATCACTCGCAACCAACTCATTAAAACGATCTTGCTAGCTGTTACTCCTGACAGTAGTCGATGGGTATATCTGATGCTTATATCCCTTTGCGCTGTCTTATTGGCGCCTTGAGTCACCGCACTGAGGGTTCAAACATGAAAACCGACAATGAAAAATCAGATGCCCGCATGGTAGGAACGATTATCGTCAATACGCCATCTCCGGTAACTTTTACAGAGGTCAATGCGACGTTGTTCAATAGCGATGGCAACAACGCCAGTGGCGGATTTCTGCAAGGAGGGCTGAAAGCGTGGAAGCGAGGAAAAAAGGACGACGCCGCGATTTTTATCGGTTTCCCGGCCGCTCAAGCGGGTGGCGACACACAAACGTTTCAATATCCTGGTGATTTCGATGGCCCCTCTATACGGTGGATCTTCATCGACGAGGAGGGGAAGCGTCATTCGGTCAGCACCGGGACGATCACTATAGAGTTCGGCAGATTCTTCAGGTTTTTCAGAGGGGTCTATTCTTTCGCTGATACGGAAGGTCAAATTGTCAGAGGGTCGTTTGATGTGAGGTATGTGGAGTAATGGTCTAGACACAGCAGCATCAGGAGACAGCACTTGGCAGCCTGTTACAACCCGGTACCCAATAAGTCTCCTCAATCTGTGGCGAGGGGATTTAGCGAATCGTCGCACCGCCCCGCTGGGGCTGCGCAGCGGCCCCAAACCAACCTTGCATCTGGTGGCGCTTAACAAGCTTGATGCTTAGCCACCCACCGCCAGCACAACCCGGCCAAACTGGGCGTGCTCATCCCGCGGCGTAATCGCCAACAAGTGATCCAGACGAATCTCCCGGCGACCCTCCGCGGTTTTAACGTCGAGAAACTCCTCCCGCGTGCGAGCGGTACGCGTGATGATCGCGCGGGCTGTCAGGCGTTGGCCGTCAGTCAGTTCGATGTCCAGCGTGTAGCCGTACAGGCAGGCAATCTCCAGGTAGTCATGCAGGTCGCAGTTCAAGGGTTGATAGGTGTTCATCTCATTGCCTCGATGGTCATGGCGGTGCTCACCCATTAGGACGACAGCGACCGAACAGGATGGCCCACCTGTCGGTCGCAAGGGCCCAGCGTGATTCAGCGCAATTGATTCAACATCGTCTGCAGTTGGCTAATGCGCGCCTCGTCGAGTGGGAACACCGGCAAGCGCGGATCGCCCACCTCCAGGCCCAGGCTGCATAGACCGGCCTTGATGGTGGCCGGCAAGCCGCCCTTGAGGATGAAGTCCAGCAGCGGCAGTTGGCGATAGAACAGCGCCCGGGCCCGGCTCAGGTCGTTGGCCAGCACGGCGTCATACAGGTCGAGGTTGAGCTGCGGGATCAGGTTCGGCGCTGCGGTGCACCAGCCCTTGGCGCCGGCCGCGAAGGCTTCCAGGGCCAGTGGGTTGCAACCGTTGTAGAACGGCACCTGGCCCTCGCCCAACAGCTGCAGCTTGTGCATGCGCTGGATGTCGCCGGTGCTCTCCTTGACCATGGTGACGTTCGCCACCGCGTTGAAAATCCGCAAGATCAGCTCCACAGACATGTCGATGCCGCTGGTGGCCGGGTTGTTGTACAGCATGATGGGCAGGTCGATGCTGGCGCCAATGGCCTGGTAGTGGGCCAGGATTTCCGCCTCGCTCAGTTTCCAGTACGAGGCCGGCAACACCATCACCACGTCGGCGCCCTTTGCCTGGGCAAAGCGTGCGCGGCGCACTGCCTTGGCGGTGGTCAGGTCCGACACGCTGACCACCGTCGGCACCCGGCCGGCGACGCGGGCAATGCTGAACTCGCTGACCTGATCCCACTCCGCATCGCTCAGGTAAGCGCCCTCGCCGGTGCTGCCCAAAGGCGCGATGGCGTGGACGCCGCTGTCGATCAGGCGGTCGATGGACTGGCCCAGTGCGTCCAGGTCCAAGCCTTGGCCGTCGGCGGAGAAGGGCGTGATGGTGTAACCGATGATGCCGTGGATATTGGGGGTAGACATGGCGTGGCTCCTAATGGGTTCAGTTCAGGCAATCGGCGTGTTGGCGCAGGTTCTGCCGGGCGTAGTAGTTGAAGGCGGCGGCGTGACGCTTGGGGCGGGCGATCCAGTCATGGGCTTCGCGACCCAGGTGAGGCAGGATCGGCTTCACCTCGCCGGCGGCCATGGCCAGCAGTTGCAACTTCGCGGCGCGTTCGATCAGTTGGGCGATGTTGCAGGCTTCTTCCACGGTGGCACCGGTGGACAACTGGCCGTGGTGGGAAAGCAGGATGGCGCGCTTGTCGCCCAGGGCACCGGCGATCAATTCGCCTTCCTCATTGCCCACCGGCACACCCGGCCAGCCCTCCAGAAAAGCGCAGTCTTCGTAGAGCGGGCAGAGGTCCATGTGGGAAATCTGCAGCGGCACCTCCAGCATCGACAGCGCGGCGATATGGGTCGGGTGGGTGTGGATGATGCAGTTCACATCCGGCCGGGCGCGGTAGACCCAGGTATGAAAGCGGTTGGCCGGGTTGGGAATGCCGTGGCCCTCCAGCACCTCCAGGTCTTCATTGATCAGCAGCAGATTGCCGGCGGTGATTTCGTCGAAGCCCAGGCCCAATTGCTGGGTGTAGTAGGTGCCCGGCTGCGGCCCGCGCGCAGTAATCTGCCCGGCCAGGCCCGAGTCGTGACCGTTCTCGAACAGGATGCGGCAGGTCAATGCCAGCTTTTGTCGTACAGTCCACGTATTATCCGGCAGTGTTTTTTGCATCTGGTTGACAGCATGCTGGACCAACTGGTCCTTGGGCGTCGCCAGTGTCTTGCTCATATCCGTTCTCCTGATTCGTTCTTTGACCGTTCTTGATCCGCGTCATGGAAGCTGTGAAAGGAAGGTGCTAATGACACAAAAAATACTATATGACACAAAGTGTCATTTGCAACCTTTGATTGTCCGTTTCCCAGGAAATGTTGGTTACCTATGTCCATTCGCTTGAAATTGCTCAGGAAAAAACTCGGCATGACACTGGACGTCCTGGCCGAAAAAACCGGGATGACCAAGAGCTACCTGTCCAAGGTGGAACGCGGGCTGAGCACGCCCTCCATCGCCACCGCGCTCAAGCTCGCCAAGGCGCTGAACGTGAATGTCGAAGAATTGTTCTCAGAGGAGAACGTCTCCCTCGACAGCTACAGCCTGGTGCGCAGTGAAGACCGGCGCTCGCTGGCGTCGAGCAGCGGCAGCTCTGAATACGCGGTCCTGGCCCATCAGGTCTCCGAGCGCAGCCTGCTGCCCTTCATCCTCTACCCCGCGACCGAATTCACCGCGCACCACGCGTTCAAGGAACACACGGGGGAGGAGTTTCTATTCGTGCATGAGGGGCAGGTGGAAGTGGATTTCATGAACGAGCGCGTGCTGCTGAATCGCGGCGATGCCTTGCATTTCAATGCGCAAAAGCCCCATCGGCTGCGTTCGGTGGGGGATGTTCAGGCGCAGTTGTTGGTGGTGGTGCATAGCGATGAAGCGTCGGAGAAGGGCGAGGGCGCATAACAGCTCCAATCGCAGGTAACCAACGTGGCGAGGGAGCTTGCTCCCGCTGGGCTGCGTAGCAGCCCCCTTCCCATGAGCGCCTCGCAACAGATCTTCCGACAGCCTCCACTGAACGACATCGAGCATCTGTCCGGACCAGTCGAGTGGCGTCCGTCAGTACAGACCGACAGACACTAGCGACGAAGGCTCGCCAGGCCACAGCGCCTTGCGCCTTTGCCTACAACTACGCCAGAATCCGCCGGCTTGTGCGCCTGGGGTTGCGTCGGTAGTTTTGGACCTGTCACTGATTGTCAGTGATCGGGTTTAGCAGCTCGCCGAGTTAAGTCGCACAACGCGTCATCAAACAGGAATCCCCATTCCTGCACTTGATGGTGGCTGTGCGCAGGGCGCCCTCGGGCGCGCCGATTTCTTAACTCGTCGGTCTGCTAACCTGCGTACAGCTGCCTCCCAATTCGTTTAGCAGCGAACGGGTCGTGGCCTCAACTAGAGAGTTAAGACCATGGTCAAAGTTACACCGAACCCCCCGGTTACCGACGAACACGTCTCCCGCGCCCAATCCGCGCGCAACAAGAAAATCGACGACGCAGCCACCCGAGCGTTGGATTTCTATCTGACCCCCAAGCCCGAGAAAGAAACGTCCGACAATCCCAACACCATTTTCCGCATTGCTTCTGATGTTGATTCTGAATGCCTGCTTGCCAGCCTTAGTGAGAATCTGGCTTCGGCCAATGCCATGATCAGTGATTTGGCGTTTGACCTAGATGGGTCGCGGCGACATGTGGCCTTGGGGATTCAGCAAGTGATCGAGCTGAGTGAGCTATTGGCGAATCGGGCGTTGGATATTGTTGAGGTGAGGTAGGTCCGCTGGAGAAAGCGCTACTCATCTTCATTTAAAGGGCGTTGCTAGCGCAAGGCCCTTTTTTACTATTGATTATCTATGAAAATACTCAGCCCCATTCGACCTATTAAGAAAATAAGTAGCATCAGGAAGAAAATTCTTATAAAGCCACTCCCATAACGCAGTGCCAAAAAAACACCAGCGAGAGAACCCGCCATATTACAAAGAGCAACCACGCCTCCAATAGCCCATAACACATTGCCGGATGGAGCGAAAAACATAAGTGCTGCGCTAAATGTACCCAAATTAACTAGCTTCGCCGACGCTGATGCGTT
Source organism: Pseudomonas sp. MAFF 730105 (assembly GCF_055380705.1). NCBI lineage: Bacteria > Pseudomonadati > Pseudomonadota > Gammaproteobacteria > Pseudomonadales > Pseudomonadaceae > Pseudomonas > Pseudomonas sp. MAFF 730105. The sequence continues at coordinate 1,145,578 of NZ_AP018438.1, forward strand.
TAGAAAATCGAAGCCAAAGACTTTGACAAAAATAAAAAGCAAAAGACTACCGCTGCCTGGGCCAAAGACACCGTCATAAAACCCAATCAAACCTCCAAAAAAAATCCCTGATGCGATCTCTTTTGTTCCGCAAGGTTTGTTGGAACTCACCAGCCCTAATCTTTTCTCCTTGAAAGTATAAATAGCCATGACTATCAGGATGAAAAAAACAACAAGCTCCATTAGCTTTTTAGGCGCAACAGATACTACAGCGGCCCCAAGGAAAGCAAAGACAAATGCCGAGCACATGGTGGGAAGCATCAGCCTCCACACGACGGTTATTCGCTTTAAATAGCTGAGTATGGAGCTCGCATTGCCCGCCAAGACAGCCAGCTTATTGGTTCCGAAAACAGTGGCCAGGCTTTGTTGGGGCAGGGCATGTAAAAGTGCTGGCACTTGTACAAGCCCGCCACCGCCTACCGCTGCATCTATCAAACCGCCACAAAAGGCAAAAAAACCTAGCGCGATCATGGCTTGGCTAAAATCCATCCAGGTCTACTCCCGCTGTTTGAATAGCCGGTTAAACTTTTCCATCCAGTCAGAGGCATGAAATTAACGAGTTGGAGTGCTCACGACAAGTGACTTATACTGAGCAAATCATTCACTTTCAGTGAGTAATGGTATGGAGTTTTCTCAGCTAGCTATGTTCAAGGCGGTGGCCGATCAGGGCAGTATTGTTCGCGCGGCTGAATTTTTACACTGCGTTCCGTCAAATATCACAAACCGAATCAAGCTTTTAGAACGAGAGCTGGGTGTCTCATTATTTATCAGGAAGGGAAGGGGGCTGGTCATCAGTCCGTCGGGTAGATTGTTTCTTGATTACACAAATAAAATATTGTCTCTATGTCAGGAGTCACAAAGAGCTCTTGATTCTGCGGCAGCACCATCGGGCAGTTTGAAGATTGGCGCTATTGAATCATCCGCAACAGGTAGATTGCCCAGGTTGTTGGCAAAATATCATCAACTCTATCCTCTGGTGCAAATGCAGTTCAGTACTGGCGATTGGTCACAGTTATTAAGCGATGTGGTTGGCCATAAACTGGATGGAGCAATCATTGCGGTCAAACCTGAGCATCCGGATATTGCAAGCGCAGAAATTTACAAGGAGGAGCTTGTATTGATTGCTTCTGCAACAGCAGGGCGGATAAGTGAACCGCAGGATTTAAGCGGTATGGATATATTCATGTGGCCAGAGGGATGCCCTTACAGGGGAGCATTGGAGAATTGGCTGAGGATGCATGAGGTATCGAGCTCCATAACCAATATAGCCAGTTATGGCACCATTCTTGGCTGTGTCAGCTCCGGTGCAGGAGCTTCGTTAGTTCCGAGGGGGATGTTTGAACAGTTTAAAAACATCGGTAGCATCAGCGGATATGTGTTTGATGATCTGCTCCCCGTACAAAATTATTTTGTGTGGAATGAAAATATTGAGGTTTATAGTGCAAGAGATAAAATTGGCGAGCTATTGATGAAGGAGTTTAATGCGGTTGACGAATAATGAGGAAGAAGAGAGGTTTTGTTATTTGGTTTTGGTCGGAATAAATCCATTTATTTGAAAAAAAGGGCGGATTTATTTTCTTTGTCTGAAAATAAATCCGTTCTCTTCTTGCGCTCTGAGCTGTTTTAAGAAAAGCTATTGACGATTTTATTTGGTTGTTTTGTTGTTTTGTTTTTTGTCAGGGGTCTGATAATGCCCATATTCCGTTCTTTGGATTTTTATTGAAATTAAGGTGAATAGATATATAATTCCCAGGCCGCCCGCTATGCCTACAGTTAAGGTAAATGGTCCCCACAAGTTTTGAATTAAACCAGTGCTTTTTTGTGCTGAAAAAACCAAGCAAATCAAAGAAGTGACAAAACCTAAAATTGATATAGTCATAGAGCACTCTCGCTCGAATTTGTCTTGAACGGGAGATCCGCCATTAAATGCACGGGGAGTTTCTCTTAAACAGGCAGCCCAGATGGAAACGCAAAAAAACGAAAAGGCTGGAAATTCCAAACTGATTTGTGGCGTAGGGGTGGAGAAGGCTATGATAAATATCCATATTAGAACTGGCATTAATGTCAGGATTACTTCATAGCTCGCCCAGGTGGATGAGCGAATAATTATCTGAAGTCTTGAGCTGCTTGGCTTGCTATGATTGCTTGGCGAGGTCACTAATAATTCCTTAGCGTTTAATAAACTTATGTTCTTTGCTGCTTAATCAGTCTCTCAATTCCTGATGAATAGTGCGATTCGTATGGCGACGCTAGCCACAAGGATAAGGGAGGTGTTTGTAGTTGCTTTAAAATAGAGTTGTCTCATTGCTCTCCGAGGACTATAAGCCGTTCTTGGCTGTTTTGATGTCAAGAAGATTTATGGTATTTATTTTGTCTTTGTGAATAACTATTGTTAATTTTGCTGGGTATTTGAAGCGCATCTCGCTAATGCGGAATGTCCAGAGCATTATTTTTAAGAGGTCCTCGTCGGTGATGTTTTTGTGCTCTTTAATTCGAGTGATGCCCGAGCCGAAAATCGGAGTGGATACGCTTTGCTGAGCGTACACTTTGTTTATTTTATCCCAGAAATTAATCAAAAACTCCAAGTATTCGGGCATGGTTAAAACTGCTTTGTTTTGAGCGTCAAATTTTGAGAAGGCTGTGAGAATGAAATCGTCATATATGCATAGAGTGCCGATTTTAAATCTTTGTCTTTTTCCTTCTTGTCTGGATTCGTTAAAGCTGGATAACTCGTCGCTATCGAAAGGGTAGTTAGTAATATGGTTGTCGAGCTGAGTGATGGTGCTTGGTAGGTGAAGGTTGATAAAGGTTCCGTTTAAAGAGTGAGCGGATATAATTCTGTCGTTAACTATCGTATCGAAGTATTCGTTGAAAGCGATTGCTTTTAGGCCGGGCTCAAGAAAAATATCGCCAGCTTTTACTGTGACTTTGCTTCCCTCAATATTAAGATCAATAGACTTTAGTTGATTTGCCCTGAGCCAAAGCCAAAAATAAGTTGCGCTTAAAGCTGCTAGGAAAATGCATCCTGCAAAAATTTTATTTTTTGCTGGGATCTCGATGAATATAAGGAGGAGTGAGAGAATAGTACTGATAGTGGATATTCGCTCCTTGAAATTTTTTACTAGTTGACTATCAAAAAAATTGACCTTTCTCAAGTTCTCCTCCTGGTTTTTATGATGACGGTCTGACTATGCGCTGTACCGGTATACGTTTGGTTCGGTCTTTGATGAAACGGAGAAGTCTGGGTCATTCAGAGATTTTATAATAAGGTTCTGATTTAGTGGGACGTGGAGTGTAGGAACTTTATGTATCAGCTCTTTGAATTTTGGTATTTTGTTCCATAGGTCTTTTACTTCTTTTTTTAAACTTCCATTTAATAGTAGGGATTCTTTTGATTGGAACTCTGGATAGATAACGATTACAGGAAGTCCTTGATTATCTATGCCGTATTCTATTTCTTCGCTAAGTGCAACTGAACCTATAGTCGAGCTGCTCAGAAATAAAATAATATTTTTTGACGACTTTAGCCTCTCCCGCAGCCTCGGTTTCAACGTTTTTTCCCAGTCGCTACCATCTCGTACGCTATATGTCTTTGCGTGAGAGTCAACGAAGGGAAAGCTGTTTTCCTTTGCTTTCCAAGCGCGTAACATATTGTAATATACGAAGTCTTTAGTTGCATGTGCACCTAGTGAACTTTCATTAAAAGGTTCGGCAACGTAAAAGGCGCAATAGTTACCATTTCGATAGGCCATAAATTCTTCCTTGGTGATTTTTACTATCTAGTTAGCAGTCTCTGGTTAGGAGAGTGTGGGCACGATGCCATCATTTGGATCCAATATGCAAGATAGAAAATGGGTAAATTTAGTTTTTTGCCTTGGTTGATAATAAAATTCGTCCCCGCATCTCGATCAATTGCATTCGGGTTACCCCGCTGCTAGCCATATCGCCCACACTAGCCGCAACCCCAATTCACGCTTACCATCCCACCACCTCGTATTACCGCGGCTGCTGAACCCGGTACTCACGAAGAAACAACCATGGAAAGAACCCGCAGTTGGAGACGCGCGCAATCCCGCAAGCACAATGGGCGCGAAGCGATTAGCCCGCAGGACTCCAAACCAGAAAAGAATTGGAAGCTGATCTACACCCGTGCCGACAAGCTGCATCGGGCGCGTCAGCTCGGTATGAGCTATCCCATCCGCACCACCCGCCAACTGTTGGATCGAGAGTGACTAATCTCCTGTTCGTTTGCAGTCGTAATCAATGGCGCAGCCCTACCGGGGAGACGATCTGGCGTCGACGTCCTGGCTTCAGTGCTCGTTCGGCTGGCACCAGCCCGAACGCACGCAAACCTATCGGCCCAGCGGATATCCGTTGGGCCGATGTCATTTTTGTGATGGAGCGTAAGCACGAGCATCGCTTACGGGCAGAGTACGCTCGGCTGCTTGAGCACAAGCAGCTGCATGTTCTGGACATTCCCGATGACTATCGCTTCATGGATCCCGAGCTAGTGGACATGCTTGAGCAGGCGGTGACGTCATACCTGTGTATTTGAGCATCCAGGGCAGTTTTCACGAGCCGCCCTTTCCTCAATGGCTTGGCGAAACGATCAGGCTCACAGGTAGCTCGCCCGCAATTTCCGTTAACTCCGTTTGCAATGCCACGGTGTTCTTAACAAGGCCGCGAGGGTCGTAAACGAAGAAAATGATTGCATGGCATTCGGGATGGGCCCGGTAGCGTGCGATATCCAGGATAAGCGCGTCTGCCAGCGATCTTACCGTCATGCCATCGCGCGTCATCTTGAGTTCAATAAAGAGCCCATGCTCAGGCAGGAAGAAGTCTGTGCGGGTGCCGCCTGCTGCCATGCTCGGGGACGGCTCTTCAGACTTTACGTTATCGAACTGCAATCTTAGCAACGCGTTGACCAGAAACTGGACGTCGTATTCATCGTCAAGCTGAATGCCCTTTCGGCCGCGTGGGCGGTATTCCAGATCTTTCGCAAAACGGTGAAAACGCAGCAGCATGCGCTCGATGGTCTGCTCGGCTCGCTCTTCGATAGCGGGAAGCACGGGCATATCAAAGGAGAAATGCTCCTGTAGTATCTGTTCCTCAAACCTGCGTTGCGCTTTTGGTGGTCCTTGGAAAATGACGCAGATTGCTATCCCGACCAGAAGCAATTCGATGGTCAGAAACATAATCAGATAGCCTGTGACGACTGTCACTTTGTACTGGCCATCAAGCTTGTATTTGTTGCCTCCTCCTTCCCTGGGCTCGTCTCGTGGTACCAGTTGCAGGTTGAAAGTGACCGTCACCCCGCCAATTCGGTGAACGCCCTGTATACCATGCAGTGAATCCAGGCCAATCTCCCCCGGTTATAGAGGTCGAGCAGAGCGACGGCCTCCCGGGTTGCCTGTCGATATTCTTCGCTATTGATCACCTCAAGCACTGCGGGATTGGTAAGTCCCGAGTCCTCAAATCGTGGGGCTATCCAGGAGCAGTAGGTGAGGATGGGCATCAACGTCAGTATCGTGAATCCGACCTTGGCGAACATGCGCCAGCGCCGATTCTCCATCACTAACTCACCCAGTGTGTCGTTCTCTTTGCTTCTATCAAAAAATGCAGAAATCCATTTCAGCAAAACGTCTTCTCCAAGATGTTCGGTTGTGTCAGCCACGCAGGTTTACTGGATATCTCTCAGGTAATCCCTAAGGGTTAGAAGCGGATCTCTAAGCTCCTCCACCGTCCGGGTAGCGCCGAATTCAGTCGCCAAACGATTCAGCTCCCGCCCCAGGACAGTATCAACGCCACCAACCGCTTCCAATGCCAGCCCCAGGCAATGCTCCACCTTGCCCCGAATCCCCTGGATATCCCCCTTGCGCACCATCAACCCGAACACTTCCCGCTCATAATCCGCCATCAGCGGATCATCCCGGAGAATCGGACTATGGTCCTCAGCCTCGTAAACCAGTTTGAGGCAATAGAGGGCGACGGTTTCCAGCAGCAATTCCATGGGGTGAAATCCTTTGTAACCGGGGTGAAGGTTTGGTCAGTGGTTTAGGTACTAGGAGTCGCGACAGGGTCCATCTTCAGGCGTAGCAATGACCTTTTTGTGAGCGCTTTGCGCTCAAGCGGGAGCGAGCTCCCTCGCCACAATGGATTGGGTGATGTGTTGGATCACGGCAAGACCACTTTCCTGCAGACGAAAAAAAAGACCTTGAATTTCAAGGTCTTTCTTTAAGATGGTGCCCCGAGGGAGACTCGAACTCCCACTCCTTTCGAAAACGGATTTTGAATCCGCCGCGTCTACCAATTCCGCCATCAGGGCTCAATGGCGGCGAAGTATAGAGAGGTGCCTACCGTTGGTCAATCACGTTTCATGGTGAATTTTTGATATTTCCGCTAGACTTTCCGGCCCTGCTAGACGAACCCCATCATGCGTGTTGCTGACTTTACCTTCGAACTCCCGGATTCGCTGATCGCTCGCCACCCTCTGGCCGAGCGTCGCGCCAGTCGACTGTTGACCCTGGACGGGGTCAGCGGTGCCATGGCTCACCGTCAATTCACTGATTTGCTTGAGCATTTGCGCCCGGGCGATTTGATGGTGTTCAACAATACTCGCGTCATTCCCGCGCGGTTGTTTGGCCAGAAGGCCTCTGGCGGCAAGCTGGAGATTCTGGTGGAGCGGGTGCTGGACAGTCATCGTGTGCTGGCCCATGTGCGCTCCAGCAAGTCGCCCAAGCCGGGCTCGTCGATCTTGATCGACGGTGGCGGCGAGGCGGTGATGGTGGCGCGGCATGATGCATTGTTCGAGCTGGCGTTTGCCGAAGAGGTGTTGCCGCTGCTCGACCGTGTCGGGCACATGCCGTTGCCTCCTTATATAGACCGCCCGGACGAAGGTTCGGACCGCGAGCGCTACCAGACCGTGTACGCCGAGCGCCTGGGGGCGGTGGCGGCGCCGACGGCGGGGCTGCATTTCGATCAGCCGTTGCTGGAGGCGATTGCCGCCAAGGGCGTCGAGACCACGTTCGTGACGCTGCACGTCGGCGCCGGTACGTTCCAGCCGGTGCGGGTCGAGCGTATCGAAGACCACCACATGCACAGCGAATGGCTGGAAGTGAGCCAGGACGTGGTCGATGCCGTGGCGGCCTGTCGCGCTCGCGGCGGGCGGGTGGTGGCGGTGGGGACCACCAGCGTGCGGTCCCTGGAAAGCGCTGCCCGCGATGGCGTGCTCAAGCCGTTCAGCGGCGACACCGATATCTTCATCTACCCGGGCCGGCCGTTTCATGTGGTCGATGCCCTGGTCACCAATTTCCATTTGCCCGAATCCACGCTGTTGATGCTGGTTTCGGCGTTCGCCGGTTATCCCGAAGCCATGGCCGCCTACAAGGCCGCCGTCGAGCATGGTTACCGCTTTTTCAGCTACGGTGATGCGATGTTCATCACCCGTAACCCCGCGCCACGCGGGCCCGAGGAAACAGTATGAGTCGCACCTGTCGCATGTCCTTCGAGTTGCTGGCCACCGATGGCAAGGCACGTCGCGGTCGCCTGACCTTCCCCCGCGGTACGGTGGAAACCCCGGCGTTCATGCCGGTGGGCACCTACGGCACGGTCAAGGGCATGCTGCCACGGGACATCGAGGCCATCGGCGCGGAGATCATCCTGGGCAACACCTTCCACCTGTGGCTGCGTCCGGGCATGGAAGTGATCAAGGCCCACGGCGACTTGCACGATTTCATGCAGTGGAAAGGCCCGATCCTGACCGACTCCGGCGGTTTCCAGGTGTTCAGCCTGGGCGCCATGCGCAAGATCAAGGAGGAGGGCGTGACCTTCGCCTCGCCGGTGGATGGTTCCAAGGTGTTCATGGGCCCGGAAGAGTCGATGCAGGTCCAGCGCGACCTCGGCTCGGACATCGTGATGATCTTCGACGAATGCACCCCGTACCCGGCCGATGAGGACGTCGCGCGGGTGTCCATGGAACTGTCGTTGCGCTGGGCCCAGCGCTCCAAGAACGCCCATGGCGACAACACGGCGGCGCTGTTCGGTATCGTCCAGGGCGGCATGCACCAGGACCTGCGCATGCGCTCCCTCGAAGGCCTGGACAAGATCGGTTTCGACGGCCTGGCCATCGGCGGCCTGTCGGTGGGTGAACCCAAGCACGAAATGATCAAAGTGCTGGATTACCTGCCGGGCCAGATGCCTGCTGACAAACCTCGTTACCTTATGGGCGTTGGCAAACCGGAAGATCTGGTTGAGGGTGTGCGCCGCGGGGTGGACATGTTCGATTGCGTGATGCCAACCCGTAATGCCCGCAATGGGCATCTGTTCATCGACACGGGTGTGCTGAAGATCCGTAACGCGTTTCATCGCCATGATGATTCGCCGCTGGATCCGACCTGCGACTGCTACACGTGCAAGAACTTCTCCCGCGCTTATCTGCACCATTTGGACAAGTGCGGCGAAATGCTCGGTAGCATGCTGAATACGATCCACAATTTGCGCCATTACCAGGTGCTTATGGCTGGTTTGCGCGAGGCTATTCAACAGGGTACATTGGCCGCCTTCGTCGAGGCCTTCTATGCCAAGCGCGGGTTGCCTGTGCCGCCCTTGGACTGAGTTTTCCGATCCTAAGATTCAATACTTGCAACTGGAGTGCTAAATGAGCTTTTTTATCTCTAACGCCATGGCTGATGCCGCTGCTCCCGCAGCCGCGCCTATGGGTGGCGGTTTCGAGTGGATTTTCCTGGTCGGCTTCCTGGTCATCTTCTACCTGATGATCTGGCGTCCACAGGCCAAGCGCGCCAAAGAGCAGAAGAACCTGCTTGGCAGCCTGCAGAAGGGCGACGAAGTGGTGACCACTGGCGGTATCGCCGGCAAGATCACCAAAGTGGCCGACGATTTCGTGGTGCTGGAAGTGTCCGACACCGTTGAAATGAAGTTCCAGAAGGGCGCTATCGCGGCCACGCTGCCAAAAGGCACGCTGAAAGCGATCTAAGGTTTCAAACATCTCTTCAATCGACGGGGCGCGCAAGGCGCCCCGCGTCATAAGCGGGCGGCGTGATGCTGAACAAATACCCTCTGTGGAAATATGTACTGATCCTGGCGGTGCTGGCGGTCGGTCTGATTTATTCCGCTCCCAACCTCTACCCGGATGACCCGGCCATTCAGGTCAGTGGCGCAAGCACTGCCTTGCAGGTCACCCAGGCGGATCTGGACCGTGCGAGCGCGGCCCTCAAGACCTCCGGTATCGAAGTCAAGGCTGCGTCTGTTGCCGATAACGGCAAGGGCGGCCTGTTGCGCCTGGTCAAGGCTGAAGACCAGTTGCCGGCCAAGGACGTGGTACGCAAGGCATTGGGCGACGAATACGTCGTGGCCCTGAACCTGGCCCAGACCACCCCGCAATGGCTGCGCAAATTCGGCGCGCATCCGATGAAGCTGGGCCTGGACTTGTCCGGCGGTGTGCACTTCCTGCTGGAGGTGGACATGGAAAAAGCCCTCGACGCGCGGATGAAAGTCTACGAAGGCGACGTCAAGAGCCTGTTGCGTAAAGAGCGCGTGCGCTATCGCAGCCTGCCAGACTTCAACGGCGCCATTCAGCTGGGCTTCAGCGATGAAGATACCCGCGAACAGGCCCGTGCGCTGATCCGCAAGACCTTCAACGATTTCGACATTGTGCCGGCCGACCTCAATGGTCAGGCGGTGCTGCGTCTGGCGATGACCCCGGCCAAGCTGGCGGAAATCCGCGAATACTCCATCAAGCAGAACTTGACCACCGTGCGTAACCGGGTCAACGAGCTGGGTGTGGCTGAACCGATCGTGCAGCGCCAGGGCGCCAACCGCATCGTGGTCGAGCTGCCGGGTGTGCAGGACACCGCCGAAGCCAAGCGTATCCTCGGCAAGACCGCCAACCTGGAATTCCGCCTCGCGGCTGAGCCGGGTGCGTCCAAGGCCACTTCCGAGAGCTTTGAGTTCCGTGAGGGCAACCGCCCGGCGGCGCAGATCGAGCGCGGCCTGATCATCACCGGTGACCAGGTCACCGACGCCAAGGCGAGCTTCGACGAGCACGGTCGTCCACAGGTGAACATCCACCTCGACGGCCACGGCGGCGAACTGATGAGCCGCGCCACGCGCAGCAACGTCGGTCGCAGCATGGCGGTGATCTTCATCGAGCAGAAGCCGGTCACCACCTATACCAAGCAAGTGGTCGACGGCGTCGAGAAAGACGTCGCGGTGCAGGCGTTCAAGGAAGAGAAGAAGATCATCAGCCTGGCGACCATTCAGTCGCCACTGGGCAGCCAGTTCCGCATCACCGGCCTGAACGGCCAGGGTGAATCCTCCGAGCTGGCCCTGCTGCTGCGCGCCGGTGGCCTGGCCGCACCGATGTACTTCGCTGAAGAGCGCACCATCGGCCCGAGCCTGGGTGCGGACAACATCACCAAGGGTATCGATGCGTCGCTGTGGGGCATGCTGTTCGTGTCGCTGTTCATCATCGCCATCTACCGCTTCTTCGGCATCATCGCCACCGTCGCGCTGGCGGTGAACATGGTGATGCTGCTGGCCCTGATGTCGCTGCTGGGCGCCACGCTGACCCTGCCGGGTATCGCCGGTATCGTGTTGACCATGGGTATGGCGGTGGACGCCAACGTGCTGATCTTCTCGCGGATACGTGAAGAGATCGCCGCGGGCATGTCGATCCAGCGGGCAATCAACGAAGGCTTCGGCCGGGCATTCACCGCGATCCTCGACGCCAACCTGACCACCTTGCTGGTCGGCGGGATTCTCTTCGCCATGGGCACCGGCCCGGTCAAGGGCTTCGCAGTGACCATGTCCCTCGGGATCTTTACCTCGATGTTCACAGCCATCATGGTGACCCGCGCAATGGTCAACCTGATCTTTGGCGGTCGTGACTTCAAGAAGTTGTGGATTTAAGGGGCTGCCATGTTACGTACAATCAACTTCATGGGCGTTCGCAACTTCGCGTTCGGCGTCACATTGTTCCTCACTGCGCTGGCGTTGTTCAGCTGGGCCACCAAGGGCCTGAACTACGGCCTGGACTTCACCGGCGGTACGCTCATCGAGCTGACCTACGAGCGTCCGGCCGACGTGACCAAGGTGCGTGAGCAGCTGGCAACGTCCGGCTACCACGAAGCCATCGTGCAGAGCTTCGGCGCAACCACCGACCTGTTGGTGCGCATGCCGGGTGAAGACCCGCAACTGGGTCACCAGGTTGCCGATGCCTTGCAGAAGGCCGGTGGCGACAACCCGGCGAAGGTCAAGCGCGTCGAGTTCGTGGGGCCGCAAGTGGGTGAAGAACTGCGCGACCAGGGCGGCCTCGGCATGCTGATGGCGCTGGGCGGCATCCTGATCTACCTGGCCTTCCGCTTTCAGTGGAAGTTCGCGGTGGGCGCCATTGTCTCGCTGATCCACGACGTGGCCGTGACCGTGGGTATCCTGTCGTTCTTCCAGATCACCTTCGACCTGACGGTGCTGGCGGCGGTACTGGCGATCATCGGTTACTCGCTCAACGACACCATCGTGGTGTTCGACCGGGTGCGTGAGAACTTCCGCGTGCTGCGCAAGGCCACGTTGATCGAGAACATCAACATCTCGACCACCCAGACCCTGCTGCGGACCATGGCGACGTCGATCTCCACCTTGCTGGCGATTGCCGCGCTGCTGTTCTTTGGTGGTGACAACCTGTTCGGTTTCTCCATTGCGCTGTTTGTCGGTGTCCTGGCGGGTACCTACTCGTCGATCTACATCGCCAACGTGGTGCTGATCTGGCTGAATCTGAGCACCGAGGATCTGATTCCTCCGGCGGCCACCGAAACGGAAGTGGACGATCGCCCGTAAGGCTCGTCGCTCCGTCCGTCACCGCTGAAAAGGCGCGAGTTGAACTCGCGCCTTTTTTTATGCTCCAAGGCTGGGAGAAGCGCGGATTATTCCGCTGGTGATGGCCAGGAGGTTCAAGTGAACAAATCGATGCTGGTTGGTGCGGTATTGGGTGCTGTCGGTGTTACTGCCGGTGGTGCGGTCGCGACCTACAGCTTGGTGAAAAGTGGTCCTGAGTATGCGCAAGTACTGGCGGTGGAGCCGGTCAAGACTCAGATCAAAACCCCGCGTGAAGTCTGCAAGGACGTCACCGTGACCCGGCAGAAGCCGGTCCAGGATCAACATCAGATCGCCGGTACTGTGTTGGGCGCCGTGGCGGGCGGCCTGTTGGGTAACCAGATCGGCGGCGGCACCGGCAAGAAAATCGCCACCGTGGCGGGTGCGGCCGGCGGCGGTTATGCCGGTAACAAGATTCAGGAAGGCATGCAGGAGCGTGACACCTACACCACCACTCAAACCCGCTGCAACACCGTCAATGACATCAGCGACAAAGTGGTTGGCTACGACGTGCGCTACATGCTCGACGGCAAGGAAGGCAAGGTCCGCATGGACCGCGACCCGGGCAACCAGATCCCGGTGAACAAGGAAGGCCAACTGATCCTGGGCCAGAACCAACCGGCGCAGTGATCCAACCGCTATGAAAAAAAAGCACCCTTCGGGGTGCTTTTTTTGCGCCTGAATTCTGGGCTGTAGATCGTTCCCGCGCTCCGCGTGGGAATGCATCCCGTGACGCTCTGCGTCACCTTCGAGAAGCGGAACGCGGAGCGTCCCTGGCGGCATTCCCACGCGGAGCGTGGGAACGATCAATTACCGAAATTCAGGCATAAAAAAAGCACCCCGAAGGGTGCTTTTCTGTAGCTGGGGCGCTTAGCGCTTCAGCGAGTGTGGCAGGTGTGGCTGGATGGCTGTCAGAACAGCCTTGAAGCACTTGGTGTTGCCGGCAACGATGTGGCCTTTTTCAAGGAAGTCGTGACCGCCGGTAAAGTCGCTCACCAAGCCGCCCGCTTCCTGGATCAACAGGGCGCCCGCTGCCATGTCCCATTCGGACAGGCCCGACTCCCAGAATGCATCAAAACGGCCTGCCGCCACATAAGCCAGGTCCAGGCTCGCGGCGCCGGCGCGGCGGATGCCAGCGGTCTGGCCGACCAGGGCGCGGAACATGCCCAGGTAGTTGTCCAGGTTGTCCATCTGGTCATCACGGAACGGGAAGCCGGTACCCAGCAGGGCGCCGTCCAGGCTGGTGCGACCGCTCACCCGCAGGCGACGACCGTTCAGTTGGGCGCCACGGCCACGGCTGGCAGTGAATTCTTCCTGGCGAACCGGATCCAGCACGACGGCGTGTTCCAGGCGGCCACGGTATTTGCAGGCGATGCTGACGGCGAAGTGAGGAATGCCGCGCAGGAAGTTGGTGGTGCCGTCCAGCGGATCGATGATCCACAGGTACTCTTCACCCTCGATGCCGGTGCCGGCGTGCATACCGGTCTCTTCACCCATGATCGAGTGGTTCGGGTAAGCCTTGCGCAGAGCATCGACGATTTTCTGTTCGGCGGCACGATCAACCTCGGACACATAGTCCTTGGCGTCTTTTTCATCGACCTTGATGGTATCCAGGCGCTCGATGGAGCGGAAGATCAGTTCACTGGCGCTGCGGGCGGCGCGCAGCGCGATATTCAGCATGGGCTGCATGGATGTGTCACCTAAGGTTGTTAAAGAAAGCCGCGCATTCTATCAGAAAGTTTTCTCAGGAGAAGGTTGGCGTTCGCTTTCATAGCTTAACGGTAGGTGCTTATGTAAGATTTGCTCCCTTTATCGTGTTCGAGAGCGCCTCCCTTGTTGCAGAACATTCGTGTCGTCCTGGTCAATACCAGCCATCCGGGCAATATCGGCGGAGCTGCGCGGGCCATGAAGAACATGGGCCTGTCGCGGCTGGTGCTGGTCGAGCCTCGCTTGTTTCCTCATCACGAAGCCGACGCCCGAGCCTCCGGCGCCGGTGACATCCTGGCCGGTGCGCAGGTCGTCGCCACCCTGGAAGACGCCCTGGTGGGCTGCAACCTGGTGCTCGGCACCAGCGCCCGCGACCGCCGTATCCCCTGGCCCATGCTCGACCCCCGCGAGTGCGGGACGAAAGTGGTCGAGGAAGCTGCGCAGGGTATCGAAATAGCACTGGTGTTCGGCCGTGAAGACTCCGGCCTCACCAACGACGAGCTGCATCGATGTCACTTTCACGTGCATATCCCTTCCGACCCCGAATTCAGTTCCCTGAACCTCGGGGCGGCGGTGCAGGTGTTGAGCTATGAAGTGCGTATGGCCTGGCTGGCGGCCGAAGGCAAGCCGAGCAAGGTCGAAAAATATGAGGCGACGTCGCCGCGCAGTGAGACACTGGCGACCATGGACGAACTGGAGCGATTCTATGAACACCTGGAGCAGACCCTGGTGGACGTCGAGTTCCTCGACCCGGACAAGCCTCGGCACTTGATGGCGCGCCTGCGTCGGTTGTACGGACGAAGCTCGGTCAGCCGGGCGGAGATGAATATATTGCGCGGCATCCTCACGGAAACCCAAAAAGCGGCCCGTGGCGAGCTGATTAAGCGGAAGGATTAAAATGTTCGATCGTTTGCGTGAAGATATCCAAAGCGTTTTCCATCGTGACCCGGCGGCGCGCAATGCCTTTGAGGTGCTGACCTGCTACCCGGGAATGCACGCGATCTGGCTCCATCGCTTGTCCGGCGCCTTGTGGAACATGGGCTGGAAGTGGCTGGCGCGGCTGGTGTCCAACTTTGGGCGCTGGCTGACCGGGATCGAGATCCATCCGGGCGCCAAGGTCGGTCGTCGATTCTTCATCGACCACGGCATGGGCATCGTCATTGGCGAAACCGCCGAGATTGGCGATGACGTGACCCTGTACCAGGGCGTGACCCTGGGCGGCACCAGCTGGAACAAGGGCAAGCGCCACCCGACCCTGGGCGATGGCGTGGTGGTCGGCGCGGGCGCCAAGGTACTCGGTCCGTTCACCGTGGGGGCGGGGGCGAAGGTCGGCTCCAACGCCGTGGTCACCAAGGCCGTGCCGCCTGGCGCGACCGTGGTGGGCATTCCTGGGCGGATCATCGTCAAATCCGATGACGAGCAGGACGCCCGGCGCAAGGCCATGGCCGAGAAGATCGGCTTTGACGCCTACGGTGTCGGCGAGGACATGCCCGACCCGGTCGCCCGCGCCATCAACCAATTGCTCGATCACCTGCAGGCCGTCGACGGCCGCCTGGAGGGGATGTGCGGCGCCCTGAAGGACCTGGGCAGTAATTACTGTGCCAAGGAGCTGCCTGAACTGCGCGAGGAGGATTTTGCGTGTGTGAAGGACAAGGATCAGAGCCAGGTCGGCTGACCGAGGCGTCTGCATCGCGGGCAAGCCTTGCTCCCACAGACCCAGTGGAGACGTCTGTGGGAGCAAGGCTTGCCCGCGATGAACGATAACGCGGTATCGCTGGTCCCCGGCGATCACCCTTTGCTATCATGCGCGCGCTCTTTCGCGGGTAAACCCGAGTACCCCACTAGGTCTTATAGTTGACTTAATTACTCGGGAATTGCATACTCGCCCCATTCCGAACTCCGTGGTAATTGTCCATGCGACTGACTACAAAAGGCCGATACGCCGTGACCGCAATGCTGGATCTGGCATTGCATGCGCAGCACGGGCCGGTGTCCCTGGCCGATATCTCCGAGCGCCAGGGCATTTCCCTGTCTTACCTTGAACAACTGTTCGCCAAGCTGCGTCGCAGCAACCTGGTGTCCAGCGTGCGTGGTCCCGGTGGCGGCTATCAGCTGTCGCGGGACATGCAAGGCATCCAGGTCGCCCAGGTGATCGATGCGGTGAACGAATCGGTCGATGCGACCAAATGTCAGGGGTTGGGCGACTGCCATGGCGGTGATACTTGCCTGACCCATCATCTGTGGTGCGACTTGAGCCTGCAGATCCACGAATTTCTGAGCGGTATCAGCTTGGCTGACCTTGTCACTCGTCGTGAGGTGCAGGAAGTAGCCCAGCGTCAGGACCAGCGCCGTTGCAATGGCAAGGCGCCGCACCTGGACAAGATTGAAGCGTCCGCCGTCGAATGACTGCCGCAGAGCAAGCGGAACGCCAGCCAGCCTGATTTAGGAGAGAGTCCATGAAATTGCCGATTTACCTTGATTACTCTGCGACCACCCCGGTTGACCCACGTGTCGCGCAGAAAATGAGTGAATGCCTGCTGGTCGACGGAAACTTCGGTAACCCGGCCTCCCGCTCCCACGTGTTCGGCTGGAAAGCCGAGGAGTCGGTCGAGAACGCCCGTCGCCAGGTCGCTGACCTGGTCAACGCCGACCCGCGTGAAATCGTCTGGACCTCCGGTGCCACCGAGTCCGACAACCTGGCAATCAAGGGTGTCGCGCACTTCTATCACACCAAGGGCAAGCACCTGATCACCTCCAAGATCGAGCACAAGGCGGTCCTGGACACCACGCGCCAACTGGAGCGTGAAGGTTTCGAAGTTACCTACATCGAGCCTGGCGAAGACGGCCTGATCACCCCGGCCATGGTCGAAGCCGCGCTGCGCGACGACACCATCCTGGTTTCGATCATGCACGTGAACAACGAAATCGGCACCGTCAACGACATCGAAGCCATCGGCGAACTGACCCGTTCCCGGGGCGTGCTGTTCCACGTCGACGCCGCCCAGTCCACCGGCAAGGTCGACATCGATCTGTCGAAGCTCAAAGTCGACCTGATGTCGTTCTCCGCCCACAAGACCTACGGCCCTAAAGGCATCGGCGCGCTGTACGTGAGCCGCAAGCCGCGTGTTCGCCTCGAAGCGACCATGCACGGCGGCGGTCACGAGCGTGGCATGCGTTCCGGCACCCTGGCGACCCACCAGATCGTTGGCATGGGCGAAGCCTTCCGCGTGGCCAAGGAAGACATGGCTGCCGAGAACGTGCGCATCAAGGCCCTGAGCGACCGCTTCTTCAAGCAGGTCGAGCACCTGGAAGAGCTCTACGTCAACGGCAGCATGACCGCCCGCGTACCGCACAACCTGAACCTGAGCTTCAACTACGTTGAAGGCGAGTCGCTGATCATGGCGCTCAAGGATCTGGCCGTGTCGTCCGGTTCGGCGTGCACCTCGGCGTCCCTCGAGCCTTCGTATGTATTGCGCGCCCTGGGCCGCAACGACGAACTGGCCCACAGTTCGATCCGCTTCACCTTCGGCCGCTTCACCACCGAAGAAGAAATCGATTACGCCGCGCAGAAAGTCTGCGAGGCCGTCACCAAGCTGCGCGCACTTTCGCCGCTGTGGGACATGTACAAAGACGGCGTCGACATTTCGAAAATCGAATGGGCGGCGCACTGAGAAGTCGCCACCAGAGCGGCTCCACTGATGAGGATTGAAGCAAATGGCATATAGCGAAAAGGTCATCGACCACTACGAGAACCCGCGCAACGTCGGCAAGATGGACTCGCAGGATCCTGATGTCGGCACCGGCATGGTCGGCGCCCCGGCGTGTGGCGACGTGATGCGTCTGCAGATCAAGGTCAACGAGCAAGGCATCATCGAAGATGCCAAGTTCAAGACCTACGGCTGTGGTTCGGCCATTGCGTCCAGCTCCCTGGCCACCGAGTGGATGAAGGGCAAGACCCTTGATGAAGCCGAAACCATCAAGAACACCCAGCTGGCCGAAGAACTGGCCCTGCCGCCAGTGAAAATCCACTGCTCGGTACTCGCTGAAGACGCCATCAAGGCCGCCGTTCGCGACTACAAGCAGAAGAAAGGCTTGATCTGAACCGCGACAGGTAAGGAGTTTTCATGGCTATCCAGATGACAGAAGCAGCCGCCAGGCACATACAGCGCTCCCTCGCGGGGCGCGGCAAGGGCGAGGGCATCCGCCTGGGTGTTCGCACCACGGGTTGTTCCGGCCTTGCCTATGTACTGGAGTTCGTCGATGAAGTCGGCGAAGACGATCAGGTGTTCGAGAGTCATGGTCAGAAAGTGATCATCGACCCGAAGAGCCTGACGTACCTGGACGGCACTGAGCTGGATTTCGTCAAGGAAGGGTTGAACGAAGGCTTCAAGTTCAACAACCCCAACGTGCGCGGTGAATGTGGCTGCGGCGAAAGCTTCAACATCTGAGGCGGCTCGTGGGTACTCCTTGTCATTTTGCTTTGTTCCAGATGCAGCCGGGTTTCAGCCTGGATCTCGATGAACTGTCGGCGCGTTATCTCGAGCTGGCCCGAGGCGTCCATCCGGACCGCTTCGCGGACGCCTCCGAGGCCGAGCAGCGGCGGGCGCTCGAGCAGTCCGCGAACCTCAACGAGGCCTACCAGACGCTCAAGAGTCCGGCCAAGCGCGCGCGATACCTGCTTGCCATCAGCGGTCATGAACTGCCCCTGGAAGTCACGGTGCACGATCCCGAGTTTCTTCTGCAGCAGATGCAGTGGCGCGAAGAGCTCGAAGACCTGCAGGACAGTGCCGACCTGGCGGGTGTCGCCACGTTCAAGCGCCGCTTGAAGGACGCCCAGCAAACCCTGAACGAAAGCTTCGCAGCCTGCTGGAACGATGCCGCGCAACGCGAACAGGCCGAACGCCTGATGCGGCGCATGCAGTTCCTCGACAAGCTCACCTACGAAGTGCGCCAGCTAGAAGAGCGCCTCGACGATTAACCCAGTGCCGCTCCGGTCGCACGCCTGATTACAGATAAGTCCTGATTACGATGGCCCTACTGCAGATCGCCGAACCCGGCCAAAGTCCTCAACCGCACCAGCGTCGCCTGGCTGTGGGAATCGACTTGGGTACCACCAATTCCCTGGTCGCTGCGTTGCGCAGCGGTCTTTCCGAGCCGCTGGCCGATGAGCAGGGGCGGGTGATCCTGCCGTCCGCCGTCCGCTACCACGCCGATCGCGTCGAAGTGGGCGAGTCGGCCAAGCTGGCCGCCGCGACCGATCCGCTGAACACCATCGTCTCGGTCAAGCGCCTGATGGGGCGAGGCCTGTCCGACGTCAAGCAATTGGGCGATCAACTGCCGTACCGCTTCGTCGGCGGCGAGTCCCACATGCCGTTCATCGAAACCGTGCAGGGCCCGAAAAGCCCGGTGGAAGTGTCGGCCGACATCCTCAAGGTCCTGCGTCAGCGCGCCGAAGCCGCGTTGGGCGGTGAGCTGGTGGGTGCGGTCATCACCGTCCCGGCCTACTTCGACGACGCCCAGCGTCAAGCCACCAAGGATGCGGCCAAACTGGCCGGCCTGAACGTGCTGCGCCTGCTCAACGAGCCGACCGCCGCTGCGGTGGCGTATGGCCTGGACCAGCATGCCGAAGGCCTGGTCGCCATCTACGACCTGGGCGGCGGTACCTTTGATATCTCGATTCTGCGCCTGACCGGCGGTGTTTTCGAAGTCCTGGCCACCGGCGGCGACAGCGCCCTGGGCGGCGATGACTTCGACCACGCCATCGCCGGCTGGATCATCGAGCAAGCGGGCCTGTCCGCTGATCTTGATCCGGGTGCGCAACGTCACCTGCTGCAAACCGCCTGCGCCGCCAAGGAAGCCCTGACCGACGCGATGAGTGTCGAGGTCGTCTACGGCGACTGGAAAGCCTCCTTGAACCGCGAAGCCTTCAATGCGCTGATCGAACCCATGGTCGCCCGCAGCCTCAAGGCCTGCCGCCGCGCCGTGCGCGATTCCGGCGTCGAGCTCGAAGACGTCAAGGCCGTGGTCATGGTCGGCGGCTCGACTCGCGTGCCGCGGGTTCGCGAAGCCGTTGCCGAGGCCTTTGGTCGTCAACCGCTGACTGAAATCGACCCGGACCAGGTGGTCGCCATCGGCGCCGCGATCCAGGCCGATACCCTGGCCGGCAACAAGCGCGACGGCGGCGAACTGCTGTTGCTCGACGTGATCCCGCTGTCCCTGGGCCTGGAAACCATGGGCGGCCTGATGGAGAAGGTGATTCCGCGCAACACCACCATCCCCGTCGCTCGCGCCCAGGATTTCACCACCTATAAAGACGGCCAGTCGGCCATGATGATCCACGTGCTGCAAGGCGAGCGGGAACTCATCAGCGACTGCCGTTCCCTGGCGCGCTTCGAATTGCGCGGCATCCCGGCCATGGTCGCCGGGGCGGCGAAGATCCGCGTGACCTTCCAGGTCGACGCCGACGGCTTGCTCAATGTCTCCGCCCGCGAGCTGGGTTCGGGCGTCGAGGCCAGCATTCAGGTCAAGCCTTCCTACGGCCTGACCGATGGCGAAATCGCCCGGATGCTCAAGGATTCCTTCCAGTACGCCGGTGACGACAAGGTGGCCCGCGTGCTGCGCGAGCAGCAGGTCGACGCCCAGCGCCTGATCGAAGCCGTGCAAGGCGCCCTTGAGGCCGACGGTGAGCGTCTGCTGGACGCCGAAGAGCGCATGGTCATCGAGTTGCAGATGCAGGAATTGTCCGAATTGATCAAGGGCACCGATGGCTATGCCATCGAGCAGCAGACCAAGCGTCTGTCGCAAGTCACCGATGCCTTTGCCGCCCGCCGCCTGGATTCGACGGTCAAAGCCGCCCTGGCGGGGCGTAACCTGAATGAGATCGAGGAGTAATAGATGCCGCAGGTGATTTTTTTACCCCACGAGAAGTTCTGCCCCGAGGGCATGGTTGTGGAGGCTGAGCCTGGGATTTCCATCCTCGAGCTCGCCCATGAACACCATATCGAGATGGAAAGTGCCTGCGGCGGTGTCTGTGCCTGCACCACTTGTCATTGCATCATCCGTGAAGGGTTCGATTCGCTGGAAGAAGCGGACGAACTGGAAGAAGATTTCCTCGACCGGGCCTGGGGCCTGGAAGCGCAATCGCGCCTGGGTTGCCAGGCCATCGTTGGTACGGAAGACCTGACCGTCGAGATCCCGAAATATTCGCTTAACCATGCGGCTGAAGCGCCGCACTGATGGTGAGACTGTCATGAGCTATGGTTGGAATGATGTACGACGCATCGCTGAAGAGTTGGCCGAAGCCAAGCCGGATGTAGACCCGATGACGGTCAACTTCGTCGATCTGCAGCACTGGATCATGGAGCTTGACGACTTCGACAGTACCTCTGGCCGTTGTGGCGAGAAGGTGTTGGAAGCGGTCCAGGCGCTCTGGATCGAAGAAATCGACTGATCGGCGTGGCAGGTTAGGCAATACCCATGAACCCGCGTATAATTCGCGGGTTTAATTTTTCGCACATTACCGTTTCTGGAGTTACACCCATGGCTGTTCAACGTACTTTCTCCATCATCAAGCCTGACGCCGTTGCTAAAAACGTGATCGGCAAGATCGTGACCCGCTTCGAAGACGCAGGCCTGCGCGTCGTTGCTTCGAAAATGAAGCAACTGTCCAAGGCCGAAGCCGAAGGCTTCTACGCTGAGCACAGCGAGCGCGGTTTCTTCGGTGAACTGGTTGCGTTCATGACTTCCGGCCCGGTTGTCGTTCAGGTTCTGGAAGGCGAAAACGCCATCGCTCGCAACCGTGAGCTGATGGGCGCTACCAACCCTAAAGAAGCCGCTGCCGGTACCATCCGCGCTGACTTCGCCGAGTCCATCGACGCCAACGCCGTCCACGGTTCGGACTCCGAAGCCGCTGCTGCTCGCGAAATCGCCTACTTTTTCGCCGCTACTGAAGTAACCGCTCGCTAAGTAAAGCTTGTGAGTGAGGGTGAGACCATGACTGCATCGATCGGCAAGATTAACCTGTTGGGCTTGACCCAGCCGGAAATGGAGAAATTCTTCGACTCAATCGGGGAGAAGCGTTTCCGTGCCGGTCAGGTAATGAAATGGATTCACCACTTTGGCGTCGACGATTTCGACGCCATGACGAATGTCGGCAAGGCCTTGCGTGAAAAACTCAAGGCCGTTGCCGAGATTCGCGGCCCCGAAGTGGTCAGCGAGGACATTTCCAGCGACGGCACCCGCAAGTGGGTGGTGCGCGTGGCGTCCGGCAGCTGCGTCGAGACCGTTTACATTCCCCAGGGCAAGCGCGGCACCTTGTGCGTTTCGTCCCAGGCAGGCTGTGCCCTGGATTGCAGTTTCTGCTCCACCGGCAAGCAAGGCTTCAACAGCAACCTCACCGCCGCCGAAGTGATCGGCCAGGTGTGGATTGCCAACAAATCCTTTGGCAGCGTCCCGGCGACCGTCGACCGTGCCATCACCAACGTGGTGATGATGGGCATGGGTGAGCCGCTGCTGAACTTCGACAACGTCGTGTCCGCCATGCACCTGATGATGGACGACCTGGGCTACGGCATTTCCAAGCGCCGCGTGACCCTGTCCACGTCCGGCGTGGTGCCGATGATCGATGAGCTGGCCAAGCACATCGACGTCTCCCTGGCGTTGTCGCTGCACGCACCCAATGACGCATTGCGTAACCAATTGGTGCCGATCAACAAGAAGTATCCGCTTAAGATGCTGCTGGAGTCGTGCCAGCGCTACATGTCGGCTTTGGGCGAAAAACGCGTGCTGACCATCGAGTACACCCTGCTCAAGGATGTGAACGACAAGGTCGAGCATGCGGTCGAGATGATCGAACTGCTCAAGAACATCCCGTGCAAGATCAACCTGATCCCGTTCAACCCGTTCCCGCACTCCGGTTACGAGCGTCCGAGCAACAACGCGATCCGTCGCTTCCAGGATCAGCTTCATCACGCGGGTTTCAACGTGACCGTGCGCACCACCCGCGGCGAAGACATCGATGCCGCCTGTGGTCAATTGGTCGGGCAGGTGCTGGACCGCACCCGTCGCAGCGAACGCTACATTGCCGTGCGCGAGTTGAACGCAACCGACGATGTACAGAACGCTGCGAACGGTCACTAAGAGAGGAACTCTATGTCCCTGCGCTTCGCGCTGCTGTTGCTGTTCACCGGTCTGTGCGCCGGTTGTGTTCTGTCGGGCGACTACAACCCGATGAAGACCAGCAAGGGGCGTGACGAAGCGCGTGTGGCCTATGTGCAACTGGGCATTGGCTATCTGCAGCAGGGCATGACCGAACGGGCCAAGGTGCCGCTCAAGAAAGCCCTGGAGCTGGACAGCTCCGACGCCGATGCCAACGCGGCCCTGGCCCTGGTGTTCCAGGCCGAGCTGGAACCGGAGCTGGCCGACGAGCATTTTCGCAAGGCTCTGTCCAGTCGGCCGCAGGATGCACGGATCCTGAACAACTACGGCAGCTTCCTTTACGAGCAACAACGTTACAAGGAGGCCTACGAGCGCTTCGAGCAGGCCGCCGCCGATACCCTTTACCCTGAGCGTTCGCGGGTTTTCGAGAACCTTGGCATGACCGCCGCGAAACTCGGCCAGCGTGACCTGGCCCGCCAGCAACTGGAAAAGGCGTTGCGGCTCAACCGCCAGCAACCGCGAGCCTTGCTGGAAATGGCTGAGTTGTCCTACGAGGACAGGCAATATGTGCCCGCGCGGGACTATTACGAACGTTTTAGTCTGCTGAGCGAGCAAAATGCACGTAGTCTATTGCTCGGCGTTCGGCTGGCACATGTATTCGAAGATCGTGACAAGGCCGCCAGTTATGGCCTGCAACTAAAAAGACTCTATCCCGGTACGCCGGAATATCAGCAATACCTGTCGGAGCAATGATGAAAGCGGCGCATCCTGAAGTGGTAGCAGCGACTCGCGTGAACCCCGGTGAGACCCTGCGTCAAGCCCGCGAAAGCAATGGTTGGTCGCTGGCCCAAGTAGCCCTCAAGCTCAATCTCACCGTGGCTTCCCTGAGCAACCTGGAAGCGGGCGCGTTCGACAAATTGCCAGGGCATACCTTCGCCCGGGGCTACATCCGCGCCTACGCCAAATTACTCGACATGGACCAGACCGTGCTGGTCCAGCAATTCGATCAGTACACCGGTTCCGACGCCCAGGGCAGCAATGTGCACAGCCTGGGCCGCATCGAGGAGCCGGTGCGTGTTTCCCACACCATTTTGCGAATCGTCAGCCTGTTGTTGCTGATCGCGGTGATTGGGGGCGGTTTCGTCTGGTGGCAGGATCAAACCTCGCTGCGTAGCAAGGAATCGGTCGCCCTGGCTCCGGAGCATGTAGAAGTGGAGGGCGCCGACGGCACCACGCGGATCCATCCATTGGACGAGCCGGAAGACCAGGCGGTGCTCGAAGGCCAGGCAGAAGGCGAAAGCAGCCTGGCGTTGCCACAAGGCCAGGACGGTGCCGATGCCGAAGCCGGCGCTGAGCCGAATACGCCTGCTGCCCCAACTGTGGCCCCGGCCGTGCCAAACACGCATACGCCCACTGCCGGCGCACCGGTTGCCCCGAGCACTCCAGCGCCGACCGTGGCGGCTCCAGCAGCCCCAGCAGCTCCAGTCGCTCCAGTCGCTCCTGCGCCGACAGCAACACCGGTTGCCCCTGTGGCGCCGGCCGCAGGTGAAGGCCAGGTGCAGATTCAATTCACCGCGGATTGCTGGACCCAGGTCACCGACGGCAACGGCAAGGTGCTGTTCAGCGGCCTCAAGCGCAAGGGCGATGCCACGTCCATCAACGGCAAGCCGCCGTTTGCCGTGCGCCTGGGCTATGCCCGTGGCGCGCAGGTCAGCTACAACGGCCAGCCGGTCGATGTGGCTCCGTTCACCAGTGGCGAGACTGCTCGCCTGAAGTTGGGTCAATAAGTCATGCACGGCGAATCTCCAATCAAACGTCGCGAATCCCGCAAGATCTGGGTCGGTAACGTGCCCGTGGGCGGCGATGCGCCTATCGCTGTGCAGAGCATGACCAACAGCGACACCAACGACGTGGCTGCCACCGTTGCGCAGATCAATCGCCTGGAAGCCGCCGGCGTCGACATCGTGCGGGTGTCCGTGCCGGACATGGACGCCGCCGAGGCGTTCGGCAAGATCAAGCAACTGGTCAAGGTGCCCCTGGTGGCGGACATTCACTTCGACTACCGCATTGCCCTGCGCGTGGCCGAGCTGGGTGTCGACTGCCTGCGCATCAACCCGGGCAATATCGGTCGCGAAGACCGCGTGCGCGCCGTGGTGGATGCCGCTCGGGACCGTGGCATTCCGATCCGCATCGGTGTGAACGCCGGTTCCCTGGAAAAAGACCTGCAGAAGAAATACGGCGAACCCACGCCGGCGGCCCTGGTGGAGTCGGCGCTGCGTCATGTCGAGCACCTCGAACGCCTGAATTTCCAGGACTTCAAGGTCAGCGTGAAGGCCTCCGACGTGTTCATGGCCGTCGAAGCCTACCGCCTTCTGGCCAAGGAAATCGTCCAGCCGCTGCACTTGGGCATCACTGAAGCCGGTGGGTTGCGTTCG
Source organism: Pseudomonas sp. MAFF 730105 (assembly GCF_055380705.1). NCBI lineage: Bacteria > Pseudomonadati > Pseudomonadota > Gammaproteobacteria > Pseudomonadales > Pseudomonadaceae > Pseudomonas > Pseudomonas sp. MAFF 730105. Next base: position 1,170,801 of record NZ_AP018438.1, read on the forward strand.
GGCACGGTGAAATCCGCCGTCGGCCTCGGTATGCTGCTCGCCGAAGGGATTGGCGATACCATCCGCATCTCGTTGGCGGCCGATCCGGTCGAGGAAGTGAAGGTCGGCTACGACATTCTCAAATCCCTGCACCTGCGTTCCCGTGGCATCAACTTCATCGCCTGCCCGAGCTGCTCGCGGCAGAACTTCGATGTGGTCAAGACCATGAACGAGCTGGAAGGGCGTCTCGAAGACCTGCTGGTGCCGCTGGATGTCGCGGTGATCGGTTGCGTGGTCAACGGGCCGGGCGAAGCCAAGGAGGCCCATATCGGTCTCACCGGCGGTACGCCGAACCTGATTTACATCGACGGCAAGCCGTCGCAGAAGTTGACGAATGACAATCTGGTGGATGAGCTGGAACGGCTGATCCGCGAGAAAGCGGCCGAAAAGGTCGAAGCCGACGCAGCGGTCATCGCACGCGGCTGAGCAAACGAATTTTTAAGGATTTATTGTGAGCAAGTCTCTGCAAGCCATCCGTGGCATGAACGACATCCTGCCCGAACAGACGCCCCTGTGGCGCTATTTCGAGGGCACCGTCGCACGTTTGCTGGATAACTACGGTTATCGGCAGATCCGCATGCCCATCGTCGAGTTCACCGAGCTGTTCAAGCGCTCCATCGGCGAAGTGACCGACATCGTCGAAAAAGAGATGTACACCTTCGAGGATCGCAACGGCGACTCCCTGACCCTGCGCCCCGAAGGCACGGCGGCCTGTGTGCGTGCGGTGCTCGAACACGGCATTACCGGCGGCGGCCAGGTGCAGAAACTCTGGTACATCGGCCCGATGTTCCGTCACGAGCGTCCGCAGAAAGGCCGCTATCGCCAGTTCCACCAGATCGGTCTGGAAGTGTTCAACCTCGACGGCCCGGACATCGACGCCGAGCTGATCGTCATGACCTGGCGCCTGTGGGGCGAACTGGGGCTTCGTGACGCGGTCAAGCTTGAGCTCAACAGTCTGGGCACCAGCGAGTCCCGTGGCCGATATCGTGAAGCGCTGGTGGAGTTTCTTTCCGCGCACCTGGACAAGCTCGACGAAGACAGCCAGCGCCGTCTGAAGACCAATCCGCTGCGTGTGCTCGACACCAAGAATGCCGACACCCAAGCGATCCTGGTCGATGCGCCGAAAATGGCCGACTACCTCGACGACGAATCCCGTGCGCACTTCGAAGGGTTGAAGGCGCGCCTGGACGCCGTGGGCATTCCTTACGTGATCAACCCCAAGTTGGTCCGTGGCCTGGATTACTACAGCAAGACCGTTTTCGAATGGGTCACCGACAAGCTTGGCGCCCAGGGCACCGTGTGTGCCGGTGGCCGTTACGACGGCCTGGTGGAACAGATGGGCGGCAAGCCGACGCCAGGCGTGGGCTTTGCCATGGGCATCGAGCGCCTGGTGCTGATGCTCGAGGCATTGGACAAGGTGCCGGAAGCGCTTTCCCGGCAGGTCGACGTCTACCTGTGTGCCTTCGGTGAAGCAGCCGAACTGGCGGCCTTGTCCCTGAGCGAGCGGGTCCGCGACCAGTTGCCTGGTCTGCGCCTGCAGATCAATGCCGGCGCCGGCAGCTTCAAGAGCCAGTTCAAGAAGGCCGACAAGAGCGGTGCGTTGTATGCACTGATCCTGGGTGACGACGAAATGGCCCAACAAGTGGTAGGTTTCAAACCCCTGCGTGGCCAGGGCGAACAACAAAGTATTGCCTGGGATGCGCTTGCCGCACACCTGGCCACCTGCGTCGTGCAGGGTTGAAGCTGTCAAACAGCCGATTTAGCGATTAAGGAGTATTGGGGTGTCGAGTACCGAAGATGAACAGCTGGCGGATTTGAAGGACTGGTGGAGTCGCAACGGCAAGCCGCTGGTCACTGGCGGCCTGTTGGCGCTGGTCATCGTATTCGGCTGGCAGGCGTTCCAGAAATACCAGAGCAACCAGTCGCAAGGCGCCTCGATGCTCTATCAGCAATTGCTGGAAACCACCCTGACCCCGGACGGCAAGCCTGACGCTGCCCGCGTGGCGGACCTGGCCGGCAAACTTAACAGTGAATACGGCGGCACCGCCTACGCGCAGTACGGTCGCCTGTTCGTGGCCAAGGTCGCGGTAGACAGCGGCAAGCTGGACGACGCTGCCATCGAGCTGAAAGGCATCATCGACAAGCCTGCCAACCCGACCCTGGGCGAAGTGGCGCGTCAGCGCCTGGCCCAGGTACTGGCGGCGCAGAACAAGACCGAAGATGCATTGAAGCTGCTCGACGGCGATGCCGACAAGGCGTTCCTGGCGACCCGCGAAGAACTCAAGGGCGACTTGCTGGTACAGCTGGGTCGTGCTGACGAGGCCTATGCGGCCTACCAAAAAGCCAAGGCCGCGCTGTCGGATGAAGCCGCAGTCGGTGGCCTGCAAATCAAGCTGGACGACCTGGCCAAAGGGGATGCGTGACGTGATCCGTTGGAAACATGCAGCATTGCTGGCTCTGGCCATTCTGGCCGCGGGTTGCAGCAGCAACAGCAAGAAAGAACTGCCGCCGGCCGAACTGACCGACTTCAAAGAAGAAGTCGTGCTGCAGAAGCAATGGAGCCGCTCCATTGGCGACGGCCAGGGCGAAACCTACAACATGCTGGTGCCGGCCATCGACGGCGACACCATCTATGCCGGTGACGTCACGGGCGTGGTGATGGCGATGGATCGCCTGAACGGCGACGTCAAATGGAAAAAAGATCTTGAACTGCCGGTTTCCGGCGCCGTCGGCGTAGGGTACGGGCTGGTCATGATCGGCACGCTCAAGGGCGAGATCGTCGCCTTGGACGCCAGCAGCGGTGAAGAGAAATGGCGCGCTCGCGTGAGCAGCGAAGTACTCGCACCGCCTGCCTCCAACGGTGACGTGGTCGTGGTCCAGACCCAGGATGACCGTCTGATCGGCCTGGATGCTGCCACCGGCAACCAGCGCTGGTTGTACGACAGCACCCCGGCGGTCCTGACCTTGCGTGGCACCAGCGCACCGATCGTCACCAACCGTCTCGCGGTGGCCGGGTTGTCGACCGGTAAGGTGGTTGCCCTGGACATCTCCAACGGCGTGCCGGCGTGGGAGCAACGTGTTGCCGTCCCACAAGGTCGTTCGGAACTGGAGCGCGTGGTCGATATCGACGGCGGCTTGCTGCTGTCCGGCGGTACGATCTACGTCGCCAGCTACCAGGGTCGCGTTGCGGCACTGGACCTGGAAAGCGGTCGCCCGCTGTGGCAGCGCGATGCGTCCAGCTACGCCGGTGTCGCCCAGGGTTTCGGCAGCGTCTATGTCAGCCTGTCCTCGGGTACGGTTGAAGGCGTCGACGAGCGTTCCACTACCGCACTGTGGAGCAACGACTCCCTGGCCCGTCGTCAATTGTCGGCCCCGGAAGTGTTCTCCAGCTACGTTGCAGTCGGTGACCTGGAAGGTTACCTGCACCTGCTGAGCCAGGTGGACGGTCGTTTCGTCGGCCGCGAGCGTATCGACAGCGACGGCCTGCGTGCCCGTCCGCTGGTGGCGGGCAACATGATTTATGTGTATGGCAACAGCGGCAAACTGGAAGCCCTGACCATCAAGTAAGACTATGCTTGGGGTTTAATCCCCAAGCGGCTTCACCTGAGCACCAGCCGCTGCCTCGCAGCGGCTTTTGTATTTTCTGAAATAACGAAGTGGAGAGCCGCATGGTTCCCGTAATCGCCCTGGTGGGTCGACCGAACGTCGGCAAGTCCACCTTGTTCAATCGCCTGACCAGGACTCGCGACGCCATCGTCGGCGACTTGTCCGGTCTGACCCGTGATCGCCAATACGGTGAGGCCAAGTGGCAAGGGCGTACCTACATTCTGATCGACACCGGCGGCATCTCCGGCGACGAACACGGCATGGACGAAAAAATGGCCGAGCAGTCGCTGCTCGCCATCGAAGAAGCGGATGTGGTGCTGTTCCTGGTAGACGCCAAGGCCGGTTTTACCGCCGCCGACCAGATGATCGCCGAGCATTTGCGCAAGCGTAACAAGCGCTCCCATGTCGTCGCCAACAAGGTCGACAACATCGACCCGGACATGGCTCGCGCCGAGTTCGCGCCGTTGGGCATGGGCCAGGCGATTCCGATTGCCGGTGCCCACGGTCGCGGTATCAGCCAGTTGCTGGAAGTCGCCCTGGCTGACTTCCCGAAAGATGACGATGAGCCCGAAGAGGGCGAAGAAGAGATCGTTGCCGAAGGCGAGGAAGCCAAGCGCATTCCGGGCCCGAGCGAAAAAGACGGGATCAAGATCGCGATCATCGGCCGTCCGAACGTGGGCAAGTCGACGCTGGTCAACCGCATGCTTGGCGAGGACCGGGTCATCGTGTACGACCAGCCTGGCACCACTCGCGACAGTATCTACATCCCGTTCGAGCGCAACGAAGAGAAGTACACGCTGATCGACACCGCCGGTGTGCGCAAGCGCGGCAAGATCCACGAAGAAGTCGAGAAGTTCTCCGTGGTCAAGACGTTGCAGGCCATCAAGGACGCCAACGTGGTCATCTTCGTGATGGATGCACGCGAAGGCGTGGTCGATCACGACCTGAACCTGTTGGGCTTCGCCCTGGAAGCCGGTCGCGCGCTGGTCATCGCGATCAACAAGTGGGACGGCATGACGCCGAGCGAGCGCGATTTCGTGAAGGTCGAATTGCAGCGTCGCCTGTTCTTCGTCGACTTCGCCGACATCCACTTCATCTCGGCCCTGCACGGTACGGGCGTAGGTAACCTCTACGCGTCGGTGCAGAACTCGTTCAAGTCGGCGGTGACCCGCTGGCCGACCAACCGCCTGACCCAGATTCTGGAAGACGCGGTTGGCGAACACGCGCCACCGATGGTCAACAACCGCCGGATCAAGCTGCGTTACGCTCACCTGGGCGGCGCCAACCCGCCGATCATCGTGATCCACGGCAACCAGATCGAGAAGGTGCCCAAGTCGTACGTCCGTTACCTGGAAAACACCTATCGCCGTGTCCTGAAGCTGGTTGGTACGCCGATCCGCATCGAGTTCAAGGGCGGTGAGAACCCGTACGAAGGCAACAAGAACACGCTCACCGACCGTCAGGTCAACAAGAAGCGCCGCTTGATGTCGCACCACAAGAAGGCCGACAAGAAGCGTCGCGACAAGCGCTGATTGGCTTTTGTGGCGAGGGGATTTATCCCCGCTGGGGCGCGAAGCGGCCCTGAATCCTGTCACCTCGGTGTTTCAGGCAGATCGAGTTGACCTTTTTGGGGCCGCTTCGCGCCCCAGCGGGGATAAATCCCCTCGCCACAGGTTTTGCAGTGGGCTGGTAGTTGAGATCGAAAAGGGTGCCAATTCGGCACCCTTTTTCATGCCCGGCGATTGGGCTATCCTCGACCTCTCCCGCGCCGTGCCAGAGCCGGGCGCAGACGCAGAGAACCCCTGATGATCACCAGCAAGCTGCCGAATGTCGGCATCACCATTTTCACCCAGATGTCCCAGCTCGCCGCGCAGACCGGCGCGCTCAACCTGTCCCAGGGGTTTCCCGATTTCGATGGTCCGCAGGCCCTGCGCGATGCGGTTGGCCGGCATATCGCCCAAGGTCATAACCAGTATTCACCCATGACCGGGCTACCGACCTTGCGTCAGCAGATCGCGGCGAAGATCGCCCGCAGTTATGGCGCCAGCGTCGATGCCGACCAGGAAGTCACCGTGACCCCCGGTGCGACCCAGGCAATTTTCTGCGCCATCGCGGCGGTGGTCCAAAGCGGCGATGAAGTGATCGTATTCGACCCCTGCTATGACAGCTACGAACCCTCGGTCCAATTGGCCGGTGGTCGTTGCGTGCACGTCCAGCTGGGCCTGGATGACTTTGCCATCGATTTCCAGAAGCTCGGCGAAGCCCTGAGCCCGCGTACGCGGATGATCATTCTGAATACCCCCCACAACCCCAGCGGCGCCCTGATCAGTCGTGCCGAGCTGGATCAACTGGCGGCGTTGATCCGTGATCGCGACATCTACCTGATCAGCGATGAAGTCTATGAACACCTGGTGTTCGACGGTGTGCCCCATGCCAGCGTCCTCGCCCACGAGGAACTGTACCGCCGCGCCTTCGTGGTCAGCTCATTCGGCAAGACCTACCACGTGACCGGCTGGAAAACCGGCTACGTCGTGGCGCCACCGGCCCTGACGGCGGAGCTGCGCAAGGTGCATCAGTACGTCAGCTTCTGTGGCGTGACACCGCTGCAATACGCCTTGGCCGACTACATGGCCGCGCATCCCGAACACGTGGAAGAACTGCCGGATTTCTACCAGGCCAAGCGCGACCTGTTCTGCGATCTGCTGGCCCCGTCGCGGTTCAGCTTCAAGCGCGTGACCGGCACCTATTTCCAGTTGGTGGATTATTCGCACATTCGTCCGGACCTGAACGATGTCGACATGGCGGTCTGGATGACCCGTGAGCACGGCTTGGCGACGATTCCGGTGTCGGTGTTCTACCAGAACCCACCCGAAGGCCAGCGCCTGGTGCGCCTGTGCTTTGCCAAACGCGAGGAGACGCTGCGTGAAGCAGCGGAAAAACTATGCGTGATCTGAGCGCGTTGCCAAACCTCAACATCGCCCTGATCCAGACCACCCTGACCTGGCATGACCGCCAGGCCAACCTGGAACATTTCGAAAGCCTGCTGGAGCAGGCGCGGGGGGCAGACCTGGTCATCCTGCCGGAAATGTTCACCACCGGGTTTTCCATGGAGTCGCAAACCCTGGCGGAGCCGGAATACGGGCCTACCAGCGTCTGGATGCGGACCCAGGCGGCAAGACTGGACGCGGTGATCACCGGCAGCGTGATTGTCCAGGCCGCTGACGGCAGCCATCGCAATCGCCTGCTCTGGGTGCGACCAGACGGCGAGGTGCTGCACTACGACAAGCGCCATCTGTTCCGCATGGCCGGCGAACACGATCACTACACGCCGGGCGAGCGCCAGGTGCTGTTCGAGCTCAAGGGCTGGCGGGTCCGTCCGCTGATTTGCTACGACCTGCGTTTCCCGGCCTGGAGCCGCGACGCCGACGACACCGACCTGTTGCTGTACACCGCCAACTGGCCGGGGGCCCGGCGCCAGCACTGGAACCGCCTGCTGCCGGCCCGGGCCATCGAGAACCTGTGCTACGTGGCGGCGGTGAACCGCATCGGCACCGACGGCAAGGGCTTCGCCTATACCGGCGACAGTCAGGTGCTGGACTTCCAGGGCGAAACCTTGCTCAGCGCAGGGGAGGCCGATGGTGTGTTCATGGTGAGTTTGAATGCGGCGGACCTGGCGGCGTATCGCACGCGGTTTCCGGCGAACCTGGATGCCGACCGTTTCGAATTCATCTGATTGAAACGATTCAGCCCTTAAGAAGCGCTGTTGCGTGCCGATAACGGGTCAGCCAAGGAGGAGTCCCCATGACCACGATCAGCGCAACTACCGTAAATCCTTACCCACTCTCGGCCCCAAAGGCCCGGATCGGTGGGACGGCCGAAGAAACGACGGCCACTTCGCCGGCATCGACTGATGCCGGCGACGAGAAGGAAAAGTCACTGAAAATCGATACCAGCGGCGCCAATATCGCCGGTGCGCCTGCCAGCAGCGGCGTCGATGTCGTCGAGCAGTTGAAAAAGCAGATCGAGCAGGCCGAAAAGCTGTTGGCCCAGCAGCAGGCCGAACTGGCCCGCGTGGAGAAGAGTCAGGCCAACGAAGAGCAGAAGACCCAGCAGGCCATGGCCATCCAGACCCAGATCATGGGCACCCAGGCCGCCTTGCAGACCTTGCGGGCAGCGTTGCTGCAGGCGATGGCCGGTTCTGTCGATACCCATGCCTGAGTTTTTGGTTGTTTGATCGTTCCCACGCTCCGCGTGGAAATGCAGCCGGGGACGCTCCGCGTCTCAAGAGCCGAACGCAGAGCGTCCGTTGATGCGTGCCCACGCGGAGCGTGGGAACGAGGCCCCAGGGTTCACACCCCGGGGCCTTTTTGCATTTCAGCCGCGAATCAGGCTGCCTTGGCCTCAGGTTGGCTCAGCGAGCGGTTCAGTGCGCTGAACAGGGCCTTGAAGCTGGCGGTGGTGATGTTTTCATCGATGCCCACGCCGTGCACCGCACGTTCACCATTGACCCGCAGCTCGATGTACGCCGCCGCCTTGGCATTGGTGCCAGCGCCGATGGCGTGTTCGTTGTAGTCCATGATCTCCACGGGAATCGGCAGGCCGGCCACCAGGGCCTCCAGCGCGCCGTTGCCCTTGCCGCGCCAGTGCAGGTTGGTTTCGCCCTGGCCCTTGCTGGCGACTTCCACTTCCACAGCACTATTGCCGTTCTCTTCCTGCAGACGATGGCTGACCAGCGCGTACGGGGTGTTGGCTTGCAGGTATTCGCGTTGCAGCAAGCTGTGGATCTGCTGGGCGGTCATTTCGAGGCCGAGGCGGTCGGTCTCGCGCTGAACCACCTGGCTGAACTCGATCTGCATGCGGCGCGGCAGGCTGATGCCGTATTCCTGTTCCAGCAGATAGGCGATACCGCCCTTGCCCGACTGGCTGTTGACGCGAATCACCGCCTCGTAGCTGCGGCCGATGTCGGCCGGGTCGATCGGCAGGTACGGCACTTCCCACAGCGTGTCGGATTTCTGCTGGGCGAAGCCCTTGCGGATGGCGTCCTGGTGCGAGCCGGAGAACGCGGTGTGAACCAGGTCGCCGACGTAGGGGTGACGTGGGTGCACCGCAATCTGGTTGCACTCTTCGACCACTTTGCGCACGCCGTCGATGTCGGAGAAATCCAGTTCAGGGTTGATGCCCTGGGTGTAGAGGTTCAGCGCCACGGTCACCAGGTCGACGTTGCCGGTGCGCTCGCCGTTGCCGAACAGGCAGCCTTCGACACGGTCGGCGCCGGCCATCAGGCCCAGTTCGGTGGCGGCCACGCCGGTGCCACGGTCGTTGTGGGTGTGCAGGCTGATGAGCACGCTGTCACGACGGGTGATGTTGCGGTGGAACCACTCGATCTGGTCGGCGTAGACGTTCGGGGTGGCGACTTCCACAGTGGCGGGCAGGTTGAGGATCACCTTGCGCTCTGGTGTCGGGTTCCAGACATCGATGACGGCGTCGCAGACTTCCTTGGCGAATTCCAGCTCGGTGGCACTGAAGGTTTCTGGCGAGTATTCGAACTGCCACTGGGTTTCCGGCTGTTGGGCGGCGTACTTGACGAACAGCTTGGCCGCGTTCACCGCGATTTCCTTCACGCCTTCCTTGTCCTGGTTGAACACGATGCGGCGGAACGACGGGCAGGTGGCGTTGTACAGGTGGACGATGGCTTTCTTCGCGCCGCGCAGGGATTCGAAGGTCCGGGCGATCAGGTCTTCACGGGCCTGGGTCAGCACCTGGATGGTGGTGTCGTCCGGGATGTGGCCTTCTTCGATGAGGGTGCGCACAAAGTCGAAGTCAGTTTGCGAGGCCGCCGGGAACGACGCTTCGATTTCCTTGACGCCCACGGCGACCAGGGTTTTCCAGAAGCGCAGTTTCTTGACCGCGTCCATCGGCTCGATCAGCGACTGGTTGCCATCGCGCAGGTCGGAGCTGCACCAGATTGGCGCGGCGGTGATGGTCTTCGACGGCCAGGTGCGATCCGGCAGGTTGATGGTCGGGAAGGCGCGGTATTTGGAAGACGGGTCTTTGAGCATGCTCATGGGCGGAATCCTTAGTGTCGTGGCCGGAAAAAGGCGGCCTGCCGGTGGTTCGAACGGGGTGGCTCTACAGCCTGGACGGGTTGCCGCGATTCAGCCTGGCAGTCGGGCGCTGACGAGGCACAGGCTGCGGTGCTGGCGAAGCTGGATGAGGGTGTGAGAGGTTTTCATGCCTTCAACCCTAACCGGGTGGGGGAGGATCGCAAGCAGTCGGAAAAAATTGAGAGAAGTTCTGCTTTGTTGAAGGTTTTCGAGATTTTATTGCGGTATTTTGGGGAGATTGTCGGTTTATTGCGTTGATGTTTGTGGCTTGGCAATCTCTGCAGCAGCGGTGCATGTGCCGGCCTCATCGCGAGCAAGCTCGGCTCCCACAGGATATTCGGCGCTTTCGAAATGGCGCAGTAGCTGTGGGAGCCGAGCTTGCTCGCGATGAGGCCAGTAGGCTCACCACAAAAAAACTCAGGGCTCGAACGCTCCGATAAAAATCGCCGGATCCACCCGCGCATCGTTCAGGCTGATGTTCCAATGCATGTGCGGTCCGGTCGCTCGACCTGTAGAGCCAACCTTGCCCACCACCGCGCCTCGGGCCAATTGCTGGCCGACCTTCACATCGATCTTCGACATATGGCAGAACATGCTGATGAAGCCCTGGCCGTGGTCGACGAACACGGTGTTGCCATTGAAGAAGTAGTTGCCGGTAAGGATCACCTTGCCGGCCGCCGGCGTCTTGATCGGCGTGCCGGCGGGCACGGCGAAGTCCAGGCCGGCATGGGGGTTGCGCTCTTCGCCGTTGAAGAAGCGACGCACGCCAAACCGGCTCGACAGCGGGCCGTTGACCGGCTTGTCCAACAGCAGGTTGCTGGGGATGTTCGGGCTGAAGCTGCGGTAGGCCTTCAACTGCACGGCCAGCTCGGCGTCGATGCGTTTGAGGTCTGCCGGGTTCGGGTTGACCTGGCGCTTGTTCTTCAGGGTGATGTGCTGCTCGGGGTACTTTTTATAGCCGACCACGAACGGCTGGGTGCCGCCGCCGCTGTTGATCTGCTGGGTGCCCGGCTGGACGGTCAGCGGGATACCGACAATCGCCAGCCAGTTGTTCTGTTCCTTGACCACCAGCACCGGCTTGCCTTGATAGCTGGCTTTCGGCGCCTGGGCCGCGCTGCCCAGGTCGACCACGGCCACGCCCCCGGCACCGGTTTGTTCAGCAGGCGGGTGATGTAACTGTCGGCGTGGGCGTTGAAGGTCAGGCACAGCAAAAGCAGAGGCGTTAGAAATCGCGGCATGGATCAATCCAGTAAAGAGAGGGTGACCGGCGTCAGGTGATTGTCTTCGACCCGCACCAGCAATTCGCCTTCGCCGAGCCGGGCCGTCAGGCGCTGGCCGGTCTGGGTCTGTCCGGCACTGCGGATCGCATGGCCGCGTTCGTCCAGCAAGATGCTGTAGCCCCGACCGAGGGTCGCCAGGGGACTGACGATGTGCAGCGTCTGCATCTGGTTGTGCAATTGCACGCGTCGCGCCTTCAAGCCTTCGCGCATGGCCCGGGGCAGGCGTTCGGCCAGGCTGTCCAGGCGCTGGCGCAGCAGCGCCAGGTGACGGCCCGGATGTTGGCCGGCCAGGCGGGTTTCCAGGCGGATCAGGCGTTCGCGGCGGGTATTGAGGCTGCGTTCGAAGGCCCGGCGCAGGCGCATGTCCAGGTCGTCGAGGCGCTGGGCTTGCTGGCGCAGGCGTTCGCCGGGGTGGCGCAGTCGTCGGGTCAGGCCTTCGAGGCGCAGTTGATCGCGCATAAAGCGGTCACGCATGCGCATCACCAGCCGCCGATGCAGGCTTTCGACCCGGCGCACCAGATCGCCAGCGTCCGGTGCCAACAGTTCGGCAGCGGCGGACGGCGTCGGGGCGCGTACGTCGGCGACGAAATCGCTGATGGACACGTCGGTTTCATGGCCGACCGCGCTGACGATCGGCGTCAGGCAGGCGTCCACGGCCCGGGCCACGGCTTCTTCGTTGAAGCACCACAAGTCTTCCAGCGAACCGCCGCCTCGGGCCAGGATCAGCGCATCGAAGCCCCGGGCGTCCGCCAGTTTCAGGGCACGGACGATCTGCGCGGTGGCTTCGCGGCCCTGCACGGCGGTGGGGATCAGCGTCAGGGCGATCTGCGGCGCACGGCGACGGAACACGCTGATGATGTCGCGGATCACCGCGCCGGTGGGCGAACTGATGATGCCGATGCGTTGTGGATGAGCGGGCAGGGGCACCTTGCGCTCGGCGCTGAACAGGCCTTCGGCGCTGAGCTTTTCCTTCAGGGCATCGAAGGCCAGGCGCAGGGCACCGTCGCCAGCCGGCTCCACGGTGTCGAGAATCAGCTGGTAATCGCCACGGCCTTCGAACAGCGAAACCTTGCCACGCACCTTGACCGCCAACCCATCCTTCAAGGCCTGGCGCACCCGCGCGGCGTTCTGCCGGAACAGCGCGCAGCGTACCTGGGCGCCGCTGTCCCTGAGGGTGAAATACACGTGGCCGGAGGCGGGGCGGGCGAGGTTGGAGATTTCGCCCTCGACCCAGATGTTGCTGAACACGTCCTCCAGCAACACCCGCGCGCGGCCGTTGAGCTGACTGACAGTCAGGACCTCGCGGTCCAGGCCCAGGCGGGCAAAGGGATCTTTAATCATGGGCGGCATGATAAGGGCATTTGCCGCTTAATCTCCATGCGTGGAAACAATTAGACCGGGTTGCCTTCATCGCGAGCAGGCTCGCTCCCACAAAGGTTCTGCGTCGTACACAGCATATGAATCCAATTTGGGAGCGAACCTGCTCGCGATAGCAGTGCTGGATAAGCCTGCGACCTCTGGCTAAAGTCGCCGCTCCGTAAGCAAGGAAGTACCGGATGAACCTTTTCTCGTGGTTGGGCCAATGGGCATTCGCACCCACGGAATGGCTGGTGATCGGCCTTGCCATCGCCTTGGCTTATATCGTGTTCGGCATTGCCGGGTTCGGAACAGCGCTGGTGGCCGCACCTATCCTGCTGCTGTTCATGCCATTGTCGAAAATCGTGCCGCTGCTGGTGTTGCTGGATTTTGTCGCGGCGTTCGGCAACCTGCTGCCGTCGCGCAAGGATATTGCCCGGCCGGAGTTGCTGCGGTTGTTGCCGTGCATGGCGGTTGGTTGCACCCTGGGCGTGATTTTCTTGCTCAACCTCAAGTCGGACCTGCTGTTGCTGTTGATGGGGCTGTTCATCAGCGCCTACGCGATCTACAGCCTGTGGATAAAGACCCGACCCACGCAGCTGTCGGCGCTATGGGCGATCCCGATGGGCACGGTAGGCGGGATGTTCGGGGCCTTGTTCGGCAGTGGCGGCTTTTTATATGCGATCTATTTGAATAGCCGCTTGCCCAAGGAACCGGCCCGGGCCACCCAAAGCGCCCTGATCAGTTGCAGCACCGTGGTGCGCTTGAGCCTGTTCGCTGTCTCGGGCGTGTATGCCGAACTACCCTTGTTGGTACTGGCGCTGTGTTTGTTGCCGGCCATGGCGCTGGGGCTGTGGACAGGTCGTCGCCTGACGATGAGGATGTCGCGCGAGACGTTCGTGCGCCTGGTGACCTGGCTGGTGCTTGCCAGCGGCCTCGCGCTGATCGGGCGCTACCTGAGCGCTTGACCTGGTGTGGCCAGGGATTAAGCTGCCGGCCTTTGATAACACTCGTAGGAGCAAAGCTTGCTCGCGATGGAATCGCCCCCATCATCTGATGGACTGAAGTGTCCGCATCGCGAGCAAGCTTTGCGCCTACAGAGAACCCCCAGGCCTTGTCATGAACTCCCAAAGCATCATCGTCCCGAAAATCTCCACCTTGCCGGTCCATGAGCCCAGGGCTCGGGCGATCGTGCGCTGGCTGGTGCGCAAGAACATTGTCGAAGAACAACTGACCACCTGTGGGCGCACCGGCAATCGCATGGCCCATGCCATCGCTCCAGGCGCCCGCACCGTGGTCCTGCGCCCCGATGCCTTGCCGTTCGACGAGCCGATCAACGGCCTGGAGATCATCACCAAGCGCTGCATCTACACCCCGGCCAAGGGCTTTCTCGAGGAAGCGGGCTGCGCCGAGTGCCGGCGGGAAATCGGCGAGGCGCTGTTCGAAAGCCTGGAGGACTGGATGCCCGACCGCACCGACAACTTCACCTGCCCCGAGTGCGGGCATGAAGATGACATCAACGGCTTTCTGTTCCTGCAGCCCTGCGGCTTCTCCAACCTGGGGTTCATCTTCAACAACTGGCTGGAGGCGGGGTTCAAGCAGGACTTCCTCGACGAATTCGCCGATTGGTTGGATCAGCCGGTGAGTTGGGTGCAGGTGGAGTTGTAGGTAGGCACACTGGAGACTGCTTTTGTGGCGAGGGGATTTATCCCCGCTGGGGCGCGAAGCGGCCCTAAACCCAGGCTGTGCGGTACATCAGGCATATGAGTCGACCACCGTGGGACTGCTGCGCAGTCCAGCGGGGATAAATCCCCTCGCCACAGGGGGGCGGTGTACCGCCGCAGTGGGGCGATCAGCCCCGTCAATCACCCCGCCAATAATAGACAGAGTTTTACATTGAGCCAGACGGTGTGCATGAGTATAATGGCGCGCTTCCATTTTCCCGCTCGGGAGCCCCCGCGATGCTGCGTATCAGCCAAGAAGCTCTGACCTTCGACGACATTCTCCTAGTGCCTGGTTATTCCGAGGTGCTGCCTAACGAAGTCAGCCTCAAAACCCGTCTTACCCGTGGCATCGAACTGAATATCCCGTTGGTTTCCGCTGCCATGGACACCGTGACCGAAGCCCGTCTGGCCATTGCCATGGCCCAGGAAGGCGGTATCGGTATCATCCACAAAAACATGACCATCGAACAGCAGGCCGCCGAAGTGCGCAAGGTCAAGCGGTTCGAGGCTGGCGTGGTCAAGGACCCGATCACCATCGAGGCCGATGCCACGGTGCGCGATCTGTTCGAACTGACCCGCATGCACAACATCTCCGGCGTTCCGGTGCTGCACGATGGCGACCTGGTCGGCATCGTCACCTCCCGCGACGTGCGTTTCGAGAACCGCCTGGATGCCACCGTCCGCCAAGTGATGACGCCTAAAGAGCGCCTGGTCACGGTCAAGGAAGGCACCAGCAAGGACGAAGTCCGCGAATTGCTGCACAAGCACCGCATTGAGCGCGTGCTGATCGTCGACGACAAATTCGCCCTCAAGGGCATGATGACCGTCAACGACATCGAAAAAGCCAAGGCCTACCCGCTGGCCAGCAAGGACGACCAGGGTCGTCTGCGCGTCGGTGCAGCGGTCGGTACCGGCAAGGACACCGGTGACCGCGTCGCCGCGCTGGTCAATGCCGGCGTCGACGTGGTGGTGGTCGACACCGCCCACGGCCATTCCAAAGGTGTGATCGACCGCGTTCGTTGGGTCAAGCAGAACTTCCCTGAAGTGCAGGTGATTGGCGGCAACATCGCCACCGGCGCTGCCGCCAAGGCCCTGGCCGAAGCTGGCGCCGACGCGGTCAAGGTCGGTATCGGCCCTGGCTCGATCTGCACCACCCGGATCGTCGCCGGTGTCGGCGTGCCGCAGATCAGTGCCATCGCCAACGTCGCCGCCGCCCTTGAAGGCACTGGCGTACCGTTGATCGCCGACGGCGGCATCCGTTTCTCCGGTGACCTGTCCAAGGCCATCGTGGCCGGTGCCTCTGCCGTGATGATGGGCTCGATGTTCGCCGGTACCGAAGAAGCGCCGGGCGAGATCGAACTGTTCCAGGGCCGTAGCTACAAGGCTTATCGCGGCATGGGTTCGCTGGGCGCCATGTCCCAGGCCCAGGGCTCTTCCGACCGCTACTTCCAGGACTCCTCCGCGGGTGCCGAGAAGCTGGTACCGGAAGGCATCGAAGGTCGTGTGCCGTACAAAGGCACCCTGACCGCGATCATCCATCAACTGATGGGTGGCCTGCGTTCTTCGATGGGCTACACCGGCAGTGCCAACATCGAAGAGATGCGCACCAAGCCGGAGTTCGTGCGCATCACCGGCGCCGGTATGGCCGAGTCCCATGTCCACGACGTACAGATCACCAAGGAAGCGCCGAACTACCGCGTAGGTTAAGGCTTCCAGCAAAACGTTAATCACCGGGGCTGTTCATTCAGCCCCGAGTTGTTTCTGATTCACTACATGAGAATGAGTCATGGCCCTCGACATTCACGCTCACCGCATTCTGATCCTCGACTTCGGTTCCCAGTACACCCAACTGATTGCCCGCCGCGTGCGTGAAATCGGCGTGTACTGCGAGTTGCACCCGTTCGACATGGATGACGAAGCGATTCGCGAGTTCGCTCCCAAAGGCGTCATCCTCGCCGGCGGTCCCGAGTCCGTGCACGAAGCCAACAGCCCGCGCTGCCCGCAAGCGGTGTTCGACCTGGGCGTACCGGTCTTCGGCATCTGCTACGGCATGCAGACCATGGCCGAGCAGCTCGGCGGCAAGGTGGAAGGCTCCGACCTGCGTGAGTTCGGTTATGCCCGCGTTGACGTTGTCGGCAAGAGCCGCCTGCTGGATGGCATCGAAGACCATGTCGACGCCGATGGCCTGTTCGGTCTGGACGTGTGGATGAGCCACGGTGACAAGGTCACCAAGATGCCGGAAGACTTCCACATCCTCGCCAGCACGCCGAGCTGCCCGATTGCCGGCATGTTCAGCGACGAGCGTCGTTACTACGGCGTGCAGTTCCACCCGGAAGTGACCCACACCAAGCAGGGCGGCCGCATCCTGTCGCGCTTCATCCTCGACATCTGCGAGTGCGAAGCCCTGTGGACACCGTCGAAAATCGCTGAAGACGCCATCGCCCAGGTGCGCGCCCAGGTCGGTACCGACAACGTGCTGCTCGGCTTGTCCGGCGGCGTCGACTCCTCGGTAGTCGCCGCGCTGCTGCACAAGGCCATCGGTGATCAACTGACCTGCGTCTTCGTCGACAACGGCCTGCTGCGCCTGCACGAAGGCGAGCAAGTGATGGCCATGTTCGCCGAGAACATGGGCGTCAAGGTGATCCGCGCCAACGCCGAAGAGCAATTCCTGACCAACCTGGCCGGCGAGTCCGACCCGGAGAAGAAGCGCAAGATCATCGGTCGTACCTTCATCGACGTGTTCGATGCCGAATCCTGCAAGCTCGACAACATCAAGTACCTGGCCCAGGGCACCATCTACCCCGACGTGATCGAGTCGGCCGGCGCCAAGAGCGGCAAGGCCCACGTGATCAAGTCCCACCACAACGTCGGTGGCCTGCCGGAAGAAATGAACCTCAAGCTGGTCGAGCCGCTGCGTGAGCTGTTCAAGGACGAGGTCCGTCGCCTCGGCCTGGAACTGGGCCTGCCTTACGACATGGTCTACCGCCACCCATTCCCGGGCCCGGGCCTGGGCGTGCGAATCCTCGGTGAAGTGAAGAAGGAATACGCCGACCTGTTGCGTCGCGCCGACCACATCTTCATCGAAGAACTGCGCAAGGCCGACTGGTACCACAAGGTCAGCCAGGCGTTCGTGGTGTTCCAACCGGTGAAATCCGTCGGCGTGGTCGGCGATGGCCGTCGCTACGCCTGGGTCGTGGCCCTGCGTGCGGTGGAAACCATCGACTTCATGACCGCTCGCTGGGCGCACCTGCCGTACGAGCTGCTGGAAACCGTTTCCGGCCGCATCATCAACGAAATCGACGGCATCTCTCGCGTTACTTACGACGTGTCGAGCAAGCCGCCGGCGACGATTGAGTGGGAGTGATATCAGGTCTTTCGAGGGGTATCGCCAGCTATCGAAGAACTGCCGTAACGTGTTGATTTAGAAAAAATACGTCACGGCAGTTATCGGTGATTATCGCTGGCCGGCGGGACAGGTTGGCGGTAGAAGTGACGGTGTCGCCCTGTCGGTACCGTCACCTTCCGCTACGATTGCCGCATCAATGGCTGGCGTGGGACGCTGCCGCACGATGCAGCCCAGCCCTGCCAAAGTTGCTTCGACGGCTTCATCCAGCGGCGTATGCGGCTCACTGCCTAGGACAGCCTTCAAGCGAGCGTTGTCCATGCGCACGGGTTGACGCCACAGGTAACGCATTTCCAGCAGTTCACGCAGCGTAGGCACAAAGGGCGAAGCCAATCGTGTGAGCCACCATGGGAAGGCTCGCAGCTTTGGTGGACCACCGTGCCGTTTCGCAACGCGGCAGATAGCAGCAGCCATCTGTGTGCCATCGGCATCCCAATGCCCGGCCATATGGAAACTGGCGAAGGGCGGCAGCGAGTCGCGGCGTCCGAGCAGTTCGACCATCGTGCGGGCCACGTCGGGCAGATACGACCACTGGTGGCCCACGCCCGGATCGCCCGGAAGTTGGATGATCTTCACGCATTGTCCTGGTTTGACGACGCCTTGCGAGAACCAGCTGTTGCCTGCGCTTGGGCCGAAGAAATCCCCAGCTCGCACCACGATTACCCGTACACCTCGCTCGCTGGAGGCTTGTAGCCGCTGTTCCAATTCGACCCGGATGGCGCCCTTGCGTGTGAGTGGGCGTTGCGGGGCATCCTCGCTCAGTACCGGGAATGCATCGGGACCGTAGTTATAGACAGTGCCTGGCAGCACCACTGTGGCGCCTTCCGCCTTCGCCGCCGCGATGGTGTTTTCGATCATAGGTAGCACCAACTCGCCCCAGTTGCGGTAGCCGGGAGGGTTGACCGCGTGGACGATAACGTTGCACTCGCGCGCGGCATGCATCACATCATCGCGCTGCATCGCGTCTCCACGCAGCCAGGTGATGCCATCACGCTGCTCTTGGGGTGAGGCCAACCCGCGATGGAGAGCCTGGACCTGCCAGCCAGCGTCGTGCAGTTGTCGTGCCACTTCACCGCCGATCCCGCCTGTTGCGCCTAGCACCAAGATTTTTTTGCTTAGAGGATTGTCGATATTTGCCATGTCCATTCTCCGTCAGGTGGGTGAGTGGGTTGAATTCTGGGCGTGGTTTAAGTAGAAATAAATTACCTAACGTAAGCTATCGGATATGCATTTTTGTATGGCTAATGACCTTGGCTGGGAACTGTATCGAACGTTTCTTGCTGTGTTGACGGAGGGGTCGCTCTCAGGGGCCGCACGCGCGCTCGGCATCACGCAGCCTACGGCGGGGCGTCATATCTCTGCTTTGGAGGCGACATTCCATCAGGCCCTGTTCACCCGTTCGCAGACCGGGTTGTTGCCCACCGAGGCCGCGTTGGCTTTGCGCGGCTATGCCGAAGCGATGCAGAGCAACGCGGCGGCCCTTCAACGCGCGGCCACCAGCCAGCAGGGCGAAAAAGCGACGGGCACGGTGCGGGTGTCAGCCAGCGAGGTGATCGGGGTGGAGGTGCTGCCGCCTGCGATCGCGCGGCTTCGCCAAGCGCATCCTGGTTTGAAGATCGAGGTCGTGCCCACCAATCGCGTACAAGATCTGCTGCAACGGGAGGCGGACATTGCGGTCCGCATGTCGTTGCCCAAGCAGGATCTGCTCATTGCTCGGAGCGTTGGCCATGTCGAATTAGGAATGTATGCGCGCAGCGACTACCTGGCACAGCACGGTACACCTTCCGCACCCGCGGATCTGATCAAGCATGCGTTGATTGGGTTTGATCAGGAAACGCCTTTTCTCCGCGCCGCAACTAAGCAGTTCCCCGCATGGAGACGGGAGGCCTTCTCGATGCGCACCGATAGCGATCTGGCTCAACTGGCGCTGATCCGCGCCGGCGGCGGTATTGGGATATGCCAAGTCGCCTTGGGCCAGCGGGACGCAATGCTAGTGCGTGTACTTTCGCGGCACTTCGCGCTGCGATTGCCTACGTGGGTCACCATGCACGAGGGGTTGCGCGAAAGCCCGCGTTGCAAGGTGACGTTCGATGCGCTCGTGGAGTGCCTCTTGGCGTACACGAGCGCCGCGTGACATCGTGTGACTCATCCAACTCTGTCGTCAGAGCGCTTCGCAAGTGCGCCATCAAGCAGGGAGGGAGCCGCCTGGTTTCCTCAGCGCCGCGCCACATCCGAGAAATAGAACTTGTCGAGGGTATGCCGTGATTCGGTGTATTCGAACTGCCGGCCGTCCTGAAGAAAGGTCTGGTTGCTGACCACGATGACATGGCTTTGGCCGTCGAGGTCGAGGTGTTGCTGGTCGTCGTTGCTGCACCGGACGGCTTCGATGGTGCGCTGGGCATAGGCGATCTGCAGTTGCAGGGTCTGTTCGATGTGGGCATAGATCGATCGCTCGGCGATCTCGCGGGTCAGGTCGGGGATCACGTCGCTGACGAAATGGTTGATGTCCAGGATCACCCGTTTGCCGTCGATTCTTCGCACGCGCTTGATGCGCGTCACCTGGCTGCCAGCGGGGGCCTTGATGTGTTCGAGCAACGCACCTTCAAGCGGCAGTTGGCTGAACTCGACCACTTCAGTGCGGACGTCATCGCCCAGGCGCGGGTACGTCTCCTGGAAGCTGACAATGCCGCCGAGCTGGAATTCGATAGGGGAGGTGGACAGTACAAAGGTGCCCTTGCCATGGATCTTCTGGGCGAAACCGCGCTCCTGAAGCTGTTCGATCGCCTTGCGCACGGTGCCCCGACTGGCTTGGTAGCTGTCCATCAATTCGGTTTCGGAAGGCAGGCGGGCGCCACGCTCCAAGCGTTCGGTGGTGATGCTGGCGAGCAGGTCGCTGTAGATCCGGTTGTATTTACTCATGGAAATGGCTCTGTAACGCGCGGTACACCGGGGGCGGAACCTTAAGGGTGAAGTGGGGGGCTTGTCCAATTCACTGTGGTTTTTTGCAGCAAGGAGCGTAGGGCGTTTCGCGATGATAGTGGAGTGCTTAAATAAAAAAACACAACTCGTCTGTACGAGTTGTTGATTTAACTCGTACAGACGAGTATTTTTTCCTTCCATGTGCTGTCGACTCTCAATAACAACAACGACGCGGAAGAAAAAAGCATGAGCCACGATTACCCCAGAATCGCCAGCGAGCTGCTGCAAAGCCTCGGCGGCGTCGGCAATATCGAGCAGGCAGCCCATTGCGTGACGCGCCTGCGGCTATCCCTCAAGGATGCATCACAGGTGGACAGCGCAACATTGAACCAGGTCGACCTGGTCAAGGGTTCGTTTTTCACCGGCGGCTTGTTCCAGGTGGTCATCGGGCCGGGCGAGGTGGAAAAGGTCTACGCCGCCCTGCGCGAGCTGACAGGCCTGGCCGCCGCGACCATCGCCGACGTCAAGCGCCAGGGCGCACAGAAAGGCAACGGCATGCAGCGCCTGGTGCGGGTGCTTTCCGACGTGTTCATGCCGATCCTGCCCGCGCTGGTGATCGCCGGCCTGCTGATGGGCGTCAACAACCTGCTGGGCGCCAAGGGTATGTTCATTGCCGACCAGACACTGCTCGACGCGTATCCGAACCTGGACGGTGTCTGGAGCCTGATCAACCTGATGGCCAACACTTCCTTTGTCTTTCTTCCGGCACTGGTGGGCTGGTCGGCGGCCAAGCGTTTTGGCGGCAGTGAGATCCTGGGCATCGTGCTCGGGCTGATGCTCGTTCACCCGGACCTGCTCAATGCCTGGAACTACGGCAAGGCCGTGGCGGGGCTGGATGGCCAGAGCTTGCCGTACTTCGATATCTTCGGTTGGTTCCGGATCGAAAAAGTCGGTTACCAGGGACAGATCCTGCCGATCCTGTTGGCCGCCTTTGTCATGAGCGTGATCGAGCGTTGGTTGCGTGCCAGGGTGCCCAACGCTATCCAACTGCTGGTCGTGCCGATTACCACCATCGTCGTCACAGGTGTACTGGCGCTGGCGATCATTGGACCGGTCACCCGGCACCTGGGCATCCTGATTACAGAAGGCATGGTGGCATTGTTCGATCTCGCGCCGGTGATCGGTGGGGCGATCTTCGGCCTGTTATATGCACCGCTGGTGGTGACCGGCATGCACCACATGTTCCTGGCGGTGGATCTGCAATTGATCTCGACCCAGGGCGGCACCTTCATCTGGCCGATGATCGTCATGTCCAACCTGGCCCAGGGTAGCGCGGCGCTGGCGGTGTTCTACATGACCCGCAATGCCCGGGACAAGAGCATGGCTTCCACTTCGGCCATTTCCGCCTACTTCGGTATCACTGAACCGGCGATGTTCGGCGTCAACCTGCGCTACAAATTTCCCTTCTACTGTGCCCTGGTCGGCTCGGCCCTGGGCTGCATCTTCCTGTCGCTGAACAAGATCAAGGCTTCGGCCATTGGTGTGGGTGGCTTGCCGGGTTTCATTTCGATCGTTCCCGACTACATACCGATGTTCGTGATCGGCATGGTCATCGCCATGACCGTGCCCTTTGCGCTGACCTGCGGGTTGAGCATGAAGATCGTCCGCCCCGGCTATCGCGTCGCCTGACACCCGGACTGTCCACGATGGGCCATGGGCCCGCACTGAAGGAATCGCGTCATGCAAGACTGGCAACGCTCCGTGATCTACCAGATTTATCCGAAGAGTTTCTACAGCCACGGCGGTCAGGCGACCGGTGATTTACTGGGGATCGTGGACAAGCTCGATTATCTGCACTGGCTCGGGGTGGATTACCTGTGGCTGACGCCGTTCCTGCGTTCGCCACAGCGCGATAATGGTTATGACATCAGCGACTACTATGCCATCGACCCCAGCTACGGCACGATGGCTGACTGTGAGCTGTTGATCGCCGAGGCCGGCAGACGCGGTATCAAGTTGATGCTTGATATCGTGGTCAATCACACGTCCATCGAGCATCCCTGGTTCCAGGTCGCCCGCAGCAGCCTCGACAACCCGTACCGCGATTTCTACATCTGGCGCGACCAACCGAACAGCTGGGAATCCAAGTTCGGCGGCTCGGCCTGGGAATACGAGGCGCAGACCAGCCAGTATTACCTGCACCTGTTCGATCACACCCAGGCCGACCTGAACTGGGATAACCCTCAGGTGCGTGCCGAAGTGTTCAAGATGATGCGCTTCTGGCGGGACAAGGGCGTGGGGGGCTTTCGCCTCGACGTCATCAACCTGATCTCCAAGCCGGCGGATTTTCCTGATGACCACACCGATGGCCGGCGTTTCTATACCGACGGCCCGAACGTACATCGTTATCTGCAGCAAATGCACCGGGAGGTCTTTGAAGGTTTCGACCTGATCAACGTGGGCGAGATGTCGTCCACCACTCTCGAACACTGCATTCGTTATTCGTGTCCGGATTCGCGCGAGTTGTCGATGACCTTCAATTTCCACCATCTGAAGGTGGATTATCCGAACCTGCAGAAATGGGTGCGAGCCGACTTCGATTTCTTCCAGCTCAAACGCATCTTGTCCGACTGGCAGACCGGCATGCAGGCCGGTGGCGGTTGGAACGCGTTGTTCTGGTGTAATCACGACCAGCCGCGGGTGGTCTCTCGCTTCGGAAATGACGGCGAGCACCGGGTGGCTTCGGCGAAAATGCTGGCCACCGCGTTGCACTTCCTCCAAGGCACGCCCTTCGTGTATCAGGGCGAAGAGCTGGGGATGACCAATCCGGGCTTTGATCACATCGACCAGTACCGCGACGTCGAGACCTTGAATATCTTTCGTCTCCAGCGTAACGCCGGGGTGCCCGAAGCCGAGGCCATGGCGGCGATCATGCAGAAGTCGCGGGACAACGGGCGTACACCAATGCAATGGACGGCCGGACCGAACGCGGGTTTCAGCCAGGCCGAGCCCTGGATCGGCGTGCCGGCCAATGCTGCCTTCATCAACGTTGAACACCAACTGCAAGACCCGACATCAATACTGCATTTTTATCGACAGCTGATCACCCTGCGCCGTAGCGAAGCCTTGATCCAGGAGGGCGTCTACCGCCTGTTGTTGCCCGACCACCCCTTCGTGTGGGCCTACCTGCGCGAGGGGCAGGGGGAACGTCTGCTGGTCATCAGTCATTTCCACGGCGGTGACTGCGAGGTTGAGTTGCCCGATGGGATCATCACCTCCGACATGAAGCAACGATGGGTGATCGGTAATTACGACCGAGAGCACCGTGATCGACGGTTGCGCCTGCGACCCTACGAGTCGTTCGTACTGCACCTGAGCGATTGAATCAAAACCCTTTCCGACCCAGGCATCGCCTGACAGCGACCACGTTGCGTTCGACGCACCGTGCGGCTCTTTATCGCCCATTCGTTGGCAGGAAAAGGGGAAAGCGCAGCAAAAAACAATAAAAAACAAGGAGCGGCATATGAGAACAACAATAAATCGAGGCCTCGCGGTGTCCTGCATCTGCCTGGCATTGCCATTTCCAACCCAGGCGCTGGAGTTTTCCGGTTACTTGCGCAGCGGCGTCGGCAGTGCAACCAATGGTCGATCGCAATCCTGTTTCCAGTTGCCAGGAGCGCAGAGCAAGTACCGATTAGGCAACGAATGCGAACAATATGGCGAGTTGGAGCTGCGCCAGGACCTTTTCACCCTCGATGATGGTTCGGTGTTGAGCGTGGATGGCATGGCGTCGCTGTACAACCGTTACGATCGCACGCCGACTTTCCAGGGTGACAACGGCGCCGCGCGGATGCCGCAGATGTATGCCCAGTGGTCGAACATGCCCAGCCTGAACGGCGGGTCGCTATGGGCCGGTCGGCGTTACTACAAACGTAACGACATTCATATTTCCGATTTCTACTACTGGAACCAGAGTGCCACCGGGGGCGGGATCGAGGACGTACTCATTGGCGGCCTGAAATACAGCTACGCCTTCTCGCGCAAGGACAACCTGTATCAGAAAGACCCGGTCAGTCGACATGATTTCAACGTGGCCGGTTTCAGGACCAACCCCGGTGGTGAGTTGGAACTGGGCTTGAGCTTCATCGACCAGGCGGACCGTCGTGATGCCCATCGTGGCTGGGCCCTGACCGCCCAGCATGTGCAGCAGGCCTTTGTGGGTGGCAAGAATAAACTGGCTTTGCAATATGGCGAGGGGCCCGGCACCGGGCTGGGGTATACCGGCGATACGGGCCTGGACGACAGCAACAAGAGTTATCGTCTGGTTGAATTCTTCGATTGGCAGGTCACGCCGCGTTTCGGCGGGCAGGTGCAGGCGGTTTATCAGAAGGATATCCGCCGCGATGGCGGAGACCAGGACTGGGTGTCGCTGGGGGTTCGCCCGGCCTACGCCATCACCGACCAGTTCAAGCTGGTGGCTGAGCTGGGCCACGACCAAGTGCAGGCGAGTGACGGCACGCGCAAGCTGAGCAAGTTTACCTTTGCACCCACCTGGTCGCCCAAGGGGCCGGAATTCTGGGCCCGACCGGAGATACGGCTTTATTACACCTACGCCAGCTGGAACGAAGCGGCCCAGCGTGCAGCCAACCAACTGGCGGCGGGGTCGGCATTGTCCGACACCGGCGCATTTGACAGCGCGCGACATGGCTCCAACGTGGGCGTGCAGATCGAATACTGGTGGAAGTGACCCGTGTAGTGCGTGTCGGCGGGCCCTTCATAGCCGCGATGCCAACAAGAATAGACAGCAGCAGGTGAAGTCATGAACACAACGCAACCCTTGCAATTGCTCGCGCCGTTATCCGGGGTCCTGATGCCTTTGGACAATGTGCCGGATCCGGTCTTCTCCAGCCGTATAGTGGGAGATGGGATCTGCATCGACCCGACTTCCCAGACCCTCTGCGCACCGTTGGCTGGTGTCGTCGGCACGCTCCAGGGCAGCGGCCATGCGCTGAGTATCACTGGGGACCACGGCGTTGAGGTGCTGATGCACATTGGCCTGGACACGGTGAACCTGGCGGGCAAGGGCTTTACTCCCCGGGTGGAGGCGGGTCAACGCGTCGAGGCGGGGCAGCCCCTGATCGATTTTGATGCCGACTACATCGCCCTGCATGCACGGAGCCTGTTGACGTTGGTGCTGGTGGTCAGCGGCGAGCCTTTCAGCGTGTTGGCAGACCAGGCTGCCTGCGTCGAGAGTGGCGACCCGCTGCTGCAAGTCAGCCTGGATGAATCAAGACCTGCCGAGGATGCACAACAGGGCTCGGCGCTGTTTTCCAGGCCATTGATCGTGCCCAACGAATGTGGCTTGCATGCTCGCCCTGCCGCGGTGTTCGCCGAGGCGGCCAAGGGATTCGACGCAGACATCTGCCTGCATCGGCAGCAGGCCGGCGCCAATGCCAAGTCCGTGGTGGCGATCATGGCGCTGCAGACGGCCAAGGGCGACAGCGTGCAGATCAGTGCCGCCGGCCCCCAGGCCAGGCAAGCCATCGAAGCCTTGGAACACCTGTTGCTTTCGGGGTGCGGCGAAACGGTTGGCGTGCCATTGGCGCTGGTGTCGTCCCACGTCTCCGAACCGTCGATGTCGGGCCGGCTGCGAGGTGTCTGCGCTTCGCCCGGCCTGGCGTTTGGCGAGGTGGTTCAAGTTGCCTCGCAGGTGCTGGACATCGACGAGGCGGGCCTCGGGATTCAGGCTGAACAAGCGGCTCTGGACCAGGCGCTGGGCCAGGCGGCTGAAGCGTTGCGGACCTTGCAACGCGAAGCGGCGGGCAGTGTCCAGGCGCAGATTTTTCGAGCTCATGAAGCGTTGCTGGAGGACCCCACCCTGCTGGAGCACGCCCAGGCCCTTGTCCTCGAAGGCAAGAGTGCGGCATTCGCCTGGAACGCGGCTACAGAAGCCACCGCTGCACTGTTCCAGCAATTGGGTAGCGCGTTGCTGGTCGAACGGGCAATGGACCTGGCCGATGTCGGGCAACGGGTGCTCAAGTTGATCCTGGGGGTGCAGGAACGCGCCTGGACATTGCCCGAGCGTGCGATCCTGGTGGCTGAGCAACTGACACCCTCCCAGACCGCCAGCCTGGATACCTCGCGAATAGCCGGTTTTGTCACGGTCGATGGCGGTGCGACCAGCCATGTGGCAATCCTTGCCCGAGCGCTGGGCTTGCCGTCGTTGTGTGGCCTGCATGGACAGGTGCTGGACATCGCCAATGGCACCCAGGTGTTGCTGGATGCCGACGGCGGCGAATTGCATTTGAATCCTGATCAGGCCCGGATCGAACAATTCCGCGCCCAGCGTGACGAGCAGCGTCAGCGCCGCCAGCGAGACCTCGAACAATCGGCCCTGCCGGCCCGAACCCTCGACGGTCATCGAGTGGAGATCAGCGCCAATGTCGGTTCGCTGCGGGACGTGGAGCAGGCCATGACCCTGGGAGGTGAAGGGGTGGGGCTGCTGCGCTCCGAACTGCTTTATCTGGATCGCTTGCAGCCGCCGGGGCATGACGAACAAGCAACGCTGTACAGCGCCGTCGCCCAGGCACTGGGCCCGGAGCGCAACCTGGTGGTGCGCACCCTGGACGTGGGGGGGACAAGCCATTGGCCTATGTACCGATGGAGCGCGAGGCCAATCCGTTCCTGGGCATGCGCGGGATTCGCTTGTGCCTGGACCGGCCACAACTGTTGCGTGAGCAGTTCCGGGCGATACTCGCCTGCTCCGGAATGGCGCGCCTGCACATCATGCTGCCCATGGTCACCCAATTGTCGGAGTTGCGTCTGACGCGGCGGATACTGGAGGAAGAGGTTGGCAGCCTGGGCCTGAAAGAGCAGCCGAAGCTGGGGATCATGATCGAGGTCCCGGCGGCGGCCCTGATGGCTGATCTGTTTGCCCCCGAAGTGGATTTCTTTTCCATCGGCACCAACGACCTGACCCAGTACACCATGGCCATGGACCGAGACCATCCACGCCTGGCCAGCCAGGCCGACAGCCTGCATCCCTCGGTGCTGCGGCTGATCGCTCGTACCGTCGATGCCGCGCATGCCCAGGGCAAATGGGTCGGGGTGTGTGGCGCGCTGGCATCGGAACCCCTGGCGGTACCGGTGTTGCTGGGGCTTGGTGTGGATGAACTCTCGGTCAGCGTGCCGTTGATTCCGACAATAAAAGCGTGCGTGCGTGAATGGGACCTAAGTGAATGCCGCAGGCTTGCCCAACAGGCCCTGGGGCGGGAAAGCGCCGAACAGGTGCGCGCTATCCTGCGTACGCATTCATCCACGGTTGACCCGGCCACACTGGTCATGGAGCACTGAACATGTTTGACAAACTGCAGCGGACATTCTGGAAAGCCCTGACCCCGGACCTGGTGCCGGATGAGCCCAAACTGGCGACATCGGTTGCTGGTGTCCCACCGGCTATCGTCGCCGCGCTGGGCGGCGCGGATAATCTAAAGCGCCATCAGGCCGTGGCATTGACGCGACTGCGAGTGGAGTTGCGGGATGTTGCCCGGATAGACCGGTCGGGGTTGAAGGCCGCCGGGGTGGCTGGGGTGTTGTCGCTGGACAACGGCGTGGTACACCTGATCACCGGTTTGCCATCCTGAGCCGTCAAGACGGCTGGCGGTAGGGTCGGGCACGTAGCCAAGGCGCGTTCTATACTCACGCACGTCCGGTTCAGCGACAGTCCCGTCGCCATAAGGAGCCCGCCATGAACGACCCTCAAAGACTCGCCGCCCTGCGCATGGTTTTGATCGTGGTGGGCCTGATCTCCGTGTTTGCGATCGGGCCGCTGATGTTGCTATGGCCGTCCGGTTGGACATGGCACAGCGGTCATTCCGACTATCCGCTGATGATCGTCGGCCTCTACGCTACCCTCGGCGTGTTCCTGCTGAGAGCTTCACGGGATCCGCTGAAGCACCTGAGCCTGATCTGGTTCACGGTCTGGTCGAGCGTCGTGCATGGCGCGATCATGGCCGTGCAGTCCTTTGGTGTCGGGATGGACGGCATGAGCCATTACGGCCACTTGCTCGGCGATGTGCCTGCGCTGTTCGTGGTCGCGGCGGCGCTGGCGTTCTTCACACCCCGTGGCGAAAAGGCGCGTTTACTGGCGGGGTGATCCTTGTGTTGCGGTGTACCTGAAAAGCCCTGTGGATAACCTCTCCAGGGCTTTTTAGTGGCCGTACTGTTTTTTCTCAGCGCTCTTCTGCACCTGACAGCGAAGCCGTCCGGTACCGTCACCTTTCGCTACGATTCGGCCCTCATCGGTGCGCCGGGAATGCCTATCATCCAAGGGAATGATCTGGTTGTCATTTGACATCCAGGCAGGTCATGCGAATACTGGAGAGCACTGATGATTCGTTCCTCGCATCCGAAAAAGGAAGTCGAAGAAACGCTGAAGCATGCCGAAGCGTTGGGGGGCGCATAGAGGTCGGTGGTGGTCACGCCTGGGGGCGGGCTTATTGTCCGTATAACGACGAGGAGTGTCGTTGCGGTGAGTTCTGTATCACATCGATATGGAGCACGCCGAGAAACCCTGGCAATCATGCGCGAGCATTACGACGCGTCGTGGACAATTTCCCATCGCAATCGTTGCGAGGCTGATGACGATGCTGAGGAGTAAGACAATGGAATATACCTTTACCCTGAAATATCAGCTTGCTGACGATGACCGTACCTCGGATGAACTGGTGGAGCGGCTGGGGGTAGCGGGCTGCGACGATGCCCTGGTAGGCATAGGACAGCCGGGACGGTTGGCTCTCGAATTCACACGCGATGCTCCTGATGCGATTAAGGCTGTGCTCAGCGCTTTGAGCGACGTGCGCCGTGCGGTGCCATCGGCCAGGCTGATTGAGGTTGCTCCTGATCTGGTTGGGCTAACCGACGTAGCCGAGATCGTCGGCGTGTCTCGGCAGAACATGCGCAAGTTGATGTTGGCCCACCCGAGCAGCTTCCCGACGCCCGTGCACGAGGGCAGCGCGTCTATCTGGCACTTGGCGGACGTTCTGACCTGGCTGCAGAGCAAGGGCAGCTATTCGCTTACCCGGAATGTGTTGGACGTGGCCCAAGCAGCCTTGCAGGTCAACGTTGCGAAAGAAGGCCGACGCTTACCAGGATTGGTTTTCAAGGACTTGGAAGCTTTGGTTGGCTGACAACCTGGGATGAGGGCGCCGTGAGGCGCCTTCATCCCATCTGGCGGGGCCGACGCGACAATCCTTCACTTAATCTTTCTCAATTGCAGGTGTATCGTATTCGCCTTTTGCGGACCTGTCGGTTCGCCGCGGATTCAATAGGTGGTTGCATTCATGTCGTTTACCCGTCGCCAAATACTCGGTGGCCTGGCCGGTCTTGTTGTCGTGGGCGTTGGCGCGGGAGGCGCATCGCGGTATTGGTTGGGCAAACGGGCGGATGCCGAGGCTGGCCATGACTATGAATTGATTGCGGCGCCTCTGGACGTCGAGCTGGTGGCCGGGCACAAGACCCAGGCCTGGGCCTTTGGCCCATCAGCGCCGGGTACCGAGTTGCGGGTGCGACAGGGCGAGTGGTTGCGGGTGCGTTTCATCAACCACCTGCCGGTTGCCACCACCATTCACTGGCATGGGATCCGCCTGCCGTTGGAGATGGACGGCGTGCCGTATGTCTCGCAATTGCCGGTGCTGCCGGGTGAATACTTCGATTACAAATTTCGCGTGCCGGACGCCGGCAGCTATTGGTACCACCCCCACGTCAACAGCAGCGAAGAGCTGGGGCGTGGATTGGTAGGGCCGCTGATCATTGAAGAGCGCGAGCCCACCGGTTTCAAATACGAAAAGACCCTGAGCCTGAAGAGCTGGCACGTGGATGAGCAGGGTGAGTTTGTAGCGTTCAGCATCCCTCGCGAGGCGGCCCGTGGCGGGACGGCCGGGCGACTGGCGACCATCAACGGCGTGCCGGAGGCGGTGATCGACCTGCCGGCCGGGCAGATCACCCGGGTGCGCCTGCTCAACCTCGACAACACGCTGACTTACCGGATCAACATTCCCGGTGTCGAAGCGCAGATCTATGCCCTGGACGGTAATCCCATCGAACCGCGCCCGCTGGGCAAGGAGTACTGGCTTGGCCCGGGCATGCGCATCTGCCTGGCGATCAAGGCCCCGCCGGCCGGGGAAGAGTTGTCGCTGCGCAACGGCCCGGTGCGCCTGGGCACCCTGCGCTCGGTGCCCAACGATGACGCGCCGACCCCATGGCCACCAGCATTGCCGGCCAACCCGGTGTCCGAGCCGGACCTGGCCAATGCCGAGAAACTCAACTTCAATTTCGAGTGGGTCGGTTCGGTGTCGGTCAATGTCGACAACGGCAAGCCGCCTAGCTTGTGGCAGATCAACGGCAAGGCCTGGGACATCACCGACAAGACCTGCGCCGACCGGCCGATTGCCACGCTGAAAAAGGGCAAGAGCTACATTTTCGAATTGAAGAACATGACCCAATACCAACATCCGATCCACTTGCACGGCATGAGCTTCAAGGTGATCGCCTCCAACCGCCATAAGGTCATTCCGTATTTCACCGACACCTACCTGCTGGGCAAGAACGAGCGGGCACAGGTGGCGCTGGTGGCGGATAACCCGGGTGTGTGGATGTTCCACTGCCATGTGATCGACCACATGGAAACCGGCCTGATGGCCGCCATTGAGGTGGCGTGATGCGCCAGATTCGTCCTGCCCGGATCATCGACCGCAGTCGCGACCAGGACTTCATGCGCGAAGCCCTGGCGCTGGCCGCGCAAGGGGCGGCCCTGGGCGAGGTGCCGGTGGGCGCGGTGCTGGTGCAGGACGGCGAGATCATCGGGCGCGGCTTCAACTGCCCGATCAGCGGCCACGACCCCAGTGCCCACGCGGAAATGGTCGCCATCCGCGCCGCCGCCCAGGCCGTGAGCAATTATCGCCTGCCCGGCAGCACCCTCTATGTGACGCTCGAACCGTGCAGCATGTGCGCCGGCCTGATCGTCCACTCCCGCATCGCCCGGGTCGTCTACGGCGCCCTGGAGCCCAAGGCCGGCATCGTGCAGAGCCAGGGGCAGTTTTTCAGCCAGGCGTTCCTGAACCATCGGGTAATGTTCGAGGGCGGGGTATTGGCGGAGGAATGCAGCACGGTGTTGAGCGAGTTCTTCAAGGCGCGCAGGGCCAAATCCCAGGATTGAACACCCCCCGCCTTTGTGGGAGCGAGCCTGCTCGCGATAGCGGAGCGTCAGTTAACACACCTTTGACTGATTCACTGCTATCGCGAGCAGGCTCGCTCCCACAGGGATGGGGGTTGTTTGATCTATTTATTTACGCGCCACAATCACCGCCCGCATCGGCGCCGGCAAGCCCTCGATGGTCTTGCTGTGGTCGTCGGGGTCGAGAAAATCGCTCAGCGACTGATACTTCATCCACTCCGTGCTGCGTTGTTCTTCCACGGTGGTCAGGCTCACGTCCACGCAGCGCACATCGCTGAAACCAGCGCGGCGCAGCCAGCGTTCCAGGGCCGGCACCGAAGGCAGGAACCAGACGTTGCGCATCTGCGCATAGCGGTCCTCGGGCACCAGCACCTGGTGCTCGTCGCCCTCGATTACCAACGTTTCCAGCACCAGCTCACCACCCTTGACCAGGCAGTCCTTGAGGGCCAGCAGGTGTTCGATGGGGGAGCGGCGGTGATAGAACACGCCCATGGAAAAAACCGTATCGAAGCCTTCCAGGTCCGGCGGCAGGTCTTCGAACGGGAATGGCAGGTGCCAGGCATTGGGTTGGGAAAGGTAGCGTTGCACCGCCTGGAACTGGCAGAAGAACAGCCAGTTGGGGTCGACGCCGATTACCGTGTCGGCCCCGGCACCAAGCATCCGCCACATGTAGTAACCGTTGCCGCAGCCCACATCGAGAATGCGCTTGCCCTTGAGATCCAGGTGCGGCGCCACACGCGACCACTTCCAGTCCGAGCGCCATTCGGTGTCCACGTGCACGCCAAACAGGTCGAACGGCCCCTTGCGCCATGGCGACAGGCCCATCAGTGCGGTGCGCATCTGCGCGCGGGTTTCATCGCTGCAATCGGTATCGAGGGTCAGCCCGTTCAACAGGTCGATTTCGCTCGGCTGCAACACCGGCAAGGCGTCGAGGGCGCTTTGCCAGCGTTCCAGGTCGCCATGGCCCTTTTCCATTTTGGTGTCGAGTTGCGTCTGCAGCGTCGCGGCCCAATCGGCCAGGGGCGTGCCGGCCAGGCGGCGGGCGAGGGGGGACAGATCAATCATGGCAAGGCTATCAACGAGGCGAAGTTAAGACATTGGAACCACGGCACGACTTTCGAGAACCCGGCCGCCAACAGGCGTTCGCGGTGTTCTTCGAGGCTGTCGGGCTTCATGACGTTTTCGATGGCGCTGCGTTTCTGGGCAATCTCCAGCTCGCTGTAGCCGTTGGCGCGTTTGAACGCCACGTGCAGGTCGGTGAGCAATGCGTGCTCCTGCGCATCGTTGAAGCGCAGCTTTTCCGACAGGATCAGCGCGCCACCGGGCAGCAGGGATTGGCGAATGCGGCTCAACAAGGCCGTGCGCTGATCCGGTGCGATGAACTGCAGGGTGAAGTTCAGCGCCACCACCGAGGCCGGCTGGAACTCCAGGGCCAGGATGTCGCCCTCGATCACCTCCACCGGCAGCAGCTCCTGGAACATCGAGTCCTGGCCGTTGAGGTATTCGCGGCAGCGCTCGACCATGGCCGCCGAGTTATCCACAGCGATCACCCGGCAACCGTCGGTGCGCACATGGCGGCGCAGGGCCTGGGTCACAGCGCCCAGGGAGGAACCCAGGTCATAGAGCACGCTGCCCGGCTGGGCGAATTGCGCGGCAAGCACGCCGAGGTTTTCGACAATGGTCGGGTAGCCTGGCACCGAACGCTTGATCATGTCCGGGAACACCCGCACCACGTCCTCGTTGAAGGCGAAGTCAGGCACTTGGGCCAGGGGTTGGGCGAATAGGCGATCAGGGTCGTTGCTCACGGCGGTTCCAGCGGCAGGGTGAAAAGGCGGGCATTTTAGCCAATTAATGCGCTAAAGCGTGATCTTTGATCGACGCCCGGACCCGTCCTCATGCTCATTGGCTCCACGGGGGCCTGCGACAGGTCGGTCGAGATGAATAGCGTGCAACTTCCAGGCACATTTTGTTTAGCGGTGTTTTCGATTCGTTTCTTGCTGAATAAAGTTGCGTTGATATAAAAAGCGCAACTTCAAAAGCGACTGTTGATGTGCATGCAATTGCAAGAGGCGGCGGAACTAAATTAACTCATCAGGGAAGTTGTAGATGTTTTTACAAGGGGCGAAAGCAGCTGGGCTAATTCATTTTTTTATATTTGCAACAGTCGCGACGGTTGCGCTTCCAGTCGCTGCTGATAGCACGGGGCATTTGTACGTAAATGAGAAAGTTACGCTTGGCATCAATGCAGGCGTTCTGAGTGGTCAGACCCACGAGCGGGTCTACGCGCCCGAGGAGGGCGGGAGGAGGATCAGCCAGCTCGACTGGAAGTACAACAATGCTGCGGTCATCAAAGGCTCTCTCGATTGGAACGTGCTGCCTTGGATGTCACTAGGGGCGTCGGGCTGGACGACCATCACCAGCACGGACGGTTACATGAATGACGATGACTGGGTCGATGCCTCCCAGAGCCAATGGACAGACCGCGCCGTCCACCCCAACACAACCCTGAGGTATGCCAACGAATTCGATATTAATCTCAAGGGGTGGCTATTGAACGAACCTGTTTATCGCCTGGGCCTGATGGCTGGGTACCAGGAGCGCCGCTTCAGCTTTACCTCCAAGGGGGGATCCTTTAGTTACAACAGCGGTGCATACACTGGCGAGTTCCCAGCGGACGTAACGATCATTGGCTACAAACAGCACTTTAAAACTCCGTATGTTGGATTGGTCGGCAGCTATCGATACAAGCGTTTCGATATGGAGGGGGTGTTCAAGTACAGTCGCTGGGCTTCTGCCACTGACATTGATGAGCACTACCTGGCTGATAAGACGTTTGTCGGCAAAACAAAGCATCAACAGTATTATTCGTTGGGAGGAAAGTTGGGCTATGACATGACCGCCAACACGAATATTTTCGTGGAGAGCGCGTGGAGTCGCACACGGAATAAAAAAGGCAGCCTTACCGTCAAGAATCGTTCCGATAAATACCGCGATAGCTACACCGACTCCGCAGGCATCGAAAGCTCCAGCGTCATGACCACCATCGGGCTGAAATACGTTTTTTGAACAAGACGCGGCGCTGCATCGTGAAGCCAGGCGCGCCCATCAGCACGAGGGCGGCCGGGCCGTTCTCACTTCACCGCAATGGCACAGTCGAAGGTTTCCACGGGCGGTACTTCGGGGGCCCAGGGCTGTTGATAAGTCAGGCGCAACCGCCCGGTACCGGTGGCGAATGCCTGGAAGCGCCAGGTCGACACACCAGCGGCGCCGACGATGCCGGCATCTTCCGGATTGCGGTAGACCTCGGGCCCCAGCGTTTTCAACACGCCGCCCGCTGAATCCTGGATGGCCCAGCGGTACCCGGTGGTGGGGTTGCTGGGCAAGCTGAGGATCATGTTCTGCCCGTTGTTGAGCCGCACCGGGCATTCGCTGAGTTTCTCCACGGTCACGTTGTTTTTCGGTTGCGTGGCGCAAGCGCTCAGCAGGGCGAGGCTGACGGGGATAAGCAGGCGGGTGAGGGACATGGGGGCTCCGGCATTCACGACGAATGGGGAGCATAACCGAGATGCTACGGGGTGTGTCAGGTGGGCATAGGTTGTTGGTGGTGACATCATCGCGGGCAAGCCTTGCTCCCACAGAGCAGGGTGTGGATCACAATTTCTGTGAACAACACCCATCCCCTGTGGGAGCAAGGCTTGCCCGCGATGGGGCCAGGGCAGACATAACCCTCAGAACAACACCTTCGCCACATCCGCAAAGCGCTTGGCAAAGTGCACCGTGACGCCTTCCTTCAGATAGTCCGGCAGTTCTTCGAAGTTGCCCCGGTTGGCTTCCGGCAGGATCAACTCGAGGATTTTCTGCCGGCGCGCCGCGATGACCTTTTCACGCACCCCGCCAATCGGCAGTACATGCCCGGTGAGGGTCAGCTCGCCAGTCATGGCGACACCTTTCTTCGGTGGCTGGTTGCGGGCCAGGGACAGCAGGGCGC
Organism: Pseudomonas sp. MAFF 730105; assembly: GCF_055380705.1. Classification (NCBI taxonomy): domain Bacteria; kingdom Pseudomonadati; phylum Pseudomonadota; class Gammaproteobacteria; order Pseudomonadales; family Pseudomonadaceae; genus Pseudomonas; species Pseudomonas sp. MAFF 730105. The sequence continues at coordinate 1,206,453 of NZ_AP018438.1, forward strand.
TGGCCATGGTCACCCCGGCGCTCGGGCCGTCCTTGGGCGTGGCGCCTTCCGGCACGTGCAGGTGGACGAAGGCTTCGTCGAAAAACTTCGGATCGCCGCCGAATTGCTGCAGATGCGAACTGACATAGCTGTGGGCGATTTCCGCCGACTCCTTCATCACGTCGCCCAGTTGCCCGGTGAGCTTGAAGCCGCGATTGTGGGTGTGGATGCGCGTCGCTTCGATCGGCAGGGTGGCGCCGCCCATGCTGGTCCAGGCCAGGCCGGTAATCACGCCGATGCCGGACAGTACCTGCTCGTTGCGGAACACCGGTTTGCCCAGGGACGCCTCAAGGTCTTTCGGCCCGAGCTTGATCACGGCGTTTGGCTCGTCGATCAGCTTCATCACCGCCTTGCGCACCAGTTTGCCCAGTTGCTTCTCCAACTGCCGTACCCCGGCTTCGCGGGCGTAGCCGTCGATCAGGGCCTTCAAGGCACTGTCGCTGATGCTCAGGCTGCCCTTGGACACCCCGGCCTTGGCCAGTTGCTTGGGCCACAGGTGGCGCTTGGCGATGGCGACCTTTTCTTCGGTGATGTAGCCCGACAGGCGAATCACTTCCATCCGGTCCAGCAGCGGGCCGGGGATCGAATCCAGGGTGTTGGCGGTGCACACGAAGAGCACTTTGGACAGGTCCAGGCGCATGTCCAGGTAGTGATCGAGAAACTCGACGTTCTGCTCCGGGTCGAGGGTTTCCAGCAAGGCCGAGGCCGGGTCGCCCTGGTAGCTCTGGCCCATCTTGTCGATCTCGTCGAGCATGATCACCGGGTTCATCACTTCGACGTCTTTGAGCGCCTGCACCAGTTTGCCCGGCTGGGCACCGATGTAGGTGCGCCGATGCCCCTTGATCTCGGCTTCGTCGCGCATGCCGCCCACACTGAAACGGTAGAACGGCCGGCCGAGGGATTCGGCAATGGACTTGCCCACGCTGGTCTTGCCCACGCCCGGTGGGCCCACGAGCAGCACGATGGAGCCGCTGATCTCGCCTTTGTAGGCACCCACGGCGAGGAATTCGAGAATACGATCCTTGATGTCGTCCAGGCCGGCGTGGTGCTGGTCGAGCACCTTGCGCGCGTGCTTGAGGTCGAGCTTGTCCTGGCCGTATACGCCCCACGGCACCGAGGTTGCCCAATCGAGGTAATTGCGGGTGACGGCGTATTCCGGCGAACCGGTTTCCAGGATCGAGAGCTTGTTCATTTCCTCTTCGATGCGCTTCTGGGCCTGGGCCGGCAGCACCTTGCCTTCCAGCCGCTGCTCGAACTGCTCGAGGTCGGCGCTGCGATCATCCTTGGTCAAACCCAGTTCCTGCTGGATGACCTTGAGCTGTTCCTTGAGGAAGAACTGGCGCTGATGTTCGCCGATCTTGCTGTTGACCTCAGCCGAGATCTCTTTTTGCAGCCGCGCGACTTCCACTTCCTTGCGCAGCATCGGCAGCACTTTTTCCATGCGCTTGAGCATGGGCACGCAATCGAGCACTTCCTGCAGTTCATTGCCGGTGGCGGAGGTGAGTGCGGCGGCAAAGTCCGTCAGCGGCGACGGATCGTTGGGGCTGAAGCGGTTGAGGTAGTTCTTCAGTTCTTCGCTGTACAGCGGGTTGAGCGGCAGCAGTTCCTTGATCGCATTGATCAGCGCCATGCCATAGGCCTTGACCTCGTCGGTCGGCTCGCTGGGCTGGTGCGGGTATTCGACTTCCACCAGGTACGGTGGGCGGTGGTGCTTGAGCCAGGTGCGGATACGCACGCGGGTCAGGCCCTGGGCGACGAACTGCAACTTGCCTGCTTCGCGACTGGCGTGGTGCACCTTGACCAGCGTGCCGTACAGCGGCAGCGCCGACGTATCGAAATGGCGCGGGTCTTCCTGGGGCGTATCCATGAAGAACAGCGCCAGGGAATGATGTTCGGACTTGGCCACCAGTTCCAGGGTTTCGGCCCAGGGTTCTTCATTGACGATAACCGGCAGCACCTGGGCCGGGAAGAACGGGCGATTGTGGATGGGGATGATATAGACCTTGTCCGGCAGGTTCTGGCCGGGCAGGGCCAGGCCGGTGCCGGAGGCGGTGTGCTCGATATGTTCGGGGTCAGCGTATTCGTTCGTGGCTTCTGTAGAGTGCTGGTCGCTCATGGGGCACCTGCGCAATGGAGTATGGAGCTTAGATGGGGCAGGTGGGGGGTGGTTTCAATGGTAGGCGATTGTTAGCGGCTATTTCATGGCGTGTTGTTCAGCGTCGTGACAGGTGCTGTGGCGAGGGCGCAAGCTCCCCCGCCACAGTGGAACGTATGTCCGTTGGCTTCAGACAACCCGATTCAAATCGTTATGGCGGGTTTCCTTCAAGCACAGCACCGCGATCACGCTGAGTACAGCGGCAGCCGATACGTAGCCGCCGACATAGCTCAAGCCGCCCATGGCCACCAGTTTCTGGGCAAAGAACGGGGCGGCGGAGGCGCCGACGATACCGCCCAGGTTATAGGCCGCCGAGGCGCCGGTGTAACGCACGTGGGTCGGAAACAACTCCGGCAGCAAGGCACCCATGGGGGCGAAGGTCACGCCCATCAGGAACAGCTCGATACACAGGAACAGTGCCACGCCCGCAGTCGACCCCTGGGTCAGCAACGGTTCCATGAGAAAGCCCGAGGCAATCGCCAGCAGACCACCGGTGACCAGCACCGGCTTGCGCCCGAAGCGGTCGCTGGCCCAGGCGGACAACGGTGTGGCGGCGGCCATGAACAGCACGGCAAAACACAGCAGGGCAAGGAAGGTTTCGCGGCTGTAGCCGAGGGTGGCGACGCCGTAGCTCAGGGAGAACACCGTGGAGATGTAGAACAGCGCATAACACACCACCATCGCCGCTGCGCCCAGCAATGTCGGCGCCCAATACTGGCTGAACAGCTCGACCAGCGGCACTTTCACCCGCTCCTGACGGGCCACGGCGTTGGCGAAGACCGGGGTTTCATGGAGCTTGAGCCGCACATAGAGGCCGACGATCACCAGCACGGCGCTGAGCAGGAACGGAATTCGCCAGCCCCACGAGCGGAACTGCTCGTCATCCAGGGTCATCGCCAGGCTCAGGAACAGCCCGTTGGCCGCCAGGAAGCCAATGGATGGGCCCAGTTGGGGAAACATGCCGAACCAGGCGCGCTTGCCCTTGGGAGCGTTCTCGGTGGCGAGCAGCGCGGCGCCGCCCCATTCACCTCCCAGTCCCAATCCCTGGCCGAAGCGCAGCAGGCACAACAGGAACGGTGCCCAGGCGCCAATGCTGGCATAGCCTGGCAGCACGCCGATGAGGGTGGTGCACACGCCCATCAGCAGCAGCGACGCCACCAGCGTGGACTTGCGGCCGATCCGGTCGCCAAAGTGGCCGAACAGCGCTGAACCCAGCGGACGGGCGAGAAAGGCGATGCCGAACGTCAGGAACGACGACAGCATCTGTGCCGTGCCTGACGTCTGTGGGAAGAACACCGGTCCGATTACCAGGGCCGCAGCCGTGGCGTAGACGTAAAAGTCATAGAACTCGATGGCGGTGCCGATGAAACTCGCGGTCGCCACGCGGGTGGTGGAGTTCGTCGGCTGGGCAGGCACGGCGTCGTTGCAGGTCGTGGTGGTCATGCAGTTATCCCTGACAGTCATGTGCTCCGTTGGAGCGAATTATTATGGTTGAAGACGACTATTTTGCTGCTCCGTGCTGGTGCAAGGGCACTATGGGATCGAACTGTGGGAGCAAGGCTTGCCCGCGATGAACGATAACGCGGTTCTAACTGTTGCACTGCGGTGGGGCCTTCGCGGGCAAGCCTTGCTCCCACAGGTGTTGCGTACGCTAGGTAGCTGTCGGCACCGAACTGTTATGCCACACCAGCACCTGGCTGACGCGGTTGTCCACGGTTTCGATGATTTCCAGGCGATAACGGCCGATTTTCAGGCAGACCGGGCTTTCGGGAATGGTTTCCAGCGCTTCGGTCACCAGCCCGTTAAGGGTCTTGGGTCCGTCGCAGGGCAGGTGCCAGCCCAGGGTCTTGTTCAGTTCGCGAATCGACGCCGCGCCATCGATCATCAGGCGCCCGTCCGGCTGTGGATGCACGTGAGGGTTGTCGAGGCTGTGCTCGCTTTCGAACTCGCCGACGATTTCTTCGAGGATGTCTTCCAGGGTAACGATACCCAGCACTTCGCCGTATTCGTCCACCACCATGCCCAGGCGCCGCTGCTGCTTGTGGAAATTCAGCAGTTGCAGTTGTAGCGGCGTGCTTTCAGGCACGAAGTAAGGTTCGTGGCAGGCGGCCAGCAGCGCTTCCTGGGTCAGGCTTGCGTCCGCCAGCAGATGGCGGATCTGGCGGGTATTGAGCACCGCCTCGACCTGGTTGATGTCGCTGTGGAACACTGGCAGGCGGGTTCGGCGATTCAGGAGCAACTGCTCGATGATCTCCCCGATGGGGTCGTCGAGGTTGATGCCGTCGACTTCGCTGCGGGGGACCAGGATGTCGTTGACGGTGATGTTGTCGAGGGCATGGATGCCGGAGATCGGATGCGCACGCCCGGTGTTCTGCTCATGTTCATGCTCGACGCGTGCCGGTGCGGGCATTTCGTCGTCGCTTTGCTGAACTGCACTGGTCTTGCGTGCAAAGGGTCGCAGCAGCAACTCACTCAGGTTGTTCAACAGCCAGGCCAAGGGGTAAATCAGCTTCAATGGTACGCCAAGCAGGGTGTTGCCCAGCGCCAGTATCGCGTCCGGGTAACGGGTGGCCAGGGTGCGTGGCAGGTAGTCGGCGAACACCAGGAGCGCCGCGCTGATGGCGAGCCAGGCGATCCAGGGGCCGTTTTCCAGCCAGGTGAAGATCGCCAGCAAGGTGCCGATCACCAGTGCCAGGGCGCGACACAGCGTATTGCACAGAATCAGGCTGGTCAGGGGGAAGTCCAGCTTCGCCAGCGGCTTGTCGCCGGCGCGCGAAGCCTTGCGCTGGGCCAGCAGGTGGTGCCGGGCGGCTTCGATGGCGGTAAACAAGGCCGCCCAGAGGATCAGCACGACCAGTACAGCGAGCAGCGGCCCCGCGGGCAACCTATCCATCAGCGCCGTCCGTCAGATATGCAGGATGTATTCACGGACCAGTTTGCTGCCGAAGTAGGCCAGCATCAGCAGGCAGAAACCGGCCAGGGTCCAGCGAATGGCTTTATGGCCGCGCCAGCCGAGACGGTTGCGGCCCCACAGCAGCACGCTGAACACCACCCATGCCAGGCAGGCCAGCAGGGTCTTGTGCACCAGGTGCTGGGCGAACAGGTTCTCGACGAACAGCCAGCCGGAGATCAGCGACATCGACAGCAGGGCCCAGCCGGCCCAGAGGAAACCGAACAGCAGGCTCTCCATGGTCTGCAGCGGCGGAAAGTTGCGGATCAGTCCGGACGGGTGCTTGTTCTTGAGCTGATGGTCCTGCACCAGCAGCAGCAAGGCCTGGAATACTGCGATGGTGAACAGGCCATAGGCGAGGACCGACAACAGGATGTGGGCGAGGATGCCCGGCTCTTCGTCGATAACCTGCACCGTGCCCGACGGCGCGAACTGCGCCAGGAGCACCGTTGCCAGCCCCAGCGGGAAGAGCAGCACCAGCAGGTTTTCCACCGGGATGCGCGAGCAGGCCAGCAGTGTCAGGGCGATCACCGCGACGGCGATCAGGCTGGCGGCGTTGAAAAAATCCAGGCCCAGGCCAATCGGTGTCATCAGGTGGGTATAAAGGCTGGCCGCGTGGCCAAGCACCGCCAGCACGCCGAGCGTGACCAGCAGGCGTTTGTTCGCCTTGGCACCGGTGGCCAGGCGGGTGCCTTGATAGAGGGTCGCAGCGGCATAAAGGCAAGCGGCGGCGAGGGAGGCAAGCAAGCTGGGTGACAAGGGGAGCATAAATCCTGTTAGGCAAGCCCGAAAGGCGCTGAGTTTGGCATAGAACCCATCCTGCACGAAAGACCGCCGCGAGGTGTACGCGGCACGCTTCTTCGCTATAATCCGCGACCTGCCCACGCCGCAGGCTCGCCGAGCACATTTTTCACGGTCTGGGCCGCCATTATCCCGGCCTCATACGGGCCTGAAAGGATCGCGCATGTTTGAAAACCTAACCGACCGTCTCTCGCAGACGCTGCGCCATGTCACCGGCAAGGCGAAGCTGACCGAGGACAACATCAAAGACACCCTGCGCGAAGTGCGCATGGCGTTGCTCGAAGCCGACGTCGCCCTGCCGGTGGTCAAGGACTTCGTCAATTCGGTCAAGGAACGCGCCGTCGGCACCGAAGTGTCGCGCAGCCTGACGCCGGGCCAGGCGTTCGTGAAGATCGTCCAGGCCGAACTCGAAAGCCTGATGGGCGCCGCCAACGAAGACCTGAACCTGAGCGCCGTGCCGCCCGCGGTGGTGCTGATGGCCGGTCTGCAGGGCGCGGGCAAGACCACCACCGCCGGCAAGCTGGCGCGCCTGCTCAAGGAGCGCAAGAAGAAGTCGGTGATGGTGGTGTCCGCGGACGTCTACCGTCCGGCGGCGATCAAGCAGCTGGAAACCCTGGCCAACGACATCGGCGTGACGTTCTTCCCGTCCGACCTGAGCCAGAAGCCGGTGGACATCGCCCAGGCGGCCATCAAGGAAGCGAAGCTCAAGTTCATCGACGTGGTCATCGTCGACACCGCCGGTCGCCTGCACATCGATGAAGAGATGATGGGCGAGATCAAGGCGCTGCATGCCGCGGTCAACCCGGTGGAAACCCTGTTCGTGGTCGATGCCATGACCGGCCAGGACGCGGCCAACACCGCCAAGGCCTTTGGCGATGCGCTGCCACTGACCGGCGTGATCCTGACCAAGGTCGACGGTGACGCCCGTGGCGGTGCCGCGCTGTCGGTACGGGCCATCACTGGCAAGCCGATCAAGTTCATCGGTATGGGCGAGAAGAGCGAAGCGCTCGAGCCGTTCCACCCTGAGCGCATCGCATCGCGCATCCTGGGCATGGGCGACGTGCTCAGCCTGATCGAGCAGGCCGAGCAGACCCTCGACAAGGAAAAAGCCGACAAGCTTGCGAAGAAATTAAAGAAGGGCAAGGGCTTCGACCTCGAAGACTTCCGCGACCAGCTGCAACAAATGAAGAACATGGGCGGCCTCGGCGGGCTCATGGACAAGCTGCCGAACATCGGCGGCGTGAACCTGGCGCAGATGGGCAACGCCCAGGGCGCGGCTGAAAAGCAGTTCAAGCAGATGGAAGCCATCATCAACTCCATGACCCCGGCCGAGCGCCGCGACCCTGACCTGATCAGCGGTTCGCGCAAGCGCCGTATCGCCATGGGTTCCGGCACCCAGGTGCAGGACATCGGTCGCTTGATCAAGCAGCACAAGCAGATGCAGAAGATGATGAAGAAGTTCTCCACCAAGGGTGGGATGGCCAAGATGATGCGCGGCATGGGCGGTATGTTGCCCGGCGGCGGCATGCCCAAGATGTAAGAATCCAGGCACCGGCAGTCATGCCGGTGCAACCCACGGGGACGTGGGATCCCCAGCCAACCCGTCATTCGCGGGCGCTGATCGTCGCAGATCTGAATGGCAGCCCGGCACTCGCCGGAAAAAGTCATTTGCAAAAGTCTGGATATTCCTTAGAATATGCGGCCTTTCGGGCACCCATGCCCGCTGTGCATTTAGATTTGCAGCACCGACTACAGGAACGATGTTCACATGCTAACAATCCGTCTTGCCCTTGGCGGCTCCAAAAAGCGCCCGTTTTACCACCTGACCGTAACCGACAGCCGCAACCCGCGTGACGGTTCCCACAAAGAGCAGGTTGGTTTCTTCAACCCTATCGCCCGTGGTCAGGAAGTTCGTCTGTCCGTGAACCAAGAGCGCGTTGCCTACTGGCTGAGCGTTGGTGCACAACCTTCTGAGCGCGTTGCTCAGTTGTTGAAGGAATCGGCTAAGGCTGCGGCCTGAGCAATATGAACGCGACGCCAAAAGATGCTGATGATCTGATCGTTGTCGGCAAAATCTATTCTGTACATGGCGTTCGCGGCGAAGTGAAGGTGTATTCCTTTACTGATCCGATCAAGAACCTGTTGGACTACAAAGCCTGGACGCTCAAGCGCGAAGGCAGCGTGAAACAGGTTGAGCTGGTCAGCGGACGCGGGAACGACAAGTTCCTGGTCGCAAAGCTCAAGGGTCTCGATGATCGTGAAGAAGCGCGTCTTCTGGCCGGTTATGAGATCTGCGTGCCGCGCAACCTGTTCCCTGAACTGACCGACGGCGAGTACTACTGGTACCAGCTGGTGGGTCTGAAGGTCATCGACCACCTTGGGCAATTGCTCGGGAAAATCGATCACCTGCTCGAGACCGGTTCGAACGATGTCATGGTGGTAAAGCCTTGCGTCGGCAGCCTGGATGATCGCGAACGCTTGTTGCCCTATACGGAGCAGTGTGTGTTGGCCGTTGACCTGGAGGCAGGCGAGATGAAGGTGGAATGGGATGCGGATTTCTGAACGTGGCCAATTTGCGCGTTGAAGTCATCACATTGTTTCCCGAGATGTTTTCCGCCATCAGCGAGTACGGCATAACCAGCCGCGCGGTGAAACAGGGGTTGTTGCAACTGACCTGTTGGAATCCGCGGGACTACACCACGGATCGGCATCACACTGTGGACGATCGCCCGTTTGGCGGTGGTCCGGGCATGGTGATGAAGATCAAGCCCCTGGAAGATGCGCTGGTTCAGGCCAGGGCGGCAGCCGGGGAGGGTGCGAAGGTGATCTACCTGTCGCCCCAAGGCCGCCAGCTGACTCAGTCGGCGGTACGCGAACTGGCGAATTCGGATGCATTGATCCTGATTGCCGGTCGTTATGAAGGCATTGACGAGCGTTTCATTGAAGCTCATGTCGATGAAGAGTGGTCGGTTGGCGACTATGTACTGTCTGGCGGCGAGCTGCCGGCGATGGTCCTGATCGACGCGGTTACACGACTGCTGCCTGGAGCTTTAGGGCATGCGGATTCCGCTGAGGAAGATTCCTTTACGGATGGTCTGCTGGATTGCCCGCACTACACCCGACCGGAGGTGTATGCGGATCAGCGTGTTCCCGACGTGTTGCTAAGTGGCAACCACGCGCACATCCGGCGTTGGCGTTTACAGCAGTCCCTTGGTCGGACCTGGGAACGACGCGCCGATCTTCTGGAAAGCCGCTCGCTTTCTGGAGAAGAGAAGAAGCTGCTCGAGGAATACATCCGCGAGCGGGACGATAGTTAACAACGTATCGATGGTAAGTCCGAGACTTGCCTTAGGAGCACAGCATGACTAACAAAATCATCCTTGCACTCGAAGCAGAGCAGATGACCAAAGAAATCCCTACCTTTGCCCCGGGCGACACCATTGTCGTTCAGGTGAAAGTGAAGGAAGGTGACCGTTCCCGTCTGCAAGCGTTCGAAGGCGTCGTTATCGCCAAGCGTAACCGTGGCGTGAACAGTGCTTTCACCGTTCGTAAAATCTCCAACGGTGTTGGCGTAGAGCGTACTTTCCAGACCTACAGCCCGCAAATCGACAGCATGGCTGTGAAGCGTCGCGGTGACGTGCGTAAAGCCAAGCTGTACTACCTGCGTGACCTGTCCGGTAAAGCAGCTCGCATCAAGGAAAAACTGGCCTGAGTCCAGCTTCCGATGCAAAAAAAAGCAGCCTGAGGGCTGCTTTTTTGTTGCCTGCGATTTGCTCTTTGAGCACCCTGCGTACTTTCTTTATCGTATGAATGCAGCGTGCATGCGCATCCGCCAAGAGTGTTTATGCCAGCCATCGATCATCCGCTGATAGACCAGTTTCTCGACGCCCTGTGGCTGGAGAAGGGGCTTTCCGACAATACCCGTGACGCTTATCGCAGCGACCTGGCGCTGTTCAACGGTTGGTTGCAGGAGAAGAACCTGGAACTGGCCAATGCCGGACGGGAGCTGATCCTCGATCACCTGGCGTGGCGCCTGGAGCAGAACTACAAACCGCGCTCAACCGCACGATTTCTCTCCGGGGTGCGTGGGTTCTATCGTTATTTACTGCGGGAAAAACTGATTGCGGTGGATCCGACCTTGCGGGTGGAGATGCCCCAGTTGGGGCGCCCGCTGCCCAAATCCCTGTCCGAAGCCGATGTGGAGGCACTGTTGGCGGCGCCGGACCTCAGCGAAGCCATCGGCCAGCGTGACCGAGCCATGCTGGAGGTCCTGTACGCCTGCGGCTTGCGCGTCACCGAGTTGATCAGCCTGACGCTGGAGCAGGTCAACCTGCGCCAGGGGGTCTTGCGGGTGATGGGTAAGGGCAGCAAGGAACGTCTGGTGCCGATGGGCGAGGAAGCAATCGTCTGGGTCGAGCGCTACCTGCGTGACGGTCGCCATGAACTGCTGGGTGGTCGCCCCAGCGACGTATTGTTCCCGAGCCGTAACGGCGATCAGATGACTCGCCAGACGTTCTGGCACCGCATCAAGCACCAGGCCAAGGTCGCCGGGATCGGCAAATCCCTATCGCCCCACACCTTGCGCCACGCCTTTGCCACGCACCTGCTCAACCACGGTGCCGACCTGCGGGTGGTGCAGATGCTGCTGGGCCACAGCGACCTGTCCACCACCCAGATCTACACCCATGTCGCCCGGGCGCGGTTGCAGGAACTGCACGTCAGGCATCATCCGCGGGGTTGAGGGAGAGATGCACCGCCCCACAGCGTTATGGGGTTTTCACCGCCTCGATGGTCCGCCGAGATCTGCTGTGGGAGCAAGGCTTGCCCGCGATGGCCACACCGCAGTGCATCGGATGAACAGCGTTATCGTTCATCGCGGGCAAGCCTTGCTCCCACAAGCCCCGCTCCCACAAAAAACGCACCGCCAATGCCTTGCATCAACGGCATTCGGCCCCGCCGGCCTTATGTGGTAGGCTTGGCCGGTTTGCACAGTGGGCGGCCGGAACCGGATCTGCGGGTTGGCGTTCTCCGTCCCATTTGTTCGCCTCAGGAGTTCCCATGCGTTTGATCCAGATGTTCACCGCCGCTGCCATTGCGTTGGCCAGCACCTTTGCCATCGCCGACGACGCGGCGGACAAGGCTATTCGCAAGAGCCTGGAAAACCTTCAGCTCGAAGTACCGATCGAAGCCATCTCCGCCAGCCCGATGGCCGGCCTGTATGAAGTCAAGCTCAAGGGCAGCCGCGTGCTCTATGCCAGCGCCGACGGTCAGTACATCGTCCAGGGCAACCTGTTCGAGCTCAAGGACGGCAAGCCGGTCAACCTCACCGAGCTGACCGAGCGCCAGGGCGTTTCCAAGCTGATCAATGGTATTCCCGTTGCCGAGACCGTGGTCTACCCGGCGGTGGGCGAGACCAAGTCCCACATCACGGTGTTCACCGACACCACGTGTCCGTACTGCCACAAGCTGCACGCCGAAGTGCCGGAGCTGAACAAGCGCGGCATCGAAGTGCGCTACGTCGCGTTCCCGCGCCAGGGCCTGGGCTCGCCGGGCGATGAGCAATTGCAGGCCGTGTGGTGCTCCAAGGACAAGAAAGCGGCCATGGACAAGATGGTCGATGGCAAGGAAATCAAGGCCGCCAAGTGCGATAACCCGGTTTCCAAGCAGTTTGCCCTGGGTCAGTCAATAGGCGTGAACGGTACGCCGGCAATTGTTTTGGCGGATGGTCAGGTAATTCCGGGCTACCAGCCGGCGCCGCAAGTCGCCAAACTGGCCCTCGGCGCGAAATAATCATGGGCCATGTGCTGATGAAGAGCATGGCTCGACGAAAACCTTCGTCGGGCCGTTAAACGCAGAGCCGCGTTGCTGCGCGGCTGTATTTCACGGCCGACCTTGTGTCGGCCGTTTCATGGGGAGTCAAGAGTGAATCCGGTCAAAGTAGGCATCTGTGGGTTAGGTACCGTCGGTGGCGGCACCTTCAACGTACTTCAGCGTAACGCCGAGGAGATTGCCCGCCGTGCCGGGCGTGGAATCGAAGTGGCACAAATTGCCATGCGTACGCCAAAGCCTCAGTTCCAGACGACCGGTATTTCGATTACCAACGATGTATTCGCCGTGGCGGCCAACCCTGAGGTCGATATCGTTATCGAGCTGATGGGCGGCTACACCGTGGCCCGTGAGCTGGTGCTCAAGGCCATCGAGAACGGCAAGCACGTGGTCACCGCCAACAAGGCACTGATCGCCGTGCACGGTAACGAAATTTTCGCCAAGGCCCGTGAAAAGGGTGTGATCGTGGCGTTCGAAGCCGCCGTGGCCGGTGGCATCCCGGTGATCAAGGCCATCCGTGAAGGCCTGTCGGCCAACCGCATCAACTGGGTCGCCGGTATCATCAACGGCACCGGTAACTTCATCCTCACCGAAATGCGCGAGAAGGGCCGGACCTTCGAGGACGTGCTCACCGAAGCCCAGGCCCTGGGTTACGCCGAGGCCGACCCGACGTTCGACGTGGAAGGCATCGATGCGGCGCACAAGCTGACGATCCTGGCGTCCATCGCCTTTGGTATCCCGCTGCAGTTCGACAAGGCCTACACCGAAGGCATCACCCAACTGACCACCGCTGACGTGAACTACGCCGAAGCCCTGGGCTACCGCATCAAGCACCTGGGGGTTGCCCGCAGCACCGCCAGTGGTATCGAGCTGCGCGTGCATCCGACCCTGATCCCGGCCGATCGCCTGATCGCCAACGTCAACGGTGTGATGAACGCCGTGATGGTCAACGGTGACGCCTCTGGCTCGACCCTGTTCTACGGCGCTGGCGCCGGCATGGAACCGACCGCCTCGTCGGTCGTGGCCGACCTGGTGGACGTGGTGCGTGCCATGACTTCCGACCCGGAAAACCGTGTGCCGCACCTGGCGTTCCAGCCGGACTCGCTGTCGGCTCATCCGATTCTTCCGATCGAAGCGTGCGAAAGTGCCTACTACTTGCGCATCCAGGCCAAGGACCACCCAGGTGTACTGGCCCAGGTGGCAAGCATCCTGTCGGAGCGCGGCATCAACATCGAGTCGATCATGCAGAAGGAAGTCGAGGAACACGACGGCCTGGTGCCGATGATTCTGCTGACCCACCGCGTGGTCGAGCAGCGTATCAACGACGCGATTGCAGCGCTGGAAGCGCTCCAGGACGTGGTAGGCCCTGTGGTCCGTATCCGCGTCGAACATCTGAATTAATTCAGCTGCAAGCGGCAAGCCACAAGCTACGGGTTGAAAGCGGATCGGCTTTCACTCGTAGCTTGTAGCTTGAAGCTCGAAGCTCAAACCGAAGGTTTGCCCTTATGCGCTATATCAGCACCCGCGGCCAGGCACCGGCCCTGAATTTCGAAGATGTCCTGCTGGCCGGCCTGGCCACGGACGGCGGCCTCTATGTGCCGGAAAACCTGCCGCGTTTCACCCAGGAAGAAATTGCCTCCTGGGCCGGCCTGCCGTATCACGAGCTGGCCTTCCGGGTCATGCGTCCGTTCGTCACCGGCAGCATCCCGGACGCCGACTTCAAAAAGATCCTGGAAGAGACCTATGGCGTCTTTTCCCACAACGCCATTGCCCCGCTGCGTCAGCTCAACGGTAACGAATGGGTGATGGAGCTGTTCCACGGCCCGACCCTGGCATTCAAGGACTTCGCCCTGCAATTGCTCGGTCGTCTGCTGGACTACGTGCTGCAAAAGCGTGGCGAGCGCGTGGTCATTGTCGGTGCAACCTCCGGCGACACCGGTTCGGCCGCCATCGAAGGCTGCAAGCACTGTGAGAACGTCGACATCTTCATCCTGCATCCGCACAACCGTGTCTCGGAAGTGCAGCGCCGGCAAATGACGACGATCTTCGGTGATAACATCCACAACATCGCCATCGAAGGCAACTTCGATGACTGCCAGGAAATGGTCAAGGCCAGTTTCGCCGACCAGGGCTTCCTCAAGGGCACGCGGCTGGTGGCAGTGAACTCGATCAACTGGGCGCGGATCATGGCCCAGATCGTCTATTACTTCCACGCAGCCCTGCAATTGGGCGGTCCGGCCCGTTCGGTGTCGTTCTCGGTGCCCACCGGCAACTTCGGTGACATCTTTGCCGGCTACCTGGCGCGCAACATGGGCCTGCCGATCAATCAACTGATCGTCGCCACCAACCGCAACGACATCCTGCACCGCTTCATGAGCGGCAACCAGTACGTCAAGGAAACCCTCCACGCCACACTGTCGCCTTCCATGGACATCATGGTGTCGTCGAACTTCGAGCGCCTGTTGTTCGACCTGCATGGTCGCAACGGCGCGGCGATTGCCGGCCTGATGGACAGTTTCCGCCAGGGCGGTGGTTTCAGCGTCGAGGCCGAGCGCTGGACCGAAGCCCGCAAGCTGTTCGACTCCCTGGCGGTGGACGACGCGCAAACCTGCGAAACCATTGCCGAGGTGTTCGGGCAGAGCGGCGAGTTGCTCGACCCGCACACCGCCATCGGCGTGAGGGCTGCCCGTGAGTGCCGCCGCAGCCTGGACATCCCCATGGTGATTCTGGGGACGGCTCACCCGGTCAAGTTCCCGGAAGCGGTGGAGAAAGCAGGTGTAGGAAAAGCGCTTGAACTACCTGCACATCTTTCGGATTTGTTTGAGAGAGAAGAGCGCTGCACAGTGCTGCCTAATGACCTGAAAGCCGTACAGGCCTTTGTCAGTCAGCATGGCAACCGCGGCAAGCCCCTCTGATCGCTGAAACCTGTCACATTTTGAAGCCCGTCTCCTGACGGGCTTTCTTGTTTCTGCATGCCAAAATGATCGGGTTTTCGCCCCTTGGAGGGACGGGCGAGTCATCTCGAAGGAAATGCAGATGTTGTTTTTTATCAAATGCAAACCAGCGCTGAGCTGGATGACAGGGCTGGCCTTGATGTGCTGGATGCAATGGGGCGGGGCGGCACAACTGGCAGCCTTTGAAGCGCCACCGTTCCAATCCGGCGAGCGGCTGGTACTGGACGCTCAGGAGTTGCAGTGGATCCAGGAGCACCCCAGGGTCGTCGTGGCCTCGATGCAATTTCCGTTGTACCTGTTCAAGAATGAACGTGGGCAGTGGAACGGGCTGAACAACGATATTCTCCTGCGCATTGCACGCATGACGGGCCTCGAGTTCGTGCACCGGGAGTCGTTCTCTCCCGACCAATTGCTGGCGATGCTGGAGCGGGGCGAGGCCGACATGACGACCACCATGGCGATGAACGACGAACGCCGGGATTTCCTCAACTTCAGTCACGCATTTGGCGGTTCCGGCTGGGTATTCGTCGGTCGCGACGGGGAGCCGGCGCTCCATTCGCTGGAACAGCTGAAGGGGAAGGTCCTGGCGCTGCCGGCACGGCATGCGTTGGAGACGGAGATACGCCGTGATCACCCCACCGTCGAGCTGCGCACGGTCAAGACCTACGCGGAGGCGAGGGCGCTGGTGGAAAGTGGGGAAGCCCATGCCACCATCGAAAACGAAACCGGAGTGCATCTCTATCCGGCGGGACAGTTGAAGGTAGGAAAAAATCTTGATGGCAAGTGGGAACCGGACTATCTGGCTGTACGTCAGGATCTACTGCCGCTGCTGAGTATCCTGAACAAGGCACTGGAAGCGTTTCCGGCCGAGGAAATGCGTGCCCTGCGTTCCAAGTGGATGGCGGGTGTCGTTCCCAGCAAGGCGCCCTCGCTTTGGCTGCGAGTGTCCCAATGGGGTTACTGGTGTGTCGTCGTGCTCGGGGTATCCGGCCTTCTGTCGCTGCTGTGGAGCCGACGCCTGCAGATACAGATCGATCAACGCCACAAGGCCGAAGCGGTCCTCAACGACCAGTTGATGCTCCAGAAAGCCTTGATGGACGCCATTCCCGATCCGATTTTCATCCGAGATCTGGAAGGGCGTCTGCTCATGTGCAACAAGAGCTATGAAGAACAGTTCGCGACCCGCTTCGAAAAGCTGCGCGGCACACGCTTGACCGACTCTCCCACGTTTCCGGCGACCACGGCCGAGTTGCTGCATGGGGAGATGATGGAGCAGTTGCGAACAGGGCAGTCCCGCTTCAGCGACCGCCAGGTGATGTTCAACAGTGGATTACGGGATATCTACCATTGGTCGGTGCCGTTCTACGGTGCCGATGGACAGTTGCGAGGTCTCTTGGGGGGCTGGAGCGACGCGGGGCGGCGTTGGCGGCGCTCGCAAAGGCTCCTGGCCTGATGCAGGCGCATGACAAACGCGGCTGCCCGCGAAGGCTGTTGTTTCTCTGTCATATTGAACGCGCATGCTCGGTTGAACAGGTTCGGGGGACGCCGGTTCGGTACGCTGACGAACTTTCTGCTGCGGCCCACGGTCACTTAATGTGCACATGCAGTTGTTTTCGGACTATTGAAGGGTGATCGAATGGAAAGTATCAGCCTATTGCTGGGTGAGGCTTTGAGCCCGTATCAGGTCACGCTGACCCCCTCCGGCGCCACTGGCGAATGCCTGGTGACGCTGAAGAATGCTTCTGGAGCCATCATGGTTGAGCGGGTGTTCAATCAGGCGCAGTTGACCGATAAGCGTCAACTGACGGACGTGGTCGATGGTCTGCATCGAGATGTATTGATCGCCGAGGGGCGCCTGGAGCCCTGTGTGATCGCGGCACTGCGTAATGTGGCGCGTGACAAGGTCATGACCGCCGCGAATTGAATGGCAGGTTGTGGGAACCTTCCTACCACCTGGTGAGTCAGACCTTTTACCAACAAGATCAAGCATTGTGCTCCGGTGCTTGTCGCTTGTTGCACGGACCTCGAATGGTCACGTTTAACCCCGAGTCGTCTCCCCACTTCTCGGGGTTTCTTTTTGCCTGCCGTTTACCTGCCCAGCGTGGAAATACCTCGACGGACGGTTTCACGTTCGAACCGTTTAAATCGCCCCCTCCGTGCGCAGGCGAGCGATTTGCTGCGCATCGTAGCCAAGCTCGCCAAGCACCTGGGCATTGTGTTCTCCAAGCGTTGGCCCGACCCATTCGGCGCTGCCCGGCGTGTCGGACAGTTTTGGCACGATGCCTGGCATCTTGAACGCCTTGCCGTCCGGCAGTTTGGCTTGCAGGAACATTTCACGGGCCAGGAATTGTGGGTCGCTGAACATGTCTTCGGCGCTGAAGATCCGGCTGGCCGGTACTTCGGCCCGGTTCAACTGTTCGATAACGGTATCGAGCGGCAGTGAATTGACCCAGCGATCGATGACGCCGTACAACTCGTCACGGCGGCTGTCACGGCCGTCATTGCTGGCCAGTTGCGGGTCATTGGCCAGGTCGTCACGGCCGATGATCTGCATGAAACGCTTGAAGATCGCGTCGCCATTGGCACCAATCTGCACATGCTTGCCATCGGCGCTGGTGTGGATCGACGAGGGGGTGATGCCAGGCATGATATTGCCGGTGCGCTCGCGGATGAAACCGAACACGTCGAACTCCGGCACCATGCTTTCCATCATGGCGAATATCGCCTCGTACAACGCCACGTCCACCACTTGTCCGCTGCCGCCGTTGACCTCGCGGTGACGCAGGGCCATCAGCGCGCCGATCACGCCCCAGAGGGCGGCAATGGAGTCACCGATGGAAATCCCGGTGCGCACCGGTGGGCGGTCTTCGAACCCGGTGATGTAGCGCAGGCCGCCCATGGATTCGCCCACTGCACCAAACCCGGGCTGATCTTTCATCGGTCCGGTCTGGCCGAAACCGGAGAGACGCACCATCACCAGTTTCGGGTTCAGCGCGTGCAGCACATCCCAGCCCAGGCCGAGTTTTTCCAGTACGCCGGGACGAAAGTTCTCGATCAGGATGTCGGCCTCGCCAATCAGCTGCTTCAGAATCGCCAGACCGTCGGGGTGTTTCAGGTTCAAGGTCAGGGATTTCTTGTTACGCGCCTGGACGAACCACCACAGGGAAGTGCCTTCATACAACTTGCGCCACTTGCGCAGCGGGTCGCCGCCGTCAGGCGACTCGACCTTGACCACTTCGGCACCGAATTCTGCACAGATCCGCGAGGCAAAAGGCCCGGCGATCAACGTGCCGAGTTCGATGACTTTGACCCCGGCAAGGGGTTTGGCTGTGAGCGACATGAAAGATCCTGTAGGACAAAACGGAACGAATGGAGGGTTTTATCATAGGCCAGCGCCAGTCGCCGCAGGTTGATGGTCGGCAATTCGTGGATTTGCCGTTTCATCGGTTAGACTTGCCGCCTTTCCACGTATCAAGAAGCCCGTTCATGGCCCAGCCGTCCACGACCTACAAGTTTGAACTGAACCTCACCGACCTCGACCGCAATGTCTACGAGAATGTGAAGCAGACCATTGCCCGCCATCCTTCGGAAACCGAGGAGCGCATGACCGTGCGGCTGTTGGCCTACGCACTCTGGTACAACGAGCTGCTGTCGTTTGGTCGCGGTCTGTCAGACGTCGATGAACCGGCACTGTGGGAAAAAAGCCTGGATGACCGCGTGCTGCATTGGATTGAAGTCGGTCAGCCTGACGTCGATCGCCTGACCTGGTGTTCGCGTCGTACCGAACGCACCAGCCTATTGGCTTATGGCAGCCTGCGGGTCTGGGAGGGCAAGGTGATCCCGGCGGTGAAAGGCCTGAAGAACGTTAACATCGCCGCGGTGCCCCAGGACGTGCTGGAAACCCTGGCCCAGGACATGCCTCGCGTGATCAAGTGGGATGTGATGATCAGCGAGGGGACGATGTTCGTGACCGACGACCGTGGCCAGCATGAAGTTCAGCTGCAGTGGTTGCTGGGCGAGCGCGGTTGATTCCTGTGGGAGCGAGCCTGCTCGCGATAGCGGTGGATCATCTCGCTACCCAGAGACTGACACAGCGCTATCGCGAGCAGGCTCGCTCCCACATGCAGCTCTTTTGCCGATAGTTTCAATGACCCATAGAAGAATGTCCGTCACCCCATGCGCATAGAACCCCGCCAGCTCCCCGACACCCTGCCGTTCCTCGGTGACTTGCCCCCTCTGCTGACCCGCCTGTACGCGGCGCGTGGCGTGCAGTCCGAGGCCGAACTGGACAAGAGCCTGGCGCGCCTGATTCCCTACCAGCAGCTCAAGGGCATCGATGCGGCGGTGGATCTCCTGGTGGTGGCCCTGGAGCAGCGCCAACGGATCCTGATCGTCGGCGACTTCGATGCCGACGGCGCCACGGCCAGCACCGTGGGCCTGTTGGGGCTACGCCTGCTGGGGGCGGCCCATGTCGATTATCTGGTGCCCAATCGCTTCGATTACGGCTACGGACTGACCCCGGAAATCGTCGAAGTCGCCCTGACCCGCGAGCCGCAACTGCTGATCACGGTGGACAACGGTATTTCCAGCGTGGAAGGCGTGGCGGCGGCGAAAGCGGCAGGGCTCAAGGTGCTGGTGACCGACCACCACTTGCCGGGCACCGAATTGCCGGCGGCCGATGCCATCGTCAATCCGAACCAGCCGGGCTGTGAATTCCCGAGCAAGGCGCTGGCGGGTGTCGGGGTGATTTTCTACGTGCTGATGGCCCTGCGCGCGCGGTTGCGCAGCCTGGGTTGGTACGCCAGCAAACCGCAGCCGAACATCGGCGAGTTGCTGGACCTGGTGGCCCTGGGCAGCGTGGCCGACGTGGTGCCCCTGGACGCCAACAACCGGATTCTCGTGCATCAGGGCCTTGAGCGCATTCGCGCCGGGCGTGCGCGCCCTGGCATCAAGGCCATTCTGGAAGTGGCCCGGCGCGATCATTCGCGCATTACCTCCACCGACCTCGGGTTCATCCTGGGTCCGCGCCTGAATGCGGCGGGGCGCCTGGACGACATGAGCCTGGGCATCGAATGCCTGCTCACCGATGACGCGGCATTGGCCCGGGAGATGGCCGCGCAACTGGATGGCATGAACCAGGACCGCAAATCCATCGAGCAGGGCATGCAGCGTGAGGCGCTGGCCCAGCTCAAGGAGCTGCCGGTGGAATCGATGCCGTTCGGTCTGTGCCTGTTCGATCCGCAGTGGCACCAAGGCGTCATCGGCATCCTCGCCTCCCGTATGAAAGAGCGTTACTTCCGTCCGACCATTGCCTTTGCCGACGCCGGAGACGGCATGCTCAAGGGCTCTGGCCGATCGGTGCAGGGCTTTCATATTCGCGACGCCCTGAGTGTCGTGGCGGCGCAGCATCCGACCCTGATCACCAAGTACGGCGGTCATGCCATGGCGGCAGGGTTGTCATTGCCCGAGGCGAACTTCCCATTGTTCGCCGAGGCGTTCGACGCGGAAGTGCGCAGGCAGTTGCGTGAAGAAGACCTGACCGGACGCCTGCTGTCGGATGGCACCCTGGCGGTGGAAGAATTCCACCTGGAACTGGCCCGGGCCCTGCGCCATGCCGGCCCCTGGGGCCAGCATTTTCCGGAGCCGATGTTCCACGGTGTGTTCCAGTTGGTCGAGCAGCGGGTGGTGGGCGAACGACACCTGAAGGTGGTACTCAAGAGCGAGTGCGGTTCGGTGAAGCTCGATGGCATCGCCTTTGGCATCGACCGCGATGTCTGGCCGAACCCGACCGTGCGCTGGGTCGAACTGGCCTACAAACTCGACCTCAACGAGTTTCGTGGCCAGGAAACGGTGCAGTTGATGATTGCCCATATCGAGCCGCGGTAGGCCCACAGATTTGCCAAGGCGATGATTTCCCCTCGCCACACGAACTTGTTTTAACCGCGGAACCCTGCCTTATCCCAGGTTGTCGACTAGGCTCTAAACACTGGTTGATAGCCCTTGTGACGTCTTGACCATTTTCTTTGCCCGCGGGGGCGGGTGCTGCACCTTTTGTCACTCGTCGACTTTTCAAACAGAACCTGGAGCCTGCCCACTGATTCGAAGAGGTGCCCCATGAGTCTGCTGCTTGAACCCTATACCGTACGTCAATTGACCCTGCCCAATCGCATCGCGGTATCACCGATGTGCCAGTATTCGAGCGTCGATGGCCTGGCCAATGACTGGCACCTGGTGCACCTCGGCAGTCGTGCCGTGGGTGGTGCCGGCCTGGTATTCACTGAAGCCACCGCTGTCACCGCCGACGGCCGTATCACCGCCCAGGACCTGGGGCTGTGGAACGATGAACAGATCGAACCCCTGCAACGCATCACCCGTTTCATCACCGCCCAAGGCTCCGTGCCAGGCATTCAACTGGCCCATGCCGGGCGCAAGGCCAGTACCTGGCGGCCCTGGCTGGGCAAGCATGGCAGCGTAAAACCCGCGGATGGCGGCTGGGTGCCGGTGGGGCCCTCGCCGATTGCCTTCGATCCGCAGCACACCCAGCCGGCCCAACTGGACGAGGGACAGATCAACGGCGTCATCCAGGCGTTCGTGGAGGCGGCCAGACGCGCCTTGACGGCCGGGTTCAAGGTGGTCGAGGTCCATGCGGCCCACGGCTATCTGCTGCATCAGTTCCTGTCTCCGTTGAGCAATCAGCGGCGCGATCAATATGGTGGTTCGTTCGAGAACCGTATCCGGCTGGTGCTGCAGGTCACCGAAGCGGTCAGGGCCGTATGGCCCCAGGAGTTGCCGGTGTTCGTGCGCGTCTCGGCCACCGATTGGGTCGAGGACGGCTGGAATCCTGATGAAACCGTTGAACTGGCGCGGCGATTCAGGGCTCTGGGGGTGGACCTGATCGATGTGTCATCGGGCGGTACCGCGGCGAATGCGGAAATCCCCACTGGTCCGGGTTACCAGACACGCTTCGCTGAACGAGTGCGCAAGGAGTCGGAAATCGCCACCGGCACCGTTGGCATGATCACCGAACCGGCCCAGGCCGAGCACATCCTGCGAACCTGTCAGGCTGACATCATTTTCCTGGCCCGCGAGTTGTTGCGCGATCCGTACTGGGCGCTGCATGCCGATGATGACCTGGGCGGGCGCAAGGCGATATGGCCGGCGCAGTATCAGCGGGCGACCCATCGGGACCAGCCGATCCATGAGTCCGATCTGCGGGACTGACTGTTCCTGTCAAAACAAAGCCCCGGTCGTTCAGGCCGGGGCTTTTCTTTAGTTGAAATTTTCTCTGCTTGCACCGGCCTCATCGCGAGCAGGCTCGCTCCCCCAAGAAATCCCTATGCAATGAGATCACTGTGTGGGAGCGAGCCTGCTCGCGATGGGGCCAGCCCGGACGACCAATAACTATCAGGGATACTTGCGCTTATCCGGCGCCGGCGGGAAGTACTGGTACAGCCAGGTCTCGCTCAGGGTCCGGTCCTTGGTGCGAATGAACAGGCGCATTTCCACCGGGTCCACGCGGTCGTCGGTCGGGTACCAGTCGAAGGTGATGCGATAGCCCTTGATCGCATCCACCACCAGCACGTTGAAGTCTTTCACCTCGCCATGGGAGCAGGTCACCACCGGTTCGATGCCAGTCCCAGGGGGTAGCTGGTCGAGACCGCCGCCACTGAAGTCCACTGCAAAGCGTCGGGCCCAGACGGTCGGGTAATGCTCGCCCGGTGCCCAACCTTCGATGAAACCACCCATCCCGGAACGGCTCGCGTGGACCTGGGCCAGCTCGGTGCTCACCGGCGGCAGGGCGCTCCAGTAGAGTTTGTAGCCATAGTTCAGCGAGTCGCCGGCCGCGACCGGTTTCTTCGGCGACCAGAACGCGACGATGTTATCCAAGGTTTCGCCGGTCGTAGGAATTTCCAGCAGATCCACAGAGCCTTCGCCCCAGGCCGTTGTCGGCTCGACCCACAGGCTTGGACGCTTGCTGTACCAGTCCACGGTGTCCTGGTAGCTCTCGAAGCTATGGTCGGTCTGCACCAGGCCGAAGCCTTTCGGGTTCTTGTCGGCAAAGGCGTTGAATTGCAGAGTGGCGGGGTTGTTCAGCGGGCGGCAGACCCATTCGCCATTGCCGCGCCACATGGCCAGGCGATCGGAGTCGTGGATCTGTGGGTGAATGGTGTCGCACATGCGTCGCTCGACGGTGCCGCAACTGAACATGCTGGTCATCGGCGCAATGCCCAGTTGCTCGATGGCGGTCCGAGCGTTGATGTGGGCGTCGACTTCCATCACGACCCGGGTGGGCTGGCAATCGATGTCAAAGCGGTAGGCCCCGGTGGCGCTGGGGGAGTCGAGCAGGGCATAGACCACGAAACGGGTGCTGTTCTTGTCCGGGGTTTCGAACCAGAACTGGGTGAAGTCCGGAAACTCCTCGCGGTGCTTGGCATACGTATCGATTGCCAAACCGCGGGCCGAGAGCCCGTACTGGCCGCTGGCGTCCACGGCGCGGAAATAACTGGCGCCCAGAAACGAAACGATGTCGTGCCGGTCCAGCTCCGGCGCCTTGAAGGCCCGGAACCCGGAGAAGCCCAGGTCACCCTTCAGTTGCGCGGTGTTGACCGTGGTTTTCTCGTAGTTGAACAACTCCGGGCGGAAGTGCACTTCACGGGCCAGGCGGGTCTTCGGATCGACGCTGTGCATGCGCACCGGCTGTTTGAAACCCATGCCAACGTGGAAAAACTGTACGTCCAGTTGGCCATCCAGCTCATTCCACAACGAATGGTTGGCGTCATACCGGATCGCGTTGAACTGCAGTGGCGACATCATCGCCAATGTTTCTGGCAAGACTTGCTTGGTGTCGACGTAACGTTGCCCGGCCAGCCGTTTGGCCTGGTCCTTCAGGTTCTTGAAGTCGAAGGGGCGGGCTTCGCCGTCTGCCGTCTGATCGGCGGCCCAGGCCCGTGCTGCCATGAGACCCGAAGCCGAAAGCCCGGTATAGGCGGCGAAAGCCATGGAGGCCTTGAGCAGATTCCTGCGATGCATAAATACGACCTTTCTCGAAACAATCCCCAGCCGTTCCTGGCAACAAGGACTGATAAAACTGATAAAGGAGTTCGGACATGCCTTTGGCCAAACAACGTTAGAACAGATGCTTGATAACCGGATCGGTTCACCGAGGCGCAAAATCATAGGGGATACGTCGACGGCTGAGAAAGGAAAGCGTGGCTTGGTTAAATTTTCTTACAGATATTTCTTTTTTCTCGGAGACATCTGCATTTTTTTGACTAATTACTCTAAAACTGCCTCCTCGCTGTGTGAATCGCCCCTATTCTTTAGCTTGGCAAAGGGGTTCCGTCCGCGGGCCCGGCAGGCTCCGGGAATCAATTCGACGTACACAAGGACACTGTTCATGACGAAACTACAGGGCATTGCCGAAATGCTGGGGCTCTTTCCATGCCTGCACAACGCGCGCCGGACGCGGCGCCTTAGCCTGGAGGAACTGCGACTGGTGGAACGCTACCGCGAGCTGTCGGAAAACGACCGGATCGCCATGCGTTACCTGGTGGATGCGATGAGGAGTGTTTCGCGGTTTTGAAATGCCGCATTTTCCCAAGAGGCAAAGCGCGTTTGCCTACGATCAGCGGCGGTTGCAGGTTCGTACTTGAAGTATTACTTTTCTTGTTGAGGTAATACATCGAAGGAGAAGACAGTGTCGACGACAATGACAAGTAAGGGGCAGGTCACCATTCCCAAGCCCATTCGCGATGCGTTGCACCTGATTCCAGGTTGTGCGGTCGAGTTCAGTGTTAACGCACAGGGAGAAGTGGTGCTGCAGGCCGGTAAGCCTCGAACCGCAGAAAAAGCGGTTCGCGATCGCTTCGAAGCTGCCCGTGGCAAGGCGGATATCAAGTGGCGCACCGATGAGCTGATGGCGCTGTTACGAGGTGACGATTGATGGTGTTGGTCGACACCAACGTGTTGATTGATGTTCTGGAAGACGACCCTGTTTGGGCTGACTGGTCCATCCAGCAGTTGCGTGCCCAATCCCAGATCCATGACCTCGCCATCAACCCGATTGTCTATGCCGAACTCTCCCAGACTTTTTCCACTTTTGAAGCATTGGATGAGGCTGTTACTGAACTGGGTCTGTTGATGCTGGAGATACCTCGACCGGCGTTGTTTTTGGCCGGCAAGGCTTTTGTGCGCTATCGCAAGGTAGGTGGCGGAAAGACTAATGTACTGGCCGATTTTTTCATTGGCGCCCATGCCGCTGTGAAGGGCCTGACTTTGTTGACCCGGGATGCCAAACGTTACCGCAACTATTTCCCCTCGGTCGAATTGATAGTGCCTTACTGACCCTCGCCTGACCACGACCAGGTTTGTTGCCCGGTCGTGGTGTGATGGGCTCTTCGGATCAATGTTTGAACATCACATGCCGCACCACCGTGTAGTCCTCCAGCCCATACATGGACATGTCCTTGCCATACCCGGAATGTTTCTGACCGCCATGGGGCATTTCGCTGACGAGCATGAAGTGGGTATTCACCCAGGTGCAGCCATATTGCAAGCGTGCCGACAGGCGATGGGCCCGACCGACGTCTCGGGTCCATACCGATGAGGCCAGGCCATAATCCGAATCGTTGGCCCAGTCCAGCACCTGCGCTTCATCGAGGAACGGGGTGACGGACACCACCGGGCCGAAGACCTCCCGGCGCACGATCTCATCGTCCTGCTGGGCATCGGCCAGTACCGTCGGTTCGAAGAAGAACCCGTTGCCGTCCACGGCCTTGCCACCGGTGATCAAACGGATATGTGGCTGGGCGATGGCGCGTTCGACGAGCCCGGCCACGCGGTCGCGATGCTGGGCGGTGATCAGCGGGCCCATCTCGGTGTCCGGTGCGGATTGCAGGCCGTACTTGATGCTGCCCACCGCGGCGCCGAGTTTTTCGACGAACTGCTCATAGATACCTCGCTGGGCATAGATGCGGCAGGCCGCGGTGCAATCCTGGCCGGCATTGTAGAAACCGAAGGTGCGGATGCCTTCCACGGCGGCGTCGATGTCGGCGTCGTCGAAGATGATCACCGGGGCCTTGCCGCCCAGTTCCATGTGGGTGCGTTTGACGCTGTCGGCGGTGCTGGAAATGATGTGCGAACCGGTGGCGATGGAGCCGGTCAGCGAAACCATGCGCACTTTCGGGTGCGTGATCAGCGGCTGGCCGACGGTCTGCCCACGACCGAACACCACGTTGAGTACGCCCGCCGGGAAAATCTCCGAGGCCAGTTCCGCCAGACGCAGCGCCGTCAGGGGCGTCTGTTCCGACGGCTTGAGCACAACAGTATTGCCGGCGGCCAGGGCCGGGGCGATTTTCCAGGCAACCATCATCAGTGGATAGTTCCAGGGCGCGATGGAGGCAATGACGCCCACCGGGTCGCGACGGATCATCGAGGTATGCCCCGGCAGGTACTCGCCCCCCGCCGAGCCGTTCATGCAGCGACTGGCGCCGGCGAAGAAACGGAACACGTCGGCAATGGCCGGAATCTCGTCGTTCAGGGCGGCGCTCAGGGGTTTGCCGCAGTTGTCCGATTCCAGCTTCGCCAGTTCTTCGCCATGGGCTTCAATGGCGTCGGCCAGTTTGAGCAGCAGCAGGGAACGGTCCTTGGGTGGGACCTGCGACCAACTGTCGAAGGCGTCATCGGCGGCGCGCACGGCGGCGTCGACCTGGGCTTCGCTGGCTTCGTTGATTTCCACCAGCACCCGACCCAGCGCCGGATTGAACACGGCCTGTCCAGGACCTTCGCCATTCACCAGGCGACCGTTGATCAGCAGTTTGGTTTGCATGTCCATGTCCTCTCAAGTTGTTGTTTTTTGTGGGAGCGAGCCTGCTCGCGAAGGCGTTCCATCAGGCAACCCTTGCACTGACTGGAGCACCGCTTTCGCGAGCAGGCTCGCTCCCACATGGGGTCATCGCTATTTCCCCCCGCTCCCCGCCACGCTCTCACCCCCACGGGTCAGGTAATAGGCGCCCAGTATCGGCAGCATGGTCACCAGCATCACCAGCATGGCGACGACGTTGGTCACCGGCACGTCGCGGGGGCGGCTGAGTTGGTTGAGCAGCCAGAGCGGCAGGGTGCGTTCATGGCCGGCAGTGAAGGTGGTGACAATGATTTCGTCGAACGACAGCGCGAACGCCAACATGCCGCCGGCCAGCAATGCCGAGCCAAGATTGGGCAGGATGATGTAGCGGAAGGTCTGCCAGCCATCCGCCCCCAAGTCCATCGAGGCCTCGATCAGGCTGTGGGAGGTGCGGCGCAGCCGGGCGATGACGTTGTTGTAGACGATCACCACACAGAAGGTCGCGTGACCGACGACGATGGTGAACATGCCCGGTTCGATTCCCAGGGTCTTGAACGTGGCCAGTAACGCAATGCCGGTGATGATCCCTGGCAAGGCAATGGGCAGGATCAGCATCAGCGAGATGCCCTGCTTGCCGAAGAAGTCGCGGCGATACAGCGCTGCCGAGGCCAACGTGCCGAGCACCATGGCGATCAGTGTGGCGATGGTCGCGATCTGCAACGACAGCTTGATCGCCTCCAGCACGTCCGGACGGGCGAAGGCCACGCTGAACCATTTCAGGGTCATGCCCTGGGGCGGGAAGCTGAACGCGGCATCCTCAGTATTGAAGGCATAGAGGAAGATGATCAGGATCGGGAAGTGCAGGAACACCAGCCCGCCCCAAGCCGCGATGCGCAAACCCCATGAAGCCCGGGATGAAGAATCAGAGTGCATCGAAAGCCCCCAGGCGCTTGACGATAGACAGGTAAATGGCGATCAGCACGATGGGCACCAGCGTGAAGGCGGCGGCCATGGGCATGTTGCCGATGGCGCCTTGCTGGGCGTAGACCATGCTGCCGACGAAGTAGCCCGGCGGGCCCACCAGCTGGGGCACGATGAAATCCCCCAGGGTCAGCGAGAAGGTGAAGATCGAGCCGGCGGCGATGCCCGGGACCGACAGCGGCAGGACCACTTGCATGAACGTCTGGCGGGGCCTGGCACCCAGGTCCGCCGAGGCTTGCAGCAGCGAGGGCGGCAGTCGCTCCAGGGACGCCTGGATCGGCAGGATCATGAACGGCAGCCAGATATAGACGAATACCAGGAAGCGTCCCAGGTGCGAAGTGGACAGCGTGCTGCCGCCGACGCCGGGGATTTCCAGCACGAACTGCAACACCGGCCCCAGGCCCAGGTGCTGTATGAACCACTGCGCCACGCCGCCCTTGGCCAGCAACAATGTCCAGGCATAGGCCTTGACGATGTAGCTGGCCCACATGGGCAACATCACCGCGATGTAGAAAAACGCCTTGGTCTTGCCGCTGGTGTAGCGCGCCATGTAATAGGCGATGGGAAACGCGACGACGGCGCTGGCGATGGACACCGCGATGGCCATGCTCACGGTGCGCAGGATGATGTCGAAGTTCGACGGTTGGAACAGTGCCGCGAAATTCGCCAGGGTCAGGTCCGGCGTGACCGCCATGGTGAAATCGTCGAAGGTGTAGAAGCCTTGCCACAGCAAGGTCAGCAGCGAGCCCAGGTAGATCGCGCCGAACCAGATCAGCGGCGGTACCAGCAGCATCGACAGGTACAGGTTGGGCCGTCGGTACAGCAGGTTGGAAAACCGTCGCAGCGAACCCGGTGCAGGTGTCCGGGGGAGAGCCAGTGTATTCATCTCAGGCCTCGCCGCCGACAGTGTCGTGCAGGGTAATCATCGCCTCGCGGGCCCAGCGGACCCTGAGCTGCTGGCCGGTCTGGTGCTGAGCGCTGCTGTCGGCCCACTGAGTGTTGGCCTGACTGAGGTTCAGGATCTGGCCGTTTTCCAGCTTCAGCTCGTAGCGGGTGGCGCTGCCCTGGTATTGAATGTCGTGAAGCCGCCCTTGGACTTCGATCTCATTGCCGCTCAACGGGCCCTCGGCGAAACGCACGTGTTCCGGGCGGATCGAAAACGGCTGTGGATAACCGCTCAGCTGCCGCGCCAGTTCACCACGAATCACGTTGGAGGTGCCGACGAATTCCGCGACGAAGGTGGTCGCCGGTTTCATGTACAGGTTGCGCGGCGTATCCACCTGTTCGATGCGGCCCTTGTTGAACACCGCCACCCGGTCGGACATCGACAAGGCCTCGGTCTGGTCATGGGTGACGAAAATGAAGGTGATGCCCAACTGGCGCTGCAGTTTCTTCAATTCGCCTTGCATCTGTTCGCGCAGCTTCAGGTCGAGGGCGCCAAGGGGTTCGTCCAGCAGCAAGACCCGCGGGCGATTGACCAGCGCACGGGCCAGGGCGACGCGCTGGCGTTGGCCGCCGGAGAGCTGCACCGGTTTGCGTTCGCCATAGCCGCCCAGGGCCACCATCTCCAGCGCTTCGTCGGCACGTTTGATTCGCTCGGCCTTGGCGACGCCTTTGACTTTCAAGCCGTAGGCCACGTTGTCGCGTACGTTCATGTGGGGAAAGAGGGCGTAATCCTGGAACACCGTGTTGACGTCCCGTTGATAGGGCGGCAGCCCGGCGGCCTCCTCGCCATGGATGCGGATGGAACCGGCGCTCGGCTGTTCGAAACCGGCAATCAGCCGCAGGCAGGTGGTCTTGCCCGACCCGGAGGGGCCCAGCATGGAAAAGAACTCGCCGTCCTCGATGTCGATGGAGACCCGGTCAACGGCCTTCACCTCGCCGAATTGACGGGAAACCTGGGTGAACTGGACTGCGAGTGTCATGGGGCGGTGCTCCATAAAGCGGTGCGGCATGAAATTTCAATGATGGGAACACTGTCCTGTGGCGAGGGGATTCATCCCCGCTGGGCTGCGAAGCAGCCCCTGAATCCCACCAACTCGGTTTGTCAGGTGAATTCAGTAGACTGCTTTGGGGCTGCTTCGCAGCCCAACGGGGATGAATCCCCTCGCCACAAAGGCAGTGTTCATCGCCACTTTCGTGGCGAGAGACTGACCTTACCGCCCGCCCATGATCGCGATGTAATCCTGGGTCCAGCGGCTGTACGGCACGAACTTGCCGCCCTCGGCCTGTGGGGTTTTCCAGAAGGCGATCTTGTCGAACTGGTCGAAGCCATTGGTCTTGCACCCTTCGGCCCCCAGCAGCTCGCTGCCCTGGCACGCTGCAGGCACTGCCGGCAAGGAGCCGAACCATGCTGCCACGTCACCCTGGACCTTCGGTTGCAACGACCAGTCCATCCATTTGTAGGCGCAGTTGGGGTGCTTGGCTTCGGCGTGGAGCATGGTGGTGTCCGCCCAGCCGGTGGCGCCTTCTTTCGGAATGGTCGAGGCGATCGGTTGTTTTTCGTTGATCAGGCCATTGACCTGATACGGCCAGGCACCGGACGCCACCACCCCTTCGTTCTTGAAGTCACTCATCTGCACGGTGGTGTCATGCCAGTAGCGGTGGATCAACGGTTGCTGGGCCCGCAGTAGCTCCAGCACGGCCTTGTATTGGGCTTCGTCGAGTTGATACGGATCCTTGATGCCCAGCTCGGGCTTGGCGGTCTTGAGGTACAGCGCCGCATCGGCGATGTAGATCGGACCGTCGTAGGCCTGCACGCGGCCCTTGTTCGGCTTGCCATCGGGCAGGGCCTGGGCGCTGAACAACACGCTCCAACTGGTGGGGGCCTGCTTGAATACGTTGGTGTTGTACATCAACACGTTCGGTCCCCACTGATATGGCGTGCCGTAGGTCTGCTGGTTGACCACGTACCACGGCGCGTCCTTGAGGCGCGGATCGAGGTTCTTCCAATTGGGGATCAATGCAGTGTTGATCGGTTGCACCCGCTTGCCGGCGATCAGTCGCAACGAAGCATCGCCCGAGGCCGTGACCAGGTCGTAGCCACCCTTGCTCATCAGGCTGACCATTTCGTCGGAGGTCGCGGCGGTTTTCACATTGACCTTGCAGCCGGTTTCCTTCTCGAAACCGGTCACCCAATCGTAGGCCTTGTCGCTTTCGCCTCGTTCGATGTAACCCGGCCAGGCCACGATATCCAACTGGCCTTCGCCCTTGCCAACGGTCTTGAGCGGTTCGGCGGCCTGGACGCTGAGGCTGGTCAGCAGCGCCAGGGTGATTGCACTGAGCAATACGGTGTTGTGCGCGTACATGGGAATCCCTCTTGCTTTAATTATGGTCGGGGCAGTTTTTCAATGGTGAAGCGCCATGGATGGCCTGTTATCAGCGTAGTGCTGTTTATAGATGCTGGCCGTGACGGGCCATGATGTGGCGTACCACGCTGTAGTCCTGGAGCGAGTCACTGGACAGGTCCTTCCCATAGCCCGAGCGCTTCAGGCCGCCGTGGGGCATTTCGCTGACCAGCATGAAGTGACTGTTGATCCAGGTGCAGCCGTATTGCAGGCGCGCCGCCACCTGCATCGCCTTGTCCAGGTTCTGGGTCCATACCGAGGATGCCAGGCCGTATTCGGAATCGTTGGCCCAATCCACCGCCTGGCTGAGTTCGTCGAAGCGGGTCACGGTGACCACCGGGCCGAACACTTCGCGCTGGACGATTTCATCGCTTTGCTTGCAGCCGGCCAGCAAGGTCGGTTGGTAATAGAAGCCGGCACCGGAATGCACCGCCGCGCCGGTGATGCGTTCGATGTGCGGTTGGCCGAGGGCGCGTTCGACGAAACTGGCGACGCGGTCGCGCTGGCGGGTGCTGATCAACGGGCCGATTTCGTTGTCGGCGTCGCGTTTGCCGGCAAAACGCAGGCTGCTGACTGCCGTACCGAGTTCGGCCACCAGCCGGTCGTGAATGGCGCCCTGGGCGTAGATCCGGCAGGCCGCGGTGCAATCCTGGCCGGCGTTGTAATAGCCGTAGGTGCGCACGCCATCGACCACCGCCTGGATGTCGGCGTCGTTGCAGACGATCACCGGGGCCTTGCCTCCCAGCTCCAGATGCGTGCGTTTGAGGGTTTTCGCCGCAGCCTGGAGGATTTTCTGGCCGGTAACGATATCGCCGGTCAGCGAGACCATGCGCACCTTGGGATGGCTGACCAGATGGCTGCCGACCCCTTCGCCGCCTCCGCAGATGACGTTGATGACACCCCGTGGCAGGATCTCGGCCAGCAGTGGCGCCAGGGCGAGGATGGACAGCGGCGTGTGTTCCGAGGGCTTGAACACCAGGGTATTGCCAGCGGCCAGGGCCGGGGCGATTTTCCAGGCGGCCATCATGATCGGGTAATTCCACGGGGCGATGGACGCGACCACGCCGATAGGGTCGCGACGCACCATGCTGGTGTAGCCGGGCAGGTACTCACCGCTGAGCTGGCCGGTCTGGCAGCGCACGGCGCCGGCGAAGAAACGGAACACATCCACTGTGGCACTGAGGTCGTCCTGCCGCGCCAGGTGCAATGGCTTGCCGCAGTTCAGCGATTCGAGACGGGCCAGGTGATCGGCATGCTTTTCGACGGCGCCGGCGATCTCCAGCAGCAGGTTCGAGCGTTGTTGCGGGGTGGTGCGCGACCATCCGTCGAAGGCGTGGTGGGCGGCCAGGATCGCTGCCTCGACCTGCTCGATGCTGGCCTCGGCGATATGGGCCAGTACCTCGCCGGTGGCCGGGTTGAGGATTGGCTCGACAAATCCCTCGCCGGAGACAAGCTCCCCATCGATCAGCAACGCGGTGCACAGTGGAGTTTGCGTGCCAGCCATGTCCGATTTCTCTTTTTATCGGTTGAAACACAGAACCTGTGGGAGCGAGCCTGCTCGCTCCCACAGGGATCGTGGTGATGCCGCAAGACTAGTGCGCGGCCTCCGGGTCGACAAATTCTAAATACTCAAGTCTGCATTCGATTAAATAGATGGCTTGCGTCCGCCCTGGGGTTGCTCCCGGGCGACGGTCAGGAATGGATCGACCAGCGCCGGTCGTGACGTGCCGCGGCGCCAGGCCAGCCCGACGTCGAGGGTCTGGTTGAGGTCGGCGATCGGACGCGCTTCGATGATGTCGCCCTCCAGTGACCAAGGGCGGTACGTCATGTCCGGTTGGATCGACACCCCCAGTCCCGCCGCTACCAGGCTGCGTACCGCTTCGGTCGAGGCGGTGCGCAACGTGATCTTCGGTTGCAGGCCTGCGCCACGCCACAGGCGCTGGGCGTTGCGCTCCATCTCATCGACGTTCAGTTGGATCAACGGCTCGCAGGCGACATCCGTCAAGTTGATGCTGTCGTGCTCCAGCAGCGGGTGCTGCGCCGGTAGCCACAAGCGGTGCGGAGAGTGGGTCAGTACTTCGGTCTGCAAGGCATGGCGGTCTTCGAGGTTGGACAGGATGAGCACGCCGACGTCGATTTCACCGCTGACCAGCAGATGTTCGATATAGGGCCGTTCGTCTTCCATCACGCGGATCAACACATTCGGGTAGGCACGTTGGAAGCGGGTCAGCAGATCGGCCAGGTAATAGCCGGCGACCAGGCTGGTCACTCCGACGGTCAGATGGCCGGCTACCTGGTCGGTGCTTTGCTGCAGGCTGCGCTTGGCGTTGTCGACGGTGGCGAGGATCAGGTGGGCCTGGCGCAGGAACTGATGCCCTTGATGGGTCAGGGTCATGCCCTTGGCATGGCGGTTGAACAGGCTGACACCGATCTCCTGTTCCAGTTGCTGGATGGCCAGGGTCAGGGTGGACTGGGAAATGAACGCGGCTTGCGCAGCGGCGGAAATCGAGCCGGTCTCGGCTACGGCGATGAAATGGCGGATCTGACGCAGGGTCATCATGGGCGAATACCCGGTGGGCTGTTTTTATCGATGTTCTGCAGTGTATATCGTTTTTTCTGAAGGGTTGCCGAAGCGCTCTGAGAGGCGAGCAACATCTCGAAGCACTCTCGCCGCCGACTTCGGGCACTTTCGATTTAGGCTGGTGGCCTTGCGAATCCGGTTACCCGAACACGTGGAGGCAGCGAAATGAACACCCGTGGACTACTCGATCAGTTACTCAGGTCCGGCCAGGACCTGTTGCAGAACAAGGCGGGCGGCGCGCAGAACAAGCCGGCCGGTGGGCTTGGTGACCTGCTGGGGGGCAAGGCCGGGTCGGGCGGGCTTGGCGGCCTCCTTTCCGGTGCCGGCGGCGGTGCATTGGCGGCGGGTGCCATGGGGTTGCTGCTGGGTAACAAGCGAGTCCGCAAGACCGGCGGCAAGGTTGCGCTCTACGGCGGTCTCGCCGCGCTGGGCGTGATCGCATACAAGGCCTACGGCAACTGGCAGGCACAGCAGGGCCGCGCGCCGCAAACGGAACCCCAGACCCTGGACCGCATCCCTCCGGCACAGGTCGAGCAGCACAGCCAGGCCATCCTCAAGGCTTTGGTGGCGGCGGCCAAGGCCGACGGTCATGTGGATGAGCGTGAGCGGCAGTTGATCGAAGGCGAATTCACCAAGCTCGACAGTGACCAGGAACTGCGGCACTGGCTGCATGCCGAGCTCAACAAGCCCCTGGACCCCACCGACGTCGCCCGCGCCGCCGGCACCCCGGAAATGGCCGCGGAAATGTACATCGCCAGTGTGATGCTGGTGGACGAAGAGAACTTCATGGAAAAGTCCTACCTCGATGAGCTGGCGCGGCAGCTCAAGCTGGAGCCTGGGTTGAAGGTCGAGCTGGAGAATCAGGTGCGACGGGCTGCCTTGTAGATAACGCCTGACAAACACCATTCTCCTGTGGGAGCACAAACCTGTGGGAGCAAAGCTTGCTCGCGATTGCGGTAAGTCAGTCTGTAGCAATGTTGACTGTTCTGTCGTTATCGCGAGCAAGCTTTGCTCCCACAGGTTTCAAGCTTTGCTCCCACAGGTTTGTGGCTTAACTGACTGGCATCAGGGCTTGCCCGCGATGGCGGCGGCACATTCAATACAGGTGCACGCTGACCCACCGCTTTCGCGAGCAAGCCCGCTTCCACAGTGGTGGCATCCAACATCAGCACACCACGCCCCTCGGCTATACTCCCCAGCATTTCGAAGTCTCCCCGAGGTTTTACTGTGAAGAACTGGACGTTGCGCCAACGCATCCTGGCGAGTTTTGCGGTGATCATCGCCATCATGCTGCTGATGGTGGTTGTCTCGTATTCGCGGTTGTTGAAGATCCAGGACGGTGAAGAGCGGGTACGTACCGATGCAGTGCCTGGGGTGTATTACAGTTCCATGATCCGCGGGGGCTGGGTCGACAGCTACGTCCTGACCCAACAGATCGTCGGCCTCTCGGGCAACCGGGAAATCACCGCCGAGGACAAGGCCCGCTACCAAGGCTTCGAGCAGCATCTGCGTGAAGAAATACAAAACTACCAAAAGCTGATCCAGAACCCGGCCGACCAAGCGTCTTTCGACGAGTTCGAGACCAATCACCAGGCATTCAACCTGGCGATGGCGAAAGTCCTCGACCTCTATCAGCGCAAGGATTACGAAGGTGCGCGGCGGGCACTGGACACAGAGCTGACGGCCGCCTGGATCGGCGGACGGACGCATCTGAATCACATCATCGAACGCAACCGTGAACTGGCGGAGCAGGCCACCGGGACCATAGACAAAGCGGTCTCGGCCGCCAAGGTCGCCATGGGCCTGTCGTTTATCGTCGCGATGGTCGTTGCGGTTCTCTGCGGCCTGCTGTTGATGCGCGCAATCATGGCGCCGATGAACCGCATCGTGGAAATTCTCGAGGTCATGCGCAGCGGCGATTTGAGCGGACGCCTGAACCTGGCGCGCAAAGACGAGTTCGGTGCGGTGGAAACCGGTTTCAACGACATGATGGCCGAGCTGACCTCCCTGGTGTCCCAGGCCCAGCGCTCGTCGGTGCAAGTCACCACCTCGGTGACCGAGATTGCCGCCACCTCTCGCCAGCAACAGGCCACGGCCACGGAAACCGCCGCCACCACCACGGAGATCGGCGCCACCTCTCGCGAGATCGCGGCGACCTCCCGTGACCTGGTGCGCACCATGACCGAAGTCTCCGCCGCCGCCGACCAGGCCTCGGTGGCCGCCGGTTCCGGTCAGCAAGGTCTGGCGCGCATGGAAGAAACCATGCATTCGGTGATGGGCGCCGCCGACCTGGTGAATGCCAAGCTGGCGATCCTCAACGAGAAGGCCGGCAACATCAACCAGGTGGTGGTCACCATCGTCAAGGTGGCCGACCAGACCAACCTGCTGTCCCTCAACGCTGCCATCGAAGCGGAAAAGGCCGGCGAGTACGGTCGCGGCTTCGCCGTGGTCGCCACCGAGGTACGCCGCCTGGCCGACCAGACGGCGGTAGCCACCTATGACATCGAACAGATGGTGCGCGAAATCCAGTCCGCCGTGTCCGCTGGTGTGATGGGTATGGACAAGTTCTCCGAAGAGGTCCGCCGTGGTATGGCCGAGGTGCAGCAGGTCGGCGAGCAGCTGTCGCAGATCATCCATCAGGTCCAGGCGCTGGCGCCGCGGGTGCTGATGGTCAACGAGGGCATGCAGACCCAGGCCACCGGTGCCGAACAGATCAATCACGCCCTGGTTCAACTGGGCGATGCCAGCAGCCAGACCGTGGAGTCCTTGCGTCAGGCCAGTTCTGCCATCGATGAGTTGAGCCAGGTGGCCGTGGGGCTGCGTGGCGGCGTCTCGCGATTCAAAGTCTGATGAGCGAGTTCGAGGCCAGGCGTGGCGCCGCGTCGGCGACCCGTCAAACCTTGTTCCTGATGTTTAGCATCGGCAACGAGCGCTATGCCCTGCAGGCTACCGACGTGGTGGAAGTGCTGCCACGCCTGCCTCTCAAACCGATCGCCCGGGCACCCGCCTGGGTGGCGGGTGTATTCGCCTGGCGCGGGACAGTGGTGCCGGTGATCGACCTGTGCAGCCTGGCCTTCGGCCAACGCGCCGAGGCCCGTACCAGTACGCGGCTGGTGCTGGTGCATTACCGGCCCGACGAGCAATTGCCGGGGCAGGTGCTGGGTTTGATCCTGGAGCAGGCCACCGACACGTTGCGCTGCGATCCGCTGGAGTTCCAGCCTTATGGCCTGGATAACCGACAGGCGCCCTACCTGGGCCCGGTGCGCGAAGATGCCCAGGGGCTGCTGCAATGGGTGCGGGTCAATGACCTGCTCGATGAAGCGGTCCGTGCCGTGCTGTTTCCCACGCCACCGTTGAGTCTCGATGACGTTGGGGCTCAGCCATGAACAGCGACCAGCGTTTTTTCGACTTCCTCAAGGAGCGCATCGGTCTGGATGTCACCTCCGTCGGCACCGCCATCATCGAGCGGGCCGTGCGCCAGCGCATCATCGCCGTACCTGGACGAACCGCCGATGAGTATTGGCAAAGCCTGCAGGCATCGACCCAGGAGCAGCAAGCGCTGATCGAAGCGGTGATTGTCCCGGAGACCTGGTTCTTTCGCTATCCGGAGTCCTTCGCGACCCTCGCCCGACTGGCTGTCAAGCGCCTGGCCGAAATCAGGCACTTGCGCGCCCTGCGTATTCTCAGTTTGCCGTGCTCCAC
This sequence comes from Pseudomonas sp. MAFF 730105, assembly GCF_055380705.1. Taxonomy (NCBI): domain Bacteria; kingdom Pseudomonadati; phylum Pseudomonadota; class Gammaproteobacteria; order Pseudomonadales; family Pseudomonadaceae; genus Pseudomonas; species Pseudomonas sp. MAFF 730105. The sequence continues at coordinate 1,243,631 of NZ_AP018438.1, forward strand.
CGGCGAAGAACCTTATTCAATCGCCATGGCCTTGCTCGATGCGGGCCTGGAGCCTCATCAATTCAAGGTCGACGGGCTGGACGTCAGCCCCCTGTCGATAGAGCGAGCCAGAGGCGCGCGTTTTGGCAGGAATTCGTTCAGGGGGGCGGACCTCGGTTTTCGCGAGCGCCATTTCACCCTCGACGGGGAGGGCTACTGCCTCAGCGAACGGGTCCGCGAACAGGTACGCCTGCAAGTGGGCAACCTACTGGATCCGGCACTGCTGGCGAACGAAACACCCTACGATTTTGTGTTCTGCCGCAACTTGTTGATCTACTTCGACCAGCCGACCCAACGGCTGGTGTTCGAGGTGCTCAAGCGCCTGACGCACCAGGACGGCGTACTGTTCATCGGCCCCGCCGAGGGTAGTTTGCTCGGGCGGCTGGGCATGCGCTCGATCGGGGCCGCCCAGTCGTTTGCCTTCAGCCGCCAGGGCGCTCCCGATCCTCAACCGGTGCCAGCCCTGATGCCCACGCCGTTGCCGATTCGCCAGGCACAGCCCCGCGTCGTTCCCCCGCGGTTCGACCCCGCCCGTTCATGACGAGCGTGACGCCAATCGTCGAACCGAAAAGCAGCGACGCCGCCACCTTGCTGGCCAGCATCGCCGCCCTGGCCAATGGCGGCAAAAGCGCCGAGGCCCGTGTGGCGTGCGAGCAATACTTGCGTGACCACACGCCCAACGCCCAGGTGTTCTATTGGCTGGGCCTGCTCAGCGACATGGCCGGCAGTGCGCTCGAAGCCCAGGGCTTTTATCGCAAGGCACTTTATCTTGAGCCGCAGCACGCCGAGGCCCTGGTGCATCTGGCAGCGCTGCTGGCTTCCCAGGGAGACGCGGCCGGAGCCCGTCGATTGCAGGAACGCGCCGCCCGTAGCGGACGCGCGGCTGACAGTGAGCGTAAATGATGAGCGGTTCGGCTTTCCATAACGTCATCCATGACGATGCCCAGGCAATAGACGACTGCTGGAACCGTATCGGCGTGCATGGCGACAAATCCTGCCCATTGCTGACCGAGCATATCCACTGCCGCAACTGCTCGGTGTATTCGGCCGCGGCCACCCGCTTGCTGGACCGCTATGCCTTGCAGCAGGACGACCGGGACCTGGTCCATGCGCCGGTGGAGGTCGATGTGGTGACGCGCTCGCTGCTGATGTTCCGCCTGGGCGAAGAGTGGTTGGCCCTGACCACCCGCAGCCTGGTGGAAGTGGCGCCGTTGCAAGCGATCCATTCGTTGCCGCACCAGCGTTCCCGTGCATTGCTGGGGGTGGCAAATGTGCGCGGGGCGCTGGTGGCCTGCCTGTCGCTGGTCGAGCTGCTGGGACTGGAGCCCGGCCCGACAACGGCCGCCTTCGGGCGGGTCATGCCGCGCATGTTGATCGTCGCCGCCCAGGGCGGGCCCGTGGTGGTGCCGGTGGACGAGGTGGATGGCATTCATGCCATCGACGAACGCATCCTGGCGACTGCTTCGCAGTCCGGCGGCAAGTACACCCGTGGTGTATTGCATTACAAGGGCCGCAGCCTGCGTTGGCTGGATGAGGAACAGCTACTGTCCGCCGTGACCCGGAGCCTGTCATGACCCCCGATCAGATGCGCGACGCCTCGTTGCTGGAACTGTTCAGCCTGGAGGCCGACGCCCAGACCCAGGTGCTGAGCGCTGGCCTGCTGGCCTTGGAGCGTGACCCGACCCAGGCTGACTGTCTCGAATCGTGCATGCGCGCCGCCCATTCCCTCAAGGGGGCGGCGCGGATCGTCGGCGTTGACGCCGGGGTCAGCGTGGCTCATGTCATGGAGGATTGCCTGGTGAGTGCCCAGGAGCGTCGCCTGGTCCTGAGCGCCGAACACATCGACGCCTTGTTGCAAGGAACCGACCTGTTGACGCGCATCGCCACGCCGGGCAACAACGTCGGCACGACGGACGTCGACGGCTACGTGGCGCTGATGGGACGCTTGCTGGATCCCGCCGCGCCACCGGCACCGGTCACGACGCCGCCGATGATCGAGATACCCGCCGAGCCGGTAGCCGTCGAACCGCCGGAGCCGGTCGCGCCGGCGCGCCCCAAGGGCAAGCGGGTCACCGAAGGCGGCGAGCGGGTGCTGCGGGTCACTGCAGAACGGCTCAACAGCCTGTTGGATCTGTCGAGCAAATCCCTGGTAGAGACCCAGCGCCTCAAGCCCTGGCTGGCAACGATGCAACGGCTCAAGCGCCAACAGAGCAATGGTTTGCGCGCTCTGGAAGAATTGAACGTCCACCTCAAGGACCACGCCTTGAGCCTGCAGGCCCAGGAAGCGCTCGGCGATGCCCGCCGCCTGCTCGCCGAGACCCAGCAGTTGCTGGCGCAGAAAACCGCCGAGCTGGACGAGTTCGCCTGGCAGGCCAGCCAACGGGCGCAGGTGCTGTACGACACGGCACTGGCCTGTCGCATGCGGCCGTTCGCGGATGTGCTGTCGGGCCAGGCGCGGATGGTACGGGACCTGGGGCGTAGCCTGGGCAAACAGGTGCGCCTGGAGATCGAGGGCGAGAAAACCCAGGTCGACCGAGATGTGCTGGAAAAACTCGAAGCGCCGCTGACCCATCTGCTGCGCAACGCCGTGGACCATGGCATCGAGTCCCCGGAGCAACGGCTGCTGGCCGGCAAGCCCGCCGAGGGCCTGATCCGCCTGCGCGCGTCCCATCAGGCCGGCCTGTTGGTGCTGGAGTTGGCGGACGATGGCGCGGGCGTGGACCTCGAGCGTGTGCGGCGCAGTGTCGTCGAGCGCGGGCTGTCTCCCGAACAGACCGCCGCCAGCCTGAGTGAAGAGGAGCTGCTGACGTTCCTGTTCCTGCCGGGCTTCAGCCTGCGGGACACGGTCACCGAAGTGTCCGGGCGCGGTGTCGGCCTGGATGCGGTCCAGCACATGGTCCGGCAATTGCGCGGCGCGGTGACATTGGAGCAGACGGCGGGTAAAGGCAGTCGCTTCCACCTCGAGGTGCCGCTGACGCTTTCGGTGGTCCGCAGCCTGGTGGTAGCCGTCGGCGATGAGGCCTATGCCTTTCCCCTGGCTCATATCGAGCGCATGTGCGACCTGGCGCCGGAGGACATCGTGCAGGTCGAGGGGCGCCAGCACTTCTGGCACGAAGGCCGGCATGTCGGGCTGGTCGCGGCCAGCCAGTTGCTCAATCGTCCGGCAACCCAGGACAGTGGCCAGAACCTCAAGGTGGTGGTCATTCGCGAGCGCGAGGCCATTTACGGCGTGGCGGTGGAGCGCTTCATCGGCGAAAGGACCCTGGTGGTCCTGCCGCTGGACGAACGCTTGGGCAAGGTCCAGGACATTTCCGCCGGGGCCCTGCTGGACGACGGCTCAGTGGTGTTGATTGTCGACGTCGAAGACCTGCTGCGCTCGGTGGACAAGCTGCTCGATACCGGACGCCTGGAGCGCATCGCCCGCCAGAACCAGGCCCAGGCTCCGCGCAAACGGATCCTGGTGGTGGATGACTCCCTGACCGTGCGTGAATTGCAACGCAAACTGCTGCTCAATCGGGGTTATGACGTGGCGGTGGCGGTAGACGGCATGGATGGTTGGAACGCGTTGCGTTCGGAGGATTTCGACTTGTTGATCACAGACATCGACATGCCGCGCATGGACGGTATCGAACTGGTGTCGCTGCTGCGTCGCGACAACCGCTTGCAGTCGTTGCCGGTGATGGTGGTGTCCTACAAGGACCGTGAAGAAGATCGCCGCCGTGGCCTGGACGCCGGAGCCGACTATTATCTGGCGAAGGCGAGTTTCCATGACGACGCCTTGCTCGACGCCGTGGTCGAACTCATCGGAGGAGCTCGCGCTTGAAAATCGCCATCGTCAATGACATGCCCCTGGCGGTCGAGGCCCTGCGTCGCGCGCTGGCGTTCGAGCCAGCGCATCAGTTGGTCTGGGTCGCCGCCAACGGGGCCGAAGCGGTGCAGCGCTGTGCCGAGTACACCCCGGACCTGATCCTCATGGACCTGTTCATGCCGATCATGGATGGCGTGGAGGCCACCCGGCGGATCATGGCCGAAACGCCATGCGCCATCGTGATCGTCACCGGTGACAGCCAGCAGAACGTCCATCGAGTGTTCGAAGCCATGGGCCATGGCGCGCTGGACGTGGTCGATACGCCGGCCTTGGGCGTGGGGCATCCCGAGGACGCGGCGGCACCGTTGTTGCGCAAGATCACTAACATCGGCTGGCTGATCGGCGAACGTGCCAGCCGTGAGCGTGCCACGCCGGCTGCGCCGCGTCCCGCCGCGTCGCGGAAAAGCCTGGTGGCCATCGGCTCGTCGGCCGGCGGGCCGGCCGCGCTGGAGGTTCTGCTCAAAGGCCTGCCGCTGCACTTCGCCCCGGCCATTGTGCTGGTCCAACATGTGGATGAGGTGTTCGCCGCGGGCATGGCCGAATGGCTGAGCAGTGCGTCGGGGCACAAGGTTCGCCTGGCGCAACACGGCGAACAGCCGCAAAATGGCACGGTGTTGCTCGCCGGCACCAACCATCATTTACGTCTGTTGAAGGACGGCACCCTGGCCTACACGGCCGAACCGGTCAACGAGATCTATCGGCCCTCCATCGACGTGTTCTTTGAAAGCGTCGCGAGCTTCTGGAACGGCGACGCGGTGGGCATTTTGCTCACCGGCATGGGCCGCGACGGTGCACAGGGGCTTAAACTCATGCGCCAGCAGGGCTATGTGACCATTGCCCAGGACCAGCGGAGCAGTGCGGTGTATGGCATGCCCAAAGCGGCGGCGGCCATCGATGCGGCTGCGCAGATTCTTGCGCTGGATAACATAGCGCCACGGTTGATAGAGATTTTTTCACGATGACAGCCCTCAGCAGTCCTGGCCAAAGCCGTACTCAGGTGAGCCTCCATGAATGAATTACAGCTCGACGGTTTCAAGAGCGATGAGAATGCCGCCATGGTCTTGCTCGTCGACGATCAGGCGATGATCGGCGAGGCGGTTCGGCGCGGGTTGTCGAATGAAGAAAACATCGATTTCCACTTCTGCTCCGACCCTCACCAAGCCATCGCCCATGCGATTCGCATCAAGCCGACGGTGATTCTCCAGGACCTGGTGATGCCCGGCCTCGACGGCCTGAGCCTGGTGCGCGAATACCGTAACCATCCGGCCACCCGCGATATTCCGATCATCGTCCTGTCCACCAAGGAAGACCCGTTGGTCAAGAGTGCGGCGTTTGCCGCCGGCGCCAACGATTACCTGGTCAAGTTGCCGGATAACATCGAGCTGGTGGCGCGTATCCGCTATCACTCGCGGTCCTACACGATGCTGTTGCAGCGCGACGCGGCCTACCGCGCCCTGCGGGTCAGCCAGCAGCAATTGCTCGACACCAACCTGGTGCTGCAACGGTTGATGAACTCCGATGGCCTGACCGGGTTGTCCAATCGCCGGCACTTCGACGAATACCTGGAACTGGAGTGGCGCAGGGCGATGCGGGACCAGTCCCAGCTGTCGCTGTTGATGATCGACGTGGATTACTTCAAGTCCTACAACGACAACTTTGGCCACCTGGAGGGTGACGAAGCCCTGCGCAAGGTCGCCACGGCGATCCGCGACGCCTGCAGCCGCCCATCCGATCTGCCGGCCCGCTACGGCGGCGAGGAGTTCGCCTTGGTGCTGCCCGGCACCTCGCCTGGCGGCGCCCGGTTGATGGCCGAAAAACTGCGCCAGAGCGTGGTCGCCCTGAAAATTCCCCATACCACGCCTGAAGAGGGGGCGAGCCTGACGGTCAGCGTCGGCGTCTCGACCGTCACCCCGCAACAGGGCAGCGACAGCCGACAACTGATATCAGCGGCGGATAAAGGGTTGTATATGGCCAAGCACAATGGGCGTAACCGGGTGGGCATCGAGTAAATCCCAAGGCAACAGAAAAGGCTTTTTGTGGCGAGGGGATTTATCCCCGCTGGGGCGCGTAGCGGCCCGGAAATCCGACAGCTCGGTGCGCCTGGCAGATCGAGTTGGCTATTTTGGGGCTGCTGCGCAGCCCAACGGGGATAAATCCCCTCGCCACAGGTCTGTGTTGCCTGTGGGGGCTGTGTTGAATCTCATTACCCTCCCAAGCCGCCAGGCGGGCTGCCGTCGGCGCTTGATTACGTTATACTCGCCGGCTTTCAAAAGTTCGCCAACGAGTGCTGCCCGCCATGGAAATCAACCCGATCCTTAACACCATCAAGGACCTGTCCGAGCGCTCCGAAACTATTCGGGGGTATCTTTGACTACGATCAAAAGCATGAGCGTCTGACCGAGGTCAACCGCGAGCTTGAAGATCCGAGTGTCTGGAACAAGCCTGAATACGCCCAGGAGCTGGGCCGTGAGCGCTCTGCGCTGGCGCAGATCGTCGAGACCCTGGACGAGTTGTCCAGTGGCCTGGCCGATTGCCGCGACCTGCTGGACATGGCTGTAGAAGAAAACGACGAAGGCGCGGTCGGTGACGTGGTCGCCGAGCTGACACGCCTCGACGAGGCCCTGGCCAAGCTGGAATTCCGTCGCATGTTCAGCGGCGAGATGGACATGAACAACGCCTACCTGGACATCCAGGCCGGTTCCGGCGGCACCGAAGCCCAGGACTGGGCCAACATCCTGCTGCGCATGTACCTGCGCTGGGCCGACAAACGCGGTTTCGACGCGACCATCATGGAGCTGTCGGCCGGTGAAGTCGCCGGGATCAAGGGCGCTACCGTGCACATCAAGGGTGAGTACGCCTTTGGCTGGCTGCGTACCGAGATCGGCGTGCACCGCCTGGTGCGCAAGAGTCCGTTCGACTCCGGCAACCGTCGCCACACCTCGTTCTCGGCGGTGTTCGTTTCCCCTGAGATCGATGACAAGGTGGAAATCGAGATCAACCCGGCGGACCTGCGCATCGACACCTACCGCTCCTCGGGCGCCGGTGGTCAGCACGTCAACACCACCGACTCGGCGGTACGGATCACCCACGTACCGACCAACACCGTGGTCAGTTGCCAGAACGAACGCTCCCAGCACGCCAACAAAGACACCGCGATGAAAATGCTCCGGGCCCGCTTGTACGAGCAGGAGATCCAGAAGCGCAACGCGGCATCCCAGGCGCTGGAGGACAGCAAGTCCGACATCGGTTGGGGTCATCAGATCCGTTCCTATGTGCTCGATGCCTCGCGCATCAAGGACCTGCGCACCAACATCGAACGCAGCGACTGCGACAAGGTGCTGGACGGCGATATCGACGAATACCTGGAAGCGAGCCTCAAACAGGGGCTATAACGCGACACCCATGCGGCGGGCGGGCACGCTTTTTCGAAGCGCGGCTCGCCGGCAAACTCCGGCCCCGGGGCCGGGGGCAACGAACCTGTGATGGAATCCTTAAAGACATGAGCGACCTAGAACTCGACCCGCAAGCCCTGCAACAGGAAGAAAACTCCCTGATCGCCCTGCGCAAGGAAAAGCTTGCTGCCGAGCGCAACAAGGGCCAGGCCTTCCCCAACGACTTCCGCCGCGACGCCTACTGCGACGCCCTGCAGAAGAAGTACGCGGACAAGACCAAGGAAGAGCTGGCCGAGGCGGCGATTCCAGTCAAGGTGGCCGGTCGTATCATGCTCGACCGTGGTTCGTTCCTGGTGATCCAGGACATGACCGGTCGCATCCAGGTCTACGTCAACCGCAAGACCCTGCCGGAAGAAACCCTGGCCGCCGTCAAGACCTGGGACCTGGGCGACATCATCGCCGCCGAAGGCACCCTGGCCCGTTCCGGCAAGGGTGACCTGTACGTCGAAATGACCAGCGTGCGCCTGCTGACCAAATCCCTGCGCCCGCTGCCGGACAAGCACCACGGCCTCACCGACACCGAGCAGCGCTACCGCCAGCGCTACGTCGACCTGATCGTAAACGAAGACGTGCGCCAGACGTTCCGCGTGCGCTCCCAGGTAATCGCTCACATCCGCAGCTTCCTGATGAAGCGCGACTTCCTGGAAGTCGAGACGCCGATGCTGCAGACCATCCCTGGCGGCGCGGCGGCCAAGCCGTTCGAAACCCACCACAACGCCCTGGACATGGAAATGTTCCTGCGCATCGCGCCGGAGCTGTACCTCAAGCGGCTGGTGGTTGGCGGGTTTGAAAAGGTCTTCGAAATCAACCGCAACTTCCGTAACGAAGGCGTTTCGACCCGGCACAACCCCGAGTTCACCATGCTCGAGTTCTACCAGGCCTACGCCGACTACGAAGACAACATGGACCTGACCGAGGAACTGTTCCGCGAGCTGGCGCAGCTTGTTCTCGGGACTACCGACGTGCCATACGGCGACAAGGTATTCCACTTCGGTGAGCCGTTCGTGCGCCTGTCGGTGTTCGATTCGATCCTCAAGTACAACCCTGAGCTGACCGCCGATGACCTCAACGACATCGAAAAGGCCCGCGCCATCGCCAAGAAGGCTGGTGCCAAGGTGCTCGGCTTCGAGGGCCTGGGCAAGCTGCAGGTGATGATTTTCGAAGAGCTGGTGGAGAACAAGCTGGAACAGCCGCACTTCATTACCCAATACCCGTTCGAAGTGTCGCCGCTGGCTCGTCGCAACGACGAAAACCCGAACGTGACCGACCGCTTCGAGTTGTTCATCGGCGGCCGCGAAATCGCCAACGCCTACTCCGAGCTCAATGACGCCGAGGACCAGGCCGAGCGCTTCATGGCCCAGGTGGCCGACAAGGACGCCGGCGACGACGAAGCCATGCACTACGACGCCGACTTCGTGCGCGCCCTCGAGTACGGCATGCCACCTACGGCCGGCGAAGGCATCGGCATCGATCGCCTGGTGATGTTGCTGACCAACTCACCGTCGATCCGGGACGTGATCCTCTTCCCGCACATGCGGCCTCAAGCGTAAATGTTTTCAATTAAAAAACCGCCTGGAAGGCGGTTTTTTATTGCCTGTCTGGTACAAACGTATCAATTGGTTACTTTTTTGAAATAGCGAGGAAAGACCTGTCGTGAATCGTGCAATGTCTCCAGAAGGTGCAGCGGGCGTCGCCACTGCAGTCGCTGAAAGTGTTCAGTACCAAGGCCGCAAGGCGAGCCGACAGGGCAGTGAGCAGCGTCGCCAGGAGATTCTCGATGCGGCCATGCGCATTGTGGTGCGCGATGGTGTGCGAGCCGTGCGACACCGGGCAGTGGCCGCCGAAGCGGGCGTGCCGTTGTCGGCTACCACGTATTATTTCAAGGACATCGATGACCTGCTCACCGATACCTTCGCCCAATACGTGGAGCGTAGCGCGGCGTTCATGGCCAAGCTGTGGACCAACAACGAAGGCTTGCTGCGGGAAATGGTCGCGTATGGCGATGGCAGTCCCGAATCCCGTTCGCAACTGGCCGATGACATCGCCCGGATGACCGCCGACTACGTGCAGCATCAACTGGACAGCCGCCGCGACTACCTGATGGCCGAGCAGGCCTTCCGCCAGGAAGCGCTGCTCAATCCGCGCCTGGCGGAACTGGTGCGCTCGCACCAACAGATCCTGCTGCACGGCACCTGTCAGTTTTTCCAGGTATTGGGCTCCCGTGAGCCGCAACAGGATGCCAAAGTGTTGACGGCGATTATCGGACGGATGGAATATCAGGGCTTGCTCAATGGCGCCGAGCCGGTCGCCGGTGAAGACATGCTCGGTATTTTGACCCGTTACATGCACCTGGTATTGGCGTCTGTCTGAACACACGGTCCTTGTGGCGAGGGGATTTATCCCCGCTGGGCTGCGTAGCAGCCCCAAAACTGGCGACTCAATTAACCTGAAATATTGAGTCGCGTGGTTTCAGGGCCGCTACGCGCCCCAGCGGGGATAAATCCCTCGCCACAAGGGTCCAGTCGCCAGCCATAGGGAGTTCCAATGAAAGCCTGGCGTGCCGTTGTAATGGCCATGTCGTTGCTGCTGCTCAGCGGCTGCCTGGTGTCTTTCAAGGCGCCCTTGCCCGACGCCGAGGCCGCGCCCAAGGGGTTGCTCGGGCACTGGACCAGCACCAATGCCTGGGGCGAGCCGCTGAACCTGGAACTGACGAAAGTCGGCAAGCACCGCTACCAGGCCATCAGCTATTTCAGGGCCAGGCCCCAGGAACGAGAGGCCATTCCCCTGACCGTTTCCCGTCATGGCAGCCGCTGGTACCTGTCGGCCAAGGTGCCGGCCCGGTATGGCGGGCATTTCGTGATTGCCGGTTTCGAACTGACCGACAAGCAGGAACTGGTGGTCTACAACCTGGACATGGAACAGATCAACCAGGCCATCGGCCAGAAAATCCTCAGCGGCCAGCCGAACCGGAGCGAGGAGGGCGATGGGGTCCTGGTGGACAGCGACATGAGCAGGGTCTTCAGTTATCTCGACGACCCGGCCAATTCCGATGTGTTCTCGGAAGCCGTGCGTTACCAGCGGCTCAAAGCCCAATAGACTCAACCATCAATAACAGCAGCAAGCGGACGTTTTTCACAGGAGTTCCGGGTGGACGATTACCAGCAGACGATACGCACCTTGTCCGATCGCATAGTGCTGGCGCAAACGCCGATTCGCATTCTCGACGCGGTGAAATGGGACGAGAACATCCGCAAGGGGTTCCTCAAGGCCAAGGGCAAGGAACCGCCTGCCGTGGACCGTGATTATTACCTCAACCGGCCGCTGTCCTTCGATTCCAGCAAGGTCAAGCTGGAGTTCCAGAACATCGAGCGCGACATTACCCGTCAGCTTGGGCAGTTCAACCCGGTCGGCCAGATCATGCGCCGCATGTGCAAGGAATACCGCATGGTGGTGCGCATGCTCGAAGCGCGCGGCACCGAGGACTTCGGGCTGATTTCCCAGGAGCTCTACGGCGCCGCCTCCGACGCTTTCCATGCCGGCGACCCGACCCTGTCCGACCTGGGCCTGATGCTGTCCGACTACCTGAACAACATCGATGGCCGTGGCGATTTGAAGGACGAGCCCAAGGTTCTCAGCGCCAAGGAAGCGGTCGGCCTGCTGCAGCATCGCCTCAACCGGGTCTTCGGCGAAGCCGAGGAAACCATTCGGGTGTTCGAGTCCGACGGAATCGTCGCGGACGCGGCGGCGGGGGCCGACTACATCAAGATCCGCGCCGATGCGATGTTCAACGAACGGGACGTGCGGGCCCTGGAGGTCCATGAAGGCCTTGTACACGTCGGCACGACCCTCAACGGCTTGAACCAGCCGATCTGCACGTTCCTGTCCAAGGGCCCGCCCTCGTCCACCGTGACCCAGGAAGGCCTGGCGATCCTGATGGAAATCATCACGTTTGCCTCCTACCCGAGCCGCTTGCGCAAGCTCACCAACCGCACCCGCGCCATCCATATGGTGGAGGAAGGGGCCGATTTCCTGCAGGTCTTCGAGTTCTTCCGTGAGCAGGGCTTTGAAATGGCCGAAAGCTACGGCAATGCCAGCCGGGTTTTCCGTGGCTCGGTGCCGAACGGCCTTCCATTCACCAAAGACTTGTCCTACCTCAAGGGCTTCATCATGGTTTACAACTACATTCAGTTGGCCGTGCGTAAAGGCAAGCTGGAGCAGGTGCCGCTGCTGTTCTGCGGCAAGACCACCCTCGAGGACATGCGTACCTTGCGGCAGTTGGTGGACGAAGGCCTGGTGGTGCCGCCCAAGTACCTGCCCGACCAGTTCCGCGACATGAACGCACTGTCGGCCTGGATGTGTTTCTCAAACTTCCTGAACCATCTGAGCCTGGACCGGATCGAAGCGGATTATTCCAATATCCTGTAAGCGAATGTGGGAGCGAGCCTGCTCGCGATAGCGATATGTCAGGAACCTTTGCATCAACTGACACACCGCTATCGCGAGCAGGCTCGCTCCCACAGGGACTGTGTTTCAACTTCAAACTTATGCGAGGTTCACCGGATGCGAACCCTCGGCATCTTTTGCCTGTTGCTGGCCCTGAGTGGTTGCAGTTCGTTGTTGTTCTACCCCGAGCGCGGCCAGCCCTTTACGCCGGAGCGGGCGCGGCTCGAATACCGTGACGTCACCCTGCTCACCGCCGATGGCTTGAAGCTCCATGGCTGGTGGCTGCCGGTCAAGCAGGGTGTCGAGGTCAAGGGGACGGTGCTGCACCTGCACGGTAACGGTGGCAACCTCGCCTGGCACCTGGGCGGTAGCTGGTGGCTGCCGGAGCAGGGCTATCAGGTGTTGATGGTGGATTATCGCGGTTATGGCTTGTCCGAAGGCGAGGCGAGCCTGCCGGCGATCTACCAGGACATCGACGCGGCATTCAAGTGGCTCGACCAGGCGCCGGAGGTCCAGGGCAAGCCGTTGGTGCTACTCGGCCAGAGCCTGGGTGGCGCGCTGGCGGTGCATTACCTGGTCGATCACCCGCAGCGCCAGCAGCAACTCAAGGCCCTGGTACTCGACGGCGTGCCCGCCAGTTATCGCGACGTGGGACGTTTTGCCCTGAGCACGTCGTGGCTGACCTGGGCCTTCCAGGTGCCGTTGTCCTGGCTGGTGCCCGACGGCGACAGCGCCATCGGTTCCATCGCCCAATTGAAAGGCGTGCCGAAGTTGATCTATCACAGCCTCGACGATCCTATCGTGCCTCTTTCCAACGGTATCCGCCTGTATCAAGCTGCGCCGCCGCCGCGAGTCCTGCAACTGACCCGAGGCGGTCACGTGCAGACGTTCGCCGACCCGGTCTGGCGAACCGTGATGCTGCGCTACCTCGACGACCCGCAACACTTCGACGGGCTGCGCCGCCTGGGCGAAGTCCCGAATTACCCGAAATCCCCTGTTGAATCTCCAGAGAGCCCGCAATGAGCGAAGAACGCAACGCCATCCCCCTGATCATCACTGGTATCTGCAGCATCCTCGGCACCGTCGCGGTGCTGTGGTACTACGGCTACCTGCACTTCGCCAAACCCGAGGATGCGCTGTTGCTCAATGAGTTCACCATGCTCAAGACCATGCCGGGAGAAGACTACAAGGTTTCCCTTGAGCCGGCGTCCCAGGTGGCCCAGTGCATCGATGGCGTGCTGGTGCTGTTCGACACCGAACAGAAGGGCCTGACGGGCGTGCTGGTCAATGAAAAGAAACGCGCGGTGCGGTGCATGGGACAGGAGACGCCGCAGAAGCTTCAGCCGTAATGCCATGAAGGTCGGTGAGCCCCTGTGGGAGCGAGCCTGCTCGCGATGGCGGAGTGTCAGTCCATGCATGACTGACTGAACAGACGCCATCGCGAGCCGGCTCGCTCCCACAGGAGGAAAATATTCGGCGATAAAAAGCCCCGCCTGAGTTGCTCAGGCGGGGCTTTTTCGTTGCACTCGATCGATCAGTTGGCGCTCATGCTCGAACGTGGTGCCACTGGCTGGTTGTCGTTGGAGATGGTGACTTCCACCCGACGGTTCATGGCTCGGCCCGAAACGCTGTTGTTGTCGGCCACCGGGAATTCCTTGCCATAACCCTGGGTCACGACGCGGGCTGGATCGACGCCCATTTTCACCAGGGCAGTGCGCACGGAACTGGCGCGGCGTTCGGACAGCGACTGGTTATAGGAATCCGAACCGGTGCTGTCGGTGTAGCCTTCGACGATGACCTTGCGGTCAGGGTTTTCCTGGAGGAACTGGGCCAGTTTATTCACGTTGACCAGGCCGCTGGAACGCAGGTCGGACTTGTTGGTGGCAAACAGCACGTCGCCGAAGGTCACCAGGGTGCCGCGCTCGGTCTGCTTGGCGTTGAGGCTGTCCTGCAGTTGCTTGATCTGCGCGTTGCGGGCGTCGAGCAAGGCACGAGCGCGTTCGTCGCCGGCGTTTTTCAGCTCCATCTCGGCGTTACGCAGGGCAATGGTCTGCTTGGCCACTTCGACGCGCTGGTTGGTCAGGTAGGCCAACTGGTCGACCTTGGCTTCGTCTTCACGATCCAGATAGGCCTTGTCGGCCTTGGCCAGGAAATCGGCGGCGTCTTTGGTTTCCAGCGCGGCCACCTTGGTCGCTGCCGGGTCGGCTTGCAGGCCGTTGTAGTTGGTGCGGGCCTGTTCCAGGTTCGCGTTCGGGTCGTGGGAGCAAGCGGCCAAGGCTACGCAGGCAGCGAGCAGGGCGGGCATCATCAAATGTTTGTGCATCATAGTCTGTCGTCCTTTTATCAATGAGAAATACGTCGTGGCGCGAACGGTTTACTGAACCTTGTTCATGCCTTCCTGACGCAGTTCCTGAACCCCTTTCTGGGAGTCCTTGAGTGCCTGTTCGGCCTTGGCGGCCTGGGCCTTGCGTTCAGCGACGCGGGCGTCCCACTCGGCCTGTTCGGCCAGACGCCTGGCTTCGTCGTATTTCTTGTCGTGCATGGCCAGCTCGGCTTGTTTGAGCTTGTCCTGGGCCGACTTCATTTCCACCGCGGCGAATTCGGTACCGCCGGCGCTGACGGCGCTGTTGACGGCCGATTGCGTGACTGCGTACTGCTCCGAAGGTGGATTGCCGGCGCATCCTGCGAGGATGAAGCTGCTTCCGATGGCCAGGGCAGCCAACTTCAGACCACGCAGGCCATTGAATGAGGGTTTGGCAGTGCAGGTATTCATAGGCTTCAACTCCATTGGAAAACTCCTGGGAAACTACAGATCCATGCCGGAACCGAAGCCTTGACGTCCGTTTTGATGCTGGTGCCAGGCGCGTTTATTTAAACAACCGTTCCAGTATGGTTATTCGGTGTGACCCGAGGCGTTTTTCAAAAGTTCAGCGAAGATGGCCAATCGCCAAAAAGCTTTGCTGACTGATCGGTCAGGCGCAAAAAAGCTGAACTTTCCTGGCGCGCAGCGGTATTTCCAGCGCCGCTCACGGCGCTGGCATCGAGATGAAAACGGAGGAGGTGTCAGTGTTTCGACTTGTCGTTCTGTGAACAGAGCTCATGCAGATGACGACGGGACAGGGCGAGAAAACGCGGCGTTGGGCCGACGTCTTCATACAGCGGGTCGCCTTCTTCATCGGTGGCGACCACTTGGGAGCCCTTGATGTACGGGAAGCTCGCTTCCAGTTCCTCCAGGGCAGCGCCGATCAGTTCACCGAGCAGTTCCTCGGGCTGGCGCTTGGGATACATGTCGCAGATCGCGGCAAGGCGCGCGGCGGCTTCCATATCCAGGTGAATGGTGTAGCCGGTCTGGGTCAGGTGGCCCTTGGCGTTCTCTTCCCAATGTTGGGCAAGCTCACGGATTTTCATGATGACCTCATTAAACCTGTTCGTGGCAGGCACGGTGAGTGACAAGCCGTCGTGTGGCTTACTAATGAGACTAGCTTTGTCCGACAAGGTTTAAAGACCCTTCGTCGCTTGTCATACGTGGCTGGCATCGGCACTCTCTTGTGAACGTCTCACCCAAGAGCTGTCCGGACCTTTTTTGCTGGAGAACTGCTGATGACCGATATCGATGCCCGCTTGCGCGAGGATGTCCACCTGCTCGGGGAGCTGCTGGGCAATACCATCCGCGAACAGTACGGGGACAGGTTTCTCGACAAGATCGAGCAGATCCGCAAGGGCGCCAAGGCCGATCGACGCGGCTCCGTGGACGCCGAACTCAGTGCCAGTCTCAACCAGTTGAGCGAAGACGAACTGCTGCCGGTGGCGCGGGCGTTCAACCAGTTCCTCAACCTGGCGAACATTGCCGAGCAGTACCAGCTCATCCACCGCCGCGAGGAGTCGCAGCCAGCGCCGTTCGAGGCGCGGGTGTTGCCTGAGTTGCTCGCCCGGTTGCGCGCCGAAGGCCATACCGCCGAATCCCTGGCGCGGCAACTGGGGCGCCTGGAGATCGAGCTGGTGCTCACGGCCCACCCCACCGAAGTGGCCCGCCGCACCCTCATCCAGAAATACGATGCCATCGCCGGGCAACTGGCGGCCCAGGATCACCGCGACCTGACCAGTGCCGAGCGTGCACAGATCCACGGGCGTCTGCAGCGGCTGATCGCCGAAGCCTGGCACACCGAGGAAATCCGCCGCACCCGCCCGACCCCCGTGGACGAAGCCAAGTGGGGCTTCGCGGTGATCGAGCATTCGCTGTGGCAGGCCATTCCCAATTACCTGCGCAAGGCCGACCAGGCCCTGCATGCCGCTACCGGGCTGCGCCTGCCGCTGGAGGCGGCGCCGGTGCGCTTTGCTTCATGGATGGGCGGTGACCGCGACGGCAACCCGAATGTCACCGCCGCAGTGACCCGTGAAGTGCTGTTGCTGGCGCGGTGGATGGCGGCGGACTTGTATTTGCGCGATGTCGATCAACTGGCCGCCGACCTGTCCATGCAGAAGGCCAGCGAGGCCTTGCGTGCCCAGGCCGGCGACAGCGCCGAACCCTACCGTGCCGTGCTCAAGCAACTGCGCGAACGCCTGCGCGCTACGCGCAACTGGGCTCAGGCATCCCTGAAAGCCACCACACCGGCGAGCGCGGAGGTATTGCAGAACAACCGCGAACTGCTGGATCCCCTGGAGCTGTGCTACCAGTCGCTGCACGATTGCGGCATGGGCGTGATCGCCGACGGTCCGCTGCTCGATTGCCTGCGTCGGGCGGTGACCTTCGGGTTGTTCCTGGTGCGGCTCGACGTGCGCCAGGATTCGACCCGCCACACGGCGGCCATGACGGAAATCACCGACTACCTGGGGCTGGGGCGCTATGAGGAATGGAGCGAGGAGCGGCGCATCGGCTTCCTGCTGGACGAACTGAATAACCGCCGACCGTTGCTGCCGGCCAATTTCAAGCCGTCGGCCGATACGGCGGAAGTCCTGGCCACCTGCCGGGAGGTCGCGGCGGCGCCGGCGGCGTCCCTGGGCTCCTATGTGATTTCCATGGCCGGCGCGGCTTCCGATGTGCTGGCGGTACAACTGCTGCTGAAAGAGGCCGGGGTGCTGCGGCCGATGCGCGTGGTGCCCCTGTTCGAAACCCTGGCCGACCTGGACAACGCCGGGCCGGTGATCGAGCGGCTGTTGCTGCTGCCGGGTTATCGCGCGCGCCTCCAGGGGCCCCAGGAAGTGATGATCGGCTATTCCGATTCGGCCAAGGACGCGGGGACTACCGCGGCGGCCTGGGCACAGTATCGGGCCCAGGAACGGCTAGTGGAGATCTGTCGCGAGCAGCAGGTCGAATTGCTGCTGTTCCATGGTCGTGGCGGCACGGTCGGCCGTGGCGGCGGCCCGGCCCACGCGGCGATTCTGTCCCAGCCCCCGGGATCGGTGGCGGGACGTTTCCGCACCACCGAGCAGGGCGAAATGATTCGTTTCAAATTCGGCCTACCGGACATCGCCGAGCAGAACCTCAACCTGTACCTCGCGGCTGTGCTGGAAGCGACCCTGCTTCCGCCGCCGCCACCCACGCCCGAATGGCGGCACCTGATGGACGAACTGGCGGCCGACGGCGTCAATGCCTACCGTGCCGTGGTGCGGGAGAACCCCCAGTTCGTCGAGTACTTCCGGCAATCCACCCCGGAGCAGGAACTGGGGCGCCTGCCCCTGGGCAGCCGGCCGGCCAAACGCCGGGCCGGTGGCATCGAAAGCCTGCGGGCGATTCCGTGGATTTTCGGCTGGACCCAGACCCGCTTGATGCTGCCGGCCTGGCTCGGTTGGGAAACTGCCCTGGGCAAGGCCCTGGAACGAGGCGAAGGCGAGTTGCTGGGGCAGATGCGCGAGCAGTGGCCGTTCTTCCGGACCCGCATCGACATGCTGGAAATGGTACTGGCCAAGGCCGATGCCGATATTGCGCGCTCCTACGACGAGCGTCTGGTGGAGCCTGCACTGCGACCTTTGGGGACGCATTTACGCGACCTATTGTCGCAGGCCTGTTCCGTGGTGCTGGGTTTGACCGGCCAGTCGCAACTACTGGCACATAGCCCAGAGACACTCGAATTCATTCGCCTGCGCAACACCTACCTCGACCCCTTGCACCTGTTGCAGGCTGAACTGCTGGCCCGCTCGCGAGAACAGGACGTCGCCCAGGGCAGCCCCGTGGAGCAAGCATTGCTGGTGTCTGTGGCGGGTATCGCCGCCGGATTGCGCAACACCGGCTAAGCTCAAGCGGCGCCTCGAAACGGCTCGCCCGGTGTCGCCGGGCGTTGCCTTGCAGGAATGGGAGCAGGTCGGCCAGGCGACAGTTTGTTGCCCGGTTGCGACTCTCGCCACCTCCTCCAAAGGTCGCGTCGGACGCCGGTTCCTCCGACTTTCGGCGGCTTGTGTGGGTCGGGCCTGCTGTGTATCTTGATCAGCCTTTGGCCGTTTGGGCGGTCACGATTCCAGTTTTCCGCGATTGGCCCGACGAGGCGAATCCGAGCGTTTTACATAAAAAAATTGAGGAGCACATCGATGCGCGTCATTCTGCTGGGAGCTCCCGGGGCCGGTAAAGGTACTCAGGCAAAGTTCATCACCGAAAAATTCGGTATCCCGCAAATCTCCACCGGCGACATGTTGCGTGCAGCGGTCAAGGCCGGCACCGAGCTGGGCATCAAGGCCAAGAGCATCATGGACGCTGGCGGCCTGGTGTCGGATGACCTGATCATTGCCCTGGTCAAGGATCGCATCGCTCAATCCGACTGCGCCAAGGGCTTCCTCTTCGACGGTTTCCCACGCACCATTCCACAGGCCGAAGCCCTGGTGGAAGCCGGCGTGGAACTGGATCACGTCGTTGAAATCGCCGTCGACGACGAAGAGATCGTCCAGCGTATTGCCGGGCGTCGCGTCCACGAGCCTTCCGGCCGCGTCTACCACACCGTCTACAACCCGCCGAAAGTTGCTGGCAAGGACGACCTCACCGGTGAAGAACTGGTGCAGCGCAAGGACGACACTGAAGAAACCGTGCGTCATCGCCTGTCGGTCTACCACTCCCAGACCAAGCCGCTGGTGGACTTCTACCAGAAGCTGTCCGCCAAGACTGGTGGCAAGCCCAAGTACAGCCACATCCCGGGCGTCGGCACAGTCGATGCGATCACCGGCAAGGTGCTTGAAGCGCTGAGCTGAAAAGTCTGCTCGGTTGCACCAACTACGGCCCGCTTGCGGGCCGTAGTTGTTTATACTGGCGCCCCTTTTTTCCCCCTGATTGACGGACACATCGATGAGCACCTTGCTGGCCCTGGACACCGCGACTGAAGCTTGCTCCGTTGCCCTGCTGCACGACGGCAAGGTCACGAGCCATTACGAGGTGATTCCACGCCTGCACGCTCAGAAACTGTTGCCGATGATCCAGCAATTACTCAGCGATGCTGGCACCACCTTGCAGGCTGTGGATGCGATTGCCTTTGGTCGTGGCCCGGGGGCCTTCACCGGTGTGCGCATCGCCATCGGTGTCGTGCAGGGGCTGGCGTTCGCGCTGGAGCGTCCGGTGTTGCCGGTGTCGAACCTGGCCGTGCTGGCCCAGCGTGCCTTGCGTGAACACGGCGCCCATCAGGTGGCCGCGGCCATCGATGCGCGCATGGACGAGGTGTACTGGGGCTGCTACCGCGAGATCGCTGGCGAGATGCGTCTGGTGGGGGCCGAGGCGGTGCTGCCGCCCGAGGTTGCGGCGTTGCCGACCGATGCGACGGGTGAGTGGTTTGGCGCCGGCACCGGTTGGGGGTATGGCGAACGTATTGCCGTCAACCTCAGCGGCCAGGACGCCAGCCTGTTGCCCCACGCCGAAGACCTGTTGGCCCTGGCCCGCTTCGCCTGGGAACGCGGCGAAGCCATCCCGGCCGACGATGCCCAGCCGGTGTATCTGCGGGACAAGGTCGCCACGCCCAAGTCGGAACGGTAACTGCACTCTCAAAGCGGGCGACACGTCATTCCAGAGCCCGGAAGTCACATCCAATATTGCCAGTCGTCATTTTTTTGCCCGGTTTTTAAACCTTTTCGGCTTTATGTGTTCTAGTTATCACTTGCGCATTTGCGCGGCTGGGAAAGTGCCGCTAAATTGCCATCATTGATACAGAGCATTCTGTTATGCGTATAGACGGATATTCACCGCAGTCTTATCCCATCAAGCGCCGGCCTCGGACAGGCAAGGTCGCTGATCAGGAGTCCTTCGACGACGTCGATGGCGACTTGGAGTTTCCGTCTGAAGAGCAACTGGCTGCCCGCGCCGCGAAAGCGTCCGCACAGCGCCTGAGCAATCTTCCCGCCCGCCAGCAGGACATGCTTTATCACCGTTCCATGAGCCGCAGTGTCGCCACGGCCCTGGCCAGCTATCTGAGCACCGCCGGTTTCGTCGATTGGGATATGGAAGTGCTGGGGCTCGACCTCTACATCTGATGGCGTTGCCTTACTACCTCGGCTGCCCCTCCTGGAGCGAAAACGCCTGGCGCGATTATCTCTATCCCCAGGACGCCAAAAGCTCCGAATTCCTGAGTCTCTATTCCCAAGTGTTCAACGCCGTGGAAGGCAATACGACCTTCTATGCGAGCCCTTCCGCGGCCATCGTGCAGCGTTGGGCCGAGAACATGCCCGAGCACTTTCGCTTCACTGCCAAGTTCCCCGGCGAGATCAGCCACAGCGGCGATCTGCGCGAGCACCAGACGGCCGTCGACACCTTCCTGCAACTGCTCAGCCCTTTGGGTGAACGGGTTTCGCCGCTCTGGCTGCAGCTGTCCAAGGCGTTTACGCCGAATCGGTTGCCGGAACTGGCGGGGTTCATCGACGCCTTGGAGCGCCCGTTGGCGGTGGAGGTCCGTCACGATGAGTTCTTCGCCAAGGGGGATGCCGAACGGCAGCTCAATCGCCTGCTGCTCGATCGTGGTGTCGAGCGTATCTGCCTCGATCCCCGGGCCCTGTTCAGTTGCACCTCCACCGATCCCGCGGTGCTCCATGCACAGTCGAAAAAGCCCCGGGTCCCCCTCGGCCAGCAGCCTTTACCCAATGCCCGCAGGTGCGCTTCATCGGTCATCCGGTGCTGGAGGCCAACGAGCCATTCCTGACGCCCTGGGTGGAGAAAATCGCCAGTTGGATCGAAGAAGGGCGCACGCCCTATATCTTCCTGCACACTGCTGACAACCTGCTGGCGGCGAAGCTGGCGCTGCATTTTCATGACCGTTTGATGCAGCGATTGCCTGGATTGCCGGCCCTGCCTGAGTTATACAGGGAGCCCGCCGCCGAGCAACTGGGTTTGCTCTGAGGCCGAATCCTTTTCTGCTCAGGAGTGACCTCCATGGATGCGCAAACCCGTCGGGCCCAGGCGTTCAAAGCCTTGCACGAACGCGAAGGGGCTTTTGTCATTCCCAACCCGTGGGACGCCGGTTCCGCGAAGATGTTGGCCAGCCTGGGGTTCGAGGCGTTGGCCACCACCAGCGCCGGTCACGCTTTTTCCCTGGGACGCCCGGATGGCGCGCTGGGGCTGGAAGACACCCTGGCCAATGTCCGGGCGATCGTGGCCGCCACTGACCTGCCGGTAGCGGTCGATTTCGAGAACGGTTTCGCCGACGCGCCCGAAGCATGCGCCCGCAACCTGCTGCGTGCGGCAGAAGCCGGTGCGGTCGGGGGTTCCATCGAAGATGCCACGGGGCGCGAAGGCAGCCCGATCTATTGCTTCGAGCATGCCGTGGCACGGGTCAAGGCGGCGGCCGAAGCGGTGCGTAGCCTGCCTTATCCGTTCGTGCTGACCGCTCGGGCGGAGAACTTCCTGCACGGCAATCCCGACCTGGATGACACGATCCGTCGACTGAAAGCGTTCGCCGACGCCGGCGCCGACGTGCTCTATGCCCCTGGGTTGAGTACCGCCGAGCAGGTGCTCGCAGTGATACGGGCCGTGGCGCCAAAACCGGTGAACGTGCTGATGTCCGGGGCACTGGACCTGACACTCGCGCAGTTGAGCGAACTGGGCGCCAAGCGCATCAGTGTCGGCTCGGCCCTGGCCCTGGCGGCGTACGGTGAGTTCATGCGCGCCGCCGGGGAAATCCGCGAGCAGGGTACGTTCACCTTTACCCGTCGCTCGATGACGTTCAAGCAGGCCAACCAGTTGTTCAAGGATTGATGGTCGAGGCGTTATCGTGAGGATTGCGAAAGGCATTTCGTTGCTGGTGCTGGTCGTTGGCGCCGCGGTGCTGGGGGTGTGGCGGGGCTGGTTGCCGGTGCCGCCGGCATGGAATCCCTGGGCACCCCTGGACGTCAATGCACCGCCGAACCTGCTGACCCGCTACAAGCTCATGGCCTTGCGCAATGACCCGCAACTGTGTGAGCAGGCTCTGGCCACTGCGGGGCTGAAGGTTGCCCACCAGGCCGACAGCAACCCTGCGGCCAGTTGCCCGCTGACCAATGTGCTACGGGTGCAGGGCGGTGAGGTGGCGTTGAGCAGCAGTTTCCTCGCCAGTTGCTCCCTGGCCGTAGCATTCGCCCTGTTCGAGCGGCATGCGCTGCAACCGGCTGCGCAGGCGGCCTATGGGCAGAAGGTGACGCGAGTCGATCACCTGGGCAGTTTCGCCTGTCGCAACATGTACGGTCGTGAAGACGGCGCGCGTAGCCAGCATGCCACGGCCAGCGCGTTGGACATCGCCGGGTTTCGCCTGGCCGATGGTCGCACGGTCAGCGTCCTCCGGGATTGGCCGAAGGACAGCGCCGACGCGCGTTTCCTGCATCAGGTGCGCGACGGTGCCTGTGACATGTTCAGTGTGGTCTTGAGTCCGGACTACAACGCAGCCCACCGAAACCATTTCCACCTGGATGTGGGGCCTTGGTGGATCTGTAGGTGATCAGGCGGCGATACGCAGGTTCTGCAATACGATCGGGCGTGCCCAGCGGGTGTCGAAGTCCAGGGCTTTCTGCTGGGCGACGATTTCTTCTTCCGGGAACGGCGGGAAGGGCTTGTCCAGCAGGTCGAGTTCGAACTCGGCAATCGGCAGGTGCAACGGGCGTGGCTGCGGCGCCGGGCCGGGTTCCGGCAATGGTTGGCCAGCAGCGAGGACAATGGGGCGAACCCAGTTGCTCTCGAAGTTCTGCTGTTTCTGCTGGGCGCTGATTTCTTCCGGTGGGAAGGGGGGGAATGGCTTGTCCAGCAGGTCCAGTTCGAATTCGGCGATGGGCAGGAACAGCGGTTCAGGCGGCTTGACCTGGGTCTCTTTCACATCGCAGGTGCGCTGGCTGACGATGTGGTCCAGCAGTTCGGCACCGAGGGTCGGTTCAACGGCCTCATCGAGGGCGACGGGCTGGTAGCTGCCCGGCGCTGGCGCGTTTTCACCCAACTGATCGGCCAGGGCCCGGGCAAAAAAATCTTGCCACAGGTGACTGACGCCGCTCAGGGCCTGGGTGTTGCGCAGGCTGTAATCACCGTAACGGGAGATAACGCCTATCGATGTGGAATGAATGTCTGACATTTTTCTCGGTCGACGCTCAGCTCTGGCAAAATGCCGTTCACCGTTGTTATCGGCCGTTTTTGCCGATCCTTAATTTTTTGAGCATGTTTCCATGAATGAACAACTTCCATGAGTGAGCAACCCGCGGCCTGCCGCATCCACGTCGAGGCCCTGGCCCCGGTCTTCCAGCCTCAGGCCGAGCACTGGGCCCAGCGCCTTGGCCTGCCCTTGCAGGTGGACGATGGCGAGTTTGCCTTGCAGGTCGGCGAACACGGGCTGCAACTGCAACAACTGGGGCCGGACGCGCCGGGGCCGGTGCGGGTGGATTTTGTCGAGGGTGGTGCGGCCCATCGCCGGTTATACGGCGGCGGCAGCGGCCAGATGATCGCCAAGGCGGTGGGGATCGCCCAGGGTGTGCGTCCCCGTGTGCTGGATGCTACGGCCGGCTTGGGCAAGGATGCCTTCGTGCTGGCCAGTCTGGGCTGCGAGATGAGCCTGATCGAGCGCCAGCCGCTGATCGGTGCCTTGTTGGAGGACGGTCTGGCCCGTGGCGCGGAGGATTTCGACGTGGCGCCCATTGTGGCCCGCATGCGCTTGCTCAAGGGCAATTCCATCGAGGTGATGCAAAATTGGGAAGGCGAGCCGCCCCAGGTGATCTACCTGGACCCGATGTTTCCACACCGTGAGAAAACCGCCTTGGTGAAGAAGGAAATGCGTCTGTTCCGGCCCTTGGTCGGCGACGACCCCGACGCCCCGGCGCTGCTGGCCGCAGCCCTGGCCCTGGCGACGCACCGGGTAGTGGTCAAGCGCCCGCGCAAGGCACCGTGCATCGAAGGGCCGAAGCCGAGTCATGGGCTCGATGGCAAATCCAGTCGGTACGACATCTATCCCAAGAAAGCGCTCAAGGCTTGAGCTGTGGGAGCAAAGCTTGCTCGCGACGAAGGCGCCTCGGTTTCAGGGCTAAACGCATAAGTTTCATCGCGGGCAAGCCTTGCTCCCACGGATTTGAGCAACGCCATTCCACTGTGGGAAGCGCCCGCGCAAGGCACCGTGCAAAGGCTTGAGCTGTGGGAGCAAAGCGTGCTCGCGACGAAGGCGCCTCGGTTTCAGGGCTAAACGCATAAATTTCATCGCGGGCAAGCCTTGCTCCTACGGGTTTTGAGCGACGCCAATCCACTGTGGGAGCGAGCCTGCTCGCGATCAAGGCCGCTCCGGGCCCCGAAAACCTAGGGCCGATACGCCCGCATGAACAACCCCACCACCTCCTGCACATGCTCCTCGGCCGCTTCTGCCTCCAGCGGCGCGCCGCAGCCATACAGCAAGCGGAAATTCGCCGCGCCCTTGATCAGGCAGAAGAAATGTTCGGCCGCATGACGGGGTTTTTCGATGCACAGGGCACCGCTCTGGTTGACCTTGGCCAGCAACCGCTCCATGCCCGAGAGCATCCGCTCGGGGCCGGCCTGGTAGAAAATCGCCGAAAGCTTGGGGTCCTGGCTGCCCAGGGCCATGATCAGCCGATGCAGGTTCACCGATTCTTCGCTGCTGACCAACAAGTGAAAGCCACGGGCGATGTTCAACAGCACATGTTCGATAGGCACGCCGTCCGGCCACTCGAAGAACAGCGGCGGTACTTGCTCTTCGCACTTGGCAATCACTGCAGCGGAGAACAGCGTTTCCTTGTCATTGAAGTGGCTGTAGACCGTCAGTTTCGACACGCCCGCCTCGGTGGCAACGGTGTCCATGCTGGTATTGGCGTAACCCAACTCTATGAACAGCCGTTTGGCGGCGTCGAGAATGGCCTGGCGCTTGGCCAGGTCCTTCGGGCGGCCGGGGCCGCTGGAGGGTAAAAGATTGTTCGACATTCTTCGCTTTAATACTGGACTGGTGAGTTTGCTATTAATACCATACCCGTCAGTATAATTATTCCAAGCACCATTAGCGAAAGGTCTGCCGCCATGTTGCGCCACGCATTGCCCCTCGCCCTGCCAGTCAGCCTGGTTTTTTTATTATCTGCGTGTGGTCATGACGAACCGGTACCGGTCGCCGTGCGCCCCGCCATGGTCGTGAAGCCAGAGCCTTCGGCCCAGGCCACTGACAGCTACCCCGGCGAAGTGCGGGCCCGTTTTGAGCCGGACCTGGCTTTTCGCATTGGCGGTAAAGTGAGCCGACGACTGGTCGAAGAGGGGCAGCGGGTCAAGGCCAACCAACCACTGGCCGAACTTGATCCCCAAGACGTGCGCTTGCAACTGGAAGCCACCCGGGCCCAGGTGGCCGCGGCCGAGGCCAACCTGAACCTGGTGCGGGCCGAGCGTGATCGCTACAAGAAATTGCTGGACCGGCAGATGGTCAGCCGTTCCCAGTACGACAATGCCGAGAATCTCTACCGCTCCGGTGCCGCGCGTCTCAAGCAGATCCAGGCGGAGTTCGACGTCTCCAGCAATCAGGCCAGCTATTCGGTGTTGCGGGCGCCCCAGGATGGCGTGGTCGCCCGGCGTTCGGTGGAAGTCGGGCAGGTGGTGCAAGCCGGGCAAACCGTCTTTACCCTCGCGACCGACGGCGAGCGTGAAGTGCTGATCAGCCTGCCGGAACAGAGTTTTGGCCGGTTCAAGATCGGCCAGCCGGTCTCGGTCGAACTGTGGAGCCAGCCGGGCCAGCGTTTCAGCGGGCATATTCGCGAACTCTCGCCGGCCGCCGATCCCAAGTCCCGTACCTTCGCTGCCCGTGTCGCATTCGCCGAAGGCAGTGTTCCGGCCGAGCTGGGCCAGAGCGCCCGGGTCTTTATCCAGACCGTCGACAAGGTGCCGTTGTCGGTACCGCTGTCAGCCCTGACGGCTGAAAACGGCGCGACCTATGTCTGGGTGGTCAACGCCAACAACACCTTGAAGAAGGTCCCCGTTCGAGTCGGCGCCTTTGGTGAGAAGAGCGTCCCGGTGCTTGAGGGCCTCAGTGCCAACGACTGGGTAGTGGCGGCCGGCGTGCATGTGCTCCTCGATGGCCAGCAGGTACGGCCGGTGGATCGCTCCAACCGCGTGGTTAACCTGGCGGCCAAGGAGTAATCCCCGATGGGCTTCAATCTTTCCGAATGGGCGTTGCGTAACCGCCAGATCGTACTGTTCCTGATGCTGTTGCTGGCCATCGTCGGCGCACTTTCCTACACCAAGCTGGGTCAGAGCGAAGACCCGCCGTTCACCTTCAAGGCCATGGTCATCAGCACCAACTGGCCGGGGGCCACGGCCGAAGAAGTGTCGCGCCAGGTCACCGAACGCATCGAAAAGAAGCTGATGGAAACCGGCGATTACGAAAGGATCGTTTCGTTTTCCCGTCCGGGCGAGTCTCAGGTGACCTTTATGGCCCGGGACTCCATGCATTCGGCGCAGATTCCCGAGCTGTGGTACCAGATCCGCAAGAAGGTCAACGATATCCGCCATACCTTGCCGCAGGGTATCCAGGGGCCGTTCTTCAACGATGAGTTCGGTACCACCTTCGGCAATATCTACGCCCTGACCGGTGACGGTTTCGACTACGGTGTGCTCAAGGACTACGCCGACCGTGTCCAGATCCAGCTGCAACGGGTCAAGGATGTGGGCAAGGTCGAGTTGCTCGGTCTGCAGGACGAGAAAATCTGGATCGAGCTGTCGAACGTCAAGCTGGCCACCCTCGGCCTGCCTTTGTCAGCGGTCCAACAGGCTTTGGAAAAACAGAACGCAGTCTCGACAGCGGGCTTTTTTGAAACCGGTAGCGAGCGTTTGCAGCTACGGGTGTCGGGGAATTTCCAGACGGTAGAAGAGATCCGCAACTTCCCGATCCGCGTCGCCGATCGCACATTCCGCATCGACGATGTGGCGGACGTGCGCCGCGGCTTCAACGAACCGCCGGCGCCACGCATGCGCTTCATGGGTGAAGACGCCATTGGTTTGGCCGTGGCGATGAAGGAGGGGGGCGATATCCTGATCCTGGGCAAGGCGCTGGAAGCTGAGTTTGCCCGGATCCAGAACAACCTGCCGGCCGGCATGCAATTGCGCAAGGTGTCGGACCAGCCGGCGGCGGTGAAGACCGGCGTCGGTGAGTTCGTCCAGGTGCTGGTAGAGGCCCTGACGATCGTCCTGCTGGTGAGCTTTTTTTCCCTGGGGCTGCGCACTGGGATGGTGGTCGCCCTGGCGATTCCGCTGGTACTGGCGATGACCTTCGCGGCGATGTATTACCTGGGGATCGGCTTGCACAAGATTTCCCTCGGTGCGCTGGTGCTGGCGCTCGGGTTGCTGGTGGATGACGCGATCATTGCGGTGGAGATGATGGCGATCAAGATGGAGCAGGGCTTCGACCGGATCAAGGCGGCCAGCTACGCCTGGACGAGCACGGCGTTCCCGATGCTTACCGGTACGCTGATCACGGCGGCGGGGTTCCTGCCCATCGCCAC
Source organism: Pseudomonas sp. MAFF 730105 (assembly GCF_055380705.1). Taxonomy (NCBI): domain Bacteria; kingdom Pseudomonadati; phylum Pseudomonadota; class Gammaproteobacteria; order Pseudomonadales; family Pseudomonadaceae; genus Pseudomonas; species Pseudomonas sp. MAFF 730105. The sequence goes on from NZ_AP018438.1 coordinate 1,271,318, forward strand.
AGCGCAATCGGGCACTGGCGAATATACCCGTTCGATTTTCCAGGTAGTGACCCTCGCATTGCTGGCCTCTTGGGTGGCCGCTGTGGTGTTCGTGCCCTACCTGGGGGAAAAGCTCCTGCCGGACCTGGCAAAAATTCACGCCGCCAAGCACGGCACCGGTCACGGTCAGCCCGACCCCTACGGCACGCCGTTCTACCAGCGGGTCCGACGGGTGGTGGAGTGGTGCGTGCGTCGGCGCAAAACCGTCATCGCCTTGACCGTGCTGTTGTTTATCGGCTCGGTGATGCTGTTTCGTTTTGTCCCGCAGCAGTTCTTTCCTGCGTCAGGACGGCTGGAGCTGATGGTCGATCTGAAGCTGCAAGAAGGTGCGTCCCTGAGTAACACAGCAGAACAGGTCAAGCGCCTGGAGGCGTTACTCAAGGATCACCCGGGCATCGACAATTACGTGGCCTATGTCGGCACCGGTTCACCGCGTTTCTACCTGCCGCTGGATCAACAACTGCCGGCACCGAGCTTTGCCCAGTTCGTGGTGTTGGCCAAGACCATCGAAGACCGCGAGCCCCTGCGCAGCTGGCTGATCAGTACCCTGAACGAACAGTTTCCGACGATGCGCTCCCGGGTCACGCGCCTGGAAAACGGCCCGCCAGTGGGGTATCCGGTACAGTTCCGGGTGACCGGCGAGCATATTGAAAAAGTCCGAGCCCTGGCGCGCAAAGTCGCGACGAAAGTTCGCGAAAACCCCTACGTGACGAACGTGCACCTGGATTGGGAAGAGCCGAGCAAGGTCGTGTACCTGAATGTCGACCAGGAGCGCGCCCGGGCCCTGGGCGTGAGCACCGCCGACCTGTCGAAGTTCCTGCAGAGTTCCCTCATCGGGTCCAGCGTCAGCCAATACCGGGAGGACAACGAACTGATCGAGATCCTGTTGCGTGGCACGGTGCATGAGCGCACCGAGCTGACGCTGTTGCCGAGCCTGGCGGTGCCTACCGACAATGGCCAGAGTGTTGCCTTGTCGCAGATCGCGACGCTGGAGTACGGCTTCGAAGAGGGCGTGATCTGGCATCGCAACCGCCTGCCTAGCGTGACGGTACGGGCCGATATCTATGGCAAGGAACAACCGGCGTCCCTGGTGCAGCAGATCTTTCCGACCCTGGACCCGATTCGCGCGGAGTTGCCGGACGGTTATCTGCTGGAGGTCGGTGGCACGGTCGAGGATTCGACCCGAGGGCAGAAGTCGGTGAATGCCGGGGTACCGTTGTTCATTGTGGTGGTGCTGACGTTGCTGATGCTGCAATTGCGCAGTTTCTCACGCACGGCCATGGTGTTTCTGACGGCGCCCCTGGGGCTGATTGGCGTCACGCTGTTCCTGCTGGTGTTCCGCCAACCGTTCGGTTTCGTCGCCATGCTGGGCACCATCGCCCTGTCGGGGATGATCATGCGCAACTCGGTGATCCTGGTGGACCAGATCGAACAGGACATCGAGGCAGGGCTGACGCCGTGGCAGGCGATCATCGAAGCGACGGTGCGACGCTTCCGTCCGATCGTGCTCACTGCCCTGGCGGCGGTGCTGGCAATGATCCCTCTGTCGCGCAGCCTGTTCTTCGGCCCGATGGCGGTGGCGATCATGGGCGGGCTGATCGTGGCGACGGCGTTGACGTTGCTGTTCCTGCCGGCGTTGTATGCGGCTTGGTTCAGGGTCAAGAAAACCTGACTGAGAGGCTGTGAACGCCAAATCTTTTTGTGGGAGCAGGCTTGCTCGCGAGAGCGCTGGATCAGCGTGCATCGATGTTGTCTGTGCCGCCGTCATCGCGGGCAAGCCCAGCTCCCACAGGGTCCGAGGTGATCGCAGATTTGCCGTCCACCGCAAAGTCATGTGGGAGCGAGCCTGCTCGCGAAAGCGCTGGATCAGCGTGCATCGATGTTGTCTGTGCCGCCGTCATCGCGGGCAAGCCCGGCTCCCACAGGGTCGGAGGGTGATCGCAGATTTGCCGTCCACCACAAAGCAATGTGGGAGCGAGCCTGCTCGCGAAAGCGCTGGATCAGCGTGCATCGATGTTGTCTGTGCCGCCGTCATCGCGGGCAAGCCCGGCTCCCACACGGTCCGAGGTGATCGCAGATTTGCCGTCCACCGCAAAGCAATGTGGGAGCGAGCCTGCTCGCGATAGCGCTGGATGAGCGTGCATCGATGTTGTCTGTGCCGCCGTCATCGCGGGCAAGCCCGGCTCCCACAGGGTCCGAGGTGATCGCAGATTGCAGTTCACCACAAAGCAATGTGGGAGCGAGCCTGCTCGCGATAGCGGTATGACAGCCAACGAAGAGGTCATGGCTGAAATCGCTATCGCGAGCAGGTTCGCTCCCACCGTTGTTCAGCTCATTCAGAGGCTGCCAAATACCTTCTTCGCCAGGCTGGTGGCCGCGGCCGCCGGGTTCTGGCGAATCGCGGCTTCCTGCTTGCCGATCATTTCGAACAAGCCGTCCAGTGCCTGCTCGGTCACGTAGTTTTCGACGTTGGCGCTTTTGGCATCCAATACACCGAACGTCGCGGCCTGGCCGGCAAAGGCGTTGTATTTCTGCGCCAGGCCGACCTTGTCGGTGGCTTGCTTGACGATGGGCAGGAACTTGGCGCGGATCTGCTCGCGGCTGCTCTTGTTCAGGTACTGCGTCGCCGAGTCGTTGCCACCGCTCAAGATGCCCTTGGCATCGTCCACGCTCATGTTCTTCACGGCATTGACCAGAATCGGCTGGGCCTGGACCACGGCCGTCTCGGCTGCCTGGTTCATGCTGGCTTCCAATTGATCGACCTGATCACCCATGCCGAAGGCTTTCATCTTGCTGGCGACTTTACCGAGTTTGCCCGGCAGTTCGATTTTCACTTCCGGGTTGTTGCTGAATCCCCCAGGCGTGCCCAGTTGCTTGACCGCCACTTGAGCGCCCTGGGTCAAAGCGTCCTTGAGGCCACCCGTGGCATCTTTCTGCGACAGGTCACCGAGGGACAGGGCCATGGCATTGGCACAGGCCAGAAGGCCGGCGAACAGTAGAGTAGAGCGGAGCATGACAGCGTCCTTGAAATGAATTGAAAGGGATCAACGGGCAGGGTTGACGCGGATCTTCAACGGCTGCGGATCTTTGCCATCGAGTTGCACGGTGTGTTGTTCGGTGCTGATGAACATCAACTGGCCGTCTACTTCGATGCGGGCACTCACGGCGTAACGATGGCCGGGCTTGACCTGGGACGGATCATAACTGAGGTGGAATGGCAGGGGGACCTGTCCTTTGACCGGACCGCTCTGCTGATCGAGCACCACCGCCGGAGCATCGGCCAGTGAAACATCTTGCAGGCTCACGCTCAGGGTCGCAGTGGGCGGCAGGGCGATACGTTGCAGGTAGAACACTTCGCCGTCGAGGTGGTTCTTGCTCGCCAGCGGCGCGCTGGAGCAGGCGCCGAGCAGTGCGGCAATGGTCAGCAGGGTCATTTTTTTCATGGCGCAATTCCTTGTTCGAGGGCGCCAGGAAACAGCCTGGCGCCGATGGGAATCAATCCTGGGTCACCGGAGCAACCTGATCCGCCGCATCTTCACTGCGATGCAACGCCACTTGGCGGATCGACAAACGAATCTCCGCCGGCAGCACCCGTTTGGCGGCGCCTTCGGCCAGTTCGCCCAGCAGTTCGTGATAGCTTAGCTTGCCAGCTTCATCCCTGCGCAGAACGTCAAGGTCCAGCATCGTCTGGATGAAATGGCGGAACAGGGTCTTGTCGAAAAACTCCGGCGCGTTCAGGCCGTGCAGAATCGACAGGCGCTGGGCCATGACCGTGCAGAGGTCTTCCAGCTCTTCGGCGCTGATGCTGTTCTGGCCACTGTTGAGCAGCAGCGAGACGGTCATGTAGAAGCGTTGCAGGGCCTGGGCGATGCTTTTGGACAACAGTGTCAGCAGCACGAAGTGCCGCGAACTTGGCGCCGGACGCAGGTACAGGTCATTTTCGAAACGCAGCAGACCCTGTTCGACGAACGCTTCGAGCCATTGGTCGATCACGTCGTCCAGTTGCTCCAGTGACCAGCGAATGAACAGTTCCGATTGCAGGTACGGGTACAGAGCACGGGTATAGCGCAGGATCTGCTCGCGGCTCATGCGCGAGGCGCTCTGGAAAAAGCTCGCCAGCAACGCCGGTAGGGCGAAGATGTGCAGCACGTTGTTGCGGTAGTAGGTCATCAGCACCGCATTCTGCTCATCCAGGTACAGGATCTTGCCCAGGGCATCGTTCTGTTCAGACAGCAGGTCCATGCCTTTCACATGTTCGATCAGCGCCCGGCCATCCCCCTCTGGCAGCGTGGTGTGGGGCGAATACGGTACTTTGCGCAGCAACGCCAGGTACAGGTCCAGCACCCGGGCCATGGCCTGATCGTCGAGCGCCAGGCGGCTGGTGGACAGCAGCGCCAGGGCCACGAGATTGACCGGATTGATGGCGGCGGCTTCGTTCAGGTGCCGGGCCACGCGCTCACCCAGGCGATGGGTGGTGGCGTTGAGCCAGGCCGGTTTGAATTGCGGCCCCAGTTCCTGCTCGCGCCAATCCGGCTGTTCGCCGTCGAGGAATTCGGTCAGTTTGATCGGCTCGCCGAAGTTCACCGCCACCTGGCCGAAGCGTTGCTTGAGGGCACCGATGACCTTGAAGATGTCGAAGATCGACTCCTTCTTCTTGCTGGCTCCACGCAACTCGCCCAGGTAGGTGCGGCCCTCCAGCACTCGCTCATAACCGATGTAGACCGGGACGAACACGATGGGCGTGCGCGACGAGCGCAGAAAGCTGCGCAGGGTGATGGCGAGCATGCCGGTCTTGGGTTGCAGCATGCGCCCGGTGCGCGAACGACCCCCTTCGACGAAGTACTCCACCGGAAAGCCCTTGGTGAACAGCGTGTGCAGGTACTCGTTGAATACGGCGGTGTAGAGCGGGTTGCCCTTGAAGGTACGGCGCATGAAGAACGCACCGCCACGGCGCAGCAGGCTGCCGATCACTGGCATGTTGAGGTTGATGCCGGCGGCGATATGCGGTGGGGTCAGTCCATTGCGGAACAGCAGGTACGACAGCAGCAGGTAATCGATGTGGCTGCGGTGGCACGGCACATAAATGACCTCGTGACCTGGGGCGATGTCTTGCACGCCTTCGATATTGTTGACCTTGATGCCATCGTAGATCTTGTTCCAGAACCAGCTCAGCACCACTTCCAGGAAACGAATGGCGGTATAGGTGTAGTCCGAGGCGATTTCGTTGCCGTAGCGCAGGGCCTGGGCCTTGGCTTTTTCCGCCGAGATTTTTTCCCGCTCGGCCTCGTCGGCAATCGCCTGCTTGACCAATGGCTGGTTCACCAATCCCTTGACCAGGTTGCGTCGGTGGGAAATGTCGGGGCCGATAACCGCCGCCTTCAGGTTGCGGAAATGCACCCGCAGGATCCGCTGGGCCATGCGCACGGTGCGTTCGTGGCCTTTGTCGTGCTCGATCAATTCCTGCAGGTGGATGGGCGCGGAGAACTGCACGCGGGTCTTGCGTCCCAGGATCATGATGCTCAACAGGCGACGCAGGCGTCCGGTGACGGCCCAACTGTCGGCGAACAGCAGTTTCCATGGGCTGGACTCGCTGTCGGGCGACTGGCCCCAGAACACGCTGACCGGGATGATCTGCGCGTCTTCGGCGGCATTGTGGGTCAGCACATTGACCAGTCGCGTCAGGGTCGGTGGCGCACCGCGCTTGTCCTGACGCCCGAGCCAATCCGGCGCAGGCGTCAGGTAGAAGAATGCCGCCGGCTCCAGCAGATTGCCCACCGACACCGGCAACACCGGGCGCGGCAGGCCCGCTTTAGTGCACTCGGTGTCGAGTACCGCCAGGTCGGTCAGCGACGGATCTTGCAGAACGTAGAACACCGGACGGCTGCGGTCGAGGTTGAGGGTGAAGGACGACTGGTTGATCGTCTCTGAGCGAACCCAGAGGTACAACAGCCGGCGCAGGGTGCCAAACACAAGACGGCGGAACGGGGAGCGGGTCATACGGCTTCTGCATGAGTGGATGAGATCAAGCGGCAGGTAGTGTGCCGGATTCGCCGAAAATCGGCAAAAAAGCGCCGAAGTAAAGTCAGTTGAGAGTTTTCTCGAGTGTCATATACTCGGCCGGTGTCTGCCACGGCTTCCCTTATGGAAGGCTGCACGGCGGCTAAAGTTCGTACGGCTTTCTTTCGAAAAGCCGACTCAAAAAATAAAAATGGGAGTGAACATCATGGCAGCACGGGAAACCGGCAGCGTTAAGTGGTTCAACGACGCCAAGGGATACGGCTTCATCCAGCGCGAAGGCGGGGCGGATGTATTCGTGCATTACCGCGCGATCCGCGGCGAAGGCCACCGTTCACTGACCGAAGGCCAGCAGGTCGAATATGCGGTGGTGGAAGGGCAGAAGGGCTTGCAGGCTGAGGATGTGGTGGGGCTGTAACCCACTCTTCCAAAAAACACTGCAAACCCCTTGTGGGAGCGAGCCTGCTCGCGATAGCGGTATATCAGGCAATACATAATCGACTGACATACCGCTATCGCGAGCAGGCTCGCTCCCACATTTGGATCCGTCGAGGATCTGAGCCGGGTCAGGCCGTCCTCCAGGTAATCTCTTCTTCCCCATCAGCACTGATGCGAATCCAGCGATCGGCCGATTCCTCACCTTCCTCTTCCACCCACGAGCCGGGCGCGCAGCGTACTTCTACATTCAGTGCGGCGAATGCGGCACGGGCGCAGGCGATGTCGTCATCCCAGGGGGTCCGATCGCTTTCCAGGTACAGGCTGTTCCATTTCCCAACGGCCTTGGGCAGCCAGGTCACCGGGATGTCGCCGGCCTTGCATTTGTAGGTCTGGCCTTTCTGGGTCCATTCGCTGCACGGGCCCAGTGCCTGGGTCAGCCAGGCGGCGACGGCCTTGTGGTCGACGTCGGCGTCTTTGAGGTAAATCTCGATATCGGGTTGGCGCATGGATGTCCTCATTGCGGTCTCGAAAAATCCATTCGCGGATTTAACTGGTCCCGAGCGACGGCTCGGGACCCGGAATCAAAAGGTTATTGAAGAACGAAATAATCGTAGCGCATCGACACCGTGACTTCGAACGGCTCGGTCTGTTCGATCACGCTGGCGCGGCGCTCGGCACTGGCGCGCCAGCCGTGGGGCGTCATCGCCAGCAGGTTGGCGCGGTCCTGGCCGTTCTCGAGTATCAGCTTGAATTCCAGGGTTTCACTGTGCTCCAGCGCCATGCCCGAAGGGACCAGGGCCAGGTGCTTGTCATCGGTGTACTCGCGCACTTCGTCGTACAAGCGTTCGCGCAGTTCCATCAGGTGGCCGCGGGTAGGGCCGACTTTCATCAGGCCGCCACCGGGGCTGAGCAGGCGCTTGGCCTCTTGCCAGTCCAGCGGGCTGAACACGCTTGCCAGGAATTGACAGCAGCCGTCGGCCAGCGGCACCCGCGCCATGCTGGCGATCAACCAGGTCAGCTGTGGATTGCGTTTGCAAGCGCGCTTGACCGCCTCGCGGGAAATGTCCAGGGCATAGCCATCGGCATCGGGCAGTGCGTCGGCGATTTGTGCGGTGTAGTAACCCTCGCCACAACCGATGTCCAGCCAGCGGCCGGGGCTGCGTTCAGCCGCCAACTCGGCCAGGCGTCGGGCGACAGGGGCGTAGTGCCCGGCGTTGAGGAAGTCGCGGCGGGCTTCGACCATGGCCTGGTTGTCGCCGGGGTCGCGGCTGTTCTTGTGCTGCACCGGCAACAGGTTCAGGTAGCCCTGGCGGGCGCGGTCGAACCGATGCCCGGCCGGGCAGGCCACTCCGTTGTCCACCGCGTTCAGCGGCTCACTGCAGATCGGGCAGGCGAGCATCAGGCGAGCAACTTGATCAGCGTCTTGTAGTAGATCTCGGTGAGTACATCGAGATCGGCCGCCAGTACGCGTTCGTTGACCTGGTGGATGGTTGCGTTGACCGGGCCCAGTTCCACCACTTGGGTGCCCATGGTGGCGATGAAACGACCGTCGGACGTCCCGCCGCTGGTGGAGGCCTGGGTTTCGCGACCGGTTACGTCCTTGATGCTCGACGACACGGCGTCCAGCAGCGCGCCCGGCTCGGTGAGGAACGGCAGGCCGGACAGGGCCCAGTCGATGTGCCAGTCCAGTTGATGTTTGTCGAGAATGTCAGCGACGCGCTGCTGCAGGCCTTCGACGGTGGATTCGGTGGAGAAGCGGAAGTTGAACACTGCCACCAGCTCACCCGGGATCACGTTGGTCGCACCGGTGCCAGAGTTGAGGTTGGAGATCTGGAAACTGGTGGGCGGGAAGAAATCGTTGCCATGGTCCCAATGCTCGGCGGCCAGTTCCGCCAGCGCCGGAGCCGCCAGGTGGATCGGGTTCTTCGCCAGATGCGGGTAGGCCACGTGGCCTTGCTTGCCGCGCACGGTCAGCTTCGCACCGAGGGAGCCGCGACGGCCGTTCTTGACCACGTCACCCACCAGGGCGGTGCTCGACGGCTCGCCGACGATGCACCAGTCCAGGCGCTCCTGACGGGCCTTGAGGCGCTCGACCACAGCCTTGGTACCGTGGTGGGCCGGGCCTTCTTCATCACTGGTGATCAGGAAGGTGATCGAGCCCTTGTGGTCCGGGTAGTCGGCGACGAACCGCTCGGCCGCCACCACCATCGCCGCGAGGCTGCCTTTCATGTCGGCCGCGCCACGGCCACAGAGCATGCCCTCATCGTCGATGACCGCATCGAACGGATCGAGCTGCCAGGCCTGCACCGGACCGGTCGGCACCACATCGGTGTGCCCGGCGAAGCACAGCACCGGACCGTCATGCTTGCCGTGACTGGCCCAGAAGTTATCCACATCCTCGATGCGCATCGGTTCGAGCTTGAAACCTGCATCGCCCAGGCGCTGCATCATCAGTTTCTGGCAATCGGCATCCACCGGCGTCACGGACGGACGGCGGATCAGGTCGCAGGCGAGTTGCAGGGTCGGCGAGAGGTCGGCGTGGGCCGTCATGGAAACTCCGGGAATATTGTGTGAGCGCAAGGCGAGTGCTGAAGCGGGCAGCCTCCCGCAAAATGGCGGTTATCTTATAGCAAAACAGCAATCGTTGGCCCCCGGTGTCTGTCGGTTGGAGCACAAAACCTTGTGGGAGCGAGCCTGCTCGCGATGGCGGAGGATCAGTGGCGGTGATATTGACTGAAGCACCGCCATCGCGAGCAGGCTCGCTCCCACAATGGTTTTCTGGTGCCCTATAATGCGCGCCGGTTTTTGGGGTAATGGTCATGAGTACAGAAGATCCACGGTTTGCCGGTATCGGCCGTTTGTATGGCCTCGAAGGCCTGGAGCGCCTGCGGGCGGCCCATGTGGCGATTGTCGGGGTGGGCGGGGTCGGTTCCTGGGCAGCGGAAGCCATTGCCCGGTGTGGCGTGGGCGAGATTTCGCTGTTCGACCTGGACGACGTCTGCGTCAGCAACGCCAACCGTCAGTTGCACGCCCTGGACAGCACCGTCGGCAAACCCAAGGTCGAGGTGATGGCCGAACGCCTGCGCGGGATCAACCCCGATTGCACGGTGCACGCCGTGGCGGATTTCGTCACCCGCGACACCATGGCCGAATACATCACGCCGAACATCGACTGCGTGATCGACTGCATTGACAGTGTCAACGCCAAGGCTGCGCTGATCGCCTGGTGCAAGCGTCGCAAGATCCAGATTATCACCACCGGCGGCGCGGGCGGGCAGATCGACCCGACGCTGATCCAGGTCTGCGACCTGAACCGTACCTTCAACGATCCGTTGGCTTCGAAAGTACGGTCCACCCTGCGCCGCGACTACGGTTTTTCCCGCACTGTGACCCGTCACTACAGCGTGCCCTGCGTGTTTTCCACCGAGCAACTGCGCTACCCCAAACCCGACGGCAGCATCTGCTTGCAGAAGAGTTTTGTCGGCGACGGTGTGAAGCTCGACTGCGCCGGCGGGTTTGGCGCGGTGATGATGGTGACGGCGACGTTCGGCATGGTCGCGGCGACCAAGGCTGTGGATAAGATTGTCGCGGGTGTGCGGCGGCCGGCGGATAGGACGTGAGATCGTTCCCACGCTCTGCGTGGGAATGCCTCTACGGACGCTCCGCGTTCGGCTGCTGAGTCAGTTCACGCATCCGCTGCAACACCGCATTCAAGCCATTGCTGCGGGAAGGCGACAGCTGTCGCGACAGTCCCAACTGATTGAACCAGTCCGGCAAATCCACCTGCTGCAACGCTTCGGCCGACAAGCCGTTGACCCGTGCCAGCAACAGCGCCACCAACCCGCGAATCAACCGCGCATCACTGCTGGCAGCAAACTGCCAGTGCCCGTCCTGCAACCGCCCCACCAGCCATACCTGGCTTTCGCAGCCATTGACGAGGTTGGTGTCGCACTTGTCCGCCTCGTTCAGCGGCGGCAGGCGGTCGCCCCACTGCATCAGCAGCCGGGCCCGTTGTTCCCAGCCCGAGGCGTCCTGGAAGATTTGCAGCGCTGTGGCGGCATCGACAGGCAGGTTCATCGCAGCATCTCCAGGGCCTGATCGAGGGCTTCGAAGAAACGCTCGATATCGGCGGAGTCGTTGTACAGCGCCAGCGATACCCGGATCGCTCCCGACAGCTGCAGATGCTTGAACAGCGGCATGGCGCAGTGATGCCCGGCGCGCACGGCAATGCCTTGCTCGGTCAGCAAATGAGCGAGGTCGGCGTTGTGCACGCCGTCCACCACGAAACTGACCAGCGCCAGCCGTGGATCGCCCACCAGGCGCACGCCGTTGCGCGCCAGCAGGCCGTGGAGCAGGTAGTCGTGCAACGCAGTCTCATGGTCAATGACATCTTGTGCGTCGAGGGTGGACAGGTAATCCAGGGTCGCCCCCAGGCCGATCACGCTGGCGATGGGCGGTGTGCCGGCTTCGAAACCCAGGGGCGCAGGGCGGAAAGAGGCGCGGTGGTAGTCGGCCTGCTGCACCATTTCGCCACCGAACTGCCAATGACGCAGCTCGCGAAGTGCTTCGTTGCGGCCAAACAATACGCCCAGCCCTTCTGGCCCGTAGAGCTTGTGGCTGGAAAACACATAGAAATCGCATTCCAGGGCCTGCACATCGTGACGGCCGTGGACCACACCCTGGGCGCCATCGATGACCGTCAAGGCGCCCTGGGCCTTGGCCAGTGCCAAGAGCGGCGGCAAGGGTTGCCAGGTGCCAAGCACGTTGGACAATTGGCTCACCGCCAGCAAGCGCGTACGCGGGCCAATCAGATCGGCGGCGGCGTCGAGGTCGATCACCCCGTGGGTGTCGAGCGGCAACACCACCAGCGTCAACGAACGGCGCTCGGCCAGTTGCTGCCAGGGCAGCAGGTTGGCGTGGTGCTCCAGGGCGCTGATGACGATTTCATCGCCTGGATTGAATAGGTGTTCCAGGCCGTAGGCCAGGAGGTTCAGCGCCGAAGTGGCGCCGTGGGTAAACACGATCTGCCCGCATTCCCCCCCATTGAGCCATTGCGACACCTTGAGACGGCTGTCTTCGAACGCCTGGGTGGCATGGGCGCCTGGCAAGTGTTGCGCACGGTGCACGTTGGCCGCGCCGTTGGCGTAGTAATGCGCCAGGGCATCCAGCAGGGCTTGGGGTTTTTGCGTGGTGGCGGCGTTGTCCAGGTAGGTCTGGCCTTGCCGTTGCAGGGCAGCGATGGCCGGGAAATCGGCACGCCAGGGGGATGGAATCAACATGCTTTCGGGCCCTGCTGAAGTGAAGCTGGACCCTGTGGAAGCGGGGCCTGTGGGAGTCGAGCTTGCTCGCGATGGGAGCAACACGGTTTAACTGCAAGACCGTGTCATCGTTCATCGCAAGCAAGCTCGGCTCCCACAAAAGCTTGCACCCACAGGTGACGGTGAAGCGGCTTAGTTATGCGCGTGCAGTGCTTCGTTCAGCTCGATGGCCGACTTGTGGGTCTTGCATTCCACTGCGCCGGTTTCAGAGTTGCGACGGAACAGCAGGTCAGGCTGGCCGGCCAGGTCGCGGGCCTTGACCACCTTGACCAGCTGATTGTTCTCGTCCAGCAGCGCCACCTTGGTGCCGGCGGTCACGTACAGGCCCGATTCCACGGTATTGCGGTCGCCCAATGGAATACCGATACCGGCGTTGGCGCCGATCAGGCAGCCTTCGCCGACTTTGATCACGATGTTGCCGCCACCCGACAGGGTGCCCATGGTGGAGCAACCGCCGCCCAGGTCCGAGCCCTTGCCGACGAACACGCCAGCCGACACGCGGCCTTCGATCATGCCCGGGCCTTCGGTGCCGGCGTTGAAGTTGACGAAACCTTCGTGCATCACGGTGGTGCCTTCGCCCACGTAGGCGCCCAGGCGGATCCGTGCGGCATCGGCGATACGCACGCCGGCCGGAACCACGTAGTCAGTCATTTTCGGGAACTTGTCCACCGAGAACACTTCCAGCAGCTCGCCACGCAGGCGGGCTTCGAGTTGGTGTTCGGCCAGTTCGCTGAGGTCGATCGCACCCTGGCTGGTCCAGGCCACGTTCGGCAGCAGCGGGAAAATGCCAGCCAGGTTCAGGCCATGGGGCTTGACCAGCCGATGGGACAGCAGGTGCAGCTTGAGGTAGGCCTCGGGGGTGGAACTCAGTTGCGCATCTTCAGCCAGCAGGGTGGCGACCAGCGGCTTGTGGCTTTCGGCCAGGCGGGTCAGCAACGCGGCTTGCGCGGCATCGACACCCTTGAGGGCCTCGGCCAGTTGCGAGGCCTGGGCGGTGGTGAAGGTGATGGCCTGGTTGCCTTCGCTGTAGCCCAGGATCGGCGCGATGGCCTTGACGATGTCGGCCGACGGGTTGAGCAGTGGCTGTGCGTAGAACACTTCCAGCCAGGCGCCTTGACGGTTTTGGGTGCCGACGCCGAAGGCCAGGCTGAACAGGGTAGTGGACATGAACATTACCTCAACAAAATGGACTGGGCAGGCTTACTTGATTTCTGCCGCGTAGATATCTGGCTTGAAGCCAATCAGGGTTCGGTCACCGAGATCGAGCACCGGGCGCTTGATCATCGAGGGTTGGGCGAGCATCAGTTCGATGGCTTTCGACTGGTCGAGATCGGCTTTGCGTTCGTCGTCGAGCTTGCGAAAGGTCGTACCGGCACGGTTCAACACCACTTGCCAGCCATGCTCGTCGCACCATTGGGTCAGGTGCTCACGGTCGATGCCGGCGCTCTTGTAATCGTGAAAGTCGTAGCGCACAGCGTGGTCATCGAGCCAGGTGCGCGCCTTTTTCATGGTGTCACAGGCTTTGATGCCGAAAAGGTGCAACGTTTTGCTTGAATCGGTCAAGGAACTGCCCCCTTTGCAGGTGCCGGAAATAAAAGGTGAGGGATTATGCCATGACCGGACGGCTGTGGGAGCGAGGCTTGCCCGCGATGAACGATGACGCGGTCTTCTGGCAGGCCGAGGTGGTTTCATCGCGAGCAAGCTTTGCTCCCACAGTATCCGGTATTGATCACAGGTTGCGTTAGCCCCACAAGTCCACTGTGGGAGCAAAGCTTGCGCGCGATAAATCGAAAGGCAAACACAAAAATACCTGTGAAGCGCTGGACCTGTGGCGAGGGGATTTATCCCCGTTGGGCTGCGCAGCAACCCTAAAGCAGTGAACTCAATCGTTCTGGCACACTGAGTTGTCTGTTTTGGGGGCCGCTGCGCAGCCCAGCGGGGATAAATCCCCTCGCCACAAAAGCGCTTATGCGTGAGCCCCTTCCTGCTCAGGCACCAACCGTACTTCCACCCTCTGACCTAGCGCACGAGCTGCGCTGGCAAGCGTTGCCAGCGTCATTCCTGCATCGTTCTGATCGAGCGCACGATCAACTGCGGTGCGACTGGTGTGCATCCGCTCGCCAAGGCTTTTTTTGGTGACTTTCTGTAGTTTCATTGCCTCGGCAATCTGCCAGGAAATAACGCGTTTGAGCACCGTAGCGGAAACCTCTTCGGCAATGCCTTGCTCGGCGAGGAACTCATCAAAGTCAGATCCAATATGCTTGTTCATTTGCGGTACCTCAGTCATCAGTGAAATGTACCGAAATAGGTGCGTTGCGTAACCGCCGCGTTGCTGAGATTTTGTTCAGTGAGTTCCCGAATACTGCGACCACTCACTATCCAGTATGGGAGCGAGCCTGCTCGCGATTGCATTGGATCAGCTTGCGATGTTATCGACTGTACCGCCGTCATCGCGAGCAAGCTCGGCTCCCACAGGTTTCGGCGTCGCTACGGGGAGAGTGGGAATCCGTAATTCAGTGTGGGAGCGGGCTTGCTCGCGAAAGCGGCATATCAGTCTACGGATAGGCCACTGAACTGACGCCTTCGCGAGCAAGCTCGCTCCCACAACAGCCCTCAACCTCGACGCTGGATGAATGCGCGGATCCGCTCTGCGGCTTCGACGCATTCGGCCAGTGGTGCAACCAGGGCCATGCGCACGCGGCCGGCGCCCGGGTTGACGCCATCGACTTCGCGGGACAGGTAGGAGCCCGGCACCACGGTCACGTGTTCCTGTTCGAACAGATCCCGGCAGAAGGCTGCGTCGTCGCCTGCCACGTTTGGCCACAGGTAGAAGCTGCCATCGGGGCGTTGCACGTCCAGCACCGGGCTGAGGATGTCCAGCACGGCGTCGAACTTCTCCCGGTACAGCGTCCGGTTGGCCCGTACGTGTTCTTCGTCGTTCCACGCGGCGATGCTCGCCAATTGGGTCTGCACTGGCATCGCGCAGCCGTGATAGGTCCGATACAGCAGGAAACCCTTGAGGATGTCCGCGTCGCCCGCCACGAAACCGGAGCGCAGGCCAGGCAGGTTGGAGCGCTTGGACAGGCTGTGGAACACCACGCAGCGCTTGAAGTCCTGGCGGCCGAGTTCGACGCAGGCACTGAGCAGGCCCGGTGGCGGGGTCTGTTCGTCGAAGTACAGTTCGCTGTAGCACTCGTCAGCGGCGATCACGAAGTCGTGCTCGTCGGCCAGGGCGATGAGTTTCTTCAGCACGTCCACCGGAATCAGGGCGCCGGTCGGGTTGCCAGGGGAGCACAGGAACAGGATCTGGCAGCGTTTCCAGATGTCCGCCGAAACGGCATCGAAATCCGGGTTGAAGCCGTTCTCGTCCAGGCACGGCAGGTAGTGCGGCTTGGCCCCGGCCAGGAACGCGGCGCCTTCATAGATCTGATAGAAAGGGTTCGGGCTGACCACCAGTGCATCGTCGCCACGGTTGACCACGGTCTGGGTGAAGGCGAACAGCGCCTCCCGGGTACCATTGACCGGCAGCACATGACGCGCCGGGTCAAGCCAGCCGTTGGGCACGCTGAAGCGTCGTTCGCACCAGCCGGCGATGGCTTCCCGCAGGGCGGGGATACCCAACGTGGTCGGATAGACGGCCATCTGGTCCAGATTGCTGGCCAGGGCTTCGGCGACAAAACTGGGTGAACGGTGCTTGGGTTCGCCGATGGACAATGCAATCGGCCGCTTGTCCGGGTTGGGCGTGACGCTGCCCAGCAGGGCGCGAAGCTTTTCGAACGGGTAGGGCTGCAACTGGTTCAGGGCGTTGTTCATGGGGGCCTCGTTCAATGTGGGACTGTGGGGGCGAGCCTGCTCGCGATAGCGGTGGGGCAGGCGATCTCAATGCTGAATGTCGCGCCGCCATCGCGAGCAGGCTCGCTCCCACAGGGGAATTCATGGGTTCAGATGTTGATGCGTGTCAGGTTGGTATCCGGTTCCTGATTGACGCTCAAATGCTGGACGATCGCGTCCTGCAGGCGACTGCACAGCAGGGGATCGGACAACGGCTGGTTATGGGCGTCGGTGATGAAGAAGACGTCTTCCACCCGCTCGCCAAGGGTGGCGATCTTGGCGTTCTGCAGCGACAGGTCGAACTCCAGGAAAATATGACCGATCCGCGCCAGCAGGCCGGGGCGGTCCGGGGCGCTGAGTTCCAGCACCGTGATCTGGCGCTGGGCATCGTTGTGGATCGTCACCTGCGGGGCGAACGCGAAGTGTTTGAGTTGGCGTGGCACCCGCCGCTGGATGATGGTCGGGTAGTCTGCCGGGTTGCGCAGGGCGCTGGTGAGACCGTCGCGAATCTGTTTGACCCGTTTCGGATTGTCACCAATCGAATCGCCTTCGGTGTCGAGCACGATATAGGTGTCGAGGGTGAACTGGCTGCTGGAGGTGATGATCCGGGCATCGTGGATGTTGAGGTTGAGCTGGTCCATCGCGGCCACGGTCACGGCGAAGAAGTCGTGTTGGTCCGGCGCGTAGATGAAGATCTGCGTGCCGCCTTCGAACTCGCGTTGCGTGGTTTCCTTGATCAACACCAACGGTCCGCCGTCGGCCGGTTGCTGCAGGATCGCGTCGCTGTGCCAGGCCACGTCGCCGGCGGTGTGGCGCAGGAAATAATCATCGCCCAGTTGCGACCAGAGCTGTTCGACGTCGTCCGGGTCGGTGCCACCGCGCACCAGGATATCCAGGGCCGCGCTTTGGGTGCGACGGATCTGCTCCTCGCGGTCCACCGGGTTTTCCAGGCCACGGCGCAAGGCCCGCTTGGTCTCGGTGTACAGCTGGCGCAACAGGCTGGCCCGCCAGGAATTCCACAGGGTCGGGTTGGTGGCGTTGATATCGGCCACCGTCAGCACGTAGAGGTAATCCAGACGGGTTTCATCGCCGACGATCTGGGCGAAGTCGTGGATCACCTGCGGATCGGACAGATCCTTGCGTTGGGCGGTGGTCGACATCACCAGGTGATTCTGCACCAGCCAGACGATCAACCGGCTGTCCCAGATAGGCAGTTGGTGCCGCTGGCAAAACGCCTCGGCATCCATCGCGCCGACTTCCGAATGATCGCCCTGGCGACCTTTACCAATGTCGTGGTACAGCCCAGCCATATAGATCAGTTCAGGCTTGGGCAGCTTGCCCATGAGCTTGCTGGCCAACGGAAATTTTTCCGACACCTGGGTGTACTGAAGCTTACGCAGATGCTTGATCAGGTTCAGGGTGTGGGCATCGACGGTATAGATGTGGAACAGGTCGTGCTGCATCTGCCCGACGATGAAGCCGAACTCCGGCAGGTAACGCCCCAGGATCCCGTAGCGGTTCATGCGTCGCAGGTTGCGGTGTACGCCGATCTTGCACTTGAACAGCTCGATGAACAGGCTGGTGTTGCGGATGTCGTGGCGGAAGTCGTCATCGATCAGGTGACGGTTTTCCCGCAGCAGGCGAATGGTGTCGGCGCGTACTCCCTTGATTTCCGGCTGCTGGGCCATCAGCACGAAGATTTCGAGCATGGCGAACGGGGTGCGCCGGAACACATTGGCATTGCGTGCTTCGATGTACCCGTCGTGCAACTGGAACCGGGAGTTGATCGGCTGCGGCGGCGTCGTATCTTCCGGTGCGAGGATGACTTCCTCGAAGTGCTGGATGATCAGTTCGCTGAGCTGGGCGATGCTCATCACCACCCGGTAGTACTGCTGCATGAAGTTTTCGATGGACTGCTTGGCGTCCTGGCCTTCGAAACCCAGCAGGCCCGCGATGGAGCGCTGGTGATCGAACAGCAAGCGGTCTTCGGAGCGCCCGGCGAGCATGTGCAGTGCGTAGCGGACCTTCCACAAAAATTCCTGGGACGAAGCCAGCAAGGCGTTTTCGCTCTCCACCAGGAAACCCTCGCCGGCCAGGTTCCGAAGGTTCAGCGTGCCGTACTGGCGGCGGGCGACCCACAGGATCGTCTGGATGTCCCGCAGCCCGCCGGGTGAGCCTTTGACGTTGGGCTCCAGGTTGTATTCGGTGTCGTTGTATTTGTGGTGGCGGGCCTTCTGCTCGGCGCGTTTGGCCAGGAAGAAGTCCTTGCTCGGCCACATGTGCGCCGTGCTGGTCACCTCGAGCATGCGCTGGCGCAGCCGTTCGGGGCCGGCAATGGTGCGGCTTTCCATCAGGTTGGTCACCACCGTCAGGTCGGCGCGGGCTTCATCGGCGCACTCCTGTACCGAGCGCACGCTCTGGCCGACTTCCAGGCCGATGTCCCACAGCAGCGTCAGGAAACGCTCGATGGAATCGCGAAAGATCTCGTGATCGGCACTGTCCAGCAGGATCAGCAGGTCGATGTCAGAGTAGGGGTGCAGCTCGCCACGCCCGTAGCCACCCACCGCTACCAGGGCGATGTCGGCATCCAGGCTCCAGTTGAACTGCTCCCAGGCCTTCTGCAGGATGTTGTCGACGAACCAGGCGCGGTCCTCGATCAGCCGACGGATATCCCGCCCATCGCGAAAGCGCTGGTCGAGTACTTCGTGGGCCTGGCGGATCGCCTTCTTGAAGGCCGAGATGGGGCTTGCCTTCAGGGCCAGTTCAGCCTGGAACTGGCCACGGTCGAAGAGTTCGGGATCCACCTGCGGCATTGAATGGCTTTCCTTTCTATCTATCTATAGCTGTGCGCTGTATTGGACTCAGGCGGAAACGCGAGGGATGGTGTCGTCGCTGCGCAGAGTGAAGATTTCGTACCCGGTCTCGGTCACCAGCAGGGTGTGCTCCCATTGGGCCGACAGCTTGCGGTCCTTGGTGATGGCGGTCCAGCCGTCGCCCAGGACCTTGGTGTCGGCGCGCCCCTGGTTGATCATCGGTTCGATGGTGAAGGTCATGCCCGCTTGAAGCTCCATGCCAGTGCCGGCACGGCCGTAGTGCAGGATCTGCGGTTCTTCGTGGAAGACCTTGCCAATGCCGTGGCCGCAGAATTCACGGACCACCGAAAAGCCGTTCTTCTGCGCATGTTTCTGGATCACTTCGCCGATGTCTCCCAGGCGGCAGCCCGGTTTCACCAGTTCGATGGCCATGTACATGCATTCCTGGGTGACCTTCGACAGGCGCTGGGCCCACTCTGGCACGTTGCCGACATGGAACATGCGGCTGGTGTCGCCGTGATAGCCGTCCTTGATCACGGTGACATCGATGTTCAGCGTGTCGCCGTCCTTCAGCGGTTTCTCGTTGGGAATGCCGTGGCAGACCACGTGGTTGATCGAGGTGCAGATCGACTTCGGGAAGCCTTTATAGTTGAGCGGCGCCGGGATGGCCTTCTGCTCGTTGACGATGAAGTCGTGGCAGATGCGGTCCAGCTCTTCGGTGGTCACGCCTGGCTTGACGTAGTCGGCGATCATTTCCAGCACGTCGGCGGCGAGTTTGCCGGCAACACGCATTTTTGCGATGTCCTCGGCAGTCTTGAGGGTAACGGTCATACAGGCTCTCTTTGCGCCCGACGGCGCTGTCCAAAACGAAATGGGCGGCGGATGATGACCAGCACGGCCCTGAAAACGCGATTCTAACAGACGAACAGTACAAAGAGCTCCCCAGGCCGAACTCAGTGGCGAGGGGAGGGGGAGAGCAAAGCTAGCTCGCGACCCAGGTGATTCGACTTCTGAAGGACCGCACAGGCTTCATCGCGGGCAAGCCTTGCTCCCACAATCTCCTCGCCACAGAGGATTTCAGAATCCATGTTCCGTTTTCGCCCTTGCTGTGGTATAAAATGCGCCGCTTTCCGGGGATGACCCCGTGAGCTTAAATCCACACACGTGTCGACACGATGACCTGGGTGCCTTTGGCTTATATAAGCCGCTGGTTGGTCATTGGGATACGTGGAGGCCAAACCCGACTTATCAAGGAACTATCATGTCCCAAGTCAACATGCGCGATATGCTGAAGGCCGGTGTGCACTTCGGTCACCAGACCCGTTACTGGAACCCGAAAATGGGCAAGTACATTTTCGGCGCGCGTAACAAGATCCACATCATCAACCTTGAAAAAACCCTGCCGATGTTCAACGAAGCACTGACCTTCGTAGAGCGCCTGGCCCAGGGCAAAAACAAGATTCTGTTCGTCGGCACCAAGCGTTCCGCTGGCAAGATCGTTGCTGAAGAAGCAGCACGTTGCGGTTCGCCGTACGTCGATCACCGCTGGTTGGGCGGCATGCTGACCAACTTCAAGACCATCCGCGCTTCCATCAAGCGTCTGCGTGATCTTGAAGTCCAGTCCGAAGACGGCACTTTCGCCAAGCTGACCAAGAAAGAAGCGCTGATGCGCACTCGCGATCTTGAGAAGCTGGACCGCTCCCTGGGCGGTATCAAGGACATGGGCGGTCTGCCTGACGCGCTGTTCGTGATCGACGTTGACCACGAGCGCATCGCGATCACCGAAGCCAACAAGCTGGGTATCCCGGTCATCGGCGTTGTCGATACCAACAGCAGCCCGGAAGGCGTTGACTACATCATCCCAGGCAACGATGACGCTATCCGCGCCATCCAGCTGTACATGGGTTCGATGGCTGACGCTGTTATCCGTGGTCGCAACAACGTTCAAGGCGGCACCGAAGTCTTCGCTGAAGAAGCTCCGGCGGCAGCCGCTGAGTAATTGACGCCCTGGCGTTGACTCAGTAAGCAAAAAGGGGGCTTGGCCCCCTTTTTGCCACCTCGAAAACCATTTGTCGCCAGCGCAGCTACCTGTTTGTAATCTGCCGCGGTCTATAAGCAATGGTTTTCCAGGAAGAATTGATCGCCCGTTCGATCGGGTGGAATGGTTGAAAACCTATCCAAGAGGATTTTGAAATGGCAGAGATTACTGCAGCGTTGGTCAAAGAACTGCGCGAGCGTACCGGCGAAGGCATGATGGACTGCAAGAAAGCCTTGACCAAGGCTGGCGGCGACATCGAGAAAGCCATTGATGACATGCGTGCTTCGGGCGCCATCAAGGCTGCCAAAAAGGCTGGCAACGTTGCCGCTGAAGGCGCAATCGCCATCAAGGACGACGGCAAGGCCGCCGTTCTGCTGGAAGTGAACTCCCAGACCGACTTCCTGGCTCTGCAGGACGACTTCAAGGCATTCGTCGCTGCCAGCGTCGACAAGGCCTTCGCTGACAAACTGACCGACGCAGCTCCGCTGATCGAAGCTCAGGAACAAGCGCGCCTGGTACTGGTTGGCAAAACCGGCGAGAACGTCAACATCCGTCGTCTGGTTCGCGTTGAAGGTGACGTGGTGGGTACCTACCTGCACGGCAACAAGATCGGCGTGGCTGTTGTCCTCAAGGGCGGCGACACCGAGCTGGCGAAAGACATCGCCATGCACGTAGCAGCGACCAACCCTGAGTTCCTGCTGCCTTCGGACGTTTCGGCTGAAGCGATCGAGCGCGAAAAAGGCGTTTTCCTGCAGTTGAACGAAGAGAAGCTCAAGGGCAAGCCTGCCGACATCGCCGAGAAGATGGTGGCTGGTCGTATCTCCAAGTTCCTGGCCGAAGCCAGCCTGGTTGAGCAGGCGTTCGTCAAGAACCCTGAAGTCAAGGTCGGTGACCTGGCGAAGAAAGCCGGTGCTGAAATCGTCTCCTTCACCTACTTCAAAGTAGGCGATGGCATCGAGAAGCCGGTCGACAACTTCGCTGAAGAAGTTGCCGCCCAGGTAGCAGCTGCCAGCAAGCAATAAGACAGGTTTTTACAACTGTCGCCCAGAAGAGGCTGCCCGCTCACGCGCGCAGCCTCTTTTCGGATAAGGATGCCGATTTTTATTGGTTTCCTGTCGGAACTGGCTTACAAAGCCGTGTTCCGATGGCGCTGTGTCAGCGTCACGCTAGAGTGAGAGCAGGCTGCAAACAGTCTGCCAAGAATTTTCGTAAATACGCCGCAGGAGAGATTCGCAATGGCTCAGCAGGGCAGTGGTTATCAGGCTCGCTATAAACGCATTCTACTCAAGCTTAGCGGCGAGGCCCTGATGGGCTCGGAAGAGTTCGGGATCGATCCGAAGGTGCTGGACCGCATGGCCCTCGAAGTGGGTCAGTTGGTCGGTATCGGCGTTCAGGTCGGCCTGGTCATCGGCGGCGGCAACCTGTTCCGTGGTGCAGCGCTGAGCGCGGCCGGCATGGATCGGGTTACGGGCGACCACATGGGCATGCTGGCCACTGTGATGAACGCCCTGGCTATGCGCGACGCCTTGGAGCGTGCCAATATCTCGGCCATCGTGATGTCGGCTATTTCCATGGTTGGCGTGACCGATCACTACGATCGCCGCAAAGCCATGCGCCACCTCAACTCCAAGGAAGTGGTGATTTTTGCCGCTGGTACCGGTAATCCGTTCTTCACCACGGATTCGGCGGCCTGCCTGCGAGCGATCGAAATCGATGCCGATGTCGTGCTCAAGGCAACCAAGGTCGATGGTGTCTACACTGCTGACCCGTTCAAGGACCCGCATGCCGAGAAGTTCGATCATCTGACCTACGATGAAGTGCTGGATCGCAAGCTCGGTGTCATGGATCTGACGGCTATCTGCCTGTGCCGCGACCATAAGATGCCGCTGCGCGTCTTCAACATGAACAAGCCCGGCGCCCTGTTGAACATCGTGCATGGCGGCGCCGAAGGAACCCTGATCGAGGAAGTTCAACAATGATCAACGAAATCAAGAAAGACGCCCAAGCGCGTATGCAGAAATCCCTGGAGTCCCTGAGTCACGCGTTTGGCCAGATTCGTACCGGCAAGGCGCACCCGAGCATCCTGGGCAGCGTGATGGTTCCTTACTATGGCACCGACACCCCTATCAGTGGCGTCGCCAACATCACCGTGAAGGATTCGCGCACCCTGCAAGTGGTGGCCTTTGAGCGCAACATGCTCGCGGCGGTCGACAAGGCGATCCAGAGCGCTGGTCTGAACCTCAACCCGACCAACCTGGGCGAGTTGTTGCTGATCTCCATGCCTGCCCTGACCGAAGAAA
This sequence comes from Pseudomonas sp. MAFF 730105, assembly GCF_055380705.1. NCBI lineage: Bacteria > Pseudomonadati > Pseudomonadota > Gammaproteobacteria > Pseudomonadales > Pseudomonadaceae > Pseudomonas > Pseudomonas sp. MAFF 730105. The sequence goes on from NZ_AP018438.1 coordinate 1,294,110, forward strand.
CCCGCAAGGGCTTTACCAAGCAGGCGCGCAGCGCGGCCGAGGATGCTCGGGTTGCCGTGCGCAATATCCGGCGCGATGCCCTGGGCGAGCTGAAGAAGCTGGTCAAGGACAAGGAAATCAGCGAAGACGAAGAGCGTCGCGCAGCGGCCGATATCCAGAAACTGACCGACAAGGCAGAGGCTGATATTGATGCGGCCACCAAGCAAAAAGAAGCGGACCTGATGGCCGTATAAGGGTCTCGTTTCATGGATAAGACCAAGCAGGCCGCGTCGTTCGCGGTGCCACGCCACGTAGCGATCATCATGGACGGCAATAACCGCTGGGCCAAGAAGCGCTTCATGCCCGGTGTCGCCGGGCACAAGGCGGGGGTCGATGCGGTTCGCGCGGTCATCGAAGTGTGCGCCGAGGCTGGCGTCGAGGTGCTGACCCTGTTCGCTTTCTCCAGCGAAAACTGGCAGCGCCCGGCCGACGAGGTCAGCGCCTTGATGGAGTTGTTCCTCAAGGCTCTGCGTCGTGAGGCCAAGCGTCTCAACGAGAACAGCATCAGCCTGCGTATCATTGGTGATCGCTCACGCTTTCATCCGGAGTTGCAGGCCGCGATGCGCGAGGCCGAGGCCGCGACGGCCGGTGCTGATCGGTTTGTCTTGCAGATCGCCGCCAACTACGGCGGTCAGTGGGACATTGCCCAGGCAGCCCAGCGGCTGGCGCGGGAAGTCCAGGCCGGGCACCTGCGGCCGGAGGACATCACGCCTGAACTGCTGCAGACCTGTCTGGCTACGGGTGACCTGCCGCTGCCGGATCTGTGTATCCGCACCGGTGGTGAGCATCGCATCAGCAATTTTCTCCTTTGGCAGCTGGCTTACGCCGAGCTGTACTTCTCCGACCTGTTCTGGCCGGACTTCAAACACGAAGCCATGCGCGTTGCGCTGGCCGATTTCGCTTCCCGTCAGCGTCGTTTCGGTAAAACGAGCGAGCAGATCGAAGCTGGGGCCCGGGTTTAATGCTCAAACAACGAATCATCACTGCACTGATCCTGTTGCCCATCGCCCTGTGCGGTTTCTTCCTGCTTGACGGTGCGGGCTTTGCCCTGTTCATTGGGCTGGTCGTAACGTTGGGGGCATGGGAGTGGGCGCGGCTGGCCGGTTTTGCCGCGCAGTCGGCCCGTGTGACCTACGCCGCAGTCGTGGCGGCCATGCTGTTCATCATGTATGTGGTACCCGGTCTTGCACCCTGGGTGCTGGGCGCTTCGGTGCTGTGGTGGGCGACGGCGACCTTCCTGGTGTTGACCTACCCCCGCACGACCCATCATTGGGCCAATGCCGCGACCAAGCTGATGATCGGTCTCTTGATCCTGTTGCCGGCCTGGCAGGGTCTTATCTGGATCAAGCAAGGCGCGCTGGGCAACTGGCAGATCATGGCCGTGATGGTGCTGGTCTGGGGCGCCGATGTCGGGGCCTACTTCTCCGGCAAGGCGTTCGGCAAGCGCAAGCTCGCACCTCAGGTCAGTCCTGGCAAGAGCTGGGAAGGGGTCTACGGTGGCCTCGCCCTGAGTCTGGTGATTACGACCGTCGTCGGCGTTGCACGGGAATGGACGGCCGGCCAATTGCTGATCGGCCTGTTTGGCGCCGCCCTGATTGTCTTCGTCTCGGTGGTCGGGGACCTGACCGAAAGCATGTTCAAGCGCCAGTCCGGGATCAAGGACAGTAGCAATCTGCTGCCTGGCCATGGCGGCGTGCTGGATCGTATCGACAGCCTTACCGCTGCGGTCCCGATCTTCGCTGTGCTGCTGTGGATGGCGGCATCGTGAGTCGTCCTCAGCAGATCACGGTCCTGGGCGCTACCGGTTCGATTGGCCTGAGTACGCTGGACGTCATCGGCCGGCACCCGGAGCGCTACCAGGTCTTCGCTCTCAGCGGCTTTACGCGCCTGAGCGAGCTGCTGGCGTTGTGCATCCGTCACACCCCGCGGTTTGCCGTGGTGCCCGAAGCCGGTGTGGCGCGAGCACTGCAGGATGACCTGCGTGCCGCTGGCCTGCAAACCCGCGTGCTGGTGGGCGAGGAGGGCCTGTGCGAAGTGGCCTCCGATCCTGAAGTCGATGCGGTGATGGCGGCGATTGTCGGCGCTGCGGGTCTGCGCCCGACGCTGGCTGCGGTGGAGGCCGGCAAGAAGATCCTGTTGGCCAACAAGGAAGCGCTGGTCATGTCCGGCGCGTTGTTCATGCAGGCTGTAGGCAAAAGTGGTTCGGTACTGCTGCCGATCGACAGCGAACACAATGCGATCTTTCAATGCATGCCGCGGGATTTTTCCCGTGGCCTGGGTGCCGTGGGGGTCCGGCGGATCTTGCTGACGGCTTCCGGCGGCCCGTTCCGGCAGACACCGCTGTCAGAATTGGAGCATGTTTCACCCGAACAGGCCTGTGCACATCCGAATTGGTCCATGGGGCGCAAGATTTCCGTGGATTCGGCCAGCATGATGAACAAGGGGCTTGAGCTGATCGAGGCCTGCTGGCTTTTCGATGCCAGGCCGTCCCAGGTCGAGGTGGTGATTCATCCGCAGAGTGTGATTCACTCGCTGGTGGACTATGTAGACGGTTCGGTGCTGGCCCAATTGGGTAACCCGGACATGCGCACGCCCATCGCCAATGCGCTGGCCTGGCCGGATCGAATCGATTCGGGTGTGGCACCGCTGGACTTGTTCGCTATCGCCCGCCTGGATTTCCAGGCGCCCGATGAGCAACGCTTCCCTTGCCTACGCCTGGCGCGGCAGGCGGCCGAGGCGGGCGACAGTGCCCCGGCCATGCTGAACGCCGCCAATGAGGTGGCGGTGGCCGCGTTTCTTGATGGACGTGTCCGTTACCTCGAGATCGCGAGTATCATCGAGGAAGTCTTGAATCTCGAGGCCGTGGTTGCCCTCGATGATCTCGACGCAGTATTCACCGTGGATGCCCGGGCCCGCGAGCTGGCGGGTCAATGGTTGAAGCGCCACGGACGCTGAGGCTGCGGTACGTTAGCCGGGGCTGCCCTGGACAGGATTGCGGAGAAAACAGATGAGCGCGCTCTATATGATTGTCGGCACCCTGGTTGCGTTGGGTGTGCTGGTCACTTTTCACGAATTCGGTCATTTCTGGGTCGCCCGTCGCTGTGGCGTGAAGGTCCTGCGTTTTTCCGTCGGCTTTGGCATGCCCTTGCTGCGCTGGCATGACAAGAAGGGCACCGAATTCGTTGTGGCCGCCATCCCGCTGGGCGGTTACGTGAAAATGCTCGACGAGCGTGAAGGCGAAGTGCCCGCCGATCAGCTCGATCAATCCTTCAATCGCAAGACTGTCCGGCAGCGCATCGCCATCGTGGCGGCGGGGCCGATCGCCAACTTCCTGCTGGCCATGGTGTTCTTCTGGGCGCTGGCCATGTTGGGTAGCGAGCAGGTACGTCCTGTCATCGGCGCGGTCGAGGCCGGCAGCGTCGCGGCCCGGGCGGGATTGAGCGCGGGTGAGGAAATCGTTGCCATCGACGGCGAGCCGACTTCCGGTTGGGCTGCCGTCAACTTGCAACTCGTGCGTCGGCTGGGCGAGAGCGGTTCGTTGCAGTTGATGGTGCGCGAGCAAGGCTCGACGACGGATTCTCCTCGGGAACTGGCATTGGATAACTGGCTCAAGGGGGCCGATGAGCCGGATCCGATCCGCTCCCTGGGTATCCGACCCTGGCGTCCGGCATTGCCTCCGGTGTTGGCCGAGCTCGATCCGAAGGGGCCGGCGCAGGCGGCTGGGCTGAAGACCGGTGATCGCCTGTTGGCCCTCGATGGTCAGTCGGTCAATGACTGGCAGCAGGTGGTCGACGCGGTTCGTGTACGTCCTGATACCAAAATTGTGCTGCACGTCGAGCGCGACGGTGCTCCAATCGACGTCCCGGTGACCCTGGCCGCTCGCGGCGAGAGCAAGACGCCAGCGGGTTACCTGGGGCGGGCGTCAAGGCTGTCGATTGGCCACCGGAGATGATCCGCGAGGTCAGTTTTGGTCCGGTCGCAGCGATTGGCGAGGGTGCGCGTCGTACCTGGACCATGAGTGTCCTGACCCTCGACTCACTGAAGAAAATGTTGTTCGGCGAGCTCTCGGTAAAAAACTTGAGTGGACCGATAACCATTGCTAAAGTGGCGGGCGCTTCTGCCCAGTCGGGCGTTGCTGATTTCCTGAATTTCCTTGCTTATCTGAGCATTAGCCTGGGGGTTCTGAATTTGCTGCCCATCCCGGTACTGGATGGGGGCATCTGCTGTTTTATCTGATCGAGTGGGCGCGTGGTCGTCCCTTGTCGGATCGGGTTCAAGGTTGGGGGATACAGATTGGTATCAGCTTGGTGGTCGGGGTGATGTTGCTTGCCTTGGTCAACGATCTGGGTCGTCTGTAACGCTTCGCTGAATTGCGAATCTGCCGCATTTTGCGGCAGTTTGTTTATTGCCAGTTGGAATAAGAAAGGACTTCATGAAACGTCTGCTGCTAACCGCGGTGTTTACCGTGTTGATGATCGCCGAAGTTCACGCCGAGTCCTTCACTATCTCTGATATTCGTGTCAACGGCCTCCAGCGGGTTTCCGCGGGTAGCGTCTTTGGTGCCTTGCCGTTGAACGTCGGCGAGCAGGCGGATGATCGGCGCCTGGTGGAGTCCACTCGTGCGCTGTTCAAGACCGGTTTCTTTCAGGATATCCAGCTGGGCCGTGACGGTAACGTTCTGGTCATTACGGTCGTCGAGCGGCCGTCAGTCGCCAGCATCGAGATCGAAGGCAACAAGGCGATCTCCACCGAAGACCTGATGAAAGGCCTCAAGCAGTCCGGTCTGGCCGAAGGCGAGATCTTCCAGCGCGCGACCCTCGAAGGTGTGCGTAACGAGCTGCAGCGCCAGTACGTCGCCCAGGGTCGCTATTCGGCCACCGTCGACACCGAAGTGGTGCCGCAGCCACGTAACCGTGTGGGCCTGAAGGTCAACATCAACGAAGGCACCGTGGCAGCCATCCAGCACATCAACGTGGTGGGCAACACGGTTTTCCCCGACGAAGACCTGATCGACCTGTTCGAACTCAAGACCACCAACTGGCTGTCGTTCTTCAAGAACGATGACAAGTACGCCCGTGAAAAACTCTCCGGTGACCTGGAGCGCCTGCGTTCCTACTACCTGGACCGTGGCTACATCAACATGGACATCGCTTCGACCCAGGTGTCCATTACCCCGGACAAGAAGCACGTCTACATCACCGTCAACGTCAACGAAGGCGAGAAGTACACGGTTCGCGACGTCAAGCTCAGCGGTGACCTGAAGGTGCCTGAAGACCAGGTCAAGTCGCTGCTGCTGGTGCAGAAAGGCCAGGTGTTCTCGCGCAAGCTGATGACCACCACGTCCGAACTGATCACCCGCCGCCTGGGTAACGAAGGCTATACCTTTGCCAACGTCAACGGCGTGCCGCAACCACATGATGAAGACCACACCGTCGACATCACCTTCGCCGTGGACCCGGGCAAGCGTGCCTACGTCAATCGCATCAACTTCCGTGGCAACACCAAGTCCGAGGACGAGGTGCTGCGTCGTGAAATGCGCCAGATGGAAGGTGGCTGGGCTTCGACCTACCTGATCGACCAGTCCAAGACCCGTCTGGAGCGCCTGGGCTTCTTCAAGGAAGTCAACGTCGAGACCCCAGCGGTGCCGGGCGTCGACGACCAGGTCGATGTGAACTACAGCGTCGAAGAGCAGGCTTCCGGCTCGATCACCGCCAGTGTCGGTTTTGCCCAGAGCGCCGGCCTGATCCTCGGTGGCTCGATTACCCAGAACAACTTCCTGGGTACTGGTAACAAGGTCAGCATCGGCCTGACCCGCAGTGAATACCAGACCCGCTATAATTTCGGTTTCGTGGACCCCTACTGGACTGCCGACGGTGTGAGCCTGGGCTACAACGCCTTCTATCGCACCACCGACTATGACGAGCTCGACTCCGATATCTCCAGCTATGCGGTGGACAGCTATGGTGTCGGCGCCAACATCGGTTATCCGATCAGCGAGACTTCGCGCCTGACGTTCGGTCTGACTGCCCAGCAGGACAAGATCAACACCGGTAGATACACCGTCGACGAGATCTTCGATTTCGTTAACAAGGAAGGCGACAGCTACCTCAACTTCAAGGCGTCTGCCGGCTGGTCCGAGTCGACCCTGAACAAGGGCGTACTGGCGACACGTGGTCATTCCCAGAGCCTGGTCCTGGAAACGACGACGCCTGGCAGTGACCTGTCGTTCTTCAAGCTCGACTATCGCGGCCAGCTGTTCCAGCCGTTGACCGACACCTACACCATGCGCCTGCATACCGAACTGGGCTATGGTGATGGCTACGGGTCGACCGATGGCTTGCCGTTCTACGAGAACTATTACGCAGGTGGTTTCAACTCGGTACGTGGTTTCAAGGACAGTACCCTGGGCCCACGCAGCACCCCGAGCAAGGGCACCAACCCGGGTACCGTAGCCGACCCGGATCAGGACCCACTGCCGTTTGGTGGCAACGTACTCATCCAGGGTGGTCTTGAAGTTCTGTTCCCGATGCCGTTCGTCAAGGATCAGCGCTCGCTGCGGACCTCGGTATTCTGGGATGTGGGTAACGTCTTCGACTCCAAGTGCAGCGACACCACCAACACTAACGGCACCAAGTCCAACACTCAGTGCAACGACATCAGCCTCAGCAACATGGCCAGTTCCGTTGGTGTAGGCGTGACCTGGGTTACCGCGCTCGGTCCTTTGAGCTTCGCGCTGGCGATGCCGATCAAGAAACCGGATGACGCTGAAACCCAAGTGTTCCAATTCTCCCTCGGCCAGACGTTCTAAGCGTCTGACCCAAGATAACGACAATGGATTTTGTAGGAGTACATCGTGCGTAAGTTGACTCAATTGGTTCTCCTGGCGACCGTGCTGGTCGCAGGTCCGGCTTTTGCCGACATGAAGATCGCCGTTCTGAACTATCAGATGGCCTTGCTGGAATCCGACGCGGCGAAGAAATACGCCGTGGATGCGGAGAAAAAATTCGGCCCGCAACTGACCAAGCTCAAGAGCCTGGAAAGCAGTGCCAAAGGGATCCAGGATCGCCTGGTCGCCGGTGGCGACAAGATGGCCCAGGGCGAGCGTGAGCGTCTGGAGCTTGAATTCAAGCAAAAGGCTCGTGACTTCCAGTTCCAGTCCAAGGAACTGAACGAAGCGAAAGCCGTTGCCGACCGTGAAATGCTCAAGCAGCTCAAGCCGAAACTCGACAGCGCTGTGGAAGAAGTCATCAAGAAAGGTGGTTTTGACCTGGTGTTCGAGCGTGGCGCAGTGATCGATGTCAAACCTCAGTACGACATCACGCGCCAGGTCATCGAGCGCATGAATCAGCTGAAGTAATCCATGACAGCGACTATCAAACTCGGCCAGTTGGCCGAGTTCCTCGGAGCCACCCTGCGTGGCGACCCGGAGAAGGCAATTACTGGGCTAGCCACTTTGCAAGAGGCTGGCCCAGCTCAGTTGAGCTTCCTGGCAAATCCTCAATATCGCAAATACCTGGCCGATAGCCGGGCCGCGGCGCTGTTGCTCAAGGCTGCCGATGCCGAAGGTTTTGCCGGTGACGCGCTGATCGTGCCCGATCCGTACCTGGCGTACGCGCGGATTTCCCATCTGTTCGATCCCAAGCCCAAATCGGCTGCCGGCATTCATCCCAGTGCGGTAATTGCGGCGGATGCGGTGGTCGACCCGACGGCCAGCATCGGTCCTTTCGTGGTCATCGAGAGTGCGGCGCGGATCGGTGCCGGTGTCACGCTGGGTGCCCATTGTTTCGTCGGTGCCCGTAGCGAGATCGGCGAAGGTGGCTGGCTGGCTCCCCGGGTTACCCTGTATCACGATGTGCGCATCGGCAAGCGGGTGGTGATCCAGTCGGGCGCGGTGCTGGGCGGTGAAGGATTCGGTTTTGCCAACGAGAAGGGCATCTGGCAGAAGATTGCCCAGATCGGTGGCGTCACTGTCGGCGATGACGTGGAGATCGGCGTCAATACCGCCATCGACCGCGGCGCGCTGGCTGACACCGTCATCGGCAATGGTGTGAAGCTGGACAACCAGATCCAGATCGCCCACAACGTCCAGGTCGGTGACCACACCGCCATGGCGGCCTGCGTGGGTATCTCCGGCAGCACCAAGATCGGCAAGCACTGCATGCTCGCCGGTGGCGTGGGGCTGGTGGGGCATATCGATATCTGCGACAACGTTTTCCTGACCGGGATGACCATGGTGACCCACTCGATTACCGAGCCCGGTGCCTATTCCTCCGGTACGGCGATGCAGCCGGCGGCCGAATGGCGCAAGAGCGCGGCCCGTATCCGTCAGCTCGATGACATCGCGCGCCGCCTGAAACAGGTGGAAAAGCGTGTAGGGGACGTGACCCCTGGCGGTAATGCTTCATCAGATGGCTGATACCATTTCCATATCAAGTGTGCACGGCCGCCAGGCTTCCTTGATTTGCTAGCGGAGCGCGCGTCTACCGCGCACCTCCCAATCTTTACATAGGCTTCCCCCCGAAATGATGGACATCAACGAGATTCGCGAATACCTGCCTCACCGTTACCCGTTCCTGCTCGTGGATCGGGTAGTGGAGCTGGATGTTGAGGGCAAGCGCATTCGCGCCTACAAGAATGTCAGCATCAATGAGCCGTTCTTCAATGGTCACTTCCCTGCGCATCCCATCATGCCGGGCGTGCTGATCATCGAGGCCATGGCTCAGGCTGCCGGAATCCTTGGTTTCAAGATCATGGACGTGAAACCCGCGGACGGCACGCTCTACTACTTCGTCGGGTCCGACAAGTTGCGTTTCCGCCAGCCGGTGACCCCGGGCGATCAGCTGATCCTCGAAGCCACATTCATCAGTTGCAAGCGCCAGATCTGGAAGTTCGAATGCCAGGCTTCGGTCGACGGCAAGCCTGTCTGCTCCGCTGAAATCATTTGCGCGGAACGCAAACTATGAGTTTGATTGACCCTCGCGCAATCATCGATCCGACGGCCGTCCTGGCCGCCGATGTCGAGGTCGGCCCTTGGTCGATTATCGGCGCAGGTGTGGAAATCGGCGAGGGTACGGTGATCGGCCCGCACGTAGTGCTCAAGGGACCGACCCGGATCGGCCGGCACAATCGCATCTACCAGTTTTCTACGGTAGGCGAGGACACGCCCGATCTCAAATACAAAGGTGAAGAAACCCGCCTGGTCATCGGCGATCACAACGTGATCCGCGAGGGCGTGACGATTCACCGTGGCACCGTTCAGGATCGTTCCGAAACGACCCTGGGCGACCACAACCTGATCATGGCCTACGCCCACATTGGCCACGACAGCGTCATCGGCAACCATTGCATCCTGGTGAACAATACCGCGCTGGCCGGCCATGTCCACGTGGACGATTGGGCGATCCTGTCCGGCTTCACCCTGGTTCACCAGTACTGCCATATCGGCGCCCACAGCTTTTCCGGCATGGGCACCGCCATCGGCAAGGACGTCCCGGCTTATGTCACGGTGTTCGGCAATCCGGCCGAAGCCCGCAGCATGAACTTCGAAGGCATGCGTCGTCGTGGCTTCAGCGAAGATGCGATCAGTGCATTACGTCGCGCCTATAAGGTCGTGTATCGCCAGGGGTTGACCATCGAGCAGGCGCTCGTCGAGTTGACCGAGGCATCGACCCAGTTCCCGGAAGTCGCGGTGTTCCGCGATTCCATCCAGTCTTCGACCCGCGGCATCACTCGCTGACCATGGGTAATTTGCGTGTTGCGCTGGTGGCGGGCGAGGCTTCCGGCGATATCCTGGGTGCGGGCCTGATGCGAGCACTCAAGGCTCAGCACCCGGCGGTCGAGTTCATCGGTGTCGGCGGACCATTGATGCAGGCCGAAGGGTTGACGTCCTATTTCCCGATGGAGCGCCTGTCGGTGATGGGGCTGGTGGAAGTGCTCGGTCGGCTGCGAGAGCTGCTGGCTCGGCGCAAGAAATTGATTGCGACCCTGATTGACGAAAAACCGGATGTGTTCATCGGCATCGATGCGCCGGATTTCACCCTCAACATCGAACTCAAGTTGCGTCAGGCCGGGATCAAGACCGTGCACTACGTCAGTCCCTCGGTCTGGGCCTGGCGGCAGAAGCGTGTGCTGAAGATTCGCGAAGGTTGCGACCTGATGCTGACGCTGCTGCCGTTCGAAGCAAGGTTCTATGAGGAGAAGGGTGTTCCGGTGCGGTTTGTCGGACATACCCTGGCCGATACCATTCCCCTGGAAGCCGACCGGGAGGATGCCCGCCGGGCGTTGGGCTTGTCCGACGGGCCGCTGGTGGCGTTGATGCCTGGCAGCCGGGGCGGCGAGGTAAGTCGCCTGGGTGGTTTGTTTTTCGACGCCGCCGAGCGCCTTCGGGCGATGCGTCCCGACGTGCGTTTTGTCTTGCCGTGTGCCAGTGCGCAGCGGCGTGAGCAGCTCGAAGCGCTGCTGGCCGGCCGCGATTTGCCGGTCACGCTGCTCGACGGCCGCTCCCACCAGGCGTTGGCTGCTTGCGACGCGGTGTTGATTGCATCCGGCACTGCTACTCTTGAGGCGTTGCTGTACAAGCGCCCGATGGTGGTTGCCTATCGTCTGGCACCGCTGACGTTCTGGATCCTCAAGCGCATGGTCAAGAGTCCTTACATCTCCCTGCCGAACCTGCTGGCCCAGCGTTTGCTGGTGCCCGAGTTGCTGCAGGACGATGCAACGGCCGATGCACTGGCCAATACGCTGGCGCCGTTGATCGACGGCGGCCAGGAACAGACCCGCGGCTTTGACGAGATCCACCGCACGTTGCGTCGCGACGCCTCCAACCAGGCCGCAGACGCGGTACTGACCTTGATCGGTGCCAAACCATGAAGCATTCGAAGCAACAGATGGGCCTGGACTTCAACCTGGTCGCCGAAGTCGAAGAGCTGGTGGCGGGCGTCGATGAAGTAGGGCGTGGCCCATTGTGCGGCGCGGTGGTGACGGCGGCGGTGATTCTCGACCCGAACCGGCCGATCCTGGGTCTCAACGATTCCAAGAAGCTCACCGAGGCCCGTCGCGAGAAACTCTACGACGAAATCTGCGAGAAAGCCCTGAGCTGGTGCATCGCCCGGGCCGAGGTCGAAGAAATCGATGAGCTGAATATCCTGCACGCCACCATGCTCGCCATGCAGCGAGCGGTGCAAGGCCTGCACATCACGCCGAAACTGGCGATGATTGATGGCAATCGTTGCCCGAAACTGTCGATGCGCGCCGAGGCGGTGATCCAGGGGGACGCGAAGGTGCCGGCTATCGCGGCGGCATCGATCCTGGCCAAGGTCAGCCGTGACCGGGAAATGAGCGCCTTTGAACTGATTTACCCAGGCTATGGCATCGGTGGCCACAAGGGTTATCCGACGCCTGTGCATCTGGAAGCCTTGGCGCGCCTGGGGCCAACGCCGATCCACCGGCGCTCGTTTGCCCCGGTGCGGTTGGCTTATGAGGCGCGTGAAGGTTTGGTAACAGCGGGTCCCCTTCAGCCAAGTGCAATCCCCTGCGCAAGCGAGCTCTCTCGCGAAGAGGGCGGCACGGCTAACATTGATGTGGCCTGATACACAGCCTTCGCGAGCAGGCTCGCTCCCACAAGGTCGGTATTTCGACTGACGGGCATTCGCCACTCATACCCAAGGCCCGGTACAATCCGGGCCTTGTTGTTTTCATGACTTAACGCAGGATCACTATGCCGGCTTCATTCGTTCATCTACGCCTGCACACTGAGTACTCCCTGGTCGACGGTCTGGTGCGGATCAAACCACTGGTCAAGACCCTGGTGGGCATGAATATGCCTGCCGTGGCGGTCACCGACCAGAACAACATGTGTTCGCTGGTCAAGTTCTACAAGACCGCCATGGGCGGCGGGATCAAGCCGATCTGCGGTGCCGACCTGTGGCTGTCCAGCAAGGATCCGGACGCACCGTTGAGCCGTATCAGCCTGCTGGTCATGAACGCCGTGGGTTACCGCAACCTGACCGAGTTGATCTCCCGTGGCTTCATCGATGGCCAGCGCAACGGTTCGATCATCATCGAGCGCGAGTGGGTGGCCGAGGCCAGCGAAGGCCTGATCATGCTGTCGGCGGCCAAGGAAGGTGAAATCGGCCTGGCCCTGCTCAGCGGCAATGCCGAGGAAGCCGAGACGCTGGCTCGGGAGTGGATGGCGGTGTTCCCGGATCGCTTCTACATCGAAGTGCAGCGCACCAACCGTCCCAACGACGAGGAACACTTGCACGCTGCTGTGGCGCTGGCCGACAAGATCGGGGCGCCGCTGGTGGCGACCAACGACGTGCGCTTCATCAAGCAGGAAGACTTCGAAGCCCACGAGACCCGCGTCTGCATCGGTGAGGGCCGAGCCCTCGATGATCCGCGCCGACCCAAGAACTACAGCGACCAGCAATACCTCAAAAGCGCCGAGGAAATGGCCGAACTGTTCAGCGATCTGCCCGAGGCGCTGGAAAACACCGTCGAGATCGCCAAGCGCTGCAACATCGAAGTGAAGCTGGGCAAGCACTTCCTGCCCAACTTCCCGATTCCCGATGGCATGACCATCGACGAGTATTTCCGCAAGGTGTCGTTCGACGGTCTCGAAGAGCGCCTGAGCGTCCTGCTGCCCAAGGACACCACCGAAGATTACGAAGCCAAGCGCCAGGTCTATGTCGACCGGTTGAATTTCGAACTGGATATCATCATCCAGATGGGCTTCCCTGGTTACTTCCTGATCGTGATGGACTTTATCCAGTGGGCCAAGAGCAACGGCGTGCCGGTAGGGCCGGGGCGTGGATCGGGTGCCGGGTCGCTGGTGGCCTACGTGCAGAAGATCACCGACCTCGACCCGCTGGAATATGACCTGCTGTTCGAACGTTTCCTCAACCCGGAACGGGTTTCCATGCCCGACTTCGACGTCGACTTCTGCATGGACGGTCGTGACCGGGTGATCGATTACGTGGCCGAGAAATACGGTCGCAACGCGGTGAGCCAGATCATCACCTTCGGTTCCATGGCCGCCAAGGCGGTGGTGCGTGACGTGGCCCGGGTGCAGGGCAAGTCCTATGGCCTGGCGGATCGTCTGTCGAAGATGATTCCGTTCGAAGTCGGCATGACCCTGGAAAAAGCTTACGAGCAGGAAGAAATCCTGCGGGATTTCATCAAGGTCGATGAAGAGGCGGCGGAAATCTGGGAGATGGCCCGCAAGCTCGAAGGCGTGGTGCGTAACGTCGGCAAGCACGCCGGTGGCGTGGTAATCGCGCCGACCAAGCTGACCGACTTCTCGCCGATCTATTGCGACGAGGAAGGCGACGGCCTGGTGACCCAGTTCGACAAGGATGACGTCGAGGCGGCGGGCCTGGTGAAGTTCGACTTCCTCGGCCTGCGTACCCTGACCATCATCGACTGGGCGCTGAAAACCATCAACCGCGACCGGGCCAAGGTCGGTGAAGAGCCACTGGACATTGCCTTCATCCCGCTGGATGACAAACCGACCTACAGCCTGCTGCAGAAAGCCGAAACCACGGCGGTGTTCCAGCTCGAATCCCGCGGCATGAAGGAGCTGATCAAGAAGCTCAAGCCCGACTGCCTGGAAGACCTGATCGCACTGGTGGCTTTGTTCCGTCCGGGCCCGCTGCAATCGGGCATGGTGGACGACTTCATCAATCGTAAGCACGGTCGCGCCGAGCTGGCGTACCCGCACCCGGATTACCAGTACGACGGCCTCAAGCCGGTACTGGCGCCGACCTACGGCATCATCCTGTATCAGGAACAGGTGATGCAGATTGCCCAGGTCATGGCCGGCTACACCCTTGGCGGCGCGGACATGTTGCGTCGGGCGATGGGTAAGAAGAAGCCCGAGGAGATGGCCAAGCAGCGCGGCGGCTTCATCGAGGGCTGTGCGAACAACGGCATCGATGCGGACCTGGCCGGTAACATTTTCGACCTGGTGGAAAAATTCGCCGGCTACGGCTTCAACAAATCCCACTCTGCCGCCTATGGCCTGGTGTCGTACCAGACCGCGTGGCTGAAGGCGCATTATCCGGCGCCGTTCATGGCCGCCGTACTGTCGGCGGATATGCACAACACCGACAAGGTCGTGACCCTGATCGAAGAAGTGCGGACCATGAAGCTGCGCCTCGACGCGCCGGACGTGAACGCTTCGGAGTTCAAGTTCACGGTGAACGACGAGGGCCGCATCATCTATGGCCTGGGCGCGATCAAGGGCGTGGGCGAGGGCCCCGTGGAGGCCATCACCGAGGCACGCCAGGATGGGCCGTTCAAGGACCTGTTCGATTTCTGTGCCCGGGTCGACCTCAAGCGTATCAACAAGCGCACCCTCGACGGCTTGATCCGCAGCGGCGCGCTGGACCGGCTAGGTCCCTACTTCCATGACGAGCCCAAGGCCTATCAGGCCAACATCGACCGCAACCGCGCGGTGCTGCTGGCAGCCATGGAAGAAGCGATCAAGGCCGCCGAACAGACCGCTCGCACCCATGACAGCGGCCACGCCGATCTGTTTGGCGGCCTGTTCGTCGAGGAAGATGCCGACGTCTACGGCAACCATCGCAAGGCCAAGGAGCTGACCCTCAAGGAGCGCCTCAAAGGCGAGAAGGACACCCTGGGGCTGTACCTCACCGGCCACCCGATCGATGAGTACGAAGGCGAAATCCGCCGCTTCGCCCGTCAGCGCATCATCGACCTGAAGCCGGCTCGCGATACGCAAACGGTCGCGGGGATGATCATCGCCCTGCGGGTGATGAAGAACAAAAAAGGCGACAAGATGGGGTTCATCACCCTCGACGACCGTTCCGGGCGTATCGAGGCATCGTTGTTTGCCGATGCGTTCCACTCGGCGCAGTCGCTGTTGCAGACCGACGCGATGGTGGTGGTGGAAGGCGAGGTCAGCAACGATGATTTCTCCGGTGGTCTGCGGCTGCGGGTCAAGCGGGTGATGAGCATGGAGGATGCCCGGACCAACCTGGCCGAGAGCCTGCGTCTGAAATTGCAGACCCAGGATCTCAAGGGCGACCAGCTACGCTGGCTGGGCGAGTTGTTCAAGCGCCATCGCGGTGCCTGCCCGATCACCATGGAGTACGTGCGCCCCGATGCCAAGGCCGTGCTGCAGTTCGGCGAGGGCTGGCGGATCGATCCGGCGGATGCGTTGATTCAAGCCTTGCGTGACCAGTTCGGCAAAGACAACGTCTTCCTCCAATACCGTTGACGGCCGGGGGCCACTCCTGGACTTGGAGTGTCCCTGACCGCGACCCGAATTTTTAATCTCGACCTGAACGCGCCTCTCCCTTAAGGTAGGGCGCGAATAGACAACCGGCCGGCCCAAGCTCTCTTGGACGTCGACCCAAGACGGACGCCTATGAACCCGAATTTTCTAGATTTCGAACAGCCGATCGCCGACCTGCAAGCCAAGATCGAAGAGTTGCGCTTGGTCGGTAATGACAATTCGCTGAATATCGGCGATGAGATCTCTCGTCTGCAGGACAAGAGCCGCACGCTGACCGAAGACATCTTCGGCAAGCTGACCAGCTGGCAGATCGCGCGCCTGGCGCGTCATCCGCGTCGTCCATACACCCTGGACTACATCGATCACATCTTCACCGAGTTCGACGAGTTGCACGGTGACCGTCACTTCTCCGACGACGCCGCGATCGTCGGCGGTGTCGCCCGCCTGGACGACCAGCCGGTGATGGTCATCGGTCACCAGAAGGGCCGCGAAGTACGCGAGAAAGTCCGTCGCAACTTCGGCATGCCGCGTCCGGAAGGCTATCGCAAGGCCTGCCGCCTGATGGAGATGGCCGAGCGCTTCAAGATGCCGATCCTGACCTTCATCGACACCCCGGGCGCCTACCCGGGCATCGACGCCGAAGAGCGCAACCAGAGCGAAGCGATTGCCTGGAACCTGCGGGTCATGGCCCGGTTGAAAACCCCGATCATCGCCACTGTGATCGGTGAAGGCGGTTCCGGCGGTGCTTTGGCCATCGGCGTCTGCGACCAGTTGAACATGCTGCAATACTCCACTTACGCGGTAATCTCGCCGGAAGGCTGCGCCTCGATCCTGTGGAAGACCGCCGAGAAGGCGCCGGACGCCGCGGAAGCCATGGGCATCACCGCCGAGCGTCTCAAAGGCCTGGGCATCGTGGATAAAGTGATCAACGAGCCAGTGGGCGGCGCTCACCGTGACCCGGCGGCGGCTGCCGCGCTGATTCGCGCAGAGCTGAGTTCGCAATTGTCGATGCTGAAGAAGTTCGACAACGACGCGCTGCTGGCCCGTCGCTACGAGCGGTTGATGAGCTACGGTCTCTGATTCGAACGCTATACCCCTGTGGGAGCGAGCCTGCTCGCGAAAGCGGTTTAACATTCAACAAATGAGTTGATTGATACACCGTTATCGCGAGCAGGCTCGCTCCCACAGTTGTTTGTGCCAAGGCTGATTCCTATGAACACCCGCGCGGATCTTCCCACCCGGCTCCTCACCCAACTGTCCCCCTGGCGCAACGCTAACGCCTGGCGCATCGCCTTCTCCGGTGGTCTCGACTCCAGCGTCCTGCTGCACCTGCTCGCATCGCTCTCGAGCACACATACACTGCCCCCCCTCAGCGCTATCCACGTCCACCACGGCCTCCAGGTTGCGGCCGATGCCTGGCCGGAGCATTGTCGCCGGGTGTGTGAGGCGCTGGGAGTGCCGTTGCAGATGGTTGAGGTCCAGGTCCGCCCCGGCGCCAGTCTTGAGCGGGCTGCCCGGGAGGCGCGCTACGCTGCCTTCGCCGCGGCGCTCCAGGGCAACGATGTACTACTCACCGCCCAGCACCGCGACGACCAGGCTGAAACCCTGCTGTTTCGCTTGCTGCGGGGGGCGGGCGTGCGGGGCCTGTCAGGGATGCCGAGGCAGCGTCCACTCGGACAGGGATGTTTGCTGCGCCCGTTGCTCGATGTGTCCCGCGGGGAGCTGGAAGCCTATGGGAAACAGCAGGGCTTGAGCTGGATCGAAGACCCGTCCAACAACGATCATCGGTACTCGCGCAACTACCTGCGCCAGCGGGTGTTTCCGCTGCTGACCGAACAGTGGCCCCAGGCTGCGTCGACCCTGGCCCGTGGCGCTGCGCACATGACAGAAGCCCAGGGTTTGCTGGATGACCTGGCGCGGATCGATCTGGCCGATGCAAGGTTCCCAGGCGTGTTTGACTGGCTCGGACTGCCATCCCTGGCGCTGGCACCTTTGCAGGCCTTGTCAGCCGCTCGCCAGCGCAATGCAATCAGCCACTGGCTGGCGGCCCTGACGACGCTGCCCGACAGCGACCACTGGGCCGGTTGGGATTCATTGCGTGACGCCGGGGACGATGCCCGGCCGATCTGGCGTCTGGCCGGCGGTGAGCTGCACCGGGCCGGCAGGCGGGTCTGGTGGTTATCCGACCATTGGCTGCAACCGGTCTCGGGCCGTGTCGAATGGCCCCGGGCCACTGATCCCCTGAGACTGCCGGGCAATGGCCGGGTGACCCTCAGTGGCAAAATCCCTGACGGTCGGCTTTGCGTGCGCTATCGTCAGGGCGGCGAGCTGATGGCGTTGCCCAGTCGTGGTCATCGGGATCTCAAGCGTTTGCTCAATGAAAGTGGCTTGCCGGCGTTCGTTCGCGGCCGATTGCCACTGTTGTATCGGGACGGGCTATTACTGGCGGTGGCCAACCTGCCGGGGCTCGACGGGGACGCTGATGGCACCTGGCAATTGCGTTGGCAGCCATTGGAGCAAGATCTGGGTTTGAGCTGAAAGGGGCTTTCCGGTAGACTACGCTCCCTTCTTGATACAACTTCTGTGGATTCGCCTGAATTGCAGGAGTTGCCGATTACCAAGCAGTCTTTGCTGGGCGATTCCAAAAAATGTGTAGCGAGCAACGTACCGGTGATTTTTCTTCCGGTCTGTCCCAACGCGGCGGTTTTTTTGAAAGGTGCACTGTGATTAATGCAGGTGATCGGGGGCTTCGGCCTTCCTTCGCTTTCCCCGGCGGCTCGGACCGCTTTAACGCAGACTTCTAGGGTTTTTCATGACGCGCTACATATTCGTCACGGGCGGTGTTGTTTCTTCATTGGGGAAAGGCATTGCCTCGGCTTCATTGGCGGCCATCCTGGAGGCGCGGGGACTTAAGGTCACCATGCTCAAGCTGGACCCGTACATCAACGTCGACCCGGGCACCATGAGCCCGTTCCAGCACGGCGAAGTGTTCGTCACCCACGACGGCGCCGAGACCGACCTGGACCTGGGCCACTACGAGCGGTTCATCCGCACGACCATGACCCAGAACAACAACTTCACCACCGGCCGCGTCTACGAGCACGTGCTGCGCAAGGAGCGTCGTGGTGATTACCTGGGCGCGACCATTCAGGTCATCCCCCACATCACCGACGAGATCAAGCGCCGCATCATCAAGGGTGCCGGCGACGCCGACGTGGCGATGGTCGAGATCGGCGGTACCGTGGGCGACATCGAGTCCCAGCCGTTCCTCGAAGCCATCCGCCAGTTGCGTTTCGAAATCGGTGCCAAGCGCGCGATGCTGATGCACCTGACGCTGGTGCCGTACATCGCCACTGCCGGCGAAACCAAGACCAAGCCAACCCAGCACTCGGTCAAGGAACTGCGCTCCATCGGCCTGCAACCGGACGTGCTGATCTGCCGCTCCGATCACCCGATCGATATCTCCTCGCGCCGCAAGATCGCCCAGTTCACCAACGTTGAAGAGCGCGCGGTCATCGGCCTCGAAGACGCCGACACCATCTACAAGATCCCGGGCATCCTGCACTCCCAGGGCCTGGACGATTTCGTCGTCGAGCGTTTCGGCCTGCAATGCGCCGGCGCCGACCTGTCCGAATGGGACGCTGTGGTCGATGCCAAGCTCAACCCTGAGCACGAAGTCACCATCGCCATGGTCGGCAAGTACATGGAACTGCTGGACGCCTACAAGTCGCTGATCGAAGCGATGAGTCATGCCGGTATCAGCAACCGCACCAAGGTCAACCTGCGCTACATCGACTCCGAAGACATCGAGAACCAGGGCACCGGACTGCTCGAAGGCGCCGATGCGATCCTCGTCCCGGGCGGCTTCGGCCTGCGGGGCGTGGAAGGCAAGATCACTGCTGTCCAGTATGCTCGCGAAAACAAGGTGCCGTACCTGGGTATCTGCCTGGGCATGCAAGTGGCGGTCATCGAGTTCGCCCGTAACGTGATGGGCTGGAAGGACGCCAACTCCACCGAGTTCGATCGCGCCAGCGGTCACCCGGTCGTGGGCCTGATCACCGAGTGGGAAGACGCCACCGGTGCCGTGGAAGTGCGGACCGAAACCTCCGACCTGGGCGGCACCATGCGCCTCGGCGCCCAGGAATGCCTGCTCGAAGCCGGCTCCCTGGTGCACGATTGCTACGCCAAGGATGTGATCGTCGAGCGTCACCGCCATCGTTATGAAGTGAACAACAAGCTGCTGCCGCAACTGATCGAAGCCGGCCTGAAAATCTCCGGTCGCTCCGGCGATGGCGCGCTGGTCGAAGTGGTCGAGTCCCCGGATCATCCATGGTTCGTGGCTTGCCAGTTCCACCCCGAGTTCACCTCGACACCACGGGACGGTCATCCGCTGTTCAGCGGTTTCGTGAAGGCCGCTTTGGCTCAACACCAGAAAAAGGCATAAGACGATGGCCCAGAAGATCATTCGCGTTGGCGACATCGAAATTGCCAACGACAAGCCCATGGTGCTGTTCGGCGGCATGAACGTGCTGGAAAGCCGCGACATGGCGATGCAGGTCTGCGAGGAGTACGTCAAGGTGACCCAGAAACTGGGTATCCCTTACGTCTTCAAGGCCAGCTTCGACAAGGCCAACCGGTCGTCCGTGACCTCTTACCGGGGCCCGGGCCTGGAAGAAGGCATGCGGATCTTCCAGGACATCAAGCAAGCCTTCGGCGTGCCGATCATCACCGACGTCCATGAGCCTGACCAGGCCGCGGTCGTCGCCGAGGTCTGCGACATCATCCAGTTGCCGGCCTTCCTGTCGCGCCAGACCGACCTCGTGGTCGCGATGGCCAAGACCGGTGCGGTGATCAACATCAAGAAAGCCCAGTTCCTCGCGCCCCAGGAAATGAAACACATCCTGAGCAAGTGCGAAGAGGCCGGGAACGATCAGTTGATCCTCTGCGAGCGCGGTTCGAGCTTCGGCTACAACAACCTGGTGGTGGACATGCTCGGCTTCGGCATCATGAAGCAGTTCGAATACCCGGTGTTCTTCGACGTGACCCACGCGCTTCAGATGCCTGGCGGCCGTTCCGACTCCGCCGGTGGCCGTCGCGCCCAGGTGACCGACCTGGCCAAGGCCGGCATGAGCCAGTCCCTGGCGGGCCTGTTCCTCGAGGCCCACCCTGACCCGGATAACGCCAAGTGCGACGGCCCCTGCGCCTTGCGCCTGAACAAGCTGGAGCCGTTCCTGTCTCAGCTCAAGGCGTTGGACGAGCTGGTCAAGAGTTTTCCGACGGTAGAAACCGCGTAACGCGGTTTTCTCCGGTAAAGTACCGCTCGATTATCGCTCTGGCCCGCTGGCCGCACTGCTCTTGTGGGAGCATGGCTTGCCAGCGATGGCGCCCTTGAGGCTCCCATCGCCGGCAAGTCGTGCTCCCACAGCGTTTCGTCAACTTTGGAGTGTTTACAACAATGGCAAAAATCGTCGACATCAAAGGTCGTGAAGTTCTCGACTCCCGTGGCAACCCCACTGTTGAAGCGGACGTGCTTCTCGACAACGGCATCATCGGCAGCGCCTGCGCGCCGTCCGGTGCTTCCACTGGCTCGCGCGAAGCGCTGGAGCTGCGTGATGGCGACAAGAGCCGTTACCTGGGCAAGGGCGTACTGAAGGCCGTTGCCAACATCAACGGTCCGATCCGTGACCTGTTGCTGGGCAAGGATCCTGCCGACCAGAAAGCCCTCGACCTGGCCATGATCAAGCTCGACGGCACCGAGAACAAAGCCACTCTGGGCGCCAACGCGATCCTCGCCGTCTCCCTGGCCGCCGCCAAGGCTGCCGCCCAGGACCAGGACCTGCCGCTGTACGCCCACATCGCCAACCTCAACGGTACGCCGGGCGTCTACTCGATGCCGGTTCCGATGATGAACATCATCAACGGCGGCGAGCATGCCGACAACAACGTCGACATCCAGGAGTTCATGGTCCAGCCGGTGGGCGCCAAGTCCTTCTCCGAAGGCCTGCGCATGGGCACCGAGATTTTCCATCACCTCAAGGCTGTGCTGAAGGCCCGTGGCCTGAGCACCGCCGTTGGCGACGAAGGCGGTTTCGCACCGAACCTGGCGTCCAACGAAGACGCGCTGAAAGTCATCTCCGAAGCCGTGGCCAACGCCGGCTACAAGCTGGGCACCGACGTGACCCTGGCCCTGGACTGCGCCGCCAGTGAGTTCTTCGAAGACGGCAAGTACAACCTGTCCGGCGAAGGCCAGGTGTTCACTGCCGAAGGTTTTGCCGACTACCTCAAGGGCTTGACCGAGCGCTACCCGATCATCTCCATCGAAGACGGCCTGGACGAGTCCGACTGGGCCGGCTGGAAAATCCTCACCGACAAGATCGGCGAGAAAACCCAGTTGGTGGGCGACGATCTGTTCGTGACCAACACCAAGATCCTGAAAGAAGGCATCGACAAGAAGATCGCCAACTCGATCCTGATCAAGTTCAACCAGATCGGCACCCTGACCGAAACCCTGGAAGCCATCCAGATGGCCAAGGCCGCCGGCTACACTGCGGTGATCTCCCACCGTTCCGGTGAAACCGAGGATTCGACCATCGCCGACCTGGCCGTGGGCACTGCGGCAGGGCAGATCAAGACCGGTTCGCTGTGCCGTTCGGACCGCGTTTCCAAGTACAACCAACTGCTGCGTATCGAAGAGCAGTTGAACGGCAAGGCCAAGTACAACGGTCGTGCCGAGTTTCGCGGTTAAGCGGTAAATGGTAAAAAGACAGCGGGTTAGGTCGCAAAAGTCGCTATAGCGGCGGTTTTGCTTCTAATCTGATGCCTTATGAAGCACAAGCCTGGTTCTTCCAGGCTTCGTGCTATCAGACGTTTCAAAGTTTGGCATGGCGGTCTTTTTTCACTGGATACCTGATATTCGATGCGCAGTCCCAATTGGTTGTTTCTTGTCTTGCTCCTGTTGCTGGCCGGCCTGCAGTACCGCCTGTGGGTGGGTAATGGCAGCCTGGCGCAAGTGGCCGACCTGACTCAGCAGATTGCCGACCAGCATGCCGAGAACGAGGCATTGCTGGAGCGTAATCGGGTGATGGACGCCGAAGTGATGGAGCTGAAAAAAGGCATGGAGACCGTTGAAGAGCGGGCTCGTCATGAGTTGGGCATGGTCAAGGAGGGCGAAACCCTCTACCAGTTGGCCCAATGAGTATCCGATTGCCGGCCTTCTGGGCCGTGATTCCTGCCGCGGGCGTCGGAGCCCGTATGGCCGCGGACCGTCCCAAGCAATACCTGCAACTGGGCGGGCGCACAATTCTCGAACACAGCCTCGGCTGTTTCCTCGATCATCCGACCGTCAAGGGCGTCGTGGTCTGCGTTGCACACGATGATCCTTACTGGCCGACCCTGGCTTGTGCCGACGACGCTCGCATCCAGCGGGTGGACGGTGGCGCGCAGCGTTCGGATTCGGTGCTCAATGCCTTGCTGCACCTGCATGCCCAGGGCGCCGACGATCACGATTGGGTGCTGGTGCATGATGCTGCCCGGCCCAACCTGTCCCGGGACGATCTGGACACCCTGCTCGGCGAGCTGGCGAACGACCCGGTCGGTGGCCTGTTGGCCGTCCCGGCGCGCGATACCCTCAAACGCGTCGACAAGCACGGCCGTGTAGTGGAAACCGTTGATCGCAGCGTGATCTGGCAAGCCTATACACCGCAGATGTTTCGCCTTGGTGCCTTGCATCGGGCGTTGGCCGACAGCCTGGTGGCGGATGCGGTGATTACCGATGAGGCTTCGGCCATGGAGTGGGCGGGGCAGGCACCTCGGTTGATCGAGGGGCGCTCGGACAACATCAAGGTCACCCGTCCCGAAGACCTGGAGTGGTTGCGCCAGCGTTGGGCTTATCGCCACTGAGTGAAATCGCCATCGCGAGCAGGCTCGCTCCCACAAGGGTTTCTGTCGTACACAGAATATTTGTCGATTTAAGATCCACTGTGGGAGCGAGCCTGCTCGCGATAGCTATTGCCCAGGCCCTGAAACACTGGCTTCATCCCCGGTACTCCGGTCGCTCAGCCAGCCCTTCCTTCAAGTAATCCACCAGCTTGCGCACCTTCGGCGACAGATGCCGTTGCTGTGGATACAACGCCCACACCGCCGTGTTCGGTGGCTGATGCGCCTCCAGCAACGAGATCAACGCGCCGCTGTGCAGATGCTCCAGCACGTAGTAATCCGGCAACTGGCACAACCCGACCCCTTGCAAGGTCGCCTCCAGCACCGCTTGGCCGCTGTTGCAGCGCCAGTTTCCCTGTACGCGCTGGGAAAATTCCCGCCCGTTCTGTTCCAGTTGCCAGAGGTCGGAACTGCCGATCAGGCAGTTATGGCGGCTCAATTCCGACAAGCTATGGGGCCGGCCATACCGTTCCAGGTAAGACGGTGAGGCGCACAGGTACATGCGACGTGGTGCGAGGCGCGTGGCAATCAGACGAGAGTCCTGCAGGCGACCGAGGCGAATCGCCAGGTCCAGCCCTTCGTGGACCAGGTCAAGGGGCCGGTTGCTCAGTTCGATGTCTACCCGCAATTGCGGGTAAAGCCCCATGAACCGTGTCACCAGCGGCACGATGAACCGCTCGCCATAGGCCACCGCACAGGTCATTCGCAACATGCCCTTGGGTTCGCTGGTGAGGTCGCCCACTGCCCGGAGTGCTTCCTCGCGACCATCCTGCAACCGTTGGCAATGCTGCAGAAAGGTTTGCCCGGCCTCGGTCAGGGTCACCCGACGGGTGCTGCGATAGAGCAATCGGGTCTGTAGCCGTTCTTCAAGCCGTACGATCTGTCGACTGATATGCGAGGACGAAACCCCGAGGCGTTCGGCAGCGGCGGTGAATTGGCTGCACTCGGCCACGGCGACGAATTCGTCGATTCCTTCCCAGCGGTTATCGGACATGGATTATCCCTGTATAGCAATAATGTTTTGCTTTTGATTGGATTATTCATCGTCCTGAGGCGGATTACACTCCCGGTCTTGTTTTTATTTGATGGAGAGACCGGATGATCAAGTCGCGCGCTGCCGTTGCCTTCGAGGCCAAGAAACCCCTGGAAATCGTTGAAGTCGACGTCGCCATGCCCAAGGCGGGTGAAGTGCTGTTGCGTGTGGTGGCTTCCGGTGTTTGCCATACCGACGCATACACCCTGTCGGGCGCCGACCCGGAAGGCATTTTCCCGTCGATCCTCGGCCACGAAGGCGGTGCGATCGTCGAAGCCATCGGCGAGGGCGTGACGTCGGTCGCGGTCGGCGACCACGTGATCCCGCTGTACACGCCGGAATGCGGCCAGTGCAAATTCTGCAAGTCGGGCAAGACCAACCTCTGCCAGGCCATTCGCGCCACGCAGGGCAAAGGACTGATGCCAGATGGCACTTCGCGCTTTTCCTACAAGGGCGAAACCATTTTCCACTACATGGGGACCTCGACGTTCTCCGAGTACACCGTGTTGCCGGAAATCTCCGTTGCGAAAATCCCGAAAGAAGCACCCTTGGAAAAGGTCTGCCTGCTGGGTTGCGGCGTCACCACCGGTATCGGCGCGGTGATCAACACCGCCAAGGTCAAACCGGGTGACACCGTGGCCATCTTCGGCCTGGGCGGTATCGGCCTGTCGGCAGTGATCGGCGCCGTGAAAGCCAAGGCCGCGCGCATCATCGCCATCGACATCAATCCGGCCAAGTTCGAGATTGCCAAGCAGTTGGGCGCCACCGATTGCGTCAACCCGAAGGACTTCGACCGTCCGATCCAGGAAGTCATTGTCGACATGACCGACGGCGGCGTGGACTTTTCCTTCGAGTGCATCGGCAACGTCCAGTTGATGCGTGCGGCACTGGAGTGCTGCCACAAGGGCTGGGGCGAGTCGGTGATCATCGGCGTGGCCGGTGCCGGCCAGGAAATCGCTACCCGTCCGTTCCAACTGGTGACGGGCCGCGTCTGGCGCGGTTCGGCGTTTGGCGGCGTACGCGGTCGCAGCGAGTTGCCCAGCTACGTGGAAATGGCCGAGAAGGGCGAGATCCCGCTGGATACCTTCATCACCCACACCATGGGTCTTGAAGATATCAACAAGGCATTCGACCTGATGCATGAAGGCAAGAGCATCCGTACCGTCATTCATTTTTAAGAGCAGCTGCAAGCTAAAGGCTACAAGCTGCAAGTGAAGCGCGGTGCTTTTTCTTGCGGCTTGCAGCTTGGAGCTTGGAGCTGAGGTGAAGTTATGAACCTCGAAAATATCTCCTGCCAGAAAAGCTTCGGCGGCTGGCACAAGCGTTACCGGCACCGCTCCGAAGTGCTCGGCTGTGACATGGTGTTTGCCGTGTACCTGCCACCGCAAGCCGAGCAGGGCGGCAAGTTGCCGGTGCTGTATTGGTTGTCCGGGCTGACCTGCACCGACGAGAACTTCATGCAGAAGGCCGGTGCCCAGCGCATGGCCGCCGAGTTGGGGCTGATCATCGTCGCGCCGGACACCAGCCCACGGGGCGCCGACGTGCCGGGTGATCCGGACGGCGCCTGGGACTTCGGCCTGGGCGCTGGATTCTACCTGAACGCCACCCAGGAACCCTGGGCGCGGCACTATCGGATGTATGACTACGTGGTGCAGGAATTGCCGGCGTTGGTCGAAGCGCATTTTCCGGCGTCGGACAAGCGCAGCATCAGCGGTCACTCCATGGGCGGCCATGGCGCGCTGGTCTGCGCCTTGCGCAACCCGGGACGTTACCGTTCGGTTTCGGCCTTTTCGCCGATCAACAATCCGATGGATTGCCCATGGGGTCAGAAAGCCTTCTCCCGTTACCTGGGGGAAGACCGCTCGAAATGGCGTGAATGGGATGCCTGTGCGCTGATTGCCGAGGCTGACGAGAAGCTACCGTTGCTGGTGGATCAGGGCGATCGTGATGATTTCCTGGCCAACCAGCTCAAGCCTGAAGCCTTGCAACAGGCGGCGAAGGCTGCGGGTCATCCCCTGGAGTTGCGCCTGCAACCGGGCTACGACCACAGCTACTTCTTCATCGCCAGTTTCATTGATGACCATCTGCAACATCATGCACGCGCTCTAAACGTCTAATGCAGGTAGAATCACGCCCTGACAGAAATCAGGGCGTTTTTTTATGCGTATTGGCCACGGCTACGATGTTCACCGTTTCACTGAAGGCGATTTCATTACGCTGGGCGGCGTGCGTATCGCACACAGCTTCGGGTTGCTCGCGCATTCTGACGGTGATGTCCTGTTGCACGCCCTGAGCGATGCACTGCTCGGTGCGGCGGCCCTGGGCGATATCGGCAAGCATTTCCCCGACACCGATCCTCGATTCAAGGGCGTCGACAGCCGCGTGCTGCTGCGCCATGTGGTCTCGCTGATCCACGCCAAGGGCTGGAAGGTCGGCAATGTCGATAACACCATTGTTGCCCAGGCGCCGAAAATGGCACCGCACATCGAGGCCATGCGCCAGTTGATTGCCGAGGATCTTCAAGTTGAGCTGGATCAGGTGAACGTGAAAGCCACCACCACCGAGAAGCTGGGTTTCGTCGGTCGCGAAGAAGGCATTGCCGTCCATTCCGTTGCCTTGTTGCTGCGCCCATGACCGAACTGGAATTGTTGGGGCCGCGTGCCTATGGCGAGTCGCTGGGCAGCGCGGTGCTCAAGGCTACCGCTGAAGATTTTCAGGTCGATGAAGTGCTCGACATCCCGTTGACCGGCGATGGCGAGCATTTGTGGATCTGGGTCGAAAAGCGCGGTTTGAACACCGAGGAAGCGGCCCGGCGAATTGCCAAGGCGGCCGGCGTGCCGCTGCGCACCGTCAGCTACGCCGGGCTCAAGGACCGTCAGGCCCTGACCCGGCAATGGTTCAGTGTCCAATTGCCGGGCAAGGCGGATCCGGACCTGTCGGCGGCAGAGAACGACACGTTGAAAATCCTCAAGACCGGGCGCCATAGGCGCAAGCTGCAGCGCGGTGCGCACTCGGCCAATGGTTTCACCTTGCGCCTGACCCAATTCAAGGGCGATCCGGCGGCCATCGACGCGCGCCTGCAACAGATTGTCCGCCACGGCATCCCCAACTATTACGGCGCCCAGCGCTTTGGCCATGATGGCGGCAACGTCGTCGATGCCCGCGCGTGGGCGGCACGCAAGGCCCTGCCGGAGCAACGCAATGTGCGTTCGCGGCTGTTGTCGACAGCCCGTAGTTTCCTGTTCAACCGGGTATTGGCGGCCCGGGTGGCCGACGGTACCTGGCAACAAGCCCAAGTGGGCGACTTGCTGGCCTTCACCGACAGCCGCAGCTTTTTCCCGGCCGGTGAAGCCGAATGCAACGATCCGCGCCTGGCGATCCTCGATCTGCACCCCACCGGGCCACAGTGGGGCGAAGGCCCTTCGCCGGCCTTGGGTGTGATCCACGATCTGGAACAGGCCGTCGCCGAGCGCGAAGCGGATTTGCGCGATTGGTTAGTAAACGCAGGAATGAGTCACGAACGTCGCATCCTGCGACTGCCCATTGGCGGGCTGTCGTGGCATTATCCCTCGCTAGACATTCTGCAACTGGAATTCGTCCTGCCGGCCGGATGTTTCGCCACTGTCTTGGTGCGCGAACTCGTCGATCTGGTGCCGGTGGGGCAGACGGACAGCCCATGCGTATTCTGATTTCTAACGATGACGGGGTGACAGCACCCGGTCTTGCCGCGCTCTATGCTGCGCTGGCGGATTTTGCCGAGTGCGTGGTGATCGCCCCGGACCAGGACAAAAGCGGCGCCAGCAGCTCGCTGACGCTCGACCGTCCGTTGCACCCCTGTTATCTGGATAACGGTTTCATCAGCCTCAATGGTACCCCCACCGATTGCGTGCACCTGGGCCTCAATGGCCTGCTGGAGCGCGAGCCGGACATGGTGGTCTCGGGCATCAACCTGGGCGCGAACCTGGGAGATGACGTGCTCTATTCCGGTACGGTCGCCGCCGCCCTGGAAGGTCGCTTCCTGGAGCAGCCGTCGTTTGCCTTTTCGTTTGTTTCCCGGCAGGTCGATAACTTGCCTACCGCCGCCTACTTTGCCCGCAAGCTGGTAGAAGCCCATGGCGACCTGGACCTGCCGCCGCGCACGGTGCTGAACGTGAATATCCCGAACCTGCCCCTCGATCACATCCGTGGCATCCA
This sequence comes from Pseudomonas sp. MAFF 730105, assembly GCF_055380705.1. Lineage (NCBI taxonomy): Bacteria > Pseudomonadati > Pseudomonadota > Gammaproteobacteria > Pseudomonadales > Pseudomonadaceae > Pseudomonas > Pseudomonas sp. MAFF 730105. Next base: position 1,322,567 of record NZ_AP018438.1, read on the forward strand.
GCTCACGCGCCTGGGCCATCGTGCCCGCGCCGCTAAACCCATGCATGTGGTCGACCCGCGAGGCAAGGCCGGTTACTGGATCGCCGCCGCCGGCGATGCGGAGGATGGTGGGCCGGGCACCGATTTCCATGCAGTGATGCAGGGGTATGTCTCGATTACCCCGTTGCAGCTCGACCGGACCTTCAACGATGCCTTTCGAAGCCTCGATGGCTGGCTGGAGGGGCTGCGTTGATGCGTGAGCAAGACGATATGCTGCGCCGGGGGATCGGCATGACCTCCCAGCGCACCCGGGAGCGACTGATTCAGCGGCTCTATGAAGAAGGCCTGTCCAACGCACAGGTACTGGAAGTGATTCGCCGCACGCCTCGGCATTTGTTCGTCGATGAAGCCCTGGCCCATCGCGCATACGAAGACACGGCGTTGCCGATCGGCCACAACCAGACCATTTCCCAGCCTTATATGGTGGCCCGCATGAGCGAGTTGCTGCTGGAGGCGGGGCCGTTGGACAAGGTGCTGGAAATCGGTACCGGTTCGGGCTACCAGACGGCGGTGTTGTCGCAACTGGTGGAGCGGGTGTTTTCCGTGGAACGGATCAAGGTGCTGCAGGATCGCGCCAAGGAGCGCCTGGTTGAGTTGAACCTGCGCAACGTGGTGTTTCGCTGGGGCGATGGCTGGGAAGGCTGGCCAGCGCTGGCGCCTTATAACGGCATCATCGTTACCGCGGTAGCCACCGATGTACCCCAGGCCCTGCTGGATCAACTTGCCCCCGGTGGCCGGTTGGTCATTCCAGTGGGGTCCGGTGAGGTTCAGCAATTGATGTTGATCGTGCGTGAAGAACACGGTTTTTCACGACATGTCCTGGGGGCTGTGCGGTTCGTGCCGCTGCTCAACGGGCCATTGGCCTGAGCATTTATAAACGGACGCTGAATTCCGAGGCGCGGGTTGTGTCTTACAGCGGCACCCCAGTGCCGAACCGGACTCAATGGCGTCGAGCAAACGTGTGCGACAGCGCTTGGCGCTTCATTAATAGAAGCGCGGTCGCGCCCCGTTATACTTGCATCGTGTCTGCCTGGGCAGGCAATTTCCAATTTTTCAGCCACCACAAAGGGAGCGGCGGGTGAGTCTCACAGTCATTGCGCAGCGTATGGGTATCACGAGCTTTCAGCGCCTGGTGACTGGCCTTGTCTTGAGTACCTTGCTGGTCGGTTGTTCCAGTACACCGTCGGGTAATGTCCGGGTTGTCGATCGCAACAACAATGCTGCACCGCAGCGTCCTACAGTAACGACTGGCCAGTATGTAGTCCGTCGTGGCGATACTCTGTTTTCCATCGCTTTTCGCTACGGCTGGGACTACAAGTCCCTCGCAGAGCGGAACAACATTCCTGCGCCTTATACGATTCATCCAGGTCAGACGATTCGCTTCGATGGTCGCAGCGGTTCAACGCCCACGGCGGTCGTCACGCAGTCGGATTCGACGCCTTCGTCGTCGAGCAAAACCACCGTCATTCGCCGGCCGGTCGGGGCTGCAACGACGACAGTACCGTCCGTCGCGAGCAAACCGGCACCTGCTCCCCTGCCTCCGGCAGGCCCCGCCCCGACGGGCTGGGGATGGCCTTCTAATGGCGTTCTCATTGGAAAATTCTCTTCAAACGGTAGTTTGAATAAAGGAATTGATATCGCCGGGGATTTGGGACAGCCTGTTTTAGCCGCGTCTGATGGCACGGTTGTGTACGCCGGGAGTGGTTTGAGGGGCTACGGCGAACTCGTGATCATCAAACACAGCGATACCTACGTCAGTGCCTACGGTCACAACCGCAGGCTGTTGGTTCGGGAGGGGCAGCAGGTCAAGGTCGGACAGACAATTGCCGAAATGGGGTCAACAGGTACAGACCGGGTGAAGCTGCACTTTGAGATTCGCCGACAAGGTAAACCGGTAGATCCACTGCAATTCCTGCCACGTCGTTGATTTGCTTGTCAGCCTGTTCCGTCACGTAGAGGGAACAGGCTCCAGCGTTGCCAAGGATAAAGGCGTCGCTTGAGCTTGAGGTCGAACTCACCAAAGGACTATAACAATGGCTCTCAGTAAAGAAGTGCCGGAGTTTGACATCGACGATGAGGTTCTCCTGATGGAGACCGGCATCGCTATGGATTCGATGTCGAATGATGAGGGAGCGTCTCCTCCTTCCGTTCGTGCCAAATCCAGACACTCCGCTTCACTTAAACAACATAAGTACATCGATTACACCCGGGCGCTGGACGCCACTCAGCTGTACCTCAATGAAATCGGTTTCTCGCCGCTGCTCTCCCCTGAGGAAGAAGTTCATTTTGCGCGCCTGTCGCAAAGCGGTGATCCGGCCGGTCGAAAACGCATGATTGAAAGCAACCTGCGCCTGGTGGTGAAAATCGCCCGACGCTACGTCAATCGTGGGCTTTCGCTGCTGGACCTGATCGAAGAGGGCAACCTGGGGCTGATTCGCGCCGTCGAGAAATTCGACCCCGAGCGAGGCTTTCGCTTCTCGACCTATGCCACCTGGTGGATCCGCCAGACCATCGAACGGGCGATCATGAATCAGACGCGCACCATCCGGTTGCCGATTCATGTGGTCAAGGAGCTTAACGTCTACCTGCGGGCCGCCCGTGAGCTGACCCAGAAGCTCGATCATGAGCCTTCACCTGAAGAGATCGCCAACCTGCTGGAGAAACCGGTAGGCGAGGTCAAGCGCATGCTTGGGCTCAACGAGCGGGTTTCCTCGGTGGACGTCTCACTTGGGCCGGACTCGGACAAGACCCTGCTGGACACCCTGACTGACGAGCGCCCTACGGACCCTTGTGAACTGCTTCAGGATGACGACTTGTCCCAGAGCATCGACCAATGGCTTTCGGAGCTGACGGACAAGCAGCGTGAAGTGGTGATCCGCCGCTTTGGCCTGCGTGGCCATGAAAGCAGCACCCTGGAAGATGTAGGCCTGGAAATCGGCTTGACCCGCGAGCGAGTGAGGCAAATTCAGGTGGAGGGCCTCAAGCGTCTGCGCGAGATCCTGGAGAAGAACGGCCTCTCGAGCGAGTCGCTGTTCCAATAGCAACCCGGCAAGTGCAGCAGGAAAAGCCCCGACTGGTTCGGGGCTTTGCCGTTTCTGGGAGGGCTGTTTCCGTTCCTGCCGTGTTTCCGGCTCGGCTTGTAAGCTTTTGCCTAGTGTTGTGTAAGCGTTCGGTTTCTCGTGGCCGGGGACAGACGACAATCAAGGCTGTTCATTTTTAGTATCTTGTTGATTTAAATGGGAATTTAAATAGATGAACGAAGCATGACAGGTGCTGTCGGCCGCTTCGGATGAATTGCGCTCGCTGGGGAAAACACTAATATCAGTCCTGTGTCGACGGACAGACACACCCGTCACGGACGATGGGGAAGGAAGGACATCGCAGGATGCGATTCATCAGGATGATGAAAAGGATCAAAGGGATTAGGGAAAAAATGTGGGCGGGTCAAACCGCCCCTTTTTTTTGCCTGCGAATCGTGCCCACGCTCTGCGTGGGTATGCCTCTACGGACGCTCTGCGTTCGATTCGGCCACCGGAAAGCAAAAAGGCCCGCAAGGGGCCTTTTCGGAGAACGCGGATGATCAGCGTTCGAGGTCTGCTATCTTGCCTGGCTTGCCATCCCACTCTTCGGCGTCCGGCAACGCATCTTTCTTCTCGGTGATGTTCGGCCAGATATCCGCCAGCTCGGCGTTCAGCTCGATGAAGTTCTCCATGCCGGACGGCACTTCGTCTTCCGAGAAAATGGCGTTCGCCGGGCATTCCGGTTCACACAGGGCGCAGTCGATGCACTCGTCAGGGTGAATGACCAGGAAATTCGGCCCTTCGTAGAAGCAGTCCACCGGACAGACTTCTACGCAGTCGGTGTACTTGCACTTGATGCAGTTGTCGGTGACGACGAAGGTCATTTCTAATTCTCTCCTCAGGCGGCGGCAGCGGATCCCTCTTCACGGTGGGGTCGCCAGGCTTGGGAGCGGACCAGGCTAATAGTCCGCAGCATCCCAAACCGCGCGCGATTCTAACAGCTTGAACGCCCTTGCGTTAGATCCGTGTCTTCAATGCATAGAGTAAATCCAATGCCCGGCGTGGTGTCAGGTCGTCCAGGTCGAGCTTGGCCAGTTCATCGAGTACGGGATGGGGAAGGCTGGCGAACAGGTCGCTTTGCTGCGGTACGGCCGGTTTGCCTTTGCTCGGGCGCGGTGTTTCATGGGGCAGGCTGGAGGTTTCCAGGCGGCTCAGGTGCTCGCGGGCGCGGCTGATCACCTCGGCTGGCACGCCCGCCAGTTGTGCCACTGCCAGGCCGTAGCTCTGGCTGGCCGGGCCAGGCAGCACATGGTGCAGGAACACGATACGTTCGTTGTGCTCGGTGGCGTTGAGGTGGACGTTGGCCACCAGCGGCTGGCTTTCCGGCAGCACCGTCAGCTCGAAATAATGGGTGGCGAACAGCGTGTAGGCCCGCAGGTGTGCCAGGCGTTCGGCCGCAGCCCAGGCCAGCGACAGGCCGTCGAAGGTACTGGTGCCACGCCCGACTTCGTCCATCAGCACCAGGCTGCGTTCGGTGGCGTTGTGCAGGATGTTGGCGGTTTCGCTCATTTCCACCATGAAGGTGGAGCGCCCGCCAGCCAGGTCGTCGCTGGACCCGATCCGGGTGAATATCCGGTCTACCAGGGACAATTCGCAGCTGGCCGCTGGCACGAAGCTGCCAATGTGGGCCAGTAGCACGATCAGTGCGGTCTGGCGCATGTAGGTGGATTTACCGCCCATGTTCGGACCGGTGATCACCAGCATGCGGGTGTTGTCGTCCAGGCTCAGGTCGTTGGCCACGAACGGGGTGGTCAGTACCTGCTCGACCACCGGGTGACGACCCTGGCTGATGCGCATACACGGTTCGCTGACGAAGCGCGGGCAGTTGAGGTCCAGGTTCAGCGCGCGCTCGGCCAGGTTGCTCAGCACGTCCAGCTCCGCCAGGGCGGCAGCGGTGTCCTGCAGGGGCGGCAGTTGGCTGATCAGGTCTTCGAGCAGCGCCTCGTAGAGCATCTTCTCCCGGGCCAGGGCGCGGCTCTTGGCCGACAGCGCCTTGTCTTCGAAGGCCTTGAGTTCCGGGGTGATGAAGCGTTCGGCACCCTTGAGCGTCTGGCGACGAACGTAGTCGGCCGGTGCTTGTTCGGCTTGTTTGCTCGGCAACTCGATGAAGTAGCCGTGGATGCGGTTGTAGCCGACCTTGAGGTTGCTCAGGCCAGTACGGGCTTTTTCCCGGGCTTCGAGATCGATCAGGAACTGGCCGGCGTTTTCGCTCAGGGCTTGCAGCTCGTCGAGCTCGGCGTCATAGCCGGTTTTCAACACGCCACCGTCACGGATAACGGCGGGCGGGTTATCGATGATGGCTTTTTCCAGCAACGCGGCCAGGTCCGGGTAGGTGCTGGTGATGCGTGCCAGTTGTTGCAGGTGCGGAGCTTCGAGGTCGGTCATCGCCACCTGGAGTTCCGGCAGCGCACCGAGGGCGTCGCGCAGGCGCGCCAGATCCCGTGGGCGAGCGTTGCGCAAGCCGATGCGCGCGAGGATCCGCTCGATGTCACCGATTTCCTTGAGCTGCGGTTGCAACTGCTCGAAGCGATAACGATCCAGCAGGCAGGTAATGGAGGTCTGTCGCGCCAGCAACACTGTCAGATCCCGCAGGGGACGGTTCAGCCAACGTGTCAGCAGCCGGCTGCCCATGGCGGTCTGGCAACGATCGACCACCGACTGCAAGGTGTTGTCCCGTCCACCGGCCAGGTTGGTGTCCAACTCCAGATTGCGCCGGCTCGCCCCGTCCAGCACCACCGTGTCGTCCAGGCGCTCGTGGCGCAAGCTGCGCAAATGGGGCAGGGCGGTGCGTTGGGTTTCCTTGGCGTAGGCCAACAAGCAACCGGCGGCACCGATGGCCAGGGTCAGGTTTTCGCAACCGAAGCCCTTGAGGTCTTGGGTGGAAAATTGCTGGCAGAGACTTTTCAGCGCCGAGTCGCGCTCGAAATCCCACGGCGCCCGACGTCGAACGCCACGGCGTTTTTCTGCCGGCAGGTCCTTGGGCCAGTCGTCGGGAATCAACAGCTCCACTGGGTTGACCCGCTCCAGTTCCGCCAATAGGTTTTCCCAGCCCTTGATCTCCAGCACCGAGAAATTGCCACTGGTGATGTCCAGCACCGCCAGGCCGAACAGGCGCTCGTCCCCCAGCACGGCGGCAATCAGATTGTCCCGGCGCTCATCCAGCAACGCCTCATCACTGACCGTGCCCGGCGTAATGATGCGCACCACTTGCCTTTCTACCGGCCCCTTGCTGGTGGCCGGGTCACCGACCTGCTCGCAAATCACCACCGACTCACCGAGCTTGACCAGTTTCGCCAAGTAACCTTCCGCCGCGTGGTAAGGAATCCCACACATCGGAATCGCCATGCCCGCCGATTGCCCACGCGCCGTCAGGGTGATGTCCAACAGCTTGGCGGCCTTCTTCGCGTCCTCGTAGAAGATCTCGTAGAAGTCGCCCATGCGATAGAACATCAACTGATCGGGGTGCTGATTCTTCAGGCGCCAGTACTGCTGCATCATTGGGGTGTGGCTGGAAACGTCGGTATTCAAAGGCTTTAGCTCTATCTGTCCATTTGACTCGGGGCAAGTTTCTAATACTACAGGGATTTTTTCGGGATTGCCGAAGGCTTGGCTATGTCGCGTTTCGCGAAGGCGCAGGTAACGCGCTGTTATCTTAGCTCCGGTGTGGTTGCCAAGTTGCTACGTATTTTATTGCCCTGTTTGTCGGTATTGGTGAGTGACTGCGCGGAGGTCTTGCAGCGTTACACCGATGACTCCAGCGGCAGTGCCGTTGCGCTTGAACGCACCGATGTTTGCACAACCTGCTCGCAACTCTCTGTGGGAGTATACGTTGCTGGCAATTTCACGGAAATTTCTCGTGGAAATCTCGCCGCCTTGCTGGCGCCCGGAGGAGGTTTTTTTGCAGCGCTTCCCCCTCAGTCAACCTACGGGAAGGTGACCAGATAACCGAGCGGGGGGCATTCCTGGGGAACTGAAACCTAGTGAAACATTTTGGGCTGATGTATCCTCGGCGCACAGTCGTCAAGTGCTCAACCTAGGGTTTCATGCCTTGTGCAGTGCTCTGTCGGCGGAGTTTCGAGTTGATGCATGGGTGAGGGCGCACCTTGCGGCAGTGCTTCAACTCTTTCATCTATCCAGGAAGGGTGAGAATGTCTGTTTCCCAAAAGGTAAATTCTATAAATATGAAGTTCGATGGCAGTGTGTTCGTGCCCATCATTGGCGCTGCTATGTCTCTGCCAATAGTTATGTTTTCACTGATGGGGTACGACATTAACCCGGCCTTTCTGCTCGCACCGCTCATCGGAATTGCGTTCCTGATGAGTTTCGGTCGTACAAGCATTGCTTACCTGTCTGCGATGACGCTTGGGCTGGTTTCGATCTTTGTCGCGAATAAAATTTCGCCTGACGGAGAAGTGGTTAAGCATATATTGTCATTAGTGCTGATTATGTTTGCGCCGTCGTTCCTGTTCCTTGGGAAGTATGTGTCAAAAAGTAATGATATTTCTAAGGTGTTCTTTTGGTTGTCGCTGTTCTCTGCCATTTTCCTCATCGTCGTTACTGTCCGAATACTCTACCTTGAACAGAACGTTCGGATTTATATCGGTCCGAGTGGGTTTGCGGCGATGAATGTCGAGTTCCTCGGGCTTCCTGTATTCGCAACGTTTGGAGTCTTGAGCCTTGCGCACCTGTTGTGCTTGCAGGCGATGATCCTGTGCGGAACGATTATCGGTGGCAAATCCTCCAAGCCTGTTATGGCGCTGCTATGGGTAGCGTTGTTCTGTGCGTTTTTTCTGATCACTGGCAGCGATTCTCGAAGCGCCCAAATCCTGCAGGTGTGGATTCTTGGATCGGTAGTCATCTATGCGCTCCGGCACTCGGCCGCCCGGCGTATTTGCGGCGCGGTCATCCTTGCCATGTTGCTGGCTTTGGTTATGACGTACGTGAGGGGAGCGAGCGAGAGCCGTCTGGTAACTTCTATCCAAGCGCTGTCCGAAGAAACTGGGGGTTCCGGTGGAGCTAGTGAAAAAGCAGATTCCCACCAAGCGCTGTCCGAGGAAACTGGAGTTTCCGGTGGAGCTAGTAGAAAAGCTGATTCCCGGAACCTGGTGAAACAGGCCGACCAATTCGCAACTGGTCGCGTTGAGCTCGCTATTGCTGGCGTTAAGGAAGTTTTGACAAGTCCGCTCATCGGCAACGGTTTTGGGGGGTATGGTCGGTACTCCACCGAGGGAATGACGCCTGGCTTAGAAGCAAACAGCTCGACCCACGTTTATTACCTGACTCTGTTATGGAAGGGCGGGCTGATCTTCTTCATTCCATTTGGGACAATGATCTTTCTAAATCTGAAATCCGCCATAACGGGTAGCAAATCCGCCGAGCGGTCAGCTGAACAATTCTTTGCATGGGGCACCGTGTTGATGGCGTTCGGACCAATGGCCATGGCCTGGGATATCTTGATCGTGCCGAGTGCTGGCGCTCTGGCTTTCTTCCTGTTCGGCTTGCTCGGTGGTCTGAAGAGTCGGACGAAAGCAATTTAACCGGCTATATTTTTTCGGCCCGGCATCGATTTTCGGTGTCGGGCTAGGCCCGGCAGGAATGGAAAAGTACATCGGTAGTCCATTGTTTCTTTAAAGGGGGAGTGTTCCGTCGGCAGAACGCCGGGGAGGACTGGCAAGGTGTCTAGAACCCTCTCGATCTTGCCCACGAGGCTCTCCGCTTTGTGATGCCTGACCTTCCTTGGTTTTCTTCGCTCAGGACATTGCGAGGATTGAATTCAACCGGTCAATGGCTCAGATGTGGGAGTTTGGAGCCGTTATGCAGTTCCAAGCTCCCTCGCCACAATGGACCTAGCAGAACGCGTTTTATGCATTTTTATGCAAATCAGCATTTGTGTTCAGCAAAAAGAACAAGCATCATGCGCATTATGCAAAAACGCAACGTTTCTACCGTATTAAGAGCATTGCTCGATCAGCACGGGATCTCCCCCACGGAGCTTCACCGGCGTACCGGCGTGCCTCAATCCACCCTCTCGCGGATCCTCAGCGGCAAGATCGTCGACCCTTCGGATAAACACATCTCGAAGATTGCCGAATACTTCGCCGTGAGCACCGACCAGTTGCGCGGGCGCGCCGATGTTGCGCCTGCCGGCAACAGCCGCCGCGACGAGCCGCATTCCGAACTCAAGGACATAAGCCTGTGGGACGACGATACCCCTGTCGAAGAAGACGAGGTGTCGGTTCCTTTTCTGCGTGAGGTTGAATTGGCCGCTGGATCAGGAAGATTCGTCATCGAGGAAAGCGAGCGCTCCAGCCTGCGCTTTGGCAAGCGCAGCCTGCGTCATAACGGCGTGCAGTTCGACCAGGCCAAATGCGTGACGGTGCGTGGCAACAGCATGTTGCCGGTGCTGCGCGACGGGGCTACGGTCGGGGTGAACGCGGGCAAATGCGGGATCGGCGACATCGTCGACGGTGACCTCTACGCCATCAATCACAACGGCCAGTTGCGGGTGAAGCAGCTTTACCGCTTGCCCACCGGCATCCGCCTGCGCAGCTTCAACCGCGATGAGCATCCGGACGAAGACTACAGCTTCCAGGAAATGCAGGATGAGCAGATCGTCATCCTCGGTCATGTCTTCTGGTGGGGCATGTACGCCCGCTAACCCTCCCGCTGTCAGATAAAACCCGCCGATGTGCGGGTTTTTTTTCGCCCTCGAAAAGGGCGCCAACCCTCGTCCCTGCTGGGCGAGAATGCGCTGGTGCATTTTCTGTGCATAAATAAATGCATTAGCGCATTGACTGTATATGCATGCATGCATATTCTGTGTCCAAGCCGCTCGACAAAGCCGGCTGGCAACACAGCTCTTTAGTTCCATCAACAGGCAGCGATGAACCGGCCTTAACGGTTCAGAGGGTTGGCAACTGGCCCAGGTGTGCAGCGTAAAGCACCAGAAGCAGTTATCCGGCGGGCAGGGACCGCGGCCGGAGGAACAATTTGAATGGATCCGTACCGCGCCAGTCGCGCCGAAAGATCAAGCGCATTACTGAAAAGCCTGGGCGACCGGGCTTTTTGGAATGCCTGCGCCGTGAGGCGCTTCAAAAAATACCGCCGCCAATGGAGGGCTTTCAAATGCTGAAGGATTTCAGATGCGGTCACTGCAAACGACTTCTGGCCCGAATGGGCGAGAACACCGAACTCCAGATCAAATGTGCCCGGTGTGGGACGTTGAATCATGTGAAGGCCGTTGAGCCTCGAGTGGATCGCCATGGAGCGACATATACGAGTAACACAGAACCCTCCAATCCTCGACTCAATAGGTTATCACTATGAAAAAAATTACCATCGCCTCTGTATTGGGGTTGCTGCTGTTCTCGGGTGTGTCCATCAACGCCTCGGCAGAAACTGCCATGTCCTGGAACTTGGCAAAAGACGTGATTTTTGCAAAAGAGCGTGTGTCCCCAAGCTTGCCATGGGCATTTATGGAAAATACGTCAGGCGTGAATAACCCGGAGAACTATATTCTCCTGCCTTCGTTCACGGCCGATGTCTGCGGCGGAAAAACCGCAACCTGTTGGCAAGATGTGCCGTCGGGCGCGCATGTAACTGTGCATAAGGAAACGTATAACTACAGTGGGAACGGCAGTTTTACTGTACCTGCGGGTAATGTGATTTTCCACCCAGGCATGAATAGCCAAACAGTCATCCGCTGGACCAGCCCTATCACCGGAACCGTCAATATTCTGGGACGTATCAATAGTATCCATGCTGCTTGTGGTGACGGTATAGCGTGGTCTCTTAACCAGGGCAGTACGGTTCTGCAATCCGGTAGCCTGGCCAAAGGTACGGGGGCTGTTTTTTCCCTGAACAATTTACCTGTTACTGCTGCCTCGTCCCTCTATTTTGTGCTGGATAGGAAGTCTAACTATTCGTGCGACTCAAGCACGATCGACATGCTGATCACGAATTAAAGCGGCGGCAAGCGTCTAGGCCCAACTACGGGCTCTTCCATCTGCGACTCTGCCTGGGCGATATCAATACGCACCCCACTGCTAAATCATTAAACGGTTGTCGGCGTTAAATGTCGGTTGACTTTCCGTGCCGGTAAATCGGCGTATGTGCTTGGGCATTCTCCGAGTGATTATTTATCTAAAGGAAATCATTGAATGAAAAAACTCTTCCTTTTGCTGATCGCAGCAGTCCTGGCCACCCAGACTCTTCGAGCATCTGCCGAAACCTCGCCTGTCGGTTCCTGGAAGTTCGCTTCCTACCATGTCCCGGGTGGTGGCTTTTACGCAAACCAAACGATCTGCTTCAAAGCGGACAATACCTGGTACTCAAGTTCCCAGGCTGGCTGGAAGGGCGCGTGGTTTCAGAATGGGGACGACCTCCAATGGAATGGAAGCGTGCCGATGAGTGGAGCAGGAAGCGCCAACAACCTCGCCACCATTGCCATGGGTAAAGTCGTCGCTACTGGCTCGATGGCGGGTAACTACGCGGAGTGGGCGGCCCCCAGTACTCTACCGCTGTCCTGGGACCGGCACTACACCTACACCATGGCTTACCAAGGCGCGACCTGCGCGCCTCCCAAGTGATGCCAGTCCTGTTCAAACTTTAAATCCTTCAAGCCCCTTCGAGTGCCTGCGTCCTTGTTCAGACCTATGCGTTCGTTGGGGCTTTTTGTTCCAGGCTGTCGGTAGCGACTTGATGGGTTGCACTGACCAGACCTCGTTCAGTTTCAAAAAAAACTCCCTGCCCAATCTCAATCACCCCAGGAGGCGTGAATGACAAACGAGCAACAAGCGTTGCTGGACATGCCGATCTGGCTGGTCATCCTGCTCGCCCTGGTGGGCGGGGTGTCCGGCGAGATGTGGCGTGCCGACAAGGAAGGTGCCCGAGGCTGGTCGCTGTTGCGGCGCCTGGCCTTGCGCTCCGGCGCCTGCGTGATCTGCGGTGTCTCGGCAATCATGCTGCTGTATGCCCTCGGCATGTCGATCTGGAGTGCCTGCGCCTTGGGGTGCCTGACCGCCATGGCCGGTGCCGATGTAGCCATCGGTCTTTACGAACGTTGGGTCGCCAAGCGGATTGGCGTTTGCGAAGTGCCACCGCCGGATTCCCGTCCCGACCAACAGTGAGCCGGTGCCGCCGATCCACAGGAATGAGGCCATCCAATGCCCACTCTCATCGAAAAACCCTCGCAGTTGTTTACCGCCATTGTCGAGACGCTGCGTACCACCTTTCCCGGCTTGAAGGTTGGGAGTCTCCAGGACTTTGACGACTCCGGCGATCAGCCTTGGGTATTGATCGCCATCGAACGCGACACGTCAGGCAACCGTGCCAACGATGGGCGTATCGCCCATGTCCTGATGTTTTCCATGCAAGTCGTTTCGCCTGGCACGGGGTTGACGGCCTGCGATCTGGCCTGTGCGTTGAAACGCCTGATCGTCGACAACCGCTGGGATCTGTCGGCTGAGCAATGCAGCCGACCCACGGATATCGAGGGCGTTGCCTCCGTGTTCAGCGGCGGGACCAGACCCTACAGCGCCTGGACCGTTTCATTCACCCAAACCCTGTACCTCGGTCCGACGCTGCTGGAGGACCCGCTGGGCATTCCGAAATTTGCCCGGACCTGGGAAGTGTCGAACATCGACGACCCGGACCAATACACCGCACTCGAGGGCTGAACCATGTTCGATGCACTTCTACGCCTGTACCTGGGGCCGATCATCGAGCGCCTGGCCGGGATGGAAACCGAGCTCGAGGACTTGTACCGGCGCGCAGACAATCTCTGTCGCATCGGCGTCTGCCAGGAAGTCGATGCGGCCACCAATACCTGCAAGGTCGCCCATGGAGAGCTGTTGACCCCGGCGATCCGCTTTTTCAACCCGAGTGCCGGCGCCCAGAGCGAGTCGCGGATTCCCTCCGTGGGCGAGCAATGCCTGCTGCTGAACCATGGCGGCGGCGATGGCGGCGGACAGTCGGTGGCGTTGTTCGGCCTCAACGGCGGTCAGTTTCCCCCCGTCTCGACACAGGCAACGCTGACCCGTCGCCTTTATCCGGATGCTACGGAAAACGGCTACGACCATGCCAGTCATGTCCTGCACTGGAAAAACGGCCCGGCGACATTCACCGGCTCCCGTGAATCCCTCGAATTCACCATCGGCCCGTCGAGGCTGGCGATGACACCTGAGGCCATCGACCTGCAACTGGGTGCCGTCGGCATCCGGCTCGACGCTTCCGGTGTGCACCTGAGCGGCCCGTTGGTGGATCACCAGGGGCGTGTCATCAGTACCGCATAAGAGCTTCCCATGATCGGAATCGATAGAAACACCGGCGCCACGGTGGATGACTGGCCGCAGTTCGTGCAGCGCGCCACCCGGGCGCTGACCACCCCCTTGGGCACCCGCCAGAAACGCCCTTTGTATGGCTGCGCGCTCACGCAATTGCTGGGGCAGAACCTCGGCGATGACCTGCTGATTCTTGCCCAGAGTCACGCAGCCCAAGCCTTCTACAACCCACACAACGGCATCGGCGATTTCGAGCCGCAGGTCATCGTCGCCAGCCGTCAGGGCGCCGGATTGCTGCTGCGTTTCGCCGGCACCTGGAAAAACCGCAAACAGACTTTCGAGGTGGTGACATGAGCATGTTGATACCCGGCCAGAACCAACTGGCCGAACCGGCCATCGTCACCGTTGACGCGTTCGAGGATCTGCTCGCCGAGTTCAAGACCTTCGTGGTCGAGTACGTCGGTGCGCGCTCGCCCGACAGCGCGGCGAGGCTTGCGGTCAGCCTGGAAAACGAAAGCGAGTTGCTGACCCTGGCCCTCGAGGCCTTCTGCGTGCGCCTGCAAACCCACGAACGCAAATACAACGCCCGGATCAAGCAGATGCTGGCGTGGTGGGCCACTGGCAGTAACCTCGATGCCCGCCTGGCCGACATGGGCCTCGAACGCCAGTTGCTCGACCCGGGCGATCCGGCGGCGTTCCCACCCATCGCCCCGGTCTACGAAAGCGACGATGACGCCCGGTTGCGTTATTACCTGGCGCCCCATGCCCCGGCGGCCGGTTCGCGCATGCAGTATCGGCGGGAGATTTTTACCCTTGGCGAACGCCCCGCGGTAAAGGTTGAGAGCAGTGCAGCGGGCGTCGTGACGGTGACGTACACCTTCGATCCGGACGGGCTTGCCGCCCAGGTCAAGGACGGCAACGGACGTCGGACGGCGCCGGGCGAAGTCACGGTGACGGTGCTGTCCCGTGAAGGCGACGGCACGCCCTCCCAGACACTGCTCGACGGGGTCCGCCAGCATTTCGCCCGGCCGGATGTACGACCGGAAACGGATCTGGTCATTGTCCAGGGCGCGCAAGTCAAACCCTACAAGATTCGCGTCGTGGCGAAGATCAATCCAGGTCCTGACTCGGGCTTGACCCAAGCGGCTGCGCAACGGCAATTGCAGGAATACGCCGAGGCGTGCCATCGCCTGGAAGGCCGGGTGGACCCAAGCTGGATCGACTACACATTGCACAGCGCCGGTGCGGTTCGGCTCGAGATTCTCGAACCGTTGGCGCCGATCGTGACAACGGCTTTCCAGGCGCCGTACTGCACGGGTGTCGAGGTCGAGGTGGACACGTTATGAGTGACGACGCCCCGACCCCAAGCCTGCTGCCGGTCAACAGTTCGGCGCTGGAAAGGGCCCTGGATATCGGTTTTGCCCGGCTGCTCGAACGTATCGATCCGCCGTTTCCCGAGCTGATGAACCCGACTGCCACGCCCGTGGCGTTCCTGCCGTATCTCGCGGCGGATCGCGGGGTCAACGAGTGGAGCTCCGCAGCGCCCGAGGCTGAAAAACGCCTGACGGTTGAACTCGCCTGGCCCACCGCACGGCAGGCCGGGACGCGTAAGGCCCTGGAAAATGCGGCCAAGGGGCTGCAACTGACGCCCGAGGTCCGCGCCTGGCATGAGCAAACTCCCGTCGGTCAGCCTTACAGCTTTTCCGTCAGGGCATTCACCGAACAGCCTTACAGCGAAGAAATCGACGCCCGTCTCGACCGCCGTCTGGCCGATGCCAAAAGCGAGCGCGACACCTTGACGGTGTCGGTCGGCTTGAGCGCATCCGGCCGACACGTCATCGGCGCGGCCACATTGTGCGGCGAGCTGACCACGGTTTATCCGATTGTCATCGAAGGGCTGGAAGCCTCGGGCCAGGCCTTCATGGCGGCCGGGCTCTACGTCGTCGAAACATCCACTATTTATCCACAGGGGGCCTGAATGGCTGACTATTACACCCTGCTCACCGATGCAGGCATCGCCTACGAAACCGCCTGCAAGGCGGCGGGCACACCGATCAAGCTCTCGCAGATTTCCGTCGGTGACGGCGGCGGCTCGGTCTACAACCCGGCCGCAACCGCCACGGCGCTCAAGCGCGAAGTCTGGCGCGGGCCACTCAATGCACTGTTCCAGGACGAGAAAAACCCGAGCTGGTTGCTGGCCGAAGTGACCATCCCGCCTGAAGTGGGCGGTTGGTATGTGCGTGAGGCCGGGATCTGGACCGATACCGGGGTTCTGTATGCGATTGTCAAATATCCGGAGTCGTTCAAGCCGGTATTGGCGACGTCTGGTTCGGGGAAAGAGTTTTATATCCGATCGATTTTTGAAACCAGTAATGCGGCGTTGGTCACCCTGTTGATCGACGATACGGTCGTTAAGGCAACTCGCGCCTGGGTCACCAGTTATGTAGCTGATGAACTTTCCAAGCTCGACAGGAAACAGTCGGTGCGGGTGGCGACCACCGCCAACATTGCCTTGAGCGGTGCACAGACCATTGATGGTGTCGCGGTCATCGCCGGGGATCGTGTCCTGGTGAAATCCCAGGCCCAGGCGAAAGACAACGGCATTTATGTCGCCGCGAATGGGGCATGGATGCGGGCGAAAGATGCTGATGCGAGTGTTGATGTTACCTCGGGGTTGAGTGTGCCGGTGGAAGAGGGCGCGACCCAAGCCAATACGTTCTGGCAGTTGATTACTGATGGTGTGATCGTGCTGGGTACCACGGCGCTGACTTTCCAGAACGTGACGCAAGGCTTTGCGCCTCTCAACTCACCAGCGCTGATCAACCCAACGGCGACGACGCCGCCCCAGTTCGATAGCAGTACGCGCGTGCAGACTACGGCTTTCGCCAAGCGAATGGGCGTCGAGTATTCAAGTTTCAGCAGCTACTCGGTGAACACCTCGCTCACGGCAGCGCATGTAGGCGGCCTGCACAGTTTCTCCAATGCGGCGCTGATCACCGCCGTTTTGCCTTCAACCACAGGTGTCGCGCAGGCTGCGACCATCACGCTTGTCTGTGCTGGGGCCGGCGGCCTGACGATCCAGGCGGCGGCTGGCGATGTGGTTTTTACCAGCAACGGTGTAACCGGCTCGCTCACATTGGGCTTGGGAGATACGGCGGAGTTTATTCGGCTTGATGCTCAATGGCGTTTGATTGGCGGGACCATGGCGCTCAAATATGGCGCTGTGATGTCTGCTCCTAACTGGATAACCCAAGCACAGTTTGACAAGAGCAAGGCGTTCGCAACGACCGAGTTCGTCAAGCGAATGGGTATCGAGCTGTCGAACTTCGATTCGCTCAGTACCAGTACGGTTCTGGGCGCAGGAAATGTGGGTGGCGTCGTCAGTGCGTCATCGGATACCGCTATTAGCGTGACCTTGCCGCCAACGGCGACGGTAGCACAAGGTGCCATGATCCTGGTGTTATGTGGTGGGGCGGGGGCGGTCACACTGTTGGTTTCGACGGGTGACGCCATGACGAACGCTAGTGGCGGCGCAATCTCGATTGTGTTGGGGCAAGGTGATTCGGCGCTGCTGACCAGGGTGTCCGGGGAGTGGCGCTTGATCAGCGGGACAGCGGCTATGCGGTACTCGGCTAAGTTCGCTGCAATTCTTGGATATTCCGCTCATCAAGTTTTGCCCAGTGGCTGGACGTTCAAGATTGGACATGCTTCAACGGACGGCTCGACAGGAACCGTGCCTGTTACTTTCCCCGTCGCGTTTCCCAACGCCTGTATGTACGTAGGTGCCATATACGCAGGGGGCAGTTCGGCGACGAATCCCTTGCTTTGCCAGTCGGGCATACCGACGCGTACAGGTTTTACAGGTTATTTCACCAGTGTGGCCACAAATAGTGCCTCCGTTACTAATGGCGGTTACAACTGGCTAGCCATCGGCTATTGAGGAACAGCTATGTTCGCTAAATGGATTGAAGAAGACGGTCGATTTGCCTTCGACTTGACCGATAACGGCGGTATCGAGATATCTGACGATGATCATGCAGCGCTCTTTGATTCGCGGTTGGGGACGAAGATCATTGGCAGAGGAGCTGATGGTCGTCCGCAGTTGCAAGACCCACCATTGCCAACGCTGGCTGAGTTGTCGCTCGTAGAGCGCGCATGGCGGAACAATCAGCTTTCAATGACTGATGGTGTTGTAACGCGCCACCGGGATGAGTTGGAAGATGGGGCAGAAACCACGCTTTCGACTGAACAATACGCTGAGCTTCAAGCGTATCGCCGGTCGCTACGCAACTGGCCGGAGTCCGGGGAGTTTCCTTTACTCGACCACCGTCCGATAGCCCCGTCCTGGCTCCCTGAGCAACCCCAATAAACGCCCCGCACCGACGGGGCGTTTTCTTATCCGTCAAACCCTGAAAGCCCCTCCCCGAAGGGGCTTTTTCGTATCTGGAGAAACCCGAATGGCACTACGCCAAACCTACACCGTACTCGTCCCATTCCCCACCGGAGGCGGCCACTGGTCGACCATCGGCCAGGAACTCGACCTGCTCGACGTCGAGGCCAGCGCCCTGCGTAGCGCCGGTCGTCTGGCGCTGAAAAACACCGAGGTTGCCGATGCGGCCTCTACATCCCAACCGGCCAAAAAGGCCACTACCAAAAAGGCTGAATAACCATGGCTGAGGTTTTGAACTTCGAGCACAACGGCATTACCGTCAATGCCACCGAATCTCCCGAGGCCATGGGTGGCCTGGGGGACAACGTCATCGGGCTGGTCGGCACCACGCCGAAGGCCGATCCGCTGATTCCGCGTAACGCACCGTTCCGCATCAACAGCTTCACCACCCAGGCGTTGCTCGATCCGACCGGCACCGAAGCCGGTACGCTGTATCACGCGGTGTTCCAGATCCTCAAAGTGGTCAAGGTGCCGGTCTACGTGGTGATCGTCGAAGAGGGCGCCACCCCCGCCGATACGCAGAACAACGTCATCGGCGGCATCGAAGCGCAGACCGGTCGCAAGCTGGGCCTGGCGGCCTTGAGTGGCGTGGCCGAGGACTTGACCATCATTGGCGCGCCGGGCTTCACCGGCACCAAGGCGGTGGCCAGTGAGTTCGCCTCGTTCGGCAAGCGCATCAAGGCTCGCGTGGTACTCGACGGCAAGGATGCCGCAGTCGCCGATCAGGTGACCTACAGCCAGGAGCTGGGCGGCGCCGACCTCGGTTTCGACCGTTGCCTGGTGGTGCACAACATGCCAGCGGTCTACTCCAAGGCCGCGAAGAAAAACGTCTTCCTGGCCCCGTCGAGCCTGGCCATCGCCGCGCTCGCCAAGGTCAAGCAATGGGAGAGCCCGGGCAACCAGGTGACCTATGCCGAGGACGTTTCGCGCACCGTGGAATACAACATCCTCGACACCTCCACCGAAGGCGACCTGCTCAACCGCTACGGCATCAGCTACTACGCCCGAACCATCCTCGGCGGGTTCTCGCTGCTGGGCAACCGCTCCATCACCGGCAAGTTCATCAGCTACGTCGGCCTGGAGGATGCCATCAGCCGCAAGCTGGTCAAGGCCGGCCAGAAAGCCATGGCGAAGAACCTGACCAAGTCCTTCATGGACCAGGAGGTCAAGCGCATCAACGACTGGCTGCAAACCCTGGTGGCCGACGAAACCATCCCGGGCGGCAGCGTGTACCTGCATCCGGAACTCAACAGTGTCGAGAAGTACAAGAACGGCACCTGGTACGTGGTGATCGACTACGGCCGCTACGCGCCGAACGAACACATGATTTATCAACTCAACGCCCGCGATGAAATCATCGAGCAGTTCCTGGAGGACGTTCTCTAATGTTTACCAACCGCGTAAGACAGGCCATCGCGGCCACCCTGCAAGGCCTGCCGTTGTCGGCGACCGTGGAAGAATTCACCCCGCCGAAGATCGAGTTCGACATGGAAGAGATGCGCGGCGGGCGCTTCATCACCGAGGAAATGGCCAAAGGCGGCAAGGCCCTCAACGCCAAGCTCAGCCTGCAAGGTGTCGGCCCGGAAATCATGCTGGCGCTGGGTGTCAGTGTCGGTGACGACATCCTGCTGAACGTGCGTGAAGCCGGCCAGGATCAGGATGGCAATACCTGGTTCACCTACCACACCGTCGGCGGCAAGCTGAAATCCCTGGAAGAGACCGCGCTGAAGATGGGTGAGAAGCCCAAGACCAATCTCGAGCTGTCGTGCCGCACCTACAACCGCCTGGAAAACGGCGTTCCGGTGATCGACATCGACGTGCGCACCCAGAAGTTCGTGCTCAACGGCGTCGACATTCTCGGCGATGCGCGCCGTGCGGTGCTGTTGCCTTGACCCTCAGTTGAACACAGTCCCTGTGGGAGCGAGCCTGCTCGCGATAGCAGTGTGTCAGACACCTTGATGCTGAAGGTACTGGCGCATTCGCGAGCAGGCTCGCTCCCACAAGGGGCTCACATTCACCAAGGAATTGATTCATGTCCTGGACGCCTCCCCAACACATTCTGCTGTCACCCATCACCGGTGACGACGGATCGCAGATCGACCAGCTGCAACTCAAACCCCTGTTCTACGCCGCGCAGAAAGACGCCCTGGCCCGTGCCGGTGACGATGAGGACGACCAGTTCTTCGAGTTGGCCAAACTGGCTACCGGCCTGTCGGTCAAGGAACTGGATCAGCTCAAGCGCCCGGACTACGTGAGCATCGCCCAGTACGTGCACGACATGTCGACCCGTCCGGCGGCGTATTTCCTCGAGCAGGTCGCCGAAGCGGACCACGCACTGGCCGATCCCGACCAGGTGCAACTGCTGCAACCGCTCAACGTGGCGGGCCGCAGCGTGACCTCGTTGACCCTGGAAATGCCGGTATTGCGAGCCACCAAGGCGATGAAGAAGCTGAAGACGGCGAAAGAACGCGCCGAATTCATCACCGCCCACTGCACCGGCCTGATGCTGCCCGACCTGGACCTGCTGACCGTGCCCGACTGGACACAACTGCAGGTGCGCATCGACGATTTTTTAAACAAACCGGCGGACTTCTTTCGGAGCGCGACATCGAAGTGATCCTCGATGTCGTGCCGCTCATTTACCCGGTAAGTGAAGCGGAGATTCTCGAATGGGACGCCGGCAAGGCATTGCGCCGTTACGACATCGCGATCACTCGCCTTGGCGTGAAACAGGAGTAGAGCGGGATGGCAGACAGTAAATATTCGCTGTCCTTTGCGGCGAGCACCGATATGCCGACACTCGGCGGTGTGTCTGAAGCGTCGGGGCTGAATCTGGCATTGAGCACGGCCAGTCTCGACATCCGGCTGCTGGTGTCGGAGCAAATGAAACTGCGGGGGACGCTGGCATCGCTGAACACCACGCTCTTGGCGCAACAGTCATTGCTCAAGGCGAATGCAGTGGTGCCAGCGACGAGTGCGGTGCCTAAGTCGAAGCTCAGGGCAGAGGTCGATCAACTGGCGCCTCCTGGTGTCCTCAAGCCTGCAATGGCGATGCAGACGGCCATGGTCGACCTGAACCAGAAGCTGCAGCTGTCACCGGAACAACTGCAGGTGATGTCCAACGAAAACCAGAAGATCGCCGCTGAAAAGCAAGCCGCATCCAGCGGGGCGACCGCTGTGCAACTGGCGCAGATCCAGCTGGCGGCGATCAACGCGGGGCTGCTCAAAGACGTCAAACCCGAAGACCGCCAGCAAGTGCTGACGGATTTCGCCCGCGACAGTTTGGTGATGGCGTCGGCCTACAGGATTGAGGTGCTGAACGCCGGCGCGCTCATGGCTGGCTTGCGCACTGGCTTGAACCTGGATCGAGGGAAAAGTCTCGAATTGGCTAACGCGGCCAACCGCCTTGGCGCCAGCGCCAGTTTGAAAGCCTCGGCGGCGGACATCGGTTCGGTTGCCCAGCGCGGTGGCGAGACCGCCATCGCGGCGGGCATGACACCTGAGCAGGTCGCCGCCATTGCGGCCGCGCTGTTGAACGCCTCTGTCGGCAAGGACGAAGCGGGCGCCTCGCTGAAGACCCTGGGCGCCGCGTTAGGCAAGGGCGACAAGGTCACGCCGGAGCAGCGAACGGCCTGGACTCAACTGGACATCGAGCCGGGGGCGCTGGCCAGCAGGCTGCGCACGGATGCATCGGGCGCGATCAAGGATCTGCTGGCGACGCTGCAGAGCAAACCTGCCGAGCAGCAGAGCTTATTGCTCAAGACGCTGTTCGACGGCGACGAGGGCATCGGCAAGTTGCTGAAGTCGCCCCAGGACCTGAAGACCGCGCTCACCGTGGCATCCGATAAGGGCGATGGAGACAAGGGATCGATGGCCCAAACCGCCGACGCGCTGGGAAACACCTCGCAAGCGCGCTGGAATGCACTGGATGCCAGCGTGACCCGTCTCGATACAGCGATTGGCAGCGCCATCACGCCCATTACCGATCTGGCGATGCTTGGCGTGGACGCGCTGGCGACGGGGTTGAGCGCTGCGGCCGAGTCGCTGCCGAAAGTCACCGCGGCGTTGGCCTTGTTTGGCGCGGCGCTCGCGTCACCGTTTCGCAGCGCCATTCTGGACAAAGTGACGTCGGGCGTTGCCTCCACCCGTGAGGCACTGCTGAAACCGGACGCAGCCATCCAGCCACCGGCAAGCGATGCGCCTGGAACTCAAGCCAAGGACGGCGGGCAGAAGCAACCGGACGCAGGAAAAGCCCGAACTTCCCGCCCTGATATGCGCAGCCGACTGGCAATCTCCGCAGCTCGAGCGAGAACCTTTACCGGCAGGCTGGGCGCGCCCCTGGCGCTGGCCAGTGCCGGCTACGACGGTATCAAAGCTCTTGAGGCCGGTGATTACAAGGCCGCTTCAGGGGCGGCTGGAGCCGGCCTTGGTGGGCTGGCAGGCGGTTATGCCGGTGCCGCCGCCGGCGCGATGCTCGGCAGTTTCGTTCCGGTGATCGGCACCGCGATCGGTGCATTGGTCGGCGGTGCGCTGGGTTCCTATTTCGGTAGCGAGGGCGGTGAATCCCTGGGCGAGGCTATCTACACCGGGGGTGATCGCCTCAAGTCGCCGGAACAGGTCAGCAAAGACCTCACCAGCAGCCAGACCAGTACCCAACAAAACACCATGACCGCCAACATCTACATCAACGGTCAGGATCAGGCCAGCGCCAGTCAGTTGGCCAATCTGGTGGTGCAGCAGATCACCGGCCAGTTCGGCCTGACAACCATGCCCAACTCACTGGCCATGCGCAGTGACGCGGCCCTGACCGACGGAGGTACGTGATGCGTCAGCAAATGGCACTCGGCAGTTTCATTTTCGGGCTGTCGAGAAACTTCGCGTACCACTCGCTGGTACGCACCTCGGATGGCGGCTGGAAGAGCATCGACATCCTCACCAGCAAACCCAAGTCCAGCCAGGTCGGTCAAGGCCTGCAAGGGCTGACGATTACGGGCAAGTCGATGTACGCGACCGCCATGGATCGGCTCGATGAGCTGCGTGCATTGCAGGCCTTACGCGTGCCTGTGCCGTTGGTGGATGGCATCGGGCGCAACTGGGGTCTGTGGCAGATCAACAAGGTGTCGGAAACCCAGACCGAGGTCATCGATGACGGCACGGCGATGGTGGTCGGCTGGGTGATTGAATTGACGGAGTTCGCCAATGCGTAGGGTTCGAAGTATCGCCGGTGATTCGGTGAATCTGTTGCTGTACCGCGAGCTTGAGTGTTGTGACGATGCCACCGAGCAAGCGCTCTGGCTGCTCAATCCCGGGCTGGCCGAATGGGGCCCGGTGCTGCCGGCGGGGGTGTGGGTTGCCTTGCCGGAGGTGGATCTGAAACCCGTTGCACCCGCACCGGTATCGGCTTGGGATTAAGGAGGCAACATGTCACTGGGTTTCACGCCAACAGTAGAAATCTATGGTGCGAATGCGGCACTGCTCAATGAGCGATTGCTCAGTTGGACCCACGTCGACGCGGCGGGGATCGAGTCCGATCAGTTGACCCTCGTCATCAGCCTGGAAGGGCTTGAGGGGTTACCCAGCCTCGGCGGAAAAATCGGTCTGCGGGTGGGTTACCTGGAGTCCGGACTGGTGGACAAGGGGGAGTTTGTCATTACCCGGCGCACGCCGACGCTGTTTCCCCTGCGCTTGACGTTGGTGGCCATGGCCGCGCCGTTCAGTGCGGCGGACCAGACCGGGTTCAAGCAGCGCCGGTCCGTCAGCCATGGCCCGACGACCTTGGGCGCGCTGTTTCGTGAACTGACAACCCGGCATGGTTTTTCGCCGCGTGTGGCGCCGGAGCTGTCGCTGATAAAAATCGAGCACATCGACCAGTCCAACGAAACCGATATGGGCTTCCTGACGCGCTTGGCCCATCGGCATGACGCCGTCGCCAAACCGATCAACGAATGGTATGTGCTGGCTCGGCGTGGTCAGGCGAAGTCGCTGTCGGGCAAGGTTTTGCCGGAGATCAAGCTGTCGGTGACGACGAACAATCGTCCAGGCGATCAGGCCTTTATCTCCGCTGTCCTCGATGAAACCGCCCGGGCGAAATACCAGGGCTGCAAGACCCGTTGGTGGGACGCGGCAGCTGGCAAAGTGCAGGTGGAGGAAAGTGGCATCGCGCCGTTCAAGATTCTTCGACAGCATTTCCAGAGCGCAGAAGACGCCCGCGCCGCCGGTGAAGGCGAAGTGCGCAGGCTGATGCGCGAAGCCCTCAAGGTCGCCATCGAATGCCCGGGCAACCCGGGGTTGTCCGCCGAAGGCATCGTTCTGCTGGACCCGACCTGGCCGGATTTCATGCGCGGCCGCTGGTCGATCGACAAGGTCACCGCCACCGGTGACCGGGAAAAGAGCTATCGCTGCAAGATCGACGCAACCTGCCTCGACGCCAAGGCCTGATTCTCACCCAGGATCGCCCTCAATCACGACATCCGGGAATGACGCGGGGCCTGTGGGAGCGAGCCTGCTCGCGATGAGGTCGGCACATCCGACATCTATTTCAACTGACCCGCCGCCATCGCGAGCAGGCTCGCTCCCACCCTGGATTGCTGGCGATCCCAGCATTCGGGAACACCACCGGACCTTTGTGGGAGCGAGCCTGCTCGCGAAGACGTCGGCACATCCGACATCTCTCTCGACTGACCCACCGCCATCGCGAGCAGGCTCGCTCCCACCCTGGATTGCTGGCGATCCCAGCATTCGGGAACACCACCGGACCTTTGTGGGAGCGAGCCTGCTCGCGAAGACGTCGGCACATCCGACATCTATCTCGACTGATCCACCGCTTTCGCGAGCAGGCTCGCTCCCACCCTGGATTGCTGGCGATCCCAGCATTCGGGAACACCACCGGACCTTTGTGGGAGCGAGCCTGCTCGCGAAGACGTCGGCACATCCGACATCTATCTCGACTGATCCACCGCTTTCGCGAGCAAGCCCGCTCCCACCCTGGATTGCTGGCGATCACAGCATTCGTGAATGACGCAGGACCTGTGGGAGCGGGCTTGCTCGCGAAGACGTCGGCACATCCAACATCTCTCTCGACTGACCCGCCGCTTTCGCGGGCAAGCCCGCTCCCACAGGGCTTCTGACTTTACTTGCCTATCACCGGAGCACTCTCCATGCAGATCACGCCGATCCTCACGCAGTTGCGTGAGCAATGCCCAACGCTCGCCAGTCGAGTGATCGCGGGCCTGGACCTCGTCGCGTTGCAAGCCGGCACGCCCCTGCAAACCCCGTGTGCCTATGTTCTGTCGAGCACCGATGTGGCGAGCCGGAACACGGCACAGAACGTCACGCTGCAAACGGTGCGTGACCGTTTCGACGTGGTGTTGGTGCTCGATGCCAGTGACGCGACAACCGCGCTGGATCTGTTGCACGACCTGCGAGCCGAATTGTGGCGCGGGTTGGTGGGGTTCAAGCCTGGCGCCACTTACTCCGGCATTGAATACGACGGCAGCGAACCGGTCTCCGTCAACAGCGACCGAGCGTTGTTCCGGTTGCGCTTTTTCGCTGAGTTCCAGCTGGGCCGCAATCTGGCGAGCCAGCCTGCCGAAAGCTGGCACGAACGTGAACTGGACGGATTGTCGTCCTTTACCGGGGCCACCGTGCAGGTCGATGCCATCGACCCGGCGGACCCCAACCTGAAACGTCCCGGCCCCGACGGGCGCCTGGAACTGACTTTCTCTGGAGACGTAACCCCATGAGCAAACGCATCACCGTGCTGCCGGCCCCGGGCCGTGTGGTACCGGACCCGGAAGCGGGCGATCTGTTGCCCCTCGAAGGCCGTGAAGTGCCGGACAACGCCTGGTGGCGTCGCCGTCTGGCCGACGGCGATATCACTACCAAAGCCGTGAAAGCGGCCAAACCACAGGGAGCCAAATAATGGCGATCGGATTCAGCAACATCCCCGCGGACATTCGTGTTCCGCTGTTCTACGCCGAAATGGACAACTCGGCCGCCAATAGCGCATCGTCGGCCATGCGCCGGTTGATCGTCGCCCAGGTCAACGACAACATTGCCCCGGCAGAAGCCGGCAAGCTGGTGCTGGTCTCCAGCGTCGCCCTGGCCAAAAGCATCGGCGGGCAGGGCTCGATGCTCGCCTCGATGTACGAGACCTGGCGCAAGACCGATCCGATTGGCGAAATCTGGTGCCTGCCGCTGCACAACGTCGAAGGCGCCATCGCCAAGGGCGTGCTGACCCTTACCGGCACCGCCACCGAAAGCGGTGTGCTCAACCTTTACATCGGTGGCGTACGTATCCAGGCAGCCACCGTCAACGGTGCTACCGCGGCCCAGGCTGCCACGGCGCTGGCCTTGAAAGTCAATGCGACAGCCGACCTGCCAGTGACCGCCGCGGCCGTCGACGGAGTGGTGACCCTCAGCGCCAAATGGACCGGCGACAGTGGCAACGACATCAGCCTGCAGTTCAATCGTCTGGGCAAGAGCAACGGTGAAGACACCCCCGCGGGCCTGACCACTGCCATCACCCCCATGACCGGTGGCGCTGGCGTGCCGGACCAGACCGCCGCCATCGCGGCCCTGGGCGATGAGCCGTTCGAGTTCATCGCCATGCCGTGGTCCGACTTGTCGAGCCTGAACATCTGGCAAGCGGTCATGGACGACAGCACCGGTCGCTGGTCCTGGGCCAAGCAGTTGTTCGGCCATGTCTACAGTGCCAAGCGCGGCACCATCGGCACTCTGGTGGCGGCCGGCCAGGCGCGCAACGACCAGCACATGACCATTCAGGCCCTGGAGCCGGGCGTGCCGCAACCGTCGTGGGTCCAGGCCGCCGCACTGGCCGCCCGCACCGCCGTGTTTATCTCGGCCGACGCCAGCCGTCCGACCCAGAGCGGCAGCCTGCCGGGCCTGGATCCGGCACCGGCCAGCGAACGCTTCACCTTGACCGAGCGCCAGTCGCTGCTCAACTACGGCATCGCAACCGCCTACTACGAAGGCGGCTACGTGCGTATTGAGCGTTCCATCACCACGTATCAGAAAAATGCCTTCGGCCAGGCTGACAACTCTTACCTGGACAGCGAAACCATGCACCAGTCGGCGTTCATCGTACGTCGCCTGCAAAGCGTGATCACCAGCAAATACGGTCGCCACAAACTGGCCTCCGACGGTACCCGTTTCGGCGCCGGCCAACCCATCGTGACCCCGAGCACGATTCGCGGCGAGCTGATCGCCCAGTACGCCAAGCTGGAGCTGGAAGGTCACGTGGAAAACGCCGAGTTGTTCGCTGAACACCTGATCGTCGAGCGCGACAGCCAGGACCCGAGCCGGGTCAATGTGCTGTTCCCGCCGGATTACATCAACGGCCTGCGGGTGTTCGCGCTGCTCAACCAATTCCGCCTGCAGTACGACGCTGCTGCCTGAGTGTTGTGTTTGAACGCATGAATTCAGCCCACCCCGCGTGGGCTTTTTATTTGAAGGAGAAACACCATGGGTCAACTGATTGCGGGCACCTGCTACGTCAAAGTGGACGGCGCCCAACTGACCATCAACGGTGGTTGCGAAGCGCCGCTGATGTTCACCAAACGTGAAACCGTCGTACCGGGTTTCTACAAGGAAACCGACATTGCTCCGTCCTTCAAGGTGACGGCGCTGCACACCGCGGATTTCCCGCTCAAGCAACTGGTAGCCGGCACCGACATGACCGTCACCTGCGAGTTCAACAACGGCAAGGTCTACGTGCTGGCCGGCGCCTACCTGGTGGAAGGGCCGGTGTCCAAGGGCGACGACGCCACCATCGAGCTGAAATTCGAAGGCATCAAGGGGACCTGGCAATGAGTGATGTGGTGACGTTGCGCGTGGCCATCGAGGCCCACGGCGAGCCGTTGAACGAACTGACCCTGCGTCGTCCGACGGTGCAGGAAGTCCGGGCGATCAAGGCGCTGCCGTACAAGATCGACAAGAGCGAGGAGGTGAGCCTGGACATGGATGTCGCGGCCAAATACATCGCGGTCTGCGCCGGCATCCCACCGTCGTCGGTCAACCAGCTGGACCTGGCCGACCTCAACGCGCTGAGCTGGGCCGTCGCGAGTTTTTTCATGAGTGCGGCGTCGCAGCCATCGGCGACCTGATCGCCGCCGCCTATGACCTGGCCTGGTTCTGGAAGGTTGACCCCGAACAGATGATGGCCAGGCCACTGGATGTGCTCCGTGAATCCCTGGAGCACGCGCAACGGATCAATGCGATGCAGCAGGTGCAGTGATGGCAGACACACAAAAGGTAGAGAAAAAAGCGGTGTTGCTGACCGGCATCGACGAACTGTCACCCAAGCTCGCCGGCCTTCGGGCGAAGGTCCAGGGCTTCAAGCAGAACCTCGATGCGACCGGTCTCGGCAGCCTGGACATTTCCGGGCTGCTGCCGGACGGTGGTCTCGCCAAGCCGTTCATGGAAGGGCTCAGGTCAGCAACGGCTCTCAAGAGTGAAGTCGCCGAGGTGAACGTGGTGACGGGTGCCCTGCAGGCCCCTGAAGCGCCCCGTGTGGCGGCACAGAGCCTGGATGGATTGAAGACTTCCATCAGCAATGTGTCGGTGCAGTTCGGTTCGGCGCTCGGGCCGGCGGTCAACGCCGTGGCGATCGGTTTGCAACCGATGGTCAACGGTGTGGCCCAGGTGCTGCAGGACAACCCACAGCTGGTGCAGGGCCTGGCCACCGGCGCGGTGGCGTTCAGCGCGATGCAGACAGCAGTCAGCGGTGCGAGCCAGGCGCTGGAAGTGGTCAACCTGGCCCTGAAGATGAACCCCATCGGCCTGATCGCCATGGGCATCGCCTTGGCGGCAGGGATGATCATTGCCTACTGGCAACCGATCTCGGCGTTCTTCGCCGGGCTCTGGCAACGGCTGGCGCCCATCGTTGTGCCGATGGCCGAGTTCTTCAGGGCGCTGTTCGCCTTCACCCCGATGGGGCAGGTGATCAGCAACTGGGGGCCGGTCAGCAGTTTCTTCGGCGCGCTGTGGAATGTGCTCGTGGCGGCGGCGACGCCCATCATCGGCTTTATGCAGACGTTGTTCGCTTGGTCGCCCCTGGGTTTGATCATCAATAACTGGGGCCCCCTGACCGGGTTGTTCTCGGCCATCTGGGATCTGCTCAAGGCCTTGACCGTGCCGGTGATGGACGCGCTCCAGGGCCTTTTCAACTGGACGCCGTTGGGCCTGATCATGGCCAACTGGGGCACCCTTGTGGACGTCTTCGCCGGAATCTGGGAAGGCCTGCGCAATCAGGTGTCGATCATGTTGGCAGTGTTCGGCGGGCTATTCGACTGGTCGCCCATCGAGGGCCTCACGAAGCAGTGGGGGCCAGTGAGTGAGTGGTTCAGCCAGTGGTGGGACGAGCTGCAGGGGGTGATCGCGCCGATCAAGGCGTTCTTCAACGGTGGTTTTGGCGAGGTCATCACCACGTTTACCGGCAAGGTCCAAGGGCTGACCGACGAGCAGCAGAAGACCAATGCCGAAGGTAAGGGTGAACTGGCGCCGGCGTTTTTTGGCGCGGCCAATGAATCGTCGTCGGGGCTGGCCTCCAGCTTGGCGCCGATGCCTGGCAATCTTGCGCAGAAAGCCTCGCTGGCGCCCGGTGCGCTGCCGCAGACCTCCAGTGCACTGGTGCAACAAAGCGCCGCGAACAGTCGCACCCAGCTTGAAGGCGGCCTGACCGTACGCTTCGAAAACGCGCCGGCCGGTTTGCGCGCCGAGCCTCCGCAGACCAATCAACCGGGCCTGGCGGTGAGTTCGCGCATCGGTTATCGCTCTCTGTCCGCAGGAGGTTCCAATGAGCTGGCGTGATCGTTTGTTGCCGGCGTCGTTCCGTGGCGTCGGGTTCTGGGTCGACCAGGCGAAAACCCCGGTGGGGCACAAGGGTCAGTTGCATGAATATCCGCAGCGCGACCAGCCGTTTTTCGAAGGGCTGGGCCAGCAGGCGAAGATCCATGAACTGACCGCGTTTATCGTCGGCCCCGACTGCCTGGAGCAGCGTGACAAACTGCTCAAGGCGTTGGAGCAGGGCAGTGGCGAGCTGGTGCACCCTTGGCTGGGACGGATGCAGGTCAAGGTCGGCGAGTGCGACATGACCCAGACCCGCCAGGACGGCGGGCTGGTCACCTTTGCCCTGAAGTTCTACCCCAACCAGCCGCTGCAATTTCCCTCGGCCGCGATCAACAGCCAGAAACTGCTGCTGGTGTCGGCTGACAGCTTCCTGGGTTCGGCGGTGCGGCGTTTCGAAGACGCGATGAGCTTGATCAAGGCCGCGCGGATCGGCATCGCCGACCTGCGCAACAGCCTCAAGGAGGTCTACGGGGTTATCGAGCAGGAGCTGAAGCCGTTGATCGAGGTTTATGGGCAGCTCAGCGATCTGGTCAAGGCGGTAAAGGAGTTGCCCAAGGAAGTGGCAGCCGAGTTCAAGGGATTGTTGGGGGACATCCGAGAGGTGAAGGACTTTGCCCGTGACGGCTATCGCGGCGTGATTGCCAGCGTGTCGCAACAGGTCGAAGCCATCCGTCAGGCGGACGCGCCCAAACTCACCACCGGCAAGGACACCACGGCGGCGGCCCAGGCCGTGGCCGATCTGGTCCAGGACACGCTGCTGGTCCAGGCCGCGCAATGGATTGCGGCGATGCCCGTGGCGGCGCCGGTGGTCAAGCTTGGCGCCACGCCTTCAGTGGCGCAGCAGGCCGTGCAGCCGATCCAACGCCGGGATGTACCGGTGGCCGACGATGTCCTGGCCCTGCGTGATGCCCTCAACGAAGCCATTTGGCAGGCCTCCCTCAAGGCCGATCCGGATCATTACCAGGCATTGAACAACCTGCGTCAGCAAATGGCCGCGCACCTGACGGCGGTGGCGTCATCGGGTGTCCGGTTGATCAACCTGTCGTTCAAGCAAAGCCTGCCGGCGCTGGTGGTGGCTTATCAGCAATTTGCCGATGCCACCCGGGTGACCGAAGTGATCCAGCGCAACGGCGTGGCCCACCCAGGTTTCCTGCCGCCCAACGACCTGAAAGTCTCGGGGGAGTAAGCCATGAGCGAGTTCGATAACGTCGTCACGCTCACCGTCGGTGGGCTGGACTACGGCGGCTGGAAAAGCGTGGAAATCAGTGCGGACCTGGAGCGGCAGTTCCGCACCTTCAAACTCGACATCACCTGGCAATGGCCGGGGCAGATCCAGGCGGTGCCGATCCGTCCCGGTGATGAATGCCAGGTACGCATCGGTGCCGACCTGGTACTCAGCGGCTACGTGTTCAAGGCTCCGGTCAGCTATGACGGGCGCCAGATCACGCTGAGCATCGAAGGGGGTTCCAGAACCCAGGACCTGGTGGATTGCGCAGCGATCAATCGTCCGAGCCAATGGCGGGGGCAGACGGTGCTGAGCATCGTTCAGGCCCTGGCCTCGCAATATGGCGTAGGGGTGGTCAGTGAAATCCCGGAAACGGCGCGTTTGAGCGAGCACAGCATCGTGCCGGGAGAAACCGTCTTTCAATCCATCGACCGTTTGCTGACGTTGTTCCGGGTGTTTTCCACCGACGACGCCGAAGGCCGCGTGCTGCTGGCCAAGCCCGGCAGCGCAGGGCGGGCCAGTGATGTGCTGGAGCTGGGCAAGAACATCCTTTCAGGCAACGCGCCGATGGACTACAGCCAGGTGTTCTCCGAATACCGGGTCATCGGCCAGCACAAGGGTAGCGACCAGCAGAGTGGGGCGGCAGTCAGCGAGGTGTCGGGCACCGCCACCGACTTGGGTTTCAAACGCAAGCGGGTGACGGTGATCAGCGAAAGCGCCCAACTGACCTCCGAGCTGGCCCAGCAACGAGCGGACTGGGAAAGCGCCATCCGCACCGGTCGCGCCCTGACCACCACCTACCGCGTGCAGGGCTGGCGCCAGGCCAATGGCGACTTGTGGCGCCACAACAGCCTGGTGCGGGTGATCGACCCGGTGCTGGGGTTCGATGGCGACATGCTGATTTCCAAGGTGACCTATTCACTGTCTGCCCAAGGCTCGGTGACCACCTTGCAAGTCGCCCCGCCCCATACCTTCGACGCGACCCCGGCCAAGCCCAAGTCCTGAGCCCGGCAGCGCCCACCTGTGGGAGCGGGCTTGCTCGCGAAGGCGGCGTATCAGTCACCCCAGCGTCCACTGACCCACCGCCATCGCGAGCAGGCTCGCTCCCACCCTGTTCCGGGGATGACCACAAAGTGCCCGCCCACCACAAATCCCCTGTGGGAGCGGGCTTGCTCGCGAAGGCTGAGTGTCAGTCACCTCAGCGTCCACTGACCCACCGCCATCGCGAGCAGGCTCGCTCCCACCCTGCTCCGGGGGCGGCCACAAAATCCCCGTCCAGCACAAACCCCCTGTGGGAGCGAGCCTGCTCGCGATGACGGCGGACCAGCCACCGCCAACCTCAACTGACGTCCAGCCAACCCGCAACCCGATTTCCGAAGGAACCCCAATGAGCCTACTGACCCGCCTCCTGGCGCGCGGCACTGTCGTGCTCGCCAATTCGGCCTCCAAACTGCAGTCGCTGCAGATGCGCCTCACCGCCGGCGAAGTGAACGACGACATGGAGCACTTCGAACCCTACGGCTTTACCAGCAACCCGCTGGCCGGCGCCGAGGGCATCGCCACCTTCCTGGGCGGCGACCGTTCCCATGCCGTGGTACTGGTAGTCGCCGACCGCCGCTTTCGCCTCAAGGCCCTGGCCCCCGGCGAAGTGGCGATCTACACCGACGAGGGCGACAGGATTCACTTCAAGCGCGGCCGTGTTATCGACATTGACACCGCCACCCTGAACATCCGCGCCAGCAGTGCGGTGAACATCGACAGTCCTGTCATCAACCACACCGGCAAGATCATTTCCCAAGGCGACCAGATCGCCGGCGGCATCAGCCAGATCAAGCATGTGCATGTCGGCGTACAGGCCGGCAACGGCCAGACCGGCGCGCCGGCGGGAGGCCAATGATGTTCATCAGCCAGAACCTGCACGCCGCGTTGACCCGCTCGGTACTGATCAGCCTGTTCACCTGGCGCCGCGCCGCTGACGACGATGCCGTCGATGACGAGGAGCGTTTCGGCTGGTGGGGCGACACTTTTCCTACGGTCGCCGATGACCGCATCGGCTCGCGGCTGTGGCTGCTGCGCCGGGTCAAGCTGACCCGCCAGACCCAGCTCGACGCCGAGTTCTACGCCCGCGAAGCCCTGCAATGGCTGATCGATGACGGCCATTGCAGGGCCATCGACATCATCAGCGAACGCCTCGATGCCCAGCGCCTGAACCTGCGCACGGTCCTGACCCTGGCCGACGGCCAGCGCCTGGACATCAATCCCGATAACAGTTGGCAGGTGACCTATGCCGTTTGAAACCCCTTCGCTGCCGGTGCTGATCAAACGCACCCAAAGCGACCTGGCCAGCGATTCGCTGCGCCAGTCCGATGCCCAAGTGTTGGCCCGTACCCTGGGGGCGCAGCCTATGGCCTGTACGGCTATCTGGACTGGATCGCCGAGCAGATCCTGCCGGACAAGGCCGACGAGTCCACCCTGGAGCGCATTGCCGCCCTGCGCCTGAACCAGGCGCGCAAAGCCGCTCAGGCAGCCAGCGGCAGCGTCAGTTTTAACGCTGCCGGCGGTGCGGTGCTGGATGTCGACACGCTGCTGCAATCGACCGATGGTCGCGCCTACAAAGTGACCACCGCCCGTACCACCAGCAATGGCCTCAACACCACCACCATCGCTGCGCTGGAGGCCGGCAGCCTGGGCAATGCCGATGCCGGCCTGGTGCTGACGCCGGTGCAACCGATCCTCGGTATCTCCGGCAGCTTCACCGTGCTGGCGCCGGGGCTGACCGGCGGTGTCGCCCGGGAAAGCCTCGAGTCCCTGCGGGCGCGGGTGATCCGCTCTTACCGCATCATCCCCCATGGCGGCTCGGCCCAGGACTATGAAACTTGGGCCCTGGAATGCCCTGGCATCACCCGCGCCTGGTGCCGCGGCAGCTACCTGGGACCCGGCACCGTCGGCCTGTTCGTCATGCGTGACGACGATCCGCAGCCGATTCCCAATGCCGAGCAACTGGAGGAAGTCCGGGCCTACATCGAGCCCCTGCGCCCGGTGACCGCCGAGGTGCATGTGCTGGCGCCGGTGCAGGTCCCGGTGACCTACAGGCTGCGTATCACCCCTGACACCAGCGCCATACGCGCCGCCATCGAGGCCCAGTTGCGCGACCTGCACAACCGTGAAGCCGGCCTCGGCGAAACCCTGCTGTTGACTCACATCGCCGAAGCCATCAGCAGCGCCACCGGTGAAACCGACCACACGCTTACTGTGCCCACCGCCGATGTGATTGCGGCGAGCAATCAGTTGCTGACCTTCGGAGGCTGCGTATGGCTGGAATAAGAACCGCCGGGGAATACCAGGCCCAACTGCGCAGCCTGCTGCCCAACGGCCCTGCGTGGGACCCGGAGCGGGTGCCGGAACTGGAGCAAATGCTGGGGGGCATCGCCGAGGAATTGGCGCGCCTCGATGCGCGTGCGGGTGATTTGCTCAATGAAATGGATCCGGCGGGGGTGAGTGAACTGGTGCCGGATTGGGAGCGGGTGATGAACCTGCCGGATCCGTGTCTGGGGGCCACGCCGCTGTATGACGACCGGAGGCTGGCGGTGCGTCGGCGGTTGTTGGCGGTCGGTAGCCAGACCTTGGCGTATTACGTGGAAATCGCCAGGAGCCAGGGCTACCCCAACGCCACCGTCACGGAGCATAGGGCGCCTCGCATGGGCCGTGCACGTTTTGGAGACGCGCATTTCGGCACGTGGCAGGCGCAATTCATGTGGACCCTCAATACCGGCGGGCGTCTGCTGCTCGGTCGGCGTTTTGGCGCGAGCTACTGGGGAGAGCGTTTTGGCGTTAACCCGGGGTCGGCGCTGGAGTGTCTGGTTCATCGCAGTGCACCGGCGCATACGCAGGTGCATATCAATTATGACTAAGGAGTAGATGGATGGATTATCCAAAAAGCGTTCCCAGTGCAGGGCTGGTGAATGGGAAATTTGTAGATGAAAATCCGGTAACGGGGACCCCGGGATCTTTGATTCCGGCTCAATGGGGGAATGCCGTTACAGAAGAGGTGTTGAATGTCATTACTTCTGGCGGTCTTACGCCGAGCGAAAGTAGCAATACTCAACTTCTTACGGCAATCAACGCAAAAATCACCAATGCAATTCCCGCGTCGCCACCTGATGCTTCAGTCACGCAGAAGGGGCTTGTTGAGTTGGCTACGAATGCAGAGGCTCAGTCCGGAACGGATGCCTTGCGTGCGGTCACACCAGCAGCACTTGCGTCTCGTACGGCCACGGAGTCCCGTTCCGGCATGGCGGCAATTGCTACTCAATTGGTGGTCAATGGAGGCGTTGATGATGCAACAATCGTCAGTCCCAAAAAGCTGGCGCAGCGATTGTCTGTATTTTTGCCGATTGGATACTTCTCCGGTTTGCGCATGTGGAATAGCCCTGGCGCTCCGGCAACTGTTATCAACGTAGACCCAGGTGCAGCAAAGTCTTCTGACGACCTTTTCGATATTGTTCTTCCTAACAACCTGGCTGCCGGTCTTCTGGCTTCTGGAGCTTGGACGTCGGGGTCCGGCAACCAGAAGCTCGACGTAGGCTCTCGCGCTGCGAACACTTGGTATCACTTGTTCCTGATCCGAAAGGCCGCTGATGGCGTAGCCGAGCTACTGTTTTCGCTGAGTGCTACCGCCCCGACACTGCCTGCCGGGTATTCCGGATCGCGGCGTATTGGTTCCGTCAAGACAGACGGCAATGGGAATATTGTTCCGTTTATTAATGTCGGGCGTCAGTTTTATTTCTTAACGCCGATCAAGGACTTTGTCGGTTCTGCTCCAGCCTCAACCACCGGTACCCAGGGGGCGGTCACGTTGATCCTGTCTGTGCCGCCAGGTGTTAGAACCAAGGTAATCACTCATGTTGCTATGAGTGGTATTGCCGGATTCGCTTACATGCGGCCGACAGATTCCAGTGCTGTAGCGATGGTGTTGGTTGCTGGAACTGTCTCTGCTTGGCAGGCAGGCATCGGCGGAAATACAGCGAACGTCGACTACTTTGCGTTTCCCTTTGAATGTGTGACGGATACAACCGCAGCGGTAATTTTGCAATGGAACATGGCATCAGGTGATGGCACTGCTTATTACGCAGTATCGACTTTGGGATATACAGAGCTCTAGGAGAAAAAATGCCTTACGTTCAAAGAAATAACGCCGGTGAGATTACAGGTCGCTTTGCTAATGCTCAGCCTGGGTACGCTGAAGAGTGGGTTGATGAGAATGATATACCGGTCTTAGTTGCCGACTTGACCGCGCTGATCGCCAGCACTCGTTTTGATCATGAAGTTGCCGGCACTGTCGTTAACGGATTAAGTGTTTCTACCGACCGGACAACGCAGAACAAGTTGACTGGTGCGGCGTTACAAGCCAACCGCAATGAGGACTATACAGTCGATTGGAAGTTGTCCGATGGTTCATTCATAGCGTTGACGTCTCCCGCAATTCTTGCGTTGGCGGATGGCGTCTCTGACTACGTGCAGGCGTGTTACAGCCGGGAAGCTGTGCTTCTAGCTGCATTGAGTGACGGCTCATTTACTGAGGCAATGTTAAGAGAGGGCTGGCCTGTGTGAATCGGTTCTTGTACGACGCGAATAGGCGGTACCACGCAATACACAAACAACCCGACCAGGTCGGGTTTTTTTATGCCTGGAGAAAGCGATGACGGTTTTTGAGACGGACCGCGAAGTTCTCGCCCTTACGCTTTGGGGCGAAGCTCGCGGTGAGGGCTTCGCCGGCCAGGTCGCTGTGGCCTGGACCATCCGCAATCGTGTGGAAGATGGCAAGGCCAAGTCATGGTGGGGGAGGGGTATGTTGGCGTTTGCCTGAAACCATACCAATCAGTTGTTGGAACAAGAATGACCCGAACTATCCCTACCTGAGTGGCGCCAAGCCGATCCCCCCGAAGCAGTTCGCCCAGGCGCAGCGGGCTGCAAATCTGGTGATATCGAGCACTGAGCCGGACATGACGAAAGGCCCGACGTACTACTACGCGGCCGCGATGCCTAAGCCGCCGGCCCGGGCAGCCAAGGCCACGTAGACCCTGCGCCTGGGTAATCACCTGTTCTTCAAGCATGTGCCATGAACCCCGTGGGCGTGAAGGCGTGGTCCGTCGGCGTGCTGGTGGTCGTACTGACGATGGAATGGCCCAATATATTGCCTAAGAATGCTGGTATCATTGCGGTGAGCTGAACAAGGCGCTGTTATATATGCAACGGAAAATGGAAGTAAAAAATCGTATATCCACGCTCGATGGGGTTCGGGGCTGGGGGGCGCTCTTCGTAGTAATCTACCACGTCTTTGTTCAGAACTTCCCACTTACAGCGACTTTAGCAGAGTGGCTTGGTAGGCTTCTCCCGTTTCGTGGCAATTCAGCCGTTTTTGCATTCTTTGTTGTTTCTGGATATGCGTTGTCTGTTGGTTATTTGCGTAGACAAGATTTAGGCGTGCTAGTTCGAATTGCTGTTGGTCGATATTTTCGATTGGTTGTTCCTATAGTTTTGGGGTGTGCTGTTGTTTATATATGTGTGATGTCAGGGGTTGTCATCAGTCCGGCCAGAATTGCGGCAGCAAGCGATCTATCTGTGGTTACGCATTTCGCGTTCATTGGGGCATTTATGTTCGAGCCGCCATTGGCAGGTCGGCCAATTCCGCAGCTTTGGACAATGCCCTACGAGCTTCTTGGAACGTTTCTAACATTGTTGTTTGTTTTTTTATTATCTCGTCGTAACTGGCGGTTCTACGGTTATTTCGTAATTTCAATCGTGCTCCTGATTATTCAACCAATTTATGCGGCGTTTGTGGCCGGTATCGTTCTTGCCGAAATGCGTAGTTCTACCGGCTCAGGCAGAACCAATGTACCGTATTCGGGATACGTTTTTTTTGTTTCAGTTGTTGCGCTTGCGTTCGTTCCGCAGATTGGATATCTTGCCTTAGTGGCTATTCTGGCTGCAGCCATAGTCTGGTCAGCAGTTTGCAATGTCAGAATCCGGAGCTTCTTGGATCACCCGTTCAGTCAGTTCTTGGGCAGTATTTCATTCCCAGTTTATCTATTGCACGGTGTTGTTATTCACTCGCTTGGTGTTAGGTTGAACCAACTCGTAGATGGTTCTAGCTATGCGTGGATCGCGGTTAATTCTATTACTGTTATTGTTGCTGTGATTGTTGGATGGGCTTTTCGTTGGATTGACGGTTTAGGGATAAAGTGCTCTCATGCCGTCACCAGACTACTTTTGCCAGAAAAATTCCAGCGTGTAAGTATTCAATAGCCCCTCAAAACTCTTTTAAATCCCGCCTTGAGCGGGATTTTTTTGCCTGGAGAAAAGCTATGACTGTATCCGAGAAGGACCGCGATATCTTGGCGCGGACATTATTTGGCGAGGCACGCGGCGAGGGCGAGGCCGGTCAGATTGCCGTGGCCTGGACCATCCGCAACCGGATGGAGGATGGCCGAGAAAAATCCTGGTGGGGCGAAGGCTATGCCGGCGTCTGCCAGGCGCCGTACCAGTTCAGCTGCTGGAACAAGAACGACCCGAATTATCCGTACCTGAGTGGCGCCAAGGAGATCCCGCCGAAGCAGTTCGAGCAAGCCAAGCGCGCGGCAGACTTGGTGATCTCCGGTGCCGAGCCTGACATTACGAAGGGCGCGACCCACTACTACGCGACGAGTATTCCGGCGCCGGCCTGGGCTGCCAGAGCCACGCAAACCCTGCGCCTGGGCAATCACCTGTTCTTCAAGGATGTGCCGTGAACGCGGTGAACATGAAGGTCTGGGCCGTCGGCGTGTCAGTGGCCGTGCTGCTGGCCTTCGGTGCAGCGTGGAAGGTCCAGGGCTGGCGCTATGAGGCGAAGCTGGCGCAGCTGGCCGGCCTGCACAAGGATGATCTGACCGCCATCAGCAACGCGGCAGCCGCCCAGGTACAGGCGGAGCAGGCCAAGCACCTTGTGCTCGAGCAACGGTTATCGGCCAGCGAACAAACCCACTACAAGGACCTGAGCGATGCTCAATCAAATCAAGCTCGCCTGCGTGATCGCCTTGCCACTTCTGACTTGCGGCTGTCAGTCCTCCTCGAGAATGCAGGCAGTTGCAGCTCAGTGCCTGCCGGTGCCGTCGCCGGCGGCGTGGTTCATGAAGGAGCAAGAGCCCGACTTGACCCGGCGCATGCTCAACGAATTATCGCCATCACCGACGAAGGCGACCGCGGATTGATCGCCTTGCAGGCCTGTCAGGCCTACGTCAAGGCGTTGGGTCAGTAGTCCGCCGAGCCTTGCAAGCGGCGAATGCTCGTGTACGGTAGGCTCCAATTGCGTCGAATCAGGAGAGCATCATGGACGACATCACCGAACTGGCGGCTGAGCTGGGCAGGCGTCTGCAATTGCTCAATGCCCATGTGACCACGGCCGAGTCCTGCACCGGTGGCGGGATTGCCGAGGCGATCACCCGGATTCCCGGGAGTTCTGCCTGGTTCGAGGCGGGCTACGTGACCTATTCCAATCGCCAGAAAACCCAGCAACTGAATGTACCGGGCGAGCTGTTCGAGAGGGTCGGGGCGGTCAGCCGCGAGGTGGTCGAGGCCATGGTGCGGGGTGCCCAGCAGAAAAGCCTGGCGCGGTTCGCCGTGGCGGTCAGCGGCGTGGCCGGGCCGGACGGTGGTTCGCCGAACAAGCCGGTGGGCACCGTGTGGCTTGCCTGGGGTGTGGGCGACAGGGTCTTCAGCGAGCAGCGATTCTTTCCCGGCAACCGCGACGAGGTCCGCCGACAGACGGTGAAGGCCGCGCTAGAGGGGCTGCTGCAACATGCCGCCGTAGAAATCTCAAATCAGGGGTAGGCGATCCTGAATCCCTGTGGAATAATACTGGCTACTTATACAGGTGTTGGCCGCCAGGCCTTATTGATTACGTGAGGACTTTAATGGACGACAACAAGAAGAAAGCCTTGGCTGCGGCCTTGGGTCAGATCGAACGTCAATTCGGCAAGGGTGCCGTAATGCGTATGGGCGATCAGGACCGTCAGGCTATTCCTTCCATCTCCACCGGTTCCCTGGGCCTGGACATTGCGCTCGGCATCGGCGGCTTGCCAAAAGGTCGTATCGTCGAGATCTACGGCCCTGAATCCTCCGGTAAAACCACACTGACCCTGTCCGTGATCGCCCAGGCCCAGAAAGCCGGTGCGACTTGCGCCTTCGTCGACGCCGAACACGCCCTGGACCCTGAGTACGCCGGCAAGCTGGGCGTCAACGTCGACGACCTGCTGGTGTCACAACCGGACACCGGCGAGCAGGCCCTGGAAATCACCGACATGCTGGTGCGTTCCAACGCGGTTGACGTGATCATCGTCGACTCCGTGGCGGCATTGGTACCCAAGGCAGAAATCGAAGGTGAAATGGGCGACATGCACGTGGGCCTCCAGGCTCGCCTGATGTCCCAGGCCCTGCGCAAGATCACCGGTAACATCAAGAACGCCAACTGCCTGGTGATCTTCATCAACCAGATCCGCATGAAGATCGGCGTGATGTTCGGCAGCCCGGAAACTACCACCGGTGGTAACGCGCTGAAGTTCTACGCCTCGGTTCGCCTGGACATCCGCCGTACCGGTGCGGTGAAGGAAGGCGACGAGGTGGTCGGCAGCGAAACCCGCGTCAAGGTCGTGAAGAACAAGGTGGCTTCGCCGTTCCGTCAGGCCGAGTTCCAGATTCTTTACGGCAAGGGCATCTACCTCAATGGCGAGATGATCGACCTGGGTGTGTTGCACGGTTTCGTCGAGAAGTCCGGCGCCTGGTATGCCTACAACGGTACCAAGATCGGTCAGGGCAAGGCCAACTCGGCCAAGTTCCTGGCGGACAACCCGGAGGTTGCCGCAGCGCTCGAGAAGCAACTGCGTGACAAGCTGCTGAGTCCGGTTGCCGACGTCAAGGCAGTGGCCAGTCGCGAAACCGCTGACGACCTGGTCGACGCTGATATCTGATCGATTCGATGACCGCCGTACTCGATACCCTCGTCGCGGTGCGGCGAACCGCGATGGACCTGCTCGCCAGACGCGAGCACGGTCGAGTCGAGCTGACGCGAAAACTGCGTCAGCGCGGCGCTCCCGATGACTTGATCGAAACGGCCCTCGACCGCTTGACGGAAGAGGGCCTGTTATCGGAAAGCCGATATCTCGAAAGTTTTGTCTCTTATCGCGCCCGCTCAGGCTACGGTCCGTTGCGAATTCGTGAGGAATTGGGCCAGCGCGGTTTGCAACGTCCGGATATTGAACAGGCCTTGCGTGAAAGTGGTATCGATTGGCAGGACCAGTTAATGGATACCTGGCGTCGGAAGTTCTCCGGGCATTTGCCCATCGATGCGCGAGAACGGGCCAAGCAGGGACGTTTCCTGGCGTATAGAGGCTATTCCATGGACATGATCAACCGCTTGTTCAGCGGTCGTGGCCTGGATGATTGAACAGAAACGGCCCGCTATTTTGATAGCGGGCCGTTTTTTTATGGGTTCAGGTGACCTTGATGGGCTCCCATGTCAGCGGATGTGCCTTGGAGGAGGGCGTCGCCCAGTTTTCCGGCAGGTTGATATAGTCCACCAGTTCTCTTAATCGTCCCTGGTTGCGGGCGTTGAAATTGAACGCCAGTCGCGTCAAATGGCTGAACGAGGCCTCGTCCTGTTCTTCGCCACTGCAGCCTTGCTGATAAAAACAGTCGTTCAGGCACAGGTCGGCGAACTCGATCTGTAGTTGGGCCATGGCCTGTTCGTTGAGCTTATGGTTCATGCGGATCACGAACTGGTGCTTGAGCCAGCGGCTGGAGTGGAAGTTGCGGTAGAACTGGTTGATTTCTTCCACTGCGTCTTCAGCGCTGTGCACCAGCCGCATCAGTTTCATGTCGGTGGGCAGGATGTAGCGGTTTTCTTCCAGTTGCTCGCGGATGAAATCCAGGGCGCTCTGCCAGAACCTGCCCCCTGGTGCGTCCAGCAGCACTACCGGCACCAGGGGGCTTTTACCCGTCTGCACCAGCGTCAGGACCTCCAGGGCTTCATCCAGGGTCCCGAAGCCGCCCGGACAGAGCACCAGGGCGTCTGCCTCTTTGACGAAGAACAGTTTGCGCGTGAAGAAAAAGTGGAACGGCAGCAGGTTCGGCGTGCCCTCGACCGTTGGGTTGGCATGCTGTTCGAAAGGCAGGGTGATGTTGAATCCCAGGCTGTATTCCCGACCCGCGCCTTCATGGGCGGCGGCCATGATGCCGCCACCGGCACCGGTGATAACCATCATGTCCGAACGGGCCAGCGCGGCCCCCAGCTCACGAGCCAAGCCATACAGTGGGTGTTCGACGGGCGTTCGGGCCGAGCCGAAGACGGTGACCTTGCGTCGGCCCTTGAACTGTTCGAGCGTGCGAAACGCATGTTCCAGCTCTCGCAGTGCCTGCAGGGTGATCTTGGCATTCCAGCGGTTGTGGTCTTCCTGGGCCATGCGTAGCACGGTCAGGATCATGTCGCGGTAGATGGGAAGGTTCGGGCTGTCGGGCGATACCAGGTTGAGTTGCTCTTCGACCTTGCGGGTGAGGTCGTGGCCATGGTTCTCAAAATGACGACTGAGCTGGTCATTCGGTTTATAAGGCATTCAGCTACTCCTTCTTCCTTCTGAATCCTAGACCCTCGCGTTGATCTTCGCTGCCTTGATCATGGCCCTCGAAAGTGACAGTTGGCAACCAGCAGTGGTCGGGCACGCCGCTCGTCAGATTACCGACCGGGTACGGGCCGCTCTGATTTACTGATAACAGGCGTGCCAGGCAATTCGATGCCCACGGCTGGGCCACGCGATGGATTGAGGTAGATCGGGCAAGGAGGCGGGAAAGATGACCAGGGTAACTCTGGAACTCGATAGGCAGTTGTATCTGGCGCTGTTGGAAGCGGCTCAGGCCAATCGGGTCAGTCTCGAGGAAGAATGTTGCCGCCGTCTGGAAGGCAGGGCGTGGCGTTCGCGCTATTTACAGGCGCTGGTAGCGGAGCTGCGCGCCGACGATGAGCAACGGCGCGACAGTGGCCTGTGTGGCTAATTCATGAGTCGAATCAATCGGACAGGCCGCTGGCGTGGCGTGGTTTGATTACTTCTTGGTCTTGGCCGGTTTCGGGCAATCCGACTCCTTGAAGCGTTCGGTGGCGACCGGGCGATTGGTCTTAACCTCGGTGAACTCGTAGCGCATGGTTGCACCCTT
Organism: Pseudomonas sp. MAFF 730105; assembly: GCF_055380705.1. Lineage (NCBI taxonomy): Bacteria > Pseudomonadati > Pseudomonadota > Gammaproteobacteria > Pseudomonadales > Pseudomonadaceae > Pseudomonas > Pseudomonas sp. MAFF 730105. Next base: position 1,365,746 of record NZ_AP018438.1, read on the forward strand.
GGCCATCAATTTGCGGAAACCCGGGTTGGTACAGACTCTGGCGCCCAACTGGAAATACACAGCCTTGGGGTCAGCGCGCATTTGCTGGGCATGGCTGCTTTGCACACTGAGGTGGTTGATCAACTCGGTGCCTTCGACGGTATAGCCTTGATCGAGAATGTCTTCGTTGATTGCTCGCGGGGTGCCGACGCTGCTTTCCGCGGCGACGTTCTGCAGCATTTTGTTCAGTTCGAGTTCTTTCAGCGAGGCAGCCTGGGCGCTGAAGGACGTAGCCAGCAGAACGGCAACGGTAGGGACGATAAGGCGCAGCATGAAACTCTCCTGGTTCAGTGACGGCTATTTCGACCGGTCACATGACTGTGCGTTCAGTGGCGGCGAATTATAGGGGAGGCCGGGTGGACGGTACAGGTTTACGCGCTCTGGTAGACTGGCGGCCTCTATTGCCTTGCCGAGAGTTGTTCGTGTCGAGTTCTTTTGTCCATCGGCGTTGCCCACGATGAATCATGCCCCTAACGCGGTCGCCCGCTTGCGCGACCAGCGCATCGATGAAGGCATCAAGCCGCTACAGGCCCGTGGCTGGCGCGCTCCCCGATGCAGCGCCTGCCGGGTGATCGAGAGCCACTGCCTGTGCGCCTGGCGTCCAAGCGTCGAAACCCGTTCCGGGGTCTGCCTGATCATGACCAACAAGGAAGTGTTCAAACCGAGCAACACCGGCTGGCTGATCGCCGATGTGGTGCGTGACAACCATGCCTTCATCTGGTCGCGCACCGAAGTCGACAAGCAACTGCTGGCGCTGCTCGACGACCCGCAATGGCAACCCTACCTGGTATTTCCCGGCGAATACGTCGAGCCATCGCGCGTCACCCAGACGGTGGACCTCGATCGTTCCAGGCGCCCACTGTTTATTCTGCTGGATGCCACCTGGACGGAGGCGCGCAAGATCTTCCGCAAGAGTCCGTATTTCGACCGCTTGCCGATCCTCAGCCTGCAACCCGACAAGCTGTCGCGCTACCGTTTGCGCCGTTCGACCCGCAGCGAGCATTTGTGCACCGCCGAAGTGGCGGCGCTGTGTCTCGAATTGGCGGGGGACAACGATGCCGCATCGGCCCTGGACGCTTATTTCGATGTGTTCAGCCAGCATTACCTGGGCGCCAAACGGCAGCAGGAGATGGATGTGTCGACTCCGGCTCACGCCGAGCTGCAGCCCTTCATTCACGTATCCCAAGCGGTATTGGCCCCATAGTGGCTCATACTCAGGGCCGTGATGGCTGTGCTGCTTGACCACCCCGGCTGCGCTGGGCATGCTTGGCGCCGACCAGGTGCAGCCGAAGTTCGAAACGCTGCGCGGTGTCTTGAGTTGTTTTGGCGGGGCGCGATTGCATCGGGTCCCCCATAAAAACAGGATCATTTGAAAAATGGCCACATACGAAATCCTGATCGCCGATGACCATCCGCTCTTTCGCAGCGCGTTGCATCAGGCGGTGACCCTGGGCCTTGGCCCGGCTGTCCGGCTGACGGAGGTGGCCAGTATTGCGGAGTTGGAGACTCGGCTGACCGAAAAGGCCGACTGGGATCTGGTCCTGCTGGACCTGAACATGCCTGGCGCGTACGGTTTTTCCGGGCTGGTGCTGTTGCGGGGGCAGTATCCGCAGATACCGGTGGTGATGGTATCCGCCCAGGAAGAGGCCTCGGTGATGGTCAAGGCCCGGGAGTTCGGCGCCAGTGGGTTCATACCCAAGTCGAGTTCTCTGGAGATGATTCAGCAGGCCGTGAGGAAAGTCCTGGACGGCGACGCCGCCTGGCCACCCCAGGCGTTCGAAGCGGTGAGCGTGTCCGAGGAGGCCAAGGCCGCCAGCGAGGGCCTGGCCAGTCTCACGCCGCAGCAGTTCCGAGTGCTGACCATGGTCTGTGAAGGTTTGTTGAACAAGCAGATCGCCTATGAATTGAACGTGTCGGAGGCCACTATCAAGGCCCACGTGACGGCGATCTTTCGTAAACTGAATGTGCGCACCCGGACCCAGGCGGCCCTGTTGCTGCAACAACTTGAGTCAATTTCACCGCAGTCATAGCGTTTTTATTCACGCTTTTTTGACTAGGGTTGAATTAGCTTTCCCACTTCTTTCAATCAGTTGCCCATCCTATGTCACCTTTTAAAGGCCAAACCGGCCTGAAACGCATCCTGAATGCTTCTGGCTACTCCCTGGACGGCCTGCGCGCCGCCTTCACTGGTGAAGCGGCATTCCGTCAACTGGTGCTGCTCAATGTCATCCTCATTCCGCTGTCGTTCTTCCTGAATGTCAGCCGTGTCGAACAGGCGCTGCTGATTGCGGTCTGCCTGCTGGCCTTGATCGTGGAGTTGCTGAACTCGGCAGTGGAAGCGGCCATCGATCGCATTTCCCTGGAACTGCACCCCTTGTCGAAAAACGCCAAGGACATGGGCAGTGCCGCTCAGCTTGTCGCCTTGACCATGATTGCCCTGGTGTGGGGTCTGGTGCTCCTTTAATCAGGCAATGGCCGGCAGCACGATTTCGTCGCTGCGCTGCGCCCCGGCGGTGAATGCCCGACACAGTTCGAGGAATTCGCGCATCGCCGAGGTCTGGTATTTCTGTTTGTGCCAGATGAAATAGAATTGCCGCGCCAGGTCCATGTCCGGCGTTTCCACCGGCACCAGGCTGCCGCGCCGGAATGCGTCGCGCAACGCCAGGCGTGAGATGCAGCCAATCCCCAAACCGGATTCCACGGCGCGCTTGATGGCTTCGGTGTGTTCCAGCTCCAGGCGGATGTTCAGCGCGCTGCGGTGGTGGCGCATGGCTTGATCGAACGTCAGTCGGGTGCCGGAGCCCTGTTCCCGCAGAATCCATGCTTCGTGGGTCAACTCCTCCATGGTTGCCTGGCCGCGCTTGGCCAGCGGGTGCTGAGGTGCGCAGAACACCACCAGCTCGTCCTCGACCCAGCTCTGTACTTCGATGTCCGGGTGGCTGCAATCGCCCTCGATTAGACCCAGATCAATTTCATAGTGGGCGACCTGGTGCACGATATTGGCAGTGTTCTGCACATGCAGCTTCACTTGGCTTTCCGGATGGCGCTGCATGAAGCCGCCGATCAGCAGGGTCGCCAGGTAATTGCCGATGGTCAGGGTCGCGCCGACCGCCAGTGAGCCGAAGCCGGACTTGCCGTTGAGCAGGTCTTCAATCTCCTTGGCCTGGTCCAGCAGCGCCACCGCCTGGGGCAGCAGCTGTTTACCCAAGGCATTGAGGCTCAGGCGCTTGCCGGCGCGGTCGAACAACTGGCAGCTGGATTGCCGTTCCAGTTCGGTAATGGAAGTGCTGGCGGCCGATTGCGACAGATTGAGCTGGCCCGCGGCACGGGAAACGCTCTCTTGCTGGGCGACGGCGACAAAGACCTGGAGTTGACGTAGAGTAAATCGCATATCGATATAACCGATAACCCTTATCTTAATAATTCAGTTAACAGATATTGTCGCCGCCATTAGAATGCGATGCAAATGCGCATATAACGACGCAGGCATCATTCCCAGGAGTCCCACGTACATGAGCAACATGAACCACGAGCGTGTCCTCAGTGTTCATCACTGGAACGACACTCTGTTCAGCTTCAAGTGCACCCGCGATCCGGGCCTGCGCTTCGAGAACGGTCAGTTCGTGATGATCGGCCTGCAACAGCCCAACGGCCGCCCGCTTATGCGTGCTTACTCGATCGCCAGCCCGAACTGGGAAGAGCATCTCGAGTTCTTCAGCATCAAGGTGCCTGATGGCCCGCTGACTTCCCAGCTGCAGCATCTGAAGGAAGGCGACGAGATCATCATCAGCAAGAAACCCACCGGCACCCTGGTGCTGGATGACCTCAAGCCTGGCAAGCACCTGTACCTGCTCAGCACCGGCACCGGCCTGGCGCCGTTCATGAGCGTCATCCAGGATCCGGAAACCTACGAGCGTTTCGAAAAAGTGATCCTGTGCCACGGCGTGCGCTACGTCAATGAAGTCGCCTACCGCGAATTCATCACCGAGCACCTGCCGCAGAACGAATTCTTCGGCGAAGCGCTGCGGGAAAAGTTGATCTACTACCCAACCGTAACCCGTGAGCCGTTCGAGAACGAAGGCCGTCTGACCGACCTGATGCGCAGCGGCAAGCTGTTCCGCGACATCGGCCTGCCGCCGATCAATCCGCAGGACGACCGCGCCATGCTGTGTGGCAGCCCGAGCATGCTGGATGAAACCAGCGAAGTGCTCAACAGCTTCGGCTTGACCGTTTCCCCGCGTATGCGCGAGCCGGGTGACTACCTGATTGAGCGGGCGTTTGTAGAGAAGTAACCTGATTTGGTGGCTGACAGGCCGTCATCGCGAGCAGGCTCGCTCCCACAGGGTTCTGTGTTGATTCATATCTCAAGAACAACCCTGGACCCTCTGTGGGAGCGAGCCTGCTCGCGATGAAAGCGACTCGGTACAACTGAAAGCACCAAAAAAGCCCGCGTTGCCTGATGAAGGCAACGCGGGCTTTTTCGTTTCTGGCGGTCACGGCCGGACGGGAACGACCTCCAGCACCCGGATCAACCCCGGTTGCGGGTAGTGCCAACGGACATCCAGGTCCCAGAACTGCGCACCATATTCCCGCTCTGCTGCAGGAGCCTGGTACGCCGGGCGTGGATCCTGAGCCAGGCATTGTTCGATCAACTCCACCAGGGGCTCCTCCAGGCGCATGGCGTGGTCTCGCGCCTGAAGCAGCGCTGAGTCTGTCCACTGCACCGGAATCAACCCAGGCGCCGCGCTGGCGATGTGGTTGGTCGCCGAGCCGACGATGTCGGCGTAGGGCACGTAGGGCTTGATGTCCAGCACCGGCGTGCCGTCCAGCAGGTCGATGCCCGAGAGCCACAGCCGGCCGGCTTCGACCCGTTCCAGCTTGACCACCGACTGGCCGATGCCATTGGGGCGATGGGTGGCGCGGGTGGCAAACACCCCCATGGACTTGTTACCGCCCAGGCGCGGCGGGCGCACCTTCAAGCGCGGCTTGTCTTCCAGGGCCTGGTGGAACAGGAACAACAGCCAGACGTGACTGACTTGTTCCAGGCCCTGCACCGCATCGCCCTGGTCGAACGGCGCCACCAGCTCCAGCACGCCTCGTGCGGCCGGGGCCAGCTGGGGTTGGCGGGGGATGGCGAACTTCTCCTTGAAGCAGGAGCGGACGAAGCCGATGGGGGACACCGTGTAGGTCATGGCTCGGAGTCAGCCGCGAACGCGCAGTGTCAGCCCCTTGAGGAAGTTACGCAGCAACTGGTCGCCACACGGACGGTAGTTGGTGTGGCCGAACTTGCGAAACAGGGCACTCAGTTCCGGTTTGGACACCGGGAACTCGGCGGCCTTGAGGATCGCGTGCAGATCGTCTTCTTTCAGCTCGAAGGCTACCCTCAGCTTCTTGAGGATGATGTTGTTGGTCACCGGTACTTCGATGGGCTGTGGCGGGCGACTTTCGTCCTTGCCACGCTTGAAGATCACCAGGCCATCGAGAAAGTGCGCCATGACCTCGTCAGGGCAGAACACGAAGCCTTCTTCTTCATCTTTCTTGAGATAACCCGCCAGGTCCGCAAGGGACACGTCCAGGCCGCCCAGTTTGATGATCTCGATGACTTTCTTGTCGCTGATGTCGAGCATGTAGCGCACGCTGCGCAGTACGTCGTTGTGAATCATGTTCAATCCTGATCGATCGGCAATGGGCGCCCCAGACGGCTGCGGCGCCGAAAAAATTAGAATTTCTCTTTGGCAGACAGGTAGCGCCACTGGCCCGGCGGTACCTTGCCGATGGATACGCCGCCGATGCGGATGCGCCGAATGGCGACCACCTTGAGGCCGACGGCCTGGCAGAGCAGGGCGAGGATGCCCGGTTGCGGGTTCTTCATGGCGAAGCGCAGGCGGTTCTCGTTCTGCCAACTGGCCTTGACCGCCGGCAATTCCTTGCCTTTGTAGGTCAGGCCATGGTTCAGGCGATTCAGGCCATGGGCGACCATCTCGCCTTCGACTTCCACCACATATTCCTGCTCGATCTTGGCGGCGTCGGCGGTGAGCTTGCGCAGGATCTTCCAGTCCTGGGTGAACACCAGCAGGCCGCTGGCGTTGGCCTGCAGGTCGGCGCTGGCGGTCAGGCGCAGGAAATGCCCTTTGAGCGGGCGTTTGCCGAAGCGGTGTTCTTCGCTCAGCGTCTCCGGTTTGAGGGTGGCCATTGCCGTGTCGGTATCCATGCCGGCCGGGACATTCATCAGGATCGTCACCGGTTCCGGCGCGGTGGCCTTGGCCTCGGGGTCAAGCTCGACGCGTTGGGCGTCGACCTTGAATTGCGGCTCGTCGACGACTTCACCGTCCACGGTGACCCAGCCACCTTCAATGAACAGCTCAGCCTCCCGACGGGAACAGCCGACAAGTTCGATGAGGCGTTTGGAGAGGCGAATCGGGTCAGTCATGACAGGGCCGTAACAAAAAGAGGGGGGACATTGTACCTGCCTGGCGCCGGTTAATCGCGTGTCCATTTGTCTCGTCTACCCGCGCTGGGCCTTCAGGTCTGGCTGCCTGTAGCGCATGTGCAGCAATGGGTAGGGCTGGTTCATGCCGTCCCGTGCCGAACGGCCGACCACTTCGAAGCCTTGCTTGAGATAGAAGCCCAGGGCTTGTGGGTTCTGTTCGTTGACGTCCAGTTGATCGGCATTCAAGTGGTCCATGGCATAGCGCAGCAATTGCTTGCCCAAACCTTGGCCGCGGTGTTGCGGGTCGATGAACAGCATCTCGACCTTGCCGGCCGCGACACCGGCGAAACCGGTGATGCGCTGGCGGGCGTCCCGGGTGCAGATCAACATCACGGCATCCAGGTAACGGGTGAGCACCAGGTTTTTCAGCAGCTCGATGTAGCTGTCCGGCAGAAAGTCATGGGTAGCCCGTACCGACGCCTCCCAGACTTGGGTCAGTTCCTGATAATCGCTGGGTTTCGGTGTGTGGATGACCGAATGCTGGCGCATGCCCGCCTGTTCCTTGTGCTGGATGTCCTGGGTTTACCCATACGATAGCCGTAAAAAAGCCCCGCATCTTGTCGCAAGAGCGGGGCTTATCAATTTTTGCCTGAATATGAGAACCCTGTGGGAGCCGAGCTTGCTCGCGATAGCGTCGGATCAGCTGGTCTCTCATTCGGCTGACACACCGCTATCGCGAGCAAGCTCGACTCCCACAGGTTCCTCATCGGCTCCCACGGGTACAGCGGTGGTCCGTCAAACCAGTCAGATCAGTTGATCTGTTCAGCCCACAAATCATACTCATCGGCATCGGTCACCTTGCACCAGACCTTGTCGCCGGGCTTGAGGTTGCTGCCGTTGTCGATGAAGACGTTGCCATCGATTTCCGGAGCATCGAAGAAGCAACGACCGACGGCGCCTTGTTCGTCCACTTCATCCACCAGCACTTCGATTTCACGGCCGATGCGCATTTGCAGACGTGCCGAGCTGATGGCCTGCTGGTGCGCCATGAAGCGCTCCCAACGGTCTTGCTTGACGTCATCCGGTACCACGTCCAGGTCCAGGTCGTTGGCGGGTGCGCCGTCGACCGGCGAATACTGGAAGCAGCCGACGCGGTCGAGCTGGGCTTCGGTCAGCCAGTCCAGCAGGTACTGGAAGTCCTCTTCGGTCTCGCCGGGGAAACCGACGATGAAGGTCGAGCGGATGATCAGGTCCGGGCAGATCTCGCGCCAGTTCTTGATGCGCGCCAGGGTCTTGTCTTCGAACGCCGGGCGTTTCATGGCCTTGAGGACTTTCGGGCTGGCGTGCTGGAACGGGATGTCCAGGTACGGCAGGATCTTGCCGGCGGCCATCAGCGGGATCAGTTCATCCACATGCGGGTACGGGTAGACGTAATGCAGGCGGACCCAGACGCCCAGGGTGCTGAGGGCTTCGCACAGTTCGGTCATGCGGGTCTTCACCGGCGCACCGTTCCAGAACCCAGTGCGGTATTTCACGTCGACGCCGTAGGCGCTGGTGTCCTGGGAGATCACCAGCAGTTCCTTGACGCCGGCCTTGACCAGGCGCTGGGCTTCGTCGAGCACATCGCCCACCGGGCGGCTCACCAGCTTGCCGCGCATCGACGGAATGATGCAGAAGCTGCAGCTGTGATTGCAGCCTTCGGAAATCTTCAGGTAAGCGTAGTGACGCGGGGTCAACTTGATGCCTTGTGGCGGCACCAGGTCGATCAGCGGGTTGTGGTCCTGCTTCGGTGGCACCACGTCGTGCACCGCGTTGACCACCTGCTCGTACTGCTGCGGACCGGTCACGGCCAGCACGCTTGGATGCACGTCGCGGATGTTGCCTTCTTCCACGCCCATGCAGCCGGTGACGATGACCTTGCCGTTTTCCTTGATGGCTTCGCCAATCACTTCCAGGGACTCGGCCTTGGCCGAATCGATGAAGCCACAGGTATTGACCACTACCACGTCGGCGTCCTGATACGTGGACACGACGTCATAGCCTTCCATGCGCAGCTGGGTCAGGATGCGTTCGGAGTCGACCAGAGCCTTTGGGCAACCCAGGGATACGAAGCCGACCTTCGGATTGGCTGGCGCGGTAGTGGTGGACATGTCTAACCTCGGTGTAAGGGGATCGTCTCTTGCCGAGACAGGGCGCCTGACGCGCCTCTGATCAAAAAGTGCGCAATTCTAGCGATGGACGAGGCAGTTGACCAGCTTTATACGGGGAAAAACGACGAGTGCTGCGCTATGCTTCGCGCCTTTGTGCTTTATCGGTTTTTATAGTCAACGAAATACCTGTTACGAGATGTAAAGCGGTACATGCTGCGTCATCAAGCATAGTGCTTCGTTCAAGAAGACAGGTCTGGGAATCGGGAGTGTTGGATGGGTCATGCAAGTAGTCAGGCGGCGGGTGCCGAGCATTCGGCAGCGAAGCCGCTGAGCATGCTGGTGGCGGCGGTCGGAGTGGTTTACGGCGACATCGGCACGAGCCCGTTGTACACCCTCAAAGAAGTGTTTACCGGCGGCTACGGCGTGGCGGTCAACCATGACGGGGTGCTGGGCATCCTGTCGCTGATCTTCTGGTCACTGATCTGGGTCGTATCGATCAAGTACATGATGTTCGTCCTGCGCGCCGACAACCAGGGCGAAGGCGGAATCATGGCACTCACCGCCCTGGCGCGGCGCGCGGCGGGGGAGCGGGCGCGGCTGCGTACGTTCCTGGTGATCTGCGGGCTGATCGGCGCCGCGCTGTTTTACGGCGACAGCATGATCACCCCGGCGATTTCCGTATTGTCGGCGATCGAGGGCCTCGGCCTGGCGTTCGAAGGCATCGACCACTGGGTGGTGCCGATATCGCTGGTGGTGCTGGTGGCGCTGTTTCTGATCCAGCGGCACGGCACGGCGCGGATCGGCATCCTGTTCGGCCCGATCATGGTGACCTGGTTCCTGGTGCTTGGTGCGCTCGGCATCTATGGCATCAGCCGGCAACCAGAGGTGCTGTTGGCCGTTAACCCCGCCTGGGCCGTGCGTTTCTTCGTGGTCCATCCGGGCATGGGCGTGGCGATCCTCGGCGCGGTGGTGTTGGCGCTGACCGGCGCCGAAGCGCTGTACGCCGACATGGGCCACTTTGGCCGTAAACCGATTGCCCGTGCCTGGTTCCTCCTGGTGCTGCCGGCGCTGGTGCTCAATTATTTCGGCCAGGGGGCATTGCTGCTGGGCGACCCGGAAGCGGCGCGTAACCCGTTCTATCTGCTGGCGCCAAGCTGGGCGCTGATCCCGCTGGTGGGCTTGTCGACGTTGGCGACGGTGATCGCTTCGCAAGCAGTGATCTCCGGCGCGTTTTCCCTGACCCGCCAGGCGATCCAGCTGGGTTATATCCCGCGCATGTACATCCAGCACACCTCCAGCGCCGAACAGGGCCAGATCTACATCGGCGCGGTGAACTGGTCGCTGATGGTGGGTGTGGTGCTGCTGGTGCTGGGGTTCGAATCCTCCGGTGCGCTGGCGTCGGCCTACGGTGTGGCGGTGACTGGCACCATGCTGATGACCACCGTCCTGGTGTCGGCCGTGATGCTGCTGCTGTGGAAATGGCCGCCGCTGCTGGCGGTGCCGGTGCTGCTCGGTTTCCTGCTGGTGGATGGCCTGTACTTCGCCGCCAACGTGCCGAAGATCATTCAGGGCGGCGCATTCCCGGTCGTCGCCGGTATCGCCTTGTTCGTGTTGATGACCACCTGGAAACGCGGCAAGCAGTTGCTGGTGGAACGTCTCGACGAAGGTGCCTTGCCGCTGCCGATCTTCATCAGCAGCATCCGTGTGCAGCCGCCCCATCGCGTACAGGGCACCGCGGTGTTCCTGACCGCGCGCTCCGACGCCGTGCCTCACGCGCTGTTGCACAACCTGCTGCACAATCAGGTATTGCACGAACAAGTCGTCCTGTTGACGGTGGTGTACGAGGACATCCCACGGGTTCCGCCGCAGCGACGCTTCGAGGTCGATTCCTATGGCGAAGGCTTCTTCCGGGTGATCCTGCATTTCGGCTTCACCGACGAGCCGGACGTGCCCCAGGCCCTCAAGCTCTGTCATCTGGATGACCTGGACTTCAGCCCGATGCGCACCACCTACTTCCTCAGTCGCGAGACGGTCATTGCGTCCAAGCTCGAGGGCATGGCCCGCTGGCGCGAGTTGCTGTTCGCCTTCCTGCTGAAGAATGCCAATGGCAACCTGCGCTTCTTCAATCTGCCGGTGAACCGGGTGATCGAGTTGGGGACGCAAGTCGAGATGTAGCATCGGAACGGTCAACCAAAAGCCCCCGTTGCCTTGCGGCAGCGGGGGCTTTTTTGCGGCATTTGTCCGGGTATTCCGTGACAGGACTGTCCTGTGGTGCTTCGTAAAAATTTGACAAGTGTTTGCTTTTTGTAGGATTTTTACCCGCCCGCAGATCAAGGAGTATCTGCCGGTGGCCAAGGATTTGGCTACCGTCACCATCAAACAAGGGATTGTCTATGCAGGGTTCAACTACCGTTGCTCAACAGGTGGGCGGTCAGCGCGTGCACGAGCATCAGCCCGTCTCGTCCCAGAACATTGCCCACCAGATTCTCGAATGCCTGTTTCGCCGTCGCAGCCTCGCCCCCGGGGAAAGCGACGAACTCTCTTTGCAGGTGCTGGAACCCCATCTGGCGAAAGTCATGCGGGCAGTCGAGAGCGGTCGCAAAGTTGAAATGGTCTTGCCGGCCTTTCCCGGAAAATCCCCCAGCCGCAAGAAGACCCTGAGTCACCTGCCTGATCTGGCTGAATACCATGCCATCGACGAGCTCCATCGGCTGTGTGCGGAAATCCAGGCGATCTACGCGCCGGGTGCGCTGATCCACATCTGCTCCGATGGTTATGTGTTTGCCGATCTGGTGCGTGTTCCCGATGCGGACGTCAAGGCGTATACGGACTCGATCCAGGACTACGCCGAGCAGCACTACGGCGGTATGTTCGCCCATTTCGACCTCAGAAATGCCTACCCTCAGCTCGACTGTCTGGACGCCATGCGCGAAGAAATGATGATCGAGCACGGTCAATCATTGATCCTGTTGCAACAGCGCTTCAAGGATGACCCGCACATGATGTTGATGTATTGCGGCATCCATCGCTTCCTGTCCGAGGACTACTCGGGGCTCGAGGCATTCGCTGGCATGAGCCTCAACGCGGTGAAGAAGATCGCCAAGCCGGCCTCTCAGCGGGTGATCCAGCGCAGTGAGGCCTGGAGCGCGTTGCTGCAGGCGCGCTATCCGGATTGCCTGCGCCTGTCGATCCACCCGCAACTGGCGGTGTCGACGAAAATCGGCATCCGCCTCGTGCCGACCAGTGACCTGTGGCGTACGCCCTGGCATTCGGTGGCAATCAAGCGGCGGGGTGTGGTCACGCTCGAAAAGCGCAGCAATGTCGACGAGCGTTTCCATCGACTGGTCTTTCGCAAGGGGCGTCCTTGTCACTACGCCAGTGCCCAATGAGGGCGTCTCGGTTGCGGATCGATGCGGTGCTCTTCGATCTGGACGGTACCCTGGTGGACACCTTGCCGGACATCACCTGGAGCCTGAACCAGGTATTGCTGGAGCACGGATGTCCGGCGCTGACCGCGGAAGCGGTGCGGGACTATATCGGCGGCGGCACCACGGCGATGATCGAGGCGGTAGCGACGCAGTTTGGCATCGCCGATGCGGCCATGCTGCATCAACGTTATGTAGCGATGTACCAAGATCATCTGGTGCAGTTTTCCAAGCCTTTCAACGGTGTATTGGCAGTGCTCGAGGGCTGCCGAGCGCTACAGCTGCCGCTGGCGATCGTGACCAACAAAGCCGAGGTCATGGCCTGCCAGGTCGCTGATGCGCTGCTCGCGCACACGGCCTTCAAGGCGATCCTGGGGCATCGCGCCGGCCGGCCACTCAAACCCCAGCCGGAGGTGGCGTGGGACGCCGCTCGGCGGTTGTCGGTCGAGCCCCGCCATTGCCTGTTCGTTGGTGACACCGAGATCGACCTGCAAACCGCCCGCGCTGCGGGTATGCCCTCGGCAATGGTCGCCTGGGGCTATGGCTCGGGGTGCACCTGGCAGGCCCAGGCCCCGGACTTCTACTGTGAACAGCCGGCCGGGCTGTTACACATCCTCAAGCAACACCGTGGCGCCGCGCAGGCATTCACCGAGCGTGGCGATACCGTCAAATCCTGTTGATATACCCACTCTCAAGGAAGCTGTTCCATGGAACATAGAGACGCCTGGATCACGGCCGTCAGCGATTTGCTGGCCGGTTACCTGTTCAAGGGCACGGATGATCGTTTCGAAACACAGGGCCGGGACCATCTGGCGCACCGGCTGGGGCAATGCTTCGATCAGCGCCGTCCGGTACGCCTGATCCTGCCGGGCTTTCCCTGCAAATCCCCCAATGCCATCGACCAGACCTTCGGCGTGCTGCCGGACTATGGCGAGTTCATGGCCATCGAGCGCCTCGATCAGATGGGCCAAGCGATTGCCGCGCTGCATGAGCCGGGGTGTGTGGTATCGATCCTCAGCGATGGAACGACTTTCAACGACATCGTCGGGGTGACCGACGAGGTTCGTGCTACCTATAACCGGGCGCTGCGTGAACTGTGTACGACCCACACGATTGAGTGGGTCAGCATGGAAGACTTGTTCCCGCAGGCACAAAGTGCCGAGTCGGTGCGCGCCAGCCTGGTCAAGCAGGCCCGGTTGCCCTGGAAAAACCTGGGAGACCTGATCGAGCAGAGCCGGCACGATGAAGCCCTCGGTAGGACCCATGACAATCTCTGCAGTCATCTCTACAACGACCTGCGCCTGTGCCGCGAGGACGGGCAGAGCGAGGACGAGTACCTGCAGCAGATCAACTACAAGGCCTACCAGATGATGCTGCGCGGGCAGGCCTTGAATGCGGCGGTGGATCGCTTCTTCCCCGATGACATTCGACTGTCGGTCCACCAATACAACAATGCCGGGCCCAAGTTTACCGTCGGGCTGGCCGAAGGGTTGAGCCGCGCCGACAGCCCCTGGCACGCCGTGCCGGTGTGCAACCTCGATGGGAGCCAGCACCTGCGGGCGCGGGCCCAGGTCGACCTTGACCAGCATGTGCTGGTCACTTGGCAGGGGCGGCCGTGGCTTTACCACCAGACAGAAGGTCCCCAGGCACAAGGCTTTGAGTTCGAGCTGCAAAAGCTCCCGCTCTTTGGCCTGGTGGTCCGGGATCCGTTGGGGTTGGGTTTCGAGCGACTGTCCACGGGGCTGCTGGAGTCATTGGTGGAAACCTTCGGCTTTGTTTGCCTCAAGGGTTGTCATTTTGAGGACCAGGACAGTTTCGCCCGCAGTTGCGAACGCTTTGGCACGTTGTACGAATGGGCCTTTGGCGCCGTGCATGTGGTCAAGCCTGCGGACAAACCGCAGGGCGTGGTGCACTCGCTGGAGAAGACGCCTTTGCACTGGGACCTGAACATGCTGCCCGACAGCGATGCACAGGTGCAGCGCAATCCGAAATTCTGCGCCAGCAAGTTCATGTTGTATTGCAAGACGGCGCCGCTGCCGGGCGAAGGCCAGACCACTGTCGTCGACAGCCGGAACGTGCTGCGCAAGGTCGGGCAACGCGTCGCTCGGCAATGGCAGGCGGTGAACATCACCTACTACACCAAGATGACCTACTTCGGCGGTTCGCCGCGCATGTACAGTCTGGTGGATCGTCACCCCCGTAGCGGTGAACTCATCCTGCGTTACCAGGAGGGTACCGATTCGACGCTGCAGACCCTCAGCCAGTCCGTGCAGGATCATGACGAGGCGGCTCAACAAGCGTTGCTGGAGCAGGTCAACAGCCTGGTCTACGACCCGGAGTGCCTGATTGCCCATCCGTGGAGCGAAGGTGATCTGGTGCTGATCGACAACTATCGAACACTGCATGGGCGGCTGCCGATGTCGGCGGGGTCTGCTTCGCGGGAGTTGTGGCGGGTGCAGGTCTACTAAGACCAATCCCCTTGGTGGGGGCGAGCTGGCTCGCGAAGACGCCAGCACCGCTACAACAAAAAGCCCCTGCACGCTGTAAAGCGGCAGGGGCTTCTTGTTAAGCCAGCATCGGATTACTGATCGGCAGGCTTGGGCTGGCGCTTGTTGATCTCATCGATCAGGCGCTTGGCCAGGGCCGGGTAGTTTTCGTCGAAGTGATGGCCGCCCGGCAGTTTGATGGCTTCCCCTACGGCGGTCTTGTCGGTGCAGCCGCTTTCGTCGGCTTCTTCACCGCCGTAGATGCACACCACTTTCTCGGCCGGCAACTTGGCCATTTCCGGGCCGGTGGCGGCTTCGGTACCGGCGTTGCCGAGCCAGCCTTCGACTTCGATCTCGAAGCTGCCGGTGCGGGCGAAGGCCAGCAGGATGATTGCGTCGATCCGCTGCTGTTCGGTGGCCGGCAAGCGGTTGTAGATCGCCGGCAACACATCGGCACCGAAAGAGTAGCCGGTCAGGATGAAGCGCTTGGTGCCCCAGACCTGGCGGTAGTGCTGCATCAGTTCGGCAAGGTCCACCGCGCTCTGCTCCGGACTCTTGTGCTGCCAGTAGTAGCGCAGGGTGTCGATGCCAACCACCGGGTAGCCGATCTTGGCCATTTCATCAGCTACGTCGCGGTCCAGGTCACGCCAGCCGCCATCGCCGGAGAGGAACAGGGTTACGGTATCCCGGGCCTGGCTCGCAGGCACCTCGACCACTGGAATGGCCAGGCCACCCTTGGCCTTGTCGGTGCCGACGAGAATCTTGCGCAGTTCGTTGTTCAGCACCTGCGGCAGGTTGATGTCATAGTCGCTGATGCTGGTTTCGGCATTCTTCTGATCCCTTACGAACGCGGCGCTGGTGTCGTCGGGGTTGTCGTTCCAGGCGACCAGCCAGTGACCGTGGGCCGCGGTTTTGGGCAGCAGGTGCGTGCAGCCGGGTTTTTCCAGGGCCAGGTCCACCGAAATGGCCTTGACCTTGTCATCCTTCTGTTCGGCCAGCCAACGCCACGCGAGCACGGCGCCCGGGCCAATACCGCTGACCAGCGTCGCCGGCCCTTGCAGCTCTCTCAGGCCCGCTTGCAAAGCGCGACCCTGCAGCATGCAGTCCTTGGGCAGGATCACCTGAACGATCTGTGCCGAGCCGGCGCGGCTGAGGGTCGTCAATTGGGTGTCGCTGAGCTTCTGGTCTTCATTGACCGCCACCAGCACCTGGGCGCGAGGCTTGGTGCCAGGAATGACGCGAGTCATCGGCGCGCCGTCGGTGGGGGTCAGTTGTTCAAGGGTGGGTTGCGGGGCCGGGCGGTTCCAATACCAATAACCGCCACCGAGAATCACCGCCAGCACCAACAGGGCGGCCACTACGTATCGCCAGGAGCGTTGCATCATCAGCGTTTCACCAGTCCAGTCAGGCCGCCTGCAATCAAGGCGGCAGTATCGGCCAGCGCCACCAGCGGATCGAGTCCGGCGGGCACGGCCATGTAACGAGGTTCCCAGTCAGGCTGGAATTTGTCTTTGAAACGGCGCAGCCCCTGGAAGTTGTAGAGCTGCTCGCCACGGCGAAACACCATCGAACCCAGGCGCTGGGTCAATGGCGCACCACGACGCGGTTGCAGGCCCGAAAGCGGGACCATGCCAAGGCTGAAGCGGGCGTAATCATGGTTCTTATAATGCTGGATCAAGCCGACCATCATGAATTCCATGGTCAGCTTCGGTGCCTCGGGGTGGGCACGCATCAGGTCCAGGCTGGCCAGCTCATGGCTGTGGGTTTCCAGCAGGTTGGCGAATGCCACGGGACGGCCTTCGAAGCGAATCACGGCGATGCGGAAATGCTTGAGGTAGTCGTCGCTGAAGCGGCCCAGGGAAAAGCCTTTCTCGCGTACGTTCTTGCCAGTCAGCCAGGCATCGGAGATGACCTTGAGCTCATCCATTGGCGCGTGCCCGGGTTCATGGATCTCCAGCGACAGCCCGTCCCGGGTGCCGCGGTTCCAGGTGTAGCGCAGGTCCTTCATCTCCTTGCCCTTGGCCTCGAGGTCGAAACGCTTGAGGTCGACCCGGGCTTCCTCACCCAGCTTGATCGCCGTCAGGCCGATGTCCATGTAGTACGGCAGGTTCTCGGCGCGCACCTGGTAGAACACCGGGCGGGCGTGGTGGATGTCGCACAGGTCGCGAAACTGCCAGATCATCTCGGCCCGTTGCTGGGTCGGTCCGATCGGGTCATACAAGGCCACCAGGCTACGACCACGGCGGGCGTACATCAGGAACGCCTCGTCGTTGGGGTGGAACAGCAACGCCTTGTCACCGGTCAGGGCCAGGCCGCCGTCAGGCTGCGAAGACGACATGAGGATCGTCCTGGCCCGCTCCAGCTCTTCTGCCGTGGGCAGATGGATCACCGGTCGCGCGGTGCGCAACAGCCAGGTCAGGGAGACCACCACCAGCAGCACGGCGGCCCCCAGCAGCGAGCGCAGGCCGCGGGGAGCGTCGGCATCGAGGGTGAACTGCCACCACAGCTGATGGCTGTAGGGCACGTCCTGGTAGGCGAACAGCAGCAGCCAGATCGACGCACCAAGCACGCAGAGACTGGCGATCAGGAACAGTGGAGAAAAAGGCAGTTCGGTCAGGCGACTCGGACGGTAGAAGGAGCGCCGGAAGACCGCCAGCAGGGCCGCCGTCGAGGTCAGCAGCGTGGCTTCCTCCCAGTCAAAACCCTTGAGCAGGGAGAGCAGGGCGCCTACCAGCAGCAAGACGGTGGTCAGCATCCAGGCCGCCGACAGGCGACGGCGCAAGCCCTGGGCGAGCAACAGGCACAACACGCCCACCAGGCTGGCGCCGAAGTGCGACGCGTCCACCAACCGATGGGGAATCAGGAAACCGATGTGCTCCAAGCGTGTATCGATCTCCGGGGTCACGCCGGAAAACAGCAGCACCACACCGGACAGGAACACCAGTACCGCCAGGATCGGCGCCGCGAAGCCTGATGCCGCCCGCAGCGTCTGGCGTGTCTGGAACAGTCGCTGGGCCTCGTTGATCAACAGCAGCACGCAGGCCACCAGCATCGGCAGTAGCACGTAGATCAAGCGATACAGCAGCAGGGCGGCGGCCAGTGGCGCGGCGCCCAGTTTGTCGGCAAAGGCCGCCAGCAGGATCGCTTCGAACACCCCGACGCCGCCAGGTACATGGCTGAGCACGCCAGCGGCCAGCGCCAGCAGGTAGACCAGCAGGAACGCGCCGAATGGCGGCGTCTCGGGCAGCAACAGATACAGCACCGTGGCGGCTGCCGCGACATCCAGCGCCGTGATGATCAGTTGCAGGAAGGTCAAGCGTCGGCTCGGCAGGCGCAGGGTGCGACGTCCGGCCTTGACCAGGAGGGCATCCCGATGAGGTTGCTCCGGCAAGCGTCGACGGTAGATGCCGATGGCCAGTACGCTCATGAGCAACAGCACCGCCAGGGAGACCGCCGCCAGCAAGAACACGGGCAGGTGCAGCGCGGCGGATGCGGCAGGCAGGTTGCTGAGGGTGGCCAGGGCGGCCAGTGGCGGTAGCGCGCAGCCCAGAGACAGACTGGCGAACAACGTCATGTGGGCGACGTCCGCAGCGCCGAGGCCATGGCGAGCATACAGGCGATAGCGAACCGAACCGCCTGACAGCAGCGACAGCCCAATGGCATTGCCAATGGCAAACGCGGTGAACCCGCCCAGGACCAGGGTCTGTGGCGGCAACGTCACGCCGGCATAGCGGCTCGCCGACCATTCGTAGCCCAGCAGAATGATGAAGCCGGCCACCGTGGCGGCGACCGCACCGAGCAGGGCAGGCCGGGGCACGTCGAGAATCGAGTCGTGCAGTGCGTAAAGATCGAGTTCACTCAGAAGATGGCGACAGGCAACCAATGCAATCGCAAACAGCAATAGCGTGATGGCAAGGCCGATGGGTTGACGGTACTGGCTGATCCGGTCCAGCCAGCGCAGTCGTTCGGCCTTGATCGGTTGTGTCGCGGTAACAGTGTCCTGCGGGTCAGAATTTGCGCGCATCAATCACCTCTTGAGCTATGCGCGACAGGATGGGGGTATCCAGCCAAGTTACCAATCCCTTCGGCAGAAAATAATTACAAAACTTTTGTAATGAGGCCGATTGTAGACAAGCCAAAAAATAACAGGCACAAAAAAGGCCACTCTTTCGAGTAGCCTTTCTTGATGTTTGGTTGCGGGAGCCGGATTTGAACCGACGACCTTCGGGTTATGAGCCCGACGAGCTACCAGGCTGCTCCATCCCGCGTCTGTGAGGCGGCATTCTACAGGCGAACGCTTGAGTGTCAACTGTTAAAAGGGAGTGAAGGCAAATTAATGACCGAAGCGTCCCTTTCCTTCCTAAATACCAGAAATTAAAAGGGAAATTGTCCTACAACTCCGGGCTCGTTGGCGCCGGCCAGCGTGACGGGTGAGTGCTCCCTCGCGTAGCAAAGGAACGCAGTCAGGGGCGTTATGAAAAAGACGCACGCACAAAAAAGGCCACTCTTTCGAGTAGCCTTTCTTGATGTTTGGTTGCGGGAGCCGGATTTGAACCGACGACCTTCGGGTTATGAGCCCGACGAGCTACCAGGCTGCTCCATCCCGCGTCTGTGAGGCGGCATTCTACAGAGGATCGCCAGGCTGTCAACCCTTGTGTTAGAAAAAACTGTTCCGCTTCAAGTGCTTAGCCACTCAAAAAAGCATTGTGACCGTGCTGTGACGCAGGCGGGGCAAGGGCTGCGGCTCTATTGGGCGGTTCGGTGCGATTGAAGAAATACATTTTACGTAGCCCTTTTCCAGGCTAAGCGTCGGATCTTTCAAACTACTGGTGCTATATACAGTTCCGGATGCGATACTGGCGGTCCGACTCGCCCCATATCCTGCTTCTTTATGACGCAACGCAAAATCATCCACGTCGACTGCGATTGCTTCTATGCCGCCATCGAGATGCGCGATGATCCGCGGCTGGCCGGCAAACCCATGGCGGTCGGTGGTTCGGCGGATCGACGGGGCGTGATCGCGACCTGCAACTACGAGGCACGGGCCTACGGTGTACGCTCGGCCATGTCCTCCGGGCACGCCTTGAAACTCTGCCCGGACCTGATCATCGTCAAGCCCAGGATGGACGCCTATCGCGAGGCGTCGAAGGAAATTCAGGGCATCTTCCGTGATTACACGGACCTGATCGAGCCGCTGTC
Organism: Pseudomonas sp. MAFF 730105; assembly: GCF_055380705.1. Taxonomy (NCBI): domain Bacteria; kingdom Pseudomonadati; phylum Pseudomonadota; class Gammaproteobacteria; order Pseudomonadales; family Pseudomonadaceae; genus Pseudomonas; species Pseudomonas sp. MAFF 730105. The sequence goes on from NZ_AP018438.1 coordinate 1,385,475, forward strand.
CCTGGATGAGGCCTACCTGGACGTTTCCGCCAGCGCCCATTTCGGCGGTAGCGCCACTCGCATCGCCCAGGACATTCGCCGGCGCGTATCCAATCAGTTGCACATCACAGTGTCCGCCGGTGTCGCCCCGAACAAATTCTTGGCCAAAATTGCCAGTGATTGGAAAAAACCCAACGGCCTATTCGTCATCACCCCGGACCAGGTCGAGGATTTCGTCTCGGCCCTGCCGGTCAGCAAGCTCCACGGTGTTGGCAAGGTGACGGCCGACAAGCTGAACAGGCTTGGAATTGCCGATTGCCTGCAATTGCGTCAGTGGGACAAGCTGGCGCTGGTACGCGAATTCGGCAGTTTCGGTGAGCGACTCTGGGGTCTGGCTCGTGGGATCGATGAGCGTCTGGTGCACAACGACAGTCGACGTCAGTCCATCAGTGTGGAAAACACCTACGATGTCGACCTGCCCGATCTGGCGAGCTGCCTCGATAAACTGCCGGAGCTGATGGAAACCCTCAGCGGGCGTATGGCGCGCATCGACAGTAGCTATCGGCCCGGCAAGCCATTCGTCAAAGTGAAATTCCACGACTTCACCCAGACCACCCTGGAACAGTCAGGGGCAGGGCGGGACCTGGGTAGTTACCAGTCGCTGTTGACCCAGGCATTCAATCGCGGCGCGAAGCCGGTGCGGTTGCTGGGGATCGGGGTTAGGCTGGAGGATTTGCGCGGAGGGTTCGAGCAGTTGGAGTTGTTTGAGCGGTGATGCCTTGGCGGGCTGCTCAGAAGGCTTTTTGTGGGGAGGGGATAAATCCCCTCCCCACAGGAGTGTCAGTGAGCGCCCGGATCCGCCACCAACCGTCCGCCGCTCTTGGTCAGTGCCTTCATGAACTCGGCCTGCAATTCCGGATCGTTGCGGGTCAGTTCGATCAGGCTTTGTTCCAGTTCGCTGGCTTCTTCTTCCAGGCCCAGCTCCGAGAGGCGCTTGACCCGATGAACCCACTGGCTCACCTCGTCGTCTTCCAGATCGTCGTAGATCAAGGCGTGGGCTTCCACCAGCTTGCTGCGCAAGGTGCTACTGATGCTCAGGGATGAGTCGGTGTGCACCTCGTCCTGGGCGTCTGTCACGCTGATCTGCAACTTGCCGAATTGGCTCAGGTCCTGCTCGGCAAATGGGCTTTCCAGCAGATTGAGGCGCAGCACGCCATTGCGGTCGGTGCTCAGCTCGAACGTCTGCCGGCCGGCCTTGACCTCGACCGGGCGTTCGCTCCAGGGCAGGCTCGAGTGCTCCGTGCGTTTGTCTCGCTGGACTTCATCGATGCCCGCCAGGTTCTGTTGGGCGCGGCCATGGGAGGGGGCGTTCATGAACGGGTTCAGCCCGGCGACACCGTAGCTGAGCCAGTCATGGGTCACCGTCTCCGGCAGGTTGCCGAGGGCAAACACATTGACCACGTTCGCGCCGATGCCGGCTACCACCGCCACCGCGCCCAGCGGGATCTCGTAGATTTCCCGCCAGGGTTGGTACGGTGTATAGCGATCGTAGCGACGCGTGACTTCGAATTCGGTGACTTCGAAGGTCTTCTGCTCATGGACCCGTACCCGGCGCTGCGGCAGGTCGAGCACCTTGGGTTCGCCCACATCGATCTGCAGGCTATGGTCGAGCAACTTACGCTCGACCCGCTCTTCGTGCTCGCTGCGTTGCGACATTTGGTTGGCACAGCCGCTGACCAGCAGGGCGCCGCAGAGCGCGGCGCCACCGAGGCCTAAGGTGTTTCGCTTGAACATGACGTCTCTATCTGGTGTCAGCGGCGGATACGGGCCTGGAGGAAGGAGAGCACGTCGCCAACCGGCAGCGCTTGCGGCTCGGCCTCGGTGCGGCTCTTGTATTCCAGGTTGCCTTCGGCCAGGCCACGGTCACTGACGACGATCCGGTGCGGGATGCCGATCAGTTCCATGTCCGCGAACTTGATGCCGGGGCTGGTTTTCTTGTCGCGATCGTCCAGCAGCACTTCAAAGCCGGCGGCCGTCAATTCGGCGTAGAGCTTGTCGGTGGCTTCGCGAACCAGGTCGGTCTCGTAGCGCAACGGCACCAGGGCAATCTGGAACGGCGCCAGGGTGTCGCTCCAGATGATCCCTTTCTCGTCGTTGTTCTGTTCGATGGCTGCAGCCACCACACGGGACACGCCGATGCCATAGCAACCCATTTCCAGGGTGACCGGCTTGCCGTTCTCGCCCAGCACTTCGCACTTCATCGCCTTGCTGTACTTGTTGCCCAGCTGGAAGATGTGCCCGACTTCGATGCCGCGCTTGATTTCAAGCACGCCCTTGCCGTCAGGGCTCGGGTCGCCGGCCACGACGTTGCGCAGGTCGGCAATGGCCGGAACCGGCAGGTCGCGTTCCCAGTTCACGCCGAAATAGTGCTTGTCGTCGATGTTGGCGCCGATGGCGAAGTCGCTCATCAGGGCCACCGAACGGTCGATGATGATCGGCAGCGGCAGGTTCAGCGGGCCGAGGGAACCCGCACCTGCGCCGATGGCGTCGCGCAGTTCGGTGTCGGTGGCCATGACCAGCGGGCTGGCGACGCCTGGCTGGTTGGCGGCCTTGATTTCGTTCAGCTCATGATCGCCGCGGACGATCAGTGCAATCAGCTTGCCTTCCTCTTCGGCGTGGACGATCAGGGTCTTGATCGTGCGCTCGATCGGCAGGTTGTAGCCCTCCACGAGCTGGGCAATGGTCTTGGCGTTCGGGGTGTCCACCAGGCGCAGTTCTTCCGACGGCGCAGGACGGGAGGTTTCCCGTGGCACGGCTTCGGCTTTCTCGATATTGGCGGCATAGTCGGAGCCGCTGCTGAAGACGATGTCGTCTTCGCCGGACTCGGCCAATACGTGGAACTCGTGGGAGCCGGCACCGCCGATGGAGCCGTTGTCGGCTTCGACCGGACGGAACTTCAGGCCCAGGCGGGTGAACACGTTGCAGTACGCCTGGTGCATGCGGTCGTAGGTGACTTGCAGCGAGGCCAGGTCGGCGTGGAAGGAGTAAGCGTCCTTCATGATGAACTCACGACCGCGCATCAGGCCGAAGCGTGGACGGATCTCGTCACGGAATTTGGTCTGGATCTGGTACAGGTTGATCGGCAACTGCTTGTAGCTGCTCAACTCGTTGCGCATCAGGTCGGTGATCACTTCCTCGTGGGTCGGGCCCGCGCAGAAGTCACGGCCGTGACGGTCCTTGAGGCGCAGCAGCTCAGGGCCATATTCTTCCCAGCGTCCCGATTCCTGCCACAGTTCGGCCGGTTGGGTGCCCGGCATCAGCACTTCCAGGGCGCCGGCGGCGTCCATCTCTTCACGCACGATGGCTTCCACCTTGCGCATCACCCGCAGGCCCATCGGCAGCCAGGTGTACAGGCCCGAGGCGAGCTTGCGGATCATGCCGGCACGCAGCATCAACTGATGGCTGATCACGACGGCGTCGGAAGGCGTTTCTTTCTGTGTGGCAAGCAAAAATTGACTGGTGCGCATGGTTGGCCGTTGTCGGTTGCTGATGACGAGAAGTGACGGAGCATTGTACGGGCGAGATGCCCTGGCGTACAGGCGCGTGGCCGGTCGCCAGGTGCGAATGCCGGTTTCGCCGGCGCTTGCTGAAGTTTCCTACGACTCTTCCGCCGGCCGGGTGGGGGTCGGTTCCGGGGCGGAGGGTGAGTCCTGGCGACGGTTCTCCTGGAACCAATGTAGGGCGATCAGCAGCAGGGTCGGGACGCCGAGCAGGGCGGTGATCAAGAAGAAATTGTGATAACCGAATTTCTCCACCATCACCCCGGAATAGCCACCGATCAAGCGTGGTAGCAGCAGCATGATCGAGCTGAGCAGGGCGTATTGGGTGGCGGAAAACTTCAAGTTGGTCAGGCTCGACAGGTACGCCACGAATGCCGAGGTGGCAAGGCCGGAGCTGAAGTTGTCCAGGGAGATGGTGAGCACCAGCATCTTCAGGTTGGGGCCCATGTCGGCGAGCATCAGGAACAGGATGTTGGTGGCGGCCGAGGCCACGCCGCCAATGAAGAGGATCGGCAGGATGCCGAAGCGTACGATCAACAGCCCGCCCATGCCGGCGCCGAGGAGTGTCATGATCAGCCCGAAAATCTTGCTGACACTGGCGATCTGGTCCTTGGTGAAGCCCTGGTCGATATAGAACACGTTGGCCATGACGCCCATGACCGTGTCGGACATCCGGTACGTGGCGATCAGCCCCAGCAGCAGCAAGGCCTGCCAGCGGTAGCGCAGGATGAAGTCATTGACCGGCGTGAGCACCGGCGCCAGGCCGCGACGCCCCATGGTCGACAGGCACATGGCGGTGAGGATGATATAGAGAATGGCCCGCAGGAAGGCGCGGTCTTCGAGCAGCAGATCGAGCAGGCTGACGCCTTCGAACAGCACGCTGGCAAAGTCGGTGTTGTAGAGCTGGGTGCACATCGCCGGGACTGACACCAGCAGCACGATCAGCACGAACACCGAGGCCAGTTGGTGAACGAACGTGTAGCGTCCGGCCTGCAATTGCGTACGCAGCGGCACCGGTGGCTCGCGCATGAACAGCGAGGTGAGCAAGGCCGGAACCATCAATACGCCGAACAGCAGATACGTACCGGCCCAGGCCGAGTGCTTGTAGCTGAAGCCGGTGGAGCCGAAACCCTCGGCGAAGAACAATGCGCCGGCGGTCGCCAGCAGTGCGGCGACCCGGTAGCCGGACATGTAGCTGGCGGCGAGGGCGGCCTGGCGGGTGTCATCGACGATTTCCAGGCGATAGGCATCGACCGCGATGTCCTGGGTGGCCGAAGCGAACGCCACGAGCACGGCAATGGCGATCAACCATGAGAGATGTTTCTGCGGATCGCAGAAGCCCATGCCGACCAGGCCCAGGATCACCAGGCCTTGGGAAAGCACCAGCCATGAGCGGCGACGCCCGAGTTTGCCGAGCACCGGCAGGCGCCATTGGTCGAGCAACGGCGACCAGACCCATTTAAAGGCATAGGCCAGGCCGATCAGGCTCGCGTAGCCGATGGTTTCACGCGCCACGCCGGCCTCGCGCAACCAGACCGAAAGCGTGGAAAACACCAGCATGTAGGGCAAGCCGGCAGCGAAGCCAAGCAGCAACAGCACGAGCGTCGAAGGACTGGCATAGGCGGCAAGGGCGGCGCGCCAGGTTTTACGGGGCATGGGCTGGAGTCTGCCTCAAAAATTGCGAAAACAAAGCGCGCACTCTAACCGCTGTGCTCTACCGGGCGCCAGCCATGGCATCGAATATCAACACGATTATTCAGGATACTGACCCCTTCCATCCGCAGGCGTGCGCGCTGTTCGTCCCCTGAGGCGCTGCCTGCCGGCAGGCTGATCCGACCACCGGCACCCAATACCCGATGCCAGGGCAGGCTGGTGTCGTTGGGCAGTTGGCTGAGGGTGCGGCCCACCCAGCGTGCCGCCCGACCCAGGCCGGCCATCTCGGCGAGCTGGCCATAGGTGACGACTTTGCCGGGCGGCACTTGCGCAAGGGTCAGATAAAGCGTGGTGCGGCGTACCTGCGCGGCGTCTTCGGGGTCCACTGGGATATCGGTCACGGGGAGGGTTCCTAGGAAAAGTACATGTCCGTTCGTAGGTTTATTCTGGCAGAGCGGATTGAGAAATGAACTCATCCCCCATCCTTGGGTCAGTCCTTGCTGAGGTGTCGTCCTGGGGGATAATGCCGCCTTTTCACCGCAAACCTGAGCTCTTTATACGCTTATGTTGTCCAGAACCCTGCTATGCCTGGCTGTTGCCAGCGCCTCCACGCCCTTGCTTGCCGATACCGTCTGGTTGAAGAACGGTGACAAACTCAGCGGCAAGATCACCGTTTTCGATGGCGGCAAATTGCTGATCCAGACCGATTATGCCGGCGCCGTTCCCATTGACTGGAAACAGGTCAAGACCCTTGAAAGTGACCAGCAGTTACTGGTCAAGCAGGACGCCTACACCGGCGAGAAAGCCAAGGCCCTGCACGCCGCCGAGGACGGCAAGGTAACCCTGGCCAACGGTGACGCGCCCAAGACCGTCGAGTTGGCCAGTATCCAGCAGATCCTCAAGCCCAAGCCGGTGGTCGAGGATCTGGTGTGGAAAGGCAATGTCGATGCCGCAATGGATTACCAGCGGGCGGAAAAAGATGTCGACGACTACGACATCGATTTCAAGACGACAGCCCGCCACGGTCGCTGGCGGCACACCGCCGAGGGCGAATACAACCGCGAATTCCAGGACGACGTGGTCTCCACCGACAACTGGAAACTGGAATATTCCCTCGACCGCTTCCTGACGGACAAATGGTTCTGGCAGGGGCGCCTGAATTACAAGCGTGACAAGGTCGAAGACCTGGCCCGCCAGCGAGTGGTGGGTACCGGTCCGGGCTACCAGTTCTGGGATGACGAATTGGGCGCGTTCTCGCTGGGTTCGCTGTTGAACCGCACCGATTACGAGTACCAGGACGGGGGCAAGGACAACTTCTATTCCGTCGCCATGAAGTGGGACTACAACCGCTACCTCGTAGGCAAGCGTGTCGAGTTCTTCACCAACGGCGAAGTGGGCAAGCCGCTGTCCGGCGTTGCGGAGTACGCCTATGACGCGGAGATGGGCTTGCGCTACAAGGTCACCGACTGGGCCTCGCTCAACCTCAAGGCCGAGAAAGATGTGATCGAAGGGTCCGAGGACAGCGACTTGAGCAAAACGCGCTACACCGCCGGGTTTGGCGTGACCTGGTAAGCCCAGGCAGAAATAGCCCCTGTGGGAGCGAGCCTGCTCCGGGCGGCGATCCGACGATAACGGTGTATCAGTCAACAGTATTGTTGCTGGTCTACCGCTATCGTCGGATCGCCGCCCGGAGCAGGCTCGCTCCCACAGTTTTTTGTGCCGGCAAAAACTGGCAGGCACAAAAAAGCCCCGCTTTTGAGGGCGGGGCTCTTTACTAAAGCAGGAACAGTTAGATAACTGTTACTTCTTCAGCTTGCATGCCTTTCTGACCGCGGGTAGCGACGAAAGAAACCTGTTGGCCTTCTTTCAGGCTTTTGAAGCCGTCGGATTGGATAGCTTTGAAGTGTACGAACAGATCGTCACCGGATTGTGGGGTGATGAAGCCGAAGCCTTTTTCATCGTTGAACCACTTAACGGTACCGGTTTGGCGATTAGACATGGTGTAACTCCTTGAACAAAGATAACTGCGACTCAGGAAGAACCCTGGCCGAGACTGAGTGCAAAGAGCAGGAAAAATTCTTGTAGATGGTTGGATCGAAATTCAACATATCGTGTAGAGATTCTCAGTGACACAAGCAGCACAGTGACGCCACCTTAACCCTTTTTCCGAAACGTGCCAATGGTCTTTGCGAAGGTTTCTCGATTTTGGTGACTGACGGCGTCCAGGCTCGGGAAAACACGGCGGATCGGCGAGAATTGCTTCCCACGCTTTGAACCCTGCCCCTCGCCCCGGTAAGATGCCGGACAGTTTTCTCCACCCTCGCTATTCAGGACACCGCCATGAGCATCAAATCGGACAAGTGGATTCGCCGCATGGCGCAAGAGCACGGCATGATCGAGCCCTTCGTAGAGCGCCAGATGCGCGGTGAAGGCGCCGACCGACTGATTTCCTTCGGCGTCTCCAGCTACGGCTACGACGTGCGTTGCGCCGATGAATTCAAGGTGTTCACCAACATCAATTCGGCCACCGTCGACCCGAAGAACTTCGATGAGAAGAGCTTCGTCGACATCAAGAGCGACGTCTGCATCATTCCGCCGAACTCCTTCGCCCTGGCCCGCACCGTCGAGTATTTCCGCATCCCGCGCAATGTACTGACCATCTGCCTGGGCAAGAGCACTTATGCCCGTTGCGGCATCATCGTCAACGTCACGCCGCTGGAACCGGAGTGGGAAGGCCACGTGACCCTGGAGTTCTCGAACACCACGACCCTGCCGGCGAAAATCTACGCCAACGAAGGTGTGGCACAGATGCTGTTCCTCGAATCCGATGAAGAATGCGAAGTGTCCTACAAGGATCGGGGCGGCAAATACCAGGGCCAGCGTGGTGTGACACTCCCACGCACCTGATTCTGACGAACAGTGGGAATTCCTGAACGGGCAGACACTCTATTGCGTGTACTGCCCGTTTTTTCGTCAGCGCAGCGGGCTTCGCTCAGGAGTTGCTCTATGAAGATCGATCCGCGAATCAGTGCCGAACTGGCAAGGCTTGAGCCCAATCAGATCGGCGTCATGGCCTGGTCCCTGCTGGCCCACCCTGCCGAAGCGGCAGGTGGCATTCCTGGCCAGCCCGATCCCGACACCCCCAATGAACAACCTACCGAGCCGGGTGAGCCGACCCTGCCGGACGAGCCGCCTCCTGCGCCTGTCGCTTGATGACAGCATGGCCCGCCAGCGATCTTTCAGTTGACGGGCCATATTTCGTTATCGCCAATGACAAAAATCCTGCAGTCGTTGTCCTGCTCGAGCCGATAACCGCCTGTGAAGGCGCCGAAGGCCGGCAGCAGGCTGATGTCGCTGCCTAGCCGGAAGCACGCCAGGCGCAGGCGCTGCCGACCCTTGCCGCTCAGGTGATACACCGGGTGTACGTGACCGGCTAGCACGTGGCGGCTCGGGTGCGGGTCGGGTTCGTGTTGCACGGAGAAGGGGCCCAGCAACAGGGGTTCTGGTACTACGCGGATGTTCAGCGAGGGCGGCGGGTCGCCGGCGCGCTTGTCGTGGTTGCCGCGAATCAGCGTCATGGCCAGGTGCGGATGCCTGGCACGCCAATCGGAAAGGGCCTTCAAGGTGCCTGGCGCGTTGGAGCCGGGACCGTGGAGAAAGTCGCCGAGGAAAATCAGCTGTCGGCACGGCAGGTTCGCCAGTAACCCATCCAGGATGGCGATGTTGCTGGCGGTGGTGCCGTGGGGAACCGGTTGGCCGAGACTGCGATAGGCGGCGGCCTTGCCGAAATGCACATCTGCCACCATCAGGGTCTCCTGGGCGGGCCAGTAGAGGGCTTTTTCCGGCAGCAACCAGAGCTCTTCACCGGCCAGATTGACAGGATAAGGCGCGGGCATCACGCGTCACCCCGATCGGCGGTTTTTTCCAGTTCGCTGACCATTCGCCTGATGCGATCGGCAAGCTTCTCCGAACTCAGACTTTCCCTGAACCGCTCCACCAGCAACGGGAAACCCAGCGGGGTGGGGCGCTTGATGATGTGCAGGTCCAACTGCAAGGTATTGAGGCGTTCCAAGGTCTGCTCCAGGCGACGTATATCCAGTTCTTCACGCAAGACTTCTTCCCCGGCCTGGGCCAGCAACAGGTTGTCGGCGTCGTATTGCTTGAACACTTGAAAGAACAACCCGCTAGAGGCCTGGACCTGTCGAGTGCTTTTCGGTGCGCCGGGGTAGCCGGCGAATACCAGGCCGGCGATCCGGGCGATTTCGCGAAAGCGTCGAAGGGCCAACTCGCCGGCGTTCAGGCTGGCGAGCACATCGGCCAGCAGGTTGTCGGTGCTCAAGAGCGTGGGATTCAGGTAGTGCGACCAATCCAGTGCCGTGGCACTGAGCAGTTCGAGGCCGTAGTCGTTGACCGCAATGGAAAAGGTCACCGGTTCCTGCTGGCTGACGCGCCAAGCCAGCAGGCTCGCCAGCCCCAGATGCACCTGGCGTCCGGCAAACGGGTACAGGAACAGGTGCCAGCCTTCCCGGGACTTCAGCGCTTCGGCCAGCAATGAAGTCTGCGTGGGCAGGCCGGACCAGCGCTGCTGGGTCAGCAACAAGGGCTGCACGGCTTGCATCTCCGGGCCCTCGAAGCGCCCCTTGGCGGCCTCGCTCAGGCGTGCCACGACGGCGGCGGCCAGTTCGTTGGAAAGCGGCATCCGCCCGCCGTTCCAGCGCGGCACGGCGGCTTTTTTCGCCTGGCTACGACGCACGTAGGCAGTCATTTCCTCAACCCGGACCAGTTCCAGCAATCGTCCGGCGAACAGGAAGCCGTCCCCCGGTCGCAGGCGGGCAATGAAGCCTTCCTCCACGCTGCCCAAGGTCTTGCCACCCCCACCCTTGCTCCAGAACTTCAACTGCAGGCTGGCATCGCTGACGATGGTGCCGATGCTCATGCGATGACGCCGGGCCAGGCGCGCGTCAGGGACTCGCCAGATACCGTGCTCGTCCTGCTCGACCCGGCGGTAATCGGGGTAGGCGGTCAACGACAGGCCGCCGTGGCGCACGAAGGCCAGGGCCCAGGCCCATTGCGCTTCGTTCAGGTCGCGGTAGGCCCAGGCGCTGCGTACTTCCCGGTACAGCTCATCGGGTACGAAGCCACCGCCCAGGGCCATGCTGACCAGATGTTGCACCAACACATCCAAAGGCCTGTGGGGCGATTCGCGAGGTTCGATGCGCCGCTGGGCCACGGCATCCTGAGCCGCGGCGGCTTCGATCAGTTCAAGGCTGTGGGTCGGCACCAGGGTGATCCGCGAGGTTCGCCCCGGCGCGTGACCGGAGCGCCCGGCACGTTGCATCAGTCGCGCCACGCCCTTGGCCGAGCCGATCTGCAACACCCGCTCGACGGGCAGGAAATCCACGCCCAGGTCCAGGCTGGAGGTGCACACCACCGCTTTGAGTTGACCGTCCTTGAGCGCACGTTCGACCCAGTCCCGGGTATCGCGGGACAGCGAGCTGTGGTGCAGCGCGATCAGCCCGGCCCAGTCCGGGCGTGCCTCAAGGAGTGCCTGATACCAGATTTCGGATTGCGCACGGGTGTTGGTAAAGACCAGGCAACTGCTGCTGGCGTCGATTTGTGCGATGACCTGGGGCAGCATTTTCAGGCCGATGTGCCCGGCCCACGGAAAACGTTCGAGGGCGGGAGGCAGCAGCGTATCGACCCGCAGCGTTTTGTCATTGGCCCCCTGGATGCTGATCCCGTTGCCCTGTGGGATCAGTACCTGCTCGGCATGGGCCTGATTACCCAAGGTGGCGGACACGCCCCAGACGATGAGCTCGGGATGCCAGTGCCGCAGCCGCGCCAGCGCCAGTTGCAATTGCACGCCTCGCTTGTTGCCCAACAGTTCATGCCATTCGTCCACCACGACCATGCGCAGCGTTGCCGCCGCCGTTTGCGCATCGGTCCGGGCGAGCATCAAGGTCAGGCTTTCGGGCGTGGTGATCAGTGCCGTGGGCAGGCGTCGGCCCTGGCGGGCCCGTTCGCTGGCGCTGGTATCGCCGGTGCGCAGGCCAACACTCCAGGGAATCTGCAGTTCCGCCAGCGGTGCTTCGAGGGCTTTGCCTGTGTCGGCGGCCAGTGCACGCATCGGCGTGATCCACAGGACGGTCAGCGGTTCGGCTACAGGTTTGCGTTTGCGCGGTTTATCCGAGGGCGGGGTGGTGCGGGCGAAACGGTTGAGGGCCGCAAACCACACTGCGTAGGTCTTGCCGGCTCCGGTGTTGGCGTGCAGCAGCCCGGACTCCCCACGCTTGACCGCGGCCCACACCTGTTTCTGAAAGGCGAACGGCTTCCAGCCGCGGGCGCTGAACCATTGGTTTGCGAAGTTGTTGGATGTCGCCATGCCTGCCGCGTGCGCCCTGGAAGTCTTCTTTCAAGGACCACGGCGGCAGGGGAAAGGTTTAAATAGGCGGATGGAGTTACCGCAGATTGCCCTGCAAAACCCTGTGGCGAAGGGATTTATCCCCGCTGGGCCGCGAAGCGGCCCCTCAGCCTGGCACCTCGGTTTGTCAGGGAGATTGTCTTCAGGCTATCTGGGGCCGCTTTGCGGCCCAGCGGGGATAAATCCCCTCGCCACACGTTTTTCACCCTGTTCTGGTATAGGGTTCTATTTCAGGTTGCCACTGAGGAACTGCTTCAGCCGCTCGCTCTTCGGGTTGCCCAGCACGTCTTCCGGCGCGCCTTCTTCCTCCACCCGGCCCTGGTGCAGGAAGAGCACCTGGTTCGAGACTTTGCGAGCGAAGCTCATTTCGTGGGTCACCATGATCATGGTCCGGCCTTCTTCGGCCAGCCCCTGGATCACCTTCAACACTTCCCCTACCAGTTCCGGGTCCAGGGCCGAGGTCGGTTCGTCGAACAGCATCACCTCCGGCTCCATCGCCAGGGCCCGGGCGATGGCCACGCGTTGCTGCTGGCCGCCGGACAGGAACGCCGGGTACTGTTCGGCCACGCGCGGCGCCAGGCCGACCTTGTCGAGGTAGCGGCGGGCACGTTCATCGGCTTCCTGCTTGCTGATGCCCAGCACCCGGCGCGGCGCCATGGTGATGTTTTCCAGCACGGTCATGTGGCTCCACAGGTTGAAGTGCTGGAACACCATGGCCAGGCGCGTGCGGATGCGTTGCAGTTCATCGGCGTCGGCCACGTGCATGCCGTGGCGGTCCTTGATCATCTGGACCGACTGGCCGTCCAGGCTCATGGCGCCGTCGTTGGGTTGTTCCAGGAAGTTGATGCAGCGCAGGAAGGTACTCTTGCCCGAGCCACTGGCGCCGATCAGGCTGATGACGTCGCCAGTCTTGGCCTTGAGCGAAACGCCCTTGAGTACCTGATGTTCGCCGTAGCTTTTATGCAGGCCTTCGATGGTCAGTTTGTACATGGAACAGGCATCCTCAAGGCGAAAGTAGGTAGCCGCTGCGATAGGCTTCGGCGCCGGCGACGTGGGCGATGACCATGCCGGCGGTGGCCATGCGACGCAACGAGCGGGCGTACATCAGCCCGGCATTGCAGCAGTGAACGGGGGTGACGGTGTCGTTGACCGGGTCGATGATTTCCGCCACCAATTGACCGGCCTCCAGGTACTCGCCCGGCAAGGCGGCGTAGACCAGCAGCCCGCCCACGGGGGTCGCCACCGGTTCGACGCCGGCCAGCGGCGTGGCCGGATAAGGCAGCTCGGGCAGGGGCACCGCTTCGCCGTCGATGGCGCCATAATGGATCAGGTATTCGATCAGGGCCTGGCAGTCGAGACTCGCCAACCCATGGTTGACGTCGCCCTGGCCGCGCAATTCGACGGTGACGGAAAAACTGCCCAGGGGAATCTCGAAGCGCTCGCCGAAGCGCTCCTTGAGCTGCCACCAGAGCAGGGTGAAGCATTCATCGAACGACTGGCCGCCCGAGTCGGTGGCCAACAGGCTGGCCTCGGCGCCGATGTAGCGGGCCAGCGGCTCGACCTGGGGCCAGGCTTCCGGCGTGGTGTAGAGGTGCGCCACGGCTTCGAAATCGCAATGCAGGTCCAGCACCATGTCGGCGTCGCAGGCCAGCCGTTGCAAGACCAGGCGCTGGGATTGCAGTTGCGTGGAAGCGGTCTGCCGGGCGAGAGCATCGCGCAGGCTGGTGCGGATCAGCATCAGGTTGTGCTGCGGATCCTGGGTGAGCAGGTCTTCGATCTCGTTGCCGACTTCCTCGCTCAGGTCGAGAAAGCGACGGTTGAAGTTTTGCCCGCTTTCCAATTCGTAGCGACCCAGCGGCACGTCCATCAGCACTTGTTCGAGGCCGATGGGGTTGGCCACGGGCACCAGGACGATTTCGTGTCGCAGGTGGCCGGACGCCTCGAGCTCCGCCAGGCGTTGCTTGAGATGCCAGGCCACCAGCATGCCGGGTAGTTCATCGGCATGCAGGGACGACTGGATGTAGATTTTACCGACGGCTTTTTCCGGGCCGAAGTGAAAGCTATGGATCTTGCGTGCGGTCCCCGGCAGCGGGGCCAGCAAGTCATGGATCTGGTGGCGCATTTGCTTGTGTGTCCTGGACTAATGAGTCGGCCCGAGAAAGGCCAGCCAGCGGCGCTCGGCGAGGCGGAAGAGGCCTACCAGTGCGAAGGTGACGGTCAGGTAGATCAACGCGGCGATCCCGAACGACTGGAAGGTCAGGAAGGTGGCCGAGTTGGCATCCCGGGCCACTTTCAGCACGTCTGGAACGGTAGCGGTGAATGCCACGGTCGTCGAGTGCAGCATCAGGATCACTTCGTTGCTGTAGTAGGGCAGCGAGCGCCGCAGCGCCGAAGGCATGATCACATAGGCATACAGCTTCCAGCCGGTCAGGCCATAGGCCTTGGCCGCTTCGACTTCACCGTGGTTCATGCTGCGGATCGCCCCGGCAAAGATTTCCGTGGTGTAGGCGCAGGTGTTCAGGGCGAAGGCCAGGATCGTGCAGTTCATCGCATCGCGAAAGAAACTGTCGAGCAAGGGTTGGGCGCGCACCGCCGCGATGCTGTAGATACCGGTGTAGCAGATCAACAGCTGGATATAGAGCGGTGTGCCGCGGAACAGGTACGTGTAGAACTGCACCGGCCAGCGCACGGAGCGCTTGGGCGAAACCCGGGCGATGGACAGTGGGATCGAGACCAGGAAGCCGATCAGCAGCGAGGCGCTGAGCAGCCACAGGGTCATCGCCAGGCCCGTAACGTTGACACCGTCGCTGTAGAGGAACGGCCGCCAGTACTCTTGTAGAAGCTCGATCATCGCACCGCCTCCCGTGCTCCGGCGGCGTAGCGGCGTTCAAGCCTGCGCAGAATGAAGTTGGACGCGCTGGTAATCAGCAGATAGATCAGCGCTGCCAGCACCAGGAAGTAGAACAGTTGATAGGTGCTCTTGCCCGCATCCTGGGCCGCCTTGACCAGATCGGCCAGGCCGATGATCGACACCAGCGCGGTGGCCTTGAGCATCACCATCCAGTTATTGCCGATACCCGGGAGGGCAAAGCGCATCATTTGCGGAAACACCACGAAGCGGAAACGCTGGCCACGCTTGAGGCCATACGCGGTGGCGGCTTCGACCTGGCCCCTTGGCACCGCGAGGATCGCGCCGCGGAAGGTCTCGGTGAAGTACGCGCCATAGATGAAGCCCAGGGTAATCACCCCGGCGCCGAATGGGTCGATCTCGATGTATTCCCATTCCATGAAGTCGGTAAAAGAGGTCAGCCAGGTCTGCAGGCTGTAGAAAATCAGCAGCATCAGCACCAGGTCCGGCACGCCGCGAATCAGCGTGGTGTAGAGCTGGGCGGGGATTCGCAGCAGTTTGACCGGAGACAGCTTGGCGCTGGCGCCCAGCAGGCCGAGCAAGATGCTCAATAATAGCGACAGGGCCGCCAGTTTGATGGTCATCCAGGTGCCTTGCATCAGCAGCGGGCCAAAGCCCTGCAGGCTGAAGGCGGAGAGCCCCAGATTTTGTAGGAGTTGTTCGAGCATGGAAGTGGCCTTTGGCAGTCAAAAAGCGCCCACCCGTAACCGGATGGGCGCCACGCATTATTTGCCGCTGTACAGATTCAGATCGCCAAAGTGTTTTTTCTGGATTTCGGCGTATTTGCCGTCGTCGTGTAACGCTTTGATACCTTTATCCAAAAGAGCCTTCAGCTCTTTGTTACCTTTGTTGATACCGATGGCCGTCTTGGCCGGCAGCAGTTCGCTGTCCACCGGTTTGCTGACTTCATAGTCGGCGCCCTTTGGCGATTTCATGAAGCCCAGCTCGGCTTGCAGCATGTCCTGGATTGCCGCATCAAGGCGGCCGGAGGTCAGGTCGGCATAGACCTGGTCCTGGTTGGCATAGGCCTGGGTCTTGACGCCGGCCTTGTCCAGCACGGCCTTGGCGTAGGCTTCCTGGATGGTGCCTTGCTCATAGCCGACGGTCTTGCCTTTGAGCGAAGCGACGTCTGCGCTCAGGCCCGAGCCTTTCTTGAACACATAAGCCGTTGGGCCGGAAAACAGTTCGCTGGAGAAGTCGATGACTTTCTCGCGGGCTGGGGTCACGGTCATGGACGAGATCACGCCGTCGAATTTCTTCGCCTTGAGGCCCGGGATCATGCCGTCGAAATCGCTTTCGACCCACTTGCATTTGACCTTCAGTTCCTCGCAGATCGCATTGCCCAGGTCGATATCGAAACCTACCAGGCTGCCATCGGCTGCCTTGGATTCAAATGGGGCATAGGACGGGTCGACACCAAAACGCAGTTCCTTGTATTCCTTGGCCGTGGCGGCGCCGGCGGCCATGCACAATGCCAGTGCAGAAAGGGTCAGCAGTGCTTTTTTCATTATCGAGTCCCTAAAACCATGATGAGCGCTTGTGGCGCATGAAGTTTTGTTACCGGTGCAGATAAGAACGGTAAGACGGCATAAAGGTAGCAATTTCCGAACCACAGTGCCGAACGAGCGTTTTAAAAAGCTTCGGCGACAGGCAGTGGAACGCGTTGGTGCGCGGATGAGATCGTACAACAAAAGGTGCACCGGGATGGTGCTTCGCAGGGTCGGCAAGGAGCATGTTCTGTGGCGAGGGGATTTATCCCCGCTGGGCTGCGCAGCAGCCCCCGAAAGCTGGATAGCAATATCAGGCTGATTGGGTACAACCCTTTAGGGCTGCTGCGCAGTCCAACGGGGATAAATCCCCTCGCCACAATTGATAGTGCAGCTACAGAGAGGTTATTTCAGCAGATCCTGGAGCGTTGCCAGAGTATCGGCTTCGTCAACGGTCTTGTCCTGGCGCCAGCGCAGCATCCGCGGAAACCGCACCGCGATCCCGCTCTTGTGGCGTTTGGACAAGGCAATGCCCTCGAAACCCAACTCGAAGACCAGAGTGGGCGTAACGCTGCTGACCGGGCCGAACTTCTCCACGGTGGTCTTGCGCACAATGCTGTCGACCCGGCGCATCTCTTCATCGGTCAGCCCCGAATAGGCTTTGGCGAACGGCACCAGACTGCGCTCGCGGCTGCCCGGTGGGTTGTCCCAGACGGCGAAGGTGTAGTCGCTGTACAGGCTGGCGCGTCGGCCGTGACCGCGCTGGGCGTAGATCAACACGGCGTCGACGCTGAACGGGTCGATTTTCCATTTCCACCACACGCCCATGTCCTTGGTCCGGCCGACGCCATACAGTGCGTTGCGCGCCTTGAGCATCATGCCCTCGACACCGAGGCTGCGGGACGCTTCGCGCTGGCGGGCGAGGTCGAGCCAGTCCTGGCCGGCGACGACTGGCGACGGCAGCAGCACCGGGCTTTGGGAATCCGCAATCAGGGCCTCCAACTGCTCACGGCGCTCGGCCTGGGGGCGGCTGCGCCAATCCTCTCCTTGCCATTCCAGCAGATCGTAGGCCATCACCACCACGGGCGCGTCTTCGAGGACTTTTTTGCTCAGGGTCTTGCGGCCGATGCGCTGTTGCAGCAGGGCGAACGGTTGTACGGCCGGTTGCAGCGGTGCATCGGCATCGAAGGTCTCCTCGGTCACCGGTTGCGAGGTTTTCCACACCACGATTTCGCCGTCGATCACCGTGCCGTCGGGCAACACCGATGCCAGGGCGTGTAATTCAGGGAAGCGCTCGGTCACCAACTCTTCGCCCCGGGACCACACCCACAGATGGCCATCGCGCTTGATCACCTGGGAGCGGATGCCGTCCCACTTCCATTCCACTTGCCAATCACTGGCCGGCCCCAGCAGCGCGTCGAACTGCTCGGCCGGGGCGGACAAGGCGTGGGCCAGGAAAAACGGGTACGGCTGACCGCCGCGTTGGGCATGTTCGTCCTTGGATTCGGCGGCGATCAGCTTGAGATAACCCTCGGCCGTCGGGCGATGGGACAGGTCGGTGTAACCCACCAGACGCTGGGCGACCCGTTTGCTGTCCAGCCCGGCCATCCCGGCGAGAGCCCGGGTCACCAGCAGCTTGGACACCCCGACACGGAAGCTGCCGGTGATGAGCTTGATGCAGAGCATCAGGCTCGAGCGGTCCAGTTGTGCCCACAAGCTCGGCAGTCGCAGCGCCAATACTTCAGGCGTCTCGCCGCGCAACGGCAGTAGCTTCTTTTCTATCCAAAGCGCCAGGCCTTCGGTAGAGGTATGGGGGGATTCCGGTAACACCAGGGAAATGGTTTCGGCCAGGTCACCCACGGCCTGATAACTTTCTTCGAATAGCCAGGGCGACAACCCGGAGACCTGTACGGCCAGGTCCCGGAGGATTTTCACCGGTACCAGTTGTCGGGGGCGGCCACCGGACAGGAAGTACACGGCCCATGCTGCATCCTGGGGCGGAGCCTGGGTGAAGTAGCGTTGCATGGCGGCCAGCTTGGCATTGCTGGAGGTGGTGGCGTCCAGATCGGCGTAGAGCTCGGCGAAGGCTTTCATGCTGCGCCCTCGCCGGTGGCAGGGGAGACGTCTTCTTCATCGTCGCCGTATTCAGTGCTGAAACCCTGTGCATCCAGGCCGAGTTCGCACAAATGCCGCACCAGCACGCTCACCGACCCGTGCGTGACCATCACCCGCTCGGCGCCGGTCTGTTCGATGGCCCAGAGCAGGCCGGGCCAGTCGGCGTGATCGGAAAGCACGAAGCCCCGATCCACGCCGCGCCGCCGTCGGGTGCCCCGCAGGCGCATCCAGCCGCTGGCGAAGGCATCGCTGTAGTCGCCGAAACGGCGCATCCAGCTGCTGCCACCGGCCGACGGCGGGGCGATGATCAGAGCCTGGCCCATGATCGGGTCGTTCTTCTGGATGTCACCGGCGTAAATCGTCGGCGGCAAATGAACCCCGGCCTCGCGGTAGACCCGATTCAACGGCTCCACCGCCCCATGGGCGAGGATGGGGCCCAGGCTGGCGTCGATGCCATGGAGAATCCGCTGGGCCTTGCCGAAGGAATAGCAGAACAGCACGCTGGCCCGGTGGGCGGCGATGTTCGCGCGCCACCACTGATTGATTTCGTCGAATACCTGCGCCTGGGGCTGCCAGCGATAGATGGGCAGGCCGAACGTGGACTCGGTGATGAACGTATGACACTTCACTGGCTCGAACGGCGTGCAGGTGCCGTCGGGTTCGACTTTGTAGTCTCCGGATGCCACCCAGACCTCGCCTTCATGTTCCAACCGTACCTGGGCCGACCCCAGCACGTGCCCGGCGGGGTGAAAGCTCAAGGCCACGCCGTGATGTCGCAGGCGTTCGCCGTAGGACAGGGTCTGCAGATTGATGTCCTGGCCCAGTCGCGAACGCAGAATGCCTTCACCGGGAGCGGCTGCCAGGTAATGTTGATTGCCGCCGCGGGCATGGTCGCCGTGGGCGTGGGTGATGACCGAGCGCTCAACCGGACGCCAGGGGTCAATGTAGAAATCCCCGGGCGGGCAGTACAGGCCTTCGGGGCGGGCAATGACAAGATCCATGCAATCACCGGGGCGATGGGCTTGTCAGGTAGAGGCGATGGCGGGAAGAGAAGTTCTATCGGGTTTGGGTACGACAAGATCAGGAGACAAGATAGACAAATGTGGCGAGGGGATAAATCCCCTCGCCACAGGGAGGAGTATTGCAGTTACTTACCCGGCACCAGGGTCAGCCGAGCCTTGCCATACGCCCGGTCAAAGTTCTGCGGTTGCAGCGGCAGGTTCTGGTACTGCCCCTTGATCCACGAATCGATGCCGATGAGGTAGTTGGGACTGGCCGCGTTGCCCGACTGGCCAATACCGCCCTGGACCATCAACGGTTCGGGTTGGCCGAAGTCGACGATAAAGCGCATGTCCGGTGCCTGGGTGGCGTTGAAGTCCTGGCCCCAGGCGAATGCCGCGACGTTGAGCGTGGTGGCATCGCCGCCGGCCGAGAGCGGGCCGCGTACGACCTGGCCGCTGCCGTTCTTCCACGCGTAGCTGTGCAATTTGCCCCACTGCCAGGCCTTGTGGTCGCCGCCCAATTGGCTGTCACCGGCACTGATGGTCGCCGCCAGGCTGCGGGCGAGGATAACGGCCTTGTCTTCTTTCTGCGGTGTACGCACGTCGTCCCAGAACGGGCTGTCTTCGCGTCCCAGCAAGTGATCGGCCTGGGCCGAATAGGACCGTTGGCCGTTGGCAACCAGCGCTTTCCACGCCGGGCTGCTTTCCGGGCCCAGTTCGTCGAGGAAGATCTGCTTCATGCTTTCTTGCAGGAACAGTTCATAAATGGCCGCGTCGGCGGAGGTCGGGTTGAGCCGGCCATCGAACGCCATCAGGCGGGTATAGGCTTCGCGGGCCTTGGCCCGGTCAGCCACTGGCAGGGCTTCGATGGCCTGTTTGAGGGGCTGGGCCATGCCAGGGGCTTCAAAGACTTTCTTGAGTTTGGCCGCGAATGTCGTGACCTGGTCGTATTGCATGGCGGTCAGGCTGCGGATGTCGTGCTTGCTGGCGCCGGCCAGTTCGGCCAGGCGCTCGCCACGTTCCGGCGCGGCCCAGGAGTTGGACAACTGCATGCCATAGCCGTGGGGAATGACTCGCTGGTTGGCGTTACCCAGCCAGCCCTGGCTCGGATCCTGATCGTAGGGGTGCGCCATCGGATCGGCGTAGCCCTCCCAGTCGTAGCGACCGTCCCAGCCCGGCGACGGCAACAGGCCTTCGCCTTCGCGGCGGTTCGGATAGCGCCCGGTGACTTGCCAGCCGATGTGGTTGGCGTCGGCAAACACCAGGTTCACCGCCATGGCCCGGATTTCACGGCTGGCGTCGGAGGCTTTTTCGGCGTTCTGTGCCCGGGACAGGTCGAAGAACGCGTCCAGGGTCTTGTCGTCGGTGAAGCCCGGCGTCTGCAAGGCCAGGCCGAAGCCATTGGCCATGGCCGGCCCCTGGACGCTGTTGAGCAGTGGGCCATGACGGGTTTCGTACACGGCTTCGCGAATCGACCGCTGACCTTTGATGAAGTAGGTTTCGTTGCGCACCGTCGCTGGCTGCCATTTGCCGTTGACCTCGTAGGACAAGCCGTTGCCCTGGCGTCGGATTTTCTCCAGGAACAGGTCCTGGTTGTCCCCCTGCACGTTGGTCATGCTCCAGGCCACGTCACCGTTGTAGCCCGCCAGAATCAGGGGAATGCCAGCCACGGAGACCCCGGCGGCCTGATACTTGGGCGCGCGGATCTGCACCACACTCCACAGCGACGGCACGCTCAGCGGTCCATGACTGTCGCTCGCCAGCAGGCTCTTGCCGTTGCGGCTGCGTTGCGGCGCCATGGCCCAACTGTTCGAAGACGTGGCGCCCAGCAGGTTCAGTTCGGTCAACTGGCGGGTGGCGTTATTGATTTCGTTCAGGCCTGGGATCTGGCCGTTGAGCCGGACACCCTGGAACTTGTCGGCTTCGCCTTGGGGCAGGGGTTCGTCCGGGTAGGACGGGTTCAGCCAGGCCAGTTTGTCCTGGCTGACCGTCTGGGCCATGACCAGGGCCGCGATTTCTTCCGGCAGGTTGGCCGACTGGCTGAAGTTCAGCAGGCAGAACATCAGCGCCGAATCTTCCGGTTTCCAGTATTCGGGCTTGTAACCGGTGGCGGCCAGGTCCGACGGCAGTTTGTCGCGGTAGCGGAACAGGTAGGCGTTGACGCCGCGGGCATAGACTTCGAAGAAGCGCTTGAGCCGCGGCGAAGAGGCCTTGTACAGCTCGTCGGCACTTTTCTTCAGATTGACCGCACGCATGTAGCGGTCGACGTCCAGCCGTTCGGCCCCGGACATTTCCGCCAGCCGACCCTGGGCCAGCAGGCGCAGGGTCACCATCTGGGTGATGCGGTCGCTGGCGTGGACGTAGCCGAGGGCGAACAACGCATCATGGAAGCTGTTGCTTTCGATCAGCGGCATGCCCATGGCATTGCGCCGAACCGAGACGTTCTGCGCCAGCCCCTTGAGTGGTTGCACGCCGGAAGTCGGAGGGACAGTGTCCTGGGTATTCCAGGCCTGGCAACCGCTCAAGCCGAGCACGCTGGCCACGGCGGCGGCAACGCCGAGCCGGGGGAAGAAGAAATTAGAGGCTGGCGAGGCCATGACAAAGCTCCTGCGGGAGGGGGGCGGCAAATAAAGGCGCTACGTTAGTGAGCAGGAGAGGGCCGCGCAAGCGGGGGCGGGGGTTATTTGTTGATTTGGCGATGAAACTCCGTACTCGGCGGTACGCCTGGTTTTCTGTGGCGAGGGGATAAATCCCCTCGCCACAGATAAATCCCCCTTGCCACAGGTTGCTCAGGGCTTCGGTGGATTGATCTTATCCACCAGCGCATAGGCCCTTACCGTGGCCGGGCGCTCCTTGATGCGATTGAACCAACGCTGCAGGTTCGGGAAATCCTCCAGCCGCTGGCTCTGCCATTGATGGGAGACCGTCCAGGGGTAGATCGCCATGTCGGCGATGCTGTACTCGCTACCTGCCACAAAATCGCGGTCCGCCAGGCGTCGATCCAGCACGCCATACAGGCGGGCGGTTTCATCGACGTAGCGCTTGATCGCGTAGGGAATCTTTTCCGGAGCGAACCGGCTGAAGTGATGGTTCTGCCCGGCCATCGGCCCCAGGCCGCCCATCTGCCAGAACAGCCATTGCAGGACTTCCTGCCGTCCGCGCAGGTCCTGTGGAATGAAACGACCGGTTTTTTCCGCCAGGTACAGCAGGATCGCGCCCGACTCGAACAGCGAGATCGGTTCGCCACCGTCGGCGGGCTCCAGGTCGACAATGGCCGGGATGCGGTTGTTGGGGGCGATCTTCAGGAAGTCCGGCTTGAATTGCTCGCCCTGGCCGATGTTGACCGGATGTACCTTGTAGGGCAGGCCGGCCTCTTCGAGAAACAGCGAGATTTTATGGCCGTTGGGGGTGGTCCAGTAATACAAGTCGATCATGGATGGCTCCAGATAAGACAGCGTGATGGATGGACAACAAACGACGGCAGGAAGTTGTCCTCTTTTGCCCGAAGGCTTGCCTGTGGAAGGAGGTGATGTTCCAGTGGGGGAAATTCAATGGCCGGGCAAGCGAAAAACGGAATGGAGCAGTAGACATGGCGCTAGCGAACAATGCAGCGTTGATCCTCATCGATCAACAGAAAGGCATCCTGCATCCCAGGCTCGGTCCTCGCAACAACCCCAAGGCAGAGCTGCGCATGCTCGAACTGCTGGCTTTCTGGCGAGATTCGGCGCGGACGGTGATCCATGTCCATCACCTGTCCCGCTCGCCGGATTCGGTGTTCTGGCCAGGGCAGCAGGGAGTGGAAGTCCAGGAGCGGTTCGAACCGCAGGAAGGGGAGTGGCTGATCCACAAGGACGTGCCGGACGCGTTCTGCGCCACTCACCTGGAGGCTGACTTGCGCCAGGCAGGGATCGGACAACTGGTGATCGTCGGCGTGGCGACGAACAACTCGGTGGAGTCCACGGCGCGTACGGCGGGCAACCTGGGTTTCGAGACCTGGGTGGCCGAGGACGCCTGTTTCACGTTCGACAAGGCCGACTATTTCGGCCGGGCCCGTTCGGCCGATGAGGTGCACGCCATGTCCCTGGGCAACCTGCATGGCGAGTATGCGACGGTGGTCAGTGTGAAACGGATTCTGGAGGCGGGCTGACGAGGCTGTGTCGGCCTCATCGCGAGCAGGCTCGCTCCCACAGGGGATCTGCGGCGTTCACACATCTGACGCCTGTCCTGATTCCTGTAGGAGCGAGCCTGCTCGCGCTGACGATTCAACCGGCGAAGACACGCTCCGCCGCAGCCATCAAGCCCCGTGGCACTTCTTGAATTTCTTGCCGTTGCCGCAGGGGCAAGGGTCGTTGCGGCCGACATCCTTCAAGGCGTTGCGCACCGGCTCCTGATGGGCGTGGCCGCAGTTCGGACCGTGGACGTGGCCGTGGTCATGATCGTGGTGATGGTCGTGATCGTGGTTGCAATCAGGGCCGTGAACGTGGGGTTGCTGGGTCATCGGGGTTACTCCGCAATAAAATCGGCGGCGATTATCACGCCATTGCGTTTCAGGTGCACGTAGTGGGCGATGAATAATCCGGTTTCCAGCTCACCTTCCAGACGATAGGGGATCTGTTGGCGAGGTTTCTCCAGCAGTTTCACCACTTCCCGCACCTGCGGCCACAGGTTGGTGCGGATCGGTATCTTGAAATAGCCACTTTGCCCGGGAGGGACTGTGAACCAGTGCTCATGCTCACCTTCGGTCAACAACAGGTCGCCCAGATGGATCCGGTAGGTCAGGCCGCGCACGGTCAGGTCGCTGTCGCCAGGGTTGTCGACTCGCAAATGCAGCATGAACCGCTGTTCCAGCAGCCGGGCTCGCACCACCTCGACCTTGACCAGGTGCACCTGCGGCTCGGATGCTTCGTCGGTTTGCCAGGATGCACAGCCACCGAGCCCGATAAACAGTAACAGGCAGGTGATGCGTAGCGTGTGTAATGAATGGGTCATGTCCGCGCCTCTGATTCCATTCTAGCCCGCTGATAAAGGGGCAAGCGTCGGACGTTTCCGAAATCAGCGAGCGAAGTAGCCTGCACAACATTTCTTGAATTTGTGCCCGCTGCCGCACGGGCAACTGTCGTTGCGTCCGGTCTTGACCGGCACGGTCGGGTCGATGAAGTACCAGCGCCCACTGTTCTGTACGAACGACGACTGTTCGCGGTGGCTGTGTTCTCCCTGGCCATCGTGCCAACGCGCGGTGAAGGTGACAAAGGCATGCTCCGGCTGCCCACCGAACACCTCGCTGCTTTCCACCTCGAGCCCCAGCCAGGTGCTTTTGCTGCTCCACTCAGTGATGGACAGGCGATCGAGACCCGCCTGCTGGGCGGGCAAGGTGGTGTCCACCAGGTAATCCACCAGCCCCAGCACATAGGCGCTGTAGCGCGAGCGCATCAGGGCTTCGGCGCAAGGAGCCGGGTGCCCGTCGTGGTAATGGCCGCAGCAGCCGTTCAACGGGTTGCCACTGCCGCAGGGACAAATGGTTGCGTGCAGGCTTGTGTTCACAGCTACCACCAGTATTTTCCGAAGTTTTCGGGGTTGGCCCAAAAACGTGAATTGAGCCAATCGGGGACTTGTTTGTATTCAAGCAGATCGTAGGTGAACAGGGTCAGCACCTGTTCTTCGCGCTGGAACCGCTCGCTGGCTTGCAGGGCCAGGGAAAAGAAGTCCGTTTCTTGCCAGCCACAGGCGTTGAGATCAGCCAACACGGCGATACGGCTGGCGTTGAGATTACGGATACCGCCCAGCAGTTTCAGACCGTCGCGCTTGGGCACATGTTCCAGGCAATCGACTGCCAGGGCCAGGTCGAAGCGCTGTCCGGCCACCTCCACCGGCAGCGGGCCGGGAGCGACCTGGACCACTTCGGTGTCGGGATGCGCCTGCTGGAACGCCTCGAGTGCGGGAAAGCTGCTGGCACCGATCAACAGCAGTTTTCGCGGGGCGTAACGGTCAAGCACGGCGGCCAGTGCTTGCTGGGGCGTGCGCGATGAAATGGCAACGGTCATTGAGATTCCTCGATCAGAACCGCCACGATAGCCTGCCTGGACAACGTGGCCTAGAGCGGTTTGCATTAAAACGTGCCGAACGGCCGCAAACACTGGGCAAAATCCGCGATAGCGCGGTGCTGGCGCAGATCCGAACTCGGGTCTTTACTCCCCAGAATCGGTGCAAAGCCGATCCCTCAAGGAGAAACCTGATGAGCATAGTTCGGACAGCGTTACCCCTGGTTCTGCTAACCGGTGTGTTGACTGGTTGCGCAGGTTTGCAAAAAACCGACTGGCCGACCTGTGCGGCCGTCGGCGGCGTGGTTGGTGCGGGATTGGGCGCCACTGAAAGCACCTCCTGGGCCGGCTACGGTGCGCTGTTCGCCGGCAGCATGGCCGCAGCCTATTGCTGGGTGCACGGAGACGGTGATGAAGACGGCGATGGTGTGCCCGACAGCCGTGACAAGTGCCCGGGCACCCCGAAAGGCGTGCAAGTCGACGCAGACGGTTGCCCGCCGCCCGTCCCGGCGCCGATGGCCGAGGAGCCGGTTGTCGTCAAAGAGGAAACCATCGTGGTTCGCGATGTGCATTTCGAATTCAACAAGTCCACGTTGACGGCGGCCGATAAAGAGGTGCTGAGTGGCGTCGCGACCCGTCTGAAACAGGAGTCGTCTACTGCACAGCTTCGGGTGACCGGTCACACCGACAGCGTTGGCAGCAATGCCTACAACCAGCGACTGTCGGAGAAACGGGCCAATTCCGTGGTGCAATACCTGGTCGAAAGCGGCGTGCCTCGCGCCAGTTTCGTCTCGGTGGCCGGTGCCGGTGAGAGTCAGCCGGTAGCCGACAATAAAACCGCCGATGGACGCGCCATGAACCGTCGCACTGAAATCAAGATAAACCGCTGAACCTCCAGTCATGGAGGGCTTGCCGTGGCGGGGAAGTATGCTCGCCACGGCAAGCTTTGCAGCCCATACCTGGGCTCTTGTCACATAGATTAAATTTGCTCCGCCCTCTGGCTTAACCAGCGCGCAAGCCGTTACTGTGCGTGCAAAGAATAATGTTCACCGGGGGCGTATGAAGGTGTTTTGGGGGCTGGGGCGCTTGTTGACCCTGTTGTTCTGGCTGGTTGTGCTGGTCAACCTGGTCGTGCCGTTTGTCCATCCGCTGCATGTGCTGGTCAACCTCGCCGGGGCGCTGTTACTGGCGGTCCATTTGCTTGAGCTGCTGCTGTTCAGGGCCGGTTTTCGTGGCTTGCCTTCTCCCGGTCGTGAACGCCTCAGAGTGCTGCTGTTCGGCATCTTCCATCTGCAAACCCTTCCGATCGCCGCAGAGGCCTCCCATGCGTAAATTGTGTCTGCTCGCTGCCCTTGTGTGCCCATGGGCTTGCGCTCAAGTACTCCAGGTAGAAACCCACTCGTTGATGCGTCTGCCCAATACCGCCAGTACCCTGACCCTGGAGCGGCTGGACGTGGCCGATTACGCCACGTTGCTGGTGCCGTCGAACGTCACTCAATTGTCCATCGGCCAATTGCACCTGGGGCGCGAGGCGCGGATCGCCATCGTGCCTTCGCAGCAGCCGCTGGCAATGAGCGTTACCCAGGCTGAACTGGCGGATGGCAGCCAGATCACTTCCCGCGGCGCGCCGGGCACCTATACGAAAGCTGCGCGGCCGGGACGCGATCTCAACCTGCGTTTCAATGCGTTGAATGCGCCGGTGCTGTCGGTGGATGCCCGTGGCGGCACGGGTGCGCCAGGTTATGTGGGCCTCGACGGTGCCAACGGGCAGGCCCCGGGTTGCACCTGGGGTTCGGCCGGGCGTGGTGCCGATGGCAGCAATGGCAGCGATGGCCAGCCGGGGGCGGCCGGTGCGCTGGTGCGTCTCGAACTGCCCCGTGATTACCCCGCCGAGCAGATCAAGGTCGTGGTCGATGGCGGAGCCGGTGGCGCGGCGGGTCCCGGTGGCAAGCCCGGCGTCGGCGGCAAGCCCAAGGGCTGTTTCGTCTACACCGCCGACGGCGGTAAAAGTGGCCACCCCGGAGCCGCTGGCCAGCCTGGGCCTGCCGGAGCGGCGGGCACAGTGACCGTGCAACGATTCTAAGTCCAGGAAATAAACCCTGTGGGAGCGAGCCTGCTCGCGATAGCAATCCATCAGTCACATCAGGGCTAACTGACCGGACGCTATCGCGAGCAGGCTCGCTCCCACAGGGGCTGGACGCAGTCTTCAGAACATCGGCCGGGCCGCGGCAATCGCCACCACCAGCAATCCGATCAGCAGATTGATTCCCACCAGCTTGCGGATTTTCCCCAGGGTCGACGCAGCGGTCGGCCAGTCCTGCGCCGTCACGGCGCTACGCAATGCCGGCAACTGCAGGCTCTGGATACGGATGAACAGCGCCGTCATCACCACATACAGCCCCATCATGACCTGTACGTAACGCGGTGCCGTTTCGAAACCGGCGAAGCGCACATGGATCAGGCCGACGCCGCTGATCGGCAAAAGCACCACCGCCACCCAGACCCAGATGAAAAAACGTTGAAACACTTCTACCCACAGTTTCAGCCGGGCAGGGCCCTCAAGCGCCGCCATTGCGGCGGGGCGCAGGATCATCCAGGCGAAGAACATACCGCCGACCCAGACCAGGGCCGCCAGCAAATGCAGGGTGTAAATGAAAGCAAAGGGTGTCATTGAGTTACTCCGTTCTGCGCAGGATTCATTAGCGGGGTATGATAGCCGCCGATCCGAACCACTGAAAATTTATCCAGCGTTTTTAGCGCCCGACATTCATGATCAGCACCGAACTCAAAACCACGATCCAGGGCGCTTATTCGCGTTTTCTCGAAGCCAAGAGCCTCAAGCCGCGTTATGGCCAGCGCCTGATGATCGCCGAAGTGACGAAAGTCCTGGGGGACATCGCCACCGATGACGAAGGGCGGCGCGGCGGCGATCCCGCCGTCGTGGCGGTGGAGGCCGGTACCGGTACCGGCAAGACCGTTGCCTACAGCCTGGCGGCGATCCCGACGGCCAAGGCCGCCGGCAAGCGCCTGGTCATCGCCACGGCCACCATCGCCCTGCAGGAGCAGATCGTCTTCAAGGACCTGCCCGACCTGATGCGCAACAGCGGGTTGAACTTCAGCTTTGCACTGGCCAAGGGGCGGGGGCGCTACATGTGCCTGTCCAAGCTCGACATGTTGCTGCAGGAAGGCCAGGCACAGACGGCCACGGCCCAGTTGTTCGAGGAAGAAGGCTTCAAGATCGAAGTCGATGAGGCCAGCCAGAAGCTGTTTACCAGCATGATCGAGAAACTGGCTGGCAATAAGTGGGACGGCGACCGCGACAGCTGGCCCACCACCCTGGAAGATGCCGACTGGGCGCGTCTGACCACCGACCATAGCCAGTGCACCAACCGTCATTGCCCGAACTTCGGCCAGTGCGCCTTCTACAAGGCCCGCGAGGGCATGGGCAAGGTCGACGTCATCGTCACCAACCACGACATGGTATTGGCCGACCTGGCCCTGGGCGGTGGCGCGGTGCTGCCGGACCCGCGCGATACGATCTACGTATTCGACGAAGGCCACCACCTGCCGGACAAGGCCATCGGCCACTTCGCCCATTACACGCGGTTGCGTTCCACCGCCGACTGGCTGGAAACCACCGCCAAGAATCTCACCAAGCTGTTGGCCCAGCATCCACTGCCGGGCGACCTGGGCAAGTTCATCGAGCAAGTGCCGGAGCTGGCGCGGGAGATCAAGACGAACCAGCAGTTCATGTTCACCGCCTGCGAGCAGGTGGCCGACTTCAAGCCGGGTGAGGATGTCGAGGGTCGCGAGCGGCCACGCCATCGTTTCGTCGGCGGCATCATCCCCGAGCACATGCGTGAAATGGGCATCGAGCTGAAGAAGGGCTTCGCCCGCCTGACCGATCTGTTCACGCGCCTGACCGACCTGCTCAAGGAAGGGATGGATGGCGAGGTCAATATCGGTATCGCCAGCAACCAGGCCGAGGAGTGGTACCCGCTGTTCGGCAGCCTGTTGTCCCGCTCCCAGGGCAACTGGGAGCTGTGGACGGCCTTCACCACTGAAGACCCGGAGGACAACCCGCCGATGGCGCGCTGGCTGACCCTGGCCGAAAGCGGTTCGCTGTTCGATATCGAGGTCAATGCCAGCCCGATCCTGGCGGCGGACATGCTGCGTCGCAATCTGTGGAACGTGGCCTACGGGGCTTTGGTGACGTCCGCCACCCTGACCGCGCTGGGCACCTTCGATCGCTTCCGCATGCGTGCCGGCCTGCCGAAAACCGCCGTGACCGCCGTGGTCCCGAGTCCGTTCCATCACGCCGACGCCGGTGTGTTGCGGGTGCCGGATCTGAAGGCCGATCCACGGGACGCCGCCGCGCACACCGCTGCGATCGTCCGTGACCTGCCGGAACTGGTGGAGGGCTCGCGGGGCACCCTGGTGCTGTTTTCCTCGCGCAAACAGATGCAGGACGTGTTTGACGGCCTTGACCGTGACTGGCGCAAGCAGGTGTTCATCCAGGGCAACCTGTCGAAGCAGGAGACCCTGAACAAGCACAAGGCGCGGGTCGATGGCGGGGACTCCAGCGTGCTGTTCGGCCTGGCGAGCTTTGCCGAAGGGGTGGACCTGCCCGGTGCCTATTGCGAGCACGTGGTGATCGCCAAGATCCCGTTCTCGGTCCCGGACGACCCGGTGGAAGCGGCATTGGCCGAATGGATCGAAGCCCGCGGCGGCAATCCATTCATGGAGATCTCCGTGCCGGATGCCTCGCTGAAACTGGTCCAGGCCTGCGGCCGTCTGCTGCGTACCGAAGAAGACCGCGGCACCATCACTTTGCTCGATCGTCGACTGGTGACCCAACGCTACGGCAAGGCGATCCTCAATGCGTTGCCGCCGTTTCGGCGGGAAATTTCCTGATATCGACGGCACGGTCCCTGTGACGCTGGAGCAAGCTTTCTTGCCACAAGTCAGTGTTGGCTTGGCCAGCCGTCCCATGGTGGTTTCCAAAACCACCAATGGCTGAAACAATGCGGCCACTTGAGAAAGTCTTTGTTTCAAAGGAGTTGCGGGTGCAGATTCAAGGCCATTATGAGCTTCAGTTCGAGGCGGTACGCGAAGCGTTCGCCGCGCTGTTCGATGATCCCCAGGAGCGCGGCGCGGCGCTGTGCATCCAGGTCGGCGGCCGGACGGTGATCGATCTGTGGGCCGGTACGGCTGACAAGGACGGTCATGAAGCCTGGCACAGCGATACCATCGCCAATCTGTTTTCCTGCACCAAGACCTTCACTGCCGTCGCTGCCCTGCAACTGGTGGCCGAGGGCAAGTTGCAACTGGACGCCCCGGTCGCCCGGTACTGGCCCGAATTTGCGGCGGCGGGCAAGCAGTCCATAACCCTGCGCCAATTGCTCTGCCATCAGGCCGGATTACCGGCGTTGCGTGAGTTGCTGGCGCCTGAAGCCTTGTATGACTGGAACACGATGGTCAATGCCCTGGCTGCCGAAACCCCTTGGTGGACACCGGGCGATGGCCATGGTTATGCCGCGATCACCTACGGCTGGCTGGTCGGCGAGCTGTTGCGCAGGGCGGACGGTCGAGGCCCAGGAGAATCCATCGTGGCACGGGTGGCCAAACCGTTGGGCCTGGATTTCCACGTCGGTCTCGCGGACCAGGAGTTCCACCGCGTGGCTCATATCGCCCGCGGCAAAGGCAACGTCGGCGATGCGGCAGCACAACGCCTGCTCCAGGTGACGATGCGCGAACCCACCGCCATGACCACCCGAGCCTTCACCAATCCGCCTTCGGTCCTGACCAGCACCAACAAGCCCGAGTGGCGGCGCATGCAGCAACCGGCTGCCAACGGCCACGGTAATGCCCGCAGCATCGCCGGGTTCTACGCCGGTCTGCTGGATGGCAGTCTGCTGGAAGGTGAAATGCTCGATGAGCTGACCCGTCAGCACAGCATTGGCGAGGACAAGACGTTGCTGACCCAGACCCGGTTCGGCCTGGGCTGCATGTTGGACCAGCCGGATGTGCCGAACGCCACCTACGGCCTGGGCCCGCGGGCATTCGGTCATCCGGGGGCCGGTGGCTCCATCGGGTTTGCCGATCCGGAGCATGACGTGGCGTTTGGCTTCGTGACAAACACGCTGGGGCCTTACGTACTGATGGATCCGCGTGCGCAGAATCTGGCGCGGGTGCTTGCCACTTGTCTGTAAAACGTTCTTGGGAGGGGCGCCATCGGAACCTGGTGTTCTTTTCGGTTTCAAAGCGTCTGTTTATGCGTCCCGCGCAGGGGCCTGTATTTTTCATTTACATCATTTTGTGGATATCCAATGTTATCGAATAAATCCCTCGCTCTGGCGCTGTGCTTCGCGATCACCGGTTGCGCGCAAACTCCACAAAATGATGCCAAGGGCGGCAGTGGCTGGTGGCCGTTTGGTTCTTCCGACCAGGCAGCGGTCAAAGAGGCGGTGCCAGCGGCTCCCCTGAAGCCTGCTGCCGTCGCGCCGCAGGCCAAGGCCGAGAGCGCCAGCCACTGGTGGTGGCCGTTCTCCTCCGATGATGCAGCCAACGACGCTGTGGCAAAAGACCAGGTCAAGGCTGAGGCCAAGCCTGTAGCGAAGGCCCCGACGCCTGTTGCCAAGGCCGAAACGCCAAGCGGTGGAAAGTGGTGGTGGCCGTTCGGCGGCAAGGAGCAGGAAGCCGCCAAGGCGGCACCGTTGCCCGATCCGAAAGTCACCCAGGCCTGGCTCGACGATTACGAGCCAAAGCTGCGCACCGCCATCGAGGGCAGCAAGTTCCAGCTGGAGCGTCGCGACAACGTCCTGGTGGTCACGGCCCCCGTGGACAGTTCCTTCAACCCGGATCGTCCGGCCATGCTGCTGCCGGTGACCCTTGGGCCGTTTACTCGCGTGGCGAAGGTCCTGGAAGCCGATCCGAAATCCGCCGTGCTGATTCTTGGTCACGGCGACACCTCGGGCGCTGCGCCAACGAACCTGAAACTCAGCCAGGAACGTGCCCAGTCCGTGGCGGCGATTTTTCGTCTCAGTGGGCTGCAACGTGATCGCCTGATGATGCGAGGCATGGGCTCTGTGGAGCCGCGTGCAGCCAACGACAGCGTTGAAGGTCGCGCCTTGAACCGCCGCGTGGAATTGCTGGTGACGCCGCAAAACACCTTGGTGGCACTGGTCGGTAAATACAACTTGCCGGCCCCGGCACCGGTTACGCTGGTGGCCGCCCAGGATGTGAAGCCAGCTGTCCCAGCGCCTACGACCCAGAAAGCCGCGGCCACGGCCACTAAAAAGGCGCCGGCCAAGAAAGCCGCCACCAAGGCTCCAGCGAAGAAAGCCCCGGCCAAGAAGGCCTCCCCGGCGAAGAAGCCTGAACCGGCCAAGGCCGCCACCGATGCGAAGAAAGTCGCGGCAGCCGACACCCCCAAACAGTGATGGGCGAACCACAAGGAGTGCGCCATGACCCAAACGCTGGCTGATATGCGCCGCGACTACACTCGCGATGGCCTGACCGAGGCGCAAGCCCCGGCCGAGCCATTCGCGCTGTTCCACCAATGGTTCGCCGAAGCGGTGAAAACCGAGCAGGCCCCGGTGGAGGCAAACGCCATGACCCTGGCCACGGTAGATGCCGATGGCCGTCCTCACTGCCGGATCCTGTTGCTCAAGGGGTTGGATGCCCAGGGCTTTACGTTCTTCACCAATTACGACAGCGCCAAGGGCCAGCAACTGGTCGCGAATCCGTTCGCGGCCATGACGTTTTTCTGGCCGACCCTGGAGCGTCAGGTGCGTATCGAGGGCAAGGTGGTGAAGGTCACGGCGCAAGAATCGGACGCCTATTACCAGGTTCGGCCCCTGGGCAGTCGTCTCGGTGCCTGGGCCTCTCCCCAGAGCCGTGTGATTGCCGGTCGTGGTGAGCTGGAAGACTTGCTCAAGGCCACCGAACAACGCTTCAGCGATAGCCAGCCCCACTGTCCGGAGCATTGGGGTGGTTATCGCTTACTGCCCGAGCGCATCGAGTTCTGGCAAGGTCGCCCGAGTCGTCTTCATGATCGCCTCAATTACCGTCTGCAAGGGGCGGACTGGACTTGCGAGCGTCTGGCGCCTTAGCACCGGCATAACCTGTCGCAGCGGCTTGAAGCCATTGCGGCAGGTCCCGGCGCTTGATCCCTTGTTCTCGGGAGCGGGCCAGTTGTTGCAGCATGTAGGTTTTCTTCCGCTCGTCCTGCCCCGCCAACGACAGTGCCAGATCGCGGTCCATCCAGCGTTTGATCCGCACGTACAACCACCCGTGAAAGTACAGACCGGCGATGGTGGTTGCGACGATGATGAAATAATCCATGCAAAATCCTTGAGCCGATGACGCAGGTTTCGGAAATTGGCGCTACTGTTGGATGAATTTTTCGGGTGCGCCTGTATCCCACCTGAATGAAAACAATTTTATCCCGGCCAGGCCGTGACAGGCGTCAAGCTGCGGAGTTTAATAGTTCCCTGTCTTTTGGAGTTGATGCTATGCGTAAGTCTGTTTTGCTGGTTGCTTCTTTTTCCACGATGGCGGTGTTGCTCACTGGCTGTCAGTCGAGCCTGACCGGTGACTCTTACTCCCGTGACGAAGCGCGTCGCGTGCAGACCATTCGCATGGGGACCATCGAATCCCTGCGTCCGGTCAAGATCGAAGGCACCAAGACCCCGATTGGCGGTGCCGCCGGTGCGGTGGTGGGTGGCGTGGGCGGTAGCGCCGTCGGTGGTGGTCGCGGCAGTATCGTCGCTGCCGTTATCGGTGCCGTGGCGGGTGGTCTGATCGGTTCCGCCACCGAAGAAGGCCTGACCCGCACCCAGGGCGTGGAAATCACCGTTCGCGAAGACGACGGCAGCATGCGCGCCTACGTGCAACAGGTTCAGGAAAACGAAGTGTTCCGTGTGGGTGAGCGGGTTCGTATTTCCACTGTGGGTGGGACGAGTCGCGTATCGCACTAAGCTGATTGGGTAAGCGTTTCTCTGGTTTCAATGTGCTCAAGAAAGCGGCGCTTCTTCCACTGGGAGAAGCGCCGTTTTTTTTGAGCGTACGCGTTCCCCTGTGGGAGCGAGCCTGCTCGCGATAGCGGTGGGTCAGCTGAATAAATGTGGATGTGCCGACGCTATCGCGAGCAGCCTCGCTCCCACAGAGGGATAGCGTTTGCTTCAACAAGAAGGGATCGCGATACAGCGATCCCTTCTTGCGCGGGCGTATCAGGAGGACAGTGCGGAAGGCTTGCGACTGGCCGCCGCTGCCACTGCGTAGCCCAGCAGTGCCGCGAGGATTGACCCCGTGAGGATGCCCATCCGGTCCATGCCGGCATACTCGCTGACGCCGGGCTCGAAGGCCAGGGAGCCGACGAACAGGCTCATGGTGAAACCTATCCCGCACAGGATCGCCACCCCCAGTATCTGACCCCAATTGGCGCCCAGGGGCAGATTGGCGATGCCGATTTTCACGGCCAGCCAGGTCAGGCCGAACACGCCGACGGTCTTGCCCAGCAACAGGCCGATCGCGATGCCCATCGGCACGTGGTGGGTGAAGCTTTCGACGGTGACACCGCTCAGGGACAGGCCGGCATTGGCGAAGGCGAACAGCGGCAGGATGCCGTAGGCCACCCATGGATGCAGGGCATGTTCCAGGGTCAACAGCGGCGAGGTTTCGGCGTTTTTCGTGCGCAACGGAATGCAGAACGCCAGCGTGACCCCGGCCAGGGTGGCATGAACCCCGCTCTTGAGCACGCAGACCCAGAGAATCAGGCCGACGATCATGTAGGGGCCGAGCCTGACCACGCCCATCCGGTTCATCGCCACCAGTGCGGCGATGCAACCGGCCGCCAGCATCAGCGACAAGGTCGACAGGGCGCCGGAGTAGAAAATGGCGATGATGATAATGGCGCCCAGGTCGTCGATGATCGCCAGGGTCATCAGGAACAGCTTGAGTGAAACCGGCACCCGTTTGCCCAGCAAGGCCAGCACCCCGAGGGCGAAGGCGATGTCGGTGGCCGTGGGGATGGCCCAGCCCGAAAGGGCCGCCGGATTGTCACGGTTGAGATACCAGTAGATCAGCGCGGGCACCACCATGCCGCCAATCGCCGCTGCTCCCGGCAGGACGATTTGCGAAGGCTTGGACAATTGTCCGTCGAGCACTTCACGTTTGACTTCCAGGCCAATGAGCAGGAAGAACATCGCCATCAGGCCATCGTTGATCCACAACAGTAGCGGCTTGGCGATTTTCAATGCGCCGACCTGGACCGCCACGGGGGTATCCAGCAGGCCGCCGTACAACCAGGAAAGGGGCGAATTGTTGATGATCAGGGCCAGCACCGCAGCGGCAATCAACAGCAGGCCACTGGCAGCCTCCAGCTGGAAAAAACGTGTCAGGGAATTACGTAGAGGCACGATCGCTCTCCATGGGTCAATCAAAAGTGGCTACACCCTAACCCGTACTGTTAGTTGTTAAAACAAAAGTTATATTCTTTTTTGTTATATGTCGTTACAAGACCGGCGAGGTGGTCGGGCAGTTGCAGGGCATATTGGACCTTAGCTGTACCTGTGCGTGATGTCGGTTTTTTCCTAAGCTTGTGACTGGTTTTTCCCATATCCAGTCCTGAGCGCCAGGCTTTCCCCGCCTATTCCTGCGAGAACACACATGAACGACCACCGTCA
Organism: Pseudomonas sp. MAFF 730105; assembly: GCF_055380705.1. Classification (NCBI taxonomy): domain Bacteria; kingdom Pseudomonadati; phylum Pseudomonadota; class Gammaproteobacteria; order Pseudomonadales; family Pseudomonadaceae; genus Pseudomonas; species Pseudomonas sp. MAFF 730105. The sequence goes on from NZ_AP018438.1 coordinate 1,421,325, forward strand.
GTGGGCACGCGAAGCGATTCGCATCATTGAGGCTGATTTCCAGCGCAGTGCCGATACGCATCTGATACCGCTGCCGCTGCCGGGTTTTCCGGGCATCGAGTTGTACTTCAAGGATGAATCCAGCCATCCCACCGGCAGTCTCAAGCATCGCCTGGCTCGTTCGCTGTTTCTCTATGCGCTGTGTAATGGCTGGCTCAAGCCCGGCGCCCCGGTAATCGAGGCTTCCAGTGGCTCGACGGCCATTTCCGAAGCCTATTTCGCCAGATTGCTGGGCCTGCCGTTCATTGCGGTCATGCCGGCGACGACTTCCCGGGAAAAAATCGCGCAGATCGCTTTCTATGGTGGCCAGAGCCATCTGGTGGACGATCCTACGCAGATCTACGCCGAGTCCGAGCGGCTTGCCCGTGAGCATGACGGGCACTTCATCGACCAGTTCACCTACGCCGAGCGCGCCACGGACTGGCGGGCCAATAACAACATTGCCGAGTCGATCTTCCACCAGATGCGTTTCGAGCAGCACCCGGAGCCGAGCTGGCTGATTTCCAGTCCGGGGACCGGGGGGACCACCGCTACCCTGGGTCGCTATGTACGCTATCGGCAGCACTGTACCCGCGTACTGTGCGCCGACGCCGAGCGTTCGGTATTTTTCGACTACTACCGCAGCGGCGATGCCAGCCTGCGCCTGGAGTGTGGCTCGCGGATCGAAGGGATCGGCCGGCCACGGGTCGAGGCGTCGTTCCTGCCAAAAGTCATTGACGCGATGGTCAAGGTCCCGGACGCCTTGTCGCTGGCTGCCATGCATTACCTGGCCCAGCGATTGGGACGACGGGTCGGCGGATCCAGCGGCACCAACCTGATCGGTGCGCTGGTCGCGGCGAAGCGGATGGTGGAGGCCGGTGAGACAGGGTCGATCGTGGCGATCCTGTGCGACGGCGGAGAGCGTTATGCCACGACGTATTACGACCCGGTGTGGCTCAAGGCCCAGGGGTATGAGTTGGATGGGCTGATGAACGCCGTGGCGGCGAGTGCGGAGCGCGGCGAGGCGTTGCCGGAGACGGTGCTGCGGGTCAATATCTGAGACCTTCCGGACACTGGGAATCCCTGCGGGAGTGAGCCCTGTGGGAGCAAGGCTTGCCCGCGATGCATACGCCTCGGTTTATCTTGCTACCGAGGCGCTATTGTCGCGGGCAAGCCTTGCTCCCACAGAGCCTTGCTCCTACAGATGCTCGTTCCCATAGGGGATGGCGGTGCGCACTTGAAAGGAGATCAGCCTTCCAGGCCGAGGATATCCCGCGCCACCGCTTCGGCGATGCGGATCCCGTCCACGCCCGCCGATAGTATCCCGCCCGCGTAACCGGCGCCTTCACCGGCCGGGAACAGGCCCTTCACATTCAGGCTCTGCAGCGACTCGTTGCGGGTGATGCGCAGCGGCGACGAGGTACGGGTTTCGATCCCGGTCAACACGGCGTCGTGCAGCGAGTAGCCGCGAATCTGTTTCTCGAAGGCCGGCAGGGCTTCGCGGATGGCTTCGATGGCGAAGTCTGGCAGGGCAAGGGCCAGGTCACCCAGCGAAACCCCGGGCTTGTAGGAAGGTTCGACGCTGCCCAGTGCCGTGGACGGTTTGCCGGCGATGAAATCGCCCACCAGTTGGGCCGGGGCTTCGTAGTTGCTGCCGCCGAGCACGAAAGCGTGGGATTCCAGGCGTTCCTGCAGCTCGATCCCCGCCAGTGGGCCGCCCGGATAATCGACTTCCGGGGTGATCCCTACGACGATGCCGGAGTTGGCGTTGCGTTCGTTGCGCGAATACTGGCTCATGCCGTTGGTCACGACGCGGTTCGGCTCGGACGTCGCCGCCACCACGGTGCCGCCCGGGCACATGCAGAAACTGTACACCGAACGGCCGTTCTTGGCGTGGTGCACCAGTTTGTAGTCGGCGGCGCCGAGTTTCGGGTGACCGGCATATTTGCCCAGGCGCGCGCTGTCGATCAGCGATTGCGGGTGTTCGATACGGAAACCCACCGAGAATGGCTTGGCTTCCATGTACACCCCCCGGCTGTGGAGCATGCGGAAGGTGTCCCGGGCGCTGTGGCCCAGGGCCAGGATCACGTGCCTGGAATGAATGCGTTCACCGCTGGCCAGTTCGACACCGACCAGTTGGCCGTCCTCGATCAATACGTCCGTGACCCGCTGTTGGAAGCGCACTTCGCCACCGAGGGCGCGAATCTGCTCGCGCATGGTTTCCACCACGCCTGTCAGGCGGAACGTTCCGATGTGCGGCTTGCTGACATAGAGGATTTCTTCCGGCGCCCCGGCGTTGACGAACTCGTGCAGCACCTTGCGACCGAGGAACTTCGGATCCTTGATCTGGCTGTAGAGCTTGCCATCGGAAAACGTGCCCGCACCGCCTTCGCCGAATTGCACGTTGGATTCGGGGTTGAGCACACTTTTGCGCCACAGGCCCCAGGTGTCCTTGGTGCGCTGGCGCACTTCCGGGCCGCGTTCGAGGATGATCGGCTTGAAACCCATCTGCGCCAACAGCAGGGCGGCAAAGATGCCGCACGGGCCGAAACCGACCACGATCGGCCGCTCGCCCAGGTCTGCCGGTGCCTGGCCGACCATCTTGTAGCTGACATCCGGCGCTTCGTTGACGTTACGGTCGTCGGCGAACTTGCGCAGCAGGCCGGCTTCGTCGCGTACCGTCAGATCGAGGGTGTAGATGAAGCACAGTTCGGAAGACTTTTTCCGCGCGTCGTAGCTGCGCTTGAACAAGGTGAAGTCGAGCAGGTCATCGCTGGCGATGCCCAGGCGCTGCAGGATGGCAGCGCGCAGGTCTTCTTCGGGATGGTCGATCGGCAGCTTGAGTTCGGTGATTCGTAACATGACGGGATCCGGTTCGCGGGACGCACAACTGCGCCAGGGCGTTCTTCAAACCGGCGATTATATGCTGCAATCCCCTGTCACGGTGAATCAGTCGTTACGCGCACCGCCAAAGTAGGCGCAGCCGCGCTGAACCACGCCATTGACCCGCAACTCGGCACTCATGTGCTGGACGCTGCCGCTGGTGCTGTCGACGCAACGCTGTGGCGCGACCCACAGTTCGACTTTCTGGCCATTCGCTTCGGTACTCAGGTCGAAACGGCCGTCCCCCAGTTGCTCTTCAACGTAAGGCACCGCCAGCGCAGGCTGGCCGTCACGTTCGAGCACGAGGCCTTTGCCGCTGGCCTTGAGGCTCCACTCCGGACCGTGGCCGGCGGCGTGCAGGACCAGCCGCTTGAAGTCGACATCGTCGCAGGCCGTGCCCGAACGTTCCAGGCGATACAACTGCTCCAGGTCCAATTGGCTGTCGGCCCCCGCCGCGGCGCTGGAGACGATATGGCCGCGCACGTCAGCGAACAGCTTGCCGCGCTCATCGGCCAGGGCGGCAGCTTGTTGCAGCACGCTGGTGCCGCCGCTGTCGTTGACGATGTAGCGGCGTTGTTCCTGGCACGGCTGGAACACCAGCTTGCCGTCGGCCGCCGTGAGTTCGCCTTGCATGCGTGTCTGGCCGGCGTGGGACGCGCTCTCGCGCGGAGCGTCGAGCAGTTGGCAGCCGGCGAACAGGGGAAGGAGGGCAACACACAACAGGGAACGGGCGGCACGCATCATCGGGTCTCCAGGCAGGTGCCGCCACGTTACTCAGACTGCTCCCGCATCACAAGCGGGAGCGTAGGCAAAGTGCTATTCAACCCACGTGAAAGGTCTGGCCAGTTTGTAGTCCTTCGACACTCTTGGCGTAGGCTAACGCCACATCGGCGGCCGGTACCGGTTTGTAGCCGCGGAAGTAAGGGGCGTATTTGTCCATGGACTCCAGCAGCACGTTCGGGCTCACCGAGTTGACTCGCAGCCCCCGTGGCAACTCAATGGCCGCCGCCCGCACGAAGCTGTCCAAGGCGCCGTTGACCAGCGCCGCCGAAGCGCCGCTCTTGATCGGGTCGTGGCTCAACACACCAGTGGTGAAGGTGAAGGATGCGCCGTCGTTGGCGAATTCCCGGCCGATCAGCAGCAGATTGACCTGGCCCATCAGCTTGTCCTTCAAGCCGAGGGCGAAACTTTCCTCGGTCATATCGCCTAGCGGTGCGAACGTGACGCTGCCGGCGGCGCAGATCAGCGCATCGAAGGGGCCGGTCTTTTCGAAGAGGGCGCGGATCGAGGCGCTGTCGCTGATGTCGACGTGCAGTTCACCGCTGTTGCGGCCGATTCGAATGATTTCGTGGCGTGGCGACAGTTCGTTGGCAATGGCCGAACCGATGGTGCCGTTGGCGCCGATCAACAGGATTTTCATGGACTGTTCCTCAGTGGGTTAACCGAGATTGCAGTTTAGAGTGGTTTTTTTCATTGATAAGCGTGCTAATAGGCAACCTTTGGTTTTCTATTGGAAACAATCCAGTGAGCGAGATGGACGACCTGGCGGCGTTCGCCGTGTTGATCGAGGCCGGCAGTTTTACCCTGGCGGCCCAGCAATTGGGGTGCAGCAAGGGCCAGTTGTCCAAGCGCATCAGCCTGCTGGAAAGCCGCTTCTCGGTGGTGTTGCTGCAGCGCACCACACGACGCCTGAGCCTTACCGCGGCCGGAGCGGCCCTGTTGCCCCAGGCCCAAGCACTGCTGGTTCAGGTGGAAAGGGCGCGTCAGGCTCTCGCCCGCTTGAAGGATGATATTTCCGGGCCGGTGCGTATGACGGTTCCGGTGTCGTTGGGCGAAACCTTTTTTGAAGGGCTGCTGCTGGAGTTCGCCCACACGTACCCCAACGTGCAGATCGAACTGGAGCTCAGCAACGGTTATCGCGACCTGACCCGGGACGGTTTCGACCTGGCGATCCGCTCCGACGCCGCCATCGATGAGCGATTGGTCGCCCGGCCGTTGCTGGCGTGGCACGAGATGACCTGCGCCAGCCCGGCTTATCTCGATCAGTATGGCGAACCACAAACCCCCCAGGACCTGGCTGAACATCGCTGCCTGCTCAACAGCCACTACAGTGGTCGGGAAGAGTGGCTGTACCACCAGCAACACGAGCTGCTGCGGGTCCGGGTGTCGGGTCCGTTCGCCAGCAATCACTACAGCTTGCTGAAAAAAGCCGCCTTGGCGGGTGCCGGAATCGCTCGGCTACCGTCCTACCTGTTGAATGAAGAATTGGCGGATGGACGCCTGTGCTGGCTCCTACGGGATTTTCAGACCCGTCGTATGCCGATGTACCTGGTGCACCCCTATCAGGGCGGCCTGCCCAAGCGCACCCAGGTGCTGGCCGATTATCTGATTGACTGGTTCAAGCGCAGTGGTGAGGCGCTTGACCGACTCCAGCAATAGCGAGGCATCACCCCAACCCTTGTGGGAGCGAGCCTGCTCGCGATAGCAATCTCAGCCTCAGCACAGTTGTTGACGGACCCACCGCTATCGCGAGCGGGCTCGCTCCCACACGGCAATCAGGTGATCGATGGACAGCACGCCGGGGCCGCGGGCCATCAGGTAAAGCAATAGCGCTGCCCAGGTGCCGTGGGTCGGGTAGGCGTCGGGATAGACGAACAGCTGAATGGTCAGGGTCATGCCCAGCAGCGCCAGCGCCGAAAACCGTGTGGCAAACCCCAGCAGGATCAGCACCGGAAAGAAATGCTCGGCGAACGCGGCGAGGTGCGCGGCGATTTCCGGTGACAGCAGCGGGATGGCGTATTCGCTCTTGAACAATGGGATGGTTGAGTCGGCCAGGTGCGGCCATCCGATCTGGAAGGTGCCATCGATCAGGTCGATGGCCAGGCCCTCGACCTTGGTCTGCCCGGATTTCCAGAACACCGCCGCGATGGAAAACCGCGCAATAAACGCGATCAGGCTGTGGGGGATTTTCTCCAGCATGGTAATGGCGCGAGTGACGGGGCTGTTCATGGCGATACCTTGTCGTGATGCAAACGGGTAATGGCGCCGTGACTGATCAGCAGTGCCAGGGTTTGTGCGATGTCGAACGTGGGGGCACAGGCCAGCGCCTGCCCGAGCGGCTGGCCGTTGTGCACGTTGCGGATAAAGGTGAAGGCGCCACGGTCGAGGGCAAACACTTCAACCTCGAGGCCGTTGCGCAGGACCAATGCGCATTGCCCTTGGTTCGGGTCGATCTCGGCGAGCGTCATGTCCGTCTGATGGGCCGCCCAGATCGCGACGACTGCGAACGCTGAATCGAGCAGGTGCACGGACGGATGCAAGGTGACGCACAGCCCGTCCAGGGACGGTGGGTCGGCCAGTGCTGCGGCGATCTGCTCATGGCCCAGAGGGTGTTCGTCAGCGGCGTGATAGGCGACGGTGCGCAACCTTTCCAAACGGGCGACATCCGCCAGGTATGGCAGGGAAAACGCCGGTTCGAAGTCCTCGATAAAGTCGGCCAGATCCGCGCCATAACGATTCATCAACGGGCTGCGGGGCGCTGAGGTCTGCACATGAACGGCGGCCATGGCTCGGAAAAACTCATCCCCTACCAACTGACGGACCACCGGATAGGCGTCCGCCAATGCATTGATCAGTGAGCCCTGGACGTTGTTGCGATACACGGCGAAGCGGCTCGCCGGGTCTGCACCATTGGCGCAACACAAGCCTTCCGGGCAGGGTTGCCGGATGTCGAGCAGGGCGGTGGTGAACGCGGCTTGGCTGCTCATGCTGACCTCCCCGCGGACAGCAACAGCGCGTCGGCCTGATGGGCTTCGGCCAACAAGACATCGAAAGCCGGTACCTGGTTGTCACGCTCGATCAGGGTGGCCACCGGACCGACGCGCTCCAGGGCCTGTCGGTACAGCGCCCAGACCGCCAGGTCGATGGGGGCACCATGATCATCGATCAGCAAACGGTCGCCCAGGCTGTCGGAGTCTTCGGCAAACCCGGCCAGATGAATCTCGCCCACCGCCTGCAGCGGCAGGGCATCGAGATAGGCCAGTGGATCGCGTTGATGATTGATGCAGGAAACGTAGAGGTTGTTGACGTCCAGCAGCAGCCCGCAGCCCGTACGGCGAATGACTTCGCTGATGAAGTCAGTCTCGTCGAGGGTCGAGCGTTGGAACGCCAGGTAGGTGGCGGGGTTCTCCAGCAGCATCGGGCGTTTGAGAGTGTCCTGCACTTGTCCGATATGGGCGCAGACGCGGTTCAGCGTCGGCGCGTCGTAAGCCAGGGGCAGCAGGTCGTTGAGGAACACCGGGCCATGGCTCGACCAGGCCAGGTGTTCGGAAAAGGCTTGGGGTTGATAGCGCTCGATCAGTTCGGCGAGGCGCTGCAGGTGTGCCGCATCCAGCTTGCCCTCGGTACCGATGGACAGGCCGACGCCATGCAACGACAGCGGATACTGCTCGCGGATCAATCCCAGGAAATGGTGGAACGGACCACCGTCCACCATGTAGTTTTCGGCGTGGACTTCAAAGAAGCCGATGTCTGGCCTCGAACCGAGCACTTGCTGGAAGTGTCCGGTCTTGAGCCCCAGCCCGGCACGGCGCGGGAGCTCGACGCTGGCTGCCTGAGTGCCGATGAAAGCAGGTTCGTAAGACGTGGTCATGGTCGACACTCAGGCAGACGGTGGATCAGGACTTGGCTTTGTAGGCTTCGAGCTGACCGAAACCGGTAGGCGAGGTCTTGCTCATGGTGGTCGTGCAAGTGCCTTTCGGGACGAGCTTCCAGGCGTTGCTCTGATAGTCCATCTTGGCGGTACCAGCACAGGTGGTGCCGGCGCCGGCGGCGCAGTTGTTTTGCCCTTTCATGGCCACGCCAAAGCATTTTTCCATGTTGTCGTCAGCGGCGTGGACGGTCGATACGGCAGCGATGCTCAACGCGGAGCCGAGGGCCAGGACCAGGGCGGAGGCGGACAGGGTACGGGTGGTAGCGGACATGATGGTTCTCCAGTTCTTCTAGGGAAATGAACCGGCTTCAGCGCCGGTCTGCTGAACTAGAGAAGGGAGGTGGGGAAGTGTTACAGCGAGTTTCGAATTATTTTTGATCACCGCGAAATGTGTGTACTGAAAGGGATTAAAAGAAGCATCTCCATCCTTTGTGGCGAGGGGATTTATCCCCGCTGGGCTGCAAAGCAGCCCCAAACCAGGCAACTCGGTGAGTCAGGTAGATTGAGGCTGCTGTGATGGGGGCTGCTTCGCAGCCCAGCGGGGATAAATCCCCTCGCCACAAAGGTGTTCACATCTAGCTGGTGCAAAAAAAAACGGCCCGAAGGCCGTTCTTGTTTACCGCAACTCCTTAACCGCCCAGGTACGCTTCGCGCACTTTCGGATCGGTCAGCAGTGCTTCACCAGTGCCCTGCATCACCACGCGACCGTTTTCCAACACATACGCCCGGTCGGCGATTTTCAGGGCCTGGTTGGCGTTCTGCTCAACCAGGAACACCGTCACGCCATCCTTGCGCAGCTGTTCGATGATGTCGAAGATCTGCTGGATGATGATCGGTGCCAGGCCCAGGGAAGGCTCGTCGAGCAGCAGCAACTTGGGCTTGCTCATCAGCGCGCGGCCGATGGCGAGCATCTGTTGTTCGCCGCCAGACATGGTGCCGCCGCGCTGGCTGAAGCGTTCTTTCAGGCGTGGGAAAAGGTGCAGGACCTTGTCCATCTGTTCCTGATAATCGCCCTTGTCGGTGAAGAATCCGCCCATGGCGAGGTTCTCTTCCACAGTCAGCCGGGCAAATACCCGACGACCTTCCGGCACGACTGCGATGCTCTTGCGCATGATCCGCGACGAGTCCTGGCCCACCAGTTCCTCACCCATGTAGCGGATGCTGCCGCTGTGGGCCTGGGGCGAACCGCAGAGGGTCATCAGCAGGGTGGATTTGCCGGCACCGTTGGCGCCGATCAGCGTCACGATTTCGCCCTGGCGGACCTCCACGTTGACGCTGTGCAGGGCCTGGATCTTGCCGTAGAAGGTGGAAACGTTTTCGAACTGCAGCATTTACGCTTCCCCCAGGTAGGCTTTGATCACTTCAGGATTGTCCCGGATCTGTTCCGGCGTGCCGTTGGCCAGGGGAGTGCCCTGGTTGATCACCACGATGTGGTCGGAAATGCTCATGACCAGTTTCATGTCGTGTTCGATCAGCAGCACCGTGACGTTGTGTTCCTCGCGGAGCACGCCGATCAGGGCTTTCAGGTCTTCGGTTTCCCTCGGGTTCAGGCCGGCGGCCGGTTCGTCGAGCATGAGGATCCGCGGACGGGTCATCATGCAACGGGCGATTTCCAGGCGCCGCTGCTGACCATAGGCCAGGGTGCCAGCGGTACGGTTGGCGAACTCCTTGAGATTGACCTTTTCCAGCCAGTACTCGGCGTACTCCATCGCTTCGCGTTCGCTCTTGCGGAACGACGGGGTCTTGAACAGGCCGGCGAAGAAGTTGGTGTTCAGGTGGCGATGTTGGGCAATCAAGAGGTTCTCGATGGCCGTCATGTCCTTGAACAACCGCACGTTCTGGAACGTACGCACCACGCCCTTGAGGGCAATCTTGTGCCCCGGCAGGCCCTGGATCGGCTCGCCGTCCAGCAGGATGCTGCCGCCGGTTGGCTGGTAGAAACCGGTCAGGCAGTTGAACACCGTGGTCTTGCCCGCGCCGTTTGGCCCGATCAAGGCAACCACCTGTTTCTCTTTCACGGTCAGGGCCACGCCATTGACCGCCAGCAGGCCGCCGAAGCGCATGCTTAGGTTTTCAACCTTGAGGATCTCGCGGCTCATTTGCGCAGCTCCATGTGGGGGCGTTGCATAGGCAGCAGACCTTGAGGACGCCAGATCATCATCAGCACCATCAAGGCGCCGAACATCAACATGCGGTATTCACTGAATTCACGCATCATTTCGGGTAGCAGGATCATCACGATGGCGGCCAGGATCACACCCAACTGCGAGCCCATCCCGCCCAGCACCACGATGGCGAGGATGATCGCCGACTCGATGAAGGTGAAGGATTCAGGCGTCACCAGACCCTGGCGGGCGGCGAAGAAGCTACCGGCGAAACCGGCGAATGCGGCACCGAGGGTGAAGGCCGACAGCTTGATCACGGTCGGGTTGAGACCCAGGGCACGGCAGGCGATTTCGTCTTCGCGCAGCGCTTCCCACGCACGGCCGATGGGCATGCGCAGCAGGCGGTTGATGACGAACAACGCGGCCAGGGCCAGCAACAGCGCGACCAGGTAGAGGAACACCACTTTGCTCACCGGGTTGTAGGTCAGCCCGAAGAACTCGTGGAAGGTCTGCATGCCCTCGGCCGCGGAACGTTCGAAGCTCAGCCCGAAGAAGGTCGGCTTGGGGATGTTGCTGATGCCGTTGGGGCCACCGGTGAGGCCGGTGAGGTTACGCAGGAACAAACGGATGATTTCACCGAAGCCCAGGGTCACGATGGCCAGGTAGTCGCCACGCAGACGCAGCACCGGGAAACCCAGCAGGAAGCCGAACGTGGCCGCCATCATCCCGGCGATCGGCAGGCAGATCCAGAAGCTCAGGCCGAAGTAGTGGGACAGCAGCGCGTAGCTGTAAGCGCCCACTGCGTAGAATCCCACATAACCCAGATCGAGCAGGCCGGCCAGGCCGACCACGATGTTCAGGCCCAGGCCCAGTAACACGTAGATCAGGATCAGGGTGGCGATATCCACCGCCCCACGGGAGCCGAAGAACGGCCAGACCAACGCCACCACGATCAGGCCGATGATGATCCGGCGCTGGGTGCGTGGCAGGGTCAGGAACTGGCTGACCTTGGGCGAAACCAGCGGGCCACGGTTGGAACGCAGCGCGGCACCGACCTGCTGGCTGAACAGCACCCGCAGGAACATCAGCACCGAGCACAGCGCAATCACGCTCAGGGTCAGCGGACCGGTGCCGTGCACTTCCAGGTTGACGCCGACGATGCTCAGCTTGAGGCCGAGCACCGGAAAGGCCACGGCCCAGACCAGCAGGGCGCTGAACAGCGCCTGTTTAAGATATTTGCTCATACTTTCTCAACCTCCGGGCGGCCCAGGATGCCGGTCGGCCGGAACAACAGAACCAGGACCAGGAGACCGAACGCAACCACGTCCTTGTACTGGTCACCGAAGATATCGGCGCCGAATGCTTCGGCCACCCCCAGCACCAGCCCGCCGAGCATCGCCCCCGGAATACTGCCGATGCCACCCAGCACCGCCGCGGTAAAGGCCTTCAGGCCGACCAGGAAACCGGCGTTCGGGTTGATCACGCCGTACTGCATGCTCAACAGCACGGCAGCGACGGCCGCCAGCGCGGCACCGATGACGAAGGTCAGGGCGATGATGTTGTTGGTGTTGATGCCCAGCAGGTTGGCCATCTTGATGTCCTCGGCACAGGCGCGACAGGCGCGCCCCAGGCGGGAACGGGAGATGAACAGGGTCAGGCCGAGCATGGCGATCAGGGTCACGACAAAGACCAGGATCTGCATGTAGGAAATCAGGACTTCTTCAGCACCGCCCGGGCCGAAGGAGAAACTCCCAGGGATCAGGTTGGGGATGGACTTGTCCTTGGAGTCCTGGGACAGCAGTACAGTGTTCTGCAGGAAAATCGACATGCCGATGGCGGAAATCAGTGGAATCAGACGGTTGCTGCTGCGCAAGGGGCGATAGGCAACGCGTTCGATACTGTAGCCATAGGCACTGGTCACGACGATCGACGCCAGGAAGGCGGCGGTCATCAACAACGGCAGTGAGTGGATACCCAGCATGGCCAGCCCGGCAAGGGCAATGAAAGCCACGTAGGAACCGATCATGTACACCTCGCCATGGGCGAAGTTAATCATTCCAATGATGCCGTAAACCATTGTGTAGCCAATGGCTATCAAGGCATAGGTGCTGCCAATGGTCAGGCCATTAACCAGCTGTTGGAAAAAGTGATAGATCTCAGGCATTACAGCGCTCCTAAAAACCCGATACGCATTTCACTGGTGGAGTCATGTTCCGGCCCTGTGCTGTGTTCTGTTGTCACATTTGCACGGAGCGTTTGCCAGCGAACCGCTGGTGACGGTTTTAAGATTTTCAGGTGAACCAGCGCCCGGATCGCGGGTGTCTGGCCCATAAACCTCGTAAAACAAAGCCCACTGCTTGCACAGTGGGCTCGTTGACCGTGAGTGTCCTGTATCACAAAAAAAAAGAACGTATTTGTGAAACAGGACACTAGGCCGGGCTTACTGAGGGGAAACTTCGGTTTTCGGTTTGCCGAAGTGCCACTGGTAGACCACGAATTTGAAGTCTTTCAGGTCGCCCTTCTCGTTGAACGACAGTTCGCCGGTCGGGGTCTTGAAGCTGCCTTTGTGGAGGGCTTCAGCGACCTTGGTGGTGTCGTCGCTCTTGGCGGCCTTGATACCTTCGGCGATCAGCTCGACGGCGGAGTAGGCCGGGAACACGAACGGACCACTCGGATCCTTGCCGTCGGCCTTGATGGCCGCAACGATTGCCTGGTTCTCAGGATCGGCGTCGAAGGATTTCGGCAGGGTCACCAGCAGGCCTTCGGAAGCGTCCTGGGCAATTTGCGAGATGGAGTCGTTGCCGACACCTTCAGGCCCCATGAACTTGGCGTTCAGGCCTTTTTCCTTGGATTGACGCAGGATCAGGCCCAGCTCAGGGTGGTAGCCACCGTAGTAGACGAAGTCGACGTTGTTCTGCTTGAGCTTCTGGATGATCGAGGAGAAGTCCTTGTCACCGGCGTTCAGGCCTTCGAATACGGCGACTTTCACGCCTTTCTTCTCAAGGGTCTGCTTGACGGCGGTGGCGATACCTTCACCGTACTGCTGTTTGTCGTGCAGGACCGCAACGACTTTCGGCTTGACGTGATCGGCGATGTAGTTGCCGGCGGCAGGGCCCTGGGCGCTGTCCAGGCCGATGGTGCGGAAGACCAGCTTGTAGCCACGGGCGGTGATTTCCGGGCTGGTGGCCGCTGGGGTGATCATGATCACGCCTTCGTCTTCGTAGATGTCCGAAGCCGGTTGGGTGGAGCTGGAGCACAGGTGGCCGACGACGAACTTGACGCCATCGTTGACCACTTTGTTCGCCACGGCTACGGCCTGTTTAGGGTCGCAGGCATCATCGTATTCCTTGGCTTCGAGCATTTTGCCGTCGACGCCGCCCTTGGCGTTGATGTCCTTGATGGCTTGTTTGGCGCCGACGAATTGCATGTCGCCGTACTGGGTCACCGGACCGGTCTTGGGACCAGCGATGCCGATCTTGATGGTGTCGGCGGCGAACGAATGGCTGGCAACCCCGGCCAGAACCATAGCGGCAAACAGTTTGGAAATCTGCTTAGTAGCCTTAGTCATAGTGCTCCACTCATGCTGTTGTAGTTTTTATAGTCCTGGCGCCGTAGCAGCAGAACCGGGTCAGATATCTTGGATATCCCCTCGGAAAATGCCCCCGGCAACTGTACCGGTACAGTGTAGAGCGCCGGTTGTTGGCAAGGGAAGCTGGCGCTTGGGGGCAAAATCAGAGGGTGTCGCTTTATTGAAAGAAAAAGACAGAATAGCGGCAGGTAATGTCCGGACAAATCGGCAGTCCCTGGCTTTGCTGTGCTTTTCAATCGTACTCCAATTGCTACCGGGTTTTTCTGCCAGACCACCGACGTTATCATTCGCGCCGATTTCTTTTCCGGACAGTCCCATGAATCAAGAACCTAGCACCCTCTATGCCAAACTGCTTGGAGAAACTGCATCCATTACTTGGAAAGAGCTGGAGCCGTTCTTTGCCAAGGGTGCCCTGTTATGGGTCGAGCCAGCACTGGATTTGATCGCCGCCGCCGAGGCTGTCGCTCAGGACGAAGGCGATAAAGTCGCCGCCTGGCTGGCCGCCGGGCAACTCGCCAAGCTGTCTGAAACGCGGGCGCTGGATTTTCTGGAGCGCGATCCGTTGCTCTGGGCGGTGGTGGTTTCGCCCTGGATTATGATCCAGGAAAGGGCGTCGAATTGATCGATGCACCAAATTGGTTCGTGTTTTGATCGGATAAAAGTGTGTAGCTGAGTAGCGTGATGGCACCCTGCCGTGGTGAAACGCCACAGGGCAGGGTGACGTATACGTAACGGGAACAGTTCATGGGGCAGCCTTCGGGCTGCTCAATTGTTTCTGGATGTTGTTCCGTGGTGTTGTTTAGACCGCTATCGCGAGCAGGCTCGCTCCCACAAAGGACTGCATTCTTCCTGGAAGATCGCGGTTCAATGTGGGAGCGAGCCTGCTCGCGAAAGGGGCGTCGCGGTCTTGCAACAGCCTCAGTAAGTCTTGCCAGTATGGTTATTGAGCGAAATGACCTTGGTCTTGCCGATGCGATGACGGTAGATCTCGCGCAGGTACTTGATGGCCTTCTTCACACAATCACGGGACAGGCGGATGTCGTTGATCGAGACGAACTTGTCCTTGTCGTTGATCAGCTCGCGGTACTTCTTCTCGTACATCGGCTTGATCGCGTACCAGTTGGTGTCGAGGATCTTCGCCGGGTTCTCGAATTCGTTGAGCAGATCGTCGATCCGGTCCTCATCGAAGTCTTCATTGATGATGAAGTCCAGGATCGAGTTGTCCAGGGTGTCGTCGAAGCGATATGGATTGCGAGCGAAGCAGCGCTTGATGAAGGCCACGATCAGGGTCAGGAAGTCATCCGACAGGCACGGACTCTTGGCGATCAGGGTGGTCAGCGAGAGGTTGGCCGACGCGCCGATCACCAGGGCGTAACGCTTGAGGGTGGTGTTGGGGAACAGGCTGTTGAGGTGGGTCTTGAGCCGGTTCAGGTCCATGTAGGACAGTTTGTAGTCCTTGGGCAGCGACACGATGGACACCACCGAGGAGCAGTTCTTGAAGAAGTGCAGGTCGTGCAGGGCGGCGGCGTCGTAGCCGGAATTCTTGTACTGCTCCAGCGAGGCCCGGTAGCGCTTGGATTCGATCGGCAACAGGCTGATGCCTTCGATGGCCTGGGTCACTTTGTTGAAGTGCGGCAGGTCGATAGAGCGGAAGAACAGATCGTCGATGTTCAGGCGTGGCGGTTCTTTGTCGAACACCTTGAACTTGTCGCCGCTCGGCGCCGGGGTTTCCGGGACGACGGACTCGGCGTAGGCAATCGCCACGGGACCGGCCAGGCTCATGAACAGGTCGTTGGCGTCCAGGCGGATAGTTTCGCCGATGTCGATGCCGGCACGACGGAAATAGTTCTGGTCGTAATCGGTGGTGACCGCCTGGGCCGTCAGGATGTTGAAGATCTGCTGGGAGATGTACTGGTTGGCGTGCTTCTCCATGGCATTGACGTCGATGTTCTGGATGTTGCCGTCATCGTTCTCTTCGGCGTAGCGCATGATGTCGTTGGAGATCAGCATCATCGCGTTCCAGGGGCGGATACGGCCCATGACGCTGGCTTCGCTGCTGTCTTCATTGGCAAAGTTGTACGAGAAATCCCATTCTTCCGACAGGTACTTGCACAACAGGCGTCCGGCGTTGATGTGCAGGGCTTCGGACATTTCGCTGCGGTGATCGGAAATGTTCGGCAGCACGCAGATGCCGCTGGTGAAGATCGGTTCGAAGACAAAAGAGTGACCACTTTTGCCGTCGTGCTCGTCCATCGGCTTGGTGTCGAACGTCTTGTTCATGTACGAGTGCTGCTGGGCCAGGCCGAACTCCGAGGCCATGCCCGAACCGGTACCGCCGCCGGCGCTGAAGATCGAGAAGTACAGGCGCGACTGGTTGGCCTTGATGCCGCAGCTGTCGATCAGGTACGAGTGGATCATCTTCCAGTCGGGGCTGGAGAAGCGCTGGGTGTCCTTGTTCAGGATGATCTTGGCCAGGTACTGGCCCAGGATCGGCGCGTTACCGGCGCCACCGGCATGGACTTCCGACAGGTCCATGATCTTCATCTTGCTGTAGTCGCGCAGGAAGCCGGTTTTTTCGCCCTTGCGTGAGAATCGGATACGCCCGGCGATGTCCTTGTCCAGGTCGCCGAGCATCACCAGTGGTTCCACCAGGAACACCGGTTTGGTCGCCTTGCCGGTGCCCAGGCGCAGGTTGTTGCGGATCCATTGCGCAGGACGGTAGGCCTTGTCGCTGTAGGCCTTGTCTTCGTTGTTGAATTCGTTGAGGTAGAACTTGCGGGCGTTGTAGACCAGCTCTGCCACATCCAGGGCGATGTTGGAGCCGCAACGTCCCAGGCCGATCAGGCACACCGACGGGAATTCCTGCTGGTCACGTTCGCTTTCGTCGTCCACCAGATGGGGAGGGCGCGGGAATACGATGTCGCGCAGACCATCGAGGTTATCGAGGATGCGGTCGGTGTTGGTCTCGGTGAAATACAGATACTGCTGCGTCGCCAGGGGACGCGAGCTGCTCGATGACTTCGGGGGTTCAAGGCCGTTGGCGGCCGGGCCCAAGGTCAGATCGGATACCGCAGTGGCTGTTTTTTTTGAGGTCATTATGCGCCGTAGCCTGAACTGGTGGGTTGGACGACCGCTGTCATCGAACCATCGCGGATGAAAGAAGCTTCATGATGAATCGGCCACCGGCACATGATCTTTAATCGAGAGCCGGCAAATTGATGGCAATTGTTACAGTTTATTGATTGGCATCAATCAGCAGGTCGTGCCCCATGGTCGGGTATCAGCGCGGCGAATGATTGGAGACAGCCCCCGCACTGCTGTCTAGATTGCAGATTCCGGGCTCGGATGCCTCGCCCATAACAATAAAGAGACGGAATCATGCAGAACTCGACCCAAGCGGTGAATGCCTGGCGCATTCTGTTCCTGTTGTTTCTGGCCAACCTGTTCAATTTCTTCGATCGCACCATTCCGGCAATCATCATCGAGCCGATCCGCATGGAATGGAGCCTCAGCGACTTCCAGATCGGCATCATCGGCACCGCGTTCACCATCGTGTATGCCATTGCCGGCCTGCCGCTGGGGCGCATGGCCGATACCGGTTCGCGCAGCAAATTGATGGGCTGGGGGTTGGCGGCCTGGAGCGGGCTGACGGCCATCAATGGCCTGGTGGGCAGTTTCTGGGCGTTCCTGTTGGTGCGCATGGGCATCGGTATCGGCGAGGCCAGCTACGCGCCGGCGGCCAACTCGCTGATCGGCGATCTGTTCCCGGCCCATCGTCGGGCGCGGGCCATGGGGATCTTCATGCTGGGCCTGCCGATCGGGTTGCTGCTGGCGTTCTTTACCATCGGAGCGATGGTCAAGGCTTTCGACAGCTGGCGCGCGCCGTTCTTTATCGCAGCGGTGCCGGGGCTGGTGCTGGCGGTCTTCATGTTCTTTATCAAGGAACCCAAGCGCGGTGCGGCGGAAACCGTGCCGGTGTCCCAGGAAAAAATCGATCGGCCGATCCGTCGGGTGCTGGCGATTCCCACCTTCCTGTGGCTGGTGCTGGCGGGGCTGTGTTTCAACTTCGCCACTTATGCCTGCAACTCGTTCCTGGTGCCGATGCTGCAGCGTTACTTCCTGATGCCCCTGCACGAAGCCGCCGTGGCCACCGGGATCATGGTGGGCGTGACCGGGTTGTTCGGGCTGACCCTGGGCGGCTGGATCGCCGACAAGATTCATCAGCGCGTGGCCAATGGCCGTTTGCTGTTCGCTGCGTTCAGCCTGGTCATTTCCACGCTGACCACGGCCTGGGCGTTGCATGCCGGACGAATTGAAATCGGCGTGTTCGTTGCGGTGTTCAGCGTCGGTTGGCTGTTCGCCTATACCTTTTATACCTGCGTATACACCGCGATCCAGGACGTCGTGGAGCCGCGTCTGCGGGCGACGGCGATGGCGTTGTTCTTTGCCGGGTTGTACCTGCTCGGCGGCGGCCTGGGGCCGGTGGTGGTCGGCGGCCTGTCGGACTACTTTGCCCGCGCAGCCATGGCGGCGGCCGGCGCCCCGCAGATGACCGAAGCGTTCAAGGCCATCGGTTTGCACGACGCGATGTACCTGATCCCTGTGGCGCTGTTCTTGACCATGGTGTTCCTGTTCCTGGCATCGCGCTGTTTCGCCAGCGATGCCAAGCGGATGAAGGATGGCATGAGCGCGCAGGTGGAGCCGGGGATTGTGGTGGCGACGGCTTGAGGTGATAGGACAATGTGAGGCTTTTGTGGCGAGGGGATTCATCCCCGCTGGACTGCAAAGCAGTCCCTCTTAAAACAATTCCTTCCTTACTGGCAGATTATGATCTCAGCTTTTGGGGCTGCTTCGCAGCCCAGCGGGGATGAATCCCCTCGCCACAGGTTTTGCATGGTAGGGGGATTTTGTTTACCGAACCAGTTCCTCCCGCCCCCGCAACAGTCGGTTCGGCATTGCCAGTGCCGCCGCCAACCCCAGCAGCGACACCGCCGCGCTGATCATCAGCAGATGGCGGAACGTCGTCTGCAACTCCAGGCGCAGGGCGTCCCGGGCTTCGCCCGGAGCGGCGTTCAAGCCGTCTAGCAGGGCATTGCCGGAATGGCCTTCGCTGATCAGCGACGAACCGGCGAACTGAGCGAAACCTGAATCCTGCAGCAAAGCCAGCAGCAACGCCGACATCAGTGCCACACCCACCGCACCGCCGAGGGAGCGGAACAGGTTGGTGGTACTGGTGGCGACGCCGATATCCCGTTGTTGCACCGAGTTCTGCGAACCCACCAGTGAGGTGGGGAACTGCATGCCGGAGGCGATCCCGCCCAGCAGCATGAACAGGCTGCTGAGCCAGAACGCGTCGGGCGCCGTGCAGGCCATGCCGAGGATGGCGAAAGGAAAGAGCAGGGCACCGCTGAGGATCATCGGTTTGTAGCGGCCGGTGATCGAGGTGCGACGTCCGGCGAAATACGCACCGATGGGCAAACCCATCGCCAGCGGCAGCAGGTGCAACGCCGCGCTGTCGGCGCCGGCACCGGTCACGCTCTGGAAGCGCAATGGCACCAGTACCGTCAGGGAAATCGCCTGGAAGCTGGTGAAAAATACCGTGCACCAACACAACACCGCGCTGCGGTTGACGAACAGGTGCATCGGTAGCAAAGGCTCCCGGGCGCGGCGTTCGTGCCAGACGAATATGCCCAGCGTCACCACGGCGCACCCCAGCAGCCCCAGTACGCTACGGCTGTGCCAGGCCTGTCCCTGGCCGACCTGGGTAATACCCAGCAGCAAGGCGCTCAGGCCGATGATCAGCAACACCGTGCCCAGGTAGTCGATGATCGGCGTGCGGTGCGGCACCGAAAGCCCGACCAGGGTGCGGCGGGCAATCAGCCAGGCACCCAAACCCAGCGGCAGGTTGATCCAGAACACCCAGCGCCACGACAGGTACTCGGTCATGTAGCCGCCCAGTACCGGTCCGGCCACGCTGGCCACGGCATACATGCTGCTGAAGTAACCCTGATAGCGGCCACGCTCGCGGGGCGGCACGATGTCACCGATGATCGCCTGGCTCACGGAGATCATCCCGCCGGCGCCGATGCCTTGGATGATTCGTGCCAGCACCAGCTGTTCCATGTTTTGCGCCAGGCCACAGAACAGCGAGGCCAGGGTGAACAGCCCCATGCCGAACAGCATCAGCGGTCGGCGACCGTAGAGATCGCCCAGCTTGCCGTAGATTGGCACCGCCACGGTCATGGCGACCATGTAGCCGGAAATGACCCAGGCCAACAGGCTGAGGTCCTTGAATTGGGCGGAGATGGCCGGCATCGAGACGGCGACGATGGTTTGGTCCAGCGCACCGAGGAAAATCGCCAGCATCAGGGCCACCAGTACGCTGCGGATGGCGGGCTGCTGGATGTTGGGCGTATTGAGCTGAGTCACGGTCGAACCTGCGGGCATCACGCCAAAGAGGCGAGTGGAGACGGAGCCCGCAGTGTAAGTCGGTAGCCGGCTATTCGATAGCCTCGTAAGGAAGTCCGACATAATTTTCCGCGATGGTTTTCCGTCCGGCTTCGGAGTCGACGAAATACTCCAGCTCGGCTTCGCTGATGCGCTGGTTGAAGGCGTCGTCGTCGAAGCGGTGCAGCATCGATGTCATCCACCAGGAGAAGCGCTCGGCTTTCCAGACCCGTCGCAGGCAGATGGCCGAATACTGTTGCAGCAGGTCCACCCGGCCTTCGCGATAGACCTTGAGCAGGATGTCGAACAGCGTGCTGACATCGCTGGCCGCCAGGTTCAGGCCCTTGGCACCGGTCGGCGGGACGATGTGCGCAGCGTCGCCCACCAGGAACATGCGGCCGTACTGCATCGGCTCGACCACGAAGCTGCGCAGCGGCGCGATGCTCTTTTCGATGGACGGGCCGGTCACCAGGGCTTCGGCCAGATCGGCGGGCAGGCGGGTCTTGAGTTCGGTCCAGAAGCGCTCGTCCGGCCAGTCGGCGACTTGTTCTTCGGCGGGCACTTGCAGGTAGTAACGGGTGCGGGTCTTGGAGCGCATGCTGCACAAGGCAAATCCACGCTCGTGGCGGGCGTAGACCAGTTCCTCGTTGACCGGCGGGGTATCGGCCAGGATGCCAAGCCAGCCGAAGGGGTAGACCCGCTCGAAGACCTTCAGTTTTTCCGCTGGAATGGATTGCCGCGCCACGCCATGGAAGCCGTCGCACCCGGCAATGTAGTCGCACTCCAGGCGCCAGGTTTCACCCTGGTGCTCGAATGTCACGAAAGGCTGGTCGGTCTGCATGCCGTGGGGCTGGGCCTTGTCGACCTGATAAAGCGTCCGGGCACCGGCCTTTTCGCGGGCGGCCATCAGGTCGCGGGTCACTTCGGTCTGGCCGTAGACCATCACGTTTTTACCGCTGGTCAACCCTTTGAGATCAATGTGCACCCGACGGCCATTGAGGACCAGTTCGAAACCGTCATGCTCCAGCCCTTCGGCATCCATGCGCTGGCCGACGCCGGCCCGGCGCAACAGTTCGGCCATGCCTTGCTCCAGCACACCGGCGCGGATGCGACCCAGGACATAGTCCGGGGCCTGGCGTTCGAGGATCAGGGTGTCAATTCCGGCATTGTGCAATAGCTGGCCGAGCAGCAATCCAGAGGGGCCGGCGCCGATAATGGCGACTTGGGTCTTGAGGGTTTTCATTGTTGTTATGACTCGCATGAAGCACGCGACCAGGGCCGGTGTGGATGGTTATGAACCGAGTCCTTGCATTTTTTCCTTGCGGGCCTGTCAATTGAAGGGGAAAACTGAGCCGATACCTGTACTTTCTGCCAATCGGTGCGATTATCGCCCGCTACCCGAGGCCGATCCTCGTTATGAAAAAAACTGAGCTGCCTTCGATTCCGGTGTTCAAGCTCTACGGCGAAAGCCAGGATTGGCCGACGCCGGATTTACTGCACTGTGAAACCATCTCCAAGCGCAGTCGCGAGCATCAGTGGGAAATCAAACCCCATCGGCATGCCGACCTCTGTCAGTTGCTGTTCGTTTTCAAGGGCCAGGCGGAGCTGGAAATCGAAGGCCAGCGTACCCGGCTCGACGAGCCGGCGGTGCAGATCCTGCCGCCGCTGTCGGTCCACGGCTTTCGCTTTTCCGAAGACGTGGAGGGTTACGTGGTGACCCTGGCGGCGCCGCTGGTGACCCACCTGCAAGGGCAGTTGGGCCATTCGGTAAACATTCTGGCTCAGGCCGAGAGTTACCCGGCCGGTGACAACGCCGACTACCTCAACAGCCTGTTCAGCGCTTTGCAGAGCGAGTACATGGGGCATCAACCGGCCCGGGAAATGCTCATGCATGCGCTGGTCAACGTGATCATGGTCTGGGTCAGTCGCCAGGTCATGCAGCGACGTACCCAGAGCCAGCGCCCGCAGCGGGCTCGTGAATACCTCAATGGGTTCATTCAATTGGTGGAGGAAACCTATCGGCAGCACGTCAAGGTGGAAGACCTGGCCCATCGCCTGGGCATTTCCGTGTCGCACCTCAACGGCACCTGCCGCGAGCTGGCGGGGCAGCCGGCGTTGCAGATCATGCATGAGCGTCAGTTGCTCGAGGCCAAGCGGATGCTGACCTACACCGGCATGACCATCTACGAGATTTCCGAGGTGCTCGGGTTCTCCGACCCGACCAACTTCACCCGCCTGTTCCGCCGTCGCGTCGGCATCTCGCCCAAGGCCTTCCGGGACCGGCTCAAGACCGATCAGCCGGACGACTGAGCACGCCTCAGCGCAAGGCGTTCAGGGTCGCGTTGTGCGGGATGCAGCGTTCGAAGTTGCAACTGGCGTAGTCACGAGGCAGTTGCCTGGCCTGCTCGACCCGGTAGGCCGCTGTGCCGTACAGCGCAAGCGTGGCGGCGCAGGTCACGAAAATGGCGAGGCGTCTTTTTGTTCTGATGTTCATGGCGATGACCTCTGAACGAATACCCTGGGGTACTGTTTTCAGCATAGGTCAGCCGGGGGAGTTGCCAGTGGGGTGGAGGGTGCAATTACCCTGGCATTCAGGGCACTGATGTCCCCCTGTGAGAGCGAGCCTGCTCGCGATGGCCATACAGCCGTCACATCGATGTCGACAGGCAGGCCGCTATCGCGAGCAGGCTCGCTCCCACAGGGTAATGGGGCTGCCAGGTGGATTAGGTCAGGTGCTCGGGCCTCACTGGATCGCCCGGTTTCACATCCAGTTGCTTACGCACGTCCTCGAACATGTCGTCGTAATACGTGTGCATCGAGCCGATGCTGGCGCTCTTCGGCAGGCCGTACTTCTGCGCGATGTTTGTGGCGTACCGGGCAAAGTCGAAGGCCAGGTCCTTCGGCAGAAAAAAGGTCTCGTCCACGCTTTTGTCCTCGACCGTGCCGTGCAACCGGAATGACATGCCCGTGCCTTCCTGGAGATCCTGGGCAATTTCGTAGTCGATGCAGAGGTTGTAGCTGAAATCATCCTTGTTCAGCGCATGGCGCTCCATGTGCAGGTGACCGGGTTGGAACATGGCCATGAGAGACCCTCCTGGAAAGGCATAGAAGTAGGGCAGACCCCGGATCTGCCCTGGGAGTTTCCGCTTATCGATAAGCGATGCCTGTTGTCGTCATGCTGATGCGGGTGCCGGCGGTGCCTTGGACGATAGCATCGATGTCCGAGAGTGACCCGATCACCGCGACCTTGCCGGTATTGCGCGCAAATTCGCAGGCGGCCTGCACCTTGGGCCCCATGGAGCCGGCGGCGAAATCGAGTTTTTCCAGATCGTCGGGGTGGGCCCGGGCGATGGCTTTGCAGGTCGGCTTGCCGAAATCGATGAAGACCGCGTTGACATCGGTGGCGATCACCAGCAGATCGCTCTCCAATTGTTCGGCCAGCAGCGCCGAGCACAGGTCCTTGTCGATGACCGCCTCAACGCCTCGCAGCTTGCCGTCGGCGTCATAGATCGTCGGGATACCGCCACCGCCGGCGCAGATCACGATGCTGCCCTTTTCCAGCAGCCACTTGATCGGCCGGATTTCAAAGATGCGCTTGGGTCTGGGGCTGGCGACTACCCGGCGAAACCTGTCGCCGTCCGGGGCGATGCTCCAGCCTTTTTCGGCGGCCAGTGCCTGCGCCTCCTGCTGGCTGTAGACCGGGCCGATGGGCTTGGTGGGGTGTTGGAAGGCCGGGTCGTTGGCGTCCACTTCCACTTGGGTCAGCAACGTGGCGAAGGGCACGTCGGCGTCCAGCAGGTTGCCCAGTTCCTGCTCGATGATGTAACCGATCATGCCGTCGGTCTCGGCGCCCAGCACGTCCAGCGGATACGGAGTCACCGAAGTGTAGGCTGCCGCTTGCAACGACAGCAGGCCGACTTGCGGGCCGTTGCCGTGGGCGATCACTAATTGGTTGCCCGGATGGATCCTGGCGATCTGTTCGGTCGCTGTGCGGATGTTGCTGCGTTGGTTGTCGGCGGTCATGGGTTCACCCCGACGCAGGAGGGCGTTACCGCCCAGGGCAACGACGATGCGCATAGTGCTCTCCTTGAAAATGGAACATGGTTCCTGTGGGAGCGAGCCTGCTCGCGAATGCGGTGTATCAACCCATGAATGAGCTGGCTGATCGTCCGCCATCGCGAGCAGGCTCGCTCCCACAAAGGGACGGCCTTACAAGTCCGCCAGCGTCGACACCAGTACCGCCTTGATGGTGTGCATGCGGTTTTCCGCCTGCTCGAAGGCGATGCACGCCGGTGACTCGAACACGTCGTCCGTGACTTCGATGCCGTTGGCCAGGTGCGGATACTGCTCGGCGATCTGCTTGCCGACCTTGGTGTCGCTGTTATGGAATGCCGGCAGGCAGTGCATGAAGCGAGTACGCGGGTTACCGGTGGCTTTCATCAGGTCGGCATTGACCTGGTAAGGCAACAGTTGCTCGATACGCTCGGCCCAGGCTTCGACCGGCTCACCCATGGAGACCCAGACGTCGGTGTGAATGAAGTCCACGCCCTTGACCGCCGCTTTCGGATCTTCGGTGAGGGTGATACGCGCGCCGCTTTCTTCGGCGTAATGATGGCAGCGCTGCACCAGATCGTCGTGGGGCCAGAGGGCCTTGGGCGCGCAGATACGCACGTCCATGCCCAACTTTGCGCCGATCAGCAGTAACGAGTTGCCCATGTTGTTTCGCGCATCGCCCAGGTACGCATAGCTGATCTCGTGGATCGGTTTGTCGGCGTGCTCGCGCATGGTCAGTACGTCGGCAATCATCTGCGTCGGGTGGTATTCATCGGTCAGGCCGTTGAACACCGGTACGCCGGCGAACTTCGCCAGTTCCTCGACGGTTTCCTGCTTGAAGCCCCGGTATTCGATGGCGTCGTACATGCGCCCGAGCACGCGGGCGGTGTCCTTCATGCTTTCCTTGTGGCCGATCTGCGACGAGTTGGGGTCGATGTAGGTGACATTGGCACCCTGGTCGTAGGCCGCCACTTCGAAGGCACAACGGGTACGGGTCGAGGTTTTCTCGAAGATCAGCGCGATGTTGTTGCCCTTGAGGTGCTGCTGTTCGGTGCCGGTGTACTTGGCCCGCTTGAGGTCGCGGGACAGGTCCAGCAAATAGTGCAATTCACGGGGCGTGTGATGTTCGAGGCTGAGCAGGTTACGGTTGTGGGTGTTGAACGCCATGGTGCATCTCCTTGGGTATCGGCAGGCCCTGAACCGTGTCCGGTCAACCAGGGCCCGGGCTCGAAGGTCAGTAGTCGATCGGATCGCGAATGATCGGGCAGGTCATGCAATGGCCGCCGCCGCGACCTCGGCCCAGCTCGCTGGCGCTGATGGTGATGACTTCCACCCCGGCCTTGCGCAGCAGGGTGTTGGTGTAGGTGTTGCGGTCGTAGCCGATCACCACGCCCGGCTCCAGGGCCACCACATTGTTGCCGTCGTCCCATTGTTCGCGCTCGGCGGCGAAGCTGTTGCCGCCGGTTTCCACCACGCGCAGCGCCGGGAGCTTGAGGGCGGCGGCAACAGTGTCGATGAAGCTGCTTTCCTCGCGGCGAACGTCGATACCGCCGGGTTTGCTCTCGTCTGGGCGCAGGGAGAAGGCGACGATCTGGCTCACCACTTCCGGGAAAATGGTCACCAGGTCGCGGTCGCAGAAACTGAACACGGTGTCCAGGTGCATGGCGGCCCGGGACTTCGGCAAGCCGGCGACGATGACCCGTTCCACGGCCTGGTGCTTGAACAGGTTCAGTGCCAATTGGCCGATGGCCTGGCGGGATGAGCGTTCGCCCATGCCGATCAGCACGACACCGTTGCCGATGGGCATTACGTCGCCGCCTTCGAGGGTGGCACTGCCATGGTCCAGGTCCGGGTTGCCGTACCAGATCTGGAAGTCGGCCTGGGTGAACTCCGGGTGGAATTTATACAGGGCGGTGGTCAGCAGGGTTTCCTGGCGGCGTGCCGGCCAGTACATCGGGTTAAGGGTGACGCCGCCGTAGATCCAGCAGGTGGTGTCGCGGGTGAACTGGGTGTTGGGCAGCGGCGGCAGGATGAAGCTGGAATGCCCGAGGAAGTCGCGGAACATCTGGATGGTCTTGCCGCCGAAACTGTCGGGCAGGTCATCGGCCGAAACGCCACCAATCAGGAACTCGGCGATCCGGCGCGGTTCCAGGCTGCGCAGCCACGAACCGACCTCATTCACCAGGCCCAGGCCCACCGAGTCGGGGGTGACCTTGCGTTGCAGGATCCAGTCCAGGGCTTCGGGGACGGCGACGATGTCGGTCAACAGGTTGTGCATTTCCAGCACGTCGATGCCCCGCTCGCGCATCTTGGTGACGAAATCGAAATGGTCGCGTTTGGCCTGGTTGACCCATATCACGTCGTCGAACAGCAGTTCATCGCAGTTGTTCGGGGTCAGCCGCTGATGGGCCAGGCCTGGGGAACACACCATGACTTTACGCAATCTACCGGCTTCGGAATGAACGCCGTATTGCATTTTTTCCGTGGTCATTACACATCCTCCCGTTAAAACGTTGAGTGATCACAAGCTCAGGAAGCCGCTGTAGAGGCCATAGCCAGCTATCAGGGCGCCTGCGACTACTGCGGCGAAAATCAGCTTCTCGACAGCGGTGAACACCGGTCGGGCCACTTCGCGCCGGGCTTGGGCGAACAGCACCGCGCCGGGGGCGTAGAGCAGCGCAGAAAGCAGCAGGTATTTGATCCCGCCGGCATACAGCAACCACACCGCGTAGAGCAGGGCGATGGCGCTGATGGCCAAGTCCTTGCGGCGTTCGGCCGGGGCGTTCTGGTAGGTTTCGCCGCGCACCGCCAGCAGCAGCGCGTAGGCCGCCGACCACAGGTAGGGCACCAGGATCATCGACGTGGCGAGGTAGATCAGCGACAGGTAGGTACTGGCCGAGAACAGGGTAACGATCAGAAACAGTTGGACCATGGCGTTGGTCAGCCACAGGGCGTTGGCCGGCACGTGGTTGGCATTTTCGCGACGCAGGAACGCCGGCATGGTGTGGTCCCTGGCGGCGGCGAACAGGATCTCGGCGCACAGCAGCACCCAGGACAACAGGGCTCCGAGCAGCGAAATGATGAGGCCGACGCTGATCAGCACCGCGCCCCAGTGGCCCACGACGTGCTCCAGCACTGCGGCCATGGACGGGTTCTGCAGCTTCGCCAGTTCCGGCTGGGTCATGATCCCCAGGGACAGCACGTTCACCAACACCAGGAACAGCAGCACGGTGATAAAGCCGATCACCGTGGCCTTGCCCACATCCGAACGCCGCTCGGCGCGGGCGGAAAAAATGCTCGCGCCCTCGATACCGATGAACACCCAGACGGTGACCAGCATCATGTTGCGCACCTGGTTCATCACGCTGCCCAACTGCGGGTTTTTCACGCCCCAGATATCGGCGGTGAAAATGTCGAGCCGGAAGGCGAACACGGCGATCAGCACGAACAACGCCAGCGGCACGACCTTGGCAACGGTGGTGACGAGGTTGATGAACGCAGCTTCCTTGATGCCGCGCAGCACCAGGAAATGCACGGCCCACAGCAGCAGCGACGCGCCGATCACCGCTGCAACCGTATTGCCCTCACCGAAGACCGGAAAAAAATAACCCAGGGTGCTGAACAGCAAGACGAAGTAGCCGACGTTGCCTAACCAGGCGCTGATCCAATAACCCCAGGCCGAGGAGAACCCCATGTAGTCACCGAATCCGGCTTTGGCGTAGACATACACACCACCATCCAGATCGGGTTTGCGATTGGCCAGGGTCTGGAACACAAAGGCGAGGGTCAGCATGCCCACCGCAGTAATCGCCCAGCCAATCAGCACGGCACCGACATCGGCACTGGCGGCCATGTTCTGGGGCAAGGAAAAGATTCCCCCGCCGATCATCGAACCCACTACCAGCGCGACCAACGCACCCAAGCGAAGTTTTCCGGGGGTATCAGACATTCCATGACTCCGAAGCAACCGAGGGGAGTCACAGCGTATGTCGATTTACCATTTCAATAGCTGATCCAGGTCAGAAGGCGGAGTCGTTCACCATTGCGCTCGATGGGCGCCGAGTGTCGTTGCCGCGCGTGTCCATTGCCAGGGCGTGCCGGTGATTTTCAGCGGCACCTGCAACCGGCGAGCCGGTCCCCACGGTGTCTGCTCGATCAGCACCCCCAGGTCCTGCTCGTCCTCGGGGCGTAGCGCGGCCTGAATACCCGCGCCACCCTCGATCAGCAGTCGGGCGGTACGCGCCAGGGACAGGCGTGCCGAGCCACCTTGCCCGTTTGCCAGGCGCCGAGCCAGCAACACCACGGCGCTGGCCGCCATCAAGTAGCCGGTGCCGTGGTCCAGCGCCTGGACGGGCAGCGGTGTCGGTTTGTCGGTCTGTTTCCAGGCCATGCCGGCCTCGGCGATACCACTGCTCATTTGCACCAGGCTGTCGAAGCCGCGCCGTTGCTGCCACGGGCCGCTCCAACCGTAGGCGTTGAGGCTGACATCGATCAGGCCAGGGGCGATCTTGTGGCGTTGCGCGGCGCCGTAACCCAGGCGTTCGAGGGCGTCGGCCCGGTAGCCGTGCAGGAGGATGTCGGCGTCCTTGAGCAGTGCTTCGAACGTGGTGCGGTCGTCGGGCTGGTGCAGGTCGAGGCGGGCACAGCGTTTGCCCAGGGTGACTTCCGGGACCACGCCGGGTTCGTCCCAGGTCGGTGGATCGATCCGCAAGACGTCGGCCCCCAGGCCCGCGAGGAAGCGGCTGGCAACGGGACCGGCCAGTACGCGGGTCAGGTCCAGTACCTTGAGGCCGGCCAGTGGCTGTGCCACGGAACCGAGCCAGGGTTTGCAGTGTTCCCCGGCGGTTCCAGTGAAGTGCACCAGCGGCTCGGCATTCACTGCGATACCTTGGGGATGGGCCTGCCACGCCTGCCAGGAGCGCATCTCGGCGGCGCAGCCACCGGCGTCGACGACGGCCTGTTCCAGTTCGGTCTTGTTCCAGTGGATCACTTTGCTCGCCATGTCGGCACGATCAACACAGTTACCGAGGACCTTTTCCGCCGCCCGGCGATGATGCGGCGCATTGGTGTGCAGGCGAATCCAGCCGTCGGCCGTGGCGTAGTCGCCGGCCACCGGGTCCCACATCGGCGGCACGCTCCAGCCAATGGGGCGCAGGGACGTGGAAAACCAGAACGAAGCCAGGCGCCGGTCAACCTCGAGGTGCGGCAGGCGGCCGGTCTGTTGGCCAATGAGTTCTGCGGTCGCCTGGCCGGCCACGGCAATGCTGGCACTGGCCAGTTCCGTGACGGCGAACGCCGAAGGCAGGGCGCCGTCATGGCTGAAGGGGATCGGAGTCGTGGGCAAGCCGAGGGCGGCTTGCATGGACGCGAGTAGATCTGTCATCGAAGACCCTCCGGGTGTGAGAGGCCGAGCATAGATCAAAACGGTTTATTCAGGCGTTCGCGCTGTTGCCGGTTCCCTTGCCTCGGGACGGGACCAGATCCACAGGTTGCCTGCGCCCATGCCCATCATGGCCAGGTAAACCGGCCAGCCATGATTGAGTGTCGCCAGCATCAGTACGGCACAGAACAGCATGCCGAGGGTTGCGCCGATCTTGGCCCGACGCGGGATTACCTTGCCGTTGCGCCAGTTGTACAGCATCGGCCCGAACAGCCGATGGCTCTCCAGCCAGGCACTCAGGCGCGGCGAACTGCGAGTCGCGGCCCAGGCGGCCAGCAGGATGAACTCGGTCGTCGGCAGGCCGGGCACGACGATGGCGACCAGACCGATGGCGAGGCTTGTGTAGGCGAGCAGACCGAAGAGCAATCGGGCGGTTTTGGAGGGTGGATTCATCGTCACCTTTCAAACATGCACATATCTCCGTGGGAGCGAGCCTGTGGGAGCAAAGCTTGCTCGCGATGAACGAAACACGGTCAATGGATTGAGGCGTCTTCATCGCGAGCAAGCTTTGCTCCCACACAGTGCTCGCTCCCACAAGGGAAGGGGTGATCCAGATGTCAGTGTTCAGGCTAGCTCAGCGGCGTAGGCCTGTTCCAGCAACACCGTAAATCGGTTGAAGGCATCCAGCGCGCCTTTGTCCGCTTCGGCTTCCTGCTGTTCGGTGAGGACCACTGCGTCGAGGATACGGGTGAAGGTCTTCCAGCCTTCGGCGCGGCCGCCCGCCGGTTCGGCCAGGTGGCGGGCACCGAAGGCTTCGCTCAGCCCCAGGCCTATTGCCCGCTTGATCAGGAATGCCGCGCCCAGTTTCGAGCCTTCCGAGACGAACAACCAGCCCAGGGCCTCGGCCATGGTTGGGTTGTCCAGCGCACCGGCCACCGGGGCCGGGACATCGGTATCCAGGTCCGCCAGGTCGGCCTTGGCCGCTTCGGCCCGGCAGCGGGCCGGCAGGTCGGGGATCAGGGCGGACAGCTGCGCGTCGTTGTACAGCGCCACCAGTTCCGACTGGAACAGGTACTGGGCGACGACGAAACGGGCAAAGCTGGCCGGGCTGTCGAACGGGGCGTGGGCCTTGACCAGGGCGTCGAGCTTGCCGTGGGGCTCGTGGGTGATCTGGTTGAGGCGTTGGGAGCGTGAGGTGAAGCGTTGGGGGCTCATGAAAATTCCTTGAGTGAAAGTAGGTCGCTGTTGTGGCGAGGGGCACCACTGTGGGAGCAAGGCTTGCCCGCGATGCAGACGATGCGGTCCTTCAGAAATCGAGGCGCCCGTATCGCGAGCAAGCTTTGCTCCCACCTATGAACTGTTTGCTGTGGTCAGCGGATCAGATATCCCAGATCAGGTTGACCGCGAAGTTGCGTCCCGGCGCTGTCAGGCGATCGAGGTTGGCGGGGCTCAGCACGGCCGCTTCGCCGACGCTGTCGTAGCCACGCACGTCATCCCACAGCCAATACTTTTTGTCGGTGAGGTTGTAGAGGCCACCGCTGACGGTAATGTCCTGGGTCACCTTGTAGAAACCGGTCAGGTCGAGGATCCCGAACCCGGGTGTCTTGAACTGGCTGCTGACGCCATCCGGTGAGTTGAAGTTGCTGTCGTCGACGCGGTTTTTCTTCCTGACCAGGGTCCAGGTGAGCAAGCTGCCGTAGTCGTCTTGTTCGTAACCCAGGCCGAACACGCCGGTCAGCGGGTTGACGCTGTTGATCGGCTGGCCAGTGT
The DNA here is from genome assembly GCF_055380705.1 of Pseudomonas sp. MAFF 730105. Classification (NCBI taxonomy): domain Bacteria; kingdom Pseudomonadati; phylum Pseudomonadota; class Gammaproteobacteria; order Pseudomonadales; family Pseudomonadaceae; genus Pseudomonas; species Pseudomonas sp. MAFF 730105. The sequence continues at coordinate 1,452,281 of NZ_AP018438.1, forward strand.
CGTCGTTGCGACCGTAGGCGTAGGCCACCGAACCCTGGGTGTAGAGGCCCTGGGGCGCACCCAATACGTCCAGCTCCAGACGACCCTTGAGCTCGGCGCCCTTGATGGTGGCGTGCTTGATGTTGTTGCTCTGGAAGGTCAATTGATCGGCGCCGGGGGTGATGGCGTCTTCGTTGATGAAGTCGCGGTACTTGTTGTAGAACACCGCCACGTCGAACGAACCGGAGTCGAAACGGCCACGCAAGCCGGTCTCGTAGCTTTTGCTTTTTTCCGGTTCCAGGTTGGGGTTGGGTTCCACGCTGTAGCCGACGTCGGGGTTATCGAAACGGCCGTACAGGGCCTTGGCGGTCGGGGTGCGGAAACCTTCGGCGTACTGGCCGTACCCGGTGTACTGGTCGGTAAAGGCGTAGGTCAGGCCGAACTTGGGTGAGAAGCGATGCCAGGTCTTGTTGCTGTCGCTGACCTGGCCACCGCCGGTCGGGTCGACGGTGTCGAGAAACGCCTGGGTGAGGTGCGGCTTGAGCTGGGTGTAGTCGTAGCGCAGGCCCGGGGTGAAGGTCCACTTGTCCCAACTGATCTGGTCCTGGGCGAACAGGCTGTAGGTGTTGATGGTCGGGTCCGGGAAGTCGCTGGCTTTTGCCAGTACGTCTCGGGTGCTGATGGCACCGACGGCGGAACACCCCACGCCGACCGCCAGGCACACCCCATTGCCACTGCGCGAGCCGGTGACTTTCTGTTGCTTGATCGTGGTGCCGTAGGTCAGTGCGTGATCGGTGTCGGCGAGGCTGAAGGCCTTGTCCAGTTGTGCGTCGAAGACCCATTGCTTGTCTTCGTAGAGGGTTTCGCGGGTGCGCAGGACCCGACGGGTGATCGGGAAGTAGAATTCGGCGGTGCTCTCGTCGGTCTTGGCGATCTGGTGATTCAGGCTCCACTTGATGTTGTCGGCCAGCAGGCTGTCGAGGGCGAAGCTGTGCTCCAGGCCGAAACGCTCACGGGTGACGGTGTCGTTGCCGGTGCGCCACTGATACATGCCGCCCGGCAGGATGCTGGTGGGAATGGCCGGCTGGCCGTTGGAGAAGGGGCCTCCGTAGGCACTTTTCAGATCGGTGTCGCGATCATCCTTGTACTTCTCGTAGACCAGGCCCAGGCGGGCGTCATCGTTGTAGTGCCAACCGAGTTTGGCCAATACATTGCTGGCGCGCACGTCCTCAGGGTTGGCTGCGGTGCGGTCCAGTCCGGTGCCGTTGTGGCTGCCGTAGGATTCGGTTTCATGGCCGTCGCGCTGGCTGTAGTGCAGCAGGCCGTCGAATGCCCCACTGCGGCCGGCGACGGTGGCGGATTTGAGCCAGCTTTCGTCGGCGGAGCTGTAGCCGGTCTTCAACCGGGCACCGACGTCCTGGCCGGGCTTGATGATGTCATCCGGATCCAGGGTGAAATAGCTGACAGCGCCGCCAATGGCGTTGCTGCCATAGAGCACCGACGCCGGACCGCGGAGGATTTCCACGCGTTTGATGATTTCCGGGTCGACGTAGTTGCGCTGGGTCTTGGCGTAGGGACCGTTGAAGAAACCGTCGGGAATTGCCACGCCGTCGACCTGGGTCAGGATCCGGTTGCCGTCGATACCGCGGATGTTGTAGCCGCTGATGCCGCCGCGCTGGCCCGCGCCACCCACCGACACGCCGGGCTCGTAGCGCACCAGATCCTTGAGGGTGTTGATGTTGTTGCGGTCCAGTGCCTGGCGATCATGGACGCTGACGGTGCTCGGTACGCCGCTGATGTCCTGCTCCTGGCGGGTGGCGCTGATGGTCATCTGTTGCAGGTTCACCACGTTGCCGGCGCTGCGTTTCTCCAGGACGATGCTGTTGTTGCCCAGCTTGCGGTAGCTCAGGTTGGTTCCCGTCAGCAGGCGTTCCAGGGCTTTCTCCGGTGGCAACGAGCCGTTGACGCCGGGCGACGCGACACCTTCGGCCAGCTCGGCCGGCAGACCCACTTGCCAGCCCGTGACGGCTGTAAACGCATTCAGGGCCGAAACCAGTGGCTGTTGGGCGATGGCGAAGGTGTAGTCGCCGATGTTGCGCGCAGGTGGTTGTGTCGCGGCGGCCAGGGCGGCGGGCGCGATGCCGGCCATGAGGATGGCGGCGGTCAGCAACGACAGCGTTCGGGAAGGGGCGAGGAACCTGCAGGTAAGGCGAGAGGACATCGATAGCGCTCCGTGTCGCATCTGTTATAGGTGCAGATTGGCATCGATAGATGCGAATCAATTGCATTGGCTATAACGAGACGAATCAGCGAAGGCTATCGAGTAAAAATAATTCTCATTTAGTTCAGGATCACCAGTGCCGGGAATTCCTGAAGCTGCGAAGACGTGATGTGAGCCAGGGAGCGAACCACGTCCAGCGGCTGGTCGAGGCGGTAATTACCCGTCACCGCGACTTGGGCCAACTGCTCGTTGCGGTTGATGATCCAGCCCGGATAGTAGCGCCGCAGTTCGGCCAGGACCTGGCTCAGCGGCCGGTTCTCGAACACCAGCCGACCCTGGACCCAGGCCAGGTCGGTGCTGGCGTCGAGCGGGGCCGGGCGGTCGAAGCCGTTGGGGCCGATGCGGATGCTTTCCCCGGCCGAGAGCCGGACATGGGTGTCGTTGCGGTTGGCCCGCAGGTCCACATCGCCGCGCTGGACCTGGACCTGGGCCACACCGTCGAGGTAGCGCACCGCGAATGTGGTGTTGCTGACACTGGCGGTGACCGGCCCTGCGTCGATCTCCAGTGGCAGGCTGCGAGTGTCGGGCACCTCGAAAAACGCCTCGCCCTTGTACAGCCGGGCCACATGGCGCTGTTCGTTGAACGTGCTGGAAAACGCCGAATCGGTGTTGAGCAGGACCTTGGAGCCGTCTTCCAACTGCAGGCGCTGGCGCTCACCGACCACCGTCAGGTGATCGGCCTGGAAACGCAGGGGCAGGTCGCTGAAATTGAACAGGCCGAGAAACAGCACGGCAGCGGTGGCCAGGGGTTTCCAGTGGGCGCGCAAGCGTGACAATGCGCCCACTCTGGGAGCGGCCTGGAGCCGCCGGGCACTCTCCTTCACGTGCGGGCCATTCCAGAGGGTCTGGGCCCTGAGAAACGCTTCGCCGTGGCGAGGGTCGGCCGCCAGCCAGACCTGGAATTGCCGGGCCTGCTCCTGGCTGGGGTTGTCCAGCAGGATCAGCCAGTCCAGCGCCTGCTCCATGGCATGGGCGGTGTCCTGGGCTGATGCAGACTCGGGAGCGTGGTGATTATCCGTCACGGTGGTTCCTCGCAGTGTCTTTGCACGGCTGTTTCAAATCCGGAAACCTAGACTAGCAGGATCGGCCAACGCAATCGGCGCCGCCCTGTAGAGGTGTACTGGCGGACATCAGCCGATGTCCAAGCGTTCTGCCACGCCGATACAGATCGCCATGATCAGTTTCAGTTCCTTTTGCACGGTACTCAGGGACACGCCCAGCTCTGCGGCGATGTCCTGATAACCATGCCCATGCAAGCGGCTGAGAATGAAAATCTGTTGTTGACGCGGGCTCAGTGCTTGCAGGCTGATGTTGAGGCGCTCGAGCATCTGTTCGGCATGGGCGGCGTCCTCGGCGCTGCTCTGGGGCGCGACCACGTTGTGGACGACGTCCAGGGGGACGTCGTCCACAACGGTCCGGGACTGCATGCGCCGGGCACGCAAGTGATCCCGCGCCAGGTTGCGGGCGGTCTGGAAGACAAAGGGTTCGAGGTGCTCGACTGTGCGTTCACCCAATGCGCGGGAGACGCGCAAATAGGTTTCCTGGAGCAGGTCTTCGGCGGTGCTGGGGTTGTTGACCATGCGCTCGAGGGTGCGCAGCAGAGGGGTGCGCTGGGCGAGGAAGACGTGGTGAAAGCGCGATTGACTCACGGTAAGGCCCGATCCGGTAAGAGTAAATGATAATGCTTATCATCTGCTCTGTAGGTCAAGCCCGGATTTCATCACTACCCCAAAACCACTGTGGGAGCGAGCCCGCTCGCGATAACGGTGTGCCAGTCGACGAAAGTGCTGACTGACACGCCGCTTTCGCGAGCAGCCTCGCTCCCACAAAAGCGTTCAACGGCTATGCCCGGTTACTCGGCGTTGCACAACGCCAGGCAGTTATCGAGCATGCGGTTGGAGAAGCCCCACTCGTTGTCATACCAGGCCAGTACCTTGAGCAGCTTGCCGCTGACCTTGGTGTGGTTGGCGTCGAAGATCGACGACAGCGGGTTGTGGTTGAAGTCACTGGAGACCAGCGGCAGGGTGTTGTAGCCGAGGATCTTCGAATGTTGGCTGGCCTGGCGCAGCAGTTCGTTGACTTCTTCGGCCGACGCTTCGCGCTTGAGCTGTACGGTGAGGTCCACCAGGGACACGTTGATCACCGGCACACGCACGGCCATGCCGGTCAGCTTGCCCGCCAGTTCCGGCAGTACCAGGCCCACCGCTTCGGCGGCACCGGTCTTGCTCGGGATCATGTTCTGGGTGGCCGAACGGGCGCGGTACGGGTCGGTGTGGTAGACGTCGGTCAGGTTCTGGTCGTTGGTGTAGGCATGGATGGTAGTCATCAGGCCACTTTCGATGCCCAGCTCGCGATGCAGTACCTGGGCCACCGGGGCCAGGCAGTTGGTGGTGCACGAAGCGTTGGAGATGATCTGGTGGGACTGGCGCAGGATGTCGTGGTTCACGCCATACACCACGGTGGCGTCGGCACCCTTGGCCGGGGCCGAGATGATCACCTTGCGGGCGCCGGCGCTGATATGGGCGGCGGCCTTGGCGCGGTCGGTGAACAGCCCGGTGCACTCGAACACCACGTCGATCTTCTCGGCGGCCCAGGGCAGTTCGGCCGGGTTGCGGATGGCGCTGACCGCGATGCGGTCGCCATTGACCGTCAGGCTTTCGTTATCGTGCTGCACCTCGGCATCGAACGTGCCATGGACGGTGTCGTACTTGAGCAGATGAGCATTGATCGCGCTGTCACCCAGGTCGTTGATGGCGACGATCTGCAAGTCGCGACGATAGCCTTGGGTATACAGTGCACGGAGGACGTTGCGGCCGATGCGGCCAAAACCATTGATTGCGATTCGAAGAGTCATTAACTGCGCCGCCGTCGTTTTGTTGTTGGAATTACAAGATTATTCGCATAAAAATAGAAAACAAGCCTTTTTGATGGCAATATTTTGTTTTATCTACAACGAGTGACCTGAATCAACTGGTCCGATTGGTCAAAAACCGTTTGTCGCCTTCTCTGTCACGGGGGGCGCAGCCGGTTCTGACCAGCATAGACAATCAGGTCGCCACACCCGTTAGCCTGGAGTTCTACACATGCATCCCCGCGTTCTTGAGGTCACCGAACGGCTTATCGCCCGCAGCCGCGCCACGCGTCAGGCTTACCTTGCATTGATCCGCGGTGCTGCCAGCGACGGTCCGATGCGCGGCAAGTTGCAATGCGCCAACTTCGCCCATGGCGTGGCCGGTTGCGGCAGCGAAGACAAGCATCACCTGCGGATGATGAACGCCGCCAACATCGCCATCGTGTCGTCCTATAACGACATGCTCTCGGCCCACCAGCCCTACGAAACCTTCCCGGAACAGATCAAGAAAGCCTTACGCGAGATCGGCTCGGTCGGCCAGTTCGCGGGCGGCACGCCGGCCATGTGCGACGGCGTCACCCAGGGCGAGGCGGGGATGGAACTGAGCCTGCCGAGTCGCGAAGTGATCGCGATGTCCACGGCGGTGGCGTTGTCCCACAACATGTTCGACGGCGCGTTGATGCTCGGCATCTGCGACAAGATCGTCCCGGGCCTGATGATGGGCGCGCTGCGCTTCGGTCACCTGCCGACGATTTTCGTGCCCGGCGGGCCGATGGTTTCCGGCATCTCCAACAAGGAAAAGGCTGATGTGCGCCAGCGTTACGCCGAGGGCAAGGCCACTCGCGAAGAGCTGTTGGAATCGGAGATGAAGTCCTACCACAGCCCTGGCACATGCACCTTCTACGGCACCGCGAACACCAACCAGCTGTTGATGGAAGTGATGGGCCTGCACTTGCCGGGCGCCTCGTTCGTCAACCCGAACACCCCGCTGCGCGATGCCCTGACTCGCGAAGCGGCGTTCCAGGTGACGCGCATGACCAAGCAGAGCGGCAACTTCATGCCCATCGGCGAAATCGTCGACGAACGCTCGCTGGTCAACTCCATCGTCGCGCTGCACGCCACCGGCGGCTCGACCAACCACACCTTGCACATGCCGGCCATCGCCATGGCGGCGGGCATCCAGCTGACCTGGCAGGACATGGCCGACCTCTCCGAGGTGGTGCCGACCCTGAGTCACGTCTACCCGAACGGCAAGGCCGACATCAACCACTTCCAGGCGGCGGGCGGCATGTCGTTCCTGATCCGCGAACTGCTGGAAGCCGGCCTGCTCCACGAAAACGTCAACACCGTGCTCGGTCACGGCCTGAGCCGCTATACCCAGGAACCGTTCCTGGAGAATGGCGAGCTGGTGTGGCGCGACGGCCCGATCGAAAGTCTCGACGAAAACATCCTGCGCCCGGTGGCCCGTGCATTTTCGCCGGAAGGCGGCTTGCGGGTGATGGAAGGCAACCTGGGCCGTGGCGTGATGAAAGTCTCCGCTGTTGCCCTGGAGAACCAGATCGTCGAAGCACCGGCCATGGTCTTCCAGGACCAGCAAGACCTGGCGGATGCGTTCAAGGCCGGGCTGCTGGAGAAGGATTTTGTCGCGGTGATGCGCTTCCAGGGCCCGCGCTCCAACGGCATGCCGGAGCTGCACAAGATGACCCCGTTCCTCGGTTCGCTACAGGATCGCGGTTTCAAAGTGGCGTTGGTGACCGACGGGCGCATGTCCGGCGCCTCGGGGAAAATCCCGGCGGCGATCCACGTCAGCCCCGAAGCTTATGTCGGCGGCGCGTTGGCCCGAGTGCAGGAGGGCGATATCATCCGCGTCGACGGCGTCAAAGGCACCTTGGAATTGAAGGTGGACGCCGAGGAATTCGCCGCACGCGAACCGGCCAAGGGCCTGTTGGGCAACAACATCGGTACCGGTCGCGAACTGTTCGGTTTCATGCGCATGGCCTTCAGCTCGGCAGAGCAGGGCGCCAGCGCCTTCACGGCTGCACTGGAGACGATTAATTGAAACTGGCCCTGGTCGGTGACATCGGTGGGACCAATGCGCGCTTCGCGTTGTGGAAGAACCACAACCTGGAGAACGTCCAGGTGCTGGCGACGGCGGATTACGCCTGCCCTGAAGATGCCATCAAGGTGTACCTGAGTGGCATGGGCCTGGAGCGCGGTGCCATCGGTTCGGTGTGCCTGTCGGTGGCCGGCCCGGTGTCGGGTGATCTGTTTCGTTTCACCAACAACCACTGGCGCCTGAGCAACCTGGCGTTCTGCAAGACCCTGCAGGTAGAGAAGCTGTTGCTGGTCAACGACTTCTCGGCCATGGCCCTGGGCATGACCCGTTTGCGTCCCGATGAGTACCGGGTCGTGTGCGAAGGCACCCCGGAGCCGATGCGTCCGGCGGTGGTGATCGGGCCGGGCACGGGGCTGGGCGTCGGTACATTGCTGGATCTGGGTGAAGGCCGCTTTGCGGCGTTGCCGGGGGAGGGTGGCCATGTCGACCTGCCGATGAGCAGCCCGCGGGAAACCCAGCTCTGGCAGCACATCTACAACGAGATCGGTCACGTCAGTGCCGAAACCGCCTTGAGCGGCAGCGGCTTGCCCCGGGTGTACCGGGCGATCTGCGCGGTGGACGGGCATGAACCCGTGCTCGATACCCCCGAATCCATTACCGCCGCAGGCCTGGCCGGTGACCCTATCGCCCTGGAAGTGCTGGAGCAATTCTGCCGCTGGTTGGGGCGCGTGGCCGGCAACAACGTACTGACGGTGGGCGGTCGAGGTGGTGTATACATCGTCGGCGGGGTGATTCCCCGGTTTGCCGATTTCTTCCTCGAAAGTGGCTTCGCCCGCTGCTTCGCTGACAAAGGTTGCATGAGCGATTACTTCAAGGGCATTCCGGTCTGGCTGGTCACCGCACCGTACTCTGGCCTGATGGGCGCGGGCGTGGCGTTGGAGCAATCGGCCAGCTGAAATGCAGTCCCCCCTGTGGGAGCGAGCCTGCTCGCGATAGCGGAGTCTCAGCCACCTGTTCGGCGCCTGACACTCCGCTATCGCGAGCAGGCTCGCTCCCACAAAGGACCTGTGGTGTTTATAGGCTTTCTCCATCAGGCATAATCCGCACTAATCCAAACAACAAGGACGCGGCCCCGTGAGTTCAGTAAACAAATCGATTTTGTTGGTCGACGACGACCAGGAGATTCGCGAGCTGCTGGACACTTACCTCAGTCGTGCGGGGTTCCAGGTGCGGACCACGCCCGACGGAGCCGGGTTTCGCCAGGCATTGAACGAGGCGCCGAGCGATCTGGTGATCCTCGACGTGATGCTACCCGACGAAGACGGCTTCAGCCTGTGCCGCTGGGTTCGCCAACACCCGCGCCAGGCCCATGTGCCGATCATTATGCTCACCGCCAGTTCCGACGAGGCCGACCGGGTCATCGGCCTGGAGCTGGGAGCCGATGACTACCTCGGCAAGCCGTTCAGCCCCCGTGAATTGCAGGCGCGCATCAAGGCCCTGTTGCGCCGGGCACAGTTCGGCCAGGAACGCTCCGGCGGCGAGGTGCTGGCCTTCGACGAGTGGCGGCTGGACATGGTCAGTCATCGGCTGTTCCACACCGACGGTGAGGAAGTGATCCTCTCCGGCGCCGATTTCGCCCTGCTCAAACTGTTTCTCGATCATCCCCAGGAAATCCTCGACCGCGACACCATCGGCAACGCCACCCGGGGTCGGGAACTGATGCCCCTGGACCGGATTGTCGACATGGCGGTCAGTCGCCTGCGCCAGCGCCTGCGTGACACCGACAAGCCACCACGGCTGATCCGTACGGTGCGCGGCAGTGGTTATCAATTGGCGGCCAATGTGGTTGCCAGCAATGGGCATTGACTGGGCCAGGAAAATCGCCCGACGGGTGCCGGTGCCGCGCTCGCTGCTCGGAAGGATGTTGTTGCTGACCTTGCTGGTGGTGTTGTTCGCCCAGACATTGTCCAGCGTCATTTGGGTGTCGCAACTGCGCGCCACGCAGCTCGAAGGTTTGGTCACCAGCGCCCGCAGCCTCGCCCATTCGATGACGGCCAGCGTCAGCTACCTGCGTTCGCTGCCGGTGGCGTACCGGCCGCTGGTGCTGGACCAACTGCGCAGCATGGGGGGGACGCGGTTTGTCGTCACGCTCAACGACAAGCCCCTGGGCATGGATGTGCTGCCGGTCACGCCGCGCAAGCTGGCAGTGCTCAAGGCAGTGGACGAAGTGCTGCGCAAGTCCCTGGGCAATAACACGGATATTTCCGTCACCTTCGTCAGCCCCGATGATCTGCGGATTTTCAACGGCGGGCTGAAGCTTGACGAGTTGCCACGCTCGTGGGCGCACTATGCCTTGACACTTGAACCTGTGAACCCGCCGGTGCTGGTCACGCAGATCCAGATGGCGCCAGGTGAATGGTTGTACATCGCCTCGCTATTGCCTGAACCCTACACCAGCCTCGAAGAACAGGACCTGCCGAAGCAACAGGTCGGCTTCATCGTGCTCACCAGCAGCCTGTTACTGCTGTTCATCGGTTTACTCGTGCACTGGCAGAGCCGGCCGCTCAAGCGCCTGGCCCGGGCGGCCCGGGACATGTCCCTGGGCGCCGAAGTGGAGCCGGTGGCCGAGGGAGGCGGCAGCGAAGTGGTGGAGGTGGGCCGGGCATTCAATGCCATGCGTGAGCGCATCAGCCGCTACCTGACCGAGCGTAGCCAGTTGTTCAGCGCGATTTCCCATGACCTGCGCACGCCGATCACCCGCCTGCGGCTGCGGGTCGAGCTGCTGGAGGATGAGAACCTGCAAGCCAAGTTCGGCCGCGATCTGGACGAGTTGGAGTTGCTGGTCAAAGGGGCGCTGCAATGCGTCAAGGACACCGACATCCACGAAAACATCGAGCCGGTGGACCTCAACCATGTGCTCGATTGCCTGGTGGAGCCTTACCTTGCCCCCAACGGCAATGGCCGTGTCACCCAGGATGGCCGGGCGCTGGCGCCGTATCCCGGCAAGCCGCTGGCCCTCAAGCGCTGCATCGGCAACCTGATCGACAATGCCTTGAAGTACGGGCAGAACGCCCACCTGCACATCGACGACGATGAAACCGCGTTTGTCCTGCATGTCGATGATGAGGGGCCGGGGGTGCCGGAGCAGCGTCTCGAGCAGGTTTTCGAGCCACACTTCCGTCTGGCCGGACAGCAGCAGGGATATGGCCTGGGGCTGGGTATCGCCCGCAACATCGCCCACAGTCATGGGGGGGAAGTGAGCTTGCAGAATCTGCGCGAGGGCGGGTTGCGGGTGACGTTGCAACTGCCTCGCAGTGTTGATTAGCGAGACCGCGTTATCGTTCATCGCGAGCAGGCTCGCTCCCACAAGAGCACTGCGGCGTTCACAATTTCTGTGTCCACCATCGAACCCTGTGGGAGCGAGCCTGCTCGCGATGGCGCCAGTCGTCTCACCTGTTTTGTAACAGGCTGGTGACATAACTCGTCCCTTTCGTTACCTGCCCGCCGTCATCCCTTGTTTAGACTCCCTGCGTCAAAACAACAAAAAAGGTACGCCTGATGGACTCCTTCCAACCGGCCTTCAGCAGTTGGCTGAACGCCCCTGCCCACCAGCAATGGCTCGCCGCCGAAGGCCTGCGGTTGCTGGCGTTCGCCAAGGCGTCGAAGGTGCCGGACGGTTTCGGCAACCTGGACGAGCGCGGTTGCCTGCCGACCGGGGCCCGGGCTGAAACCATGAACACCGCCCGCATGACCCACAGCTTCGCCATGGCTCACGCCCAGGGCCTGCCGGGTTTCGCCGAACTGGTGGACCACGGCATCCAGGCCCTCAGCGGCCCCTTGCGCGACGCCGAATACGGTGGCTGGTTTGCCACGACGCAACCCCATGAAGACGACACCGGCAAGGCCGCCTACCTGCATGCCTTCGTGGCCCTGGCCGCCAGTTCCGCCGTGGTGGCCCAGCGCCCCGGCGCCCAGGCGCTGCTGGACGAGGCGGTGCGGGTCATCGACGGGCATTTCTGGAGCGAGGAAGAAGGCGCCCTGCGCGAGTCCTTCAACCGTGACTGGAGCGTCGAGGAAGCCTATCGCGGCGCCAACAGCAACATGCACGCCACCGAGGCCTTCCTGGCCCTGGCCGATGTCACCGACGATCCGCGCTGGCTCGCTCGCGCGTTGCGCATCGTCGAACGTGTGATCCACGGCCACGCGGCGGCCAACGATTATCTGGTGGTGGAGCATTTCGACCGCCAATGGCAGCCGCTGCGCGAATACAACCACGACAATCCCGCCGATGGCTTTCGTCCGTATGGCACCACGCCGGGCCACGGTTTCGAGTGGGCCCGCCTGCTCTTGCACCTCGAAGCGGCGCGCGTGCGGATCGGCATGCTGACCCCGGGCTGGCTGGTCCAGGATGCGCAGAAACTGTTCGAACAGAACTGCCGTCACGGCTGGGACGTCGATGGCGCGCCTGGCATTGTCTATACGCTGGATTGGGACAATCGCGCGGTGGTCCGCCATCGCCTGCACTGGGTCCATGCCGAAGCGGCCGCCGCTGCCAGTGCCTTGCTCAAGCGCACCGACGAGGCGCAGTACGAAACCTGGTACCGGTGCTTCTGGGAGTTTTGCGAGAAGCACTTCATCGACCGGTGCAACGGCAGTTGGCACCACGAACTCGATCCGCAGAATCGCCCCAGTGCCGATATCTGGCCCGGCAAGCCGGACCTGTATCACGCCTGGCAGGCGGTGCTGATTCCACGCCTGCCCCTGGCGCCGAGCATGGCCTCGGCCCTGGCGCAATTTCCCGTTCCGGCGGCCATGTAACCAAGTTGTGACACTTACGCATCCCTTCGTTACCTGCGAAGGGAATACCCCTGATTAGAATCCATGCAGCGCAAGCCACAGACTTGCATGCATAACAACAAAAAAAGGTACTCAGATGAACGCGATTAATCGCCTCGCAGTTGCTGTTTCCATTGCCTCGTTGTTTCCCCTCAGTGCTTTTGCCGCCGACTCGAAAGGGACGGTCGAAGTGGTGCATTGGTGGACCTCGGGTGGTGAGAAGGCGGCTGTTGATGTCCTGAAGGCCCAAGTCGAGAAGGACGGTTTTACCTGGAAAGACGGTGCCGTTGCCGGCGGTGGTGGTGCCACGGCCATGACCGTGCTGAAAAGCCGCGCGGTTGCCGGCAACCCGCCAGGCGTTGCCCAGATCAAGGGCCCGGACATCCAGGAATGGGCTTCCACCGGACTGCTCGACAGCGACGTTCTCAAGGACGTTGCCAAAGAAGAGAAGTGGGACTCCCTTCTCGACAAGAAAGTCTCCGATACCGTGAAGTACGACGGCGATTACGTGGCCGTGCCGGTGAACATCCACCGCGTCAACTGGCTGTGGATCAACCCGGAAGTCTTCAAGAAAGCCGGCATCACGAAAAACCCGACCACCCTCGAAGAGTTCTATGCCGCTGGCGACAAGCTGAAGGCCGCGGGCTTCATTCCGCTCGCCCACGGTGGCCAGCCTTGGCAGGACAGCACCGTGTTCGAAGCCGTGGTGCTGTCGGTCATGGGGGCTGATGGCTACAAGAAAGCTCTGGTCGACCTGGACAACGCTGCGCTGACCGGTCCTGAAATGGTCAAGGCGCTGACCGAACTGAAGAAAGTCGCCACCTACATGGATGCGGACGGCAAGGGCCAGGACTGGAACCTCGAAGCGGCCAAGGTCATCAACGGCAAGGCCGGCATGCAGATCATGGGTGACTGGGCCAAGAGCGAGTGGACCGCGGCCAAGAAAGTCGCCGGCAAGGATTACGAATGCGTAGCCTTCCCGGGTACCGACAAGGCCTTCACCTACAACATCGACTCCCTGGCGGTGTTCAAGCAGAAAGACAAGGGCACTTCTGCTGGTCAGCAGGACATTGCCAAGGTCGTGCTGGGTGAGAACTTCCAGAAGGTCTTCAGCATCAACAAAGGTTCGATCCCGGTTCGTAATGACATGTTGAAGGACATGGGCAAGTACGGTTTCGACTCCTGTGCCCAGACCGCTGCCAAGGACTTCCTGGCCGATGCCACGACCGGCGGCTTGCAGCCGAGCATGGCGCACAACATGGCGACCACATTGGCGGTACAAGGCGCGTTCTTTGACGTGGTGACCAACTACATCAACGACCCGAGTGCCAACCCTGCCGACACTGCCAAGAAACTCGGCGCTGCGGTCAAGTCCGCCAAGTAACGGTTAATACCTGGATCCCTGGGAGCGAGCCTGTAGGAGCGAAGCTTGCTCGCGATGAACGATAACGCGGTCCGTCGAAAGACCGAGGCGTTTTCATCGCGAGCAAGCTCGGCTCCCACACAGGCGGCTCCCGCAAGGGATGTCACTGTAGTTTTCAAGTAGTGGATTTCCCCATGAGCTCTGTTGCTGTGTTCAGCAAAGCCTCGCCGTTCGATGCACTGCAGCGCTGGCTTCCCAAACTGGTGCTGGCGCCCAGCATGTTCATCGTCCTGGTGGGCTTTTATGGCTACATCCTGTGGACGTTTGTTCTCTCGTTCACCAACTCGACGTTTCTGCCCTCCTACAAATGGGCCGGCCTGGCGCAATACGCTCGGTTGTTCGACAACGACCGCTGGTGGGTCGCGAGCAAGAACCTCGCGGTGTTCGGTGGCATGTTCATTGGCATCACCCTGGTGATCGGCGTGCTGCTGGCGGTATTTCTCGACCAGCGTATCCGTCGTGAAGGCTTCATCCGCACCATTTATCTGTACCCGATGGCGCTCTCCATGATCGTGACCGGTACCGCCTGGAAATGGCTGCTCAACCCGGGCATGGGCCTGGACAAACTGCTGCGTGACTGGGGTTGGGAAGGCTTTCGCCTGGACTGGCTGATCGATCCGGATCGCGTGGTGTATTGCCTGGTGATTGCCGCCGTGTGGCAAGCCTCGGGCTTCATCATGGCGATGTTCCTGGCCGGCCTGCGGGGTGTCGATCAATCGATCATCCGCGCTGCGCAGATCGATGGCGCGAGCATGCCCAGAATCTACTGGAAAGTGGTCCTGCCGAGTCTGCGTCCGGTGTTCTTCAGCGCCGTCATGATCCTGGCGCACATCGCGATCAAGAGTTTCGACCTGGTGGCGGCCATGACGGCCGGTGGGCCTGGCTATTCGTCCGACCTGCCCGCCATGTTCATGTATTCCTTCACCTTCAGCCGCGGCCAGATGGGCATGGGCTCGGCCAGTGCGATCCTGATGCTCGGTGCGATCCTCGCGATCATCGTGCCTTACCTGTATTCCGAGCTGAGGACCAAGCGTCATGACTAGTCTCGCCACCAAACCTGGCATCAGCCTGAGTCGCATCGCGATCTACACGGTGCTGATCCTCGCCGTACTGCTTTACCTGGTTCCGCTTGTGGTCATGCTGTTGACCAGCTTCAAGACCCCGGAAGATATCAGCACCGGTAACCTGTTGAGCTGGCCGACCGTGGTCAGCGGCATCGGCTGGGTCAAGGCCTGGGCAACGGTCAACGGTTACTTCTGGAACTCGATCAAGATCACCGTTCCGGCAGTGCTGATTTCCACCGCTATCGGTGCACTGAACGGCTACGTCCTGTCGATGTGGCGCTTCCGCGGTTCGCAGCTGTTCTTCGGGCTGTTGCTGTTCGGCTGCTTCCTGCCGTTCCAGACCGTACTGCTGCCGGCCTCGTTCACCCTCGGCAAGATGGGCCTGGCCAGCACCACCACTGGCCTGGTGTTCGTGCACGTGGTGTACGGCCTGGCGTTTACCACGCTGTTCTTCCGCAACTACTACGTCAGCATCCCTGACGCGTTGGTGAAGGCGGCGCGCCTGGACGGTGCGGGTTTCTTCACCATCTTCCGCATGATCATCCTGCCGATGTCGACGCCGATCATCATGGTCTGCCTGATCTGGCAGTTCACGCAGATCTGGAACGACTTCCTGTTCGGCGTGGTGTTTTCCAGCGGCGATTCGCAGCCCATTACGGTGGCGCTGAACAACCTGGTCAACACCAGCACCGGGGCCAAGGAATATAACGTTGATATGGCGGCGGCGATGATCGCTGGGCTGCCGACCCTGCTGGTCTATGTGGTCGCAGGCAAGTATTTCGTGCGCGGGCTGACGGCCGGCGCAGTCAAGGGGTAATCATGGCAACGCTCGAACTTCGCAATGTAAACAAGACCTACGGCGCCGGCTTGCCCGACACCCTGAAGAACATCGAACTGTCGATCAAGGACGGTGAGTTCCTGATCCTGGTCGGGCCTTCGGGCTGCGGCAAGTCGACCCTCATGAATTGCATCGCCGGCCTGGAAAACATCACTGGCGGCGCGATCATGATCGGCGACCAGGACGTCAGCGGAATGAGCCCCAAGGATCGCGACATCGCCATGGTGTTCCAGTCCTATGCGCTCTACCCGACCATGAGCGTGCGCGAGAATATCGAATTCGGCCTGAAGATCCGCAAGATGCCGCAATCGGCCATCGACGAGGAAGTGGCCCGGGTCGCCAAGCTGTTGCAGATCGAACACCTGCTCAATCGCAAGCCCGGCCAGCTCTCCGGTGGCCAGCAGCAACGCGTGGCCATGGGCCGTGCCTTGGCGCGGCGGCCGAAGATCTACCTGTTTGACGAACCACTGTCCAACCTCGACGCCAAGCTGCGGGTCGAGATGCGCACCGAAATGAAACTGATGCACCAGCGCCTGAAGACCACCACGGTCTATGTGACCCACGACCAGATCGAGGCCATGACCCTGGGCGACAAAGTGGCGGTGATGAAGGACGGGATCATCCAGCAGTTCGGCACGCCGAAAGACATCTACACCAACCCGGCCAACCTGTTCGTGGCGAGCTTCATCGGTTCGCCGCCGATGAACTTCATTCCCCTGCGCCTGCAACGCAAGGAAGGTCGCCTGGTGGCGCTGCTCGACAGTGGCCAGGCCCGTTGCGAGTTGCCGTTGGGCATGCAGGACGCCGGTCTGGAAGATCGCGAAGTGATTCTTGGCATGCGTCCGGAACAGATCGTACTGGCCGGCAGCGAGCCGAACGGTTTGCCGACCATCCGTGCCGAAGTCCAGGTCACCGAGCCCACCGGCCCGGACACCCTGGTATTTGTCAGTCTAAATGACACCAAGGTTTGCTGCCGCCTGGCTCCGGACGCGGCTCCGCAGGCCGGTGAGACGATGACGCTTCAGTTTGATCCGCAAAAAGTATTACTATTTGATGCGCAGACGGGTGAGCGCCTGGGTGTGGCTGGTCAGACGCAAGCCGAAGGGCGCGCGCCGAACGTGGCGCAGTTCAAAGGCCGGTGAAGAGCAAATGTGAGAGTGAGCCTGTGGGAGCAAAGCTTGCTCGCGAAGAACGATAACGCGGTCATTCAAAAGACCGAGGCGTTTTCATCGCGAGCAAGCTCATCTCCCACCCAGGCTCGCTCCCACAAAAAGAAGTATGCGGTGGGTGGGGGACTGCCCACCGCAATCGTTGTAAGCGCGTTAGAAAAAATAAAAACAGTCAATAACAATAAGACGAGGAATGTAGGGATGAAGAAGAAAAACAATGCCCAGCTTATCTGCCAGTTATCAGCCGTTGCGGCGATGATGCTGGCCGGTAGCGCACATGCTGCCGACGCATTCAGCGCCGACTCGCAGTGGATGACGGGTGACTGGGGTGGTGAACGGACCAAGCTGATCGAGCAGGGTATCGACATCAAGGCCGACTATGTCGGTGAAGTGGGTGGCAACCTGCATGGTGGCTACAACAACGACAAGACCGCGCGTTACTCCGACCAGTTCGGTCTGGGCGTGGCACTGGACCTGCAAAAGCTGTGGGGCTGGGATAACACCCAGGCCAAGATCCAGTTGACCAACCGTAACGGCGAAAACATTTCCAACGACCGTGTCGGCGACCCGCGTGCCGGCACCTTGAGCTCCTCCCAGGAAGTCTACGGCCGTGGCCACATGGTCCGTCTGACCCAACTGTGGATCAAGCACCAGTTCCTCGACGGCAAGCTGGACGTCAAGGCTGGTTACTTCGGCGAAGGCGAAGACTTCAATACCTTCCCTTGCGAATTCCAGAACCTGGCGTTCTGCGGCTCCCAAGTGGGTAACTGGGCCACCGGTATCTGGTACAACTGGCCAGTCATGCAGGCTGCGCTGCGCGTGAAGTACAACATCACGCCTGAGTTCTACGCGCAGATCGGTGCCTACAACCAGAACCCTTCGCAGCTGGAACACGGCAACGGCTTCAAGCTCAGCGGCAGTGGTACCAAGGGCACCGTGATCCCGGTCGAGCTGGTCTGGTCGCCGAAGGTCAACAGCCTGCCGGGTGAATACCGTGTCGGTTACTACAAGAGCACGGCCGATGCCAACGACGTCCGTGAAGACGACAATGGCGATGACGCTGCAACCACCGGCAATGCCTACCGCAGTCACAACAGCAAGCACGGCTACTGGTTCGTGGCGCAGCAACAACTCACCACCCACAACGGTGACGCGTCCCGCGGCCTGAACATCGCAGCCAACGCGACTTTCCATGACAAGGACACCAACGTCGTCGACAACTACCAGTCGTTGATGTTCGTGTACAAGGGGCCGTTCGATGCCCGTCCTAAAGATGACATCGGCATCGGTTTCTCCCGTATCCATGTCAACGAGGACGTGAAGAAAAACGCCGAACTGACCAACGCTGCCAATGGTGTGACCGATTACAACGACCCACTGTTCGCGCCGCTGCGTAGCACCGAGTACAACTACGAGCTCAACTACGGTGTTCACGTCACCAACTGGCTGACCGTACGTCCCAACCTGCAATACATCACCCACCCAGGTGGTGTGGATGAAGTGGACAACGCGCTGGTGGCCGGCCTGAAAATTCAGTCGGTGTTCTAACGTTGTTGCGATAAGCTCCTCTCTATGTGCGCATATTTGCGGACGGCCAAGGCTGTCCGCTTTTTTTTGGGATGTTCCCGCGTTGAGAGGTCATTTGTGGGAGCAAGGCTTGCCCGCGATGAAGCTGAATGCGCTTTGCCCAAGAACCGAGGCGCCTGTGTCGCGAGCAAGCTTTGCTCCCACAGCAGGCTCCCTCGCCATAGAAACGCGCTGTACCCGTTGAGTATTGAATGATTTCCAGGACCGCGGCCCATGCATGAGCATCCGCTACAACGCTTTTTCAGATCCTTGCGCGAGCGCCCGGTGTTTGCGTGGGAGCGCTATCGGCAGCGCGATGTGCTGGTGATCGACCATCCGCTGTGCCAGGCGGTGTTCAGTCGCCAGGGCGCGCAGTTGCTGCACTTCCAACCCCGTGGGCAGAAGCCCTGGTTGTGGTGTGCGGCGAAATGGCCCCAGGTCGGGGCGATACGGGGTGGGGTGCCGGTGTGCTGGCCGTGGTATGGCCGTCATCCGAGCGAAAACGCCTGGCCGTCCCATGGTTGGGCGCGGCTGATCGACTGGAAGTTGCTGGACAGCCGCAGCGACGACGATGGCGTGCATTTGCATTGGCAATTGCAGTTGTGCGACTGGCAGGTGGACTTGCACGCGGACCTTGGCGAACGCATGGAGCTACGCTTGAGCACCGAGCATCAAGACAGCCTGCCGTGCCAGTTGAGCCAGGCTTTGCATGCCTATTGGCGTATTGGTGACGTCGGTGAGATAGCGCTGTCTGGGCTTGAAGGCGCGCAAGGTTACGACCATCTGAACCGTGCGGTGTGCCAGCAGGAAGGCGAGTTGCGGGTCGAAGGCGGCTGCCAGCGGGTGTTCCAGCACGAAGGCGAATTGCAGCTCAAGGACCACGCCTGGCAGCGAGCGCTGTGCATCGATACCGGCGACAGCGCCGACACAGTGGTGTGGCATCCCGGTACCCGGCCGTTGCTGGGGGTGAGCTGGGATGAAGTCAGTGAGTTTGTCTGCGTCGAAGCGGCCAGCGGCGGCACCGACAGCCTGTGCCTGGCGCCAGGGGAGCGGGCGCACCTGAGTCTGCAGGCGCGGGTGGGGGCATAGTCCAGGTACTCGGCGTTGCTGTTGGCCTCTTCGCGAGCAAGCCCGCTTCCACACGGTGAAATGCATTTCAAATGTGGGAGCGGGCTTGCTCGCGAAGACTGACTAACGGACGCCAAAGCTCCTGAGCCGAATCAGTTGAACTCATCCCCCACCGGATACCGGCTGGCATTCAGGCTTTCCTTGATCTTGCGCAAGTGCGGCTGGAAATCCACGCCCCGACGCAGGGTCATGCCGGTGGCGAGCACGTCCAGCACAGTGAGCTGGATGATCCGCGAGGTCATCGGCATGTAGATGTCGGTGTCTTCGGGGAGCGGAATATTCAGGCTCAGGGTACTGGCCTTGGCCAGGGGAGAGTTTTCAGCGGTGAGGCCCAATACCGAGGCGCCGTTTTCCCGGGCGATGCGGGCCACCTCCACCAATTCGCGGGTGCGGCCGGTGTAGGAAATGATCACGAACAGCTCACCGGTGTGGGCCACCGACGCGATCATGCGCTGCATCAGCACGTCGGCATGGGCGGTCACTGCCAGGTTGAAGCGGAAAAACTTGTGCTGGGCGTCCAGCGCCACCGGGGCCGAGGCACCGAGGCCGAAGAAGTGGATCTGTCGGGCCTGGATCAGCAGGTCCACGGCACGGCTGATCAAATTTGGATCAAGTGCCTGGCAGGCACTGTCCAACGAAGCAATGGCACTGCCAAAGATTTTCTGGGTGTAGGCTTCGGGGTTGTCGTCGGCCTCTACCGCACGGCTGACATAAGCGGCGCCGCTGGCCAGGCTCTGGGCCAGTTGCAGCTTGAGCTCCGGGTAGCCGCTGACGCCGAACGAACGGCAGAAACGGTTGACCGTAGGCTCGCTGACCGACGCAGCCTGGGCGAGGGCGGCGATGCTGAAACGGGTGGCCTGCTGTGGGTTGAGCAGGATCACCTCGGCCACCTTGCGTTCTGCCTTGTTCAGGTCTTCAAGGCGACTCTGGATCTGCTCCAGTAAATTTCGCACGCGGTCCATAGAGGATTCCTAGAAAGACGGGTCTTTGATACGACCCTTTGCGGTGGCCTATCCTACTGATGGCTCCGACGGACCACCACTCGGAATCGGTATTTTCGGAAAATGTTGTGGTTATTACTACATTTTTCCTTGAGTGATGCCTTGAAAAAAGGTATTTGTAGCCTAACTTGATAAAAGAACAAACATCATGCCTTCGATAACGGTTGAACCGTGCACCTTTGCCTTGTTCGGCGCGCTGGGCGATCTGGCCTTGCGCAAGCTGTTTCCCGCCCTGTATCAACTCGATGGTGCCGGCCTGTTGCACGAGGACACGCGAATCATTGCGCTGGCCCGTGAACCCGGCAGCGAGCAGCAGCACCTGGCGTTCATCGCCACGGAACTGCGCCGCTACGTGGGTGACAAGGACCTGAACGAAACCGTGTTCGAGCGCTTCATGGCGCGGCTGACTTACCTGCATGTGGATTTCCTCAAGGCCGACGATTATGTCGCCCTGGCCGAACAGATTGGTGCGGCCCAGCAGGTCATTGCCTATTTCGCCACACCAGCGGCGGTATACGGATCGATCTGCGAGAACCTGGCGAAGGTCGGCTTGAGCGAAAACACCCGCGTCGTGTTGGAGAAACCCATCGGCTCGGACCTGGAATCCTCGCGCAAGGTCAACGACGCCGTGGCCCAGTTCTTCCCGGAGAACCGCACCTATCGTATCGACCACTACCTGGGCAAAGAGACGGTTCAGAACCTGATCGCGCTGCGGTTCGCCAACAGCCTGTTCGAAACCCAGTGGAACCAGCATTACATTTCCCATGTGGAAATCACCGTGGCCGAAAAGGTCGGCATCGAAGGCCGCTGGGGCTATTTCGACAAGGCCGGACAGCTGCGGGACATGATCCAGAATCACCTGTTGCAGCTGCTCTGCCTGATTGCCATGGACCCGCCGGCCGAACTGTCCGCCGACAGCATCCGTGACGAGAAGGTCAAGGTGCTCAAGGCATTGGCGCCGATCAGCCCCGAAGGCCTGACCACCCAAGTGGTGCGCGGCCAGTACATCGCCGGCCACAGCGAGGGCAAGGCGGTACCGGGCTACCTGGAAGAGCCCAATTCCAACACCCAGAGCGATACCGAAACCTTCGTCGCCCTGCGCGCCGACATTCGCAACTGGCGCTGGGCCGGGGTTCCGTTCTACCTGCGCACCGGCAAGCGCATGCCGCAGAAGCTGTCGCAGATCGTCATTCACTTCAAGGAACCGTCCCACTACATCTTCGCTCCCGAGCAGCGCTTGCAGATCAGCAACAAACTGATCATCCGCCTGCAACCGGACGAGGGGATTTCCCTGCGGGTGATGACCAAGGAGCAAGGCCTGGACAAGGGCATGCAATTGCGCAGTGGTCCTTTGCAACTCAACTTTTCCGACACCTGGCGTAGCGCGCGGATTCCCGATGCCTACGAGCGGTTGTTGCTGGAAGTCATGAACGGCAATCAGAACCTGTTTGTCCGTAAAGATGAAATCGAAGCCGCGTGGACGTGGTGTGACCAGTTGATTGCCGGATGGAAGAAGTCCGGTGATGCGCCCAAGCCGTACGCGGCCGGGTCCTGGGGGCCGATGAGCTCCATCGCACTGATCACGCGGGATGGGAGGTCGTGGTATGGCGATATCTGAAGTGAAACTGCCCCAGGGCGTCAGCGCCCAGGCATTCAAGAGCCCGGTGCTGTTGGCTGAAGGCCTGGCATTGAAAGTGGCCGAGCAACTGCGCGCGGCGATCGACGCGCGCGGTACGGCGGTCCTGGTGGTGTCCGGCGGTCGCAGCCCGGTGGCGTTTTTCCAGAGCCTGGCCAAGCAGGCACTGGATTGGTCGAAGGTGGTGGTGAGCCTGGCGGACGAGCGCTGGGTACCGGTTGAACATGCCGACAGCAATGCCGGCCTGCTCAAGCGTTACCTGTTGCAAGGCGCGGCGGCCAAGGCCCAGTTCCTGAGCCTCTACAGCGCCAGTGCCAATCTGGAGGCCGCCGCCGAGCAGGCGGATCGCCTGCTGGCCGAGCTGCCGCCCATCGATGTGCTGGTATTGGGCATGGGTGATGACGGACACACCGCTTCGTTGTTCCCCGACAGCCCGAACCTGGCCGCAGCCTTGGACACCCAGGGCGCTCGTCGTTGCTGGCCAATGCTGGCGCCGACCGTGCCGCACCAGCGCCTGACCATGAGCCGCGCCTTGCTGGCCTCGGCGAAGCACAAAGTGCTGTCGATTTCCGGTCAATCGAAATTGACCACCCTGAACGCTGCGGTGGCCGGTGACAACGTCGCCGAAATGCCGATCCGTGCGTTTTTGCAACCTACGTTAGAGATTTACTGGTGCCCATGAACCAAGGATCAGCCGCTATGACAACTCTACCCCCGACCGTTTCCATGGCGGACAAAGTTACCCTGATCGATGACCTGTGCGCCAAGGCGCGGATCCTGCCGGTCATCACCATCGCTCGCGAACAGGACATCCTGCCGCTGGCTGATGCCCTGGCGGCCGGTGGCCTGACGGCGCTGGAAGTGACCTTGCGTTCCCAGTTCGGCCTCAAGGCCATTCAGGTGTTGCGCGAGCAACGTCCAGAGCTGGTGACCGGTGCCGGTACGGTGCTCGACCGCCAGATGCTGGCGGCTGCCGAGGCGGCCGGTTCGCAATTCATCGTGACCCCGGGCATCACTCGTGACCTGCTCGAAGCCAGTGTCGACAGCCCGATCCCGTTGCTACCGGGCATCAGCAACGCGTCCGGCATCATGGAAGGCTACGGCCTGGGCTATCGCCGCTTCAAATTGTTCCCGGCGGAAGTCAGTGGCGGTGTCGCCGCCATCAAGGCCCTGGGCGGCCCGTTCGGCGAAGTGAAATTCTGCCCGACCGGCGGCGTCGGGCCGGCCAATATCAAGAGCTACATGGCGTTGAAAAACGTGATGTGCGTGGGCGGTAGCTGGATGCTCGATCCGGAGTGGATCAAGAACGGCGACTGGGCCCGCATCCAGGAATGCACCGCCGAGGCACTGGCGCTGCTGGACTGATTGTTTTTCCGAACTTCGTTGGGTGTTCTACGGCTTTACGGTGCGCTTGGTCGGCGCGCCGTTTTTTTTGCCTGGTTTTTGGCCGAACACTGATTGGTGTTGAGAGCACCTATTCTGTGGCGAGGGGATTTATCCCCGCTGGGTCGCGCAGCGGCCCCATTTTTTGGGGGCTGTTGCACAGCCCAGCGGGGCGGTGCGACGTTTCGCTAAATCCCCTCGCCACAGATAATCCCCCTCGCCACAGGGGGCTGTGCAGGCTATGTGCGGCTCAGCTCGATCAAGGCCCGGGTAAGCCGCTCGATATCACTCGCCAGAGTGATCAGTCCCGGCGTGATACGGATACAAGGCCCGACGCTGGTCTGGCGTACCACGGTGAAGATCCCATAGTCGTGGAGCAATCGATCGGCCATCGCCTGCTGATCCGCCTGGGCGGTAAAGCGCATCGAGGTGATGCCGCAGTAGAGTCGCCGATCATCCGGGGTCATGACTTCGATACCCGGCAGATCGCGCACCGCGCTGACCCACAGGTCGCGCAAGTAGCAGAGACGCGCACCTTTGGCCAGGGCGCCGCCCAGGGCGCGGTGTTCTTCGAACACCAGGGGCAGGGTCAGTTGGGCCGGAATATTCGGGGTACTGTGGGGCGTGCGTGAGCGGATGTCGTTGGCCGGGTAATGACTGTCGTCCATGTCCGGATCGATGTCGGCCAGGCGTTTCGGGGCGATGTACAGGAAGCCCAGGGCCAGGGGCCCGCCGATCCATTTCTGCAGATTGAATCCGGCGAACGGGATACCCATTTTGGCCAGGTCAAAATCGATCTGGCCCAGGGCGTGGGCGCCGTCGAGGATGATGTCGACATCGAACTCCCGAGCCGCTTCGGCAATGGCCTTTACCGGCATCACCAGCCCGGTGAGGTGGTTGACGTAGGTCAGCGTCATCAGTTTCAAGCGCGGGTAGCGAATGAACGCTTCCCGGTAAGTCCCCACCAGGCTCTCGAAACTGGCCGGATGCTGGTGGACCAGTTCGATCAGCTCCACGCCACGCTGGCGGGCCAGCCAGCGCATCGCGTTCTTGACCGACTGATATTCCAGGTCACAGATCAGCACCTGGTCGCCAGGTTTCAGGCCGTTGTAGTTGCGAATCAACGATTGCAGGGCGTCCACGGCACTGCGGGTCAGCGCCACGGTTTGCGCAGGCGCCTTGATCAACTCCGCGACTTGGCGGCGAATGGCCTCGCCCTGGTCATGGTCGAAATGCTGGCGCACGTACACCGAGTTGCTGCGGTTGATGAAATCGATGTTGCGCTGGTACTCCTCGACCACCGTCCGC
Organism: Pseudomonas sp. MAFF 730105; assembly: GCF_055380705.1. Lineage (NCBI taxonomy): Bacteria > Pseudomonadati > Pseudomonadota > Gammaproteobacteria > Pseudomonadales > Pseudomonadaceae > Pseudomonas > Pseudomonas sp. MAFF 730105. The sequence goes on from NZ_AP018438.1 coordinate 1,476,800, forward strand.
GACATGCGTCCGAAGTAGCCGTTCTCCAGGTTCAGCGGTTCATCGGGGGCGACGTCGTAGCGGTCGACAAAGGTCTGCCAGAAAGCTTCATCGTGGGCACGCAGGGTATTCTCGGGCATGTGAGGACTCAATCAGGGGCGGGGCTTGGGTTTGCCGTGCTTGACGCGCAGGGGATCGAGCAGGTCGGACAGACCGTTGTGGTCGATTTCCTGCATCAACGCCAGCAAACCGCCCAACTCACCGTGGGGAAAACCTTCGCGGGCGAACCAGTTCAGGTATTGACCGGGCAGGTCGGCCAGGATTCGGCCTTTGTATTTACCAAAAGGCATCTGGCGCGTGACCAGCAGTTCGAGGGTTTCCGGGTTCATGGCAAATGTCTTGAATCAAACAGGTTTGAAAATACAGGCATTCTGCATGCAGGCCAAATGACAGATCATGCAAATAACGCGGATACAGATTTTGTCTGTTTAATTAACTTATTGATTTCTAAGGTTTATTTTTGTAGGTCGGAGCTGGCATGCCCGATGCAATATTCCCTGCAGGTTTTGTATTCACCAGCAAAGGAATTGAAAAATGACTGATATGAACAAAGAAGCCATCGCCGTCCTGAACGACCTGATCCAGACCAGCAAGGATGGTCAGGAAGGGTTCAAGACCTGCGCTGAAGACATCAAGCATCCACAGCTCAAGGCTCTGTTCGTGCAACGGTCCGTCGATTGTGCCACGGCTGCATCCGAACTGCAGGCGGCCGTTCGCTCGTTGGGTGGTGATCCGGAAACCTCCACCAGTGTCTCCGGTGACCTGCACCGCCGCTGGGTGGATGTGAAGTCGATGTTCACCGGCAAGGATGAGGAAGCGGTGCTCAACGAAGCCGAGCGCGGCGAAGACCATGCGCTGAAGGCCTATAGGGAAGCCATGGAGAAGATCACCAAGCACAATCTGGTCGGCATCCGCGATCTGGTTGAACGCCAGTACCATGGCGTGCAACGCAACCATGATCAGGTCAAGGCGCTGCGTAACCAGGCACGCGCCAGCTGATACACGCGCTTGATCGAAAAAACGCCAGCCTTGTCTGGCGTTTTTTTTGTGCGACTTATCGGCAAGCTCATTTGTGGCAAGGGATTGATCGCCACAGATTCGGAAAAAGTGTCTTGTCAAATCCACAGGTAATCAACTCTGGACTCAAATAGGTAGCTAGCTAATAATTGCGCTTGCCCCATCACCCATCTTTGCAACTATCGTTACTGCAACCCCTGAAAGAGTTTCCTGAGTGCCCATTACCTTCCAGGCCTTGTTCGCCCCCGACCGCCTCGCTGTGCAGTTCGCCATCAAGACCGTACTCGGTGGTGGGCTGGCGTTGTGGCTGGCATTGCGGTGGGGGTTGGAGCAGCCGTCGTGGGCGTTGATGACCGCGTTCATCGTGGCGCAGCCGCTGTCGGGGATGGTGGTGCAAAAGGGATTGGCGCGGCTGCTCGGTACCCTGGTGGGGACCGTCATGTCGGTGGTCTTCATGGGGTTGTTCGCACAGACCCCCTGGTTGTTCCTGTTGGCGCTGGCCTTGTGGCTGGGGCTGTGCACGGCCTGTTCGACATTGCTGCGAAGTGCCTGGTCCTATTCGTTCGTGTTGGCCGGGTACACGGTGGCGATCATCGCCTTGCCGGCCATTTCCCACCCGCTGGGGGTGTTCGATCAGGCGGTGGCGCGCTGCACCGAAATCAGTCTGGGGATTGTCTGTGCCACGGCCGCCAGTGCCTTGCTCTGGCCGTTACGGGTCGAGCGACAGCTGGCGGGCCAGGCCCATGCCGCTTGGCAGAGCGGCATGCAGGCGGCCCGTGCCACCCTGGCCGGCGACGCCCAGGCACGCAAGGGCTTGCTGGAAATTCTCGGCAGGATCGTTGCGGTGGATGCCCAGCGCGAACATGCCTGGTTCGAAGGCAGCCTGGGTCGTCAGCGCGCCCGGGCCATCAGCGGCTTGAGCCAGAAATTGCTGATGCTGCTGCGCATTGCCCGTTCGGTGCGTCGGCAATGGAAGCAACTCGAACCCGCAGAAGCCGAGGCCCTCCAACCCTGGATGAACGAGGTTCAGCAAGCCCTCGATGCCGACACGGCGACGCTGCAAGCCTTGCGACCACGGGTGCTGGACGCCTCTCACGATCCCTCGATCAGCTCGGCGCAAAGTTACTGCCTGGCACGTTTCGCCTTGTTGCTCGACACCGCGCTGGCCGCTTGCGCGGCGCTGGCGGCGGTGCGAGAGGGCAGGGAGGCATCGGATCCGCCGCGCACCTTGACGCCCCATCGCGACGTGTCCCTGGCCATGGTATTCGGTGCCCGTAGCGCCTTGGCATTTCTGGCGGTTTCCTGCTTCTGGCTGGCAACGGCCTGGCCCGCCGCCAGCGGCGCGTTGGTGTTGACGTGTGTCGTGTGCAGCCTGTTTGCCAGCCGCGAAAACGGTGCGCAGATCGGCATGAGTTTCCTGCGGGGCATCCTCTTGGCCGTGCCGACGGCGTTCGTGGTCGGCGAGATCCTGCTGCCGCAGTGGAGCAGCTTCGCCATGCTTTGCATGGCCATGGGCGTGCCGTTGTTCTTCGGTGCGCTGGGCATGGCCAAGCCGCCGATCTTTGCCACGGCCACGTCGTTCTGCTTGCATTTTGTGGTGCTGATATCACCGCTCAACGCCATGAAGTACGACGTGGCGACATTCTTCAATAGCGCTCAGGCGATGATGATCGGCGTGGGGGCGGCGGTATTGGCATTCAATCTGCTGATTTTGCGCGATCCGGCCTGGCACGGCCGTCGCCTGCTGGCGGCGACCCTGGATGACCTGGTGCGCCTGACCCGGCGCAACTTGAGTGGCGCCGAGAGCTGGTTCGGCGGACGCATGGCCGATCGGCTGTTGCAGCTGGCGCGGCATTACCCCGAGCTGCCGGTCCCGTCGCGCAGCCGTTGGGATGATGGATTGCTCGGCCTGGATATCGGCGATGAGCTGTTGCACCTGCGTCTGAGCCTGGCCGTCGCCCAGGTGTCCGACAGCCGGGCGCAACGGCGCTATTTCGAAGCGCTGGAGCAGGTGCTCGAACGCGGCCCGTCCGGTGAGCAGGCCGATGCGTTGGCCCCGGCCAGCGCCGAGTTCCTGAAGGTGTTATCGACAGAGCCCCCCGGCGATGCGCTGAAGTTGGCGCAGGGCGCGGTGGTGCAATTGCAGAGCAGCTGGCGCGCCTGGTGTCGCCAGCACGAACCGGAACGACGGGAGCACAGCCATGGGCTTGCGTGAATGGTCGATTGGCGGGGTGTTGCTCAGCCCGTTCCTGATTTATGTGGTGCTGGCCTTGCTGGTGACCGGTGCATTGCGCCTGTTGCTCAGCCTGGTGCCGGCCGGGCGTTGGATCTGGCACGAAGCCTTGTTCGACTGCGCCCTGTATGTCTGTGTCCTGACAGTGATTACCCTGGTCCTCGGGCCGTTATAAGGAGTTGAACATGCGTACCTCCGTACGTGTCGCCATTACGCTGGGCGTGGTGGCATTGGCGATTTTCGCCGGGTTTCACCTGTGGCAGTACTACATGCTCACGCCCTGGACCCGGGATGCGCGGATTCGCGCCGACGTGGTGGTGATCGCCCCCGACGTGTCGGGCTGGGTGCGTGAACTCAAGGCGGTGGATAACCAGCAGGTCAAGGCCGGCGATCTGTTACTGAGCATCGACCGCGAACGCTTCGAAGCCGCCGTGGAGAAGGCCAGGGCAGTGGTTCAGACCCGCCAGCAGCAACTGAGCCTGCGCGAGCATGAAGCCAGTCGCCGTGCCGCCCTGGGGCCCCAGGCCATCAGTGCCGAGCTGCGGGAAAATGCCCAGATCAACGCCGGCATCGCCCGGGGCGAGCTGCGCGAAGCCCAGGCCGAGGCCAAGGTCGCCGAGCTCAACCTGGCTCGCAGCCAGGTCTTGGCGCCTCGTAGCGGTCACATCACCAACCTGCGGCTGGCCGAAGGCAATTACGTTAACGCCGGGCAGCCGGTCATGGCATTGATCGACGATTCGACGTTTTATGTGCAGGCCTATTTCGAAGAAACCAAACTGCCGAGGATCCGCGTGGGCGATCCGGTCAAGGTCTGGCTGATGAGCGCCGGTCATGCCCTGGAAGGTCACGTCGAAAGCGTCAGCCGTGGCATTACCGATCGCAATACCAACCCGGACGCGCAGTTGCTGGCGGAAGTTGAACCGACCTTCAACTGGGTGCGCCTGGCCCAGCGGATACCGGTGCGGATCAAGCTGGACAAGGTGCCGGAAGGGGTGAACCTGAGTGCGGGGATGACGGCGAGTGTGCAGGTGCAGGAGCACGATCAATAACTTGTCGCAGGACCTGTGGGAGCAAGGCTTGCCCGCGATGAAGTGAATGCGGTCTACCTTGAAATCGAGGTGCCCTGATCGCGGGCAAGCCTTGCTCCCACAGAAGGGATGAATTCCCTTGCGATAATCAGCCGATGCTGATCGCCGGCAGCGTCGGCAAGGTCACGGTCTGCTGTTTGCGCGGCGCGAGGATCTCGGCTTCGCCATCCACCACCAGCTCATCGCGCTGGTTGAACACGCGGGTGGCGATGCGTACGCGAAACTTCGGCAGCTTTTCCAGGATCTCCAGGCGTACGGTCAGGGTATCGCCGATCTTTACCGGTTTCTGGAAGCTCATCTGCTGGCCGATATAGATGGTGCCGGGCCCAGGCAGCTCGCACGCCACCGCGGCGCTGATCAGCGCACCGCTGAACATGCCATGGGCGATGCGCTCCTTGAACATGCTCGCCGCGGCGAATTCGGCGTCCAGGTGCACGGGGTTGTGATCGCCCGACATGGCGGCGAACAGCTGGATATCACGCTCTTCGACGGATTTGCTATAGCTGGCGGTCTGGCCGACTTCGAGGGCTTCGTAAGGGGTGTTGGTAACCTGGGTCATCTGTTTCTGATCCTGTGGCGGGTAAGGGAAAAAGCGCTGGCAAGCTACTCGCTTCGTGGCGGGCGCTTGTGGTTCAGGGCCTGGGCAATCCAGGCCAGCACATCGGCCGTCACTTCATCGCGGTTGGTTTCGTTGAACAATTCGTGCCGGGCCTGTGGGTAAATCGTCAATTGCAGGTGCTGGCTGCCGGCGGCGCGCAGGGCGTCGGCCAGATCCTTGAGACGCTTGCCGTCGCTTACCGGATCACATTCGCCGCCAATGACCAGCAACGGCAGGTCCGGATCGATCTGGGCGAGATTGGACGCTTTGCTGATTTGCTGCAAGCCACCGAGCAGGTCGACCCACAGCTGATTGCTGCAGCGAAAGCCGCACAGTGGGTCGTGGACGTACTTGTCCACTTCGGCCGGGTCGCGGCTGAGCCAGTCGAAGGGCGTGCGGGTTGGTTTGAATTTCTGATTGAAACTGCCGAACGACAGCCATTCGATCAAGGCGCTACGCCCGGTGGCACCCTGGCGCCAGCGTTCGAAGCGGGCAATCAGGCGGGCGGTGCGATACAGCGCCACCGGTTGGAAATTGGAACCGCTGAGAATCGCCCCATGCAGGCTTGCGCTGTGATGCAGCAGGTACGCCTGGGCGATGTAGCTGCCCATGCTGTGGCCCAGCAGCACGATTGGCGTGTCGGGATGTTGCTGGCCGATGTGATGGTTGAGGCTGGCCAGGTCGCCGACCACCTTCGCCCAGCCATCCTCGTCGGCATAATGGCCGAGGAGCGCCCCCTCGCCGGTCTTGCCATGGCCGCGCAGATCCGCAGCGTAAACACCGTAGCCTTCGTCGCACAGGGCCTGGGCCAGGCGCTCATAGCGGCCGCTGTGTTCGGCCATGCCGTGGGCCAGCATGATCACCGCCCGAGGCGTGGTTTGCGGCAACCACTGATTGACGAACAGGCGGCTGTGATCGGTTGCGGTCAGCCAGAACGTTTGATGAGTCATGACGATCCTTTACAGGGGAGCATGCGCAATGTTGCTCCATTGTATAGCGCATCCGTTGCGTCTCGCCTGATCAGGCCACACGTAGGCGGCAAGATTCACACAATCTATGACACAAATTGCCGTATTTGCCTGATTGGCCAGAGCTGCTAGTGTCCCAAGAGCTCCGCTTCTGCGAGTCGTAAAGAAGCGGCCCGGGATAGGTTCAGGTAAAGAGGATAAAAACAATGCAGCCTGATTTCTGGAATGACAAACGCCCGGCCGGCGTGCCCCTGGATGTCGACCTCGGGGCCTATAAGTCGGTCATCGAGGTGTTCGAGCGTTCCTGCAAGAAATTCGCCGACCGCCCGGCGTTCAGCAACATGGGCGTGACCCTCACGTATGCCGAGCTCGAGCGCCATAGCGCAGCCTTTGCCGGTTACCTGCAAAGCCATACCGATCTGGTTCCCGGTGACCGTATCGCGGTGCAGATGCCCAATGTCCTGCAATATCCGATTGCCGTCTTCGGTGCCTTGCGCGCCGGGTTGATCGTGGTCAACACCAACCCGCTGTACACACCGCGGGAAATGCGCCACCAGTTCAAGGATTCCGGTGCCCGGGCGCTGGTGTACATGAACCTGTTCGGAAGCAAGGTCCAGGAAGTGATGCCCGACACGGACCTGCAGTACCTGATCGAAGCGAAAATGGGTGACCTGATGCCCACCGCCAAGGGCTGGCTGGTCAACACCGTGGTGAACAAGGTCAAGAAGATGGTCCCGGCGTATTCGCTGCCCCAGGCCATTTCCTTCAAGAGCGCCTTGCGCCTGGGGCGTGGCCAGGCCATCAAGCCATTGAAGGTCAGCCTCGACGACATCGCGGTGCTGCAATACACCGGCGGCACCACCGGGTTGGCAAAGGGTGCGATGCTGACCCACGGCAACCTGGTGGCCAACATGCAGCAGGCCCGGGCCTGCCTGGGACAGCTCGGCGATGACGGCCAGCCGCTGCTGCGCGAAGGCCAGGAGGTCATGATCGCGCCGCTGCCGCTCTACCATATCTACGCCTTCACGGCGAACTGCATGTGCATGATGGTGACCGGCAACCACAACGTGCTGATCACCAATCCGCGGGATATCGCTGGCTTCATCAAGGAGCTGAAGAACTGGCGTTTCTCGTTATTGCTGGGGCTCAACACGCTGTTCGTGGCGTTGATGGACCATCCGGATTTCAAGACCCTGGACTTTTCCCACCTCAAGGTCACCAATTCCGGCGGCACCGCGTTGATCAAGGCCACCGCCGAGCGCTGGCAGCAGATCACCGGTTGCGGCATTACCGAAGGGTATGGGCTGACCGAAACCTCGCCGGTGGCGAGCGCCAATCCTTATGGCGGTAAATCCCGGCTGGGCACGGTGGGGATGCCAGTGCCGGGCACGCTGATGAAAGTGATCAACGATGATGGCGTCGAGCAGCCTCTGGGCGAGCGTGGCGAGCTGTGCATCAAGGGCCCACAGATCATGAAAGGCTACTGGAACAAGCCTGAAGCCACCGCCGAAGTGCTGGACAGCGAAGGCTGGTTCAAGTCCGGTGACATCGCGGTGATCGACCCGGACGGTTTCGTGCGGATCGTCGATCGCAAGAAGGACATGATCATCGTCTCGGGTTTCAACGTGTACCCCAACGAAATCGAAGACGTGGTGATGGCCCACCCGAAGGTCGCCAATTGCGCGGTGATCGGTGTGCCGGACGACCGCTCCGGGGAGGCGGTGAAACTGTTCGTGGTTGCGCGGGAGGCGGGCGTCAGCCTCGAAGAACTCAAGGCCTACTGCAAGGAGAACTTCACCGGCTACAAGATTCCCAAGCACATCGTGTTGCGAGAGTCGCTGCCGATGACGCCGGTGGGCAAGATCCTGCGCCGGGAGCTGCGCGATATCGCGTGATGTAGACCAAGCACATACCCTTGTGGGAGCGAGCCTGCTCGCGATAGCGGTGGATCAGTCATGGGAATATTGGCTGACACACCGCTATCGCGAGCAGGCTCGCTCCCACATGGGCTTCTGGGGTTTAAACAAAAAAGAAGGCCGGATTCAGAACGTTCCTACAGTTCGTAGAATTTTTACTCTAAAAATGACCATTGCATATTCTTGAGTCGGATTAGTGACCGTGCCGGCCACTTTTGGCTCTAGTCGACCCTTGGCAAAGCTGCTACTCTCGGCGCGCTTTTGTGACTTCTCGGCCTTCATCCAAGCCAGATTCACCAACAAACACACCAATAATAATCGCATCAAATGCGGTGAGAATTCGCGTTGCTGAGGAGTGGGCTTCCATGATCGAAGACTTTTGGAAGGATAAGTACCCAGCTGGGATTGCTGCCGACATCAATCCAGACGAGTATCCGAATATTCAGGCGGTGTTGAAGCAGTCCTGCCAACGCTTCGCCGACAAGCCGGCATTCAGCAACCTCGGCAAGACAATCACCTACGGTGAACTGTACGAATTGTCCGGTGCCTTTGCCGCGTATCTGCAACAGCATACCGATTTGCAGCCGGGCGATCGAATCGCCGTGCAATTGCCTAACGTTCTGCAATACCCGGTGGCAGTGTTCGGGGCCATTCGCGCCGGCCTCATCGTGGTCAATACCAACCCGCTGTACACCGCGCGGGAGATGGAGCACCAGTTCAACGATTCCGGCGCCAAGGCACTGGTGTGCCTGGCGAACATGGCGCACCTGGCCGAGACCGTGGTGCCGAAGACAGGCGTCAAGCACGTCATCGTCACCGAGGTGGCCGACCTGTTGCCGCCGCTCAAGCGGCTGCTGATCAACAGCGTGATCAAGTACGTCAAGAAGATGGTCCCGGCGTATCACCTGCCCAAGGCCGTCAAGTTCAACGACGTGCTGAGCAAGGGCCATGGCCGGCCAGTGACCGAAGCCAACCCGGGCAGCGATGATGTGGCCGTGTTGCAGTACACCGGTGGCACCACCGGCGTGGCCAAGGGGGCGATGCTGAGCCACCGCAACCTGGTGGCGAACATGCTGCAGTGCAAGGCGCTGATGGGTTCCAACCTCAATGAAGGTTGCGAAGTGCTGATCACGCCGCTGCCGCTGTACCACATCTATGCCTTCACCTTCCATTGCATGGCAATGATGCTGATCGGCAACCACAACATCCTGATCAGCAACCCGCGCGACCTTCCGGCGATGGTCAAGGAACTGTCGAAGTGGAAGTTCAGCGGTTTCGTCGGCCTCAATACCCTGTTCGTGGCACTGTGCAACAACGAAGGTTTCCGCAAGCTGGATTTCTCCGCGTTGAAAGTCACCTTGTCTGGCGGCATGGCCCTGCAACTGGCCGCTGCCGAGCGCTGGAAAGCGGTCACCGGTTGCCCGATCTGCGAAGGCTATGGCATGACTGAAACCAGTCCGGTGGCCACGGTCAACCCGATCCAGAACATCCAGGTCGGCACCATCGGCATTCCGGTGCCATCGACGCTGTGCAAGGTCATCAACGATGCAGGCGTCGAACTGCCTCTGGGCGAAGTCGGCGAGCTGTGTGTGAAAGGTCCGCAGGTGATGAAGGGCTATTGGCAGCGCCAGGAGGCCACCGACGAAATCCTCGACAGCGAAGGCTGGCTCAAGACCGGTGACATCGCGCTGATCCAGCCGGACGGCTACATGCGCATTGTCGACCGCAAGAAGGACATGATCCTGATCTCCGGCTTCAACGTGTACCCCAACGAGCTGGAAGACGTGCTGGCGACCCTGCCGGGCGTGCTGCAATGCGCCGCCATCGGTGTACCGGACGAGAAGTCCGGCGAGGCGATCAAGATCTTCATCGTCGTTCGACCCGGTGCCACGCTGACCAAGGAGCAAGTGATGGAGCACATGCGCGCCAACGTCACCGGCTACAAGGTTCCCAAGGCGGTCGAGTTCCGCGATGCGTTGCCGACCACCAATGTGGGCAAGATCCTGCGACGTGAGTTGCGGGATGAAGAGCTCAGGAAGTTGGGTGTGAAAAAGTGAATTGCGTGTAAACAAAAAGCCCCGCCGAAGCGGGGCTTTTTGTTGGGTGGCTACTTGAAGCGACGCCGTGTGGGAGTGAACTGTGGGAGCAAGGCTTGCCCGCGATGAAGTTGATTTGGTCTGCTTAGCGTCGTGGTGCCTTCATCGCGGGCAAGCCTTGCTCCCACATAATCCCCAAGCTACATACGTCGGCGGTCGGGGTTACAGCCTGAACTGCGCAAAATCCAGGTTGGTGCCTCCCGGTCGCAGGTCTTGCAAGTAAGAATCCCTGTCGGCGCTCAGCTCCAGGCTCAAGGCCGCCTTGCGCTTGCCTTGGTTGCGCACTTCCAGGCCTTCCATTTTTTCCCGCAGGAACACGGTCGGCACTTTCAGGTGCAGCAATTCGTCGGTGGCCGGAGTGTGCAGGAGCAGATGAATCCATTCGTACTGGCCGACAGCCAGGCGGGTCACCGGGATGTTGAACCAGAAGATGTTGCGGTTGCGGTTCAATTCGCTGAAATGGCAGTTGTTGACGCCCAGGACGGCGCCGCCCAGTTCCTGGTTTCTGCGGGCGATGGCCTGCTTCTTATCGAGTTTCATAACGTTCCTACGGGATTAAAGCTTCGGGCCGGGCCTGAATACATGCGGCATTCTCGACGGTTGCCGGGCAAACATAAAGCCCTGCCGGTGCGAAGAATGAAACTTGCGCTGTGGGGCATTGGTCAATTCTGCGTCGGGATGAGATTGTCCCAAAGTCGCCAAACAGGCTACTTTGAGGTAAAAAACGCCCCTTGAGTCGCCACGCGACCCCTTTTTTGCGGCGAAAGGAGACGCTCATGATATTTCCGGACATGAAAGGCTTGCCTTTGCATCGCGTGATGATGCGTACGGTGACCGAGTTTCTCGACGACGAGATGTCGACCTACGCCTCGGCACTGGCCTACCAGATGCTGTTTTCCCTGTTTCCTTTCATCCTCTTTCTGATCGCGCTGATCGGCTTCCTGCATCTGCCGGATTTCTTCTCGTGGCTGCGCCTGCAGTCGGAACTGGTGCTGCCGCCCCAGGCGCTGGAGCAGGTCAACCCGGTGATCGACCAACTCCAGCAATCCAAGGGCGGGCTGTTGTCGGTGGGTATCGTGGTTGCGTTGTGGACCGCCTCGGCCGGGGTGCGGCTGATGATGAGCGCCATGAACGCCGCCTACGATGTGGTCGAGGGACGTCCGGCCTGGAAGCGCTTTCCGCTGTCGATTTTCTATACGGTCGGCATCGCCGGCATGCTGCTCATCGCAGCGGCTCTGATGGTCCTCGGTCCGCAGGTGATGGAGTGGATTGCGGCCCAGGTCGGGTTGGAGGAATTCATCGTCACGCTCTGGACGATCGTGCGTTGGCCGGTGATCGTGATCCTGTTGATGGTGGCAGTGGCATTGATCTACTACGTGATGCCGGACGTGAAGCAAGAGTTTCGCTTCATCACGCCGGGCTCGGTGCTGGCCGTGGTGGTCTGGATCATCGCCTCCCTGGGCTTCGCTTTTTACGTCAAGACCTTTGCCAACTACAACGCCATGTATGGCAGTATCGGCGCGATCATCGTGTTGCTGCTGTACTTTTATATCTCGGCGGCGGTGCTGTTGCTGGGCGCGGAAATGAACGCGGTGATCGAACACATGTCCGCCGAAGGCAAGGAGCCTGGTGAGAAGGTGCCCGGCGAGCACTGGAAGCACCATGTCTCGGGACTGGCGCGCGACCACTCCATCAAACCGGACGCCGATCCGAACGCAGAAGAAGCCCGACCATGATTCGAGAAATCCTCAAGATGGGCGATGCGCGCCTGCTGCGAATCGCTCCACCGGTCCCGCCGCAGATGTTCGACACCCCAGAGCTGTGGCAATTGATCGACGACATGTTCCAGACCATGGAAAGCGTCGGCGGCGTCGGCCTGGCGGCGCCGCAGATCGGGGTGGACCTGCAACTGGTGATTTTCGGCTTCGACCACAGCGAGCGTTACCCCGATGCGGAGGCTGTGCCCCAGACCATCCTGATCAACCCGCTGATCACGCCGCTGAGCCCGTTGCTGGAAGAAGGTTTCGAAGGTTGCCTGTCGGTGCCCGGCCTGCGGGGGGCGGTCGATCGCTTTCAGCACATCCGTTACGAAGGCTTCGATCCCAAGGGCGAGCCGATCGTGCGGACAGCTTCGGGCTTCCATGCACGGGTGGTGCAGCATGAATGCGACCACCTGATCGGGCGCCTGTACCCGTCGCGGATCACTGACTTCAGCAAGTTCGGGTTTACCGAAGTGATGTTCCCGGATCTGGATCCGACGGCCGACGACTGAACCTTCACCTCAATCACCTGTGGGAGCGAGCCTGCTCGCGATAGCGGTGGGTCAGCTTGCATCGCTGTGAATGTCCCGCCGCCTTCGCGAGCAGGCTCGCTCCCACAGGGCATCAGGACCGGCTTCCCGGCTCCAACCCCATCGCAATCATCGGCTTGCTGCGGGCATACCGGCTCAGGCGCTCGGCCATCGCATAGGGCAGGGCGGGCTCGAACGTGAAGCCGTGCCGTTCATAGAACCCGCGCAATTCCGGGTGGCAGAACAGCCAAACCGGTGCGTCCACGGCTTTCACCGCTTCGCTGATCAAGCGTGCCGCGACACCTTGCCCGCGGTGTGCCGGGTCGACAAATAACCCCGTCAACCAGTGCCCGCCCGCCACTGATCGCAAGCAGAGGGCGGCGACGATGTCATCCTGCCTCGCCACCCACAGCTGCGCGTCACGCACGGCTTTCATCGAGGATTGATGGGCGCGGTAGAACTTGTTCATCAGCGGCCACAGCGGTTCATCGAGCAGCGCATAGCGGATTTCGGACATGGCAACGTCGTGGAGGGGGAGGAGGGCAGATTATAAGGGAACACGTTTCGATAAACCTGTGGGAGCAAGCTTTGCTCCCACAGGTTTGCACTCCGGCGGCTCATCTGCTGGCCGCCGGCGGGCTCAGAGGGACGTGAGGAGCATCGCCGCGGCCGGATCCTTATCGCCCGTGTCGCGCTGTTTCTGGGCCTTTTCCACCTGCGCCATTGCGGACTTGTCCTGCATGCGCTGGGCAATTTCCTGGCCGACCGCCAGTTGCTTCTCGGGTGGCATCGCCTCGTATTCTTCTTCGCTGATGCCCATCTCGGCGAGAATGGCGTCACGCAGACGCTCTTCAGGCGTCTTGCTCATGTAGTCCTTGAAGTCCTTCAGTGCCGAACTGTCGGTCTGGCTCGCCGGGGCATCCTGGGCAGCGGTGGTCTGCAACTGCACGCGGGTCTTGGCGAACGCCTCATCGACGTTGTCGCTGATGGCCGTGGCCGCGTTGACCTGTTGCGTAGCCTGTTGGGTGACGGACTCCCGCACCTGGGCATTGCCCTGGCTCGTCTGGGCCTGGACGTTATCGCGCAACGCCTGTAGCGCGGCGCTTTGCAGGCCGCTGGCGGCGTCGGCGGTCGGGTCCTCGCCCGGACGCTTGAGCGGCAGAATCATCGCTTGTTGTTTGGCACTGACCAACATGATGGGCACCTGTAGGTAATGGCGGAGCGATGGGCAGGAGCAATTCCCATGCCGACGCCGGGTGCCCCGTGTTTCGAGGGATGCAGGGCGGTGGGCGAGGCGAAGCGGCCAGCCCTTGCCGTTGACCGGCAGGGATCGACCGCCTCGGCGCGGCGAGGGGGAGTGGTCAGGTACTTTCGCGAATCTTGAGCTCGAACCCCATGTCCACCACGGGTTGGGCGATGCGGTTGCCTGCCATCAACGTCAGCATCTGTTCGGCGGCACGACGGCCGATGGCTTCCCGTGGCGTGCTGATGCTGCTCAGGCGCGGCACCATGTGCGCCGAGGCGGGCAGGTCGTTGAAGCCGAGGACCGAGATCTGTTCGGGAATCCTGATGCCACAGCGCAAGGCTTCGAACAGGGCGCCATGGGCAAGGTCGTCGTTGCCAAAGAAGATCCCATCGACATCCGGGTGGCTGGCCAGCAGTTGCAGAAACAACTCGCCGCCCAGGCCCACCGATGACGGGCGCGGTGTCAGCAGCTCCAAGTCCGGGTCGTACAGCCCGGCCTTCTGCAGGGCCCGGCGAAAACCTTCGCCGCGCAACAAGGTGCGCTGGTCCAGTTGTGCGCCGATGTAGGCCAGGCGTTTGCGACTGCGGGAGATCAGGTGTTCGGCCGCCGTCTCGCCGGCCTTGAGCTGGGAAAAGCCGACACAGTTGAGCCCCGCCCCGGGGTCCAGTTCCATCATGTAGACACACGGAATGTTGCTGGCCTCGATCATGCGGCGGGCGCTTTCGGTGCGGTCGAAACCTGTCAGCAGCAAGCCACGGGGCTGATAGGCCATGTAGTTGCGCAGCAGGTCTTCTTCTTCATCCCGGGAGTAGTGATAGTTGCCGATCACCACTTCGAAGCCCTTGGGCCTCAAGACACGGTGAATGGCTTCCAGGGTGTCGATGAACAGCAGGTTGGACAGCGACGGCACCAACACCACCACCGAATGGCTCTGGGCCGAAGCCAGGGCGCGGGCGGCGGGATTGACGACATAATTGAGTTCCTGAGCCGCCTGTCGGACCTTTTCCACCAGGTCGGTGGCCACGGTGCTGACGCCGCGCAAGGCACGGGAGGCGGTGATGGGGCTGACACCGGCCAGGCGTGCGACTTCGTTGAGCGTAGGGCGACCGGTGGTGCGGGTATTCTTATCGTTCTTGGGGACGGTCATCAGGTGGCTTGCCAAACAAAAATCAAGGCACTAAGGTAGCGCTGTCTCGACGCGGCTGCAAATGCGCGAGTGGGGTTTGCCTGAATCCCATCCGTTGGTGTCGTGAACGAAAAATGCTGCAACCACAAAAATGACAAGAAGGCGTCGGCAACTTCTGCTTTTGCTGCGGTGTCATAACTGGCAAAGGTAGCGCTGTCTGCGCGCTGAGGTGTTACATGAACAATCCCATCACCGCCCTGGTCATCATGGGCGTTGCCGGTTGCGGCAAGACTTGCGTCAGCCAGGCCCTGTGCCAACTGAGCGGCGCCACCGCCATCGAAGGCGACACATTCCACCCCGCGGCCAACATCCAGAAGATGAGCGCCGGTATTCCCCTGAACGACGACGACCGTGCCGGCTGGCTAGACAGCCTGTGCGATGAGTTGCGCCGCATCGACGCCAGGGGCGAGCGCCCGGTGTTGACCTGCTCGGCCCTCAAGCACAGTTATCGCGAGCGTCTGCGCAGCGCCTTGCCTGGCCTGGGTTTCGTGTTCCTGGAACTGACGCCCGAAGTGGCGGCCGACCGTGTGTCCCATCGCCCCGGCCATTTCATGCCGTCGACGTTGATCGACAGTCAGTTCGCCACCCTTGAATCCCCCGTTGGCGAACCTCTGGTCCTGGCCCTGGATGCGTCCAGCCACGGCGTCGATGAGCTGGCTCGCCAGGCTTACACCTGGTGGTTGGAACACGGTTTGAAGCTGGCCAGTTGAACTCGATCATTTTTGCGTCAGAAAGATAGCGCTGTCCCGACGGCTTACAAATAACTGCTTCAATAACAACAACAAATCAGGAGACACCCCTCATGTTTGGCATGTCCCACGAGACGTTCCTACTGCTCGATGCAGTGGTCACGGTGATCGGACTCATCCTCCTCATCACCCAGTTCAAATTCCACCCGTTCATTGCCCTGACCATCGCGGCCGCGTTTCTCGGCCTGACGTCGGGCATGCCGATCGGCACCATCATCAAGGCCTTCCAGGATGGTTTCGGCGGCGTGCTGGGCTTTGTCGGGATTATCCTGGCCCTGGGCACCATGCTCGGTAAGATGATGGCCGAGTCGGGCGGGGCGGATCAGATCGCCCAGACCTTGATCCGCGCCTTCGGCAAGGACAAAGTGCAGTGGGCCATGATGTTCGCCGCGTTCCTGGTGGGGATCCCGCTGTTCTTCGAAATCGGTTTCGTGCTGCTGATCCCGCTGGTGTTCATCGTGGCGCGCCGCACCGGCGTGTCGATCATCAAGATCGGTATCCCGCTGCTCGCCGGCCTGTCCGCGGTGCACGGCCTGGTGCCGCCACACCCGGGCCCGCTGCTGGCCATCGGCGTGTTCGGTGCCGACATCGGCAAGACCATTCTCTATGGCCTGATCGTAGCCTTGCCGACCGCCATCATTGCCGGTCCGATTTTCGGTACGTTCATCGCCAAGCACATCCCTGGCCACGCCAATCAGGAGCTGGTCGATCAATTGGCCCGTGAGCCCGAGGCCAAGGAACTGCCGAGCTTCGGCATCACCCTGGTCACCGTGCTGCTGCCAGTGTTCCTGATGCTGCTCAAGACCTTTGCCGACGTGGTGCTGCCGGACGGCAACATCTTCCGCACCTTCATGGACCTGATCGGTCACCCGATCTCGGCACTGCTGCTGGCCTTGCTGCTGTCGCTGTACACCTTCGGCCATCGCCAGGGCATCGGTTCCAACCAGATCCTGAAGTTGCTCGACGCGAGCCTGGCACCGACTGCCGCGATCATCCTGATCATCGGTGCCGGTGGTGGCTTCAAGCAGATGCTGGTGACCAGCGGCGTGGGTGACGTGATCGGCCATATGGCCGTGAGTGCGCAGATTTCGCCGATCCTGCTGGCCTGGCTGGTCGCAGCGGTGATTCGTATCGCCACCGGCTCGGCCACCGTCGCCACCATCACTGGCGCAGGCATCGTGGTTCCGGTGGTAGGGATGATTCCAGGTGTGAACCGTGAGCTACTGGTGCTAGCCACCGGCGCCGGTTCGTTGATTCTGTCTCACGTCAATGATGCGGGCTTCTGGCTGGTCAAGCAGTACTTCAACATGACCGTGGCCGAAACCTTCAAGACCTGGACGGCGATGGAAACCATCCTGTCGGTGGTGGGGTTGGGCTTCATCCTGTTGCTGTCGCTGGTGGTCTAAAGGCCCAGCACAAACAACTGTGGGAGCGAGCCTGCTCGCGATGGCGGTATGTCAGAAGCATCCATGCAACTGACCCACCGCTATCGCAAGCAGGCTCGCTCCCACATTGGGCTTGTATCAGGCGTTGGTCTTGCCGACCAACCCATCCGCCCGGAACATCGCCCGGATCCCACGCACAGCCTGGCGGATCCGGTCCTGGTTCTCGATCAGCGCAAAGCGCACATGATCATCCCCATATTCGCCGAAGCCCACGCCCGGTGAGACGCAGACCTTGGCTTCGGCCAGCAGCTTCTTGGCAAACTCCAGCGAGCCCAGGTGGGCATAGGCCTCGGGAATCTTGGCCCAGACGTACATCGACGCCTTGGGGTTCTCCACCATCCAACCCAGTTCATGCAGGCCCTTGACCAGCACATTGCGGCGCTGGCGGTACTGCTCGGCGATGTCGCGCACGCATTGTTGGTCGCCTTCCAGCGCGGCGATGGCGGCCACCTGCAAGGGCGTGAAGGTGCCGTAGTCGTGGTAGCTCTTGATCCGTGCCAGGGCGCTGACCAGTTCCGGGTTGCCGACCATGAAGCCAATGCGCCAGCCGGCCATGTTGTAACTCTTGGACAGAGTGAAGAACTCCACCGCAATGTCTTTTGCGCCGGGCACCTGCATGATCGATGGCGCTTTCCAGCCGTCGTAGACGATGTCGGCGTAGGCCAGGTCGTGGATCACCAGCACATCGTACTGCTTGGCCAGGGCGATGACCCGTTCGAAGAAATCCAGTTCCACGCACTGGGCGGTGGGGTTGGACGGGAAGCCCAGGATCATCATCTTCGGCTTGGGAATCGAACCGCGAATGGCCCGCTCCAGTTCGTCGAAGAAATCCACGCCCGGTATCAGCGGCACCGAGCGCACCTGGGCGCCGGCGATCACTGCGCCGTAAATATGGATCGGGTAGCTGGGGTTGGGCACCAGTACCGTGTCGCCCTGGTCCAGGGTCGCCAGCATCAGGTGGGCCAGGCCTTCCTTGGAGCCGATGGTGACGATGGCTTCGCTTTCAGGGTCGATGTCCACCTCGTAGCGGTCCTTGTACCAGCGCGAAATGGCGCGGCGCAGGCGCGGGATGCCTTTGGAGGTGGAGTATCCATGGGTGTCTTCACGCTGGGCGACGGTGACCAGTTTTTCCACGATGTGTGGGGGCGTGGCGCCGTCGGGGTTACCCATGCTCAAGTCGATGATGTCTTCGCCGCGCCGACGCGCAGCCATCTTCAGCTCGGCAGTGATATTGAATACGTAAGGGGGGAGTCGATCGATGCGCGCAAAGCGGCGCGGCGAACCTTGTTCGGCCATTGTTGCCTCGAGATACGTGAGCGCCCGGAACCGTCCGAGCGACGTTGGCCACTGCGGTGGCCTGCGGCGCAAGATAATGGCCGCCATGGCCGCTTGTCCAGTGGCGGCCCACAACTATTTTCGACGACACTGTCGACCCGTCCGTGGAATGCGTGCGGACTGCTCAATTCGCCATACCCAACCCGAACGGAATGATGATGGAATTTTCCAGCGGTTTTTTGCTGAGTCTCTCCCTGTGCCTGGACATTGGCGTCGCCAATATCGCGATGATCACGCTTGCCATGCAACGTGGTTATTTCCAGGGTTTTGCCCTGGGCCTGGGCACCTGCGTGGGCGACTTGGTCTATGCGGTGCTGGCCCTGGCCGGCATGACGGTGTTGCTGCAATACGAAGCGGTGCGCTGGGTGCTGTGGATCGGCGGTTCGGTGCTGTTGCTGTATTTCGCGGCGAAAATGGTCCATTCGGCGATTTATCACGGCGCAGTGCTGGAACAGGCGGGTGAGGCGCGGGGCAACTCCTCTGGCCAGGAATTTCTGCGCGGGATCTTCCTGGCCATGTCGTCGCCCAGTGCCATTCTCTGGTTCGCGGCCGTGGGCGGTACGCTCATCGCCCGCTCAGGAGGTGGCACTGTGCTCAGCTCGATACTTTTCCTCGGTGGTTTCCTCTGCGCCGGGCTGCTGTGGAGTGCCGGCCTGTGCCTGGCGGCGACCCAGGGCGGAAAATTATTGGGGGATAAATTGCTGCGTTATTCCTATTGGGCATCCGCTGCGATCTTCTGTTATTTCGCTGTTTACGTGATCGTTTCTGGCTACAACGAGTTTGTAGGGGCCTCTGTAGCGACGCTGGTTCCCGCGGCCTGATAAGCGAAACGGCCCTGGCATTCATGGTTTGGCTTCTATACTGCCAAACCCGACCTCATGTTTTGCGGAGTGTTGACGCATGGAAAAGCCCCAACGCGATTACACAGCCGAGCCACGCTTCGAACACGGAAACTTTCATCTTATCGCCGGTTTTGGCGGCCGTTTTACCCAGGAAACCGCCCAGGGTATCCCCCTGCTCTGGGAAAAGTTTCTGCCCTGGCTCGGTAACGTGCCAGGGCAGAAAAGCGAAGTTACCTACGGTGTGTGTTGCAACCCGGACGGGAACGGCGGATTCGAATACATCGCCGGGGTGGAGATCAGTCGACTCGACGATCTGCCGGAACAGTACCGCTGGATCGAAATCCAGCCCGCTCACTATGCGGTGTTCGAACACCATGGGCCATTGAAGAGCCTGCAGGACACCTTTCACTACATCTGGAATGTCTGGTTGCCCCAATCGGGTCACGAAGCGGCGGACGCTCCGGAGTTCGAGCGCTACAGCGAAGACTTCAACCCCAAGACCAACGAAGGAACTCTGGAGATCTGGATACCGCTCAAAAGCTAGTGGCCTGTACGGTTAATTCGGGTACTCAAATTAGCCACACAGGCCACTAGGGCCCTGGAACATCAAGCCCATCCGCCGCTCATAACCGATGCGGCCCTTGTAGGCTTCGCCACAGTCGATCCAGCCCATTTGGGTGTACAGGCCAATAGCCGATTCGTTATCGGCATCGACCGCGAGCTCCAACCCCCTGATTTCCGGCCAGGCCGCACGCGCCACTGCGGGCAGTGCTTGCAGGCAGGCCCTGCCGTGACCCTTGCCCTGGGCCCGACGATCGACCTGCAGGGCATGCAGGGTTGCGCTGTGCTCATCGGCCCAGGCGGGCAACATGGGCGGACGCTTGAGCAGCAGGAACGCCACCGGTGCGCCGTCGACCAGCAACGCGAAACCCTTGACCCCCGGGCAGGGCCGGGACAGCAACATGTGCAGTGCACCGTGGATATCGCCGGAGAACCGGATCTGTTCGGGAAGGAGCTCGATGGCTTCCACCTGTTGGCGCTGGGCAGCGCTCAGATTTTCATAGTCGACAAGTTGAGCAGTCACAGTCACGTCCGTTGTTCGCCTGCAGGATGGAGCGCAATTCTAGCGAATTTTCTTCCTTGAATTATTTTCATCCGAGATGTCGATTCGCCGTCTCCCCAAACGACAAAGGGTGTCTTCAACAAAAACTGTGGAGAATCACCATGAACACCCAACCCACCGAAACCGAAATCCAGGCCCTGATCGATACCTATCGCCAGGCCGTCATGGCCAAGGACGTTGAGAAAGTCATGGCGCTCTATGCCGACGACATCGTCTCGTTCGACGCCATCCAGGCCCTGCAATTCAAGGGCAAGGTCGCCTATCGCGCCCATTGGCAGGCCTGCATGGAAATGTGCCCCGGCCCGCACAAGTTCGACTTCCACCAGGTCAAGATCAACGTGGCGGACAGCATCGCTTTCGCCCATTGGCTGGCCTATTGCGGTGGCACCAACGACAAGGGCGAAGAACAGGCGTGCTGGATGCGAGTGACGGCCTGCTACCAACGTGTGGCGGGACAGTGGAAGATCGTCCATGAACATTGGTCGGCGCCGTTCGATCCGATGGCGGGCACGGCGATCTTCGATCTTCAGCCCTGATCGTCGGTTTTTTCGCCGCCGCGTCCTTCTACCGTCATAGTTGATCCGTTCGATCCCGGAGTTTTCCATGAAGTACTTATGCCTGGTGTATAGCAACGAACAAACGCTGCACAGCTCGCCCGACAGCCCGGAGGACGCCGAGTGCATGGCCTACGCCGAGTCGATCCAGGGCAGCGGGCGGATGATCGCCGCCGAGGCCCTGGAGTCGGTGCAGACCGCGACCACCGTGCGCATGCGCGGCGGCAAGCTGTCGATCACCGACGGACCGTTCGCCGAGACCAAGGAACAACTGGCGGGTTTCTACCTGATCGACGCCAAGGACTTGAACGAGGCCATCCAGGTCGCCGGCAACATCCCGGCGGCCCGGGTCGGTTGTGTCGAAGTCCGACCGGTGCGCCAATTGAACCCCTGAACAACAATCACAAACAGGATTCGATTCATGAACCTCACACCTGCTGCTTTCGAGTTGTCCATCAGTCGGCTGATCGATGCCCCGCGCCAGAAGATCTTCCGAGCCTGGACCGAGCCTGCCCTGCTGGTCCAGTGGTGGGGGCCCCACGGCATGACCACGCCGGAATGCGAAATGGACCTGTGGGTAGGCGGTCAGTTTCGCACCCTGATGCGTGCGCCTGACGGCAGCGAATACCCGACCATGGGGGTGTTCCTGGAAATCGTCGCCCCCCGGCGGCTGGTGTTCACCGATGCGTTCGTGCCTGGCTGGGTGCCCTCTGGCAAGGCCTTCATGACCGCCGAGGTGGTGCTTGAAGAGGAGGGCGGCAAAACCCGCTACACCGCCCGCGCCCTGCACTGGAGCGAAGAGGACCGGCAGGCCCACGAGGCCATGGGGTTCCATGACGGCTGGGGCCAGAGCCTGGACCGTCTCGAAGCGTTGGTCACCCAAGGCATGCCCGACTGATGTCGGCCGATGTGGTCAAGGCGCGGGTCGAGCAGGTCTATCGGCAAGACTCGCGGCGGATCCTGGCGACGCTGATTCGCTTGCTGGGGGATTTCGACCTGGCGGAGGAAGCCCTGCACGAAGCCTTCTTCATTGCGGTCGAGCGTTGGCAACGTGACGGTGTGCCGGACAACCCTAGGGCCTGGCTGGTGTCCGCCGGGCGCTTCAAGGCCATCGACAGTTTGCGCAGGCGAGCGCGCTTCGCGGCGTCCCAGCCAATGCTGATCGCCCAGCTCGAGGCGCTTGAACAGTCTGACTGGAGCGACGAAGACGTGGAAGACGATCGTCTGCGGCTGATTTTCACCTGTTGCCATCCGGCCCTGGCGGCGGATGCCCAGGTGCCGTTGACGCTGCGGGAAGTCTGCGACCTGACCACCGAGGAAATCGCCCGTGCCTTCCTCGCCGCACCGGCCGCCATCGCCCAACGTATCGTGCGGGCCAAGGCGAAGATTCGCGACGCGAAAATTCCCTACCAGGTCCCGTCCCGTCCGGAACTGCCCGAGCGCTTGGACAGTGTGCTGCGGGTGATCTACCTGGTGTTCAACGAAGGTTACTCGGCTTCGATGGGCGCCGAATTGACCCGAGAAGACCTGACCCGCGAGGCCATTCGCCTTGCACGGCTGCTGATGGAGTTGTTGCCTGAAGCCGAGGTCATGGGATTGTTGGCGCTGATGCTGTTGCACGAATCCCGGCGGACGGCGCGCACCTCGGACACTGGTGAGTTGGTGCTGCTGGATGAACAGGACCGCTCCTTGTGGAATGCACAACTGATTGCCGAAGGCTGCGGTTTGGTGGAAGCCGCGTTGAATACCCGCCGGTTTGGGCCTTATTGCCTGCAAGCGGCGATTGCCGCTGTTCACGCCGAAGCGCCTACCGCGCAGGAGACCGACT
Source organism: Pseudomonas sp. MAFF 730105 (assembly GCF_055380705.1). Classification (NCBI taxonomy): domain Bacteria; kingdom Pseudomonadati; phylum Pseudomonadota; class Gammaproteobacteria; order Pseudomonadales; family Pseudomonadaceae; genus Pseudomonas; species Pseudomonas sp. MAFF 730105. The sequence continues at coordinate 1,499,353 of NZ_AP018438.1, forward strand.
GGCCGCAAATCGTCGGGCTTTATGACGTGCTGCTGCGGGTCATGCCGTCACCGGTGATCGAACTCAATCGTGCCGTCGCTCTGGCCAAACGTGACGGGCCGGAGGCGGGATTGCGCCTGATCGAGGCGATCCTGGGGCGTGGCGACTTGCTTGACTATCATCTGGCTCACTCGGCACGGGCGGAATTCTGCCGGCAGTTGGGGCGAGTGGAAGAGGCGAGGGCGGCTTATCGGCGTGCGCTTGAATTGACACAGCAACTGCCGGAGCGACGGTTTCTTGAGGGGCGATTGGCGGAGTTGGCCAAGCAATAAACCTGTGGGAGCGAGCCTGCTCGCGAAGGCGTCATGACATCCAGCATCTGCGTCGACTGACCCACCGCTTCGCGAGCAGGCTCGCTCCCACAGGGGATCGCATTTCAAATGTGGGAGCGGGTTCTTCTGCCCATGAAAAAGGCGACCCGGAGGTCGCCTTTTTCAGTCAGCCCAGCGTTGATCAGAACTCGTGATCAGCGTTGTCCGGGTTCAGGTCGCTGATGCCCAGTTTGCCGGCAGCCTGTTCGATCGAACCGGTCTGCTTGACCAGGGCGGCGATGGCGTCGCGGACGATCTGGTTGCCGGCGGTGTTGCCGGCAGCGATCAACTGGTCGTAGTGCTCACCCTTGTTGGCGTGATCGACCATGACCTGGATCTTGGCTTCGGTATCGGCCAGGTCGGCCTTGAGCGCGGTATCCGCGGCCGGGTCGGCCTTGGCCACCAGGGACGACAGGCTGGCGCCGGTCATCTTGGTACCGTCGACGCGGGTGTATTCGCCCAGGTACACGTTACGCACGCCCTTGGCGTCGTAGAAGTGCGAGTTGTGGGTGTTGTCGCTGAAGCAGTCCTGCTCGTCTTCTGGCGAGTTGGCTTCCAGGGATACCTTCATGCGCTCGCCCGCCAGTTCACCGAGGGACAGGCTGCCCATGCCGAACAGCATCTTGCGCAGGCCGCTTTCGGCCGGTTCCGCTTCCAGGGTGGCGCGGTAGTTGTCGGCCACGTTCGGCTTCCAGTTACCGACCATTTCTTCCAGGTCGCTGACCAGCAACTGGGTCACGGACTTGAGGTAGGCACGACGACGGTCGTTGTGGCCGCCAGTGGCGCCGGCGCCTTCCAGGTAATCGGAAGCCGGGCGGTTGCCGGCGCCCGGGCCGGTGCCGTTGAGGTCCTGGCCCCACAGCAGGAATTCGATGGCGTGGTAGCCGGTGGCGACGTTGGCCTCGGAACCGCCCAGCTCATTCAGGCTGGCGAGTTTTTCCGGGGTGATGTCCTTCACGTCGACCTTGTCTTCACCCACCTGGACTTCGGTGTTGGCGATGATGTTGGCGGTGGCGCCTGGGTTTCCCAGCGCATGCTCGTAGGATTTGTCGACGTAGTCGATCAGGCCTTCGTCCAGGGGCCAGGCGTTCACCTGACCTTCCCAGTCGTCGATGATGGTGTTGCCGAAACGGAACACTTCGCTCTGCAGGTAAGGCACGCGTGCGGCGACCCAGGCAGCCCGGGCGGCTTTCAGGGTGTCGGCGTTCGGCTTGGCCAGGAACGCGTCGACGGCGGTTTGCAGGGTTTTTGCGGTAGATTCGGCATCGCTGTAGACGGCATAGACCATATCGGCATAGTGCGCGACGACAGCCTTGGCGGCGGCTTCGTCGAGCTTGCCGGCGGCAGCAGGGGCGGTCGGTGCCGCGGTGCTGGCGGCAGGCGTCGGCGCTTGCGGCGCGGCAGCCTTGTCCTTGCCTTCGCCGCAGCCGGCGAGGGAAATGGCGATGGCCAGCAGACTGGCGGTAGCCAGGGGCATACGAATCATGGCAAACATCCTGCTTCGAAAATGGATGGGACTGGCGCAAGGGCGCGCAAAGCTGCGACATAATGCGAAAGATTTGCATTATGTGTAAAGAGCTGCGGCTGTAAATATTTCTTATTTAATGTACGCGGATCGCAGGCTTGGCCAGTTCCTACAGAAAGATGCAATTTCTCTGTAGGAACTGGCCAAGCCCGCGATCTTTAGAGCGTCAGAGAATGGAGGCCTTGCTGCGCTGCGCCTGCTTCAGATAAACACCCAGCTCCCGTGCTGGCAGGGGTTTGCTGTAGTAGTAGCCCTGACCTTCATGGCAGCCCTCGGCGATGATGTAGGCTTCCTGTTCGACTGTCTCGACGCCTTCGGCGATCACCTGCATGCCGAGGCTTTTACCCAGTTGGATGATGGCGCGGACAATGGTCGCGTCGTCTTCGTCGTCGAGCAGGTCCTGGACGAAGCTCTTGTCGATCTTGATCTTGTCCAGCGGCAGGCTCTTGAGGTAACTCAGGGACGAATAGCCGGTCCCGAAGTCGTCGATGGCAATCAGCGCGCCGGAACGGCGCAGGCTCAGCAAGTGCTGGGCAGCGGTGGTGATGTCTTCCATCAGGCCGGTTTCGGTGACTTCGAGTTCCAGGCTGCGAGGCGGCAACCGGTACATCTGCAGGAGGTTGTTCACCACCCGGGGCAGTTCGGCATGGTGCAGTTGCACCGTGGACAGGTTGACCGCCATGCGCATTTCGACGAAACCCTGGTCGTGCCAGTCGCGCAATTGCTTGCAGGCCTGGTCCAGCACCCATTCGCCGATGGCAATGATGGTGCCGTTCTGCTCGGCCAGTGGAATGAACAGATCCGGCGGCACGAAGCCGTGTTCGGGATGGTGCCAGCGAATCAGCGCCTCGGTGCCCACCACCCGCAAGTCGCGATAGCTGATCTGGGGTTGGTAGACCAGGGTGAATTGGTTGCGGACCAAGGCCTCGCGTAAATCTTTCTCCAGCTCCCGACGGCGGCGCATTTCGCTGTCGACGCTGGCGATGTAGAACTGGTAGCGGTTGCGCGAGCGGGACTTGGCCAGGGTCATGGTCTGCTCGGCTTTCTGCAACAGCTTCTCGGTGCTGTCGCCGTCTTCGGGGAACAGCGTGATGCCAATGGTGGCGCGCAGGCGGATTTCCTGGTCGTCGAGGGCGAAGGGCGCCTCCAGGTCGTCGAGGATGCTTTGCGACAGCTCGGCGGCTTCGTAAGGCTGCTCGATGTCGGCCTGCACCAGGGCGAACTGGTCGCCTCCCAGCCGTGCCAGCGCACCCAGGCGTCCGCTGTGGGCCCGCAACCGATCGGCCAGGGCCAGCAACAGCTGGTCGCCGGTCTGGTAACTGAACTGTTCGTTGATGCTCTTGAAGTCATCCAGACCCACGCACAGCACCGCTACCCGGCGTTGCAGGCGGCCGGCATCCACCAGGATCTTGTCCAGTTGCTGCTGGAGCTGCTGGCGGTTGGGCAGGCCGGTGAGGAAGTCGTACTGGGCCATCCGTAGCAGACTGTTTTCCGCTTCGTGGCGCAGGTGTGTATTGCGTTCGATGGAGGCGAGCAATTGGTTGGCCGTGTTGATCCACAGGCCCAGTTCGTTCTGCTCGTGGCCGCGCAGCTGCGGAATCTTGTGGGCACTGGGGCGATCGGGATTGATTTCCGTCAGGTGCTCGATGATCCGCGACAGCGGCTTGGTCAGCAGCCAGTGGTAGACCAGGTACAACACCAGGCCCATGGCCAGGGCCCGCAACATGCCGGAGATGAAAATGATCACGGAACTGATGATGAACCCCTGGCCGTAGGTGGCGGTGTCCAGGGTGATGCTCAGGTCGCCGTAATATTCGCTGTAGGGGCCACGGCCGACCAATTGTGTGGTGAAGGTGCGTTCCTTGCCCAGGATCAGGTCGGTCAACCAGCGGCTTTCGGAATGCTGCAAGGGCCGGCTTTTTTCGGCGAGCATGGTTTCGTGAGGGTGACCAATGGAGGCCATGCGCACGGCCTCGTCCTGGAACAGCCCTTCGATCACTTGCATGCCCATTTCCCGGTCGAGGCTGTAGACGGCCTGGGTCGAGGGGTCGCGAAACATATCGAGAATGCGCTGGGCATCGCTGGCGACGGCCCGGTTGGTTTTGTAGGCATCGAACACGATCTGAGCGCAGCTCAAAATCATGCCAACGATCAATGCCGAAAGGAGCACGACCCGGAGCAACTTCACAGACAAGCTGTTCTTGAGTTCCAGCTTCAAAGAGGGATTCCTTGTACCGTGCGGGTAGCGTCAAGTTGCCATGAGTATTGGCAATCCTGTGATGTCAGTCAAAGGGACAATCAAACACAAGGGATTTTGCCTGGAACATGGCCGATATGCGGTTTTTCCAGAGTGATTGCTCTACGGTCATTGTGTCGGTTGCAGAGGCCCGTAACTTGAGGCCTTCAGGGATTTTTTGTTGGGATTCGGACGTGAGGTCATCCGCGCGAAAACGAGGGCGAGCATTTATACCGGGCAAAAAAAACCCGGCAAGGTGCCGGGTTCTTTTGTCGGGCGTCGGATCGAAGCTTAGGCGGTGAACGCCTTGCCTTCGAACTGCTCGGCCACGAATTTCCAGTTGACCAGGTTCCAGAACGCTTCGACGTATTTCGGACGAAGGTTGCGGTAGTCGATGTAGTAGGCGTGTTCCCAGACGTCGCAGGTCAGCAGCGGGGTGTCGCCACTGGTCAGCGGGTTGCCGGCGCCGATGGTGCTGGCCAGGGCCAGGGAGCCGTCAGCCTTTTTCACCAGCCAGCCCCAGCCGGAACCGAAGGTGCCGATGGAAGTCTTGCTGAATTCTTCCTTGAACTTGTCGAACGAACCGAAGGCCTTGTTGATGGCTTCAGCCAGTGCGCCGGTAGGTTGACCGCCGGCGTTAGGCGCCAGGCAGTTCCAGTAGAAAGTGTGGTTCCAGACCTGAGCGGCGTTGTTGAAGATGCCGCCCGAGGAAGTCTTGACGATTTCTTCCAGGGTCTTGCCTTCGAACTCGGTGCCAGGCACCAGGTTGTTCAGGTTCACGACGTAGGTGTTGTGGTGCTTGTCGTGGTGAAATTCCAGAGTCTCTTTGGAGATGTGCGGCTGCAGTGCATCGTGTGCGTAGGGCAGCGGCGGCAATTCGAAAGCCATGGTGATTCTCCTAATCAGGTCAGTTGCGGTGAGCGCAAGGCCGATCACGGGCGGCCGGACTAGCGCCGGGGAGTTTGTACTCTTTGCGGCGCAGGGTCGGATCATAGCACCGGGGGTGCGGCATAACCACGCAACAACTGTGTGGGATAGAGGTTCCAGAGCGGTTTCGAATAATCAGCCCATGACGATCAGCTGCACCGCCACGGTGAACATCATCACCGCCACCAGCAGGTCGAGGATCCGCCAGGTGCTCGGGCGAGCCAGCCAGGGGGCCAGCCATGCGGCGCCGATGGCCAGGGTGAAGAACCACAACAGCGAGGCGCTGGCGGCGCCCACGACATAGGCGCCGGGCACACTCTGCTGGGCACCGAGGGAGCCGATCAGCAGCACGGTGTCGAGGTAGACGTGGGGATTGAGCAGGGTCACGGCCAGCGCACTGAGCAACACCGCCCGCAGTGAGCGCACGGCCTGGCGTTCGCCTTGCTGCAGGCTTTGCGTCGAGCAGGCCCGACGCAAGGCGACGCTGGCGTACCAGAACAGGAACGCCGCGCCCCCCAGCGGGCAATCGCCAGCAACAACGGGCTCTGGGCCAGCAGTGTAGCCAGCCCGAATACGCCGGCCATGACCAGCAGCGCGTCGCAGGTGACGCACAGCGCAGCCACGGGCAAATGATGTTCGCGACGCAGGCTCTGGGCCAGCACAAACGCGTTCTGGGCGCCGATGGCCATGATCAGCCCGAGGGCCACCAACAGCCCGTTCACATAGCTTTGCCACATAAACATTACTCTCCGTTCGCGGCCAATTGCTGGAGTACCGTCATGGCCTGTCCGGCGTCGTCGTGACCAACGAACAGATGGTCGTGGTAGTAACCGGCGATCACGTTGCAACTGATGCCGGCATTGCCCAGCGCCGTGGCGAAGGCTGCGGTCAGGCCTACGGCCTGCAGGGCCGAGTGCACATTGAGGGTGATCCACGCGGCGACGTAATCGAAGCTCAGCCCGGCTTTCTGTGCCTGGGATTTTTCCAGGATCACCGTCAGTCCCTCTCGCTCGAGAAAGCTGCCAATGATCATGATGTCCGCCGGTACCCGGCCGTCGGGCAGGCTACAGAACACGTATTCGCCCTGATTGAGCTGCGGGCTCATGCTGCGCAGCAGGGTTTTCAATGATGTTTCGCCAGACATGGCTCGCTCCTTCCAGTGAATGCTGGTCATTTTCCGGTCGAAAGCTGTATAAGAAAAACCAATATTGCTGATTGCTCATTAGGAATACTGATGTTCGATTACAAGTTGCTGGCGGCCTTGGCTGCCGTGGTGGAGCAGGCCGGTTTCGAGCGTGCGGCCCAGGTGCTGGGTTTGTCGCAATCGGCTGTTTCCCAGCGGATCAAGCTGTTGGAGGCGCGAGTCGGCCAGCCCGTGTTGGTACGCGCCACGCCGCCGGCGCCTACCGAGATCGGTCGCCGTTTGCTCAACCATGTGCAGCAGGTGCGCTTGCTGGAGCGCGATCTGCAAAGCCTGGTGCCGGCACTGGATGAAGATGGGCTGCCCGAACGTCTGCGCATCGCGTTGAATGCCGACAGCCTGGCGACCTGGTGGGCGGCGGCCGTGGGCGATTTCTGCGCCGAACATCACCTGTTGATGGATCTGGTGGTCGAGGATCAGACCGTCGGTCTCAAACGTATGCGCGCCGGCGAAGTGGCGGCGTGTCTCTGCGCCAGCGAGCGCCCGGTGGCCGGGGCCCGCAGCGTATTGCTGGGCGCCATGCGCTATCGTGCGCTGGCGAGCCCTGCCTTCATTGCCCGGCACTTCCCCAATGGCGTGCGCGCCGATCAATTGGCTCGCACGCCGGCCCTGGTGTTCGGTCCGGATGACTTCCTGCAGCACCGCTACCTCGCTTCCCTCGGCGTCGACGGCGGCTTCGAGCACCATTTGTGTCCGTCTTCCGAAGGTTTCATCCGCCTCGCCGAAGCCGGGCTTGGCTGGGGCCTGGTGCCGGAACTGCAGATGCGTGAACAGCTGGCGCGTGGGGTGTTGGTGGAGTTGCTGGCAGATAAACCGATCGATGTGCCGTTGTACTGGCATCATTGGCGTAATGGTGGGCAGTTGCTCGGGTTGTTGACCGATCAATTGATTCACTGCTCGAAGCGCTGGCTGGTGCCTTGGGGACCGCAATGAGCGTCAAGCCGCAAGCGGCGTACAGATTAATTGGCCGTGGCGGCTCGATGCCCGCCACTGCACGGGTTGGGAGCATTCATGAAAATTCTGGTTACCGGCGCAAGCGGCTTCATCGGCGGGCGCTTTGCGCGTTTCGCCCTGGAGCAGGGCCTGGATGTACGGGTCAACGGACGCCGGGCCGAGAGCGTGGAGCACCTGGTGCGTCGCGGTGCGCAATTCGTCCCGGGGGATCTGAGTGATCCGCTGTTGGCCCGTGATCTGTGCCTGGACGTCGACGCCGTGGTGCACTGCGCCGGTTCCGTGGGGTTGTGGGGCCGCTATCAGGATTTTCATCAGGGTAACGTCCAGCTCACGGAAAACGTTGTCGAGGCCTGCCTCAAGCAAAAGGTCCGGCGCCTGGTGCACTTGTCGTCACCCTCGATCTATTTCGACGGTCGTGACCACTTCGGGCTGACCGAAGAGCAGGTGCCCAAGCGCTTCGGGCATCCCTATGCCGCCACCAAATACCTGGCCGAGCAGAAAGTCTTCGGCGCCCAGGAGTTCGGTCTTGAAGTGCTGGCGCTGCGACCGCGTTTCGTGACCGGTGCTGGCGACATGAGCATCTTCCCGCGCCTGTTGAACATGCAGCGCAAGGGGCGGTTGGCGATTGTCGGCAATGGTTTGAACAAGGTCGACTTCACCAGCGTGCACAACCTCAACGAGGCGCTGCTCAGCAGTCTGCTGGCCACCGGTTCAGCCTTGGGAAAGGCCTACAACATCAGCAATGGGGCGCCGATTCCGCTGTGGGACGTGGTCAACTATGTGATGCGGCAGATGGACGTCCCGCAGGTCAGGCGTTACCGTTCCTACGGGCTGGCCTACAGCATGGCCGCGTTGAACGAAGGGGCCTGCAAGGTGTGGCCGGGCCGGCCCGAACCGAAGCTGTCGCGCCTGGGGATGCAGGTCATGAACAAAAATTTCACCCTCGACATCAGCCGGGCCCGGCATTATCTCGATTACGATCCGAAGGTCAGCCTGTGGACCGCTCTCGATGAGTTCTGCACCTGGTGGAAAGCCCGCTGATCGGCCCGTCATGAACCGAGTGCCGGGTTCGGGGTCAATCGGTGCGGCGGGCGAGGGGGTTATACTCGGCGCATCAAGCCATTACTGGTTTTTCAAAGGTTGAATCCATGCCCACGCGTAATGATGAACACGACGACTTCGACGATGTACCGAGCCTGCGGATGCGTGCCGACATCCCCGATGACGATGACTTCCTGCCCAACCGTCAGCCTCATGTGCAAGCGCGTCCGACGCCCGTGGCGGCAGCCAGGGTCAAGGGGGCCAGCACTGGGCCGCTGTGGGCGCTGGTTGGCGCGTTGCTGTGTGCGTTCGGTTTCCTGGCCTGGTGGAGCTTCCAGCAGATTTCCCTGATGGAGCAGCAGTTGGTGGCGACCCAGGAGAGTTTCGCGCGGATCAGTGAGGACGCGGCGGGACGCTTGCAGGACATTTCCGGCAAGGTAGTGGCCGGTCAGTCCAATGTCATGAGCGACAGTGAAGCCTTGAAGCTGCAGGTCAAGCAGTTGGACAACAAGCTGCAAGACCAGGCCCGGCTCTTCGAAAGCAAGTTGCAAGAGCAGTACAAACAACAGCAAGCCACGTTCGGTCCATCCGCCGACCTGGACAAGGAGCTGGCCCAGCTTATTGCCCAGGCCACTGAACAGCAGAACGCCACGACTCAGCTGCAAGCTTCCAATAAGGAGCTCCAAGCCCAGCTCAAGACGCTGGCGGCTGAAGTGACCACGCTGAAGAACCAGGGTGAAGGCGGCGTGCTCGATGCCCAGCTCAAGAGCATCGGTGCCGACATCACCGCCCTGAAAAGGAATAACCAGAACCCCGCCATCGAACGCTTGGAGCAGGAGATGATGGTGCTCAAGAGCCAGCAGGATAACCGCTCGGGCGGCGGCACGGCCGAGTTCGATGCCTTCCGCGGCCAGGTCACCCGCAACATCAATACGCTGCAAGCGCAGATCCAGAACCTGCAACAGCAACTCAGCGCTCGGGGGCAGTGACGGGTTTTTTTGGTGCTTGCTGTTCGGCGCTGTTCCCTGCGGGATAAGCAGCATTTGTATACGCCGCAATCCCTGTGGGAGCGAGCCTGCTCGCGATGGCGTCAGTCCAGCCAATATTCCATGACTGACCCACCGCTATCGCGAGCAAGCCCGCTCCCACAGCGTTTCGGGGATGTTTGTGAAAGGTGGGCTCGGCGCACAAAAAAGGCCCGCAGCGCTGCGGGCCTTTTTTGTGTTGCCAGGGCTGATCAGCCCGCCACCAACACCCGGATCGCTTCCAGGCGCAGCGCAGCTTTTTCCAGCATCGCCAGGCCTTGTTCGCGCTGTTGGCGCAGGGCCACCAGTTCGCTGTCGCGCACGGTCGGGTTGACGGCTTGCAGCGCGGTCAGGCGGGCCAGTTCCTCGTCAGTATCGGCCGCCAGGCGGCGCTGGGCTTCGGCCACGCGCTCGGCGTGCCGTGGGGCGATCTTCTCTTCACCGGCATTGATGCGCGGGGTGAGCTGGTCACGCTGGGCCTGGATGAACTTGTTGGCACTGGCGCGCGGTACGCTCTCGAGCTGGTCGTTCAAGGTCTCGAACGAAACCCGGGCCGCCAGATCGTTACCGTTGGTGTCCAGCAGGCAGCGCAGGGCGGCCGGTGGCAGGTAACGGCCGAGTTGCAGCGCACGCGGGGCAACCACTTCACTGACGTAAAGCAGTTCCAGCAGCACGGTGCCGGGCTTGAGGGCCTTGTTCTTGATCAGCGCCACGGCCGTGTTGCCCATGGAGCCGGACAGCACCAGGTCCATGCCGCCTTGCACCATCGGGTGTTCCCAGGTGATGAACTGCATGTCCTCGCGGGACAGCGCCTGGTTGCGGTCATAGGTGATGGTCACGCCTTCGTCGTCGCCCAGCGGGAAGCTGGCATCAAGCATTTTTTCGCTTGGCTTGAGAATCAGCGCGTTGTCCGAATGGTCCTCGCTGTCGATGCCGAAGGCGTCGAACAGGGTTTCCATGTAGATCGGCAGGGCGAACTGGTCGTCTTGCTCAAGAATGGCTTCCACCAGTGCGTCGCCTTCACCGGCGCCGCCAGAGTTGAGCTCCAGCAAACGGTCGCGACCGGTGTGCAGCTCGCTCTCCAGGCGCTCGCGTTCGGTGCGGGCCTCGTCAATCAGCGCTTGCCATTGGCCATCGTCGGCCTCCTCCAGCAAGGGCAGCAGGCGTGGGCCGAACTGATGCTGCAAGGCGTTGCCGGTCGGGCAGGTGTTGAGGAAGGCGTTCAACGCCTCGTGGTACCACTGGTACAGCCGCTCCTGTGGACTGGTTTCCAGGTACGGCACGTGCAACTCGATGGTGTGCTTTTGCCCGATTCGGTCCAGACGGCCGATCCGCTGTTCCAGCAGGTCCGGGTGAGAGGGCAGGTCGAACAGCACCAGGTGATGAGCGAACTGGAAGTTGCGCCCCTCGCTGCCGATTTCCGAGCAGATCAGCACTTGTGCGCCAAACTCTTCGTCGGCGAAATACGCAGCGGCACGGTCTCGCTCGAGGATGTTCATGCCTTCGTGGAACACGGTGGCCGGGATGCCGGAGCGCACGCGCAAGGCATCTTCCAGGTCCATGGCGGTTTCGGCATGGGCACAGATCACCAGTACCTTGGTGCGCTTGAGCATTTTCAGTTGGTCGATCAGCCATTCGACACGTGGGTCGAATTTCCACCAGCGTTCTTCTTCGCTGGCGTCCGGCTGGGCCTGGAAGCTGACTTCCGGATACAGCTCGGCATGATCGCCCAGGGGCAGCTCGAGGTATTCGTCCGGGCACGGCAGTGGATAGGCGTGCAGTTTGCGTTCCGGGAAGCCCTGTACGGCGGCACGGGTATTGCGAAACAGCACGCGGCCAGTGCCGTGGCGGTCCAGCAGCTCGCGAACCAGACGGGCGCTGGCTTCGCTGTCGCCATCGTTGACGGCGGTCAGCAGCGCTTCGCCTTCATTGCCCAGGAAACCGTGGATAGTCTTGTGGGCTTCGGGCGAGAGGCGGCCCTTGTCCAGCAGCTCCTGCACGGCCTCGGCCACCGGGCGGTAGTTTTCGCTCTCGGCGCGGAAGGCCTTGAGGTCGTGGAAGCGGTTCGGGTCCAGCAGGCGCAGGCGGGCGAAGTGGCTGTCCTGGCCCAGCTGTTCCGGGGTTGCGGTGAGCAGCAGTACGCCCGGGATCGTCTCGGCAAGCTGTTCGACCAGCGCGTACTGTGGGCTGACCTGATCTTCGTGCCACACCAGGTGATGGGCTTCGTCGACCACCATCAAGTCCCAGCCGGCGGCGAACAGCGCGTCCTGGGCCTTCTCGTCGTCCACCAGCCATTCCAGTGCCACCAGCGCCAGTTGCGTGTCTTCGAACGGGTTGCTCGCATCGCTTTCGATGAAGCGTTCTTCATCGAACAGGGCGACTTGCAGGTTAAAGCGCCGGCGCATTTCCACCAGCCATTGGTGCTGAAGGTTTTCCGGGACCAGGATCAATATGCGGCTGGCGCGTCCAGACAACAGCTGGCGGTGGATGACCAGGCCGGCTTCGATGGTCTTGCCCAACCCCACTTCGTCCGCCAGCAGTACCCGCGGTGCAATGCGGTCGGCCACTTCCCGGGCAATGTGCAACTGGTGGGCGATGGGCTGGGCCCGAACACCACCCAGGCCCCAGAGCGGGGACTGCAACTGGCGGCTGGTGTGTTCCAGGGTGTGGTAACGCAGGGAGAACCAGGCCAGCGGGTCGATCTGGCCGGCGAACAGACGGTCGCTGGCCAGGCGGAACTGGATGAAGTTCGACAGCTGGGTTTCCGGCAGGGTGACGACTTCGTTCTGCCCGTTGAGGCCGTGATAGACCAGCAGCCCGTCGACATCATCGACTTCGCGCACGGTCATTTTCCAACCTTCGAAGTGAGTAATCACGTCGCCCGGTGAAAACCGTACACGTGTAAGAGGCGCATTCCGTAGCGCGTACTGGCGGGTGTCGCCAGTGGCCGGGTAGAGCACGGTCAACAAGCGGCCGTCCTGTGCCAGAACGGTGCCTAAACCCAGCTCGGCTTCGCTGTCACTGATCCAGCGTTGCCCCGGTTGATACTGCTGCGCCATGCTGCCTGACTCCCGCCTTGAAAAAGCCGATTATCTTAACGGAATGATCCCGTAGACCAAAGGAATTACGCACGTAACGGGCTGTTATGAGCGCCATTCCTTCGACCGGCGCGATGGAACTTCAGCGGGTTTGGCGATCAAACAGGCTTGTGCCTGCCTTGCATTAATGCCAACCGGGTCACAAGTTTCGGACCAGTGGTTCAAGCAGCCTGCGCCGCGGCCGATAACCTGATGACAGGAGATTTCTATGTTGCTACCCACGCTCCCTTTGAGCGCCGTACCCATCACCGCACAACAGGATCCAGTCCGCCAGCGACCGGACATCCCGCCCGTGGCCCCGGTACAGCAAACCTCCAGCGAAAGCACCATCGACCTGCAAAAGCGCGATCCGGAAGAGGCTGCGCTGTTGCTGCGCGAGGAACAGCGTCGCCAGCGGGAGCGCGACAGACGTCGTCGCGAAGCCGATGAAGACCCCGAGGAACACCTGGCCATACCGGGGACCGAACTCAACGCCGACAACACCGTGCCGGTGAAACCCCTGATTGACGATGAGGCGCGCCAGGGCCTGTGGGTCGATATCCAGATCTGATTTTCGATGTTTGCCCATGCACGCAGGCTGGTCAACGCAGCCAACAGCCCCCATCATGAGCACATTCGCACTTCACTGCATGATGCCGACACGCCATGAGCCAAGACGACAAACTGATTGACCTGAGCGCTGAGCGCGCCAAGCGCGTTCATGACCTCAACGAAAAACGCCTCAATGAAGTCCGCCAGGCATTCGAGCAGGCCATGCCCCTGGGCAAGGCCAAGAAAAAGCCGAAGAACAAACCGAAGAAGCGTTGACCCCCTCTCGATCCCTTCAGCGGATCAGTTATTTCCCTCCTTTTCGCTCGGTCGCGAGCGTTATTGACCCCGGTCAATGTTCATCCCGGTTCGATTGGTTAATGTGGCTCCAACACAACAGGAGCAGGACCAAGGAGGCCAATCATGTTTTTCGATAATGTGGTGTTTGCCGGAATGTTAACGGTCGGCTTCATGTTCGTATTCTTCGCTGTTTTTGGATTATTCATCTGGAAAGACGCCCATAAGCGCAAAAAACCGTAGGTCTTTCCAGTTGTAACGAGCACGCAAGGCATTTTGGGCGACTTCGGTCGCCCTTTTTTTTGTGCCAGATTCTTGCCCATACACCGAAGCCTTGTTCGAGCCTGTGGGAGCAAAGCTTGCTCGCGATGAATTGAAACACGGTCTGTAAATCGAGGTGCCTTCGTCGCGAGCAAGCTTTGCTCCCACAGGCTTTGCTCCCACAGGGCCAGTTTTCCGGGCATAAAAAAAGGTGCGATCCGCAAGGATTGCACCTTTTTTGTGAGCTGCTGGAATCAGCTGCCCAGGGCCTTGGAAGCCAACCAGAACAACCCGGCCGAGAGCGCCACCGTCGCCGGCAGGGTCAGCACCCAGGCCAGCAGGATGTTGCGTACCGTGCCGCCTTGCAGGCCGCTCTTGTTGGCGATCATGGTGCCGGCCACGCCGGAAGACAGCACGTGGGTGGTGGATACCGGCAGGCTGAAGACGTTGGCCAGGCCGATCATGCACGCGGTGGTGATCTGCGCCGACATGCCCTGGGCGTAGGTCATGCCCTGCTTGCCGATTTTCTCGCCGATGGTCAGCACCACACGCTTCCAGCCAACCATGGTGCCCAGGCCCAGCGCCAGGGCGACGGCCAGGATCACCCAGAACGGGGCGTATTCGGTGGTGGCGGTCAGGTCCTTGCGCAGCTTGTTCAGGTCGTCTTTTTCACGGGCTGCCAGGTTTGGCAGCTTGCCGACCTTCTTGGCCGTGTCGTCCAGGCAGAGCAGGTAGCGACGAATCTCGATGCGGCTTTCCGACGGCAGCGAATGGTAGTCGGCCACGCCTTTGAGGGTGTCGAGCAGCGCATTGATGGTGGGTTCGGTCTGCTGCGGGTTGCAACGGAATTTCTCCGGCAGATCGCCCGGCACGCTTTTGCCCAGCGCCAGGTATTCACCCAGGGATTCGCTGTTGCGCTGGTAGAACTGGCTCAGGTGCAGGGTCGCGTCACGGGTGCGCTCGATCTGGTAGGTGGTACTGCTCAGGTCGAGTACGAACTGCGCGGGCACGATACCGATCAGTACCAGCATGATGAGGCCGATGCCTTTCTGGCCGTCGTTGGAGCCGTGGACGAAGCTGACGGCCATGGCCGAAATCACCAGCACCAGGCGATTCCAGAACGGAGGGTGCTTTTTGTCGTCGATCTTGCGGCGCTGTTCCGGTGTCTTGTGCATCTTCGACAGCGGACGCCACCATTTCAGGCCGATCAGCACCAGGGCCGCAACCAGAAAGCCGGCCATGGGGGAGAACACCAGGGAGGCGCCGATATCGATCGCCTTCTGCCAGTTCACCCCGTCGCCCAACGGGATATCGTTGATCAGCGCGTTGGCCAGGCCCACGCCGAGGATCGAACCGATCAACGTATGGGAACTGGACGCCGGGATACCGAAGTACCAAGTACCCAGGTTCCAGGTGATGGCCGCAGCGAGCAGCGAAAATACCATCGCCAGCCCGTGTCCTGTGTTCACGTTGATCAGCAGCTCCACGGGCAACAGGTGGACGATGGCATACGCCACGCCAACGCCGCCCAGCAGCACGCCGAGGAAGTTGAACACCCCGGAAAAGAACACCGCCAGGTGCGGCGGCATCGCCTTGGTGTAGATAACAGTGGCAACCGCGTTAGCGGTGTCATGAAAGCCGTTGATGAACTCGAAGGCGAGGACAAAAGCCAGGGCGAGCAAGAGGCTCACAAGCACCCAAGCATCCAGTCCGCTGAATAAATCGATCATGAAGGTTTTCTGACCCGGTCATAAGGGGGCGCGATTATGCCAGAAAACCTCATTGGTCGATGCATTGCCTGCTCATCGGTAACATTCTTCAACGAAATAATTTGTAGGAAATCCTCCGGGAGCAGGTTTTCCAAGGGCTGCGCAACCCATTGATTCCGGGGGTTAAAAGCCAGGCGAGCAAGAGACGCCAAGGCTGGGCAGGGGGCCAGGAATTTGTATGAAATATCTGAAAAGAAGGTCAGTCACGGCTTCCTCCAGCCCATGGCGGAAGGAGAGGGCGGCCCGCTCATGACGGGCGTCCAGCCGCGGTGTCCGGTCTGGGTGGCGACCGGATACCGTTTTCAAGGAAAGCGTGTCATCGCTCTTCGGGCCTGAGTTCCTTTTCCATTTTCTGAAGTTCCTGGGAAAAGGCCTGGTCCTGAACAGTGGCGCGTTTACGCCAGGGTTTGCGTTCCGGTTCAGGTTGTGCGGCGTAGGTGGTGACTTCCCCACCGTAAACTTCCTTGTAACGTTGTTCCTGGCGCTCAAGTTCCGCGCGCAGTTCGTCTTTCGTCACAGTATTACCTAGCAAAGTGAAATTGAATCTGGTGATACGCACTGCATGTATCCACGCAGACGGCCACGGCACCAGAGCTGACAGCTGACGTAGCATCAGGGCTTCGTGTTGTTGCCGATACAGGGGAAGCGGCCATGGGGCTTCAGGCACCTGAGGACGGAGCAGGCCAATGGGCCTTACCGTCGCTGAGTTGCATTATAGCGGTCCACCCGAAGAACACTATCGGGAAATATTTAAAGGGCGGATTGTTGTGTGTACCCATATTTGCGTGTGCAACTTATGGCAATTACGTTTCAAGCAATACCACCCGTGCCGATACCCTCGCGCCGTTCAAGGCGACAAGTTCAATATTGCAACCTCGTTGTTCAAAGTCAAATGTGCCTGACGCCGCTCTTCAAACTAATTGTCGGATTCGTTGAGCGCTCGGACGATTCCGAAGGCGTCTCGTTGATTGCGATTATCGGTCGAGGGTTCGATAATCGAACGGTGTTGATGGCCAGCCCTTGTTGTTCCGCTGGCCGCCGTTTGTAATAACCCTCACTGCCGGGGAAGTACCAGACATGAACGACCAACTGCGCAACGCCTTCTCTTCAGTCGCGCCACCGATTGTCGCCTCGCCGGCCAAACGGATCCAGGCCCTGACCGGCGACCCGGACTTCATGACGTCCCTGGCCCGCGGACTGGCCGTGGTCCAGGCGTTCCAGGAGCGCAAGCGGCACCTGACCATTGCGCAGATCAGCCATCGCACCGAAATCCCCCGTGCTGCGGTCAGACGCTGCCTGCACACGTTGATCAAGCTCGGCTACGCCACCACCGACGGGCGCACCTATTCGCTGTTGCCCAAGGTGTTGACCCTCGGCCACGCCTACCTGTCGTCGACGCCGCTGGCGGTTTCTGCCCAGCCGTACCTGGATCGCATGAGCGAACAGCTGCACGAGGCCTGTAACATGGCGACGCTCGAAGGTGACGACATTCTCTATATCGCCCGGTCAGCCACCACCCAGCGGCTGATTTCCGTGGACCTGTCCGTCGGTGGACGCCTGCCGGCCTATTGCACCTCCATGGGCAGGATTCTCCTGGCGGCCCTGGATGATGCTTCGCTGCGTGACTACCTCGACCACGCCGACCTGCAGGCCAAGACCAGCCGGACATTGCACACCCCCGAGGCGCTGCTCGAATGCCTGCAGCAGGTGCGACTGCAGGGCTGGTGCATCGTCGATCAGGAATTGGAGCAGGGGCTGCGGGCCATTGCCGTTCCGGTCTATGACGCTTCCGGCCAGGTCGTGGCGGCGCTGAATGTCAGTACCCATGCCGGACGTGTCAGCCGCAGTGAACTGGAGCAGCGGTTCCTGCCCAGTCTGTTGGGGGCCAGCCGGGACCTGAGCGCGCAACTGTTCGCTTAAGCTGTTCGATAAACGCACAGAGACGTCTCGGGTGAATTGACGGTGTTTATCTGGCCTCATTAATGTCGCGGCAGCGTCATCCGGCGCGATCGGGCCCACCCATGTAGGGCCCGGCACAATAATAATGAGACAGACGATGAACCAGCCCCAGACCTCCGTAGGCCATTGCCTCGACGTGCAGTCCTTCATCAACGGACAACCCATTTCGCGCTATCAGTGGCGGGTGGTGATCCTTTGTTTCCTGATTGTCTTCCTCGATGGCCTCGACACCGCGGCCATGGGCTTCATCGCCCCGGCCCTGTCCCAGGATTGGGGTATCGATCGCGCCAGCCTCGGCCCGGTCATGAGCGCGGCGCTGATCGGCATGGTCTTCGGCGCGCTGGGCTCCGGTCCGCTGGCTGACCGCTTCGGGCGAAAGGTCGTCCTGGTCGGTGCGGTCGTGCTGTTCGGTGCGTTCAGCCTGGCGTCGGCCTATAGCGCCAATGTCGAGCAATTGCTGGTGCTGCGCTTCCTGACGGGCCTGGGGTTGGGCGCAGGGATGCCGAATGCCACCACCTTGCTGTCGGAATACACCCCGGAGCGCAAGAAATCCCTGCTGGTGACCAGCATGTTCTGCGGATTCAACCTGGGGATGGCCGGCGGCGGCTTTATCTCGGCCAAACTGATCCCGACGTTCGGCTGGCACAGCTTGCTGTTGATCGGCGGGATCCTGCCATTGATCCTGGCGGTGGTGCTGCTGTTCTGGCTACCGGAGTCGGCGCGCTACCTGCTCGTGCGCAATCGTGGCACCGACAAGGTACGCAAGGCCCTGGCACCGATCGACCCAGCCACCATTGCCCAGGCGGCCAGCTTCAGTGTCCCCGAGCAGAAAACCGTGAAGGCCCGAAACGTCCTCGCGGTGATTTTCTCCGGTACCTACAGCGCCGGTACATTGTTGCTGTGGCTGACCTATTTCATGGGGCTGGTGATCGTTTATCTGTTGACCAGTTGGCTGCCGACGCTGATGCGCGACAGCGGCGCAAGCATGGAACAGGCCGCTTTCATCGGCGCGCTGTTCCAGTTGGGTGGCGTCCTGAGTGCAGTGGGCGTGGGCTGGGCGATGGATCGGTTCAATCCCCACAAGGTCATCGGCTTTTTCTACCTGATGGCCGGAATATTTGCCTACGCAGTAGGGCAGAGCCTGGGCCATATCACGTTGCTCGCGACGTTGGTGCTGGTGGCCGGCATGTGCGTCAACGGCGCGCAATCGGCGATGCCTTCCCTGGCGGCGCGTTTCTACCCGACCCAGGGCCGGGCCACGGGGGTGTCGTGGATGCTCGGCATCGGTCGTTTCGGCGCGATCCTCGGGGCCTGGATGGGGGCGACTTTGCTGGGTCTGGGCTGGAACTTCGAGCAGGTGCTGACCGCCCTGGTCATTCCTGCCGCGTTGGCGACTGCGGCCGTGGTGATCAAAGGCGTGGTCAGTCATGCGGATGCGACCTGACTCGCTGGCCTGAGCGCCTTACCCCTGTGGGAGCGAGCCTGCTCGCGATAGCCATCTATCAGTAGCGATTCTATTGCCTGATACACCGCCATCGCGAGCAGGCTCGCTCCCACCCGGAATTCATTGACCAAGTAAATCGATAGCCAAGCAACAATGCGTTCGATAAACGAACACTCAGTCGATTATCGGATTGTTTGGCTTTTTCCCGCAGCTTAATCTTCAGTCACTCCGGCGCTGAACCTCGCGCCTTTTTCTTCATGTCGGTCCACTGGAAAACGGGAGCCTGCCCATGGCTGAAATCCTTTCGCTGCACGACGCGGTGAAGCAATTCGTCAACGACGGCGATACCGTCGCCCTCGAAGGCTTCACTCACTTGATCCCGACGGCGGCGGGTCATGAAATCATTCGCCAGGGCAAGAAAGACCTGACCCTGGTGCGGATGACCCCGGACCTGATCTATGACCAACTGATCGGCGCAGGCTGTGCTCGCAAATTGATTTTCTCCTGGGGTGGCAACCCGGGCGTGGGCTCGCTGCACCGCCTGCGCGATGCCGTGGAAAAACAGTGGCCGCAGCCCCTGGAGATCGAGGAGCACAGCCACGCCGACCTGGCCAACGCCTACGTCGCCGGCGCTTCCGGCTTGCCATTTGCCGTGTTGCGGGCCTATGCCGGTTCCGACCTGCCGAAGGTCAACCCGCTGATCAAAAGCGTGACCTGCCCCTTTACCGGTGAAGTCCTGGCCGCAGTGCCTTCGGTGCGCCCCGACGTCACCGTGATCCACGCCCAGAAAGCCGACCGCAAGGGCAACGTGTTGTTGTGGGGCATCCTCGGTGTGCAGAAAGAGGCCGCCCTGGCCGCCAAGCGCTGCATCGTCACCGTGGAAGAGATCGTCGACGACCTGAACGCGCCGATGAATGCCTGCGTCCTGCCGACCTGGGCCCTGAGCGCGGTCTGCCATGTGCCCGGTGGTGCTCATCCGTCCTACGCTCATGGCTACACCGAGCGTGACAATCGTTTCTACCAGGCGTGGGACGCCATCGCCCGGGACCGTGGGGCCTTTACCGCGTGGATCGACGAATACATCCATGGCACTCGGGATTTCAGTGAATTGCAGGCCAAACTGGCAGCCGCTTCGGAGGCGAAACAATGACGTACTCCACCAACGAAATGATGACCGTTGCCGCGGCCCGTCGGTTGAAGAACAACGCCGTGTGCTTCGTCGGCATCGGCCTGCCATCGAAAGCGGCCAACCTGGCGCGGTTGACCTCGTCGCCGGACGTCGTGCTGATCTACGAGTCCGGCCCGATCGGTGCCAAGCCCAGCGTGTTGCCACTGTCCATTGGCGACGGTGAGTTGGCTGAGACGGCGGATACCGTCGTACCGACCGGTGAGATTTTTCGCTACTGGCTGCAGGGCGGACGTATCGACGTCGGTTTCCTCGGCGCGGCCCAGGTCGATCGTTTCGGCAACATCAACACCACGGTGGTGGGCAACTACCATCAGCCAAAAGTCCGTCTGCCGGGCGCCGGCGGTGCACCGGAAATCGCCGGTTCCGCCAAGAGCGTGCTGATCATCCTCAAGCAGTCGGCGCGCTCCTTCGTCGATAAGCTGGACTTCATCACCTCGGTCGGTCACGGCGAAGGCGGCGATTCGCGCAAGCGCCTGGGCCTGCCAGGTGCGGGGCCGGTGGGTATCATCACCGACCTGTGCATCATGGAGCCGGAAGCCGGTACCCATGAATTCGTGGTCACTTCACTGCACCCCGGCGTGACCCGCGAGCAAGTCATTGCGGCCACCGGGTGGGCGATCCGTTTCGCCGACCAGGTGCACACCACCGCCGAACCGACTGACGTGGAGCTGCGCGCACTGCGCGACCTGGAAGCTCGCACGGCTGCGGCCCACGGCCAGGCACCGGGAGAAGCCTGATGCGCGACGTCTATATCTGTGATGCGATTCGAACCCCCATCGGCCGCTTTGGCGGCGCACTGTCTGCCGTGCGTGCCGATGACCTGGCGGCCGTGCCGATCAAGGCACTGATGGAGCGTAACCCGTCGGTGGACTGGAGCGCGGTGGACGAGGTGTTCCTCGGCTGCGCCAACCAGGCCGGCGAAGACAACCGCAACGTGGCGCGCATGGCGCTGTTGCTGGCAGGGTTGCCGGAGAGCATTCCCGGCGTGACCCTCAACCGTCTCTGCGCTTCGGGCATGGACGCCATCGGCACGGCGTTCCGCGCCATTGCCAGTGGCGAAATGGAACTGGCCATTGCCGGCGGCGTGGAATCGATGTCCCGCGCGCCGTTCGTGATGGGCAAGGCTGATGCGGCGTTTTCCCGCAACATGAAACTGGAAGACACCACCATTGGCTGGCGCTTCATCAACCCATTGATGAAAGCCCAGTACGGCGTGGACGCAATGCCGCAGACCGCCGATAACGTGGCGGACGATTACGCGGTGTCCCGCGCCGATCAGGATGCGTTTGCCCTGCGCAGCCAGCAACGCACGGCGGCGGCCCAGGCCGCAGGATTTTTCGCCGAAGAAATCGTACCGGTGCGCATTGCCCACAAGAAAGGCGAAACCGTGGTCGAGCAGGACGAGCATCCCCGTGCCGACACCACACTGGAGGCCTTGAACAAACTCAAGCCGGTCAACGGCCCGGACAAGACCGTCACCGCCGGCAACGCCTCGGGTGTGAACGACGGTGCGGCGGCACTGATCCTGGCCTCGGCCGCAGCGGTGAAAAAACACGGCCTGACCCCCCGCGGCAAAGTGCTGGGCATGGCCAGTGCCGGCGTGGCGCCACGGGTGATGGGTATCGGCCCGGTGCCGGCGGTGCGCAAGTTGATCGAGCGCCTGGGCCTGGCGGTCGCCGATTTCGATGTGATCGAACTCAATGAAGCGTTTGCCAGCCAGGGCCTGGCGGTGCTGCGCGAACTGGGGGTGGCCGATGACGCGCCGCAGGTCAACCCGAACGGCGGCGCCATCGCACTCGGGCATCCATTGGGGATGAGCGGGGCACGACTGGTGTTGACGGCGCTGCATCATCTGGAAAAAACCGGCGGCAAGAAAGGCTTGGCGACCATGTGTGTCGGCGTCGGCCAGGGCCTGGCATTGGCGATCGAACGCGTCTGACGCGTCGTACTACTCATAAGAAAACCGAGGAATGCTTCATGACTGACAAGCCTGGTTACCGTCGCCCCCAAGCGGGCACCCAGCCGGAGTACCTGCACCCGCCGTATCAGTCCACCAACCTGCGCTCGCCGTCCAAGCCGTTGGTGCACCTGCCTCATTCGCTGTCGGAAATTACCGGCCCGACCATCGGCGCTGAGCGTGTCCAGGAGAAGGACAATGACCTGACCGCCCAGCATGCCGGCGAGCCACTGGGGGAACGGATCATCATTCACGGACGTGTGCTGGATGAGAACGGCCATCCCGTGCCGGGCATTCTGGTGGAGATCTGGCAGGCCAACGCCGCCGGTCGCTATCACCACGACCGCGACAAACACGATGCGCCGCTGGATCCGAACTTCACCGGCACCGGTCGCGCCATCACCGACGCCGACGGCTGGTATCAGTTCCAGACCATCAAGCCCGGTGCCTACCCCTGGGGCAACCATCACAACGCCTGGCGCCCGGCGCATATCCATTTCTCGTTGTTCGGGCCAAGCATCCTGACGCGCCTGGTGACGCAGATGTATTTCCCCGGCGACCCGCTGCTGGAATACGACCCGATCTACAACTGCGTGCCGGACACCCGTGCCAAGGAACGCCTGATCGCCAGCTTCGACCTGGAAAAAACCATCCCTCACTACGCCCTCGGTTATCGCTGGGACATCGTCTTGCGCGGCCGCGATGCCACGCCGATGGAGAAATAAGATGACGCTTACCGCCACCACGTCCCATACCGTTGGCCCTTACTACCACATCGGCCTGACCTGGCTGAACCGCGAAGACTTGACCGTCGCCGAAACCCTCGGCCAACGCGTGGCGATCACCGGGCAGGTGATCGACGGTAACGGCGAGTTCGTCAACGACGCGATGCTGGAAGTCTGGCAGGCCAACGCCGCTGGCAAATACGCTCACCCTGAAGATGATCAGGACAAACCCCTGGACCCGAATTTCGAAGGTTTCGGTCGTGTGCCGGTGGACGCCGAGGGGCGTTTTCGCTTCACCACCATCAAGCCGGGCACCGTGCCGGGCCTGGGCGGCACGACCCAGGCACCGCACCTGGTGGTACTGGTATTCGCTCGTGGGTTGGTCAAACACCTGTTGACGCGTATCTACTTCGATGGCGAACAGGCCAACGAAGCCGACCCGTTGCTGGCCTGCGTCCCTGAAGAGCGTCGAGCCACTATCGTGAGCAAACCCGATGGATCGGGCGTGTACCAGTGGAATGTGATTCTTCAGGGCACGGATGCCGAGACGGTGTTCTTCGACTACTGATGGCTGTACCTGTGCTGATCGTTCCCACGCTCTGCGTGGAAATGCCTCAACGGACGCTCCGCGTTCGGCTTTTGGGACGCAGAGCGTCCCCGGCTACATTCCCACGCAGAGCGTAGGAACGATCTGTGGAACGGGACTGTTACGAAGTGTGTCTAGACTTTGTTGAGTCCCCAAGAGTGAATAACCCATGACCACCCAAACCAGCCACTACACCGGTGAAGAACGCAACAAGCGCATTTTCGCCATCGTCGGTGCCTCCTCCGGCAACCTGGTCGAATGGTTCGACTTCTACGTCTATGCGTTCTGCGCGATCTATTTCGCGCCGGCCTTCTTCCCTTCCGACAACCCCACGGTGCAACTGGTCAATACCGCCGGTGTCTTCGCCGCCGGGTTCCTGATGCGGCCGATTGGCGGTTGGATTTTCGGCCGGGTGGCGGACCGTCATGGGCGCAAGAACTCGATGATGATTTCGGTGTTGATGATGTGCTTCGGCTCGTTGCTCATCGCCTGCCTGCCCACCTACAAGGACATTGGCGTCTGGGCGCCGCTGTTGCTGTTGTTCGCCCGCTTGCTGCAAGGTTTGTCGGTTGGGGGCGAATACGGCACCACCGCCACTTACATGAGCGAAGTCGCCCTCAAGGGCCAGCGTGGCTTTTTCGCTTCATTCCAGTACGTGACGTTGATCGGCGGGCAACTGCTGGCCGTATCGTTGGTGGTGATCCTGCAACAGTTCCTCAACGAAGACGAACTGCGTGCCTATGGCTGGCGGATCCCCTTCGTGGTCGGTGCCGTGGCGGCATTGATTTCCCTGTTCCTGCGCCGCTCCCTGAAGGAAACCAGCAGCAAGGAAATGCGCGAGAACAAGGACGCCGGCAGCATCGCCGCGCTGTTTCGCGACCACAAGGCCGCGTTCATCACCGTGCTGGGTTACACCGCCGGCGGTTCGCTGATTTTCTACACCTTCACCACCTACATGCAGAAATACCTGGTGAACACCGCGGGCCTGCAGGCCAAGACCGCCAGTTACATCATGACCGGCGCACTGTTTCTCTACATGTGCATGCAACCGCTGTTCGGCATGCTGGCGGACAAGATCGGTCGCCGCAATTCCATGCTCTGGTTCGGCGCGTTGGGGGCTGTGTGTACGGTGCCGATCCTGCTGACCCTCAAAAGCATCAGCAGCCCATTTCTGGCGTTCGTCCTGATTACCCTGGCACTGGCAATCGTCAGCTTCTACACCTCCATCAGCGGCCTGGTAAAAGCTGAAATGTTTCCACCCGAAGTGCGGGCGCTGGGGGTAGGGTTGGCCTACGCGGTGGCGAATGCGATTTTTGGCGGCTCGGCGGAGTACGTTGCCTTGAGTCTGAAAGCCCAGGGCATGGAAAACGCCTTTTACTGGTACGTCACGGTCATGATGGTGGTGGCGTTTCTGTTCAGCCTGCGCCTGCCGAAGCAGCCGACGTATTTGCACCACGATCTTTGAACCACTCCTTTGATCCCACCGCGACCGGCCGTGAGGCCGGCGCACCCAAGGACTGTTTATGAGCGAACGACCGGGCAATCAGCTGTTTGATGCCTACTTCACCGCCCGCGACATGCGCGAGGTGTTCTGCGATGCGGGCCGGGTGCAGGCCATGCTCGACGTCGAGGCGGCACTGGCCAGGGCCGAGGCGCGGGTAGGGCTGATCCCCCAGGACGCGGTGGCTCCCATCGAGGCTGCCTGTCACGCCCAGTTGTACGACTTTTCGGCTTTGGGCGAAGCGATTGCCAGTGCCGGCAATTCGGCGATCCCGCTGGTCAAGGCCTTGGGCAAACGCATTGCCAGCGAGCACGCCGAGGCTGAGCGGTACGTGCACCTGGGGGCCACCAGCCAGGACGTGATGGACAGTGGCCTGGTCTTGCAACTGCGCCAGGCACTGGAACTGATCGAAGGCGAGCTGGCGCAACTGGCCGCCATCCTGGCCCGACAAGCCGAGCGCTACGCCGCCACGCCGTTGGCCGGGCGCACCTGGCTGCAGCATGCGACACCGGTGACCCTGGGCATGAAAATCGCCGGATGGCTGGGCGCGATCAGCCGCAGCCGCCAACGTCTGTCGGAGCTCAAGCCGCGCTTGCTGGTGCTGCAATTCGGCGGTGCTTCCGGAACGCTCGCCGCATTGGGTGAACAGGCGCTGCCGGTCGCCGAAGCCCTGGCCGCCGAGCTGCGACTGGGTCTGCCGGAACAGCCCTGGCACACTCAGCGCGACCGGTTGGTGGAGTTCGGCTCGGTGCTGGGCCTGATCGCCGGCAGCCTGGGCAAGCTCGGCCGCGACGTCAGCCTGTTGATGCAGACCGAGGCCGGCGAAGCGTTCGAGCCGTCGGCACCGGGCAAGGGCGGTTCGTCGACCATGCCCCACAAGCGCAACCCGGTGGGCGCGGCGGTACTGATCGGCGCGGCGACACGGGTGCCTGGCTTGTTGTCGACGTTGTTCAGTGCGATGCCCCAGGAGCATGAGCGCAGCCTGGGCCTCTGGCATGCCGAATGGGAAACCCTGCCGGAAATCTGCTGCCTGGTGTCCGGCGCCCTGCAACAGGCGCGGCTGCTGGCCGAAGGGCTGGAGGTGGATGCGGCGCGCATGGCCCGCAACCTCGAACTGACCCAGGGCCTGGTGCTGGCCGAAGCGGTGAGCATCGTCTTGGCCCAGCGTGTCGGACGGGACACCGCGCACCATCTGCTGGAGCAGTGCTGCAAGCGTGCCGTGGCCGAACAACGTCACCTGCGCGACGTGCTGGGAGACGAATCCCAGGTTTGCGCGCACCTGTCCGCTGCCGAACTCGATCATTTGCTCAACCCCGCCCATTACCTCGGCCAGGCCCAGACCTGGGTCGCCCGGGCAGTGGCCGAACACCTGGCTTTGAAGGCCTGAAAGGAGATTGTTGTGGGATTCGTCAAACTCGCCGACGGCGAACTGAACTATTGCTTTGACGGCCGGCCAGACGCGCCGGTGCTGGTGTTGTCCAACTCCCTGGGCACCGACCTGCACATGTGGGACGAGCAGATCGCGGCGTTCAGCGAGCACTTTCGCGTGCTGCGTTTCGACACCCGTGGTCACGGCCAGTCGCTGGTCACCGAAGGCCCCTACAGCATCGAGCAATTGGGCCGCGATGTGCTGGCGATGCTCGACGCGCTGGACATCGACAAGGTGCACTTCTGCGGGTTGTCCATGGGTGGTCTGATCGGCCAATGGCTGGGCATCAATGCCGGCGAGCGACTGCACAAGTTGGTGGTGTGCAACACTGCGGCCAAGATCGGTGATCCGTCGATGTGGAACCCGCGCATCGAAACCGTGCTGCGTGACGGCAAGGCGGCCATGGTGGCGCTGCGCGATGCCTCGATTGCCCGCTGGTTCACCCCTGAATTCGCCCAGGCCAACCCGGACACGGCGAGGAAAATCACCGACATGCTCGCCGCCACCTCGCCCCAGGGGTATGCCGCCAACTGCGCTGCGGTGCGCGATGCCGATTTTCGCGATCAATTGTCCTCGATCCGTGTGCCGCTGTTGGTGGTGGCCGGTATCGAAGATGCGGTGACGCCGCCGTCGGGCGGGCATTTTATCCAGGAGCGGGTCAGCGGGGCGCAGTATGCCGAGTTCCATGCCGCGCACCTGTCAAACGTCCAGGCCGGCGCTGCGTTCAGCGAGCGGGTGTTGGATTTCCTGCTTGATTCCAGTCGCGCCTGAGGAGTTTTTTGTGGACGAGAAACAACGCTACGACGAAGGCATGCAAGTCCGCCGCGCGGTGCTGGGCGATGCCCATGTGGATCGCTGCCTCAATGCTTTGACCGAATTCAACAGCGAATTCCAGGAGATGATCACCCGTCACGCCTGGGGCGACATCTGGACCCGTCCGGGCCTGCCGCGCCACACCCGCAGCCTGATCACCATCGCCATGCTGATCGGCATGAACCGCAACGAAGAGCTCAAGCTGCACCTGCGCGCCGCGGCCAACAATGGCGTGAGCCGTGGCGAGATCAAGGAAGTGATCATGCAGAGCGCCATCTACTGCGGCATTCCTGCCGCCAACGCCACGTTCCACCTGGCCGAGTCGGTGTGGGACGAGTTGGGTGTCGAGTCCCGAGAGTAGGCTCATCGTAATCCCGGTGGGGCAGTCGATGAAGATGTTGAATGTGCCACCGCCATCGCGAGCAGGCTCGCTCCCACAGTGGTTCAGTGCAGTATGCAGATTCTGCGTACACCGCAAATCCCCTGTGGGAGCGAGCCTGCTCGCGATAGCGGTGGGTCAGCTTGCATAGAGGTTGGATGTACCGCCGCCATCGCGAGCAAGCTCGGCTCCCACAGTGGTTTGGCGTCGCGTTCAGATTCTGCGTACACCGCACATCCTCTGTGGGAGCGAGCCTGCTCGCGAAAGCGGTGGGTCAGCCGCCACCTGAACGACAGACCCACCCCAGCCGCCTTACAACAAACTCATCGGATAGCTGACAATCAACCGGTTCTCATCGAACTCGTTGGTGCTGAAGTCCCGCCGCAGCGTCGAGTTGCGCCATTTCACATTGAGGTTCTTCAACGCACCGCTCTGCACGGTGTACGCCAGTTCGCTTTCACGACCCCATTCCTTGCCGTCGTCCACCGTGGCGGTGTGCACGTTGTCGCCGCTGATGTAGCGGTTCATCAGGGTCAGGCCCGGCACGCCGACGGCGGCGAAGTTGAAGTCGTGGCGCACTTGCCAGGATTTTTCCTTGGCGTTGTCGTAGCTGGAGTTGTAGCTGTCGTTGGCCAGGGTGCCGCCGCTGGTGCCGTTGACGCGCATCCAGGCATCGTCGCCGCTGAGTTTCTGCAGGCCGACGTAGAAGGTGTTGCCACCGTACTTGGCCGAGAGCATGGCGAAGGCGGTCTTGTTGTCCAGGTCGCCGGCCAGGGCGCTGCCGTTTTCCTTGCCGATGAAGTAGCCGAGGTTGGCGCCCAGGGTCCAGTCGCCGATGGGTTGGCTGTGGGTCAGGTTGAAATACTGCTGCTGGTAGATGTCGCTCAGTTCCGAGTACCAGACACCGACCTGGGTGCGTTTGTCGTTGAAGGCATACTCGCCGCCGCCGAAGTTGAAGCGGTCGGAGGTGAAGGCCGGGCGGCCGTTCATGAACATGTCTTCCATGCTCGCATCGTTGCGCGGGCTGTTGCCGCGGAACTGGCCGCCGTAGAGGCTCAGGCCGCTGATTTCGGTGGAAGTGACCTGGCCACCGCGGAAGGTTTGCGGCAGGGAACGACCGTCGTCGGAACGCAGGATCGGCAACACCGGCATCCATTCGCCGACCTTCAGTTCGGTCTTCGACACCTTGGCCTTGAGGGCTACCCCCAGGCGACCGAAGTCATCGGCCGGGCGGCCGTCATCGTGGACCGGCAGCAACTGGGTGCCGGCGGTGCCTTTGCCGCCATCGAGCTTGATCGAGTACAGGCCCAGCACGTCCATGCCGAACCCCACCGGGCCCTGGGTGAAACCGGACTTGGCGTCGAGGATGAAACTCTGGGTCCATTCCTCGGCCTTGCCCTGGGCCGCGCTCGGGTTGGTGAAGTTGCGGTTGAAGTAGAAGTTGCGCAGGTTGAGATTGACCTTCGCATCTTCGACAAACCCCGACTCTGCGGCCAGGACAGGCAGGGCGGAACCGGCCAGGGCAACGGCGATGAGGCTGGGGAACAAATGCTGTGTGGACTTCATGGGCGTGTCTCTATTTTTTATGGACGAAAAGAACCGCTGCCGCAAACCTGGGTTGCAGACGAAACGGTGGAACCAACGGGTAGATGGCTGTGGATCAGCCGGGCGAGGCGGGGCGTGAGGTCATGGCGAGGCACCTGTCGTTCTTGTTGTGTGCGAGGGATGGTGAAGGGCAGGCCGGGATCGCTTCAATTGGCGATTATCGGTTTTGGGCGATTATCGAACGGCAAAAACACCTGAGCCGAACCACAAAACCCTGTGGGAGCGAGCCTGCTCGCGAAAGCGGCGTGTCAGACAACACAGCTGTGCCTGGTCCTCCGCTATCGCGAGCAGGCTCGCTCCCACAGGGTTCGTGGACGGTCTGACAGACGCGTCGATTTTTCCGACAAGCTTTTAAGGTTGTCGCTCGGAAGCCGTGCCTCTAGCCTTTTTGTGTCGCTGCCCATTCAGCGACCGGGACTGCAAGCCCGCCGAATTTGTTAGGCGCCTAGCCGCGCCCCTATAATCCATGGCGTTTTCTGATGCCATCGTTTTATGGTGGCTGTGTGCGGGAGACCTTCGGGTCTGCCGAGGTTGCCTAACGACTCGGTCTTGCAGACCCGTACACAGCTGCCACCTATCATCTGCAAGTGATGCTGGCGGCTCCCATTTTCGTTAGGAGCACCATCATGATCAAAGAAACACCCAATCCCCCTGCGCCCGGCTCCACCTTCCCCTACAACGACCCCGATCCAGACAAACTCCAAGAGGCAGCAGACCGAGCACTCGATTTCCATCTTGGCACCCACCCTGATCCCAAGCCCAAAACCTCAACTCAAGTTTTCACCGTCATCGATACCCTCGACACCGAGTCTCTGCTGGCGAATCTCAGCGAAACCCTGGCCTCGGCCAATGCCATGGTCAATGATCTGGCGTTCGATCTGGAAGGCTCGCGGCGGCATGTCGCATTGGGCGTGGCGCAGATGGTTGAATTGAGTGAGCTATTGGCTAATCGTGCGTTGGATATCGTCGACCCGCGTTAGCCAAGTGGGGCTATCCCCCAGCTGGGCTGTGGGAGCAAAGCTTGCTCGCGATGACAGTACTTCAGTTGATCACGCGCTTTTGCTTTTGCTTTTGATCTTGAATGCCCCATTAACCACGCTGGCCGAACGCAGGCATTGCGCAGTGGGCATCCCGGCATGGATGCCGGGATAGCCGCGCTGGGCCATGGATGGCCCTTCGCGGCGGGCCCACGGAGCAATGCCGGAGTGAGGGCACACCGAGCGTAGGCGAGGTGCCGAGTGGTGGGGCCAGCGTTCTTTGCTTACTTTCTTTGGCGTTTGAAAGAAAGTAAGTCGCCGTCAGGGCGAAACCCTAAGTGGCCGTTACCGCAGCAATGGATATGTACTCAGTAAACAACCCCCGGCCGCCTGTCAGGCCACCATCGCGAGCAAGCTCGCTCCCACAGGAGAATGACCATGTCGCCTTCTTCGCGGGCAAGCCTTGCTCCCACACAACTCTGTAGAACCCAAACAAAAAGCCCACCTCTCGGTGGGCTTCGTGTTTCAGCGTTCAAGCATCAAGTCAGAACAATTTCATCTTCGGCGCTTCTTCCTTCACCGGCTCGTTCTTGCCGGTCTCGGCATTCCAGCCGCCACCCAGTGCCTTGTACAGATTGACCTCGCTGGTCAATTGCGCCAGGCGGTCGGTGATCAACGATTGTTGGGCGCTGAACAACTGGCGTTGGGCGTCGAGGAAGGTCAGGTTGCTGTCGACACCAATGCGATAGCGACGCTCGGCCAGGCGGTAGTAGTCCTGGTTGGCGGCCACGAAGTCGGTCTGGGCCTGCAACTGTTCGTTGTAGGTCTGGCGTGCGGCCAGGCCGTCGGAGACTTCCTGGAATGCCGTCTGAATCGACTTCTCGTACTGCGCGACGTTGATGTCTTTCTGGATCTTGGCGTAATCCAGGCTCGCCCGCAGGCTGCCGGCGTTGAAGATCGGCAGGTTGATCTGCGGGGCGAAGGTCCAGGTCCCCGAGCCGCCCTTGAACAGGCCGGACAGGTCCGGGCTCAGCGTGCCGGCGTTGGCCGTCAGGCTGATGCTCGGGAAGAACGCGGCCCGTGCGGCGCCGATGTTGGCGTTGGCGGCAAGCAGGTTGTGTTCGGCCTGGAGAATGTCTGGACGACGTTGCAGCAGGTCCGACGGCAACCCGGCCGGCACTTCGCTGAGCAGGTCAGCGCTCAACGGTTGCGAGTTCAGGTTGGCCGGCAGGCCGGTGCCCAGCAGCAGGGTCAGGCTGTTTTCGTCCTGGGCCACCTGGCGAGTGTAGCGGGCCAGTTGCACGCGGGCGTTTTCCACCGCCGTGCGCGCCTGGCTCAGGTCAAGCGCCGAGGCGACGCCGACATCGGCGCTGCGGGTGGTCAGCTTGAGGCTTTGCTCGTAGGTTACCAGGGTTTCCTGGGTCAGCTTGAGCAGTTCCTTGTCGGCCTGCCAGGTCAGGTAAGCGTTGGCGACGCTGGCCACCAGGCTGATCTGGGTGCTGCGGCGGGCTTCTTCGGTGGCGAAGTAGCTTTGCAGCGCTTGCTCGCTCAGGCTGCGAACCCGACCGAACAGGTCCAGTTCGTAGGCGCTGATGCCCAGGGTGGCCGAGTAGGAGCTGCTGATGGCCGCTTCACCGGTTTGCGAGGCCCGTGCCGGTACCCGCTGGCGGCTGCCGGAACCCGTGGCCGAGACCGCCGGGAACAGGTCCGCCCGCTGGATGTTGTACTGCGCGGCGTAGGCATCGATGTTCAGCGCCGCGACACGCAGGTCGCGGTTGTTTTCCAGGGCGACCTGGATCAGCTGCTGCAGGGCCGGGTCATGGAAAAACTGCTTCCAGCCCTGTTCCGCGGCTGCCTGACCGGCCGCCTTGGCCGGCTCGTAGGCCGGGCCTTGCGGGTATTGTGTCGCGACCGGTGCTTCGGGCCGCTGATAGTCGGGGATCAGCGAGCAGCCGCTGAGCACGACGGCGGCGATGGTCAGAGAGAGTAGCGACTTGCTCATTGCCCAGCCTCATTAAAAGTTTCAGGGGTGTCGTCCTGCTTGCGACGACCTATCGACGACACGGCCACGAAGAACAGCGGCACCCAGAAGATCGCCAGGACGGTGGCGGTGATCATCCCGCCGATGACCACGGTACCGATGGCATGTTGACTGCCTGAACCAGCACCTGTGGAGATCGCCAGAGGCACGACGCCCAGGATAAACGCAAGCGAGGTCATGATGATCGGCCGCAATCGCATCCGGCAAGCCTCGATGGCTGCCTCTTGCAAGCTCTTGCCCTGCTCGTGCAGTTCCTTGGCGAACTCGACGATCAGAATGGCGTTTTTCGCGACCAGGCCGATGGTGGTCAAGAGGCCCACCAGAAAGTACACGTCATTGGAAAGACCGCGCAAGCTGGTGGCCAGCAATGCTCCGATGATCCCCAACGGCACCACGAGTACGATCGCAATCGGGATCGACCAGCTTTCATACAACGCCGCCAGGCACAGGAACACCATCAGGATCGACAGGGCGAACAGCGCTGGCGCCTGGGAGCCTGCCAGTCGTTCTTCGTACGACAGGCCGGTCCAGGAAATACCGACACCGGCCGGCAGCTTCTTGGCAATGGCTTCGACTTCAGCCATGGCTTCACCGGTGGAGTAACCCGGCGCCGGAACGCCCAGGACTTCCATCGCTTCCACACCGTTGTAGCGGGCCAGTTTCGGCGAACCGTAGATCCACTCACCCTTGGCGAACGCGGTGAACGGCACCATGGTTCCGGAGCTGTTGCGCACGTACCACTTCTTCAGGTCTTCGGGGCTCATGCGGGCACCCGGCTGGCCTTGCACGTACACCTTCTTCACCCGACCGCGGTCGATGAAGTCGTTGACATAGCTACTGCCCAGGGCAATCGACAGGGTGCTGTTGATGTCCGAAATGGTCACGCCCAGGGCGCTGGCCTTCTCATCGTCGATTTCCAGCTGGTATTGCGGTTCGTCGTTCAGGCCGTTGGGACGTACCTGTGCCAACACCTTGCTTTGAGCCGCCATGCCCAGGAACTGGTTACGCGCCTCCATCAACTTGGTGTGGCCGATCCCGGCGCGGTCCTGCAGGAACACGTCGAAACCGGTGGCGTTACCCAGCTCCATCACGGCCGGTGGGGCGAAGGCGAACACCATCGCATCGCGGAACGTGAAGAAGTGTTGCTGGGCGCGGGCCGAGATCTTGAACACCGTGTTATCGGCGTTACGCTCTTCCCACGGCTTGAGCATGATGAACGCCATGCCCGAACTCTGGCCACGACCGGCGAAGTTGAAACCGGTCACGGTGAACACCGACGCCACACCGTCGCCTTCGCCGCCGTCCTTGCCCGGACGCAGCAGGAACTCGCGCATCTTGTCTACCACCACCTGGGTGCGCTCGGCACTGGAGCCGGCGGGCGTCTGTACCTGGGCAAACAACACGCCCTGGTCTTCTTCCGGGAGGAACGAGGACGGGATACGCATGAACAGCCAGACCATGCCGACGACGATGATCAGGTAGACCAGCAGGTACGGTGCTTTATGGCGCAGGATATTGCCGACACCCCGTTCGTAGCTTTGCACGCTGCGGTCGAAGTTGCGGTTGAACCAGCCGAAGAAGCCACGTTTCGCTACGCCATGGTCACCCTTGGGAATGGGTTTGAGCATGGTCGCGCAGAGTGCCGGGGTGAAGATCAGCGCCACCATTACCGACAAGGCCATGGCCGAGACGATGGTGATGGAGAACTGTTTATAGATCACACCGGTGGAGCCGCCGAAAAACGCCATCGGCAACAGTACCGCCGAAAGTACCAAGGCAATACCCACCAGGGCGCCCTGGATCTGGCCCATGGATTTTTTCGTCGCTTCCTTGGGGGACAGGCCTTCTTCGCTCATCACCCGTTCGACGTTTTCCACCACGACGATGGCGTCGTCCACCAGCAAGCCGATGGCCAGCACCATGCCGAACATGGTCAAGGTGTTGATGCTGAAGCCGAACGCCGCGAGGATCCCGAACGTACCCAGCAGCACCACAGGCACGGTCATCGTGGTGATGATGGTGGCGCGGAAGTTCTGCAGGAACAGGAACATCACCAGGAACACCAGGGCGACGGCTTCGACCAGGGTTTCGACTACACCCTTGATCGATTCGCTCACCACCGGTGTGGTGTCGTAGGGGAATACCACTTCCATGCCAGGTGGGAAGAAAGGCTTGAGGTTATTGACGGTCTGGCGCAGGGCCTTGGCCGTGTCGAGGGCGTTGGCACCGGTGGCCAGTCGTACTGCCAGACCCGAGGCCGGGGCACCGTTGAACTGGGCATTGATGGCATAGTTCTCACCGCCCAGGCCGACTTCCGCCACGTCACCGACGCGTACTTGCGAGCCGTCCGGGTTGACCTTGAGCAGGATCTTCTTGAACTGCTCGGCGGTCTGCAAGCGGGTCTTGCCGATGATGGTGGCGTTCAGTTGCTGGCCGGGCAGGGCGGGCAGGCCGCCGAGCTGGCCCGAGGAGACCTGGACGTTCTGCGCGGCAATGGCGGTGCTCACGTCCGACGGGGTCAGGCTGTAATTGTTCAGCTTGGCCGGGTCGAGCCAGATCCGCATGGCGTACTGGGCACCGAAGACCTGGAAGTCACCGACACCGGCCGTGCGCGAGATCGGGTCCTGCATGTTGGACACGATGTAGTTGGACAGGTCCTCACGGGTCATGGTGCCGTCGCGCGACACCACGCCGATCACCATCAGGAAGTTCCTCACCGATTTGGTCACGCGGATACCCTGTTGCTGCACTTCTTGCGGCAGCAGCGGGGTGGCCAGGTTCAGCTTGTTCTGGACCTGGACCTGCGCGGTATCGGAGTTGGTGCCCTGCTCGAAGGTCGCGGTGATGGTCATGCTGCCGTCGGAGTTACTCTCCGAGGACACATAACGCAGGTTGTCGATACCGTTGAGCTGCTGCTCGATGACCTGGACCACGGTGTCCTGCACGGTTTGCGCGGACGCACCCGGGTAGGTGACCTGGATCGCGATGGCTGGCGGCGCGATGCTCGGGTACTGGTTGATCGGCAACTTGAGGATCGATAGAGCCCCGACCAGCATGATCACCAGAGCGATCACCCAGGCGAAGATCGGACGGTCGATAAAGAATTTCGACATGGTTTACTCCCCTTTGCCGCCGGCTGCTTTATCAGCTGCCTGAGCGGGGGCCGGGTTCTTGGTGGCTGCGTCGGTGCCCACGTTGGTGGCTTCGGTGGCCTTGACTTCAACCCCTGGCCGTACGTACTGCAGGCCTTCGGTGATCAGGCGGTCGCCAGCCTTGAGCCCGTCTTCGATCAGCCACTGGCTGCCCACGGTGCGACTGGCCTTGAGTTGACGCAGTTCGACCTTGTTGTCCGGGCCTACCACCAAGGCGGTCGGCGTGCCCTTGAGGTCGCGGGTCACGCCTTGCTGTGGCGCGAGAATCGCCGCGCTGTTCACACCGGCTTGCAACTGCGCGTGGACGAACATGCCCGGCAGCAGAGTGTGGTCAGGGTTGGGGAACACGGCCCGCAAGGTGACGGAGCCGGTGGTCTGGTCGACCGACACTTCGGAGAACTCCAGCTTGCCTTCATGAGGGTACGGGCTGCCGTCTTCCAGGGTCAGCTTGACCATGGCGGCGTTATCGCCAGCCTTCTGCAACCGGCCACTTTCCAGTTCACGGCGCAATTGCAGCAGCTCGACCGAGCTCTGGGTCACGTCGACATAGATCGGGTCCAACTGCTGGATAGTCGCCAGTGCGTCGGCCTGACCGTTGCTGACCAGCGCGCCCTCGGTCACCGAAGAGCGACCGATGCGACCGGAAATCGGTGCATAGACCTTGGTGTAGCGCACGTTGATCTGAGCGGTTTGCAGGTTGGCTTCCGACTCGAGGCGATTGGCCACGGCGGTGTCGTATTCCTGGCGGCTGACGGCTTGTTCATCCACCAATTGCTTGTAGCGATCGGCGATGGATTTGGTCGACCGCAGGTTGGCCTCGGCGCTCTTGAGGGTCGCTTCGTACACGGCCGGGTCGATCTGATACAGCTGCTGACCGGCCTTGACGTCGGCGCCTTCCTTGAACAGACGCTTGAGGATGATGCCGTTGACCTGAGGGCGAACCTCTGCGACGCGGAACGCGCTGGTACGGCCGGGCAACTCGGACGTCAAGGTGAAAGGCTGGGTTTTGAGGGTTACGACGCCGACCTGAGGGGGTGGTGCGGCGGGGGCCGCCTCTTCCTTTTTGCATCCGCTGAGCAGTGATGCCAGGGCGATGGCGGTAACCAGAGCGGTAACAGCTGGCTTGAATTGCATGGAAATCCTCGGGTCAGGCGCGCAACAGGCGCACTCGAAAGGTGGAAAGTTAGAAAGGCGTCATTTTTCAATTAGTAGGTTGCTAAGAAATATACTTACGTACATGGTTGTTTGTAAACAGCCAAATTGCGTACCATCCAGCTTTACAAAAGCCTGACAAAGGCCCTGTTGACCGGAGACGCGCTCTATGCGCAAGCGTTCTCTATTCGCTCAGCTGACTTTACGCATTGCTCATGCATCCTGATTGAGGTGTTTACTGCCATGGTTCGTCGTACCAAAGAGGAAGCCCTGGAGACTCGCAGCCAGATACTCGAAGCGGCCGAAAAGGCCTTTTTCGAGCGTGGCGTGGCGCGCACGACGCTGGCCGACATTGCGACCCTCGCCGGTGTGACGCGCGGGGCTATCTACTGGCATTTCAGCAACAAGGCGGATCTGCTTCAGGCCATGCTCGACACCTTGCATGAGCCTCTCGATGAACTGGCGCGCGCCAGTGAAAATGAAGAAGAGCTGGACCCGTTGGGCTGCGTCCAGAAGTTGCTGGTGCGGTTGTTCCAGCAGGTGGCCCTGGACCCGAAAACCCGACGCATCAATGAGATTCTTTTCCATAAGTGCGAGTTCACCGATGAGATGTGCGATTTGCGCCAGCAGCGGCGCGAAGTCAGCCTCGACTGCAATGTGCGTATTGCGCTGTCGCTGCGCAATGCAATGAAGCGTGGACAGCTGCCGGGTGATCTGGACCCGGAAAGGGCGGCGGTGGCCCTTCATGCCTACATCGACGGCATCCTCTACCAGTGGCTGTTGGTCCCCGACAGCTTCGCCCTGGCTGGTGAGGCCGAGCGCTGGGTGGACATCGGGCTGGATATGCTGCGCCTGAGCCCCAACCTGCGCAAATGAAACAAAATGCGTAATTGCGTCGATATGTGTCAATAGCGGATAGCACATACCCCGTCGGACTTCGAGCCCGACGGGATACTTTATAGATGAACCGCAGGCAGATTGGCAGCGCTTCGGTCGCTACCGCCTACCGACCCTCTGGTCTATTCGACGATCAGGCGGACGGTGTAGTTGAAGGGCGGCTCGAGCATTTTTCGGGTGATTTCTGTTCTGCAAGTGAACTGGCCATTGCCGGTGTAGTTCGATCGACTTTTCCAGTCCGGCTTGTAACTGGGTTCCAGGGCGCCAATAACGATGGGCGCCTGGAAGCGGGTTTGCATCTGGCACTCGAAATTGAAGTTGCTCATTTTGTAGTTGAGAACGAGTTCAATAGGTTTGACTTTTTTCAGCGTGGGCTGCCAGCCGGATGTTGGGTAAGTGTAATTTCTTTCGTGGGCCACACGGAGGATGTAAGTTGATTTTGGCAGGACGTCATGAGCACTTAAGGGGAAGTCCGCGTCTTGCGCTGGATCAGTCAATAAGTTGGTCATGTTCAATGTGCCGCGAGTATTGTTTGTGATTTCCACGGTGACTTCGGTGGCGGCCATGGTATGGGCAACCATGGTGGTGCCCATTATCAGGGCAAGGATAAGACTTTTCAGGGGGTTCATAGTTATGGGGCTCTCATGAAAGCAGGGCTCGCTGAAGCCTGCATGCGTTGGGCGTGTATGCTGTTGTGTTTGATTGAGTAAATGTTGTTGCTGATTTTCATTGATCAGTGCTTTGAATGTTTTTTAGAAATAAATATATATAAGCGTCAGTCCTTTGAGTGGGGCAGGTGTTGTTCGGGTTTTATTATTAGCGTTGTCCGGGGCGGGAATCCATAGTGAACAGGTTTTGTCTTGTTATTTGATATTTCGGCTTTGAATGAATGATGCGGGCTTAAAGTTGCCAGGCATAAAAAAAGCCCCGGCTCTTTCGAGTCGGGGCTTTTCAGTAGGGGCCGTTCTGGAACTTACATTATCGGATAATCGATATAACCCACCGGACCTTTCCCATAGAAGGTTTCCGGGCGTGGCTCGTTCAGCGGTGCATCGGCTTTCAAGCGTGCCGGCAAGTCCGGGTTGGCAATGAAAGGCACACCGAATGCCACGGCATCGGCCTTGCCTTCGGCCAGCCAGGCGTTGGCGCTGTCCTTGGTGAAGCGCTCGTTGGCAATGTACGGACCGCCGAAGGCTTGCTTGAGTTGCGGGCCGATGCTGTCGTCGCCTTCCTTCTCGCGGGAGCAAATGAACGCGATGCCACGCTTGCCCAGCTCGCGGGCTACATAGCTGAACGTTTCCAGGCGGTTCTCATCGCCCATGTCATGGGAGTCGGCACGTGGCGCCAAGTGCACGCCAACCCGGCCAGCGCCCCAGACTTCGATGGCGGCGTCGGTCACTTCCAGCAACAGGCGAGCGCGGTTTTCCAGGGAGCCGCCGTAGTTGTCGGTGCGCTGGTTGGTGCTGCTTTGCAGGAACTGGTCGAGCAGGTAGCCGTTGGCGCCATGGATTTCCACGCCGTCGAAACCGGCGGCCTTGGCGTTCTCGGCGCCCACGCGGTAGGCGTCGACGATGTCGGCGATTTCAGCGGTTTCCAGGGCCCGTGGCGTCGGGTAGTCGGCCAATGGACGCACCAGGCTCACGTGGCCTTTAGGTTGTATGGCGCTGGGTGCCACCGGGGTTTCGCCATCCAGGTACGACGGATGGGAGATCCGGCCGACGTGCCACAGTTGCAGGAAGATCTTGCCGCCGGCGCCGTGGATCGCCTTGGTGACGTTGGCCCAGCCGCGCACCTGGTCGTTGGACCAGATTCCCGGGGTGTCCGGGTAACCCACGCCCATTGGCGTGACAGAGGTGGCCTCGCTGAGGATCAGGCCGGCGGAGGCACGTTGCACGTAGTACTCGGCCATCAACGCGTTGGGCACGCGGCCTGCGTCGGCGCGGCAGCGGGTCAGTGGCGCCATGATGATGCGGTTGTTCAGCTCGATGTCGCCGAGTTTGATGGGGTCGAAAATAGTCGTCATGAATTACAAGCCTCGAAAGTGGAAGGTAAAAGTCAACGAGTTGCCGGAGCCAGGTCGGGGTTGGCGCCCTGGCGGAAAGTAATCAGGGTGATCAGCAGCGCCAGTACCGCCAGCGCACCGGCGGCCAGGGGGACGCTGGTCAGGCCCAGGCCCTGGTCGATGACACTGCCGCCGACCCAGGCGCCCAAGGCGTTGCCGATGTTGAAGGCGCCGATGTTCAGGGTGGACACCAGGTTCGGTGCCTCTTTGCCGAAGGTCACCACGTTGACCTGCAGGGCCGGCACGGCCGCGAAGCAGGCAGTGGCCCAGAGGAACAGGGTAATTTCGGTCGGGATCAGCGCCACGCTGGTCCAGCTCAATACGGTGGAGACCACTGCCATGGTGATGAACACACCGATCAGCGTGTTCGCCAGGCTCTTGTCCGCCAGCTTGCCGCCAATGATGTTGCCCAGGGTCAGGCCCAGGCCGATCAGCACCAGAGTCCAGGTCACGCCACGGGGCGACACGCCGGTGACTTCACCCAGCAACGGGGCGACGTAGGTGAACAGGGTGAACACCGAGGCGGAAAACAGCGCCGTCATGCCCAGGGACAGCCACAGCCCTGCGCCCTTGAGTGCTACCAGTTCCGAGCGCATGTCGAGCTTTTCTTCATCGCGCTTGGCCGGCAGGAAGCGGATCAGACCGATCAGCGCCACCACACCGATGAGGGTCACGGCCCAGAAGGTCGAACGCCAGCCGGCTTCCTGGCCCAGTGCCGTACCCAGCGGGACGCCGAGCACGTTGGCCAGGGTCAGGCCGGTGAACATCAGGGCCACGGCCGAGGCACGCTTGTTGGGCGCCACCAGACCGGCGGCCACCACCGAACCGATCCCGAAGAAGGCGCCGTGGCACAAGGCGGTCACGACCCGGGCAAACATCAGCACGTTGTAGTCGCTGGCAATGGCGCACAGCAGGTTGCCGATGATGAAAATCCCCATCAGCGCCACCAGGGCAACCTTGCGCGGCAGCCGGGCGGTGGCCAGGGCCATGAAGGGAGCACCGATGGCCACCCCCAGGGCGTAGCCGGTCACCAACCAGCCCGCGCCAGGGATCGATACACCCAGATCAGCCGCCACATCGGGCAACAGGCCCATGATGACGAACTCGGTAGTGCCGATGGCGAAGGCGCTCAGGGCCAGGATAAGGAGTGAGAGGGGCATGGCGAATCCTTGTCAGAGCTCTTGGCTCATTTGCTTGAGGAACTGCTGGATCACTTCCTCGTTGCGTTTGAAGAAGTGCCATTGACCGACCTTCTGGCTGGTGATCAGCCCCGCCCGTTGCAACACCGCCAGATGGGCCGACACCGTGGACTGCGACAGGCCGCAACGCTGGTCGATCTGTCCGGCACAGATGCCGAACTCGTGGTTGTGCAATTGTTCGGGGAACTGGACCTTGGGGTCTTTGAGCCAGTTGAGGATGTCTCGCCGTACCGGGTGTGCCAGTGCTTTTATTATTTCGTCGAGGTCAAGGGTCATGAGGGCAGTTCGTAATGGATGTAGGTGAGTAAAACGCTATATCGCGATGAAGCGAACCTTAAATCGTTATTTCGCGATATACCAATATGGATTTGATCTGAATACCGAACAAATCGCTATATCGGGTTATAACGATATGGGCGCGACGATGCTAAGCTGCCGGTCATGAACTATCTCGCGCACCTGCACCTCGGCGGCACCGGCCGGGAACAACTGCTCGGCAGTCTCTATGGCGATTTCGTCAAGGGACCGCTGCAAGGCACCTACGACCCACGGATCGAAGCGGGCATTGCCCTGCATCGGCGCATCGACCAGTACACCGACCGACACCCGCTGGTGGATACTGCGTTGTCGCGTTTTTCCACGGTGCGGCGGCGCTACGCCGGTATCGTACTGGACGTGTTTTTCGACCATTGCCTGGCCCGGGATTGGGCATTTTATGGCGACGGGGCTCTGGCGGACTTCACCTCCCGGGTGTACCGGGTGTTGGCCGACGAACCGCAGTTACCGGGACGCCTTGCGCACATCGCGCCCTACATGGCCGCGGATGACTGGCTGGGGTCCTACCAGGAATTCGAGGTGCTCGGGCAGGTACTGCGGGGCATTTCCCGACGCCTGTCCCGACCGGAGGAACTGGCGGGCGCGATGGAGGAGCTGATCCGGCTTTATGAGCCGTTGAGCGAGGATTTCCGCTTGTTCTATCCGCAGCTTCAAGCGTTTGCGACGAACCCCGCCACGCCGCAGATCTAAAAGTATGGGAGCGAGCCTGCTCGCGATAGCGGTGTAACAGTCAATATCGCTATTGGATGTCAGACCGCTATCGCGAGCAGGCTCGCTCCCACAAGGGATTGCGCAAAAGTTTGGATCAAGCCGCAATGGCCGGGCGCATCGGCGCCTGTTGCTTCTCGGGAACCACACCGAACAAGGCCTTGTGCACTGCCTGCTGCGCCTGGAAGGCCAGGGCTGCACGTTCCTGGCCGTGACAGGCGATGGGCTGCAACAGGTGGATGTGCACATCACCCAAGTCGTTGCTGAACAAGCGCATCAGGTGCGACAACAAGTCGTCATCGCCAATGAACGGCGCCAGCGAATCAGGCTCGCCGTTGCGCAGGTAACGGATCGCCACGGGCTGCAACGCTACGTCGGCATCGATGGCCGCCGACAGCAGGCGACCGTGGAAAGTGCGCAACGAACGGCCGTCGGTGGTGGTGCCTTCCGGGAACATCAGCAGCGGATGAGCCTGTTCCAGATGACGACTCATCTGCTTGCGGATCAACTGACTGTCACCCGAGCCGCGCCGGATAAACAGGCTGCCGGCCTTGGCCGCCAGCCAACCGGCCACCGGCCAGGTGCGCACTTCGGCCTTGGACAGGAACGACAGTGGGGTGAGCATGCCCAGCAGCGGAATATCGGTCCAGGACACGTGATTACTGACCCACAACATCGGCCGTTGTGGCAATTGACCGTGGACAGTCACGGAAAAGGGCAGCGCGTTACTCAGGCGCGCCATGAAAAATCGCGACCAGCGCTGACGACGCATCATGGAGTTGGCAAGCCCCAGGCGCTCGAACAGGCCGAACACGGTGGCCATCGTCAGGCCCAGCGCCACCACCAGCAGCACTCGCGCGATACGCGCGTACACCCGTAACCGGCTCATCAGACCGCTGCCTTGAAGTGGCGGGCGTAGCGTGGGCAGAGGTCGTCGCGCTTGAGCAGGATAAACACGTCGGCCACCTGGAAGTCTTCGTCCCAGCACGGCTCGCCGCAGATTTTTGCGCCCAGGCGCATGTAGGCCTTGAGCAGCGGCGGCATTTCGGCGATCACGTTGGACGGTACGTCGAGGGCCGGCAACGGTTTTTTGGGTACGGCTTGAAGGTGGTCGGTGCACAGGTAGCGCTCACGCAGGCGTTGCATGATCGCCTGGGCCTGGATGCCACCGTCCTGCATCGGAATGCTCGCGCACCCCATCAGGTAGCTGTAGCCGCCTTCGTTCAGGACTTCGGCCAGTTCACCCCAGAGCACCGCAATGGTGCCGCCGTTGCGGTAGGCCGGGTCGACGCAGGTACGGCCGATTTCCAGGATCGGGCCCTTGAGCTGGATCAGGCCGTGGAGGTTGAATTCTTCTTCACTATAAAAACGGCCCAGGCTGCTGGCGGCCTGGTGGTCGAGCAGGCGGGTGGTCGCCACGAGGCGCCCGGTGTTCAGGTCGCGTACGCCGATGTGGGCGCAGTGAACATCGTAGTCATCCATGTCCAGACCCATTTCCGCGCCCTTGAGCTTGGCGTTGAACTCGCCGCTGAAGACGTTGAAGCGCAGGGCTTGGGCTTCTTGCAAGGCCTGGGCGCCGATCAGGCGTTCGGCTTGCAGGCGGCGTTCATTGCCAGTGTCGCTGATGCGGGCGATCTGAGTCATAGCGAATCTCCGTGCGGGCTGTGTACCCGTCTTGGGGTTGAGCCAATCGACTTTCTTTATGCAGCCATGTTGTGCAAAGTCAGGCTATGTAGCCCCGGTGTCATCGCCATGAAGCTTTGGTGATGCTTATATGACAGCCCTCAAGGATCCCCCTGTTGATCGTTCCCACGCTCCGCGTGGGAATGCAGCCCGGGACGCTCCGCGTCCCGAGAGCCGAACGCGGAGCGTCCGTTGCGTCATTCCCACGCAGGAG
Organism: Pseudomonas sp. MAFF 730105; assembly: GCF_055380705.1. NCBI lineage: Bacteria > Pseudomonadati > Pseudomonadota > Gammaproteobacteria > Pseudomonadales > Pseudomonadaceae > Pseudomonas > Pseudomonas sp. MAFF 730105. The sequence continues at coordinate 1,542,573 of NZ_AP018438.1, forward strand.
CGTGGGAACGATCCTGAAACCGTCATCAATCTCGACTAAGCTCGACAGGTTCAATCCTCCGAGCCCCATCGCATGTGCAAAGGCTGGTTCCTGATTCCGATTCTGCTGTTCAACCTGAACGTCCACGCCGAAGACTGGCCCGGCGAGCAATGGTCGACCGGTCCGACGCCCGTCGGCTCGGCCCTCGAAGCCCTTGAGCAGTATGCTTTTCCGCTGCGCGACGACGCCACCCGCCAAGGCATTCGCACTGACGCGCTGCTGGTGATCCAGGACGGTCGCCTGGTCTATGAACGCTACGCCGGCCCCACCCGCGCAGACACCCCGCACCTGACCTGGTCCATCAGCAAAAGCCTGATGGCGACGGTATTCGGCGTGGCCTACGGTGAACAGCGGTTTGCCCTGACGGATTCGGTGGCTCGGTATTACCCCGCGTTGGGCCACTCGCCGGACCTGACCCTGGCCGATCTTTTCCACTGGGCCTCGGGCCTGGACTGGCAGGAAGATTACGAATACGCACCGTTGCATTCCTCGGTGGTGGCGATGCTCTATACCCGGGGACGCCGCGACATGGCGGCGTTCACCGCGCAACATGAACGCTACAGTCCACCGGGGGAGTCGTTCCGTTATTCCAGCGGCGACAGCAACCTGTTGGCGGCGGCCCTGAAAAATATCGTCGGCCCGGCGCGATATCCCGATTATCCCTGGACGGCGTTGTTCGATCCGCTGGGCATCCGCCATGCTGTGTGGGAAACCGATGCCAGCGGCACCTTTGTCGGTTCGTCCTACGCCTACCTCACCGCCCGCGACCTGGCCCGTGTCGGCTTGCTGATGCAGCGCGATGGCCGTTGGGGGGAGCGGCAACTGATTCCCAAGGATTGGGTGGCGTTCAATCGCGAGCCCTTCGCTCGCTTCCAGGCCGGCCAGGACGAGGCCGTGCCCGGCGGACATTGGTGGCTCAACCGCGCCGCCGATCCCACCCTCCATCCCTGGCCCGACGCGCCACCGGATACCTACGCCGCGCTTGGGCATTGGGGGCAGGCGCTGTATGTCATCCCCAGCGCCCGGCTGGTCATCGTGCGATACGGTGACGACCGCGATGGCAGCTATCGCCATAACGAATTGCTCAAGCGCGTCATGGCGGCGTTCGCCGGGGCGGTGCAACCATGAGGCGTAGACCATGGCTGACTTTGATGGCGGCGCTGCTCATCGTGCTGTTCAGTTGGATCTGGATCGATCGGGTGGCGCTGCGGGCGTTCCCCGACATCATCAGCGCCTACACCGCCAAGGAATATTGCTCGTGTCGCTACGTGATGCGGCAACCGGCCGACTATTGCCGCGGCTACGTGAAACAGTCGGTGCCCATCAGCGGTTTTCTCGAAACCCCTGAAGCGAAACGCGTGACGGTCTCCGGGCTGGGGCGCAGCAACAGCGCGCGGTGGTTGGGGGAGCGGCAGGGGTGTCGATTGGAGCCGTGAGCCTGGATCGACGCGAACCTTGTGGCGAGGGGATTTATCCCCGCTGGGTTGCGAGGCAACCCCCCTTGCGTCCTGCCTGATTCATCGCAGTGGCTGATGGATCCTGGGGTCGCTTCGCAACCCGGCGGGGATAAATCCCCTCGCCACAAGGAGTCTGCTGGCCGGGCGATTGGTTAAAGAGACAGTTTGCAAGCGCCCTCGGCCCGGTTAAGGTTCGCCACAGGTTTATCTGCCCTCCGAGTGTGTATGTTCAAGCGGTTTCTTTGCGTCGCTGTGGCGACCTTGCTGCTGGCCGGTGCTGTGCTGCCCGCCCGGGCCGACTGGTACCTGGACGGCGAGTCGTCACGGTTGTCGTTTATCAGCAGCAAGAACGGCAATGTTTCCGAGGTCCAGCGCTTCCTGGTGCTGCATGGCCAGGTCCAGCCCAAGGGGCTGGCGCGACTGGAAGTGGAGCTGGAGTCGATCAACAGTGGCATTCCCTTGCGGGACGAGCGCATGCGCGCCGAGCTGTTCGACATCAAGCAGTTCGGCGAAGCCATCGTCACTGCGCAGATCGACCTGTCGCCGATCCAGGACCTGGCCAATGGTGCACAGCTGGAACTGCGCCTGCCGCTGACCGTGGATTTGCACGGCAAGCAACACGAATACAACGTCGAACTCCTGGCGACGCGGTTGGATGAACACCGCTTCCAGGTGGTGACCCTGGAGCCGGTGGTGCTCAACGCGGCGGACTTCGACCTGGCGCTGGGGCTGGAGACGTTGCGGAAAATGGCCGGGTTGTCGGCCATCAGCCTTTCGGTGCCGGTGAATGCGGTACTGATCTTCACGGCGCGCTGACATGAGCGGCCCGGTCTTTCCATGGCGTGAAGGCAATCGGTTCGAGTTGTTGATCGACGGCCCGCAGTTCTTCCCACGCATGCTCGTGGAGATCGCTCGTGCCCAGGAGCAAGTCGAACTGGAGCTGTATCTGGTGGAGGCTGGCGCCTGCGCCGAAGCGATGGTCCAGGCCCTGGTCCAGGCTGCCGAGCGCGGTGTGCGGGTGCGTTGCCTGTTCGATGATTACGGCAGCCTGGCGTTTACCCTGAGCTTGCGTAACCGCCTGATCGAGGCCGGTGTGGAACTGCGTTTCTACAACCGCCTGAGCTGGCGTCGCTGGGTGCGTAATTTCTATCGCGACCACCGCAAGCTGTTGTTGGTGGACCAGCGTCTGGCCGTGGTCGGCGGTACCGGGGTGACCGATGAGTTCTGGAACCCCCTCGACGATCGCAGCGAATGGCACGAAGTAATGGTGGAAATCGTCGGCCCGCTGGTGCTGGACTGGCAACTGCTGTTCGATCGCCAGTGGCTCGCCAACCGCCATCGCCGGGCCTGGAAGCCCGCTTCCAACTTCGGCCTGCCGCGTCTGCCCCGGGTGCCACCGGCGGGCGAAGGCATGGGCCGGGTCGCGTATGCCGACGCCCGCCAGCACCGCGATATCCTGCAATCGCTGTCCCGGGCCTTGAACAGCGGCCAGAAACGGATCTGGATGGCGACGCCATACTTCCTGCCGACCTGGAACGTGCGCCGCTCCTTGCGCAAGGCCGCCGCCCGGGGCATCGACGTGCGCCTGTTGCTCACCGGCCCGCGCACCGATCACCCGTCCGTGCGTTACGCCGGGCACCGCTACTACCCGCGCCTGCTCAAGGCCGGTGTGAAAATCTTCGAGTACCAGCCGTGTTTCCTGCATCTGAAGATGGTGCTGGTGGACGACTGGGTCAGCATCGGTTCCTGCAACTTCGACCACTGGAACCTGCGCTTCAACCTGGAAGCGAACCTCGAAGCCCTGGATTCCGGGCTCAGCCGTGCAGTGGCGGCGAGCTTCGAGCAGGACTTCAGCCAAAGCCTGCAAGTCAGCCTCGACGCCTGGCAGCGCCGGCCATTGTGGAAGCGCTTCAAGCAGCGGTTGTGGGGGCTGGTGGATCGGTTGGTGGTGAATCTGCTGGATCGGCGGGGCTGATCCAGACACCCATAAACAACTGTGGGAGCGAGCCTGCTCGCGATAGCGGTGAATCAGTCAACCACTCAGTTGGCTGACATACCGCTATCGCGAGCAGGCTCGCTCCCACAGGGGAGTCATGTCGCTCTGGAGTCAGAGCAACTCAAAACTCTGCTGTTTCACATCCTGGGAGTCCAGGCCGATCTGCACGTTGAATTTGCCTGGCTCGGCAGCGTACTTGAGCTGGGCGTTGTAGAACTTCAGGTCGTCTTCGCTGATGGTGAAGTGAATGACCTTCTTCTCGCCGGCCTTGAGCATCACCTTCTGGAAGTTCTTCAGTTCCTTCACCGGGCGGATGATCGAGCCGGTCACGTCCTGGATGTACAGCTGCACCACGGTTTCGCCGTCACGCTTGCCGGTGTTCTCCACGGTCACGCTGGCGTCGAGCTTGCCGGTCTTGTTCAGCGTGGTGGAGGACAGGGCCATGTCCGACAGACTGAACTCGGTGTAGCTCAGGCCGTAGCCGAACGGGTACAGCGGGCCGGTGGTGTCATCGAAGTACTGTGAGGTGTAGTTGCCTGGCTTGCCCGGGGTGAACGGACGGCCAATGCTCAGGTGGTTGTAGTAGGTCGGAATCTGACCCACCGAGCGTGGGAAGCTGATCGGCAGTTTGCCCGACGGGTTGTAGTCGCCGAACAGCACGTCGGCGATGGCGTTGCCGCCTTCGGTGCCGGTGAACCAGGTTTCCAGGATCGCATCGGCCTGCTGCTTTTCTTCCAGCAACGACAGCGGACGGCCGTTCATCAGTACCAGCACCAGCGGCTTGCCGGTGGCCTTCAGGGCCTTGATCAGCTCGCGCTGGCTGGCGGGGATGTTCAGATCGGTGCGGCTCGAAGACTCGTGGGACATGCCGCGGGATTCCCCCACGGCGGCCACCACCACATCGGCGTCCTTGGCGGCTTTTACCGCTTCGTCGATCAGCACCTGGGCCGGGCGTGGATCGTCCACCACTTCCGGGGCGTCGAAGTTGAGGAAGTTCAGGTAGTCGAGCACCTTCTTGTCGCTGGTGATGTTGGCGCCACGGGCATAGATGAACTTGGCGTCACCACCAAGGGCACGGCTCATGCCATCGAACAGGGTGACCGACTGCGCAGGACGACCGGCGGCGGCCCAACTGCCCATCATGTCGATCGGTGCCTTGGCCAGCGGGCCGACCAGGGCGATTTTCGCGTCCTTCTTCAGGGGCAGGGTCTGGTTGCGGTTTTCCAGCAGGACCATGCTGCGGCGTGCCACGTCGCGGGCATCGCTGCGGTGCAGTCGGCTTTCGGCGTAGGTGTCGGCCGGGTCATCCTCGGCCTTGCCGATACGCAGGTACGGGTCCTTGAACAGGCCCATGTCGTATTTGGCGACAAGCACTTCACGCACGGCGTTGTCGATGTCGCTCTGCTCGATCTCGCCGGACTTGAGCAGCCCCGGCAATTCCTTGCCATACAGCGAGTCGTTCATGCTCATGTCGATGCCGGCCTTGATCGCCAGCTTCGCCGCTTCTCGACCATCCCGGGCGACGCCGTGCTTGATCAGTTCGAAGATGGCGCCATGATCGCTGACGGCCAGGCCCTTGAAGCCCCATTCCTTGCGCAGCAGATCGTTCATCAGCCAGGTGTTGGCCGTGGCCGGTACGCCGTTGATGGAGTTCAACGCCACCATCACCCCGCCGGCACCGGCATCGATGGCGGCGCGATAGGGTGGCAGGTAGTCCTGGTACATTTTCACCGGGCTCATGTCCACGGTGTTGTAGTCCCGGCCGCCTTCAACGGCGCCGTACAGGGCAAAGTGCTTGACGCTGGCCATGATGCTGTCGGCCGCGTTGGCGCCGCTGCCCTGGAACGCCTTGACCATCACCCCGGCAATGCGCGACACCAGGTAGGTGTCTTCGCCAAAGCCTTCGGAGGTCCGGCCCCAGCGCGGGTCACGGGAAATGTCGACCATCGGCGCGAAGGTGATGTCCAGGCTGTCGGCCGCAGCTTCCTGGGCGGCGATGCGGCCGGAGTGGTAGATGGCGTCCATGTCCCAGCTCGAAGCCAGTGCCAGGGGAATCGGGAAAATGGTGCGGTGGCCGTGGATCACGTCATAGGCGAAGAACATCGGGATCTTCAGCCGGCTGCGCATGGCCGCGTCCTGCATCGGACGGTTTTCGGCGCGGGTAATGGAGTTGAACGTGCCGCCGATGTTGCCGGCGGCGATTTCCTTGCGGATCATCTCCCGGGGCATTTCCGGGCCGATGCTGATCAGGCGCAACTGGCCGATCTTTTCCTCGAGGGTCATTTGTTTCATCAGGTTACTGATGAAAGCGTCCTTGTTCTCTATGGGGGCTGGCAGGTTGTCGGCTAATACGGATTGACTGGCCAGACTGACAAACAGGCCCAGCAAACACAGCTTCTTCATGAATAGTTTTCTCGCAGGCCCAAAGGCGGTAATCAGGACACGCCGTCAGCCAAAATGTGAGGAGTGGCTATTGTTGTTTGGTCAAATGCAGCACACTTTCGAACCCAGGGTGCTGAACTTAGTTTCGCACCGCGCATCTTTTAGCCCATCGATCCGTTTCAATCCAGTGCGGCGGCAGATTATGCCCCAGACACCGGTGGGATAGGTGGCCGTGTTTTTCCAATGTAAAGGCAAGGGAGAGCTTCACCCGATGAATCTACGACTGAACCACCGAAGCGGCTTGCAACTGCTGGCCCTGATGCTGTTCACCTCGCTACTGGCCGGTTGCGGCATCAACACGATTCCGACCCTCGACGAACAGGCCAAGGCTGCCTGGGGCCAGGTGCAAAACCAGTACCAGCGCCGTGCCGACCTGATCCCGAACCTGGTGGAAACCGTCAAGGGCTATGCCCAGCACGAGCAGGAAACCCTGACTGCCGTGATCGAGGCGCGGGCCAAGGCCACCTCGATCCAGGTCGATGCCAGCACCCTGGACAACCCGGAGAAGCTCAAGCAGTTCCAACAGGCCCAGGATCAATTGACCGGTGCGCTGAGTCGCTTGATGGTGGTGTCCGAGCGCTATCCGGACCTCAAGGCCAACCAGAACTTCCTGGCGCTGCAGTCGCAGCTCGAAGGCACCGAGAACCGTATCGCCGTGGCCCGCCGCGACTTCATCCTGGCGGTGCAGAAGTACAACACCGAGATCCGGACCTTTCCGGGGCGGTTGTGGCACAGCGTGATGTACAGCGACCTGCCAATCCGCGAAACCTTCGAGGCCACCAGTCCCGACGCCGAAAAAGCGCCGCAGGTGAAATTCTGATCGATACCCGGCTCCCACAGGAGTTCCAATGCGCGTGTTGAAATTTGGCCTGGTGCTGTTGCTCTGGGTGTTTGCAGTCACGGCCCAGGCCGAGTTGAAGTTTCCGGCGCTGACCGGGCGGGTGGTGGACGCCGCCCAGATGCTTGAGCCAGCGGTGCGGGCGCAACTGGAGGCACAGCTCACGGCCCACGAGCAGGCGACCGGCGAACAGGTGGTGGTTGTCACACTGCCTGACCTGCAGGGGGCCAGGATCGAAGACTTCGGCTATCTGCTCGGACGCCACTGGGGTATCGGGCAGAAGGACAAGAACAACGGCGCACTGCTGATCGTTGCCCGGGATGAGCGAAAGCTGCGGATCGAAGTGGGTTACGGCCTGGAAGATCGACTGACCGATGCCCAGAGTTCGGTGATCATCAACCAGGTCATCACCCCGGCCTTCAAGACCGGCAATTTCAATAAAGGCATCAGTGACGGCGTGGCGGCGATGCTGGTGGTGTTGGGGGGCAGCCCTCTGGACGAGCCGGCCACTGCGTACAATGCAGGCGAGCAGGAGGAGGGCGACTTCGTCTCGCGTCATCCGTGGACATTCGCGATGCTGGTGATGTTGTTCATCGTCACGATCATGGTCTGCCAGGTGCTGGGGATCCTGCCGGCCGGGCGGGGCGGCTCAAGCGGCTCAAGCGGGGGAGGCTTTGGCGGTGGCGGTTTCGGCGGTGGCGGGGGTGGTGGTTTCAGCGGCGGCGGTGGCAGTTTCGGGGGCGGCGGTTCGTCGGGCGGCTGGTGACAATAATAATGAGCAGGCACTTTTAACCATGGCATTACTGACTGAACACGAACAACGCAAAGTGGCCGAAGCCATCGCCCGGGTCGAGCGGGACACCGACGCTGAACTGGTCACGGTGCTCGCTGCGCGCGCCGACGACTATGCCTACATCCCACTGCTGTGGGCCAGTTTGCTGGCCCTGGTGGTGCCAGGTGTGCTGCATTACCTGACGGGCTGGTTGACCATGCACAGCCTGTTGCTGGTGCAATGGGTCAGCTTCATCGTGCTGTGCCTGGTGTTTCGCATTCCGAAGGTCACCACCCACTTGATCCCCCGGTCGGTGCGCCACTGGCGGGCGTCCAACCTGGCTCGCCGGCAGTTTCTCGAACAGAACCTGCACCACACCGTGGGCAGCACCGGAATGCTGATCTTTGTCTGCGAGGCCGAGCGCTATGTGGAGATCCTGGTGGACGAAGGCATCTCCAAACGCCTCGACAACCGGAGCTGGGATGCCATCGTCGCGGCCTTCACCGAGCAGGTCCGCCAGGGCCAGACCTTGCAGGGCTTCGTGACCTGCATCGAAGCCTGCGGCCAATTGCTCAAGGAGCACGTCCCCGTGACCCACGAACGCAATGAACTGCCGAACCGGTTGGTGGTGCTGGGCTGACAAGTCGGCTGTCGAACACCGTTGTGGCGAGGGGATAAATCCCCTCGCCACAACAATTCCTTGTGCCCAGACACTTCATTCCTCCTAAAATACCCGCCATTCCCGATCCGCCCGCCCCGAGGCCGCTTTTCCATGTCCGTTACTGCAACTCCTGCCCGTCCCGCGCCGGATCCTCACGCCGAGTTCATCGAGCTGCTGCAGGCCAGCCTCGACCAGAATGCTTTCATCAAGCTGGTGCTGGCCAGGCATGTCGGCGACGAAGCGGACCTCCAACGGCTGATCATCAAGCAACTGACGGTCAAGGAGCAGCCTTGCCTGTCCTTCGTCTACCGCTACAAAACCCGCGACATCACCAAGAATTTCCCCCTGGCCGAAGGCGTGGCGACCATCGCTGGGTTGTTGCCGGCATCGTTCAAGAACGCCCATTTGCTGGCGGTCACCGACGAGGCACAGCTGGAGTACAGCAAGAAGGGCAAGCCTTCACTGTTCAAAAGCAAGCCCCAGCAGCTGCGCGAAGTACCCTCGGTGGAACACAACCGTGAGAAAAACCGCTTCCTCGACCTGAGTCGACCGTTCCTGGCCGATCTGGGCGTGACCAACCACAAGCACGAGCTGATCCCGGCCATGTCGCGCAAGTGGAAGCAGATCAACAAGTTCATCGAGGTCTTCAGCCATGCGTTGACCTCCTCGCCGCTGGCCCTGGACAAACCGGTGCGGGTGTCGGACTTCGGTTCGGGCAAGGGCTACCTGACCTTCGCCATTCACGACTACCTGCGCAACACCCTGCAGGCCGAAGGCGTGGTGACCGGCGTCGAGTTGCGCGAGGACATGGTTCGGCTGTGCAACGAGGCCGCCGCGCGCCTGGAACACCCGGGCCTGAGCTTCCAGCACGGTGACGTGCGCAGCGTGGCGCCGAGCGCGGTGGACGTGATGATCGCCTTGCATGCCTGCGACATCGCCACCGACTACGCGATTCACATGGGCATTCGCTCGGGTGCTTCGATCATCATGTGCTCGCCGTGCTGCCACAAGCAGATCCGCTTGCAGATCCAGAGCCCGGCGCTGCTCAAGCCGATGTTGCAATATGGCCTGCACCTGGGCCAACAGGCGGAAATGGTCACCGACAGCCTGCGGGCGCTGTTCCTGGAGGCTTGTGGCTACGAAACCAAGGTGTTCGAGTTCATATCCCTGGAACACACCAACAAGAACAAGATGATCCTGGCGGTCAAACGCGCCACGCCGATCGATCCGGCCGAGTTGCTGGCGAAGATCCAGGAACTGAAGGCGTTCTACCACATCACCGAACACTGTCTCGAAACGCTGCTGCGGGCGGACGGTTATCTCGCCTGAAGCGGGACAGATGCAACGCTGTGGGAGCATAGCTTGCTCGCGATGAACGATGACTCAATTGTGCTGCTGAACCTCGGCGCTGAATCGCGGGCAAGCTTTGCTCTCACAGAGCAACATTCGACCTAACTCGTCGTGCAGCCCGTCAGATGACGGGTGAAGACTTCCCCGCCGGACTACCTTTAATGCATTCACCCTTCACGCATTCTCAAAGGAGTCCAAGCCATGGCCGCAAAGAAAATCCTGATGCTGGTCGGCGATTACGTCGAAGACTATGAAGTGATGGTGCCGTTCCAGGCTTTGCAGATGGTCGGCCATACCGTGCATGCGGTGTGCCCCGACAAGACCGCCGGGCAGACCGTGCGCACGGCGATCCACGATTTCGAAGGCGACCAGACCTACAGCGAGAAACCGGGCCATCTGTTCACCCTGAACCATGATTTTTTCGGTGTCGGCGTGGCTGACTACGACGCGCTGCTGATTCCCGGCGGGCGGGCGCCGGAGTACCTGCGTCTGAATGAGAAAGTCCTGCAACTGGTGCGCGATTTCGATGTGGCGGGCAAGCCGATCGCCGCGGTGTGCCATGGCGCGCAATTGCTGGCGGCGGCGGGCATTCTGGAAGGGCGTGAATGCAGCGCTTATCCGGCCTGTGCCCCGGAAGTGCGCCTGGCGGGTGGGACGTTCATCGACATTCCGGTGACCGAAGGCCATGTCCAGGGCAACCTGGCGACCGCACCGGCCTGGCCCGCTCATCCGAACTGGCTGGCGGGGTTCCTGACGCTGTTGGGCACGGCCATCACGCTGTAGCGGAGTCGACTGGCAGAGCCGGCGGGGCAGGTCTTTACTCTTGAGGCTGTTGACCTCTCGAGGAAATGATCATGTCCGGATGGTACGAAATCAGCAAGAACAGCAGTGGCCAGTTTCGGTTCGTGCTCAAGGCCGCCAACGCCGAAACGATCCTGACCAGCGAGTTGTACACCACCCGCAGCGGTGCCGACGGTGGCATCGCTGCGGTGCAGAAAAACAGCCCGTTGACCGAGCGCTATGAGCTCAAGAACACCAGGGACGGTCATCCCTACTTCAATCTCAAGGCTGCCAACCATGAAGTGATCGGCAGCAGCGAAGCCTTTTCATCGGACGCCGCCCGGGACAAGGGCATTGCCAGCGTCAAGGCGAACGGGCCGAGCATGGTGATCAAGGACAAGACCCTGTTGGCGCTTTAACCTACCAGTAATGAAGACGCTTCTCCTGTGGCGAGGGGATTTATCCCCGCAGGGGTGCGTAGCAGCCCTCATCCTGGCAACTCGGAGTGTCAGATGGATCTGAGACATCCACTGTCGGGGGCGCTACGCACCCCAGCGGGGATAAGTCCCCTCGCCACAGGTCTCTGCGCGGATTCCATTCCTACACCTCCACCGGTACCGACAGCTTCGGATCGCCCAACGGATGGCTCTTGGCATCGAAGAACCGCAGCTCGATGTCCAATCCTTGGAACAGCTTGGCGTAATGGCGCTTCTGGTGCTGGATGAACGCCTGGCTGCGAGGGTAGATCGAGATCGCCACGGTGCGGGGTTTCGCCTGGCGCAAGGCGCGGACGATGTGTTGGTCCTGCTCGCCCAGGGCATGGCCAAACAGGCACAGGTTGTCGCCGTGGTGCAGCAGTTGGTCGTAGCAGAATGACAGATAGTCGGAACTGCGGATGGTCTTGAGTTTGTCCCCGCTGGGGCCTTCATTGACGAACAACGGTACGTCGTCCAGGGTCTTGAGGGTGTTGTTGATGGCGAAGCTGCCCAGCAGCGTGCCTTCGGTGGACGTGAGCTTGCGCGCCGTGCCGTCCTGGTTGCGCACCAGGTGCAGGCCGCCGTGCAGGTATAGCAGGCGCGGTTTGTCCGTGGTCACTTGGCTCAGATCGAAACCGTGGTCGGTGTCGGTGAACAGATCGGTAATGGTCTGCGGCGCATGCTGGATCGCCCAGTAGTTGAGCAGGTCGTAGTTGGTGGTGAACACCGTGGCATAACGGCTCAGTTCCTGGTTGAGCGTCGCCAGGGTCGACGGTTGTACCAGCCGCCATGGGATATGCACCGCATGCACGGTGTTGATCAGCGCTTCTTTGATCGCGTAGTAGCGATTGCGCGGGGCGGCGGAGCTGACGGCGAGGGCCTTGTTGACCCGGCTGGTGGTTTTCAGCGCACCGAGCACCTGTTCGAAGCTGCGGGTCTGCAGCGCGTCGAACACGCTCAGTTCCGACGGGCTCAAGGGCTTTTCCTCGACGGTGCGGGCGTTTTCGAACAGCGAGTCGTAGCCGAAATCATCCCATACGGCGCGGCTGGCACCATTGCCCACCAGCAGCCCGCTGAAAGCGGTATGGGCGCGCAAGGTTTCCCAGTCTTCAAGCCGGGCGTCGTATTCCTGGAAGTCGGTCATTTGGAAAGTCATCTCAAAACGTGGCAAGGGCAGGGCGCGACTTTATCACGACCGACTCTTGAGCCAGATCAAGGTGCCGCGTGACTGACTGGTCAATGCTGTGGACCCGCCGATCCGGCCCCTTTCAGGAACGCGTCCCATGAGTAGCACTTTTTTCATTCCCGCCGTGAACGTCATGGGGCTGGGTTGCCTCGACGAAGCCATGATTGCCATTCGCAATTACGGTTTTCGCAAGGCCCTGATCGTAACCGATGCGGGACTGGCCAAGGCCGGCGTTGCGGGCAAGGTGGCCGATCTGCTGGCCCAGCAGGACATCGAATCGGTGATTTTCGACGGTGCCAAGCCCAATCCGAGCATCGCGAATGTCGAGCGTGGCCTGGGATTGCTGAAGGAGAGCCGATGCGATTTCGTGGTGTCGCTGGGGGGCGGTTCGCCCCATGACTGCGCCAAGGGCATTGCCCTGTGCGCTACCAATGGCGGGCAGATCCGCGACTATGAGGGCGTCGACCGGTCGGGCAAGCCGCAGTTGCCGCTGATCGCCATCAACACCACCGCCGGCACCGCCAGTGAGATGACTCGTTTCTGCATCATCACTGACGAATCGCGCCACGTGAAAATGGCCATTGTCGACCGCAACGTGACGCCGCTCATGTCGGTCAACGACCCGGCGCTGATGGTGGCAATGCCCAAGGGACTCACGGCTGCGACGGGCATGGATGCGCTGACCCATGCGATCGAAGCCTACGTGTCCACCGCCGCCAGCCCGATCACCGATGCTTGTGCCCTGAAAGCCATCACCCTGATCAGCAACAATCTTCGCCTGGCGGTGCGTGACGGCAACGATCTGGCGGCACGGGAAAACATGGCCTACGCGCAGTTTCTCGCCGGGATGGCATTCAACAATGCTTCGCTGGGCTTCGTGCATGCCATGGCTCACCAGTTAGGCGGGTTCTACGACTTGCCCCACGGCGTGTGCAATGCGGTGCTGTTGCCCCATGTGCAGAGTTTCAATGCCTCGGTGTGCGCCTCGCGCCTGACCGATGTGGGCCGTGCCATGGGGGTCGATACCCACCTGTCTGGCCCGGAAAAAGGCGCCCAGGCCGCCATCGCCGCGATCGTCAGTCTGGCCCGGGACGTGGAGATCCCGGCCGGCCTGCGTGAGTTGGGCGTGCGCCTCGGTGACGTGCCGGTGCTGGCCGCCAACGCCCTGAAAGATGCCTGCGGCCTGACCAACCCGCGGGCAGCGGATCAACGGCAGATAGAGGAGATTTTCCGCAGCGCGTTTTAAGGGCTCCGGGGCGGCATGACTCGCACGCAGACCATGGCCGCCACTGCCAGCAGCGCGCACAACGTCGCCAACGGCCAGGCCTGTTGACTCGATAACAGACTGGCCATGGCCCCGATCAGCGCGGCCATCAATTGGTGCAGGAAACCGCTCAATGCCATGGCGTAGGCGCCGGGTACGGGTGAGCCTTCGTTGGCCAGGGACAGGCTGATGGGGTAGTTCAACGACTGGCCGAACACGGCCAGGCAGTACGGTAACCAGAACAGCAACGCGATGCTGCCCAGGGTAAGGCTGCTCACCAGCATGGTCGCGCTTCCTCCCAGCACCAGCGCGATGCCCCAGTCCATCAGCCGTCGCTGGCCGGTGCGCAGCACAAAGGCATTCACCGCCAGTGCGCCGAGCAGGTACGCGGCACTGATCGGCCAGCCCAGCAGGCCGTACTCGATCGCCGACCAATGAAAGCCTTCTTGCAGAATGAGCGGCGCTGTTGTGTTGAAGGCGATGATTACGCCGTACCCCAGCCCTCCCGCAAGGGCCGGCAGCAGGAAACTGCGTTGCAGCAGTATCTGTCCGTATGCACTCGATGCCGACTGTCCACTGCTGCTCTTCGTCAGTATCGGGAACCTGGCCCGGGAAACCGCCGCAGCCATGATCAGGCAGGCGGTGCCCATTCCATAAAAGATCGCTTCCCAACCCAGAGCAGCCTGGATCAACGCGCCCAGGTATTGGCCGATGCCGAGGGCGATCACGAAGGCTATCGATATCCATGACAAGGCTTTTGCCAGCTGATCGCCGCTGAAGCTGTCACGGATCAGGACCCGTGCCATCACCGATATACCGCTGGCCCCGATGCCCTGGATCAATCTGAACGCCAGGAACCCCTCCACCGAGGTGCCAAGGGGCAGGGCCAGGTTGCCCAGCCCATACAGCCCCAATGCCGCCAGCAAAACCGCTTTACGCCCCAGGCGTTCGCTCAGGCTGCCCCACGCCAGCATGGGCAGTGCCATGCCGATCAGGTACACCGACAGGCCCCAGGACACCCGGGATGCATCGGCTCCAAGATCCCGGGCAATATCAGGTAGCGCGGGCAGGTAGATGCTCATGCCCAGTTGTGCCAGGAAAACGGTGGTGCAAGTGACGATCAGGGTTGTACGGTTTTTCATCGAGGACTCATGTCAGGTGCGGATATCACGCCCGTGGGCTTGCAGCAGGTTGATGATCTGTTCGCAGAAGGACCGGATCACGCTCGGCTCCATGTCGGCGCGTAGGGTAATGCGGATGGCCGCCTTGTCTTGTGGCACCACGGGGAAAAACACCGCCGAAGTGAAGTACCCCAACTCGGCCAACTCACCCGCCACGCGGTTGGCCAGGGTTGCCTCACCGCAGGGCACCAGACGTATCGCCATCGGGTTGCCGTACTGCTCGGTACGGACAAGGTTATCGAAGACGCGGATATTAGTCTGCAAACGCTCCTGCAACGAGACCAGTTCCCGGCTGCGATGCAGCCGGATCGAAGCCATGCCGGCACCAATGGCCGCTGCGTTCATGCTCTGGGACCAGGTGCTCGGCCCACCGTAACGCTGCACCAGCGCTTTATGCCGTTCACTGCCGAACATGGCCAACCCGCCACTGGCGCCGAACGATTTGGCCAGCGAGGCGACGATCAGCGTGCGCTCGTCCACGGCGGGTAGACGCGAACGGACCAGCCCCGCACCGTATTTGCCGACGGTGGACAATGCGTGGGAGTCGTCCAGGTACAGGAACAGGCCATATCGCTGCTTGAGAAAAAGCAGGCTGTCCAGGTCCGCCGTGCCGCCCATGCTGTAGGCGCCGTCAGTTACATAGGCGACGTTGCGCTCTCGTTTGCACAGGTCTTCGATGAAGTCCATGTCGTTGTGCGGGCAGGTGATGACCTGGGTTTCATCGGCGCAGGCGGTCTTGAAGTGGTTCATCGAATAATGGGCATGTTTGTCGAACACCATGACGGGTGGCCGATTGCCCGTAAGTGCACCGCTGGCCAGCAGCGGCAGGATCCCGGCGCTGGCCGCGCTGCAGGACAAGGCACTCAGGCAGCTGGCACCGAACAGTTCCGACAGTTGCGTTTCGTACTGCGCCAGGATCGCCAGCTTGCAGCGACTCTTCGAGTTGGCGACATGCAGGGTTCCGGTTTCCCATAGCGCGGTCATGGCGCCATCCAGCAAGGCAGGGTGATAATCCAGGCCTAGATAGGACGTCGTCCCGAAGTGGTGAAAGGTGCGGCCGTACTGGTCGACCAGGACGTTGGGCGTCTTGACCTCGACATTGAGCCCCGAGATTTTTCCGGCCTCGGCGCACTGCCAGTCCTGATCCGACAGGGAGATGACCTTGCGGTAGTTGGTGAAACGATGGGTGGGTTGCGCGATCTGGTTCATGGTGCGATTACATTCCTTGGTTGAGAAGTGCTGTCCGTGGGTGTTTCAATATCTGTGTGTTTCCGGACTTTACAGACCATCGCCCAGGGCTTTGAATCGGCTGTTTCCGGCGTGTTTGAGGGCTGCCGGAGTCTTCCGTGTAGGAGCTTGCCTATGAACGTGGACGGAGAATCCCTGCGGGGAGTCGGAGCTAGGTGGGTTTATCCGGATGTCCCCGGATCCGCTGCGTTTTACCTGGCCTGAAGCGCTGTCAAGGCATCGGTAAACAGGCGTAACAGTCATTTTTTTTGCGAAAGTCCCTTGAGGGGCCGCTCTGTCATACCGATTAGCCAATAGGTGGCATATTGCAATCAATTTCTCGGATGGTTTGATTGCCTGCGCTATCCTCTTTGTATCGTGGGTGTAGTCCGATCACCCAATTCGCCCACCGCTGCATTCTCCGGATGGCTTCCAGCCAATGGGTATTCGAGATTCCGCACCGCTGGCCAGTTACATCGACCTTCTGCTGGACGCCGTGTGTGCCGTCGACGGCCAGGGACGTTTCGTGTTTGTCAGTGCCGCCTGCGAACGCATTCTCGGTTACACCCCCCAGGAGCTGATCGGTCGGCCGATGATCGAACTGGTTCACCCCGGCGACCGCCAGCGTACCCTTGACGCTGCGCGGGAGATCATGGACGGCGAGCCCAAGCTCAACTTCGAGAACCGCTACCTGCGCAAGGACGGTCGGGTGGTGCATATCCTGTGGTCGGCGCGCTGGTCAGAAATGGATCAATTGCGCATCGCCGTGGCCCGCGACATTACCGAACGTAAACTGGCCGAGTCCCGACAGGCAGCGCTGTACGCCATTTCCGAAGCGGCCCATGCCGCGGCAGACCTGCTTGCGCTATTCAAGCGTATCCACCTGATCATCGGCGAGTGGCTGCCGGCCCTGAACTTCTCGGTGGCGCTGTACGATGAACAATGCGCCCAACTGAATTTTGCCTATCACGTCGACGACGAGGAACGGCAACCCGAACTGCCGGGGACGATCACCGGGCGTTTGTGCGCCGAGGTGATCCGAAGCGGTCAGCCGATCCTGTTGACACCTGATTGCAACCCATTGCCACCGGCTTTTTTCGACCTCCTGGAGCAGCCGGGCGCGCCATGCTGGCTGGGTGTGCCGCTGAACTCGCAAAACGGCACGATTGGCGCAATGATCCTCAAGAGTGCCCAGGACAAGGAGCGCTACACCGAGCAGGACATGGAATTGCTGCAGTATGTCTGTGCGCAGATCACCCTCGCCGTCGAACGCCAGCAATTGCATGCCCGGTTGCAGCGCATGGCGCAATACGACCAGTTGACCCAGGTGCCGAATCGCGAACTGCTGCGTGAACGGTTCAAGGCCGCGCTGGCGAGTGCCCGAGTAGCGTCAGGGCGCATGGCATTGCTGTACATCGACCTGGATCGCTTCAAGCAGGTCAACGACACCTATGGTCATGGCGTCGGTGACATGCTGTTGCAAGCGGTGGCCAGTCGGCTCCAGGGCTGCGTACGTGATTCCGACACGGTTGCGCGTATTGGTGGCGATGAGTTCGTGGTGCTGCTCCATAGCATCCAGGCGCTGGAAGATGCCCACGTTGTGCAAGAAAAGATCCGTCAGGCGCTGACCCAGCCGCTGCGACTAGATGGGCACTGCCTGAGAATCGAGCCGAGTATCGGCGTGGCCTGTTTCCCAGACCATGGCATCGAAGACGTCGCACTGTTCCGCCATGCTGACCAAGCGATGTACGCCGCCAAGCGCCAGAATCACAGAGCCTTCGACATCTGAAAGCACGTCACCGTTCGTCGTGGCGCCGCGTATTTATTCAAACCTTTGCGCCCCTGGTCCTTTCGAATATCAGGCAGGCCCGGCTCGCCAACATTCAAGCATCTTGAGGGCCAGACCATGCCGGGCTCACGAAGCATTCATCCTGGAAATATCGCCCATGATCGAACCAAGGTGCTTGGAGCGGGTCGCAAAAGTGGGAGGACCACCCTCATGACCGCCGACAAGCCCCTGCGGAAAAGCGGGTCGGACATGTCGCTGAACGGTCATCGGTGGTTCTGATACAGAGGCAGGGAGACCTGCCCGAACTTTTAACTACGAGGAGGGCGCGACCATGAGCCGGATGGCTACCTTTTTTCGCACCACCAGTCTCGTCGTGCTGATGGGCCTGGGTGCCAACAGTGCCTGGGCCCAATCGCCAGCCGAATTCATCAACGATGCCTCCGCCAAAGGCATGGCCGACATCGAGGCCAGTCGCATGGCCCACGGCAAAGCCGAGTCCAGGGAGGTAAAGGATTACACCATCATGGTGATCAACGACCGCACCACCGCCAATCAGCATCTGGCCAAGATTGCGAAAAAACTCGACCTGCCTGTCGCACCGCGGGAGGAAGTCGCTGACAAGGCCAAGACCATGATCCCGCAGATGCAGGAAGGCGAGTCGTTCGAAGCCGCTTATGCCGCCAGCCAGGTCAAGGCCACCGAGGACGCCATCGCACAGATCGAGCAGGAGGCCAAAACCACCGAAGTGCCGGAAATCAAAGCGTTTGCCGATGAAACCCTGCCTAAATTGCAGACCCACCTGGAGATGGCAAGGGCGCTGCAGGCCAGCCGCTGATCGCGGCACGTCTTACATTCAGGGCCGGGGCGTCAGCTCCCGGCTTGTCTTGCCCGCCGAAAAGGAGAGCCTCGATGTCCACACGCCGAGAACCCAACCAATACGCGATGCAGAACCCGCTGACCCAATATCCCCGTCCACCGTTTCCCGACCAGCCGCAATCGCCGCCCGGTATCGACCAGGACATGGTGCCCAAGCCCGATCATGGTGAAAAAAGCTACCAAGGCTTCGGCCGTCTGGAAGGTCGCAAGGCGCTGGTGACCGGTGCTGACTCGGGGATCGGCCGCGCGGCAGCCATTGCCTACGCCCGGGAGGGGGCTGACGTCGCGATCAATTACCTGCCCAGCGAAGAGCGCGACGCTCGGCAAGTCATCGAACTGATCGAAGCCGAAGGCCGCAAGGCCATTGCGATTCCCGGTGATCTCAAGGACGAATCCTTCTGCGTCCAACTGGTGAGGAGCGCCCACGAGCAATTGGGGGGCTTGGATATCCTGGTAAACGTTGCCGGTAAGCAGGAGGCGCAAAAGGACATCGCCGACATCACCACCGCGCAATTCGATGACACCATGAAAACCAACATCTACGCGATGTTCTGGATCTGCAAGGCCGCGGTGCCGCTGATGCCGGCAGGGGCAACGGTCATCAATACCGCCTCGATCCAGTCTTACGATCCGTCCGCGACGCTGCTGGACTACGCCACCACCAAGGCGGCCATCGTGGCGTTCACCAAGGCATTGGCGGGGCAAGTGATCGGCAAGGGCATCCGCGTCAACGCCGTGGCACCCGGGCCGATCTGGACGGTGCTGCAACCCAGCGGCGGACAACCCCAGGAGAAAATTCCTACCTTCGGCTCCCAGGTGCCGATGAAGCGTCCCGGGCAGCCGGCCGAATGTGCGCCGTTATATGTACTGTTGGCGTCTCAGGAATCGAGCTACATCACCGGCGAAGTTTTCGGCGTGACCGGTGGTAATCCGCTGCCTTGAGGCGTGCTAAGGATGCGCGAGTGGCGCCGTACCACTCGCGCATCGCGATCAACATTGATTCAGATCGATCTTGTTCTTCTGCTCCAACCCTTCAAGACTTTTGGCTTCGCCTTGTCCCATGGCTTGGTAATGTTTCCTCAGCGCCTCCAATTGCTTGAGGTCCAGCGACTCGAGTCCGAGCATTGCGTTTTGCGCTTCATTGGTTGCGCGCAACAATTCGTCGATCTTCAGGTGCAGGATATCGGTGTCGCGGTTTTGTGTGTTCTGGATCAGGAATACCATCAGGAAGGTAATGATCGTCGTGGAGGTGTTGATGATCAGCTGCCACGTATCGTTGAACTTGAACAGTGGCCCGCTCAAGGCCCACAGCACGAGGAGCACGATAGCCCCCAGAAATGTCTTGGGGCTCCCCGCCCACAGGGCCAGTTTTTGCGCGATTTTAGCGAAGGTCATTGCTGTGTTCCTTATGGGATTGCACCTGTCTGGTGTGACAGCAACGCCTCGGTGAAAATTCTACTTACATTTAGGTGCAGCGCCTGGGCGAACGTCTGTCGTCCTGGCGGAAGACTGTCGCAACCATTGCTGCCTTCATCGGTCACTCCTTAAAGCCCTCAGCCGGAGTACATCATGAACCTCACGCGCACGTTCTGCCTCGCCTGTAGCCTGTTCCTCCTGCAAGGCTGCTTCGACAATTCGGACAATGAAACCAAGGACAACACCGACGGCACCAAGTCTTCGGTGCAGATGAAAGAGTCCGACGCCCAGAAAAAATAGACATGGACCCGCCATCCCTATGGGAGCGAGCCTGCTCGCCATGGCGATGGTTCAGCAACATTGGCGTTGCCTGGCACTCCGCCGTCGAGAGCAAGCTCTGCCAGGTTTCGTATCCTGGCGCTAGCTGTTTACCACCCTGTGCATCAACGCATGACAAAACTAACACCCGCTTATTTTTCCTATTCTGGACGAAACTTCCGTTCAAGTTTCACTGGGAATAGCCGAAGTGTTGCAGAGCTCTTGTTCAATTTTGTAAGAAAACAGTGATTGTATAAGACCCTCTCCACCCTCCTTAAAATCAAGGAAGAAGAAAAATGGCAGTTATTAATGGAACAGCCGGCGCAGATGCACTAATTGGCACCGCAGGGGATGATGAGATCAACGCTCTGGGTGGCAATGACGTCATCAAGAGTACTGCCGGCGCAGACAAAATTGATGGCGGTGCTGGTTCAGATACTGTTGACTATTCGGCATCTACTGAAGGTATCAGTATAGATTTGCGCCAGGGAACTGGACTTGTTGGACGGGGTGGCGACGCAGAGGGGGATATTCTCACTGGTATCGAAACGGTCATAGGCTCCGCCTTCAACGACGTTCTCTCCGCCGGCCCGTACACCACAGCCACAGGGGTACGGCTGGAAGGGGGGGCGGCGATGACATCTACAACATCGGCATGGGGTTCACACCCACCATCATCGAGCAGGCCGGTGGTGGCAACGATGAAGTCCGTGTGTCGGTGATCAATCCGAGCGGCACCATCCTGGCTGCAAACGTCGAGCGCCTGACCTACGTCGGCACCGGCGCCTTCACCGGTTATGGCAATGACAGCGACAACGTCATTACCGGCGGTTCGGGTAACGACACGCTGTACGGTGGCGCGGGCGCGGATCAGTTCATCGGCGGTGTTGGCTATGACGGTGCGGGTTATCTCGACAGTAAAGAAGCCGTGACCATCAACCTCAAGACGGGTGTGCATACTGGGATCGCGGCAGGTGATACCTATACCGATATCGAGGTGATCAGAGGATCGAATTTCAACGATACGTTCGTTGGCGATGGTAGTGGTATGGATTTCGACGGTGGCGCCGGTGTCGACACAGTCGACTATTCGGGCTCGACTGCCGGGGTAAACGTTAATATCCGTCTCGGCGCGGGAACCGCAGGAACGGGCGGAGAAGCCGAAGGCAGTATTTTAACGGGCATCGAAACCGTCATAGGCTCCGCCTTCAACGACGTCCTCTCCGCCGGCCCGTACACCACAGCCACAGGGGTACGGTTGGAAGGGGGAAGCGGCGACGACATCTACAACATCGGCATGGGATACACACCCACTATCATCGAACAGGCCGGTGGCGGCAACGATGAAGTCCGTGTGTCTGTGATCAATCCGAGCGGCACCATCCTGGCTGCAAACGTCGAGCGCCTGACCTACGTCGGCACCGGCGCCTTCATCGGTTATGGCAATGACAGCGACAACGTCATTACCGGCGGTTCGGGTAACGACACGCTGTACGGTGGCGCGGGCGCGGATCAGTTCATCGGCGGTGTTGGCTATGACGGTGCGGGTTATCTCGACAGTAAAGAAGCCGTGACCATCAACCTCAAGACGGGTGTGCATACTGGGATCGCGGCAGGTGATACCTATACCGATATCGAGGTGATCAGAGGATCGAATTTCAACGATACGTTCGTTGGCGATGGTAGTGGTATGGATTTCGACGGTGGCGCCGGTGTCGACACAGTTGACTATTCGGGCTCGACTGCCGGGGTAAACGTTAATATCCGTCTCGGCGCGGGAACCGCAGGAACGGGCGGAGAAGCCGAAGGCAGTATTTTAACGGGCATCGAAACCGTCATAGGCTCCGCCTTCAACGACGTCCTCTCCGCCGGCCCGTACACCACAGCCACAGGGGTACGGTTGGAAGGGGGAAGCGGCGACGACATCTACAGCATCGGCATGGGATACACACCCACTATCATCGAACAGGCCGGTGGCGGCAACGATGAAGTCCGTGTGTCGGTGATCAATCCGAGCGGCACCATCCTGGCTGCAAACGTCGAGCGCCTGACCTACGTCGGCACCGGCGCCTTCACCGGTTATGGCAATGACAGCGACAACGTCATTACCGGCGGTTCGGGTAACGACACGCTGTACGGTGGCGCGGGCGCGGATCAGTTCATCGGCGGTGTTGGCTATGACGGTGCGGGTTATCTCGACAGTAAAGAAGCCGTGACCATCAACCTCAAGACGGGTGTGCATACTGGGATCGCGGCAGGTGATACCTATACCGATATCGAGGTGATCAGAGGATCGAATTTCAACGATACGTTCGTTGGCGATGGTAGTGGTATGGATTTCGACGGTGGCGCCGGTGTCGACACAGTCGACTATTCGGGCTCGACTGCCGGGGTAAACGTTAATGTCCGTCTCGGGACGGGAACCGCAGGAACGGGTGGAGATGCAGAAGGCAGCATTTTAACGGGTATCGAAGCTGTCATAGGCTCGGCCTTCAACGACGTCCTTTCCGCCGGCCCGTACACCATAGTCACAGGGGTACGGTTGGAAGGGGGAGGCGGCGACGACATCTACAACATCGGCATGGGGTACACACCCACCATCATCGAGCAGGCCGGTGGTGGCAACGATGAAGTCCGTGTGTCGGTGATCAATCCGAGCGGCACCATCCTGGCTGCAAACGTCGAGCGCCTGACCTACGTCGGCACCGGCGCCTTCACCGGTTATGGCAATGACAGCGACAACGTCATTACCGGCGGTTCGGGTAACGACACGCTGTACGGTGGCGCGGGCGCGGATCAGTTCATCGGCGGTGTTGGCTATGACGGTGCGGGTTATCTCGACAGTAAAGAAGCCGTGACCATCAACCTCAAGACGGGTGTGCATACTGGGATCGCGGCAGGTGATACCTATACCGATATCGAGGTGATCAGAGGATCGAATTTCAACGATACGTTCGTTGGCGATGGTAGTGGTATGGATTTCGACGGTGGCGCCGGTGTCGACACAGTCGACTATTCGGGCTCGACTGCCGGGGTAAACGTTAATGTCCGTCTCGGGACGGGAACCGCAGGAACGGGTGGAGATGCAGAAGGCAGCATTTTAACGGGTATCGAAGCTGTCATAGGCTCGGCCTTCAACGACGTCCTTTCCGCCGGCCCGTACACCATAGTCACAGGGGTACGGTTGGAAGGGGGAGGCGGCGACGACATCTACAACATCGGCATGGGGTACACACCCACCATCATCGAGCAGGCCGGTGGTGGCAACGATGAAGTCCGTGTGTCGGTGATCAATCCGAGCGGCACCATCCTGGCTGCAAACGTCGAGCGCCTGACCTACGTTGGCACCGGCGCCTTCACCGGTTATGGCAACGATAGCGACAACGTCATTACCGGCGGTTCGGGTAACGACACGCTGTACGGTGGCGCGGGCGCGGATCAGTTCATCGGCGGTGTTGGCTATGACATAGCGGGCTATCTCGACAGCAAAGAAGCTGTGACCATCAACCTCAAGACGGGTGTGCATTCGGGAATCGCGGCAGGTGATACCTATACCGGTATCGAGGTCATCAGAGGATCGAGTTTCAACGACATCTTCTATGGCGGTAGTTCGTCCATGATGGTGGATGGCACGGGCGGCCTGGATTTGGTCACTTATGAACAGTCTGATAGCGCGGTGACAATCGACCTGACCAACGGCGGCGCTAACACAGGAGAGGCTGCTGGCCATACCTACACCAATATTGAGATGTTTCAAGGCAGCAGTTTTAACGACACGCTATCGGGCTCCGGTTTGAAGGACATCTTCGTTGGTGGAGCCGGGGCAGATGTCATCGATGGGCGTGCAGGTCTGGACAGTGCTTGGTATATCACAAGCACAACAGGCGTCTCGATCAACTTGCAGACTCAAATCAATCAAGGTGGTGATGCCGAAGGCGATGTATTGCTCAACATCGAACACGTGTTGGGTAGTCACTTCAACGATGTCTTGGTTGGAGACGCGGGTGTCAATTATCTGGAGGGCGGATTGGGCAACGATGTTATTGATGGCGGGGATGGTAATGATTACCTCTATGGCGGGCTGACTTCGTCGATAGGACCTTTCAAAGTCGATAGTTCAGCCAATGGGCCGCAAGCAGACATTTTGTACGGTGGCGGTGGTAACGACACCATCGTCACGGCCGCCAGCGACGAGGGTACCCAAGCCTATGGCGAGGCTGGAAGCGACACTATCACTGTGGCGCATGGCATGGCTGATGGTGGGGAAGGCAACGACCTGTTGACCGGTACAGGCGTGGGCTTTTCACTGTCAGGAGGTCAGGGGGATGACAGACTGATATTGCAGGCCGGCGGTTTTGCTAACGGTGGTGAGGGTGACGATATCTACACCATCAATACTCCAACGTTGGTGACAATTCAGGACGACGGTGTCAGCACTGGCGACAAATTGGTTTTGTCCTATATCAGCAGCTCTGAACTGTTGGTTGATCGCATCGGCGATGACCTCTATCTGCACCGATCAAGCTTCGCCCCAGGGCAGACACCACAAGAAGGTGTGCGGCTCAAGGATTGGTACGCAGGTTACGACACCATCGAACAGATCCAGACAGCTGACATGCAGCTCATCGGCCTGACAGGCATCAAGGAGTTTCCCGATGCCTTGTTTTCCTGAACAGTTGAGTGTCCCTTGTAAGTGAAGAGGAAGGTGACGGTCCAGTGTATTGCACACAGGACCGCCACCTGGCACAACCGCTCGTTCCCCCCGATTCAGGCCCCTATAGGGTCGAGCCCTGACCCCCCACAGCGCTATGACTGCTGTACGAATGTCAGCCGCACTGCAAAACCAATCAACAGGCTCCCAAACAGCCACTGCTGCAGACGCTGAGCGGAAGGGGAACGCTGCAACCAGCGCCCAAGCGCCACACCCATCAGTGCGTAGGCGCAGTCGAACAGCAAGCCAATGCCCACCAGGGCCACGCCGAGGGTTGCAAATTGCCCAAGTACCGGGCCGCCCTGTGGGTCGATGAACTGCGGCAGCAAGATCGAACAGAACAGCAATGCCTTGGGATTGAGCAGGTTGGTCAGCAACCCGCGCCGAATCGCCTGGCCCCAGCGCTGCTTTGCGGGTTCGATACCGGCCGCTTCAAGGCTTGGCAACAAACGAGTCCGCAGGCACTGAAAGCCGATCCATAACAGGTAGGCAGCGCCGACCAGGCGCACCGCGTCGAACGTCCAGGGGGCGGTCTTGAACAATGCCGAAAGCCCCAACGCGGCCAATACGACATGACATCCCCGTGCGATTGCCAAACCCGCCGCCGTCGCCAATGCCGGGCCCTTGCCCTGACGTGCGCCGGTTTGCAGCAACAGGATCATGTCGGGGCCCGGCAACAGGTACACCACCGTCAAGGCCATCAAGAACAACCAGAACTCTGCCATGCCACGCCCCCTTCATACGTTTGAGAGTGCCAGTCTAAGGTGAGAGGGCAGGGCAGGTGCTTGCGAAGTCAGCTTCTAAGCCATGAAAAATTGGCATAACCTGCCAATTATCAAATAAAAGAAAATGGATGCTGCTAAATCATGAAACTCGATGCTTTCGATCGCAAGATCCTCGCCGCATTGCAACGCGATGGCCGCCTGAGCAATGTGCAATTGGCCGAGGAAATCGGCCTGTCACCCTCGCCGTGCCTGCGTCGCGTGCGGATGCTCGAAGAGGCCGGCGTGATTCGTGGCTACCAGGCCATCCTTGACCGAGACGAAGTGGGCCTTGGGCTGACGATATTCGTCGGTATCAAGGTTGAACGGCATAACGACGAACAAGCCGAAGCGTTTTACCAGGCTGTCACGGCATTGCCGGAGGTGATTTCAACGTTCCTGGTATCGGGAGAGTCAGACTTTCTGCTCCAGGTGGTGGTGCCGGACTTGCGGGCGTACGACCGCTTTCTGACGGGGCGGCTGCTCAAACTGCCAGGGGTCAGTGATATTCGCAGTAACTTTGCGATTCATACCGTGAAGACGCCGGGGGCGTTGCCGTTGGGGCATTTGCCTGTGGGCTGAGTTTTCTCCGGCGATGGAGCCCATTGCAATTCCGGCGCCTGGAGAACGGAGTCTTTGATGACGCCCATGCTGCTCCAGACGATCGCAAACTCGTGATACGGCCCTTCGGCATAGGTGCCTTCGGGGAGACAGACCGTCCGCTTCTGGTCATTCCCCGCCGCTCACTGATCTTTAGTGCATCAGTGCGGGCGCTAGCGTCTACTCTGGACTGTCAGACAGTATTTATTTCCTGTGTCGTTCTGTGGAGCCGTGCAATGGTCAAAAGCTGGAGTGGTCAGGTCGCATTGGTCAGTGGCGCTGGCAGTGAACACGGGATTGGTCTGGCTATCGCGCGGCGGCTCGGAGAAGCGGGTGCAAAGCTGATCATCACCGGCAGCAGTAGCCGTATCCATGATCGCGTCGCGCAACTGAATGCGGAAGGTCATGAGGTGCAAGGACGCGCTGCGGATCTTACCCAGCCGGTTCAGGTCGACGAACTGGTGACTTGGGCTGAATCGCTCTGGGGGCGAATCGATATACTCGTGAACAATGCCGGCATGGCGATACAGGGTGAACCTGAAACTTTCTCTGAAGTGGCCAATATGAGCGTCGAGCTGTGGAACACTTCGATTGCCCGTAATCTGACCACTGCCTTTCTGTTGACCCGCGCGGTGTTGCCGGGGATGCAGAATCGTCGTTACGGACGCATCGTCCATGTCAGCTCTACGACCGGCACCCGCGTCAGCAACCCTGGCGAGGCCGCGTATGCGGCGGCGAAAGCGGGGATGGTGGGCATGAATATGAGCTTGGCGCTGGAAGTCGCGCCCTACGGTATCACCGTGAACGCTGTTGCCCCCGGGTGGATCGCGACGCAGTCCAGCACAGCGGAGGAGATGAACGCAGCGCAGTATGTTCCTGTCGGGCGTGCCGGTAGGCCGGACGAGGTCGCCGCAGCGGTGGCTTTTCTGGCTTCCCCGGAGTCCAGCTACATTACGGGCGAGGTGCTCGTGGTGGATGGGGGCAACTGCCTCTCCGAGAACAAAAGCCCCAGATGAGCGCCGGGAACTTCGGCGGTGAGCAGGGGTTAACCGTTCAGCCAGCCCAAGGCGGGCCATTCAAACAACACCAGACCAAAAAAAACCGGCCATTCAGTGCCGGTTTTTTATATCCCCCGTCAAAACCACCACGACGCGAGACCAGAATTCGATTGGAGCGGGTGAAGGGAATCGAACACTTATTGGACAGAAACACCTACAACAGTGTATCCGTGTAGTCCTCAATCCATCTCCAACCCCGTAATCATTGGAAATCCCGCTAGATTCTGACGGTGCACCTTGGTGCACGAAGTATTTAGCTCCTTTTGAGCCACCGCCCGGTGCTGATTCCTTAGGAGGCACTGACGGGTGATGAAGGGTAACCGGAGGCTGATAGACATGAGACTTCTAGTTGGCAAACCAGCATCCGCTTCCCGAAACCTACAGTCGTCAACAACTCGCTCGTCTGTATTGTCTGGTTGCGGTCATTTTTGGATGGGAGGAGATAGTCACCAGCAGTCAATTTCTCCGAGGTGATCTCCCAACGACTGCTGCATTTGGAGAAGGCAACGGTAGCTTCGCTTTTTTGATCTCAAGACTAAACGGTGCGCTGGTATTGAGATCGTGGCTTTGGAGAACCTTCACTCCAACGATCACCGGGCCAGTGAGATCGGGCAATTGATACCACATCAGTGGGTACCGAGCTGAGTCACGCAATGAGTTAGCCGGACGCTTACCGTTTTTACACCCATTTCGGAAGCGGTTGTGCTCTGGCATGAAAATCTCCGATGGGGGTGCATGATGCGTTAGAAACGTGTAACCTGTGCCTAGGTTATCTACTAACCTCTTCGTCCAGACTGGGATCCATGAAAAACTGGAGGCTGGTCAGGCACCGTGGGTGTCCGTAGCCGGGAACGTCACCAGAACCTAGGTTTAGCGTGGCTATGACTTGTTACTGCGTTCAGCGAAGGGTATGCGTAGCTAGATATCACGAGAAAAGCGGGCCCCCATTTGCATATGCAGGGCCCGCTTTTTCGTTTCAGCTTGGAGCAGTCCAGTAGTCGTTCGAGAACACGTTGACGTGCGACTTATCTCTTAACTCCAGAATCCGGTCATGGCAGTCCTTGAAAACGCCGGATATTGTCCCGTTCCTTCCTTTGTCCTTCGACACGTTATAGTGTTCGTTGGTGGCAATTCTTTGGCCAAACCTGAAGTTTCCGTTCAGCTTGCACAGTGGCAGGTGAGTCGCGCCCGTCTCCAGTTCTGAATGATGTTCTTTTCCATAGGAGAAGAAGGTCTCGTTGTCATCCACATAGTATTTTTCAGGATAGTCCTCTTTGCGCTTCGGCATTCTGCGCTTGTTCAGGTCACTAATTGCCTGGTCGAGTGTCGGGACGAACTCTGATGCAAGTGTGCTCTGAGCGAACAGCTGCTCCAGTGCCATAAGCTCTGCTGCGATGAAGTTCCGGAAGGGAAGCTGCAACGCATTGCGGCTGCCAGCATCACGCATGTGCGTGTATACATGGGCCAGATTTTTGACCATCCTTGTGATGGTGGCTTGGAGGATGTTTTTGTAGCTGCTTGCCTCTGGGTTGAGCTCCACTCTGGCTACGAAGCAGGCGTTTGAAACCTTTGCTGTCAGCCTTTGATATCGGCTGTCACACAGGATGGCAACGCCATCAGCGCTTCTGGCTATATGAAGCACATGCTGTTCAAGCTGAAATTTTGCAGTAGAGGGGTTGAAGATGCTTGTGACGAAGTCGAAGCCTATCGCTTTGACTCTCTCGACTTCGCGTAATGAGCGTGGGATAAGAGCTTCTTTCTCCCTATCGAACAGGCTGCACGCACCCGGGTCATCCGAGACCAAAATGATTGCGCAGCGCATGTTATTTCATCATTTTCACGAGTACAGAGACGGGAATAGTAACCCGATCAAGCTCTTCGTCAGATAGGGATCCGAGCGAGTGCAATAACGCAAGGACGGCCTTTTCGCCTTTGTGTGTTGTGCGAGGCGTCTTCTGGGCTTTGCTCTCGACCGCGCTGTCGGTGGGGAATTCGAATGTCTCCGCCGCAGGTGCGACGGCTACCTTAGCCTTTTGGGTCGCATGCTCGATCAGCCTGACGTCCATTTCAGTCGCATAATCCTTAATGAAGGATTTGATGTTCTGCGGGCCTAGGATAGATTTGAAGTTCGGCGCCTTGGCTTCCAGCACTGCCGGTAGATTGCTCAGCAAGAGCGGTTTCTTGTGGGTTTCCCAGTAGTCTTTGGCCACGGTTTTAAGCGAATCTTTGACTTGCTGCAGATCGGTCACGTTGTATCCCTATCAGTGGTTCGAGCGAGCGCGGATTATGGCACATTGCCGTTGGCTGGAATCTCACCATGAAAGCTGATCTGGTGAGTGCCTGGGTACGTGCACCTCTATGGATGGTCGACCAGCTTAAGTGCTGCTCTACAACCTCTACATCTTCGTCCGTCGTTGAACAACGGTACTATTTGTGATCCGCCTGTTGATTTTTTCCTTCCAAGCGATTTGTTTGGCACTCAGATTACGTTTGAGCCGAGTACTCATCAAAAATGTGTACTCGCTTTCGTAGATATACCCAAACTTATAGGCGTGAATGATGAGGTCTAGGTTCGCATTGGCCTGGCTGTTTTTGGCGATGCGCTTCAACCCATCAAACAGTGTTCCGGTATCGATGCCGAGGAAGCGATTGATGCACACGTTGCCTACATAGGTCTTGTGGCCTGTCAGCTTGTTCTCAATCCAGCAGTGTTCCTTGATGTCCTGCCCGCAGGGGCAGTTGTCAAACTCCTCGCTGATCTCAATCCCGACCAGTACCCATTCCTGCCGCGCCACCGAGAAAGTCTTCGCCATTGAAAGTGGGAGGATATGTGCCTGTAGTCGCTCGAAATTGTGCTCCATATCCGCCTCGTAATTGATTATTTAAACCAGTCTCAAAGGTGACTCAGGTGGTATGAGCATGAAGCGGCTTTCAACCATCTCGCGGGTAAGCCCACAAGCTTTGAGAGCCTTTCTCCAGCTAGCGTGATCCAGCAAATCCAGTGCGCGCTGCACCAGTCGAGGTGATTCCATCTCGATCTGATCATCGAGATCTTCTCGCCGTGTGAAGCCCTTGCGATTCAGATAGGTGAAGCCTGATTTGGCCTGTTCTTGGCTGATGAGATCCAGAGCCTGAGCCCGATAGATCAGAGCCTTGAAACTAACCTTCCACCTCAGCTTGAGCTCACCCAAGGCTTGCCAGTTGAGATATCGGCCTCGCATTGCAGGGAATT
Source organism: Pseudomonas sp. MAFF 730105 (assembly GCF_055380705.1). Lineage (NCBI taxonomy): Bacteria > Pseudomonadati > Pseudomonadota > Gammaproteobacteria > Pseudomonadales > Pseudomonadaceae > Pseudomonas > Pseudomonas sp. MAFF 730105. The sequence goes on from NZ_AP018438.1 coordinate 1,573,003, forward strand.
CTCCTGCAAAGCTTGCCCTGGGCATCAAAAGGGCACTTGCGAATTGGTTGGCCTGATCTTCCGTGTGCCGGCAGCCCGTTTCCACACCTTGGTGCATCACCAGGTGACCGAGCTCATGGGCGATGTCGAAACGTTGTCTGCATGGGTTCTGCTTGGCGGTATTGCGAACAATCAGTGGGCGCTTGTTGTGTAGGGAGAACGCGTCGATGCGGTCATCCGCTTCAGCGATATTGACGACCAGCACTCCAATCTTCTCGACCAGTCTGGTGACGTTCGAGAGAGGCCCAAGCCCCAACGATTGCTCTCTGCGAAAACGCTCTGCAATATGTTCGATAGTATCGACGCTTGTCACTGGTTCATCATGTGTCCGAAAGCTGATATCCGGGAACGCGACTTCTTTGTCGAGCTCATCGATCAGCAGTTCGAAAAGCTCAACCTGAGCTGCAATTGATTTCTTCACCGTCACCGTTGAGGCGCGCACGCTTCGGAAATGGCATTGCTCAAGTTCAACGGAGCTGCGTCTAGGCGCAAAGAAAAACTCCTGAGTGACGCCCAGAGCCGTGCTCAGCATTTCCAGCTGTGCGGCGGAGGGAAATCCATTCACCTCCAGTTTGTGAGCATACTGCCGGGTAACTCCAAGCAGGTCACCGATGTCTGCAAGCGACCAACCGGACGCGCAGCGCGCAAGGCGCAGCTTGTCCGGAGAGAATTCGTCGCCTAATGCCAGTTGCTGTGTTCTATCGTCCATCTACGCTGCCAGGTTCGTCGGGTTTTTTCGTGTCGGCGTCTTTGTTTCTGCGAACCACCAAAGGTTCCTCGATCTCGACTTGAGCAGGGAGATCGCTGGTTCTGACCGGCACGCTGGCCTTGTATTCATGTGCCCAGTGGCAAAGGATATTTTGGTTGATATCGAAGCCCACGATCGTGGCTTTGAACTCAGGGAATTCGAGGTCGTTGTTCCCATCAACAAACAGTCTCCAAGTGGAAACCTCGGGGCTGGCCTCGAAGAGACTCAGTTGGTGCAGCTCGACCAGATTGGCCTTGAGCCGATGCAGCTTCTTAGGAGCATCAGGATCGTCGGTGACGATCTGTAGCAAAACACCGTTGATGCTGATCGTGAAGTCCATGGTGCCGTTTCGCAGCTCAAGCCATGGCAGGGTCACATCGGCACCCAACGCCTTACAGAGCCCTTGAAGACGCCCGTAGAGCAGGGTTGCGCGGGTGTATGCGGTATCGTTTGGTGTAGATGCATCAGCCAGCGCCTGATACGCAACTGAGATCACTTCCTGGCAGACCAGATCCAGGTATTCGGGGAGCAACTCGGGTGCGAAATGACTTGGGTGCTGGGTTTCGTGCATCGATACGACCTCGAAAACTGTGCAAATAAGGGATACTGTCAACCGGCATTTTTGTGCAGAAATCTTGGTTTGTCAACTGGATGATCTGCAGGCGCTTCGCACCCAAAAGCGTCTCAGCCAGCGGATACCGAGCCAAAACGTTTATTGATCGGTCGGGTCTATGCGAGCTCTGTGAGCAGCCGACACAACGCATGGTTTGGAGTAATGCTAAGCAATTCCTGGCATCACTCAACCAGTGGCACAATCCGCTGCAAAGTCCCCGCGCCCGTAACCCTCGAAAACCGTTCAATCTCGCACATGCACCGTTCCATCACGCTAACCCATGCGACTGCAGGTTCCTGACTAAGGCCACCGCGTTCATTTCCCCACCAGAACCATCTTCATTAGATGTGAGCACTAGCACTGGAGGGATGGCCAAACCGCATGCCGGGCTAAGAGCGAACCCCGGAGCCCATAAGGAACCCGCGAACTCGTCGGCTTTGATCGTCCGATACATCTGCGAATGCAGCACAAAAAGCTCACCTGGCGTTACGTTCACAACCCGAATCAGGGTGTCATCCTGGCGCGGCAGGCCACGAGGTGAACGCCGGATCGGATTACCCATTTTGGGCATTTCCGTATCTGTTGGAACCGAGCAATAACGCCGATGCCGTAGCGATACGATCATCGGCGCTGGCGTTATGATTTAGAAAGACATTCTGTGAAGTCGGTTGTCGAGGCGGATTGCCCAGTAGTCGCTGTTGCCCAGTGACAACGTCGTCTCGTGCTCTGTTTCGAAATCCTCGTGGGTCTCGCTCGACGCGCCGTCGATAAACTTTTTCAGCACACGAAGAGGCTTAAACATCTTTTTGATTAATGGATGCGAGGAGTTCAGCGTGCAGAATCCGCTGTCATCAATCTCGATTAATTGCTGGCCTGCTGCTCTCTCAAGGCCCTCAGCTAAATCCGCGTCTTTGAAGTTATCTATTTTTACGCGCTGTTGGAGACCGATTTCCTTGCAAGCCACGTAAGACACGTGCTTGGGCAGATTCTCCAGTTGAAGGCCAAGGTCAGTTTCGAGTTGATCAAGCTGATCCGCCTCACCCGTATACGCACGCTTGATCGCGGCCACTTCGTTTTTGTCTTTGGCTTTCTCAAGTTTTGCAATCAGATCCTTCTTCTCCTCCAGATCCGCTTCCTGGTCGGCTATGTACTGCCTGGCGTCATCCAGGTCGCTCACAACTTTCGCATGAGCGGCGGCGGACACCTGTTGATGGCTGGGCAGCTTTTTGAGAATTTTCGGGAGGCCTTTGAGGAATACATCGCGTTTGGACTCCCAGCGGGCAGTGTTCTTTCCAGTGAGCCCAAGCGTCGAGTTGAGCTGGTCTCGAAGTTCGGAAAGTCGTGTAGCGCTATTGATCTCAGTGAGTTGCGCGCCGGTGAGCACACCTTTGACATCTTCGAAGGTCAGAGGCTTCACCAGCAAAGGGAATAGGTTGTGGGACATCGCCCAGGTCGCGCCCAGCTCACAGAGACAAAACTGGGAAGCAAGATAGTTGGGTGTGATAAGGGCCACAACAGCTTTGGGGGATTGGATCGCCGCTTTGATGTGTTCTACGAAATTGGCACCAATAGGGATGCCCATACCTTCCAGCGAGGAGCAAAAGATATCGTCCGCGCTGATTCCCATAGCCGTAACCATTAAATCCACGAAAGCATCCGCGAGGGCTTTATCCTTTACGGCGTGACTGATGAAAATTTCCTTCGACAATTGCTTCTCCTTGAACACCCATGGTGATGGTTTCGGCTCGATGTGAGCGTCGGTATGGCGAATCTAGCAAAATCAAATCTACCGATGTAGCCGTCTTCGCAGGAAGTCGGCTCCATACGCCGAACAGGATCGGCGTGTGGAGAAGCTAGATTCGATGCGATTGCTATTTTGATGCCTTCGGCTTGAAGGGTTTCTACCGCACGCAGTCCATCGGCATAGGCTCCGATGCCGCCCAAATCTGCTTCAAGATCGCCCTGGATTTGAGCCATGCGCTCGGGCTGGATTTTGCTTCCAAATAGCTCTGCTGCCTCGGCCAGGTAGAGGTTGCGAGTGAGGATTTGACGCACGTCATCTGGCTGAGGTTTGCGGCCTTGCCGGATGTCTCCCTTGAGGATTTCGCGATAAGCTTCTCACCATTCCCGATCTCGCGAGCGCCAAGAAAACGTCTTCGTCCTGAAACGGATGGAATGTCCACACCCGTTCGTGGCTGTGCTTCATAGCTCAAAGCACAGGCATGAGGTGCAATTTTTGATCGCCCTACACCCGCCCAACAGCCCCACTTTTTAGAAAATCCTCCAAGGGTTCCTGGCTATAGCTGCTGCTGAGGCCTGGCCGAGCGTAGGCAGCATAGCGAGCGTATTTGGCATATTTTGCGTACTTGGCATACTTTGCAGGAGCAGCGTACAGCGCGTATGGGCATTGGCTGCCGATTGATCCCGCCCGCTGCCCTCGTCGGTTATAAAGCACTCCATTAACGAACCAGCCGATGTGCTGTCCGTTCCAGCCATATAGGTTTTCTTCAACAACATATGCCACAGCATGGCCTGACCAAAGATAAATGGACACCTCATTGTCGTCGGCAATGTACGCTACTGGTCGACCCCGACCGTCATAGAGTGTTTCTTCCATATTAATCCCCTAGATATCATGAGCAGCGCTAATGCTTAGCGCTAAAGTTTGTATCCGCTAAAGGTTCGGCAGAGGGAACTCCAGAATTGGAGTTTTACTAGAGATCGTGAGTGTGTGCCTGGCTCTGGAAATGGCGACGTAGAAGGATTTGGCGGCTGCAGATTTTTGCCTTGTGTAGTGGATCGCGTCGGGAATCAATACGTGGTCGAATTCCAGCCCTTTGAGGAGCAGCGGAGTTGAAATTGTCCTGGCCACCGGTGCTCTTCCTGTCCTGCTTAGGCGCTGCCTTACTGCTTCCGAAGCAGCGACAAGGCTTTGATGCCTGCCATCCATGATTTCACTTAATGCCCGCCTGGTGTCACCGATAAGCTCCCCTCGGAATGTCCTCGACAGGGGGTGACTCCTTTCCAGTTTCAATACCTCCAGAGCACCTTCAGCAGAACCACTAATCGACAGTAGCGCCCAGGCGGCGGATATTTCTATGTCGAGAATGGCATCGGATGGATGGCCTGGCGCAGCCGGAGCACGAGTGATCGCATCATCAATAAGTGATCTCAACCCATCGGCGCGTGCTTGTGGGGCGGACACTGACATATCCCAGATTTCTGCAAAATCCATCAAACGCTTCGCCGCTATTTCTTCAATCGATTGAAAAGCCCCCCTAGTGCTCTTGGCTAAGTCATTGCAGGTGTTTCTCCAGCAGTTTATCGCTGCCGTCGAACCGGTTCTGGAGTTGAACTCATCAAAGAACAACGACATATCAAATGCGTTATTGCTCTGGATGTAGTTTATGGGGCCCTCTCGCAGATCGATTGGTTCCCCTGCCATCAGCTTTTGCCGAGTTTCCGCAATCCATTTACCCAGCGCGGTATTTGCTGTGGCCCAGCGGTGGGGTATTTGAAGTTCATAAGCGTGGGTGAAATAACTGGCGACAGAGTCGCTCCAGCCGATTTTTGTTTCGACGAATTCAAAGATTCCCTGCATGGGATCCCCGAAAATAACGGTCGGAACGATGCAGGAGAGCCAGCCAGCAATCCAATGCTGGTACTGCTCGCAGTCTTGATATTCGTCTATCAGTACGCGGTCGTAGGAGGCCTTGATGACCTCCTGGACGACAGGGCTCTGCAGGATTGAAGCCGCACCAAGGTATACGTCATCCCAATTGGGCTTGTTGGGATGAAGTGCTGACCTTCCTGAGCGACCGGGGAACGCTTGGACGTACTGGCGAGCCCACGATGCAATGGTATCTACGACGACCTTGTCGTTGGGCACGTGCATTCGCTGGAGGCGAGCCCGGATTGCGTGAACCCCTGCATGTGTGTGAGTCAGTACCAAGGTTCGGCGCCCTAGTGCGGCCACCTTGGCGATCAGCTCCGTTTTCCCATGGCCTGCTGGAGCCACGACGGCCCGACGGCTGAGCGTGAGAATGGACTCAGGCGTTACCATAAAGCCAGCTCTCTAAGGTGCGGAGGCATATGCCTATGGGCGACACATGTGGGTTGTCGATAATTTGCATCACGAGAGCGGATATAGCGCGACCGCGCTCAGCATTTTTGAACCAGCTTTTTTCGGCGGCTAGATCGCTCAGGCGTAGCCGAGGGTTTGGGCAGACACCGACCAGATCCCAATCACAAAAACAGGCGTCGACATCAAGGCCTTCGAAGGTCTTTTCTAGGTGATCCAGTAATGTGGGCTCGCTGATGAACCCCGCTACCAGGTCGAGCAGGCCGTCAATTTGGGTATCAGTGGCTGATTGGAACACCGCTCGCTCCGTGTTCAGACCGCCCCCATACTCGATGACGCGCACGCCTTGAGCTTGTAGTTTGGTAGCAAAATGAGCGTCCAGTTTTCGATCTGAATCTCTGAATAGACCCACTTCGTATCCAAGTGCCCGGAGCGCGAGCGCCAAGGGTGGGCCTGCTGATCCCCCTCCATCAATAATGGCCGCGCCGAGTTGCTCGATCGGGACTCCATCGTGTCTGTCGGGGTAGCGCTCCCTCAATCCAAGCATCATTCCGAGTTCTGTTGCGCCTTCGCAGAGTAAAATTTTCCGGGCGAATAGGGCCCGTGGGGCCCCCTTCAAAACCCGGGAAATATCTCCGCTTGCCAGGGCATGTTTGATGTCTGCAACCGCCTCGGGCGAGCGGGAAACAATGAACAGAGAAGGTGGAGGCAACTCCGCCAAGACGACATCGGAGTGGGTGGTCATCAGAATTTGGCCTTTAGCCAGATGCGCCTTCTCCGCTTCCTTTTGCCATTTTTTGAGCTGAGCCATTGCGCCAAGGACGCGATGCGGCTCAAGGCCTTGCTCCAGTTCATCAACAAGGACAATTGCGCCTTCGCTGATAGCTGAACGTTGAACAGCCAACGTCGCCAAACGCCTGGTTCCAAGGCCTGCCAACCGCAATGGTACGGAACCGTCATGCAACGCGATTGAGCTGGAGTTGAATCCACCTCGCCCGAGCTCAAGGTCGGGGCCGTAGGCTTGGTTGATGTACGCGCCGAGTGAGCGGGCAGCTGTTTCGGCAGAGGCCGCAGCTTGGGCTAACTCTGGGATGGAGCCCAGGTTGGCACTTTGACGAGCAGAACGATAAGCATGAGCCAGCATCTGCGCGGTCTCATCGTTGGCCTCAGTCATCTTGGAGAGCACTGACCCTTGGGCCCAGGTCAGATGGCGTGCCTCGTCACCGGCCAGCCGGACAAGGCAGAACATGGCTCTGTCCCTGTTCGAAAGGATTCTTGGAACTGGATAGCGATCGCAGACCAGAGACCAAACGGGTTCCATGGTCGCATCGACCGAAAGTCTTACTGTCAGGACTGGGGTGTCGGCGTCCTCGGGTTCATCGTTTAGCTCGCCGGTTGGGGAGAGACCACGAAGATACAGGCCGAAGCGACCATCAGAGAGCAGGGCGCGAGACAATTCGCCGATCGTGACTTCCACTTCGATGTCTTCAGCGGTGTTCGCGTGGTGGAAGTCGGCTTCGTTGAAGGTCATCCACCGTGGGGATAAGGCCGCCTCCACGGCGTCCAGCACGGTTGTTTTCGCGCTGTCGCCCACGCCGATCAGGCAACAAATGGACTGTCCCATCAGCTTCCATTCAAGATGCTTGATGCCCCTGAAATTCTTTACAGTCAACTGCTCAACGCGCATCCATCACCCGAGAAGTGGCCTAATGCAATCAAGGGTAGCTGAGCTCAAACATAACTCAATGTTTGGCCTATCGTTTTTCGGAATCGTACGCCGCCAGAGTCGGATGCCGTTCCGTGGCCAAAGCGATTGGGTGAATCGTGTCTTCGGGAGGGCTGCGACGACAGTCTCGGGACAAACTCAATCAAGCATCACTCAACCAGCGGCACAATCCGCTGCAAAGTCCCAGGACTCGCTAGCCTCGGAAAGCCCTCAATCTCATACACGCAGTGCTCAATCACGCGAACCCCTTGCGCCTGGAGGTTCCTGACGAAGGCAGCCCCCGACCTTTCCCCACCAGCACCGCCTTGAGCGGAGGTGAACACCAGTACCGGAGGGAGCTCGACCCCCAGTGCTTCGTTCGGGCTCAGTGCAAATCCTGCATCCCATGAGTACCCCGCGAACTCGTCCGCTTTGATCATCCGATACGTCTGTGACTGGGACACGAAAAGCTCATTCGACCTGACGTTCACAATGCGAATCAGGGCGTCATCCTTACGTCGAAGACTACGTGGAGAGAGCCGAATCAGATCGCCCTTTTTAGGCACTTTCGTATCTGCTGGAACTGAGCTGTATCGCCGATTCAGCAACTGGGTAATATCAGGGCAATCACAGATCACCGCGATGCGCTGAACATCCTCTACATCGATCCGTGCCTCGATCTCAGAGAGCTTCCGGAGGCATTGCTGGATCGGCAAAGCACTTTGCTGGCGAATGCGGACATCCACGCTAGGGAAGTAGCGAGACATCTGGTCAACAGCCGCATTGGCGGGCAGGGTGACATCGATCAGCGCAACCAAATTCACCACATTCTCCAGCTCTGTCAGCAGCTGAAAAATCTCGAATAAGGGCAGCTGATTGAACTGATGTACGACGATCGCCTGCGCATGAGCGCCATCTGTAATTTCGTAAAACGGGACAGGGGCATCACCCAACTCGTTTTCATAGGCCGCGCACCTAGCCTTGGCGATCGTCACCGAAGTCGGGAGGCTGTTCGTTAAGAGCTCCGATACCGCACAGTACTGCTGGGTGAATTCAACGGCTGCTTTGACATCGTCATATCGAACGAGCAGCACGCGTGAATTCAGTGCCAAGGTCACTTCGTCGAGCATGTCGAAAGCGAACATGTCCGGGGTGAACGCGCTCAAGCGGCTGAAGGCGTGTTTAATCTCACGCTCGCTATAGACTGGGTGAAAGGGCGTGCAGATCCTAGTCAGATGATTGCGTACCAAGCTCTGCAGGAGATGGTTCGACTGGAGCTGAACATGGCCCTCCGTCGCCACAACCCAGCCGTGGCCCTCACACTCGCGAATCGCGTCAAGCACATAGTCCGAGCCCTCGATGACGCTGGCGATAACATCACCACCGCCATCTGCGTCAACCACATCTGCCACACGCCCATAAACAGAAGCGACCTCAACAAGGGTGTTGCCCGCAGTTGACTGGGCCTCCAAATGCCTAAGAAGTGCCCAAGCCTTCCTCAATCTAGGCGTCCGATTGAAGCCTGGATGATCCATAACTGAGTTGTCATCGGCCCGAAGAAACGACAGTGCCATTGGGGGGAACGCAAGGAGTAAGCAGGCGTTTACCGGCAGACAAATCACCATCTGCTCAGCACTGGCTTGGTTGAACCCTTGAGTCATGATTCCAACCACCGATTCCTGGAAGGCCATGTACTCCTGCCATGCGAACTGCAACTGGGCCGTCTGAGCATCGCCCAGGTGCTTCCCAAGAATGAACCGACTTTCATGGTCAAGCAGCTGCCGCACACTGCGCCGTTCCATCAAAGCAGCTTGTTCCAAAATGCTCGCGAGCCCGGACGGCGGTGCGTACTGTGGGAGCGCTTTCTGTGTACTAACGAAGCCCGCCAGTGCCTTGCATTCGTCATATGCCACGCAACCAGCGGAGTCCAGGTAGGTAATGGCCAGCCCCCTCCCGCGCTTAGCGATAGACGCGCGATACGTCATGCCGGGGAATAGGGAGTTCGACATTAGCTCTGGATCGAGCCGAGCCTTGAAGAATGTCCCGGTCGCCAGCGATAGGAGATGGAATTGCCGTTCGCCACCCAGCGTGAGAGTGAATTTCCGGACGAAGTAGTACTTTGCCATTGGCCTTATGCACCGTCGGGTAGAAAGACAGGGAAATGAAACTGGAAGGAACTTGCTGTAGAGCTGCGAAGCGCGCCCCACCCACGGCCCAGTTAGAACGTGAGGATCTTTCCTGACCGAATGATCTCTTCCCGAAAAGCCGCACGCTGCAAGCCACGCTCGGCATCTCTCAGCTGGGTTCGGAGCAGTTGGATCTCGGTTCGCAAGCTGGCCAGCGATTTGTCGTACTGCGAATGGGCTTTCGTTGAGGGTTGAGATCGCAAATGCTCCAGTAGCAGGTCAGCAATCTGGGGCAGCTCGTGCCCGCCGCGCCCTTCATAGAAGACCTGCCTGGTAAGCCCCACCGTCCCGGCAAGCCATGCAAGGTTTATCTTGCCGGCCCGCATGGGCACGCCCTTGCCTGATTCGATGATCTCCAGGGCTACCTGGCGCAGCCTCTTCGCCGACTCCAGTTCCGGAGCCATGGCGAGTAGCACCTCATGCGGCGAACCGCCCATAAAAGCACCTGTACCAGAAGCACTCCTGGATGACCCAGCCCCAACTCCTAACCCAACCTCAGCCTCTGTACTAGAGGTACGATCATTCAGTTCACACACGGGCATTCTTCCATTTGGCATAGGGGGCAATGAGTGTTGAGTCGGCTATCGGTTTCGGAATACCGCTGACATCCGAGAGGTCAGTCAGGGTGTCGTTGATGATCCGAATGGCCCGCTTGTGATCGAGGATCCTGTCCACCAACTGGCAGGTCACTTCATACTCGCGCTGGTACTCAAGCACTCCGCAGGCCTTGGTAGCAGCGTCCTGAGACCGGGCAGCCTGCACGGGGCGTTTCGACAAATCGTCCACGATGTTGCGAAGCTTGGCGTTCTCCTCCTCCAGCTGCGAATTTCGGATCATGATCGGATGCAGTGAATCTATGTCCGTGTTGTATGGGGTGGAAGGGGGACTTCCATTGCCGAGCAGCCCTGGATACGCGTCGAGACACTTCCTGTATGACTTTCCACGCTTCAAAAGCAGGCTGCGGTCGAGGTTACAAATACGAGCGACCTCATCTGCTAGCTGACTGACGTTTTTGAAGGGCTCAGCCTGTTGCTGAAGCACCTGCAAGGCGGCATGGATTCGAGCAATAGTTGCCTTGAGTTGCGCGGCACCTCTTCGCTCTTTATGTGTTGGCGTGGGCAGGGTTTTGGTGATTTTTCTTTTCATGATCAGTTCGGCCCAGTCTCGCGAGCTCGTCTAGCCATTTCAACGAACATGGACTCACGAACTTGCTGGGTCATCTCAGTTCGCTCCTACCATGGAGGCTTGATGGTTGAGGAGGAGGGCAGAGGGCTTACTCAGCGCATATTTAGAGATGTCCTCGAATGAAAGGCCTGTACCGCCCATGATCGACAAGATCTGCCCGATGTAGATTTCCCGCTCTTCGATTGGTTGAGTGGCGACCTGCATGAACTCGGGGTTGCGTGTCAGCTCATCAAGGATCAGAGGGTAGTGGTCTGACGCGAAGGCAGGGAATTGAGAGGCGTCTATCAGCATTGAGAGGACACGTTGTTTGGGATCATTCATATCCACGCTTTGCCGCACAGTGCCCGAAAGATCCCTGTGGCGTGCGATGTATCCTGGTGAGAATTTTTCTTCCCGCCAGTTTTGCTCCAGGATCTGACAAGCTTGTCGGCACCCAGCGAGCTCCAGCATGCACAGCGAAAGCTCCTCATGGATGACCTCTATGTCCGGGGATGCGGGGTGAAGCTTGTGGGCTCTCTGGAGCTTATTCTTCAGCTGCTCACTGCGGTTTGCGAGGTCTCTGATCTTGGCGTTCAGTCCAGGGAGATGGTCGATCCCAAACACGGCATAAGGGCAGATTCCACATGTCCTCGTCATCTTGGTGAAGTCCAAAAGCTTTTTGGGGCAGTTGCCATTCAATGCGCATATACAGCAGTCCATAAATTTAATGTGTTGGTCTTTGGTACTCGCAATCAAGTCAAGGCCCGTCTCTTCTGTGTCCAAGATTTCTGGTATCACTGAGATCAGATGTTGGTCGCGTATGACCGCTTCTCTGTTCTGCCCCCAGCCTCTGACCATCGCAGAGTCAGGAGACGATGGAGTGATAGTCCTACCCATCAAGGCTGCAAACGCATGCTGCCCCACATTTCTGTTGGCGGCATCGATAATTGCCACTGTTTCTTGTGTGGTTGGAACGACATAGTGCGCACTTGTGAACTCTTGGGCATGGCCGACTTGTGCGCCAATGATGGAATAATCAAGGTACGCATAGATCCGGCGATGCGTGATCCATGTGGCGCGCAGGGCATGTGGTGTATGGACTGCTGACCATTCCCCCATTTCGTTGCATTCGACGAACTCATGCCGACGCTCAGCGGGTACAAAGCTGTTGTACAGTTCCTGGAATCCTCTCAGGATCAATGTCCACTTTTTGTTGTACGAAGTGTCGGAGAAGGGTGTTCCGGCTTTACACCATGGGCTACGGAACAGGGGGCAGATCGGGCTGTAGTTTCCTTGATTGGCGGGGTCATTTTGATAGTTTATGCTCTTGTATTTATTTCGATACTCCTTAGTTTGAAAATGCCGCTCTAGAAGAAGAACGTCCATCACCTTGTATGGAAGGGTTACAGGGCGGCTATTTCCGTTTTTGTCGGTATTTACGAACAGGATGCAGCTGCCAATGCTCCCTCTCATCGTCTGATCGTAGTACTTGTCAAAGTTGCGGACATCAAGCCACTGGCTATTCTGAAGCCGCAGTCCTGAAAAAAGGGCTACGGTTAGCATCCTGAGTTGAGAAAGCCATGGTACATAGACATATTCGTCGGTTGATAGGTATTTACCGTTCCACCATGAGTAGATGTTTGTGATTTTTTGGATGGGTACTTCGACTGATTCAGAAGAGTCGTTTGGATTCCAAAGTTTAAGAGTGTACGAAATGCCGAACTTCTTCAGATCGATCCAAGTTGAGTTTCTCAGGTCTATGATTTGTTGGCGGCTGTAAACGCCCCTAAGACATTTGTTCTGAAGCTCTACCCCGATAGCATCCAGGGCCAACATGTATGCCTCGACCATCAGCATGGAGTCGATTGGTAGCGCAATCTTGTCACTCTTTCCCGCCGACCCGCTGCCTGTTGAGTCTAGCTTGGGATGCACAGGGTTCTTGTAGAGGCTGCTAATCAGCACGCCGCCGTCGACCATAATCTCACCTGCATTGAGGATGCCGACCTCAAAGAAGCGGTACATGACGTTGATGAAGGTCGACCTGGTTTTACGAGTCCGCTTCAGGTCGTAAAACTGGAGAAGGGTCAGAGGAAGTGGTACTTCTGAGTGGTCTACAGGGTGTGTAAATGTGGTTTTTTTGGTGGTGCGGATCCAGAATACGGAGCGATGAAACTCTTCTATCAATACTGGAAATTCAATAGCACTTTCGGGGTTTTTTTTGAGCCACGCTGGAAGATAAATGCAGATATAGTCGAGCAGGATGTGCACGTATCCTATTTCCTGACGGCGGGCAGCGATGTTCAACCTATCATCGATATAATGTAAATGATGTTCGCAGATCCTCGCCCAACGGCTTAGGTTTTCAGGGCTGAGATTGTTGTCGTAGTAAGTATTGAGCCAGTCGTAGTTGTCCCTGGAGCGGCGCGCCCGCCCGGGTAAGATCGAGTACTCTTCAGGAGGCAGAACGTCAAGAGCTTCCTTGATGTTGCTTTCGGCATGGCGCAGTTTCTTTTCGGCCTTTTTTTGAGCCTTGGTTTTTCGGCCATCCGCGCCTGAGTGATATCGAATTCGATTTCGCTCTAGGACTTCGTCCCTTGATGGTTTTCCTGAAAAACTTCCCCAGTATTCGATGAAGCCCTTGTAGGTTTTTCTGTGCTCTTCACTCGAATCCTTGACTGAGGTCATGCTTAAGTGTGCGTGATAGGCTTCAAGCGCCCGAGCTTGCTCAGGGCTTATGATCTGGGGATGTGACTTTGCAAAACAGTGAACCCATGCCAGGTACGAAAAGTCGTTGTTTTTTCCCTTGTTTTTGCTGGTGCGGATATAGCGCTGCTTGTCCACCACGCTGGGGGCCAAATCCCAAAGCTCACTGAAATTAATATCATCTGGTTTGTGCCAGTTGACACGGTACTGGAATGCGCGGGTGCTGCGATGAATATTAGACGTTTTGATCTTGGAGATTTCGTGAATGAATGTCTCAGATTCTGCTTTAAAGTCGGGGTACTTAGCCCACACCCCAGTTACCGTGAAGGTGTGCGGAAGGGTGACTTTACCCTTAGCCCACAAGCGTACGAACATTGCACGCAGGGGTACGCGGAGCCCTCTGACATCCATGAAGTCGGCTGGTTTTTCACCCGTAAGCTCTAAATAAATAGTCTTAGAGAGCTTTGTATCCTCTTTGCTATCGGAGGTGATACAAAGATCATGCAGTTTTATGAGTTCTTCAGTCGTTAGAAGACGGCCTTTCCGAAGTCTCAGAAAGATAGATGTTGCCAAGCGATGCCTTGCCTGCCGATCCCGCATAAGCTCGGGATTAGCCTTGCCAGGTCTGGTTTCGATAGCTAGCGCCCTATCCGCCAGTTCATGCAGCATAGCTATAGCGCTCTCAAGGACGTCATCGGCGTGCGCAATAGGGCTGTTGGTGGTGTTAATCACGCTTTCATGTCCCGCAGCAGCAACTCCTCGCCCAGGCGGGCATAGGCATGGCCCCGGTAGTAATCGATGTCGTCACCATCGCCACGGCGGTAGATGAGTTCGTTGGCAGCATCCACGTCTACAAGCGTGTTAACGCCCAGATCTGCGGCGTAGATCTCAGTGCTTTTGCGGTCGGCGTGTCCCATCAACAACTGAATTTCAGGTAGGTCGAGGCCCGGCTTAGGTCGGCCCGGCACCATTACGTAGTTGCGGGCCCACACGCCGAAGAGGTGTCGGAAGTCGTGGGACGAGTAGTTTCCTTGGGGGGCGACGAACTTCAGTTTCTTTTGGGTGGCTTGAATGCGGCGGTTGATCGCCTTGTTGACGCTGTTTGAATTGAGTTCGCAGAGAGGTACACCGTAGGTGTCTTCATCAAGCGACAGCAGCAGCCAGCGACTGTCGGAGCAGGGGCGCACAGCCACGTAATCAGCCAGCTTCTGCCAGAAAATGGATTTGAATGGCTCAAACATCGTCACGACAGCAGTCTTTCGACCTTTGAACCCAAAGCGTTCCTTGTTCGTCGTGTCGCGAAGGCCATCAGGGTCTTCTACGCGAATGATCCTCTTGTGAGCGTCAACGTCCTCCAGGCGCACCCCAACCGCTTCCGAGAGTCTCAGGCTGCCAAGTCCCAAGCTCCAAATCAAACCGTCCAATGGGGTTGGGGCGTTCTCAAGCATGGGTAGGATATGTGGGAGGCCAATGTGTTTGGCCGTACGGTCTTTCTTGATCTTAGGGGCGCGCAGGCCGCCTCGGGCTATCTTTGCGCCGGCACCAAGGGTGGGTTTGACCTGCAGCGTGTTGGCATGGATTCGAGCTAATTCCTGAGGGCTGCGCACCCTGGGATTGAGTTCCGGCAACGCATTGGCTTGAGTCTGGGGAGACAGACCGGTCAGTACGGAGGTCAGTTCTGCCTGTTCAAACGTGATTGCGCTGCAGACGTTCAGCATGCGATTGGCGCCTGCGATGTACTGCCCGGCAGACTTGGGGGAGATCGTTTTGCGGCCCGTTCGGATGAATGCCTGGCGGACGATCGGGTCTTTGGCCTGCGCACCGTCGATGAGATATGACGGGAAAAGGTGCATGGTTTTCGATGCAGTCGCGGGGTCGAGTCGGCCAGAGAGGGCGCCGGTTTCGTAGAGGAACTCGGTGAACACCCGCCCACCTCTCTCCATCGCGATAGCCGAGTTGCGCGAGCAACTGATGCCGATCTCGCCCCAGAGGTGCTCGGTGAATTCGTTGAAGAAATCCAATGGTGCACCTGTGGCTGTCTCGTAGAGCCTGGGTGGCTCGCACTTAACTCGCGTGAGGCTGTTCATCGCCTCAATGCTATTGCCGGCGGTTGGCTGTTTTTGCGAGGCCGCAGGGGCTGGATTTGGGCCTTTTCCAATCAAGGCAATCTTCGGTTTACGCATATATTGACAAGAGCCTGAGATAGTGGTGTAATATGGGAAGCAAGATGACTGTAAAGTATAGTTTGAAATGACAAAAAGTTCTTATTTTTAGGATTTTTATGTCTTTATATGCATTTTGTCACCGTATTGTGCTACTCAGCACGACCTTGAACCCCTCTCGTATCCTCGCAAAGCCGCGTCGTTCAAGCCTTGACGTCTCCCTACGCCCCGGTAGCACGCTAAACCTAGGTCGTTAAGCAACCAGTGCGCTCTCAGCATCAATTTCATGACTTTTTGTGCACTTTCGCGATGCGCCAGTGATGAATCGACTGCTTCTATCCCGACGAACAACCGTATCGGAGGGTGATGTCACGATGGTCGGCTTCAGCGTTTTGCGTTATTTTGTGCTGGCATGAAGCCATACCCACAGCAGGACGCACCTTCTCGGCAAGGGCTTTTGATCCCTGGCCGCTATCGTTCCTGCGCACTTATTTCGTGACAGGAACGACCATGTCAGGCGGCGAAACCGAAAAAATTGCGAGGCTCGCGGAGCTCGTTTCCAACGAGATCTTCAGCTTCTTCCGCTGGAAGAAAGAGGGGCCGGCGAACCTCAACTTCGCCTGTGTGAAGAAGGAGACACACGCGCCCTCGAAGAAGTCTGAGCACACGCATCCGACTGACGTGGTGTTCAAGTACGCAGACCCTTATCTGAACAAAGCCGTCTACCTTCATACCGATTTGAAGAGCTACGCGGTGGGCTCGATCACGCTGGACTCGATCAAGAAGGCTTTGAAATCCCTAGGCAAGACCATCGACTGTGCGCGTGCCTCGATGGAGTGGCAGACGCGCTACCACTTGGCTAAGCGTGAGAGGTATGAGGTTCGTGGGATGCTGTTCGTGTACAACCACGACGACGAGTACGACAAGAATTTCTACGATCACTTCAAGGACTACAAGGGCGAGAACCTGCACATCAGGGATTCTCAGCAGATTCATATCGTCGAACCTTCACTGATCAATTACCTGAAGACGCTGCAGATCGATGTGAATGCCCTCAGGGCGGCAGGGACATTTCCGAAGGACAACTACACCTTCTATTACCCTGACCTCGTTTTGCACAAGGCTAGTGGCGAGTACTGGGAGCGTGCGGCCACCGCTGAGCTCATCGCTTCGCCGTACATGATCATCCACCACAAGGAGGTGATCTCGTACTGCGAAAAGGCCATGAAGCCGACAGAAACGTATAGTGAAGGCTACCTGATCTACTATCGCCGCGATGGCAGCAGTGAGATCGAATTCCGGTACCTCTTTGACGCCCTGTCCAGGTTCCAGATCCTCAACGCCAACAAAGACTTGAAGATCCGGATCAGGGTCGCCAATCGCTACCATCACAGCAGCATCCTCAGCAACTTCAACGCTGCCATCAACAGCTACGTCACTGAGTGGGGGGAAGACGAGAATCGCAAGCGGAAACTGCAAGCGATCGAACTGGATATCGTGAATCACGCGATTCCGAACTATAAGCCCGAAGCGATCGGCTGGGAGCGAGACTGACATGAGAATGGGTAGCCTGTACTTCGCGTCCGACAAAGCGATCTTTGACGCGCTCACGCAGCGAAGCCTGACGAGCGCTGAGCTCCGGAAGGTCTTTCTCTCCAGGGGGATCGTGATCTCCAACGAGTCAGACAAAAAATTCCTGGCCAATCGGTTCAGCGCCCTGTTCCATGACTACTACGACTATCGGAACCTCTCGCTCCTGGTAGGTGGCCGTGACAGTCGTGAGAAAACCACGAATGTGGTCGTCACCACGGCGGTTACAAAAGATCAGTTGACCGACGCTCTGACCTCCGTCAAGGAGTGGCTTGTGGATGATCAGCACGAGCAGGCTGAAGTAGCCATCCATGGGGATCAGCTCAAGCTCACCGTCAAATACCAGAAGCTTGATCTGAGCCAGGCGGAGTTCCGCCAGGTCGTCGAGAAGACGGCGGAGGTAATCCTTGAAAAGCAGGGCAGCGGCTGGAAAATTACTGGCCCCATGAACGACAAATTCAAGGACATCACCGATCAGTTGTATTCCCAGATCGAGATTGTCACTGACAAAGACGTGGCGACTCGCACCATCTCCCTGGAGGCAATCCCGGATGCCGGCATCAGGACGAACTTCCTTCGCAGCTTGATCCGAAACCTCAAGGGTATGGAAGTGGTCGATGTCGTCGACGTCTCCACATTCAACCCTAAAGATCGAGATGATGATGACCTGGATCTCAGTGATGAGGCGTTGGTGATCGAGGATGCGGTTGAGTTTGACTCAGAAGATGAGGGTGATGAGGAGGAAGGTAGCGACTCTGAAACCGAGCTGGCGAGTCCCCAGCCGGAAGCCAGGGTTCACAAGATCATCCGCATCGACAAGGCATCTCTGAAAGGCAAGGGGGTGTTGGAGTCCAAGCAGCTGATGGAGCTTGAGGGGCACGGTTTCTACCTGTGGAAGATTCGGTGGACTGCTCGCGAGAAGCTTGTAGGGGCAGAGATCGTCCAATTCGAGGCTCAGTTTGGTAACCAAGCCAAGTACTGCGATTTCTCCTACATCGTGAAAGGGGTCTACAACTACAACAACGGGAAATACGCCAAGAACTTGGTGCGTGCCGAGCCGGTGTTTGAGCACAAGCTTAAGATCCGCTTGGAGGAAGCGGCGCAAAAGACACTGGATGACATCGAAAGGAGCTTGATGGCATGAAGTCAAAGCGGCTGAAACTCTGGGTTCTGACCGCGCGCATTGATTTTCAGACCCTTGTGCTTGGGCTTCGACAGCAATCGTTCAATGACCAGAACCGTGTCGGTGTCGAGGCTATTGAGGTTCTGGATGACAAGGCCATCTTTCGGTATCACGAGCAGCGGGATATTACCCAGTCGTTCACGAACCCCCTAGGCGAGACCGTCGAGTCGAGTTACTCGACGTTCATCAGCTTCGACATGGTGTTCGAAACAATTGGGCCGGATCGCTATTCGATCTGCATGAGTTCGCCTCCCAAGGATGTGAAGCCGTTCGTGGAGCTCATCCGAGCCGCAACTGCGACGAACTTCGCGCTTGAGATCGTGAAACCAGACATCTCGTCGGTCTACCAGCAGCTTAAGGCAGACAAACGCTTCACGAGGGTGATGGCCAAGCGCATCGTGTCCGGAGCTGTGACGTTTGATATCGAGAGCAGTTACCGAGTGGATATCGCCTCGACCGGTAACGCGATGACGAAATTGCTGGAGATCACGGGTGGGCGCTCAACGCCGATCGACAAGATCAAAATCGTCTACACGTACGACTCGACGCCCGTGCAGATTGAGCTGTCGCGTTCAGGCTCGGTTGCAGTGTCGTGGGATGACGAGGATCACCTGCATCTGCTGACGGGTTTCTTGATCCGTTAGGTCGCAGAAGCCGCACGAGGTCGAGCGGGATGAGACAAGTCCGGCTCGGCTGACTCGGCGGTTGGGGCGTTTAGCGCATTTGGTGCTGTCCCAGTCAGGCTTCTAACTGCCAGTAACGACTTACTGTAGTGCGGGGAAGCCCGAGAATCTCAGTGGCCTCAGCAGGCGTTTTGCCTTTTGCTTTCAATGCCAATACAGCGGCTCGGTTGAATGGCTGCGCTCTACACCCTTGGTGCAATTCACGGATGGAGTGTTCTGCCAAGCTGAGGTCACCATTTATGTGCTTATGTGCTTATGTGCCATGGCCGGCGAAACACGATTCCGCTCTCCAAGATGTTGCGGATGTTCTGAGCATCTGACGAAGACGCCTTTCGGACGAAAAAACACCTGATGAGCTGAGGTACCCCGTCGGCTTGTAAACCAAATTTTTCATTTGTTAGCTACTGAGGTTTACTGTTTAAAAAATTGGTTTACAGCAAGTGTCTGGTCACTACGTCATGCATGTCGATGGCTCTCAGGATCTCAAATCCGCGCAGACGCATTCCAGCTCGGCTCACCAGGCGTTGGTTCCTTCGGAGTACCTAGGGGACTCTTGACGAAGAAGTTTGATGACATCATGAACAAACTGAGGAATGGGTGTTCATCGCTTAGGGCGCGGCAAAGCGGCCATTGAGCCTTGGTCATCCGTCAGGCTGATTTAGCCTTCTGAAAGCGTTCCCTGTGGAGCCTTGTTTGATAGGTGCTGCTAAAAATCCCCTTGCCGAGATTTTCGGGCAAGAGGTTTAGCGATCTATCCCCCAGATAGTCGTACAACCTTTTCATAAGCAGAAAGTCGGCTCTCTTTGTAAAGTTGTTCAAGCTCTCCAGTGGTATGAAACCGTAAAGCGCTGCGTCGATATTGTTTTTAGCGCCTCTGGCTGTGACGCCGATCACTTCCATTGAGTCGTTAAACATAGGGCCCCCACTGTTTCCCTCCATTAGCGTGAAATCTACCAGCCAGAGATCAAGGTCAACCTGTCGACGCCGTTGAGTAGTATGGCCTTTCGCGATGTAGTGTGCTGTTCCATCTCGATGTTTAGGAAAACCGATAGATAGAACCGGATCCGTGGGGCGAACAATAGTCTTGTCACATTTTCGCAGGGCAGGGATGTTTCGAAACCCCTCATTGGGATGAAAAATAGCCAAGTCTGCTTTCTTGTCCGAAAGGATAAGCTCTGCGGAGTATTCTTTCGGGTCACCGGCACGGTGGAATGAAATGGAGTGACGAGCGATGGTTTTGGATACCCCGGTCACGACGTGTTCGTTGGTCACGATGCCGACACCCTCCAGAAGGAAGGCTGTTCCTTGGCTTTCGTCAATGATGTTGTTCACGACAAAAATCGAGTTGCCTAAAATTTCTTCTGGCGATTTTTTGAACTCAGGATTTTCTTTGCCTATTGCCACTGTGAACTCGTACGCCAATCGACGGTATATTTTGTCACCTCGTCCTCGAACCATCTGGATGTAATTTAGTCGTCCTTTGACCACCTTGATATAAAAGTCGCCAGCATTGTCCTTTGTCCGCAAAATTTGTCGAGGCTGCAGCGGCTGATTCTCTCCCTTGAGGATCTCCAGATATCTGGCTTCTGCCAGCTCAGGCCCGTAGCGCTTGAGCGCGTTGATCATTGAGCTCGTTAAACGGATGAACTCTCTCGTAACATTCGGCATATCGTTAACGACAAGGCCCGTTACCATCTGTCGCTGCGTTCGATGCTGAAGACGCGTCTTTTCAGGATTTATGATGAATCCATTGGATTTGATGATTTCTTCCAGCTCGCGCCCAGGTATCGCTCTGCCGTCCTCGGATATTTCTACAATATCCTTCGGTAGATGTTTTGCGGTGCTGGTGAACGAAAATGTTATATCGTCAGCATACCTGGTGAAATGACATTTGCCTGACTTTGCTAACGCCTGAAGTTGTGAATCAAGCTTGCGGCATATCATGTTAGATATCAGCGGTGACGTAGGAGCGCCTTGAGCTAATTTTCCTTCGCTGCAACAGATTTGTGCCATCACCGTCGCAACATTATGGGGTGCATTGAATGGGTGAGCCATGAATAAGTTTCTGACTCGCCCGAAGTGAATGCTTTCGAAAAAATTTTTCAGATCAATGTTGAATACATATCTTTTTCTGGAGTGGGCCTGAGCATTTGTCTTAACGTTCCTGCCCTTGACGAAGCCATGGCTGGAAGATTTTGGATGATAAAAATTTTCTAGATGCGGCAAAAGTGCATGCTGAATTTTTTTCATCACCCGTTTGGGGGCTTTGATGGAACGATGGGTTTTGTTTTTCTTTAAAATGGAAAAGCTTACGTAATGGCTGCCTTTCCTTTTGTAAAGAAAGTTCAGTAATTTGTTTTGATCAACCTTTAGTAGCTGGCAGAACCCATCCAGGCTGCTAAAACCTTGGCCAAACAAATTCTTGAGAATTTCGTCGATATCCATTCGTAGTACCGGGTCTCGGGGCTATTTTCTCTTCTACCGTCGCCATCGATAACGTCAACGTATAGCGCGATCAGGCAAAGCTACCCTTGCAGTGGCCACCGCATATAGTCAGTGGAAAGTTAAATCGTGCCCCGAGCCCGATGGTGAACTGATATCACGGCGCTCATTGCTGGTCAACGTGTACTAGGAGGATCTCTAGGTCAGCATCAGACAAAAAAGCTCAAATGCGACATTTTTTCTTCGTTTGCGACACTCGATGCCGCCGCCCTCTTAAAAATTTAAATGAGACGGAGCTCTTATATTTGAGAGCAAAAAG
The DNA here is from genome assembly GCF_055380705.1 of Pseudomonas sp. MAFF 730105. Lineage (NCBI taxonomy): Bacteria > Pseudomonadati > Pseudomonadota > Gammaproteobacteria > Pseudomonadales > Pseudomonadaceae > Pseudomonas > Pseudomonas sp. MAFF 730105. The sequence continues at coordinate 1,594,621 of NZ_AP018438.1, forward strand.
CAGTGTGCTTCAGATCGCTCTGCGCGAATGCTTGCAGCTGTGGTCGTCTGTTACGCCCGCCGACTTGAATGGCAGGATCAGCGTCTACTGTGCTGAACTTGCGCTCTAGATAATCAGTGTTTCTTCCACCGCAGCGCTCGGCGAAAAGAACACAACCTCCTCGGCTCCTGTGTCATACACGAGATGATGACGAATGCCTGACGCGGGGGAAGAGCAGGTTCCGACCATCTCTTCGCCTTCACGCTCCATCAAAAAGTACAGGTCAGCCTTCTGATAGAAATAGCTGTCGCGCGGAAGGGGAGTGCTGGTGGAGCCGTCCGTGATATGCAGCTCTGAAGGCTTCGTCGACAGCTCTCCGACCGGGAATGTTGCCGTCAGGACGCTGATTCTGCCTTCCACGATGGCTCGGGCAAAACCCTGGTGCAACTGACTGTGGGCGAAGCCCATATAGGAGTTTATGGAGCTGCTTTCCTCATTTCGGACAACCGAAGGCTGGATAAAAAAGGCTCCGTCAAACCCGTAGTCTCGTTTATGGTCGTCGAGCATCGACTGGGCGGCTTGTTGCAGAGCCTCCGCATCAATGGAGTTGTGAACTCGAATCCAGAGATGGCGGAAATAGTTATCGGACATTGGGAGGTGATCCCGAAGATTTTCGGCGGCAGCCTCCAGTTTCGCCTTGGCGTTGAGCATCGTATTCCTGTGCTGCGGGCTAACGATGGTCACTTGGTGAGATCGTTTAGTTGATGCGTACCGCTTGCCTTCCGGTTGGAGGTGGCGGAAGACGAGCTCACACTGTTTATTTTGATAACTGTAGGTCTGTGGTTTTCTAAGCGTCTGACCGACGAACTTGACCAAGCGCTCGAACATCTCTGGTTTAAGGTAGACCGAGGATTTGATCGTCAACTCCCCGTCCACTCCCAGGGTTTCTAGGCGGCTGGCAAAGGCCGCCTTCAGGCGATCACCAAACTCATGAAACATTGTCTCGTACAGCGGCATGCCTTGGCTTTTGATTGAGATGTAGTACTTGAAATCGCTCGGAAAGCTGACAACGAAATCGAATCCCTTTTGGTTGCCAGGCGCTGGGTAGACCTTGCCGTCTCGTGCATAGAGGGATCCACAGACTAAAATTTCGGTGATAGACCCGTGAGCGTTTTGGACGCCGGACTTGATTTTCTGGGCGGTTTTTCTGAGCCATGAATCGTGCTCAGGCGTCAGCTGAGTGATGCATTTTCCCAAGCCAAACAGCTCACATGTCGCGAGCCAGTCCTTCCTCTCCCACAGTTTCTGTAGAGGATGCTCGGTCTGCCCTTGCTTTCCCTCCAGCCAGTCTTGGCCAAAAAGATGTTCCACTGCTGCGATGCACTGCGTGGCGAAATCAGCAGGGTACTCTCCGCTTTCATCTTGCAGGTGTGAGGTAATTCGACCAAACCGATCCATCATGTGATCTTCCGTTTTTTTCGGCCATGTAAGTACTTCCAGCAGAGCCGATGCTAGGCCTTCCTCGTCATGAATTCGAGGGCCTGACCGGTAAGTTGGTCGTTCTGACCATCTGGCGCAAGTGCTTCAGTACCTCGCTCAGGCTGAGCTGCGTATTGCGTTGGCCCTGCGACCAGGCGTAGTCGGCACTGATGGTCGCACCGCCTTGAACCCCAGATGCTCAAGGGGGCTTCGCGTTCCCGTGTCCCATGGATTGGGTATCGCGAAGCACCCTTGCTGGTGCAGATCGCGAAACCTGCCTCTCAAGTATTCAGTATTTGATGTCATGCTGTCCCCAATGTGAATGAGCAGACGCTGGTCAGTGATCCTTCAGGAATCATAAAGAAACGATTGAGTACCGAGCGGCGCTGTGGTGGAGATGAAACGTTCCCGGTGGAGCTGCCCTTGAGGGTGGAGCGGGGGAGGGCTGAGGGGGCCATGATGAGTCAGCGCTTAAGCTCGGCAGCGGGTGGATCTCTGCAGCATCGCCCTCTTGCATGCAGTCGCTTTCTTGAGGCGCTCATATCCGTCAATCAAACTCTTGTGCTCATGCACACGGAGCTTCGTCGTGGCGTAGTAAATAGCCGCTAGAGTCGCATGCCAGCGGAAAAAGTGAGTAAGGCGAATGAAGCCAGATAATGCGGCCGCTCAATCCTTTTGCCAGTAACGATGTACTGTGGATTTTGACAATCCAAGAACCTTGCATGTTTCTGCTTGGCTTAAACCTTCAGACTTCAGTCTTTTAACCGTCTCAGCATTTTCGTTGTTGGTCGGTTTCCCAGAGCGGCGCTTGACCAATTCGCTTCCGGCATATTCGCTCTCCAGCTGCTTGATACCTCCCAAGTGTTTGAAGTCACCCAGTTGGGCATGGGCGCGTTCGAGTGCTTGATCGGGAGTATTGCCATCTCGCAGGGCAACGCATATCGCCAATAGAGCCACGGGATCAAAGTCTAATGCGGCGGCAAGACTCATCAGCTTGCCAAGGCTAGGGTTGGCATTGCCCTGCTCCAACGCACTGATATGGCGCTGCACGCTGACGTCGGCCAGATCCTCATACCCGAGTCCACGTTGCCTGCGAATCACTCTGATTGCTGCGGCAAGCTGTTTAGTGAGCGACATGTTCGTCCCAAAAGACAAGGATGGGGCCACATCGCAGCGGTTCCGATAAATGCAATTTAGTGCTATTATCGGAACTTCTGGCTTTTCGACCCTGCGCATCTGCTCCGTTAGGAAGGCTGGTCGCATTCAGCACGCATGAAGCTGTGCCTAGGGTCTAAGCAATATAGGTTTAAATCGAGATCGAGCGAGCCCATGAGGATTCGAATTTACTCAGACCTGCACAACGAGTTCGCCCCATTTGAATCGCCCTCGACTGACGCCGACCTGGTCATTTTGGCCGGCGACATCGACACCCAGACGAGAGGCGTTAGCTGGGCAAACGAGGTGTTCAGCCAGCCAGTTATTTATTGCGCCGGCAACCACGAGTTTTACAAAGGCCACATCGACCATACGCTACGCAAAATGCGAGAGACCGCTTCACCGCACGTGCACGTCCTGGAAAACCAGGTCTGGATTTGCAACCAAAAACGTTTTCTGGCCACCACCGGCTGGACTGATTTCTCCGCCACGGGTGACCCAGTAGGAGCGATGATCACCTGTGGAATGTGGATGAATGACTTTCAGATGATCAGAGCTGAAGAGAGCTTTCGACGACTACGTCCAGCAGACGTAATTGAGAAAAATCGCGAGGCTTTTGATTTTTTAGTGAGCGAGCTCAACAAGCCTTTCGACGGGAAAACCATCGTTGTCACTCATCATTGCCCAGTGCTGGAGGTTGTAGGTGATAAACAAGACGGGCACTTGAGCGCGGCCTATTCCAACCAATGGCACGCGTTATTGCCGATGGTGGACGTTTGGATTTTTGGACATACACATCGCGCTGTTGATATGGAGATTGGAGGGTGCCGGCTCGTCTCAAATCCACGCGGTTATCCCCGAGAACACACAGGATTTATTCCGGATTTCACGATTGAAATCTGACCCATTTAAGGAATGGTAGCCGGGATGTACTGGATAAAAACTTATAGAACCAAGCTCTGCGATCTTCGCTTTCACAGGTACCCAACGGTCATTGAGAAAGCGCGTGAAGCCATTACTGATCCGGATGTTGTCGGGTATCTGCTCTGCGCCTTGGAGCGACCTCCAAAAATCACAGGTCTGTTGTTTTGCGACCCGGCGAAAAAGTACCCGGAAGGTCTGCCCATCCATGCTCTGCCGATCATCAACCGGTGTCGGCGTGCAGGCTACGACCTTTTCACGATAATCGATGGCGGGATCTTCGTCGTTGCTCATTGGTTGCATGAAAATGGCGCTTTAGACTGTTTTGACCGGGTTCACTGATGTCGCCTTCGGTGGCGTTTGCAGGCAAAAAAGGTAGGGAAATGGGGCTTCCACAATGCGTGCGGGACGCAAAGAAAATAGATTTCGGTGTGCCGATTAGTGGGTATCTATGCTGCGCCGAGTTTCAACCTCCCTGCGTGATTGGAGTGGTTTTTTCAGAAGCGCGAGGGCGGTTTGCGGATGGTAAAACGATCCGTAGTTCCAAGCTCGAAAGAGTGTTCCAGCTTAAGGGGTATCAGCTCTGTGAGACGCTCAGCGGGAGCCGATACTTGATCTGTCACTGGTGGTATGAAAATGGTGCCTTGCTCGCGTTCAACATAATTCATTGACGAAGCTTAGGTTTTCCAATCTGCAGGCGAAGCTAAAACAATACTCACGACGCAAGACCAGCAGATGTCTGGAAGGCTTTCGTGCAGCTTTAAAATCTCCAAAGAACTAGGTAGCAGTGTGCAAACCGAATTGATTGAAGATGTGTTGTATGGCCCGGCAAGGATGATAGGGGGGGCGCGATTAGAGGATGACGAGCTGATCAAACTGGCACGCGAGGAGTTCGAGGGCCAACGATTTTGCATCGTTCGAAACTGGATGCTCCTGGACATCTTGCTCCCTGAAACTGAAGAGAGGGACGTCAGAAAACGAGGCCTGCAACCTTCAGTGCTGCTCGTCCACGAAGCAATATTCGACAGCGAAGGGCGAGTTGCAGCACGCGACAGTTTCATCACTGGATTTCAAAAAGACCTCCACGGATGTTTTTTTGAAAGCGAAGACGCCCTTTACATCTTGTCCGGCAGAGGCTTTCGCAAGCATGTGAGCTTGCCGGCTTTTCAAGCGCTGAATGCATACAGTAAGGCACGCTGATCGCAACTGCCTTCCTGTGTCCTGGTTCGCGAACACTCTCCAGAGTCTTCCCCCATTTCTCACTTCGGATATCGTGAATGTTTGATCCACGCAACGAGCTCCCCGTGTGTGCCAGCCACTACATACAAGCGGTTGAGGCTGTGCGAGGGCAGGGGGCAGCTCTACAGCTGCTACGAGTGTTTTTATGCCTGAGCGCTCGCGCCGAAATGATTTATGCGCCAGGCATCAACGCCTACTTTCTTCGCTTGGACGACGTCGATCGGTGGAGCAACAAACGCGTCGGAATGCTCGATGCCGTGACCACCATGCCGTTTAAATCTTCGGAGGTCTTATGGGCGGAAATTGCGACGTGGACGCCACAGGATTACGCCCACGTCCATGACAGCATGGGGATGGATGCCTTGATCAAACTTGGATTGCTTGTGGGCAACTGATCTCGGTTTCACATCAGATTCGAATCATCGATCAATCCAGCCCTATGCGAAGAGACGCGTTCCAATACTGCGAGATGCCCCTATGCTTGATCCCAAACTGTTAGTATGCGGTGACACTCAGGAAGTGGCGGATCGCTTGGCCTCCCGTCATTTTGTCCTGGATGTTGCGCGCATCGAAGCGCTGGAAGAGCAGCGCAAGACCGTCCAGACCCGCACCGAAGCACTGCAGGCTAAGCGTAATGCGATTTCCAAGAGCATTAGTCAGGCCAAGCAACGCGGCGAAGACATCGCGCCGCTGATGACGGACGTCGAGGGCATGGCGGGCGAATTGATCGCCAGTAGAGTTGAACTCGACGCGATTCAGAGTGAGCTGGATTCGATCCTGCTCGGCATTCCCAACCTGCCGCACGAGTCGGTACCGGTTGGTGAAGACGAAGACGGCAACGTCGAAGTGCGTCGCTGGGGCACTCCGCGAGTTTTCGATTTCGAGATCAAAGATCATTTCGCCCTGTGCGAGAAGTTCGCTTGGGTAGACTTCAAAACCGCCGCCAAGCTATCCGGCGCACGCTTCACTCTACTGCGCGGCCCGATTGCCCGCCTGCACCGCGCCTTGGCGCAGCTCATGATCAACCTGCACGTCACCGAGCACGGCTACGAAGAAGCCTACATTCCGTATCTGGTTCAGGCCCCGGCACTGCAAGGCACCGGCCAGTTGCCGAAGTTCGAAGAAGACCTGTTCAAGATCGCTCGCGACGGCGAAGCTGATCTGTACCTGATCCCGACTGCTGAAGTGTCGTTGACCAACATCGTCGCTGGCGAAATCGTCGACTCGAAACTGCTGCCGATCAAGGTTGTCGCCCACACGCCGTGCTTCCGCAGTGAAGCCCGCGCGTCGGGCCGCGACACCCGTGGCATGCTCCGCCTGCACCAGTTCGACAAGGTCGAAATGGTGCAAATCGTCGAACCGTCGAAGTCGATGGAAGCCCTGGAAAGCCTGACCGCCAACGCCGAGAAGGTGCTGCAGCTGCTGGGCCTGCCTTACCGCACCCTAACACTATGCACCGGCGACATGGGCTTCAGCGCGATCAAGACCTATGACTTGGAAGTATGGGTGCCGAGCCAGGACAGATATCGCAAGATCAGCTCTTGCTCAAACTGCGGTGACTTTCAGGCCCGTCGCATGCAAACGCGTTGGCGCAACCCAGAAACCGGCAAGCCGGAACTGGTGCACACCTTGAACGGTTCCGGCTTGGCGGTCGGTCGTACGATGGTGGCGGTACTGGAGAACTATCAGCAGGCTGACGGTTCGATCCGCGTGCCGGCTGTTCTTAAGCAGTTCATGGGCGGCGTCGACATCATACGTTGAAGACCTTAAATCTACCTTTGGCAGATTCAGTGGATAACGACTTCGTTGACTACTGCCTACCGGCGTACTCGAAATCAGAAAAAGCTCATCTGACTTATGGGGCGGAGGACTTGCTGAGGGTGGTTGAACGGAGGGCAATTTCATCACTGGTCAGACGGCCTGTGCTGAGTTGATCGGAGATCCTGAGGGGCTGCTACCCCGAAATCGGCGTGATCTGTAGAAGCTCGAAGACTCTTTCGATGGGGTGTGCAAGGGCATACTCAGCTGTAGCGCCAAGGCCGTCTTCTCCGGCAAAGAGCATGGCAACGGCATTTCCCTTTTCATCGATCCAGACAGAGCCTGAGTCGCCTTCAAGGCTAATTTCGTTCGTTGGATATTTCGGATCGTTCCGTAGCATCACACCATCCATGTATCGAGCAACATCGCCATAGCCGCTGTAATCGATCAGGTACATTCCATCCACTCCGTCCACCACTGATCGTGTCAGACCTGTCATGGCGCCGACCTTGGTCAGTTTCATGCCTTTTTTGGGCTTGGTTATGCCCGTCACTTCTACAAGTTGGTCGAACAGGGTTTGCTGCCATGGAACCGCGGGGTCAAGAATTCCGATGGCGGCGTCGAAGCCTGTTCCGAGCGGCAGCCACCGTTCCAAGCGAGCGATAGGATTGGGAGGATTGGTACCCATATGCAGCACTCCGGGTTGAATCAACACGTCACCCGGTCGGGCTTGCGTAGCACCGCAGAGTACATGCCAGTTGCTCAGTATCGCCGGTCTACCGGTAATCTTGTCTTTCACGATCAAGCCAAGAGTGCCTGTGGAGTACCGGTCAAGATTACCAACGCTTATGCCTAGTTGAACGGGGCTGCAGGGGGCTTGGGCAGAGGAGCACGGCGAGTAACTGGCTTGCAGAACGTCGCATCGCAATCCATTCAACGCAGTCGGCAGTATCTGATTTAAAGAAATGTCCGATATTGGAAGTTTCGATCTGACATGGAATCGAACACCCAATTCGCTGGTACGTTGTCCGTGCTTATAGATATAGCCGTAGTCGACGCCCATCACATCCTGATAGCGTTGGGCTTCGCGCAGGATCGATGATCTGTGAGCTTTCCATATCGTGCAGCGGTCGTTTGAACGGGCCATCGACAGTTACCTGCTTATTTGACTTTTTCTTTGAGCAGGTCGCTGACCACTGGCCCAAGGGCTGCCTTAATAGCGCTCAGTTCGTTCTCGGTTGAGTCGAAATCTACTCCAATGTCCCCTTGTTCCGTTACGCCGACACCTACGACGACAGGCTTTGTTCCAGGCACCAATGGAAGAGGATCGGATGCAGCGCATTCCTTTTTGGAACAACTGATCGTGTTCGGGGAGAGAGGCTTGCCGATGGTGATTTCGGGCACCGTGACCGCAGAGTCCCCTACTTGGGCGAATGACGGAAGTCCGTTGTTCTGATTGCCGATACCCTGAACGGACAACGCGAGAGAGACGGTGATTTTTTCATCTTCCGATTTTTGCGTTACGGCAGCAGCAGAACGCGCCGCGACGTAAACGGGACGGAAAGCGAATGCCTCTGTTGCCAGACCTGCAACCACGCTTGTCGGGGAACGCTCCAGTTTGAGCACACTCACGAAGGCGGGGGCTTTCGGGTCTTTTGCGGCAGTACGAAGCAGCACCACGCAACGGCCCTGGCTGACCGCAGTGGTCAGGGCATCAGCTCGCAGCACGAGTCGTGCGGCATAGGACTTCTCAGCAGAGGCTTTCAACGCTTTCAGGTCGCTGGCTCGTTTATCCATATAAAGGTCGAACAGCAACTTTCCTACAACAGGGGCGATGATGGCTGCTGCCCCCATCGGGCTGGCTCCCTCCCTACACCCATCAAGCGCCGCCTGTAGGCCGGGGAAGGCCTCAAGCGTGTTCTCTGTTGGCTTGTAGGTTTCTTGTTGCTGCCCACCGGCCTTATGCAAGTAAAGGTCGATGCTTCCTCTGCTGAGTCCGCTGGCTTCTGCCGGTTTGAAATTTCTTAATGCCAGGTTGGAACAGCCTTGCAGCGTGGTTGCGAGCACCAGCATGGATATAGTGGCAAAGCGAGGCGTGAAGATGTTTTGCATGTGCCCTCCGATGGACGCTTGCACTCATGGTCACTCTGCCCGAACGCCAAACTATTGATTCATTTCGGACTCATGCCTAGGAAGCAATGCACGTCTATGTGTCGAATGTTGGGTGGGTGATGGCTATTTGGTGTCATTTGAAGATGAGCGTAGATCTCGCTAGGAGCAGGCGCAAGTCGCTTGTCTGAAGGACGGAGAATTTCCTCTTTGACGTTCTTGAGGTGGTCGCCGCGCAATACAGCGACACGACGGGGATACTTACCTTGGGGTTCTCGCTTACCTACCAAGGGCTGCAAGACGAAGAGCGTGTGTATCACGGTACGGCGTTTTTCCTTACAGCCACGGTCGAGTTACTGCGACGTGATGGTAAGTGGGTGCTTGCAGAGGAAGGCGTATCCATCTCCAGCGGTGAGTCTGATGCTGATCGCGACCGTAGGTCTGAATGGGATCATTGGGCTCAAATGGCCGAGGTAGGAGGTGACGATCATGATGACCGCCCTAACATATCCATGGCGCAAGCCCTAACGGATGAGTTGCGGATATCAGTCGACGACGCAGAGCTTCTGTCCTATGTGGAGGTCACGACTAATGAATCGGATGAGGGGCTCGTGTACGGCTACTGGATTAATCTTGAACCGACAGCTGAGGGGGAACTGAGAGCAGATCTGCTCTCGCGATTTGGCTCTCTGGAATACGAGCTACACGCAAACTTCTTCGACGATATCCAACCAGAGTTCTAACGCTGATTAGTAGATGGCCAGCTTTAAAAACTGACCATTCAAAAGGCGGTATGTTAAGTCCGGGGCTTGGAGGAGAGGGGGCGCATTAGCAGGCAAACCCGTGACTGAGTCTTTCGAGTTCTGCCTTTACGAGTTTGTATCCCGACTCACCTTGAGCCGTTTGCAACCGAGAACTGTCACCGCGCCCAGCTATCGGTTGGTTGAGCCAGAGGTCGGCTTTCGTTTTGTTGCCAAACACCAGTTCGGCTTGCTGTTGGAGTAGCTCGACATACTTCATTTTCTGGCTCTCGGGACGCCGTCGGTATCAGCTCCGTTTTAGCGAGCTGTCGAGGTCGATATCGGTGTCTTTGCGCAATATTCGCGGAACGTCTTGATGCCACGCTTGATGATCAGCATAGGTTTGATCATGAATTTATAGCTGAAGAACAGATTCAATGCGATCCACGACAGCTGGTAAATCGAGCCTTGGAAATGCCGGTGGTTTGCACTGTTTTCCCAGAGAAAATGCGCTACGAAGAGAGTAAAAATGCCGACCATCAGGGGGGCGAGGCTTAACCGCCCCAAAGACAATGCAATAAAGGGAATATTTACAACCGAACGAACAGGCTCTCCCTCAACCTGGATGGCCCAGATTCTGCTGACCTTGTCTTTGCCATACTGGGACGTCACTCGAACCCGATCCCCCGCCTTTACATGCGCATCCAGCACATCCGGGATTTCGAGCGGCTCGAGTTTCTTGCCGTCAATTTTCCAGAAGTGATAGCTCACCATATCCCCGCCAAAGCCGCGCGATTTCTCGTCGAGTCGCCCGTCTACGATCTGCATTTCCTTCATTTTGATCCCTGTCCTTGCGTTTGGAGTGATGGCAAAAGGATATTTTTGCCCAATACTAAGTAATACTTAGTATCTGCTCAAGACGAATCTAAGAATCTCTTAGCCTTTCGGCGATGAGAAAATGGGTACGTTTGGGAGGCGTTTGAAAGAGGCGCGCAAGATAAGAGGTTTTTCACAGGAGCGGTTGGGGATAGAGGCGGGCATTGAGCCGGCCACTGCGTCGGCGCGGATGTCTCAATACGAAAAGGGCGTTCACCAGCCGGGTGAAAGCATCGTGAAGCAGATCGCTGCTGTCCTGAATCTGCCGGTGCCATATTTCTATTGTGAGGATGACGAGACGGCGCATCTGCTGCAGTGCTTTCACAGCTCGAACAAAGACGCTCGAAAACAGGTTATTGATTTGGCGGAAAAGCTCGCTTTCGGCGACTGACGCATGTCTGTGGAGTGCCATCAGGTCACGCGCTGTTGAGATCTGATGTTCTTCCCATCACTTGACCCTGTTAGCCGGCGTATCCATGGTCGATTTGCTCAAGCGCATCCTTGGCCGATAGATACCCAGCTTCATTGCGGGCGAGCTCAATCGGTGATTGACCACCCAGAGCGACCTTGGGCTGAGTCAGCCAAGCATCTGCTTTCGTTTTGTTGCCAAAGACCTGCTTGGCTTTTTGTTGGATTAGCTCAACGTAATTCATTTTGGCCCTGACGCGCGTTCGGTTAAACCTATTGCTCGGTGCTCGTAAGCAAGAATGGTAGTGGGTTCATCCTTTTTCTTTCCATGCAGGAGTTCCAGCTTGTGCTATTAGTGCTCCGAGCGCTTATCTACTGGAAGTGCTTTTACACCTCATACCTCTGAACCTTTGCCCATCGCTTCTTTGCTTGTTTTTCTGGAACACGCTTCGCCGTTTTGGTGTCTGTCACCAGGCATGCAGGAGCACGCGCTGGCCACTCTGCCAATTCTGTGGTGACCAGGTTAGCTGGACACAGGATCAATAGGTCGCCCAGGCTGAGCAACGGAAACCCTCTAACCACAGGGCGGTCTTTGTCGATGCTTACTTTGCCCCAATCCGAATCGAAATAATCGACCGAGTAGGTATCCGTTATCAGATACGAAGTAATGGTCGTGTCCCTGAGGCCCATCAAGTAGGCCGTTCGGTAAACCATAGCTGGGAAAGTCCGAGGCGCCATGGTCAGCATTGCTACCGTCATGATCATCAGGACGGCCAGCGTATTTCTGATTTTGGCGAGTAGATTTTCTCCAAATGCAAAGAAGATAACCGCTGGTACGAGCGCCAAGGATGAAACGAAGATCGCCATCCCGGCAAGCTTGAGCGAGCTTTCAATGTCAGTCGGCGTGGGGTAAGTCGACAACACTAGCTGTACTGGAAATACAGCCGACACTACTGTTGAAAACACAACGATGAACAGCGGGACTAATGCTCCAAAGCGCGCCTGCCATTTCATGCCCTCCTCGGGCCGCGCCATAAAGCCTATTACGTGAATCGCAACTCTGAATCGTTCTGACTTCATCAGGGCAAAGAAGACAACGATTTCTGCCAGCGCTGACGTCAAAATGGTGAGCAGAGGATGAACGTCCCCCACTATGGTACTCATCTGCACTGAGATTCCGACTAACACAGGTATCGCGAGCAGCCTGACCATTTTGGTTTGCGCATAGGGTTGCTTGTTAAACAGGGTTGCCCCTGATGCGAAAATCATCGAGTTCATGGTGAGTACGAAGATGTAGGCGATGAGTAACAATGCAACCAGGAGCATCCAGGGCACGAGAGCAGCCTTGGTGTCCAGGGCGGAGGGAAACAATCCTGGGAGACCGATCGCATTCAGGTAAGTGGACAAGATAGCGAAGCCGAAAAGTGTGCCTGCACCGCTAAGCATCAGACTTACAACAACCCAGTGGTCGACAATGCGTTTTAGGTTCTTCTTGATGGTGCCGTTAGGGATGGAAAAAGGTGATGTCGTCATGAAGAACGAGGGCCTTGGGCATCAACGGATGAAGTGCAATCCACTTCATCCCGTTTTTCGGAATGGGCATAGGGTAGAGAGGTCAGTCGCAAACTCTTTCCGCCAAACCTGGATGTTACATCGTACGACTCGGTTCGGGGGGCGGGACACTTCAAATCTGATGAAGCATCGACTGCTCTATCGTCGATGTCTTGGACAGATTCGGGATCGCCATTGCGGACTCGACCGCCAGCCGTTATCGTTGGTGCCGGGACACCTCAAGAGAATCCCTATGGTTGATCACGATCCACAGGAAGAGCTAAGGCCACATTCAGCGCAAGCAGACGATGTGCTCGATGCTCTCACCCAAGAGTTGAAGATTGAACTTGCCCGTGTTGAGCGGGAGAGGGTGGACGCGGCTGAAGTTCGAAAGGAGCTTCTGAATGACTCTCTAGCCATTCAACGTGCCAAAATTGCACTAGATATGCTCGACCGATATGTACATGGGCAAAGACACAGCCTGGCTGTTGGAATGCTTGGAGCCTTGGACATTGTCCTCGCAACGATCGGCTCGAATGAAGTTTTCGCCCGGCACCGTAAACTCCTCACAGAATTGATTGCCGATCTGCGCGAGCAGCGTCGTAAAGCCAGAGCGTTGATGGTTCGCGCAATGCGTGCTGTGTTCAACATCCCCCTCTTCCTGGACGGCCCTGAACTCAGCGGCTTCCGCCACCGCCTGCGCTAATTCCCCTTCGAAAGCTTTTTTCTACTCCGAAAAACTCGAAAGGGGTCATTTATGACGCTTGCAAAACGCTGCACCTGTTCCGCATGTTCTAAAAAGCCTGGGGGCGCTGAACGCTGCCTGTCTATTCACCCTCCAGAGTCTTTAAGTATCTGTAAGTGTCGATGCGGTGGGCACCCACGCTCCAAGCGCAGTGAAATTGTGGGATGGATGGTGGATGCTTTGAAGATAGCGGCGGCAGTCATCAGCATTGCCGTCGCCTTCTGGAAGACTTGATAAGAGGTGATGCTGACTTGCCCCGCTTGTATAGCGGGGTAAGAGCATTCAGCTTCAAGTCGGAGCGCGATTCTAGTGACGCCTTGCTGGAGGCTCGGGAACTTCCAGTATCTTGGCGACCTCGGCCACGACTGTGGCTGGCATTTTTCAACGCTTGAATAAGTGCGGTGACCTTTGCGCCTCGGCACCCACAAACGACTTCATTCGAATCATTCCTAAAGGCGTGCGCGCCGTTATTGACGCACTATAGGGCCTCTTTCTTGGCGGTGCTTGCAACCATGTCACTCAGTCAAAAGCAGCACGATGAACTCAGAGCCCTTCTTAGGGAAATACTGGGCAGCCAGAAACTCCGGTACACCGGGCCCCTGATCACTGGTCTACTGAGAGACCTCGGGCTTGATGACTGTCCAACAGCAACATCCAAAGCTGAGCGTCTGCGCGGTGCAGTCGATGCCTCCTCTGACGAGCAGGTTTTCACGGCGGCGCATCGCGCGCTCGGCATTTTGATGCTCATGGTTGGTGAGCGTGATGCCCTCCAAGAGGCACTTTGGCAGGGAGAGGGTTGCCCGGCAGTTCCTACTCGCTACCGGCGTGATTTGGCCAAGGGGCTTGATGCGCTACCGCTCTATACAGATCTAAATGGTTTTTACGATCTGCTCAGAGACCTATGGCAGGTGGAGGGTCGGGATATATTTGGCGTTTTTGAGCTAGGCTCCTCTCTCTTGGAAAAGATCGAGCAACATTACGTGAATAATCCCGATTGGGATGTGTTAACGGTGTTTGATAACTTAGGGGCATTCAAAGCGTCGGATGCGCGAATCTGTCGTTTCCTGGAAGGTCTGGCATCGTCATCTGTCCGGCCCGATGATGAGGCGCAGCGCGCGTTCATTGCTCAAGTCGATCAAGCACTTGCTCCCTGCGGCGTGCGTTTCGTAACCGCTCCTGGTGCTGATGGCTACCTAGTCGCAAAGCTGGTCTCTGCCAATGGGGGAGGCCTGCAATCCCCTAAAAACCTCATATTTGCATCGACACGCAAGCCTGATTTGAGGCTTGGAAACGCATTGGACAATGACGTTGAGGTCGTTACAGGTGCGGAAGACGTTCTGATCTACGACAGGCCTATCAGCCCAGCTGGGCTACTCTGGCGGGATCTCCAGTCCTGGTTTGAAAACAGTCGGGGGCTCTCTGCCGGTGAAGGCAAGGACGTTCTGTATCGACGCCTGCTTGGCTGTCTTCCCTCGGAGGTGTCGCCGGCTCAACGACTAGCCTTCACGACGTTCTATAGCACTTTTGGATCTGAGGTTCCGAAGCTTCCGGTATTGCTCCCTGAGATCTGGTTTCACTGGGACGCCAAAACCGTCGAACAGCGTGGCAAGCAGGCGCTACTGCGCTCCCGGATGGACTTCCTGCTGCTGCTGCCTGGTGGCGTGCGAGTTGTGATTGAAGTGGACGGCAAGCACCACTACGCCGAGCAAAATGGCCGTGCTAGTCCACAGCGCTACTCGGCCATGATGGAGGCTGACAGGGAGCTCAGGCTTGCCGGCTACGAGGTTTACCGTTTCGGCGGGTATGAGTTATCGCAGCCTGGCGCTGATCAGCTGTTGATGCAGTTCTGGCGATCACTCTTCAAGCGATACTCGGTTGCTGCATCGACACATGCTTGAGGGTTGATCAGCGACCCGATCAGAGCGTTGACCGGGTAGGTAGTAGGATGACTAAGTAGCCCGAGATATACGTCCGCAACGAGCGTATATGACCGGATGGCCGAGGGCAGCGCGCAGGGCGTTGCCTAGGCGATTACTACAGGCCGACCCAAGCTAACTGCCGTTGCCCAGAGGCAGTCCCTGTTTAGCTGCGACGCTCACTGGCTTTTAACATTTCATGAACGGCTTTTGGATAGGGCTTTAAGTAATGTTCGGTCATGTAGGCAAATGAGTGACCGAGCTGATGGGTGAACGGCTCGATCTCATGAGTAGCCGTGGAGACGAAAAGCCCTCGCCGTGCAATAAATGCCAGGCGCATGGAGTGTGGGGTGCGGTTTGAAGGTGGCAGTTGAGCTTGTCTTTCCCAAGACCTAAAAGTCTGCAACAGCTGCTTTGACGACATTGGTCGCTTCCGGTCATTACTCGGGAAGAGGTAGTCATCGGCATACAGATTTTCCGAGCTGATATACCTCGTGATCACCGCTGTATCTCCAAAGGGCAATGGTAGTTTCGCTTTGGTAATCTCAACGCTCGAAGGCATGTGGGTATCCACACTGGAGATTTGGGAAACCTTGGTGCCAAGGATTACGTGCCCACGAAGCCCCATCTCCAGCAACGCAAAGAGACTTTGATCGCGAAGGCTTCCTGAGCTCATGACAGCCTTCTTGATAGCATCAATGTCAGGGTGGACTCCCGAGTTCAACGGACTTGTGTGAAGTCCCGATCTCCTCTCCCGCGTGGTTGGGGACATGTACGACGGAATTTGAGATTCAGGGCTGATGGGAATCACACTGCAGGTGTCAGCCTGATTGAAATCAAGCCTTGGGTGCTTGAAAGTTCCGACTTGCAACCCTTGTGAGGCAGCCACTTTGAAAGTAGTGAGCGCTTTCAAAGGTAGCGTTTCGACCAGAGGCTCCAACGCGCTACGCGGTACGGAGCTGTCATTGGCTAATGCCAAAACCGAGGAAATCGCAGCCGCAATTCCCGCGCGCACGGCGCTCTCAGCAGGTGTTCGCGCTTCCAGAGGGCAGATGACGGACGCATTCCTGAGCTCGTGGTAATCGGCATACCCCAGCCCCTTGGACAAAGTCTCGTAGGCAAGGGAGAGCTGGATGGATGACTCACCTGGCCATCTATTCTGGATGCTTTTAGCAAGTTT
This sequence comes from Pseudomonas sp. MAFF 730105, assembly GCF_055380705.1. NCBI lineage: Bacteria > Pseudomonadati > Pseudomonadota > Gammaproteobacteria > Pseudomonadales > Pseudomonadaceae > Pseudomonas > Pseudomonas sp. MAFF 730105. The sequence continues at coordinate 1,610,677 of NZ_AP018438.1, forward strand.
CCTGAAGGCAGCTTGGGGCAGCAGATCTTTGGGATAGATCGGAACGCGCATGGCAATTCTCCAACGTCACGGTGTCGGCTGCCCGCTGACTATTGTCGAAGTGCGTGCGAAAGAAGGGGGAGCACCTGATGCGCAAAGGCTTTGCTTGCCGACCGCTCGATCCAGGAAAACCGAAGCGCGCAAGGTATCATCGTCCCGAGTGCTGATCAACCGTATGGGCTGGTGGTCACCGTCTAGGGGGGCGGTCGATCGCGGAGGTCGTCCTGAGTGACAGGCTATGTTTTACGCTAACGCTAGTGGGATTACAGGTTTATAGGGTTTTGTACATTGCCACCTAAACCCGTTCTCTGTGATGGATGGGGTGGGTGAAAGCGTACTAATATCGATGCTGGAAATTTCTTACCGTAAAAGGATTGGCATATGTGGGAAAAGCATCCAGACACTTGCGCAGCGGTTATTGATCCCGTAAATAAGCGAATATACGAATTTCGCAGGTCAATGCTTATCAATCAGATAAGCCGTGATACCGATAAAATCGCTAAAAGTTTTGATGCGCTACACAGTGCAGATCTTGAGAAAATGAGCGCGCTATTTGCCCACTGCTCTGCTATTTGGGCATCGGGGCTGATCAGGGCAGAGCGCGATGAAGATGATCTTCGAATGGCGTGTGCAGAGCTCCTCTCCAACTCACTGAACTCCATGGTTGGCGCAGCATACATGCTTCGCGGCGGGTTCGTTCTGCAGCCTGGGCCGGTCGTCCGTTCGGCCATTGAGTCCATGGCAGTGGCCCTTCACCTCATGCAGTTTTCGGAGGATTTCCAGAAATATCGAGAGCACAAGTTTGACTCTACGCGCGCAATTGCCAGCGCGAAGCGCGTATTCCCTCCGTTCGGCCAAATCTACGGGTTATTAAGTCGAGAATTTACTCATGTCGGCTCTTTGCATAAACAGCTTACCCCGATTCGTGAGTACACCGGCTCTGAGGAGTCGCTGCAATTGAATATCCAATTCCTGACCTCGGGGATATGGATGTGCTATGTGTCCTGTGAGCTGGTGTTTCTGGATGTAGTGAGCGAACCAAGATATTGGCGTGAACTGCCTGAGCAAGTAGAGGGGAAAACAGCTTACTCATACGAGCCGAGCGCAGAGGAAAAAGCTTGGATGGCCGACTTCTTGGGTTTGGATACCCCGTTCTTTTCTGAGAAATAACTTAGGCCAATCAGGTGCGCGCTTTGACGGTGAACTCGGGCTCTTGACGCTTCAGTGCTAGACGGGTAGTTGGACGCTGCCGCCGAAGCGGGACTACCCTCAGGTTGTGCAGCAGTTCGAATCAATTGCTGAAGGCTTGGGCAACTCACTAAGTGGGAAGGGGACGCTGGACAAGCTCAACGACTTCTAGCGTCTTGATCGCCCCTAATTTCCCTATGCCCTTGGTGACTAGGTCTGCATCCACTTCAGCTATGCACCTAGTTGAAATGAGGTGCTAGAAGCTCCGTTGGTCGTCGCCAGACGCGCCATGAGCTTCGACGTGCTCGTTGTAATTGTTCATAGCTACGCGTTTTTTCTGCAGCCATGCCCACTCTACTCCCTGGCTTCAGGACTGTCTGGCCCTTGGGCTGGGCTGATCGGGACATCTGGGCTTTGATCAGGGGGCATGGGTTCGGCCTGTGGTGCTTTGGGCTGCTTTGATGATATGCAGCATCTCAGTGTCGAAGCGACCGTAGGAAGGCGTCTACTGTGCGTTCGACAATCTGCTCGATTTCCTCGCGGGCAAGCGGTTCGCTGTTGCCTCTGACCTGTTTCCAAAGAACCCGACCATCAAGCGTTTCCATGAAATCGCGGGCGGCAGTCTCAGGCTCTTGAACTGCCAAGACACCTCGGCGTGCCAGTTCAGCGAGATAGTCGCTGATGACGGTCATTGCCGGCGCCTGGATAACCTCGTCAAAGCGGTCAGCGAGCACGGGGAATCGTCGACCTTCCATGATGACCATACGCAGGAAGTCGGCTGCTGACGGGCCTGACCAGAAGCACGCGAACTCAGTGGCGATCTGTCTGAGGCCATTCCTAGGGTCGGCCAGCGCGCGCTCATCGGTTGCAACGTTCATGACCGGGAAGGCCTTCCACATCCGCTCTGCTACGGCGACGAAGAGCGACTCCTTGCCTTCGGGATATCGGTTGTACAGGGTCTGGCGAGTCACCGCTGCAGCCTTGGCGATCTCCTCCATACTGGCTCCCTCGTACCCGTGCTCAATGAACATCCTGCCCGCAGCGGCGAGAATCCTGACGGGGCGTGACGCGCTGTCGCCAGGGTTGAGCAAGTCGTCGACGGGAGAAGAGGTGGCCACGTTCATTTCGTTTACCTGTGCAGAATAGGTTAAGTGTTACTGAAAGAGATGCGATCCGCCACCCATGTTTCGCCTAATAACTTTACTGGGGTGTAAAGAAAAGCTGCTTGGGCTACGGAGTTTGGCGGAACAGCTTAGTTGCTGTCGGATTGTTTGGACATGGGCGTTTGTGCTGCTGATGCTCTTCCGTTTTGGTGGCGGTTGATGGCAGATGCTCGAGGTTAGTACCTATAACGAGCGGAATTATTTTCGGATAGGTAGCGACTCAGGGCGGTTCAGACTCTATCATCTGCTCATCTATGCATAGGAATTAAAAATGGATATTAAAGCTCGTTTCGATGCAATCGATATGTGTGAAAACGTACTGCGTGAAGATTATAAATATAACTTGTAAAGTGAGACTTGGCCCAGTGATAATCGGCTCATCGAGGGTCTGCTGGGTCGCACCAGTGAGCTTACTGATGTTTACGTCGAACTGCATGGCGAGCTGGCTGAATAGTCGAGGGCTCTGAAGTCGTTCTTCGATGTTTTCACCACGGCGGCTTACTCTTGGAGTCCTGAGAAGATCAAATAAACTCGTAAGGATAGGGAGGAACTCACGGACTTGAATGTGCGGATTGCAAACGTTTCAGAGTTGCTCTCGGATTTGCTTTCGCGTCGCACTGAAGTTAAAGAGATGTCAGGTTTTACCAATGATGCTTACTATCACATCATGGATGTCGTTGAAGATGCTTCTGAGAGTAACGGGCTGTTCAGGTCTCTCTTGAAGGGGATGGTGGATAAGTTGACCTATCAGTATGACCTCAAGTACTGGCCCTCTATGAGTAAAGTGGTGGAGCTCATTGGGGTTAATGCGGCCAATGCAGTAATAGTGGCAGATGACTCCGCTACGAGTGCAGCAACTGTAGTTCTTCGTCCTGGGCTGGCAGACTTCTTGAAAACATTTGAAGCGGAACTTGATATGAACAGGGTAAAAAACATCGGTTTCATTCCCGATGACTTCTCACTGACCGATCGTTCGATGGCGTCCTTGGTCAATTGTGGGCTTGAGTTGGAAGCTGACGATTTGACCGATGCCAGCTTTGTGAAGCGCTACCGCCAGCGTGAGCGTGAGAGTAAGGTCGGGCAGGCGAAGGACGACTGAGCTTCGAATTGGGTGTTGGGTGGTCGTTTTAAGTTCGGTCGATGTCTAGGAGGATTTTTGGGAGGGTGAGCTGGCCAGTCCGCTCACTCCCCGTTCAAGATTCTGGGTCGGTGGTGAGATCTGAGGCGATCCCGGTTTGACACCGAAATGAGCTTTTAGGGGTGTATTGGGTGGCAGCAGGAAGGCGACAGTCAGTCAATGCGCCTTTTTGGACGGAGTCGACGGTGCACCAAATTTTGGTGGCTTTTTAGAGGGGTTTGAGGGAGCAGAGCTGGAGGGCTGCGATGAGGCTTTGATGGGCTTGGGGAAAGCCCCTGAAAGGCCCGTAAACGCTGGCTGGAAGGTGGAGCGGGTAGAGGGAATCGAACCCTCACCGATAGCTTGGGAAGCTATAGTTGTACCATTCAACTATACCCGCTTTTTCTTGCCTTCAAGGTGCACTAAAACGACGTGTCCAATAAGAACCCTCGTTATCAGCTTGGGAAGCTGAATCGCGTGGAGTATCAGAAAATACTAAGGTGTCTCGGTTTGTGCTGAAAATCCTTATAAAACAATCACATAAATATGGGATTCTAGTATCGGTTCGTATCAGGTAATCTGCTGTTGATTCCGGCCAACAGACACCTCGAACAGACACCTTAGCATATGCTTACAGACAAACAGATACGATCGCTAAAACCCGGCGAGGCAGACTACACCCGATCCGATAAGCGCGGCTCACGCGGCAGCGGTGTTCTTGTCGTCAAGGTCAAAACCACTGGAGTCAAAGAGCTTTATTACGTTCGCTATGTCCAGCAGAAAATCCGCCGAAAGAAACTGGGCAATTGGCCGGATTTGTCCTTATCTGATGCGAGGCTGTTGTGCAGTGAGGCTGCAGAGACAGATGCTTCTGGTGGTTCGCTCTCGTTGCTCCTCGATTCCTATGTGGCAAAGCTTAAGGCCGAGGGTGCAGCCTCGCACGATGATGTGAAATGGTCGTTCAAGAAGTACGTCACTGAGCCGCATGCTGAGATTGCGAAGCTGCCGGCAGCGCTGGTGGAGCCTGGCCACATTAAAGACATCCTTTCGAAGATGATTCAGGATGGTGTGACTACGTTTACGAACCGAGTCAGAGCCAGGCTACATGCGGCGTTTCAGCACGGGCTCAATCAGGAGAACAATCCTCGGGAATATCTGAAAGAAGGGATTCAGTTCGGGCTCAAGCACAACCCTGTCGCTGGTGTGCCGGTGCAGAAGGATTGGGAGAAGCCGGGAGAGCGAGCGCTATCGGCTAAGGAGCTGGGCACGCTTTGGAACCTGCTGCCGGAAGAACTTAGTATCGTGACATCTGAGTTAATCAAGTTTCTAATCGCAACGGGGGGCCAGAGGCCCACCCAGTTGCTGGCCTCGGACCGGAGTATGTACCACAAGGATCACATGTTGATTAGGGATGCAAAAGGCAAAGCGGGGGAGCGCACCGCGCATGTTGTGCCGCTTAATAATTTGGCGTTGGCCTGCTTGAAACGATTATCCATGATCACTGCCAACGATCCGTATCCATTCGCTGGCAAGGACCTAAACGATTCTATACATACTAATTCGCTATCGAGAGCAGTCACTAAGCTTTATTCAAGGAATAAAGATAGTTTCACAGGGCCGTTCACTCTTAGGGATATCCGCAGGACTTGTAAAACCTTGATGGGCGTAGCGGGCATTAGCAAGGAAATTCGGGACCGCATCCAAGGGCATGCGTTTTCAGATGTCTCATCAAAGCATTATGACCGCTACGACTATTTTAAAGAAAAACTGACCGCCCTTGATCTTTGGGCCTCATGGTTGGAAACAGAGGCCAAAATCAACAAGGGTGGAGGTTAGGCACTGTAATTTCTACTTCGGCGTCAATAATCGATTGAGGGCGTTGGTGATTTCTACTTCGTCCTTAAGAGCCTGTGACAAGCGGTCTGATAGTTCGCCGAGCACCACGCGAACGCTGGCCGCGTAGCCTAGACAGTCTTCATCAGAAAGATTATGGATTCCGTCACTCAATGCTCTGTATAAAAGTTTCAGTGGGCTGTGGCCGTTAATAAGTAAGCTTTCGGGCATCGCATCTTTTGCCATGTCTAGTGCTTTTGTAAACTGGGTTTCCAGTAGAGCGGCGTTCAGGATGTCTACCTTTTCTTTCGGAGCGCCAATTTTTTCAGATACTTTTACGATTTCTTTAAATATTCTATTTTTTTGGTGTTCCACTACACGCCGATAATAAACAAATGCTCCGACCCCCAAACCCTGATTTTCACACCTTCTGCCCTTTAAAAAATTATCTCTGTCAGGGCCGATTAGTTTTAGTAGTCTTGCTGCAACGGGAGGGCCGAATACCGGATTTTCACCATACTTTATCAAGGTTCCGCTATATTCTTGGTCTTCTCTGTAAGCCGTAATGGCATATATTTTTTTATGTTTTTGGCAGTTTGAGCAGCGATAGATTATGAAGCAATTAGTTGTGGTTTCCGCTCTTATTGAAGTTCTATCTCCATCGATGCAGCGATGAAAACGAACGCCATTACAAGACTCTTCTGAACAATGAATCTGTATTTCAGGTGTTTTTAAGTAATAGTGCTGGCTGCCACCATTCCACTTCAAATCCATTAAGTCATGGATGTGCGCTATCTGATTTGGTGGGGAGGCTTCTAGGAACTCAGCGAAAGATTGCGATAAAACCTCGGTAGTTTCGACTATGGTTTCACTTGTCATAAGGCTATCCGAACATAAAAATGCGAAGGCCATATGTAGCGCCTCCGCACTGTTTTGTCCAACACTGCAATTGAATTCAAGCTGCTGTCTTCACTTGCCAATCTGTTGGATCCGCTTGCCAGGATGCAATTTCTGATGCTCTCCAGCCGACTCGCCCTGGTGAAATACGGACTTGAGCCGGGAACCGTTTTGCTTTCACTTCTCGCCAGAGTGTGGCGTGTGAGAGCGACGTTACCGCAAGTACCTCTACCTCCTTCAAATAACGATCAAGGGTGGTCATGCCGCCACCTCTATCAACTCATAATCGGCCCGATCTGTATTGGCGCCGATCAGAGCCATCATCGGCCATGGTGATACAGAGTTACCCACCATCAGTACCTGGTCTTTCTTGCTGAACTTCCGCCCGTCGTGCCCATGGTCAATCACATAGTTGTCCGGGAAGCCCTGGGCACGGTAAAGCTCCCGAGGCGTCAACATGCGCATGCCAATGTCGACGATGACGTATGGCGTGTCCTTGATCACCACGGTAACCAGGGCCAGTCGATCCCGTGTGGTGATCGTGGCGGCCGGGTCGCGCAGGTCGTAGATGTTGTCGGTGCCGTAATACCCCATCAGGAAAGCGGCAACGCGCAGAGCGCCTTCCTCCACGTCTGGTGCGAGTGTGTACTCGAGCAGCGCGTGATGTTCTGCGCCGGCACAGATCGTTGAGATCGGCTCATCCATTGCGCTGCCCACACAGTTCTTGCGCAGGGTGAGCAGATTAGCGGTCACCAACTGTTGTTGGCTGCCCGTGGTGGTTATCGCTGTCAGAGGCTGGTCTGGGTGCCGTCCCAACGTTTCGTTGAAACCACCGTTGTGCTGTGCGATGTAGGCGACGGCGAGCGCGAAGTGCCCGCCCTTTACCTGCGCACAGATTGTCCCCAGCGGTGCATCAGCTGGCATGGTCCGCTGGGATGTTGCGTTGGCGTGCTCTGTGAGGAAGGGCGCGACATGTGGCGTCACCAGGGCGAAGCCATGCGCGCCAGTGATGGTTTTGGTCGGATCTTGCACCGACTGGCATCGAGCTATGTCGTTGCCTGAATGGTTGACGCTTACGATAAACGGGTCAGCATGATCGACCACATAGCGAAGGGCACCTTTACGCACACGCTCCATGGTCTTGCCTGCCAATGGCCGGCGTACACCAGCAGCACGGCCTTCTTCTTTCGTCAGGAAGATGCTCGGGCAGGGGATTGACCAGTCGATGCAACTGGCTGCGTTACGCCAAGCTTTTTGGCCTTTTGCGGGGGCCTTGAAGTGGGTCGGCTCCGGCCAATACAGTGGCTTGCCATCGCATCGAGCGACCATGTACAGGCGTTCACGTGTGGTAGCGGCGCCAAAATCACAGGCTTTTAGCTTTCCATGAAGAATGTCATAACCCATGTTCTTGAGGATCTGCAGGAAGCGGCGCCAGGTCTTGCCCTTACGTTTCGGATCAGGCACCAGGTATTGATCCTGAACCGGAACGCGTTCGCCTGGTGCGGCCACGCTGCCATCGCGTCGAACCACCCTGCCGGTGGTTTTGCATCGCTTAGCGATCAGGGGGCCCCATTGCAGGATCTGCCAGACGTTTTCCATAGTGATGAGGTCGGGTTTGACCTGTCCGGCCCACTTGACTGTGACCCACGACAGGGAGCGGCTGGCACTGCTGCGTGGTTGACCTCCGGCGGCAAGGCTGTGATGGGTACATTCGGGGCTTGCGTGTAGGTGTGCGACGGGGCGGCCTCGTGTCGCCTTTCGGGGGCACACCTCATAGACGTCCGAGATGTAATGCTCTGCGCCTGGGTGGTTTCGCTTGTGCATGCTGATGGCTTTGGGGTTGTGGTTGATCGCGATATCGACGGCTTTGCCCGTGGCCATTTCTTGGCCCATGGTTGCGCCTCCACCACCTGCAAACAAGTCGACGCGGATCTTGCCCATGAGGTCGATGCCGAATTGCGTGATGACGGCAGTGGTGATTGGAGTTTGGGAAAAGGCTGTCATTCTTCCGGTCCCTCCAAAAACTCAACACAAGACACCCATGGCTCGCCGCGATACGTGTTGGTCCGGCTGCTGCAGGGGTATGCATAGGTTGATTTCCCAGTCACGCAGTTCACGACGGTCAGTTGATGTCCATTTCTGTCGTGGTTTTTTACGCGTGCTTGAAAGGCCCCTCGAGAGTGGTGAACCCTCACCAAACAGCCATGGGGATAGACCTGTTGCATGAAGTTACGCTGTGCTGCGATTGCTGCGTCTGCAGCAAAGTCGAGCTTGAGCATCTGTTGGCGTTGTTCGTTGTTCATGCGACGTTGCCTCCGTGCGTATACCCCACGGCAGGCTGCGCGAGCGGGCGATCCTGAGCGACTAGCGTTGCTTCCGTGTGCGCTGCCCCGCGCAGCTTTTCGTGGGGTATAAGCGCCTCGGTGGTGCTGCTGGGAAGAGCAGTAATGCCTGCTGCTTCGCAGCAGAGACTGTTTTTTACAGGCGCGTCGACCCTGCTAGCGCTGCGGAGCAAAGCGGCCTGGGATTGGGTGTGGTTCTGTGCTTGCTTCATGCCGCTTTCCTCCGGTGTTCGATAGCGAGTTGGTCCATCAGGCGCTGGTGGTAGGTGAGCCGGGCTTCGGTGGGTGACCACGGCCGGATGCGTTCGGGCGTGGGTTCGATGCCGATAAGGCAATCCCAGATAGCAGGGTCGGGTGGCATCAAGTCGCGGCGTTCGGTGGCCAGGGCGATCAGGTCGGCTTGGGTGACGGATACCGGCAGGTCCTGATCGAGGCTGAAGCGGGTGCAAATGCGGTCCCAGATCCAAGTCTCGACGTCCTGGTAGGCGTGCATCCACTGTTTGAGCGGCCGCACCATGTCGCCGATGTAGGCTTCGGTGGCGTCGTGGAGGAGGGCGGCGAGCTTGTGCTCAGCCGGCACCAGATCCGCAACCAGACAGCTATGCTGGGCCACGCTGTAGAACTCGCGGGTGTGGCCGTTGAAGCGGCACAGGTGAGCCAGCGAGTGGGCAATGTCCCGAGGGTCGATCATGTCGGCGTCCGGCTCGAACAGGTCAAAGCGTTTGCCGGTTTGGGTGAGGATCCAGTTCATGCTGCCTCCTTGACCAGGTCGGCGAGCAGCAGGGCGTTCTGCGTGTCCTTGTGCAACTTGCGCAGGGCGTCGTAGCCTATCAACAGCGACAGTTGCCGGTCGAACTCTTTGCGGAATCGAGTCACTTCGCGAAGTTCGGCGGTGGCTTTGGCGTGTTGCTGGTGCAGCTCACCTGCAGCCTGTGGAGTCAGGCGTAACATTGGGGTGTGGCGGCTCACGCAGCACCCCCTACAGTTTTCTGCTTGGTGGTGGCGTTTGCTTGGTGTTCTTGCTGGAAATACAGGGAAGCTTTTTTTGCGTCGTCAGTTCTGAGAAAACTACTGCCAGGCGCTATTTCAACCTTTGCATCGACTTTTATCTCGACGGATTTAAGTAAATCAGCCATGGCGAGGGCCTGGTCGCGAAGAGTGGTTGTTTCGCGAGTGATGGCCTTGCCGGTACGCAGTGCGTTGAATGTGGCGGCAGCTATCCGCAGCTTTTCCGCAATATCAAGTAGTGTCTGGCGAGCAGGTTCCCCGAGTTTCGAGGCCGCCAAAGCGCGTTCGTAATGGGCGTAAAGTTTTTTGTGTTGGTCTCTGGCCTGATTGAGGGTGTGCTCAAGGTTGCGGATCTCTTCCCAGTTGTCAGAGCGCTGAATGGCTTTGCCTTCATCCATTCCGTCTTGAAATCCAGCGCAGCCGCCGACGTCATAGCCTTCGCTGTAGCCCTCGGTGCGGCCATTGCTGAAGCCGTTCCGGTAGGCGATCCAATAGACGGCACTTGTCGATAGGGCGATTGCTATCAGTGCATAGATTTGAATTGCAGTCATGTGGTGTGCTCCTGGTGGTTTTGGGTGGCTGGTGGTGGCAGCCTTTACTGTTGGGTTTCTTCAGTTGCGTCGGCCTGGGCCTTCGCGTGGACTTCGTCGGCCTTGTAAGCCTGGATGTCGATCAGTGCCGCGACGTGGCGGATGTGCGCGTACTTCGGTGCTTTGCGGCTGCTGTCCAGCGTGGTCACGGGCAGTTGAATGCGGCCGCTGGTGATTTCGGCTGCAAATGACTGCTCGTTGAGGTTGCGGAAGTACTGCACGCGCAGCTTTTCGAGGGGGATAAGCACGTCGCCGAAGGTGCGATACAGCAGCTCGACGGTGGCCGTCTCCGGTGCTGGCATCAGGCGCAGCGGGTTTTGAGGCTGGCTAGTCATGAGGCTTTGGGCTCTCCATGCGTTTGTTTCGGGCCGGGTGATTCCAGGCATTCAGGCAATGGCGTTTGGTCAGCTCGCGCAGATGCTCCGGCACCTCAAGGAGCGCAGCATTGCGCTCCTCTCGGGTGCGTAGGGCGATGATCTGGCGGGCGTATTCCCTAGGCCACGTCACGGTTGTCTGCCGGGATGGCAGGAAGGTCGAGGCCCAGTTGCTCTGCTAGCCAGGGGATGCCGGCCTGCCGAACGCGTGTCGATTGGCTGTACTGCATGCCCAGCGTGTCGTGGTACCAGTTGCTGTCCTTCACCCGCAGGTACTCACGGTCACGAACGGGAAACGCCGGCAGGTTGCGGTCGGTGAGCAGGCCTTTCTCACGCATGAGCTTGATCAGGGCGGGTCGGGTCAGGCCGAAGTGTTTGGCGGTCTTTTCGAGGTTGCGCTCCATGGCATACCTCCTAAGCTGCGTGCGCGGCGGGTGTCGCCAGCGCAGCCAGGTGGTTGATGGATTCGCAAACCTGCTCGTACATCTCGGCGTCGGTGCCGTACACGGTGAAGCACTTGGTCCGCGGGCTTTTGACGCCGATGCTCATGACAACGGTGATGCCCGAGCGTGTACGTGTCCGGTGCACGGCGAGCCGGATCGGCAATTCAAAGCCCAGGTCCAGGTCGATAAACCCACCTGTGGAAACCAGTCTGTAAACCTGTTCCCGCTGCTGGCTACTGAAAGCGCCGTACTCGCGTTCAGCATGTCGTTTCATCTGGGGTTCGCCTGTCAGGTCAGAAGGGCCGTTGATGACCTCCTCAATGAAGTCGGCGAGCTTCAGGTGAGTCTTTTTGGTGTTGTGCACGGTCAGCGTGTGGCGCTCTGAGCCCAGCTCAACGGTGAAGGTGCTGTCGGTCTTGTTGCGTTCAACTTTCAGCCGAAACGCCAACACATCGCGTCGGTACAGTCGCCGAAGGGTGTGATTGAAAGTCCCGCTCAGGTTCACCTGGGCGCTGAGCAATGTCAGTGTGCGGTTGTCGATCAGGAATTTGCTCATGCTGCCCGGCCTCCGTCGTTTGGATCGAAGGAAGTCGGTGCTGTACGGGCATGTTGCTTAGGTTTGGATGGGATGAAGGTGCAGCCGTAGATACGGGCCAGGCGCCTTACTTCGAAGATGCGGGATAGGTCGGCAACGGCCGGATGGATGTGCAGGGATGCTGTGGTGTGCATGGTTTTGCCTCGCTCTGTGGTGGAAGAGTGAGGCAAATATCACGTGTTGTGTTTGTTAAGTCAACACGTACTGTGATTATTTTTGGGGTTCATGCGTGAACCGTGATGATTTAAGGATGCCGCCGACCAGATGGACCTTCATCACTTCGTGCTGGTCCAGGTGCAATGGGCTGTGGTCCTGATTGACGCTATCGAACCGATACACGCCTTCTCGTAGATAGATGAATTCCTTGATCATCGAGCGGCCATCATAAGTCTGAACCATGACTTCATCGCCGGTAACATAGGCTTTATTCGGTTCTATCAGGACGTATTCTCCGCTTTTGATTCGCGGATGCATGCTGTCGCCGATTACCCTCAAGCCATAAGCATTTGGGTCATCGCTGAAAATATGCAGGTAGCCATCACCGTGGCCTACCGGGAAATCTAAGGCTTCAAAATAGCCGTCCATCCCTAGTTTCGCTGTGCCTACCACTGGCACCACTCCTGTCTTCGCGGGGCCTATCAGCCTTGCCGCCCCATCGGAAGAGTTCGACACAGCTATCGACGCATCTTCATGTCCTGCTAAAGCCAACTGTGTTGAGTTCGTGCCGCTAATGAGTTCTGCCACCGTAACCCCTAATGCAGGGGCTAAAAGGGCCAGGTCCATCAGGTTTGGCTCCCTGAGATCGCTCTCATAGTTACCTATTCGAGATTGAGACGACCAGCCGCAGACCTCCGCTAAAGCCTTCTGGCTGATGCGTTTCTGTTTCCTAAGTCGCTTGATGCGTGAGCCTAAAGTATCCATGGGGATTTTTTATCACGTAATGAAATATATTTTTCTCACTTATCGTGTTGAGTAAATCACGTAATGTGTTTATTCTCTGCGCTGACTAGAGGAGTCATTCCATGAATAACATCGCTCGCCTCAGGAAAGAGGCACAAATAAAGCAAAGAGACCTGGGGCAGGTGCTGGGTTGGACGCAGGCTCGTTTGAGTAACTACGAGTCAGGCAATCGGATGCCTGGGTTGAGTGATTGTCGCGCCATAACGGCTGCACTGAATCGACTCGGGGCTACCTGCACGCTCGATGATGTGTTTCCTCCGGAGCCTGTGCTGGCACGCGCAGCTTAGAAAAAAGGCGACCCAAGGTCGCCCAGTTCCTCCCGGCACGCACCACCACAGCGCTGCCGGGTCGCGATAAAGGTAGGCGGGCACACCACATGCAAACCACCTCTCTTTATCGCGCTTTCCCAAGGCTCGGAAGCCTTGGTGTTGCTGCCTTTTCCACCACAGATTGGGCAGCTGTTGCGCCAGGGGTGAGCAACGGATTGCTCGCCCCGGCACGGTGCCGGTGTCGATCCCTAAGATCTAGCCGGCGTTTGGGCCCTTTCAAGCCACGCGGCAAATGTATCACCACTGCATGTCGCGCGGCACTGGCAACTTATAAGGATTAATGCCATGAGCCGAATCGCTCTAAGTTGCGTCGAACGAGCACAGCGGGAAGTCCTGCCGCTCGATCTGGCGCTTTACCACGCCGCACGGGATTACCCAGGTGGTGCCGCTGCAATCGCCGCCACCACCGGCCGAAACCCCACCACCCTGCAGCACAAGCTGTCCCCCACGCACCCCAGTCACTCGGTGAACATCCAAGAGTTTGGCGAGATCCTCGAACTGACGAAGGACAGACGCATCCTGGATGCGGTGCATGCCTTGGTCGGCGATACGATCTGGCATGAGCTGTCTGAGGTGTACACCACTGACATGCCGGAAACCCTGACCATCGGTCTTGCAGAGTATTTTCGGCAGGTGGCTGACCTGGCCGATACCTGGGCCAAAAGTATTGGCGATGGTGTGGTCAGCGATCATGAGTTGGCCGCGATCCGCCTGCAGGTGTTTCGAGGTATCCAGGGGCTGCTGGGATTGTTCAACCGCGCCACGTACGTCAACCACACAACGCGGGGTGACGGCCGTGGCTGACATTGCTGATTTCGCCAATGACCTGGTGCAGGAGCGCATCGATCAGGCGCTTGCTGCTCGCAGTGCGTTCAAGCCGGCATTGCCTGGGCATTCGTTGTTGTTCTGTGAAAGCTGCGATGATCCGATCCCCGAGGCACGGCGACTGGCCCAGCAGGGCTGCACGCAGTGTGTGAACTGTCAGTCCATCGACGAGATGCGGGAGGCTCGTCATGCTCGATGACGTGCTGAATCAATTTGCGGACTTTGGTCTGGATCCCGCGCAGCCGCTGATTTACGGCAAGCTGACTCGATGCAAGACCGCCCTGGATAAGGGCAAAGAGAAAAACGGCTGGTACGTTCTACACGAGCACCACACCGAGAAGGGCGAAACCCTGATCTTCGGTGCGTTCGGCGACTGGCGTACAGGTGAAACGCAGAAGATCAAGGTAAAGCCCGGCCGGATGACTCCTGAAGAGCGTGAAGTCATGCGCGCTCGTCAGGAGGAAGCCAAGCGCAAGGCCGCCGAGAAGGCTGCCAACGCTGCCCGTCGAGCGGCTAACCGTGCCGCTGGTTTGTTCAAGCGGATGCCCGAGAAAGGCCGTAGCGTCTATCTGGATCGAAAGCAGATCGTGGGCCTGGGTGTTCGTTATGCTCCGCGCTCCGGCGCGGTTTTGGTGCCCATGCAAAACGCTCGGGACCAGATCGTCGGATTACAAGTGATATTCCCCGAGAAGCAAGAGGACACCGGCCGCGACAAGTCTTACTGGCCCTATGGGATGGCGAAGGAAGGCGCCTTCCACCTCATTGGTCCGCACCCTGAGCCGGGCGAGCCGGTGTTGGTGTGTGAGGGCTATGCCACCGGTGCAAGCCTGCACATGGCGACCTCGTTGACGGTCGCCATTGCCTTTGATGCGGGCAACCTCATGATGGTGTCCAAGGCAATGCGCGAGCGGTTCCCGGGGCGTCCACTAATCATCTGCCGGGATGATGACTGGAAAACCAAGCGCCCGAATGGCGATCCCTGGAATCCAGGTGCAGAGAAGGCCAACAACGCGGCTACGGTTGTAGGTGGTCAGGTAGTCGGCCCTATCTTTTCGGTTGAGCGAGAGGACAAGTGGACCGACTTCAACGACCTGCACTGTGCTGAAGGATTGGAGGCGGTGCGCCGCCAGGTACTGGCGGTGGTCAAGCCACCTGCAGCGGGCGGTTGGAAAGACCAGTTGGCCCGCACGGAAAACGGCATGTTGATCGCGCACATGCAAAACGTAGAGCTGATCCTGGGCAACGACGAACGTTGGGCCGGTGTGATTGGCTTCAGTGCGTTCAGCTCCAAGATCGTCAAGCTGCGTGCTGCCCCATATGGCGGCGGTGTCGGCGATTGGGCTGATATTGATGACATGCTGGTCATGAAGTGGCTCGCGCAACAGTACAACCTGCGGGTCAAGGCGAGCAGCGTTATCGAGGCTGTCAGTGTTGTCGCGCATGACCATGCCTTTCACCCTGTACGCGATTACCTGAATGGCTTGGAGTGGGATCGGGTACCCCGGCTCGACACCTGGTTGACAGACATCATGGGCGTAGCCCCGACGGATTACAGTTCCAAGGTAGGTAAGCGCTGGATGGTCTCGGCGGTCGGCCGGGTGATGCAGCCGGGCTGCAAGGCTGACTCAGTGATGATCCTCGAAGGCGCACAGGGCGCCGGTAAATCCACGGCCATGTCGGTGCTGGGAGGTGCCTGGTTTATGGATACCCCCTTCGCCTTGGGCGACAAGGACGGGTTCCAGGCGATTCGCGGCAAGTGGATCGTTGAGCTGGGTGAACTGGACAGTTTCAACAAGGCCGAGTCCACCAAGGCGAAGCAGTTCTTTTCGGCCTCGACTGACACCTACCGCGAGAGCTACGGCCGCAGAACGATGGACGTGCCACGCCAGTGTGTTTTCGTGGGTACGACGAACCAGGACGAATACCTGAAGGATGCCACGGGCAACCGGCGTTATTGGCCGGTGGCTTGTACCAAGGTCGACCTGGAGAAACTGCGCGAGATCCGCGACCAGCTGTGGGCCGAGGCGATGTTTTGCTATCAGTCCGGCGATATCTGGTGGGTCAACCGGGAGGAGGCGCCATTGTTCGCCGAGGCCCAGGAAGAGCGCTTTGTGGTGGATGAGTGGGAAGGCCCCATCCTGGCTTGGCTCGAAGAGTCTCAGATTGGCGAGACCGCAACCGGCACCGACATTCTCCTGGGTGCTTTGAAGCTGGACTTCGGCCACTGGGGCAAACCAGAACAGATGCGAGTCGGGGCGATCATGCACCGGTTGGGTTGGCGCAAAGTTCGGCTGCCTGCTTTGCCTAAGAGTGGTGTCCGGCCCTGGGGCTACAAGAAGCCACAAGATTGGGGCAGGGCATCGAATCTGAAAGTGCAGCCGGTCGAGGAGCCATGTTTCGATGATTAAGGAGATCGATGCGCGGCTGCGCAAATGGGCCGAAGAGCTGCACAGCGACCTCAGTGCCGGCGGTCTTGCCGGTGGGAACATGGTCGCCATGATGATGGAGAGCAATGGGCAGTTGATTCGAGGCCGGCGGGCGTTCCGTGCGCCGTTGGAAGGATCGTTGGATATCGAACTGATTGTGACCAAGCACCTCGATACGGCGCATGAACAGATCGTTCGAGAGCACTACTGCAACCAGGACACCGACATGCGCCTGAAATATGCCCACTGCGGCTGCGGGCGTGACACGTACTACCAGCGTCTGCACGACGCGCACCTTTGCATCTATGGGCTGTTGATGGGGATCGCTGCTTGATCCTTTCTGCGTCCGTGGCTGTCCTACCGGCTCGCCTTGTCCCACTGCTGTTTGTTGCAGTTGGACAAGCGCGGGCCGCGCTGTTGTTGGTCTGTCCTACTGTCCAACCTTCCCGCACGTCCCGCCCATGTGTGAGCGTAGCGGGAGCGCATACGCGCCCATGGCGCGCAGGCGTGTTCTTAGTTTTTTCTCTTTACGTGAGAGAAGAGGAAATAAGGTAGGACAGTGGGGCAGGCCCCGATTCTAGGCGCCTGTAGCTGTCCTACTTCGACGCGAGATAGTGGGACAGGAAGGACCGCGCCCCAGGCGCTGGAAGCCGCAATAAAGATATTCGCCGACATTGCCTAGGCGTTCACCAGACATTCACCGGGTGGCATTAAAACAGGCTTGCTGCCACCGGAATCGACCTGTAAAAAGTACTCATCTTCGATAGGTGCGACCGCATAAAGCGGCAGTCACCACACACCAAACCCGGCCCTTGCGCCGGGTTTTTGCATTTAAGGGGCGGGGCAATGACGAACGAGCAGCAAGCGCTGGCAGAAATGCCGATCTGGTTAGTAATTCTCCTGGCCTTGGTCGGTGGCGTATCGGGGGAGATGTGGCGGGCCGACAAGGACGGGGCGCGGGGCTGGGTGTTGTTGAGGCGCCTGGCACTGCGGTCCGGTGGCTGCGTTGTCTGCGGGGTGTCGGCGATGATGTTGATGATCGCCGCCGGCATGTCGCTCTGGACAGCAGGCGCCTTGGGAAGCCTGACGGCGATGGCCGGTGCTGATGTTGCCATCGGTCTTTACGAACGCTGGGCCGCCAAGCGGCTGGGTGTAGCAGAGGCACCACCTACCGCTGGCGGGCAGGGGTGATTATGGCGCCGGGGACCCTGCCGTTTTTCCTGGGGTACGGGGTCGCAAACCCGCGGGAAAGCGTTAGCGGCAGGGTTGCCAGCTTACTGAAATTCAACCCGTTGAAATTGAAAGGTCTGCATTGAAAAGCCGTTGAAAGGAGGGCTCATGACAGAACCACAGTACCTGTCGAAGAGCGCCTTCGCGGCCCGGATCGGCAGGGCACCGAGTTACATCACCTGGTTGAAAAACAACAACCGGCTGGTGCTCAGTGCCGACGGCAAACAAGTCGATGTTCAGGCCAGCGAAGCGTTGATTCGCGACACCGCCGACCCGAGCAAAGCCGCCGTCGCCGAGCGTCACCAGCAGGACCGGATTCAGCGTGACGTGTACGGCCAGCTTTCAACCTCGGTTGAGCCGACTTACACGGCTGCGCCGCCGCCCGCGAACACCCCTGCGGGGCAGCTCCCGGACTTCCAGAAAGCCCGCGCACTGCGCGAGCACAACCTGGCCCAGCTCGCGGAAATCGAGCTGCACAAAGCCAAGGGGTCACTGGTTGCATTACCCGCTGTGAAACTGGGTGCCTACAACGCGGGTCGCCTTCTACGCGATCAGCTGTTTGGCATGCCGCCACAACTGGCGCCGGAGCTGGCGGTCATGACTGACCCCTGGGAAATCGAAAAACACCTGACGGCGGCCTTACGCCGCACGCTGGAGGACGCGGAGCGCCTGTCCTCGGCGGACTTTGAGCACGCCCTGAACACGAGTTGAGCCTATGCCCACGGAAATCCCTGACGGTGC
Organism: Pseudomonas sp. MAFF 730105; assembly: GCF_055380705.1. Lineage (NCBI taxonomy): Bacteria > Pseudomonadati > Pseudomonadota > Gammaproteobacteria > Pseudomonadales > Pseudomonadaceae > Pseudomonas > Pseudomonas sp. MAFF 730105. The sequence goes on from NZ_AP018438.1 coordinate 1,628,777, forward strand.
AGAGGTGTACCGCGAGGCGTATTTCCGTGGGCTGCGTCCCGACCCGGATGTCTGGATCGATGTATGGGCCGACGAATACATGCGCATCCCGCGTGACACCGGCGCCGCCGAGCCCGGCCAGTACCGCACGTCGCGTACACCGTATGCACGCGAACCCATGCGTTGCTTGTCACCGGCTCACCCCAGTAAACGCGTGGTGACCATGGTCGCCTCGCAGTTGATGAAAACCCAGATCGCCTTGAACTGGATCGGCGGCCTGATCCACATGGCACCGTCGAACATCCTGACTCTGCTGCCGAGCTTGGGCTTGGCGAAGCGAGTCTCCTCGCGGATCGGCAAGACCATCAAGGCCACGCCGGTCCTGCGCGAACGGGTGGCCTCCAGCCGCTCGCGAGATTCACGCAACACCATGGACACCAAGGAGTTCGAAGGCGGTTCGCTGTACGTCACCACAGCCGGCTCTGCGGCCAACCTTTCGGAGCTGTCGGCGCGCTACATCTACGGCGACGAGATCGACCGCTGGGAAGTGGACATCGGGGAGGAGGGCGACCCCGTCGAGCTGGCGGAAACGCGGGGCAGTACGTTCGGTCGCAATGCCAAGTTCTACTTCTCCAGTTCGCCAACCATCAAAGGTGCCTCGCGGATCTCCGACCTGTTCGAGGGCAGCGACCAGCGTCACTACTACGTCCCGTGCCCCACCTGCGGCCACATGCAAACCTTGGAATGGGAACGCCTGCACTACTCGCGGGACTTCAGCGTGGTGCACTACCAGTGCGCAGGCCCTGATTGTGACGTGTTGATTGAGGAGTACCACAAGGCCGAGATGCTCGCCAAAGGCGAATGGCGCGCCCATGCCGAGGGTGACGGCGAGACGGTGGGGTTTACCCTCAACGCCTTGTATTCACCGCTCGGCTGGATGGACTGGAAGTCCCTCGCCAAGCAGTTCGAAAAGGCCAAAAAAGCCCAGGCCAAGGGCGACCTTGAACCGATGCAGGTGTTCTACAACACCCGTTTGGCGAAGGTATGGGACAGCGCCCAGGAGCAAACCAAGGCCGATACCCTGAAGCACCGGGCACGCCTGGAAAACTTCACCCTCGGCTCGATGCCGGCCGGCGTGCTGATGATCACCGGCGCCGTTGACGTCCAGGCCAACCGCCTGGAGTTCATGGCGATGGGGTGGGGCGTCGGCATGGAGCGCTGGGTCATTGACTACCAGATCGTCGCAGGCGACCCGGCAGATGATCGCACCTGGGCGGCGCTGGATGAATTGCTCAAGGCCAAATACCGGCATCCGTGCGGCGTTGGCCTGGGCATTCTGGCAACGGCTGTCGACTCCGGTGGCCATCACACCGACGAGGTCTATCAGTTCTGCCGTGTGCGCCGCTGGCGAAACGTGTTCGCCATCAAGGGCGCGAGCAAGCCCGGCAAGCCGGTGATTGCCCAGCGGCCATCCATGGTGGATGTGACCTGGAAAGGCCAGACCGAACGCAACGGTGCGGAGCTGTGGTTTGTCGGTACCGACACGGCGAAAGACTGGATCTACAACCGCTACCCGTTCGAGTCCGGTCCGGGCGCGTTGCACTTTGCCAGCGACCTGCCGGACGACTTCTTCGCGCAGTGCGTAGCCGAGCGCAAGGTCGCCCGGTATGTGCGGGGTCACAAACGCATCGAATGGGTCAAGGGCAAGGCCGAGCGCAACGAAGCCCTCGACTTGATGGTGTACTGCCTTGCCATGGCGCATTACCTGGGTATCAACCGCTACAAGGAACACGACTGGGAGCGGGTCCGTCAGGCCCTGGCGCAGTCTGGATTATTCGATGATGCGCTGGGAATCAAGCCTGTGCAGGGCGAGCGAGTCACTCAGCCGGTTCCGGCGGCCATGCCACAACCAACACCGCAACCTGTCGCTCAAGCGGCTCAACCACGACCCGCTGCATCACCCCCTCAACGCCGCAGCTCCACTAGCGGCTATCTGAAGAGACGCTGATATGTCCTTTACACAGAAGCACCTCGACGCGGTTGAGGCGGCCATCGCTCGCGGTGAGAAAGTCGTGCGCTACACCGACCGCACCGTGGAGTACCGCACCGTCGACGAGCTGATCAAGGCTCGCGACGAGATCCGCACCTCTCTGGTCAACTCGGCCGGGCCGCGCTCCCGCGTAGTCCGGCTTTATCACGGAGGCAAAGGAGTCTGATGGCCCGACACTTTCCGACGCTCAGCCGTAGCGGATTCTTGTTGCCGTCGAACATCAAGGCCAGTTACGAAGGCGCCGGAGAGGGTCGCCGATCCACTGGCTGGGATGCACCCGACAACGGAATCAACAGCATCAACACACCGGCACTGCGCAACCTGCGCGGCCGGTCGAGGGCAGCGGTACGCAACGATCCGTATGCCTTCAACGTCATCGACAAACGCGTCAGCAACTTGATCGGCACGGGCATCACGCCCAGGCCGAACACCGAAGACAACGCGCTTCGCAAGTTGCTGCAGTTGTTATGGGATGACTGGGTGGACGAGTCGGACGCCGATGAGCACACCGACTTCTACGGGCAGCAGGCGCTGGTCGCTCGTACCGTCGAGACTTCCGGCGAATGCTTTGTCCGCTTACGACCACGGCGCCTGGACGAGGGGCTGGCGGTGCCACTCCAGGTGCAGATCCTCGCGCCGGAGTTCGTGCCCCACGACAAATTCGAGACCACGCGCACCGGCAACGCCATTCGTGCTGGCATCGAGTTCAATCCGGATGGCAAGCGGGTGGCCTACTGGATGTACCTGTCGCACCCCCGCGACGGCGTATCGCTGAACGCGGGTTACAACCAGTTGGTACGGGTGCCGGCATCGCAGGTGCTGCACATCTTCGAACCGGTGGAGCCGGGGCAATTGCGGGGCGTACCGCGCCTGTCTCCCGTACTCAAACGCCTGCGTAGCCTGGATAACTATGACGACGCGGTACTGTTCCGGCAGGAGGTTGCAAACCTCTTTGCCGGTTTCATCAGCCGCCCGGCGCCGGACTCTGGCCCCGTGCCAAGGGATCCCGTTACCGGCGAGCCGCTGAGCTTTGACCGTGACGGATTCACGCCCATGGTCGCGCTGGAGCCCGGCACCATGCAGGAGCTGGGGCCCGGTGAAGAGGTTGAATTCTCCAAGCCACCGGACGCCGGTAACAACTACCCGGACTTCATGCGTCAGCAACTGATGGCTGCAGCGGCGGGCACCGGTACGCCATACGAGATCCTCACTGGTGATATGCGCGAAGTGAATGACCGGGCGTTGCGCGTCGTGTTGAACGAGTTCCGGCGCCGCTTGGAACAACTGCAATTCGGCGTGTATGTGCATCAGCTCTGCCGCCCGATCCGCGCTGCCTGGATGGACATGGCGGTCTTGTCCGGTGCCTTGGTGTTGGACGACTACGCCAAACGGCGCCGCGAATACCTACGCACACGCTGGGTGCCGCAAGGCTGGGCCTACATTCAGCCCGTCCAGGACGTGCAGGCCCGCCGTATGGAAGTACAAGCCGGCTTCGCCTCACGCAGCGAAATGGTCACCCGTACCGGTTATGACGCCGAAACCGTCGACGCGGAAAACGCTGCCGACAACGCCAGGGCCCAAGCGCTGGGCCTCAACTACAACACGCACGAAGCCGTCGAGGTTACGGACGACAAGGAGCAATCATGAGCAAACCAGCGCTTCCGCGCATTTACAACAGAGCCGGCCAGCGGGTGAACATCCAGGACAAGACCTGGTACGCCATGCAGGAGAGCGGCGAAGTCGATGAGCGGGTTATTGAAGTGTTCGTCTACGGCGAGATCGGCACCTGGGGCATCACCGCCAATCAGTTCGTGCAGGATCTGCGCGCCATGGATGACGGCGTTTCGCCGGTTATTGCGGCGTTCAACAGCATCGGCGGCGATTTGTTCGATGGTCTGGCGATGCACAACGCATTGTCCCGTCTGGGTGAGCGTTGCACTGGCCGTGTCGATGCCCTGGCGGCCAGCGCAGCCAGTGTCGCGGTCTGCGGGGCGCACCGTGTGGTCATCGCCTCCAACGCCATGCTGATGATCCACAACCCATGGACCTACGCGGTAGGGGGCGCCGAAGACTTCCGCAAGGTGGCCGACGTCCTGGATCAAACCATGGAGGCCATCATCGCGGCCTACAAGGCCAAGGCGCCGGACATCGACGAAGCCGAGCTTCGGCGTCTGGTGGCGGCTGAAACCTGGCTGACCGCCAACGAAGCGGTGGCCCTGGGGCTGGCCGACGAGGTGGGCGACGGGGTGAAGGTCAAGGCGTGTCTGGGGCAGGGCGCCGTGCTGCAGCGTTACCAGCATGCCCCGGCTGAATTGCTCGCTCAACTGGACGAGCCGCCTGAGCCGGATATCGAGCTGGAGCTTGAACCTACTGATCCGCCCCAGGAATTCCCTGTAGCGGTGTCGGCCAAGTTGGCCCTGATGATCACCCAGCGTTGTGCGGAGGGTGGTATCAGCAACCTGATCGAGCCGCTGCTCAACTCGACCAAGCTGGAAAGCGAGGCCATCGTCCTGGCGGGTTTGGCTCGCGCCAAAGCCGTAAACGATTTGTGCGTTGCCGCACGACTGCCTGAGTTCAGCGCCGAGTACGTCGCGGCCGGTTTGGATGTCGCCTCGGTTCGAGCGCGGCTGTTCGACAAGCTGGTGGGCAGTGGCAAAGGCTTCGAGATCGATAACAGTCTCCCTCTCGCTGAGGACGAGCCACAAAAAGTCAAAGCACAGCTGCCTAACCCCACCAACATCTGGTCTGCCCGCCGGCAGGCCGCCCGCAAAGGAGCATGATCATGAGCAACATCCATCGTGAACCGGTTCACGCCGGTGAGTTTCTACTGTCTGAAGGTGCGGGAAAGATCTCCCGCGAAGCAATCAACGTCGTGGCGGGGCCCGCTCTGATTGCCGGCCAGGTTCTAGGTATGGTGACCGCTACGGGCGAGTTCGCACCTTACAACCCCGTTGCTGAAGACGGCAGCGAGAACGCGGTATGCATCCTCTACGCCTCGCTTGGCGAGTCCGAAGTCAGTCGTCGCGGCCGTGCTGTAGTGCGTCTGGCCGAGGTCAGCGAAAACCTGCTGACGGGGTTTGACCTGGCTGCTGAAAAGGACCTGGCGGCGCACTTCATCATCGTTCGCTAGCGCTCACAGCTCTTTCTTTCTGATCCCGCCATGAGCGGGTTTTTTACTTTCTGGAGTACGCACATGGCTGACATCGCCATTTTTGAAGATGATGCTTTCGGAGTGGCCGCTTTGACTGCTGCCATCAACGAGCAAGAGTTTGTCCCGGGTCGTCTTGCCAGTCTCGGTCTGTTCGAAGAGGAGGGTGTGACAACTCTGACCGTTCAAATCGAGAAGGACGGCGACAAGTTGGCCCTGGTGCCAGCGGGTGAGCGTGGTACCTCTGGCCTGGTTGTCAACGGCAGCAAGCGCGTGCTGTTGCCTTTCAACACCGTCCACTTGCCTGAGCGCTTCACCATCAAGGCTGACGAAATTCAGGGCATTCGGGCCTTCGGTACGCAGACCGAACTGCAGGCGGTGCAGGACGTCGTCAACAAGCGTCTGGACAAGGCACGGCGGCAGTTGGACGCCACTCACGAGTTCCATCGGATGGGGGCCTTGAACGGCAAGGTGCTCGATGCCGACGGAACTACCGTTTTGCTGGATATCTATGATCGATTCGGTGTCCAGCGTCAGACCCTGCCGATGGGGCTTAACGATCCTGAAACCAATGTGCAGGTGCAGTGTGTGGAAGCACTGGACATGCAAGAGGACGCGCTGGGTAACGTAACCACTACATCCTCGCGAGCGTTTTGTGGCAAGACCTTCTGGAAGAAGCTGATCTCTCACCCATCGGTCGTTGACACCTACAAGGGTAGCCAGCAGGCAGCAGCGCTGCGTGGTGATGGTCGTGAAGGTTTTGAGTTTGGCGGTATCTCCTGGGAGCGCTATCGCGGAAAGGTCGCAGGTGTTGCCTTCATCCCCGATGACGAGGCTCGTCTTGTACCGGAAGGTGTCCCAGAAATGTTCCTGTCGGCTTATGCACCCGCTGACTACATGGAGACTGTAAACACTCAGGGGCTGCCGTATTACAGCAAACTGGAGCCGCTGCCGTTCGGCAAGGGTATCGCGGGCGAGGCGCAATCGAACCCGTTGCATATCTGCACGCGACCACGCGCTGTCATTCGGCTGACGCTCTGATCATGAGCTTTCGTGAGCTGATCAGTGATCTGGACAATACGGTGTTCGATGTCCTCGGCGACCCGGTGCTGATCGAAGGCCGCCCAGTCCTGGGCATGTTCTCCGCTCCCTGGCTGCAACCCAAGCTCGGCCGGATTAACACCGGCCTGCGCGAGCCGCACTTGGTGATTCGGGTGTCGGACGCCGAGGGCGTCAGTGAGCGGCAGCAGGTCGTAGTCGATCTCCCGGTGCATGACGGTGGCGGCAATTACATCATTGTGAGGCCGGAGCCCGGCGGCGATGGTTTGGTGACGCTGGTGCTGAGGAAATCCCCATGAGTGTCGGTAGCTACGTCAAGCAGTCAGCCAGCAGCGGCATGATCACGCTGCAGGCTGATCGGTCGGATCTGAAAGCCTTTGCCGACTTCGCGATGCTGGTGCCCAAGGCCTCCTTGGCTGCACAGCGTCGAGCCATCAACAAGACACTGCGTTGGCTGCGAACACACATTGCTCGCACTGTCAGCCGTCAGGAGCGCATCGCAGTGTCTGCTGTACGGCAGCGACTGCGGGCGTATCCGCTCTCCGGTAACGGGCAGGGCAAGCTGTGGTTTGGCATCAATGCGATTGAGGCCAGCCGTGCGGGTCGCCCACGTCAGTCACGGTCGGGTGTTTCGGTAGCAGGCCGTCGATATGCGGGAGCATTTTTCAAGAAGGTCTACGGCAGCCGGCCCGACATCTGGATTCGAACCGCGAGCAAGCACTTCAAGGTCAGCGACTACCCCGACAGTGAGGTGACTGGCGGTGGTGGGGCAAGCTCAGGCTGGATCTCGGAGAACGACAGCCGCTTTCCACTTGCCAAGGCCAAGATATCCCTGGAGGACGTCCGGCCGCACTTCGAGTCATGGACCAATCGGGCTCACCAGCGCCTGCTTGAGATCCTGGAGCAGGAGCTGAACTTTGAACTGCAGAAGTATCTGCGAGGATCTGACCGTGTCTGACTTCAGTCTTGAGCTTTTGTATCAGGCCGTTGAGGCTCATATCGACCAAGCGATCCCAGGATTGGCCTGCGTGCGCACCATGCCCTACATGGCCGATCAAATTGACTTGCCCGCTGCGGTGATTGAGTTGGTCGAGCTGGAACCCGGCCGGGATCCCGGAACAGGGGAGACGGCGTTGGTTGCGCGTTTGGAGGTGCGCTTCATCGTTGGCGGTGAGGATGCCGAATGCCAGCAGAAAGCGGCATTCGCCGCCGCACAAATGGCCGTGCTGTTGCGTATCCAGACATGGGGCCTGGAGGTCGATCCCGCCGAGTTTGTTCGGGCAGCCCAAGACTGGACTCGCCCCGAGTTGGACGGCTATGCGGTCTGGGTCGTTGAATGGACACAGACTGTTTATCTGGGGGAAGAAGAGTGGCCGTGGCCGAACCAGCCACCGGGTACCTTACTCTGGGGCTTCAGCCCTGATACGGGGCCTGGTAGCGAAGGTAGCTACCTGCCTCCGGAGGAGATGGCATGAGCTACCCCAGTGCGCAGCATGACCGCATGCTGGCCGGCTTGGTCAAGGATTGTTATGTGGTGGCGTTGGATCTGACCGCTTCGCCGCCCGTATGTCGGGTGTCGGATGGGGACTGGGTCAGTGCCTGGATACGATGGCACAGTATCGCGGCCGGCAAGGCACGTCATTGGCGAGCGCCTAGCCTCGGCGAGCAAGGAACCCTGGTCAGTGCCAGCGGGGAAGTGGCGCAAGGCACGTTCATCCCCGGTCTGTATGGCAATGCCGGGGCGCCGCCAGACAACCGCGACCACGTCGAGGTGTGGCGTTTCGATGATGGTGGCTCGCTGGTCTACGACTGGCAGGCCAGCACCTACACCATCACCGTGCCAAGCGGTACCGTGACTATCAAAGTCGGCGGAACCGAAGTGGTTGTTACCGACAGTGCGATCAACGCCACGGCAGGCGATATCACCCTGACCGGCAATGTGCAGATCAACGGCCCGTTAAAGGTAACGGGCGATATCCACGGCGGCGGCCGCATCATCGACACAACCGGCAACACGCCGAACCATAAACACTGACTCCAACATTTATTCACAGCCCGCCGCGTGCGGGCTTTTGCATTTCTGGAGCAACCCAAATGAGCAAAACGCGAACAGACACCGAGCGGCCAACGGCCGTCGCGGCGTTGCCTGAGCCAGTCCAAACCGAGTCGCCGGCACCCATCGGACCGACGCGAATGTTCCGCGACACCCGGTACACCTCACGCACGCTGATCATGCCAGACGGCAGCACCTTGCCGGTCATCGCCGGCCAGGTCACAGCATGCGGCGATGATCAGTACGCCTTCCTCAAGGCGCACCCGGATATGCAACTGCTGACGGAGTAATTCCATGATCGGAGTGGACCGTCGCACGGGGCAGCCGCTGTCCGGCCAGGCGCATTTGCGGCAGTCCATTGAGGACATTCTGAGCACGCCTGTCGGCAGCCGCCGCATGCGGCCGGAGTACGGCAGCCAAATGCGTCGCTATGTCGACCTGCCAGTTAACGAAGGTTGGAAAAGCGCGGTGCAGGCTGAAGTCGCTCGTGCCCTCGGTCGTTGGGAACCCCGTTTGAAGCTGGAGCGTGTTCGGGTCATTGCGGTGGTGGATGGACAAATCACCTTGCAACTGACGGGCTCCTACATTGGCGATGGCGTGGTGCTGGAGGTGAACGCATGAGCACTATCGACCTTTCGGCGTTGCCGGCGCCACAGGTGCTGGAGAGTCTGGATTTTGAAGAGTTGTATCAGGGCGAGCTGGCAACGTTCCGCGAGTACATGGGCGATAACTGGACCGCTTTCCTTGAAAGCGACCCGGTGACCAAGCTGCTGGAGTTGGGTGCTTATCGACGCATGCAGAATCGGGCGAGGGTCAACGACGCGGCCAAGGCACTATTTCTGGCTCATGCCACGGGTGCCGACCTGGAGCAGTTGGCCGCCAACGTGAACCTGCAACGCTTGGTCATCCAGGCTGAAGACTCAACCGCCGTGCCCCCAGTACCGGCGGTGCTGGAGAGTTACGACGCGCTGCGCGAGCGGGTGCAACTTAGGTATGAGGGGCTGACCACAGCCGGGCCGCGAAACAGCTACATCCTGCATGCCCGTAACGCCTCGGGCCTGGTGGCAGACGCCACGGCCGAAAGCCCGGCGCCGGCCGAGGTGGTCGTGACGGTGCTGTCCCTGGAGGGCGATGGTACGGCCAGCCCCGAGTTGTTGGCCGAAGTGGACACTCACCTCAATGACGAAGATCGACGGCCTGTTGCTGATCGGCTGACAGTGCAGGGCGCCGAGATCCTGCCTTATCGAATCGATGCCGTGGTGTACATGGCCGGTACTGGACCAGAAAACGAGGCAGCACTTGCAGAGTGCAATGCGCGCTTGCAGGCCTGGATTAACCCCCGGCGCCGCTTGGGCGTTGAGGTGGCCCGTTCGGCGATTGATGCACAGATCCACGTCAGCGGTGTGGCCCGAGTGGAGATCCCTGGATGGGTTGACATCCGTCCAACCAAGGCCCAGGCAGCGTGGTGCACGGGGTTCACCATAAAGCGGGGTGGTAAATGAAAAGTTTGCTTCCCCTCAACAGCACTCAGCTTGAGCGGGCCATTGAGGCGGCTATCGACGAAACAACGGAGATACCGCTCAGAACCCTATACAACCCGGACACCTGCCCGGCGCACCTGCTTTACCAATTGGCTTGGGCTTGGTCCGTGGACCGCTGGGACGAGGCCTGGCCCGAAGAGGTCAAGCGCTCGGTGATTCGCTCTTCGTTCTACGTCCATGCCCACAAGGGCACCATAGGCGCTTTGCGCCGCGTGGTGGAGCCGTTCGGCTATCTCATCGAGGTAGTGGAGTGGTTCAAGACTCAACCTATGGGGGTGCCGGGAACGTTCGCCTTGAAGATCGGTGTTTCCGATGAAGGCATCAGCGAAGAAACCTATCAGGAACTGACGTGGCTGATCGATGACGCCCGGCCGGTCAGTCGCCACATGACCGGATTGGCGATCAGCCTCGAAACCCGAGGGAAATTGAACATCGGTGTTGCCCTGTATGAGGGCGACGAAATCGACGTGTACCCGCCGATCATGCGTGACATTGAAGTCACCGGATCCATCGGCGTGGTAGGGCGCGAACACACCATAGACACCTTGGACGTTTACTAATGATTGATCAGACCTCGCAATTTTTCGCGATTCTCACGAACGTGGGAGCGGCGAAACAGGCGAACGCCGATGCCCTTGGCGTTCCGTGGAAACTTACCGAAATGGGCGTGGGTGACGCCAACGGCACCGACCCGGTTCCAAGCGCTGCGCAAACGTCTCTCATCAACGAATGGCGCCGCCGACCGCTGAATCAACTCTTCATTGATCCGGTAAACCCGGCGGTGATTGTTGCCGAACAAGTGATTCCGGCCGATGAGGGTGGATACTGGATTCGTGAAATCGGTCTGTATGACGCTGACGGGGACCTGGTGGCGGTCGCGAACTGCCCGCCGAGTTTTAAGCCGATCATGTCGCAGGGCTCGGGCAGGACCCAAGTCGTTCGGATGAACTTCATTGTCAGCAGCACGAGCAATATCACGTTGAAGATTGACCCTTCTGTGGTGTTGGCGACACGGGAGTTTGTCGAAAGACGAATCCAGGAAGAACTGTACAAACTCGATAACAAGCAGTCGGTGCGCGTAGCGACCACGGCCAATATCGCGTTGACTGGGCTTCAGACCATCGACGGCGTGAGCCTGCTCGCAGGCGACCGGGTGTTGGTGAAGAATCAAACGGCCTCCAAGGACAACGGCATCTATGTTGTTGGCACAGCGGCATGGCAGCGTGCGCCGGATGCTGACAGCAGTGCTGAAGTCACCTCGGCGATGATTCTGTCGGTCGAGCAAGGCGCTACGCTGGCCGACACTCGCTGGCAGTTGGTAACGGATGGGACGATTGTCCTGGGAACCACGGCGTTAGCATTTCAAAACATCACCCAAGGGTTTGCGCCCCTCAACTCGCCTGCGCTGATTAACCCTACGGCCAATACGCCGCCGCTGTTCGACAACACGAAGTCGGTCGCGACGACTGAATATGTCATGCGCTCCAGTGGCAACTATCGCGGATTCACCAGCTTGACGTCGGCTACTACGTTAACGGCGTCGGCAGTCGGTACCGTAGTGACGACCATTGGAGCATTCGCTATTACGATGCCGGCGGCCAGCGCCTTGCCTGCTGGCGGCGCGATTCACTTTCGGAACATTGGTAGCGGTGTTGTCACAGTCAATTGTACAGGCACTGACAGCATAAACTCTGGGGCCGGTCAGATTGCGAGCATTGAGCTGCAAGTCGGTGCGACTTTGACAATGATTGCGAATGGTGCAAATGCCTGGTGGGCAGAGGGATCTGCGCAATTGCAGTACTCCAAAGTGTTTGGGGCTACCCCGACTCTATTTGATAACAGCAAGTTGCTAGCCACCGCTGAGTTTGTGCAACGTGAAAAGGGCAGTTATGCCAGCAGCGCGGGGATTGCGGGAGGCAATGTCACTTTAACGGCGGCGCACGTCGGCACACGCATTGAGATGTCCGCAAACGGTACGCTGACATTGCCCAAGTCAAGTACGCTGCCCAAGGGGTCGTCGATTCTGATTACGACTTCAAGCGCAGTCGATGCGGCCAAGTTGGCGCTGTTAGCAGGTGACACACTGGCTATCAATAACGTTACCGTCTCATCGCCTTACACCATGTCCATGGGATCGGACATCTTGCTTGTGTCGGACGGTGAAAAGTGGCGGGCCCACGCCAGCCTTGAGTGTTTGCGCTCGTCTCCATTGTTTGCGGCCATTTTTGGCGCTAACGGCCACCAAGTTTTACCCAGTGGCTGGATATTTAAGTTAGGGCATGCATCAACGGATACCGCGTCAGGAACAGTGCCAGTAACGTTCCCCGTCGCATTCCCTAATGCCTGTATGTTTGTGGGAGCCATGTATGCTGGGGCTGGTGCGGCGCCTAATCCAAGTCTTTGTCAGTGCTCACAGCCGACCCGTACAGGTTTTACGGGCTTCATGACAAACGTGGTTGGCAACAATTCCGCTGTGACTGTTGGTGGTTACAACTGGCTAGCCATCGGCTATTGAGGGGTATATATGTTCGCTAAATGGATCGAGGAAGATGGTCGATTTGCCTTCGAATTGACTGATAACGGAGGCATTGAAATATCTGATGAGGATCACGCCGCACTTTTTGAGCCGCGCCAGGCGGTCAAGATCATTGGACGGGGGCGCGATGGCCGACCGGAGCTGCAGGATCCACCGCCGCCGACCGTAGAGGAACTCGCTGGCATCGAGCGGGCCTGGCGCGATAACCAGCTTTCACTTACTGATGGGGTTGTGACACGCCATCGCGACGAACTGGAGGAGGGCGTCGTAACAACATTGACTGCTGAGCAATACGCGGAACTTCAAACCTACCGACGGGCCCTGCGCAACTGGCCGGAGGCCGGCGAATTTCCATTGGCTGAACATCGGCCTCCAATCCCCGCCTGGCTGCCTCATCAATCCGAATAAACGCCCCGCATCGACGGGGCGTTTTCTTTTCCGCCTCATCACAAACAAGGCCCTGCATTGCGGGGCCTTTTCGTATCTGGAGAATCTATGAGCTTCTTTCACGGCGTTACCACCACGAACGTCGATACCGGCGCTCGTGTCATTGCGTTGCCTTCGTCCTCGATCATTGGACTCGTTGACACCTTTGTACCGGCGCCGGCCTACAGCGCGCAGCCCAATGACCTGGTGGTGATCACCAATGAGCGTGAGGCGGTGGCTGCCTTCGGCGCCGACTCGGCGATTACCAAAGCCTGCAAGGCCATTTACACCCGGGCCAAGGCTGTAATCGTCGCCTGTGGTGTGGCCCAGTTGGCCGATCCGGCCGCACAGACCTCGGCAATCATTGGCGGCGTTCTGGCTGACGGCAAGCGTACCGGCCTGCAGGCGCTGCTGGACGGCAAGAGCCGGTTCAACGCGCAGCCGCGGCTGTTGGTGACTCCCAAGCACAGCGCGACACAGGCTGTCGGTACCGCCCTGGTGGCAGTGGCCGACAAGTTGCGAGGGCTCGCCATCCTCGACGGTCCAAACACCACCGATGAGGCAGTGATGGCCTACGCCGAGAACTTCGGCGCCAAGCGGGCGTACCTGGTTGATCCAGGCGTGCAGTATTGGGACACCACGGCGGACGCCACGGTCGACGCGCCGGGGTCGGCCTGGGTGGCGGGCTTGTTCGCCTGGACCGATAGCGAATACGGTTTCTGGGCTTCGCCTTCGAACAAGGAGTTTGTCGGCATCACCGGTACCACGCGGCCCATCGAGTTTCTGGACGGTGACGAAACCTGCCGGGCCAACCTGCTCAACAACGCCAACATCACCACGATCATCCGTGATGACGGCTTCCGCCTGTGGGGTAACCGCACGTTGTCGAGCGATCCGAAGTGGGCGTTTGTCACTCGCGTACGGACGATGGACATCGTCATGGATGCGATCCTCTACGGCCACAAATGGGCAGTCGACCGTTCCATCACCGCTACCTACGTGGCGGACGTTACGAACGGGCTGAAGGCATTCATGCGCGACCTGAAAGCCCAAGGCGCAATCATCAACTTCGAGGTGTTTGCCGACCCGGAGCTGAACACAGCCAGCCAGCTGGAGCAGGGCAAGGTGTATTGGAACATCCGCTTCACCGACGTTCCGCCGGCAGAAAACCCCAATTTCCGCGTAGAGGTCACCAATCAATGGCTGACCGAAGTCCTCGACACCGCCGCGTAAGGAGCGACCCCAATGGCAATGATTCCTCAAACACTCTCCAACTTGAACCTGTTTGTCGACGGTGTCAGCTTCCAGGGTGATGTACCCAGCCTGACCCTGCCCAAGCTCACGCTCAAGATGGAAGAGCATCGTACTGGTGGTATGGATGTGCCGGTTGAGCTGGACATGGGCATGGAAAAGCAAGAGGCAAGCTTCACTACAACTGGCGTTCGCCGGGAGTCGCTGAATTTCTTTGGGCTGGCCGACGGCACTGCCTTCAATGGCACGTTCCGGGGAGCCTTCAAAGGCCTCAAAAATAAGGTCACCCCTGTGATTGTCACCCTGCGCGGCACGCTGAAAGAAGTCGACATGGGCGACTGGAAGCCCGGCGACAAGGCCGAGATTAAGCACGCCGTTGCTCTCACCTATTACCAGCTTGAAGTAGACGGTCGCACGGTCTACGAAATCGACGCGTTAGGCATGCGCCGAGTAATCAATGGCGTTGATCAACTGGCCGCTCAGCGTTCCGCATTGGGCCTCTAACCCCTCTTGATACCCCGCCTGGCGAGTCGCCCGGGCGGCGGATCCTCTATTTAAGGACACATCGTTATGAGCAACATTGCAATTCCAAGCTGGATGACCCTGGCCGCTGACCGCGTCACCGTGAAACTGAGTGTGCCGTTTGAAGCCAACAGCGTGCGCGTCGACACTCTGAGCTTGCGAGCGCCGACAGTACGTGACCTTCGGGTCGCCCGGCAAACTGCGCCCAATGACGCAGAACAACAGGATTTGAATCTGTTCGCTTCATTGGCCGAGGTCGGGGCCAAGGATCTGGACGGAATGACACTGAAAGACTACGCCCGACTGGAAGCCGGTTATTTTCGCCTGGTGCGCGATGATGAACTTCAGCCCGACAGTGCAGAAACAACTCGCTAAGCGCTTAGCCGCTGAGCTGAACTTTTCCGCCGCTGAAATCCTGTCCATGCCGTTCTCCGACATGATCTGGTGGCTCTCAGACTGAACAAGGGGTAGACGATGGCTAGCAAACTGGCGTTATCGCTGGTGATTGGCGGCGCCGTCAGTTCGACGATGGCGTCTGCCTTCCGCACGGTCGAAGGCCACATCAAAAAGCTGGAGGACAAGGGCAACAAGGCCAAGGTGCTCAAGAGCACCATTGGCGAAACCATCCGCCTGCGCGATGAGTGGAAGCGGGCGCACGACAGCGGCGCAGCTTCGGCGGATGGCCTGTTGCGTAAGCTCAACGGCAACCTTGATGCCCTGCGCAAGCAGGGCGTGGAGGTGGGCAGGCTGGGGCAGGAGTACCAGCGCCTCGGCCGCGCAGCCAAAGCCGCCGATCTGCAGCTCAAAGGTCACCAGCAGCTCGATGCCGGCAAGAAAGGACTCACGTCGAGCATTGGTCAAGGTGTTGTCGCAACCGGCCTTGCAGCGATTCCGACCAAGGTCAGCGCGGATTATCAGGCGATCATCCGCGACATCGCGATCAAGGCGGATGTGGTCAACAAGCCACAAGAAACACAGCTTAGCCAGACGGTGATCCAGACCTCTCGCGATACGGGCATGGCCCGTAACGACGTGGCGGACCTGGTAAACCAATTGGTCGGTGCCGGTATGGACCTCAAGCAGGCCACGGCCTACGCGCCGACGGCTGCGAAGTTTGCCATCGGCCAGGGCGCCTCCGGCGTCGACACGGCCAGCATGATCATGGCGCTGCAGCAGAACGCCAAGATCACTGACCCTAAGGTGATGCAGCAGGCCCTGGAGGCCATCGCCTATCAAGGACAGGCAGGGAGCTTTGAGGCCAGCGACATGGCCCGGTGGTTTCCTCAACTGTTGGCGAGCATGGAGAAGAACGGCAGCACCGGCATGGAGGCGGTCAGCTCCTTGGGTGCAATGCTCCAGGTCCAGATGAAGACTGCCGGCGGGTCGGACGAGGCGGCCAACAACCTCAAGAACTGGATGGAGAAAATTGGTTCGGGGGATGTGGTCAAGGCTTACAAGGATGCCGGCATTGACTATCAGGGGTCGCTGAATACCGGGATTCAAAAGGGCATGTCGACGCTGGAATCCAGCTTCGCCCTGGCGATGAAATACATCCAGGCTACCGACCCGGCGAAAGCCGCGAAGATGGCCGAAGCCCAGGCCAAGATCAGCAAGGAGACGGATCCGGAGAAGGCCAAGGCGGCGCTCGAGGCGTTGGAGAAATCCCTGCGTACCGGTGACCTGTTCGCCGACATGCAGGTCAAGGCAGCGCTGACGGCCTACTCGCAAAACAAGTCGCTGTATGAGCAGTTGAAAAAGGATTCGCAGTCTTCTGGTGGGATCCTCGATAAGAACCTGGCCGAGCGGCGCGAAACGTCGAAACAGATGTGGGACGAGCTGGGCCAGGCGGTTAGCGATGGCATGCGCAGCGTGGGGGACGCCATCCGCCCGGCGACCGATGCGGTCGCCCAGGGCCTGACCTCAATTGTGCGTGGGCTGACCAAGCTTTCGGATGGCTCGCAACCGGTGGTGCTTGGCATTGCTGGCATCACCGCCGGCCTGTTGGCCCTCAAGACAGCTGCCAGCGCGGTGAAGATTGGCAAGGGGCTGTACAACATATCGCGTGGCCGGGCGATGGAACGAGGCGTGGGTGCCCTGGGTGATGCCGCTGCCAAGGCTCCGAAAACCGGTATCAAAACGGTGGACAAGGGGCTGGGAGTCCTCGGTAAGTTGATGGGGGCCGGCAACGATCCGGCAGCAGGGAGCAGCAATGAGCCGCAACGTGTGTTTGTCGTCAATGCTGATGCAATAGGCCGGGCTGGTTCTGGTCCAGGTGCAGATCCTGGCGGCGGTTCCGGCAGGCGTCAGCGTGGCCGACGAGGTCGCCGTACCGGTATTGGGACCACCCCGCGTCGGCGATTACCCGTCCGGGTGCCCAGCCCTCCGGCCGTGTCACCCCCTGCCGCTGTGTCTGTCATGCCAAAGGTGGGGCTGTTGGCTGCTGCGCCTATGGCTGCTGCGGCGGAGGCAGCGTCCGGTGGCTCGCTCGGCCGTGCGGTTCAGTCGATCAGGGGCGTCACTCGAGCCACCAAACGTATCCCCGGCGGTAACGTACTTGATGCAGGGGTGGGGGTCTTGGATACCGCGCTCAACGCCACGACCCAAGACGAAAAAGCCGAGGGCTATGGCGGCGCCGCCGGTGGTTTGGCAGGCGCCCTGGCTGGCGGTGCGGCCGGTGCGGCTATTGGTTCGGTGGTGCCGATCATTGGGACCGCCATCGGGGGAGCAATTGGTGCCGCTTTGGGCGGCCTGGGTGGCGAGAGTATCGGCGGCTTCTTGGGTAAGTCCTGGTTTGGCAGTGATGGTAAGGCCGAAGAGGCCAAGCCTCCCGAAGTTACCAAGCCAGCAGAACCAACGCCGCCAGTGCCACCCAAGGTTGAGCAGGCTTTCAGTTTCGCGCCAAGTGTCTCGATTACCGTTCAAGGCGATGTGAAGGATCCTGCGCAGTTGGCACGGGAGCTGGAGCCGCACCTACGTCAGCAAATGGAAGCCTTTTCCCGCGAGGTGGCTGCCCGCCAGGCGTCGAGTCAGTTGTTCGATTCCCCTCACGTTTAAGGAGGTGCCATGGCCTACATGGAGCAACTGCAATCGGTGTTCAAATCACTGCTTGCAGCGGGGGAGGCTGGCCGTACCAGCCTCGACGGCATGCTGGGCCCGCTCAACGGCGCGATCAGCGACATGACGGGTGCAGCGTCAGAATTGGAGGGAGTGCCCTTCATTGGGCCTGCCATCGGCGCCAAGGTGCAACGAACTATGCGGGCAATCAACGCCGCGCAGTCTACCGTGGGCCAGGTCGCGGCCAGGTACAACCAGGCTGTTACTGCAGCTGGTCAAATTCAAGAGCGGCTGGGTTCGCTCAAGGAACAGGCAGGCAAGGCGGGTGCGGCGATTAATCGCATCGCCGGCCAGGTGAGCCCATCGCTGAGCAACATCATGCCCACGGGTTCATTTTCGCCCCAGCTGACACCAGTGGCCGAGGCGGTGAAGCCGTTCCCGCACCTGCTGATCATGCAGCCCCTGGAGCCGAACGCACAGCCGTACTACTTCAACCTGGATACGGCGGCTTTCGAGGAGCTGCGTCGGCAGACGTCGTTTCGCTGGGCAGGCCAGGAACGTCTGACACGCAGCATCGCCCAGCAGGCGGTCGGCCAGGGAGAGGACAAGTTCAGCCTCAAGGGCGTGATTTTCCCGGGCTTCAAAGGCGGGCTCAAACAGCTGGACATCTTGCGCTCTATCGGGCGACGTCTGCGGCCGGTGAACCTGACCACCGGCTACGGCGAAGTGCTCGGCACTTGGTGCCTGCTCAACATTGAGGAAGAGCAAAGCAACCTGCTCGCGGGTGGCATTCCGCGTAAGCAATCCTTTTCGCTGGAGTTTGTGAGCTATGGCGACGACCTGCAGAACGTCTGACGGGGATCTGTTGGACACCGTCTGTCATCACTATTACGGCCACCTGAATGGCACGGTGGAAGCCGTGCTTGCCGCCAATCAAGGCCTGGCCGATGAGCCTCAGCCATTTCGCGCTGGGGTGATCATCGTGCTGCCGGATCTGCCGGCGCAGACGCTGGAGGATATCCAGCTGTGGGATTAAACAGCGTCGTCGCACCTCACAAACCCCGCCCTGCGCGGGGTTTCTCTTTTCTGGAGTGTCACCATGAAGCCGACCTTTCGCATCGTTGCGGACGGCAAGGACATCACCGCGTTGATCAATGATCGGTTGTTGAGTCTGCGCACCTCGGATAAGCCGGGCATGGATTCGGACGACTTCGAGTTGCGGATCGATGATCGTGATCAAGCGGTTGCGCTGCCCACGCGGGGGGCGGGTATCGAGGTTTACCTGGGATATACCGGCCAGGCCCTGACCCGTTTGGGGCGCTACACCGTCGACGAGATCGAGTTGTCGGGCCCGCCTGATACGATGGTGATTCGGGGTAAAGCCAGTGACATGCGCGGCAGCGGTAAGACCGTGCGCAGCGGATCCTGGGAAAATGTGCCGTTGCAGCAGATCGTTCGCGACGTGGCTGCCCGCAATGGCTGGCAGCCGGTATGCCCGGTGCAAACAAAAGTGCCTCGAGTCGACCAGCTCAATGAGTCGGATTACAACTTCATCACACGTCTTGCCAAACAATATGACTGCACGGCCAAGCTGGCCGACGGTAAGCTGTTGGTCATGCCTCGGCAGGGCGGCCAGACCGCCAGCGGCAAGAATCTCAGCCCTGTGGTTCTGAGGCGCACTGATCTGAGCCGTTATCAATTCCGCCTCGGCGACCGCAACACGCAAAAGGCGGTACGCACCAAGCACCAGGACAAAAAGTCCGGAGCCTTGAAGGTGGTCGAGCTGGATAACGACGACCTGCCGAACGGCCTGCCAGCGGTCCATACCGACCGGCATATCTACCCCAACAAGTCAGCCGCTGAGCAGGCCGCCAAAGCGCGCCTGGCCGCGTTCAATCGCAGCAGCGCCGGGGTTCGCCTGGAAATGGCCGGCCGCACGGATGTATTTGCCGAGCGGTCGATCATTGTCCAGGGGGTCAAGCCCGGGCTTGATGGTGAATACCTCGCTGAGGCGGTGGAGCAACTGTTCACCTCCAGTGGCTGGACCACCACCGTCGAGTGCAACGGCGGCAAGAAAGGCAAGGCCAATGCCAAGGGGAAGAAAAAGAAGAAGGAAGCCAAGCCGGTCAAGGTCGTCCAGCTTTAAGCGCACTCAGCACCACCCTCAAACACAACCGCAACCCGCCATCGAGCGGGCTTTTTTTTGGAGCCACCATGCCACTCACTGAGCAGCAACTACAACGGATCATGCCCAACGCCCGCCGCCAAGCGGGCGTTTTTGTATCGGCCCTGAACGCGGCCATGGTCCACCGACAAATCGACACGCCCAAACGGCAGGCGGCATTCCTGGCTCAGGTTGGGCATGAGTCCGGCCAACTGCAGTACGTGCGGGAGCTGGGCGGCGATCAGTACCTCAGCAAATACGACACCGGTTCGCTGGCTTTGAAACTCGGCAACACCCCCGAGCCCGACGGAGACGGCCAGCGCTATCGCGGTCGCGGCTTGATCCAGGTGACCGGCCGCAACAACTACCTTCGCTGCAGCTTGGCGTTGTTCGGTGACGAGCGACTGTTGCGCACGCCCGAACTGCTGGAGCTGCCCCAATGGGCGGCCGAGTCGGCTGCATGGTTCTGGTGGGTCAGGGAGCTGAACGTGCTGGCTGATCGGGGTGAGTTCGAAACGATCACCCGGAAAATCAACGGCGGACTCAATGGCCTGCAGGATCGGCTGCAGCTGTGGGAGCGGGCGAGGGCGGTGTTATGCGTCTCGTCGACCTGATCCCGCTGCAATACCGCGTGCTGGTCGCCGGGTTTCTACTGTGCGCTTTGGTCGCCGCTTCGGCGGCCATCGCCTGGACGGTCCAGGACTGGCGATACGGTGAGCAGTTGGAAAAACAAGCACGACTCCACACCGAAACCCTCAACCAAATCACCCTGGCCTCGGCCGCGCTGCAGCGTACCGAGCAGGACAAGCGCCTGGCCCTGGAGCAGCAGCTGGCCGCCAATGACCATACCCACTATCGAGCCCTTACCGATGCCCAACGTGATCAGGATCGCCTGCGTGATCGCCTCGCTACTGCTGATGTCCGGCTGTCAGTCCTACTCGACGCCACCGATACCGCCAACGGCTGTGCAGTGCCAGCCTCCACCAGTACCGGCGGCGTGGTTCATGGAGCCACACGCGCCCGACTTGACCCGGCGCATGCTCAACGAATTATCGGCATCACCGATGCCGGCGACCGGGGGCTGATAGCCCTGGCAGCCTGTCAGGCCTACGCCAAAGAGGTTTCAACACGGAAGTGAAAAGGAGCGACCGGGCCGGATGCGCCAACATCCGATCCGGTCGCCGTCCCTGCAGATGTCCCTGCAAGTCCAGCCAAGGCTCCTGCTCCGTGCACAAAGCGCGGCGAGCCTAGCACCTGTTCATCCATACAGTAAAGGTCTTGCTTTCAATGAGTTCACCCATCATCCCTTGGATGGGCGGCAAGCGCCGCCTAGCCGACCGCCTCATTCCCCTTTTTCCGCCTCACGAATGCTATGTCGAAGTCTTTGCCGGCGGTGCCGCGCTGTACTTCATGCGACCCCAGGCTGCACCAGTTGAAGTCCTGAACGATATCAACGGCGACCTGGTGACGCTCTATCGCGTCGTGCAGAACCACCTGGAAGAATTCGTGCGCCAGTTCAAATGGGCGCTCAGCTCCCGCCAGGTGTTCGAATGGCAGAAAATGACCCGTCCTGAAACCCTCACCGACATCCAGCGCGCCGCCCGGTTCTTCTACCTGCAGCACCATGCCTTCGCCGGCAAGGTCACCGGGCAGACGTTCGGCACCGCGACCACTGGCCCGGCCATCAACCTGCTGCGGATCGAGGAGAACCTCTCGGCCGCGTGGCAGCGACTGTCTGGCACCTACGTCGAAAACCTCCCCTGGCTTGATTGTGCTGAACGCTACGACCGCGCTCATACCTTCCACTACATGGACCCGCCGTACTGGCAGACCGCTGGATATGGCGTGGATTTCCCGTTCGAGAACTACGAGCGGATGGCTGACTTCATGCGCCGTTGCAAGGGCAAAGTAATGGTCAGCATCAACGATCACCCGGATATCCGTCGTGCGTTCGAAGGCTTTCACTTCGAGACGTTGGACATTCGGTATAGCAACACGAACCAACGTCAGGGCAAGGCCGAGGTCAGCGGCGAGCTGGTGATCATGAACTGGGAGCCGGCGGCGCTGGGAGGGTTGTTTTAATGGTTGTCACGCTCGATCTGATCCGCTTGCTATGTGATTACGCTGGAGCGTTACTGTGGTCACACCAACGAAGGACTAAGACCATGGAAACCGAAACCGCTGACAAATACTTGAACATCTTTCCCTCCGCTCTGCTGGCAGCGGTGGCACGCGGAGAGGTAGATCTCAACCACTGGGCCGGCGTGGTACTGGCCGGGCGGGGTTTGGACCAGAATGCACGGTGGGTGGGATTCCCAGAGGCGGCCCGCCTCCAGGATCAACGTAGTCAGGCTTAATTTTCTTCCGGATTCCAGGGGAGCAACAACTGTGCTCCCTGGTTTCTGACATTCCCCACCTCTTTGCCCACGGCATACCATTCGAAATCGGCCTCAGGCCTGGAATGGTCTCTTGCAATTTCCTCTGCTTGCCCCGGGCTGAGATCCGGGTCCAGCCACTCCCGCGCTTGCTCAGGTGATAACACCAACGGCCGGCGATCATGGATATCTACCATGCCCTGGTCGCATGACGCGGTAATGATTACGAAACCGTCACCGTCTTGCTCGCCCAGACCTGGACGGGCCTGTGCGAGCGCCCCGAAGAACATCGGCTTCTGATCCTTCAGCCGGATGAAATAGGGTTGTTTTTTCTTCGGATCATTTGGATCTTTAACCCACTCATACCAGCCTTCGCTGGGCACCAGTGCACGTCCGGCTGGCCATAGCTGTTTGAAAAACTTTCCCGTCGTAACGGTCTCGATCCTGGCATTGATTGGATCCGGACGTTTCCCCTTCGCCCAAAAGGGCGCCCATCCCCACCTCACTGGCGTGATATGAACGCCGGCCTCTGTACTGTGCAGGATCTGCACGCGGGTCGTCGGCGCCACGTTGTACCGGCTGATCGGCTCCGCGTCGTACCCGCCGAACAATGGAAGCTGAGGACCAAGCTCCTCCATAAACACCGCCATCCCCTCGTACTGCACGAATCTCCCGCACATGAGCTGTCCCGCCTGTCAGATTTTTCCTATACAAAATTGACCGCGAACCTTGTACAAAGTTAACTGTATGTTCGTACAGTATTTTTGGATCGGTGCGTCATGAGCTTTTCAATTCTAGGCCCTATTGCTGAGGGTGGCTTGAAGCTGCCCCTGTGTTCGTTTCGTGTACCCGCCGGGTTTCCATCCCCGGCGGCGGACCACATCGAAGCGCACATCTCATTGGATGAGGTTCTGAACATTCGCGCCCCGCATGTCTACCTGGTTTCCATCGCAGGGGAGAGCATGCAAGGCGCTGGGATCTTTGAAGGGGACCTAGCCGTTGTTGATCGTGCGATGGAACCTGCGCATGGCCACATCGTCGTGGCGCTGCTGAACAACGAACCCGTATGCAAACGCCTGTGCATTCGTGGGAAGGAGGTGATTCTCCTGTCGGAGAACCCAAAGTATCCACCGAGGTACGTGCTCGAGGGCGACGAGCTGGTCATCTGGGGCGTTATCACCTGCAGCGTGCGCAGCCATGTCTAAAGCCCAGCCCGTTTTCGCCCTGATCGACTGCAACAGCTTCTACGCCAGTTGCGAAAGAGTGTTCCGTCCGGACCTGGCCCGGGTGCCCATCGTGGTGCTGAGTAACAACGACGGGTGCGTGATCGCCCGCAGCTACGACGCCAAGCCCTACGTAAAAATGGGCGAGCCGTATTTCCAGATCAAGCACAAGCTGCAGAAGCACGGCATCGTTCCGTTCTCGTCCAATTACGCGCTCTATGGGGATATGAGCGAGCGCGTGATGACGCTCATTGAATCGATGGTACCGGCTGTCGAGGTCTACAGCATTGACGAAGCCTTCGCGGATCTGACCGGCATCGACGGCCGGGATGCCCTCGGGCGAAAGATCCGCAGCCAGGTACTGCGCTGCACAGGTATCCCAGTCGGGGTAGGGATCGCTCATACCAAAACCCTGGCAAAGCTGGCGAACCACACCGCCAAGCGGCTCCAGGTGCAAACGGGCGGTGTGGTCGACATCTGCGACCCGTTCAAGCGGGACTGGGTGCTGCGCAACACCGACGTGTCTGAGGTCTGGGGGTTGGTCGAAAGATGAAACTGCACCTGGACGCCATGGAGATCAAGACCGCCATGGACCTAGCCAACGCCGACCCCTGGACGCTACGCAAGAAGTTCAGCGTGGTGATCGAGAAGACTGCCCGCGAGCTGGCTGGCACGCCGTGCCTGGAGCTGGACGAGCCGGATCCGCCGAAGCAGGAGATTTGCTGTAGCCGGATGTTCGGTAAGCGGCTCACGGAGCTGGCGCCGATCAAGGAAGCGGTTGCCACCTACATTATGCGCGCCTCGGAAAAGCTCAGGGCGCAGAAATCGTTGTGCAAGAAGATCCGCGTCAGTATCCGCACCGGCATGTTCAATCCGGAGGAGGCGAAGTATGCCAACGGCGTGTTGATTGACATGCCGTATCCCACCGACGATGTGCGGCTCCTGACCAAGGCTGCGGTGGATGCGCTTAACCGGGTCTTCCGGCCAGGATTCAAGTACAGCAAGGCTGAGGTATTGTTGATGAACCTTTGTCAGCAAGGCGAGTACACCGACGACCTGTTTGCTACATCCCAGCCTGCCGACGCTACGAAACTGATGGCCGTGCTGGATCAGATTAACGAAAGGTGGGGAAGGGGAACGCTGCGTTCTGCATGCGTGCCGATCAGTCCGGGCTGGGGGATGCGCCGAGAAATGCTGAGTCAGAGCTATACGACGAAGCTTGATGAGCTTTGGAAAGTGAGATGCGAGTGATGCTACGTTTATGGCTATTTCATGTCATTATGATGGCGCGCATCAGCTAGGGCCTAAGCTTCCACTTAAGAATTACGGCCTTCTGAAACGATAAAGGGACCCCGAAGGATCCCTAGACATCAATAAACCCAAAGACATTTCTATGGGTAGGCAGTAATAGGACCAGTATAGGGATTTTTTGCATGAAGACAATGGTTTTTGTGGATTATTGGAACCTGCAGGCGACGCTTCAAAAGGAGAACGGAAAGCATCTAGGCTTATCGGGCCAAGCGTTGCGAGATCACCGTTTCAATGTGGATTGGTTCAACCTGGGGCCCATCCTCACAAATCTGGCTTCTATCCATGCCTCACCTACTCCCGGCACGCCGTTGCCATTGACGTATCAAGAGACCCGAATCTACACGTCCAACGACCCAAATGGTGATGGCTCTTACAAGCATTTTGCGCTCAATACGTTAGGTCGTAGAGCGGGTATCCGGGTGTCATGTCAGGACAGGCGACCTAAACGAAACCCAGACTGCGCCCATTGCTTTGCAGAGATGGATGTCTGTCCACATTGCACGAACGCGATTAAGGCAACGCAGGAAAAAGGTGTCGACACTTTGCTTGTTACGGACATGCTCTGTTTAGGTTTAGACGGGACTTATGAAGTCGCATTGTTGGTGACCCAAGATTCTGATATGGCACCAGCTGCTGCTCATCTAGGATCTAAAGGCATCAAGGTGATTCAGGTAGGAATGAGACATTTTGGGGCGGGCTTAGCTCAAGATTGCTGGGCAAGCTTTGATCTGTTCCCTCTCCGCAGCCAGATCCAAAGGGCTTGACTCTGAGCTACAGCTCATCCTATTACTTTCTGAGATCCGCCTCAGCCTGGCACTGATTATTGTGCCAGTTTTGCCAAGCTTCTTCTTCGTCTTTGTAGGTTTCCGAACATACGAGCCGAGGTTGAATCAAGTGGACGTCGCTCGGGTCTAGCGAAAAAATGTAACGATCCGCATGTTGAATTATGATTTTTCGCAAAAAACGCGCCATACCCTCCTCTAAAACTGTGCCTCGCGTCCATGAACGTTTACCAATGCTTGTGTGAAGAAGGTGTTTTGGGCTCAGTGGGAGGAGTATGTCGGTGTTGTTCACTCCCCATCCACCGTTAAAGTTATAATTATTAAAATCCTGAAAATTCAATCTGATAAGAGGGTTGTCGGAAGTCGGCCAAGATATGCCTGCCGGTGCATGAAGGACAGTCCACCGTTGTTGGGGAATGCGTTTAAGGGTGTTTGTCAAAAGATGCTTTATATTCCAAAGCCATAACCCTCGTCCGACCGTAGTCTCGGCATGCACTTGCCATTTTCCGACGTGAGGCTTCTCAATACTGATTTTAAGAGGGAATTCACCAGCCCCGATAATTTCGTTAACTTGAAGCGGCTTATTTTCACGGGCGCTTCGCTCAAGGTTATCAATAGCTCGCGCCAATGTTTCATCCATCAACGGCTTCAATGTCTTATTTTGACGGCTAAGAAACTCCTTTAGCCGTGCTGGAGTTCGTACGTCTTGGGCTACAGCAAAGCGCACCAAATGCCGCCAGTGATCGGGTGTGAGGCGCTGCTCATTGACGACGCGGTGTATCGCCTCCCGCGCTGGACTTTCAAATTCACGATCGAGCCAGCGCTCAATCTCATCCGTCTCCTCTTGCCCGATCAGGGAGGTGTAGAGATGTCGTCGAAAAGCGATACTTTTCAAGGGTAGCTCTTCCCAGAGGGGGAAGCTTTCATGGGGGACTAGCAATCGAAAAGTAGAAATCCTGCCCTCACACTCCCACTGCTTTAAATACAGCTCCGGAACGTAATGGTTTCTAACGCGTAGCTGCTGCATTCGCATCTCCTGGCTCCACGGTTCGTTGATAATGGGGAGAGAGGTTTGGGGCAAAAATGGGGCAAACCGTACGCCAAACCATGCCATTCAATGCCCAATATGCATTAACGCAAGCCGGTGGCTGCGGGTGCTACAGCCAGTAATTACGGGCCTTTGGTCCCAAAGCCGTCGCATACCCAAGCACAATCGGCGTGTGCTGGAGGCGCATCACGGCTAGATTCTTCCGGGGTGAACGTCATCTTGCGTATACGTTCCGCTCTTTAGCCGCACGCGGCGTTCTTCCTCATAGCGAAGGCCATTTCGAAGGGTATACAGCAATGATGCTGCATCAGCATCCGCACCATTGAGGTCAAACATCGTTGACGAGACGCGATAGTGACCCGCAACCATATTGAGTACATCCGCTACTGCAGACAGTGCTTCTTTGACTGCAATCCGTGAAGCGGGCGCAAGAGGCACAACGTGTTGCCCAAGTGCCAGATCCAGATCCCGGTGTGCGAGCTTCCGGTTTCGCCAGTCACGGGCGAATGCAGTCGCGGTAACCGCCTTGCTGGTCGATTCTATCAGGCTAGTCTCAGCTGGTGACCCGATGAGAGTCTCCTGTAGCCGTTGAAGGCTGAGATTGCTCTTGCCGACGGACCGTGGCGGATCTGTCAGGCGAGCAAGATGAAGAAGCAAATCTCCCCACAGGCTGTCTTGGACTGTTCGAAACATTGCCGGCGCCGCTTTATTCAGAAGATCAACCCGCTGTGGGCTTGTACCGAACAGTTCCACGAACTGTGACCATTTCTGGTAAATCAAGGCAACCTCCTGCCAAAGGGCACTGTAGATCGCGCCGATCTCCTGCCCCATGACCGCAATGTTTTCGTCACTGGCTTGCTTTGCTGTACGTTCAATTGATGACATTGCTGTGCCTCCTAACGAGAGCCTGGCCATGTTTGATATGACCGGTGTTTTCACCCATGGTCCACAGTGCTCCACGGACATTTCCGCTCACTTCCTGCGTCTCTTGCTTCTCAACCAGCAGGGGCAACTCCATAAGGGTCGCCTCCAGGGCTAGTTGGTTCTCCTACAGCCTTTCCTATACATCCGATAATGAATAATCACCAAGCATCACGTCGACTCCTTTCAAGAAGCACACAAGCATAGTACCGGCAGTGCCCATGTCAGGCAGTAATTGCAGCTTGCTTAGAAATTGCTGTAATGCGAAGAAGTCGCAGTGGATTAACCCGTCTGGTCTGGCTAGGGCGTTGGAGGACTGCTAGACCAATCCGGATTGGGGATGCGCCGCGAGCTGATGAGTCAGAGCTATAAAACCAGGCTTGATCAGCTGTGGACGGTGGCTTGTAAATAGTGGTGTGGTGATCGGCTAGGAGGACGCGGGGATGGTTCTGGGCAGGCTGAGTACCATTGAAGCGCTGGTGTCTGTTTCAATTCCGTCGGAGTCTTCAAAACTAGAAACAGACACCTTAACAGACACCTAGTTGACGCAGGGTAGGCTGGAAGCCTCTAAAATGGTGGAGCGGGTGAAGGGAATCGAACCCTCGTTATCAGCTTGGGAAGCTGGAGTAATGCCATTATACGACACCCGCTCAGAGCGGCTGACTTTGTACCAGATGTGGGCGCGGATTTGAAGTTTTTCTTTGCCTGGGGTGAGGTTCCGGGTCGACCCAAGCCTCAAACCAGAGCGGTCATTCGCGGGCAAGCCCCGTTGTCGAGGGGGCTTGCCCGCGAGGACGCGGTCTCAGATTGCCAGTGCATGGTAGCCCTGCACCTGGCTGTAGCGTGGTCGGCTTTCGTGGTGGCCCGGCTTGAGGAAGCCCAGCAAGGCGTTGCGGCTATCCCGGAAGGCGGCCTTGTGTTCCATGTCCAGGAAGTGCCCGGTGGCTTGCAGTGTGCTGAACGTACTGTGTTGCACATAGTCGGCGAACAGCCTCGCGTCGGCGGCCGAGGTGTACTCGTCCCATTCACCGTTCAGGAACAGTACCGGCACGTTGATGTTTTTCGCCGCCCTTGCGTAGCAGCACAGGTCGCTCTGGAGCACTTCGCTGATGTGGAAATGCATCTGCCCGTATTCATGCTCGGCCAGGTTGCTGACATGGCGATGGTTGAAGCGCTTGAACAGCGGCGGCAGATGTTTGCCGATGGTGCTGTTGACCAGATGCCCCACCCGGTCGCCGTCCAGGTTGCCCAGGTAATCGACGCCACGCTCGAGGTAGTCACGCATCGGCGCATTAAGGATAGGTGAGAATGAACTGATCACCGCTTTCTCGATGCGCCGTGGGCGATGGGACAATGCGGTCAATGTGGCGGCACCACCCCATGAGAATGACAGCACGTGTTCGGCGGCGAAATGGTCGATCAGCTCCAGCAGGATCTGGCCCTCGACCTCCTTCGTCAGCATCTTCTCGTGCCGGTTGTGGGGCTTGGATTTGCCTGCGTACGGTTGGTCATACAGCACGACGTTGAATTGCGGATGAAGATTCTTGACGGTCTGTGCAAACGACGCGGTAGTGGCCAGCGAGCCGTTGACCAGAATGATGGTCTTTTGTGCGGCGTCTGCGCGATAGAACTCCGTGTAAACCCGATACTGACCCTGTATATCCAGCACAGCGATTTCTGGCCTCATGTCATAGACTCCTGGCAAGCGGGTATGCGCGCAATGAGATTGCACGGGCAATGTGACAGGTAGGCATTCGCCTGGAAGATAAGGCCCAAGTCGATCCATACAGACCGGTCGACGGGTGTTGTTATTAGGCGGGCAGTCTGTCGGCGGGCAAGGCGGAACCAGAGGGTTCTGGCCGACAAAAAGTTTCTTAGAGGTATGGGGTGACTCATCGGTCACATTTCGGCCGACGGTTTGATTCAAGCAGGGGGACGGCCGTTGCGCAAGTGTCCTTTTGAAAATTGTTCGACACTTCTGCCCGGCGGTCATCGGCTCAGATCAGGCAGACCTCTTCCGGGGTCAAGGCGCGGTATTGGCCCGGCTCGAGATCTGCATCCAGCGAAAGCGGCCCCATGCGTTCGCGGTGCAGGCGCAACACTTTGTTGTCGAAGTGGCCGAACATGCGCTTGACCTGGTGATAGCGCCCTTCAACGATACTCAGTCGCGCCGACTTCGGCCCCAGCAGCGCCAACTCCGCAGGCTGGGTGGTGAGGTCTTCGAAGGCAAAGTACAGGCCACGGGCGAAGGTGACGGCATACTCGGCAGTGATGGTCTGCTCGGTCTCGACGTAGTAGACCTTTGGCAGCTTCGTTTGCGGCTGGGTCAGGCGTCGCGACCAACTGCCGTCATTGGTGATCAGCATCAGCCCGGTGGTGTTGAAATCCAGGCGCCCGGCGATGTGCAGGTCGTCCTTGTCCGGTTCGTCCAGCCAATCGAGCACGGTGGGATGCTGCGGATCGCGCGTGGCACTGACGCAGCCGGCAGGTTTATGCAACATGAAATACCGCGCCGATCGGCCTGCCTGCAGCAGTTCGTCGTCGACTTCGACGCGGCTGAACTCGCGGACCTGGGCGTGCGGGTCGCTGATCACCTGTCCGTCGATGCGCACCCGGCGCGCCACCAACAACAACCGGACCTGTTGGCGATTGAAGCGCGGCAGATTGCTGAGGAAACGGTCGACGCGCATGGGGCATTCAGGCCTGGGAGCGGAGGGCGGGAATCTTACTGGATCGGCTGCTGCTTGGCGCGCAGTTGGTTCTCGACCTGGGCACAGCGCGGGCACAGGCAGGATTGATCGCGCAGCTCGACCGGCAATGCCTCGAGCACGGCCGGGTCGATACTCACGCCGTAACACCAGCAGGTTCGGTCGGCTGTTTTCGGGTTTGCCAGGGTGCAGTCATTGGCGCTGCCGCAGGCAGGGCACAGGTCGGGTTTATTCATAACTGGAGTGAGGCATCTCAACGCAGGTTCGGTTGCTTCCGGTCTGTCGGGCACGTTGCAGTGCATGATCGGTCCGCGACAGCAGGCTGTGCAAGGTGTCGTTATCCTGCAAGGTGGTGAGGCCGATGCTGATGGTCGCCAACAGTTGCTTGCCACTGCAGAAATAGCGCTGCCTCTCGATGTGCTGACGAATCTTTTCGGCGATTTTCAGACCTGTCTGTCCGTCGGTGTCCTTGAGCAGGACGACAAAGGTGTCGGTACTCCAGCGACACACGATGTCCGAATGCCGCAGGCTATCGCTCAGGTCGCGGGCAAATCCGCTCAGCAGCTGGTCGCTGACGATGTGACCATGGGTGGTGTCCAGTCGCTTGAAATCGTCCAGCTCCACCAGCAGCGCCGTCAAGGGTTTGGGCTCGCGCTGGGCTTCGTGCAGGGCTTGCACGGCCAGCAGGTCGAAGCCACGACGGTTCGGCAATTCGGTCAGGCTGTCGAGGGTGGATTGGGCGTCGATGCGCTGCTGGTAGTGATTGATCAGCCGATAAAGGATGGCCAGGACCGCCAGCGTCACGAGCACGCCGATCAGCAGGTTCAAGTACAGCGTCTTGAGCATGTGGTCACGCACAGAGGCATGGGCTGCGTAATAACCCAGCAACGCAATGATCAGGAAACCTGTACCGAGCAGCGCCACCACCGCCAGGAGCGGCTTGCGCTGGGAATACAACGGCGAACGGAGCGACATGGCGATTCCCTTGGCACAGACCCAATGAAGTCAGTTTAGTGGCCTTGTGGGAAAAGACATTCAGATTTGCCGGTTTGCAAGATTGTGGCGAGGGGATAAATCCCCTCGCCACAGGGCAGTGTTTACTCAAGGGTCGTCAGATAAGCTCGCCACCCCCCAGATGGCTGATGTCCTGAGCGCCCTCCAGGCCATACGACTCGCAGATGAATCCACTTTCCCAGCGCCCATCGGCCAGTTGCACCTTGCCCAGCCCCAACGGTGCGGGAATGCCAGTCAGGAACGAGCCCAGTTCACTGCTCGGCAGCTCCCAGACTTCGACCTCGATCGCCACGCCGCCTTCACGAACCCGAACCATGCCGGGACGCAAGAGTGGGCCACCGGCCAAGGCATGGAGGCGGTAGTCCGGCGAGCTTTGGGTGGCCTCGATCAGCCGGGCACCGCGTTGCTTGAGCTGCCAGTTCAGTGCCAACCCGTCCAGGTGTGCGCCACACACCACCAGTCGCGCCCGGTCATGGCGGGCCGGATGGCCGGGAACGGGCAAGGCCTTGCCCTGTTGACGCTGCAAGGCGTCGGCCACGCTCAAGAGGTATTGATCGGTGAACGCTCGACCGAACAACGTCACGCCCCAGGGCAAACCGTTGGCCATGAACGCGCTGGGCACGGCGACGGCGGCGTAGTCCAGCAGGTTCATGAAATTGGTGTAGTACCCCAGCTCCGAGTTGCGCAACACGGGTTCGGCGGCCAGTTCTGCGAGGGTCACCGGCCGGCCGATGGTCGGGGTAAGTACGCAATCGAGCGCGTCCATGGCCCGGTCGCATTGGGCTTTGAGCGCTTGCAAGCGATAGCGGGCGCGGAAGGTTTGTACGCCATCCACCGTGGGTGCTTTCGCCAATACGGCACGGATGACGGGCAGTACGGCGTCGGGCTCGCGCTCCATCAATGGGCCGGCAACGCTGTAGCGTTCGGCCACCCACGGGCCTTCATAAAGCAGCCGCGCCGCTTCCAGGAACGGCGACAGGTCCAGTTCCACGGCTTCGCCGCCCAGACGTTCGAGGCGCTCAATGGCATCCAGGAACAGTTGCGGACCTTCAGGACAGCCGAAAAACGCCAGGTCCTGTTGGCGCGGCACACCGAAGCGAAAGCGCCGGGGCGTGCCGAACGCGGTGCCATCGTTCCACTGCGGGTTGTGACGACTGTAGTCATCACGAGGGTCTGGACGGGCCGTCAGCGCCAAGAGCTGGCTGGCTTCTTTCGCCGTCCCTGTGAAGGTGGTGACGCAGTCCAGCGTGCGACAGGCCGGAACCACGCCCGCCGTGGAGATCAACCCCAGGGTGGCCTTCAACCCCACCAGATTGTTCAGCGCCGCTGGCACCCGACCAGAGCCGGCGGTGTCGGTGCCCAAGGCAAAACTTGCCACGCCCAAGGCCACGGCCAGCGACGAACCGGCGCTCGAACCGCCTGCCGGATAGTCGGGCAACACACTGTTGCGGCAGGCACCGTAGGGCGAGCGAGTGCCATTGAGTCCGGTGGCGAATTGGTCGAGGTTGGTCTTGCCCAGGGGGATCGCGCCCAGTGCCAGCAACTGCTCGACAATGGTGGCCGAACGGTCCGGTACGTAGGCAAATGCCGGACAGGCTGCGGTGGTTGGAATGCCGGCCAGGTCGATGTTGTCCTTGATGGCAAACGGTACGCCGTACAGCGGCAGGCTCTCCAGGTCGCGGCCTTCCAGCGCGGCCAGGTAGGGTTCCAGTTCCGCGGCCGTCAGCAGGTGGATAAACAGGTGATAGTCCGGGTTCAGCGCCGCGGCTTTTTCCCGCAGGTCCAACAGCAATTTCCGAGGCGTCAGTTCGCCGCTGCGGTAGGCATTACGCAGGTCGTCCAAGCGAAGCGAAAGGTTCATGGTGTTAATCCTTTGATTGAGTTCAGTCATGTTCCAGCACCACGACGCGCTGTCCGGCGCGCACCGCCGAACCGGGCTGGACGCGCACCTCGTGTACCACCCCGGCCACGGGTGCCAGCACCGGTATTTCCATCTTCATCGACTCCAGGATGACCAACACATCGCCGGCGGCGACCCGAGCGCCAACCTTCACCTGAACCTGCCAGAGGTTGCCGGCGATGTGGCTGTCGACGCTCAGTTGACCGTCAGTCAGCTGCGCATCTTCACTCGGCGCGATAGCCGGTTCTTCACTGTCGAAGTGCGCCTGGCCACTGGCGATCCAACGCTCGCGCTCAGCGTCGAAGGCGCCTTGTTGCTGGCGTCGGAACGCGGCGATGCTGTCAGCCTCCTGGGTCAGGAAATGCTGGTAGTCAGCGAGATTGAGCTGGCTCTGCTCGATCTCCAGGTTGAAGCGGCCCAGGGGGAAGTCCCGGCGGATGCGCAGCAGTTCATCGGCGCTGACCGGATAGAAGCGGATCTGGTCGAAGAACCTCAGCAGCCAGGGTTTGCCGTCGAAGGCGGCGACGTCCCGATAACGATTCCACATCTGCAACGTGCGCCCGACGAACTGATAGCCGCCAGGCCCTTCCATGCCGTATACGCACATGTAGGCGCCGCCGATGCCCACCGAGTTTTCCGCGGTCCAGGTTCGGGCCGGGTTGTATTTGGTAGTCACCAGTCGATGTCGTGGGTCCAGTGGCGTGGCGACCGGTGCGCCGAGGTAGACGTCCCCCAGGCCCATCACCAGGTAGCTGGCGTCGAACACTGTACGCTGCACTTCATCGAGATTGGGCAGGTCGTTGATGCGCCGGATGAACTCCAGATTGCTCGGGCACCAGGGCGCGTCCTTGCGCACCGTAGTCATGTATTTCTCGATGGCCAGCTGACAGGCCGGATCATCCCAGGACAGCGGCAGGTGGACGATGCGCGACGGCACTTGCAGGTCCTGGGCGGCGCACACTGCGTCCCATTCACCGACGATGAGGGGCAGCAGATCGGCCAGGGGCATTTGCTCGGGTTGGTAATGCACTTGCAGCGAGCGAATGCCTGGCGTCAGGTCGATCACGCCGGCCAGTTGCTTGTGTTCCAACGCTTGCATCAAGGCATGGGCGCGAAAGCGCAGCACCAGGTCCAGTTCGGGGGCGCCGATTTCCAGCAGCAGGTGGGTGTCGCCGGCTAATCTCGCCACCATCCGGGTGTCGCCTTGACCGATATCCAATACCACAGGCGACACGATCCCCTGTGGGAGCGAGCCTGCTCGCGATAGCGGCCTGACAGTCAATGATCCAATGACTGAAAGATCGCCTTCGCGAGCAGGCTCGCTCCCACACTGATCCCATTTCAGGGCCAGTGAGCGGGCGGTGGAGATATCCACCGGCACAAACCGCACCTTGTCTCCCGCCTTGAGTTGCCCCAACTGCCAGAGGTCCGCTTCGATCACCGTCACCGGGCAGACGAAGCCGCCCAGGCTCGGGCCGTCGGGACCAAGGATGACGGGCATGTCGCCGGTGAAGTCCACGGCGCCGATGGCGTAGGGGTTGTCATGGATATTGGAAGGGTGCAGCCCGGCCTCGCCACCGTCGGCACGGACCCATTCGGGTTTTGGCCCGATCAGGCGCACGCCGGTGCGGCTGGAGTTGAAGTGCACTTCCCAGGCCGTGTCGAAGAACGTCTGGATGTAGCGCTCGGTGAAATATTCGGGTGCGCCGTGGGGACCGTAGATCACGCGGATCTGCCGCACGCTTGGCAGTTCCAGGATCGGCGCGCGCGTTGGCGGCAGTGTCGCGTGCTCGTCCAGCGATGCCAGGTGCAACACGTCGCCAGTACACAACGCTCGTCCGCCGTGGCCGCCAAACTGGCCGAGGGTGAAGGTGCTTTTACTGCCCAGGTAATCCGGCACTTGTACGCCGCCTTGCAGGCACAGGTAACTGCGCGCCCCGGCGCCAGAGATGTTGCCGATCGCGAGGGTGGCGCCGGCAGCAATCGACAACGGTGTATTCATCGGCACCGCTTCGCCGTCGAGCGTGAGGGCAATCACCGCACCGGTCACCGCCACCCGGGCAGTGCAGTTGAAACGCAGCAGCGGCCCGTTCATGGTGATTTCCAATGCCGCCGCACCTTCTTCGTTGCCCAAGAGGCGATTGCCCAGGCGCAGGGAACGGCTGTCCATCGGCCCCGACGGCGGCACACCCACGGCCCAATAGCCGAGGCGGCCGGGATAGTCCTGGACGCTGGTCTGGGTGCCGGGGCTGAGCACTTCGACGGTGTTGGCGCGATAGATCAGCGCTTCCAGGCAGCGGGTCCAGGGCTGGCCGCTGGCAAACGGTGTGTCGAGGAGAATCTGTTGCAGGTATTGGCGGTTGGTCTCGACGCCGTACAGCAGGCTTTCGTCCAGTGCTTGATGCAAGCCCAGGCGTGCCTGCTCGCGGGTGGGCGCCCAACGAATAACCTTGGCGATCATCGGGTCGAAGTAGGGCGGGATCTGGCAACCGGCCTCGACCCAGGTGTCGATGCGCAGTGCTTTGCCGTCGGCCCGGGGAAATTCCACGGCGGTCAGCAGCCCCGGGCTTGGCTGGAAATCCCGACCGGGGTCCTCGGCATACAGGCGCGCCTGGATCGCGTGGCCCTCGGCTTTCAAACCTCGGCCCAGCTCGCTCAGTGGCGGCAAGTCACCGGCCGCCAGTTGCACCATCCAGCGCACCAGGTCCACGCCCCACACCTGCTCGGTGACGCCGTGCTCCACTTGCAGGCGGGTGTTCACTTCCAGGAAATAGAAGCGCCCTGCGTCGCTGTCGAACACGAACTCCACGGTGCCGGCACTGCGGTAGTTCACGGCCTGGGCCAGTTGGATCGCCGCTGCACAGAGTTCGTCGGCCATGCCCTCGGGCAGGTTCGGCGCCGGGGTTTCCTCGAGGACTTTCTGGTTGCGCCGTTGCACCGAGCAGTCGCGCACGCCCAGGGCGATCACCTGGCCCAGACCATCGCCGAATACCTGCACTTCAAGATGCCGCGCGCGTTCGATGTACTTTTCGATGAACACCCCGGCGTCGCTGAAGTTGTTCTGGCCCAGGCGCTTGACCGCTTCGAAGGATTCGCTCAGGTCGGCGGCGCTGCGACACACGCGCATGCCGATGCCGCCGCCGCCCGCGGTACTTTTGAGCATCACCGGATAGCCGAGCTTTGTACCCGCCAAGAGCGCGGCGTCGAGGCTGTCGAGCAGTTCGGTGCCTTCGAGCAGTGGCACACCGTGCCGGCGCGCCAGGTCGCGGGCGGTGTGCTTGAGACCGAACACACGCAGTTGCTCTGGCGTCGGACCGATGAAGGCAATTCCGGCAGCCTCGCAAGCTTCAGCGAAGGCGGCGTTTTCCGAGAGAAAGCCGTAGCCGGGGTGGATCGCGGTCGCGCCGCTGCTTCTAGCAACCGCCAGGAGCTTATCCACCGCCAGGTAAGTACCGGCCGCCGCGCCTTCGCCCAGGCAGTGGGCTTCATCGGCCTGGAGGATATGCAAGCTGGCGGCGTCGGCCTGGGAATACACCGCCACGCCCTTGACCTTCAGCTCACGCAAGGTCCGCAGGATGCGGCAGGCGATAGCGCCACGGTTGGCGATCAGGATTTTTTCGAACATGGCATTACCCCTCAGGCATGCGTGCTGCCTGAACTGGGATGCGGGCCGTCCCGCAGTTTTCGATGGCCGCCGGGGTCGTCCCAGGTGGCAAACCTCCAAGCATCACTGCGGCCCTTGTGGGAGCGAGCCTGCTCGCGAAAGCGGTGGTACATCCAACATCGTTGTGACTGACAGACCGCTATCGCGAGCAGGCTCGCTCCCACAGGGGGGAGGTGGTGTGCATGAATCTGTGTTTACTTGATGCACTGCCCCGACCGGCTCTGGCACAACGCGAACAGCCAGCGGCGAAGGCGGGTGAGTTTCAGTTCCATATCAAAAGCTCCGCTGGCGTGGGGTTGTAGGCGTTGCACGGGTTGTTCAGTTGCGGGCAGTTGGAGATCAGGACGATCACGTCCATCTCGGCCCGCAAGTCGACATATTTGCCCGGCGCCGAGATCCCGTCTTCGAAGGTCAGGCCGCCATCGGCGGTGACCGGCACGTTCATGAAGAAGTTGATGTTCGGCCCGATGTCGCCCTTGCCCAGCCGACCGTCGTGGGCGCAGGCCCGCAGGTAGTTGTCGCGGCAGCTGTGCATGTAGCGTTTTTCCAGGGCATAGCGCACGGTGTTGCTTTCCTGGGCGCAGGCGCCGCCGAGGGTGTCGTGGCGCCCGCACGTGTCTTCGACGATGGTCAGCATCGGGTGGCCGAGGTTGGAATACAGCACGCTGCCGGTGCTCAGGTAAACGCAGTTCTGCCGGCGCAGGGTGCGCTGCACGTCGTAGCGTTCCTTGGGGTTGGCCAGGCTGTAGAACAGCGTATCGACCGCCTGGTTGCCTTCCAGGTCGAGGATGCGCAGGGTCTGGCCCTTCTTGACCTCCACCAGCCAGGGTTCCCCGGCGGGGATGGTGGCGCGATAGATGGCGGCGTCAGGCTGCTTTTGTACGGTGGCGATGGCGAGTGACATGGCGGCGATCCTCAGGCGAACAGGCGGTCGGTGTTGATGAAGCCGCGCTGGTTTTCCGGGCGCGAATGACGGCAGTGCTCGGCGACGCTGGCGTCGGCGTTCATCCAGCTGAGCTTGAGCGGTTGTGGCGCGTATTGCGGGTTCGGGTCCATTGGGTGTTGCAACGCGGTCAGTACCACCAGGGTGTCCATCGGGGCGTACAGCTCGATGTAATCACCGGCCTTGGAATGGCCTTCGACGAAGTGAAAGCGGCCGGCCTCATCGACGTTGACCCGGCTGAACAGGTTGAGGGTCATCAGCAGGTCGGACAGGCCCAACCCCCATTTGCCCAGCTCCACCAGCAGGTTGTCGGTGCCGTTGCGAAAGAACCCGTTGCGCAGTTCCTGATAGCGACCCTGACCGTATTTTTCAGCGACTTCCTCGGCGCAGAGCACGCCGCCCAGGCTATCGCTCCAGCCGCAGGTGTCGGCGGTGATGGCCGCCAGCACCCGGCCCATGTCGGAGTAGAGGCAATGGCCGGCGGTGAGCTTGGCGGTGTGTTGGCATTTGAGGCTGTCGGGCAGGTTCAGGCGTTCGGTTTTTTCGTTGGCATTGAGCAGTGTCAGGCTCACGTTGGCCCCGCCGCGCAGATCGGTCAGGCGCAGCAGTTGGCCGCGCTTGAGCACGAAGGAACGGTGGCCGCCGCCGGGCAGCAGTTCTTCGGCGAAAGGTGTAAACAATTGGGTCGAATCGGTCATGGCAAAAACTCCTTTCAAGCGATACGCAACGTGCCGGCCAGTTCGGCGGGCAGGGCGTCGACGGCGGCACGGGCGGTGCGGCGGTCGCTGTTCAATGGAATGTCGTAGGTAATACGTGCGCCATAGGCGCCGGGGGCGTGCGGGTCGACACGGACCTTGTCGAACACCAGCAGGCGCGTGCCGAGGCTGAAACCTTCGCTCAGGTCGTGGGTGACCATGAACACCGTCAGCCGGGTTTCGCGCCACAGCTCCAGCAACAGGCTGTGCATGTCTTTGCGAATGCCCGGGTCGAGGGCGCCGAAGGGCTCGTCCAGCAGCAGGACACGCGGCTTCATGATCAGTGCCTGGGCGATCGCCAGTCGCTGTTGCATGCCCCCGGACAGTTGCGCCGGGTATTTATCCAGCGCATGGCCCAGGCCGACCTTGTCCAGCAGTTGCGCGGCGTCTTCGCGGGCCTGGCGCTTGGCGCTGCCGAACAGGCGGCCCAGCAGCGGCGAGCGCGGCAACTCCAGGCCCAGGGTCACGTTGTCCAGCACGCTCAGGTGCGGGAACACCGAATAACGCTGGAACACCACGCCCCGGCTGGCATCCGGTTCGCCGGCCAAGGGCTCGCCGTCCAGTAGAATCTGTCCGCGGCTGGCGCGTTCCTGGCCCAGCAGCAGACGCAGGAAGGTCGACTTGCCGCAACCCGAAGCGCCCACCAGGGTGCAGAACTCACCCTCGGCGACCTTCAGGTTCAAACGCTCCAGTACCACCTGATCGGCGTACTGTTGCCAGACATTGTTCACCGTAATGAAGCTCATGCCTTCGCCCCCTCGTACCAGGGGAACGCTTGCCGGGTCAGGCGCTTGAGGCCCCAGTCCATCAGCCAGGCGAGCAGGGTGATCCACACCACGTACGGCAGGATCACGTCCATCGCCAGGTAACGACGCACCAGGAAAATCCGATAGCCCAGTCCATCCGTGGAGGCAATGGCTTCGGCGGCGATCAGAAACAGCCAGGCCGAACCCAGCATCAGCCGCAGGGAAATCAACAGGCGCGGCAGCAGTTGCGGCAGCACCACCCGCAGCATCAGCGTCCAGGTCGACGCGCCGAGGGTCTGGGCCTTGATCAGCAGCTCGGATGGAATTTCCCGGGCGCGTTGTTCCAGGTCGCGGGCCAGGCACGGTGTGATACCAATCACGATCAGCATCACTTTCGACAGTTCCCCCAGGCCGAAGACGATGAACAGGATCGGCAGGATGGCCAGCGGCGGCACCATCGACAGCACCGTGAGCAACGGCGATAACGGTGCGCCAAACAGTGGCAGCGTCCCGGCAGCCATGCCCAGGCATAACCCGGCCAGGGCGCTGATGCCCAGGCCGATGGCCAACCGGCGCAGGCTCGACGCGGTGTCTTGCCAGAGCAGGTATTCGCCACTGCGGGCATCTGGTGTGAAGGCCAGGCGTTCGACCGCATCGGCCATTTGCACGGCACTGGGCAGCAGCTTGTCGTTGGGGTTGTCCGTCAACCGTTCGGCCGAGCCCATGAAGTAGGCGAACAACACCAGCGCGAATGGCAGGATCACCAGCAACAAGCGGCTGGGACGATCCGGGTAGCGGTTGATCAGGCGCATGCCAGGTCCTCCGGTTTACAGCTTGGCGTCGGCGGCCAGTTGTACGTAGGTCGGGTCGAAGCGCAGCTTGAGGTTGGCCTTGTCGCCGCGGGTCACGCCATTGGCGAACGTCATGCCAACCGCGTCGGTGCTCTTGGCGCCTTCGCCCAACAAGCCGTGCTGGAACGAGAACTTGGCCACTTTGCCCATGGTGGCGGGCAGTTGCTCGCTGGTGGCGAAGCTCAGGGCTTCCTTGGGCGTGGCGAACAGCTTGGTGGTGTCCAGTTGCGCCTGGAAGCCGGCCAGGTCAGTGCCCGAGGCTTTGGCCATGTGCTCCAGCGCTGCCTTGCTGCCGGCGTTTTTCGCGTTCATCAGGGCGACCACTTCAAACCAGGCGCCGGTCAACGCTTTGCCCAGGGCTGGGTTGTCCTGGAGGGTCTGGGTGTTGACCACCATCATGTCCATGATTTCGCCGGGAACCTGACTGGAATTGAACACTTCGCTCACGCCTGGCTGGGCTTTGATGTCCGAGAGCATCGGGTTCCAGGTGGTGACGGCCTTGACCTGGTCGGTGTTGAAGGCGGCGGAGATATCGGCGTCGGAGGTGTTGACGACTTTCAGGTCTTTCTCGGCGAGGCCAACGGAATCCAGGGCGCGGGCCAGTAGGTAATGGGACACCGACAGTTCCACCAGATTGACGTCCATGCCCTTGAGGTCGGCGACTTTCTTGCCTTCGCCCTTGAGGACGATGCCGTCGTTGCCGTTGGAGAAATCACTGACGATCAGCGCCGTGCTGTCCACGCCACCGGCTGCGGGAATGGTCAGGGCGTCCATATTGGTCATGGTGCAGCCGTCGAACTGACCGGCGGTGTACTGGTTGATGGATTCGACGTAATCGTTGAGCTGCACGACATCGATCTTGATGCCGTATTTTTTTGCCCATTTATCGACGATGCCTTGGCTACCGGCGTATTCCCAGGGCATCCAGCCGGCGTAAATAGTCCAGCAGACGCTGAAGTGGTCTTTCTGGGCGGCGATGGACGAGAAGCTCGCGAGGGCCGAAAGGGCGGCGAGGAGCAGGGCGGACAGACGAAGCTTGAGCATGGTGGTTCTCCAGTTGATCAAGGGCGGACAGGAGCAACGCGGCACCGCGAACGGTGGCTTGTCTCCCGGGCTTTTGTCCCGCCGTGTAACCTCAACTGGAGGTCGCCAACTCTCGGACCAGCCACTCGCCAGAAGCGAGCCGGAACCCTAGTCAGCCATTGCAAATTGTGGTGCCGCGAACCTGTGATGACTCCTGCACGGAATTATTAAAGCGAGAGCCGTGCCAATTCGGGCAAAGGCCCGGACTAGAGAGAGCGGGTGTTGATAAGGGATGCTTGAGGGCGGATTTGTGCGTGCTTGTGGTGCCGTCGCGCACCGGAAGAGGGCGACGAGCGACATGTTTCCAGTTGTTGCCACATCGCACCAGATTCCGATTTTGCTGTCTGAATATGCGTCAGTCACACAACGTTGACTGCCGCCCATCAGCGTCGCTGATGTGGCCCATCCGCGGTCCAGGAGGCCGCCATGTATCGACGACTGCTGCTCATTGCGTTTCTCGGTTTGACTCTTTCGGCCTGCGTGCCTTACTACGACGGAGACTCGAGCTATTACCGTTCCGAGGTCTATACCTCACCAGCGCCGGTCTATTACGGCGGTGGGAGCTACTACTCGGCGCCGCGCTACTATTCGGCACCAAGGTATTACCAACCGGCGCCACGCTACTATTCGGCACCGCGCTACTATCAACCCGGCCCTCGCTACTATTCACCGCCGCGGGCGGCCTATCGGTCTTATCCGAGTCGGGGCGGCTGGGACGGCCGTGACCGGGGTGGTTGGGATGATAATCGGCGTGGCGGGCGTGATCATCGAGGACGGGGCGACCACGATGGACGGGGCAGCCATCGCTGATCTCCAGATAATTGAAAGCGGCGCATCGAGCGCCGCTTTTTTTTGCCTGCAACAAAACCTGTGGGAGCGAGTCTGCTCGCGAAAGCGTCGGGTCAGTGACATTAAAGTTGGCTGATACGCCGCTATCGCGAGCAGGCTCGCTCCCACCCGGTTTCGCTCGGGACTTCTACTCATTGGCCAGATCCGCCAGCGGATGCCGCCCCTCCCAGGCTTTGTGGAAATGCGCCTCCACCGCCGCTTCAGGCACATGGTTGATGTCCGGCCAGTGCCAGTGGGGTTTCTGGTCCTTGTCGATCAACCGGGCCCGCACGCCTTCGCTGAATTCAGGATGTCGGCAGCAATTGAGACTCAGTGTGTATTCCATGCGAAACACGCTGGCCAAGGACAAGTGCCGGGCTCGGGCGATCTGCTCCCAGACCAGATGAGCGGTCAGCGGTGAGCCTTCGGTCATGGTCCTGGCGGCCCGGGCGATCAGCGGATCCGGATGATCCACCAGCAGGCTGAGGGCCTTCCAGGCGCAGCGCACGTCGCTGACATCCAGCCATTCGTCGATTTGCTGTCGACGTGGCAACCATTGGGCTTCGGGTAACCGATCGAGGGCTTCGCGCTGCAAGGCCTTGAGCAGGCTGTTGAGTTGCATATCGGTCTGTTCCTGCCAGTTGAGTTGCAGCAGGCCTTCGATCAGGTCGTCCTGTTGTTCATCCAGCAAAAAACGGTCGGCCAGGTCCAGGTCGATGGCATCCCGGGCGTTCATGTGGGCGCCGGTCAGGCCGAGAAACAGCCCGAGCTTGCCTGGCAGGCGCGACAGGAACCAACTGGCGCCGACATCCGGGTACAGGCCGATGCTGATCTCCGGCATCGCCAGGCGACTGCTCGGTGTGACGATCCGGGTGCTTGCGCCCTGCAACAGGCCCATGCCGCCGCCGAGCACATAGCCGTGGCCCCAGCACACCAAGGGCTTGGGGTAGGTGTGCAAGTTGAAGTCCAGGCGATATTCCGCCGCGAAGAATTGCGCCGCCAACGGCGGCACTTCACCGGGATGGGCGCGGCAAGCCTCCACCAGGCTGCGTACTTCGCCACCGGCGCAGAAGGCCTTGGCGCCGTTGCCACGCAGTAATACACAAACGATTTGCGGTTCCCGGGCCCAGGCATCGAGACGATCGCGCAGCGCGTTGATCATCGGCAAGGACAGGGCGTTCAAGGATTTTTCGGCATCCAGGGTCGCGATGCCAATACGGGCCCCCGTGATGCCCGTGAGTTCTTCGAAGTGCAGATTCATCGTGACCTCGATCAGAAATTGAATGTTCAGTATGAACGCTGTGTGGGAAAGTGCCGGTTCTGCGTCAGATCAATTGACAAGCCATGTAGGCTTTCCTAGGGTGCGCCCATTGTTTTTACTGGGTGCAATCATGACTGCTGACGACCGTATCAAACTCGAACCGAGCTGGAAGCAGGCGCTGCGTGCCGAGTTCGACCAGCCCTACATGGCAGAGTTGCGCGAATTCCTGCGCCAGGAGTACGCCGCCGGCAAAGAGATCTACCCACCGGCCTCGTTGATTTTCAATGCCCTCAATTCCACGCCACTGGACAAGGTCAAGGTTGTGATCCTCGGGCAAGACCCGTACCACGGCCCGGGCCAGGCCCATGGCCTGTGCTTTTCGGTGCAGCCGGGCGTCCCTGCGCCGCCGTCGCTGGTGAATATCTTCAAGGAATTGAAGCGCGACTTGAACATCGACATCCCCAGCCACGGCTACCTGCAAAGCTGGGCCGACCAGGGCGTGTTGCTGCTCAATACCACCATGACCGTGGAACGCGCCAATGCCAACGCCCATGCGGGCAAGGGCTGGCAGCATTTTACCGACCGGGTCATCGAAGTGGTCAGCGCGCATCAGCCGCATCTGGTGTTCCTGCTATGGGGCGCTCATGCCCAGAGCAAGCAGAAACTGATCGACGCCACCAAGCACCTGGTGCTGACCTCGGTCCATCCGTCGCCGCTGTCGGCTTATCGTGGCTTCCTGGGATGCGGGCATTTCAGCCGGACCAACAAGTTTCTCGAACAACACGGCGAGGCGCCGATCGATTGGCGATTGCCGCCGGTTTAAGTGTTCGACAGTGCGGGCCTCATCGCGAGCAGGCTCGCTCCCACAGAGTGTGCGGCGCTGGCACAGATCAATGTGGGAGCGAGCCTGCTCGCGAAAAGGGCGACACGAATGATCAGTCGGGACCCGATCGTCGCATCCAATACCTGAACAACGGCTCCGCCAGAAACAATACGAACAGCAGCCGCATCACCTGCAATGCCGTCACCAACGGCACCGACAATTGCAGCGTCTCTGCCGTCAGGCTCATTTCCGCGATGCCGCCGGGCATCATGCCGAGGGTCAGTGAGCGCAGGTCCAGGCGGGTCAGGGTGCTCAGGCCCAGTGCCGCGAGGGTGGCGATCAGCATCGTCAACACGGTGCCGATCAGGGTACGCCCCATGAACGACGGAGCTCGTCGAAAGAACTGCCGGTTGAAATGACAACCCAGACCGCTGCCGATCAGCCACTGGCCAATCTGGCTGCCGC
The DNA here is from genome assembly GCF_055380705.1 of Pseudomonas sp. MAFF 730105. Taxonomy (NCBI): domain Bacteria; kingdom Pseudomonadati; phylum Pseudomonadota; class Gammaproteobacteria; order Pseudomonadales; family Pseudomonadaceae; genus Pseudomonas; species Pseudomonas sp. MAFF 730105. The sequence continues at coordinate 1,673,261 of NZ_AP018438.1, forward strand.
CATGGGGCAAGCCGATGTGCAGGTCCCAACCGATACTGACCGCCGCACTTACCAACAGCGGTCCGAACAGCCACGGGTTGGGTTGACGCAGGCGTTCCCAGATCCAGGCGAGCAGGGCGCCCGCCGGGAACAACAGCACCAGCCACAGCCAATCCACGGTGGTGGCGTGCTGCACCGGTGCGCCTTCACCCAACAGGTATTTGAAGGCAGCAGGCACGCACAGCACCACCACCAGGACTCGCAAACTCTGGCCCGCGGCGACGCGGCTCAGGTCTGCGCCATTGCGCGAGCCAAGGTTGACCATTTCGCCGGAGCCGCCTGGCATGCTGGAGAAAAAAGCAGTGGCGCGGTCCTCGCCGGTGCGGCGCATCAGCCACACACTCACCACGCTGGACACGCTGGTGATCAGCGCGCCGAAAAAGATCAGGCCGAAGTGGCCCAGGACCTGCTCCATCACCAGCGGGGTGAAGTGCAGGCCAATACCGATGCCCACGACCCATTGGCCGCATTTACGGCCGCCGGGGATTTCCTTCAATTGCCACGGCGTCAGGCAACGCACCAGGATGATCGCCAGCAACGAGCCGACCATCCAGGGCAAAGGCCAGCCGATCAGGCTGGCCAGATAACCGCCGGCCAGACCGACCAGCGGTGTTCCCCACCATTGTCTGAAGGTTGTTTCAGACATTGGCCACTGCACGTCGTTGGGCGGCGCGGCGACGCCAGATCCGCAGCAGTGGCATGAACAGCATGATCGCCGTCAGGATCCAGCAGCCGAAGGTGATCGGACTCGACCAGAGGATTTCCAATGCACCGTTGGAAATCGACAGCGCGCGCCGCAGGTTCTGTTCCATCAGACCGCCAAGGATGAACCCCAGCAGGACCGGCGACAGTGGGAAGTCCAGCTTGCGCAGGATGTAGCCGAAGATGCCGATACCAGTCATCAGGAACAGGTCGAACGTGGTGGCGTGCACCGCGTAGACACCGATGCCGGTGATGATGGCGATGACCGGCACCAGTGCCCAGTTCGGCACCGCCAGGATACGGGTGAACACGCGGATCATCGGGATGTTGAGGATCACCAGCATGATGTTGGCCACGAACAACGATGCGATCAGGCCCCAGACGATGTCCGGTTGTTGTTGGAACAGCAGTGGGCCGGGGGTGATGTTGTACAGCGACAGCGCGCCGATCATGACCGCCGTGGTGCCCGAACCGGGAACGCCTAGGGTCAGCATCGGTACCAGCGCGCCGCAGGCCGCGCCACCGATGGCGGTTTCCGGCGCGGCGAGGCCACGCTTGTCGCCCTGGCCGAAGGTACCGCTGGCACCGGCGATGCGCTTCTCGGTCATGTAGGCCACGGCACTGGCCAGAGTCGCGCCTGCACCCGGCAGCACACCCATGATGAAACCAAGCACGCCGCATCGCAGGTTCACGACGAACACCGAGGCGGCCTCCTTGAAGTTGAACATCATCCGTCCGGTGGCTTGCACCGCTTCCTGGCCGCGATGGGTTTTTTCCAGCATCAACAGGATTTCGCTGACGGAGAACAGACCCAGTACCAGCACGACGAACTGGATGCCGTCGGCCAGGTGGACGCTGTCACCGGTGAAGCGGTACACGCCGCTGTTGGCATCGATCCCGACAGAAGACAGGAACAGACCGATCAACGCCGCGATAAACGTCTTGAGCGGGCGGTCGCCGGCCATGCCGCCGAGGCAGACGATGGCGAACACCATCAGGACGAAATATTCCGCCGGTCCGAAGGCAATCGCCCATTTGGCCAGCAGCGGAGCGAACAGCACCATGCCACAGGTGGCGATGAACGCACCGATGAACGAACTCCACGCCGACAGCGACAACGCCACGCCAGCCAGGCCCTGGCGGGCCATCGGGTAGCCGTCGAGGGTGGTCATCACAGTGGAAGCTTCCCCCGGGATGTTGAGCAGGATCGAGCTGATGCGCCCGCCGTATTCGCAACCCAGGTATACCGCTGCCAGCAGGATCAACGCCGATTCCGGCGGCAAGCCCAGGGCAAACGCAATCGGGATCAGCAGGGCTACGCCGTTGATCGGCCCCAGGCCGGGCAGCAGGCCGACCACGGTGCCGATCAGGGTGCCGGTCAGCGCTGTGACGAGGTTATAAGGCGTCAGTGCGACACCGAAACCCTGGCCGAGATAATTCAGGGTATCCATATCAATTCTCCAGGACGTCGAGCAGGCCCAGGGGCAGCGGCACGTCCATCAGCTTGTCGAACAACAGATAAAGACCGATGGCCATCAGGCTGATGATCACCACGCTCGGCACCCAGCGGCCGCCATACAGGCGAGCCATCGGCACCCCGATCAGGATGCTGGAGAGGATGAAGCCCAAGGGCTCGAAGGTTCCGGCGAATACCAGTAGCAGCACCACGCAGATGCCGATCTTTTGCAGGGTTTCACGGTCCAGTTGCGGTTCGTCTTCGCTGTGCACGATGGGAACAGGGCGGAACACCATGTACAGCAGTGCCAGGCCCATCAATCCCAGCATCAGCAAGGGAAAGGCACGGGGGCCCACTGGTTCGTAGGAAAAAGCGGCCTGGTACGGCCAAGCCATCAGCGCGAGGCCAATACAGACCAGCAACAGCACCGCGGCAAAAATACGTTGGAGGGTGAGCATGACTAACTCCTGGGCAGCGCCGGGGGAACCGACGCCACCGCGAGAACAGAGACGGTTACTGGATCAGGCCGAACTCTTTGGCCAGCACCTTGTAATCGGCCACTTGCTTCTTCACGTAGGTGTCCAGTTCCGGGCCAGTCATGGCGAACGGGAACAGTTCGCGCTGGTCACGCAGCTTGGCAAACTCTTCGGAAGCCAGCAGCTTGTCGAACGCGTCTTTCCACCAGGCGTAGTCTTCATCACTCACCTTCGGCCCGAGGTAGAAGCCGCGCACCACCGGCCACAGGATGTCGTAGCCTTGCTCGCGAGCGGTGGGGATGTCCTTCATTTCCGGCTCGTCCAGGCGCTTCTCAGCGAACACGGCCAGCAGGCGCATGTCACCGCTCAGGATGTGGGGCATGGAGTCGGAAATGTCGGTGCTGCCCACCTGGATGTGACCGCCCAGCAGGGCAGTGGCGATCTCACCGCCGCCTTCGAGTGCCACGTAGCGCAATTTGCGTGGATCGATACCCGCAGCCTTGGCGATCAGTGCGGTTTGCATCCAGTCCTGGCTGCCGACGGTACCGCCGGAACCGATGACGACGGATCCAGGATCCTTCTTCAGGGCCTGCACCAGATCATCGAGGTTCTTGTAGGGCGAATCGCTCTTCACCGCGATGGCGCCGTAGCTGGTGCCCACGGCTGCCAGCCAGCGCACATTGGTTTCGTCGAAACGACCGAACTTGCCTTGTGCCAGATTCAGCAATGAACCACTGGACCAGGCCACCAATGTGCCGGCGTCCGCCGGACGTTGCGCGACCACTGCGTTGTAGGCCACCGCACCGACACCGCCGGGCATGTAGGTGACACGCATCGGTTTGGTCAACAGCTTCTGGTTTACCAGCGCGCTTTGCGCCAGTTTGCAGGTCAGGTCAAAACCACCGCCGGGCGCTGCGGGGGCGATGCACTCCGGGCGTTTCGGCTCGGCGAGCAATTGTCCGGTGAACATCAGGCATCCGACGGCCAGGGCTACTTTACGCATTGATAGGTTCATTCTCGTCTCCACAGGAGTTGTTGTTGTGTATTGCAGTCGTTGCGCTGCCGAACCCTTTGGATCGGGCAACAGGTCCAACGCAGGAACTTGAATCTATAGCTGACCCACCGGCACATGTCCGGGTATTCGCTGGCGGCACTGGCCACGGGGGGGCGGGTTGGGGCGGGAAAAGCGAGCAGGCATGGGCGCCTGGGGCTGCATGGACAGCATGGGGATACTCCGCTTTATTGTTCTTATGTGAAAACGCATCGGGGCGTTTCTCGTTCGCGATTGTGTTTGGCGATCGGCAGTCGAAACTGTCCGTGAGAGGACTCTAATAGCCCAACCTTTCGCTAACCTTTCAAAAGCTTTCAGGATGTTTTTAGGCTTCACAGCAGCGGATGCGGCTGTAAACTCCGCGCCAGTGAATGGTGCCGACTGTTCCTGAATTGAGGAAAAAACATGCGTGTTCTGCTCGTCGAAGACCATTTGCAGCTCGCCGAAAGCGTCGCCCAAGCGCTCAAGAGCACCGGTTTGACTGTGGATGTGTTGCACGACGGGGTGGCGGCCGACCTGGCGCTGAGCAGCGAGGAATACGCCGTGGCAGTGCTCGATGTCGGGCTGCCGCGCATGGACGGCTTTGAAGTGCTCGCCCGTCTGCGAGCCCGAGGCAAGACCTTGCCGGTGTTGATGCTGACGGCTCGCAGCGACGTCAAGGACCGGGTGCATGGCCTCAACCTCGGTGCCGACGATTACCTGGCCAAGCCCTTCGAACTCACCGAGCTTGAGGCGCGGGTCAAGGCACTGTTGCGGCGCAGCGTACTGGGCGGCGAGCGCCAGCAGCGCTGTGGCGGGCTGGTCTATGACCTGGACACCCGCCGCTTTACCCTCGACGACGAATTGTTGAGCCTGACGTCCCGCGAGCAAGCCGTACTGGAGGCCTTGATCGCGCGGCCGGGGCGGGTGATGAGCAAGGAGCAACTGGCTGCCCAGGTGTTCGGGCTGGACGAAGAAGCCAGTCCCGATGCGATTGAAATCTACGTTCACCGGCTGCGCAAGAAACTCGACGGGCATGCCGTGGCGATCGTGACGTTCAGGGGCTTGGGTTATCTGCTGGAAACCCGCGATGCATAAACCTGACAGCCTGCGCTGGCGACTGCTGCGCAACCTGGCGCTGTTGCTGGTGGTGTTGATGCTGGCCAGCGGCCTGAGCGCCTACTGGAACGGTCGTGAGGCCGCGGACACGGCCTATGACCGGACCTTGCTGGCCTCGGCCCGGACCATCGCCGCCGGTCTGTCGCAACGCGACGGCAGCCTCAGCGCGGATGTGCCCTACGTGGCCCTGGACACCTTCGCCTACGACAGCGCCGGGCGCATTTACTACCAGGTCAACGACATCAACAAGAAACTGATCTCCGGTTACGAGAACCTCCCCGGCCCGCCACCCGGCACGCCGCGCACGGACGATTATCCGGCCCTGGCGCGCTTCTACAACGCCCGCTATCAGGGCCAGGACGTGCGCGTGGTGAGCCTGCTCAAGGCCGTGAGCGAGCCGAACATGAACGGCATGGCGGAAATCCGTGTGGCGGAAACCGAAGAGGCACGTGTCAGCATGGCCCGCGGCCTGATGGCCGACACGCTGTTGCGCCTTGGCATGCTGGCCGTGGGCGCCCTGTTGTTGGTGTGGTTCGCGGTCAGCGCGGCGTTGCGTCCATTGGAGCGCTTGCGTACGGCGGTGGAGGAACGCCAGTCGGACGATCTGCGGCCGTTGCCACTGGTGGAGGTGCAGCACGAGTTATGGCCTCTGGTGCGGGCCCTCAACCACTTTACCGAGCGTTTGCGCGGGCAGTTCGAACGCCAGGCGCAATTCATCGCTGACGCCGCCCATGAACTGCGCACGCCCCTGGCTGCGCTCAAGGCGCGGCTTGAACTGGGATTGCGCGCCAGTGAACCGGCAACCTGGCGGGAAACCCTGGAAACCGCGGCCCAGGGCACTGATCGGCTGACGCATCTGGCCAACCAGCTGCTGTCCATGGCGCGGGTGGAAAACGGTGCGCGGGCCATCGCCGAAGGGGGCGCGCAGTTGCTGGATCTCAGCCAGTTGGCCCGTGAGCTGGGCATGGCCATGGCGCCGCTGGCTCATGCGCGGGGTGTGGCATTGGCCCTGGAAGCCGACGAGCCGGTGTGGCTGCGCGGTGAACCGACCTTGTTGAACGAGCTGTTGAGCAATCTGGTGGACAATGCCCTGGCCCATACACCTTCGGGCGGTAACGTGATTCTGCGGGTCGCCGCGCCGGCGGTGCTGGAGGTCGAGGACGATGGTCCCGGCATTCCATTGCACGAGCGCGACCGTGTCTTCGAGCGCTTCTACCGACGCAACCAGCAGGTCGCCGGCTCTGGCCTTGGGCTGGCCATCGTCGGAGAAATCTGCCGCGCCCACCTGGCCCAGATCAGCCTGCATGACGGGCAAGAGGGTGGGTTGAAGGTGCGGGTGAGTTTTATCCCAGGCTCAGACTGATCCTGAAGCTAACCCGGTTGTGGCGAGGGGATTTATCTGTGGCGAGGGGATTCATCCCCGCTGGGCTGCGAAGCGGCCCCCTACGTTGTATCAGACAGAACGCGGAGGGCCGCTTCGCCAACGGGGCGGTGCGAAGTTTCGCTACATCCCCTCGCCACAGGTGAGCAGCCTGGTCTAGTAAAACATCGATCGCGCTTCTTCGAGATGAGCGCATCGTTCCTTGTCGTCCGGGTCGATACCCAGCTTCTGGAATGATGGCACCTTGAAGGCGTCAATCCTGCCGAGGGGATGATTAGTGTCCTTGTAGCAGTACAGCGCAGCGACCTGCACCAGGTCGACGTAGTCGAGTTGCCGGGATTCCCGGGCGAAATCCAGGTACAGGCCTGGCAGTTTCACCAGCCTCTCCGGAAACTCCCAGACGCTGAGCAGCTTGTCTCCCAGCACGGGGTGAATCGTTTCGATGACATGGTTGAGGCTGACCGGGTCTGACAGCAGTTCGTTATGGTCTTCGGCGTAGGTCAGGATCGGCAGTACGCCGATCTGGTGCACCAACCCTCCCAGCGCGGCCTGATCGGGCTTGAGCTGTGTATAAGTGCGGCACAACGCATAGCTGACTCCGGCGATCTCCAGGCTTCTACGCCAGACATCGCGCATCTTCTGCTCCACCACCTCGGAGCGGGCATGGAAGATCTGCTCCATGACCAGACCGATGGCCAGGTTGCTGCTGTAATTGACGCCCAGCCGGGTAATGGCCGTGTGCAGGTCGGTAACTTCCTGGGTGGCGCGCAGCAATGGGCTGTTGACCACTTTTATCAGGCGCGCCGAAAGTGCCGTGTCGCGACCGATCACCTTGCTCAGGTCACTGACGCTGATTTCCGGGTCCTCGGCGGCCCGGCGAATCTGCAGGGCCACTTCCGGCAATGTCGGCAGAACCAGGTCATCGTTATCGATGGCCTCTACCAAGTCCCGTTGGACCTTATCCGCCAAATCGCTCATTTCGATTCTCTAGGTATTGCGACAAATGCTGCGATCAGCGCTGGATTTCGCGGTCGCGATCCAGTTCGTAAGGCAGGTCCAGCAATTTCAGTATCGGGCCTTCCAGGCTACCGAGATGTACATTGCCCTCTTCTGCTGCTTCGGCCTGCAACACCGCCAGCAGTTCAATGTTTCGCTCGGCTTGCGCTGCGATCACCACCTCACCGATGGCGCTGCCGTGAGCGGGAGAGAACAATGCCGTGCCGGGTTCCGGCAGTTCGCTGGCATCCAGCTGCAGCCGATACAAGCGTCGCTTGAGCTTGCCCAGGTACTGCATGCGGGCAACGATTTCCTGGCCGGTGTAGCAGCCTTTCTTGAAACTCACGCCGCCGACGGCTTGCAGGTTGAGCATCTGCGGAATGAACAGCTCGCGGGTGGCAGGCATGACCTGGCCGATGCCTGCGCGGATCTGGCCCAGCAGCCACGGGTTCAGGTCCGTCTCGGCCAAGGTTGCGCGCAGACGGGTTTTGAGCATGTCGGCCTGTTCGGCAGGCGCCCACAGCTCGACTCGACCGGGGGACACGCGCAGGGCGATCAAGGACTCGTGACGCGCCACGCTGTCGATGTCGGCCGGCAGCGCCAGGCCCAGTTGAGTCAGCGCCGTGTCGGCATTCTCCAGACCGAAGCGAACCCAGGCTGCACTTTCGTCGGTGAGCTTGGATTTGGAAAATACCGCGTATTTCTTCAGGTCCGCCAATTGCGGCTCGAGCAATTCGGTGGCCATTGCCATCAGCACACCGTCGCCTTCGAGCAGGATCCGAAAACTCGATTGCATCCGGCCCTTCTGGGTGCATCGGGCACCGAGGCTGGCCCGGCTGTCGCTCAGGTAGTTGAGGTTGCAGGTCAATTGGCCCTGCAGGAATTTGCCGGCGTCCACGCCGCGGACCGCAAGAACGCCTTCGTGGGACAGGGTGCAGAAAAAAGCGGAATCAGCCATGAGTCATCGCAGGATAAAAAGTCTGGTGGACATCATAAGGGCGCGCCCTTGAAATGGGTAGTTCACAAAGGATCGGTGGCGACCGACCAAAGCTGTCTGTTTCACCGCGGCGGTGCCTGTATACTTGCGCTCTATTTGAGGAGCGCTCCATGGTCGAAGATGTAGAACTGAATCGCCTCTACTGGCACAGCCGCCGCGGCATGCTTGAGCTTGATGTCTTGCTGGTGCCATTCGTGAAAGAGGTCTACCCCCATCTTAATGAAGTGGACCGTGCCTGCTATGTCCGCCTGCTCGAATGTGAAGACCAGGACATGTTCGGCTGGTTCATGGAGCGCAGCGAATCCGAAGATCCGGAACTGCAACGCATGGTCCGGATGATCCTGGACCGTGTCCAGCCGAAGTAATCGCTTCGAATGCCGCTGGCAGGCCTCCGGGCAACTGCTGGCGGCCTATCTCCTGGCCCAGCTCTTCGCGCTGGGCTCGTTGTTCCTGATGGCTGTCCCTCCAGGGTTTGCAGGGCTTGGTGTTGTGCTGTGCCTGGTCCATGCTGCCTGGACGATACCGCGACACGTGTTGCTGACTCATCGCCAGGCATTCCGCGGCTTGCGTCGGGACGTTGATGGCTGGCAGCTCTGGAACAAGGCCGATGGCTGGCAGGCGGTGCAGTTGCGCCCCGACAGCCTGGCACTGCCATTGATCGTGATACTGCGCTTTCGCTTGAAGGGTGAGCGGCGGATCCGCTCGCTGTGCGTGCCCCGCGACGCGCTGGCAGCCGATCTTCATCGGCGCCTGCGGGTGCGGCTCAGGTTCAGTCGGCGTAGGTGGGCGGCACCAGGATAGTGTCCAATGCCTCGGGCAGCAGGTTCGGATAGTCGAGGGTGTAATGCAGCCCTCGGCTTTCCTTGCGTTCCATGGCCGAGCGAATCATCAGCTCGGCAACCTGGGCCAGGTTACGCAGTTCGATCAGGTCACGGCTGACCTTGTAGTTACTGTAGAACTCGTCGATCTCGTCCAGCAGCAGGCGCACCCGATGCTGGGCCCGCTGCAGGCGCTTGTTGGTGCGCACGATACCCACGTAGTCCCACATGAACCGTCGCAGTTCATCCCAGTTGTGGGCAATGATCACGTCTTCGTCCGAGTCGGTAACCTGGCTGGCGTCCCAGGAGGGCAGGGCGGCGGGAATGGCAATCTGCGGCAACTGTTCGAGGATGTCCGCCGCGGCTGAACGGGCATAGACGAAACACTCCAGCAGCGAGTTGCTGGCCATGCGGTTGGCGCCATGAAGGCCTGTGAAGCTGGTTTCGCCAATGGCGTACAGGCCCGGTACGTCGGTGCGGCCCTGCTGGTCGACCATCACGCCGCCGCACGTGTAATGCGCCGCCGGCACCACCGGGATCGGCTGTTTGGTGATGTCGATGGAAAATTCCAGGCAGCGCTCGTACACCGTCGGGAAATGGCTTTTGATGAACGCCTCGGGTTTATGGCTGATATCCAGGTAAACGCAGTCGATACCCAGGCGTTTCATTTCATGGTCGATGGCCCGGGCGACGATGTCTCGCGGTGCCAGCTCGGCGCGCGAGTCGAAGCGCTGCATGAAGCGCTCGCCATTGGGCAGCTTCAAGTGCGCGCCTTCGCCACGCAGGGCCTCGGTGACCAGGAAGCTCTTCGCCAGTGGGTGATAGAGGCAGGTGGGATGGAACTGATTGAATTCCAGGTTCGCGACCCGGCAACCCGAGCGCCATGCCATGGCGATACCGTCGCCGCAGGCGCCGTCGGGATTGCTGGTATATAGATAGACCTTGGCTGCGCCACCGGACGCCAGGATCACGAAGCGTGCGCCATAGGTGTCGACTTCGCCGGTGCCCCGGTTGAGCACGTAGGCGCCGAGGCAGCGGTCGCCGGCCAGGCCCAGGCGCTTTTCGGTGATCAGGTCGACAGCGACTCGCTGTTCCAGCAGCTCGATATTCGGTCGCCGCTGTGCCTGGGCCAGCAGCGTCTTGAAAATCGCCGCACCGGTGGCATCGGCGGCATGGATGATGCGTCGATGGCTGTGGCCGCCCTCACGGGTCAGGTGGAATTCGAATCCGCCGTCTTCCGTGCCGGATTGCTCGTCGCGGGTAAAGGGCACGCCCTGGTCGATCAGCCACTGGATGGCCTCGCGGCTGTGCTCGACAGTGAAGCGCACCGCTTCAGGGTTGCACAGGCCGCCGCCGGCGTTAAGGGTGTCGTCGACATGGGACTCGATGGTGTCGGTGTCATCGAGCACGGCTGCAACGCCGCCCTGTGCCCAGAATGTCGAGCCATTGGCCAGGTCGCCTTTGCTCAGCACTGCGATGCGCAAGTGCTCCGGCAACGTCAGTGCAAGGCTCAATCCGGCGGCACCGCTGCCGATTACCAGTACATCGTGTTGAAACTGTTGGCTCATTCGATAGGTTTCCGCTCAAGGCGACCCGGGTCGGGGTTGGCGCGAGAGATCCGCTTCAGCGGAGTCAGGCAGCCACGCAGCCCACTAGTATATAGAGGGGTGGAACGGCACAATAGTCGGGCATTCATGGCAATGTGAAACCAACGTGACAGAAAAGCACCGCGTTTCGTCGGATCGGTTTTTTCGCCGATGGATGACAAAAGCGCCTTTTCGAGGACAAACGCGGTTGATCTCGTCACGGTTGACCAATGTCTGCCTTGAATGGCTATAAATGGCGGGAACTTTTGCCAAGCGCCTACGTTCAATAGACGGTTGTCTGCAAAAGGGAACAGCGTCGGGTTGGTGCAAGACTTCGATTGAGAGTCCTTGCCAGCAGGCCCGGTGACAGATTATTCGCGCAGCCGGGGAATCTCGTGCTGCGTTTTTCGTGCGTGCCGGGATCAGAGCACGCCGGAAACTTGCTTGAAAGGGGGAGAACTTTTGCGAAAAGCCCGAGTCTATGTTTGCAAGTCCGGTCAATTAGTCATGCAAGCCTCCTTCGAGCTTATCGAGGAGTGTTCATGCTAACCCAGGAAGAGGATCAGCAGCTGGTCGAACGTGTTCAGCGCGGCGACAAGCGAGCTTTCGATCTGCTAGTGCTGAAATACCAGCACAAAATTCTCGGGTTGATCGTGCGGTTTGTGCACGACACCCATGAAGCCCAGGATGTCGCTCAAGAAGCCTTCATCAAGGCCTATCGCGCACTTGGTAATTTTCGCGGGGACAGCGCGTTTTATACGTGGCTTTACCGCATCGCCATTAACACGGCGAAAAACTATCTGGTTTCACGCGGCCGCCGGCCGCCGGATAGCGATGTGAGTTCCGAAGATGCAGAGTTCTACGACGGCGATCATGGCCTCAAGGATCTCGAATCCCCGGAACGAGCATTGCTGCGGGATGAGATCGAGGGCACCGTCCATCGGACCATCCAGCAACTGCCTGAAGATTTGCGTACGGCGTTAACTTTACGTGAATTCGACGGTCTGAGTTACGAGGACATTGCGAGCGTGATGCAGTGTCCGGTAGGCACCGTGCGCTCCCGGATCTTCCGCGCCCGGGAGGCCATCGATAAAGCCCTGCAGCCGTTGTTGCAGGAAAACTAGAGACAGCGGCGACAGCCAAGAGAGGAACGCCATGAGTCGTGAAGCCCTGCAGGAATCGCTGTCCGCAGTGATGGATAACGAAGCGGACGAACTGGAATTGCGTCGGGTATTGAATGCCTTTGACGATGTTGAAACCCGTGAGACCTGGGCGCGTTACCAGATCGCCCGGGCTGTCATGCACAAGGACCTGCTGCTTCCGCGCCTGGACATCGCTGCGGCCGTTTCTGCTGCATTGGCTGACGAAGCCGTACCGGCAAAAGTATCCCGCAGCCCATGGCGCAACCTGGGTCGTCTGGCAGTGGCCGCTTCGGTGACCGTCGCCGTTCTGGCCGGTGTACGTCTGTATAACCAGGATGAGATTGCCGGTGTACAGATGGCGCAGCAGTCCAGCCAGCCAGGCCTGGTCGCTCCACAGGTCAAGGGCCCGGCGGTACTGGCCGGTTACAGCGAAAGCTCGGAAGCTGCTGGCCCCATGGTCAATGGTGTTCTGCAAGGTCAGCCAGGTTGGCATGATCAGCGTCTGCCCAACTACCTGCGTCAGCATGCCCAACAGGCTGCCCTGAAGGGAACTGAAAGCGCATTGCCTTACGCCCGTGCCGCCAGTCTGGAAAACCGTTAAGGATAACCCTTGCGCGCCATACCTCTATTCACGCTGCTGCTGGGTGGCTGGTGTGCTGGCCCAGCGTACGCCGATGAGGCTCAGGACTGGCTGAATCGTATGGGCCAGGCCGAGCAACAGCAAAGCTTTCAAGGCACCTTCGTCTACGAGCGCAACGGTAGTTTTTCTACCCATAACATCTGGCATCGCGCCCAGGATGGCAAAGTACGCGAGCGGTTGCTCCAGCAGGACGGCTCGGCACAGGAAGTCCTGCGCATTGATGGACATACTCAATGCGTCAGCGGTGCCCTGATCCCAGGGATTGGGAATACCGAGGGCACTGCCCGTGCGCTCGATCCGCAAAAACTCAAGAATTGGTACGACCTTGCCGTTATCGGCAAGTCGCGCGTGGCCGGGCGACCGACTGTTATCGTTTCCCTGACGCCCAAGGACCAGCATCGCTACGGCTTCGAGTTGCACCTGGACAAAGAGACCGGCTTGCCGCTCAAGTCCTTGCTGCTTAACGACAAGGGTCAGTTGCTCGAGCGCTTCCAGTTTACGCGACTGAATACTGCGGAGCCTGCGGACAGCGACCTGCAAGCCAGCGCCGAGTGCAAGGCAGTCGTCCAGGAAGTCGGTAAGGCTGCTGTGGCGAAGGCTACATGGCATTCTGATTGGCTTCCCCCCGGCTTCGAGTTGACCAACAGCGCTGTGCGCAAAGACCCGGAGACCAACGTTCAGGTCAGCAGCCTGATGTACGACGATGGTCTGGCCCGTTTCTCGGTATTCCTGGAACCGCTGAATGGCGCAAACGTCACCGACACGCGTACCCAGCTTGGCCCGACGGCGGCCGTCTCTCGTCGCCTCACGACGCCGCAGGGCGAAATGATGGTGACCGTGGTCGGCGAGATCCCTATCGGTACGGCGGAACGGATCGCGCTTTCGATGCGTTCCGATGCCACGGCGACTCAGTAACGTGCTGGCGCGGTGGTTCGGTCTTGATCGAAATGCCGAAACTTCCTGTCAGCATTTTCATTTGCAAAACTTCTGTTTTTTTTCTATTAGGTCAGAGCCGCTCGGCTCTGGCCTTGCCTGTTTTTCCGGGACGTTGATACCGGCGTGTCATTCCACCGGTATTTCTTGTTCCATATCGCTTAACCCTGCTCGTCGTAACGGGAGCCGTATGTCGATACCAAGCTTGAAAACCTATTTCTCCATCCTTGCCACCGTGCTGGTGCTCGGCCAGGCCGTTCCGGCCGTGGCGGACAGCTTGCCTGACTTTACTCAGCTGGTCGAAAACGCCTCGCCTGCGGTGGTGAACATCAGTACCACCCAGAAGCTGCCGGATCGCCGTGTCTCGGACCAGCAGATGCCCGATCTCGAAGGGTTACCCCCGATGTTGCGCGAGTTCCTGGAGCGCGGAATGCCGCAGCAGCCGCGTTCGCCAGGCGGTGGCCGTCAGCGTGAAGCGCAGTCTCTGGGCTCGGGTTTCATTATCTCGCCCGATGGCTACATCCTGACCAATAACCATGTGATCGCCGATGCCGACGAAATCCTGGTGCGCCTGGCCGATCGCAGTGAGCTCAAGGCCAAGCTGATCGGTACCGACCCGCGTTCCGACGTGGCGCTGCTGAAAATCGACGGCAAGGACCTGCCGGTCCTCAAGCTCGGCAAGTCCCAGGACCTCAAGGCCGGTCAGTGGGTCGTGGCCATTGGCTCGCCGTTCGGCTTCGACCACACCGTGACCCAGGGCATCGTCAGTGCGATCGGTCGCAGCCTGCCGAACGAAAACTACGTTCCGTTCATCCAGACCGACGTGCCGATCAACCCGGGCAACTCCGGTGGTCCGTTGTTCAATCTGTCCGGCGAAGTGGTGGGCATCAACTCCCAGATCTACACCCGTTCGGGCGGTTTCATGGGCGTGTCCTTCGCGATTCCAATCGATGTGGCCATGGACGTATCGAACCAGTTGAAAAGCGAAGGCAAGGTCAGTCGCGGCTGGTTGGGCGTGGTCATCCAAGAGGTGAACAAGGATCTGGCCGAGTCGTTCGGGCTGGAAAAACCAGCCGGTGCGCTGGTGGCGCAGATCCAGGAAGGTGGTCCGGCTGCCAAGGGTGGCCTGCAGGTTGGTGATGTGATCCTGAAGCTCAATGACCAGCCGATCATCATGTCCGCGGACCTGCCGCACCTGGTGGGTGCGCTCAAGGCCGGTGCCAAGGCCAACCTGGAAGTGATTCGCGAGGGCAAGCGCAAGAACGTCGAGCTGACGGTCGGTGCCATTCCTGAAGAGGGCGCGGAGCTGGAATCGCAACCCAAGTCCGGCGTCGAGCGCAGCAGCAATCGCCTGGGTGTGGCGGTGGTCGAGCTGACGGCCGAGCAGAAGAAAGCCCTGGAATTGCAGGGTGGGGTGGTGATCAAGGAAGTGCAGGACGGTCCTGCCGCCCTCATCGGCCTGCAACCCGGTGACATCATCACGCACCTGAACAACCAGGCGATTGGTTCCACCAAGGAGTTCACCGAGATCGCCAAGGCCTTGCCGAAGAATCGCTCGGTCTCTATGCGGGTTCTGCGCCAGGGGCGTGCGAGCTTCATCACCTTCAAGCTGGCCGAATGATCGGTTAGCGGCTCAATGAAAAACCGCCTCGAGAGAGGCGGTTTTTTTTGTGCCCGGTGAATGGGCACCCATTGGCGAATATGTGGCCCCTGTGGGAGCGAGCCTACTCGCGAAGGGGCTGGCACATCCAACAACATTGCAAGCTGACCCACCGCTTTCGCGAGCAGGCTCGCTCCCACAGGAGGACAGTGCCTGGCCGTGGATACCGGTCTTCTTAACCCATCATGTCCTTGACCATGCGCTCCTGTTCCATGAGCTCCCGTTGGCGCGCATCGATGCGTGACGACAGCGGGAAGTTGGTGCCGGCGCGCCGCTTGGCGAAGTCCAGTTGCTGGATGGCCTGGCGGTAGTCGCCCACCAGGGCGAAGTACTCGGCGCGGGCCTGGTGCAAACCGATGATGTTCCCCGACAGGCCGCGGGTCTCGGCCACCATGTACCAGACATCCGGATCGTCCGGACGGGTCTTGAGCAGGTTTTCCAAAGCCTTCTCGGCGTCGGCGGGGCGGTTCTGCTTGAGTAGCAGGTCGACCCGCACCTGATTGAGTGGGTAGTTGCCCGGGTATTGGGTCAGCATCCGGTCAACGCGAGATTGAGCGTCGGCCAGCTTGTTGCTGGTGATGTCCAGATCGACCTGGGCCAGGTTGTAGATGATTTCGTTGGGTGACTTGGCCAGCAGTGGCGCGAGGTTCTCCCGGGCTTCGTTCAGCTGGCCGCCCTTGATCTGCGCAATCGCCAGGCCATAGCGGGCCACGTCATTCTTGGGGTTTTCATCCAGTTGCGCTCGGAAACGCTTGGCGCCCAAGCCAGGGGTTTCCTCATAGATCAACTGGACGCGTGCGCGGATCAGTTGATAGCGCATGCTGTCTTCCGTGCCGCCCGGCTTGGCCTGTTCGGCACGGTTGCGGGTGTCGGCGATCCGCGACTCGGTGACCGGGTGAGTCAGCAAGAATTCAGGAGGTTTCGCGTCGAAGCGGTACTGGCGCATCAGGCGTTCGAACATGGTCGGCATGGAGCGTGGATCGTAGCCGGCCTTTTCCAGGTTCTGGATACCGATGCGGTCGGCTTCCTGCTCATTCTGGCGCGAGAAACGCCGTTGTTCCTGGATGGCGGCCGCCTGGGTCCCGGCAATGGCTGCGATCCCCGCATCGCCACCGCCGGCAGCGGCGATCACGATACCAGTCAGCAGCGCGGCCATCATCGGAACCTGCATACGCTGTTGGGCTTCGACGCCACGGGCGAAGTGGCGTTGCGACAGGTGAGCCAGTTCGTGGGCCATCACCGAGGCGTATTCGCCTTCGGTCTGGGCGTTGAGAAACAGGCCGCCGTTGACCCCGACGATCCCGCCGGGTGCGGCGAAGGCGTTGAGCTGCGGGCTGTTGATCAAAATGAATTCCAGGCGGCGGTCGTTGACCTGGCTGGTTTCCACCAGCTTGTACACGCTGGTCTCGACGTAATCCTTGAGCTGTGGATCGTTGAGTTGTGCGACTTGGCTGCGCAGCAGGGCGAGCCAGGCGCGACCCAACTGGTGTTCCTGCTCCGGCGAGACAACGGCAGAACTGGCATCGCCAAGTGACGGCAGGTCGTCGGCGAAGCCTGGTGAGGCGAGCAGGCAAGCGAGCGTCAGCAGGGTGGGGCGCAGAAATGTCATGCACGGGGCCTTAGTCGACAAAGACCCTACTGTAGCCGGACACCGGGCCCGGGACCAGATATTCTAGACGGCTCTACGACCTGCTGCGGAGTGAACCCATGACCGATGCTGTAGCCCACGATGCCGAACTGGATGCCAGCGGCCTGAATTGTCCGTTGCCATTGCTCAAGGCCAAGCTGGAGCTCAACCGCCTGGCCAGTGGCGCCGTGCTCAAGGTCATCGCCACGGACGCGGGCTCCCAGCGTGATTTCCGCACCTTCGCCCGGCTGGCCGGTCATACGCTGCTGCATGAAGAAGACGATGACGGTGTCTACCGTTACTGGCTGAAGAAAGCCTGAATAATCGATGGCGTTGCTTAAGGAATTTTAATGTTCAAAGTGTTACGCGACTGGATTCAGCGTTACTTCTCCGACGAAGAGGCGGTGGTGCTGGCAGTGCTGCTATTCCTGGGGTTCACCGCGGTCCTCACCTTGGGTGGCATGCTGGCGCCAGTGCTGGCGGGGATGGTGCTGGCGTACCTGATGCAAGGACTGGTGACGACGCTGGAACGCCTGCGGCTGCCCGGCACCGTGGCGGTGGGCCTGGTATTTGCGCTGTTCATGGGGCTGTTGGTGGTGTTCATCGTGATGATCGTGCCACTGCTCTGGCACCAGTTGGTGACGCTGTTCAACGAGTTGCCGGGCATGCTCGCCAAATGGCAGTCCCTGTTATTGCTGCTGCCCGAGCGCTATCCGCATCTGGTATCGGACGAGCAGGTACTCCAGACCATCGAAGTGGTGCGCGGCCAGATCGGCAAGTTCGGCCAGTGGGCACTGACGTTTTCGTTGTCCAGCCTGCCGCTGCTGGTGAACATCATGATTTACCTGGTGCTGGTGCCGATCCTGGTGTTTTTCTTTCTCAAGGACCGGGAAATGATCGGGCGCTGGGTTCGTGGCTACCTGCCGCGTGAGCGGGCGCTGATTACCCGGGTGGCCCAGGAGATGAATCGCCAGATCGCCAACTACATTCGCGGAAAGGTCATCGAGGTGTTCATCTGCGGTGGCGTGACCTACATCGGCTTCGTGGCCCTCGGGCTCAATTACGCCGCATTGCTGGCGCTGCTGGTGGGGATTTCGGTGGTGGTGCCTTATGTCGGCACGGTGGTGGTGACCGTACCGGTGGCCTTGATTGCGCTGTTCCAGTGGGGCTGGAGCGATCAGTTCATTTACCTGATGGCGGTCTACGGCATCATCCAGACGCTGGACGGCAACGTGCTGGTGCCGTTGCTGTTCTCCGAAGCGGTGAATCTGCATCCGGTGGCGATCATTTGCGCGGTGCTGCTGTTTGGTGGGCTGTGGGGTTTCTGGGGGGTATTCTTTGCGATTCCCCTGGCGACGCTGTTCAAGGCTGTGCTGGATGCGTGGCCGAGCAAGGAACCGATTGTGGCGCCGTTGCTCTAGCTGACTGATCAGGTGAGGCTGATGGCCTCATCGCGAGCAGGCTCGCTCCCACATGGATTGTGTAGAACCCTGTGGGAGCGAGCCTGCTCGCGATGGGGCCCGACAGGCAATAAAAAGCCTCAGGCCTTATCGAGCGCCTGAGCCGCCGCCAGCACGGCATCCACATGCCCAGGCACTTTCACACCGCGCCATTCCTGGCGCAGCACGCCGTTCTTGTCGATCAGGAATGTGCTGCGATCCACGCCCAGGTATTCCTTGCCATAGAGCTTTTTCAGCTTGATCACATCGAACAATTGGCAGATGGCTTCGTCCTTGTCGCTGATCAGCTCGAACGGAAACTCCTGCTTGCACTTGAAGTTCTCGTGGGACTTGAGGCTGTCCCGGGAGACGCCGAACACTTCGGTGTTGGCCGCCTTGAACTGTGGGTACTGGTCACGAAAGCCCTGGCCTTCGGTGGTGCAGCCTGGGGTGCTGTCCTTCGGGTAGAAGTAGATCACCACCTGTTTGCCTTTCAGGGCAGCGAGGCTGACGGTCTGCCCGCTGGTGGCGGGCGCCTGGAAATCGGTAACCGGCTGGTCGATGGCAACGGCCATGAGCGCTTCCTTACATTGGGTTTTGTGGGCGCCACGGTTCGATCAGGGCGTCCAGGTTCATCGCATCGGCGAAGTCCAGGAACTGATCGCGCAGCCAACTGATCTGGGTGCCGGCCGGCAGGGTCACGGTGAACGTGGCGTTGAGCATGGTGCCGCCGGTCTGTGGAGCCTGGTAGGTGTCGCAGGTGAGGTTCTCCAGCTCGACATGGTGGTCCATGAAGAACTGGCACAGCTCGTTGATGATGTCCGGCCGGTAGGCCGAGCTCACATAGGCCACGTAGGGCAGGGCCTGTGGACGGTTTTCCAGCGCTGCGCTGCGCACCACGTTGACGGTGAAGGTGTGCTTCTTGGCCAATACCGGCAGGCTGCCTTCCAGGCGGGCCAGGGCGTCCCAACTGCCGGAAACCTCAAGCACGAGTGCACTGCATTCGCCGTGGCGAGTCAGGCGTGAGGTCACGACGGCGCAGCGGTTTTCATGGCTGGCGCGGCACAGGACGTTGGTCAGCTCCATGGGGTTGGCGCCAAGGGCACTGATGACAAGGAATTGTTCGCGGACTGTGGGGGTGGACATGCAGCATTCCTAAAGCGATGAGCGGTCGATACCTACACCACCCTGCACGGCGCCGGCCTGCGAAAGCGAACGACTCAAGCCCGGTGCCTGGGGTTGCGCGGCATTCCGCAACAGAGGGGAATACGCCAGGGCAAACGCAGGATCGGGGCTTGTGGCGACGAAAACGGAGGCTGGGAACCGGCCTGTGAGCGTGTTGGTACCGATCAAAGTCTGAAGGGTAGCGAAAACCATCGCCAAGGGGAATGGGAGTTCGCTTGTACAAGCATCTTGGCGCCAGTACCATTACGGCTCTCTTTTTCCGGCAGGAGCGGTTTCATGATTGCGGGCAGTATGGTGGCACTGGTCACACCCATGGATGCACAAGGGCGTCTTGACTGGGCCAGCCTCAGCAAACTCGTGGACTTCCACCTTGAAAACGGCACCCATGCCATTGTCGCCGTCGGTACCACCGGCGAGTCTGCGACCCTCGATGTCAACGAGCACATCGAAGTCATCCGTGCCGTGGTCAAGCAGGTCAACGGTCGCATTCCGGTCATCGCCGGTACTGGCGCCAACTCGACCCGCGAAGCTGTCGAGCTGACCCGCAACGCCAAGGAAGCCGGTGCCGACGCCTGCCTGCTCGTCGTTCCGTACTACAACCGGCCTACCCAGGAAGGCCTGTACCAGCACTTCAAGCATATCGCCGAAGCGGTCGACATCCCGCAGATCCTCTATAACGTTCCCGGCCGCACCTCCTGCGACATGCAGGCCGAGACCGTGATCCGCCTGTCGACCGTCCCGAATATCATCGGCATCAAGGAAGCCACCGGCGACCTGAAGCGCGCCAAGGCCATCCTCGATGGCGTGGGCAAGGACTTCATCGTGCTGTCCGGTGACGATCCGACGGCGGTCGAGCTGATCCTGATGGGCGGCAAGGGCAACATTTCCGTCACCGCCAACGTCGCGCCGCGTGAAATGGCCGACCTGTGTGAAACCGCGCTCAAGGGCGACGCAGAGACCGCACGGGCCATCAACGAAAAACTGATGCCGCTGCACAAGGACCTGTTCATCGAAGCCAACCCGATCCCGGTGAAGTGGGCGCTGGTGGAAATGGGCCTGATGCACGAAGGCATCCGCCTGCCGCTTACCTGGCTGAGCAACGCCTGTCACGAACCGCTGCGGCAGGCCATGCGCCAGTCCGGCGTCCTGGTTTAATTGAGGAAGTACACCGCATGAAGCGAATTGCCGGACTTTCCGCACTTGCCTTGATTATCTCCAGCACCAGTGGCTGTGGATGGATCTGGGGCCCGGAAGGTTACTTCCGCGATCGTGGTAGCGATTACCTGAACGCGCAACAGACTGCACCGATGCAACTGCCGCCGGATGTCCATGTCGCCAAGCGTCTGGATCCGCTGCTGCCGATCCCACGTAACGTGGCCGACGACACCACCAAGGGCGAATACGAGGTTCCTCGTCCGCAGCCGCTGTCGGCCATCGCCGATGCCAGCGACTACACCCTGCAGAAGAGTGGCGATTCACGTTGGGTCATGGCCCAGCACCCTCCGGCCGAAGTCTGGCCAGTGGCGATCCAGTTCTTCCAGGACAACGGTTTCCGCATCGATGAACAGCGTCCGCAGACCGGCGAATTCACCACCACCTGGCAACACGCCGATGAACTGTCCGCCGCCATGGGCAAGCGTCTGAGTGCCGCCGGTGTCGCCAGCGACAGTGAATCCCGCGTGCGGGTGCGTATCGAGCCGGGCGTGCAGCGCAATACCAGTGAAATCTATGTGGTCAGTGCCGAGCGTCCTGCCGGCAGCACCGCCGACGTGGCGTTCACCAACCGTTCGGTCAATACCGGCCTCGACGCTGCGCTGGTGGACGACATGCTTGCCAGCATGAGCCGTTCCGCAGAGCAGGGCGGTTCGGTTTCGATGCTGGCTTCCCGGGATTTCGACACGCCGAGCCGTGTCAGCCTGACCGAAGACGGCAGCGGCAACCCGGTGCTCAACGTCGGCTCCGACCTGGACCGTGCGTGGTCGAGCGTTGGCCGTGCGCTGGAGCAGGGCGAATGGCGGGTTGAAGATATCAACCGCAGCCTGGGCCTGTACTACATCAACCTCGCCGAAAAAGCCGAGAAGAAAGACGAGAAGCCCGGCTTCTTCAGTGGTCTGTTCGGCGGCAAGCCGAACAAGGAAGAAATCGAGGCCCGTGCCGAGCGCTATCAGGTTCGTCTGAGCAAAGTGGGCGACAACGTCCAGGTGACCGTCGAGAAAAATATCAACACCGTGGCGCCGGCCGAAGTGGCCCGCAAGGTGCTGGGTGTGATTCAGGACAACCTGGGCTGATCCGATGCGTTTTGCCGTTCTCGGCAGCGGTAGCCAAGGAAACGGCACGCTGGTAGCCAGCGCCGGTACGTATGTGCTGGTCGACTGTGGTTTCTCCTTGCGGGAAACCGAGAAACGCCTGTTGCGCCTGGGTGTGCATCCGGCGCAACTGAGCGCGATACTAGTGACCCACGAACATGCCGACCACGTGCATGGCGTGGGTTTGCTGTCCCGGCGCTACAATCTGCCGGTCTACCTCAGTCGTGGAACGTCGGAGGGCCTGCGCAAGCCCATCGAGCCAGCCGGTTTCGTGGCCGGTGGCGAGCAACTGCGCATCGGCGCCCTGGACATCGACGTGGTCAGCGTGGCCCACGATGCCCGGGAGCCGACGCAGTATGTGTTCAGCGACGGCGAGCGGCGTTTCGGCTTGTTGACTGACCTGGGGTCGTATTGCGACAGGGTCATGGACAGTTATCGGGATCTCGATGCCTTGATGATCGAATCCAACCACTGTCGCGACATGTTGGCTCGTGGTTATTACCCGTACTTTCTCAAGCAACGGGTAGGCGGGGAACGCGGACATTTGAACAACCACCAGGCGGCGTACCTGGTGGCCGAGTTGGGCTGGCAGGGCTTGCAACACCTGGTCCTGGCCCATCTGAGCAGCAAGAACAACCTGCCGCAGCTGGCCCGGCAATGTTTTGTCGACACCCTTGGGTGCGACCCGGACTGGCTGCAACTGGCCGATCAAGATTCAGGGCTCGACTGGCGACATATCGCCTAGCCCATCTACTTAGCAAGCGGAGCCCATCATGGAAAAACGTGAAGAACTCTACCGCGGCAAAGCCAAATCGGTTTACAAGACCGACGACGCTGACCGCTTGATCCTGCTGTTTCGCAACGACACCTCGGCGTTCGACGGCAAGCGCATCGAACAGCTGGACCGCAAGGGCATGGTGAACAACAAGTTCAACGCCTTCATCATGCAGAAACTCGAAGCCGCCGGCGTGCCGACCCAGTTCGACAAGCTGCTGGGCGACAACGAATGCCTGGTCAAGAAACTGGACATGATCCCGGTGGAATGCGTCGTGCGTAACTACGCCGCCGGCAGCCTGGTCAAGCGCCTGGGTGTGGAGGAGGGCATGAAGCTCAATCCTTACACCTTCGAGCTGTTCCTGAAGGACGACGCCAAGGGCGACCCGTTCATCAACGAATCCCACGTCGTGGCATTCGGCTGGGGCACCGCCGAGCAACTGGCGCGCATGAAGGAGCTGTCCCTCAAGGTCAACGAAGTGCTGAGCAAGCTGTTCGACGACGCCGGCCTGCTGCTGGTGGACTTCAAGCTTGAGTTCGGCGTGTTCAGCGATGGCTCCATTGTCCTGGGCGACGAATTCAGCCCGGACGGCTGCCGTCTCTGGGACAAGGCCACCAAGAAGAAGATGGACAAGGACCGCTTCCGCCAGGGCCTCGGTGACGTCATCGAAGCCTACGAAGAAGTCGCCCAACGCCTGGGTGTGCCGCTGTAATCGACGCAAGCATCTGATAGCACGGAAAAAAATTCGCTCGGGGGTTCGCTTCCGGCGAATGTGCTGGTATGATGCGCGCCACTGGAGAGATGCCGGAGTGGCCGAACGGGACGGATTCGAAATCCGTTGTACTGGCGACAGTACCTAGGGTTCAAATCCCTATCTCTCCGCCATATATAGAAAAGCCCCGAGTGCTTAGCCGCCTCGGGGTTTTTTGTTTGGGGGGATTTTTGGGGAATGGATGCTGATGTCATTCCCCCATGCTCACGTCATTATCGACGCATCGGCTACTACGAATAGCGCGACGAGGTCTGGAGAGCCCAGATCCATCGTAGGGGATCTCATGACGACACAGGGCGCGGGCTGGCTTAAGTCTGATATGAGTTTTCCTTTTGTCTGGTCATCCATCAGTCTCGCCTTTTTGTTACATCATCATGCTTCCTTTATTCGGCTTTGATAGTGTTAAATGCATTCCTCCTGAACCATAGTGATCTACAGTGATCCTACAGAGGGCACGGAGAAGCCCTATAGGGCTGTGCTCACTATGATGGGTACAGGCTACGTCCTGCTAACACTGCAGGAAAAATTTTGCGATGGAGAGAAGTCATGTCTAAAGGCAATGTCGTCTCGTTTACCGAAAGAAAGGCGGAGATCCAAGCAGGTATCGAATTTCTTGATCTGCTTGATAGGGATATCAAGGAAAATCCTGAGGATATCCAGCCTATCCCTCGCGGTCTGTTGCAGCGAATCCAAGCTATTCGCAATCAGGCAGATGATAATCGTCGTCGCGAGCTGCAAGAAGGCTAAGCGTGACCGAAAGCACGATTCATATCGAAAATGGGTGGGCACTCTATGCTCACCCATTATTCATTGCGCGTCTCGAGGAGATCACCGTCTCCGTCGAGCGGGTTATAGCTAATGACCCGGAAGGCTTTCACCATCATCCGGTTTATAAGTTGTTCGATGCAGTGAGCGCGAATATCCTCATAAATGTTCCGTCTGATCCAACCCATACCTGCTATCGCCAAGGTAAAACGCTGGGGCGGGATTTCAAGCACTGGTTTCGAGTAAAGAAGCAAGGGATGCCTCCACGGTATCGCTTGTTTTTTCAGTTCAGATCCGAGGCCCCGAAGACTATTATTTACGCGTGGCTCAATGATGAGAAAACGCTGAGGAAGGATGGCGACAAAAATGATGTGTATGCAGTTTTTACCGCAATGCTCCTAAACGGGAAAATGCCGAACTCCTACACAGACCTGATAGCTGCTTGCGAAGTCTTGGAATACGGAAGTTCTACGACGGGGACAGAAGAAGAATAAAGCCGTTCGCTGCTTATAAGGCCCAGCTACGCCGCTGGGCTTTTTCGTTTCAGGCGTTTGGTTCAGAGCTGCTCAGTCGGCAACCGATGCCGGGGCATTTACCGAACAAAGCCCGCCATCAGCTCCCCCGCTGTATCTGCTCCAATATCTGGCTGTCAGTGATGTTCATGTCGTCTTGCAGCAAAAACATCTTGCTCAGCACTTCGGTCATTTTCCGGTCGGTATCGGCGAACGGCAGGTAGAGCTTGGGAGCGCTGGCGCCGGCAGGGACGATGCACAGGTAGTTACCGGGTTCGATATGGATGGCTGCGCTGCCCAGATGAATGCGGTAGTTCGCGCGCTGGCCGGTAATGTGCAGGAAATGACCCTCACATTTGACGTTTTGCAGTCCCAGCCCCTGAATCAGTTCGTCGATCAGTTCGGCGCGTCGCTGCAGGGTTTCGTGACTGGTGCTGTAGCCGTCCGCGGCGTGGGCCACGGAAACCAGCAGGTCGGCATCACGCATGACTTCCGAAAACAGCAGGGGCGGTACCTGTTCAAGCGGCAGCGCTTTCTGGTCGCGATAGAACGCAATCGTGTCGAAAGTGAAGTGTTCCGTTTCTGACAGGTAGTGACCGGTATCCAGAAAGTTGAACGTGGCGTGGATGCCGTGTTCCTTGCTCTCGTAATAGATATCGTCGACGCTTGAGGTCGACCAGTTGCGGACCTGCAGCAATCGCGCGGCTACTTTGCCTCTCAGGCGGTGGCCGACAAATCGATTGGACCACAAGCGCGTACTGCGCTCGGCGGGGGTCAGCAGATACAGCTCGCGAAAGGCCTGCTTGAACGGCTGTACGCGGCGACGGCTGACGACTTCTTTCTGCCAGGCCGACAGTTGTCCTGCGGTGAACAGATGAAAAGGGTGAGCAATGCGCAGGTTCTGTTCAATGGCGTATTGACGGCCCTCAAGGTCGGTCACCGTCAGTGTTGCGCTGTCGAGCCAGCCCA
The DNA here is from genome assembly GCF_055380705.1 of Pseudomonas sp. MAFF 730105. Lineage (NCBI taxonomy): Bacteria > Pseudomonadati > Pseudomonadota > Gammaproteobacteria > Pseudomonadales > Pseudomonadaceae > Pseudomonas > Pseudomonas sp. MAFF 730105. The sequence goes on from NZ_AP018438.1 coordinate 1,698,586, forward strand.
GCACCGCGTCATCGGCTTGCACGATCAGCTGTTCCAGCAGCAGGCGAACGGCGGGCATCCTCAGCAGGGTTTTCAGGACATCCAGGGTCAGGGTTTCGCCGCTGCTCATCATCGTTTCCAGGGTGCGGCAGAAGCGTGCGATCTGTTCCTGGAGTTGGGTCTGCTGGGCTTTGAGGGCGACGAAGTCAGCGTTTTTGCGAATCGCCGGCGGTGCGCTCTTGAGCGTCTTTCCGGCTTTGCAGATGCGCAACGTGGGCGACAAGCCGTCGATCACCAGCGTGACGTCATAGCCCTCGACGGTGGCGGCTGTCAGGGCGGATTCGGCGATCTCCGATTCCATGGCCCATTCCAGGCGAATCGCCGAGGGATAACCGGCCACACGCGCCAGGTTTTCCAGCCCCGCCTGAATCGCCGCGTGGGAGTTTGCCTGTCGTTGGGGGCCGTATTTACGCACCTCCTTGTGCAATTTCTTGAGCGTCAGGTAGCGCTGGCGTACGTCGTCCGAATGCGTGACAGGGAATAACCCATAGATGCGCATTGCCGGCTGAGCGTGGCGGGTCAACTTCTTTTCCAGTGCGGGTCGTCCGATACCTTGATAGGCGTCGAGCAGCACGCGGGTTTCGGGAAACGCCCAGTGCGAGGGGGCGAGTACGGCGAGGTATTCGCGCAAGTGCTCCGGGTCGGCTTCCGTCAGCGCCTTGTCCAGCAGGTAGCGGTCCACCACACCCACGGTTGCATCCAACGTATTGGGCAGGTCGCTGCCCCAACCGGACTGAGGTGCGAGGGCGATGTTCAGGTATTCACGCTGGAAGGCTTGCAGATCACCCCAGCCGAGCGCGTCGAGTACCACTCGGCTGGCGTGCCCGGCGTAGGGCAGGGCGGTCAGCAGGGTATTTCTTGAAAAACCGGCCAGCGACGCGAGCAGCTCTGCCGATTGCTCTCTGGGCAATGCCTGGAGCGACAGGAAACGTTCGAGCACCGCGGCCGTATTGCCGAAGCTGTCATGAAAGGTGTCAGGTGTCATGCCCAGCCGTTCGATGACCGCCAGGGCCAGCAGCACCCAGCGGGTCTGATAGACCTCCACCGAACGGAAGGTGTCGGCCAGCTTCTCGGCATTATCGGGTAATCCGGCCAGGGCGTCCTCGACATAACGAACGGTGAAATTCGCCAGTTCGGGTGGCACGTCGGCCGACCCTTCAATCAGGGGATGTTCACTTTGAGGTTGTTCCGCCTTGAATCCCTCGTCCTCAGGGGCCCCGTCATCTGGGGCGTCCTCGTCGAACGTTTCACCAGCGTACCGATTCAGTTCCAGGTCATCGCTGTCGAGCCCCGTGTCGTCTGTATAGAACATCATGGCGCGCCCCCAGGTGTTGGCTGCCCGGACGAAGCGAGGGTAATCGAACTGGCCAGCTTCCATCAGGCCCAAAGCAATGCGCTCGATGTCCTTGTGCACGTAGGTATACGCGTCGGCGACTCTCCTTTGCTCTTCATCAGGCGGGGAAGGTGGCTGCACACGGTTCCAGCTGCCGTCCAGCAACCATTCGGCGAACGTCTGCCAGGCCGGAGTGGGCGGGTAGTTGCTCAGGCGGTTGATGCAGTCCGACACATCGGGAAAGGCCCAGGCGTGTTCCGGACGTCTTTGGTAATAGGCAGGATCGTCGTCACCGGTGGGCAGTGGATAGTCGCTGTCCTCGAAAGCAAATTGCAGCATGTGTTGCAGCCGTGCACCGATCTGCTCCAGTGCGTAAGCATCGGGGTAAGCAGTGATCCACGCATCGCAGATGCGATATTGCAGGCCGTAGCGCTGTTGGTCGCGGCGGTCTTTCAAGTCATCCCAGACGGTCGGGAACACAAAACCGTCGGCCAGTGCCCTGGCGCCTTCCTCTGGCTGCTGCCTGACCCAGTCGTTGGCAATGCGCAGGAAGTCGATGCCATCCCAGAAATCGAGCTCGCATTCGTCATGGCGACTGAGTTCGGGATAGGTATCCAATGCGCTGTCACAGAAGGCTCCCAGTGCAGCGAGGCGTATGGCTTGGTCGGGCACAGGACGACGTGATTGCATGAGGGGTTCCGAAGAAATGAACGACAGGAATCAACCGCCAACCAGCGGCATCAGACGGATAAACGCAATCGTGGAAGGGGGACTCAAATCGATGAGGTCATCCAGGTTCTGCAGCATGAGGCCATTGTGCAGGATGCGGAATGCGAGGGTTTCAAAGCCCTTCAAGGCGCGCTCGATCTCGACGTCGAGGTCCAGTTGGGGGAATGCCTTGGCTTGCGGCATGAGGATTGCGCCTTCACTCGCTTGCTGGCGGATGTCCCGCTCGCTCAGGTACTGGCGATCAAGCACCTCGCGTACGGACGCCTGTTCCAGCCAGTGCTGGACCGACAGCGTGGCAATCTGTTCGGCAACGGTGAGGCGAATGAGCTCGGCGACCGTCAGGGGCGACGAGGTCGGTGTCAGGGTGACGGGGGGAAGCAGAGGCTCCTGACGTGCGCCTTTCAGGCAATAGCTATGAACCACCAATTCCATGAGGTACCTCTCGCAAGCCAGGCCAGCCGGGCAGCAGCTTAGCATCTTGCGGTCAGTGTGCCTAAAGTTGGAGTGGGTCCGTGGTGAGGGAGCGAACCCTAGCGCGGATCAACGTTATCCAGCGCCCGATTCGCCAACGATTTGCTCAACTCGATGACAGCCATGAGCCATTCAACCGACCATTTGTCCTGAATATCCCCACACCTGTTAGTTCTGACAGTAGCCAGTCTCCCCGGTCTGGAGTGTGATAACGGCGTCCCGAGAGGATAACGGCCTGCCACTCACCAGGAGATCATGATGGATATCCAATCCAGCACATTGAACGATTTGTTCGAACTATACCCTGTGATCGTTCCGGGTTGGGTGTCTCCAATCAAACCGCCCGATCTCGCTCATGGCGGCATTCCGAAAAGTCTCTACGACGACCAACCCCGGGGCCTTGAGTGCCTGATCGATCCGTGGAACGAGCTTCAGCGTCGTGGCTGGACAATGGCGGAAGGCGATCGTGTCGACTTGTATGTCAATGCCGATCCCACTCCGGTGGCAGGCGGCACCGTCAATCCGGGAGAGGAACAACTGCGCATGCGTTTGTATGTGCCCCAGGGACGGTTGCTCAATGGCGTCAACCGGCTGTACTACATAGCGACCCGCCCGAGTGGGGACTTCGATAACTCCAGGGATTTGAACGTGCTTTATCACCTGCGGGCTCCCGGTGAGCCGGCGCCCGATGGACTGGACCTGGTGATTCCTCCCGACGTCGTCAGCAATGGCGTCAACGCCGAGCGAGCGGCCCAAGGGGTGGCATTCGGTTTCAACTACAGCAACCGCCGTGACTACGACCGTATTCGTTTCCTGCTGGGCAATGCCACCGTTGAGTGGGAGATTGCCGACGCCTCGATACCGGAAGTGAACACCCTGTTCACCGACACATTCCAACAGGCGGGCGACAATCCCAACACGCTGGTGGAGTTTCTGGTGTTCGATCAATTGGGTAACTTCAGCCGGTCGTCGGTCAAGCGCCTGGACATTCATCTCGGCCTACCCGATCAGGACCTGCCCGCTCCCCTCGTGGAGGGTGTGGCTGAAGGCGGTACGCTGGATCCCTCGCTGATCGTGCAGGTCTGGACCCGGGTCCCGGGGGACGCATTGCTGGTCGGCGATGGGATCGTGGTGACCTGGACGGATAAAAACGGTGTGGTCGCCCGATATGATTCTGTAGAAAAACCCTACACAGGGAATGACCTGCCTAATAATTACCTGCGCTTCTTGATTCCATCGACGGACGTCCAGCGATTTATCAACACGGACGTGACCGTCACCTATACCCGCAATCGCAATGGAACCCTCACCGGGCCATCCCTGCCGTTCAATATGCATGTTGGCGTACCGGTGGTCCTGGAGCCCTTCAAGATCATGGGTGCCCGTTTCAACCGCACAACCTACCGGGCTTCAGGATGCTCCAGGTTGTTAAGTGCTTTGCATGCCAACACGCAGCAGCCGCTGGCGGTTGAATGGAAGTATGCGGATGAGCCCACCTGGAGCGCGCCGGCTACCACTTGGCGCGACATCCAGCCGTCCAAGGTGTTGCAGGTCCGTTCGAGCAGTCAGGAAGCGATGCTGAACCCGGCGAATATCTTCGGCAATGGGGTCGATACCTTGACCGAGGGCGGCGCGGCTTTTGCTGCCCTGCTCGATCGGGGCGATGTGGTGAGTTGGGGAAACCCGGCGTTTGGTGGCGCGGCTCCGCTTTTGAACAATATCGTCGATGTGAGCTGTACCCAGAGCGCCTATGCGGCCGTTGACCGCTCGGGCACGGTGCGGGTCTGGGGCGATCCGACCGCAGGTGGTCGGATGGGAAGCGTATCGGCTGCAGGCTTTGCCGAGATCGTCGGCAATGGCAACGCCTTCGGCGGTCGCAAGACCAACGGCAGCGTCGTGGCCTGGGGGGCGAACCGGGACAACGATCTGGTGCCGGCACCGATCAATAGCTACCTCGATATCTCTAATGTCTATGCCACTTCCCAGGCTTTCGCGGTCCGTCGTCTGAACAATCCGGTCGCGGCCTGGGGGATTGCCGGTTACGGTGAAACGGCTCCTCCAGGGCTTAATGACGTGGTGGACATCATAGGCTCTTTCGCGGCCTTCGCAGCCCTGCGTACCGGCGGCAGAGTGGAGGCCTGGGGCAATCCCGCCTACGGCGGTAGCTTACCTGGCGGGCTGTCCGGAGTCGCCCAGCTTGCTTGCGCCAATGCCCAGGCGTTCTGTGTTCTGAATACCAACCAGCAGGTGGTGAGCTGGGGCTCGGTGGAATATGGCGGAGGCGGCGCGCCGCAGCCCAATAGCGGTGTTGTCGAAGTGGTCAGCACATGGCGGGCGTTTGCCGCGCGTCGTGGTGATGGTTCCGTAGACGCATGGGGACGACCCAACGAGGGGGCGTCGCTCCGGCGGGGTTGACGGGGGTCGTACAGATCGCCGGCAGTTCCGAGGCGTTTGCGGCGTTGCGCAGTGACGGCACCGTCGTTGCCTGGGGTAATCCGGTGGTGGGTGGAACGATTCCCGGCGCCACGTCCCAACGACTGGTCAATGTTCAGGCCCTTTATGCCAATTCCCATGGCTTTGTCGCGTTGACGGCCAGTGGCGATGTGGTTGCCTGGGGACATGCGACTGGCGGTGGCAACAACGATTCGGTGTACGGACAGTTGCGGGGCAACGTGTCCTACTATCGCTCGCCACCGGCACCGAGGGTGCTGGCGGCGCAGGCCGAGCATGCGTCTGTAGGTTCGTAAACCGAATATTCCGTGCTTATCCGAGCAGGCGTCTCTGGGCGCCTGGCTTCCTGTCTTTGCGAGGTGTCACCATGTCCGATACCCCTGGCCAGCGTGTGGTAAACCTACCGCCTCCCTCCGTGGATGAAGCGCCCGACGGCGTCCTGGATCCTGTCGATATCCCACCGGACGGGGCTCGTGTCCGGATCAGGCGTGATGCCGCCGACGTCAACTGGCAGAGAGTGTTCGTGTTTGTCGGGCCCGACTATGAGAACGAGCTGCCGGTCGGAACGAACATCAAGGACGTGGTGTTCTACGTCGACGCTGAATATTTCGTTGCCGACGCCGAGGGGGGCGTGCCCATCCGTTATGAGGTGTTGATGCTCGATGGCAGCACGCAGCCCTCGGATGAGTTGCCGCTGCAAATCGCGGTGGGGTTCGGGGACGCGGCGGAACTCGATCTCAGCGAGCATCACTATGTCGCCGTCGCCGACAAAGCCCCATTGACGGTACCGGCCTATGCCCGGATGACACGGGAAGCAACCTGGGGCAGCCCGCCTTATCGCTATGCCAGCAGCGACGACTATGTGGCCGATGTCGATCCCCAGACAGGTGAAGTGACCGCCAGGGGCAATGGCCAATGCACGATCACGGCCACCGACAGCCTGAATCAACCGCGTGCCTATTCGCTGACGATCTCGGGTATCCGGCAACTGTATTACTTGAGTTCTGGTGCTGACTGGCAGGGGATGGTCCGGGTCTGCGCCAGCGCCAGCCTGGACCCGGTCACCCTGGTGGACATCAAGCGACTTTGGTCCTTGTATTCCGCCGGTAACGGCCCCGTGGCGCAGTACCTGGGCTGGCTGAATTATCCATTCTGGACCGGCGACACATTGGGCGCCGGTACTGCCTGGGCCTATGACCTGAATGGCGGGGATGTCAACGCCAATGCCACGGCATTGACCACCGATACCTTCCTGCCCGTTCTGGGCGCTTCGCGCGGTACGTCTTGAAGACTCGCCTCAGAGGAGTTTTTTGCCATGAACGATATCCATGCCGACGCCAGGCAAGGCGCTTTGCTGCCGCCCCCTTCTGTGATGGGGATGGAGCAGAACGCTGTGCTCGATCCCGAGTCGGTTCCGCAGGGCGCCCAGGTGACTGTACCCCGGGATGGCCTGATCGAAGGCGACACTGTGTGGTTTACCTGGGCAGATACGGCGGGGGGTGTGACGGCATACACCGATGAGAAGCCTTATTCGCGTAACGATATAGGCAAACCTTTGTTTTTCATCGTGCCCCAGGCGCAGGTCCGGCGGTTTCTGGAACTGGCCGTGACCCTGACTTACGAAGTGGAACACCTCGCCGGAGGCGATAATGAGCAGTCCGAGGACTTCGGCTTGCGAATCGCCAAACTGCCGTTGCCGATGCCCATCATCGTTCAGGCCAAGGGCGATCAGTTGAATCCGGAGGATCTGTCCAGCGGTGCGACGCTGCGGATCGCTCCCGAAGCCTGGTTGAAATCCGCTGATGTGGTTCAGGTAACCCTGGCGGGAGCGGCGGGCACGGGCAGCACTGTATTAACGCATTCAGTGTTGCCGAGCGAGGCGGGAGGCGCACTGTACATCGATATTCCCTACACGGTGATCAGTGCCAACGAAGGCCGCTCCATCGTGCTGACCTATACCGTCAACGGAGGCGAGCCGGGCCCCGAGGCCCGGTACGAGGTCAAGCGCGATATCGGCTCCGGTGAGATACGGGTCATGGGGGCACGTTATAACCGTGGCCTGTATCGATGTTCGGGATGTTCGCGGCGGTTGAGTGCGTTCCAGACGTCGACCGGACGGCCCGTCCTGGTGCAGTGGCAATACGAGGGCGACGATGGTTGGGTGGCCGGCACGACTTTTCAGGACCGCGACTCTTCCAGGCCCTTGCATGTACGTTCCACCGATTATCAGGTCACTTTGAACCCGGGAAATATCTTCGGTAGTGGCCTCGATGGCGTGCTCACCGGCGATGCGGCCTTTATTGCCCGTCGGGACATCGGCGATCTGGTGGGCTGGGGCAATGACGCCGAGGGTGCGAAGATCCCGGCGACCATTATCAGCATGGATGATATCGCCGAGGTGAGTGCCACGATGGGCGCTTACGCCGCGCGCCGTGTCAATGGCAATGTAGTGACCTGGGGGATGACGACCCATGGGGCGACTATGGGCGGTGTGCCGAGAACCGGATTCACCCAGGTAGTGGGTAATGGCGCAGCCTTTGCCGGCATAAGGGACGGCGGGCAGTTGGCGGCCTGGGGCGATGCGGCCAGCGGTGGTCTGCTGCCAGAGCCTGTCGAGGAATGCAGCGATATCGTCAAGGTGTGTGGCGGCTCGTTGGCTTTTGCGGCCCTGCGCAGCACGAGGCAAGTGCTGGCCTGGGGAGCCGTGGCCAATGGCGGCGAGCTGGGCGAAGACATCGGGCAACTGGACGACGTCGAAGAGGTGATCGGAAATTATGCGGCGTTCGCTGCCTTGCGTGGCAATCATCGGCTGGTTGCCTGGGGTGGCGCTGAGCAAGGCGGAACGCTACCGCAAGAAATTGCCTATCGCGATGATGTCATTGAACTCAGTTGCGCCACTGCACAAGCCTTCGTCGCTCGGTGTGCCAGCGGACATGTCATCGCCTGGGGGGCCGCGACACACGGTGGCGTGCTGCCGGAGCTGATTCAGGATCTGGACGATATCGTCGAAGTGACCTCCAATTGGCAGTCTTTTGTCGCACGTCGGAAAAATGGTCATGTGGTGGCCTGGGGAACCGTGGAGACCGGAGGAGAGGTCAGCGATGAGATTGCCCGGATGAATGACATCGTCCAGGTCACAGGATCCTCCAAAGCTTTCGCCGCTCTGCGTAACGATGGCAGCGTCGTGGCTTGGGGGGACGTCACCGTCGGTGGGAATGTGGGACCGGTGGCCGGAGTGCTGGTCAATGTCCGGGCAATCTATGGCAACTCCCATGGGTTTACTGCCTTGACCGCCGATGGCCGAATGGTGACGTGGGGGCATGCCGCGGGTGGCGGTGACAGTGAAGCCGTTCAGTCATTGCTCCAGGGTCGGGTTTCCTACTATCGGTCCAGGTCGGAATCCGTGTGACAGGAGGCCCGATCATGAACGCTTGCTTGCGCTTTGGAATAGTCCGTCGGGTGGTCAAGCCCCTGCTGTTGTTATTGCTACTGCAGTGCTCGATGGTCCAGGCCGTAACCGGGCCGGAAGTCGCTCAGTTGCTCAATACCCGCTATAGCAGCACCCCGCAGGCGTGCCCCGGCAACCATGCGGCCTATTTCTGCAGCGGAGTGCTGGTCAGTGGCCTGATGGGTGGATTGCCGATCAGGTTCTGGGAGCATACCGACAACGCCATTGCCCTGGGTGCCCGCAGTTTTTCCTACCTGCGCCGCGACCAGGGCATCCGCAGCCTGACGCAGGACGGCGGCATGGTGTTCAGCGATCCGTTCACGGCCATCAGCCAGGGAAAATCGCTGGATGTGTTGTGTGCCTATCCGCTGGTGACTTCGATTCACGGCAATTATGGATGTGGAACTGGAGGCTCTCTGGACGACCCCGGTTCTTGCGCGGCGTTGGGCGTGAGCGATGCGGCGGGCTGGTTGACGCACTTCCAGCAGCAAGGCCAGCAACCGGCTTTGCAATGCTCGCTGAGCAGCCGGATCGCGACGCAGTTTCGTGCCAGCCTGTTGGCCCATGAGCAATTGGGCGGCAGTTGGGTGACCCAGCCCAATCAGGTGCAGATCCGCAACTGGGATGCCCAGGCTCCGGCACAGGTACCTGTGCAGGCGTTGTTCTACGACACGACCCGGCCTGGTGGATTGCGCGTGGCCCAGCATAACCAGCGCGACTATCACGCGGCTACAGGCCAATGGCTGCCGATTCTGCGACTGGACCTGGCGGGCGTCGATGGCGCCGTGTTCGGCTTCAATTTGCAGGATCAGTTGTATCTCGGTTATGAAGTCGCCCGGCGACTCAGCGCCCGTTACTTCGATACGGCGATCACGTGTGCGGATGGCCGGCCCTCATTCTATTGCAATGGCGTCCTATTGAGAGGAACCGATGCCACCGCGCTTTATCACTCATGGAACCCCAGCCATTACTCCATCGCCAACGGTGGTGTTTCCACCACGTTCTTACGCGCGGATTCCCGGGTGCCACGGCCTGTCTGGCCCCAAGGTTTTCTCTTCAAGGAAGTCGCCGCTCCGGCGATCCATCCTACGACCTTGCGTTGTGGTTATCCGTACGATGGCCACACAGGGCTGATGCCTGATCCCTGCGCGGGTTATGGCCGCTGTGCCGACTTGGGGGTCAACAGCCTAGAAACCTGGATGCAGCTATATCAAGCGCGACCCTACGAATCCTGCAGTTTTGCCCCCACGGCCGATGGCCTTCAATTGCTGATGGAGGTGCGCAAGACAGCTACGATGCCACCTTACGATTGGAACGAATTCATCTTGTTGACCTGGCCGCAGGATATTCCCGAGCAGTTACCGATCGATGCGGTTTTTTACAGCCACGAGGCCTATTACCCCAATAATAGTTTGGCCGGTGCGCGGTATCTCCAGGATGACTATTTCAAGATGACGGGGCGCTTCTGGCCCATTGTGCAATTGGACCTGAGGGCAACGGATGACCTGGTATTCAGCTTTACACCGGATGACCAGTGCCTGGCTGACAGTTGTCCACCTCCCCCACAAGCTGCGGGAGTCCAGAGTATGGAGTCCTGGTTTCGCGAGCACGGACAATGACTACACGGACGGCCGCGATGCAAACGCCTTCATTCTGGCCTGGCAAGATCCTGACTCTGATAGCGTTCCTGTTTGTATTGACGGCCCAGGCCGTCACGGGACCGGAAGTCGCTCAGTTGCTCAATACCCGCTATAGCAGCACCCCGCAGGTGTGCCCCGGCAACCAGGCCGCGTATTTCTGTAGCGGCGTGCTGGTCAGTGGCCTGATGAGTGGATTGCCGATCCGGTTCTGGGAACATACGGACAGCGCCATCGCCCTGGGCGCCCGCAGTTTCTCCTATCTTCGCAGCGATCAGGGCATCCGTAGCCTGACCCAGGACAGCGGCATGGTCTTCAGTGATCCGTTCACGGCCATCAGCCAGGGCAAATCGGTGGACGTGCTCTGCGCCTATCCGCTGGTGGCGTCGATTCAAGGCAATTATGGATGCGGAACCGGAGGTACGGCGGATGATCCGGGGTCCTGCGCGGCATTGGGCGTGATTGATGCGGCGGGCTGGTTGACGCACTTCCAGCAGCAAGGCCAGCAACCGGCTTTGCAATGCTCGCTGAGCAGCCGGATCGCGGCGCAGTTTCGTGCCAGCCTGTTGGCCCATGAGCAATTGGGCGGCAGTTGGGTGACCCAGCCCAACCAGTTGCAGATCCGTAACTGGAACGCCGAGGTGCCGGGGCAGGTGCCCGTGCAAGCATTGTTCTACGACACATCCCGGTCCGGCGGACTGCGGGTGGCCCAACGCAACCAGCGCGACTATCACGCGGCTACGGGGCAATGGCTGCCGATTCTGCGATTGGATCTGGCGGGCGCCGAGGGGGGCGTGTTCGGTTTCAATTTGCAGGATCAGTTGTATGTCGGTTACGAAGTGGCCCAGCGGTTGAATGCCCGTTATTTCGATACGGCAACTGTCTGTCCGGGGAATAGAGCTTCGTTTTATTGCAATGGAGTGGTATTGAGAGGGACTGATGCAACCGAGGCCTACCGATCCTGGAATCCCAGTCCCATCTCCCAGGGCAACAATGGGGTATCCACCACCTTTATCAGGGTCGATTCACAAGTCCTGAAACCGGTCTGGCGTCAGGGATTTATCTTCAAGGAATGGTCGGCCCCCGCCGCTTATCCATTGACCATGGGCTGCGCTTACCCTGTCGATGCCGGAACCTCCAACCTGGCGGAGGCGTGTTCATCCCATGGCGTCTGTCTGCAAATGGGTATCGACAATGTAGATATCTGGATGGCCCGTTATGCCGGCAATCCCTACGTATCCTGCAGTTTTTCAACGACCCCGGAGCAGATCCAGCTGACGCTCGACATTCGTGTACGTCTGGGAGACTGGGATTGGAACGAATTCATGGTCAGGACCTGGCCGCAAGACATTCCCGAGCAATTACCGATCGATGCCGTGTTCTATGGCGAGGCGCTTTTTCCTGGCGACGGTCCCGTGGGTTCTCGTTACCTGCAGGATGATTATTTCAAGGCAACGGGGCGATTCTTACCCATCGTCGAATTGCGCCTGGACGCACCGGATGGCCAGGTATTCAGGTTCACTCCCGAAGATCAATGCCTGGAGAGCAGTTGCCCGGCACCTCGGGTAGCGGTCATGGGTAGACAGCGCTTTGGTCCGAAACTGGAACGGTATCTAGACCCATAGCAACGTCGCTTCATTCAGTCGCGATCCCACCTGTCCCTGTTCAGGGCTTTGCATGACTTTATGAATCCTGTGCCAAGGAGGTTTCATGAAACGGCGTCTTCTGTTTGGCAAGTTCCTGTATCTGGTCTTGATCCTGTTGGGAGTAACGGCCCACGCAGCAACCGGACCGGAAGTCGCTCAGTTGCTCAATACCCGCTATAGCAACACCCCTCAGGCGTGCCCCGGCAACCAGGCCGCGTATTTCTGTAGCGGCGTGCTGGTCAGTGGCCTGATGAGTGGATTGCCGATCCGGTTCTGGGAACATACGGACAGCGCCATCGCCCTGGGCGCCCGCAGTTTCTCCTATCTTCGCAGCGACCAGGGCATCCGTAGCCTGACCCAGGACAGCGGCATGGTCTTCAGTGATCCGTTCACGGCCATCAGCCAGGGCAAATCGGTGGACGTGCTCTGCGCCTATCCGCTGGTGGCGTCGATTCAAGGCAATTATGGATGCGGAACCGGAGGTACGGCGGATGATCCGGGGTCCTGCGCGGCATTGGGCGTGAGTGATGCGGCGGGCTGGTTGACGCACTTCCAGCAGCAAGGCCAGCAACCGGCTTTGCAATGCTCGCTGAGCAGCCGGATCGCGGCGCAGTTTCGTGCCAGCCTGTTGGCCCATGAGCAATTGGGCGGCAGTTGGGTGACCCAGCCCAACCAATTGCAGATCCGTAACTGGAACGCCGAGGTGCCGGGGCAGGTGCCCGTGCAAGCATTGTTCTACGACACATCCCGGTCCGGCGGACTGCGGGTGGCCCAACGCAACCAGCGCGACTATCACGCGGCTACGGGTCAATGGCTGCCGATTCTGCGATTGGATCTGGCGGGCGCCGAGGGGATCGTGTTCGGTTTCAATCTGCAGGATCAGTTGTATGTCGGTTATGAAGTGGCCCAGCGGTTGAATGCGCGTTATTTCGATACGGCCACCACCTGTCCGGATGGGCGCGCGCCGTTCTATTGCAATGGGGTGGTATTGAGAGGGACTGAGTCGACCTCCGCGTTTCAATCATGGAACCCCAGTCCCCGATCGGAAAGCATCAATGGTGTCTCCGCCAGTTATGTTCGGGCCGACGCCGCGATGTCGTTGCCGGCTTGGCCTCAAGGTTTATTGTTCAAGGCGCTGGACGCGCCGACGTCTAATCCACTGACGGTGCGCTGCCTCTATCCATTCGATGGTTACACGGGCGCGCTGAACGAGGCCTGTACCGGGCGCATGGAATGCACGACCCTGGGAGTCGACAGCGTGGAAAGCTGGCTGTACTGGTATTCCACGACGCCCTATAACTCCTGCAGTTTCCTCCCTTCGGTGCATATGGTTCAGGTGCTGCTCGACCTTCGCAATACATATGCCCATCCGCCTTACCATTGGAACGAGTTCGTTCTGGTCCCATGGGAGCAGCGCATTCCCGAGCGCCTGCCGATCGATGCCTTGTTCTATGGGGTGGCATACAACCCGGGGGATGGGCGCGCGGGAGCCCGTTATATCCAGGATGACTATTTCAAGACAACGGGGCGTTTCTGGCCGATCGTGCACCTGCGATTGGACGCCACCGACGGTCAGATATTTACCTTCATACCCGATGACCAGTGCCTGGATGACAGTTGTCCCCCACCGGTGTCGCTCATGAGCGCCGAATCCACGAAGGCCTGGTTCGAGGAACATGGGCAGTAGACGCTTGCGTTTAATCCGCAACGGGCATGTCACTTCTTTGTGACAATTAGACCAATGGTCTATATCTCAAGGTATGCCTGCCGATAGGCAAATCAAACCCCGTAAAAGGAGTAGTTCCCATGCTGCGGTTCTTTGCCGACCTGGGCTTTCGCTGGAAAATCACCTTGCCAATCGCTTTCCTGGCGTTGCTGTTGGTGTTGATGGGCTGGTCGGGCGTGCGTGGCATCGATCAGGTGACTGACTCCAGTACGGAATTGACCAAGCGTTATCTGCCGGCCATCAGCCTGCTGCTCAATGCCGACCGGGATCTCTACCAGGCGTTTGTGGCCGAGCGCAGCCTGCTTGTCGGCAATGCGGGCGATCATGTGCAAGCACTGCGAACCAGCCATGCCGAGAATCTGAAGCAGGCCTATGATCGCGTGCACAAGTACGCGGCGATGCAGCCGGGGGCCGATGCACTGGCGCTGGTGAAACAGTTCGATGACAGTTTTGCCCAGTGGGCACAGCTGTCGCGGCAAGTGGTCGAGCAGGCCGCGACCAATCCGCAGGCGGCCAGCGCCCTGAGTTTCGGCGACGGCGAAAAGCGGTTCGACACCATGCGCGATGCCATCGACAAGCTGGGCGAGCTGGAAGATCAGGCGTCGCTTAACGAGGGGCAGGCGGCGATCGACCATGGCGAAGCGGTGGGGCGGCAGCAGGGCGGCATTTTGCTGATCGGCCTGCTCGGGTGCATCCTGCTGGTTTTTGCCCTGCCGCTGGTGGTGTTGCGCCCGATGCGTCGATTGCTTCACCGCGTCGAGCAGATTGCCGAGGGCGGCGGTGATTTGAAGGGGCGCCTTGAAGTGCGGTCGGCTGACGAGTTGGGGCAGCTTGGCAGTGCTTTCAACCGTTTCCTCGACAAGCTCCAGCCGCTGATTGCCGAGGTGGGCCGGGTGACCGGGGAGGTCGATGCCGCGGCCCGCACCATGGCCAGTATGGCCGCGACCAATGATCAACTGATCAGCAGCGAACATGCGGCGCTCGATCAGGTCAGTACCGCCGCCACCCAGATGAGCGCGGCCGTGCATGAGGTGGCGCACAGCGCCGTGAATGCCTCGGACGCCGCCAAACAAGCCAGCAGCCAGTCCCGCGATGGCGCCGAGGTGGTCAGCAGCACCGTGGATTCGATCCGCCAACTGGCCCAGGAAGTGGAGAGCGCCTCGGGCACCATCGGCGCATTGGCCCAGGAAACGTCCAGCATCGGTGCCGTCCTCGAGGTGATTCGAGGCATCGCCGAACAGACCAACCTGCTGGCACTGAACGCTGCCATCGAGGCCGCGCGGGCTGGCGAGCAGGGCCGCGGTTTTGCCGTCGTAGCCGACGAAGTCAGGGCCCTGGCGGCACGTACCCAGGATTCGACCAAGGACATCCAGGTGCGTATCGAGCGGTTGCAGAGCGGCGTGGCGAAGGCCGTGCAAGCCATGCAGGCCGGCAGCGACAAGGCTCGCGACAGCGTCGAGCGCGCCGCGGGCGTCGATCAGGTGCTCAGCGGCACCAGTGGCTCGATACAGCGGATCAACGACATGGCCGCGCAGATTGCCAACGCCTGTGAAGAGCAGAGCAGCGTCACCGAGGAGATTGCCCGCAACATCTCCGACATCCGCGACCTGTCCAACGAAGCGGCAGAGAACTCCGCCCAGAGCATGCAGGCCAGCCGGCAGCTGTCCAATCTGTCGAAGAGCCTGGCGGAACTCACCGGCCGCTTCCGCACCTGAGTCGGGCACGGCCGTGTCTACCCGCAAGTCCCAGGCGGCGCTCACCCGCGACCGCCTGCGGGCACTGCATCAGGACGGTTTCGTGCTGCTGCCGGCAGTATTGAATGCTGCGCAAGTCGGGGCACTGCGCCAGGCAATCGACCAGCTCAGACCCCAGCACTGGGATTACAGCGGTGTCATCGATCATTACAAATGCGTTTTCAACCGCGACCCGTTCTGGCTGCCATTTCTGGAGGTGGACGGGGTGATCGAACTGGCCGAGGCGGCCTTGGGGGATGATTGTCATGTCATCGGCCAGACGGCCTGGCGGTGTCATCCCGGTTTTATCGGGGCGCCGCTGCACCTGGATTACCTGCCGATGGCCCTGCCAGCGAGCCTCTTGGCCGACCCCGCCTTCGAGTTGCCCATGCAGATCTGTACCGCGCAGTTCTATCTCGATGACATCGATGCCGACTTGAGCCCAACCCGGGTGATTCCCGGCAGCCACCGGGCGGGGCGGGCGCCCGTGGCGGGTGAAAGCCAGTGGTTGGGGCACGCCGCGCAGCCGATGTTGTGTCGGGCTGGCGATGTGCTGGTGCTGCGCAGCGAGTTATGGCATGCCGGCAGCGACAACCGGACTGCCGACCGCACGCGTTACCTGCTGCAAGTGCACTATGGCCGACGCATGGTGGCGCAGAAGTTTTCGCCTTACCTGCACTGGCAATTCAACCCGGCCGTGCTGGCGGCCGCGTCACCTCGTCAGCGGCGCCTGTTGGGCGAACATCAGGAAGCCGAGTACGACTGACTGTCCGGCGCCCCAATCCCAAGGCGTTTTTCGACCATCTGCAACAGGTGTTCCGCCACGTTGCTCACCCCCTTGTTCTGGGCGACAACCTGGGCCCCTTCAAGCAGGAATGTCAGCTCGCAGGCGATGGCTTGGGCGTCGGGCAACTTCGCCTCTTGGCACAGAGCGACCAGCCGCTGGAACTGACGTTGCTTGTGCGCCTCGATCAGTTGCCGCGCCGGATGCTGGGGGTCGGCCAGTTCGGCCAGGCAATTGGTGAAGGAGCAGCCGCGGTAGCCGGCGCGAGCCAGATCCTGCGCGATAAATTGGCTGAAACCCAGCAGTTGCTGGATCGGCTGGCCTGGCCATTGCGTCGCGAGGTCATCGAGCACTCGGCTGTACTGGGCGGTGAGCAGACGCAGCCATTCCAGCACCAGCACATCCTTGGTTTCGAAATGCCGGTACAGGGTCATTTTGGTCGAGCCGGCGAGGGCGGCGATGGCATCCACGGTCACCCGGGTAATGCCTTGTTCGACAAACAGCGCATGCGCGGCATCAATGATGCGTTCACGCGGCGGCAATTGCGCGATGCGTTCGGGGTGAATGAGCTTCAACGTGTTCTCCGAGGATTGAGATTTCCGCTTGACATGAATACTACACGGTATTGCATGATACTAAACAGTATCGTTCGATACTGATTGGTATATGTCTGGGTAGGAGGTCATATGAATCGCTTTGAATACGTCGAACAGGACGCTGTAGGTCTGGCGCAGTTGATCAGGGATCGCCAGGTCAGCCAGGAGCAGGTGCGCAGCGCCGCGTTAGCGGCCATCGATGCCGTCAATCCCCGTATCAACGCGGTCATCGAGGTTTGGGAGGATGAGCCAGAACCTCAGTCGGGGCCTTTTCTTGGCGTGCCCTTGCTGGTCAAGGACCTGGGGTTGACCGTGCGCAATCGTCGTAATGAATTGGGCAGCCGTCTGGCTGCGGGGTGCGTTGCCCCTGAGGATTCCGAATTGATGCTACGGTTGCGTCGGGCAGGCCTGTTGCCCCTGGGGCGCACCACCACGCCGGAACTCGCTGCCAGTACCACCACCGAGAATCGTGTGGATGGACCGACTCGTAATCCCTGGGATCTGGCGCGCAGCGCGGGTGGTTCAAGTGGCGGCTCGGCCGCTGCGGTGGCGGCTGGAGCGGTTCCCGTCGCCCATGCCACCGATGGCGGCGGCTCCATTCGCGTGCCCGCCGCGTCCACTGGCCTGTTCGGTCTCAAGCCTGGTCGTGGCCGTCTGCCCATGGGCCCCTATGTTGACGAAGTGTGGTCCGGGTTGGCGGTGCACGGTGTGTTGAGCCGGACGGTGCGGGACACCGCGGCCTTGCTGGACTGTCTGCACGGTCCCGCCGTGGGCGACCCGTTCCACGTAGCGCCCCCTGCCGGACCCTATGCCGCCTTGTTGAATCGCGACCCCGGCCCCCTGCGCATTGCCGTGCAGCATCGGGCCTTGAACGGCCAGTTGAACGCACCCGCAGTGGATGAAGCCCTCGACCGGGTGTGCAAGTTGCTTGAAACCCTCGGACATCGGGTCATTCCCGTACCTGCGGACATCGGACTGAGCTGGGAAGCATTCGTCGACCTCAATGCCTGCTTCTGGTCCAGCAATACCGCAGCCTGGATCGACGCCCTCGCAAGCGCGACCGGACGCCCGATCGATGCCAGCACCCTGGAGCCGGCCACCCTGGCCTTGTACCGCATGGGCCAAGACTTGAGCGCCATGCAGTTGCTGGGTGCGATGCACAATAGGAATCTGGTGACCCGGCACATGGGGCAGGTGCTCACCGAGTACGACGTGTTGCTGACGCCCACGCTGCCAGACGTCGCCCCGTTGATCGGGGAGTACAACGCCGGACAAGAGTTACTCAGCGGGCGCGAGTGGATGGCCCGGGTATTCAACTACTCGCCGTTCACCGCGGTATTCAACGTCAGCGGTTGTCCGGCCATGTCCGTGCCCCTGGTCCATGACACGCGGAGCGGCCTGCCTATCGGGCTGCAATTCGGAACGGGTTACGGTCGTGAAGACCTGCTGCTGCAACTGGCCGCACAGCTGGAACGTGCGATGCCCTGGCGCGGCCGACGACCGACCGTGTGGGCGGGAGATCGGGATACCCAAGCAACGTCCCCTACGGAGCACGCACCGAGAGGTTGATTCGCCCTCCGATGAGCGTGCGGAGATCGATCTCAGATCCAGACATCGTTGTCCGCCGTTCGCTCATGGGTTTCCCCCGTGTTGATGACCCCACGCGGTTCAATCAACAGCACTTTCACTTCCTGTGCGGCCCAGGGCTTGTGTTCGATGCCTTTCTTGACGACGTACATCTCGCCAGGGCCGATGGTCACCGCACCGTCGCGAAAATCGATACGAAGCTCGCCTTCCAGCACGATGAAGGTTTCATCGGTGTCGGCGTGGGAATGCCAGACGAAATCGCCTTCGAGCCGGGCGACCTTGAACTGGTAGTCGTTCATTTCAGCCACGACCTTAGGGGCCCACTGATCCTGGAACAGGGCGTATTTCTGGGCAAAGTTGACAGGGGAATCATGGGTAGCCATCGCGCAATGCTCGCTGTTGTACTTGGATGAGGCCGCAACAAGCTGCTCGACAGGCAGGCCTGGGGGAGCAGCTGATGGGCGTTATGGTGTGACGCTGTGTCAGATTTCCTTCACGGGCGTCTCGCCCTGGACGTTCTTGATCAACCCGATGACGTGCAGGCAGTCCGCCTTGTTCACATAGGATTCGCCGCTGGCGATCGTTTCGTGGTTACCCGCGCGCAAGCGCCAGCGCCATTGGCCTTTTCCGCTGCTCTGGGTGCCTCGGGTCTGTCTGTAGATTTCAAAGTACATCGGTTCGCTCCCTGCGATTGACTCATTCAAGACATGTTTTTGAACATGTCGTCGAAAGCCTAGCCAAGCTGAAAGTTTTCGCTATCGGAAATACGTTTCCAATGGTTATGAGATATTGCCGATAATGACAGCGTTCGCTCGAACTGACTCGAACCGGGAGCAAAGGATGAACCGCAACGAATTGCGCAAGGCTGACATCAACCTGATGGTGGTTTTCGAAACGCTGATGCTTGAGCGCAATGTGACACGGGCGGCGGAAAAACTGTTCCTGGGCCAACCCGCTATCAGTTCGGCCCTCAACCGATTGCGCGCGCGGTTCAACGATCCGCTGTTCATCCGCGTCGGCCATCGCATGGAACCCACGGCGCGGGCGGAGGAGATCATCCAGCACTTGTCGCCGGCATTGGACTCGCTGTCGGCGGCCTTGAGTCTGACCCATGACTTTGACCCGGCCAGCAGCACCATGACGTTTCGTATCGGCCTGTCGGACGATGTCGAGTTCGGCCTGTTGCCACCGCTGTTGCGCAGCCTGCGCCAGGAAGCGCCACAAGTGGTGTTCGTGGTGCAGCACGTCGATTACTGGCGGATTCCCGATTTGCTGGCGTCCGGCGACATCACCGTGGGGATCAGTCAGACCCGCGGGTTGCCGGCCAATGCCAAGCGTAAACTGTTGCGACACATCCAGCCTTGCGTGTTGCGGGCTGATGCCTCGCAGACACCGCTGACGCTGGACGACTATTGTTCGCGGCCCCACGTGTTGGTGTCCCATACCGCGAACGTGGCCGGATTCGCTGACGAGTGGCTGGCCGAGATCGGTCGCAAGCGTCAGGTGGTGTTGTCCGTGCCGCAGTACAGCGCGTTGCCGGCGTTGCTGGCCGGCACCGATATGATCGCCAGCCTGCCGGACTATACCGCCGTCGCCATGGCTGCTTCGGGCCAGTTGTTCAGCGAACCCTTTCCGTTCAAGACTCCGACCCTGGACCTGTCCATGGTCTGGCTGAGCCATGTCGACACTGACCCGGCGGAACGCTGGTTGCGGTCCAGGCTGGAGGCGTTCATGAGTGAACGCGGGGCCCCTATACCAGTTGGCTAACAGCACTTTCCTGTGGCGAGGGGATTTAGCGAAACGTCGCACCGCCCCGCTGGGGCGCGAAGCGGCCCTCTGCGTCGGACCTGACACACCGCAGCGACAGTTGGATTTTTGGGTCTGCTTCGCAGCCCAGCGGGGCGGTGCGACGTTTCGCTAAATCCCCTCGCCACAAAGTTCTGTGTTTATCCCTGGAATCTGGTTTAACCAAAAAGCTCTGCTCCACAGGATTCTGTGCTTGGAAGCCAAGTAGGCGTATGGTTGCGTCGGCTGAATTCACGTCGTCACATTTCGAATCGGAGTCGAACACATGCCCCACCTGCATCTCGAGTACACCGCCAACCTGCCCGAGCTGAACGCTGACGTCGCCTTGCTGCGCTTGAATAACGCGCTGGTGGCGTCCGGTCAGTTCGCGGAGACGGACATCAAGAGCCGGGCCGTGAAGGTCGAACACTTCCGGGTGGGCACCGGTTTGGGCGAGCGTGGTTTCGTGCACGTGCAGTTGGCGTTGTTGAGCGGTCGTTCGCCGGAAATCAAGAAGCAACTGGGGGAAAGCCTGTTGACCGTGATCCAGGAGTTGGGCCCTTGGCCGGCTGGTCTCAGCGTGCAGTTCAGCGTGGAGACCGTCGATATGGATCGCGGCTGCTACGCGAAGGCTATCCTCGACAACTGAGGCTCAGGCGTCAGCCGGGTGCAGGCTTCGATCGCCCGTTCGTGGCATGGGTGAGCCGGCACCGGCGTGACACTGGTTGATGCTCTGCAAGATGGTGCGCACATGATCGTACATGCCCTCGGCTTTGAACGTGGGGCGCATGCCGGTGCGGGTATTGATGAACAGCTCGTCCTTGAAGCAGGTCCGCAGTTTCTTCAGGCAGTAACTCACCGTTGACTGGCTGACACACAATGCCTCGGACACGCCGCTGACGCTGCTTTTTTCGTACACGGCGCTGAACACCATGAGGTCCTGCATATCGAGCTTTCTGAGGGAGTTACTGTTTAGCATCCGTTGCTTCTCGCTGTGCTCCTTGCGCGGATCTTGCGCAAACAAGATCCGTGATCCTAACGGAACGATGGTCCCAAGTGAATGCCGTGGGGGCTGTTTCGCTGTCGGGAACGGGACAGATAATGTAGGGAATACGACGAACAGATCGTCTTTCGCTACCAGGAAGATTGTTTAGCGCGTTCGCACCCACGCTCCAGCAAATCCAGGTTTAACGACGCGGGTCGGCGTGGGACGCTCGCGGGGTGTGTTTACTGTGATGCGCTTATGGACGGTCGGCCCGCAGCACTCCTTTACCCAGCATCTGCCGCGGTCGGTCCGGTCGGTCGACTCACGCTTGTCCTTGCCCCATCACTGTCTGCGCTGCCCTCCGAGCTGGCTTTTTGGGCCCTCTGGCATTGTCGCCATGCCCGTCCTCCGGATGTCCGTATTTCCTGTTGATAACTCACGGTGACCGTCACTGACGGGCACAGACCGACGGCGCCTTGACGCCCGTCCGACAAGAAAATACGAGCATTCTCATGAGCATTGCCAATCCTGCTTTCGCGCCCGTTGAACAAGCCCGGGCATTCCTGGCCCAGCACCCGGACATCGAACTGTTCGAACTGTTTATCCTCGACAACAACGGCGTGCCCAGGGGCAAGTTGTTGCATCGTGATGAGCTGCTGGCGGTTTATGAAAGCGGCCGTCCGCTGCCGAGCACGATCCTTGGACTGACCCTCAATGGCGACGACGTGGAAAACTCGGGGCTGGTATGGGAGGTCGGTGACATCGACTGCCGGGCCTACCCCATCAGCGGCAGTTTGCAGCGCATGCCGTGGCGGTTGATTCCCACCGCGGCCGTGCAGGTCGCTATGCATCCCCGGGAGGGCCTGCCGGCGGCCATCGCCGATCCGCGTTATCTGCTCAGCCGGGTGATCGAGGGTTTACAGGCCGACGGCTATTACCCGGTGATGGCGGCGGAACTGGAGTTCTATCTGCTGGACGCGCAACGCGACAGCCAGGGCCGGCCGCAACCGGCGCGGGATGTCGACGGTGGTCGGCCGCATGCCACCCAGGTCTACGGTTTGCGCGAGCTGGAGCAGATCGAGCCGTTCCTGGCGGACCTTTATGCCGCCTGCAGACTCCAGGGCATACCGGCTCGCACGGCGATTTCCGAATACGCCCCGGGCCAAGTGGAAATCACCCTCGAACACCGCACCGATGCATTGCAAGCCATGGACGAAGCGGTGCGCTACAAGCGACTGGTCAAAGGCGTGGCGCATAAACATGGCATGGTGGCGTGTTTCATGGCCAAGCCATTCGACCATCTGGCGGGTTCCGGCATGCACATGCACGTCAGCCTGGCGGATAGTAAAGGCAATAATCTGTTTGCCAGCGAGGCCGCCGATGGCACACCGCTGTTGCGCTGGGCCATCGGTGGAATGCTCGACACGTTGCTCGATTCATTGCTGATGTTCTGCCCGAACGCCAACTCCTACCGGCGATTCCAGAGCAATAGTTACGCGCCCCTGACGGCGACCTGGGGGGTGGACAACCGCACCGTGAGCCTGAGGGTGCCAGGCGGTCCGGCCTTTTCCCGGCACATCGAGCATCGCATTTGTGGCGCCGACGCCAACCCGTACCTCGCGGCCGCGGCGATACTGGCCGGCATTCATCGTGGCATACGGGAACAATGCGATCCCGCCGCGCCCGTTGAAGGCAATGGTTACGCACAAGCGAACCGTTTATTGCCCACCGACTGGCTTACCGCCCTGCGTGCGCTCGAGGCTTCGACCTGGGCGCAAGAAGCTTTCGGTGGCGAGTTCCTTGGTGTCTACCTGGCGGTCAAACGCGCCGAATACCGTCAGTTCATGGGCGAGGTGGGGGAGCAGGACTGGCGTTGGTACCTGAATCAAGCCTGACGGCTGCGTCAGGTTTGTCGCTTAAATAATAATTTAATAGCAACTTTTTCACGAAAAATTGATGGTGGGCTACCTAAAGTTTGTGCTGCCGTAGGAAACGAATTTTTCACACTTTTCTTCGGCCCTTCTTCTCCAAAGAGCAACTTTCAGGAAAACGCCCACCATCATGCTGACCATTAAAGCCGTGCGCCCCGAGTGGGTGACGCTGATTGCCAGTGCCTTTTTATTAGTCGGCTTCAACGTCATTCTCTGGCAGCACTTGCTGACGATCACGACGGCTGACGGTCGCGGCCTGCTGATGTGCGCGGCCTTTGGCGTGATGATTTTCTGCGCATTCAACCTGGTGTTGACGCTCGTGGCATTTCGCCCGGTGCTCAAACCCGTGCTGATGTTGATCTTCCTGATCAGCGCCGGCGTGGCGTATTTCATGGCCCAATACGGTGTCTTGATCGACGTCGGCATGTTGCGCAACTTTGCCGAAACCAATGCCACCGAAGTCCGTGACCTATTGTCGCTGAAGTTATTTGCCTATCTTGGATTACTTGGCGTCTTACCTTCCTGGTTACTATTCAAAACACCGATCAAGTACCGTAGCTGGCCTAAAGAGTTGTTAAGCAAGTTGATGGTCGGTGTGGCGTCGGCGGCGATGATTGGCGTGGTCGCCCTGGCGAATTACCAGGGGCTGTCTTCCCTGTTTCGCAACCACCATGAATTGCGCCTGATGATCGTGCCAAGCAACTACATTGGGGCTTCGGTCGGCTACCTGCGTGAGCAAGTCGTGTCGGCCAAGCAACCGTTCGTCAAGCTGGGCGAGGATGCCAGTCGCAATCTGGCCTGGCAGACCCACGCCCGCAAATCCCTGACCGTATTGGTGGTCGGGGAAAGTGCTCGTGCCGAGAACTTCGGCATCCTCGGCTATAACCGCGACACCACGCCGACGTTGGATCACGAGGCCGGTCTGATCGCTTTCACCGACGTGCATTCCTGCGGTACCGAAACCGCCGTGTCGGTGCCCTGCATGTTTTCCAACATGGGCCGCAAGAACTACGATGCCAGCAAGGCCAAGCATGAAGAGGGCCTACTGGATGTACTCCAACGCGCCGGCCTGGAGGTGATCTGGCGGGACAACCAGTCCGGCTGCAAGGGGACGTGCGACCGGGTTACCCTGCAGGATGTGAGCAATCTCAAGGACCCGGCCCTGTGCGCCAACAGCGAGTGCCGGGATGAGATCCTGCTCCAGGGGCTGCAGCATTTCATCGACACCCTGGACAAGGACACGGTGCTGGTGCTGCACCAGATGGGCAGTCACGGGCCTGAGTACTTCAAGCGTTATCCCAAGGAGTACGAACACTTCACGCCGGTGTGCGAAAGCAACGCGCTGAACAATTGCAGCCGCGAAAGCATCGTCAACGGCTACGACAATACGCTGGTGTACACCGACCATGTGCTTTCGACCCTGATCGACTTACTGCGGGCCAACCAGGACAAGGTCGATACGGCCATGCTGTACCTGTCGGACCACGGTGAGTCCCTGGGCGAATACAACCTGTTTCTCCACGGCACGCCCTACATGCTTGCTCCGGAACAGCAGAAGCATGTGGCGATGCTCGCCTGGTTTTCCGACAGCTATCAAAAATCCTTCGCTGTGGACGCCCATTGCCTGCAGATGAGTCGGGAAAAGCCTTTGAGCCAGGACAACCTGTTTCACTCGATGCTCGGCTTGCTGGAAGTCAACAGCAAAGTTTATAACCGGGACCTGGATCTGTTCGCCGGTTGTCGCGGTGCGGTGATTGACGGTGTGTTGGCGCGGGAGTGATCGCCTACACCTTTTTTTCACGCCGCTCCGTTTAATCTGTCATCTGTCCATTTACCAAGAGCCGTTCGTATGTCCGGGCTATCCCCATCCAACGTCGAACTCGAGTTCGCCAGGCATCACGACCAGGAGCATGCGCAATTCTGCAGCCAGCCGGCGCCGCGACGGCTGCGCCTGGCGTTCTGGCGTGATGAGCATATGGTGCGCAACGCCCTGAAAGTGGCCGGTGAGCCCGGGCTGGTATTGGACGTGGCGTGTGGGGCAGGGCGGTTTTGGCCGGTGCTGGCCGAACATGCCAACCGGGTGATCCTGGCAGCCGACCCATCGCCGGATATGCTCGAACACGCGCTCACCCATCATGGCGGCGCGTTGCTCAAGCGGGTCAGGACCTTTCCGAGTTCGGCGTTTACCATCGGGCTGTCGGAAAACGCGGTGGATTGCATTTGTTGCCTGCAATTGTTTCGCCACGTGAGTGCCAGCGAGCATCGCCTGGCGCTGCTGAGCGAATTTCATCGGGTCAGTCGCGACACGGTCATCGTGTCGGTTCAAGTCGATGGGCGTTTCAAACTTGGCCATCCACCGCAACGAAACCTGGCAGACAAGGCCGATGTCGAGGCCGAGTTCCTCCAGGCTGGTTTCAACGTGCTGTGGCACCAAGACTTCCTGCCCGGTTTTGCGCTGACGCGGGTTTATGTGTTGCGTAAGACCAGTTAGCTTCTAATGTAGGACTATTCTTGCCGATGCGCAGGCGATTTCTCTCAGGCTCTTGCTCTATGGATGCTCGCAATCGCTGACGGCGATATATACTGCGCGCCATTCTTCAAGGGAGAGCCGTGTGGCCATCGATATACACTGGATTCGCGACAACGATAGCCTCGGTCGGTTTTGCACCGAATGGCAGCAGTTGCCCTTCGTCGCCCTCGACACCGAATTCATGCGGGTCGACACCTTTTACCCCATCGCCGGTTTGCTGCAGATCGGCGACGGCAAGCGTGCCTACCTGATCGACCCCTTGACCATCGATAACTGGCAGCCCCTGGCGGCATTGCTGGAAAACCCGGCCGTGCTCAAGGTGCTGCACGCCTGCAGCGAAGACCTTGAAGTCCTGCTGCGCCTGACCCGCAGCCTGCCCGCGCCGCTGTTCGATACCCAATTGGCTGCCGCGTACCTGAACCTGGGTTTCTCCATGGGCTACTCGCGGCTGGTGCAGGAGGTTCTGGGCATCGAGTTGCCCAAGGGCGAGACCCGCTCCGACTGGTTGCAGCGGCCGTTGTCCGAAACGCAGATCAGCTATGCCGCAGAGGATGCGGTGCACCTGGCTGAAGTTTTCGTGCAACTGCGTCCCAAGCTTTCCGATGAGAAGTACGCCTGGGTCCTGGAAGATGGCGCTGAGCTGGTCGCCAACCTGCGCCGCGAAGTCGATCCCGATGAGGTGTACCGCGAAGCCAAGCTGGCCTGGAAGCTGTCCCGGGCGCAACTGGCCGTGCTGCGTGAGCTCTGCGCCTGGCGCGAGCGGGAGGCTCGGGCCCGTGACTTGCCGCGTAATCGCATCATTCGCGAGCATTCGCTGTGGCCTCTGGCCCGGACCCAGCCGGATAACCTCGGTGCGCTGGCGAAAATCGAAGACATGCACCCGCGTACCGTGCGTCAGGACGGCGAGTTTCTGCTGGATCTGATCAAGCGCGCTGCCAGCGTGCCGCCCGAGCAATGGCCGCCAGCCGTAGCCGAGCCGTTGCCCATCGAGGCCTCGGCACTGGTCAAGCGTCTGCGGGCCCTGGGGCAGGCTGAGGCCGAACGCCTGGGCATTGCCCCGGAACTGATGCTACGCAAGAAAACCCTCGAAGCGCTGATCAAGAGCGGCTTCCCCGAGGGCCCTTATCAATTGCCTGATTCGCTGCGTGGCTGGCGTCGCGAACTGATGGGCCAGGCGCTGCTCGACAGCCTGGCCACTGCCGGAGAACAGCCTTGAAACGTATTTGCTCCATTTACCGCAGCTCGAAGAAAAACGAGATGTACCTGTATGTGCTCAAGAGCGACGCATTGGCGCGTGTGCCTGAGCCATTGATGGCGGCCTTTGGCAAGGCGACCCATGCCTTCGACCTGGTCCTGAGCCCTGAGCGGCAGTTGTCCCGCGAGGACATCAACAAGGTGCTGGAAAACCTCGACACCCAGGGTTATCACCTGCAGATGCCGCCGGCCGAAGAAGAGTACATCGAGCATTTGCCTGAAGAGTTGCTGCGACGCAACGACCCGGTCTGACGCGGTACTGAGGTACCCGTCCTGGGACTTCTTGAGACACATTGGAATTTTTTTGACGATCGCCGCATGGATGGAGCGACACTCTGTCGGCGTTCGTCTGCACTGTTTTTGAAAGGTTTGATTCATGCGCGTTCTGATTGCCGAACACGACCATGCGGTATATGCCCAACTGTTGCGCCAGGCTGCGCCCGATATCGAAGTGCTGACCAGCGGTGATTCCGCCGAATTATCCCGACTGGCCGCTGAGTGCAAGGTCTGGCTTGGCCAGCCCGATCTGCTGGCTACCCTGTTGCGCCAGGGTCATCGCCCCCAGTGGTTGCAATCGACCTGGGCGGGCATCACGCCGCTGTTGGCCGAGGGGTTGACACGCGACTACCGGCTGACCCGTGCGGTAGGTATTTTCGGCCAGTTGATGGCTGAGTACGTGCTCACCTACATGCTTGGTCATGAACGCGAGGTGCTGGCACGCCTGGTCAGCCAGGTCGAGCGCAAGTGGGACAACCGCCAGGGGCAGGGCCTGGCGGGGCGCAAGGCGCTGATCGTCGGGACGGGTGATATCGGTCAACGGGTGGCGCAGTTCCTCGTGCCGTTTGGTGTGCAGCTCTATGGCATTGCCAGCGAAGCGCGGGACCTGGCTCCTTTTGTCGAGGTTGGGGCGATGAAGGATCTGCCGCGTCTGGTCGGCGAAGTGGATTATGTCATCAATCTGCTCCCCAACACCCCCCACACCCATGACGTGTACGACGCGGCGCTGTTCAAGCAATTCAAACCCACCGGACTGTTCATCAATGCCGGACGCGGCGTGGCCGTGGTGGATGCGGACCTGGTGCAAGCCTTGAAAGACGGGCACCTGGCCGGCGCAGTGATCGACGTCTGCCGCCAGGAGCCGCTGCCACAGCGTCATCCATTCTGGACGGCCTGGGGCTTGCTGTTGACCGGCCACAGCTCGGCACCGACATCGCCGCCGCTGATGACCCAGCTGTTCCTGGAGAACCTGCGTGCCTACCAGGCCGGCGAAGCCTTGCGCGGCGAAGTGGATTTCACCCGGGGCTACTGACCCCCAATCAGCCTTGTGGGAGCGAGCCTGCTCGCGATAGCGGTGTGTCAGTCAACATTGACACTGGATGAACCACCGTCATCGCGAGCAGGCTCGCTCCCACCGGGCGGTGGCATTGCTGTCTTACCGACAGTCGCCGACGCTTGGCCTGAAGAGGCCCCGGCACTAGACTGTCGGCCTTTTCACCACCTGATGTTGATGCTCGAGCTATGGCCGCCAAAGTCGAACCTTTCTGGATACGCAAGACCCTCGATCAGCTCGATGCGCAGGAGTGGGAATCGTTGTGCGACGGCTGTGGCTTGTGCTGCCTGCAAAAGCTCGAAGACGAAGACGACAACAGCGTTTACTACACCCGCATCGCCTGCAAGCTGCTGGACCTGAAAACCTGCCAGTGCACCGATTATCCGCGACGCCGCGAGTCCGTTCCCGATTGCATCCAGCTCACGCCGGGCAAGGCCGATGAGTTCAAATGGTTGCCGCCGACCTGCGCTTACCGGCTGGTCAGCGAGGGCAAGGACCTGCCACTGTGGCACCATCTGGTCTGTGGCGACCGCGATGCCGTGCACCACGAACGCATTTCCCAATCCGGGCGCATGCTGGCCGAAGGCAGCGTGCCCGAGGACGATTGGGAAGAGCATCTGATTTTTCGCGCCGGCTGAATCGTCGGGCGTTGCATCACCGGGGAGAGCCCATGGGCGCAGGACTGAAACGGATGCTGGCGGCCGGCGGACTGTTGGCGATGTGCGGCCCGCTATGGGCGGCGCAGAAAGTCGATCTGGATTACCACGTGCACCTGCTACCCCAGAGCGATCAGGCCGAAGTGCGCTTGACCCTGGCCCGTGGCTCGGCGGTGCGCAGCCTGGATTTCGATCTTGGCGACGGCAGCCGCTACAGCGATTTCAAGGCGGACGGTCAATGGCAACTGACGCCGGGTAAAGCCGCGCGAGGCCTCTGGCGCCCGAGCGCCGACAAGGCCAGCCTGACCTACCGGGTGCGCATCAGCCATGGGCGCAAGAATGGCACCTTCGAAACCCGCATGACGCCCGCCTGGGCCTTGCTGCGTGGCGACGACCTGGTGCCGTCGGCCCGGCTCGACCAGCAGGACGGCGTCGAACTGGTGGCGCGCCTGGACGTTGAATTGCCCGCCGGTTGGAAAAGCATCGAAACGCCCTGGCCACGCATCGGCAAGCAGCGCTTTCGCATCGATAACCCCGCGCGCCTGTTCGACCGTCCCACGGGCTGGATGCTCGCCGGCAAACTGGGCAGCCGCCGAACGCGCCTGGGTGAAACCGAAGTCACCGTGGCCTCGCCTCAGGGCCAGGGCATGCGCCGGATGGACGTGCTGACACTGCTGACTTTCGTCTGGCCGCAGGTGCAGGCGCTGATACCGCGCCACCCCACGAAACTGCTGATTATCGGAGCCCAGGACCCGTTGTGGCGTGGTGCCCAGGCCGGCCGTGAGTCGATTTACCTGCACAGCCGTTCGCCGCTGGTCAGCGAGCGGGGCACCAGCCCGTTGCTACGGGAACTGGTGCAGACCCTCGCCCGTGTCCATGACCGTGAACGCAGTGACTGGATCGGCGAAGGCCTGGCCGAGTACTACGCCATCGAGCTGCTGCGCCGCGCCGGCGGCATGAGCGACGAGCGTTACCAGACCTTGAACGAGCGCCTTGTACGCGACAGCCAGGGCGTGACGACCCTGCGCGGCGAGCAGGTCAGTCCCGCGATGATTGCCAAGGCGGTGCTGTTGCTGCAGGAGCTGGATCGGGAGATTCGTTTGAAAACCCGTAACAAACGTTCGCTCGATGATGTGCTGCAGGCCGCGATGCGCCTGGAAACGGTCGACACCCGGGAATTCGTGCAGCTCAGCGAGAGCATTCTGGGTGGTGCGTCTACGGTGCTGGATAACCGGTTACTCCAGTAATACCGCCATCGCGAGCAAGCCTTGCTCCCACAGGTTTTGCACCGTCTGATCCTTACCTGACTGGCATCAGGGCAAGCTTTGCTCCCACAGGTTTTGCACCGTCTGATCCTATCTGACTGGCATCAGGGCAAGCTTTGCCCCCACAGGTTTTGCACCGTCTGATCCTTATCTGACTGGCATCAGGGCAAGCTTTGCTCCCACAGGTTTTGCACCGTCTGATCCTTATCTGACTGGCATCAGGGCAAGCTTTGCTCCCACAGGTTTTGCACCGTCTGGTCCTTATCTGACTGTCATCAGGGCAAGTCTTGCTCCCACAGGCACCGGGGTTCCTGTGGGAGCAAGGCTTGCCCGCGATTGGCCTTTAGCTGCGCTACAAGCTCAAAGCCCGGCCTTCGGTGAATCCAACGAATCATTCCCGGTCACCGTAGCTGTGCCGGTTGCCGCCTCGGCGTTCGCCTTCATGCGGCTCAGCTCATCGCCGGCCTGCTCGATCCGGGCGCGGGCGTTGCTCAGGTTCTGACGGCTCTTTTCCAGCAGGGACTTGGCCGAGCAATGCCCGGTGATGCCCCGCGCCAGCGCCATGCCGCCGATGGCCAGTTGAGCCAGACCGATGATGCCGCCACGACGCAAGCCCTTGCCCATCATCAGTACGCCGCCAGCCAGGGAACCCGCGCGTTCCCAGCCATGTACGTTTTGTGCTGGGCGGGATTGGAACGGCGTGCTCTCGATCGGCTCGAACGGATTGTTATCGCTCATGGTCTGTCTCCAGTGTGGGAATGGGTATAAAACTGACTGCCGGAGCGAATCCGTCGTTCCATGGAATTTCCCACCGGTCAGCGGAATTGCGGTCCCGAGCGGGTGTTGTTGCCTTTGGCCATGCGGTCGTACAGGACGACGTTGACCGTGGCTGCCAGGTTCATGCAGCCGGTGGTGGGGATGTACACCACATCTTCGCACCAGTCGCGGATGTCCTTGTCCAGCGAGCCGTCTTCGGGGCCGAAGATATACAGAGCCCGGTCCGGGTGGGTGTATTCGGGGAGCGGGCGGGCACCCTCCACCAGCTCCACGGCCACCGGCACACAGCCCAGGGGCAGGATCTTCTTCAAGTCGTCGATGCCGATCAACGGAATGTCGTAGTGGACTTTCTTGGTGTCGGTGACGAAATCGGCGGCCCGTTCATAGCGCTTGCCGGTATAGAACACCGACGCCACGCCGTAGCAACCGGCGGCGCGCATGACCGAACCGACGTTTTCCGGTGATTTTGGGTTGAACAGACCGATGCAGCTGTAGCGTTTGTTGGCCACGGGCGGGGTGCCTTTGGGAAAAGGCGCGATTATACGGGGAATGGGGGAGGGTGGTCAGTTTCAAGATTGGCGGTGAAGGTTGCATCGCCATCGCGAGCAGGCTCGCTCCCACAGGAAACCGCATTCCAATGTGGGAGCGAGCCTGCTCGCGATGAGGGCCTGACAGGCGCTCGGTACCTTGTCGGTTACTCGTCTTTCTTCATCAACCCAGCCAGCGCGGCAAACGGGTTGTGCGTCGCCTTGGCGATTTTCGGAGTGCTCAGGGAGCCATCGCCAAAGTACTGCTGATCGGTGTAGCGCGAGTGCTCGTTGTCATGGCAGTACAGGCACAGCAGCTCCCAGTTGGAACCGTCCTGGGGGTTGTTGTCGTGGTTGTGATCGCGGTGGTGAACGGTCAGTTCGCTCAGGCGCTTGCCGGAGAACTCACGGGCGCAGCGGCCACAGACGTGAGGGTACATTTTCAGGGCTTTGTCGCGGTAACCCATTTCCCGGTCGCGCTGGGCGTCAGCGAGGATGCGGTCCAGCTTCGCGGTATTGGAAGGAGGCGTTGACGAACTCATGGGTTCACCTTTGTAGATAAGACTGATGACGGTTGAACGAAGTTTAGCTCAGGCCTTGAGCTTCTCGGCAATCCAGATGGTGTGGCGGGTGCCTTTGTTGCCATGGGCGAACACCTGCACCTCTTCCGCCTTGAAGCCAGCCTTTTTCAGTTTGTCGGAAAACTGCCGGTCAGCGCTGGCCGACCAGACCGCCAGCACCCCCTTGGGCCGCAGAGCCTTAGCGCAGGCGGCGAGGCCGCCGGCCGAATAAAGCCAACTGTTGGCTTTCTGGGTCAGGCCTTCGGGGCCGTTGTCGACATCCAGCATGATCGCGTCGAAACCCTGGGGCTCGGCTTGCAGCACCTTGGCTACGTCTTCCAGGCGGATCACCGTGCGCGGGTCCTCCAGCGGTCGCCCGGCCTTTTCGCCCAAGGGGCCACGATTCCACTCCACCACGCCGGGCACCAACTCGGCCACCACCACTTCGGCGTTCTTGCCCAGCTGCTTGAGGGCCGAGGCGAGGGTGAATCCCATGCCGAGGCCGCCGATCAGCACCCGCGAACCCGGCCGGCCGGCGACCTTGCGGCAGGGAATCTCCGCCAGGGCATCTTCGGAGCCGTGCATGCGGGTGTTCATCAACTGCCCGCCGTCACCGCCCTGGATCTTGATGACGAAGTCTTCGCCGTACTCGAACAGGCACAGGGCTCCGCCATTGTCGGGGATGGGGGTGGTGTCGAGCAGAACGAAACGTTTCATGGAAATCTCATGAGGGAGGGGCGGACCGGTGCGGTAGGGTCTAGCCTGAAGGTGACAGTAGCCACGGAGCCAGTGATGAAGTGCATCATTCTAACGGCCATTGCCCTGGCGGCGCTCTCAATAAGTTGTGCACAGGCCCAGCAGGCGACGATTCCGGTAAGCCCACCCAGCGTCCCTGGTGCGCCTGGTACCGCCACACCGATGCCCTACCCACCGGTCGCACCCAGCAGCGTGCCCAAGGCTGGTTCCGGCAATGACGGGCCACCCTTGCTGCCACCGATCGAGATACCCAGGCCGCCGCCGGACCAACCGCTACCGGGGATGGAGGTGAAGCCGCCCAAGGCCAAGTCGCCAGGGGGCTGACCCCCGTTCTGTGTGAATGACGGGGTCCCCTGTGGGAGCGAGCCTGCTCGCGATAGCGGTGTGTCAGTCACCTGCATGTTGATTGACCAGACGCTATCGCGAGCAGGCTCGCTCCCACAGAGTGCTAGACCTGCTGCGACAACAACTGCCCATCAGCCATGCGCAGGCGCTTGGACAGAGATACGGCGAGGGCGCGGATGATTTTTGCGGCGACCTTGGGGGCGTCGTTGAGCATTTTTTCCAGGGAGTCCTTGCCCAGGTTCAGCAGCTGGCAATCACTGGCGGCGATGCAACTGGCCGAACGCCGTTCGCCATCCAGTACCGCCATTTCACCAAATGCCCGGCCACTGCGCAGGGTGGCGATAGTCACCGCTTGCCCGTCGGGACCGGTCTTCTGCACGGCCACCTGGCCGGTGTGGATGATGCACATGAAGCTGCCGGCATCGCCCTCACGAAAAATCGCTTCGCCCTGGGCGATGGCGCTGATGCTGAAATAGCCCGACGCGGCGGCGAAGTCCACAGGTAGAAACTGATCGAACAGGCCGCAGTCCATCAGCCAGTCGCGGATTTCGTTGTTCAGTAAGGTCGGTTCTGGCATGGCTTACGGTCTTTTGTTGTGTTCTTTGCAAGAGTGGGATGATCCCCGTGGGAGCGAGCCTGCTCGCGATAGCGCAGTGTCAGTCGACTTCAACGTTGAAAAGTAGACCGCTATCGCGAGCAGGCTCGCTCCCACAGTTCTGAATGGTGCCAAGGCTGGGCCCTGCTCATGGAGCTAAGACCCGGCCCTCAACCAGAGTTCCTCAAGCCTTGCCCAAAATCTTCAACACAAATGCATATTCGAGCGCTACGTCACGCAACCCCTGGTAGCGTCCGCTCATTCCACCGTGGCCGGCGCCCAATTCGGTCTTGAGCAGCAACGGGTTGTCATCGGTCTTGGTGGCGCGCAATTTAGCCACCCACTTGGCCGCTTCCCAATACTGCACGCGGCTGTCGTTGTACCCGGCGATGACCAGCAGCGCCGGGTACGCCTGGGCGCGGACGTTTTCATATGGCGCGTAGGCCCTGATCCGATCATAAACATCTGGCTCCTGCGGATTGCCCCATTCGTCGTATTCGGTGACGGTCAATGGCAGGTCCGGGTCGAGCATGGTGTTGAGTACATCGACGAACGGTACTTCGGCAATCGCGACCTTGAACAGCTCCGGGCGTTGATTGAGCACCGCGCCGATCAGCAGGCCGCCTGCGCTGCCGCCGCTGATCGCCAGTTGATCGGCGGTGGTGAACCCGTTGCCGATCAGATGCTCGGCGCACGCGATGAAGTCGCTGAAAGTGTTGTGCTTGTGCTCCTGCTTGCCGGCGCGATACCAGGCTTCTCCGAGTTCGCCGCCGCCGCGCACATGGGCAATGGCGAAGGCGACGCCGCGGTCGAGCAGACTCAGTCGGGCGTGGGAAAACCAGGGGTCGAGGCTTTCGCCATAGGCGCCGTAGCCGTACAGATACAGCGGCACCGGTTGACCGAGGGCCTCGCGTTTGACCACCAGGCTGATGGGCACCTGGGTGCCGTCCGGTGCGGTAGCCCAAAGCCGTTGGCTGACGTAGGCATCAGCGTCGAACGGACCCAGCACCGGGGTTTGCTTGAGAACCACCTGTTCGCCACTGGCAAGGTCCAACTGGCGGATCTGCGCCGGGCGGTTCAGGGCTTCATAGCGCAGGCGGATGCGTTCGCTGGCGAACTCCAGGCTGTTCTGCACATGCAGGCTGTAGGCAGCGTCCGGCAGTTGTACGCGATAAGCCGGCAAATCCTGTGGATGCACCTCGATGATCGGCAGGCCACCCTCCCGCAGGCTCAACGTCATGGCGCCTGCGTTCAGGCTCAGGCCATCGATCATCACCGTGTCGCTGTGGGGGATCAGGTTCCGCCAGTCGGCCTCGGTCGGCGCCACGCCCGTGTCGGGGGCCTGGTACAGCGCGAAATTGATCCCGTCGCGATTGGTACGGATCAGCCAGGTCCATTGGCCGTCGAGCAGGCCGTGGTCGACGTCGTATTCATGATGTTCCACCCGGGGTGCCAGGCAAGTGAAGGGCAGCTGGGGTTGGGCGGCATCCAGTACCCAGACTTCGCTGGTGGTCTTGCTGCCCAGGGACAGGATCAACTGCCGTTCGGAGCTCGAACGGTAGCAATGCAGGAAGAAACGTCCGTCCGGTTCATGGAACACTTCTTCGGCGGCGGTGCCATCAAGGCGATAGCGCCAGAGCTTGTGGGGACGGTGGGTGTCGTCCAGTTCGCCAAAAAACAACGTCAGGCTGTCGTTGGCCCACGTCATGCTGCCGTCGCAGTTTTCGAAGGACAGTTCGCTGACCTTGTCGTTGGACAGTTCTTTCACGAACAGCGTGTAGATCTCTTCGCCCGTGGTGTCCAGGCTGTAGGCCAGACGCTGGTGGTCGGGGCTGATGCTGAAGGCACCCAGGGAAAAGAAACCGCCATTGGCCAGCGCGTTCGGGTCCAGCAGCAACTGCTCGTGGTGTTCGTCCACGGTCAGGCTGTCGTCCGCCGGGCGCGGGCAGCGGTAGTGGCGCGGGTATTCGTCACCGGCGGTGGTGCGGGTGTAGTACAGGTAAGGACCCCAGGGCGAGGGCAGGGACAGATCGGTCTCGAGGATCCGGCCCTTGATTTCCTGGAACAGGGTTTCGCGCAGTTCGGCCTGGTCGGCGAGTTGGTCTTCCTGGAAGCGATTTTCAGCCTTGAGGTAGTCGAGTACGGCGTCGGTGTCGCGTTCCTGCAGCCAGGCATACGGGTCGACACCGGGGTCCTTGCGGGCTACCGGGGCGTTGGAAACATGGGCGGATAAGGACATGAAAGGCTCTCGAACATATTCATGGTGCACGTCTGGGCAGCCTGACGGGCGAAAAGCCGTTACTATAAGCGCCTCTTTGCCTGCCTTGCCATGGACACCATGACCGAGAACGACTATCTGATCGCCTGGGGCCTTTACGCCTTCGCCGCACTGGGCTGCCTGCTCGTATGGATGCGCCTCACTCGCTGGATGTGGCGCTGGTTGCGCGAGCCGCTGCGGTTGCTGGTGGCGGTGTTGCTGTTCTGCCCCACCATTGTCGACCCGGTGAAGGACAAGTTTGCCCCGGCCCTGGCCATTGTTGCCCTGGACATTCTGTTCAAGGTGGGCAACAACGTCTGGCGCGCAGCGTCCGACCTGCTCATGTACGGCATGATCGCCTTCGGCGTCTACCTGATCTTCGCGTTGATCCGCTTCCCCATCGAGCGTGCTTCCAACGCCCGCAAGGAAAGGGCCGCCGCCGCGAAAGCCGCTGCCGCCGCAGCTGATGCGGAGGATGACGAGCCGCCGTTCGGCGTGGCCGGCGATGACCGTTACGGTCGCCCGCCGGTGCCGAGCAATCCCCAGCGTTCGCGCATCGAGCCGCGTCTGTAACCCGGCCTGCCCCTTCAAGCGAGAGTCCGAGCATGTGTGAGTTACTGGGCATGAGTGCCAATGTGCCGACCGACATCGTGTTCAGCTTCACCGGGCTGATGCAGCGCGGCGGCAAGACCGGGCCGCACCGGGACGGTTGGGGCATCGCGTTTTATGAAGGCCGCGGCCTGCGCCTGTTCCAGGACCCGGCCGCCAGCAGTGAATCGGAAGTGGCGAACCTGGTGCAGCGCTATCCGATCAAGAGCGAAGTGGTGATCGGGCATATCCGCCAGGCCAATGTCGGCAAGGTCTGCCTGTCCAACACCCACCCGTTCGTGCGCGAGTTGTGGGGGCGCAACTGGTGTTTTGCCCATAACGGCCAGCTCGCCGGTTTCCAGCCGGAGGTGAGTTTCTACCGTCCGGTGGGCGATACCGACAGCGAAGCGGCGTTCTGCGACCTGCTCAACCGTGTGCGCCAGGCTTTCCCGGAACCGGTGGAGGTGGAGCAATTGCTGCCCTCGCTGATCCAGGCCTGTTCCGAGTACCGCAGCAAGGGTGTGTTCAACTGCCTGCTCAGCGATGGCGACTGGCTGTTCTGCTATTGCTCGACCAAACTGGCCCAGATCACCCGTCGCGCGCCGTTTGGCCCGGCGCGGCTCAAGGACGTGGATGTGATTGTGGATTTCCAGGCCGAAACCACGCCCAACGACGTGGTCACGGTGATTGCCACCGAACCCTTGACCGAAAACGAAACCTGGACCCGCTACGAACCGGGCCAATGGAGCCTGTGGCGACGCGGCGAATGCGTCAGCCATGGCCGCACCGAATAAGGACGTCACGTTATGTTGCTCAGTTATCTACGGCTGGTGTTGTTTGCAGTGGGCCTGCTGGTGGGGGTCCAGGTGCCGGGTTTCATCAGCGATTATGCCAAGCGGGTCGAGGCGCATCTGATCGAAGCCCAGAACGGCCTGCAAGGCTTCCAGGGCACCGCCAACCAGTTCTTCAAAGGTGACATGCAGGCCCTGGTGGCTCATTACCGCGCCAGCGAGGACCCGATCTTTCGCAGCGATGCCGACAGCCTGAACACCCTGCTGGTGCGTCAGCAGGCATTGGACAAGCAATACCAGGCAATGCAAGGCCCGTGGTATATCCGGTTGCTGCAAGTGGCGCTGGCCGCCGATCCGGACATCCGCAAGGAAACCTGGAATGGCTACAGCTACCAGATCCTGCTGACCCCCGAAGCGATGATCTGGGGCATCAGCGGTGCCATGCTGCTGTCGTTCGGCCTGGAGTGCCTGTTCCGCCTGATCGACTGGGTAGTGCTGGGCGGCAAGCGCCTGCGCCAGAGCCGACCGATTGAAGAGCGGGATTTGCGCGGGCTTTGACCCCACCCAGATAGAGCTTTTCTGTGGCGAGGGGATTTATCCCCGCTGGGCTGCGAAGCAGCCCCAAAAAAACATCAGCCCCAGTGGTGTGTCAGACAGATCCAAGGGGGCTGCTGCGCAGCCCAGCGGGGATAAATCCCCTCGCCACAACAGCATTCCAACCAGACACTCCACCGTTTCCCACCCAATCAACTTTTTCTTATGACCCGTCCGCAATTTTATTCGTTGGACGCGCCGCGCCGTGGGCCCAAGAATCGGGGCAACCGGTCTCTACGCTCCCGTCGTCGAGGCTTATAACAATAAAACCGTGGAGAACCACCATGAGTGCCCCTGACACACTCGGCGTCCCCCAAACCCAGGCCCGTTCCGGCCCGTTCGACTGGTATCGCAACATCAATCAGCAGGAGCGCCGCACCTTCTGGAGCTGCAAGATCGGTTATGCCCTGGACGGCATGGACACGCAGATGCTCAGTTTCGTGGTACCGACCCTGATCGCGATGTGGGGCATCACCACCGGGCAGGCGGGGCTGATTCACACCAGCACCCTGATTGCCTCGGCCCTTGGCGGCTGGATAGCCGGTATCCTCTCGGACCGTATCGGTCGGGTCCGTACCTTGCAACTGACAGTGCTGTGGTTCGCCTTCTTCACCTTCCTGTGTGGCCTGGCCCAGAGTTATGAACAACTGCTGATCGCCCGTACCCTGATGGGCTTTGGCTTCGGTGGCGAATGGACCGCCGGCGCGGTGCTGATGGGCGAAGTGATCCGCGCCAAGGATCGCGGCAAGGCGGTTGGCATGGTGCAGGCGGGTTGGGCGCTGGGGTGGGGCATGACGGCGATTCTGTATGCGCTGCTGTTCTCGGTGCTGGCACCGGAAGACGCCTGGCGCGCCCTGTTCATGCTCGGCCTGGTCCCGGCGGTGTTCGTGATTTTCGTCCGGCGACTGGTCAAGGACCCGGAGATCTATAACCAGACCAAGGCCCGTCAGGAACCGAGCAATCCGGCGAAGTTCTATGAGATTTTTGCCCCCGGCATCCTCTTCACCACGATTCGCGCCTCGTTGCTGACCACCGGTGCGCTGGGTGGCTACTACGCCATCACCTCGTGGTTGCCGACCTTCCTGAAGAATGAACGTGGCTTGAGTGTGCTGAGTACCGGTGGCTACCTGGCGATGGTGATCGTCGGTTCCTATGTGGGTTACGTCATCAGCGCCTATCTGACCGACATCCTGGGCCGCAAGAAGAACTTTATCCTGTTCGCCGTCGGTTCGTTCGTTATCGTGCTGCTGTACACCCAGATGCCGGTGAGCAATAACGTGATGCTCTGGCTGGGCTTCCCCTTGGGCTTCTTCGCGTCGGGGATGTTCAGCGGCATGGGCTCGTTCCTTACCGAACTGTTTCCGACCCGTATCCGCGGTTCGGGCCAGGGTTTCTGCTACAACATCGGTCGGGCGCTGGCGGCGCTGTTCCCGCTGCTGATCGGTCTGCTGAGCCAGAAGGTACCCCTGAGTGTCGGCATCGGCGCGTTCGCAGCCGTGTCCTACGGCGTGGTGATCCTGGCAGCCCTCAGCCTGCCGGAAACCCAAGGCAAGCAGTTGGATGCCGAGTAACTGATAACCTGTGGGGTGCATGCCCCACGGCCAGAAAAGAAACAACCTACAGGAGCGTTCACTGTGAACCGCCTGCTTTTGAACTGCGATATCGGCGAAAGCTTCGGCAACTGGACCATGGGTCTGGACGCAGAGGTGATGCCCTTCATCGATTGCGCCAACATCGCCTGCGGTTTTCACGCCGGTGACCCGAGCATCATGCGCAAGACCGTCAGCCTGGCCCTGAGCCATGGCGTACAAATCGGCGCACACCCGGCCTATCAGGACCTGGTGGGTTTCGGCCGCCGCTCCATGGCTTACACCGCCCAGGAGCTGCAAGACCTGCTGCATTACCAGATCGGCGCCCTCGACGGCATCTGCCGGGCCCAGGGCGGGCGGGTCAGCTACGTCAAACCCCATGGTGCGATGTACAACGACATGATGGCCAACCCGGCGCAACTGCGTGCCGTGATCCAGGCCGTCGCGGCCTACGACCCGCAGTTGCCGCTGATGCTGATGGCGACTCGGGACAACAGCGCCGCCCAGGCCCTGGGTGATGAATATGGTCTGACGTTGTGGTTCGAAGCCTTCGCCGACCGTGCTTACGACAGCGCCGGTCACCTGGTTTCGCGCCAGTTGCCGGGCTCGGTGCATCACGATGCCGAGGTCATCATCGGGCAGGCCCTGACCATCGCCCGTGGCGACTCGCTGACCGCAAGCGATGGCAGCGCGTTGGTCCTGCATGCCAATACCTTGTGCGTACACGGTGACAACGCCAGCTCCGTGGCGGCGGTGCAACGCATCTGCGAAGCACTGGACCGGCAGTGTGCATCATGAGACCACGGGTGGAAGTGGTCGCGGTGGACTGCCTGATGGTGCGCCTGTTCGATGAGATCGCCGAGACCCACATGCCGTGGATGCTCGCTGCCAGTGAGCGTCTGCGCGAGGTGTTCGCCGGGGACCTGATCGACCTGGTGCCGTCCTACACCACGCTGATGGTGCATTACGACATGCTGGCGTTGAACCCGGCTCAGGCGCGGGATCTGGTCAACGAGGCGTTGAACAATCTTTCCCCTGACGCCCGCTCGGTCGGCCAGAACCATGTGCTGCCGGTGTGGTACGACCTCAGCGTCGGGCCTGAACTGAGCCTGTTGTCGAGTCGCAGCGGGTTGACGGTGGAGCAGGTGATCCGTCGTCACAGCGAGCACGTATACCAGGTGTTTGCCCTGGGGTTTGCGCCCGGTTTTGCCTTCATGGGACTGGTGGACGAAATGCTGGCCGCGCCGCGCCTCGACACGCCTCGCAAGCGGGTGGCAGCGGGCAGCGTCGGCATTGCCGAGCGCCAGACCGCGGCGTATCCGCTGGTATCACCCGGCGGCTGGAACCTGATCGGTCGTACCCCGGCCAAACTGTTCGATCGCGAGCGTGACGGCTACAGCCTGATGCAGCCCGGCGACACGGTACGCTTTGTCGCCGTGGACCACGCCGAATTCATCGCCTTGGACGGTGACGACACACCGCAGGAGGCCCTGGCATGAGCCGTTTGTCGATCAAGGCCAGCACACCGCTGTGCCTGCTGCAGGACGGTGGCCGTTTCGGCGTCAGGCATCTGGGCGTGACCCAGGGCGGCGCGGCGGACTGGCTGTCGATGGCCTGGGCCAACTGGATGCTGGGCAATGCCCTGGACGCGACGGCGGTGGAAATCACCCTCGGCGGTTTCACGGTGGAGGCCGAAGAGGATTGCGTACTGGCGTTGGCCGGGGCGGACCTCGGGGCGCGGGTAGACGGTCAGGCCGTGGCATCGTGGCGTTATTTCAGTTTGCGCAAGGGTCAGACCCTGGCCTTGACCCAACCGGTGCTCGGTGCTCGGGCGTACCTCGCGGCCCCCGGTGGGTTCGATGCGCCGGCGGTACTGGGCAGCCGGGCGACGGTCGTGCGTGAAGAGCTCGGCGGCCTGGATGGACTGGGGCGCGCGCTGGGCCGTGGCGAGCATTTGAGCTATTCAGGCCCGGTCACACCTCGGCCGATGCCGGGCAGGCTGATCCCGGACTTCCAGCAGACCCAGCCGCTGGACCTGATCCTGGGGGCGCAGAATGGCGCGTTCGGCGGACAGAGCCTGTTCGATGCGTTCAACAGTCCTTGGACGCTGGACAGCCGCGCCGACCGCATGGGCATCCGCTTGCTGGGGGCTGAGCTGAAATACCAGGGGCCTGCGATGATTTCCGAGGGCATTCCCCTGGGAGCCGTGCAGGTACCGCCGGACGGCCAGCCGATCGTGCTGCTCAACGACCGGCAGACCATTGGCGGTTACCCACGCCTGGGCGCCTTGACGCCATTGGCCCTGGCGCGGCTGGCGCAATGCCTGCCAGGCACGCAGGTGCGGTTGCGTCCGGTGGTGCAGGAGGTTGCGCATCGGCAGCAGGTGGAGTGCTTGCGGGGTTTTTTAGACCGCTAGAAGCATCGCGAGCAGGCTCGCTCCCACAGGGATCTCATGTGTGACGCAGATCCAGTGTGGGAGCGAGCCTGCTCGCGATGAGGCCCGAATGCTCGACAACAATCCTTACTTGGAAAGAAACCGCATCCCTTCCTCCAACCCCCGCAGGGTCAGCGGATACATTCGGTCCTCCACCAATTCTCGCACGATGTTGGTCGAGGCGGTGTAGCCCCAGGTGTCCTTCGGATAGGGGTTGATCCAGATGAGTTTCTTGTACTTCTCCATGAAGCGCTGCATCCACACATAGCCCGCTTCCTCGTTCCAATGTTCGACGCTGCCGCCGGCCTGGGTGATTTCATAGGGCGCCATGGCGGCGTCGCCGATGAAGATCACTTTGTAGTCGGCGCCGTACTTGTGCAGCAGGTCCTGGGTCGAGGTGCGTTCCGAGGTGCGCCGCAGGTTGTTCTTCCACACCGACTCGTACACGAAATTGTGGAAGTAGAAGTACTCCAGGTGCTTGAACTCGGTCTTGCAGGCCGAGAACAGTTCTTCGCATATTTTCACGTGGGCATCCATCGAGCCGCCGATGTCGAACAGCAGCAACAGCTTGACGGTGTTGCGCCGCTCGGGGCGCATCTGGATGTTCAGCAGGCCGGCGTCCCGGGCGGTGTGGTCGATGGTGCCATCGATGTCCAGCTCTTCGGCCGCCCCCTGGCGGGCGAACTTGCGCAGGCGGCGCAGGGCGATCTTGATGTTGCGGGTACCCAGCTCCACCTGATCGTCGAGGTTCTTGTATTCGCGCTGGTCCCAGACCTTCACGGCCTTGCCCTGGCGCTTGCCGGCGTCGCCGACGCGGATGCCTTCGGGGTTGAAACCGCCGGAGCCGAACGGGCTGGTACCGCCGGTGCCGATCCACTTGTTGCCGCCGGCATGGCGTTCCTTCTGTTCTTCCAGACGCTTCTTGAATTCCTCGATCAGCTTGTCCAGGCCGCCCAGGGACTGGATCTGCGCCCGCTCCTCATCGGTCAGCGAACGCTCGAATTCCTTGCGCAACCAGTCTTCGGGAATCAGTGCCTGGAGATGGTCGTCGAGTTTTTCCAGGCCGTTGAAGTAAGCGGCGAACGCCCGGTCGAACTTGTCGAAATGGCGCTCGTCCTTCACCAGGATCGCCCGGGACAAGTAATAGAATTCGTCCATGTCGGCAAAGATCACCCGCTGTTTCAGCGCGTTGATCAGGTCCAGCAACTCGCGCACCGACACGGGCACCTTGGCGGCGCGCATTTCATTGAACAGGTTCAGCAGCATGGCAGTGGCCCTCGCGCTTGTTGACGAAGAGGGCTTAACGCGTGCCGCGACGGCTCATGAACGCCAGGCGCTCAAGCAATTGCACGTCCTGTTCGTTCTTGACCAGGGCACCGGCCAGCGGTGGGATGGCCTTGGTCGGATCGCGTTCACGCAGCACCGCTTCGCCAATGTTGTCGGCCATCAGTAGCTTGAGCCAGTCCACCAGCTCGGAGGTGGAGGGCTTCTTTTTCAGGCCCGGCACTTTGCGCACGTCGAAGAACACGTCCAGCGCTTCGCTGACCAGGTCTTTCTTGATGTCCGGGTAGTGCACATCGACGATTTTCTGCAGGGTGACGCGGTCCGGGAAGGCGATGTAGTGGAAAAAGCAGCGACGCAGGAACGCATCCGGCAGCTCTTTTTCGTTGTTGGAGGTAATGATGATGATCGGGCGCTGCTTGGCCTTGATGGTTTCGTCGGTCTCGTAGACGTAGAACTCCATCTTGTCGAGTTCCTGCAGCAGGTCGTTGGGGAACTCGATGTCGGCCTTGTCGATCTCGTCGATCAGCAGGATGACCCGTTCTTCGGACTCGAAAGCCTCCCAGAGCTTGCCCTTCTTCAGGTAGTTGCGCACGTCATGGACCTTGTCCACCCCCAGCTGCGAGTCGCGCAGGCGGCTGACCGCGTCGTACTCGTACAAGCCCTGATGAGCCTTGGTGGTGGATTTGATGTGCCAGGTGATCAGGCGCGCGCCGAAGGACTCCGCCAACTGCTCGGCGAGCATGGTCTTGCCGGTGCCCGGTTCGCCCTTGACCAGCAACGGCCGCTCCAGGGTGATGGCGGCGTTCACGGCCAGCTTCAGGTCATCGGTGGCCACGTAGGCGCTGGTGCCTTCGAACTTCATCTGCAATTTCCTCGAACGTGTCGCTGGCCCGGCG
This sequence comes from Pseudomonas sp. MAFF 730105, assembly GCF_055380705.1. NCBI lineage: Bacteria > Pseudomonadati > Pseudomonadota > Gammaproteobacteria > Pseudomonadales > Pseudomonadaceae > Pseudomonas > Pseudomonas sp. MAFF 730105. The sequence continues at coordinate 1,742,495 of NZ_AP018438.1, forward strand.
AGGCGGGGCGCGCGAAATAAAATGTCGTGCTCGACTATAACGCGACGTCCCGCCGACTGTGAACGCAGACGCTGTATTCAGTCTCTGAATGGGGCGTCACATGTTGACCCGGTCTTGGCGGATGGCCGGACAAAGGAGGGCGATTGTGGCGAGGGAGCTTGCTCCCGCTCGAGTGCGCAGCGCTCGCCGGCTTTTTAGGGCCGCTACGCAGCCCAGCGGGAGCAAGCTCCCTCGCCACAGGCTAGTCCTTAGAGGGCGGCGGCTGCTCGTAGCGCGCGTTGAAGGCCTCGACGAAACCGTTGCGCAGGATCTGCAGGAAGGCTTCGAAGGCGCTGATGTCCTGTTGATGGACATTGCCGTTGAGTTCGACCCGGGTGGCGAACTGGTTCTTGCGCTGATTCTTCAGGGCCGTTTCGCCGGCGCCGACTAGCGCCTCCCAGACCGAACGGAAAATGTTCTTTTTCTCGTTTTCCACGTCTTGTTGCCAATCGAATACGTCCACATCCCGCAGCAGCGGTTTGATGTAGCCGCTGAGTTTTGCGTTGTTCGCCTCAGCCTCGATCACCAGGTCGCCATGGCCGGCATTGAAGTCGAATTTGCCGTAGGCCGCGGCAAAATCGTTCAGGCGCTTGAGTTCGATGTTCCTGGCCCGCAGGCGGAAGTCGAAATCCTCGAACTTGCTCAGCGGGTCGAAGGTGGCTTGCACCTCCAGCGGCGCATGTTCGGCCACCAGGGCTTTGCCCTCGAAACGGGCGTCACGCTTGCCTTCGGTATCGACCACGTTGGTCAGGTTATAGAAGCTGGCGTTGACGTCGGTGGCCCGCAGGTTGACCGGGGGCTTGGAGTTGAAATTGCGAAAGGCCACTTTGCCGTCCCTGATCCGCACCTCGTTGAAGGTGATGGGCAGCAGTTTGCTTAGCTGCTCGCGCCAGTTGGTGCCCTGGCCGGTCTGGGAGTTCTGCCGGTTGCCGCCGCCATCGACGAAGTTCACTTCGGGCCGGGCGAACTCCGCCTCGGCCACCACTGCGTGGTCGTACCACAGCGAGTGCCAGCTGACAGACAGGTCGACCAGCGGTGCATCGACGAACGGTACCGGGACCTTGCCGTCGACCTTGACGATTTTCAGGCCGTTGATCCGGTAGGCTCCGCGCCAGAGCGCCAGGTCCACATCAGTGACCTGGCCGCGGTAGTCGCCCATGTCGGCCAGTTTGTCGTTCAGGTAGTTGCGCACGAGGTAAGGCAACGTGAAATGCAGGGCCACCAGCACCGCAACGATGGCTGCGAGAGTCCACAGTGGCCAGCTGTATCGACGCTTCATGTCGTTCGGTCTCAGGCAATATTAAAACCATTGACCGTTGCAGCCCTGCGAACGTTCGCTGCAACTGGACGCCCTCGGGCAACAGGCATACCTTTAGGCGCTTGAATTCACGCATCACTAAGGACCTAGTCATGAGCCGTATCTACGCTGACAACGCCCATTCCATCGGCAATACGCCACTGGTGCAGATCAATCGCATTGCCCCGCGGGGTGTCACCATCCTGGCCAAGATCGAAGGGCGTAACCCGGGGTATTCGGTCAAGTGCCGGATTGGCGCGAACATGATCTGGGACGCTGAAAGCACCGGCAAGCTCAAGCCAGGCATGACCATCGTCGAGCCGACCTCGGGCAACACCGGGATCGGCCTGGCGTTCGTCGCCGCTGCTCGTGGCTACAAGCTGATGCTGACCATGCCGGCCTCCATGAGCATCGAACGGCGCAAGGTGCTCAAGGCCCTTGGCGCCGAGCTGGTGCTGACCGAACCGGCCAAGGGCATGAAGGGCGCCATCGAGAAGGCCGCCGAGATCGTCGCCAGCGATCCGTCCAGTTATTTCATGCCGCAGCAGTTCGATAACCCGGCGAACCCGGCGATCCACGAAAAAACCACCGGCCCGGAAATCTGGAACGACACCGACGGCGCGGTGGACGTGCTGGTGGCGGGCGTGGGCACCGGCGGAACCATTAGCGGGGTCTCCCGCTATATCAAGAACACCTGCGGCAAGCCGATCCTGTCGGTGGCGGTGGAGCCCGAGAGCTCGCCGGTGATCACCCAGGCGCTGGCGGGCCAGGAAATCAAGCCCAGCCCCCACAAGATCCAGGGGATTGGTGCCGGATTCGTGCCGAAGAACCTGGATCTGTCGATGGTCGATCAGGTTGAGCGGGTGACGGACGACGAATCCAAGGCCATGGCCCTGCGCTTGATGCAGGAAGAAGGCATTCTGTGTGGCATTTCCTGTGGCGCGGCGATGGCCGTGGCCGCACGCCTGGCGGAAAAACCCGAGATGCAGGGCAAGACGATCGTGGTGATCCTGCCGGATTCGGGCGAGCGGTACTTGTCGAGCATGCTGTTCAGTGATCTGTTTACCGAACAGGAAAACCAGCAGTAATACGGTGGCAGGACAGCTTCTGTGGCGAGGGGATAAATCCCCTCGCCACAGAAGCCTTCAGCAGGATTGAAGGTGTTTTGACTGGCGTCAGCCAGGGTTCAGGTGACGCCTGTTAGGTTTATTGCGTCCTGCACAATAGTGAATATTGCGTTAGACGGTTTCTACCCGGGCCATGAGCATTTAGCATGGCCCCCGGCCACGTCGGGCAGTTGACGTCGCATCAGTTGCTTTTTTGACAAGGAGTTATGAATGACCGTTTCGTTTGTCGCCAAGGCGTCGGTACTGCTGCTGTTTCTGGGCAGTACGCTTTATGTGCACCTGCGCGGCAAGGCGCGTTTGCCGGTGTTGCGCCAGTTCGTCAACCACTCGGCGCTGTTCGCACCCTATAACACCCTGATGTACCTGTTCTCCGGCGTACCGTCCAGGCCTTACCTGGACCGCAGCAAGTTCCCCGAACTGGATGTGCTCAAGGACAACTGGCAGGTCATCCGTGATGAGGCGATGCACCTGTTCGACGAGGGTTACATCCGGGCCGCGGAAAAGAACAACGACGCCGGCTTCGGCTCGTTCTTCAAGAAAGGCTGGAAGCGCTTCTACCTCAAGTGGTACGACAAACCGCTGCCGTCGGCCGAAGTGCTGTGCCCCAGGACCGTCGAGCTGGTCAACCGGATTCCCAACGTCCGCGGCGCGATGTTCGCGCTGCTGCCGGGTGACAGCCATTTGAACCCCCATCGCGATCCGTTCGCCGGCTCGTTGCGCTATCACCTGGGGCTTTCCACGCCCAACTCCGACGATTGCCGGATCTTCGTCGACGGCCAGATCTATGCGTGGCGCGACGGCGAAGATGTGATGTTCGATGAAACCTACGTGCACTGGGTCAAGAATGAAACACCCCAGACCCGCGTGATCCTGTTCTGCGATGTCGAGCGCCCCTTGAGCAGCCGGTTGATGACCCGTCTCAATCGCGCTGTCAGCGGCTTCCTCGGCCGCGCCACCGCGCCGCAGAATCTGGACGACGAACGCGTCGGCGGTATCAACCAGGTCTACGCCTGGAGCAAGTCGTTCAGCGATGGTATCAGCGGCCGGGTCAAGCAGTGGAAACGCAAGTACCCCAAGGTGTATCGGGTGATGCGGCCGGTGCTGGCGGTGGTGGTACTCACGGCACTCGGCTATTGGTTGTTCGGTTAACCATTGCGCAATACTTCGAGCGCTGGTTATAGTCAGCGCTCGTCGGGTTTTCGAACCCACTTCCCCAAAGAGATCGGCTCATGCCTGTATCCCCTGTCATCGCGGTTGTGGTTCCAGCGTTCAACGCTGGCGTCGTGCCGTGCGGGAATCAGCAGCCTGTGCAGATCGGTCAATACCCTCCACCTGTCAGTAGCTCATCGGTGTACGCCGTCGTATCACCGCCGGGTGTTGGCGTTCAGGGCTGATCGGCAACGGTTGCCGTCCCCTGTGCCTGCCTGAAAAAAACTACTGGACTTCAGCCTTGGCTGAGTTGGCTTTTGCCTGACTACAGGTGGTATCCATGTTTTCCCTATCCAAGAACGCGTTATTGGCGGCGGCTTCCACGAGCCTGTTCGTCCTGCTGTGGAGCAGCGGCGCAATCTTTTCCAAACTGGGCCTGGCCCACGCTTCACCTTTCGCTTTTCTGCTGATCCGTTTTGCCATTGCGCTGTGTGCGTTGGTGTTGTTGATCCCGGTGTTCAGGTTCAAGCTGCCCACGGTCGGCAAGCCGTTGATCTATGCCGCGACCACAGGATTGGTGCTGCTGGGGGCCTATCAGATTTTCTATCTGCTGGCCCTGCAAATGAACGTGACACCCGGCGTGATGGCCACCCTGATGGGCGTACAACCCATCCTCACGGTGGTGCTCGTGGAACGTCAGCGTTCCTGGTCGCGTCTGTTCGGCCTGGCGCTCGGGTTGGTCGGGTTGGTCATGGTGGTGTACCAGGGCATCGGATTGGCGGGGATGTCCTTGACCGGAATGCTGTGCGGGTTGCTGGCGCTGGTGTCCATGACCGCCGGGTCGATCATGCAGAAACGCATTACCGATAATCCCCTCGGCACGCTGCCGGTGCAGTACCTGGCCGGACTTTTATTGTGTGCGGTGTTCGTGCCGTTCCAGCCATTCCATTTCGAGACCCGTGCGGGCTTCATCGTGCCGGTGTTGTGGATGGGTTTGGTGGTCTCGGTGCTGGCGACCTTGCTGCTGTATCGGCTGATTGCACGGGGTAATCTGGTGAATGTCACCAGCCTGTTCTACCTGGTGCCGGCGGTGACGGCGGTCATGGACTACCTGGTGTTCGGCAACCGGCTGGCGCTGTTGAGCTTGCTGGGGATGGCGCTGATCATCGTCGGGTTGGTGTTTGTGTTTCGTAAACGCGGCTGATCGTTAGATCGCTGTTGGCATAGAACCGCTATCGCGAGCAGGCTCGCTCCCACAGGTTATGGACGACCCTTGTGGGAGCGAGCCTGCTCGCGATGGCATTTTCAAACGCGCCGATGCGCTAGCGGGCAGACACCTCGACCGGCTTCTGCGCCGCCGGCTTCAACACCAGCCACAATGCTGCCGCAATCAGCACCCCGCCATACAGATGCGCCATCCCCAACGGCTCATCCAGCAACAACGCCCCCCACAGCACGCCGAATGGCGGGATCAGGAAGGTAACGGTCATGGATTTGACCGGCCCGATGGCGCTGAGCAACCGGAAATAAAGGATGTACGCCAGCGCGGTGCACACCAGCCCCAACCCCAGCAGTGACAGCCAGACGCTCCAGCCACCCCAGCTGGCCGGGGGTTGGCTGATGACGCTGTAACCGAACAGCGGCAGCAGGAACACCGTGGCGCCGAACATGCTCCCCAGGGCTGAGAGACGGCTGTCCAACCCGCCTTGATGATCGAGCCAGCGCCGGGTGAGGAATCCGGCGAAGCCATAACAGGTGGTGGCCATCAGGCAGGCGAGGGCGCCCATCAGCAGTTGCAGGTCGAAGGCCACCGGGCCGGCGCGGGTCAGGATGCCGACGCCGAGTAGCCCGAGGAACACGCCGCTGACCTTGGCGACCGTGAGTTGCTCACTGAAGAACAGCCCACCGATCAACACCCCCATCAGGGGCGTCGTGGCGTTGAAGATCGCCGAGTAACCGGCTGGAAGGGTCTGGGCCGCCAAGGAATAGAAGGTTGCGGGAATGCCCGAGTTGATCAGGCCCAGCCCCATCGCGACTTTCAGCTTGCCGCGGAAATTCCAGTCGACTCGCATCAGTGCCAGGATCACCACCAACCCGACGAAGGCGATGGAGACACGAAAAAAGGCCGTGGGGATCGTGCCGATGACGGGCGCGATAATGCGCATGAACAGGAAGCTCGCCCCCCAGATGGCGGCCAAGGACAGCAGACGCAGGAGATCGACGAGGTTCACGAGGGAGTCCTTCCATGGTTGGCCGGCAAGTGTCGCCCTCCCTGGGACCAATGGCAATGGTTGCGTTGCCGCGTGATTGGCCTCTAAGCTCAGCCGCTCATGACAAGACCCCCCGTCGAGGTTTTCCCTATGCCGCAGCCATGGCCCGCCAGCGATATCGCCCGCTCGATTCTCGACGGCTTCGACGATTATCGCGAGCATTTCCGGCAGATTACCGACGGTGCCCGTGCCCGGTTCGAGCAGGCCCGATGGCAGGAAGCGCAAGCGGCGTCGGCGGCGCGGATCAATCTGTACGAAGAAAAAGTCTTCGAAACCGTGACCCGGCTGCGCAAGGCCTTCGATGCCGAGGCGCTGATGGATGTGAGCTGCTGGCCGCTGGTGAAAAGTGCCTACATCAGCCTGATCGACCTGCGTTTCGACGATGAGCTGTCCGAGACCTGGTACAACTCGATTTTCTGCGGCCTGTTCAGCCATGACCTGATCAGCGACGGCACCATGTTTATCCACACCACCCGGCCGAGCCTGCGTCGGGCCCGCTCCGCGCAGACCCGTACCTACAAGCCCCAGGGCCAACTGGACCGGATGCTTGCGGACATTTTCGCCGATTACCGGTTCAGTGAAGACTACGCCGACCTGGCGAGCGACCTGCAGCGCCTCGAAGCCCAGCTGCGAGAAAACCTGCCGGATTGGGTCTGCAAGGACCCGGAATTGACCGTGGAGCTGTTTTCATCAGTGCTTTATCGCAACAAGGGCGCCTACCTGGTGGGGCGGATCTACACCCGCGATGACCAGTGGCCGCTGGTGATTCCGCTGTTGCACCGCGAGGGCCGGGGCATCCAGATCGACGCGCTGATCACCGACGAGGCCCAGGTCTCGATCATCTTCTCGTTCACCCGTTCGTATTTCATGGTGGACGTGCCGGTGCCGGCGGAATTCATCGGCTTCCTCAAGCGGATCCTGCCAGGCAAACACGTCGCCGAGCTGTACACCTCCATCGGTTTCTACAAGCACGGCAAGTCCGAATTCTACCGGGCCCTGATCAATCACCTGGCGAACACCGACGACCAGTTCATCATGGCGCCGGGTGTGCGCGGCATGGTCATGAGCGTGTTCACGCTGCCGGGCTTCAACACGGTGTTCAAGATCATCAAGGACCGCTTCTCGCCGTCGAAAAACGTCGACCGCGCCACGGTGATCGAGAAGTACCGGCTAGTGAAAAGTGTCGACCGGGTCGGACGCATGGCCGATACCCAGGAGTTCGCCGATTTCCGCTTTCCCCTGGGCAAGTTCGAACCGGCGTGCCTGGAAGAGTTGCTGGAAGTGGCGCCCTCCACGGTGTCGGTGGAAGGCGATACGGTGCTGATTCGTCACTGCTGGACCGAGCGGCGCATGACACCGCTGAACCTCTACCTGGAAAACGCCAGCGAGGCCCAGGTGCGCGAGGCGCTGGAGGACTATGGCCTGGCCATCAAGCAATTGGCGGCGGCGAATATCTTCCCCGGCGACATGTTGCTCAAGAACTTCGGCGTGACCCGCCATGGCCGGGTGGTGTTCTACGACTACGACGAGATCTGCTTCCTCACCGAAGCCAACTTCCGACACATCCCCCAGCCGCGCACCCCGGAAGACGAAATGGCCTCCGAACCGTGGTACTCCATCGGTCCGCTGGACGTCTTTCCCGAAGAGTTCCCGCCCTTCCTGTTCGCCGACGCCGGGCAGCGCAAGTTGTTCGACCAGATGCACGGCGAGCTGTACAACGCCGACTACTGGAAAGGCCTGCAAGAGGCCATTCGAGCGGGGAAGGTGATTGATGTGTTCCCGTATCGGCGCAAGGACCTGGATAACGAATAACGTTCGAATTCACGCAGATCCCTTGTGGGAGCGAGCCTGCTCGCGATGGCGATTGTCCGATCAATATCCATGTCGACTGCCCCACCGCCATCGCGAGCAGGCTCGCTCCCACAGGGGAGGGTGGCAGGCAAAGAGGGCATGTGTTCGGCGCAGCGGGCGCAAATCTGCGACAATCGCCCCCTGCATAAAACCGACGACCCTTGCGTACCCGATGACTGACCAAGCCCCCGCTATCGACAAGCTGCTGAAGAACCTCGACCACGCCATGCTCGCCGACCGTCACCGGTTGCGGCGGCAGTTGCTCGAGCTGCGCAAGAAACCCGATGAGGCCAAGCTGGCCCAGTGGGTGGCGCGCATGCAGGCGTCGTGCGACCAGGTGCTGGCGCGCAAGGCCAGCCTGCCGCTGATTCGCTACGACGACAATCTGCCGATTGCCGCCAAGCGTGACGAAATCAAGGACGCGCTGCTCAAGCACCAGGTGTTGATCATCGCCGGCGAAACCGGCTCGGGCAAAACCACGCAATTGCCGAAGATCTGCCTGGAAATCGGGCGCGGCCAGTATGGCTTGATCGGCCACACCCAACCGCGCCGGATCGCCGCCCGCAGCGTGGCGAGCCGGGTCGCCGAAGAACTGGCCACGCCATTGGGCGCGCTGGTGGGCTACCAGGTGCGGTTCGAGGACCAGAGCGACGCCAACACCCTGATCAAGTTGATGACCGACGGCATCCTGCTGGCCGAGACGCAGAACGACCGCTACCTCGAGCGCTACGACACGATCATCGTCGACGAAGCCCACGAGCGCAGCCTGAACATCGACTTCCTGCTGGGGTATCTCAAGACCCTGCTGCCGCGCCGCCCGGACCTTAAGGTCATCATCACCTCGGCGACCATCGACCTGGAGCGCTTCTCCAAGCACTTCGACGACGCGCCGATCGTGGAAGTCTCGGGTCGCACCTTCCCGGTGGAAACCTGGTACCGTCCGCTGACCCTGGAGCAGGACGAAGAGGGCAACCGCGTCGAGGACGACCTGACCGTCGACCAGGCGATTCTCGCCACTCTCGATGAAATCGCTGCCCATGAGCGCAGCGAGCGCCGCAGCCCTGGCGATGTGCTGGTGTTCCTGCCGGGGGAGCGGGAGATTCGTGACGCGGCGGAAATGCTGCGCAAGGCCCAGCTCAAACACACCGAGATCTTGCCGTTGTATGCGCGCTTGTCCCCGGCCGAACAACAGCGGATCTTCCAGTCCCACCCGGGCCGTCGTGTGGTGCTGGCGACCAACGTCGCTGAAACCTCGCTCACCGTGCCGGGCATCCGCTACGTGATCGACAGCGGCACCGCGCGGATCAGCCGCTACAGCTATCGCGCCAAGGTCCAGCGCCTGCCCATCGAAGCCATTTCCCAGGCCAGCGCCAACCAGCGCAAGGGGCGTTGCGGGCGGGTCGAGCCGGGGATTTGCGTACGGCTGTACAGCGAAGAAGATTTCCTCGGCCGGCCGGAATTTACCGACCCCGAGATCCTGCGCACCAACCTGGCGGCGGTGATCCTGCAGATGCTCCATCTGCGCCTGGGCGAGATCACTGATTTCCCGTTCATCGAGCCGCCGGATGGCAAGGCCATCAGCGACGGTTTCAACCTGCTGCAAGAGTTGTCGGCAGTGGACCGCAACAGCCAACTGACCCCTTTGGGCCGTCAGTTGGCGCGCTTGCCGGTGGACCCGCGCATGGGCCGCATGTTGCTGGAAGCGGCGAAGCTGGGCAGCCTGCAGGAAGTGCTGATTGTCGCCAGCGCCATGTCGATCCAGGATCCGCGAGAGCGTCCGCCCGAACGTCAGCAGGCCGCCGACCAGGCCCACGCCCAGTGGAAGGACTCTGACTCGGACTTCGCCGGGCTGGTCAACCTGTGGCGCGGTTTTGAAGAACAACGCCAGGCCCTGACGGCCAGCCCGTTGCGCAACTGGTGTCGCAAGAACTTCCTCAACTACCTGCGCCTGCGCGAATGGCGCGACGCTCATCGCCAGTTGAGCCTGATCTGCCGCGACATGCAGTTGAGCCTCAACAAGGACCCGGCCGACTACCCGAAACTGCACAAAGCGGTGCTCTCGGGCCTGTTGAGCCAGATCGGCCAGAAAACCGAAGACGGCGACTACCTGGGCGCCCGCCAACGGCGCTTCTGGGTCCACCCTTCGTCGGGGCTGGGCAAGAAGCGTCCGCAGTGGCTGATGACCGCCGAACTGGTGGAAACCACCAAGCTGTATGCGCGCATGGTCGCCAAGATCGAACCGGACTGGATCGAACCGCTGGCCGGGCACCTGATCAAGAAAAACCACTTCGAACCCCATTGGGAGAAGAAGCGCGGACAGGTGGTGGCGTATGAACAGATCACCCTGTTCGGGCTGATCGTGGTCGGCCGTCGGCCGGTGCATTACGGGCCGGTGGACCCGGTGGTGTCGCGGGAGCTGTTCATCCGCGAAGCCCTGGTGCGTGGCGAGATCCAGTCCAAGGCCAAGTGCCTGGCGGCCAATACCCGATTGCTGGAGCAACTCGACGAGCTGGAAGCCAAGGCCCGGCGCCGTGACATCCTGGCGGACGAGGAAACCCTGTTCGCGTTCTATGACGCACGGTTGCCGGCCGAGATCCACCAGACCGCGACGTTCGACAGTTGGTACCGGATCAACAGCCAGAAAGACCCGCAGTTGTTGATCATGCGCGAAGAGGACGTGTTGGCTCGCGAGGCCAGCGAAGTGACCGCCGCGCATTTCCCCGACACCTTGCGCGTCGGCGACCTGACGTTGCCCCTCAGCTACCACTTCGAACCCAACCATCCCCGCGACGGGGTGACATTGCGGGTGCCGGCGCCGCTGTTGCCGATGCTGCCGCCGGAGCGCCTGGAGTGGCTGGTGCCCGGCATGATCGAGGCCAAGTGCATTGCCCTGGTGCGCAACCTGCCCAAGGCCCTGCGCAAGAACTTCGTGCCGGTGCCAGACTTCGTCAAGGCGGCGCTGCAACGCATTACCTTCGCCGAAGGTTCGTTGCCGCAATCCCTGGGCCGCGAGCTGCTGCGCATGACCGGCGCGAGGGTCAGCGACGAAGCCTGGGCCGAAGCGGCGCAGCAAGTGGAAGGCCACCTGCGCATGAACCTGGAAATCGTCGACGGCCAGGGTAAGTTCCTCGGCGAGGGTCGCGACCTGGCCGAGCTGACAGCGCGTTTTGCCGAAGCCAGCCAGGCTGCCTTGGCCGTGCCGCAAACCGCGAAAAGCCAGGCGCCGGTGGAAGCCAAAGTCTTCGCTCCGGTGGCGGAAAAGACCCAGCAGAAGATCGCCGGGTTGTCGATGACGGTGTATCCGGCGTTGGTGGAGGAGGGCGGTGTGGTCAAGGAAGGGCGTTTCCCGACCCCGGCCGAAGCCGAGTACCAGCATCGCCGGGCCTTGCAACGGTTGTTGATGCAGCAGTTGGCGGAGTCGGCCAAGTTCCTGCGGAGCAAATTGCCGGGGCTGACGGAACTGGGCTTGCTCTACCGCGAACTGGGACGCATCGACAACCTGGTGGAAGACATCCTGCTAGCCAGTCTCGACAGCTGTGTGCTGGAAGGCGAAGCGAACCTGCCCCGTGACGGCGCCGCGCTGGCGTCCCTGGCCGAGCGCAAGCGCGGCGGCTGGATCGAATACGCCGAACGCCTGGCGAAGCTGACCCTGGATATCCTCAAGCTCTGGCATGGTCTGCAAAAGCGCTTCAAAGGCAAGATCGACCTGGCCCAGGCCGTGGCGCTGAACGACATCAAGCAACAGCTCAGTCATCTGGTGTACCCGGGCTTCGTGCGCGAAACCCCGCATCAATGGCTCAAGGAGCTGCCGCGCTACCTCAAGGCGATCGAGCAGCGTTTCGAGAAGCTGGGCAGCCAGGTGCAGAAAGACCGGGTCTGGAGCGGCGAACTGTCGAACCTCTGGGCCCAGTACCAGACCCGCGCCGGCAAACACGCCCAGGAAGGCAAGCGCGATCCGCAACTGGAGCTTTACCGCTGGTGGCTGGAGGAATACCGAGTGTCGCTGTTCGCCCAGCAGTTGGGGACCAAGGTGCCTATTTCGGATAAGCGCCTGGGCAAGCAATGGGGGCAGGTGGAGCCCTGAGGCAACACCATTGATGCCTGTGGGAGCGGGCTTGCTCGCGATGAGGCAGTGTCAGTCGACATCCCTATCAACTGACAGACCGCTATCGCGAGCAGGCTCGCTCCCACAGGGTCTTGTGTCTTGCCCTGGCTTTTGCCGCTCCCACAAGGGTTTTGTGTCTTGATTGAGGGAGAATGGGCCAAACGCCAGCGTTTATGGCAAACTTCGCGGCTATAAATGCCGGTCCCGTGGTTTTGAGCTTCAATTCCCCGGGCGGATCGGAATAAAGCGATGCCAGGTCTGCTTCCCAGGATGGGAAAAGACCCTTTGCGTATTGGTACGTTGGTGCCAATGCTTTCTGCCTGAACAGATCAGAGACACGACCATGCATAACGTCGTCATCAGTGGCACCGGCCTGTATACCCCGGCCAACAGCATTTCCAATGAAGAGCTGGTGCAATCCTTCAACGCCTACGTCGCGCAGTTCAATGCCGACAACGCCGAAGCCATCGAGCGCGGTGAAATCGAGGCGTTGACCGAATCCAGCGCGGCGTTTATCGAGAAAGCTTCCGGTATCAAGAGCCGCTTTGTCATGGACAAGGACGGTATCCTCGACCCGCAACGCATGACCCCACGCCTGCCCGAGCGCTCCAATGAGCAATGGTCGGTGCTCTGCGAAATGGCCATCGGCGCCGCGAAACAGGCGCTGGAGCGCGCCGGCCGTACCGTCGCCGACATCGATGGGGTGATCGTCGCCTGTTCCAACTTGCAACGCGCGTACCCGGCCATCGCCATCGAAGTCCAGGAAGCCCTGGGCATCGAAGGTTTCGGTTTCGACATGAACGTGGCTTGCTCCTCGGCGACGTTCGGCATCCAGGCCGCGGCCAACAGCGTGCAACTGGGCCAGGCTCGGGCGATCCTGATGGTCAACCCCGAAGTGTGCACCGGCCACCTGAACTTCCGTGACCGCGACAGCCACTTCATCTTCGGCGACGCGGCCACCGCCGTGATCATCGAGCGGGCGGACCTGGCGACCTCGCCGCATCAGTTCGATGTGGTCAGCACCAAGCTGCTCACCAAGTTCTCCAACAACATCCGCAACAACTTCGGCTTCCTCAACCGCGCCGCGGAAGAGGGCATCGGCACCCGTGACAAGCTGTTCGTCCAGGAAGGCCGCAAGGTGTTCCGCGATGTCTGCCCGATGGTGGCCGAGCTGATTGGCGCTCATCTGGAAGAAAACCAGTTGAACGTCGAGCAAGTGAAGCGCTTCTGGCTGCACCAGGCCAACCTGAGCATGAACCACCTGATCGTGCGCAAGCTGCTGGGACGCGAAGCCACTGAAGAGGAAGCCCCGGTGATCCTCGACCGCTATGCCAACACCAGCTCGGCGGGTTCGGTGATTGCGTTCCACCTGAACCAGGATGACTTGCCCAGCGGCTCGGTGGCGGTACTCAGTTCGTTTGGGGCGGGGTATTCGATTGGTAGCGTGATCCTGCGCAAACATTGATCCAGTTGTTAGCGGATTTATTGTGGCGAGGGGATAATTCCCCTCGCCACAATAGTGTCAGGCATATGAGAGCTTGAATGACTACCACCAACGACACCCAACTGCTCCAACGCTTGCTGGCGGGGGAGCAGCGCGCCTACAAGGAACTGGTCAGCACCTACCAGAGCCCGATGCGCGCGGTCGCCTATGCCATCGTTGGCAGTCGCCATGCCGACGAAGTGGTGCAGGACGCCTGGCTGTCCGTGGTGCGCAACCTCAGTGGTTTCCAGGGCCGCTCCAGCCTCAAGACCTGGTTGCTGACCATCGCAGCCAACGCTGCCAAGGGGCGCTACAAGCAGAACCGTCGCGAGGTGCTGCTCGACGACCTGCCATCGCCCCATGGCACGCTCGGCGATGATCGCTTCGCCGCCGATGGCCACTGGTTGCTGGCGCCGTTCGCCTGGCACCAGGACACGCCGGAAGCGCTGCTGACGGAGAGCGAATTGCGCGATTGCCTCGAGCACACGCTGCTCAGCCTGTCGGAACTGCAAGGCAGCGTGCTGACCTTGCGCGAGCGCCAGGGGCTGGAGCTGGAAGAAATTTGTAATCTTCTGGGGATCTCGCTCTCTAACGTACGCGTGCTGTTGCATCGCGCCCGGCTGAAGGTCTTCGCGACCGTGGAACATTTCGAGGAGACCGGCGAATGCTGACCTGCAAGGAACAAGTGGCTCGCTCCAGCGATTATCTCGACGGTCAATTGAGCTTTCGCGAACGCCTGATGGTGCGTCATCACCTGATGTTCTGTCCCAACTGCCGACGTTTCATTCGCCAGATGAAGCTGATGCAGGCCACCCTCAGAAAGCTCCCAGAGCCGCCCGTTCCCGACCTGGATCACCTCGCCGAAAAACTCGCCGCCGAGCGCCGCCGGCATTCGCGCTGAACCTTGAATCACCACGAGACACCCTGTGGGAGCGAGCCTGCTCGCGATGAGGCCGTGCCAGCCGACATCCCTGTCAACTGACAGACCGCTATCGCGAGCAGGCTCGCTCCCACAGGGGGCGGCTGAACGAAAAAAGCCTGGCGTTGCTGAATCGGACGGATGATGGGACCGATGCAGCAACGTCAGGCTGTAAGATGCGCGTCGGGCTTCCTTGCCCGAGCTGTAGAGCAGTGATCAGAACTTCGCTTCAGCATCCAGTTGCAGGGTGTTGATCTTCGAGTCCTTCAGCGTGGCGTTGGTGTAGTCGGAATCGGCCATGAAGTACGTCGCGCCGAGCGAGAAGTTCTTGTCCAGTTCGTAGCTCGCTTTCAGCTTGCTGCCACGCGAACCGGTGAAGCCGTTGGCGAAGTCGGAGTCGGTGAAGGCACCGACCACGGCGTTACGCTGTACGTCGCGATAGTTGTAGTCCAGGCCGAAGCCGAAGACTTTGGTCTTGGCACCCACCAGCCAGCCCATGTCCTGATCGTTGCTGGCGTCCTTGTTGTTGACCACTTGGCCGTACAGCGACAGTGGCATTGGCAGGCCGCCGATGTCGAGCTGGCCAAAACCTTCGTACAGCTTGAATTGCTCGTTCGCGCTGTTGCCGTTGATGGCCAGGCGGCAGTTGTTGGCCGAGCAGGTGTTGTTGATGTCGTTGTCGTTATCGTAGGCGTAGATACTGCCACCCAGGGTCATTTTCAGGTTGTCAGTGATCGCGAAGCGAGCGCCCAACTGGCCTGCGTACAGGCGCAGGTCGTGACGGAATTGTTTGCCTTCGCCGTCCACGTTGTCTTTGAGGGTGTAGTGGCCGGCGCTGCCGAACAACTCGGTGCTGGTGCCCAACGGGTATTTATAGGAGGCCGACAGACCTTCCGGGCTGATGTCGCTATCCCAGATGATGTCGCCCATGCTCACCCACTGTTGTGGCATCTTGCCGCCAACGAGGTGCAGGTTCTTGATGGCGTCCGGGTGGTAGTCGACGTAGCCCTGGTCCAGCCACAGGTCTTTCTTGGTGAAGTTGTTGTCCAGGCTCTGGTTGGTGGAGCGCGAATCGTTGTCGCTGCCGGTGGCGATGCGAATGCCGGTGTCCACTTGCGGGTTGATTTCGCTGTAGGCACCCAGGCGAACACGGATACGTTGGCGATCCTGGTCACCGGTGTTCGAGACGCCGTCGTTCTTCACGGTTTCCTGACGGAAGCGCACGTCACCTTTGAACTGGGTCTTGGCGGCCCAAGCCAGTTTCTGGTCGAAGGAGCTCAGCTCGTTGGTCTTCTTCGCGGTCGCGGCGATCTGTTCGTTGGTCTCCTGCTGAGCCTGGCGAGCGATTTGTTGCTCCTTTTGATCCCGGGCCAGTTCGGCTTGCAGTTCGGTGTACTGCGCGGTGGTAATCGAACCGTTGGCCTTGAGCATGTCGAGCAGTTTGGCGTCGACTGCGGCGCTGGCCGGTACACTCATGGCCAGCAACAGACCGCCACACAGGGCCGCCGCAGTTTTTGTGGAAGCAAGACGCATATCAATCTCCGAAGGATGAGAGAGGATGACGGATCATCCAAGACACAACCGACCGTTGAAGGACGGAAACGGTGACCGGGCTGTTAGAACCCGGCGCTCTAAAAACAGGCGCCAGTATCGCGATGGTTTATGACAGGGCGGTGGCAATGTGATGGCGCATCGGTGACGTTTCGGTGTCGTTCTGAACTTTTCTGAGCGAGCCTTGTCGACGTCGCGGGGTGTGGAACTCACGGCGATAAGCGATACTTGCCAGGCTCTGAATCGCGAAGTGGAGAAGAATCGATGTCGTTGCAGCGCCTGCACAGACTGTCTGAAATAGCACCACGCACCTGGGATGCCCTGGTACCGCAGAGCCAGCCGTTTCTGTGCCACGCCTTCCTCAGCGCGTTGGAGGACAGCGGCAGTGTCGGTGCGCATTCCGGATGGCAGCCCGAGCATCTGTTGCACACGGGCGGTGACCGGCTGATCGCCGTATTGCCCAGTTATCGCAAGTGGCATTCCTACGGCGAATACGTGTTCGATCATGGCTGGGCGGACGCTTGCGAGCGTGCCGGCATCGACTATTACCCGAAGCTGCTGACCGCTGTGCCGTTCAGTCCTGTCAGCGGGCCGCGTCTACTGGCGGCTACGGTCGAGGACGGTTTTGAGTTGCTCAAGAGTTTGCCGGGCTACCTGGAAATCGAGGGGCTTTCCAGTGCCCACATCAACTTCACGGATTCCTTCACCGACACGGCGCTGGCCGGGCAAGAGGGCTGGATGCAGCGGATCGGTTGCCAATACCACTGGCACAATCGCGACTATCGGGACTTCCAGGATTTTCTCGACGTGCTCAGTTCCCGCAAGCGCAAGCAGATGCGCAAGGAGCGCGAACAGGTGGCGGGGCAGGGCATCGACTTCGAATGGTTCGAGGGGCATCAACTGGATGAGGCCCAGTGGGATTTTGTCTACGCCTGCTACGCCAACACCTACGCCGTGCGTCGACAGGCACCGTACCTGACCCGGACATTTTTCAGCCTGCTGGCCGAGCGCATGCCCGAGGCCATTCGCGTGGTGCTGGCCAAGCAAGGATCGCGGCCGGTGGCGATGGCGTTCAGTCTGGTAGGGGGCGACAGTTTCTACGGGCGTTACTGGGGCTGCCTGGCGGAATTCGACCGCCTGCACTTTGAAACCTGTTTCTACCAAGGCATGGATTACGCGATTGCCCAAGGCTTGCAGCGATTCGATGCCGGCGCCCAGGGCGAGCACAAATTGATTCGCGGTTTCGAACCGGTGATTACCCGGTCATGGCATTACTTGCGCCATCCCGGGTTGAAAGCGGCGGTGGCGGATTTCCTTGTTCGGGAGCAGGCGGGGGTGTTGGCGTATGCCGAGGAGGCGAGGGGGGCGTTGCCGTATCGGCAGTGTTGAGTTCACTGGCTGACACGGAAATTCTGTGAAGAAGGCCCTTGGTATGGCGAGGGGATTTACCTGTGGCGAGGGGATTTAGCGAAACGTCGCCCCGCCCCGTTGGGCTGCGAAGCAGCCCTAAAGCCTGACAGCTCGGTGTGTCAGGTAGATTGAGTTGGATTCTCTTGGGGCTGCTTCGCAGCCAGCGGGGCGGTGCGACGTTTCGCTAAATCCCCTCGCCACAGATAAATCCCCATTGCCACAGGTGGTTGAGTCAGGTTTCAGTCAATCCCCACAAACCCACCCGTCTGATGCTGCCACAACCGCGCATACAATCCGCCATGGGCCAGCAGTTCGGCGTGGCTGCCGGTTTCGGCGATGCGGCCGTTGTCCAGCACCACCAGCCGGTCCATCCGGGCGATGGTCGAGAGGCGGTGGGCGATGGCGATCACGGTCTTGCCTTGCATCAGCGTCTCGAGGCTTTCCTGGATCGCCGCTTCCACTTCCGAGTCGAGTGCTGATGTCGCTTCGTCCATGATCAGGATCGGTGCATCCTTGAGCAGCACCCGGGCAATGGCGATGCGCTGGCGCTGGCCGCCGGAGAGTTTCACGCCGCGTTCCCCCACATGGGCGTCGAAGCCGGTGCGGCCCTGGGCGTCCGACAGCAGCGGGATGAACTCATCGGCACGAGCCTTGCGCACGGCTTCCCAGAGCTGTGCGTCGGTGGCGTCGGGCTTGCCGTAAAGCAGGTTGTCGCGAATCGAGCGATGCAGCAGCGAGGTGTCCTGGGTGATCATGCCGATCCGTTCGCGCAGGCTCTCCTGGCTCACCTCGGCGATGTCCTGGCCGTCGATGAGGATCCGCCCGCCCTCGACGTCATAAAGACGCAGCAGCAGGTTGACCAGGGTGGATTTTCCCGCGCCGGACGGGCCGATAAGACCGATCTTTTCCCCGGGCTTGATCACCAGGTTCAGGTCGCCGATCACACCGCTCTTCTTGCCATAGTGGAAATCCACATGCTCGAAGCGCACTTCACCCCGGCCCACGGCCAATGGCCTGGCGTGCTCGCGGTCGGTGACGCTGACCGGTTGGGCGATGGTCTGCAGGCCGTCCTGGACCATGCCGATGTTTTCGAAGATGCCGTTGACCACCCACATGATCCAGCCGGACATGTTGACGATACGGATCACCAGTCCGGTCGCCAGGGCAATGGCACCGACGCTGATCAGCGACTGGGTCCACAACCATAGCGCCAGGCCGGTGGTGCCGACGATCAACAGCCCGTTCATGCTGGTGATGACCACATCCATGCTGGTCACCACGCGGCCGGCCAGCTGGGCTTTTTCGGTCTGCTCCTGGATGGCTTCGCGAGCGTATTGCTGTTCGAAATTGGTGTGGGCGAACAGCTTCAGCGTGGTGATGTTGGTGTAGCCGTCGACGATCCGGCCCATGAGCTTGGAGCGGGCATCGGACGACACCACCGAGCGCTCTTTGACTCGTGGCACGAAGTAATAGAGCGAGCCGATGTAGGCGGCGATCCACAGCAGCAGGGGAATCATCAGGCGCCAGTCGGCTTCGGCGAACAGCACCAGCGAGCTGATGGCATAGATCAGCACGTGCCACAATGCGTCCACGGCCTGCACCGCCGAATCCCGCAGGGAGTTGCCGGTCTGCATGATGCGCTGGGCAATGCGCCCGGCGAAGTCGTTCTGGAAAAAATTCAGGCTCTGCTTGAGCACATAGCTGTGGTTCTGCCAGCGGATCAGGCTGGTCATGCCGGGGCTCAGGGTCTGGTGCACCAGCAGGTCATGCAGGGCCACGAAAATGGGCCGCAGGATCAGTGCCACCACGGCCATCCACGCCAGTTCCAGGCCATGGACCTTGAAGAAGTCGACGTTGGGCGTGCCTTGGGCCAGGTCGATGATGCGACTCAGGTAGCTGAATAGCGCCACCTCGATCAGTGCGCCGATCAGGCCCACCACCAATAGCGCAGCGAAGCTCGGCCAGACTTGTCTCAGGTAATACGTGTAGAAGGGCAGGACGCGGTTCGGTGGGGCCGAGCTCGGTGCGTCGCGGAAGATGTCGATCAGCTTTTCGAAACGGCGATAAACCATGGTAAACAGCCCGGGCGGGGCTCTCCTTTTTTGCTGTGAGCGGCGCGGGATCGCCGTCGCCGCTCAGGCTTGCCCTGTACCGTCAGTTAGTCGATGCGCTTGGCCGACTTGATGATCACAGGGTCGATCGGCACATTTTGCATGCCTTGTTTGGTGGTGGTCTGGGAGTTGACGATGATGTCCACCACGTCCATGCCCTTGACCACTTTGGCGAACACGGCGTAACCGGCGTCACGGCCCGGGTCGAGAAACGCGTTGTCCGCCACGTTGATGAAGAACTGGCTGGTGGCCGAGTTCGGATCGGAAGTGCGGGCCATCGACAAGGTGCCGCGAACGTTGTGCAGGCCGTTGCTGGCTTCGTTCTTGATCGGCGCCTTGGTGTCTTTTTGTTGCATCTGCTGGGTGAAGCCGCCGCCCTGGGCCATGAAGCCCGGGATCACGCGGTGGAAAATCGTGTTGTTGTAGAAACCGCTGTCCACGTACTCGAGGAAGTTCTTGGTACTGATGGGGGCCTTGACCGGGTCCAGTTCGATTTCGATCTGGCCGTTGGTGGTGTCCAGCAGCACGTGGGGCGCTGGCGCGGCCATCAGGTTGGCGGCGAACAGAACGGAGCCGGCGGCGAGGGCGATTTTTTTCAGCATGGGGTCATTGATCCTGGGTGGTGGAATCGACTGCAGTCAAAAAGTCGAGCAGGGTTTGATTGAAGCGTTCAGGTTGGTCCAGCGGGGTAGCGTGCCTTGAATCGGTGAAGACCACCAGCCGTGCATCGGGCAGCAGTTTTACATAGGCTTCTTTCACTGCCACCGGCGTGTAGTCGTGGTCGGCGCAGATGACGAGGGTTGGACAGGCCACCTGCGAAAGTCGTTCCTGGACACCCCAGCCCACGACGGCATCGAAGCTGGCGAGATAAGCATGTTTGTCGTTTTTTGCCCAGCGCCGGGCCATTTCAAAGCGTAAATCCGCCTGTTCAGGTTTGGGAAACAGCTTGGCCCCCAGAGCCTTGCCGATGGTCTCCAGGCTAAGGATACGCATCAGGCTCCAGCGCTTGAACCACTGCCAGCAGTCGTCCAGGGTGCGGATCTTTACTTGCGGCGCGCTGTTGACGATGCACAGGCTCTTGACCCGCCCGGGCTCATCCACCGCCAACTGAAAGGCGATCATGCCGCCCATGGACCAGCCCACCAGGTGCACCGGGCCCAGGCGCAGGTGTTCGATCAGGGCAATCAGGTCGGCGCTGAAACCTTCAATGCTGTAGGGACCGCGGGGTTTATCGGAGCGTCCGTGGCCGCGCACATCCACCACGATCAGGCGGTAATGGGCGGACAACACCGGGATCTGTTTTTCCCAATCCAGGGTGCTGGAGCCCAGCCCATGGACCAGCAGCAGGGGGGCGCCGTGGCCGTATTCCTCGTAGTGCAGATTGCAGTCTTCGTGTGCGAAATAGGCCATGGCGAACTCCTTGTCAGGCTTGTTCAGTGGCGGCGAACGGCGCATCCAGCGGCGCGGTATCGAAGGTGCGCAGCAGTTCGATGAGGATCTGCGTGGCCGGGCCCAGGGGTTTTTCCTTGTTCGAATACAGGTAGAAACTCGGGTTGCGGCTGCCGCCCTGATCCAAGGGTAGCCGCTTGAGCGTGCCTTCCCGCAGTTCCCGCTCGATCATGTGCCGGGGCAGCCAGGCGAAGCCCAGGCCGCTGCCGACGAAGGTCGCGGCGGTAGCGAGGCTGCCGACCGTCCAGCGTTGCTCGGCACCGAGCCAGCCCACGTCCCGGGGTTGCTGGCGACCGGAATCACGGATCACCACTTGCAACTGGCTTTCCAGGTCCTGGAACGTCAGCTCGCGATTGAGTCGATGCAACGCGT
Organism: Pseudomonas sp. MAFF 730105; assembly: GCF_055380705.1. Taxonomy (NCBI): domain Bacteria; kingdom Pseudomonadati; phylum Pseudomonadota; class Gammaproteobacteria; order Pseudomonadales; family Pseudomonadaceae; genus Pseudomonas; species Pseudomonas sp. MAFF 730105. The sequence goes on from NZ_AP018438.1 coordinate 1,763,628, forward strand.
GTTCGGGATGGGCCACCGCGACGAACTCCACGTCGCTCAGCTCCGCCCCGAGGTAGCCGGGGATGCTGAAGCCAACGATGGCCAGGTCAGCGACGCCTTCGAGCAACACCTCTTCCACGCCTGACAGCACTTCCTCACGCAGACGTACCCGGCAGCCGCGGCTTTGCGGCATGAACGCCGTCAGGGCCCGGACGAGGCGGGCACTGGGGTAGGCGGCGTCGACCACCAGGCGTACTTCCGCTTCCCAGCCTTGTTCCATGTGATGAGCCAGGTCTTCCAATTGGCTGGCCTGTTTCACCAGTTGCCGGGAGCGCCGCAACAGCACGCCGCCGGCCTCGGTCAGCACCGCTTTGCGTCCATCGATGCGCAGCAAGGGTACGCCGAGCTGATCCTGCATGCGGGCCACGGTATAGCTCACCGACGATTGGGAGCGGTGCAACACGTCGGCGGCCTGGGCGAAACCACCGTGGTCCACCACGGCCTGCAACGTTCGCCATTGATCAAGGGTCACGCGGGGCGCTTTCATATTGAGCTCCTCTTGTCCTAAGCTGGCGGTCCCTTGGTGGAGACAGCCGAATGAAGAAAATCTGTTGTGCAGTGCTGGCCCTGTTGCCGCTGACTGCGTTCGCGTACCCGATCGATGTGGAAAAACACCTCGACGGCCTGAGCATCGACTACACCGCCTACGACACTGACGCCGACATCGGCTCCATCCAGGTCAACAACTACGGCAGCACCGACGCGGCCTGCACCGTGGTGTTTCGCAACGGTCCGGAAGCCCCTCGTACCCGCAAGATCGAGGTGGCCGCCGGCAAGTTCAAGAACGCCACCGCCAAGTTCAACCGCAACATCATCAAGCTGCGCATCGAGCTGACCTGTAAGCCAAAGTAAGCTGAACCTGGGACGTCTGTTCAGCTTATAAACGAATTTATCGATGCTTTGCAGCAAATATTTGCGCTTTTTCATCGATATAGTCCCTATTAATCTCTGCTCCATCGACTGACAACTCATTCAGATGGAGCCTACATCCCATGTCCCGCGTTCTGATCATTGAAAGCAGTGCCCGCCAGCAAGACTCGGTTTCCCGTCAACTGACCCAGACTTTCATCAAGCAGTGGAAAGCCGCTCACCCGGCCGATGAAATCAACGTCCGCGACCTCGCCGTCAATGCCGTGCCTCATCTGGACGCCAACCTGTTGGGTGGCTGGATGAAGCCCGCCGAGCAGCGCAACGACATCGAGAACGCTTCGCTGGAGCGCTCCAACCAACTGACCGATGAGCTGTTGGCCGCCGATGTACTGGTGATGGCCGCGCCGATGTACAACTTTGCCATCCCCAGTACTTTGAAAGCCTGGCTCGACCACGTGCTGCGTGCCGGGGTGACTTTCAAGTACACCCCCACCGGTCCCCAGGGGCTGCTGACCGGCAAGCGGGCTTTCGTCCTGACCGCTCGCGGCGGCATCCACGCCGGTGGCAGCTCCGATCACCAGGAACCCTACCTGCGCCAGGTCATGGCCTTCATCGGTATCCACGACGTGACCTTCATCCATGCCGAAGGCATGAACCTGGGCGGTGACTTCCAGGAGAAGGGCTTGAATCAGGCCAACGCCAAACTGTCCCAAGTCGCCTGACTTGTTAATCCTCGGGTAATCGTCGGGTGGTCTAGTGGCCTGGCGATTCCCTTCAAACCGTTTCGCGCATCGAACCTCCCTTTGCACTTATTGCTCCTGAGTGCAGTAGCCCGATTGAACGCATTGGCGAGATCGGGCTTTTTTTTGAGAATGGTTTTTAACCAGTCTTCACTCTATGCTGGGCGGACAGAATGGAGGCTGTGGACGATGTTCAGACTCAGGCGCAAAACATGGGCGTTACTTCTGGCCTACATCTTAGGGGTCAGTGGCTATATCTATTACCTCTATGTCGAGACCCAGGGGATCCTGACCGACAACATCAATAGCAAACTGCTGCATGCTGCGCTGGGCGCTTCGGCCATCCTCGGTGACGGCTATCATGACAACCTGATCGACAAACAATCCAAATCGCCGGCGCAAGACTGGGACGCCATTCAGCGGCTTTCCAGTTTCAATGAGTCAATGGGCACCGCCTTTGTCTACAGCGTGATCAAGCGCGATGGAAAGGCGTATCTGATCAGTTCCAGCGCATCGAAGAAAGAAATCGAGGAAAAGAACTTCGTGCGTTTCTTCGACCCTTATCCCGATGCCAGCCAGGCGTTACTCGACAGCTTCGAGCGCAGCGAGCCCACCTGGATCGACTACTCGGATCATTGGGGGGACTTTCGTGCGGTCTTCGTTCCGATGAAGTCGAAGGACGGTACGGTTTATGTGGCGGGGGCGGAGATGACGTTGGCGGATTACTACCACCAACTCAATCAGGATTCGCTGCACCATATCATTCTTGCCATCCTGGTTTTTCTCGCCTTCAGCCTTTTCCGCACCCGTGCTCATCTCCAGCAGTTGCAAACGAACGAGCGGATATTGAATGAGGCAAAGAATGCCGCCGAGGAAGCGGACCGTTCAAAAACCAGATTTCTCGCCACCATGAGCCATGAGATCCGTACCCCCATGTACGGGGTTATCGGTGCAACCGAGTTGCTGGCACGTTCATCCCTGACTGTCGAGCAGAACAGCCTCCTGAAAACGATTCAAACCAGCGGACGAAGCTTGCTTTCGCTGATCGACAACGTGCTCGATCTGGCAAAAATCGAGGCGGGTAAACTTGAGTTGAAACCTCGTGTATTTGAATTGCGGAGCCTGGTTTCATCCAGCGTTGAAATCATCCAGCAGAGCATCAAGGACAAGCCGATCGTCATCGAGACGCAGGTTTCTGCGAGCGTACCTCATTGGGTTAAAACCGATCTCGATTGTCTGCGTCAGGTATTGATCAATTTGCTGGGCAACGCGATCAAGTTCACCGAAAGCGGAAAAGTATCGCTCACGGTCACGACGAGTGGACACGACGCTGGAGTCTGGCTCGACTTTTCCATACACGATACCGGCATAGGCATCCCCGAAGAGCGGCAAGGCAGTCTGTTCGAGCCCTTCGTTCAGCTTAAAGGCACCGTCAGTCAACGTTTTACCGGGAGTGGCCTCGGTCTTTCAATCTGCAAGAAACTGGTCGAAGCCCAGCAGGGGACTTTATCTTTTACCAGCCAATCGGGTGTCGGTTCGACGTTCTCTTTCTCGCTCCCTATGGAGCCTTTTCGAGGCTCGGAAATCCCCTTGGATGACGAGCATGCTGCAGTGGATTTCGACTCATATTTCGCCACGCGTTACCCGCTCGATATCCTGCTGGTAGAGAACCATCCAGTGAATCAGAAAGTGGCCATGGCGATGCTGGAAGCGCTGGGGTATGTCTCTGATCTTGCCTCCGATGGCCTGGAGGCGGTCAGTCGCTGTGCGACGTCGATGCCAGAGGTCATTCTCATGGACATCAACATGCCTGTGATGGATGGGGTGGAAGCGATCCGCAAGATCCGTGCGCTGCCCCAGGGCGATGCTTGTTACATCGTTGCTTTTACCGCGAGTGTTTTTTCCTATGAGGTCGAACGTTTCAGGGCCGCCGGTGCCGATGACATTCTAACCAAGCCGGCAAATTTCCAGGCCGTGACCCGCGTGTTTCAGCGTGCAGCCAATGATCGGCAGCAACGCCAGGTTCGCACGCCGGCGGTGGATGAAGTGTCCTGTTGAAGTGGGTTTGGGGTGAACGCCTTTCACTGATCCGGCAAAAACCGCTATCTTCGCCGCCTTCCGAAACGAGGGGCGTATGGGCTATCTACTTTTTGTGACATTGATCCAGGCATTTTCCTTCAGCCTGATCGGCGAATACCTGGCCGGGCATGTGGACAGTTATTTCGCGGTACTGGTCCGGGTGCTGCTGGCCGGGCTGGTATTCATTCCATTGACCCGCTGGCGCCAGGTTGAAGCGTCGTTCATGCGCGGCATGCTGTTGATTGGCGCCTTGCAGTTCGGCGTGACTTACGTCTGCCTGTACCTGAGTTTCCGGGTGTTGACGGTGCCCGAGGTGCTGCTTTTCACCATCCTCACGCCGCTGCACGTCACCTTGATCGAAGACGCGTTGAACCGTCGTTTCAATCCTTGGGCACTGGTCGCTGCACTGGTGGCCGTGGCCGGAGCGGCGGTGATTCGCTATGACCGGATCAATCCGGATTTCTTCATGGGCTTCTTGCTGCTGCAACTGGCCAACTTCACCTACGCGGCCGGGCAGGTGCTGTACAAGCATCTGGTGGCCCGCCACCCGAGCGACCTGCCGCACTACCGGCGTTTCGGCTACTTCTACCTCGGTGCGCTGGCGGTGGCGTTGCCGGCGTTCCTGCTGTTCGGCAAGGCCAATTTCTGGCCTGAAGCGCCGTTGCAATGGGGCGTGTTGGTGTTTCTCGGCCTCGTCTCCACTGCACTGGGGCTGTACTGGTGGAACAAGGGCGCCTGCCTGGTCCAGGGCGGAACCTTGGCGGTGATGAACAATCTGCACGTGCCTGTAGGGCTGTTGTTGAACCTGCTGATCTGGAACCAGCACGAGGCATTGGGCCGGTTGTTCCTGGGCGGCGGTGTTATTCTGCTTGCGGTGTGGATCAGTCGGTTGAGCCTGCGCAAGCCGCAGCCTGTCTAGTCGCCAGTTGTTCGACCAGGAAGTCGATGAAGGCCCGGGTTTTCTGTGGCAGGCGCCGGGCTGACGAATACACCGCGTTGATGCTGATCGCCGGCGCTTGCCATTCGCACAGCACCGGCACCAGCCGCCCGGCCGCCAGAGCGTCTTCCACAATGAAATCGGGCAACAGCGCAATGCCCATGCCGGCCTCGGCGGCCTGCGCCAGCAAGTCGCCGTTGTTGACGTGCAAGGGGCCGGTGACATTGACCCGTTGCGTCTCCTTGCCATTGCTCAATTGCAGGCTCACGCCACTTTGCAGGTAGCCGTAGTTGAGGCACTGGTGGGTGCGCAGGTCCTGGGGCGTCTGCGGGACGCCCGCACGGCTGAGATAAGCCGGGGCGGCAACCATGATGCGCGGCGCCGGCGCCAGTTGCCGGGCGATCATGGTCGAGTCGGGCATGCTGGCGATGCGGATGGTCACGTCGAAACCGCCGCGCACCGGATCGACCTGCTGGTCGCTGAGTACCACTTGCAGCTCGATGTTCGGATGCCGCTCATGGAACAGCGGTATCAGCTTGCCCAGCCGTCGCAAGCCGAACGACATCGGCGCGTTGACCCGCAACACCCCGCGTAACTCACCGATCCCATCCCGTGCCCGCTGCTCGGCCTCATCCAGGGCCGCCAGGACCTCCCGAGCCGCTTCGAAATACTCGGCGCCCGCTTCGGTGAGATGCAGGCTGCGCGTGGTGCGTTGCAGCAGTTGCACACCGATGGCTTCTTCCAGCGCTTGAATCTGCTTGCTGACCTTCGACCTCGGCACGTCCATGGCCCGGGCGGCTGCCGCGAAGCCGTTCTCGCCCACGGTGACGACGAACGCGCGCATGCATTCGATGCGATCCATGATTGTTCCTTTTTTAGAATCAATGATTCTCGATTTTAGGTAATTGTCCCTTTTGTGGCTAGCCCCTAAAGTACACCCATGCCGACGACATCACCGCTGAAGCGAACGTCGACAAACCCTAACCGATTGAAATTTCGACATTAAAAAGGAACACACCATGTCTATCCGCGAACTGCTGAACCCAACCAACTCCGCCCTGATCCTGATCGACCACCAGCCACAAATGGCCTTCGGCGTACAGTCGATCGACCGTCAAACCTTGAAGAACAACACCGTCGGCCTGGCCAAGGCAGCGAAGATCTTCAACGTACCGACGATCTACACCTCGGTCGAAACCGAAAGCTTCAGCGGCTACATCTGGCCTGAGTTGTTGGCAGTCCACCCGGATCAGAAGCCTATCGAGCGTACTTCGATGAACTCCTGGGAAGACAAGGCGCTGGTTGACGCGGTGAAAGCCACCGCCCGCAAGAAACTGATCATCGCGGCGCTGTGGACCGAGGTCTGCCTGACCTTCCCGGCACTTGAAGCACTGGCTGAAGGCTACGAGGTCTACATCGTCACCGACGCCTCGGGCGGCACCAGCAAAGAAGCGCACGACATGTCGGTGCAGCGGATGATTCAAGCCGGTGCGGTGCCGGTGACCTGGCAACAAGTGCTGCTGGAATTCCAACGTGACTGGGCACACAAAGAGACTTACGAAGCGGTGATGGGGCTGGTACTGGAACACAGCGGCGCTTATGGCATGGGCGTGGACTACGCCTACACCATGGTGCACAAGGCTCCGCAGCGTCAGGTCAAGTAACCAGCAGATAGCTACAACCCCTGTGGGAGCGAGCCTGCTCGCGATAGCAATCAATCAGACGACATCGATGTCGACTGGTATTGCCAATCGCGAGCAGGCTCGCTCCCACATGGGTTTGTGGTGTTCATGACTTTTGGCTATGACACGTGACCTGTGGAAGCCGAGCTTGCTCGCGATGACGGCGGCACATTCAAAATGGATGTTGACTGACCCACTGCATTCGCGAGCAGGCGCGCTCCCACATGGGTTTGTGGTGTTCATGACTTTTGGATATGACACGTGACCTGTGGGAGCCGAGCTTGCTCGCGATGACGGCGTCATATTCAAAGTGGATGTTGACTGACCCACCGCCATCGCGAGCAAGCTAGGCTCCCACAAGGATCGGTGGTGAATTCAGATCACCTGCTTCTGCTCCTCCGGAATATGACTTGCGCCCAACACCGCCGGCAGCAACCCTGAACGCAAATCCATGCCACTCGGCTGCTGATACAGGTTCAAGCCGAACTCCGGCATCACCGCCAGCAAATAGTCGAAAATATCCCCTTGGATGCGTTCGTAGTCGGCCCATGCGGTGGTGCGGGTAAAGCAGTAGATTTCCAGCGGGATGCCCTGGGCCGTGGTTTGCATCTGGCGGACCATGCAGGTCATGTTCGGCTGGATTTCGGGGTGGCTCTTCAAGTAAGCGAGGGCATAGGCCCGGAAGGTGCCCAGGTTGGTCATCCGGCGACGGTTGGCCGACATCGCCGCAACGTTGCCCTGGGCTTCGTTCCAGGCCTTGAGCTCGGCTTGCTTGCGGCTGATGTAGTCGGTCAGCAGACGAACATGGGTCAGGCGCTGTTCCTCCTCATCATGCAGGAAGCGTACGCCGCTGGCGTCGATGAACAGGCTGCGCTTGATCCGTCGTCCGCCGGATTGCTGCATGCCGCGCCAGTTCTTGAACGACTCGGACATCAGCCGCCAGGTCGGGATCGAGACGATGGTCTTGTCGAAGTTCTGCACCTTGACCGTGTGCAGCGTGATGTCCACCACATCACCGTCGGCGCCGACCTGGGGCATTTCGATCCAGTCGCCGACTCGCAGCATATCGTTGCTGGTCAATTGCACGCTGGCGACGAACGACAACAGGGTGTCCTTGTACACCAACAGGATCACCGCCGACATCGCACCCAGGCCTGACAGCAGCAATAACGGCGAACGGTCGATCAGAGTCGCGACGATGATGATTGCGCTGAATACGTACAGCACCATTTTTGTCAGTTGCACGTACCCCTTGATCGAGCGGGTCCGGGCGTGTTCGGTGCGGGCGTAGACATCCAGCAGGGCGTTGAGCAGGGCGCTGAGGGTCAGCATCAGGAACAGAACGGTGAAGGCCGTGGCGACATTGCCGAGGAACACCAGGCTGGTCTTGCTGAGCCCGGGTACCAGCGGCAGGCCGAACTGGATGAGCAGCGAGGGCGTCATCTGCGCCAGGCGATGGAAGACCTTGTTGTGGCGCAGGTCGCTGACCCAATGCAGGGCCGGCTGGCGACCGAGCAGCTTGGCGCCGTGCAGGATCAGGTAACGTGCCACGCGTCCGAGCACCAGGGCAATGGTCAGCAGCAACATCAGGGCGAGGCCGGTATGCAGGAGCGGGTGCTGGTCGAGGGCTCCCCAGAGGTCTTGGATGTTGAACCAGAGCTGTTTGATGTCCATGGGCGAAACGGGTCTTCTATTGGAATTCGACGAGGGATTAGAGCATTTAAGCCTGCCGAAGTGACTGTTGATGGCGAGTCGGCCGTGAAAAAAGCCACTGATTGTCGCCGTTTGCATAAAGAAACTCGGCCTTCGCGCTCGAAACCGTTACCCTATGCAGCTGTTTTTTTGCATTTCTTCGAGGTAGCACCCGTGTTTTCCGAATTCGCCCTGCACGAACGCCTGCTCAAAGCCGTGGCCGAGCTTAAATTTGTCGAGCCAACGCCGGTGCAGGCAGCGGCCATTCCGCTCGCGCTCCAGGGGCGTGACCTGCGGGTGACGGCGCAGACCGGCAGCGGCAAGACCGCCGCATTCGTGTTGCCGATCCTCAACCGCCTGATCGGCCCGGCCAAGGTCCGTGTCAGCATCAAGACCCTGATCCTGCTGCCAACCCGTGAACTGGCCCAGCAGACCTTGAAGGAAGTGGAGCGTTTCTCGCAATTTACCTTCATCAAGTCCGGCCTGATCACCGGCGGCGAAGATTTCAAGGTCCAGGCCGCCATGCTGCGCAAGGTGCCGGACATCCTGATCGGTACGCCGGGGCGGATGATCGAACAACTGAACGCCGGCAACCTCGATCTGAAGGAAGTCGAAGTGCTGGTGCTGGACGAAGCCGACCGCATGCTCGACATGGGCTTTGCCGAAGACGTGCAGCGCCTGGTGGACGAATGCGCCAACCGCCAGCAGACCATGCTGTTCTCCGCCACCACCGGCGGTTCGGGCCTGCGGGAAATGGTCGCCAAGGTGCTGAACAACCCAGAGCACTTGCAGCTCAACGCGGTCAGCCAACTGAACTCCACCACCCGCCAGCAGATCATCACCGCGGATCACAACCAGCACAAAGAACAGATCGTGAACTGGTTGCTGGCCAACGAAACCTACGAAAAAGCCATCGTGTTCACCAACACCCGCGCCATGGCTGACCGCATCTATGGTCGCCTGGTGGCGCAGGAATACAAGGCGTTCGTGCTGCACGGCGAGAAGGACCAGAAGGACCGCAAGCTGGCGATCGATCGCCTCAAGCAGGGCGGTGTGAAGATCCTCGTGGCCACCGACGTCGCCGCGCGCGGCCTGGACGTGGATGGCCTGGACATGGTCATCAACTTCGACATGCCTCGCAGCGGCGACGAATACGTGCACCGCATCGGCCGTACCGGTCGCGCCGGCAACGATGGCCTGGCGATCTCGCTGATCTGCCACGGCGACTGGAACCTGATGTCGAGCATCGAGCGCTACCTCAAGCAGAGCTTCGAGCGCCGCACCATCAAGGAAGTCAAAGGCACCTACGGCGGACCGAAAAAGGTCAAGGCCTCGGGCAAGGCCGTGGGCGTGAAGAAGAAAAAGGTCGACGCCAAGGGCGACAAGAAGAAAACCGCCGCCAAGGCCCCGACCAAGCGCAAGACCGCCAACCGCCCGAAGACCGACGCTCCGGCGCTGGTCAGCAAGGACGGCATGGCCCCGCTCAAGCGTCGCAAGCCGCAAGCGCCAGCGGCTGAGTGAATCGGCCGTAAGGCTGCATAAAAGAACCGGACCTTGGGTTAATGCCAGTCAGTTAAGGATCAAATGGCACAACCCCTGTGGGAGCAAAGCTTGCTCGCGATAGCGACAGATCAGTCAACGTTGTTGCTGACTGACTTACCGCAAGCGCGAGCAAGCTTTGCTCCCACAGGTTTGTGGCGTAACTGATCGGCATTAGAACCTTGGGTCCGGTTTTTTATGCGTATTCGCCAAGCAATCAACCTGCCCTCTTCCCCGCATCCTTCAATTCCTCCAGGCGCTTATCAATCAACTGGCACTTGTCCGGCACGTCCTTGCTGGCGGTTTCCAGATCCATGGCCTGCAGCTCATCATTCATTTCCTTGGCCTTGGCCGGGTTCTGTTGGGTGAGCTTGCTCACTTCCTGAGCGAGCTGTTCACGCTTGGCGGTGGCTTCTTCGGGCGTACAGGTGGCCCAGACGGGCAAGGCGCAGATGAGCGTGGTAGCAAGGGTGAATTTCAGGAGGTTTTTCATGGTGTGGGCCTCGTATTCCTTGTTGGGCAGGTAAGGGGTTGAGGCCGATGTCGGGTGGAAAGTTCACTGACCGCACTTCTTTTCAGAATGAGCCTGGCCGTTATTAAACACTCGTCTACCATGGAAAAAACGACCGTTAGCGTTGCGCCTGCAACGCTGGGCCGCTCCTTGGAAAAGGATTATTCAAAGGAATGAAAGCTATGGCGCTTAGAGCGGTATTCAGTCGGCTGTTGTTGTGCCTGTGCAGCGTGTTCGTGGTCTCATCGACTTATGCGGAAAGCGTAATCATTGCCACGCCGCAACGAGGTGTGGGGATAGAAGTGGATGTATTCGACAGTCCTGATGCTATCAATGGAAAGCCGTCTGCGACCAGCAGTGTGCCAGCCACTTCGGTTGGGTTGTTTACACCCGCAGTGCAGTCGTTCAAAGGCAAGCTGTATATGTTCTGGGTCAGTGACAGTGATACCGCTCATATCTATTTTTCCACTTCGGTGGAAGGAAATAATTGGTCTTCTCCACAGACCATCCCCGTACCCAACCTCTTGGGTAATGTTTCAGTAACGGTGTTCAAGCAAAAGCTGATACTGACCTTTACCGGCCAAGCTCAAGTAAATAGCATCAGCTCGGAAGATGGCATGAACTGGTCCAACGTCAGTCCTATCACAGCCTCCAGTGATGCCGCTTATAACAGTCCTGTGGTGTACAACGGGCAATTGTTTGTCTTCTACTGCGAGGAGGACGACAGCACTGTTTATTACGTGACTTCGGACGACGGTCTTCAGTGGAGCCAGCCAAGTCTCGGATTCAAGGAAAACGCTTACAGGATCCTGAGCATAGTGCCGGTGGTTTATAACGGTGAGCTGTTGCTCTACTACTCTTATGATATTGGCCATTTGGCCGTACGTGCCTACGACCGCAGTGCTCATTGGGGCGATGAGCAAACGCTGTCGGGTATAGCCAATGAGCTTCTGTTGAGCCGCGCAACAATGATCGGCAACCGCATTTTTATCAGCAGTGGCACTAATACGTTCGCTTCAACCGACGGGGTCAACTGGAGTCCCTATTTTTCCAAGACGCTCGGGATTTGACGGGCGCGCCGGGACTGGGTGTTTCCTATGCCATTACCACGGGCGATCTGACGACGGACAACCCGCAGCTGCCTGCGGACCTGGCGACGGGGCTCAGCCATACCGACTATGCAACCTTCGCCTGGCGGAGCTTTTTCGCCCTGAACAATACGGCCAAGACTCCGTTGCCGGCTAACCGTGGCGTCGGCAATCCCGACAGCAGCTTTGCCGATTCGGGCAAGGCCTCACAATCCCCCAACCCCTTGTTGTGGCAAACCTTCGCTCACCGTACCGAGCTGTTTCCGGCGGCAAAGGAGCAAAAGAATTCTGCAGGCGGTCCTATACGTCCATTTGGTTCCGCTCCGCAATACAGCTACATCCAGTTCCCCAACGGAGCACCCTTGGCGGCAGGCGCCACTTATGCCCATTACAACAATCTGGACGAGGCGACCCAGATAGGGCAGAACGCGATATTTTTCCCGGTCAACCCGCCGAATGCGGCGAAGACAGGAAGCGACTATGCCCCTTCGAACGACAGCCAGATCCTGTTCGAGGCCAAGGCCAACCCCGTCGTTTACGAGTATGCGCGAACCTTGAGCGATTTTCCGGGCCATATTGTGCTGCCCGACGGCGCGCTGGAGGTCAAGGCGGCATGGCGCAAACTGGCAGACATTCCGGTGCAGAATCGCGCTCGCTACCACACGGCGACGGTGGTGACCTATCAGGGCAAGGACGATGCGCCGGTGGCGCACAATGAAGACTATGCGCTGGTCGCCCTGCATATCATCCACAAGACGCCCAACTACCCGACTTTCATATTCGCCACGTTCGAGCACGAGGATGCCCTGACCTTGTCCGATGGCAAGTCGCCGAGCGGACTCTATTACATCGCCAACTACAACGAGATTGCCTATCCCGGTCTCGATACTACAAAGAATCCGCCGACCGCCACTTTCTCTGACGGCAACAAAACCTATACGGTTTCTTTGCCGAACGCGGGTCTCGTCGCCACTTCGAAGAATCCTGGCGTCTACTCCAACAGCAACGGGATTCCCGAAGGACAGGCCGGCCCGATCCGTGTGGTGCAACCGCTGACCATTTATTCCGAAGTTGAAGCGGTGAACAACCGGGTCAGACAGCTCATGGACGGCAGCAGTGAGTTCAACAATTCGGTCTGGAAGCACTATCGGCTTAAAGGCGTGCAAGCCATCCCGTCGAGCACTCAAACCGACCCGGATTACTACCTGGCCAATATCATGGTCGAAAGCAGCCAGCCGGGGATCCAGCTGTTTCGTGGCAGCAACGTATTCCCGATTCGGAATGACAACACCCTGACCAATGCCCGCAACCAACCGAACATCAATGTGCCGGATTATGACCACAGTACCCAAAGCCTGACCATGGGCGGCTGCATGGGGTGCCACGGCATTGCCCAGAGTTCGCTGAAACAAGGTTTCAGTTTTCTGTTCGATGCCATCAATCCTATGCTCGGTAATAAACAAACCGGCTTTGCGAACCCGGAGACCGTAGGCTTGCCGGACCCGCGGACGATGAAGGAACGGGCCTTGAAATACTCTTTCGGTCCCCGGAATAGGGAGGCTATTGAGAAGGAGGCAAGTAGCAGACAAACACCTTGAGCGGTGAAGCGCGCAAGCACGGATAACCCCGCCTGCTGAAGCGGGCACCGCGCGCTTCGAAAAAAACCGGACGCTGGGTCTAATGCCACTCAGTTAAGCCACAAACCTGTGGGAGCAAAGCTTGCTCGCGATTGCGGTAAGTCAGTCAGCAGCAATGTTGACGGGGCTGTCGTTATCGCGAGCAAGCTTTGCTCCCACAGGTTTTGCGCCGTTTGATCCTTAACTGACTGGTATTAGACACTGGGTCCGGTTTTTTTATGGGGACAGTGGCCACGTTGTCTGTCCGGTCGGGACTATTGGCCACTGAATAGGAGGTATCTGATTTCAGATCAATGGTTCCAGCCAGTAGCCTAAAAACTCGAATATTTAATTGACGTCAATATGATGGCTAACTAGTATCGCGCCACTATTTTGATGTCGCTTATATCGAGGGATCGAACATGTTCTCACCCGCCCTTTGGGCGAGGTTGTGCCTGGCTTTGCTGTGCCTGTCTCCGCTCACTCTGGCTCACGCCGCCCCCACCCCCGGTGAAACCGACCTGATCCGCGAGCGCCAGAACCGTTTGCTCGAAGAGCAGCGCCGCCGTCTGGAAGAACTCAAGGACTTGCCCGGCCAGGAGGCGAAACCGACCCAGCCGACCGCGCCGGCCGATACCCGTTGCTTCCCCATCAAGACCATTGAGCTCAAGGGCGCCGACAGCCTTTCGGCCAATGAACGCGAGCGGCTGCTCAAGCCCTACATCGGCCAATGCCTGGGCGTGCCCCAGCTCAATGAACTGCTCAAGGTCATCACCGACCACTACATCGAAAAGGGCCTGGTCACCAGCCGTGCCTACTTGCCGCAGCAGGATCTGTCCAGCGGGCACCTGCAAGTGCTGGTGGTCGAGGGCCGGCTCGAAGGCTTGAAAGGCGCCGAGAACAGCCAGCTGTCGGAGCGCGAATTGGCCATGGCGTTTCCCGGCAAGACCGGCGAGCTGGTCAACTTGCGGGAAATCGAGCAGATGGTGGACCAGCTCAATCGCCTGCCGTCGAACCAGGCGCAGATGGAACTGACCCCCGGCCAGAACGTCGGCGGCAGTGAAGTGCTGGTCAAGAATACTCCGCAGAGGCCCTGGCGCGCCGGGCTGTCCCGCAGCAACGACGGCCAGCGCAGCACCGGCGAGCAGCAGTGGGGCACCCGCTTCGAGTGGGACAGTCCACTGGGCCTGGCCGATCAATTGATGCTGCGCGGCGGTCATGACGCGATGAGCGATCACCAGCACACCTCGCGAAACGCCATGCTCTCTTACAGTCTGCCGTTTGGCTGGTGGAACGTCAGCTACACCTACAGCCAGAGCGAGTATCGCTCACAGATCGCGGCCAATGGTTTCAACTTCAAGCAGACCGGCGACAGCCAGAACCATCAGTTGCGGATCGAGCGGGTGATCTATCGCGACGCCCTGAGCAAGACTTCCCTCAACACTGGGTTGGCCTACCTGCGCAGCAACAACTTCATCGAAGACAGCAAACTGGCCCTGAGCAGCAATCGCCTGAGCGAAGCGCAGTTCGGTATCAACCACGGCCGCCGGGTGGGCAGTGCCTTCGTCAACCTGGACCTGGGCATGCAACAAGGGATCGGCGCCTTCGATGCCCAGGCCAACCACGACCCGGCACCCGGCCAGGCTGACGCCCGCTATCGCAAATACACCGCCACGGTCAGCTATTTGCAACCGTTCAAATTGTGGGACGAGTCTTTCAGCTTCAGCAGCTTGATGACCGGCCAGCGCAGCGAAGACGTGCTGTTCAGCCCGCAGCGCATGAGCCTGGGCGGAGAGTCTTCGATTCGTGGCTACAAGGACCAGTCGTTGGCTGGTGACAACGGTGGCTACTGGCGCAACGACTTGCGCTGGAGCCGCCCGGTGACCCTGGAATGGCTGCGTCCGGTATTTGCCGAATACGGCACCAGCCTGGGGTATGACCAGGGCGTGATCAGCGGGACCCGCTACAACGGCGATCAGCACGGGCGCATGTCGAGCAACTCGCTGGAACTGTTCGCCCGTGGGCAGCACCTCACCACCAGCGTCACCTTCGCCCACTCCCTGGAACGCCCGGATGCGCTGACCGAGCGTGAAGCGCCGATCTATTTCCGCGTTGATCTATCCATTTAATTCTGTTGCAACGAGACCTGATCATGGACGACCGCCAATACGCCTTGCTGGCCCGCCAACCTTCTGCTGCCCTGCAAAACCGCGAACGGTTCTGCGGCATGCCCAAGCGCGGCCTGGCGTTCCTGCTGGCCAACGTCATGTTCTGGCAACCGATGTGGGCCCAGGCCGACGGTATCGTCGTCAGTGCGCCGGGCACCAGCCTCGGCCAGGCGGGCAATGGCGTGCCCATCGTCAACATCGCGCGCCCCAACGGTAATGGTCTGTCCCACAACCAGTTCACGGACTACAACGTCGGCAGCAACGGCGTCATCCTCAACAACGCCACGTCCCGCACCCAGTCCACGCAACTGGGCGGGATCATCCTCGGCAACCCGAACCTCAACGGCGCGGCCGCCACCACCATCCTCAACGAAGTCAACGGCGGCAGCCCGAGCCAGTTACGTGGCTACACCGAGGTGGCGGGGCAGTCGGCCCACGTCATCGTCGCCAACCCCTACGGCATCACCTGTAACGGCTGCGGCTTCATCAACACCCCCCAGGCAACTTTGACCACCGGCAAACCGGTGGTGGAAAACGGTCAGTTGACGCGCTACCAGGTCGACCAGGGTAGCGTCACCGTCGAAGGCGCGGGCCTCAACGCGACCAACGTCGACCGCTTCGAAATCATCACCCGCAGCGCCAAAATCAACGCCGAGATCCAGGCCAAGAACCTGACCATCGTCGCCGGTCGCAACGACGTCGATGCCGCCAGCCTCAATTCCACCGCCCGCGCCGACGACGGCAGCGCCAAACCGCAACTGGCCATCGACTCCTCGGCCCTGGGCGGCATGTACGCGGGCGCCATCAAGCTGGTGGGTACCGAGGCCGGTGTCGGTGTGAAGCTGGACGGTAAATTGATCGCCAGCGGTGGCGATATCCAGCTCGACGCCAACGGGCATCTGAGCCTGGCCGACACCTCAGCCACCGGCGCGGTCACCGCCAAGGCCGCCAGCGCCAACGTGCAAGGGGCGGTCTACGGTGCCAGCGTCAACATGCAAACCAGCGGCGCACTGGACGTGCAGCAGAACATCGCCGCCCGTGACCGGATCAGCTTGAGCAGCGGCGGGCAGTTGACCAACAACGGCGTCATCGAAGCTGGGGTCAATGCGGACAACACTCGCAATGCAGGGGGCGATGTCAGCCTCACCGCGCAGAATCTCAACAACAGCGGCAAGAGCGTGATCGCCAGCCGCAACCTGACGGCCAATGTGGCGCAAACCCTGAACAACCAGGGCGGGACTTTGAGTGCTGGGCAGGCCAGCACGGTCAAAACCGGAACCCTGGATAACCGGAACAGCGGTCGGGTACTGAGCAACAAAACGCTGACCGTGACCGCCGACACACTCTTGAACACCCAAGGCGTCGTCAGCAGCAATGGCAACCTCACGGCCACTGTCGGGCAGTTGAATAACCACGCCGGCGAAGTCTCCAGCGCCGCGACCACCCAGCTCACCGGTAGCACCCTGGATAACAGCGACGGCCAGCTCACTGGCGACGTGGCACTGAACATCGGTTTGATCGGTGCCCTGAACAACCAGAACGGCGTGCTGGGTTCCGGTGCGATGCTGACGGTCACTGCTGCCAGTCTGGACAATACCCTAGGGGGAAGTCTGGTCAGCGACGGTAGTCTGACGGCGCGTATCGGTGGTCTGTTCGATAACCGGCAAGGTAGCGTCGGGGCGAAAGGCGTCGTTGATGTGCAGTCCGCTCGCCTGGACAACCGGGGCGGCAGCCTGACCGGCAACGACCGCTTGACCCTGCGCAGCGATACCCTGGACAACCGCGCCGGCAAAGTCCGTTCCGCCAAGGACATGCAACTGACAGTCGTCGAGCTCGACAACCGTCAACAAGGCCTGCTCAGCAGTCAGGCGGCGCTGCGCGTGGATGGCACGCAACTGAATAACGCCGGCGGCCTGCTCAGCGCCGGCGGCCCGGTGCGCCTGGAAACCACTGGCGTTGATAACACCGGCGGGCGTATTTCCAGCAAGACCGACCTCACCGCAAACGTCGCCCAACTGACCAACCAAGGTGGTGAACTGGTTGCCCAGGGTTTGCTGACCGTCAGCGGCCAGAGCCTGGATAACCGCAACGGCGGTCTGGTAGGCGCGACAAAAGCGCTGAAACTCGACGTCGATGCCGTGGACAACCGTGGCGGGGAGATTTCCAGTTCGCTCGGCATCGACATCGACGGCCAGCGCCTGGACAACAGCGACAACGGCAAGGTCCTGGCTGGCACCGACCTGGGCCTGAAAGTAGCGGCGATCATCAACCAGACCAAGGGCCTTCTGTTCAGCACCGGCACCAGCACCGTCACCGGACAAAGCCTGGACAACAGCGGCGGCAGCCTCGTCGCCCGCCAAGGCCTGGACATTCGTCTCGACAACGCCTTGACCAACATTGCCGGCCTGATCAGCAGCGAAGGCACACTGACGGCCAATACCGGCAGCCTCGACAACACCGACGGCAGTCTCACCGGTGTCGGCGCGTTGGCACTCACCACCGTCGGCGCCCTGGTCAACCAGGGTGGTTCCATCACCACCGATGCCGGCCTTACCGTCACCAGCCAGAGCCTGAACAACCAGCAAAACGGCTTGCTCAGCGCCAAAGGCGCGACCCGCGTCACCACCGGCACTTTCGACAACACCCAGGGTGGGTATCTGGTCAGCGGCGACACCCTCGACCTGACCGCCAGCCAAGTCAGCAACGGCGCTGCCAGTCGTATTGCCAGTGACAAGGCACTGACCGCCAGCGTCAGCGGTTTCGATCAGCAGGGCGGTGAGCTGTTCAGCAAGACCTCCTTGAACCTGGACCTGAACCACGGCCAATTGAACAACCTCAAGGGCGTAATCACCGCGCCGGTTCTGGTGCTGAAGAACCTCAAGAACGTCGACAACCGGGGCGGCGAAATCTCCAGTGCCCAGGCATTCACCCTGGCCGCGCAAAACCTGGACAACGGTGACGGCAAACTCATCAGCAACCAGGCCCTGACCCTGCGCATCGATCAAGTGCTCAACAGCGTCAAGGGGCTGATTTCCGCGCAATCCGTCGACAGCCACAGCGCCAGTTTGGACAGCACCGGTGGCCTGATCAGCAGTCGTGGCGCGCTGGTCCTGAGTGTGGACGGGCAACTGCTCAATCGCGACGCTGCCGTGATCGCCGATGGTGATCTGCACATCGAGGCCGCGAGCCTGGACAACACGGCCGGTCAGATTGCCGGCAAAGCCGCCGTTACGGCCGATGTCGCCAGCGTCAACAACCAGGGCGGCCAGATGATCGCCCTCGGCAGCCTGACCCTTACCGGCACGTCGCTGGACAACCGCCACGCTGGGTTGGTCGGCGCCACCGACGCGCTGACCCTGAAGGTCGATTCGATCGATAACCGTGGTGGTGAACTCTCGGGTCAGTCAAACATTTCCCTGATCGGCAATGCTCTGGACAACAGTGATGGCGGCCAGGTGCTCGCCAGCGGCGCATTGGCCTTGACGGTGAAGGACGTCCTCAACCGCGCCAAGGGTCAGTTGTCGGGCAAGACTGGCCTGAGCCTGACGGGCAAGACGCTGGATAACAGCGGCGGTTTGGTGTTGAGCCAGAAAGACCTTACCGTCGACCTGTCTGGCGACATGAATAGCACCCAGGGTGTACTGAGTGCCGAAGGCGCGTTGACGCTGACGGCGGCCAGCCTCACCAATACCCTGGGCAGCGTCTCCAGTGCTGGCGCACTGGGGCTCCAGCTCGACAATGCCTTGCTCAACCAGGGCGGCGAGATCGTCACCGACGCCGGCCTCACCGTCAAAAGCGCCAGCCTCGACAACCGCAATAGTGGCACCATCAGCGGCAAGCAAGGCGTGCTGGTCGAGACCGGTGCATTCGACAACAGCCAGTCCGGCCGCCTGACCAGCGCTGCCAGCCTCGACCTGACCACGCAAAAACTGACCAACCAGAACGGCGGCCGCATCGCCAGCAACGGCGCACTCACCGCCAGCGTCACCGATCTGGACCAGCAGGGCGGTCAACTCTTCAGCAATACGGCCCTGACCCTGGACCTCAACCAGGGCCAACTCAACAACCAGGGCGGCCTGATCAACGCACCGCTGTTGATGCTCAAGAACCTCAAGGCCGTCAACAACGACGGCGGCGAAATCTCCAGCGCCCAGGCGTTCACCCTGGCTGCGCAAAGCCTGAACAATGACAACGGCAAACTGCTGAGCAACCAGGCCCTGACCCTGCGCGTCGATAACGCCCTGACCAACCTCAAGGGTCTGATCGCCGCCGCCGCGCTGGACGTCGAAGCCGCAAACCTGAACAACAACGGCGGCACCCTGACCAGCCGCGCCAACCTCGACCTGGCCCTCAGCGGCCAGTTGAACAACCAGGGCAACGGGCTGATCAGCGCCACCGATGCCTTGACCGTCAACACCAGCGGCCTGAACAACCAGCAAGGCTCGTTGCTCGGTAGTGCCATCGCCATCGACTTCGGCGCCGCCACCGGCGACCTCAACAACAGCGCCGGCCTCATCACCACCGCCGGTGTTCTCAGCCTCAAACACCTGCGAGACCTGAACAACCAACACGGCGAAATCTCCAGCAGCCAGAGCCTGGACCTGAGCGCCCGCGACCTGGACAACAGCGCCGGCCAACTGATCAGCAACGGCGTACTGACCCTGGGCGCCCGCGACGTCATCAACCAGGGTGGTCTGCTGTCCGGCTTCAAGGGCCTGGGCCTGACCGCTGCAAGTCTGGACAACCGCAACAGCGGCACCCTGTCGAGCCGCGACGAGGACGTCAGCGCCACCCTCAGCGGGGCGCTGCTCAACGGCAATGCCGGCGCACTGGTCGGCAAGAAACAACTGACCGTCAGCGCTGCCAGCCTGGACAACGGCGGTGGCATCCTCTCCAGCGGCGGCGACCAGACCCTGACCGTCAGCGGCGGTCTGCTCAACAACGCCCAGGGCGGCTTGATCGACAGCGGCAATGCCCTGGTCATCAACGCCATGATCCTCGGCAACGCCGGCGGCACCGTCAACGCCCAGAATGCCCTGAGCTTCACCGGCACCACTCTGGACAACACCGGCGGCCAGCTGATCGGCAACGCCGCCGTGACCCTCGACCTGCTCGGGGCCCTGACCAACACCAACGGCAAACTCGCCAGCGCCGGCCCGCTGCGGGTCGAGCGCGCCACGCAGATCACCAACCAGGGCGGCCAGATTGTCAGCCAAGGTCTGCTGACCTTGCTCACC
Source organism: Pseudomonas sp. MAFF 730105 (assembly GCF_055380705.1). Lineage (NCBI taxonomy): Bacteria > Pseudomonadati > Pseudomonadota > Gammaproteobacteria > Pseudomonadales > Pseudomonadaceae > Pseudomonas > Pseudomonas sp. MAFF 730105. The sequence goes on from NZ_AP018438.1 coordinate 1,783,826, forward strand.
GCTGGCCTGGACAACCGCAACCGGGGCACCGTCGCCGCCAATGATCAACTCGTCCTGACCAGCACCGGCATGGTACAGAACGACGCCGATGGCCTGATCTACAGCCAGAACGGCGGCGTGCAGATCGACGCCGCCAGCCTCACCAATGGCAAAGGCACCGTGCAGAGCCAGGGCGCCATGACCCTGACCGTCACCAACGACCTCGACAACCAGAGCGGTCGCCTCCAGGCCAAGGCCGGCGACCTGATGGTCGTCGCCCGCAACCTGGACAACCGTGGCGGCGTGCTCGCCAGCCTGCAGGGTTTGCTCACCACCCAACTCAGCGGCGTTCTGAAAAACGGCTACGACCTGAACAACAACCGCCAGGGCGGCATCACCCAGGCCCAGCGCCTGAACCTGATCGCCCTGGGTGGCCTCGACAACTACGGCGGCCGTATCTCGGCGCAAACCGGCGATGCCAGCGTCACCACCCGCAACTTCGACAACCGCAACGGCGGCCTGTATGCCAAGGGCAAGGTCAGCGTTACCGCCAACGATTTCGACAACAGCGGCGACAACGACGGGCAGATTGCCGGTAGTCAGATCGATCTGAACCTCACCGGTGCGTTGAACAACCGCCTGGGCATCATCGAGAGTGACAGCACCCTGGCGATCAAGGCGGCGAGCCTGGATAACCAGACGGGGCAGTTGCGGGCGTTGGGTGCGGGCGGCAAGACCGATTTCCAGATTGGTGGGCTGTTCGATAACCGCAACGGTACCTTGGAAACCGCCAACACCGACCTCACGCTGGGCGCCGCCAGCTTCCTCAACACTGCTGGCAGCCTGCTGCACGTGGGCACCGGCACGTTCGACATCTCCACAGCAAATCTCATCGCCGCCGGCGGCACGCTCGTCACCCGTGGCGGCCTGACCATCAGCACCGACACGTGGAGCAACAGCGGCGTCATCCAGGCCGGGCGCCTGAACGTCAACGTCAACAACTTCACCCAGACCGCAAGTGGTCAACTGCTGGCCTCCGACAGCTTCACCGGTAGCGGGGTCAACTGGTTCAACGAAGGCCTGCTTGCCAGTAATGGCAGCGTGAACATCGACCTGAGCGGCGCTTACTGGGGCGCTGGTCGCCTGAGCAGCCAGGGCACTCTGGGGCTTAGCGCTGCGCAAGTAAGCCTGAACAGCGCCAACTCCAGCATCGCCGGCGGTGGCTCCACTACCGTCAACGTCAGGGGACAACTGGATAGCGTCGGTCGGCTGACCTCCGCTGGCAACCTGGTGGTCAACGCCGTTGGGCTGAACAATTTCGGGACGTTGGGCAGCGGTCAGGGGCTGACCGTCACGACCGGTTTGCTGACGAACAATCAAGGGTTGATCTTCAGCGGCGCCGACATGGGCCTGCGGGTCGACACGCTGAACAACCTCGACGCCAATATTTACAGCCTGGGCAACCTCACCGTTGACCGCAACGGCCAGGGCGCGCTGGCGAGCAGCATCCTCAACCGGTCCGGCTCGATCCAAAGCGACGCCAGCATGAGCCTGGCGGCCAGCACGATCCAAAACATCCGGACCTTGCTGACCGTAGGCAACGGCGGTATCTACACCGCCAAAATCTACGAAATAGCTTGTATCGAGGGCTATAACGCCGGGGATTGCAGCGGCAAGCAGAACCATGTCTGGGAGTTGCTGCAACGCGAAAAAACCGAAGTCACCGCAGCCAGCGCGGCTTCTAGTATTACAGCGGGTGGCAACCTGACCCTGCGTGGCGGCGATCTGCTGAACCAGAGCAGCACCATTGCCAGTGGCGGCAACCTGACCGCGTCACTGGCCAACCTGACCAACAGTGGCGTCGAAACCGGCGAGACACAAACCACCCGAGTATTCCGTTCCGAACGAGTGAGCGGTGCCGGTGCCTGGTACACCGCGGCCAGCAATTTCACCAATAAGTACTGGTATGAAAGCGCTGGCTATAACGTCAATAACCTCAGTGGCCTTGAAGCGGGTATCGCCAGTTTCATCGGCATGACGGAAGCCGAGCTGAACCTGGGCAAGACCACCCAACTCGCCGGCGGCGACCAAAGCTACGCAGCCGTAATCCAGGCCGGTGGCGCGGTCAACATCTCGACCCAGAACAACATCGACAACAGCGTCGTACGCCCGGGCTACAGCTACATTGGTAGCGGCCCACGCACCAGCACGGCGGCGGCAGGCAGCCAATACTCGACCCGCATCACCCTCAATCAACAACTGCCCCCAACCTGGCGCAACAGCAGGTCAACCCGGTCGCCTTGCCCGGTTTCAGCCTGCCCACCGGCCAGAACGGCCTGTTCCGCCTGAGCGGGCAGGGTAGTAGCACGCCGGCCGCCAGCGGCCCGCAGAGCTGGACCCTGAGTAGCGCGAGCCTGACGACGGCCCAGCGCCAACAGGTACTGCCCACCGGCCAGGCGCGGAATCCAGGTGTAGGGAACATCACCCAACCCACCGCCAGCAGTCTCGACCTGAGCGTCGCTGACAGCCAAACCGCCAACATCGCCAACCAGGCCAGCAGCCTCGACACCAGCACCTCGGGCGCTACCGTGACAGGCACCTTGCCCGGCCGTAGCGCCGACTTCACGCTCAACCGTGTCCAGGGCCTGCCCACCAGCACTGTGGCGGCCAACCCGCACAAATACCTGATCGAAACCAACCCGGTGCTTACCGACCTCAAGAGTTTCATGAGCTCGGACTACCTGCTGCAGAACCTCGGCTACGACCCGGACCAGAGCGCCAAGCGCCTGGGCGACGGCCTCTATGAGCAGACCCTGATCCAGCAAGCCGTGGTTGCCCGCACGGGCCAACGCTTCATCGACGGCCAGACCTCCAACGAGGACATGTTCAAGTACCTGATGAACAACGCCATCGCCAGCAAACAGGAACTCAACCTGTCCCTGGGCGTGAGCCTCACCTCCGAACAAGTCGCGGCCCTGACCCACGACATCGTCTGGATGGAAAACGCCGAGATCAACGGTGAGCAAGTCCTGGTACCGGTGCTGTACCTGGCCAACGCCAACAATCGCCTCGCGGCCAACGGCGCGTTGATCCAGGGCAGCGACGTAACCCTGATCGCCGGCAAGGACCTGAACAACGCCGGCACCCTGCGCGCCAGCAACAACCTGTCGGCCAAAGCCACCAATGACCTGGTCAACAGCGGCCTGGTGGAAGCTGGTAACCGCCTCGACCTGCTGGCGGGCAACAACCTCGTCAACAAGGCCGGCGGCATCATCGCCGGACGCGACGTCACGCTTACCGCCACCAACGGCGATGTGATCAACGAACGCACCGTCACCACCCACGAAAGCGACAGCGGTTACCGCAGTGAACGCACCGACTTCATCGACAGCGCCGCCCGCATCGAAGCCGCCAACAACCTGACCATCAACGCCGGGCGTGACATCAACAACGTCGGTGGGGTGCTGAAGAGCGGTGCCGACACAACCCTGAGCGCCACCCGCGATGTCAACCTCACCTCGGCCGAACGCGTCGCCAGTGGGACCCGCGGTCTGCATCGTGATGAAGACATCAAGCAATACGGCTCCAGCCTGGACATCGGTCGCGACCTGACGGCGAAGGCAGGGCGTGATCTGACGGCGGTTGCGAGCCAGATCGATGCCAAGCGCGATATCAGCATGAGCGCGGTGGGTGATCTGACGTTGGCGTCGGCGGCGGATGAGCAGCATTCGTATGGGAAGACCAAGAAGGTTACGGCTCAGGAAGACCATGTGAGTCAGGTGTCCACCAGCGTGACCGCGGGTGGGAATGTGGCGCTCAGTGCCGGGAAGGATCTGGAGTTGATTGCCAGCAAGGTCAATGCTGGGGATGAAGCCTATCTGGTGGCGGGCGCGAACCTGGTGCTGCAATCGGCCGAGGATTCGGACTACAGCTTCTATAGCAAAACCAAGAAGTCGTCTTCCGGGAAGAAATTCCGGCTTGATGAGACCAGTTCCGTAACCAACGTGGCCAGTTCGGTGACGTCCGGTGGCAACAATGTGTTGAGCGCCGGCAATGACCTGACGATCAAGGGCAGTAACGTCACGTCGGAAAAAGGCAGTGTTGGCCTGAGTGCTGGTAACGACGTAGAAATTCTCGCGGTCACCGATTCCAACAGCGCACGGCACGAGCGCAAACAAAGCAAAAGCAGCTGGGGTGGCTTGAAGTCGAGCAAGGTCCAGGACCAGTTGGCCGAAACCCAGACCACCGCCGTCGGCAGCATGATCTCGGGCGACACCATCGCCGTCGTTGCCAAACGCGATGCCACTGTCACCGGCTCGGCATTGGTCAGCACCGACGACCTCACGATACGTGCGGGACGTGACCTGACCATCGACGCGGCAGAAAACACCTTTTCCCGCACCCAAATGCACAAGGAGAAAAATCGCGACCTGACGGGTGTATTGACGGGTAACAACCTGGGCCTCGATGACATCACCGGCAACCAGCACCTGTCGATCAGTAACCAGAAACACAACGGCACGGCGTCACAAACCACGTTAACCGGCAGCACCATAGGTTCCAGCAAAGGCAACGTCAGCCTCGTGGCGGGCGGCGACCTCAACGTCATCGCCAGTGACTTGGTCAGCACCAAGGACATGAGCCTGCGTGGCTCGAATGTCACCATCGCAGCGGGCATGGAAACGGCGACGCAAAGCACCGTCGACAAGGCCAACAGCCTGGCGGTTGGTCGTGTCGTCGGTGGTGCGATCATCGATACGGTCAACACCATTCGCTCCTCCGTCGAGGCCGCGAAGGATACGGATGACCCTCGCCTCAAAGCGGTGAAACTCGCCCAGGCAGCCTTGGCGGCCTACAACCTCGGGGGTATGACGGAAGACGCGAATGCCCAGAAAACCGGCTTCGCCGATAAACAGGGCGGAACCGCGAGCAACGGTTCGCTGATCAAAATCGGCACCGAACTCGCCAGCACCCACAGCAAAAGCACCAGCGACTACGCCAGCCAAACCGCCAAGCAAAGCACCCTCAATGCGGGCAGTACCTTATCCATCATTGCCAATGGCAATGCGGCGGCAAACGATGGTGATCTCCACGTTATCGGCAGCAGCATCAAGGCGGGCAACACGTCGTTGCTTGCCAGTAACAACATCATCTTGGAGAGCGCGCAAAACACCGCCGATTGGTCCAACCACAACAGCAACAACAAAACCGCCATTGGTGCCAGCTTCAACATCGGCCAGCAAAACGGCTTCACCCTGGACCTGGGCGCCCAGCTCGCAAAAGGCATGGGCAACGGCAGCTCCGTCACCCAGGTCAACAGCACGGTGAATACCGGTTCGCTGTTGCTGCGCAGTGGCGGCGACACGACGTTGGCAGGGGCTCAGGTCCATGCCGACGAAATCAATGCGCTGATCGACGGCAACCTCAACATCGTTTCCCGTCAGGACACCCAGGACCAGAAGAGCAAACAAAGCAGCGGCGGTTTCGGTGCCAGCATCTGCATTCCACCGTTCTGCTACGGCACACCTGTCGCGGCCTCGGCAAACGTGGCTGCGGGCAACATGAACAGTGAATACAAAGCGGTTACGGACCAGACCGGTCTCTTCGCCGGCAAGGGCGGCTACACGGTCGATGTCGGCAAGACCACCACCCTCGAAGGCGGTGTGATCGCCAGCGATGCTTCGGCCGACAAGAACACGCTGATCACCGACCGGCTCATCGCCACCGATATCAAGAACATCAGCGAAATCCACGCCCAATCCGCAGGTGCCAGCATCTCGGGCAGCTATAGCGGCGCCGGCGCTTCAGCCTCGATGGGTGGGTTGTACGGGATCTCCCTCAGTGAATCGGATAAGAGCCACACGCGTAGTGCGGTGAGTGAAGGCACGATCATCGTTCGCAATCCGGAAGGTGCGAAGGATGTGGTCGGGTTGAACCGCGACACGGCGAATGCCAACGAGAAGCTTGATAAGCCTGATGAAGATGCGATGAATGACCGCATCGAGCTGGTGAAGAGTTCGGTGGAGTTGGTGAAAGGTGTAGGGGACGCAATTGCTGCGGCGAAGATTGACGAGGCTAAGAAGAAGGATAGTGAAGCGTCGAAAGTCGCTATTCAGAAGCTTCAAGATCAGGGGATCATTAATCCGACAGACGAGCAAATCAGCCAGCAGGTCCAACGCGACTATGGGATGGGGAGCAGCTTCCAGAAGGCATCTCAGGCGATTACTTCTATCGTACAAGGCGTGCTGAGTGGCAATATTATTGGTGCTTTAAGTGGCGCTGCAGCGCCTTATATCGCTCAAGAGATCAGAGATGCTACTGACGGCGATCCGACAGCTAACCTGATGGCGCACGCGGTACTTGGTGCATTGGTTGCCAAGGCCAGCGGTAACTCTGCGTTAGCTGGAGCGGTAGGGGCGGTTGCGGCTGAAGAAACGGCTCGGATTATTAAAGAAGAGCTGTACGGCGACGTCAGTAATGAACAACTTACTCCTGAACAGAAGCAAACCATTTCCAGCTTAGCTACGCTGGTTGCCGGCATCGGTGGAGCATCGGCCGGGAACGGTTCTCTGGACGCGGTAGCGGCGGCATTGGCCGGAAAAAATGCGGTAGAAAATAACTATCTCAGTCTTCATGAAGCTACAAGAAAAGCCGTTCTTGAGCATAAAAACTTTCTGACTGATGAGGAAAAGGCCGAGCTGGCCTCGATCAAACAGATTGATAAAGACCGAGATGCTGCCATCGCATCGATATGTACAACGGGGAATAAAGCCTCGGGAGCTTGTGCAGTTTTGGTTGCGGAAGCTCAAGACGCTCTTTCACAATATGGAAAAAGTGTTTCCTACCGCCTGATTTATAAGGACTTGTATCCCGCAGATGCGGAGAACCTTGAAAAGGTGCTGCAAGGTTTAGGACAAGAAGACATTACAAGGGATGCGGTAATTACGGCCTTGACAAAAGAGTCTGGGTTGAGCCGCGAGGAAGTAGAGCGTCGTTACGATACTGCAATGACGCTTAGCACACTTACTGCGACGTTGGCTAGTTTCTATGGTATTAAAGGTGGGGCTGCTAAAACTAATGAGGCGGCTCCTGGTCCGGCAAACTTTATGGGTGATACGGACCTATTCTTTAGAAATGCTTCAAAAAGAGCAGATGTTGATCCAGACGGCTTTTTTGACGTGATAGCCCATGGAAGTCAACAGAAAATCGAAATCGTTACCCCTAATGGAACGATCATGGCCGACCAGCGGGTTGTATCCAGGCTTATAGAGAATAATCCTGGATACAATGGGCAACCTATCCGATTGTTGTCGTGTGATACTGGGGCATGTGATACTGGATTTGCTCAGAATCTAGCAAATAAGATGGGGGTTCCGGTGAAGGCACCAACTAATTTGGTTTGGGCTTATAGTAATGGTCAGATGGTAGTCGCTCCGCGTTATTCGTCTAATCCTAATTCCCCGCTGTTCAATACTCCCGATCTATCAAATCAAGGGACGTTTAAAATATTCAATCCCGGTGGGCCGAAATGAAAGAAATAAACTCTATGGTGTGTGAACAGTGTGGGGGAAGGTTGGAGGTCTTCAGGCAGGCAAGTACGCAAGGATTGAAGTGTTCTAGCTGCGGTTGGTCAGTAGTGACAACGAAAATTTCGGATGTTAAGGTTGACGAGACAGTTTACGAGGTTAGGTGTAGTGGGGACTATAAAAATCGGGCTCATATCAGGGCCGTGTCTGAGGTGATGGGCTCAAATTTTTTAATATCTAGAAAGGCTCTTCAGGAAGGTGAGTTCCTTGTTTTTTCTGGGCGGGCTGAGGAAGTTTTGCGGGTTAGAAATATTCTCGATTCTGTCGGGGTTGTTTATAGTGTTTCACCTGATTTTTGTTGGGGTTAGATGTTGGAAGTGTTGACTGAAAAAACGGCTCGACTTTCAAGTGTGGCCTGTTTCTGACTCTGAGGTGTTCTCAACTATCCCTGCATCATAGCGTGGATTCATTAGGTTTAATCTATACATTATCGAGAGGATGCGATTGAGTGTGGCTCTCTCTGCTTTTATTTAACTATTAATAACGTGTTAGGAGCATTAATGAAAAAAACCACACTGCTTATGTTGAGCCTGATCTTGTCGCTACTAGGCTGCAAATCCAACGTCCGAGATTCTTCCCCAACCCTGCTCAACAACGGCATCCAACTCCAGCAAAACAAAGTGACCGCCGACGCCCAACACGCCAAGGTCATCATGAAAGCGACCGGCAACGTCGTCCCAGTGGAGTTTTCGATCAGACGCGCAACGGATCCCGACCAGCGCCTGGATGTGCAGGGAATCGTAGTGGATTCCGGTCGCGGCAAAGTGTTTGGCTGGATAGCCAAGCTTAACGAAGCGACTCACAGCGCGACCTTGAAGCACTTCCCTCAGTTGGAAGTACAAGCTGACCCGATCAGCCATTCGAGGTATCGGGTTACGCCAGCGGTGAGAGTATCAACCATGGCTACCGCTGTGGTCCGATCAACACCAAGTTCACGCCGGAGAAAGGTAAGGTTTATCTGGCGGAGTTTCAGTTTGTGGGTCAGGGCTGTGAACTGCAGGTCTATGACACCACACAGCCTCAGCAGCGCATTCTTGTTACGAGCGCACCCAGCCTCTGATCTGGTTAGCCAATGCGAAACGGGTGACCGCGCGTCTGCTGTTCGGTCGAGCAGGAGCAAGCCCCCTCGTCACAGGGAGCTTTGCTCGACTGGGCGGTAGGTGAATGCTCTGCATCAACCGTGGCAGCACCCGTTGGGCTTGGCGTCCTCGTACTTATCATGATGTCGCACCCAATCCATGATCTCGTCCTCATTACGCCCCTTGGGCGCCAGGTCGAGGTATTGGTAAGTGCCGACCAGCATGTCCAGACCTCGCGCGTAGGTTGAGTAGGTGTGGAAGATCTCGCCAGCTTCGTTGCGATAGAAGACGCTCAGGCCTGGGAGTTCGCCTTCGGCGGTGTCGGTTTTTTCGTAGTTGTAGGTGGCTTTACCGGCGGCGGTGTCTTCGGCTTTGAAGCTGACGCCGAAGTCGTAGTTGAAGTCGCAACCGTTTGAGGAGACCCAGTCGAAGGCCCAGCCCATGCGGCGTTTGAATGGCTGGAATTCGGCGAACGGCGCGCGGGAGACGGCTACTACGGCGACGTCGTGGTGGGCCAGGTGTTGGTTGGCGCCGTCGATGTGGTCGGAGAGGAAGGAACAGCCTTGGCAGCCTTCTGTCCAACCGGGGCCGAACATGAAGTGGTAGACGATCAGTTGGCTGCGGCCGCCGAACAGGTCGGCCAGGCTGAGTTCGCCGTCAGGCCCCTGGAAGCGGTAGGGCTTGTCGATCTTGACCCAGGGCAGGGCGCGGCGTTCGGCGCTGAGTTTGTCCCGTTCGCGGGTGAAGGCTTTTTCGTGGGCCAGGTGTTGTTGGCGGGCCTTGAGCCATTCTTCCCGCGAGACGACTGGATGATTCTCTACGTTCATGGTGATTTCTCCTGGAGGCAGGGCGTTTCAACCAGTGGTCGTCTGGCCCTGGATGAATTCGACAGACCGTTGGTCGGTTGGCGCGACGGTCCGCCTGGAAGCCTGGCTGAACGGTGGCGTGGCGCCTCGGTCACAACTTGAGTAGACATCTCACTCTTTGGAGGATGGACCAGGATGACGACTTATAACTGGGACTTGATCGAACGGTTGTTGCACGAAGTGCAGAACGGCGCCGGCCACAGTTTTACCCCTCGGCCTTATGCGGAGCAGTACGCGGCGGCGAAGGCGGCCGCAGGCGAGGAGATAGAGAATCTCGATCATCTGAAGGCGGTCGCCGGGGAGTATGAGAAGTTGCTGCTGGAGCGTGGCTTCATTGAGCCTCGGCCGGAGGAAGAGGGCGGCAATGGCGAGAATTTCGTGCTGACGGTACGGGGTTCGCGCTTGTTGAGCCTGATCGACAGCAGCATTCCTGGTAATGATCATCCGCGCCAGGTGTTGGATGAGCAGGAGGATGCGCTGGATGAGTTTACCTTTGATGATCTGGCTTCGAAGGCGCAGATTGCCTGAGGGTTGTACACAACATTTGTGGGAGCGAGCCTGCTCGCGATAGCGGTGTGTCAGTCGCCATGTATGCAGGATGACACTCCGCTATCGCGAGCAGGCTCGCTCCCACATGGGGTCTCAGTGTTTTTGAGAGCTTGTTCGTTCAGCTTTTTGCGCCTTTCAGGCACTTCAAATCACTGAAATCTTTCTTCACCCCGTCGATCTTCTTCAGCAGCCGTTCGCGCTGGGGCGGGGTGCTGTCGGCCATCAGGTCTACCAGCAGGCTGCGGGCCTGGGCTTCGGTGTTGTTGTAGGCCTCGCGGTAGGCCGGGGTCCAGAGGCTTTCGCGGTTGACCAGCAGTTGCTCGATGCGTTTCGGAAAGTCGGGGGCGTGGCGCTGGGCCACGGCGGCGCTGAACTGGTTTTGCCAGTGGGCGCGGTTGGCGATCCATTGCTGGTTCTGGTCGCCCAGGGCGGTGGACCAGGCCACCACGCGCTGGCGTTGGGCGATGTTGAGGGGGCCGAGCCAGTCGTTCAGGCGTTTTTCCATGCGCTCGCTGCGTTCCTGGATCTGCTGTTGCAGCGACGGCTTGAGGTATTCCTGCTGGCGCTTGCGCTGGTCCTTGGTGAATGCGGCGTCCATGTCGTCGACTTGTTCGTCGTTCAGACCTTGCAGCAACTCGATGGCTGATGGCGTGATTTCCCGAGCGGTTTCGGCAATGGCGGCCTTGGCTTCCTCGGTACGCTGTTGCAGGGCTTCATCGGTCACCTGGTCGGTCTGGACCATGGTCTTCAAGCGGTCCAGCCAATCGAGGTAACCGGGCAGTTGCGTGGTGCAGTGCCAGCTCAGGTGCTCCTTGAGGCGTTCGTTGAACCAGTCTTTTTGCTCGCCGTTGATCTCCAGGTAGTCGTTGAGGGTCCAGGGGATGATCAGGTCGAGGTTGCGGTAGGCCAGGCCGATGCGGGTACAGGCTGTGAGCAACAGCAGGAAGGCGATAAACGTGACGGTGCGTGTAAGCCGGCGCGACATGAGCGAGTCCTTGCGAAGCCATCGGTGTTTTGTTTGAGCATGGCAGGCGCGCGGCAGTTCAGCCGATTGAATACGTAACCCTTAGTAAAACGGATGGGCCATCTTCAGGGTCAGCAGGCCGTCGCATTCGCTGTTATGGCCGGAGTAGGCCGAACAGCTGCTGCCGCTGAGGCTGGAGTCGCTGTAGATCAGGTCCAGATCGATGCCGCGCCACGGACGGGAAATTTTCAACGACCAGTCGCTGAAACTGCCTACATAGCCGTTCTCGACCGAAACCGGTGTGTTGAGCTGATGGGTGGTGTATTTGGCGCTGACGCCGATGCCGAACGGCACGTTACCGCCCAGGTCGGCGAACAGCGTGCTGTTCTGTTTGTCTGGATCGTTGCTCAGGGCGGCGCCGAAACGGCTGCCGAGCACGGTCAGGCCACCATAGAGCTCCTGGCTGTCGAGGGTGTCGACGGTGGGGTAGCTGTAGTGGATCATGCCGACTTCGTAGCCAAGGGTCTGGTCGAAGGGATGCTTGAACCCCATGTAGGAATCCACCTCGAGATCGGCGGAGGAGGTCAGGCCGGCGCTGGGTGACCATTGTCCAAAGTACCAGCCGCTGTCGTGACTCAGGTCCAGGCCACCGTGAAACGAGCCGGTGCTCGAAGGCGTGACGAGGCCTTGGGCCATGCTGCGGCTGGGGCTGGTGCCGAGCTTGAGGTCGAAGTCGCCGAGTTCGCGCTGGAAGATCTGTCCGTGGACAGGCGGACAGGCCAGCAGGCTGATGCTCAGCAGGGCAATGGGGATACGCATGCTTCACTCCGTGAATTAGCGAGGAGCAGGACAAGCTCGGACACTTGAGCTAGAACACTTGAGCTAGAGAGGTGCAAGCATACCGGCGAATACCCGGCGGTGAAGGCCGTTCGTCGATTTTTACGAGTGGGATGTGTGGCGGGGGAGGTTCCAGTCCAAGCGCTTCGAAGCTCAAAGCGCTTTGGGACCAGGTGATGCGGGGATTACTTTTTGCCCAGGCTGATTTGCTTGGACGGGCCGAATGTCTGGCCGCTGACGCCTTTGGCGATTTGCTGGATTTCACCGCCGGACTTGAGGAACGCAGCGATCTGGTCGTTGATCGATTCGCTGGTTTCAACGGCTGGAGCTGGCTTTGCTTTGCTGTTGGATGCTTTTACACGCATGGCGGCCATTAACCTGTCGATAATTAATTGGGCCAGGCATCGTACAGGAAATACATGACCCTTGCTTGGCTCATATCCCGCTGATTGATCTGGATGAGACTGGACGATTGGCGGATTTAAGCCCCAATCAATGCCCTAAGCCACTGTTTTAAATAACAACCGAGCGGGAAATATAACGCCGGGCGGTCTGTGCGGATCGGCCGCACCGAGCGGCGTCTGCCTGACGAATGGCCGCTTCACAGGTAAAACGCTGGAAAATCGAGGCCGGGACGGGCGCTTTCCCGTCGGTCACGAATCGCGCCGTAAAACCGGGTAGAATGCCGCCCACGCAATGAGGGTATTCGGAAATGGCTTTAGTCGGGCGCTACAACAGTTTGCAAGTGGTTAAACACACGAACTTCGGTTTATATCTGGACGGTGGTGCGGACGGCGAAATCCTCTTGCCCAATCGTTATATCCCCAAGGATATTCCCAGCGAAGATGAAGATTGGCTCAATGTTTTTATTTACCTGGACAGCGACGACAAACTGATCGCGACCACGGAAAAGCCCAAAGTCCAGGTCGGTGAATTCGCCAGCCTGAAAGTGGTTGAAGTCAACAGCATCGGTGTGTTCCTCGACTGGGGCCTGCCCAAGGATCTGCTGCTGCCGTTCTCGGAAGAGAAACGCCAGATGACTGCCGGGGATTATTGTGTGGTGCACGTCTACCTCGACAAGCACACCCGCCGCATCACCGCCACGGCGCGCCTGGACCGTTACCTGGACAAGACGCCGGCCAACTACACGCCGGGGCAGGAAGTGGATCTGCTGGTTGCCGAGGCCACCGACATGGGCTTCAAGGCGATCATCAATAACCGCCACTGGGGACTTATCCACAAGAACGAAGTCTTCAAGTTCCTGCGCCCAGGCAAGCAGGAAAAAGGTTACATCAAGGAAGTCCGCGCAGACGGCAAGATCAGCCTGAGCCTGCAACCGGTGGGCCAGGAAGCCGCCACCAGCCTGAATGCCAAGATCCTCGCCAAGTTGCGTGACAATAACGGCACCCTACCGGTCAGCGACAAGAGCGATCCGGCGCTGATCAGCAGCCTGTTTGGCGTGAGCAAGGGCAACTTCAAGAAAGCCATTGGTGCGCTGTACAAGAATGGGCAGATTGTCATTCATGCGGATCGCATTGAGTTGAGCTGATCTTTCAGCCGACAACAGAATTTGTGTGGAAAAAAGATGCTTTTGTGGCGAGGGGATTTAGCGACCCGTCGCACCGCCCCGCTGGGCTACGAAGCGGCCCTAAAACCTGACACCTCAGTGTGCCAGGCAGAAGAACTTGGCTGTGTTGGGGCTGCTTTGCAGCCCAGCGGGGCGGTGCGACGGGTCGCTAAATCCCCTCGCCACAAGAGCTGAGTCGGACTCTTTGATCTGGCTGTATACAAAATTCTGCACCTTTAGCATGCATCCGCGCCCTGTTCGTGGGCATATGTCCCTTCCTGTCCGCCCATCAAACCCTGCCAAACACCGCTGTTTGTCTCATATTCCACGCCTATGGCACGCATTCTGCGTAGCGCTTCGTATACAAACCATGCCGGCTCCCGTGCGCAGTATGGTGAGCAAGTCATCCCGGGGGCACGGCGGTACTCATAAGGAGCCCCGCGATGTCCGAGCAATTGCCCAACGGCTACAGCCCCCGCCTCTATAACGAAGACTTGGGCCCGCTGCCGCAGAAATGGAATTGGTACAACATTTTCGCGTTCTGGATGAGTGATGTGCACAGCGTCGGTGGCTATGTGTTCGCCGCCAGTCTGTTCGCATTGGGGTTGGCGAGTTGGCAGGTGTTGATCGCGTTATTGGGCGGGATTTGCATCGTGCAGGTGATCGCCAACCTGGTGGCCAAGCCTAGCCAGCAGGCGGCGGTGCCGTATCCGGTGATCTGTCGGCTGGCGTTCGGCGTGTTTGGGGCGAACATCCCGGCGGTGATTCGCGGCTTGATTGCCGTCGCGTGGTACGGCATTCAGACGTACCTGGCGTCCAGTGCGCTGATCATCGTGGTGCTGCGGTTCTTTCCCACAATGGAAGTGTATGCGACGCCGCATTTTGCCGGTTTGTCCTACCTGGGTTGGTTTGGTTTCCTCAGCCTGTGGTTCGTCCAGGCGCTGGTGTTCTGGACGGGCATGGAGTCGATCCGCCGTTTCATCGATTGGGCGGGGCCAGTGGTCTATGCCGTGATGTTTCTGCTGGCCGGTTGGATAGTGTGGAAGGCCGGTTGGAGCAACATCAGCTTTACGCTGGCGGAAAAATCCCTGTCCGGCTGGCAGGCGTTCGGTCAGGTGATCGTGGCGACGGCGCTGGTGGTGTCATATTTTTCCGGGCCGACCCTTAATTTCGGCGATTTCAGTCGCTACTGCCGAAGCATGTCTGACGTGCGCCGGGGTAATTTCTGGGGGCTACCGGTGAATTTCCTGGCGTTCTCATTGGTCACCGTGGTGATTGTTTCCGGGACCTTGCCGGTGTTCGGCGAAATGCTCCATGACCCGATCGCCACCGTGGCGCGCATCGACAACGATGTGGCGGTGTTGCTCGGGGCCTTTGCCTTCGTGACGGCCACCGTCGGCATCAATATTGTCGCCAACTTCGTCTCGCCGGCCTTCGACTTTGCCAACGTCGCACCCAGCAAGATCAGCTGGCGTGCCGGTGGCATGATCGCTGCGCTGGCGTCGATTTTCATCACGCCCTGGAACCTGTTCAACAATCCTGAAGTGATCCATTACACCCTGGATGTGCTGGCAGCCTTCATCGGTCCGTTGTTCGGGATTCTGCTGGTGGACTTCTACCTGATCAAAAAGCAGTCGATTGACGTCGATGCGCTGTTCAATGACGGCCCGAGTGGGCGCTATTACTACAGCGGCGGTATCAACTGGACGGCGGTCAAGGCGTTGGTGCCGGCGACGCTGATGGGCGTGGCGATCACCTTCACGCCGCTGTTGCAACCGATGGCCAACTTTGCCTGGTTCACCGGCTGCTTCCTCGGCGGGGTGTTGTATTTTGCCCTGGCGCGGCGTGAGCCGGCCGCGCAACCGAGCCCATCGTTCAGTTCGGTTGGCCAGTCCTGATCAACGCAGGACGGTTTGGGCACAAGGGTTTACCGCGCTCCGGCGCGGTAGCAACAACCCACCGGCCAGCACCAGGCCGCAGCCGGCAACGATCAGTGCCGGTTGCAGGCCTCCGCTGAAGTGGCTGCTCAGCGCCGCCAGCAACGGTCCGCTGAGTTGGCCCACGGCAAAGCAGGCGGTCAACAGCCCGGCGTTGCGCTGGGTGGCATGGGGGGCCAGTTCCCGGGAGCGCAGCATCACCAGTTGCATGCACGCCAGGAACGGCGTGCCACACAGGATGACCCCCAGCGCCAGCCCCGGCCCGCTGCCCAGCAAACAGGCGAACACTCCGGCGGCCTGCAGCCATAACGTGCCGATCAACCAGCGGCCGGTGCTGTTTGGAGCCGGTCGGCGCAGGCTCACCAGTAGCACACCGAGGGCGGCGGCCAGACCGAAGCAGGGCCAGAACAGGTCGGCCTGCCATTGGCCATGGAATTGCGCCGAGGCCATTTGCGACAGGAACGTGGCGGGGATGATGTAGCCCACGCCGTACAAGGCGTACACCACGCCGAGCCGGGCAATGCCACGGTTCGACGATGAGCCGGCCGGCGGCGCAACGGTCACGGCTGCGGCGGGTTGCGGCAGGATCGGCAGCACCACCAGCAGCATCGCCAGGGCCACACCGGCATACACCAGCCACAGCGTGGCGGACGTCTGGCCCAACAGGTTCGAACCCAAGGCCAGCAGGCCTGTGAGAAAAATCCCCAACCCCGGTCCGGCAAATACCAGCGCGCCCAGTCGTGGCCGTCCCGCCGCGGCTGCCAAGGGTTGGCTCAAGGCCGTGATCATCACCAACACCCACGCACTCGCTACGCCCGTGCCGAAGCGCAGTGCAAGGTGCGGCCAGAAGCCCCAGGCCCAGAACGACGCCAAGGTCAGCAGCACGCACAGCCACAGGCCGCCGAGCAAGCGGCGGCGTACCTGTTCCGGGCGACGGGCGAACATGGCGTCCAATGCACCGAGGAAATAACCCAGGTAGTTGGCGGCGGCAATCAGACCGGCGGCGGTCAAGTCGATCTGACCTTCGCCGATGAGATGAGGTAACTGAGGCGTAAGGGCGAAGCGGCCGATGCCCATGGCCATCATCAAGGCGATGAAGCTGGCGAGCAGGCGAACAAGGGGCGACATGGTCGTTCTCCACATTGAGGCGAATGACCGTCAGGCTAGAACCGATTGACTTTCATTAAAAATGAATAATAGTGAGTAACTTGTTCCTTTTTGGAGAATGTCGTGGAGTTCAGCCAGTTGCGGATTTTCCAGGCCGTGGCCGAGGAAGGGTCCATCACCCGCGCCGCCGAGCGTCTGCACCGGGTACCGTCGAATCTTTCGACCCGGCTCAAGCAGCTCGAAGAGCAATTGGGCGTGGATCTTTTCCTGCGGGAGCGTCAGCGCTTGCAGCTATCGCCTGCGGGAAAAGTCCTGTTGGACTATGCGGCCAAGCTCTTTGCCTTGCACGACGAGGCCCATGCGGCCGTGCAGGGTGGGCAACCGGCCGGGGAGTTTGTGCTGGGCACCATGTACAGCACGGCGGCGATTCATCTGCCGGACCTGCTGGCCAGTTATCACCGGGCGTATCCGGCGGTGAACCTGCAAGTGCAATCCGGGCCCAGCGGCGAATTGCTCGAGGGCTTGCTCACCGGGCGGCTCGATGCGGCGCTGGTGGATGGCCCGCTGGAACTGGCCGGGCTTGACGGCGTGCCGTTGTGCGACGAGCGATTGGTGGTGATTACCGAGGCCGATCATCCGCCGGTGCGCAGTGCGCTGGACGTCCAGGGCCGTTCGGTGTTCACCTTTCGCCGGGGTTGTTCGTACCGCATGCGCTTGGAAGCCTGGTTTGCCCATGATCATGCAACCATGGGCCGGGCGATGGAGATCGAGTCTTACCAGGGGATGCTGGCGTGCGTGATCGCCGGGTCCGGGGTGGCGTTGTTGTCCGAGTCAATGCTGGCCAGCATGCCGGGTCGCGAGCGGGTGGCTGTGCACCCACTGGCCGAGCCGTTCGCCAGCGCCACGACCTGGCTGATGTGGCGCAAAGGCATGGTCGGGGCCAACCTGAATGCCTGGATCGAGTTGCAGCAACAGGCCTGGCCGCGGATGCCCGAGGCGACGGCCCAATCGGCTTGAACTACGGGTGTGGGATTTGGATCAATTCAGTAACAGATCATTGCAAACAGAGACGAGCATTGCGCAGCACATCGGACTATTATCAACGCGAAGGGGCCACAGAAATCTGCCGCTCGCATGACCCTGAGGGGGCACCACGATGAAAGAGAAAATCCAGAACTGGCTTCACGACTTGGGTGTCGCGCTCGGCCTGATCGAACCGCCCATGCAGCCGATACCGATCCGCACCGATGACGAGCAACGCCGCCGCCAGCCGCGTCGTCGCTGATTACCCGTCAGGTCGTTTCTTGTGGGAGCGAGCCTGCTCGCGAAGGCGTTGTATCAGCAGCATGAATATTCGCTGATACGCTGCCATCGCGAGCAGGCTCGCTCCCACAGTCGTTTACCGACTATCAAACCATCTTCGCCACCACGTTCGGGCGTGGCGACAAGAGACTGACCACCACAAAGCTCACCAGCGCCACGCCCAGGCTGTAATAGATCGGCGTGTTGGCGTCCAGGCCATCCTTGAGCATGAAGAACAGAGCCGTCAGGAAGCCCAGGGACATGCTGGTGATCGCCCCCGCCGTGGTGGCGCGTTTCCAGTAGATGGCGCCGATCAGCGGAATCAGCATGCCGCCCACCAACAGGTTGTAGGCCAGGGTCAGGGCGCTGATCACGTCGCTGACCACCAGAGCGATGCCCAACACCACCACGCCCATCAACAGGGTCGCGATGCGGTTTTCATGGGCGTCGCCGCTGGTGTTTTCCCGACCTTGGCGCAGACGGGGCAGCAGATCCTGGACCACGGTGGTCGAGGCCGCGAGCAGGCCCGCCGCGGCGGTGGACATCAGCGCCGCCAGGGCGGCGGCGACCACCAGCCCGCGAATGCCGCTGGGCAGGCTGGTCTGGACCACGCTGGCGAAGGCGTTGTTGACGTTGGCAAGGTCCGGCAGCAACACCTTGGCCGCCATGCCGATCAGCGCGCCGGCCAGGCCGTACAGCACGCAATACAAACCGGCAGCAGTGCCGGCCACTTTGGCCACGCCTTCGCTGCGGGCAGTGAACACCCGCTGCCAGATATCCTGGCCGATGAAGATGCCGAAGAAGTAGATCAGGAAGTAAGTGATGATGGTGTCCCAGCCGATCGCGGTGAAATCGAAGTAGCTGGCCGGCAGTTTTGCCACCATCGCATCCCAGCCGCCGGCGTCCATGATGGACATCGGCATCAGCAGGAACACCAGGCCGACGGTCATGATCAGGAACTGCACGATGTCGGTGAGGGTCAGCGACCACATGCCGCCGATGGTGGAATACAGCACCACCACGCCGCCGCCCACCAGGATGGAAGCCCAGAAGGGCAGGCCGAATAGCACCTGCATGACGGTGCCAATGGCGATGGTCGAGGTGGCACCGATCATCAGTGCGTAAACCAGCATGATCAACGCACTGGCGTGGCGTGCGGCCGGGTTGTAGCGGCGCTCCAATACCTGGGTAACGGTGTAGATCTTCAGCTTGAGCAACGGCTTGGCCAGGAACAGGCTCAGGCCGACGATTCCCAGGCCGATGGCGCCGCACAGCCAGAACCCGGAAATTCCGTGGACATAGCCCAGGCGCACGGTGCCAATGGTGGACGCACCGCCCAGTACGGTGGCGGCCATGGTGCCCAGGTAGAAGCCCGGGCCGAGGTTGCGCCCGGCGACCAGGTAGTCGTCACGGGTTTTGGCGCGGCGCATGCCGTACCAGCCGAGGGCGATCATGCCGGCGGCGTAGATGAGAACGACGATTAAATCCAAAGCCATGATGGCGTGTCTCCGATTGTCTTTTTTTATAGTGAAGTCGGGGCGTGTACTGCCTTTGTGGCGAGGGGATTCAGCGACCCGTCGCACCGCCCCGCTGGGCTGCGGAGCGGCCCCAAAGGCAGTCAACTTGATCTGTCTGTTACACCGAGGGGTCAGGGTTGGGACCGCTGCGAGCTCCAGCGGGGATAAATCCCCTCGCCACAGGGTCAGCGCTCGGCTGGCTCTTGTTACGCGGATCATCCGGCCCATACACCGCCTTCGGTTCCGGGAACATCCCGAGCAACACCAGGTACACCACCGAAGCCAGGCCCAGGGTCACCGGCAGGCTGATGTCGATGCCGCCGGCCAGTTCGCCCAGCGGGCCGACGAACTGCCCCGGCAGGTTGACGAAGCACAGCCCGACCAGCGCGCTGGGGATCCAGGCCCCCAGGCCACGCCAGTTCCAGCCGTGGCTGAACCAGTAGCGACCGCCGGTTTCGCCCCGGGTGAACACTTGCAGGTCATCCGGGCAGTAGAAGCCGCGTCGCACCAGCAGGCCGATGATCATGATCACCATCCACGGGGTGGTGCAGGTGATGATCAGCACGGCGAAGGTCGACACGCTCTGCACCAGGTTCGCCGCGAAGCGCCCGATGAAGATGAAGGCAATCGACAGCACGCCAATCAACAGCGTCGCCTTGACTCGCGACAGCACCCGGGGAAATACGCTGGACATGTCCAACCCGGTGCCATACAGCGACGTGGTGCCGGTGGACATGCCACCGATCACTGCAATCAGGCACACCGGCAGGAAGAACCACGTCGGCGACACAGCCAGTAGCCCGCCCACGTAGTTATTCGCCGCGATGTAGTCCGGTGCCTTGATCGCCACGATGGTGGCGGTGGCGAGGCCGAACAGGAACGGAATCAGCGTCGCCAGTTGCGCGGCGATCACCGCCGCCATGATGCGACGCTTGGGGGTATGGCGCGGGATGTAG
The DNA here is from genome assembly GCF_055380705.1 of Pseudomonas sp. MAFF 730105. Classification (NCBI taxonomy): domain Bacteria; kingdom Pseudomonadati; phylum Pseudomonadota; class Gammaproteobacteria; order Pseudomonadales; family Pseudomonadaceae; genus Pseudomonas; species Pseudomonas sp. MAFF 730105. The sequence goes on from NZ_AP018438.1 coordinate 1,804,072, forward strand.
CGCGACCAGTCGCCAAGGAACGCGCCGAAGGAGATCGGGTTGCTCATGGCCACCAGCGCCGCGCCGATGAAGGCTGCCCAGAAACCCGGCTGGCCGAGACCGACGGTGCCGGCGAACTGGCTGTCGAAGGCCGGCGCGAAGGCGGCGATGCCCAGCAGGAACAGCAGGCTGGCGGCCCACACGGCGATGCGGTTGACCCACAGCATGAAGCGGAAGCCATAGATGCACACCGTCAGCACCAGCAGGGCGAACAGGCCGTAGGCGAGGCCCAGGCTCAAGTCGGTTTCTGGCACGCCGATCAACCGCTTGGCGCCACCGATCAGCGCGTCCCCCGAACTCCAGACGGACAGCGAGAAGAACGCGATGGCCGTCAGCAGCGACAGGAACGAACCGACGATCCGCCCATGTACGCCGAAGTGCGCGCCGGAAGACACGGCGTTGTTGGTCCCGTTGAGCGGACCGAACAGGCCCATGGGGGCGAGGATGATCGAACCCACCAGCACGCCCAGCACGATCGCCCAGGCCCCTGCCTGGAACGAGAGGCCGAACAGCACCGGGAAACTGCCGAGCACGGCGGTGGCGAAGGTATTGGCGCCGCCGAAGATCAGGCGAAACAGATCCCCCGGGCCGGCGGTTCGTTCGTGGTCCGGAATCTGTTCGACTCCGTTGGTTTCGATTTGCGTAAGGCTGTTGTCGTTATTGTTATGCATGATCTGCTCCGATCATAAAGGCGCGCCCGTCGTGTGCGGGTGTCACCTGTTGCTAAGGGATTGGCAGCCCTTCCGGCATTGCGGACAAATGTTCGTGACAGGCCAGCCATAGGCCTTGTTGTTCTTGGCGAAACACAATGGTCTCGCGCTCCTGGCTAAAGTGTCGCTCCCCTAGCATGCGCAGCTCGGTGGCCACGTCATGGATAAAAACCGCCACGTCTCCTTGCAGGCTGACGAAGGCGTTGCTCGAGGTGCACGAGAGCACCTCGAAACCGTCCTCGGACCGCCAGCGGTCCCACAACACCTGGTAGGCGTCGCGAGACAGCAGGGGCTGTTCGAGGGTGTGGAACACGAAGCTTGCATCAACGGTGAACGCGCCGAAGTAGGCGTCACGATCGTTGCGAGCGAAGGCCGACACCAGCTCCGCGGCGGCCCTGAGTACTTGATCTCGTTCGTTCATGACGACACCTCAGCGATGGGCCACGCCGGGCAGTACGCAGAGCATCTCGTACAGCAGGTTGGCGCCCAGCAGCGAGGTGTTGCCGGTGGTGTCGTACGGTGGCGAGACTTCCACCAAATCGCAACCGACCAGGTCAAGGCCCTGGCAGCCGCGCACGATTTCGATGGCCTGGATGGTGGTCAGGCCGCCGATTTCCGGGGTGCCGGTGCCGGGGGCCCAGGCCGGGTCGATGCCGTCGATGTCGAAGCTCAGGTACACCGGGCCGCCGCCGACTTTCTCGCGCACTTCGGCCATCAGCGGTGCCAGGGAATGGTGCCAGCACTCTTCGGCCTGAACCACACGAAAGCCCTGACGGCGGCTCCAGTTGAAGTCATCGGCGGTGTAGCCCTGGGCCCGCAGGCCGATCTGCACCACGCGGTCGCAATCGAGCAAGCCTTCTTCGACGGCGCGGCGGAAGGTGGTGCCATGGGCGATTTTCTCGCCGAACATGTGGTCGTTCACATCGGCATGGGCGTCGATGTGCACCAGGCCGACCTTGCCGTGCTTCTTGTGGATGGCCCGCAGGATCGGCAGGGTGATGGTGTGGTCGCCGCCCAGGGTCAGCGGGATGACATTGTGTTCGAGGATCTTGTGGTACGACTCCTCGATGATCCGCACGGCGTCCAGCAGGTTGAAGGTGTTGATCGCCACATCGCCGATGTCGGCGACCGACAGCGAGTCGAACGGTGCGGCACCGGTGGCCATGTTGTAGGGGCGGATCATCACGGATTCGGCGCGGATCTCCCGGGGCCCGAAACGGGTGCCGGCGCGCAGGGAGGTGCCGATGTCCAGCGGTACGCCGACGAACGCAGCGTCCAGCCCGGCGGCAGTAGGTACATGGGGAAGTCGCATCATGGTGGCGATGCCGCCGAAGCGCGGCATTTCGTTGCCGCCCAGTGGTTGGTGAAGAATCTTGTCCACGGGTAGGGCCTCATCGTTTGTTTTAGTTATCAGGGGCCGATTCTGCGAAAAGCCGTGGCCGCGAAGAATCGCTGGGGGCAAATACTTAGTTCAGATTTTTCTAAACTAATGCGGCGCGGGGCGATAGACTCCAGTCCAGAAAAGGCTGGCCCTGATGGATACCCTGTGGCGAGGGGATTTATCCCCGCTGGGGCGCGAAGCGGCCCTAAAAAGAGTCAACTCAATTTGCCCGTTACACCGAGGCGTCAGGATTTAGGGCCGCTTCGCAGCCCCAGCGGGGATAAATCCCCTCGCCACAAGGTTTTGCAGTGAACGCCGGTATGGAGAACCCCCAATGACCAACGCTCTACCCGACCTGAAACTGCTGCGCATTTTCGTCAGCGTGGTCCGGCACCAGGGATTTGCCAATGCCCAGCACGAACTCAATCTCTCTACATCGGCCATCAGCACTTACATGAGCCAGCTTGAGTCGGCTTTGGGCCTGGTGCTGTGTCATCGCGGTCGGGGCGGGTTCAGCCTGACCAGCAAGGGTGAGTTGTTCCATCAGGAAACCCTGCGCCTGTTGGGCGAGCTCGAAGGTTTCGAGCAGTACGCCGCAGCCCTGAAGGGTGAATTGCGCGGCACGTTGAACCTGGGGGTGATCGATTCCACCGTCAGCGACAAGGCCCTGCCGTTCGCCGAAGTCATTGGCGCCTACAGCCTTGAGCACCCGGCGGTGCACCTGCACTTGTCGGTCATGAGCCCTTACGAACTGCAACTCGGCGTGCAGGACAACCGCCTGGACCTGGCCATCGGTGCGTTTTCCACGCGCATGAGCGGGTTGGTCTATATGCCGCTGTACCGCGAGCAACATTGGTTGTACTGCAGTAATCGCCACCCGCTGTTCAATGAACGGCGTATCCCTGAACAGCTCATCACCCAGCAGCGCATGGTCGGGCGCGGTTATTGGAGCCAGGCCGAGCTGGCCCGCCACGGCTTCAAGCACAGCGCCGCGACGGTGGAGAGTATGGAGGCGCAACTGATCCTGGTCTTGTCTGGCGCCTACGTCGGTTATTTACCCGAGCATTACGCCCAGGCCTGGGTCGACAAGGGCGACTTGCGGGTGCTGCTGCCGGCCACGTTCGGTTATCAGGCGCCGTTTTCGATGATCATGCGCCGGGGCCGCAGCCGCGAGCCGCTGATCCAGACTTTCCGCGATCTGCTTAAAGCGCAGCTCCACCAGGCCTGAGGTGACAATGTCCAGAATCCACTGCCCGCGCTGCCACAGGCCGCAAAGCCATTGCCTGTGTCCGCTGATCCCCAGTCTCGACAGCCGCACCCGGGTCCTGTTGCTGCAACATCCCAGCGAAGTGAACCACGCCTTGAACACCGCCCGGCTGGCGGCCCTGGGGCTCAACAATGCCGAGTTGATCGTGGGCGAAGTGTTCGAGCATCTGCCTGCGTTGCTCAATCGACCGGGTTATCGGGCCTGCCTGCTGTTTCCCGGCGAGGAGGCGCAGCCGATGCAGGCCTATGGGCCGTCCGATGATCCGCTGCTATTGGTCGTGCCGGACGGCACCTGGCGCAAGGCGCGCAAGTTGCTGCACCTCAATCCTTTGCTGGCGGCGTTGCCGCGGGTGACGCTGGCCAACGGTGGGGTGTCCCGTTACCGCTTGCGCAAGGCTCCAGGGCCTGGGGCGTTGTCGACGGTGGAGGCGATTGTCCAGGCGTTGCAGGTACTGGAAGCGCCGATGAGTTTCGAGCCGTTGCTCAGACCGTTCGAGGCGTTGATCGAGGGACAGATCGCGGCGATGGGGGAGGAGACTTACCAGCGTAATCACACCCACTGATGATCGTTCCCACGCTCCGCGTGGGAATGCCGCCAGGGACGCTCAGCGTCCTCCCAAGCGTGACGCAGAGCGTCACAGGATGCGTGCCGACGCAGAGCGTGGGAACGATCAGGCCATTACCGCTCGCGCATCGCCTCGGTCCGCGCCTTCAACACTGGCTTGAGCAGGTAATCCAGCACACTTTTCTCCCCGGTAATAATGTCCACCGTCGCCACCATCCCCGGAATGATCAGCAGCGGTTTGGTGTCGCCACCTAAATGGTTCTTATCGGTGCGCACCTGGATCAGGTAGAAGCTGTTGCCCTTGTCGTCGGTGATGGTGTCGGCGCCGATCAGTTCGAGCCGGGCGCTGAGTCCGCCGTAGATCGTGTAGTCGTAGGCGCTGAACTTGACCATGGCTTTCTGGCCCGGATTGAGGAAGGCAACGTCCTGTGGACGGACCTTGGCTTCGATCAGCAGGTTGTCCTCCATGGGCACGATTTCCACCATGTCGCTGCCTGGCTGCACCACGCCGCCGATGGTGTTGACCTTGAGCTGCTTGATCACCCCATGCACCGGCGAAACCACGGTGGTGCGGGTCACGCGGTCGTCGATGGCGATGCTCGACGCGGTGATCTTCGACAGGTCCGTGCGTTTCTCGTTGAGCTCCTTGGCCGCGTCGGAGCGGAACGTCTGTTCCGATTCGTCGATCTTGCTCTTGATTTCGTTGATTGCCGATTCCGCCCGCGGAATCGCCAGGGTGGTGGCGTTGAGCGAGCCGCGGATCTCCACCGCGCTGCGCTTGAGCCGCAGGATTTCCACCGGTGATACCGCCCCGGTGCTCACCAGCGGCGCGGACATGTTCATTTCCTCTTGCAGCAGGGCCAGGCTGGAACTGAACTGGCCTTGCTTGGAACGAAACTCCGCCAGCTCCTGGGTCTTCTGCCGCAGTTGTTCGGTCAGGGTCCGCTGTTCGCTGGCCAGGCGCCGTTGTCGTTGCTCATACAGCGAGCGCTCGTCCTCGGCCACTTGCGGAGCGTTGGCGGTCACCTCGGCCGATACCTGGAACGGCCGCCCCTCGGCTTCCGCCGACAGGCGCTGGACCTGGGCCATCAAGGCATAGCGGTCGGCCTCGCTCTCGCCCTTGTTCGACCGATACCGCGTATCGTCCAGGCGCAGCAGGGTGTCGCCCTTGTTCACCATCTGGCCTTCGCGGACAAAAATCTCGGTGACGATGCCGCCCTCCAGGTTCTGGATCACCTGGACCTTGCTCGAGGGGATCGCCTTGCCCTCGCCGGTGGTCACTTCCTGCAGAATCGCCAGTTTCGCCCAGACCAGTGCGGTGACGATCAGCCCGGCGGCCAGCCATACGGTGACGCGGGATCGGCGGGGTGAATCCTGCAGCGCCGCACCGGCGGTTTCCGGCATGAACTCGCTTTCGGCACTTTTGCTGAAACTGCCGAAGTAGCTTCGGGCGGCTTGATCGGATGTTTGGGCAGACATGGGGATACCCGTCGGTTAAGTGAAGTAATGCTGGGCACGGCTTTTGTGGCGAGGGGATTTATCCCCGCTGGGCTGCGCAGCGGCCCTAAACCTGACACCTCGGTGTGCCAGACAGATTGAGTTGACTGGTTTGGGGCTGCTTTGCAGCCCAGCGGGGCGGTGCGACGTTTCGCTAAATCCCCTCGCCACAAAGATTCGGTGGTGCTTGCTAGGCCGTTCCGGAACCCACCCGCCCCTTGCGCAGCGCATCGATCACCACTTCTTTAGGCCCGTCCGCGACGATCCGGCCGTTGTCCAGCACCACCAGGCGATCCACCAGGCTCAGCATCGAGGTGCGATGGGTGACCAGCAGCAAGGTCTTGCCTTGTATGTGGGTGTGGAGTTTTTGTCGCAAGGCGTCTTCGCTGCTGTTGTCCATGGCGCTGGTGGGTTCGTCCAACAGCAGGATCGGTGGATCGAGCAGCAGGGCTCGGGCCAGCAGCACAGCCTGGCGCTGGCCGCCGGAGAGCAGTTGGCCGCGTTCTCCCACCGGGCGGTCGAAGCCCTGGGGATGTTGGCGGGCCAGTTCGCTGACGCCGGTCAGTTCCGCCACCTCGAGCATGCGGGCATCGCTGATGTAGCGGGCGCCGAGGGTCAGGTTATCGCGCAGGCTGCCAGCCAGCAGCGGCAGGTCATGGGCAACATAGCCGATCTGTTGGCGCAGGTCGGCAATGTCCAGTTGCCGCAGGTCCAGACCGTCGAGCAGCAACTGGCCCTCCTGCGGTTCATAGAATCCCATCACCAGACGCGCCAGGGTGCTCTTGCCCGAGCCGCTGCGACCGATGATCCCGACCCGTTCGCCGGCCTTGAGATGGAAACTCGCGCTCGACAGCGCCGGTGTGCTCTGGTCGTTGTAGTGGAACGTCACGCCTTGGACGTCCAGCGCACCTTGCAATTGGGTGCGGTCCAGGGGCCGCTGCTTGGCATCGCGTTCCTGGGGCAATGCCATCAGGGCGTCGGTGCTGCGCATGGTGAGTTGGGCCTGCTGGTAACGGGTGATCAACCCGGCGATCTGCCCCAGTGGCGCCAGGACCCGGCTGCCCAGCATATAGGACGCCACCAGCGCACCGACACTGAGGTTGCCGGCGATGATGCTGTAGACCCCGGCGACGATGGTGGTCATGCCGGCCAGTTGTTGCAGGAACAGGGTGCCGTTGGTCGCCAGCGCTGAGAGGCTGCGTGCGTGGCTGTCCAGGCGGGTGAGGGCGCCATGGGTGCTTTCCCATTGGTGCTGGCGCTCGCTTTCCGCGCTGCAGGCCTTGAGGGTTTCCAGGCCGCCGAGGGTTTCGATCAGCAAGGCCTGGCGCTGGGCTCCCAGAGCCAGGCTTTTTTGTACGGTGTCGCGCAGGCGCACCTGGATGATCATCGCGAAGATCACCGTGATCGGGAACGCCACCACCGGAATGACCACCAGCCAGCCCCCCAGCAAGCCGATCACCAGCAGCATCAGCATGGCAAAGGGCAGGTCGATCAGGCTGGTGAGGGTCACGGCGGTGAGGAATTCCCGCAGGCCCTGGAAGTCATGGATGCTCTGGGCGAACCCGCCGATGGTCACCGGCCGGGCCTTCATCGCCATGCCGGTGATGCGTTCGAACAGGGTGGCGGAGAGAATCACGTCGGTTTTCTTGCCGGCGCTGTCCAGCAGGTGGGCGCGCACCACCCGCAGCACCAGTTCGAAGCCGGTGCCGATCAACAGTCCCACGGCCAACACCCACAGGGTCGATGTGGCCTGGTTCGGCACCACGCGATCGTAGGTCTGCATGACGAACAACGGCACCATCAGCCCCAGCAGGTTGATGAGCAGACTCGCCAGGATCGCATCGCTGTACAGCCAGCGGGACAGTTTCAAGGTGTCGCGAAACCACGCTTCGACCCGTGGTACCAGGGGCGAACGCAGGTCTTCAAGTTCATGGCGTGGCCGGGCGAATAGCGCCTGGCCACTGTAGTCGGTGATCAGTTCATCGCGGCCGACCCATTGCTCGCCGCCGTCGGCTTCGCAGGGCAGGATCAGTGCCCGGCCGTCCTCGTGCCAGCGTCGCAAGACCGCGCAACGACCGCCCGCCAGGATCAGCATCACCGGCAGATTGAGCGGTGAAATCTCGGTCAGGCCACGGCGTAGCAGCCGCGCCTGCAAACCGGCCCGGGCCGCTGCACGAGGCAGCAGGTCCAGGCTCAGCCGTTGGTGCGCCATTGGGAGCCCGGCGCTCAGGCTGGCGCGGCTGACCGTCGCGCCATGGAGTTTGCAGAGGATCAACAGACCATCCAGCAGAGGGTCATCGAAGCTCAGGCGCGGGTCGGCGCCGGGGATAGCGGGTTCCATGCTGGTCACATCGATCGCTCCCAGTGGGCTACTTCAATTCGGGCAGCCGTGCTTCGCTTTTGACTTCGGTCTGGGCGATGGCGTCGGCCGGCAGCACGATCCGTTGTTTGCTCAACAACAGGCCCATGTTCGCCAGCACCCGGTACATCGAGTATTCCTCGGTGTAGCGCACTTCGGTGTAGCGACGGTTGGCGTTGTACAGCTCGTTTTCGCTGTCGAGCAAGTCGAGCAGGGTCCGCTGGCCGAGGCCGAACTGATCCTGGTAGGCGGCGCGCACCCGGGCGGTGGTGTCGGCGTATTCCCGGGCGGTGGGGGTCTGTTTGCGAGCGTTGAGCATCGCGTTCCAGGCCAGACGCGTATCTTCGTTGAGCTGGCGCAGGGCGTTGTTGCGAATGTCCATGGCCTGGTCGATCTGGTGCGCGTTGGACGCCAGCCGTGCCTTGTCGCTACCGCCGCGGAACAGGTTGTAGTTCATCACCACACCGACCCGCCAATTGTTGTCATGACCTTCTTCGCCACCGATGTTGTTATTGGCGCCCACCGCGGCCTCGGCGTCGAAGCGCGGGTAGAACGGCGACTTGGCCACTTCATACTGGCTCTCGGCGGACTGCACGTCGGCCTGGGCCGATTTCAGGTACGGGTGGTTGTCCACCATGCTCTGCTGGGCTTCGCGCAGGTCGGCGGGCATTTCCCCTTTGGTCGACGGCGGTGTTTCCAGCTCATCGGGCATGCGTCCGACCACGCTGTAGAAGTTCGCCTCGGCGTCGGCCAGGTCGACCTGGGCGGTGTCGTAGTTGTTTTCCGCCAGTGCCCGACGGGCATTGGACTGGTCTGAGTCGGCCGTGCTGCCCACCCCGCGCTGGGTGCGCAGGCCGATCTGGTCGTTGACACGCAGGTGCGCCTGCAGGTTGTTCTTGGCCAGGGTCACCAGTTCCCGCCGCTTGAGCACTTCGAGGTAGACCTCGATGGTGCGCAGGGCCAGGTCCTGGGCGGTGCCTTGTGCGTAATAGGCCCGGGAATTGACCACGCCCTTGGTGCGCTCCACCTCATTGCTGGTATTGAATCCGTCAAAGAGCATCTGCCGCAGGCGCAGCTCCGACTGGGTGTAGTTCAGGGTGTTGGTGTTGTGATTGCCCTGTGCACGGGTGTTGGGGTTGTCGCTATAGCCACGGCCGTAGCCGGCATTCAAATCCACCGATGGAAAGAAGCCCCCTCTAGCGACCTTGACGTCTTCATTGGCCGACAGACGGCTGTCTACCCGTTGCGCTAATTCCGGGTGAGTCGCGATGGTGCTCTGGATCGCTTCGGTCAGCGACATGGCCTGCGCAGCAGAAGAGCAGGCCATGGCCAGCAAAACGGCGCTGCAAAGAGGGGATAAAACGCGCATGGGGTACATCTCCTGGGGGTTGTTGTGCTTCTGTGTCGCCAGAATATTGACGTATTTAAGATCAAAACCGTTTCAACCTTGTAACAACACAGCTAAGAACATCCTGAGAGAAACCTAAGAAGAATTTTTCATAATGCTTATGCCGAAAAAAACTTATGTGCCCGAAAAAAAGCGGCACATTGTTCAGGGAGAAACGCTTTGAAAATGCGGGCTCTGACGGCTTTTAGACGTCAAATAAAAGTTCCATCGCAATTGTGAAACAACATGAAGAGGTGCCGACCGGGCTGACTGCGAAGGTGTTTTAAGCGACGTTTTTTTGTCACTATGGCAAATAGCTAGCGCTTCTGGAGCCAGCCAAAGCTGGCAGATTTTCCAGATTTCTTGGCCGCCCCCGAGCACGAATTTCTTCACCTAAAACAGGTGCCGACTGCGGTTGGCAACGGAGGAATGCACATGGCAGCGCTCATCGGTACCGTCAGCAAGATTGTGGGGCAGGTTTTCGCAGAAACGATCGCAGGCCAGCGGCGACCGCTGGTCGAAGGGGATCGACTGTATGCCGGTGAGCACCTGATCACCGGTGCCGAAGGGGCGGTGGCCGTACACCTTGCCAACGGCCAGGACCTGACCTTGGGCCGTGAAAGCAACCTGACACTCTCCACGCAGTTGCTCGCCCACCAGGTTCCCCATGTCGATGCACCTGAAGAGTTAACCCCGACCACCGGGCAACTGACCGATGTGCAGAAACTGCAGCAAGCCATCGCCGCCGGTGCCGACCCGACCCAGACCGGTGAAGCCACGGCTGCTGGCTCCGGTGCCGGTAATGCACCCGGCGCCTTGGGTGGAGGGCACAGCTTCGTCCTGCTGGAGGAGGTGGGCGGCACCGTTGCACCGCAGATCGGCTTCCCTACGGCCGGGTTCAATGGGATTCCCGAGTTTCCGCTGGTACGTCTGGCTGGCGATGGGAATGACAATGGCGACAATCAAACCGTGCCCCCCGTGACCCCTGAACCACCGGACAATCCCGTGACCCTCGACGGCCTGAACGTGGAAGGTGGCGAGCTGACCGCCAACGAGGCCAACCTGCCCGACGGCTCGGCCAGCAATCCGGGTGCATTGGTACAAAGCGGCACTTTTACCGTCAACGCACCGGACGGGCTGAGCAGCCTGAGCATCGGCGGCATCAGCGTGATCAACGGCGGCGTTCCCGCAGGGTTTCCTCAGGCTATCACCACGGCACTGGGCAATACCTTGACCATCACCGGGTACAACCCCACCACCGGAGTGGTCAGCTACACCTACACCCTGCTCGACAATGAAATCCATCCTGCCGGCGACGGTGCCAATACCCTCACCGAACAGTTCCCGGTCGTGGCCGTGGACACCGACGGCGACAGCGTCACCGGCACCCTGGACGTCAACATCACCGACGACGTGCCCCAGGCGATCGACGACAACAACGCCAACACCGCATCGGAAACCTTGGTCACCCTCACCGGCAGCGTATTGCCCAACGACCACCAGGGCGCCGACCGCATTCCCACCGGTCCCGACAGCGGGCCGATCATCGGCGGGACGTTCACTGGCACTTACGGCACCCTGGTGCTCAACCCCAACGGTACATACACCTACACCCTGGACACCAGCGACCCGCAATTCGTGGCGCTGCACGGCGGGGGAAGCGGTACCGAAACCTTTACCTACACCCTGACCGATGCGGACGGTGACACCAGCACTGCAAACCTGGTGCTGCAAATACACAACAACGACGATCCGGTGATCATCAGCGGCCTGGACACCGACGGCGGCGAGTTGACGGTGCAGGAGAAAAACCTCAGCGACGGCAGCAGTCCAGATGCGCCGGCCTTGACCCAAAGCAGCACCTTCACCGTGACTGCGCTGGATGGCGTGCAGACCTTGAGCGTCGGCGGCATCACTGTCGTCAGCGGCGGGGTGGCGGCAGGTTTTCCACAGTCCATCACCACGGCGCTGGGCAACACCCTGACCATCACCGGCTTCAACGCGGCCACCGGGGTGGTCAGCTACAGCTACACCTTGCTGGACAACGAAGCCCACCCGAACGCCAACGGCGCCAACAGCCTCAGCGAGCAATTCACCGTCGTCGCCACGGATGACAACGGCACCACGGCAACTGGCAATCTGGACGTGAACATCGTCGATGACTTGCCCCATGCGGTGGACGACAGCAACGCTGGCACTGCCTCGGAAACCAACCTGACCCTGATCGGCAGTGTGCTGACCAACGACACCGAAGGTGCAGACCACGTCGCTTCCGGCCCCATCACGCCGGGCACGTTCACCGGCACCTACGGCACCCTGGTGCTCAACGCCGATGGTTCCTACACCTACACCCTCAACCCCGCCGACACGGATTTCAAAGGTCTGCACGGTGGCGGCAACGGCACTGAAACCTTCACCTACACCCTGACCGATGCGGATGGCGATACCAGCACTGCGAACCTGGTGCTGCAAATACACAACAACGACGATCCGGTGATCATCAGCGGCCTGGACACCGACGGCGGCGAGTTGACGGTGCAGGAGAAAAACCTCAGCGACGGCAGCAGTCCAGATGCGCCGGCCCTGACCCAAAGCGGTACCTTCACCGTGACCGCGCTGGACGGCGTGCAGACCTTGAGCGTCGGCGGCATCACTGTCATCAGCGGCGGGGTGGCGGCAGGTTTTCCACAGTCCATCACCACGGCGCTGGGCAACACCCTGACCATCACCGGCTTCAACGCGGCCACCGGAGTGGTCAGCTACAGCTACACCTTGCTGGACAACGAAGCCCACACGAACGCCAACGGCGCCAACAGCCTCAGCGAGCAATTCAACGTCGTGGTCACCGATGACAACGGCACTACGGCAACCGGCAACCTCGATGTGAACATCGTCGACGACCTGCCGCACGCCGTGGACGACAGCAATGCCAGCACCGCGTCGGAAACCAACCTGACCCTGACCGGCAGTGTGCTGACCAACGACACCGAAGGTGCAGACCACGTCGCTTCCGGCCCCATCACGCCGGGCACATTCACCGGCACCTACGGCACCCTGGTGCTCAACGCCGACGGTTCCTACACCTACACCCTCAACCCCGCCGACACGGATTTCAAAGGTCTGCACGGTGGCGGCAACGGCACTGAAACCTTCACCTACACCCTGACCGATGCGGATGGCGATACCAGCACTGCGAACCTGGTGCTGCAAATACACAACAACGACGATCCGGTGATCATCAGCGGCCTGGACACCGACGGCGGCGAGTTGACGGTGCAGGAGAAAAACCTCAGCGACGGCAGCAGTCCAGATGCGCCGGCCCTGACCCAAAGCGGCACCTTCACTGTGACCGCGCTGGACGGTGTACAAACCTTGAGCGTCGGCGGCATCACGGTCGTCAGCGGCGGGGTGTCGGCAGGTTTTCCACAGTCCATCACCACGGCATTGGGCAACACCCTGACGATCACCGGCTTCAACGCGGCCACCGGGGTGGTCAGCTACAGCTACACCTTGCTGGACAACGAAGCCCATCCAAACGCCAACGGTGCCAACAGCCTCAGCGAGCAATTCAACGTCGTGGTCACCGATGACAACGGCACCATGGCAACCGGCAACCTCGATGTGAACATCGTCGACGACCTGCCGCACGCCGTGGACGACAGCAATGCCAGCACCGCGTCGGAAACCAACTTGACCCTGACCGGCAGTGTGCTGACCAACGACACCGAAGGTGCAGACCACGTCGCTTCCGGCCCCATCACGCCGGGCACATTCACCGGCACCTACGGCACCCTGGTGCTCAACGCCGATGGTTCCTACACCTACACCCTCAACCCCGCCGACACGGATTTCAAAGGTCTGCACGGTGGCGGCGACGGCACTGAGACCTTCACCTACACCCTGACCGATGCGGATGGCGATACCAGCACTGCGAACCTGGTGCTGCAAGTGCACAACAACGACGATCCGGTGATCATCAGCGGCCTGGACACCGACGGCGGCGAGTTGACGATGCAGGAGAAAAACCTCAGCGATGGCAGCAGTCCAGATGCACCGGCCCTGACCCAAAGCGGCACCTTCACCGTGACCGCGCTGGATGGCGTGCAGACCTTGAGCGTCGGCGGCATCACTGTCGTCAGCGGCGGCGTGGCGGCAGGTTTTCCACAGTCCATCACCACGGCGCTGGGCAACACCCTGACGATCACCGGCTTCAACGCGGCCACCGGAGTGGTCAGCTACAGCTACACCCTGCTGGACAACGAAGCCCATCCAAACGCCAACGGCGCCAACAGCCTCAGCGAGCAATTCACCGTCGTCGCCACGGATGACAACGGCACTACGGCAACCGGTAATCTCGATGTGAACATCGTCGACGACCTGCCCACCGCCCACGCCGATTCCGCCTCGGTGAATGAAGGCGGGACGGTCAGCGGCAATGTCCTGGACAACGACGTGGGCGGTGCCGATGGGCCTGCTGCCAGTGGCGCGGTGATCGGCGTACGCGCCGGTGATGACACCTCGACCCCGGCGATTGGCGGCCTCAACACTCAGATCAACGGTACCTACGGTTACCTGACCCTGGATGCCAATGGCAATGCGGTCTACCACAGCAATCCGGACACCGTCAGCGCACCCGGCGCCACGGATGTGTTCACCTACACCGTGCGCGATTCCGACGGTGACGAAAGCACCACCACCATCACCATCGACGTACACGACGTCTGCCTTGTCGCCACACCGGATCAGGACATCAGCGTCCACGAAAAAGCCCTCGACCTGAACCAGGACGGCCAGGACCTGGCCCCTGGCACCGTCACTGGCAGCGACCCAAGCGCCACCGGCGAAACCGCCACTGGCAGTCTCGTGGGGGGGTGACCGGTGCCGTAGGCGCAGTGACCTTCACCCTGGTGAGCGACGCCACCGGCACCCACGGGCAGTTGTTGCTAAACCCGGACGGTTCCTACACCTACACGCTGACTTCGCCCGCCACGACAGCGCCCAATGCCAACGACGGTCCGAACGTGACGAGTGAAAGTTTCACCTATCAGGCCACGGACTCCCTGGGCAACACTGTCACCAGCACCATCGTCATCAACATCGTCGACGATGTGCCCAAGGCTTATTGCGACACCGCCGCAGTAGTGGAGGGCGGGACGGTCAGCGGCAACGTGCTGGACAATGACGTGCTCGGCGCCGACGGCGGTACTGTCATCGGTGTACGGGGTGGCAGCGACACATCCACGCCGGCGGTTAGCGGTCTCAATACCCAGATCAACGGCACCTACGGCTACCTGACTCTGGATACCAATGGCAACGCGGTCTACCACAGCAACCCGGACAGCGTCGGCGCAGCGGGCGCCACGGACGTGTTCACCTACACCGTGCGCGATGGTGATGGTGATGAGAGCACCACCACCATCACCATCGATGTGCACAACAGCTGCCTTGTCGCCGAAACCGACCACGACGTGACCGTCTACGAAAAAGCCCTCGACCTGAACCAGGATGGCCAGGACCTGGCCCCCGGCGCTGTCACCGGCAGCGACCCGAGCGGCACCGGCGAAACGGCCAGCGGCAGCCTTGTCGGTTCGGTGTCGGGTGCCACTGGCGCGGTGACCTTCACCTTGGTGGGCAACGCCACGGGGGCTTATGGTCAACTGCTGCTCCATCCTGACGGCTCCTACACCTACACGCTGACCTCGCCCGCCACGACGACACCCCACGCCAATGACGGCCCGAACATCTTGAGCGAAAGCTTCACCTACCAGGCCACGGACTCTTTGGGCAACACCGTTGCCGGTAGCCTGGTGGTGAGCATCGTCGACGATGTGCCCACCGCTGTTGCATCCGAACGTTCGGTGACGGCGGTGGAGATCGATTCGAACCTGCTGATCGTGCTCGATGTGTCCGGCAGCATGGCCGATGACTCCGGCGTACCGGGGCTGTCGCGGCTGGACCTGGCGAAGCAGGCCATCAGCGCCTTGCTCGATAAATACGATGACCTGGGAGACGTGAAGGTCCAGCTGGTGACCTTCAGTAGCAGTGCCACTGACCAGACTTCAGTGTGGGTCGATGTGGCCACCGCCAAGACACTGCTCACCAGCCTGACGGCTGGCGGAGGGACCAACTACGATGCGGCAGTGGCGGCGGCCAAGACCGCGTTCGTCACCTCCGGACAACTGACCGGGGCGCAGAACATCGGTTATTTCTTTTCCGACGGCAAGCCGACGTCGGGGCAGGAAACCGGTGCGGCCGATGAAGCCGCCTGGAAGGCCTTCCTCGACGCCAACGGCATCAAGAACTACGCCATCGGTCTGGGCAGCGGCGTCAGCAATGCCAACCTCGACCCGCTGGCCTACGACGGCAGCACCCATACCAACACCGACGCCGTGGTGGTGACCGATCTCAACCAACTCAATTCGGTCCTGTCCGGCACTGTGCAAGGTGTGCCGGTCACCGGCAGCCTGTTGGGCGAGGGCGGTACATTCGGTGCCGACGGCGGGTATGTCAAAAGCCTGGTGGTCGACGGCACCACGTACAGCTATGACCCGGCCGCCAACGGTGGCCAGGGTGCATTGATGGCCAGTGGCGGGGCCGACCATGGCACGTTCAACAGCCTGAACAACACCGTGAGCATCGCCACTGCCCACAACGGTACGCTGGTGATCAACCTCGACAGCGGCGAGTACAGCTACACCTCCCAGACCACCACCAGCACGGTGATCAGCGAAAACATCGCCTACACCGTCAGCGACAATGATGGTGACCTGGCAAGCTCCAGCCTGGTGATCAACGTCGTGCCCAACAGTCCACCCGTGGCGATGGACGACAACGTCATCACCAACGTGCTGTCGGGCAATATCGTGGTACCGGGGGGACTGTTGCTGGGCAATGACAGCGACGCCAATGGCGATCCGCTGACCGCGTCACCCACCAGCTTCAACACCGGTTGGGTCGGCAAAGGCGCGGACTTCACCGGCAGCACCGGCACGGTCAGCTTCACCGGCAACAACGTGCAGTCGATCAACCTCGACCGCAGTACCTTTGTCGCCAACGCTGCCGCCATGACCGCGGTGCTGGTGGTCAGCGGTGCACTGGGGATGGTGTCCAACAACAATACCAACGATGAGGACCGCCTCAACATCAGTCTCAAACAGGGCGAAACCCTGACGCTGGACCATAATCTGTCGGCCGGCCATATCGCCATGGAATACTCCCTCAATGGCGGACCGTTCATCGCGATCAACGATGGGGCTTCGTTCACCGCAGCGGCGGACGGCAACTACCAGATCCACGTCACCAACATCCCCAACCCTGGTGGCGGCAACGCCAACGCCGCGGAAAACTACCAACTGACCCTGACCGTCAACTATGCCGGCGCCCAGGACAGCACGCCGGATTACCACGGCAGCTACACCGCCAGCGATAACCACGGTGGCAGCGACAGTGCGGCGGTGAGCATCAGCTACCAGTCCGGCCATACCCTGACCGGCACTACGGGAGACGACGTGTTGTTGGCCGGCAATGGCGACAACCTCCTCAACGGCGGAGACGGCAACGACATCCTCAGTGCCGGCTCGGGTAACAATACCTTGCACGGCGGAGCGGGCAATGACTTGCTCTACAGCGGCGCCGGCAATGACCTGCTCGATGGCGGCACCGGCAACGACACCGCCAGCTACGCCCATGCCGCCGCCGGTGTCACGGTGAACCTGGGCCTGCTCGCCGCGCAAAACACGCTAGGCGCCGGTACCGACACCCTGGGCGGTATCGAAAACCTCGTCGGTTCGAACTTCAACGACACCCTCACCGGCGACGGGGCCAACAACCGCATCGACGGCGGACTGGGTCATGACGTGCTCAATGGCGGTGGCGGCGATGACATCCTGATCGGCGGCTTGGGCAACAACACCCTCACTGGCGGCAGCGGCGCCGATACCTTCCAGTGGATGGCAGGTAATAGCGGCCATGACGTGATCACCGACTTCACCCCCGGCCTCGACAAACTTGACCTGTCACAACTGCTGCTGGGAGAGAACGGCACCAGCGCCTCCCTGGACGACTATCTGCACTTCACCGTCACCGGCAGCGGCGCATCGGTCATCACCAGCATCGACGTCAGCGCCACCGCCGGCGCGACGCCGAACCAGACCATCGACCTGGCCGGCGTCGATCTCGCCAACCACTACGGCGTGACACCGGGCGCAGGGGGATGATTGCGGGAGGGGCGGACACGGCGACCATCATCAACGGGATGTTGAATGATCATTCGTTGAAGGTGGATACGGTGTGAGCTGAGTTGAAACGGCAAACCCCGTCGTTTCCGGGTTTCGATCGTTCCCACGCTCCGCGTGGGAATGCAGCCTGGGACGCTCTGCGTCTCCAAGAGCCGAACGCAGAGCGTCCGTTGAGGCATTCCCACGCAGAGCGTGGGAATGATCAAGGGCGGAGTGGCTAGCGATGTTCGACGTTGTCCAGTGCCCGGTTCGCGAGCAATGCGCCCAGTTCAATCAATTGCTGGATACCCAACGCTACATGCCGCCGGGAACCGTTCAGCTCGAAGGCCAGATCACTGACCATGGCATTGGCCGAGGCCAGCGTTTCGCTGAGGTTGGCGAGCAGGACTTCAGTCTCGATACCATTGACGATGGTAAAAAGCTGATCGGGAGGCGGATCGATCTCGGACCCGCTCGGTTTTGGTTTCAGGTAAAAGTCGAGGGCGCGGTCAGCGGCTTTGTCGTAAGAGGATGTGGGGTCGGTATCCGGGGTGTTGGGCATAAGGTGGAGCTCCATGCATGACCACCATTGAACAGATGCAAGAAAGCCATCGTCAAGGTGATGCTATATGTCATGTGGCATACGGGCTACCAAACCCGATCACTGATTTGTCAGCGATGGACAAACGATAGAGCCTGTCCTCCTGGCACACAAGCCGGCGGATTCTGGCGTAGTTGTGGGCAATGGCGCAAGGCGGTGTAGCCCGCTCCAGCAGCGTCCCACAGCTCAATAAACACAGTTGATTGATCGTTCCCACGCTCTGCGTGGGAATGCAGCCTGGGACGCTCTGCGTCTCCAAGAGCCGAACGCAGAGCGTCCGTTGAGGCATTCCCACGCAGAGCGTGTGAACGATCAAGGGCGGAGTGGCTAGCGATGTTCGACGTCATCCAGTGCCCGACCCGCTGCCTTCAGGGCTTGCGCAGTGTTTTCTGCCTGAGGATATAAACCGTCACCAACACCGCACTCGTCAACATGAACCCCCGTGCCCACGGCAAGGGCACCAGGTAGCACGACAGCAGAATGCTCGCCCACATCAACCCGATGGCGTAGACCTTGCCCTTGAGCGGGATGCCGTTGCCGCTGAGGTAATCCTTGATCCACGGCCCGAGTCGCGGGTGCTCCACCAGCCATTGGTAGAAACGCGGCGAGCTGCGGGCGAAGCAGGCCGCCGCCAGCAGCAGGAAGGGCGTGGTGGGCAGTACCGGCAGGAAAATTCCGACCACCCCCAATGCAACGCTCAGCCAACCGATGGCCAGCAGCACGTAGCGCAACATCAGGGGGCGGTTGCCTATGGGGTTGTCCATAGGCCGCGTCTTAGTGGTGACGAGGCTTGAGGATCGCCGGCTTCTCGTCCGGAGCGTTGCACAGCAGGTACAACGCGGTGAGGGCTTCCGGGATCTGTACGATCATGTCGTCCATCAGGTTCGCATCGGCGGCGATGTCGGAGAACTCCGGTTGTTCGTCGAACAGGCCGGAACCGACCATGATCGGCAGCAGCATTTCGCTGACTTCCTCTTCGGCGGTTTCGAACCAGGCCGCTTCGCGCAGGAACACCCCTTCCATGAAACCGATGCACCAGCCGCGCAGTTCCGAGTCGTCCGGGTCATCGCCCAGGTCCAGCTCGCAGGGCAGCTCGAATTCTTCGTCGGAGGCCAACTGACGGGCAATGTGCGCCTTGAGCCCGACCAGCGTGGCTTCGATTTCGATGCGTTGGGCTTCGTCGGTGTAATGCGGCTCTTCGGCGAAGAGGGCGTCGATCCACTCGCGGTCCGGCACCTGCTCGGAGCAGATCGACAGGGCGGTCAGGTAGCCGTGAGCGGCCACGTAGTCCAGTGCTTCGTCGTGCAGCTCATCGGCGTCGAGGAAGACTTGCAGGCGGGTCAGTTGCTCAGCGAAGGACATTACGGGCTACCTTGGGGGAATAAACAATGCGGGAATTCTAGGCCTTCTTGAGCGCCCAGGCCAGCCGCTTGGCAGATTTGCCTGTGGCGAGGGGATTTAGCGAAACGTCGCACCGCCCCGCTGGGCTGCGAAGCGGCCCTGAAGCCATACGCTCCGGTGTGTCAGGTAGATTGAGTTGCATGTTCTGGGGCCGCTTCGCAGCCCAGCGGGGATAAATCCCCTCGCCACAGAGTGCAATGTCAGGCCTTACAGATCTTGAACACCTCCTGTCAGCAACACCCTCTGCACAGAAGGCCTCGGGTATACTGCGGCGCTTTGTGATGCCCTGCGGTGTCCCACCGGTTCGAAACGCGCACTTACGATTTGCCGGTGCAGCATGTTCGGTTCTGAACCAGCCTTGCAGGGATGTTTCGGTGATTTTTGGAGTTTCTATGCTCGAACAGGCTCAACGCGTCCTCAAGGACATCTTCGGCTACGACAGTTTTCGTGGCCGTCAGGGTGCCATTATTGAGCGCGTGGCCAGCGGTGGCGATGCCCTGGTATTGATGCCCACCGGCGGCGGCAAGTCCTTGTGCTTCCAGGTCCCGGCGTTGTTGCGCAACGGTCTGGCGGTGGTGGTTTCGCCGCTGATCGCCTTGATGGACGATCAGGTCGCGACGCTCGAGGAACTGGGCGTCGCCGCGGCTTCGCTGAACTCCACCCTGAGTGCCGAGCAGCAGCGGGACCTGGCGGCGCGGATCCGGCGCGGTGAGCTGAAAATGCTCTACCTCGCCCCGGAGCGCCTGGTACAGCCGCGCATGCTGGCTTTCCTGCAGAGCCTGGAAATCGCCCTGTTTGCCATTGACGAAGCTCACTGTGTGTCCCAGTGGGGTCACGATTTCCGTCGCGAATACCTGCAACTGGGGCAACTGGCGGAGCTGTTCCCCGATGTACCGCGCATCGCCCTGACCGCCACCGCCGACAAACGGACCCGGGAAGAAATCGTCGAGCGCCTGCATTTGCAAGACGCCGAGCGGTTCCTTTCCAGCTTTGACCGGCCCAACATCTTCTACCGCATCGTGCCCAAGGAGCAGCCACGCAAGCAGTTGCTGGCGTTCCTCGCCGAACGGCGCAGCGATGCGGGCATCGTCTATTGCCTGTCACGGAAAAAAGTCGACGAAGTCTCGGCGTTTCTCTGTGAACAGGGGTTTCCGGCGTTGCCCTATCACGCAGGGCTGCCCAACGAACTGCGGGCCTATCACCAGAAGCGCTTTCTCAATGAGGAAGGCTTGATCATGGTGGCCACCGTGGCGTTCGGCATGGGCATCGACAAGCCCAACGTGCGTTTCGTGGCGCACCTGGACCTGCCCAAGTCCCTTGAGGCCTATTACCAGGAAACCGGTCGTGCCGGCCGGGATGGCTTGCCGGCCGACGCCTGGATGGCCTACGGCCTGCAAGACGTGGTGATGCTCAAGCAGATGTTGCAGAACTCCGAAGGTGACGAACGCCACAAGCGCCTGGAGCAGCACAAGCTCGATGCCATGCTCTCGCTGTGCGAAGAAACCCGCTGCCGCCGGCAGACCTTGCTGGCCTATTTCGACGAAGACATGCCCCAGCCGTGCGGGCACTGCGACAACTGTGTCGACGGCGTCGAGACTTGGGACGCCACCGAACCGGCGCGCCAGGCGTTGTCGACCATTTTTCGCACCGGCCAGCGCTATGGCGTGGGGCATCTGGTGGATGTCTTGCTGGGCAAGGACAACGAGAAGGTCCGCAGTTTCGGCCATCAGCACCTATCGGTTTACGGTGTCGGCAAGGCCCGCTCCGAAAGTGAATGGCGTTCCCTGTTCCGGCAGCTCGTGGCCCGTGGCCTGGTGGACATCGACCTGGAGGGCTACGGCGGCCTGCGGCTGAGCGAAACCTGCCGGCCGTTGCTCAAAGGCGAGGTGAGTCTCGAACTGCGCCGTGATCTCAAGCCGGCGACTGCGGTCAAGAGCAGCAAGAGCCAGGCCAGCCAACTGGTCCGTGGCGAAGAGCGCGATCAGTGGGAAGCCTTGCGTGCCTTGCGGCGCAAGCTGGCCGAGGAACATGCCGTACCGCCGTACGTTATCTTTCCCGACTCGACGCTACTGGAAATGCTGCGCAGCCAACCCACCTCCCTGGCGGAGATGGCCCGGGTCAGCGGCGTCGGCGCGCGTAAGCTGGAGCGCTATGGCGAGGCCTTCCTCCAGGTGCTGGGTGGCGAGGCCGAGGCGCCGAAGGCGGTGGCCGATGTACGCCATGAGCTCATCACCCTGGCCCGGGCCGGCATGACACCGTTGCAGATTGCCGCACAGCTCCAGTGCTCGGAAAAAAACGTCTACACGATGCTTGCCGAAGCCATTGGCCAGCAGCAATTGTCGCTGGAACAGGCCTTGGATCTGCCCGAGGACCTGATGGGCGAGGTCCAGGATGCGTTTCTGGATGGCGAAGGCGAGTTGCCAGCGGTGGCGGAAGTGGCAGCGCTGTTCGCCGGTCGGGTGCCGGAAGGTGTCTTGTATTGCGTCAGGGCTGCGTTGCAGTCGGAATTTGAAGTCTGATCAGTAAGTTGCATGCCTTTAACGATTCAGTACGGGGCGGACCTTGCTTGAATCCAAAGTGCATGCTTAGCTGACTAATAATTAGTATTTCTCCTATTTCAGATCTGATGAGTTTTTTATGTCGTTAACCGATCAACACCGTTTTGGCATGCAACTGGCGCAGATGTCCCGGGGCTGGCGTGCCGAACTGGACCGGCGCCTGGCCGGGCTGGGCCTGTCCCAGGCGCGCTGGCTGGTGCTGTTGCACCTGGCCCGCTTCGAACACGCACCGACCCAGCGTGAACTGGCCCAGAGCGTTGCCGTCGAAGGGCCGACCCTGGCCCGTTTACTCGACAGCCTGGAAACCCAGGGGCTGGTGCAGCGCCAAGCCGTGGCCGAGGACCGCAGGGCCAAGAAAATCGTGCTTTGCGCACCGGCCCGGCCGTTGATCGAACAAATTGAAACCATTGCCACGCAGCTGCGCCGGGAGCTGTTCGAAGGCATCGACGAAGAGGACATGCGGGTGTGCATGCGGGTCCACGGCAGGATCCTGGCCAATCTGGAAAAATCCTGAGGTATATGGGCGATACCCCGACTTTTGAGATTCGGCGATTAGCGAACTATAACCAGTACTAGGTGATCGTATTGGAAGCGCTCGAATCGAAAGGGATACCCATGCTTGAAAGTTTGCAGTCCACGTTGCGCAGTTGGGTCAACGTGTCAGTTGTCTTGGGTGCATTGGGGTATCCGGTTTTGGCGTCTGCGCTGGGATTGGGAGAGATCACGCTTCATTCCGCCCTGAACCAGCCGTTGCGCGCCGATATCGCCCTGGTCGATGCGGCCGGGCTCAGCGAGGGTGACCTGTCGGCCAGCCTGGCAAGCCCGGACGACTTCAATCGTGCCGGCGTGGAGCGGGTGTTCTTCCTCACTAACCTGCGCTTTACTCCGGTGATGCGCGGCGAGCGCAGTTTCATTCGGGTCACGTCCAGCAAACCGGTGGAAGAACCCTTTCTCAATTTCCTGGTGCAACTCAATCAGCCCAACGGGCGTCTCTTGCACGAATACACCGTGCTGATCGATCCGCCGGGTACACCGGGTGTCGTGCCCGCTTCCGACGAGCCTGCCGCCGTTTCCCGGCCTTCGATGGCGCCCCCCTCTGCGCCGGCCATCAAGCCACCCCCGGCGACCCAGGGCAAGCGCTACACCGTTGTGCAGGGAGACAACCCCTGGGTTATCGCCAAACGCCTGCACGATACCGGCAGTGGCGCGTCGATCCATGAGCTCATGCAAGGGATCCAGGCGCTGAACCCAGGCAGTGACCGACTCTCTATCGGCCAGCGCCTGCTGCTGCCCGATTCGGCCGTGTTGCCATCCCCGGCGGAAACCGCCGCCACACCAGCCGCCGTTGCCGGCGACGAGCAACTGGCCGCCAGCGTGCTGCAAAACCAGCAGCAACAGAAAACCATCGACGAGTTGCAGGCCCGGCTTCAGGCCCAGGACGAAGAAATCGCCGGTCAGCGTAAGCAGATCAGTGAATTGCAGGCGCAACTGGCTGAGGTCGCGCCAGCCCCGGTTACGTCGGCGGCGCCGCCATCGCCGCCATCGCCGCCACCGATGGCTGAGCCACAGCCAGTGACGCCGCCACAACCGGCGGCAGATCAGCCGGAGCCCGAAGGCATCAATTGGCTGTGGGTGGCGGGGCTGGTGGGGCTGTTGGGATTGCTTGCGTTGCTGCTGTTCATCCGTCGTCGGCAGGAGCAGGCCGGCGCACAGCCGATTCCGGAACGCCCTGAACCGATGCTCGAAGACAGCGCTGAAACCTATGTATCGACCACCAATACGGAGCAGCCCGAGGTCGCTTCGTCGTTCAATAACGGTGATGCGCCGTTGGGAGACGTGCTGGAAGGGGTTGGGATCTACCTGACCTATGGCCGCTTCACCGAAGCGGCGGGGTTGTTGCGCGCGGCGTTGCTGGCGGAGCCGGAGCGCACCGACCTGGGCCTCAAGTTGCTGGAGGTGCTGGGCAAGCAGGGCGACACCATCGGTTTTCAGGCTCAGGAACATCATTTAGCGGCGCAGGGTATCGACGCCGGGACGCTGGAGGACATCCGCGGGCGCTATCCGAAGGTCGCGATGGTGACCGCGCCCGCAGTGGCGCCGCCAGAGCCTCAAGCCCTCGAGGTGCCTGTTCCGGTGCCTGCGCCTGTACAGGTGCCCGGCGACGAATTCGAGCTGGATCTGGATGCCCTGTCCATGGAGAGCAACTGGGACCTGGCCGATGTACAGGACAGTGCCGAGGGGAAAGCCGCCGTTGCGACGCCTGTCGTTGAAGTCTCCGAGGCGTTATCTCTCTCGGGCTTCGACGAGCCGGAGTTGCAGTGGAGCGCGCCACAGGAAACCGAATCGTTGGACGATGCCTTTCTTGACGGTTTCGCCGATGAAGAGCAGTCGCTGGAACTGGAGGCGCTGCCGCCCCTCGAGCCTGAATCTGGTTCACTGTCCCTGGACGCCATATCCTTTGAGCCCGAAACACCGGAGCACGCCGAAAAACTGGAACAGGCGCAGAACTGCATCGATGATGGCGACTTGAAGACGGCGATCACCCTGCTTGAAGAATTGCTCCAGGAAGGCGACGAACCCCTCAAACAGACCGCCCGAGTGCTACTGGCCGGGATTCGCTGAAGGCACGGCTTCCCGTGTGGGAGCGAGCCTGCTCGCGATAGCGGTGGGTCTGCTGGCATTGGTGTCGAATGTGCTGCCGCCATCGCGAGCAGGCTCGCTCCCACAGGTATTGAGCATCGTCTATCTCGGAGGCGAAGGGTCAAAGGCGAGTATCATGGCGGCGCCTTCGAAGCCACGAGTCGACCTGCTATGACCGAGCAAAAACCGGAAGTCATCATTACCTATTGCACCCAGTGCCAATGGTTGCTGCGTGCTGCCTGGCTGGCCCAGGAACTGCTCAGTACCTTTGGTGACGATTTGGGCAAGGTGTCCCTGGTGCCGGGCACCGGCGGGGTGTTCCACATCAGTTGCGACGGTGAGCAAATCTGGGAGCGCAAGGCTGACGGCGGTTTCCCCGAGGCCAAGGTGCTCAAGCAACGGGTCCGCGACCGGATCGACCCGGAGCGGGACCTGGGCCACAACGACCGGGTTCAGTGAGAGGGGGCTTCGCTGCCTGTCACCGGTTTCTTCGCGCCGCTTAGCTGGCTCGACACGACGATGGCGGCGATGATCAGCACGCCTCCCAGCAGCATGCGCAGGGTCGGGGTCTCGCCGAACAGCAGCCAGGCCACGCTGATGCCGTAGACCGGCTCCATGGCGAACACCACCGCCGCTGTGCGGGCCTTGATCACGCTCAGGCTGGCGACGAACAGGCTATGGGCCAGGCCGGTGCAGAACACCCCGAGCAGGCCGATCCACAGCCAGTCGAGCGGGCGTACCGCGCTCAGTTGTGGCGCGGCGATCGGCAACAGGCATGCCCCGACGACCAGGTTCTGACACAGCGCCGCCTGCACGGGGGGTACAGCGCCTGCGCCGGCGCGGTTGGTCAGCGACAGCAGGGAAAACAGCAACCCCGACGCCACAGCCCACAGCAGGCCGGTGGTGGCGCCGCTGGCCAGGTCGAAGTCAGGGGTGACCAGCACCAGGCCAATGCTTACCAACACCACCAGCAGGATTTCATTGGCCCGAATCCGTTCGCGAAACACCAGCCCTTCGAGTAGCACCGTGAAGGCCGGAAAACTGGCAAACCCCAGTGTGGCGATCGCCACTCCGGCGATTTTTACCGCGATGAAAAAGCTCACCCAGTGGCCAGCCAGTAGCAGCCCGCTGAGCAGCAGTCGCCAGCCGTCCCGTATCTGGAGTTTCTGCCATGGGGTGCTGCTGGCGAAGCGGGCGAAGGCCGCCAGGGCGAGCACGGCAAACAGGGCGCGGCCAAATACGATGATCGCCGGCGAGGCGGCGGCGAGTTTGCCGAACACACCGGTCAGGCCAAACATCAGTGCGCCAATGTGCAGGGCGCCCAGGGCGGTACGGGGAGTCATTGCAGTCCTTAGATCAGCCATCACTATTCCCTGTGGGAGCGAGCCTGCTCGCGAAAGCGGCCGATCAGTCAGCATTTCTATCAACTGACACACCGCATTCGCCAGCAGGCTCGCTCCCACAGGGATCAATATTTAAACCCTTTGGATGAGTGGGTGTCTGTCGCGATCCTGGCGTTTTTTAGCGTCAGGCTAGCGCTGGCGTCGCAGTTTGCCTGGCGACGTGCCGAATTCGCGCAGTATCGCCGCGGCGAAGGCGCTCTGGGAGCTGTAGCCGACCCGGTGGGCGATTTCACCGATGGGCAGGTCCGAGTCGCGCAGCAGCGCTACGGCCTTGTGCAAGCGGCGGCTGCGGATGTAATCCATCGGGGTTTGCCCGCATTCGGCGACGAAACGTGCATGCAGGCGAGCACCGGAAAGTCCCGCGATCCGAGCCAGGTCCGCCACTTGCAGCGGGTAGGCGGCGTATTGGTCGATGTGTGCGTCAAGGGCGGCGTAAGGCAAGCGCCGGCGGCCGGTGGTTTCCTGGCGGGCGCCGTTGAGGCTGGCCAGGAGCAGTACCGCACCTTGCTGGGCGATCAGCGGGTCATTCACCGGACTGCCTGCGAGCCAGTTGACCAATTGGCTTTGTCCCGCATCCAGGGGCAGGCGGGCGGTGTTGTCCAGCAAGCGACGGCTGGCGTCGGTGTGATCCCCGAGGCATTGGCCGACCCACTCATCGCCCGGGACGTCCAGCACCAGGCAATGGCTGCCGAGAGGGCTGCCGCAAGCATGATGGGCACCGGCCGGCACCACCACGAAACTCTGTTGCACCACCTGACTGCCACGTCCCTCCACCTCGAAGTCCAGCGTGCCGGACAGTCCGAAGACCAACTGGGCGTGGTTATGGCTGTGGACGATCAGGTCGTGGCTGTAGTGGCGCAGCGTGAGGATCGGTCTCATCGCGGTCTCCCGGGGCAGGCCATCAGCATACACCGAAGGCGTGTCGCGTTGCCTTGTCACGTAATGGACATATGTCTGTCACGGGCCATTAACCGCCGGTGTGCACAGTGGTGAAAACGATCAGAGGGTTGCTTATGACCAGCGCCGAGCTCGCCAGACCCAGCCGCAAGCAGCGTGTCCGCACCCTGTGGATATCCGATGTGCACCTCGGTACCCGGGATTGCCAGGCCGAGCATTTGTCGCAGTTCCTCAAGGGCTATCACGCCGACAAGATTTATCTGGTCGGCGACATCATCGATGGCTGGAAACTGCGCGGTGGCATGTATTGGCCCCAAGCCCACACCAACGTCATCCGCCGTTTGTTGACCATGAGCAAGCGCGGCACCGAGGTGATCTACGTCACCGGCAATCACGACGAATTCCTGCGCCGCTATTCGAAGCTGATCCTGGGCAATATCCAACTGGTGGACGAGGCGGTGCACGTCACTGCCGACGGCCGGCACCTGCTGGTGATTCACGGCGACCAGTTCGATGTCATCACCCGTTACCACCGTTGGCTGGCGTTTCTCGGGGATTCAGCCTACGAGTTCACCCTCACGCTGAACCGCTGGCTCAACCATTGGCGGGCCCGCTATGGCTACGGCTACTGGTCGTTGTCGGCGTACCTCAAGCACAAGGTCAAGACCGCCGTCAGCTTCATCAGCGACTTCGAAGAAGCCATCGCCCATGAATGCGTGAAGCGCGAATTGCATGGTGTGGTGTGTGGCCACATCCACCACGCCGAGATGCGCAAGGTGGGTGAGGTCGAATACCTCAATTGCGGCGACTGGGTCGAATCCTGTACGGCGCTGATCGAACACTGGGACGGCTCGATCGAGTTGTACCGGTTGGCGGATGCCCAGGCGCGCGAAGCCCAGTTGAAGGCCCTCAAACTCGCCGAACCGGCCTGAGCCTGTGGCGAGGGGATGGCTCTTTCCTAAAACGGAACCTTTCCCCGCAGCATGTCGCGGTACATGACGAAATCGCCAAGCAGGCTGTAGAGCGGGTGTTTGAAGGTGGCCGGTCGGTTCTTTTCGAAGAAGAAGTGCCCGACCCAGGCAAAGCCGTAGCCGGCCACCGGCAAGGCAATCAACCACCACCAGGCGGTTGCGACAAGCGCCAGGATGAGAATCAGAATGACCAGCGAGGTGCCGATGAAGTGCAGTCGTCGGCAGGTGCTATTGCTGTGTTCTCCCAGGTAGTACGGGTAGAAGTCAGCAAAGCTCTTGAATTGTCGGGTGTTTTCCAAGACTGCAGGCTCTTTGGTGATTGTCCTGTCTTCAAGTCTAGAGCGATCATCCGCAACGGCCAGTGACAATGAGCGCCACTTTAGTATCCTTCGCAAATCCGGCCGTACTCTGCGGCTTGTCATGCAAGTGATACCTCATGGGTGAACGAACGACTTCTTCAAGCTGGGCGATGGGGATTGTCAAGGCGCTGGAAATGGACGGCCTGGATTGTCGTGCGCTGTTCCAGCAATTGGGATTGGATTTTTCGGCACTGGACGATCCGGACGCCCGCTTCCCCCAGGATTCGATGACGCGCCTTTGGCAACTGGCGGTGGAGCTGTCCGGGAACCCGGCCATTGGTCTGAACATGGGCAAGGTGGTGCGCCCGGCGTCGTTCCATGTAGTCGGCTACGCCCTGATGTCCAGCCGGACGTTGATCGAAGGTTTCCAGCGGCTGGTGCGTTACCAGCGGATCATTGCCGAAAGTGCCGATGTGAGCATCCGCCAGCTGGAAGGCAACTACGCCCTGGTTCTGACGGTGCATGGCGATCATCTCCCAACCACCCGGCAAAGTACCGAGGCGTCCCTGGCCTGTGCGCTGAGCCTGTGCAACTGGCTGACCGGACGCACCCTGCATCCGGTCAAAGTGCTATTCCAGGGGGCCGAACCGGTGGATCGTGGACCTTACCAACAGGCATTCTGCGCGCCGCTGGTGTTCGGTGCACCCTATGACGCGCTGGTCTTCAAGCGGGCCGACATGGAGGCTCCGCTGCCCACGGCCAACGAGGCCATGGCACAGCTCCACGACCGGTTTGCCGGTGAGTACCTGGCGCGTTTTTCGGAAAGCCGGGTGACCCACAAGGCGCGCCAGGTGCTGTGTCGGTTGTTGCCTCAGGGCGAACCCAAGCGTGATGTGGTGGCGCAGGCGCTGCATCTGTCCCAGCGCACCTTGCAACGGCGCCTTCAGCAAGAGGGCACCAGTTTTCAGGCATTGCTCGACGATACCCGTCGCGAGCTGGCCGAGCAGTACCTGGCGCAGCCGGCCACGACCTTGCTGCAGATCGCCTATCTGCTGGGGTTTGCCGACCCGAGCAATTTTTTTCGCGCCTTTCGCCGCTGGTTCGATGTCACGCCCGGCGAATACCGGGCAGCGAGGCTGGCCAAACCGGTCAGTGACGCCAGAACGCCGGGATGCACAACACGAACACCGTGATGATCTCCAGTCGGCCCAACAGCATGCCGCCGGACAGAATCCACTTGGCTGCATCCGGCAGCGGCGCGAAGTTGCCGGCCGGGCCAATGGTCTCCCCCAGCCCCGGGCCGACGCCGGACACCGTGCTGGCCGCGCCGGTCAGCGCCGTCATCCATTCCACTCCCAGCAGCGACAGCAACAGGGCGATCACGCAGATGGTGATGGCGAAAAAGAACGAGAACGTCAGGATCGAACGCACGATTTCTTCATCGAGGCGGTGACCGTTGTATTTCTGCTTGATCACCGCCCGTGGGTGAATCAGTTGCATGAGGTTGGCCCGGAGCAGGATGTAGGCGACCTGGAAGCGAAAGATCTTGATCCCGCCGGCCGTCGACCCCGAGCAGCCGCCGACGAACCCCAGGTAGAAGAACAGCATCAGCGAGAAGTTGCCCCACAGGCTGTAGTCCCCCAAGGCAAAACCGGTGGTGGTGACGATCGAGGTCACGTTCAGGGCCACGTGCCGCAGCGCGTCCAGCCAATGCAGGTCGGTGGTCGCCCAGTACCAGGTACCGAGCACCAGCCAGGTCACCAGCAGCACGCCGATCAGGCCCTGGACCTGCTGGTCCTTGATCAGCGCCCGGCGATTGCCGCGCAGCATCGAGACGTACAAGGCGAACGGCAGGCTGCCGAGAATCATGATGACGATGGCGACCCAGTGCACCGCCGGCTCGGTCCATTTGGCCAGGGACAGGTCCGAGGTGGAGAAGCCGCCGGTGGAGATCGCCGACATCGAATGGTTGACGGCATCGAACGGGCTCATCCCGGCCCACCAGAGCGCCAGGGTGCCGAGAATGGTGATGCCGACGTAGGACGCCACGATCAGTCGCGCAACCATGTGGGAGCGGGGCATGACCTTTTCCGAGCGGTCCGAGGATTCGGTCTGGAACAGGCGCATGCCACCAATGCGCAATAACGGCAGGATCGCCACCGCCATGCCGATGAAGCCAATCCCGCCGAGCCAGTGCAGCAGCGAGCGCCACATCAGGATACCCGGGGACATGGTGTCGAGGCCGCTCAGGACCGTGGCGCCGGTGGCCGTGATTCCCGACATGCTTTCAAAGAACGAGTCGGTGTAGCTGATGTGCTGGGTCAGCAGGAACGGCAACGCGGCAAAGACGCACACCACCAGCCAACTGCTGACCGTCAGCAGGTACATGTCTCGCGGGCGCAGGTGTACGTGCTCGGGGCGCCCGGGAAGCACCAGGGCCAGGCCGGCGACGAAGGTGATCATGCTCGACCAGAGGAACGAAGGCATGTCCCCGGTGCGCTCGAAGATCAGCAGGGTGGCCATGGGCACGACCATGAAGATCGCCAGGGTGATCAGGAAGATGCCGATGATGAAGCCAATGATCCGCAGGGTCGGCAACGCCATGAAGTCCGCTCGGGCTGGAAGGGAAGGGCGCCATTCTACCGACGGCTCGCGGCATGTAAACCGCGCCCGGTGCGACTGGCGTGTGCATCGGCGGCCAATTTGCGCTAACTAACTCGCCGTACAGGACACTAGAATAGCCAGACATTTTTTCAGGGAGGTGGCCCGATGCAGGCTCTCGATGCTTTGCTCAACCGTGTTTCCGTTCCACGCCTGGTGGAACCGGCGCCCACGCCTGAACAACGGGAGGTCATGTTCGCCGCGGCGATGCGCGCTCCTGACCACGGCCAATTGCGGCCATGGCGTTTTCTGACGGTCGAAGGGCAGGCGCGTTATCGCATGGGCGAACTGCTGGCGGACGCGGCGCGATTCAATGATCCACTGGTGTCCGAGGCGGTTGTGGAAAAGGCCCTCAATGGCCCGCTGCGTGCGCCATTGGTCGTGGTGGTGATCGCTCGTTTACAGGACCATTTCAAAGTCCCGAAAGCCGAGCAATTGCTGGCCGCCGGCTGCGCCGCCCACGGGATCCTGCTCGCGGCGTATGCCCAGGGCGTTGGTGGCGTGTGGCGCACGGGTGAACTGGCGTACTCGCCGCACGTGGCCAAGGGGCTGGGTCTTGACGTGGGGGAGGAGGTGATCGGGTTCCTGTACCTGGGCACACCGCAGAAAGAAGCGCGGACGGCACCGAAGGAAGACATTGCTGAATTCGTTCGCGAGTGGACTGGGTTGCAGTGATGGAATGACGAGCTTTTGTGGCGAGGGGATTTATCCCCGCTGGGCTGCACAGCAGCCCCCAAACTGCCTACATCAGAAGTAATCTGACACACCGCAGTGACTGATTTTGAGGCTGCTTCGCAGCCCAACGGGGATAAATCCCCTCGCCACAGATAAAGCCTTCCCCACAGGGTTATGCAGGTACAGCAGTTATTTGCAAACGTCCGCAATCGCCTCGGCCAGCCGGTCCAGGCGTGTCGCATCGATGCCGGCCACGTTGGCCCGCCCCGTGCCGACCATGTACACGCTGTGCCGCTCACGCAATTGCTTGACCTGCTCGGGCGCCAGGCCGGTGTAGGAGAACATGCCGCGTTGCACCCCGATATGGGCGAAGCGCTCCCGCAGGCCGTGGGGTTCGAGGGCGTCCAGCAGGCCACTGCGTAGCTGGGCGATGCGCAGGCGCATGGCTTCCACTTCGTCGGCCCACAGACGCTTGAGTTCCGGAGTGCCCAGGATCGTCGCCACCACCGCTGCGCCATGATCCGGCGGTGTCGACCACAGGTTGCGGGCGATGTTGGCCAGTTGGCTGCGGATGTCCACCAGCTTTTCGGCGTCGCGGGCGCAGACGATCAACGCACCGGTGCGATCGCAGTACAAGCCGAAGTTCTTCGAGCAGGAACTGGTGATCAACACCTCGGGCAATGCCTGGGCGAACAACCGGACTGCCCAGGCATCCTGTTCCAGGCCGTCGCCGAAGCCCTGGTAGGCGAAGTCGATCAGCGGCAACAGCTCACGACTGCGCACCACCTCCAGTACCTGGCGCCATTGATCCTGGGACAGATCGAAACCGGTAGGGTTGTGACAGCACGCGTGCAGCAGGACCACATCACCCTTCGGTGCCTGGTTGAGGGTTGCCAGCATCGCCTCGAAATCCAGGCGATTGTCGCTGCCCACGTAGGGGTAGTGGCTGGCCTTGACGCCCGCGGTGGCGAAAATGGTTTCGTGGATCGGCCAGGTCGGGTTGCTCAGCCATACGCCACGGCCTGGCAGACACTGTGCAATGAAGTCGGCACTCAGGCGCAGGGCGCCGGTGCCGCCCGGGGTCTGGGTGGCACCGGCGCGTTGTTCGGCGATCTGCCGGGCGTCGGCACCCAAGACGAGCGCAGTGATCAACCGCCCGAAAGCGGCGTCGCCATGACCGCCGATGTAGGTCTTGGTGGTCTGATGATCCACCAGCCGTCGCTCGGCCTGTTTCACCGATTCGAGAATCGGCGTCAGGCCCTGGGCGTCTTTATAGACGCCCACGCCCAGGTCGAACTTGTTCGGATTGCTGTCCGCGCCGTAGGCCTCCATCAGGCCGAGGATCGGGTCGCCGGGCACCCGGCCGATGGCGTCGAAATGCATTACTTGCGGCCCTCGGCGGTCTTGGCCACGTCATCGGTGCGGGCGGCCATGATGAAGTCGTTGCGGTGCAGGCCCTTGATGGAGTGGCTCCACCAGGTCACGGTGACTTTGCCCCACTCAGTGAGCAGGCCTGGGTGATGGCCTTCGGCCTCGGAGATTTCACCGACGGCGTTGGTGAATGCCAGGGCGTGCTTGAAATTCTTGAACAGGAAAACCTTTTCCAACTGCATCACGCCGTCGCGCACTTCGATGTTCCAGTCCGGGATCTGCTTGATCAGTACCGGAAGTTCTTCGTCGCTGACCTGTGGGGCGTCGGCACGGCAGGCTTCGCAATGGGCTTGGTTCAGAGTGTTCATGGTGTGTTCCTGGATCGAATTGGGTAGAACGTCGATGCACTCACGCTAAAGCAAAGTCGCGCGGTGCAACAGACTCACTTGGGATCAAAAAACGCCATTCAGGCGGCTTTTGGCGGAAATTTCGGTGCGTGCAGGCCCAGTTCCCGACCGCGCTTGACCATGCCCATGATGTCCTCATGGGCCAGGTCGAACAGACGCTTGAGCTCGGGCAGTACGAAATACACCGGTTGCAGGATGTCGATGCGATAAGGCGTGCGCATGGCTTCCAGCGGATCGAAGGCCTGGTGCTCCGGCTCGTCCGACAGGCAGTACACGGTTTCCTTGGGCGAAGACAGGATGCCGCCACCATAGATGCGTCGGCCCTGCGGTGTTTCCACCAGTCCGAACTCGATGGTCATCCAGTACAGGCGCGCCAGGTAGACACGCTCTTCCTTGGACGCCTGCAGGCCGAGCTTGCCATAGGTGTGGGTGAATTCGGCGAACCAGGGGTTGGTCAGCAGCGGGCAATGGCCGAAGATCTCGTGGAAAATGTCCGGCTCTTGCAAATAGTCCAGTTCTTCCCGGGTGCGAATGAAGGTCGCCACCGGAAACTGTTTGCTGGCGAGCAATTCGAAGAAGGTCTGGAAGGGGATCAGCGCCGGTACCCGGGCCACTTGCCAGCCCGTGGTCGCGCCCAGCACTTTGTTGATTTCGCCCAACTGCGGGATGCGGTCGTGGGGCAGGCCAAGCTTGTCGATACCGTCCAGGTATTCCTGGCACGCACGGCCTTCAATGACTTTCAGCTGGCGGGTGATCAGCGTGTTCCACACCGCATGTTCTTCGGCGGGGTAGTGGATAAAACCTTGCGCATCGGGCTCGCGAGCCACGTACTGCGTCTGCTTCATGCTGCTCTCCTGCTGATTCCTTCGAGGGGAAGACTGTTTGTTGTTATGTCCAGCGATGCGTTAGAGATAGCGCGAAGCAGGTGAATGTGCAGCGGGGGCAGCGGCGAGATGTTCGAGTTGCATGGGCAGATTTCGTAAAGTTTTCGTTACGTATGGAGCGGCGATCCGGCGCTGGTTGGATTCTCAGCTAGGAAATGGCCTACAACTGTCACATAATCTTGACGGTTATTTGCACTCAGCCTCAGAAAAAACTCCTTACAACGAGCTCCCAGGTCTCCATATGCGCATCAAAGTCCATTGCCAGAACCGCATCGGCATCCTGCGGGACATTCTCAATCTGCTGGTGGAGTACGGCATCAACGTCGCCCGGGGCGAAGTCGGCGGTGAGCATGGCAATGCGATCTACCTGCACTGCCCGAACCTGATCAACATTCAATT
This sequence comes from Pseudomonas sp. MAFF 730105, assembly GCF_055380705.1. Classification (NCBI taxonomy): domain Bacteria; kingdom Pseudomonadati; phylum Pseudomonadota; class Gammaproteobacteria; order Pseudomonadales; family Pseudomonadaceae; genus Pseudomonas; species Pseudomonas sp. MAFF 730105. The sequence continues at coordinate 1,838,659 of NZ_AP018438.1, forward strand.
CCAGGCGTTGCGTCCGAAATTCGAAGGCATTGCCGGTGTGTTCGGCGTCAAGCGGGTAGGGCTGATGCCCAGCGAGCGTCGGCACATGGAGCTCAATGCGTTGCTCGGTGCCCTGGAATTTCCGGTGTTGTCCATCGACATGGGCGGTTCCATCGTCGCGGCGAACCGGGCGGCGGCGCAGTTGCTCGGGGTGCGGGTGGACGAAGTGCCGGGGATTCCGCTGTCCCGCTACGCCGAGGATTTCGACCTGCCGGAACTGGTGCGTGCCAACCAGTCGCGCATCAATGGGTTGCGGGTCAAGGTCAAGGGCGATGTGTTCCTGGCGGACATCGCCCCGCTGCAATCGGAGCATGACGACAGTGAGGCCATGGCCGGTGCGGTATTGACGCTGCATCGGGCCGACCGGGTCGGTGAGCGTATCTATAACGTGCGCAAGCAGGAACTGCGTGGCTTCGACAGCATCTTCCAGAGCTCGAAAGTGATGGCCGCGGTGGTCCGCGAAGCCCGGCGCATGGCCCCGCTGGACGCGCCGCTCTTGATCGAAGGCGAAACCGGCACCGGCAAGGAATTGCTGGCCCGCGCCTGTCACCTGGCGAGCCCGCGCGGGCAGTCGCCGCTGATGGCGCTCAACTGTGCCGGGCTGCCGGAGTCCATGGCCGAGACGGAACTGTTCGGCTACGGTCCTGGCGCCTTCGAAGGCGCCCGTGCCGAAGGCAAGCTGGGTCTGCTGGAGTTGACGGCTGGCGGCACCTTGTTTCTCGACGGGGTGGGGGAAATGAGCCCGCGCCTGCAGGTGAAACTGCTGCGTTTTTTGCAGGACGGTTGCTTCCGTCGGGTGGGCAGCGATGAAGAGGTGTACCTGGATGTCCGGGTGATCTGCGCGACCCAGGTGGATTTGTCTGAGCTCTGTGCTCGAGGGGAATTTCGCCAGGACCTGTATCACCGCTTGAATGTCCTGTCCCTGCACATCCCGCCGTTGCGTGAATGCCTCGATGGCCTGGCGCCGCTGGTGGAGCACTTTCTCGACCAGGCCAGTCGCCAGATCGGCTGTGCGCTGCCGAAGCTGGCCCCGGCGGCGATGGATCGCCTCAGTCATTACCATTGGCCCGGCAATGTCCGGCAACTGGAAAACGTGCTGTTCCAGGCCGTCTCCCTGTGCGATGGAGGGACGGTGAAGGCTGAGCATATTCGCCTGCCGGACTACGGCGTGCGCCAGCCCCTGGGCGACTTCTCCCTGGATGGCGGGTTGGACGAGATTGTCGGGCGATTCGAGAAGGCGGTACTGGAACGGCTCTACTCCGAACATCCCAGCAGCCGGCAGTTGGGCAAGCGACTGGGGGTTTCCCATACCACCATTGCCAATAAGTTGCGCGAGTATGAGGTGGGTAAAGAGCCTGGAATGTAATCCGTTACTTGTGGCGAGGGGGTTTATCCCCGCTGGGCTGCGCAGCAGCCCTAAATCAGGCGACTCGGTTTACTAGTCTTATCGAGTCGACAGGTCTGGTCTGGGGGCGCTTCGCACCCCAGTGGGGATAAATCCCCTCGCCACAAGGGTCAGTGAGTCTGTCCATCCGGTAATCCTTTGCCTTTCAGCGGCATGATACCGCCGGTTTTTCGTCTCCGGGACATTCCCTTTTCCCCACAAACCCCCGCAAGTCCTTTGTTTGCCGGGCCGCGAGCCGCCAGAAAAAAGTTGGTCTGCAAATTGCTTATGGCTGAGCAGTACAGCAGTGGGCGGCAAACGTCCGGCACGCAGAGGAACGAGAGTGGACAAGTACCTTTATGTGGCAATGACCGGCGCCAGCCAGAACGCGCTGGCCCAACGGGCCCATGCCAACAACCTGGCGAACATCTCCACCAATGGTTTTCAGAAAGACCTGGAGCAGGCGCGTTCGATGCCGGTATTCGGCGACAGCTTTCCGGCGCGGGCGTTTGCCATGTCCGAGCGGCCAGCCACTGACTTCACCCCGGGTGCGTTGGTTGAAACCGGCCGCGACCTCGACGTGGCGGTGAGCGGGCCGGGCTGGATGGCCGTGCAGAACCCCGATGGCGGTGAAAGCTACGTGCGCACCGGCAGCCTCAACGTCGACGCCTTGGGCGTGCTGCGGGCCGGCAACGGCATGCCGGTGATGGGCAACGGCGGTCCTATCGCCGTGCCACCGGAGCAGAAAATCGAAATCGGCCAGGACGGCACCATCAGTATCCGCGCCATGGGCGAAGGCCCGCGCGTGATGGCGGAAGTGGACCGCATCAAGCTGGTCAACCCGGACCTCAAGAACATGACCAAGGGCCTGGACGGTTCCATCCGTACCAAGGACGGCCAGCCGGCACCGGTCGACGCCAACGTGCAACTGGTGTCGGGGTTCCAGGAAGCGAGCAACGTCAATGCTGTGGACGAGATGACTTCGGTGCTGGCCCTGGCCAAGCAATTCGAGCTTCACGTGAAGATGATGAACACCGCCAAAGAAGGCGACGAGGCCATGGCTCGGGTCTTGCAGATCTAACCATTAATTAAAGCGTCGCGCCGAAAATCAGGCGTACGAGGAGAATCGAATGCTTCCGGCTCTATGGGTTGCCAAAACAGGTCTGTCCGCCCAGGACACCAACCTGACCACCATTTCCAACAACCTGGCGAACGTCTCGACCACGGGCTTCAAACGTGACCGTGCCGAATTCCAGGACCTGCTGTACCAGGTCAAGCGTCAGCCAGGTGCCCAGTCGACCCAGGACAGCGAACTGCCGTCGGGTCTGCAAGTCGGTACCGGTGTGCGCATTGTCGGCACGCAGAAAAACTTCACCGCCGGCAGCCTGCAAACCACCGAGCAGCCGCTGGACATGGCCATCGACGGTCGCGGTTTCTTCCAGATTCTGCAGCCGGACGGCACCACGTCCTACACCCGCGACGGTACGTTCCACCTCGACTCCAATGGCCAGATCGTCAATGCCAGCGGTTTTGCCCTGGAGCCCGCCATTGTCGTGCCGAACAATGCCCAGACCTTCACCGTGGGTCGTGACGGCACAGTGTCCATCACCGTGGCGGGCAACCCGGCCGCGCAAGTGATCGGCAACCTGCAGACCGCCGACTTCATCAACCCGGCCGGCCTGCAAGCGGTGGGCAACAACCTGTTCCTGGAAACCGCTGCCAGTGGAGCGCCGCAAATCGGCACCCCGGGTTTGAATGGTTTCGGTACCACGCTGCAGAACACCCTGGAAACGTCCAACGTGAGCACCGTTGAGGAGATGGTCAACATGATCACCACCCAGCGTGCCTACGAAATGAACTCCAAGGTGATCTCCACCGCCGACCAGATGCTTTCGTTCGTCACGCAGAATCTGTAATCACTTCTATAGGGCGGCCTCAAGGTCGCCTGTAACACCGAGAGGTAGGGTCATGAAACGCTTTGTATCTGTACTGGCACTGAGTGGGATCACCGCGCTCGCGGGGTGTGTCGCGCCAACGCCCAGGCCCAATGACCCGTACTACGCTCCGGTGTTGCCGCGCACGCCGTTGCCGGCTGCCGCCAACAATGGCTCGATCTACCAGGCCGGTTTCGAACAGAACCTGTACAGCGACCGCAAGGCATTCCGGGTGGGTGACATCATCACCATCACCCTGAACGAGCGGACCCAGGCGAGCAAGAACGCCAACTCCCAGGTGGACAAGACCAGCAACACCAGTGTCGGCCTTACATCGTTGTTCGGTTCCAGCCTGACCACCAACAACCCGATCGGCAGTAACGACCTGAGCCTCAACGCCGGTTACGGCTCCGACCGGGCCACCAAGGGCGACAGCAAGTCCGGCCAGAGCAACAGCCTCACCGGTTCCATCACCGTGACCGTCGCCGATGTGTTGCCCAACGGCATCATCGTCGTGCGCGGCGAGAAGTGGCTGACGCTCAATACGGGTGACGAACTGGTGCGCATCGCCGGCATGGTTCGCGCCGACGACATCGCCACCGATAACACCGTTTCTTCCACTCGCGTGGCGGATGCGCGCATCACGTATTCGGGTACCGGTGCCTTTGCCGATGCGAGTCAGCCGGGCTGGTTCGACCGTTTCTTCCTCAGCCCGAAGTTCCCTTTCTAGGTGGCCCAGTTGAATCTTAAGCGGTTGAACCTCAAACAGCTGTTGATGGGTGCGTTGGTGATGTCGGCAGCTTTCACTGCTCATGCCGAGCGCCTGAAGGACATCGCCAGCATTTCCGGCGTGCGTTCGAACCAGTTGATCGGTTACGGCCTGGTTGTAGGTCTCAATGGTACCGGTGACCAGACCACCCAGACCCCGTTCACCCTGCAGACCTTCAACAACATGTTGTCTCAGTTCGGCATCAAGGTGCCGCCAGGCTCGGGCAACGTCCAGTTGAAAAACGTCGCGGCGGTATCGATCAGTGCCGATCTTCCGGCGTTCGCCAAGCCCGGTCAGCAGGTGGATATCACCGTGTCGTCCATCGGTAACTCCAAGAGCCTGCGAGGCGGCACCTTGCTGCTGACGCCGCTCAAGGGTATCGACGGCAACGTCTACGCCGTCGCTCAGGGCAACCTGGTGGTGGGCGGTTTCGACGCCGAAGGGCGCGATGGCTCGAAGATCACCGTCAACGTTCCGTCGGCCGGTCGCATCCCTGGCGGTGCTTCGGTGGAGCGTGCGGTGCCGAGCGGTTTCAACCAGGGCAACAGCCTGACGCTGAACCTCAATCGGTCCGACTTCACCACCGCCAAACGCATCGTCGACAAGATCAACGACATGCTCGGCCCAGGCGTGGCCCAGGCCATCGACGGCGGCTCGATCCGTGTCACCGCGCCCCTGGATCCGAGCCAGCGGGTCGACTATCTGTCGATCCTGGAAAACCTCGAGGTCGATCCGGGCCAGGCCGTGGCGAAAGTCATCATCAACTCGCGCACCGGCACCATCGTGATTGGCCAGAACGTCAAGGTTTCGCCGGCGGCCGTGACCCATGGCAGCCTGACCGTGACCATCACCGAAGATCCGATCGTGAGCCAGCCGGGCCCATTGTCCAATGGGCAGACTGCCGTCGTGCCCCGTTCGCGGGTCAATGCCGAACAGGAAGCCAAGCCGATGTTCAAGTTCGGCCCGGGCACTACCCTGGATGAAATCGTCCGGGCGGTGAACCAGGTCGGCGCGGCGCCGGGCGACCTGATGGCAATTCTCGAAGCCTTGAAGCAGGCCGGCGCGTTGCAAGCCGACCTGATCGTGATTTGAGGAACGGGCCATGGATATGCGCAAGGGCGCTTTGATCAGTGGAGATTCGGGTTCCTACTCGGACCTGAATCGCTTGAACCAGCTCAAGGTTGGCGACAAGAACAGCGACGGCAACCTGCGCAAAGTGGCCCAGGAATTCGAGTCTCTGTTCCTTGGCGAAATGCTCAAGTCCATGCGCTCTGCCACCGAGGCATTGGGCAAGGACAACCCCATGAATACGCCTGAGGCCAAGCAGTATCAGGAAATGTACGACCAGCAGTTGGCCGTTTCCATGTCTCGCGAGGGTGGCGGTATCGGCCTGGCCGATGTCCTGCTGCGCCAGATGTCCAAGAACAAACCGTTGGCGCCGGGCGAAGCGGCCGCTGCGTCGGCTGCCAAGCAGCAAGAGGCGCTGGACAAGGTCAAGGCAGTGCCCACCCCGGTGGCTGCCGGAACATTGCCCACCGATGGACCTTTGTCGCGCCAGAGCGGCCAGCGTCCGCTCTGGGCTTCGCGGGCCGTCAACGCACCGCAAGGGGCGGGCGAGGGTGGTCATCGTAACGACATGGAACTGCTCAACCAGCGTCGCCTGGCCTTGCCGCCGAAACTGGCCGACCGTCTGCTGGCCGGACTGGTGCCTTCGGCATCGACCAATGCCAATACCGATGCACCGGCGCAGAATATCCGCTCGGATCGCGCCGTCACCGCCACCAGGTCCGCCTCCGGCGAAATGGCCAATGGCGACTGGCTGGCCGCGCTCAAGGCCTCCGAGTCGAGCGGGGACATGCAGGTCTATGGTCGCGCCGTGGCACAGCCACCGCTGGCGCCGGCCCGCAAAGCGTTCCGCGACGCCGACGAATTCGTCAACGCTATGCTGCCCATGGCCAAGGAAGCGGCGGCCCGCATCGGTGTCGACCCGCGTTACCTGGTGGCCCAGGCCGCCCTGGAAACCGGCTGGGGCAAATCGGTCATGCGCCAACCCGATGGCAGCAGCAGCCACAACCTGTTCGGTATCAAGGCCAGCCAGAACTGGAAGGGCGATTCGGCGCGGGCAATCACCAGTGAGTTCCGCAATGGCGAGATGGTCAAGGAGACGGCCGAGTTCCGCTCCTACGCCTCGTACCGCGACAGTTTCCATGACCTGGTCAATCTGCTGCAAAGCAACAGTCGCTATCAAGCTGTGCTGAAGTCGGCCGATAACCCGGAACAGTTTGTACGCGAGTTGCAAAAGGCCGGTTACGCCACCGACCCGCACTACGCCAGCAAGATTTCGCATATAGCCCGGCAGATGACCAGTTCCCAGAACTACGCATCCGCAGGCGCCACCACGACTTTATAAGGTCTGAACCATGAGTTTGCTCAATATAGGGATGTCGGGTCTGTCAGCCAGCCAGACCGCGTTGGTGACCACGGGTAACAACATTGCCAACGTCGATACCGCCGGATATTCGCGTCAGCAGACCGTGCAGACCACCAAGGCCTCCAATCAATACGGCAACGTGTTCATCGGCTCCGGCACGACCCTGGCCGATGTTCGTCGGGTCTACAACTCCTACCTTGAAGCACAGCTGAAGACCACCACCTCGCTCAACAGCGATGCGGCGGCTTACCAGGGGCAGATCACGCCTCTGGATTCACTGCTCTCGGACAGCGGCACCGGCCTCAACGGCGCGCTGACCAAGTTTTTCGCGTCGGTGCAGAACGTCAACGCCAAGCCCGGTGACGATGCGTCCCGCCAGTTGCTGCTCAGCGATGCCCAGGCCCTGAGCAATCGGTTCAACTCTATTTCCAGTCAGTTGACGGAGCAGAGTTCGAACATCAATAACAACTTGTCGAACATGGTCAGCCAGGTAAACGACCTGGCTACCACCATTGCCCAACTGAACAAGAAAATCGCCGAAGTCTCCAATACCGGCGGCGCGCCCAATGATCTGCTGGATTCCCGTGGCGAAGCCATTCGCCAGCTGTCGACGTTCACCGGCACCCAAGTCGTGGAGAACGGCAGCAGCCTGGACATCTATCTGGGTTCCGGCCAGCCGCTGGTGATGGGCACTATCGTCAATACCCTGCAAGCCGTGCCGGACAAGAACGATCCGGGGCGCATGGGTATCCAGCTCAACAGCGGTTCCAGCTCCATGGACCTCACCTCGGTGCTCACCGGTGGCGAGATCGGTGGCCTGATGCGCTACCGCAGCACCGTGCTCGACCCGGCCATGAACGAACTGGGCCGCGTCGCCCTGGTGGTCGCCGACCAGATGAACACCGTTCAGGCGTCGGGCATCGACATGAACGGTGCCTTTGGTTCCAACCTGTTCAACGACATCAACAGTGCCGCGCAGATCAGTCAGCGCAGCGTTGCCGCGCTGGGCAACAGTGCAGGTTCCGGCAATTTCAACGTGGCCATCACAGACGCCGGCCAGTTGACCACCAACGACTACAAGGTGACCTTCACCAGCGGTACCAACTACACCGTTCAGCGCTTGCCCGATGGCTCGTCGATGGGTGCGTTCAGCACCGCGACCACGCCGCCACCGGTGATCGACGGCTTCTCGATGACCTTCGCCAACGGCACCGCGGCAGCCGGCGACTCGTTCAAGATCACCCCGACCCGCAATGCGGCAGGCAACATCAAGACCGAGATGACCGACTCCAAGCGGCTGGCGATTGCCGCGCCACTGGGCGCAGCCATCGCGGCGGGCGGCAGTGGCACGTTGACCATTCCGGCCAGTGGCCAGCCGACACTGACGACCAGTCTGGACATCTACGACGCGGCCACGACGACCGTCATCCAGAACGGCATCAAGACCTCCATGCCGGTCAAGGTGTTGTTCGGGGCGACTTCCGCCGACGGCACCAGCCAGGCGTACCAACTGCTCGATGCCCAGGGTAACGAACTCAGTAATGGCACGATCACTCCTGGTCAAAGCAACACGTTGAACCTGAGCGTTCCGCTGAAGGACGCCAGTGGCAACCCGATCATGGATTCGTCGGCGCCACCGGTGCAGCGCACTGTCAGCTTCGCCATGTCCATCGCTGGAGCACCGTCCAACGGTGCCGCCATCAACGTCAGCGTCAGCAAGGCGGGTAGCCTGGACAACCGTAACGGCACCATCCTGGCCGGTCTGCAGACCGCCAAGAGCGTCGACACCGGTTCCTCCAGCGGCGGTATTTCCCTGAGTGATGCCTACGGCAAACTGGTGGAAGGCGTGGGCTCCAAGGCGGCCCAGGGCAAGCTCGACAGCGCTGCCACCGGCGCGATCCTGAACAACGCCAAGAACGCCCGTGACTCGCTGTCAGGCGTGGACCTGGACGAAGAAACCGGCAACCTGGTCAAGTTCCAGCAGTACTACACCGCGTCTTCGCAGATCATCAAGGCGGCGCAGCAAATCTTCAGCACATTGATCAACAGTCTTTAAGGAGCCGTAGCCCATGCGTATCTCTACTTCCCAGTTCTACGAAAGCACGGCTGCGAACTACCAGAAGAACTTCGCCAATGTGGTCAAGACCAGCGAAGAAGCCAGTAGTCTGGTACGTATCAACACCGCCGCCGACGATCCGGTCGGTGCGTCGCGTCTGCTGCAACTGGGCAACCAGGCTTCCATGCTGTCCCAGTACGAAACCAACGTCAGCACGATCAAGGCGACCCTGGGCACGACTGAAGCGGTGATGACCAGCATCAATAACGTGCTGCAGCGCGCCAAGGAACTGGCTGTAAGCGCCGGTAACGCCGGTTATACCGACTCAGACCGTAAATCCGTCGCTTCGGAGCTGGGGTCGATCGAAGACCAGTTGCTGAGCCTGATGAACACCAAGGATGAAAACGGCAAGTACATTTTTGCCGGCTCCAAGGGCGATGTCGTGCCGTTCACCCGCAACGGCGATGGTAGCTACAGCTACAACGGCGATCAGATGACCCTGGACCTTCCAGTGGGCGACACCATGTCGATGGCCACCAACAGCACCGGCTGGGAAGTGTTCCAGCAGGCCATCAACACCAGCCGCACCCAGGTCACCATGACCGCTCCGGCGGTGGACGATGGCCGGGTGGTACTGACCAACGGCCAGGTATCTTCCGCCGTTACCTACAACAGCCAGTTCCGCAGCGGTGAGCCGTATACCGTAGAGTTCGCCAGCGGCACCCAGTTGAAAATCACTGATTCAAGCGGTAACGACGTGACCGCCGAAGCCAGCCAGGGCGGCGTCATCACGCCCAATACCCAGGCCGGGCAGAACGTGAGCTTTCGCGGCGTCGATCTGACCCTGAACGTCAACCTGAAATCCGGCGACGTCGCCGGCACCGTATTGCCCGGTCACACATTCACCCTGGCCGCCAAACCCGACACATTCGCCGTGGCGCGTAGCCCGGGCAACTCCACTGCGACGCAGATCACCGGCAGTCAAATCACCGATCCGGTTGCCTACCACGCCAGTTTCCCGACGGGGTCGGCGGTGCTGAAGTTCACCAGTGCCACGGACTTCGAACTGTACGCCGCGCCGCTGACCAGCAGTAGCCAGGTGATTTCCAGCGGAACCCTGGCGGGCAACGTCGCCACCGCTTCAGGGGTGAGTTTTACGCTCAATGGCGCACCGGCCGCCAACGATCAATTCAGCATTGCGGTCAATACCCACGAAACCCAGAACATCCTGGATACCGTGAACCAGCTGAAGGCTGCGTTGAGCACACCGATCGAGGGCGACGCGATTGCCGGTCAGAAAATGCTCGCGGCACTGGCTTCCGGCATCGGCAACCTGGCCAGCGGTACAGATCAGTTGACCAGTGGGTTGAGTTCGGTCGGTGGTCGTGGCCAAGCGCTCGATAACCAGTCCGACACCAATCAGAGCTTTGTCCTGGCCAACTCCCAGACCCAGTCGGCGATCCGCGATTCCGACCCGGCCGAGGTGATGACGCGCCTGACGTTGCAACAGACCATGCTGCAGGCATCGCAACTGGCGTTCAGCAAGATCACGCAACTGGGGTTGTTCAACAAGATCTGATGAGCAGGTAACGCCGCTCGTTTGAAGTATTGGCTGTACCTGTGGCGAGGGGATTCATCCCCGTGGGGCTGCGTAGCAGCTCCACGACACGTGGTGCAGGATTGAGGGCCGCTTTGCAGCCCAACGGGGATGAATCCCCTCGCCACAAGGGTCGGAACACCGCCCGGCCGAGAGTCTTTCGCGTGAAACCAACACCTCTTGTCAGCATCGTCATCCCCGCATTCAACCCTCGCTTTTTTCGCGAGTCACTCAAGAGCGCTCTGGACCAGGACTACGAAAACCTCGAAATCATCGTGTGCGATGATTGCCCCGGTGACGACATCCGCCAGATCGTCGACGCTTTGCAGGACGCTTCCAGCGTCGCGGTGCGTTATCTGCGCAATCCCCAGCGGCTGGGCTTCCAGCAGAATCTGTTGCGGTGCCTGGAAGAGGCGAGCGGGGAGTACATCAAATTTCTCTGCGATGACGATCAGTTGCTCGGAGCCTGCGTGCGTCAACAGGCGCAGGCCCTGGACGAGCATGCCGATGCCCGGTTGGTCATCAGTAAGCGCCACTTCGTCGATGCGGACGGCTACGTCTTGCCGATTCGCCTGGAGAACGTCGGCATCGCCCTCTTCGAAGGGTTGTACAAGGGCGACGACCTGTTGGCCTACATCGAGTCCACGCCACGCAATATCTTCGGTGGCTTCTCCGGCGCCATGATGCGCCGGGTCGATATCGAGTCCTTATTGCCAGCATTGGCCCAGGCCGGTCAGGGTTTTGTCGCATTGCTCGACCTGGCGCTGTTCATCTGCCTGCTCCGACGCGGCAACCTGGTGGAGCGGTGCAGTCTCGACAGTCTCGAACGGTTGTATCCGCAACGGCTGTCCCGCCGTCCTGACATGGTTGATGCCGCACCCGTCGAATGGACGTGGCTGGCCCAGATGTTGGCTGAACGCAGTGGTGAGTCCGCGCCAGCGTCGGGCTGGATCCGCTATCAGACCCTCGATCAGGTCAAGCCAGGCCAGCCTCACGACTGGGAAGAGTTGAACCTGAATTCGTTGATGGCCAGTCGACAAGCCGTCGTCGGTTATCAGGTCGGCACCGACACTGAGAGTTACGATGAGCTTTATGCCCAGTGGCTGGACTGTCGGCGGTTTGACGCGGCGCGCCAACGGGTGGTTCTCCATCAGGTTGAACTCTGGCCCCGGCGCCCGGGTATCGTGCCGGTGGTGTTCGATTTCGAGGAAGACGCCGAGGCGGTGGCGCTGACCCTCGAGAGCATCGCCGGGCAACATTATGCCAGCGAGCCGGTGCTGCTGTTTTCCAACGGTCGCGGCGCGATCGAAGGCAATGTGCTGCGCATGGCGCTGCCCACCGACTGGGTGCGTGGCCTCAATGACATGCTGCCGCGACTGGACGGCGCCGACTGGTTCTATCTGCTGCACGCCGGTGACCGACTGCGGGAATCGGCCTTGCTGGTGCTGGCCGAGCGGATCAATGCCATGCCCGGTATCGCTTGTGTCTACAGCGACGAAGGCGCGCTGGAGGACGGCAAGTCTTCGGAGCCGGTCTTCAAGCCGGATTTCAATCTCGACCTGATGCGAGCCTACCCCTATGTGGGCAGGACCTTGGCCTTCGCTCGTGAGCGGGTACAGTTGCTGGGTGGCTTCGATGCGAATCTGGGTGAATTAGCGCCCCATGACCTGATCTGGCGCCTGGTGGAAACCCAGGGGCCGCAGACCATCGAACACCTGGCGGAAATCCAGGTGGAATCGAACCTGGCCTTCGCCCAATGGCTTTCGCAGCCGCAGGTGATCGAGCAGAGCCCCAGGCTGGTGGCGGCGCATCTGCAACGCCTGGGCGTCGAACATCGTTTGCATCCAGGGCCGATGCCGTTGATCCCGAGGATCGAATACCTGCACCCCGAACGCCCGCTGGTGTCGATCATTATCAGCGTCAAGGATCAACTGGCGGCGCTGGAAAATTGCATCAGTAATCTGCTGACCGCTACTGCCTACGAGCATTACGAAGTCATCGTCGTCGACAACGGCAGCGAAACCGCCGAGATGCGCAACTGGCTGACGGCCATGGCCGAGCTGGGCAGCGACAAGTTGCGGATTCTTACCCCGGACGAATTGGGCAACGAAGCGCAGGTGCGCAATTTTGCCGTCGCGCAAGCGCGCGGCGATTACCTGCTGTTGCTCAGTCCGTTCTGTGTGACCCATGACGCGGCCTGGCTGGACGAACTGCTGAACCATGCCCAGCGCCCGGAAGTCGGAATCGTCGGCCCACGGACCCTGAATCTACAGGGGCAGGTTATTGACTCGGGCCTGGTGTTGGGCCTCGATGGCTTGGCCGGCCGGCCGTTTGCGAACGAGCCGGTCACCGCCGGCGGTTACATGCAACGTTTGCAGGTGGTGCAGAACTGGAGTGCCGTGAGCGGTCATTGCCTGTTGGTGCGCAGGGCGGTATTCGATACCGTCGGGGGCTGTCGCCTGCCATTGAAACGCCAGGCATCAACTTCCTCGAGTTATGCCTGGAGGTCGGCAAGCAAGGTTACCTGGTGGTGACCACGCCTTATGCCAACGTGGTCCTGACACCCTCTGCCGGGAGCGCGCGTGAAGCGTCCTGGAAGCAACGCGTGGAACAAGAGCAGGAGTCGTTCTATCAGCGCTGGTTGCCCTGGATCGCCAACGATCCGGCCTACAACCGTAACCTGAGCCTGGCCGGCAACAGTTTTGGCCTGGCACCGGGCCAACGCACCGGCTGGAATCCTTTATACAGCCGTCCGCTGCCTTCGGTCCTGGGTCTGGCCCTCAACAGTTCCGCCATCGGCCATTACCGCGTGAGCCAGCCGCTGATCGAACTGCGAGCCACCGGGCGGATCGTCGGGCGTGTGTCCTATGAAATGCCTTCGATCATCGAGATCGAGCGCCAGTCACCGGATGTAATCGTGCTCCAGGGCCGCTACAACAGTGGCAAGTTCAACGACATCATCCAGGTGAAAACCTATTCCAACGCCATGCGCATCTACGAACTCGATGACTATGTGGCGAACATTCCTGAAAAGAACGATCACACCCGCAACATGCCCGACGACATCGTCAACCTGCTGGAGCGCGGCATTGCCCTGTGTGATCGGGTGGTGGTGTCGACGTTCGCCCTGGCGGATGCACTGTCCGGCCTTCATCACGATATCCGCGTGGTGCCGAACATGCTGGCGCCGCATTTGTGGCATGGGATTTCCAGCCGGCGTCGTACGTCGATCAAGCCCCGGGTGGGTTGGGGCGGCGGTACCAGCCACCGGGGTGACCTGGAGATCATTGCCGAGGTGGTACGCGAGCTGGCCGATGAAGTCGAATGGGTCTTTTTTGGCATGTGTCCGGATTCCCTCAGGCCTTATGTGCATGAATACCATGGCGGGGTCCCGCTGTTGGAGTATCCGGCCAAACTGGCGAGCCTGAACCTGGATCTGGCCCTGGCCCCGCTGGAACAGCACATTTTCAACGACTGCAAGAGCAATCTCAGGCTGCTGGAGTATGGGGTTTGTGGGTACCCGGTCATCTGTACCGACACCGAAGCCTATCGAGGTCATCTACCCTGTACCAGGGTAAAGACCAACAGCACGCAGGAATGGCTGGATGCGATCCGCATGCACCTGTCCGACCCGCAGGCCAGTTATCGGATGGGGGACCAGCTGCGCGAAGTGGTACTGCGTGATTTCATGTTGCGCGGCGACAACCTGCGCTATTGGGCCGATGGCTGGTTGCCGGATTGACGATCCGGCCAGTGCCGCAACGTGTCACGAACATAATGCCGCCGATTGGGCGACTCGCTCGTTAAGGAATTCATATGCAACGCAGTATTGCCAATGATTCATCCGCTCTGTTGAACGAGCGTTTTACCCTGGTCCTGTTATCACACGAGCAACCGCAGGCGTTGCGCCGGGCGTTGCGTTACTACGCTGATTGCCCCTGTTCCCAACTCGTCCTCGATTCGTCCGCCGAGCCGGATGCCGACAGCGTCGCGGCATTTTCCGGTGTGCGTTATATGCATCGAGCCGACGCCGGTCACTTCGCCAACAAGCTGCGCCAAGGGCTCGAACATGTGCAGACGCCCTACCTGGCGATGATTGACGTGGACGCTTTCCTGCTGCCGGAGGCCCTCGACCAGTCACTGGAATTCCTGGCCGGTCATGACGATTATTCGGCGTGCCAGGGTTATGCCCTGACATTCGAAGCCCATGCTTCCCATGTCGACTATTACCGCAGGGATCGCAAGGGCGTCGAGGACTTCGCTGACCCGTCCGCCCAGGAGCGCCTGGCCGCGTATGCCGGGCATTGCCCTTCATTGATCAATGCCGTCACCCGAACCGAGGTGATTCAACGCTGGTATGCCGCATTGCCGGCGGATTTCGATCCGGCCTGGCAGGAACTTGGTCATGGCTGTGCGCTGATGGCAGCGGCCAAGGTCCGTGTTCTGCCGATCCCTTATGGGGTGCACGCCCTGGAAATTCCTTCGACGCTGGAAGCCAGTCAGTTGGCCGCTGTGCTGAGCTATCGTGATGGGGCCACCGTAGCGTTACGTGAACGCTTGGTGACGGTCCTGGATTCGACGTTCGGGTTGGGTCAGGAGGCGCCGTCGCAAGCGGTGGAAAGCCTGGAGGAAATTGGCAACTACCTGAGTCAGCGTGCAGCTTTTGCCCTGGCCAAGCTCTTCGAGGCGGCTTGGCACTCGCAGTTGCAAGGGCCCATCTGCCGTTTCGAGCCGACGCAGTTCGTCGAGCTGCCGTTCTACAACCAGCCGTTTTTCGAATCCCTGTCCAAGCTTGAATTCCTGATGCACGCGATACCTGCCGGGCGCGTGCAGTTGAAGGAGCTGGAAGCGGTGCTGCTCAAGCAGAAAGGGCTGGCACGGCCGCAGCGCAACACCAGTGCCGAGCCACTCAACGAACGGCTGCTCAAAGCGTTCATGCTCAATGCCTTCAATTGCGATGTCGTGAACCAGTTGGCTGTCCTGCTCGAGGAAGGTGGTGCTCAGGTCGAGGCCGAGCGGTTGAGCGAGTGGGCGCAGCGCCTGGAGAACGTGATGCTGCAGGACCACTTCAGTCTTTTCGAAACCATGCGGTCCGGCCGTTTGTTGCGCTGGCTCGATGGGCGTGAGCCGAGCACCGGACAGGTCCAGCAGATCAGCCAGTACCTGGCGCGCCACAAGGGCGGGCCGACTTTCGGCATCCTGCTCCTGGACCTGGAGGCGGATTTCTCCCGGTTGCAGGCCACCTTCGACAGCGTGATCAACGGTGCCTGCCGGGCATTCAAAATCGTTGTGTTCACCACCGGCGACCTGCCGGCCGAAACCACCGTTCAGAACACCCTGCATTTCGTCAAAGTCACCGGAAGCAACTACGTCGACAAGATCAATCAGGTCGTTGGCCAGATCGATTGCGACTGGGTGGTCCTGGCCGAAGCGGGGGATGAGCTGACGTCGTCCGGTCTGCTGCATGCGAGTCTGGAGCTGCTCGACGCACCACAATGCCGGGCGGTGGCGATGGATGAATGCCAACGCCAACCCGACGAAACCCTGGTCGATGTGTTCCGCCCCGGCTTCAACCTCGATCTGTTGTTGAGCGTGCCGTCATTGATGGCGCGGCATTGGCTGGTTCGCCGTGAAGTGCTGGTGCAGGCCGGTGGCTACTCGCGCGATTTCAAGGAGGCGCTGGAGTTCGAACTGCTCCTGCGCTTGATCGAGCAGGGCGGCATGGGGGGACTGGCGCATCTGGACGAAGCGCTCTTGGTTTGCCAGGCAGTACCGGAGGGCGACAATGCCGACGAGCGCAAGGCCTTGCTGCGCCACCTTGCTGCGCGAGGCTATAAGGCTGATGTCGGTTCCGTGGTACCGGGTATCTACAAGATCGACTATCGCTTTATCGAGCGCCCGCTGGTATCGATCATTCTCCATGGCGAGGGCGAACTGGTGACGCTGCAACGTTGTATCGTCAATGTTCTTCAACGTACTCGCTACCAACGTTTCGAGTTGCTGGTGGCCGAGCATCCGGTCCATGGCGCGGCGCTGAAAGACTGGCTCCGCAGCCAGGGGCACCAGGCCAGTCGCGTACGCTTCATCGAGGTGGAGCCTGGGCTTGCCACGGCGACGCTGATCAACCAGGTCAGCCAGCAGGCCAAGGGCGATTACCTGCTCACCCTGGCGGTGGACAGCGAAGTCGTGAACGTCAACTGGATCGAGCTGTTGCTCAATCATGCCCAGCGTCCGGAGGTCGGTGTGGTCGGTGCCAGGCTGATCGACCGGCAGGGGCAAATTACGCAGGCAGGCCTGGTCCTGGGCCTCAACGGTGTGGTGGGTTCGGCTTTCGTCGGCGAACCTGCGGATGCCCGGGGCTATATGAACCGCCTGGTGGCGGAACAGAACTGCTCGGCAGTGTCCTTCACCTGCCTGATGATTTCCACGCAGCTGTTCCAGGCACTCGACGGTGTAGACGATACAGTGTTCGCCGAGGGGCTGGGGGATGTGGATCTTTGCCTGCGAGCCGCGCAAGCCGGTTACCTCACGGTGTGGACGCCTTACGTCCAGGTCGTCAACCCGGGCAGCTTGTCGTCCTCGCCCGAGGCTTGCCAGGCACTGCGCGGCAAGTGGCAGGAAGCCTTGGCGCATGACCCCAACTACAACGGCAACCTGGACTTGACCGGTTCCGGCTACACCCTCGGTCCGGTGACCCAGGTGCCGTGGTCGGCGCTCATCGGACAGGCCGGCGCGTAAGGCATCGGTTCTACGGCCGGCTGAATCACCGCCATCGCGAGCAGGCTCGCTCCCACAGGGTTCTACTGTGCCCCTGTGGGAGCGAGCCTGCTCGTGAAAGCAGTCAATCTTCTTTTTTTCTTCCCTCCCTGAATTCCCTTTCTTGCCTCAAGGCCCCGTAATATTGGGCCTCCAGCCAGTGGCACCATAATTGCTTTCTCAGTTATCAGCGCCTGTATTACCGGCAGGGACGCCGAATAATTGGCGTCTCTTGTGAGTAGTGGAGCGTCTTTGACGCTGATGAGAGAGAGACATATGAAGGCAGTAATTCTGGCTGGAGGACTGGGCACTCGCATCAGCGAGGAGTCGCATCTCAAGCCCAAGCCGATGATTGAGATTGGTGGCAAGCCAATCATCTGGCACATCATGAAAATCTACTCTCACTACGGCATCAACGACTTCGTGGTCTGCCTGGGCTACAAGGGTTACGTCATCAAGGAGTATTTCGCCAACTACTTCCTGCACATGTCGGACGTGACGTTCGACATGGCCAAGAACAGCATGCACATCCATCAGGGCAAGGCTGAACCCTGGCGTGTCACCCTGGTGGATACCGGCGAGGTTACGGGTACTGGCGGCCGTCTCAAGCGCGTGCGCGACTATCTGGGCGACGAGACGTTCTGCTTCACTTATGGCGACGGCGTTTCCGACGTCAACATCCGCGAGCTGATCGAGTTCCACCAA
Organism: Pseudomonas sp. MAFF 730105; assembly: GCF_055380705.1. Taxonomy (NCBI): domain Bacteria; kingdom Pseudomonadati; phylum Pseudomonadota; class Gammaproteobacteria; order Pseudomonadales; family Pseudomonadaceae; genus Pseudomonas; species Pseudomonas sp. MAFF 730105. The sequence continues at coordinate 1,856,330 of NZ_AP018438.1, forward strand.
CAGCACGGCAAACTGGCTACGGTCACCACCGTCCAGCCACCGGGCCGCTTTGGCGCGATGGAGCTCGAAGGTGCATGCGTCAGGGGATTCCAGGAAAAGCCACAGGGTGATGGTGGCTGGATCAATGGCGGCTTTTTCGTGCTGGAGCCTGCTGCGCTCGATGGCATTGAAGACGACACCACCACCTGGGAATACGAGCCGATGCGCAACCTCGCGCGACAGGGGCAGTTGATGAGTCATCTGCACCGTGGTTTCTGGCAGCCGATGGATACATTGCGCGACCGCGTCTTCCTTGAGGAACGCTGGAACAGCGGCCAGGCCGAATGGAAACTCTGGACTTGAACGCATTCTGGATGGGTAAAAAGGTCTTCCTGACCGGCCATACGGGCTTCAAGGGGGGCTGGCTGGCACTGTGGCTGCGTCAGTTGGGGGCTGAGGTCCGCGGCTATGCGTTGCCCGCTGAAACCACACCTGCCTTATGGTCCGTCGCAGGCGTGGATGCGGTGATCCCAGGTGATCTGGCCGACATCTGCGACGGCGCCGCGCTGTCCTCGGCACTTGGGGCATTCCAGCCGGACGTGGTCATGCATCTCGCTGCGCAACCCCTGGTTCGCGAGGCCTATCGCAATCCCGTCCAGACCTATGCCACCAACGTCATGGGCACAGTCAATCTGCTTGAAGCCGTTCGTCATTGCCCAAGTGTACGGGCAGTGGTCGTGGTCACCACTGATAAATGCTACGAAAACCGCGAGTGGGTCTTGCCCTATCGCGAATACGACGCCTTGGGCGGCTTCGACCCCTACAGCAACAGCAAGGCGTGCGTTGAATTGCTATGTGCCTCTTATCGCAATTCGTTCCTGCAGGATGCCGGCATCGCGCTGGCGACGGCTCGGGCCGGCAATGTCATCGGCGGTGGTGACTGGTCGCCGGAGCGGCTGGTGCCGGATATTTTTCGCGCCTGGCAGAACGATGAGGAAGTGGTGCTGCGTTATCCACAGGCAACTCGTCCCTGGCAACACGCCCTCGAGCCGCTGATGGGTTACCTGATGCTGGCCAGGGCGCTGGTGGAGGACGCTGAGCGTCACGTCGGCGCCTGGAACTTCGGTCCGCAGAGCGACAACGTCGCGACAGTCGAAACCATCGTCGGCCTGCTCGCCGGGCAATGGCCGACGCCGGTGCGCTGGACAGTCGATCCATTGGCTCAACCCCACGAGGCCGGCTTGCTGGCACTCGATTCCAGCAAGGCACGCGAAGAGCTCGGCTGGATGCCGCGCTGGTCCCTCGCGACCAGTCTCGAGCGCACGCTGGCCTGGCACTTGGCCTGGCAGAACGGCCAGGACATGCACTCCTTTACCCGCAAGCAGATCGCGGACTATCAAGGCGATACCCATGAGTGAAAGTACTACGCAGTTGCGCCAACAAATTGTCGAGCTGGTGGGGCGCTATGCGCAGTCGGCGCTCGCCCCGCAGGTGTTCGTGGCTGGGCAGAGCAGTGTGCCGCCGGCCGGCAAGGTCATTGGTGCCGCGGAATTGCAGTCGATGACCGAGGCGGTGCTGGATGGTTGGTTGACCACCGGCCGGTTCAACGAGGCCTTCGAAAAACGCCTGGCCCAATACCTGGGGCGTCGTTGCGTGCTGACCACCAATTCGGGCTCATCGGCCAATTTGCTGGCCTTCTCCGCCTTGACTTCCCCACGCCTGGGAGACCGCGCGATCAAGCCCGGCGATGAAGTGATTGGTGTTGCTGCCGGCTTCCCGACCACCGTCAACCCGATCCTGCAGTTTGGCGCGGTACCGGTGTTCGTCGACGTCGAACTGGGTACGTACAACATCGACCCGGCCAAGATCGAAGCGGCCATCGGACCTAAGACCAAGGCCATCATGCTGGCCCATACGTTGGGCAACCCCTATGACCTGGGTGTGGTGCGGGCGCTGTGCGACAAATACAAACTGTGGCTGATCGAAGATTGCTGCGATGCCCTGGGTTCGACCTACAAGGGGCGGATGGTCGGTACCTTCGGCGACATCGGTACCTTGAGCTTCTACCCGGCGCACCATATCACCATGGGCGAGGGCGGCGCGGTGTTCACCGACAGTCCGCTGCTCAAGCGCATCATGGAATCGTTTCGCGACTGGGGCCGCGACTGCTATTGCGAGCCCGGCCAGGACAACACCTGCAAGCAGCGCTTCTGCAAGCAGATGGGCGAGCTGCCGGAAGGCTATGACCACAAGTACACCTATTCGCACCTGGGCTATAACCTGAAGATCACCGATATGCAGGCCGCCTGTGCCCTGGCACAGATGGACCGTGTGGAGGATTTCACGGCCGCGCGCAAGCGTAATTTCCGCTGGCTCAGCGAGCGGCTGGCCAATTGCAGCGATTTCCTCATCCTGCCCGAGGCCACCCCGGACAGCGACCCTTCGTGGTTTGGCTTTCCCGTGACCCTGCGCGACGGCTGCGGCATCAAGCGCGTCGAGCTGTTGCGCTATCTGGACAGCCAGAACGTCGGCACGCGGTTGTTGTTCGCCGGCAACCTGGTGCGCCAGCCTTACATGCTGGGCCGTAACTTCCGCATCAGCGGCGAGTTGACGGTGACCGACAAAATCATGAACGACACCTTCTGGATCGGCGTCTGGCCGGGACTGGGCGAAGAGCACCTGGCTCATGCGGCCCGCTGCCTGGAACATTTCTTCGGGCTGGATCGCTGATGCGCGCCTACGTCCTGTGTGGTGGTTTCGGCACTCGCCTGAGTGCCGTGCTCCAGGGCTCGCAGAAAGCCGTGGTGGATATCCACGGCCGGCCGTTCCTGGCGTTGGTGCTGGCGGAGCTGAAGCAGGCCGGCATGACCCAGGCCGTATTGTGTGCGCACTACCGGGCTGATCAATTGGCCGAACTGCTGCCGTCCCTGATGGCCGAAACCGGCCTGGATCTGCAGATAGTGGTCGAGGAACAGCCCATGGGCACAGGCGGGGCCATCCTGCATGCCTTGCGGCAGATGCCTCCCGAAGGGCGCTTCATGGTGCTCAATGCCGACACCTGGCTCGACCGTGGAGCCTATCGACTGGCCATGACCGCCCCGGGCGATGTGCTGGTGGGGGTGGAGGTTGACGACCGCTCTCGCTACGGCAGCCTGGAATGTGCCGAAGACCTGCAACTGCTGGCGCTCAAGGAAAAGGGCTTATCCGGACCGGGTATGGTCAATGCCGGCGTCTATGCATTCACGGCCGACGCCTTGCAACACTGCGTCGTCCAGCCCTGCTCGATGGAACAGGACATCCTGCCGATGCTGATTCGGCGCCGCTCGCTCAAGGTCTGCGCCTATAGCGGACCCTTCATCGATATCGGAACACCCGACGCCTTGAGTGCCTTCAAGTCGGGGTTCGAGGAGGCCATCCAGCCATGAACCAACTGGCCAGAACACAAACCGTCTACATGAACCAGACCATTCTCGACGCCGTGGAGTGCATCGAGACAGGCGATTTGCAAATCGTCTTCGTGGTCAACGAGCATTGGCACCTGGAAGGCGTGTTGACCAACGGTGACCTGCGTCGTTATCTGCTCCAGGGCGGAGAAACGAGCGTGCCGGTCACCGAGTGCATGAACACCGCATACCGTTCGGTCAAGGTCGGTGCTTCGCGCGAAGAAATGCTCAAGATCTTCGACCTGAGCTACAACGCGATTCCGGTGGTGGACGAGGCCGGTTGCCTGGTGGACGTCGTCACCCCCGCACGGCTGGCCGCCAACCAGGAAGTGCCGGTGCTGGCCCGGGCAAGGGCGCCAGTGCGGATGAGTTTCAGCGGTGGTGGTTCGGACCTGACCTATTATTTCGTGGAAAACCCGGCGGCGGTGCTCAGTTGCACCGTCGGGCTGTACTCCCATGCCACGTTGATCCCGCGGACCGACAGCGTCATCCGGATCTTTTCCGAGGACCTGGGAACCCGCGAATCCTATGATTCCCTGGATGAGTTGCTGGAGCATGCCGACAAGGGGCTGCTGGCAACCATCGTGTCGGTGATCCAACCCAACTATGGGCTGGACCTGTACATGCGTTCCGATTTCCCGGTGGGCTCGGGCCTGGGCGGCTCATCGGCGGTCGCCACGGCGGTGATCGCAGCGTTCAACGAATTGCGTCGTGATCGTTGGACCACCTATGAAGTGGCAGAACTGGCCTTCCAGGCCGAGCGCCTGTGCTTCGGCATCGCCGGTGGCTGGCAGGACCAGTACGCTTCGGCGTTCGGTGGCTTCAACCTGATCGAGTTTCGCGAGGGGCGCAACCTGGTTCACCCGATCCGTCTCGAGGATTCGATCTGCAACGAGCTGGAAGAATGCCTGGTGCTTTGCGATACCCGCATTTCCCACGACTCCGGCAAGCTCCATGTGCAACAGCGCGCGGAAATGAGCAGCAAGGGTGAGCAAAGCCTTTTGCTGACCGAAAGCGTGTCGTTATGCCGACGCATGCACCATCACCTGATTCGTGGCGAGCTGCATGATTTCGGCCGTTGCCTGCATGAGGGCTGGATGCTCAAGAAACAGTTCTCCCAGGCGGTCAGCGACAGTGTGCTTGATCAGATCTACGAGTGCGCCGTGGAAGCGGGCGCCTTGGGGGGCAAGTTGCTGGGCGCCGGTGGCGGCGGTTTCTTCCTGTTCTTCGTCCAACCCCAGCACCGCCAGGCCGTGACCGAGAAGGTCAGAGCGCTTGGCTGCCGAACCACCGATTTCCGTTTCGAATCCAGCGGTGTCACCTCCTGGCGGACCAAAATTCAATGAGCAAGCCGATCTTCAGCATCGATGGCGTGACCATCGGTGAGCAACATACATTTGTCATCGCGGAAGTGGGCAACAACCACAACGGCTCGGTGGAGCTGGCCCGGCAACTGGTGGATGCGTCCATCGAGGCGGGTGCCGACTGCGTGAAGTTCCAGCTGCGCAATCGCGAGGCGCTGTACCGTACCAAGGCCGACGGCTCCCGGGCCGAAGACCTGGGCGTGGAATATATCCAGGACCTGCTGGATAAAGTCGAGCTGAGTGTGGATGAGCATCGGCTGATCCGCGAGTACTGCGCGCAGAAGGGCATCAGCTACATCTGCACGCCCTGGGACGAGCCGAGTGTCGATGTGCTGGCCGGCTTTGACGTTCCGGCGCTGAAAATCGCCTCCGCCGACCTGTGCAACCCGTACCTGATCGCCAAGGCCGCTTCGCTGGGCAAACCGTTGGTCCTGTCCACCGGCATGTCGCTGGAACACGAGATTGTCCGGGCCATCGAACAACTCAAGGGCCTGGGTGTTCCTTTCGCGCTGCTGCACTGCAACAGTACCTACCCGGCTCCGGAAACCGATATTCAGCTCGGTTACCTGGCGCGTTTGCGCCAGTTGCATGACCTGGTGGGATATTCGGGCCATGAGCGTGGCACGGCCATCAGCATCGCCGCCGTGGCATTGGGCGCCAAGCTGATCGAGCGTCACATCACCCTGGATCGTAGTATGGAAGGACCTGACCATCTGGCGAGCCTTGAGCCCGAAGAGTTTCGGCAACTGGTAGAGGGTATCCGCCAAGTCGAGAAAGCCCTGCCGTGGACCGGGCCGGGGCGCCATGCCAGCCAGGGGGAATTGCTCAATCGCGAGAACCTGGGCAAGAGCGTGATTGCGGCCCGGGCTATCGAACCTGGCGAAACGTTCTCCCAAGACATGCTGCGCGTTGCGAGTCCCGGCCAGGGCCTGCCGCCGTATCGGTTGGCTGACTTGTTGGGTAAGCCGGCCGGACGCGCCATTGCCCAGGGCGATTTCCTGTTCGACAGCGACCTGGTCGCACAGCAGGAGGTTCGCCGTGAATACGCCATGCCGATTCTCTGGGGCGTGCCGGTGCGTTACCACGACTTTCTGCAATACGACCAGTGGATCAAGCCCGACCTGTTCGAATTCCATCTGTCCTACCGCGACCTGAGCGTGGCGCCGCAGGCCTACCTGCGTACCGTCGAATGCTCGCGTCTGGTAGTCCACGCGCCCGAACTGTTCGAGAACAGTGAATTGCTGGACCTGGCGGCGGACGACCTGGACTACCGCCAGCGCTCCATCGTCAACCTGCAGCGGGTGGTGGATGCGACGTTGCAGATCGCCGAGTTCTTCCCCAAGGCCGATTCGTTGCTGATCGTGGCAAACGTCGGCGGCTTCTCGGCCGACGAACCTTTCCCCCTCAGCCACCGGGCCGAACTGTATCGGCGTTTCCGTGAGTCCTGCGCCCAGATCGACTTCGGTCGCACCGAGTTGATCCCGCAGAACATGGCACCGTTCCCTTGGCATTTCGGCGGGCAGCGTCACCAGAACATTTTCATGATGCCCCAGGAGCTGGCCGAACAGGCCAAGGCGATGAACATGCGCCTGTGCCTGGATCTCTCGCACCTGCAAATGGCCTGCTTCCATTTCGGCCTCGACTTCCAGGCTGCCCTGGCCCTGCTGCTGCCGCATTCGGCACACCTGCACGTGGCCGATGCCAAGGGCAGCAACGGCGAAGGCGTGCTGATGGGGACCGGGGACGTGGACTGGCCGGCGACCTGGGCGCAGCTCAAGCAGTATCCGCAGGTGAGTTTTATTCCCGAAGTGTGGCAGGGCCACAAGGATCATGGTGCCGGGTTCTGGTCGGCGCTTGAGTTTCTGAACGAATTGAATTGAGCCGAGCGCTCGGCGAACTGGGGTTTTGAGAGATGAGTACCAAAATGCGTGTAGCTGACTACATCATGAACCGACTGGCGGAACTGGGCATCAAGCAGGTGTACTTCCTGCCAGGTGGCGGCGCCATGCATTTGAACGACGCCTTGGGACGTCATCCCGACCTCGAGCCGATCCTGTGTCTGCATGAACAAGCGGCCGGCATTGCTGCCGAAGCGGCCGGTAAGCTCACCGGCGGACCAAGCGCCTGCATGACCACCTGCGGGCCGGGGGCTACCAACGCCGTGACGGCGACCTTGGGCGCCTGGCTTGATTCCACTCCGGTGTTCTTTATTTCCGGGCAGGTGAAAACGGCTGACCTCAAGGCCGGCACCGGCTTGCGGATGCTCGGCGTGCAAGAGGCCGACATCGTCTCCATCGTGTCGTCGATCACCAAGAAAGCGGTGACCCTGACCGATCCGCTGGCGGTCGCCGAGGTATTCGATGAGTTGGAACATGCCGCTCTGACCGGGCGTCGTGGCCCGGTGTGGCTGGATGTACCGCTGGATGTCCAAGCGGTACAGATCGATCCAACGCAGCTGCGCCGTGCCCAGTTGCCGCCGGTGGCCGCAGCCGTCGATGTCAGCGAGTCGGTAAACCGCACCCTGGAATTGCTCAAGGCCGCCAAGCGTCCGGGCATTATTGCCGGTAGCGGTATTCGCATGGCCGGTGCTGTCGAAGCTTTCAATGCACTGATGGAATCGGCGGGCGTCCCCGTCATGCCGACGTGGCTGTCCATGGACCTGATTGAAGACGAGCATCCGCTGTTTGGCGGTCGCCCAGGTTCGATCGCGCCGCGTTGGGCCAACTTCACCCTGCAGAATTGCGACCTGCTGATTGTGTTGGGCTCACGCCTGGACATGGCGCTCACGGCCTACAACCATGCGCATTTCGCACCGTATGCCAAGAAAGTCGTGGTCGACATCGATCCGGCGGAAATCGCCAAGCTGCAGATGCCGGTCGAGGTCAAGGTGGTGGCTGACGTCAAGCCGTTCATCGAAGGCCTCGCTACGGCGGTCAAGGCCGCCGGGCTGCCTGATTACTCCGCCTGGCGGGCGCAGATCGCTGCCTGGCGCGAGCGTTATCCACTGCTGCAACCCGAGCACGCCGATGACAGCGAAGGCGTGAGCATGTATCACTTTACCGATCGCCTGTCGGACCTGTTGAGCGAAGGCGATGTGATTGCCCCTGGCAGCTCCGGGTTCGCGTCCGAATTGTTCCTGCTCAACCTGCGCCTGAAGAAGGATCAGCGCTGCTTCCACAACCGCGGCACTGGCTCGATGGGCTTCGGCGTGCCGTCGGCCATCGGTGCCTGCCTGGCATCCGGACGTAAGCAGACGATCTGTGTCGAAGGTGACGGCGGTGTGCAACTGAACATCCAGGAGCTGGCCACCCTGGCCGCGCAGAACCTGCCGATCAAGTGCTTTGTGATCAACAACCAGGGCTACGCCTCGATCCGCACCTCGCAGAACATGCACTTCAAATTGCTGGTGGGGGCTGACGATACCAGCGGCCTGAAACTGCCTGATTTGCAGCAGTTGTCCGCAGCCTATGGTGTCGGCTATGCCCGCATCGAGTCCCACGAGGGACTGGATGCGGCGCTGACCGATGTACTCGAGCGCAGCGGCCCGGTGATCTGCGAAGTGCTGGTGCAAATCGAAGAAGCGCGGGTGCCGCGGGTCATGACCCGTATCAATGAACAGGGCAAACCGGAAACCGGCGCGTTGGAAGATCTCTATCCGTTCCTGCCGCGTGACGAATTCCACGCACAGATGGCAATCTCGGAGCGCAACTGACATGGCCTGGTTGAAGAGAAAACTGACCGGCCTGAGCTATCGCTATTTGCGCGGTACGGTTTCCTGGGCACATGCCAAGTCGCCGGAAATCCGCCATGAGCGGCTGTTGCCATATTCGAGCTATGCGCCGTGGTGCCAGGACCACGCGTTCGAGCAGGCTCTGGGTTTGGTCGAGCGCAACACCCTGGTGGACAAGTACCGATTGTTCGAACTCTGGTCCCTGGCCCGCCAACTCGATGACCTGGAAGGCGACTTCCTGGAAGTGGGGGTCTGGCGAGGCGGTTCGGGTTGTTTGTTGGCGTTGGCAAGCCAGCGGCCGGGTCGAAAGGTGTTTCTGGCCGATACGTTCACCGGTGTGGTGAAGGCCAGTCACCTGGATACCGGCTACAGCGGGGGTGAACACAGTGACACTGATATCCAGCGTGTCCAGGCACTGGCGGCACGCTGCGGTGTGACCGAGCGTGTGCAGATCCTCGAAGGCATGTTCCCGGAGCACAATGCCGAGCATGTCAGCCAGCGGCTGGCCTTCCTGCACATCGACGTTGATGTCTATGAGTCGGCTCGCAGTGTCTTGGAATGGGCATTGCCGCGCCTGGCTCCCGGTGCTGTGGTGGTGTTCGACGATTACGGTTTCTATGGCTGCGAAGGTGTGACCCGGCTGGTCAACGAGTTCATGCAGGGTAATCGCGACTTCCGCTTTATCCACAACCTCAACGGTCATGCCGTGCTTATCCGGGTGGCGTCGGGAGAGCACCATGTTTGAAAGCCAACGCTTCGAACATGTGCTGGTCTACGGTGCCCGTCTGGCTGGACAGCGGGTCCAGGCTTATCTGGCAGAGCAGGGCATCGGAATCAGCGCGTTTCTGGATCGTGATGCGTCCCTGGAACAAGTCGATGGCATCCCTGTTGCCAATGCCCGGGATTGGGCTCTCGGGCACGACCCAGCCAGTGCCTGTGTGATTATCGGTCTGTTCAATAATTACGTGGATGTCGGCGAAGTGGTCAGCCAGCTGCAAGCGCTGGGCTACGGCCGGGTGGTCAGTCTTGTGGAGTTCGTGCGGCACTTCCCTGAAAGACAGCCGTTTCGTTACTGGTTGGTAGACCCGCGTTATTACGAAGCTCACGCTGAACGGATCGCCAATCTGCGCGAGCATCTGGCTGACGAGACCAGCCGGCAATTGCTGGACCGAATCGTCGAGTTCCGCATCTCGGGTGACTATTCGCGGTTACCTTCGCCCTCGCCCCGGCAGTATTTTCCCGAGGATCTTCCGAACTGGCCACAGCCGCTGCGTTTTGTCGATTGCGGGGCTTATACCGGCGACACCGTTCAGGAAATGCGCAGTGCGGGGCTGGTCTTTGAAGCTGTTGCCAGTTTCGAGCCGAACCTTGAGAACTATGCAGTGCTGGTGCCGAACCTGAGTGACCTGCACGCGGTGAATTTTCCTTGTGGCGTTTCTGACGGCAACCGGCGTATCGGCTTCGACGGCGCCCTGGGAGCAGGTGGGCATCTGGTTGAGTCGGGTGGGGAAACGGTGACATGTGTGCGCCTGGACGATGCGTTGCCAGGCTTTGCTCCGAACCTGATCAAAATGGACATCGAAGGCGAAGAGCCCGCGGCGTTGGAAGGCGCCAGGAACATGCTGAACCAATACCGGCCGAACCTGGCCATCAGCATTTATCACCGGGCGGAGCATCTGTGGAGCATCTTCGAGCAATTGCAGGGCTATGGCTTGCCATACCGTTATTATCTGCGTTGCCATGCCCACAGCAGCTTTGACACCGTGTTGTACGCCGTAAACAGTCTTGAGGTTGCGCAATGAGCCAAGTAGAAAAATCGAGCTATTGGGATTCGTTCTACAGTAGTCGCAAAAGAGGTGCGCCGGCTTACCCGTCGCAATTCGCGGCGTTCGCCGTCAATGAATTGACCGATGTCGACGGTGTGATCGAGTTCGGTTGCGGCAATGGCCGCGACAGCGAGTTTTTCGCCGCCTGTGGCTTCGATCTGCTTGGGCTCGATGCGTCTGTGGAGGCCATTGAGCTATGTCGTTCGCGCAGCGCTCACGAACATACACGTTACGTGCAGTGCCTGGCCGGCGCCGCCAGGGACGAGATCAAAGGATTTCTGGAGAACAAGCGCAAGGTGGCGGTGTACGCGCGGTTTTTCCTTCATGCGATCGATGAGAACGAGGCCGGCGCATTCCTGGATCTGCTCAGCGTACTACTGCCTGCGCAAAGCCAGGTGTTTTTCGAATACCGCACGACCGACGATGCCGAACAGGAAAAGATCTTTGGCACCGACCACTACCGGCGTTACGTGGATCATCGGGTCATGGTGGCGGACATCGAGCGCGCCGGCTTTCATGTGACGTACCAGATCGAAGGCCGCGGCCTGGCGAAGTTTCGTGACGAAGATGCCAAGGTCGGCCGCTGCGTCGCACTGAAAAAATAGCATCGTTGAGGCGCATGGGCGCATCCGGGGAAGGCATCATGGATCTGCAAGGTAAGAAACTCATTCTGTTCGGTGCGGGCAAGAGTGGCGGGCTGTTCATCGAACAGAACCGCGATCTGGATATTCTGGCAATCGTCGACAATGATCCACAGAAGCAGGGGCAGGCATTTTTCGGTTATCCGGTGATTGCGGCCGATCAGATTGCCGCCAGTGGTTGCGATGCGATCGTCATCACCAGTGTCTGGTCGCAAAGCATCCTGGGCCAGCTCGAAACCCTGGGGCTGGGTGACATACCCACGGTCATTCCCGGCAAGCGCGAGATGAAGGGCATGCGCGATGTGCATCCGTTTTCCCATCCGCCGACCAAATCCATCGCCGAAGAATTGGTGGTGACCCTCGGCGCACTGACTGACGCCGCCGGCATCGATTTGTATCTGGATTTCGGCACGCTGTTGGGGGCGTTGCGCGAGGGTGATTTCATCGCCTGGGACGACGACATCGACTTTTCGGTCAACGATGTTCAGTTCGAGGCGCTGGTGACACTGGTGCGTGGCAATAAGCAGCGTCTGCCGCAGCGTGATGGCGTGGTATGGAACATCGAATTGATCGCCACCCACGGTTTTGATTTCGCCATCCGGATTACCTGTGACAATGCCGAAGGGGCCGACGAGATTATCCCGTTCGAAACCGACATTGCCCGGCGCGTGCGCCGCGACGGTTCGGCGGTAGTGATCGGTGCCATGCCCGAATGGTTCTGCCCGCAAGTGCATTTCGACGGCTTCGATGCCATCCAACTGTTCGGTGCTTCGTTGAAGGCCCCCAACGATGCCTTCGGTTACCTGGACTTTGTCTATGGTGACTGGCGCGTGCCGAAAAAGGACATGTCGTTTGCCGATTACAACCATTCCGGTGAAGTGGTGTTCGAGCATTACGATAATTCGATCAGACAACTCTGATCGGAACCGCTTTGCAACCCATTGGTAATAACTCCCCTCGCCACAAAGGGGAAATCACCTATCCAGATAATGACTTGTGGTTTCCATGTGGCTTCAGAACGTCAGGAGCGTTTGATGCATCGTTCGTTATTTGCCGAAAGGCCGAGCCCCTATTACATCCTGGCGCCCGATTACCGGCGCAACTCGGCTGGTATTCGTGTGCTGCACATGCTCTGCGATGCGTTGGTTCGTTCCGGCTATGAGGCCTACATTTCTGCGGCGGTCGGCAACCCCCGCCTGATGACGCCACGCCTGACCAATGATGTCACCGCTTTGCACAAAGCGCAGAAAATCGAGCCGATCATCATCTATCCTGAAGTCGTGGACGGCAATCCCATGGGCGGTAACGTAGTCGTACGCTACCTGCTCAACCAGCCCGGTTTTCTTCGGGCCGTCAGCCCCTACGACGACAACGACATCCTGTTTTCCTACACGCGTGAGTTGCTGCAACCGGGTATGGCACAGGATCGTGTGTTGTACATGCCGGCTGTCAACATCAGCATCTTCTGTCCACCGACGGACCCGGCCCAGCGTATTCCAGGCAAGATATGCTACTACCAGGGCCGGCAGGGCACGGCACTCATCGACCCAGCATTGCTGGGCCCGGATTCGATAGAAATCACTCCGGGAAGCCCGGCCTCCTGGGAGGCGTTGGCGGCGGTTTTCCAGCAATGCGAATTTTTCTATTGTTCGGAACCCTCGGGGTTGGCCGCTGAAGCGGCGTTGTGCGGCTGTGTGGCAGTGGTGATCCCTAGCCAATACGCCCCCCGGCCGCTGTCCAATCATGAAAACAACAGCTACGGCGTAGCCTGGGGCAATACACCGCAGGCCATCGAAACGGCGCGCCAGACCCTGCCGCTGTTGCGACAGAGTCTGTTGCGACACCAGGAAAACTTTTGGGCTTCGCTCGATCACTTCATCGAGGTCACCCAGGACGCCGTGGTGGCCTATGCGCAGCGTCCCGACAAGAACCAGGACGCTCATTGGCTGGCAGCCCGCCAGCCAAACGCCGTGCAGCGACTGTTGATCGATGAATACCTGAAACGTAGCCAGGTGCCTGTTCTCGGAGTGGTCATCCTGGATCCGGACGGTGAGCTCCAGCGTCTGAACGATACCCTCGAAAGCCTGGCGCAACATGAAGGCCTGCCCGCCATATTGCAGCCGGCAGTATTGACCGCTGCCGACATTCCCTGCGACGACAAGCGGGTTTTCCGGCTCGACTCGCTCGACACGGTCGCCACCTTGAACCGAGTGATCAACGAACAGGCCTTTGATGTGTTCATCATTGTCCGGGCCGGTGAAACCTTCACGGCCGGTGGCCTGCTCAGTGCGGTGCTGGAGTTGACCGCTACGCCCGATTGCCGGGCGATCTGCGCCGACGAGGTCATGCGCTTCGAGGATGGCAACCTGAAGCTGGCGCTGCGTCCGGATATCAACCTTGACCTGCTGCTCAGTTTCCCAGCCTGCATGGCGAGGCATTGGCTGTTGCGTCGCGATGTCTGGCAGGCAATGGGAGGCTTTGCGACCGAGTTTCCTGCGGCCTTCGAGCTCGAATACATTCTGCGCATGATCGAGACGGCCGGGTTTGAAGGCTTGGGGCACATGAGCGAGCCGCTGGTCGTCGGCGACGTGCTGTTGCTTGAGGACAATCCTCAGGAGCGGGCAGTCATCGAGCGCCATTTACGTACTCGTGGATTTACGGCGCCCCAGGTCAACTCCAGGCTACCAGGGCGCTATGAGGTGGATTACGGCCATGCGGTCGCACCTGCGGTCAGCATTCTGATCCTGGCGGACGGACAACTGACGTATGTGCAGCGTTGCGTGGATAGCCTGCTGGAGAACACCGGCTACGGCAATTATGAGTTGCTGTTGCTGGACCGTGGCAATGAAGACGCGGCGATGTGCAGCTGGTTGTCAGGCATCGAACAGTTGGGGGTCGGCCATCTGCGGGTGCTGCGATTCCCTGCCGGGCTTTCACCCGAAGTGATTCGGAACCAGGCCGTGGAGGAAGCGCGTGGTGAGTTCCTGCTGTTCCTGGATGCCGGCATCGGCGTGCTTACCGGTGGCTGGCTGGAGCAGTTGCTCAACCATGCCATGCGTCCTGAAGTGGGTAGCGTCGGCGCCAAGCTGATCGCTGGCGATGGCACCGTTCGCCATGCCGGGCTGGTGCTGGGCTCAGGCGGGACGGTGGCCAGTCCTTTTGCCCGGATGCCCGGTGACGGGGATGGCTACATGCAACGTTTGCAAGTCGACCAGAACTACTCGGCGCTAAGCGGACAATGCCTGATGGTGCGACAGGAATTGTTTGCCGCCGTGGGCGGTTTCGACGAGGAGCTGGCACCCTGGGCGGATGTGGACCTGTGTCTGAAGCTTCAGCAAGCGGGTTATCTGAACGTGTGGACGCCGCGGGTAAAACTGTTGATCGGCGAATCCCCGGCAGTGGAGGCGACCCCGGTGCAACTGGACCGTCTCTACCAGCGCTGGCTGCCGACGCTGGCCCTGGATCGTGCCTACAACCCGAATTTTTCATTGGCGCCCGAGCGAGCGTTCCATGTCGTCGAGTCGTCGTTGTCCTGGCGTCCGTTATCGAGCTTTGCCTCGCTGCCTACGGTTCTAGCCCATGCAGCAGGCGAACCGGACAGCGCCCGGCAGCGGATTGTCCAACCGTTCAATGCCTTGCGTGAGGCGGGGATGCTGGACGGGGCGCTGTCCAGCCAGGCGCTGTCGGTGGTGGATATCGCGCGGTACAACCCGGACGTGCTTCTGGTTCAACAGTATGTAAATACCGAGCAGTTGGAAACCCTGCGCCAGGTAAAGGCATTTGCTCGTTGCTTCAAAGTCTTTGACCTGGATCTGTACCTGCCCAACTTGTCGCCCAAGAGTCCGCATTATCGACTGCTGCCGACGGACGTACTCGGGGCTCTGCGCCAAGGCCTTTCCCACATGGATCGGTTAGTGGTTTCCACCGATTTCATGGCCCAGGTTTTTGACGGTTTCAATGCGGACATCAGGATTGTGCCGACCCGGCTCGATCCCCGCGACTGGGAAGGTCTGCAAGGAGGGCGTCGTTGCGCGGATAAGCCACGAGTCGGTTGGGTCGGCAGTCTGCACAATATCGGTGAGCTGGAAATGCTTGCCAATGTCATCAAGGAACTGGCCGACGAAGTCGACTGGGTGATACTGGGAACCTGTCCAGCCCATCTGCGTCCTTTCATTCGTGAGCACCACGATGCGGTCGCGGTGGATGCATACCCGTCCAAGCTGGCTTCGCTGAACCTCGATCTGGCCTTGGCGCCGCTTGAGGATACCTTGTTCAATCGTTGCAAGGGCAACGGTCGGTTGCTGGAGTTCGGGGCGTGTGGCGTGCCAGTCATCTGCTCCGATATCGAAGCCTATCGCGGTGACTTGCCCGCCAAACGCGTGGAGAACCGCTTCGATACATGGGTCGATGCTATCCGCGCCCACGTCCAGGACCTCGATGCCGCAGCGGCGCTCGGTGATGCGCTACAGACTCGTATACGCCAGGATTGGATGCTCAATGGCGTCGCACTGGCGGCGTGGCGCGACAGCTGGCTGGGTCATTGATCATGCGGGTGAGTCTCGAATCGTCCGTCGTCGCTGCGGATATCCAGCGAGTCGCCCGTTATCTTGAACCTCGGGAGCTGCTGGTTGGTCAGCGCATTTTACTTACCGGCTGCACGGGGTTCTTCGGTAAATGGTTGCTCGCCACGCTTGCCCATCTGAATCAGGGCGGCGCGAGCATTGAAGTAACAGCGGTGTCCCGCTCGCCGCAGGCGTTTCTGTCCGAATATCCCGAGTATGTCGGTTCGGGTTGGATCAAATGGTTGCAGCATGACGTCCAGGCACCCCTGGATATCGCGCCGGGGGCACGGTTCGATCTGGTGATACATGCCGCCACCGATACCTTGGCCGGTGCCCATGCCGACCCTCTACGCATTTACGACACCATCCTGGGCGGCGCCCGTCATATCCTCGATCTGGCGGTACGAACGGGGACCCGGCGCATTCTTTTTACCGGGACCGGGGCGCAATACGGGCCTCTTGAATTTGGTCATCCGGTGACAGAAAGCAGCCCGTCGTCCTGCCCCAGCCATCTGGCCGGCAGCGCCTATGCCGAGGCCAAGCGCGCCCAGGAGACTCTGGCCGCCATCTATGCCCAAAAGCACGGGCTGGAGATCGTCCTGGCCCGTTGTTTTGCTTTTTCCGGGCCGGGAATAGCGCTGGATGCGCATTTCGCCATCGGTAACTTCGTTAGAGATGCCCTGTGGAAGGACGAGCTGCTGCTTCACTCCAGTGGGCGCGCCGTGCGAAGTTACCTTCATGGTGCTGATCTGGCGGTCTGGTTGCTGACGTTGCTGGTCCGAGGCGCCGCCTCTAATGCTTATAACGTAGGCTCTGACAAAGGACTGACAATCGCCGAGTTGGCCTGCAAGGTCGTCGACCGTATCTCACCGGGCAAACAGGTGAAGGTTCTGGGTGTCGACGAGGCGACGCAGGCACGTTCCTACTACGTACCCGACATTGAAAAAGCCAGGGGACTGGGTCTTGATGACTGGACCTCGCTGGATCAGTCCATCGACAGCATGGCCAGATGGATTCGGGAAAATCACTGAAATTCGCAGGTTTGTCTCTCGTCGAAATCCGGGCTCATGAGGCCAGATAAATCATTTCATGAGTAAAACGGCGTGACGCATAGGTCACAAAGTGCATCTTCAATGTATTGTGTTCCTCGGACTGAAGGCGCGTTCAGCTCATCGAGTGTCGTGTTCAGCTCCGCGGTTCAATCGTTATGACGCACCCCCGCCGCGTTTTTGGGGTACATATTCAGTAGCTATTTATGATCGGGAAGCCATGATGATTGGCATAAAAAGCATAGCGAGTTACGTGCCGACCGCTGGTGTGGATAACTACGCTCAGGGTGCCAAGTTCGAGAAGGATGAAGAATTCATCCTCGGAAAGATCGGTTCGGCGTTCCTGCCGCGCAAAAGCGCCGACCAGGAAACCTCGGATCTGTGTGTTGAAGCGGTGAATGCGTTGTTCGCCAGCAATCCCGAGCTCAAGCGCGAATCGATCGATGCGCTGATCGTCGTCACTCAAAACGGTGACGAGGAAGGGCTGCCTCATACCGCCGCCATCGTGCAGGACAAGCTGGGCCTGCCGACCCATGTCGCGGCGTTCGACATCTCCCTGGGTTGCTCGGGCTATGTGTACGGCATTTATGCCTTGAAAGGCTTCATGGAGGCGGCAGGGCTGAAGAATGGCCTGCTGGTGACGGCCGATCCCTATTCGAAGATCGTCGACCCGGAAGATCGCAACACCACCATGTTGTTCGGTGACGCTGCCACTGCGACCTGGATGGGTGAGGAGGCACTCTGGCAACTGGGCAAGGCCAAGTTTGGCACCGACGGTTCCGGTGCGCCGCACCTGAAGGTCAGTGACGGTGTGTTTTTCATGAACGGACGCCAGGTGTTCAACTTTGCCTTGTTGAAAGTGCCGGCCCACTTGCATGAGTTGTTGAGCGAATCGTCACTGCAGCCCGATGACATCGACGCGTTCTGCATTCACCAGGGCAGCGCGGCGATTGTCGATGCCGTGGCGCGACGTTTTGAAGACAAGCCCGAGAAATTCATCAAGGACATGGTGGAGACCGGAAATACCGTGTCCTCGAGCATTCCACTGCTGTTGGAAAAGCACGCCCTGGATGCCAGCTGGAAACGTGTGGCAATCAGTGGTTTCGGTGTCGGCCTGTCATGGGGCTCTGCGATTCTCTATCGCGACTGAATCACCTGAGATGTGATGTGGGAGCGGGCTTGCCCGCGAAGGCGTTGGTACATTCAGCACAGATACAAGCTGATCCACCGCTTTCGTGAGCAAACCCGCTCCCACTTTTTTTGCCTGAAATTTGCCAATGCAGATTTCTGGCGCCATTTTTTGAGCCTTTTCCCTGCGTTAAGCCCTTGTTTTTCAAGGGGTGGCCACCTGCTAGTAAATTTTTTGAAAAAAGCCCTCAAGCAAGTTCCCAAGCCGACGATAACTATTACGAAGGTTCTCTAGGCCAACCCGGCGGTTGCCAAGGCCGGAAGCCGCAGTACCCAACCAACGAGGAATTCGTCATGGCTTTAACAGTAAACACCAACGTCACATCCTTGGGCGTACAGAAGAACCTGAACAAGGCTTCCGATGCTCTGTCCACCTCGATGACCCGTCTGTCTTCCGGCCTGAAAATCAACAGCGCCAAAGACGACGCCGCCGGCCTGCAGATCGCTACCCGCATCAACTCGCAGATCCGTGGTCAGACCATGGCGATCAAAAACGCCAACGACGGTATCTCCATCGCTCAGACCGCTGAAGGCGCGATGCAGGAACAAACCAACATTCTGCAACGTATGCGTGAACTGGCTGTTCAGTCCCGCAACGACAGCAACAGCTCGACTGACCGTGACGCTCTGAACAAAGAGTTCACCCAGATGAGCGCTGAGCTGACCCGTATCGCCAACAGCACCAACCTGAACGGCAAGAACCTGCTCGACGGCACCGCCAGCACCATGACCTTCCAGGTCGGCTCCAACACTGGCGCCTCGAACCAGATCACTCTGACCCTGAGCGCCAGCTTCGACGCCAACACCCTGGGTGTCGGTTCGGCAATCACCATCGCCGGTTCGACCAGCGCTGCTGCTGAAACCGCTTTCTCGGCTGCTGTTGTTGCAATCGACGCTGCACTGGCAACGATCAACTCCTCGCGTGCTGATCTCGGTGCTGCACAAAACCGTTTCACCAGCACCATCGCCAACTTGAACAACATCAACGAAAACGCCAGTGCTGCACTGGGTCGTGTACAAGACACCGACTTCGCTGCTGAAACTGCCCAGCTGACCAAGCAGCAGACTCTGCAACAGGCTTCCACTTCGGTTCTGGCCCAGGCCAACCAACTGCCATCCGCTGTACTGAAGCTGCTTCAGTAATAGCTGGATGAGTTTTAGCGGGGGAGTGCGCTTGCGTACTCTCTCGCTTTTTCCGTTCAAGAGGTGATGGACATGGATATGAGCGTGAAGCTGAACTTGTCTTATCCAGCGGCGAAGCCGGCACCCACTGTGGTCGACAAGCCAGTGGAGAAGCCTCGAGCCGACGCTTTGGTTGTGGCGCCGGTCAAGGAAACCCCTAAAGACGCTGCTGCCGAGCAGGAAAAGCTCAAGAAAGCTGTCCAGGAGATCGAGAAGTTCGTTCAATCGGTCAAGCGTAACCTGGAGTTTTCCATTGATGAGCCTTCAGGCAAAGTAGTGGTCAAAGTGATTGCCAGCGGTTCCGGTGAAGTGATTCGCCAGATCCCGAACGAAGAAGTTCTGAAACTGGCCAACAGTTTGAATGATGCAAACAGCCTGTTGTTCAGCGCAGAAGCCTGACAACTGGCACGAATTTTGTTGCGATGTTCTTTTGGGCGTTGTAGTGGTCAAAAGGCCGGCGACATACTGAAGGGAGTTTCACATGGCAAGTCCAATTCTACCTGGCTTGGGTCTCGGTTCCGGCCTGGATACAACAGCCATCGTCAAAGTCCTGGTGGACTCTGACAAGGCGGCCAAGCAAGGCCAGATTACTCGCGCGACGACGGCCAACACCAACAGCATTTCCGGGGTAGGCACCCTGAAGTCCCTGCTGGCATCCTTCAAGGCCGCCATGACGTCTCTGTCCAGCACAACCACTCCGCAATTTGCCGGTTTTGCTGCGACATCTTCCGCAACCAGTTATGTTACCGCCACGGCCAGCAATACGGCTGTCGCCGGCAACTACACCGTCAAAGTCGATAACATCGCCACGTCGTCCAAGGTCACCAGTGCGGCTTTCGCCGGCGGTACCACCAGTGCCATTCCCACCGGCACGTTGACCATCGCGCAGAACGGCGTTAACTACAATCTCGATGTGGCGAGCGGAGCGACCCTGCAATCGGTTCGCGACTCGATCAACGCCGATACATCACTGAAATCCGCCGGCATCAGCGCCAACATCGTCACTGACTCTTTCGGTTCGCGCCTGGTACTGGGTTCGAGCACGACCGGTGCAGGCTCCGATATCTCGGTCAGCGGCATTGCCGGGCTGGAGATTGATGGGACCAACGTCGTGGGGGCGGGCGGTGCTGCGTTGACGGCGACTTCGGCCGGTGCCATCGGTGCCATCGCGACCGATGCCAAGTTCTCCATTGATGGCATGGCGTTGACCAGCAAGAGCAATACGGTCGACAAGGCGATCTCGGGGTTGACGTTGAACCTGGTTGCCGGTGGAACGAATGCCATTTCAACCGTGACCGTTGCGCCCAACAACGATGGTCTGAAAGCTTCGATCCAGAAATTCGTGGACGCCTATAACGCAATCGCGACCAACATCACTGCGCTGACCAAGCCGTCGCTCGACGCGGATGGCAACCCTACCGTTGCGGCAAAAATGACCGGCGACGCATTGCCTCGTTCGATCCTGGCGACGATTCGGGGTCCGTTGTCGGAAACCGGGGCGGGGGACAAGCTTACGGTACTGGCCCAGTTGGGTATCACCACCAACCAGACGACCGGTGCCCTGGACTTCAACACCACCAAGTTCAACACGGCGATGAACGACAAAAAGCTCAGTGGTGAAGTCCAGACGATGTTTACCGGCACCAATGGTTTGCTGGAACGCATGACCAATGCCATCGACCCTTATACGAAGACGGGTGGAATCCTTGATCAGCGGACCACGGCGCTGAACAAGACCCAGACTCGACTGACGAACGATCAGGCCGCGCTTGACCGCCGGGTAGAGACCCTGACCGCCGTATTGACCAAGAAATATAACGACATGGATGCCTTGGTGGGCAAGCTGAAAGCTACCGCCAGCAACATTACCTCCATGTTCGAAGCCATCTCGGCGCAGCAGAAGAACAGCTGATTCCGAGTGATACAAGAAAGCCCGGTTGCGTCAATTGACGCTCCGGGCTTTCGGCTTTTTCGATCTAAAGTTTTTTGACGCGGCGTCGATAAACTGTTTATACGAACCGAAGATTTTTTGATGAGGTAGAACATGAATCCGATGTTAGCCCTTCGCCAATACCAGAAAATTGGCGCCCAGGCGCAAACCTCCGAAGCAAGTCCCCATCGTCTGGTGCAAATGCTGATGGAGGGCGGTCTTGATCGTATCGCTCAGGCAAAGGGGGCGATGGAGCGCAAGGACATCGCCAACAAGGGCATCCTGATCAGCAAGGCCATCGGCATCATTGGCGGCCTGCGCGAGGGGCTGGACATGGAGAACCAGGCCGAGTCGGTGACCGAGTTGGATAACCTCTATGCCTACATGATCAAGCGTCTGACCGACGCCAATATCCAGACCGACCCGAAGATCCTCGACGAAGTCGCCGGTCTGCTGCGCACGGTCAAAGAAGGCTGGGACGGTATCGCCGCGCCTGGTCCGCAATTCTAAGGAGTGCTCCCCATGAGTCTTGTCTTGCAGCGAATAGAGCAAACCCGTGACGCCCTGGTCGATGCACTGGCCGAGCGTAACTGGGAGGCGATCGGTCAGTTGGACATGACGTGCCGTTCCTGCATGGAAGACGTTCTGAGCGAGTCAGAGCTGGACGAGGCGGCGTTGCGCAATAATCTTGAGGAGTTGCTGGGGGTCTACAAGCAGCTTCTTGAGGCGGCGACTGGGGAGCGTCAGGCGATAGTCGACGAGATGTCGCAAGTCCATCAAGCACAAAACGCTGCAAAGGTTTACCATCTGTTCGGTTAATGCTCAGTTAATCCGAACAAAGTGCGCCATAAATTTGACTGTGCACCGTTTTTTGACTTAACTAGTAGCTGTTTACAGATTTCAGGCGTCTACAGGCATGACAAGTCTGCAAGCGTCTAGCTTGCCCCCTAATTTCGGGCACTGAGTTGACTAGGGAAGTTGCTATTGCATGTGGCGTGAAACCAAAATTCTCCTGATCGATGACGACAGCGTCCGCCGCCGTGACTTGGCGGTGATTTTAAATTTTCTTGGCGAAGAAAATTTACCTTGCGGAAGCCATGACTGGCAGCAGGCCGTCGGCTCGCTGGCGTCCAGTCGTGAAGTCATTTGCGTCCTCATCGGGACCGTAAATGCCCCCGCAACGCTTTTGGGCTTGCTAAAGACACTCTCAACCTGGGATGAGTTCCTTCCGGTTTTGTTAATGGGCGAAAATTCTTCCCTTGACTTGCCTGAAGACCAGCGTCGCCGAGTGCTTTCCACGCTCGAAATGCCGCCCAGCTACAGCAAATTGCTCGATTCGCTGCATCGCGCCCAGGTTTACCGGGAGATGTACGATCAGGCCCGTGAGCGTGGCAGGCATCGCGAACCCAACCTTTTCCGCAGCCTCGTCGGCACCAGCCGGGCGATCCAGCACGTGCGCCAGATGATGCAGCAGGTTGCCGATACGGATGCCAGCGTGCTGATCCTGGGCGAATCGGGCACCGGCAAGGAAGTGGTTGCGCGCAATCTGCACTACCACTCCAAGCGTCGCGAAGCGCCATTCGTGCCGGTGAACTGCGGTGCAATTCCGGCCGAGTTGCTGGAAAGCGAGCTGTTCGGGCACGAGAAGGGTGCCTTCACCGGCGCGATCACCAGCCGGGCTGGGCGTTTCGAACTGGCCAACGGCGGCACGTTGTTTCTCGACGAGATCGGCGACATGCCGTTGCCGATGCAGGTCAAGCTGCTGCGGGTTCTGCAGGAGCGCACCTTCGAGCGGGTGGGCAGCAACAAGACCCAGAGCGTCGACGTGCGGATCATCGCTGCGACCCACAAGAACCTCGAGAGCATGATCGAGGTCGGCAGTTTCCGCGAAGACCTCTACTACCGCCTCAATGTATTCCCGATCGAAATGGCCCCGCTGCGTGAGCGCGTCGAGGACATTCCGCTGCTGATGAACGAGCTGATTTCGCGCATGGAGCACGAAAAGCGCGGTTCGATCCGCTTCAATTCGGCGGCGATCATGTCCCTGTGCCGTCATGGCTGGCCGGGCAACGTTCGCGAATTGGCCAACCTGGTGGAGCGCATGGCGATCATGCACCCCTATGGCGTGATCGGTGTGGCTGAGCTGCCGAAGAAATTCCGCTACGTCGACGACGAAGATGAGCAAATGGTCGATACCCTGCGTAGCGACCTGGAAGAGCGCGTGGCGATCAACGGCCACACACCGGACTTCACCAGTAGTGCCTTGCTGCCGCCGGAAGGTCTGGACCTCAAGGATTACCTGGGTGGCCTGGAGCAGGGGCTTATCCAGCAGGCCCTGGACGACGCCAACGGTATCGTGGCCCGTGCAGCGGAGCGCCTGCGTATCCGTCGCACCACTCTGGTGGAGAAGATGCGCAAGTACGGCATGAGCCGTCGTGAGGGTGATGAGCAGGCGGATGATTGACGCCTGCATCATGACCGCCTGATTTTTTGTGGCGAGGGGATTTATCCCCGTCGGGGCGCAAAGCGGCCCTGTTTTTGGGGCCGCTACGACGTTTCGCTAAATCCCCTCACCACAAAATCCCCGCGACAGCTCGGCTCCTGTTTGCCACCTTCCGGCACGGCTATTGCTAAAGCTCTCTCAACAGGCCGTTTAACTGACGGTCAGCCAAGCGAGAGAGTTCGATGAGCCAAGCCGCCCACGTCCAGATGTCTCCTGTCCCTGAGTCGGGGCTCATGCCGTCCGCCGAGCAGGCAAGCCGCGCTGGACTTGAGCAGGCGTTTTCGCTGTTCAACCAGATGTCCAGCCAGTTGACCGATTCCTACAGCCTGCTCGAAGCTCGGGTCACCGAACTCAAGGGCGAATTGGCGGTGGTCAGCGCCCAGCGCATGCAGGAGCTGGCGGAAAAAGAGCGCCTGGCCAACCGGCTGCAGAACCTGCTCGACCTGTTGCCTGGCGGCGTCATCGTCATCGATGCCCATGGTTTCGTCCGCGAAGCCAACCCGGCGGCCTGCGAGCTGCTTGGGTTGCCGCTCGAAGGTGAGCTGTGGCGACACGTCATCGCGCGTTGTTTTGCTCCCCGCGAGGACGATGGTCACGAAGTATCCCTCAAGGACGGCAGGCGCCTGTCCATTTCGACGCGTTCTCTGGATGCCGAACCCGGTCAGTTGGTGCTGCTCAACGACCTGACTGAAACCCGTCACTTGCAGGACCAGTTGGCTCGCCACGAACGCCTGTCCTCCCTGGGGCGCATGGTGGCATCCCTGGCTCACCAGATTCGCACGCCGCTATCCGCCGCGCTGCTGTACGCCAGTCATCTGACCGAGCAGCAGTTGCCGATGGACACCCAGCAGCGCTTCGCCGGACGCCTGAAGGAGCGCCTGCACGAACTCGAGCATCAAGTGCGGGACATGCTGGTGTTCGCCCGTGGCGAGCTGCCATTGACTGACCGCGTCACCCCGAAAGCTCTTTTGCAGTCCCTGCAGGCCGCGGCATCGACCCATGTGCAGGGGCTGCCGATCCGCTGGCAGTGCGACAGCCATGCCGGGGAAATCCTCTGCAACCGCGACACCTTGGTGGGCGCGGTATTGAACCTCATCGAGAATGCCATCCAGGCCAGCGGCGAGGATGTGCGGTTGAAGGTCCATCTGTACAGCCGCGACAACAGCTTGCGCTTGTGTGTCAGCGACAATGGTGGCGGTATCGAGCCGGCAGTGCTGGTGCGTCTCGGCGAGCCGTTCTTCACGACCAAGACCACCGGGACCGGTCTCGGCCTGACCGTGGTCAAGGCTGTGGCCCGTGCCCATCAGGGAGAATTGCAACTACGTTCGCGGCTGGGGCGTGGCACTTGTGCGTTGGTGCTCTTGCCGCTGTTTTCCGGCGCGCCGGAGGTGGAGTGAAGTCGATGGCGATCAAGGTGTTGCTGGTTGAGGATGACCGCGCCCTGCGCGAAGCGTTGGCCGACACGCTGGTGCTGGCCGGGCACGATTACGCTGCGGTCGGCTCGGCGGAGGATGCGTTGCTGGCCGTGGGCCGGGAAACCTTCAGCCTGGTGGTCAGCGATGTGAATATGCCGGGCATGGACGGCCATCAACTGCTTGGACTGTTGCGTGCGCGTCAACCTCAGTTGCCGGTCTTGTTGATGACGGCCCACGGGGCGGTCGAGCGAGCGGTGGATGCCATGCGCCAGGGCGCTGCGGACTACCTGGTCAAACCGTTCGAGCCCAAGGCGTTGCTTGATCTGGTGGCCCGTCATGCGCTGGGCGTTCCTGCGGTCGAGGGGGAGGGGCCGGTGGCGCTCGAACCGGCTAGCGCACAGTTGCTCGAATTGGCCGCGCGGGTGGCACGCAGCGATTCCACGGTGTTGATTTCCGGTGAGTCAGGTACCGGCAAGGAAGTGCTGGCGCGCTACATCCACCAGCAATCCCGTCGCGCCAACCAACCGTTCATTGCAATCAACTGTGCGGCGATTCCCGACAACATGCTCGAGGCGACGCTGTTCGGTCACGAAAAAGGCTCGTTTACCGGCGCCATTGCGGCCCAAGCCGGCAAGTTCGAGCAGGCCGACGGCGGCACCATTCTGCTCGATGAGATTTCCGAAATGCCTCTGGGTCTGCAAGCCAAGCTGCTGAGGGTGTTGCAGGAGCGGGAAGTGGAACGGGTCGGGGGACGTAAGCCCATCAGCCTGGATATTCGCGTGGTGGCGACCACCAACCGGGATCTGGCCGGTGAGGTGGCGGCAGGACGTTTTCGGGAGGACCTTTACTACCGTCTGTCGGTATTCCCCCTCGCCTGGCGTCCATTACGCGAGCGCACTGCCGATATCCTGCCGCTGGCCGAGCGTCTGCTGGCCCGGCACGTCAATAAAATGAAGCATGCGGCGGCAAGACTTTCGCCCCAGGCACAAGCCTGTCTGATTGCCTATCCCTGGCCCGGAAACGTGCGGGAGTTGGACAACGCCATTCAGCGTGCGTTGATCCTGCAACAGGGTGGTTTGATTCAGCCGGAGGATTTCTGTCTCGCAGGGCCCGTGGCGTGCGCGCCATTGCCGGCGCTGGCACCAGTCCCGCTGAGGGTGGAGGTGGAAAGCGAGTCGGCTGGAGCGCTGGAAGACGACCTGCGTCGGCGCGAATTCCAGATGATCATCGATACCCTGCGCGCCGAACGCGGCCGTCGCAAGGAGGCGGCCGAGCGGCTGGGGATCAGTCCACGCACCCTGCGCTACAAACTGGCGCAGATGCGTGACGCGGGGATGGATGTCGAGGCGTATCTGTTCGCCAGTTGAGTTGTGTAAATCAGGAATGCTCCTGTGGGAGCGGGCTTGCTCGCGAAGGCGGTGGTTCAGTCGATGCATGTTTCGACTGACAGGCCGCTTTCGCGAGCAAGCCCGCTCCCACACAGATCTGTGTGAGCATTTGTTTCATGTCGCCATGGAGCTGGCACCCTTGTTGCTAACACCTATGTACCCATCGAGTCAGCGTCAAAAAAACGCGGGCCGCCAGAGAGAGTAGACCATGAGCCAAGGTATTGAATTTAATCGGTTGATGCTGGATATGCGGGCCATGCAGATGGACGCGATGTCGCAGCCTAAATCGGTCGCGGTCCCCCAGGTGGGCGGCAGCAGTTTTTCCGACATGCTTGGTCAGGCCGTCAATAAAGTGAACGATACCCAGCAGGCGTCGAACCAATTAGCCAGTGCTTTTGAAATTGGCAAAAGTGGCGTCGACCTGACCGACGTAATGATCTCTTCGCAGAAAGCCACTGTCTCGTTCCAGGCGCTGACCCAGGTTCGCAACAAACTGGTCCAGGCCTACCAAGACATCATGCAGATGCCGGTCTAAGGAAACTATTGAGTCATGGCAGAAGCAGCCGTAGATAACGTTCCAGCCAAGGCCACCCCACCAGACGGCAAACCGCCGCTGTTCGGGCTGTCTTTCCTGGAAAACCTCTCCGAGATGACCATGTTGCGTCAGGTGGGCCTGTTGGTCGGCCTGGCTGCCAGCGTGGCGATTGGTTTCGCCGTGGTGCTGTGGTCCCAGCAGCCAGACTACCGTCCCCTGTACGGCAGCCTGGCGGGCATGGACGCCAAGCAAGTCATGGAAACCCTGGCTTCCGCCGACATTCCCTATACCGTCGAGCCGAACTCCGGCGCGTTGCTGGTCAAGGCCGACGACGTGTCGCGTGCGCGCCTGAAGTTGGCCGCCGCCGGCGTGACGCCGACCGATGGCAACATCGGTTTCGAAATCCTCGACAAGGACCAGGGCCTGGGCACCAGCCAGTTCATGGAAGCGACCCGTTATCGTCGCGGCCTGGAAGGCGAGCTGGCACGTACGATCTCCAGCCTGAACAACGTCAAGGGCGCCCGTGTGCACCTGGCGATTCCGAAAAGCTCGGTGTTCGTGCGCGACGAGCGCAAGCCAAGCGCGTCGGTCCTGGTTGAACTGTACCCAGGCCGCTCCCTGGAGCCAGGCCAGGTCCTCGCCATCGTCAATCTGGTGGCGACCAGCGTTCCCGAGTTGAGCAAGTCCCAGATCACCGTGGTCGACCAGAAGGGCACCTTGCTGTCTGACCAGGCGGAAAACTCCGAACTGACGATGGCCGGCAAGCAGTTCGATTACAGCCGTCGCATGGAAGGCATGCTGACCCAACGGGTGCACAACATCCTGCAACCGATCCTGGGTAACGACCGCTACAAGGCTGAAGTTTCGGCAGACGTGGATTTCAGCGCGGTCGAGTCGACGTCCGAGCAGTTCAACCCCGATCAACCAGCGTTGCGCAGCGAGCAGTCGGTGAACGAGCAGCGCACCGCCAGCAACGGCCCGCAAGGCGTGCCTGGCGCCCTGAGCAACCAGCCGCCGTCGCCGGCCAGCGCGCCGCAAACCACCGGTGGTGCCACTGCCGCCGCCGGCATGATACAGCCAGGCCAGCCGCTGGTGGACGCCAACGGCCAGCAGATCATGGACCCGGCCACCGGCCAACCGATGCTGGCGCCGTACCCGGCCGACAAGCGTCAACAATCGACCAAGAACTTCGAGCTCGACCGCTCCATCAGCCACACCAAGCAACAGCAGGGCCGTTTGACACGCCTGTCGGTTGCGGTGGTGGTGGACGACCAGGTCAAGGTCAACCCGGCCAACGGCGAAACCAGTCGTGCGCCATGGAGCGCCGACGAATTGGCGCGCTTCACTCGCCTGGTCCAGGACGCCGTCGGTTTCGACGCCAGCCGTGGCGACAGCGTCAGTGTGATCAACGTGCCGTTCTCCTCGGAGCGTGGTGAAGTCATCGCCGATATTCCGTTTTACTCGCAACCCTGGTTCTGGGATGTGGTCAAGCAGGTATTGGGCGTAGTGTTCATCCTGGTGCTGGTATTCGGCGTGCTGCGTCCGGTGCTCAACAACATTACCAATGGCGGCAAGAACAGGCAGTTGGCCGGCTTGGGCGATGTTGAGTTGGGAGGCATGGGCGGCCTGGATGGCGAATTGGCTAACGATCGCGTCAGCCTCGGCGGGCCGCAGAGCATTCTGCTGCCAAGCCCGAGCGAAGGCTATGACGCTCAGTTGAACGCCATCAAGAGTCTGGTGGCAGAAGACCCGGGTCGTGTGGCCCAGGTCGTGAAAGAGTGGATCAACGCAGATGAGTGATAATCGAGCCGCTGTTGTCAAATTGTCCCGGGTCGACAAAGCCGCGATTCTGCTGCTGTCCCTGGGCTCGACCGACGCTGCCCAGGTGCTGCGCCACATGGGGCCCAAGGAGGTCCAGCGTGTGGGCGTGGCCATGGCCCAGATGGGGAACGTGCACCGCGAACAGGTCGAACAGGTGATGAGCGAGTTCGTCGACATCGTTGGCGATCAGACCAGCCTGGGCGTGGGTTCCGACGACTACGTGCGCAAGATGCTCACCCAGGCCCTGGGCGAGGACAAGGCCAACGGCCTGATCGACCGGATCCTGTTGGGTGGCAACACCAGCGGCCTGGACAGCCTCAAGTGGATGGAGCCGCGGGCGGTAGCCGACGTGATCCGTTACGAGCACCCGCAGATCCAGGCAATCGTGGTGGCTTACCTCGACCCGGACCAGGCCGGTGAAGTGCTGGGCAACTTCGACCACAAGGTGCGCTTGGACATCATCTTGCGGGTGTCTTCGCTCAACACCGTGCAGCCGGCGGCCCTGAAAGAATTGAACCAGATTCTCGAGAAGCAGTTCTCGGGCAACTCCAACGCCTCGCGTACCACCCTGGGTGGCATCAAGCGCGCGGCGGACATCATGAACTTCCTCGACAGTTCGATCGAAGGCCAATTGATGGACTCGATCCGCGAGTTCGACGAAGACCTGTCCGGTCAGATCGAAGACCTCATGTTCGTGTTCAACAACCTGGCCGATGTCGACGACCGTGGCATCCAGGCGCTGTTGCGCGAAGTGTCCTCCGACGTACTGGTCCTGGCACTCAAGGGATCGGACGAAGGCGTCAAGGAGAAGATCTTCAAGAACATGTCCAAACGGGCGGCCGAACTGTTGCGCGACGACCTCGAGGCCAAGGGCCCGGTGCGCGTCAGCGACGTGGAAACCGCGCAGAAGGAAATCCTCACCATCGCCCGCCGCATGGCCGAAGCCGGAGAGATCGTGCTCGGTGGCAAGGGCGGCGAAGAGATGATCTAAGGTCGTTATGTCTGCCAAGAGTGATGATTCACCCAGCGACCTGATCCGCGCCCGGGATGTCGGTGGCTTCGACGTCTGGTCGCTGCCCAGTTTCGATCCCCACGTGCCCGAGCCTGAGCCGGAGCCCGTGGAAGAACTGCCGGAGATGGAAGAGGTGCCGCTGGAGGAAGTCCAGCCACTGACCCTCGAGGAAGTCGAAGGTATTCGCCAGGAGGCCTACAACGAAGGCTTTGCCATCGGCGAAAAGGAAGGCTTCCATAGCACCATGCTCAAGGTCCGTCAGGAAGCTGACGTGGCCTTGACGGCCAAGTTGCGAGCATTGGAATCGCTGATGCTCAACCTGTTCGATCCCATCGCCGAACAGGACACCCAGATTGAAAAATCCCTGGTGGGGCTGGTGCAACACATCGCCAGGCAGGTCATCCAGCGTGAGCTGGCCATCGATTCGAGCCAGATCGAACACGTCATGCGTGAGGCCCTCAAGCTCTTGCCGTTGGGCGTGGGCAATGTGCGGCTGTACATCAATCCCCAGGATTTCGAGCTGGTCAAAGCCCTGCGCGAGCGCCATGAGGAAACCTGGCGCATCGTCGAAGACGAAGCCTTGTTGCCGGGCGGTTGCCGTGTGGAAACCGAGCACAGCCGCATCGATGCGACCGTCGAAACCCGCATCAGCCAGATCATGGCCAAGCTGTTCGACCAACTGCATGAGCAGGCCCTGCACCCGGCCGTTGCCGATATGAGCCTGGAGTTGCCGGACGAACCCCCAGCCGTTTCGCCCATCGACCCGGATGGTGCCGAGTTGATTGCTGCTGAGCCGGACGGCCGCGATGCGTCTTGAACGGACCAGCTTCGGCAAGCGCCTGGGCAGCTACGCCGAGGCCACCGAGCTGGCCGGCCAGCCGATTCTCGAAGGGCGCCTGTTGCGCATGGTCGGCCTGACCCTCGAAGCCGAGGGCCTGCGCGCCGCCATGGGCAGTCGCTGCCTGGTGATCAACGATGACAGTTACCACCCGGTGCAGGTCGAGGCCGAGGTCATGGGCTTCTCCGGTAGCAAGGTATTCCTGATGCCGGTGGGCAGTGTGGCTGGCATCGCCCCTGGCGCACGGGTGGTCCCACTGGCCGATACCGGTCGCTTGCCCATGGGCATGAGCATGCTCGGGCGGGTGCTGGACGGGGCCGGGCGGGCCCTGGATGGCAAGGGCGGGATGAAGGCCGAAGACTGGGTGCCGATGGATGGCCCGACCATCAACCCCCTCAAGCGCGACCCCATCAGCGTACCGCTGGATGTGGGCATTCGCTGCATCAACGGTTTGTTGACGGTCGGACGCGGCCAGCGCCTGGGCCTGTTCGCCGGTACTGGTGTGGGTAAGAGTGTGTTGTTGGGCATGATGACCCGCTTCACCGAAGCCGACATCATCGTGGTGGGGCTGATTGGCGAACGGGGTCGCGAGGTGAAGGAGTTCATCGAGCACATCCTCGGTGAAGAAGGCCTCAAGCGTTCTGTCGTGGTGGCATCGCCGGCGGATGATGCGCCATTGATGCGCTTGCGGGCCGCCATGTACTGCACCCGCATCGCTGAGTATTTCCGCGACAAGGGCAAGAATGTCCTGTTGTTGATGGACTCTCTGACCCGTTTTGCCCAGGCCCAGCGGGAGATCGCCCTGGCGATCGGTGAGCCGCCTGCGACCAAGGGCTATCCGCCTTCCGTGTTTGCCAAGCTGCCGAAGCTGGTGGAGCGCGCCGGCAACGCCGAGAAGGGCGGCGGATCGATCACGGCGTTCTACACCGTGCTGTCCGAAGGCGACGATCAGCAAGACCCCATCGCCGACTCGGCGCGGGGCGTGCTCGATGGTCATATCGTGCTATCGCGGCGGCTGGCCGAAGAAGGTCATTACCCGGCCATCGACATCGAAGCGTCCATCAGCCGGGTCATGCCATCGGTCATCAGTGCCGAGCACATGAAGCGTGCCCAGCAGTTCAAGCAATACTGGTCGCGCTACCAGCAAAGCCGCGATCTGATCAGCGTCGGCGCCTATGTTCCTGGCGGCGACCGTGAAACCGATACCGCGATCAATCTCTATCCGGCGATGGCCGTCTACCTGCGCCAGAGCCTGAACGACAATATCGGCATGGGCGCCAGCGAAGCGCACCTGCAAACCATCTTCGCCCCGGTCGCCGGCGGGTAATCGGCCGTGGCCACGAGTCGTGCGGCACGCCTGGCGCCGGTGGTGGACATGGCCGAAAAGGCCGAAAAAACCGCTGTCCAGCGCCTGGCCTATTTCCAGGGGCAGGTGGCCGTCGCTGAAAGCAAGCTGGCGGACCTCGAGAATTTCCGCCTCGAATACCAGGAACAATGGATCGCTCGCGGCAGCCATGGCGTTTCCGGCCAGTGGCTGTTGGGTTACCAGGGCTTCCTTGCGCAGTTGGGTACCGCCATCGACCAGCAGCGCCAGAGCCTGGTCTGGCACCAGAACAATCTGGAGAAGGCGCGTCAGAGCTGGCAAGAAGCCTTTGCCCGGGTAGAGGGACTGCGTAAACTGGTGCAGCGCTATATCGATGAGGCGAGGCAACTGGAGGATAAGCGCGAGCAAAAACTGCTGGATGAATTATCCCAGCGCCTGCCACGCCAGGATTCGTTCTGAGGTGAAGTCGGGATTTTGTCGGTTGGATGAGCCAAAACCTTGCTCAGTCCTTTACCAGATGCTAAACCTTGTACACGTATGTCCATGACAGGGAAGCCAACTATGTCAGTCGTTACCGAAGTATCCGATGATGGGAAGAAGCTGACGATTTCGATCAAGGGTCGATTCGATTTCGGACGGCATCAGGAATTTCGCGAGTCCTACGAAAAGCTCAACCGCAAGCCTGAAACCTACGTCGTGGACCTGAAGGACACCACCTACCTCGACAGCTCTGCGCTGGGCATGCTGCTCTTGCTCCGTGATCATGCCGGTGGCGAAGACGCCGACGTGAATGTCACCAACTGCGGCGCGGACGTGCGCAAGATTCTCGCGATATCCAATTTCGACAAGCTGTTCGATATCGACGGCCCGAAAGACGACAGGTCGGAGAAAGACAAGTCGCATGCAGGACACGCCCATCAAGACAAGTTCCATCCGGGCAAAGCCTGATCGACAGCCATGTTGTCCGATCTGGAATCGCTGACGATCCTGATTGCCGAAGACAGTGCCGCTGACCGACTGCTGTTGTCGACCATTGTCCGCCGTCAGGGCCATCACGTGCTCACCGCAGCCGATGGTGCCGAGGCGGTCGAAATCTATACGGAGCAACATCCGCACCTGGTGCTGATGGATGCAATGATGCCGATCATGGACGGATTCGAGGCAGCGCAAAAGATCAAGCAGTTGGCCGGCGACCAGCTGGTGCCGATCATTTTCCTCACGTCGTTGACTGAAAGCGAAGGCTTGGCCCGTTGCCTGGAGGCCGGCGGTGACGATTTCCTGGCCAAACCCTACAACCAGGTGATCCTGGCCGCCAAGATCAAGGCCATGGACCGCTTGCGTCGGTTGCAGGCCACGGTTGTGGAGCAACGCGACCAGATTTCCCGCCATCACGATTACCTGCTCAACGAGCAGCGGGTCGCCAAGGCCGTGTTCGACAAGATCGCCCATTCCGGCTGCCTGAGCGCGCCGAATATCCGTTACCTGCAATCGCCCTATGCCCTGTTCAACGGCGATCTGCTGCTCGCGGCGTTCAATCCGGCCGGTGACATGCACGTCCTGCTGGGGGATTTCACCGGACACGGTCTGCCGGCGGCGGTCGGTGCGATGCCGCTGGCGGAAGTGTTCTACGGGATGACCGCCAAAGGCTATGGCCTGGCGCAGATCCTGCGCGAAATGAACGCCAAGCTCAAACGTATCCTGCCGGTGGACATGTTCTGCTGCGCGACGCTGCTCTGCCTGGGCTTCCAGCGTTGCACGGTGGAAATCTGGAATGGCGGCATGCCCGACGGGTACTTGCATGACGGTCTCACGGGCGTGCGTACGCCGCTGCCAGCACGACACTTGCCCTTGGGTGTGCTCACGCCTCAACTATTCGATGATCGTACCGAAGTGCATCCCATGGCGGTGGGTGACCGGGTGTTCCTGTTGTCCGACGGTGTGATCGACACCAGCGATGACGATGACCAGTTGTTCGGTGTGGAGCGCTTGCAACAGGTGTTTGCCGCCAACCGCGAGCCCGATTGTCTTTTCGAAGATATCCAGCAGGCCCTGCGGGACTTTCGCGGGGAGGCCCGCGACGATTTCAGCATGGTCGAAGTGCGGATGGTCGCGCCGACGCAACTCAACCCGCCGCCACCTGTCTATTCCGATAGCGGCCAGTCCAGCCCGCTGGACTGGTCGGTGAGTTTCGAGTTTCGGGCCCAGACGCTCAAGCGCTTCAACCCGATGCCGTACCTGCTGCAATTGCTGCTTGAAGTGCATGGGCTCAGGGCTCAGAGTGGCGCGCTTTACAGCGTACTTTCGGAGCTCTATTCCAATGCCCTGGAGCATGGGGTACTGGGGCTCGATTCGAGCATCAAGCGCGACGCGTCGGGCTTTGCGCGCTATTACATGGAGCGCAGCACCCGGCTGGATGAACTGGATGCCGGTCACATTCGGGTACACTTGCATGTCACGCCTCACGGCGATGGTGGTCGCCTGGTGATCGAGGTCGAAGACAGCGGTGAGGGCTTCGATGTCGCCCGTGTCATGGCTCGGCCGCTGGACCGTGATCGGTTGTCGGGACGTGGTGTTAGCCTGGTGCGTCAGTTGAGTCACCAGGCCTGTTGGTCAGACGATGGTCGTAGTGTCCGCGTGGAGTTTTTCTGGGAGGCTCTGGCATAATCCGCGCCACTCTTGATCAGGGAGCGAACAAGTGAACGAGATTCATCTGGACCGCGACGTGCTCAGCACGTTGAAAGAAGTCATGGAGGAGGGGTATCTGGAGCTGCTGGATACGTTTCTCAACGACTCCGAAGCGCGCCTGCGTGTGCTGCATGAGGCCCGCGACGCCGAAAAACTGAGCGCCACCGCCCACAGCTTCAAAGGCAGCAGCAGCAACATGGGGGCCATCCGCCTGGCCGAACTGTGCGGTGAGCTGGAACAGCGTGCCAAACAGCCCTCCCTGGGTGGCATCGAGAAACTGGTCAGCGAAATCGACAGCGAATTTGCCCATGTCCGAAATCTTTGCAGGGAAGAGCGCGAAGGCTTTCACTGCTGAGTGTTGACCTGCCAGGCATCGCCTCTTTCCAGACGTTGGCCCGCCCCTTGCATTGTCCAGTCTCGACTGTACCTATGATTTCAGTGCAGCGGAGACCTTTTTATGCCCGTTACGCCCAATACACTGCTTCAGGCCACTACCCAGGCCAAGCCGCAGACCGCCGTCAATCCGCCGGCAGCGGCTCCGGACCTTGGTAATAGAGCCTCCAGCTTCGCGCAGGTCTTCGCCCAGCAAGCCCCTGTCAAATCCTCGTCGGCCCCTGAGCCTGCGATGAAGCCGGTGCGCGACAAGACGCCCGACAGCAGCGTCAAAAAGGACGCCAGCGATGAAACGGCTGCCGCCCCGGAGCCGACCGTTGCCGATAGCGGCAAACCCTTGCCCGCCGACAAGCCGGTCAAGGCCGATGACACGGCAGACAAGGACGCCGATGCCGACAGCGAAACCGAGACCCCGGTAGCGGACGCGACCCCTGCCGATCCTGTCGTCGACCCGATGGTGCCGCCGGACGCGGCTGTGCCTGCGGTTCAAGTCGATGTGGCGCCCACCCCTGTGGTGGACCCCGCGACTGTTCCGCAAGTAGTCGCTGCGGTGGCGACCCCGGTCGTGCCACTGGCACCGGTAGCCCAGGCCGCGCCGCC
This sequence comes from Pseudomonas sp. MAFF 730105, assembly GCF_055380705.1. Lineage (NCBI taxonomy): Bacteria > Pseudomonadati > Pseudomonadota > Gammaproteobacteria > Pseudomonadales > Pseudomonadaceae > Pseudomonas > Pseudomonas sp. MAFF 730105. Next base: position 1,891,738 of record NZ_AP018438.1, read on the forward strand.
GGCGGATCCGAAGTTCGACCCCGAGGCCGATCCGCTCGACGCCATGCCGGCGTTGCGACTGGCGATGGAGCAGGGCGGCCACGTTTCCGCCACCAGCCAGGCCAAGACCACTGCCCCGGTTCCGCTCGACGGTGAGCCGACCTCGGCCCAGACGTTCGCCGCCGGCATGGCGAGCATGCTCACCGTGCAAGCCGACCAGAACAGTACCGGCCCTGGCAGCCAGGGTGGGGAAAAGGCATTCAGTGGTCTGATCGGCGAGGGGCTCAAGGATCTGGGCGCGGCTTCCAGTGACACCCGCGTGGATGATTTCGCCAACCGCCTGGCGGCCCTCACCCAGGCCGCTACGCCCAAGACCGCCAATGCGGTGCCGGTCAACCAACCCATCGCCATGAATCAGAGTGGCTGGACCGAAGAAGTGGTCAACCGGGTGATGTACCTGTCGAGCGCCAATCTCAAGGCGGCCGACATCCAGTTGCAGCCCGCCGAACTCGGGCGGCTGGACATCCGGGTAAACATGATGCCGGATCAACAGACCCAGGTGACCTTCATGAGTGCCCACTCCGGCGTTCGCGAAGCCCTCGAAGGCCAGTTGCATCGCCTGCGGGACAGTTTCGCCCAGCAGGGCATGGGGCAGGTCGATGTCAACGTGTCCGATCAGTCCCGTGGCTCACAGAACCAGAACCAGCAGGCGCAGCAGCAGGCCCAGACCGGACGGACGTCTTCTTCCGGCGGGCGAGTGGATTCGGCAGACGAGCATCTGCCGGCCAGTGTCGCTGAGGTGGCGGCCACCACCACCAGCGTCATCGGTACCAGCGCGGTCGATTACTACGCCTGACCGGGCGCATCACACACCTTGTGGAGCGAGCCTGCTCGCGAAGGCGGTGGATCAGTTGAACATGAGTCGACTGACACACCGCCATCGCGAGCAGGCTCGCTCCCACAGTTGTTTTCGGGTGTCGCAAATTATTTCTGGCATAACACTTGCTCCTGCCTTGCCATGCAACCGTAAACCCCCGATTAGTGACGGATTATTGGCATGGCGAAGAGCGAAGCAGCAGCTGTAAAAGACCCCGCAACCAAAGGCAAGCTCAAGATGATCATCCTGATCGTCGTGGGTTTGCTCCTGGCGATCGGTGTGTCCGTGGGGGCGACCTGGTATTTCATGCACAGCGCTCAAAGCAAGCCTGCGGCGGCGGTCGAAGCTGCGCCGGTGGGCAAGCAGCCGGCGATTTTCGAGCCCATGGCACCGGCCTTCGTCGCCAACTACACCCAGAATGGCCGTCAACGCTACATGCAGGTCAGCATCACCTTGCTGGGGCGCAACCAGGCTGATCTGGAAGCGCTGCGGGTGCACATGCCGCTGATCCGCAACAATCTGGTGATGCTGTTCTCCGGACAGAATTTCGACACCCTCGCCACTCCCGTCGGCCAGGAAATGCTCCGTCAGAAAGCCACGGCCAGCGTGCAGGAAGTGGCGCAGAAGGAGCTCGGCAAAGTGGTGATCGAACAGTTGCTCTTCACTAACTTCGTATTGCAGTAGGAACCCGCCATGGCCGTGCAGGACCTGTTGTCCCAGGACGAAATCGACGCGTTGTTGCATGGTGTCGACGACGGCCTGGTGCAGACCGAAAACGCTGCTGAACCGGGCAGCGTCAAAAGCTACGACCTGACCAGCCAGGATCGCATCGTTCGCGGACGCATGCCGACCCTGGAAATGATCAACGAACGTTTCGCCCGTTACACCCGCATCAGCATGTTCAACATGCTGCGTCGTTCGGCCGATGTGGCGGTCGGTGGTGTGCAGGTGATGAAGTTCGGGGAATACGTGCACTCGCTGTATGTGCCCACCAGCCTCAACCTGGTGAAGATCAAGCCGTTGCGCGGCACCGCGTTGTTCATCCTCGATGCCAAGCTGGTATTCAAGCTGGTGGACAACTTCTTCGGCGGTGACGGTCGTCACGCCAAGATCGAGGGTCGAGAGTTCACCCCGACCGAGCTGCGGGTCGTGCGCATGGTGCTGGAGCAGGCTTTCGTCGACCTGAAGGAAGCCTGGCAGGCGATCATGGAAGTGAACTTCGAGTACATCAACTCGGAAGTGAACCCGGCCATGGCCAACATCGTCGGTCCGAGCGAAGCCATCGTGGTATCGACCTTCCACATCGAGCTCGATGGCGGCGGCGGGGACCTGCACGTGACCATGCCGTACTCGATGATCGAGCCGGTGCGCGAAATGCTCGACGCCGGTTTCCAATCCGATCTCGACGATCAGGACGAGCGCTGGATCAACGCCTTGCGCCAGGACGTGCTGGATGTCGACGTGCCGATCGGTGCGACGGTTGCCCGGCGCCAATTGCGCCTGCGGGACATCCTGCACATGCAGCCGGGGGACATCATTCCGGTCGAAATGCCGGAAGACATGATCATGCGTGCCAATGGCGTACCGGCCTTCAAGGTCAAGATGGGCTCTCACAAAGGCAACCTGGCGTTGCAGGTGATCGAGCCGATCGAACGCCGTTGAGCAAGGTCGAACGCTGTAGTTTGTAGCTGAATTTACGTTTTCAACTGATTTTTGCCCGCCGAGGACAAATGATGGCTAATGATATGAACAACCAGGACGACCAGTCGCTGGCTGACGAATGGGCTGCCGCCCTGGAAGAAGCCGGTGAAACCGGACAGGACGACATCGACGCCTTGTTGGCTGCGGACACCGGTGCTCATGCGTCCAATCGCCTGCAAATGGAAGAGTTTGGCAGCGTGCCGAAAAGCAATGAGCAGGTAACGCTGGACGGGCCGAACCTGGACGTGATTCTCGACATCCCCGTGTCGATTTCCATGGAAGTGGGGAGCACCGACATTAACATCCGCAACCTGCTGCAACTCAACCAGGGTTCGGTGATCGAGCTGGATCGCCTGGCGGGTGAACCGCTGGACGTACTGGTCAACGGCACCCTGATCGCCCATGGCGAAGTGGTGGTGGTCAACGAGAAGTTCGGCATTCGCCTGACGGACGTGATCAGCCCGAGCGAACGCATCAAGAAGCTGCGCTGAGTGAAAGGTCTTTTCGCTACCGCCCTGATGTTGCCATTCAGTGTCATGGCGGCCGAGCCCGCGAGCACCGCGGCCGCTGTGTCGACGGCCGGCAGTGGCCTGGCCGGTCAATTGGCGCAGTTGGTGCTCGGCCTGTTGCTGGTGCTAGGGGTGATCTTCCTGCTGGCCTGGCTGCTGCGGCGCGTGCAGCAGGCGGGCCCTACTGGCAAGGGCCAGGTCATCGACATCGTTGGCTCCCGTGCGCTCGGCCCGCGGGATCGGTTGGTGCTGGTGCAGGTCGGTAACGAGCAGATCCTGCTGGGCCTGAGTCCGGGCACCATTACTGCCTTGCATGTCCTCAAGGAGCCGGTGCAGGTGCCTGCCACCGACCAGGCGACCCCCGAGTTTGCCCAGCGCCTCATGGAACTGCTGGGTAAAGACCAGAAGGATAAGAAGTAATGCCGTTGCGCATTCTGTTGGCGTTGGCCCTGATGGTGGCCGCGCCGTTGGCGTTCGCCGCCGATCCGCTGTCGATTCCGGCCATCACCCTCGGTACCAATGCCCAAGGGGCCCAGGAATATTCGGTCAGCCTGCAGATTCTGCTGATCATGACCGCGCTGAGTTTCATCCCGGCGTTCGTCATGTTGATGACCAGTTTCACCCGGATCATCATCGTCTTTTCGATCCTGCGCCAGGCCCTGGGCTTGCAGCAGACGCCGTCGAACCAGATCCTCACCGGCATGGCGCTGTTCCTGACCATGTTCATCATGGCGCCGGTGTTCGACCGGGTGAACCAGGATGCGCTGCAACCTTACCTGGCGGAAAAGATCACCGCCCAGGACGCCGTGGCCAAGGCTGAAGTGCCGATCAAGGACTTCATGCTGGCCCAGACCCGCAGCAGCGACCTGGAGCTGTTCATGCGCCTGTCCAAGCGCACCGACATCCCCAGTGCCGATCAGGCACCGCTGACCATCCTGGTGCCGGCGTTCGTGACCTCCGAACTGAAAACTGCATTCCAGATCGGTTTCATGATTTTCATCCCGTTCCTGATTATCGACCTGGTGGTCGCCAGCGTGCTCATGGCGATGGGGATGATGATGCTGTCGCCGCTGATCATTTCGCTGCCGTTCAAGATCATGCTGTTCGTCCTGGTGGATGGCTGGGCCTTGATCATCGGCACCCTGGCGGGCAGTTTTGGCGGTGTTTAGACCATTTGCAGGTAGGGCGATATGACTCCTGAAGTAGCGGTAGACCTGTTCCGCGAGGCGCTCTGGTTGACGACCGTGATGGTCGCCATCCTGGTGATTCCCAGCCTGCTGGTGGGCCTGCTGGTGGCGATGTTCCAGGCCGCGACCCAGATCAACGAACAGACCCTCAGTTTCCTGCCACGTCTGCTGGTCATGCTGGTGACGCTGATCGTCTCCGGGCCCTGGCTGGTGCAGACCTTCATGGAATACATCCTGCGGCTGTACGGCAGTATTCCGCAGTTGATCGGCTGACCCGATGTCGATGCTCGCGCTGACAGACACCCAGATCGGCTCCTGGGTAGCGGCTTTCGTCTTGCCGTTGTTTCGCGTCACTGCCGTGTTGATGAGCATGCCCGTCTTCGGTACGACCCTGGTGCCGAGGCGCGTGCGCCTGTATTTCGCACTGGCAATCACAGTGGTCATCGCGCCCGGGTTGCCGCCGATGCCGCCGGTTCATGCCCTGGACCTCAGTGCATTGATGCTGGTGGCCGAGCAGATCCTCATCGGCACCTTGATGGGATTTTCGCTGCAACTGTTCTTCCAGGCGTTCGTGGTGGCCGGGCAAATCATTTCGATCCAGATGGGCATGGCTTTCGCGTCCATGATCGACCCCACGAACGGCGTGAACACGGCGGTGATCGGTCAGTTCCTGACAATGCTGGTGACGCTGCTGTTTCTCGCCATGAACGGACACCTGGTGGTATTCGAGGTGCTGACCGAGAGTTTCACCACGATGCCGGTGGGCAGTGCGCTGCTGGTCAATCATTTCTGGGAGGTTGCCGGCAAGCTGGGCTGGGTCCTGGGGGCGGCGATGGTGTTGGTGCTGCCTGCGATCACGGCATTGCTGGTGGTCAACATTGCATTTGGCGTGATGACCCGGGCGGCGCCGCAGCTGAACATTTTTTCCATCGGCTTTCCGCTGACCCTTGTGCTGGGCATGGTGATTTTCTGGGTCAGCCTGGGGGATATCCTCAATCAGTACCAGCCGCTGGCTACCCAGGCCTTGCAGCTGCTACGCGACATGGCACAGGCGCGCTGAACCATGGCCGAGAGCGAGAGTGGCCAGGACAAGACAGAAGACCCCACGGACAAGCGCAGGCGCGAATCCCGGGAGAAGGGCGAGATCGCGCGCTCCAAGGAGCTCAATACCCTTGTGGTGATGCTGGCGGGCGCTGGCGGGCTGCTGATCTATGGCGGTGGATTGGCCCTGGACCTGCTGGAAATCATGCGCCTGAATTTCTCCCTGCCCCGTGAGGTGCTGCTCAGTCCGGGCGCCATGGCGCAGTACCTGTTGCACTCGGGCAAGATCGCGATCATGGCGGTACAGCCGGTCCTGATCTTTTTGCTGCTGGCGGCTTTCCTTGGCCCGATTTCCCTGGGGGGATGGTTGTTCGCAGCGGGCAGTCTGGCCCCCAAGTTCAGTCGGATGAATCCGTTAGCGGGCCTCAAGCGCATGTTTTCCCCTTCGGCCCTGATGGAGCTGCTCAAGGCCTTCGGGAAATTTTTGCTGGTCCTGTCCGTGGCTTTGGCGGTGTTGTATTCGGACATTGACGATGTGCTGCGCATCGCCCATGAACCGTTGGAGCAGGCCATCATGCACAGCGTGCAATTGGTGGGGTGGAGCACCTTGTGGATGGCTTGCGGGCTGATCCTGATCGCAGCCATCGATGTCCCGATCCAGCTCTATCAGAGCAAGCAGAAGCTGATGATGACCAAGCAGGAGGTTCGCGACGAGTACAAGGAGCAGGAGGGCAAGCCGGAGGTCAAGCAGCGGATTCGCCAGTTGCAACATGAGGTGTCCCAGCGGCGGATGATGGCGGCGATCCCGACGGCCGATGTGGTCATCACCAACCCGACCCACTACGCCGTGGCGCTCAAGTACGACCCGGACAAAGGCAACGCTCCGGTGTTGCTGGCCAAGGGCAGCGATTTCCTGGCGCTGAAGATCCGAGAGATTGCCGTGGCCAATGAAGTGATGCTGCTGGAGTCACCCGCCCTGGCGCGGTCGATCTATTACTCCACCGAACTCGACCAGGAGATTCCTGGGGGGCTGTATCTGGCGGTGGCCCAGGTGCTTGCCTATGTCTACCAGATCCGCCAGCACCGCGCCGGCAAGGGCAAGCGTCCCGATCCGCTCAAGGATCTGCCGATCCCGCCGGATCTGCGCCGCGATCCAGAATAAGGTGTGCGCCAGGTCCTGCTGGTGACAGAACCTGTGGGAGCGAGCCTGCTCGCGATAGCGGCCTTTCAGTCAATTCCGTCATCGCTGAACTCCCGCTATCGCGAGCAGGCTCGCTCCCACAGGGTCCTTATTTCTGCTCCCGGGCTTGTATTTCCAGGTCTGGCAAAAGTTGGAAGGCTTCTTGCAATACCCCGTCTGCGCCTGTTTCGGGCGTCAAAAGTTTGCTTCACAGGAACGGGGAATTTTGGTGGATCGCTCTCAGTTACTCAGCACCGCGCGCAGCAACGTCGTAGACCTCAGCCGGGGCAATCTGGGCGTGCCGCTGTTGCTGCTGGTCATGCTCGCCATGATGATGCTGCCGGTGCCCCCGTTCCTGCTGGACGTGTTCTTCACGTTCAACATCGCCTTGTCGATCGTGGTGCTGCTGGTGTGCGTGTATGCCCTGCGCCCGCTGGATTTCGCCGTGTTCCCGACCATTCTGCTGGTGGCTACGCTCCTGCGTCTGGCGCTGAACGTGGCGTCCACCCGCGTGGTCATGCTCCACGGCCAGGAAGGCCACGCCGCCGCCGGTAAGGTGATCCAGGCCTTCGGTGAGGTGGTGATCGGCGGCAACTACGTGGTCGGTATCGTGGTCTTCGCCATTTTGATGATCATCAACTTCGTGGTGGTCACCAAGGGTGCCGGGCGTATTTCCGAGGTGAGCGCGCGTTTCACCCTCGACGCCATGCCCGGTAAGCAAATGGCAATCGACGCCGACCTCAATGCCGGCCTGATCGATCAGAGCCAGGCCAAGCTCCGTCGTCTGGAAGTGGCCCAGGAGGCCGAGTTCTACGGCTCCATGGACGGTGCGAGCAAGTTCGTGCGAGGTGACGCCATCGCCGGCCTGCTGATCCTGTTCATCAACCTGATCGGCGGCATTGCCGTCGGTATCCTCCAGCATCAGATGAGTTTCGGTGACGCAGGCAAGGTTTACGCCTTGCTGACCATCGGTGACGGTTTGGTGGCGCAATTGCCATCACTGTTGTTATCCACAGCCGCGGCGATCATGGTGACCCGTGCTTCGGGCTCCGAAGACATGGGCAAGCAGATCGGCCGGCAGATGTTCGCATCGCCCAAGGCCCTCGCCGTGGCTGCTGGGCTGATGGCGGTGATGGGCCTGGTCCCGGGGATGCCGCACATTTCCTTCCTGAGCATGGCGGCGGTAGCGGCAGGCGGCGCCTATCTGTTCTGGAAGAAGCAGAACGCGCAGAAGGTCCAGGCATTGCAAGAGGTCAAGCGCCAGCAGGAACTGCTGCCATCGCCGGCCCGTGCCCTGGAGACCAAAGAGCTGGGCTGGGACGACGTGACTCCTATCGACATGATTGGCCTGGAAGTCGGCTATCGTCTGATTCCGTTGGTGGATCGTAACCAGGGCGGCCAACTGTTGGCGCGGATCAAGGGCGTGCGCAAGAAGCTGTCCCAGGACCTGGGCTTCCTGATGCCCACCGTGCATATCCGCGACAACCTCGACCTGGCGCCTAGCGCCTATCGCCTGACGCTGATGGGGGTGATCCTGGCCGAAGCCGAGATCTATCCGGATCGCGAACTGGCGATCAACCCGGGTCAGGTCTATGGTTCGCTCAACGGCATTACCGCCAAGGATCCAGCTTTTGGCCTGGAAGCGGTGTGGATTGAAATCAGTCAGCGGGCCCAGGCCCAGTCCCTCGGTTACACCGTGGTGGACGCCAGTACGGTAGTTGCGACCCATTTGAACCAGATTTTGTACAAGCACTCCAGCGAGCTGATCGGCCACGAAGAAGTCCAGCAACTGCTGCAGGTGCTGGCCAAAGGCTCGCCGAAACTGGCCGAAGAGCTGGTGCCGGGCGTGGTTTCGTTGTCGCAGTTGCTCAAGATTTTGCAAGCGCTACTGGCCGAACAGGTGCCGGTACGCGACATCCGCAGTATTGCCGAAGCCATCGCCAACAACGCTTCCAAGAGTCAAGATACCGCCGCCATGGTGGCCGCGGTGCGGGTCGGCGTATCCCGTGCAATCGTCCAAAGCATTGTAGGCACTGAGTCGGAGCTGCCTGTGATCACGCTGGAGCCAAGGTTGGAACAGATATTGCTCAATAGTCTTCAGAAGGCAGGACAAGGCTCGGAAGAGGGTGTTCTGCTGGAGCCGAGCATGGCCGAGAAGCTGCAACGTTCGTTGATCGAGGCAGCCCAGCGGCAAGAGATGCAAGGCCAACCGGTGATCTTGCTGGTGGCGGGTCCGATTCGTGCGATGCTTTCGCGATTCGGTCGCCTCGCGGTCCCGGGGCTGCATGTGCTGGCGTACCAGGAAATTCCGGACAACAAGCAAGTGACCATTGTTGCGACAGTAGGGCCCAACGGCTGAGGTAGTGGGTTATGCAAGTGAAGCGTTTTTTCGCCGCCGATATGCGTCAGGCCATGAAACTGGTCCGTGACGAGCTGGGCGCCGAAGCAGCCATCATCGGCAACCGCCGGATCGCCGGTGGTGTCGAGCTGACGGCGGCCCTGGACTACAAGCTGTCTGCACTGGCCCCGCGGGTTCCGAACATGGAACTTGAGGATGAGCTGCGCAAGACCCAATCGCGCATCGCCAGCGCCCAGGCCGAATTGAGCCTGCGCAGCAGCGAAGGCGAGGCTGTCGCGGGCACCAATCGTCAATTGTTTGCCGGTCAGCCATTGACCGCAGGCCTGCCGCTGACCGCTGCCGAACCGCTGATCGAGCCGACCCCGGCCGAGCCGCGTCGTCCGGCGCCGGCTCCTGCCGCACCGGCTGCCGGTATCGACCCGCGTGCGCTGGACTCGATGCGTTTCGAACTCAACAGCCTGCGCGAACTGATGGAAGTCCAGCTCGGCTCCCTGGCCTGGAACCAACTGCAAGGCAGCCGTCCGGCCCAGGCCAATCTGTGGCGCCGCCTGCAACGCATCGGCCTGTCCGGCCCGCTGGCCCGCGACCTGCTGGCGCTGATCAACGATATCCACGAGCCTCGCCAGGCTTGGCGCATGTTGCTGGCGCATCTGGCGCGGATGATCGCCACGCCGGAAGTCGAGCCGTTGGAAGAGGGCGGGGTGATTGCCATGGTCGGCCCGGCCGGCATGGGCAAGACCACCACCCTGGCCAAGCTCGCCGCCCGCTATGTACTCAAGTACGGCGCCCAGAGCATTGCCCTGGTCAGCATGGACAGCTTCCGTATCGGCGCCCAGGAGCAACTCAAGACCCTGGGCCGGATTCTCAACGTGTCGGTGACCCATGTGGATCCGGGTCAATCCCTGGCCCAGGCGCTGGAGCCTCTGTTGCGCAAACGCGTCGTGCTGATCGATACCGCAGGCCTGCAAGCCAGCGATCCAGCCCTGCGCATGCAGCTTGAAAGCCTGGCCGGGCGTGGCATCAAGTCAAAAAATTATCTCGTGTTGGCAACCACCAGCCAGAAACAGGTTCTAACCGCCGCCTACCACAGCTACAAACGCTGCGGATTGGCCGGTTGCATCCTGACCAAGCTGGACGAAACGGCAAGCCTGGGCGAGGTCTTGAGCCTGGCGATCGGTCACGATCTGCCGGTGGCGTACCTGACGGATGGACCGCGGATCCCGGATGATTTGCATCTGCCGCGTCGCCACCAACTGGTCAGCCGTGCCGTGAGTGTGCAAATGCAGGACGAACCCAGCGAAGAAGCCATGGCTGATATGTTCGCTGATATCTACCACAGCCCGACCAAGCAGGTTGGCTGAGGTAATCATGAATATTTTTTGTACCTACATCGATGGTCTGCCAGGCAATGTTCCGTATGTGAACGCGCAGCCAGTAATGTGGCCTCCGTCTAAGTAAGACAGGTAAAGAACGAACATGGGCAGCATGCATCCCGTACAGGTGATCGCGGTGACCGGCGGCAAAGGTGGCGTCGGCAAGACTAACGTGTCAGTGAACTTGTCCCTGGCTCTGGCAGAGCTTGGCCGACGGGTCATGCTGCTGGACGCCGACCTGGGCCTGGCGAACGTGGACGTGCTGCTGGGGCTCACACCCAAACGCACGCTGGCGGACGTGATCGAAGGCCGCTGCGAACTGCGTGATGTGTTGTTGCAGGGGCCGGGCGGGATTCGTATCGTGCCGGCCGCCTCCGGCACCCAGAGCATGGTTCATCTGACCCCGGCCCAGCACGCCGGTCTCATCCAGGCATTCAGCGACATTGGCGACAACCTCGATGTGCTGGTGATCGACACGGCGGCGGGTATCGGTGATTCGGTCGTCAGTTTCGTGCGTGCCGCCCAGGAAGTGCTGCTGGTGGTCTGCGACGAGCCCACCTCCATCACCGACGCCTATGCCCTGATCAAGCTCTTGAACCGTGACTACGGCATGAACCGCTTCCGCGTCCTGGCCAACATGGCCCAGAGCCCGCAGGAAGGGCGCAACCTGTTCGCCAAGTTGACCAAGGTCACCGATCGCTTCCTGGACGTTGCCCTGCAATACGTCGGCGCCGTGCCGTACGACGAGAGCGTGCGCAAGGCTGTCCAGAAGCAACGTGCCGTCTATGAAGCTTTTCCCCGTTCCAAATGCGCGCTGGCATTCAAGGCGATCGCCCAGAAGGTCGATACCTGGCCACTGCCGGCCAACCCTCGTGGGCATCTGGAGTTTTTCGTCGAGCGTCTCGTGCAACAAACAGCAGGGCCCGTGTTATGACAGCCAGCGGTTACAACCACCTCTACAAAAAATCGGCACGGGACGCCCAGTACGAGTTGATCGAGCGTTACGCGCCCCTGGTCAAGCGCATCGCCTATCACTTGCTGGCGCGGTTGCCGGCCAGTGTCCAGGTTGAAGACCTGATCCAGGCGGGCATGATCGGACTGCTCGAAGTGGCGAACAAATACGACGCGAGCAAGGGCGCCAGTTTCGAGACGTACGCCGGCATTCGCATTCGTGGCGCGATGCTCGACGAAGTCCGCAAGGGCGACTGGGCACCCCGTTCGGTGCACCGTAATACCCGCATGGTCAGTGACGCCATTCGCGCTATCGAAGCGAAAACCGGGCGAGACGCTAAAGATCATGAGGTTGCGGCCGAACTCCAGTTGAGTCTCGATGATTATTACGGGATTTTGAACGATACCTTGGGCAGCCGCCTGTTCAGTTTCGACGACCTGTTGCAGGACGGCGATCATGAAGGGCTGCACGAGGATGGCGCGAGTACTCACATGGAGCCTGCGCGTGATCTGGAAGACGAACGTTTCCAGAGCGCGCTGGCCGATGCGATTGCCAATTTGCCGGAGCGTGAGCGACTGGTCTTGGCGCTGTACTACGACGAAGAGCTGAACCTCAAGGAAATCGGTGAAGTCCTGGGGGTCAGCGAATCGCGGGTCAGTCAGTTACACAGCCAGTGCGCCGCCCGTTTGCGGGGGCGTTTGGGGGAGTGGCGAGCGCGCTGACAATCGGTGCGGGGAGGTTGCGAGCAGGGTTTGCGTGGCACGTGTTGCGCAGTCTCGATCCGTTGTGTCCCGGGCCGTTGTCGAATGCTGTACCGGATTGATTGAAATGGCGCGTTCAGGTGCTGCACGCGTTTAAGACTGCTTGGAGGTCGAATTGGACAAGAACATGAAAATCCTCATTGTTGATGACTTTTCAACGATGCGGCGGATCATAAAAAACCTGTTGCGTGACCTTGGGTTCACCAACACGGTCGAGGCCGACGATGGCACTACTGCCATCCCGGTTCTCAACAGCGGGAGCATCGACTTTCTGGTGACTGACTGGAACATGCCTGGCATGACCGGTATCGATTTGCTGCGCCATGTGCGCGCCGATGAAAAACTCAAGCACCTCCCGGTGCTGATGGTCACCGCCGAAGCCAAGCGCGAGCAGATCATCGAAGCGGCCCAAGCCGGCGTGAACGGCTATGTGGTCAAACCCTTCACGGCCCAGGCGTTGAAAGAAAAGATCGAAAAGATCTTCGAACGCATCGGTTAACGGCGCCACGGGGGAGCTATGGAGAATAACGAAGCTTCAATGGGCGATTTCGAATCGACCCTTAAAAAACATGCCCGCGAACTGGTCGAAAGCCTTGAAAAAGGTCGTTTCGGCGATGCAGTCCAGATGATCCACGAGCTCAATCAGACCCGGGATCGTGGTCTGTACCAGGAAGTCGGCAAGCTCACCCGTGAATTGCACAGCGCGATCGTCAATTTCCAGATCGATCCGAACATGCCTCAGGCCGAAGAGGTCTCGCAGATTACTGATGCGACCGAGCGGCTGTCTTACGTGGTCAAGCTGACCGAGGCCGCCGCCAACCGCACCATGGATCTGGTGGAAAGCGCGACGCCGCTGGTCAATGGCCTGGGCGACGAAGCCCAGGCCTTGAGCGCCGACTGGGGCCGTTTCATGCGTCGTGAGGTCGGGGCGGAAGAATTCCGGGACCTGGCTCGTCGGGTTGACGGTTTTCTGACACGCAGCAGCGCCGATAACCGCGCGGTCGCAAGCAACCTCAACGATATTCTGCTGGCTCAGGACTATCAGGACCTGACCGGGCAGGTGATCAAGCGCGTCACCCAATTGGTTACCGAAGTCGAAAGCAATCTGCTCAAACTGGTGTTGATGGCCAGCCAGGTCGACCGCTTTGCGGGCATCGAACACGACCGTGAGGCGATGCTTGCTGAAAAAGATCCACAAAAACATCTCTCTCAGGGTGAAGGTCCGCAAATTCATGCCGATAAAAGAGAAGACGTTATGTCCGGTCAGGACGATGTGGACGATTTGCTGTCCAGCCTTGGATTTTAGCCCTGTTTTAGGAGCACCCCATTAATGAGCTTCGGCGCCGATGAAGAGATCCTTCAGGATTTCCTGGTTGAGGCCGGCGAGATTCTAGAGCAACTCTCCGAGCAATTGGTCGAGCTGGAAAGCCGACCGGATGATGCGGATCTGCTCAATGCAATCTTTCGCGGTTTCCACACTGTAAAAGGAGGCGCCGGCTTCCTTCAGCTCAACGAGCTGGTGGAGTGCTGCCACATTGCCGAGAACGTGTTCGACATCCTGCGTAAGGGTGAGCGTCGCGTGGATTCGGAATTGATGGACGTGGTGCTTGAAGCGCTGGATGCGGTCAACAGCATGTTCAGCGAGGTGCGTGATCGTTCGCCGATTACCGCTGCTACTCCAGAGTTGCTCGCCGCGCTGTCGCGCCTGGCCGAGCCGCAATCGGCAGACGAAGCCGCTCCGGTCGAAACCGTGGTTGAAGAACCCGTTGTCGAGGAGCCAGTCGCCGAGGAATCGGGCGATATTACCGATAACGAATTCGAACAGTTGCTGGACTCCCTGAGTGCCGTCAAGGCCGAAGCTCAGGCCCAGGCTCCTGTAGCTGCCGCGCCCGCCGATGCGGGTGCGGCCAGCGATGAAATCACCGATGCGGAGTTCGAGTCGCTGCTCGATCAACTCCATGGCAAGGGCCAGTTCGCCGTCGATGCGGTCGTCCCGCCGACAGCTCCTGCCGCGCCGAAAGCCGCGGGCGACAGCTCAGACATTACCGACGATGAATTCGAAGCCTTGCTCGACCAGTTGCATGGCAAGGGTACTTTTGCCGTTGACGCCCTGGAGTCGGCCATTGCCTCTTCGCCGGCTCCGAGCAAGCCTGCTGCGGCCGCGGCCGGTAGCGACCTGATCACCGATCAGGAGTTCGAGTCCCTGCTCGACGATCTGCACGGCAAAGGCAAGTTCAGCGAAGTCGGCGCGGCCTCTGCTGCGCCAACTGCCGCGCCGGCCGCCAAGGCCGCGCCAAAACCCGCCGCCAAGGCGCCGGAGTCCAAGGCCGAGACACCTGCTCCCGCACCCAAGCCAGCAGCTGCCGCCGCGCCTGCACCTGCCCGTGCACCGGCCGCGTCGGCGTCTGCACCGGCGGAAAAACCGACCAGTGAAGCCGAGACCACCGTTCGGGTCGACACCGCGCGCCTGGACGAGATCATGAACATGGTCGGTGAACTGGTGCTGGTGCGTAACCGTCTGGTGCGCCTGGGCCTCAATAGCCAGGACGAAGCCATGTCCAAGGCCGTGTCGAACCTCGACGTGGTCACGGCCGATCTGCAGACCGCGGTCATGAAGACCCGGATGCAGCCGATCAAGAAAGTCTTCGGGCGCTTCCCGCGCCTGGTACGTGACCTGGCTCGCCAGCTCAAGAAAGAAATCAACCTGGAACTGGTGGGTGAAGAAACCGACCTCGACAAGAACCTTGTCGAGGCCCTGGCAGACCCGCTGGTCCACTTGGTGCGCAACGCGGTCGACCATGGTATCGAGTCGCCGGAAGAGCGCGAAGCCGCAGGCAAGGTTCGTAGCGGCAAGGTGATCCTGGCCGCCGAGCAGGAGGGCGACCACATCCTGCTGTCGATCTCCGACGACGGCAAAGGCATGGACCCCGAGGTGCTGCGCGCCATCGCCGTCAAACGCGGCGTGATGGACAAGGACGCCGCCGACCGCCTGAGCGACACCGAGTGCTACAACCTGATCTTCGCCCCCGGCTTCTCGACCAAGACCGAGATTTCCGACGTGTCGGGTCGTGGCGTGGGGATGGACGTGGTGAAAACCAAGATTTCCCAGCTCAACGGTTCCATCAACATCCACTCGGTCAAAGGCTCGGGCTCGAAGATCCTCATCAAGGTCCCGCTGACCCTGGCGATCATGCCGACCCTGATGGTGATGCTGGGCAACCAGGCGTTCGCTTTCCCGCTGGTCAACGTCAACGAGATCTTCCACCTCGACCTGTCGCGCACCAATGTGGTCGACGGCCAGGAAGTGGTGATCGTGCGGGACAAGGCACTGCCGTTGTTCTACCTCAAGCGCTGGCTGGTCAGCTCCGCGGCGCATGTGGAGCAGGGCGAGGGCCACGTGGTGATCCTTTCGGTGGGCACACAGCGGATCGGCTTCGTTGTCGACCAGCTCGTGGGCCAGGAAGAAGTGGTCATCAAGCCGTTGGGCAAGATGCTCCAGGGCACCCCGGGCATGTCCGGCGCCACCATCACCGGCGACGGCCGCATCGCGCTGATCCTCGATGTACCGAGCATGCTCAAGCGTTACGCCGCGCGGCGTATTTGATTCTGGAGGGGCGTGGCCCAGCGCCACGCCTCGTCTAACGGAGTGTTTATGGTAGTTAAAGTCCTGGTGGTGGACGATTCGGGGTTCTTCCGCCGCCGCGTCTCGGAAATTCTCTCGGCGGACACGACGATTCAGGTCGTCGGTACCGCGACCAATGGCAAAGAGGCAATCGATCAGGCCCTGGCACTCAAGCCGGATGTGATCACCATGGACTATGAGATGCCAATGATGGATGGCATCACGGCTGTGCGGCATATCATGCAGCGCTGCCCGACTCCGGTATTGATGTTCTCGTCCCTGACCCACGAAGGCGCCCGTGTCACCCTCGACGCGCTGGATGCCGGGGCGGTGGATTTCCTGCCGAAGAACTTCGAAGACATCTCGCGCAACCCCGACAAGGTCCGGCAGTTGCTGTGCGAGAAGGTCCACAGCATTTCCCGCAGCAACCGCCGCGTGAGTGCCTACACGCCACCGGCTCCTGCGCCTGTGGCTGCGCCGAGCCCTGCGCCATCTTCCGCCAGTTTCAATCCGCCCCCGGTACGCAGTGCCCCGGCCCCTGCGCCTGCACGTTCGGCCCCGGCCAGTGCGTCGTCGCCGGCCCCCAAACGCAAGGCCTACAAGCTGGTTGCCATCGGCACATCCACGGGTGGTCCGGTGGCGCTGCAACGGGTACTGACCCAGTTGCCGGCCAACTTCCCGGCTCCAATCGTGTTGATCCAGCACATGCCGGCAGCCTTTACCAAGGCCTTCGCCGAACGCCTGGACAAGCTGTGCCGCATCAGCGTCAAGGAAGCCGAGGATGGCGATATCCTGCGTCCGGGTCTGGCGCTGCTCGCTCCGGGTGGCAAGCAGATGATGGTCGACGGTCGTGGCGCGGTGAAAATCCTGCCGGGCGACGAGCGCCTGAACTACAAGCCCTGTGTGGACATTACCTTCGGTTCCGCAGCCAAGTCCTACGGTGACAAAGTTCTGGCGGTGGTGTTGACCGGCATGGGCGCCGATGGTCGCGAAGGCGCCCGCCTGCTCAAGCAGGGCGGCAGTGCGATCTGGGCCCAGGACGAAGCCAGTTGCGTGATCTATGGCATGCCGATGGCGATTGTCAAAGCGGACCTGGCCGACGCGGTGTACGGGCTGGACGACATTGGTAAGTACCTGGTCGAGGCGTGCCTGTAATGGATGTCCTCAGCCTGATCGGTATCATCATGGCGTTCGTCGCCATCATTGGTGGCAACTACCTGGAAGGCGGTCATCTCGGGGCCTTGGCCAATGGCCCTGCGGCGCTGATCGTGCTCGGTGGCACCATCGGCGCCGCGCTGTTGCAATCGCCCATGAGTGCGTTCAAACGCGCCATACAGGTACTGGTCTGGATTCTGTTTCCACCGCGGGTCGACCTGGCCGGCGGTATCGATCGCGTGGTGAACTGGAGCCTGACCGCCCGCAAGGAAGGCTTGCTCGGTCTGGAAGGGGTGGCCGATGCCGAACCTGACAACTACTCGCGAAAAGGCCTGCAATTGCTGGTGGACGGCGCCGAGCCGGAAGCCATCCGCAGCATCCTGGAAGTGGATTTCTACACTCAGGAAAGCCGCGACATCGAAGCGGCCAAGGTCTTCGAAAGCATGGGTGGTTATGCACCTACCATCGGCATCATCGGTGCGGTAATGGGCCTGATCCACGTGATGGGCAACCTGGCCGACCCTTCGCAACTGGGGAGCGGCATCGCCGTGGCGTTCGTCGCCACCATCTATGGCGTGGCCAGTGCCAACCTGGTGTTGTTGCCGATTGCCGCCAAACTCAAGTCCATCGCCTTGCGCCAGTCGCGTTATCGCGAAATGTTGCTGGAAGGAATCCTGTCGATCGCCGAAGGTGAAAACCCGCGCTCCATTGAATTGAAGCTCCAGGGCTTCATGGACTAATGGGAGTAATGGACCATGGCGCGTCGCAGGCATCATGAAGAGCATGTCAACCATGAACGTTGGCTGGTGTCCTACGCCGACTTCATCACATTGCTGTTCGCTTTTTTCGTGGTCATGTATTCGATCTCCTCGGTCAACGAGGGCAAATACAAGGTTATCTCCGAGGCGTTGATCGGGGTCTTTACCGACTCGGATCGCGCCCTCAAGCCGATTCCCATCGGCGACGAGCGGCCCAAGACGACCACGCCGGCCAAGCCGCTGGTCCGGGACGCCGAGCAGGTCGATGCCGGCATTGCTGGCGGTAGCGACCCGTTGAAAAGCATCGCCGACGACATCAGCGCGGCCTTCGGCGACCTGATCAGCTCCAACCAGATGACCGTGCGCGGCAACGAGTTGTGGGTGGAGATCGAACTCAACTCCAGCCTCTTGTTTGGCAGTGGCGACGCCATGCCCAGCGACATGGCGTTTCACATCATCGATAAGGTGGCGACGATCCTGAAACCGTTCGACAACCCGATCCATGTGGAAGGTTTCACGGATGACCAGCCGATCCGCACCGCGCAGTATCCGACCAACTGGGAGCTGTCTTCGGCGCGTTCGGCGAGCATCGTCCGCATGCTTGCCATGCAAGGTGTGAACCCCGGTCGCCTGGCATCGGTGGGGTATGGCGAGTTCCAGCCGGTGGCCAACAACGCTACTGTCGAAGGCCGGGCGAAGAATCGGCGCGTGGTGCTGGTGGTGTCGCGCAACCTTGATGTACGCCGCAGCCTGACCGGTACCGGCACGGCCAATGCAACGCCGGATGCAGCATTGAAGCGGGCTGGCACACAAACTGCACCGACCCCGGTCAAGACACCGGGAAGACAGAGCGCCGTCAATTCTCCGTCACCCGCTTTATAACCGAGCTATTTCTCGGCCGTGCCTGTTTCGGCCGGGAGGAACGATCCGAATGAGAGTCTGGGCAGTTGCCAATCAAAAAGGTGGGGTGGGTAAAACCACTTCTTCCATCGCTTTAGCCGGATTACTGGCCGAGGCGGGCAAGCGTGTGGTCATTGTCGACCTGGACCCCCATGGCTCGATGACCAGCTATTTTGGCTACGATCCCGATAGCCTGGAGCACAGCAACTACGACTTGTTCCTGCACCGGGGCAGTGTGCCTGAGGGCTTGCCGGGACAACTGTTGCTGTCCACCAGTGACGAGCGGATTTCCCTGTTGCCGTCGAGCACCGCGCTGGCCACCCTGGAACGGCAGTCGCCGGGACAGGGCGGGTTGGGCCTGGTGATCGCCAAGAGTCTGGCGCAGCTGTGGCAGGATTTCGATTACGCGATCATTGACAGCCCACCCCTGCTGGGTCTGTTGATGGTCAATGCCTTGGCGGCCAGCCAGCAACTGGTGATCCCGGTGCAGACCGAGCATCTGGCGGTCAAGGGGCTGGAGCGAATGGTCAATACCCTGGCGATGGTCAATCGCTCACGCAAACAGTCGCTGGCATTCAATATCGTGCCGACCTTGTTCGATCGCCGTACCCAGGCGTCTATGGGAACCCTTCGGGTGTTGCGGGACATGTACCCGGATGACATCTGGCAAGGCTACATCCCGGTCGACACGCGCCTGCGCGATGCCAGCCGCGCCGGTGTGACCCCTTCCCAGTTCGATGGCAAAAGCCGTGGCGTGCTGGCCTACCGGGCCTTGCTCAAGCACCTGCTGGCCCAGCAGCTCGTTCCTCAGCAGGTGGCCTGATTGAACGCGTCTAAAAGCTCTGCAGGCTCAAGTCTGATGGCACTCATGCCGATAACGTTCATATGCGGTGCACTGCTTTCATGAACCGCCCGATCAAGACGACCTCGCGTCCGCAAATGGCCTTGCAGTCCTACCTGGACGGGCTGTTGCAGGAAGCGACCGAAGAATTACCACCGGAGCCGAGCGTGCCCGAGGCTTTGCCCGCGCCCGTCGAAGCCGAAGGTGTGCTGGATGAGTTTCAGGCGGCCGTGCTCGAGGAGCAGGCCCGTGATGCACGTAAACCCGTGGTTGTCGCACCGGTCGAGGCACCGGTCGCCAAGCCATCGGTGAGAGTCATGGAGGCGCCTGCGCCGATGCTGGCGGCGGTTTCCACCGTTGCACCGTTGTTGCAGGGCCTGGAGACACCTGTGGTGGAAGTCCATCTGCCACCACCGAGCAACACGCCGCCGCCGGTTGAGACTGACGACCGTCCGGCCTGGGCCGCCGAGCCGTTTGAGTGCCTGTTGTTCGATGTGGCCGGGTTGACCCTGGCGGTGCCGCTGGTGTGCCTGGGATCGATTTATTCCCTGGCCGGGCACGAATTGACGCCGTTGTTTGGCCAGCCGGATTGGTTCCTTGGGATCCTGCCGAGCCAGGCCGGCAACCTGAAGGTACTGGATACCGCGCGTTGGGTGATGCCGGACCGTTATCGCGATGATTTTCGCCAGGGCCTGCAATACGTGATTTCGGTACAGGGTTACGAGTGGGGGTTGGCGGTGCACCAGGTCAGCCGTTCGCTGCGCCTGGACCCGAACGAGATCAAGTGGCGTAGCCATCGAGGGCAACGGCCATGGCTGGCGGGTACGGTGATCGAGCACATGTGCGCCTTGCTGGACGTTTCCGAGCTGGCCGAACTGATCGCCAGCGGCGGGGCAAAACACCTGGGCGGCTCCAAGCCGGTCCAGAAACCGAAATAACACAGTCGGTGGCGCGCAGCGTCACGGCGCAGAACACACCGCCACAGGCGGTTTTTCGAGGGGTCAGGGTATGAATGATAAGGCGTCGTCTCTCAAGGGTTCCGAAGATCCGATCCTGCAATGGGTCACCTTCAAACTCGATAACGAAACCTACGGCATCAACGTGATGCGCGTGCAGGAAGTGCTGCGCTATACCGAGATCGCTCCGGTACCGGGTGCGCCAAGCTATGTGCTGGGGATCATCAACCTGCGTGGCAACGTGGTCACGGTGATCGACACCCGCCAGCGTTTTGGCCTGAATTCCACCGAGGTCAACGACAACACCCGTATCGTGATCATCGAGGCCGACAAGCAAGTGGTCGGTATCCTGGTCGACAGCGTTGCCGAAGTGGTTTACTTGCGTCAGTCGGAAATCGAAACCGCGCCTAACGTCGGTAACGAAGAATCGGCCAAGTTCATCCAGGGTGTCTGCAACAAGAACAACGAGTTGCTGATCCTGGTCGAGCTGGAAAAAATGATGAGTGAAGAAGAGTGGTCGGAACTGGAGAGTATCTGATTGATTCTTGAGGTAGCAGTCATTGTCATGTTCCTTTTCTGGGCAGGCACGTTGGCAATGTTCTTGGCGTACATACGCGGCCAGCGGCAGATCGCCGCTCAACAGGCCCAGGGCGATGCGTTGCGCGATCAGCGCATCAAGGACCTGGCCAAGCGTGTCGACGATTACCAGAACGGTACCGTGCGCATGGGGGAAGCCATCCATGAGCTGCGCGCCGTAGTCGGCCCGTTACCGGACAAACTGGCCCAATTGGAACAGCGCGACCCCTCGAGCTTGTCCTTTGCCCAAGCCGCGCGGCTGGTGGGTATGGGCGCCAGTGTCGACGAACTGACCCAGGCCTGTGGCTTGACCCAGGCCGAGGCGGAGTTGATGAGTAAATTGCACAGGGGCTGAGGATCGCTTCCAGTCAAGGATCAAACGCCCTGGAACCTGTGGGAGCAAAGCTTGCTCGCGATAGCGATAGGACAGTCAATGGCATTCTCGACTGGCGGTGCCCCAATCGCGAGCAAGCTTTGCTCCTACAGGCTTCTTCGCTGCCGCCATGTGGCGTGGAATCAGTAATCATCCCCGCGCTCCGTCACATCCTTCTCCACATTCGGTGCATGCGGGTCGAAGCCCTTGGGAAACTTGCCCTTGAGGTTCCAGGCAAACGCGATGATCTCGGCGATGGTGAGATACAACTCCTGCGGAATACTCTCCCCCAGTTCCAGTCGGGCCAGGAGCTTCACCAGCTCGGCATTTTCATAGATCGGCACTTCACTGTCCCGTGCGATCCGCAGGATTTCCTCGGCCAGGGCTTCGTCGCCCTTGGCGGTGAGGGTCGGGGCGTGGTGGCCGTCGTATTTGAGGGCGATGGCCTGGCGCGGTTCGGTGTGGGTTGTCATGCGGTTTCGTCCACCCAGCGTTGTTCGAGTCGGGTCTTGGGGCCTTGGGGCGGGGTGCCGACGTGGCAGTCCAGGTCTGCGACGTTCAGGCCGCAGGTCACCAGGCGCTCACGCAGTGCCGCCAGGTTGCGTTCGATCAGGTCCGCCGTGTAGGGCCGTTCAGCCCACAATTGGCTGGACAGGCTGCCGCTGAGCAATTGCGCCTGGACCTGCAACGGCCCCAGCGGCTCTACGTCGAACGCCAGCTCGACCCGCCAGAGCTGCTGCTTGGCCTCACGTTCTTCCCGACGCTCGCTGGGTTGTTCCCGAGGCGGGGTTTCTTCCCGTTGGAATTTGACCTGCAAGGGCACGATGTCCTGCAGGTTGCGCATCGGGATTTCCAGTTGCCAGGTGCTCATCAACCGGCCATCGTCGGTCAGGCCGGTCTGCTCCAGGCTCGACAGTTGATGGCTTTGCAGACGTGACACGGCGGCAGCGGCGAGGCGCAGGAGGTGTTCGAGGTCGCCTTCGTCGTCCTGGCCCTTCAGCAACCGGGAGGGCAGGGGGAAACCGGTGGGTTGCGGCTTTGCGCTGACCTGGCCGAGCGTGCCCAAGGCGTTGCGTACAAAACTGGGCAACGCCTGGGCCAGGGTGTTGGCGGCAATGATCGCGCCGAGATTGGTGGAGGCGGGCAGCGTCGTGGTCAGTTGGGCGATCAGTTTCAGCAGATCGCCCTTGAAGTCCGTTGCCAGGCTCGGTGGTTGTCCGGCCAGCAGTTTGCTTTCCAGGAATACCCCGCTGGCGGCCAAGGCCTGGGCCAGTCCCTTGGGCGTGCTCAATTGCTGCACATCCGGCAGGCCGGCCAGCAGACGCGTCACCGCGGCACGCAGCTCGACGCCGGTCTCATCCGTGGCGGGCAGCTCCTGCAGGACGCTGATCAGACTGTCCAGCGAACCCTGACGACTCACCTGGGTCACCAGTTGCTGGCTCACCGCCAGTTGTTCCTGGCGGTTGCTCAGCGGAATGAATTTCAACGTCTGGGCATCCTGCACCTGGGCGCTCAACAGCGTGCCGATACGCAGCGGCTGGGGGCTGTCGATGTCCAGGGTGCTGCCGGCCTGGGCGGTATTGAGCAAGCTCACCAGTGACCGATACATCGCCGGTTGCCCTGGCACCTGAGGCAACGCCTGGCTGGTGACCACCTTACCCTGCAACAGGGTGCCGACCGGCAGCTGCGTGGTGTCGATACGGGTCAGGGTCGCAATGCTGGAGGCAACGACCTGTTGTACGGTGATCGCCAGGTTACTGGCGGACGGCTGGGTCACCGCCAGGCTGGTGCCCTGGGGCAACGGCTGGCTGCTGGTGGCCTGCACGGTAGTCTGGCGGCCGCTTTCCAGGGTGACCTTGAGCAATAGCTGGAAAGTCTGGTCCGCCTGCTTGAGCGACAACACCTCGGCACTGGCCGTCTGGCCGGCACCGATCAAGCCTTCGACCGGCGTCAGCAATTTGAGCAGCTCGCCGCTGACCGCCGGCATACGCGTCGTTGCCGTGGGCTGGGGCAGCGGCTGGATGTTCATGTCGCCTGTCATCTGCGGTCTTACCCTGGAAACTAATTGAGAACGCCCCCTGAGGGCATGGCATGTATAATGCCGCCCGTCTTTCAGGGAGTGGCGAAAACCTTGCAATAGTTTGACGCAGCTCTGTGGAACGGGCCGTCAATGCATCTATGCTGCATCTCTTTAACGGCCGCTGCACCGCCGACTTAAACCGTATAAGGCTCGCGATCCCTTGACCAGTCCTCTCTTGCAAACCGTCGGCCTCGCCTGTGAGCGAGACCTGCGGCTGCTTTTCGAACACCTCGAATTGAGACTCTCGCCTGGCGATATGGTGCAAGTCAGTGGTCCCAATGGCAGTGGCAAGACCAGCCTCTTGCGCCTGCTGGCCGGGTTGATGCAACCGACGGCCGGGCAGGTGCTGCTCAACGGCCAACCCCTGCAGAGCCAACGCAGCGAACTGGCCCGCAACCTGCTCTGGATCGGCCACGCCGCAGGGATCAAGGATTTGCTGACCCCCGAAGAAAACCTCAGCTGGCTCTGTGCGCTGCATCGGCCCGCCGGCCATGAAGCGATCTGGCAGGCGTTGGCCATGGTGGGATTGCGCGGCTTCGAAGACGTGCCATGCCATACCTTGTCCGCCGGTCAGCAGCGCCGCGTGGCCCTGGCCCGGTTGTACCTTGACACCCCGCCGCTGTGGATTCTCGACGAACCGTTCACTGCCCTGGACAAGCAGGGCGTGGCGCAGCTCGAGGAACATCTGGCCCGGCATTGCGAGGGTGGTGGCATGGTGCTGTTGACCACCCACCATACACTGGCCCGGATGCCGTCCGGTTATCGCAACATTGATCTGGGGAACTGGGCCGTATGAGTGTGTTTGGCCTGTTGCTTGCCCGCGAAGCGCGCCTGTTGTTCCGCCGCCCGGCCGAACTGGCCAACCCGCTGGTGTTTTTCGCGATTGTCATTGCGCTGTTCCCGTTGGCGGTCGGGCCGGAGACTCAATTGTTGCAAACCTTGTCGCCAGGACTGGTCTGGGTGGCAGCGCTTTTGTCGGTCCTGCTCTCGCTGGACGGGCTTTTCCGCAGTGATTTCGAAGACGGTTCCCTGGAACAGTGGGTCCTTTCGTCGCACCCCCTGGCCCTTCTGGTTTTGGCCAAGGTACTGGCACACTGGGTTTTTTCCGGCCTGGCGCTGGTATTGCTCTCGCCGCTGCTGGCGATGATGCTGGGGTTGCCCGCCGCGTGCATGCCGGTGCTGCTGGTTTCGTTGTTGCTGGGCACACCGGTGCTGAGCCTGCTCGGTGCGGTGGGGGCGGCATTGACGGTGGGCTTGAAGCGCGGCGGCCTATTGCTGGCATTGTTGATCCTGCCGCTGTATATCCCGGTGTTGATCCTTGGCAGTGGCGCCTTGCAAGCCGCCTTGCAAGGTATGCCGGCGACCGGTTATCTGCTCTGGCTTGGGAGCCTGACCGCCCTGGCGATAACCCTGACACCCTTTGCAATAGCCGCTGGCCTGAAGATCAGCGTCGGCGAATAATAATGAGGCCTGGTCAAAAAATGACCACTTCCTATGAAGTTAAGGCAGACCCGGCGGCGCGTGACAGCGCGCCGCAACCGTGATGGAAACAGCAATGAACTGGACCTGGTTTCATAAGCTCGGCTCACCCAAGTGGTTCTACGGCATCAGCGGCAAGTTGCTGCCCTGGCTGAGTATCGCCGCACTGCTGCTGATAGGGATCGGCGTGGTCTGGGGCCTGGCGTTCGCGCCGCCGGATTATCAACAGGGCAACAGCTTCCGCATCATCTACATCCATGTACCGACTGCGATGCTGGCCCAGTCGGTCTACGTCATGCTGGCGGTGTGCGGCGTGGTCGGGCTGGTCTGGAAGATGAAGCTGGCCGACGTTGCCTTGCAATGCGCCGCGCCTGTCGGGGCCTGGATGACCGCCGTGGCGCTGGTCACCGGAGCCATCTGGGGCAAACCGACCTGGGGGTCGTGGTGGGTCTGGGATGCCCGACTGACGTCGATGCTGATCCTGCTGTTCCTGTACTTCGGTCTTATTGCGCTGGGCAACGCCATCAGCAATCGTGAGAGTGCCGCCAAAGCCTGCGCGGTGCTGGCGATTGTCGGTGTGATCAATATCCCGATCATCAAGTATTCGGTGGAGTGGTGGAACACCTTGCATCAGGGCGCGACGTTCACCCTCACGGAAAAACCGGCGATGCCCGTGGAAATGTGGCTACCGTTGCTGCTGACCGTCCTGGGTTTCTACTGTTTCTTCGGCGCGGTGCTGTTGCTGCGCATGCGCCTGGAAGTGCTCAAGCGCGAAGCCCGGGCCAGTTGGGTGAAGGCCGAAGTACAGAACAGCCTGGAGGCCGCTCGATGAGTTTCGCTTCATTCGGCGATTTCCTCGCCATGGGCCATCATGGCCTGTATGTCTGGTCCGCCTATGGCATCTGCCTGGCGGTACTGGCCCTCAACGTGGCGGTGCCGCTCCTGGCCCGCAAGCGGTATCTGCAACAAGAGGCGCGTCGTCTGCGCCGGGAGAACGGTCAGTGAATCCGCTGCGCAAAAAACGTCTTGTCATCATCCTGGCGATCCTGGTGGGTGTCGGTGCCGCGGTTGGCCTGGCCTTGAGCGCCCTGCAGCAGAACATCAATCTGTTCTACACCCCGACCCAGATCGCCAATGGCGAAGCGCCCAAGGACACGCGTATCCGGGCTGGCGGCATGGTGGAGAAGGGCTCGCTCGTACGTTCCGGGGATTCGCTGGACGTGAAATTCAACGTCACCGACTTCAACAAGACCGTGACCATCACTTATCGCGGCATCCTCCCGGACCTGTTCCGTGAAGGGCAGGGCATCGTCGCCCTGGGCAAGCTCAACGCCGATGGCGTGGTGGTGGCCGACGAAGTGCTGGCCAAGCACGACGAAAAATACATGCCGCCGGAAGTGACCAAGGCTCTTAAAGACAGTGGTCAGTCGGCACCTGCTCCCATGAAGGAGGGCTGATCGATGAGCACTGGCATTTTTATTCCCGAGTTGGGCCACCTGGCGATGATCCTGGCCCTGTGCCTGGCCCTGGTGCAGGCCGTGGTGCCGCTGCTCGGTGCCTGGCGCGGCGACCGTCTGTGGATGAGCCTGGCCCAGCCGGCGGCTTGGGGCCAGTTCGCCTTCATGGTGTTCGCCTTCGGTTGCCTGACCTATGCCTTCATGACCGATGATTTTTCCGTGGCCTACGTCGCGAGCAACTCCAACAGTGCCTTGCCCTGGTATTACAAGTTCAGTGCGGTGTGGGGCGCCCATGAAGGGTCGCTGCTGCTCTGGGCCCTGATTCTCGCTGGCTGGACCTTCGCCGTCTCGGTGTTCTCCCGGCAATTGCCCCAGGTGATGCTGGCCCGGGTGCTGGCGGTGATGGGCATGATCAGTACCGGTTTCCTGCTGTTCCTGATCGTCACGTCCAATCCGTTCGCGCGGATCCTGCCGCAGATGCCGATGGATGGTCGCGACCTCAATCCGCTACTGCAGGACATCGGCCTGATCGTTCACCCGCCGATGCTCTACATGGGCTACGTCGGCTTTTCCGTGGCCTTCGCCTTCGCCATCGCCGCGTTGCTGGGCGGTCGCCTCGATGCCGCCTGGGCCCGCTGGTCGCGCCCATGGACCATCGTCGCCTGGGCCTTCCTCGGCATCGGCATCACCCTCGGCTCGTGGTGGGCCTACTACGAACTGGGCTGGGGCGGCTGGTGGTTCTGGGATCCGGTGGAAAACGCCTCGTTCATGCCTTGGCTGGTGGGCACGGCACTGATTCACTCACTGGCGGTCACGGAAAAGCGTGGCGTGTTCAAGAGCTGGACCGTGCTGCTGGCGATCGCCGCATTCTCCCTGAGCCTGTTGGGGACCTTCCTGGTGCGTTCCGGCGTCCTGACCTCGGTGCATGCCTTCGCCTCGGACCCCGAGCGCGGTGTGTTCATCCTGATGTTCCTGCTGTTCGTGGTCGGCGGCTCGCTGACGTTGTTCGCCCTGCGGGCGCCCGTGGTCAAGAGCCAGGTTGGCTTCAACCTCTGGTCCCGGGAGACGCTGCTGCTGGGCAACAACCTGGTGCTGGTGGTGGCCGCGTCGATGATCCTGTTGGGAACGTTGTACCCGCTGGTGCTCGATGCGCTGTCCGGGGCCAAGTTGTCGGTCGGGCCGCCGTACTTCAATGCCCTGTTCATTCCACTGATGGCGATCCTGATGGTGGTGATGGCGGTCGGTGTGCTGGTGCGCTGGAAAGACACACCGGTCAAATGGCTGCTGGGCATGTTGACGCCAGTGCTGCTGGGCACTGCTGCCCTGGCCGTGGTGGCCGGGATCGCTTATGGCGATTTCAACTGGGCCGTGCTGGCGACCTTCATGCTGGCGGCCTGGGTATTGCTGGCCGGTGTACGGGACATCTTCGACAAAACCCGTCACAAGGGACTGGTCAAGGGCCTGCCGACCCTGACCCGCAGCTACTGGGGCATGCAGGTTGCTCACCTGGGCATCGCCGTCTGCGCCCTGGGCGTGGTGCTGTCCAGCCAGAACAGCGCCGAGCGCGACCTGCGCCTGGCACCGGGAGAGTCCATGGAACTGGCCGGTTACCAATTCATGTTCGAAGGCGCCAAACATTTCGAAGGCCCGAACTTCACGTCCGATAAAGGCACTGTGCGGGTCACTCGTGACGGCCAGGAAGTGGCGGTGCTGCATCCCGAGAAGCGCCTGTACACCGTACAGAACTCGGTGATGACCGAGGCCGGAATCGACGCTGGTTTCACTCGCGATCTTTATGTGGCACTGGGCGAGTCCCTGGGTGACGGCGCCTGGGCGGTGCGGGTGCACGTCAAGCCGTTCGTGCGTTGGATCTGGTTCGGCGGCCTGCTGACCGGCCTGGGCGGGGCACTGGCGGCGTTGGATCGGCGTTATCGAGTCAAGGTGAAAACCCGGGTGCGCGAAGCTCTGGGCGTGACGGGAGCCACTGCATGAAACGTTGGTTGATGGTATTGCCGCTGGCGTTGTTCCTGGTGGTGGCGGTCTTTCTGTACCGGGGGCTTTTCCTGGACCCGTCCGCATTGCCTTCGGCAATGATCGGCAAGCCGTTCCCGGAATTCACCCTGCCTTCGGTGCAGGGCGACAAGACGCTGACCCGCGCCGATCTGCTGGGCAAGCCGGCACTGGTCAACGTATGGGGCACCTGGTGCATTTCCTGCCGGGTCGAGCACCCGGTGCTGAACAAGCTGGCCCAGAATGGCGTGGTGATCTATGGCGTGAATTACAAGGACGTCAACGTCGATGCCTTGAAATGGCTCGCCGAGTTCCACAACCCGTATCAACTGGACATTCGGGATGAAGACGGCACCCTGGGCCTGAACCTTGGGGTCTATGGGGCCCCGGAAACCTTCTTCATCGACGCCAAGGGCGTCATCCGTGACAAGTTCGTCGGTGTGATCGACGAACAGGTTTGGCGCGAGAAACTGGCGACCAAGTACCAGGCACTGGTGGACGAGGCCAAGCCATGAAGCGTTGGCTAGCCGCTGTCGTCCTGGGGGTGAGTCTCGCTGGCGTGGCCCACGCCGCGATCGACACCTACGAATTCGCCAATGAAGGCGAGCGCGAGCGGTTTCGCGAACTGACCAAGGAGCTGCGCTGCCCCAAGTGCCAGAACCAGGACATCGCCGACTCCAACGCACCGATTGCCGCTGACCTGCGCAAGGAAATCTTCCGCATGCTCGGCGAGGGCAAGGACAACCAGCAGATCATCGACTTCATGGTGGACCGCTACGGTGAGTTCGTGCGTTACAACCCGGCCCTGTCCTCCAAGACCGCGCTGTTGTGGTTCGGCCCCGCCGGCTTGTTGCTCGGCGGCTTCGTCGTCATCGCGCTGATCGTGCGCCGCCGCCGGGTGCAGCGCAGCGCCGCCCCGGATACGCTTTCCGTCGAAGAGCGCCAGCGCCTCGACCAACTGTTGGATAACACCAAGCATGATTGATTTCTGGCTCGCCGCAGGTCTGCTTCTCCTGGTTGCCCTGAGTTTTCTGTTGATCCCCGTGCTAAGGGGCCGTCGCGCACAGCGGGAGGAGGACCGCACCGCGCTCAATGTGGCGCTGTATCAGGAGCGTGTCGCCGAGTTGCAGGCCGAGCAGGCGGAGGGCGTGCTCAATACCGCGCAGCTGGATACCGGGCGCGCTGAAGCCGCTCGGGAACTGCTCGCCGATACCGAGGGCGCCGAGGCACCGCGCGAATCGCGCATGGGCAAGCCGCTGCCGTTGCTCGCCGCCGTGCTGGTGCCGGTGCTGGGCCTGGGCTTGTACCTGCATTTTGGCGCGAGCGACAAGGTCGAGCTGACCCGCGAATTCGCCCAGGCGCCGCAGTCGATGGAAGAAATGACCCAGCGCCTGGAAAGGGCGGTGGCGGCACAACCGAGTTCCGCCGAGGGCTTGTATTTCCTGGGGCGTACCTACATGGCGCAGGATCGGCCAGCGGATGCGGCGAAGATCTTCGAGCGCACCGTAGCGGTGGCGGGGCGGCAGCCCGAGTTGCTGGGGCAGTGGGCCCAGGCGCAGTATTTTGCCGATGGCAAGAAATGGTCGGACAAGGTCCAGACCTTGACCGATGAGGCACTGAAGCTCGATCCCAAGGAAGTCACCAGCCTGGGCCTGTTGGGTATCGCCGCGTTTGAAGGCGAGCGCTATCAGGATGCGATCGATTACTGGGGGCGCCTGCTGGCGCAACTGCCGGAGGACGACAAATCCCGCGAGGCGCTGCAAGGCGGTATTGCCCGCGCCACCGAGAGGCTGCAAGCCAGTGGCGGCAAGGTGGCTCAGGCTCCGGTCGTCAAGACCGGTGCGGTGCTCAAGGTCCATGTCGACCTGGCGCCGGCACTCAAGGCCAAGGTGCAACCGGGCGACAGCGTATTCATCTTTGCCCGCGCCGTTTCCGGCCCGCCTGCGCCGCTGGCGGCCAAGCGCCTGACGGTCGCCGACCTGCCCGTCAACGTCGAGCTGGGGGACGCGGACGCGATGATGCCGCAACTGAAACTGTCGAACTTCCCTGAAGTCCAACTGGTGGCGCGTATCTCCCGCGCCGGTCAACCGACCGCCGGCGAATGGATTGGCCGCAGCCAGCCCCTGGCGAGCAGCACCACCACGCCGCAACAACTGACCATCGACAGCCCGGACCAATGACAGGAATTTTCACCATGACCGCCATCGCTCGTATCACTCTGTTGACGCTCGTCCTGGGCCTGAGCGCTTGTGCGGTCCATCGTCCCCCGGAGCCCTCGACGCCGCTGCCCCCCATTCCGCCTTCGACGCCGACCACCAAACCCGCGCCGTCCACCGCGCCGGGCAAGCCGGTCACCCCGAACAAACCGGCCAAGCCGTTGCCGCGCACCTCCGCCAGTTTCGCCCCGCCACCTGGGGGTAACAGCCACTGGGACGCCAAGCTTGGGGTCTATGTGCTGGATAACCAGCCCAACACCTTCTATCGCCAGCGCACCTACTACCGCTGGAACAATGGCTGGAGCCGCTCCGTCAGCCCGAACGGGCCTTGGGAAGACACCACCATCGAAGGCGTACCGGGGGGATTGGGGCGCCAGTTCCACTGAAAAGTGCTTGCTCCTCAGACCTGTAGGAGCTGCCGAAGGCTGTAATCTTCTCGCTGCAGACTCAATTGTCTGGGCAAAGATCGCAGCCTCGCTTCGCTCGGCAGCTCCTACATCGCTCCTGCAAGGTTCGACCTGTCATCCCCATCGTCGTAGAATGCGCGCCTTTGTGAGCTATCGGAGTACCTGACCATGACGACCACCCCGGCCGGCGACTACCTGGAAACCCTCTACGAAGGCTACGGCCAACGTTTCCGGATGGACAAGCTGCTGCACGAAGTGCGTACCGAGCACCAGCACCTGGTGATCTTCGAGAACCCGCGCATGGGGCGGGTGATGGCACTCGATGGCGTGATCCAGACCACCGAAGCCGATGAGTTCATCTATCACGAGATGCTCACCCACGTGCCCATCCTGGCCCACGGCAAGGCCAAGCGCGTGCTGATCATCGGTGGCGGTGATGGCGGCATGCTGCGTGAGGTGACCAAACACCTGGGCGTCGAGCACATCACCATGGTGGAAATCGACGGCACCGTGGTGGACATGTGCAAGGAATTCCTGCCCAACCACTCCAAGGGCGCCTACGACGACCCGCGACTGAACCTGGTGATCGACGACGGCATGCGCTTCGTCTCCACCACCCAGGAGAAGTTCGACGTCATCATTTCCGACTCCACCGACCCGATCGGCCCGGGTGAAGTGCTGTTCTCGGAGAATTTCTACCAGGCTTGCCATCGCTGCCTGAACGACGGCGGCATCCTGGTGACCCAGAACGGCACGCCATTCATGCAGTTGGGCGAAGTGCAGACCACCGCCGGCCGCCTGCGAGGCCTGTTTGCCGACTGGCACTTCTACCAGGCTGCCGTGCCGACCTACATCGGCGGTGCCATGACTTTCGCCTGGGGCTCGACCGACAGCGCTTACCGCAAGCTCTCCCGTGAAACCCTGCATGAGCGGTTCATCGGCAGTGGCATCGTCACCCGCTACTACAACCCTGAGATTCATCTCGGTGCGTTTGCCATGCCGCAGTACGTATTGCAGGCGATCAACAAGCCGAGTAACGACTGATTTGGTTGAGTTTTTTTTGTGGCGAGGGGATTTATCCCCTCTCCACAATATGGGCCGCCTGATATTGAGGTGGGTTCGGGCATTTTGTGTTTCCAGATATTCATTGGACGAAATTTTCACAAAATCTTGCGGACAATCCTCCGCGCTTTTATTGCCGTCGGTTATTTAATGGCAATGCCTTAACCGTTCGTGCAACATCTGCGCTCTTGCGCAAACCCCGGGCCAGGCTTTGGTTGGCAGAGGGCGCGCCTTTGTATTTTCTGTTACTCCAACTCCAATAGGGTCCTCAAACGACATGGCAATCCCGGACGCCCTGAGTCAGCAGCGAAGCACGCATCGCCTGCTGCAACCGACCGTCAAATCGCACCTGGCCTACACATTGCTCTGCGCCCTGGTGATGATGGTGATGTTCAGCCTGCTGCGCGTGGCGCTGCTGGTCTATAACCGCCAAATGATCCTCGACACCCCGGCCTCGACCTTCGTCGAAGCCTTCGCCAATGGCCTGCGTTTTGACCTGCGCCTGGTGGTCTACCTCAGCGTTCCGCTGCTGCTGGCGCTGTTCAGCGCCCGCGCCATGGCGGCCCGAGGTTTCTTTCGTTTCTGGCTGACCGTCACCTCCAGCGTTGCGCTGTTCCTGGGCCTGATGGAGATGGACTTCTACCGTGAGTTCCACCAGCGCCTCAACGGCCTGGTCTTCCAGTACGTGAAGGAAGATCCGAAAACCGTGATGAGCATGCTCTGGTACGGTTTCCCGGTGGTGCGCTACCTGCTGGCCTGGGCCGGTGGCACTATCATCCTGAGCTTGGCCTTCAAGGGCGCGGACCGTGCAACCCGTCCGCGCGGCCCGTTCAGCGGCGGCAGCATCGGCACCCGCCAGATCGCCCCGTGGTACGGTCGGGTGGCGGTGTTCGTCGTCTGCCTGCTGGTGGCTGTGGTCGCGGCCCGTGGCACCTTGCGTCAAGGCCCGCCGTTGCGCTGGGGCGATGTCTATACCACCGATTCGAACTTCGCCAACCAGCTGGGCCTCAACGGCACGCTGTCACTGGTGGCGGCGGCCAAGAGCCGCATGTCCGAAGACCGTGACAACATCTGGAAAGCCACCCTCGAGCAGCCACTGGCACAACAGACCGTGCGCGACATGCTGGTGTTGCCCGACGACAAGCTGGTGGATACCGCCACCGCTGCCGTGCGCCGCGACTACATGCCGCCAGCCGACAAGACCCTGCCGATCAAGAACGTGGTCGTGATCCTCATGGAAAGCATGGCCGGTCACTCGGTAGGCGCCCTGGGTGCTCCGGGCAACATCACGCCTTACCTGGACAAGCTGTCCAAGGAAGGCTTGCTGTTCGACCGCTTCTTCTCCAACGGCACCCATACCCACCAGGGCATGTTCGCCACCATGGCGTGCTTCCCGAACTTGCCCGGCTTCGAATACCTGATGCAGACGCCAGAAGGCAGCCACAAGCTGTCGGGCCTGCCGCAACTGCTCAGTGCCCGTGACTACGACGACGTGTATGTCTACAACGGTGATTTTGCCTGGGACAACCAGTCGGGTTTCTTCAGCAACCAGGGCATGACCAACTTCATCGGGCGTAACGATTTCGTCAACCCAGTGTTTTCCGATCCGACCTGGGGCGTGTCCGACCAGGACATGTTCGACCGTGGTCTGATCGAGCTCAAGGCGCGGGAAAACGGCAAGCCGTTCTATGCCCTGCTGCAAACCCTGTCCAACCACACGCCATATGCGCTGCCGACGCCATTACCGGTGGAGCGGGTCACCGATCGCGGCAGCCTGAACGAACACCTGACTGCCATGCGCTACTCGGACTGGGCGCTGGGCCAGTTCTTCGAGAAGGCACGCAAGGAGCCTTACTTCAAGGAGACGCTGTTCATCGTGGTGGGCGACCATGGTTTCGGTAACGAACGCCAGATCACCGAGATGGACCTGGGCCGTTTCAACGTGCCCATGTTGATGATCGGTCCTGGTATCCAGGAAAAGTTCGGCCAGCGTAACCACACCGTGGGTACCCAGGTCGACATCGTTCCTACCATCATGGGGCGGATCGGTGGACAGGTGCGCAACCAGTGCTGGGGCCGCGACCTGCTGAACCTGCCGCAAGGCGATACCGGTTTTGGTGTAATCAAGCCGTCGGGCAGTGATCAGACTACGGCGATCATCCAGGGTGATCGGATCCTGGTACTGCCAAAGGAAAAAGAAATGGGGCCGAAGATGTTCCGCTATGAACTGGGGGCCAACCCGCGTGCAGAAGTCATTCCGGATGCACCCGATAGCGCCCAGATGAAGCTCAAGCTCGAGTCTTTCCTGCAAACCGCCACCAAGAGTCTGCTGGATAACACCGCCGGCGTGGTGGATGGAAAGCCGGACTGATGATCGGCAAATAAAAAAGAGGCCTTGAAGAAGGCCTCTTTTTTTTTGCCATTGATTTATATCTTGCCCAGTAACAGCAGTATCAACAGCACTACCAACACTACGCCGATGATGCCGGACGGGCCGTAACCCCAACTTCTGGAGTGCGGGAAGACCGGCAGACCGCCGATCAGCAAGAGGATCAGGATAATGATGAGTATTGTGCCCATTGTTGATTTCCTTATTGGTCAGTTTTGGAGTGATACAACTTTCAACTGCCAGCGCGCTGCATTAAATCCGGGCGGCTTAATAAGTCCGACCGTAACGTCCTGTAAAAAATTCAAAGTTTTTTAGTGCCTGTCGGGCGGCCGGGAAACCTATGGCGAGGTCTTCACAACCTATTACGGTTTGCCCCCGCCATTCAGCAATCTGATGGAGCGTGGGTCTCGCCGGCTCCTTCGCTACACTCGGCCCATCTCTCCCGGAACAACAAGGCTGTTTCCTATGCAAAATCGCATGATGATCACCGGTGCTGGCTCGGGCCTGGGCCGCGAAATCGCACTGCGCTGGGCCCGCGAAGGCTGGCGCCTGGCCTTGTCGGACGTCAGTGAGCCAGGCCTTCAGGAAACTCTCAGGCAGGTGCGCGATGTCGGCGGCGACGGTTTTGTCCAACGCTGCGATGTGCGTGATTACAGTCAGCTGACGGCGTTCGCCCAGGCCTGCGAAGAAAAGCTCGGCGGCATCGACATCATCGTCAACAACGCTGGCGTGGCTTCGGGCGGGTTCTTTAGTGAATTGTCCTTGGAGGATTGGGACTGGCAGATTGCGATCAACCTGATGGGGGTGGTCAAGGGCTGCAAGGCGTTCCTGCCGTTGCTGGAAAAAAGCCGCGGCAAGATCATCAACATTGCCTCCATGGCGGCGCTGATGCAGGGGCCGGCCATGAGTAACTACAACGTGGCCAAGGCTGGCGTGGTGGCATTGTCGGAAAGCCTGTTGGTCGAACTGGCGCAGCAGGAAATCGGTGTCCACGTAGTCTGTCCGTCGTTCTTCCAGACCAGTCTGCTGGACTCCTTCCGTGGCCCGACCCCGGCCATGAAGGCCCAGGTGGGCAAGTTGCTGGAAAGCTCGCCGATCACTGCTGCCGATATCGCTGACTACATCTTCCAGCAGGTCGACCAGGGCGAGTTCATGATTCTGCCCCACGAACAGGGACGCATGGCCTGGGCGATGAAGCAGAAGAATCCGCAGTTGCTGTACGACGAAATGACCGTCATGGCCGACAAAATGCGCGCCAAGGCTAGGCAGAACCCAACTTGACCTTGCCATGCAGTGTCCTCAGGATGGCGCCATTCCGGCCCTCCTGATGGACATCTGCATGCTCAACTATCTGTGGTTCTTTCTCGCCGCGCTGTTCGAAATCGCCGGCTGCTACGGGTTCTGGATGTGGTTGCGCCAGGGCAAGAGCGCCTGGTGGATCGCACCGGCGTTGCTAAGCCTCGCGGTGTTCGCCCTGTTGCTGACCCGCGTTGAAGCGACCTATGCCGGCCGTGCCTACGCCGCCTATGGCGGCATTTACATCATCGCCTCCATCGCCTGGCTGGCCGTGGTGGAGCGGGTGCGCCCGCTGGGTTCCGACTGGATCGGCGTGGCGCTCTGCATGCTGGGTGCCAGTGTCATCCTCTTCGGTCCTCGCTTCTCGGGACCTTGAAAACGGCGCGGTTCGAGCCGTTTTTGCAGGAAGTTTCCGTCAGTTCCCAGAGTCTTGTTTGTAGGGGGTTACTGAATTCTCGCCCGTGTCTTGTGAACAGGAAACAGGCCGGGCATGGTCAAGGTCCAGACCTTCTTAAGGACAAGAACCATGCTCGTACTAAGCCGTGCCGTGGGTGAACTGATTTCCATCGGTGATGATATTTCCGTTCGTGTGCTGTCGGTCAGCGGCACCACCGTGCGGTTTGGCGTGGAGGCGCCGCGGCACATCGATGTTCATCGCTTCGAGATATACGAAAAGATCCAGAGAAAGAAGAGTCAGGTCGCCCGCAAGGCGTGTTCAGTCAAATAGGTGTTTGGGCACGTCGTGCTTGAGCATCAACTGACACTGCTCGCTCTCCGGGTCGAAAACGATCATCGCCTGCCCCTTGGTCAAGGCCTGCCTGACGCGTAGCACACGAGTTTCCAGGGGCGTGTCGTCGCCGTTGTCGGTGCCGTCGCGGGTCACGAAGTCCTCGATCAGGCGGGTGAGCGTGTCGACTTCGAGTTGGTCGTGGGGGATCAGCATGGGGTACCTCGGCTGGACAGTGTCGCAAATGCTACGGGCTATGAGCCCTTGCGGCTAGCCTTGGATTTGCGGCCTCTGTTTTGGCCACATCGCGAGCGGGCTCGCTCCCACAATGGATCTGCGTATGCGCGCCCTGTGGGAGCGAGCCTGCTCGCGATGACAATCTCCGGACAGTGAGAATCCTCCGTCAATTATCCGAACGCTGCCCCACCAGGCTATCCACCGAAGGCACCCGGGTATCGCTTTCCATCTGCGCATCGTGTTCGAGTTGGTGACTGAAGCGGTCCAGGGAGCCCTGGGCCGGTTGCGCATCGCTGGCGAACACCGGCGGGCTGAGGATATAGGCACCGAGCAGGCGGCTGAGGGCGGCCAGGCTATCGATATGGGTGCGTTCGTAGCCATGGGTGGCATCGCAGCCGAAAGCGAGCAGGGCAGTGCGGATATCATGGCCGGCAGTGACGGCCGAGTGGGCGTCGCTGAAGTAGTAACGGAACAGGTCGCGGCGTGCCGGCAGCTCGTTCTCCTTGGCCAGTTTCAGCAAATGGCGTGACAGGTGATAGTCGTAGGGCCCGCCGGAGTCCTGCATCGCCACGCTCACGGCGTGTTCGCTGGAGTGCTGGCCGGGTGCGACCGGGGCGATGTCGATGCCAACGAACTCGCTGACATCCCAGGGCAGCGCGGCGGCCGCGCCACTGCCGGTTTCCTCGGTGATGGTGAACAAGGGGTGACAGTCGATCAGCAGCTCTTCACCGCTGTCGACAATCGCCTTGAGCGCCGCCAGCAACGCCGCGACCCCGGCCTTGTCGTCCAGGTGGCGAGCGCTGATGTGGCCGCTCTCGGTGAATTCCGGCAAGGGGTCGAAGGCGACGTAATCGCCGACGCCCACCCCCAGGGTTTCGCAATCGGCGCGGGTGGCGCAATACGCATCCAGCCGCAGCTCAATGTGATCCCAACTGATGGGCATTTCATCCACGGCGGTGTTGAAGGCGTGCCCGGACGCCATCAAGGGCAACACGCTGCCGCGGATCACTCCGGTGTCGGTGAACAGGCTGACCCGGCTGCCTTCGGCAAACCGGCTGGACCAGCAGCCTACCGGCGCGAGGGTCAGGCGACCGTTGTCCTTGATGGCCCGCACCGTGGCGCCGATGGTATCCAGGTGGGCCGACACGGCCCGGTCGGGACTGTTCTTGCGACCCTTGAGGGTGGCGCGGATCGTGCCGCGGCGGGTCATTTCGAAAGGGATACCCAATTCTTCGAGGCGTTCGGCGACATAGCGCACGATGGTGTCGGTGAAGCCGGTCGGGCTGGGGATGGCGAGCATTTCCAGCAGGACTTTTTGCAGGTATTCGAGATTCGGTTCGGGGATTTTGCTGATCATGGAAACTCCTGAACGGTTGAGTATCCGATCGCTCCCACGCTCTGTGTGGGAATGCAGCCGGTGGCGCTCTGCGTCATCTGGACGCGGAGCGTCCCTTGAGGCATTCCCACGCGAAGCGTGGGAACGATCAGTCCACTACTGAGGGGTGTCAGATCACTCCCTGGCTATGGGGAAACAACAGGTCCACAAAGCGTTCGGCAGTGGGTTGTGGTTCGTGGTTGGCCAGGCCGGCGCGTTCGTTGGCTTCGATGAACACGTACTCGGGTTGATCGGCGGCCGGCACCAGCAGGTCCAGGCCGACCATGGGGATGTCCAGGGCGCGCGCCGCGCGTACCGCCGCATCGGCCAGGGTGGGATGAAGAATACCGGTGACATCTTCCAGGACGCCGCCCGTATGAAGGTTCGCGGTGCGTCGTACGAACAGATGCTCGCCGGCCGGCAGCACGCTGTCGTAGTCATACCCTGCGGTACTCAGTGTGCGCTGGGTTTCGGCGTCCATCGGAATCTTGCTTTCCCCTCCGGTGGCTGCCTGTCGTCGACGGCTCTGGGCCTCGATCAGGGCCCTGATGGTGTGCTGGCCGTCGCCGATGACTTCCGCGGGACGCCTGATCGCCGCGGCCACTACTTCAAAGTTGATCACCAGGATGCGCAGGTCGAGCCCTTCGTGAAAGCTTTCCAGCAACACTCGGCTATCGAACTGCCGGGCCGTTTCGATGGCGCTCTGCACCTCTTCGATGGTGCGCAGGTCCACCGCCACGCCCTGGCCCTGTTCACCGTCCAGCGGCTTGACCACCACCCGCTCGTGTTCATCGAGAAACGCCAGGTTGTCGTCGGCATTGCCTGCCAATTGTTGCGCTGGCAGGTTCAGGCCGGCGTTCTTCAGCACTTTATGGGTCAGGCTCTTGTTCTGGCACAAGGTCATGCTGATGGCGCTGGTCAGGTCGCTCAGGGATTCTCTACACCGTACCCGGCGGCTGCCGTGAATCAGGGTGAATAAACCGCCTTCGGCGTCGTCCACCTGCACTTCGATGCCCCGGCGATGCGCTTCCTCCACAATGATCCGCGCATAAGGGTTGAACTGTGCTTCCGGTCCAGGCCCCAGGAACAGCGGCTGATTGATGCCGTTCTTGCGCTTGATGGCGAAGGTCGAGAGGTTGCGAAAACCGAGCTTGGCGTAAAGGTTCTTGGCCAGGCGATTGTCATGCAGCACCGACAAGTCGAGGTAACTCAAGCCTCGGCTCATGAAATGCTCGATAAGGTGACGTACCAGCACTTCTCCGACACCGGGCCGTGCACACTGTGGGTCCACCGCCAGGCACCAGAGGCTGCTGCCATTTTCCGGATCGTTGAAAGCTTTCTGGTGATTGAGACCCATGACACTGCCGATGATCGCGCCGCTGTCATCGTCTTCGGCCAGCCAGTAGACCGGCCCGCCCTGATGGCGCGGCGTCAAGCGCTGGGGATCGACCGGCAGCATGCCTCGGGCCTGGTAGAGCTGGTTGATGGCTTGCCAATCGGTGTCGTTCTGGGCCCGCCGAATCCGGAAGCCGCGAAACACGCGCGTGGCTTGCCGATAGTCGCTGAACCAGAGGCGCAGCGTGTCGGAAGGGTCGAGGAACAATTGCGCCGGCTCCAGCCCCAGCACTTGCTGGGGGGCCGCGACGTAAAGGGCAATGTCACGCTCGCCGGGTTGTTCGTTGAGCAGCTCCCGACCCAGCGTCGCCGGGTCCGGAAAGGTATGGCCGATCAGCAGTCGGCCCCAGCCGCAATGCAACGCAATGGGCGCGGCACCCAGTTCGCTGCCGTCTACGGCCAGGCGCGCCTGCAAGCGTTCATACGAAGGCGCCTGGCCGCGCAGCAGCCGCTGGTTGTGAAGTGTCGTGTGGGGTTTCATCGATCAGATTCCTTGCTCGCTGAGCCACAGGTTCAGCGCCGCCAGTTGCCACAGCCGGGAGCCGCGTAGCGGGGTCAACTGACCGTTGGGGTCGGTGAGCAGGCGGTCGAGCATGGCCGGCTTGAACAGCCCGCGATCCTGACTCGGGTCCAGCAGCAATTCGCGGACCCAGGCCAAGGTGTTGCCCTCCAGGTGCTTGAGTCCCGGCACCGGGAAATAGCCTTTCTTGCGATCGATCACCTCGCCGGGAATCACCCGCCGGGCGGCTTCCTTGAGGACTTGCTTGCCGCCATCGGGCAGTTTGAATTTCGCCGGGACCCGCGCCGAGAGCTCAACCAGCCGGTAATCCAGAAACGGTGTGCGCGCTTCCAGGCCCCAGGCCATGGTCATGTTGTCGACACGCTTGACCGGGTCGTCCACCAGCATCACGGTGCTGTCCAGGCGCAGGGCCTTGTCGACGGC
Source organism: Pseudomonas sp. MAFF 730105 (assembly GCF_055380705.1). NCBI lineage: Bacteria > Pseudomonadati > Pseudomonadota > Gammaproteobacteria > Pseudomonadales > Pseudomonadaceae > Pseudomonas > Pseudomonas sp. MAFF 730105. The sequence goes on from NZ_AP018438.1 coordinate 1,931,911, forward strand.
GGCATCGGCACCCGGTTGAGCGAAGTGCTCCTTGACGAAATCACCGGCGGCGTCGTTGGCGGTCAGCCATTTCGGCTGCACGGTGGCGGCGTATTCCTCGTAGCTGCGGTCGAAGAACGCGGCGCGGTAGGCCGCGTAGGGATCGCTTGCACCATCCACTTGGGGATACCAGTGATAACCGGCGAACAATTCGTCGGCACCCTGGCCGCTTTGCACCACTTTGCAGTGCTTGGCCACTTCCCGCGACAGCAGGTAAAAAGCGATGCAGTCGTGGCTGACCATCGGCTCGCTCATGGCACGGAAAGCCGCCGGCAGTTGCTCGATGATTTCTTTTTCGTCGATGCGCAGTTGGTGATGGCGGGTGCCGTAGTGCTTGGCGATCAGGTCCGAATACTGGAACTCGTCACCCCGTTCGCCGCCGGCATCCTGGAAACCGATGGAGAACGTGGACAGGTCTTCCACGCCGACTTCACGCAGCAAACCCACCAGCATGCTTGAGTCCACGCCACCGGAAAGTAGCACCCCCACATCCACGGCGGCCCGCTGGCGAATGGCAACGGCTTCTCGGGTGCTGTCGAGCACGCGGTCGATCCAGTCTTCCAGGTTCAGGTCCTGCTCATCGGCCCGTGGGCCGTAGGGCAAGGTCCACCAGGTTTTCTGCTCGACACTGCCATCGGCTTCAACTCGCATCCACGTGGCTGGCGGCAGTTTTTCAATACCGGCCAGCAGGGTACGGGGCGCCGGGACCACGGCATGGAAATTCAAGTAGTGGTTGAGAGCGACCGGGTCGAGCACCGGGCTGATGTCGCCGCCCTTGAGCAGGGCCGGCAGCGCTGAGGCAAAGCGCAGGCGCTGGCCAGTGCGCGAGAGGTACAACGGTTTGACGCCGAGACGGTCGCGGGCGATGAACAGGCGTTTGGCGTCGCGTTCCCAGATGGCGAAGGCGAACATGCCGTTGAGCTTGGGCAGCAGCGCTTCGCCCCAGGCGTGATAGCCCTTGAGCAACACTTCGGTGTCGCCACCGGAACAAAAGGCGTAGCCCAACGCTTCCAGCTCGGCTCGCAGTTCCGGGTAGTTGTAGATCGCGCCGTTGAAGGCCAGGGACAGGCCCAGTTGATTGTCGATCATCGGCTGAGCCGAGGCATCGGACAAGTCCATGATCTTCAGGCGTCGGTGGCCCAGGGCAATCGGGCCCTGGCTATGGAAACCCCACGCATCGGGGCCGCGAGGGGCCAGGTGATGGGTCATTCGCTCTACGGCCGCAAGGTCCGCAGGTTGTTGATCGAAACGTAACTCTCCAGCTAATCCGCACATAAGTCCTTACCGGTTTTTCCGTTGGGGAGGGTACGCGCCGAAATGGCGGGTACCCTGGAACTGACCGATGGGATTGCCGTGAGTTTTAGATCGATGCGTTATAAGGCGACGGGTGGGGGCGGGTTGGCGGGATGGCGTAGGGCCTTTGTGGGAGCGAGCCTGCTCGCGATGGCGGCGGCATGGTCAACATTAAAGCCAGCTGATCCACCGCCATCGCGAGCAGGCTCGCTCCCACAGGTTTGGCGGTGGGCGTTCAGCTGCGTCAGGCCTTGCCGCGAATCAGCGCCCGTAGCGCAAAGCGATTCGGATGGCAGGCCTCGGCCACGCTCCGGGGCAAGGGCAAAGGTTCGTTGTCCAGCCAGGCGGCGATCAGTTCGCCGGACAGTGGCGCGGTGATCAGGCCGCGGGAGCCATGACCGCTGTTGACGTACAGGCCATCGAGCCAGGGGCAGGGGGTGTCCGGGACCTGGCGGGCATCTTTGCTCAGGGCGTGATACGCCTCGGTAAATGCCCGGTTGTCCGCCAACGGCCCGACAATCGGCAGATAGTCCGGGCTGGTGCAACGAAACGCCGCACGGCCTTCGAGCTGCTCCGGATCCAGGAGGCCGGCGTCCAGGCGGTCCACCAGGTCGAGAGAGATTTCTTCGAGCATTTGCAGGTTGCCGGCATGTTCGGCGGCGGTGGGTGTCAAGTCATCGCTCTTGAAGTCGAAACTGGCCCCCAGCGTATGTTCGCCCATTCGCGGCGGGGCCACGTATCCCTCCGCGCAGACCACCGTGCGCAGGCTCTGGCTGCGGGCCGTCTGCGGCAGGCGGGTGATTTGCCCGCGTATGCGCTTGAGGGGCAGGTCGGCGGCTGCTTCGAAACGTTTTATCTCGGCAGCGCTAGCCAGGATCGCCACCGGTGCGCTGGCCAGGCAGCGCTCACCACCCCAGGCTTGCCACTGGCCGTCGACGCGGCGCAGATCCAGCACTTCACGGTGAGGCAACACCTCGATCGACGAGCCCGAGGCCTGCCAGCGGCACAGCGCCGGCGGATGTACCCAACCCCCTTCAGGGTAGAACAGACCGCCACAGGCCAGGCCGATGCCGGACAGCGCCTCGGCTTCGGGTTGCTCCAGTGTGTGCAGCAGATCGGCCGGGAACGCGGCGGCCAGTTGCGCCTGGCGCTCGGCTTCCTTGTAGTTGAAGGCCAACTGCAGGATACCGCAGCCGTCCCAGTCCATGCCCCGCTGCAGGTGTTCCAGCAAGCGCCGCGTGTAGCCGAAGCCGCTGAGGATCATCTGCGACAACGCCGTGCCGTGAGCGGAAAGCTTCAGGTACAACACCCCCTGGGGGTTGCCGGACGCTTCCTCGGCCAACCCGGCATGCCGCTCCAGTAACGTCACCTGCCAGCCACGGGCCGCGAGGCTCGCCGCGCTGGCGCAACCGGCCAGGCCACCGCCGATCACCAGGGCCCGGCGTTCGCCGGTGAGCGGAGCGGGGCGGGCATACCAGGGTTTTGCCGGAAGGGGGGCGGCCTGCTCCTGTGATTCCGGCCAGCCAAGGAACACGCCCCGCAGGATTTCCCATTTATGCCCGATGCCCGGCGTGCGCTTCATCTTGAAGCCCGCCGCGTTCAACAATCGTCGCACCCAACCGGTGCTGGTGAAGGTGCTCAGAGTGGCGCCAGGCGCCGCCAGCCGGGCCAGTTCGGCGAACAGCTCGGCGGTCCACATGTCGGGGTTCTTGGCTGGTGCGAAACCATCCAGGAACCAGGCGTCGATGTGTCCGTCCAGCTGTGGCAACTGTTCCAGGGCGTCACCGATCATCAGCGTCAGCGTCACCCGTCCGCCCGCCAGTGTCAGGCGCTGGAAACCTTGATGGATCGCGACGTATTGCTCAAGCAATTGATCGGCCTGAAGCTTGAGGGACGGCCACAGGGCAAGGGCCCGGTGCAGGTCTTGAGGGCTCAGGGGGTATTTTTCGACGCTGACAAAATGCAGTCGCGCCCCGGCGGGTGCGCGTTGCTCGAATAACTGCCAGGCACACAGAAAGTTCAGCCCGGTGCCAAACCCGGTCTCACCGATCACCAGCCGCCCATGGTCCGGCAACGCGGCGAAGCGCTCGGCCAGGTTGTTCTGTTCAAGAAACACATAGCGGGTTTCTTCCAGCCCCGACTGGTCGGAAAAATACACATCGTCGAACACCCGGGAACGGGGCAGACCCTGGTCATCCCAGTCAAGTTGGGCGTGGTGCTGTACGGGGGGCATGGCAGGCTCAGTTAAATCCGGGACGCTATTCTAGCCCGAGGCTGGGTAACTGCGCAGGAGCTCCTACACATCGCGGTATCCAATCCGCTAGTCTTGCCCCAATCCCTGGAAGGAGCTGCCTATGTTCGAATCCGCCGAAATCGGTCATGCCATCGATAAAGACACCTTTGAAGCCGAGGTGCCGGCGCTGCGTGAAGCACTGCTCGAAGCCCAGTTCGAGTTGCATCAGCAGAGCCGCTTCCCGGTCATCGTGTTGATCAACGGTATCGAGGGCGCGGGCAAGGGTGAGACGGTGAAGTTGCTCAACGAGTGGATGGACCCGCGGCTGATCGAAGTGCGCACGTTCGACCAGCAGACCGACGAAGAACTGGCGCGGCCGCCGGCCTGGCGCTATTGGCGGATGCTGCCGGCCAAGGGGCGCATGGGGATTTTCTTCGGCAACTGGTATAGCCAGATGCTTCAGGGCCGGGTTCATGGCGAGTTCAAGGACCCTCGGCTCGATCAGGCGATCAATGCCGCTGAGCGCCTGGAAAAAATGCTCTGCGATGAAGGCGCGCTGATCTTCAAGTTCTGGTTTCATCTGTCCAAGAAGCAAATGAAAGCCAGGCTCAAGGGGCTCAAGGATGACCCGCTGCACAGTTGGCGCATCAGTCCGCTGGACTGGCAGCAATCCCAGACCTACGACAAGTTCGTCAAGTACGGCGAGCGGGTGTTGCGCCGCACCAGTCGCGATTATGCGCCGTGGCATGTGATCGAGGGCGTGGACACTTATTATCGCAGCCTCACGGTCGGCAGGATCCTGCTCGAAGGCATGCGCCAGGCACTGGATCGGCCGGCGATCAAGCCGGAAAAGGTCAGCGTGGCACCGCTGCCGGTGTTGGATGACCAGGTGACCCTGATTGACAGCCTGGACATGACCCAGCGGCTGGACAAGGACGACTATGAGGAACAGCTGATCACCGAGCAGGCCCGGTTTGCCGGCTTGTTGAGGGACAAACGCATGCGCCGGCACGCGCTGGTGGCCGTGTTCGAAGGCAACGATGCGGCGGGCAAGGGCGGAGCGATCCGGCGGGTCGCGGCGGCGCTCGATCCACGCCAGTACAGCATTGTGCCAATCGCCGCGCCCACTGAAGAAGAGCGTGCCCATCCCTACATGTGGCGGTTCTGGCGGCATATTCCGGCGCGGGGCAAATTCACCGTATTCGATCGTTCCTGGTATGGCCGGGTATTGGTGGAGCGGGTCGAAGGCTTCTGCAGTCGGGCCGACTGGCTGCGGGCCTATGGCGAGATCAATGATTTCGAGGAGCAGATTGCCGACGCCGGCGTGGTAGTGGTCAAGTTCTGGCTGGCCATCGACAAGGAGACCCAGCTCGAACGCTTTCAGGAACGCGAGGAAATCCCCTTCAAGCGCTTCAAGATCACCGAGGACGACTGGCGCAACCGTGACAAGTGGGACGCCTACCGGGCGGCGGTGTGCGACATGGTCGACCGCACCAGTACCGAGATATCCCTCTGGACCCTGGTAGAAGCCAATGACAAGCGTTGGGCCCGGGTCAAGGTGTTGCGCACCCTCAACGAGGCGCTGGAGGCCGCGTTCAAGCGCAGCGGGAAGTAACGGGCGATGAGGTCGCATATGCGGGGTGAATGATTGTCGCAGTCGGTTATGAGGTGGATTTATGCTCGATCCATCTTGACCGCCTACAACAATGAGGAACCGCCATGCGAGAAGTAGTGATCGTCGACAGCGTACGGACCGGCCTGGCCAAGTCGTTTCGCGGCAAGTTCAACATGACCCGCCCGGACGACATGGCGGCCCATTGCGTCAATGCGCTGTTGACGCGCAACGACATCGACCCGGCCAGCGTTGAGGACTGCATCGTCGGTGCCGGCTCCAACGAGGGGGCTCAGGGCTACAACATCGGCCGTAACGTGGCGGTGCTTTCCCACCTGGGCATAGGCACCGCCGGCATGACCCTCAACCGCTTCTGTTCCTCGGGCCTGCAAGCCATCGCCATTGCCGCCAACCAGATTGCGTCCGGGTGCAGCGAGATCATCGTCGCCGGTGGTGTGGAGTCCATCAGCCTGACGATGAAAAGCGTCAACACCGATCACCTGATCAATCCGCTGCTCAAGGATCAGGTTCCAGGCATCTATTTCCCCATGGGCCAGACCGCCGAGATCGTCGCCCGCCGCTACCGGGTCAGCCGCGAAGCACAGGACCGTTATGCGTTGCAGAGCCAGCAACGCACTGCCCGGGCCCAGGCGGCCGGGTTGTTCGATGACGAGATCGTACCGATGGCGGTCAAGTACAAGGTGGAGGATAAGAACACCGGTGCGGTGCAGATTCTTGACGGCGTGGTCGGCCGCGACGATTGCAACCGCCCGGATACCACCTACGAAAGCCTGGCCGGCCTGAAGCCGGTGTTTGCCGAAGACGGTTCGGTGACGGCGGGCAACTCATCGCAACTGTCCGACGGTGCCTCGATGACCCTGGTGATGAGCCTGGAAAAAGCCCTGGCGCTCGGACTCAAGCCCAAGGCGTTTTTCCGCGGCTTCACCGTGGCCGGTTGCGCGCCGGACGAAATGGGCATCGGTCCGGTGTTCTCGGTGCCGAAACTGCTCAAGGCCAAGGGCTTGCGGATCGCCGATATCGATGTGTGGGAACTCAACGAGGCGTTCGCGTCCCAGTGCCTGTACAGCCGTGACCGTTTGGAAATCGACAATGAAAAATACAACGTCAATGGCGGCTCGATTGCCATCGGCCATCCGTTCGGCATGACCGGCTCGCGCCAGGTCGGACATCTGGTGCGGGAGCTGCAACGGCGCAACCTGCGCTACGGCATCGTGACCATGTGCGTGGGCGGCGGGATGGGGGCGACGGGGTTGTTCGAGGCTGTGCGTTAAACACGAAGCCGAGGAAAGACACTATCTGTGGCGAGGGGATTTATCGAAACGTCGCACCGCCCCGCTGGGCTGCGTAGCAGCCCCACCGCCGTTGACTCAAGCAGTCTGATCCACCGAGTTGCCTGGTTTTGGGGCTGCTTTGCAGCCCAGCGGGGATAAATCCCCTCGCCACAGGTCTGGGTAATCCTTTGTCAGCTGGCGATCTCAAGCGCCTTCTGCATCCGCTCGATATACGCCGCGACCTCTTGCTCCGCGGCCTCACGACTGGCAAACGGTCCTTCCTGGGTTCCTTCTCGGGTACTGAAATAGAATTCACCGTTTATCCGGCAGATCCGGTCACTGGGAAAGACCATCGCAGGGGCGAGGTCTTGGGCGCGTTTGCCAAGCATGGGGGCTCCAAGAAGCATCGAAATCGGTTGAGTGAAGTTTATGCGGTAGCGTCAACTGGCGCTTGGTCAGGCGATAGGCGGCAATGTGCCATCCCTCCTTTCCGCAATGACCTTTGAACTGTTAGTGCCCAACTGTCCCTGTGTTGCAGGGCCATCTCCCCCTAGAATAGTCGCTCTTTTCGTGAGCCTCGGGGATTGCATGCACATTTCGTCCGGTCGCTGGGTCTACGGCCTGTTCCTCGCCTTGTTGACCGCTCTGTTGTGGGGAATCCTGCCGATCAAGCTCAAGCAGGTGCTGCAGGTGATGGATCCGGTCACGGTGACCTGGTTTCGCTTGCTGGTGTCCGGCGGCTTGCTGTTCATCTACCTGTCGGCCACCCGACGCCTGCCCAGCCGCAAGGTGCTCGGTTCGCGTGGCGGCTGGTTGGTGGCAATGGCGGTGCTGGGGCTGGTAGGCAACTATGTGTTGTACCTGATGGGCCTGAATCGCTTGAGCCCCGGCACCGCACAACTGGTGGTGCAGATGGGGCCTATCCTGCTGCTGGTCGCCAGCCTGTTTGTGTTCAAGGAACGTTTCAGCCTGGGGCAGGGGATCGGCCTGTTGGTGCTGCTGATCGGCTTCACGCTGTTTTTCAACCAGCGCCTCGCCGAATTGCTGACGTCCCTGAGCGAATACACTGCCGGGGTCTTGATGGTGTTGCTGGCGTCGGCGGTCTGGACGTTCTATGCCCTGGGCCAGAAGCAGTTGTTGACGGTGTGGAATTCGTTGCAGGTGATGATGGTGATCTACCTGTTCTGTGCGTTGCTGCTCACGCCGTGGGTCCATCCGTTGGAAGCACTGCAACTGAGCCCGCTGCAAGGCTGGCTGTTGTTTGCCTGCTGCCTCAACACCCTGATTGCCTACGGCGCCTTTGCCGAGGCCCTGGCTCACTGGGAAGCCTCGCGGGTCAGCGCGACCCTGGCGATCACGCCGCTGGTGACCTTCGCGGCGGTGGCCGTGGCTGCCTGGTGGTGGCCCGACTATGTGCATGCCGAGCAGATCAATCTGCTGGGGTATGGCGGGGCGGTGCTGGTGGTGGTGGGATCAGCGCTGGTGGCGTTGGGGCCTTCGCTGATTGCCGGGCTGAGGGCCCGGCGTGAGCGGTTGGCTGTGGAGCGGTAGCGGCCTGCAGGTGACAGTGATGTGAGTCGACCGGCCTCATCGCGAGCAGGCTCGCTCCCACATTGGATCTTCAGCGTATGCAAATCCCGGGTTCGACCGGGATCCCTTGTGGGAGCGAGCCTGCTCGCGAAGGCTCACTTCCTGTCAACCAGAGTTCAGCCCTGGCTACCGGCTTCCAGCATGTTTTCCGGCCGCACCCAGGCATCGAACTCCTCGTCGGTCAGATAGCCCAACTGCAGTGCTGCCTCGCGCAGGGTCAGCCCTTCGTTGTAGGCTTTCTTGGCGATCTCGGCGGACTTGTCGTAGCCGATATGCGGGTTCAACGCTGTCACCAGCATCAACCCACGCTCCAGGTGCGCCGCCATCTGCTCGCCATCGGGCTCGAGCCCGGCGATGCAATGTTGCTGGAAGTTGCTGCAGCCATCGGCCAGCAGGCGGATCGATTGCAGCAGGTTGTGGATGATCACCGGCTTGAACACGTTCAACTGCAAATGGCCCTGGCTGGCGGCAAAGCCAATGGTCACGTCATTGCCCATGACCTGGCAGGCCAGCATCGACAAGGCTTCGCACTGGGTCGGGTTGACCTTGCCAGGCATGATGGAACTGCCCGGCTCGTTGGCCGGCAATTTCACTTCGGCGAAGCCGGCCCGAGGTCCGGAGCCCAGCAGGCGCAGGTCGTTGGCGATTTTCATCAGGGTCACGGCCAGGGTTTTCAGTGCGCCGGAAAGCGTGGTCAGGGGCTCGTGCCCCGCCAGTGCCGCAAACTTGTTCGGCGCGGTGACAAATGGCAAACCGGACAGCGCCGCGAGTTCGGCGGCAATCGCTTCGCCGAAGCCGTGGGGCGAGTTGAGCCCGGTGCCGACCGCCGTGCCGCCCTGGGCCAGTTCGCAGACCGCCGGTAGCGCGGCACGGATCGCCCGTTCGGCGTAGTCGAGCTGGGCAATGAAGGCTGACAATTCCTGGCCGAACGTGATCGGCGTGGCATCCATCATGTGGGTGCGGCCGGTCTTGACCAGTTTCAGGTGGCGCGCGGCCAGTTCCGCCAGCCCGCCGGACAGTTCGCTGATGGCCGGCAACAATTGCTTGTGGACGGCTTGCACGGCGGCGATGTGCATGGCGGTAGGGAAGCAGTCGTTGGAGCTCTGGGAGCGGTTGACGTGGTCGTTGGGGTGCACCGGGGTCTTGCCGCCGCGGGGGTTGCCCGCCAGCTCGTTGGCGCGCCCGGCGATCACCTCGTTGACGTTCATGTTGCTCTGAGTGCCGCTGCCGGTCTGCCAGACCACCAGCGGGAACTGGTCGTCATGCTGGCCGTCCAGCACTTCGTCGGCGGCCTGTTCGATCAGTCGAGCGATGTCGGCGGGCAAGTCGCCGTTGCGGTCGTTGACCCGCGCGGCGGCTTTCTTGATCATCGCCAGGGCATGCAGCACCGACAGCGGCATGCGTTCGTTACCGATGGCGAAGTTGATCATGGAACGCTGTGTCTGGGCGCCCCAGTAGGCGTCCTCCGGGACTTCAACCTGGCCAAGGCTGTCGGTTTCGATACGGCTCATTGGGTCAAACTCCTGATAGGTCTGAATGCGCAGTTTAGGCCCTGTCGGGCGGTACCGGTTCCGTCAATCTAGGGGCGGTCGGTTCGGTCCGTCAATCGGGACCGGCAAGCACCGGGGTTGAGGCCTGGCGTTTTTTAGGCGCAGAATGGTCGCCCTTGGGGTTTTACCTCGCCAGTTAGATAAGGAAACTCGATGACCCGTCTTCGCGCCATCTGTACCGCAGTTGCTCTGGTGTGTGCCAGCGGCCCTGTTCTCGCCGATACCGCCAGCCACAACGCCAGCGCCGAAGCGTTCCTGACCTTGGCACACGCTGACAAACTGGGCACCCCGGTGTACATGCAGGTGCAACAGATGTTTGCCCAGCGCTTCGAGCAGACCAAGGCTCCCGAGTCGAAAAAAGCCACCCTGGAAACCTACCAGGCCAAGGCCAATGCCGCGCTTGACCAGGCCATCGGCTGGAGCAAGCTCAAGCCGGACATGGTCAAGCTCTACACCACCAACTTCAGCGAGTCGGAGCTCAAGGACCTGGTGGCTTTCTACCAGTCACCCCTTGGCAAGAAAGTCCTGGAAAAAATGCCGCAGCTGACCCAGCAGTCGGCCCAACTGACCCAGGCCAAGCTGGAAAGCGCCGTGCCAGTGGTCAACAAGCTGCTGGCGGACATGACCGCCGAGCTTGAGCCCAAAGCTGCTGCCCCAGCCAAGAAAAAGCCGTAAGCGGAGCCCGGTATGAGCATGCAACAACGCATCGAATCGACCCTCGGCCTCCTGCAGCCCGAGCACCTGCAAGTGCTGGATGAAAGCCACATGCACAGCCGTGGGCTACAGACCCACTTCAAGGCGGTGGTGGTGAGCCGGCAATTTGAAGGACTGAATCGGGTCAAGCGCCACCAGAAGGTCTACGGCACGCTGGGTGAGCTGATGGGCGAATTCCATGCGTTGGCGCTGCACACCTACACCCCCGAAGAATGGGCACAGATCGATGCCGCCCCGGCTTCGCCGACCTGTGCCGGTGGCAGCAAGCACTGATCGGCGTGGCGAAGGATTTATGTAAAGCCCCGACGTCGAAGTCCTGCAACCCATGAGTTTTTGTTAGAATTCGCACGCGCCGCTTACCCGGCGCGTTTTTTTTGCATCCGGTTCACCCTTTACGAGGGTAGCCACCTGGAGAAATACCCATGACACAACCCATTGTCGTGGCGGCACTGTATAAGTTCGTCACCCTGGAAGATTACGTCGAGCTGCGTGAGCCCTTGCTCAAGGCGATGCTCGATAACGCTATCAAAGGCACTCTGCTGATCGCCGAAGAAGGCATCAACGGCACGGTCTCCGGTACCCGTGAAGGCATCGACGGCTTGCTGGCCTGGCTCAAGAACGACCCGCGGATGATCGATATCGATCACAAGGAGTCATACTGCGACGAGCAGCCGTTCTACCGCACCAAGGTCAAGCTCAAGAAAGAAATCGTCACCCTCGGCGTCGAAGGCGTGGATCCGAACAAGCAGGTCGGCACCTATGTCGAACCCCAGGACTGGAACGCGCTGATCAGCGATCCGGAAGTGTTGCTGATCGATACCCGTAACGACTACGAAGTGTCTATCGGGACATTCGAAGGCGCAATCGATCCCAAGACCACCAGCTTTCGCGAGTTTCCCGACTACATCAAGGCCAACTTCGACCCGGCCCGGCACAAGAAGGTCGCGATGTTCTGCACCGGCGGCATCCGCTGTGAAAAAGCTTCCAGCTACATGCTGAGCCAGGGCTTCGACGAGGTTTTCCACCTCAAGGGTGGCATCCTGAAATACCTCGAAGAGGTTCCCCAGGAAGAAACCAAATGGCGTGGCGACTGCTTTGTGTTCGATAACCGCGTGACCGTTCGCCACGATCTCAGCGAAGGCGACTACGATCAATGTCATGCGTGCCGTACACCGGTGAGCCTGGAAGATCGCGCTTCGGAGCACTACGTGCCGGGCATCAGTTGCCCGCATTGCTGGGACAAACTGAGCGAGAAGACCCGTCGCAGTGCGATCGACCGGCAAAAGCAGATCGAATTGGCCAAGGCTCGCAACATGCCGCACCCGATCGGCTACAACTATAAGCAATCATCCTCCGAGGCCTGAACCATGCCGCCACGTCTGCTGTATGTCATGGACCCGATGTGTTCCTGGTGCTGGGGCTTCGCACCAGTGGCCGAAGCATTGGTCGAGCAGGCGCGGGCCCAGGGCGTGGAGCTGCACCTGGTGGTGGGCGGGTTGCGTACGGGCAGCGGTTCGGCCCTGGAGCCCACTACCCGGCGTTACATCCTCGAGCACTGGCAGGCTGTCACCCAGGCCACCGGCCAGCCCTTCAAGCTGGAGGGCGCGTTGCCGGACGGTTTCGTTTATGACACCGAGCCGGCCTGCCGGGCTGTGGTGACGGCCCGGAGCCTGGCGCCGGACCTGGCCTGGAAGCTGCTCAAACTGATCCAGCAGGCTTTTTATGTGCAGGGTCGCGACGTGACCCATGCCAGCGTCCTGGTGGAACTGGCCGAACAGGCCGGACTGCCACGCATCGAGTTTGCCGCGGCGTTTGACAGTGCCGATCAACATGCGGCCACTGCCGCGGATTTCACGTGGGTGCAGGATCTCGGCATTGCCGGGTTCCCTACGCTACTGGCCGAGCGCGAGGGCCAATTGGCCCTGCTCACCAACGGTTACCAACCCCTGAGCCAACTGTCACCACTGCTTGGCCGCTGGCTGGAGCGTGCGGCCTGTGCCTGACCTGCCGGATGGCACCTCGGAGCCACAGCGCGTCGATCGATTGAGCTGGGCGGAAATCCGTCGCCTGGCCCTCAAACACAAGAAAGCCCTGTGGATTGCCAACGGCGTGGCGGTGCTGGCGACGCTTTGTAGCGTGCCGATCCCTTTACTGTTGCCATTGTTGGTGGATGAAGTGCTGCTAGGGCGTGGCGACGCCGCCCTGAAGGTGATGAACCACGCCTTGCCGACGGGGTGGCAAACGGCTGCGGGCTATATCGGCTTGATGCTGCTGGCGACCTTGACCCTTCGGTGCGGCGCGTTGCTGTTCAACGTGTTACAGGCGCGTTTGTTTGCCAGGCTCGCCAAAGACATCGTCTATCGCATCCGTGTCCGTCTGATCGAGCGCCTCAAACGTATTTCCCTGGGGGAATACGAAAGCCTGGGCAGCGGCACCGTGGCCGCGCACCTGGTCACCGACCTGGACACTCTCGATAAATTCGTCGGCGAAACCCTCAGCCGTTTCCTGGTGGCGATGCTGACGCTGGTGGGCACCGCCGGCATCCTGATGTGGATGCATTGGAAACTGGCGCTGCTGATCCTGTTGTTCAATCCGCTGGTGATCTATGCCACGGTGCAGTTGGGCAAGCGGGTCAAGCACCTCAAGAAGCTGGAGAACGACAGCACCTCGCGCTTCACCCAGGCATTGACCGAAACCCTGGACGCGATCCAGGAAGTGCGCGCCGGGAACCGTCAGGGTTTTTTCCTCGGTCGCTTGGGTCAGCGCGCCCGGGAGGTGCGTGATTATGCGGTCAATTCCCAGTGGAAAAGCGATGCGTCGGGCCGCGCCAGTGGCTTGCTGTTCCAGTTCGGCATCGACATTTTCCGTGCTGCGGCGATGCTCACGGTGCTGTTTTCCGACCTGTCCATTGGCCAGATGCTGGCGGTGTTCAGCTACCTCTGGTTCATGATCGGTCCGGTGGAGCAGTTGTTGAATCTGCAATACGCCTATTACGCGGCGGGCGGTGCGTTGAGTCGGATCAACGAACTCCTGGCCCGGGCCGACGAACCTCAGTACACCGGCGGTGTCGACCCGTTCAAGGGCCACGATACTGTGGGCATCGACATCCAGGGCTTGAGCTTCGGCTATGGCGAGGAACTGGTGCTCGACCAGTTGAACCTGTCCATCTCACCCGGCGAAAAAGTCGCCATCGTGGGGGCCAGCGGTGGCGGCAAGAGCACCCTGGTGCAGCTGTTGTTGGGCCTGTATACGCCGCAGTCGGGCAGCATCCGGTTTGGTGACGCCACGCAGCAGGAGATCGGCCTGGAAACCATCCGTGAAAATGTCGCGGTGGTGCTGCAGCATCCTGCCTTGTTCAACGACACGGTGCGGGCCAACCTCTCCATGGGCCGCGACTGCAGCGACGAGGCCTGCTGGCGGGCATTGGCCATTGCCCAGCTCGATACCACGGTGCGCGCGTTGCCCCTGGGGCTGGAGAGTGTGGTCGGACGTTCCGGGGTGCGGCTGTCCGGTGGGCAGCGTCAACGCCTGGCCATTGCCCGCATGGTATTGGCCGAGCCGCGGGTGGTGATCCTTGACGAAGCGACCTCCGCACTGGACGCCGCCACCGAGTACAACCTCCACCAGGCCCTGGCGCGTTTTCTGAGTGGACGCACCACGCTGATCATTGCCCACCGGTTGTCGGCCGTGAAACAGGCCGACCGGGTATTGGTGTTCGATGGTGGGCGAATCGCTGAAGACGGCGACCATTTGCAATTGATTGCCGAGGGCGGCCTGTACGCCCGACTCTATGGTCATTTGCAACAGATACAGCAGCCTTGAGTTTCCTGTGATTTTCTGCGCTTAGTATCCAAAAAAATTAGCCAAATGCCCCGATTTATTCGAATTTCCATCCAAAGCCTATAGATCCTTCGATCCAACCATTCCAAGGATCGAAAACTGGCCTAGGCTCTGAAATCAGGAGCGGATTTCTCCCGGGTGCTCATCGGCAATGCCTGTGCAAGGGACCTCATGAAGCAAAAGCGGACTCTCGGAACGCCTCGTTTGTTGGGCATCGTCTGGCCCTTCATTGCCGTTGTGCTATTTCAGGCATTGCTCGGAGGCGTCAGTCTCTACGTATTATCAGCCGTTCGTGGCTATGTCGCGGGGGAAAGCCTCTGGTCCAAGGGGCAGAAGGACGCCATTTATTACCTGAATCTCTATGCCGACAGCCGCGACGAATCGATTTTCCGTAAATATCAGCAAGCCATTGCCGTGCCCGAGGGCGGTCACGACTTGCGGGTGGCGCTGGATCGACAGCCGCCTGACCTGGAAGCGGCACGGGCGGGCATCCTTCAAGGGGGAAACCACCCGGACGACGTGCCCAGCCTGATCTGGCTCTATCTGAATTTCCGTCACTTCAGTTACCTGGAAGAAGCCATCGATCTCTGGACGGTGGGCGACGGCTATCTGATCGAGCTGGATAACGTTGCCCGGCAGATGCACGACAGCATTGCCGAAGGGACTGCTTCAGAGACCGATATCCGCGGCTGGAAGGCGCGGATCTTTGCCATCAACGACTCCGTTACCCCGGCAGCCAAGGCTTTCAGCGACGAGCTGGGCGAGGGATCGCGCTTTATCCTGCGCCTGTTGCTGGTGACCAACTTCGCCACAGCACTTGGGCTGATTGTCCTGGCCTTGTTGCGTACCCACAAACTGCTGACCCAGCGACAGGTGTTCGCCAATGCCTTGCAACTGGAGAAGGAGCGGGCGCAGATCACTTTGCAGTCCATTGGCGACGGGGTCATCACCACCGACGTCGAAGGTGCCATTGCCTACATGAATCCCGCTGCCGAGGCGATGACCCACTGGAAGGCCGAACACGCCACCGGACTGCCCTTGGCCGCGCTGTTCAACCTGATCGACGACAATGCCCAGACCGAAGGCCTGACGCTGATCGAACACATTCTCAGCGGTCGGCTCGGTGGTGGCAGCGAACATTCCAAACTGATCCAGCGCCTGGACGGCAGCACGGTGTCGGTGACCCTGGTGGGGGCGCCGATCCGCCATGCGGGCAAGGTCAGCGGCGCCGTCCTGGTCCTGCACGACATGACCCAGGAGCGCCAGTACATTGCCAACCTGTCGTGGCAGGCTACCCATGATGCGCTGACCGGCCTGGCGAACCGCCGGGAATTCGAGTACCGGCTCGAGCAGGCCTTGCATAACCTGACGCGCCAGGTCGGGCGCCATGCCTTGATGTTCCTCGACCTGGACCAGTTCAAGCTGGTCAACGATACCTGCGGCCATGCGGCGGGTGACGAATTGTTGCGGCACATCTGCGCGTTGCTGCAATCGGGCCTGCGGGAAAACGACACCCTGGCCCGGTTGGGCGGCGATGAGTTCGGTATCTTGCTGGAGAACTGTTCGCCGGAGGCCGCGGAGAAGATCGCTGAAGGTCTGCGCCAGACCGTGCAGAATCTGCACTTTGTTTGGAAAGGGCGGCCATTCGTCACCACCGTGAGCATTGGCCTGGTGCACATCGCCCAGAACCCGACCACCCTGGAGGCGTCCCTGCGCGCCGCCGACATGGCCTGTTACATGGCCAAGGAGAAGGGTCGCAACCGAGTCCAGGTCTACCATGCCGACGATTCGGAGTTGTCCCTGCGTTTCGGTGAGATGGCCTGGGTCCAGCGCTTGCACATGGCCCTGGAGGAAAACCGCTTCTGCCTCTATGCCCAGGAAATTGCCGCGCTGGGGCCAGGTGACCATGGTGGCGGGCACATTGAGATCCTGTTGCGCTTGCATGATGAAGCCGGGCGGATGATTCTGCCGGACAGCTTCATTCCTGCGGCGGAGCGCTATGGCCTGATGACGTCCCTGGACCGTTGGGTGGTGGAGAATGTCTTCAGAATCATCCGCCAGTGCCTGAACGATTCGCGGCAGGGCCCAATGGCCATGTGTGCGATCAATCTGTCAGGCACGACTATCGGAGATCAGGCATTCCTCGACTTCCTGCGTAAACAGTTCGCGGCGTATTCGATTCCGCCGGAAATGATTTGTTTTGAAATTACAGAGACCAGCGCTATTTCGAATTTGGGCAGCGCCATTCGCTTTATCAATGAACTCAAGAGCTTGGGTTGTTACTTCTCGCTGGATGACTTTTGCGCCGGAATGTCTTCATTCGCTTACCTGAAACATTTACCTGTAGACTTCCTGAAGATCGACGGGAGTTTCGTAAAGGATATGCTGGACGACCCGATTAACTGTGCAATGGTCGAGGTGATCAACCACATCGGCCACGTCATGGGTAAGCGCACCATTGCCGAGTTTGTGGAAACTGCCCAGATCGAGCAGGCATTGCTGGAGATTGGAGTGGACTACGCTCAGGGGTATGTCATCGAGCGCCCGCAGTTGTTTACCTGTGACACGTTGCAATGCAGGCCGGCCCGGCCCCAGCCGTTGTTATTCAAGGCCCCCGGCACGTTCCGCTGAGCCTCTTGTTGATCCGGAAAAAAATCACAATCAAAAGGAGCCCGACAGTGATCGACACATTCAACCGAACAGGCCCGCTCATGGACGCCAAAAGCTATCCGCAATGGGCACAGCAGCTCATCGCCGATTGCGGCGAGAGCAAGCGCCGGGTTGTCGAACACGAGCTGTATCAGCGCATGCGCGACAATAAGCTCAGCGCCAAGACCATGCGCCACTACCTCATCGGTGGTTGGCCGGTCGTTGAACAGTTCGCCTTATACATGGCACAGAACCTCACCAAGACCCGCTTTGCCCGCCATCCCGGCGAGGATATGGCCCGGCGCTGGCTGATGCGTAACATTCGTGTCGAACTCAATCACGCCGACTACTGGGTGAACTGGAGCGCCGCCCACGGCGTGACGCTGGAGGACCTCCAGGCGCAGCAGGTAGCGCCTGAACTCCATGCCTTGAGTCATTGGTGCTGGCATACCAGCTCTTCGGACTCGCTGATCGTGGCAATCGCAGCGACCAACTATGCCATTGAAGGCGCGACCGGGGAGTGGTCGGCGCTGGTGTGTTCCAGCGGGATCTACGCGGCGGCCTTCGCCGAGGAAGACCGCAAGCGCGCCATGAAATGGCTGAAGATGCACGCCCAGTACGACGACGCCCACCCATGGGAAGCGCTGGAAATCATCTGCACGCTGGCGGGCATGAATCCGAGCCAGGCCTTGCAGAACGAACTGCGCCAGGCCGTGTGCAAGAGCTACGACTACATGTACCTGTTCCTGGAACGTTGCATGCAACTGGAACAGTCGGAGACGGCCGGAAAATTGGCACCTCACCGCGAGCGCCTGGCGCTGGCCGGGAGCTGATGCCTAGTTGACCGATGTGGGAGCGGGCCCGCTCGCGAAGCGGTCTGGCTGGCCAACGGGGAGGTTGGCTATCGGACCGTATCGCGAGCAGGCTTGCTCCCACATTTTTGTTTAATGCAATCAGACTCACCTTGAACCCTTGTGGGAGCGAGTCTGCTCGCGATAGCGGTGAACCAGCTTGCAGAAGTATCGAGCCTGCCACCGACCCTTCGCGAGCGGCTCCTGCACCCAGCCTGACTCGCCTGTTTTCCATCAACCCGCCATCGCCAACCGATTCCGACCTTCGCGCTTGGCCACATACAACGCGCTGTCGACCCGGCGCAGCAGGCTTTCCAAGGACTCACCCGGCAGCAGCGTCGCGCAGCCGAGGCTGACCGTCAGCTCAATCCTGACACCCGCCGCGAAATAATCCTGCAACTGGGCGGCATACCGCAGTCGCTCGCCAATCGTGGCTGCGGCCTCCCGACTGGTGTTGGAAAGCAGGATCAGAAACTCCTCGCCGCCGAACCTGAAGACCATGTCCACATTGCGCAGTTGATCCTTGATCGACTCGGCAACGGCCTTGAGCACCTCATCACCGGCGCCATGGCCGTAGGTATCGTTGATACGCTTGAAGTGGTCGATGTCGAGCATCAGCAGCGACAACGGCTGCATATGACGCCTGGCCATGTCGATTTCCCGCTCCATGACCTGGTCCATGGCAATGCGGTTGCCGGTTCCGGTCAACGGATCGCGCAGGGCGCTCTGGGTGGCGGCGCGGTAGAGCAGGGCGTTACGCAGCGGAAACAACAGGGTCGACAGCACTGATTCGAGGTCGCTCTGTTCCGCGTCGCTAAAGCGCTGATTGCGGCGGAACACCAATTCGCCCAGCTGTTCGCCTTCATGGCTGAGGTTGTAGCTGAGCAGATGATGCCCGCGTTGACCGAACTCCAGCCGCAGATCGCTGGGCTTGTGCTGATAGGCCAGCGCATCCAGGGGCACCAGTCGTTGAACTTCACGGAAAAACAGGCCCAGAATCCGCTGAGGTTCCAGGCTGGTCTGCAATTGCTGACTCAGTTGCTGACGCAATTGCGACAGGCTGACGGCGCGTGCGACGAGCGGCGACGGTTGACCGAGGCCCAGGCGCTGCAGTTTGGCGCTGTCGAAATCAATCGCGTTGGTCTGGATGGGCGTTTTCATTTGGCGTGAGCCCCTAAGCAGAATCTATCCTGGCGCCGGGTGAGGTGGCTGTGGGCTGCGTGTCGTACTGGCCCTTAAGTCCCGTAGGACATTGATTTGAGTCTAGTCTGCTTTCCTTGGCTGACGCAGGCCTCGTATCAACCTCCGCTACCCGCCGGACATGGCGTGTTTAGAAGGGTTAGAGCGAAAGTCGTGCCAGTGCGTTCACTTTTGAAAAACCCATTTAAAATCAATGAGGTGAAATCAAGCGCCCCTGGCGCGCCGATTTTTGCGCGACATGGGTTTGGCGGTTCGCCTGGCTCGGCGTTGAAGCGGGGGAGCATCGCGACGGTAAACCGCCGCGACGTGAGGATGAGTCTTTACTGTGCGTTGAACGCCTGACCGTTGACGCCCTTGCTGTCCGGCCCCATCAGGTACAGATAGACCGGCATGATCTCTTCCGGTGTCGGATTGTTGAGCGGATTTTCCCCGGGATAGGCCTGGGCGCGCATGCTGGTACGGGTTGCGCCGGGGTTGATGCTGTTGGCGCGCACCGGCGCGACGGTATCGACTTCGTCGGCCAGTGTCTGCATCAACCCCTCGGTGGCAAACTTGGATACGCCATAAGCGCCCCAGTACGCTCGACCCTTGCGACCGACGCTGCTGGAGGTGAACACCACGGATGCGTCCGTGGACAGCTTGAGCAGGGGGAGCAAGGTGCTGGTGAGCATGAACATGGCATTGACGTTCACGTGCATCACCCGCATGAAGTTCTCGCCGGACAGTTGTTCCAGCGGCGTGCGCGGGCCGATGATCGAGGCGTTGTGCAACAGGCCGTCCAAGTGACCGAACTCGGTTTCGATCATGGCTGCCAGTTCGTCGTATTGATGGGGCTGGGCGGTTTCGAGGTTGAAGGGAATCACCGCCGGCTGTGGATGGCCGGCCGCTTCGATTTCATCATAGACCTGGGTCAGGTTGGCTTCGGTCTTGCCCAGCAGCAGCACGGTAGCGCCGTGGGCAGCGTAGGCCTTGGCGGCAGCCGCGCCGATGCCACGACCGGCACCGGTGACCAGGATGACCCGGCCGTCGAGCAGGTCGGGGCGGGCGGAATAATCAAACATAAAAACCTCATGAAACATAACGATGCGTGGTGATGCACGGTGTGGCGACGGGTTGTATTGTGGCGAGGGGATTCATCCCCGCTGGGTCGCGAAGCGACCCCTTGCGTATTACTTGATACACCGCAGTGACTGACATCTCTTGGAGGCGCTTCGCACCTCGGCGGGGATAAATCCCCTCGCCACAAAAAATCTACTTATTGTCTTGCCACACGAAGTAGTTAGCTCAGCAACTGCACAACGCGTTATCCAGTACTTCGCGCAACGCCAACGGGTGATCGATCACCACGTCCGCGCCCCAGTGCTTGGGGTTGTCGTCCGGGTGGATATAGCCGTAGGTCACTGCGCAGGTCTTGGTGCCGGCGCTGCGCCCGGACTCGATGTCCCGCAGATCGTCGCCCACGAACAGCACGCTGGCCGGGTCCAGGTCGAGCAGCTTGCACGCCAGGATCAGTGGTTCCGGATCCGGTTTGCTGTTGGTCACGTGATCCGGGCAGATCAGCACCTTCGAGCGCTCGGCCAGGCCCAGTTGCTGCATGATGGGTTCGGCGAAGCGCACCGGTTTGTTGGTGACCACCCCCCAGATCAGGTTGGCAGCTTCAATGTCGGCCAGTACTTCGGCCATGCCGTCGAACAGGTGGCTATGGACAGCGCACCCCTTGAGGTAGCGGTCGAGGAATTCCTGGCGCAGGTCCTCGAAGCCCGGTGATTCGGGGTCCATGGAAAAGGTCACCGCGACCATCGCACGGGCGCCACCGGAGATTTCGTCACGAATGTGCTGCGTGTTCATCGGTGGCAAGCCACGGTCGGCGCGCATGGCCTGGCAGATGGCGATGAAGTCCGGCGCGGTGTCGAGCAGCGTGCCGTCCATGTCGAAGAGAACCGCTTTGAGACGCATCGACTTACTCCTCGCGCAGGGTCTGGATCATGTAGTTGACGTCAACGTCGGCGGCCAGCTTGTAGTGCTTGGTCAGCGGATTGTAGGTCAGGCCGATGATGTCCTTGACGGTCAGCCCGGCCATGCGGCTCCAGGCGCCCAGCTCGGAAGGACGGATGAACTTCTTGAAGTCGTGGGTGCCACGGGGCAGCAGCTTCATGATGTATTCCGCACCGATGATGGCAAACAGGTACGCCTTCGGGTTGCGGTTGATCGTGGAAAAGAACACCTGGCCGCCGGGCTTGACCATGCGGAAGCAGGCGCGGATGACCGAGGACGGGTCCGGCACATGTTCGAGCATTTCCAGGCAGGTGACCACGTCGAACTGAGCCGGCATTTCCTCGGCCAGGGCCTCTGCGGTGATCTGCCGGTACTCTACGTTGACGCCGGACTCCAGTTGGTGCAACTGCGCCACAGCCAGCGGCGCCTCGCCCATGTCGATGCCCATCACGGTTGCCCCGCGCTGGGCCATGGCTTCGCTGAGAATGCCGCCGCCACAGCCGACGTCGAGCACCTTCTTGCCGGCCAGGTTGACCCGCTCGTCGATCCAGTTGACCCGCAGCGGGTTGATATCGTGCAGCGGCTTGAATTCGCTTTCGCGGTCCCACCAGCGGTGAGCCAAGGCTTCGAACTTGGCGATTTCGGCGTGGTCGACGTTGCTCATGTGCAGATCCTCGAAAAACTTGAAAAAATCAGTTGCCCCGAGCCGTGGCTCAAGAGGCAGGGTTATTCGTCGTGACCGCTGATGCGGCGACCCCAGGCCTGGGCCGTGGCGGTCAGTTGCGGTTCGTCCAGGCGGGCCAGCCGGCCGTCCTCAAGCAACGGCTTGCCGGCCACCCACAGGTGTTTCACGCAATCGCGGCCGGTGGCATAGATCAGCTGCGACACCGGGTCGTAGATCGGTTGCTGGGCCAGTCCCGACAGATCGAAGGCCACCAGGTCGGCGGCCTTGCCGACTTCCAGCGAACCAACGGTGGCCTCGATGCCCAGGGCCCGGGCGCCATTGAGCGTGGCCATGCGCAACGCCCGATGGGCATCCAAGGCCGTCGCTGAACCGGCGACGGCCTTGGCCAACAGGGCTGCGGTGCGGGTTTCCCCCAGCAGGTCCAGGTCGTTGTTGCTCGCCGCGCCGTCCGTACCGACCGCCACATTGACGCCGGCCTGCCACAAGCGTTCCACCGGGCAGAAACCACTGGCCAGCTTCAGATTCGATTCCGGGCAATGGATCACACTGCAATTGCTTTCTACCAGCAAGGCCAGGTCTTCATCGCTGATCTGAGTCATGTGCACCGCTTGGAAACGCGGCCCCAGCAGGCCAAGCCGCCCCAGGCGAGCCATTGGTCGCTCAGCGGTGTTATCCACAGCCTGCTGCACTTCGAAGGCGGTTTCGTGAACATGCATATGAATGGCCGCGTCCAGCTCTTCGGCAATCACACGGATTTTCTCCAGGTTCTCGTCGCCCACGGTGTAGGGTGCATGCGGACCGAATGCGACTTTGATCCGTGGATGGTGCTTGAGATCGCCAAACAATTCGATGCCCTGACGAATGGCGTCGTCGGCACTGGCGGCCCCGGGAATCGGGAAATCGAGGATCGGAATGGCGATTTGCGCACGGATGCCGCTGTTATGGACGCGCTCGCTGGCAACCTTGGGATAGAAATACATGTCAGAGAAACAGGTGATGCCACCCTTGATCTGCTCGGCGATCGCCAGGTCGGTGCCGTCGCGCACGAAGTCTTCATCGACCCATTTGCCCTCGGCCGGCCAGATATGCTGTTCAAGCCAGGTCATCAGGGGCAGGTCGTCGGCCAGACCGCGGAACAGTGTCATCGCCGCATGCCCGTGGGCATTGATCAGGCCCGGGCTGAGCAACATGCCCGGCAACTCGCGGACCTCGGCAGCCTCACATTTCAGGGCTTCGGCCCGTGGGCCGATGAACACGATGCAACCGTTGCGGATGCCCAGACCGTGATCCTTGAGTACCACACCGGCGGGTTCGACAGGCACCAACCAGGTCGGCAGCAATAGTAAGTCGAGCGCAACGGCTGGCTTGGGCATCGTGGATCGGTTCCATGGGTTATAAAGGATGGCGAAGTATACCCGAGCGTCATCACGCTGGGATCGCTATAATCGGCGGCTTTGTTCAAGAGTGCGGAGTGTAGGATGCGCGATCAACTGTTGGCTGCGGAGAAGGTGAAGGCCATCGATTGGCGGGATGGCGCCCTGTACCTGCTGGATCAGCGTGTTTTGCCGTTCGAGGAAAACTGGATCGCCTACACCAGTGCGGCCGGCGTGGCCGAGGCCATTCGTGCGATGGTGGTGCGCGGCGCGCCGGCCATCGGGATCAGTGCGGCTTACGGTGTGGTGCTGGCCGCGCGGGCGAGGGTGGCCGAGGGCGGTGATTGGCAAACGGCGCTGGAGGCGGATTTCACCTTGTTGGCCGAATCCCGGCCGACGGCGGTGAACCTGTTCTGGGCCTTGGATCGGATGCGCGACCGGTTGGCGCGCTTGAAGGAGCATGCCGAGCCGCTGGCCGCCCTTGAGGCCGAGGCTGTCGCCATTCACGAAAGTGATCGTGAAGCCAATCTGACCATGGCCCAGCTCGGCGTCGACCTGATCCGCAAGCATCAGGGCAATGCCCAGGCCATCCTGACCCATTGCAACACCGGTGCCCTGGCCACCGGCGGCTTCGGCACGGCCCTGGGGGTGATCCGCGGCGCATTCATCGAGGGGATGGTCGAGCGTGTCTACGCCGACGAAACCCGTCCATGGCTGCAGGGCTCGCGCCTCACGGCCTGGGAGTTGGCCAATGAGGGCATCCCGGTGACCCTCAACGCCGATTCCGCCGCTGCCCATATCATGAAGACCAAGGGCGTGACCTGGGTGATCGTCGGCGCCGACCGCATCACCGCCAACGGTGACGTGGCGAACAAGATCGGTACCTATCAACTGGCGGTCTGCGCCATGCACCACGGCGTGCGCTTCATGGTGGTGGCACCGAGTTCGACGATCGACATGAACCTGGCCAGTGGCGAAGACATCCCGATCGAAGAACGCGACGGGCGCGAACTGCTGGAAGTCGGCGGCAAGCGGGTTGGCGCGGATGTGGAGGCGTTCAACCCGGTGTTCGACGTCACGCCGGCCGACCTGATCGATGCCATCGTCACGGAGAAGGGTATCGTCGAGCGCCCGGATACCGCGAAGATGGCGCAATTGATGTGCCGCAAGCGGCTGCATTAAGACGGTTTTGTCAGGTGCATTGCCTTCGCGAGCAGGCTCGCTCCCACATGGAATTGCGGTGTGTCAGGAACCCCGGGCATACAAAACACTCCTGTGGGAGCGAGCCTGCTCGCGAAGAGGCCCTTGAAAGCTGTGAATCTTCTTGCATTTGAGCGCAAATTCTTCAGTCGCAGCGCTTCTAAGCCCCTCTCGTCCCATTCCAGCCTGTCACCGGTCAACTAACTATGCTCCATGCGCATCTGGGGGATAGGTGCGTGGCGGCTCTTGTGATAACATCCGGCGGTTTCCAAGGTCGCTTCACGAAGCGGTCTTTACTGCGCAGATCCATGGCATAACTCGTTGATTTGTCGTAAGTCGCTGCACGGCACTTGTCCTGTAGCGGCGAGCTTCGTTCATCCCGTCTGGATGTGACGAGGTTTCACCAGAAAAAGGAATCAGGCTTCTCATGGGCGAACTGGCCAAAGAAATCCTCCCGGTCAATATCGAAGACGAGCTGAAACAGTCCTACCTCGACTACGCAATGAGCGTAATCGTCGGGCGGGCGCTGCCGGATGCGCGCGATGGCTTGAAGCCCGTGCACCGGCGCGTGTTGTTCGCGATGAGCGAGCTGGGCAACGACTTCAACAAGCCGTACAAGAAATCCGCCCGTGTCGTCGGTGACGTGATCGGTAAGTATCACCCTCACGGTGACACTGCGGTGTACGACACCATCGTCCGGATGGCGCAGCCATTTTCCCTGCGCTACCTGCTGGTAGACGGCCAGGGCAACTTCGGCTCCGTGGACGGCGACAACGCTGCGGCCATGCGATACACCGAAGTGCGCATGACCAAGCTCGCCCACGAGCTGCTGGCCGACCTGCACAAGGAAACCGTGGACTGGGTGCCGAACTACGACGGCACCGAAATGATCCCGGCGGTCATGCCGACCCGTATCCCGAACCTGCTGGTCAACGGTTCCAGCGGCATTGCCGTGGGCATGGCAACCAACATCCCGCCGCACAACCTCGGTGAAGTCATCGACGGCTGCCTGGCCCTCATCGACAACCCCGAGCTGACCGTCGATGAGCTGATGCAATACATCCCCGGTCCGGACTTCCCCACCGCCGCGATCATCAACGGTCGTGCCGGTATCATCGAGGCCTATCGCACCGGTCGCGGCCGCATTTATATGCGCGCTCGCTCGACGGTCGAAGACATCGACAAGGTCGGTGGCCGCCAGCAGATCGTCATCACCGAACTCCCGTACCAGCTGAACAAGGCCCGTCTGATCGAGAAGATCGCCGAGCTGGTCAAGGAGAAGAAGCTCGAAGGCATCACCGAGCTGCGGGACGAGTCCGACAAGGACGGCATGCGCGTCGTGATCGAGCTGCGTCGCGGCGAAGTGCCTGAGGTGATCCTCAACAACCTCTACGCTCAAACCCAGCTGCAAAGCGTGTTCGGTATCAACATCGTTGCGTTGATCGATGGTCGTCCGCGGATCCTGAACCTCAAGGACCTGCTGGAAGCCTTCGTGCGTCACCGTCGCGAAGTGGTTACCCGCCGTACCGTGTTCGAACTGCGCAAGGCCCGTGAGCGTGGTCACATCCTGGAAGGCCAGGCTGTGGCCCTGTCGAACATCGACCCGGTCATTGCCCTGATCAAGGCTTCACCGACGCCGTCGGAAGCCAAGGAAGCGCTGGTCAGCACGCCTTGGGAGTCCAGTGCGGTGATGACCATGGTCGAGCGCGCTGGCGCCGACTCCTGTCGTCCGGAGAACCTCGACCCGCAATACGGCCTGCGCGACGGCAAGTACTTCCTGTCCCCGGAACAGGCGCAAGCCATCCTGGAACTGCGCCTGCACCGCCTGACCGGCCTGGAGCATGAGAAGCTGCTGGCCGAGTACCAGGAGATCCTCAACCAGATCGGCGAGCTGATCCGCATCCTCAACAGCGCCACGCGCCTGATGGAAGTGATCCGCGAAGAACTGGAAGTGATCCGCGCCGAATACGGCGACGTGCGCCGCACCGAGATCCTCGATGCGCGCCTGGACCTGACCCTGGGTGACATGATCCCGGAAGAAGACCGCGTGGTGACCATTTCCCACGGTGGCTATGCCAAGACCCAGCCGCTGGCTGCCTACCAGGCCCAGCGTCGCGGTGGCAAAGGCAAGTCGGCGACTGGCGTCAAGGATGAGGACTACATTGCTCACCTGCTGGTTGCCAACAGCCACACCACGCTGTTGCTGTTCTCCAGCAAGGGCAAGGTGTACTGGCTCAAGACCTACGAAATCCCCGAAGCGTCT
The DNA here is from genome assembly GCF_055380705.1 of Pseudomonas sp. MAFF 730105. Classification (NCBI taxonomy): domain Bacteria; kingdom Pseudomonadati; phylum Pseudomonadota; class Gammaproteobacteria; order Pseudomonadales; family Pseudomonadaceae; genus Pseudomonas; species Pseudomonas sp. MAFF 730105. The sequence goes on from NZ_AP018438.1 coordinate 1,958,290, forward strand.
CGCGCCGCCCGTGGTCGTCCGCTGGTCAACCTGCTGCCACTGGACGACGGTGAGTACATCACCACCATGTTGCCGGTGGAGGAATACACCGAAGGCCACTACATCTTCATGGCGACCGCCAACGGCACCGTCAAGAAGACCCCGCTGGAGTCCTTCAGTCGCCAGCGCAGCGTGGGCCTGATTGCCCTGGAGCTGGACGAAGGCGACGTGTTGATTTCCGCCGCCATTACCGATGGCGAGCGTGAGGTCATGCTGTTCTCCGACGGTGGCAAGGTTACCCGCTTCAAGGAATCCGACGTTCGCGCCATGGGCCGTACCGCCCGCGGTGTGCGCGGCATGCGCCTGCCGGAAGGTCAGAAGCTGATTTCCATGCTGATCCCCGAAGAGGGCAGCCAGATCCTCACCGCTTCGGCGCGTGGTTATGGCAAGCGTACCGCCATCAGCGAATTCCCCGAGTACAAGCGTGGCGGCCAGGGCGTGATCGCCATGGTCAGCAACGAGCGTAACGGCCGTCTGGTCGGTGCAGTCCAAGTGCTCGATGGCGAAGAGATCATGCTGATCTCCGACCAGGGCACCCTGGTACGTACGCGGGTCGACGAAGTGTCGAGCCTGGGCCGTAATACCCAGGGCGTGACGCTGATCAAGCTGGCCAGCGATGAAACGCTGGTGGGGCTTGAGCGGGTGCAGGAGCCGTCGGAAGTCGAAGGCGAGGAGCTGGAAGGCGAGGACGACGTGGCGTTCGACGGTACCCTGGGTGCCGATGTCGACGACATGGCCGGCGACGATCAATCGCTCGACGCTGCCGCAGACGAAGAAGAACCGCAGGAATAAGCGGACACGCAGGGGGCGGATGAAGATTCGCCCCCTTGTTGTTTGTCCCTTTTGAAATTTTGCGAGACTGTGCATGACAGCTCAACTGTGGGAGCGAGCTGTGGGAGCAAGGCTTGCCCGCGATAGCGATAGATCAGTCGACATTCATGTTGAATGCAAGTCTGTAATCGCGGGCAAGCCTTGCTCCCACAATGGGCGCCCGCTGATACCGTATTAATGTGTGACCACCAGATCAGAGCGAGATTGGATGTGAGCAAGAGAGCCTATAACTTCTGTGCCGGCCCGGCGGCGCTTCCTGAAGCGGTCCTGAAGCGTGCCCAGGGTGAACTTCTCGACTGGCATGGCAAGGGCCTGTCCGTCATGGAAATGAGCCATCGTAGCGATGAGTTCGTGTCCATTGCCACCAAGGCCGAGCAGGACCTGCGTGATCTGCTGAACATCCCGTCCAACTACAAGGTGTTGTTCCTGCAGGGCGGCGCCAGCCAGCAATTTGCCCAGATCCCGTTGAACCTGCTGCCGGAGAGTGGCAAGGCTGACTACATCGACACCGGTATCTGGTCGCAGAAAGCCATTGAAGAAGCCTCGCGTTACGGCCACGTCAACGTTGCCGCCACCGCCAAGCCCTACGATTATTTCGCCATCCCCGGTCAGAATGAGTGGAACCTGTCCAAGGACGCGGCCTACGTTCATTACGCACCGAACGAAACCATCGGCGGCCTGGAATTCAACTGGATCCCGGAAACCGGTGACGTGCCATTGGTGGCTGACATGTCTTCGGACATTCTTTCGCGCCCTGTGGATGTCTCCCGTTTCGGCATGATCTACGCAGGCGCCCAGAAGAACATCGGCCCGAGCGGCATCCTGGTCAGCATCATTCGCGAGGACCTGTTGGGTCGTGCCCGTTCCCTGTGCCCGACCATGCTCAACTACAAGGTCGCAGCCGACAACGGCTCGATGTACAACACGCCGCCGACCCTGGCCTGGTACCTGTCCGGCCTGGTATTCGAATGGCTCAAGGAGCAGGGCGGTGTCGAAGCCATCGGCAAGCTCAATGAAGTGAAGCAACGCGTGCTCTACGACTTCATCGACGCCAGCGGCCTCTACAGCAACCCGATCAACAAGACCGACCGCTCCTGGATGAACGTACCGTTCCGCCTGGCCGACGACCGTCTCGACAAGCCGTTCCTGGCGGGTGCCGACGAGCGCGGGCTGCTGAACCTCAAGGGCCATCGCTCGGTCGGTGGCATGCGCGCCTCCATCTACAACGCCGTGGACATCAATGCGGTCAACGCACTGATCGCCTACATGGCAGAGTTCGAGAAGGAACACGGCTGATGTCAGAGCAAGAACTCAAGGCGCTGCGCCTGCGCATCGATGCCCTGGACGAAAAAGTCCTGGAGCTGATCAGCGAGCGCGCGCGCTGCGCCCAGGAAGTCGCCCGGGTGAAAATGGCCTCCCTTGCCGAAGGTGAGGTGCCGGTGTTCTATCGACCCGAGCGTGAGGCTCAGGTGCTCAAGCGGGTCATGGAGCGCAACAAGGGCCCGCTGAGCAACGAAGAGATGGCGCGGCTGTTCCGCGAGGTCATGTCGTCGTGCCTGGCCCTCGAGCAACCGCTGAAAGTGGCGTACCTGGGCCCTGAGGGGACCTTTACCCAGGCCGCCGCCATGAAGCACTTCGGCCACGCGGTGATCAGCAAGCCGATGGCGGCCATCGACGAAGTCTTCCGCGAAGTCGCGGCCGGCGCGGTGAATTTCGGCGTGGTGCCGGTGGAAAACTCCACCGAAGGCGCGGTCAACCACACGCTGGACAGCTTCCTCGAACATGACATGGTGATCTGTGGCGAAGTCGAGCTGCGCATCCACCATCACCTGCTGGTGGGCGAGAACACCAAGACCGACAGCATCAGCCGGATCTATTCCCACGCCCAGTCCCTGGCCCAGTGCCGCAAGTGGCTGGACGCCCATTATCCGAATGTCGAGCGCGTGGCGGTATCGAGCAACGCCGAGGCGGCCAAGCGGGTCAAGGGTGAGTGGAACTCGGCGGCGATCGCCGGGGACATGGCGGCCGGTCTCTATGGGCTGACTCGCCTGGCTGAGAAAATCGAGGATCGTCCGGACAACTCCACGCGATTCCTGATGATCGGCAACCAGGAAGTGCCACCGACCGGCGACGACAAGACCTCGATCATCGTCTCCATGAGCAACAAGCCCGGTGCGCTTCATGAGCTGCTGGTGCCGTTCCACGACAATGGTATCGATCTGACCCGGATCGAGACCCGTCCGTCGCGCAGCGGTAAATGGACCTACGTGTTCTTCATCGATTTCGTCGGCCACCACCGCGACCCGCTGGTAAAAGGTGTGCTGGAGAAAATCAGTCAGGAAGCAGTGGCACTCAAGGTGCTGGGTTCCTACCCCAAGGCAGTTCTTTAAGGGCGGATAGCAAATGAGTGGCAACTTCCTCGCTCTGGCACAGCCAGGCGTGCAACAACTTTCGCCTTACGTTCCGGGCAAGCCCGTGGACGAACTGGCTCGCGAGCTGGACCTGGATCCGGCCAGCATCGTCAAACTGGCAAGTAACGAGAACCCGCTGGGTGCCGGTCCCAAGGCGCTGGCGGCGATCCGTGATGAACTGGCCGAGCTGACCCGTTACCCCGATGGCAATGGGTTCGCCTTGAAAAGCCTGCTGGCCGAGCGCTGTGGTGTCGAGCTGAACCAGGTGACCCTGGGCAACGGCTCCAACGATATTCTCGAGCTCGTGGCGCGTGCCTACCTGGCGCCGGGCCTCAACGCGGTGTTCAGCGAACATGCGTTTGCGGTCTACCCGATCGCCACCCAGGCGGTCGGTGCCGACGCTCGCGTGGTTCCGGCCAAGGATTGGGGGCACGATCTGCCGGCCATGCTGGCGGCCATCGACGCCAACACCCGAGTGGTGTTCATCGCCAACCCGAACAACCCGACTGGCACCTGGTTCGACGCCCAGGCCCTGGACGACTTCCTGCAGGACGTCCCGGAGCACGTGCTGGTGGTGCTGGACGAGGCGTACATCGAGTACGCCGAAGGCAGTGACCTGCCCGATGGCCTGGACTTCCTAGCGGCGTACCCGAACCTGCTGGTTTCGCGCACGTTCTCCAAGGCCTATGGCCTGGCGTCGCTGCGGGTCGGTTACGGCCTGTCCACCGCCGTGGTGGCTGACGTGCTGAACCGCGTGCGTCAACCGTTCAACGTCAACAGCTTTGCCCTGGCCGCTGCCTGTGCTGCACTGCAGGATGAAGAATACCTGGCTCAGAGCCGTCACTTGAACGAAGCGGGCATGCAGCAGTTGGAAGCGGGTTTCCGCGAGTTGGGCCTGGGCTGGATTCCCTCGAAAGGCAACTTCATCTGCGTCGACCTGGGGCGTGTTGCGGCGCCGGTGTTCCAAGGCCTGTTGCGTGAAGGCGTGATCGTGCGTCCAGTGGCCAATTACGGCATGCCGAACCACCTGCGCATCACCGTTGGCCTGCAAGCGGAAAACAGCCGTTTCCTCGAGGCGTTGAGCAAGGTCCTGGCTCGTGGTTGATGTCACTTCACTGCAACCTGCTGCACCTATGATCGGTCGCCTGGTGGTGGTCGGTCTGGGGCTGATCGGTGGCTCGTTCGCCAAGGGCTTGCGCGAAAGCGGTCTGTGCTGCGAGGTGGTCGGCGTCGACCTGGATCCGCAGTCGCGCCAACTGGCGGTGGAACTGGGCGTGGTAGATCGTTGTGAAGACGATCTGGCGGCTGCGTGCCAGGGGGCTGACGTGATTCAACTGGCGGTGCCGATCCTGGCCATGGAGAAACTCCTGGCACGGCTGGCGACCATGGACCTGGGCCAGGCGATCCTGACTGACGTCGGCAGTGCCAAGGGTAACGTCGTGCGTGCGGCTACCGAAGCCTTCGGCGGGATGCCGGCGCGCTTCGTGCCGGGTCATCCGATTGCCGGCTCCGAGCAGAGCGGCGTGGAAGCTTCCAACGCCGAGCTGTTTCGCCGTCACAAAGTCATATTGACGCCGCTGGAGCAGACCGATCCGGCGGCGCTGGCGATGGTGGACCGCTTGTGGCGTGAATTGGGTGCCGATGTCGAGCATATGCAGGTCGGACGTCATGACGAAGTCCTGGCCGCCACCAGCCATTTACCGCACCTGTTGGCGTTCGGTCTGGTGGATTCATTGGCCAAACGCAATGAAAATCTTGAGATCTTCCGTTACGCTGCCGGCGGTTTCCGCGATTTCACGAGAATCGCCGGTAGCGACCCGGTCATGTGGCACGACATCTTCCTCGCCAACCGCGAAGCTGTCCTGCGCACACTCGATACATTTCGCAGCGACCTCGACGCCTTACGCGACGCGGTCGATGCAGGGGACGGGCACCAACTGCTGGGCGTTTTCACACGCGCCAGGGTGGCCCGCGAGCATTTCAGTAAAATCCTGGCCCGTCGGGCCTATGTGGACGCTATGAATTCCAACGATCTGATTTTCCTGGCACAACCTGGTGGCTCCCTGAGCGGGCGTATTCGTGTACCGGGCGATAAATCGATTTCCCACCGCTCGATCATGCTCGGCTCCCTGGCCGAAGGCGTGACCGAGGTGGAAGGCTTCCTCGAGGGCGAAGATGCCCTGGCGACGCTGCAAGCGTTCCGCGACATGGGGGTGGTCATCGAAGGGCCGCACCACGGCCGCGTGACGATCCACGGTGTTGGCTTGCATGGCCTCAAGCCTGCGCCAGGCCCGATCTACCTGGGTAACTCCGGCACTTCGATGCGCCTGTTGTCCGGCCTGCTGGCCGCACAGGATTTCGACAGCACCCTGACCGGCGACGCGTCGCTGTCCAAGCGGCCGATGAACCGCGTGGCCAACCCGCTGCGGGAAATGGGCGCGGTCATCGAGACGGCCGCCGACGGTCGTCCACCGATGGTCATCCGTGGTGGCAACAAACTCAAGGGCCTGACCTACACCATGCCAATGGCCAGTGCCCAGGTGAAATCCTGCCTGCTGCTGGCCGGTCTCTATGCCGAAGGCAAGACCACTGTCACCGAGCCGGCGCCGACCCGTGACCACACCGAGCGCATGCTCCGTGGCTTTGGCTATCCGGTCACGGTCAATGGCGCTACGGCGTCCGTTGAGTCGGGCGGCAAGTTGACCGCGACCCACATCGAAGTGCCGGGCGACATCTCTTCGTCGGCGTTCTTCCTGGTGGCAGCGTCCATCGCCGAAGGCTCCGAGCTGGTGCTCGAGCACGTCGGCATCAATCCGACCCGTACGGGCGTGATCGATATCCTGCGCCTGATGGGCGCCGACATCACCCTGGAGAACCAGCGTGAAGTAGGCGGCGAGCCGGTGGCGGACCTTCGCGTAAGAGCAGCTAAACTCAAGGGTATCGAGATTCCCGAGGCGCTGGTTCCGCTGGCGATCGATGAGTTCCCGGTGCTGTTCGTGGCTGCGGCCTGCGCGCAAGGGCGGACGGTGTTGACCGGCGCCGAAGAGCTGCGGGTCAAGGAATCGGACCGTATCCAGGTGATGGCGGATGGTTTGCTGGCGCTGGGCGTCAAGTGCGAGCCTACGCCGGACGGCATCATCATCGACGGTGGCCAGATCGGCGGCGGCGAAGTCCATGGTCACGGCGATCATCGCATCGCCATGGCCTTCAGTGTTGCGTCCCTGCGAGCGAACGCGCCGATTCGCATCCATGACTGCGCCAACGTTGCGACGTCGTTCCCGAACTTCCTGGCGCTGTGCGCGCAGGTTGGTATTCGAGTGGCAAAAGAGGCACGGTCGTGAACATCAAGGCACCGGTCATCACCATCGATGGTCCGAGCGGTTCGGGCAAGGGCACCGTCGCCGGGATGCTGGCCAGGCAGCTGGGCTGGAACCTGCTCGATTCGGGGGCCCTGTACCGCCTGCTCGCATTTGCGGCCAGCAACCATGGCGTGGACCTGACCAACGAGGAGTTGCTCAAGGCCCTGGCGGCGCACCTGGATGTGCAGTTCATTGCGGCGACCGACGGTCAGCTGCAGCGCATCATCCTGGAAGGCGACGAAGTCAGCGACGTCATCCGTACTGAAACCGTTGGCGCCGGGGCCTCCCAGGTCGCCGCGCTGCCGGCGGTGCGCGAAGCCTTGCTGCAGCGTCAGCGTGCATTTCTGGAGCAGCCGGGGCTGGTGGCCGATGGTCGCGACATGGGCACGGTCGTCTTTCCAGACGCGCCATTGAAGATTTTCCTGACCGCCAGCGCGGAGGAGCGGGCTCGTCGCCGATATTTGCAGTTGAAGGGCAAAGGCGAGGATGTTAGTCTGTCGAGTCTGCTAGATGAGATCCGTGCACGTGACGAACGTGACACCCAGCGCGCAGTAGCCCCGCTCAAGCCGGCGGCTGATGCAATACAGCTGGATTCCACGGAGTTGTCCATCGAACAGGTGTTGCAACGCATCATGAGCGAGATCGCCATTCGCGATATCGCCGGGTGACCAGGAAGCTCCGCAGGGGACCAGTCATAGTCCTGCGGTGCTTCTTCTATATGAAACTAACCCACATCGTCTGGGGTGTGGAGGCGGGCGTATTCTTCGCCCTAATCAACAGGAATTAAAATGAGCGAAAGCTTTGCGGAACTCTTTGAAGAAAGCCTGAAAACCCTGAACCTTCAGGCAGGCTCCATCATCACCGGTGTTATCGTTGATATCGATTACCAAGCTCGCTGGGTAACCGTTCACGCTGGTCTGAAGTCTGAAGCACTCATCCCGCTTGAGCAGTTCTACAACGATGCTGGCGAGCTGAACATCAACGTCGGTGACGAAGTTCACGTTGCTCTGGACTCGGTTGAAGATGGCTTTGGTGAAACCAAGCTGTCCCGTGAAAAAGCCAAGCGCGCTGAATGCTGGATCGTTCTGGAAGCGGCTTTCGCAGCTGAGGAAGTGGTCAAGGGCGTTATCAACGGTAAGGTTAAAGGCGGCTTCACTGTCGACGTTAACGGCATCCGTGCGTTCCTGCCAGGTTCCCTGGTTGACGTCCGTCCAGTGCGCGACACCACGCACCTGGAAGGCAAAGAGCTGGAATTCAAGGTCATCAAGCTGGACCAGAAGCGCAACAACGTTGTCGTTTCCCGTCGCAGTGTCCTGGAAGCCGAAAACTCCGCCGAGCGCGAAGCTCTGCTGGAATCGCTGCAGGAAGGCCAGCAGGTCAAGGGTATCGTCAAGAACCTCACCGATTACGGCGCATTCGTCGATCTGGGTGGCGTCGATGGCCTGCTGCACATCACCGACATGGCCTGGAAGCGTATCAAGCATCCTTCTGAAATCGTCAACGTTGGCGACGAGATCGATGTCAAGGTTCTGAAGTACGATCGCGAGCGCAATCGTGTTTCCCTGGGCCTCAAGCAACTGGGTGAGGATCCATGGGTCGCTATCAAAGCCCGTTACCCAGAAGGCACCCGCGTCACTGCCCGTGTTACCAACCTCACCGACTACGGCTGCTTCGCTGAGCTGGAAGAAGGCGTTGAAGGTCTGGTACACGTTTCCGAAATGGACTGGACCAACAAGAACATCCACCCTTCGAAAGTCGTACAAGTCGGTGACGAAGTGGAAGTCATGGTCCTGGACATCGACGAAGAGCGTCGTCGTATCTCCCTGGGCATCAAGCAGTGCAAGTCCAACCCATGGGAAGACTTCTCTGGCCAGTTCAACAAGGGCGACAAGATCTCCGGCACCATCAAGTCGATCACCGATTTCGGTATCTTCATTGGTCTGGACGGCGGCATCGACGGTCTGGTTCACCTGTCCGACATCTCCTGGAACGAAGTGGGCGAAGAAGCCGTACGTCGCTTCAAGAAGGGCGACGAGCTGGACACCGTCATCCTGTCGGTTGACCCAGAGCGCGAGCGCATTTCCCTGGGTATCAAGCAGCTGGAAAGCGATCCGTTCTCCGAGTACGTTCAAGAGAACGACAAAGGCGCAATCGTTAAGGGCATCGTGAAAGAAGTTGACGCCAAAGGCGCCATCATCACCCTGGCCGACGATATCGAAGCGACTCTGAAAGCCTCCGAAATCAGCCGTGACCGCGTTGAAGACGCGCGTAACGTTCTGAAAGAAGGCGAAGAAGTAGAAGCCAAGATCATCAGCGTTGATCGCAAGAGCCGCGTAATCCAGCTCTCGATCAAGTCGAAAGACGTTGAAGACGAGAAAGAAGCTATCCAGAGCCTGCGCGACAAGCCAGTTGCTTCGGATGCTCCAGTAGCCACCACTCTGGGTGACCTGCTGCGTGCTGCACAAGCGGAAAAACAGAACTAAGTTCTGACTTTCTGTAAAAAAGGGCGACTTCGGTCGCCCTTTTTTGTGGCTGCGATTTTGTTAATCCCTGCATTCCATCTGGGCATGTCTCGTCAGGGTTCGCTGTCACGATGAAACCAATTCTCTGATAGAACGGTCTCTTTGTTAAGCGGATCAATTATCTATATGGCGACCAAGGTTGTTTGGCATTGGATGGGCCTCCTGCGTATAGGACTTGAATGAACAGATTCTTTCTTGTGTTGGTGGTATTGACGCTGGCAGGTTGCTCTACAAGCGCCAAGACCCACGCAGTACGCGGTGTCAGTGGCATCGAGATCGATTGCTCGGGGTTGGGCTCCGGCTGGGAGAAGTGTCATAAGCGCGCTGCCAGGGAGTGCAAGGGGGCGGGTTATAAAGTGATTACCCGATCCGACGATGCGAAGGATGAAGACTCGTATCCCTTCGGGTTCAATCCGGCGGGTTATCTGACGCGGACGATGCTGGTTATGTGTCGATAGTGGGGGGAGCTTATACTGCGTGCCCCGAAAAGGAGCAGTGCGGTGTATGGAAGATTTGTCAATACTTGGGCTGTTCAAATTCCTCGGAGCATGCTAAAACCTTTCGAAGCACTGATCTAGCTGCTTGAAAAAGAAGGGAAAAATATGACGAAGTCGGAGTTGATCGAACGAATTGTCACCCATCAAGGGCTGCTCTCATCCAAGGATGTGGAGTTGGCCATCAAGACTATGCTTGAACAAATGTCCCAATGCCTGGCGACCGGAGATCGTATCGAGATCCGTGGCTTCGGCAGCTTTTCCCTCCATTACCGTGCGCCACGGGTGGGGCGTAACCCTAAGACCGGCCAGTCCGTGAGTCTTGACGGCAAATTCGTACCTCATTTCAAGCCGGGCAAGGAACTCAGGGATCGGGTGAATGAGGATGAGGAGGTATGAATGTGCTGGATCAAGAATGATGCGTAACCTCTCACGCGCAGTACTTACCGTGTTGATACTGTTGCTGGTTTTGTTAGTTCTAGTGTTTGTTCTAGAGAACCAACAGCGCTTCACTTTAGCTTTTCTAGGCTGGTCTTTACAGAACGTGCCAGTATCGATTGCTGTAATACTTGCTTTGCTCGTTGGTATGGGTATGGGACCTTCTTTCGCGTTTTTGTTCGGACGTATCAAAGGAAAGCGTGACCGTTCGTGACGTTCGATCAAGGCCGGCTAGCTTTAGTTCTACGTTGGCGGGCAATCCCTTGGGCCTTGATGAGGTTTTTCATGATTGTGCAATGTGGCTTTCAGTTGCGAAGGTCATGGGAATCCCTTTTCCAGATGCTTGTTTGTAAGTAAAGAACGAGTGGAATGAGTCTGGGGTGAGGATGACAAACAGCAAGCATGGTCAGGTGGCTCTTCGCCGGATACCAAGGTATTAAATTTTGTACGACCGCATCCGTGTTGATCAGGTGGAAGTTTTTTGTTTATAGCCTAGGCTCAACATTCTCCAAAAGCCAAATAGTCTGAATAGCTTTCGCAACCAGGAGCACCCTGCAGATTTTTCGTGTGGCGAGTACAGGGGCAGCATCGCCCACAGCTTTCCACTCTATTTGTGCGGGTATTTTAGAAACTGAACTGTCGTCGGTACCATATGCCGCTTTCTTACATTATATGAGTCGGCTGTACCTCCGCACGTCAACGGTGTTGGGCTGGACTGGTGCCGCAATCGCACGATCAACGCCTTCTTGAATGCACGCGGCGTGCTGAATAACTCCGTTCTGTCTCTTTATCGTTGGCGACGGTCAATCAGTCCTGGCAGATGGAGGGCGGGGACCTTGCTGTTACTTCCTCAACCTTTTCGGGGCGTCTAGCGCAGTTCCATGAAAAAGCTTCGCTCGGTCTCCAAATTGCCTCCCATTCCTGGGAGGAGGGGCGTCGACAGGTTGTATGGTGAGTTGGTTGAGGAGTCTGCCTGGTGATCGTCTGCTCCGTCGATTTGTCTCATTTTTTGCTCATGAGCAGTGGCACGGTGCCATCTTGCCCATAAATTGTAAACATGCGATCCTTTCTGAAATATTTCTAAATGAAGCTGCCTCTGTGGCTTAACATTGTTTTATCTATTCTTGTTATGAGAAAAACGTTGGGTGGATCAGAGAGTTATGAGTGTTTTTCTTCAAAAGTTATTGCTCTATGTTCCGGTAAAGATGGTGCCAGCTGTATCAGGTGTTTTTTTAGTTTTCTTCTTATATAGATCGTTTCCTGAAGGGCAGTACATAAGTTATTCGGTAAGTGTATTTTGTTCTTTGATTGCTGCCCAGTTATGCGCTGGTTGGGTAGGGAACTCATTCGTTTATTATTATTCTGGCGTGAAGGAAAGAGGCTTATTTACCTCGAATTGCATATGTATGATTTTGTTTATTGCTCCGATCGCATCTTCTCTGGCAGCAATCGTATCTGTATTTTTTGTCGTTGGGGAAGGTTTTTTTGTCTATGTTTGGTTGTTGTGCTTTAGTCAGATTTTATTTTTTTTCCTTTCGTCGACGTGTCAAGCGGGCTTCTTGGTGAAACAGCAACTTGTCGCTGTTCTTCTACAGACCCTTACCCAGATTGGATTGGTAATGCTTTTTTTTAGGTATGTAGATATTGATTTCAGGTACGCCCTGCTCGCATCGGTCGCCGGCTATACTGTTTCAGTGTTATATATGCTTTTCTGTGTATTGCGTGTTTATAAGGCTTCGAATCCGTTCTCAAGTGTTGAGCTATTTAAGCGTGATCTAAAGCTTGTCTATCAATATGGTGCCGCGCTTTCGCCATGGATTCTAGGCATGTTGGTGATGGCGGGGGCTGATCGCTTTGCAATTGGGCATTATGGAGTTGAATATGGAGACTCATATTTATCTTTAAAAGATCTTTTTGTTGGTGGTGCAGGGCTTCTAAGTATGCCTCTGTTGATGATGGTTCACCCATTTGTAATTAACAAGTTTCGGGAAGGCAAATTTGCTATAGAGATTATAGAGAGTTCTTCAAGCTTGCTGATTGTGGCATTTTCTCTCTTGTGGTGCGTCCTGTACTTTGTCGGTTTTGAGTTTTTTGAGCGAATGACGGGCAAAAAAATTGGAACATCTATAATAATTGTTTTCTATGCTTTTCTGGGAGTTTTCTTGAATAGTACGGCTGTGTATTTTCAAAAGCGGCTTGAAGTGCATAGGCGGATGAAATTACTTGCATATCTTTCACTGGGGGCCGCGATTATGTCCATTGGATTGGCTTGGGTTGGTGGAATGTTATGGGGGCTTTATGGCATATCCTTGGGCGTGCTCCTGGCTCAATTTATTTATTTTGGCTTCGTCGTTGCCAGTATGTATAAGCGGCTCAATGTGTACAAAGCTTTTACATTTCCTATGATAGTGTCATTTTTGGCCTTTTCTGTGGGTTATGCTTTGCATTTAAGTTTGCAGCTTGAATGGGGGGATAGTCTTTGGTGGAAAGTGTCCATCTATTGGATAATAGGCTTTTCGATTGTTTCGCTTATTTCCTTCTGGAAAGGCGTTAGGTGGGGTGAGTTCATGAAGGCTACCCTATAATCGGTATACGTTATCATGTTGGTTCTGTAGGGTTTCGGTGGCTGGATATTCGCCTTGTTGCTGCACGTTATGCGTACGTATTTATTTGGTTGGTTCGTTCGTGTTGCATGAGTGCGCAGGCAGATGGCTTTGGTCGGTCTGGTTGGTTTTAAGAAGGTCGGAATGAGAAAAAATATTGTCTTGTTGGGATTCTATGTTGGAGACGAGTATTTTGAGAAGTACTCAAAAGGCGATTCCTTTCCTCAAGTAGCTGCATATAAGCTTGAGGGTAGGTTCCTCGATGCTATGCGCTTGGGTGGTGCTTTCGTAAATACCGTTGCGAGCATTGCGGTTTCTACATACCCACGAAATAAAAGGATATTTTTTCCTGGTATGCAGAAGGTCAATAACGAAGGCAGTTGCCGTATTGTCCCTCTTCTCAATCTGCCGATGCTAAAAATGTTCAGTCGCCTGCTCGGAACTCTCTATGGACTCTTTCGTTTGCGAAAATCCAAAACAGATATGGTTTGCGTTTACGCTGCTCATACGCCAAACCTGGTCGCCGCGTATGTATTCCGTAAACTCCTGGGCGTTAATTATTTTGTTTATATACCTGACCTTCCCATTTATATGGATATGGGAGTAGGCAGGCTCCTTGTTACGAGGGTCTTGAAAAAAATAGATAGTTGGTTGATCGATAATCTAATTTCTCGATCCGCGGGAGTTTTTGTTGCAAGTGAGTATATGGTTGCTGATAGCTCTAGGTGGTCGAAAAAACCGTTCATGGTTCTTGAAGGTATCGTCCACTCAGGGAGCGAAGCATCTCACAATGCACCCAAGGAAGAAGAGAGCGGCATCATTTTCTATGCCGGAGGCCTCAGTAAAGCCTATGGAATTGTAGAGCTGGTCGAAGGCTTTATTAAGGCGAATACTGGCTACGAACTTTGGCTGTGTGGTCGCGGTGAGCTGGAATCATATCTTTCGGAAGTGTCGAAGTGTCATTCGTCAATTAAATATTTAGGCTTCTTGAGTGCAAAAGAGGTTGAGAGTATACAAGCTAGAGCGGCGTGTTTGATTTTAACTAGGAATCCGCAAGAACGTTACACACGGTACTCATTCCCTTCCAAGCTGCTGGAGTACATGGCCAGCGGGATACCTGTTCTCACCACGCGACTTGACGGAATACCCAAAGAGTATTTTGAGTTCTTAAATGTTATTGAGGACTCCACGTCTGAAGGGATCTGCGCGGCGTTGACAGATTTTTGCGCGGCTAATCGACAGATTTTGTTCAAAAAGGCGGAATATGGTAGAGTCTGGCTTCTGAGGAATAAGTCCAGCTCTGCCGTCGGACGAAAAATTATAAGTTTTATGGAGGAAAAAAATGACCATTTTTAACGGTAAGAAATTGTTGATCACCGGCGGGACTGGTTCTTTTGGTAATGCGGTACTTAAACGGTTTTTGAATACTGATATCGCTGAGATTCGTATCTTTAGTCGAGATGAAAAGAAGCAGGATGATATGCGTAAGATCTACGCAAATCCAAAGCTGAAATTTTATATCGGCGATGTGCGTGATTATCAAAGTGTCTTGAGCGCCACTCGTGGAGTAGACTATGTCTTTCACGCTGCCGCTTTAAAACAAGTACCCTCGTGTGAATTTCATCCAATGGAAGCGGTGAAGACAAACGTCTTGGGTACTGAAAACGTTTTGGAAGCTGCGATTCAGAACGATGTCAAGCGCATAGTTTGCTTGAGTACCGACAAAGCTGTATACCCGATCAATGCGATGGGTATTTCAAAGGCTATGATGGAAAAGGTGATGGTTGCCAAGTCGCGCAGCGCTGACGATGAGAAGACCGTGATTTGTGGTACGCGCTACGGCAATGTAATGGCGTCACGCGGCTCGGTGATACCTTTGTTCATTCAGCAGATTCGTGATGGGAAGCCTTTGACCCTAACCGATCCGAGCATGACCCGCTTCATGATGACGTTGGCCGATGCGGTGGACTTGGTGTTGTATGCTTTTCAGCATGGTAACAATGGCGATCTGTTCGTACAGAAAGCACCAGCAGCGACGGTAGAAACGCTTGCCAGGGCGTTAACTCAGATGCTTAAAGTTCCAGAACATCCGATCCAAGTCATTGGTACTCGGCATGGTGAGAAGCTTTACGAAGCATTGCTGAGTCGGGAGGAGATGGCTTGTGCCGAAGATCGCGGTGATTATTTCCGAGTACCGCCTGATCTGCGTGATTTGAACTACTCAAAATTCGTAGAGGAAGGTGAAGAAAAAATATCTCACTCGGAAGATTACAACTCCCATAACACTACTCAGTTGGATGTGGACGGTATGAAAGAGCTATTGCTTAAGCTTAATTTCATGCGCGCAATACAACGCGGCGAACAAGCAACACCTGAGGAGTAGGAAATGAAGGTGCTAATTACCGGCTCCAACGGATTTATCGGTAAGAATCTCATAGCGCACCTAGGTGAGCGCAGCGACGTAGAAATCCTGCGATTTACTCGAGAGGATGACGTTGCTCAATTACCTAGCTTGCTCACGCAAGTGGATTTTGTATTCCATTTGGCGGGTGTTAATCGTCCGCAGAATCCGGAAGAGTTCAAGGCTGGTAACACCGACTTAACTCGCGCAATTTGTGATGCTGTAGCGCTAAGTGGTCGTTCGATTCCTGTGCTTTATACCTCTTCTAGTCAGGCCGAGCTGGACAATGCTTACGGTAATAGTAAGCGCGGAGCTGAAGCGGCGTTGACCGAACTGGCCGATAATTACGGTATAAAGGTCTACGTATTCAGACTGCCAAATGTTTTTGGTAAGTGGGCACGTCCTAACTATAACTCTGCTGTTGCTACGTTTTGTCATAATACTGTTCAGGGCTTGCCAATACAGATTCACGATGCTCAGGCGAAAATTGATCTTGTCTATATAGATGATGTTATCAGACACTTCATTGCCGCGATGGATGGGCTGCTTTCATCTGAGCGCTTTGCTACCGTGGAGCCTACGTACACTATTAGTGTGGGTGCACTGGCAAAGCAGCTGGAGGCATTTCGTGATAGTCGAGATACGTTAATTACTGAGCCCGTGGGGAAAGGGTTGATAAGGGCTCTTTACTCTACCTACGTCAGTTATCTTTCCCCGGATCGCTTTACTTATGAAGTTCCCAAGTATGGAGATTCTCGGGGTGTATTTGTTGAGATGCTGAAAACGGCTGATAGCGGTCAGTTCTCATACTTTACAGCCCATCCTGGAATCACTCGCGGTGGGCATTATCATCATTCGAAAACTGAAAAATTTCTGGTGATTAAAGGTACGGCTTGTTTTCGATTTCGCCATATTGTTTCCGGTGAGTTTTACGAGTTATTCACATCGGGTGAAAAACCGGAGATAGTGGAAACTGTTCCGGGATGGACTCACGACATCACGAATGTGGGGGGGGAGGAGATGATAGTCATGCTTTGGGCCAATGAAATTTTTGATCGCGAGCTCCCGGATACCTACACTCGTCCAGTAGCTACGTCTATTCAATAAGGCTTTTAATTATAAGAGTTTCAGCTTGGATTCGTTGATTTATTGTGGTCTCGATGGATTCATGGTTGTTTAATTATTATTCAGTGTGGTTTCTGAAATGAAAAAATTAAAGGTTGTAACTGTCGTAGGGACCCGTCCAGAGATCATTCGTTTGTCGCGTGTGATGGCTGCCTTGGATCAGTATTGTGATCATATTCTTGTTCACACTGGGCAAAATTATGATTACGAATTGAACGAGATTTTTTTCCAGGATCTAGGTATCCGAAAGCCTGATCACTTTTTGAACGCTGCGGGTGCAAGCGGGGCCGAAACAATAGGTAATGTGATCATTGGTGTCGACCGACTTCTGTCTGAGGTGTTGCCTGAAGCTCTGTTGGTACTGGGGGATACAAATAGTTGTATGGCCGTGATTCCGGCAAAGCGACGGAAAATTCCGACATTTCATATGGAAGCCGGTAATCGTTGCTTTGACATGCGTGTACCTGAAGAAATCAATCGTCGAATTGTCGACCATACTGCCGATATTAATCTGACTTACAGTACGATTGCACGTGATTATCTCCTTCGGGAGGGGCTCTCGCCTGATATGGTTATAAAAACCGGTAGTCCTATGTTTGAGGTGTTAAATTATTATCGTGAGGGTATTGAAGAGTCAGATGTTCTTTCTCGCCTTGGCTTGGAAAAGGGCAAGTTTTTCGTAGTCAGCGCACATCGCGAGGAAAATATTGATTCGGATAAAAATTTCGGCAAGCTGGTCGAAACTCTTAATGGCGTTGCTGAGCATTATGGATATCCGGTTATCGTCTCCACGCATCCGCGTACAAAAAAACGAGTTGATGAACTCGGCGTAAAGTTTCATTCAAATGTTCAGCTACTCAAGCCACTCGGTTTCAAGGATTATAACAAGTTACAGTTGGAGTCCAAGGCGGTTCTGTCCGATAGTGGCACCATCAACGAAGAGTCCTCTATTCTTAACTTTCCGGCGTTGAATATTCGGGAGGCGCATGAGCGTCCTGAGGGGATGGAGGAAGCTGCTGTAATGATGGTAGGCCTGGAAATCGAGCGTGTGATGCAGGGCTTATACGTACTGGAAGAACAAAGTCGCGGTGCGGAGCGCAGCATGCGGCTTGTTTCAGACTACAGTATGCCAAATGTAGCAGAGAAAGTAGTGCGTATCATACATAGCTATCGCGACTATGTTATGCGGACCGTCTGGAGAAGGTATTAATACGCATGGCTATTCGTGTGTTACTGCTCACGCAATGGTTTGATCCTGAGCCGACTTTCAAAGGACTGGTTTTTGCTCGTGAGTTGGTTGCGCAGGGCTTTGAAGTTGAAGTCGTTACGGGGTTTCCCAATTATCCAGGCGGGAAGTTGTATCCTGGCTATAAAATTAAAGCGCTTCAACGAGAGGTTGTTGACGGTATCCATATAACGCGTGTGCCGCTCTATCCTAGCCACGGGCAGAGCGGTATTGGGCGGGTGCTAAACTATGTTAGTTTTGCAGCCAGCGCCCTGTTATATGGTCTTCTTCGCGCAAAGAAGCCTGATGTCATTTACGCTTACCATCCTCCGCTGACGGTCGGAATTGCAGCGGCGTTCATTCGTTTTTTTCGGCGAGTACCGGTGGTTTACGACATTCAGGATATGTGGCCAGACACGCTCAAAGCTACGGGAATGTTTTCCAGCGAAAAGCTCTTGAAAGTTGTCTCAAGTGTGTGCAATTGGGTTTATCGACATGTGGATCAGATCGTGGTGTTGTCGCCAGGGTTCAAACGCTTGCTAATTGAGCGGGGGGTGCCTAAGCAAAAAATCGATGTGATATACAACTGGTGTGCAGAGGATTTGGTTAGTTCTAGTTCGGTAAGCCTTCCTGATCAATTTCCAGAGACCACTAAATTTCGAATATTATTTGCTGGAAATATGGGCAAGGCTCAGTCGCTGTATACAGTTATTGAGGCTGCTCAGTTACTACGGGAAAAAAACAAACAAGTGGCGTTTATTTTTCTTGGTGGCGGAGTAGAGGCCTCGAGGTTGGAGACACTTGTCGAAAGGGAAAAGCTACAGGATATTTTTTTTCTGCCAGCCGTTCCTATGTCTGAAGTGGGTGCTTATTTAGCCGGCGCTGATGCATTGCTTGTGCATTTGAAGAAAGATCCGTTGTTCAGGATCACCATTCCTTCCAAAACCCAGGCATATATGGCGGCTGGGAAGCCAATATTGATGGCTGTGGAAGGTGATGCGGCCGACCTCATACGCGATGCTGGTTGTGGTGTTGTCAGTGAGTCGGACAATCCCCGGGCGCTTGCTGAGGCTATCATTGCGTTGATGGAAGTTTCCGAGGAGGGGCGTGCTCTGATGGCTGAAAATGGACAGGCTTTTTATCGTAAGGAGCTGTCCTTGCAGGTAGGTGTTGAGCGTTTTGCGGCACACTTCAGGCGATTATCGAAATAGAATCTGAATAGTAAGCTGTTTTTCCGTGGAGCTCCGATGTTAAAACGTGTCTTCGATATTGTGGCCTCCCTGGCCGGATTGATTGTCTTGTCTCCCGTGATAGCGATCATCGCGTACTTGATTCACAAGCGATTAGGATCGCCGATTCTGTTTCGTCAAGTGAGGCCCGGTCTCGGAGGTATACCTTTTGAGATGGTGAAATTTCGTACTATGCGAGATGCCATGGATGCCAAAGGTCACCCGCTACCTGATTCTGAACGTATGACAGACTTTGGCAGATTTCTTCGGTCGAGTAGTCTGGATGAGTTGCCTGAGCTCTGGAACGTGATCAAGGGAGATATGAGCCTGGTTGGGCCACGTCCGCTGCTGATGGAATATCTGCCTCTGTACGATGAGATGCAAGTCCGTAGGCACGATGTACGTCCAGGCGTGACCGGTTGGGCTCAAATAAACGGTCGAAATGCGTTGTCTTGGGACGAAAAATTTCAGCTTGATGTTTGGTATGTAGAAAATCAGTCATTGTGGCTTGATCTTAAAATCATCTTCCTCACGGTAAAGAAGGTATTGATCCGCGACGGAATCAGTGCCGAGGGCGAAGTTACAATGCCTAGGTTCACGGGTTCGAAGAAATGAAGAGGTTGGCGATTCTTGGGGCGAGTGGCCATGGGAAGGTTGTCGCCGACACTGCAGAGTGCTGCGGATGGCAAGCTATCGAGTTCTTTGACGATGCGTGGCCAAGCGTCAGTTCCATCGGGGTATGGCCGGTAGTTGGTAACACCGAAGATCTAGTTGCTCGCGTGGAGGAGTTCGACGGTGTACTGGTGGCTATTGGCAACAACCGTATTCGGCGGAATAAAATTGACGAGCTAAAAGCTTCTGGTGCGAGACTGCCAGTACTGGTGCATCCTTCGTCCACTGTAAGTCGATACGCTAACATCGGTCCTGGAAGCGTCGTATTCGCATCTGCGGTAGTCAATGCCTACGCCTCTGTTGGTGAAGGAGCGATCCTGAACACCGGCTGTAGTGTCGATCACGACTGCGTTCTTGGCTTATGTGTGCATGTCAGTCCAGGCGCTCGACTGGCGGGGGCCGTAAGCGTCGGTGATGGAAGCTGGATTGGTATCGGAGCGAGTGTCAGGCAGGTGCTCAGCATCGGCGTTAACGTAACGGTGGGAGCAGGCTCCACGGTGGTGTGCGATATATCTGATAACATGACAGTGGTAGGGACACCCGCTCGTGAGATTGTCAGCCCCTGAGCTTTACCAATGAATCCGCAAGACGGACTGGCCGTTTGAGTTTTCGACGATTCTTTATTAATTCTGGATGACAGGTAAAAAACGTGTTGAATACTCCATTTTCTCCTTGGCCTTCGTTCACAGAGGAAGAGGCCAATGCCGTTCGTGACGTAGTTTTGTCCAATAAGGTCAACTACTGGACCGGACAAGAGTGTCGCGAGTTTGAGAAGGAGTTCGCCGCATGGACTGGCACAGCGCACGCTGTCGCCCTGACGAACGGCACCGTTGCGCTTGATCTCGCTTTGAAGGCTCTTGATATTGGCCCTGGAGACGAGGTCATCGTCACCCCTCGAACCTTTCTTGCTTCAGTTTCCAGCATCGTCAATGCCGGGGCTGTTCCCATTTTCGCCGAGGTGGATCGGGATACCCAGAACATAACGGCAGAGACTATCCAGTCGGTGTTGACGCCTCGGACCCGGGGAATAATCTGTGTTCATCTTGCTGGGTGGCCTTGTGATATGGATCCGATCATGGAGCTCGCCTCCCTTCATGGTCTCAAGGTAATCGAAGACTGCGCTCAAGCACACGGTGCTAGGTATAAGGGGCGGGCTGTTGGTTCCATTGGTCATATAGGAGCTTGGTCATTCTGCCAGGACAAGATCATGACCACCGGCGGTGAAGGTGGGATGGTCACGACGAATGATCGAGACCTTTGGTTGAAAATGTGGTCATACAAGGACCATGGCAAGAGTTGGAATGCGATCTACGAACGTGAGCATCAACCAGGATTCCGCTGGTTGCATGAAAGCTTTGGTACGAATTGGCGTATGCTGGAATTGCAGGCCGTCGTGGGGCGGATACAGCTTCGTCGCATGCAGGAATGGCACGACAACCGGATCCGTAATGCTGAGCGTATCTGGTCGCATGCCCGGGAGTTGAAAGGTTTACGGGTGCCCGCTGTTCCTGAGGATCATGTCCATGCTGCTTATAAATGCTATGTCTTTGTAGAGCCGCAGCAGTTGAAGTCCGATTGGAATCGTGACCGTATCATTGCCGAAATCAATGCTCTGGGCGTGCCATGCTTTTCAGGCTCTTGCTCTGAGGTCTATCTAGAGAAAGCTTTTGACGACACGGGGTGGCGGCCTGAGGTACGGCTGCCTGTGGCCAAGGAACTGGGCGAGACTAGCCTGATGTTCCTGGTGCATCCAACGCTTACTGATATGGAGATCCAAAAAACATGCGAAGTGATGCGGATAGTGCTGCAACAAGCTTGTAAGTGCTGAGGATCCAGCCGAAGCTTGATCTGAATCGCCGTATTTGCCTCGGAGGCCTACTGGTTCGAGATGCTGGCGATTTGCCGAGGTTGCTGAGATGGGATCTGTCCCATCGGATCATTCATTATCGATGGTGAGTAAATACATTGACTGGCGCAGAGTTTACGAAGCGTGTTGTATTTTCGTTTTACTGTGCTAATCAGGATTCATGGCGTGACGGGTACGCTAGGAAAAGTATGCTCGTGACAGATAATCAATAGGGGCGTTTTCGAGGTGTTCGACAGGTTTATGGATAAGTTACGCACATTTTTGCTGGGCCTGCCACGTCGTCATAAACGGCTTATTCAAGTGTCCACTGACGTCGTTCTGGTATGGGTCGCATTGTGGCTTTCCTTTTTGGTTCGCCTTGGCCTTGATGATATGGTCAATCCGCTTGTCGCTCATACTTGGTTGTTTCTGAGCGCTCCGGTAGTTGCCATCCCTCTGTTTATACGCTTTGGTATGTATCGTGCGGTAATGCGCTATTTTGGTAATGACGCGCTTGTCGCCATTATTAAAGCCGTAACCCTTTCATCATTGGTTCTGGGCTTGGTCCTATATTGGTATAGCAATCATCAGAATATCGTGCCGCGGTCCATAATTTTTAATTATTGGTGGCTGAGTTTAATAATGATTGGCGGATTGCGGCTGGCCATGCGTCAATATTTTCTGGGGGATTGGTTCGCCGCCGCGCAACATGTGCCGTTCGCTAACCGGGATGACGGACTGCCAAGAGTTGCAATCTTCGGTGCGGGAGCTGCAGGAAATCAGTTAGTTGCAGCATTACGAATGGGGCGTGTCATGCGTCCTGTCGCGTTCATTGATGATGACAGCAGTATTGCTGATCGAGTTATTTCTGGACTGCAAGTTTACAAGCCCAAACACATAGAACAGATGATTGAAGAGACAGGCGCGCAAGAAATATTGCTCGCGATACCCTCCGCCACACGGGGGCGTCGGCGGGAGATACTTGGTTTTTTGGAAGGGTTTCCCCTTCATGTCCGTAGTGTTCCTGGCTTCATGGACCTCGCCAGCGGTCGTGTTAAAGTTGATGATATTCAGGAAGTTGATATAGCAGACCTGCTGGGCCGAGATGCGGTGCCGGCGTTAAGGAGTTTATTGCAGCGCTGCATCACAGATCAGTCGGTATTAGTTACTGGTGCCGGTGGCTCAATCGGTTCCGAACTATGCCGGCAGATATTACTATTGAATCCGAAGACGCTTATTCTTTTTGAGCATAGCGAATTTAATCTTTACAGTATTCTTTCGGAGTTAGAGCAGCGTGTCGAACGTGAGTCGCTGAATGTTCGCCTATTTCCTATCCTCGGATCTGTGCGAAATCAGGAAAAACTGCTGGATGTGATGAAAACGTGGAAGGTGAATACGGTTTACCACGCAGCCGCCTATAAACACGTCCCTATGGTCGAGCATAATATCGCGGAAGGGGTGTTGAATAACGTAATTGGAACGTTATATACGGCTCAAGCCGCGTTGCAGGCAGGGGTCGAAAATTTTGTCCTGATATCCACTGATAAGGCTGTGCGCCCTACGAATGTAATGGGCAGTACCAAACGGCTGGCCGAGTTGACTCTACAAGCACTTAGTTGCGAAAAGGCGCCAGTGTTGTTTGGCGATAGAACTTGTGTCTCCAGAGTCAACAAAACCCGCTTCACTATGGTCAGGTTCGGCAACGTATTGGGGTCGTCCGGCTCGGTTATTCCTCTTTTCCATAAGCAGATCAAATCTGGCGGCCCATTGACGGTCACTCACCCAAAAATCACTCGCTATTTCATGACGATTCCTGAGGCTTCTCAGCTTGTCATCCAGGCCGGATCAATGGGGCAGGGAGGAGATGTTTTTGTTCTCGATATGGGCGAGCCGGTAAAAATAGTGGAACTGGCGGAAAAGATGATTCATCTGTCGGGGCTAAGTGTACGATCTGAAAAAAATCCTCATGGAGATATCGCTATCCAGTTCACAGGGCTTCGCCCAGGTGAGAAGCTATATGAGGAGTTGTTGATTGGGGATAACGTCGAGGCGACACAACACCCCATGATCATGAGGGCCACGGAAAACTACCTTTCATGGGATGTGCTCAAGGTAAAGCTGGAGGAATTGCTGACGGCTATCGATCAATACGATTACGCTAGAGTCCGTCAACTCTTGCGAGATACAGTCAGTGGCTATGCTCCTGAGGGTGAAATCGTGGACTGGATTTATCAACAACGCCGCGTCGAACCCTGATTGTTACACAGATTGTAACGTACGTATTTTTGACAGCGCCCCATTCTCGCCTAGGTTTAGGAAGCAGCTTCGGAGAGCTGCTACTTTCTTAACGATGTCATGGAGCTTCATTAATGCGTACAAGCTATTTCTCCTCCTTGGTTTTTGCCCTTCTGACCAGCGCTTCAATAGCTGTTATCGCCGCACCGGCCGCCAATCCGGAAGCTGTGTCGTCACCGCTAGTCACACAAGCGGCAGCGTCTGTTCCCGGGACAATCGATCTTAACAGTGCTGACGCCGCGACCCTGCAACGAGAGCTTGCGGGGGTTGGCAAGGCGAAGGCTGACGCGATTGTTGCTTATCGCGAAAGTAATGGACCGTTTTCATCGGTAGAAGAGTTGCTTGAGGTTAAAGGAATTGGCAAGGCCATTGTAGACAGGAATCGCGACAAGCTGGAGGTGAATTGAGATACAACTGCCCTAGCGAAAAAAGCCGGTCTTGACGACCGGCTTTTTTGCATGTCGGCCCAACGTAGGCGCGATCTTGGTAAGCGCTCCATGAACCCCACTTTCACAGCTACGCTGTGACCTCGACTGCTGTACTCCCCATTTCTTTTCCAGGGCCAGTCTGATGACTCGGCGTTCAACAGGATGAGGTCATTGCGTTTCTCCTGACCTCAATCTATCGATTCTGTCTTCGTACCTTTGCGATTGCAGAAAAGCCACACGGCGCGTGGCGCTCTTCAGGAAACCGCGTGTTCTAGTGAGTCGACGATGCCCGTCAACTGCTCCTTGGTCAGCCCCATCCACAGCGGTAGGCGGATCAAGCGTTCCGATAGGCTGTCAGTATTTGTCATCGTGCCATGGCTGCGTCCGTAACGAACTCCTGCTGGTGAGGAGTGCAACGGCACGTAGTGGAACACCGAGTAAATATTGTCGTGCTTAAGCTTATCAATCGTGCGTTGACGGTCGATGCCGGGAGCAAGCAAAACATAATACATGTGCGCATTGTGCGTGCAATTTGCCGGAATGATCGGGCGACGTAACGCGCCTAACGATTCGAGTCCTTCGAGTGCTTGGTGATAGTAGTTCCAGCTATCCAGGCGGTTTTGTGTAATCGACTGTGCTTCTTCCAACTGTGCCCAAAGAAAAGCAGCGGTCAACTCACCTGGTAGATACGAGGAGCCAACCTCTTGCCAGGTGTACTTGTCAACCTCACCCCTGAAAAAGCGACTTCGGTCCGTACCTTTCTCTCGGATGATCTCCGCGCGTAACGACATGGACGGATCATTAACCAATAGCGCGCCTCCTTCACCGGAAATCACGTTCTTGGTTTCATGGAAGCTGTATGCCCCTAAGTCCCCGATACTGCCTAGGGCCCTTCCCTTATATGAGGACATGACTCCCTGCGCGGCATCTTCGACCACGTGAAGACCATGCCGACGGGCGATCTCCATTATCGTGTCCATTTCACACGCGACTCCGGCGTAGTGAACCGCAACGATTGCCTTGGTGCGAGGTGTAATCGCGGCTTCAATCAACCTTTCGTCCAAATTTAAAGTGTCTTCTCTGATATCTACAAACACTGGTATCCCGCCACGCAACACAAATGCATTAGCGGTGGAAACGAATGTGTAAGACGGCATGATGACTTCGTCCCCAGGTTGAATATCCAGCAGTAGCGCGGACATTTCCAAGGCTGCAGTGCATGAGTGTGTTAAAAGTACTTTGTTGCTGGTGCTGTAATGCTCCAGCCACTGATGGCAGCGCCGAGTAAAAGGTCCATCGCCCGAGAGCTTGTTGAGGAACTTTGCTTCCGCGATATAGTAAAGTTCCTTTCCCGTCATGTAAGGGCGATTAAAGGGGATTTTAGATTCGCTCACTGCATGTCTCCCGGTTATAGTTTTCTCCAACAGATCGATTTAAGGAGCGGATACGATCTGAGATTCATTAATCTGCTTCGCTACTTTTTGTTTTTGAGACGACTTTCCCGAACAGTATCCAATATGTAAATGATTCCACCGAAAGCGGATGGGATTAGCGCCATAATTGCGTAATTTGCTAGCGAAGCGCCTACAGCAATATTTGCAGGTACCCCCAGTAGGCTATAGAAATACACAAAAAAACCTTCCCGCACCCCAAGGCCACCTATGGTTATCGGGATCATGGTCAGGATCGCGATAACAGGATAGAGCGCAAAATGTTGTACGAAGGGAATATCATAGCCATACGATCGAAATACTAGATACACCACTGATATCAGAGAAATCTGATAGCAAAAAATATAAAGTAATGATGATCTAACTGCCCGCCGATAGGGGAAGTTTACCATGCTTGCGTGGAGGTTCTGTATATACCTTAACAAGCGAGAAAGGGTTGCGTTCTTAACGGTGTAGTGATTATAGAGTCTATAGATTTTTTTGCTGATGAGTAGCAATTGGACGCCTACCGCTAGGCCGCTAATAGTGCCTACGGTGATGATGAGTGAAGTATATTCCGTGAACAAAGGTAAGAAAGGTAGGGCTGAAAGAGTACAGGCACATAACACCAATAGTCCCATCATACGCTCAATGATTACCGTACTGCCCGCCAAGCCTCGCTTATTTGGATGACGTCGTTCGATGTGAAATATACGAAAAGCATCACCTCCTTGCGTCGATGGAAAAAACAAACCTTGGAATTGAGATATCAAACTTATTTTCCACAGAGTTGCAAGAGTTTCATCTATTGAGTTAATTCGTAAAAATACCTGCCAGCGGTTAGCGGAAAAGAATGAGCTTAGTGTTATTGGGATGCAAGCCGCCAAAATGAAGTAATGCCATTCTGTAATGTCGCCGATTAGCGCGGTTAGTTTAAGGTCGAACGTCTGCACCAGAAATACGCCGAGAAGAATGGCAATAGACATTTTAAATAGCATCACAGGCATATGAGCTGCTCAGAGTTGAAGGGCGAGACTAACACTGCGCTGAGACATGGGGGGATATCCTGTCGCGTTTGAATACAGCATAAGGTGGGGAGGTTGTACATACTTGTTTCCTCCCTTGCGCGGTAATGACTATTGCAGTTTTTGTTTTGACTCTATGTAGTGGGTCAGATCATTTATGCTGAGAAGACTCTCGATGTCCGAGTCAGGTATCTGAATCTCATAATAATCTTGGATAGCTAGCATAATAGTGAATATGTCCATAGAATCAATCCCCTGATCGGCCAGGTTAATGTTATCGCGCAGCATCGAGGCGTCAGCTACAACATTCGTTTGGGCAATAATTTCGATGATTTTTTCTTTTGTCTTGGACATGGGTGGTATTTCCTCAGGAATCGTAGTCACCCCGGTGGTGCGCTTGTACTGCTCGGGGTTGGATGGAGTTACTAGCGGTAGACGAGATTGTCTGCGGCAATTGAATTCAACGATGGAGATTTTGCCACAATCCATACGGCACTGGGTGCTCCTTGTTGCTATCTGCAGAATGACACAACCCATGGAGGCGAAAGAGCCACGGGGCCTGCGTCATAGGCTTGCCAAGGTGGCCCTGATCCAATCTTATATGCCGGTCGGAGAAAGCTACTCGACGTTGAGGGCACTGAAGTAGATTGTCCCGATGTGCTCTGCCTTGAGCTGAATGTTGCTGCGGGTCAATCGAGTCCCGAGCGTTTGCTCCAGTGTCAGCTCTACCCCGCTCAAGTCATGATTCAACGGCCATTTGGGGCTTTCCCAGCGACAGAAAACCCACTGGCTACCAGTGGGTAGGCACAGTTCTTTGAGATGTAACGCCTTGTTCAGGTATATCAGCACTTCTATCGAGGAAAAGTCTGCTGGCATGTTCGTCAGGCTAATCGAATGCCTGGCATCGGAGTAACGGCAGTTGCTTTCGATCAGTGACTCGTCATAGGCGCGTCGATCTTCGGCAAGTCCTTCGGCCTGAGTCAATCTACCTTCATGTTCAACGCCATCGAGGTAAAAGGTGAAATTGGCGATATTTTTACCCGCTGGTGCCTGCGGAGTGGATCTTGGCCACCAACAACAATTGAGCAAATGACTGGTCATTGTACCTATTTTGAAGTCGAGCTTTTCGATTCGTGCGTGCGGCGTGTGATCCATAATGGATTGCATCGTGGCGTCGAGCATGTCGGAGCCTTGTACATAAGTCCGTTTGCCCTTGAAACCCAATGAAAGCTTAATGGAGTGCATCACTTCAATTTCCCCAGATGGGCCGTCATGTTAGCTCTATGATTGATCGCGAAGTTTCCGGACACAACGCTATGTGGTGCGATGTCGCTGATGACTACCGAGCCCATTTTTATTTGTACCGCATCCCCGATCACCAGGCCCTGGGCGATGGAGCAGGAGGCACCGACCCATACGCCTGCTCCCAAGCGAGAGCGCCCGGCGACCACGGTGTTGCCAGATACCACGCAGTTTTTGCCAATCACCGCGCCGTGACCAATATTGCTCATGATGCCAATCTGGCAATTATCGTGGATGGTGGTCGGTTGCTGGAATAAAGAACGTGCAATCACCGCGCCAGCGAGTACTTGACAGCCCGACCCGATGCGTACTCCACCCTGATGCTTGACCATCATCAGTGTTCCGTCGGCGTTGCGCAGGGTGATGAGGCCCTCAGCGCCCACTACGGCATTCGAACCGATGAAAACGTTGTCTCCGATCTCGACAGGGCCTTCGATGACAACGTTTGCTGAAACTTCGACATTGTTACCCAGCTTGGCCAACGGCGAAATGATCGCGCTAGGGTGCACAGTACAGTTTTCACCAATGGTGGGTGCTGATTCAGCCTCGCGTGTAGTTTCTTCAACCAAACGATTATATAGGTGAAAAAAGGTAGTGCGAGGATCGGCGCAGAATACAATTGATTTTTCTGTTGCCAATACTTCGTCTTTTAAATTTTCAGGACAGAGGATGCAGGCCACATTGGGCATGCTCAGTGCTTTATATAGATAGTGAAAGTTCTGACAATACACCAGTGCGCCTGGTGCTTGGGCTTCAATTTCGTCGAGGTGCGTGAAGGTACCACTGTTTAAAACCTGCTCAGTAGGGAAATAATCCATGACGCGGTAGGCAGATGTCATTGTTATTCTACGTGCTCTTCAATAATTGGAAACTGACCAAGATCAGTTGCGTTTTCGACCAATCTTCCGAGGTATTCGCCTTGCACGCCCAAGGCCAGAAGAATGTTGCCAGCGAGGAATGAGACCAGGATCGCCAGTGAGGCCCAGCCGGGTACCACATGGTCAGTCAGAAGGGTTCGAAGCAAAACAAAAACAGCAAACAGAATGCTCGATGCACTGACTAAAAGGCCCCAGATCACGACATACCGTAGGGGAAGGAGTGAGTAATTGACGATAAGGAACGATAGCGTTTGGAACATCTTGCCAAGAGTATAGGTACTCGGACCGCCATCGGCCCGGGACGCGTGGCGAATAGTCACATTAGCCATCATGCTTACTGGCACGGAGTTGAACAGCATCGCGGCGACATGCGGGTGTGAACCTTGATATCGGGCGAGTTGCTTTGCCACTTGTTGGCTCATCGCTCTATAACTCGAGAGGCCGAAACTGGTCGGCTTGCCAAGTATCTTGCTAATCAGTTTTTGGTTGAGGCGAGATGCCAAATTACGCCAGGCGCTGTGCTGTTTTTCAGCCTTGGGAATCTTTCCAATGACGACATGCGAACCAGCTTGAAGTAGGTCAATGAACAAGGGAAGATCTTCAGGGAAGCACTGTAGGTCATCATCGATAGTAACGACAAAGCGTTTGCGCGCATAGGTGATGCCGCAAAGCGTAGCATGTTGTTGCCCTTTGTTCTTCGCGAAGCGAACAATCTTGATTCTGGGATCTTTTTCGTGAAGTGTCAGAGCGGCGCACCAGGTCTGATCCGGACTCGCATCATCGATTAGAATTATTTCCCAATCGTTGCAAATCTGATCGAGTGTGGCGCTTGCCCGTGCGTAAAACTCCGGAAGTGTACTTGCGCTTTTATAAACGGGTACAACTAAGCTAACTGAAACGGTTTTATCAATCACCTGGAGCCTCGCCCTGACCATTGGATTTTGTACGATGATAGGTCGCTTCGGTTATAAAGACGGAAATTTTAGACGATGGGGCAGCAGGTGTCACTGCTTGTGAGCGTTGGCCCCGTTTCTGTGCAATACCGACAAATTTTGCCGCCGCAATCAATGTATCCCTGCCAGGGATCTCCAAGGAACGGCAGCCTCCTCCTCAGGCGGTCGTGATCAACCCTCTCGACGCGATGAGGAAGAAGCTTTTTTCGAATGTTCGATGGAAGGTGCGCATTGGCCGGCGGTGATGTGACGTGGAGCTCGTCAGGGAAGCTCTGGAAAAGACTTTCTCGCTTGGCAAAATCCCCGAACATCAGGCGCCGAGTTTTTTCGATGAGGAAAAAATGACCTTTGCCAAAGCCGAGCACGCTGGCAAGCGCAAGCAGACCAGCTGGTGAGCGAAGCTCTTGGCGTGATGAATGGCTATTGGAGACCGTGGTTTGTCGTCGCGTCAAGACACCATCATTGACGGAACGCGGAATCATGCGCCCAGTTCCACGAGGAACAAAGATGGGGAACGCGACCCAAAGAGGCACCAAACCAGGCAGGGTAGCCAGTACTATGTCGGAGCCAAAGCTCACTCGTGGCCGACGACGAGTCAGGCTTGGTGCTCAGCGTGGTGAACACAGTGGCCAATGTCGCAGGCATCACTAAGACCGCCCCTTGAGGAGAAAGATTCTTGGTGGGTAGTTTGCAGTGTAGGATTAAGCGTAGAGTTCGAGCTATCGTTGCTGCAGGTTATGGGTTTTATTGGCCAAGATAGGGCTTCGTTGGTATTTAAATAGGTGAGCGAATGAGAGCTGTTGTAGGTAAGGTAGTCCCTGTTGTTGTTTTGGTGTTATTTTTTGGAACTCTGCTAAGTGGTTTTTTTCTTCCGGTTTACTCCGATGAAGTAATGACTAAGTTTAGAATTGCCAGGCTCTTCCTGGAGGGAGGGGATGCGGTTACTCTTTATCCGCAATGCACCACTACGGCGGGGCGGGCAGTTTCCTGGATATTTTATCCCGCCGGTGTGGTGTTATCGGGATTATATGCCCACCTTGGCCCTATGGGGCTGAGAGTGAGCGGAATTTTCTTATCACTGGTTTGGTTTGCTCTGCTTGCTTATTGGTGCCTGAAACAGACGTGTGATTCGGAGGGTGCTCTTCAACGTTTCGCTGGGTTGGTTGCAGTAGCTTCATTAGGTGTTCTGCCCTATCTGTGGGTTATGGCACGTCCTGAACAGTTGTTGATGCTGACGATTTTGATGCTTTGTTCATTAGCGCTTTTTTCCAGGTCACCGAGGTCTACGAGTGCCCAGGCTGCGATGGCCCTGGGGTTGGCGTTATTGCTCTCAATTTTTTTCTATTCCCACCCGAAAAGCATGTTCTATATGCCGTTCGCGCTCACGGCTGTATGGTTGGCAACTGCGACGTATCATAAGGTGGTTCGCTATGGTCTACTGTTATTTGGAGTGGTTCTATGTGTTAAGCTCTTTCAATATTTCAATGCGTTGGCGGAGTGTCAGGATGCACCGAGTATTCAAAAAATGTTGGCGGCGAACACTTTGTTGCCCAGCATGTTGTTCTCCTCACCCATTGCGTTTGTTAGCGCCGCCTATAACAACTTGATCAGCTTTCCCGGTCGGATGTTGGCGCATTTGATTTTCAGTGCTAATTTTCAATCAGGCTGGCTGCCTCCTATAGCTGATGGCGTTAAATCCCTACCCTATATTAATCTAGCCATTTATTACTCTCTGTATGCATTCGTAATAGGAACTCATATTCTCGGTATCTGGGTGTTTTTGTTGCACTTGGTTCGCCGGCAAGCGTGTGGCCCTGTCGTGCTTGCACTTCTCCTGATCGGCGCGGATGTAATCAACGCTTTTTTTTACAACCTGCAAAATTTTTATGCGGGCCTACAATTCGTGCCGGCGTCCATCATCGTCGCTGCTTTGTTGATGCATTCCAGACATCCAGCGAAGCTAGGTAATACACCCGCGCTATTTGCTTATTCGTTATTGATGGTGTTGTCAGTAGTCTCGATGACTACGCTGCTGATCCTCGTGACCCCCGCCGTAGTACGCAATTCCTCCTCCGCCCAATCGAGCTTGCCCGGGCAGCCACTTTCGATTCCGGTGTTGGGCGTTCGGGACCATTTGGACTCGATCAGAAGATTGGGGGAATCGTGTGGCATCCCTGCAAGATCGGCGGAGAACGTCGTCGTGGATCACATGACGTATTTTGCCTTTTTAAACGACAAGAAACCGATCCACGTGCTCTACGTATCTGAGTATGGCTATGGGGGCGATTTAAGTAATGGCAGGCTGTTGCCATTTCTAAAAGGGTTGAATAGCCCGGGCCTGATTACGCGCTGCGAATGGGTGCCAAGTCAATTCCGACCGGTGCAGAAGAAGGGCGAGATGGATTACTGTTGTGTAAATTTCGGGAATATCTGAGCAGTATATCGGTTCTCTGCGCCCCGGAGACGGGACGCGGGCAAAGCTATCTTAAGAGAACGCTACTCGCCCAACCGTTGGATATGAGGGTCAAATGCCATGTACAAAGACTACCCAGCCGCCTACCAAGTCAGCAAAGGCTCGGCCCTGCAGGTGGACAAGCCCTTCTACGACCGCATCCGCGCCGAGCAGGACAAACGCACACTGATCGAGCAGTTCGAGGTGCCGATCCGCACCGGTCGTGCCTGGCATGTGCCGGCCGGCCACGTGTTTCGCGTCACCACCCCGGTAGGTCCGCAAGTAGGCGATTTCAACGTTTGGAACGCTCACGATCCGCGGGAGCGCTTGTGGGCGGCGCGCACTCGGCAGCTGCAAGGTGCTCATGTCAGCACTCATGACCGGCTCTGGTCGAACCTGCCTTTTTTGAGACCCCTGGTGACCATCACCGATGACAGCTTGGCCGGCTACGGCATCGACGAGCATGGCGGGCGGCTACACGATTTGCTGGGAACCCGTTGTGACCCCTACGTGAACAGGATGCTGACCGGTGAGGATTTCCATCATCACTGTCATTCGAACCTGACCCGTGCGGTATTGCCTCACGGTCTTACGGAGTTCGACGTGCACGATGTGCTGAATATTTTCCAGTGCACCGGGCTCAACCATGACGACATGTACTTCATGAAGGCCTGTCCGGCGCAGAAGGGCGACTACCTGGAGTTTTTTGCCGAGATCGATCTGCTATGCGCCTTATCCACTTGCCCTGGTGGTGACTTGTCGTTGGCGATGTGGGGGCCGGATGCTCAGGATCCGCTCAGCGTCTGTCGTCCGCTGGGCGTGGAGATCTATCGGTTGGAAGATGCGTTACTCGAAGGCTGGAGCCAGCCCGAACGGGCGGCGTACAAGGGGATGCATGGCTTGCAGATTGCCAAGGCGGATTGGGAGAAATAACACTTCCTTTGTGGCGAGGGGCAGTGCGACGTTTCGCTAAATCCCCTCGCCACAAAAAAGCGGTGCGCAGCTCAAGCCATCAACGATCCTTTGCCTCCTTCGCATCCATCTCCGCATTCCTCTCGGCCACGCGCTTGCGTTGTTCATCAGTCAGTTCGACCTTGTTGGCGGTGTCGCGCAGCATCATCAGGCCTCCGACGATCGAGCCGATTGCAACGATCAAAATCAGCCAGGCATACCAGGGCATAGGATTCTCCTTGAGGGCGGGCCAGTGGGCGTCGTTCACCCAATCCGCCACACCTACCACTTATGAGCGAAGGTTGCTCGCAGTGGTTCAATACTACCCCTGTTCTACCGGATGTAGCTCATGACGCGGCCAGTAGGCCATCGTTCATTTTTACGAATTCTTTATTCCTCGACCCCACCCTCGATCTCGTTCCTTTACAGCCTCCCTGCCGACAATCACTCCACACGCGGCACGACGCCGCACCACGGAGAAATCCCATGAGTGTCCTGGACGGGGTGTCATTGCTGCTGGCAGTGGCGCTGTTCATTTATCTGCTGGTTGCGCTGTTGCGCGCAGACCGGAACTAGGAGCGGTTATGCACGGTTATGACTACGGGCTGATCATTGCCTTTTTCGCGCTGGTACTGATCCCGGCTCCATTTCTCGGGCGGTTCTTTTACAAGGTCATGGAAGGGCAGCGCACCTGGCTTTCCCCGGTTCTCGGGCCGCTGGAGCGAGGCTGCTATCGGTTGTCGGGGGTGGATCCGCAGGTCGAGCAGACCTGGCAGAAATACACCCTGGCCTTGCTCGCCTTCAATCTGGCGGGTTTCGTGTTGCTGTTCGCAATTCTCCTGTTGCAAGGGCACTTGCCGCTCAACACCGAGCAACTGCCCGGCATGGAATGGACCCAGGCCTTCAATACGGCCGTCAGTTTCATGACCAACACCAACTGGCAGTCCTACAGCGGTGAAGCGTCCTTGAGCTACCTGAGCCAGATGATTGGCCTCACCGTGCAGAATTTTGTCAGCGCCGCCACCGGCCTGGCTGTGCTGGTGGCGCTGTGTCGCGGGATCGGGCGTAAATCGGCCAGGACCCTCGGCAATTTCTGGGTCGACATGACCCGGGCCACCCTCTACGGACTCTTGCCGTTGTGTCTGTTACTGGCCTTGTTCCTGGTGTGGCAGGGCGTGCCGCAGACGTTTGCGCACTATGTGCACGGCGTGACGATGCAAGGGGCCGACCAGGTGATCCCGCTGGGCCCGGCTGCCAGCCAGATTGCGATCAAGCAATTGGGCACCAACGGCGGCGGTTTCTTCGGCGTCAACTCGGCGCATCCGTTCGAGAACCCGACGGCCTGGAGCAACTTGTTCGAGCTCGCTTCGATCATCCTGATTCCCGCCGCGCTGGTGTTCATGTTCGGCCACTACGTCAAGGATCTGCGGCAGAGTCGGGCGATCATCGCCTGCATGCTCGCGCTTTTCTTGATCGGCGGCGCGACTTCGTTGTGGGCCGAATATCAACCCAATCCGGCATTGGCCGATGCGGCCGTGGAGCAGACCGCGCCGCTGGAAGGCAAGGAGATGCGTTTCGGCACCACCGCCTCGGTGTTGTGGTCGGTGACCACCACGGCGGCGTCCAACGGCTCGGTCAACGCCATGCATGACAGCCTCAACCCCCTCAGCGGCATGGTCGCGCTGGTGAACATGATGGTCGGCGAAGTGATTTTCGGTGGGGTCGGGGCCGGGCTCTACGGGATGTTGCTGAATGTGCTGATCGCGGTGTTCCTGGCCGGCTTGATGATCGGCCGGACCCCGGAATACCTGGGCAAGAAACTGGGCGCCCGGGAAGTGCAGCTGCTGGTGGTAACTCTGCTGGTGATGCCGGTGAGCGTGCTGGTGCTGGGCGCCGTCGCCGCAAGCCTGCCCGGGCCTGGCGCTGCGGTGAGCAACCCTGGCGCTCATGGTTTCAGCCAGTTGCTGTACGCCTACACGTCGGCGGGGGCCAACAACGGTTCGGCATTTGCTGGGTTTGGCGCCAACACGGCGTTCCATAACCTGATGCTGGGGCTGGGCATGTTGATCGGCCGTTTCGGCTACATCCTGCCGGTGCTGGCGTTGGCCGGCAGCCTGGCGCTGAAGAAAACCGCCCCGATTGGCCAGAACAGTTTCCCGACCCACGGCCCGCTGTTCGTGACCTTGCTGACCGTGACCATTTTGCTGGTGGGCGGCCTGACCTTTCTGCCGACCCTGGCCCTGGGCCCGATTGCCGAACACCTGAGCATGGGCTTCTGAGGATCCGATGATGAATATGCCCGCACCCCAAGCGGTTACCACCCAGGCACCGCAAGCTAAAACCGCCATCTCCGCCCTCTGGCGGCCGGCGTTGATACAAGCTTTCGTCAAACTCGATCCGCGCCAGTTGCACCGTGCACCGGTGATGCTGGTGGTGGAGCTGACGGCAGTACTCACCACTGTGCTGTGTTTCATCCCCGACAGTGCCGTGCCGACGTTCGTTGCCGCGCAGATCGCGCTCTGGCTTTGGTTCACCGTGCTGTTCGCCAATTTCGCCGAGGCCCTGGCCGAAGGGCGCGGCAAGGCCCGGGCCGACAGCCTCAAGGCTGGCAGCGAAGGCCTGAGCGCACGTCGCCGGACTGTCAATGGGTTTGAAGTCGTCCCCGCTACCCGTTTGCGCAAGGACGATGTGGTGCGCGTCGAGGCAGGGGAGATGATTCCGGGCGACGGCGAGGTGATCGAAGGCATTGCCGCGGTCAACGAGGCGGCGATCACTGGTGAGTCTGCACCGGTCATTCGTGAGTCCGGCGGTGATCGTTCGGCGGTCACCGGCAACACGCGGTTGGTCTCCGACTGGTTGCTGGTGCGCATTACCAGCAACCCCGGCGAGTCGACCCTGGACCGCATGATCGCCCTTGTCGAAGGCGCCAAGCGGCAGAAGACGCCGAACGAGGTGGCGCTGGATATCTTGTTGATTGGCTTGACCCTGATCTTTCTGTTGGTGGTGGTGACGCTGCAACCGTTCGCCCACTTTGCCAACGGCAGCCTGCCTCTGGTGTTCCTGGTGGCGCTGCTGGTCACGTTGATTCCCACCACCATCGGCGGGTTGCTATCGGCCATCGGCATCGCCGGGATGGATCGGCTGGTTCGCCTGAACGTGATCGCCAAATCCGGTCGCGCGGTGGAAGCGGCGGGGGATGTGCACGTGCTGATGCTGGACAAGACCGGCACCATCACGTTCGGCAATCGTCGTTGTGCAGCGGTTCATGCCGCCCCTGGTGTGAGCATCAAGGCGCTGGCTGAAGGCGCGTTGTTGGCGTCGTTGGCGGACGACACGGCGGAAGGCAAGTCCATTGTGGAATACCTGCGGGCTCTGCATCCGCAGCCCGAGCCTGCCTTGCAATCGCTGACGGCGGTACCGTTCAGCGCTGAAACCCGTTTGTCCGGTGTCGATCATCAGGGGCGGGTATACCGCAAGGGGGCAGTGGATTCGCTGCTGGGTTTTATTGGCCTGCCGCGCAGCCAGTTGCCGTCGATGCTTGCCCAAGAGGTCGACAAGATCGCCCAGAGCGGCGGCACGCCCTTATTGGTGTGCGTGGACGGCAAGCTGCTGGGCGCCATCCATCTCAAGGATGTGGTCAAGCCGGGTATCCGCGAGCGTTTCGCCGAGCTGCGCAAGCTGGGGATTCGTACTGTGATGGTCACTGGCGACAACCCGTTGACCGCCGCCGCGATTGCCGCCGAAGCGGGCGTCGACGACGTGCTGGCCGAGGCCACGCCGGAGAAAAAGCTGGCGCGTATTCGCCATGAGCAGAATGACGGTCGGCTGGTCGCCATGTGCGGCGATGGCGCCAACGACGCTCCGGCCCTGGCCCAGGCCGATGTCGGCATGGCGATGAACGACGGCACGCAAGCGGCGCGGGAGGCGGCCAACATGGTCGACCTCGACAGCGATCCGACCAAGTTGCTGGACGTGGTGCAGATCGGCAAGGAACTGCTGGTCACCCGTGGGGCACTGACCACCTTTTCCATTGCCAATGACGTCGCCAAATACTTCGCGATCCTGCCGGCGTTGTTCGCTTCTATTTATCCACAGCTCGGCGTGTTGAACGTGATGCACCTGAGCAGCCCGCAGAGCGCCATTCTCTCGGCCATTGTGTTCAACGCGCTGATCATCGTGGTGCTGATCCCCTTGGCCCTGCGCGGCGTGCGGGTGCAGGCGGCGAGCGCGGCGGCGCTACTGCGGCGCAACCTGCTGATCTACGGCTTGGGCGGGATCGTGGTGCCGTTCGTGGGGATCAAGGCGATCGATATGTTGTTGACGGCATTGGGGCTGGTTTGAGTCCGTTACTACTGTCTGCTCGCCACAGATGTGTTTTCAACTGAGGATTTTGGAATGTTCAGATTAGTTCGCCCGGCCTTGAGCCTGCTACTCCTGATGACGTTGATCACCGGGGTCGCCTACCCGCTGCTGGTTACGGGCGTGGCGCAAATCGCCTTTCCCGTCCAGGCCAACGGCAGCCTCGTCGAGGGGGCCGACGGCAAAGTGCGCGGCTCACTGCTGATCGCCCAGGATTTCCAGGGGGATGCCTGGTTCCATCCACGTCCCTCGGCCGGCACCTTCGCCACGGTTGCCAGCGGCGCCAGCAACCTTTCCCCGAGCAATCCGGCCCTGGCCACGCGGATAATCGATGATGCCCACACGCTTTTGGTGCCGGGCCAAGGGCCGGTGCCGCTGGCGCTGTTGACCACTTCCGGCAGCGGGCTGGATCCGCACTTGCCACCGGCGGCGATTGCCTATCAACTGGCGCGAGTCGCCGCGGCGCGCAACCTGCCGGTCTCGACCTTGCAGCAGTTGCTCGACACTCACATCGAGCAACCTCTGGTGGGGCCGCCGGTGGTGAATGTGCTGGCGTTGAACCTGGCGCTGGAAAAGCTGTAACCCCCTTGTGGGAGCGAGCCTGCTCGCGATAGCGGTGTATCAGTCACACATCTGCAAGCTGATACATCGTCATCGCGAGCAGGCTCGCTCCCACAAGGACTCCATGGAGCCTGTGAGAATGGGCGTGCCCTCAGTATCTGAAAGCAAGAGAACCACACCATGAGCGACTCCGGCCGCGCCGATGCCCTGTTAGCCAATCTGCCCCGCGCTGGCCGTGGTCGGCTCAAGGTCTTTCTTGGCGCGGCACCGGGTGTTGGCAAGACCTTCGCCATGTTGCAAGCGGCCCACACCCAGTTGCGGCAGAACGTGAAGGTCATCGCCGGTGTGGTAGAGACACACGGTCGAGCCGAAACCGAAGCCTTGCTCGGCGGCCTGGTACAACAGCCTTTGGTGCGCTCCCAGTACCGGGGCGTGATGCTCGAGGAGATGGACCTCGACGGTCTGCTCACCGCCCGGCCAAAGCTGGTGCTGGTGGACGAGCTTGCCCACAGCAATGCCCCCGGCAGTCGCCACGCCAAGCGCTGGCAAGACATTCAAGAGCTGCTTGCTGCCGGCATCGACGTCTACACCACCGTCAATGTGCAGCACCTGGAAAGCCTCAATGACCAGGTGCGCGGCATCACCGGGGTGCAGGTTCGCGAAACGCTGCCGGACTGGGTCCTGCAGGAGGCCGATGAACTGCTGCTGATCGACCTGCCGCCCCGTGAACTGCTGGAGCGCCTGCGCGATGGCAAGGTCTATGTGCCGGAGCAGGCCCGCGCGGCAATCGACGCTTTCTTCACCCAGACCAACCTGACGGCCCTGCGTGAGCTGGCGATGCAGACCGCCGCCGCGCAAGTGGACAACGATCTGGCGCTGGGCTATCGACAACTGGGGCAGGCCGCTCCGGTGGTGCGGGGGCGGTTACTGGTGGGGGTGGACGGCGACGCCCAAGCCGAGCGCCTGGTGCGCCATGCCAGCCGCGTCGCCCAGCGTCGGCATCTGCCGTGGAGCCTGGTGCATGTGGACAACGGTGGCGCCCGGGACGAGGCCTCGCGCCAGCGCCTGCAAAACGCCCAGCAACTGGCGGAACGTCTGGGC
Organism: Pseudomonas sp. MAFF 730105; assembly: GCF_055380705.1. Classification (NCBI taxonomy): domain Bacteria; kingdom Pseudomonadati; phylum Pseudomonadota; class Gammaproteobacteria; order Pseudomonadales; family Pseudomonadaceae; genus Pseudomonas; species Pseudomonas sp. MAFF 730105. Next base: position 1,997,220 of record NZ_AP018438.1, read on the forward strand.
GGCGAAGTGGTGTTGTTGCGGGCCGGCGAAGTAGCCAGGACCCTGGTTCAACATGCCATCGAGCGTCGGGCCACTCTGCTCCTGGTAGGGCAGTCCCGACCGCGCCTGCGCAGGCGATGGTTTGGCGGCGGCCTGGCCTCACGCTTGTTGCGCGATGCCAGGGGGCTGGAGATCAATGTACTGGACAGCGATGAACAACTGCGTCCCGCCCGCGTTTATTCAAGCCGCGTCCAGACCGGCTTCGACTACGTGTTGGCGTTGCTGGCGACCGTGGTGGCCAGTGCGTTGGCCTGGGGCATTTCCGGGCTGCTGGCGTTGCCCAATATCTCCCTGGTGTTTCTGATGGCGGTCTTGCTGGTAGCGGTGCGCAGCAGCCTCGGCCCGGCCTTGGCCTGCGCGGCGCTGTCGTTCCTTGCCTACGATTTTCTGTTCATCCCGCCGAACTTTTCCTTCACCATCCAGCGTGAGGAAGATGTGTTGACGTTGGTGTTCTTTCTGCTGATGGCGGCGCTGACCGGCAATCTTGCTGCCCGCCAACGTAGACAGTTGCAGGTGCTGCGCGACACCCAGCAGGAAACCGGCGAATTGCTCGATCTGTCCCGCAAGCTCACGGCTGCCACCGACCGCCAGGCCGTAATCAGTGCCGCCGCGCAGCACTTCAACGGCTGGCACGACTTGCAGCTATGCCTGCTCAATCGAGATGGCCAGAGTGGCTGGAAGGTTGAGACTGCTGAGTCGCTGACGTTCGTCGAGGCCGAACGCGCGGCGGCCGATTGGGCCTGGCAGCACGACCAGCCGGCCGGCGCCGGTACCGGGACACTGCCCCTCGGGCGCTGGTGGTGGTGGCCATTGTCGGTGGAGGGTGGACCGCTGGCGTTGCTGGGCGTGCGTTCGAAAGACGATAGCCCCTTGAGCGGTCAACGTCGGCGCTGGTTGGCGGCCCTCAGTCAGCCGCTGGCCCAGGCGCTGGCCCGGGCGCAGTTGGCGCAGGACCTCGAGGCGGCGCGTCTGCACGGCGAGACCGAGCAACTGCGCAGCGCCTTGCTCGCCTCGGTCTCCCATGATCTGCGCACGCCGCTGACCGCCATGCGTGGCAGCATCGACAGCCTGTTGGCGTTGGGGGAGGCGATCCCGCTGGCGGATCGTCGCGAATTGCTCGAAGGCACCCGCGATGAAGCCGAGCGTCTGGACCGCTACATCCAGAACCTGCTGGACATGACCCGTCTCGGCCACGGCGCCCTGAAACTGGCGCGGGACTGGGTGGCCCCGGCGGATATCGTCGGCAGTGCACTGAATCGTCTGAGGGCGGTGCTGGCGCCGCTGATGGTCAGCGTCGAAGTGCCCGCTCATTTGCCATTGCTGCATGTCCACGCGGCGCTGATCGAACAGGCCCTGGTGAATGTGCTGGAGAATGCCGCGCGTTTTTCGCCGGCTCACGGGCGCCTGCAACTGAGTGCAGGCACGACGGACAGCGAAGTGTTGTTTGCCGTGGCTGATGAAGGGCCGGGGATTCCCGAGCAAGAACGGGAGAAAATCTTCGACATGTTCTACACCGCTGCGCGCGGCGATCGGGGCGGGCAGGGCACGGGGTTGGGGCTGGCGATCTGTCAGGGCATGGTGGGCGCCCATGGTGGGCGGATCAGCGTGGGCGATGGCATCGACGGGCGCGGCACCTGCATCACCCTGCATCTGCCATTGCAGGCACAACCGGACATGGACGATGAAGCTTGAGCCGGGCTGCGTTACTCTCTGCCATTGATTTTCAGTGAACCGAACCCATGAACCAAACCGCGACCCTCCTGGTCATCGATGATGAGCCGCAGATCCGCAAATTCCTGCGCATCAGCCTGGTCTCCCAGGGCTACAAGGTGCTGGAGGCCGGTACAGGGGCCGACGGCCTGGCCCAGGCTGCATTGAACAAGCCTGATCTGCTGGTGCTCGACCTGGGCCTGCCTGACATGGATGGTCAGCAGGTGCTGTGCGAGTTCCGCCAATGGTCGACGGTGCCGGTGCTGGTGCTCTCGGTGCGAGCCAGTGAAGCCCAGAAAGTCGAGGCGCTGGACAACGGCGCCAACGATTACGTGACCAAGCCGTTCGGCATCCAGGAGTTCCTCGCCCGCGTCCGCGCCCTCTTGCGCCAGGCACCGGCAGGCGAGGCCCGGGAAGCGGCGCTGACGTTCGGTCCGCTGACGGTGGACCTGGCCTATCGACGGGTATTGCTGGACGGCGCCGAAGTGGCTCTGACCCGCAAGGAATACGCCGTGCTGGCACAACTGGCGCGGCACCCCGGACGGGTCATCACCCAACAACAGTTGCTCAAGGACATCTGGGGCCCGACCCACACCGAGGACAGTCACTATCTGCGCATCGTGGTCGGCCACCTGCGTCAAAAACTGGCGGACGACCCGACGCGTCCCCGGTTCATTGCGACCGAGGCGGGGGTGGGGTATCGGTTGTTGGGGGAGGGTGGGTTTTAACCTCTCGGTCTTCAGCCAAGCACTGTTGTGGCGAGGGGATTTATCCCCGCTGGGGTGCAAAGCGCCCCCAAACCCGTCGACTCGATAAAGCTGGCAAACCGAGTTGCCTGATTTTAGGGCTGCTTCGCACCCCAACGGGGATAAATCCCCTCGCCACAGGATCAAGGTGTTGCTTCAGCTCTGTTCACTTTCATACCGATCCAGGGTGTCACTGGCAATCTCCCGCCCCAGGGCGATCAACTCCGGCGCCTTGTAGAACTCGAAGAACCGGCACACCCGTTTCGGCACGTTGATCAGTACATCCGGGGGATACCCGGCGATCTTGTATTGGGCCAACGAGGTTTGCATTACCTCGAAACTCTGGTTGATCAAATCCAGCAACGAGGCCGGGCCGACGTTATCGATAATGAACGAACCGGTGGCGGACTTCGGTGCGCCTTCAGTCTCGGGCGCGGCGGCCGGTTGCTGGCCTTCAGGCTCGGCGGATTCGAGCCAGGGGTTGATGTCGGCGGCCTCGGCCTTCAACGCTTCCTGTTCCAGCAGTAACAACTGCTCGGCCTGCTTGCGCCGAAAGGGCAATTTCGACCCCAGGGAACTGATGAGATTGTCGAATCGGCTCCTGAACGCGGCCGGACGTGGGATGACCGGCAGACTGTATTGTCGCTGGTTGGTGGCATTGAGGTTGACTGCGATGATCAGGTCACAGTGACTCGATACTACCGGCACGATCGGCAGCGGATTGAGCAGACCACCATCCACCAGCATGCGATTGCCCTGCATCACTGGCGTGAACAGGCTGGGAATCGCCGCCGAAGCGCGCATTGCCTGATGCAGGCAACCTTCCTGGAACCAGATTTCCTGTTGGTTGGTCAGGTCCGTGGCTACGGCGGTGTAGGGAATGCGCAGGTCTTCGATATTGAGTTCGCCGACGATCTTACGGATCTGTCCGAAGACTTTTTCACCGCGGATCGCACCGAGGCGAAAACTGACATCTACCAGCCGGAGGACGTCGAGGTAATCCAGGCTTTCGATCCAGTTGCGGTAGTCCCTGAGCTTGCCGGCGGCATAGATCCCGCCCACTACAGCGCCCATCGAGCAACCGGCGATGCAGGCAATGTCGTAGCCACGTCGTTCGATTTCCTCGATCACCCCGATATGGGCGTAGCCCCGGGCGCCGCCCGAACCCAATACCAATGCGACACGTTTTGTCATGACCTGGCCTCTTGTCGAACAGACTTCAACAATGCACTGATCGAGGCTCCGGCTCAATCGTTGTGGCATCAGCGTCGTTTTTTGACACGCTGGGGTGACATTTTTGTATGCTCGCCCACACTTGAATTAAGGCGGTCCGGCCAAGGCACTTTTCGCCTTTGCGACCGTCTTACCAGCACGACTGTTTGACCTGACTGAGGTGTAATGATGAAAGCCCGGATCTGCCTGCCCCTAGTAGCATCCCTGATGGTTCTGGCCCTGGCCGGTTGCGCAGGCAAAACAGCTTATCGTGACAGCTGCGGCACCCAGCTTGACGCCGCCTGGCATGAACTGGATCTGGCCAAGGCCGAAGGTTTTGCCGGTACTGTCAGTTACTCCAAGGCGCTGTCGCTGCTGACCGGTGCCAAGACCCAGCAGCAGTTCGAAGCGTTCGAAGGCTGCTCCAGAAAGGCCGAGAAAGCTCGCTTCTACATCCGCGAGTCCCGTGCGGGACGATAAAAGCAGCGGCTGCTATAGACTGTAAGCTGTAAGAGAGCGGCACGACGTGACCCTCACTTGCGGCTTGCAGCTCGCCACTTGAAGCTGCTGTACGGAGTACACCCCCATGATTGATAGGCTGGTGGCCCGGATCGTCGGGCTGGAAGTCCGCCTGCTGGCCTGCCAGGCCCGCTTGAATGCCCATACCGACAGTGAAGCGCTGCATGACCTGCGGACCACGGTTCGCCGTTTGCGCAGCTTGCTCCGCCCATTGCGCGGCTTGCCGGGTGTCGAACAGCTGGAAACAGCCGCTTCGGCGGTTGGAACCCTGACCACGCCGTTGCGTGACCGGGAAGTGCTGGCGGCTTATCTTGAGCTGCACGACAACACCGATGCCGCGCAACGGCGTCGGCTGCAGATGGCCGAGGCCTATCCTGCGGTGGCCGCGAGCCGGGAGTTGGCGCAGCTGTTGATGATCCTCGATGCATTCCCGCGCTTCATTCGCGCGGCCCAGCGTCAGGGGCTGCTCAAGGGATTGCGCAAACGCATTGAAAAGCGCCTGGACAAACAATGGAAACAACTCGGTGAAGCGTTGCGTGATCCGGCCCATGACCGCCACCGGTTGCGGCTGCTGATCAAGCGCGTGCGCTATGCGATCGAAGCCTATCCGGAACTCGATCGCCTGCCGGAAGCGGCCATGCCGCGGCTCAAGTCCGCCCAAGGCGCCCTGGGCGATTGGCACGACTGCTGGCAATGGCTGGCCCAGGCTGAACGGGAACACGACCTGCAACCCTGTGTGCCGGTCTGGCGCACTACCATGAGCGAGGCCGAAGCCAAGGCTGACAAGGTGCTCGATAAGCTGATCGCGAGCTGCTTCGAGAAATCCTGAAAAAACCACCCTCTATCTCCCTGTGGGAGCGAGCCTGCTCGCGATAGCGCCGACTCAGCTTGCCCCATGCTGACCGACCCTCCGCTATCGCGAGCAGGCTCGCTCCCACAATGCTCTGTGCGTTGATTAAAGTGTGGCGGCCTATCTGTCAGCCTCTTTGGCCGGAATGAGCGCTGTGTCGTTTATCCCGGCTGGTTAAGATTCCTTCATCTTTCTCCCATGCTTTCGAGGTTGCCATGCGCTTTTCCGATTTGATCGATGCTGTGCGCCGTCAGCCTGGCGCCGTGACCATCGCACCCGAATGGGGGCAGGGACGCGCCACTTTTGGTGGGCTGGTGGCGGCGCTGCAGTATGAGGCGATGCGCGCACGGGTGCCGGCGGATCGTCCGGTGCGTTCACTGGCGATCACCTTCGTCGGCCCGGTCGAACCGGACGTGCCCGTCAGTTTTGAAGTCGAAGTGCTGCGCGAAGGCAAGGCGGTCAGCCAGGTGCAGGGACGCGCTGTGCAGAACGGCCAGGTGGTGACCGTGGTGCAAGGAAGCTTCGGTGCATCGCGCTCTTCCGTGGTGGCGGTGCAGGCCGACCCTGCGCCTGAGTTCAAAAGCATCGAGCAATGCCAGGAGCTGCCTTATATCAAGGGTGGCACGCCGGAGTTCATGCGGCACCTGGCGATGTGCTGGAGTGTCGGTGGTCTGCCATTCACCGGCAATAAATCCCGCAGCATGGGCGGTTGGGTACGGTTGCGTGGGGATGTAAAGGAAGAGCCGCTCAACGAGGCCCACATCCTCGCGCTGGTGGATGCCTGGCCGCCCGCGTTACTGCCGCACCTGACACAGATGGCGCCGGGTAGCACGCTGACCTGGACCATCGAATTCGTCCAACCGGTGCTGGCGCTCACGACGTTGGACTGGTGCAAGTACCTGGCCGAGATCGAGCACGCCCAGGACGGCTACGGTCACGTCGCTGCGAAGTTCTGGAGCGCCGATGGCCGCCTGATCGCCATGAGCCGGCAGACGGTGACGATTTTCGGCTGATGTATGTGGGCGCTCAATGAGTGTGGCGCAGCAGTCCCAGTGAGGCGAATACAGCGATGATGCCGATGCTGATGTCCGCCAGGTCCAGGTTGAGCGCGCCCGAGATGATCAGCAGCGATGCGATGATGAGCAAGGGCACGGCGATCAGTTGCAACGCCAGATGGGTTGGGTTGAAGGCGTGCCATTGCCAGCCTGCGAGGGTAGGGTGACGTTTGTGCATGATGCTGCTCCTTATGCCTGACATCTGTTGATACAAGAATAGGCATGGCGGGGCAGGGCGGCGAATCGCGGTTGGCTATGGGAGCGATAGATCCGAGTCAGTTCTCGGATGAAGCAATCGCGGGCAAGCCTTGCTCCCACAGGTCCATGTGTCCTTTATGGGATGAAGTTTACCTCTCCACAGGTCCACATTCCCTTTGTGGGGTAGGGCTTGCCTCTCCACAGGTCCACATTCCCTTTGTGGGCTAAGGCTTGCCTCTCCATCGTCCACATTCCTTTGTGGGAGCAAGGCTTGCCCGCGACGGCGGTCTCAGAGTCTGAGCTGCCCGATCGCCTTGCTCAACTCGCCCGCCAGGGTCGCCAGTTCATGGCTGGTCGTGGCCGAGTCCACGGTCTGGCGCACGGTGTTTTCAGTGACGTCGCGAATGCCCACCACCGCCCGGTTCATTTCCTCGGCAACCTGGCTTTGCTGCTCGGCCGCGACGGCGATCTGGGTATTGCTCTCGCGCATCTGGGCCACCGCGTCGGTGATCTGCGCCAATGCCTCGCCGGCCTCGCGGGCCTGTTGTACGCAATCGTCGGCTTTGTAGGAGCTTTCCTGCATGAAGTCCACCGCGTCCTGGGTGCCCGCCTGCAGGGCCGACACCATGGTGGTGATTTCATCTGTTGAGATTTGCACCCGTTTGGCGAGGTTGCGCACCTCGTCGGCTACCACGGCGAAACCCCGGCCCATTTCCCCGGCCCGCGCGGCTTCGATGGCGGCGTTGAGGGCCAGCAGGTTGGTTTGCTCCGCGATGCTGTGAATCACGCTGACCACGCTGTTGATCTTCTGGCTGTCTTCGGCCAGGCGCTGGATCATTTCGGCGGTCTGCTGCACCCCGGAGGAGAGGCCGGTGATTGACTGCTCAACACGATTGACCACATTACGGCCATTGCCGGCCAGGGTGTCGGCGGCTTTCGACAGGTCGCGAGTGGCGCCAGCATGTTGGGCGATGTGATACACCGTGGCGGACATCTCGTTGATCGCCGTCGCTGCCTGATCGGTTTCGCTCTGCTGCCCAAGCATGCCGTGGCGAACCTCGCTCATGCTCGAGGCCAGTCGTGCTGCGCCACTGTCCAGTTGGCGGGCCGTGCTGGCCACGGTATCGACTACCCGTTGATAACCGGCTTGCATGGCATTGAATGCGGCGGCCATCTGGCCCACTTCATCCTTGCAGGCCAGAGGCACGCGGGCGGACAGATCGCCGGTCTTCTCCACATGCAGCATCACGTCCTTCAGGGTGTTGAGCTGGCTCAACAGAAAGCGGATCAACAATTGCGACGCGCCCAGCATGGCCAGCATCAACACGAACACCGCCACGGCGTATTGGCTGAAGCGCTCGCCGAGTACCTGGCTCAGGCTTGCGCCCTGAGCCAGGACGGCGAGTTGTTGGCCGTCGCCGCGTCGGATGACGTCAGCGCCCAGCAACGGCTGATTGCCGACGAGCGGTTTGGAGTCCAGATCGACCCAGCCCTGCGCCTGCGCCAGTGAAGGCAACGACTGACCGTTGAGCGCGGGCGCCTGGCCTTGCTTGAACGCCAGCAGGTTATCGGCCCTGGGCAATGCTTGCTCGGCGGGCCAGGCACTGAGCAGGCGCGCCTGGGCCTGGGCATTCACCCGGGCCGCATCATTGCGGGCCTGTTGTTCAAGCTGCAGTGCATAGAGCACGAGCAGCAAGGTGGTTACAAAGGCGACCGCGTTGACCGCCCAGAATTTGTATTTCAGCGAGATATTGCTAAGCCAGGCACCCATGGAGGTCTTCTCTGATAGCGGAAACAGTTTTGGCAAGGTGCCATTATTTTGCCGCTATCCCGGGAGGTGGAGTGTTGATGTGGGTCAACAGACCTGATGCTAGGAGCCATGGGCTGGCCCGGATTCCCTGTGGGAGCGAGCCTGCTCGCGATAGCGGAGTGTCAGCCACTGACTTGCAAGCTGATTCACTGCTATCGCGAGCAGGCTCGCTCCCGCAAGGGATTTCGGGGGCTCAGGAGATCGTGGGCAGCCCGAAAAACGCCCGCGCACATGCTGTGCTGTGAGCGGCCAGGTCTTCTTGGGTTTCGCCTCGATGCAAGGCGATTTCCCGCAAGACTTCGGTCAGGTAGGCCGGCTCGTTGCGCCCGTTCTTCGGTTTGGGACGCAGGGTGCGGGCAGCAGGTAGGGCGCATCGCTTTCGAGCATCAGCCGGCCGCGGGGGATTTCGCGTACCAACGGGTGCAGATGCGTGCCCCGGCGTTCATCGCAGATCCAGCCGGTGATGCCGATGTGCAGGTCCAGGTCCAGGTAGTTGAACAGCGCCTTTTTCTCACCGGTAAAGCAATGCACCACCGCAGCCGGCAGACGGTCGCGGAAATCCCGCAAAATCTCCAGTAAGCGCTGGTCGGCGTCGCGTTCGTGAAGAAAGACTGGAAGTTGCAGTTCCGCCGCCAGGGCGAGGTGTTCTTCCAGGACTTTCTCCTGTTGTGGGCGAGGGGAGAAGTCCCGGTTGAAATCCAGTCCGCATTCTCCAACGGCACGGACGTGGCTTTGCTTCAGCAGGCCCTTGAGGTGCCGGGCGCTGTCGGCTGTCCAGTCGCTGGCGCTGTGGGGATGGATGCCGGCGGTGGAGAACAGGCGCTCGCCGGTCTCATCCAACTGTTGGCACAGCTCGAGAGCCTGTTCGCTGCCCTCGATGCTGGTGCCGGTCAATACCAGTTGGCAGACCCCTGCTTCATAGGCGCGCTCAAGCACTGCCTGCTGTTTGTCGGCGAAACTGGGGTTGGTCAGGTTGACGCCGATATCGATGAGTTGCATGGTGCTACCTCGGCCCAAAGGCCGGAAAGCATATCAGAGCTGTAGATTTATAAGAAAAGCCAAGAACTACAACGAGTTGAGGCTGTCTGTTGAGGCCATGAGACAGGTCGGGTTGGTATAAACGCCATCACTGTGCCAGTCTTGCGCACTTTTCAGCGCCCCAGGTGCTCTGTTCCTGTCGACCCAAGCCTCTTTATTTCAAGAAGGCGGGTCGCGGTATCCCTTCCGGAGAGTGGATGACACGTCCCCAGGTGTTCTTACTGCTGTGTTGTTCGCTGCTGCTGCCGATGCCGGCGGAGGCGCGGCTGCCCGGGCCGGTGCAGGCGGTGGCACCGGGTACGGTGCGTGACCTGGCGCAGATCCGCAGCAGTCGAGTGCTGAAAGTATTGGTCAACCAGAGCCGCAACAGTTCCGGTGAAGTCCAGGGGCAACCCATCGGCGTCGAATACCACCGGTTGCGGGCGTTCGAACAATACCTTAACGGTCATGCCCGGGATGGCCAGGAAATCACCCTCAAGATCATCCCCAAGGCCAAGGACCAGTTGCTCGGCGCCCTGCAACGCGGAGAGGGCGACCTCGTGGCACCGGGTGAATTGCTCGAGCCCTTGGCCAGTCACGCGGTCAGTGCCAGCGATCCGATTCGCAGTGGCGTGCCCTTGATGCTGGTGGGCATCAAGGGGGAAAAGCGCTACACGCGGGTGGAGCAGTTGTCCGGCAAGACCCTGGCCTTGCCCAACGGCAGTGCGGCGGGGGACGCGGTGGGGCAGATCAACCAGAAGCTGGCTTTGCTCAAGTTATCACCGGTGAAGATCGAATGGGTCGACCCCACCCTGGCGGTCGAGGATGTGCTGGAAATGGTCCAGGGAGGGATTTTCCATCTGACCATTGTCGAGCAACCCATCGCCGAGCGCTGGGGCAAGATCCTGCCCAAGCTGCGCTTCGACCGGCAGTTGCTGATCGGTGAGCCGGATAACGAGCACTGGTTCGTTCGCCGCGACGCCGCCATGCTGCGGGCGAGCATCAACGGCTTCCTGACGACCTACAAGGTACCGTCCAACGAGGACGCTGCATTCCTGCGCATCTATCGTCGTTTGTACCAGGTTCATTATCCGCTGGCCCGGGCCGACCGCCAGCGGCTGGAGAAACTGCGCCCGGTGCTGCAAAAACATGCCGAGGCCCAGGATATGGACTGGCTCAACCTCGCGGCCCTGGCCTTCAAGGAGTCCGCTCTGCAACCCAGCGCCCGCAGCGGTAGCGGTCCCACCGGGCTCATGCAGATCACTCCGGCGGCGGCGCAGCGGGTCGGGGTCGGCAACATTCAGAACCTGGACGCCAATGTCCAGGCCGGCGCCAAGTACCTGGCCATGATCCGCCGCAAGTTTTTTTCCAGCCCCAAGCTCAACGAGCGCGAACGCATGGCCTTTGTATTGGCTGCCTACAACATGGGCCCCGAACGCGTCCAGGGCATGCGTGCCGAGGCCCGGCGGCGTGGACTGAATCCCAACCAGTGGTTTTTCCAGGTTGAACGTATTGCCATGGAGCAGGTAGGAATGGGCGCCGTCAGCTACGTTAATAGTGTGAATAAATACTATCTGGCGTTTGATCGGGAGCGGGAGTCGTTGGAACCGAAGGAACAAAAGGTTGCACTGCGCAAGTGATCGAATAAGTTGATTGGTATGGCGGAGATATTGCGTTTTTAACATGAGCTTTATTGATTAATATAGCGACCAACCCAACCTTCCCAAGGAAATGAACCCATGAGCTCTTTCGTCAACAAAATCCTGTCCACCCGTGCCGGCTACGGCCTGACCGTCCTTCGCATCGCGGTCGGTGTCATTTTTGCGGCTCACGGCTCGCAAAAGCTCTTTGGTCTGTTTGGTGGCTACGGGCTGGCGGGAACCGCGCAGTGGATGGAAAGCATCGGCCTGACACCCGGCTACCTAATGGCCACATTGGCCGGTGGCACCGAGTTTTTCGCCGGGCTGGCCTTGATCGTTGGCCTGCTGGTTCGTCCGGCGGCGTTGGGGTTGGCTTTCCTGTCCCTGGTGGCTATTTTCTCCGTGCACATCGGCAATGGCCTGTTCATGGCCAACAACGGTTATGAGTTTGCCCTGGCGCTGCTGGCCGCGAGCATTGCGGTGTTGATCGAGGGTGCAGGCAAGCTGTCGGTCGATCGCGCCATCGCTGGCTGATCACCGAGTACAACCATCGAAGGCCCGTCTGGTACGGGCCTTTTTTGTGGCTGCAGATTCTTGACACTGGCCCGTCGGCTTCTCTAGGATGCTGCCCATGCGCCGATTTAAACAGCTACTTGCGGGGCGCCAGGTGACTCATCCAGTCATCGTCAGAAGCTTGGAACAGGCTTCGAAATACCGCTAAAGCGCTGGTTCGGTGTTGCCTCTCACCTGCCATGCAGACTTTTTGAGGCAGAGACACGACACGATGAACGCACCCAGTCCCCTTGTACGTCTTGCGCCGATTACGGCGAGCCTTCAGCGCAATCCCAAAATCCTCTTGGGCGGTACCCATCAGCCAACGTTGTTGCGTTATCTCGACGGCTGGCCGCGGCGCAGCCACGGGCCCGCTGCATTCCTGATCCAGTTTGTCGAAGATGGCGAGTCCCTGGCACGTTTCGCCAGCGATAGCTTCGATCTGGCGGTCATCCAGTCACCCAGTGCGGCGGATGCGCCTGAAATGATCCGGCAGTTGACCCGTGTGGCGCGGCAAGGGCTGATCACCCGGCGCTGAGGCTGCCTGCCTTGGCCGACGCCTTGAGACCGTTGGCATGCATGCAGTTGAATACAATCCGGCTGCGAGTCGACCAATCGGTGTTGATGATGTGGAAGCGCTGGATATAGCTGCTACTGTCCCTGGACTCGAACCACTCATCTATCTTTTCACTGAAGTCGTCGGGAAGATGAAAAGGCAACACGTATTTCGCGCATTGTATCGAGCGCAATACGAAGTCGGGTTTCTGCCTGGCGGATTGCTCATCCATGAATGCTTTCAAGGCCGCGGTGGAGTTCAGGTTCTTACCGCTCCATTGATGCTCCACGCCCTTCCAGTACTTCGCCCTGACGCGGTGATTGTAGGAAATCACAACGGTCTTCTCCGGACGATGGGTCCATATATCTTCCAGCGTTGAACGCCGCCAGTTCCGGGGGATCAGCCGTTGTCCGATTTTCGAATCGATCAGGCTGTGCAGTTCCTGGTGGATGGTCCGGTTGAAATGCTTGAATTTATGAAAGTTCAAGATAACGATTTCCTTGGCCCTCGTGGCCTTGTGCTCGGGGTCGTCGTAAAAATCATTCAACGGAGCCAGAACGTCACCGCCCACCGTGCGTCCGGAGGAGGTGAGGTGAAATAGTTGGAAGCGCTTGTCACTGCCGACAGGGGCGGTGGCGGAGAACACCACGCGCAGGTCGAGCACGCGAAAGCCCGCCAGGACCTGTTCGATGATCGGCACGTCCTGGGTCTTTTCCTGAGGCAACGTAGGGTTGGGGCTTTTTTGTCTGCGCCGGAGTCATGGGTGCCGGGCAGAATCAATTCGTCGATACGCAGTTTGTATAACTGAGGGGTGTTGTACATCCAGCAGTCCAATCCATGGTGGGTAGCCTTCATGATTATTCATCCTTGAATAATGTTCTGAGCGAAAGGCACGAGGCAGCGTGCGCCGGTCATTTTGCGCAGCGCTGTCATCTTGTCAAAGGATCAAGTTTGCTGGGATGTTTCGAGGCCGCTGGGCTTTATCGGCGGCTCATGGATAAGTGATGTCCACGACATACACCCGCTTCTCGCCTGTCGGTGTCTGCACCCTGACTTCAGCATCCAATGCCTTGCCAATCAGCGCCCGTGCCAGTGGCGAGTCGATACTGATCAGGTTCTGTTTCAGATCCAGCTCGTCGGGGCCGACGATGCGATAGCGAGCCTCGTTACCGTCCTCGTCTTCGACCGTGACCCAGGCGCCGAAATACACCTTATTCGGGTCGCTGGGTTTTTCACTGACGACTTTGAGTGCTTCGAGGCGCTTGGTGAGGAAGCGGACGCGGCTGTCGATTTCCCGCAGCATTTTCTTGCCGTAGGTGTATTCGGCATTTTCCGAGCGATCACCCTGGGCCGCCGCCTCGCTGACCGCCTGAGTCACTTGAGGGCGGCGCACATGCCAAAGCTCGTGGAACTCGGCGCGCATCCGCGCCTCGCCCTCGGGGGTGATCAGCGCGGTGCCAGCGGTGCGAGGTGGGCGATAACGGCTCATGGCAACTTCTTGTGGTGGTAAGGACGGAAGTCTATCAACCCTCGCGCAACACTGTCAGCGGGCTGGCGTTGAGCGCCCGTCGGGTGCCGAACACCCCCGCAGCGCCGATCAGCAATGCGCCCGCCAGCGGCAACATCAGCAACCATGGATGCGGATGCCAGGGCAGGTCGAAGGCAAAGCGGTAAAGCACCAGGCTGACCAGTTCCGAACCCAGGGCCGCCAGTAACCCGCTGACTGCACCCAACAGGCCGAACTCGATGCGTCGGGCCTTGACCAGCAAGGGACGTTCGGCCCCCAGGGCTCGCAGCAGCGCGCCTTGACGAATCCGTTCATCGAGGGTGGCCTGCAGGCCGGAGAACAGCACGGCCATGCCCGCCGCCAGGACAAACAGCAGCACGTACTCCACGGCCAGGGTCACCTGGGCCAGAATGCTGCGCAGTTGTTGCAGCAAGGCTTCGACCTGCAGAATCGTCACTGCCGGAAAGGCCCGGGCCAGGTCGACAATCTGCTGGTCGTGACCGGCGGCCAGATAGAAACTGGTGAGGTAGGTGGCCGGCAGGTCCTTCAGGGTGCCGGGTTGGAAGATCATGAAGAAGTTGGGCTGGAAGTTGTCCCAGTTGATCTCCCGCAGGCTGGTGACCTTCGCTTCTCGGTTGACGCCACCCACGCTGAACACCAGCCGGTCGCCCAGTTTGATCTGCAGGTTCTCGGCCACTTTGCCCTCCACCGAAACCCCCGGTATATCGTCCGGTGGCTGCTGTGGCCACCAGTTCCCGGCGGTGACGACGTTGCCTTCCGGCAGGTCCGCAGCCCAGGTCAGGCTCAGGTCGCGCTGCAGTGCCCGGTCCCCGGCCGAGTCCTTGGTGACGAACTCCTTGGCCGGCTCGCCATTGATGCTGATGAGTCGCCCCGGCACCACGGGATAGAGCGGGGCCGATTGCGCCGACAACTGCAACAGCTTGTCGGTGAAGGCCTGCTTGTCATTGGGCAGGATGTTCAGGGCGAAGTAGTTGGGGGCATTTTTCGGCAGCTGGTTTTGCCAGGTATCCAGCAACTCGCCACGCAACAGTGCGATCAACGCCATGGACAACAGGATCAGGCCGAATGCCAATGCCTGGCCGGCCGCAGCCAGGGGATGGCGCAGCAATTGGCCGAGCCCCAGCCGCCAGGGCAGGGACGCGCGGGCGAGCATCCGGCGCAGGCTCTGGAGCAGCAGCAACAGCAGGCCGCCCAGCACCAGCGCGGCGACGACGCCGCCGCCGAGCAGGGCGAAGGTCAGCACCAGGTCCAGGCTCAGGCGCCACATGATCAGGCCAAGGGCACCCAGCGCGGCACCATAGACCATCCAGGTACTGGAGGGGATGGGCAGCATGTCCCGGCGCAATACGCGCAACGGCGGCACCCGCCCCAGCGCGGCCAGGGGCGGCAGGGCGAACCCTGCCAGCGCCACCAGCCCGGTGCCGATCCCGGCGATTGCCGGCAGCAGGCCGCCGGGCGGTACGGTGGCGGGTAGCAGGTCATGCAGCAAGGCGAACAACCCCAATTGGGCGACCCAGCCGAGCAGGGCGCCGCTGAGGCTCGCCAGCAGGCCCAGTACCGTCAGTTGCAGGCTGAACAGCACCATGGTTTCCCGACGTGACAAGCCCAGGCAGCGCAGCAGCGCACTGGCATCGAAACGTCGGGTGGCGAAACGGTTGGCGGAGAGCGCGACCGCAACGCCGGACAGGAGCACAGCCACTAGGCTGGCCATGTTCAGGTAGCGCTCGGCCTTGCCCAGGGCGCCACCGATCTGCCGGTTGCCGTCGCGGGCATCCTGCAGGCGCTGGTTGGCTTCCAGGCCCGGCTTGATCAGGTCGCGATAGGTTTGCAGGGCGGACGCCGGGCCTCGCCAGAGATCGCGATAGCTGACACGACTGCCCGGCTGTACCACGCCAGTGGCTTCCAGGTCCTTGAGGTTGATCATGACCCGGGGTGTGAGGCTGTAGAAATTGCCGGCGCGATCCGGTTCGTAAGTCAGCACCCGGCTCAGGCGCAAGGTGGTGTTGCCGACATCGATGCTGTCGCCGATCTTCAGGTCCAGTGCTGTCAGTAGTCGGGCTTCGACCCACGCCTCGCCCGGGTTCGGTCGTCCTCCGGATTCTTCCGGGGCGAAGGGGGACGGGGCGCTTTTCAGTTCGCCGCGTAACGGGTAGAGGTCGTCGGCAGCCTTGACGCTGGACAGCTGGATACCGTTGTCGGTGGCGACGACGCTGGAGAACTCCACGACAAGAGCGTGCTCCAGACCCAGCTCAGTGCCGCTGCGGATCTGTTCGGGGCGGGCAGGCGAGCTGCCTTCAAGCAGCAGGTCCGCACCGAGGAATTCGGTGGCGCGCAGCATCATCGCGCCGTTGAGACGGGCGCCGAAGTAGCCGATGGCGGTGCTTGCCGCCACCGCGACCAGCAAGGCGAAGAACAACACACGCAACTCGCCGGCGCGGGCGTCGCGCAGCAATTGACGGACGGCGAGACTGAACAGGCGCAACAGCGGCAAGCGTGCCATCAAGGCTCCAGGGGGGCGACCATCTGGCCGGCTTCAAGTCGGATCAGGCGCCGGCAACGATGGGCCAGGCGTTCGTCATGGGTGACCAGCACCAGGGTCGTGCCGCTTTCCTTGTTCAGTTCGAACAAAAGATCACTGATGCGCTCGCCGGTGTGGCTGTCGAGGTTGCCGGTGGGCTCGTCGGCGAAAAGCACGTCGGGCTCGGCGGCGAAGGCGCGGGCAATGGCCACGCGCTGCTGCTCGCCACCGGAGAGCTGGCGCGGCGAGTGGGTGAGGCGTTGGCCCAGGCCGACCCGTTGCAACAGTTCCGTGGCGCGTTCGCGGGCATCCTTGCGACCGTCCAGCTCCAGCGGCAGCATGACGTTTTCCAGCGCATTGAGGCTGTCGAGCAGTTGGAACGACTGGAAGACGAAGCCGACATGCTCGGCGCGGATTCGCGCCCGCTGGTCTTCGTCCAGCGCACTGAGGGCCTGCCCGGCGAGGGTCACTTCACCCTTGCTGGGCAGGTCCAGGCCGGCCAGCAGGCCCAGGAGAGTGGATTTGCCGGAACCGGAGGCGCCGACGATGGCCAGGCTGTCGCCCTTGTTCAGTTCCAGGCTGAGTTCGTGCAGGATGGTCAGTTCACCTTCCGCGCTGGGAACCACTTTGCTAAGGTCCTTCGCGGTGAGAATGCTTGAGCCCATGGAGAATCCGATGCGTGTGTGGTTTTTGAGTGCCGGCCTGGCCTTGATGTGCATGGCCCAGAACGCAGCGGCGGGTACAGTCCTGATCGTTGGCGATAGTATCAGCGCGGCTTTCGGCCTGGATACCCGGCAAGGCTGGGTGTCATTGCTCGAACAACGGCTCAAGGCCGAGGGTTTTGACGACAAAGTGGTCAATGCGTCCATCAGTGGCGACACCAGCGCAGGAGGCCAGGCGCGGCTGCCGGCGCTGCTTGCAGCCCATAAGCCGGACCTGGTGATCCTGGAGTTGGGCGGCAACGATGGCTTGCGCGGACAGCCGCCAACACAATTGCAACAAAACCTTGCAGCGATGATTGACGCCTCCCGCGCCAGCGGTGCAAAGGTGTTGCTGCTGGGTATGCAGCTGCCTCCCAACTACGGTCGGCGCTACACCGATGCCTTCGCCAAAGTCTATAGCGCTCTGGCCGATGAGAAAAAAGTGCCGCTGGTGCCGTTTTTCCTCCAGGACATCGGTGGGGTTCCGGGGATGATGCAGGGCGACGGATTGCACCCGTCCGTCGCGGCCCAGGGCAAGTTGCTGGAAAATGTCTGGCCGACACTGAAACCGCTGCTTTGACGCTTTTCTACAGGCGGGCTTTCGGCTAATGTGGCGCCCCCGATTTGGAGCCCCCGATGCCGCGTCCCGCCTGGTCCTTGTTTGCCTACCAACTGATCGAGCCTGACGAACAGCTGGACCTGTTCGCCTGCCAGGAAGTGCGGGTGCATCTGGTGACCCGGCAGCTGGAGCTCGGTGGTTCGGCGGACCGGACCCTCTGCGGCAGCCTGCTGCCGGCCCAGCCGCGCTGGTCTGGCGTTGATCGCCGGATATTCCAGGATCATCGCCTGTGCTCGCTGTGCCGGGCGATCCTTGAGTCCCAGAAGCGCGGTACCTCACCGATCTGGCCGGAGCTGCGGTTCGAGCTGTGATCGCAGGATTAAAGGCATGCCCTTGGGGGGACTGTGGGAGCAAGGCTTGCCCTGATGCCAGTCAGTTAAGCCACAAACTGTGGGAGCCAAGCTTGCTCGCGATTGTGCTAAGTCACTTAGCAACAATGTTGGCTGGTCTGTCGCTATCGCGAGCAAGCTTGGCTCCCACAGGGGCATATCGAGTCCCATATTGCTGCATATCGGACGTGCCATCGCCGCTCTCCCCGTAATACCGGCCTGCGGTGTACAATCGCCGTTTTAATACCTCTATTCGATCTGCGAAGGATGTCCCGGATGTTGCTGCGCTTGCCTGCCGTCGCCCGCTGCCTGTCTCTTGCCGCCTTGTGTATGGCGGGACCCGTTGCTGCACTGCAGCTGCCCCTGCCACCGCCGGGTGAGGACATTGTCGGCCAGGTACAAGTGATCAAGGCCAAATACGAAGACACCTTCGCCGACCTGGGCACGACCTATGACCTGGGTTACACCGAGATGGTCGCCGCCAACCCGGGCGTCGACCCCTGGTTGCCGGGCGCCGGTACGGAGATCGTGCTGCCGACCCGTTTCATCCTGCCGCCAGGTCCGCGCGAAGGCATCGTGATCAACCTTGCCGAGTACCGCCTCTACTACTTCCCCAAGGGCCGGAACGTGGTCTACACCTTCCCGCTGGGGATCGGCCGTGAAGGTTGGGGCTCGCCAATCGCCCACACGAGCATCACGGCCAAGACGCCGAACCCGACCTGGACCCCACCGGCCTCGATCAAGGCCGAGCATGCCGCCGATGGCGACCCGCTGCCGAATGTGGTGCCGGCTGGCCCGGACAACCCGCTGGGGCCTTTCAAGTTCACCCTGGGCACCCCGGGCTATCTGATCCACGGCTCGAACAAGAAATTCGGTATCGGCATGCGCACCAGCCACGGTTGCTTCCGGATGTTCAACAACAACGTTCTGGAGATGGCCGGCATGGTGCCGGTGGGCACGTCGGTGCGGATCATCAACGACCCCTACAAGCTGGGCTTAAGTGGCGGCAAGGTTTACCTGGAAGCCCATACACCGCTGGACGACAAGGGCAACCCGTCGGTGGTGGACAAGCACACCGCGGTGATCAACGCGATGCTCAAGCGTGAAGACATCACCAGCAACCTGCGCATGGACTGGAACGTGGTGCGTGACGTGGTGGCTGCCGAAGATGGCCTGCCGGTCGAGATCGCCGTGCCAAATGCGTCGGCACCGATGGTTTCGAGCGCACCGATCGACTTGCAGCAGTAAGGTTCTGTTTCGACCCGCCGGCGTTTTGCGATGCCGGCGGGTTTTTTATTGCCCGGGGAAAACACCAGGCAATAAAAAAGCCGACCCAAAAAATGGGTCGGCTCGATAACAATCCCGAGGGACTATTACTTGCGGCTAGCTTTGTCCAGCATGCGCAGAGCACGCTCGTTAGCTTCGTCAGCAGTCTGTTGTGCTTTTTGAGCAGCAGCCAGAGCTTCATCAGCTTTACGGTAGGCTTCGTCTGCACGAGCTTGGGCGCGAGCTGCTGCGTCTTCGGTAGCAGTCAGACGTGCTTCGGTTTCTTTCGATGCGCTGCTGCAACCGGTAGCCAGAACTGCGGCCAGGGCCAGAGCAGAGAATTTCAGAACGTTGTTCATCGTGTTCCCCTTCAAGGACTTTCTATTTAGTGACTGTCTCCTCAGAGTGAGGAGTTAGCCGGCGTACATACTACCCATTACTTGTAGTAAGTAAACTGACGTAGCGCAAGAAGCAAAAAAATTGTAGGCGGTGATTCTTTTTCGAGCAACTTTTCTTGCTGTTGTTTAAAAAATACACAGCGCCAAGCCCTTGAATGGAGCGCGTCAGTGCACAAAAGTTCCGCTGGCGAGAGGAACTCCGGCAGGGTCGCTAAAGTCGCTGTTTATTGATTCGCCTACACTTTTGTTCATTTTTTGCGCAGCGTCCCGGGCATCTTTATTGGTAGGAGTGGTGACTTTAACTACGCGCGCTCGTCTCAAGACTCAACAACTGGCGATGTTCAGCTATTGCGCCTTCGCTAAATCCGACGAGGCTACCCTCCAATGACAGGTGTGCCTTGAGCATTTGCGTCATTGGTGCCTACTATTCACGACGTGCTCGGGTTTGAGTGATTGATTTTTTTGCGCTCGGTGACCGGACAGGCACGGGGTGGCGTAGATGTTCCTTCGCCGGAAAAACATCGGTAAGGTAGGGGTCAGCATTCAGACCCGCGAGGAGTAGTGATGAGCGAGGCGTTGTCCATCCACCATGACCAGGCTGGTCATCAGTTCGAGACCACTGTGGACGGTCATCGTGCCTATCTGACCTATATGGACCTGGGCAAGCAGACCCTGGATATCTATCGGACGTTCGTGCCCAACGCCTTGCGTGGCAGAGGGATTGCGGCAGCACTGACCGAGAAGGCGCTGCAGTACGCCGAAGATATGGGCTACACGGTGATCCCGTCCTGCTCCTATGTGGAGCGCTACATGGAGCGGCACCAGCGGCACGCGGCGAAGCTCTGACGCAACGGATTCCACAATAAAAAACGCCGGGTTGAAAGCCCGGCGTTTTTTATTGTGCGGTGATTGGCCTCAGCTGCGCTGACGCTTTGGCAGCACGTCCTTGAGTTTGGCGTGCATGCTGCGCAGGGTGTTTTCAGTCGCGCTCCAGTCGATGCAGGCGTCGGTGATGGACACGCCGTACTGCAAGTCGGCGAGGTCTTTCGGAATCGCCTGGCAGCCCCAGTTCAGGTGACTCTCGACCATCAGGCCGATAATCGACTGGTTGCCTTCCAGGATCTGGTTGGCCACGTTCTCCATCACCAGGGGTTGCAGCGCCGGGTCCTTGTTGGAGTTGGCGTGGCTGCAGTCGACCATGATGTTCGGCTTGATCTTCGCCTTGTTCAGCGCCTGCTCACACAGCGCGACGCTGACCGAATCGTAGTTGGGCTTGCCGTTGCCACCGCGCAGCACCACGTGACCGTAGGCATTGCCCTTGGTGGTGACGATGGACACGCCGCCTTCCTGGTTGATGCCGAGGAAGCGGTGAGGGCTGGAAACCGATTGCAGGGCGTTGATGGCGACGGTGAGGCCGCCGTCGGTGCCGTTCTTGAAGCCCACGGCCGAAGACAGGCCGGAGGCCATCTCTCGGTGGGTCTGGGATTCGGTGGTGCGCGCGCCGATGGCGGACCAACTGATCAGGTCCTGGAGGTATTGCGGGGAGATCGGGTCCAGGGCTTCGGTCGCGGTGGGCAGGCCCATCTCGGCCAGGTCCAGCAGCAGTTGGCGACCGATGTGCAAGCCATCCTGGATCTTGAACGAGTCGTCCAGGTACGGGTCGTTGATCAGGCCTTTCCAGCCGACGGTGGTCCGGGGTTTCTCGAAATACACCCGCATGACCAGATACAAGGTATCGGAGACTTCCGCTGCCAGCACTTTCAGGCGCTCGGCATATTCGTGGGCGGCCTTGATGTCATGGATCGAGCAGGGCCCGATGACCACGAACAGGCGATGGTCGGTGCCGTCGAGAATGTTGCGGATGACTTCCCGCCCCTTGGTCACGGTGCGCAGGGCAGCGTCGCTCAGGGGGATATCGCGCTTGAGCTGGTCAGGCGTGATGAGGGTCTCGTTGGAGGCGACGTTAAGGTCATTGATCGGTAAATCAGCCATCGTGTTACTCGTCAGGTCACGGGTGCCGGCCGCCAGCGATCCCCGCGCGGCGGTGCACAGCGGATTTAAGCGCGTCGGGGAGCCGAACCTTAGCGCGTTACGAGGTTGCTCGACAATGGGCTGAGGCCGGTTTCAAGGGGATTTATCCCAGCTTTTGTGGGAGCAAGGCTTGCCCGCGACGAAGGCGCCTCGGTTTCAAGGTAAACCGCGTAGACTTTATCGCGGGCAAGCCTTGCTCCCACAGCTTTACAAGAGGAGTCGCAAAGATGCAGGCAGGCGTAAAACCCAGGATCGGGATGATCGGTACCGGGGCAATCGGCGGGTTCTATGGGGTCATGCTGGCGCGCGCCGGTTTTGATGTGCACTTCTTATTGCGCAGCGAATTCGCAGCGGTGGCCGAGAATGGCTTGCGTATCGACAGCGCGGTCCACGGGCCCTTGAGCCTCGATCCGGTCCAGGCGTATAGCAGCGCAGTCGACATGCCGCCCTGCGACTGGTTGCTGGTCGGTGCCAAGACCACCAGCAACGCGGACCTGGCCCCGGCCATTATCCAGGCGGCGGCTGACGGTGCGAAGGTCCTGCTGCTGCAGAACGGCCTCGATGTCGAAGAGCGACTTCGCCCCTTGCTGCCCGAGTCGCTGCATCTGTTGGGCGGCCTGTGCCTGATCTGCGTACACCGCGTTGGCCCAGGTGTCGTCGCCCACCAGGCCCTCGGCTCGGTCAACATCGGCTATCACAGCGGTCCATGCCGGGACCAGACTGAACGCATGGCGGTTGTCGACGCAGCGGCAGGGCTGTTCCGGACAGCCGGCGTGGATTCCCAGGCGATGCCCGACCTGCAACAGGCGCGCTGGCAGAAACTGGTGTGGAACGTGCCCTACAACGGTCTTTCGGTCCTGCTGGGGGCCAGCACCACGCCGCTGATGGCCGACCACCACAGCCGTGGGCTGATCCAGGCGTTGATGGCCGAAGTGGTACGCGGCGCCCAGGCTTGCGGACATCACATTGCACCGGATTACGCCGGGTATTTGTTCGCGATGACCGAAAAGATGGCCGATTACTGGCCGAGCATGTATCACGATTATTCCCACAAGCGCGTGCTCGAACTGGACGCGATCTACGGCCGGCCATTGGCGTCGGCGAAAGCGGCGGGGTGTGATCTGCCGAAAATGGAAGCCTTGTACCAGGCGTTGGCGTTCATGGATCGGCGCAACCGCTGATCGGGCGAAGGGGAGCGACATGGCAAGCAACATCGATGACAAACTGGTGCTGGCGATTTCGTCGCGGGCGCTGTTCGACCTGAGCGAAAGCCACAAGGTGTATCTGTCGGAAGGTGTCGAGGCCTATCGGCAGTATCAGATCGAGCATGAAGACGAAGTCCTCGAACCCGGCGACGCGTTCGCCCTCGTGCAGAAGCTGCTGAGCCTCAACGAGCACCTGGGGCGTGCCCGGGTCGAGGTGATTCTGGTGTCGCGCAACAGCGCCGACACGGGCCTGCGGGTGTTCAACTCGATCCACCACTATGGCTTGGCGATTTCCCGCGCCGCGTTCGTCGGCGGACGCAGTCCTTATCCCTACCTCAAGGCATTCGGCTGTGATCTGTTCTTGTCCACCCATGCCGAAGACGTGCGCAGTGCCCTGGACGCCGGCTTCGCTGCGGCCACCATTCTGTCGGGCGGTGCCAGCCGCGCTGCCAGTGAGGAGCTGCGCATTGCCTTCGATGGTGATGCGGTGCTGTTCTCCGATGAGTCGGAACGTGTCTATCAGACCGGTGGTCTCGAGGCGTTCCAGGCCAGCGAACGGCAGTCAGCCCGCGAGCCGTTGCGCGGTGGGCCATTCAAGGGTTTCCTGGCGGCGCTCAATGCACTGCAACGGGAGTTCCCGGAGGATGCCTGCCCGATCCGCACGGCGCTGGTCACCGCCCGTTCGGCACCGGCCCACGAGCGGGTCATCCGAACCTTGCGCGAGTGGGACATCCGCCTGGACGAATCACTGTTTCTCGGTGGCCTGACAAAATCCGCGTTCCTCGAAGCCTTTGCCGCCGACGTGTTTTTCGACGACCAGACGGGCCATTGCGAACTGGCGCGCGAGGTAGTCGCCACCGGTCACGTGCCCCATGGCATCAGTAACGAAGTGAAGCCCTGACTGTCCCGTTTTCCAGGGCCCGTCGCACTCCTCAAGGCACTGCTAAGCTGAATCCATCTCCGCCATTCTGGCACGCGAGGAGGTCACATGATTCGCTCGATGCTGTACGCCACAGACTTGGGGCTCTATGCCCCTTATGTGATGCAGCATGCCTTGGCGTTGGCACGGACGTTTGAAGCCGAGTTGTATGTAGTGCATGCGGTAGAACCGATGGGGCTGTTCGCCGAATCGGTGTTACAAAGCTATCTCGACGAGCAGGCGCTGAACGAATTTCATCGCCAGGGTCTGAATACGGTGATGGCCAATATCGAACAGAGGGTTCTCGACAGTTTCCGGGAGGAGCTGGGGGAGGGGCAGCAGGATTTGAAGCTGATCAGATCGGTCAGGGTGTTTCAGGGCGATCCTTCCCAGGTCATTCTCGAACAGGCGGCGAAACTCTCTGTCGATTTACTGATCGTAGGCAGTCACTGCCAGGGGGCTAGTGGTGAGACGCCCCTGGGCAGGACCGCCGCCCGGGTTTTGCAGTTGGCCCGGGTGCCGGTCTATCTGGTGCCGCTGGTGCAGCGTCGGCGCCAGGGCGAAGCTTGAGTCTAAATGATGGCATTTTATAAAAAGTTCTAGATTTATTGTTGCGACCATTCATATAGTTATATACCGCCGCTGATGCCCGTGGCGTCCAACTGCTTTGAGGGATACATATGAAGCTTCAACAACTGCGCTACATCTGGGAAGTGGCGCACCACGACCTCAACGTTTCCGCTACCGCACAAAGCCTCTACACGTCACAACCCGGCATCAGCAAGCAGATCCGCCTATTGGAAGACGAACTGGGCGTCGAAGTCTTCGCCCGCAGCGGCAAGCACCTGACCCGCGTAACCCCGGCCGGTGAGCGCATCATCACCACGGCTGGTGAGATCCTGCGCAAGGTCGAAAGCATCAAGCAGATCGCCCAGGAATTTTCCAACGAGAAAAAAGGCACCTTGTCGATCGCCACCACCCACACCCAGGCGCGCTATGCGCTGCCTCCGGTGATCAGCAACTTCATCAAGCAATACCCGGACGTGGCGCTGCACATGCACCAGGGCTCGCCGATGCAGATTGCCGAAATGGCTGCTGACGGTACGGTGGATTTTGCCATCGCCACCGAGGCCCTCGAATTGTTCGGCGACCTGGTGATGATGCCCTGCTATCGCTGGAACCGCTGCGTGGCCGTGCCCCAGGGCCACCCGTTGACCAAGCTGCCGAAGTTGACCCTGGAAGCCTTGGCCGAATACCCCATTGTGACGTACGTGTTCGGCTTCACGGGCCGTTCGAAACTCGACGAAGCCTTCAGTCATCGCGGGTTGACGCCGAAAGTGGTGTTCACTGCCGCCGACGCCGACGTGATCAAGACCTACGTGCGCCTCGGCCTGGGCGTGGGCATCGTGGCGAAGATGGCTGTCGATGCCAAGCTCGACAGCGACCTGGTGGTGCTGGATGCCAGCGAGTTGTTCGAGTCCAGCGTGACCAAGATCGGTTTCCGTCGTGGCACCTTCCTGCGGGGATTCATGTGCGATTTCATCGAGAAGTTCGCGCCGCACCTGACCCGGGAAGTCATGGCCAAGGCCATTCAGTGCCACAACAAGCAGGAACTCGAAGAGCTGTTCGAGGGCGTCGAGCTGCCGGTGCACTGATCGTCGCTATATCGCCTCGGTGACAGCGAACTGTTGCCGGGCGCCCGCTACGACGATCTCTACTTCATCCCCTTCGAACTTGCCCAGCAGGCCCCGGCCCAGCGGTGAGCGAGGGGTGATGACCGTGATCGGTTGCCCCACCAGCGACACTTTCAGCCCCGCGGCATCCGGCCCCAGGAACAACCATTGCTGGCGTCCATCCTCATCCTCCAGCCCGATCAGGGTGCCCACCTGGATGCCACGCTGCGCGTCATAGGGCCTGAGGGTCAGGTTTTGGCAGAGTGCGAGGGCCTGGCGGATTTCCTCCACGCGCCTGGCTTGCCCGGCGGCCAGGTAGGACGCTTCGAGGCCCAGGGTGTCGTATTTGTTCTCGGCGATATTTTCTTCGTGGGTCGCGGTTTCGTAGGCGGTCTGCGCGGCGCGTTCGGCGATGTCGAGATCGACCTTGAGCTTGTCGAGGATCAGTTGGTGGACGGTCTGTTTATTCATGGTCAGTCGCAGAATTGCAAAACGTTGGCGCGGGTCTTCTCGCTCGGCGCGTTCCGATCCTGCTCCAGCCAGAACTGGCACTTGGGGTTGGATTGGTTGCGCGGGTTGCTGCGGGCCTGGTCGAGGGCTTGTCGTTGTTCGTTGCGCTGAAGGTTCTGCTGGTATTGCTCGAACATGGGATTCGGCGGTTCGGGAGGCGGTTGCACGGCAGGCGGTTGCGCCAGTTGGTGCACGGCGGCAGCCACCGGGGCGAGCTGTTCGCCCAGGACGAATTTCGACAACAGCCAGCCCGTCAGTACGATGGCGAGGAATCCCAGCCACAGGCCCAGGGCGATGCTGACGGTCAGTTGCAAGGCGGTGAGGCGCGGGGCGGGCGGGTGTTCGGGCATGGTTGCTTCCTGGCAAAGGCATGGATAGACGACGATTGTCGCATGAAGATTAATCGCCGTCGGCTCTTCTGCATCATCGGTTTATTCGGGACAATCAAGGCTTTGCCACAGGGAATCGGGAATGGCCGTGCGTTGGGATATTTTTTGCACCGTCGTCGATAACTTTGGCGACATTGGCGTCACCTGGCGTCTGGCCCGGCAATTGGTGGCTGAGCACCACTGCGCGGTCCGGCTATGGGTCGATGACCTGCGAGCCTTCGAACGGCTGTGTCCGGAAATCGACGTCACGCTGGCCGAGCAATGGCAACAAGGCGTGGATGTGCGCCATTGGCCCAAGGACTGGCTGGGCGCCGATGCCGCCGACGTGGTGATCGCCGCGTTTGCCTGCCAGTTGCCAGGAGCCTACATGGACGCGATGGCGGAGCGCCAGACCACGCCGCTGTGGATGAACCTGGATTACCTCAGTGCCGAGGACTGGGTGATCGGTTGCCACGGGTTGCCGTCGGTCAAATACAGGCATGTCCAGAAGTATTTCTTTTTCCCCGGCTTCCGCGAGGGGACTGGCGGCTTGCTGCGTGAGTCTGGGTTGCTGGCGCGACGTCGGCAATTTCAACAGGATATCGCGGCGCAACGGACGTTCCTGCAGGGGTTGGGCGTCGAGCGGGCACCGGATGCGCGGCTGATTTCGCTGTTCGCCTACGAAAATGCCGGGCTGGCCAGCTGGTTCGATGCGATGGCCGGCGATGCCCGGCCGTCCCATGTGCTGGTTCCCGAAGGGCGAGTGCTGGGGGATGTCGAGCGTTGGCTCGGGGTGGCCGACCTCAAAGCCGGTGCGTTGCATCGACGCGGCGCCCTGACGGTACAGGTGCTGCCGTTCGTCCGTCAGGATCAGTACGATCAGTTGCTGTGGTGCTGCGATTTCAATGCGGTGCGGGGCGAAGACTCTTTCGTGCGGGCCCAATGGGCGGGTCGACCTTTCCTCTGGCATATCTACCAACAGGAAGAAGACGTTCATCTGGAAAAGCTCGACGCATTTCTCAGGCTGTACACCCAGGAGCTTGCAGAGCCCGCCGCAAAAGCGATGAGCGGTCTCTGGCAGGCGTGGAATGCCGGTCAGGACATGTCCGGGCACTGGAAAACCACCTGCGAACAGCTGCCGGTGCTGGCTGAACACGCCCATGCATGGTGTCTGGAACAGGCCTCGCGACCCGATCTTGCCGCGGCGCTGGTGAAGTTTTATGGAAATTGGATATGATACGCGGCCTAGATTTTTGTAAATCCCATCCAAATTCGGATATTCGCAATGAAAACTGGTAAAGAACTTAAACCCGGTACCGTGATTCGTATCGACAACGATCCTTGGCTGGTTCAGAAAGCTGAATTCACCAAGTCGGGTCGTAACAGCGCGATCATGAAGACCAAGCTGAAAAACCTGCTGACCGGTTACAAGACCGAAACCGTTTACGGTGCGGACGACAAACTGGACGACGTGATCCTCGACCGCAAGGAAGCGACCCTGTCCTTCATCAGCGGCGACTCCTACACGTTCATGGACACCACTGACTACACCATGTACGAGCTGAACGCCGAAGACATCGAAAGCGTTCTGCCATTCGTGGAAGAAGGCATGACCGACGTCTGCGAAGCCGTGTTCTTCGAAGGCCGTCTGGTTTCCGTAGAGCTGCCGACCACCATCGTGCGTCAGGTTGACTACACCGAAGGTTCCGCTCGCGGCGACACTTCCGGCAAGGTGATGAAGCCTGCCAAACTGAAGAACGGTACCGAGTTGTCGGTTGCTGACTTCATCGAAATCGGCGACATGATCGAGATCGATACCCGCGAAGGCGGCTCCTACAAAGGCCGCGCTAAATAAGCGAAGTCTTGTGTATGAAAAAAAAGCCCGACCATTGAGTCGGGCTTTTTTTTCATTTCTGCGGGGGCCTGTCAGTCCCTTCGCCATCCTTCATTTCAGATGCTGTTTCAACTCTTCAGACACCTGCAGCATTGCCGAACGCACTGCCGGCACCTGGCTGACCACGTTGAGCAAGCCATAGTCGTGAATCATGCCGTTGTAGCGTACCGCTGTGACCGGCACGCCGGCCGCATCCAGTTTGCGCGCATAGGCTTCACCTTCATCGCGCAGTACATCGGCCTCGGCGGTCTGTACCAGCGCGGGCGGCAGGCCCTTGAGTTGTGCGGTGCTGGCCCGCAGCGGCGAGGCATAGATCTCGTTACGTTGCCCGGCATCGGTGGTGTAGTTGTCCCAGAACCATTTCATCATGTTCTTGCTGAGGAAATGTCCCTCGGCGAATTGGTTGTAGGACGCGGTCTCGAAGTTTGCATCGGTCACCGGCCATAACAGCGCCTGGAAGCGGATCGCTGGCGTGCCCTTGTCCTTGGCCATCAAGGCCACGACGGCTGCCATGTTGCCGCCGACGCTGTTACCCGCCACGGCCAGGCGCTTGCCGTCGACATTGATCTGCTTGCCATGCTCGGCCACCCATTTCGTCGCGGCATAGGCCTGGTTGATCGCCACCGGGTAATGCGCCTCGGGGGAGGGCGTGTAGTTGACGAACACCGCCACGGCACCCGACCCCGCCACCAGGTCCCGAACCAGGCGTTCGTGGGTCGGGAAATCTCCCAGGACCCAGCCACCGCCGTGGAAGAACATGAACACGGGCAACTCACCCTTGACCCCGGCCGGGCGGACGATGGTCAGGCTGATCGACTGGCCATCGACCTGGATGGTCTTCTCGCTGACATCCGCCTTGGGCAACGTCAGTTTCACCCCCGCCTGGGCACCGACCAGTACTGCGCGGGCATCCTTCGGCGACAGTTGTTCCAGGGGCTTGCCGGTGCCGGCATTCAATGCATCGAGAAACGCCTGGGTATTGTGCTCGACGATGCCGTCGGCGAAGGCGCTGCTGACGCCAAGTGCGAGAAGGGTGCCGGTCAGGGCCTTGGTGAACGTGTTCATGGGAATCTCCTTGGGTTCGGTCCGGATCGGTGGGTTTAAACGGTCACGTGCAGGCGAACATCAACGTTGCCGCGGGTGGCGTTGGAGTACGGGCAGACCTGGTGAGCCGCGTCCACCAGGCTTTGCGCGTCGGTCTGGTCCAGGCCGGGCAAGCTGATGTGCAGGTCGATGTCGAGGCCGAAACCGCCGGGAATCTGACCGATGCCAACATGGGCGGTGATCGAGGCGCTGTCCGGGATTTTGCGTTTGCTTTGGCCGGCGACGAATTTCAGGGCGCCGATGAAGCAGGCCGAATAGCCGGCGGCAAACAGTTGTTCCGGGTTGGTTGCCGCACCGCCGGCACCGCCGAGCTCCTTGGGGGTGGCGAGTTTGACGTCGAGGATGTTGTCGCTGGAGATCGCACGACCGTCACGGCCGCCGGTGGAGGTTGCGATTGCGGTGTAGAGAGTTTGCATGATGAGAGCCTCGTTTCTGGGTTGGTCGTATCGCGCTAAATGTTTGCGCGCTAAGTAGGTGTGAGGCGAATATAGTTCGCTAATATTTAGCGCGCAAGATAAATTTTTGGTCGAGGTCCTGCTTTTCAGACTCAATAGCCATGAAAGCCTTGAGTTAGAGCTGTTTGATTGGATGAAATTTTTTTAGCGGAGGCTGGAGTGACGCCATCGCGAGCAGGCTCGCTCCCACAGTGGTTCTGGGATGTTCTCGGGAATAGCGTCCACCACAACTTCCCTGTGGGAGCGAGCCTGCTCGCGATAGCGGTGGGTCAGTTGAAGGGGGGAAGATGATGTCTTCGCGAATGGGCTCCC
The DNA here is from genome assembly GCF_055380705.1 of Pseudomonas sp. MAFF 730105. Taxonomy (NCBI): domain Bacteria; kingdom Pseudomonadati; phylum Pseudomonadota; class Gammaproteobacteria; order Pseudomonadales; family Pseudomonadaceae; genus Pseudomonas; species Pseudomonas sp. MAFF 730105. The sequence goes on from NZ_AP018438.1 coordinate 2,026,954, forward strand.
CCCTGGAGATGGGGTTACAGGCTGTCCTGCAAGTGGCTGCGCAGCGCCTGCAGCTCCAGTTGCAGCTTCTTCAGCTGTTCCATGGTCTGGCCGCTGGCGCCAAGGATGCACTGTGGAATATCGAGGGCCTTCTCCCGCAGGGCGCGGCCCTGTTCGGTGAGTTCGACGATCACCACGCGTTCATCTTCCCGGCTACGGGTGCGGCTCAGCAGGCCTTCGGCTTCCAGGCGCTTGAGCAGCGGCGTCAGCGAGCCGGGGTCGGTGAGCAGGCGTGTGCTGATTTCACCGACGGTCAATCCGTCTTTTTCCCATAACACCATCATCGCCAGATACTGGGGATAGGTCAGGCCGAGAGCTTGCAGCAACGGCTTGTAGACCTTGGTCATCATCAGCGACGTGGAGTGCAGGGCAAAGCAGACCTGGTTGTCGAGCAACAGGGCTTCGCAGGGTTCGGGGGTGTCGCGCTGGGGGCTCATGGCACAACCTTCAATCGATAATCCTGACGAATCTAGCGGGCGAACCTTTAAGGCGCCAGATAATTCTGACGTTCTGATCAGATGTTGCGTTCCCCCACTGGCGCCGACTGCGTAGGATAGACGCTCTGATGAAGGGGGAATCGTCTGTGATCGAAGTTGCGTTGTATCTGGTGCTGGGGGCCGCGTTGGGCACCTTGGGGGGATTGTTCGGCATCGGTGGTGGGCTGATCGCGATTCCGGTATTGGGCGTATGGTTCGGTCTGGACCAGCAGATTGCTCAGGGTACCGCCCTGGTGATGGTGGTCCCCAATGTAATGCTCGCGTTGTGGCGTTATCACCAACGCAACCGCATTGAGTTGCGTCATGTGCTGCCGTTGGCGTCCATGGGTTTTTGCTTTGCCTGGCTCGGCTCGATCTGGGCCGTAGGTGTCGACGCCGAAAGCATGCGCATCGGCTTCGTCGCGTTCCTGGTCGCCCTGGCGGCCTATAACCTGACCCGCATGTTCACCGCTACCGCGCCGGCTTCTGCGCAGATGCGTTATGGCTGGCCATGGCTGGGTGTACTGGGGGCGGCATCCGGGACCATGGGCGGTCTGTTCGGTGTCGGCGGCGCTGTGGTTGCGACGCCGATCCTGACCAGCCTGTTCGGCACCACCCAGGTGGTCGCCCAGGGATTGTCGCTGTCGCTGGCCTTGCCCAGTACCGGCGTGACCCTGGCCACCTATGCATTCCACCATCAAGTGGACTGGTGGATCGGCTTGCCACTGGCTGTTGGCGGTTTGCTGAGCATCAGCTGGGGCGTGAAAGTCGCCCACGCCATGCCGGAGAGGCTATTGCGCGGGCTGTTCTGCGGTTTTCTGGTGCTGTGTGCGGTGCTGCTCGTCTTTAAAGTTTGAAGCCTTCGACGATGTGCTCGGCCAGGCATTCGGTGATGGGCGACGGATTGTGCAGGTTGCGGATCAGCATGATGCTGGCCTCAGGCAGTTCCGGCAGGTTTTCGGCCTCGCCGAGCACACGCATGTCCGGTGTCAGCAGGCTTTCCAATTGCGCGGTGATCGCCAGTCCCGCGCCCACCACCGCCATGAGTGCCGACAGGCTGGAACTGTTGTAGGCCACGCGGTATTCGCGGCCCATGGCATCCAACGCATTGCAGGCCCATTGACGGCAGAAGCAATCGCTATTGAACATTGCCAGCGGCAGCGGTGTTTTCTCATGGGCGCTGAAACACGCCGCTTCGGCCCAGACAAAGCGTTCCTTGCGCAATAACTGGCCGATTTCATCCCCTGGCTTACGGGTAACGATGGACAGGTCCAGGTCCTGGCGCAGCAGCAACTGCTTGGACGATTCGCAGTGCACTTCAATCTCGATCAATGGATAGAACTGGGCGAAGCGCTGCAGGATGCCGGGCAGGAAGCGCATCACGTAGTCATCCGGCGTGCCGATGCGCACGGTGCCGACCATATGCGGTTCACGCAAGGTGTTGAACACCTCGCTGTGCAGCTTGAGGATGCGCCGGGCGTAACCCAATAGCACCTGGCCTTCGGCGGTGAGCTTGACCTGGCGGCCGTCACGCTCGAACAAGCGGCGCTGCAAGACATCTTCTTCGAGGCGCTTCATCTGCATGCTGACGGCGGATTGGGTGCGATTGACCAATTCACCGGCGCGGGTAAAACCACCCTGGTCGGCAATGGCGACGAAGGTCCGCAGCACTTCCGTATCGATGCTCGGGTAACTCGACAATTGATCAATCTCCGAGATGTATTGCATAAGAAACATTCGTTGGATTGATCTTAGCCTTGGGGCGAGACTTGAACCACCCCCAACGGAGGACATCACGATGAAAGGTCAGAAAGGATACGTATCGATAGATAGACATTCATTCCATTTTTCCCTCAGCGACCTGCTGCACAAGTTTAGCCGCTGGTATGAATTGCACCACGAGCGCGAATTGCTCGCCGGTCTGAGCGACGAGGCGCTCAAGGACATCGGCGTCAGCCGTGCAGATGTAGAACAGGAAGTGGTTCGGCCATTCTGGGATGACCCAATGCACAAATGAGCCATCCCTCCCTACACAAATCGATGACTGGTGAGGTAGGTTGCGAGCAGAGAAGGAGATCTCCATGCCCGCGACTGTGTCCTTTACCCTCAAACAGGCCCGGCGTCTGGCGTTGGCCGCTCAGGGATTCAATGGGCGGCTGGCGCCGGCTTCGGTGCAACCCGCACGTCTCAACCGCCTGATCGAACGCCTCGGCGTGCTGCAGATCGATTCGGTCAATGCACTGGTACGTTCGCATTATCTCCCGCTGTTTTCCCGCCTCGGTCACTACAACCCCGATCTGCTCGATCAAGCGGCCTGGAGCCAGGGGCGGCGGCGCACGCTGTTCGAATACTGGGGGCATGAAGCGTCGTTGCTGCCCCTGTCGATGTATCCACTGATGCGCTGGCGCATGGCCCGCGCGGCCCGTGGCGAAGGCATCTATCAACAACTGGCGCGATTCGGCCATGAACGACAGGATGTCATCCGCCGCGTCCTGGCGGCCGTCCGGGAGCAGGGCGCCTTGGGCGCTGGCAGTTTGTCCACACGGGCGGAAAAGGCTGGCCCCTGGTGGGATTGGAGTGCCGAGAAGCACGCGCTGGAGTGGCTGTTCGCCGCGGGCGAGGTCACGGTGGCCGGGCGGCGTGGCTTCGAGCGGCTCTACGGTTTGCCGGAGCGGGTACTTCCGGCCTCGGTCCTGGAACAACCGGTTCCGGACGAGGCCCAGGCCCAACGCGCCTTGCTGTTGCATGCCGCTGGGGCATTGGGTGTGGGGACCGAGAAAGATCTGCGCGACTATTTCCGCCTCGATCCGGCCGACAGCCGTGCGCGCCTGGCCGAGCTGGAGGAAACCGGTGAGTTGTGGCGCTGCCAGGTGCAAGGCTGGAAGCAACCGGCCTGGTGCCTGCCGGATGGGAAAATTCCCCGCAACGTGACGACCAGCGCTTTGCTCTCGCCGTTCGATTCCCTGGTTTGGGAGCGCAATCGCACCGAACGCCTGTTCGACTTCCGTTATCGACTGGAAATCTACACGCCGGCCCACAAGCGGGTGTATGGCTATTACGTGTTGCCGTTTCTGCACAACGAACGTATTGCCGCTCGGGTGGACCTGCGGGCAGAGAGAGCCCAGGGCCGGTTGGCGGTGCACGCCGTGCATGAGGAGCAGCCGGGATTGGACGAGGAGGGGATACAGGTCTTGGCGATGAATCTGCGGCGCATGGCCGACTGGCTGGGACTGGAGCGGGTTCAGCTCAATTGCCAACGGGCGAGTGGGGTTCGGTTGGGGGGGCGTTGGCTGGAATCGACGGTGGTTGATCGGCCCCCATCGCGAGCAGGCTCGCTCCCACATTGACCGTGCTGTTCACAAATATTGTGTGCACCGAATCACCTGTGGGAGCGAGCCTGCTCGCGATGGCGTTTGGACGTTAGCGCCGAACCTGCTTCAACGTCTCGGCAATCAGGAACGCCAGCTCCAGCGACTGATCGGCATTCATCCGCGGATCGCAATGGGTGTGGTAACGGTCCGACAGCCCATCCTCGGTAATCGGCCGTGCGCCGCCGATGCATTCGGTGACGTTCTGCCCGGTCATCTCGATGTGAATGCCGCCGGCGTAGGTGCCCTCGGCTTCGTGGACCTGGAAGAAGTGCTTCACTTCGCCGAGGATCTGCGCGAAATCCCGGGTCTTGTAGCCGCTGCTGGCCTTGATGGTGTTGCCATGCATGGGGTCGGAACTCCACAGCACCTGCTTGCCTTCGCGCTGCACGGCGCGCAATAGCTGCGGCAGATGATCGCCGACCTTGTTTGCGCCCATCCGCGCGATCAGGTTCAGCCGACCCGGGTCGTTGTCCGGGTTGAGTACGTCGATCAGGCGGATCAGGTCGTCAGGGTTCATGCTCGGGCCGACCTTGACCCCGATCGGGTTGTTCACGCCGCGCAGGAATTCGACATGGGCACCGTCCAACTGGCGGGTGCGGTCGCCGATCCACAGCATGTGGGCCGAGCAGTCGTAATAATCGTTGGTGAGGCTGTCCCGGCGCACGAAGGCTTCTTCGTAATTGAGCAGCAGCGCTTCGTGGGCGGTGAAGAAGCTGGTTTCGCGCAGTTGCGGCGAACTGTCCATGCCGCAGGCGCGCATGAAGGCCAGGGTTTCGTCGATGCGGTCGGCCAGATGGCTGTATTTTTCCGCCAGGGCCGAGTTGGCGATGAAGTCCAGGTTCCACTTGTGCACCTGGTGCAGGTCTGCGAACCCGCCCTGGGCGAACGCCCGCAGCAGGTTCAAGGTGGCGGTGGACTGGTGGTAGGACTGCAGCAGGCGTTCCGGGTCCGGTACGCGACTCTGCTCGTCGAAGCCGATGCCGTTGACGATATCGCCTCGGTACGCCGGCAGGGTCACGCCGTCGATGGTTTCATCGTTGGCCGAACGTGGCTTGGCGAACTGCCCGGCCATGCGCCCGACCTTGACCACCGGGCAACCGGCGGCAAAGGTCATGACGATTGCCATTTGCAGCAGCACCTTGAAGGTGTCGCGGATCTTTGCCGCGGAGAACTCCGCGAAGCTTTCGGCGCAATCGCCGCCTTGCAGCAAAAAGGCCCGGCCCTGGGTGACTTCGGCGAACTGGCGGCGCAGTTCCCGGGCTTCCCCGGCAAACACCAGCGGCGGATAGCTGGCGAGGGTCTGCTCGACTTGCAGCAGGTGCGCTGCGTCGGGGTAGCGGGGTTGTTGCTGGATCGGCAGGGCGCGCCAGCTGTCAGGGCTCCAGGGTTGGCTCATCGTGATCTCTAGGTGGTTGACGCTCGGACGGCCATGTTATCAGCAAATTAGTGCGTGACCTGTTCCCGTCGCTTGGCCGACAATTGCGCTTTTGCCGCAGCCCGCCCGGCAAGCATCAGGAGATGAAATGACAGAGGAGCGCGTCGAGCATCTGCTCGCCGAGGTGCACGACGAGTTCGGCATGATCCGGGTCTTCGAAGTGGCCGATTACCGGTTTCTCGAATTCGGCGATGCCATCGAGCAGAGCTGCGTGTTCACGGCCGATCCTAGCTGGCTCGAATATGACTACACCCGCGCGATGCTGATCGGCGCGTTGTGCCACGAGCAGCCGGAAAGCGCGCTGTTCCTAGGGTTGGGCGCCGGTACGTTGACCCAGGCCTGTCTCAGGTTCCTGCCGCTGGAAGACGTCGAGGCTATCGAACTGCGCCCCGATGTGCCGCGCCTGGCCATCGAGTACCTGGGGCTGGATGACGATCCGCGGCTGTACATCCGTGTCGGCGATGCCTTGGAGTTGTTGGAAACCGCAGAGCCTGCGGACCTGATCTTTGTCGACCTCTACACCGATGTCGGCCCCGGCGTCGGTCACCTGGCCTGGGGATTCCTGGAAAACTGCCAGAAGCGGCTGAACCCCGGTGGCTGGCTGGTGATCAACCAGTGGGCCACCGACGATGGCAAGCCGTTGGGCGCGGCGTTGTTGCGTGGCTTGTACCACCGGCACTACTGGGAACTGCCGGTGAAGGAGGGCAATGTGATCCTGATCGTGCCGGCGGACCTGGAGCAGGCGATGGACATGGAAGGACTGATCGCCCGCGCCGAAGCGTTGGCGCCACGGCTGGGCTACTCGTTGCTGCCGTTGATCAAGGCTATCCGACCGGCAACCTGATACAACCGAGAATCCTGTGGCGAGGGGATTTATCCCCGCTCGGCTGCGAAGCAGGCGTTGGCTTTAAAACCCTATGGGCCTGCTTCGCAGTCCAGCGGGGATAAATCCCCTCGCCACATAGGTGAACCGGTTTAGTGGCTCTAAAAAAATCTCCCTTTTCAGGCGAATTCCGGTATAGTGCGCGCCGGCCTTTAGCCGGGCCGCGTCAAGGTAGCGCAATTTTTCGAAGCCAGCTTCGGTTGCATGTCCCCACAACGGATGCTTCCACGACGTTCTTTTTCATTCATTCGTTTTCGCAAATCCCCGCCGACAAAGCTGCCAGGGCGACTCTTGAGTCTCAACACGGCATGTGCAGCTTTGGAGCATGGGTCTTTGCGGATGCACTTAGAGGCAGACCCATGACCCAGGAAATCGGCGGCTTCGCCGCTCTTGAACTTCATCCCAATATTGTCGCTGCAGTAGTCGCTACCGGCTATGAAGAGCCTTCGGCCATTCAGCAGCAGTCGATCCCGATCATTCTCGCCGGTCACGATATGATTGGTCAGGCGCAAACCGGTACGGGTAAGACCGCCGCGTTCGCCTTGCCTATCCTGCACCGCATTGATCCGTCCAAGCGCGAGCCGCAAGCTCTGATCCTGGCCCCAACCCGTGAGTTGGCGCTGCAAGTTGCAACTGCTTTCGAAACCTACGCCAAGCAAATGCCGGGTGTAACTGTTGTGGCTGTCTACGGCGGCGCGCCGATGGGCCCACAATTGAAAGCCATCCGTAATGGCGCACAGATCGTTGTCGCCACCCCGGGCCGTCTGTGCGACCACCTGCGTCGCGACGAAAAAGTCCTGGCCACCGTGAACCACCTGGTTCTCGACGAAGCCGACGAAATGCTCAAGCTGGGCTTCATGGATGACCTGGAAGTGATCTTCAAGGCCATGCCGGAAACCCGTCAGACCGTACTGTTCTCGGCCACCCTGCCGCAGTCGATCCGTGCGATCGCCGAGCGTCACCTGAAGGACCCGAAACACGTCAAGATCCAGAGCAAGACCCAGACCGTCACCGCGATCGAACAGGCCCACCTGTTGGTTCACGCCGACCAGAAGACCTCCGCAGTCCTCAGCTTGCTGGAAGTGGAAGACTTCGACGCCCTGATCATGTTCGTGCGCACCAAGCAAGCGACCCTGGACCTGGCCAGCGCCCTGGAAGCCAAAGGCTACAAAGCCGCTGCGCTGAACGGTGACATTGCCCAGAACCAGCGTGAGCGCGTGATCGACTCCCTCAAGGATGGCCGCCTGGACATCGTTGTGGCGACCGACGTGGCTGCCCGTGGCCTGGACGTTCCGCGCATCACCCACGTGTTCAACGTGGACATGCCGTACGATCCGGAATCCTACGTTCACCGTATCGGCCGTACCGGTCGTGCTGGTCGCGAAGGTCGTGCGCTGCTGCTGGTGACTCCGCGTGAGCGCCGCATGCTGCAGGTCATCGAGCGTGTTACCGGGCAGAAGGTGGCTGAAGTTCGCCTGCCGGACGCCCAGGCCGTTCTCGATGCTCGCATCAAGAAGCTGACCAACAGCCTGTCGCCGCTGGTGGCTGACGCCGAATCGACCCACGGTGATCTGCTCGATCGCCTGACTGCCGACATCGGTTGCAGCCCGCGCGCCCTGGCCGCCGCCCTGTTGCGCAAGGCCACCAATGGTCAGGCACTGAACCTGGCTGCAATCGAGAAGGAACGTCCTTTGGTGCCGAACAGCGCACCACGTGGCGATCGTCCCGAGCGTAGCGGGGACCGTCCGGACCGTGGCGACCGTGAGCGTCGTGCACCGATCCCGCTGGCCGAAGGCCGTGCCCGTTGCCGTACCGCCCTGGGTGCCCGTGACGGCATCGCCGCCAAGAACCTGCTGGGCGCGATCCTCAATGAAGGTGGCCTGGCCCGTGAAGCCATCGGTCGCATCCAGGTGCGTGACAGCTTCAGCCTGGTGGAACTGCCGGAAGATGGTCTGGAGAAGTTGCTGACCAAGCTCAAGGACACTCGCGTAGCCGGCAAGCAACTCAAGCTGCGTCGTTATCGCGAAGACTGATCGACCCTTGGGTTGATTGATCGAGCATGAAAAATCCCCGACTGGTTCGGGGATTTTTTATGCCTGTCGTTTAGTGTTCGGTCGGTTGATAGTGTTGCCCCTTTCGCGAGCAGGCTCGCTCCCACATGGGATCTCTGCCGCCATCCCAAACCCTGTGGGAGCGGGCTTGCTCGCGAAGGAGCGACCCGGTTCGCCTGTCAATCGAACCGGTAGATGTCCATCCCCAGTGTTCCCATCGTGAATCCCTCATGGACCAGGCTGAATCTTGCGCCAGCACCCCGGGCGAAATACAGCGGCAACAGGTGCTCGTCGCTGGGGTGGCTGCGCACGGCATTGGGGGCTTGGTGGCGGTAATCATGCAGGGCGGCCTCGTCGCCGGCTGCCAGCTTCTCCACGATCCAGTCGCGAAAGTCCTTTGCCCAGGGCTCGACGCTCTCGGGGCCGGCGTTCCAGTCCAGGTCACGCAGGTTGTGGGTGATACTGCCGGAGCCAATCAACAGGATGCCCTGCTGACGCAGGCTCGCAAGCGCCTGGCCGACCCGGGTCTGCAGCACGGGCCCCTGGTCGCTGGGCAGGGAGACTTGCACCACCGGGATGTCGGCCTGGGGGTACATCAAGGACAACGGTACCCAGACACCGTGGTCGGACGGCCGCTGGGCGTCGAGACGTGCCGGCAGGTGCGCGGCGTTGAGCAGGTCCGCTACCCGGGCTGCCAGTTCTGGCTCTCCCGGCGCGGGGTACTGCACCTGGTACAGGGCCGGCGGGAAGCCGCCGAAGTCGTGCCAGGTGCGCGGTTGTGGATTGGCGCTGACCAGCAATTCGCTGCTTTCCCAATGGGCGGACACAATGACGATGGCCGTAGGCCTGGGCAATTGCGCCGCCAGGTGAGCCAGCGCCGGGCCGCTGTCGCCGGGCTCGAGGGCAAGCATCGGTGAGCCGTGGGAGATAAACAGGCTGGGCAGCATGGACGAGCTCCTGAGCGTTAAGATGCGATTATCTTCTGCCAGGTCAATGATCTAAATCTAATATAAGTTTTAACCTGTTTTGATCGAATTTTTGGAGCGAATCATGGATCCCGAGTTTTGGCATAAGCGTTGGTCAACGAATCAGATCGGTTTTCATTCGTTGGAGGTGAACTCCTACCTGCAACGTTTCTGGCCGCCAATGGGTTTGGAGCAGGGCAGCCGGGTGCTGGTGCCATTGTGTGGCAAGACCCTGGATTTGCTGTGGCTTGCCGATCAAGGGCATTCGGTATTGGGGGTGGAGTTGTCGGAAAAAGCCATCACCGATTTCTTCGATGAGCATCAGTTGACGCCGAGCGTGAGCGAGGAGGGAGCTTTCAAGGTGTTCCGTGCCGGGCGCATCGAGATCCGCTGCGGTGATTTTTTTGCCTTGAGCCCGGAAGATCTGGTCGGTTGCGCCGCGCTTTACGATCGCGCGGCGTTGATAGCCTTGCCTGCGCAAATGCGTGAGCGGTACACGGCGCACCTGCAAAGTCTGCTGCCTGGCTGCGCCGGATTGCTGATCACCCTTGAATACAACCAGGCTGAAATGCCCGGGCCGCCATTTTCCGTGAGTGATGATGAAGTGCAGCGGCTGCTGGGGAACCGCTGGCAGCTGGAGATCTTGCAGGAACAGGATGTGTTGGAGGAAAGCTGGAAGTTCATTCAGGCTGGGGTGACCAGGCTGGATGAGCGGGTTTATCGGATTTCCAATCGCTGAGTAGCGGGTGATCGTTCCCATGCTCTGCGTGGGAATGCAGCCTGGGACGCTCTGCGTTCCTAAAGGCCGAACGCGGAGCGTCCGTTGAGGCGTTCCCACGCAGAGCGTGGGAACGATCATCGTATCGTTGCGGGCTTCCTCTTTGCGCTCGAACCGATCAGCCGCGGCGACGCAGTGCGTCGATACGCTCTTCCAGTGGCGGGTGGCTCATGAACAGGCGAGCCAGGCCCTGCTTGACGCCACCGTTGATACCAAAGGCATTCAGGGTGTCGGGCATGTGTACTGGCAAACCTTGCTCGGCACGCAGGCGTTGCAGGGCGCCGATCATGGCGCTGGTGCCGGCCAGGCGTGCGCCGGCATCGTCGGCGCGGAATTCGCGTTTGCGCGAGAACCACATGACGATAGCGCTGGCGAGGATGCCCAGTACCAGTTCGGCGAAGATAGTCGCCACGTAGTAGGCGATGCCTTGGCCTTCTTCGTTCTTGAAGATCACCTTGTCGACGAAGTTGCCGATGATGCGGGCAAAGAACATCACGAAGGTGTTCACCACGCCCTGGATCAAGGCCAGGGTCACCATGTCGCCGTTGGCAACGTGGCCGATCTCGTGGGCCAGCACCGCCTTGACTTCATCGGGGGAAAACCGTTCGAGCAGGCCCTGGCTGACAGCAACCAGTGCGTCGTTCTTGTTCCAACCCGTGGCGAAGGCGTTGGCCTCATAGGCCGGGAAAATCCCGACTTCCGGCATCTTGATGCCGGCTTCACGGGACAGCTGCTCGACGGTTTGCAGCAGCCATTGCTCGTGACGAGTGCGCGGCTGGCTGATGATCTGCGTGCTGGTGCTCATCTTCGCCATCCACTTGGAGATGAACAGCGAGAACAGGGAACCGGCGAAGCCGAACACCGCACAGAAGATCAGCAGCTGATTGAGGTTGAGGTCAACCCCGTTGGCCGCCATGAACCCGTTGAAGCCGAAAAGGCTCAGGGTGATGCTGGCAATCAGCACGACCGCCAGGTTAGTGGCCAAGAACAGCAGGATGCGCATCATGGTGGTAGCAATCTCCTCATGCTAAAGATGTAGCGTTATGCGGGGTATATAAGGTGCCGCCGCAGGCTATTCAACTCAGCGACTATTTCAAACTGTGTCCTACAGACGTCCTAAATCAATGAAAGACTTTTCTGAAAGTCACTGAGGAAAAGCCGGATGCCGCCCTTGCCCCGTGAACGTTGGGCCGCGTCGCCCGTCCGCTGCTGAGGATTCAGTGTAGAAGCCCTGCCGGGGCCAGCGGAACGGATATGTTGCTGAATCAAACAGCGCGCGAGGCGGGGTGCCTCGCGCGCTACGGCTTACTGTCGGTAGGACTTGAGGAAATTGCCGATCCGGCCGATGGCTTGCTCCAGATCGTCGACCCGTGGCAGGGTCACGACGCGGAAATGGTCCGGCCACGGCCAGTTGAACGCCGTACCCTGGACGATCAGCAGTTTTTCCGACAGCAGCAGGTCGAGCACGAATTTTTCATCGTTGTGGATCGGGCAGACCTTCGGGTCGATCCGCGGGAAGGCATACAGCGCGCCCATCGGCTTGACGCAACTGACGCCGGGAATGTCGTTGAGCAGTTCCCAGGTGCGATTGCGCTGTTCCAGCAACCGGCCTGGTGGCAGGACCAGGTCATTGATGCTCTGGTAGCCTCCCAGTGCCGTCTGGATCGCGTGCTGGCTGGGTACGTTGGCGCACAGGCGCATGTTGGCCAGCATGTCGATGCCTTCGATGTAGCTCTGGGCATGATGCTTGGGGCCGGAGATGGCAATCCAGCCGGAGCGGAAACCCGCCACCCGGTAGGATTTGGACAAGCCGTTGAAGGTCAGGCACAGCAGGTCCGGCGCCAGGGACGCGGTGCAGATGTGCACGGCATCGTCGTACAGGATCTTGTCGTAGATCTCGTCGGAAAACACCACGAGGTTGTGCTGGCGGGCCAGTTCGAGCATGCCCAGCAGCACTTCCCTGGAGTACACCGCACCGGTCGGGTTGTTCGGGTTGATGATGACCAGCGCCTTGGTGTTCGGCGTAATCTTGGCCTTGATATCCGCGAGGTCCGGGAACCAGTTGGCCTGCTCGTCGCACAGGTAATGCACCGGGTTGCCGCCGGACAGGCTCACGGCGGCGGTCCAGAGCGGGTAGTCCGGTGCCGGTACCAGCACTTCGTCGCCGTTGTTGAGCAGGGCCTGCATGGACATCACGATCAGCTCGGACACCCCATTGCCCAGGTAGATGTCTTCGATACCGACGCCTTCGACCTGCTTCTGCTGGTAGTACTGCATCACGGCCTTGCGCGCGCTGAACAGGCCCTTGGAATCGCTGTAGCCTTGGGCGGTCGGCAGGTTGCGGATGACGTCCTGGAGGATTTCATCGGGCGCTTCGAAACCAAAGGGTGCCGGGTTGCCGATGTTCAGCTTGAGGATGCGATGGCCTTCCTCTTCCAGGCGTTTGGCGTGCTTGAGCACCGGGCCGCGAATGTCGTAGCAGACGTTGGCGAGCTTGTTCGATTTGCTGACCTGCATGGCGATGTGTTCCCGAAGATGAACGATCCAGGCGGCGTGTGAACGGCCGTGCTGGTGATCCTGCGTCTGTGGCGAGCCTGACATGGCATGGGCGTCACAATCCGTTTGAATCCCCATGGCGCGACTGCCAGACTGGCGCTGACGAGGCGCAATCATACGTGCCGCCCGACCCGCGGAAAAGCGTCGGATCGGGCTTTTTCAATTGCCGAGGTGGGACGATGGAAAAGTTGGAGAAAACCCTTGAGGAATGGCGCGCCATGCTCGACCCGGAGCAATACAACGTCTGTCGGTTGAAGGGCACCGAACGGCCGTTCTCGGGTAAATACAACGGCACCAAGACCGACGGTGTGTACCACTGCATCTGCTGCAACGAGCCGCTTTTCGATTCGCAGACCAAATTCGATTCCGGTTGCGGCTGGCCGAGTTTCTACGCGCCCATCGAGGGCAGCGCGGTGGTGGAGGTGCGGGATGTCAGTCACGGCATGATCCGCACCGAAGTGGTCTGCGCCAAGTGTGATGCCCACCTGGGTCATGTATTTCCCGACGGCCCGCCGCCCACGGGCTTGCGGTATTGCATCAACTCGGTGTGCCTGGATCTCGTTCCACGAGAGTAGATCTGTGGCGAGGGGATTTAGCGAAACGTCGCACCGCCCCGCTGGGCTGCGTAGCAGCTCCAATAGGCGTCTACCTGAAAGATCAGGCCGATGCATCCCTCCTTGGGCTGCTGCGCAGCCCAGCGGGGATAAATCCCCTCGCCACAGGTTTGTGTCAGGGCCTATGGAGGTGGCTGGATAATTAAATTGCACACAATTGAATTGCTCGCTATCTTGCACGCCAGTCCCATTACCAAGGAGCCTTGCCATGAGCGACAATCTGCTGAGTATTCCCTGCACCACCATCAAGGGTGAGCAAAAGACCCTGGCCGATTTCGCCGGCAAGGCCGTGCTGGTGGTCAACACCGCCAGTCAGTGCGGTTTCACCCCGCAGTACAAGGGGCTTGAGCAGTTGTGGCAGACCTACAAGGATCAGGGCCTGGTGGTGTTGGGCTTTCCCTGCAACCAGTTCGGCAAACAGGAACCGGGCAATGAAGGGGCGATTTCCGAGTTCTGCGAGCTGAATTTTGGCGTGAGTTTTCCGCTGTTCAAGAAAATCGAGGTCAACGGTGCCAACGCCCATCCGCTGTTTGTCCAGCTCAAGCAGCGGGCGCCCGGCGTGCTGGGGTCCAAGGGCATCAAGTGGAATTTCACCAAGTTCCTGGTCGGCAAGGACGGTCAGGTGGTTAAGCGTTTCGCCCCGACTACCAAACCCCAGGACCTGACCCAAGAGATCGAAGCCCTGCTCAAATGAACGACGTGCCCGTCGATTCGCTGAAGCTCGACAGCCAGTTGTGCTTCAAGTTATACGCCGCTTCACGGGCGGTGATCCGGGGTTACAAGCCGATGCTCGACCAGCTCGGCCTGACCTACCCGCAATACCTGGCGATGCTGGTGTTGTGGGAGTGGCAGGACGCTGCGCCGGAACAACCCACGGTCAAGGCCCTGGGTGAACGGCTGCTGCTGGATTCCGGCACCTTGACGCCGCTGCTCAAGCGCTTGGAGCAACTCGGCCTGGTCCTGCGCCAGCGTTCGGCCCGGGACGAGCGGGAGGTGCACCTGAGCCTGCTGCCGGCGGGTCTGGCGTTGCGCGAGCAGGTTGGTCCCCTCAAGGCTCGTCTGCTGTGCGACAGCGGGATTGATCTCGATCGCCTGGGGGAACTGCGTAACGGTCTCGATCATCTGCTGGGGCAGATCAAAGCGCTGACGTAGTCGGCACCCATTGATCCAGCATCGCCGCCAGTTCTTCGCGGCGGAATGGCTTGGACAGGTAATCGGTCATGCCGGCACCCCGGCAGCGTTCTCGCTCTTCTGGCATGGCGTTGGCCGTCAGCGCGACAATCGGCAAGTCCGGCCAGCGACCGCTGCGACGAATTTGCCGACTGGCTTCGTAGCCGTCCATCACCGGCATGTTGCAGTCCATCAGCACCAGATCGAAGGTGTTTTGTTCGAGTTGATCCAAGGCCTCGGCGCCATGGGCGGCGACAATCACTTCGCAGCCGAGCTTGACCAGCATGCCTTTGGCGACCAGTTGATTGACCGGATTGTCTTCCACCAGCAGCACCCGTGCGCGCCTGGACGGCGGTAGGGCCTCGATCTGCGTGTCATTGATGATGGTCGTCTCGCTTTGCAGGGCACGACGCAGGATCTGATACAGCGCATGACGCGCCAGTGGCCGGGCCTGTTGGAGCAGGGGGGCCAGGGCGACGGCCTGTTCGCTGGGCATGAAGCTGCCGTAGGCGGTGACGAGCAGGATCGGTGCGTTGAAGGTTGGCCGCAAGTTGAACAGGCATTCAGGGCAGTCGGTAATCAGGACATCTGGCTTGAGGCCCAGCAAATTGTCATCCACGGAGCGTCTCAGGTAGTCCAACCCCCAGGTGGGCAGCAGCATGTCCAGCAACTCGGCCAGTCCGCTGCTGTTGGCGGTAATGGCGACGATATTGCCACGCAAGGGTTCGACCGGCGCCGCCGGGGTATGGCAGGGCAGGGGCAGGTCGGCGCAGAACTGGCTGCCGAAACCGGCTTCGGAGCTGATCGTCAAGCGGCCCTGCATGGCTTCGCAGAGGTTGTTGGTCAGCGCCAGGCCCAGCCCGGTGCCCCCGAACTGACGGGTAATGCCGGCGCCAGCCTGGGTGAATGGCTGGAAGATTCTCGCCTGGGCATCCTGGGGAATGCCGATGCCAGTATCGCAGACCACGATCCGCACTCCGTCTTCATAAGCGCTCAATCGCACATCGACCCGGCCGAATCGGGTGAATTTGAGGGCATTGGACAGCAGGTTGCTGACGATCTGGCGCACCCGGGTCGGGTCGCCGAGCACCTGCGCCGGGAACTGCGGTTCAATCAGGCAGGCCAGCTCGACGCTGGGGGCGGCATTCTGTGAAAGCAGGTTGGCCGTGTCTTCGATCAGGGAGCCGAGATCGAACGGAATGCGTTCGAGTTCCAGTTGGCCGGCATCGAATTTCGACAGGTCGAGAATGTCGTTCAGCAGCTCGACCAACACTTTGCCGGAGTCATGGGCGATCGAGAGCTGTTGCTGTTGTTCGGCGGTCAAGGGGCCGTCAAGGGACAGGGCGATCATGCCCAGCAAGCCATTCAGCGGTGTGCGAATCTCATGGCTCATGCTGGCCAGGAACGCGGAGCGTGCTTCGGCCATGTCCAGGGCGGTACGCCTGGCCACTTCCAGCTCTTCGTTGGACTGGCTGAGGCGGGCGTTGATGGCCTTGAGTTCGGCGGTGCGGGCCGAGACGATGTTTTCCAACTGTGCCAGGTATTCGGTCAGGCGATTTTCCGCCATGCGCCGCTGCTGGATTTCGGTGGAAATGTTTTCGAACTGCTGGTTGGCGACCGACACCAGTACGCCGATTTCATCGTATTGGTGGCCGGTAGGGCATTCCAGGCTGCTCTGTTCGTTGCTGCCCGGGTCGCGGCTGCTCAGTTCGCGGATGACCCGTACCAGGGGCTTGGTCAGCATCACGTAGAACAGGGCCAGTAGCAGGCCGGTCAGGATCAGGCTGCGAGCGAACCCGTTGAGCAATGTGACCTCGGCCCGACGCAGGAAGCGACTGCCGAAAGCATAGGTGTCGACGTCCAGTCGCAGCACGCCCAGGGATTCGTTGGGCAGATGATCCAGGTAGAGGCGGTCTTCGAACCGGCGCTGGGCGCCAAACAGAAAGTCGCTGATGAAACGGTAACTGTTCTGCAGCTCGGGTCGTTTGACGTCGGCCAGCACGGTATTGTTGTTGTCGACCAGCTCGGCGCCGATGATGGCGGGCGAGCGCAACAAGCCCAGGGCCAGCTCCTGGGCCAGTTCGGCGTCGATGTTGTAGGCGATGCGCGAGGCCGGGTTGTGGCTGATTTCCAGTAACGACAGGATCTCGCGGTTGATCGACGCGTCTTCGCTGGCATAATCGATGCCTATCTGCACCAGGCTGAGCAAAGTGCCCAGCACGAAGCCCACCAGGACGGTCAGTCGGGCCTGCTTGTATGACAGCCGTTGGGTGAATCTGATGTCCATGGAATGGTGAACCACTTACGTTTCCCTTCGCCGGTCAAGCATAGCTGATCATCTCTGGAGACCGGCGCGGCCGGTGTGTGCTGGATGGGATGAAACGCTCTTTGAAAACGGCGTTTCGGCGCGGCAGCGCCATCATTACTGTGAATTTGTCCGAGGAGAAGACGTGGACGCCCGATTGAATGCTTTTCTTGAGCGCGCCGATGCCGTTCTGGCCCGCATCGAGCCCCTGTTGCCCGCTCCCCGGCCCGCCATCGACTGGACGGTGACCTTGGCTGCCCGCTGGCAGCGCGACGGACGCAGCGGCTATCTGCTGCCGCTGCAGGTCAGCCTCGACATGCGCCTGTCGGACCTTATCGGCGTCGACCGCCAGGTCGAGCAACTGGGCCGCAACACCCGGCAGTTCATCGACGGCATGCCGGCCAACCATGCGTTGCTCTGGGGCTCGCGGGGAACGGGCAAGTCGTCCCTGGTGCGTGCCTTGCTGGCCGAGCATGCCGGAGATGGCCTGCGGTTGATCGAGATCGAGCGCGATCACCTGGCCGACTTGCCCCGAGTGGTCGAGCAGATCGCCAGGTTGCCCCAGCGCTTCGTGTTGTTCTGCGATGACCTGTCGTTCGAATCCGGTGAGGGTGATTACCGCGTGCTTAAAAGTGTGCTGGACGGTTCCCTCGAACAGGCGCCGGACAACGTGTTGTTGTACGCCACGTCGAACCGCCGTCACCTGGTGCCGGAGAAGGAAAGCGACAACGAGAACTGGAAACGGGTCGACGGCGAACTTCATCCCAGTGAAGCCGTGGAGGACAAGATCGCGTTGTCCGACCGTTTCGGGTTGTGGCTGTCGTTCTATCCGTTTACCCAGGAGCATTTCCTCAACGTGGTGGAACACTGGATCGGCGACCTGGCGGCGAAGGCCGGGCTGGCCTGGCAGCGTGACGAGGCGCTGGACGTGCTGGCGGTACGCTGGGCCACCGGACGCGGCAACCGCAACGGCCGTTGCGCCTATCAGTTTGCCCGTTATTGGGTGGGCCTGAAACTTCTGGAGCACAAGGCATGATCGATTTGAAGAGCACGGGCCTAGGCCTCGACGGCTACGGCTTGTTATCGGCACAACTGGAGTCCCTGCTGGCGGATGAGCGCGATTTCATCGCCAACGCCGCGCAGTTTTCGGCTTTCCTGTTCAGTCAGCTGGACGATTTGAACTGGGCCGGTTTTTACCTCAATCGCAACGAGGAACTGGTGCTGGGTCCGTTCCAGGGCCAGATCGCCTGTGTGCGGATTCCTTTCGGGCGGGGTGTTTGCGGCGCTGCAGCCGCGAGCGGCCAGACCCAACGTGTCGAGGATGTCCATGCTTTTCCCGGCCACATTGCCTGCGACAGCGCGTCGAACAGCGAGTTGGTGGTACCGCTGATCAAGGACGGGCGACTGATTGGCGTGCTCGACCTGGACAGCCCGAAGCTGGCGCGCTTCAGCGAACGTGACCAGGCGGGCATCGAGCAATTGGCGGAGATTTTCCTGCGTTTGACCGACTGCTGAATGGGCAGGAACTTCAGTGGGAGCAAGGCTTGCCGGCGATGGCGGCGGCATGGTCGACATCGTTTTCAACTGAGCCACCGATCGCGAGCAGGCTCGCTCCCACAGGGATTGCGGCATGATCAGCATGACCGCAATCCCGCCTGGGCCAACAGGCTGTCCGCGTCGACGTCATCGATCTGCTGCGGATCGAGAAACTGGTTGGCGTAGCTCAGGTAGATCTGTTCATCGATGAACAGCCCGAACAGCTCGGGGTCGATGTGGGCCTCACGGCACATGGTGGCCATGATGCCCAGGGCTTCGCTCAGTTTCTTGGCTTTCTTGTAGGGGCGGTCGGCCGCGGTCAGTGCTTCGAAAATGTCCGCAATCGCCATCATGCGTGCCGGCAGGCTCATCTGCTCGCGCTTGAGCCGCTTGGGGTAGCCGGTACCGTCCATTTTCTCATGATGCCCCCCGGCGATTTCCGCGACATTTTCCAGATGGCTGGGGAAGGGCAACTGGCTGAGCATCAGGATCGTTTGCACCATGTGGTGATTGATCACGTAACGCTCTTCACGGGTCAGTGTGCCCCGCCTGATGCTGAGGTTGTAGAGTTCGCCACGGTTGTATTTCCATTGCGGGACGTCCAGCTGGAAGCCCCACGGGTTGTCTGCCGGGATCAATTCGGCATCGTGGTGCTCGAACAGATGCTCGGGTTTGTCGGCCAGCAACGGTTCCGAGACCGGAAGCGTTGGCTTGGGCGAGCGCGCCTGGCGTCGGTTTTCTTCCCAGGAAACCCCCAGGCGATCATCGAGGGTCCGGGTCCACGGACGTTGGGCAATGCGTTGCAGGCGTTGCAGGTCGGCGTCGGCCATGGCTTCGGCGCCCAGGTTGCAGTGGGCGACGAAGGCAAAGTCGTCGTCGAGGCTGGCCAGCGCCGCATCCCGTGACTGCGCCAGGGAGGACGGCTCGCCACCCATTGCCAGGGCCTGCCAGTAATCGATCCAGGCGTCGCGTTTCAGCACTTCGAAACGGGTGCGGATTTCGTGGATGCGGTCGTTCAGGGTTTCCAGTTTGGTGGCTTTGTCCACCACGTACTCGGGAGTGGTGACTTTTCCGCAATCATGCAGCCAGGCAGCGATGTGCAGGGCTTCCCACTCATCTTCCGTCGGTCGGTAGGCCTTGAACGCCGGTGTCTGGCTGGTGGCGGCGGCCTGGGCGAGCATCAGCGTCAGGACTGGCACTCGCTGGCAATGGCCACCGGTGTAAGGGCTCTTGGCATCGATGGCACCGGCCAGCAGTTGAATGAATGAATCCAGCAATTGTTTTTGCCTGGCTTGCAGGCGCTGGCTTTCGATGCTCACGGTAGCGGCACCGGACACGGCCTGCAGGAACGCGATGCGGTCCGGTTGCAGTTTTTCCAGGTCGGCCTCGGTGCCGCTGTCGTTGATCAACAGCACCAGGATACCCACGGTTTCCTGATGACGATTGCGCAGACGGATGCCGATCAGGTGCACGCGTGGAGCGTCCAATGCCCGCAGGACGCCTTGCAGGTCACCCGCCTGCTCGAAACCCAGGGAAGTGACGAGGTTATCCGAGACAGCCAGTTGCTGGAGCCATGGAGGGCTGTCGTTGCTGCTCAGCGCATGGCGCTGCAACTGGAAAGCGCCCAGGTCCTGTGGGGTCTGCTCGATCACCAACCCATAGGGTTTCATCTGATCGCTGTCGTTCTCGCGCAGGTAGATCAGGCCGGCTTGGGCCTGACCGATGTTCACGGTCTCGAACAGCACCCGCTCCAGCAGCGGGGCGAAGCGGGTTTCGGCGCGCAGGCTGGCGGTAATTTCGAAGAAGCTTGCCAGGGTCTCTTTCATCCGGGCCATCGAGAGGCTCAGCTGATCGACCTCCAGCACCAGGGAGCGGCGGGCCATCGGGTAATGGAAATCGAAGCTGCGAATGGCATCGGCCTCTTGCACCAGCGCGTCCAGAGGCTTGACCAGTATCCTGGAGGTCAGCCAGCCCAGGGGCAGGCACAGCAGCAGGGTGACGAGGGTAATCAGCGCGCCTTGCCAGCGCATGCGATAGGCGTCGACCAGCAGTTCATCTTCCGGGACCAGCAACGCCAGTTCCAGGCCCTGGGGACCGCCTTCCTCCATATGGCTGCGGGAAACGATCCATCGACGTCCAGCCACCTCCAGGCGTGAGGCATCACTGCGCGCGTCCAGCACGGCGGCGATGGCCGGATTGAGGTCGCGGGCCTTGATCAGGCGTGCCGAGTGGGTATCGGTGAGTAAGCGGTTGCTGTCGGGGTAGCCCACCGCATTGCCAAGAGGGTCGAGCAGCACAATCTCGGTGTCGGTGGTGACCTTGTGCTTGGCAAGGGTCTGGGAAAGAGCCGCCAGGGTCAGGTCGGCACCGATGACCGCCTGGTCGCCGCTACGTCGGGCGAGGGTGGTACCGATCTCGTGGGTGGAGAAGAACACGTAGGGCTCGGTGGTGATCTGGCCGGCCGTTTCCAGCGCGCTGCGAAACCAGCTTCGGCGGCGTGGATCGAAGGTGTCGCCGGGGTTGTCCTGGCGACCGATGAGCACCAGCGCCTGGTCGTAGAACAATGACTGGGAGCGGATCGGGCCTTCAGGGTTTGCGCGTTCCACGGTCCAGACCTGATAAAACGCGTTGGCAGGCGCTTTCAAGGCGGTCTTCAGTGCCTCGGTGCGTAGCGGCCGGACCATCAGGAAGTCACCGTTGCTATCGCCCAGATACAACGAAGCCAGGTTCGGGTTGTCCCGCAGCGCCTGGCTGAAGGGCCCTAACAGGGCCAGGCGTTGGTCCACGTTGGATGCCTGTGTCGCAGGATAGTCGGCCAGCAGGCTCAACACGTGGCGGATCGGTTCGTAGGTGTCGTACAGGTCCAGGCGCACGTCCTGTTCAATTCGGTTGAACAGCTTTTCACTGCTGGACAGGATGATCTGCGTCGTCTGCCGGTAGTTGAAGACCCCCAGTACCACACCAGTCAGCAACAGAAGCAGAGTGAACATCACGCTGATGTGGACGTGCAGGGGGAACCGACGTTGTTCCGGACGCGGCGCGCTGGGCATTGCAGTCCCTCCAGGAGTCAGGCGTTCTCAATGGTTTTGCACCGCGTTGCATTGACGCGAGCCAGGCAAGGCGCGGAGGGGAACACCATTGAGAACGCCCCTGGTGCGCACTGCCGAGCGAACAGCATAGTAAACCCCGGTTTATTTTGCCTTGGCGATCTCTGTTTCCAGGACCCGTTCCAGCTCGGTCATGGCGTGTTCGAGGGCTCCGGTGCATTCCTCGATCCGGTAACGTGCCAGTGCTTCATGGCAGGCCTGCTCCAGCGCCTCGCATCGCTGGATCAGCAAGGGCGACTGCACGATTCGGGCGGCACCTTTTATCTTGTGCGCCGCTTCGGTCAGTGCCTGCCGGTTCCCGCTTCGGGCGATAGCGAGTAGTTCCTGGCGATCCGATCTGTTGCTGTTGAGCAATTCTTCCAACAGGCGCTGGGTGTACAGGGGATTGCCGCCGGTGAGCGCGTGCAGGTTCTGTACATTGAAAACGTTTGAGCGACTGATGGGTTTGATGGCCTTCATCCATTGGCTGAGTTCGCTCAGGCCGATCGGTTTGAACAGGCAGTCGTCCATTCCTGCGGCTTGGCAGCGTTGTTTTTCCTCAGGCTGTGCATTGGCGGTGAACCCCAGAATGGTGCAGGGTGGCAATCGTTGTTCGGCTTCGTGCTTGCGAATCGCTCCGGCCAGTTCGTAGCCGCTCATGACGGGCATGTTGCAATCGGCAATGACCAGGTCGAAGTCCCCTTCAAGCCAGGTCTTGAGCCCTTCGGCACCCTCATGGGCGACCTGGTAGCGATGGCCGAGATATTCCAGTTGTTGCGACATCAGCAAGCGATTGGCCGAATGGTCGTCCACCACCAGAACGTTCAGGGCGGCCGTGGCGGTTTCTATTACCGGTTCAGGCTGTGTGCCCGTCGTGGTCGGGGGCAGAACGGTCAGCTTCAGGCAGACCCTGACCTGGGTACCGGTGCCTGGCTGGCTGTTCAAGTGCAGGCTACCGCCCATCATCCGGCACAGGTTGCGACTGATCACCAGCCCCAGCCCGGCACCCTTGCGGGCCATCCGGCCGGCATTGTCGGCCTGGGCAAAGGGTTCGAACAGCCGTTGCAGGTCGGTGGGGCTGATGCCGATGCCGCTGTCGCTGACTTCAAGTTGCATGTGCAGGGTATCGTCCTGGGCGGATCGAGTCAGTCTGACCTCGACCCTCACCCAGCCGTGTTCGGTGAATTTGAGCGCATTGCTGATCAGGTTCGAAAGCACCTGTTTGAACCGCAGAGGATCCACCAGCACATCAGGATTATCGTCCGCTGGTTCGAACCGTAATGACAGCACGAGATTTTTCTGCCGCGCCACGCCTTCGAACACTCGTGTCACCGATTGCAGCATCGCCCTGAGATTGACCCGTTCGGGTGCCAGGCTCAGGTGACCCGATTCGATGCGCGCGATATCCAGGATGTCGCCAATCAGCTCCAGCATGCCGGAGGCCGATTCGTAGGCCACTGCGATTGTCGAGCGATCCACGTGCCCTTTATCGGCGTGCATCAACGCCAGTTCAAGCATGCCGATCACAGCGTTCATGGGGGTGCGGATTTCATGGCTCATGGTTGCCAGGAAGGTGCTTTTGGCCCGGTTCGCGTCATCGGCCCGCTCCTTGGCGGCTCGCAACTCATCGAAAAGCTGTCGTCGTTCACTGATGTCGATCCAACCACCGATAATGCCCTGTACCTGGGCAGCGGAGTTTCGATAAGGGAGGATCCAGTGATAGATCGTCAGCTTTCTGTCCCCGATGTGCAGCGGCCGGTCCACGATCAGGGCAGTGCCTTCGGCCATGACGCGTTGATAGTCCGCCTGGTATTCCTGCGCTTCGAAGGCGTTGCTCATCGATCCGGGCATCACGTCCTTGCCGATGACGTCTTCACGTTTTGCACCGAACACTTCCAGGTAGCTGTCATTGCAACTTTGCAGGACGCCGTTGCGATCCCTTACGTAAATGGGGTGAGGGGTGCCGTTGACCAGTGAGCGCATGAATTCAAGCTGGTCGTTCAACGCCAGTTCGGCCCTTTGCCGTTGGCGGATCTGTCTCTGCATGTAGGCGTTCCAGGCCAATGAGATCAGCAATAGCAGGCCAACGCCGGCAACGATCTGGAAGAACAGGCGGTTATAGGTTCGCCAGGTGTGTTCCGATGCCGAAACGTAGCCTCGCCAACGGTTGTTGATCACGCCCAGTTCGTCGGGGTCGATGCTGGTCAAGGCTTTGTCGAGAATGGTGTTCAACTCGGTGGCGTTCTTGGCTGTGGCCAGGGAAAACAGGGCCTGCTGGGTGCCAACGGTGCTGCTGATTTGCAGCGTGTCCCGGAATGCGTGCGACGAGAGAAAATAATTGGCCATGACCAGGGCATTCACACTGCCGTCGGCCTGGCCTTGGGCGAGCAGTTCAATGGCGTGCGAGGGGGTTTCGGTCTCGACGATCCTGATGTCTGGATACTGCTTGTGCAACCACTCGATGACCGGGTTGCCCTTGGCGATCGCCAGGGTCCTGGTCCCTAACTGGTCGAGTGTGGCAGGCGTGTCGGACTGCTTTCGAGTCAACAGGACGAACGAACTGTCGACGTAGGGGCGGCTGAATTTCACCTGTTGCTGCCGTTCGCTGCTGGGTACGAGTGCCGCAATCAGGTCGGCCTGGCCGTTCAGCAGCGCGGTAATCGCGTCGCTGTCGTTGCGCTTGTGCTGGATCTCCAGGCGCAGGCCTGTACGCAGCCGGATCAGCTCCAGCAGATCGGCACTGATCCCGCGAAAATCGCCGTCCGAATCAAAAAAAGTGAACGGGGCGAACGTTTCGTTCACGGCGACCCGAACTACCGGATGCCCGGCCAACCAGCGTCGCTCCCGATCGGTCAGTTGTATCCTGTGCTCCGTGAGGTAGAGGTCGGCGCCGGCACTCCAGCGTTTGGAGATCGCGGCTTGCTCGGCGATCGGGATCTGGTTCAGTGTGGTATTGATGATTTCCAGCAGCCGGGTGTCGTGACGTCTTAGCGCAAAACCGAATCCGTAGGATTCATGTTTGCCGAAGCTGGCCATGCGGATGTTGCTCAGGTAGCCCTTGCTGATCATGTAATGAGTGGAAATGGTATCGCCGAGGAATACGTCGGCCTGGCCGAAGGCAACGGCATTTATGGCGTTCTGATAGGACGGGTAGGTGGTGAGGTGCGCCTTTGGGTAGAGTTTTTCGATGTCCTGCAAGGGCAGGTAGTGATAGACCATGCTCAGCCGCAGTCCCTCGAGGTCCTCGTTCAGGGATCGGTTTTCATTGGTTCGGGTGACGAGAACGGGCTGGTCCACGGCATAAGGGGTCGACAGGACAAGATCGGGGTCGCGGGCTTCGAAACCATTGGCGCTACCCAGAAGGTCGATTTGTCCGTGCTTGAGCGCCGCGATCGCTGCCTCACGGGAACCGAATCGCAGGACTTTCATCGGCAGGCCGGTTGCGTCGGCGATGAGCCCGGCGTAATCGGCGGTCATGCCTTCGTAGTCGCGTCCGCTGGTGGACAGATCGAAGGGCGGGTAATCCGGCGCGGAGGTTCCCAGGACCAACTCCTTTCGCCCCAGCAGCCATGCACGCTGGGCCTCATCCAGGTTGACCTTGGGAGAAGCCGCCGTCGAGCGACCCAGAAGTGTGTAGGGCTCGGGCGCACCCGGCGCCGCGGCGAGAAATCCTGCATATAACCCTGCCATCAATAGCAGGAGGCATCCTTTCATGCATCTGAACATCCTGTTTATTCTCACACCAGTGCGTTTCGTTTCGCCATTTCAATCAGTTCTACCAGGGACTTGACCTTGAGTTTCTGCATCAACCGTTTCTTGTAGGTGCTAACGGTTTTATTGCTTAGAAACATACCTTTGGCTATTTCCTTGTTGGTGCGACCCTGGGCAAAAAGTTGCAATACCATCAATTCCCGATCATTGACGTTCTTGAACAGATCCAACTCTATACTGCGCGGATCGTCAGGGCGCATCGGATTCAGTGCCTGGCTGGGAAAATAGTTGTAGCCGGATAATACGGCCTTGATTGCGCTGACAAGTTCGCTGAGGTCTTCCTGTTTACAAACGTAACCGGAGGCTCCGGACTGCATGCACCGGATGCCAAACAGAGTCGGTGACTGTGCCGTGAGCACCAGCGTTTTGAGCGGGGTCGTCATGGCATTGAAGCGCGAGAGGATTTCCAGCCCGTCCAGCTTGGGGATGCTGATGTCCAGGATAACCAGATCCGGCATGCACTCGCGCACCATTTGCATCGCATCGACGCCATTGTCGGTTTCTCCTACGACTTTATAACCTTCGTGCTCCAGAAGCATGCGAACGGCGAGGCGAATGACCGGATGATCGTCGACAATGAAAACGGAGTTCATGAATAAAGTCCCTTGCGAGCTTAAATAAAGCGCGCACCTTAGCCCAGTTAAAGCCGTGGTCGTATGAGGAGACGGGTGTACATATTCAATTTCAGAAGTTTCCTACAAAAAAAGAAGCAGGGTACTACGAGGTAATTAGGTTTTTAGTAGGTAATGGGAATGAGAAGGCCGCGTTTTTATGAGCGGGCTAAAGACCGGGAGAGGGTTTTAGAGCGTCAGCTTTTACAAGCAGGGCGAAAGTATGTTGTCAACACTGTGCAACTTACGTTGCGAATCCGTTGTGGGAGTGAGCCGGCTTCCGAAGCGGAGTGTCAGTCGCCATGAAGGCAAACTGATCGGACGCTATCGTCGGATCGCCGCCCGGAGCAGGCTCGCTCCCACAGGGCAATGTCACTGGCGGGTACGACCGGTCATCTCCTGGGCCATTTCGCTGGCATAACTGTCTGTCATCCCGGCGATGAAATCGATCATCCGCAGGAACGCAGTATGCAAAGGACCATTGGGATCGGGGGCATTGTTCCCCAGCAGGTCGAGAATACGGCGATTCTTGAAGGAGGGTAGGCGGCCTCCATGCTGTTCCAGTGCTGCACCGCAAAAGCCGTTGAGCAGGATTTCAAGCGTGGTGTATGCACCGATTTCATTCAAGGTCTTGCGTTTGTCCTGGAATATTTTCTTGCGCGCCATGTCCTTGGCATTCAACACGCAACGCTTGGCCGGGCCATGCATATGCTCTACCAGATCACCCGGCAACGTGCCGGCCAGTAACGCTTCCTGTTGCTCGACGAACGCCCGGGCGGCGGCGTTGGTCAGGTGTTCGATGGCCTTGCCTCGCAGGATCGCCAGTTTGCGTCGCCGGGAATCCAGTGGCCCGAGCTGGCGATAGGTGTCCGGAATATCGTCGCCCACCAGATCCAGGAGCAGCGACTCCACCTGGGAATAGTCCAGCAGTTCCATTTCCACGCCATCTTCCAGGTCGATCAGCGCGTAGCAGATGTCATCGGCGGCTTCCATCAGGTACACCAGCGGATGCCGTGCCCAGCGCTGGTCTTCAAGTTGTGGCAGGCCGAGCTTGTGGGCAATCTGCTCCAGCAACGGCAACTCGCTCTGGTAGCAGCCGAACTTGTGCTTCTTGTAGCCCAGGGAGTCGGCATGGCGGGCGGTCCAGGGATATTTCAGGTAGGTGCCGAGGGTGGCATAGGTCAGTCGGGTACCTCCATCGAACTGATGGTATTCAAGTTGCGTGAGGACCCGGAACCCTTGGGCGTTGCCTTCGAAGTTGAGAAAATCGCTGCGCTCGGCCTCGCTCATGGCGTCGAGCCAGCCGCGGCCAGCCGCCTGCTGGAACCAATAGCGGATAGCGTCTTCGCCGGAATGACCGAAGGGTGGGTTGCCGATATCGTGTGCCAGGCAGGCGGATTGCACCACCATCCCCAGGTCGCTCGGTTCGCACCAGTCAGGCAGGGCGCTACGGATGGTTTCCCCCACGCGCATGCCCAGGGAGCGCCCGACGCAACTGACCTCCAGCGAATGGGTCAGGCGCGTGTGGATGTGGTCGTTGCTGGACACCGGGTGTACCTGCGTCTTGCGTCCGAGGCGGCGGAAGGCTCCGGAAAAGATGATGCGGTCATGGTCCTTGTGAAAAGGACTGCGGCCCAGCTCTTCCGGGCTGTGTACAGGTTTTCCGAGACGTTCGCGAGTCAGCAGGGTATGCCAATCCAAGGCCGGTTGCTCCGTTGAGATAGAAATGCCCTAGCTTCCCGGTTCGTGAAGCGTCCCGCAAGCCCGTCAGGGCTTGCGTACGTTGCGGGCCAGTTTGATCAGCGGCACCAGGGTCGTTGCCAGTCGGATCAGGCGAATCAGGCCGCCGCTGCGTCCGCTGCGGGTCCGCTTGCCACCGATGAAGCCGAGCAAGGACACGGCTGCCATACCCCAGAGTGGCGCATGCTTGATGCCGAAGCCTTCGTGCCAGCTCTGGCCAAGGCCACGCATCCGCTGCAGCGGTTGCAACAGCTGGCGCGTTTCCTGACGGATTTCCTGGCGATGCATTTCCATGCGCAGGCGCACCAGTGCCTTGCGCATTTCCTGGCGGGTACGGGCTTGAGGGATGTCGGGAAGGCTCATGGCAGCAGGCGCTCCCGGTCGTTGTTCAGTTCTTCGAGTGTGGCGTGGAAGGGTGTCGATTCATCGTAGATCGCTGCCCTGAGTCGAAGGCCGCAGAACAATGCCGCCAACAGATAGAACAGGCACAGGCCGATGATGCCCGCGAGGCGATAGGTGTCCCACACCAGGATCAGCACCAGGGTCGAGAGCCCTACCAGGAGCAGCAAGGCAAACACCAGCGCCAGGCCGGCGAACAACAGGAGGCTGACAGTCCGGGCTTTCTGTTCCTGCAGTTCCATGCCGAACAGTTCAACGTGGCTGTGCAGCAGCCCGAGAAACGCCGCGCCCAGGCGGCGCGCTGAAGAGGCTGTGCCCGATTCGGACGAGCCGGAGTCGTTGATATCCATATCAGCGCCGTGTCGCCAGCAGGCCGATCAGAAAACCCACCCCAGCGGCGATGCCGACGGACTGCCAAGGATTGGCCTGTACGTATTCCTCGGTAGCGATGACTGCGGCCTGGCTGCGTTCGCGCATGGAATCTTCGGTCAGCTTGAGGGTGTCGCGGGCGCGCAGGAGCGTTTCGTGGATCTGGCTGCGCAGCTCATCGGCCTGGTCGCCCGCCAGTGTCGCGGTGTGGTCCAGTAGCCGTTCGGTGTCGCTGACCAGCGTCTGAAAGTCTTCCATAAGGATTTCTTGAGCAGTCTTTGCCTGGGTTCTGGCCATGGGTGAGTCTCCGTAAATGACGTCTGAAGCGTTCGAGTATGAGCCTTGCCGGAAGGTTCAGTGAAAGTGACTGGTACAACTTTTGCTCGGTTTTGGCCCAAGGTTCTGCCATGTACTGGTGCGTCGTCCCGCGCTACTGCGCTGAAGCTGGGCGCAGCCCGCAAAACCTTAACCCAAATAATCAAAACCCGCGAAGCACCCCGCAGCGGAACGTCGCATTGCCATTTTTAACGCACCAAAGCGGTTCGTTGGCCTCCGGCCAGTAAGCGAACTGTTTCAACTTGGTGCGTTGGCAGGTGGGGCGAACCGCTTCGGTGCTTCTTCAACTTTTTCAGGTCTGCCAACACCATGGAAAATATGCAAAGTGCCGTGGACAATCTGGTCCACAGCTCCAACACCCTGTTCATCCTGCTCGGTGCGGTCATGGTCCTGGCCATGCATGCCGGCTTTGCGTTCCTGGAAGTTGGAACTGTCCGGCAAAAAAACCAGGTCAATGCGCTGTCGAAAATCCTCAGCGATTTTGCCGTCTCGACCCTGGCCTATTTCTTCATAGGTTACTGGATTTCCTACGGCGTGACGTTCCTGCAGCCGGCCGCAGTGCTGAGCACCGATCATGGCTACAGCCTGGTGAAGTTCTTTTTCCTGCTGACCTTCGCTGCCGCCATCCCGGCGATCATCTCCGGCGGTATTGCCGAACGTGCACGTTTTGCGCCGCAGCTGTGCGCCACGGTGTTGATCGTGGCATTCGTGTACCCCTTCTTCGAAGGCGTGGTCTGGAATGGTAATTTCGGCCTGCAAGCCTGGTTGCAGACCCGCTTTGGTGCCGGTTTCCACGATTTTGCCGGCTCCGTGGTGGTACATGCCATGGGTGGCTGGCTGGCGCTGGCGGCCGTGCTTCTGCTCGGGCCTCGTAACGGCCGTTACCGGGAGGGGCGCCTGGTAGCGTTCGCGCCATCGAGCATTCCATTCCTGGCCTTGGGTTCGTGGATCCTGATTGTCGGCTGGTTCGGTTTCAACGTGATGAGCGCCCAGACCCTGCCAGGGGTGAGCGGATTGGTGGCGGTCAATTCGTTGATGGCCATGGTCGGCGGTACCGTGGCGGCATTGCTCGTTGGACGCAACGACCCAGGCTTCCTGCACAACGGTCCGCTGGCCGGGCTGGTGGCGGTCTGTGCCGGTTCCGACCTGATGCACCCGGTAGGCGCGCTGGCGACCGGTGCCATTGCGGGCGCCTTGTTCGTCTGGTGTTTCACCGCGGCCCAGGGTAAGTGGAAAGTCGACGACGTGCTCGGTGTCTGGCCCTTGCATGGCTTGTGTGGCGTCTGGGGTGGCATTGCTTGCGGCATCTTTGGCCAGGACGCCCTGGGCGGCCTGGGTGGGGTCAGCCTGGTCAGCCAACTGATCGGCACTGCCCTGGGCATTGTCATCGCATTGGCCGGCGGGTTCGCGGTCTACGGCGTGATCAAGGCGCTGTTGGGGCTGCGCTTGTCTCAGGAAGAAGAGTATTACGGCGCTGACCTGTCGATTCACAAGATCGGTGCGGTCAGCCAGGACTGAGTCGTCACGCGTCCTTGTCCTGGTTACCGGGATAAAAACCATGTAACAGGCGATAGCGATCGTGACGGACCTGATCCACGTGCTGTCGGACCTGCTGTTCCGGCAGCCCGAGCATGATCAGGGCGTGGGAGGCCAGCATCAGGCTCGACTCCAGCAGTTCCGGGACCACTTCGCTGGCCCCGGCGGCCTGCAACTCGGCCAGTTGACTGTCGTCGCGGGTGCGCACCAGGATCGGGACCTGCGGGTTGACCCGCCGGGCCGCCCTGAGCACGGTCAAGGCGATGTCGGTCTTGTCGACCGCGATCACCAGTAATCGTGCGCGGCTCAGCCCCACGGCGGCCAGCAGGTCTCCTCGTCTCGAATCCCCGTAATGCACACTGCTTTCCCCGACGGTGGCTTCCTGGATGATGACCGGGTCATCGTCCAGGGCGACGAAAGCCTGGCCTTCCCGGCGCAGAAACCGTCCGATGGACTGGCCGACGCGTCCGTATCCACAAATGACGACGTGATCCGAGAGGCCCGCGTTCAGCGCGTTGATCTGGTCCAGCTGGGCTTCTTCGTTGGGTTTGCGATGCAGGCGTGCGGCTATGGTGGGTGCGGCCCGCAGTAAGAGTGGCGTGAGCAGCATTGAACAGAACGTCGCCGCCAGCAGCAGGCCACCGATGTCGGCGGGCATCAGGCGGTTCTGTTGCATCAGTGCCATCAAGGCAAAACAGAATTCGCCGCCCTGGGCCAGGGCCAGGCCGCTGCGCCAGGCGGTTTCACCGTCGCTGCCGTGCCATTTCACCAGGATGGCGACCACGCAGCCCTTGATGAGCATCAGTCCCAGGGTCAACCCGAGGATCAGCAAGCCGTCATCGACGAACAGTTGCAGGTCGATCAGCATGCCGATGCTGACGAAGAACAACCCCAGCAGGATGTCGCGGAACGGGCGGATATCGGCTTCGATCTGGTGGCGGTAATGACTTTCCCCCAGCAGCATGCCCGCCAGGAATGCCCCCAGGGCCGGTGAGAGGCCCAGCAGATGGGTCAGCCAGGCGGTCAGCAGCACGATCACCAGGGCCAGCAGCACGAACAATTCGGCGGAGCGAGAGGCGGCGACTTCATGGAACAGGCGTGGCAGCAGCAGGCGGCTGGCCAGCAGCAACCCACCGAACAGGACCAGCGTCTTGCCCAGTGTCAGGGGCAAGGCCCAATACCACGCCTGCGAACTGCCGCCGGCGAACACCGGTACCAGGGTCAGCAACAGCACTGCGACAACGTCCTGGAACAGCAGCACGCCAATGGCGTTCTGCCCGTGGCTGCTGAAGATTTCCCCAAGGCTGGTCAGCTCCTTGCTGACAATGGCAGTCGACGACAGCGCCAGTCCGGCCCCGAGCAGCAACGCGGCCAATACCGGCGCGCCGCAGAGTACCAGCAGCACGCCCAGAAGCGCTCCCGAACACACCACCTGGAGGCTGCCGAGGCCGAACACCACCCGGCGCAGGTCGAGCATCCTGGACAGGGAGAATTCCAGCCCCAACGAAAACAACAGGAACACCACCCCGAGCTCGGCCAGGTCCGGCAGTTCTTCGCTGTCATTCACCCAGTCCAGGGCGGTAGGGCCTATGGCCAACCCGACGCACAGGTAGCCCAACACCGGTGGCAGGTGCAATCGCCTGAACAGGGCGATGACCACCAGTGACGAGGCGAGAATGATCAGCAGGTTGGCAAACAAGGGACACTCCGTTTCAAGGCTTGGTACACAGCGTAGAAGGGGAAAGCTGACCAGGGTTGTCGAAAAGGCATTTGTGTTCAGTGATTTGCATCAGCGTTTTGCTGATGCGGAGACCCGACTCGACGGTTTTCGAGGGCGCGCCTAGAATGACCGTCTATCTCTTATGGGTCTACCAGCCATGCTTCCTGAATGCCAACTGTTCGGTACCGTGGGTTGTCATCTCTGTGAGATCGCTGAGGGTGTGCTGATGCCTTTCGTTGACCATGGCTTGCTCGTAGAGCTGGTGGATATCGGTGATGGTCCGGAGAGCGAGGCGTTGATCGACACCTATGGACTGCGCATCCCGGTGCTGCGCCGGGTCGATACCGGTGTCGAACTTGACTGGCCTTTTGACGCCGATCAGGTAGTCGCCTTCCTGCGCTGACACCCTTCCGTTCATCGTGTCCCCACGTCGCCATTGGCGAAAAGGCTGCATTCGGTTACTGTATGTTCATACAGCTATCTGGAGTGCACCCCTTGGTCAATGTCGAACAATTGAAGAACAGCGTGAACAGGATGTCCGTAGACGTTGTCCGCGAAGCCGTCCTGGAACTGCGCCTGGACGGGTTGGTGACCGAAGGCAAGACACCCTTCAACAAATTGCATTTCAACACCTGTTTCGCTGAGATCGAAGCGCTGTTCCAGCGTGCCGGCTATCACAAGCAACTGGATGTGGTGGGTTATCAGGGGCTGTTGTATGCGTTGTACGACCCAGGTCGCTGGGAGGCGGTGGAGGTGCTGCGTTGGTTGAAGGAGTTCACCGAGGCGGCAGCAGTGGCCTCTGTTCCGGCGTGAGGTAATCATTGCTGGGCTGGCTGGTGCGACTGTCGGATAATGTGGCCCCGCAAAATGTTCAAGAGTGTCCGATGTCCGGTTCATCGTTTACCGCTGCACACCATCAGGCCAGCACGTTGTACCTGCCCCCCGGTTCCTGGCAGACCGTGCTGGAATGCCTGTGCGAGCATTTCAGCGCCATCAGCCGCGAGCAGTGGCTGGATCGGATTGCCCGGGGCCGGGTGCTGGATGCTGAGGGCAAGGCGATTCCTGTCGATTTGCCGTACCGTGAAGGCTTGCGCATTCATTATTTTCGCGAAGTACCCGACGAGAAGCCGATCCCGGTCGTGGAGTCGATCCTGTACGCGGACGAGCATCTGGTGGTGGCGGACAAACCGCATTTCCTGCCTGTCACTCCGGCGGGGGAATATGTCGAGCAAACCCTGTTGCGACGGCTGATCCGGCGGCTGGACAATCCTCATCTGGTGCCCTTGCACCGGATTGACCGGCACACGGCCGGTCTGGTGCTGTTTTCGGCCAACCCCCAGAGCCGATCGGCTTACCAGTCATTGTTTCCAACGCGACAGATCGAGAAACGCTACCAGGCCATTGCCCGTGCGTTGCCTCAGCTGACCTTTCCGCGAGTGCATAGAAGCCGGATGATCGATGGCGACCCGTTCTTCAGGATGCAGGAAGGACCGGGCGAACCGAATACCGAAACGGCCATCGAAATCCTGGAAAGGAATGGCGAGCTATGGCGCTACGGCCTGTCTCCGGTCACCGGCAAGAAGCATCAGTTACGGGTTCATATGAATGCCCTGGGGGCGGGAATCTGCAACGACCCGTTCTACCCTGACGTGCTCAGGGATGCAGAGGATGATTACGCCAATCCCCTTAAACTGCTGGCTCAGGGGTTGCGTTTCATTGATCCGGTCACGGGTGAGGAGCGCATATTCGAGAGCGGTATTACGCTGCAGTGGTAATTTCGGCTTTCCAGCCGCCAACAAAAAGCCCGCAATGTTGCATTGCGGGCTTTTCTGTATCGGGTTGCGGCGTCAGAGCTTACAGATCTTTAACGGTGCGAACCTGATCCTTGTTCACGCGGGTATGTTTGCCGTCCAGTTGTTCGAACTCGTAGAAGCCAGTGTCTTCATCGTACTTTGGGGTGTCGACGGCCTGGATTTCGCGACCGTCATTCAAGGTAATCACTGTAGGCGATGCGCACCCGGCAAGAGTGGCGAGGCCCAGTGCGAGCATGAAAGTGGCGAGGGTCCGTTGTGTCATGGTGTTTCTCCGAAAATGAATTCTTCAGGTTACTGACCTTCAGACGTATACATTGCACGCAAGTTCCTGGCTAGTGGCCTGTACGGTTAATTCGAGTACTCGAATTCGAGTGCCAGGGCTTGCCGGGCAAGGCGCTATGACGAGTCGTAGCCCCGCTACGGCGAGGAATGGCAACGCAGGCTGGCAAGTCCTGGCGCCGAAGTTGAGTAAACGAATTAGCCACACAGGCCACTAGTGGCCTTTATGTCGCGTCAACAGTTCCGGCGTGTTCAGGTTCGCCAAGCGGGGATCATCGGCCGGGCATTGCAGTGCGACGGCCTGCAGTGTGCGCATGATGCGGCCGGGGCTGCGTTCGCCTTCACTCCAGGCCGTTTCGAAAGCCGATGCCAATGCCAGTGGAATGATGCACAGCAGCGGTTCCCAATGTTCGCCGTGGCGCACCATCAGCGGTACATGGGGATGCTGGCTGGCCATCGTGCGCATGCTCTCGAGCAGGCTCGCATCGATCTGCGGTACATCGCACGGCAGCACCAGCAAATACGGATGCCTTGCCGCCTTGAGGCCGGCCCGGATGCCTGCCAGGGGGCCGGGATAATCACCTTCATCGTCATGCACCAAACGATCGGCATACCGTGCGTAGCGTTCAGGGTTGCGGTTGCAGGAGATGATCAGGTCATCGCTCAATGCGCGGGTCTTGCGATGAAGATGGGCGATCAGCGGCTCGCCCTGCCATTCCACCAAACCCTTGTCCTGCCCACCCATGCGTTGTCCGCGGCCACCGGCCAGCAGCAGGATGGAGCAAGATGGCAGCGCAGTGTTCGAGGTCATGGTGTGTCTCCGCACAGGCGAAAAAATCAAGCGCTGTGATATAACACCGGGCTGTTCTCCCTACAACTGGACGAGCCTATGAAAGCCAAGGCTGATGTACCTTTCGTGCCGCTCAATATCGCGGTGCTGACTGTCAGTGATACCCGTACCCTGGAAACCGACACATCCGGACAGGTCTTCGTCGATCGACTCGGCGCGGCCGGGCATAACCTGGCGGCGCGGGTCCTGCTCAAAGATGATCTGTACAAGATTCGGGCACAAGTGGCGACCTGGATTGCCGATGAGGTGGTGCAGGTGGTGCTGATCACCGGTGGCACCGGCTTTACCGGGCGTGACAGCACCCCGGAAGCGGTCGCGTGCCTGCTGGACAAGCAGGTCGACGGTTTCGGTGAGTTGTTCCGGCAGATTTCCGTGGCGGACATCGGCACCTCCACCGTTCAGTCTCGAGCACTGGCGGGCCTGGCCAACGGCACGCTGGTGTGCTGTTTGCCGGGGTCTACCAACGCAGTGCGCACCGGCTGGGACGGGATTCTCGCCGAGCAGCTGGATGCGCGGCACCGCCCCTGTAACTTCGTGGCCCATTTAAAACAGGCGGCTCCTTGTGAATCCCGTGGGTAAACCTGGCAAGACCGGCGCCTTGATGGCTGTGGAAGTTGCATTGGAGCAACTGCTCGCCATGGCGGCAGCCACGCCGGTGACCCAGCGTGAGCGCCTGCCGCTGGCTGAGGTACAGGGGCGGGTGCTGGCGCAGGATCTGGTGTCGACCCTGGATCTGCCACCGTGGCCCAACAGCGCCATGGACGGTTATGCGTTGCGGCTGGCTGACTGGAAGGGTGGACCGCTGGTGGTCGGCCAGCGGATCTTTGCCGGACAGGCTCCGCAACCGCTGGCTGCTGGGACCTGCGCGCGGATTTTCACGGGAGCACCCGTTCCCGCTGGGGCCGACTGCGTGGAAATGCAGGAAAACGTCCTGGTTGAAAGCGACCAGCGAGTGCGGTTTACGGAGCCCTTGGCCAGTGGACAGAACATCCGTCCTCAAGGGCAGGAAACCACCGTTGGCGAACAGGTGCTGGCTGCCGGCACTCGCTTGGGACCGATCGAACTGGGCCTGGCCGCATCCCTGGGTTGTGCATCCCTCGACGTGATTCGCAAGGTCCGGGTTGCGGTCCTGTCCACGGGGGATGAGCTGGTGGAGCCTGGCCAGCCGCTGGGCCCCGGCCAGATCTATAACAGCAACCGTGTGCTGCTCTGCGGTTGGCTGCAGCGCCTGGGTTGTGAAGTGCTCGACGCAGGTATCCTGCCGGACGACTTGCCGACTACCCGGGCCCGCTTGGCCCAGCTGTCGGATGTTGATCTGATCCTGTCCACCGGTGGTGTATCGGTCGGGGAAGCCGACTTCCTGGGCGTCGTGCTGCGCGAGGAGGGTGAGCTGACACTCTGGAAGCTCGCCATCAAACCCGGGAAGCCGCTAACGGTTGGGCACTTCCGCGGCGTGCCGGTCATAGGCTTGCCTGGTAATCCTGCCTCGACACTGGTGACTTTTGCGTTGCTGGCCAGGCCCTACCTGTTGCGACGCCAAGGCGTTCAATCGGTGGCGCCGCTCAGGTTCAAGGTGCCGGCGGGGTTTGTCTGGGCCAAGCCTGGCAGTCGGCGAGAATACCTGCGAGGTCGCATGGAAAACGGCCGGGCAATCATCTACCGGAATCAGAGCTCCGGTGTGCTGCGCAGTGCGGCGTGGGCCGAAGGGCTGGTCGAAGTGCTCGAAGGGCAGACGCTGGTCGAGGGCGACGAAGTCAGCTTTATCCCCTTGAGCGAGCTCCTGGATTAGTGGTCTGTCTCGCAGATACAGGTTTTTCTGACGGCCGCTTTCACGGCAACGAACGTCATCAGAAATAAACAGTATTTGTGAGACGGAACACCACCTCTGCAGGCGCTGTACTCCAACCCAAGTCGATGTTCGAGTGTGGTGTCCATCGCCTTTATCGCGACAGCAGCATCACCAGTTGATCGAAACGGCTGTTCGCGATCCAGCCCAGGAGGCCGACGATCACCGCCGCCGCACCGGCCGAATAGGCCAGTCTGTGTCGGATCACCTTCACATCGGTGCGGATTTCATCCATGTCTCGACGGATGTACTTAAGGTGGGTTTCCAGTTCAACGACGCGCGGTTCCAAATCAATTCCTCCAACGGGATTACTGCAACTTTTGCATTCGTTCTGAGCATCGGTCCGCTCGCCTCCGATAGGTGCGAATTGACGAGGCGACAGCTTGTATTCATGGCTATGCATGGGACGCTTCATCCCTTTGGCCATAACTGTTCGAACCACTGATCCGTCCCTTGCGGGCCGTGACGTATCCATCCATGGGTTAGCACTTCCTTGTGTAATAAGTGTTTTTATCGGTCCAGCACAACAGAATGCCAAGGTGTCTCAATACTGCTGGAGGGTCAATTGAGCTGATTCGCCAAGTCTTGTAAGAAAACTCTTTGAGTGCAGCGGCATCGCTCCGATGGGGCGCTGGCCGTTTATCCGTGGACCGGGTAGTGGCTTTTCTTGTGAAAAAATTGACACGGCAAGGGCTTTTTCAGCCGAATGCGCGGTCCCAATCCCTGGAACCTTCCAATGACGGAGATCGGGATGAGCAAAGGCAAGGCGCTATTGATTCTGCATGGCAAGCAAGCGCTCAACGAAGAGGTTCGCGCCGCAGTGATGCTCAGGCGCAAGCAGGGTTGGGACCTGGCGGTACGACTGACCTGGGAGGCGGGCGATGCCCGACGGTGTGTCGAAGAGGCGCTGGAGGCCGGTTATACGCGACTGATCGCCGGTGGCGGTGACGGAACCTTGCGTGATATCGCCGAAGCGATGGCCCTCGACTCCAGCGATGCCAGTCTGGTGTTGCTGCCCCTGGGAACTGCCAATGATTTTGCCCGGGCGGTCGGGGTCCCGCTGGAACCGGATCGAGCCCTGGATCTGCTGGACGTTGAGCCGCACCCCATCGATCTGGGAGAGGTCGGCGGACGGATCTTCCTCAACATGGCCACGGGCGGCTTCGGCAGCCAGGTCACTGCGAATACCTCTGAAGAGCTTAAAAAGGTGTTGGGGGGAGCCGCTTACCTGTTCACCGGACTCACGCGCTTCAGTGAGCTGAGTGCGGCCTATGGCGAGTTGCAGGGGCCGGGGTTCAGTTGGCGGGGCGATCTCCTGGCGTTGGGCATTGGTAATGGCCGGCAGGCCGGAGGAGGCCATGAGTTGTGTCCCCAGGCATTGGTCGATGACGGATTGCTGGACATCAGTATCCTGCCCGCCCCTCAGGAGGTGGTCAGTACGCTAAAGGACTTGCTGGCTGGTGGCCTGGGCATCGACAACATGTTCGTGCGGGCACGCTTGCCATGGGTGGAAATCAAGGCCGCCCAGGGCCTGGACATCAATCTGGATGGCGAACCCTTGCAGGTCGACAGCCTGCGGTTTACGGTGCGTCCGAAGGCGCTGCGTGTCCATTTGCCGCCCGATTCGCCTTTGCTGGCGGCCTCGGCGGCGCTCAATCGTCCAGGCTGATGATCTGCTCTCGCACCGCGAAAAGCACCAGTCCGGCCACGTCATGGATCTGCAGGCGCTTCATGATCTGGGCCCGGTGGGTTTCCACGGTCTTGATGCTCAGGCTCAGGCCGTTGGCAATTTCGCGGGTGGATTTGCCACGCACGATCAGCCGCAGGATTTCCAGCTGGCGTGCCGTCAGATTGTGGGTCTGGCCAGGGGAGGGTTGGTGCTTCTGCTGGGTACGGGTCAGGGCCTGGTTGATCACCGTATGGGCGATGGCGGGGCTCAAGTAATGCTCGTCGTTGCGTAATGCGTTCAGGGCGTGTTCCAGCTCGGTGGCTGTCGTGTCCTTGAGCAGATACCCATGGGCACCGGATTCCAACGCCTGCATGATCAGCGCCGGATCGGTGTGCATCGACAGGATCAGCACCTTGCTGCGTGGCCGTACCTGCTTGAGCTC
This sequence comes from Pseudomonas sp. MAFF 730105, assembly GCF_055380705.1. NCBI lineage: Bacteria > Pseudomonadati > Pseudomonadota > Gammaproteobacteria > Pseudomonadales > Pseudomonadaceae > Pseudomonas > Pseudomonas sp. MAFF 730105. The sequence continues at coordinate 2,065,601 of NZ_AP018438.1, forward strand.
GCGCAGGGCATCCAGGCCGCTGGTGTTCTTCATGGAAATATCCAGCAGCACGATATCGGGATCCAGCCGTTCGACCAGCGCCGGTAGCTGTGCGCCGTCGCTGGCTTCACCGATGACGGCATAGCCGGGTAGGTCCATGATCAGTGCGCGCACGCCAGCGCGGATCAGTGAGTGGTCGTCTACCAGAAGCAAATTACAAGTCAATGGAGAACCTTATTTTTACTGGCCCGTGCCAGGGCGCGAGGTGCCCAGGGGAAACGGGCTTCGATGTGCGTGCCTTTGCCGGCTTCACTGATGACTTTCAGCGTGCCGCCCAACTGCTCGACTCGCTCCGACATGCCGGCCATGCCGCGTTGTCCTTCGCGGGCGGGGTGGGGCGCGGGGACAAATCCATGACCGTCATCGTGGATCAGCAAGAGCAAGCCCTCGGGCAGGCGTTGCAGGCGCACCAGCAGATTATTCGCTTGGGCATGGCGCAGGACGTTGGTGACCGCTTCCTGGGTGATTCGAAAGGCGGCGACTGACATTTCCTCCGGGATGCCCGTCATGCGCTGCTGGCAGTCGAGGCTCCATTTTATCGGGGTATTGGCCAATGTCTTGAGCAGGTGCGCACGCAGGCTGGCTTCAAGCCCGAGGCTGGTCAACTGCCTCGGGTTGAGAATGGCCGAAACGTCGCGGACTTTATCGAGGGTTTCGTCCAGGGTTTCGCAGAGGATCGAGCACTGCGCTTGCAATTCGTCCGGCACCCGGCGCTTGAGCCATTCGCTCTGCAGTTTCGCCGCCGTCAGAAGCTGGCCAATGTCGTCATGCAATTCGCGACTGAGTCGATGGCGTTCGTTTTCCTGGACTTCGAGCAACCGGTCGGCCAACTCCTCGGGTTGGAACTTGATGGACTTTCGCGACAGCTGGTACCGGACCCAGACACAGGCCAGGGCCGCGATGTTCAACATCAGCAAGCTCAATGGCAACGCACGGGCAAACAGATAGGTCAGCAGGCAGCCGAGGGTCGAGCAGGTGCACAGAAACAGTGTGAACCGGCGGGCGTTTTCTCGGGAAGGTGGCCAGGTGATGAATGACTTGAGGCTGGCGTACATGACGGATGGAGCCAATGAATGTTCGCTGCGGGCGAGCCGGTCAGCACATGGGACGGCCCGGGTCGGTAAATGGTTCAGGTCGAGGTTGGCTTCAGATCGACGGCATTTCTTGCCGCTGTTTTGAAGCGTCTGACGCGAGACATAGTACCACTTCATCCATGGTTGGTCGCGCTCGGCATGGCGTATTGAAAGCGCCGTGGAGCAGGCGCGTCGAGCTGGGCCGGCATCGTCGGTATCACGCTTGTTTCTGTGAATAGGTAAGCAGGCTCAGCGGAGGTGCTGCGGTCAATATCTCGCAGGGATTCTGGCCCACCTGGAGTGCAAATGCTTCGATCAACGAAGTCTGTTCGCTGTTGTCCAGGCCGAGCTGGCCGGTGGTAGGGTCGACCAGTTCAAGTTGCCATGCCATCAGCGTGAAGCAATCCTTCAACGCCTCCAGGGCTTGATCATGCAATTCCATGTGGTGTTGTGCATGGCTGAGCAGGCCATGGATATGCAGCGAAAACTCCGAAACGGTTTCCAGCGCCAAGGCATTGGCCTTGTTTGCCAACTTCAGCAGGGTGCTGAGCATGCAATCGATCGCGTCCTTGTCGTTGTTGATCAACTGCAGGTGGCTCAGGCATTCCTCCGACTTGGCCAACAGTGTCTCGGCTTCGGTCAGGAACTCGGGAAAGCGCTGGAGCCAATTCTTACGATCGTTTGGCATGCTTATCTCCACAACATCATGTCAGGCGAAAGGAGACCGCTTGAGGCGAACGACGGAACCGAGCGGTCGGCAACGAACGAACCTGCGTCGTTGCGCCTTTGCCTTGGGTAAGGACGAGCCTGCAAGCAATTGCACTGGCGGGATCGGCCGAAAGGCTGGAAGTCCGATGTCCTGCGGTCGCGCACAAAGGCCTGACTCCGTTCAGCAATGAGAATGGCGTCACATTAATGGCTATTGGATAGCGGGAATATCAGGTTGGACCTGATTGTGCCTAGGGGAATCCCTTAGGCAGGGGAACTTTGTGCGCAAAACGAGGTCGCGCAGCGGAGAAAACCGGTGGAATGAGAAGGTGAACGCAGTAAAGCATGATGTTAAGGTGATATCAATCCTTCGCGCAGGTATTTCTGGCAGGGGTCAAGATCCGGTCTGGGCGGCCGATAGCTGTTCTATTGGATTCATCCGAACAATCCCAGGAGTCATCGATGGCCAGCATTCTCGACACAGTAGATCAACGAACCCAGCTAGTGGGTGAGAATCGCCTGGAAATTCTCATGTTTCGCCTGGCGGGCCGGCAATTGTTCGCCATTAACGTGTTTAAGGTCCAGGAGGTGTTGCAACTGCCCAAGTTGACCCTGATGCCGCAGCGTCATCCATTTGTCTGTGGCGTGGTCAACCTGCGGGGCCAGACGTTGCCGGTGATCGATCTGTCCCAGGCTATCGGCATGCGTCCATTGGTGCCGGGGGCCAATAGCACCATTATCGTGACTGAATACAATCGCTCGGTTCAGGCGTTCTTGGTGGGTGGTGTGGACCGCATCGTCAACATGAACTGGGAAGCGATCATGCCACCCCCGGGCAGTGCTGGCCGTGAACACTACCTGACCGCCATCAGCAAGGTGGACGATCAGTTGGTTGAAATCATCGACGTGGAAAAAGTCCTTGCCGAAATCGTGCCTTACAACGCCAAGGTTTCCCGGGACAAACTCGAGGATCCGGTGCTGGAACGTGCCCGTGGGCGCGAAGTGCTGCTGGTGGACGACTCTAAAGTCGCGCTCTCGCAACTGCGCGACACCCTCGGGCAGTTGGGCATAAAGATGCACGTTGCCGGTGACGGCTTGAAGGCCCTGAACATGCTCAAGGCCTGGGCCGACAGTGGTGAGGTGATGACCGACAAATTGCTGATGATCTTCACCGACGCGGAAATGCCGGAAATGGACGGCTACCGCCTGACCACCGAAATCCGCAACGACCCTCGTTTGCGTGGGCTCTACGTGGTATTGCACACCTCGCTGTCCGGCAGCTTCAACGACTCGATGGTCAAGAAGGTCGGTTGTGACAACTTCCTCTCCAAATTCCAGCCGGACAAACTGGTCGATGTGGTGCGCCAGCGACTGATGCTCGACTGAAACTGATCGTGGTTTGCTTCGATGGCTGGCTCGTATATGGTGGCGTTTTTCCATCGTCCGGGAGCTGATCATGTTGCGTCTGAGCGCGCTGTACCGTTATCCGTTGAAGTCCGGCAAGGGCCAGTCTTTGCAGGAGATTGGCCTGGACAAGCTCGGCTTGGACGGTGACCGGCGCTGGATGCTGGTGGATGAAGCCAGTGGGCGATTCCTGACCCAGCGGGCCGTGGCGAAGATGAGCCAGCTCTCGGCACTGTGGAACGAGGCGGGTGGCCTGACCCTCAGCGCGCCGGGTTACGGCAGCATCGATGTGCCGCTGCCATCTGCCCAAGAAGAGCAACGCCGTGGGGTGATCATCTGGCGCGATACCCTGCGTGTGCCGGATGCCGGTGACGAGGCGGGGGCCTGGGTCAGCGAATTCATCGGCAATGCCAGCCGCCTGGTACATGTGCCGGTGGAGCTGGCGCGCACCACGGCAGCCGGTTATGGCAAGGACGACGACAAGGTTGCTTTCGCCGACGGATTCCCGTTGCTACTGATTGGCCAGGCCTCGTTGCAGGATCTGTCGAGTCGGGTCGGTCGTCCGATGGAGATGTTGCGCTTTCGTCCCAACCTGGTGGTCGAAGGCAGCCAGGCGTTTGCCGAGGATGGGTGGAAGCGCATCCGTATCGGCGATGTGGAGTTCCGGGTGGTCAAACCCTGCTCGCGTTGCATCATGACCACGGTGGACCCGCAGACTGGCGAGCGCGATCCTAGCCGCGAGCCTTTCGCCACTTTGCAGCAGTATCGTTCGACACCGGACGGTCCGATGTTCGGTCAGAACCTGGTCAATGACAGCAATGGCCAGCTTGAAGTCGGCATGCCGGTTGAAGTGCTCGAGTAAATCCTGCGCAGCCCTCTGTAGGAGCTGCCGAAGGCTGCGATCTTTTGATTATTGGTCTTTCGCTAAAGACTCAACTGCCTGGGACAAGATCGCAGCCTCGTTGCACTAGACAGCTCCTACGCGCGGTATTCACACAGGTAGGCCGTGTCCACCGCCACCTTGAGCTGGAACTTGCTGTCGGCCGGTACATTGAACCGGCTGCCGGCCGCGAAGGTTTCCCATTCGGTGCTGCCGGGCAGTTTCACGGTCAGGGCGCCGGACACAACGTGCATGATTTCCCGCTGGGCCGTGCCGAATTCGTATTCGCCCGGCGCCATGACGCCGATGGTCGCAGGGCCTTCAGCCGTGCCGAAAGCGATCGACTTGACGGTGCCGTCGAAGTACTCGTTGACTTTGAACATGGGCGATTCCTCGAAAAAAGGGCTGAAAAAGGCCGGCCAGTATGCACAAGGCTTCAACACTCGTCATCTGTGGCGGGACAGATCAGTCCGCCAGCACCAGAGGCAATAACCTTGCCGTGTTGCGCGCATCTTCCAGGGCGCGGTGCTGTTGACCGGAAAACTGCAGGCCGGCCAGTTGCAGCGCCCCGTTAAGCCCCAGCGGCCGCTCGAGTCGACGGGCCTTGGCAAAGCGTTGCTTGAGGTTCATGTGGGGCACGCGGGCGAGAACACTGTGTAACTGTTGCTGCTGCCATTCCTGGAGCAACTGCTTGCGGTCGTAGTCACCCCAACTGACCCAGCCACCCAGGTTCGCGTGGTAGGGCGCCAGCCAGTGTTCGAATGCAGGCCAGACCTCCGAGATGGGCGCTGCGCTGTCGATATTGGCTTGGGTAATGTGCGTCAGCTCGCGGCAAAAGGGCGTGAGCAGCGGGCGTCTCAGGGGGCGTACGAAACGCTGGAAGTGATCCAGCTCGCGCCCGTCACGGTTCACCAGCGTGGCACCGATCTCGATAATTTCCATTTCGGCTACCGGCCAGCCACCTTCATCGGTGGTGGCCTCCAGATCAATTACCAGCCATTGAGGCATCGCGGGCTTCCCGGTATCGGCGTGCAGATGACTTTGAGCGTAGTCAAACGCGTTACGTTCGCCTAGGGGGTTGGACTGATTCGTGCACGTAACTTCTGCCCGAGCGCTTGCTTGGGTGGCCGGCTCAGCTTAAATTGCCGGCGCCACGACGATTGCGGGAGAGAATGGGTGGACGAGCGAAAAGCCCTGACGGTGATGCATGAGCTGATTGGTCTCGGACAATTGACCGACCCGGACAGTGCTCGCGGCAAACTGCTCCAGACCGCCGCCCACCTGTTCCGCAACAAAGGCTTCGAACGCACCACGGTGCGCGACTTGGCAAGCGCCGTGGGTATTCAATCCGGCAGCATTTTCCACCACTTCAAAAGCAAGGACGAGATCCTGCGGGCGGTGATGGAAGAAACCATCCGCTACAACACCGCCTTGATGCGCGCGGCGCTGGCCGAGGCGGGCGACGTGCGTGAACGGGTGCTCGCGCTGATCCGCTGCGAATTGCAGTCGATCATGGGGGGCACCGGCGAGGCGATGGCGGTACTGGTCTACGAGTGGCGCTCGCTGTCCCAGGAGGGACAACGGCAAGTATTGGCCTTGCGGGATATTTACGAAGACTTGTGGCTCGAGGTATTGGGCCAGGCCAAGGATGCCGGGTATATTCGCGGGGACGTGTTCATTACCCGGCGTTTTCTCACTGGCGCGTTGTCCTGGACCACCACCTGGTTTCGCGCCGAGGGCAGCCTGAGCCTCGACCAGTTGGCCGAGCAAGCGCTGATCCTGGTGCTGGAAGAAAAACAATAATCGTACGGCTTCTTTAAGTGGTCGTGGAGCTGGCTAAGTGGCTGAAACCGCCTAGCTTGAATGTATGGATGGACTTTTGGGGGAGTGGTGGCCTTGATGTTTTCGCCGAAGGGTATGAGCTTGCGTGTTTTGCTCGCTGCACTGGCTGTCTTTCTGATGATGCCGGTCTCGGCGGCGCAACTGGTCAGGATCGGAGCCGCGCATTTCCCGCCTTATACCGTGCGCCCCGAGAACGGCGCCGACACCGGCCTGCTGCCGCAGTTGGTCGAAGCCCTGAATCACTCCCAGACCGATTATCAGTTCGAACTGGTACCCACGTCGATTCCACGCCGTTTCAATGATTTCAAACAAGGCCGGGTCGATATGGCGATCTTCGAGAACCCCGACTGGGGCTGGAAGGATGTACCTCATACCGCAGTGGACATGGGGCTTGAGGATGCGGAAGTCTTCGTCACCCAGCGCCAGCCGGATCGCCAGCAGAGCTATTTCGCCGACCTCAGGGGCAAGCGCCTGGCCCTGTTCAGCGGCTACCACTACGCCTTTGCCGAGTTCAACGCCGACCCCAAGTTCCTGGTTGGGCAGTACAACGCCACGCTGACGTACTCCCACGACAGCAACCTGTTGATGGTATTGCGGGGGCGTGCGGACATCGCCCTGGTGACCCGTTCGTACCTGAACGATTACATACTGCGCAATCCTGAGGTCGGCCCCCAGTTGTTGGTGTCCGAGCGTATCGATCAGGTTTACCACCACTATGCCCTGATTCGGCCGCAGGCGCCGATCACCAGTGAAGTGTTTGGACAGTTGCTGCAGAAGCTTCGGGATAACGGTCAACTGCTGGCGATTTTCAAGCCTTACCAGATCGCGCTGGTGCCATCACACGTTCATTGACCGCAGTCTCAGGGGCTCCTTGCTCACGCCTGGCGATGGCTTCAGGCCGGCGAATCGGCGCGATAAAGCGAGCAGCATTTTTCAGGCTGATTGAAAAAGACATCACCGGGTGCAAACGCGCCGATTTTCTGGAAGGTGTCATTGACCGCATCCATCAAGCCGAACTGTTCCTGTGTCTGCGTGTGGCTACACGCAGCCAGTAGCGCTTCAAAAAAGAGCAGCTTTGCTTTGGCTCTTTGTCCGGACGCCCGGTCTGTGTTGACAGCTTTCGGTCTCAGGAGGTCGATCTGCTCCTGAGCAAAAGCTTCGAGCTCGACTTTTGTCATGGTTGGGTCTCCACCGATTGTTGTGAAACCTCACGCTATCGCCGGCAACCGAGTCGGTCTACTGTCAGACCTTACAGGTGCCTGTCGCAAATCCGATGGCCTCGGCGATTGACGGCTTGGCTTACAGCACGTCAGTCTGGCCAGGTTTTTTCACGCGCAAACAAGGAGGTCATCGATGCCCTTTGCAACTCTTGACGGACAACCTCTTCATTATCTGGACCAGGGCCACGGCCCGGTGGTGATACTGGGCAGCAGCTATTTGTGGGACCACGGCATGTGGGCGCCGCAGATCGAGGCATTGTCGCGGCATTACCGGGTGATCGCCCCGGACCTGTGGGGCCATGGTCAATCCGGACGTTTGCCCGAGGGCATGAGTTCCTTGGATGACCTGGCTCGCCAGGTCCTGGGGTTGATGGATCATCTGGACGTCGATCGCTTCAGTCTGGTGGGGCTTTCGGTGGGCGGGATGTGGGGCGCGCGGCTGGCGTTGACGGCGCCGAAACGGCTCCAGGCGCTGGTGTTGATGGACACTTATGTGGGCGTCGAACCGGAGCCAACGCGGCTGTATTACTTCTCGTTGTTCGACAAGATCGAAGCCAGCGGCAGCATTCCCGAACCGTTGCTGGATATTGTCGTGCCGATCTTCTTCCGGCCTGGCATCGATCCGCAGTCGCCGCTGTACCGGCAATTTCGCGCGACACTGGCCGCGCTGCCGGCCGATCGTCTGCGCGACAGCATCGTGCCGTTGGGACGGATCATTTTTGGCCGGGACGATATCCTGCCGCGCCTGGGTGAGCTGGATGCCAGCAGCACCTGGGTGATGTGCGGTGACCAGGACAAGCCGCGGCCACCCTCCGAGTCTCTGGAAATGGCCGAGTTGATCGGTTGTCCCCATGTGCTGATTCCGGAGGCGGGGCACATTTCCAATCTGGAGAATCCGGGGTTCGTTACCGAGGCATTGCTTGAGTTTTTGCGTAGCTGACCCTGCGCAATCGCGAGCAGGCTCGCTCCCACAGAGGTCCGGTTTCAGCAGGCCAATGTGGGAGCGAGCCTGCTCGCGAAAGGGGCGGCTCGATCCACATCACTTCGGTCCGAGAATCTTCACCAGCTTGTCCGGTGATGGGGCGCCTTGCTGCTGTTGCAGCTCGCCTTTGTCATCCAGGTAGAAAATCGCCGGGGTGGCGGACAGCTCCAGTTCGTCCATCAACTGCTGGTTGGCGTCGAGCTTGGCCTGAACGGCGGGCGGTATGTCCTTGAGGGGCTTGAGCGTACTGCCCTTGCCGGATCTCTCATGATCTTCCAGGGCTTTTTGCGGGTCCTTGGCCGCCAGCAGCGCGGCGGATTTGCCGGGACTGTCTTCGCGGATGATGCCCACCATGATATGACGCAACTGCACCTTGCCGGCCTTGACCCATGGCCGGGCCTGTTCCCAGAACATGTTGCAGTACGGGCAGTTGGGGTCACTGAACAGGTACACGGTGCGCGGTGCGTCCTTGTTGCCGTCGGCGATCCAGTTGCTCGCCTCCATTTTTGCCCAGATTTCCTTCGCCATTGGTGCATAGACCAGTTTTTGCAGCGGCTCGGCGCTCAGGTCCTTGCCGTCGGCGTCATACAGGTTGCCGAGCAGGACGTGCTGGCCGTCCGGGGTCAGGTACAGCGCCATGCCGCGGTTCTGGTATTGCGCCGCGTAGCCGCGTAGCCCATCCGGTGCCTCGAAGGTGCCGACGATCTTCGCGCCCTTGGCTTCGATTTTCTGGATGGCTGCCGGCAGTTCTTCGGCCTGTAGCAGCGGCGCTTGCAACAGCGCCGTGGCGACGGCCAGGGTCAGCAGGTGGCGGAGGCGAGGCATGGCTGTTTCCTTGTGGCGGGGTGGGATGCCGTGGTTGAACCCGGCGTTTCGAAGTTTTCCAGGGCTCGGGCCAGGCTTGCCTCCGACAGTTCACCCAGATGACTGCCCAGCAGACGGCCGTCGGCGCTATAGAACAGCGTCGTCGGCAGCGCCATGGAACCCACGGCCTGGCCGAGGCGACCGCTGCCGTCGAACAAGATGTTGTCCAGGCTCAGGCCCTGGGTAGCGAGGTAGGTGCTGACGCTCTGCATGCTTTCGGCCTGGTTGACGAACAGGAAGGTCAGGTCCGGACGCTGTTGTTGGGCTTCTTCCAGCACCGGCATTTCACGCCGGCAGGGCGGGCACCAGGTGGCCCAGAGATTGATCACCAGGGGGCCGCCCTGATAATCGGTGAGTTTCACGGTCTGTCCGTTGGCGTCGCGCAGGTCGATGTCCGGCAATCGGGTGCCCTGTTCATAGATCGTCAGCGCCATCGTCGCCACCAGCCAGAACAGCAGGCCGCTGCCGACGCCAAAACCCAATGGCCGGCGCAGGGCCGGTCGACGTCGGGCCCACAGCAATGTCCCGATTACCAATGCCACAACGCCTGGCCAGGCCAGGAAGCCGCCGTCGCGCAAGTCGACGATCTGCCATGGATCGTTCTGGTAATGGCTCCAATAGGCGACGACAAAGCTGATCCGCGCGGCCAGGAGCCCCAGCAGGAACAGCATGAACAGCACCGACTCAGGGTTCTCGCCACCGCGCTTGGCCACCCGCCAGCCCACGAAGGTCGCCAGCGCCAGGGCACTGATCAGCAGCAGGTGGTTAAGGGCGATGGCAAAGGTGCCCAAGGTGAGCGTCAGCATCAGTTCGCGTCCCGGGTGCTGTTCCAGCGCTCCAGGAAGCCCTTGGCATCGATTTCCCCGGTGATGCGCTGGCTGCGGCGCTCTTCACCGTCGGCGCCGATCCACAGCAGGCTGGGCGGCCCGGGTACCTGATAGCGGCTCAGCAGTTCGCGGCTGGCGGCGTTGTCAGCGGTCACGTCGAGGCGCAGCAGGCGGACGTCCGCCAAGGCGTTCAGCACTTCGGCGCGGCCGAACACCTGTTTTTCCATGATTTTGCAGGACACGCACCAGTCGGCGTAATAGTCCACGAGCACCCACTGCCCCTGGGCCTTGGCCGCATCCAGTTCCCGTTGCAGGACGGCAGGCTCGCTGATCGTGATGAAGGCGTCGTGGGCGCTGACGCTCGCGCTGCCCTGGGCACCGGTGTAGATCTTCAGGGGCTGGAGGAAATCGTCGCTGCCACCGGCAGCACCCACCAGCAGCGCGCTGCCCCACAGGCCAAACAGCAGTGACGCGCTGCCGCAGGCATAGGCCATGCGGCCGAACCCTTCGGTCTGGCGCCAAGCGCTGTAGGCGGCGATCAACAACAGCACACCCCACAGTGCGATCCACAGCGAGCCGTCGATGACTGGACGAATCATCAGCAGCGCGGTGCCCAGGAACAGGAAGCCGAACATACCCTTGACCAGGTCCATCCAGGCGCCGGGTTTGGGCAGGAAGCGGTTGCCCACGGTTACCAGCAACAACAGTGGCAGGCCGATGCCAATGCCCATCGCAAACAGGATAAGGCCGCCGTGCAACGCGTTACCGCTCTGGGCGATGTACAGCAACGCGCCAGCCAGCGGGGCGGTCATGCAGGGACCTACCAGCAGGCCGGACAGTGCGCCGAGAACTCCGGCGCCCACCAGGCTGCCGCCGCGGCGCTGACGCCCGGCATTCTCCAGGCGGTCGCGCAAGGCGGGCGGCAGTTGCAATTCGAAGAAACCGAACATGGGCAGCGCCAGCACCACGAACACCGCGGCGAAGGTGCCCAGCAGCCACGGCTGTTGCAGCAAGGCCTGCAGGTTGGCGCCCAGCAGCGCGGCAAGCACGCCCATGGCGGCGTATACCAGGGCCATGCTGATCACGTAGCTGCCCGCCAAAGCCAGGCCGCGTCGAGGCCCGGCACCGCTGCCGACGACCAGCCCGGCGAGGATCGGCAGCATCGGCAGGGAACACGGCGTGAACGCCAGCAGCAGACCGAGGCCGAAGAACACCAGCAGGCTCCAGCCCAACGCCCGTTGTTGCAGGCCGCTGGCCAGGGCCTGGTCCGGCGCTTCGCCTTTGGCCACCGCAGGGGAACCACCGCCCAGGTCGACCACCTGGGTCTGGGGTGGGTAGCACAGTCCTGCGTCGGCACAGCCTTGGAAACCCACTTTGATCTTGCCGGTGGCGCCCGCCGGAATCTTCAACTCCAGTGCTTGGCGATAGACCTGTTGGTCGCCGAAAAACTCATCGCTGTGGGCTTCTCCCGCCGGGAGCTTCGGTTTCTGCGCGTCGGCAAGGCCATCGAATTTGAATCGCTTCTGATAGAGATAGTACCCATCGGCGATCTGCCAGAAGAGCTGGGTCTCACCGGAATCCAGGCGTTCGGACGTAAACACGAAGGCCTTTTCCACCGGCAGGAAATCGGGTTTGGTTTCGAAGGGATTGGCGGCCTGGGCCAGGCCCGAAATCAACAGCAGCCACAGCAAAAACAATCGACGCATGGATAAAGCCTTAGAACGAAGCAAGTGGATAGCACGATGGCGGCTGGCGATTAACCGTCGATTAAACGGCGAGGGCCGGTCTGCAGCAATGATCGCCCATGTTTGCCACTCTCGTCGCATAATGTCGGCTTAATCGGCCGGCGGCCTAATGTACCTTTTTCCACGAGGCTTACCATGCGTGTACTGGTTTGCGAAGACGATGAACTGATCGCCAGCGGGATCGTCGCCGGTCTTACGGCCCAGGGCCTGACCGTCGAGCACGTGGGGTCGGCCTCGGCGGCGCGGGCGATGATCGGCGTGGCCGAGTTCGATGTCATGGTGCTGGACCTGGGGCTGCCCGATGAGGATGGTCTTAAACTGCTCAAGCAATTGCGCCAGCAAGGGCTGGAGATTCCGGTGCTGATCCTCACTGCGCGGGATTCGGTGACCGATCGGGTGGACGGTTTGCAAGCCGGCGCCGATGACTATCTGCTCAAGCCTTTCGACCTGCGGGAGCTGGCGGCGCGCCTGCACACGTTGTTGCGCCGCGTGGCGGGTCGTAGCGTCAACCTGATCGAGCACGGTCGCCTGACTTACGATCCCAGCAGCCGCGAAACCCTTCTGGATGGCCAGCCGGTGGATCTATCCAGGCGTGAGCAGTCACTGTTGCAGGCGCTGTTGCACAGCCGTGGCCGGGTGTTGTCCACCGAGCAGCTCAAGGACAGCGTGTACGGCTTCAATGACGAACTGGAAAGCAACGCCCTCAACGTCCACATCCATCACCTGCGGCGCAAGCTCGGCAACGGGATTGTCGAGACGGTACGCGGGCTGGGTTATCGCCTGGGACCGGCCGATGGTGGAGAACCTTCCAAGTGATGAGCTTGCGATTGCGCCTGAGCCTGACCCTGGGCGCGGCCTTCATTCTGATCTGGGCCCTGGCGGCGGCGTGGATGCTCAGCGATCTGCGCAACCAGATGATGTTTTCCCTTGATCAGCGGCTGGTGGCGTCGGCGCGGATGGTCGCAGGACTGTTGGAGCAATTGCCGCCGCTGCCGAGCAAGGGCGAGGGCACGCATTTCAGCGCCGAGCAGTTGAGCATCCCCGGGGGCATGGCCTGCCAGGTCAGCTCCTTGCGGGGCGAAATCCTGGCCCGCAGCCATGGTACGCCTGAGCAGGTCCTGGAAGCCGAGAAAATGGGGTTCCACGACCAGATGATCGACGGCGCGCCCTGGCGCAGCTTCACCCTGGCCCGGGGCGATGTGCGCATTACCACCGCCGACCGCCAGACCGAACGGGAAGCCCTGAACCTGTCGATTCTGTTGGCAGCCTCGGTGCCGGTGGGAGTGGCGTTGCTCGGCTGCCTGTGCCTGCTGTGGCTGGGCATTGGCCAGGGCCTGGCGCCACTTAACCGTATGCGCGACGCGCTGATGCGCCGCAATGCCGACTCCCTGGAACCTCTCCAGATCCATCCATTGCCCAGTGAGCTGCGCCCCCTGCTGGAAACCCAGAATCAGCTGTTCCAGCGTATCGGCAAGACCATCGAGCGCGAGCGCAGGCTGACCGGCGATGCGGCCCATGAACTGCGCAGCCCTTTGACGGCCATCAAGACTCACCTGCAAGTGGCGCGCATGACCGAAGGGGTCGCACGTGACCAGTCCCTGGCTCGGGCCGAGGAGGGCGCTGACCGATTGCATCGCACACTCGAGCAGTTGCTGTTGCTGGCTCGGGTGGAGGGCAGCCTGTCCTTCGACGATGGGGTGCAATGCAACGCCGAACAGGTCGCGCGGCTGGCGATCCATGACGCGGCCAATGGCGATTCCGGGCGAATCAGTCTGCTGGTCTCTCCTGGGGTGTCCGATGCACCGGTGCAGATGCCGGCGGTGCTTTCCATCGCTGCGTTGCGCAACCTGCTGGATAACGCGCTGCGTCATACCCCGGAGGATACCGTGGTGGAACTCAGTCTGGAGATGATTGGGCAGCGGGTCCGTTTCCGGGTTCGCGACCATGGTCCCGGCATTGCCACCGATGATATCCAGCACCTGACCCAGCGCTTCTGGCGCAACGGCCAGAGCACCGGTTGCGGCCTGGGGCTCGCGATCGTCCAGGCCATCGTCCAGCGTTGTGGGTGCGGCCTGCATTTCGACAGCCGTCCGGATGGGTTGCGGGTGGAGTTGACGATGCCGGTGCAGGTTTCATAGCGACACGCTGCAAGGACGCTACCTTGTAGTTTCCTGCAATCATTCCCATTGGCGCCCCCGGCTTATCCGGGTCTATGTTTTTTTCAGCTCGACTCAAGGACTGAGGAAAACAGCGTCATGGACACGTTCATCGAAATCAGTACCGCCGCGCCCGGCGATGCCGGCATCGTCAGCCGGATCGCCGAGCGCTCCATCCGGGTCGGTTGTGCCGCAGAACACCGTAACGACCCGCGCATCGTGGCCGCCTGGACCCGCAACAATACCCCCGCGTGCATTCGCCCCTGGGTGGTCGATCCGCGATTGCGCCTGACCCTGGCGCGTCTGCATGGTCGACCGGTGGGCGTCGCGATGGCGTCGGTCAGTGGTCGGATCGCGTTCTGCTATGTGCAGCCGGAGTGGTTTCGGCGCGGGGCCGGGCGGGCGCTGGTGCAGGACATCGAGGCGTGGTTGCGTGGCCGCGGACTCGCCCGGATTCGCCTCAACAGCACAAGCACCAGCTATGGGTTCTATCGCCGCCTGGGGTTTGAGCAAAGCGCCAAGGCGTTTGCCATCGGCGGTGTCGCGGCCATTGCGATGCACAAGTCACTGGGCTAACGGTTGAAGCATTAGATCAGGGTGCTGGCTGCCCAATGCAGGCTGGTCAAGCCCATCCCCGTGGGAGCAAAGCTTGCTCGCGATAGCGGCGAACCAGCCTAAGCCGTTGTCGACTGACTGGCCTCAATCGCGAGCAAGCTTTGCTCCCACAGGGCTCGCAGGGTGTCCGCGGCTACTTGAACCGCCGCTCTACGCCTTTCTCCACGAGGATCTTCGCCGAAATCTCCTCCACGGAAAAATGCGTGGAGTTGATGTGGGGGATGTTTTCCCGTCGGAACAGGTTTTCCACCTCGCGCACTTCGAATTCACACTGGGCGTAGCTCGAATAGCGACTGTTGGGCTTGCGCTCGTTGCGGATCGCGGTGAGGCGGTCCGGGTCGATGGTCAGGCCGAACAGCTTGTGCTGATGGGCGCGCAGGGCGCTGGGCAGTTGCAGGCGTTCCATGTCTTCTTCGGTCAGCGGATAGTTGGCCGCGCGGATGCCGAACTGCATCGCCATGTACAGACACGTCGGTGTCTTACCACAACGCGACACCCCCACTAGGATCAGGTCGGCCTTGTCGTAATAATGCGTGCGGGCGCCGTCATCGTTGTCCAGCGCGAAGTTGACCGCCTCGATCCGCTCCATGTAATTGGAGTTGTGACCGATGGAGTGGGATTTGCCGACCGAGTAGGAAGAATGCTCGCTCAGCTCCTGCTCCAGGGGGGCCAGGAAGGTAGAAAAAATGTCGATCATGAAACCATTGGACGTTGCGAGAATCTCACGGATGTCTTGATTGACGATGGTATCGAAGATGATCGGGCGAAAGCCGTCGGTTTCGGCGGCTTTATTGATTTGCTGTACCATCGCCCGCGCCTTGTCGACGCTGTCGATGTACGGACGTGTCAGCTTGGTGAAGGTAATGTTTTCGAACTGCGCCAGTAGGCTTTGGCCCAGGGTTTCGGCGGTGATGCCGGTACCATCGGAGATAAAGAAAGCAGATCGTTTCATTTGCACCTTGGGCCTTAAGCTAATAGCGTTTCTTGGATATGATAGGCGCGATTTGCCGGCCGCCAATGGCCAGCATTCTCACTTATTTTCCAGGTCCAGGCCATATCGCCGGCCAACGCTCCCCAGGAGTCGCCGGTGCCTTGAGCTTTTCCAACACAGTTAGTGGAGAGATCACCTTGGTAGAGTACGTAGTTTCCCTCGATAAGCTCGGCGTCCATGATGTGGAGCATGTGGGGGGCAAGAACGCATCCCTGGGCGAGATGATCAGTAACCTCGCCGGTGCCGGCGTATCGGTGCCGGGTGGCTTCGCCACGACAGCTCAGGCTTATCGTGATTTCCTGGAACTGAGCGGCCTGAACAAGCAGATCCACGATGCGCTCGATGCCCTGGATGTCGATGACGTCAATGCCCTGGCCAAGACCGGCGCCCAGATCCGCCAATGGATCATGGAAGCCGAATTCCCCGAGCAACTGAACAGCGAAATCCGTACCGCTTTCGCCAAGCTCTCCGAAGGCAACCCCGACATCGCTGTCGCCGTGCGCTCCTCGGCCACCGCCGAAGACCTGCCAGACGCTTCCTTTGCCGGCCAGCAGGAAACCTTCCTGAACATTCGTGGTGTGGAAAACGTCATCCGCGCCGCCAAGGAAGTCTTCGCTTCCCTTTTCAACGACCGTGCCATTTCCTACCGCGTGCACCAGGGCTTCGACCACAAGCTGGTCGCCCTGTCCGCCGGCGTGCAGCGCATGGTCCGTTCCGAAACCGGCACCGCCGGCGTGATGTTCACCCTCGACACCGAGTCGGGCTTCCGTGACGTGGTGTTCATCACCGGCGCCTACGGCCTGGGTGAAACCGTTGTACAGGGCGCGGTCAACCCGGACGAGTTCTATGTCCATAAAGGCACGCTGCAGGCCGGTCGCCCGGCCATCCTGCGCCGTAACCTGGGCAGCAAGGCCATCAAGATGATCTACGGCGACGAAGCCAAGGCCGGTCGTTCGGTGAAAACCGTCGATGTGGACAAGGCCGAGCGCGCCCGTTTCTGCCTGACCGACGCCGAAGTCAGCGAGCTGGCCAAGCAGGCGATGATCATCGAGCAGCACTACAAGTGCCCGATGGACATCGAATGGGCCAAGGACGGTGACGACGGCAAGCTGTACATCGTGCAGGCCCGTCCGGAAACCGTGAAGAGCCGCACCCAGGCCAACGTCATGGAGCGCTACCTGCTCAAGGAAACCGGCACCGTGCTGGTGGAAGGCCGTGCCATCGGCCAGCGCATCGGCGCCGGCAAGGTGCGGATCATCAAGGACGTCTCGGAAATGGACAAGGTCCAGGCCGGCGACGTGCTGGTCTCCGACATGACCGACCCGGACTGGGAGCCGGTGATGAAGCGCGCCAGCGCCATCGTCACCAACCGTGGCGGCCGTACCTGCCACGCGGCGATCATCGCCCGTGAACTGGGTATCCCGGCGGTGGTGGGTTGCGGCAACGCCACCCAGTTGCTCAAGGACGGCCAGGGCGTGACTGTTTCCTGCGCCGAAGGCGATACCGGCTACATCTTCGAAGGTGAGCTGGGCTTCGACATCAAGAAGAACTCCGTGGACGCCATGCCGGAGCTGCCGTTCAAGATCATGATGAACGTCGGCAACCCGGACCGTGCCTTCGACTTCGCGCAGTTGCCGAACGCCGGCGTGGGCCTGGCCCGCCTGGAGTTCATCATCAACCGCATGATCGGCGTGCACCCCAAGGCGTTGCTGAACTACGGCGGCTTGCCGCCAGAGATCAAGGACAGCGTCGACAAGCGCATTGCCGGCTACGACGATCCGGTCGGTTTCTATGTCGAGAAGCTGGTGGAAGGTATCAGCACCCTGGCGGCGGCGTTCTGGCCGAAAAAGGTCATCGTGCGCCTGTCGGACTTCAAGTCCAACGAATACGCCAACCTGATCGGCGGCAAGCTCTACGAGCCGGAAGAAGAAAACCCGATGCTGGGCTTCCGCGGTGCTTCGCGCTATATCAGCGAGACGTTCCGTGACTGCTTCGAACTCGAATGCCGTGCCCTCAAGCGCGTACGCAATGACATGGGCCTGACCAACGTCGAGATCATGGTGCCGTTCGTGCGCACCCTGGGTGAAGCGAGCCAGGTGGTCGACCTGCTGGCGGAAAACGGCCTGGCCCGTGGCGAGAACGGCCTGCGGGTGATCATGATGTGCGAACTGCCCTCCAACGCGATCCTGGCGGAAGAGTTCCTGGAGTTCTTCGACGGTTTCTCCATCGGCTCCAACGACCTGACCCAGTTGACCCTGGGCCTGGACCGCGACTCCGGGATCATTGCGCACCTGTTCGATGAGCGGAACCCGGCGGTCAAGAAGCTGCTGGCCAATGCCATTGCCGCCTGCAACAAGGCTGGCAAGTACATCGGCATCTGCGGCCAGGGCCCTTCGGACCACCCGGACCTGGCCAAGTGGCTGATGGAGCAGGGCATCGAAAGCGTGTCGTTGAATCCGGACTCCGTACTGGAAACCTGGTTCTTCCTGGCCGAGGGCCAGGGCGCGGCCTGAGTGGAGCGGGGCCTCTAACGGCACCGATGAGTTGAGCTGCAAATCTGTGGGAGCGAGCCTGCTCGCGAAAGCGCTGTGTCAGTCGCCATCAATGGGCCTGATCCATTGAATTCGCGAGCAGGCTCGCTCCCACAAGGCTTTGTCGCCAAGCCCCTTTGATTTAAGTAGGGCGGGCTCCTGTCGGAAGCCGCCCTTTTTTGTGCAAGAGTATTATGCAAAGCAGCAGCAACCTTTTTCCTGTCGCCCTGATCAGCGCCGAGCGGCGTGGCGATCTGAGCGAAGATGTCTACCGGCTGAAACCCGGCAACAGCCCGGACCCCAGCGTCGAACTGGCTGTCACCCGCCTGGGCATGGCCGACGCCGGACAGGTCCGCGGCGTCCCGGTGATCCTGTTGCACGGCAGCTTCTCCAACCGGCGCTTCTGGTACTCGCCCAAGGGGCTGGGCCTGGGTGCGTATCTGACGCGGTTGGGATTCGATGTGTGGGTTCCCGAG
The DNA here is from genome assembly GCF_055380705.1 of Pseudomonas sp. MAFF 730105. Classification (NCBI taxonomy): domain Bacteria; kingdom Pseudomonadati; phylum Pseudomonadota; class Gammaproteobacteria; order Pseudomonadales; family Pseudomonadaceae; genus Pseudomonas; species Pseudomonas sp. MAFF 730105. Next base: position 2,083,954 of record NZ_AP018438.1, read on the forward strand.
ATGCGCGGCCATGGGCTGTCCCAGCGCAACCAGGGTTACCGCAACAATCGCGTGGCCGACTATGCCCGCTATGACTTGCCGGCCATCGGCGCCTTCGTGCGCGAGCAGAGTGGACAAGTGCCGCACTGGCTCGGCCATTCCCTGGGCGGCATCACCCTGGCGGCAGCCTTGGGTGGCCACTATCTGGGCGAACCGGGCGTGGCGTCAGCGGCGTTCTTCGGCACCCAGGTCAGCCGCACCTACTGGCCGCTGAAAATTCCACCCGTGGAGTGGGGCGGACGGTTCATCCTCAAGCGTTTTGCGCAGTTGTCCGGCTCCCGACTCAAGCGCGGCCCGGAGGACGAACCCATCGGCCTGGCCCTGGAGAGCATGCGTTGGTACGGCTTGTTCGGACGGTTCGGCGATGCCGAGAAGGACTGGTGGGCTGGGCTGGCTGAGGTGCAAGTGCCAGTGCTCGCAGTGAGCGCCGCCGGCGATCATCAGGATCCGACCTGGGCTTGCCGCAAGCTCTTCGAACAGATGGGAGCCGAGCGTAAGCAGTTTGTCTGCCTGGGCCGGGAGCATGGCTTCGGTGACGATTTCGGTCATGTGGAGATGCTGGTCAGCAAGGCTGCCCAGGCCGAGGTCTGGCCTTTGGTGGCGCGTTGGCTGGAGGAGCAGAGCATCCCTGTGCCGGCAACCCTGCCGGTTCTGGCCGAGGCGGTTTGAGGCGAAGGGCATTTCGCTCTGGTCGGCTTGCGGATAAGATATGACGCGTTAAACGGTTCCGGTCACAAACGGTTGCTCATCCAGTCTGACGTTCCAGCCTTCCAGGAGTTGTTCGATGAACCATTACCTCACGCCCGACCTGTGCGATGCCTACCCGGACCTGGTGCAGGTGTTGGAACCGATGTTCAGCAATTTCGGCGGCCGCGATTCGTTTGGCGGTGAAATCGTGACCATCAAGTGCTTCGAGGACAACTCCCTGGTCAAGGAGCAGGTCGAACTCAAGGGCGACGGTAAGGTACTGGTCGTCGACGGTGGGGGCTCGCTGCGCCGGGCGCTGTTGGGCGACATGCTGGCCGAGAAAGCGGCGAAAAACGGCTGGGAAGGGCTGGTGATCTACGGCTGCATCCGCGACGTGGATGTCATCGCCCAGACCGATCTCGGTGTCCAGGCCCTCGCCAGCCATCCCATGAAAACCGACAAGCGTGGTATCGGTGATCTTAACGTCGCCGTGACCTTTGCCGGCGTGACGTTTCGTCCGGGTGAATATGTCTATGCGGACAATAACGGCGTGATCGTCTCGCCAAGCCCGTTGAAAATGCCTGAATGAAGCGTCAAAGCCGTAAGGGATGAGGATGTTCGAGGAAGAAAACGCGCAGTGGGGGCTGGTGCATGCCCTGGTGCTGGACGGTAAGGGCGGCGCACGTTCGATTGCCCGGACCGAGCTCGACGATCTGCAGTTGCAGGCGCACGAAAGCCTGTGGCTGCATTGGGATCGCAGCCATCCGCAGACCCATACCTGGCTGCGTAAATCCAGCGGACTGAGCGAGTTCAACTGCGATCTGCTGCTTGAGGAAAATACCCGGCCGCGCCTGTTGCCGTTGCCCGAAGCCGAGCTGCTGCTGTTTCTCAGAGGCATCAACCTCAACCCGGGTGCCGAGCCGGAAGACATGGTTTCGGTGCGGATTTTCGCCTCCGCCCAGCGCGTAATCTCCCTGCGTCTTCGTCCTTTGCGCGCCACCGATGAGCTACTGGCGCACCTGGCCGAAGGCAAGGGACCGAAAACCGCGTCGGAACTCATTCTTTATATGGCGCAGTACCTGACCAACAAGGTCCAGGATCTGGTTTCCCAGCTCTCGGAAATCGTCGATGGCGAAGAAGAAATGCTCGATGCCGACGAACGGTATACCCCCGAGCACGACGCCATTTTGCACATTCGTCGTCGGGCCGCCGGACTGAAACGGTTCCTGGCGCCGCAGCGGGACATTTTCGGCCAGATGTCGCGAATCAAACTGCCGTGGTTCGTCGAGGACGACGGCGATTACTGGAATGAATTGAACAACAGCCTGACCCGCTATCTCGAGGAGCTGGAATTGACCCGAGAGCGCGTGGGGCTTGTGCTGGAGGCTGAAGACCGGCGCCTTTCCGTGCGCATGAACCGGACGATGTATCGCTTCGGCATCGTCACCGGGATCTTCTTGCCGATGAGTTTTCTCACGGGCCTGCTGGGCATCAATGTCGGCGGTATCCCATTTTCCCAAAGCCCCTACGGCTTTCTGGTCGCCTGCCTGCTGATGGCCGGCGTGGCCCTGGGACAGTGGTGGCTGTTCCGTCGTCTGCGCTGGGTGTGACAGGTTTCATGTGACCCGACGAAATTTGATCGCGTCTTTCACAGACATCACGAGAGGTGCGTATGCACGATCCGTTTGAACAGTCTTTGCGCGACATGCTCAAGGCTTCGCCGTCCAGCCGGGATGACGATGCATGCCTGGGGCGTGTGCTGAAAACCGCCAACCGCCAGGTCGGCGCCGGTGATCTGTTCAGCCTGCTGGGCCGTTGGCTGCCCGCGCTGATGATCGCCTTGAACAACGGGTCGGCCCATGTCTCGCCGGTTTCCCGTCGTAAACCTGTCACCCGCACCGCTGATAAGGCTGATTGAATATGGAACTGAATCTCTGGACCCAGAGCCTCGTCGCGGCAATGACTGCGTTGTGGACCAAAGTGGCCAATTTCATCCCGAACCTCTTCGGTGCCCTGGTGGTGGTGCTGTTGGGGTTCGTCGTGGCCAAGCTGCTGGACACGCTGCTTTCCAAGCTGCTCGCCAAACTGGGTCTGGATCGCCTGATGGGCGGCACGGGCTTGACCAAGTTGCTGTCCCGTGGCGGCATCCAGGTACCGATCTCGACCCTGGTGGGCAAGATTGTCTATTGGTTCGTGCTGCTGATTTTTCTCGTCTCCGCGGCTGAGTCCCTGGGACTGCAGCGGGTTTCGGCAACCCTCGACATGCTTGCGCTGTACCTGCCCAAGGTGTTCGGGGCGGCCCTGGTGTTGCTGGTCGGCGTACTGCTGGCTCAATTGGCCAACGGGCTGGTGCGCGGCGCAGCCGAAGGCGTAGGTCTGGATTACGCCTCGGGCCTGGGGCGAATCGCCCAGGGCCTGGTGATCATCATCAGTATTTCTGTCGCGATCAGCCAGTTGGAGGTCAAGACCGACCTGCTCAACCATGTGATCGTGATCGTATTGATTACCGTTGGTCTGGCGATTGCGCTGGCAATGGGATTGGGAAGCCGGGAAATCGCCGGGCAGATTCTCGCGGGAATCTATGTGCGTGAGCTGTATGAAGTTGGGCAACAAGTGCGGATTGGCGAGGTTGAAGGGCAGATCGAGGAGATCGGCACGGTGAAGACCACATTGCTGACCGAGGAGGGCGAACTGGTGTCGCTCTCCAATCGGATCCTGCTGGAGCAGCATGTGAGTAGCCGCTAACCCGGCAAACTCTGCTAATGTATGCCGCCGCAAAACGCCTGCTACCGCAGGCTGCGGCGCACATTGACCTAGACCGTCGGCCCGACTTGTTTTGAACAAACCCCAATCGCTGTCCACGCGCTATGACCCCCGTGATCTCTCTGATGAGGAGTTGGTCGCGCGCGCACATACGGAGCTGTTCCACGTAACACGTGCTTACGAAGAGTTGATGCGCCGTTACCAGCGAACATTATTTAACGTTTGTGCACGTTATCTGGGGAACGATCGCGACGCTGACGATGTCTGTCAGGAGGTGATGTTGAAGGTGCTGTATGGCCTGAAGAACTTCGAGGGGAAATCGAAGTTCAAGACATGGCTATATAGCATCACCTACAACGAATGCATCACACAGTATCGCAAGGAACGGCGAAAGCGTCGCTTGATGGACGCTTTGAGCCTTGACCCTCTCGAGGAAGCGTCTGAAGAAAAGGCGCCCAAGCCCGAGGAAAAGGGTGGACTCGATCGCTGGCTGGTTTATGTGAACCCGATTGACCGTGAAATTCTGGTGCTACGATTTGTCGCAGAACTGGAATTCCAAGAGATCGCAGACATAATGCACATGGGTTTGAGCGCGACAAAAATGCGTTACAAGCGCGCTCTCGATAAGCTGCGTGAGAAATTTGCAGGCATTGCCGAAACTTAGTTCGGCGCAAATATCTCTTACGTGTAGGCAAGTTCTGATAGACTTGCCGCCGAGTTGTCCCCCGGTTTGCGGGACTGCTTCACAATCACCAGATGGGGATTTAACGGATGAAACTGAAAAACACCTTGGGCTTTGCCATTGGTTCTCTTATTGCCGCCACTTCGTTCGGCGCTCTGGCACAAGGCCAAGGCGCAGTTGAAATCGAAGGCTTCGCCAAGAAAGAGCAATTCGACAGCGCTCGTAACTTCAAGAACAACGGCAACCTGTTCGGCGGTTCGGTTGGTTACTTCCTGACCGACGACGTTGAACTGCGTCTGGGCTACGATGAAGTTCACAACGTTCGTTCCGACGACGGTCGTAACATCAAGGGCGCCAACACTGCACTGGACGCTCTGTACCACTTCAACAACCCAGGCGACATGCTGCGTCCGTACGTCTCGGCCGGTTTCTCCGACCAGAGCATCGGTCAGAACGGCTCGAGCGGTCGTAACCGTTCGACCTTCGCCAACGTTGGCGGCGGCGCCAAGCTGTACTTCACCGAGAACTTCTACGCTCGTGCCGGCGTTGAAGCTCAATACAACATCGACCAAGGCGACACCGAGTGGGCTCCAAGCGTCGGTATCGGTGTGAACTTCGGTGGCGGCTCCAAGCCTGCTGCTGCTCCAGTTCCAGCTCCAGCTGAAGTCTGCTCCGACAGCGACAACGATGGCGTGTGCGACAACGTCGACAAGTGCCCTGACACCCCAGCCAACGTAACCGTTGACGCTGATGGCTGCCCAGCGGCTGCTGAAACCGTACGTGTTGAGCTGGACGTGAAATTCGACTTCGACAAGTCGGTCGTCAAGCCAAACAGCTACGGCGACATCAAGAACCTGGCTGACTTCATGAAGCAGTACCCAGAAACCACCACCACTGTTGAAGGTCACACTGACTCCGTCGGTCCTGACGCTTACAACCAGAAACTGTCCGAGCGTCGTGCAAACGCCGTTAAGCAAGTTCTGACCAACCAGTACGGTGTTGAAGCGTCCCGCGTTCAGTCCGTTGGCTACGGCGAAACCCGCCCAGTTGCTGACAACGCCACTGAAGCTGGTCGTGCTGTTAACCGTCGCGTAGAAGCGCAGACTGAAACTAAAGCCAAGTAATTAGCTGATAGTTTGGGAAAAGCCCGGCTTATGCCGGGCTTTTCTTTGCCTGCGATTTACCCAATGCGAAGTACAGAACCTGTGGGAGCGAGCCAGCTTGCGATAGCGGTGGGTCAGCTTGCGGCAATGTCGAATGTACCGCCGCATCGCGAGCAGGCTCGCTCCCACAAAGGGGGCTGCGCCGCGCGATAGCTGTGTGGCGGACACAAGACCTGTGGGTGCGAGCCAGCTTGCGATAGCGGTGGGTCAGCTTGCGGCAATGTCGAATGTAACGCCGCATCGCGAGCAGGCTCGCTTCCACAAAGGGGGCTGCGCCGCGCGATAGCTGTGTGGCGGACACAAGACCTGTGGGAGCGAGCCAGCTTGCGATAGCGGTGGGTCGGCTTGCGACAATATTGAATGTACCGCCGCCTTCGCGAGCAAAGGGGTTACAGGGCTGAGGCCTGGCGCCATTCGGATGGAGATGTTGCCAGTTCCGCAGCACCGGCCACTGCACCGATAACCAGGATCGCCGGGCTCTTGAGTTGAAACGCACCTGCATCGGCCTCCATCGAGGCCAAGTCGCTGCGGCAGTCTCGCTGATGAGGCAGGGAGGCATTCTCGATCATGGCCACCGGGGTGTCCGCTGCCAGTCCACCGGCCAGCAGTTGCTCGCGGATCTCGCTCAGTTTCGCCACCCCCATGTACACCACCAAAGTCGTCCCGCTTTGTGCCAGGGCTTGCCAGTTCAGGCTGCTGCCGTCCTGGGTGTGGGCAGTGACCAGCGTCACGCCCCGGGCGATGCCGCGCAAGGTCAAGGGAATGTCGCACTGGGTCGCGCCTGCCAGCCCGGCCGTGATGCCATTGACCAGTTCCACTTCTATGCCATGCTCGCGCAGCCATTGCGCCTCTTCACCGCCCCGACCGAAGATGCACGGGTCGCCGCCCTTGAGGCGGACCACGCATTTGCCCTGGTGCGCATAGCGCAGCATCAGCCGATGGATGAAGGCCTGGGGCGTGGAGCGGCAGCCGCCGCGCTTGCCCACGGCGATGATGCGTGCACCGCAGCAATGTTCCAGCACTGCCTCATTGACCAGATCGTCGATCAGCACCACGTCGGCTTCGCGCAGGGCGCGTACGGCCTTGAGGGTCAGCAATTCAGGGTCGCCAGGACCCGCACCCACCAGCCAGACTTTTGCGTTCATAGTGTTTTCCTCACGAGAGAGCGGCCATCGGTCGTGCGGTGGCAACCAGCAGGCGCTTGATTTCCGGTACGCAGGAACCGCATTGCGTGCCACAGCCCAGTTCCTGTTTCAGCCCTTGCAAGTCCAACCCTCGTTCAATGCCGGCGCAGATCGCACGCTGGCTGACGTTCAAGCAGTTGCACAATGTTTTACCGCCAGCGGTCGCCGCGCCGACGTTGCCTGGTGGTGCGCTCAACGGTGCCAGCAGCCAGCGACGCAGTTGCTCATCGGCACGACCTTCCAGCCACAGGTTCTGCAGCCAATGACGGGCGAGGGTTTCGCCAGCCAGGCGGATGGCGGTGATGCGTCCGTTTTCGATCCGCACCCGTTTCCCGATGGCGCGGCGGGGATCGTCGTAAGCCAGTACCGGTCCGTCGATCAGCCCCAGTTGTTCGTCGATTGCTTGCAGCAGTGCGGGGTCAGGCGCTTCGGCGCTGGCGGCGCGAATCAGCAACGCGGGACGTTCACGGCCGGTCAAGCTCAGGCTGACGTAGGCAAACACCTCACACAGCGGACGCAATGTCTCCAGATGCTGTTGGACATCGCCTTCGATCAGGGCGAAAAGCTGCCAAGGCAGGCTCACCGGTTCCAGACGCACGCCGCTGTGTTTGAGTTCCGGTTGTTTCGACAAGGGGTCGAAAGCCGGTTGGGTCAGGGTATTGACTCCACCCTTGAGGAACCGATCGCCCCAGTGCATTGGCAGGAACGCCTGGCCGGGCCGCACGCTTTCGTCGCTGTCCACGGCCACGATCACCGCGCCACGACGACTCTTGAGGCTGACCAGATCGCCCGGTTGCAGGCGCTGGCGCTGCAGTTCGTCGGGGTGCAGGCTGAGTACGGCTTCATTCACATGACCGAACAACTGCGCGGCGGTGCCGGTGCGGCTCATGCCGTGCCACTGGTCCCGCAGTCGGCCGGTGTTGAGGGTCAACGGGTAGCGCGCGTCCCGTAGTTCCCTGGCGGCGCGATACGGTTCGGCGACAAACCGCGCCCGGCCGCTGTCGGTGGGGAAAATGCCATCCATGTACAGACGCGCCGTCCCGACCGTGGCGCCCTCAGGGAAGGGCCACTGCTGGGGGCCAAGTCGATCGATCAGCCCATGGCTGATACCGGACAGGTCGAGGTCGCGGCCTCGGGTCAATTGTTTGTATTCGTCGAACAGCTGGGCGGGTGTGTCAAAGGCGAACAGGCTGGGTTGGCCCGGCCGCAGACGTTTCTCCAGGCGTTGGGCAAAATCCACGGTAATGGCCCAGTCTGGTCGTGCTTCGCCCGGTGCGTCGATGGCCCGGCGAACGTGGGAAATTCGCCGTTCAGAGTTGGTCACCGAACCTTCCTTTTCGCCCCAACTGGCCGCTGGCAACAGCAGGTCGGCAAACCCGGCGGTTTCGGTGGTGCGGAAAGCCTCTTGCAGCACCACGAACGGGCAGGCCTGCAGGGCCTCCCGAACCGCCGTCTGGTCCGGCATCGATTGAGCCGGGTTGGTGCAGGCGATCCACAAGGCCTTGATCTTGCCGTTGCGCACCTGCTCGAACAACTCGATGGCGCTCAAGCCGGGATTGGCGGGCAGTTGCTCGACGCCCCAGTATTCGGCGACTTCGGCGCGATGCTCCGGGTTGGCGGCTTCGCGGTGGCCCGGTAACAGGTTCGACAAACTGCCGGTTTCCCGACCGCCCATAGCGTTGGGCTGGCCGGTCAACGAGAAAGGGCCTGCACCCGGACGGCCGATCTGCCCGGTGGCGAGGTGCAGGTTGATCAGGGCACTGTTCTTGGCGCTGCCGGCGGTGGACTGATTCAGGCCCATGCACCACAACGACAGGAAGCTGGGGGCCGTGCCGATGGCTTCGGCACACTGATGCAGTTGCTCGACGCTGATGCCGCATAGCTGGGCAACCATGGCGGGGGTGTAATCGCGCACCAGGCTCTTCAGGTCCGCCAGGCCTTCGGTATGGGCCTTGATGAAATCGCGATCGATCCAGTCTTCCCACAACAGCAGATGCAAAATCCCATGGAACAAGGCGACATCGGTCCCCGGCAGGATGGCCAGGTGCAGGTCCGCCAGATCGCAGGTGTCGGTGCGCCGCGGGTCGATGACAATGATCTTCATCTGCGGCCGGCGGGACTTGGCTTCTTCGAGGCGGCGAAACAGGATCGGGTGGGCGTAGGCCATGTTGCTGCCGACGATCATGACGCAGTCGCTCAGCTCCAGGTCTTCATAGTTGCAGGGCGGCGCGTCGGCGCCGAGGCTGCGCTTATAGCCCACCACCGCCGAGGACATGCACAGCCGGGAATTGCTGTCGATGTTGTTGGTGCCGACCAGGGCCCGGGCCAGCTTGTTGAAGGCGTAGTAATCCTCGGTCAGCAACTGGCCGGAGATGTAGAACGCGACACTGTCGGGGCCGTGCTCAGCGATGGTCTTGGCGAACACGCTGGCGGCGTGCTCCAGGGCACTATCCCAGTCGGTTCGGGCACGGGACAGGCCTTTGCCCAGGCGCAGCTCGGGGTACAGGGCTCGCGCGGCGAGATCACCGGTCAGGTGCAGGGTCGAGCCTTTGCTGCACAGTTTGCCGAAGTTGGCCGGATGGGCGGGATCGCCACTGACGCCGAGGATGCGCTCGTCGTTGTGTTCGATCAGTACGCCGCAACCGACCCCGCAATAACAGCAGGTCGAGGCAGTGGTCTGGCGGTTCATCAGCTTGCGTCCCTTAGCGCCAACAGCACCCGGCCATTCTCGACCCGTGCCGAATGATGATGGGCACAGCCCACGTCCGGCGCCTGGGCCTGGCCGGTCTCCAGGTCGATCTGCCAGTTGTGCAGCGGGCAGGCCACGCGCTTGCCATAGATCAAGCCCTGGGACAACGGCCCTCCCTTGTGCGGGCAGCGGTCATCGAGTGCGAACACTTCATCGTCGCTTGTACGAAAAATCGCAATGTCGCCCTTCGGGCCGTTGATGATGCGCGAGCCCAGGGCATTGATGTCTTCCAGCGCGCAGATATCCAGCCAGTTCATGCCGGCACCTCCAGATGCTTCACGGGGATGACTTCAAACTCTTTCTTCAGCTGGGGTTGTTCCAGGCGCTGTTTCCATGGGTCCTGTTCCAGCGACAGGGAAAACTTCAGGCGCTCATGAAGGGCCTTGCGCCGCGCCGGGTCTTCGAGCACGGCTTTCTTGATGTGCTCCATGCCGACCCGCTGCATGTAATGCACGGTACGTTCGAGGTAGAAGGCTTCTTCGCGGTACAACTGCAAGAAGGCACCGTTGTATTCGCGCACTTCCTCGGCGGTCTTGAGTTTGACGAAGAACTCGGCGACCTCGGTCTTGATCCCGCCATTGCCGCCGATGTACATCTCCCAGCCGGAATCGACACCGATGATGCCCACGTCCTTGATGCCAGCTTCCGAGCAGTTGCGAGGGCAACCGGAGACGGCCAGCTTCACCTTGTGCGGCGACCACATGTTGAACAGGTCATGTTCCAGTTCGATGCCCAGTTGGGTGGAGTTCTGCGTGCCAAAGCGACAGAACTCACTGCCCACGCAGGTCTTCACGGTGCGGATGGATTTGCCGTAGGCATGGCCGGATGGCATGTCGAGGTCTGCCCATACGCCGGGCAGATCCTGCTTCTTGATGCCCAGCAAGTCGATGCGCTGGCCACCGGTGACCTTGACCATGGGCACGCTGTATTTGTCGGCCACGTCGGCGATGCGTCGCAGCTCCGCGGGCGTGGTCACGCCGCCCCACATCCGTGGGACGACCGAGTAGGTGCCATCCTTCTGGATGTTGGCGTGGGCACGTTCGTTGATCAGTCGGGATTGCGGATCGTCGTGGGCTTCGCCTGGCCAGGTGGAAATCAGGTAGTAGTTCAATGCTGGACGGCAGGTGGCGCAGCCGTTCGGGGTGCGCCAGTTCAGGTAGTTCATGGTGCCGGCGATGGTCAGCAGGTGCTCGTCGCGAATCGCCTGGCGGATCTGGCCGTGGTTGAGGTCGCTGCATCCGCAGATGGCTTTTTCGCTTTTCGGTTTGACGTCGGCCGCGCCGCCAACCGTGTTGATGAGGATCTGCTCGACCAGACCGGCGCAGGAGCCACAGGAACTGGCGGCCTTGGTGTGTTTTTTCACGTCATCGACGCTGAACAGGCCATGCTCCTGGATCGCCTTGACGATGGTGCCCTTGCACACGCCGTTGCAGCCGCAGACTTCAGCGGAATCGGCCATGCTCATGGCTTTGTCCTGGCCCTGGTGGCCGACATCGCCCAGCGCGTTCTCACCAAACATCAAGTGATCGCGGATCTCGCCGATGGCGGCGTTCTCACGGATCTGGCGGAAATACCAGCCGCCATCTGCCGTATCGCCGTACAGGCAGGCGCCGACCAGCACGTCATCCTTGATCACCAGTTTCTTGTAGACGCCGCCGATGGGGTCGGAGAGGGTGATGGTCTCGGTGCCTTCGCCGCCCATGAAGTCGCCGGCGGAAAACAGGTCGATGCCGGTGACCTTGAGCTTGGTCGAGGTCACCGAGCCTTTATAGGTGGCAAAACCCAGTTGCGCGAGGTGATTGGCGCAGACCTTGGCCTGTTCGAACAACGGGGCCACCAGGCCGTAGGCGGTGCCGCGATGGTTGGCGCATTCACCGATGGCGTAGATGCGCGGGTCATAGGTCTGCATCGTGTCGTTGACCAGGATTCCGCGACTGCACGGGATACCGGCTTTTTCCGCCAATTCGACGTTGGGGCGGATGCCCGCCGCCATCACCACCAGGTCGGCGGGGATGATGTCACCGTTCTTGAACTGCACCGAGCCGACCCGGCCATTGCCGGCGTCGTGGAGGGCCTGGGTCTGCTCGTTGAGGCGGAATTTCAGGCCACGGTCTTCCAGGGCGGTTTGCAGCAGTTGGCCGCTGGTCTTGTCCAGCTGCCGCTCCAACAGCCACTCACCCAGGTGCACCACGGTCACGTCCATGCCCCGCAGTTTCAGGCCGTTGGCGGCCTCCAGGCCCAACAGGCCGCCGCCGATCACCACGGCGTGCTTGTGGGTCTTGGCGGTTTCGATCATTGCCTGGGTGTCGGCGATGTCGCGATAGCCGATGACGCCGTCGAGCGTGTGGCCGGGAATCGGCAGAATGAACGGCGTGGAGCCGGTGGCGATCAGCAGGCGATCGTACTCGGCCTCGGTGCCGTCTTCAGCGATGACCCGACGCTTGACCCGGTCGATCTCCACGACCTTGCGGTTGAGCAGCAGGTTGATGTGGTTGTCCTGATACCAGCTCAGGTCGTTGAGGACGATTTCCTCAAAGGTTTGCTCGCCGGCGAGCACGGGGGAGAGCAGGATGCGGTTGTAGTTGGTGTGAGGCTCGGCGCCGAACACCGTGATGTCGTACAGCTCGTTGCTCAGCTTGAGCAGTTCTTCAAGGGTTCGAACCCCGGCCATGCCATTGCCGATCATCACCAGTTTGAGTTTTTTCATCAGGGTTCTCCGCAAGCCCAGACCCGGTTTCGTCACGTCTCATCACGGCGATCGGACTGGCTCGGCAATTTTCACGAAAACAAAAAAAGGCGTCCCGCTAGTGTGCTAGCGAGGACGCCTTTGTCCTGGTCCCGTTCTCTCGGGAAGCACCGCCTTCATCGTTGGAGGCGTTGCTTTATGTCTGTTGAGAGGGGATATGCAGTGGTTGTGCCAAGTGGCTCCAAGGCCGGATTTATTGCGGGAAGCGTGGGGCGGGGGGGGTGGAAGGGGATTTATTGCACCGAATCAAAGCGTGTCGCCCGGTAATGGAGCGTGGCAGACGATAGCTTTGTAGTGGCAGGCAGGCCGCTATCGCGAGCAAGCTTTGCTCCCACAGCAGATCCTCTGTGGCAGCAGATCCCCAGTGGCAGCAGGTCCTCTGTGGGAGCAAAGCTTGCTCGCGATGGGCGCGACCGGATCTCAGCTATGAAACACCAGGAACAGCAACACAATATTCACCACCAACGACACCAGCGCCAACGTCCGCCAGACCTTCAGCGGTTCCCTTTCCAGCAGTGGCCGGGGCCTGACGCTCAAGCTGCGGCGCTCGCCCTGTTCCAGCAATAACAACCATTCCTCGGCGGTCTCAAAGCGCTCGTTCGGATCCGCTGCAACAGCGCGTTCCAGGCTTTGTCCCAGCCATTCAGGCAGGTCCGGCCGATAGCGGCTGGCGCTGACCGGCACGCCAAAGCGCGGTCGCTGGAAGGCCTCGACTTCGCCGTGGGGATAGTGTCCGGTCAGCAGGAAATACAGGGTCACACCGACGGCATACAAGTCCTGCTGCGCCGTCGGTGCGACACCGCCGAAGGCTTCCGGTGCGATATAGCTGGGGGTGCCCGGTAGCACGTTGGCCTGGTCTTCGGACAGGCCGGGGCAGTACGCCAGCCCGAAATCCAACAGCCGCAGTTCGCCGTCGTCCCCCAGATGCAGGTTTTCCGGCTTGATGTCACGGTGGTAGATCTGCCGTCGATGCAGCAGGCCCACCGCCCGCACCAACCGCTGCGCCAGGTCCAGCCATTGAGCCAATGGCAAGGCGCCGGCCTGGTGGAACAGCTCGGCCAGGGTCATGCCCGGATATTCGCGCATCACGTAATACAGATGCTGGCGCTGGGGAACGCCATGAACTTCCGGAAACTGCCTTCCGGCGACCCGCTTGAGAAACCATTCTTCCGACAGCAATGCCTGCCCGGCCCGGGTGTCGTCCCGTAGCTGCCCCGGCAAGGTTTTCAGTAGCCACGGTTGGCCTTGGCCGTCGTGTACCCGGTAGAGCAGCGATTGCTGGCTCTGGCCGAGCAGCCCTTCGACCTGCCAACCCTCGAACGCCTGGCCCGGTTTCAGCGCCGGGGGAAGGGGCCATTGCTGCAGTTGGATCAGCGCATCGCCGATGCTCGCTTCGCCCAGTGCATCGACCCGTATCAGCAAGGCGCTGGCGTTGTCCTGGCTGCCGGCCAGGTGCGCGGCGTTCACCAGTGTCTGGGCGGCGAGGTTCAGGTCCGGCTGGTCCCGAAGGATGCCGGCAATGGCCGTATCCCCCAAGACCGCCCAGACGCCATCGCTGAGCAACACGAAGGTCTCTTCAGTGCGCAGTTCGCCGTCGAGAAAATCCAGAATCAAATGTTGATCCAGCCCCAGGGCGCGCTTGAGCACATGTTGCATGCCCTGCTGCTCCCAGACGTGATCCTCGCTGACCCGTTGCAGATGATCTGCGTGCCAGCGGTAGACCCGGCAATCGCCCACGTGGGCGAGGGTGAAGCGCCGGCCCCGCAGTACCAGGGCACTGACGGTGGTGAGCAACGGCTGCCCGCCACCGTTGGCCTGCAACCAACGATTCTGTGCCAGCAACAACCGGTCCAGCGCCTGGGCCACGCCCCAGGTTTGCGGCGTGGAGTAATAGTCCAGGGCCAGTGCCTGCAAGGTCGAGCGGGCGGCCAGTCCGCCGTCGGCGCATTGACTCACGCCGTCGGCAATAGCGAACAGGTAGCCTTTGCTGGCGGCCAGGGCCGGGGCCGGGGTGACCAGGCGCAGGGCGTCCTGGTTTTCCTCCCGTGGGCCGATGGCAGTGGCTTCGGCAAAACTCAGTTGCAGGCTCATGGTCGCTGTTTATACCCGAGCCGCGGTGACGGCTGCGGAGCCCCAGGTGGTTCTCCAGCGACGCTTGACGCCGTGCAGGCCGAACCAGGCCAGGACGCCCAGGCTGGCGAACAACCACAACGCCAGTTGGTAGCTGCCGGTGCTCTGCTTGATCGCGCCCATGCCCGCCGCCAGGGCGAAGCCACCGATGCCGCCGGCCATGCCGATCAGTCCGGTCATCACGCCGATTTCGCGACGGAAACGTTGCGGTACCAGTTGGAACACGGCGCCGTTGCCTGCGCCGAGGCCGAGCATGGTGCAGACGAACAGCGCCAGTGCCGCGTAGGAGTTCGGCAGGTTGAAGCCCACCGCCGCGATGCAGATGGCCGCCACGGTGTACATGCCCAGCAAGGTGCGGATGCCGCCGAAGCGATCCGCCAGGGCACCGCCCAGCGGCCGCATCAGGCTACCGCCGAAGACGCAGGCCGCGGTGTAGTAGCCGGCGGTTACCGGGCTCAGGCCATATTGGTCGTTGAAATAGCCGGGCAGGGCGCTGGCCAGGCCGATGAAGCCGCCAAAGGTCACGCTGTAGAAGAACATGAACCACCAGCTGTCACGGTCACCCAGGGCCTTGAGGTAGTCAGCCATGGATTTGGCTTTCGGCCGCTCGGGAGCGTTCTTGGCCAGCCAGGCGAAGATGACCAGAGTCAGGACCAGCGGGATCAGTGCGAAACCGAACACGTTGCCCCAGCCGAAGGCGGCGGCCATCACCGGCGCGATGATCGCGGCCAGCACGGTGCCCGAGTTGCCGGCACCGGCGATGCCCATGGCCTTGCCCTGGTGTTGTGGTGGATACCACTGAGACGCCAATGGCAGGGCGACGGCAAACGAAGCGCCGGCCATGCCCAGGAACAGGCCCAGCAGCAGTGCCTGTTCGTAGCTGTGGATGCCCAGTTTCCAGGCGCAGAACAGCGCGCTGATCACGATCACCTGACCGACCATGCCGGCGGTCTTTGGCGAAATCCGGTCGGCCAGCAGGCCCATGAACAGCCGCAGCACGGCCCCGGCCAGAATCGGTGTCGCGACCATCAGGCCACGTTGCTGGGTAGTCAGATGCAAGTCGGTGGCAATTTGCACCGCCAGGGGGCCGAGCAGGTACCAGACCATGAAACTCAGGTCGAAATAAAGGAAGGCCGCGAACAGGGTCGGGGTGTGGCCGGATTTCCAGAAGCTTGAATTCATCGCGCACCTCAGCTGTAAAAGTCTCGAGAAATGAGTCAGTGCTTAGAGCAGTGCGCCGTCTGTGGTCGCACCACCGGCTCCGAAGAGCCAAAACAAAAAAACGCCGCAACCCGGATTGCCAGTGAGGCAAGAAGGGTGTGCGACGTCTTTGTCGTAGGTGGGGCAACCGCCGTTGGTTACCTGTGGGGATGCTTAAGCGAGATCTGTGCCAACAGCAGGTATCGAGGGGAGGTCATCGCGAGCAGGCTCGCTCCCACAGGTGGATTGGGCGGTACTCGGAATCCTTGTGGGAGCGAGCCTGCTCGCGATAGCGCCGGGCCAGGCGCCGCTGGGCCTCAGCCCAGCAACTCATTCATCGCAATGATCTGCTCGGCCACTTGAATCAGCTTCTGCTGGCGACTCATGGCCTGGCGGCGCATCAGGGTATAGGCCTGTTCTTCGTTGCATTCCTTCATCTTCATCAACATGCCCTTGGCCAGTTCGATGCGCTTGCGTTCGGCCAGTTGCTGGTCCCGGGCCTGGAGCTGGGCGCGCAGGGCCTGGTCGCTTTCAAAACGGGCCATGGCCACGTCGAGGATCGGTTGCAGGCGCGCGGCGTGGATGCCTTCGACGATGTAGGCGCTCACCCCCGACTTGATTGCCTGGCGCATCACACCCGGGTCGTGCTCATCGGTGAACATGACGATCGGTCGTGGCTGGTCGCGACTGACCAGCACCACTTGTTCCATGACATCCCGGCCGGGTGACTCGGTATCGATCAGGATTACATCCGGACGCACTGTTTCGACGCGTTCCGGCAGGTCGATGGTCAGCCCGGATTCGTCAATGACGTCGAACCCGGCCTCCACCAGGGCGGCCTTGAGACGGCCGACTTTCTTCGCGGTGTCGTTGATCAGCAGGATACGCAGCATGGTCGGGCTCCTGTCAGCGGCTGGCGAAAAGGGGAGCCGCATCGCTCAAGGCGTGCAGTTTGAAGCGGCGGGCATACCCGGCCGGATCCGAGCCGTCCCAGGTGGTGCCGTCGATCAACTGGCTGCTGCGCATGGCCTGGAAGGTGGATGAAATGCCCAGCGCCGTGCACGCCTGGCGATACAGCTCGAGTTGCTGGACCTCCTTGGCCACGGCCAGGTAGTCCGGGTCTTCCCGCAGCAGGCCCCAGCGACGGAACTGGGTCATGAACCACATGCCGTCGGACAGGTAGGGCACGTTCACCTCGCCGTTGCCATGAAAACGCATGGCGTGGGGATCCTGCCAGCTGTTGCCCAGGCCATCGGCGTAGATCCCCAGCAGACGGGGTTCGATGCAGTCCAGCGGGGCGTCGAGGTATTCGGGGCACTCAACAGTTGGGCGGTACTGCGACGGTTCTCGGTGCTCTGTTCGATGAAACGGCTGGCTTCGAGGATCGCCATCACCAGCGCGCGCGCCGTGTTGGGGTATTGCTCGACGAACGCGCGGGTACAGCCCAGGACTTTTTCCGGGTGATCGGGCCAGATGGTCTGGGTCGTCGCCAGGGTGAAGCCGAGGTTCTGTTTCACTGCGCTGGCGCACCAGGGCTCGCCGACACAGAGCCCGTCGATGCGCCCAGCCTGCAAGTGCGCAATCATTTGCGGCGGCGGAACCACCACGCTGTCGACATCCGACAAGGGATGGATGCCCTGGGCGGCGAGCCAGTAGTAGAGCCACATCGCGTGGGTGCCGGTGGGGAATGTCTGGGCGAAGGTCAGTTTCGAGCGAGTTTGGTGCACATGGCGCTCCAGTGCCTCAGGACTGGTCACGCCCATCGCCTGCAGGCCGTGGGAGAGGTTGATGCTCTGACCGTTCTGGTTCAGTCCCATCAGCACCGCCATGTCGGTCGGCGCGACACCGCCGATGCCCAGGTGCACGGCGTAGATCAGGCCGTACAGGCTATGGGCCGCGTCGATTTCACCGCTGACCAGCTTGTCCCGCAGATTGGCCCAGGAGCTCTGGCGCTTGAGGTTCAAGGTCAGGCCGTAGGGTTGGGCGAAGCCCTGAGTGGCGGCCACCACGACCGGGGCGCAGTCACTCAAGGCCATGAAGCCGAGATCGATCACGCTTTTTTCCGGAGCGTCGCTGCCATTGACCCAGGCCAGGGGAGTGGCTGGAACTTCATTCATCGGGCATCACCTTCCACGTAAAAAAGCGCCGTACCCGGACGAATGCCAGAGCATGGCCGGATGACGACGCCGTTGTCCTCTAAAAACAGTGTGGCACTCATCCCGTCGTTGGCATGAGCGCCGATGAGCGAAAAGGGTGCAAGGCATATGCCATCGACGCTGTTTTGCGCAGGCGCCTCGCTTGAGCCGCTGTTGCGCGGCTATAATCGCCGCCTCATTTCGTCGCCCGAGTCAAAGCCGCCCATGTACACCCTGGCCCGTGAACTGCTGTTCAAACTTTCCCCGGAAACCTCCCACGATCTGTCCCTGGACCTGATCGGCGCGGGCGGACGTTTGGGCCTCAATGGTCTGCTGTGCAAGGCGCCGGCGTCATTGCCGGTGAGTGTGATGGGCCTGCAGTTCCCCAACCCGGTCGGGCTGGCGGCGGGTCTGGACAAGAACGGCGCGGCCATCGACGGCTTCGCGCAATTGGGGTTCGGTTTCGTGGAAATCGGCACCGTCACGCCACGGCCACAACCGGGCAACCCCAAGCCACGGCTGTTTCGCCTGCCGCAGGCCGAGGCGATCATCAATCGCATGGGTTTCAACAACCTCGGCGTCGACCATCTGCTGGCCCGCGTGGCTGCCGCCAAGTACAAGGGCGTACTGGGCATCAACATCGGCAAGAACTTCGACACGCCGGTGGAGCGTGCCGTCGATGATTACCTGATCTGCCTGGACAAGGTCTATGCCCACGCCAGCTATGTGACCGTCAACGTCAGCTCCCCGAACACCCCGGGGCTGCGCAGCCTGCAGTTCGGTGATTCCCTCAAGCAACTGCTGGCCGACCTGGCCCAGCGTCGTGCCGAGCTGGCGGTGACCCATGGCCGGCATGTGCCGTTGGCGATCAAGATCGCGCCGGACATGACCGATGAAGAAACCGCCCAAGTGGCCCAGGCGCTGGTCGAGACCGGCATGGACGCGGTGATCGCCACCAACACGACGCTGGGCCGCGAAGGGGTCGAAGGGCTGGAATACGGTGACGAAGCGGGCGGGTTATCCGGTGCGCCGGTGCGTGACAAGAGCACGCACACCGTGAAAGTGCTGGCCGGGGAGTTGGCGGGACGCTTGCCGATCATCGCCGCGGGCGGGATCACCGAGGGACGGCATGCCGCCGAGAAGATCATCGCGGGTGCGAGCCTGGTGCAGATTTACTCCGGCTTCATCTACAAGGGGCCGGCGCTGATTCGCGAGTCGGTGGATGCGATTGCGGCGTTGGGCTGATTTCGCGGCTGTCAGATACTTCTGTGGCGAGGGGATTTATCTGTGGCGAGGGGATTTATCCCCGCTGGGCTGC
Organism: Pseudomonas sp. MAFF 730105; assembly: GCF_055380705.1. Taxonomy (NCBI): domain Bacteria; kingdom Pseudomonadati; phylum Pseudomonadota; class Gammaproteobacteria; order Pseudomonadales; family Pseudomonadaceae; genus Pseudomonas; species Pseudomonas sp. MAFF 730105. Next base: position 2,102,750 of record NZ_AP018438.1, read on the forward strand.
GAAGCAGCCCCAAAATCGCACGACCGAAACACCTTCATCAATTCATACATCGAAGAGGGATGCTGCGCATCCCAGCGGGGATAAATCCCCTCGCCACAACAGTGTTCGCAACTAGTTTCCGATGGGCATTAAAAAGGGCTCCTCGAAGGAGCCCCTGGGCCGTAGCCCGCCGTCCGGATGGGACGCGCGTGGTTAAATCGGTGTGTGGATCGAAGTTGTCGAGTTCCTGAGTATTGAGCCCTGTGTCAGCCGACGGCGTGAAGTTCGTTGAGTCTGTGGATACCCGCAGTGCCGGTCATACCGTCCCAGTTGTCGCCGCGTCCTTCTCGCCAGCCATTGATCCAGGCTTGACGTACCGACGGTAGAGTAAAGGGGCAAAGCTCACGGGATTTACCACCAACACCATATTGGTAACCGCGTAAAAATGCTCTTTCCAACGGATCACGCTTAAGTCTTCTCATAGGGTATTGCCCTCACTTGTTGACTGTTACTTCGCGTCGGCCTCTGTTGAGGCCGGGGCAGAATCATTCTGCCGTTGGTGGCTCGTTGCCGGCGTGACGAGCCAAGGTGTTGGCGCCGTTGTGGCGTCAACCTGTGTTGAGTTCTAACCAAAGCGTCACATGGATGGAATGATCGTTTTGTCATAAGCACGTAACAATAAAGACGTTAGGGCGATAAGTAACAGGGTGTTCAGCGTCCGCTTTTGAGCAAGACCCCTGTATGATCGGCCCTGCGTTGAACGGCGCTGTCTTTTCTCGGATGAGAATGTCCCCCTGTTGCACTCGGGTACTATTCGACGAAAGGGGTGACTTTTCATCAATTTGTTACACCGAATTTTTTATCTGCCCCCGCATCTAAGCTCTTTTAACCTGAGCGGCGAGGGTGGGACGGCACACTTTCGTGCCACCGGGTGCTCTTGAGAAAAGCACCTGATTGAACCTGACCCGGCAACGCGTTGCCCCGGTCCACTTAGCCAAAGGCTCTGGAACTCCCCATGTCCGATCGTTTCGAACTCTTCCTCACCTGCCCCAAGGGCCTCGAAGGCCTGCTTCTCGAGGAAGCCATCGGGCTTGGCCTTGAAGAGGCGCGCGAGCACACCTCGGCCGTTCGCGGCGTGGCCGACATGGAGACGGCGTATCGCCTGTGCCTATGGTCACGGCTGGCCAACCGCGTGTTGCTGGTCCTCAAGCGTTTTTCGATGAAAGACGCCGAGGACCTGTACCACGGCGTGCTGGACGTCGACTGGCAGGACCACATGCTGGCCGATGGCACCCTGGCGGTCGAGTTCAGCGGTCACGGCTCGGGCATCGACAATACCCACTTCGGCGCCTTGAAGGTCAAGGACGCTATCGTCGACAAGCTGCGTACCCCCTCGGGTGAGCGGCCTTCCATCGACAAGCTCAACCCGGACCTGCGTATTCACCTGCGCCTGGACCGCGGTGAAGCGATCCTCTCCCTGGACCTGTCCGGTCACAGCCTGCACCAGCGTGGTTACCGCCTGCAGCAAGGTGCCGCGCCGCTGAAGGAGAACCTCGCCGCCGCCATCCTGATCCGTGCCGGCTGGCCGCGCATCGCCGCTGAAGGCGGCGCCCTGGCCGACCCGATGTGCGGCGTCGGTACCTTCCTGGTGGAGGCGGGCATGATTGCCACCGACATGGCGCCGAACCTGCGTCGTCAGCAGTGGGGGTTCACCGCGTGGCTGGGCCATGTGCCGGCGCTGTGGAAGAAACTCCACGAAGAAGCCACTGCCCGCGCCGCCGCCGGGCTGGCCAAGCCTGCGCTGTGGATTCGCGGTTATGAAGCCGATCCACGGCTGATCCAGCCAGGTCGCAACAACGTCGAGCGTGCCGGCCTGAGCGAGTGGATCAAGATCTATCAAGGCGAGGTCGCTACGTTCGAGCCGCGTCCGGACCAGAACCAGAAAGGCCTGGTCATCTGCAACCCGCCGTACGGCGAGCGCCTGGGCGATGAGGCCAGCCTGCTTTACCTCTACCAGAACCTCGGCGAGCGGCTGCGCCAGGCGTGCCTGAACTGGGAGGCGGCGGTGTTCACCGGCGCCCCGGACCTGGGCAAGCGCATGGGCATCCGCAGCCACAAGCAGTATTCCTTCTGGAACGGTGCCTTGCCGTGCAAGTTGCTGCTGATCAAGGTGCTGCCGGACCAGTTTGTCACCGGCGAGCGTCGCACTCCGGAACAGCGTCAGGCCGAGCGTGAGCAAGCCCGCCTTGACCAGGAAGAGCAGGGACAGGCGCTTGAGGTACCGCAAGAGCGCCAATACAACAAGAATGGCAACCCGATCAAGCCGACCCCCGCTCCCGCGCCTGTGGTCGAGCAGGCGCGCTTGAGCGAAGGCGGGCAGATGTTCGCCAATCGCCTGCAAAAGAACCTCAAGCAGTTGGGCAAATGGGTCAAGCGCGAAGGCGTGGACTGCTATCGGGTCTATGACGCCGACATGCCGGAATACTCCATGGCGATCGACCTTTATCACGACTGGGTGCACGTGCAGGAATATGCCGCGCCAAAATCCATCGATCCGGAAAAGGCTTCGGCACGGCTGTTCGATGCCTTGGCGGCCATTCCCCAGGCGCTGAATGTCGACAAGAGCCGCGTGGTGATCAAGCGTCGCGAGCGCCAGAGCGGCACCAAGCAGTACGAGCGCCAGAGTGCCCAGGGCAAGTTCACCGAGGTCAATGAAGGTGGCGTGAAGCTGCTGGTCAACCTGACCGACTACCTGGACACCGGGCTGTTCCTCGATCACCGGCCGATGCGCCTGCGGATCCAGAAGGAGGCGGCCGGCAAGCGCTTCCTCAACCTGTTCTGCTACACCGCGACCGCCAGCGTCCATGCTGCCAAGGGAGGAGCCCGGAGCACCACCAGCGTCGACCTGTCGAAAACTTATCTGGACTGGGCACGACGTAACCTGTCGCTCAATGGTTTTTCCGACAAGAACCGCCTGGAGCAGGGCGATGTGATGGCCTGGCTTGAAGCTAGCCGTGACGAATACGACCTGATCTTCATCGACCCGCCGACCTTCTCCAACTCCAAGCGCATGGAGGGCGTGTTCGATGTGCAGCGCGATCACGTCCAGTTGCTGGACTTGGCCATGGCTCGCCTGGCGCCGGGAGGCGTGCTGTATTTCTCCAACAATTTCCGCAAGTTCCAGCTCGAGGACAACCTCGGCGAGCGCTACGCAGTGGAGGAAATCACCGCAGCAACCATCGATCCGGACTTTGCCCGCAACAGCAAGATCCACCGTGCCTGGAAAATCATGGCTCGTTGAGATTTTTCGATTGGATCCACGAAGCCTTGTAAATCAAGGCTTCCAGCCGATTTTAGGGCTGGTCAAAGTGATGGCTAATAGCTATAACTAGGCTGTGGCCAGGGCTGTACCGACGCCTGCCCCTTTTTCGAGTTGTGTCCTATGGCATTGCATCCGGTGCGTCCCAGGATCCTGGGTTTTATCAGCGAAGATGTATCGGCCTGGCTGGTGGCTTCACTGGTCTTCCTGGCTGGCACGTTCCTGACCGGTTTGGTGAGCTGGGCGATGATGAGCCTGTTCAACCAGCAACTTCGCCAGCGCTTCGAGCTGCAAGCGGAGGAGCGCTTCAGCCGTATCGAGGAAAGACTCCAGGAGCAGGAGCAGCGCCTCGACAGCCTGAGGCGTTTCTTTGCCAATTCGGCGGCGGTTTCCGAGAAAGAATTCCACGGCTATGCCGAACCGTTGTTGCGGCGTACCCAGGCCTTCGCCTGGGCGCCACGAGTGTTTCGCGACGAGCGGCAGGCTTTCGAACAACGGGAACGGAATAAACGAATCAACCCTTTCATCATCCGTGAAGTGGACGATTCAGGCGGCTTGCGGCAGGCCGCAGAACGGGACGAGTACGCACCGATCCTCTATGTGCAATGCCAGGGGTCCCAGGAGTCAACGCTGGGTTTCGACCTGCTTTCCCATCCATTGCGCCGCGCCGTGCTCGAGCGGGCTCGTCAACAGAACAGCCTGGCGGTATCGCAGCCGCTGGACCTGGTAGGGACCGATCCGGCCTTTGTCCGTGGCGTGTTGCTGGTGGCGCCGGTCACCCGGGCCTCTTCTACGGAGCCTTTCGGTTACGTGGTGGCGGCCATCAGCATGCGCCAACTGGTGGGCGACGGCCTGCCGACGGCCGGTCATGACAATCTTTCGATGCGGGTCCTGGACTTGTCCGATGCCGACCAGGAGGAGGTGCTGTTCGATTCTCCCGGGCCGCCGGGGGACAGTGACCTGGCGGCGATCCGTGTGTTGCGCCTGGCGGATCACGACTACCGGGTAGAGTTGCGGCCCAGCCGCATCTTCCTGTCGACCAATCATTCCACGATGTCGAGCCTGGTGGTATTGGGCGGTTTACTCAGTTTCCTGCTCAGTGCCTTACTCTACGTCCTGGTCAGCCAGCGCCAACGGGCCCTGACACTGGTGGAACAACGTACCCAGGAGCTGCGCGCCCGGGAACAAGAGCTACGGGGTACCCACGGCCAGTTGCGCGGCGTGCTGGATGCCGCGACCCAGGTTGCGATCATCGCCACGGACCTGCGTGGCGTCATCACCACATTCAATGCTGGCGCCGAACAGATGCTGGGCTACCAAAGCTGCGAAGTCCTGCAGAGCATGACCCTCGAGAGTCTCCACGTGCCCCGGGAACTCCAGGCCCGGGCCGCAGAGCTTGGCGCCCGATTCGGCAAGCCGATTCCTACCTGCCACGCGATGCTGCTGGAGGGCGGCGAGGCGGGCGGCCAGCAGGCCCGGGAGTGGACCCTGGTAAGGCGTGACGGCAGTCACTTGACTGTGAACATGCTGGCCACGCCGGTGCTCGACGATCAGGGGCTCTGGGTCGGACACCTGGCGATCTGCATCGACATCACCGAGCGCAAGCGCGTCCACGAGGCCCTGGCGGCCCGGGACTTGCTGTTGAAGAAGCTCAGTGCCCACGTGCCGGGCGGCATCTATCAGTTCAAAATGGATTTCAACGGCCGCTTCAGTGTGATCTATGCCAGCGATGGCATTCGTGACATCTACGAACTGGAGCCGAATGTGCTGGTCCAGAACGCGGAGGTCGTCTTCTCCCGTATCCATCCGCTGGACAACGCGCGGGTCCGGGCGTCCATCCGTGCCTCGGCCGACACCCTGAGCCCATGGCGCGAAGAGTATCGGGTGCAACTGCCACAGCGTGGCCTGCGCTGGGTGCGGGGCGAGGCGACGCCCGAGCAACTGCCAGGCGGTGGCGTGTTATGGCACGGCTATATCTCCGATATTTCCGATCTCAAGCGGGTGGAAGAAGAGTTGCGAGCATTGTCCGTGACCGATGCCTTGACCGGTATTCGCAATCGGCGTTATTTCCAGGAGCGCCTGAACTCGGAAATGATCCGGGTCGAACGCGGCTCCGGGGATCTGTCGGTCATCATGCTCGACATCGATCACTTCAAGCGTATCAATGACCAGCATGGCCATGCGGTGGGTGACCGGGTGTTGCAAGCGGTTTGCCAGCGCGTTACCCAGCGTTTGCGGCGTACCGACGTCTTCTGTCGGCTGGGCGGTGAAGAGTTCGTGGTGCTGTGCCCTGACACCGATGGTGAAAGTGCCTATGCCTTGGCCATTGGGTTGTGGCAGGGGCTGCGGGGTACGGAGATCGAAGATGTGGGGATTGTCACCGCCAGCTTCGGCATCGCCAGCTGGCGCGCCGGGGAGGGCGCGGATGCCCTGCTGTTGCGGGCCGACTCGGGCGTGTACGCGGCCAAGCAGGCCGGTCGGGATCGGGTCGAGATGCAGGTGGGGTAAACGACCGGTGAACGAGTGGGAGCGAGCTTGCTCGCGATAGCGGGCGTGTCAGTTGACGGCTGTTTGGACTGATCCACCGTCATCGCGAGCAGGCTCGCTCCCACCCTGACCCCGGCGGACACAGACCCATGCACCCCATCAGGCCCCTGTGGGAGCGAGCCTGCTCGCGATAGCGTCAGCTCAGCCCCACGCATGCCAGTTGAATGGCGGCTATCGCGAGCAAGCTTGGATCAGAGCACCGACGCCGTCTGCGGCAGTTTCGGCTGGCGGTACAGGTCCAGCAGCACCTGGTCCAGCACCGATGAAGCGCCCCATGGCTTTGGATCGTTGAGGATCGCCACCACCGCCCAGGTGTTGCCGTTGATGTCACGGCTGAATCCGGCAATGGCGCGCACGGTGTTCAAGGTGCCGGTCTTGATGTGGGCTTCGCCGGCCATGGCCGTGGTCTTGAGGCGTTTGCGCATGGTGCCGTCGGTGCCGGCGATCGGCATCGAACTGATGTACTCGGCCGCATAGGGGCTGCGCCAGGCGGCTTGCAGCATCGCCGCCATTTCCCGGGCGCTGACCCGTTCGGCGCGGGACAGGCCGGAGCCGTTCTCCATCACCAGGTGCGGTGCGGTGATGCCTTTCTTGGCCAGCCATTGGCGCACGACCCGTTGCGCGGCCTTGGCGTCGTCACCGTCGGCTTCGTTGCGGAACTGCGCGCCGAGGCTCAGGAACAACTGCTGGGCCATGGTGTTGTTACTGTATTTGTTGATGTCGCGGATGATCTCCGCCAGGTCCGGGGAGAACGCCCGGGCCAGCACTTTGGCGTTGCTCGGGGTAGCGGCCAGACGGTCCTTGCCCTGGATGCTGCCGCCCAGTTCCTTCCAGATCGCCCGCACCGCGCCAGCGGTGTAGGTGGCATGGTCCAGCAGCGACAGGTAGGTCTGGGAGCTGCACCCATCGCCCAACTGCCCGCCGACGGTCACGGTCACGCTGCCGTCCGCCTGTGGCACCGGGTTGTAGCGCACACCGCCGGCGCATTGCTTGGAATTGACCGCCTTGACCTGGTTGTCGATATGGATGCTGGCAATCGGTGGCTCCACCGACACCAACACCCGGCCGCCATCATTGCGGGCAACGAAGCGCAGCGCCTTGAGGTTGACCAGCAGGGAGTCGGGCTTGACCAGGAAAGGCTTGTTCTCGTCGTTGCCGTCGTCGTTGAACTCCGGCAATTGCGGCTGGATGAAGAAACCGCGGTCCAGCACCAGGTCGCCGGTGATCTGCTGGACGCCGTTGGCCCGCAAGTCGCGCATCAGCAGCCAGAGTTTTTCCATGTTCAGCTTGGGGTCGCCGCCGCCCTTGAGGTACAGGTTGCCGTTGAGGATCCCGCCGCTAAGGGTGCCGTCGGTGTAGAACTCGGTCTTCCACTGGTGATTGGGGCCGAGCATTTCCAGGGCGGCGTAGGTGGTCACCAGTTTCATGGTGGAGGCCGGGTTGACCGAGACGTCAGCGTTGTAGATGGTCGGGGTGCCGGGGCCATTGAGTGGCACCATCACCAGGGACAACGCGTCGTCTTGCAACTTGCTGGTCTTGAGGGCCTTCTGCACATTGGGCGACAGGGCGGTGTTGATCGTAGCGGCGCTGGTGGAAACAGGGAGGGCCAGGGGAAGAAGAAGGCTGGCCAGAAGCAGTGGACGCAAAGATTTGATCATGTGTAATAAAACCCTACGGGCGAGGGGGAAAAAACGAGGACATGAAAATGAACGTCCTCAACGGTCAAGAAAGTGTCGGCATTATGCCCCAAGGCGCACCGGCATGGGCCGTGCCTGAGCCTCTGATGAGGCAATTTTTTACCGACGGTAGGTCGATACGCCCGATCAACCGGGCAATCGTTGCACCAAACTGGTAAAGTGCCGGCCGTTATTACTTATGAGGATTGTTCCAATGGCGACTAACCGTTCCCGGCGTCTGCGCAAAAAGCTGTGTGTGGATGAATTTCAGGAGCTGGGTTTCGAACTGAACCTGGATCTCAAAGAAGATCTGGACGATGAGGCGATTGACGCTTTCCTCGACGCTTTCCTGAAAGAAGCCATGGAAGCCAATGGCCTGGGCTATGTCGGCGGCGACGACTACGGTCTGGTTTGCCTGCAGAAACGCGGCTCGGTTTCCGAAGAACAACGTGCTGCCGTTGAAGCCTGGCTCAAGGGCCGCAGCGAACTGACCAACATGACGGTCAGCCCGCTGATCGACGTGTGGCACCCGGACATGCCGATCAACGCCAAGGCGTGATGTCCTGAACCGGCGGCCCGATAGGGCGCCGGTTTTTTTGTGCCTGGCGATTGGGTTTTTGGTTGATCTTCAGGCCGCTATCGCGAGCAGGCTCGCTCCCACAATTGGATCGCGTTTCCCTGTGGGAGCGAGCCTGCTCGCGAAGCCTTAGGCTTTACGCCAATTAAGAATCAGCAAGGTCAGCACCCCCGCCACAATCCCCCAGAACGCCGAACCGACGGAAAACAGTGTCAACCCCGACGCCGTGACCATGAAGGTGATCAGCGCCGCTTCCCGTTCCCTGGCTTCGCTCATGGCGATGCTCAAGCCATTGATGATCGATCCGAACAGCGCCAGTGCCGCGATGGACAGCACAAGTTCCTTGGGCAGCGCCGCGAACAACGCCGCCAGTGTGGCGCCGAACACCCCGGCGATCCCGTAGAAGATCCCGCACCAGACCGCTGCGGTGTAGCGCTTGTTATGGTCTTCGTGGGCATGGGGCCCGGTGCAGATGGCGGCGCTGATGGCCGCCAGGTTGATGCCATGGGAGCCGAACGGCGCCAGTAGCAGCGAGGCGATGCCGGTGCTGGTGATCAGGGGGGAGGCCGGTACGTGATAGCCGTCGGCCCGGAGCACGGCGATGCCGGGCATATTCTGGGAGGTCATCGCCACCACGAACAGCGGAATGCCGATGCTGATGGTGGCCGCCAGGGAAAAGTGCGGCGTGGTCCAGACCGGTGTCGCGACCTCAAGGGCAAAACCGCTGAAGTCCAGCAGACCCATCAGGCCTGACAGCGTGGTGCCGATCAACAGCGCCGCCAGCACCGCGTAGCGAGGCGACAGGCGCTTGACGATCAGGTAGGTGAAGAACATGCCCAGCACCAGGCCGGTGCGATGCTGGGCGGCGACGAAAATCTCGCTGCCGATCTTGAACAGGATGCCTGCCAGCAACGCTGCCGCCAGCGACGCCGGAATACGCTTGACCAGGCGTTCGAAGCTGCCGGTCAGGCCGCAGATCGTCACCAGTACCGCGCAGGTGATGTAGGCACCTATGGCTTCGCCATAGCTCACGCCACCCAGGCTGGTGATCAGCAACGCCGCGCCTGGCGTCGACCAGGCGATGGTGACCGGTGTTCGGTAACGCAACGACAGGCCGATGGAACATACCGCCATGCCAATGGAGATCGCCCAGATCCACGACGAAATCTGCCCGCTGGTCAGCCCCGCCGCCTGGCCGGCCTGGAACATCAGTACCAGGGAGCTGGTGTAGCCGGTCATCATGGCGATGAACCCGGCGACGATGGCTGAGGGCGAGGTGTCGGCGATTGGGCGAAGTGGCGCAGTCGTGACTTCGGTCATGGTGGGCGGGGTCCTTGGATAGATTATGTACCTGTGGGAGCAAGGCTTGCCCGCGATGACGGTGCCTGGGTTTCAAGGCTCGGCGCGTCAGCTTCATCGCGGGCAAGCCATGCTCCCACAGTTGTCATAGGTGTCACAGATTGAGGGTTTAAGCCTAAACTCAACCCAGTGGTCAATTGCAATACAGCCAAGCCCACAAACAGCCATACAGTCGTGTTGCCATCAGAGGTTGTGTACAATCGCCGTGTTTTTTACGCGATACTTGCCAGCGACCCGCTGCGCCGTATTACAGTCACGGTCAATTCGCCGCAGTTTTTCCGACCCGAGTGCCCATGAACGAACAGTTGCAGCCCCTCAAGAAACAACCGCGAGCAGGTAAAGCCGGCCGCAGCGGAACCCAGGACGATATCGTCTATGCGCATATCTTCGAGGCCATCCTCGAACAACGCCTGGCGCCCGGCACAAAGCTGAGTGAAGAGGCACTGGGGGAGATTTTCGGGGTCAGCCGCACCATCATCCGTCGTGCGCTGTCGCGCCTGGCCCATGAAGGCGTGGTGTTGCTGCGGCCTAACCGCGGCGCGGTCGTTGCCAGCCCGAGTGTCGAAGAGGCTCGCCAGGTGTTCATGGCCCGGCGCCTGGTGGAACGGGCGATCACCGAGCTGGCGGTGCAGCACGCTACCGCCGAGCAACTTGCCGAATTGCGGCAGATGGTCAGCGACGAACGGGACAGTTTTTCCCGTGGCGACCGTGGTGCCGGCATCCGCTTGTCAGGTGAGTTCCATCTCAAACTGGCCGAAGCGGCGAAAAATGCCCCGCTGATCAGCTTCCAGCGCAGCCTGGTGTCCCAGACTTCATTGATCATCGCCCAGTACGAAAGTGGCAACCGGTCCCACTGTTCCTACGATGAACACACCCAACTGATCGATGCCATCGAAGCCCGCGATGCCACCCTGGCGGTGGACCTGATGATGCATCACATGGATCACATCGACAGCAAGCTCAACCTCGACGAAGAGGGGGCTTCGGACGATCTGCACGCGGTGTTTTCGCACCTGTTGCAGAGCAAGAAGCCTGGACGGTCGACGGCCAAGCTCTGACCTCATCTCGTTCCCACGCTCTGCGTGGGAACGCAGCCTGGGACGCTCTGCGTCCCAAAAGCCGAACGCGGAGCGTCCGTTGAGGCATTCCCACGCAGAGCGTGGGAACGATCCCTACCGTTGATGCACCAACCGCCCCGCTGCATAGGTCTGCGCCACCGTTCGGTCATCCCCCAGCGTCATCAACACGAACAATGTCTCGGCAATGTCGCGGGCCTGCTTCAGGCGATAGCTCAACAGCGGCGTAGCGTTGTAGTCCAGCACCAGGAAGTCCGCATCGCTGCCCGGCTGCAAGGTGCCGATGCGGTCTTCCAGGCGCAAGGCCCGGGCGCCGCCGAGGGTGGCCAGGTACAGCGATTTGAACGGGCTCAGCCGCGCGCCCTGCAATTGCATCACCTTGTAGGCTTCGTTCAGGGTCTGCAGCAGCGAGAAACTGGTGCCGCCGCCGACATCCGTGCCCAACCCCACGTTGACCTTGTGCTTCTCGGCCATTGGCAGGTTGAACAGGCCGCTGCCCAGGAACAGGTTGGAGGTCGGACAGAATGCGATGGCCGAGCCGGTTTCGGCCAGGCGCGCACATTCGTCGTCGCACAGATGCACGCCGTGGGCGAACACCGAACGCTCGCCGAGCAACCGGTAGTGATCGTAGACATCCAGATAGCCCTTGCGCTCGGGAAACAGCGCCTTGACCCATTGCACTTCCTGCAGGTTTTCACTGATGTGGGTCTGCATGTACAGGTCCGGGTATTCCTCCAGCAACTGACCGGCCAGCGCCAACTGCTCTGGCGTGCTGGTGGGGGCGAAGCGCGGGGTCACGGCGTAGTGCAGGCGGCCCTTGCCGTGCCAGCGCTCGATCAGCGCCTTGCTCTCGGTGTAGCTGGATTCGGCGGTGTCGGTCAGGTAGTCCGGGGCGTTGCGGTCCATCATCACTTTACCGGCGATCATCCGCAGGTCGAGCTTCTCGGCCGCTTCAAAAAAGGCATTCACCGATTGTGGGTGCACACTGCCGAACACCAGGGCTGTGGTGGTGCCGTTGCGCAGCAGCTCCTTGATGAAGATGTCGGCCACGGCTTCGGCGTGGGCCGGGTCGGCGAACTGGCGTTCACAGGGGAAGGTGTAGGTGTTGAGCCAGTCCAGCAGTTGTTCGCCGTAGGCGCCCACCATGCCGGTCTGCGGCAGATGGATGTGGGTGTCGACGAAGCCGGGGGTGATCAACGCGTCCGGGTAATGGGCGATTTCGATGTCCGCCGCCAGGCTCGGCAGCAGGTCATGGGCGTGGCCAAGGGCGCTGATCTGGCCGTTTTCCACCACCAGCAGGCCATCCTCGAAATATTCATAAGAGGCTTCGAGGCCGACTTCGGCCGGGTCGGCGAGGCTGTGGAGCAGGGCGGCGCGGTAGGCTTTGCGTGTTGTAGGCATGAGGAATCTCAGGATTTGGCTTGGCTGCGACGCGAGGCCGGCAGCAGCTTGGCAATGGGTTCGGCGCGGGCAGTGTGCTGGCCGAAATTCGCGTTATAGGTGGCGATGATTTCACCGGCGATGGAGATGGCGATTTCCACAGGCAGCTTGCCTTTGACTTCGCCAATGCCCATCGGGCAACGCATGCGTTGCAAGGTGCCGCTGTCGAAACCGCGATCGCGCAGGCGGTGTTCGAACTTGACCCGCTTGGTCTTCGAGCCGATCAGGCCGAAGTAGGCGAAGTCGTTGCGCTTGAGGATCGCCGCGCTAAGCTCCAGATCGAGCTGATGGTTGTGGGTCATGACGATGCAGTAGCTGCCGGCGGGCAATTCATCGACCTCGTCCAGCGGCTCTTCGCTGACGATTTTCTGTACGCCATGGGGCAATTGTTCAGGGAACTCGGCTTCCCGCGAGTCGATCCAGCGCACCCGACAAGGCAGGCTCGCCAACAGCGGCACCAGGGCCCGGCCGACATGTCCGGCGCCGAACACGGCGATCTGCGCCTGCACCTGACCCATGGGTTCGAACAGCAGCACGGTGACGCCGCCGCAGCACTGGCCCAGGCTGGCGCCAAGGCTGAAACGCTCCAGATGCGTGCCCTGCTGGCCGTTGGCGAGCATTTGCCGGGCGATCTCCATGGCCTTGTATTCCAGGTGCCCGCCACCAATGGTGTCGAACGTCTGGCTGGCGCTGATGACCATCTTCGAACCGGCGTTGCGCGGGGTCGAGCCGAGTTCCTCGATGATCGTCACCAGCACGCAGGGTTCACCGCGGGTTTGCAGGTCGGCGAGGGCGCTGATCCAGTTGTACATGTTCACCTCGATTGATCGTTCCCACGCTCTGCGTGGGAAAGCATCTCTGGACGCTCTGCGTCCGCTTTCAAAGTTCTTTGTTGTCTGTTGCGGCCTCATCGCGAGCAGGCTCGCTCCCACAGGGATTTATGAACACTGACCCACTGTGGGAGCGAGCCTGCTCGCGATAGCCGCGCTGCGGTCTAGAGCGAAGCCATCTCGGTTTCAGGCGCTACCGCCTTCACCTTCAACCCGCGCATCTGCTCACAGCCCCACAGCACCCGCTCCGGTGTCGCCGGCGCGTCGATTTTCGGCTGGTGCCGGTAATCTCCCAGGCTCGCCACGGCGTCCTTGATCGCACACCACGCGGCGATGCCGAGCATGAACGGCGGCTCGCCCACGGCCTTGGAATGGAACACCGTGTCTTCGGGGTTCTTGCGGTTCTCTACCAGCCTGACCCGCAGGTCCAGCGGCATATCGGCTACGGCCGGGATCTTGTAGCTGGCCGGGCCGTTGGTCATCAGCTTGCCCTTGTCGTTCCACACCAGTTCTTCCATGGTCAGCCAGCCCATGCCCTGGATGAAGCCGCCCTCGACCTGGCCGGTGTCGATGGCCGGGTTCAACGAGGCGCCGACGTCGTGGAGGATGTCGGTGCGCAGCATCTTGTATTCACCGGTGAGGGTATCGACGATCACCTCGGCGCACGCTGCACCATAGGCGTAGTAGTAGAACGGCCGGCCACGGGCCTGGCTGCGGTCGTAGTAGATTTTCGGGGTCTTGTAGAACCCGGTGCTCGACAGCGAGACCTGGGCGAAATACGCCTGTTGCACCAGTGCCTCGAAGGTCAGGATGTGATCGCGGACCCGCACATGGCCGTTGTGGAATTCCACGTCTTCTTCACTGACCTTGTACTGTCGCGCGGCAAACTCCACCAGGCGCCGCTTGATGATTTCGGCGGCATTCTGCGCGGCTTTGCCGTTCAGGTCGGCGCCGCTGGAGGCCGCGGTGGGGGAGGTGTTCGGCACTTTGTCGGTGTTGGTCGCGGTGATCTGTACCCGGTCCATTTCCACCTGGAAAACTTCGGCCACGACCTGCGCGACCTTGGTGTTCAGGCCTTGGCCCATTTCGGTGCCGCCATGGTTCAGGTGGATGCTGCCGTCGGTGTAGATGTGGATCAAGGCACCCGCCTGGTTGAGGAAACTGGCGGTGAACGAGATGCCGAACTTGACCGGCGTCAGTGCCAGGCCCTTTTTCAGGATCGGGCTGCCTGCGTTGTAGCGACGGATCGCTTCGCGCCGCTCGGCGTACTGGCTGCTTTCTTCCAGCTCGGCGGTCATCTCCTCGAGCATGTTGTGCTCGACGGTCTGGTAGTAGTGAGTGACGTTGCGCTCGGTCTTGCCGTAATAGTTGGCCTTGCGCACCGCCAGCGGATCGAGCCCCAGGTGCCGGGCGATGGCGTCCATGACTTCTTCGATGGCCACCATCCCTTGCGGGCCGCCGAAGCCACGGTAAGCGGTGTTCGATGCGGTATTGGTCTTGCAGCGGTGGCCGTTGATGGTCGCATCGCCCAGGTAGTAGGCGTTGTCGGCATGGAACATCGCCCGGTCGACAATCGACGCCGACAGGTCCGGTGAGCAGCCGCAGTTGCCGGCCAGTTCCAGGGCGATCCCGTGCAGGCGCCCGCGGCTGTCGAAGCCCACGTCGTATTCGATGTAGAAAGGGTGACGCTTGCCGGTCATCAGCATGTCTTCGACCCGGGGCAGGCGCATCTTGGTCGGCTGGCCCGTGAGGTGCGCGATCACCGCGCACAGGCAGGCCGGACTGGCGGCCTGGGTTTCCTTGCCGCCAAAGCCACCGCCCATGCGGCGCATGTCCACCACGACCTTGTTCATCGACACGCCCAGCACTTCGGCCACCAGTTTCTGCACCTCGGTGGGGTTCTGGGTGGAACAGTAAACGAGCATGCCGCCGTCTTCGGTGGGCATCACCGATGAAATCTGGGTCTCCAGGTAAAAGTGCTCCTGGCCGCCGATGTGCAGCGAGCCCTGTATGCGATGTTCGGCACTCGCCAGTGCGGTGGCTGAATCGCCGCGTTGGTGGGTGTGGCTGTCGAGCACGAAATGCCGTTTGCGCAGGGCTTCGACCACGTCGAGCACCGGTTCCAGGTCTTCATATTCGATGATCGCGGCCATCGCCGCCTTGCGCGCGGTTTCCAGGTCCTTGGCGGCGACGGCCAGCACCGGTTGGCCAACGAACTGCACATCGTCAATCGCCAGCAGCGGGTCGCCGGGTAGCAACGGGCCGATGTCCTTGAGGCCGGGGATGTCGGCGTGGGTAATGGCGATGCGCACACCTTCAAAGGCGTAGCACGGCGTGGTGTCGACGCGCAGGATCCGGGCGTGGGCGCGGTCCGACAGGCGCGCGTAAACGTGCAGTTGGTTCGGGAATTCGAGACGGTCATCGATGTACTGCGCGTCACCGGTCACATGCTTGGCGGCGCTGTCGTGCTTGACGCTGCGACCGACGCCGGTACTCAGGTCGCGGGCAAACAGCTCGGCCAGTTCGGCTTGGGTCTTCTCTACGACGTGATGGTTAGACATAAGCGGTCACCCGAGTCTCGATGTGCGGCGTTTGCAGTTCGATGAAGTATTTGCGCAGCAGGTTGCGAGCGCTGAGCAGGCGGTATTCCTTGCTGGCGCGAAAGTCCGACAAAGGCGTGAAGTCTTCGGCCAGGGCGGCGCAGGCGCGTTCGAGGGTACTGTCGTTCCACGGCGCATCGATCAGCGCGGCTTCACAATGCTTGGCACGCTTGGGGATGGCGGCCATGCCACCGAAGGCCACGCGGGCATCGCGGACCACGCCGTTGTCGATGCGCAGATTGAACGCCGCGCAGACCGCGGAGATGTCATCGTCCAGGCGCTTGGACACCTTGTAGGCGCGGAACGCCTGCTCGGCGCTGGCCCGGGGCACGATGATCTTCTCGATGAATTCGCTTTCCTGGCGGGCGGTGACCCGGTATTCGATGAAGTAATCCTCCAACGCCAGGGTGCGACGGACCTGACCCTTGCACAACACAATCTGCGCGCCAAGGGCGATCAGCAACGGCGGCGAATCACCGATGGGCGAGGCGTTGCCGATGTTGCCGCCCAAGGTGCCCTGGTTGCGGATCTGCAGCGAGGCGAAGCGTTGCAGCAGCTCACCGAAGTCCGGGTATTCGGCTTTCAGGGCTTCGTAGCAATCGGACAGCGCGGCAGCGGCGCCGATTTCCAGGCGGTCGTCGAAACGCTCGATGCGTTTGAGCTCTGCGACGTTACCCACGTAGATCATTACCGGCAGGGTGCGGTGGAACTGGGTGACTTCCAGGGCCAGGTCGGTGCCGCCGGCCAGCAGGCGCGCCTGGGGATAGGCGTCGTAGAGATCGGCCAGGTCGGCCACCGTCAACGGCACCAGGCAGCGTTTGTCGCCACAGTTGAGCTCGCCGGTTTCCTTGGGCGCGATCGCTTCGAGACGGGCAATGGTCTCGGCCTCGCGGGCGTCGAACTGATCGGGTTGCTTGCCGCAGCAGGCCTGGTCGGCGGCAGCCAGGATCGGCCGGTAGCCGGTGCAGCGACACAGATTGCCGGCCAGCGCTTCATGGGCCTTATGGGGATCAGGTTGATCGCTGTTTTTTTGCAGGGCGAACAGCGACATGACGAAGCCCGGTGTGCAGAAGCCGCATTGCGAGCCGTGGCAATCGACCATCGCCTGTTGGACGCTGTGCAACTGGCCCTGGTGCTTGAGGTCTTCGACGCTGATCAGTTGCTTGCCGTGCAGGGACGAGACGAAGGTCAGGCATGCGTTGAGGCTGCGATAACGAATGCGCGAGCGGCCGCTTTCGTCTGTGTCCAATTCGCCCACCACGACGGTGCAGGCACCGCAGTCGCCGCTGGCACAACCTTCTTTGGTGCCGGATTTACCGACATGCTCGCGCAGATAGTTGAGCACGGTCAGGTTCGGGTCCAGGGTGTGCTCGCTACGGAGTTCCTGGTTGAGTAAAAACTGGATCACGGAAGGCCTCGCAGATTCATTATTGTTGTATCGACGTAGGCCGAATTTAGCAGGTCTGACTTTTCGGTCAACGTTTTTCTGACTTAAAGGTCAGGAAAATTCGGTTTGTCGATGAGCAACGTTCTATAGACACTGTAGAACCTTGTGGGAGCCGAGCTTGCTCGCGATGGCGGTGGCACATTCAACAGGGATGGAGGCTGGCATGCCGCCATCGCGAGCAAGCTCGGCTCCCACAGAACCTTTTTGCTTGAATCGTGCCAAAAACCCGGTACAGGCCCTGCGCCATGACGTATCGAGTGCGCTACACTGCGCCGCTTGTGCAGATCGAAGAGTTTGAAGGACAACCATGACGTTCAAGGCCCCGGACAGCCTCGCCGAGCAAATCGCCCATCATCTCGCCGAACGCATCATCCGCGGTGAAATGAAGCCAGGAGAGCGCATCCAGGAGCAAAAGGTCACGCTGGCGCTCAACGTCAGCCGCGGCTCGGTCCGCGAGGCCCTGCTGATCCTGGAGCGACGCCATCTGATTGCGATCCTGCCGCGCCGTGGTGCTCACGTTACCGAACTTACCGAACATAAGGTGCGTAGCCTCTGTACGCTGATGAGCGAGCTGTACATCCTGCTGGGCAACGCCGTTGCCCATGGTTGGCGGGATTCGGCCGACATGGCGCCGTTCCTGCAGATCCAGCAGCGCCTCAAGGAGGCCTTCGAGCGCCAGGACATCCGCATGTTCGTCGACGAGAGCTTCAGCGTGATGCGCGCGGCCTATCCATTTGCCAATAACCCGTACTTGCAGGAAACCGTCGAGAACCTGCAACCGGCCATGAGCCGCGCCTATTTCCTGGCCCTGGAACAGCGCAAGGCCGAAATGAGCGAATTCCTCGATCTGTTCCAGCGCCTGCTCGTCGCGGTGCTGGCCCGTGATCTGCCGCAGATTCGCATTGTGCTGATGGCTTACTGTCAGCGTAGTTGCGATCTGGTGGTTGCCGCCCTGACGAAGGCCTGAACGTGCGCCTCAAGTGCATCAAGCTGGCGGGGTTCAAGTCCTTCGTCGACCCGACCACGGTGAACTTCCCCAGCAACATGGCGGCGGTGGTGGGACCCAACGGTTGCGGCAAGTCGAACATCATCGACGCCGTGCGCTGGGTGATGGGCGAGAGTTCGGCCAAGAACCTGCGCGGCGAGTCGATGACCGACGTCATCTTCAACGGCTCCACCAGCCGCAAGCCGGTCAGCCAGGCGAGCATCGAGCTGGTGTTCGATAACTCCGACGGCACCTTGATCGGCGAATACGCGGCCTATGCGGAAATCTCCATCCGCCGCAAGGTGACCCGCGACAGCCAGAACAGCTACTTCCTCAACGGTGCCAAGTGCCGGCGTCGCGACATCACCGACATCTTTCTCGGCACCGGCCTGGGGCCGCGCAGCTACTCGATCATCGAGCAGGGCATGATCTCCAAGCTGATCGAGGCCAAGCCCGAAGATCTGCGCAACTTCATCGAAGAGGCTGCCGGTATCTCCAAGTACAAGGAGCGCCGGCGCGAGACGGAGAACCGAATCCGTCGCACCCACGAAAACCTGGCTCGCCTGACCGACCTGCGCGAAGAACTCGATCGTCAGCTCGAACGCCTGCACCGCCAGTCCGAGGCCGCGCGCAAATACCAGGAATACAAGGGCGAGGAGCGCCAGCTCAAGGCCCAGCTCTCGGCCCTGCGCTGGCAGGCGTTGAATGAACAGGTCGGCCAGCGCGAAGCGATCATTGGCAACCAGGAGGTCAGTTTCGAAGCGCTGGTGGCCGAACAGCGCAATGCCGATGCGGCCATCGAGCGCCTGCGTGATGGGCACCACGAACTGTCCGAGCGCTTCAACCTGGTGCAAGGGCGCTTCTATTCGGTCGGTGGCGACATCGCCAGGGTCGAGCAGAGCATCCAGCATGGCCAGCAACGGTTGCGCCAGTTACAGGACGACTTGAAAGAGGCCGAGCGCGCGCGCCTGGAGACCGAGTCTCACCTGGGGCACGACCGTACCTTGCTGCTGACCCTCGGTGAAGAACTGGACCGGCTCACGCCAGAGCAGGAGATCACCAGCGCCGCTGCCGAAGAAGCCGCCGCGGCTCTGGAAGAAGCCGAGTTGACCATGCATGGCTGGCAAGAGCAGTGGGACCGATTCAACCTGACTTCTGCCGAACCGCGGCGTCAGGCCGAGGTCCAGCAGTCGCGCATCCAGCAGTTGGAAACCAGCATGGAACGCCTGGCCGAGCGCCAGCGCCGCCTGGCCGAGGAGCGCGCCTTGCTCGCGGCGGACCCGGAAGACGCGGCGATCCTCGACCTGAGCGAGCAACTGGCTGCCAGCGAAGCCACCCTGGAAGATTTGCAGGCCAGCGAAGACGCCCAGGTCGAACGGCTCGAACAACTGCGCCAGGCCTTGCAACTGGCCCTTCAGAATCAGCAGCAGACCCAGGGCGAGCTGCAACGACTCAACGGTCGTCTGGCGTCGCTGGAAGCCTTGCAGCAAGCGGCGCTGGACCCGGGCACCGGCACCGCCGAATGGCTGCGCGACCAGCATCTGGCCGAGCGCCCGCGGCTGGCCGAAGGACTGAAGGTCGACGCCGGTTGGGAACTGGCGGTGGAAACCGTGCTGGGCGCCGATCTGCAAGCGGTGCTGGTGGACGATTTCGTGGGCTTCGACCTCTCGGGTTTCACCCAGGGCGACCTGCGCCTGCTCAGCCCGGCCGGTGACGGCGTGCGGATGCCGGGCAGCCTGCTGGACAAAGTCGAGGCCAAGGTCGATCTGTCGCCCTGGCTCGGGCAGGTCAGGCCGGTGGAAAACCTCGAACAGGCCCTGGCGCTGCGCGGGCAACTGGCGGCGGGCGAGAGCCTGATCAGTCGCGACGGCTATTGGGTCGGCCGGCATTTCCTGCGGGTGCGCCGGGCCAGCGAAGCCGAGAGCGGCATGCTCGCCCGGGGCCAGGAGATCCAGCGTCTGGGCGCCGAGCGCGATGAGCGCGAAGCCAGTGTCGAAGCCCTGGAAACCGAATTGCAGAATCTGCGGGCGCAGCAGCGTCAACAGGAAAACGGCCGCGAACACCTGCGCCGGCTGCTGCAGGATGAGGCGCGCCAGCAGGGCGAACTCAAAGCACAGCTGTCGGCCGGCAAGGCCAAGGCCGAGCAGTTGGCCTTGCGTCGTACTCGTCTGGAAGAAGAAATTGCCGAGCTGGGCGAGCAACGGGCGCTGGAGCACGAGCAGGTCGGCGAGGCGCGTCTGCAACTGCAGGAGGCCCTTGATGCCATGGCGCTGGACACCGAGCAGCGTGAGCTGTTGCTGGCCCAGCGCGACAGCTTGCGCGAACGCCTCGACCGGGTGCGCCAGGAAGCGCGTCAGCACAAGGATCATGCCCATCAGTTGGCGGTGCGCCTGGGCTCGCTCAAGGCGCAGTACGATTCCACGCGCCAGGCTCTCGAGCGTTTGGAAATGCAGTCCGAACGCCTGACCGAAAAACGCGAACAGTTGAGCCTGAACCTGGAAGAGGGCGAGGCGCCGCTGGAAGAGTTGCGCCTCAAACTCGAGGAGCTGCTCGACAAGCGGATGAGTGTCGATGAAGAGCTCAAGACCGCTCAGATCGCCCTGGAGGACGCCGACCGTGAGCTGCGCGATGCCGAGAAGCGCCGTAGCCAGGCCGAGCAGCAATCCCAGCTGATTCGCGGCCAGATGGAACAGCAACGCCTGGAATGGCAGGCCCTGACCGTACGCCGCAAGGCCTTGCAGGATCAACTGCTGGAGGACGGCTACGACCTCAACGGCGTGCTCGCGACCCTGGTGGCCGGGGCTAACGAGAAAGACGCCGAGGAGGAGCTGGAGCGCATTGCTGCGCGGATCCAGCGCCTGGGCGCGATCAACCTGGCGGCCATCGACGAATACGAACAGCAGTCCGAGCGCAAGCGCTACCTGGATGCCCAGGATGCTGACCTGGTGGAAGCGCTGGAAACCCTGGAAAACGTCATTCGCAAGATCGACAAGGAAACCCGCAACCGTTTCAAGGATACCTTTGATCAGATCAATGGCGGTTTGCAGGCGCTTTTCCCAAAAGTTTTCGGTGGTGGCAGCGCTTACTTGGAACTGACGGGCGAAGATCTACTCGATACAGGGGTGACGATCATGGCGCGTCCTCCCGGGAAGAAGAACAGCACCATTCATTTGCTCTCCGGTGGTGAAAAGGCGCTGACCGCGTTGGCCCTGGTATTTGCCATCTTCAAGTTGAATCCGGCGCCGTTCTGCATGCTCGACGAAGTCGATGCACCGCTGGACGACGCTAACGTGGGCCGTTATGCGCGCCTGGTAAAGGAAATGTCTGAAACGGTGCAGTTCATCTACATCACCCACAACAAGATCGCCATGGAAATGGCCGATCAACTGATGGGCGTGACGATGCACGAACCGGGCTGTTCGCGGCTGGTGGCGGTGGATGTCGAGGAGGCCATGGCGATGGTGGATGCCTAGCGGCGAGCGGCGAGCTTAAAGTGGCGAGCTGCAAGCGATGCAGCTCAGCTGTAGCTTGTAGCTGCTGTTATGTAGCTTCAAGCTGTTGGTCATGCTAGTTTAATGTCAATTTTTCGTGTGCGTGGGCAAAACGCCATTCAGAACATAGAGTTGGCGCCACGTTTTAAAGCGGTTTGCAAATAGCTAAGCCCCTTATTTTTCAGCATTTTTATAGAGGCACGGGATTACATGGAAATCGGTCTGCGCGAGTGGCTGATCGTCATCGGCATCATTGTCATTGCCGGTATTCTTTTCGACGGCTGGCGCCGCATGCGCGGTGGCAAGGGGAAACTCAAGTTCCGCCTTGATCGCAGCCTGTCGAACCTGCCGGACGAGGATGACAATGCCGAGCTGCTGGGCCCGCCCCGGGTGCTGGACACCCACAAGGAGCCGCAACTGGACGAGCATGACCTGCCGTCGATGAGCGCGCCGGTGCGCGAGCCCCGTGAATCGGGTTCCAAACGTGGCAAGCGCAACAACGAACCGTCCCAGGGTGACCTGAACCTCAACCTGGACCTGGATGGCGGCCCGAGCTTCAGCAGTCGCGACGACTTCCCGGAAGAGAGCAAGGCGTCGAGCAGCGACAAGGATCAGGCCCAGGCTGAAGAAGTCCTGGTGATCAGCGTGATCTGCCGCGATCCGGCCGGCTTCAAGGGCCCGGCGTTGTTGCAGAACATCCTGGAAAGCGGCCTGCGTTTCGGCGAGATGGACATTTTCCATCGTCACGAAAGCATGGCTGGCAACGGTGAGGTGCTGTTCTCCATGGCCAACGCCGTCAAGCCAGGGGTGTTCGATCTGGACGACATCGATCATTTCAGCACGCCGGCGGTGAGTTTCTTCCTCGGTCTGCCGGGCCCGCGTCATCCCAAACAGGCCTTTGACGTGATGGTGGCGGCGGCTCGCAAGTTGTCCCAGGAACTCAATGGCGAATTGAAGGATGACCAGCGCAGCGTGCTGACCGCCCAGACCATCGAGCACTACCGCCAGCGTATCGTCGAGTTTGAACGTCGGGCATTGACCCAGAAGCGCTGATCAGAGCGCCTCTGGTAGCCGCTTGTGGCAAACCGCTTTTGTGGCGAGGGGATTTATCCCCGCTGGGCTGCCAAGCAGCCCTCAAAATGTTGTGTTGCCACAGAGTTTGCGAGTGCTGTGCACTCGAGCGGGGATAAATCCCCTCGCCACAGGTTCTCTGCCGAGCGTTACTTGACTGATTGAAATGAGCAGCCTCGGCTGCTCTTTTGCTTTATGAGAGAACACCCATGAATGCCGTCGAAACCCGCATCCTAGAGCTGCGAACCGAACTGGATCAGCACAACTATCGCTATCACGTCCTCGATGAACCGACCATCCCGGACGCTGAGTACGACCGCCTGTTCCACGAGCTCAAGGCCCTGGAGGCGCAGCACCCGGAGCTGGTGACCAGCGACTCACCGACCCAACGGGTCGGCAGCGTGGCGTTGTCGGCGTTCAGCCAGGTCCGTCACGAAATCCCGATGCTCAGCCTGGGCAACGCCTTCGATGAAACCACCATGCGTGAGTTCGACCGCCGGGTGACTGAAGGCCTCGATCTGCCGATGGGTGATCTGCTGGGCGGCGGTGCGGCGGTGGAATACAGCTGCGAGCCGAAACTCGATGGCCTGGCGGTCAGTCTGTTGTACCAGGACGGCCTGTTGGTACGCGGTGCCACTCGCGGCGACGGCACCACAGGCGAAGACATCAGCGTCAACGTGCGCACCGTGCGCAACATCCCCCTCAAGCTGCACGGCAGCGGCTGGCCTCCCGTGCTGGAAGTGCGCGGCGAGGTGTACATGTCCAAGACCGGCTTCGAGCGTCTCAACGCCACGCAGTTGGAAACGGGTGGCAAGACCTTCGCCAACCCGCGCAACGCGGCGGCCGGCAGCCTGCGGCAACTGGACTCGAAGATCACCGCCAACCGTCCGCTGGAGTTCTGCTGCTACGGCATCGGCCAGGTGACGGCGGATATCGCCGATACCCACATCGGCAATCTCAAGCAGCTCAAAGCCTGGGGCATGCCTGTCAGCCGCGAGCTGAAACTGGCCCATGGCATCGACGAATGCCTGGATTACTACCGTGACATCGGCGAGCGGCGTAGCGCGTTGCCCTATGAGATCGATGGCGTGGTGTTCAAGGTCAACAGCATTGCTTCCCAACGTGAGCTCGGCTTCCGCGCTCGCGAGCCGCGCTGGGCCATCGCCCATAAATTCCCGGCCAGCGAAGAACTCACCGAGTTGCTCGACGTCGAGTTCCAGGTGGGCCGCACCGGGGCGGTGACGCCTGTTGCGCGGCTCAAGCCGGTCAAGGTGGCCGGCGTGACCGTGGCCAACGCCACGCTGCACAACATGGACGAAGTGGCGCGCCTGGGGTTGATGATCGGCGACACGGTGATCATCCGCCGCGCCGGGGACGTGATTCCGCAGGTGGTGCAAGTCGTCACCGAGCGTCGCCCGGAAAATGCCCGCCCGGTGGAAGTGCCCCAGCAGTGTCCGGTGTGCGGCTCCCACGTGGAGCGCACGCAACTGATCAAGCGCAGCAAGGGTCGCGAAACCATCAGCGAAGGCGCGGTGTATCGCTGCGTCGGGCGCCTGACCTGCGGAGCGCAGCTCAAGCAGGCGATCATTCATTTCGTCTCGCGCCGGGCCATGGACATCGAAGGGCTGGGGGAAAAGAGCATCGAACAACTGGTGGACGAGGGCCTGGTGGGATCGCCGGCCGATCTGTATGCCCTGACCTTCGAACAAGTGGTCGACCTGGAAGGCTTTGCCGAATTGTCGAGCCGGAAGTTGTTGGCGGCCATCGTCGACAGTAAGAAGCCCAGTCTGGCGCGCTTCATTTACGCCCTCGGCATCCCGGACGTCGGCGAGGAAACCGCCAAGGTCCTGGCACGTTCCCTGGGCTCGCTGGAACGCGTGCAAGCAGCGTTGCCCCAGGTGCTCACGTACCTGCCGGACGTGGGCCTGGAAGTGGCGCATGAGATCCACAGCTTCTTCGAGGACCCGCACAACCGTCAGGTGATCGCGGACCTGCTGCGTCATGGTCTCGATATCCAGGACCAGGGCGAGCTGAGCGCCGAATTCTCCGCCAGCACCACTCTGGGTGGCTTCCTCGACAAGCTTTACATCCCGTCGGTCGGACCGGGTGGTGCGCAGAAACTGGCAGACAAGTTCGGCTCCCTCGAGGCAGTGATGAACGCAGATTGGCTGGACATGCGCCAGGCCCTGCCGGAAAAGCAGGCCAACGCTGTGCGGGAGTTCTTTGCCATCACCGAAAACCGCCAGCAGGCCGAGGCCGCGGAACAGCAGTTGCGGGACTTCGGCATGCACTGGCGAAGCGAGAAGAAGGTGGTCGAAGGCTTGCCGGAGGCGGGTCACACCTGGGTACTGACCGGTTCGCTGGAATTGATGAGCCGAGACGTCGCCAAGGACAAGCTGGAGAGCCTTGGGGCCAAGGTCGCCGGTTCCGTGTCGGCGAAAACCCATTGCGTCGTGGCCGGCCCGGGCGCGGGCTCGAAACTGACCAAGGCCAATGAACTCGGGCTCAAGGTGCTGGATGAAGAGGCGTTCGTAGCGTTCCTTGGCAAGCACGGCATCACGGTCTAGCCCTTGTGGCGAGGGGATAAATCCCCTCGCCACAAGGGTGTGACACCAGGCTGAACGTCTGTGCCAGAAGACGATCTAGTGTTGCAGGCCCCAGGGAGAGATCGCCATGTACCGCTTCTTCGAACAACTGAGCTCACGCATCGCCGCGCCGTTCCTGGGCGACCGTTCGCGCAACAGCAAGGTCTGGCCGTGTCGCTGCGGCCAGTCGCTGTTTTTCCGCAACAGTCAGTGCCTGGCCTGCCTGGCAGCGTTGGGCTACCAGCCGGAGCAGAGTCGTCTTTCGTCACTGCAACCCGGTGATCTGCCCGACACCTGGACCCTGGATGCCGACCCACAGGCCGGTCTGTTCCGTCGCTGTGCCAACCTCGATACCGCGGCAGCGTGCAACTGGCTGCTGCCGGCCGGGGGGCGCGACACCTTGTGCATCGCCTGCCGGCTGAACCGCACCATCCCCGACCTGTCGATCCCGGAGAACCCTGAACGCTGGCGCAAGGTCGAGACGGCCAAGCGCAGGCTGGTGGCGCAACTGATCACCCTCGGTCTGCCGGTCGCGCCGAAAAGCGTCGATGAATCCACGGGCCTGGCCTTCGACTTCATCGGCGTCGACCCTGACGGCACGCCACCGACCACCGGCCATGCCAGCGGCTTGATCACGCTCGACATCAAGGAAGCGGACGACGCCCACCGTGAGGCCGTGCGCCAGCAGATGTGCGAACCGTATCGCACCTTGCTCGGGCACTTTCGTCACGAAGTGGGGCATTACTACTGGGATCTTCTGATTGCCAACAGCCACTGGCTCGAAGCATTCCGCGGATTGTTCGGCGATGAGCGGGCCAGTTATGCCGACGCGCTGGAGCGGCATTACCAGCAAGGAGCACCGTTGGACTGGCAAACCCGTTACGTCAGTGCCTACGCCACCATGCACCCCTGGGAGGATTGGGCCGAAACCTGGGCTCACTACCTGCACATGATGGACGCCGTGGACACGGCGCTGGGCTTTGGCATGAGCGCCCAGGACATGGACTTCGACTACCAACCGTTCCCACCCGACACCCTGTTCGATCCGGAGCACGCCGGAGGCACGGCGTTCCTGTCGTTCGTCAACGCCTGGATCGAACTGGCAGGCATGCTCAACGAACTGTCCCGCAGCATGGGCCAACCGGATTTCTACCCGTTCGTCGTGCCGGCAGCCGTCATCACCAAACTGCATTTCATCCATCTGGTGATCCAGGAGGAGGGCGGCCGGGCGGATGAGGTGCTGCTGTAGCGACGGGGTTTGCCAGGATGGCTGCGCACCCTCGATCTACTGTGGGAGCGAGCCTGCTCGCGATGGCGGCAGCTCATTCAGCCCTGATGCAAGCCGACCCACCGCTTTCGCGAGCAGGCTCGCTCCCACAGGGTTCCTCGGGATGGCTGCAAACGCATATCCACCCCCATGGCAAGTGCTTGAACATCTTCGCTTTTTTAATCCGGCGCGAACGGTTGTAACTTCCCGTCAGATAGGTACAATGGCGCGGCTCGCCGTCAGGCGGGCGTCGTTATGGTGACCCCATCGGTCCCCCCGCAACGATTACCCGTGAACCTGGTCAGATCCGGAAGGAAGCAGCCACAGCGGGAACATTGTGTGCCGGGGTGTGGCTGGTGGGGTTGCCTCCATAACGCCCCAGGCCTTCATTCGCAAGGTTTGTAAGATTTCCCCCTGCCTTTCTTGTTCTGATCGAATTCGGTTGATGCCTTCTGCTGTCTGCTCTATTACCGTTGATCGGCACTGTCATTTCTGACAGTAGAATTTCACGTTGTGCCTTTCTAGGGTTCGTGTAGACGGCCAGAGGGCAACGTGATGAACAACGACATGGTGTTGACGCAAAGCAGGGGGGCAATCGCCGTGAAGGTCGCGGCGGCGCTGGGATGGTTTGCATTGCTTCTCCAGCTTTACCTGATCCTGGCCTCACGTTGGCAGGCCGAGAAGAGCCTGTCAGGTGGCGTGGAGATCTTTTTCAGCTACTTCACGGTGCTGACCAATATCCTGGTGGCGATCGTGCTGACCTGCGCGGCGACGACAGGTGACTCGGCGCTGCGACGTTTCTTTCTCCGGCCCTCGACCCAAACGGGGGTGGCGGCTGCCATCGTGCTGGTCGGGCTGGCGTACAACCTGTTGTTACGCCAGACATGGAACCCTCAAGGCTGGCAGTGGGTGGCTGATGAGCTGCTGCACGACGTGATGCCTGTGCTGTTCATGATCTATTGGTGGTTCTGTGTGCCAAAGGGAACCCTGCACTGGAGCAATGTATGGGCGTGGCTGATCTATCCACTGGTCTATTTCATTTACGCCCTGATACGTGGCGAGATGATCGGCTCCTACCCCTATCCGTTCATCGAGGTGAACAACTTGGGTTATTCACAGGTGCTGGTTAATGCGATGTTGGTGTTGGTGGGGTTCGTGGTGATTTCACTGGTGCTGGTCGCGGTGGATCGGGCGAAGGGTGGGCGCTGATTGGCAGGTCATTTTTCTGGATGCCCATAAACCCAGTGTTCGTCACCGATCCCCTGTGGGAGCTGAGCTTGCTCGCGATGGCGGTGGGGCAGCTTGCATTGATGTTGCCTGAGATTCCGCTATCGCGAGCAAGCTTTGCTCCCACAGGTTGTGTGCATCAGGTCCGGGGAGCCGGGGAGCCATCACACCCGACTCAAGGTTTGGACAGCGCTTGATCCACCGCCGCGATCAGCTTGCCCAGGTCCTTCGGAGTGGCCTTGTGTATGACACCGAACAGATAGGCGCGCTGTTCGTCTTCATCGTTCATGTCGGCGAAAAAGGCTTTCAGTTGCACGTCCAACACGTTGGCGAGCAGGAACAGGGCTTCGATGCTGGGCATGTAGGTGCCGGTTTCGAAACGGCTGATGGTTTTGGGGTCAAAACCGGTTCTTTCGCCCAGTTCAGCCTGAGTCAGCCCCGCTACTTTGCGGTAGCGTCTGATGGCTGCACCCAAACTTGAAATTTGCATCGCTCAATTCCCATTTAGAATCAAGAACTTAACGATAGATTTTCGCATTAGGCAACCGCGTGATCCATCACCTTGCTTTGCAAAATGTGATGTGTTTCGTAGAATCAGCGTTTGGGACGGGCATTTGGTGACCTGCTTCAGATACCAAAAGATGCAAAAAGAAATGGGTCGCGGGTTCATGGTCGTGGCACAGGGCAGGCGTTCTGGGCTTTCGAGCGGCACCGACAAAGCCGTGCTCCCACTTCTCTCACGGTATTTGAGCCTAGTTGATTTTCGCCTGTCCGAAGGCGGTGCAACCGCGCGCGCCAAATGAGCCTGACTCATGGATGACTGCTTCGATGGATAAGAAGTACCGCAGAGCCGTTGACGCCGCCGCGATTTTTTCCGAGACCGATGCGAGCGGGCGTATCACCTACGTCAACGACCAGTTCTGTAACCTCTTTGGCTACCGGCGCGATGAACTGCTGGGGGCGAACCATCGCCTGCTCAATTCCGGTCACCACCCCGGGGAATTCTTCAGTGCCATGTGGCACACCATCTCGTTGGGGCAGGTCTGGAAGGGGGATATCTGTAATCGCGCCAAGGACGGTACCTTGCATTGGGTCGATACCACCCTGGTGCCGTTGACAGATGACGCGACAGGACAGGTCGAGCGCTACCTGGCGATTCGTTTCGACGTCAGCGACAAGCGCCGGCAACTGCACTCCCTGCAATGGCGAGTCGGGCACGATGTGCTGACCGGGCTGCCCAATCGCACCTATTTGTCTGACCTGCTGGACCAGGCCCTGGCGTTTTCCCAGGCGGAAAGCTTCCCCCTCGCGGTCTGTATGCTTGATCTCGATGGCTTCAAGGCGGTCAATGACGGTCACGGCCATGCCAGTGGCGACCAGCTGCTGGTCGAGGTCGCAAGGCGGCTGCGCAGCATCGTTCGAGGCGAAGATGTGGTTGCGCGGCTGGCGGGGGACGAGTTCGTGCTGGTGTTGCGTCATGTGCCTGGGATGGATGAGTTGCATGGGGCTTTGAACCGGGTGCTGGTTGCTGTTTCCACGCCCTATGCCATTGACGGTAAAAGCATCAAGGTCTTCGCAAGTATCGGCGTCACGCTGTTCCCCTGGGACAACGAAAACGCCGAGACGTTGCTGCGCCATGCCGACCAGGCGATGTACATGGCCAAGCAGAGCGGCCGCAATCGCTTCCATCTGTTCGATGTATCCCGGGACAAGGAAGTGCGGGCCACCTACCAGACCGTTGAGCGGGTTCGGCAGGCATTGGCCGCCCGTGAGCTGCGGCTGCATTTCCAGCCCAAGGTCAATATGCGCAGCGGCACCGTGGTCGGCCTTGAGGCGTTATTGCGTTGGAAACACCCGCAACGTGGCCTGGTGCCGCCTCGTGAGTTCCTGCCGCTGGCGGAGGAGACCGACCTGATTGTCGAGATCGGCGAGTGGGTCATGGAACAGGTCATGATTCAGTTGCAGGTGTGGCAGCAAGCGGGGCAGGGGTGGCCGGTCAGCATCAATGTCTCGGCACGGCATTTCCAGCGCGAAGACTTTGTCGAGCGGCTGCGGCAGATGCTGGAGCGACACCCGGACGTGGCGCCGCGCATGCTCGACCTGCAAATCGTCGAATCCGTCGCGGTGGAAAATCTCCAACATGTCAGCGCCTGCCTCCAGGCTTGCCAGGCCCTGGGGGTGGGTTTCTCCCTGGGCGGGTTCGGGACGGGCTACTGCTCCCTCAATGACCTCAAGCATTTGCGCATCCAGACCATCAAGATCGACAAGACCTTTATCCGCGACATTCTTGTGAATCGGGATGACCTGGCCTTGACCAAGGCCGTGATCGGTCTGGCCCAGGCGTTCGATCGCCAGGTCGTCGCCGAAGGGCTGGACAGTCTCGAGCATGGGCAATTGCTGCTGCGCCTGGGGTGTGAAGTCGCCCAGGGCTACTTCATCGCCCGACCCATGCCAGCCGAGCAGATACCGGGCTGGGTGGCGAGGTTTGTTCCGCCGTCGCAATGGCAGCAGCGTCCGGGCATTCAGGGAGAGCCGGCTTCAGGCTCGGATTGCGCATTGCGGCCGGTGTAAAGCTGGATGATCGCGTCGATCTCTCCGGAGGCTTTCATGTTCTGCAAGGTGCGCAGGATGCGTTGTGCCGGGATTTTCGGATCATTGCGCAGGTAGCAGCCCAACTGCTGTTCCTGCAAAACGGCCACCTCATGCAGTTGGTAGTCAGCGGTGTGCCGTTGGTTGAACCAGTCCAGCGCCCATTGGTTGCTCACGCCGTAGCGATAGCGCCCGGCAAGCAATTTTGTCAGCACTTGTTCCTGGCTCCGCGCGTCATCGCGCCTTAGATGACCGCTGTCGAACAGCGGCTGCAAGGTCGGATAGGTATAGCCGAGCACGGTACCAATCGGCTGCTGCCCCAGCGTCGCCGGCACCACTTGTCTGGGGGCGCTGGCTGTGCCGACGAGCAGGTCACGCTGGAAGAACAGCGGGACACTCCAGAGGAAACCTGCTCCTTCGTCCTTTACCCAGTTGGGGCTGACGTAGCAGCGCATGTCGACTTCGTCGTGTCGCATGGCCCCGTCGAGCCGGGCCCGGGACAGGACATGGAACTCGGCCGGCATGCCCACCTGGGTCGCCAGGCTGGTCATGACGTCTGGGAGTATTCCCTGGGTCGGGCGACCCTGTTCGATCTGCACCATGGGCATGGCCCAGCCGTCAGTCACGGCAAAGCGCAAGGGTAATTCGGCGGCGGAACATTCTGTCCCTAATAACAGCAAAGCCCCCATGGCCAAGCGCATAAGCTCTCCTGACGGTATGAAAACGTGTCGACAACCGAGTCCTTGATCCAAGCTTAGTCAGATTAGAACGGTGCACCGGATGCAATTTCGCCCCTGCTCCGCTAGCATTAGCCGCTTATGTTCCTTCGTTGCGATGGTTTTCGATGAGTTATCAGGTTCTTGCACGTAAATGGCGTCCGCGCTCGTTCCGCGAAATGGTCGGCCAGACCCATGTGCTCAAGGCTCTGATCAACGCCTTGGACAGCCAGCGGCTGCACCATGCCTACCTGTTCACCGGGACCCGCGGCGTGGGCAAGACGACGATCGCGCGAATCATCGCCAAGTGCTTGAATTGTGAAACCGGTATCACTTCGACACCTTGCGGTGAGTGTTCGGTCTGCCGGGAAATCGATGAAGGCCGTTTCGTCGACCTGATCGAGATCGACGCCGCCAGCCGTACCAAGGTCGAAGATACCCGCGAGCTGCTCGACAATGTGCAGTACGCCCCCAGCCGTGGGCGCTTCAAGGTCTACCTGATCGACGAAGTGCACATGCTCTCCAGCCATTCCTTCAATGCGCTGCTCAAAACGCTTGAAGAGCCGCCGCCCTACGTCAAGTTCATCCTGGCAACCACCGATCCGCAGAAGCTGCCGGCCACGATTTTGTCCCGCTGCCTGCAGTTCTCCCTGAAGAACATGACACCGGAGCGGGTCGTCGAGCACCTGACCCACGTGCTGGGTGTCGAGAATGTGCCGTTCGAAGACGATGCGCTGTGGCTGCTGGGTCGCGCCGCTGACGGTTCGATGCGTGACGCCATGAGCCTGACCGACCAGGCCATCGCCTTCGGGGAAGGCAAGGTCATGGCTGCCGATGTGCGGGCCATGCTCGGTACGCTCGATCACGGCCAGGTCTATGACGTGTTGCATGCCCTGATCGACGGCGACGCGAAGGCGTTGCTCGAAGCGGTGCGCCACCTGGCCGAACAGGGGCCGGACTGGAATGGCGTGCTGTCGGAAATCCTCAATGTATTGCACCGTGTCGCCATCGCCCAGGCCTTGCCTGACGGCGTCGACAACGGCCATGGCGACCGTGATCGCGTGCTGGCCCTGGCCCAGGCGTTGCCCGCCGAAGACGTGCAGTTCTATTACCAGATGGGCCTGATCGGTCGTCGCGACCTGCCCCTGGCGCCGGATCCGCGCGGTGGCTTCGAAATGGTGCTGCTGCGAATGCTGGCGTTCCGGCCTGCGGACACGGCGGATGCGCCGAGGCAGGCGCTAAAGCCAGTGGGGATCAGCCAGGCCACAGCTGATTCCGCCAAGCCAGTGGCTGCCGCGCCCGTTGTTGCGCCGGCAGCGGTTTCTGCCCCGGCGGCGGTAGCGCCCGTCGTGGAACCGGCTCCGGCGCCTGTCATCGAGCCTGAGCCGATTCCCGAGCCTGTCGCCGAAACCGTCATCGATCTGCCCTGGAATGATCCGGTCGAACCCGAGATCGTCCAGCAGCCTGTGGTGGAGCCTGTACTGGAAACCGTCGCCGAGCAGCCCGAGCTGCCGCCGATGCCCCTGCCGACGCCCGACAGCGTGGTGCCTGAAGCGCCTGAGTGGGTCGCCGCTCCGATGCCCGAGCCGACCGCCGCCGATGTCGATATGGCCACGCCGGGCATGGACCTGGACGACGAACCTCCGTTGGATGAGGATTACATCGAGCCGGACATGGACTCGGCCTACAGCTACCTGGACGACCTGGCCAGCGAGCACGCCGCCGAGCCGGCACCCGAGCCTGAGCCGGAACCCGCAGCGATGCCGGCCACCGGGTTGGCCCTGCAATGGCTGGAGCTGTTCCCGAAATTGCCGATCACCGGCATGACCGGTAGCATCGCCGCCAACTGCACGCTGATCGCGGTAGAGGGCGATCACTGGCTGCTGCACCTGGACCCGGCCCACAGCGCCCTGTTCAACGCGACCCAGCAGCGGCGTCTCAACGATGCACTGAACCAGTATCATCAGCGCACGCTGACGCTGAGCATCGAACTGATCAAGCCGGAGCAGGAAACCCCGGCCCAGGCCGCGTCCCGGCGCCGTGCCGACCGCCAGCGCGAGGCCGAGGAGTCGATCCACAGCGATCCGTTCATCCAGCAGATGATGCAACAGTTCGGCGCAGTAGTCCGTCACGATACTATCGAACCTGTCGAGGCCCCGGTCACCCAGGGCTCATAATTGAAGGCGCCGGGCCGAAAGGGCCGGGCGCGGTGTTTATCCAAGTACTTTCGAGGTGATTCCCATGATGAAAGGTGGCATGGCCGGCCTGATGAAGCAGGCGCAGCAGATGCAGGAAAAAATGGCCAAGATGCAGGAAGAGCTGGCCAACGCCGAAGTCACCGGCAAGTCCGGCGGCGACATGGTGACCGTGGTCATGACCGGTCGCCACGACATCAAGCGCGTCAGCATTGACCCGAGCGTGGTCGAAGGCCTGAGCGAAGATGACAAGGAAATGCTCGAAGCCCTGTTCGCCGCCGCCGTCAACGACGCCGTGCGCAAGATCGAAGCCAACAGCCAGGACAAGATGTCTGGCATGACCGCCGGCATGCAACTGCCGCCGGGCATGAAACTGCCGTTCTGATTCGCCATCCCGTTCGGGATGGGCTACACCCAATGCCAGGCATCGCGCCTGGCATTTTTGTTTCGGGTGCATGGCGGTGATGGCCGGAACCCTTGTGGGAGCAAAGCTTGCTCGCGATAAGCGCCGGGGCCCCCTGAAAGACCGCGTTGAATCCATCGCGGGCAAGCCTTGCTCCTACAGCGATAAACATCGAACGCCACCCCCCAGGCAATGGTCTGCTCCCTATACGTGCCCATTCAACGATCAAGGAGACGTTTCCATGTCACAAGCATCGACCTCCAACCAGCGCATCGTCCTCGCTTCCCGTCCCAAGGGCGCGCCCACCGCGGAGAATTTCCGGGTTGAGCAGGTAACCCTGCCAGAGCTGGCGGACGGGCAGATCCTGCTCGAGACACTGTTCCTGTCCCTGGATCCCTACATGCGCGGGCGCATGAGCGACGCGCCGTCCTACGCTGCGCCGGTGGAAATCGACGAAGTGATGACCGGCGGAGCTGTCAGCCGCGTAGTGCACTCGAAGCACCCGAAATTTCACGAGGGCGATCTGGTAGTGGGGGCAACGGGGTGGCAGAGCCACAGCATCAGCGATGGTCGCAACGTCATACCCATTCCATCCGGGTTGCCCAGTCCGTCGATGGCCTTGGGAGTGTTGGGCATGCCGGGCATGACCGCCTACATGGGACTGATGGACATCGGTCAACCCAAGGCCGGGGAAACCCTGGTGGTGGCCGCCGCCTCGGGCGCCGTGGGTTCTGTAGTCGGCCAAGTGGCGAAAATAAAGGGGCTTCGGGTCGTCGGGGTGGCTGGCGGCAGCGAGAAATGCCAGTACGTGGTCGACGAGTTGGGATTCGACGCTTGCATCGACCATAAGAGCGAGCACTTTGCCGAAGAGCTGGCCCGGGCGTGCGACAAAGGCATCGACATCTATTACGAAAACGTCGGCGGCAAAGTCTTCGACGCGGTGCTGCCGCTGCTCAACGCCAAGGCCCGCGTCCCGCTCTGTGGCCTGATCGCGTCCTACAACGATCAGCACGCCCCGAGCGGACCGGATCGGTTGCCGCAGTTGCAACGCACCTTGCTGACCAAACGGGTGCGCATGCAGGGATTTATCGTGTTTGACGACTACGGTGACCGTCAGCCGGAATTCATCAGCGCCATGGCGCCATGGGTGCGGGATGGCCGGGTCAAGTTCCGCGAAGACGTGGTCGATGGCCTGGAGAATGCGCCACAGGCGTTTATCGGGCTGCTGGAGGGACGCAACTTCGGCAAGCTGGTGGTGCGGGTGGCGCAGGATTGAGTATTTGACGCTGGTCAGAGGCGCGGGTATAAACCGCGTCTCGTTGTTATGTCGGACATTTCCTCGATGAGCTTCAGCCCTTTGATTCGCCAACTGATCGATGCCCTGCGAACCTTGCCGGGTGTGGGTCAGAAAACTGCCCAGCGCATGGCGTTGCAATTGCTTGAGCGTGATCGCAGCGGCGGTTCGCGCCTGGCCCAGGCCTTGAGCCAGGCCATGGAAGGGGTCGGGCATTGCCGTTTATGCCGGACCCTGACTGAAGACGACCTGTGCCCCCAATGCGCCGACTCGCGTCGGGACGACACGCTGCTGTGCGTCGTGGAAGGGCCCATGGACGTGTATGCGGTGGAGCAGACCGGTTTCCGTGGGCGGTACTTCGTGCTCAAGGGACATCTCTCGCCCCTCGATGGCCTGGGGCCGGAGGCCATCGGCATTCCCGAGTTGATGGCGCGGATCGAGGAGGCGGGGACTTTCACCGAAGTCATCCTCGCCACCAACCCGACGGTGGAAGGCGAAGCCACCGCCCACTACATCGCCCAGTTGCTGAGCAACAAAGGCCTGGTCGCCTCCCGCATCGCCCACGGCGTGCCGTTGGGGGGCGAGCTGGAGTTGGTCGATGGCGGGACGCTGGCGCACTCGTTTGCCGGGCGCAAACCGATTACGCTGTAACCACGATACAAATACCTGCGGGAAACCTGTGGGAGCGAGCCTGCTCGCGATAGCGGAGTATCAGTCAGTCAAGAGGCGACTGGCACTCTGCAATCGCGAGCAGGCTCGCTCCCACATTGGTCGGGGGTAGCTTTAGTATTCTGCGGTCGAACACAAACCCTGTGGGAGCGAGCCTGCTCGCGATGGCGGTAAGTCAGTTGGCGATAATGTGACTGATACACCGCTTTCGCGAGCAGGCTCGCTCCCACCGAACCGATGATGGTCGGGCGGTTATCGTTCGCTCAGGGAGAACTGCGTCAGGCAGAACGTTGGAATCCCCATGTCGATCAATCGCTGGGAGCCCAGCAATTCCGGCAGGTCGATGATCGCTGCCGCCTCGTGGACCTTGGCGCCCATACGGCGGATCAGGTTGGCGGCAGCGATCAGCGTGCCGCCGGTGGCGATCAGGTCATCGAACATCACCACCGAATCGCCTTCGCACAGGCTGTCGGCATGTACTTCCAGGAACGCTTCGCCGTATTCGGTCTGGTAACCCTCGGCCAGCACATCGGCCGGCAGCTTGCCTTGCTTGCGGAACAGCACCAATGGTTTGTTCAACTGGTAGGCGAGGATCGAACCGATCAGGAAGCCCCGGGCATCCATCGCGCCGATGTGGGTGAACTCGGCCTCGACGTAGCGGTGGGCAAAGCTGTCCATCACCAGCCGCAGGGCCGTGGGGGACTGGAACAGCGGGGTAATGTCGCGGAAGATCACGCCGGGTTTGGGGAAGTCGATTACGGGGCGGATCAGGGATTTGATGTCGAAGGAGTCGAAGACCATCGTCGAAATGTCCTGGCAGGGCTGCAAACGCGGCAGTATAGCGCGGCCAAGGGAATCCCTCAGCCGCGCGTGTTCATCAGCCTTCGATCGAGCCGCCGGCCAGGGCGCAGAGCTGGATCGGGTCGAGGATGTGAATTTCCTTGCCTTCGGCGGCGATCAACTCATTCTGCTGGAAACGGGTGAACACCCGGGAGACGGTCTCCACGGCCAGGCCCAGGTAATTGCCGATTTCATTGCGCGACATGCTCAGGCGGAACTGGTTGGCCGAGAAGCCACGGGCACGGAAGCGGGCGGAGAGGTTGACCAGGAAGGTCGCGATGCGCTCGTCGGCGGTCTTTTTCGAGAGCAGCAGCATCATCTGCTGATCGTCGCGGATCTCCCGGCTCATCACTCGCATCAACTGGCGGCGTAGCTGCGGCAGTTGCAGCGCGAGTTCGTCGAGGCGTTCGAAGGGAATCTCGCACACCGAGGTGGTTTCCAGCGCCTGGGCCGAGACCGGATGGCTCTCGGTGTCCATGCCGGACAGTCCCACCAGCTCGCTGGGCAGATGGAAACCGGTGAGCTGCTCTTCGCCGCTGTCGCTCAGGTTGAAGGTTTTCAACGCGCCCGAGCGCACGGCATAGACGGAATCGAAGGTGTCACCCTGGCGAAACAGGAATTCACCTTTTTTCAACGGTCGGCCCCGTTTGACGATTTCATCCAGCGCGTCCATGTCCTCCAGATTCAGCGACAATGGCAGGCAGAGAGGAGCCAGGCTGCAATCCTTGCAATGGGCCTGGCTGTGGGCGCGCAGTTTGACTGGCTCGGACATTTCTTCAATCCTTGTGGGAAAACACACATAGGCCGTAAGGGTAACCCAGCTCCGGGTCCTGGGCCAGTGTGGTTCCTCGTCAAATTGTCGCGCTCAGATGACGCGGGAGAAGCGCTGCCGGTTTTGCTGCTCCAGATAGCTGTCGAATACCATGCACACCGAGCGCACCAGCAGGCGCCCGGCAGGCAATACCTTGATGTGGGTATTATCCAGCTCGATCAACCCGTCCTCGGCCATGGCCTGCAACTGCGGCCACAACGCTGCGAAATAACCCTGGAAATCGATATTGAAGGTTTGCTCGATCTCGGCGAAGGCCAGGTCGAAATGACAGATCAATTGCTGGATCACCGCCCGCCGCAGCCGGTCGTCGGCATTGCACACCAGCCCGCGACTGGTTGCCAGTTGTCCGTCGGCGAGGATGCCCTGGTACTGGTTCAGGTCGCTGCTGTTCTGGCAGTACAGGTCGCCGATCTGGCTGATGGCTGACACGCCGAGGCCGATCAGGTCGCAGTGGCCATGGGTGGTATAGCCTTGGAAGTTGCGTTGCAGGGTGGCCTCTTCCTGGGCGATGGCCAGGTCGTCGTCGGGCAGGGCGAAGTGATCCATGCCAATGTAGCGGTAACCGGCGGCGGTCAGTTGTTCGATGGTGCCTTGCAACATCGCCAGTTTCTGTTCCGGATTCGGCAGGTCCTGGCTGTTGATGCGCCGCTGAGGCATGAAGCGTTCCGGCAGGTGAGCGTAGTTGAACACCGAAAGGCGATCTGGTTGCAGGTCGATGACTTCTGCAACGGTGCGGGCAAAGTTGTCCGGGGTCTGCTTGGGCAGGCCGTAGATCAGGTCGATGTTGATCGAGCGGAACTGCAAGGTCCGGGCGGCTTCGATCACCGCACGGGTTTCCTCCAGGCTTTGCAGGCGGTTGACGGCGCGTTGCACGGCCGGATCGAAGTCTTGCACGCCGATGCTGACCCGGTTGAAACCCAGTTCCCGCAACAGGCCCATGGTCGACCAGTCGGCTTCCCGGGGATCGATTTCGATGCCGTAGTCACCGGAGTCGTCATCCAGCAGGTTGAAATGCTTGCGCAGCTTGGCCATCAACTGGCGCAGCTCGTCGTGGCTGAGGAAGGTCGGAGTGCCGCCGCCCAGGTGCAACTGTTCCACGCGCTGTGCGGGATCCAGATGGCAGCCGATCAGCTGGATTTCCTGTTCCAGGCGTTGCAGGTAGGCGTGGGCGCGACCACGGTCCTTGGTGATGACCTTATTGCAGGCGCAGTAGTAGCAAATGTTTGCGCAGAACGGCACGTGTACGTACAGCGACAGTGGCCGCATGGCCTTGCGACTGTCGCGCAGGGCGTGGAGCAGGTCGAAGGTCCCCACCTGGCCGGCGAACTGCGCCGCAGTCGGGTACGAGGTGTAGCGAGGCCCCGCTACGTCGTAGCGGCGGATCAGATCAGAGTCCCAACGAATGGCGTCGAGCATGCGGGCGTTCCCCGGATAGGCTGGCATGAGCGCGAGTCTAGGAGGGTGGACGCTGGGGCGTGTTGATTTGCATCAACGGGGCAAAGGACAGGCAAGGCCCGCTGCAGTCCTCTGTGGGAGCGGGCTTGCTCGCGAAAGCGGTCTACCTATGTCGATAATGTTGGATGTACCGCCGCCTTCGCGAGCAAGCCCGCTCCCACAAAGGGGGGCAGGGAATCCCTGTCAGTGCCCCATGAGCCAATGCTGGTGCGGCCCCGGTAAGGTCCAGATGCCGAAAATGATCACCAGCAGGCCGCCGGCCGTGCGCACGCTGCGCTTGCGCAGCAGGGCGGTGACGCGTTCGGCGGCCAGGCCGGTGGCAAGCAGTACCGGCCAGGTGCCGAGGCCGAAAGCCAGCATCAGCAACGCGCTGTCCAGTGCGTTGCCCTGGCTGGCGGACCACAGCAGGGTGCTGTAGACCAGGCCGCAGGGCAACCAGCCCCACAGTGCGCCAAGCAGCAGCGCCCGGGGCAGGCTCGACACGGGTAGCAAGCGGTTGGCGACCGGCTGGATATGTCGCCACAAGCCCCGGCCAACGCCTTCGATGCGGGTCAGGCCGCTCCACCAGCCCGCCAGGTACAGGCCCATGGCGATCAGCAGCAACCCGGCCAGTATCCGCATGATCATCGCCGCCGGGCTGTTGGCGACCGCCCAGCCAGCCAGGCCGATCAACAGCCCGGCGGTGGCATAGCTCAGGATTCGCCCCAGGTTGTACGCCAGCAACAGCCGGAAGCGCCGGCTGCGTTGTTCCTTGGGGATCGCCAGGGTGAGGGCGCCCATCAGGCCGCCGCACATGCCCAGGCAATGGCCGCCGCCCAGCAGGCCGAGGATTACCGCTGAAACCAGTAATGGCGCCAGATCAAGCATGGGGCGGGGCCTTGTCGTCCGGCCGCTGGGCTTGGCCGTCGGCTTCGTCCACGGCGGCCTTGTGATTGGGGTCCTGATCATCGAACAGGATGCTGTGGGCCGGACCGTCGAGGTCGTCGTACTGGCCGCTGTCCACGGCCCAGAAGAAAATGTACACGGCGATGGCCACGATCAGCAGCGCGGCCGGGATCATCACGTAGAGAGCTGGCATTCTCGGAACTCCAGGCCCGCGCGGCTCAGGCCGGCAGCGGGCGGGTATCGGGCGCGGCGTCGAAAACCTGCAGCTTGGGCTGGCGAGTCAGCCTCAGCGCATTCAACACCACGGTCAACGAACTGATGGACATGCCGACCGCGGCCCACACCGGGGTAATCCAGCCGAGGGCGGCGAACGGCAACATGAGGCCATTGTACAGCGCCGCCCACACCAGATTCTCGATGATCACCCGACGGGTGCGCCGGGCCAGGTTGAAGGCGTGGATCAGGGCATCGAGACGGTTGGACAGCAACACCGCGTCGGCGCTGGTCTTGGCCAGGTCGGTGGCCGAGCCCATGGCCACACTGATGTCCGCTGCCGCCAGCACCGGCACATCGTTGACCCCATCGCCGAGCATCAGCACCTTGCGGCCTTGCTGGTGCAACTGCTGCAGCACCGCCAGTTTGTCGTCCGGGCGCAGTCCGCCCCGGGCCTCGTCGATGCCCAGTTCGGCGGCGACACTGGCAACCATTGGCGAACTGTCGCCCGACAGCAGGAGTGTTCGCCAGCCGCGCGCCTTGCAAGCCGCCAGCAAGGCCGGGGCGTCGGCGCGCAGGCGGTCGTCGAGGACGAACCAGGCCAAGGGCCCGCCGGTATCGCCCAACAGCAGCCATTGGCCGGGCTCGTCCGGCATCGGCGGTATTGCCGCGCAGCTCAATTCGCAGACAAAGCCGGGTTGGCCGATGCGCAGGCGCTGTTCGCCGACTTGGCCCTCCAGCCCCAGCCCGGGTGTGCTCTGTACCTGCTCGGCGGCCAGCGGCGCGCGGCCAAAAGCCCGTGCGATGGGGTGTTCGGAGCGGTTTTCCAAGGCGGCGGCCAGCGCCAGGCACTGGTCGCCGTCGAGGCCTGCCAAGGGGCGAATGGCGCGCAAGGCCAGGCGACCTTCGGTGAGGGTGCCGGTCTTGTCGAAAATCACCGTATCGATCTGGTTCAGGCCTTCCAGCACATGACCCCGGGTCAGCAGCAGACCGAGCTTGTGCAGGGTGCCGGTGGCGGCAGTGAGGGCGGTTGGCGTAGCAAGGGACAGCGCGCAAGGACAGGTGGCGACCAGCATCGACAGGACAATCCAGAAGGCGCGGGATGCATCCAACTGCCACCACAACAGGCCGATGGCGGCAACGGCGACCAGGGAGAGCAGCAGGAACCATTGGGCTGCCCGGTCGGCGACTTCCGCCAGTCGCGGCTTTTCGGCCTGGGCTCGCTCCAGCAGCCGCACGATGGCGGACAATCGGGTGTCTTGCCCCAATGCCTGCACCTCGACGGTCAAGGCGCCTTCGACGTTCAACGTGCCCGCGGTAACCGCATCGCCCACTTGGCGGGGTTGCGGCAGGTATTCACCGGTCAGCAGGGACTCGTCGATGCTGGATTGGCCGTCGAGGATCCTGCCGTCGGCCGGCAGGACCGACCCTGGATGCACCAGGACCCGGTCGCCGGTACGCAACTCGCTGAGCAGGATGCGTTCGCTCTGGCCGTCGCTTGCCAGGCGCAGGCATGAGGCCGGCAACAGATTGACCAGTTGCGCGGTGGCCGCAGCGGTGCGCTCCCTGGCCCGTCGCTCCAGGTAGCGGCCGGCCAGCAGGAACAGCGCGAACATGCCCACGGCATCGAAATACAGCTCGCCCACGCCGGTGACAGAGGTCCAGATTCCGGCGATGTAAGCACTGCCGATCGCCAGGGACACGGAAACGTCCATGGTCAGGTGGCGGGTGCGCAGGTCACGCATCGCGCCTTTGAAGAAGGGCGCGCAGCTATAGAACACGATAGGGGTGGTGAGAAACAGCGCGACCCAGCGCAGGATGGTGTGCATCTCCGGGCTCAGATCGATATTGAATTCCGGCCATGTCGCCATGGTTGCCATCATGGCCTGGAACCACAGCAGCCCGGCCACGCCGAGCTGGCGCAGGGCCAGGCGGTTTTGCGCGGCCAGTTGCTCGCTGGCCTGGTCGGCCTGGTACGGGTGGGCGACGTAGCCGATCTGGCGCAATTCGGCGAGCAGGGTGCTCAACGGCAGTTCAGCGTCGGCCCAACGTACCTGCAAGCGATGATTGGACAGGTTCAATCGCGCTTCCGCCACGCCCGGCAGGCCACGCAATTGTTTTTCGATCAACCAGCCACAGGCGGCGCAACTGATGCCTTCCATCAACAGGGTGGTTTCGGCCAGCTCGCCTTCGTGGCGCACGAACGATTGCTGCACGTCGGGGCGGTCGTACAACGCCAGTTCATCGGTCAATTGGACAGGCAGGGTTTCGGGGTTGGCCGATGCTTCGCTGCGATGCTGGTAATAACTCTCCAGGCCGCCAGCGACAATCGCCTCGGCCACCGCCTGGCAACCCGGGCAGCAGAACTCACGGGTTTCACCCAGGACAACGGCGATGAAGCGGCTGCCGGGAGGGGCGGGCAGGGCGCAGTGGTAGCAGGGCAGGGGCGTAGTCATTGCGTTTTCACAGACGTTGTCCAATGATCGTTCCCATGCTCTGCGTGGGAACGCATCCTGTGACGCTCCGCGTCACGCTTGCGGGGGGACGCGGAGCGTCCCGGGCTGTGTTCCCACGCGGAGCGTGGGAACAATCAGAACGACAGAAAAACGGCCTACTTCTTCAGGTCTTCAGCACCTTGCAGCGGCTCATCGCCCAGCAGGATGGCCTGGTCGTGGTTGACCTGTTCCTCTTCGAACAGTCGCCAGGTCTTGTCGTTCTCTATGCCCAGCAATTCGACAAAGCGCCGGCCTTCGATCTTGTCCGTTAACTGGCCGATGTACCGCCCCGGCTCGCTGTCGTTGCGGGTCAGGACGATCTTGCGGTCCTTCTCCGGCTGGGTCGGAGAAATCAGGCTCAGTTCCAGGGTCTGCGGCCGGCTGTTGCCGCTCAGGCGCAGGTTCACCTCGCCAGTGACATCATCCATCTGCACGTTGGCATGCAACTGCAGGGTCTGGGCCAGCAGTTCGCGCTCCAGCGAGCGGTTGATGCCCTTGCCGGCTTCGTAATAGTTGTCGTTGACCAGGTTGTCCGGATTCTTCACTGCAATGGTCACCATCGTCAGGCTCAAGGTCACCGAGCAGGTCAGGATCCCGATAATGATCCACGGCCAGAGGTGCTTGTACCAAGGGCTGGTGGCGGTTGCTGCAGGCATGTTCAGTTCTCTCAACGAATTTGTGGGCCGATGAACCGGCTCTTGGCTTCGACATGAACGCTGTCGTCATCGGCATCCTTGAGGATGAAGGTCACCTCGTTGGTGCTCGACGGCAGCTGGTCCGGTGCACTGGACAACTCCACTGGCTGGCTGAAGATATCGCCGGCCGCGACCTTGATTTCCCGTCGGCCTTGCAGCTTCAAGTCAGGCAGGCCGGTGGCTTCCAGCACATAGGTGTGATCGCGCTGGTCCTTGTTCATGATCTTCAGGCTGTAGACGTTCTCGATCCGGCCTTCGGCGTTTTCGCGGAACAGCACGCGGTCCTTGCTGACGTCGAAACCCACCAGCGAGCGCATGAAGAACGCCGTCACCAACAAGCTGATCATCGCCAGCAGCACCAGGGCATAGCCGATCAGGCGCGGGCGCAGTTTATGGGTTTTCTGCCCGGACAGGTTGTGTTCGGTGGTGTAGCTGATCAGGCCGCGCGGGTAATCCATCTTGTCCATGATGTTGTCGCAGGCATCGATGCAGGCGGCGCAGCCGATGCACTCGATCTGCAGGCCGTCGCGGATATCGATGCCGGTGGGGCAGACCTGGACGCACATGGTGCAATCGATGCAGTCCCCCAGGCCCAAGGCCTTGTAGTCGATGCCTTTCTTGCGAGGGCCACGGCCTTCGCCGCGACGTGGGTCATAGGACACGATCAGCGTGTCCTTGTCGAACATCACGCTCTGGAAGCGGGCGTAAGGGCACATGTAGATGCACACCTGCTCGCGCAGCCAGCCGGCGTTGCCATAGGTGGCGAGGGTGAAGAAACCGACCCAGAAATACGACCAGCCATCGGCCTCACCGGTAAAGAACTCGAACACC
The DNA here is from genome assembly GCF_055380705.1 of Pseudomonas sp. MAFF 730105. Taxonomy (NCBI): domain Bacteria; kingdom Pseudomonadati; phylum Pseudomonadota; class Gammaproteobacteria; order Pseudomonadales; family Pseudomonadaceae; genus Pseudomonas; species Pseudomonas sp. MAFF 730105. The sequence goes on from NZ_AP018438.1 coordinate 2,146,338, forward strand.
AGCTCGCGGATCGGCGTGAAGTAGCCGACGAAGGTCATGCCGGTGACGAAACCGATCAGCAGCCAGAGGCTGTGCTTGGCGAATTTGCGCAGGAATTTGTTGGCCCCCATGGGCGCCTTGTCCAGCTTGATGCGCTGGTTGCGGTCGCCTTCGGTGACTTTTTCGCACCACATGAAGATCCAGGTCCACACGCTCTGCGGGCAGGTATAGCCGCACCACACCCGACCGGCGTACACCGTAATGAAGAACAGGCCGAAGGCGGCGATGATCAGCAGTCCGGACAACAGGATGAAATCCTGGGGCCAGAAGGTCGCGCCAAAAATAAAGAATTTGCGTTCCGGCAGGTTCCACCAGACGGCCTGATGACCGCCCCAGTTCAACCAGACGGTACCGAAGTACAGGAGGAACAAAAAGGCTCCGCCGACCATCCGCAGGTTGCGGAACAGACCGGTGAAGGCTCGGGTGTAGATTTTTTCCCGAGAGGCATACAAGTCGACGCTCTTGTTGGCATCCTTGGCAGGCGGGGTAACGTCATGTACCGGAATCTGATTGCTCATCAAATGCATCCCACGGCAGTGGAAAAGTGCCGAGGCCAGTGCGTGCCGACCACGGTCAGAAAGGGTGCTGCAATGGCCCAATGATACGCCTGTCGCTCTAGCCCAAGGGTGCGACCTTTGGTCGCGTTGGGCGCAAGGGGCGAATGGTGTAGCGGATGTAACAAGTCATGACCCAGATCAATTGACTATAGACAGTCCATGGGCGTTGCTGGTCCCTTTGGTTTTGCCGCCAGCGGTGAATGCAGGCAACGCCTGAAGGCTGCACTAGGTGGCGGGGGAGCTAGTGGCTATACAGGATGTTGTAGAACGACGCTGAATCGTTATTGATCGAGGTCAGATCATGACCCGTAGGAATCTTTTCGAACAGCGCTTTGGTGACGGTCATACGACGCAGGATGATGGCCTCCAGCAATTTGCCGAACAGCACCTCATCATTGACGTATTTCTTCAGTTTCAGGATTTCACGAGGCCGGTTTTTCAGTATGTGGAAGGAGTAGTTCATCAGAATCATGTTCGAGACGAACAGGTTTTCCGTTGATTGGAGTGGATTGAGCGTATCGATCACAGCGTTGAGTACCCACCGCCTGTTCTGGGCATAGGTATTCAGAAAAAGGTCGGGGTACATGAGTTCGCTGTGGCGATCATTGAGCTTGAAGCGGTAAGTGTCTCCGTCAGCTTCGGTCAGTAATCGGATAACGGCTGTCTGATAGCTTTTCAAATGGCTCAGCAGCTCATGCTCTTTCCTGGCGTCCGCCTTGATTGCCTTGTAAACCAGATCGATGATCTCCAGAAAAGGCACAGGCCCCAAGGCATCGGTCGCCATCATCAACTGATAACCCTCGATGCTGAACCGACGATACACCTCGTCGTCGATGCTCAACTCGAAAAGCAGGAACCTGAACATGTGGTTTCTGAGTTGTGCATTGGAATCGATCGGGCTGTTCTTCAAGCTGATCAACTGGATCAAGTAGAAGAAAACAAAATAGTCTTTGTTGGTTCGTTGGCGGTTGTCGATCTCGAGCAGGTAGCCAAGGCGTGACAGGACCAGGAGCAGGGCATAGCAATCCGATTCCGTGAATCCGATTTTCGCCATGGATTTTTCGAAAGCGCTTGCTGAAAACAAGTCGTGCCAACGGCTCACGCTGAAGGCTGAGCCGTTGCTTCTCCTGGCCACGACTCGGAGTAATAAGGGCTCGTCTTCTTCATAGAAAATGGCGCCCAGCGCCTTGGGGTAAGGGCGGGCGTTCAGGAAGTTTTCAAGCTTATAGGAGAGGAGATTGAAGATGTCCATTTAGCCTTACCCGCATGTCTTCCACTTTCCATTCGGGCCTTTTTTCTCGACACGAAATGACGTGATGGTTTTATTGAATTTATCCAACAACCGGAAACCGATGCCTCTGGCTTTGGGTTCATTCGTTTTGGAAAGCACGCCATCTTTCAGACCCGTCTCCTTATAGTCAACGGTGGAGATATCTTTGTGGTTATTGAGCATGCTGACCCCTTCATTGTTGACGGTAGCGACGACTCGATACTTTTCATTGCCTGGGTTGAACCCTGGATTGCTGTCCTGGTTGACCCAAACCGCTTTCTCTCCCCGGATATTCGGGACCAAGCCCCCTTTACCGCCATTAGCTGCCTTCGAGGAAACTGTTTCGCTTTCGCCCATGTAGCGAATAATCTCGTTTTCTTTCAGCCCTAATGGGTCGATCCAGGTGAATGGATTCGGTGCGTAGCGATAGAGATTAAGGCTGCCGCTCAGGCCCAGAGGGTCGGGCGTGGTAAAGCGTCCGATATCGGGGTCGTAAAAGCGAAAGGTGTTGTAGTGCAGGCCAATTTCCCGATCCAGATATTGCCCTTGGAATCGAAGGTTCTGTTCTTCGACGTAATACGGCTCACGCACCTCCTCGAACGTATTGCCCCATACTTGATAGCGGGCATGCCACAGCGGATGGCCGTCACTTTCCGTCAAGGCGTGTGGCAGACCATTGGGGTCGTTGTGATAGTGGCGAATGCGTTGACTCTCTTCGATGCCGTCGACCCTGGCCAAGGGCTCATGACCGTTATCAGCGTAGAGGTACAGGCTGGTCAGGCCATTTTTTTGCTCTTTTAGTAATTGCAGGCCATCCCAGTCGAAGCGCGTGGAGGCGATGAGTTGACCTTTGCTGTCATGTTCAGTTTTCTCGATCCTTCGGCCCAAGGGGTCATAGCGCATCCTGACGACGCTTTCTCCCTCGACTTTCCGTGTTCGAACTTCAATCAGACGATGATCGGAGTCATAACTGAATCGCTGCAACCCGTGTCGTCGGCTGCGTTTTTCGATTGTTCGTCCGAAGCCGTCGTATCGATAACGCTTATCCTGATAAGTCAGCAATTGGTTGTGCACAACCCGTCCGGTTGCGCCGGAGGGGGCGTCGAGGAGATTGGCAGCCGCATCGAAGGCGAATGTTTCATTCTGTCCCTGGCGACTTCCCTGGCTCGCAATGATTCGCCCCGTCACGTCGTAGTGCAGCAGTTGACGTTGCTGGCCTTGTGGCAGTCGTTCGAGGCGGCCAACAAGATGATCGCTGGGATCGAACTCAAAATGCATCTGTTCGGCAGCCGTCATCGGCGAAGGAGGGCTGCCGAGACGGCGTTGGCGACTGCGTAGGCGCCCGCTACGGTCGTAGTCGCTACGCGTGTGGATCTGGCCTTGCGTGCGCATCACCTCACGATGCAGCCGGTCACGTTCAAAGTCGCTGATGACCTGGCCGTCAAGATTGATCTGATGCAGGTGGCCACTGCCGTAGTAAAGACGGTTGATCCAGCGACCGTCAGGGAGTCGGGTCTGGATGAGATTGCCGAGTTCGTCGTAATGATGCTTCAGAAGCCCTGCCGAACTCTGCTCTTCAATCAAATATCCCAACGCGTCATAAGCGAAGCCCAATCGCTGTTCATCGCCATCATTATTGACAGTGACGGCTTCGATCAATTGGTTCAGTGGGCTATAGCTGTACCGAGACTGTCCGTCAGGCGTGAGTCGGGTGATCAGTCGACCTACCGCATCGCGTTCCAGATGCTGGACGATGGGTTCTTCGAGGGGGTGATGATCATTTCGCGGCGCTGCAGCGGTCTCGACTCTTGTTACATTGTCGAGAGCGTCGTAGGTGTAACGCTTGACGCTGCCGTCGAGATTACGCTGTTCAACCAGCCGGTTCCCGGCATCCCAGGCAAACCGATAGCGTTCACCATTCTCATTGACCAGCGCCTGCAGTCGCCCATAGCTGTCGTAAGCAAACTGCACCTGCCGGCCCTGGGCGTCGGTGCGCTGGCGGACCTGGCCGCGGCGGTTGTGTTGGTAAAGAGTTGTGTGCCCGGCCGGGTCCGTATAGCCGGTCAACTGGCCGGCGACGTCACGCTGGTAAAGCTCGCTGCGGCCGTCCGGCAATTGGCTGCCGAGCAAGCGACCTTGGGCGTCGTAGCTGAACTGGGTGCGCTCGCCGAGGGCATCGGTGATGGTCTGCAGATAGCCGCGATGGTCGTAGCTGAACCGCGTCGGGTAACCCGAGCAGTCGACATGCTCCACCAGTTGTCCGAACGGGTTCCAGCGCAGCTTCTTGCTCTTGCCGGTGGCGTCGATGATTTCGATGACCTGGCCGTGGGCGTCGTAGCGGTAGCGGGTGACATGGCCCAGCGGATCGGTTTCGGCGATGCAGTTGCCGCGCTGATCGTAGCGGTACGTCCAGCTGTGGCCGGCGGCGTCGGTGTCCACCTGCGGCAGGGCCCAGTGTTCGAGCCAGAGGGTGGATTCGCTGCGACCCAGCGGGTCGGTTTCGCTGATCAGGTTGCCGGCTTCGTCGTAGCTGTAGGTGTAGTGCCCGCCCTGTGGGTCGGTGGCGGCCAGCATCTGGCGCTCGTCGTTCCACTCGAACGACCAGGTCTGGCCGAGCGTGTCGGTGAATTGGGTGATCTGGTGCTGGCTGTTCCAGTGGCGGGTGCTGACCCGCTGCAAGCTATCGCTGATGCGGGTGATGCCGGCCATGAGGTCATAGTCGAACTGGTAGGCATCGCCCTCGTCGGTCCAGTGTCGGACCACGCGCCATTCCTGGTCCTCGATCAAGGCCCAGTCGTAGAAGCACTGCAGGCCCGTGGGCAACTGGTGCTCCACCATGCGCCGGCCCGCGTCGTAGGCGAAGCGTCGTTGCACCTGGCCGGTGGCGTCGCGTACTTCGGTCAGGTTGCCCGTCGCGTCATAGCCGTAGCTGACCAGCACTTCACGTTGCTGGTCGGGGTACAGGCGTTCGATCTGGCTGACACGTTCACGTTCGTAAGCCAGCTCGACCTGTACCAGGTCGAAAGCGTCGCGCAGTCGTACCAGGCGCCCGGTTTCGTCGTAGTCGAGGTGGATGCGGTTGTCGTTGCGGTCGCCCAACTGGTTCAGGCGCAGCAAAGCCGCATTTCCTGGCGCCGGTTCGAACAGGCGATACAGGCCGTCCGCGCTTTCGATCAGCAATTGCCCGTTGGCATGGCGCCGCACGGCGAGGCCTTCGCCGGCGCTGAACACCGCACCGCCCAAGGGGATTGAGCCCATGTCGATGGGGCGGCCCTGTTCGTCGGTGTAGACCAGGGTCTCGCCGCCCTCGGGGTGAGGCCGGATCTCGACGCACACCTCGTAGGGCACGCTCCAGCCGACGCCGAACAGCCCTTCGCCGCGCTCGTCACGGCTGTTATAGAAGCGCTGCCAATCGATCGGCTGAATCCCCGGCAGTACGAAATCCAGCTCTTCATCGCCGCCCAGGACCTTGGCCCCGGTCGCCGCATGCACCGGGTTCGACGAGCCCATGGCCGCGTTGGCCGCCGCGCCCATGGCACTGCTGACCGCCATCGACGCCGCTGCGCCGGCCAGCATGCATGGCAGCTTGCTGAAGAACTTGCCCTTGCTGCCCTTGAGCATCAAGAGGGCCGTTACTGCCAGGCCCACGCCCGGCGTCTTGCCGCTGCGGATCTCGCGCACCACCACGGTGCCGCCGCCGATGGTCACGTCGGGGGAAATCAGCCCGGACGACACCACCTTGGCTTCGCAGGTACTGCGGTCGCCGCTGCGCACGGCGGGCTGGCCGTTGATGGTGACCTTGTCCGAGCCTTCGGCCAGGAACTGCGGCGGCATCGGCGGATGCTTCAGGCAGGTGATCATGTCCAGCGGCTTGGGCACGGCACCGGGGGCGGGTGTGGCGACGGTGGGCCGCCACATCTGCGAGAAGAAACTCTCGGCCATGTCCAGGTAGCTGGGCTCGGGCGCTTCCAGCTCGGTGCCGGCCGGTGCGACATGGGATTCGATGGCCCCGGCGGCGCGGGCGGCGGGAATGTTGTTGGTCAGGGTGTCGGTGGAACCGGTGAGGATGTTGGCCTGCACCGTGGGCGGAAAGAGGGCGTTGCCGATGCCCTCGCAAATATTGCTCAGGCCCTTGTCGGCGCCGGTCTTGCTCATGGCGAGGCCGACGACCGCGCCGACCACGGCGCCGAGCAGGAAGCAACCGAGGCCGCCGGTCGCGACCGTGATGCCGGTGGCCGCAACCACGGCAGCGGTGGCGACGGCCGTGATCGCGATGTTGGCCGCCACTTCCAGCACACCGCCGAGGATGTCGGCCATCATCGAGGTGTGATCCAGCGCATCGCCCAGGCGAGCGGCCCAGAGCGCGTCAGACATGCACGTTGCCCGTGCAGTGGGAGCCGCCGGCTTCTATCGGTTCAAGCGTTGTGATGCCTTCCATTGCATCTTCTCCTTGTCAGTCATGGCCCGCGTCTCCGTGCGCACCGGGCATTTGATCAGCTTCGGACGCATCAGGCAATCGGCCGGTTTTTCATCCCGGCCAGCCGCACCGCGTAGTCAGGCCATCCACGGGTTGAGCAACGTAACCCCGCTGGCCTCGAAGTCCGCTACGTTGCGGGTGACCACGGTCAGGCCATGGATCAGCGCCGTGGCAGCGATCAGCGCGTCGCATTCGTTGCTGCGATCAGGTACGTGCAGCCGGGCGCAGCGCAGCGCCACGGCGCGGTCCACCGCCAGGATCCTGCCGGCAAAGGCGGGCAGGACGTGGTTGTCCAGCCAGGCCCGCAGGCGGCTTCCCTGGCTCGGGTCCTTGCGTTCGAAGCGCAACACGCCGGTTTCCAGTTCCAATACGGTAATCGCCGAAACATACAGGCTGGGCGCGGCTACGCTGCGGGCCCAGGCCTGCACGTTTCTGTCGGCCTGGGGTTTGCGCAATTCCGAAATGACATTGGTATCGAGTAAATACATCAGGACAGGTCTACCGCTCGAGGAGTGATGACGGCGCGCTCGGTGTCGAAATCGATATCTGGCGCATCGGGCATGACCAGCAGCTCGACAATGCTGGCGCCGATGCCGGTCAGTTTCTGGTACTCCTCAATGCTTAGCAGCACATGAGCCGGCTTGCCACGGTCGGTGATGATGACGGGCCCTTCGCGGGTCGCTTTTTTGGCACCACTTGTGTCGTGGTTGAATTCGCGGCTGGACATGGTAGTGATGGACATGGGCATGCCCTCATTGAAGTTGATGTAGGCACGTTACTACCTTGACTGATTGGCGGCAAGAGAAACGGCTGCGCCCTATCGGACCGGCCATGAAAAAGGCCCCGTCAATGTGCATTGACGGGGCCTTTCGTGTATCAGGCGCAAGCCTTACTGGGCGTCAGCGGCCGGAGCCTTTTCGCCGTGGGACAGGCTGTAGACATAGGCGGCCAGCAGGTGGACCTTGTCGTTGCCTTGCAGGTCGGCCTGGGCAGGCATCTGGCCCTGGCGACCGTAGCGGATGGTCTGCTGCAGTTGAGCGAAGCTCGAACCGTAGATGAACGCGGCCGGGTGCGTCAGGTTGGGTGCGCCCATGGCGGGAGTACCCTGGCCTGCCGGACCGTGGCAGGCCACGCAGTTGGCAGCGAAGATTTTCTGGCCGTTGGCCGGATCGGCCTTGGCGCCTTCCGGCAGTTTGCGACCGTGCAGGCTGGTCACCAGGTACGACGCCACGTCGGCGACACCTTGCTCGCCGACCACGGCAGCCCAGCCCGGCATCACGGCATGACGACCGCCCATGATGGTGGTCTTGATGGTTTCCGGCTCACCGCCCCAGCGCCAGTCGGCGTCGGTCAGGTTAGGGAAGCCGTAGGCACCCTTGGCGTCGGAACCGTGGCAGACCGAGCAGTTGGAGGCGAACAGACGGCCACCCATCTTCAGGGCTTGCGGGTCCTTGGCAACTTCTTCGATCGGCATGGAGGCGAACTTGGCGAAGATCGGACCGAACTTGGCATCCGAGCGCGCCATTTCCTTTTCCCACTCATGCACGCCGGTCCAGCCGGTCTGGCCGTTGGCGAAGGCGGTCTGCTTTTCGGTATCCAGGTAGTTATAGCCTGGCAGCAGGCCTTTCCAGTTGCCCAGACCCGGGTAGAGCACCAGGTAGCCGAGGGCGAACACGATGGTGCCCACGAACAGCATGAACCACCATTTCGGCAGCGGGTTGTCGTATTCCTCGATCCCGTCGAAGGAATGGCCAACCGTCTCTTCGGTGGCCTCGCTGCGCTGGCCCTTGCGGGTCGACAGCAGCAGCCAGGTCAGGGAGAAGATCGTTCCCAGGCTGAGGACTGTGACGTACAGACTCCAGAACGTTGTCATTCTTTGTTACTCCTAGAAGCTTGCTCGACGTGCTTGATGGCTTCGGGATCATCCGCGAACGGCAGCAAGGTCGCGTCGTCAAACTCCGACTTGCGCTTGGGGCTGAACACCCACAGGGCCAGACCGATAAAAGCCACCATCACGACGACGGTGCCCAGGCCGCGAATCATCCCGATATCCATTAAGAATCACCGTTTGCTTTTGATGATGGTGCCCAGGCCTTGCAGATAGGCCACCAGCGCGTCCATTTCGGTCTTGCCCTTCACGGCATCCTTGGCGCCGGCGATGTCTTCGTCGGTGTAAGGCACGCCCAGGGTGCGCAGGACTTCCATTTTTTTCGCGGTGTCCTTGCCGTCGAGCTTGTTTTCCACGAGGAACGGGTAGGCCGGCATTTTCGACTCGGGTACCACGTTGCGCGGGTTGTACAAGTGCGCACGGTGCCAGTCATCGGAGTAACGACCGCCAACGCGGGCCAGGTCCGGACCGGTACGCTTGGAACCCCACAGGAATGGGTGGTCCCAGACGCTTTCGCCAGCGACCGAGTAGTGGCCGTAGCGTTCGGTCTCGGCGCGGAACGGACGGATCATCTGCGAGTGGCAGCCGACACAGCCGTTGGCGATGTAGATGTCGCGGCCTTCCAGTTCAAGGGCGGTACGCGGCTTCATGCCTTCGACCGGCTTGTTGGTCACGTCCTGGAAGAACAGCGGAACGATCTGGGTCAGGCCGCCGATACTCACGGCGATGACCATGAAGAAGGCCAGCAGGCCGATATTCTTCTCTACTGCTTCGTGCTTCATCAGTGAGCTCCAACTACGGCGATCTTGGCGGCGGCTTCAGCTTCAGCCGGGTCAGAAGCACGAACGGTGCGATACACGTTGTAGGCCATGAACAGCATGCCGCTGGCGAAGAACGCGCCGCCCAGGGCACGGACGATGTAGCCAGGGTGGCTGGCTTGCAGCGCTTCGACGAACGAGTAGGTCAGAGTGCCGTCGTCGTTGATCGCACGCCACATCAGGCCCTGGGTGATGCCGTTGACCCACATGGAAGCGATGTAGAGCACGGTACCGATGGTCGCGAGCCAGAAGTGCGCGTTGATCAGGGGAGTGCTGTGCATCTGCGCACGACCGAACAGTTTCGGGATCATGTGGTAGATGGCGCCGATGGAAATCATCGCTACCCAGCCGAGCGCGCCGGCGTGGACGTGGCCGATGGTCCAGTCGGTGTAGTGGCTCAGGGAGTTGACGGTCTTGATGGCCATCATCGGGCCTTCGAAGGTCGACATGCCGTAGAACGCCAGGGATACCACCAGGAAGCGCAGGATCGGGTCAGTGCGCAGTTTATGCCAGGCGCCCGAGAGGGTCATCATGCCGTTGATCATGCCGCCCCAGCTTGGCGCCAGCAGGATGATCGACATGGCCATGCCCAGGGACTGCGCCCAGTCCGGCAGCGCGGTGTAGTGCAGGTGGTGCGGACCGGCCCAGATGTACAGGGTGATCAGCGCCCAGAAGTGGACGATGGACAGGCGATAGGAGTAGATCGGACGCTCGGCCTGTTTCGGCACGAAGTAGTACATCATCCCCAGGAAGCCGGTGGTCAGGAAGAAGCCCACGGCGTTGTGGCCGTACCACCACTGGATCATCGCGTCGGTCGCGCCCGAGTAGGCCGAGTACGACTTGAACAGGCTGACCGGCAGCGACATGTGGTTGACGATGTGCAGCATCGCCGTCACGACGATGAAGGCACCGTAGAACCAGTTACCGACGTAGATGTGCTTGGTCTTGCGCTTGACGATGGTGCCGAAGAACACCAGGCCGTAGGTCACCCAGACGATGGCCAGCAGAATAGCCAGGGGCCATTCCAGTTCCGCGTATTCCTTGGTGGTGGTCAAACCCATGGGCAAGGTCACGATCGCGCCGACGATGACCGCTTGCCAACCCCAGAAGGTGAAGGCCGCGAGGCTGTCGGAGATCAGTCGCGTCTGGCAGGTTCGCTGCACGACGTAGTAGGAAGTGGCAAACAATGCACAACCACCGAAGGCGAAGATCACCAGGTTGGTGTGCAGCGGGCGCAGGCGTCCAAAGGTCGTCCATGGCAGATCGAAGTTCAACTCCGGCCAGACCAGTTGCGAGGCGATGAAGACACCGAGCCCCATGCCAAGGATCCCCCAGACCACCGTCATGATGGCGAACTGGCGGACTACCTTATAGTTATAAGCAGTCGGACTGATTGCTGTGCTCATTCTAAGGTTCCACGGTTTGGGTGTTTTATTAGGATAAAAATCGGCCGCAAGTATGGAGAAAGCGGGGGGTCATTGCAACGCGCCATGACCTGGGTCAATGCTTTCAAAAGCTGATTCTGCGGCCTTTCCATGTGCCGCGTAAGGACAAAATGGGCCCTCGACAAAGTGTCGCGCCGAAGGAAAGAGGCGAGGGGGTCAGGTCGGTTGTAACGGGGTGTGTTCAAAGCCGGCGTTCGGGTGACACCGGGCCATTGTCGTCACAGCCGGTATCTGCCTGTCTTTACGGCGTTTTTGTCGAACGATTGTCGAACACATCGGGTCGGGTCGACCTGAAACCGGCAGTCGCCAGTACACGCAGAGGCAAGCTTAGACCCGATTCCGAGGAACCGAAAGAAAGAGCTTGGGAGGGTGCGACAATGCGTCGCGCGCAGGCATGGAGTCGCCGCATCCGATGGATGCGGCTGTTCATGGGGGCAGGATTTATTCGCTTTTGCGTTCGGCTTGCAGGCGCTCGGCGCCGGCAGGGTGGGACAGGCTGTAGACGTAAGCCGCGAGCAGTTGCACCTTGTCATTGCCGAGCAGTTCGTTTTGCGCCGGCATCTGGCCCTGGCGGCCATGGCGAATGGTCTGTTGCAACTGCGCCAGGCTGGTGCCGTAGATGAAGCCCGCCGGTTGCGTCAGGTTCGGCGCGCCCATGGCTTCGGTGCCTTGGCCGTTGGCGCCGTGACAGGCGGTGCAGGTGGTGCTGAACGTCTGTTTGCCGGCTTCCAGGTCGGCGCCGCTGTCAGCTGGCAGCGACAGGCCGGCCAGGTCATGACGTACATACGCTGCTACGTTCTTGACCCCGGCATCCCCCAGTATTTCGCCCCAGGCCGGCATCGCCGCCATGCGCCCCCCATGATGGTGGTCTTGATGGTGTCGGCCGCGCCGCCCCAGCGCCAATTGTTGTCGGTCAGGTTGGGGAAGCCGAAGGCGCCCTTGGCGTCCGAGCCGTGGCAGACCGAGCAGTTGGAGGCGAACAGGCGGCCGCCCATTTTCAAGGCCTGCGGGTCCTTGGCGACTTCTTCCACGGGCATCGCGGCGAACTTGGCGAAGATCGGCCCGAACCTGGCGTCGGCCTTGGCCATTTCCTTTTCCCATTCATGGGCGCCGGTCCAGCCGTTTTCATAGCCAGGCAGGATGCCTTTCCAATTGCCCAGGCCCGGGTAAAGGATCAGGTAACCGACGGAAAACACCAGGGTGCCGGCGAACAACAGGAACCACCACTGCGGCAGCGGGTTGTCGTACTCCTCGATGCCATCGAAGCTGTGGCCCATGGTCTGGTCGACGCTGCCCTTGGTCTCGCCCTTGCGGGTACCGATCAACAGCCAGGTCAGGCCGATCAGGCTGCCGAGGGTCAGTACGCAGATCCACGTACTCCAGAAGGTGGTCATGGCCGGGTACTCCTTGTTGCAGGGTCTTGGGGATTGGCGATGTCGGCGGGTGGTTCGTCAGCGAACGGCAGCAGGCGCGCCTCGGCGAACTCCGGGCCGCGCTTGCTGCTGAAAGCCCACAGGAGCAGGCCGATGAAGGCCACGAACACCACGACCGTGCCCAGGCCGCGGATCATTCCAGTGCTCATTTCAAGAAACATGGGGCTCACCTCTTGCTCTTGATGGCAGTGCCGAGCACTTGCAGGTAGGCCACCAGTGCGTCCATTTCGGTCTTGCCCTTGAGCGAGGCCACACTGCCGGCGATGTCGTCATCGGTGTAGGGCACGCCGAGGGTGCGCATGGCGCGCAGCTTGGTTTCGGTGTGGCTGCTGTCCACCGCCTGGGTTACCAGCCACGGATAGGCCGGCATCTTCGACTCGGGCACGACGTTGCGCGGGTTGTACAAGTGCGCGCGGTGCCAGTCGTCGGAGTAGCGCGCGCCGACCCGGGCCAGGTCCGGCCCGGTGCGCTTGGAGCCCCACAGGAACGGATGGTCCCAGACGCTTTCGCCGGCTACCGAGTAGTGGCCGTAGCGCTCGGTCTCGGCGCGGAACGGGCGGATCATCTGGGAATGGCAGCCGACGCAACCTTCGCGGATGTAGATGTCGCGGCCTTCCAGTTGCAGGGCGGTGTAGGGCTTCATGCCATCCACCGGTTTGTTGGTTACGTCCTGGAAGAACAGCGGCACGATCTGGGTCAGGCCGCCGATGCTCACGGCCAGCACCATCAGCAGCATCAGCAGGCCGACGTTTTTCTCGATTGTTTCGTGTTTCATGGCGGACTCCTTCCTCAAGCCATCTGCGCGGCAGCGGCGGCTTCGGCAGGCTGGTAGGCCCGCACGGTGCGCCAGGTGTTGTAGGCCATCAGCAGCATGCCGCTGAGGAAGATCGCTCCGCCCACCAGCCGCACGATGAAGCCGGGGTGGCTGGCCGCCAGGGTTTCGACGAAGGAGTAGGTCAAGGTGCCGTCCTCGTTCACCGCGCGCCACATCAGGCCCTGGGCGATACCGTTGACCCACATCGAAGCGATGTAGAGCACGGTGCCGATGGTCGCGAGCCAGAAGTGCGCGTTGATCAGGCCGATGCTATGCATCTGTGGCCGGCCGAAGACTTTCGGGATCATGTGATACAGCGCGCCGATGGAAATCATCGCCACCCAGCCGAGTGCGCCGGCGTGGACGTGGCCGATGGTCCAGTCGGTGTAGTGGGAGAGGGCGTTGACGGTCTTGATCGCCATCATCGGGCCTTCGAAGGTCGACATGCCGTAGAACGCCAGGGACACCACCAGGAAGCGCAGGATCGGGTCGCTGCGCAACTTATGCCAGGCGCCCGAGAGGGTCATCATGCCGTTGATCATGCCGCCCCAGCTGGGTGCCAGCAGGATCAGCGACATCACCATGCCCAGGGACTGCGCCCAGTCCGGCAGCGCGGTGTAGTGCAGGTGGTGGGGGCCGGCCCAGATATACAAGGTGATCAGCGCCCAGAAATGCACGATGGACAAGCGATAGGAATACACCGGACGCTCGGCCTGTTTCGGCACGAAGTAGTACATCATCCCCAAAAAGCCTGCGGTGAGGAAAAAGCCTACGGCGTTGTGCCCGTACCACCATTGCACCATCGCGTCCGTGGCCCCGGCGTACACCGAGTAGGATTTGGTGAAGCTCACCGGCAGTTCCAGGTTGTTGACGATGTGCAGGATCGCCACGGTCAGGATGAAGCCGCCGAAGAACCAGTTGCCCACGTAGATGTGCTTGGTGGTGCGCTTGGCGACAGTGCCGAAGAACACAATGGCGTAGGCGACCCAGACGATGGTGATCAGGATGTCGATCGGCCATTCCAGCTCGGCGTACTCCTTGGAACTGGTGTAGCCCAGAGGCAGGCTGATGGCCGCCAGCAGGATCACCAGTTGCCAGCCCCAGAAGCAGAACGCAGCGATTTTCGGCGCAAACAGCTGGGTCTGGCAGGTGCGTTGTACCGAATAGAACGAGCTGGCGAACAGGGCGCAGCCACCGAACGCGAAGATCACCGCGTTGGTGTGCAACGGGCGCAGGCGACCGAAGCTGGTCCAGGGCAAATCGAAGTTGAGCTGCGGCCAGACCAATTGGGCGGCGAGAAAAACCCCGAGCCCCATGCCGACGATGCCCCACACCACCGTCATAATGGCGAATTGGCGGACCACCTTGTAGTTGTAGGCGGTACTGATAGAAGTGTTCATGGTTCCCCATCCACGGTTCAGCCGAAGAGCCCGCCTGCGCAAGGCAGCGCGGCATCTTCGCCTGGAGTTATAGGCAGACTGAAAGCGAGGCAAGCATGGACAAACAGCACAAGGCCAGTATTGACGGGGATCAATGGGCGCGGTGCGTGGCGCAACATGGCTGGCTGTGGACGGCCGCGCAATCGGGCGCCGGTGCCGGGGCGCCCACCTTGATTCTTGCCCACGGTGCCGGTGCGCCGATGGACAGCGGCTTCATGAACGAAATGGCCGCGCGCCTTGCTGCGCATGGGGTCAACGTGCTGCGTTTCGAATTTCCCTACATGGCCCAACGGCGCCTGGACGGTGGCAAGCGACCACCCAACCCGGCCCCCAGGTTGCTGGAATGCTGGCGTGAGGTGTACGCCACGGTGCGGCCTTATGTCGCTGGTCGGCTGGCCATCGGCGGCAAGTCCATGGGCGGGCGGATGGCCAGCCTGCTCGCCGACGAGCTGGGGGGTGACGCGTTGGTGTGCCTGGGCTATCCGTTTTATGCGGCGGGCAAGCCGGAGAAACCACGGGTCGAGCATTTGGCCGGGTTGAAGACCCGGACCTTGATCGTCCAGGGCGAGCGCGATGCATTGGGCAATCGTGAGACCGTGCGAGGGTATGTCTTATCACCTGTCATCGAGGTGATGTGGTTGGCGGCGGGGGATCATGATTTGAAGCCGCTGAAAGCTTCAGGGTTTAGTCATGAGCAGCATCTGGAGGCAGCGGCGCTGGGCGTGTCGGGATTTCTTTTTCAGGTGTGAGGTGATTGGGCGGGCCTCATCGCGAGCAGGCTCGCTCCCACAGGGAATTGCATTCCAAATGTGGGAGCGAGCCTGCTCGCGATGGGGCCAGGACAGGCAATAAAAAACCCGGAAGCTGTCGCTGTCCGGGTTTTTTATCGAGCAGGCATCGGTCAGCGGTTGAACCGCTCCACCAAGGAGTACTGGGTGTTGGCCGTACGGGTCAGTTCTTCGCTCAGTAACGCCGAGCTGTGAGCCTGTCCCGAGGTCTGGTCGGCCAGTTCCGATATGTTGCTGATGTTGCGGCTGATCTCCTCGGCCACCGAGCTCTGTTCCTCTGTGGCGGCAGCGATCTGGGTGGTCATGTCGGTGATGTTGGCCACCGCTTCGCTGATGCCCACCAGCGCTGCGTCCGCTTCCATCACCCGCGCCACGCCTTCTTCGGCCTGGCGATGGCCGGCGTCCATGGTCTGCACGGCATTGGTGGCGGTTTGCTGGAGCTTGGCGATCAGGGCGTGGATCTGCCCGGTGGATTCGCTGGTGCGTTGCGCCAGTTGCCGGACTTCATCGGCCACCACGGCAAAGCCGCGGCCCATCTCGCCGGCACGGGCCGCTTCGATGGCGGCGTTGAGCGCCAGCAGGTTGGTCTGGTCGGCGATGCCTTTGATCACGTCCACCACGCCGCCGATCTCGTCGCTGTCCTTGGCCAGTTGGGTCACGGTCTGGCCGGTTTCGCCCACCACCACGGACAGGCGTTCGATGGCCTCGCGGGTTTCCCCGGCGATGTCGCGTCCGCGACCGGTCAGGCGGTTGGCTTCCTGGGTGGCGTCGGCCGTGCGTTGCACGTGGCTGGCGACTTCCTGGGTGGTGGCGGCCATCTGGTTGACCGCCGTGGCCACCTGTTCGGTTTCCACGCGCTGGCGTTCCAGGCCGCTGGAGCTGTTGTGGGCCAGGGTGTTGGACTGTCGCGCCTGCTCGTTGAGGTGCTCGGCGGTGTCCTGCAGACGGGTCAGGCAGGTTTTCAGGCGAGCCTCCTGGCTGAGGATCGACATCTCCAGGCGTGCCTGGACGCCACGGCTGTCGGTGTACATCCGGGCGATCAGCGGGTCGGACGTAGTCTGCTCGGCCAGGCGCAGCAGGCGTTTGATCCCGCGTTGCTGCCATTGCAGGCCCATCAACCCCAGGGGTACCGACAGCAGGGCGGCCAGGGCAAAACCCCAGGAGGAATCTAGGAAGGCGCCCACGATGAAGCTCAACTGGCTGACCAGGATGAACGGCAGCCAGTCCTGGAGCAGGGGCACCCACTTATCGCTACGGGGGATTGCCGACTTGCCTTGGTTGATGCGCTGGTAGAGGGCTTCGGCTCGGGCGATCTGCTCGGCGCTGGGCTTGACCCGAACCGACTCGTAGCCGACCACCTGGTTGCCTTCGAACACCGGAGTGACGTAGGCGTTGACCCAGTAGTGATCGCCGCTCTTGCAGCGATTCTTGACGATGCCCATCCATGGCAAGCCTTGTTTCAGGGTATTCCACATATGGGCGAACACGGCCGACGGGACGTCGGGGTGGCGCACCAGGTTGTGAGGCGAACCAATCAGTTCTTCCTTGGAAAACCCGCTGATTTCAACGAACGCGTCGTTGCAGTAGGTGATCACGCCCTTGGCATTGGTGGTGGAGATCAATCGTTGCTGGGCCGGGAAGGTCCTTTCGCGTTGTGTGACGGGTTGGTTGTTACGCATCGTGTGCTAATCCGCAAGGCTTTGAAAGGTTGTCGGCAACGTCGGGTTTTTATTGAAGTTATTTTCCCCGTCGGTATCACGCCAGCATCGGGTAGGTAAACAAGGCGAAATGAAGCAGGTTGAGGCCGAAGTGGGTGGCAATTGCCGCGCCCAGGCCGCCGAAGCGATAGGCAAGGCCGTAGCCGATCCCCGCCAGGCCGGACAGCAGCACCCATTGCCAACCCGCGCCGGCGTGTACCAGGCCGAACAGCAGCGAGGCCAGGAGCAACGCCAGGTTGTCACCATGGGCCAGATGACTGAAGCGCCGGCTCAGGCTGCCTTGAATGTAGCCACGAAACAGCGCTTCCTCCACTACTGTCACCAGTAAAAGGTTGTTGGCGATCCAGAGCCATGCATGGTCCGGCCACTTCGGTGCCCAGTGGATCATCCCCAGCACGATCGCCCCACCCAGGGCCAATATCGCGCTCAGCGTCAGACCCAGGGCCGTGGCCAGGATCGATAGGCCAAACGGGCGCCGGCCGACGATCCATGGACACGCCAGCAACAGCCAGAAACCGATCAGCGGCTTGTCCTGATTCAAATACATGGCAAACGGTGCTGCGTCATCGGTCAGGCGATGGGCCGGGATCGCCCGTCCGTTGAAAAAGCCCGGCATCCAGTGCAGGGCCAGTGCCAGGGCCAGGACGAGGAAAAGAGCGTGACCGAGAAACCGGCCGACCGGTATCTGCCGCTGGCGGACTGCATAACCGGCCAGTAGCAACAGTGCGATTGAGATGGCGGCGGTCCAGGCCAGCTTTCCGTAGGCCAGGGCCAGGCAATAGCCAACGGACAGGAAGGCCAGGTAGGGCCAGGGCAGAGCAGGCATATAACATCCTTTTAAGGCTGTGAAGCTTTGGCGAAAATGGCCGGCGCGTCTACGACGTTGCCATGTCGCGCAAAGAGCACATATTTGTATCCATGCAGATTCATGCGTAGGCGTGGAAAATCAGCCAGCTGACTCAGATCCTTGAGTGCCGGCGGGGGAGAGTATAAGCGGAGCGATACAAAAAGCGGTGATTGATCTTGTGATTGATACTCTTCAGTCATGAACAGGGCTGTGGGAGCGGGCCTGCTCGCGAAAGCGCTGGTCCAGTCAATGCAGCAACAACAGACCGACTGCCTTCGCGAGCAAGCCCGCTCCCACAGGGATTACGCGTTAACCGGCAATCAATTGCCGCAGGACATAGTGCAGGATCCCGCCCGCCTTGAAATATTCCACTTCATTCAAGGTATCGATCCGACACAACACCTCGATCCGCTCCTGGCTACCGTCCTCGCGGGTGATGACCAGTGGCAGGTTCATCCGCGGCGTCAGTTCGACGTCGTTCAGGCCGAGGATATCCAGGGTTTCCTTGCCGGACAGGTTCAGGCTCTTGCGGTTCTGATCGAGCTTGAATTGCAACGGCAATACGCCCATGCCCACGAGGTTGGAGCGGTGGATGCGCTCGAAGCTTTCGGCGATCACCGCCTTGACCCCCAACAGGTTGGTACCCTTGGCCGCCCAGTCCCGACTGGAGCCGGTGCCGTATTCCTGTCCCGCGATCACCACCAGCGGCGTGCCCTTGGCCTGATACAACATGGCGGCGTCGTAGATCGGCATTCTTTCGCCGCTGGGAATGTAGATCGTGTTGCCGCCTTCCTCGCCGCCGAGCATTTCGTTGCGGATCCGGATATTGGCGAACGTGCCACGCATCATCACCTGATGATTACCGCGCCTTGAGCCATAGGAGTTGAAATCCCGGGGCTCCACGCCCTGTTCGCACAGGTATCGCCCGGCCGGACTGTCGGCCTTGATATTGCCGGCCGGGGAGATGTGGTCGGTGGTGACCGAATCACCGAGCAGGGCCAGTACCCGGGCGCCTTCGATGTTACGAATGGCCGGTGGAGGTCCGTCGATGCCGTCGAAGAAGGGCGGGTGCTGGATATAGGTCGAGTCCGCCTGCCAGACGTAAGTCGCCGCTTGCGGCACCTCGATGGCTTGCCATTGCTCGTCACCGGCGAACACGGCAGCGTATTCCTTGTGGAACATGCCAGTGTCTACCTGGGCCACGGCGTCGGCGACTTCCTTGCTGCTGGGCCAGATGTCCCGCAGGTACACCGGATGGCCGTCGCGGTCATTGCCCAGCGGTTCGCTGCTGATGTCGATACGCACCGTGCCGGCCAGGGCATAGGCCACCACCAGGGGCGGCGAGGCCAGCCAGTTGGTCTTGACCAGCGGATGCACGCGGCCCTCGAAGTTGCGGTTGCCCGACAGCACCGAGGCCACGGTCAGGTCGGCTTTCTGGATGGCTTTTTCGATCGGGTCCGGCAAGGGGCCGGAGTTACCGATACAGGTAGTGCAGCCGTAGCCCACCAGGGCAAAGCCCAGTTGATCCAGGTACTCGGTCAGGCCGGCGGCCTGGTAGTAATCGGTCACCACCTTGGAGCCCGGGGCCAGGGAGCTCTTGACCCAGGGCTTGCGGGTCAGGCCTTTTTCCACGGCTTTTTTCGCCAGCAGCCCGGCGGCCATCATCACACTGGGGTTGGAGGTGTTGGTGCAGGAGGTAATGGCCGCGATCACCACCGCACCGTTTTTCAGGCGATGCGTATGGCCTTCGAACTCGTACTCGGCCTCACCCACCTGATCGGCATTGCCCACCGCCACGCCACCGCCGCCTTCGCTTTCCAGGCGACCTTCTTCCTTGCTGGTGGGCTTGACCTGCAGCCCCAGGAAGTCGCTGAACGCCTGGCCGACATTGGGCAGTGAAACCCGGTCCTGTGGGCGTTTCGGCCCGGCCAGGCTGGCTTCGACGCTGCCCATGTCCAGCTCCAGGGTGTCGGTGAACACCGGTTCCTTGCCAGGCAAGCGCCACAAGCCCTGGGCTTTGCAATAGGCCTCTACCAGTTTCACCGTTTCCGCCGGGCGTCCAGACAGGCGCAGGTAATCCAGGGTGACGTCGTCCACCGGAAAGAAGCCGCACGTGGCGCCGTATTCCGGGGCCATGTTGGCAATGGTGGCGCGGTCGGCCAGGGGCAGGTCGGCGAGGCCATCGCCATAGAACTCGACGAATTTGCCCACTACGCCTTTCTTGCGCAGCATCTGTGTGACGGTGAGGACCAGATCGGTGGCAGTAATGCCCTCGCGCAGCTTGCCGGTGAGCTTGAAGCCGATGACCTCGGGAATCAGCATCGACACCGGCTGGCCCAGCATGGCCGCTTCCGCCTCGATCCCTCCGACGCCCCAGCCCAGCACACCCAGGCCATTGATCATGGTGGTGTGGGAGTCGGTGCCCACCAGCGTATCGGGGAAAGCATAAGTGCGGCCATCTTCCTCCTTGGTCCACACGGTGCGCCCCAGGTATTCGAGGTTGACCTGGTGGCAGATCCCGGTGCCCGGCGGCACCACGCTGAAATTGGCGAAGGCGCTCTGGCCCCAGCGCAGGAAGGCGTAGCGTTCGCCGTTGCGCTGCATCTCGATGTCGACGTTCTGCTCGAACGCCTGGCGGCTGGCGAACTTGTCCACCATCACCGAGTGGTCGATCACCAGGTCCACCGGCGACAGCGGGTTGATCCGCTGGGGATCGCCGCCGGCCTTTTCCACGGCGGCGCGCATGGCGGCCAGGTCGACCACGGCCGGGACACCGGTGAAGTCTTGCATCAGCACTCGTGCCGGGCGGTATTGGATCTCGCGGTCGGAACGACGTTCTTTCAGCCACCCGGCCAGCGCCTTGAGGTCGGTGCCGGTGACGGTTTTTTCATCTTCCCAGCGCAGCAGGTTTTCCAGCAGCACTTTCAGGGACATGGGCAGCTTGTCCAGATCACCGAGGCTGCGGGCGGCATCCGGCAGGCTGAAATAGTGGTAGACCTTGGCGTCGACCTGCAATGTTTTAAGGGTTTTCAGGCTATCGAGGGATGGCATTGAAATCACT
Organism: Pseudomonas sp. MAFF 730105; assembly: GCF_055380705.1. Classification (NCBI taxonomy): domain Bacteria; kingdom Pseudomonadati; phylum Pseudomonadota; class Gammaproteobacteria; order Pseudomonadales; family Pseudomonadaceae; genus Pseudomonas; species Pseudomonas sp. MAFF 730105. The sequence goes on from NZ_AP018438.1 coordinate 2,166,932, forward strand.
CCTTTGAGTCCGCACGGTTACGGACTGACGGGACGGACAGAGCCTTTAACCTAGCCCTGTTTCGAGCGTATGACTAATCACTGGACTCTATGGGCAGGTTCGGGGTTCCGAAGTCCGCTATCATGCGCCGATTTTCGTGACAGGCTTTGCTACGGAGTTTCAATGAACACGCTTTTCATGCACTGCCGCCCGGGCTTCGAAGGCGAGGTCTGTTCCGAGATCGCCGAACACGCCGCCAGACTCAATGTGGCCGGTTATGCCAAGGCCAAGCCGGCCAGTGCCTGCGCTGAATTCGTTTGCACCGAAGAGGACGGTGCCGAGCGGTTGATGCGTGGCCAGCGTTTCGCCGGCCTGATTTTTCCGCGCCAATGGGCCCGTGGCACCTTCATTGACTTGCCGGAAACCGACCGTATCAGCGTCATCCTGTCCCACATGGCGCAGTTTCCGGTCTGCGGCAGTTTGTGGCTGGAGGTGGTCGACACCAACGATGGCAAGGAACTGTCGAATTTCTGCAAGAAATTCGAAGGCCCGCTGCGCAAGGCGCTGACCGGCGCCGGCAAATTGGTGGATGATCCGCACCAGCCGCGCCTGCTGCTGACGTTCAAAAGTGGCCGTGAAGTGTTCCTGGGGCTGGCGGAAGCGGACAACTCGGCGATGTGGCCAATGGGGATACCCCGCCTGAAGTTCCCTCGGGAAGCACCGAGCCGCTCGACCCTCAAGCTCGAAGAGGCCTGGCATCACTTCATTCCACGGGAAGAGTGGGACGAGCGCCTGCACAGTGACATGACCGGCGTCGACCTGGGGGCCGCGCCGGGTGGTTGGACCTGGCAACTGGTGAATCGGGGCATGCTGGTGACCGCCATCGACAACGGCCCGATGGCCGAAAGCCTGATGGACACCGGTCTGGTGCAACACCTGATGGCGGATGGTTTTACCTTCAAGCCCAGGCAGCCGGTGGATTGGATGGTCTGTGACATCGTCGAGAAGCCGGCGCGCAATGCGGCGATGCTGGAGGAGTGGATCGGCGAGGGCCATTGTCGCGAGGCAGTGGTCAACCTCAAGCTGCCGATGAAGCAGCGTTATGCCGAAGTGAAACGCCTGCTCGAACGCATTGCCGATGGCTTCAAGGCCCGGGGGATCAAGGTGGAGATCGGGTGCAAGCAGCTGTACCACGACCGTGAAGAGGTGACGTGCCATTTGCGCCGGCTGGACAGCAAGAAGCCTGTGGGAACCAAGCCTGGTGGGAGCAAAGCTTTCTCGCGATGAGTCAACGCGGTCTTTCAGAATCGCGGCGCCCGCATCGCGGGCAAGCCTTGCTCCCACAACCTTGCTCCCACAGAACCGAAATATGCGGGCTTTGTTCCAACCCGACATTGCGCGACAATGCCGGCCAGTTTCAGGAGTAGAACATGAGTGAAATGAACGATACGCCGGTCGACGGCACGCTGGATGCCACGGGCCTCAACTGCCCTGAGCCGGTGATGATGCTGCACCAGCACATCCGCGACCTGATGCCGGGCGGGCTGTTGAAGGTGATTGCCACCGACCCCTCGACCCGCCGCGACATCCCCAAGTTCTGTGTGTTTCTCGACCACGAACTGGTGGCCCAGGACGAAGTGGACGGTACGTACCGCTACTGGATCCGCAAGAAGCTCGCTTAGCCCATCGAACGGCTGATGCGGATCTGTTTGCGCGCGCTGCGGGCCAGACGGATCGACAGCATCAGCGCCGCGCAGCTCAGGCCCACGATCAGGCCTTGCCACAACCCGCTCGGGCCGTTGGCCGCGCCGAACCAGTTGGTCAGCCCCAAGGTGTAACCCACCGGTAAACCGATACCCCAATAGGCGAACAGGGTCAGGATCATCGTCACTCGTGTGTCCTGGTAGCCGCGCAACGCGCCCGCCGCGGTGACCTGGATCGCATCGGAAAACTGGAACAGCGCTGCGTATACGATCAACATCGAGGCGACGTCGATCACCACCGGGTCGGCGGTGTAGATCGCGGCGATGGGCCCGCGCAGGGCGAACATCAGGCTCGCCGACAGGCAGGCATACGCCAGGGCCGCGCCCATGCCCACGCCGGCGGCGAAACGCGCCTCGCGAGGCTGGCCCCGTCCCAGTGTCTGGCCGACCCGCACCGTTACGGCCATGGCCAGGGAGTAGGGAATCATGAACACCAGGGAACTGAAGTTCAGCGCGATCTGATGCCCGGCCACCACCGTGGCGCCGAGGCTGCCGATCAGCAGCGCGATCACTGCAAAAATGCTCGACTCGGCAAACACCGCGATGCCAATCGGCAGGCCGATGCCCAGCAGGCGTTGGATGACTGCCCAGCGCGGCCAATCGAAACGGCTGAATAAATGGCTCGACCGATAGGCCGGCGCCCAGCGTGTCCAGCCGGCCATGCCCAGGGCCATCACCCACATGACAATAGCGGTGGCCCAGCCGCACCCGACGCCGCCCATGGCCGGTACGCCCAGGTGCCCGTAGATGAAGATGTAGTTGAGCGGAATGTTCAGTGCCAACCCGCACAACCCCAACACCATCGCCGGCCGCGTGCGGCCCAGGCCGTCGCTGAAGCAGCGCAGTACATGGTACAGCGCCACGGCCGGCAGGCCGGTACCGATCCCTCGCAGGTATTCCATGCAAGGGCCGATCAGCTCCGGGTCCACCTTCATGATGTGCAGGATCGGCTCGGCACTGAACAGCGCCAGCGTTGCCATCAACCCGACCACCAGCGCCAGCCACAGGGCCTGGCGCACCAGTGGACCGATTTCGTCGAAGGTTCCGGCGCCGAAGCGTTGGGCGACTTTCGGCGTAGTCGCCAGCAGCGTGCCAGTCATCAATAGAAACACCGGCACCCAGATCGAGTTGCCCAATGCTACCGCCGCCAGGTCCCGTGGGCCGACACGACCGGCCATCACCGCATCGACGAAGCCCATGGCGGTGGTTGCCAGTTGCGCCACCATGATCGGCAGTGCCAGGGCCAGCAATGTCCTGACCTCCAGGCGAACCCGGGCCGGGCGGGAGAGAAGGGTGGGGGTGTCGATCACGGGATTCACAGGCGAAGCGTCCGAAAGATTAAGCGCAAGGCGGCGGATTCTACGCGTTGACGCCATGGTCAGGAAAAAAGCTGTGTTGGGGATTTGTAAGCGGTCCCTTGGGGGCGCAACCTGTGGGAGCAAGGCTTATCCCAATGTCGGCAAAAACCGTGGGAGCAAAGCTTGCTCGCGATAGCGGTAAGTCAGCCAGCAATAATGTCGGCCGGCCTGCCGCTATCGCGAGCAAGCTTTGCTCCCACGGCTTAACTGACCGACATTGGGATAGGCCTTGCTCCCCAGAGAGCTGCGACTGCCCGCTCACCGTCATTCACTTCCGGTAATGCGCAGACACACCGGAACGCCTACACTGCCCACCCCGCCAAAGGAGCTTTGCCATGCTGATCGTCGCCGACGAAAACATTCCCCTGCTCGATGCCTTTTTCAAGGGTTTCGGTGAGATCCGCCGGGTGCCGGGGCGCGGCATCGACCGGGAAATGGTCGCGCAGGCCGACGTGTTGCTGGTGCGCTCCGTCAGCCGGGTCAATCGTGACTTGTTGGAAGGCAGCAACGTGCGTTTCGTTGGCACTTGCACCATAGGCACCGATCACCTGGATCTGGATTACTTTGCCGAGGCCGGTATCCGCTGGGCCAGTGCGCCGGGCTGCAATGCCCGGGGCGTGGTGGACTACGTGCTGGGCAGCCTGATGACCCTGGCTGAAATCGAAGGCGCGGATCTGCGCCAGCGCACCTACGGCGTGGTCGGTGCAGGGCAGGTGGGCGGTCGCTTGATCGATGTGCTCAAGGGCCTGGGCTGGGACGTGAAGGTGTGCGATCCGCCGCGTCAGGCGGCCGAGGGCGGCGACTATGTGAGCCTGGAACAGATCATTGAGCAGTGCGATGCGATCAGTCTGCACACCCCCTGACGCGCGACGGCGAGCAACCGACCTGGCATCTGTTCGACGAGCGGCGCCTGAACAACCTCAAGCCTGGCACCTGGTTGATCAATGCGGCTCGCGGGCCGGTGATCGATAACACCGCGTTGCGCAATGTGCTGTTGGAACGCGAAGACCTGCAAGCGGTGCTGGATGTCTGGGAACAGGAGCCCACGGTGGATATGGACCTGGCCGACCTGTGCGTGATCGCTACGCCGCACATTGCCGGCTACAGCCTCGATGGCCGCCAGCGCGGCACGGCGCAGATCTATGAAGCGCTATGCGCGTTCCTGGAGACACCGGTTACAGTCAGTCTCGGTGATCTGCTGCCTCGGCCCTGGCTGGGCGGCATCACCCTGGACGCCGCCACCGACCCGGCCTGGGCGTTGGCCGCGCTTTGCCGTGGCGTATACGACCCGCGTCGTGACGATGCGGACTTCCGCCGTAGCCTGGTGGGAACCGTCAGCGAGCAGCGCAGTGCCTTCGACGCCCTGCGCAAACATTACCCGCCGCGCCGGGAGATCGACAGCTTGAAGGTGCGCATTGAAGGGCAATCAGCGGCGTTGCAGCAGATCGTGACCGCGCTGGGGGCCACTCCCCTCTAACCCTCGCCCCAGGGTGGTAGAGTCCATAGGCACAAAAAACCCGACATCAAGGTCGGGTTCAATCGAAGACGGGCTGTATCACTTTTGTTCGGCAGGCTTGACCAGTCGTTGTTCCAGTTCACTGCAGGCTTTCTGGATCATCTCTTCGGTGATCGGTACTTCGCGCCCTTGGGCGTCGATGAACGAGCAGCCCAGGGACTGGTCCGGTTGCGTGCGGATCACTTGAATCTTGTCGTCGCTGCTGTGTTGCAAGGACATGGCCTGTCTCCTCATCAGGTTTTAATGTCTACTGTACTGTCGTCAGGTGACTGAGAAATGACACTCCTTGTCGGTCATGACGACAGCTCTACTCAAACAGAAATACTTGTACGTTTCCAGTCAGACTTTAGACCGATACCATCTAGCGGGTAGTCGTCGCGTTCATATTTAACCTGACTCATTCTGATTCAATAAGGTTCCGCCGCGCTTCGGTGCCGTTGACCGGCCCTTTCCCTGTTGCATTATCGGACGTTACTGATGCTTTCCTCCCAACATCGCCGTGCCATCGGCCTGGCCAGTGGTTTTATCGCTCCTTACCGCAAGCAGGTCGTCGGCGCGTTGCTGGCGCTCATCGTCACGGCGGGCATTACCTTGTCCATGGGCCAGGGCATCCGGCTGCTGGTGGACCAGGGGTTCATGACCCGTTCTCCTCAGCTGCTGAACCAGTCCATCGGCTTGTTCATGGTGCTGGTGATAGGTCTGGCGATCGGAACCTTCTCCCGGTTCTACCTGGTGTCGTGGATTGGCGAGCGCGTGGTGGCCGACATCCGGCGACAGGTTTTCAATCATCTGGTGTACCTGCACCCGGGGTTCTATGAGAACAACCGCAGCTCGGAGATCCAGTCACGCCTGACCGCCGATACCACGTTGCTGCAATCGGTGATCGGTTCGTCCTTGTCACTGTTCCTGCGCAACGCCCTGATGGTGATCGGCGGCATCGTGCTGTTGTTCATCACCAACCCCAAGCTCACCAGCATCGTGGTGATTGCCCTGCCGCTGGTGTTGGCACCGATCCTGGTGTTCGGGCGTCGGGTGCGCAGCCTGTCCCGCCAGAGCCAGGACCGCATCGCCGATGTCGGCAGTTACGTTTCCGAAACCCTGGGTCAGATCAAGACCGTGCAGGCCTACAACCATCAGGTCCAGGATGAGCGACGTTTTGCTGTCACGGTGGAGCAGGCGTTCGACACCGCCCGCAAACGCATCGCCCAGCGGGCCTGGCTGATCACCCTGGTGATCGTGCTGGTGCTGGGGGCGGTGGGTGTGATGCTCTGGGTGGGTGGCATGGATGTGATCGCCGGGCGGATTTCCGGCGGTGAGCTGGCGGCGTTCGTGTTCTACAGTCTGATCGTCGGCGGCGCCTTCGGTACGCTGAGCGAGGTGATCGGCGAATTGCAACGGGCCGCCGGCGCGGCCGAGCGTATCGCCGAGCTGTTGCGTTCGCAGAACATTATCCAGCCACCGATCTCGGACCTGATGACGTTACCGGAGCGGGTCCGGGGCGATCTGCGCCTTGAAGGCGTGCGGTTCTCCTATCCGTCCCGACCGGAAAGCTATGCGGTCGACGGCCTGGACCTGACGGTCAATGCTGGCGAAACCCTTGCCCTCGTCGGGCCGTCGGGCGCGGGTAAATCGACGGTGTATGACTTGTTGTTACGTTTCTACGATCCGGCACAAGGCCGGATTTTCATCGATGGGGTACCGCTGACCCAACTCGATCCGCTGGACCTGCGCCGTCATTTCGCCCTGGTTTCGCAGAATCCGGCGCTGTTCTTCGGCACCGTGGAAGAAAACATCCGCTATGGCAATCCCGACGCGACTGCCGAGCAGGTGCGCGAGGCGGCCCGGATTGCCCATGCCCACGACTTCATCGACAAAATGCCCGATGGTTACCAGACCCACCTGGGCGACGGTGGCCTGGGGCTATCCGGCGGCCAGCGCCAACGCCTGGCCATCGCCCGGGCGCTGTTGGTGGACGCGCCGATCCTGTTGCTGGACGAAGCCACCAGCGCCCTCGATGCGCAAAGCGAACACCTGATCCAGCAAGCCCTGCCCAACCTGATGAAAAACCGCACCACCCTGGTCATCGCCCATCGCCTGGCCACGGTGAAGAACGCCGACCGGATCGCGGTGATGGACCAGGGCAGGGTGGTGGCGGTGGGCACGCATCAGGAGCTGGTGGCCAGCAATGAGCTGTACGCGCGGTTGGCGGCGTTGCAGTTCAATGTGGGGCATGCGGCGGTGGTCGACTGATCGCCCCCCCCTGTGGGAGCGAGCCTGCTCGCGATGACGGCGGCATATTCAACATTGATGCAAGCTGACCCGCCGCTATCGCGAGCAGGCTCGCTCCCACAGGGGATTGTGGGGATAAAGCTGACCAAAAAAATGCCCGTATCGTTTGATACGGGCATTTTTCTTTTCAGGCATGGCTTGCCGCTTGAGGCTCACTGATCGTCGAAATACCGCTCGTGCCAGTCCACCAGCGGTTGCGGCGAGTTGAGTTTCTGGCCGTAGATCACCGAGTACGACAAGACGTTCTGCACGTATTGGCGGGTTTCGTCGAAGGGGATGCTTTCGACCCAGACGTCGAAGCTCAGGTGGTCGGCACCGCGCAGCCACTGGCGTACGCGGCCGGGGCCGGCGTTGTAGGCGGCCGAGGCCAGGACGCGGTTGCCGTTGAACTGGCTGTGGACCTGGCTCAGGTACGCTGCGCCGAGCTCGATGTTCTTGTTCGGATCCAGCACCTGTTGGGGCGAAGCCAGGGGGATGCTGAATTTGCGCGCGGTTTCCTTGGCGGTGCCGGGCATCAATTGCATCAGGCCGGCGGCACCCACGCCGGAGCGCGCGTCATCCATGAAGGCGCTTTCCTGGCGGGTGATCGCGAACACCCAGCTCGAATGCAGGCCACGAGCCTTGGCTTCGCGCACCAGGGTATCGCGGTGCGCCATCGGGAAACGGATGTCCAGGTCGTCCCAGTACTTGGCCTGGCTGATGGTGCGGATGGCCGGGAAATACCATTTCAGGTCGTAGGCCAGCTTCGCCTGGGCGACCATTTCGTCCCGGCTGAAATGCCGGCTGACGTGATACCACTCGCGACGCCCATCTACGATCTGCCCGCGGGCGTGGAATTCCAGGGCCCGGCGAACGCCCGGTGTATTGCGCACTTTGTTGATCAATGCCTGGCTCAGCACCAGGGGCTTGTTGGCGAGCGAGTAGGGCGATTGGGAGCGGTCAGCGGCCAGGAAGCCATAGAAATCCCGCTCGCGAGCCAGATGTTTGTAGAGCGTCAAGGCTTCGGGGTTCTGCGGTTGAGCCAGTTCCAGGCTGCGGGCCTGCCAGTAGCGCCAGCGGTTGGTGCTGGCCAGCGACTCGGGCAGGCGACGGGTCAACTGATAGGCGTCGTCCCAGCGGCCCAGGCGCAGCAGCAGGCGCAGCCGCCATTCCGAAACGGTGTCGTCCCGCAGCTCGGGGTCATATTGGGTCATCATCTCAAGGGCGCGACTGTCGAAGCGCTTGGCCAGGGTCAGGCCGATCTCCCGGGCGATGGCGACTTTTTCGTCGCGGGAAAAATGCATGGTGCTGGCATAGCCGTCCAGCAATGCCATGGCTTTATCCGGATCCTGGCGGGCGAGACGGCGCAGGCCGAGGCTGACGATATCGGACATCGGTTCATCGGCCGGGACGAAGCGCGAGGGTTGATTGAGCAGTTCAGGTTTCTGCGCCACGTCTACCAGCAATTTGCCGCGAGGGGCGAGGGTGACCAGGCCGCTGACCAGGCTGTTGGCCAGTGGATAATTTCGGGCCTGGGCCGCCAGTTTTGCGCGCTCCCAGCGCTTCTGCTCGGTCAACTGGCCTTGGGAGGCCCACAGGCCGAACAGCGCGTCGCAGGCCTGTGGTTGGGATTTACCGGTGAGCCAGAGCTTTTCAGTGTTGGCGTAGCCCTCGGCCTTGAGACCGTGGCTGAGCTGGTACTGGGCATTGAGGCAGTCCAGTTCGGTGAAGTTGAGCTTGGGGTCGTAATATTTGACGAAGGTCGCCCAGTCGCCGCGTTCGGCCAGCCAGCGCAGCCAACGCAGTTTCATCCAGTTGGCCTGGGGCAGGTCGCCGTGTTCGGCGAGGAATTTCTCGATTTCGGCGTTGCTCGCGCTCTTGAGGCGAGCGGTCAGTTCGTCGTAGGCCAGGTACGGCTCCAGCGGATAATCGCGCAGGGCCTCGCTATAGCGGAAATAGGGGCCGGTATCACCCTTGGCCAAGGCTCGCTTGGCTTCATCGTAATACTGGCGCTGGGTGGAAATATCCACCGCTTGAGCGGTTTGAACGGCAGTGGCACACACGAAAAAACAAGACAGAACAGTAATAAGGCGACTGCGCATGAGACATCCGGGCAGAAAAAAACATGAAAAGCCCAAGGGGTAACCCAGGGTAACTGTCTGTAGCTTAGCCTTTTGCCAGCAGCCGGCGAAAGCTTTGCGGGGCCGTCGGCGCAAGTTCGCAACATTTGTTATGCAGAGTGCTTCAACGACGAAAATGGCGGACCCCTGAAGTCTCATCTCAGGTAGAATGCGCGCCCGGTTTTTGGAGAAGCTCATGACCCTGCTCAAATTCAGCGATGTGTCCCTTGCTTTCGGCGCGATGCCGTTGTTGGACAAGGTGTCCTGGCAGATCGCCCGTGGAGAGCGGGTGTGCATCATCGGCCGCAACGGTACCGGCAAGTCCAGCATGATGAAGCTGGTCAAGGGCGACCAGAAGCCCGATGACGGCTCGGTCTGGCGTGCCCCCGGTCTGAAGATCGGTGAGTTGCCCCAGGAACTGCCGCTGGCCGACGAGCGGACGGTATTCGATGTGGTTGCCGAAGGCCTGGACGGTGTCGGCGCGCTGTTGGCCGAATATCACCATCTGAGCCAGAACATCGTCACCGATGCCGACCTGGAAAAGCTGATGCATGTGCAGCACGACCTTGAAGCCCGCGATGGCTGGCGTCTGCAGCAACTGGTCGACAGCACCCTGAGCCGCCTGCAACTGCCGGCCGACAAGACCCTCGCCGAGTTGTCCGGCGGCTGGCGTCGCCGTGTCCTGCTGGCCCAGGCCCTGGTTTCCGAGCCGGACCTGCTGCTGCTCGACGAACCGACCAACCACCTGGACATCGGCGCCATTGCCTGGCTTGAAGAAGCCTTGAAGGATTTCCAGGGGGCGGTGCTGTTCATCACCCACGACCGTTCTTTCCTGCAGAACCTGGCGACCCGCATCCTTGAGCTGGACCGTGGCGGCCTGATCGACTGGAACGGCGACTACGCCAGTTTCCTGGTGCACAAGGAAGCGGTACTGGCGGCGGAAGAAACCGCCAACGCACTGTTCGACAAGCGCCTGGCCCAGGAAGAAGTCTGGATCCGCCAGGGCATCAAGGCCCGTCGTACCCGTAACGAAGGTCGTGTACGCGCCCTCAAGGCTCTGCGCGTCGAGCGCAGCGAGCGCCGCGAGCGTACCGGCAAGGCCAATATCCAGCTGGAAACGGCTGAGAAATCCGGCAAGCAGGTAATGGTGCTGGAAAACGTCAGCTTCGCCCATCCCGGCGGCCCATTCCTGGTCAAGGACTTCTCCATGGTCCTGCAGCGCGGCGACCGCATCGGCCTGCTGGGTGCCAATGGCACCGGCAAGACCACCTTGCTCAAGCTGATGCTCGGCGGCCTGGTTCCGAGCAGCGGCAAGGTGGAAGAGGGGACGAAGATCGACGTCGCCTACTTCGACCAGTTGCGTCACCAGCTGGACCTGGAAAAGACCGTGATCGACAACGTGGCCGAAGGCCGCGACTTCATCGAGATCGATGGCCAGAGCCGCCACGTACTGAGCTACCTCGGTGATTTCCTGTTCAGCCCCCAGCGTGCCCGGACCCCGGTCAAGGCGTTGTCCGGCGGCGAGCGCGCTCGTCTGCTGCTGGCGAAACTGTTCAGCAAGCCGGCCAACCTGCTGGTCCTCGACGAACCGACCAACGACCTGGACGTGGAAACCCTCGAATTGCTGGAAGAGGTGTTGCTGACCTTCAACGGCACCGTGCTGATGGTCAGCCACGACCGGGCATTCCTCGACAACGTGGTTACCAGCACCCTGGTATTCGAAGGCGAAGGTCGGGTTCGCGAATACGTCGGCGGGTATCAGGACTGGCTGCGCCAGGGCGGCTCGCCGCGCCTGCTGGGCGTGACCGAGAGCAAGTCCGGCAAGGCCGACTTGAATTCGGCGGTGGTCAAGGCCGAGCCTGCGCCGGTTGCCGCTGCGGCGGCCCCGGCTCCGGCCAAGAAAAAACTCAGCTACAAGCTGCAGCGCGAGCTGGAAGCGCTGCCGGGCGATATCGATGCCAAGGAAGCACAGATCGCCGCGGTACAGGCCGAGATGGCCGACGCCGGCTTCTACCAGCGGCCGGCCGCGGAAACCGCCAAGGTGATTGCGCATCTGGAGCAGTTGCAGGCTGAGTTGGATGCGTTGGTGGAGCGTTGGGCAGAGCTGGACGCCTGATTTGAAAGGCAGCCCTTTGTGGGAGCGAGCTTGTTCGCGATCGCGGTGTGTCAGCTAACAGGGATGTCGACTGTGCTGACGTCATCGCGAGCAGGCTCACCCCCTCAGGGCTTCATAGCTGTTATGCGCGCTTGACCAGGTGCACCGCCAGCACATCGCAAGGTGCGCCATGCAATACGTCGTTGGCGGTGGAGCCCAGCAGCAGCGCCAGCCCATGGCGACCGTGGCTGCCGACGACGATCAGGTCGCAACCCTGTTCCTTGGCCAGGTGATGGATCTCCTGGCGCGGCTGGCCGTAGGTCAGGTGGCTGTTTTCCCGTTTCAGGTCCGGATACTTCACGATCAGGCGGTCAAGGCGTTCCTTGGCCTGATCGAACTGCTGTTGTTGCAGTTGGGAAAGGTCCATGGGGACATCGCCGCCAAAGGCCATGGCCATCGGTTCGACGATATGCACCAGTGACAGCTTGGTTTCTCGGCCATCGCACAGGGCGCGAGCGCGTTTGATGACGGGATCGCATTCTTCAGTGAGGTCGACGGCGACCAGGATGTGTTCGTAGTACATGAAAAGCACTCCAGAGAATGGCGATACGGTTAAGTATGGCTGGTTTCAAGCGCATTGACGGCGATATGGGTCAATGGCTCATCAGAATTCGGGAGTACTGATATGACGGTCTGGATAGTGGTGTCAATCCTGTTGGTGGTATTGAGCCCCCTGGCATGGTTGCGGCCGTCCCGTGTACAGAGTGGTCGCATGGCCCTGCGCATGGAGGCCCGTCGCCTCGGCCTGGCCATGCAATTGGCGCCCCAGGAATGGCCGCACTGGCTCGATTCCCAGCCGCCAAACCCTTGCGCGCAGTACCATCGGCCCCGGCGCGGCAAGCAGCCCGCCTGTTGGAGTTACTGGCAAAGCGCGCCTGGCGTTTGGGTCAATCAGTGGCGGGAAATTTGCCAGGACGAGTCGTTGCTCGAGCATTTCAGGACATTGCCAGCCAACGTCTACAAGATCGAAGCCGACCCGCAAATGATCACCCTGTATTGGGGCGAGAAGGGCGAGGCTGCTGTTTTGCAGGATATTGCCGCAGTGCTCAAGGCCCTGGCTTGACCATAAAAAAGCCCGACAGTCTCGTCGGGCGGGTTGGCCAGGCAGGCCGTAAACCAATTCAATCCGGGTGTTCGTTCGTAACGTCCTCGCGCCAAGCGCTTTCATAACGTACCCGCCAGCATAGCCCTTTGTATTCGTTGCGTCTGGAATTAGGGCGACTTTTCTAATTATTGATCTTATGAATGTCCGCACATGCAGCGTCGTGTTGCGGATCTGCAGGGTAATGGAAATGACCGTCAAGTCGCGTCCGAGCCCTTGTTTAGGGCGATTGACAATTGTCGGAAATTCCGTGAAGGTGACGTACCCAAATCAAACGGGCGTATGAATTGAGCGTTTGTATTTTCCGAACGTTCCTACAGAACCCCGACTATCGCGTTGACGGGTGTGCCTGGCGGATTGGCGTAGCATCGACGGTAACGTCAATGCCGAACCAGTGGTCAGCGTTCAACGTGTACTGTTCAGCTTCCATATCGTGGAGATCAGTTGATGATTTACGAAGGTAAAGCCATCACGGTTAAGGCTCTTGAAAGTGGCATCGTCGAACTGAAGTTCGATCTCAAGGGTGAGTCCGTCAACAAGTTCAACCGTCTAACCCTGAACGAATTGCGTCAGGCCGTGGACGCTATCAAGGCAGACGCTTCGATCAAGGGTGTGATCGTCAGCAGTGGCAAGGACGTTTTCATCGTCGGTGCCGACATCACCGAATTCGTCGACAACTTCAAGCTGCCCGATGCCGAACTGATCGCTGGCAACCTCGAAGCCAACCGTATCTTCAGCGACTTCGAAGATCTCAACGTACCGACCGTCGCGGCCATCAATGGCATCGCCCTGGGTGGCGGCCTGGAAATGTGCCTGGCAGCGGACTATCGCGTCATGTCTTCCGGCGCCAAGATCGGCCTGCCGGAAGTCAAGCTGGGCATCTACCCGGGCTTCGGCGGTACCGTGCGTCTGCCGCGCCTGATCGGGGCCGACAACGCCATCGAATGGATTGCCGCTGGCAAGGAAAACCGTGCCGAAGACGCGCTGAAAGTCGGCGCCGTGGATGCGGTGGTCGAACCGGGCAAGCTCCAGCAAGCGGCCCTTGAATTGATCAAGCGCGCCGTCAGTGGCGAGTTCGACTACAAGGCCAAGCGTCAGCCGAAGCTTGAGAAACTCAAGCTCAACGCCATCGAACAGATGATGGCCTTCGAAACCGCCAAGGGTTTCGTGGCCGGCCAGGCAGGCCCGAACTACCCGGCGCCGGTCGAAGCGATCAAGACCATCCAGAAAGCCGCGAACTTCGGTCGCGACAAGGCCCTGGAAGTCGAAGCCGCCGGTTTCGTCAAACTGGCCAAGACTTCGGCGGCACAAAGCCTGATCGGTCTGTTCCTCAATGACCAGGAACTGAAGAAAAAGGCCAAGGCCTACGACGAAATCGCCCGTGACGTGAAGCAGGCCGCCGTGTTGGGCGCCGGCATCATGGGCGGCGGTATCGCCTATCAGTCGGCGTCCAAGGGCACGCCGATCCTGATGAAGGACATCAACGAACACGGCATCGAACAGGGCCTGGCCGAAGCCGCCAAGCTGCTGGTGGGGCGCGTCGATAAAGGCCGCATGACCGCAGCGAAGATGGCCGAAGTGCTCAACGGCATTCGTCCGACCCTGTCCTATGGCGATTTTGGCCATGTCGACCTGGTGGTCGAAGCGGTTGTCGAAAACCCGAAGGTCAAGCAAGCGGTATTGGCTGAAGTCGAAGACAAGGTCAAGGAGGACACGATCCTCGCGTCGAACACCTCGACCATTTCCATTTCGCTGTTGGCCAAGGCCCTCAAGCGTCCGGAAAACTTCGTCGGCATGCACTTCTTCAACCCGGTGCACATGATGCCGCTGGTGGAAGTGATCCGTGGCGAGAAGTCCAGTGAGCTGGCCATTGCCACCACCGTTGCCTACGCGAAGAAAATGGGCAAGAACCCTATCGTCGTCAACGACTGCCCGGGCTTCCTGGTCAACCGCGTGCTGTTCCCGTATTTCGGCGGTTTCGCCAAATTGGTCAGCGCTGGCGTGGACTTTGTGCGCATTGACAAGATCATGGAAAAATTCGGCTGGCCGATGGGCCCGGCGTACCTGATGGACGTGGTCGGTATCGACACTGGCCACCACGGTCGCGACGTCATGGCTGAAGGCTTCCCGGACCGCATGAAGGACGACCGTCGTTCGGCTGTCGACGTGCTCTACGAAGCCAAGCGCCTGGGTCAGAAGAACGGCAAGGGTTTCTACGCCTACGAGACCGACAAGCGCGGCAAGCAGAAGAAAGTGGCCGATCCGTCGGTGCTGGAAGTGCTCAAGCCGATCGTTTACGAGCAGCGCGAAGTCACCGACGAGGACATCATCAACTGGATGATGATCCCGCTGTGCCTCGAAACCGTGCGTTGCCTGGAAGACGGCATTGTCGAAACCGCCGCCGAAGCCGACATGGGTCTGGTCTACGGTATCGGTTTCCCTCCATTCCGTGGCGGTGCGCTGCGCTACATCGATTCGATCGGTGTGGCCGAGTTCGTTGCCCTGGCTGACCAGTACGCTGATCTGGGCGCGCTGTACCACCCCACCGCGAAGCTGCGTGAAATGGCCAAGAACGGCCAGAGCTTCTTCGGTTAAGCGCCCAACGACTAGAGCGAGAGAACATTTATGAGCTTGAATCCTAGAGACGTCGTGATTGTCGACTTCGGTCGTACGCCGATGGGCCGCTCCAAGGGCGGCATGCACCGTAACACTCGCGCCGAGGACATGTCGGCGCACCTGATCAGCAAACTGCTGGAACGCAACGTCAAGGTCGACCCGAACGAAGTCGAGGACGTGATCTGGGGCTGTGTTAACCAGACCCTGGAGCAGGGCTGGAACATCGCCCGCATGGCCTCGCTGATGACCCAGATCCCTCACACCGCGGCCGGTCAGACCGTCAGCCGCCTGTGCGGTTCGTCCATGAGCGCGCTGCACACCGCCGCCCAGGCGATCATGACCGGTAACGGCGATGTGTTCGTCGTCGGCGGTGTCGAGCACATGGGCCACGTGAGCATGATGCACGGTGTCGATCCGAACCCGCACATGTCGCTATACGCGGCAAAAGCCTCGGGCATGATGGGCCTGACCGCGGAAATGCTTGGCAAAATGCACGGCATCACCCGCGAACAGCAGGACGCCTTTGGCGTGCGCTCCCACCAGCTCGCCCACAAGGCGACCGTGGAAGGCAAGTTCAAGGATGAAATCATCCCGATGCAGGGTTACGACGAGAACGGTTTCCTGAAACTGTTCGACTACGACGAAACCATTCGTCCGGAAACCACCCTTGAAAGCCTGGCGGCCCTCAAGCCTGCCTTCAACCCTAAGGGCGGCACCGTGACAGCCGGTACCTCGTCGCAGATCACTGACGGCGCTTCGTGCATGATCGTGATGTCGGCTCAGCGTGCCCAGGACCTGGGCATCCAGCCGATGGCGGTGATCCGTTCGATGGCCGTGGCGGGTGTGGACCCGGCGATCATGGGCTATGGTCCAGTACCGGCCACGCAGAAAGCTTTGAAGCGTGCCGGCCTGAGCATGGCCGATATCGACTTCTTCGAGCTCAACGAAGCGTTCGCCGCACAGGCCCTGCCGGTGCTGAAAGATCTGAAAGTGCTCGACAAGATGAACGAGAAGGTTAACCTGCACGGCGGCGCGATCGCCCTGGGTCACCCGTTCGGTTGCTCCGGTGCACGTATCTCCGGCACGTTGCTGAACGTCATGAAACAGAACGGCGGCACTTTTGGCGTGTCCACCATGTGCATTGGCCTCGGCCAGGGCATCGCCACTGTCTTCGAACGCGTCTAAGCGTTGCGTTGATGGAAGCCGGGGCCAAGTGCCCCGGTTTTTGTTTTTCCGGGTTTAATAAAAAAATTTGTTTTTATTTTGAAAAGATTTCAGTGAGGGCCGAAGCATGCCGATACAACCTGGGCTCTACCAGCATTACAAAGGTCCGCAGTACCGCGTATTCAGCATCGCGCGGCATTCCGAGACCGAGGAAGAAGTGGTCTTCTATCAAGCCCTGTATGGCGATTACGGCTTTTGGGTGCGTCCCTTGAGCATGTTCGAAGAGTCCGTCGAGGTTGACGGCGAACAAGTGCCGCGCTTTGCTTTGGTGCAGGCCGAAGAGAGCATTTTTTCCAAGCCTTGAGGCCAATCCGCGGGCAACCCTGCGCTTGACCTCACCTTGCAGCCACTATATATAGCGGTGCCGCGTCAGGCGCCAACCGCCTTTCACTTTTTAGAATTCAGGAATTTTCTGATCCATGGGCAAATCGCTGGTCATTGTGGAATCCCCGGCTAAGGCCAAGACCATCAACAAGTATCTGGGCAACCAATACGTGGTGAAGTCGAGTATCGGCCATATCCGAGACCTGCCCACCAGCGGTTCGGCTAGCGCCAGCAAGGAGCCAGCCGCCAAGCGCGGCAAGGCGGCCGCTGGTGAGGCGCCGGCGCTGTCGCCAAAGGAAAAGGCGCGCAAGCAGCTGGTCTCACGCATGGGGGTCGATCCGGAACACGGCTGGAAAGCCAAGTACGAGATCCTCCCAGGCAAGGAAAAGGTCATCGAGGAGCTGCGCCGGCTCGCCAAGGATGCCGACACCATCTATCTCGCGACGGACTTGGACCGCGAAGGGGAAGCCATTGCCTGGCACCTGCGCGAAGCCATCGGTGGTGATGACAGCCGCTACAAGCGCGTGGTGTTCAACGAAATCACCAAGAAGGCCATCCAGGAAGCTTTCTCCGAACCGGGTGAGCTGGACATCGACCGGGTCAATGCTCAACAGGCGCGCCGTTTCCTCGACCGCGTGGTGGGCTACATGGTTTCGCCCTTGCTGTGGGCCAAGATCGCCCGTGGCCTGTCGGCCGGGCGGGTGCAGTCGGTGGCGGTGAAACTGGTGGTGGAGCGCGAGCGGGAGATCCGTGCGTTCATCCCTGAAGAATACTGGGAAGTCCACGCGGACCTTGGCACGGCCAAAGGCGCCAACGTGCGCTTCGAAGTGGCCCGGGAAAAGGGCGAAGCCTTCAAGCCGCTTAACGAAGCCCAGGCCATGGCCGCCCTGGAGAAGCTCAAGGCTTCCACCTACAGCATCGTCAAGCGTGAAGACAAGCCGACCAGCAGCAAGCCATCGGCACCGTTCATCACGTCCACGCTGCAGCAGGCCGCGAGCAACCGCCTGGGCTTCGGCGTGAAGAAAACCATGATGATGGCCCAGCGTCTGTATGAAGCCGGCTACATCACCTATATGCGTACCGACTCGACCAACCTCTCGGCCGATGCCGTGGCGATGGCGCGTACTTATATAGAAAGCGAGTTCGGCAAGAAGTACCTGCCGGACACGCCGAACGTCTACAGCAGCAAGGAAGGCGCACAAGAGGCTCACGAAGCGATTCGTCCTTCCGATGCCAACACCGAGCCAAGCAAGTTGTCGGGCATGGAGCGCGATGCCGAGCGTCTCTACGAGCTGATCTGGCGCCAGTTCCTGGCTTGCCAGATGCTGCCGGCGCAGTACCTGTCCACTACCGTCAGCGTCGGTGCTGGAGATTTCGAGCTGCGCGCCAAGGGCCGCATCCTGAAGTTCGACGGTTATACCCGTGTCATGCCGCAGATCACCAAGCCTGGGGACGACGACGTCTTGCCGGACATGGCCCAGGGTGACGTGATGAAGCTGATCAAGCTCGATCCGACCCAGCATTTCACCAAGCCGCCGGCCCGTTACTCGGAAGCCAGCCTGGTCAAGGAAATGGAAAAACGCGGTATCGGTCGTCCTTCGACCTATGCGGCGATCATTTCGACCATCCAGGATCGCGGCTACGTGGCGCTGCACAACCGTCGGTTCTATTCGGAAAAGATGGGCGACATCGTTACCGAGCGGTTGTCCGAAAGCTTCTCGAACCTGATGGACTACGGCTTCACCGCTGGCATGGAAGAGCATCTCGACGATGTGGCCCAGGGTGAGCGGGACTGGAAGAACGTCCTCGACGAGTTCTACGGCGACTTCAAGAAAAAACTCGAAGTGGCTGAAAGCCCTGACAGCGGCATGCGGGCCAACCAGCCGGTGATGACCGACATTCCGTGCCAGACCTGCGGTCGCCCGATGCAGATCCGTACGGCGTCCACCGGCGTCTTCCTGGGTTGCTCGGGCTACAGCCTGCCGCCCAAAGAGCGCTGCAAGGCGACGGTCAACCTGGTGCCGGGCGACGAAATCGCCGCGGACGACGAGGGCGAGTCCGAATCCCTGGTGTTGCGTGGCAAGCATCGCTGCCCGATCTGCAGCACGGCGATGGATGCCTACCTGCTGGACGAAAAGCGCAAGCTGCACATCTGCGGTAACAACCCGGATTGCGCGGGCTACGAGATCGAAGAGGGCACCTATCGCATCAAGGGCTACGAAGGACCAAGCCTGGAATGCGACAAGTGTGGTAGCGAGATGCAGCTCAAGACCGGCCGTTTCGGCAAGTTCTTCGGCTGCACCAACCCGACCTGCAAGAACACTCGCAAGCTGCTCAGGAGCGGTGACGCCGCGCCGCCGAAGATGGACCCGGTGAAGATGCCGGAGCTCAAGTGCGAGAAGGTCAATGACACCTACATCCTGCGTGATGGTGCGTCCGGTCTGTTCCTGGCGGCCAGTCAGTTCCCGAAAAACCGCGAGACCCGTGCACCCTTGGTGATGGAAATCGTGCCGCACAAGGACGAGATCGATCCGAAGTACCATTTCCTCTGCGAAGCACCGCAGAAGGATCCGGATGGCCGCCCGGCGGTGATTCGCTACAGCCGCAAGACCAAGGAGCAGTATGTGCAGACCGAAGTCGACGGCAAGCCTACGGGCTGGAAGGCCTACTACGACGGCGGTAAGTGGACGGTGGAAGACAAGCGCTGATTGATGGAGGCAAGGAGCCTCCCCAAATCATTCAGACAAAGAACTGTGGGAGCGAGCCTGCTCGCGATAGCGGTTGGTCAGTCATCAATGCTGATCGTGACACCGTTATCGCGAGCAGGCTCGCTCCCACAGGGCACCGCTTGATCCTTTGGCTCTATTTGGCTTGCAGTGGTCTTGGTTGATCCACGACACTGTCGCTCTTGCGTAAAGCTTTCATGTCGCTGGGAGAATGCCGTCATGGCCCACGAGCTCTATACCCGCACCAACCAGAAAATCTACTTCGCCGGCCTGTCGCTCGAAGCGCTCGCCAGGACCGAGGATGGACGTGCGATGAACTCCCCGGCGCTGCTCCAGGCCGGACGCGAGTCGGCCCTGTTTCACCTGTACGGTGCGTTACTGGGCTTGTGCCATGAAATAGCCGGTTTCTATCGACTGCCCCTGGCGAGCGCCCCGCGGGCCGAACTGCTGCTGACCCGGGAAGTGCTGCAGGATATTGCCATTCCGGAAATGGCTGAAATGATTGAACTGGCTCAAAACCCGGAAACCTGGCTGGCCAAGCTGCTGGCAGCCCATGCGGCGCTGTTCCAGCCGCCACGGGCTCCTCGCAAGCCCAAGGGTGACGTGACCCAGCCGTTGATCGTAGCGGTCAATCTGGATGAAGAAGAGCCGGAGCAAGAACTCAGCCGGGAAGAGCTGGAGAGCTGGCGTCAGAACCTCAAGAGCCTGGCGTTGCGCTTCCGTGAAGGGTTGAACGAGTGTTGAGTTTTATTTCAGCTCAAGACCCCCATTGATAACGCTTGGTCAAGATCCCGAGCGAAGCCTGGCCGATGACTATATAATCCTCGCCTTTCGTGGAGAACAGACTTTTATGCCAACGTCCTTTCTAGAAATTGTCGAACTTCCTGATGGCCGTATCGAGCTGCGCAGGGCTGAGGACGAGGGTTCCCTGGTGACTCTGAGTTTCTCCGAAGATGCCAAGGCATTCCTGCAAGGCCAACACGTCGAAGTCGCCAAGGCGATGCTGAGCGTGGGTGTCCAGATGGCAGGGCGCCTGGTTGAAGGCGAATTCAACAACAAGGAAGACGAGGGGCCGCGGGT
Organism: Pseudomonas sp. MAFF 730105; assembly: GCF_055380705.1. Lineage (NCBI taxonomy): Bacteria > Pseudomonadati > Pseudomonadota > Gammaproteobacteria > Pseudomonadales > Pseudomonadaceae > Pseudomonas > Pseudomonas sp. MAFF 730105. The sequence goes on from NZ_AP018438.1 coordinate 2,187,163, forward strand.
TCTACACTGATCCCGTCTGTCGGTTTCTTGGAAGTAGTGTTGCCGCCCGGCTTCTCTGTCCTGGAGAAGCCCCTGTGTTTGTCTTAGCCCAGTCGAATGTTCAGACTCTGTGCGTCCCCGGTGCGAGCGGCGCTGATCAACTGTTGTCGAGCTGTTGAGCTCAACGGGTTGAGCCAGCTGACCACCGTATGGCTGCGACCCAGGCGCAAGGCTTCGCAAGTCAACTGTTGAGCGCTTTGGGTACCCCGCGGTTGCAGCAGCAGGATTCGCTCGCGATTAAGACCTGCGTCCCGCAACCAGGCCTGTGTGACACTGGCCGGAGGTGCGATCAGCGTCAACCAGCGGGCTTCCTGGTCCTGGCTTAATTCCCGCAGAATCGGTGCCAGCAGATTCAGGCAGTTCCCGGCTGCACCACGCAGTGACAGTTCACTGAAGGCCTCGGGCTCGACGCTCCACGGCGCCTCGATCACATCTTTCAGGACTGGAGCCAGCGGCTGGGCCATGAAGGCCTCGAACAACGGAAGTTGCGTGTGCTGTGGTGTGTGAGGGAACTGCATAAAGCCTCCTTTAGCGGCGGATGACGCCGACACTCAAGCCTTCGATGACCAGATCCTGTTCTTGCAGGTCCACCTCGATGGGTGCGAATTCAGGGTTCTCGGCAATCAGCCAGACCTTGCTGCCATCGCGTTTGAAGCGCTTGACGGTGACTTCGTCGCCGATACGCGCCACCACGATCTGGCCGTTGCGGGCTTCGCGAGTGGTGTGTACCGCCAGCAGATCGCCGTCGAAGATGCCGATGTCCTTCATGCTCATGCCATGTACGCGAAGAAGATAATCGGCCCGTGGATGGAAGAAGGCGGGGTTGATGTTGCAGGACTCCTCGACATGCTGCTGGGCGAGGATCGGAGCACCCGCCGCCACACGACCGATGATCGGCAAGGTGGTTTCGTCGGCCTTGGCTTCGAAGCCGGGAATACGAATGCCACGGGATGCGCCCGGTGTCATTTCAATCGCGCCCTTGCGGGCCAGTGCCTTGAGGTGTTCCTCAGCCGCGTTCGGCGACTTGAAACCCAGTTCCTGAGCGATTTCCGCGCGGGTCGGCGGATAGCCGTTGTCCTCGAGGCAGCGCTTGATGAAGGCCAGAATCTCTGCTTGGCGTGGCGTCAGCTTTAGCATATTGATCGCTCTGTCTTTTTATACAGTGACTGGGATTATATACAGTGAGCGCCGCTTGGCAATCCTCCTTTTTTCGCGGGCCGCTGGACGGTCGGTCGGGCGGTTGAGGCCACTTGGGCAACAGCCTGTAAAGGTGTGGTTAAATAGCTGACCGGGCGTTCGCAAAACGTCCCGTCAGGCTTGACAACCCCAAGGTCGAAACGTATGTTTCAAACAAGTGTTTGTCAGGCGGAGTAACCATGGCCCAGTCGGAAACCGTTGAACGCATTCTCGATGCTGCGGAACAGTTGTTCGCGGAGAAAGGTTTCGCTGAAACCTCGTTGCGCCTGATCACCAGCAAGGCCGGAGTCAACCTGGCGGCAGTGAACTACCACTTCGGTTCGAAGAAGGCGCTGATCCAGGCGGTGTTCTCGCGATTCCTCGGGCCTTTCTGCCTCAGCCTCGACCGTGAACTGGAGCGTCGCCAGGCCAAGCCCGACGTCAAGCCCACCCTGGAAGAGCTGCTGGAAATGCTGGTGGAGCAAGCGCTCGCCGTGCAGCCGCGCAGCGGTAACGATCTGTCCATCTTCATGCGCCTGTTGGGCCTGGCATTCAGCCAGAGCCAGGGCCATCTGCGGCGTTATCTGGAAGACATGTACGGCAAGGTATTCCGCCGCTATATGCTCCTGGTCAACGAGGCTGCGCCCCGGATCCCACCGATCGAGTTGTTCTGGCGCGTGCACTTCATGCTCGGCGCCGCCGCGTTCAGCATGTCTGGCATCAAGGCCCTGAGGGCGATCGCCGAAACCGACTTTGGCGTGAATACTTCCATCGAGCAGGTGATGCGCCTGATGGTGCCTTTCCTGGCGGCCGGCATGCGCGCCGAAAGTGGCGTCACCGACGACGCCATGGCAGCCGCCCAGTTGCGTCCGCGCAACAAATCCACGCCGGCCCTCGCCAAGGCGTGAACGGGTGGGCGCGGCTGCCCACATCCGCTAAGCTAGCCGCCCATGCCGACTCTCGTTTCGAATCCGTTTCAAATGTCATTGCACGACCGCGACCTGCCGGGCCTGGCGCCTGGCAACGCGGTCGTGCCTGTATTGCCATGCGGGTTCATCGTTACTAAGGAAATGCTATGACTGCTGGCCTGCAAGGCTCGTTGATGGTGGACGTCGCCGGTACCTGGCTGACGGCCGAAGATCGCCACTTGTTGCGTCAGCCGGAAGTGGGTGGGCTGATCATCTTTGCTCGCAATATCGAGCATCCACGTCAGGTTCGCGAACTGAGCGCGTCGATCCGCGCCGTTCGTCCTGACCTGCTGCTGGCGGTCGATCAGGAGGGCGGGCGCGTTCAGCGTCTGCGCCAGGGGTTTGTGCGGTTGCCGGCGATGCGGGCGATTGCCGACAATCCGAATGCCGAATACCTGGCCGAGCAGTGCGGCTGGATCATGGCGACCGAAGTGCTGGCGGTGGGTCTCGATCTGAGCTTTGCCCCGGTGCTGGACCTCGACTATCAGCGCAGCGCGGTGGTTGGCAGCCGTGCCTTTGAAGGCGATCCGGAGCGCGTCGCGCTGTTGGCGGGCGCATTCATTCGCGGCATGCGAGCGGCCGGCATGGCCGCCACGGGCAAGCATTTCCCTGGTCATGGCTGGGCCGAGGCCGACTCCCACGTGGCGATTCCCAACGATGAGCGCAGCCTCGAACAGATCCGCGCCAATGACCTGGTGCCCTTTGCCCGATTGAGCAAGCAACTGGCCGCAGTGATGCCGGCCCACGTGATTTATCCCCAGGTCGATGCCAACCCGGCAGGTTTTTCCCGGCGCTGGCTGCAGGACATCCTGCGTGGCGAACTGCAATTCGATGGCGTCATTTTCAGCGATGACCTGTCGATGGCTGGCGCCCATGTGGTCGGCGATGCCGCCAGTCGTATCGAGGCCGCGTTGTCGGCTGGTTGCGACATGGGCCTGGTGTGCAACGACCGCGCCGCCGCGGAGCTGGCCTTGAGCGCTGCCCAGCGCCTGAAGGTCAAGCCGTCGGCGCGGATCGCACGCATGCGTGGCCAGGCCTTCGCCACCACCGAATACCGCCAGGATCCACGCTGGCTGACGGCAATCGGCGCGCTGAAAGCCGCCCAATTGATTGATTAAGGACGTTTTGTCATGACCGTTTACGCAATTATCGGCGGCACTGGCCTGACCCAGCTCGAAGGCCTGACCATTCGCCGGTCCCTGGCGGTGGATACGCCTTATGGCGCACCGTCGGCCGATATCCAGATCGGCGACTACGCCGGACGTGAAGTGTTGTTCCTGGCTCGCCATGGCCATCCCCATCGGTTGCCGCCCCATCAGGTGAACTATCGCGCCAATCTCTGGGCGCTGAAGCAGGCTGGCGCCGAGGCGATCCTGGCGGTCAATGCCGTGGGCGGGATCCATGCAGCGATGGGCACCGGGCATTTTTGTGTGCCTCATCAGTTGATCGACTACACCAGCGGTCGCCAGCACACCTATTTCGCTGATGATCTGGAAGCGGTCACCCACATTGATTTCAGCTACCCCTACAGCGAGTCTCTGCGTCAGAAGTTGATCGCTGCCCTGGCCGCCGAAGGCTGTGGCTACAGCAGCCATGGTGTATACGCCTGCACCCAGGGGCCACGGCTGGAAACCGTGGCCGAAATCGCCCGCCTGGAACGTGACGGTTGCGACATCGTCGGCATGACCGGCATGCCGGAGGCAGCGCTGGCTCGCGAACTGGAGCTGGACTACGCCTGCCTGGCCCTGGTGGTGAATCCGGCAGCGGGCAAGTCCACGGCGGTGATCACCATGGCGGAGATCGAGCAGGCGCTGCATGACGGGATGGGGAAAGTGAAATCGACCCTGGCGCGTGTATTGATGTAACGCTATCGCGAGCAAGCCCGCTCCCACACTGGAATGCAGGTGTACTCGCTATGACTGCACGACACGAAACCTGTGGGAGCGAGCCTGCTCGCGATGGCGTCGCAACATCCAACATCGCAGGTAACTGAAACACCGCTATCGCGAGCAGGCTCGCTCCCACACTGGAATGCAGGTGTACTCGCTATGACTGCACGACACGAAACCTGTGGGAGCGAGCCTGCTCGCGATGGCGTCGCAACATCCAACATCGCAGGTAACTGAAACACCGCTATCGCGAGCAAGCTCGGCTCCCACAGGGATCAGGCCGCCATATACGGGCCTCAGCGCTTCTCCAGCTTATCCGGCAGGGGCGCGAACAACGCCTCGATATCGTCGCTCTGCAGCTTCCAGTCTCCGGCCACGCGTCCGTCGAGGACGCCGGCGGCGAGGTCGGATTTTTCTTTTTGCAGCAGCTGGATTTTTTCTTCCACGGTGCCCCGGGCAATCAGCTTGTAGACGAACACTGGCTTCTCCTGGCCGATGCGATAAGCCCGGTCGGTCGCCTGGTTTTCCGTTGCGGGGTTCCACCACGGATCGTAGTGGATCACCGTGTCGGCTTCGGTCAGGTTCAGGCCAACGCCACCCGCCTTGAGGCTGATCAGGAAAATCTGGCGCTTGCCGCTCTGGAATTCCTTGACGGGCGTGCGCCGGTCCCGGGTCTGGCCGGTCAGGATGGCGTAGTCCACGCCGCGTTTTTTCAGCTCATCTTCGATGAGCGCCAACATCGACGTGAACTGGGAAAACAGCAGCACCCGACGTCCCTCTTCAAACAGCTCGTCCAGCATTTCCATCAGGCTGTCGAGCTTGCCCGAGGTGCTGCCTCGGGCAGGTGGGGCATCGCTGATCAGTCGCAGGTCGCAACACACCTGGCGCAGCTTGAGCAGCGCTTCGAGAATGATGATCTGGCTGCGGGCAACGCCCTTGCGGGTGATTTCGTCGCGCACTTTCTTGTCCATGGCCAGGCGCATGGTTTCGTAGACGTCCCGCTGGGCATCGCTGAGTTCGACCCAGTGGACGATTTCGGTCTTGGGTGGCAATTCCGTCGCGACCTGTTCCTTGGTTCTGCGCAACAGGAAAGGTTTTACCCGGCCATTGAGGTGTTGCAGCCTGATGTCGCTGCCGCGCTTTTCGATGGGCACGCGGTAATCGCGGTTGAAACTCTTCACGTCCCCGAGCCACCCGGGCAGCAGGAAGTGAAACAGTGACCACAGCTCGCCCAGGTGATTTTCCAGGGGCGTACCGGACAGGCACAGTCGCTGCCGGGCATCGAGCTCCCGGGCGGCCTGGGCGGCTTTACTGGTGGGGTTCTTGATGTATTGGGCTTCATCGAGGATCAGCACATGCAGTGGCTGCGTCTTCAGGCGTTCGACATCCTTGGGCAGCAAGGCGTAGGTGGTGAGCACCAGGTCGTAATCGGCCAGCCGTTCGAAGTGCTTCTTGCGCCCGGCGCCATACAGGGCCAGCACCTTCAGTTGCGGCGTGAAGTGGGCGGCCTCGTCGAGCCAGTTGGGAATCAGGCTGGTGGGCATCACCACCATGCAGGGACGGTCGAGGCGGCCGGCGTTTTTTTCGCTGAGAATGTGCGCCAGGGTCTGTAAGGTCTTGCCCAGGCCCATGTCGTCCGCGAGGATGCCGCCGACTTCCAGTTGCCGCAGCGACTGCATCCAGCTCAAGCCTTCGAGTTGATAAGGCCGCAGCGTTGCGTTCAGGCCCTCCGGCACGGTGGCGGTGTAGTCCTTGATGTCCCGCAGGCGTTGGGCCAGGCCACGAATGTGCTCGCCGCCTTCCCAGCGCAGTGGCATGTCTTGCAGGGGATTGAGGCGCAAGGCATCCGCGCTGTTCAGGCGCAGCTTGGTGGTGCCGGGCTCGTGCAGGTAGAACTCGCCCAGAGTCGCCAGCACCGGTTTCAGCCGGCCGTAGGGCAGGGCCACTTGTTGCGGGCCGAACTCCGAGTTCGGACGGTTCGGCAAGTTGACCAGGATGAGTTCGTCGTCGCGGCGCCTCGCCAGACGTTCCGGGTTGAACAGTTCGATGTGCGAGCGCATCAGGTTCAACAGGATCGGCAGCAGGCTCAATCGCTCGCCATTGACGATGATCCCCAGTTCCAGATCGAACCAGTCCCGCTCCGGCGTTTCCTCGACGGTGGCGTACCAGTCGTCCACGGCGGTCAGGTCGAAGCCGAAATCTTCATCGATCTGCAGCTCCCAGCCCTGGCTGCGCAGTTTCGGCAGATCATTGAGCGTGAACGTCAGCCAGGCGCTGTCGTTGACCATCTCGTACAGTTCGCCGGCACTTTCCGGTAGGGCCTTGCTTTGCCGGGTCGCGATCTTGAAGCCGAGGATCCGTAGCTGCTCGCGGTAGGACTGCTCCACATCGGTGTGGCGTTTTATTCGCAGCGTTTGTGTTTCCTGGCGAATCAGCACGTCAGTATTGCGTTGGCCGCTGACGTACTCGTCCAGATAGCTGAACGACAGGGCCGCGCGGTGTTGGATGTAGCGCTGCATCTTGCCGTTACGCGGCTCGAAGGCGCTGAACTCTATGCTCGCCAGCCACAGGCGCGGCATGGGTTGGACGTTGTCCACCAGCACCTGCGGCGGGGCCTTGGGGCTGCGGTTGTCCAGTACTGCCTGGAGTTTCTCCAGCAGTTGGGCGTCTTTCTCGGCAGCCGGATAGGCCAGGGTTTCCTGGACTTGCAGCAACACCGCCGCGCAATGCTTGCAGTTGATGCGCACCGGGCAGGAACACGCGGCTTCGAGCAGAATCAATGTGCCTTTGGCTGACTCTTTAAGGCGAATGGTCTGACGATAAACATTGCCACCAGAGCCTTCGCAACTGGCGGTGATGGTGCTTTCTCCGGTCTCGACGATCCTGACGCGGTTTTCCAGTGCGTAACGGCGCCCACGCTCCAGGCTCTGTTCCTTGAATCGATTGACCCAGGAAGGTGCCAGGGGTTTGCTCAGGGGCGAGGGCATAGGCGCGCCGTTCAGTCCGGAATGACGTCAGGTGCCTGCCGTGGAGCGGGCGCGGTCAACGAGGTGATCTTGATCAGCAGGGCCAGGTGACCGTTGTCCAGGTAGTTGAGCTGGCCGTTCTTGGTATGGCTGTTCTGCTTCATGCGTTCGCTCGCGGTGACGAGGCCATTGGCATCGATTCGGTTGATCCAGAAGTCGGCATCCACGTCGGTGAAGCGTCCCAGTTTCAGCCCCAGGGTGCCTTCGATGGGGAACTGGCCGAACTGTTCGGTGCCGTCGCTGATGGCGATTTTGCTGCCCTGTTCGCCGATGTTCTGCTGCCAGGCCTTGTGCATCAATACGGTGTATTGGCCGCTGGCGTTGAGTTTCTCCACGATGCCCCTGAGCGCTGGGGTGCGCTGGCTGTCGGCGGGCAGGCGTTGCGCGCCGGCGTCCCAGTCTTCCGGGGCTGCACGGCTGATAATCACCGGTTCGGCATTCTGGCGCAGCAGAATCATTTCGACCTGATACAGGTCGTCGGCAAACGCCAGGGGAGCGACCAGGGTCAGCAGCAAGGTCAGTGAGCGAAACAGGCGCATGGGGCGTCCTTCAAGCAGTGGTCGGGGTGAGGCGCTCGAACAGCGCTTCTACGGTATTGAAACGTTCTTCCGGGCGCTCCATGGGCACCATGAACTTGAACATCGTGGCGCCTTCGAATTTGTAGCGCTTGGGCTGGCCCTGGATCAGCTTGATCAGTACCAGTGGATCGACCGGGGTCTGGGCTTCGAACTCGATCCGACCGCCATTGGGGCCGCCGTCGACTTTCTTGATGCCCAGTTGTTCGGCCTGGAGCTTGAGCAGCGTCGTTCGCACCAGGTTCTTGGTCGGTTCCGGCAGCAGGCCGAAGCGGTCGATCATCTCCACTTGCAGGTCCTTGAGTTCTTCCTCGTTGGTGGCCGAGGCAATGCGCTTGTAGAGAATCAGTCGCGCATGGACATCCGGCAGGTAATCCTCCGGGATCAGCGCCGGCACCCGCAGGTTGATTTCCGGCCCGCCACCCAGGGGCTGGTCGAGGTTCGGCTGTTCGCCCTTGCGGATCGACTTGACCGCCCGTTCCAGCATTTCCATGTACAGGGTGAAGCCGACGGCCTGGATCTGGCCGCTCTGGCCGTCCCCCAGCAGTTCGCCGGCACCGCGGATTTCCAGGTCGTTGGTGGCGAGCACGAAACCGGCTCCCAGGTCCTGGGTATTGGCGATGGCCTCCAGGCGTTTTTCCGCGTCGGGGGTGATCTGCTGGCGTGGCGGCGTCAGCAGGTAGGCATAGGCCTGGTGGTGACTGCGCCCGACCCGGCCGCGTAACTGGTGCAACTGGGCCAGGCCGAACTTGTCGGCCCGCTCGATGATGATGGTGTTGGCGCTCGGCACGTCGATACCGGTCTCGATGATGGTCGAGGCGATCAGCACGTTGAATCGCTTGTGGTAGAAGTCGCTCATCACCTGTTCGAGTTCGCGTTCGCGCATCTGCCCGTGACCGATGCCGATCCGTGCTTCCGGCACCAGCTCGGCCAGGTCGGCGGCGCACTTCTCGATGGTCTTCACGTCGTTGTGCAGGTAATAGACCTGGCCGCCGCGCAGCAGCTCACGCAGCAGCGCTTCCTTGACCGTGCTCTTGTTCTGCTCCATGACGAAGGTGCGCACCGACAGGCGGCGGGCCGGCGGCGTGGCGATGATCGACAGGTCGCGCATGCCCGACACTGCCATGTTCAGCGTGCGTGGAATCGGCGTAGCGGTCAGGGTCAGGATGTCGACCTCGCTGCGCAGGGCCTTGAGCTGCTCTTTCTGGCGTACACCGAAGCGGTGTTCTTCGTCGATGATCACCAGCCCGAGGTTCTTGATCTTCACGTCGTCCTGCAGCAGCTTGTGCGTGCCGATGACGATGTCGATCTTGCCCTCGGCCAGGTCGGCCACGGCGGCGTTCACTTCCTTGGCGGACTTGAAGCGGCTCATCACTTCCACAGTGACCGGCCAATCGGCGAAGCGGTCGCGGAAGCTGTTGTAGTGTTGTTGGGCGAGCAGGGTGGTCGGCACCAGGATGGCGACCTGCTTGCCGCTGTGCACGGCAATGAACGCGGCACGCATCGCCACTTCGGTCTTGCCGAAACCGACATCGCCGCACACCAGCCGGTCCATCGGCTTGGGCACGAGCATGTCGGCGCGCACGGCTTCGATGGTGGTTTGCTGGTCGACGGTTTCCTCGAACGGGAAACCGGCGCTGAAGGTTTCGTAGTCGGCTTTCGGGTCGGCGAAGGCATAACCCTCGCGCGCGGCGCGGCGGGCGTAGATGTCCAGCAGTTCGGCGGCCACGTCGCGCACCTGTTCGGCGGCCTTGCGCTTGGCCTTCTGCCAGGTTTCCGAGCCCAGGCGATGCAGCGGGGCCAGGGCGTCGTCGCTGCCGGTGTAGCGTGCGATCAGGTGCAGGTTCGCCACCGGCACGTAGAGCTTGGCGCCTTCGGCGTATTCCAGGGTGAGGAACTCGGCCGCCTGGTTGTCGATTTCCAGTGTCGCCAGGCCCAGGTAGCGACCCACGCCGTGGTCGATATGCACCACCGGCGCGCCTTCGCGCAGCTCGGTCAGGTTCTTGATGACCGCGTCGTTGGCGGCATCGGCACGCTTCTCACGGCGACGGCGTTGCATGACGCGCTGGCCGAACAGCGGGCTTTCGGCCACCAGCGCCACCGCCGGATCATCGAGTACCAGGCCTTCGTCCAGCGGCGCGATGGTGATTGCCAGTCGATCCTTGCTCGCGACGAAGTCCGGCCAGCTGTCGATCGTTTTCGGCCGCAATTTCAGGCGCTCGAGCAACTCCAACAGCACTTCGCGCCGCCCGGCGGATTCGGCGGTAAACAGCACGCGGCCAGGAAACTCGTCGAGAAAGCCGGCCAGCGCCGCCAATGGCTGCGTGGCCTTGGCTTCGATCGCCAGGTCTGGCAGGGCTTTGGCGGGGAAGCGTTCACGGCCGACGCCGGGCTCCACGTCCTGCTGGCTTGCCACCACGCGTGGCCAGGTCTTGAGACGAGCAAAGCAGTCTTCCACCGGCAGGAACAACTCCGCAGGCGGCAATAAAGGACGGGACGGGTCGACGCGACGTTCTTCGTAGCGATTGCGCACGTCGTTCCAGAAGTTTTCCGCTGCCTGTTCGATCCCTGGTAACGAGAACACCTGGGTGTCCTGGGGCAGGTAGTCAAACAGGGTGGAAGTCTCTTCGAAAAACAGCGGCAGGTAATACTCGATGCCGGCGGGGGTGATCCCGCTGCTCAGGTCCTGGAAGATCGGGCAGCGACGGAAATCCACGTCGAAGCGCTCGCGAAACCGCGCCTTGAAGCGGGTCACGGCGTCTTTCTGTAGCGGGAATTCCTTGGCGGGCAGCAGGCGGACCGACTGGACCTTGTCGATGGAACGCTGGTTTTCCGGATCGAAGGTACGCAGGGTCTCGATTTCGTCATCGAACAGGTCGATGCGATAAGGCAGCTTGCTGCCCATCGGAAACAGGTCGATCAAGGCGCCACGTACCGCGAACTCGCCGTGTTCGTACACGGTGTCGACGCAACGGTAGCCGCTGGCCTCCAGTCGGGTGCGCATCTGCTCCACATCCAGTTTCTGGCCGATATCCAGCACCAGGCTGCTGCCGAGCAGGAACCGGGTCGGGGCCAGGCGATGTAGGGCCGTGGTGATGGGCACTACCAAAACGCCATGACTGAGCTCCGGCAACCGATAAAGGCTGGCGATTCGCTGGGAAATGATGTCCTGGTGCGGCGAGAACAGGTCGTAGGGCAGGGTTTCCCAGTCCGGAAAATGCAGAACTGGCAGATCCGGGGCGAAGAAACCCAGCTCCTGCTCCAGCCGCTCGGCGCTCTGGCTGTCGGCGGTCAGCAGCAGGGTAAAGCGCTTTGCAGCGCTGGCGGCCTCGGCAATGGCCAGGCTCAGGGCGGCACCGGGCAGGTTGCCCCAGTGCTGTTTACCTGCCGTGGCAGGGAGAAGCGGAAGACGCAGAACGGGCACGGAAGGTTGAGCTCCAAGCGTTGCGACAAAGTCGACAATTGTAGCGGGGTAAAGGGGCGGCTGTCAGTCGCAGACTACCCGGGCAGAGGGGAAAACCACGGCGCGACAGGCGCGCATTGCTCCGGCGTGGACTCGGCGGCATAATGTAGCCCCTTTTTTCAGCCCCTACATGTGGAAGGTTCCCGTGACTCAGAAGCCCGACCAGTGTCTTGGTGAATGGATTGATCGTGAAGCACTCGCCGAAGCGATGATCCCTCTCATCGGTCAGCTCTACCGCAATAACAACGTGGTGAGCTCGATCTATGGCCGCAGCCTGATCAACCAGTCTGTCATCGCGATTCTCAAGGCGCACCGCTTTGCTCGCCACCGTTCCTCCGACGACAGCGAACTCTCCGTCCACGAAACATTCCCTCTGCTCAAGGCCATGAGCGAGCTCAAGCTCGGCGCGGCTTCGGTGGACCTGGGCAAGTTGGCGTTCAAATTCCGCAACGAAGGCAATGGCCGTAGCGCCGAGCAGTTCGTGCGTGAAGAGATGGCTGATGTGGTTGGCCAGCAGAACGTTTCGGCTCGCAAAGGCACTGACGTGGTCCTGTACGGCTTCGGTCGTATCGGCCGTCTGCTGGCGCGCATCCTGATCGAGAAAACCGGTGGTGGCGACGGCCTGCGCCTGCGGGCCATCGTGGTGCGCAAGGGCGCCGAGAACGACCTGACCAAGCGTGCCAGCCTGCTGCGCCGTGACTCGGTCCATGGTTCGTTCAACGGCACCATCACCATCGACGAAGAAAACAACACCATCACCGCCAACGGCAACCTGATCCAGGTGATCTACGCGAAGAACCCGACCGAGGTGGACTACACCCAGTACGGGATCAAGGATGCGCTGCTGGTGGACAACACCGGTGTATGGCGTGACGCCGACGGCCTGGGCCAGCACCTGGCCTGCCCGGGTGTCGACCGCGTTGTCCTGACCGCGCCTGGCAAGGGCAAGCTGAAGAACATCGTTCACGGCATCAACCACGGCGACATCACCGCGGACGACAAGATCGTTTCCGCCGCCTCTTGCACCACCAACGCCATCGTGCCGGTGCTCAAGGCAGTGAACGACAAGTTCGGCATCGTCAACGGTCACGTCGAGACAGTTCACTCGTACACCAACGACCAGAACCTGATCGACAACTTCCACAAAGGCGATCGTCGTGGCCGCAGTGCCGCGCTGAACATGGTCATCACCGAGACCGGCGCCGCCACCGCTGCCGCCAAGGCCCTGCCTGAGCTGGCCGGCAAACTGACCGGTAACGCGATCCGTGTGCCGACGCCTAACGTGTCGATGGCCATTCTCAACCTGAACCTTGAGAAAGCCGCCACCCGTGAAGAGATGAACGAGTACCTGCGCTACATGGCGCTGCACTCCGATCTGCATAAGCAGATCGACTTCGTCAATTCCCAGGAAGTGGTGTCCACCGACTTCGTGGGCTCGCGCCATGCCGGTGTCGTGGATGCTGAAGCAACCATCAGCCAAGACAACCGCGTTGTTCTGTACGTCTGGTACGACAACGAGTTTGGTTACAGCTGCCAGGTGGTTCGCGTGATGGAAGACATGGCCGGTGTGAACCCGCCAGCGTTCCCACGCTAAGCGCTAGCCGCCCATAAAAAACGCCCCGACTTGTCGGGGCGTTTTTTTGTCTGGGGGTTTTGTGTTGGCCTCACGGGCCTCATCGTCGGATCGCCGCCCGGAGCAAGCCCGCTCCCACAATTTGACCGCGTACACTCTGTGGGAGCGAGCCTGCTCGCGATAGCGGTTGATCAGGCGCCGCTAACGGCTGAAGCCTGCGCAGTCCGCAGTTGATGACGATTGCCCTTGAACAGCACCAGGGTAGCAATCAGTCCCAGCACCGCCGCACCGCTGAGCCATATCCCCGGCGCAGCCTTGTTGCCCAACACATGAATCAAATAAGTGCAGGCCGCCGGTGTGAATCCACCGAAGGTTGCGGTCGCCAGGCTGTAGGCCAGGGAGAACCCGGTGGTGCGCACTTCCACCGGCATGATTTCCGTCAAGGCCACCACCATGGCGCCGTTGTAGGATCCATACAGGAACGACAACCACAGCTCGACGATCAGCAAATGGCTGAAGCTGGGGTTCGCCACCAGCCAGGACAGCGCCGGATAGGCCGTCAGGATTGCCAGGATGGTCGCGGCGAGCAGCAGGGGTTTGCGTCCGACCTTGTCGGAAAATGCCCCCATCACCGGCAACCAGAAGAAATTCGACAGGCCGATGCACACGGTGACCAACAACGCGTCCAGGTCCGACAGGTTCAACTCGGATTTGCCGAAGGTCGGCGTATAGGCGGTGATCAGGTAGAACGACACCGTGGTCATCACCACCAGCGCCATGCCGGCCAAGACGATGCCAAAGTTCTGGCCGATGGAACGGATGATTTCCGACAGGGTGGGGCGGTGCTTTCTCGCCTGGAATTCAGGCGTTTCTTCCAGGGAGCGACGGATCACGAAAATCGCCGGTACGATCATGCAACCTACCAGGAAGGGTACACGCCAGCCCCATTCGCCCATTTCCTGCGGGCTCAGCCAATGATTGAGGCCAACCCCCAGGAGCCCGGCGAATACCACGGCAGCCTGTTGGCTGGCGGATTGCCAACTGACAAAGAAGCCCTTGCGCCCGGGTGTGGAGATTTCCGCCAGGTACACCGACACTCCACCGAGCTCGACCCCTGCGGAGAAACCTTGCAACAACCGACCCAGCAGCACCAGCAACGGTGCCACCACGCCCAGGGTGGCGTAGCCCGGTACGCAGGCGATCAGCAAGGTGCCGGCGGCCATCATCGCCAGGGTGATGATCAGGCCTTTGCGGCGACCATGGCGGTCGATGTAGGCACCGAGAAAGATCGCCCCCAGCGGGCGCATCAGGAACCCGGCGCCGAAGGTGGCCAGGGACAGCATCAGCGAGGCGAAAGCACTGTCGGTGGGGAAGAACGTCTTGGCAATGGCCGTGGCGTAGAAGCCATAGACCATGAAGTCGAACATCTCCAGGAAGTTGCCGCTGACAACGCGAAAAATCGCCTTGCCGTTGCTCGTGTTGGAAGGCATGTGTAGGTACTCACTCTGGTAAATCTTGTTGGAAACGCAGTACCTGTAGGAGCGAGCCTGTGGGAGCAAAGCTTGCTCGCGATGAACGAAGGCGCGGTCTTGCAGGTGGACCGAGTCGTTTGCGTCGCGAGCAAGCTTTGCTCCCACAGGTCTGCTCCCAGAGGTCTGGTCCCACAGGTTGTTGCATCTGGACTGGCGGACACTGAAGTCCATAATGGCCGTCGTGGTTTTGAGGGGGGATGAAGATTTGTTAACTGGACGATGGGCAACGCTTGTGATGCTGGTCGGCGTACTGTCCGGCTGCGGCAACGGCGATACCCTGGAGCGTTTCGACGGCCCGACCATGGGCAGTCATTATTCCATCCAGTACGTCAGGCATGCGGCCACACCAGGCCCGGCAGTGGTGCAGGCCGAGGTCGAGCAGATCCTTGCCGACGTGGATCGGCAGTTATCCACTTATCGCAGCGACTCGGACATCGAACGTTTCAATGCGCTGCCGGCCAACAGTTGCCAGGTCATGTCCGCCCCGGTGCTGGAATTGATTGGCTTGGGGGAGCAGTTATCCGCGCAAAGTGGCGGTGCTTTTGACCTGACGGTCGAACCGCTGCTGAACCTGTGGGGCTTCGGTCCCCAGTCCCGGGAAGAGAAGGTGCCGAGTGCCGAGGTCCAGGCCCAGGTGCGCCAGCGCGTCGGCCATGGTCACTTGCGTATCGAGGGCGACCGGCTGTGCAAGGATGCCCCGGTGGAAGTCGATTTCAACAGCATTGCCGCCGGCTATGCCGTCGACCGGATCGCCGCGAGGCTCCAGGCCCTGGGCATCGACAGCTACCTGGCCGAAGCCACCGGTGAACTCAAGGCGCTCGGGCGCAAACCTGACGGTTCGGCGTGGCGCGTCGCCTTGGAGGCGCCTCGGGATGACCAGCAAGTGGCCGAGCGTGTCATCGAGGTCAATGGCTACGGTGTTTCAACTTCCGGCGACTACCGCCGATACTTCGAGCAGGACGGCACGCGCTATTCCCACACCTTCGATGCGCGCACCGGTGCACCGGTCCTGCACGACCTGGCGTCAGTCACGGTGATTCATCCTTCGGCGTTGATGGCCGATGGACTGTCGACGCTGTTGCTGATTCTCGGGCCTGAGCAGGGTTGGGACTATGCCGAGAAACATGACATTGGGGTATTTTTCGTGCTGCGGGACAAAGATCGTTTTGTCACCCGTACCAACGATGCGTTTGAACGGATCAGCAGCGGAAAAACCCAATGATGACAGGCTGGTGAAAGCGTAGGTGTGGCGAAATAACGCAGCAAAACTAGCCTCTGACGCGACCAAGGGGTAATGTGCGCGGCGTTGACGCTTCGATAGACTGCGGCCGGGCGCGTGAACCGGCCCAAAATTGTTCCTTCATGCCGCAACCCGGCGTGATTTAGCCGTCGGCGCCATATCGGGTGCCACGGCCTGTTCTGAGGAGTACGCATGGCTGTCTACAACTACGACGTGGTGGTACTGGGTTCCGGCCCGGCGGAGAAGGTGCGGCAATGAACGCCGCCAAGGCAGGACGCAAGGTGGCGATGGTCGACAGTCGTCGCCAGGTCGGCGGCAACTGCACCCACTTGGGTACCATCCCGTCCAAGGCCTTGCGTCACTCGGTCCGGCAGATCATGCAGTTCAACACCAACCCGATGTTCCGGGCCATCGGCGAGCCGCGCTGGTTCTCCTTCCCCGACGTGCTCAAGAGTGCCGAGAAGGTGATCTCCAAGCAGGTGGCCTCGCGTACCGGCTACTACGCCCGCAACCGTGTCGACGTATTCTTCGGCACCGGCAGCTTTGCCGACGAGCAGACCGTGGAAGTGGTGTGCGGCAATGGCGTGGTGGAAAAGCTGGTGGCCAAGCACATCATCATCGCCACCGGCTCGCGTCCTTATCGTCCTGCCGACATCGATTTCAACCACGCGCGTATCTACGATAGCGACACCATCCTCAGCCTGGGACATACCCCGCGCAAGCTCATCGTCTACGGCGCCGGGGTGATCGGTTGCGAATACGCGTCAATCTTCAGCGGCCTGGGTGTGCTGGTGGAGCTGGTGGACAACCGTGGCCAGTTGCTGAGCTTCCTGGACTCGGAAATCTCCCAGGCCCTGAGCTATCACTTCAGCAACAACAACATTACGGTGCGCCATAACGAAGATTACGATCGCGTCGAAGGCGTGGATAACGGCGTGATCCTGCACCTCAAGTCCGGCAAGAAGATCAAGGCCGACGCCTTGCTCTGGTGCAACGGTCGCACCGGCAATACCGATGCCCTGGGCCTGGAGAACATCGGCGTGAAGGTCAACAGCCGTGGCCAGATCGAAGTCGACGAGAACTACCGCACCTGTGTGCCGAACATCTACGGTGCCGGTGACGTGATCGGCTGGCCGAGCCTGGCCAGTGCCGCCCACGACCAGGGTCGTTCGGCCGCCGGCAGCATCGTCGACAACGGCAGCTGGCGTTTCGTCAACGACGTGCCGACCGGTATCTACACCATTCCGGAAATCAGCTCGATCGGCAAGAACGAGCAGGAACTGACCCAGGCCAAGGTGCCTTATGAAGTGGGCAAGGCCTTCTTCAAGAGCATGGCGCGGGCGCAGATCGCCGGTGAGCCGCAAGGCATGTTGAAGATCCTGTTCCACCGCGAGACGTTGGAAGTGCTCGGCGTGCACTGCTTCGGTTACCAGGCTTCGGAGATCGTCCACATCGGCCAGGCGATCATGAACCAGCCAGGCGAGCTGAACACGCTGAAGTACTTCGTCAACACCACGTTCAACTACCCGACCATGGCCGAAGCCTATCGGGTAGCGGCCTATGACGGGCTCAACCGGCTTTTTTGAGCGGCTCCGGCCGGTGGCCTGAGCCGGCCGGGGAGACCGATTTCAGCCATTCTCGAGCGTGGCAGTGGCCAAACCGGGAAAGTCTGTAATCAGGCTGTCAGCGCCAAAGTCGGCGAGTCTGCGCATCAGCGCAGGCTCGTTGACGGTCCACACCGACACATGCAGCCCCTGGCGCTGCGCCTTGATCAGGCGCTCGGGCGTGCACAAGGTCCAGTTCAACGCCAGAATCTCACAACCGTAACTCTGGGCGACCTTCAGCGGGTCGAGCCAAGCGTACTCGGCCACCAGCCCGCGGGAGATGTCCGGCGTCAACTCCAGCGCGGCCTTGAGCACTTCCCGGGAACTGGAGGTGATGGTGACTTTGTCCAGCAGGCCGAAGCGCTGGGCCATCTCGCGGATCCCCAGCACCGTGGCTGCCGCCCGGGTGCGTGAAGCGCTCTTGACCTCCAGTTGCCAATGCTCGAAATCACACTTCTCGAACAGCTCTTCCAGGCGTGGGATCGGGCACGGTGTGATCCAGCCCGGGCCACCCTTGCGCGCATCGTAGGTCACCAGTTCGGCGGCGGAGTGCTCCACCACCTTGCCCCGGCGGTCGGTCGTGCGCTTGAGGGTCGGGTCGTGGATCACCATCAACTCGCCGTCCATGGACAGGTGCAGGTCGAGTTCGCAACGGCGTACACCGTGCTTGAGACATTCCTGAAAACCGGTCAGGGTGTTTTCCGGTGCTTCGCCCTTGGCGCCGCGGTGGCCATAAATGAGGGTCACGGTTCTTCCTTATTGATACCTGATTCGTTCTGTTCCCGCGCCAGGCGGCGTTCTTGCGCCTGTTTCTGCAGGATGTAGCGGGCCAGCAGCTGGCGCTGGGCGTCGGTCGGGCGTTCGAACTCGGTGCCTACGTCGTAGCCGTCGCCCTTGGGGTCGCAATGGGTGACCCGCGCCCGCAGCAACAGTCCCAGGGCCTGGGGCATGAGCACCAGTTTGATCGACAGGTGCGCGCCGATGGCAATGGCGGTGGGGTACTGGAAGTCGATGCCGCCTTCGGAAATGATCACCGGTTGCGGCTCGCCGATCTCGCCGAGCACAGTCAGGGCAATGACCTGACTGAGCAGGTCGATACGTTTGTTCATCACCTTGAGATAGGCGGCGATGCTGCGTTCGCGCTCGCTGATCTGGCGCAGCAGGTGCTGTGACTCGAACTCGCTCAGGTGCAGTTCGCTGAGCAGATTGAACAATGGAGAAGGATCCTGCAACACTTCCTGGCCAGCAGCTTCAGGAATGGAGAGGGGCCGAATTTCCAGTGCGATCGTGTCCTCGATACGGTAGTATTCGCGGCGATCTTCTTCATCTAATGTCGACATGGCGAACCCATGGTAGCGGCGGTGGTCTGAGTGTAAAGCTGGTTTGAGACCCCCGCCACAAGGACGTTCCTTTTCCCCCGAACAAGCCCCGACATGTTCAGACCTCTCTTCGTATTCATCGGCACGCGTTATACCCGTGCAAAACGTCGCAATCATTTCGTATCGTTCATTTCCCTGACATCCATCATCGGGCTGGCCCTTGGCGTGGTCGTGATGATCGTCGTGTTGTCGGTGATGAACGGCTTCGACCATGAAATGCGCACCCGCGTGCTGGGCATGGTGCCCCACGCCACCGTCGAATCCGGCGAAGCCATCAGCGACTGGCCGAGCCTGGCCGCCAAGGTCAGGCAGAACCCGCAGGTGCTGGCCGTTGCGCCGTTCACCCAGATGCAGGGGCTGCTGACCAACGACGGCAAGGTGTCCAAGGTGCTGCTCAACGGCATCGACCCCGGGCTCGAGCGGCAGGTGTCGATCATCGACAACTTCATGCAGCAGGGCCGGCTCGACGACCTGGCGCCGGGCAGTTTTGGCATCGTGATCGGCGACAAGGCCGCGACCAAGCTGGGCGTGGCCATTGGCGACAAGCTGACCTTCGTCGCGCCGGAAGTCACCGTGACCCCGGGCGGCGTGTTCCCGCGCATGAAGCGCTTTACCGTGGTCGGCATTTTCCATGTCGGCGCCGGGGAACTGGACGGTTACCTGGGCGTTACCAACCTCCAGGACCTGGCGCGCCTGCATCGCTGGAAACCGGACCAGGTCCAGGGGCTGCGGCTGAAGTTCGACGATTTGTTCCAGGCGCCGCGTGCCGCGTGGACCATCGCCCAGCAGCTCGGTGAAGATCGTTACTACGCCCGGGACTGGACCCGCACCCACGGCAACCTGTACCAGGCGATCCGCATGGAAAAAGCCATGATCGGCCTGCTGTTGCTGCTGATCGTCGCCGTCGCCGCGTTCAACATCATTTCCACCCTGGTGATGGTGGTGAACGACAAGAAGGGTGATATCGCCATTCTGCGGACCTTGGGCGCCACGCCGGGACAGATCATGCGCATCTTCATGGTCCAGGGCACCGTCATCGGCGTGATCGGTACGCTGGTCGGCGCCCTGGTCGGGATGTTCGCCGCGCTGAACGTCAGCGCCGCGATTGCCGCCCTGGAAGGCCTGATCGGGCACAAGTTTCTCAACGCCGACGTGTATTTCATCGACTACCTGCCATCGCAACTGCAGGCCGACGATGTGTTGATGGTCTGCGGCGCCGCGTTGATCCTGAGTTTCCTCGCCACCCTGTATCCAGCCTGGCGTGCCGCGCGCACCCAGCCTGCGGAGGCGTTACGTTATGAGTGAGTCGGGCATGAGTGAAAAAGCAATCTTGAGCTGCCGCAACCTGGGCAAATCCTACGAGGAAGGCCCGGAGTCGGTGGTGGTGTTGTCGGGCCTGCAACTGGAGCTGCATCCGGGTGAGCGCGTAGCAATTGTCGGTACCTCCGGGTCGGGCAAAAGTACCTTGCTCAACCTGCTGGGCGGTCTCGATACACCGAGCACCGGCAGTGTCTGGCTGGCGGGGGAAGAACTCTCGGCGCTGAACGAGAAGGGCCGTGGCCTGTTGCGTAACCGCTCCCTGGGCTTCGTCTACCAGTTCCACCATTTGCTGCCCGAGTTCACCGCCCTGGAAAATGTCTGCATGCCGCTGTTGATCGGCCGCACGGCGATTCCAGAGGCCCGCCAGCGCGCTACCGCGTTGCTGGAGCGGGTAGGGCTGGGCCATCGCCTGGAGCACAAACCGGCGGAACTGTCCGGTGGCGAGCGCCAGCGGGTGGCGATTGCCCGGGCCCTGGTCAACAAGCCAGGCCTGGTGATGCTCGACGAGCCGACCGGCAACCTCGACTCCCACACCGCCCAGGGCATCCAGGACCTGATGCTGGAACTCAGCACCTCGATGCGCACCGCGTTCCTGGTGGTGACCCACGACATGAACCTGGCCCGGCAGATGGACCGCGTCCTGCATTTGCAGGAAGGTTGCCTGACGCCCATCTGACCGCCCGCAACCCGGCGCTGGTGATACGCGCCGGGTCTTTAATTTTTCTACGGTGCTCCGCGAATGTTCAGACCGTTATCGATCTTCATCGGCACGCGCTATACCCGCGCAAAGCGCCGCAATCGCTTTGTTTCGTTCATCTCCATGACCTCGATGATCGGCCTCGCCCTGGGTGTGCTGGCGATGATCGTGGTGCTGTCGGTGATGAACGGCTTCCAGCGCGAAATGAGCTCGCGCATCCTCGGCATGGTGCCCCATGCCACCATCGTCGGGGTCAATCCGATCGATGACTGGCAGCCAGTGGCCGCCGCCGCGCTGAAAAATCCCGAGGTGACCGCCGCCGTGCCGTTCACCGAGATGGAAGGCATGCTGAGCTATAAGGGCTCGATGCAGCCGATCCAGATCAGCGGCGTCGATCCGGCCCAGGAAGGCAAGGTGTCCATTGTCGCCCAGCATATCGTCCAGGGTCGTCTCGATGCCTTGAAGCCGGGGGAATTTGGCGTGGTGATCGGTGAAATCAGCGCCCGGCGCTTCCGCCTGAACGTCGGCGACAAGCTGACCCTGATCGTGCCGGAAGTCAGCACCGCGCCGGGCGGTATCACGCCGCGGATGCAACGGCTGAACGTGGTCGGTGTGTTCAAGGTCGGCGCCGAGCTGGATGGCTCCATGGCCCTGATCCATCTGGCCGACGCCGCACAGATGCAGCATTGGCAGCCGAACCAGGTGCAGAGCGTGCGGCTGGCGGTGAAGGACCTCTACGCTGCGCCGAAGGTGTCCGGCGATATCGCTACGGGCCTGGGCTCGGACTACAAGGCCGACGACTGGACCCACACCCAGGGCAGCCTGTTCAGTGCCATGAAAATGGAGAAGACCATGATCGGCCTGCTGTTGCTGATGATTGTCGCGGTGGCGGCGTTCAACATCATCGCCACGCTGATCATGGTGGTGAACGACAAGGGCGCGGACATCGCGATCCTGCGCACCATCGGCGCCACGCCGCGGCAGATCATGGCGATCTTCATGGTCCAGGGCACGGTGATCGGTATCGTCGGCACGGTGATCGGCGGTGTGCTGGGGGTGATTGCGGCGCTGAACGTCAGTGAGTTGGTGGGTTGGCTGGAGCGGGTCACCGGCCAGCACATCTTCAGCTCCGACGTGTACTTCGTCAGCAACCTGCCGTCGGAGCTTCAGCGCGGCGACGTGGTGCTGATCTGTGCCGCAGGCTTCATCCTGAGCTTCCTGGCCACCGTCTATCCGGCGTGGCGCGCGGCGAAGATCGAACCGGCGCAGGCGTTGCGGTATTCGTAGGTCAGCGCGGCCCCCTGTGGCGAGGGGATTTATCCCCGCTGGGCTGCGAAGCAGCCCCAAAAGCTCTCATTCAATCTGGCAGATCGGGTTGGCAGGTTTAGGGCCGCTTCGCGCCCCAGCGGGGATAAATCCCCTCGCCACAGGGTTGGCGTTCGGCTCAACCTTATTTTGGCAACTCAATCACGAACCGCGTCCAGCCATCGGCTGATTCACAGTGAATCTCGCCGCCATGGGCGCGGATGATCGAGCGGGTGATCGCCAGGCCCAGGCCTGCATGTTCGCTGCTGCCCTCCCGGCGGGCCGGGTCGGCACGGTAGAAACGGTCGAACAGGCGCGGCAGCAAGTCCGCCGGGATGCCTTCGCCGCTGTTCTCCACGCTCACGCTCAACGCCTGGGCAGTCTCGATCATTCGTACCCGCACTTCACCGCCCATGGGGGTAAAACGCAGGGCATTGTCCAGCAGATTGGACAGGGCCCGGCGCAACATGCCGCGATCCCCCTCGAGGCGACCACTGCCCTCGCGGCTCAAGCGAACCTGGGCGTCTTCGGCCAGTGGCGCAAAAAACTCCAGCAGCACATCCACTTCCTGCGCCAGCTCCAGCGGTTCGCGGTGGGGTGCCAGCAGGCCATGGTCGGCCTTGGCCAGGTAGAGCATGTCGTTGACCAGTTGGGCCATCCATTGCAGCTCTTCGAGATTGCTGTGCAACGTCTCGCGGTAATCCTCCAGTGTGCGCTCGCGGGTGAGGGTGACCTGGGTGTGGGTCAGCAGGTTCGACAGCGGCGTGCGCAGTTCATGGGCGATGTCGGCGGAGAACGCCGAAAGCCGTTGAAAGGCGTCATCGAGGCGTCCGAGCATGGCGTTGATGCTGTGGGCCAATTCCGCCAGTTCGGCCGGCATGCGGTCTTCGGGCAGTCGGGCGTTGAGTGAGCGTGCCGAAACCCCGCCAGCGATGGCTCCCATGCGGCGAAGCGGCTGCAAACCGCGTTGGGCAACCCAGGCGCCGAGAAGGGCAGTTGCCAGGGCCGACAGGCCGACGGTCAGCCAGATCAGGCGCTGCATGCGTTGCAGGAAATGCTGGTGGTGGGTGATGTCCAGCAGCAGCGTCAGTTGCGGCGAGTCCGGACGATCGGGGTACAGCGCTGCGTTCAGGACTCGGTAATCGGTGTCGGCATCGCTGAGGGTGAATAGGCCAGGGGTTTCGGGCAGTTGGGCCGGAATCTGGATCGAACTGTCATACCAGCGCACGCCGTCGCTGCCTTTGATACGCAGGGCCAGGTCGGCCTGTCGGCTCAGTTCGTCTTCCAGGCGGCGCTGGGTCTGCTCGGCATCGAGATCCTGAAGGGCGCGGCGCAGGCCGATCAGCTTGCCCTCCAGCAACTGCTGGTCCAACTCGATGAAGTGCGCCTCGCTGGCGCGGCTGAACAGTATCCCGGCAAACAGGGACACCACGGCGGTGCAGGCGGCGAACAGCAATGCCAGTCGGCTACTCAACGACCACCGGCCCCTCACAGGCTGCGCTCTTCAAGCACGTATCCCATGCCCCGCACGGTGTGGATGAGTTTGCTGGGGAACTCATCATCGATCTTGAGTCGCAGCCGCCGGATCGCGACTTCGATGACATTGGTATCACTGTCGAAATTCATGTCCCAGACCTGGGAGGCGATCAAGGATTTGGGCAGTACCTCGCCCTGGCGGCGCAGGAGCATTTCCAGCAAGGCGAACTCTTTGGCGGTGAGGTCGATGCGTCGGCCGCTGCGTTCGACACGGCGACGGATCAGATCCAGGCGCAGGTCCGCCAGTTGCAGGCTGGTTTCCTGGGGCGTCGAACCGCCCCGGCGCAGCAGGCTGCGGACCCGTGCCAGCAACTCGGAAAAGGCGAAGGGTTTGACCAGGTAGTCGTCGGCCCCCAGTTCCAGGCCGTGTACCCGATCCTGTACCGCGTCCCGCGCGGTCAGGAACAGTACGGGGGTGTCCAGCCCGGCCCCGCGGACCGCTTGCAGAATCTGCCAGCCGTCGCAGCCGGGCAACATCACGTCGAGGATCAGCAGGGCGTAGTCACCGCTCAGGGCCAGCTGCTGGCCGCTGATGCCATCGGTCACCAGGTCGGCGTTGAACCCGGCCTCGCCCAGGCCCTGGCGCAGGTATTGGCCGGTTTTCGTTTGGTCTTCGACGATCAGCAGTTTCATAGGGCGGCTCAGGACAGGTTTCGGCGTGAGGTTATACCGCGGCAGGCACCGCTGCGGCGCAAGCTGACAAAGTTGTAATCAAGCTGTCAGTCGGCTGGCAGCCGCATGGGGATAGAGTTTGCGCACGTTGAATATTATCCGGTTGGAGTATGGACATGTTGATGGGAAAACGTTTGATCCTGGCCGCTTGTGCGCTGGCCTTCAGTGCGTCGTCGTGGGCCTCGCCGGGCCAGCATTTCGATTTCGGCCAGCCTGCGCCGGCGGCCAAGGCCAGCCGCACCATTGATGTGGTGATGGGAGACATGACCTTCGATCAGCGCACGCTCGACGTCAAAGCCGGCGAAACCGTGCGATTCGTGCTGATCAACAAGGGCCGGTTGCTGCACGAGTTCAATCTTGGCGACGCCGCGATGCACGCCGAGCATCAACAGGAAATGCTCAAGATGCAGCAGAGTGGGCAATTGATGCCGACGGGGATGGGGCATGGCTCGATGGACCATGGCTCGATGGGCCATGACATGGCCGGCATGAACCATGACGATCCCAACAGCGTGTTGGTGGAGCCGGGCAAGACCGCCGAGCTGACCTGGACGTTCAGCAAGGCCACGCGCCTGGAGTTCGCCTGCAATATTCCCGGTCATTACCAGGCGGGGATGAAGGGTGACTTGACCGTCAGACAGTAAGCACTCAAAGGCTTGGGCAAAGGCTGATAGAATCCGCTGATTCTTCAGTCAGGTTTCCGTCATGCATCCCGCAGCCGAACATTCGCCGCTGGGCAAATCCAGCGAATACATCGCCACGTACACGCCGTCACTGCTGTTCCCGATTCCGCGTACCGCAAAATGGGCGGAGCTGGGCCTGACGGCCGACACCCTGCCGTACAAGGGCGTGGATTTCTGGAACTGTTTCGAGCTGTCGTGGCTTTTACCGTCCGGCAAGCCGGTGGTGGCGATCGGTGAGTTCGCGATTCCGGCGGACTCACCGAACATCATTGAGTCCAAGTCGTTCAAGCTGTACCTCAACTCGCTGAATCAGACCCCGTTCGCCGATACCGCGAGCCTGGAAGCGACCCTGCGCCAGGACCTCTCGGCGGCGGCGGGGAAACCGGTGCAGGTGCGGGTTCGCAGCCTCAAGGACGTGGAGCGTGAAGGCGTCGTGGCGCTGCCCGGCGTTTGCATCGACGACCTGGATATCAGCGTCGATTCCTACGCGCACCCCCGTCCGGAGCTGCTGCGATGCGATGAGTCGCGCATCGTCGAAGAAAGTCTGCACAGCCACTTGCTCAAATCGAACTGCCCGGTAACCAGTCAGCCGGACTGGGGCAGCGTTGTCGTGGAGTACCGCGGCGCAGCGCTCGATCCTGCCAGCCTGCTGGCCTACATCGTCAGCTTCCGCCAGCATTCGGATTTCCATGAGCAATGTGTGGAGCGGATCTTTCTCGACTTGCAGCGCTTGCTCAAGCCGGAGAAATTGACGGTGTATGCGCGGTATGTCCGGCGTGGTGGGCTGGACATCAACCCCTATCGCAGCACTGAAAGCGTGCAACTGCCGAACCTGCGGCTGGTTCGTCAGTAACCACCTGGCAGAGGGGATCCCCTGTGGGAGCGAGCCTGCTCGCGATAGCGATGGATCAGACAGCATTGAGGTCGGATGTGCTGCCGTCTTCGCGAGCAGGCTCGTTCCCACAAAGATGGCATCTCAGGTTGCAGTATAAAAAAGCCCCGCCATCGATGGAGCGGGGCTTTCTTTGTCCGGTGTTTCAGATCCCCATGTTGCCCAGCGTCAGCATGATGTTGCGCAACGTCCCTGCAACGGCCGGGTGGCTGACTTCGAAGCGTTCCACGGCCAGGTTCACGCCATCCACCAGGTTGGTGTCCTGAAGGGTGTTCTCCAGCTGGATTTCGGCTTCGATCTGAGCCATCAGTTGTTGCAGGTTTTCGCGCTCAGGTTCGGACAGGGGCGGGTTCTGGTCCAATTGCTCGCGCAGGGCATTGAGTTGTTCTTGCAGTTCGAGGCGCGCCATTGGCATTAACTCCCATAATTGATAGGCACAGCCATGGACCGCGGCAGTGCGTCAAAAGTCCATGGCTTGCCCTAAGAGTAATCCACCCTCACGTTCCCTGCATGATCCCGGTCAGGGCTTCTCGCCCTTGAGCCGACGCTGGCCGATGTCTGCCAGGCAGGTATCCAGTTCGCCCAGATGATCGATGACCGAATGCACCCCCAGACTGAACAGCTCTACCGTGGCCTTGGCGCGCCTGATTTCCCGCTGCTGTTGGCTCAGGGCTTGCCATTCGCTGGGTGTCAGGCCACACAGCGAGCCGCAGGAGGCCAACCCGATGGTCCACAAGCCGGCGTTGAGCCCTGACTGCAGCAAACGGGGTTCGCCGCTGACCAATACGCATCCGTCCAATTGCTGGACGTTCAGCGCCATCAGTGCCTGCCAGCAGGCATGAGGGGCCGGCCACGGATTATTTGTTGCAGGAAGTTGCGGCGCTTTGATCCACGCCGGTAACGACGCTGCCAGGCCATGACTGACGGCTGGCGGCAGTTCATCGAGCCAGGCGCAGGGAATTTCTTGCAGTTGCAGGTGCCGCAGGCTTTCGAGGGCGCCGGGTGTCGGTTGCGCATGTTCGGCCGGCGTTGTCCCTGGTTGGCGAGTGCGTGCCCCGAAGTCCACCAGGCATCCGCTGAGGCCAAACAGTACGGCGGTGAGGCTGGGAGCGGGGAGGGGCAGGGCTTCGGCGCGGGGCATTGGGGTCATCCTTGAAATAAGCCGAGCCTAGCGTGCTTCAATGACAGTCCAGTGACAGAGAAATGAAAGGGTCGGGTCGTGGAAATGTCCTACGAGCAGCTTCTTTTCCATGCTGCCTATCGGCGCTTTCCACCTTATACTACCCACCATCTTACCGCCTGGGCTCGGCGCCCTTGCCTGAATGAACCAAGGAGTTTTCCCTATGCGCTGGAGCCATCGCCTAGCTCAGTTGTTTCTTTCCGCCAGTGTGTTGCTGGTGCCGTTCGCCGCTCAGGCCGCTACGGAAGAAGATCCATGGGAAAGCATCAACCGTCCTATCTTCACCTTCAACGACACCGTTGATACCTACGCGCTCAAGCCACTGGCCCAGGGTTATCAGTATGTGACGCCGCAGTTCCTTGAAGACGGCATCCATAACATGTTCCGTAACATCGGCGATGTGGGCAACCTGGCTAACGACCTGTTGCAGGCCAAGCCGGCCTCCGCCGGGGTCGACACGGCGCGGTTGATCTTCAACACCACGTTCGGCTTGCTGGGCTTCTTCGATGTCGGCACCAAGATGGGACTGCAACGTAGCGATGAAGATTTCGGCCAGACCCTCGGCTATTGGGGCGTGGGCAGCGGCCCCTACGTGATGCTGCCGTTGCTGGGGCCAAGCACGCTGCGCGATGCGCCGGCCAAGCTTGTCGATAACTACACCACGCCCTATCCCTACATCGACAATGTGTCGGTGCGTAACTCCATCTTCGGTCTGAACGTCGTCGATACCCGCGCCAGCCTGTTGTCGGCCGAGAAACTGGTGAGCGGCGACAAGTACGTGTTCATCCGTAATGCCTACCTGCAGAACCGCGAGTTCAAGGTCAAGGATGGCCAGGTCGAAGACGATTTCTGATTCGATCCAGAGACAAACGGAAGGCGGCCCTGGAGGCCGCCTTCCGCGCTTTTGCGCGTTGTCCGGCCGATTTGTCCTTCCATTGAGTTACGCTTCGCTCGGTTCTTATAACTCTCTGTACTTTGACAAATAAAGACGGCAAGCGGCTATTCGCATGAGCTTGAAACGCCCCGCGGATGGGAGTACCGTCTGCGCCTTAGAAGGGCACCTCTGATGTAATCGTGTGTAGGGCAAAGGCCTGAAGCCGGTACGACAGAGAGGCTAGAAAGCGAATCCAGTAGTGCGTGCAAGGCCAGATGGCCCAGCCGACTACGCCAACCTAATTCTGGCGCCGTTTGCCCACATGCCAAAAACCAGTGCCACGCTGCTGATAATCGATGATGACGAAGTGGTGCGAGCCAGTCTCGCAGCCTACTTGGAAGACAGTGGTTTCAGCGTCCTGCAGGCCAGCAACGGCCAACAGGGTCTTCAGGTATTCGAGCAAGACAAGCCCGACCTGGTCATCTGCGACCTGCGCATGCCGCAGATGGGCGGACTTGAGCTCATTCGCCAGGTCACCGGAATTTCGTCGCAGACACCGGTCATCGTGGTGTCGGGTGCCGGCGTGATGAATGACGCGGTCGAGGCATTGCGCCTGGGCGCGGCGGATTACCTGATCAAACCTCTCGAAGACCTGGCAGTGCTCGAGCACTCGGTGCGCCGGGCTCTGGACCGTTCGCGGCTGTTGGTAGAAAACCAGCGTTATCGGGAAAAGCTGGAAACCGCCAACCGTGAGCTGGAAGCCAGCCTCAACCTGTTGCAGGAAGACCAGAACGCCGGGCGCCAGGTGCAGATGAACATGTTGCCGGTCAGCCCCTGGGCCGTCGACGATTTCCGGTTTGCCCACCAGATCATCCCGTCGTTGTACCTGTCGGGGGATTTCGTGGACTATTTCCGGGTCGATGAGCGACGGGTGGCGTTCTACCTGGCGGATGTTTCCGGCCATGGTGCTTCGTCGGCTTTCGTCACGGTGCTGCTGAAGTTCATGACCACGCGGCTGCTGTTCGAGTCCAAGCGCAACGGCACGCTGCCAGAGTTCAAGCCGTCTGAGGTCCTGGGGCATATCAACCGGGGCCTGATCAGTTGTAAGCTGGGTAAGCACGTCACGATGGTCGGTGGAGTCATCGACGAGGAGACGGGCTTGCTGACCTATAGCATCGGCGGTCACCTGCCGTTGCCTGTGTTGTATACGCCAGACAGTGTTCGGTATCTGGAAGGGCGTGGTTTGCCGGTGGGCCTGTTCAATGAGGCAACCTACGAAGACCACGTGCTGGAATTGCCGCCGGTATTCAGCTTGACGCTGATGTCTGATGGCATTCTGGATCTTTTGACAGAGCCTACACTCAAAGAGAAAGAAGCGGCCTTGCCTGAACGGGTGAGCGCAGCGGGCGGCAGCCTGGAAGGCTTGCGCCAAGTGTTTGGATTAGCCACGCTAGGGGAGATGCCGGATGATATCGCCCTGTTAGTGTTGAGCAGGAACCTTTGATGAGTACTGGTAGAATCCAGTTCGCCGAGCAGGACGGCACATTTGTCCTGAAGTTTGTCGGTGAAGTGCGCCTGACGCTGTGTTCGGCGCTGGATGCGACTATTGAGCGGATCTTCACCGCGCTGAATTTCAGCGCCATCGTGATCGACCTGACCGAAACCCGCAGTATCGACAGCACCACCCTAGGCCTGCTGGCCAAACTGTCGATCCTGTCGCGGCAGAAGGTCGGTTTGCTGCCCACCGTCGTCACCACCCATAACGACATCACCCGTCTGCTGCAATCGATGGGTTTCGATCAGGTGTTCAACATCGTGAGCGACCCGGTGCCGTGCCCTGAGTGCCTGGATGACCTGCCTGACCAGGACCAGTCCGAGGAAGACGTGCGGATCAAGGTGCTCGAAGCCCACAAGATCCTCATGGGGCTGAACGAATCCAATCGTGAAGCGTTCCATGACCTGGTGAACGCGCTGGAACGTCCCTGATCCAGGGGGGCCATCGCGAGCAGGCTCGCCCCCACAGGGATTGGGCTGTACTCAGTTGATGAGGGTTACGCGAAACTTGTGGGAGCGAGCCTGCTCGCGATGACGTCTGTTCTGTCGTCCAATCCCTCAGTGCGAAGCCAAGCCATTCCAACATGAAAAGGGGGCGAACCCATCAAGGTTCGCCCCCTTTTGCATGCCTGTGAATCAGCTCAGAGCTTGGCTTGCAGCAACGCCTCGAGCTTCTCCTGGTCCCGGGCAAACTGACGGATACCTTCTGCCAGCTTTTCGGTAGCCATGGCGTCCTCGTTGGACAACCAGCGGAACTGCGCTTCATTGAGGCTCAAGCGCGCTTCACCGGCTTGGCCTGGCGCCAGCTTGCGCTCCAGCTTGCCTTCGTCGGCGGCCAGTTTTTCCAGCAGTTCCGGGCTGACGGTCAAGCGGTCGCAACCGGCCAGTTGTTCGATCTGGTTGAGGTTGCGGAAGCTGGCGCCCATGACCACGGTCTTGTAGTCATTGGCCTTGTAGTAGTTGTAGATGCGCGTCACCGACTGGACGCCTGGATCATCGGCACCGGTGTAGTCGTTGCCATTGGCTTTCTTGTACCAGTCGTAGATACGTCCCACGAACGGCGAAATCAGGAACACCCCGGCGTCGGCACAGGCCGCGGCCTGGGCGAAGGAGAACAGCAGGGTCAGGTTGCACTGGATGCCTTCACGCTCCAGTTGCTCGGCGGCGCGGATGCCTTCCCAGGTCGACGCGATCTTGATCAGCACGCGATCACGGCCAATGCCGGCCTTGTCGTACAGTTCGACCAGGCGATGGGCACGTTTCAGCATGGCATCGGTGTCGAACGACAGGCGCGCATCCACTTCGGTGGAAATGCGCCCTGGAATCACCTTCAGGATCTCTCCCCCGACCGCCACACCGAAGCGGTCGCTGGCCAGGCCCACATCACCCTTGCAGTCCGCCACGCAGGCGTTCAACAGCTCTGCATAGCCTTGCATCGCCGAGGCCTTCAGCAGCAGGGAAGGGTTGGTGGTGGCATCTACCGGTTTGACGCGGGCAATGGCTTCGAAGTCGCCAGTGTCGGCCACGACGGTGGTGAATTGCTTGAGTTGTTCCAGCTTGGAAGTCATGAGCGTGCTCTGTCCTATGGGTCTGTTGACATTACCCGAGGGCCGGCGGCCACTCAAGGGCGTGTGCGGGGATCAATGGCCCCGGTGGCAACAACCTGAAAACGGCTGTTTGAAAGGGCGGGGCAGGTACCGGTAGATACGATGCCAAAACCGCGTGCAGGTTCAACACGATCGCCTGATGGTCATGCATGTTGTGTGTTCAAGAACAGGCCCGCAATACTTGTTGGCAGTAGCGTCGTCGAGATCAGGATCAATCGCTGGCCCGCCCTTGTCATTGCCATATAGAGTTTGCGCGAATTCTGTTCCCGCTCCTG
The DNA here is from genome assembly GCF_055380705.1 of Pseudomonas sp. MAFF 730105. Taxonomy (NCBI): domain Bacteria; kingdom Pseudomonadati; phylum Pseudomonadota; class Gammaproteobacteria; order Pseudomonadales; family Pseudomonadaceae; genus Pseudomonas; species Pseudomonas sp. MAFF 730105. The sequence goes on from NZ_AP018438.1 coordinate 2,218,222, forward strand.
GGCAGAAAGCACGCCCTCTTGAGCCGTTTCTCTCATGAGCTTTTCCAGGCCCAGCAGCAACACGATACTGGCTTCAAGCCCTGTAGCGGTGTCCACTGTGGAAACACGCAGATTATCTGCGTCCACATGAACGGACTCCATGCTGTTCAGATCCCAGACTTTGCGCGAACCGAATCGATCGCTCAACGCCTTGAGCAGCAGCTTCTTATTGGTGTCCCGGCCATATAGCACAAGCATGTTCGATAGATTGATCTGCTGGGTTTGCAAGTAGCCGGCTATCTCGTTACAGGCCTGTATAACCGCATCCTGGGGTGTGTCCGATCGGATCAATAGCGGGGCGATGCCTTCGTCCATGCCATTGAAATCAGGCTGCAGATAATCGTCCGGGTCGGTTTGGGTAAATTCGGCCAAAACAAGACCGGCTGCCCGCAGTATGGCCTGAGTGGTTCGGTAGGAGTGATGAAGCTTCTTTGTTTTACCCGCCACATCCAGGCCGACACGTTTCCAACTGAGTCGGCTTTTCAAAAAGCCCTGGTTGGGGTCGGCACATAAAAACAGGCTGCCTTCGGAGTCGGCCAAGGTGCTTTTGACTAGTTGAAACCAGGTCGGCGCGAAGAATTGGGCTTCGTCTACCAGGATGTGTTGATACTTATCGAGCTTGTCGAGCTTCGTCAGACACAGATCCCGGGACAATGAACTCCATAAACGAGAGCCTTGCTTGCGCAGTGCATCAGTGACCTGCCCGTAGAGCGCCCATACCTGGCCCCGTTCTTCCTTGCGCAGGGCAAACCCTTGGCCGGCGCGTTCGGCGTCCAGATAGCCTTGCTCGTCGCTAATCAATGACTCATTGATGAAGTCGAACTCGTCCAGGAGTTGTTCATTCCCGGGCTTCAAGTCCGGAAAGGATTTCCGATAATGGCCAATTTGGCTGGTGACTTCTTTAGGGAATACCATCTCTGGTTGCAACTCAAAATGGTTCACCCATTGCTGTCGTATCCATGCCAGCGCGGTCACGATTGTCAGGTTGCGCGGCAAACCCTCCGGGCTGGCCTTTTTCAAGCGGTGCTTGAGGTCTTTAACCACCGGCACATTGTGGATTAGCATCAATATCTTTTGATCTGGAAATTTTTTCGCCAAGATCAACGCCCGGTTAGCGGCAATCAATGTCTTTCCGCTTCCGGCAACGCCATTGACCAGTCGCACTGAGAAATCATTCAAGGTTTGCGTTTGTTCCTCAGGCAACTCCAAGTCCAACTTACTGGCCCACTCTTGCTGTGTGTCCAGGAAATAACGTGTGGTCTTTGCTGAGTTATCTCGTGAGAAATGCCGGCGGGTCGTGCAGATTGCCGGTATTTCGGCTTCTGGAAAATAGTGCCCCATGAGCGTGTCGCTGGCTTCGCGGCTCAGCGAGCTGAATAACTTGGGCAATTGTTCGTGGCCAAGCTCGATAAAGGTGCTCTTGGACATGAGCCGCGGGCCGTCAGGCGTTGAGTAGTGCTGCCACAGGCGTTTGGTCTGTTCGGGCGTGCAGTTCCACATGATGATCAGTTTGCCGAGTCGCTGCCCGGCCGGCATCTTGTCGGGCTCAGTCGCTTCGAGGTGCGAAACCAGCTCTGTAAAGGTCTGTTGTTCGGTAGCGGTGAACAGTTGATCGGGGTCTAGTGTGTCAAAAGAGGTTTCACACAACACCGTAGCCAGCCATTGATGTTGTGCATGTTGGAGGAAGAAGTCAGGGGCCCAGGCTTCCCGAGCGAGGCACTGGCGTACAACATGGTTATCATCCAGTTTGCGCAACGTACGTTTAACGTGAACATAGGCGCCAGTGCTGCGCTGCCATTCAGGGATAAAGAGTGTCATAGGGGCAGTACCACTTTGCGGCATCGACTGATCAGACTCAAATACTCACCGGCCCATCGCTGCGTAACGTTGTTACTGCACTCAATCCCCTGGGCCAGCTCAGGCCCGATAATGATCAATTTGGTCATCGCCCGGGTGATGGAAACGTTCAGTCGCTCAGGCTGGAAGAAAAACTCTGCGACAGCACCAAGGAATGCCTCATCGCCGCTGGCCAATGACACGATGATAAGTTCGCGTTCCTGCCCCTGCATGCGTTCAACGGTATCTGCGACGATGGTTTGGGCGAGTTCGCGTCCAAAATGACGAGTCAATAACGTTCGAATCGCCCGGCCCTGAGCCCGGTAAGGTGTGACAATGCCGATATCTGCCGGGGCGACACCCATGGCATGGGCGACTTTGCAGAGTTCAAGTACATGCTGAGCGTCCCGAAAGTTTCGGGTTTTTGCCGTTCTGTCAGTCGTGGGAATAAATATGGCGCTTGCCTCTGGATCAAAGACGCGATCCATCGGGGACTCGACCTCAACGTAGTTGAAGCGTCGGTCTTTATTGGGGCCCGCCGCACGTAACTTGCCTTCGTAGTAATTATGGCTCGGCCATTCGGTCAACCATTGATTCATCCGGTAGGTTTCTTCAAGCATGACCGTGTGGTCGGCTGTTTGTGAGGTAAGACGGCCAAAGATCGACATCGATTCGCCAGAAAGGACCGACTGGGACAACAGCACCGGCGGCAGTTGTTTCTGGTCTCCAATGAAGATAAAGCGTCTACCTTTGCGCATGGCCATCAGCGCGAGGGGGAGGGTAATCTGACTGGCTTCGTCAAAGATCACCGTGTCGAATTTGAAATGTTCAAGCTGGCTGCAGGTGGCGAACGGAGTCGCGCCAATGACATAGCCGCTGCCGTCCGCAGGCAGGTTCTCCCAATCGGCGGGTGTTTTTGCCCAGTCAACGGTTTTGCTTACATCCTCAGGACGGCCACCAATCTTCACCGTTGGTATGTTGCGCTCGGCAATCTTTGCAAGGGCATTGTTGATAGCCATGTGCGTGTGAGAGGTGACAAATACCCGTTCCTGACGCTCGACCAGTAGCTGGGCAATAAGCGCGAGTGCACGGGTCTTGCCGGTCCCGGGTGGGCCTTGGATGCAAGCAATTTGCTCAGCGGCAAAGGCCATGGCGACAGCCCGGGCTTGATGTTCGTTACACTTGTTTTGGATGGCGAAACGTTCAGCGTAATCCAGGTCCGCGTCGTTGAACGTGATGGCTGGCGCATCGCCGAGCAGCGGGATAATCAGGTTGTCGGTATTGATTGAATCTGCAATATCTTCCAGGGTCTTTTCATAGCGGGGCGTCAGATCCAGCGCGTCCATATCCGCATAGGCAGGTCCGCCCTGGTAGTTGTCCCATACCGTATTAGCCAGTTTCTCGCTCAGCAGCCATCGCCCTTCTTCTTCGCGTTCAAAGGTCATCCTGGCGCACAACAGCCCGGTAGACGGATCGCCAAGGTGCAAACGCAGCATATCCCCTTCACGAAAGCGTGATTCGCTCTCATCAAGGTGCGCCCAAAGACAAGTAGCTTTGTCGGCTCTTTCTAGATGCGTGAAGCCCTGAGTCAAACCCTTTTCAAGCTTCTCATGCAAGGGGCGCTGCCAGGTTTGCAAAAGTTGCTGAAGGTTCGCATCGCGCTCGGCATAGATAAATTTAAAAAGCTTTTTAATAAGCGGATGCTGCCCTTGCATGGCGATATTCTTCCCTGAACGGTGATGGCACAACAGTGTTACATACTGTTGAAGCGAGGCGCGAGCGATATGGATCCAATATCCTCACGCGAGCCCGATCGCACGATTGAATGCAACTGCAGCTCAGCGAGTTTTCACCTGGGACGATGCTTGCCTCAGATGCGCGGATTAACGCCCCTCCAGCAACTGCCCCGCCTGGTCCAACAGCGCCAACGGATCCTTGGTCTTGTGAATGTCCACCGACAACAACTGCCGAAACCGTCGCGCTCCTGGAAAACCAGTGCCCAGGCCCAACACATGACGGGTGATATGGTGCATCGCCCCACCAGCGGCCAGGTGATTGGCAATATAGGGTCGCAGTTGTGCCAGCGCCTCGGCCCGGGTGATGACCGGCGCGGTATTGCCGAACAGCTGTTGATCGACCTCGGCCAGCAGATAGGGGTTATGGTACGCCTCGCGTCCCAGCATCACGCCGTCGAAGGTCTGCAGATGCTCATGGCACGCCTCAAGTGTCTTGATCCCGCCGTTGAGCACGATTTCCAGCTCCGGAAAATCCGCCTTCAACCGCGCCACCACGTCATACCGCAAGGGTGGGATGTCGCGGTTCTCCTTCGGTGACAGCCCCTCCAGGATCGCGATCCGCGCATGCACGGTAAAACTCGTGCAACCGGCCTCGCGCACCGTGCCAACGAACTCGCACAGCTGCTCATAGCTGTCCCGCCCGTTGATCCCGATCCGATGCTTGACCGTCACCGGGATCGACACCGCATCACGCATCGCCTTCACACAATCGGCCACCAACCCCGGATGCCCCATCAGGCACGCACCGATCATGTTGTTCTGCACCCGATCGCTTGGACAGCCAACATTGAGGTTGACCTCGTCGTAGTCATGCTCCTGGGCCATCTTCGCGCAGGCGGCCAGATCCGCCGGGACACTGCCGCCCAACTGGAGCGCCAGGGGATGTTCGGTTTCGTGATGACGCAGGAAACGCTCATGGTCGCCGTTGAGCAGGGCGCCGGTGGTGACCATTTCGGTGTAGAGGAGCGCGTTTTTGGAGAGGATGCGCAGGAAGTAGCGGCAGTGGGCGTCTGTCCAGTCCATCATCGGCGCCACGCTGAAGCGACGGGACGGCCCTTTCCGGGATGACTCAATGATTACGGGGGCTTCAGGTTTTTCTAAGTTCATTGATACTGATCTTTTATACAGCGGTTTTTACCCATTTTTCCTTGTTTTTGCATGTCGGTTGCTACATTGTAGCAACCGGTCTCAGCAATGTAGCAACTGGATATGGGCACGATCACATCACGCAAGCGCAAGGACAATTCGACGGCCTATACGGCGCAGATACGGATTAATCGGGACGGGAAGACAGTTTATCAGGAAAGCCAAACCTTCGACCGTAAGCAGGTCGCTCAAGCATGGATCAAGCGTCGGGAGACGGAGCTGGCCGCACCAGGCGCCATTGAGCGCGCAAACCGAAAGGGCGTAACGGTCAAAAAGATGATCGATCAGTACCTGGACGAGTACGAGAAGATTCGGCCATTGGGGAGGACGAAGCGTGCCACCCTGACGGCGATCAAGGAGACGTGGCTTGGAGAGGTCGATGATTCGGCATTGAACAGTCAGAAGCTGGTGGAGTTTGCGCAGTGGCGTATGAGCAAGGAAGGAGGTGGAGTCCAGGCGCAGACGGTAGGGAATGATCTATCGCATTTGGGGGCGGTGTTATCAGTGGCACGGCCGGCCTGGGGATACGAGGTCGACCCGCTTGCGATGTCTGACGCGCGTAGGGTGTTGCGTAAGCTCGGTATGGTGACAAAAAGTAAGGAACGAGACCGCAGACCCACCCTGGACGAGCTAAACCAGTTAATGGAGTACTTCTTTGAAAGGGATGCGAGAGGTAATAGTTCTATTCCAATGCCGAAGATCATCGCTTTTGCGCTGTTCTCGACGCGACGGCAGGAGGAGATTACGCGGATCTATTGGGACGATCTAGATGAGTCACGGCAAGCCGTCTTGGTTCGGGATATGAAGAACCCTGGTCAGAAGATTGGCAATGATGTGTGGTGCCATTTACCAGACGAGGCCTGGGCGATCCTGCAGACAATGCCCAAGGGGAAGAAGGAAATTTTCCCCTACAACGGTAGGTCAATCTCGGCTGCGTTCACTCGTGCCTGTCCGATTTTGGGAATTGAGGATCTTCATTTTCATGACCTGCGGCATGAGGGGGTGAGTCGGCTTTTTGAAATGGACTGGGATATTCCTAGGGTATCGAGTGTTTCAGGCCATAGAGATTGGAATTCTTTGCGCCGTTATACACACCTGCGTGGCCGTGGAGACAAATATCAGGGCTGGAAGTGGCTGGTACAGGTTTCCGGTTCTACATCCTGCTGATGTTCATTTCTTTTATCTGCATTAGCTAGACAGAAAACATTAACGATAGTAGCTTTATGATATCGCGGAGCGAATCGCTTCGGTCCGCGTAGAGGGAGTGGCAATCGCGTTTATGTGAGATTTTTTTCATTTAAACATACCCCGATCATAGCGAAGAAAAAAGGATTTCACATGACGCAAAAGGCTAAGGCGAATAGTGATACATCAGGTAAAATTGGCAATGCTGATGAGACTAATGTAGCAAAGGGAAAAACTTGCTTTGTAATCATGCCGATAGCCGATATGGATGGTTATGAGGCTGGACATTTTTTACGGGTTTATGATCATCTAATCAGTCCGGCGTGTCAGAAGGCTGGGTATGAAGTTCATCGTGCTGATATTGTTGCTGCGAGTAATTATATCATAATTGATATTCTTAGAAAAATACTCGAAAGTGATATGGTTATTTGTGACTTGAGTGGTAGAAATCCCAATGTTTTATATGAGCTTGGTGTGCGTCAAGCGTTCAATTTGCCCACTGTATTGATCAAAGATACTAAAACGCCTAAAATTTTCGACATACAAGGTCTAAGATATACTGAATATAATCATAATTTACGTATCGATGAAGTGCAAAAAGAAAGGGATCGTATTCAGAAATCGATTACTGAAACGGCTGATAACCCTCATGATGTTAATTCGATGATTCAACTGTTAGGAGTAAAGCCTGCACCTCTTCCTCATAAAATTGAACTTTCCAATGAGACGAGTGTTATTCTAGAATCTCTAAAGGATATATCTTCTCGTATATCAGGTTTGGAGTCTGTGCGACCGTCCTCGGTCCCCAGTAATAAGCCTCGACGAATCACTCCCACACGGTTGGCTACTTTTCATTTTAATGATGAAGCTTTCACTGAAGGAGAAGTGTTGTTCGTAAAAGGTGAAGACATTGGTACGCTTGTCTCGGTAACGGATAATGAAGTGTTGGTGAGGAATGGTCCAAACTCTATCAAGAAATATTTATTCTCTGATCCAGAAACGTCTTTGATTACGGGCGTCCCATTCTAAAAATTGTGATGGTTAGTGGCCGGATGGTTTAAATTCCGGCCACTAATCATTAAGCAACTCGCCCCATGAGCTGATTCTGTTCCTTTGCCGCTTTTTCCCGTTGACGATCAATGTAATCCGCCAAATCCCTCAGATGTATACCTAAAGCCGCTTTTTGGCTCTCTGCCCCTAGACGAACGATCGGTATATCGATTTCACCTCTTAGTCTTTTTTGCTTAAATTTTTCAACTGTCAAGTTCATGTAGTCTTTGCATACTCGCTCAAGCGAGATTACTGCTTGTCCTTCATATTGAGCCATGAGCAAGAAAAGCGTATTCATGCTGCCTCCAGAAATTCGGATTTCTTCTCGCCCATGTTTGCTTCAATTAAGGCTTTCATCGGCCATGGAGAAACTGAATTACCCACCATCAGTACCTGGTCTTTCTTGCTGAACTTTCGGCCGTCATGGCCAATGTCAATAACGTAGTTGTCCGGGAAACCTTGGGCGCGGTAAAGCTCCCGAGGCGTCAGCATGCGCATGCCAATGTCGACTATGACGTATGGCGTGCTCTTTATCACCACGGTAACCAAGGCCAGTCGATCCCGTGTGGTGATCGTGGCGGCCGGGTCGCGCAGGTCGTAGATGTTGTCGGTGCCGTAGTACCCCATCAGGAAAGCGGCAACGCGCAGAGCGCCTTCCTCCACGTCTGGTGCGAGTGTGTACTCGAGCAGCGCGTGATGTTCAGCTCCGGCACAGATTGTTGAGATCGGCTCATCCATCGCGCTGCCCACGCAGTTTTTACGTAGGGTTAGCAGATTGGCGGTCACCAGTTTTTGCTGGCTGCCTGTTGTGGTTATTGCTGCAAGTGGTTGGTCTGGGTGCCGCCCCAGCGTTTCATTGAAGCCGCCGTTGTGCTGTGCGATGTACGCCACGGCGAGCGCGAAGTGTCCGCCCTTGACCTGTGCGCAGATGGTCCCCAGCGGTGCATCAGCGGCCATGGTTCGCTGGGATGTTGCGTTGGCGTGCTCTGTGAAGAAAGGCGCGACTTGTGGTGTCACCAGGGCGAAGCCATGCGCGCCTGTGATGGTTTTGGTTGGATCTTGCACGGACTGGCGTCGAGCGATGTCATTGCCCGAGTGATTGACGCTTACGATGAACGGGTCGGCATGATCGACCACATAGCGGCGGGCACCTTTGCGAACGCGCTCCATGGTTTTGCTTGCCAATGGACGGCGTACACCAGCGGCACGGCCTTCTTCTTTCGTCAGAAAGATACTTGGGCAGGGGATCGACCAATCGATGATGCTGGCAGCGTTACGCCAAGCTTTTTGACCCTTCGCGGGTTCTTTGAAGTGGGTCGGCTCCGGCCAATACAGTGGCTTGCCATCGCATCGAGCGACCATGTAAAGGCGTTCGCGTGTGGTAGCGGCGCCAAAATCACAGGCTTTGAGTTTTCCATGTAGGAAGTCATAGCCCATGTTCTTGAGGATCTGCAGGAAGCGGCGCCAGGTCTTGCCCTTACGTTTCGGATCAGGCACCAGGTATTGATCCTGCACTGGAACGCGCTCACCTGGAGCGGCCACGCTGCCGTCGCGGCGAATCACCCGGCCGGTGGCTTTGCATCGCTTAGCAATCAGAGGGCCCCATTGAAGAATCTGCCAAACGTTTTCCATTGTGATGAGGTCGGGCTTGACCTGCCCGGCCCATTTGACTGTGACCCACGACAGAGAGCGGCTGGCACTGCTGCGTGGTTGGCCTCCGGCGGCAAGGCTGTGGTGGGTGCATTCGGGACTTGCGTGTAGATGGGCGACGGGGCGCCCTCGTGTCGCCTTTCGAGGGCACACTTCATAGACGTCCGAGATGTAATGCTCCGCGCCTGGGTGGTTGCGCTGGTGCATGCTGATGGCTTTGGGGTTGTGGTTGATCGCGATATCGACGGCTTTACCCGTAGCCATTTCCTGGCCCATGGTTGCTCCGCCACCACCGGCAAACAGGTCGACGCGGATCTTACCCGTAAGGTTGAGGCCGAATTGGGTGATGACGGCAGTGGTGATCGGCGTTTGGGGAAAGGCAGTCATACGCGGCCTCCTTGCTTATATCCCTCGACAGGCTGCGCGAGCGGGCGATTCTGAGCGATCAGCGTTGCTTCAGGGGACGCTGCCCCGCGCAGCTTTTCGTGGGGTATAAGTGCCTCGGCAGTGGCGCGCAGAGGATCAATAATGCCTGCTGCTGCGCAGCAGAGACTGTTTTTAACAGGCGCGTCGACCCTGCTAGCGTTGCGCAGCAAAGCGGCCTGGGATTGAGTGTTGTTCTGTACATGCTTCATGCCGCTTTCCTCCGATGTTCGATGGCGAGTTGGTCCATCAGGCGCTGGTGGTAGGTGAGCCGGGCTTCGGTGGGGGACCATGGCCGGATGCGTTCGGCTGCGGGTTCAACGCCGACAAGGCAATCCCAGGTGACCGGGTCGGGAGGCATAAGGTCGCGGCGTTCGGTGGCTAGGGCGATCAGGTCGGCTTGGCGCACGCTTGCGGGAAGATCGATCTCCATGCCAAAGCGCTCGCAAACGCGCCCCCATATGACGTCCTCGAAGCCACGGTAATAAGGCATCCACTCCTTGAGTGGCTGGGTCATGTCGCCCAGGTACGCCTCAGTGGCGTCGTGGAGGAGGGCGGCGAGCTTGTGCTCGGCCGGCACCAGATCCGCAACCAAGCAACTATGCTGTGCAACGCTGTAGTACTCGCGTGTGTGGCCGTTGAAGCGGCACAGGTGAGCCAGCGAGTGAGCAATATCCCGTGGGTCGATCATGCCGGCGTCCGGCTCGAACAGGTCAAAGCGTTTGCCGGTATGCGTGAGGATCCAGTTCATGCTGCCTCCTTGACCAAATCAGCGAGCAGTAGGGCGTTCTGGGTGTCCTTGTGCAACTTGTGCAGGGCGTCGTAGCCGACCAGCAGCGACAGTTGCCGGTCGAACTCTTTGCAGAATCGAGTCACTTCGCGCAGTTCGGCGGTAGCTTTGGCGTGTCGCTGGTGCAGCACGCCAGCGTCTTGAGGTGAGAGGCGTAGCATCGGGCTATGACGGCTCATGCTGCGTCCTCCACTTTGGCCTGATCCAGCAGAGCGGCCATGGCCAGTGCTTTCTCGCGCAGGTCGAGCGCCTGCTGTGCCTGTGCCTTCGAACTCATGGCGCGGAAGGTGTCAGAGGCCAGCCTCAGTTTTTCGGCGATCTGCATAAGCGTTTGGCGCTCTTGAGGACCGAAGGCTTGGCTTTCCCTCTGCCGCTTCGCATGGGCTGCGAGGTGCTTGTGATCGGCACGGATGAACTGGAGGGATGCCTCGAGTTCGCGGATGGTCTTGGCGTTGGAAGCTCGTTCGTCGCTCGTGCCCTCTTCGATACCTTCAACGCGGCCGTCAATAAGCCCTCCTCGGTAGCCGGTCCAGTAGATGAGGGCCGCGCCGATTATCAGGCCGATCAATGCGCAGATTTGAATTGCAGTCATGTGGTGTGCTCCTGGTGGGTGGCTGGTGGTGGCAGCCGTTACGGTTAGGCTTCTTCGGTTGCGTCGGCCTGGGCCTTCGCGTGGACTTCGTCGGCCTTGTAGGCCTGAATGTCGATCAGTGCCGCGACGTGGCGGATATGCGCGTACTTCGGTGCCTTGCGGCTGCTGTCCAGCGTGGTCACGGGCAGTTGAATGCGGCCGCTGGTGATTTCGGCAGCAAATGACTGCTCATTGAGGTTGCGGAAGTACTGCACGCGCAGCTTTTCGAGGGGGATAAGAACGTCGCCGAAGGTGCGATACAGCAGCTCGACGGTGGCCGTCTCCGGTGCTGGCATCAGGCGCAGCGGGTTTTGAGGCTGGCTAGTCATGAGGCTTTGAGCTCTCCATGCGTTTGTTTCGGGCCGGGTGATTCCAGGCATTCAGGCAATGGCGTTTGGTCAGCTCGCGCAGGTGCTCCGGCACCTCAAGGAGCGCGGCGTTGCGCTCCTTTCGGGTGCGTAGTGCTATGATCTGGCGGGCGTATTCCCTAGGCCACGTCACGGTTGTCTGCCGGAATGGCAGGAAGGTCGAGGCCCAGTTGCTCGGCTAGCCAGCGGATGCCGGCCTGTCGAACCCGCGTCGATTGGCTGTACTGCATGCCCGCCGTTTCGTGGTACCAGTTGCTGTCCTTGACGCGCAGATACTCACGATCCCGAACTGGGAACGCCGGCAGATTGCGGTCGGTGAGCAAGCCTTTCTCGCGCATGAGCTTAATGAGGGCAGGGCGGGTCAGGCCGAAGTACTTGGCGGTCTTTTCGAGATTGCGCTCCATATCCATCCTCCTAAGCGGCATACGCAGCAGGCGTCGCCTGCATAGCCAGGTGATTGATGGACTCGCACATCTGTTCGTAAAGCTCTTCGTCGAGGCCGTATATGGTGAAGCACTTGGTTCGAGGGCTTTTAACGCCGATGCTCATGACTACGGTGATGCCTTGGCGTGTACGGGTCCGGTGCACGGCGACTCGAATCGGTAGTTCAAAGCCCAGGTCCAAGTCGATGAAGCCTCCCTTGCAAACAAGTCTGAAGACTTGTTTTCGCTGCTGGGAGTTGAAGACGCCGTACTCTCGTTCTGCATGCCGGTGCGGGCGCGGTTCGCCATTTGAATCAAAAGGGCCGTTCACGATCTCCTCAATGAAGTCGGCCAACATCAAATGACTTTTCTTCGAATTGGGCAGTGTCAGCGTGTGACGCTCTGATCCAAGCTCAACGGTGAAGGTGCTGTCGGTATTGTTGCGTTCAATCTTCAATCGGAACGCCAGCACATCGCGCCGAGGTGCCGACCGTAAGGTGTGGTTGAAAGTCCCGCTCAGGTTCACCTGGGCACTGAGCAGAGTCAGCGTCCGGTTGTCGATTTTGTATTTGCTCATGCTGCCCGGCCTCCATCGTTTGGGTCGAAGGAGGTCGGTGCGGTACGCGATTGTGGTTTGGGTTTAGACGGGATGAAGGCGCAGCCGTGGCTGCGTGCCAAGCGCCTTATTTCGAAGATGCGGGATGGATCGGCAACGGCCGGATGGACGTGTAGGGATGCAGTGGTGTGCATGGTTTTGCCTCGCTCTGTGGTGGAAGAGTGAGGCAATAATTAACCTTTGAGGTTATCATGTCAACGTGAAAATACCTTCCAGATTGATTTTTGGATGTGGCCTTTTTTCCTTACACCCACGTCCTCCTGGATGTCCTTCCATGCCAGCTCTAGCACCTCATTAGCTTTTTGGTTGAGCTCATGAATGACTTGATTTATCTTTTCTGGACTATCTTTAACGGTGCTTATAGTTTCTTCCATGAGTCTGGTTAGTTCTTTAGAGTACTCTTTTGTAGAGTCCAACATTAACTCTATGGTTGCCTGAGATCGAAGGATTTCGCCGTAAAGTTCGTAATGTGTCTGCTCGCTATCTTGTCTATGTTTTCTTCTGATGTTGGCGTGAAATAAAAATACTTTTGATATGAATTGAGCGAGATTTGAGCGCAGGTCAGCCTGCCAAGTATGTCGAAAATTTGCTAAGCTAGATCTGATTTGATTTTTTTGGCTGTTGTAAGCAAACCATGCAATAGCTACTCCTACCGCGAAAGTTGCCAATACCGAAGGCCAGTCGGTGTCTGATTCGAGTTTTATAGTTAATCTTTGATTTTCAGCCAAACTAATAGTCTGGGCACTTGTGATCTTTTCGGGTTGCGGAAAATTGTTGTTTATTACAATTGATGTTTTCTGATCTTTGTTCGTTGCATCACCACTTTGAATCGGTGATGCGCACTCCTGAGGGGCTGTGCTTATTGGCTTGGGTTTGGCAGCCTTGAGCGGCCGTGCACATCCATCCATGGTTTCACCTTAAAGGAGGGCAATATAAAGAAATAGAAGGTTAAAGGTCCGATATCTTCCAGCGCGCTCTTCCGCAAATAATCCACTCTTCAGTCATTCGTATTATTCTTTCTGGCCAGTCAGGGTTAACTGCGTAGAGATATAATTCCCCGCCTTCTTGTTTTAGCTGCTTCAAAGTAGTCGCTTCGTCACTACTTCTCTTTGCGGCTACATAATGGCCGGGGAGTGCCTCTAGTGATGGATCAATTACTATCTTGTCTCCTTCAATAAACTTAGGCTCCATGCTTATGCCTTCAACTCGAAGGATAAAAGCACGAGGTCCTACTGGCCCTGGAGCATCAATCCACTCCTCGGCGTCTCTTGGATCGAAGCTCACGTATTGCTCGCACCAGACTCCCGCAGCTATCGAACCCATAACCGGTAGCTTACGTCCTGTGTGGCTTAGCACTGTTGCGTTATGAGATTCCCCCATCCCATACGGCATATCAAGATATCCATCATGAAGATGTAATGCTTTCTCTATTTCTCGAGCAATTTGGTCGCCAATACCCTTTGTAGGGTTCTTGCCTCCGAAGGCGCTAACCTGGGCGGGAGCCTTCCCCATAAGCTCAGCGATATCTGTCAACCGGAGCTTTTGCTCTGACATGACCCTGCGGAAATTCTGAAGACGAGTATCGGAAATTTTCATTCGTCGATTCTGGCCGGATTAACCTTGAAGGTGAATGTCCTATCAGGTATTGAAAAAAATAACCTCATGGGTTATTTTTTTGGTTCGGAGGTGACCCTATGACATTACGTGACTACATTGATGGACTCGATTCGAAGGGGCTTGAGGCCTACGCAGCTCGCTGTGGAATAGCCATCAGCTACCTTCGCCTTCACATCAAGTACGCGAGTAAGGATCCTAGCGTTTCGCTGATTAAGGCATTGTCCAAAGAAAGCGAAGGCTGTGTGTCGCTGGCTGAAGTTCTGGAGCATTTCGGTATCGTCGAGAATCCTCTTCGTACCAAAGCAGCGTGACTAGAAAAAAGGCGACCCAAAGGTCGCCCAGTTCCTCCCGGCACGCACCACCACAGCGCTGCCGGGTCGCGACGAAGAGGGGCGAGCACACCACATGCTAAACCGCCTCCCTTTACCGCGCTTTCCAAGGCTCGGAAGCCTTGGTGTTGCTGCCTTTTCCACCACAGATTGGGCAGCTGTTGCGCCAGAGGTGAGCAACGGATTGTTCGCCCCGGCACGGTGCCGGTGTTGATCCCAAAGATCTAGCCGGCGTTTGGGCCCTTTCAAGCCACGCGGCAAATGTATCACCACTGCATGTCGCGCGGCACTGGCAACTTTCAAGGATTAATGCCATGAGCCGAATCGCTCTGAGTTGCGTCGAACGAGCACAGCGGGAAATCCTGCCGCTCGATTTGGCGCTTTACCATGCTGCACGGGATTACCCAGGCGGCGCCGCTGCAATTGCCGCCACTACCGGCCGTAACCCCACCACGCTACAGCACAAGCTTTCACCCACGCACCCCAGCCACTCGGTGAATATCCAAGAGTTTGGCGAGATCCTCGAGCTGACAAAGGACAGGCGCATCTTGGACGCGGTGCATGCCCTGGTTGGCGATACGATCTGGCATGAACTATCGGAGGTGTACACCAGTGACATGCCGGAAACCCTGACCGTCGGGCTCGCTGAGTATTTCCGGCAGGTGGCAGATCTGGCCGACACCTGGGCCAAGAGCATCGGGGACGGGGTGGTCAGCGACCATGAACTGGCCGCGATACGCCTGCAGGTGTTTCGAGGTATCCAGGGGCTACTAGGACTGTTCAACCGCGCCACATACGTCAACCAGACAACGCGGGGTGACAGCCGTGGCTGATATCGCTGATTTTGCCAACGACCTGGTACAGGAACGCATCGATCAGGCACTTGCTGCTCGTAACGCATTCAAGCCGAAGTTGCCCGGACATTCCTTGTTGTTCTGTGACGGCTGCGGCAGCGCTATTCCTGAAGCGCGCCGTCTGGCTTTGCAGGGCTGCACTCATTGTGTGACGTGCCAGTCCTTCAATGAGTTGCGGGAGGCTCGGTATGCTCGATGACGTGCTGAATCAATTTGCTGACTTTGGTATGGAGCCAGCGCGGCCGCTGGTTTACGGCGAGCTGACTCGATGCAAGACCGCCCAGGACAAAGGCAAAGAGAAAAACGGCTGGTACGTTCTACATGAGCACCGCACCAAGAAGGGCGAAACCCTGATCTTCGGTGCGTTCGGCGACTGGCGTACAGGTGAAACGCAAAAGATCAAGGTAAAGCCCGGGCGGATGACGCCTGAAGAGCGTGAAGTCATGCGTGCTCGTCAGGAGGAGGCCAAGCGCAAGGCCGCCGAGAAGGCTGCCAACGCTGCCCGTCGAGCGGCTAACCGTGCTGCTGGTTTATTCAAGCGGATGCCCGAGAAAGGCCGTAGCGCTTACCTGGATCGAAAGCAGATCGTGGGCCTGGGCGTTCGTTATGCTCCGCGCTCCGGCGCGGTTTTGGTGCCCATGCAAAACGCTCGGGACCAGATCGTCGGGCTGCAAGTGATATTCCCCGAGAAGCAAGAGAAAACCGGCCGGGACAAGTCTTATTGGCCCTACGGTATGTCGAAGGAGGGGGCTTTTCTTCTGATCGGTCCGCACCCGGAGCCGGGTGAGTCGGTACTCGAATGTGAGGGGTACGCCACCGGCATTAGTCTGCATATGGCGACCTCTCTCACGGTTGCGGTGGCCTTTGATGCGGGCAATTTGCTGGCTGTCGCCAAGATCATGCGCGAGCGTTTTCCAGGGCGCCCGATCATCATCTGTCGTGACGATGACTGGAAGACCAAGCGCCCGAATGGCGATCCCTGGAACCCAGGTGAAGAGAAGGCCAATAACGCGGCTACGGTTGTGGGTGGTCAGGTTGTCGGCCCGATCTTTTCGAGTGAGCGGGAGGAGAAGTGGACCGACTTCAACGACCTTCATTGTGCCGAAGGTTTGGAGGCGGTGCGTCGGCAGGTGCTGGCGGTGGTCAAGCCTCCTGCAGCGGGTGGCTGGAAAGACCGGTTGGCCCGGACCGAAAACGGCATGTTGATCGCCCACATGCAAAACGTAGAGCTGATCCTGAGCAACGACGAGCGCTGGGCCGGTGTGATCGGCTTCAGTGCTTTCAGCTCCAAGATCGTTAAGTTGCGTGCTGCCCCGTATGGCGGTGGCGTCGGTGATTGGGCTGACATCGATGACATGCTGGTGATGAAGTGGCTCGCCCAGCAGTACAACTTGCGGGTCAAGGCCAGCAGCGTGATCGAGGCGGTCAGTGTGGTTGCACATGACAACGCCTTTCATCCTGTGCGCAACTACCTCAACGGCCTGGAGTGGGATCGGGTCCCACGGCTTGATACCTGGTTGACAGACATCATGGGCGTTGCCCCTTCGGATTACAGCTCCAAGGTCGGTAAGCGCTGGATGGTGTCTGCGGTCGGCCGGGTGATGCAGCCGGGCTGTAAGGCAGACTCGGTGATGATTCTCGAAGGCGCGCAGGGCGCTGGTAAATCCACGGCCATGTCGGTGTTGGGTGGTGACTGGTTTATGGATACCCCCTTCGCCCTGGGTGACAAGGATGGCTTCCAGGCCATACGTGGCAAATGGATCGTCGAGCTGGGAGAGTTGGACAGCTTCAACAAGGCTGAGTCCACCAAGGCGAAGCAGTTCTTCTCCGCCTCAACCGACACCTACCGGGAAAGCTATGGCCGCAGAACGATGGACGTGCCACGCCAGTGTGTTTTCGTGGGTACGACGAACCAGGACGAATACCTAAAGGACGCCACAGGCAACCGGCGTTATTGGCCGGTCGCTTGTACCAAAGTGGACCTGGAGCAACTGCGCGAGATCCGCGACCAACTGTGGGCCGAGGCGATGTTTTGCTATCAGTCCGGCGATATCTGGTGGGTCAATCGGGAGGAGGCGCCGTTGTTCGCCGAGGCCCAGGAAGAGCGCTTTGTGGTGGATGAGTGGGAAGGCCCCATCCTGGCTTGGCTCGAGGATTCCCAGCTTGGCGAGACGGCAACCGGCACCGACATTCTGCTGGGCGCTTTGAAGTTGGACTACGGACATTGGGGCAAACCTGAGCAGATGCGCGTTGGAGCGATCATGCATCGGTTGGGTTGGCGCAAGGTCCGGCTACCCGCGTTGCCTAAGAGCGGCATCCGGCCCTGGGGATACAAGAAGCCACAAGATTGGGGCAGGACATCGAACCTGAAAGTGCAGCCGGTCGAGGAGCCATGCTTCGATGATTAAAGAGATCGATGTACGTCTCCGCAAATGGGCCGAGGAGCTTCACAGCGACCTCCGTGCCGGTGGCCTCGCCGGCGGGAACATGGTTGCCATGATGATGGAGAGCAACGGGCAACTGATTCGAGGCCGACGGGCATTCCGTGCGCCCCTGGAGGGTTCGCTGGATATCGAGCTGATTGTGACCAAACATCTCGAACCTCTGCATGCGCAGATCGTTCGGGAGCATTACTGCAACCTCGACACGGACATGCGCTTGAAGTATGCCCACTGCGGTTGCGGACGTGACACCTATTACCAGCGTCTGCATGACGCGCACCTGTGCATCTATTGGCTGCTGATGGGGATCGCTGCTTGATCCTGTCTGCCTCCGAGGATGTCCTACCGGCTCGCCTTGTCCCACTGCTCTTTGATGCAGTTGGACTAGCGCGGGCCGCGTTGTTGTTGGCCTGTCCTACCGTCCAACCTTTCCGCACATCCCGCCCAAGTGTGAGCGTAGCGGGAGCGTATACGCGCCCATGGCGCGCATGCGTGCTCTTAGCTTTTTCTCTTTACGTGAGAGAAGAGAAAATAAGGTAGGACAGTGGGGCAGGCCCCGATTTTAGGCGCCTGTAGCTGTCCCACTTCGACCAAGGATAGTGGGACAGGCAGGACAGCGCCGCAGGCGCTGGAAGCCGAAATAAAGATATTCGCCGACATTGCCTAGGCGTTCACCAGACATTCACCGGGTGGCATTAAAACGGGGTTGCTGCCACCGGAATCGACCTGTAAAAAGTACTCATCTTCGATAGGTGCGACCGCATAAAGCGGCCGACACCACACACCAAACCCGGCCTCTGAGCCGGGTTTTTGCGTTTAAGGGGCGGGGCAATGACGAACGAGCAGCAAGCGCTGGCAGAGATGCCGATCTGGTTAGTGATTCTTTTGGCTCTGGTCGGCGGCGTGTCGGGGGAGATGTGGCGAGCCGACAAAGATGGGGCGCGGGGATGGGTGTTGTTGAGGCGCTTGGCGCTGCGGTCCGGGGCCTGCGTTGTCTGCGGGGTGTCAGCGATGATGCTGATGATTGCCGCCGGCATGTCACTCTGGACGGCAGGGAGCTTGGGGAGCATCACGGCGATGGCCGGTGCCGATGTAGCCATCGGGCTTTACGAACGCTGGGCCGCCAAGCGGCTCGGTGTAACAGAGGCACCGCCGACTGGCGGTGGGCAGGGGTGATTTTGGCGCCGGGGACCCTGGGAACATTCAGGGGACACGGGGTCGCAAACCCGCGGGAAAGCGTTAGCGGCAGGGTTGCCAGCTTACTGAAATTCAACCCGTTGAAATTGAAAGGTCTGCATTGAAAAGCCGTTGAAGGGAGGGCTCATGACAGAACCACAGTACCTGTCGAAGAGCGCCTTCGCGGCCCGGATCGGCAGGGCACCGAGTTACATCACCTGGTTGAAAAACAACAACCGGCTGGTGCTCAGTGCCGACGGCAAACAAGTCGATATTCAGGCCAGCGAAGCGTTGATTCGCGACACTGCCGACCCGAGCAAAGCCGCCGTCGCCGAGCGTCACCAGCAGGACCGGATCCAGCGTGACGTGTACGGCCAGCTTTCAACCTCGGTTGAGCCGACTTGCACGGCTGCGCCGCCGCCCGCGAACACCCCTGCGGGGCAGCTCCCTGACTTCCAGAAAGCCCGCGCTCTGCGCGAGCACAACTTGGCCCAGCTCGCGGAAATCGAGCTGCACAAAGCCAAGGGATCGCTAGTCGCATTACCCGCTGTGAAATTGGGTGCCTACAACGCTGGCCGCCTCCTGCGCGATCAGCTGTTCGGCATGCCGCCACAGCTGGCGCCGGAGCTGGCGGTGATGACCGACCCCTGGGAAATCGAAAAGCACCTGATATCGGCCTTGCGCCGCACGCTGGAGGACGCGGAGCGCCTGTCCTCGGCGGACCTTGAACACGCCCTGAACACGAGTTGAGCCTATGCCCACGGAAATTCCTGACGGTGCAGAGGTGTACCGCGAGGCGTATTTCCGTGGGCTGCGTCCCGACCCGGATGTCTGGATCGATGTATGGGCCGACGAATACATGCGCATCCCGCGTGATACCGGCGCCGCCGAGCCCGGCCAGTACCGCACGTCGCGCACGCCGTATGCCCGCGAACCCATGCGTTGCTTGTCACCGGCTCACCCCTGCAAGCGCGTGGTGACTATGGTCGCCTCGCAGTTGATGAAAACCCAGATCGCCTTGAACTGGATCGGCGGCCTGATCCACATGGCGCCGTCGAACATCCTGACGTTGCTGCCGAGCCTGGGCTTGGCGAAGCGGGTCTCCTCACGGATAGGCAAGACCATCAAGGCTACGCCTGTCCTGCGCGAACGAGTGGCCTCCAGCCGCTCGCGAGACTCACGCAACACCATGGACACCAAGGAGTTCGAAGGCGGTTCGCTGTACGTCACCACAGCCGGCTCTGCGGCCAACCTTTCGGAGCTGTCGGCGCGCTACGTTTACGGCGATGAAATCGACCGATGGGAAGTGGACATCGGCGAGGAGGGTGACCCCATCGAGCTGGCGGAAACGCGGGGCAGTACGTTCGGTCGCAATGCGAAGTTCTACTTCTCCAGCTCGCCAACCATCAAGGGTGCCTCGCGGATCTCCGACCTTTTCGAGGGCAGCGACCAGCGTCACTACTACGTGCCGTGCCCCACCTGCGGCCACATGCAAACCTTGGAATGGGAACGGTTGCACTACTCGCGGGACTTCAGCGTGGTGCACTACCAGTGCGCCGGCCCTGATTGTGACGTGCTGATCGAGGAGTACCACAAGGCCGAAATGCTCGCCAAAGGCGAATGGCGCGCCCATGCCGAGGGTGACGGCGAGACGGTGGGGTTTACCCTCAACGCCTTGTATTCACCGCTTGGCTGGATGGACTGGAAGTCCCTCGCCAAGCAGTTCGAGAAGGCCAAAAAAGCCCAGGCCAAGGGCGACCTTGAACCTATGCAGGTGTTCTACAACACCCGTTTGGCGAAGGTCTGGGACAGCGCCCAGGAGCAAACCAAGGCCGATACCCTGATGCACCGGGCACGCCTGGAAAATTTCACCCTCGGCTCGATGCCGGCCGGCGTGCTGATGATCACCGGCGCCGTTGACGTCCAGGCCAACCGCCTTGAGTTCATGGCGATGGGCTGGGGCGTCGGCATGGAGCGCTGGGTCATTGACTACCAGATCGTCTCGGGCGACCCGGCAGATGATCGCACCTGGGCAGCGCTGGATGAATTGCTCAAGGCCAAGTACCGACATCCGTGCGGTGTTGGCCTGGGCATTCTGGCAACGGCTGTCGACTCCGGCGGTCATCACACCGACGAGGTCTACCAGTTCTGCCGTGTGCGCCGCTGGCGAAACGTGTTCGCCATCAAGGGCGCGAGCAGGCCCGGCAAGCCGGTCATTGCCCAGCGGCCGTCGATGGTGGATGTGACCTGGAAAGGCCAGACCGAACGCAACGGTGCCGAGCTGTGGTTTGTCGGTACCGACACGGCGAAAGACTGGATCTACAACCGCTACCCATTCGAGTCCGGCCCGGGCGCGCTGCACTTTGCCAGCGACCTGCCGGACGACTTCTTCGCGCAGTGCGTAGCTGAACGTAAGGTCGCCCGTTACGTGCGGGGTCACAAGCGCATTGAATGGGTCAAGGGCAAGGCCGAGCGCAACGAAGCCCTCGACCTAATGGTGTACTGCCTTGCCATGGCGCATTACCTGGGCATCAACCGCTACAAGGAACATGACTGGGAGCGGGTCCGTCAGGCCCTCGCGCAGTCTGGGTTGTTCGATGACGCGCTGGGGATCAAGCCCGTGCAGGGTGAACGAGTCACTCAGCCGGTTCCGGCGGCCATGCCACAACCAGCACCACAACCTGTCGCTCAAGTGGCTCAACCACGACCCGCTGCACCACCCCCTCAACGCCGCAGCTCCACCAGCGGCTATCTGAAGAGACGCTGATATGTCCTTTACACAAAAGCACCTCGACGCGGTTGAGGCGGCCATCGCTCGCGGTGAGAAAGTCGTGCGCTACACCGACCGCACCGTGGAGTACCGCACCGTCGACGAGCTCATCAAGGCTCGCGATGAGATCCGCACCTCTCTGGTCAACTCGGCCGGGCCACGCTCCCGCGTAGTCCGGCTTTATCACGGAGGCAAAGGAGTCTGATGGCCCGACATTATCCGACGCTCAGCCGTAGCGGATTCTTGTTGCCGTCGAACATCAAGGCCAGTTACGAAGGCGCTGGGGAGGGTCGCCGATCCACTGGCTGGGATGCACCCGACAACGGAATCAACAGCATCAACACACCGGCACTGCGCAACTTACGCGGCCGGTCACGGGCGGCGGTGCGCAACGACCCGTATGCCTTCAACGTCATCGACAAACGCGTCAGCAACTTGATCGGCACGGGCATCACGCCCAGGCCGAACACCGAAGACAACTCGCTTCGTAAGCTGCTACAGCTGCTATGGGATGACTGGGTGGACGAGTCGGACGCCGATGAGCACACCGACTTCTACGGGCAGCAGGCGCTGGTCGCTCGCACCGTCGAGACTTCCGGCGAATGCTTTGTCCGCTTACGACCACGCCGTCCGGAGGAGGGGCTGGCGGTGCCACTTCAGGTGCAGATCCTCGCGCCGGAGTTCGTGCCCCACGACAAATTCGAGACCACACGCACCGGCAATGCCATTCGTGCTGGCATCGAGTTCAATGCGGAGGGCAAACGGGTGGCCTACTGGATGTACCTGTCGCACCCCCGCGAAGGCGTATCGCTGAATGCTGGTTACAACCAGTTGGTACGGGTGCCGGCATCGCAGGTACTGCACGTCTTCGAACCGGTAGAACCGGGGCAATTGCGCGGCGTACCGCGTCTGTCTCCTGTACTGAAACGCCTGCGTAGCCTGGATAACTATGACGACGCAGTGCTGTTCCGGCAGGAGGTTGCAAACCTGTTCGCCGGATTCATCAGTCGCCCGGCACCGGACTCTGGCCCGGTGCCTAGGGATCCTGTTACCGGTGAGCCGCTGAGCTTTGACCGTGACGGCTTTACGCCCATGGTCGCGCTGGAGCCCGGCACCATGCAGGAGCTGGGGCCCGGTGAAGAGGTTGAATTCTCCAAGCCGCCGGACGCAGGCAATAACTATCCCGACTTTATGCGCCAACAACTGATGGCTGCAGCGGCCGGTACTGGCACGCCATACGAGATCCTCACCGGTGACATGCGCGAAGTGAATGACCGGGCGTTGCGCGTCGTGTTGAACGAGTTCCGGCGCCGCCTGGAACAACTGCAATTCGGTGTCTATGTGCATCAGCTCTGCCGCCCGATCCGTGCCGCCTGGATGGACATGGCGTTCCTGTCCGGTGCTTTGGTGTTGGACGACTACGCCAAACGGCGCCGCGAATACCTGCGCACACGCTGGGTACCGCAAGGCTGGGCCTACATCCAGCCCGTCCAGGACGTGCAGGCTCGCCGGATGGAAGTACAAGCCGGCTTCGCTTCACGCAGCGAGATGGTCACCCGTACTGGTTATGACGCCGAAACCGTCGATGCGGAAAACGCAGCCGACAACGCCAGAGCCCAGGCGCTGGGCCTCAACTACAACACGCACGAAGCCGTCGAGGTTACTGACGACAAGGAGCAATCATGAGCAAACCAGCGCTTCCGCGCATTTACAATAGAGCCGGCGAGCGGGTGACAGTCCAGGACAAGACCTGGTACGCCATGCAGGAGAGCGGCGAAGCCGAGGAGCGGGTTATCGAAGTGTTCGTCTACGGCGAGATCGGCACTTGGGGCATCACCGCCAATCAGTTCGTGCAAGATCTGCGCGCCATGGATGACGGCGTCTCGCCGGTGATCGCTGCATTCAACAGCATCGGCGGCGATTTGTTCGATGGTCTGGCGATGCACAACGCGTTGTCCCGCCTGGGCGAGCGTTGCACCGGCCGTGTCGATGCCCTGGCAGCCAGCGCGGCCAGTGTCGCGGTCTGCGGTGCGCACCGCGTGGTCATCGCCTCCAACGCCATGCTGATGATTCACAACCCATGGACCTATGCGGCAGGGGACGCCGAAGATTTCCGCAAGGTGGCCGACGTCCTGGACCAAACCATGGAGGCCATCATCGCGGCTTACAAGGCCAAGGCGCCAGACATCGACGAAGCCGAGCTACGGCGTCTGGTGGCGGCTGAAACCTGGTTGACCGCCAACGAAGCGGTGGCCCTGGGGCTGGCCGATGAGGTGGGCGACGGGGTGAAGGTCAAGGCGTGCCTGGGGCAGGGCGCGGTGCTGCAGCGATACCAGCATGCCCCGGCTGAGTTGCTCGCCCAGCTTGATGAATCGCCTGAGTCGGATAACGAGCCTGATCCTTCCGATCCGCCAAATGAACCTCCGGTGGTGGACTCGGCCAAGCTGGCCCTGATCATCACCCAGCGTTGTACGGCGGATGGCATCAGCAACCTGATCGAGCCGCTGCTCAACTCTACCAAGCTTGAAAGCGAGACCATCGTCCTAGCGGGTTTGGCTCGCGCCAAAGCCGTAAACGATCTGTGCGTTGCCGCACGACTGCCTGAGTTCAGCGCCGAGTATGTCGCGGCCGGTTTGGATGCCGCCTCGGTGCGAGCGCGTCTGTTCGACAAACTGGTTGGCAGCGGCAAAGGCTTCGAGATCGACAACAGCCTACCGCTCAACGCAGACCCGGCCCCGAAGGTCCAGGCCAAACAACCCGACCCCACCTCTATCTGGGCAGCCCGTCAGGCGGCGCAGTCAGGTAGCGCTAATACCTCGAAAGGAGCAAGACCATGACCATCAAACTGGAACCGATGCATGCCGGTGAATTCCTTCTGTCCGAGGGGGCCGGGAACATCTCGCGTGAATCGATCAACGTCGCGGCAGGCCCAGCATTGAATCCAGGGCAAGTACTCGGGCTGATCACTGCCACTGGCGAGTTCGCCCCTTACGACCCTGCAGCCGAAGACGGCACGCAAACCGCCGTGGCGATTCTCTTCGGCCCGCTTGGCGAATCCGATGTGGTACGTCGAGCCCGTGCTGTGGTGCGTTTGGCGGAGGTGAGCGAAGTCCATCTGACCGGCCTGGATCCCGACGCGGAAAGGGCCCTCGCCGCGCATTTTTTGATCGTTCGTTAAAGTGGTTGAACTAGCATGAGAGAAACTCCTACTAAGGACGATTTCTATGCCAGACCACAACGAAGCCCTAGCCAGCGCCCTGGAGTTATTGCTGATCAATCAGAATGCAATTGGCGCTGCCGTTGAAGAACTTTCCAACTGGGTCGCTGATAGAGGTTCATTGGACGTTGCGGACAACATCACGACTGCCTTGGAAACACTGGACCTGAATGCCGAGGGAATTGGCAATGCAATTCGAGCCCTGCGTCAGGGATAGATCTACAAACAATCTTTTTTGAACCCGCTCCGGCGGGTTTTTCCATTTCTGGAGTGTACCCATGGCCGATATCGCCATTTTTGACGACGAAGCGTTTGCCGTACCGGCGCTCACCGCAGCAATCAACGAACAACCCTATTTGCCGGGCCGCATCAGCAGTCTCGGCCTGTTTCAAGAAGAGGGTGTTGCTACCCTGACAGTGCAAATCGAGAAGGATGGCGACACGCTGGCCCTGGTGCCTGCGGGTGAGCGCGGTACTTCGGGTCTAGTCGTCGGTGCTAGCAAACGCAAGATGATTCCTTTCAACACCGTGCACCTGCCGGAACGCTTCACCATCAAGGCCGACGAGATCCAGGGCATCCGGGCGTTCGGCACCCGCACCGAGTTGCAAGCAGTACAGGACGTGGTGAACACCCGGCTGGCAAAAGCGCGCCGGCAGCTGGACGCTACACACGAATTCCAGCGCATGGGCGCGCTCAACGGCTTGGTTCTGGATGCCGACGGTTCGACACCTCTGTTGGACCTGTACGCCGCCTTCGGAGTGTCCCGACAAAAACTGTCCATGGGGCTGAATGACCCGAGTACCGAACTGCGAGTCAAATGCGGTGAGGCATTGGACATGCAAGAGGACGCGCTGGGTAGCGTCACCAGTACCGGCTCCCGCGCCTTCTGCGGCAAGAATTTCTGGAACAAGCTGATCGTTCACAAGTCGGTCAAGGAAACCTACATCGCCACTCAGCAAGCGGCGGCATTGCGCGGTGACGCTCGGGAGAGTTTCGAGTTCGGCGGCATCGTCTGGGAGCGCTACCGTGGCAAGGTAGCCGGTGTGGCCTTCGTCCACGACGACAAGGCGCTGCTGGTCCCTGAAGGTGTGCCGGACCTGTACATCTCGGTGTTCGCTCCGGCTGACTACATGGAAACGGTCAATACCCAGGGCATTCCGTACTACAGCAAGCTGGAGCCGTTGCCGTTCAACAAGGGAGTGGCCGGCGAAGCGCAATCCAACCCGCTGCACCTGTGCACACGGCCCCGTGCGCAGATCCTGCTGGAACTCTGATCGTGAGCTTTCGCGAGCTGGTCGGTGACCTGGACAACACGGTATTCGATGTCCTCGGCGACCCGGTGTTGATCGAAGGCCGACCAGTCCTGGGCATGTTCTCCGCTCCCTGGTTGCAACCCAAACTCGGCCGGATCAACACCGGCCTTCGTGAGCCACACCTGGTCATCCGGGTGGCAGACGCCGAGGGGGTCAGTGAGCGGCAACAGGTCGTGGTCGACCTGCCGGTGCATGACGGCGGTGGTAATTACATTATCGTCAGGCCGGAGCCTGGAGGCGATGGTCTGGTTACGTTGGTGTTGAGGAAATCGCCATGAGCGTCGGCAGCTACTTCAAGCAATCAGCAAGTAGCGGGATGATTACGCTGCAGGCGGATCGATCAGATTTGAAGGCGTTCGCCGACTTCGCTGCGTTGGTCCCCAAAGCTGCCGTTGCAGCCCAGCGTCGAGCCATCAATAAAACCCTGCGATGGTTGCGCACCCACATTGCTCGTACAGTCAGCCGACAGGAGCGTATCGCGGTGTCTGCTGTACGGCAGCGCCTGCGAGCGTATCCGCTCTCCGGCAACGGGCAAGGCAAGTTGTGGTTCGGCATCAATGCGATTGAGGCCAGCCGGGCCGGGCGACCAAGGCAATCGCGGTCGGGTGTGTTGGTGGCTGGACGTCGGTATCAGGGGGCGTTTTTCAAAAAGGTCTACGGCGGTCGAGCAGATATCTGGATTCGCACGGCGAGCAAGCACTTTAAGGCCAGTGATTACCCCGACAGCGAATTGTCCAGCGGAACAGGGCCTAGTTCGGGCTGGATTGCTGAGAACGGCAGTCGTTACCCCCTGGCCAAAGCCAAGATTTCACTGGAGGACGTCCGGCCTCACTTCGAATCGTGGACCAATCGCGCTCATCAGCGCCTGCTTGAGATCCTGGAGCAGGAACTGAACTTCGAACTGCAGAAGTATCTGCGAGGATCTGCCCATGTCTGATTTCAGTCTTGAGCTTTTGTATGAGGCCGTTGAGGCTCATATCGCCCAAGCGATCCCAGGATTGGCCTGCGTGCGGACCATGCCCTACATGGCCGATCATATTGATTTGCCCGCTGCGGTGATTGAGCTGGCGGAGTTGGAGCCCGGCCAAGATCCCGGAACAGGGGAGACGGCGCTGGTTGCTCGCTTGGAGGTGCGCTTCATCGTCGGCGGTGAGGATGCCGAATGCCAGCAGAAAGCCGCATTCGCCGCCGCACAAATGGCTGTGCTGTTGCGTATTCAGACATGGGGCCTTGAGGTTGAGGCCGCCGAGTTTGTTCGGGCCGCCCAAGATTGGACTCGTCCCGAGTTGGACGGCTATGCGGTATGGGTCGTTGAATGGACGCAGACGATTCACCTCGGTAATCAGGAATGGCCATGGCCGAATCAGCCGCCGGGCACCTTGCTCTGGGGCTTCGGCACTGACACTGGACCTGGAAACGAGGGCAGCTATCTCCCTCCGGGAGGCATGGAATGACCTACGCGAGCGCACAACATGATCGCATGTTGGCCGGTTTGATCATCCCGTGCCGGGTGGTTGGAGTGGACTTGGTCGCCGGCATGGTTCGAGTGTCCGACGGTGGGGAATGGACCAGCGCCTGGGTGCGTTGGCATAGCCTCGCCGCCGGCAAGGCGCGGCACTGGCGCTCGCCCAGCCTGAATGAACAAGGCGCGCTTATCAGCCCGAGCGGCGATCCGGCTCAGGGCACTTTCGTACCTGGGCTTTATGGTAATGCCGGTGCTCAGCCAGATAACCGCGATCATGTGGAGGTATGGCGCTTCGATGATGGTGGCTCGCTGGTCTATGACTGGCAGGCCCGCTCCTACAGCATCACTGTGCCAAGCGGCACCGTGACCATCAAGGTCGGCGGCACCGAAGTGGCCGTCACGGACGGCGCAATCAACGCCTCGGCGGGTGACATCACGCTCGCCGGGAACGTGCTGATCAATGGTCCGTTACGCGTCACGGGCGACATCAACGGCGGTGGCAAAATCATCGACACCAGCGGCAACACGCCGAACCACAAACACTGATCTTGACGTTTATCCACAACCCGCCGCGTGCGGGTTTTTGCATTTCTGGAGCCTCCCATGAGCAAAGCACGAACGGAAACGGAGCGGCCGACTGCCGTAGCGGCACCTCCTGAACTCGCCCAAATCGAGTCGCCGGTCCGCATCGGGCCGGCGCGAGTGTTCCGCGACACCCGATACACCTCGCGCACGCTGATCATGCCCGACGGCCAGCCCGTGCCGGTGATCGCCGGTCAGGCTACGGCGTGCGGCGATGAGCAACATGCCTTCCTGAAGGCCCATCCGGACCTGCAACCGCTTACAGAGTAAACATCATGATCGGAATGGACCGTCGCACGGGGCAGCCGCTGTCAGGTACGGCGCATCTGCGGCAGTCCGTGGAGGACATTCTCAGTACGCCGGTCGACAGTCGTCGCATGCGGCCGGAGTACGGCAGCCATCTGCGCCGTTATGTCGACCTGCCGGTGAACGAAGGCTGGAAAAGCGCGGTGCAGGCTGAAGTCGCCCGCGCCCTGGGGCGTTGGGAGCCCCGTTTGAAGTTGGAGCGCGTGCGCGTCACTGCGGTGGTGGATGGCCAGATCACTCTGCAGCTGACGGGCTCTTATATTGGCGACGGCGTAGTGCTGGAGGTGAACGTATGAGCACTATCGACCTTTCGGCGCTACCGGCGCCGCAAGTGTTGGAAAGCCTGGATTTCGAGGAGCTGTATCAAGGAGAGCTGGCGACTTTCCGCGAATACATGGGTGACAACTGGACCGCTTTACTTGAGAGCGATCCAGTGACCAAGCTGCTGGAGCTGGGTGCCTATCGACGCATGCAGAACCGGGCCAGGGTCAACGACGCGGCCAAGGCGCTGTTCCTGGCTCATGCCACGGGCGCCGACTTGGAACAGTTGGCTGCCAATGTGAGCCTGCAGCGCTTGGTCATTCAGGCTGAGGATTCGACCGCTGTGCCGCCAGTGCCGACGGTGCTGGAGAGTTATGACGCATTGCGTGAACGTATCCAACTCAGGTACGAGGGGCTCACCACGGCCGGACCGCGAAACAGCTACATCCTCCATGCCCGCAACGCTTCCGGTCTGGTGGCGGATGCGACGGCCGAAAGCCCGGCCCCTGCTGAGGTGGTGGTGACCGTGCTGTCCCTTGCAGGTGATGGCACGGCTAATCCCGAATTGTTGGCCGAAGTTGGCGCTTACCTCAACGATGAGGATCGGCGACCTGTTGCTGATCGCTTGACTGTACAGGGCGCTGAGATCCTGCCGTATCGCATCAATGCAGTGGTGTACATGGCCGGCACGGGCCCGGAAAACGAGGCTGCGCTCGCCGAGTGCAATGCGCGTCTGCAAGCCTGGATTAACCCGCGCCGCCGGCTGGGTGTTGAGGTCGCCCGTTCTGCCGTTGATGCACAGCTCCACGTCAGCGGCGTTGCCCGTGTAGAGCTTACTGACTGGCAGGACATCCGACCCACCAAGGCACAAGCGGCCTGGTGCTCGGGCTTCACTGTCACGCGGGGTGGCTGATGCAAAACCTACTACCGCTCAACAGTACCCAGCTCGAACGGGCCATCGAAGCAGCTATCGACGAAACCACCGAGGTGCCGCTTAAAACCTTGTACAACCCGGACACCTGTCCGGCGCACCTGCTCTACCAACTAGCCTGGGCCTGGTCTGTGGATCGTTGGGACGAGGCATGGCCTGAGGAAGTTAAGCGTTCGGTTATCCGCTCTTCGTTCTATGTCCACGCCCATAAAGGCACCATCGGAGCGTTGCGTCGGGTAGTCGAGCCATTCGGTTATCTGATCGAAGTGGTGGAATGGTTTCAAACCCAGCCCGCTGGAGTTCCCGGAACATTTGCTTTGAAGATCGGTGTTTCTGATGGGGGGATCAGTGAAGAAACCTATCAGGAACTGACGTGGTTGATCGATGACGCTCGGCCGGTCAGTCGCCATATGACAGGGCTGGCGATCAGTCTCGAAACCAAGGGAATTCTGAACATAGGTGTTGCCGTGTACGAGGGCGACGAAATCGACGTCTACCCGCCAGTAATGCAAGACATTGAGGCTACGGGCCGTTTTGGCTTGGTGGGACGTGAACACACCATTGACACCCTGGATGTTTATTATGATTGATGGCAATTCGAAATTTTTTGCAATCCTCACGAATGTGGGTATGGCAAAACAGGCGAACGCCGACGCGCTCGGCATACCCTGGAAAATTACAGAAATGGGTGTTGGAGATGCCAACGGCACGGACCCGATTCCCAACCCATCCCAAACCAAGCTAATCAACGAATGGCGACGCCGCCCGTTGAATCAGCTCAAGATCGATCCAGTCAATCCGGCGGTCATCATCGCCGAGCAAGTCATCCCTGATAACGAGGGCGGTTACTGGATTCGGGAACTCGGGCTTTACGACTCGGATGGGGATCTGGTCGCTGTCGCAAACTGTGCTCCCAGCTTCAAACCACTTTTACCTCAAGGTTCGGGTCGCACGCAGGTTGTGCGGATGAACTTCATCGTCACCAGCAGCGACAGCGTCGTGCTCAAGATTGATCCTTCAGTTGTGTTGGCAACTCGGGCTTACGTTGACGCCGCCATCCTGGAGGTGTTGCCCCTCAACAAGCCTGTAGGTACCTACACCCGAGTCACAATCAATGAGCGGGGGATTGTTCAAAATGGCAGCAACCCAACCACTCTGAATGGTTACGGTATTACCGATGCGTTGAGCAAGTCAGGTGGGAGCATTACCGGCGACCTCCAGATCGGCGGGATACTCTCTGGAAACGGCAGCGGGCTTACTTCGCTGAGATGGACGGCACTGACCGGGGTACCAAACACGCTGAGCGGTTACGGCGTGGCTATGGCCAGTCAAGTCGAAGCGGAGGCCGGCGCTGATACCAACAAGCCAATGAGTCCTCTACGGGTGTTTCAAGCGATTGCTGCGAAGGTTGTCCAGGCAACCGAAAGCGTGCTCGGGCTCGCACGAGTCGCCACCCAAACGCTGGTGAATGCCGGAGTAGATGACGCCACGATTGTGACGCCTAAAAAGCTGCGTTTCGGTTTCTCCATGTTGCTTGATGCAAATGGATATATAGCGTTCCCCGTATGGCTGGGCGGTCTTATCGTGCAGTGGGGAACCCTAACAGGAGTACCGCAAGCGACGACTGGGATCGGCGACGTCGGGCCCGTTCGGGATGTGTCCTTTCCTTTGGCTTTTCCTAACGCAGCTTTTCGCGCCTACGCGAGCATGAATTTCACCACTATGACGACCACTGCGTCATTTGCCCCTGGGGCAGTCATCATTTCTAAGTCGGTGCTCCGATTGCAAAATAACTATACGGCCTCAGCAGGATGGATTTCCTGGTGGGCCATTGGATATTGAGGAGCAGTCATGACTATTTTTTACCATGCGGAAACCCGTAGCTTCTTCAACACTGCCACACATTCTGTGAAGAGCATCCCTTTGGATGTAGTGGAGATATCTTCAGCGATGCACGCATTGCTGCTCGCCGGTGAGGCAGCAGGAAAGGTCATTCAGTTGGACGAATTAGGTCTGCCGATTTTAGTCGAGCCAGCTGTGGACCCGGATGTTCCGGCCAGCGCCGAACGAGCATGGCGTGATGCAGAAATAAATGCCATCAAGTGGTTGCGTGAGCGTCATCGGGATGAGCTGGAGTTGTCCAGTGTAACGACACTCAGCACGGCTCAGTTCAGTGAGTTGCTCGCGTACATGCAGCAGCTTCGGGATTGGCCTGCTGCTGCTGATTTTCCTGATCCTCTTGCTCGTCCGACGCGCCCCGCGTGGATCGCCCAACAAACCCCTTAAACGCCCCGCACCGACGGGGCGTTTTCTTTTCCGCTTCACCACAAACAAGGCCTCGTACTGCGGGGCTTTTTCGTACCTGGAGATTCTATGAGCTTCTTTCATGGCGTGACCGTCACGAACGTCGACACCGGTGCTCGTGTCATTGCGTTGCCGTCGTCCTCGATCATCGGGCTGGTTGACACCTTTGTGCCGGCGCCTGCCTACAGCGCCCAACCGAATGACCTGGTCATGATCACCAACGAGCGCGAAGCGGTGGCCGCCTTCGGGCCTGACTCGGCAATGACCAAGGCTTGCCAGGCCATCTACACCCGAGCCAAGGCGGTGATCGTCGCTTGCGGAGTGGCCAAGCTGGAGGATCCTGCAGAACAGGCCTCGGCCATCATTGGTGGCGTGCTGGCCAACGGTAAGCGTACCGGCCTGCAGGCATTGCTGGATGGCAAGAGTCGTTTCAACGCTCAGCCGCGGCTGTTGGTAACCCCCAAGCACAGCTCGACACTGGCGGTTGGCACGGCCCTGGTAGCGCTGGCGGACAAGCTGCGCGGTCTGGCCATCCTGGATGGTCCGAACACCACCGATGAGGCGGTGATGGCTTACGCCGATAACTTCGGCGCCAAGCGTGCGTTTCTGGTCGATCCAGGTGTTCGGTATTGGGATACCACAGCGGACGCTACGGTCGATGCGCCGGGCTCTGCCTGGGTAGCTGGTTTGTTCGCTTGGACCGACAGTGAGTACGGCTTTTGGGCTTCGCCTTCGAACAAGGAGTTTGTCGGTATCACCGGCACCTCGCGCCCGATTGAGTTTTTGGATGGAGACGAAACCTGCCGGGCCAACCTGCTCAACAACGCCAACATCACTACGATTATCCGTGACGATGGCTTCCGCCTGTGGGGCAACCGCACCCTATCGAGCGATCCGAAATGGGCGTTCGTTACCCGTGTGCGCACTATGGACATCGTCATGGACGCGATTCTGTACGGCCACAAGTGGGCCGTGGATCGCTCCATCACCGCGACGTACATCAAGGACGTTACCGAGGGGCTGCAAGCGTTCATGCGTGACCTGAAAGCCCAAGGCGCGATCATCAACTTCGAGGTGTTTGCTGACCCTGAGCTGAACACAGCCAGTCAACTCGAACAGGGCAAGGTGTACTGGAACATTCGCTTTACCGACGTCCCGCCTGCAGAAAACCCCAACTTCCGCGTAGAGGTCACCAACCAATGGCTGACCGAAGTTCTCGACGCCGCCGCTTAAGGAGCGACCCCAATGGCAATGATTCCCGAAACCTTGGCGAACCTGAACTTGTTCGTCGATGGCGTCAGCTTCCAAGGCGATGTACCGAGCCTGACGCTACCCAAGCTCACGCTCAAGATGGAAGAGCATCGTGGCGGCGGTATGGACGCGCCGGTCGAGTTGGACATGGGCATGGAAAAACAGGAGGCGAACTTCACCACCACCGGCGTGCGGCGTGAGTCGTTGAAGTTCTTCGGCTTGACCGACGGGACCGCGTTCAACGGCACGTTCCGGGGGGCCTATAAAGGGCTCAAAGGCAAAGTCACGCCAGTCATCGTCACCCTCCGTGGCGCGTTGAAAGAGGTCGACATGGGCGACTGGAAAGCGGGCGACAAAGCTGAGATCAAACACGCCGTCAGCCTGACCTATTACAAGCTCGAAGTAGACGGCCGAACCGTCTACGAGATCGACCCCCTCGGCATGCGCCGAGTTATCAACGGTGTTGATCAACTCGCCGCCCAGCGTTCCGCCTTGGGCCTCTAATTCCTTTTGTCCGTCTGCCCAGTGCCTCGTCTGGGCGACGGCCTCCCGCCTATTCTCAAGGACATAACATTATGAGCGACACCAAAATCCCAAGCTGGATGACCCTGGCGGCTGACCGTGTGACTGTGAAGCTGAGCGTACCAAGTGAAGCCAACGGGGTGCTCGTCGATACGTTGAGTTTGCGAGCCCCCACAGTGCGTGACCTTCGCAAGGCCCGAGAGGCGTTCCCTTCCGATGAAGAAAAACAGGACGAGTATCTGTATACGTCGCTGGCTGAGATCGGAGTCAAGGATCTGGACGGTCTACTGGTGAAGGACCTCAATCGCTTGCAGGCCGGTTATTTTCGCCTGGTGCAAGATGATGAGCTTCAACCAGAAAGTGCAAAAACAGCTCGCTAAACGTCTGGCCGTCGAGCTGCATTTCTCCGCCGACGAAATCCTGGCTATGCCGTTCTCCGACATGGTCTGGTGGCTCACTGACTAAAATATGGGGTAGTTGATGGCAGGCAGGCTAGCTTTATCGCTGGTGATTGGCGGTGCCGTCAGTTCGACGGTGGGGTCTGCCTTTCGCACGGTTGAAGGACACATCAAAAAGCTGGAGGACAAAGGCAACAAGACCAAGGTGCTCAAGAGCACCATTGGCGAAACCATCCGCCTGCGTGATGAATGGAAGCGGGCGCACGAAACGGGCGCTGCCTCGGCGGACGGCCTGTTGCGCAAGCTCAACGGCAACCTCGATGCCCTGCGCAAGCAGGGTGTTCAGGTGGGCCGGTTGGGTCAGGAATACCAGCGGCTCGGCCGGGCAGCCAAGGCTGCCGATCTGCAGCTCAAAGGTCATCAGCAACTTGATGCAGGCAAGAAAGGACTCACGTCGAGCGTTGCTCAAGGTGTCGTCGCCGCAGCCTTTGCGACGATTCCCGCCAAGGTTAGCGCGGATTACCAAGCGATCATTCGGGATATCGCCATCAAGGCCGACGTGGCCAACAAGCCGCAAGAAACACAACTTAGTCAGACGGTGATTCAGACCCATCGCGATACTGGCATGGCCCGTAACGATGTGGCGGATCTGATAAACCAGTTGGTCGGTGCCGGCATGGACCTCAAACCAGCGATGGCCTACGCACCAATGGCGGCGAAGTTTTCGGTTGGCCAAGGCGCGTCGGGCGTCGACACGGCCAGCATGATCATGGCGCTGCAGCAGAACGCCAAAATCACCGATCCCAAGGTGATGCAACAGGCGCTGGAGGCTATCGCATTCCAGGGGCAGGCGGGTAGCTTCGAAGCCAGTGACATGGCCCGGTGGTTCCCGCAGCTGCTGGCCAGCATGGAGAAAAACGGCAGCACTGGCATGGAAGCGGTCAGCTCGTTGGGGGCCATGCTTCAAGTCCAGATGAAAACTGCAGGTGGCTCGGACGAGGCGGCCAACAACCTCAAGAACTGGATGGAGAAAATCGGTTCGGGAGATGTGGTCAAGGCTTACAAGGCAGCCGGCATCGATTATCAGGCCTCGCTGAATACCGGTATTCAAAAGGGCATGTCGACGCTGGAGTCCAGCTTTGCCCTGGCCATGAAATACATCCAGGCAACCGACCCGGCGAAAGCCGCGAAGATGGCAGAAGCCCAGGCCAAAATCAGTAAGGAGACGGATCCGGAGAAAGCCAAGGCCGCGCTCGATGCACTGGAGAAATCCCTGCGTACCGGTGATCTGTTCGCGGACATGCAGGTCAAAGCGGCGCTCACGGCCTACTCGCAAAACAGGGAGCTGTACGAGCAGCTGAAAAAGGATTCGCAATCCTCGGGCGAGATCTTGGACAAGAACCTGGCCGAGCGGCGCGAAACATCGAAACAGATGTGGGACGAGCTGGGTCAGGCGGTCAGCGACGGGATGCGTAGCATCGGTGACGCCATTCGCCCGGCGACGGATGCAGTCGCCCAGGGCCTGACTTCGATTGTTCGTGGGTTGACCAAGCTTTCGGATGGCGCGCAACCGGTGGTAATGGGCATTGCTGGCATCACCGCTGGGTTGATTGCACTCAAGAGCGCTGCCAGTGCCGTAAAAATTGGCAAGGGCTTATACAACATCAGTCGAGGCCGGGTGCTGGAGCGTGGTGCCGGTGCCCTCGGTGATGCTGTCGCCAAGGCACCGAGGACTGGTAACAAGACCGTGGACAAGGGCCTGGGTGTCCTCGGCAAGTTTTTAGGCGCCGGCACCGATTCAGCAGCGGCAATCAGCAATGAGCCGCAACGCGTGTTTGTCGTCAACGCCGATGCTATTGGCCGGGCGAGTTCCGGCCCAGGGGCAGATCCCGGCGGCGGCACTCGTAGACGTCAGCGTGGCCGCCGTGGTCGACGTACAGGAATCGGGACAATCTCCCGTCGCCGGCTACCTGTCCGGATGCCGAGTGTCCCAACCGTGTCAGCGCCTGTTGCTTCGGTCATGCCTAAGGTGGGGATGCTGTCGGCCGTGCCACTAGCCGCTGCGGCAGAGGCGGTGCCCAGTGGTTCGCTCGGTATGGCTGTTAAATCGTTGAGGAGTGTGACACGGGCCACCAAGCGTATTCCCGGTGGTTCGGTGCTCGATGCAGGGATCGGTGTCCTGGACACCGCGCTCAACGCCACCACCCAAGACGAAAAAGCCGAGGGCTATGGCGGTGCCGCCGGCGGCTTGGCGGGCGCTCTTGCCGGGGGGGCAGCGGGCGCCGCTATTGGTTCGGTGGTGCCAATCATCGGTACCGCCATCGGAGGCGCAATCGGTGCAGCGTTGGGAGGCCTGGGTGGCGAGAGCATCGGCAGCTTCTTGGGCAAGTCCTGGTTCGGCAGCGAGGAGAATGCGCCAGAGGTCAAACCTCCTGAAATTGCCAAGCCAGCAGAGCCGACTCCGCCCGTGCCACCGAAGGTTGAACAGGCCTTCAGCTTCGCGCCGAATGTCTCCATCACCGTTCAAGGGGATGTGAAAGATCCTGCGCAACTGGCTCGGGAGTTGGAACCGCACTTACGTCAGCTCATGGAGGCATTTTCCCGTGAAACGGTTGCCCGGCAGTCGTCGAGTCAACTGTTCGATGCCCCGCATGTTTAAGGAGGTGCCATGGCCTACATGGAGCAAATGCAATCGGCGCTGAAATCGCTGCTTGAGGCGGGGGAGTCTGGCCGTACCAGTCTCGACGGCATGTTGGGGCCCCTCAACGGTGCTATCGGCGACATGACGGGCGCAGCCTCGGAGCTAGAGGGTGTGCCCTTC
Source organism: Pseudomonas sp. MAFF 730105 (assembly GCF_055380705.1). Taxonomy (NCBI): domain Bacteria; kingdom Pseudomonadati; phylum Pseudomonadota; class Gammaproteobacteria; order Pseudomonadales; family Pseudomonadaceae; genus Pseudomonas; species Pseudomonas sp. MAFF 730105. The sequence goes on from NZ_AP018438.1 coordinate 2,254,732, forward strand.
ATCGGGCCGGCTATCGGCGCAAAGGTTCAGCGGACCATGCGGGCAATCAACGCGGCTCAGTCTGCTGTGGGGCAGGTTGCCGCCAGGTACAACCAGGCTGTCAATGCGGCCAGTCAGATTCAGGAACGGCTGGGGTCGCTCCAGGAACAAGCAGGGAAGGCGGGTGCGGCCATCAATCGCATCGCCGGGCAGGTGAGCCCATCGCTGAACAACATCCTGCCCACAGGGGCTTTCGCGCCTCTGCTGACGCCTGCGGCTGAAGCCGTTAAGCCTTTCCCGCATCTGTTGATCATGCAACCGCTGGAGTCGAACGCCCGCCCGTACTACTTCAACCTGGACACGGCGGCTTTCGAGGAGCTGCGGCGGCAAACGTCGTTTCGCTGGGCTGGCCAGGAACGCCTGACACGCAGCATTGCCCAGCAGGCGGTCGGCCAGGGGGAGGACAAAATCAGCCTCAAGGGTACGATTTTTCCGGGCTTCAAGGGTGGGCTCAAGCAGTTGGATGCTTTGCGTTCTATTGGACGCCGCCTGCAGCCGGTGAATCTGACCACCGGCTACGGTGAAGTGCTGGGTACCTGGTGCCTGCTCAACATCGAGGAGGAACAAAGTCACCTGCTCGCCGGTGGCATTCCCCGCAAGCAATCCTTTTCACTGGAGTTTGTGAGCTATGGCAACGACCTGCAGAACGTCTGATGGGGATGTACTGGACACCGTTTGTTATCACTACTACGGGCATCTGAACGGTACGGTGGAGGCCGTGCTCGCGGCTAATCCAGGGCTGGCTGATGAGCCTCAACCGTTTCGTACTGGTTTGTTAATTGTCCTGCCCGATCTTCAGAGCCAAGCAGAAGCCGTAGTTTGGTTGTGGAGCTGAGAGGGTGGCATTATGATGCCAGCTCAGCCATGGATAAGGGAATCAGGATAATGACCAAAGCATTTGAGCTGTTGCGCAAATACGAGGAAGGTGAAAAAGCGCGTGACCAAGAATGGCAGCGAATTACCTCTAAAGTTAATGAAATAGTTTCTGGGTTCGATAAGTATCTTAACGATGGGCGTGAGTCCATTGCTGAAGTGAAGCTGGGTTTCAAAGATAATATCGGAATGAGAGAGATCGAGATTGAAGGCTTACGCTATGAGGCGGACGATGCGGTCCGTTTCGTGGTAATGGTGTCGCTATTCAAATCGCAAAAAGTAGTCGCTACAGAGTATTTGGGTTTGTCCTGCAAACGTTATAATGCCGGATTCGCTATAACGGTTGACGGATCGGAGGAGCCAATTATTGTTGGTGGTTATTTAGGGGACAATGGGAAGCTTTTCGATGCGATGTATGTTGCTTTAGAGGGAAAGTTTTTTGGGCCTCCATGCTAACGATGTACGAACTCGATAAAAAGTTGAAAGACCCCGCCAAGTGCGGGGTTTGTATTTTTGGAGTCTGAAGTATGAAGCCTGAGTTCCGAATCATTGCAGATGGCAAAAATATTTCTGCATTAATAAACGACCGATTGTTGAGTTTACGAACGTCGGACAAACCAGGGATGGAGTCCGATGAGTTTGAGTTACGTCTTGATGACCGTGATGGGGCTGTGGCTTTGCCTAGTCGAGGGGCTAGCGTAGAAATTTTTATGGGTTACAGCGGCCAAGCGTTATCCCGCATGGGTGGCTACATTGTCGATGAAGTAATCGTATCTGGGCCCCCTGATTCTATCGAGATTCGCGGCAAAGCAAGTGATATTCGTGGCAGTGGTAAGACTGTGCGCAGTGGGTCTTGGGAAGATGTGTCCCTGCAGCAGATCGTGCGGGACGTGGCGGCCCGAAATGGCTGGCAGCCGGTGTGTCCCGTGCAAACCAAAGTGCCCCGCATCGACCAGCTCAACGAGTCGGATTACAACTTCATCACTCGACTCGCGAAGCAATACGACTGCACGGCCAAGCTGGCCGACGGCAAGCTGTTGGTGATGCCCCGCCAGGGCAGTCAAACCGCGAGCGGCAAGAACCTGAGCCCCGTAGTCCTGGGGCGTAGCGATCTGAGCCGTTATCAATTCCGCTTCGGTGACCGTAACACACAGAAGGCGGTACGCACCAAACACCAGGACAAGAAAACGGGCGCCCTACAGGTGGTCGAGCTGGGGAATGACGAATTGCCCGACGGCCTCCCTGCGGTTCACACCGACCGGCATATCTACCCGAACAAATCTGCCGCCGAGCAGGCCGCCAAGGCGCGCTTGGCTGCGTTCAATCGCAGCACTGCAGGGGTGCGCCTGGAAATGGCCGGGCGAACCGATGTCTTCGCCGAACGGCTCATTGTGGTCCAGGGCATCAAGCCCGGCCTCGATGGAGAGTATCTGGCGGACGCAGTGGAGCAGATGTTTACCCCCGCTGGCTGGACCACCACCGTCGAGTGCAACGGCGGCAAGAAAGGAAAAGCCAAGGCCGCCGGGAAGAAAAAGAAGAAAGAAGCCAAACCGCTCAAGGTCGTTGAGCTTTAGCCGCAATCTCCCTGCCTTGATTGAACAACCGCAACCCGCCATCGAGCGGGTTTTTTTTGCCTGGAGAAAAGTTATGACTGTTTCCGAGAAGGACCGAGACATCCTGGCCCGCACCCTGTGGGGTGAGGCTCGCGGTGAAGGCCTGGCCGGCCAGATCGCCGTGGCCTGGACCATCCGCAACCGTGTGGAGGACGGCCGGGACAAGTCCTGGTGGGGCGAGGGATATGCCAGCGTGTGTCAGGCACCTTACCAGTTCAGTTGCTGGAACAAGAACGACCCGAACTATCCCTACTTGAGTGGCGCCAAGCCGATCCCGCCGAAGCAGTTCGCCCAGGCCCAGCGGGCGGCGGACTTGGTGATTTCCGGCACCGAGCCTGACCTGACCAAGGGCGCGACCCACTACTACGCCACGACCATGCCGAAGGCGCCGGCTTGGGCCGCCAAGGCTATCCAGACCCTGCGCCTGGGCAATCACCTTTTCTTCAAGGACGTGCCATGAATTCCGTGGGCGTGAAGGCCTGGGCAGTCGGCGTACTGGTGGCAGTGCTGCTGGCATTCGGTGCAGCGTGGAAGGTCCAGGACTGGCGTTACGGGAAGCAGTTGGCAGAGCAGGCCGGCCTGCACAAGGATGACCTCACCGCCATCAGCAACGCAGCCGCCACCCAGGCCCGAGCCGAGCAGGACAAACGTCTCGCGCTTGAGCAGCGACTGTCAGCCAGCGAACAAACCCACTACAAGGAATTGAGCGATGCTCAAACCAATCAGGCTCGCCTGCGCGATCGCCTTGCCACTTCTGATTTGCGGCTGTCAGTCCTCCTCGAGGATCCAGCCAGTTGCAGCCCAGTGCCTGCCACCGCCGGCGCCGGCGGCGTGGTTCATGGAGGAGCAAGAGCCCGACTTGACCCGGCGCATGCTCAACGAATTATCGGCATCACCGATGCCGGCGACCGGGGACTGGTAGCCCTGGCGGCTTGCCAGGCCTACGCCAAAGAAGTTTCAACACCGAAGTGAAAAGGAGCGACCGGGCCAGATGCGCCAACATCTGATCCGGTCGCCGTCCCTGCAGATGTCCCTGCAAGTCCAGCCAAGGCTCCTGCTCCGTGCACAAAGCGCGGCGAGCCTAGCACCTGTTTATCCATACAGTAAAGGTCTTGCTTTCAATGAGTTCACCCATCATCCCTTGGATGGGCGGCAAACGCCGCCTAGCCGACCGCCTCATTCCGCTTTTTCCGCCTCACGAATGCTATGTCGAAGTCTTTGCCGGCGGTGCCGCGCTTTACTTCATGCGACCTCAGGCCGCTCCGGTTGAAGTCCTGAATGACATCAACGGCGACCTGGTGACGCTCTATCGCGTCGTGCAGAACCACCTGGAAGAATTTGTGCGCCAGTTCAAGTGGGCGCTCAGCTCCCGCCAGGTGTTCGAGTGGCAGAAAATGACCCGCCCTGAAACCCTCACCGACATCCAACGCGCCGCCCGGTTCTTTTATCTGCAGCACCATGCCTTTGCCGGCAAGGTCACCGGACAGACTTTCGGAACCGCGACTACTGGCCCGGCCATCAATCTGCTGCGGATCGAGGAGAACCTCTCGGCCGCATGGCAGCGGCTGTCCGGTACCTATGTTGAAAACCTCCCTTGGCTTGATTGTGCTGAGCGCTACGACCGTGCTCACACGTTCCACTACATGGACCCGCCGTACTGGCAGACCGCTGGTTATGGCGTGGACTTCCCGTTCGAAAATTACGAGCGGATGGCTGACTTTATGCGTCGCTGCAAGGGCAAGGTAATGGTCAGCATCAACGACCACCCGGACATCCGTCGTGTGTTTGAAGGCTTTCACTTCGAGACGTTGGACATACGGTACAGCAACACGAACCAGCGTCAGGCCAAGGCTGAGGTCAGCGGTGAACTGGTGATCATGAACTGGGAGCCGGCAGCGTTGGGAGGGCTGTTCTAATGGTTATCGCGCTCGATCAGATCCGCTTGCTATGTGATTACGCTGGAGCGTTACTGTGGTCACACAAACGAAGGACCAAGACCATGGAAGCCGAAACCGCTGACAAATACTTGAACATCTTCCCCTCCGAGCTGCTGGCGGCGGTGGCACGCGGGGAGGTGGATCTGAATCACTGGGCCGGCGTGGTGTTGGCTGGGCGAGGGTTGGACCAGAACGCACGCTGGGTGGGATTCCCAGAGGCGGCCCGCCTTCTGGATCAACGTAGTCAGGCTTAAGTTTCTTCCGGACTCCAGGGGAGCAACAACTGTGCTCCCTGATTTTTGACGTTCCCCACCTCCTTGCCCACGGCATACCATTCGAAATCGGCTTCCGGCCGGGAACGATCTCTGGCAATTTCCTCTGCCTGCCCTGGGCTAAGATCCGGGTCAAGCCACTCCCGCGCTTGCTCAGGTGATAACACTAACGGCCTGCGATCATGGATATCTACCATGCCCTGGTCGCATGACGCGGTAATGATTACGAAACCGTCACCGTCCTGCTCGTCCAGACCTGGGCGGGCTTGTGCGAGCGCCCCGAAGAACATCGGTTTCTGACCCTTCAGCCGGATGAAATAGGGTTGTTTTTTCTTTGGATCATTTGGATCTTTAACCCACTCATACCAGCCCTCGCTGGGTACCAGTGCGCGCCCGGCCGGCCAAAGCTGTTTGAAAAACTTTCCCGTCGTAACGGTCTCGATCCTTGCATTAATCGGATCCGGACGTTTCCCCTTCGCCCAAAAGGGCGCCCAGCCCCACCTCACTGGCGTGATGTGAATGCGTGCCTCTGTGCTGTGCAGGATCTGTACACGGGTCGTCGGAGCCACGTTGTACCGGCTGATTGGCTGCGCGTCGTACCCGTCGAACAATGGCAGCTGAGGGCCAAGCTCCTCCATAAACACCGCCATCCCCTCGTACTGCACGAATCTCCCGCACATGAGCTGTCCCGCCTGTCAGATTTTTCCTATACAAAATTGACCGCCAACCTTGTACAAAGTTAACTGTATGTTCGTACAGTATTTGGGTGTCGTGCGTCATGAGCTTCTCAATTCTAGGTCCTGTTGTAGAGGGTGGCTTGAAGCTGCCCTTATGTTCGTTTCGAGTGCCTGCCGGGTTTCCGTCTCCGGCGGCTGATCACATCGAAGCGCACATCTCATTGGATGAGGTTCTGAATATTCGCGCCCCGCATGTCTACCTAGTCTCCATTGCTGGGGAGAGCATGCAGGGCGCAGGGATCTTTGAAGGGGACCTGGCCGTCGTGGATCGTGCGATGGAGCCTGCGCATGGTCACATCGTCGTGGCGCTGCTGAACAACGAACCCGTATGCAAACGTCTTTGCATACGTGGGAAGGAGGTGATTCTCCTGTCGGAGAACCCAAAGTACCCACCGAGGTACGTGCTCGAGGGCGACGAGCTGGTCATCTGGGGCGTCATCACCTGCAGTGTGCGCAGCCATGTCTAAGGTTCAGCCGGTTTTCGCCTTGATTGACTGCAACAGCTTCTACGCCAGTTGCGAGCGTGTGTTCCGTCCGGATCTGGCCCGCGTGCCCATCGTGGTGCTGAGCAACAACGACGGCTGTGTGATCGCCCGCAGTTACGACGCCAAGCCCTATGTGAAGATGGGCGAGCCGTATTTCCAGATCAAGCACAAGCTGCAGAAACACGGAATCGTCCCGTTCTCATCGAATTACGCGCTCTATGGGGACATGAGTGAGCGCGTGATGACTCTCATTGAATCGATGGTGCCCGCCGTCGAGGTCTACAGCATTGACGAAGCCTTCGCGGATCTGACCGGGATTAACGGTCGGGATGCCCTCGGCCGCAAGATCCGCAGCCACGTATTGCGCTGCACTGGCATTCCGGTCGGGGTAGGGATCGCTCACACCAAGACCCTGGCGAAGCTCGCGAACCACACGGCCAAGCGCCTGCAGGTGCAAACGGGAGGTGTGGTCGACATCTGCGACCCATTCAAGCGCGATTGGGTGCTGCGCAACACCGACGTGTCCGAGGTCTGGGGCGTCGGCCGCAAGATGAAACTGCACTTGGACGCCATGGGTATCAAGACCGCGATGGATCTGGCGAAGGCCGACCCTTGGACGCTACGCAAGAAATTCAGCGTGGTGATCGAGAAGACTGCCCGCGAGCTGGCTGGCACACCGTGCCTGGAGCTGGATGAGCCAGACCCGCCGAAGCAGGAGATCTGTTGTAGCCGGATGTTTGGTAAGCGGCTCACGGAATTGGCTCCCATCAAGGAGGCGGTAGCCACGTACATCATGCGGGCTTCGGAGAAACTCAGGGCGCAGCAGTCGCTATGCAAGAAGATCCGCGTCAGCATCCGCACGGGCATGTTCAACCCGGAGGAGGCGAAGTATGCCAACGGCGTGTTGGTTGACCTGCCGTACCCTACCGACGATGTGCGACTGCTCACCAAGGCAGCGGTGGACGCGCTCGACCGAGTATTCCGGCCGGGCTTCAAGTACAGCAAGGCCGAGGTGCTGCTGATGAGTCTCTGCCAGTTGGGTGAGTTTACGGATGATTTGTTTGCCACATCTCAGCCTGCTGACGCTACAAAGCTGATGGCAGTGTTGGATCAGGTCAATGGACGATGGGGCAGGGGCACGCTCCGCTCGGCGAGCGTGCCTGTAAATCCTGATTGGGGGATGCGGCGGGAAATGATGAGCCAAAGTTATACGACAAGATTGGACCAATTGTGGACAGTTAGCTGTGGATGATAGAGGAAGTTACCATTCATAAAAATACCCTAACTCGATGGTCCTGTTAAGGTTAACTAATAGGGGTATGGTTTTATTTTTATGTAGGGTTTGGTTTGAACACTACCATTGTCGCTTGAAAGAATCACACCATTTTTATGAGGTGCATAAGGCCAGTTGGGGTCGACGGTAACCCCGGCTCTTAATCGGATGTTGGCCTTTCGATCTAATGGACCGTTAAGAAAGGAGGAGACGTCTAGGACGCCATCTAGTTTGTAAACGGGGTTAAGGATAGGGTCTGAAAAGGAAAAAGCTAATGGGAATGTTTTGTATGCCGATATGCCGAACGGATCATACCCGCTACCGAAAACGGTATGGAAAAGATCTTTTAATAGAGCCTGTTGCTTAAACGGGTATAGCCACATCTGAAAGCGATATTGCTCTGGAAATGCTCGATCAAAGTTCATGACGTAGCGACGCAGTGCCCTGCTTAGCGGATGCCGCCACTGCGCTGTGTCACTCGCGGCCAAAAAGTGTCCTGCCACTGATCTTGAAACTTTGTTTAATTGGACATCTGTGGCCTGAATGTTTGGGGACATCAGAAAACGCACGTTACGAAGCTCGTTCGATATTTTTTTACATATATCTTCTAAGCCTGGATCTAAAAGAGAGCCCAGTAATCTGTTGTTGCAATCGCTGCATAGTGTTTTTTTGAATAATCCATTTTGGAAAAGTCGTGAATGTGGTTTTCCATTTTTGTTTTTAATGTTCCTAAGGATTTCGGTGACTTGTCGTTGTTGAGGGATAGAAATTGACTTGGGAAAAATATGATCCTCCGTCATCTCCTTGCGCTGAAGGCAGATGTTGCATCTTCTGATTGCTGCCAATTTCTTCACCCCGATATTAATGAATTAGTAATTAAGTATCGCGCTATATCCTAGGTCAGCCGCGCATAACTTTGTTCCAGTCGATTTCGTAACCAGCATCCTGAAGCTCCAAACTCAGAGCTTGCTTCCATCCATCATTATCCATGGATGTCCAAACAACTCCTGCAAAGTCGCTCGGAATTTCTAGCGTGCCTTTTTTGAGTGCGCATACCTTCTCGCGACCTAAATAGCCGATAAAATACCCAAGTTCAAGAAGGACATTTTGGCGGGCTCGCGGCTCGGGCTCGCCACCTTTCACACAGCCTTCATCATCTGGCGTAAGTAGGACTACTGCAAAACCCACGTCTCGATTTGCTTCGATCTTTTCAATTATCGTGCGACCACGGTTTGCCTGCTCATGTAGGATGATGGGTTGAAATCCAATCTTTTCTAAAAAGCGAGCCGCTGTTTCTCTTGGACCGTCATCATGCCCATGCACTATAAAAATTCGCTTGGAATTAGGCTTATTAGATGGTGGCTCTGTAGATTCAACGTTGGCTACACTCAATGCGGACGAATGTTGGATGTCCGCGAGATCCTCTTTGAGACTTCGTTGCGCTTGTGCTAGCAAGGCAATTGAGTTTTTTATGTTACGGTCTACCGGTGCGACGTAGTTTGGGTTTGAATCCCTAGCTATCATTAAAGGATAGTAAGTTAGTTTTGAGGCACTTTCGTAAGTAGTATAAGCTGTTGTGTTTTCGCCGAAACATCTAATTAGTGTATCTTTTATCGCTACTTCAAGTGCTTTTATCTCTGGCGTCATACCTGATCTTACAGAGCTTACATCAAACGCCTTTAGCTCGTTAATGCGGTCTTCAATACGAGATAAGGCACGCTCAATGTCTTGCCCGGTCAAAGTCAATTTTGGAGCGATAAGCGTTGGTGGGGGCGTTTTTCTAGCCATGAAACAAATTCCTTTAAGACGGGTAGCCTTGAACCTCGAAAGCCTGCCATAGGAACTTTGAGTCCATATGGAAGCATGAAGGTGTAAGCATAGTGCCTTGTGTGCTCCGTGGGAACAGTAAGCGCTACGCTTTGGCAAATGGGTAATGGGATAAGTACTCTTGACGCAAATAGGTAAAAATAACCTGCATCTGGCGATGTATGGCTTGGCCAGTTACGCCATTAGACGTTACCCAGGCTCGCAAGGAGCACAAGCAGGATTCGGCCGATATCGGACGATCGAATTAACGCTTGCACTGTTTCGGCCATTTTGGTAGTGACAGTGGTCGCGGTTGCTTGGGAAGGGACATCATCGACTCGCTGGAGCTGCCACTTTCTTGCGTATTTTAAGGTTGTTTTTAACTAAGAATCGTTATAATGATGTAACGAGAAGGCCTTAAATACGATGCGGCGATTATATTGCCATATCGACTAGCTGTTATCTGCGCAGTTGAGGAGCACATATTTGTTCGATTGACCTAACTAAGCCTTTGCTCGCAATTGAGTCATCGTACCAGGCCAACCACTCGTTGCTCACAAAACAACCGGTGCTCACTAAGGTAGTAATCTCGCACCATTCATTCTTTGCGGTGCATGGTTCTTCACCATCGAAATCTGCTCTAGTGAGACAGTATGGCACGGTGTCTGGATGCCAGGTTGACTTCTTGCTATCTCCAATTAAAGTCATATTTTCTGCCGTGGTTAGGCATTGCTTAGTGTAAATCCCGCTCTGATCCCAATGGGCTGTCGCACTGATTATTGAACCTTTAATCAGTGGCGTTAGGAACTTGGTAGGTTCAATCGGTTTCTTAATCGGCTTAGCGTCATATTCAGCCATTATGTATGTATAGCCTTGAAGATTATTTCTGAAATTGAAGGACACTTCAGGATAAAGGCTGCCAGTTTTTAAGGTTCTTTCACAGTCAAACGTAATAGTTTCGTCCCGTTCAAAATCAAACCCAACTTGAACCTCTTTCCCTGAATAATGCTTAGCTTTATATGAAGCAACGCAAGAGGCTGCATTATCTGGCGTGACTTTTATGCCTTGGAATCTGACTCTATTGCGGTTGTTGTTTTTCATTCGAACAGAGAAATCATTTTTGGAACCCAGTGTTAAATCCACATCGAGTTGGGAGTTTTTGGATGCAATACAACTGTCGAATGATTTTAACGCCGGTTCAAATACCGTCCTGTATACGCGAAAAGAAAAGCTCTGATCTCTGGCTTTGCTTTTATTCACATTGCACCATTCTTCGGAACTTGAATTAGAGCTTTGCGCACTACCTCCAGCTTTGAGTGGTACTGCCTTCACGATTGCATCAATGAAAAAGTCGGCGCTGTTACTCCTTTCCGACTGATCTTTACCGCAATTTCGCTCATAACGATAACTCTCTTGATCAACTTGATCGAGTTCCTCAAAGCTTTGGGTTGCGGCGTAGATTAAAGGTGCCCGGCAAATTTCATCGTCGGCTGCGAATGCCGAAGCGGGGGCTGTGAAAATTACAGTTAACGCGATAGGTAGAACAGAAAATTCCGCCATTTTTTGCCCCTATGGGTATAGCCCGCCACCCGAGTGGCTTCGCTACAAGGAGCATAGCTGCAACTCTACTTATTTCGAGGCGTCCGCTTTTAGGCGTCATAAGATTACACGTAACTGACCATGCGGCGGTAGCGCATGGCTTTGCGGCGCTTATGGGTTGGCTGGCGAACTTAGCCACCACTCCGAACTACGACGATCCTAAGCGGACGTAGACTCGATGTCCGCTTTTGGCCACTGCTGCCTGTCGCGAAGGGCTGCGACTGGCTGGAAACTCACGCTGAATAAGCATAGGAGACTACGCTCCGCAACAAAAAGCCCACTTGTTGCAGCCGATGCGGGGCTTTGGAATGGGGGGTATCTCGTACCAATTTCGGTACCAGTCATTGGGTTTTGGCGAGAATGTTCAGGTATCCCCACGTTCGAAAGCCCCGATTTCATTACCCCTAACGACCAAGCAGAACCCACCCTACATAGCGGTGTAATTTTCGCCCAGCGCTACACGGCTGAGATTCCTAAAGGTGCGATTGCTAAAAAATTGCTACAGAGAAGGGGAAGAAAACGGTGGCGGCCAAGACGTTCGGTAAGCGCAGCGAATAATCCATCCAATCCATCATCGGCGCAACGCTGAAGCGGCGGGACAAGGGCTGTGGGGGGGCTGGGTATAGAGGCATCGGGGATCTGGGCGGAAAGGCGGAAGGCCGCAGTTTATCAGGAAAGAGGTCGGCGAGGTTTGGATGGGAGCTGAGTGTCTAGGGCTTCCCTTGTTGGTGAGTCCGTGTAGGTATGAGGTCGAAGCTAAATAAAGCTGAGAATCGTCTGCCGGCCTCCCCACCTCACGGAGGTGGAGCAAAATTCAAGGTGCGGCAGGATTCTCGCCACCCAGCCCCCAATGCATTTGTGCGGAGGACTCGGGAAGGAACTGCCAATCGGTGGGTAAAGTTGTTCGCATGTTTTTTTGAAGCCACTCTTCGAGATCTTCTTTTTCTATCTGTTTAAGATCGAGCTTTAATTTTAATTGCTGGTATTCTGAGTAGAGCTCGAGAGGGAGGATGTGGGGCTTGAGATCATGAAGATTTGAAAAAGAGATCATTCCCTTCGGAGCTTTTACCCATAATGTATGGCCGCCATTGGTTTTTGCCTTGTGGTTGATGTCGATCTGCATGTTATCCCAGCTGAGTTTTTTTTCTATTCGCGTAAATGCTTCGGCAAAAAAAATTTCGGCGAAGCTTTTTCCTGTGAGGCGACTTCCGGCGTTACAGGATACGAGGACTATTTTAAGTGGGCGCATCAGGTCCAAACCACGCTTTATAAGGTGGTCAAGTAGCTCGGATGGTGTTTTTCCTGACAGGAGATTGTCACCTGAGGAGCTATGTCCAAGTACATAGAGTTTCTCTTCCGGTCCGAGGTTGGCCAACGGAGTCCCTTCGTCAGCAACCATTATCCCTCGGGAGGCCGTGCCAAGTTTGATGTTGAATTTTTTTCTTTCCAAGAACGAAACTTCTTTTTTTTGCATGGATTTAACTCCGATTTGAAGGGTTTCGTCTGCTGTATAGCTACCACCTCCATTAGGGACAGTGTTATCGGTAATCGGAATGATCATAGGTCCTCCATTTTTCAATTCGTTCCAGGCTGCTGACCAAACAATAGCGAGTGCATTGTATTATCGGGTTATCGAAAAGAGTGCGATGCTGACCGAATGCACTGACGCGATAGCGGTATTGAATCTGAACATAGTTCATGGTTTTAAAGCTGTCGACGCGGATGGGCGCGAATATGTGCTCGGATTACGTAAAAGACACATAGCGGTGTAATTCTTGCCCAGCGCCGCACGGTTGCAACACGCCAAGCTGCGGTTGCTAGATGTTTGCTACGGGAGTGACGAAGAGAGCGGCGCTAAGCAAGCAGAGTAGCGGGTTCGGTGATTAATCCACCCAATCCATCATGGAGCAACACTGAAGCGGCGGGGCAAGGGATGCGGGGGAGCGGGGTATGGAGGCGTCGGGGATCTGGACGGAAAGCCGCAGTTCTCACTCTCACGTCCACACGCACAAACTCTCCCGCCGGAGGAAGAAAGGCCTCCATCGCCGATGTCCTGCCAAAGACCGCGCCAGCCCATTTGTCGGCTGATTTGCAGCGCCAGACATCTCGGTCGATATCTCGGAATAACGGCAGCGCTATGCCGACCCTTTCCAAGAGAGACAAAACATGAATGTCAGGACCATGAACCTCGCCCCGAGGTCTGCCGCCTTCTTCTCGCTTATTGTTATGGTGGTCTTTGCCCTGGGCATCGTCGCCCTGTTGCAGATGGGTAAGCTGCGAGACTCGGAGCAGGATGTCGAAACCAACTGGATGGCGAGTATCCGTCAGACAGCCAAGATGCAGACTGGCATCTTGCGCCTGCGTCTTGAAAGCATCCGTATCACGGTGACCGTCGACGAACAACAGCGCCAAACCCGCATCGCTTCGTTGAGCGGCTACCGCAGCACGTTGCAGGAGGCCCTCAATCGTTACGAACCCTTGATTACCGGACCGACAGAGCGTGAGCTCTACCAGGCGGTGTCCACCGACGTGCAGCAGTATTTCAAGCTGTTGGACGAGCTGGAACCGTTGCTGCGAAGTGGTGACAACGCTGCTGCCATTACCCTGATCAATGCTCGCATCAGCCCGATGACCAATACCCTGCAGGACAAGATGACCAAGCTCTCGGACTTTAACGACGAGGGTGCCAAGCGTGCCGGCCTGGAGGCTGCCTCGACTTATAGCCATGGCGTAACGCTGGTGATTGGCCTACTGGTGATGACCGTGGTCCTTACCGTGGTGCTGGCTGCGGTGCTGACTCGAAGCATCACCACGCCCATCAACGATGCCCTGTCCGTGGCCGAGCGCATCGCCGGCAGCGACCTGTCCCGGGAGGTCTCGGTCAGTGGCCGCGATGAAGCCGGGCGTCTGCTGGCCGCCCTGGCGAAAATGCAGAGCAATCTGCGGGAAACCATTGCCCGCATCGCTGACTCCTCCACCCAACTGGCATCGGCCTCTGAAGAAATGACCGCAGTGACCGAAGACGCCAGCCGCGGATTGGTGCGGCAGAACGATGAGGTCAATCAGGCCGCCACCGCCGTGACCGAAATGAGCGCCGCGGTGGATGAGGTGGCACGCAATGCCGAAGCCGCCGCCCAATCTTCCCGCGAGTCCATGGAATTCACCCGCTCGGGGATCGAGAATGTGGCGCAGACCCTCAAAGCCATAGAAAGCCTGGCCGGCAACGTGGCCAGCACTGGAGATCAGGTCAAGGCCTTGTCCAGCAGGGCCCAGGACATCAGCAAGGTGGTCGAGGTGATTCGTGCGATTGCCGAGCAGACCAATCTGCTGGCGCTGAACGCGGCCATTGAGGCCGCCCGCGCCGGCGAGCAAGGTCGCGGCTTTGCCGTGGTGGCCGATGAAGTCCGGGCTCTGGCACACCGCACCCAGCAGTCGACCCAGGAAATCGAACAGATGATCAGCGCGATTCAGGCCGACTCGACCCAGGCAGTGGGCGCCATGAACGTCAGCGCTCAGATGGCCAGCAGCTCAATTTCGGTGGCGCAGAACGCCGACCAGTCGCTCAAGCAGATCGCCGAGACGATTACCCGTATCAATGAACGCAACCTGCTGATCGCCACCGCCTCCGAAGAGCAGGCGCAGGTGGCTCGCGAGGCCGACCAAAACCTGACCAGCATCCGCGAGCTGTCGATCCAGAGCGCGGCGGGCGCTACTCAGACCGCCGGCGCTTGCGGCGAGATGGCGAACCTGGCGATTGAACTGAATCGCCTGGTGGCGCGTTTCAAGGTCTGACACGTGCAGGCGAAGTGTCGTACCCGTTTCCGTATTCGATTATGGGCGCATTGTTATGCAGGTTGTGGTGTCCGCATTGAGTTCCACAAGACTCAATGCCCCATCGTGAAAGGAACAGCCGGTGTCGATGTAGACGACATTACCCAGGCAGGTGACGCTCGATACGGTTGAGTGCCCGACGTAAAGCCGGCTTATTCCCCTGATGGGGTCATTATTCTGCTGTTCGATTTTCCCCCGGGCATACAGCGCTGTTTTCAGGGCGCGGTGGCGGCTGTCTTCTCCAAAATGTCCGGACAAGGCGTCTTTGGCAGTCTGCCAGTCGCCATCGTCGTGTAGTAACGGAGCTTCGGCGTGCACGATGCCCATTTTTCTTCCGTCTACCAGGTCAACTTCAATGATCAGCGGAAGTCCCTGGAGGACATTGGACAGTTCATGCTGGGTCTTGGCTGCCAGCTCATAGAGCCAGGCCCCGCCGTTTCGGGTATGCCTGGCAATGTCGCCCTGTCCGGACACACAGTCGATGAGCATCTGTTCATGATTGCCTCGGACCGCGTGAAACCAGGGCTCCGTGAGCCAGTTCATCACGTCCAGGGAGTCCGGGCCGCGATCGATCAGGTCGCCAACCGAGAAAACACGATCCCGTTCTGCATTGAAATTGGCGTTAACCAAAAGCGACTTCAGAAGTTTGAAGTGTCCATGGACATCACCTACGACAAAGTCCCGGCCTTTTCCATTGGGGGAGAACGTTCTGATCGTGTTCATCGTCGGCATTTCATGTGGAGAGGGGAGAAGAGGAAGCAGCTTGCTCGCTCTTCTGGCCCGATAACATTATTTTTTCAATTGATAGTCCTGGCCCCACACCCGTACAGAACTGATGGGCTCGTTCTGCCCATCGAAGATGAACTTCTGCCGCACGGCGGCCTTGGGTGGAACAGTGACTTCATCCGGGTTTTCCATTGCCTTGAGGCTGTTGGCATAACCTGCCTGGTCGATAGCCAGCAAGACACCCGTCTGCCTGAGGTTGATCAGGCGCAGTTGCGTGTCGGTACTGTTCTTGAAACCGAGAGTGACTGTAAGGTTGTCATCACTGGGCTCCAGTTTCAGCACCTCGACGCCAATGCGCTCTTTCATTTGCTCGCCGGAGGAAATGATCGCTGCGCCATCGGTGCCCTGGGCCGATTCGCGGCCATCGAGTACACCTTCGCTCACACCACCCAACAGGTTCTTCCCAGCCGTGATGAACGATGAAACGGCGGCTTTGGTCGAGTCCTTGATGAGGCTGCCATCGGCCGGTTCAGCTTCGGCGAAGCACAAAGTGCTGGCCATGAGGCTGGAGACAAAGAAGAGGGAGCGTGACGGCAAGAGAGTCATACTGGAGTCCTTGAGAATGATCTGCAGCGTCGAGGCATGCAATGGCTGTCGAGTTTATCGCTGACCTACCCGCAAGATGAAATAAATCGATGCGGTTTCGAAGGGGGCAGGGGTTGAGCGAGTCGATGATAGTGCGATCAGTTCATGGGGCGGCATCAGCTGCACTGGCTTGAATCGCCTGACCAATGCACTTCTCGAACACCTGCACCATGGGGCCAAGAGTGCAGTTGTAAGCTGCAATGTTTGCAAAGATCCACTCTTCCTTTTCGATGCCCCACCAACTGATTTCAAACCCGGCATTCATGATGAGATGTTCGAAGAGAATGCGTTGGGCACGTCCATTGCCTTCGCGAAAGGGGTGGACGACGTTGATATCGGAATAGGCATCGGCCACGGCAACGATCAGGTCCGCCCGGGACAGTCCTTCGAACCAATGGGTGGCGGCCATGTTGCTGAAAATTTTCCCGGCTTCTTTTTCCATGAACTGCGGCTGGCAGAAGCGTGTGTCTTGCTTGGCCATCCCGACGGTGCGCAGTTCTCCGGCCCACTCGTACAAATCCGAGAAGAGTTGCCGGTGGATGTTCTGGAGGTAGGCCAGGTCGTAAGGGGGAGGGTTGAATTCGACGTGGTCCGCCGCGATGGCCGTGAGTTGTTGTTCGGCTTCGCTCAAGGTGGGTTCGTCGCGGATATCGAGTTTGTTGCGAAGGACAGTGGAGCCCGGGTAGCAATAGGCGTCTTCACCGACCCCATATTTGTCGGGCATCAGGTTCTGGTCTTGGTGAAGGTCTTCAAGACTTCTTCACGGGTCGGCATTTTGCATTCGCCATCGGAAAAGGTCACTTTGAAGCCTTCCAGGCGCAGGCTGGCCGCATAGTTGGACCGACGTGTCCTGGCCGCGTAGGCCTTCTTGGTTTCAAGGCTGATAGTGCCCATGGGGCTGGACCTCAAATCGCGTGGGTGAATGGATTATAACCCACCGATGACCAATGGCGCTTGCATCGCCCTGCTTCTCCAAATACTGTATGCATAACCAGTATCGAGAGCCCTCCCATGCAACTGATCGCCAAGCTCGGCATTCTCGCCGACGCTGCCAAGTATGACGCCTCCTGCGCCAGCAGTGGTGCACCCAAGCGCAGCTCTCGCGGTCGTGACGGGTTGGGAGCCACGGACGGCATGGGCATTTGCCATAGCTACACACCGGATGGGCGCTGCGTCTCGCTGCTCAAGGTGCTGCTGACCAATTTCTGCCTCTATGACTGCCAGTACTGTGTCAACCGCCGCTCCAGCAACGTGCCGAGGGCGCGCTTTACGCCGGAGGAGGTGGTGCGCCTGACGCTGGATTTCTATCGTCGCAATTGCATCAGCGGGCTGTTCCTGAGTTCCGGCATCATTCGGTCGGCCGACTACACCATGGAGCAACTGGTACGCGTGGCGCGTCTGTTGCGGGAGGTGCATCAGTTTCGTGGCTATATCCACCTCAAGACCATTCCCGATGCCGATCCGTTGCTGATCGAGGAGGCCGGGCGGCTGGCCGACCGCCTCAGCGTGAACATCGAATTACCCAGCGAGGCCAGTCTCAAGCGCCTGGCGCCGGAGAAGCAGCTGGTCACGATCCGCCAGGCCATGGGCACCATCCATCAGGGCCAGCAAGCAGTGGCCGGAGAAGTGCGCGCGCCTCGCTTTGCTCCGGCCGGGCAGAGCACCCAGGTGATCGTCGGGGCCGATGCCACGGACGATCATGCGATCCTGCAGAATGCCGAATCGCTCTACCAGGGGTATGGCCTGCGGCGGGTCTACTACTCGGCTTTCAGCCCGATTCCCGACAGCCCTGCCAGCGTGCCATTGGCGGCGCCGCCGTTGTTGCGCGAGCACAGGCTGTACCAGGCTGACTTCCTCATGCGCGGCTACGGCTACAAGGCGGGTGAAATCCTGGGGGGCGCCGGCAACCTGGACCTGGACATCGACCCCAAACTGGCCTGGGCGCTGGCGAACCGTGAAGTGTTCCCCCTCGACGTCAACCGTGCCGAACCCGCGTTGCTGGCGCGTATTCCGGGAATTGGCTTGCGCAGCGTGCAACGCCTGGTGGCGCTGCGTCGGGAACGACGGGTCCGCTACGACGATCTGGTGCAGTTGCGTTGCGTGCTGGAAAAGGCGCGACCGTTCATCGTCACCAGCGACTACCGGCCCGCCGAGGCTCAGATGCGCAGCGGCCTGCTGCGGGCGCGCTTGCGTGAGCCCCAAGGGCCCATGCAAATGGGGTTGTGGGGATGATTGCGCTGGATTGCCAGGATGATTTCCTGATATGGCGCGACCAGGCCCGCAAACTGCTCGGCCACGGCATCGACCCCGCTGAGGTGACCTGGACCCAAGGCCCCATGGCCGATTTGCTGGCCATGCCGACGCCGCTGCCGTCAGGCCCGGGTCCGTTTTCCACACGAGTGCCGGCGGCCTTGTTGACCCAGCTCGAGCAGGCCGGCCGTTACCAGGGCGAACAACGCTGGAGCCTGTTGTACGAAGTGCTCTGGCGTGTCGCCCATGGCGATCGCACGGCGATGCTCGCCGGTGATCGCCTGGGCAGCGAATTGCAGCGACGGATCAAACAAGTCAGCCGCGAGGCCCATCACCTCCATGCGTTTGTGCGCTTCATACCCTTGCCGCAGCCGCTTGCCGAGCAGTTGCAACTGGACCTCGTGGCCTTTCACGAGCCGGCCCATGACATCCTCGAAAGTGCGAGCGGCCATTTTGCCGAGCGGCTGGGCCGACAACGCTGGCTGATAGCGACGCCTCGCGATGGCATCCGGTTCGATGGTGAGGCCCTGGATTATCAGCGCCAATGTCCTGAGCAGTGGCAGCAATGGGCGCGTCACGCTGAAGACCCGGACGCAGAGTTATGGCGTACTTACTATCGACACACCTTCAACCCGGCGCGGGTCAATCCGCAGGCACTCAGACAGCACATGCCCGGGCGCTTCTGGCAGCACTTGCCCGAGGGAGAATTGATTCCCCGGCTGGTTGGGCTGGCGAGGCAGGGAAAGCAACGGGATGGGCAGGCGTTGGAGGTGGGGGAGAAGGTTGGGAAGCGGATCGTTGTGGGTGACTTCGCTCCTCTGCCAACTCAATTTCCCTCATCCTGATTTCCCTCCGTCGCAGCCCATAGTGCTGTGTTTGTGCAAATCCCGAACAGGTCCTGTGCCGTCCCCGCTGTGTTCAAGCACCAAACCTCTTTCTAGCATTCCTTCCCTCAACAACCAGGAAGGGAAATTCCCATGCAACGATTCACCCGCCGTTTCCTCGCCGCCTGTGCATTTTCCGGCATTGTCGCCAGCAGCGGCGCACTCGCGGAAAACCACCCAACCATCCGGGCCATGTCAGGCGCAACGCCGGCCGGCCAGTTGCCTGTTGGTAAAACCGCGTTACTGGTGATCGATTTTCAGAACGAATACTTCACCGGTAAGATGCCGATTCCTGATGGCGCGGCTGCGCTGGCCAATACCCGTAAGCTGATTGCCTTTGCCGATAACCACAAGATGCCGGTTTTCCATGTCCAACACGTCGCCCCCGCAGGTTCGGCGGTGTTCGCGAAGGATGGTGAAAGCGTGAAGTTTCATCCGGACATGCAACCCAGGGCCCAGGATGTGGTGTTGCAGAAAACCACCGTCAGCGTCTTCGGCAGTACCGACCTGGACAAGCGTCTGAAGCGCGCGGGTATCGAAAACCTGATCATTTCCGGCCTCATGACCCATGCGTGCGTGGCGGGTGCCGCTCGGGATGCGGCGCCTTTGGGCTACAACGTACTGGTCGCCTCCGACGCATCGGCGACTCGCGCGATTACCCGGGTCAACGGTGAGGCGATCGACAAGGACGCCTTGCACAAGGCCGCGCTGGCTGAAGTCGAGGATACCTTCGGTGATGTCATGACCACCGAGCAGATCATCAATTTACCGATACGCTGAGTCGATATGAATCAGATGCTCGCCATGGGCGTGTTCCGTTGCATTGTGGAGTCCCAGGGGTTTTCAGCCGCAGCGGAGCGGCTGGACACCACTCATTCCTCGGTGTCGCGACACTTGCAGCAATTGGAAAGCGCCTTGGGCGTGCGTCTGCTCAATCGCAATACCCGACGCATGAGCCTGACCGCGGCCGGCGAAAGGTACTACGCGGCTTGCGTGGATATCCTGGACCGCGTCGAGGCCGCCTCCCGCGCCGCGACCCTGGAGCAGGAGCGTCCCTCCGGACTGCTGCGAATCAGCGTGCCGCTGGTAACCGGTACGTTGGAACTGGCTCATTGGTTGCCGGCCTTCCAGCAACGCTATCCGGACATCCAGGTCGATTTGTCGTGCTCCGATCCCCTTGTCGACCTGGTGGCCGATGGGTTCGATGTGGCGTTGCGGATCTGCGGGCCGTTGGCCGACAGCAGCCTGGTCGCCCGTTTGCTCGGGGTGTCATCGCAAGTCTTGGTGGCGGCGCCGAGCTATGTAGCCAAGTACGGACTTCCTCTCAATGCCGTTGAGCTCAATCAGCACAGGCTGCTGACGTATGCGTCGGCTACCCAATGGTCATTGGTCAGCGAAGGAGGGGAGGCAATGACGTTGGATTGCAACAGCGCCTTTCATACGGACACCATCACCGCCTTGCACGCGTGTGCGTTGTCGGGCGGGGGAATCGCTGCATTTACCCTGGCGACGGTGCGGGACGATCTGCTGACGGGAAGGTTGGTGCGGATTCTGCCGGGGTACACACTTGGCACGCGGCACTACTATGCGCTGTATCCTCATGCCCGGAACTTGCCCCTCAAGGTCCGCGTGTTTGTTGATCACATGGCCCAGTACTACGAAGGAAAGCTCTGAGAGGGGGATGGGGATCCCCCCGAGAAGCGGGTTCAGCTTTTCATGGCCAGCTTGGCGGCTTGTTGTACCTGGGCGGCAGACAGGCTTCCATTCTTGCTCAGTTTTTCCAGGGAGGCGCTCGCTGTCATCAGGCTGGCGGTGAGTGTCGAGAGCGTGGCCTGCAACGCGCCGATTTTCGTCTGCTTGGTTTCCGGGGACATACTCTGGTCGGCCATGAGCGCCTGCATTTCTGACTGCTTTTCCTGGATTTTCTGCTTCAACTCCCGAATCATTTTCAGGATCTTCTGCACCTGGTCAGGCAATCCGCTTTCTTCAATGTCCTTGTTGGCATTGGCAGAGCGTCCGTTTGCGGCTTTTTGGAGGCCAACGCCTGACAGCGTCACTTTTACCCCTTCAACTTGCGTGCCCGTAGACGGTTTGGTTGCCGATGCCTCTGGTATTTCATTCGCTGATTTATCGGGCTCTACGCTGAACACGGAGGGTTGGCTGCTGTTGGAGATCGGTGCGCCGAAGGTAATCATGTTCAGTCCCTGGATGAGTTGGATGCTAGAACGCTATCGGCATGTGGTTTAGCGCCTTTAGATCTTTGGGACAGAGAATTGTTAAAGAGTGTATTCCTGGGAAAACGACGACCAGGCACGTCGATTCCCGCCTGTTGACAGGGGCGTTCTGTCTCTTCAAACAGCGTCTGGCAGCTATCGCAACGAAGCCCCCTCCAACGTCTTCCACAACTTGCGCATCGTCGGGTTCCGATTGGCGATCGCACAGTACGAGCGAATCTCCAACTGCGTGCTCCATTCGTCGCCCCCGGCCCTGACCAACAACCCTCGCTCCAATTCATCGGCCACCGCGCTCTGCGGCAACCAGGCCACGCCATAGCCTTCGACCGCCATGCGCATCAGCAGCATCGCCATGTCGGCCTCGTAGCAGCGCTCCAGTGCCGTCGGTGCGGGGCCGTTCTTGATGACGATGTCGGCGACGCGGCCCAGGAAGGTGGTGGCGGTATAGGCCAGGTAGGGCACCGGTTTGCCGGCGCGGCCTGGCAGGCGGAACAGCGGTTCGCCCTTGGCATTGGGGGCGCACAAGGGGATGAACGCGTCATGGCCCAGGGTCAGGCTGCCGAAGCGCTCGGCGTCCAGCAGGATGGGGGCGAGTGGGTGGTGATAGACCATCATCAAATCGCAGTTGCCTTCCTCGAGGGCAATGACGGCGTCGTGGATGTTGGCGGCGACGACCCGGGCGTTGAACTGTTCGTTGTGTTGCTGGAATTGGGAGAGCCATTTCGGCAGGAAGGTCATCGAGAGGCTGTGGGCCGCGGTGATCTGGATAGAGCGGCCCGGCATCCGCTCCACATCGCGTAACGTTGAGCGCAACCGCAGCAGGCCGGCCAATGCGTCCCGACTTTCCTCGCAAAAGGTGATGCCCGCCGCCGTTAGCTGGACGGGGTAGGTGCCGCGGTCTACCAGCTTGACCCCCACCCACTCCTCGAGCGAGCGGATACGGCGTGACAAGGCTGATTGTGTCACGCAACGGACTTCGGCGGCGCGTGAAAAGTTCTGCCATTCGGCGATCGCCAGAAGGTCATCCAGCCATTTGAGTTGCATACCCGATCTCCCCCTGCAGGTGAGCCAGTTTACGTCGCAATCGCCCGGCCCGGCGCGCCTGTTGCGTAACTATTCCAAAAGCGCATGAAGGTAGCTGGATTACTCATCATCTCGCCAGATCCGCTCCTTAGAATCGACCTTGCCAAGTAAAAAACTCCAAGAACTACTTGAGGACAGCACCGTGAAGAAAAATAAGCTCCCACGTCGAATTGCAATGGGCATTGCCCTGGGCGTGCTGGTGGGTTGGGCGTGTCACCATTTCGCAGGGAGCGAGCAAAGCGCCAAGGAGATCGCCGGTTACTTTTCGATGGTCACCGACATTTTCCTGCGGATGATCAAGATGATCATCGCCCCCTGGTGTTCGCGACGCTGGTCGGCGGTATCGCCAGCATGGGCAACTCCCGTTCCGTCGGGCGCATCGGTGCCCGAGCCATGGCCTGGTTCGTGACGGCGTCAATCGTTTCGCTGCTGATCGGGATGGGGCTGGTGAATCTGTTTCAGCCAGGCGCCGGGCTGAACCTGGACGTCGCGCAGCATGCGACCGCTGCGGTGTCGGTCAATACCGGTGATTTCAGCCTTAAGGCCTTCATCGGCCACGTGTTCCCCCGCAGCATCGCCGAAGCCATGGCGAACAACGAGATTCTGCAGATCGTGGTGTTTTCGCTGTTCTTTGGCTTCGCACTGGCTGGCGTCAAGCGGGCAGGCTACACCCGGATCACAGACGCTATCGAAGAGCTGGCGAAGGTGATGTTCAAGATCACCGACTACGTCATGGCTTTCGCGCCGATTGGCGTGTTTGCCGCCATCGCTTCGGCGATCACCACCCAGGGCCTCGGTTTGCTGGTCGACTATGGCAAGCTGATCGGCGAGTTCTACCTGGGCATCCTGATCCTCTGGACACTGTTGTTCGGTGCCGGCTACCTGTTCCTCGGACGCGCCGTGTTCCGGCTCGGCAAGCTCATCCGCGAGCCGATTCTCCTGGCCTTTTCCACCGCCAGCAGCGAGTCCGCCTACCCGAAAACCATCGAGGCGCTGGAGAAGTTCGGCGCGCCCAAGCGTGTCTCCAGCTTCGTATTGCCCCTGGGGTATTCGTTCAACCTGGACGGCTCGATGATGTACCAGGCCTTCGCCATCCTGTTCATCGCCCAGGCCTACAACATTGACCTCAGTTTCACTCAGCAGATGTTGATTCTCCTGACGCTCATGATCACCAGCAAAGGCATGGCCGGCGTGGCCCGCGCCTCGGTCGTCGTGGTCGCGGCCACACTGCCGATGTTCAATCTTCCCGAGGCGGGGTTGTTGCTGATCATCGGTATCGACCAGTTCCTGGACATGGCACGCACAGCCACCAACGTGGTGGGCAACAGCATCGCAACGGCGGTGGTCGCTCAATCCGAACCTCACGAGGAGGCGGTCGAGGATCGAGACACTGCCCCCGTCCGGTCTCGATCCGAGCCGGTTCCGGTTGTGTAGGGAGCAACCTCATGAAGGTGAAAGCGAAGTCGACCCAGCAAGCGCCTGCGGTTCGGAAGCTGGGCATCGTCGGCGGGCTTGGCTCACTGGCCGGTGGCGATCTGTTCTACAAGCTGGTCAAGTCCAGGGCGGTGCTTGAGGATCAGGGCCGCTACCATTTTCTGGTCGAGCAGCACCCGTTCAAGGACGTGCTGCTGCCCCTGGACACGAGTGCGAGCATGACGTCGCGCAAGTTCTATGTGTTCCAGGTGTGCAAGTCGTTCGAGGCCAATGGTTTCGACGCGGTGATGCTTCCATGCTTCGCCAGCCATACCTTCCGCGCGGAAATCCAGGACGAGCTGGGCATTGCGGTGCTGGACATGATGGCGGCCCTGGCCCGGCACGTCAGGCGCGCCGTCCGGCCGGGGGCAACGCTGGGTGTCATCGGCTCCGACTTCGTGCGTCACTGTGGATTGTTCGAACGGTACTTCTCGCAGGATTACCGGATCGTTTATCCCGATGCCGAGGCTCAGTCGGCTTTGATGGAGGCCATGTACGGTCTTGACGGCATCAAGGACGGTCACCTGGAGGGCGCGCCGCTGGAGGTGCTGCATCAGGCGTGCTTGTCGTTGCAGGCTCAGGGGGCGACGGTGATGCTTCCCGGCATGACCGAGCTTTCATTGGTCTGTGCCGAGTTGCAGCGAAGGGGTATGGCGGTGCTGGACATCAACTCGATCTACGCGGATTTCGCGACGCAGCAGCGGACGTCGCCAAGTCCACCAAGCTTCAAACTGGGCATCATGGGCGGTGTCGGGCCTGCCGCCACGGTGGATTTCATGGCCAAGGTGGTGGCTCATACGCCGGCGGACAGGGACCAGGACCACATCAGGATGGTGGTCGAACAGAACCCGCAGATACCGGATCGGACGGCCAACCTGCTGCGGGGTGAAACCGATCCGACCCTGGCGATGTATGCCACCTGCAAGCGCCTCGAAAGCGCGGGCGTCAACGCCATCGCGATTCCCTGCAACACCGCCCATGCCTTTGTCGAACGCATCCAGGCGAACCTGCGGGTGCCCATCGTGAATATGTTGAGCGAGACCGTGGAGTGGATCCTGCACCGATACGGGGCGGGCAAGATCATCGGGCTCCTGGCGACTTCCGGCACGGTACAGAGCCAGGTCTATCACCAGGCCGCACGCCGCGCCGGGCTGCAGATCCTGACGCCGGGGGTCGATTATCAGGCCATGGTCATGGACGCTATCTACGGGCCGCGGGGAATCAAGGCCGGTTTCACCGACGGGCTGTGCAGGGAACAGTTGCTGCTGGCGGCCGAGCACCTATGCGAACTGGGGGCAGGGGTGTTGATCCTTGGGTGTACGGAGCTGCCCCTGGTGCTCGAACACGGCGAGGCGTTTGAAATCAATGGGCACACGGTGGCGTTGGTGGACCCGACGATGATCCTGGCATTGAAGTGCATTGCCCTGGCGAAATGAGGTTGTCCTCTACAAGACTCAGCCTGTGGGTGTTTCACCTGAGCAAACACACAACATACTGTGGCGAGGGGATTTATCCCCGCTGGGTTGCGAAGCAGCCCTGAACCCTGGCACCTCGATGTACCAGACAGATTATGTTTGGCTGTCTTGGGGTTGCTTCGCAACCCAGCGGGGATAAATCCCCTCGCCACAGATGTTTTGCATCAATCCTTGTTCCGTAGCCCGGCAATATCTCGCTTGGGCGGCGCACCAAACAAGCGGCCATATTCGCGACTGAACTGGGACGGGCTTTCATAGCCCACCTTGAAGGCCGCGCTCGCCACATCCATGTGTTCGTTGAGCATCAGGCGTTTCGCTTCGTTCAGCCGCAGCCATTTCTGGTATTGCAGCGGGCTCATCGCGGTGAGTTGGCGGAAGTGATGGTGGAACGTGGGGCCGCTCATCTGCACACTCGCCGCAAGGTCTTCCACGCGGATCGGGTCGGTGTAGTTCAATTTCAGCCAGTCGATGGCCTTGGCGATCCGGTAGCCCTGGCTGTCCACGGAGGCGATCTGCCGCAGCCGGGCGGCCTGTTCGCTCATCAACAGACGATAATGGATTTCCCTCTGGATCAGTGGCGCGAGGATCGGAATCGCGTCGGGTTCATCCAGCAGACCCAGCAGGCGTATGAATGGCGCGAGCAGCTCGGGCGTCACCGCGCCGATGTTCGCGCCGACGCCGACGGGGCGATCCCGACCGGGTGCCAGGCTGCCCTGGGCGACCAGGTCGGCGACCAGGCGCAAGTCGAGCTTGAAGACCAGTCCCAGACAGGGTTGCTCCGGGCTGGCCTGGGTCACCTCGGAATCGGCGGGCAGGTCCAGCGAGGTGATAAGGAAGCGCGAGGCATCGTAGCCATAGGCCTCGCCGCCGAGCCACAGTTGCTTCGCACCCTGGGCCACGAGGACGATGCTCGGTTCGATCATGCAGATGGCAGGCGGCGCGGGGGTATCACGGCGAAACAGGCTGAGGCCGGCGATCGAGGTTGCATAGTCCCCCGTCCGCAGGGCCCGCGCGCCAATGTTGTCGGCGAGTGTCTCTTGCAACGATGTGCGCCGGGTCGTCATGGTGTGCTCAGGTTTCAGGTTGGGTTGATAGCTTTAGGCAGAACATTACCTCGCCAAGCGAAGCGCTGACTATATGTCGCGTGCAGGTTCACAGAATCGGGCAAGAATTGCAGAGAAATACTCTACCGGTCATCTAGAGATAACCGCTGAAATGGGCGTGTGCTGCGGTGCTGTTCCCGAGGCCCGAGCGGACCCGCTCTTGCGGCGCAGCAAAAGCGTTTACCTCAGCGACAGGATGCATACTCGATGACCGATACCTCTTTGCCGAAATCACACGGCCAACCCGCATGGAGTGCCGTGCTTGCCATGGCGCTCGCCGCGTTCGCGCTCGTAGCGTCGGAATTCATGCCGGTCAGCCTGCTGACGCCGGTAGCAGCGGATCTGCATGTCAGCGAGGGGCAGGCCGGCCAGGGCATTGCCGTGTCCGGCGCCTTCGCGCTGATCACCAGTCTGTTCATTGCCTCGATTGCGGCCAGGATCGACCGTAAATGGCTGCTGTCGGCCCTGACACTGCTGATGATCCTCTCCGGGACGGTGGTCGCGCTGGCGCCTGATTACCTGACGTTCATGGCGGGACGCGCCTTGATCGGGGTTGCAATCGGTGGCTTCTGGTCGCTGTCGGCGGCCACGGCCATGCGACTGGTACCGGACAATCATCTGCCGCGTGCCTTGGCCATCGTCAATGGCGGCAACGCCCTGGCGACGGTGGTGGCGGCGCCGTTGGGCAGTTTCCTGGGCGCGATCATCGGTTGGCGTGGCGCGTTCTTCTGCATCGTGCCCGTGGCTGCGATTGCCCTGGTCTGGCTGCTGTTGCGGATGCCGACAATGCGGGTCCGGCACTCGCAGACGAAACAGGGCAGCAGCAATGTCTTCAGGCTGATGACCCGGGCGCCGGTTGCATGGGGCATGTTGGCGGTCAGCACGTTTTTCATGGGGCAGTTCATGCTGTTCACTTACCTGCGTCCGTTCCTCGAAAGCGTGACCCAAGTGAGTGTCTCCCTGCTTTCGTTCATGTTGCTGGTCATCGGCGTGGCCGGTTTCCTGGGCACTTTCCTGATTGGCGCATTCCTGAAGAAGGGCTTGTATCGGACCCTGATCATAATCCCCTTGTTGATGGCGGCGATTGCCATTGCGCTGGTGGGGTTCGGCGCGTCCGCGGTTGCCACGACCGTCTTGTTGGGATTATGGGGACTGGTGGCGACTGCCGCGCCTGTCGGGTGGTGGACCTGGCTGGCGCGAATACTGCCGGACGATGCAGAGGCCGGAGGCGGGCTGATGGTGGCAATCGTCCAGCTCGCCATCGGGTCGGGCGCGACGGTCGGTGGTCTTCTGTTTGATCTGAACGGCTACCAGGCGACCTTCGAAACCAGTGCGGCGGTGCTGGGCGTTGCCGCCATCCTGACCATGCTGGCTGGCCGCGCTACGGCTCGGGAGTCGTTAGCGATGCCGAGCACCGCGGCATTCAGCGCGGTGGGTAGCTGAGCAAGTCAGCTGACCGTTGAGCGCTTGCGGTTGGTGGCCTATTGATATCTTGGTAAACTCGGCTCTCGCGATCCATCAGGCCGTCAGTTGTGTCTACCGAACGAATTCCCCAGTTGGAGCAAGCCCTTATGGCCGTTATCGCTGCCGCAGGGAAAATGGGTGTCTGCAGCGATGAGCTGTGTGCCCAGGCGGTGGGCGGATTGATGTCCGATCGCTACTGGAGCTGGGCGAATGCCCTCTATGTACAAGGCGCGGCCGATGAGATCGACAACGCCTTGAACAGGCTGGTGGCACGGCCGATGGCGCAAGTGACGTCGCCCGCCGCTGAAGTTGGCAGCGGCGTGACACTCCAGTCGGCCTTCCAGGCCAGCAATTAGACTGCGTGCGTTAACCCCAGACCTTCCTCCACCAGCGCAACCAATGCATCTTCGTCCAGTGCCAAGGGCTCGGACTGCGGTTGTCCGTTCGACTGGACATGCCACCGCGATTCACCATGCTCGCCGACGGTTCGCAGAAGACAGCGTGTCTGCCCCTTCAGGTGGATTTCAATACAGCCCTCTCCATGAGAGGAGAAGCGGGCAATCGGGTCGAGCTCGATGCGGTGATGGTTTCCTTCCATCGACAGTCGATCAATGGCGTAGTTGTACGTCGAACCGCTGGAATGGCTTTCGAACACGTGGGTGGGATTGCGCCGAATCGTCAGCCCGGCCTCGCAGACCGGCGCCAGCCAGGTTTCGATCTGGTGGTACAGCTCATAGACCTGGGCGGGCCAATGTTCAATCGCCAGGTCGGCGTTGTTATCCGTATCGGCACGGCTTTGCCGGGTTTGCCTCAGTTTGGCTGCCAGCTCGTCTGCCTTGCTCATGTTAATGCTCCCTGTCGTAGTGATGAGGTGAGCTTAGCTGATGGGGGCAGGGGTTCAGTTGCGTTGGGTCAGGGGAAGGCTTTCGAGTGTAGGGGCGAGCTTGCTCGCGAAGGCGTCAGGCCAGTCAATTCTGGGTGGGTTTATGCACCGCTATCGCGAGCAGGCTCGCTCCCACAGTTGTTTAGCGACGAGCACAATATCTCGGTTCAACACGACGCCCCTGTGGGAGCGAGCCTGCTCGCGAAGGCGCCGGGTCAGTCAATCCTGGGCTAGCTGATGCACCGCTATCGCGAGCAAGCCCGCTCCCACAGTTGTTTAGCGACGAGCACAATATCTCGGCTCAACACGACTCCTCCGTGGGAGCGAGCCTGCTCGCGAAGGCGCCGGTCAGTCAATCCTGGGCTAGCTGATGCACCGCTTTCGCGAGCAAGCCCGCTCCCACAGTTGTTTAGCGACGAGCACAATATCTCGGCTCAACACGACTCCTCCGTGGGAGCGAGCCTGCTCGCGAAGGCGCCGGTCAGTCAATCCTGGGCTAGCTGATGCACCGCTTTCGCGAGCAAGCCCGCTCCCACAGTTGTTTAGCGACGAGCACAATATCTCGGTTCAACACGACTCCCCTGTGGGAGCAAGCCTGCTCGCGAAGGCGCCGGGTCAGTCAATCCTGGGCTAGCTGATGCACCGCTATCGCGAGCAGGCTCGCTCCCACAGTTGTTTAGCGACGAGCACAATATCTCGGCTCAACACGACTCCTCTGTGGGAGCGAGCCTGCTCGCGATAGTGCCGGGTCAGTCAATCCTGGGCTAGCTGATGCACCGCTTTCGAGAGCAAGCCCGCTCCCACGGGGTTCCGGTTGAACCTGATCTCAGCTTGGTATTAGCGCCGTAGCTGATGTTTCGGCGTCGCCCGCGCCGGGATTTCGTGGTCGCTTTCCCCGGTAGCCTGCGCAGGCATGTGCGGCAGCGAAGCGACGTGGACGGTTCGCGCAGGAATCGCGAAGCGCACGCCGATTTTCGCGAATTCTTCCATCATGCCCAGGTTGATCGCCTGCTGGATGTCCATGTAGATGTTGTAGCTGGGGTCCAGCACGATATACACCGTTTCGAATTCCAGAGCGCTCTGGCCGATGCCGCGAAAGTGCGAGCGGTCGAAGCGGGTCTTTTCCTGTGCCTTGATGATGCGTTCGACAATGACTGGTACCTGCTTGAGCTGTTCCGTGGAGCAGTCGAGCGGCAGGGCGAATTCGAAAACGATGCGCCGCTCCTGGAGCCGTTTGTAGTTCTGGATGGTGGTGCTGATCATCTCCGCGTTGGCCATCACGATCTGTTCGCCACCCAGGCTGCGGATCCGCGTGGTCTTCAGGCCGACGTGTTCGACGGTCCCGGCCAGGGAACCGACGACGATGAAGTCGCCGACCTCGAAGGGTTTATCCACGGCAATGGACAGCGACGCAAACAGGTCGCCAAGGATGTTCTGCACCGCCAGCGCCACGGCGATGCCGCCGACGCCGAGGCTGGCGATAAACGCGGTGATGTTCACGCCAAGGTTGGAGAGCATCGCCAGCAGCACCATGGCCCAGAGAAATACCTTCGCGCCCCACAGGCTCAGGGTCGCCAGGGCACTTTTCTGGTGGATTTCGGTGTGGTTGTGACGGGCGAAATAGTGCAGCAGTACGAGGGCGATGGCTCGGTTGGCCCAGAGCCCCATCTGCAGGGCGGCCACCACGAACCAGAGACTGCTGACTCGGCTGAGCCAACGCTCCGGCAAGTCCAGTACGCCAATGCCGATCAGGATCGAAGCCAGCAACAACAGGGTATTACTGGTGCTGGAGAGCACTTCGACGGCGATGTGGCTGAGGTAGGCGTTGGGTTTTTGCGCCCGGGCCCGCACGTTCTTCAGGAGGAAGCCGATGCTCGCCCTGGCGACGATGAAGCTCACCGTCATCACGCCGAGAGCAAGCAGCCAGTTGGCGATGGAGATGCCCAGCAACTGGGTATCGGTAAAGATTTCAAGGGAGCTTGAGTCCATGGATCGGTCACCTGCGCCGTTGCTTTTCGGGTTCAGGCCCTATCTAGCGTGGGAGTCTGGACAGGACCACGAACTTCGTTAGGTGATGTGAGGTACAAGCCGTTCAATTTTATTAACTGCCTGTTGTTGCGAGCGTCAGTGGGCGCGGCGTAGTGTCCTGTGCGAGACCGATGAAAGAGTGACAGCCATGCGCATGACAGCACTGAGTAGCGGCGACCTGGAACCCCTGCGCGAAGCGCTCCTCCTGGCCGGTTTGCCTGCGGATGACCTCAGCCTGCCCGGCCGGCGGTTTTTCAGGTTCAGGCAGCAAGACAGTGATGTGGCGTTTGGCGGGATCGAGGGAACGGGAGGCGACCGCTTGTTGCGTTCGTTGGTCGTCCTCGAGGGCCGACGAGGGCAGGGCACTGGCGCGGCGGTGCTGGCCGCCCTTGAAGCCTTTGCAAAAAACGAAGGGGTAGAGCGGGTTCACTTGCTGACTGAAAGTGCCACCGATTTTTTTGCTGCCCATGGTTATCAGGTGCAGGAACGTTCGCTGGCGCCTGCGGCAATCAGCTCGACGGTCCAGTTCAAGAGTTTATGCCCGGCTTCGGCGACTTACCTGAGCAAGCGACTCACTTAACGCAGCAGGTGCACCGCCAGCCCGGCCAGCCCGCACGCCACCAGGACCTGGATCACGCCACGCTTGTAGCGAAACAATGCAATGGCCGCCAATAGGGCAATGATTGCCGATGGCCAGTCCAGCGCACCGGCAAAGCCGTTGGGCCAGAGCACGTGGTAGCCGAAGAAGCAGGCCAGGTTGAGGATCACGCCGACCACCGCGGCAGTAATCGCCGTCAGCGGTGCGGTGAACTTCAACGCGTTGTGGGTCGACTCGACCAACGGACCGCCGGCGAGGATGAACAGGAACGAGGGCAGGAAGGTGAACCAGGTCACCAGCGTGGCCGCAACGGCACCGGCGAGAAAGGCCTGTTCGGGGCCGAACACCTGCATCACATAGCCGCCGACGAAACCGACGAAGGCCACCACCATGATCAAGGGGCCTGGGGTGGTTTCGCCCAGGGCCAGGCCGTCGATCATCTGTGTCGGAGTCAGCCAGCCAAAGTGTGCGACAGCTCCCTGATACACGTAAGGCAACACTGCATAGGCGCCACCGAAAGTCAGCAGCGCGGCTTTGGTGAAAAACCAGGCCATCTGCGTGAAGGTGCCTTCCCAGCCGAATGTCAGAGTCAACAGGCCCATTGGCAAGACCCAAAGCAAGGCACCGATGATCGCCAGCCGGATGAGCCTGAAAGTGCTGAACCGGGCATGTTCCGGGGTCGGGGTGTCGTCGTCGATCAAGGCTGGCCCGAAGGACCGATGCCCGGGCGCCTGGCCGCCAAGGTTGAATTTTTCCGGCGCCCAGCGCCCACCGAAATAGCCGATGACGGCGGCCCCGAGCACGATCAGCGGGAAGGGGACGTTGAAGGCGAATATTGCAGCGAACGATGCGATGGCTATCGCCCACAACCCACTGTTGCGCAGTGCACGAGAGCCTATGCGGTGGGCGGCATGGACGACGATTGCTGTCACGGCGGGCTTGATGCCATAGAAAATCCCCGCCACCACCGGCACTTCACCGAAGGCGACGTACAGCCAGGACAAGGCGATGAGGATAAACAACGAAGGTAATACGAACAGCGCGCCGGCGATGACTCCGCCCCGGCCCCGATGCATCAGCCAGCCCAGATAGGTCGCCAACTGCTGGGCCTCGGGTCCAGGCAGCAACATGCAGTAGTTGAGGGCGTGCAGGAAACGCCGTTCGGAAATCCAGCGCCGACGCTCCACCAGCTCCTGATGCATGATCGCGATCTGTCCTGCCGGCCCGCCAAAACTGATGAAACCCAATTTGAGCCAGAACCAGAAAGCTTCGCGCAGGCTGACCGCCGAGGGGGCTTCGAGGGTTCGGGAGGGATTGTCCATGGTCGGCGGCATACTTGGCGGTGGAAGGCGAACTACGTTAGGGGGCGTCACGCAATTTGGATAGCCCCCGCCAGGGTTTCCCTGTAAAAAACACCTCCTTTCACCGCCTTGAAACATAACCCTTGAACAATCACCGACCGAGTCGACCTCACCGTTTACAGGACTGCCCAAGGAGCGGGTCAATGAAACAACGTTTTGCGATAGTCATGCTGCTCGCGCTCACAGTGGGCTTCATGGGGATGGGCGATGCCCGTGAATCACGCAGTGCCCGGGCGGAGTCCGTCGCGGGAGTGTTCGATTACTACGTGCTGTCGCTGTCCTGGTCTCCGACGTTCTGCCTGACGCACTCGAACGACGCTCAATGCTCCGGCAAGGGCTACGGTTTTGTCCTGCACGGTCTCTGGCCGCAATACGTCAAGGGCGGCTGGCCGCAGTCCTGTGAGCCGAGGGTGCCGCTGACGGTGGCCGAGCGGGAAAAGGGCCTGACGCTGTTTCCGACGCGCAAATTGCTGGAGCACGAGTGGTCCAAGCACGGCACGTGCACCGGTCTTGATGCCATGGGTTTCCTGGAGGCGTCCGACAAGGCGTTGGCGGAGGTGAAGGTGCCGTCGCAGTTGCAACCTCCCAGTTCGTCTTACTATTTTGAAGCCAAGGAGATTGCCCGGCTGTTCCGACAAAGCAATCCTGGCATTCCGGCTGATGGTATTGCAGTCATCTGCAGCGGGCCGCAATTGTCGGAAGTCCGGGTGTGCATGGACAAGGACCTGACGTTCGCCAGTTGCGGCAGGGGTGTCAAGACTCAGTGCCGAGACGGGGATGTCCGGGTACCGCCGGTGCGGTGAGGCAGTCTCTGTGCCCCATGGTGAAGGTCTTGTGGCGAGGGGATAAATCCCTCGCCACCGTTCAGCGCTGTGCTGGCTGGCATTAGATTTTTGGATCCATCTTCCCGTCCATCAGCTGCCTTGCACCGGCAAATTGCCGCCCTACAAGCGGTAGGCTAAGCTCTGCCTATTGGGGGCTTTGAGCGATTCGCTCATGTTTTGCCCTCCCGGGAATTCGTTTGCCTATCCTCATCCATGATCCGCTCAATCCCCCGGCGGTGCTCTCAAGCGCCTGCCGTTGCTCAAGGCAGCGGTAGCGTTTATCGCGGCGGTGTGCCTGTGCCTGTGCGGCTTGCTCTACCTGCAACTGGAACAGTCCCGGCGCCACGACCTCGAGGCAGCGAGTGTAGCTTCGGCCAACCTTACCCGGGCCATGGCCCAGCAGGCCCAGGATACGTTCCTGCAAGCTGACCTGGTGCTGGCCAGCCTGACCGATTGGATTCAGAACGATGGTTTCGGTCCGGCGCTGCAGCCACGCCTGCACAAGACCTTTGCCCGGCGCGTGCAGTCACTGGAGCAATTGCATGGCCTGTTTCTGTTCGACAAGAGCGGCCATTGGATCGTCACCTCCTTTGATGACTTGAAAAAAGGCGATGGGGTGGCGGATCGGGACTATTTCGTTTTCCATCAGCAGAATGCCTCGTTGATCGCCCATATCGGGCCGGCCATCCGCAGTCGGCAAAATGGCGATTGGATCATTCCCATTTCCCGGCGCGTGAATGATCAGGACGGCAATTTCCAGGGCGTGCTGCTGGCCGGTATCAAGATGTCGTACTTCGATAAGTTCTTCAAAAGCTTCAGCCTTGACGACAAAGACGAGATGGCCCTGGCCTTGTCCGACGGCACATTGCTGGCCCGCCGACCCTTTGACGAGGCGCAGATCGGCCGGGCCATGTCCCAGGAGAGTCTCTTCCGGCATGACCTGCAGGCCAAGGAGCCTGATACCGCGATGATCCGCTCCGTCGACGGTGTGGTCAGGCTTTATGATCACCAGCATTTGCAGGCCTATCCCCTGATCGTCACCGTTGCGATGTCCAAGCAGGCGATCCTCGCCGGCTGGTATGGCAAAGCCTTTCAGTCCAGCCTCATCGTGGCCCTGGTGGTCACGGGCATCTGTCTGTTCGGTTGGGTGTTTGTGCGCCAGGTGCGTAACAGCGAACGGATCGAGGCCGACCTGCGCAAGGCCCAGGAAGCACTGAGGCTGATTGCCACCCATGACAGCCTGACCGGGCTGGCGAATCGTCGGCTGTTCGGGCGGGCCCTGGACATCGAATTTGGCCGGGGCGCCCGCCAGCGCAGTCCCTTGAGTCTGATCCTGCTCGATATCGACTACTTCAAGCGCTACAACGATACCTACGGGCATGTGGCCGGGGACCATTGCCTGGCAGAAGTGGCGAAAGTGCTCAAGGGCTGCTGCCATCGCAAGGCCGACCTGGTGGTGCGCTATGGCGGTGAAGAGTTCGCGGTGCTGTTGCCCGATACCGACCTGCAGGGCGCCATGACGTTGGCTGAGCAGATCCGCCAGAGCCTTGTCGACAAGCACATCACCCATTCCGGTTCTCCCACCGGCTACCTGACGGTGAGCCTGGGTTGTCACGCCTTCGTGCCCAGCAGCCTGGACAGCATCGAGGTCTTTATCCAGAGGGCCGATGCGGCGCTTTACCAGGCCAAGCACAGCGGCCGCAATCGGGTGGCGGCGTGGTCTAACGAAAGTGGCCTCGATAGGCTGGAGCGTTCGGACCGTTGAGATCCATTGGAATCATCGGTGGTTGACGAGGGTCCATTGCTCAGGATCTCGCCGTTAGCCGATCGGACAGGAGCTGGTAAATGGAGACCGCTGCCGATATTCCTTCCAACGTCACGCGCCACACGCCGATTACCCGACGCCTGGTGGTCGCAGTCGCCGGGTTGTTTGTCCTGGGCGTCCTGGTGGCCGTTGCGGCATTGTTCAACATAGCCCGGGAACTGGATGCAGAAGACGTGCGCAAGACACACTTCTACATCGAGCGTGCCGTGGAAAACCGTATTATCGCCTCGAAGAACTACATCACCAGCTACACCTACTGGACCACTGCCTATGAGCACCTCAACGGTGAGGTGGATGTGCACTGGGCCTATGCGGAACAGAACATGGGCAAGACCCTGTTCACCAACGACGGATACGAGGGGGTGTTCGTCGTCGACCGTGAGCGCACTAAATATGCGGTGGTGCGGGGGCAGAATGTCCAGGCGGAGGCGGCAGCGTACATCGATGTGCCCTTGAAGGAGCTGGTGGATCAGCTCCAGGGGCAATCCGACCTGACCGTTCCTGCGATCCGCTACACCTTGTTCGAAGGCTGGCCGGCCATCGTCACCGCTTCGGTGATCCTGCCCAATGACGAGCGTCCCCGGGTCGATGCCAAGGGTACATCGGTCCTGTTGTTTGTCGACCAGTTGACTCCCGTCAAGCTGCGCGCGCTGGGCAAACGTTATGGCCTCACCAACCTGAACCTCAAGAAGGACGACGAACTTACGTCCGGCCAGCCGGCGGTGCCGCTGGACAGCACCGGCTACAGCCTGGTGTCACACCTCGAACAGCCGGGGCTGCAATTGCTCTGGTCACTGATGCCGCCATTGGGTGGGGCGCTGTTGATCCTGGCGCTGCTCACGGCCTATTTTTTCCGCTATGCGCTGCGTACGGCACGGCAGGTGGATGCCAGCTACGACAGCCTGGAGCGCTCGACCCAGGCCCTGGAGGCCAGCGAAGAACGCTTCCGCGCCGTGGCCGAGGCTGCCTCCGACTGGATCTGGGAAATCGACGCCCAACGGCACCTCACCTACTTGTCGGGACGCTTCAATACAGTCACCGGATTTTCTGCCCAGCAATGGTTGGGTCAGGACATCGAGCAACTGCTGTATTGCGACACCATCCCGATTGGCCTGTGGCTGGGCGACCTGACGGAAGAGCAGGGTGCGAGCAACCTGCGCTGTTCCTACCGCGATCATTCTGGGCAACTGCGCTTCTGCCGAGTTTCGGCGCGGCCTATATACGACAAGTCCGACGTGGTGGGTTACCGTGGCACCGCCAGCGATATCACCGACGAGGTGGCGGCCCACGCCCAGGTCCAGCATCTGTCGATGCACGATGCGCTGACCGGCCTGCCGAACCGCAACAAGCTGGCGCGGCACCTGGAAGAGGCGCTGGCCGCCAAAGAGCATTCCGCCCCGTTGACCTTGCTGATGGTGGACTTGGACAACTTCAAGCCGATCAACGATTCCCTGGGCCACCCGGCCGGCGATGCGGTACTGCTGGAAGTCGCCCAGCGCTTGCGCGACAGTACCCGTGAGCAGGATCTGGTGGCGCGGCTGGGCGGCGACGAGTTCGTCGTGGTGCTCAGCGGGATGGAGAACACCACTGAGATCGACCGATTCTGCGCACGGCTGATCGATAGC
Source organism: Pseudomonas sp. MAFF 730105 (assembly GCF_055380705.1). Lineage (NCBI taxonomy): Bacteria > Pseudomonadati > Pseudomonadota > Gammaproteobacteria > Pseudomonadales > Pseudomonadaceae > Pseudomonas > Pseudomonas sp. MAFF 730105. Next base: position 2,291,678 of record NZ_AP018438.1, read on the forward strand.
CTGCAGCAACCGATCCATTACGAAACCCATGCCCTGCACATCGGCGCCAGCATCGGTATTGCCGTGAGTCGTCGCCAGGGGTATGTGCCCGGCGAGTTGATTCGCTGTGCCGACATTGCCATGTACCAGGCCAAGTCCGAGGGCAAGAAGACCTGGTGTTATTTCGCCTCGCAGATGAACGACCAGATCCAGCATCGACGCCAGCTGGAAAGCGATCTGCGCCAGGCACTGAAGAACAACGAATTCATCTTGCACTTCCAGCCACGCTACAAAGTCGACGGCCGGGAGATCGTGGCCGTCGAGGCTTTGGTGCGTTGGCAGCATCCCACCCAGGGCCTGCTCGGTCCCGATGCTTTTATTCCGCTGGCCGAGCAGACCGATCTCATCGTTCCGCTTTCCCGCTGGGTGCTGCGCGAGGCCTGCGAAACCGCGCTGACGTGGCCGGGGAGCCTGATGGTTTCGGTCAATCTGTCGCCGGCGCAGTTCGAGCGCAGCGATGTGGTGGAGGACGTACGCCAGGTGTTGATCGAAACCCGTTTCCCCGCGAGTCGCCTGGAACTCGAAATCACCGAGAATGTGATGCTCAACGATGTGGACGGCGCCCTTCAGGTCATGAATGCCCTGAAAGAATTGGGCGTGCGTCTGAACATGGATGATTTCGGGACCGGCTACTCCTCACTGGGGTACTTGCGCACCTATCCTTTCGACGGCATCAAGATCGACAAGCGCTTCATCGCTTCCATGAGCAACAGCAGCAACGACCGCGCGGTCGTCCAGGCGATTATCAACCTGGGCAAGGCGATGGGCCTGACCGTCACGGCCGAGGGGGTGGAAACCCTGGCTCAGCTCGGCTCGCTGGGCTCGGACCAGTGCCACGAGGTACAGGGCTATTTCCTCAGTCGTCCGATCGATAAACAGGCCTTTTCGAACTTGCTGGAAAACCCCCGGCCGCTGACGAAAACCGGCTCCTGATACCCTGGCATCTTGGCACTTCGAGGTCCTGGCCCATGAAAAAACTGCGGATCGCGACTTTCAATATCAATGGCATTCGCGCCCGGCTGCCCAACCTGCTGGAATGGCTGGAGCGGGAGAAACCCGACATCGTTTGTCTTCAGGAACTCAAGGCGCTCGACAAGGATTTCCCGGCGGCCGAGCTGGAGTCGGTGGGGTATGGATCGATCTGGCACGGCCAGGCATCCTGGAACGGCGTCGCGATACTGGCCCGAGACGCGCAACCGCTGGAGAGTCGGCGCGGCTTGCCCGGCAATGAGGACGACAGCCACAGTCGCTATCTGGAGGCGGCGGTGCATGGCGTACTGGTCGGCTGCCTTTACCTGCCCAACGGCAACCCGCAGCCAGGGCCCAAGTTCGATTACAAACTGGCGTGGTTCGAACGGCTGATCGATTACGCCCAGGCCTTGCAGGCCAGTGATCACCCTGTGGTGCTGGCTGGCGATTACAACGTGGTGCCCACTGACATGGATATCTACAACCCGCGTTCCTGGCTCAAGGATGCCTTGTTGCAACCCGAAAGCCGCGAGTGCTATCAACGGTTGCTGGACCAGGGCTGGACGGATTCGCTGCGCCATTTGTACCCGGACGAGCGGATCTACACCTTCTGGGATTATTTCCGTCAGCACTGGCAGAAGAACTCCGGGCTGCGCATTGATCACCTGTTGCTCAATCCCGCGGCAAGCCCCTATCTGAGCGAGGCGGGCGTGGACGCCTGGGTCAGGAACCAGCCGCACCCCAGCGATCATGCCCCTACCTGGATCCGGCTGGCTTCACGCAAGCGGCGCTGAGCGCCCGACGCGTCTCGGTCGGTTGTTGTCTATGTAACGGGAATGCCTTATATCTGGCGCCAACCGCAGCGTGCTGCCTGTCAGCCCTGCACCGGACCAGGAGAAGGACACCCTAAAATGAACCAGCCCCGACTGAGCGATTCGCGTCGCTATCTGCAACGCTTGGGCTTCGACACCCCGCCAGCCCCGACGCTCGATACGTTGCGTCAGCTGCAAAACCGCCACACGGCCGAATTCCCCTTTGAAACCCTCTCGACGCTGTTGCACCAGGCGGTGCCTATCGATTTGGAATCGGTGGAGCGGAAAATTTTCGAGCAGGGGCGTGGTGGCTACTGCTACGAACTCAACCAGTTGTTCCTGGTGCTGTTGCAGGCATTGGGTTTCGACGCCCGCGGTATCACTGGCCGGGTGGTGATGAACGCGCCCGAAGGTGCCTGGACCGCCCGGACCCATCGCCTCAGCTTGGTGACAATAGACGGCGTGCGCTACATCACCGATGTCGGCTTCGGCGGCATGGTGCCCACCGGGCCGCTGCTGCTGGACAGTCGCGACATCCAGGCCACCCCACATGAGCCGTATCGCATCGAGGACCAGCCGGACGGCTACCTGCTGCGGGCCAACGTCGCGGGTGAATGGCGGCCGATGTACCTGTTCGACCTGCAACGCCAGGAAGACATCGACTACACACTGGGCAACTGGTACGTCTGCAACCATCCCGACTCGCCCTTCATGGGCCGGTTGATGGTGGCCCGCACCGGTGACGGTTTGCGCAAGACCCTCAACGGCAACAGTTATGCCGTGCACCGGATGGGGCAGGAGAGCGAGCGACGGGTGATCACCGATGCCGATGAACTGATCGATCTGTTGGAAAACGAATTCGGCCTGCGGGTGCCACCACGGGAATTGCTGCGGCCTGCGGTGGCTGAGCTTCTCGAGGGATAGGTGGCGCTCTCCGTTTTTGAGGGCGCAGGCAGAGCAAGCTCATGGATCACGCCGATTAGCTGATGGGAAAAGTGTATACAACTCTATGGACATTTGTCCTGAGTTTTGAATACAGTGTGCCCATAACAAAAACCAGGGAACCCCCGAACCATGAAAACGCCCCATGTTTCACTCCCTCGACCCGAGGACGAAAACCTCGGTGTCGGCGCGAATATGGCCTACGGCCTGCAGCATGTGTTGACCATGTACGGCGGCATCGTCGCCGTACCCTTGATCATCGGCCAGGCGGCCGGGCTGTCTTCGGCGGACATCGGCCTGTTGATTGCGGCGTCATTGTTTGCGGGGGGGCTGGCAACCTTGTTGCAAACCCTCGGCCTGCCGTTCTTCGGTTGCCAATTGCCCTTGGTGCAAGGCGTATCGTTTTCCGGCGTCGCGACCATGGTGGCGATTGTCGGGACCGGCGGGGAGGGCGGCTTCCAGGCCATCCTGGGGGCCGTGGTCGCCGCGTCCCTGATCGGTTTGCTGATCACCCCGGTGTTTTCGCGAATCACCCGTTTCTTTCCGCCGCTGGTCACCGGCATCGTCATCACGACCATTGGCCTGACCTTGATGCCGGTGGCGGCGCGTTGGGCCATGGGGGGCAACAGTCACGCCGCTGATTTCGGCAGCATGGCCAACATCGGCCTGGCCGCCGTCACGTTGGTGCTGGTGCTGCTGCTTAGCAAGATGGGCAGCGCGACGATTTCCCGGTTGTCGATTCTGCTGGCGATGGTGGTTGGTACGGTGATCGCCGTGTTTCTCGGCATGGCGGATTTCTCATCCGTCAGTGAAGGCCCGATGTTCGGCTTTCCCACGCCGTTCCACTTCGGCATGCCGACGTTCCACATCGCTGCGATCCTGTCGATGTGCATCGTGATCATGGTGACCCTGGTGGAAACCTCGGCCGACATCCTGGCAGTAGGCGAGATCATCGACACCAAGGTCGACTCAAGGCGCCTGGGCAACGGTCTGCGGGCTGACATGCTGTCGAGCATGATCGCGCCGATCTTCGGTTCCTTCACCCAGAGTGCCTTTGCCCAGAACGTCGGCCTGGTGGCGGTGACCGGGATCAAGAGCCGTTTCGTGGTGGCCACCGGTGGGGTGTTCCTGGTGGTGCTCGGGCTGTTGCCGTTCATGGGCCGGGTGATCGCTGCAGTGCCTACCTCGGTGCTGGGTGGCGCAGGCATCGTGCTGTTCGGTACCGTGGCCGCCAGCGGCATTCGCACCCTGTCGAAAGTGGATTACCGCAACAACGTCAACCTGATCATCGTCGCCACCTCCATCGGTTTCGGCATGATCCCCATCGCTGCGCCCAACTTCTACGACCATTTCCCGAGCTGGTTCGCGACGATCTTCCATTCGGGTATCAGTTCGTCGGCGATCATGGCGATAGTTCTGAACCTGGCGTTCAACCACTTCACTGCAGGCAACTCCGACCAGCAGTCAGTCTTCGCCGCCGGCACCGAGCGGGTGTTGCGTTACCAGGACCTGGCGGCGCTGCGTGAAGGCGATTACTTCAGCGACGGCAAGCTGCATGACTGCGATGGCAACGAGATTCCGGTGGTGGCAGAGCCTTCCCACTCCACGGCGGAGCATGGGTCGGTACGGCTGAAAAGCGGCGAGCATGTCTGACTTTGCCAACTGAGCATCAGCGGCAAATCCCCTGTGGGAGCGGGCTTGCTCGCGATAGCGGTGGATCAGCGACAACGTTGTCGACTGACATGCCCAATCGCGAGCAGGCTCGCTCCCACAGTTGATCGGGTGAATCCAGTACCAGATTCTGACCGCTACCCCTGTGGGAGCGGGCTTGCTCGCGATAGCGGTGGATCAGCGACAACGTTGTCGACTGACATGCCCAATCGCGAGCAGGCTCGCTCCCACAGTTGATCGGGTGAATCCAGTACCAGATTCTGACCGCTACCCCTGTGGGAGCGAGCCTGCTCGCGATAGCCGTGGATCAGTTCACCTCAATGTTGAGCTGTGCTGCCGACCAATAAAAAACAGCCTGTGATCGAGGATCACAGGCTGTTTTTGGTTCGGTTACCAGCGACCGTAATGGCCATGGGGCGGGCCGTAGTAGTAGCCCCGTGGTGGCCCGTAATACACCGGTGCCGGGCGATAGTAGACAGGCCGCTCGATGTACACCGGCTGTGGCTCGTAATAGACCGGTGGGGGTTGTTGTACATAAACCGGTTGCGGCTGGACGTAGACCGGTTGTTGCACGTACACCGGCCGGTCACGGTTGATGAGCGCCGAACCGACAATAGCCGAGCCGACGATTGCACCAAACACTGCGGGGCCCTCCCAACCACCGCGACCATGGGCGGATGCCTGGCCGGTGACCGCGAGTGCCCCCACGAGCAGGGCGATGACAGGGAGTTTACGATTCATGGTGGTTCCTCGTTTGGCCCCGTTTGTAACAGACCGATAAAAAGGTCACGGGGATACTTGCTCTGACAACGATTTTCTCAGGATTTTCAGCGCCGTTGGGTAAATATTGTGTAAGGTCGGTCCGGCGGTGACCCCGCTTGTCAGAAAGTGAATGCAAGGAACAAACATGCAAATCAATCCCAACAAAGACACCCAATTGTGCATGTCGCTGTCGGGGCGGCCCGGAAATTTCGGCCTGCGGTTTCATAATCACCTGTATGAGCAGTTGGGCCTGAACTTCTACTACAAGGCTTTCAGCAGCCGGGATTTGCCTGGTGCGATCGGTGGTATCCGCGCCTTGGGCATTCGCGGGTGCGGCGTGTCGATGCCGTTCAAGGAGGCTTGCATTGCCTTGGTCGATGAACTGGACGCCTCCGCCGCCGCGATCCAGTCCATCAACACCATCGTCAACACCGATGGTCATCTGAAGGCTTACAACACCGACTACATCGCCGTCGCCCAGTTGCTGCAAACCCATGCCGTGCCCAAGGACTCGTCCTTTGCCCTGCGCGGCAGTGGTGGGATGGCCAAGGCCGTGGCCAGCGCCCTGCGTGATGGCGGCTACCAGCAAGGGCTGATCGTCGCCCGCAACGAAACCGCCGGGCGGGCCCTGGCCGAGTCCCTGGGGTACGAATGGCAAGCCGAGCTGGGTGAGCGGCGGCCTCGGATGCTGATCAATGTCACGCCGATCGGCATGACCGGGGGACCGGAAGCCGATCAACTGGCGTTCGAGCCCGACGCCATCGCGGCGGCAGAGACCGTGTTCGACGTGGTGGCGATTCCATCGGAAACGCCGCTGATCGTGCGCGCCAGGGCCGAGGGCAAGCGGGTCATCACCGGGTTGGAGGTGGTTGCGATCCAGGCCCTGGAGCAGTTCGTGCTGTATACCGGCGTGCGGCCCAGCCTGGAACAGTTCGAGAAAGCCGTGGCGTTTGCCCGGTCCGCATAGGACCTATTCCAGCCGTGCGAGCCGTTCTTCCAGTGCCGCGATTCGCGCTTCGAGTTCTTCGATGCGCTCCTGCGACACACCGCTGCCGGCGCCGCGTTCCACCGGGTGCTGGCGGGCGGTAAGGATCGCTTCGATGTCCGCCGGGTCGCCCATGGCATGGACGTAGCGATCCTCTCGCTGCCCGGCCTGGCGTGGCACCAGCAGCGCCAGCCCACGGGCAATCAGGCGTTCAAGTTGATGCAGCACCTGGTCGGTGTCTTCGAAATCGTGCATGCGGCCACTGCGGGTCAACAGTTCGTTGACCGTTTGTGGGCCGCGCAGGAACAGCAGGCCCATCAGGATGACTTGGGCCGGTACCAGCTCCAGGGCCTTGTCGACCCGATGCTCCCAGCGGTCGGCGCGGCTGCCCATGACCAATTTGGTAAAGCCGCGGCCCTCCAGCGCCCGCAGGCTCTGGCCGACCTGGCCCGGGGTGAGGTTCATCACCGGTTCACGGCTGGTTTTCTGGTTGCAGGCCAGTACCAGGGCGTTGAGGGTCAATGGGTAGGTTTCCGGGTTGGTGGCCTGTTTTTCGACCAGTGCACCGAGGATGCGGATTTCCGTGCTGTTGAGCCGTGGTTCTTCGGCCTGGCCTTGTTCTTCGATGCTCATCGCGCGTCCCCTATGCTGTGAAGCCGCCTAGCCTAATCCTTGCGCAATAAAAGACAAGGTGTGCAACAAGCCGTGGCTATAATCGCATCCGTTTGATGTGCTCCTTCCTTTCACCTGCATGAGATCGCCATGACTATTTCTCTGTACGCCGCTTCCATCCCGGTTTTCAAGCAGATGCTCAACGCCATGAGTGACGTCCTGAACAAGGCCGAAGCCCACGCGACTGCAAAAAACATCGAGCCGAACGCTTTCCTGCAAGCCCGCCTGTACCCGGACATGTTCCCGCTGGTACGTCAGGTGCAGATTGCCGTGGATTTCGCCAAGGGTGTGTCCGCTCGCCTGGCCGAGATTGAAGTGCCAAAGTATGACGACAGCGAAACCACCTTCGCCGAGCTGCAAGCCCTGATCGCCAAGGTATTGGCCTTCATCGACGGCATCAGCCCCGCGCAGATCGATGGCAAGGAAAGCATCGAGATCATCACCCGCCCAGGCACGCCGAAGGAAAAACGCTTCACCGGTCAGAACTACCTGCTGACCTACGGCCTGCCGCAGTTCTTCTTCCACGTCACCACCACCTATGCGCTGCTGCGTCACAACGGTGTAGAAGTGGGCAAGCGCGACTACATGGGCGCGTTCTAAGCCTGCCGGCATGAAAAAGCCCGGGACGGTGTGAGCCGTTCCGGGCTTTTTTGTGGCTGTCTGTCATGTCCTCGGCGTAGATACTTCCGCTATCGCGAGCAGGCTCGCTCCCACATTGCGGTTGCCGCTGGCCCCTGTGGGAGCGAGCCTGCTCGCGATGACGGTGATGCATCCACCGCAACGGTTATGCCGTGCGAGCCAGTTTCTCTTCCTCACCCAGGCATGCCGCCGCAGTGAACAGCACATCGGTGGAAGAGTTCAGCGCTGTCTCCGCCGAGTCCTGCAGGACGCCGATAATGAACCCAACGGCCACCACCTGCATGGCGATTTCGCTCGGGATACCGAACAGGCTGCACGCCAGAGGGATCAGCAGCAGCGAGCCGCCAGCCACGCCGGACGCGCCGCAGGCGCAAATGGCTGCGACGACGCTCAACAGCACCGCTGTCGGAATGTCCACCGCGATCCCCAGGGTATGCACCGCGGCCAGGGTCAGTACGGTGATGGTGATAGCGGCACCGGCCATGTTGATGGTCGCACCCAGCGGGATCGATACCGAGTAAGTGTCCTCATGCAGGCCCAGGCGGTTGCTCAGCTCCAGGTTAACCGGAATGTTGGCCGCCGAGCTGCGGGTGAAGAACGCGGTGATGCCGCTTTCGCGCAGGCAGGTGAACACCAGCGGGTAGGGGTTGCGCCGCAGTTTCCAGAACACGATGAGCGGGTTGACCACCAGTGCGACGAACAGCATGCAGCCGATCAGCACGGTCAACAGGTGCAGGTAGCCGAGCAGGGCGCCGAAGCCGGAGGTGGCCAGGGTCGAGGCGACCAGCCCGAAAATCCCCAGCGGGGCGAAGCTGATCACCAGGCGCACGATCACGGTCACGCCGTTGGACAGGTCATCGAGCACGGTGCGAGTGGTTTCGCCAGCATGACGCAGTGCAATACCCAGGCCGATGGCCCAGGCCAGGATGCCGATGAAATTACCGCTGGTCAGTGCGCGGACCGGGTTGTCCACCACGCTGAGCAGCAGGCTCTGCAGCACTTCGCCAATGCCACCGGGAGCGGTGACGGCGACGTCCTGGGCGGACAGCACCAGGCTGGAGGGAAACAGGGTACTGGCAACGACCGCAACCACCGCCGCAGCGAAGGTGCCCAGCAGGTACAGGAACAGGATTGGCCGGATATGGGTTTCCTGGCCCTGCTTATGGTTGGCGATCGAAGCCATGACCAGCACGAACACCAGGATAGGGGCCACGGCCTTGAGGGCGGACACGAAGACCTTGCCGATGAATGCGGTGGATTTCGCCACGTCCGGCGCCAGCCAGGCCAGGGCGATACCAATGATCAGACCAATGACGATTTGCGTCACCAGGCCGGTGCGTTTGAAGCGTTGCAAAAGAGAAGGGGATAAAGCAGTCATAACGGCTATCCATGTGTTTTTTGTTGTGGGCGACGGTCGGCGTTCAGGGCAACAAGCGGGCAGACCACGTGAGCGGGACCGGGAAAAATGTTCAACGTTTGCGGGGCGCGGACTTTAGCACAGCCCGGTAAAGAATCTGACGGACCTGTGACGATCCGTCACTCAGGTGTTTAAGCACATTTGTCTGTCGCCCACATTCTGTTAGGCTTTGGTCCTCTCACCTCTCTCTTCTTCCAGCGGGCCTCAAGCCAACGCTGGTGTTGTCGTTTTGCCGGAGTTCTGCATGTTGTTACCCATTTTCCTGTTGTCGGCCGCCGGCTTCACCGTGCTGACCACGGAATTCATCATTGTCGGCCTGCTGCCATCCATCGCTCGCGACCTGCACGTCAGCATTCCCCAGGCCGGATTGCTGGTGACACTGTTCGCGTTTACGGTGGCGGCGTTCGGTCCATTCCTGACAGCCTGGTTTGCCCGTTTCGAGCGGCGCAGGCTGTTTATCAGCGTACTGCTGATGTTCGGCCTGGCCAACACATTGGCGGCCGTTGCCCCCGATATCTGGGTCATGGCCATTGCCCGGTTGATCCCGGCCCTCGGCCTGCCGGTGTTCTGGGCACTGGCCAGCGAAACGGCGGTGGACATCGTCGGGCCGCAGTACGCGGGGCGGGCCATTGCCCGGATCGGCTTCGGCATCGTCTGCGCCACGGTATTCGGGATCCCGGTGGGAACGCTGATATCCGATGCGTTCGGCTGGCGCAGTGCGTTCGCAATCCTGGCCGTCATCGCTTTCGCCAAGGCGTTATTGCTGTTCATCTACCTGCCGAAAACCAACCTGCACTTGCATCAGGTCAGCTTCCGCTCGCAGTTCAAGATCCTGCGCAGCCCGTTGATGCAAGGCCATGTACTGTTGTCGATCCTGGTGTTCAGCGGCATGTTCACCGCCTACACCTACCTGGCCGACATCCTCGAACGTCTCGCCGGGTTCGATGGCACGCTGGTGGGCTGGTGCCTGATGGGGTTCGGCGCCGTGGGGCTGGTGGGCAATTCCCTGGGTGGTCGAGCGGTGGACCGGCATCCGCTGATTGCGTCGATGGTGTTCTGCCTGTTCATGATCGGCGGCATGGTGGCGTTGGTGCCGAGCATTCACTCGACCCTGTGGCTGGCCGCGGCGATGGCGATCTGGGGCGTGACCCAGGCCGCTCTGTTCCTCGTCAGTCACGTGCGACTGATGAAGGCCGCCCCGGAGGCGCCAGCCTTCGCCGCGTCGCTGAACATCGCTGGCGCCAACCTGGGCATTGGCCTGGGGGCGATGGTCGGCGGGCGTGTCATCGATACGCTGGGCCTGGGCAGCGTCGGTTTTGCGGCGGCCGGTTTCATCCTGGTATCGATCCTGCTGGCGTTGCTGCTGATGACTTTCAAGCCCCGACCCGTCCACGCTTAGTGGAACAACTCGCGACGTGCGCCTTCGGCAATCGCGACGATGCCCGGGTGGCTGACCTTGCGTTCCACGGAGATGGCATAGAACGACTCGCTCACCGCGTCGGTCTGGCCGATCTCCTGCACGCCGTACTGGCGCTTCACTTCTTCGGCGATCACGCTCGGGCCGATGAAAATGCCGCTGCCTGACTGACCGAAGGCCTGCATCAACGCGCTGTCGTCGAACTCACCGACGATGCGCGGCTGGATCTGCTGCTCGGCGAACCAGCGTTGCAGGCGGCTGCGGACCACGGTTTCCGGGCCGGGAATCAGCAGGGGGGCGTCCTGCAGGCCTCGAGGAAAATCCTGCCCGTAGCGTTCGGCCAGTGCGGCGGTGGCGAAGAAGCTGATGCCGCATTCCCCCAGTTTCTGGCTGTAGCCCTTGATGTCCAGGTGACTGGGCATCGGACTGTCGGAAATCACCAGGTCCAGGCGCTGGATCGCCAGGTCCGCCAGCAGCCGTTCGAGTTTGTCCTCGCGGCAGGTGATGCGCAGCGGTTCGCTCAGCTCCATGGTCGGCGCCAGCAATCGATAGACGATGGACTTGGGCACCACGTCCGCCACCCCGACCCGGAACAGCGTCTGTTGTTCGTTGGGCTGGGCCCGGAGCATCAGCTCCAGTTCGCCTCCCAATTGGAACATGTGCTCGGCGTAGGGCAGCGTCTGGCGCCCGGCTTCCGTCAATTCCAACTGCCGTCCGACGCGGCGAAACAACTTGATGTTATACGTCTGCTCGAACAGGGAGATCTGTCCGCTGATGGTTTGTGGCGTCAGGTTCAGTTGCTCGCACGCCCGCACGATGCTGCCCGTCTTGGCCACCACCCAGAAGTAATGCAGTTGTCGATAGTTGAGCATGGGTTCACATGGTTTCGTAAAAACCGAAGTATAACCGCTGAAAATACGAATTTTCCTGAAGTATCGACGTCTCTAGAATGCCTGGCCATTGGTGAGCCATCTTCGGGCTCCATGTTTCCTCAGAGGCTTCTAACCATGACATACAAATCCCTGGGTCTTGCAGCCGTGCTGGCGATGTCTTCAATGGCGCTCGTGGGCTGCGAACAGGCTGAAAAAAATGCCGAACAATTGGCCCAGCAGCTGAAGGAACAAGCGGTCGATGCGGCCAAGAAAGCCATCGACGATACCCACAAGGCAGCCGAGCAGGCGCTGAACGACGCCACCGGCGGGTTGATCAGCCCCAAGAAGGAATCGGCGCAGGACGCTGACAAAGCCGAATCTTCTACCCAAGCCATTTAACCCCGTCACATCGAGCCAGGACTGACCCATGGACTATCTTTTACAACTCGCTGCCAGCCCCACTGCCTGGATCGCCCTGGCGACCCTGGTCGTCATGGAAATCGTGCTGGGCATCGATAACCTGATCTTCATTTCGATCCTGACCAACAAGCTGCCCGAACAGCATCGCGTCAAGGCGCGGCGAATTGGTATCGGCATGGCGCTGATCCTGCGCCTGGGCTTGTTGAGCACCATCGCGTTCATTGTGCAGTTGACGGAGCCGGTCATCGAAATCCTCGGCCAGGCGTTCTCCTGGAAGGACATGATCCTGATCGCCGGCGGTCTGTTCCTGCTGTGGAAGGCCACGACCGAGATCCACCACAGCATGGACCCCGCGCCAAACGATCCGAAGTCGGCCACGTCTGGCGTGACCCTCGGGTTTGCCGCCGCAATCGGTCAGATCCTGATGCTAGACCTGGTGTTTTCCATCGACAGCATCATCACGGCCGTGGGCATGACCGAACACTTGCCGATCATGATCATCGCGGTGGTGGTGTCGGTACTGGTGATGTTGCTGGCGGCCGAGCCCCTGGCCCGATTCATCAATAACAACCCGACGGTGGTCATGCTGGCGCTGGGCTTCCTGATCATGATCGGCATGACGCTGATCGCCGAAGGCTTCGGCGCCCATGTGCCCAAGGGCTACATCTACGCTGCCATGGCGTTCTCGGCTGCGATTGAGGTGTTGAACATGATGGCCCGTCGCGCCCGGCAAAAGGCATTGGGCAACGAAGCCTGATTGCAGGCATGCAGAAGCCGCCCGGGTCCGACCCGGGCGGTTTTTTTTGGCTTTATGAAAGTAGGCGTTCAGTGCGCGGCGGCGTGGCGTCGAGTGGGTTCCGTGGGTTTTTCCGTTTTCGATGAAGACGGATGATGGCGACGGGTGATCCGCAGCACGCCCCACAGCATGGCCGCCGCTACGCTCAACCAGCCGAATACCAGCATCAGAATTATCGTTGTCAGGCTCATGCGGCCTCCCTCAGCCCCGGTCCAGGGCAACGCACTTGGTTCAATGGACAGTCTAGTCGTTCAAGTGTTGCAGGCAGTCGTTCGCAGTCGTAGGCGACGGACAGGTTCGTTCTATCGCGGCGGCGAGACTGCTGTTTAAGGCTATACCCGAGCCAGTGGGCGCTTTATGATCGACGGCCCAAGCCTGACCCGTTCATCGGGTACCTGAACTAGAGACTCATCATGTTGCCGGTCATTCCCTCTTTTCGATCACTGGTATTCGCGACGGCCTGCCTTGCGGCCCTGGCGGGTTGCGCGGGCAGCGTGTCGCCTCAGATCCAGCGCCTGCCCGAACGGGTGGAGCTCAACAGCGTGCCGTTCTATCGCGGCGATATGTACCAGGGGGCGCCACAATCCCTGGCCGCCGTGTTGACCTCGCAGGGTACGGTGATTACCCCGGGGTTGCTGGAGAAGCCATTGCACCTGCCAGGTGGCGAAGCGGGCTTGCAGCAGAATATGCAAACCCTGGCGCGCGAGTATGGGTTGGTGGTGTATCCCCTCGACAATGAATTGTCCGCATTGTTGGAGCAGGTCGCAGCAGGCAACCCGGTGTTGCTGCGCTACACCGAGGGCACGGCATTCTGGTCCGGGCCTCGATACGGGATTCTCGCCGGCTATAACCGGCAGAAGCGCACGGTCTTGCTGCGTTCGGGCATGAACCGGAGGCTGTTGATGAGCTTCAACGGGTTCGAATCGGCCTTCAAGGACGCCGGCGGCTGGGCAGTACTGCTCCAGCGACCCACGCAGCTTCCGGCCAACGTCAACCCGCAGCGCTGGTTGAAAGCGGCGGACGAGCTGGCCGGAGCAGGGCAGGAGCAGGCCGCGGCGCGCGCCACCAAGGCCCTGGGTGCAGCGCATTGATGGCTTGCCCCGTTCGTCACCTGCCGGGCACGACCCGGCACGCCTGAAACTCTTATCGTCAGGGTCCGGACTGTCCGGGCCATGATTCAAGGAGGCAGGTATGGCACAGTCGAAAACGCCCACGGGGCCCCATTCTTCCAAGCATTCATCCGCGGATGATGAGCTGGGATTCGATCCGGATTCTCCGGATCTCGATGATCCGCAAGTCGATCCCATCGGACCGGCCAAGGCTCCTCGTGACGAGGAAGACAAGCACGGCGAACCTCGGGACAAGGCCTATGATCCGCTTGGTGACCTGAAGCATTGAGCGAAAAAAAGCCCGACGAGTCGGGCAGTGTTGCTCTCCAGGGTTTATGAGCCTGTGGCGAGGGGGATAAATCCCCTCGCCACAGATGACGCCGCGTTCGTCATTACTTGGAGGCTTCCACCACTCCGCTCTGGCGACTCTTGAGGTTCTTCGCCGCCTTGTACTGCATGGCCACCGCCGGCACGTTGGTGCTCTTGCCCGTTTCCACCCAGCTGCGAATCCGGCTGGCGTCGGCGAAATGGGTGTATTTGCCAAAGGCATCGAGGATAACCAGCGCCATCGGGCGATTGCCCATTTTCGTCACCAGTACCAGACAGTGACCGGCCTGGTTGGTGAAGCCGGTCTTGGTCAATTGGATATCCCAGTTGTCCTTGTGGATCAGGTGATCGGTATTGCGGAAGCCCAGGCTGTAGACCGGCTTGCGGAAGGTGACGGTCTTTTCCTTGGTAGTGCTCAATTCGCTCAGCAGGGGGTATTTGCGAGCAGCGATCAGCAGCTTGGTCAGGTCCCTGGCGGTGGAGACGTTATGGATCGACAGGCCTGTCGGCTCGACATAATGGGTGCTGGTCATACCCAGTGCCTTCGCCTTGGCGTTCATGGCGGCGATGAACGCTGCGTAACCGCCTGGGTAATGATGCGCGAGACTGGCGGCGGCGCGGTTTTCCGAGGACATCAGGGCAATCAGCAATACTTCGCGGCGCGACAGTTCGCTGTTGAGCTTGACCCGGGAAAACACCCCTTTCATTTCCGGGGTGTTGGTAATGGTGATGGAGATGTATTCGTTCAGGTCCTGCTTGGCATCCAGCACGATCAGCCCGGTCATCAATTTGGTCACCGACGCGATGGGGACCACCACATCCGGATTGCTGGAGTACACGACTTTATCCGACTGCAGATCCAGCAACATCGCGCTGCCCGAAGCGACTTGCAGTTTTGACGTGTCTCGAGGGGCTGCGATGGTTTCCTGCGCGTTGATGTTCTGCGTGATAAGCGCGCCTGAGAAAGCGATGAACAGGCTGAGGATCGAAAGACGGATTTTCACGCGAATAGACTCGATAGAGTTGAAGAGGCCGTTCAGCAACGGCTTTTGAAAAAAGCGCTGCATTTTATGAGTATGGGCGACAACGGCGCTACATGCCTGTACCGCTGGGCCTCGAGAATAAATAAAGTTTAATGAAGGGGGGCAAACCAATGTGGGAGCGAGCCTGCTCGCGAAGGCGGCGTATCAGCGATTTCATGGCTGACTGGCACACCGCTTTCGCGAGCAGGCTCGCTCCCACAGGGTTTTGCTTTGGCCGGGGAAACTCAGCTATGCAGCGTCTCGGCCGCGTACAGCGTGTTTTCCAGCAGGCAGGCTCGGGTCATCGGGCCCACGCCGCCAGGTACCGGTGTGATCCAGCTGGCGCGGGGCAGGGCGGTCTCGTAGACCACGTCACCCACCAGCTTGCCGTCTTCCTGGCGATTGATGCCGACGTCGATGACGATGGCGCCTTCCTTGATCCACTCGCCCTTGACCAGGCCCGGTTTGCCGGCGGCCACGACCACCAGGTCGGCGCGTCCGACATGGCCGGCCAGGTCCTTGGTGAAGCGGTGGGTCACGGTCACGGTGCAGCCGGCCAGCAGCAGTTCCATGGCCATCGGCCGGCCAACGATGTTGGATGCACCCACGACGACGGCATCGAGGCCATAAAGGTCCACGCCAGTGCTTTCCAGCAGCGTCATGATGCCTTTGGGGGTGCAGGGGCGCAGCAACGGGATGCGCTGTGCCAGGCGACCGACGTTATAAGGGTGGAAGCCGTCGACGTCTTTGTCCGGACGGATGCGCTCCAACAATCTGGAGGCGTCCAGGTGTTCAGGCAGGGGCAGCTGGAGCAGAACGCCGTCAATGTTAGGGTCATCGTTCAGGCGATCGATCAGATCGGCCAGCGCTTGCTGGGTGGTTTCGGAAGGCAGGTCGTAGGCCTGGGAAAGGAAGCCGACCTCTTCACAGTCTTTACGCTTGTGCGAGACATAAACCTGAGAGGCGGGATCGCTGCCGACCAGGATCACCGCAAGACCGGGCGTGCGCAGGCCTTGCTGGCGACGCTCGGTGACGCGTTGGGCGATCTGCTGGCGCAGGCTGGCGGCGATCGATTTGCCGTCGATAAGTTGTGCAGTCATTGCGCGTGGTTAACCATCGAGAGGGGAAAAAAAGAGAGCGCATTCTCGCATGCCGAGGCGTGAGGGCAAAGGCGCTTGGTCTGCAAATTCCCCTAACCCCTTTAATTAAATGAATTTTTTTTAAAAAAGAGTTGACGACCTATCAGGCCGTCTATAACATTCGTCGCACTTGTCGGGCACAGCCTAGCACTGGTTAAGAAGGTGGAGCAGAGTTGGATGTTTCAACTCGGCAAAACTGAAAGCACTTAGTTTGTAATCGTCAAAGAATACAGATTAAAAAGGCGCCCGTAGCTCAGCTGGATAGAGCATCCGCCTTCTAAGCGGATGGTCGCAGGTTCGAGTCCTGCCGGGTGCGCCATTAGGCAGCTTTGGCACAAGTAACGCAACAAGGCAATATGGTGGGCGTAGCTCAGTTGGTAGAGCACGGGATTGTGACTCCCGTTGTCGTGGGTTCGATCCCCATCGTCCACCCCATATTCTAGAAAGGCGCCAGATCTAACAATCTGGCGCCTTTGCTTTAAAAGCTTGATACGCGGATGTGGTGGAATTGGTAGACACACTGGATTTAGGTTCCAGCGCCGCAAGGTGTGAGAGTTCGAGTCTCTCCGTCCGCACCATACAAGTCGCTATTTGAATAGCAGAGAACGGCGCAGTACCTGAAGAGGGCTGCGCCGTTTTTGTTTTCGGCATTCAGATGATTTGTTGCCTGTCTTGTTTTGGGGCAGGTTTGGCGATGGGTTGTTGCGATTGTGTTTCGCGATGATGCGCGGTATGCCCGTCGGTCTCCTGGTGAAGATCGAGTGCCGGGGAGGTGCAGGTCACGCCTCTATATATAGAAGCGTCGGCGCAGAGCCCCCGCAATGGTCGGTTGTATTTGCAATCCGGGCGAGGCATGACCGTTTGCCTCGCTCCTAATGCCGGCGCCTGTTTTTCCGCCGTTTTCAGTAGGGTGACTTCTTGAGTTTGACCTACTAGAATGCATGCCCTTGATTCTGGGGTCGGAAAACGCCCGGCCAACGTCTGTGCAACGAGGAATATCCATGCAAGTTTCTGTTGAAAATACTACTGCTCTTGAGCGCCGCATGAGCATCACCGTGCCGGCTGAGCGCATCGAGACTCAGGTCAACAAGCGTCTGCAGCAGACTGCCCAAAAGGCCAAAATCCCAGGTTTCCGTCCAGGCAAGGTGCCAATGAGCGTGATCCGTCAGCGTTACGAAGCTGATGCGCGCCAGGAAGCCGTGGGCGACGTGATCCAGTCTTCGTTTTACGAAGCCGTGGTCGAGCAGAAGCTGAACCCGGCCGGCGCGCCATCCGTCGAGCCTAAAGTGCTGGAAAAAGGCAAGGACCTGGAATTCGTCGCCACTTTCGAAGTGTTCCCCGAGTTCACCGTTGCCGGTTTCGAGTCCATTGCCGTCGAGCGCCTGAGCGCTGACGTGTCGGATGCCGATCTGGACAAGATGCTGGACATCCTGCGCAAGCAGAACACCCGTTTCGAAGTGGCCGATCGCGCTGCCCAGAACGAAGATCAACTGAACATCGACTTCGTCGGCAAGGTTGACGGTGAAGTGTTCGCTGGCGGTTCCGCCAAGGCCACCCAGCTGGTGCTGGGCTCCGGTCGCATGATCCCAGGCTTCGAAGATGGCCTGGTCGGCGCGAAAGCCGGTGAAGAGCGCGTTCTGAACGTGACCTTCCCAGAGGACTACCAGAACCTGGACCTGGCTGGCAAAGCCGCCGAGTTCACCGTGACCGTAAACAGTGTTTCCGAGCCGAAGCTGCCTGAGCTGAACGAAGAGTTCTTCGCCCAGTTCGGTATCAAGGAAACCGGTCTGGAAGGTTTCCGCGCCGAAGTTCGCAAGAACATGGAGCGTGAGCTGCGTCAGGCCATCAAGTCCAAGGTCAAGAACCAGGTCATGGACGGTCTGCTGGCTTCCAACCCGATCGAAGTGCCGAAGGCGCTGCTGGACAACGAAGTGAACCGTCTGCGCGTGCAGGCTGTTCAGCAGTTCGGCGGCAACATCAAGCCTGATCAACTGCCGGCCGAGCTGTTCGAAGAGCAAGCCAAGCGTCGTGTCGTACTGGGCCTGATCGTTGCTGAAGTGGTCAAGCAATACGAACTCAAGCCTGACGAAGCCCGCGTTCGCGAGCTGATCCAGGAAATGGCTTCGGCTTATCAGGAGCCTGAGCAAGTCGTGTCCTGGTACTACAAGAATGACCAGCAACTGAACGAAGTCCGTTCGGTTGTGCTCGAAGAACAAGTTGTGGATACTGTTCTGCAGAAAGCTAGCGTGACCGATAAAGCGGTCTCTTACGAAGAAGCGGTCAAGCCGGTGGAAGCTCCACAAGCCGATTGATTGTTCTGCGGTAAGAAATACACACCATAAGCCAGCCTTCGCGCTGGCTTATGCGTATTCAAGACATAACTATTTGGGAGTGACTGCGAGACATGTCCCGCAATTCTTTTTATCAGCAGAGCTCTGACATCCAGGCCGCAGGCGGCCTGGTCCCGATGGTTATCGAGCAGTCCGCCCGCGGCGAACGTGCCTATGACATCTACTCGCGCTTGCTCAAGGAACGCGTCATCTTCCTGATCGGGCCCGTTGAAGACTACATGGCCAACCTGGTTGCGGCGCAACTGCTGTTCCTTGAAGCGGAAAACCCGGACAAGGATATCCATCTTTATATCAACTCACCCGGCGGTTCGGTGACTGCAGGCATGTCGATCTACGACACCATGCAATTCATCAAGCCAGACGTTTCCACCATCTGCATCGGCCAGGCCTGCAGCATGGGCGCTTTCCTGCTCGCCGGCGGCGCTGCGGGCAAGCGTCATTGCCTGCCTAACTCGCGCATGATGATTCACCAGCCATTGGGCGGTTTCCAGGGCCAGGCGTCGGACATCGACATCCATGCCAAGGAAATCCTCCACATTCGTTCGCGTTTGAACTCGCTGTTGGCTCATCACACCGGTCAAAGCCTCGAAACCATTGAGCGAGACACCGAGCGTGACAACTTCATGAGCGCCGAGCGTGCAGCCGAATATGGCCTGATCGACTCCGTGATCAACAAGCGTCAAATGCCTGCCTGAGCCACTCAAAATGCAGGTGGTTGGGATGACCGGCCGCCTGCGGGCTTGAAAAAGCCCGCAATTGCCTTCATCTTGTGTTGCAAGCCTATCGGATTTGGATCGATCGAATGACTGACACCCGCAACGGCGAGGACAACGGCAAACTGCTTTATTGCTCTTTCTGTGGCAAAAGCCAACATGAAGTACGCAAATTGATTGCCGGCCCCTCGGTCTTCATTTGCGACGAGTGCGTCGACCTGTGCAATGACATCATCCGCGAGGAGGTGCAGGAAGCCCAGGCCGAAAGCAGCGCGCATAAGTTGCCTTCGCCTAAAGAAATCAGCGGCATCCTTGACCAATATGTAATTGGTCAGGAGCGTGCGAAAAAGGTATTGGCCGTAGCGGTTTACAACCACTACAAGCGCCTCAACCAGCGTGACAAAAAGAATGACGAGGTCGAACTCGGCAAGAGCAACATCCTGCTGATCGGCCCGACAGGCTCGGGTAAGACCCTGCTTGCCGAAACCCTGGCCCGTTTGCTGAACGTTCCGTTCACCATCGCCGACGCAACCACCCTTACCGAGGCGGGTTACGTGGGGGAGGATGTCGAGAACATTATTCAGAAGTTGTTGCAGAAGTGCGACTACGATGTCGAAAAGGCCCAGATGGGCATTGTCTACATCGATGAAATCGACAAGATTTCCCGCAAGTCCGACAACCCGTCCATCACCCGGGACGTATCCGGTGAGGGCGTGCAGCAGGCCTTGCTCAAGTTGATCGAAGGTACGGTCGCTTCCGTTCCGCCCCAGGGTGGTCGCAAGCATCCGCAGCAGGAGTTCCTGCAGGTCGACACCCGTAACATCCTGTTCATCTGCGGTGGTGCGTTTTCCGGCCTGGAAAAGGTCATTCAGAACCGTTCCACTCGTGGCGGCATCGGTTTCAATGCCGAAGTGCGCAGCAAGGAGGAAGGTAAGAAGGTCGGTGAATCCCTGCGTGAAGTCGAGCCTGACGATCTGGTCAAGTTTGGTCTGATCCCGGAATTCGTCGGTCGTCTGCCGGTTCTGGCGACGCTTGACGAGCTGGATGAGGCTGCGTTGATGCAGATCCTGACCGAGCCGAAGAATGCTCTGACCAAGCAGTATGCCAAGCTGTTCGAAATGGAAGGTGTAGACCTGGAGTTCCGTTCCGACGCGCTGAAGTCGGTGGCCAAGCGTGCCCTGGAGCGTAAGACCGGTGCCCGTGGGTTGCGCTCGATTCTCGAAGGCGTATTGCTCGACACGATGTACGAAATCCCCTCGCAGTCCGAGGTGAGTAAAGTCGTGATCGACGAAAGTGTCATAGAAGGCAAGTCCAAGCCACTGTATATCTACGAAAACAGTGAGCCGGCTGCCAAGGCCGCACCGGACGCTTAAGCGTCCTGCTGCTGGAACAAAGGAGGGGCCTTCGGGCCCCTTTGCTTTTATGTGGCGAGGGGATTTATCCCCTCGCCACATAGCGTTGTGTATAACTTTTATTTCTTTTAACCGTCTGGCATTTGCCTTAGCGCTTGTTTTTTTTCAAGGCTGCCCCCATCTTGGTTTCAAGCTTACTTCCATCTGTTTCCGGCCTTGTGGCCGCCGTTGAGGCGAAATCATGAAGACAACCATCGAATTGCCTCTCTTGCCATTGCGCGATGTCGTGGTATATCCGCACATGGTTATCCCGCTGTTCGTGGGGCGCGAGAAGTCCATCGAAGCCCTCGAGGCCGCGATGACGGGTGACAAGCAGATTCTGCTGGTGGCTCAGAGAAATCCTGCTGACGATGACCCCGGTGAAGACGCGCTTTATCGCGTAGGTACCATTGCAACGGTTCTGCAATTGCTCAAGCTGCCCGACGGCACCGTCAAGGTCCTGGTCGAAGGCGAGCAGCGCGGGGCGGTCGAGCGTTTCAGCGAAGTGAACGGCCATTGCCGCGCCGAAGTGTCATTGATCGACGAAGCCGACGTACCCGAGCGTGAGTCGGAGGTGTTCGTCCGCAGCCTGTTGTCCCAGTTCGAACAATACGTGCAGTTGGGCAAGAAAGTGCCCGCTGAGGTGCTGTCGTCGCTGAACAGCATCGATGAGCCCGGCCGGCTGGTCGATACGATGGCTGCTCACATGGCGCTCAAGATCGAGCAGAAACAGGAAATCCTCGAGATCATCGATCTGTCCGCCCGTGTCGAACACGTGCTGGCATTGCTAGATGGCGAGATCGATCTGCTGCAGGTTGAAAAGCGCATTCGTGGTCGCGTCAAGAAACAAATGGAGCGTAGCCAGCGCGAGTACTACCTGAATGAGCAGATGAAGGCCATTCAGAAAGAGCTGGGCGATGGCGACGAAGGCCATAATGAAATCGAAGAGCTTAAAAAACGCATCGATGCCGCTGGTTTGCCCAAGGATGCTCTCGCCAAGGCCCAGGCCGAGCTGAACAAGCTCAAGCAGATGTCGCCGATGTCCGCTGAAGCCACCGTGGTGCGCTCCTACATCGACTGGCTGGTACAGGTGCCGTGGAAAGCCCAGAGCAAGGTGCGTCTGGACCTGGCCCGTGCCGAAGACATCCTCGACGCCGACCATTACGGCCTGGAGGAGGTCAAGGAACGCATCCTCGAATACCTCGCCGTACAAAAGCGCGTGAAGAAAATTCGTGGTCCTGTGCTGTGCCTGGTTGGTCCTCCCGGGGTCGGTAAAACCTCCCTGGCGGAGTCGATTGCCCATGCGACCAATCGCAAGTTCGTGCGAATGGCCCTTGGCGGCGTGCGCGACGAAGCGGAAATCCGTGGTCATCGCCGCACCTACATCGGTTCGATGCCAGGAAGATTGATTCAAAAGATGACAAAGGTCGGCGTGCGCAATCCGCTGTTCCTTCTGGACGAAATCGACAAGATGGGCAGCGATATGCGTGGCGATCCTGCTTCCGCATTGCTCGAAGTGCTCGATCCGGAGCAGAACCACAACTTCAACGACCATTATCTGGAAGTCGACTACGACTTGTCGGATGTGATGTTCCTGTGTACCTCCAACTCCATGAACATCCCGCCAGCGTTGCTGGACCGTATGGAGGTGATTCGTCTGCCGGGCTACACCGAGGACGAGAAGATCAACATCGCCGTCAAATACCTTTCGCCGAAGCAGATCCAGGCCAATGGTCTGAAAAAAGGCGAACTGGAATTCGATGAGGAAGCGATTCGCGACATCATCCGTTACTACACCCGCGAAGCTGGTGTGCGGGGCCTGGAGCGTCAGATTGCCAAGGTCTGCCGCAAGGCGGTCAAGGAACATGCGCTGGAGAAACGCTTTGCGGTCAAGGTCACTTCCGACCTGCTGGAGCACTTCCTGGGCGTACGCAAATTCCGCTACGGCCTGGCCGAGCAGCAGGATCAGATCGGTCAGGTGACCGGCCTGGCGTGGACTCAGGTGGGTGGCGAGTTGTTGACCATCGAAGCCGCCGTGGTACCGGGCAAAGGGCAACTGATCAAGACCGGTTCCCTGGGCGATGTGATGGTCGAGTCGATCACTGCGGCGCAGACGGTCGTTCGCAGCCGTGCCCGGAGCCTGGGCATTCCCCTGGACTTCCATGAGAAGCGCGACACGCATATCCACATGCCTGAGGGGGCGACGCCTAAAGACGGTCCTAGCGCCGGCGTAGGCATGTGCACGGCCCTGGTTTCGGCATTGACCGGCATTCCGGTCCGCGCCGACGTTGCCATGACCGGTGAAATCACCCTGCGTGGGCAGGTACTGGCGATTGGCGGGTTGAAGGAAAAACTGCTGGCGGCACACCGTGGCGGAATCAAGATCGTGATCATTCCAGAGGAGAATGTGCGCGATCTGAAAGAAATTCCTGACAATATCAAGCAGGATCTTCAGATCAAACCGGTTAAATGGATTGACGAAGTCCTGCAAATTGCGCTGCAATACGCGCCGGAGCCCTTGCCGGATGTGGCTCCGGAGATTGTCGCGAAAGATGAGAAGCGAGAGTCTGACTCTAAGGAAAGAATTAGCACGCATTAATACGCATTTGCCTGGGGGGCTTCCTTGACAGTTTTTTAGAGCCCTTGTTATAAAGCGGCTCTTAAGTGTCTGTAGGCCATTCAGCACTCGTTTTTGCTTTCACCAAAAAAACTTAGAATCATCTCAAATAGATATAAGGGGACTTAGAGTGAACAAGTCGGAACTGATTGATGCTGTCGCTGCATCCGCTGATATCCCGAAAGCTGCTGCTGGCCGCGCGCTGGACGCTGTAATCGAATCCATCACTGGTGCTCTCAAGGCTGGCGACTCCGTTGTTCTGGTTGGTTTCGGTACCTTCGCCGTTACCGATCGTCCAGCTCGTACCGGTCGCAACCCACAGACCGGTCAAGCACTGCAGATCGCTGCTGCCAAGAAGCCTGGCTTCAAGGCCGGTAAAGCACTGAAAGACGCCGTTAACTAAGTTTCATTGAGTTTATCCGGGTCGGGGTCATGCCTGGCTTGGCAGCGGAGCGGTAGTGGGATCGGTTTCAACCGATCTGTCGTACCAGGGCTCGCGGGTTCGAGCCCGGTCCGCTCCGCCAGTTACGAGAAGGCGCATCCTCGGATGCGCCTTTCTTCTATCCGGATTCTACCCACGCTCCACGGTTGCCTAATTTGAAGTTCAACCGTTTCTGGGGGACGCATGCTGCAGAATATCAGGGACAATTCACAAGGCTGGATTGCCAAGACCATCATCGGGGTCATCGTCGCATTGATGGCGTTGACCGGTTTCGATGCCATTTTCAAAGCCACCACCCACAGCAATGACGCGGCCAAGGTCAACGGCGAGAACATCAGCCAGAACGAGCTGAGTCAGGCGGTCGACATGCAACGCCGCCAGCTCATGCAACAGTTGGGCAAGGACTTCGACGCCTCCCTGCTGGATGAAAAGATGCTTCGCGATTCAGCGCTCAAGGGCCTGATCGATCGCAAGTTGCTGCTGCAAGGCGCCCACGATGCGAAGTTCGCTTTTTCCGAAGCCGCGCTGGACCAGGTGATCCTGCAGACGCCTGAGTTCCAGGTGGAGGGCAAGTTCAGCCCGGAACGTTTCGACCAGGTGATTCGCCAACTGGGTTACAGCCGCCTGCAATTCCGCCAGATGCTGGCCCAGGAAATGCTGATCGGCCAACTGCGCGCCGGCTTGGCCGGAAGCGGTTTCGTGACCGATGCCCAGGTGCTGGCGTTTGCCCGTCTGGAAAAACAGACCCGCGATTTCGCCACCCTGACCCTCAAGGCTGATCCTTCGGCAGTGAAGCTGACCGATGACGAGGTCAAGGCCTATTACGACAAGCACGCCAAGGAATTCATGACCCCCGATCAGGTGGTGATCGATTACCTGGAGCTGAAGAAAGCCGCTTTCTTCGATCAGGTCAGCGTCAAGGATGAGGACCTGCAAGCGGCGTATCAGAAAGAAATCGCCAACCTGTCCGAACAGCGTCGGGCCGCCCACATCCTGATCGAAGTGAACGACAAGGTCACCGAAGCCCAGGCCAAGGCGAAGATCGAGGAAATCCAGGCTCGCCTGGCCAAGGGCGAGTCGTTTGAAGCCCTGGCGAAGGAGTTCTCCCAGGATCCGGGGTCGGCCAACAATGGCGGTGACCTTGGTTATGCCGGTCCAGGTGTCTACGATCCTGCGTTCGAAAAGGCGCTGTATTCGCTGAGCAAGGATCAGGTTTCGGCACCGGTGCGCACCGATTTCGGTTTGCACCTGATCAAGCTGCTGGGTGTCGAAGCGCCTGAAGTGCCAACCTTCGCCAGCCTCAAGGACAAGTTGACCCGCGAGCTGAAAGCCCAGCAGGTGGAGCAGCGTTTCGTCGAGGCGACCAAGCAGCTGGAAGATGCTTCGTTCGAAGCTTCCGATCTGGCGCAGCCGGCCCAGGACCTGAAACTCACCGTTCACACGTCGGCGCCGTTCGGTCGCGAAGGTGGGGATGGGATCGCGGCGAATCGCGCTGTCGTCGCGGCCGCGTTCAGCCCGGAAGTGCTGGATGAAGGTGCCAACAGCACCGCCATCGAGCTGGATCCGGAAACCGTGGTGGTGCTGCGTGCCAAGGAACATCGCAAGCCCGAGCAACTGCCGCTGGAAAGCGTGGCTGCGGCCATCCGTACCCAGTTGGCCAAGGAGCACGCCATCGAGGCCGCCAAGACCCGGGCCGACGAGCTGATCGCCAGCCTGCGCGAAGGTAAGACGCCGCTGGCCAAGGCTGTCGACGGTCAAAGCTGGAAGGTCGTCGAGGCGGCGACTCGCAACCAGGAAGGTATCGAGCCTACGGTGCTGCAGGCATTGTTCCGCATGCCAAAACCCGAGTCCAAGGACAAGCCGACGTTTACCAGCGTGACCTTGCCCGACGGCAACCTGATGCTGGTGCAACTGCGTGGCGTGAATGAAGCCGCGGCACCGACCGACGCGGAGAAGGCCGAATATCGCCGCTATCTCGCGTCCCGTGTTGGCCAGCAGGACTTTGCGGCTTATCGCAAGCAGCTGGAAAGCGAGGCGGACATCAAGCGTTTCTGATGTCCTGATGGCTTGCCAAAAAAAGACCCCGGCCGAAAAACCGGGGTCTTTTTGTGTCTGCTTGTTGCTAAATGACAGGATGTTCATCGGCCCACTGGATTTACGTCTTTTTCCCGCAAACAACCCCCAGTAGACTTGTAACCCCTTTGAGACACGAATACCCACGCTGCCGGTGGGCGTTCTGTTGCACAATACGCCCCCGGACCGTTTTCCTCAGGATGTTCAATGTTCAGATCATTTCACATGCGCACCGTCGGACTGGCACTGATGCTGGTCGCCGCAGCCGGTTGCTCGTCGAAGAAAGCCGCTATTTATGAGCATGAAAACTTCGATGATTCCGGTACGTTCTCCCGCACTTATCCGGTGAGCGACACGGTGACCTGCGAAGCCGGGCGCCGGGCCTTGCTCAGCCAGGGCTACATCATTACCAGCAGCGACCCGAAACTGGTCAGCGGTCACAAGAGTTTTCAGCAGACCGGCGATACCCACATGGAGATCAGCTTCAACCTGGTCTGTGCCGAAGACGGTGGTGCCGGACATCGTGCGACCATGTTTGCCAACGCGTTGCAGGACCAGTATGCGCTGAAGAAAGTCAACAACTCCGCCAGCTTGGGCGTGGGTGTGTTGGGTTCGGTGTCGATGCCGATCGGCTCGTCGGATGATTCGATGGTCAAGGTGGCCAGCGAAACCGTATCGGCGACCAAGTTCTACGAGCGTTTCTTTACCCTGGTGGAGATGTTCCTGCCTGCCGAAGTGAAGAAGGGCGCACCGGCTGCCGAGAAGCCCAACACTGAGCTGGGCGTTCCGGAACCCAAGGCCGAACCGGCTGCGTTGACACCCGCTCCGACGCCAGCTGCGCCGGTAGCTGCCCCAGCCCCCGCCGAAGCGGCGCCGGCAGCATCGGAGCCCGTCGTACCGCCCGCGGAGCCTGCGCCGATTGCACCCAGCGAGCCCGCGCCATACGTAGGCCCGGAATCGACGCTGGAAGAGATCAAGCCACCGCCGCCCAGTGATTTGCCCCCGCCGACCGAGGCAATCCAGCCGCTGCCTTCATCCTGAGAATCCGTGGCAAGGATGTCATGCCTTGTCACACCTCCATAGGTTGATTTCCCATCGTTGTGCTACGTTTAAAACATGAAGCCTTTGCTTCATGTTTTGTTCATAAAGCAGCTTTATTCTGACACCAAGGCCATCAGGCGTCGGTTCAACGATATGGGAAGGATTCAAAATGGATGATTATCAGGAAGAGCTGCTGGAATATCAGGCCTACGAGCTGGATCCGTTGGAGCCCGCCGAGGATGCGACGGAGTTGTAACACCCGCTGCAGGTTATAGCGTCAAGCCGAGCCCTTTAAGCTCTATTGGCCTTTTGGCTGCGACGAAACTCTCCCGGTGTCTGGCCATTCCAGCGTTTGAAAGCGCGCTGGAATGCCTCGGCTGAAGCGAAGCCCAGCAAGTAGGCGATTTCTCCGAACGCCAGTTCGGTGTCTCGAATATAGGTCATGGCCAGGTCGCGGCGCGTATCATTGAGGATCGCGCGAAATTGCGTGCCTTCCTCTGCCAGTTTCCGGCGCAGTGTCCAGGTCGGCAGCTTCAGGCGCGCCGCCACTTCTTCCAGATCGGGTTCCCGGCCACCGTTGAGCAACGGCCCAAGCAGTTGAGTGATGCGTTCGCGCAGGCTGCGGGTGCGGGTGAGTTGTTCCAGTTCCCGTTCACACAGTTGAACCAAGTGCCGCCAAGTGCTCGGGCAATGCTGCGGGTTGCGTCGGGCAAGGTCATCCAGGCCCAGGCGCAGCTGGTTCTGGTCGGCACCGAACAGGATCGGGCAATCGCCGAGCGTACGGTAGGCTTCCAGGTAAGCCGGTGCCTCGAATTCGATCTCGATGCGCTCGGCCCGTAACGGGGTGCCGCCTACGCTGGACAACTGCTGGAGCCAGCCAGCAACGATCGAATCCACGACGAAACGGTTATAGGCGTTATAGGGGCTGATGGAATAGAACCGCAGCCAGGCGCCCCGGGCGTCCTCGTGAAAACTCGATTGGCCACGATAGTTGGAGCCATACAACGGCTCGAAGCGGATCAAGCAACGTGCCGCTTCGCGTACCGTCGGAGCCTGGGCCGCGGTGACGCCAGCGAGGCCGGCCTGGCTCAAGCGGCTGAGCTGACCCATGCGCAGGCCCAAGGCAGCATCCTGGGTCAGCTGGATCGCAGCGTAACCGAGGCGCATATAGCGTGGAATCGATAATCGGGCCCCGGGCTCGGCCAGGCGTGCGGTGTCGAGACCGTACTGTTCGAGCAGGGGCTGGGGATCCTGGCCATGGCTGGCTACCGCATCGGCCAGGCTATGGACGAAGCCCACGGACAAGTCGCCCAGGCGCATCGGCTTCATGCTCACAACCACAGGTTCAGCAGGCGGGCGCCACGGGCTTCGCCGTCGGGGAAATGCTGGCCGTTGTGGCTGATGAAACTCTGGCCGGCGCTGCCGTTGTCCCAGAACTGGCCGCGTAGAAACACGCTGACACCGCCCTTGGCCTGGCTGATGGGCAGTTGACTGGTCAGCGTCAGGCGGTGCCAGGCCTGGCCTTCGCTCATTTCACCGGGCTTGAGGCTCACCTCGCTCGGTGTGGACAGACCTTTATAGCCGTTCCAGGGTTTGTTCCAGGTGTCGCGCCCGCTGATGAAGGCGGGGACCGCGATCAGTTGTGCGCCCTGATCGTTGAGCTGTCGGTAGTAACGCGGATACCAACTGTCGCTGCCGATCAGCACGCCCAGGCGCCCGGCGGGGGTATCGACGACGCGGAGGGCGTCCTGGCGGTCGGCCTCCAGCACATCCCGTTGTTCGAACACCGGATGCTGTTGACGCTGGGGCTGCCCGAGCGGTCGACCGTCGCTGCCAAACACCAGGCTGCTGTTGTACAGCGCGCCGCGGCCGATCTTCAGTTCACCTTCGCTGACGCTGGGGTCGGGCAATACGATGGAGCCGGCCACCAGGGTTACGCCGAACTCCCGGGCCAGCCCGCCAAACATGGCCTGGTAGTCGCGGGCCATGGTGTCGGCTTTCATCCGCAGGTACGCATCGTCCAGGCGGTTGTCGCCTTGGGCACCGAACAATCCCCGGATGAACGCCAGCGGGTTGCTGATTGCCAGCCAGTTCATGGCTTCCTTCAAGGTGCCAGCCTGATACAGCTCGTCTTTTTCTCCGCTGATCATCAACCAGGTGCCGATGTGTTCGGGCAGGACCACGACGGTTTTGTCGCTGAGCAACCCCAGGTCGCGAGCGGTTTGCAGGTAGGCCGCCAGTTTGCGGCGCAAATGCCCGGGGTTCTGGTAGTCGGTGGGGAACAGCTCGGGCTGGATGCCCAGCAAGTTGCCTCGATCGGCGGGAACACCCTGGTCGACCGCCAGGTCGATGCGCAGGTCCGAGAGGTAGTGCCCTGTCGGGCGATCCGCCGTCCACAGTGCATAGCTCATCAGGGCGGCAATCAGGGCCAGTGAAAACAGCAGGTACAGAAGTTTACGCATGGAGAGCAGTCAGCGGCCGTGTGCAGTTCTTACGGGGCAGGGTACGGTAAAACCTGAAATTAGCAAAAGAGATGTCCCTGTGTGGGAGCGAGCCTGCTCGCGATGGCGGTGTGTCAGCCTGCATTGAGCTCGCTGGTCCGGCGCTATCGCGAGCAGGCTCGCTCCCACATTGGGCAATGGTCAGGCTTTCACATTCAGTGATTCTTGGCCTTTCTGATCCGCAGCATGATCACCAACATGATCAACAGCACCGGTGGTGCCATGCCGAGCAATGCTTCGCGCGCCGACAGATCCGCACCCAGCGTATGCAACCCGCTATAGACCAGTTTGAACAGGTTGATCAGGTAGTAGGTGATGGCAATGATCGACAACCCTTCCACCGCACGCTGGATCTTCACCTGTGCATCGGCCCGTGCATTGAGGCTGCGCAGAATCTCCGCGTTCTGGTCTTCCATTTCCACTTGTACCCGAGCCTGGAGCAGGTCACCCAGGTTGGCAACGCTCATGGCCAGTTGTTCCAGGCGTTGCTCGGTCGCCGCGCAGTAGCGCACCGTCGGCTTGAAACGTCGTTCGATAAACACGCCCAGTCTCTGGCAGTCGCCCAGATGGCTCTCACGCAACTCACCCAGGCGCTCGAACACCAGTTGGGCGTAGGCCCGGGTCGCGCTGAAACGGTGGCGATTTTTCACCGAACTGCCGACGATCTGGCGAGACAGTTGCGCGATGTCCTCCAGCAAGGCTTTGGCATGCACGCCGCTGGCGTTGGCGTTGCGTTCGGAGAGTGTCACCAGGCTGCGGTCGAACTCGTTCAACTGCGGGTCCAGCGTCTTGGCGATGCTGAGGGACAAGGAAGCCATCATGCGATAGGTTTCGATTTCGAGCAGGCGCCGGATCATGCGTCCCTGTCGATAGGCGTTGAGTCGCCGATTGATAAACAGGAAGCGGTTGGTGCCGTCCTCGGTGAGGCGAAAATCGCTCCAGACCACGGCGTCGCCACCCCCCACGCTCGAGCCGCAGGGATCCTTGAAACCGTAGCCGGACAGGTCGAGGCCGTCTTCCGAACGCACCACCACCTGGACCGAATTGATGATCTGTGGAGCGTGACCTTCGATACCTTGCGCCAGGCATTCTGGCAGCGTGGTCCACTGCAATTCGTGACTGGCGGCGGGCACCACCAGGGTCAGGGTGAAGAACTCGGCATGACGTTCCCACTTGAGCGGGTGGCCGTCGATCCGAGTGATGCCCTGGGCGGCTTGATCCACCACGCTGTCGGGACATAGCCGCTCGAGCAGGGCCGTGCATTGGGCGTTATCGCCCAGGAACGCCAGATGGAAGACATGGGCCGGTTCGTCGAAGTACAGCGACGGACGAG
Organism: Pseudomonas sp. MAFF 730105; assembly: GCF_055380705.1. Lineage (NCBI taxonomy): Bacteria > Pseudomonadati > Pseudomonadota > Gammaproteobacteria > Pseudomonadales > Pseudomonadaceae > Pseudomonas > Pseudomonas sp. MAFF 730105. Next base: position 2,322,150 of record NZ_AP018438.1, read on the forward strand.
CGTGCAGTTCGTTGTGCAGGATCTTTCGCTGGGGATGCATGCTAGCGGCCTGTGTGGTTTGAATTGTTTTTCTGTTCAGCCGCGTGGGCCACTGAGCATAGGACTGGCCCATCCCACCGGGAGTCACCAGGGTTTGCTCCTCCATTGGTACTGGATCGCTGCACATTTAGATCAATAAGTTGTCAGTTTCGGTCATTGAGCGCGGTGGTCCCGGCTTTTAGGCTGTGGGGCATGACTGAGGGAGGCCGCAGAGCTTCCGCATTTTCCGTGATCGCCCGTTGTGGAGTTACCCAATGACCGCCCTTCATTACCCGCATCTGCTGGCCCCGTTGGACCTGGGTTTTACCACGTTGCGCAACCGTGCCCTGATGGGGTCGATGCACACGGGTCTTGAGGAAAAACCCGGTGGTTTCGAGCGCATGGCGGCGTATTTTGCCGAACGTGCCCGTGGTGGCGTGGGCCTGATGGTGACCGGCGGGATCGCGCCGAACGACGAGGGCGGCGTGTACTCCGGCGCCGCCAAGCTGACCACCGAGGAAGAAGCGCTCAAGCACCGGATCGTCACCCAGGCCGTTCACGAGGCCGGTGGCAAGATCTGCATGCAGATTCTCCACGCCGGACGCTACGCCTACAGCCCGAAGCAAGTGGCGCCGAGCGCGATCCAGGCGCCGATCAATCCGTTCAAGCCCAAGGAACTGGACGAGGAAGGGATCGAGAAACAGATCAGCGACTTCGTCACCTGCTCGATGCTGGCCCAACAGGCTGAATACGATGGCGTGGAGATCATGGGCTCGGAAGGTTATTTCATTAACCAGTTCCTGGCGGCCCACACCAACCACCGGACCGACCGCTGGGGCGGCAGCTACGAAAACCGCATGCGCCTGCCGGTGGAAATCGTACGTCGGGTACGCGAGGCGGTAGGGCCGAACTTCATCATCATTTTTCGCCTGTCGATGCTCGACCTGGTGGAAGGCGGCAGCACCTGGGAGGAAATCGTCCAGTTGGCCAAGGCCGTCGAACAGGCTGGCGCGACGATTATCAACACCGGTATCGGCTGGCATGAGGCACGCATTCCCACCATCGCCACCAAGGTTCCCCGGGCGGCATTCAGCAAGGTCACGGCCAAGCTGCGCGGTTCGGTGAGTATTCCGCTGATCACCACCAACCGCATCAATACGCCGGAAGTGGCCGAGCAGATCCTCGCTGAAGGTGATGCCGACATGGTCTCCATGGCACGGCCGTTCCTGGCGGATCCGGATTTCGTCAACAAGGCTGCCGCTGGCCGGGCGGATGAAATCAATACCTGCATCGGCTGCAACCAGGCGTGCCTCGACCACACCTTCGGCGGCAAACTCACCAGTTGCCTGGTGAACCCGCGGGCCTGCCATGAAACCGAGCTCAACTATCTGCCGGTCACCCAGGTGAAGAAAATTGCCGTAGTCGGTGCCGGGCCGGCGGGTTTGTCCGCGGCTACCGTGGCGGCCGAGCGCGGTCATCAGGTGACGCTGTTCGATTCGGCCAGCGAGATCGGCGGGCAGTTCAACGTTGCCAAGCGCGTGCCGGGCAAGGAAGAGTTCTTCGAGACCCTGCGTTACTTCAATCGCAAACTGCAGACCACCCATGTCGAGCTGTGCCTGAACACCCGCGTGGATGTGGAACAATTGGTGGCGGGCGGTTACGACGAGATCATCCTTGCCACGGGGATCGCGCCGCGGCTGCCGGCAATTCCCGGTGTGGAACATGCCAAGGTGCTCAGCTACCTGGACGTGCTGCTGCAGCGCAAGCCGGTGGGCCGCAGCGTGGCGGTGGTCGGGGCCGGGGGAATCGGTTTTGATGTGTCGGAGTTCCTGGTGCACCAGGGCGTCGCCACCAGCCAGGACCGCGAGGCGTTCTGGAAGGAATGGGGAATCGACACCCGGCTCCAGGCACGCGGCGGTGTGGCCGGGATCAAGGCCGAGCCCCATGCGCCGGCGCGGCAGGTGTTCCTGTTGCAGCGCAAGACCTCCAAGGTCGGCGACGGCCTGGGCAAGACCACCGGCTGGATTCACCGCACCGGGCTGAAGAACAAGCAGGTGCAGATGCTCAACGGTGTCGAGTACCTGAAGATCGACGACGAAGGTCTGCACATCCGTATCGGCGACAGCGGCGAGCCGCAGGTGCTGGCCGTGGACAACGTCGTGATCTGCGCCGGCCAGGATCCGCTGCGTGAACTGCAGGAAGGTCTGGAAGCGGCAGGGCAGAGCGTCCACCTCATCGGCGGAGCCGACGTAGCGGCGGAGCTGGACGCCAAGCGGGCCATCAACCAGGGTTCGCGGTTGGCGGCGCAGTTGTAAGGGGGCGCAGATCCCCTGTGGGAGCGAGCCTGCTCGCGATGACGGCGGCACATCGACATTTCTGTCGACTGGACCACCGCTATCGCGAGCAGGCTCGCTCCCACAGGGGGATGTGGTGAGGCTGAATCTGCGGTCATTCGCGACCGCCTGTTAGAATGCGGGCCTCTTCGCGTCGGGCCTGCTCGCAATGCTTCTTCCTGCCCTTGATTGGCACCCCAACCCTAAACTCGAACTCCTGCATCTGGATTGGCTCACCCGCGCCGGTGTCGAAGTGGCGGCGTTGCGCCTGGACCGGATCGATCCGCTGATCAGCGGCAACAAGTGGTTCAAGCTGGTTCACCATGTGCGCGCCGCACACGAGGCCGGCGCCGAGGGGATCATGAGCCTGGGCGGTGCCTATTCCAACCACCTGCACGCGCTGGCTGCCGCTGGCAAACGCTTTGGTTTTCCAACGGTCGGCCTGCTGCGTGGTCAGCCCCGGGAAACGCCGACGGTGCTCGATCTGCAAGCATTCGGCATGGATCTGCACTGGTTGGGGTACGGCGGTTATCGGGAGCGGCATGCCGCGGATTTCTGGGTACCCTGGCAGGCGCGTTACCCCCATCTGCACCCGGTGCCCGAGGGTGGCTCAGGCTTGGCGGGCGCGCAGGGCTGTGCGGCCTGGGTGAGCAGCGCCCGTGAGCAACTGGCGGCATTGGGGTGGACGGGCTATCACGGCTGGTGGCTGGCGTGCGGCACCGGAACATCGCTGGCGGGGCTGGTGTTGGCCGAAGCGGGCGCGCATCCGGTCCATGGTGTGCTCGCGGTGCCCGAGGACCACGGTGTGGCGCAGCAGGTCGAAAGCATCGTGCGCGAGGCGGGCATTGCCAATCCGCGTTATGAATTGCTCGACGGCAGTCGTGGCGGTTTCGCCCGGGTCGACGCGCCACTGAACGCTTTCATCGACGCCACTGGTGCAATCGAACTGGAGCCGCTCTACACCGGCAAGGCGCTGATGATGCTCAAGGTGCACGTCGAGGCTGGCCGGTTTACACAAGGAACGCGCTTGATCTTCGTCCACACCGGCGGCTTGCAAGGCCGCCGGGGGTTTGAGTAAGCGCCTTCAGCCGCGCTTCGGCATCATCCGCAGCAGTGTGTTGTCGCGCACGATGTAGTGGTGATAGAGCCCCGCCAGGGCGTGCAGGCCGATCAACCAGTAGCCGATGGTGCCGCCCAGTACGTGCCAGCCTTCCAGCCGTTTGGCGAAGTCCTTGTCCTGATCGATCAACAGCGGCAGATCGAAACCGTAGAACATCACTTGATGCCCTTCCGCGCTGGTGATCAGCCAGCCCAGCAGCGGCATGGCAATCATGAACAGGTACAGCGCCCAGTGCATCAGGCGCGCAAGGACGGTCTGCCAGACAGGTGAAGCCGGAAAGATGGCCGGTGCCTTGCCCACGCTGCGGGCGAACAGGCGCAGCCAGACCAGCAGGAACACCGTCAGGCCGAGCATGAAATGCGCTTCCTTGATCAAGGTTCGACCGCCGCTGCCCTTGGGGAAGATCCCGCGAAACTCAATGCAGGCATAAACCACAGCCAGCAGCACCAGCATCAACCAGTGCAAGGTCACCGTGACGGTACTGTAGCGGTTTTCGGAATTCTTCCAGGGCATGCGGGGTCTCTCCAGACATCAGGGTAAAGCGCCGTCTCGAGCGGCGTTGTGGTGTTACTTTAAGCCCGTTTCGCTGGGTTTGCATGAGTCAGATCAGGTTTTGTCCGTACGGCCCCGGTTTCCGGCCGCCGGGCCGCCCATCACGGTATTCGGTGCGACGTCAGGGCGTTGTGTCGGGAGGGTTCAGAAGCCAGTCGAACAGCAGCCTGACGTCGGTATTGCCCGGCGCCGGTTTTGACGGCGCCATGACGCGCCCGCCACCGCTATCGATACCGCCCGGGCACAGCACCGGCCGGTCGGGGTCGCCGTCGAGAAAACTGACCAGCACTTCACTGCCGGCCATCAGGCGCGGGCTGTCATGGCGGCTCAACCGCGACATGGGCAAGGGAATGCCTTCGTCATCCGGGCTCCACAAGCTGACACGGACCTGACCGCGCTCATCGGCTACCGCCGGCTGCCCGGCGGGGCCGAGCACGTGCGCCACGTGGTAGCCGGGAATGCTCGGCCTGGGGTGCTTGAGGGCGGGCCTGAACACGGTGGACCAGGGGATGGCCGAGAATTTGTTGCGATAGTCCCTGGCCGACGACACGGACGGCTGACTCGCTTCCAGGATCGAAAACTGGCGCCCGCGATGCTGGACCTCGATGACCAGCCATTGATCGTTGAACGTCGATACCGGGTGCTCGCCGATCTGCACGATATGGCCGCTGCGCAGGGCCGGTTGAGTGCTGTGGCCGTGGATTTCCCGTTGCCGGCAGCGCAGGCGCTCCAGGTTCCGGCGCCCGATCTGATAAGCATGAGCCAACGCGGGGTTGCTCCGCATCGCCTCGTGATCGGTGCCGTTGAACCCATGATTCGCTGCGCTGGTTTCGGCGGGTGTCATTGCCCGCTCGGCGAAGCGGGCGGGCAGGGCAGGCGTCGTCGGGTGGTGACGCTGATACAGCCGCTCGAGTGCCGGTTGTTCATCCGCTTGCGTACGCAGTGTCAGCTCGACCGCCGGTGTCGGGAAGCTCTTGGGATCTTCGGCAAACACCAGGACATGGCCGGATGGGGAGTGTTCGAAGTGGTAGTGAATGCCTTCTTGCTCACATAGCCGTTGCAGCAGCTCCAGGTCGCTTTCCTCGTACTGGATACAGAACGGACGGGATGGGTACTGGCCGTGGGGCAGTTCGAAACGGTAGCTGTGAGCGGGCAGCGCGTTGTCGCCCAGCAGCCGTTGCAGCACTTGTACGACGCTGAGCTGATGGAAAACCCGTCGCCTCGGGCCATGTTCCAGGCGCTGGAGATGGGGAACCAGCGTCAGGCGATAGCCGATACGGTGCGGTGCATGGGCGCTCAGGCTGACGCTGTGGACGATGCCATGTACACCGGATTCGCCGTCCAGGCGCAGGAACGCCGGTTGCCCCAGCAGCGTGTCGGGATTGATGGGCGGCGCGAGGCCGATCAGTTCGAGGTCGAAGCGGTACGGCTGGTTGAGGGCCTCTCTACCGCTGAACCGCAGCACTTGCAGGCGCAAGTCGCTTTGCGTGAGTGTCAGGCTGAAGGGGCTTTCCGTGTCGTTGCGCATCGCGGTGCTTACTTGAAGAGAAGAAGCCGCGAGGGTACGAAACCGCGGGGCGAAAGGGTGCTCCCGAATCGCTATTTCGGAAACGGCCTACAGCACGTTGTGAAAATGTCGATTCGTCGGGGCGCATTTTTTGGTCGATCAGCCGGTTTAGGCCGTATAAACTTGCGCCACAGCGCCGGCCGGCAGATGTCTTGGCGCGTCAGACAAGAGAGTGAGTGATGGGCGCACAGTGGAAGGTTAAACACAAAGAGGCGGCTGCCAACGCCAAGGGCAAGATCTTCGGCAAGCTGGTGAAGGAAATCACCATTGCCGCGCGCAACGGTGCCGATGTGGCGACCAATGCACACCTGCGGCTGGTGGTCGAGCAGGCGAAGAAGGCCTCGATGCCCCGCGAGACCCTGGAGCGTGCGATCAAGAAAGGCTCGGGCCAACTCGGCGAAACGGTGCAGTACCACCGTGTGACCTACGAAGGGTTTGCGCCACACCAGGTGCCGCTGATCGTGGAATGCGTGACCGACAACATCAATCGTACCGTGGCTGAAATCCGCGTCGCGTTCCGCAAGGGCCAGTTGGGCGCTTCGGGTTCGGTGGCCTGGGACTTCAACCATGTCGGCATGATCGAGGCCGCCCCGGACAGCCCTGACGCCGATCCGGAAATGGCCGCCATCGAGGCCGGTGCCCAGGATTTCGAACCGGGCGAAGAGGGTGCCACGCTGTTCATCACCGATGCCGCCGACCTCGATGCCGTGCAGAAAGCGCTGCCGGCCCAGGGCTTTACGGTGTTGTCCGCCAAGCTGGGCTACCAGCCGAAGAACCCGGTCAGCGGCCTGACCGACGAGCAGATGGCCGAGGTCGAAGCGTTCCTTGAAGGTCTCGACAACCACGATGACGTGCAGGATATGTTTGTCGGGTTGGCGGGTTAAAGGGATTCCCTGAAGGGCGAATGTCTTTGTGGCGAGGGGATAAATCCCCTCGCCACAAAGACAAGCTGCGTTCGATCAGCCGGTGGTCAAGCAGCCGGCCAATACCCGCTCGATCTCCTCGAACCCCGGCCGCGCCAGCACGTCTGGCTGGCAGCAACGTGCCTTCAACGCCTGTAGCGTTGCAAGCTGCACGTCATCGTTCCCCGGCTCGATCCGCGCCAGCAATTCACCGAGCAGAATCCCGAAGGCCCGCACTTCGATGCGTTGCAGTGCACGGGTCTGCGGGGTGTCTGCGGTGGCGTGGAAAGACGCCGCGCCAAAATCCCCCAGCAGGCATTCGCCCTGGTCGTTGTAAAGGATGTTGTGCCCGTACAAATCCCCGTGGGTGATGCCCTGGCAGTGCAGGTGTGCCGCCACCGAGGCGATGCCCCGGGCGATACGCAAGGCTGCGGTGGCGCTCAATCGCAACGTGTCGGCATACACATCGCGGGTGCAGGAGGCCAGGCTCGGCAGCCCGGCCAGGTTTCGATAGCTGGGCTCGATCAGCGTCATGACCAGCCCGGCCTGTTCTTCGGGATGTCCGGCGACCTGGCCCAACACTTCAATCAGGTTAGGGTGCCGGCCCGCGGTGATGCAGGCATGCATTTCATGCAGGGGAGAGCCGTCGCTGGTCATCTCGCCCTTGTACATCTTCACCGCGACGTTTCGCGCCGGTTGGCCGGCCGGTTGCCATAGCGCTTGATGGATCACCCCCGAGGCGCCTTCGCCCAACTGTTTTTGCAGGCTCAGTTGCGTCCAGTCGATGGGTGTCGTGCTGTGCAGCGCGGCGTCGTCGGCTTGGGTTTCCAGTGGGTTACCGGCGTAGGCGAGCCAACTGAGGCGGGGCAGTTCCAATAACCATTGCGGCAGATCGACCAATTGATTGGCGGCGATACGCAGCAGCTCAAGTCGGTGACACTGGGCCAGGCTGGCGGGCAATTGCTGCAAACGGTTACCGGCCAGCATCAGTTTTTGCAGGTGTGGGCGCTGTCCCAGTTCATCCGGCAATTGGCTGATGCGATTGTCCGTGAGGATCAGCCAGCGCAGCAGCGGCGGGAGGGCCGCGGCGGGTACACGTTCGATGCGGTTGGCCTTGAAACCGACCATGGTCAACGCAGCACAACGGCCCAGGCATTCGGGCAGCTCAGTGAAGCGATTGTCCGAGCAGAACAGTACCCGCAGTCGGGTCAGCCGATGCAAGTCGTCGGGCAGGCTCTCCAATTGGTTGCCGCTGAGATTGAGGATCTCCAGGGAGTCCGCCAGGTCGAAGATTTCCCGGGGAAACTGCGTCAGGCCGCAGGCCAGGTCCAACCGGGTAATGCCTGACAGTTGGCCGGCGCGGAGTTGGGCGAGGGTGGTCATGGGAGGGGGCACCATTGATCAAGAGAAGTCCGATGCCACCTAGTTTGTTACAAAACCCTTGTGGCGAGGGGATAAATCCCCCTCGCCACAAAAGCCAGTTCGGCTAGCGCTCGATACTGCGGCTCCAACGCGCGTTCCACGCCGGACGCTGTTCATTGACCTGGTCCCAGTCCACTGCAATCGCTGTTTCCAGGTATTGCTTCATGGCTTCCACCTGGCCGCGGGTCTTGTCGGTGGTGGGGGTGTTGGGGTTGGACGGGATCTGGTCGCCTTCTTCCAGGGCAATGGCCTGGGCTTCGGGCGCGAGCAGGAAGGCGGCGAGTTTTTGCGCCAGCTCGGGTTGGGTGTTGTGGGCGATGGCGCATTCGGCGACGTTGAGCACCACCGCGCCTTCCTTCGGCTGCGCGTATTCCACGGGCATGCCTTTGAGTTTCAGCGCAGTCACTTGGGTTGGCGTCAGCGGGAACAGCGCCGCTTCGTCGGTCTGCAGCATTTCGGAGATCTTCGCCGAGCTGGGAATGTATTCCAGCACGTTGCGTCCCACGGTGTTCGGCCAGGTCTTGAAGCCCGGTTCGACGTTGGTCTCGTTACCACCCTGGATCCGGTTGAACATCAGGAAACCGTGCAGACCGAAGGTGGACGAGGCCACGGACTGGAACACCAGTTTGTCCTTGAAGCGCGGGTCGGCCATGTCCATCCAGGAGGTCGGTGCGCTCCAACCTTTTTCCTTGAACAGGCGGGTGTTGTAGGCGAGCCCTGTCACACCCAGGCTGACGGCCACGGCTTGATCCTTGATACGGCCCTTGGCGGGGATTTGCGCCAGGGTCGGGCTGTCTTCGAGTTTGTCGCAGAGCCCCATGGAAATGGCGCGGTACATGATGCCGTCATCCAGGAACATGACGTGCATCTGTGGGTTGTCTTTGCTGGCCTGCACTTTCGCCAGGATGTCCGCCGAGGTCCCGGGCACGATCACCACTTTGACGTTGTTGGCTTTCTCGAAGGCCGGCAAGACCTTGTCGGCATAGAGCCGCTCCATGGTGCCGCCGTTCATGCCCAGGTAAAGCGTTGGCTCGGCGTGTGCCTGGCCGACAGCGAGCAGTGTGCTCAAGCAGGAAAAGCCCAGCAGTGCAGTGCGTTTGACGTTATTCATGGCGCGACCTTCCTCTATCAAGAAACGGAGATGGAGTGAAACCGGGTGATGGAAAACGCATCCAGCGGCGTTTTCGATTCGCCGCAACAGATGATTTCGGTGAGCGCCTGGCCCACCGCCGGGCCGATCTGGAAGCCCGCTCCGGCAAAGCCGAACGCATGCAACAGGCCGGGTTGGGTGCTGCTGTGCCCGATCACCGGCTGGCGATCGGGCAGGTAACCTTCGGTGCCACTCCAGGTGCGAATCGCCTGGGCGCCCTCAAGGAACGGGTAGAGCTCGACCGCCTGGCGCAAGATCTCGATCACGGCATTCTGGCCGGGCCGGGCGCGAGCGTCGTCCAGGGCAAACCCCTGGCCGCCGCCCAGTACGCAGTTGCCGCGCGCAACCTGGCGCGCGTAAATCCCGCCGCCTTCCACGCCAGTACTGGCATCCATCACCAAGGGCAAGGGCTCGGTGACCAGCATCGCCGGGTGTCCGGCATACATGGGCACGGTTTCGCCGAACTGTGTGGCGAAATGGCTGGCCCAGGCGCCGGCGCAGTTCAGCAGCCAGGGCGCGCGGAGCGTCAGGCCGGTTTCGGTTCGCACGGTAAAGCGCTGGCCGTCGTGCTCCACCAGGCTGACTGGACACTGTTCGTGAACCTGGGCGCCATGGCGGCGGGCGGCTTGGGCAAAGGCCGGGGACACCAGTCGTGGATTGGCGTGACCGTCGTCCGGGCAAAGCGAGGCGCCGACAGCCACCGCACCCACCCAGGGAAAGCGCGCGTGCAGCGCCTGGCGATCCAGCAGCTGCAAATCGAGGCCAAAGCCCTGACTGCTGGCGGCGTATTCTTGCAACGCACGCATGTCCTCGGCGCTGCGGGCCAGTTTCAGGTGGCCGCTGCGCTGGTATTCACCATCAATGCCGATCAACTGGGGCAACTGGCTCCAGATTTCGTGGGCCCGTTGCGACAGGGGCAGTTGAGACAAGGGCCGCCCCTGGCGTCGTACACCGCCATAGTTCACTCCGCTTGAGTGCGAGCCGCAGAAGTCCCGTTCCAGCAAAGCCACCCGACGCCCGGCCTTGCTCAGGAACAGCGCGGCCGACGAACCGACGATGCCACCGCCGATAATCACCACGTCGACTTCGATCATGGCTCGACCTCCAGGCCAAACGGTACGGGTTTGACTGGCGCCTGGGCCCGCAAGCGACCGATGCCGCAAATGGGCCGTCCACTTTCGCTGGCAATGATTTCCGCCGCCGCGACGGCGCACATTCTTCCCTGGCAACGCCCCATGCCGACGCGGCAATGGGCCTTGACCCGGTTGATTTCCCAATGGCCTTCGCCGATCACCCGACGGATGTCGCCGGCGCTGACTTCTTCGCAACGGCAAATCATCAGTTCGTCAGCCGCGTCGGCGGCCCAGCTTTGCGGGAAGGCAAAGGCACGTTCCAGGCCTTGGCGGAAATGGCCGATGCGTTCGAGTTCTTTTTCCAGCTGGGTGCAACGCTGCGGATCGACTCGATAACCGCTGTCCTCGAGCAAGGCCAGGGCGGCGCGTTCGCCGGCTTTTTCGGCGGCGTCGGCGCCCATGATTCCCGCGCCGTCCCCCGCGAGGTAGACACCGGCCACGCTGCTGCGGCCGGCGCTGTCGCGCTGGGGTAGCCAGGCGCGGTTGAGGGCATTCCAGGTGAATTCGCAGCCCAACAGGTCGGCCAGTTGGGTTTCGCTACGTAAGCCGTGGGCGAAGGCCACCGCGTCGCAGTCGAGGGTTTGCTCGCCTTTTGCATTGTGCCATTTCAACGACTGCACCCGGCGTTCACCGTCAATGCGCGACAGACTCGCGCCTTGATGAACGGCGATGCCATGGGCGGTCAGCCAGCCCCGGTAGTAGAGGCCCTTGGCGAGCGTGGCCGGTTGCGCCAGCAGGCCGGGCAGGGCGCGGGCCTGGGCGCCCAAGGGGGAGCTGTCGAGCACGGCGACCACATTGGCGCCGGCCTTGGCGTATTGATAGGCCACCAGATAAAGCAACGGGCCGCTGCCGGCGAACACCACGCGCTCACCGATGGCGCAGCCCTGGAATTTCAGGGCGATCTGCGCGGCGCCGAGGCTGTACACCCCCGGCAACGTCCAGCCCGGTACGGGCAGGATCCGGTCGGTGGCGCCGGTGGCGACGATCAGCTTCGAGTATTCCAGCCGGGCGGCGCGCCCCTCATGCAGGGTGTCGAGCAGGCCGGCTTCGGCGTTCCACACCAGGGTGTCGGGACGATAGTCGAGCTGGTCGCGCAACTCATCGATGGTCTGGTGGATCGAGCGGGCCTTGTGCGCTTCGAAGCCATACAGCTTGACAGGCGAGCGCCTGAAATTGGCCGGTTGCCGCCGATAGATCTGCCCGCCACCGCGCAAGGCTTCATCCAGCAGGACAGGGTACACGCCGTGGGCGACCAGGGTCTGGGCAGCACGGATTCCGGCGGGGCCGGCGCCGATGATGGCGATTGTTTTCATGATTGCCTCATCGACAAGATCGGGGGACATGTGGCGCTGTCGAAGGCGCTATCGCGAGCAGGCTCGCTCCCACAGTGGAGCGGTGCGGAACGCTGATTTTGTGACCGTCGCAGAACCCCTGTGGGAGCGAGCCTGCTCGCGATAGCGGTGGTCCACTCAGCAACGATGGTGGCAGGGGGATCGCTTTCGCGAGCAAGCCCGCTCCCACAGTGGAGCGGTGCGGAACGCCGATTTTGTGACCGCCGCAGAACACCTGTGGGAGCGAGCCTGCTCGCGATAGCGGTGGTCCATTCAGCAACGATGGTGGCGGGAAGATCGCTTTCGCGAGCAAGCCCGCTCCCACAGTGGAGCGGTGCGGAACGTCGATTTTGTGACCGTCGCAGAACCCCTGTGGGAGCGAGCTTGCTCGCGATAGCGGTGGTCCATTCAGCAACGATGGCGGCAGGAAGATCGCTTTCGCGAGCAAGCCCGCTCCCACAATGGATCGGTGCGGAACGCCGATTTTGTGACCGTCGCAGAACCCCTGTGGGAGCGAGCCTGCTCGCGATAGCGGTGGTCCATTCAGCAACGATGATGGCAGGGGGATCGCTTTCGCGAGCAAGCCCGCTCCCACAGGGAATAAATGAGCTGTTCATACCTGGCGTCCCGGTTCGCGGGTGATTTGCTGGCCGGCTTCGAGCAGGGTGGCGCAGGCGCGGACGCGGCGGCCGTCGCCGAGGCGGACCCAGCAGTCCTGGCAGGCGCCCATCAGGCAGAATCCCGCCCGGGGTTCGGCGCTGAAATCGCTGCCGCGCAGGTGTTCGCCGCAGGTCAGCACGGCGGTCAGCAGCGTATCGCCCAACAGACCGGTGGCCGGCTGGCCATCGAGGGTAAAGTCCAGGGCCGGGCGGTCGCCTTCGGCCAGTCGTTTCAGCAGCGCCATGGTGCCCTCATTGTTTGCCCACCAGAACCCGATCCAGGCCATAGACCCGGTCGAGCAGAATCATGGTCAGTGCGGTAAGAGCAATGACCAGCGCCGACACCGCCGCCATCATCGGGTCGATGGATTCGGTGGCGTACACATACATGCGCACCGGCAGGGTTTGCGTCGCCGGTGACGTGACAAAGATCGACAGCGTGACTTCATCGAAACTGTTGATGAACGCCAGCAACCAGCCCCCGGCCACCCCCGGCAGGATCATCGGCAAGGTGATCTGCCGGAACAGCGTGAAGCGCCCGGCACCCAGGGATTGCGCGGCCTGTTCGGCACTGCGATCCAGGCCGATGGCCGACGCCAGCACCAGGCGCAATACATAGGGCGTGATGACCAGCACGTGGGCGAAGATCAGCCAGGTGAAATTGCCATTGACCCCCATCAGCGCAAACAACCGCAGCAGCGCCACACCCAGCACCAGGTGCGGGATGATGATCGGCGACAGGAACAGGCCGTTGAAAAAATCCCGGCCGGGAAATTCGAGGCGGGTGATTGCCAGCGCTGCCGGTACCGCGATCAACGTCGCCAGCGAGGCCGCACAGAACGCCAGGGCCAGGCTGTTGTAGAACGCATCGACGAAATCCGCTCGCTCGAACACGGCGCGGAACCAGCGCAGGGAGAATTCCGTGGTCGGCAGGCTCAGGGTGTTTTCCGGGGTGAAGGCGACGAGACAGACCACCACCAGCGGCGCCAGCATGAACACCACGACCAAGGCGTGAAACAACAGGGCGAAAGGACCGTTCCTGGACATGATGAGTTACCCCAATGACTTCTTGTAGCGGCCTTCGATCATGCGGTTCCACGACAGCATGATCAGCAGGTTGAGCAGCAACAGTGCAACGGCGATGGCCGCGCCCATGGGCCAGTTGAGTTCCGACAGGTACTGGTCGTAGATCAGCGTGGCGACCATCTTCAAGCGGCGTCCGCCGAGCAGGCCGGGAATGGCGAAGGAGCTGGCGGCCAGGCCGAACACAATCAGGGTGCCGGACAGCACGCCGGGCATGATCTGCGGCAGCACCACCTTGCGGATCACCGTGAATTGGCTGGCCCCCAGGGACAACGCAGCCTGTTCCGCGGCCGGGTCGAGTTTCTGCAGTGAGGTCCAGACCGGAATGATCATGAACGGCAGCATCACGTGGACCAGGGCAATGACCACGGCGAATGGCGTATAGAGCAACTTCATCGGCGCGCCACCGAACGCTTGCAACGTCTGGTTGACCAACCCGTCGGCGCCCAACAGCAGGCTCCAGCCGAAGGCCCGGACCACCACCGAGATCAGCAACGGAGTGAGGATCAGGATCAGGAAAATCGAGCGCCATGGCGCGCCCATGCGGCTGAGCACATACGCTTCGGGCACGCCGATCAGCACGCACAACAGCGTGGTCAGGGCACTGATCCAGAAGGTGCGCCAAAAGATCTCGTAGAAGTACGAATCGCCCAGCAGGCTGATGTAGTGATCGAGGGTGTACGCGTGGCTGTCGATGCCCGACCCGTAGTCGAAAACGTTGAACGACAGCACCAGCGTCAGCCCCAGGGGAGTCACCAGTAACCCCAGGTACAGGGCCAGGGCCGGTGCGGACATCAGATAGCCTTGCCGGCCCCGGCGCATTGCGTCCAGCAGCTTCATGCCGGCACCTCATCGTCACTCAGCACCCGCAGCAGCGCCGGATCCCAGTCCAGGCCCACTGCCGTGCCTTCGCTCATCGGCGCAGCGCCGTCATTTCGGCGCAGCACGCAAAGCTCACCCAGGCTGGTCGAGACCCCATACAACCATTGGCTGCCGAGGAAGAAACGGCTGGCGATCGTGCCTTGCAGGCGGCCCGCGCCAGCGGCGCACAGGTCGATCTTTTCCGGGCGCAGGCTCAGGGTCAGTTCGCCCTGGCCTGGCTGACAGGCTTGAACGACGCCAGCGCTGTCACGTTCGCCGGGCAGCAGGTTGGCCTTGCCAACGAAGCCGGAGATGAAGGTGGTGCGCGGGTGTTCGTAAAGGGTGTAGGGCGTATCGATCTGGGTGATGCGCCCGGCTTGCATCACCACGACGCGGTCACTGATGGACAGCGCTTCGGACTGGTCGTGAGTGACCATCAATGTGGTGATGCCGACTTCCCGCTGGATGCGGCGGATTTCGAATTGCATCTCTTCGCGCAGGTTGGCGTCGAGGTTGGACAGCGGTTCGTCGAGCAACAGCACTGGCGGTTCGATCACCAGTGCCCGGGCCAGCGCCACGCGCTGACGCTGGCCCCCCGAGAGTTCCCGAGGGTAGCGCTCGGCATGCCGGTCCAGGCGCACCAGCTTCAGCACCCGGTCCACCCGTTGTTGGAGTTCGCTGCCCGGCACCTTGCGCATGCGCAGGCCGAAGGCGACGTTGTCCCGGACGGTCATGTGGGGGAACAGCGCATAACTCTGAAACACAACGCCCAGGCCCCGGCTGGCGGGTTTGGCGTGGGTGATGTCGCGGCCGTCCAGCAGGATGCGTCCGCTACTGACGTCGACGAAGCCTGCGATCATTTGCAAGGTGGTGGTCTTGCCGCAACCGGAAGGGCCGAGCAGCGAGACGAATTCGCCTTTTTCTACCGCGAGGTCGGTGGCAACCACGGCGTCGATGTCGCCGTAGCGTTTACTCAAGTTTTCAAGTTGCACGAAAGCCATGACTGCGCTCCACCTGAGATTGTTATGCGTCGCCGTGAGGCGTGCTTTTTTGTAAGGGCAGATACGAAGGGGTGATGCAGGACACTCGGTGCGTTGGCGCTCGACCTGGATCGGCTGCCGTTGTTGTTCGAATCGCCCCTGTATGGACGCAGAGTAGGACGAAGAATAGGATGGGCTCAATGGCCTATTTCACTGAGGCGATGACTATTTTCAGTTTCATTCGATCAGTGAATTGATGAGTAAAGAAATGAATGAATAATTCCACTGATCGGAATATTGAAAAAAGCGAAGTCGGGGTTGGCGCCGTCTCCAGGTTGTTCGCCGTGTTGCGCAGCCTGGGTGACACCGCCGAAGGCGGGGAGCGGGTAACGCAACTGGCCCAGCGCATCGGCCTGTCCCAGCCGACCACTCATCGCCTGCTGCGCAGCCTGATGGACGAGGGCATGGTCGAGCAGGATGGGCGCAGCAAACGCTACCGCCTGAGCCTGGATTTTTTTGCCCTGGCCGCCCGTGCCGGGAACACCGGCAACCTGCGTGAACTGGCGCGACCGGCCATGCTGCGGCTGTCGGCGTCCCTGGGGGATTCGTTGTTCCTGCTGGCGCGCAGCGGTTTCGATGCGATCTGTCTGGACCGCAGTGAAGGGCCATTCCCGATCCGCACCTTTACCGGTGATATCGGCGGTCGGGTGGCGTTGGGCGTGGGCCAGGGCAGCCTGGCGATTCTGGCGTTCCTGCCGGAGGAGGAGCGCGACACGGTGATTCACTACAACCTGCCGCGGCTCAAGGACTTTCATCTGTACGACGAAGTCTTCCTGCGCTCGGAAGTGGAGAGCGTGCGCAGCCTGGGCTACGCCGGACGCAACACCGGCGTGTTGCAGGGGATGGCGGGGGTGGCGGTGCCGATCCTGGATCGCGGCGGCCGTGCCGTGGCGGCCTTAAGTGTGGCGACCATCAGCGACCGCCTGGGACCGGATCGTCTGCCGACGGTGGTGGAAATGCTCAAGCGCGAGGCGGCGTTGATCGGCCCTCGGATCAACCCATTCGACCCGCTGCTGCGCCGGCCTTCGCAGGTGTTTGGGCAGGGGTGAAGTCCGGAGTCCTTTGTGGGAGCGAGCCTGCTCGCGATAGCGGTGGATCAGTCTGCAACCCTGTTGAATGCGCCGCCGCCATCGCGGGCAAGCCCGGCTCCCACAGGTACGGCGTCGGACCTTGATGCTGCGGCCATCCGCAGCTCCAGTGTGGGAGCGAGCCTGCTCGCGATAGCGGTGGATCAGTCTGCACCCCTGTTGAATGCGCCGCCGCCATCGCGGGCAAGCCCGGCTCCCACAGGTACGGCGTCGGACCTTGATGCTGCGGCCATCCACAGCTCCAGTGTGGGAGCGAGCCTGCTCGCGATAGCGGTGGATCAGTCTGCCCCCCTGTTGAATGCGCCGTCGCCATCGCGGGCAAGCCCGGCTCCCACAGATACGGCGATGCTGCGGCCATCCGCAGCTCCAGTGTGGGAGCGGGCTTGCTCGCGAAGACGACGGCTCAGTCAACATTGATGTCAGATGTCAGTCCGCCATCGCGAGCAGGCTCGCTCCCGCAGGGGATGGCGGCGGGGGCAGAAGTCCAGGGTCTGCTTGAGTTTTTGGGCCGCCGGCGTGTCACTGGGAATCACCACTGCATAGTTGTACCCCGGCCCGGACCAGTATTCGGCCTGCAACTCGCCGTCGCGCCGGCTGCCACGGGGCAGCAGGAAATTCCTCGGCCCTGGTGGGCGCACGTAGAAGCTGATCTTCTGACCGCTTTCGTCCTGGTAGACGATCATCGCCGCCGCGCCTTGCTCGGTGCTGAGCAAGCGGCCGCTGACCGGCTTGAAGCCCGCGCCGGAAAGATCCGGCAGGCGATTGGCGTCGCTGAAGTAACGGTCGAGCCAGTCTTGCATGCTGCTTTCGTCGCCGGTCTGGTAATCGGCCGGGAGGATGCCTTGCTGGGCGAACAGCCGATAGGCCTGCAAGGCGTCAGCCATGGGTTGGGCGGCGCTGAGTAGGGTCATTTGACGAGCCTGCCAGCCACCGAAGCCACCCACGCTGACGGCCAGCAACAGTATCGCGGCGCTGGCCAGGTGTCGGCGTGAGCGATGTCTGAGCCGTTGGCGAATCGACGTCGGGTCGAGAGCCGGATTGGCCGGTTGCTGCAAGGCTCCACTCAAGGCAGTGCGCAAGCGTAGCGCGTCCTGTTGCCAGGCCCGGACCCGAGCGGCGACGTCGGGGTGGCTGCCGAGGTAGGTGTCCATCAGGCGCTGGTCGGCCTCGCTCAATTGGCGATCGACGTAGGCGTGCAGGTCGCTGTCGCTGGGGGGCATGCTGATCATTTGAGTATCCGCAGGGTGGGGCGGGTGATTTCGCCTTCGCTGAGTTGGCGCAAGGCTTGGCGGGCGCGGGACAGGCGCGACATCACGGTGCCGGTCGGCACGCCGAGGATGTCGGCGACTTGCTGGTAGCTCAAGCCTTCCACCGACACCCACAGCAACAGCGCCCGCTGCTCGGTGGTGAGTTGGTCGAAGGCCTGGAGCGACGACTGGGCGATCACGCTGCGCTCGGCCGAGGGATGCGTATCGTCGCGGCCGGTGAAAAACTCCAGCATGCGGGCGTAGCGTCGGGAACGGCGGTGGGCATCGAGAAACTGCCGATACAGGATGGAAAACAGCCAGGCTCGCAGATCGCCGTCTGGACGCTTGTCGTTCCATTTTGACAAAGCCCGCTCCAGGCACGTCTGCACCAGGTCGTCGGCATTGCTGGGGTTGCGCGTCAGCGACACGGCAAACCGCCGTAGTCGGGGGATGAGCATGCGCAACTGGTCATCGATTTCGTTCATGGGCGTTTGGCGTCCGGTGAGCCGTCGCTGGTGAGACTGGAAAGACGATCCCCAAACGAGATTATTCCAGCGTAGGAAAAATAAATACGCGGTATGGGAATAAAACCATCGGGCCTTCGTCTGACGGGTCCTTTCCTCAAATGGCCTTGAGCCTTGGAGCTTCGTCATGGTTGATCCTTCCTCTTCACCTGACCCCGCATCGGATCGGCCGCCGTTGAGTGCCGCCAGCCTGACCCTGCGCCTGGGTGGTATTGCGGTGATTGTTGCCGCATTGGCCGGGGTGTTTGCCTACGTCAATGGCACCCTTGACCCACAGCGCCTGACACCCAAGGCACTGGTCAACGTGCTGGAAAAGAACAATGGGGTTCATCCGGGCTTCCGGCGCAATCACTCGAAGGGTGTCTGTGTCGCCGGTTATTTCGAAAGCAGCGGCGAGGCGCGAGCCTATTCCAGCGCCCAGGTGTTCATGGACGCCCGGACGCCGGTTGTTGGACGTTTCGCCTTGCCCAGCGGCAACCCTTATGCACCGGACGGCAGTGTACCGATCCGCAGCCTGGCGTTGCGTTTCACCCAGGCCAACGGCCAGCAATGGCGTACCGGCATGAACAGCATGCCGGTGTTCCCGGTGGGCACGCCTGAGGCGT
Source organism: Pseudomonas sp. MAFF 730105 (assembly GCF_055380705.1). Taxonomy (NCBI): domain Bacteria; kingdom Pseudomonadati; phylum Pseudomonadota; class Gammaproteobacteria; order Pseudomonadales; family Pseudomonadaceae; genus Pseudomonas; species Pseudomonas sp. MAFF 730105. The sequence continues at coordinate 2,340,785 of NZ_AP018438.1, forward strand.
TCTATCAGTTTCAACAGGCCCAGTCACCGGATCCCGCCACGGGGAAACCGAACCCGACGGCAGTGCCGGCGTTCTTTGCCGCTCACCCGGAAGCCGTGCCGTTCCTGCAGTGGATCAAGACTGCCAAGCCGTCGGCCAGCTATGCCACCGAAACCTACAACGGCATCAATGCGTTTTACCTGGTCAATCCGGCCGGGCAACGTCAGGCGGTGCGCTGGGGCGTGGTCCCGCTGACCGCCGACGCGGCGGATGCGCCACCCGCTCAGGGCGCTGACTACCTGGAGCAGGACCTGACCAAGCGTCTCGCCGCCGGGCCGTTGCGTTGGCGGTTGGACATCACCCTGGCCAATCCTGGCGATCCGGTGAATGACGCCAGCAAGCCCTGGCCCACGGATCGCAAGGTGCTCAATGCCGGCACGCTGGTGCTGGAGAGTACCCAGGCGCAGGACAACGGCGAGTGCCGTGACATCAACTATGACCCGCTGATCCTGCCCAGCGGTATCGAAGGTTCCGAAGACCCGCTGCTGGCCGCGCGTTCCGCCGCGTATGCCAGTTCCTATCTGCGGCGTACCAGCGAAGTGAGCCAGCTGCCCGCCACCCAGGAGTCCCGCCCATGAGCCCCCGTCACTTCGCACCCTTGGCCCGGTTGCTCCACTGGTTGATGGCGTTGATGATCATCGCCATGTTGTTCATTGGCGCGGGCATGGTGGCCTCGGTGTCCGAGCGTCATGAGTGGCTGCTCCGGTTGCACAAGCCTCTGGGCATCGCAATTCTGCTACTGGTGATCGTGCGCCTGGCGGTGCGCTTTACCACGCGCCCACCGGCATTACCGAGGGATCTGCCGGGCTGGCAGGTGCTGGCGGCGAAGGCCTCCCATGTCCTGTTGTACGCCTTGATGTTGATCTTGCCACTGTTGGGCTGGGGCATGATTTCTGCGGCGGGGGACCCGGTGATGCTCAGTAGCTCGCTGCAACTGCCCTCGATTCTGCCGGCGAATGCCCAGACGTTCGCATGGTTGCGCAAGGCCCACGGGTACTTGGCCTACCTGCTGTTCCTGACCGTGCTGGTGCATCTGGCGGCGGCGCTGTTTCACGGCTGGGTGCGGCGGGATGAGGTGTTGGACAGCATGTTGCGCGGTCGAGATAAAGCTTGAGTCTTGCCGGCCCCTGTAGGAGCTGCCGAGTGCAACGAGGCTGCGATCCTTCCCCTGGCAATTGAGTCCAGAGTGAAGATCAAGATCAAAAGATCGCAGGCTTCGCCAGCTCCTACAGCCCCTCACACAGGTTGATATCAGGTCGCTGGTTCAGCGCAGCTCATCAACCATATCCGCCACTGTGCTCAACACATCCTTGCCCAGTTGCATCGAGCGCTTGCCGGACCAGCCGGTGTGCGGGTTCGGGTGGTCGTCGTGGTCCTTGAACGGCATTTCCAGGGTCAGGGAGAGGCAGTCGTATTTCTGGCCGACCGCGTTGCAGGCCAAGGTCATGTTCGCCTGGCCCGGTTCGTCGCGGGTGTAGCCATGGGTGGTCTGGAAGTCCTTGGTCTGGTGCTTGAGGTGGCTGCGAAAGCGCTCTTCGAGCTTGGCAATGCGGGGCGTGTAGCCGGGGTTGCCTTCGCTGCCGGCGGTGAAGACGTGGGGGATGGTCTCGTCACCGTGGATGTCGAGGAACAGATCGACGCCATACTTTTCCATTTGCTGCTGTACGAAGAATACCTCGGGGCTGATTTCCGGGCTGGCGTCCTGCCAGGCACGGTTGAGGTCCTGGCCCATGGCGTTGGTGCGCAGATGCCCATGGAACGCACCGTCCGGGTTCATGTTCGGCACCAGATAGAGATCGGCCTTGGCCAGCAACCGGTTCAGTTGGGCGTCGTCCTGATCCTGCAGGCGTTCGATCACGCCCTCCATGAACCATTCGGCCATGTGCTCGCCGGGGTGCTGCTGGGCGATGATCCAGACCTTGCGCCGGCCTTCGGCACCGCTGCCTTTACGCAGCAACTGGATATCACGTCCCTCGACACTTTTACCGGTAGCCAGCAGATCGGCTCCGGCCTTGTGCTGTGCCTGCTCGATCAGCCAGTCATGACGGCCACGGCTGTAGGGCTCAAAGTAGGCAAACCAGGCGTGGGGCTGTTCGGCTTCCAGGTAAAAACGCAGGGAGTCGCCTTCGAACTGGGTGGGTACACGGAACCAGTTGACGTGATCGTAGGAAGCAACGGCCTGGTAACCCGGCCATCCTTTGCTGTAGGTCGATTGACTGGCGTTGAGCAGGCGGAAGGAATGTTCCTGGCCAACGTGCAGGCCACTGGCCTTGAAGTGGAACCACTGGAAGTGGGCGCTGCGGGTGTCGGGACGGATTTTCAGCAGAGATTGCAACGGGTTGCTGATGTCCACGACCTGGATATTGCCGCTGTCGAAATTGGCACTGATATCAAAAGACGATTTAGCCACGGTCACGATTCCTTTGAGAGGATTTCCATGACCGTTACTTTACACGCAAGGAAGGGTAGATCGGGACGATTTGCGTCATAAAACAGGGGGCGTCCTCCCTGGACGCAGAAGCAGCTTAGAGAGTCCGCACCTGATTCTCAAGTGCTGCCTGTCGATAGTTTTGGCCGGTCTGGCGGGGCTTTGAAAAATGGAAAATCATCACCGTCGTGGAATCAGTAACCCCGGTCAGGGACTTTATTCGCCTGCAGCCATAAGCCGGAAAATCGGCAAAAAAAGACCCGGCAAAGAGCCGGGTCAAAAACCGTGATTAGCCTGATGAGGAGATACTCCAGAAGTCCGACCTAAGGCCTTCTGGACTATCGACCGATCTCGCGATCAGTTGATGCAATAATAATCATTATCATTTGCAAGTCAAATGTTTTTATTGCGCACATTGGAAAATATTTCCTGACGCCGGTATCCGCGGCTCCGTTCTCGCTGACCCCCGCTGCTTATCGAGCCGGGTAGCCGTCCAGGGACCGGTCCAGCATGACCTTGGCCAGATCAATCATGTGCACCACCGAAAATGCCAGGTCACGGTTCGAACCTTGTAACCGGTTGGCGGACTCGTGGGCGGTGGCTGCCGCACAGCGCAGCAGATCGCACGCATGGACAAGAGCTTCTTCGCCCTTGATATTACGGTTCACGTCGAAGAAGCGGTGTTCCTGTTCATCCGAAACACCCGGTTTCAAGTAATAGTCCAGGGCCCGTTGGGCGGCCGGGCAATCCTGTAGCGAGGGGAACGGGGTGTGGAAAGGGATGTTGGGCTCGTCTTTATTGAAGGTATCCATGGTGTCGAGGTTCTCCGTAGTGGGCTGAAATCCTCAGTCCAGAATAGTACGCATCGTAATTGTGACGACAATTTAAATACTACAATATGTGTTTTGATGGTCGGAGTCATCCACGTATCGTGCCGCTCATGGATAAATGGATAGAGTTGGTCAAGGCCAAAATGAAGGAGCTGCGCGTCACGCAAGTGGTGCTCGCAGAGCGTCTGGGCATGTCACAAGGCGGTGTCGGCCATTGGCTGACCAAGCGCCGGCAACCCAGTGTCGAAGACATGAACCGGGTCCTGCAGGAATTGGGGATGGAGTTCCTCGAAGTGGCGATGGTGATCCGCGAGCCGGATACGTCTACCGAAGAGGGCATGACCCTGGCGCAGAAGTACAACCCGTACTTCCGCTACCCGGTGAGTGATTGGCACGACGTCGGCGAAGTTCGCGAGGTCGATCCTGAGCACTACAGCCAGGCGCGTTATGAGTTGACGGATTACCACGCCCAAGGCGATGCCTTCTGGCTGGTGGTGATGGGCGATGCGATGACCGCACCGACCGGGTTGAGCATTCCCGAGGGCATGTCGATCCTGGTGGACCCGGCCATCGAGGCGGTGCCCGGCAAGCTGGTGGTTGCCCAGTTGCCGGGCAGCAGCGACGCAACCTTCCGTAAATTGATCGAGGAGAGCGGGCAGCAGTACCTGGTCCCGCTCAACCCGACTTACCCGAAAAGCCTGTACACCGAGCAATGCCGCATCATCGGTGTGGTCGTACAGGCCACCATCAGGTTCTAATCGGATCGGCCCTTGGACGGGGCCGATACCTACTCCTCGAATGCCACCAGTGCGCTGCCCTCGCTGACCATTTCCCCTTCCTGGCAATACAGTGCCTTGATCACTCCGGCCTTGGGCGCACGAATGCTGTGTTCCATTTTCATCGCTTCCAGGACCACCAGTTGCGCGCCAGCCTCTACTGCCTGGCCGGGGCTCACCAGCACCCGCACGATGCTGCCATTCATGGGAGCGGTCAGGCCGCCCTCGTGGCTGTGGCTGGCTTCGGCGGCGGCCAGCGGGTCGCACAGCTCGACGCGACGCAGATCGCCTTGCCATTGCAGATACAGGCTGTCGCCCTGGCGGATGGCCCGGTGGCTTCGACGCAGGCCGTTGTGGCCGACCACCAGATGCTCGCCGCGGAGCTCGGCGATTATGCCCTGGACGTCCAGCGTCATCGCCCGATCCTGATCTTCACAGCTCAAATGCAACGTGGTTTCCCCTGGCAGTCCCAAACGCAGGCCGGTGATATCGGACCAGGGGGAAGCGGCGTCGTCGGGGCGTATCCGTGGTGTCAGACCCAAGGCGAAAGCCTGGGCGGCTGTGGACCAGAAGTCGTCATCCAGTTCACCAGGTGCTGGCAGTAACTGCGCCTGGTAGCGTGGGATAAAACCGGTGTCCAGCTCAGCTGCGGCGAAGGCCGGGTGGGCAATGATGCGACGCAGGAAGCCGATGTTGGTTTTCAAACCGCCGATGGCAAACTCGTCGAGCATGCTCAACAGCCGCAACCGCGCCTGTTCACGGTCCTCGCCCCAGGCAATCAGCTTGCCGAGCATCGGGTCGTAGAAGGGCGAGATCTCATCGCCTTCTTCGACGCCGCTGTCGACCCGTCGCCCCGGTCCTTCGGCCGATTCGCGATACAGCGCCAGGCGCCCGGTGGCCGGCAGGAAGTCGTTGGCCGGGTCTTCGGCATACAGCCGTACTTCGATGGCGTGGCCGGACAGTGGGACTTGTTCCTGGGTGATCGGCAGCGGCTCGCCCTGGGCAACGCGAATCTGCCAGGCCACCAGGTCAAGCCCGGTGATCGCTTCGGTGACCGGGTGCTCGACCTGCAACCGGGTGTTCATTTCCATGAAGAAAAACTCGCCCCGCGAATCCAGCAGGAACTCCACCGTGCCGGCGCCGACATAGCCAATCGCCTGGGCTGCGCGCACGGCAGCCTCGCCCATTGCCCGTCGCAGTTCCGGGGTCAGGCCTGGGGCTGGCGCTTCTTCCACGACTTTCTGGTGACGACGCTGAATCGAACAATCGCGCTCGTTGAGGTACAGGCAATGGCCATGCTGGTCGGCGAACACCTGAATCTCAACGTGACGTGGCTTGAGCAGGTATTTTTCCACCAGCATCCGCGAGTCGCCGAACGACGATTGCGCCTCGCGCTGCGCCGAGGCCAGGGCTTCGGCCAGTTGGCTGACGTCCTCGACAACTTTCATGCCCTTGCCGCCACCCCCGGCGGTGGCCTTGAGCAGCACCGGATAACCGATGCGCTCGGCGGCGGCGCGGAACGTCTCCAGATCCTGGGCTTCGCCATGGTAACCGGGCACGAGGGGCACGCCGGCGGTTTCCATCAAGGCCTTGGCCGCGGATTTGCTGCCCATGGCGTCAATGGCCGAGGCGGGCGGGCCGAGGAAAATCAGCCCGGCGTTTTCGATGGCCCGGGCGAACCCGGCATTCTCCGAAAGAAAACCGTAGCCAGGGTGGATAGCCTGGGCGCCACTGGCCTGGGCGGCAGCGATCAACTTGTCGATTTGCAGGTAGCTATCGGCCGCCTTGCTGCCGCCCAGGTCGACCCGGATGTCGGCTTCGCGGCTGTGGCGGGCGTCGCGGTCGGTGGCGCTGTGCACCGCAACCGTGGTCAGGCCCATGGCCTTGGCGGTACGCATTACGCGGCAGGCGATTTCACCGCGATTGGCCACCAGCACGGTGGTGAGGACTGGGGCGCTCATCGACGGGGCTCCTTATGTTTCGATGGGGCAGGTTTCGAAGGGGCAGGGGGCGACTCGGCCTGCCAGTTCGGCGGCCGCTTCTGCAGAAAGGCGCGCAGGCCTTCCTGCCCCTCCGGGCTGACGCGGATGCGGGCGATGGCATTCTCGGTGTAACGTCGCAATGCCGGGGTCAGGGCGCCGTTGCCGACTTCGCGCAGCAGTTCCTTGCTGGCGCGCATGGCCGCCGGGCTGTTGAGCAACAGGTTATCGATCCACTGCGCGACTTGATCATTCAGCGTCTCAGGCGGGTAACTTTCCGACAGCAAACCGATCTCTTTCGCACGTTGTCCGCCGAAACGTTCAGCGGTGAGGGCGTAACGCCGGGCTGCCCGTTCGCCAATGGCCTGCACCACGAACGGGCTGATCACCGCCGGCGCCAGGCCGATGCGCACTTCCGACAGGCAGAACTGTGCGTCATCGGCACCAATGGCCATGTCGCAGGCACTGATCAACCCCAGCGCGCCGCCAAAGGCCGCGCCTTGGACGACTGCCAGCGTCGGAATCTTCAACTTGGCGAGGTTGTACATCAGCTCCGCCAGTTCCCGGGCGTCGTCGAGGTTGGTGTGGTAGTCGAGCTCGGCCGACTGTTGCATCCAGGCCAGGTCGGCGCCGGCGCTGAAGTGCTTGCCACGTCCGCGGATCAGCAGGAAGCGCACGCTTTGATCGCTGCTGACCTGGTCCAGCGCGAGGATCAGCTCGCGGATCATTTCGGCGTTGAACGCATTGTTCTTCGACTCGCGGCTCAACCACAGAGTGGCAACGCCGCGGGGATCGGTCAGCAATTCGAGGGTGTTGAAGTGTTCCATGGGCATTCCCCGGTTACATCCGGAACACGCCGAAGCGGCTCGGTTCAATAGGTGCGTTCAGTGACGCGGACAAGGCCAGGCCCACGATGTCGCGGGTCTGGGCCGGGTCGATGACGCCGTCGTCCCACAGTCTCGCGCTGGAATAGTAGGGGTGACCCTGTTCTTCGTACTGATCGAGAATCGGTTGTTTGATCTCGGCTTCCTGGGCGGCGCTGAACGGATGACCGCTGCGTTCGGCCTGTTCGCGCTTGACTTGCACCAGCACACCGGCGGCCTGTTCGGCGCCCATCACGCCAATCCGCGCATTTGGCCACATCCACAGGAAACGTGGGTCGTAGGCTCGTCCGCACATACCGTAGTTACCTGCGCCGAAGCTGCCGCCAATGATGACCGTGAATTTCGGCACCCGGGCGCAGGCCACCGCGGTGACCAGTTTCGCACCATGCTTGGCGATGCCGCCGGCCTCGTATTTCTGCCCGACCATGAAGCCGGTGATGTTCTGCAGGAACAACAACGGGATGCCTCGCTGGCAGGCCAGTTCGATGAAGTGCGCACCCTTTTGCGCAGCTTCGGCGAACAGGATGCCGTTGTTCGCCAGGATCGCGACGGGGTAGCCGTGCAGATGGGCAAAGCCGCACACCAGTGTGGTGCCGAACAATGCCTTGAACTCATCGAACACCGAACCGTCCACCAGCCGCGCAATCACCTCCCGGACATCGAAAGGCTGCTTGGCATCGGCCGGTACCACACCATACAGCTCGTCGCTCGCATACAGTGGAGCGATCGGGGTGCGTGGCTGCACGTCGCCAAGCTTGCGCCAGTTGAGGTTGGCGACGCTGCGGCGGGCCAGGGCCAGGGCATGTTCGTCGTTGTCGGCGTAGTGGTCGGCCACGCCGGAAATCTTGCAATGCACATCGGCGCCGCCCAGGTCCTCGGCGCTGACCACCTCGCCGGTGGCGGCTTTGACCAACGGTGGGCCGGCCAGGAAGATGGTCGCCTGTTCACGGACCATGATCGCTTCATCGGCCATTGCCGGAACGTACGCCCCGCCGGCCGTGCACGAACCCATGACCACCGCCAGTTGCGGGATGCCTTGGGCGCTCATGTTGGCCTGGTTGAAGAAGATCCGGCCGAAGTGCTCCCGGTCCGGAAACACTTCGTCCTGGCGCGGCAGGTTGGCACCGCCGGAATCCACCAGATAAATGCAAGGCAAGCGATTCTGTTGAGCGATGGTCTGGGCGCGCAGGTGTTTCTTCACAGTCAGCGGATAATAGGAGCCTCCTTTGACCGTCGCGTCGTTGGCGACAATCATGCATTCGACGCCTTCCACGCGACCGATGCCGGCGATCACCCCCGCGGCAGGGACGTCTTCGCCGTAAACCTCGTAGGCCGCCAGCGGGCTGATTTCCAGGAAGGGCGAACCGGGGTCCAGCAACCGGTTGATGCGCTCCCGAGGCAACAACTTGCCCCGCGAGGTGTGCCGCTCCTGGGCCTTGGGTCCGCCGCCCTGCTGGACTTGCGCGAGCAGGGTGCGCAAGGCGCCGACCTGTTCGAGCATGGCGTCACGGTTGGCAATGAACTCCGGCGAACGTGGGTTGAGCTGGGTGTGCAGCGTGGCCATGGTCAGCTCCGTTAGCGGGTTTCGTTGAACAGTTCGCGACCGATCAGCATCCGACGGATTTCACTGGTGCCGGCACCAATTTCGTACAACTTGGCGTCACGTAGCAGACGCCCGGCCGGAAATTCGTTGATGTAACCATTGCCGCCCAGGATCTGGATGGCATCCAAGGCCATTTGCGTGGCGCGCTCGGCGGTGTAGAGGATCACCCCGGCGGCATCCTTGCGGGCGGTTTCGCCGCGCTCGCAGGCCTGGGCCACCGCATACAGATAGGCGCGGCTGGCGTTGAGCTGGGTGTACATGTCGGCCACCTTGCCCTGGATCAGTTGGAATTCGCCGATGCTCTGGCCGAACTGCTTGCGATCGTGGATGTAGGGCACGATCAGGTCCATGCACGCCTGCATGATCCCGGTGGGACCGCCGGACAACACCACCCGTTCGTAGTCCAGGCCACTCATCAGGACCCTGACGCCGCCGTTGAGCACACCGAGGATGTTCTCTTCCGGCACTTCGACGTCGTCGAAGAACAACTCGCAGGTGTTGGAGCCGCGCATGCCGAGCTTGTCGAACTTGTTGCTGCGGCTGAAGCCTTTCCAGTCACGCTCGACGATGAATGCGGTGATGCCGTGGGGGCCTTTTTCCAGGTCGGTCTTGGCGTAGATCACGTAGGTGTTGGCGTCGGGGCCATTGGTGATCCAGGTTTTGCTGCCGTTGAGCACGTAATGATCGCCGCGCTTGTCGGCCCGCAGTTTCATGGAAACCACGTCGGAGCCGGCGTTCGGCTCGCTCATGGCGAGGGCGCCGATGTGTTCGCCGCTGATCAGCTTCGGCAGGTATTTGGATTTCTGCTCGTGGTTGCCGTTGCGGTTGATCTGGTTGACGCAGAGGTTGGAATGGGCGCCGTAGGAGAGGGCGACCGAGGCCGAACCGCGGCTGATTTCCTCCATCGCCACCACGTGGGCCAGGTAGCCCAGGCCGGCGCCGCCGTATTCTTCCGGTACGGTGATACCCAACAGGCCCATGTCGCCGAACTTGCGCCACATGTCGGCGGGGAACAGGTTGTCGACATCGATCTGCGCCGCCCGAGGCGCCAGCTCGGCCTTGACGAAGGCCTGCACCTGGTCGCGCAACATGTCGATGGTTTCACCGAGGGCAAAATTCAGGGATGGGTAGCTCATGGGACACCTTTGGCTTTTTTATCGGGTGTGGAGAGGGACAAGAGTGCTCTCACCTTTACGTTAACGTAAGCCTGCAATAAATGACTGTCAATCACCTTTACGTTAACGTCAACTTGGTCCAGAGTAGATGCGGCTGACGGCGTGACCCTGTGGGAGCCGAGCTTGCTCGCGATGAACGATAACGCCATTTTCCGGCGTTGAACCGAGGCGCCTTCATCGCGAGCAAGCTTGGCTCCCACGGGCTTTGGTTTCACAGGTTCAAGCGTAGCAACCCACTAATAAAGACAAGAGGGGGCGTCATGGATCAACCCGGTTCGCATTCGCAGCTCAGCTACACCCGCGGCTCCCAGGCCAAGGCCTTGTTGACGCAGACCATCGGCCAGGCTTTTGACCAGACCGTGGCCCGTTACCCCGATAACGAGGCGTTGGTGGTTCGCCATCAAGCGCTGCGTTATACCTGGCGGCAACTGGCTGAAGCGGTCGATCTGCACGCCCGGGCCTTGCTGGCGTTGGGCCTGAAAACCGGTGATCGTCTCGGCGTGTGGGCCCCCAATTGCGCCCAGTGGTGCATCAGCCAGTTCGCCAGCGCGAAGATCGGCGTGATCCTGGTCAACATCAACCCGGCCTACCGTAGTTCCGAGCTGGAATACGTGCTCAAGCAGTCCGGGTGCCAGTGGTTGGTGTGCGCCGGGGCGTTCAAGACTTCGGACTATCACGCCATGCTGCAAACCCTCGTGCCGGAGCTGGCGGAACAGTCGATCGGCCAGCTGAACTGCGAACGCTTGCCGGACCTGCGGGGTGTGATCAGTCTCGATCCCCAGCCACCGTCAGGGTTTCTACCCTGGTCGCAACTGGCAGACCTGGGCACGGCGGTTTCGCCTGAAGAGCTGGCCGAGCGCGCGACCAGCCTGCATGTCGAGCAACCGGTGAACATCCAGTACACCTCAGGCACCACCGGATTTCCCAAGGGCGCGACCCTCAGCCACCGCAACATTCTCAACAACGGCTATATGGTGGGCGAAAGCCTGGAGCTCAGCGCCAATGACCGGTTGGTGATCCCGGTGCCGCTCTACCATTGCTTCGGCATGGTCATGGGAAATCTGGGCTGCCTGACCCACGGCAGTACCATGATCTACCCCAACGACGCCTTTGACCCCTTGCTGACCCTGAGCACCGTGGCCGAGGAAAAAGCCACTGCGCTATACGGTGTGCCGACCATGTTCATCGCCATGCTGGATCAACCGCAGCGACGTGGGTTCGACTTGTCCAGCCTGCGCACCGGGATCATGGCCGGCTCGACCTGCCCGATCGAAGTGATGCGGCGGGTGATCAACGACATGCACATGAGCGAGGTGCAGATTGCCTATGGCATGACGGAAACCAGCCCGGTGTCGTTGCAGACCGGTCCTTCAGACGAACTGGAGTTGCGCGTTACCACCGTCGGCCGCACTCAGCCGCAACTGGAAAGCAAAATTATCGACGAGGCCGGCGACATCGTCCCTCGTGGCACCATCGGCGAGCTGTGTACCCGTGGCTACAGCGTGATGCTCGGTTACTGGAACAACCCCAAGGGCACCGCCGAGGCCATCGACGGGGATGGCTGGATGCGCACCGGTGACCTGGCGACCATGGACGAGCAGGGTTACGTCCGCATTGTCGGACGTAACAAGGACATGATCATCCGGGGTGGCGAGAATATTTACCCGCGCGAGTTGGAAGAGTTCTTCTTCACTCATCCTGCGGTGGCCGATGTGCAGGTGATCGGCATCCCTTGTTCGCGCTACGGCGAAGAGATCGTGGCCTGGATCAAGTTCCATCCCGGGCACAGCGTGACCGAACAGGAGTTGCAGGCCTGGTGCAAGACGCGCATCGCCCACTTCAAGACGCCACGTTACTTCAAGTTCGTCGAGGAGTTTCCGATGACGGTGACCGGCAAGATCCAGAAATTCCGCATGCGTGAGATCAGCATCGAAGAACTGCGCGATCGATAAGACTCGCCACAACACCTGTGGGAGCGAGCCTGCTCGCGATAGCTGTCTGTCAGTTGATAGGGATGTCGATTGACACGGCCTCATCGCGAGCAGGCTCGCTCCCACAAAAAAAGTCAATCACCAGACAGCACAAAGGGGAGCCGAAGCTCCCCTTTAATTTTGTCGTCGCGTGCTCTTTTTTATTATTGAGGGGCGGCCTGTTGTTGTTTTTGGTAGCCGTGACCCTTTACCGCTGTTTTGGGCGATCCCCATCCGGGATCAAGAGCAAACGTATTTTTTTGAGCGCTGATCTGCTTTTTTCGCCTTGCGATCCAACCGATTCGGGTCCTACCTGAAGGTAGTCTTATTGTTCTCTGCCCGGTTGCGGGTTGCTCCTGAGAGCACCCTGAAAAGCCTATCTTCTCCAAAAAAATCTGTTAGCTGCGTCTCTGCCGTGTTGTTTTTGTTATGTCAGAGTCGTTTCGTCTTGTTTTTATTGGGTTTGTCGCTTTTTTTTTATTCTTGTTATGCCAGAGAGATAGCAGGTGTCGTGCCAACTTTTAAAATCCTTTATAAATCAATAGCTTGTGTTTTTTGGTCGAATAAAGTGACGGAATGGATCTGACAAATTGTTTCCGTGTTACTCGTTTCACAGCCGGTGCGGTAACACCTCATTGGGCATAGCGTGCCTTGGCGACGCGGGAACCGGTCGGGCGCCCGAGTACGTCACAGATCTGTCGACCCGCGGCGATCAGCGCATCCAGGTCGACGCCGGTTTCAATGCCCAGGCCATTGAGCAGGTACAGCACGTCTTCGGTGGCGACGTTACCGCTGGCTCCCTTGGCATAGGGGCAACCGCCGAGGCCGGCGATGGAGCTGTCGAACACGGCGATGCCTTCGAGCAGGCTGGCATACAGGTTCGCCAAGGCCTGGCCGTAGGTGTCATGGAAATGACCGGCGAGTTTGTCCCGGGGAACGTCCGCCGAAACCACTTCGAACAGCTTGCGCGTGGCGCCAGCGGTGCCTGTGCCGATGGTGTCGCCCAGGGACACCTCGTAACAGCCCATTGCATAGAGCTCGCGGGCGACCCAGGCCACTTGCTCGGGTTTGATGGCGCCTTCGTAAGGGCAGCCCAGCACGCAGGAAACGTAGCCGCGCACACTGACCCCGTTGCGCTTGGCGGCTTCCATGATCGGCGCGAAGCGCTCCAGGCTTTCCTTGATGGAACAGTTGATGTTGCGCTGGGAGAACGCTTCGGACGCGGCGGCGAATACCGCCACTTCCTTCACGCCGGCCGCCAGCGCGTCCTCAAACCCTCGCAGGTTCGGTGCCAGGGCGCCATAAGTGACGCCGGGTTTGCGCTGGATCTGCGCGAACACCTCGGCGGAACCGGCCATCTGTGGGACCCACTTGGGCGAGACAAAGCTGCCGACTTCGATGTAACCCAGGCCGGCGGCACTCAGTGCATCCACCAGGTGCACCTTGTCGGCGACGCTGATGGGTTGTGCTTCATTCTGCAGACCGTCGCGGGGGCCGACTTCGATCAAGCGTACAAAGGAGGGAAGGGACATGGGGATAGACCTTTAATGGGTTGCCAATATACCGGGGGCGACGGCGATCCAATGTGGGAGCGGGCCTGCTCGCGATAGCGGTATGTCAAACAACATTGATGTTGGCGGTTAAACCGCTATCGCGAGCAGGCTCGCTCCCACGATGGGTATGACAGCTATACAGCTTCCTGACCCTTGAGCGTCTGCTCCAGTGCCTGGATGCAGCGTTCTTCGGCGGTGTCGAGCTCAAGCTTCATCTGTTCGATGTCCAGCAGTTGCTGTTCGAGTTGCTCCCGGCGCTCGGTGATTTTCGCCAGCATACTGTGCAGTTGTTTCTGGTTACCGCTGGAGGGGTCGTAGAGTTCGATCAGCTCGCGGCACTCGGCCAGGGAAAAACCGATGCGCTTGCCCCGCAGGATCAATTTCAGGCTGACTTTGTCCCGCGGTGAGTAGATGCGCTCCTGACCCCGTCGCTCCGGGCTCAGCAGGCCTTGCTCTTCATAAAAACGGATGGCCCGGGTGGTGATGTCCAGTTCCCGGGCGAGGTCGGAGATGCTGTAGGTCTGACTGCTCATGGACGCGCTCGAAACGATAGGGGCTGGCGCTAAGCTAATGTCAGGTTGACGTTCACGTCAAGCAATGAAACCGGTGGGAGCGAGCCTGCTCGCGATGGCGGTGGATCGGCCAACCTCGTTGTTGATTGATCTGCCGCCATCGCGAGCAGGCTCGCTCCCACCATGGATCCCCTACGCGTTCTCAAGCTTTTTCTCATGGGCCGTCACCTGCTGGCACAACTCGATCATCTGCTCGCGCATCCAGCGGTTGGCCGGGTCCTGGTCGGTGCTTTCGTGCCAATAGAGATGGGTTTCCACCGGCGGTACATCGTTGACCGGCAGTTGGAAGGCATGCAGGTCATGGCGACGGGCAAACCGTTCGGGAACGGTCATGACCATGTCGGTCTGCTGCAATACCTGGGAGGCCATCAAGTAATGCTGTGAGCGCAGGGCGATCTTGCGCTGGATGCCCATCTTGCCCAGGGCCAGGTCGACATAGCCCAGCCCATTGCGGCGGCTGGAGATATGCACGTGGGTCTGGGCGAGATAGTCATCGAGGCTGATTTTTTCCTTGCCCGCCAAGGGATGGCCCTTGCGCATGGCACATACGTAACGGTCTTCCATCAGTTTGACGTGACGCACCTGCGGGTCGGTATTGAGCGGGGCGTCGACGGCGAAATCGAGCCGGCCGGCAGCCAGTTCCTTGGTGGTTTCGCGGCGCTTGGACAGGAAACTCTCGATGGCCACGGTCGGCGCCAGGCGCCGCAGGCGCTGGAACAGGGGTGGCAGGATCACGCCTTCGGTGAGGTCGGTCATGCTGATGCGGTAGGTCTTGACGGCCTGCAGCGGGTTGAAGATCCGGCTTTCCTGCACCGACACCCGCAGCAGCGACAGCGCATTGCGGACCGGGCCGATGATGTTCTGGGCCATGGGCGTGGGCACCATGCCCTGGGCGGTGCGCACGAACAGCGGGTCGTTGAAGGTTTCCCGCAAGCGCGCCAGGGCGTTGGACACGGCCGGCTGAGTGATACCGACGATCTGCCCGGCGCGGGTCAGGTTGGCTTCGGTGTAGATCGCATCGAAGACGATGAAGAGATTGAGGTCGACCTTGCTCAGATTCATGGCGCTGCACTCTTGTTTTTAGACGGTTTCTCGGGCGTGTCGTGAGGTGTCGGATGGCGATGGAATCAGTGAACCATATATCGGTGATGAATGTTAATACACGCCGAGAATAGGTTAGGTAAATTTTCGTAGCTGAACTAGCATCGATTTCATGATCTGAAATCAACCTCTGCCCAGAAGGTGCTGCCCATGGATTTTGCCTATTCCCCCAAGGTTCAGGAATTGCGTGAACGCGTCACGGCGTTCATGGATGCCTACGTCTACCCGGCCGAAGCGGTGTTCGAACGGCAAGTGGCCGAAGGTGATCGCTGGCAGCCCACTGCCATCATGGAAGAGCTCAAGGCCAAGGCCAAAGCCGAAGGCCTGTGGAATCTTTTCCTGCCCGAGTCCGAACTGGGGGCTGGCCTGACCAACCTTGAGTACGCACCGCTGGCAGAGATCATGGGCCGTTCGTTGTTGGGGCCGGAGCCGTTCAACTGCTCGGCGCCGGACACCGGCAACATGGAAGTACTGGTGCGTTACGCCAATGAAGAACAGAAGCAACGCTGGTTGGAACCGCTGCTGCGAGGCGAGATCCGCTCGGCCTTCGCCATGACCGAACCGGACGTGGCGTCTTCGGATGCCACCAACATGGCCGCCCGCGCCGAGCGCGAGGGTGACCAATGGGTGATCAACGGTAAGAAGTGGTGGACCTCGGGGGCCTGTGACCCGCGTTGCAAGATCCTGATCTTCATGGGGCTGAGCAATCCCGATGCGCCACGCCATGCCCAGCATTCGATGATCCTGGTGCCGGTGGACACTCCCGGGGTCAAGATCGTGCGGCCGCTGCCGGTATTCGGTTACGACGATGCGCCCCACGGTCACGCCGAAGTGTTGTTCGATAACGTGCGGGTGCCGTACGAAAACGTCTTGCTGGGTGAAGGACGCGGCTTTGAAATTGCTCAGGGTCGCCTCGGCCCGGGCCGTATCCATCACTGCATGCGCTCCATCGGCATGGCCGAGCGGGCGCTGGAGTTGATGTGCAAGCGCGCCGTCAGTCGCACCGCGTTCGGTAAACCGCTGGCGCGCCTGGGGGGCAACGTCGACAAGATCGCCGACTCGCGGATGGAAATCGACATGGCTCGTCTGCTGACCTTGAAAGCGGCCTACATGATGGACACTGTCGGCAACAAGGTCGCGAAAAGCGAAATCGCACAGATCAAGGTGGTTGCACCGAATGTGGCCCTGAAGGTCATCGACCGGGCGATCCAGATCCACGGCGGTGCCGGGGTGTCCAACGATTTCCCGCTGGCCTACATGTACGCCATGCAGCGCACCCTGCGCCTGGCCGACGGCCCGGACGAAGTGCACCGCGCCGCCATCGGCAAGTTTGAAATCGGCAAGTATGTGCCCAAGGAGATGTTGCGTAGCGAGCGCTGAGGGCTCGGCATTCACCACAAGCCCCTGTGGGAGCCGAGCTTGCTCGCGATGGCGGAGGGTCAGCCGACTGAAAGAGTGGCTGTGATACCGTCATCGCGAGCAAGCTCGGCTCCCACAGAGGATCTGTGGTGAACACACATTTCGCAGTTATTCCTTGACGCTCATGTACTCCTCGGCCCAACGGATGTATTCCTCGGGCTGGGTGTAGGTGTGGGTCAGCTCGGTGGCGCTGAGGTCAGAGGCCTGGGTGAAGATCTGCCGTTGTTCGCGCAGGCTGTCGTAGGTGGCCTTGATCGCGGCGAAGTAGGCGCCGTGACCGTCGATAGTCACCCGCACGCCCAGCTCGGCCAGGCGTTTGTCGTCGCGCAGCAGCGGATTGCCATAGGTGACGAGCATCAACGGCACCGTCAGATTTTCACTGATCTTCTCCAGGTGCTCGAAGTCCTGCACGCCCACCATGCAAATCCCGTCCGCGCCGGCACGTTCGTATTGCTGGGTACGGCTGATGATTTCCTGGACTGGCAGGATCCCGGCGTTGGTGCGGGCGATGATCGCCATTTCCGGATCGACCCGCGCTTCCAGCGCCGCGCGAATCTTGCCGACGCCTTCGGCCACGCCGATCAGGTCGGTGGATTTGCGGCCGAACTGGGCCGGCAGTAGGGTGTCTTCGATGGTGAGAGCCGCTACGCCGGCGCGTTCGAGTTCGATGATGGTGCGCATCACGTTCAGGGCGTTGCCATAGCCGTGGTCGGCATCGGCGATCACCGGCAGCTGGGCCACACGGCCGATGCGGGTGGCCTGTTCGGCAAACTCGCTGAGGGTGATCAACGCAAAGTCCGGTGCCCCCAATACTTGCAACGACGCAACCGAGCCCCCGAGGATCCCCACTTCAAAACCCAGGTCGGCGGCAATGCGCGCCGACATCGGGTCAAACACCGATGCGGTGTGATAGCAGGTCTGGGAAGCCAGGAGTTGGCGAAAGTTACGACGCAAATCTTGATGGGAAAGCCTGGACATATGAGTTCCACCAATGGAATGGAAGGGCTTGAGCAAAAATGTCAACGCCGAAAGAACCAAAGGCTATCACGTGGCAAGCGTAAAGATGATGACGAATGCGCATGGGCCATGTTTGCCGCGCATCGAAAAAAGGCCGCAGGCCTGGAAGGTCTGCGGCCCGCAGGGATCGATCCTCCGGAGGCTGATCAGTCCTGGGTCGGCACGCTCCAGATCTGCTTGATTTCATGGATGTTTCCAACGTTGAAGCGCGTTGGGAACCCCGGAATGGTGCATTGGATCTCGCTGGTGAGCTGCATGGCGGTATCGACCACATTGCCTGCGGCGCGCAACATGGGGGTTTCTTCCCAATTGTTCATTGGATTATTCACGGTTTCTTCCTTCTTTTGGTTATTGGGCAGCAAACGACTGCCGAGGGGGAGCAATGACAGCACCTGTGTAAACAGTGCTGTCTCTTGCGCAGCGATACCGGGGTAAAGCGGCGTGTAATGCTCATCAAAACACCAGGCTTCGTCAGCGCGGATCGAGTGTTCTGGATGAATAAGCAGACTCAATGATGCGGACATGGATTGGGGAGCGATCTGTTTATGGATTTCCTTCAAGGCCGGCATATATAAAACTTCGCCGGGCGACAGTTTGACACTGCGTTGTTTTCCCAGTCGGGGAATCTTGCCTGCTTGCAATGGCAGGTCGTCCAGTATTTCGCGGATGATTGTCGTGTAGCCATCGCCACTGTAGCCGACGACATACATTTCAAAGTCATGACTGTGGTTCAGGTCATAGATAAAGGTTTCATGTTCATCATGCAGGTTGACCGGCGACCAGAATCCGAGGCGTAGGGTGAATAGATCATTACTGTGCAGTACAAATGCATAGGCATTGTAGAGACTGTTGCGTGTACTGAACCCATCCTGCTGGATCGAAGCATAAAGATGCTCGCTTAATAAAGAACGGTTTGAAGCCAACTGACGCAGGTTGTCAATGATGCAGTCCTTGTCGCGCTGCAAATCATAGGTATTCAAGCGCGCGATAAATGTTTCCAGGTTCATGCCGCCTTCTCCAAGGGAGAAAGCAAATTGTCCAGGCGTGGGTTCTTGAGTTTTTTTAACAGCGGGACATAGTTCAATGCCTTGTGCGGGTCAGCCTGATAAAGCAGCTGGAAGGCTTTCCACGCCACGGCCGGGTGGTAATGATAAAGCAGTTCTTCGGCAACCTTCGCTCCTCCGGGGTCGCGGAGGGTTTCGAGCAATTCCAGGCTCACCAGGAACCGGGCGGCGCTTTCGTCGTGAGGCAACCAGGCTATTTTCTGCAGCGATAGGCGATCGAATACGCTGATGTCGGAACTTCTGTCCAGCAAGTTGATTCGACCTGTTAACTGGGCAGCGTTCCGTTCTGTTGGCGCGTAGTCGAATACTGTGCGACTGCCGTCAATGATGAGCGGGGTTTTCTGGTCAACGATAACGCTGTCTAGTCGTTGCAGTTGATGCTCATGGCGCGCATAAAGTTGCACAACGAACGGCTGCTCCAACGCAAATAGAATGCTTTGGCCGGGCACCGAATAGAGGGGCGAAAGAGCGCTGTTGGGCGTGGGTGTCCTGATGCTGATATTGCCGATGTCAGTGCAATGCAACAGCAGGGTTCCGGTATGCGGATTGGAGATGTTCATGAGGGTCGCACGCCGGGACTGTGCCTTGGCAAACGACGGTTGACTATTCAGGTGGCTAATCAGTTGGTTGACTTGCGCGGTCATGTCTAATGTTTTTATTTTTTTCGCTATGTGCTCGGGCGAAAAGTTTTTGGTAATTAGATCTTTAATCATGAGCGTTTTCGCAGCAGTGGGTCGATGCGAGAAAGTATGAGTTTTGTGTGGGGGGAGCGGCAACTAAGGAATTGTCGACAAGTATTACGAGTCAACTAATTCTCTTTGGTCTAGTTACCAGGAGCAGGGTGGCGAACCCTGCCGACCGGCCGTTATTGATCCAGGAGCTGCAGGTGACTCTTGTGTACTTTGCTACGCCGCCGCAGCCTGTCGCCCTTGCGCGAGCAGCGGCACGGCGCGCACCGTATCGCCTGGCTGCACCTGCAGGCGTTTGGCGGTGAGACGGTCGATTACCAGGCTGTGACCGTTCTGATGGGCCCTGGCGCTGGTGACGCGGCAGTTTTCCAGGCGCCGATTGTGGATCAGCCAGACGGGGGCTTGTTCGTCCGGCGAGCCGACGTCCAGGACCAGTGACTGGCTGTCGCGGATGCTGCGGATATTCGAGACCGACGCTTCGATCACCGGGCCGCCATCGAAAATGTCGATGTAACCCTTATGGCTGAAACCTTCAGCGCCGAGAATCTTCAAGGCCGGCTCGGTATTCGGGTGGGCCTTGCCGATCACGGCTTGGGCCTGTTGGGTGAGCAGGCAGGTGTACAGCGGCTGGCGCGGCATCAACTCGGCGATGAACGATTTATTGCCCATGCCGGATAACTGATCCGCGTAGCTGAAGTCTTTCTGGAAAAAGTGACGTCCCAGGCTGTCCCAGAACGGCGAGCAACCGTGCTCGTCGGCATGGCCGCGCAACTCGGCGATCAGTTTTTCACCGAACAACTGGGAGAACTCTGCAACGAACAACAGGCGTGCCAAGGACAGCAGCCGCCCGTTATGACCCTGGCGCTGGGCGGGATGCAGGAACAACGAGCAGATCTCCGATTGCCCGGTCATCTCGTTGTTGAGGAACAGGGTGGGGATCTGCCGCTGGATGCCCAGCTTCGGCGCCGAGCTGACCGTGACCCCGACCCGATAGTTGTACCACGGCTCACGCAGACCGACCGCGCCGGTCAGGGCGCTGATCCCGACCACTTGCCGGTCATCGTCCTCGAGTACGAACAGGTAGTCGGCGTCGGCCCGCTCGACTTGTCCGGCAAAGGTGCGCTGGGCCCAGCGTATGCGATGGGCCAGGCGTTCTTCATTGGCCGGCAGGCTGGTGAATCCCGGGCCTGCGCAGCGGGCGAGGTCCAGCAATGAAGGCAGGTCGGTGATGGCGACCGGACGGACAATCATCATGCAGCTCCTTCACTGTGTCGGCCTGGGACACGACGTTGCGTGATGTTCATAAGGCAACCACCCGGATTTGTTGCCCGTCGGTGATCTCCAGCGCGGCGAGCATCCCGGGTGTCAGGGCTATGCTGTCCTCGGTGCCGACATCCAGTTCAGCCACGATCGCCCGGTAGTTTCCAAGGTTGTCGTTGCTCACCAGGTAGCGACCCCGGGCATCAATCTGCGGGCTCTGCCGGGCCGAAGCCATACGACTTTCGGCGATGGAGCGGATATTCGCGATGCGGGCGTGCAGCGTCGGTCCACCGTCGAAGAGGTCCACGTAGCTGTTGGTTTCAAAACCCTCGCGCGCCAGGATGTCGAAGGCTTCCTGGCCGTCAGGGTGCACCTGGCCGATACAGGCTTGGGCCGCAGGCGGCAGCATGGGGACATAAATGGGGTACTGGGGCATCAGCTCGGCAAGGAAATTGCGGCTCTGCAGGCCGCACAAGCGTTCAGCTTCGGCGTAAGGCAAGTCGAAAAAATGCTGGCCGATGGCGTCCCAGAACGGCGATTGGCCGTCTTCGCTGCTGAAACCGACGAGTTGCGTGATGACCGAATCAGCGAAGCGTGGCGGGTGAGCGGCGATGAACAGCAGCCGGGCTCGGGACAGCAGCTCGGACTCCGGCGTGCGCACCCGTTCGGCGTCGATGTGGAAACCGCGCAGCAGCGTCTGGCCATTGAGGTCCTGGCACAGCGAGAGGGCCGGCACGCCGTGGCGGATGTTCAGCTCCCGGGAGGCGCTGGAAAATGGTCGGTTGCGCAGGCTGTAGAACGGTTCGTTGCACCCGGTGCTGGCGAGAATTTCCGAACAACCCACCAGGCGCCCGGACGCCAGGTCTTGCAGCACGAAAAAATAATTTTCCCCGCCCGGGCTCTGCACGTCGGTGTCGAAGGACGCACACGAATCGAGAATTTTTTCCCGCAGGCACTCGGTATCGTCTGGAAGCGAGGTGACCCCCACCAGGCTGTCACGGGCCAGCTGCTGCAGTTGTTGCAGATCGCTTAACTGAACTGGACGTAAGGCCAGCATGGATTGCACTCCTGTTCCAGGGGCCCGGTGACTGCACCGGGCTTGACGATCACTGTCGATGTCCACGCGTTGTAACGCTTACTACTACAGCCGTGGCTGGCCGATCCCTGCGACCAGCCCCGAATCTCAATGACCTGCCGGGTCGGGCAGGGCGGTGTGGCTGCCGAACTTGTTGAGCACGCACAGGTAGACCAGGCCCGCCGCAATCCAGACCAGGCCCAGCTTCTGTGCATCCACGCCCATGTTGTACATGATGGCCGCGACGATGCCGAAACCCACCAGCGGGCAGATCAGGTGACGGATCAGTTGGCCCGACCGTTGGCGGCGCCAGTAGTGGTTGATCACGGTGATGTGCAACAGCATGAAGCCGCTCAAGGCGCCGAAGTTGACCAGGGAGGTCAGGGTGTCAACGGCGTCGATGAACAGGTAGCAGATCAGCAGTGACAGCACGGCCACCAGATAGATGCTCATGTAGGGCGTGTTGTGTTTCGGATGGACCTTGGCCAGTACCTTGGGCAGCTTGCCGTCCCGAGCCATGCCGAACAGCAGGCGCGACACCGCGGCCTGGGAGGTGATCGCCACCGCCACGCCCCACGCCAGCGCCGTGGCGACGGCGGTCAGGGTGGCCAGCCAACTGCCGGCCGCCAGTTCGGCGATTTCATAGAAGGCGGTGTCGGCGGACTTGAAGCCCATGCCCGCCGCCAGGTCCGTGGCGATCCAGGTCTGGACCACGAAAATCGCGCCCATCACCAGCAAGGTCACCAGTGCTGCCTTGCCGATGCTGCGTCCCGGGTCACCTTTGATTTCTTCGGCCAGGGTGGAGATGGCGTCGAACCCGAGGAACGACAATACGGCGATCGACACGGCTTGCATCAGCAGGGCGAAGTTGAAGTGCTCGGGGCTGTACAGCGGCGCCAGGGTCATCTGGCCGTTACCGGCCCCACCGTGCAGGGCATTCCAGGCGTAGAACAGGAAAATCCCCAGCACCACCAATTGGGCCAGCAGGAAAATGATGTTCATCCGCGCGGTGAAGGTGATGCCCCGCAGGTTGACGAAGGTCGCACTCACCAGGAACGCGAGGATGAAACCGACCTTGGGAATGTCCGGATACAGGTGATTCAGCGCCATGGCGGCGTAGACATAGAGCAGCGGCGGGATCAGCAGGTAATCCAGCAGCATCAACCAACCGGCAATGAAGCCGACGTGTGGGTTGAGGCCTCTCTGGGCGTAGGAATAGACGGAACCGGCCACCGGGAAGGCCCGGGCCATGCTGCCGTAGCTCAGTGCGGTGAACAGCATCGCCACCATGCCGATGATGTACGCCAGCGGGACCATCCCCGGCGCCTCGGCGTTCACGTAGCCATACACACCAAACGGTGCGATGGGGATCATGAAGATCATCCCGTAGACCACCAGGTCCGTGAGCGACAGGCTGCGCTTCAATTCCTGTTTGTAGCCAAATGCCTCGATACTCACAAGCCGTTCTCCTTTTCAGCCAATCATTGATTTTGTTTTTTCTATCGTTTGTTGCTGCCCGTTACAGCAGCGGCGCCAGGTAGGCGCTCCAGGTGCGCACCGCCTCGGGACTGCGCAGCAGGTCGTTGCGCACTTCGATCAACACCGAGTCCAGGCCGCGACCATCGCCGTGGACCGGGACCGTCATGTCGCTCAACGGGTTGATCCGGTAGGGCTGGTTGCCTGCCACCCGCAGCGAATGCCGGCTCAGCCCATCGACAATGCGCTGGGCGTAGTCCGCGGCTTCGGCGAACAGCACGCCGGCTTCCAGTGCGCGAGGCTGGCCGTAGAACACGGGGGTGAAACTGTGGATGCCCACCACTCGCGTCGGTCGGTTGTCGGCCAGGCGCTGGTCGATCAGCGACCGCAACCGGTCATGGAACGGGTGGAACAGGCATTGCTGGCGATACTGCCGAGTGGCTTCGTCCAGGGACTGGTTGCCCGGGACCTGGTAGATCTCGCTCTGGGGCGGGACGCTGTCCGGCACGTGGAGCGGGCGATTCAGGTCGATCAGCAGGCGGGAATAGTTGGCCGCCAGCAAGGTTGCGCCGAGCGTCTCGGACAGACGTTCTGCCAGCGCCAGGGCACCGATGTCCCAGGCAATGTGTTCATTGGCCGCCGTCTCGTCCAGGCCCAGGTCATTCAATGCGGCGGGGATGAAGCGGCTGGCGTGTTCGCACACCAATATCAATGGGTGCTCGGCGTTCTCCCGGATCAGCCGGTAGGGCGGCTCGGTGTAAAGCCCCGACTCGGCGCACTCAATAGATTCGCGCATAGTGCTCACATCGCTCGGCAGGTGACAGCGCTTGGGTCAAGGCCAGTTCCTGAGCCTTCAAGGCGAAGTAGGTTTCGACCAGCGGGCCGGGCAGGGCATCCAACAACGCTCCGCTGTGACGCAGGCAATCCAGTGCCTGGGCCAGGGTGGTCGGCAGGGCGATAATGCCACGAGTCCGACGTTCTTCCTCAGTCAAGTCGTCGGGTATTTCATCGGTGACGGCATTGAGCACCAGCCGTTGCTCGATGCCCAGTCGTCCAGCGATCAGCAAGGCCGCCATCGCCAGGTGCGGTGACGCGGTGGCGTCCATGGCGCGGAATTCCAGGTTGTACTGGTTCGCCAGCGGCTTGCCCCCCAGGCTCACGGTCGGACAGATGCGCAGCGCCGCTTCGCGGTTGCGCTGTCCCAGGCAAGCGTAGGATGCGCTCCAATGATGGGGTTGCAGGCGCTCGTAGGAGACCGGCGTCGGCGCGGTCAGCGCGCACAGCGCCGGCAGATGCTGCAGCACACCGGCGGCCCAGTGTCGACCGAGGCTGGACAAGCCGTTGCTGCTCGCGCTGTCGTGGAGCACGGGATCGCCATCCAGGTCCTGCAGGCTCAGGTGCAGGTGTACGCCGTTGCACACGGCCTCTGCCGACGTCTTGGCCGCGAAGCTCGCCTCCAGGCCCATCTGCCGGGCGATCTCGCGGGTGATTTCCCGCACGTTCACCGCGCGATCGGCAGCGGCGACGCCCAGGGTCGGGCGACAGGTGATTTCATATTGATGCTTGCCGTATTCGGGCAGGAACATTTCCGGTTCGACGCCCCCGGCCCGCAGGGCACTGAGCAGCCACCCGGCGAATCCGGCGTGCTGGCGCTGGGCCTGGAGGCTGAAGGCCAGGCGGTCGGGTTGGGGCTGGGGGGATTTGAGATTGAACTCATGCTCGAACGCGGCGAAGACCTGCAAGCCCAACTGGGTGCGATAGCGTTCCACTTCGTCATGCAACAGCGTGCGTGGGCAAGCTCCCCAGGGCCGGCCGTCAGTCTCGCGCACGTCACAATGGATGAAATCCAGCGCCGGGGCCTGGGCGTCGGGACCGTTGCCGATGGTGACCCGGCTGGACAGGTCCGGCACCAGCCGCAGGTCGCCATACGCCCCCCAGGGATTGGTCGATGCAATGATGTCCTGGGGCGTCAGCGCGCTGTTGGCCGGTACCCAGCCACAACCGGCAGTGACGTAGTGAGGCAGTTCATCGCTGGGAAACGAGCGCCCTCGGGTCACGCCGATCAGGTCGGTGCTCACCAGCGTGGTGACGGGCAGCGGAGTGAGCGTTGCGGCTTCGAGACGGCTCATGGTTGCATCTCCTGCAAGCGACCGAGCACGGTGTCGGTGTCGCTGATCCAGCAATAACCCTTGATAGCGTTCAGGCAGGCCAGGTGACGCTGTTCGGTGTACGTGGCGCAGGCATCTTCCACCAGGGTGACCAGATAACCGCGGTCGGCGGCGTCGCGCACGGCCATGTCGACGCATTGGTCGGTGACGATGCCAGCGACGATCAGGTGTCGGACCTGCAGGTTGCGCAGCACGTAGTCGATATTGGTGGAGTTGAAGACCCCCGAAGAGGTCTTGGGCAGCACGATCTCGTTTTCCAGGGGCGCCAGCTCGGCGATGATCTGCGCCTGCGGGCTACCCTTGGGCAAGTGCATGTCCGACAGCTTGTGGTCCAGGGAGCGGTCGCGGCCATCGGCGGTGAGGCTTTCGATATGGGTGTGCAACACGTTCTGCCGGGCTGCACGCACTCCGTCGAGCAGCCGTTGCTGGTTGGGAATCACAGTCTGGCGGGCGCGGCGGATAAAATAGCCGGCCTCGGGTGTGTCCAGGTGCGCATCGAACTGCGGTTCCAGCCAGGCGCGTTGCATGTCGACCAGCAGCAATGCCGTGTGGTCGCGGGTGAACGGCAGATCCCGAGGGGAGCGGTGAGGGAGCGAGAACATCCTTATTTTTCCTCCAACAGGTGCGTGTTGAACTCGGTGCGCAAGGCATCGATACCGTCCAGGCGCTCGGCCAGGCCAGGGCATTGCAACGTCAGGCAGGCGACCAGCGCTTCGACCTGAGCCAGTGCCGGTACCAGGCTATCGAAGGCTGAGACTGACTCCACCGGCGCGCTGATAATCAGGTCGGCCAGTTCGCGCAATGGCGAGGCATAGATATCGCTGAACAGCACGACTCGGGCATGGCGTTCCTTGGCCGCGCTGGCAACACGAAGGGCCTGGGCCTGGTAGCGACGATAATCGAAAATCAGCACCACATCCTGGCGCTGCACATCGAACAGCCGATCCGGCAGTTGGGCGTTGTCTTCCAGGGCAAAACAGCCGGCCCGCAGCAGGCGCAGGTGATTCAACAGGTAATGGGCGAGGAAGCTGCTGAAGCGTCCGCCGAAGCAATGCACCTGGTGCCGGGTGTCGAGCAGCCACTGCACGAGAATGCGCACGTCTTCGGGCTGGGTCAGGACTTGGGTTTCCAGGATGCTGCGCTGGCTGGCCACCAGATACTGGCTCCAGGTGTCACCTTGTTGCAACTTGATCCGAGGCTGCAACATCGTGCGGGGAGAGCGCAGTCGGTGGTCCATGTCGACCAGCAACGCATCCTGGAACTCGGCATAGCCGCCGAATCCAAGTTTTTTGACCAGCCGCACGATGGTCGGGTCGCTGACGCCGGCATGTTCGGCCAGGCGCGACATCGGACCGAGGCCGTTGCGCGGGTAATGATCAAGCAGAGCACGTACGACCTTGCGTTCCGACGGCGTCAAGATCAAGCCGGGATCGGTAATAAGGTCCCTGAGAGGCGGCATCCGTGCTCCTTGCTGGATGGGGTGTTGAATATCTTTCATAACTCCTGAAAACAGTATTTATGTAGCGACTACTACATGTCCAGCGGTTTTTACGTTTCGTTTAAAATGCCCAAGAATGGTGCGAAAGTCCTGTAGGGCGGGGTCCAGGCTTGGATGGCGTGGTATGTCAGCCAATGCTTTTTTCCGTGTCAGACATAACGACTTTTTGTCTCGGATATTTGATTTCATATAAGGTGCCTACACGAAAATATCCCAGTATCCACCCCCGTTAGTGTGAGCGTCCCGCGTGCAAGCCACTCGTCTGACCTTGATCAGCCATGCCCGAACCGTCGCCCAGAAACAGGCGCGTTTCGCGCTGGACGAATCACTGGACGCAGACTGGCTCGCCAGGCGCCCGGAGGCTGGTCACGGGTATCGAAACGTCGGGCACGTCCTGTGCGGGCCTGAGCTGCGCACCCGCCAGACCGCGGCATTGTTTGGCGACGAATTCCGGGTGGTCCAGGCCCTGGCCGATTGTGATCTGGGACGGTGGCGCGGGTTATCCATCGAGGCGTTGCTCCAGGCCGAACCGGAACACCTGCAAGCCTGGCTCGATGATCCTCATGCGATTCCCCATGGCGGTGAGTCCATCGACCGGCTGTGCCGCCGTGTCGGGGACTGGTTGGCAAGCCTGGAAAATGAACCGGGGCACTTGCTGGCCATCACTCATCCGTTCGTGATCCGGGCGGCCCTGATGAACGTGTTGCAATGCTCTGCAGCCGCCTTCAACCGGATCGACGTCGAACCGTTGTCTTCCCTTGAGTTGCGTTTCAACGGGGTGTGGCGCTTGCGCACCCAGGAGTTGCGGGCATGAAGAAGCTTTCAGTCATCGGCATCGGCGCCGGTGATCCGGATTACCTGACGATGCAAGCGGTGAAGGCCCTGAATCGGGTGGATGTGGTTTTTCTCATGGACAAGGGCCCCGCCAAGCACACACTGCTGGACCTGCGGCGTGACATCTGCGCGCGCTACATCGTTGATCGTCCCTATCGTTTCGTTGAAGCCAGCAGTCCCGAACGCCACCGCGGCGATCCGGACTACACCGGCAGTGTCGAAGAGCTGAACCGTGCGAAGCAGGCGACCTTCGAAAGATGGATCAATGAAGAACTGTCCGACGGGCAGTGCGGCGGCTTCCTGGTATGGGGCGATCCGTCGTTGTACGACAGCACCGTCCGCATCCTGCAGACCCTTCTTGAGACGGGGCGCTGCATTTTCGAGTTCGAGGTGATTCCGGGTATCACCAGCGTCCAGGCCCTCGCGGCGCAACACAAAGTACCGTTGAGCAGCATTGGCGGCGCGTTGGAGATCACCACCGGGCGGCGGCTGGCGGCGGGCCAGGTGGGGGATGCGGCGAGTGTGGTGGTGATGCTCGACGCCGAGGATGCGTACCGCCAGGTGAGCGATCCCGATACGCATATTTATTGGGGCGCCTACCTGGGGACGCCGGATGAGCTGCTCATCGCCGGTCGGTTGGGGGATGTGGTCGATGACATCGAGCGTACCCGCAAGGCGGCGCGGTTGGCGAATGGGTGGATCATGGACACCTATTTACTGCGCAAGCGTTGATATCCGAATGGCGCCGCTGCATCAATTTTGTGGCGAGGGGATTTATCCCCTCGCCACAGATAAATCTCCTCTTCACAACGGTGCTCGCCAGTTTTGATCGCTGATCATCTGGCTTCACCCCGCCCAAACCGCTCCCGATACACCGACGGCGCCAGCCCCACCACGCTGCGGAACGCCACGCGAAAGCTTTCCACCGAGCGGTAGCCGCACAGCTGCGCGATGTTGTCGGTTTTGTCCTGGGTGCTTTCCAGCAGTTCGCGGGCGCGGGCCAGGCGCTCGTGCTGCAGCCAGGCCTTGGGCGACAGCCCGCAGGCCTGGGTAAAGCGGCGCAGGAACGTCCGTTCGCTCATGGCCGCCTGGCTGGCGAGTTCGCGCACGCCGAGGGGCTCATGCAGGTGTTCACGGGCCCACTGCATGACTCCGGACAGATCGCTACGCGGGGTGCGGCTGACCGGCGACGGAATGAACTGCGCCTGGCCGCCGGTGCGTTGCGTCGGCATCACCAGTCGGCGCGCCACGGTGTTGGCGACCTGGGCGCCGAAGTCTCGCGCCACCAGATGCAGACAGGCATCGATGCCGGCTGCACTGCCGGCCGAGGTGATGACCTGGCCCGAATCCACGTACAGCACGTCCGGATCTACCAGGATGGCCGGAAAGTTTTCGGCCAATTCATCGGTGTAGCGCCAGTGGGTCGTGGCCCCCAGACCGTCCAACAGCCCGGCGGCCGCCAACACGAATGCCCCGGAGCAGATCGACAGCAGGCGCGCACCTCGGGCATGGGCTTTGCGCAGTGTTTCCAGCAAGTCCTCGGACGGTGGCTCGCTGCGACTGCGCCAGCCGGGGATCACGATGGTCCGGGCCGTATCCAGCAGCTCCATGCCACCGTCGGCCAGCACCTGGAAGCCGCCCATGGCGCGCAACGGGCCGTCATCGACGGCGACGATCCGGTGTTCATACCAAGGGAAATCGAATTCGGGTCGGGCCAGTCCGAAAATCTCGACGGCAACGCCGAATTCGAATGTGCACAAGCCGTCATAGACGAGGACGGCGACCAGGCCGGGGGAGGGCTGCATTTGGCGGAAAATTCCCACTGAGTGTCTTGTGCGCCACTTTAGCGGTTAGCATAGGGCGGATAAAGTCTCCTTACGCCCCCATCCCCCTTGGAGTATCCACAATGCCCAGCCCGGTTAGCGAAGTGCCTGCTGCTCCGTCTGACATTGCCTTGCAGCATTTCAGCCGTCGTCTGATGTTCGAAACAGATTGTTCCGACGTTCATGCCAGCCAACAGGCCGGCGAGGTCGATTTTGTGCTGGTGGATGTCCGCGGGGCCCTGGCCTATGAGCGCGGTCATGTGCCAGGCGCGATCAATATCCCGACGCGTTCGCTCACCGCCCAGACGCTGGCCGCTTATCCAACAAACACGCTGTTCGTGGTTTATTGCGCGGGGCCGCACTGCAACGGCGCGAACAAGGCGGCGGTCCGCCTGGCGACCCTGGGCTATCCGGTCAAGGAAATGATCGGCGGTGTCATGGGCTGGCTCGACGAGGGTTTTCGCCTGACCGGCCTGGTGGAGCGCGTGGCGGACACGGCGGTCAGCTGCGACTGCTGAGTTTTTGCAGCGATCTGCTGTGGCAAGGGACTTGCTCCCTCGCCACAGCAGTTTGTCCTGTCAGGTTTTTCGCAAACTTCAAGGACATCGGACACACCTGGTTATTTTTATAACTATTTGTCGCCTCAACACAATCTCCCCTCTGAGTGCCCCTCTAGACTCCCGGCCACTTCGGTTTTTGCCAACCGAACGCTGCCTACGATCTGCTAATAAAAAACCTGCGCACTCAGGAGCAAAAATGAAGAAGCTAGCAATGTTCGGTGCCCTGGCACTGTCCGTATTGTCCTTGTCGGCCATGGCCGCTGACGCCCAGCCGCTGCGCCTCGGGATCGAAGCCGGTTACCCACCTTTCTCGATGAAGACCCCTGACGGCAAACTGGCCGGTTTCGATGTCGATATCGGTGATGCGTTGTGTGAGCAGATGAAGGTCAAGTGTGTCTGGGTCGAGCAGGAGTTCGATGGCCTGATCCCGGCGTTGAAGGTGAAGAAAATCGACGCGATCCTGTCGTCCATGACCATCACCGACGACCGCAAGAAAAACGTCGATTTCACCATCAAGTACTACCACACCCCGGCACGCTTCGTGATGAAGGAAGGTTCCGGGATCAAGGACCCATTGACCGAACTCAAGGGCAAGAAGGTCGGTGTGCTGCGGGCCAGTACCCATGATCGTTTCGCCACCGAAGTGCTGGTGCCGGCGGGCATCAACCTGGTGCGCTACGGCTCCCAGCAGGAAGCCAACCTGGACATGGTCGCCGGTCGTCTCGATGCCATGCTGGCCGATTCGGTCAACCTCGACGATGGCTTCCTGAAAACCGATGCGGGCAAAGGCTTCGCATTTGTTGGCCCAACCTACGACGATCCGAAGTACTTCGGCGGCGGTGCCGGCATTGCCGTGCGCAAGGGTGATCAGGCCCTGGCCGAGAAATTCAACGCCGCCATCACCGAAATCCGTGCCAACGGCACGTACAAGAAAGTGCAGGACAAGTACTTCGCCTTCGACATCTACGGGCATTGATCGTTGAAACCAAGGTGGCCCACCGTTGACGCGGTCGGCCACCTTTTTCATGGGCGATTGTTTTACCCTGCGCTATGAGCGCTTTCGTATCTGGAGATTTCATGCAACGCATCGACCATACCCTGCCATGGAGCCACCTCGGCACCGAACGTCGGCTCAGTGTGTTTCGTTATGGCCATGGCCCACGCAAGGTTTACATCCAGGCCAGCCTGCACGCCGATGAGTTGCCCGGCATGCGCACGGCTTGGGAGCTGAAGCAACGGCTCAACGCGCTTGAGGCCCAGGGTTTGCTCAAGGGCGTGATCGAGCTGGTGCCGGTGGCCAACCCCATCGGCCTGGATCAACATCTGCAAAGCGCCCACATGGGGCGTTTCGAGTTGGGCAGCGGCAAGAACTTCAACCGCTCCTTCGTGGAACTCAGCGCCCCGGTGGCGCAACGTGTCGGCGACCGATTGGGTGACGATCCGGCGGCCAATATCACCTTGATCCGCCAGACCATGCTCCAGGTCCTGGACGATTTGCCGGCACCCCCTTCGCAGCTCGAAGCCCTGCATCGTCTCCTGCTGCGCCATGCCTGCGATGCCGATATCACCCTCGACCTGCACTGCGATTTCGAGGCAGCCATTCATCTGTACGCCTTGCCGCAACAATGGCCGCAGTGGCGCTCCCTGGCTGCACGGTTGAAAGCCGGCGTGGCGTTGCTGTGCGAGGACTCCGGCGGCAGTTCGTTCGACGAATCCTGCTCCACCCCCTGGTTGCGCCTGGCCAGGGCTTTTCCCGAGGCGGCGATCCCGCCGGCCAACCTGGCGACCACCCTGGAACTGGGGAGCATGGGCGACACGCGGGTGCATCAGGCCCAGGCCAATTGCGAGGCCATCCTCGGGTTTCTCGCCGAGCAGGGTTTTATCGGCGGCGATTGGCCGTCGGTGCCAGCCCAATGCTGTGAAGGATTTCCTTTCGAGGGCACCGAGTACCTGTTCGCGCCGCACCATGGCGTGGTGAGTTTCCTGCGCGAGGCGGGTGAATGGGTGGAGCGGGGCGACCCCTTGTTCGAAGTGGTCGACCCGTTGGATGATCGGGTTACCACGGTACGGGCCGGCACCAGCGGCGTGCTGTTCGCCCTGGACCGTGGGCGTTATACCCAGCCCGGGATCTGGCAGGCGAAAGTGGCGGGACGTGAGCCGATACGCACCGGGAAATTGACCAACGACTGAAAAGTGCTGTCTACCTCACCGTACGGCCCTTGCCATGGGCTATCGAATGATGGAGGAAGATCAATGTTCAAAGCGTTCGCCCTGTTCCTGTTGTTGGTCTCGTCCGGGTTGCAGGCCCAGCCCTCGCTGCACACGGACTTGCCACTCAGTTATCTGGCCCAGGCCGACGAGCAGGCCAGGGACCGGCCGCTGGTGATATTCCTGCATGGTTCCGGCAGCAACGAACAGGATCTGTTCGAGCTCAGGGACGAGCTGCCCCAACACTACAACTACCTCTCGGTGCGGGCGCCGAAGACCATGGAGACAGGTCATTACCAGTGGTTTGCGAAGCGGGGCGAGGGCGCCTATGACGGCGACACCTCGGACTTGAAGGCCAGCGGCCAGATGCTGCTGGATTTCATCGAAAAGGCCCGGGCCAAATACCCGACGGACGCCAGCCAGGTCTATCTGGTGGGCTTTAGCCAGGGCGCGATGATGAGCTACGAAGTCGCCCTGCGACACCCCGAAGCCGTCGGTGGTATCGCGGCGATGGGCGGGCGGGTTCTGTCCGTGCTGCAAGCCGAGCTGACCCCCGACGAATCGCGGCGGTCGCTGGCGGTGTTCATCGGCCACGGCACGGCAGACCCGATCATCCCCTACCACGATGGCACCGAAGCCGACACGTTCCTGAAGACCTTGGCCCTGGAGCCGGAGTTTCATGCCTATCCGGGTGTCGGGCATACCATCAGTGCCTTGGAAGTGCAGGACCTGCGGGCCTGGTTGGAGCGGCTCAATCCCTAGCGGTTTCAGGTTGAATCTCTGTTGCATGGGCTGACGCTATCGCGAGCGGGCTCGCTCCCACATTTGCTCCCGGGCGTTCACACGATTTATGCCCACCGCAAAACCCTGTGGGAGCGGGCTCGCTCGCGAATGAAGCAACGCGGTCCCTCAGGCACTTCGCGCCCAGGCCATCACTTGCCGCTGGCGATCTGTTTCACCAACGCTTCATGACCGTTCTTGTCACTGGCCCGGGAGATGATCTGCACCACGGCCATGCGCGTGCCGGAGGCTCCCAGCAATGTGGTGTCGAGGGTCGGCCCGCCGCCCTGGGTGGCGCTGGTGTCGAGTTGACGCAGGCCCAGGCCACTGCCTTTGAGGGTCAGGCTTTTTTCGCTGAGGATCTTGGCATCCGGCAAGGCTTTGCTTCGCTGGGCGGCGAAGCCGGCCATAGTCGTGTCGAGAAACGCAGCATCGTCATCCTTCACCTTCGCACCATTGACGATGGTGTTTTCAGCCGTGATCACCACGGTTCTGCTGGTGGCATTGCTGTACATGGTCCCCGTCGCCCCTGCCGTGCCCTGGGCGGCATCGCCGGCAGGCAGGGCGGTCGCGGTGAAACCCTTGGGCAAGGTAAAGACAAATTTGCCACCCAGCATCGATACTTTCTGAGCCGGCAGATCGCCGGCGGCTTTAGCCGGGGCCGAATAGGCAGGCACGACAACCAGACTGGCAACGGCTGTCAGCAACAGTGCAGCAGTGTGTTTTCTCAGCAATGACATTGAAACTCTCGGCGTGGAGGGCGTGTTTGGAAACCGATCATCCCACGGGCATCGCGCCGGACTCCAGTGCTGCGAAGGCTTCCAGACGCGTCAGTCAGGCTCGACATCCAGCTGCAGGCTGTCATCGGCCAGGCGCTCGGCGCGCCGGACGATCCCACTGATCCGCCGCCCCTCGGCAGTGAACACCACGATCTGGGCTTTCTCCAGATCCTCCGGCAGCGGTGGCCGGATGTGCAGCGCGAACCATGGCGGCTCACCGTCATCGAGGCGTTTGACATCGAACTGACAGTCGACGCTTTTGGTTTCCCGACCGAACAGCGTGTCGAGGCCGTAATCCAGGTGGGTGCTGTCGGCAGCGGCGGGGGAAAGGGGCATCGGCAGTCTCCTGTTGAGCACGCGGTTGATGTTCAAGTGATTCTCGCGATGAACGAAAATTCCATCGCCAATGCCCCCGATCAGAATTGATAACCTACCCCAGCATAGTACCCCCAGCCATCGGAGCGGGCGCGGAAGTTGCCATCGCCGAAGTTCAGCTCACTGCCGTCTTCCCAGTTGCCGCCGTTGTGGAAGTAACGGCCCACCAGGGTGAAGCGCAGGTGGGTGAAGGAGTACAGCAATACGTTGGTGGCAACCGTGGCGTTGGCGGTGCGCGCCGGATTGTCCTTGTGCAGATCCGAACCGAAATCGAAGTTGGTGAAGCCGATGTAAGTCAGGGATGCACCGTTGCTGAACCGGCTGATCGGCACGATGTACTTGAGTTGGGCGCGGTAGCCATCCCAGGAATATTCATTACTGGCACCGTAGTTTTCCCATTGATACCGACCGTAGAAGTTGGCCGACAGGTTGACCCTGGAATGGGTGTCGATGTCGGTGCCCAGTCCGCTGTACAAGGTGTTACCGCGATTGGCGCTGTTGCTGCCGTGGTCGTAGATCCAGTCGAACGCCACATACCATTCCTTGAACGCCCCGATGGCCAGGCTGCGGCCTGCCAGGTAGTCGATGGAAATGCGCGGTTCGTGCTCCATGAACAGCGGCGAGCCGTGGTCCCATGCGCCTTTGTCGTGGCTGTTGCCGATGTCGAAAATTTTCGGAATGTCGACGTAGCCGTACAGTTCGAACGGCCCCTTGCGGCCGAAATATTCATACTCCAGGTAGACATCGTCGACCGGTTGCGGGCCGAAGCTGATGTCCTTGCTACCGATGATCGTCAGGTTCTGATTGTACCAATCCGACAGGTAGGCGCCTTTTTTTGGCGCAGTGGCTTCGGGGCTCAGGGCTTCGCCCTGGGCAGACGCCTCGGCGGGTGCGGCGTGGGTTGCAGTGCTGAGTAATCCGGTAACGGTGGTCAGTAGCAGGGAGGCGGCGAATACGCCGGGCACGGCGCGACGCCGGGAAATGAAATGCATGGAAAGTCCTTGTTCGTGCGGGCCGAAGCCCGTGTTCCTGGATGTAAGGAAAATGGCCCGATCAGAAGGCCTTGATGGGGCTCGCAAACGTTTGCACATCCCGTACCAGTTTTCCCTGACCATTGCGGCATGAGCACTGGAGCATCGACGTTGCTGCTAGAATCGCTCACCTTGACTGATAGGAGGTATGCCCATGAGCGAGCCCATTCGCCTGACCCAGTACAGCCACGGCGCCGGTTGCGGCTGCAAGATTTCGCCGCAAGTGCTGGAAGTGATCCTGGCCGGCAGCGGTGCGCAGAACCTCGATCCCAAGTTGTGGGTCGGCAACGCCTCCCGGGACGATGCCGCGGTGTACGCCATCGACGAAGAGCGCGGGGTGGTGTCGACCACTGACTTCTTCATGCCAATTGTCGATGATCCTTTCGATTTCGGCCGCATCGCCGCCACCAATGCCATCAGCGACATTTATGCCATGGGCGGTGATCCGCTGATGGCCATTGCGATTCTCGGCTGGCCAGTCAATGTGCTGGCCCCGGAAATCGCACGGGAAGTGATCCGTGGCGGGCGTTCAGTGTGCGACGAGGCTGGTATACCCTTGGCTGGCGGGCATTCGATCGATGCGCCTGAGCCGATTTTCGGCCTGGCTGTCACTGGACTGGTGCAAAAGCGCCACATGAAGCGCAATGACACCGCCACTGCCGGTTGCCGCCTCTACCTGACCAAACCCCTGGGCATTGGCATCCTTACCACGGCGGAGAAGAAGGGCAAATTGCGCGCCGCCGACGTTGGCCTGGCCCGGGATTGGATGTGCACCCTCAACAAGCCCGGCAGCCGCTTCGGCAAGCTCGATGGCGTGACGGCCATGACCGACGTCACCGGTTTCGGTCTGCTCGGGCATCTGGTGGAAATGGCCGATGGCAGTCAGTTGACCGCACGCATCCGCTACGATGCGGTGCCGCGCCTGCCGGGCGTCGAATACTACCTGGACCTGGGTTGCGTACCAGGCGGTACGCTACGTAACTACGACAGTTACGCCAGCAGGGTCGGCCGTGTCCAGGAGCTGCACAAGCGCGTACTGTGCGACCCGCAGACCAGCGGCGGCCTGTTGATCGCCGTGACGGCGCAAGGCGAAGGCGAGTTTCTTCAGGTGGCCGCGGAGCTGGGCTTTGCGCTGGAGCCGATTGGCGAGTTGGTCGAGCGACAGACCAACGCGGTCGAGGTGTCTTGATGAGCAACGACATTACCGATTACCGCGACATTTTCCTCAATGACCGGCCGATGATGGACACTCGCGCGCCTGTCGAGTTTCTCAAGGGGGCCTTTCCCGGCGTGGTCAATCTGCCGCTGATGACGGACATCGAGCGGCAGCGGGTCGGTACTTGCTACAAGCAACAGGGCCAGCAGGCGGCGATCGTCCTGGGGCATCAGCTGGTGTCCGGCGACACCAAGGCGCACCGCATCCAGGCCTGGAGCGACTTCGCCCGGGCCCATCCTGACGGAGTTCTGTATTGCTTTCGAGGCGGCCTGCGTTCGCAGATTGTCCAGCAATGGCTCAAGGACGAAGCCGGCATCGAATACCCCAGGGTTGGCGGCGGCTACAAGGCGATGCGTACGTTCCTGCTGGACACTGTCGAGCAGGCGGTCGCCCAGTGTGATTTCGTCTTGCTGGGCGGCATGACCGGCACCGGCAAGACCGAGATGCTGATCCAGCTGGGCAACGGACTGGACCTGGAAGGTCACGCCAATCACCGTGGTTCCAGCTTCGGCAAGCGGGCCACGGGGCAGCCTTCCAACATCGATTTCGAGAACCGCCTGGCCGTGGATGTGCTGAAGAAGCGCGCCGCCGGTATCGAGCATTTCGTGCTGGAAGATGAAAGCCGCATGGTCGGCAGCTGCGCGTTACCGTTGCCGTTGTACCAGCGCATGCAACAGGTCCCGATGGTCTGGCTTGAAGACAGTGTGGAACGACGGGTCGAGCGGATTCTGCGTGATTACGTCATCAACCTGAGCGCCGAATTTGTCGCCGTATATGGCGAGGAAGGGTTCTCGCTGTTTTCCGAACGGTTGCTGGCGAGTTTGAACAACATCCACAAGCGCCTGGGGGGCGACCGTCATCGGCGCCTGATGGCAATCATGGAAGCCGCCTTGGCCGAGCAGGCCGATAGCGGGGCTGTCGACTTGCATCGTGGCTGGATCGACGGGTTGCTGCGTGAATATTACGACCCGATGTACGTGTTCCAGCGGGAAAAGAAGGGGAGTCG
Source organism: Pseudomonas sp. MAFF 730105 (assembly GCF_055380705.1). NCBI lineage: Bacteria > Pseudomonadati > Pseudomonadota > Gammaproteobacteria > Pseudomonadales > Pseudomonadaceae > Pseudomonas > Pseudomonas sp. MAFF 730105. Next base: position 2,377,973 of record NZ_AP018438.1, read on the forward strand.
GATCGAGTTTGCGGGGGAGCAGGCGGCTGTGCTCGAGTATCTGCGTGAGCGCGCCGCCCGGACAGGATGACCTCGGGACCTCGTGGGAACGGGTTGCCGCTATCGCGAGCAGGCTCGCTCCCACAGGGAATTTGCAATGGACGACACCTCTGCGATCACCTCAGGCCCATGTGGGAGCGAGCCTGCTCGCGATAGCGGTGGATCAGTAAATCTTGAAGCCTAAAGCAACACCGCTCCGATCAACCCGCAGACGATGCCGACCAACATGGTCAACAGCGCCACGGTCACCAGCACCCGGGCATCGAAATCCTTGCGCAGCATCAGCAGCGACGGCAGGCTGATGCTCGGCAGTGTCATCAGCAACGCCACGGCCGGTCCGGTGCCCATGCCCAGGGTCATCATCGTTTGAACGATAGGGATTTCCGCCGCGGTGGGAATCACGAACAGCGTGCCGACAACAGCCAGCGGTACCAGCCAGACCAGGCTGTCGGCCATGGCGCCATCGACATGGGGAAACAGCCAGACCCGTGCGGCGCCCAGGACCAGCACAGCCAGCACATAGACTGGAATGGTGCTCCAGAACAATTGCCACAAGGTCCGTCCCCAACGCGCCAGCAAAGGCTGCGCATCGACCGCGCTGGCCTCGGTCACGGCTTCGACGGCCGCCTCGGGTAACACGTCGGGCCGGGCGATGCGCTGGGCCACCATCGACACGCCGAACACCAGCACAATGCCCGCCACCAGTCGCAGCGCGGTGAAGCCCCAGCCCAGTACGAAGCCCATGAAGACCAGGGTCGCGGGATTGAGCACCGGGTTGCCGATCCAGAAGGCCAGCGCCGCGCCCACCGAGACATTCTGCCGACGCATGCCGGCCGCCACCGGCGCCGCGCAGCATGAGCACATCATGCCGGGCAGGGCGAACAGCCCGCCGCGCAGAGTCGAGGCAAAGCCGGCCTGGCCGAACAGGCGCAACAGCCAGTCACGGGGAATCAGTACCTGCAACAGGGAGCCCAGGATCACCGCCAGCACCGCCGCTTTCCAGATCGCCAGGAAATACACCTTGGCGTAGGTCAGCGCGGCCATCAGCGGCGTGGTCTGTGCATCGTTGAGGATCGAACCGCCGATGCTGTGGTTATCGGCGGCGACAAACGCCTTGAGGTAGTAGGGCGACCATTTGACGTAGTACAGGCCGACGCAAGCCACCAGCAGGAACAGGGCGGGTTTCCACCAGAACGACCAGCCCCGAACGGGAGCGGCAGAAGATAAAGACATGGAGAAGGTCCGGGCAGTAGGGATGTAGACGCATCATACCCTGTGGCGAGGACGCTTGCTGTGGCGAGGGCGCTTGCGCCGGGCTCCGTCCTGTAGAAGCTGTCGAGTGCAACGAGGCTGCGATCTCTCCACTGACAATTGAGCCTCAAGCGAAAGATCAAAATCAGAAGATCGCAGGCTTCGCCAGCTCCTACGATGCCTGCCGCTTACGTCGGACAGGTCTCCTGCCTGTTATCCAAGCCCTGCTTGTAGCTCTGGCTGGTGAGGCTGGCCTTGCCGTTGTGCCAGGTCAGGGTCAGTACGTACATCGAATCGAAATCCCCCGATTCCCAGTCTTGGGCAATGGTCTGCTTCTTGCCCACGGCCTCGCCAGCCACCTTGTTGATCAGTTCCGGCAGATAGCCGTGGGACCAGGCCGTGTAGATGGTGGCGTTGTGGTACTTGTCGTGCAGCAATTCGTCGGCCAGGGCGCTGGTGTCGTTGGCCGAGTACTCGATATTGACCGGCAAGCCGAGTTTGATCGCGCTGGGGCTGATGGTCATCAGCGGGCGAATATAGCTATAGGAGTTATCCCGCTCGCCTTCCTCAACGTTGCGGGTCGGGTTGGCCGCGAATACGTAGTCGGCCTTGCCGAACTTTTGTGGCAACAGGGTGGCCAGGTCGATGGCGCGATTGAGACCCTGGCAATTGAGTTGGCCCAGGCCGCCGGCGGGTTTTTCGGCGTGGCGCAGGAACACCAGGGTCTGGATGCCGTCGACTGGCTGGGCGCGACTGACGCTGGACTCCAGTGACAACACCAGACCGCAGATCACGAGCAGCGTCGGCAGGATCAGCCATGAACGGCGTTGGAGGTGTCGGGTGAACTTCAGTGGGTTGATCATCGGATTATGTTCTTCGGCTGTCTCGAGTCAGGCTTCGAGTCAGGCTGACAAACCCTGGCACCGCGAAGCCTTGGCTTCGGATGTTTTCCTTGTCGTTACGCCGCTTCGATTCCTCGGGGCATTGCTCTGAGTCTCCTGAAGCCCTTTGGTTCGATCCTGCCACGGCTCTCTTCCATGAGATGGCATGAACATTAACGACAGGATGTTGCGAAATTAATAACGGCCTGCGTGAATTCTGTGACTGTCAGGAGGGTGGCATTTCCTGATGCCATCCACCCGATCCTGAATTATGCTCCAGCATTTCCCTTCCGCCATGGAGCTCCCATGCCCAATCTGCCCCAATTTCCCATCACCCAGAAATGGCCCACCCAATACCCCGAGTGGCTCCAGCTCTACTCCCTGCCAACTCCTAACGGCGTGAAAGTCTCGATCATGCTGGAGGAGATCGGCCTGCCCTACGAACCCCACAAAGTGGACTTTGGCAGCAACGATCAGCTCTCCCCTGAATTCCTCTCACTCAACCCGAACAACAAGATCCCGGCGATTCTCGATCCCCATGGTCCGGGGGACCAGCCGTTGGCGTTGTTCGAGTCCGGGGCGATTCTGATTTACCTGGCGGACAAGAGCGGTCAACTGCTGGCCCAGGAATCGGCGGCGCGCTACGAGACGATTCAGTGGTTGATGTTCCAGATGGGCGGTATCGGGCCGATGTTCGGGCAGCTGGGTTTCTTCAATAAATTCGCTGGCAAGGACTATGAGGACAAGCGTCCTCGCGACCGTTATGTCGAGGAAAGCAGGCGTTTGCTCAAGGTACTCGATGGGCGCCTGGAAGGGCGCGACTGGATCATGGGTGAGCGCTATACCATTGCCGACATTGCCACGTTCCCATGGGTGCGCAACTTGATCGGGTTCTATGAGGCCGGCGATCTGGTGGGGATCCAGAACTTCCCCAACGTGACGCGGGTGCTGGAGCGCTTCCTGGCGCGGCCGGCCGTGGTCCGGGGTTTGAAGATTCCCGAGTGAGCAGAGCGGTGTGCGGCTCAAGGGCACTGACTTGTATCAACGGTTCGCTGAGCGTGTAAGCGGATTATTGCTCTGCCGGTAACACACTGTTTTCCAGGTGTCGTTTGTACCCGGGGTGGCCAAGGCATAAGCTTTGGCCCCCTGTGATTGCCCCCCATTTGCCCAGGAGTTCCATGTCCAGCCAGTTCCCCGAAGCACGTCCACGCCGCCTGCGTCGTAATGCCAGCCTGCGCAGTCTTTTCCAGGAAACCGAGTTCACGTTGAACGACCTGGTCCTGCCGATTTTCGTCGAAGAAGAAATCGATGACTTCGTGCCGATCAAGAGCATGCCAGGCGTGGTGCGCATTCCTGAGTCGAAACTGGCTGGCGAGATCGAGCGATATGCCCGTGCTGGCATCAAGTCGGTGATGACCTTTGGCGTGTCCCATCATCTGGACAGCGACGGCAGCGACACCTGGAACGAGCGTGGCCTGGTGTCGCGCATGGCCGCGATCTGCAAGGACGCTGTGCCGGAAATGATTGTGATGTCCGACACGTGTTTCTGTGAATACACCGATCATGGTCATTGCGGCGTGCTTCATGGGCATGAAGTGGACAACGACCTGACCCTGTTCAACCTGGGCCGGCAAGCCGTGGCAGCGGCCCGCGCCGGTGCCGATGTCATCGCTCCGTCCGCGGCGATGGATGGGCAGGTCCAGGCGATTCGCAAGGCGCTGGATGAAGCTGGCTTCAGCCAGACGGCAATCATGGCCTATTCCACTAAATTCGCCTCGGCGCTTTATGGCCCGTTCCGTGAGGCTGGCGGCAGCGCGTTGAAGGGCGACCGCAAGAGCTACCAGATGAACCCGATGAACCGTCGCGAAGCGTTGCGCGAATCCCTGCTCGATGAACAGGAAGGCGCCGATGCGCTGATGGTCAAGCCGGCCGGCGCCTACCTCGATATCATCCGTGACATTCGCCAGGCGTCGAACCTGCCGTTGTCGGCGTATCAGGTCAGTGGCGAATACGCGATGATTAAATTCGCCGCCCAGGCCGGCGCCATTGACGAAGCCCGAGTGGTGCGAGAAAGCCTTGGCGCGATCAAACGGGCGGGAGCGGATTTGATCTTCACCTACTTTGCGATGGACCTGGCACTGAGCGGCATCTGATCACACCGTTCCCCTGTGGGAGCGAGCTTGCTCGCGATAGCGGTGGGTCAGCGTGCATCGATGTTGTGTGTGCCACCGTCATCGCGAGCAGGCTCGCTCCCACAATGTTCCAGGGTGTTCACAGACATCGAATCTACCGCAGATCCCTTGTGGGAGCGGGCCTGCTCGCGATAGCGGTGGGTCAGTTTGCATCGATGTTGGTTGTGCCACCGTCATCGCGAGCAGGCTCGCTCCCACAATGTTTCAGGGTGTTCACCGAACTCGAATCCACCCCAGATCCCTTGTGGGAGCGAGCCTGCTCGCGATAGCGGTGGGTCAGTTTGCATTGATGTTGTGTGTGCCACCGTCTTCGCGGGCAAGCCGGGCTCCCACATGGGTTTTCCGGTGGTTACCGAGCCGGTTTTATCCGTGTGGCAAACGACGGAATATAGCCTGTCCCAGCTTTTGATCGTATGGTGCTCTGGAGTACAAACCTGATGGAGCCCTATGCCTTTCAATCGATGGTTGTTCATTCTCCCGGCGCTGCTGGTCCTGGCCGGTTGTGGCAGTCGTCAGGTCCAGGAGCCCGAGCGCCAGCCCGCCGAGGTCAAGGCGCAGATTGTGCGGTTGTTGCCGGCCAAGACAGCGGATCGCGAAGGCTGGGCCACGGATATCTATGTTGCGTTTACCGCGCAGCAGATCCCGCCTACGACGCAGAATATCTGTTCGGTACTGGCTGTCGCTGAGCAGGAATCGACATTCCAGGCCGACCCCACGGTGCCGGGACTGGGCAAGATTGCCCGGCAGGAAATCGATCGCCGTGCGGCGAAGTTGCATATTCCCGGGCTATTGGTCAGCGGCGCACTCCAGGTGCGTTCATCCAACGGCAAGAGTTACAGCGACCGGCTCGCCGCGGTGCGCAGCGAGAAGGAGCTGAGCGGCATTTTCGATGATTTCATTGGCATGGTGCCGTTGGGCAAAACGTTGTTCGACGGTTTCAACCCGGTGCACACCGGCGGGCCGATGCAGGTCAGTATCGCCTTCGCCCAGGCCAATGCCCGACATTATCCTTATACGGTGGAGGGGTCGATTCGCCAGGAAGTGTTCAGCCGGCGCGGTGGGATGTACTTCGGCATTGCGCATTTGCTGGGGTATCCGGTGAGCTACACCGAGCCGCTGTATCGCTTCGCCGATTTCAATGCCGGTTGGTACGCCAGCCGCAACGCGGCGTTCCAGCATGCCGTGAGTCGCGCCTCAGGCATTTCTCTCGCCCTCGACGGTGACCTGATCCAGCATGACTCCATCATGCCCGGCAGCACCGAGCTGGCGGTGCGCACGCTTGGGAAATCGTTGGGAATGCGTAACCCGACCATTCGCGATCAGTTGGAGCAGGGCGACAGCCTGGCATTCGAGGACAGTAAACTCTACAAGCGCGTCTTCGAACTGGCTGAAAAGGCCGAGGGTAAACCGTTACCTCGTGCGGTGTTGCCGGGGATCGTACTCAAGAGCCCGAAAATCACCCGCAAGCTGACCACTGCATGGTTTGCCAAGCGGGTGGACGAGCGCTATCAGCGGTGCATGGCGCGGTCGGCGGGACGCTAGGCTCTGTATGAAAGCCTTGATACTCAAAGCTTTTCACACAGAGCCTGGCGAACGGCGACCATGAAAAAAGCCCGGTGGATAAGACCGGGCTTTTGTCGGGCAGAGCAGGGCGGCAGGTCATGCGCGATTCTGAGTCAGGTGATCCGAACCACCTTCAGCAACGCGATTCTCGATCAAACGATCCGAACCACCTTCAGCAACGCGATTCTCGATCAAGCGATCCGAACCACCTTCAGCGACGCGATTCTCGATCAAGCGATCCGAACCACCTTCAGCGACGCGATTCTCGATCAAGCGATCCGAACCACCTTCAGCGACGCGATTCTCGATCAAACGATCCGAACCACCTTCAGCGACGCGATTCTCGATCAAACGATCCGAACCACCTTCAGCGACGCGATTCTCGATCAAGCGATCCGAACCACCTTCAGCGACGCGGTTCTCAATCAGTCGATCGGAACCACCTTCGGCAACGACCGGGTGGGAAGAAGCGGCGAATGCGTTGGCTGCCAGAACCGAGAAAGCGAGGCTGAGGATGATTTGGCGTTTCATGATGGTGTGCTCCGGGGGATGCAGTGGGTTTGTGTGGTGCCATTGTTGCGTCGGGCAGTAATCATGAGAACTTCATTGAAGTGATGGTGACCATCGATGGCAGTGATAACTGGTCGATGTGCAGGTCGTCCACGGCGTGGAACATCGGGCGTGCGAAGGGTTCTATCGACTGAACCTTCCCAGGAGGCAGGCTTATGTATCAGTTATTCGGCTACAGGCAATCCGGTTCGGCGGCCGTGGAGATTGCCCTGTGCCTATGTGGTGTGCCTTATCGCCGGGTCGATGCCTATTCGACCGAAGACAATGACGCGGCCAAGGCACTCGAGGCGTTGAATCCCCAGAAACAGGTGCCGACCTTGCAGTTGCCGGACGGTTCGGTGCTGACCGAAGCCGCCGCCATTCTGATCCACCTCGGGCTGACCTATCCGGAATCGAAGTTGCTGCCCGAGGACCCGGTCCAGCGTGCACAAGCCATACGGGGCCTGGTTTACATCGTCGCCAATTGCTACACGCCCATCGGTATCATCGATTTTCCGGAGCGCTGGCTGGCCGAGGCGGATGAGGCGACCCGGCAGCAATTGGTGTCGGGCACGAAGCATCGCTTGTATCGCAATTGGACGTTGTTTGCCGATCAGTTTCCGGCGCAACCGTTCTTCAGCGGTGCCGAGCCGGGAGCGCTGGATATTCTCGCAGCGGTGATTACCAAGTGGGCCGGAACGCGAGAGGCGATGCTCAGTGCACGACCGGAATTTCACGCAGTGCTGGAGCGCATCGACCAGCATCCGCGGGTGGCCCCGGTGCTGTCACTGCATTGGGCTGCGTAGGCGTGTCCGAAAGGTCATGGGCATGCCTTTCGAGTGGCCGCCTGGGCGATGAGGTCGACCAACTGCCGGACGTTATTCTGGTGGGCCAGCACCAGCTCGTCGAGGGTGCTTCCCGCAGGTGTCTGCAGGTGGTTGCGGCAGGTAAAGGCGTGAGCTTCGTCACTGAGGTTACGCAAGCGCCATTGCACGTCCATGCGGGCGTACTGGCCGGGGACCGAATCGAAACGTTGTACGTCTACCCGTAGTAACGCCTTCGGCGCGCCGGGATTGCTCAGTTGTTCCTCCAGGCTGCTGCGCAGCTCATCCGCCAGGCTGGCGCCCCACCATTCGGTCTCCAGGATCGCCAATCCACTGTTGCCCTGGCGAATGACCATCTGGGGGCGATCCACCTGAGGCGGGACGCTGACCTGCTCGATCCGGATGTCGACGCCGGAGGGTGGCTTGCCTGTCGGCTGGACCGGGCTCAAGGTGTGGTAATGGATCGGATCGCTGCGACAGGCGCCGAGCAGCAGCGCCACGGCGACGAGGGCGACTTTCAGCATCGGCGGCATGGCGCGTGCTCCTCTGATCATTCTTTCACCGGGAAGGTGAGCGGGGCATCCTTGGGACGACCGCGCAGCAGCGATTCGGGATGACGGCTCAAGTAGTCGGACAGTTCTCGCAGCGAGCGCGACATGCGACCGAGATCGTCGAGGGTCTGGGTCAACTGCTCGCGCTGAGGCGAGTCTTCGGCCAGCGTGGTGTTGGCCGACTGCAAGGTCTTGCTGACGTCTTGCAAGGTATTCTGCACGCTTGGCAGGGTCTTGCCGTTGAATTGCTTCAGGCCTTTGCGCAATTCCACGAGGTTGCCATCCAGGTTACTGGCGATGCTTTCCAGCGGCAGCTTGTTGATACGCTCGATCACCGACTGCAGTTGCTCCTGCAATTGCTGCAGGCTGCCAGGAATGGTCGGGATTCGGACGGGGCGGGCCGCGGGGTCGAAAGCGACTTTCTCGGCCTTGGGATAGAAGTCCAGGGAGATGTACAACTGCCCGGTCAGCAAGTTGCCGCTGCGGGCCTGGGCGCGCAGGCCACGTTCGACGAAGCTGCCGAGCAGGCGGGCCGAGGCGGCCTCGTCTTCTGGATCATGATTGAGCGCCTTGAGCAATTTCTCGTGGGCTTTGCCCAGGCGCTGGGGGTAGATCACCACGCCGACATTGACCGGGAAACTGCGTTGCTTCTCGTCGAAATCCAGGTTGATGGCCACGACCCTGCCGATTTCCACGCCGAGGAATTCCACCGGTGCATCGACCTTCAACCCCCGCAGCGCCTGATCGAAACGCAGGGCCAGGTATTGCGCCTTGCCACTGGGTGGCGCCAGGGCGCTTTGTTGGTCGGCGAACAGTTCGTAGTTCTTGTCTTCGGCTGCTGGCGTGTCGTCGGGATTGTAGTCCGGTGCCCTGAACGCGATGCCGCCGACCAGCAATGCCGAGAGCGATTCGGTCCTGACCGCGAAGCCATTGGCGCCGACGTTCAAGTCCACGCCGCTGACGTTCCAGAACCGGGTGTTCTCGGTGACATAAGCGTCGTTCGGTGCGTTGATGAAGACCTCGATATTGACGCCCTTGCCGTCCGCGTCCAGGGCGTAGGAGACCACTTGGCCCACCGGAATCTTGCGCAGATAAACCGGTGAGCCGATGTCCAGCGAACCGAGGTCGCGGGAGTGCAGGGTAAAGCGCTTGCCCGGTTCGCCGTAGGTGATCGGTGGCGGTGCCTCGAGGCCGGTGAACGACTTGGCGCGTACTTTCGAATGCCCGGCGTCGGCCCCGATGAAGTCCCCTGACAGCAACGTGTCGATCCCGGAAATGCCACCGGCGCCGATGCGCGGCCGGACCACCCAGAACACCGAGTCTTCGTGGGTGAACGTATCGGCGTTCTTGGCCAGCTTGACCGTGGCGGTGACGTTCTTCTGGTCATCGCTCAACTGCACGTCCGTGACCTGGCCGATCACCACGTTGCGGTATTTCACCGCGGTCTTGTTGGCGGTCAGGCCTTCGCCGGTCTTGAAGGTAATGGTGATGGTCGGGCCTTCCTGCAGCCAGTTGTGGACTACCAGCGACAGGCCCACCAGCACCGCGATGATCGGCACGATCCACACCAGCGACACCGACCAGCGACTGCTGGTGACGTGGGCGCGCCCCGGCGCGGGTTGTTGTCCGTCAGTGGCTTGCGATTTCATCCATGGCCTCCTCCGAGGGGGGTGGGGTGTCCCAGATCAGCCGTGGGTCGAAACTCATGGCCGACAGCATGGTGAACAGCACGACGAGGCCGAAGAACAGGATCCCCGGGCGCGGTTCGATATCGCTCAGTGCCTGGAACTTCACCAGCGCCGCCACCAGGGCCACCACCAGCACGTCGAGCATCGACCAATAGCCGATGACTTCCACCAGCCGGTACAGCTTGGCTCGCTGGAGCTGGGCCCAGTTGCTGCGTCGCTGCACGGTGACCAGCAGCAGCGTCAGGACCACGAACTTGATGCCGGGTACGGCGATGCTGGCGATGAAGATGATCAGGGCGATGTCCCAGGCACCGCTGCGCCAGAACTCGATCACGCCGCTGATGATCGTGCTGTCGGCGCCGTCCCCGAGCATCCGGGTGTTCATCACCGGCAGCAGGTTGGCCGGGATATAGAACACCAGCGCGGCCAGCATGTAGGCCCAGGTGCGGGTAAGGGCATCGGGTTTGCGCCGGTGCAGGAGGGCGTCGCAACGCGGGCAGGTCGTGGGCTCGTCGGTCATGTCGCAGGCCAGGCCGCAGCCATGGCACAGGCACAGGTCCAGATCACCGGCCAGTGGTGGGGTATCCAGCGGTTTGCCGTTCACAGGCTGCTCCACAGGTCGCGCACATCGCGCCCGGCAATACGGATCATCAGCAGGCTCAAGGCCGCCAGGGCGAACAGGCCGATACCCGGCAGTACGTCCAGCAACCCGGCGAGTTTGATCACCGCCACCAGCGCGCCCAGCAGGCAGACCTCCAGCATGCTCCATGGTCGCAGCGTTTCCAGGCTGCGCATGCACAGGTTGAACCCCGGCGCACGGCGGTTGGCGTAGGCATGCCCCAGCACCCAGAGCAGCAGGGCCAGTTGAAGGAGTGGAGCGATGATGATTGCCACCGCTGCCACCAGGGCGATGAAGGTAATCGGCCCCTGGCTCAAGGCCACGATGGAATCCCACAGCGTGGCGCTGTTGTTCAGGCCCTGGAAGCGGATGCTCATCACCGGGTAGACGTTGGCGAAGGCCCACAACACCGCCGCCGTCACGCTCAAGGCCAGGCGTTTTTCGATGGTCAGCCCGTTATAGCGCTGGATCACCGCGCCACATCGCACGCACGAGGCTTTCTGATGCGGGACGAGCTCCACCGGCTCGTACACCGCATCGCAATGTTCGCAAATGATCAGTCGCTCGGCGTCGGCCATCGGGGTGCTCGGGCAGGGGCAACCCCTTCAATATAGAAGTGGGTTGGGAATGAGCAACCTGGCGAGTCGATCATTCGCCGCGAATGTACTGCTCCAGTTGTTGGATCAGGTTCGCCTGTTCGGCAATGGCTTCCTTGACCAGGTCACCGATGGACAGCAGGCCGACGAGTTTGCCGTCGTCCACCACCGGCAAATGCCGCAAGTGCTTTTCGGTCATGATGCTCAGGCAGGTCTCGACGGTCTGGTGCGGATCGATGGTGATCACGGGGGATACCATGATGTCGCTGACTTTCGTGCCCACCGATGAGCGGCCGTGCAAGACCATCTTGCGCGCATAATCACGCTCGCTGATGATCCCCAGCACTTCATCGTTCTTCACCACCAACAAGGCGCCGACGTTTTTCTCGGCCATGCGCATCAAGGCCTGCAACACCATGTCGTCCGGTGAGATGGTGTGCACATGCTGGTTCTTCTCGTCCTTCATCCGGAGCAACTGCGCGACGGTTTTCATTGGGAGGGGCCTCGGGGGTGTTTTTGCAGGTGTTGTTAAAGAATCGTAGACCCGGCGGCGCAGGGCAAGCGGTAAAACGGCGGCCAGTCGTCCAAAAACGCCATCGGCGGTGAATTTATCATTGTGGCGAGGGGATAAATCCCCTCGCCACTCAGGTTCACTGTTTCCCTGAGAGATGGCGGGTAGAATCACCCCTTACCCAAGATTCGAGGTCACAGCGGTGGATTTACAGCAGGGCTTCGTCCTGACCCGGCATTGGCGCGACACCCCAGCGGGCACCGAAGTCGAATTCTGGCTGGCGACAGACGCCGGGCCACGGCGCGTGCGGCTGGCGATGCAGCCGTCGGTGGCGTTCGTGCCGCAGCTCCAGCGTGGCCAGGTCGAAGCCCTGCTGCAAGGGGAGAAGGACATTGAATTGCGCCCCCTCGACCTGCTGGATTTCGAGCATCGACCGGTGCTGGGCCTGTATTGCCGCCAACACGCCCAACTGATGCGCCTGGACACGACCTTGCGGCGGGCGGGCGTGGACGTGTTCGAGGCCGATATCCGGCCGCCGGAGCGCTACCTGATGGAGCGTTTCATCACCGCGCCGGTCTGGTTCAGCGGTACGCCGGGCGCCGACGGCCTGTTGCTGGATGCCCAGATGAAACCGGCCCCCGATTACCGTCCGGCGTTGCGCCTGGTGTCCCTGGACATCGAGACCACGGCCCAGGGTGAACTGTATTCCATTGCCCTGGAAGGCTGCGGCGAGCGCCAGGTGTACATGCTCGGCCCGCCCAATGGCGACGACAGCGATGTGGATTTCCAGCTCGAATACTGTGAATCCCGCACGCTGCTGCTGAAGAAACTCAACGACTGGTTCGCCCGTTTCGACCCCGACGCGATCATCGGCTGGAACCTGGTGCAGTTCGACCTGCGGGTGCTGCACGAGCATGCCCGGCGGCTGGCCGTGCCGTTGCGCCTGGGGCGAGGCGGGGAGGAGATGCAGTGGCGCGAGCACGGTGCGCGCAACAACCACTTCTTTGCCTCGGCGGCTGGACGACTGATCATCGATGGCATCGAGTCCCTGCGCTCGGCCACCTGGAGCTTCCCTTCGTTCAGCCTGGAAAACGTCGCCCAGACGTTGTTGGGGGAGGGCAAGGCCATCGGCACCCCTTATCAGCGCATGGACGAAATCAATCGCATGTTCGCCGAGGACAAGCCGGCCCTGGCCCGCTACAACCTCAAGGACTGCGAGCTGGTGACGCGGATCTTCGCCAAGACCGAGTTGCTCAAGTTCCTGCTGGAGCGGGCCAGCGTTACCGGCCTGCCGGCGGACCGCAGTGGCGGTTCGGTGGCGGCCTTCACGCACCTGTACATGCCGCTGATGCACCGCCAGGGGTTCGTGGCCCCGAATCTTGGCCAGCGCCCGCCCCAGGCCAGCCCGGGCGGCTTTGTCATGGACTCCCAGCCCGGGCTCTACGAGTCGGTCCTGGTGCTGGACTACAAGAGCCTGTATCCGTCGATCATCCGCACGTTTCTCATCGACCCGGTGGGTCTGATCGAAGGCCTGCGGCATCCGGACGATCGCGAGTCGGTGCCGGGCTTTCGCGGCGCACGGTTCTCGCGCACCCGCCATTGCCTGCCGTCCATCGTGGCACGCGTTGCCGAAGGCCGGGAAACCGCCAAGCGCGAACACAACGCGCCGCTGTCCCAGGCCCTGAAGATCATCATGAACGCCTTCTACGGCGTACTCGGTTCCAGCGGTTGCCGCTTCTTCGATCCAAGGCTGGCCTCATCCATTACCTTGCGCGGCCACCAGATCATGCAGCAGACCCGGCAGTTGATCGAAGCTCGGGGCCATGTGGTGATCTATGGCGATACGGACTCCACCTTCGTCTGGTTGCGCCGGGCCCATGGCCAGGAGGAGGCAGCCGGCATCGGTCGTGAGCTGGTGGCGTACGTCAACCAGTGGTGGCGCGAATACGTGCATGAGACGTTCGGGTTGCAGAGTGCGTTGGAGCTGCAGTTCGAAACCCACTTCAAGCGTTTCCTGATGCCGACGATTCGTGGCGCCGAGGAGGGCAGCAAGAAGCGCTACGCCGGGCTGGTGACCCGTGCCGACGGTAGCGATGAAATCGTCTACAAGGGGCTGGAGGCCGTGCGCACCGACTGGTCGCCGCTGGCCCGGCAATTCCAGCAGGAGTTGTACGAGCGGATCTTCCATCGCAAGCCTTACCAGGATTACGTGCGCGATTACGTCCAACAGACCCTGGCCGGGACGTTCGATGAGCGACTGGTCTACCGCAAGCGCCTGCGTCGACCGCTGGATGACTATGAGCGCAATGTCCCGCCCCACGTGCGAGCGGCGCGGATTGCCGACGAGTTCAACCAGCGCCAGGGTCGCCCGCGGCAATACCAGAATGGTGGCTGGATCAGCTACGTCATCACCGTCGCCGGCCCCGAGCCGCTGGAAACCCGCAGCGCCGCCATCGACTACGACCATTACGTGAGCAAGCAGCTGCAACCGGTGGCGGATGCGATCCTGCCGTTCGTGGGCGATGATTTCCTGACCTTGGTGGGCGGGCAGATGGGCTTGTTCTGAGGATGCTCGTCATACCCATGACGAAAGGGTGATGACGGCGACCGGCAGGGCAAGCGCGGCGAGCAGCGTCTGGCCCGCGATGATGCCGGCCATCAGTGGGGCGTCACCGCCCATCTGCCGGGCCATGATGTAGGACGACGATGCCGTCGGCAGGGACTGGAAAAGCAGGACGGCAATCGCCGCATCGCCCCGCAGGCCGATCATGCGGCAGGCGATCAAGGTCACGATCGGCATGATCACGAACTTGGTGATCGAGGACAGGCCGATCGGCTTCAACCAGCTGCGCGCCGTTTTCAGGTCCAGGGCCGCCCCGACACACAGCAGGCCGAGGGGCAACGACGCCTGGCCAAGCGCCTTGAATACCGCTTCCGGTCCTCGGGGTATGCCGATCCCTGTCCCTTGCAGGATGATGCCGGCCAGACACGCCATTATCAGTGGGTTCGTTACCAATTGCCTGGCGATGAGCTTGAGCGGCAATCGTCCCCCAGGACCGAAGCGGGCGAATACCAGCACGCAGAGAATATTGACCGTCGGCACGATCGCCGCGTTGGCCACGGCTGCCAAGGTAATACCGGATGCACCGAACAGTCCGGCGGCCGCAGATACCCCCACATAATTATTGAAGCGCACGCCGCCCTGGAAGACCGAGGTGAAGGCCGCATCATTACCCGCAAAAAGACCTCGCGACCCCACCAGCAAGACCGCCACCGTGACGGTCGACATCACCAGCGCCAGGATCATCCCGCCCACCGGGACATCACCGAGCTGGGCGGTCGCCAGGCCATGGAGAAACAGCGACGGCAGCAGCACGTAGTAGCCCAGCCGCTCGGCCTGGGGCCAGAAGCTGTCGGCCAGAAAGTTCGATTGCCTGAGCCAGGCACCCAATGCGATCAACAAGGCAATGGGGAAGAGGGCAAGCAGCAACGCCAGGGTCATCTCGCATTCACCAATCAGTTCAGAGGAATAACGGCGGCTGTGCAGCCTGCCTGGGATAATTCCCTCGGTCCCACAGGGTAAAGCAGATGAGGCGTTCCCTGCACACCCATAAAGTTTTTCTTGCCCTGCGCTAAAAGTAATCTGCTTTGTCCGGCAAGTGGCATCTGCACACACTCGAACTCAGGTTTTGATCACAGAGGCGAGAGAAAATGACCAAGAACACCTACAAGGCCATGCAGGTTACCCGGCCGGGCCTGCTGGAGCTGGTCGAACGGCAAATACCCGAACCGGGCACGGGTGATGTATTGATCGAAGTGCAGGCCTGCGGGGTCTGTGGGGCGGACGCCGGGGCTATCGAAGGGCTGGAGGGCGGTCTGCAATTGCCCCGCGTGCCCGGTCATGAAGTGGTGGGGCGGATCGTGGCCCTCGGCGCGGGCGTCCAAGGTGGTTGGCGGGTGGGCCAGCGGGTTGGCATCGGACGTTTGGGAGGGCATTGCAACGCTTGTGAGCAGTGCCGTCGCGGGCACTTCAACCTGTGCAGCAACCAGCCCATGGTGGGCAGCTCCCGGGATGGCGGCTACGCAGAGATGATGACCGCACGCGCCACCGGGCTGGTGGCGATCCCGGATCAGTTGGATGCCGTGGAAGCGGCGCCATTGCTGTGCGCGGGCATCGCCACGTTCAATGCCCTGCGCAAGTCTGGCGCCCAGGCGGGGGATCTGGTGGCGATCCAGGGCATCGGCGGCCTCGGTCACCTGGCCATCCAGTACGCGCGGCGGATGGGTTTCAAGGTCGTGGCCGTCGGGCGTGGCGCCGACATTGCGCAAGATGTCCTGGCGCTGGGCGCTCATCACTACCTCGATACCCATGTCGAGGACCCGGTCGCCCGGCTCAAGGAGATGGGTGGGGCCCAGGTGATCCTGACCACCATCACCGACAGCGCCGCGGTATCCTCGCTGATGCCTGCCCTTGCGCCACAGGGACGTTTGCTGGTGGTGGGCGTGGGGCAGCAGCCGCTGACGATCATGCCCGGTGCGCTGGTGGGCGGCGAACGCAGCGTCCAAGGTGCGATCACCGGCACTCCCTACGAATCCGAGAAAACCCTGGATTTCAGCGTCATGACCGACGTGCGCGCCATGATCGAAACCCGACCCCTGGAGAATGCCTGGGAGGTTTACCAGAAGGTGAAGTCAGGTGAGGTGAAATTTCGCATGGTGCTGACGATGGATTCGGGCGTCGTCTGAGCCTCAATGGGTGGGCGGTTGTTCCCGGGCAATGTCGAGGAAACCGACGTGATTTGCCCGGGCTTTCGTCGTTGCCTATTCCCCGCGCATATATGCCTGCGGACTGCTGCCCAATTCCTGGCGAAACGCGTAGATGAACGCGGAGGTGGAACCATAGCCCAGCTCCAGGGCCGTACGGGTCACGTCCAGGCCGTCGCCCAGCAGTTCGATGGCCCTGAACAGGCGTAGTCGTCTTCGCCAGGTCCGCAAGCTCATGCCTGTTTCACTGACGAAGTGCCGCGCCAGCGTCCGCTCGGACATGCCCAGTCTCCGAGCCCAGGTGTCCATTTCCGTCGGGTCTGCCGGGTCGGCATAAAGGGCTTCGCACAGCGTCGCCAATGCCTGGTTACGGGGCCAGGGCAGGGCGGTGGAAAGAGGTGTGGTGCGACGCAGTTGGTCGAGGATCAATTGCGTGATGCGGCGGGTGTAGCCCTCGGTGTCTTCTTCATCTTCCACCCGTGCCGCTTCGATGATCAGTGCCTTGAGCAGGGGCGACACGTCGAACAGTGTGGGACGGTCGCCAGGCAGCTCGGAGGGAATGCGATCGCTGATCCACAGGCTGCGAAACTCCGCACCGAACATCGAGCCGACCTGGTGACTGAGACCGGTTGGCAGCCAAGCGGCCTGTTCCGGCGAGATCATGAAGGAGCCGGCCTGTGTATTGACCGTCAACACGCCGGAAATCGCGTAGACCATCTGGTGCCAGTCATGAGCGTGCTCGGGGAAGCTATGGCGCGCAGGGATGGACTGGGCACGTACCTTCAAAGGCGCGGGGGGTGTGAGGCTATGGGGGGCTTCGAGGGTGCCCCACTTCATGATCGATCTCGGGCAGAAGGTCCTTGAGTGATGGACTGCGACACTGCCTGAACGCCCCGATCAGCCGCATCGACTGCCCCGGCGACATAGCCGGGAAACTGCGGCGACCATTCACTGGCGATACCGGCAAGGCATCCACTCCAGGGCCCTGAGGCTGCCATGGCTGAGGGCGCCGCGGCATGTTGGCTCGCACCCGTGAGATCAGCTGCGGTGGCGGTGAAGGGCTCCGCCGCCCAGTCTTTCAGGAACTCGGCTTTTGGAGTGCCCGCCTGAGGTCCAAACATCCGGACCAACTGAGCGCGGCAAAGTGATCGCAATTCACTTTCGGGCATGCTCTTGCGAAATGTTGCGGGCACGCCAATGAAGCCGAACAGCGCAGCGCTGCCTTGTGGGATCGAGGCATCGTGGATTTCCACCAAAGGGCCGACACCGCTTCGACCTTCTCCGGAAAGCCCTTGCTCACGCCAGAAAGGCGTATCGAAGAGGGCGAAATACTTGGCATGGGGGGCCATCCATGTAGCGGTCGCTGCCCAGCTTCGTGCGAGCTCCAGCGGCAGGGCCGGCGAAAACTCAACAGTGGCCTGCACCAGCCGCGGCGGCATGGCCAGGAGCACCTGCTCCACGCCCCACGTCGTGACCTGGCCTGAGGCGTCGGTGCTGCCCAGCTCAATGCCCTGTTCTGTGCGGCACATGCTGCGCACGGTGTGTCCGGTGAAGACTCGCGCCGGGTCCAGAGCGTCGAACAGGGCCTCGACAAGGGCGCCCATGCCACCCTCCAGACGCATCGAAGGCGGTGAATTCACGTAGCCGCGCATGCGCGCAGGCGCAGCGTCACGTGGGCGCTCGACCATCATGTCGCCGATCTCGTACTGCTCGTAACGACGCAGCTTCAGCGTCTGGATGAGACGATCCAGCTGCCGTTGGTAGCCAGGCCAGAACCACGAGGGGCCCAGGTCGAAGCGGTCCAGGGTGCCGGGTTGTTCCAGACCCGTGGCGAAGGTTGTGGGAGCGGAGACGATGCGTCCCCCGAGGACGTCCCGGGCTTCAAGCACCACATAGTCCGTGACGCCCTTTTGCTGCAGTGCATAGGCGGCGTACAGGCCACTCAAGCCGGCCCCGACGATCGCAATTCGAGCTGTTTGCATGCCTAAGCCTCCGTGGGCATATCGAGCAGATGCCCGGTCTTGAGGTACACCGTGGCACCTTGGTTGCCGGCAGTAATGTCCGGGTAGGCACCTGGTGGCAAGCGCATCCAGCTGCCGCGCTCGAAGGATTGCCCTGCGGTTTCGATCTGGCCCGAAAGCACCAGCACCTCAGCGCTGTCGATGCCTTGGGTGAAGAGGGGATCTTCGGGCCGCAGGCGTAGCAGGCAGACCTGTTCGTCCTTGGCCGAGAACAGCGGACAGATTTCCCGACTGTCCTGCTGTTGCCAGGCCAGGGGATCGTTTGTATCGATCCGCACCGGATCTTGCTCGTCAGGTTTCATCTGCCAGAGCTTGACGAAGATGATCGCACCTTCGCGGCTGAAAGGCTGATGGGCCGATCCTGGAGGGTTGCGTAGATAAGTGCCTGCGGGGTGGTGTTCGTCACCTTCGGAGAAGGTCCCAGACAGGACCAGGATCTCCTCGCCCCCAGGATGGGGATGTGGCGGAAAAATGGACTGTGGTGCATAGCGCACAATACTGGTCGCTCGGGCTTTTTCACCCCCGAGCCGATCCAGCATGACGCGTTCGACGCCACTCTGCGGCGAGGCGACCCATTGGTAGTCGCGGGACGCAACGGTGGCGGGAAGGGAAAAGTCTGCATTGACGAGCATGGGCGAATGTCCAGGAGCCGGCGAAAGGAGACCGGCGAGCCGGCCCCCTCGTCAGGGCTCAAGCGTTGGGGAGTTGGGCGTGCGCCTCGAGGACGCGTGCGGAATAAGTCAGGGCCGCACCTGCGTTCAAGGCGATGGCGACGCCCAGTGCTTCGGTGATCTCTGCCTTGGTCGCGCCCAGTTCGACGGCCTTCTTGGTGTGCACGGTGATGCAACCGTCGCAGCGGGTGGTGACGGCCACGGCCAATGCGATCAACTCATGGATCTTAGGCTCCAGGTGGCCGGTCTTGGCGGCCGCGCCGTCAATCGTGTTCAAGCCACGGAGAATATCGGGGCTTTGCGTCGCGAGATCGCCGACGCGTTCCAACAGTGCGGTGCGGTAAGTGTTCCAGTCATTCATCATGGGGATAGGTCCTTTCAGATTTGAGGTCGAGTGTCGCAATGACACCCGGCGCAAAAGCGTGCGTCGTGAATCAGTTGCGGCCGGCCATCACGCCGCCGTCCACGTCCCAGATGGCGCCGGTGACCCAGCTGGCTTTGTCGGACAGCAGGAAGGTCACGACTTCGGCGACGTCCTGCGGGGTGCCGACACGGCCGATCGGGTGGAAGCTGTTGAAGCCTTGCAGAGCGCTATGGACGTCGGCCTTGGGGATGAAGCCTTCGTAGATCGGGGTCTGTACAACGGCTGGCGAAACGGCGTTGACACGGATGTGTTTCGGCGCCAGCTCCATGGCCAGATGCTGGGTCAGCGAGTGCAGGCCGGCCTTGGCCATGGAATAGGCCGAGGAGGGCGTTGCGGCGATCGCCTGCTTGGCCCACATCGAACCGATGTTGACGATGGCGCCCGGACGTTCGTTGGCCACCAGGTTGGCGGCGACCTTCTGGGTGATGAAGAAGAAAGCCTTGTTCAGCTTCATGTACTGGTCGTAATCCGCACCTTCGTATTCCAGGAACGGTTTCGGGAAAAACACACCGGCCGCATTGACCAGCAGGTCGATGTTCCAGTGGTGTTCATCGATGGTTCGGGTCAGTTGGGCCAGGCCTTCTTCGCTGGTCAGGTCAGCGGTTAGCGCGACGACCTCGCCCAGGGCGGACAGCTCCTTGCGGGCTTCTTCGGTTTTCTGTGGGCGGTTGCCCACGATGACTGCACTGCCACCTTCGGCGAGTACCATCCGGGCCACTTCCAGGCCCATCCCACTGGTGCCACCGACGACCAGCAGCTTTTTACCCTTGAATTGATTGCTCATACCGCACCTCTCTGGACTTCATGGTTGGCAGTGATCGCCACGCGGCGCTGTTCTGCCTTGGAGCCCATTATTCGAGGCTTCCCTTCCAGGCGACAAACCACATAAAGTGTCCTTCCGAGAAAGAAAAAGTTTATCGACATGAAGATGCCCGTCCACCTCAATGCCTTGCGTGCCTTCGAGGCCAGTGCCCGTCATCAGAGCTTTTCGGCTGCTGCCGCCGAACTCAACGTCACCCCTGCCGCTGTCGGTCAGTTGGTGCGCTCCCTGGAGGATTGGCTGGGCACGCCGCTCTTTCACCGGGCGTCCAGCGGGCGGGTCAGGCTCGTGGCGACGGAGGCAGCCGAACATGCGTTACCTGATATTCGGGCCGGTTTCGACAGGCTCACGCTAGGCCTGGAAAGGCTCAAGGAAGAATCGAATGGCGGTGTGCTCACGGTCACGGTCAGCCCCGCGTTCGCCGCCAAATGGCTGCTGCCGCGCATCGAAAGTTTTCACGCCGCCTGGCCCGACATGGATGTGCGCCTGGACACGAATCTGCGGACCGTGGATTTCCTCGCCCAACGGATCGACATCGGTGTGCGGTACGGGCCGGGAAGCTGGCCTGGCCTGGTCGCGGAAAAATTGATGGATGAGGAGGTCTATCCCGTCTGTTCGCCCAAACTGCTGGAGGGTGCTGCGCGCCTGCAGGCGCCGGACGACCTTGCCCGGGAAACCCTCATTCATGACCTGTCCATGGACAGCCATATGGATTTCCCAACGTGGGCGGCGTGGGTCGAGAAATTGGGCCTTTCCGGTGTGGCGACCTCACGTGGGATGAAGATCAATAACTCGGCGGCAGTCTTGCAGGCGGCTATTGACGGGCAGGGAGTGGCCCTGGCTCGCAGTGTCATGGCTCGCGATGACCTGGCGGCGGGGCGACTGGTCAGGCTGTTCCCGCAGATAAGGTTCGAGTCGCCCCTGGCCTATTACGTGGTCTATCGACCAGGGTGTTCGAGCCTGCCCAGGTTGAAGGCTTTTCGCGATTGGTTGTTCGAGACCGCCGCCAAATAGCGGTCGAGCCAGCTCTCCGTTCAAGCATCCCGAGGCATTTTCATGGGGCCTGGGTTTTTATTCATGTTGGCGGCATGACTGGCTTCTGTTCTACATCACGTGGCGGCTCGTCGAAAGCCGGCCGGCCGTGTTTGACGTCTAATGTTCCTCATTCGTTTGAACCGGAACACTCAGGAGCCTTGCAGCCAATGGCCTGCCTCGACCGTTACAGCCTGCCCCTTTCGACCACGTCTGACGTCGCCGCCGAACATTATCGCAGTGGTGTGGACCTGCTGCTTTCCCTATGGCCCGGCGCAGCTGAAACCCTTGAGGCGGCCATCTCAGTCGATCCGGATTTCGCCCTGGCCCATGCCGCCCGTGCCCGCTTGCACGCGGTGCGCGCCGAAACCCGCGAAGCCAAGGCCAGGATCGCCAGGGCGATGGAGCTGGCGCAGGCCAATGGCACCGAGCGCGAGCGAAGCCATGTGCAGGTGCTCTGGTTCGCCATCGATGGCCAGCCGACCAAAGCCCTGGCCGGTGCCTTGCAGCACGCGGACCGCTGGCCCCTGGATACCGTGATCCTGTCCCTGCCGCTGGGTGCGTTCGGGCTGTTCGCATTCTCCGGCATGGCTGACCATGACCAGGCCCGGGTGGAGCTGTGCGAGCGGCATGCCCGTCACTTTCCGGAAAACGACTGGTGGTTTCTCACCTATCGCGGCTGGGCCCATGGCGAGAATGGTGAGGTCGCCCTCGGCCGTGAACTGACCCAGCGGGCGCTGGAACTGCGGCGCAATAACGTCAACGCGGTGCATGCTGTGGCGCATGTGCTCCATGAGTCCGGCGCCAACGACGAAACGGCCGGGATCATCCGGGACTGGTTGCCCGGCTACGACCGCAGCGGCATCCTGCACGGTCATATCGCCTGGCACGGCGCACTGGTGGCATTGGAGCGCGGCGATACCGAAACCGCACTCGGCCTCTATACCGAACAGGTGGCGCCCTCGGTGTCCGCCGGGGTACCGATCAATGTGGTCAGCGACAGCGCTTCGTTCCTGTGGCGTCTGCAGGTCTACGGACACGAGGTGCCGGCTGGCCTGTGGGACGAGGCGGCCCGCTATGCGTCCAACCACTTCCAGCAGCCCGGCTTTCCCTTCGCCGATTTCCACATGGCTATTCTTGCGGCCGTCACGGGCGACGAGCATGCCCTCGAACAGCGTGCCAACGTGCTGAGTGAGCAGGTCCGGCACGGCCACCTGCGGGCAGGGCCGGTGGCCCCGACCCTTTGTCACGCCGTGCAGGCGTTCGCCCAGGGACGCTATGCTGATTGTGCGAAGCTACTCGAGCCAGTGGGCCGGGATGTCGTGCGCATCGGTGGCAGTGGCGCCCAACGGGAAATCGTCCAGGACACGTTGCTGGTGGCGCTGATACGAGCCGGCGAGGTGAAGAAGGCCAGGGTTCTGCTAAACCGGCGCTTGCATCGCCGGCCATCGCCACGGGACAGCCGCTGGCTGGCCGGGCTTGCCGCAGCCTGAACGGTGCAATCCCTGTGGGAGCGAGCCTGAACTGGTCAAGTAATTCTGGACACCAGTTAAGGTTTCACGCCGCCAGTTTCTCCATAGCTACCGGCGACCGGTAATCGTTGTAGCTATGGAGCCTGACGTTGTTGTATCGCATCACATAGCGTTGCACATCCACGCGGGCTTCATGCTCCGAACTGTAGCCCGCTTCGGGCACCCACTCTGACTTCAGGCTGCCAAAGAAACGCTCCATCGGGGCATTGTCCCAGCACTCACCTTTGCGACTCATGCTTTGCAGAAGCCCTTGTTTGCGCACCTCATTCCTGAATTTGTGGCTGGTGTATTGGCAACCTTGATCAGAATGAAACAACACCTCTTTTGGGCGCCCTCGCAATTGAACCGCCATCCGCAACGCTTCGCAGGTCAGAGCGGCGTCGGAAATCATTGAAAATGACCATCCCACGATCCGACGAGCAAATAGATCCAAAACCGCTGCGAAATACATCCAGCGTCTGCCGACCTTGATGTACGTGACATCGCCGCACCACACTTGGTTGATCGCAGTGACATCAAACTTGCGTTTGAGCACATGCGGCGCCACCAGCGCTTCCACGCCGCAAGACTTGTACTTGTGCCGACGCCGCTGATGACTGGCAACACCGGCTTCGCGCATCAAACTGCGAGCCATATGGCGCCCAACGCGATGCCCCTTGGCTTGCAGCTCCTTGGAAAGAGTACGAGACCCTGCGGACGCTCTGGATTCCTTGTGATGTTCGATCAGCACGGCTTTCAGTTTCTCCCGCTCAGGCTTCACCTTGCCTTGGCGCTGACGCCAGGCGTAAAAGCTGCTGCGGTTGACTCCAAACGCCCGGCAGCAATTGTTAACGCCGTACTGCTCGTCCAGCTCGTTGATCAACGAGAATGATCTTTGGAGTCCAAAAGCAGGAGAGCACTGGCCTTTTTTAGGATTTCAATGTCCAGGTCTTTTTGCCTGAGCAGCGCTTTGAGCTGCTGGATCTCTCGCTGATCGGCGGTAATCGCCTTGGCCCCTTCCGGGGTCGACCCCAAGCGCTCTTTGCGAACCTGGTCGACCCAACGGCGCAAGGCAGTAGGGCCAATATCCAGACTGGCACAGACCTCAGGAACTGACTGGCCTTCGTCCAGCACCATGCTGGCAGCCTTGAGCTTGAACTCACTGGAATAAGATTTACGCATAGCCAAACACCTCAGATTTGGGCGCCATCATAGCGCCCGATTGAAGTGTCCAAAATCATTAGGCCAGTTCAGCCTGCTCGCGATGGCGGTCATTCAGTCGGTACAAATGTGACTGACAGAGCGCCATCGCGAGCAGGCTCGCTCCCACACTGGATCTTCAGTGGGCACACCCCCCGCGGCCGGCACCATTCCCCTGTGGGAGCGAGCCTGCTCGCGAAAGCGGTGGGTCAGCGTGAAGAGATGTTGAATGCGAAGCCGCCATCGCGAGCAGGCTCGCTCCCACAAGGGATGCAGTGTGAACCTTTAATTCATCCATTTTGCGGCCTGGTGACCTGAACATGAATCTCTCCGTAGCCATCACGTCTTCAGGTTTGCGTGGTCTGCTCATCCGTTCGATGGGGCCCGTGGCGACGATTGCCGTGGCCCAGCTGTTTGGCACCTCGCTGTGGTTCAGTGCCAACAGTACCGCTGAAGAACTGATGCGCGCCTGGAGCGCCACCTCCACCGACATCGGCTGGTTGACCAACGCTGTGCAACTGGGCTTCATTCTCGGCACGTTGAGCCTGTCGCTCAGCGGTGTTGCCGACCGCTTTCGCGCGAGCACCTTGTTCGTCTGCAGTGCCATCGCCGGCGCGCTGTTCAACCTCGGTTTTGCCTGGTTGGCGGAAGGGCTGCTGAGCGGTGGCATATTGCGTTTCGGTGTGGGAATCACGTTGGCCGGTATCTACCCCATGGGCATGAAGCTGATCGTGGGGTGGGCGCCGGAGCGCACCGGCCTGGCCCTGGCTCAACTGGTGGCAATGTTGACCCTGGGCACCGCGCTGCCCCACGCCTTGCGGATGGTGGGTGCGGATTGGCCGTGGCAGGCCATCATCACCGCTTCCTCGGTGCTGGCGCTCGCTGGTGCGGTCCTGATCGGCGTATTGGGCGAGGGGCCTCACGCCCGTGCCGGCTCCGTCCCTGGCGCCGTCAAGACCCAGCGAGCAGGAGCGATCCTCGGTGCCTTCAGGATCAGTCGCTTTCGGGCGGCGACCCTGGGCTACTTCGGCCACATGTGGGAGCTCTACGCGTTCTGGACGCTGGTGCCGTTGATCGTGAGCCGTACCGGGTTGGCGTCTTCCTTCCCTGCCTTGGGTGTGGCGGGCCTGTCGTTCTGCATCATGGCGGTGGGGGCGGTGGGGGCGATCCTCGGTGGCCTGTTGTCCCAACGCACAGGCAGCGCCAAGGTGGCGCTGGGAGCGTTGAGCCTGTCGGGGACCTGCGGACTGTTGTTTGTCCTTTGTGCGGGCTATTTGCCGGTGTGGGCCCTGTTGGCGTTGCTGGGGGTCTGGGGCGCATCGGTGGTGGCCGACTCGCCGCAGTTCTCCGCGCTTGCGGCCCAGGCCTGCCCGCGCGACGCGGTCGGCAGCGCCCTGGCCATCCAGAACAGCATCGGCTTTGCCATCACCGTTGTCTCGATTGCCGTCACCAGCTGGCTGTTCGAGCGCATCGGTATCGACGCGCTGTGGTTACTGATACCGGGTCCGGTACTGGGTGTCACCGGATTCATCCTTTCCTCCCGCCAGGCATGATGCTTCGGCCTGGCGGGGTGGTCGTCACACCATTGCCAATCGCTGCTTGCCCTGGGGCTGCGGAAAGATCAGGTCCAGGGCGGCCAGGTCCTGGGGCGCCAATTGCAGGTTCGCCGCTTCGGCGTTCAAGCGCACATGTTCCGGTTGTACGGCCTTGGGGATGGCGATGACCTTGTCCTGGCGCAACAGCCAGGCCAGTGCGATCTGCGCCGGCGTCGCGCCGTGGCGCTCGGCGATCTGCCCCAGGGTGTGGTCCTTGAGCAGACGCCCACCCTGGCCGACCGGACAATAGGCCATGAGCGGCATGGCGTGTTGCTGGCACCAGGGCAGCAGGTCGAATTCGATGCCTCGCTCCTGCAGGTTGTACAGCACCTGGTTGGTGGCACAGGCCGGCGAAGCCAGTTCTTCCAGGTCTTCCACATCAAAGTTCGATACACCCCAGCGGCCGATCTTGCCTTCTTCGCGCAGTCGTTCGAAGGCTTCGACAGTTTCTTCCAGCGGGTATTGGCCGCGCCAGTGCAGCAGGTACAGGTCGATGTAGTCGGTGTCGAGTCGCCGCAGGCTGCGTTCGCATGCCAGTGGGATGCCTTTGCGGCTGGCGTTGTGGGGGTAGACCTTGCTGACCAGGAACACTTGGTCCCGCAGGCCGGTGATCGCTTCGCCCACGACGGCCTCGGCACCGCCTTCGGCGTACATTTCCGCCGTGTCGATCAGGGTCATGCCCAGTTCGATGCCCAGACGCAGGGCGGCTACTTCTTTCTTGTGGGCGGACGGTTCCTCACCCATGTGCCAGGTGCCCTGACCGATCACGGGTACGGACACGCCGGCCAACTCCAGAGTCTTCATGCCTGTCTCCTATGTACTTGAACATCAGACGTGTGGCAGCAGGATAGACCAAGTGTTCAGCTCGATCGACGGGAGGCCTGCGCCGTTCCCTGTGGGAGCTAGCCTGCTCGCGATAGCGGTGGGGCAATCGGCATGGATGTCGACGGATACACCGTCATCGCGAGCGGGCTCGCTCCCACACTCCTGGCGGCTAATGTGGGAGCGATCAGAGGGTTATTTCGCGGAGAACTTCAACACCATGGTCTGGGTGTAGGTCTGGCCTGGATCAAGCCGGGTGGAGGGGAATGTCGGCTGGTTTGGCGAGTCGGGGAAATGCTGGGTCTCCAGGGTGAACGCGCCCCAGTGCGGATAGACCTTGCCATGCTTGCCCTTGATGGTGCCATCGAGGAAGTTGCTGGTGTAGAGCTGCACACCGGGTTCGGTGGTGTAGAGCTGCAAGCGGCGCCCCGACTGCGGATCGTAGACATCTGCGGCCGGTTTCTTCACGTCACCCTGGGTGTCCAGGACCCAGTTGAAATCGAAGCCACCTTGCTTAGGTTCGGCGAATTTGAGTTGTGGATGGTCGGCCTTGATGTGGGTACCGAAGGCGGTGGGTTTGGTGAAATCCATGGGGGTGCCGGCCACGGGCGCCAGTTCGCCAGTGGGAATGAGCTTGGCGGTCACAGGGGTGTAGTGAGTGGCGTACAGGGTGGCGACCTGTTTCAGGATATCGCCGTTACCGGCACCTGCGAGGTTGAAATAGCTGTGGTTGGTCAGGTTCAGCACCGTGGGTTTGTCGGTGGTGGCCTTGTAGTCGATGCGCAACTCGTTCTGTTCGGTGAGGCTGTAGGTGACATCGGTCTTCAATGCGCCCGGGAAGCCCATCTCACCGTCCGCCGACAGGTAGGTCAGGGTCACGCCCACCGAGTCCTTGCCGTTATGGGGCTCGGCTTTCCAGACGCGTTTGTCGAACCCTTGCGGTCCGCCGTGCAAGGAGTTGCCGTGGTCATTCTGGGGAACCTGGTAGCGCTTGCCGTCCAGTTCGAATGCACCGTCGGCCAGGCGATTACCGAAGCGGCCGATGGTCGCGCCGAAGTACACGTTGCCGTTCTTCTGGTAGCCCTGGACATCATCGAAACCGAGCACCACGTCGGCGGCCTTACCGTGTTTGTCCGGCACGATCAAGGACTGGAGAATCCCGCCGTAAGTGATGACCGTGGCCTCCATGCCGTGACTGTTGCGCAGCACATATTTTTCCACCGCGGTGCCGTCGTCGGTCTTGCCGAACGCAGTGCGTTCATTGGTCAGGCCGGCGGCCTGGGAGGCAGAGGTGGCGATCATCAGAGACACTCCGAGGGCCGTGAGCAGATGTCTGGATTCAAGCATGGTAGACCTTCCTTCCTGTGGTTTTGTTGTTGTTTTGAACGCGGGTCGAGTCGGTTACTTGGTCGGACAGCGGTGAAGGTTTTTCTGTTCAGTAGTCTATCTATTTAAGGGTTGAGAAGGGATTTATAGCCATAAATCGAAATTTATCAATTAAAAAGTAATACTAATTAAGCGAGGCGAGTCTTGCCCAGACGTCAGGTTCCACACGCAGCACTGCACTTTTGGGCTTTTTGCCGCTCTATCCATGGCCAGCAAGCGGCGACTCCCCACCGCTTCCCCATGTCCTGATCGAGATTCAATGACTGGTGTTTCCTACTGTCTGAAAGTGTTACGACGTTGCTGTCCAGCGCTGCTGGCAGGGGTGTTGATGCTGCTCAATAGTGGTTGCAGCCACCAACAGGGCCAGGACATGGTCACTCAGTTCAGCAATGCCCGTCCCCAGGAGTTCTTGCAGACCAGTGTCGATCGCATGGCCACGTTATCGATGCACGACAATCTGCAAAGCCTCTACCTCTTGATGAGCAAGCTTTACCTGCGCAATCCCCAGGAATTGCGCAAATCCGGCTTCCTCGACGCCCGCATCGCGGAAAAGCAGGTGCGCATGGCCATCGAGCAGCAGCAACCCCTGCCGACCTTGGGCGGCAAGAAGGACCTGGCGGCCCTGAGCTACGCCATGAGCCCGGAGTTTCTTGGCGATCGGGTCGGTGCCTTCATCTATGCCATCGGCAGCATGCTAGTGACGGCCCATGGCAACCGGCTCGAGTTCTACATGACCGACACCATCGACCCGCGTTTTGTCAGTAACGCGGCGCGCAACATCGAAAAAGCCACCTGGATACTCAGCCAGCGACAGGATAAGGACGGCAACCTGCTGCTGTTTTCCAACGAGATCTCGGAGGAGGGCAGCAACCTGAGTTTCGCTGTGGAGTTCGGGAAAATCGTCGCACGGCTGGACCTGCTGACGCAGATGCTGGATGAGCGTTACCGACGGATCGGGCTGAACTACGCTCAGAGCCTGCTGTTTCTCAACTTCTTGCCAGTTCAGTAGGTCTTGGAAGAAAAGGCATAAAGATAGATCACAACGTTATAGGGCGGTTATAAGAAAAATCGCTATGCTCGCGGCGAGATTTTCCACGCGGTTATGCTGAGACGGGTTTGATGGATTTCGGTAATGTCGGTTTAGTCGTAGCGGGCCTGGTGGTCGGCTTCATCGTCGGAATGACCGGCGTCGGCGGCGGTTCGCTGATGACTCCCATTCTGTTGTGGTTTGGTATCAACCCTGCGACTGCCGTGGGTACGGACCTGCTGTACGCGGCCATTACCAAATCCGGTGGCGTGCTGGTGCATGCCAGAAATCGCAATATCGATTGGGCAATCACCGGTTGGCTGACCCTGGGCAGTGTGCCGGCGGTCGGGCTGACGCTGTGGTTTCTCAGCAGCCTGCACAGTTCGCCGGATGCCATGAACGCCGTCATCAAGCAGGCCCTGGGCTTTGTGCTGTTTGCCACCGCCCTGGCAATCCTGTTCAAGAAGCGCCTGCTGCAATTCGCCCATGATCGCGCTGGCGGTCATTACAATCCCTCCGGCACGCGACTCAATGTGCTGACGGTCGTTACCGGCCTGGTGCTGGGCACAATGGTCGCGTTGACCTCCATTGGCGCTGGCGCCCTGGGCACCGTTGCCTTGTTCATTCTCTACCCGTTCCTGGTCACCAAGCGCCTGGTTGGCACCGAAATCGCCCACGCCGTACCGCTGACCCTCGTTGCCGGCCTGGGCCATGCGAGCATGGGCAACATGGACTGGCACATCCTCGGCTATTTGCTGGTTGGCTCGTTGCCGGGTATCTACCTGGGCAGTCACTTGTCGGGACGCATCTCCGACGAACTGCTGCGCCCGTGCCTGGCGGTGATGCTGGCGATGATCGGGTTCAAATTGGCGTTCTGATTGCTGTGGCCGCACACAGCTCTCAGGAATTCCACAAGACCCTGTGGGAGCGAGCCTGCTCGCGATGACGGTGTGTCAGTCGACATCAATGCTGATTGACCCACCGCTATCGCGAGCAGGCTCGCTCCCACAGTGGTTCGTATCTGCCTCTGCATCGACTGACTCCCTCCCGCACCACGGTTGCGCAATGACCCCGCTGACCTAAGCTTCATGGCAGGCTGGCGCAGCATTGGGCGACTCTCTCGCGGAACAATTGCCGCCCTGTGCAATCAGTACAGCGTGAATATCAAAAGGAGAGGCGCATGCTCATTCGGTCGTTGACCTTGGCAACCTTGCTGGCCATCGCCGGCCCCCTGTTCGCCGCTGATGGTGACTCGCCCCTGGTGGCGGAGGCGGGTAGATACCGCTCCCTGGTCGTCATTGCGCCTAGCACCGTGGATCCTGCGTGGGTCAGCTTGAAAAAAGCCCTGGATGAGCCGGCGGGCAAGCAGGGTTTTTCCGAGCGCAACATGGTGCTCTACACCGTGCTCAATACCATCGGGCAGCGCGACGGCAAGGATCTGGACCCTCAGAGCACCATGGCGCTGATCCGTTCACTCAAGTTGGGAGCCGGTGCCCAGACCAAGATCATTCTGGTGGGCAAGGATGGGGAAAAGAAGCTTGAGCATTCCGGGGCAATCGAACTGAAGGAACTCTTCGACACCGTCGACAAGCTGCCCGCGGCAGAAAAAGAAGCAACGCCGCCCGCGCCACCTCCCGCCCCTGAAGTTGCACCGGCCAAGGATGCGAAGGGCGCGAAACCCGGCAAGGCAGCCAAGCCTGCGGCTGCGCCGAAGCCGTTGGATGATTGACTTTCAAGGGGATGACTTCCCTGGCGGCAGTTGTGGGAGCAAGGCTTGCCCGCGATGAGGGCGATACGTTCTTCGGCGGAGTTGCGGTGCCTGTATCGCGAGCAAGCTTTGCTCCCACAATGTGTCCCTGCAACTACCTCTGCCTTATCGCTCTTCCAACGCCGTCAGGATCCGGTGCGCGGCCTTCACCCGTTCCTCGTTGGGGTAGTTCTTGTTCGCCAACATCACGATGCCGATGTTCTTGCCAGGCACGAAAGCCGCATAGGCGCCGAAGCCACCGGTGGATCCGGTCTTGTTGATCCAGGCGTTGTCCGGGGCAGGCTGGGGCGGATCGAGAGGTTCGACCTTGTTCGGCTTCATGGCAACGTCCGCCGAATTGCCAGCCAGCAGTTCGCTGACCGTCACCGGATAAGGGTAGAACTCCCAGCCCAGCCCTTGGGTCATGCCACCGACCTGATAGAACCCGGTATGGGTGGTGGCGATGGCTTGTTGCAGGTCGGGGGCCAGTTTTTTCGGGCGCAGGTTGACCTGGACGAAACGGATCAGGTCCGAGGCGCTGGTTTTCACGCCGTAGGCCTCGGAGTCCAATGCCCCGGGACCAACCCGGACTGGCTTGCCGTCCTTCGCGTAACCTTGGGCATACCGACTCGACTCTGACGCCGGCACCCGCAGGTAACTGTGCTTGAGACCCAGGCCCGGCATCAGCGTCTGTTCCATCGCCTCATCGAAGGGGCGGTCCAGGCTGCGGGCGGCCAGATAGCCGAACAGGCCGATGCTCGGGTTCGAATAGAGCCGTTGGGTACCGGCCGGGTAAAGCGGTTTCCAGGTCTTGTAGTAGCCAAACATCCGGTCGGGGTGGTCCGCGGTGTCGGGAAACTGCAACGGCAATCCACCGGCGGTATAGGTGGCGAGATTGAGCAGGCTGATGCGCTCCAGGGCGCCGCCGTGCAACTCGGGGGCATAGCGACCGGCCGGATCCGACAGCGACAGCTTGCCCTGGGCCTGGGCATAGGCACCGAGGGTCGCGGTGAAGGTCTTGCTGATCGAGCCTATTTCAAAGAGCGTCTGGTCGGTGACAGGCTGTTTTGTCTCCCTGGAGGCCACTCCGTAATTGAAATAACGAGGCTGGCCGTCCAGCGTGATCGCCACGGCCATGCCGGCGATGTCCTGTCGTTTCATCAAGGGTTCGATAACCGCATTGACGGTGTCTTCGAGGCGATCCTGGGCAAAGCCCGGCATCATTCCATACCCCAGCAAAAAGGTGCCTGCGAGTATCGATCGGGTTATTCGCATGTGGACCGTTCTCCATGAAATGGCGAGAGTTCAGCCGCTCTGCGGCCGGCAGCCTTGGCGGCTCAGTGCACTGTTGGGGTGCACGCTTTGGAGCGCACTCTAGGAAGTTTTCGGCCACCAGGCAACCCAAGGCCTTGCGCTTCAGGGCAGGTTCCGAGCGATCCGACGGGGGCTAAAGAGGGATCCTACAAAAAGCCTGGGTCGCACAGGTGGGTTACCCATTGGCAAACCACCACAAATCCATGGCCGCCGGGTAGACTTGTGCTCTTTCTAAAGGAGTTCACATGAGTTACTACCAGCCCGGCATTCTCGCCACCCCTGTTCCGCCTCAGGCTCGTCACTTGTTTTTCGCCCTGGAATCGGTCGAGGCGCTGCCGGCTGCGATCGACAGGTTGGTGCTGCAACTGGACGGTCGTGAGGTGATCGGTCTTGGCGAGTCGCTGGTCCAGGCGCTGGGCGCGCAGATCGAAGGCTTGCGGGCGTTTCCTGCCCTGGCGGGCGTGGGCGTGGACAATCCTTCGACCCAGCACGCATTGTGGTGCTGGCTGCACGGCGAAGACCGTGGCGAACTGCTGCACCGCAGCCGCGCCATCGAGGCGGCGCTGGCACCGGCGTTGCGCCTGGTGCAAATGAACGAAACCTTCCGCCACATGACCGGCCACGATCTGACGGGTTACGAAGACGGCACCGAGAACCCGCACGACGAAGCCGCCATCGCCGCGGCCCTGGCACAGGGCGCCGACGGGCTGCGAGGTGGCAGTTTCGCGGCGATCCAGCAGTGGCAGCACGATCTGGACGGCTTTGCGGCCCTGCAACCCCACGAGCGCGACAACATCATGGGCCGGCGGCTGAGCGACAACGAAGAGCTCGACGATGCGCCGGAATCGGCCCACGTCAAACGCACCGCCCAGGAAAGCTTCGCGCCAGAAGCCTTCGTCGTGCGCCGCTCCATGCCGTGGATCGAGGGGGATCGGGCCGGCCTGATGTTCCTCGCGTTCGGTTTCTCCCTCGACGCTTTCGAGGCGCAACTGCGGCGCATGAGCGGTCTTGAAGATGGCATCACCGATGGCTTGTACCGCATGAGTCGGCCGATTACCGGCGGCTACTACTGGTGCCCGCCGTTGCTGGACGGGCGCCTGGACCTGCGGGTCCTGGCCGAGGGTTGTGCAAAAGCGTGACGTGAACGCTATTCTTGGCCCCTGGCGTCTACCGTGAAACAGGGGAAGCAGCGTGGATAAAGTCATCGTGATCACTGGTGGTGGCCGTGGTATCGGCGCGGCCACGGCGTTATTGCTGCCGAGCTGGGGTATCGGATCTGCATCAACTACCAGTCCGATGAAAACGCCGCGCAGGACGTGCTGGCGCAGATCCGCGCCAAAGGCGCACAGGCCATTGCCGTGCGTGCCGACGTGAGCATCGAGGATGAGGTGGTCGGCCTGTTCGACCGGGTGGATGCAGAGCTGGGGCGCGTCACGGCGCTGGTGAACAACGCCGGCACGGTCGCTCACAAGTCCCGGCTCGATGAGATGTCCGAGTTCCGCATTCTCAAGATCCTGAAGACCAACGTGCTGGGGCCGATTCTCTGCGCCAAGCATGCGGTGCTGCGCATGTCGCCCCGGCATGGCGGGCAGGGTGGCAGTATCGTCAACGTGTCATCGGTGGCCGCCCGCCTGGGGTCGCCGAACGAATACGTCGACTATGCTGCCTCCAAGGGCGCGCTGGACACCTTCACCATCGGCCTGTCCAAGGAAGTGGCTGGCGAGGGTATCCGCGTCAATGCGGTTCGCCCGGGCTACATCTACACCGATTTCCATGCCCTCAGCGGCGACCCGGAGCGGGTCAGCAAGCTGGAATCGGCAATCCCCATGGCCCGGGGCGGTCGCCCGGACGAAGTGGCCGAAGCGATTATCTGGCTGTTGTCGGACAAGGCTTCGTATGCGACCGGGACGTTTGTGGATTTGGGTGGGGGGCGCTGAGTTTCGTCAGTACTGACCCCATCGCGAGCAGGCTCGCTCCCACAATGGATCTTCAGCGATCTTGTACTCAGGTTCACAGCAGATCGATGTGGGAGCGAGCGTGCTCGCGATGGGGCCGGTGCCGACAGCCCGACCTCAGAACGACCGGATAATCCGCCCCAACGTCTCCATGGCCTTTTCCGATGCGTCGGTCCAAGGGCTGCCGTAGTTCAAGCGAATACAGTTCCTGAACCTCCGGGTCGGTGAAAAGATCGGCCCCGGGGCGATGCTGATGCCCTGGATCAGGGCCATCTGGAACAGTTTCAGCGAGTCCATCTTTTCTGGCAGCTCCAGCCACAGGAAATACCCCCCGGCCGGGTGGCTGACGCGGGTCTGGGCCGGGAAGTAGCGGGCGATGGCGGCGAGCATGGCGCTTTGCTGTTCTTCGAGGGCGTAGCGCAATTTGCGCAGGTGACGGTCGTAGCCGCCGTGCTGCAGGTAGTCGGCAATGGCGGCCTGGGCCGGCATCGAGGCGCACAGTGACGTCATGAGTTTCAGGCGCTCGATTTTCTGCGCATAGCGGCCGGCGGCAACCCAGCCGATGCGGTAACCCGGTGCCAGGCTCTTGGCAAATGATCCACAGTGCATCACCAACCCTTCGGTGTCGAACGCCTTGGCCGGCTTCGGAGCCTGCTGGCCGTAATAGAGTTCGGCGTACACATCATCCTCGATCAGTGGCACCTGGTGGCGGCGCAACAACGCCACCAGCGCCTGCTTCCGCTCCTCGGGCATGGTCGCACCCATGGGGTTCTGGAAGCTGGTCATGCACCAGCATGCCTTGATCGGATGGCGTTCCAGGGTTTGTTCCAGTACATCCAGGTCGATGCCGTCGCGCGGATGCACGGGAATTTCCACGGCCTTGAGCTTTAGCCGTTCCAGCACCTGCAGGCTGGCATAGAAGGCCGGTGCTTCGATGGCCACCAGGTCGCCGGGCTCGGTCACGGCTTGCAGGCACAGGTTCAAGGCTTCCAGGGCGCCGTTGGTGACCAGCAGTTCCTCCATGGGCAGCATCAGACCGCCGACCATGTAGCGAAGGGCGATCTGTCGGCGCAACTGCGGGTTGCCCGGCGACATATCAGTGACCACCACCCGCGGGTCCATATCCCGCGTGGCGCTGGACAGTGAGCGGGACAGCCGTTGCAGCGGGAACAGCGTCGGGCTGGGGAATGCCGACCCGAAGGGCACGGTGCCCGGATCCTTCATTGAATTCAGCACCGAGAACACCAGTTCGCTGACGTCGACCTCGGTGGATTCGTGCACCTGGCTACTGATGACCGGCTCGGAAAATGGCCTTGGCGCGTGGTTGTTGACGAAGTAGCCGGACCGCGGCCGGGCCCGGATCAGACCGCGGCGTTCCAACAGGTAATACGCCTGGAACACCGTGGACGGGCTGACGCCGTAGGTCTGGCTGGCATAGCGCACCGACGGCACGCGCTGTCCCGGCCCCAGCATGCCGGAGCGAATCAGCTCCGCGATGTCGTCGGCGAATTTCTCGTAGCGTTTCATTTACGGGTCCAGTCATCCACGGTTCAGGTTGCGCATCAACTGTGGGAGCGAGCCTGCTCGCGATAGCGGAGTGTCAGGCACATCAAGGTTGACTGTGCTGGCCTCATCGCGAGCAGGCTTGCTCCCACAAAAAACAGCTCTGCATCTTAAGACGTCAGCGATTCATCGGCGCGACAAAACGGCTTTTGGCCACGCTATGGATGGCCGGTTCGTCGCTGTCGGCCACTTTGAAGGCAATTTCCTGTGAGCCGCTGCGGGGGCGTTCGCTGAGCATCGCCACCGACACCGGCACATCGACGATTTCCCCCGGCGCCAGACTCAGCCGGGTCTTGCCCTGCAGGACGAAGTCGTCGCCGTCCACCAGGGACAACTGATAGTCCTGGCGTTGCTGGGTCTTGTTGATGATCTTCAGGCTGTAGATGTTCTCGATCAGGCCCTGGCTGTTCTCGCGGAACAGGCCGCGGTCCTTGCTGACGTCCAGGGATACCATGGGCCGCTCCACCAACGCCACCACCAGGGCGCCGATCATCACCAGCAGCACGGCGGTATAACCGATCAGCCGCGGTCGCAGCAGGTGGGTCTTGCCACCCTGCAACTGACGTTCGGAGGTGTATTTGACCAGTCCACGGGCATAACCCATCTTGTCCATGATCGAATCGCAGGCGTCGATGCAGGCCGCGCAACCGATGCATTCCATTTGCAGGCCGTCGCGGATATCGATGCCGGTCGGGCAGACCTGCACGCACATCTGGCAGTCGATGCAATCCCCCAGGCCGAGATTGGCCGGGTTCGCGTCGCGCTTGCGTGGGCCACGGATCTCGCCGCGGGCGGCGTCGTAGGAAATGGTCAGGGTGTCCTTGTCGAACATCACGCTCTGGAACCGCGCATAGGGGCACATGTGCATGCACACTGCTTCACGCAACCAGCCGGCATTGAGGTAGGTGGCCCCGGTGAAGAACAGTACCCAGAACAGACTCACGCCGGCCATCTGCAAGGTCAGCAGCTCTTCGGCCAGTGGGCGGATCGGTGTGAAGTAACCGACGAAAGTCAGGCCGGTGAGCAGGCTGATGGCCAGCCACAACGTGTGCTTGGCCGAGCGGCGCAGGAGCTTGCCCAGGCTCCAGGGCGCGGCGTGCAGCTTGATCCGCTGGTTGCGATCGCCCTCGGTGATCTTCTCGCACCACATGAAAATCCAGGTCCAGGAGCTTTGCGGGCAGGTGTAGCCGCACCACACCCGGCCGGCGAACACGGTGATCGCAAACAGGCCGAAGGCGGCGATGATCAGCAGCGCCGACAGCAGGATGAAATCCTGGGGCCAGAAGGTGGCGCCGAAAATGTGGAATTTGCTTTCGGCCAGATCCCAGAGCACCGCCTGGCGTCCGCCCCAGTTCAACCACACCGTGCCGAAGAACAGCAGGAACAGCAGGCCCGCGCCACTCATGCGCAAGGTGCGGAACAAGCCGCTGAAGCTGCGGGTGTGGATCAGGTTATCGGTGGTCCTGGCCTTGATCTTCGTGGGCACAGGTTCGAAGGTCTGTATCAATTGGACGGGGATTCTATCGCTCATGGTCGGTCGCTCATCAGCCTTATCTGGCCCGCGCACTATGACCATCGAACTGTTTGCATAACAGACTCAGGTGGCTCGATAAAAACCGGATCAGATGGCCTGGAGGCCGCGGCCTGCGACAGGTTGAAGCACCCCGTATTTCTCCATGGTGAGGGGGGCATCTGTGGCGAGGGGATTTATCCCCGCTGGGTTGCGAAGCAACCCCAGAAAATTGCCCCCGATCTATCTGACATACCGATGCGATTCAATTGGGTTGCTTCGCAACCCAGCGGGGATAAATCCCCTCGCCACAAAGTACCCACTCGACGACCAAGCGGGGTCAGATCGCCGAGCCGCTATCGGTCGCCTTGAGGTGCTTGCGGTCATCGGTCGCGCCGGCCACGGTCAAGGCGTCGGCTTCGGCCTCGGTGATGTAGATACGCTGGCCATCGACCTCCACCACCGACATGGCCTTGTCCGCGTCGGTGATGATCGTCAGCTCGCTGGCGGAATAGTGTTTCGGGCCATTGGGGGTATCGAAACTACAGGTTTGGTGGTTGATATCAACGGTCATGGTGCTGCTCCTTCCTGATGTACTGAGCGTTAGGCGCCTCCCGCTTGCCAGGGTTCGTTGCGCCGGATCAGCGGTCGGGCGCACCTCTGGCGTCCGTTGCGGTCCATCGGTTATCGACTGCAAGAGGAGGGACGTATGCAAGCGTGGTGGCATCAGGTCTGGATGACCTTGCAATCGGAGTTCGCCGACATCGGCGATGCCCAGCAGATGACGCGGGTCACGGTGCGCCTGCTGATGGCCGCGCTGCTCGGCGGCATCCTGGGGTTCGAGCGTGAGCACAAGGGCAAGGCGGCCGGCGTGCGCACGCACATGCTCGTGGCGCTGGGCGCGGCGCTGTTCGTGCTGGTGCCGCAGATGTCCGGTTCCCAGGCCGACGCCATGAGCCGGGTGGTGCAGGGCGTGATCGCCGGCATCGGTTTCCTGGGGGCGGGCACGATCCTGAAGAACAACCAGGGGGATGAAAGTCACGTAAAAGGCCTGACCACCGCCGCCGGCCTGTGGATGACGGCGGCCATCGGTGTCGCCGCCGGGTTGGGCCGGGAAGCGACCGCAGTGCTGAGCACGCTGCTGGCGTTGGCGGTCTTCAGTGTGATGCCGGTGATCGTCCGGGCGCTGGAGAAGGATGACAAGCCGTGATCCGGTGTTAAGCCTCAATACAACACCTGTGGGAGCGAGCCTGCTCGCGAAGCGGTATGTCAGTCACAGATGGGGCACCTGGCATTCCGTCATCGCGAGCAAGCCCGCTCCCACAGGTTCTCCACTAAGCTTGTTCTTCACACCCGTTCCGGCGGCGCCTCGTTCGGTGGATCGCCCACCGGCTGCTGTGGAGCGAGTGGAGGGTCTTTCTCGGGAACAGGCTCCGGGTCGGGACCGGGAGGCGGCAGGGTGGGGTCGTCGATATTGGGATCGGGGGTTTCGGCCGGGATGGGAATATTCATCAGGACGGGTCTCCGTGACACACATGGCTTGAGTTGTGCTTACTGCTGTTGACCACCCTGGGCCGGGTTTTATCCCGGTCACCGCCAGGCAAATCCCGCTGAACTTTTCCCTGCCGGTCCGGTTCGGAGTTTAAGTGAGTTCTTTCAGGGACCAATTTTCAAAGACCAGTGGGCCTTCACCGCCATAACGTCCATGGGGCGTAAAAGGAGCGATGCTCGATGACTGCCGAACACCCGACCGACTTGGCGTACAACCCCAACTTACCGCTGTCTCACGCCTTGTTGTTGCCACGTATTGCGATTGAAAACACCATGCCGGTGATCGACGGCGGGCAGTTCGCCGCCAAGGCCGTAGCGGGGCAGGACGTCACGGTGACCAGCAAGGTCTTCACCGATGGCCATGACAAGCTGGCCGTGCGAATCCGCTGGCGTGCACTGGACGATGAGGTGTGGAACAGCGAGGTCATGACCGACCTGGGCAATAACGGCTGGCGGGGCCAGTTCAATGTGCCAGCCCAGGGCCGCTATGTATTTTGCATCGAGGCCTGGTTCGACCAGTACGCCAGCTTCTGCTACGAACTGGAGAAGAAATACGGCGCCGGCGTCCCCATCAGCCTGGAATTGCAGGAAGGGCGCAACCATGTGCTACAAGCCTCCGAGCGCAGCGATGGCGAGTTGAGCGAACAATTGGCCGCGTTGCACCACGAGCTTTCGGGGTTGTTGCCGGCCGAGCAAGTTGCTTTGTTCCTTGCACCGCAAAGTGCCGACCTGATGTCCCTGGCCGATCACCGGCCTTACCTGAGTATCAGTCCCGAATATCCACTGGATGTGGAGCGCGAACGGGCAGAGTTCGCCAGTTGGTATGAACTGTTTCCCCGCTCGATCACCGACGATCCTCGCCGCCATGGCACGTTCAACGATGTGCATTCGCGTCTGGCGATGATCCAGGACATGGGCTTTGACGTCCTCTACTTCCCACCGATTCATCCCATCGGGCGCAGTTTTCGCAAAGGGCCGAACAATTCCCTCACCGCCGGTCCCGACGACCCGGGCAGCCCGTATGCCATCGGCAGCGAAGAAGGTGGCCATGAGGCGATCCATCCGCAACTGGGCACCCGGGAAGACTTCCGGCGCCTGGTGGCGGCGGCGCAGGCCCATGGCCTGGAAATCGCCCTCGATTTCGCCATCCAGTGTTCCCAGGACCACCCCTGGCTTAAGCAGCATCCGGGCTGGTTCAGTTGGCGGCCGGACGGCACGATCAAATACGCGGAAAACCCGCCGAAGAAATACCAGGATATCGTCAACGTCGACTTCTACGCGGCGGATGCGATTCCCAGTCTCTGGACAGAGCTGCGGGACATTGTGGTGGGGTGGGTCAACGAAGGCGTGAAGATGTTCCGCGTCGACAATCCCCACACCAAACCCTTGCCGTTCTGGCAGTGGTTGATCGCCGATGTGCGGGCCCGACATCCCGAAGTGATCTTCCTCGCCGAAGCCTTTACCACACCGGCGATGATGGCCCGGCTGGGCAAGGTCGGTTATTCCCAGAGCTACACCTATTTCACCTGGCGCAATACCAAGGCCGAGTTGGCGACCTATTTCAGCGAGCTCAACCAGTCGCCGTGGCGCGAGTGTTATCGACCGAATTTCTTCGTCAATACCCCCGACATCAATCCGGCCTTTCTCCATGAGTCGGGGCGCGCGGGTTTTCTGATCCGTGCGGCACTGGCGACCATGGGCTCGGGCCTGTGGGGGATGTATTCGGGCTTCGAACTCTGCGAGTCGGCGCCGGTGCCGGGCAAGGAGGAATACCTCGATTCGGAGAAATACGAAATCCGGCCAAGGGACTTCACCGCACCGGGCAACATCATTGCCGAAATCGCCCAGCTCAACCGCATCCGCCGCCAGAACCCGGCGCTGCAAACGCACTTGGGCCTGAAAATCTACAACGCCTGGAACGACAACATTCTGTTTTTCGGCAAGCGCACGCCTGACGGCAGCAACTTTGTCCTGGTGGCGGTCAGCCTCGATCCGCACAACCCCCAGGAAGCCAATTTCGAGTTGCCATTGTGGGAAATGGGCTTGCCGGACGACGCCCAGACCCAGGGCGAGGACTTGATGAACGGGCACCGCTGGACCTGGTATGGCAAGTACCAGTTCATGCGCATCGACCCGGGATACCAGCCGTTCGGGATCTGGCGGATCAGCACGTCTTGAGAGGTTCTATGGCGAGCGCAATGGTGAAGCAACCTGTGGGAGCAAGGCTCGCCCGCGATGAAGCTGACGCGATCCTCCAGAAACCGAGGCGTCTGTATCGCGAGCAAGCTTTGCTCCCACAGACAGATCCTCTTGCCCTAAAGAACAGCGCAAGCCCGTCCCAGCGGCTTTATTGAATTCATCAGGAGTTGCACATGGCGAAGAAACCGCGGTCAGCCACGTTCATCAAGGACCCGCTCTGGTACAAGGATGCGGTGATCTATCAGGTACACGTCAAATCCTATTTTGATTCCAACAACGACGGTATCGGCGATTTCCCTGGCCTGATCGCCAAGCTCGACTACATCGCAGACCTGGGCGTCAACACCATCTGGCTGTTGCCGTTCTACCCATCGCCCCGGCGCGACGACGGTTATGACATTGCCGAATACCGTGGCGTCAGTCCCGACTACGGCACCATGGCCGATGCGCGGCGCTTCATCGCCGAAGCCCACAAGCGCAACCTGCGGGTCATCACCGAACTGGTCATCAACCACACCTCCGACCAGCACCCGTGGTTCCAGCGGGCACGCAAGGCCAAGCGCGGTTCCAAGGCGCGGGATTTCTACGTCTGGTCCGATGATGACCACAAGTACGACGGCACCCGGATCATTTTCCTCGACACCGAGAAGTCCAACTGGACCTGGGACCCGGTGGCCGGCCAGTACTTCTGGCACCGCTTCTATTCCCACCAGCCCGACCTCAACTTCGATAATCCGCAGGTCATCAAGGCCGTGCTGTCGGTGATGCGCTATTGGCTGGACATGGGCATCGACGGCCTGCGCCTGGACGCGATCCCTTACCTGATCGAACGCGATGGCACCAATAACGAAAACCTGCCCGAGACCCATGATGTCCTCAAGCTGATCCGCGCCGAGATCGACGCCAACTACCCCGACCGCATGCTGCTGGCCGAAGCCAATCAATGGCCGGAGGACACCCAACTGTACTTCGGCGATGTCGATGCCCAGGGCCTGAACGGTGACGAATGCCACATGGCGTTCCACTTCCCGCTGATGCCGCGCATGTACATGGCGCTGGCCCAGGAAGACCGCTTTCCAATCACCGACATCCTGCGACAGACGCCCGAGATCCCGGCGAATTGCCAATGGGCGATTTTCCTGCGCAACCATGATGAGTTGACCCTGGAAATGGTCACCGACAAGGAGCGCGATTACCTGTGGAACTACTACGCGTCCGACCGTCGGGCGCGCATCAACCTGGGCATCCGTCGACGCCTGGCGCCGCTGGTGGAGCGCGACCGTCGTCGGGTCGAATTGCTCAACAGCCTGCTGCTGTCGATGCCCGGCACGCCGACCTTGTACTACGGTGACGAAATCGGCATGGGCGACAACATCTACCTGGGTGACCGCGACGGTGTGCGCACGCCGATGCAGTGGTCCATCGACCGCAATGGCGGCTTCTCCCGGGCCGACCCG
Organism: Pseudomonas sp. MAFF 730105; assembly: GCF_055380705.1. Classification (NCBI taxonomy): domain Bacteria; kingdom Pseudomonadati; phylum Pseudomonadota; class Gammaproteobacteria; order Pseudomonadales; family Pseudomonadaceae; genus Pseudomonas; species Pseudomonas sp. MAFF 730105. The sequence continues at coordinate 2,419,806 of NZ_AP018438.1, forward strand.
GCCAGCCTGGTGCTGCCACCGATCATGGACCCGCAGTACGGCTATCAGTCGGTCAACGTCGAAACCCAGGCGGGCGATCCGCATTCGCTGCTCAACTGGACCCGGCGGATGCTGGCGGTGCGCAAGCAGTCCAAGGCCTTCGGTCGTGGCACCCTGAAAATGCTGTCGCCGAGCAACCGGCGGATCCTGGCCTATACCCGTGAATACACCGGGCCGGATGGCAAGCATGAAATCATTCTCTGCGTGGCCAACGTGTCCCGCAGCGCCCAGGCCGCCGAGCTGGACCTGTCGACCTACGCGGGCATGGTTCCGGTTGAGATGCTGGGGGGCAATGCCTTCCCACCCATCGGCCAGCTGAATTTCCTGCTGACCCTGGCGCCTTATGGCTTCTATTGGTTCGCCCTGGCGGCGGAAAACCAGATGCCGAGTTGGCACGTTGAGCCGGCCCAGAGCCTGCCGGACTTCACCACCCTGGTCTTGAAAAAACGCCTGGAAGAATTGCTCGAAGCGCCATCACGCACCACCCTGGAGCAAACCATCCTGCCGAGCTGGCTGCAGAATCGGCGCTGGTTCGCTGGCAAGGACAGCGCCATCGAGAAGGTCGATATCGTCTATGGCGTGCGTTTCGGTGATCCGCAGCATCCGGTGCTGCTCAGCGAAATCGACGTCACCAGCGGCGGCCAGACGCTGCGTTACCAACTGCCTTTCGGTCTGCTGGCCGAAGATCAGGTCGGTGCGGCGCTGCCGCAACAACTGGCGCTGTCCCGGGTCCGCCGGGTGCGTCAGGTGGGGTTGATCACCGATGCGTTCAGCCTGGAAAGTTTCATTCGCGCCGTGCTGAGCAGCATGCAGGCGGCCACGGTGCTGCCGTACGCCGATGGCGAGTTGCGTTTCGAACCCACCGAGGGGCTGGCGGCGCTGAACCTGGGCGCCGAGCCGCAGGTGCGCTACCTGTCCGCGGAGCAGTCCAACAGTTCGGTGGTGGTGGGCAGCAGCCTGGTGCTCAAGCTGATCCGCAAGGTCGCTTCCGGCGTGCATCCCGAATTGGAAATGAGCGCCTACCTGACCGCCGCGGGCTTCAGCAATATTTCGCCGCTGCTGGGTTCGGTGATTCGCCGCGACAGCGAGGGCGAGGATGCGCTGCTGATGATCGCCCAAGGCTACCTGAGCAACCAGGGCGATGCCTGGGAATGGACCCAGAACAACCTCGAACGTGCGTTGCGTGATGAGCTGGCCGATGCGGTGTCCGAGCAGGAGCAGCATTACAACGCGTTGGGCGAACTGAAGGATTTCGCCGGCATGCTTGGCCAGCGCCTGGGTGAAATGCACCAGGTGCTGGCCCAGGCCACCGACAACCCGGACTTCACCCCGCAGAAAACCACCGCCAAGGACGCCCAGGCCATCGGCCGGGACGTGGCTGCCCAGGTGGAAAATGCCTTGCGTCTGCTCAAGCAGCACCAGAGCCAATTGAACCCGGCGGACCAAGCCATGGTCGCACGCTTGCTGGAGCAGAAAAAAGCCGTCCTGGCCCATGTCCAGGAATTGGCCGGCAAGGCCGCCGGTGGTTTGCGCATCCGGGTTCATGGCGATTTGCATCTGGGGCAGGTGCTGGTGATCAAGGGCGACGCCTACCTGATCGACTTCGAAGGCGAACCGGCTCGGCCGTTGCACGAACGCAGGGGCAAGCACAGCCCGTACAAGGATGTCAGCGGCGTGCTGCGCTCCTTCGATTACGCGGCGGCCATGGCGATTCACTTGCACACCGTCGACAGCACGGCCGACGCCGACGCGGCGCGCCAACGGGTTGCCGATCGCTATTTGACCGAGGCTCGCCAGGCATTTGTCCAGGCATATCGACTGGCGGCAGCTAGTCTTGCTCATGAGTGGAAGGATGCTGAAGGCGAAGACGCCGCGCTGGCGTTGTTCGGCCTGGAGAAGGCGGCCTATGAAGTGGCCTATGAAGCCGAGAATCGCCCCGCCTGGCTGCCCGTGCCGTTGCACGGTCTGTACGGGTTATTGAGTGGGCTTGAACCCTTTTCCGACTTGGGCGGACCGATTTAGTGGAGAGCATCATGAGTGTCTCGAACAAGGAACCACAGGGACAGGCCAAAGAGTCTTTGCTGCCGTCCCCCCGTGATATCGACGCGCTGGTGCGTGCCGAACATCACGATCCGTTTTCCATCCTGGGGCCCCATGGCGACGGTGACGGCGGCCAGTTCATCCGGGCGTACCTGCCCGGTGCGCTGAGCGTGCACGTGATCGCCCGCAACGGCGGCGAGGAGTTGGGTGAGCTGCAGCTGGGCGACACGCCGGGCCTGTTCGCCGGCCATTTCGACCATGCCCAGCCTTATCTGCTGCGCACCCGCTGGGCCGGTGGCGAGCAGGTGGCCGAAGACCCCTACAGCTTCGGGCCGTTGCTGGGGGAAATGGATCTCTACCTGTTTGCCGAAGGCAATCATCGCGATCTCAGCTCCTGCCTGGGGGCGCAACTGACCACTGTCGATGGCGTCGACGGTGTGCGGTTCGCCGTGTGGGCGCCGAATGCCCGACGGGTGTCGGTGGTCGGCGACTTCAATGCCTGGGACGGACGCCGCCATCCGATGCGCATCCGTTATCCGTCGGGCGTATGGGAGCTGTTTATCCCGCGCCTGGGGGCTGGAGAAGCCTACAAGTATGAAGTCCTCGGTGCCCACGGCATCCTGCCGCTTAAGGCCGACCCGGTGGCGCTGGCCAGCCAGATGCCTCCGGACACCGCGTCGAAAGTCGCCTCGCCGTTGAAGATCGAGTGGCAGGACGGCGAATGGATGCAGCACCGTCGCGAACGCCAGATCCCCAGTGCACCGTTGTCGATCTACGAATTGCACGCCGGTTCCTGGCAATGCGAAATCGACGAGGCCGGGGAGGTGGCCCGGCAGTACAACTGGCATGAGCTGGCCGAGCGGCTGATTCCCTACGTCAAGGAGCTGGGCTTCACCCACATCGAGCTGATGCCGATCATGGAGCACCCGTTCGGCGGCTCGTGGGGCTACCAGCCGCTGTCGCAGTTCGCGCCGACGGCACGCTTCGGCTCGCCGGATGATTTTGCCGCGTTCGTCAATGCCTGCCACCAGGCTGACATCGGCGTGATCCTCGACTGGGTGCCGGCGCATTTCCCCACCGACACCCACGGCCTGGCACAGTTCGACGGTACGGCGCTGTACGAGTACGGCAACCCGCTGGAAGGCTTCCACCAGGATTGGGATACCCTGATCTACAACCTGGGACGCACCGAGGTCCACGGCTTCATGCTGGCTTCGGCCCTGCACTGGTTGAAGCATTTCCACGTCGATGGCCTGCGAGTGGATGCCGTGGCGTCGATGTTGTATCGCGACTATTCGCGCAAGGCCGGGGAATGGGTGCCTAACCGCCACGGTGGGCGCGAGAACCTGGAGGCCATCGACTTTCTGCGCCACCTCAACGATGTGGTCGCCCTGGAAGCCCCGGGCGCGCTGGTCATTGCCGAAGAGTCCACCGCCTGGCCCGGTGTCAGCCAGAGCACGCAACAGGGCGGCCTGGGCTTCGCCTACAAATGGAACATGGGCTGGATGCACGATTCGCTGCACTACATCCAGCAGGATCCGGTGTATCGCGCCCATCATCACAACGAACTGAGTTTTGGCCTGGTGTACGCCTGGTCCGAGCGGTTCGTCCTGCCGATTTCCCACGACGAAGTGGTCCATGGCAAACGCTCGCTGATCGACAAGATGCCCGGCGACCGCTGGCAGAAATTCGCCAACCTGCGTGCCTACCTCAGTTTCATGTGGGGCCATCCGGGCAAGAAGCTGTTGTTCATGGGCTGCGAGTTCGGTCAGTGGCGCGAGTGGAACCATGACCAGCAACTGGACTGGTACCTGACGCAATACGCCGAACACCGTGGGGTGCAGAAGCTGGTGGGCGATCTGAACCGACTCTATCGCGAGGAGCCGGCGCTGCACGATCAGGATGACGCGCCTCAAGGGTTTCAGTGGTTGATCGGCGACGACGCAATGAACAGCGTCTACGCCTGGCTGCGCTGGAGCAAGGAGGGCCGGCCGGTGCTAGTGGTCGCCAATTTCACGCCGGTGCCTCGTGAGGCCTATCGCGTTGGCGTGCCTTTCGCCGGGCGTTGGGTGGAATTGCTCAACAGCGATGCCGACACCTATGCCGGCTCCAACTACGGCAACGGCGGCGGTGCGTCCACCGAACCAGTGCCCAGCCATGGCCAGGCCTTGTCCCTTGAACTCAACCTGCCGCCGTTGGCGGTGTTGATCCTGCGGCCGGAGGGGTAGCCTCCGGCATTATCCGTTAAGTTTGCCCTAGCCCAATGGGGGAGCGGGCTTGCTCGCGAAGGGGGCTGACAGTCAGCAAAGATGTCGACTGTCAGACCGCTTTCGCGAGCAAGCCCGCTCCCACAATGTGTAAGGCCTGGTATACAGATCTTCCCGGGGATCACAGGAAGATCAGCGCACGAGACACGGCTGCTTGTTGTTGAACGTCCAGCCTGGAATCAGGTACTGCATCGCCACCGCATCGTCCCGTGCCCCAAGTCCCATGCCTTTGTACAGCTCGTGGGCCTTGGCCAACTGATCCATGTCCAACTCGATTCCCAGCCCCGGCTTCTTCGGCACCTGCACGCAGCCACCCTGGATCTGCAAGGGTGCCTTGGTCAGCCGTTGGCCGTCCTGCCAGATCCAGTGAGTGTCGATGGCCGTGATGTCACCCGGCGCGGCGGCGGCCACGTGGGTGAACATTGCCAGGGAAATGTCGAAGTGATTGTTGGAGTGCGAGCCCCAGGTCAGCCCCCATTCATTGCACATCTGCGCCACTCGCACCGAACCCTGCATGGTCCAGAAATGCGGATCGGCCAAAGGGATGTCCACGGACTGCAAGGTGATGGCGTGGCCCATCTCGCGCCAATCGGTGGCGATCATGTTGGTGGCGGTCTTCAGGCCGGTGGCACGGCGAAACTCCGCCATGACCTCGCGGCCCGAGTAACCGTTCTCGGCACCGCAAGGGTCTTCGGCATAGGCCAGTACCCGGTGCTGGTCACGGCACAGGCGGACGGCTTCCTTGAGCGACCAGGCGCCGTTCGGGTCCAGGGTTATGCGGGCCTGGGGGAAGCGTTCGGCCAGGGCGGTGACCGCTTCGATCTCTTCGTCGCCCCTGAGCACGCCGCCCTTGAGTTTGAAGTCCTGGAAGCCGTAGCGCGTATGGGCCGCTTCGGCCAGGCGCACCACGGCGGCGGCGTCCAGGGCCTTCTCATGGCGTACTCGGAACCAGTCGTTGTCGGCATCCGGCTCGCTGCGGTAGGGCAGGTCGGTCTGCTGGCGATCACCGACGTAGAACAGATAACCCAGCATCTTCACTTCATCGCGCTGCTGGCCTTCGCCGAGCAGGGCGGCGACCGGTACGTCCAAGTGCTGGCCGAGCAGATCCAACAAGGCCGCTTCCAGGCCGGTGACCGCATGGATGGTGATACGCAGGTCGAAGGTCTGCAGGCCGCGGCCCCCGGCATCGCGGTCGGCGAACGCCTGGCGGACGCTGTTGAGGATCTTCTGGTAGGTGCCAATGGGGTTGCCGACCACCAGCGCCCGGGCGTCCTCGAGGGTTTGGCGAATGCGCTCGCCGCCGGGCACTTCGCCGACGCCGGTACGGCCGGCATTGTCCTTGAGAATGACGACGTTGCGGGTGAAGAACGGGCCATGGGCGCCGCTGAGGTTCAGCAACATACCGTCATGGCCGGCCACGGGTACGATCTGCATGCTGGTGATGATCGGGGCTTTGCTGGTTTCTTGGGAATTCATTGTTTTTATCCTTGAACGAAGCGAATGATCAGATGTGGCTGGCCACCGGATTGGCCGGTGTCGTGGCGGTTTTGGGCTTGGGCACATTGCGCGCGGCAAAGACGATGATTGCAGCGATGATGGACGTGCCCGCCAAGCCGTAGAGACCGCCCTGGATCGAACCGGTGTGCTCCTCCAGCAGGCCGAACGTCGTCGGGGCGACGAACCCGCCAAGGTTGCCCACCGAGTTGATCAGCGCAATGACCCCGGCAGCCACCCGTGCATCCAGGTACGCCTGGGGGATCGGCCAGAACAGCGAAGACGCCGACTTGAAGCCCAGGGCCGCGAAGCAGATGGCGACGAAGGCAAAGATCGGCCCGCCGACGGTCGACATGAACATCCCCGCCGCTGCAATCAGCAGCGCAGCCGCGACCCAGGCTTGCTGGAACTTCCATTTGGCCGACAGCGAGGCGAAGGCGTACATGCCGACAATCGACAGCAGCCAGGGAATCGAGTTGAACAGCCCGACCTGGAAGTCGCTGAGGTCGCCCATCTTCTTGATGATGCTCGGCAGCCAGAACGTGGCGGCGTAGATCGTCAGTTGAATGAAGAAGTAGATCAGGCAGAACAGGATGATCTGGCGATCCTTGAGCAACTGGCCGATGGACAACTTGACCGGGGTCGCCGCTTCGCGGGCCCGTTGTTCGTCATCGATGGTTTTCACCAGTGCGTCCTGTTCTTCACGGTCCAGCCACTTGGCATCGTGGGGCTTGGAGTCCAGCCAGAACCAGACGAAGAAGCACAGGCCGACAGAGAACATCCCTTCGATGAAATACATCCATTGCCAGCCGTGCATGCCCAGGCCGTTGATCTGCAGCAACAATCCGGACAATGGGCCGGAGATCAACGAAGCGATCGCCGAACCGCTGAGGAAGATGGCGATGGCTTTGCCGCGCTCGACGGCGGGGAGCCAGCGGGTGAAGTAATAGATCACTCCGGGAAAGAAACCGGCCTCGGCCACACCCAGCAAGAAACGCAGGATGTAGAAGTGGGTTTCGTTCTGGATGAAGGCCATGCCGGCTGCCACCAGGCCCCAGGTGAGCATGATGCGGGTCAGCCAGATGCGCGCGCCGATTCTTTGCAGCAGGATGTTGGAAGGGACTTCGAACAGTGCGTAGCCGATGAAGAACAGCCCGGCGCCGAAGCCGTAGGCTGCCGCACCGATGCCCAGGTCGTGCTCCATGTGGGCACGCACGAAGCCGATGTTCACACGGTCGATGTAGTTCACGATAAACATGATGACGAACAGCGGCAGGATATGGCGCTTGACCTTGGAAATGGCCGACGACAGCACTGGATCCGCGCCGGCATTTGCCTTGAGGCTGGATGTGTTCACTGGTTTTTCTCTCCCACTCATTGTTTTTATGCGGGCATCGAGCAGGTGTCGATGTTGATAGACATCATACAACTTGATTTTTTTCGATGACAAGTTGTTTTTCATGATGTTTGGAGAGGGTGATGGCGCTGCTTATGCCGTATTTATTGGTTTATAAGGAGCTTGAGAGCAATTTGTGCCGTGTGGGTGGTTGCATGAAGGAGGTCTTTCAACTGAATGGGTAGCCAAGGAAATCTTGATATTTGGTGTGTTGTCATACAAGTTTGCCCTTGCCATGGTGTACATGCTCCAGCCCGCCGGTGGTAGGATCAGTCAGCCTGTATTCGAGGAACCCCGGCGATGCAAGACACCGACGCGCCCCAGCGCAAACGTACCCACAATCTGGCCCATGATCTGGTGGCGAAGCTCAGCCAGAGCATCCTGCTGGGGCAATTGAAACCGGGACAGAAGCTGCCCTCCGAAGGCGCCATCGTGCTGGAGCATGGTGTCAGCCGCACGGTGGTGCGCGAGGCGATTTCCAAGTTGCAGGCTTCGGGCCTGGTGGAGACGCGCCATGGCATCGGCACCTTCGTGCTGGAGCAAACCGGCGAGCCGGGGCTGCGCCTCAATGTCGATACCGCGGCAGGGGTGCGGGGCATCCTGGAACTGCGCCTGGGCCTGGAAACCCAGGCGGCTGCCTTGGCGGCCCAACGCCGCAGCGAACAGCATTTGCAGCAGATGCGCCAGGCGCTGGATGACTACCAGCGGTTGCTCAGCAACAACGACAGCTGCGTCGAAGCCGACCGGCGTTTCCATCTGCTCATCGCCGAGGCCACGGACAACACCTGTTTTGTCGAAGTCATGCAGCACCTGGGCAGCGCAATGATCCCCAGGACTCGGGTGAACGTGGCCGAAAGGGGTCAGGTTGACCTGGGGAAACTGGCGCAGTTGGCCAACCTCGAACACGAGGCCATCTTCAACGCCATCCAACGCCAGGACCCGGACGCCGCCCGCGCTGCCATGTGGCTGCATCTGACCAACAGCCGTGACCGGTTTGGCGCAGGGGCCTGATCGGCCGCTATCGCGAGCAAGCTTTGCTCCCACCGGAAAGCCGCGTGGTCACGACAGTCCATTCACCACTGAACATCGTGGGAGCAAGGCTTGCCCGCGACAGCGCCAATGGATTCAACATCATCGTTGCTGACCCACCGCTATCGCGAGCAGGCTCGCTCCCACAATGGATCTTCCGTGGACACACATTCTGTGACCGGCGCAGATCCCCTGTGGGAGCGAGCCTGCTCGCGATGGCGCCATCACAGCCAACACCACCCCGACGGTCAGCAGGCAAAAAAACCGGCGCAACCGAGGTTGCGAGCAAGCTTTGCTCCCACCGGAAAGCTGCGTGGTCACGACAGTCCATTCACCACCGGACATCGTGGGAGCAAGGCTTGCCCGCGACAGCGCCATTAGATTCAACATCATCGTTGCTGACCCACCGCTATCGCGAGCAGGCTCGCTCCCACAATGGGTCTTCCGTGGACACACATTCTGTGACCGGCGCAGATCCCCTGTGGGAGCGAGCCTGCTCGCGATAGCGCCATCACAGCCAACATCACCCCGACAGTCAGCAGGCAAAAAAAACCGGCGCAACCGAGGTTGCGAGCAAGCTTTGCTCCCACCGGAAAGCTGCGTGGTCACGACAGTCCATTCACCACCGGACATCGTGGGAGCAAGGCTTGCCCGCGACAGCGCCATTAGATTCAACATCATCGTTGCTGACCCACCGCTATCGCGAGCAGGCTCGCTCCCACAATGGGTCTTCCGTGGACACACATTCTGTGACCGGCGCAGATCCCCTGTGGGAGCGAGCCTGCTCGCGACAGCGCCATCACAGCCAACATCACCCCGACAGTCAGCAGGCAAAAAAAACCGGCGCAACCGAGGTTGCGCCGGTGGTGGTGCCGGTGGCAGTGCGGATATTCGTGGGTCCGCTCAGCCACCGTTGAGCCCGTTGCCGGTTATGGCCGTTCCAGGGCCAGGGCCACGCCCTGGCCGCCGCCGATGCACAGCGTTGCCAGGCCTTTCTTGGCGTCGCGCTTGATCATCTCATGCAGCAACGACACCAGCACCCGGCAGCCCGAAGCACCGATCGGGTGGCCCAGGGCGATGGCGCCGCCATTGACGTTGACCTTGTCCATGTCCCACTTCAATTCCCTGGCCACGGCCAACGACTGGGCGGCAAAGGCTTCGTTGGCTTCGATCAGGTCCAGTTGCTCCAGGGACCAGCCGGCCTTGTCCAGGCAGCGGCGGGTGGCCGAAACCGGGCCGATGCCCATGATGGCCGGGTCGACGCCGGCGTTGGCGTAGGCACTGATTTTCGCCAGTACCGGCAAGCCCAGCGCCTTGGCTTTGTCGGCGCTCATCAGCAGCACCGCCGCCGCACCGTCATTGAGTGACGAAGCGTTGCCAGCGGTGACGCTGCCGTCCTTCTTGAAGGCGGGCTTGAGTTTGCCCAGGGATTCGGCGGTGGTGCCGGCCCGTGGTTGTTCGTCGGTGGCAAAGGTCAGCGGGTCGCCCTTGCGCTGGGGAATCTGGATCGGCGTGATCTCATCGGCGAACCGGCCACCCTCAATCGCGGCCACGGCTTTCTGCTGGGAGGCGGCGGCAAAGGCGTCCTGCTCCTCGCGACTGATGCCGTACTTGTCCACCAGGTTCTCGGCGGTGATGCCCATGTGGTAATCGTTGAAAGCATCCCACAAGCCATCGGTGATCATGCTGTCGATCATCTGCGCATGGCCCATGCGCAGGCCTGTGCGGGCAGCCGGCAGTACGTAGGGGGCCAGGCTCATGTTTTCCATGCCGCCGGCGATGATGACGTCGGCATCGCCACAGCGGATAGCCTGGGCACCGAGGTGTAACGCCTTGAGCCCCGAACCACAGACCTTGTTCAGGGTCATCGCGGGCACGGCATGGGGCAGCCCGGCCAGGATCGACGCCTGGCGCGCCGGGTTCTGCCCGGAGCCTGCGGTCAGCACCTGGCCAAGAATCACTTCATCGACCTGCTCGCCGGAAAGGCCGGTCTGTTCCAGCAGGCGACGGATCACCGCTGCACCGAGTTCCGGTGCGGCAATGGACGCCAGCGAACCCTGGAAGCTGCCGATGGCGGTACGGGTGGCGGCGACAATCACGACTTCTTGCATCGCATCTCTCCTCATTGGGCAGCGAACTGCATTTCAGGCACATGGTCCGGCACGATCAATTTGCCGGCGGTCTTGGCGACGATTTCCTCGACGCTGACGCCTGGGGCCCGTTCTTTCAGGATGAAGGCGCCATCCTGGATTTCCAGGTAGGCCAGGTCGGTCAGCACGCGCTTGATGCAACCGGCGCCAGTCAGCGGCAGGCTGCAACGGGGGAGCAGTTTCGATTCGCCGTCCTTCGACGCATGGGTCATGGTGACGATGATGTTCTCGGCACCGGCCACCAGGTCCATCGCCCCGCCCATGCCCTTGACCAGCTTGCCGGGGATCATCCACGAGGCGATGTTGCCTTCGACATCCACCTCGAACGCGCCGAGCACGGTCAGGTCGATGTGACCGCCGCGGATCATGGCGAACGATTCGGCCGAAGAAAAGATCGATGCGCCGATGCGCGCGGTAACGGTCTGCTTGCCGGCATTGATCATGTCGGCATCGACCTCGGCCTCGGTGGGGAACGCGCCCATGCCGAGCAAGCCGTTTTCCGATTGCAGCATGACTTCCATGCCTTCGGGGATGTAGTTGGCGACCAGGGTGGGAATGCCGATGCCCAGGTTCACGTAGTAGCCGTCCTGCATTTCGCGGGCGACGCGTTGAGCCATTTGTTCGCGGGAAAGTGCCATGTCGTTATTCCTTCTGTGGCTGGAGGCTGGGGATCACTTGCGTACGGTGCGCTGTTCGATGCGCTTCTCGAACGTGCCGCAGATGACCCGGTCGACGTAGATGCCAGGGGTATGGATCTGCGTCGGGTCCAGCTCGCCGGGTTCGACGATCTCTTCGACTTCGACCACGGTGATCTTGCCCGCCGTGGCGGCCAGTGGGTTGAAGTTCTGGGCGGTGTGGCGATAGACCACGTTGCCGAAGTGGTCGGCTTTCCAGCCTTTGACGATGGCGAAGTCGCCGGTGATGGACTCTTCCATCAAGTACTGACGACCATGGAACTCACGCACTTCCTTGCCTTCGGCCACCGGAGTACCGACGCCGGTGGCGGTAAAGAACGCGGGGATGCCTGCACCGCCGGCGCGCATTTTTTCCGCGAGGGTGCCTTGGGGGGTGAGTTGGACTTCGATCTCGCCGCTCAACAACTGCTGCTCGAAGAGGGCGTTCTCGCCCACGTAGGAGGCAATCACTTTGCGGATCTGCCGATCTTCCAGGAGCACGCCGAGGCCGAAGCCATCGACGCCGCAGTTGTTGGACACCACGGTGAGGTCGCGGATGCCCTTGCGCTTGATCTCGGCGATCAGGTTTTCCGGAATGCCGCACAGACCGAAGCCACCGGCGATGACGGTCATACCATCCTTCAAGCCCGCCAGCGCTTCTTCATAGGAGTTCACGCGTTTGTCGAAACCTGCCATAGACACCTCTTTTATTCTTGATGGGGTCGCAATGGAATGCAGTGTTACGCCAAGTCATATATTTGTTAAGTTGATTTTTAGATTGGATTGATTGATAAATCTCAACAATTGCCGCCACACATTCTTGCGGCTTGAAACTCACCGCTTGCCGCTGGGAGCGTAGCGACCATGACCCTCAAGCAGATCCGTGCCTTTCTGGCCGTGGCCCAAAGCCTGAGCTTCGCCGTGGCGTGTGAGCGACTGCATCTGTCCCAGTCGGCCCTGAGCCTGACCATCAAGGCCCTGGAAGAAGGCTTGGGCGGGCGCCTGTTCAGCCGCAACACCCGCAACGTGGCCCTGACGCCTGAGGGTGAATCCCTGTTGCCCCTGGCCCGGCGGCTGATTGCCGACTGGGACAACGCCGAGGATGAGATGCGCCAGCGCTTCACCTTGCAACGCGGACGGGTGACCCTGGCGGCCATGCCGTCGTTCGCCGGCAACCTGCTGCCACCGATCCTCAAGACCTTCCGCGTCCGCTATCCGAATGTCAACGTCACGGTCAACGATGTGATCAACGAACAGGTGCTGGAGATGGTGCGTGACCGTCACGTCGAACTGGGCGTTGCGTTCGAGCCGCTGCAGGGTTCATCCCTGGCGTTCACGCCGTTGTACCTGGATCGTTTCGTCGCGGTGGTACCGTTGGATTCGCCGTTGGCCCAACGCAGCGAAATCCAGTGGCAGACCTTGTTGGAACAGCCGTTCATCACCCTGCAACGGCCCTCCACCGTGCGGGTGATGCTGGAGGAGCATCTCCAGGCCCGGGGCATGAAGCTGCCAGTGGAGTTCGAGAGCCATCAGTTGGCGACGGTCGGACGCATGGTCGCCAGCGGCCTGGGGGTGAGCGCGGTGCCGGCGTTGTGCGTCGGGCAAATGCATGAACTCGGTGCCCGCTGCATCACCCTGGGCGATCCTGTGGCGGAGCGCGCCATTGGTGTGCTGACCAAACCGGGGCATGAACTCTCGGCGGCGGCGCAGGCGCTGTTCGATACCCTCAAGGATCAGGACCTGGGTGCTCGATTGGGGATGCATTGAGCCCGGACCTTCGGGCGTCAGCTTACATTGATGTCGCTGACAAATTGCCTTCGCGAGCAGGCTCGCTCCCACAGGGGACAGCGGTGACCTCCTGTGGGAGCGAGCCTGCTCGCGAAGGGGCAGAACATTCAACACAAATGCAAGCCGAACCGCCACCCGTGCCTTTCGTCGCCCTGCATCGCGCTTTCTTCAAACTTTCCCGCTGCCTGGAACATCCACTTTTATGTGCGGTATTTCAGAACCGTCGCGCTGCGGTGCAGTCTCGACCACGGAAAAGGAGAAGGAAATGGCAACGCCTAAAGAGAACCTGCTGGACTGGCTCAACGACGCCCATGCCATGGAGCAGCAAGCGGAAAAAATGCTCAAGGCCCAGGCCGAGCGGCTGAAGCACTACCCGGTGCTCAAGGCCCGCATCGAAGAGCATCTGCAGGAAACCCTCGGGCAACAGAAGCTGGTGGAGCAATGCATCCAGCGACTGGGCGGCAGCACATCGATGATCAAGGACATGGCCGGCAAGCTCATGGCTTTCGGTCAGGCGGTCGGTGGCATGACCATGAGCGATGAGGTGGTCAAGGGCGCGATGAGCGGCTACGTGTTCGAAAACCTGGAAATCGCTTCCTATACCGTGCTGATCGCGGCGGCGAAAGCGGCCGGCGACGTCGAGACCCAGCGGGCCTGCGAGCAGATCCTGCCACAAGAGATCGCCATGGCCGATTGGCTGCGCGACCACTTGCCGGAGATCACCCAGGCGTTCCTGGAACGCTCCGACAATCCCCATACCGAAGCCAAGCGCTGAACGTGAAGAGCGGCCGACCCAGGGCCGGCCGTTCGCCAACCGGCGCATAGAGGAGGTGTATGAATCAGACCAGCGGAGAGGTACGAGCCATCAATCGACTGAGCGCAATGGTGGGTGTGTACGTGGCGCAGGAGGAAGGCCACACCGTGCTTGAGTTGCGTTCGGCCAATGACATCGACGTCGGTGACGTCATGGAATGGAGCAGCGGCACGGCCCTTGGCATCCAGTCCTACCGCAACCTGACCAAAGGCTGGGACGCCGAGGTGTACGTGGTCAAGCACGGTATCGCGGCAGCCAATCTCGAGGTCCAGTTGCTGGTGGGCTCCTAGGAGAAAAAGCATGAGCGAATCGAAGATGAAATGCGGCTGCCCCGATTGCCAATGTGAGGTGGACCCACAGCGGATGTTCAACCATGACGGCGAGGCCTATTGCAGTCAGGCCTGCGCCGAGCAGCACCCCAATGGCGAACCCTGTCCGGCGCCCGACTGCCATTGCGAGCGCAGTGGCAAGGTCGGGGAGCGGGACGTGACCAATGAGCAACTGGACGATGCGCTGGAGGAAACCTTCCCGGCCAGTGATCCGATTTCTCCCTGATTAACGGCACGTCTATATCCGGGCAGTGGCGACAGGGTGCCCGGACGCCGCAAGCCGGACAGTGCGGCGGTGCAAGATAACGCCGGCAGCCCGCGAGTTTTGGCTTCCTGGAACGGCGCGAGGTATGGGTGACGAGACCGGTGCAGTGGGGTGCCGGCGCCATCCGGCCTTTGGCGGACGGCGTGGAAAGACACGCACTGTTCATTGGGCTTTTTGCCGGCCTGTTTCAGGTCCGTCGATAGCCTTTAATTATTTAAGTGAATTTATCGGCTGCCGCTTGTTCGATAGCATCGGATTGTGTGTTTTTAATGAACTCACAAGTGCTGACCGTTCGTCGCCGGTTGCCGAACTCTGTTCAAACCTTATCGGCCTCGTGTTCTCCGAATAATACGAGCCGACAGGTTCGCGGATAGTAACTAACGAGGTGAATGAAATGGCTAATACAGGCAATAAAAACCCTGGCAATTTCGCTAACGATCGTGAAAAGGCATCGGAAGCCGGGAAAAAAGGCGGGCAAGCGTCCGGGGGCAATTTTGCCAACGATCCTGCACGCGCTTCGGAGGCCGGCCGCAAAGGTGGCCAGGCGTCCGGCGGCAATTTCGCCAATGACCCTCAACGTGCCGCAGAGGCTGGGCGCAAGGGCGGGCAGGCGTCCGGTGGCAATTTTGCCAACGACCCTGAGCGTGCTTCGGAAGCTGGTCGCAAAGGCGGACAGGCATCGGGTGGCAATTTCGCCAACGACCGGGAAAAAGCTTCGGAAGCCGGCAAGAAGGGCGGTGAAAGTAGCCACGGCGGTGGGCGCAAGTCGTAACACGCCATGACAGGCAGGCCCCTTGGCGCTGACAGGGGGCTTGTACTGCCAAGCTATAAAAATACCCATTGGCTGCGTTATTCAATGATTTGAAGATTGGCGTGATCGAGTTTTCCGCCTGCTGTCGTTATTGAGTAAAAAGTAAATTTAATTTCCTTTATTTATTCAGATATTCGTCAGTCTGCCGTTTGTCGGTAGGCCCATAAGTTGTGCCCTGATCGAGGAGTTCAAACATGTTTCTACATAATAAGCGACTGCAGTACACCGTGCGTGTGGCAGAACCGAATCCAGGTCTTGCCAACCTGCTGCTGGAACAGTTCGGTGGGGCCCAGGGGGAGTTGGCGGCGGCCTCTCGTTATTTCACCCAGGCGCTCTCCGAGGATGATCCGGGTCGCAAGGATCTGCTCATGGACATCGCCACCGAGGAACTCAGCCATCTGGAGATCATCGGTTCGATCATCGTGATGCTGAACAAGGGCGCCAAGGGCAAGATGGCCGAAGGCGTGGAAAAGGAAGGGCAGCTGTACCGGGACATCAACGGTGCCGGCAACGATTCGCATATCACCAGCCTGCTGTACGGCGCCGGTTCGCCCCTGACCAACTCGGCGGGTGTGCCTTGGACCGCAGCCTACGTCGACACCATCGGCGAGCCGACCGCGGACATGCGCTCCAACATCGCGGCCGAGGCCCGGGCGAAAATTGTCTATGAACGGCTGATGAACGTCACCGACGATCCGGGTGTAAAAGAGGCATTGGGTTTCCTGATGACCCGGGAGATCGCACACCAGTTGTCATTTGAAAAAGCCCTGCATTCCATCCAGCCCAATTTTCCTCAAGGTAAATTGCCAGGCATGCCGGAGTTCACCAACGTGTACTTCAACATGTCCCAGGGCGAGCCGGCTGTTCGCGGCCCGTGGAACCAGGGTGACGACTGGGAGTTCGTCGAAAACCCCACGCCGGCGGTGGACGGCGGCGATGGCCTGGCCAGCGTACAGCTGAGTAAAAAAGACGAAGCCCTGCTGATGGACATGAAGGCGCGGACGATGTCCAACCCCGAGAGCGACCCCACCACAGGTGCCGACTTGGGTTCGGGAATGCAAGGTGACAAACTGTAGGTACAACGCGGCGAGGGGGCCTGGCTTCCTCGCTGAATCTTTCATAGGGCCTGGCTAAAGCCTGTAAGGATATTTGATGGACCAGCCGACTTCCCGGATCCGATCGCCCTGGCGCACCTGGCTGGATCCCCTGCACGACAACCTGCTGCTGGGCGCGAGCTTCTGGCTCGGGCTGGCGGTGGTCGCTGCGTTGTTGCTCTACAGCGGTTATAACGCATTGGTAGGCGCCGACCGTCACCACCTGGGCTATGCGGTGCTGGGCGGAACCTCCGGATTCGCCGCCACGGCCTTGGGCGCAATCATGGCCGTGGTGTTGCGGGATATCTCCTCTCGCACCCAGGACATCATGTTGGGCTTTGCCGCCGGCATGATGCTGGCCGCCAGTTCGTTTTCGCTGATATTGCCCGGCATCGAAGCCGCCCGAGTGATTTGCGGCAATCAGCTGCTCGCTGCGTTTGTCGTGGTGCTGGGCCTGGGGTTGGGCGTTGCGCTGATGATCGGCCTTGACCGGTTTATTCCCCACGAACACGAATTGAGCGGCCGGCGTGGGCCGCAAGCCGAACGCATCAATCGCGTCTGGCTGTTCGTGCTCGCGATTACCTTGCACAACTTGCCGGAGGGCATGGCCATCGGCGTCAGTTTTGCCGACGGTGACTTCAAGGTCGGCCTGCCCCTGACCACGGCGATTGCTATCCAGGACATTCCCGAAGGGCTCGCCATTGCCATGGCCCTGCGAGTCACCGGCATCAGTACCCTGCGGGCCGCGTTGATTGCGGTCGGCTCGGGGCTGATGGAGCCGTTGGGGGCGGTGATCGGCCTGGGCATGTCGTCGGGCGTGGCCGTGGCCTATCCCATCAGTCTGGGCCTGGCGGCCGGGGCGATGATTTTCGTGGTGTCCCACGAGGTGATTCCCGAAACCCACCGCAACGGCCATGAAACCCCGGCTACTCTGGGCTTGATGATGGGGTTCGCGGTAATGATGTTCCTCGACACGGCGCTGGGCTGAGGGTCAGCTTGCGTTATTGATGTCGACTGTACCGCCGCCATCGCGAGCAGGCTCGCCCCCACAGTGGTCCTGAGGTGTTCATGACAACAGCGTCCACCGCGAATCCCCTGTGGGAGCGAGCCTGCTCGCGATAGCGGTGGGTCAGCTTTGTTGTTTCCTGCCACCTATACTCAATGCCATGGATGACATGAATCCGGGGTGGCGCGATCGTGCTGCGTTCGCTGATGCTGGCCGTTTTGATCGCTCTGGCGGGGTGCGCCACACCCCCGCGCGGCCAGCAGGTGAGCGCGGTTGCCCAGGACACCTGGCGGCAGGTCGACCAGCAGCTCATCGCGGCTTCCAAAAGCGCTATCGGGCAGGCTGAAGTCTATGCCCGTGGGTCGATGGAGCATTGGCGGGTGCTGGTGTACGAACGGACCGAGGCTGAGTTCATCCCCTGGTTCAGCAGCTATTGGACCCAGGAATGGATGGCGGTGAAGGTCAGCTGGTACGCCGCCAGTGCCAAGGGCGAAGCGGATTCCGCCTCCAACCGCCTGGCACTCTACCTTCAAGAGCAGTATCGCGAGCGGGTGCTGGAACCGGTGGCCGTGGAGATCGATCCTGAAGCGATCAGGGCCGCCGCGACAAGTTATTACGTGCGCCTGCTCAATCAGCAGGCCCAGGTGATCGCACAGAGGCATCAAATCCCAGACGAGCTGATGAACCGGCGCCTGCACGGCATTACCGCGATCAACCTGGGACCACCGGCGGCGCGCAATGCTTCGTTGTATGAGATGGTCCACACCGAGCCGCTGAATACGCTGCCGGCCTACGCCGCGTTGATCGACCACGTCAACAAGGCCGCCGACACGGGGGCGGGTCCGTCGGATGCAGTGATTGCCACGGTGGCGCAACGCACCAGTGAAAAGATCGAAGCCCAATTTGCCACGCGAGGGGCGGCCAGTGCGGCCGCAGCCGTGGCCGGGAAGGCGGTAGGGGCACTGATTTCGGTGGGCGTGGCAGGTGTTCGCGCGGTCATCCACGAAGGCGAGCGGCCGGAAATGGAGGCGCAGATTCGCAAAAGCCTGAGCGCCGCGTTCGATGAAGCCTGGTTCAAGTCACTCAAGCATCCCCTCAGTGGTGTGCTGGCACCGGTGTACTACCTGGACGAAGAAATCGAAGGCAACCTGGTGGAGGCGGAGCTGGCGAATCAGGGGGTGGCGCTGCCCGACATCAAGCCGTGACGGGCGGGTTCATTCTGCACCAAGCGTGACGCGACAACCCTTGCGGTGACGGATCTGTTCGTCCGAAGGGCGTTCCCTGACGAATTCGAAGCGTGGCTCGCCTTCGCTGTAAATCACCAGCCAGCCCCATTCCAACTCGCTTTCATCCTGTCCTGGCCTGGGCGGCGAGGCCCACCAGGGTTCTTTCTGCATGATCTGGCGCATCGTATCCTCCTGCCGGTTGGTCTTTCACTATAGACCGCTCGATTGTGTGCTCTGTGGGAGCAAGGCTTGCCCGCGAGGCAGCGACTCGGTTCCAGGAGGAACCGCATGGACTTTATCGCGGGCAAGCCTCGCTCCCACAGCTACTCTCCTTCCCAGCGAAAGGTGAGCGGCTTGATACATGAGTGTGCTCTGATCCCGTCCACCAGCGTCTAGGGTCTGTATCCCCGCACTCGAACGGGGAATGAAATGACTGGACCCCCGCACATGCAAGCACTGTTGAACGAGATCCTCGATGCGGTCCGCCCCCTGATTGGTCAGGGCAAGGTGGCCAACTACATTCCGGCCCTGGGCAGCGTGCCTGGCAACCAGTTGGGCATTGCCGTGTATGGCAACGACGGCGAGATGTATTGCGCAGGTGATGCCGAAACGCCGTTTTCGGTACAGAGTATTTCCAAGGTGTTCAGCCTGGTGCAGGCTATCGAGCATTCCGGCGAAGCCATCTGGGAGCGCCTGGGCCATGAGCCGTCCGGCCAGCCGTTCAATTCCCTGGTGCAGCTGGAGTTCGAGCGCGGTCGCCCACGCAACCCATTCATCAACGCCGGCGCCCTGGTGATCTGCGATATCAACCAGTCGCGTTTCGCCGCCCCGGCGTTGTCGATGCGTGATTTTGTACGACGCCTGTCGGGCAATCCCCAGGTGATGGTGGATGGCAAGGTCGCTGAGTCGGAATACCAGCACCGCGCCCGGAACGCGGCGATGGCTTACTTGATGCAATCGTTCGGTAACTTCCATAACGACGTGGAAGCGGTGTTGCGCAGTTATTTCAGTCACTGTGCGCTGCGGATGAGCTGTATCGACCTGGCCCGAGCGTTCTGTTTCCTGGCCAACGACGGCTTCTGCAAGCACAGCGGCGAACAGATCCTGAGTGCCCGCCAGACCCAGCAGGTCAACTCCATCATGGCGACCAGCGGGCTGTACGACGAGGCGGGTAATTTTGCCTACCGTGTCGGTCTGCCTGGCAAGAGCGGCGTGGGCGGCGGGATTGTCGCCGTGGTACCGGGGCGCTTCACGGTGTGCGTCTGGTCGCCGGAGCTCAACGCCGCCGGAAATTCCCTGGCCGGCATGGCGGCGCTGGAATTGCTCAGCCAGCGAATCGGTTGGTCGGTGTTCTAGTGAGGCTCATTTGAGTACAGGCCACCAGGCCGCAAAGAAAAGGCCCGTTCCTCCACCAGGAACGGGCCTTTTTTTCAACTGCGATCAGCAGAAGCGGTCGATGACCTGCACTTGCGAAGTGTTTTGGACCGACTGCCAGGCCTGGGTCAGCGTTTGCAGCACGCGACCGATAAAGTCCTTGTCGGCCGCAGCCTTCTTGCCCACGTAACCTTGGCCGCGGCGGTACATCTTCAGCCGGGCGCACAGGTCTTGTTGGTGCTGTTCGAACTCGCCTTCGTGCGCGTAGGGCGACAGGCAATCCATGTGGACCTGGCCAGTCTTGCTGATCCACAGGATATGGCTGTCGAGTGTGTCCTTGTGTGCTGCGAACATGCGAGCCAGTTCATCAATAGATGGTTGATTGTTCAGATTCATGTGTAAGCCCCTTGACCATTTGGTTGATCTGTCTGGTGGTTCGCAAAGATTTCGCTTCTCGGTCAGTGCCTGCCTGCGACCGAAACCAGGCCGTCAGCGTTCGTCCGTCAGACTTCAACGGAGCCGTGCATCGGTTGTGTAGTGCTATCGAAGGGCTGCTACGCAAATGCGCTACAACGAAGAGAAACAGCGAAGAACCTTAAGGCAGTGTCAACTTTCGAGGGTCGACCACTCGCGTCATGAGGACCTTCACCGACGTTTCTCGTCCTTGTTACCGGACGGTCATGCCAGGTCAGCACCTTCAATCTGCCTTGTGGGCAGTCCCTTATCCAAAAAAACAGCTCGGCGGTCAGACGAGCTTGCTCAAACGGTTGCCTGTACTCCCGATCGGGGAGACGTCTGCATCATGCAAGGGCAAATCGGCGTCGTCAACGGTTTTGTAGTGATTATTTTTGTTCACTACATATTGTCGGACAAAATGGTTTGGGTATGAAAAATCTTGGAGCGCGCAGTGGGGGCAGGTCAGGTTTGGGATTATTTGTGGCGAGGGGATTTATCCCCGCTGGGCTGCGAAGCGGCCCCAAGTGAGTCGCCTCGATCTATCTGATATACGAGGTGTTGGTGTTTAGGGCCGCTTCGCGCCCCAGCGGGGATAAATCCCCTCGCCACAAGGTGCTTCAGGTTGTTTTGGTTTTTGGCCGGCTTGCGCTTTTTCTTCCAGGGCGCTGCGGCGCGGCTGGCCGGGCCGCTGATGGTCAGGCTCATGCCCTGGCAACGGGCAATGTGCTTGCTCATCCAGGCGGCTTGCCGGGTGACGAATTCCTCCAGGCTCATCTCACCGCTTTGCACCATGTCCAGCGCCTGTTCCCAGATGGCGGTGGTGCCGGGGTCGGCGATGGCGCGGGGGACGGCGTCGATCAGGCTGAAGGCCGCCGGGGTGGCGGACAAGGCTTTGCCGTTTTTCACCAGGTAGCCGCGATCGAGCAAGCCCTGGATGATCGAAGCCCGGGTCGCTTCGGTGCCGATGCCGGTGGTGTCCTTGAGCTTCTGCTTGAGCAGTGGATCTTCCACCAGTTTGGCGACGTTCTTCATCGCCTTGATCAGGTCGCCTTCGGTGAACGGCTTGGGAGGCTGGGTCCACAGGTCCTTGAGTGTCACTTCGTCCACGTCACAGTCGTGACCTTCGACCAGTGCTGGCAAGGTCTGTGGTTGCGCCGCTTCACGTCCCTTGGCGGGGGCCAAGGCTTCGGGCAAGGCGCGTTTCCAGCCGGGCTCGACGATCTGCTTGCCCACGGCCCGCAGCGCCTGGCCGGCGCAATCGAAGTCGGCCTGGGTCCGGTCGTACTCATGGTTGGGCAGGAACTGCGCCAGGTAGCGCGCGCGAATCAGCGTATAGACGGCCCGTTGCTTGCCAGCGAGCTTGTCGAGGTTCTTCGCCGCGGCGGTGGGAATGATGCCGTGGTGGGCGCTGACCTTGGCGTCGTTCCAGGCCCGGGATTTGCGTTGCGGTTGCAGGTGTTCACGCAGCGGCGCGAGGCCCGGGTCGGCCTGGGCGAGGGCGGCCAGGATGGCGGGGGCTTCGCTGTGCTGGCTCAAGGGCAGGTAGCCGCAATCGCTGCGGGGATAGGTAATGACTTTGTAGGTTTCATAGAGCGACTGGGCGATGTCCAGGGTTTCCTGGGCGCCGAGGCCGAGTTTCTTCGAGCAGACTTCCTGCAGGGTGCCCAGGTCGAATGGCAGCGGTGCCGCTTCACGCAGGCGTTCGGTGCGCACCTTGGTCACCAGGGCGGTATGGGCGTTGCTCATGGCCTGGGCGGCATCGCGGGCCAGGGCCTGGTTCAGGCAGCGCTCCTGGTCGTCGCAGGCGTCCGGGGCGGCGCGCCACTGGGCAGTGAAGGCCGTGCCATCGTGGCGCAGTTGCACATCGATGGCCCAATAGGCGACCGGCACGAAGTCGGCGATGCTGCGGTCGCGGTCCACCACCAGTCGCAGGGTCGGCGTCTGCACCCGACCCACCGGCAGCACGCCCTGGTAACCGGACTGACGTCCCAGCAACGTGAACAGGCGACTCATGTTCATGCCGATCAGCCAGTCGGCCCGGGAGCGACCCAGGGCCGAGTGATACAGGTTGAA
Source organism: Pseudomonas sp. MAFF 730105 (assembly GCF_055380705.1). Classification (NCBI taxonomy): domain Bacteria; kingdom Pseudomonadati; phylum Pseudomonadota; class Gammaproteobacteria; order Pseudomonadales; family Pseudomonadaceae; genus Pseudomonas; species Pseudomonas sp. MAFF 730105. The sequence goes on from NZ_AP018438.1 coordinate 2,442,131, forward strand.
GGTTTCGGCTCCCGGCTTGAGGGCGGCCAGGGCCTTGCGGATCGAGGCTTCGTCGAGGGCCGACAGCCACAGCCGCTGGATCGGCCCGCGATAGCGGCAGTGCTCCACCAGCTCCCGGGCGATCATTTCGCCTTCCCGGTCGGCGTCGGTGGCGATCACCAGTTCCTTGGCTTCCCCCAGCAGGCGCTTGACCGCCTTGTACTGGCTGGCGGTTTTTGGCTTGACGGTCATTTTCCATTGCGCCGGCACGATGGGCAGGTCCGCCAGTACCCAGCGCTTGTAGCGGGCATCGTAGGCATCGGGCGGGGCGGTTTCCAGCAGATGGCCGATGCACCAGGTCACCGTGACGTTCGCGCCCAACCAACAGCCGTCACCGCGCCGTGTGGCGCCAAGCACCGCAGCGATGTCCTTGGCCTGGGACGGTTTCTCACACAGGTACAACCGCATAACGCCCTTTTCCTGAGCAGGTTTCATGGGGCGATAGCATGGTCAGGGATCGGCCCGAGAGCAAGCTTTATCTGTATGGATATACAGACAAAGCGTTGCGCTGCGTTTGGAGCGTTTGGAGCGTTTGGGGCGTCTGGGGTGACGTTCGGCGGTCGGTCTGTACTTGGAATGAATTTCTCGCGAGTGCGTCGCTCATAACTTTCAGAGCGGCTGAAACCGCGTAAACCATTGGCGGGATCAAGGAGAGTCACTTTATGAATTCGATGCCGAAGGGCGACGGACAGGCCACCACGCGTCTGATTCTCGTTGTTGAGGATGACCCGACGATACTGGAATTCCTGTGCGAAATCCTGGAGGACGAAGGGTTTGTCGTGGAGCCTCGGGAAAGCGCCGATTCGGCGCTGACATTCCTCGAGCAGAGCGCGGATTTTGTCGACCTGTTGCTGACCGATATCACCATGCCAGGCACGTTGGACGGTGCGGACCTGGCAAACCTGACCGGAGATCGCTGGCCACAGATACCGTTGCTGATCATGTCCGGTTTCGAAACGCCGGAAAGCGCCGGGATCAAGCACCACGCTGCATTCATCGCCAAGCCCTGGGCGCTGGGGCAGATGCTGGACCTGGTGGAGAGCACGGTGAAGGATCACCAGCTCCATTGACGGATACAGATGAGTATCTGTGGGAGCCTGATGCCAGTCAGTTGAACCACGAACCTGTGGGAGCATAGTTTGCTTGCGATAGCGGTAGACCCGTCAACATTGTGGTTGGCCGACTTACCGCAATCGCGAGCAGGCTATGCTCCTACAAACAGGAGTGATGCTGCTGTTTCTCAGTTCTTTTCCAGATCCACGTTCTTGGTTTCGCGCAGGCAAAGCATGCCCACCATCAGGCTCACTCCGGTGATCACTACCGGGTACCACAGCCCGTAGAAAATATCCCCGGTGTAGACCACCAGGGCGAACGACACGGTGGGCAGGAAGCCACCGAACCAGCCGTTGCCGATATGGTAGGGCAGGGACATGGCGGTGTAGCGGATGCGGGTCGGAAACAGTTCGACCATCAACGCCGCCAGCGGGCCGTAGCACATCGCCGAAATGATGATCAGCGCCACGATCAAGGCGACGATCATCGGCCGGTTGATCTGCTGGGCGTCGGCTTTTTGCGGATAGCCCGCCAGGGTCACCGCGCCGCGCAGGGCGGCTTCGTCATACCCCTCGATCTTCACGTCACCGACGTTGACCTGCACCGTGCTGCCCGCCGGTGCCGCGACGCTGCTGTAGGGCAGGCCTTGCTTGACCAGGAACGTCTTGACCTTGTCGCAAGGGCTATCAAAACGCGCCTTGCCCACCGGGTCGAACTGGAAGGTGCAGGTGGCCGGGTCGGCGACCACGCTGATCGGTGCCTGGCGGCTTGCCAGGTCGATCGCCGGGTTGGCGTAGTGGGCCAGGGTCTTGAAGATCGGGAAGTACAACGCCGTCGCCAGCAGCAGGCCGATCATCAGTACCGGTTTGCGCCCGACTTTATCCGAGAGCCAGCCAAAGAAGACGAAGAACGGCGCGCCGATCACCACGCTGACGATCAGCAGGCTGTTGGCCAGGGCTGGGTCCATTTTCAGGAACTGGGTGAGGAAAAACAGCACATAGAACTGCGCGGCATAGAAGGTCACCGCTTGCCCGGCATTGATGCTGAACAGCGCGATCAGCACGACCTTGAGGTTTTCCCACTTGCCGAACGATTCACGGATCGGCGCCTTGCAGCACTTGCCTTCTTCTTTCATTTTCACGAAGGCCGGCGATTCGTGCAGGCTCATGCGGATCCAGGTGGAGATGCCCAACAGCAGGATCGACAGCAGGAACGGAATGCGCCAGCCCCAGACTTCGAACTGGTCCCCCGTGAAGTAGCGGCAGCCCAGTATCACCAGCAGCGAGAGCAGCAGTCCGAGGGTGGCCGTGGACTGGATCCAGCTGGTGTGGAAGCCGCGCTTGCCGATGGGCGCGTGTTCGGCGACGTAGGTCGCTGCGCCGCCATATTCACCGCCTAGGGCCAGGCCTTGGAGCATGCGCAGCGCGACCAGGATGATCGGCGCGGCGATGCCGATGCTGGCGTAGTTGGGTAGCAGGCCGACGCAGAACGTCGCCAGGCCCATGAGGATGATGGTCGCCAGGAACGTGTATTTGCGCCCGATCATGTCCCCCAGCCGCCCGAACACCAGCGCGCCGAACGGCCGTACGACGAAGCCGGCGGCGAACGCCATCAGGGCGAAGATGAAGGCCGTGGTGTCGTTGACACCGGCGAAGAACTGTTTGCTGATCACCGCGGCCAGGGCGCCGTAGAGAAAAAAGTCGTACCACTCGAACACCGTCCCCAGGGAGGAGGCGAAGATGACTTTCTGGATATCCCGACTGGCGCCGACGCTCCGCGTGGCTTCCAGGGGTTGAACATGCTCGGACATAGCGGTAACCCTCACAGTGATTGTTTTTGTTGTTCCACTGTCGATGCCGGTTTGGCATCTCCTGCTTTGACGCATTCCTTGAGTGACTGCTGTTCCCTGTGGGAGCGAGCCTGCTCGCGATGGCGGTGTGTCAGTCAACCTATTCGCTAACAGGCATACCGCTATCGCGAGCAGGCTCGCTCCCACAAGGGATTTGGTTGTTCTTCAGGCTGTAGCAGGCTCCTTTGCAACGACGTTGTTCGTCGCGTTCGGCTCAAGCATCATCCGCGCGGCCTTCTCTGCGATCATCAGCGTCGGCGAGCAGGTATTGCCCGAGGTGATGCGCGGCATGATCGAGGCATCGGCGATGCGCAGGCCCTTGATGCCATGGACCCGTAGTTGCGCATCCACCACCGCGTCAGCGTCCTGGCCCATGCGGCAGGTGCCCACCGGATGAAAAATCGTCGTGCCGATGCGGGCGGCGGCCCGATGCAGTTCTTCTTCGCTCTGCAGGCTGGGGCCCGGCAGGTATTCCTTTGGCTTGAAGGCTTGCAGGGCGGGCGCGGCCACAATGCGTCGGGTCAAGCGGATGGCGTCGGCGGCGACCCGCAGGTCTTCGGGATGGCTCAGGTAATTGGGCTGGATCAACGGCGCCTCGTGCGGGTCGGCCGAGCGAATGTCTACCCGGCCGCGGCTTTGCGGGCGCAGGTCGCAGACCGACGCGGTGAACGCCGGGAAGCTGTGCAGGGGCTCGCCGAAGCGTTCCAGGGACAATGGCTGCACGTGGTATTCGAGGTTGGCCGAGGTCTGCTCCGGTCCCGAGCGGGCAAACGCACCGAGCTGGCTGGGCGCCATGGACAGGGGGCCGCTGCGGTCATAAAGGTAGCGCAGGCCCATGCCCATCTTGCCCCACAGCGAGCCGGCGACCTGGTTCAGGGTCCGGGCATTTTCCAGCTGGTAGATGAGCCGCAGTTGCAGGTGGTCCTGCAGGTTGCCGCCCACCCCCGGCAGTTCATGCACCACGCCGATCCCCAAGCGCTGCAGCAGGTTGCGCGGGCCGATCCCGGAGCGCTGCAGGATTCCCGGCGAGCCGATGGCGCCGGCGCACAGGACGATCTCCTTGCGTGCCTTGAAGGTCATGCCTTTGCCTTGCCAGCGGGCGCTGACGGCGTGGGCCCGGTCATCGCGCAGCAGCACGCGGTCGACTTCGACTTCGGTGAGGACGGTGAGGTTGGCGCGCTGTCGAGCCGGTTTCAGGAAAGCCTTGGCCGCGTTCCAACGCACGCCGGCTTTCTGATTGACCTGGAAGTAGCCGCAGCCTTCATTGTCACCACCGTTGAAGTCGTCGACATTGGCAATGCCGCTCTGTTCGGCGGCGCTGCGGAAGGCGTCGAGGATCGGCCATGACAGGCGCTGGCGTTCGACCCGCCATTCGCCGCTGGCGCCATGCAGTTCGGAATCCCCGGCGAAGTGATTTTCGCTTTGCCGGAACAGCGGCAGCACGTCTTTCCAGGCCCAACCGGAGTTGCCATCGGCGGCCCAGCCGTCGTAGTCCGCGGCCTGGCCGCGCATGTAGATCATGCCGTTGATGGAGGAGCAGCCGCCCAGTACCTTGCCGCGCGGATAACTCAAGGCACGCCCTTGCAGACCGGGTTGTGCTTCGGTCTTGAAGCACCAATCGGTACGTGGATTGCCGATGCAGAACAGGTAGCCGACCGGGATGTGAATCCATGGATAATTGTCGCGTCCGCCGGCTTCGAGCAGCAGCACCCGATGTTGGGGATTGGCCGAAAGCCGATTGGCCAGCAGGCATCCGGCAGGACCGGCGCCCACGATCACGTAATCGTATTCATCGACGACAGGTTGCATCCGCGACCTCATTTTTTGTTTTTGTCTGACCCATCCTAGTTGTTAGTTTTCGTTAAAAGAATGTTAGTTTTTGCGCAACGGCTGTGCGTTTATAAACAGCGATGTGCAAGGAGCGTTCATGTTCGACTGGAATGACTTGCGGTATTTTCTCGAGCTGCAACGCAGCGGCCGCCTGCTGACCGCGGCGCGGCGGCTGAACACGACCCACGCCACCGTGGCCCGGCACATCGAAGCCATCGAGAAAAGCCTGGGGACCGCGCTGTTTGTCCAGCACGCCCAAGGCTATGAACTGACCCCGGCTGGCGAGACGCTGCTCAAGCACGCCGAGGCCATGGAGAACGTGGCGTTGCTGGCCCAGGAGGACATTACCCAGTCCAGCGCACCCCTGGGCAAGATTCGCCTGGGGGTGACCGAGGGGCTGGGCATCATGTTCCTGGCCAGTCGCATGGACGGCTTGTTCCAACGCTATCCGGGGCTGGAGGTGGAGCTGGTGGCGGTGCCGCGATTCGTCAGCATCCTCAACCGCGAGGCGGAGATCAGCATTCACCTCGAACGCCCGGCGGCCGACCTGCTGGTGACCCGCAAGCTCACCGACTACAGCCTGGCGCTGTACGCCAGCCAGGCTTACCTGGACCGCGCGCCACCGCTGCGCAGTCGCGAGGACCTGGCCCGTCACGCCTGGATCGGTTACGTCGATGACCTGCTGTTCAGCCAGGAACTGATGTTTCTCAACAGCTTTTGCCGCAACCCGCGAGTGGTGTTCCACAGCACCAGCGTCATCGCCCAGCAACAGGCCGCACGCTCGGGCCTCGGAATCGCCGTGCTGCCGTGCTACATGGCCAGCAACGACCCGGCGCTGGTGCCCTTGCTGCCCGACGAAACCCTGCGCCGCAGCTACTGGATCAGCACCCGTCGCGAACTGCACAAATCCGTGCGCCTGCGGGTGCTGTGGGATTACGTGGTGCAGCTGTGCGAGCGGGAGCAGGGGACATTGTTGCCCTGATCTGCATCAGGTGGACATGGCCCTGTGGCAAGGCATTCATCTGTGGCGAGGGGATTCATCCCCGCTGGGGTGCGCAGCGCCCCCAAAATTCATCTGCCGCTGCAGTATCAGGCCGAACACAGGGGCTGCTTCGCACCCCAGCGGGGATAAATCCCCTCGCCACAGGTCCTCATGGACAGATATCAGCCCTGGCCGCCCAAGCCCCCTTTTCTGGCCCCCAATGACCTCAAGCCGACACGCCGGCGTGCCTTAACGTGGGAACTGCCAGACCCACAACAAGAAAGGCGCACCCATGCGCCGCCGAGAGGGGCTTTATGTCGGCAACTTTTCCTTCTGTCCTGCTTCAAACCGCGACCCTCACGCTGCTTGGCGCGCTGCTCGCCGGATGCGGCGAAGAGGCCAAGCCGCCTTCGCCCGCGACCCTCAACGCCATGCCCGCCGATGCGGCGCTGGCCCAGGTCTACGACAGCAGTTGCAAGCTCTGCCATGCCAACCCCGGCGCCGGTGCGCCCCTGACCGGCGACGTCAGTGCCTGGGCGCCGCGGGTGGCCCAGGGCGCCGATACCCTGCTGGACCACGCGATCAACGGCTACAACGGCATGCCGCCGATGGGCATGTGCATGCACTGTTCCGAAGAGCAGTTCCTGGCGTTGATCGCCTTCATGTCCGGCCAACAATTCCAATAGCAGGGGCATGACGATGGACTACTCACGACGCCAATGGCTGCAGCGGGCCGGTGTGGTTGCCGCCTTCACGGCGATGGGCAGCCAGGGCGCCCTGGCCGACCTGATGCGCGCGCCACGATTGATCCCATGGCGCAACTGGTCCGGTGCACAGAGTTGCCTGCCGGCCGCGCGGCTGGCGCCCAAGGACCTCGATGAACTGGTGCAAGTGGTGATCCGCGCCGATGGGCGGATCCGTCCGGTGGGCTCCGGTCATTCCTTCAGTGCCCTGGTGCCCACCGATGGAACTCTGTTGTCCCTGAGTTTTTTCAGCGGCCTGCTGGAGCATGACGCAGCCAGTCTGCAAGCCGAGTTCGGCGGCGGTACACCGATGTCGCGCATGGGCCCGGCGCTCAAGGCCATCGGCCAGGCGTTGCCGAACATGGCCGACGTGGATTATCAGACTCTGGCCGGCGCCATCGCTACCTCGACCCATGGTACCGGCAAGGCCTTCGGCTCGTATGCCTCCCAGGTCGTCGGCCTGCAACTGGTGACGGCCAGCGGCGAGGTATTCGATTGCGATGCCAAGCGTCACCCCGAGGTGTTCAAGGCGGGACGTGTGTCGCTCGGAGCGCTGGGGTTGGTGACCCGTGTGCGCTTGCAGAACCGCGCTGCCTATCGGTTGCGCGAGCGCCAGTGGGTGGCGAAAACCGAAGAGTTGCTGGAAGAGGTGGACGCCAATACCCGGGATAACCAGCACTGGGAAATGCAGGTGGTTACCCACTCCGACTATGCGCTGTCGATCACCCTGAACGAAACCACCGATCCGGCCACGCCGCCCATCAGTCCCGAGGAGGAGGGCGGCAACGAGTTCGTCACCCTGATCGAGAAGCTCGACAAGTACGGCAGCGACTTTCCGGCGATCCGCCGATCGTTGCTCAACAGCCTGCGACTGATGGCCGACTTCGACGACCGGGTCGGTGATTCCCATGACATCTACGCCAATGCCCGCACTGTACGTTTCAATGAAATGGAGTATTCAGTACCGGCCGAGCATGGACCGGCGTGTCTGCGGGAGATCCTCGCGCTGATTCGCGATAAGGACCTGCGGACCTGGTTTCCCATCGAATACCGCTACGTGAAGGCCGACGACATCCCCTTGAGCATGTTCGAAGGACGGGACAGTTGTTCGATCTCCGTCCACCAGCATTACCAGATGGACCATCACAATTTCTTCGCCGCCATCGAGCCGATTTTCTGGAAATACCAGGGCCGACCGCACTGGGGGAAATTGCATTCCCTTAACGCCAGGGCGCTCCAGGCGCTGTACCCGCGCTGGAACGAATTCATTCAGGTGCGTCAGGCCCTGGATCCCGCTGGGAAGTTTCTAAATGGGCATCTTTCAACGATCCTGGGGGTGAGCTGATGGCTTTCAATCGTCGTGGTTTGCTGAAGGGAACGTTGGGCGCCGGGATATTGCTGGCCGGTGCCGGGGCCTGGCTGCGGCCGGATGACCGGGGCGGGCCGTACAGTGATTATTTCCGTCAGTTGAACCGCGAGCTCAAGGCCCATGGCCCCATGCGTCCGGTGATGCTGATCGACCTGGATCGCCTCGATCACAATATCGATGTGGTGAAGGCTTCGGTCCGGCGCGCGGGCAAGCAGTTGCGGCTGGTGGAGAAGTCTCTGCCTTCGCCTCAATTGCTGAAGTACATCGGCGAGCGGGCCGAGACCCGGCGGTTGATGTCGTTTCACCAGCCGTTTCTCAACCACGATGCGCTGCAGTTTCCCGATGCCGATATCTTGCTGGGCAAGCCGCTGCCGGTGCGTTCCGCCGAGCTGTTCTATCAGCTTCACAAAGGCCCGTTCGACCCGTCCCGCCAGTTGCAGTGGCTGCTGGATACGCCCGAGCGCGTCCAGCAATACCAGGCCCTGGCCCAAGGGCTGGGCACGCGCATGCGGGTCAATATCGAACTGGACGTCGGCCTGCACCGGGGCGGGGTGGCCGATGACGCGAGCCTGGACGCGATGCTCAAGCTGATTCGTGCCCATCCGGCGCAATTGGAGTTCGCCGGGTTCATGGGCTATGACCCATTCGTAGGCATGGGCGTGCCGGAACTGTTGGCGAGCCCTGAAGCGCTGTTGGCGCAGGTCATGGCGACCTATACCACGCGGGTGGATTTCCTCCGGTTGCGCTACCCCGACCTGTGGCACCCGGGCCTGACCCTCAATACCGCGGGCAGCCCCAGCTATCGCCTGCATGAACAGGAACGCCTCAGTAGCGAAGTGTCGGTGGGCACGGCCATGCTCAAACCCAGTCATTACGACCTGCCCTCCTTGAGCGAGCATGTGCCGGCGGCCTACATTGCGACCCCGGTGCTCAAGCGCACCGGCGCGGTGAACCTTCCGGCGCTGGACGACAAGTCGCGGATCTTTTCCTGGTGGGACGTGAACCAGCGCGAGACCTTCTTCCTCTACGGTGGCAACTGGATGGCCGATTTCGAATCCCCTCCCGGCCTGAAGAGCAACAGTCTCTATGGCCGCAGTTCCAACCAGGAAATGGCCAACGGCTCCGAGGCGGTGGGGCTGGCGGTGGAGGACCAGGTGTTCCTGAGGCCGACCCAGGTCGAGTCGGTGCTGCTGCAGTTCGGTGATCTGCTGGCGGTGCGGGGGGGGCGGATTGTCGAGACGTGGCCGGTCTATGGTTGATCCAGTGTGGCAGTGATCGTTCCCGCGCTCTGCGTGGGAATGCCTCAACGGACGCTCTGCGTTCGGCTCTTCGGGACGCGGAGCGTCCCTGGCTGTATTCCCACGCAGAGCGTGGGAACAATCAGAAGAGGCGCTTATAGCTCAAACGGAATACTCAGCTTCGCCCAGAGCATTTCGCCTTCGGGGCGGTTCTCCACGTCGAATTCCTTGGCCCAGCGAACCTCGGCGCTGGCGTACTTGAGGAAGGTCAGGTACAGCGCCGGGCCGATGGCGAAGACCTGGCCGCGCACGCCATCGTCCACATCCTGACCGGCGAATTGCACGGTGCGACCGAACTGTTTGTCGTCGGTGGTCTGCTTGAGGTAGTAGCCGTTGAGCCCCACCCTCAGGTTGTCGGTCAGCCGGTAGCTGGCGGAATAATCGAAATGAAAAATCTGCCCCGAGCGGTAGTCGGTGTCCTTGTTCTTCTGGTTGAAGCTGTAGGTGGTTTTCATCGACACCTCGGTGTTTTCCGTGGGCAGCCAGGTGAAGGAAAACAGCGGTTTGTAGGTGTAGAAATTATTGCTGGTGTTGGCCAGTCGATCGGAACTGTATTCGCCGGTGGGCACGGTGATTTCCACGGCCGCGGCCAGGGTCAGGTTCTTGCCCATGTCCCAGAGCACGATGGGGGAAATGGTGGTATCGCCCATGCCTTCGCGGGTGTCGCTCATGCCGAACAGCGCGACCTCCTGCTTGATCCAGGGCTGGGCGACATAGATCCCCAGTCGCCCACCGGCGAACCGCAGCGGACTCAGGTAATCGATGCGCGGGATCACGGCAGTGGACTCGATTTCGACCCCCGGCACCTTGCCGCCCAGCGAACTGATGTTGAATGTCCGGGCTTTGTAATGGTTGTAGTAGAGGTTGAACGCGACCATGTTGTCCGGAAGGCTGTCGACCTCCAGCGGCAACACGAAGAAGCCGTCTGTGCCGGGGCCGATGTTGTCGACTCCGTTTTCGGTGGCCAGGGCGGGCAGCGCGCAGCTGCAGGCCAGGCCCAGGGTCATTTGCAAGGCGAATGTCGTGCGGATCGGGTTCATGTGAGGCGCTCATTATTATTGTTGGAGGTACACCGAAGGTCCGAGCCATACAAATAAGCCGTTCGCAGCTGGCAGGGCAGGGTATTGGCGGCCATACAGGGGGGCTTGAGCGGCCAGATTTAGCGTCCCTCTTCCCATGTGGGCATGCTAACGTTTATGAAACAACCGGTTACAAAAACGCCACCTAACGTGCCCCGGAACCCGCCATGCAGATGAAAGTCATCGACCCCACCTATGAGCTGGCGCTGGTCTCGCCATTCCTGCTGCAGACTCTGGCTGAAGTCGTGGCGGACAAGGGTTTCGATGCCGCCAGCCTGTGTCGCGGCCTCGGGTTCGGCCTCGATGATTTGCAGGATCCCGCCCAGCGCATTTCCCATCGCCAGGCCGTGGTCATGATCCAACGGGCACTCAAGCTGTTGCCGGATCAGGGCCTGGGGTTGTGGGTCGGCGATCGCAATGTACTCGGCACCCTGGGCCTGCTGGGGCATGTGTTGTCACTGTGCGAAACCCTGCGCGATGCCTTCGCACTGGGGATTCGTTATCAGCACACCACCGGTGGCATCGCCGTGACCAGTGTCGAAGAGGCCGCCGACCGGATCATGGTCGACGCAACCTGCCGCCTGCCCTTCGCCGAGGTCCAGGTGTTTGCGGTAGAAGAGTTCTTCGCCAGCCTGATGGTGTATGGCCGGGCGCTGGCGGGCCCGGATTTCAAGCCCCAGGCCGTGGAGTTCATGCACGCGGCGCCGTCCTATGCCCCGGAGTACCAACGGATCCTCGGGCCGGAGGTGCGCTTCGGTTGCCGATACAATCGCATGCTGATCGATATCCGCTGGTTGGACGTGCGCTTGCCCAATCATCACCCGCTGGCCCTGCGTCAGGCATTGGCCTTGCTGGACCAGGAAGCGGCCGAGGTTCATCAGAAGATCGACCTGATCCAGGCGGTGGAGCGGGCGATTGCCCGGGACCTGACCCGGGGCAGCCACATCGAGAAAGTTGCCGGTGATCTGAATATGAGCAGCCGGACCCTGCGACGGCGCCTGACCGAGCACAACCTGACGTTCGAAGCCTTGCTCGAACAGGTGCGCCGTGGCCGGACGCTGAGCCTGCTGGCCAACCCCGAGCTGTCCATCGAGCGCATCACCGAAGAGGTTGGCTACAGCGACGTGCGCAGTTTCCGCCGGGCCTTCCGACGCTGGACCGGGATGAGCCCCAGTGCGTTTCGCAGCGAGGGGGCCGAGAGCTAGCCGCCAGATCATCAATATCAGCTGATCCACCGCTTTCGCGAGCAAGCCCGCTCCCACAGGGATGTGCATGGCTGTGAACTGACTGGTGGTGCTTGTCAGAAAAAACCGACAGGAGTACAAATGTACTCCATGACAACTCTTACCCCTCGCCGCACCGCCATCCTGACCTTCATCCGCGAACGCATCGCCGAGCAGGGTCAGCCTCCCAGCCTCGCTGAAATCAGCGAGGCGTTCGGTTTCGCCTCCCGCAGCGTGGCGCGCAAGCATGTGCTGGCGTTGACCGAAGCCGGTTTTATCGAAGTCAATCCGCACCAGGCCCGGGGCATCCGCTTGCTGAATCAGCCGCCGCGTCCCGAGCTGCTGGACGTGCCGGTGCTGGGGCGTGTGGCCGCCGGCCGGCCGATCGGCGCCGATGCCGAGGTCCACGATCGTCTGATGCTGGACCCGGCGATTTTCACCAGGGCGCCGGATTACCTGTTGCGGGTCCAGGGCGACTCGATGATCGGCGACGGCATCCTCGACGGTGACCTGGTGGGGGTCCAGCGCACGCCCCAGGCCGCGAACGGACAGATCGTGGTGGCGCGGCTCGATGGTGAAGTCACCATCAAGCGTTTCGAACAAATCGGCGAGCGGGTGCGCTTGCTGCCACGCAATCCGGCCTATCAGCCGATCATCGTCGAGGCCGACCAGGACCTGGCGATAGAAGGGGTGTTCTGTGGCCTGTTGAGGCAAGGCTGATGGGCGCGGTCGTAGCGCTGGACACGCTGTTCAATGGCGGCCAGGTCTGGAAAGGCCGGCCTGCGCCTCCGGCCGCCAGCCCGCAACCCACCGGCCATGCCGCGTTGGACGCGGCGTTGCCCAGTGGTGGCTGGCCGGAAGCGGCGCTGACGGAAATCCTTCTTGCCGCGCCGGGCCTGGGTGAGTTGCAACTGGTGTGGCCGACCCTGGCGCGACTGTCTGCGCAGGGGGAGCGGATCGTGCTGGTGGCACCGCCGTTCGTGCCCTATCCCCAGGCCTGGCAGAGCGCCGGGGTGGACCTGAGCCAACTGTCGGTGATCCGGGCCGATGAGCGCGATGCCCTGTGGGCCACTGAACAATGCCTGCGTTCGGGCAGTTGCGGGGCGGTTCTGTGCTGGCCTCGCCAGGCGGACGATCGTGCCTTGCGCCGCCTGCAAGTGGCCGCGGAAACCGGCCAGACCCTGGCATTCGCCTGGCGCCCGATCCAGGAAGCCATCAATCCGTCGCCGGCGGCCCTGCGCATTGCCATCGATGCCGGGCCCGGGCAGTTGCGGGTGCTTAAATGCCGCGGCGGGTTGGTCCGTTCGGCACCGATTGCCTTTGCTCACGCCACGCCAACAGGGCATTGAGGTTGCGATGCGCTGGGTCTGCATTCTCTTTCCGCAATTGGCGCTGGACGCCGCGCTGCGTCAGCGCCCCGATCCCGAGGAGCCCCTGGCGCTGTTGACCGGCCCGGCCCAGCGTCGGGTGCTGCAAGCGGTCAACGAGTCCGCCCGGGCCCTGGGCCTGCGTCCCGGCCAGACCATGACCGCCGCCCAGGCCCTGAGCAAAGGCTTTGCCACCGCCGAATACGACGCCGCGCAGATTGAGCACTGGCAACAGTTCCTGGCGGCCTGGGCTTACCGGTTCAGTTCCCAAGTCAGCGTGCATTACCCGCGCACGCTGCTGTTCGAGATCGAGTCGAGCCTGGGCCTGTTCGGGCCATGGCCGGTCTTCGAGACGCGGCTGCGGGCCGAACTGACGGAATTGGGCTTCCGTCATCGCATCGTCGCGGCCCCGAACCCGGTGGCGGCGCGGGTGCTCGCCAATGCTCATGACGCCCTGGTGGTACCGGATGCCGATAGCCTGCAACAACGCCTGGGGCAAATGCCGGTGGATCGGATCGGCCTACCCGCCGACGTCGCCACGGCGTTGTCGCGCATGGGGCTGCGCTGCCTGGAACAGGTCCAGGCCTTGCCCCGGCACACGCTGGCACGGCGCTTCGAAGCCCAGGTCCTCAAACACCTCGACGCATTGATCGGCAGTCGCACCCTGGCGCTGTCGTTCTACCTGCCGCCGGACCGTTTCGATGTGCGCATCGAACTCAACTACGACGTCCAGTCCCATCAGGCGCTGTTGTTCCCGTTACGCCGGCTGACCGGTGACCTGTCGGCCTTCCTGTGCGGCCGTGACAGTGGCGTGCAGCGTTTTGACCTGCACCTGGAACACGCCGGGTTGCCGGACACGATCATCAAGGTCGGCCTGCTCAGTGCCGAACGGGCCCCCTCGATGCTCTTCGAACTGGCCCGTGGCCGTTTGGAACAGGTGCAGGTCGAGGCGCCAGTGCGTGGCTTTCGCTTGTGCGCCGAGGACCTGCCGAGCTTCGTGCCCCAGCGCCTGGAGCTGTTCGATGAGCGTCCCCAGCAGTCCTTGCCTTGGGAGCAACTGCGGGAGCGGTTGCGCGCACGGTTGGGGGACGAGGCGGTGCAGGGCCTGGGGTTTCGCGACGACCATCGGCCTGAGTGCGCCTGGCAGATGACACCTCAACCCCGGCCTCAGGCAGGTACGGTGCGCAGTGGCGTGCAGCGTCCCGGCTGGCTGCTGGACGAACCCCAGGCGTTGCCGGAAGGCCAGGCGCGCGTTCTCATGGGCCCGGAACGCATCGAGACCGGCTGGTGGGACGGCGCCGACGTGCGTCGCGATTACTACCTGGTCGAAACCCGTGGGGGGCAACGGGGCTGGGCCTATCGACCGGTGGGCGAGGGCGGTCCGTTGTGGTTGCAGGGTTGGTTCGCATGAACGTCGACTACGCCGAGCTGCATTGCCTGTCGAATTTCAGTTTCCAGCGTGGCGCTTCCAGTGCATTGGAACTGTGTCGCCGGGCCAGCCAGCAAGGCTATCGGGCCCTGGCGATCACCGACGAGTGCACGTTGGCCGGTATCGTTCGGGCCTGGCAAGCGGCCAAGGAATTGAGCCTGCCGTTGATCGTCGGCAGCGAGATCCGGATCGAGAACGGTCCGAAGCTGGTGCTGCTGGTGGAAAATCTCGAAGGCTATCAAGCTCTGTGCCGTTTGATCACCCGCGCCCGCCGACGCAGCGAGAAGGGCCGTTATCGCATCGTGCGGGAAGACTTCGACGATCCCTGGCCGGGGTTGTTGGCACTGTGGGTACCCGATGGCAACGACGTCGAGGAGCAGGGCCGCTGGCTTCAGTCGGTCTTCGCCGGGCGCCTGTGGCTGTCGGTCCAGTTGCATTGCGGACAGGACGACCGGCGTCGCCTGGCCGACTTGCTGGCACTGGCGGACCGCCTGGCACTGCCTGCCGTCGCCACCGGCGATGTACACATGCATGTGCGCGGCCGCCGCGCCTTGCAGGACACCATGACCGCCATCCGGCATCACGTCACGGTGGCCGAAGCCGGCCAGCGCCTGCATCCCAACGGTGAGCGCCATCTGCGCAGCCGTAAGGATCTGGCCGATCTCTATCCCCGCCGGTTGCTCGATGAAACCCTGGCGATCGCCCGGCGTTGCACCTTCGATCTGGATCAGTTGCGCTATGAATACCCTCGGGAGTTGGTGCCCGAGGGGCATGATCCGACATCGTGGTTGCGGGAACTGACCGAACGGGGCCTGCGCGAGCGCTGGAAGAACGGTGTGGAGGATCGGATTCGGCGACAGATAGACACCGAGTTGGAGCTGATTGCCGAGCTGGGCTACGACAGCTATTTCCTCACTGTGCAGGACATCGTCAGCTTTGCCCGCCAGCGCAACATCCTTTGCCAGGGGCGTGGGTCGGCGGCCAACTCGGCGGTGTGTTATGCCCTGGGCATTACCGAAATCGACCCGAGCCGAACCAACTTGTTGTTCGAGCGGTTCCTGTCCCGAGAGCGCAACGAGCCGCCGGACATCGACGTGGATTTTGAACATGAGCGCCGCGAAGAGGTGTTGCAATACGTCTTCCAGCGCTACGGTCGCCATCGCGCGGCGCTGACGGCGGTGGTCAGCAGTTACCATGGCGCCGGGGCGGTGCGGGACGTCGCCAAGGCCCTGGGCTTGCCGCCGGATCAGGTCAACGCATTGGCCGACTGTTGCGGTCGCTGGAGCGACGAGGCGCCCCCCGTGGAGCGTCTGCGCGAGGGTGGTTTCGACCCGGACAGTCCGATCTTGCGCCGGGTGCTGGGCCTGACCCAGCAACTGATCGGCTTTCCCCGGCATCTGTCCCAGCACCCCGGCGGCTTCGTGATTTCCCAGCAGCCCCTGGACACCCTGGTGCCGGTGGAAAACGCCGCCATGGCCGAGCGCACCATCATCCAGTGGGACAAGGACGACCTGGATGCGGTCGGGCTGCTCAAGGTGGATATCCTCGCCCTGGGCATGCTCAGCGCGATCCGCCGATGTTTCGACCTGATCGCGCACTACCGCGGGCAGCGATACACCTTGGCCGGTTTGCCCCGTGAAGATGCCGCCACCTTCGAGATGATCAGCCGTGCGGACACCATCGGGGTGTTCCAGATTGAATCACGGGCGCAGATGGCGATGTTGCCCCGGCTCAGGCCCAAGGATTTCTACGACCTGGTGATCGAAGTGGCGATCGTGCGGCCGGGGCCGATCCAGGGCGGCATGGTGCATCCGTACCTGAAGCGGCGAAATGGCGAGGAGGAAGTCACCTATCCTTCGGAAAAATTGAAGACAGTGCTCGGGCGTACCCTGGGGATTCCATTGTTCCAGGAGCAGGTCATGCAGATCGCCATCGTGGCGGCCGACTATACCCCCGGCGAAGCGGACCAGTTGCGCCGTTCCATGGCCGCCTGGAAACGTCACGGCGGGCTTGAACCGCATCGCGAGCGCCTGGCAGAGGGGATGGAGCGCAACGGCTACACCCCCGAATTCGCCGCGCAGATCTTCGAGCAGATCAAGGGCTTCGGCAACTACGGTTTCCCGGAGTCCCACGCCGCCAGTTTCGCCTTGCTGACCTACGCCAGCAGTTGGCTCAAATGCCACGAGCCGGCAGCCTTCGCCTGCGCCCTGATCAACAGCTGGCCGATGGGGTTCTACAGTCCGGACCAGATTCTGCAGGATGCCCGTCGGCATCAATTGCAGATCCGTCCGGTGGACGTGCGCGCCAGTGATTGGGATTGCAGTCTCGAACCCCAGGAAGGTCGGCAACCGGCGATTCGCATGGGCTTGCGCCTGATCAAGGGTTTTCGTGAAGACGATGCCCGGCGTATCGAAGAGGCCCGTCGGCAGCGGGCGTTCAGTGACGTGGCCGACCTGGGCGAGCGTGCGCAACTCGATGCCCGGGCCCAGGCGCAATTGGCCGACGCCGGTGCCTTGCGTGGCCTGGTGGGTGATCGCCATCGTGCGCGTTGGGAAGTGGCTGGCGTGCAAAAGCAATTGGGTCTGTTTGCCGGTTTGCCCAGTCAGGAAGAACCGCCGGTGCACCTGCCCAAGCCTTCGCTGGGGGAGGACCTGTTCGCCGACTACGCCACCCTCGGCACAACACTGGGCCCGCATCCGCTGGCCTTGCTGCGCCCAGAACTGCGCGCCCGACGCTGTCGCAGCTCCCGGGAGTTGCAGGAGGTGGAGCATGGCCGCAACGTCAGCGTCGCCGGCCTGGTCACCGGTCGCCAGCGCCCCGGCACGGCCAGTGGGGTGACCTTCGTCACCCTGGAAGATGAATTCGGCAACCTCAATGTGGTGGTCTGGCGCGACCTGGCGGAGCGCCAACGCAAAGTCCTGGTGGGCTCCCAATTGCTGCGGGTCGACGGGCGCTGGGAAAGCGTCGGCGAAGTCCGCCACCTGATCGCTGGGCGCCTGAGCGACCTGACCGGGTTGCTGGCGGGCATCAACGTGCGCAGTCGCGATTTTCGCTGAGCCCTTGTCATCAGGCCACAGGCGCCTTTGGCTCGCGGGCATGAAACCAAATGCCAACCTCGCGCTCGAAGGTCTGAGCACAAGGGGCTCGCGATTGTCGATTCCCAGCAGCCATTCGAGGTTCAGAGTCGCCCATGCAGTTCTTATCCCAGCCTCACGGATGTCCCGGGTGGGACGGTGAAATGGCCCGGCGTATCCGGGCATATGATTGGCGCCAGACTGAACTGGGCCCTATCGAACATTGGTCTGCCAGCCTGCGCAGCGCTGTTCAAATATTGTTGGCTTCGCCGTTGCCGATGGTCATGTTATGGGGCCGCCAGGGCTTCATGATCTACAACGATGCCTACGCCGAGTTCGCCGGCGGGCGCCATCCCTATCTGCTGGGATGCGCGGTGGAGCTGGGTTGGCCGGAAGTGGCCGAGTTCAATCGTCACGTGCTGGACGTATGCCTGGCCGGGGGCACGTTGTCCTATCGCAGCAAGGAACTGGTCCTGTTGCGTGATGGCAAGCCCGAAGATGTGTGGATGGACCTTTTCTACAGCCCGGTACCCGACGATGACCAGGCACCGGCCGGCGTGCTGGCGATTGTCGTGGAAACCACCGAGCTGGTCCTGTCCGAGCGGGCTCGCCAGGCAGCGGAGCGCAGCTATCGCGCCGTCAATGAACGCATCCAGCTGGCCCTTTCGGCCGGGCCGCTGCTGGGCTCTTTTGTCTGGGATGTCCAGGCCGACACGCTGTCCGGGGACGAGCGTTTCGCCCGCACGTTCGACTACCCGCCAGACACGCCGCTGGAGGCGTTGCCCATCGAGATTGCCCGCCAGCGTATTCATCCCGATGACCTTGACGAGGTCAATCAGCGCATTGACCTGACCTTGCGCACCGGTTCGACCTTCAATGCCGAATACCGGGTGCGACGCCCCGAGGGCGATGACCTGTGGGTGCAGGCCAGCGGTCGATGCGAGTTCGATGCGTTGGGCAAGCCCCTGCGTTTCCCCGGTGTGCTGATTGACATCAACGAACGCAAGATCGCCGAAGCGTCGTTGCTCAGGTTTACCCGTGACCTGGAGCAGCGGGTCGCCGATGAGGTCCAGGCGCGGCTGGCGGCCGAAGAGCAGTTGCGCCAGTCGCAGAAGCTCGAGGCCATTGGCGGACTCACCGGCGGCGTCGCCCATGACTTCAACAACCTGCTGCAAGTCATCGCCGGCAACCTGCACCTGCTGGCACGTCACGAGCCGGACAATGCCAATGTGCAACGCAGGATCAGTGCTTCCATCGAGGCGGTGGAGCGGGGTGCCAAGCTGTCATCGCAACTGCTGGCCTTCGCCCGTCGCCAGCCGCTGTCACCGGCGGTCTACAACCCCCGGCGCATCTACGACGACCTGGAGGAATTGCTGCAACGGGCCTTGGGCGAGACCATCCGGATCGATGTGACCCTGCCCGACGAGCCCTGGTGCATCCATGTGGATCGCAACCAGTTGGAAAATGCCCTGCTGAATCTGGCGATCAATGCCCGCGATGCCATGGGCGGCGATGGCACCATCCAGATACTGGGCGAGAACATCGTGCTCGACGAAGCGTCTTGTGCCGGCAAAGGCATCCCGGCGGGCGAGTATGTGCGGTTGTCGGTCATCGACAGTGGCACAGGCATGCCGCCCGATATTCTCAAACAGGTATTCGAGCCGTTCTTCACCACCAAGACCGATGGCCAGGGCACCGGGTTGGGCCTGAGCATGGTGTTCGGGTTCGTCAAGCAGAGCGGCGGGCATATCGAGATCGCCAGCGACATGGGCAAGGGCACGCGGGCGCAGATGTACTTTCCTCGCAGCTATCAGCCTGAAGCCGGTGAACAGATCCACGACTACACGCCGCAACCCGGCAGGCATGAGACGATCCTGGTGGTGGAGGACAACGATGCGGTGCGCAGTGCATCGGTGGAGTTGCTCGAGCAGTCCGGCTATCGAACCCTCACCGCCGCCAATGCCGACGCGGCCATGAAGCTGTTGCTCGAAGGCGTCAAGGTGGACCTGATTTTCACCGACGTGGTCATGCCCGGCCTGATCAAGAGTTCCGACCTGGCGGCCTGGGCCAAGGTGCAGACGCCGCCGGTGCCGGTACTGTTCACGTCAGGTCACACACGGGACATCATTTCCCGCAACCATCAACTGAGTCCCGATACCCATCTGCTGAGCAAGCCCTATGGGCCGGACGCGTTGACCCGTATGGTCCGGTCGGTGCTTGGCGGCTGATCGCACCACCGCAAACAAATGGAACCGAAGCCGTTGCGTTCCCTTCGAATGATCAAGGCCGGTCATCAACCGGCCTCTGTCATGAAGAGGTGCCCATGAGCGACGATCGTGCAAACACGGCGCAACAAGGTCAGACGCAGAACCCGTCACCCCGCAACGACCCGGCCATCGATCCCCAACTGCCCGATGCCAAGCCGGTCAGCCCGGCTGGATCGGACCAGGCCCAGAGCGCTGCCGAGGAGGTCGATCAGAAAAGACATCACCAGGAAAACGACAACACCTTCAGCCCGGGTTTCAAGCCCGATCCTGACCGGCCGAAGTCCGGCGATGACACTGACGCCGATATCGACACCGACGGCGGTTGACCGATCTGCGCAAAAAAGGCTCGTCCTCCTGGGAGGACGAGCCTTTGAGTACAGTCAGGAAGAGATTACTTGCTGGGGTGCGCGGCCTGGAGTTTCTTGGCCAGTTCCAGGTGGTGCTGCAGATCCGGCAGCATCTTCTGGGCGAACGCCTTGAGCTCGGTGTTGCCGGGCTTCTTGTCGTCCGTCACGGTCTCGGCTTCTTTCTTGAACAAGGTGATGGTTTCTTCGTGGGCCTTGACCTGATTGTTGGCATAGGCGGCATCGAAGGATTCGTCGCGCATGTCAAGAATCTTGGCCTTCGCTTTCTTCACCAGGGTGGTTTCGTCCGGCACTTCGATGTCGTGCTTTTTCGCCAGGGTCATCAACTCCTGGTTGGCCTTGGTGTGGTCGGCGATCATCTTGTTGGCGAACTCCTTGACGTCCGCCGATGCGCTTTTTTCCAATGCCAGTTTGCTGGTTTCGATTTCCGCAATGCCGCCGGCCGCCGCGTTGTCGACGAAGTCGTTGGAACTCGCGGCCCATGCCATGCCCATGCTGGTACTCAGGGCAACTGCCAGACCGAGTTGACGCAGGGTAAATCCGTCCATAGGTATTCTCCAAACAGGTTGTACAAGTGATCTTGATGTCACTGTTCAATGGAGAGCGACGTGTGGACAAAGGTTTGATCGCAAAGCGATACGGTACGACGAACGGTCACCGCTGGTCGGATTGGCGGTCGACAGAACCCGGTCGGCAAGGCCATCCTGATGGTTGAGGCGTCCCTCAAAGGCGCCTGTCATTGACCGTCAGAAGGAGGTGTTCCATGCCGGTGTCCCATGATCTGTGCCAGGATCTCAAGTGCGAAAAAGACCACATCCAGCAAAAGCGCAGCGAGAATCCAAGACTCGACTCGCTGCTTCAAAAATACTCCCAGCTTGATGCCGAGGTGGTAGACGCCGAGAAACCGACGTCCGCCGCACTGTCCGACGTTGCCCTGGAGACGCTCAAGAAGAAACGATTGCAGGTCAAGGACGAGATCATGGAGCACTTGCGCAAGTAACCTGATGGCGCGGGGGCTGTTTCCGTGGTGGGATTCAGCGAAACGTCGCACCGCTCCGCGGACTGCAAAGCGGCCCCCGCTCTTTAACCCAATGCATCAACTCAGCGGATCCCAGCGCTGGGACCAATCGCTGCCGCTCTTGACGACTGTACGCAGCACATCGAACGCCTGTTGCAACGCTGCCGAATCCCGGTCCCGGGAATAGACCAGGTAAGTCGGATAATTGAATTCCGGTGCCTTGGGCACTCGTTCCAGGATGCCGCTGTCCAGGTAGCTCTGCACGACCCGCGTGCGGAAGTAGCCGCTGCCGCCGTTTTCCAGGATGTATTGCAAGGCCAGGGGGCCGAGGTTGAAGGTGACGGCAGCCTTGGCCTTGTCCGGCAGGGCGGTGTCGTGCTGATGACGGAAATCGATGCCCCAGTCGATGTACACGTAGGGCTCCGGGCAACTGGCCAGCCGCACCAGGATCAGTTTTTCTTCCAGCAGCTGTTCAACCTGCAGTCTCGGCCAGTATTCGGGTTGATACACCAGCGCGGCATCCAGCAGGCCCAGTTCCAGCTGTTGCAGCAGTTTCTCGCCGTCGCGGATGTCCATGCGCAAGGCATGGCCGGGAATCGCCTGGCGCAGTTCACGGGCCCAACTGAGCATCAAGGGATTGCACAGGCTGACCTCGCCGCCGATGTGCAGGACATTGCGATAGCCCTCGGGCAGGGGCAGGTCCCGACGAGCCGCTTCCCAGGTCTGCACGAGCTGATTGGCGTAGACGACGAAGGCTTCACCGTCGGTGGTCAGTCGCGCACCGGCTCGGTTGCGCACGAACAGCGCGCAACCGAGCTGGCTTTCCAGTTTCTGTACCCGAGCTGTAATCGCCGTCTGGGTGACATGCAGCTTGTCGGCCGCTGCGGCGAGACTGCCGTGGCGGACAATTTCCAGGAAGGTGCGGGCGAGATCGATGTCCATGGTCGGGCCGATGCGGGGGGAGCGGGCATTGTAAGAGCTGGCACGCCTCCCCGATACCGACAATCACTGGACGGCTTCGGTCTCCGTCATCCGCGCCCATGGCGCAACCAGGCGTTCCGGCGTGCGACAGGCCTTGCGTTTGAACACGAAGTTGCGGCACTTTTCGGCGAAACCGTGGCGATTCTCCACCATGTCGCGCTGCATGTGCTGCAGCTCGCCATCTCGACACGCCTGGATCGCCGACAGGCTTCGTTCGGCCTTGCGGGCCCGGATGGCTTCGTAGGCGGGGTCGTGCCAGGCCCCGTTGGCCCGTTGTAGTAACCACAGGCCAAACTCGTCGGGGCAGCGTGGACCGATCTCCTGGACCATCCCATAGCGCAACGCCTGGCGGGCACTGATGGGCAGGCAGTCGTGGGTCAGTGTCCAGGCCCGGTCCGGCCCGACTGCGCGAGGCAGGCTGTAGGTCCAGTATTCGGAGCCGTACAGGCCCATGGTTGCGTAGTGGGGATTGAGCACGATGTCACTGCGAGCCAGCACGACATCGGCGGCCAGGGCCAGCATCACACCGCCCGCACCGGCATTGCCCGTCAGGCCGCTGACCACCAACTGCCGGGCGCTCAACAACTCAAGACAGACATCGTCGATGGCCTGGATGTTGGCCCAGGCCTCCAGACCCGGTTGGGCGGCGGCCTGGATCACGTTCAGATGCACACCGTTGGAAAAACTGCCACGCCCGCCGCGGATCAACAGCACCCGAGTATCCCTGGACTTGGCCCAGCGCAGCGCGTCCACCAGGCGCCGGCATTGCTCGGTGCTCATCGCGCCGTTATAGAACTCGAACGTCAGTTCGCCCACCTCGCCGCATTCCCGGTAGCGAATGGGTTGATAAGCCTCGTCGCTGAACGGCTCTCGGGCCAACGAACTGTCGAGCACCGGGACGCCATCGAGTTGCCCCGACAGGACATGACGCGCCGGCCGCTTGAAGGTCTGTTCGCCGGGTTGCGGTTTGGGGCGCAGGGCGCCAATCCAGAGGCTCGCGTCACCGGTTGCCACCAGCACCGCATCGTCACGCACGGCTAGCAGTGTGCCAGGCAGGCCGCGGCGGCCATCCAGGTGAGCGTCATACAGGTAGAACTGGCCGCCGACCAGGCTCGCCAGCACGCCTGGCTGGCCATCGGCGGCGTCGATGCAGCGCTTGATAAACACGGCGCTGTCGTGCCAGCTGAATGTACGGTCGTCCTGGGTCATGTTCGGTCGCAGGCGCCCGACCACGTCATGGCGGCTGTAATCCAGCGGCACCGGGACGAAACCGCCGGCAAACTTTTCCACGACTTCGCGGATGCAGCGGATGGCCGCATCGCTGACCGGGCCGTTATACAACTCTGATTTGCGCAGACCTTCGGGCAAGTTGAACTCGCAGCTGGCCCAGATCGGCCCGGCGTCCATTTCCTCCACTGCTTGCAACGCCGTGACGCCCCAGCGTTCGGGTTGCCCCATGATGGTCCAGTCCAGCGCGCTGGCACCGCGATCACCGACGATGCCCGGGTGGATGATCACCACCGGCCGGCGGGGATTACGCCACAGTTGTTCGGGGACCCGGTCCTTGAGAAAGGGGCAGATCACCAGGTCGGCCCCGCTGTGTTCGATTTGTCGGCACACCGAATCCGGATCGGTGAACAGCACCACGCTGGGACGATGACCGGCCTCGCGCAGGTCCAGCCATGCACGTTGGGTCAGGCCGTTGAACGCGGTCGATAGCAAAATGATTTTCAATGTGGGCATGAAATTCCCTTCCTTGAGATAAACGAGTGCCAGCTCCCGATGAGCCGTCCTTGGCATCTGATGGAGGCGCTAAGTTAGCGGTTGAAAGGCGAGGGGCAACTGACCGGGATCAAGGTTGCGTGTGCTGGGCGAAATCGGGGGAGGCAGAAACGCGAATCCCGCCACGGGGGCGGGATTCGTTACAGCCGAGGGCACCCTGGGAGGGTGCGCAGGCTCAGGCCGGGAACAGCTCGGAGAGCTTCATCGACAGCATCATGTCGCCTTCGACACGCAGTTTGCCGCCCATGAACGCTTGCATGCCGTCGGTTTCACCGCTGACGATGCCCTTGAGGGTGTCGCTGTCCATCACCAGCGTGCAGTTGGCGTCGGCATTCTCGCCTTCCTGCAATTCACAGGTACCGTCCTTGACGATCAGGGCGTACTGCTTGTCTTCGTCGGTGATGTTGAAACCGAATACCAGGTCCAGGCCGGCAGCGGCAGCTGGGTTGAATTTTTCTTTCATCTTTTGTACGGCGTCGACTACGGAGGTCATGGTTTCGATCCTTATCGGGTTGATACAGCAAGGGTCTACGATTAATTCGGCCTCAACGGTAGGTGATGAGGTCCGGGGTCTTCAGCAGTTGCAGATGAGCATGGCTGTTGAAGGAAGCCAGGGCCACGTCGCGCCCCCTGAATTTCAGGTGGTTGAGCGAGGTGTTGACGATTTGCCAGTTCAGTTCGAAGGCCTGTCGGGCCGGTATCCGGGTGATCAGGTGGAGCAGGGCGGTAATTGTGCCGCCGGACGTGAACACGGCGATCTTGTGGCTGTTGTCGGCCTGTTCCAGGATGCGCTGCAGGCCGGCCTGGACCCGCTCGACGAAATCCAGCCAGCTCTCCAGCCCGGGCGGGTCGTACTGGCCGCTGAGCCAGCGCTCGACCACCAGCGCGAAGATGCGCTGGAATTCGGCGCGGTTCTGCGCCGCATTGCGCAAGATGTACAGGGCCTCGGGTTCCTGGGGCAGCATGTCCGGCAGCAGGGCTCGGATCACGGCGTCGGCATCGAATTCGTTGAACGCGGAGTCGGTTTCCATCTCGGGAACCGGCAGCCCGGCGGCGGACATCTGGCCCAGGGCGCCGGTGGCGGTATCCTGCTGCCGACGCAGGTCGCCCGAGAGGCAACGATCGAACACGACACCCAGCTCCGCCAGGTGGTTACCCAGCACCTGTGCCTGGCGTACGCCATTGGGTGAAAGGACATCGTAGTCGTCCGCACCAAAGGAGGCCTGGCCATGTCGAATCAGATAGATACTGCCCACGTCCGCGTCATCCCGGTACGTTGAAGGTTTGGCGAGGTTATGAGGATGACGGTGAGCTGTCAATGAAAAAACATACGCTTGTTTGAAATGTCCGTTACAGCCTTGTCCTGCCTGGTCCGGGCTTAAGGTAACCACAGGTTTCCCGGCTGGTAGCGACGCAGGCGCATGGGTATGCTGGGAGCGTTTAATGTCCGCCCTCGAGCGGCGAGTCGAGAATCAATTAGGAGTGATCGTGGAGTTCTTTATCGAATACGCCGGCTTTCTGGCCAAGACCGTGACGCTGGTCATCGCCATCCTGGTGGTGCTGGCCAGTTTTGCTGCCCTGCGCAGCAAGGGGCGGCGCAAGTCGGCCGGCCAGTTGCAGGTGAGCAAACTCAACGATTTCTACAAGGGGCTTCGCGAGCGCCTGGAACAGACACTGCTGGACAAGGATCAGCTCAAGGCCCTGCGCAAGCGCGAAGGCAAGGCTGAGAAAGCGCAGAAGAAACAGAAGGAAAAACCGACGGCCAAGCCCCGGGTGTTCGTGCTGGACTTCGACGGCGACATCAAGGCGTCGGCCACCGAGAGCCTGCGGCATGAAATCACCGCGCTGTTGACCCTGGCAACGCCCAAGGACGAAGTGGTGCTGCGCCTGGAAAGCGGTGGCGGCATGGTGCACAGCTATGGACTGGCCTCGTCGCAACTGGTGCGGATCCGTCAGGCCGGCGTACCGCTGACCGTGTGCATCGACAAAGTCGCGGCCAGTGGCGGGTACATGATGGCCTGCATCGGCGAGAAGATCATCAGCGCACCTTTCGCCATCCTCGGCTCCATCGGCGTCGTGGCCCAGTTGCCGAACGTCAACCGCCTGCTGAAGAAGCATGACATCGACTTCGAAGTCCTGACCGCCGGCGAGTACAAGCGCACGCTGACGGTGTTCGGCGAAAATACCGAGAAAGGCCGGGAGAAATTCCAGCAGGACCTGGACATCACCCACGACTTGTTCAAGAGCTTCGTGTCCAACTACCGCCCGCAACTGGCCATTGATGAAGTGGCGACCGGCGAGGTCTGGCTGGGTGTCGCCGCACTCGGCAAGCATCTGGTGGACGAGTTGAAGACCAGCGACGAATACCTGGCCGAGCGCGCCAAGAGCGCCGAGCTGTACCACCTGCACTATGCCGAACGCAAAAGCCTGCAGGAGCGCGTCGGCATGGCTGCCAGCGGCTCAGTGGACCGTGTGCTGTTGAGCTGGTGGAGCCGGTTGACCCAGCAGCGGTTCTGGTAACTCTGCTCTCAATCCCTGTGGGAGCGAGCCTGCTCGCGATAGCAGTCTGTCAGTCACTGCAGCATCGACTGAATCACCGCCATCGCGAGCAGGCTCGCTCCCACAGGGGCTTTGGTGGTTGCCGGAAAATGAAAAAGCCCTGAACCGGAATATCCGGATCAGGGCTTTTTCATTACGGCGGATTCAGCGGCGACGAAACAGCGGCAGCGGTTCGTCAGTGGCGGCCTGGTAGGTCACCGAGAAGTCCTTGAGGCTTTCGAGGGCTTCGTAGGGGTCCTTGTCGGCGCGCAGGGCGAACGCGTCGAAACCGCAGCGGCGCATGTAGAACAGCTGGTCGCGCAGCACATCGCCAATGGCCCGCAGTTCGCCCTTGAAGCCGTAGCGATCACGCAGCAGGCGGGCGTTGGAGTAGCTGCGGCCGTCGGTGAAGGCCGGGAAGTTCAGGGCGATGACCTGGAGCTGATTGGCGTCGTCGCCGATCTCTTCCGCTTCTTCGTCGGCATCCAGCCACACGCCCAGGCCGCCATCGCGGGCTTTGAGGGCGCGAGAATGATCACGCCACAGGGCCAGGGGGACGATCAGGTCGTCGCAGTTGGAAATACCATCGAGGGTCGCGTCCTTCGGCAGCAGGTGCCAGGTCTCGTCGATGACCTCGTTGTTCTTAATGATTCGCTGCATAGACGCGTTCCTTGAAGAGGTCGATGCCGATACGTTGGTAAGTGTCGATGAAACGCTCGTCTTCGGTACGTTGTTCGATGTACACGTCGATCAGCTTCTCGATCACGTCTGGCATATCGTCCTGGGCAAACGAAGGCCCGAGGATCTTGCCCAGGCTGGCGTCGCGGCTGCCGCTGCCACCCAGGGAGACCTGGTAGAACTCTTCGCCTTTCTTGTCCACGCCCAGGATGCCGATGTGGCCGACGTGGTGGTGACCGCAGGCGTTCATGCAACCGGAAATGTTCAGGTCCAGTTCGCCGATGTCGAACAGGTAGTCCAGATCGTCGAAACGGCGCTGGATCGATTCGGCGATCGGGATCGACTTGGCGTTGGCCAGGGAGCAGAAATCGCCGCCCGGGCAGCAGATCATGTCGGTCAGCAGGCCAATGTTCGGTGTGGCGAAACCCTGCTCGCGCAACTCGCCCCACAGGGTGAACAACTGGCTCTGTTCGACGTCGGCCAGGATGATGTTCTGCTCGTGGGACGTGCGCAGCTGACCGAAGCTGTAGCGGTCGGCCAGATCGGCCACGGCGTCCAGCTGCTTGTCGGTGATGTCGCCCGGCGCAACACCGGTCGGCTTCAGGGACAAGGTGACCGCGATGTAGCCAGGCTTCTTGTGGGTCAGGGTGTTGCGGCTGCGCCAACGGGCGAAGCCCGGATGTTCCTTGTCGAGTGCTGCGAAGTCCTGGTTGTCCAAGGCCTTGTATTGCGGGTCGACGAAGTGTTTGGCCACGCGGTGGACTTCAGCTTCGGTCAGGGTGGTCTGGCCGCCACGCAGGTGAACCATTTCGGCTTCGACCTTCTCGGCGAACACTTCAGGTGTCAGGGCCTTGACCAGGATCTTGATCCGCGCCTTGTACTTGTTGTCGCGACGGCCATAGCGGTTGTACACCCGCAGGATGGCGTCGAGGTAGCTCAGCAGGTCCTGCCAGGGCAGGAACTCATTGATGAATGCACCCACCACCGGCGTGCGACCGAGGCCACCGCCCACCAGCACGCGGAAGCCCAGCTCGCCCGCAGCGTTGTAGACCGCCTCCAGGCCGATGTCGTGGACTTCGATGGCGGCGCGGTCCGAGGTCGAGCCGTTGATGGCGATCTTGAACTTGCGCGGCAGGTAGGCGAATTCCGGGTGGAACGTGGTCCACTGACGGACGATCTCGCACCATGGACGTGGGTCGATCAACTCATCGGCCGCGACACCGGCGAACTGGTCGGTGGTGACGTTGCGCAGGCAGTTGCCGCTGGTCTGGATCGCGTGCATTTGCACGGTGGCCAGCTCAGCCAGGATCTCGGGGACATCTTCCAGGGCCGGCCAGTTGTACTGGACGTTCTGCCGCGTACTGATGTGGGCGTAGCCCTTGTCGTAGTCGCGGGCAATCTGGGCCAGCTTGCGCACCTGGCGTGCGGTCAGTTGGCCGTAAGGCACCGCCACCCGCAGCATCGGGGCGAAACGCTGGATGTACAGGCCGTTCTGCAGGCGCAGAGGGCGGAATTCTTCTTCGCTCAGCTCGCCTGCCAGATAGCGTCGGGTCTGATCACGGAACTGCTTGACGCGGTCCTCGATGATCCGCTGATCGTACTCGTCATATACGTACATATAAGTCTCGGTCTCAGGCTTGGGCCGATCAGAAACAGCTGCGTATTGGCTCGCTGGAATCGGGTTCTGCCTCGGCAATTCTGCGCGCACGGCCGCGCACTCCTAAAGGAGCCGGTGCACGATACCTGTTTTGAGTTATGCGCAAAAGTGATGTTTGAGTATATGTAAAGAACCAAATGACCTAATGGGGTCTATCGGCATGGAACCCACATTTGTCGTATGGGCAATCATCGTCTTAACTGTGGTCGAGTCCCTATGCAATCACCTAAAAAACCGACAAGAGGCGATGCAATGAGCAATCCGACCAAAGCAAGGAAAAGCGACAGCACTGTTGATGCCTGGGCCATTCTGTTCCTGATAATCCTGGTGGTAGGCACGGCGGTGTTCTGGGTCAGTCATCAGTAATCGGTCGTCCAACGCAATAAAAACCTGTGGGAGCAAAGCCTGTGGGAGCAAAGCTTGCTCGCGATGATCGATGACGCGGTCTCGACCGTGTCGTTTGCGTCGCGAGCAAGCTTTGCTCCCACAGGCTCGCTCCCACAGGGATTGATGTGCAGGAAGATCGTTCTATAGCCCCGCCAGATGCACCACCAGCTTGACGATGCCAAACAGCGTCAGGGCGAAGATCACCGTGAACGCGATCCCCAGGATCACGAAGTGACTCGGTTTGCCGTGGGTGAAGTCACGGGCGCGGTTCTTGCCGCTCTGCACGCCAAAGGCGGCGGCCAGTACGCTGTGCATCATCTGCAGCAGGGTTGGCGGCTTGTTGTCGACTGGATCGTCCATAAATCCCTCGTCTGCCATGGGTATGGGACAAGCATAGACAACCCGTGAAAAAAAGGATCACGGCCGTTGCCGACCGTGATCCTTCACTCAGTTGTCGTAGCCCAGGTTCGGCGCCAGCCAGCGCTCGGTCACGCTCAGCTCCTGGCCCTTGCGACCGGTGTAGCTCTGGACCTGGTCCTTGTCGATCTTGCCCACGGCGAAGTATTGCGCCTGGGGATGAGCGAAGTACCAGCCACTGACCGCCGCCGCCGGGAACATGGCGTAGTGCTCGGTGAGGAACACGCCGCTGCGGCCGGCCTTCAGTTCGCTGGCCTCGGGATCAAGCAGGCGGAACAGGGTGGCTTTCTCGGTGTGATCCGGGCATGCAGGGTAACCGGGGGCAGGGCGGATGCCGGTGTACTGCTCCTTGATCAGCGCCTCGTTGTCCAGGCTTTCGTCTTTGGCATAACCCCAATGTTCCTTGCGCACCTGCTGGTGCAGCCACTCGGCGCAGGCTTCGGCCAGGCGGTCGGCCAGGGCCTTGACCATGATCGAGTTGTAGTCGTCGCCAGCTTCCTGGTAGGCCTTCGCCACTTCTTCGGCACCGATGCCTGCGGTGGTGATGAAGCCGCCGACGTAGTCGGTCACGCCGCTGTCCTTCGGCGCAACGAAGTCGGCCAGGGAGAAGTTCGGCTTGCCGTCGGTCTTGATGATCTGCTGGCGCAGGTGATGCAGGCGGGCCAGTGGCTTGCCGTCGTCGCCGTAGACTTCCAGGTCGTCGTCATGCACCTGGTTGGCCGGCCAGAAACCGAACACTGCGCGGGCACTGATGAGTTTCTCATCGATCAGCTTGCGCAGCATGGCCTGGGCGTCAGCGTACAGGGCGGTGGCGGCTTCGCCGACCACTTCATCGGTGAGGATGCGCGGGAACTTGCCGGCCAGGTCCCAGGAAATGAAGAACGGCGTCCAGTCGATGTATTCGGCCAGGACGTTCAAGTCGATGTCGTCCAGCACCCGGGCACCGGTGAACGTCGGCTTGACCGGCTGGTAGCTGCTCCAGTCGAACTGCGGCTTCTTGGCGACAGCGGCGGGGTAGCTCAGGCGTTCGGTACGGGCGCTGCGGTTGGCGGTGCGCTCGCGAACCTCGATGTAGTCCTGACGGGTTTTTTCGACGAACGCCGGTTTCAGTTCCTTGGACAGCAATTGGGTTGCCACCCCGACGGCGCGGGAGGCGTCGGTGACATAGATCACCGCGTCATTGCTGTACTTGGGCTCGATCTTCACCGCCGTGTGGGCCTTGGACGTCGTCGCGCCACCGATCATCAGCGGCAGATGGAAATCCTGGCGCTGCATCTCGCGAGCCACGTGCACCATCTCATCCAGGGACGGGGTGATCAGGCCGGACAGGCCGATGATGTCGCATTTCTCCTCCTTGGCCACCTGCAGGATTTTTTCCGCTGGCACCATCACGCCCAGGTCGACGATGTCATAACCGTTGCAACCGAGCACCACGCCGACGATGTTCTTGCCGATGTCATGGACGTCGCCCTTGACCGTCGCCATCAGGATCTTGCCCTTGGCTTCCGGCTTGTCGCCTTTTTCCGCCTCGATGAACGGAATCAGGTGGGCCACGGCCTGCTTCATCACGCGGGCGGACTTGACCACCTGGGGCAGGAACATCTTGCCGGCGCCGAACAGGTCGCCAACGATGTTCATGCCGGCCATCAACGGACCTTCGATGACTTCGATAGGGCGCGTGAACGACAGGCGCGATTCCTCGGTGTCCTCGACGATGTGGGTGGTGATGCCCTTGACCAGTGCATGCTCCAGGCGCTTGTTGACGTCCCAGTTGCGCCACTCCTCGGTTTCCGCTTCCTTGGTGCTGCCGTCGCCCTTGTATTTGTCGGCAATGGCGAGCAGGGCGTCGGTGCCTTCCGGGGTGCGGTTGAGGATCACGTCTTCCACGGCGTCGCGCAGTTCCACCGGGATCTGGTCGTAGATCTCCAGCTGGCCGGCGTTGACGATACCCATGGTCAGGCCCGCGCGGATCGCATACAGCAGGAATACCGAGTGGATCGCCTCGCGCACCGGGTTGTTGCCCCGGAACGAGAACGACACGTTGGACACCCCGCCGGAGGTCAGCGCGTAGGGCAGCTCGTCGCGGACATAGGCACAGGCGTTGATGAAGTCCACGGCATAGTTGTTGTGTTCTTCGATACCGGTGGCGACAGCGAAGATGTTCGGGTCGAAGATGATGTCTTCCGGTGGGAAGCCCACTTCATTGACCAGGATGTCGTAGGAGCGCTTGCAGATTTCCTTCTTGCGCGCCTCGGTGTCGGCCTGGCCGGCTTCGTCGAACGCCATCACCACCACGGCGGCGCCGTAGCGCTTGCACAATTTGGCGTGATGGATGAATTGCTCGACGCCTTCTTTCATGCTGATGGAGTTGACGATGCCCTTGCCCTGGATGCACTTGAGGCCGGCTTCGATCACTTCCCATTTCGACGAGTCGATCATGATCGGCACGCGGGAGATGTCCGGTTCGCCGGCAATCAGATTGAGGAAGGTCACCATGGCCTTCTTCGAATCGAGCATGCCCTCGTCCATGTTGATGTCGATCACCTGGGCGCCGGCCTCGACCTGCTGCAGGGCCACCTCCAGGGCTTCGGTGTAGTTGTCTTCGCGGATCAGCCGGGCGAACTTGGCGGAACCGGTGATGTTGGTCCGCTCGCCGACGTTGACGAACAGCGAGCTTCGATCGATGGTGAACGGTTCCAGGCCCGACAGGCGGCAAGCCCGGGGAATTTCCGGAATCGGTCGTGGCGCATAACCGGCCACTGCCTTGGCGATGGCTTCGATGTGCGCCGGCGTGGTGCCGCAGCAGCCGCCGACGATGTTCAGGAAGCCGCTCTGGGCGAACTCTTCGATGACCTTGGCGGTTTGCGCCGGCAGTTCGTCGTATTCACCGAATTCGTTGGGCAGGCCGGCGTTCGGGTGCGCCGAGACATGGGTGCTGGCCTTGTTCGACAGCTCTTCCAGGTACGGGCGCAGTTCGCTGGCGCCCAGGGCGCAGTTCAGGCCGACGGAGATTGGCTTGGCGTGGGCCACGGAGTTCCAGAAGGCTTCGGTGGTCTGGCCGGAAAGAGTGCGGCCGGAGGCGTCGGTGATGGTGCCGGAAATCATGATCGGCAGTTCGACGCCCAGTTCTTCGTAGACCCCTTGCACGGCGAAGATCGCCGCCTTGGCGTTCAGGGTGTCGAAGATGGTTTCGATCAGGATCAGGTCGGCGCCGCCCTCGATCAGACCCTTGGTGGCCTCGGTGTAGTTCTCCACCAGTTCGTCGAAGGTCACGTTGCGGTAGCCGGGGTTGTTCACGTCTGGCGACAGCGAGCAGGTGCGGCTGGTCGGGCCAAGCACGCCGGCGACGAAGCGTGGTTTGTCCGGGGTCTCGAGGGTCTTGGCGTCGGCGACCTTGCGGGCCAGGCGCGCACCTTCCAGGTTCAGCTCATAGGCCAGGCCCTGCATGCCGTAGTCGGCCTGGGACACCTGGGTGGCGTTGAAGGTGTTGGTTTCGAGGATGTCGGCGCCGGCATCCAGGTAGGCTTTCTCGATGGAGCCGATCACGTCGGGACGGGTCAGCACCAGCAAATCGTTGTTGCCCTTGACGTCGCTCGGCCAGTCGGCGAAGCGCTTGCCGCGATAGTCCTGCTCCTCCAGCTTGTAGCTCTGGATCATCGTGCCCATGCCGCCGTCGAGGATCAGGATGCGTTCCTTGAGGGCTTGCTGAAGAAGATAAAGGCGAGCGCTGCGATCAGACATAGGACTACCTGGAAAAAAGACCATTACGAAGCCAGGAATCATAGCAAACCTGTGCCGGATTTGATCATGGGTGGCTTTTGCATGAATTTTGCTCATGTTTGCAACCGGCTGCTGGCCCGGTAGAATCGCTGCTCTATCTCTTAGGGACCGAGACATGCCGTACCGCGTCTTATTCGGCAGTCTGTTGCTGCTGTTGTCTTTTGCCGCAGCCGCCAAGGATCCCGTGCCAGCGTTGTCCTACACCCGCGACATCCAGCCGATCTTCACCGAGAAGTGCGTGGCCTGCCACGCTTGTTACGACTCCGCTTGCCAGTTGAACCTGGGCAGCGGCGAAGGTGCGGCCCGGGGCGCGAGCAAAATGTCGGTGTATGACGGCGAGCGCCGCGAGGCCGCCGTCCCGACCCGCTTGTTCTATGACGCCTCCGGCCCGCAGGCCTGGCAGCGCAAGGGCTTTTATTCGGTGCTCGATGCCCAGGGCAGCCAGGCTGCGTTGATGGCGCAGATGCTGGCGCTGGGGCACGGCGCGCCGCTGCAGCCCAACGCCAAGCTGCCGGAAGAGATCGTGCTGGGGCTCGGGCGTGAAAACAGCTGCGCGATGCCGGGGCAATTCGATGGGTACGCCGCCGCGCACCCCAGGGAGGGTATGCCCATGGCGGTCACCGGCCTGACCGAGCAGCAATACCAGACCTTGCAGCGCTGGCTGGCCGCCGGCGCGCCCATCGACCAGCAAGCTCTGGCCCCAAGTTCCGCTGAAGCCTTGCAGGTGGTGCAATGGGAAAACCTGCTTAACGCCCCCGGCGCCCGGGAGAGCCTGGTGGCCCGCTGGTTGTTCGAGCACTGGTTCCTGGCGCACATCTATTTCAAGGACGGCGAGCCAGGGCATTTCTTCCAGTGGGTGCGTTCGCGCACGCCCAGTGGCCAGCCGATCGACCTGATCAACACCCGTCGCCCGAACGACGACCCCGGCACCCGCGTCTATTACCGGCTCTGGGCGGTACAAGGGGTGATCGTGCACAAGACCCACATCACCTACGGGCTGAGTGCGGCCAAGATGGCGCGGATCAAGAGCCTGTTTTACAAGGGCAACTGGCAGGTCACGGCGTTGCCCGGCTACGGCCCGGAGCGCCGCTCCAACCCGTTCTCCACCTTTGAAGCGATCCCGGCCCAAGCCCGCTATCAGTTCATGCTCGATAACGCCGAATATTTCGTGCGCACCTTTATCCGCGGCCCGGTGTGCCGGGGCCAGATCGCCACGGATGTGATCCGCGACAATTTCTGGGCGCTGTTCCAGGCCCCTGAGCACGACCTGTACATCACCGATCCGAACTATCGCGGCCAGGCCACGCCATTGCTGGCGATGCCGGGGCAGAACGACGATGTGGGCAGCGTCGTCAGCCTGTGGCTCGACTACCGGGACAAGCGCAACGCCTACGAGGCCCTGCGCCGGGACAATTACGCCGAGTTGCCGGCACCGAGCTGGTCGACGCTGTGGGCCGGTAACGACAATGCCTTGCTGAGTATTTTCCGGCACTTCGACAGTGCCTCGGTCACCAAGGGCCTGATCGGCGAAGTACCGCAGACGATGTGGCTGTTCGACTTCCCGTTGTTGGAGCGCACCTATTACCAACTGGCGGTGAATTTCGATGTGTTCGGCAACGTCTCCCATCAGGCCCAGACGCGGCTGTACTTCGACCTGATTCGCAATGGCGCGGAACAGAACTTCCTGCGCCTGATGCCGGCCGACTCCCGTGAAGACTATCTCGACGACTGGTATCAGTCCGGCGGCAAATTCAAGATGTGGCTGGATTACGAGAGCATCGACAATGACAAGCCGACCGCTCTCAAGCTGGACGAACGCGACCCCAAGGGCGATTTCGCCCGGCAATTGCTGGTCCGCTATGGCGAGCTGAATGCGCGGCCCGATCCGATCAATCGCTGCGACGGCGCCTATTGCTCGCGCCCGAACATCGATCCGGCCTTGCAGAACGCTGAGCAGGCCCTCAGTCGCCTGGTGTCCGCGCCCGGCGGCGGGGCTTCGGGTCATCGACCAGTTGCCGGAAGCGACGATGCTGCGCATCGAAACTTCCAACGGTCATCGCGAGATCTACAGCCTGCTGCGCAACCGCGCCATAGTAATGTGGCGTTCCTGCTGGGCGAGGAGCGGCGCTATCAGCCGGGGCTGGACACCTTGACGGTTTATCCGGGCGTGCTCAGCAGCTACCCGAACTTCATGTTCAATATCCCGGCCGGACAAGTCCCGGCGTTCGTCGACGCCATGGAAAACGCCCAGGATGAGCAAGCTTTCGAGCGGATTGTCGAGCGTTGGGGGATTCGTCGCAGTCACCCGCAGTTCTGGCACTACTTCCATGACCTGAGCCGTTACATCGAGGAAACCGAGCCCCTGGAGGCCGGCGTGCTGGACATGAATCGCTACCAGAACCTCTGACCGGCATGTCCCGGCGGCGAAACCCGTGCCGCCGGCTACTTTCCTGACAAAAATACTGGGACTTTGTCCGGCGCCTGATTTGGCGTAAACTGCCGGCAAGCCTGCGAGGAGTTTCCATGACCGCCATTACGATTACCGATGCCGCCCACGATTACCTGCCGACCTGCTGTCCAAGCAGAACACGCCGGGTATCGGGATCCGCATCTTCATCACCCAGCCCGGCACCCAGTACGCAGAGACGTGCATTGCCTACTGCAAGCCGGGGGAAGAAAAGCCCGAAGACACCGCGTTGGGGCTCAAGAGCTTCACCGCCTACATCGATTCGTTCAGCGAAGCGTTCCTGGACGATGCGGTCGTCGATTACGCCACCGACCGGATGGGCGGCCAACTGACCATCAAGGCGCCGAATGCCAAAGTGCCGATGGTCAACGCCGACAGCCCGATCAACGAGCGCATCAACTATTACCTGCAAACCGAAATCAACCCGGGGCTGGCCAGCCACGGCGGCCAGGTGTCGCTGATCGACGTGGTGGAAGACGGCATCGCCGTGCTCCAGTTCGGCGGCGGCTGCCAGGGCTGTGGTCAGGCTGACGTGACCCTGAAGGAAGGTATCGAGCGCACGCTGCTCGAGCGTATCCCGGAACTCAAGGGCGTGCGCGACGTGACCGACCATACGCAGAAAGAAAACGCTTACTACTGATCGTTGCAGCCTGGACTACCGCAATCGCGAGCAGGGCTCGCTCCCACAAGGATTGGGCTGAACGCTGAATTTGCGATCACCCAGAACTCTGTGGGAGCGAGCCCTGCTCGCGATTGCGGCGGTACATTCAACATCATTTCTGCCTGATCCACCGCTATCGCGAGCAGGCTCGCTCCCACAGACAATGGATATTGAGCGGTCAGGGTCTGTAGAGATGTGCATGCCCGGCGCGGTAGAGCGATGATTCGCTGAACACGTCGTTGCCCAGCACCCGTCCCACCAGAATCAGCGCCGTGCGGCGAAAGCCCTTGGCCTGCACTTTTGCGGCAATGTCGGCCAGCGTCCCCATCACCCAATCCTGATCCGGCCAGGTCGCCCGGTGAATCACGGCAATCGGGCAATCCGCGCCGTAGTGGGGCAGCAGCTCACCGACGATTTTTCCCAGATGATTGACCCCCAGGTGGATCGCCATGGTCGTTCCGTGTTGCGCCAGGCTACCCAACTCTTCTCCGGCGGGCATCGCGGTCTTGTCCGCGTAGCGGGTGAGGATCACGCTCTGGGCGATATCCGGCAAGGTCAGTTCGGCGCCCAGCAGGGCGGCGCAGGCTGAGGTCGCGGTCACGCCTGGAATGATTTCAAAGGGGATGTCCAGTTCCCGCAGGCAACGAATCTGCTCGCCGATGGCGCCGTACAGGCTCGGGTCGCCGGAATGCACCCTGGCGACGTCCTGGCCGTTGCGATGGGCTGCCTCCATCAGCGCGATGATCTGTTCCAGATGCAGTTCGGCGCTGTTGATCACCTGTTCGGCGCAATGGCCCTCGAGCACGGCGGCGGGCACCAGGGAGCCGGCATAAATGATCACCGCGCAGCTGCGCACGAGTCGCTGGCCCTTGACGGTGATCAATTCCGGATCGCCGGGGCCGGCGCCAATGAAGTAGACGGTCATGACCGGTTCCTGAAAAAAGAAGGGCGAGCGATGCCTGAATGAAGATCGCTCATGATCCATGGAGGGCGATTATCGGGTTTTACGACGCGACCGCCAATGCCAGTGTGGCCTGGGCGCACTTTTGGCGAGGAATACGCAAGGTGGCAGCGGTCTGCCCCAGTTGTTCGGCAAGGGCCAGTGCCGCGCTTTCGGCAACGCCGTAGCAACCCGTGCGCTCGAAAGCGATCTGCGAGCGGTGGCTGAGGCGTTCCCGATAGCCCGATAACTGGCCAGCATTGAAGAAGGTCAGCGGCAGGGCCAGTTGCCCCGCCAATGCCAGCAGGCCTGGTTCGTCACGCTTGAGATCGATACTGGCCAGGGCCCTCACCGCTTCAAGCGCGATGCCGTGGGTCAGCAATGCCTCATCCAGTAATGCGCGCAACACGCTGGCCGGGCAACCGCGCTGGCAGCCCAGGCCGACCACCAGCACCTGCCCGCTATTCATGCCTCGTGGTGAGCTTGACCGTCACGGCGGAACAGCCAGGCGCTGATCAGGCCGAGGGCCAGCCAGAACGCGACGTTGGTCAATTGCGAGGCGATCTTGAATTGGCTTTCAAGGGCTTCGGGCGCCAGCATCGAGTGGACCTCCGGCTGCGGTGCGCCGATGACATGGGGCACCAGCAAAGTCGCCACGCCCAGCAGTTTGAGCAGCCAATGCCTGCCGAACGCGATCAGGGCGATGCCCACGGCCGTGGACGCCGCGGTGCCGATCCACCACATTTGCCGTTGAGCCAGGTCGGCCGCGGCAGTGCCGGGCAGTTCCGGCGGCAGGCCAAGGGTTGGCGCGAGGACGAAGGTGGCATAACCGGCCAGGCCCCAGAGCAGGCCTTGGGAGGTGCGGGTAGGTGTACGCAAGGTGTACAGGCCCGCCAGCATCAGGGCGAAACCCACGGCGACCACCAGGTTGCCACCGGTGGTGGACAGCACGCGCTGCCAGCCATCTTCGGGTTCCCAGGCTCCGGCATCATGGTTGTGAGCGGCGCCGTCGGCATGCTGATGGGCCTCGACAGGGGCTTCGGCCGCAGGGGCTTTTTCATAGGTCTCGGCCTGCAGGATCAGCGGCGAAACCCATAGGCTTTGCAGGAGGGTCAGCAGCAGGGCGGCCAGCAAACCACTGAACCCAGCGGTTTGCGCGATACGCTTGATCATGTCGGCAGGTCTCAATGGCACGGGAAGGCGGCGCTGTGGCGGGTGTCGTGGGCCGCGTTGTGCACCGCCTCGATGTGGGAGAAACCGGCGAAATAGACCAGGCCAGCCCCCAGGATCGAGGCGAGGATTGCCGCGCTCAGGCGCTGGCTCAGGGTCGTGGTGCTGCTGGCGGTGCGGGCGGTGGTGCTGATGGTCGACATGGCGCTTCCCTCTGTTCTTGTCTTGGCCAGTGGGTAGATCGAGCGCAATGAAACCCCGGGCCAAAGCCCGTCAGGATTCGAACAGCGCCCGCCCACCGCGGGTTTGTTGATATTTGAGTTGCGGGCCGGTCTCCGGGCTCACGAGGGGCAGGGCCTTGGCCTTGCCTGCAAGCGTCACCTTCCCATGCCATGGGGCACAGTGGATCTGACGCTTCGCTCGCTTACCGTTGCGGGGGCAGCACCGGACTGACGTGGCCTTGAAGTAAAGCACACGATTCACCGGTTTCCCGTTTCACCCTGTGAAGGGCACCCGTAACAAATGGTCTGTGTAGCCACACAGACCATGCACAGGAGAGCATGGGTGGGGGTGGGGCGTCAATGAAACCGAGTCGTGGCCATCGCGAGCCTGCTCGCTCCCACAGGGAAATGCGCTTCCAATGTGGGAGCGAGCCTGCTCGCGATGGGTCCCGCTCATGCACCCGCGAACTTATCCGCAGACATTGACCCGCCCGCACACCCTGCGTAGCCTTGCGCCTTCGAGGTTCTTCGGTTTGCGCCGAAGCTAAGACGGGAACGCGGTCCAAGCCGCGGCTGCCCCCGCAACTGTGAACGGTGACGTTCCTGCCAGGCCACTGTGCATGCAGCACGGGAAGGCGCAGGAATTGCCAGGGCTTTCTATGAAAAGCCAGGATCGGCCCGCCGTCAGCCAGGAGACCTGCCTCGAGACAGATTCTCACTACAACCGGGCGGGGTGATCCGGTGACGAAATCTTCCGCGCACGCCTGTGCCTGCGGTTGTCGTCCCGTTTGCCCGCCACCTTGCCAAAGGGCATCCGATGAAAACACTGGCCAAACTTCCCGTCACTATCGTTACCGGTTTCCTCGGCTCGGGTAAGACCACGCTGCTGCGACACATGCTCGACAACGCCCAGGGCCGGCGTATCGCGGTCATCGTCAACGAGTTCGGCGAGCTGGGCATCGACGGTGAGATCCTCAAGCAGTGCTCCATCGGTTGCACCGAAGAAGAAGAAGAAGCCAGCGGCCGAGTCTATGAACTGGCCAACGGTTGCTTGTGCTGCACCGTGCAGGAGGAGTTCTTCCCGGTGATGCGTGAGCTGGTGGCCCGGCGCGGCGACCTCGACCATATCCTCATCGAAACGTCCGGCCTGGCCTTGCCCAAGCCGTTGGTCCAGGCCTTCCAGTGGCCGGAAATCCGCAGTGCCTGCACCGTCGATGCGGTGATCACCGTGGTCGACAGCCCGGCCGTGGCCGCTGGCACCTTCGCCGCCTTCCCTGATCAGGTCGATGCCCAGCGCAAGCTCGATCCGAACCTGGACCACGAGTCGCCGCTGCATGAACTGTTCGCCGATCAGTTGGCGAGCGCCGACCTGGTGATCCTCAACAAGGCCGACCTGATCAGCCCGGAAGACCTGGCGAAAGTCCGTCTTGAAGTGGCCGAAGAACTGCCACCGGCGGTCAAGGTCATCGAAGCCAGCAACGGTCGCCTGCCGCTGGAAGTGCTGATCGGCCTGGGTGCCGGTTCCGAAGAGCACATCGATAGCCGCCATAGTCATCACGATCACCACCATGACGGCGACGAGGATGATCACGATCATGACGCCTTCGACTCCATTTCCATCGAACTGCCCCAGGCTGACGAAAGCTTGCTCCTGGACGCGCTGACCCAGTTGGTGGTCCAGCACGGCGTGCTGCGGGTCAAGGGGTTCGCGGCGATCCCGAACAAGCCGATGCGCTTGCTGATCCAAGGCGTCGGCACGCGTTTCGACAAGCATTTCGACCGCCAGTGGGGCACCGACGAAGCCCGGGTGACGCGTCTGGTATTGATCGGCCAGGCGCTGGATGCCGGGCGGCTTGAAGCGCAGTTGCGCGCCGCCCTCAGCGTCTAAGCCATGCACCTGCTCAGGACCCAGCCCGGCGGCTTCGTCTCGGATGACAACATCGCCGACCTGGGGCAAACCCCCGCCGAGCTGGTGATCCTGTGCAGCGGCGACTCCAGCCTGGCGCTGCTGGCCGAAGCGGCGCGCCAGTTGCCGGACGACTACCCGCAGTTTCGCCTCGCCAACCCGATGCAGGTGCAGAACCACGCCTCGGTGGACCTTTACGTCGAGGACGTGCTGCGTCACGCCAAGGTCATCCTGTTGTCGCTGCACGGCGGTATCGGCTACTGGCGCTACGGCATCGAGCGCTTGATGGAACTGGCTGGACGCGGGGTGACGTTGATCCTGGTGCCGGGGGACGACCGTCCGGACCCGGAACTCAGCGACTTGAGCAACGTGCCCGCTGCCGACCGCGACCGGCTCTGGCAGTTTTTGCGCCAGGGTGGGCTGGGCAATGCCCTGGACCTGTTTCACAACCTCGGTAGTCAATGGTTCGGGCGCGATTACGTTTGGGCTGAACCGCAGACCCTGCCGCGCACGGCCATCTACCATCCGCAGAAAACCGGTGCCAGCCTCGACGACTGGCAAGCTGACTGGCAGGCCGATCAACCCGTGGCGGCGGTGCTGTTCTATCGTTCCCATCTGCAAGCGGCGAACACGGCGTTCATCGATGTGTTCTGCCAGCGGTTGCAAGTGGCCGGGCTCAATCCGTTACCGATAGCGGTGGCGAGCCTCAAGGAGCCTGGTTGCCTGGCGCAGGTCGAAGACTGGCTGGACGAGGTGGCGGCCGGGGTGATCCTCAACACCACCGGGTTCGCCCAGTCGAGTCCGGAGACGCCGTACTTGCGGCCGTTTCGTCGCAACATTCCGGTGATCCAGGCGATCTGCGCCCAGGACAATGAACCCGGTTGGCGGGCCAGCGAGCAGGGCCTCGGCCCGCGGGACCTGGCGATGCACATTGCCTTGCCGGAACTGGACGGGCGGATCATCAGCCGCCCCATCAGCTTCAAGGACATGGCCTGGCGCAGCGAGCGCAGTCAGAGCGATGTGGTCTGCTACCGGGCCGTGCCCGAGCGCATGGATTTCGTTGCGCAACTGGCCCGGCGCTGGACCGAACTGGCGCGCCTGCCCAATGGGCAGAAGCGCGTGGCGTTGATCCTCGCCAACTACCCGACCCGGGACGGACGCATCGGCAACGGCGTCGGCCTGGATACCCCGGCGGCGGCGTTGAACATCCTGCGGGGCATGCAGGACGAGGGCTATCCGCTGCCCGCCGAACTGCCTGCCAGTGGCACCGCGCTGATCCAGCAGTTGCTGGGCGGGGTCAGCAACGACCTGGACAGTCTCGACCTGCGGCCGTGTCATCAGAGCCTGGCGCTGGAGGCTTACCAGGCCATGTTCGACACGCTGCCCGAGGCCAATCGCCAGGCGGTGCTGGAGCGCTGGGGTGCGCCCGAGATGGACCCGATGTTCCGCGCCGGTCGCCTGATGATCGCCGGCCTGCGCCTGGGCCTGACGTTTGTCGGCATCCAACCGGCCCGGGGGTATCAGGTCGATCCGAGTGCGGTCTACCACGACCCGGACCTGGTGCCGCCCCATGGCTACCTGGCGTTCTATTTCTGGTTGCGCCACACCTATGGTGCCCATGGCGTGATTCACGTCGGCAAGCACGGCAACCTCGAATGGCTGCCGGGCAAAGGCGTCGGGTTGTCGGAAAGCTGCTGGCCGGACGCGCTGCTGGGACCGCTGCCGAATATCTATCCGTTCATTGTCAATGACCCAGGCGAGGGGGCCCAGGCCAAGCGGCGTACCCAGGCAGTGATCATCGATCATCTGATGCCGCCGCTGACCCGCGCCGAAACCTACGGACCGCTGCGTAACCTCGAGTTGCTGGCCGACGAATATTACGAAGCGCAATTGCTCGACCCGCGCCGTGCCCGGGAACTGCAGCGGGACATCCTGAACCTGGTGCGCGAAACCCATATCGATCGCGAGCTGCAATTGGACGCCGACGCGGACGCGGCGATCTGGCTGCCGCGCCTGGACACCTACCTGTGCGATCTGAAGGAGTCACAGATCCGTGATGGCCTGCATATCTTTGGCGAGTCGCCCAGCGGACGGTTGCGTATCGACACCTTGCTGGCGTTGCTGCGCATTCCCCGGGGCGATGGCAAAGGCGCGCAGTCGAGCCTGTTGCGGGCACTGTCGAAGGCGTTCGGGCTGGGCTTCGATCCGTTGGATTGCGCCTTGGCCGACCCGTGGGCTGGCGACTGTCCCGAGGCGTTGCGGCAGGTCAGCGATGAGCCCTGGCGCACTGCCGGCGATACCCGCGAGCGCCTGGAGCTGTTTGCGGCAAGCTTGATCGAGCAGGCCTTGGAAGGCAGGGTCGAGCAATTGGAAGCGCCGGGTTGGCAGGACGTGAGCAGCATCATCGAGAGCCTGCGGTCCGTCGTGGCCCCGCGCCTGGATGCCTGTGGCCCGGCGGAAATGCGCGGCCTGCTCGATGCCTTGAGCGGACGCTTCGTGCCGGCGGGCCCCAGCGGTGCGCCGAGTCGTGGGCGCCTGGACGTGTTGCCCACCGGACGCAACTTCTTCTCGGTGGATGTACGCAACCTGCCCACCACCACGGCGTGGCGCATCGGTTTCCAGTCGGCGAATCTGATTCTGGAGCGGCACTTGCAGGATCACGGCGATCACCTGCGCCAGCTCGGCCTGTCGGTGTGGGGCACCGCCACCATGCGCACCGGCGG
Source organism: Pseudomonas sp. MAFF 730105 (assembly GCF_055380705.1). Taxonomy (NCBI): domain Bacteria; kingdom Pseudomonadati; phylum Pseudomonadota; class Gammaproteobacteria; order Pseudomonadales; family Pseudomonadaceae; genus Pseudomonas; species Pseudomonas sp. MAFF 730105. Next base: position 2,485,424 of record NZ_AP018438.1, read on the forward strand.
CGATGACATCGCCCAGGCCATGGCGCTGATGGGGGTACGCCCGGTGTGGGCTACGGGCAGCCAACGGGTGGATGATTTCGAGATCCTGCCGCTGAGCCTGCTGGATCGGCCCCGGGTCGATGTGACGCTGCGGGTATCGGGGTTCTTCCGGGACGCCTTTGCCAACCTGATCCGGCTGTTCGATGCGGCGGTGCAGGCCGTTGCCGCCCTCGATGAGCCGGAAGACATGAACCCCTTGGCGGCCAAGGTGCGGAGCGAGCGGGAGGCCTTGTTGGCGTCGGGCCTCGAGCCGGACGCGGCTGCCCGGCAGGCTGGCTGGCGGATCTTCGGCGCCAAGCCCGGTGCTTATGGCGCGGGGGTGCAGGGCGCCATCGACGGTCGTCTGTGGCAGCGCCGCGAGGACTTGGCCGAGGTGTACCTGAACTGGGGCGGCTACGCCTACGGCGGCGCAGATGAAGGCACCGCTGCGCGGGATCAGTTTTCCCGGCGCTTGAGCCAGGTGCAGGCGGTGTTGCAGAACCAGGACAACCGCGAGCATGACCTGCTCGATTCCAACGATTACTACCAGTTCCAGGGCGGCATGCTGGCGGCGGTGGAAACCCTCGGTGGAACCACCGCGGCCAGTTACCACGGCGATCACAGCCAACCGGACTTGCCCCGGATCCGCACTCTCAAGGAAGAGCTCAACCGGGTCATCCGTTCCCGGGCGGCCAATCCGAAGTGGATCGACGGGGTCAAGCGTCACGGTTACAAGGGCGCGTTCGAACTGGCGGCGACGGTGGACAACCTGTTCGCTTTCGACGCCACGACGCAACTGATCGACGATCACCAGTACGCCTTGCTGGCCGATGCCTACCTGCTCGACCCGGACACCCGGGACTTCGTCCGCCAACACAACCCCGATGCCTTGCGGGACATGACCGAGCGCATGCTTGAGGCGCAGCAGCGGGGAATGTGGCAGGCGCCGGGGGCGTATCGCGAGGCGCTGGAGAATCTGTTGCTCGATATTGAAGAAGATGGTTGATTGCCTAATCAGCTGGCCATGCGCAGAACCTGTGGCGAGGTCGTCTGTAGGAGCAAGGCTTGCCCGCGATACAGGCGGTGCGATCCTTCAGAAATCGAGGCGTCTTGTCGCGAGCAAGCTTTGCTCCCACAGTGCGGGGATAAATCCCCTTGGCACAGAGCTGTGTTCACACTGAACTTACCGACCACTCCCGAGAACTCACGATGACCGACACCCCCATTTCCCGCTCTCCGCCGTGGTCGGCGCCGATGACCTGAAACTGGCGCTGTGCCTGGCCGCCATCGATCCGAAAATCGGCGGCGTGTTGATCGAAGGCCCCCGGGGCATGGCCAAGTCGACCCTGGCCAGGGGCCTGGCGGACCTGCTGGCCAGCGGGCAGTTCGTCACCTTGCCCCTGGGCACCACCGAGGAGCGCCTGGTGGGCACCCTCGATCTGGACGCCGCCCTGGGGCAAGGGCGTGCGCAGTTCTCTCCCGGTGTGCTGGCCAAGGCCGACGGAGGCGTGTTGTACGTCGATGAAGTGAACCTGTTGCCCGATCACCTGGTGGACTTGCTGCTGGACGTCGCCGCCAGTGGTACCAACCTGATCGAGCGCGACGGCATCTCCCATCGGCATTCGGCGCGGTTCGTGCTGATCGGCACCATGAACCCGGAAGAAGGCGAGTTGCGCCCGCAACTGCTCGACCGGTTTGGCCTGAACGTAGCCCTCGACGGTCACACCGCACCGGCCGAGCGTGGACAGATCATTCGGCGACGGCTGGATTTCGACAGTGATCCCGTGGCGTTTTGCGCGCAATGGGCAGCGGCCCAGGGCCAACTGCGCGAGCGTTGCCAGAACGCTCGCGAGCGCTTGTCACAGATTCCTCTGGACGATCAGGCCTTGGCGCAGATCACCGAGCGCTGCTTTGCCGCCGGCGTCGATGGCTTGCGCGCGGACCTGGTCTGGTTGCGAGCCGCACGGGCCCATGCGGCCTGGCGCGGGGCGCCGGTTATCGCCGCCGAAGACATCGATGCGGTCGCCGAGTTTGCCTTGCGCCACCGTCGGCGTGGGCACTCAGCCCCGGCACCTTCACCGTCCCAGGCACCCTCGGCTGGCGACCGAGCCGCCGAGCCGAGCGAAGGCCAGGGCCAGTGGGGCGATCTGCCGGCCCAGGCGCTACCGACCGGCGCCCGGCGTGACGTGCCGAGCTGGCCAAAAAAGCCCTAGGCATTCGCCCCCGTTCGGCCGCGGGGGCGAATGCCAGACCCCGGGCCGGGCTGTTGCAGCAGGGGCGTCAAGGCCGTAGCAAAGCGGCGGCCAGCGGCATGGTGAATTGGCCGGGCACCTTGTTGAACGGTCGTCCGCGTTTGCGTGAGGACCTGCGTTGGCAGGCACGTCATCGCTCGCCCCATGAGCTCTGGCTGGTGATCGTCGATGCGTCGGCCTCGACCCGTCGTCATCGGGCCTTGAGCGATGGCAAGGGCCTGCTGGCGCAGCTGTTCGACGACGCCTACCGGCAACGTGCCCGGTTGGCGCTGCTGACGGCCAGCGGCAGTGTCCCGAACTGGCAAGTGCAGGGACTCAAGGCCTCGGTCGGGTTGCGCGACTGGCTCGACGGGCTGGGCGCCGGTGGCGGTACGCCGTTGCTGGCGGCGCTGCAGGAGGCCGGTCATTGGTTGGTCGCCCGGCGCAAACGCTACCCGGCGGAGCAGCAGAGGGTGTTGCTGATGACGGATGGGCGAGTGAAGGAGGGCTTGCCGCTGCCGCCGCTCGATTGCCCCTGCCTGTTGGTCGACATCGAGCGAGGCCCGATCCGCCTGGGTCGGGCCCGGCAGTTGGCGGAGCAGTTGGGGGCGGAGTATCGGCATATTGATGATGGGGTATCTGACTGATATCCGTTGGTTGGATGGGCCCCATCGCGAGCAGGCTCGCTCCCACATGGATGTGCTGTGAATGCATGATTGATCTACGCCACAACTCCCTGTGGGAGCGAGCCTGCTCGCGATAGCATCACCTCGGTCCCCGATCTACCCCAGTCGAATCCCTGATCTATGCTGAGGCAACTTCACAGGAGTGAACCATGCGCATACTCGTCACCAACCCCCAGGACGACTTCCGGGTCAAGGCCTATGCCGGCACCAATGGCGTGCTGCTCGCCATGGACCTGGCCGAACCGCGGCGCAAGGGCCTGCTGGGGTTTGCCATCGAGAAGCAGCAGGGCGACAAACCCTGGCTGTTCCTGTTCAACAGCCTGACGTTCCCCGACAAGGCTCACACCTTCCCCCAGTTCCACGCCACCCCCAGCGACAAGGCGCCTTTGCAGAAATTTCGCTGGGCCGATTACGCCGTCAATCCCGGTGTGACCATCCGCTACCGGGTGCATCTGGCCTACGGCAGTCCCGATGCGCCGCAATTGGGAGAGTCCCTGGAGGTCACGGTCACCAGCCATAACGGCCAACCGGCCAACCAGCGAGTGATCTTCAATCGTGCCGTGGCCGCCAGCCAGGCGTTCCAGCGCAAGTTTCCCGAGCTGGATGCGTTGATCAGTGCCAACCGGAACCTGTCCATCGACGATTGGCCCGATGCGCCGCGGCGCTGGCTGGAGAACGGCCTGCTGGGACGCCTGACCGGCTTCATCGACCGGGCATTGGATGCCACCTGGGCCCTGGATGTTGCCATCTACGAGTACGAACTGCCGGTGATCGTCGATGCGGTGAATGCCGCTTTCACCCGCGGCGCGCAGGTACGGGTGCTGTACCATGCCGAGCCGGGCGACGACACCACGCTGCGCAACGAGGCCAGCCTGGAAAAATTACCGGTGGCCAACAAGCATGGGCGGGTGACCAAGAATATTTTCCACGACAAGTTCATCGTACTGAGCAAGGTTGATGGCGACGGTTCATTGCATCCCGAGGCTGTGCTATGTGGCAGCACCAACTTCACCGCCAACGGCGTCTATCGTCAGGCCAACGTCGTTCACGTGCTGGACGACCTACGGGTAAGTGACAGCTACCGCCAGGTGTTCGAGCAGATTTGGGCCGCGCCACAGGACGTCGATGCCACTCGCCAATGGCTGAACCGCAACAACCCCATGAACCCGGACGAACCGCTGTTCGTCGGCTTCTCGCCACGGACCGGAGAGGGCGACCTGGACCGCTTCGTCGACATCATCAAGGCCGCTCGCAAGGACCTGTTGTTCGTCACCGCCTTCGTCCTGCCCGACCGGATCCTCGACGCTTTGCTCGGCCAGCCCAACGACGACGTCCTGCGCTACGGCCTGCAAAACACCACCAGCCGCATCACCGGGTTCCATGCCGACCGCACCGCCGAATTCGCCGCCACCGCGCTGCTCAATACCGGGCTGGAAGGCTGGCTCAAGGAAAACATGAAAGGCCAGAAAGGCAACCTGCTGGTGCACACCAAAGCCATCGTTACCGACTTCACCAGCGATACGCCGACCATCATCAGTGGCAGCCATAACCTCAGTGACGCCGCCAGCGGCGATAACGATGAGAACTACCTGATCATCCAGGGTGACACCGACCTGGCCGACCGCTACGGGTTGGAGCTGCTGCGTTTCTACGAGCATTACCGCTTTCGTTATTTCGCCAGGAAGCTCGCGCTCAAACAGGTCAAGCCGCTGGCGGTGGATGACAGCTGGAGCGATGACTATTACCGCGACGGGGATCTGCGGATGTTGTCGAGGGTGAGGTTTTGCGGGCGCTAGCGGCAGCGGCAATTATTGCTACAAGCGCAAGTAGTCCCGGCACCGCCGACCCTTGTGGGAGCGAGCCTGCTCGCGAAGACGGCTTCACATTCAGCATCAATTCCAACTGACCCACCGCTATCGCGAGCAGGCTCGCTCCCACAGAGGGCATGCGGCACCGGTTTGGGGCCTTGCTACCCGTGCGTCGTAGCCAACGGTAGCAGTCTCGGGATCACGTCCCAAGTCGTCCACGCGCGGCCGATTTCTCCATCTCCCTGATTCCATTCACTTTCCATTTTCCTCGCCCATGGGTCTCAAGCCTGTGGCACACTTTCTGCTGTCTATTCCGTTGTTACATACTATGTTCCGGTATAGCGGAATAAACCCATCCTGGAGTGCTTGCCATGCATCGCCGACCTTCCTTGTTTAAAGCGTGTGTTTTTCTCTTCGCGGCCACGACGGCTGCCATGGGTGTCGCTCAGGCGGCCGACAGCAAGCTGGACAGCGTGCTGCAACGGGGGAAATTGATCGTGGGCACGGGCAGCACCAACGCGCCGTGGCACTTCCAGGGAGCGGATGGCAAGTTGCAAGGGTTTGATATCGACATCGCACGGATGGTCGCCAAGGGGCTGTTCAACGATCCGACGAAAGTCGAGTTCGTGGTGCAGTCTTCCGATGCACGGATTCCCAACCTGCTGACCGACAAGGTGGACATGAGCTGCCAGTTCATCACCGTGACCGCCAGCCGTGCCCAGCAAGTGGCCTTTACCTTGCCGTACTACCGCGAAGGCGTGGGCCTGTTGTTGCCGGCCAACAGCAAGTACAAGGAAATCGACGACCTCAAGGCCGCTGGCGACGGCGTCACCGTCGCGGTGTTGCAGAACGTCTACGCCGAAGAGTTGGTGCACCAGGCGCTGCCCAAGGCCAAGGTCGACCAGTACGACAGCGTCGACCTGATGTACCAGGCGGTGAACTCCGGTCGTGCCGACGCGGCAGCCACCGATCAGTCCTCGGTCAAGTACCTGATGGTGCAGAACCCTGGCCGCTATCGCAGCCCGGCGTATGCCTGGAGTCCGCAAACCTATGCCTGCGCGGTCAAGCGCGGCGACCAGGATTGGCTGAACTTCGTCAACACCACCTTGCATGAAGCCATGACCGGCGTCGAATTCCCCACCTATGCCGCGTCGTTCAAGCAGTGGTTTGGCGTCGACCTGCCGTCGCCGGCCATCGGTTTCCCCGTTGAGTTCAAATGACCCCGTGAGCCCGGGGCGCCCTGTGCGGACGCCCCGTCGAAGGTACTGCCGACCATGAATTATCAGTTGAACTTTGCCGCCGTCTGGCGCGATTTCGACACCTTGCTGGCGGGGCTGGGCCTGGGGCTTGGCCTGGCGCTGGTGTCGATCGCCATCGGTTGCGTGATCGGCCTGGCCATGGCATTCGCGCTGCTCAGCAAGCACCGTGTCCTGCGCGTGCTGGCGTCGGTGTATGTCACGGTGATCCGCAATACGCCGATCCTGGTGCTGATCCTGTTGATCTACTTCGCCTTGCCGAGCCTTGGCATTCGCCTGGACAAGCTGCCGTCGTTCGTCATTACCCTGTCGTTGTACGCCGGGGCCTACCTGACCGAAGTGTTCCGCGGTGGGTTGATGAGCATCCACAAGGGCCAGCGGGAAGCGGGCCTGGCGATTGGCCTGGGCGAGTGGCAAGTAAAAGCCTATGTCACCGTGCCGGTGATGCTGCGTAACGTGTTGCCGGCCTTGTCGAACAACTTCATTTCGCTGTTCAAGGACACCTCCCTGGCGGCGGCGATTGCCGTGCCGGAGCTGACCTATTACGCCCGCAAGATCAACGTGGAGAGCTACCGGGTGATCGAAACCTGGCTAGTGACCACGGCCCTGTATGTCGCGGCCTGTTATCTCATTGCCATGCTGCTGCGGTATTTCGAGCAGCGTCTGGCGATCCGCCGTTAGGAGCATCCCATGTACGAATCCCCCAGTTGGTTGCATGAGCTATGGGTTGCCCGGGATACGCTGTGGGCCGGGTTCCTGACCAGCGTGCAATGTTCGGTGCTGGCGATTTTGCTAGGCACCTTGATTGGCCTGGTTGCCGGGCTGGTGCTGACCTACGGCCGCACCTGGATGCGCGCGCCGTTTCGCTTCTATGTCGACCTGATTCGCGGCACGCCGGTGTTCGTGCTGGTGCTGGCCTGCTTCTACATGGCCCCGGCGCTGGGCTGGCAGATCGGCGCGTTCCAGGCCGGTGTCCTGGGCCTGACGCTGTTCTGTGGTTCCCACGTGGCCGAGATCGTGCGCGGTGCCTTGCAAGCGTTGCCCCGTGGGCAGATGGAAGCCAGCCAGGCCATCGGCCTGACGTTCTTCCAGGCCCTGGGTTATGTGCTGCTGCCCCAGGCATTGCGACAGATCCTGCCGACCTGGGTCAATTCCTCCACCGAGATCGTCAAGGCCTCGACCCTGCTGTCGGTGATCGGCGTCGCCGAACTGCTGCTCAGCACCCAGCAGATCATCGCCCGGACCTTCATGACCCTGGAGTTCTACCTGTTCGCCGGGTTTCTCTTTTTCATCATCAATTACGCCATCGAATTACTCGGGCGGCACATTGAAAAGCGGGTGGCCTTGCCATGACTGACGTTTCGACCCCCTCCAACGCCCAGCCGCTGCTCGACATTCGCGGCCTGCGCAAACAATACGGCCCGCTGGAAGTGCTCAAGGGCGTCGACCTGAGCATGCAGCGCGGCAACGTCGTCACGCTGATCGGCTCCAGCGGTTCGGGCAAGACCACACTGCTGCGCTGCGTGAACATGCTGGAAGAATTCCAGGGCGGGCGGATCATGCTCGACGGTGAGTCCATCGGCTATGACGAAGTCGACGGCAAGCGTGTGCGCCATCCCGAAAAAGTCATCGCCCGGCACCGCGCGATGACCGGCATGGCGTTTCAGCAATTCAACCTGTTTCCCCATCTGAGCGCGTTGCAGAACGTCACCCTGGGCCTGCTCAAGGTGAAAAAACTGCCCAAGGACGAAGCGGTGGCCCTGGCCGAGAAGTGGCTGGAGCGGGTCGGCCTGCTGGAACGCCGCAACCATTTTCCCGGTCAGTTGTCCGGTGGCCAGCAGCAGCGGGTGGCGATTGCCCGGGCGATTGCCATGAACCCCAGTCTGATGCTGTTCGACGAAGTCACCTCGGCCCTCGACCCGGAGCTGGTGGGCGAAGTACTGAACGTGATCAAGGGCCTGGCAGAGGACGGCATGACCATGCTGCTGGTGACCCACGAAATGCGTTTTGCCTTCGAGGTCTCCGACAAGATCGTCTTCATGAACCAGGGCCGAATCGAAGAGCAGGGTCCGCCGAAGGAACTGTTCGAACGGCCGCAGTCACCGCGTCTGGCGGAATTTCTCAAGAACACTCGTTTTTAATCCATTGAACAAGGAGATCCACCCATGAGCATCAAGCGCTACGGTACCGGCAGCACCGCGGGCGGCGGTCAGCCACGACCCTTTGCCCGCGCCGTCGAGGCCGATGGCTGGCTGCACGTGTCCGGACAGGTGCCTGCGGTAAACGGCGAGATCATCGCCGGTGGGATCGTCGAGCAGACTCATCAGACCATGAAGAACGTGATCGCCATCCTCGAAGAGGCCGGTTACGAACTCAAGGATGTGGTGCGCTGTGGTGTGTGGCTGGATGACCCACGGGACTTCTGGAGTTTCAACAAGGTGTTCGGCGAATACTTCAGCCCCGAACATGCGCCGGCTCGGGCCTGTGTGCAGGCGAGCATGATGGTGGATTGCAAGGTCGAGATCGATTGCGTGGCCTACAAGAAAAAGTGAGGCCATCGCGGGCAAGCCTTGCTCCCACAAGATCAAGCTGTGCCTGTGGGAGCAAGGCTTGCCCGCGATAGCGATCTACCAGACGCCACCGCTGTCTGGTTACACTCGCGGCCAACTGAATGGGAACCCAAGACATGACCGAAGACACCATCAAACGCCGGGCCCGGGGATTGGATCGGGCGTTCGATATCCTCGATTTCCTCAAGGAGATCGGCCAGCCGCTACGCCCGAACGACATAGCCAGCGGCATCGGCAGCCCCAAGTCCACGGTCTACGAGCTGGTGGCGTCGCTGCTGGAGCGGCGCATCCTCGAGCCGGTGGGCAAGGATGGCCACGTCTACCTGGGCCGCCAGTTGTATTTTCTCGGGCAGGCGCACTTGCGGCATTTCGATTTGAGCCGCGAGGCCGATCATGCCTTGCAGGAGATCGTCAGCCAGACCCGGGAAACCGCGCAGATGTGCCTGCTCAACGGACGCAAGTACACGGTGGCGCTGATGAAGGAGGGCGAGCGGCATTTCCGCATTTCATCGGACATCGGTGAAAACGCGCCCATTCCCTGGACCGCCTCCGGCCGCCTGCTGCTGGCGCATCTGAGCGACCAGCAGATCGTCGACCTGATCGACCCCGACGACTTCATCCTGCCGGACGGCGAGCGTCTGCCGGTGGAGCAGTTTCTCAAGGAGATCCGCCAGGCCGGCCTCGACGGATTCTTCTCCTTCGACAGCGTCGCCGACACCTTCACCCACTGCTTCGCCGCACCGGTCAAAGACCCCGATGGCGTGGCCATTGCGACCCTGTGCATCGTCGCCCCCCGGGCCGACGCCAAGAACAATTACGCCGACTACCGCCGGGTGCTGATCGACAGCGCCAACAACCTGGCCCGGCGCATCAATGAATAGACAATAGCGGTCACCCACGACCGCGAGAGGAGTTCGACCATGTCTTCTGCCATTCAGGACGCAGCCGTAGAGAAGGGCGCCGCCACCGTCGGTGCCTACCTGTTGCGCGACGTCAACCTGCCGGCGCTGGTGCTGCATCGCGACGCGTTGGAACACAACATTCGCTGGATGCAACAGTTCGTCAGCAACAGCGGTGCCGAGCTGGCGCCCCATGGCAAGACCAGCATGACCCCGGCGCTGTTCCGCCGGCAGCTCGATGCGGGCGCCTGGGGCCTGACTCTGGCCACTGCCGTGCAAACCCGTGCCGCGTACGCCCACGGTGTGCGGCGGGTGCTGATGGCCAACCAGTTGGTGGGCAAGCCGAACATGGCGCTGATCGCCGATCTGCTGGCCGACCCGACGTTCGACTTCCACTGCATGGTCGATCATCCGGACAACGTTGCCGACCTGGGCGAGTACTTCGCATCCCGCGGTGCGCGGCTGAATGTGATGATCGAGTACGGCGTAGTCGGTGGTCGCTGCGGTTGCCGGAGCGAGGCCGAAGTGTTGGCCCTGGCGGAGGCGATCCGGGCGCAACCGGCGCTGGCCCTGACCGGTATCGAAGGCTACGAAGGGGTGATCCATGGTGACCACGCCGTCAGCGGCATCCGTGCATTCGCGGCGTCCCTGGTGGGGTTGGCGGTGCAGTTGCAGGACAGCGGCGCGTTTGCCCTCGATAAACCGATCATCACGGCCTCGGGGTCGGCCTGGTATGACTTGATCGCCGAATCCTTCGAGGCCCGCAACGCCCACGGGCGTTTCCTCAGCGTACTGCGTCCCGGCAGTTACGTGGCCCACGACCATGGCATCTACAAGGAGGCCCAGTGCTGCGTACTGGAACGGCGCAGCGACCTGCACGAAGGTCTGCAGCCGGCACTGGAGGTCTGGGCTCATGTGCAATCACTGCCGGAGCCGGGCTTCGCGGTCATTGCCCTGGGCAAGCGCGACGTGGCCTACGACGCAGGGCTGCCGGTGCCGCTCAAGCGCTACAAGCCCGGATCTGACGTGATAGCCGGCGACGATGTGAGTGGCTGCAAAGTGACGGCGGTGATGGACCAGCATGCGTTCATGACGGTGGCGCCGGGGGTTGAATTGCGGATCGGCGACATCATTGCGTTCGGCACTTCCCATCCGTGCCTGACCTTCGACAAGTGGCGGGTGGGATGCCTGGTGGATGAGCAGTTGCGGGTGGTCGAAAGCATGGAGACTTGTTTCTAGGCTTGAGACCGAGTCGCGGCCATCGCGAGCAGGCTCGCTCCCACAGGGGGAATGCGTTTCAAATGTGGGAGCGAGCCTGCTCGCGATGGCGGTCTGCCAGACACCACCGAATCATCAGGATTATCCATGAGCAACCCGAAACCCCGCATCGCCCTGATCGGCGAGTGCATGATCGAACTGCAACAACGCGCCGACGGTAGCCTGCAGCAGAGCTTCGGCGGCGACACCCTGAACACGGCGGTGTACCTGTCTCGCGCCTTGGGCGACAGGGCTGCGGTGGATTACGTCACGGCCCTGGGCGATGACAGTTTCAGTGATGCCATGTGCCAGAGCTGGGCCGAGGAGAACATCGGTCTGGAACGGGTCCAGCGCTTGCCCGGCCGCTTGCCCGGATTGTATTGCATCCAGACCGATGCGGCCGGTGAGCGCCGGTTCTTGTACTGGCGTAACGAAGCGGCGGTGCGCGATTGCTTCACCACGCCGGCCGCCACGCCGATCCTGGCGGCGTTGCCGGATTACGATGTGCTGTATTTCAGTGGCATCACCCTGGCGGTGCTGGGTGAGCAGGGGCGCGGCAAGCTTATCGAAACCCTGATCGAGGCGCGTCGACGAGGCGCCCAGGTGGTGTTCGACAATAACTATCGGCCAAGACTCTGGGCCTCGGTCGATGCCGCCCGCGCAGCCTATCGCAGTGTATTGCCTTATGTGGAACTGGCCCTGCTGACCGTGGACGACGAGCAGGCGTTGTTCGGTCATGCCGACAGCGAAGCGGTGTTCGCCGCCTACGAACAGCTTGGCACCCCGGAAGTGGTGCTCAAGCGCGGTGCCGAGGCTTGTCTGATCCGGTGCGATGGCCAGTCGTATGAAGTGCCGGGCCAGCGGGTTGAACGGGTGGTGGACACCACGGCGGCGGGGGATTCGTTTAGCGCCGCGTACCTGGCGCGCCGTTTGATGGGCGGGAATCCGGTGGAGGCCGCCGAGGCCGGGCATCTGTTGGCGAGTCGGGTGATCCAGGTGCCGGGGGCGTTGATTCCCCGGTCATGAACCCGAAACAAGCTCTTATGTGGGAGCGAGCCTGCTCGCGATGGCAGTGTGTCAGTCGCCATCAATATGAACTGATCCACCGCTTCGCGAGCAGGCTCGCTCCCACATGTGATCTGCGTTGGGCTCGACATCAATCCCGATAAAACACCTGCACCAGGTGATACCCGAATTTGCTCTTGATCGGCCCATGCACCACCCGCAGGGGCTTCTTGAAGATCACCGCATCGATCACGCCGACCATCTGCCCCGGCCGCACTTCACCCAGGTCGCCGCCGCGTTTGCCGGAGGGGCAGGTGGAGTATTTCTTTGCCAGCACATCGAACGCTTCGCCCTTGGCAATGCGTTGCTTGAGCTGTTCGGCTTCTTCGGCGGTTTTCACCAGGATATGGCGAGCTTGGGCTTTCATCGCAGCGGTGACCTGAACAAAAGGGGGCGATTATGCCTCAACTCAGGACACATGGTTGATCATCGTCCGAATCTTGCTCGCCAGCAGGTCGAGGGTGAAAGGCTTGGCGACCATGTCCATGCCCTGTTCCAGGAAGCCCTGGCGTTCGGCGGCTTTCTGCGCATAACCGGTCATGAACAGCACCTTCAGATCGGGCCGATGTTGGCGGGCGATTTCCGCCAGTTGCCGGCCATTCATGCCGGGCAGGCCGACGTCGGTGACCAGCAGGTCGATGCGCTGGTCTGACTCCAGCAGCGGGAGGGCGGTCTTGGCGTCTTCGGCTTCAAGGGCGGTGTACCCCAGCGTCTGCAACAGATCGAGCACCAGCATCCGCACCGCCGGCTCGTCTTCCACCAGCAAGACGGTTTCTCCTTCGATCGCGGCCGGAGCCTCTACGGTCGCGGCCTGTGTCGGTTGTTCGACGGGGGCCACCCGCAGCCGCGGCAGGTACAACTGCACCCGTGTGCCCTGGCCCGGTACGCTGTCCAGGTGCAGCAGTCCACCCGACTGTTGGGCAAACCCGTAGATCATCGACAAGCCCAGGCCGGTGCCCTGGCCGATGGGCTTGGTGGTGAAGAACGGGTCGAAGGCCTTTGCCAGCACGGACGGGGTCATGCCGCTGCCATTGTCGCTGACGGCAATCATCACGTAATCCCCGGCCTTGACCGGTTCCAGGGTGCTGATATCGCTGCCGTCGAGGTAGATATTGGCGGTCTCGACGGTCAGTTCGCCGCCGTCGGGCATGGCGTCCCGCGCGTTGATCACCAGGTTGAGCAGGGCGTTTTCCAGTTGGCTGGCATCGGTGCTGACGGGCCACAGCTCGTCGGCCAGTTGCAGTCGCAGCGCGATGTGATCACCGGTGGTGCGACTCAGCAGGTCTTCCAGGGACAGGACCAGGCTGTTGGCGTCCAACGGTTTGCGGTCCAGGGACTGGCGCCGGGAAAAGGCCAACAGTCGATGAGTCAGGGCCGCGGCGCGATTGGCCGATGACACCGCCGCTTCGGTAAAGCGTCCGATCTCGTCGACGCGGCCGTTGGCGATGTAGCGCTGCATCAGGTCCAGGCTGCCGAGAATGCCGGTGAGCATGTTGTTGAAGTCATGGGCGATGCCTCCGGTGAGCTGGCCCACGGCTTCCATCTTCTGGGCATGGCGCAGCGCTTCCTCGGCGCGCTCGCGTTCGAACATCTCGTTTTGCAAGCGGTGGTTGGCTTCGGCCAGTTGCTGGGTTCGGGCGATCACCCGTTCTTCCAGGGTTTCGTTGAGGTTGCGCAGGGCTTCCTCGGTTTTCTTGCGCTCGGTTTCGTCGATCACAAAGATATAAAAACCGTTCACGGCGCCGTCCGCGCCATGGCGGGGCAGGTAATTGGTCAGCGCATGCCGCGGCCGGCCATCGCGGTGGTCCGACTGGACGGCGAAGCTGCACGGTTTGCCAGCCAGGGCCGCGGCAATCTGTTCGGCGCGAGCTGCATAGCCTTCCTCGCCGATCACTTCGCGAATGGTCTTGCCATAGAGTTCCTGCGGGGTCAGGCCGAACCAGTCCAGATAGGCGCTGTTGTTCAGACGGAAACGTTCTTCTCGGTCCACGTAGCTGATGAGGATCGGCATGGCGTTGATGATCAATTGCAGCTCGGTCTGGCTCTGGCGCAGGGCCTGTTCGGTGCGCTTGCGCTCGGTCAGGTCCAGGGCCGCGCCCAGAAAGCGCTTGGGCCGACCGTGGCGATCCTTGTAGCAGCGACCGCGCACGAACACCCAGCGCAGTTCGCCGTCGGCCTGCAGCAGGCGGTACTCCTCGGCATATTCGGTGCCGTGGGTGATGCAATGCTTGATGCTGCGAGCGACCATCGCCCGGTCCTCGGGGTGCACCCCTTCGAGGTAGGCGCTGATGGGCAACTGCCGGGACAGCTTCGGATCGACACCGTGCAACAGGGCGAAATGTGCATCGGCGATGAAGCGGTCTTCGCTGATGTCCCAGTCCCAGGTGCCCAGCGTATCGGCGGCCGCCAGGGCCAGTTGCAGGCGCTCCTCGCTTTCATGCTGGGCCTTGAGGCTGGCCTCGGAACGACGTTCGAACTCCAGGGCCAGGCGCCGCCGCTCGCTGGTCTCGATGGCCGTGACCAGGATGCCGGCCACGGCGCCACTTTCGTCACGCACGGGGCTGTAGGTCAAATCCAGCCAGAGATCGCAGAGGCGGCCGGCGAAAGGCAGGCGCCACTGCTGGTCGCGGCTGGTGTGGGTGCGGCCTTGAAACACGTTGTGATAAATCGCTGCATTCGTGCTTTTGAGTTCAGGCCACGCCAGGTGGGTCGGCTGGCCGAACGCCTGGGGATGTTTGTCGCCGGCCAGTCGGGAGAAGGCGTCGTTGTAGAAATGGATCAGTTGCGGCCCCCACAGCAAGGCCATCGGCATCGGCGAGTGCAGCACGATGTCCACGGCGGTGCGCAGGCTCTGGGGCCAGGTTTCGGCAGGGCCCAGCTGGCTGGAGCTCCAGTCCAGTCGCTCGATCAGGCGCTGTGTGCCGCTGCTGGCGGGTGTTGCGTTCATCACGGAATCCCTGGGTGTCGTGTCACGTCGACTATCCTCTGAAGGAGGTAAGCGCGGGTTGGTCTGCAGAGGTACGTGTTCGGGTCAGCTTGTTTCATTGAAGTCTCGCGGAAGTTTCAGTCCATGGAAATCGATCCCTTGTTACGCATCCTGGCCAGCCAGGAAGGCTCCGATCTTTACCTGTCCACCGGGGCACCGCCCTGTGCAAAATTCGAGGGTGTGCTCAAGCCCCTGGGCAACCAGGCGTTCAAGGTCGGTGATATCGCCGGGCTCGCCGAGTCTCTGATGGACGCCGAACAGCGCCTTGAGTTCGATCGGGAATTGGAAATGAACCTGGCCATTTCCCTGTCCGGTGTCGGGCGATTCCGGGTCAATATCTTCAAGCAGCGCAACGACGTGTCCATGGTGATTCGTAACGTCAAGCTGGACATTCCGCGCTTCGAGGACCTGAAGCTGCCCAAGGTGCTGCTGGACACCATCATGCATAAGCAGGGATTGATGCTGTTCGTCGGCGCGACGGGGTCAGGCAAGTCCACCTCCCTGGCGGCGTTGATCGATTATCGCAATCGCAACAGCAGCGGCCACATCATCACCATCGAGGACCCGGTGGAGTATATCCACCGGCACAAGAAGTCGATCATCAACCAGCGCGAGGTCGGTGTCGACACCCGCAGTTTCCATGCCGCCCTCAAGAACACCTTGCGCCAGGCACCGGATGTGGTGCTGATCGGCGAGATTCGCGACCGTGAAACCATGGAACACGCCCTGGCCTTTGCCGACACCGGGCATCTAGTGATTTCCACCTTGCATGCCCACAACGCCAATCAGGCCTTGGACCGGGTGATCAACTTCTTCCCGGAAGAACGCCGGCCGCAGTTGTTGAGCGACCTGGGCAACAACCTCCTGGCATTCGTTTCCCAGCGCCTGGTGCGCACTCGTACCGGCCAGCGCCGGGCCGCGGTGGAGGTCATGCTCGGCTCGCCCACGGTGGCCGACCTGATCCGGCGCAACGAGCTGGGCGAACTCAAGGGCATCATGGAAAAGTCGGAAGAACTGGGCATGCAGACCTTTGACCAGGCCCTGTTCAGCCTCGTGGTCGAAGGGGTGCTCGATGAGGAAGAAGCGCTGAAGAACGCCGATTCGGCGAACAACCTGCGCTTGCGGTTGAAACTGCATGCCGAATCGGGCGCCGCGCCTGCGGCCGATCCGGCGGCGGGGGAGTGGGGGTTGATGGATTGATGGGGTTTTGCACATTCCCTGTGGCGAGGGGATTTATCCCCGCTGGGCTGCGCAGCAGCCCCAATGCAATCAACACAATCTATCTGATGTACCGAGGTGTCTGGATTTAGGGCTGCTTCGCAGCCCAGCGGGGCGGTGCGACGTTTCGCTAAATCCCCTCGCCACAGAAAGCGGTTTTGTGTAGTGCCTAGGTGGCCAGCTCCGGCCGATCCCGAAACTGCTCCAGCGCCTCCGGGTTGGCCAGGGCGTCGGTATTTTTCACCGCTTCGCCGTGCACCACATTGCGTACCGCCAGCTCCACCACCTTGCCACTGATGGTCCGCGGAATGTCGCTGACCGCCAGGATCTTCGCCGGTACATGACGCGGCGTGGTGTTGGCCCGGATGACCTGGCGAATCCGCTGCTCCAGGGTGTCATCGAGGACTACGCCCTCTTGCAGGCGCACGAACAGCACCACCCGCACATCACCCTGCCATTGCTGGCCGATGGCGACACTGTCCAGCACCTGTTCGACCTTTTCCACCTGCCGATAGATTTCCGCCGTGCCGATGCGCACGCCACCGGGGTTGAGCACCGCGTCAGAGCGGCCATGGATCAGGAAACCGCCATGGGGCAGCTCCTCGGCGTAATCGCCTTGGGCCCACACGCCGGGAAACTGGCTGAAGTAGGAGGCGCGCAGTTTTTCCTGCTGGGGGTCGTTCCACAGACCAATGGGCATCGCCGGGAAATGCCGAGTGCACACCAGTTCACCTTTCTCGCCGATGACGGCCTGCCCGGCCTCGTTCCAGACCTCTACCGCCATGCCCAGGCTCTTGCCCTGCATTTCGCCGCGCCGCACTGCCGACAGCGGGTTGCCGTTGACGAAGCAGGACACGATGTCGGTGCCACCGGACATCGAGGCGAGGCAGACGTCGGGCTTGAAGTCGCGGTAGACGTAGTCGTAGCTGTGGGGCGCCAGCGCCGAGCCGGTGGACAGCAAGGTCCTGAGGCTGCCCAGGTCGTGGGTCTGCCGAGGCTTCAAACCCTGGCTCTCCAGGGCGGCCAGGAACTTGGGGCTGGTGCCGAACACGCTGATGCGCTGTTGGTCGATCAGGTCCAGCAAGCGCTCGGGGCCGGGGTGGAACGGTGAACCGTCGTAGAGCACCACCGCGCTGCCGACGGCGAGGGCGGACACCAGCCAGTTCCACATCATCCAGCCGCAAGTGGTGTAGTAGAACAGCCGATCCTCGGGGCCGAGGTCGACGTGCAGGCCATGTTCCTTGACGTGTTGCAGCAGTACGCCGCCGGTGCCATGGACGATGCACTTCGGTACGCCGGTGGTGCCGCTGGAGTACAGGATGTACAGCGGATGATCGAACGGCACGGCGACGAATTGCGGCTCGCCACCGGCTTGGTAGAACCCGTCCCACAGTGCGACGCTGGCCGGGGTCGTGAAGTCTTCGGCGCTGGCATCCGGCTGGGCATAGGGCAGCACGATCAGCTGCTGCAGCGACGGCAGCCGTTCGAGGATCTCGTTGACCTTGGGCCGTTGGTCGATGACCTTGCCGGCGTAGCGGTAACCGGCGCAGGTGATGAGCACCTTGGGTTCGATCTGGCCGAAGCGGTCGATCACTCCCTGGGTGCCGAAATCCGGCGACGAACAGGACCAGATCGCCCCCAGGCTGGTGGTGGCGAGCATGCCCACCAGGGTTTGCCAGGTGTTGGGCATGCACGCGGCGACGCGGTCGCCTTGGGTCACACCGGCCGCTTGCAGGCTTTTCTGCAGGCCGGCGACGTGGGCGGCGAGTTCGGCCCAGGTCAGGTGTTCCTGGCCGCCATTTTCGTCGATGGCCACCACTGCCGTTGCTGTATCGCGACGGCGCAGCAAATGCTCGGCAAAGTTCAGCGTCGCCCCGGGGAACCAGCGGGCGCTGGGCATTTGCGCACCTTCCACCAGTACCTCGCTGGGCGCCTGGTGAAAGCGAATCTCGAAGAAATCGACGATGGCCTGCCAGAAGGCTTCGCGCTGGTCGATGCTCCAGGCGTGAAGGGCGGGATAGCCACTGAGTTGCAGGTGATGCCGTTCGTTGACGAACCGGCGAAAGGCGCTCATGCGCGACCGCGCGATGCGTTCAGGGCTGGGTTGCCAGAGGGTGTCGGACATGGCGTATCTCTTATTCTTTATGTACACGCAAACTATAGAGCGAGCCGGAGCTTCCGGGATCAACTTCCTGTGGGAGCAAGGCTTGCCCGCGATGAGGTCGATACGGTTCACCTTGGAATCGAGATACCTTCATCGCGGGCAAGCCTTGCTCCCACAGGGTTCACACAGGTTACTGGGCCAACCACCCACCATCGATATTCCATGCCGCGCCACGCACCTGGCTACCGGCTTCGCTGCAGAGGAACAGCACCAGTTCCCCCAGTTGCGGCGGGGTGACGAACTCCAGGGACGGCTGTTTCTCGGCCAGCAGGTCATGCTGGGCCTGTTGCGGGTCGACGCCGCTGGCGATGCGGTCGTCGATCTGCTTCTGCACCAGCGGGGTCAGCACCCAGCCGGGGCAGATGGCGTTGCAGGTGACGTTGCTGGTGGCGGTTTCCAGGCCGACCACTTTGGTCAGGCCGATCACCCCGTGCTTGGCCGCGACATAGGCGGCCTTGCCCACCGAGCCGACCTGGCCGTGTACCGAGGCGATATTGACGATCCGCCCCCAGCCCTTGCTGCGCATGCCTGGCAGGCTCAGGCGGGTGGCATGGAACACCGAGGACAGGTTGATGGCGATGATCGAGTCCCAGCGCTCCACCGGGAAATCCTCGACAGCGGCCACATGCTGGATGCCGGCGTTGTTCACCAGAATGTCGACGCCGCCGAACTCGCGCTCGGCGTAAGCGAGCATATCGGCGATCTGGGCCGGATCACTGACATCGGCCGGGTGATGGCCCACCTTGCCACCGAACTGCTGCACTTCGGCGATCACCGCCGATGCATCGCCAAAGCCGTTGAGGATCAAGTCGGCGCCGGCCTTGGCCAGGCTCAGGGCAATGCCCAGGCCGATGCCGCTGGTAGAACCGGTGACCAGGGCGGTTTTGCCGGAAAGAGTTGTCGTCATAAGAACCTCATACAATGCCAGTGGCGTAAAACACACCGATCACCACGAAAACCGCGAGGGTCTTGATCAGCGTAATGCAGAAAATGTCTTTGTAGGCTTCACGGTGAGTGAGCCCGGTGACCGCCAACAGGGTGATCACCGCGCCGTTGTGAGGCAGGGTGTCCATGCCGCCGCTGGCCATGGCCGCTACCCGGTGCAGCACTTCCAGGGGAATATTGGCGGCGTGGGCGGCGTTGATGAAGGTTTCGGACATCGCCGCCAGGGCGATGCTCATGCCGCCCGACGCGGAACCGGTGATGCCCGCCAGCAGCGTCACGGTCACGGCTTCGTTGACCAGTGGATTGGGGATGCTCTTGAGCCAGTCGGCCAACACCAGGAAGCCCGGCAGCGAGGCGATGACCGCGCCGAAGCCGTATTCCGAGGCGGTATTCATCGCCGCGAGCAGCGCACCGCCCACCGCACTTTTACTGCCTTCGGCCAGCTTGCTGCGAATGGCCCGGAAGCCGAACAGCAGGACCATGATGATGCCCACCAGCAGCGCGGCCTGCACTGCCCAGATCGCGGTGAGCTTGGCGACGTCGCTGGTCACCGGTGCCGCCATGCCCGGCAGCGCCAGGCTGTGGGTCTTGCCGTACCACTGGGGGATCCACTGGGTGAACAGCAGGTTCATGATGCCGACCGCCAGCAGTGGCGAAACGGCGATCCACGGGTTGGGCAGCTTGATGTCTTCGGCCGTTTCCGGCTCGTTGCGCAGTTCGGTGCCGTAGCCTTCGCCCACGCGCTGGGCCTTGTTGCGTTGGCGTTGCAGGAACAGCATGCCGATGCTGAACACGAACAGCGTGCCGATCACACCCAGCCACGGCGCGGCCCAGGCGGTGGTGTTGAAGAAGGTGCTGGGGATGATGTTCTGGATCTGCGGCGTGCCGGGCAGGGCGTCCATGGTGAAAGAGAACGCGCCGAGAGCGATGGTGGCCGGGATCAGGCGCTTGGGAATATTGCTCTGGCGGAACATCTCGGCGGCGAACGGGTACACCGCGAACACCACGACGAACAGCGACACGCCGCCATAGGTCAGCAGGGCGCAGACCAGCACGATCACCAGCATCGCCTGGCGCGTGCCCAGCAGGCGAATCGCCGCGGCCACGATGGAGCGGGAGAAGCCCGACAACTCGATCAGCTTGCCGAACACCGCGCCGAGCAGGAACACCGGGAAATACAGTTTGATGAACCCGACCATTTTCTCCATGAACACCCCGGTGAAGGCAGGGGCGACGGCGGAGGGGTCGGTGAGCAGGACGGCGCCGAGGGCGGCGATGGGGGCAAAGAGGATGACGCTGTAGCCACGGTAGGCGGCAACCATCAGCAGCGCGAGGGCTGCCAAGGCAATGATCACACTCATGGTGTGTCTCCTGGATTGTTATTTTTGTGGTGAAGCGGTGGGAGGAGCTTTAGCGAGTTTTGTGCCAGGTTGGTAACTTGTTGAAATATATAAGGTTTGTTGTTTGGCTTGAGGAGATAGGGGGAGTGCTGTCTCTTTTTGGAGATTTTTTGATTCGGATGGCCTCATCGCGAGCAGGCTCGCTCCCACAGGGGAATGCAATCATCCTGTGGGAGCGAGCCTGCTCGCGATGAGCGCAAAGCGCTCCAAGATGTATGTCTACAAAAAGAGAATTAATTTCTCTTTATTGAGACTCGGCAATCCCCAACGCCACCATCTTCTTGTACAACGTCGAGCGCCCCAGCCCGAGCCGCTCAGCCGCCTCGATCACCTTGCCGCCGCATTGCGCGAGGGTGGTTTCGATCAATTGCCGGTCGAATCGCGCCCGGGCCTGGCTGAAGGTTTCCTGGGGCAGCAGTTCCAGGCTTGGGCTGGCCGGGCGGGTCACTGGCGTGAACGTGCCGATGGCCGCGCGGATGTCGACGGCGGTGAGTTGCAGGTTATCGCTGAGCAACGCGGCCCGCTCCAGCACGTTGCGCAACTCGCGGATGTTGCCCGGCCAGGCGTGCTGCCCCAGCAGGTCGAGGGCGTCGGGGTTCAGTTCGTGCTGGCTGCGCAGGTCTTCGAGGATTGCTTCGCTCAGGGCCGGCAGGTCATCCAGGCGCTCGCGCAGGGGTGGAACCTGGATCGGCAGCACATTGAGGCGGTAATACAGGTCGGCGCGGAACTCGCCGCGCTTGATCGCCGCTTCCAGGTCCGTTGACGTGGCAGCGATCACGCGGACATCGCTTTGCAGCACCTCGTTGGAGCCCACCGGTTCATATTCCTTTTCCTGCAGCACGCGCAGCAGTTTGCTTTGCAGTGGCAAGGGCATGTCGCCGATCTCATCGAGGAACAACGTGCCGCCCTGAGCGATCTGCAGCTTGCCGGCGCGGCCCTTGCGGTCAGCCCCGGTGAACGCTCCGGGGGCCGTGCCGAAGAACTCGGCTTCCAGCAGCGATTCCGGAATCGCCGCGCTGTTGATGCTGACGAATGCCTTGTGCGCCCGTGGCGAGGCGCTGTGGATCGCTTGGGCCAGCAGCTCCTTGCCGGTGCCGGTTTCGCCGAGCAGCAACACCGGGGAATCGGTGCTGGCGCTACGCCGGGCGCGGCGCTTGACCTCCAGGCCGGCGCTGCTGGTGCCGATGAAATGGGCGAAGTTGTACTTGGTTTGCCGCGCCCGCAGCAGCGAACGGGTCGAGGCCAGTTCTTCCTGCATGCTCTGGTAGCGCTTGAGCATCGGCGACAGGCTATGCAGTTCACCGAACAAGGCAAAACCGATGGCGCCGATAACCGCGCCGGCGCTGTCATGGATCGGCAGGCGCATGACCACCAGCGGCTCCTTGGGCATCTCCTGCATGTCCAGCAGGATCGGCCGCCCGGTCCGCACCACTTCCCGGAGCAAGCTGCCGGGGATCACGCTCTCGCAGGCACGACCGATGGCCTCCTGCGCCGAGTTCAGGCCGAAGCGCCGGGCGTAGCGCTCGTTCATCCAGACGATGTTGGCGTCACGGTCGACAATCACCGTGCCTTCGCTGGACTGTTCGATGATCTCGAACAAGGAGCGAATCGCCAGGGTGCGTACGCGCTGGTAGTCCTTGAGGTTTTCGGTGGGGCGCATCGGGCATTCCCAGAAAGAGGTGAGGGTGTGGCGGCCTCTGATGAGTCTGTTGCCAGCGGCATTATGCCGTAGATCCACTGATCAAGACGCGGCTGACGTGTTGCGCCTCGGTCGAGCGTCCTGAAGTCGTGGTTTCAATGAGGCGAAAATTATACAGTTGCTTTTGTTTTGTACATTTTTGGATGCCCCCCATGAACCCATTCAATCCTCGCAAACTCACGCTTTCGAAATGGACTGCCTGTGCACCGGTCAATCGAGAGAAGCATTTCCTGGTCATCAAGCTGCTCTGCGACGAGGTCGGCGTACCTCTGCAAGTCGAGTTGCAAGCGGTGCTCAGCGGGCGCACGGAACTGCTGGACTGGCGCGAGTTGCGAGATGACAAGCGGTGGCGCATTGGCTGGAAATGAAAAAAACGGGCGGCCGGTGGTACGCCGCTGGTCATATAAAACTTGTACATAAATAAAAATCTGTACAATTATTTTTGAGATCATGGCTTAATGGCATCTCTCCAGCGAAAGGCCCCCTGAGTCTTCAGGCGGCTCGATCCACGCATCCAACGTTCCGGAGTGGGGCCCATGTTCATTCGTACACGCAAGCATCAGCAGGCCTTGCATGAAGTCCAGGCCAGGGAGGCTTATCTTGAGGCGCAGCGCGATGCCTTGCATGCCTCCATGGCCGTGCTTGAGCTCGCGGCGACAGGTGAAGTGCTGAGCGCCAGTCCCCTGTTCCTACGAATGGTTGGATACTCGCTCGACGAGATTCTGGGCAAGCATCACCAGACATTTTGCGCCCCGGCGTACGCCCACAGTCCACAGTACGCGACGTTGTGGCGGCGCTTGCTGCAGGGTGAAAGTGTCAGCGACCGGTTTTTGCTGCTGGCCCGCGACGGACAAGGGGCCTGGGTGGAAGCGGACCATGTTCCGGTGCGCCAGGCGGGCGCGGGCGTACAGCGCATCCTTTGCGTTGTTCGCGATGTGACCGATGAGGTGCTTCGTTCCCAGGCCGAGTCCAGCTTCACGCAGGCGATTGACCGTTCGATGGCGGTCATCGAATTTGACCTGAAAGGGCACGTAGTAAATGCCAACGCGAACTTCCTGAGGGTGATGGGCTATGGCCTGGAAGAAGTGCGCGGCCAGCATCACCGTATCTTCTGCACGCCCGGCGAAGCGCAGAGCGAAGCCTATCGCGGCTTCTGGGCCGGACTGAACCGGGGCGAGTACAGGGCAGGATTGTTCCAGCGGGTCGACAAGCGCGGCGCGACCGTCTGGCTGCAGGCCACCTACAACCCGCTCTATGATGCCCAGGGCCATGTATATGGGGTGGTCAAGTTCGCCACCGATTGCACCGCTGAGATCGAACAACGCCAGAGCGAATCGAAGGCGGCGCAGTTGGCCTTCGAGACGTCCCAGCAGACCGATGAGCATACCCGGCTTGGCACCGCCGTCGTGCAAAAGACCGTGACCGTCGTGCAAAGCATCGCTGATGAACTCCAGGCTGTGGCGACGGGCATAGAGGCCCTGAGCGCACAGTCCGAGGAAATCGGCAGTATCGTCGATGCCATCCGGGGCATCGCTGAGCAGACCAACCTGCTGGCCCTTAATGCGGCCATCGAAGCTGCTCGCGCTGGAGAGCAGGGGCGCGGCTTCGCGGTCGTGGCCGATGAGGTGCGCAACTTGGCCCGACGTACGAGCCAGGCCACCGTCGCCATCACCGAGGTGGTCGGCAAGAACCGCGAACTCGCCAGGCAAGCGGTCACCAGCATGCAGTCGAGCACCCTCAAGGCTGAACAGGGGGTCACACTGGTGAATGAAGCAGGGGCGGTGATCCAGGATATCCACCGGGGCGCGCAACAGGTTGTGACGGTAATGGGCAATTTCGCCAACACCCTGGACCAGCGACGGGGCGCCTGATTCGCTGGAGAAGACTGGCCCGCGAGTTATGCGGGATGTGCCGCCGCCAGCAGCTCTCGGGTATAGGGGTGGCGTGGCGACTCGAACAGCTCATGGCTCGCCCCTTGCTCGACCACTTTACCGTCCTTGATCACGATCATGTCGTGGGCCAGGGCGCGCACCACCGCCAGGTCATGGCTGATGAACAGGTAGGTCAGGCCGTGCTTTTCCTGGAGCTGGCGGAGCAGGGCGACCACTTGTTTCTGCACGGTGCGATCCAGCGCCGACGTGGGCTCGTCCAGCAGGATCAGGGCCGGTTTCAGCACCAGGGCCCGGGCAATGGCGATGCGCTGGCGTTGGCCGCCGGAAAATTCGTGGGGGTAGCGATGGCGACTCTGCGGGTCGAGACCGACTTCCTTGAGGGCCTGGGTCACCCGGGCTTCACACTCCTGGGCGCTGGACGGACTGTGGACCTCAAGGCCTTCACTGATGATCTGCTGCACCGACATCCGTGGGCTGAGGCTGCCGAACGGGTCCTGGAACACCACCTGCATCTGCTTGCGCCACGGCCGCAATGCTTTCTGTGACAGCGCGTCGAGGGCTTCACCCTGGAAGCGAATGCTGCCTTCGGATTCGATCAGCCGCAGGATCGCCTGGCCGAGTGTGGACTTGCCGGAGCCGGATTCGCCGACGATGCCCAGGGTCTTGCCGCGCTGGATGTTCAGGCTGATGCCGTCGACGGCGCGCAGGTATTCCTTGCGCCGGAACAACCCACCGCCCAGGGCGAAACTGACCCGCAGGTCCTGGACCTGCAGCACGTCTTCGCGCTCGTCCCGGGGCAGGGCTTCACCCTCCGGTTCGGCGTGCAGCAGTTCACAGCTGTAGGGGTGCTTCGGCGCGCTGAACAGGGTTTCGCAGGGCGCCTGCTCGACGATTTCCCCGGCCTTCATCACGCACACCCGCTGGGCGATGCTGCGCACCAGGTTCAGGTCGTGGCTGATCAGCAACAGGGACATGCCCAGCCGTTGCTGGAGGGATTTGAGCAACAACAGGATCTTGCGTTGTACGGTGACGTCCAGCGCGGTGGTCGGTTCGTCGGCGATCAACAGCTCTGGTTCGCAGGCCAGGGCCATGGCAATCATCACCCGTTGACGCTGGCCGCCGGAGAGCTGATGCGGGTAGGCCTTGAGCCGTTCGACGGGCTTCTGGATGCCGACCAGGGCCAGCAGCTCCAGGATGCGCTGACGTGCCGCTTTGCCGCCCAGGCCCTTGTGCAGCATCAGGGTTTCACCGATCTGCTTTTCGACGCTGTGCAGCGGGTTCAGGGAGGTCATCGGTTCCTGGAAGATCATCGCGATGCGATTGCCGCGCAGCTCTCGCAGGGTCTTGGCCTGGGCGCCGACCAGTTCCTGGCCGCGATAGCGAATGCTGCCGGTGGTACGGCTCTCGGTTGGTGGCAGCAGTTGCAGGATCGAATGGGCCGTCACCGATTTGCCGGAGCCCGATTCGCCCACCAGGGCCAGGCACTCGCCGGGACGGATGTCCAGGCACAGGTTGCGCACGACGGCGTGGTCGTTGAAGGCCACGCTCAAGTCGCGGATTTCGATCAGGTTGTCACGCACGTCCGGATCAGGACCTGGGATCGAATGCATCACGCAATGCCTCGCCAATGAACACCAACAGGGAAAGAATCAGGGCCAGGGTGAAGAATGCCGTCAGCCCCAGCCAGGGTGCTTGCAGGTTCTGTTTGCCCTGGGCAATCAGCTCGCCCAGGGACGCGCTGCCGGCCGGCATGCCGAAGCCGAGGAAGTCCAGGGCGGTGAGGGTGGAGATCGCCCCGGTGAGGATGAACGGCAGATAACTCAGGGTCGCGTTCATCGCGTTGGGCAGGATGTGCCGCACGATCACCTTGCGGTCGGTCAGGCCCAGGGCCCTGGCGGCCTTGACGTATTCGAGGTTGCGCCCGCGCAGGAACTCGGCGCGGACCACGTCCACCAGGGCCAGCCAGGAGAACAACGCCATGATCCCCAGCAGCCACCAGAAATTCGGTTCGACGAAACCGGAGAGGATGATCAGCAGATAGAGCACCGGCAGCCCCGACCAGACTTCCAGCAGGCGTTGCCCCAACAGGTCCACCCAGCCGCCGTAATAACCCTGCAACGCGCCGGCGGCGATACCGATCAGCGCGCTGATGGTCGTCAGCGCCAGGGCGAACAGGATCGACACCCGGGCACCGAAGATCACCCGGGCCAGCACGTCCCGGGACTGGTCGTCGGTGCCCAGCCAGTTCACCGAGGTAGGCGGGCTCGGGGCCGGTTGATTGAGGTCGTAGTTGGGGGTGTCGTCGCTGAACGGGATCGGCGGGAACAGCAGCCAGCCGCCGTCCTTGTGGATCAGGTTCTGCACGTAGCTGCTGCGGTAGTCGGCCTGGAACGGTAGCTGGCCGCCAAATTCCTGTTCGGTGTAGCGCTTGAACACCGGGAAATACAGCGAGTCCTGATAGCTCACCACCAGCGGCTTGTCATTGGCGATCAGCTCGCCGCCCAGGGTCAGGATGAACAGGCCGATGAACAACCACAGCGACCACCAGCCGCGGCGGTTCTTCTTGAAACGCTCGAAACGTCGTCGGCCCAAGGGCGAGAATCTGAACATCAGGCGTTCCTCGCGGCGAAGTCGATGCGCGGGTCCACCAGGGTGTAGCAAAGGTCGCCGATGAGTTTGATCAGCAGGCCGAACAGCGTGAAGATGAACAGCGAGCCGAACACCACCGGATAGTCCCGGGACACGGCTGCCTCGTAGCTCATGCGGCCCAGGCCATCGAGGGAAAAGATCACCTCGATCAGCAGCGATCCGGCGAAGAACACGCTGATGAACGCCTGGGGAATTCCCGACACCACCAACAGCATGGCGTTGCGGAACACGTGCCCGTATAGCACCCGACGTTCGCTCATGCCCTTGGCCCGCGCCGTGACCACGTATTGGCGGGTGATTTCATTGAGGAACGAGTTCTTCGTCAGGATGGTCAGGGTGGCGAAACCGCCGATCACCAGCGACGTGACGGGCAGCACCAGGTGCCAGAAGTAATCGGTGATCTTGCCCAGGGTCGACAGCGATTCGAAGTTATCCGATACCAGCCCGCGCACCGGAAACCAGTTCAGCGACGTCCCGCCCGCGAACACCACGATCAGGAACATTGCGAAAAGGAACGCCGGCATGGCGTAGCCGATGATGATCGCCGTGCTGCTCCAGACATCGAAGGCCGAGCCATGATGCACCGCCTTGCGGATGCCCAGCGGGATCGACACCAGGTAGGTGATCAGCGTGGCCCACAGCCCCAGGGAAATGGTCACCGGCATCTTTTCCAGGATCAGGTCAGTGACCGTGGCGCCCCGGAAGAAACTCTTGCCGAAGTCCAGGCGGGCGTAGCTGCTGAGCATCAGCCACAGGCGTTCATGGGCCGGCTTGTCGAAGCCGTATTGTTTCTCGATGTCCTTGATCAGTTGCGGGTCCAGGCCGCGGCTGGCCCGGGAGCTGCCGGTCATGGCATTGCCCGAGCTGCCGACGGTGGCGCCGCCGATGCCTTGCAGGTGGGCGATGGCCTGTTCCACCGGGCCACCCGGTGCCGCCTGGACGATGACGAAATTCACCAGCAGGATGATCACCAGGGTCGGGATGATCAGCAACAGGCGACGCGCGATATAGGCCCACATCAGTGACGCCCTCCGGAGGTGCCACGCCTGATTCGTTCGGCGGTCATCTGTTCATTGGTCAAGGGCGTGGTGCTGACTTCCCACCAGCTCTCGATGGCTTCGTCATTGGCGGCCTGCACCTTCGGCATGCCGAAGCGGTTCCACCACACGGTCGAACTGCCCGGTGGGTAGTAGTTGGGAATCCAGTAGTAGTTCCATTGCAGCACCCGGTCCAGGGCGTGGGCATGACGGAGCATGTCGTCCTGGGTGGTGGCCTTGACCAGCCCATCGATCAGGGTATCGACGGCGGGATTCTGCAGGGCCATGTAGTTGTTGGCGCCCGGGTCGTTGGCCGCCGCCGAACCGAAGTAATTGTAGAGCTCGGTGCCGGGCGAGGTGCTGACCGGGTAGCCGGTGACGATCATGTCGTAGTCACGGCTCATCAGGCGGTTGACGTATTGGGACGGGTCGATGCGACGGATGCTCATGTCGATGCCGATCTGCGCCAGGGTGCGTTTGTAGGGCAGCAGCAGGCGGTCCATGCCGTTCTGGCTGTTGAGGAAGGTGAAGCTCAGCGGCTCGCCCTCGGCATTGACCAGGCGATCGCCGTCGGGTTTCCAGCCGGCCTGTTCCAGCAGCGCCAGGGCTTGCAATTGCTTGTCGCGAATCACGCCGCTGCCGTCGGTCTTCGGGGCCTGGAATACCTGGGTGAAGACCTCGTCGGGGACTTTTCCGCGCAACGGTTCAAGGATCGCCAGCTCGCTCGCATCGGGCAATTGTCGGGCGGCCAGGTCGGTGTTGGAGAAGAAGCTCTGCTGGCGCACGTAGAGGTTGCGCATCATCTGCCGGTTGCTCCATTCGAAATCCCAGAGCATCGCCAGGGCCTGGCGTACGCGACGATCCTGGAACTGCGGCTTTTGCAGGTTGAACACGAAGCCCTGGGCCGTTTGCGGGGCTTCGGTGGCCAGGTGGGCTTTTTGCAGGCGCCCGTCGCGCAGTGCCGGGCTGTCGTAGCCAATGGAAAAGCCCGTGGCGGAGAATTCGCGGTTGTAGTCGTAGGCGCCACCGCGCAGCACCTGGCGCGCCACGTCGGTGTCGCCGAAATACTCGATGCTGAAATGATCGAAGTTGTAAAGCCCGCGGCTGACCGGCAGGTCCTTGCCCCACCAGTCGGCATTGCGTTCGAAGGTGATGCTGCGCCCAGAGTCAACCTTGCCGACCCGGTACGGCCCGCTGCCCAGCGGCGCTTCATAGCCACCTCCGCTGGCAAAGTCGCGAGTTTTCCACCAATGCTCGGGAAACACCGGCAGGGTGGCGATGTCCAGGGGCAAGGTGCGGTTTTCGTTGTTCTTGAAATCGAAGCGAACGGTGCGCTCGCCTTCGACTTCGACGCCTTTGACGGCCGCGAACTGGGTGCGATAGCGCAGGCTGCCCTGGGTCATCAGCAGCTCGAAGCTGTAGCGCACGTCTTCGGCGGTGATGGGCTTGCCGTCGGCGAAGCGGGCCTTGGGGTTCAGGTAAAAGCGCAGGGACAGGCCGTCGTCCGCGCGTTCCATGCTTTGGGCAACCAGGCCGTAGACTGTGTAGGGCTCATCCAGGGAGCGTTGGGCCAGGGGTGAATACAGCATGCCGTCGATCTGGCTGACCCCGATGCCTTTGTCGATGTAGGGCAGCACGTGGTCGAACTGGCCGATCTCGATGGCCGAACGGCGCAGGGTGCCACCTTTGGGGGCCTGGGGATTGGCATAGGCGAAATGGCTGAAGCCTTCGGGGTATTTGGCCGGTTCGCCATAGACGGTCAGGGCATGTTGCGGTGCGGCAGACACGCCGGCGGCGCCTGTCAGCAGGAGCGCGGCAGTCAAGAACAGTGAGGAAAACGCCAGTCGCATTGTCAGCCTTAAAGCCGGGTGATCGATGACCACGATTTGTACGCGAGCGGCGCGTTGATCGCCAGCCCGGTGGTCAAGGAGTGGTGGCGAGGAGCTAAGGTGGCGGGGGAGCAAGCCCCCTCGCCACCGTCACCCTCAGTCCTGGCGGCTGGTCACTTCCAGCAGGTGATAACCGAACTGGGTCTTGACCGGGCCCTGCACCACGTTGATCGGCGCGCTGAACACGACGGTGTCGAACTCCTTGACCATCTGGCCTGGGCCGAACGAACCCAGGTCGCCGCCCTGACGGCTGGACGGGCATGACGAGTTGGCCTTCGCGACTTCAGCGAAATCGGCACCGGCTTCGATCTGGGCCTTGAGTTCGTTGCACTTGTCTTCGCTGGAAACCAGGATGTGGCGGGCAGTGGCTTTGGCCATGGGACATTCCTTTCAATGGATTTAAAGGGTGTGAGCCTACCGGAATCGTTGAAGGGTTGTTGTCAAAAATGCGTCAGAACCTTGAACCCGCCGATCACAGGCCCGCTTTGCGCAGGCGTTCGGCGTGCCGCACGTAGAGTTCCAGCGGGGTTGTCCCCTTGTGCGCGCACCCGGACGGTTGATCGATGGCCTGCATATGATCCATCGGATAGTCGGAGCGGATGACCTTGCCCAGGTGCGAGCTGAAGCGACCCACCAGGCCGTCGTTCTGCCCGGCTTCGGTGATGAAGTATTCGGAAAAGGCCCGGCAGAATACCTGAAAGGGGTGCGTTGTCCGCAGGGCATCGCCGGGTGTGTCCTGCAGCGTGCCGCTCCAGGAGTAGTAGCGCACGCCGTTGACCAGCTCCGGCCCCTTGCTTCCCCAGCTCCTGGGCAAGCCTTGCGGGTATTTGTCGTTGAACGCGCCTACGCCTTCGGTGGTCAGGGCCGCCAGTGCGGCGATGGCGTTGTGGGGGAGGTGTGCCTGGCCGCTCAGCAATGAAATGAAGTCGACGAACAACGTGGCGACTCTACCGGCGACATGCTCCGGCAGGCGCCCGGGCGTGAGGGCCTTGCGCAGGAAGTCGGCCAGTTCGGAGCCGTGGTTGGGGCCGCTGACCGACGTCACCGAGGCGACCTTCGTGGGTGCCAGTGCGGCGGCGTAACGGGACGCCAATGCACCTTGGCCATGCCCGATCAGGTTCACCCGGGTGGCCCCGGTACCGCTCAGGACCCGATCAATCTGGGCCAGTAACTCTTCACCGCGAGCCTCGTTGGTGTAGGTGGCCGACAGGTAGGGAATGAATACCCGGGCGCCGGCGGTGCGCAGTGCCTGCTTGATGCCTTGGAACAGTTCGGAGCCAGCGACCCTGTCAAACCCGAACAAACCATGTACCAACAGGATAGGAAATTGAGTGGTTGCATTCCGTTGCATGTTCGTACCTTTTTCGAAGAGGTTCATGTTGAATTTGCGACACCACTGTAATGCAGGCTTCTG
Source organism: Pseudomonas sp. MAFF 730105 (assembly GCF_055380705.1). Taxonomy (NCBI): domain Bacteria; kingdom Pseudomonadati; phylum Pseudomonadota; class Gammaproteobacteria; order Pseudomonadales; family Pseudomonadaceae; genus Pseudomonas; species Pseudomonas sp. MAFF 730105. Next base: position 2,516,507 of record NZ_AP018438.1, read on the forward strand.
CGCCGAGGTGTAGGAAGAAACCGCTATGGCCGACCGAAAACGGACTAGAGAAGGCAGGAGGAATCAGAAAAGTGGCCGAATGATGTGTTTGGTTTCGGGATGCGTCTGATAGACCCTGTTGCATGCAGCTACAGTCTCAAGTGCAAGGGACCACCCGCGCTGTCGTCTTGTCTGACTGCGGGTTTGCGAGGAGCAGGTTCTAATGGCTCTATCGGGCGCCGTTAAAGGGAGATGGCGTCCTCATCCAAGGACTGGAATCCATACATGACCACTGACCCATTTGGCCGGCGAGCCCGGCTTAGCGCTCGGACGAAATTCCGGGCCCCCATCCTGGCGGCGGCAAAAGGCGGGGTGATCAACCCGGCCTGGAGCAAGGTCGCTATCACCCTCAAACCCTATCCGTTGATGACGTGCGGCGATGAGGTCCTGCTGTTCTGGTACGGGCTCAATTCGGACGGCGAGCCGTACCGGCATGAAATACGCAGGTCCATCACGGAGCGACAGGTCGACCGGGACGTCACGTTCGTCGTGCGCGAACCCCACATTGCCGAACTGGACGGCGGCTCGCTGGAGATCTTTTATCAAGTCACCGGTAAACGACTTCCGGCGCCCATGCATTCGGAGGCCCTGCAACTGGTGATCGGTGACGTAGCGCCGCAACTGTTGCCGGCCATTGCCACCGATGCGGTGGGCGGCAGTCTCGATCCGAAGCGTGTCCCCGAGGGCACCTGCGTGACCATTCGGCCCTATTCAAGAATGGCTGTCGGGGACCGGCTGATCCTGATCGGCAGCAGGGACTCCAGGGCACTCTGGCGTGACGTGCTGGACATCGAAGCCCATGCCGTCGGTCGCGAGGTCTCGTTCTGGATAGATCATGCGCTGATCGCCCCGCATCTGGGGCATCACCTGGACCTTTCCTACGTCGTCAGGCGCGGGCATTCCGTGCGCCGTGCCGAGTCCTTGTCGCTGCATATCGGCCCCCTGGTCCGCCCGCCGCTGAAGGCGCCTCGGATCCTGGGGCTGAAGGAAGAAGGACTGGATGTCGATGAACAGGAGAAAGGGGTGAGCGTGATCATCGAGACCGCCGGCTTCGAGATTGGCGAGTTGGTCTGGCTGCAATGCGATGGCAGCTACGCCTATGTCGAGGAGCGTGAAATCGTCCCGGCCAACGTCGGTCAGCCGATGACCTTCGTGGTCCCGGCGGACTATTGGCAGAGTCAACGAGGCAGATCGGTGCGCGTTCGCTATCAGGTCGAGCGCCTGGACGATGTGAGCCAGCCTTTCGCCGGGGTCGAGGTGCATGTGCGCTCCAGGAGCGCCCTCCCGAAGGAGGGCACGCACGAAGCTCAGTTGGCCGATAGCAACTGACGATGGGCCTGGCGCAGCAGTTGCTCGGTGGATGCCCAGCCCAGGCACCCGTCGGTCACCGATACGCCGTAGCGCATTGACGGGCTGATGGGCTGGCAGCCTTCGAACAGGTGGCTCTCGATCATCATGCCGATCAACGCGCGGTTCCCTTGCAGCCGCTGCGCCAGCACGTCATTGAATACCTCTGGCTGGCGCGAGGGATCCTTGCCGCTGTTGGCGTGACTGCAATCCACCATGATCCGGGCCGGTATTTTCAGACGGCTCAGGTCGCTGTGTATCTGCGCGACGCTCTGGCGGTCGTAGTTCGGGCCGCGGTGTCCACCCCGCAGCACCAGGTGAGTGTCGGGGTTGCCCTGGGTCTGGATGATTGCAGGATGCCCCTGGCTGTCGACGCCGAAATGCCGGTGGGGATGGGCGGCGGAGCGCATGGCGTCGCAGGCGATCCCAACGCCGCCGTCGGTGCCGTTCTTGAAGCCGACCGGCATGCCCAGGCCGCTGGCCATTTCCCGGTGGATCTGCGATTCGGTAGTGCGCGCGCCGATGGCGACCCAGCTTAGCAGGTCGTCGAAGTAGTTGGCGGCCATGGGTTGCAGCAGTTCGGTGGCGACGGGCAGGCCGAGCTGGAGCATTTCACGCATCAGTTCCCGGGACAGGGTCAGGCCGGCGGCCATGTCATCGCTGCCATCCAGGTCGGGATCGTAGGCCAGGCCTTTCCAACCCACGGTCGTGCGGGGCTTTTCCACGTAGGCGCGCATCACCAGCAGCATGCTGTCACTCACTTCGTGGGCCAGGCGAACCAGGTTGGCGGCATATTCGAGGGCGGATTTCGGATCGTGGAGGGAGCAGGGGCCCACGATGACCAGCAGGCGAGCGTCCTCACCGTCGAGGATTGCGCGGATGGCCTGGCGATGGGCGTCGACTTGTTGGCTCAACGCGTGGCTGAGCGGCAATTGGTGCTTGAGCTGCAACGAGCTGGGCAGACGCAGGGTCAGGGCTTCATTGGCAGGGGTGAGCGTGGACAGCGGCAAAGCGGAGACGGACGAATTCATGATCTGGCTTCCTGGGCGGGCAGCGGGTTCTTCCCGCGCCGGCCCTAGTGGGGTGTTCGACAGTTGGCCGTACTGGCCTCAAGTGTTTGCATGCCACCGATAGGTGACCGATCGGAGGCGGCAGGCTGTCCCGAGCGGAGGCTGGTAAATCGCCAGGCGCAAAAGTCGTAACGGTAATAAGTGGCGTAGTTCATGGCTCGATCCTCAAAGTTGTTGGTGTTGCAAACGTACAGGGCTGAAAAAACAAAACCCCCGGTCGGGAGGCCGACCGGGGGTTTATGAACTCTGGAAGGCGACCCGTTTAAAGTGGGCGCCGGTTGGGTATCAGGCGCGCCAGTGGCTAAACCAATACCCAAAATAAAAGTTGGCCGGAGCAGCAACACCGTTCGCCCGGACAGCCGCAACCGAGCGCGGAGCGCTGACGGGTTGAAGCGGTGAGAGGGCGTTGAACATGGTCTGTCTCCGATGAATGGTTCTGAGCTTACTCGACCCCGGGGCGCCGGTTCAATAAGAATGTTCTATAGCTCTGATGCACTGTTTGTAATGGGTTGAGTCTGACGGACTTTATGACACACTTTCTGTAGACCCACATCCATGATTGAAATATGACTCCTTCAACTTTCGCCGCTGCCCAGTCGATTTCCATCGCTGGGGATGTCCGTGCCAATCTCATCCGCCACCAGCGTTTCATGCGGGTTGCCGCTGAACAGAGCGTTCAGCTATTGGTATTCCCCGAGCTGTCTTTGACGGGGTATGAGCGGGACCTGGCGGCGGAGCTGGCTATTCTGCCCGACGACAGCATGTTGCAGCCGCTGCGTGAGCTGGCGCGAGAGTTGGGTCTGACCACAGTGGTCGGTATGCCCATTCGTCTGGCAACAAGCGCGCCGGTTCTGATCGGTGCTTTGGTATTCGGTGCTGATGGATCCCTCGGGGTCTACAGCAAGCAACATCTGCACCCCGGAGAAGAAAGTGTCTTCTCTCCGGGGCATGGCGGTTCGATGCTGGAAATAGGGAGCGACCACATCGCGTTAGCGGTATGCGCGGACTTTTCCCATGCTTCCCACGCCGCCTCGGCAGCGGGGCGAGGCGCTACGCTCTATGCGGCAGGGGTGCTGATCAGTGAGGGTGGCTACGTAGCGGATACGACATTGTTGCAAGGTTATGCCAGGCAACACGCCATGGCGATTCTGATGGCCAATCATGGTGGCGTTACGGGAGGCTGGGTGTCGGCTGGTAATAGCGCGGTCTGGAGGCCCGACGGCTCGCTGATTGCTATGGCGCCGGGTAGGGGCGATGTGTTGGTCATCGCTCGTCACGACGTCACTGGTTGGGCCGGACAGGTCTTACCGTTGACAGCACTTTGACGAGGTACCCATGAGTTTCCAGTGGCGTGCGGCCACGACCGCAGATATCGATTTCGCCCGGCAACTGACCTGCACCAATATGCTGCCGTATTACCTGCGCCATGATTTGCTCTGGCAGGACGAGGCGTTCGACCTGGCGTGGATCATTCGTCAGAACTGGGTCATCTGTGGCGGGGAGCAGGTACTGGGTTTTGTCAGCCTCAGTCGGGATGCCCGGGCGTTGTACATCCGGGAGTTACAGATCGATCAGGCGTTCCGCGGGCAGGGCGCCGGTACCTGGGCGATCGGACAGGCATGGGGCATGGTCGCGTCGGAGCGGCGGCCGGCGTTGCGTCTGACGGTGTTCAAGGACAACCCGGCCAGGAAGCTCTACGAGCGCATGGGGTTATACGTCGCGGGCGAGGATGAATGTTTCCTGAGGATGCAGCGAGACGCCGATGCCTGAGGCCTTGGATAGCGCATCCGGGAAGATTCGCTGTAACTTTTTAATGCCTCTTGGCGCTAGGTCTGTCGGAAGCTTTTTGCTAAGGTGTGAGGCAGTCCATATAAGACCAAATGGTGAGGTGTCTGCTTGATTAGGGTGTTAGTGGTCGATGACCATGATCTCGTTCGTACGGGCATTACACGAATGCTGGCTGACATCGACGGTCTGCAGGTGGTTGGTCAGGCCGAATCCGGGGAAGAATCCCTGATCAAGGCACGTGAATTGAAACCCGACGTGGTACTCATGGACGTGAAGATGCCTGGCATCGGCGGTCTTGAGGCCACGCGCAAACTGCTGCGCAGTCACCCGGATATCAAGGTGGTCGCGGTGACCGTCTGTGAGGAAGACCCGTTCCCGACCCGGTTGTTGCAGGCGGGGGCGGCGGGTTACCTCACCAAGGGTGCCGGTTTGAACGAAATGGTCCAGGCCATCCGCCTGGTGTTCGCCGGGCAGCGCTACATCAGCCCGCAGATCGCCCAGCAGTTGGCGATCAAATCATTCCAGCCGACCAACGAATCGCCCTTCGACGCGTTGTCGGAGCGGGAAATCCAGATTGCCCTGATGATCGTCGGTTGCCAGAAAGTCCAGATCATCTCCGATAAACTGTGCCTGTCTCCGAAAACCGTCAACACCTACCGTTACCGTATCTTCGAGAAGCTTTCGATCAGCAGTGATGTCGAGTTGACACTGCTGGCAGTGCGTCACGGCATGGTCGATGCCAGCGCCTGATAATGACCGAACCGTTTGATCCCAGTGCTTTCCTGTCCACATGCAGTGGCCGCCCCGGCGTGTACCGCATGTTCGACGGGGACGCGCGCCTGCTGTACGTGGGCAAGGCCAAGAATCTCAAGAAGCGCCTGGCCAGCTACTTTCGCAAGACCGGCCTGGCCCCCAAGACCGCCGCGTTGGTGGGGCGCATCGCGCAGATCGAAACCACCATCACCGCCAACGAAACCGAAGCGCTGCTGCTTGAACAGACGCTGATCAAGGAATGGCGGCCGCCGTACAACATCCTGCTGCGGGACGATAAATCCTACCCCTACGTGTTCCTGTCCGACGGGGCGTTCCCGCGCCTGAGCATCCACCGTGGCGCGAAAAAGGCCAAGGGCCGCTATTTCGGTCCTTACCCCAGCGCCGGTGCGATCCGTGAAAGCCTGAGCCTGTTGCAGAAGACTTTCTTCGTGCGCCAGTGCGAAGACAGCTATTACAAGAACCGCACCCGGCCCTGCCTGCAATACCAGATCAAGCGCTGCAAGGCGCCTTGCGTGGGCTTTGTCGAGCCTGAGGTCTATGCCGAGGACGTGCGCCACTCGGTGATGTTCCTGGAAGGTCGCAGCAATGCGCTGACCGATGAGTTGTCGAGCGCGATGGAAGAGGCGGCGATCAACCTCGAATTTGAAAAAGCCGCCGAGTTGCGGGACCAGATCGGTCTGCTGCGCCGCGTGCAGGACCAGCAGAGCATGGAAGGCGGCAGTGGCGATGTCGATGTGATCGCGGCCTTCATCAACCCGGGCGGCGCCTGCGTGCATCTGATCAGCGTGCGGGGCGGCCGCGTGCTCGGCAGCAAGAACTTCTTCCCCCAGGTGGGTATCGAGGAAGACGTGGCCGAGGTCATGTCGGCGTTTCTCGGCCAGTACTACGTCAGCAGTCCGGAACGCGACCTGCCGAGCGAATTGATCGTCAACGTGGTCCACGAGGACTTTCCGACCCTGATTGAAGCCATCCATACGCTTCGCGGTCGCGAGCTGACCATCAGCCACCGCGTGCGCGGCACCCGGGCGCGCTGGCAACAACTGGCGGTCACCAATGCCGAGCAGGCCCTGGGTGCGCGCTTGGCTAACCGCCAGCATGTCGCGGCGCGGTTCGATGCCTTGGCCGACGTCCTCAATCTGGACGAGCCACCGCAGCGGCTGGAGTGCTACGACATCAGCCATTCCAGCGGCGAGGCTACCGTGGCGTCCTGCGTGGTGTTCGGCCCGGAAGGTCCGATCAAGTCCGATTACCGCCGCTATAACATCGAGGGTGTGACCGCCGGCGATGACTACGCGGCGATGCACCAGGCCCTGATGCGACGCTTCGGCAAGCTGAAGGACGGGGAGGGCAAACTCCCGGACATCCTGCTGGTGGACGGCGGTAAAGGCCAACTGTCCATGGCTCGCGATGTACTGAACGAGCTGATGGTTCCCGACCTGATCCTGCTCGGTGTGGCCAAGGGGGCTACGCGCAAGGCCGGTTTCGAAACCCTGTACCTGAACGATGCGGCCCATGAATTCACCCTGAAAGGGGACTCTCCGGCGTTGCACCTGATCCAGCAGATTCGCGACGAAGCCCACCGCTTCGCCATTACCGGCCACCGTGCCCGCCGTGGCAAGACTCGCCGCACCTCCACCCTGGAAGGCGTGGCAGGGGTCGGCCCGACCCGGCGACGGGACCTGTTGAAACATTTCGGTGGATTGCAGGAGCTGTCTCGTGCCAGCATCGAAGAGATCGCCAAAGCCCCTGGTATCAGTAAAAAGCTCGCAGAGTCGATTTATGCAAACCTGCATAGCGAGTAGAATGCCCGTCAACCTCGCAGCCAGTTGTGCCGATGAATATCCCAAATCTGCTTACCGTTCTACGCGTCCTGCTCATTCCGATCTTCATACTGTTGTTCTATTTGCCGTACCACTGGAGCTACATGGCCTCCGCTTCGGTCTTCGCCATCGCCGCCGCAACGGACTGGCTGGACGGTTACCTGGCCCGCCGTCTGGAGCAGAGCACACCGTTCGGCGCGTTCCTCGATCCGGTGGCCGACAAGCTGATGGTCGCCGTGGCCCTGGTGCTGCTGGTGCAGGAACACGGCAACCTCTGGCTGACCTTGCCGGCGGCAGTGATCATCGGTCGTGAGATCGTCGTCTCGGCACTCCGCGAGTGGATGGCCGAGCTGGGCGCCCGCGCCCAGGTCGCCGTGTCGAACCTCGGCAAATGGAAAACCGCCGCGCAGATGCTCGCCCTGGTCATCCTGCTGGCCAACCCCTCGGACTTCAGCTTCTGGGTGCTGCTGGGCTACGCACTGCTGCTGATTTCCGCCGGCCTGACACTGTGGTCGATGGTCCAGTACCTGCGCGCCGCCTGGCCGCATCTGCGGACGGATGTAGAGAAGAAATAAAACTTTTTTGAATCAAGGGGTTGACGGCGTAATCTGAATCTATAGAATGCGCCACACCAAGACGCGGGAATAGCTCAGTTGGTAGAGCACGACCTTGCCAAGGTCGGGGTCGCGAGTTCGAGTCTCGTTTCCCGCTCCAAATATTGCGCTACAGAGTTCCACTGAACTCTGTAAGTGATTGAAATCAGGGCCTTTAGGCCCTTTTTTCGTTCCAGCGGGAACCACTGAAATCCAGCACTATCCGGTGCGTTTAAGTCCAGAATTGAGTCCAGGATTCTGACGAGCGCTGAATCGGTTTAATGCTGGAGCAGATTGTGTAGCGAGATGAGCATCTGGCCCTGACTCTGTTCAGGAGCTCGCGATGGCACTCTCAGAAATGACAGTTCGGCATGCCCGAATCACCGGTAATGACTACACCCTCGGCGACAGTGATGGTCTCACGCTCAATGTGACGGCCAGAGGCGGAAAAGTCTGGCTCTTCCGTTATTACTGGGCGGGCAAGCAGAAGCGCATGTCCCTCGGTAGTTACCCCCAAATTGGGCTTAAAGAAGCCCGTACCCGTCGTGATGAAGCCCGTACCTTGGTTGCCCAGGGCATCAACCCCTATGAACATCGCAAACAACAGCGACTTGCTGTTCATGCTGCGAAGGAGCACACCTTCGAGGCCGTGTTCAATCAGTGGGTGGGCTTCCGCAGGCTGAGCCTGAAGGAAGGGCGTCAAAGCACGCTCTCGCAGATCTTGAGAATCTTCAATAAAGACGTCCTGCCCCTACTGGGTGGGCGGTCCATCTACGATATCAACCGTCACGATCTGCTGGATTTACTGAGCAGGATCGAACAGCGCAAGGCCTTAACGACAGCCGAGAAATGTCGGACCTGGTTCAACCAATTGTTCCGATATGCGTTGGTGAAGATCGAGGGGCTGGAACACAACCCAGCTTCGGACCTAGATGTGGTCGCACTTCCCAAACCTCCGGTTACGCACAATCCATTTCTCCGGATGGACGAGCTCCCGGCATTGATGGCTGCTCTTCGAAACTACGGCGGCGCCAACCAAACTCGGCTTGGCCTTCGGTTGTTGCTGCTGACCGGTGTCCGCACGGGCGAGCTGCGGTTGGCGACGCCCGACCAGTTCGATCTGGAGACGCGCTTGTGGGTCATACCGGCGGAAGTGGTAAAGCAGCTCCAGCTAGCGATGCGGAAGCCAGGTAAGCAGATCCAAAACGTACCGCCCTACATCGTGCCGCTGTCGGTGCAGGCGCTCGAGATCGTGCGTCACTTGCTGGATCAGGTTGTTCCCGCGCAGCGCTACTTGTTTGCGCATCGAAGCGACCTGAGCAAGCGCATCAGCGAGAACACGCTGAATGGCGCGTTGCGTCGGATGGGGTACGCCGATCAACTCACCGGTCATGGCATGAGGGCGACGATCTCGACGGCGTTGAACGAGATCGGGTATCCGAAGGTTTGGGTGGATGCTCAGCTTTCTCATGCTGATCCGGACAAGGTGAGCGCGGCCTACAATCACGCGGAATACGTTGAACAGCGCCGGACCATGATGCAGGACTGGGCGAATCGTCTGGACCTTTGGGGGCAGGGCCAGCTGAAAGCGGCAAGCTCTCCGCTTACCATCCGATTGGAGGGGGCTGCTTCGCTGCCGTCACTTGAAAACGTGAGCGCAAATTCCATTCAGTTCAACGGCAACTTTCCAGTGGCAACGGTCTCGGTGCCCAAGGCTTCGGTTAACGACGAGCCGGCTCTTGTCGTGTCGCATCAGTCGCCTGTCGTACCTCTTTCGGTGTCGACTGAAAAACCGCAAAAATCCCACGTGTCTGACATCCAGCGCGAACGTGCCGAGATGCTGGCCACCTATGAGGCTTCGAGTAATTTGCCGCTGCTGGTCTTCGCCAAATTGGCAGGCAAATCCCGAGATCAGATCAATCGCGACATCAAGGCTCGCCGTCTGCTGTCGCTGAGCCTGGGGAATCGCGGTCAGCGCATTCCCGATTGGCAGCTTGATCCGCTGCGGCACAAGTTGGTACTTGCTGCATTAGCGCGGTTTCCGGATGTCGATGCGTGGAGGCTTTATGGCGCCCTTTGTAAGCCTCATGAGCGAATAAAAGGTCGCGCGCCAATCGATGTGCTTACTACAGAGAATTTCGATGTGACCGCACAGATCGTTTGCAGTGCGCTGGGTTCAAGCTGAGGTGCTGTGTTTGGGCTGTGATAACGGATGTCGCTGCTTGCTTGGGTCCATCTAGCTCGGGCTGCCGTAGATGCGTGAATTTCACGCGTTGCCTGAGGTGCGGCGAAAATGTTCGGCAAGAGACTTCTATTGCGCAGGAAGACACCCTTTGGCAATATCTCGCTCCCGCCCGCTCTTGTCAGCTCTCCATCCCTCTCATTTGGGGGCTGCGTCTTGGGGATGGCGGGTAACCACCCGGCCTCGTGCCGGGTTTTTTTCGTTCAGCCTGCCGAGCGAATGTGATCCTCAATCCGCAATCCTGATTTCACTGGGGCCAGGTTTCCGTTTTTAACTCGATTGGAAGTCCCTTCCGGGGGCTCCTCTCCACCGCAACACGTGATGCGCGGGTAATCGCCCATCAACTGGTGGCCGGGCACGATTTTTTACGGTACTTTGTGCTGGCATGAGGCCATATTTGCAGCAGGACGCACCTCCACGGCTAGGGCCAATATCTCCTTGCCGGTACCGTTCCTGCGCATTCATTTCGTGACAGGAACGACCATGTCAGGCGGCGAAACCGAAAAAATTGCGAGGCTCGCGGAGCTCGTTTCCAGCGACATCTTCAACTTCTTCCGCTGGAAGAAAGAGGGGCCTGCCAACCTCAACTTCGCCTGTGTGAAGAAGGAAACACACGCGCCCTTGAAGAAGTCTGAGCACACCCACCCGACTGACGTGGTGTTCAAGTACGCAGATCCTTATCTGAACAAAGCCATCTACCTTCATACCGATTTGAAAAGCTACGCGGTTGGCTCCATCACGCTGGACTCGATCAAGAAGGCCCTCAAGTCCCTGGGCAAGACCATCGACTGTGCCCGTGCTTCGCTGGAATGGCAGACTCGCTACCATTTGGCCAAGCGTGAGAAGTATGAAATTCGTGGGATGCTATTCGTCTATAACCACGATGACGAATACGACAAGAATTTCTACGATCACTTCAAGGATTACAAAGGTGAGAATCTGCATATCAAAGATTCTCAGCAGGTTCATATCGTCGAACCTTCATTAATCAATTACCTGAAGACGCTGCAGCTCGATGTAAACACCCTCAGAGCAGAAGGGACATTCCCGAAGGAAAATTACACCTTCTATTACCCTGACCTCGTCTTGCACAAGGCTAGTGGTGAGTACTGGGATCGTGCGGCAACCGCAGAGCTCATCGCTTCGCCGTATATGATCATCCACCACAAAGAGGTGATGTCGTACTGCGAGAAAGCCAAAGACGTGACTGAAACGTATAGCGAAGGCTATCTGATCTATTATCGCCGCGATGGTAGCACCGAGATCGAGTTCAGGTACCTATTTGACGCGCTATCCAGGTTCCAGATCCTCAACGCCAACAAGGACTTGAAAATCCGAATCAGAGTTGCCAATCGCCACCATCACAGCAGCATCCTCAGCAACTTCAATGCTGCCATCAACAGCTATGTGACCGAGTGGGGCGAAGACGAAAACCGCAAACGGAAACTGCAGGCGATCGAACTGGAAATCGTGAATCACGCGATTCCGAACTATAAGCCCGAAGCGATCGGATGGGAGCGAGACTGACATGAGAATGGGTAGTTTGTACTTTGCATCCGACAAAGCGATCTACGATGCGCTAACGCAGCGAAGCCTGACGAGCGCTGAGCTCAGAAAAGTCTTCCTCTCCAGAGGGATCGTGATCTCCAACGAGTCGGACAAAAAATTCCTAGCCAATCGCTTCAGTGCCCTATTCCATGACTACTACGATTATCGGAATCTGTCGCTCTTGGTGGGTGGCCGTGACAGTCGTGAGAAAACCACCAACGTGGTCGTCACGACAGCGGTTACTAAAGACCAACTGACCGACGCTCTCACCTCCGTCAAGGAATGGCTGGTGGATGACCAGCACGAGCAGGCTGAGGTGGCCGTCCACGGTGATCAGCTCAAGCTCACCGTCAAATACCAGAAGCTCGATCTGAGTCAGGCAGAGTTCCGTCAGGTGGTTGAGAAGACGGCGGAGGTGATCCTCGAGAAGCAGGGCAGTGGCTGGAAGATCACTGGCCCCATGAACGACAAGTTCAAGGACATCACAGATCAGTTGTATTCCCAAATCGAGATCGTCACTGATCAGGACGTGGCGACCCGAACCATTTCCTTGGAGGCGGTCCCTGATGCGGGCATCAGGACGAACTTTCTTCGCAGCTTGATCCGCAATCTCAAGGACATGGAGGTGGTCGATGTGGTCGACGTCTCCACGTTCAACCCTAAAGACCAAGAAGATGATGATCTGGATCTTAGTGACGATGCGCTGGTGATCGAGGATTCGATTGAGGTTGAGTCAAAAGATGAGGGGGAGGAAGTGGGGGATGGCGACCCTGAAGCCGAACTGGCCAGGCCGCAGCCAGAAGCCAGGATTCACAAGATCATCCGCATCGACAAGGCGTCCCTGAAAGGTAAGGGAGTCCTGGAGTCGAAGCAGTTGCTTGAGCTTGAAGGCCACGGCTTCTATATGTGGAAGATTCGATGGAAAGCTCGTGAGAAGCTCGTTGGATCTGAGCTAGTCCTGTTTGAGGCTCAGTTTGGTAACCAGACCAAGTACTGCGATTTCTCCTACATCGTCAAAGGTGTCTATAACTACAACAACGGGAAATACGCTAAAAACCTGGTACGTGCCGAGCCGGTGTTCGAGCAGAAGCTTAAGATCCGCCTGGAGGAGGCGGCGCAGAACACCCTGAATGACATCGAAAGGAGTCTGACGACATGAAGTCAAAGCGGCTGAAACTCTGGGTTCTGACCGCTCGCATTGACTTTCAGACCCTTGTGCATGGACTTCGACAACAGCCGTTCAACGACCAGAATCGCGTTGGTGTCGAGGCTATCGAGATCCTGGATGGCAAGGCAACCTTTCGGTACCACGAGCAGCGGGAGATCACCCAGTCGTTCACGAACCCTCTGGGCGAAACCGTCGAATCGAGTTACTCGACGCTCATCAGCTTCGACATGGTTTTCGAAATGCTTGGGCCGGATCGGTATTCGATCTGCATGGGTTCGCCACCGAAGGATTTGAAGCCGTTCGTGGAGCTCATGCGAGCGGCAGCCGGGACGAACTTCGCACTGGAGATCGTGAAGCCGGACATCTCTTCGATTTATCAGCAACTCAAGGATGACAAGCGCTTCACAAGAGTTATGGCCAAGCGGATCGTTTCTGGAGCGGTGACATTCGACATCGAAAGCAGCTACCGGGTCGATATTGCATCGACGGGGAACGCGATGTCGAAGCTGTTGGAGATCACGGGTGGCCGCGCGGCACCGATCGACAAGATCAAAATCGTCTACACGTACGACTCAAGGCCTGTTCAGATTGAACTCTCGCGCTCAGGTTCGATTGCAGTGTCGTGGGATGATGAGGAGCACCTGCACCTGCTGACAGGCCTCTTGATCCGGTAAATGAGCAGAGACAACGAGAGGTGCAGCGGGATGTGCCAAGCCTGTCTCGGCTGTCTCGGCGCTTGGGGCGTTCAAAAAACTCAGCTCCACCCATCAGACCTTTGACTGCCAGTAACCGGAAAGGGGACGACTTTATATTCTCTAATTGTCCCTTTTGGCCGACAGCAGACGCTAGGCGGTTAGCCATGGTGAATCCGATATGGATGCCAGCCCGTGGCTGTATCTTCGCAACGCCACTCAGAGTGGATAGCAGCCCATTCGAGTTTTCCAAGCTCTTTCGGCGAACAGTGGAGACGCAAAACAATTTTCTAAGGAGTTTTTATGCCTATCCCCTCCGCAGTTTGGAACACCATCGAATCCGACATGCGTGCCGTCACAGTCCTGACTCATAGCGGCTGTGACACGCACGCGCTGGCTCTGGTGTTCAGTTCAATTGATAAAATGGCTTGGCTTACCAGCGCAAATATCGACCACACCCGTAGTGACTTCATACGTTGGGTCGACGATTACCTTCTATCAGCAGGCTCAATCTCTCTTGACGCAATTGACCTTTACGCAGCGAGATGCGGACTTCTCCATACTGGCTCCTCAGAGTCAAAACTGTTTCGCGACGGAAAAGCGAAGCAAATCTTTTATTCCGTCGGACCTCGTAGGCCACAGGGAGAGATAATGGCCGAGGTCCACGCGAAGCTACCAAAATTAGGTCTCACACCAGACGACGTGGTCATAGTTCAGTGCATCGAGCTGTTGGAGCAGTGGGTGACAGCTATGGAGCGATTCACCGACGCCGTAAAGGCAGACACTTCCCTTGAGATCCACACAAAAGAACGGGCTGAACGTCAATTGGCCGTTTTTCCAGTAGCTTGAGGCCACCAACGGCCTGTCCGCAGTCTCCAGATTTCCCTCACAACCGAATCGCTCAGCGCAAGCCCGCTTCGGGTCGTTTGCTGCCCATCTCGACAGGCGGAAATCGGCCAGAAGCGGACCCGAGCCCCGCTCCACGACAACTAGGTCGATTCAGTAAATGCGCTGGGCCGAAAGCTAAAGCTGAGGCTGTCACTCGTCAAACAAAGCCCAGCCATGGCGTGAGCACTACATAACCGGTAAAGCCGCGATTAACTTCCCGTTTCCTGTTGTGACGACCGGTGGGTGGCACTTCACCTCGTATTGAAATCGAGATGGGGGCGAGGTGTCACTCACGGGGATTTATTTTTCCGATAGAACGGCGTTCTTTGGTGATGCGGAGATCTCGGATGCCACCGAATTGTTGGCAAAGCGTGGATTGCACGCTGACGAAAAAACGGTCTGGATGGCTGATCACTTCAGGGCTGCAGCGGATCTAGTCGCCAAGTGAGCTCTCAGCGACTCAGAGCATTGCAGTGTGAAGATAGAGGACTGGTTTCCTTCTGGCGAGGATCGGCAGCGCTTCCTTGATCTCCTGGCGGCAGGCACGGCCGAGCTTCGGGATATGAGCAAGAGCGATAAGGTTTCAGCCTGGTTGAGCATTCATGAGATCAACCGCCGGCGTAAGATCAAGGCTATCTGCTAGCATGCTGCTATCCAAGATCGCAGGGAACGGTACATGGCAGTCACAGATCTATTTTCAAAGCGTCAGAAGCGGCTACGCGGTGGTGGCCCAGACGTCTATGTATACGACAAGCTCCCAACGCCTCTCCGCATTCAGATGCTTTATATGCTCAACGAGCTCATCGGCGACGAACACGAGTTCTACAAGACTTTAAGTACATGCAATCAAATTGTCCATTATGTCGTTAAGACTCTCCGTCTCGAATACGGAAAGCATCACATCGCGACTGACCCTGAAAACGATGATTATCATGAGCTGATTCTGTTTCTTCGAAAAGAGGAAGATATTGAAAGAGTCATGGATGCCATAGAGCTGATCATTAATCAGACACGTGAATACCCTGATTATGATGAACAGTGCCGTGACTTTATCAATGATCTCAATATAAGATTTCGAGAGCACGGTGTTGGTTATGAACTCATCAATGGCGAGATTATCCGAATCGACTCAAGGTTTCATCATGCGGTTGTAGTTAAGCCTGCGATCCAATTCTTGAAGCAACCGGGATTCGAGGGCGCTCAGCAAGAGTTCATCCTTGCTTATGAGCATTACAGGCATGGGCGGCATAAAGAGGCCTTGAACGAAGCCCTGAAGACCGTCGAGAGCACTATGAGGGCTATCTGCAGCGCCCGTGGCTGGGCTTACAAGTCGTCGGATAACGCCAAGCGTCTAATAGTAATATTACAGAGTGAGCGGTTATTTCCTGCGTATTATCAGAGTCACCTTTCCGCCCTTGTGAGTCTGATGGAGGGGGTTGTCTCGCTAAGAAACAATGAAAGTGCCCACGGTCAGGGCCCGGAAATTAGGCACGTGAGGGATGATGTTGTGGCTTATGCGCTACACATGACTGCATCAGTTGTTGTAATGCTCGCAGGATTACACGCAGATAAACCCTGACCAAATGGCACCCTTAAGGTTTCCAGGATTGTAACAGGTATTGAAGTGTTGAAGTTGTTCAAGGAAGAGCATGTAGTCGAAGGGTGATCAGTTATAAGGTTAGGGGCCATCTGGCCCCTTTTTATATCTTGAAATCCATGTTCGGCTGAATACAAAACTGCCAGAGTGGAAGCTTGTCGCCTTTGTATTCATCAGGAATATGCACTGAAAACACCTCAGGGTTAACCTTGGCATCGAGGGCATATATCTTACTTTCGTATACGGTATGCTCATTGTAAGCGCTAGTGACCATTGAGCTCAGTGAACCTAGCATTGCAAATCCCTGGTCTTCTTCCCATGGTACGTCAGGGTAAAAATCATACCGTATAGACCTAACTCTTTGTCCATCCATCTCAGCCGAAGGATCGTCGGTAGTCCAATCGCCGAATCTAATGAGATAAAACGCAATATGCTTTTCATTTTCCGTCAAAATCTCATTGTCATGGCAGTACAGCTTGACATCACCTATTGTTATTGAGGCTTGTCCGTCTTCGTTGACTCCTGACTTTTCTTCGGGCTTTGCAATGAACTCGATGCTCAAATTCGGCTTAGTGCCGATCATTCTATCCCCCAGCGATATCATTTCGCTCTTGGCGTAGCCTTCAATGAAGTTGGTCGTATATTTATTCCGATGTTCAGTCATTGACTCTTTGGATAAGAGCACCCACTTTCTGATTCTGGAGAAGTAAATCGCAAATTTTACAGTTGTACCTTGTAGCTTTGCATAATTCTCCAGCCGTACTACGTAGTCCTTCCGAAACTCATAGTCTTCTTTGGGATCGCCATGATGGCAGTTCTTCACCTCTACAAGAAATCTTGTTCCGTCATTCAAGGTAATAGAGTAATCGGGCGCCTGAACATTCATTCCTGCGGCGAATATTGCACCACTGTCTTCCTGCTTCACCATTGCGCACTTGCCTAAAGCTCCGGCAATATGAGCAAATAAAGCTTCGACCCGCTTACCGTTCAGCAGGTTTTGGTTTTTAAGAGATGATTTGAGAGACTTCCCAACTTTATCTAGGAAGTCTTCGATATCCTCTTCTGCTTCGATTCTGTAATTATTATCCCTGCTTACGGCGGTAAATAGTTCAATCGGGTCGAATTTTAATGGATCTCTTGGCATGCGTTTCAAGAATTATTCCTTGTCAAAAATCCTGCGTTGAGCGTCGCGTGGGGATCAAGGCAGGAGCTGAGGATGCGTTGCCAGTGTTAGCAGCACTTCCTCCATGCCGAACGGAACGAGCAACATTATGAAGAAGTAGAGCTGAGTCCTATGAGGTACCAGACCCAGATCGGCAGAGCTCAACAATAGCAAAGAGCCCCGACACTTGGCTTGGCGATAATGGCTTTCTGATTTCAGTCCGGCTACGCTCATTCGTATCAGGGAGGAGGCGCGATGAGCCAGTACCTTTTGAGTTTTGCCAGGCAGAATCTTGAAGGACGCAGTGACGCTTACCTCGTGCTGCTCTGGTGCATGTACCAGGCGAACCAAGGCAAGGGCCGCTATTCCGACCACATCAAAACGCACATCACAGCGGCAGCTGACCAGTTGCTGGGGCGCAACTATCAGCGCATCGCCGCACGCTTCAAAAAGGTGCTCGACAGCAAGCCGGAACTGGATCGAATACCGCCGTCTGGACTTGGCACGTTGGATTACCTTCGCGTGAAAAACTTTCGAGGCTTCGGAGAATTTGGCCCTGACGACACAGGCACCTTCATTCGCTTTAGCAAGCTGAAGAACATTTTCTACGCACCCAATGGCGGCGGTAAATCATCGTTGTGCGAGGCGTTGGAAATCGGCACCACTGGCGATATCAAAGAAGCGGCCAGGCGCAAGACTAAGGTCAATCAGTACATCGCCCGGGGAGAGGTGAAGGCCAAGCTCATGCTGATGGGAACAGACAAGTTACCAGTCAAGCGAAGCATCAGCTGGTCGGGCTGCTTCATTGATCGGAACCGTCTTCAAGAATTTTCGTTGCTGGGCTCCAAGGATACTGGCAGTGCCGAGAGTGATGTCTTGGCCACCTTGTTTGGTTTGGAAGAACTCCAGGAAGTCATTTCTCGGTTCGTCCGACCTGAAAGCTTCTCGCTAAAAGCCTTCTTGCGCGCTGATCAAGCCGAGGCACTGGACACCTTGGAACGTTCTCGGGTCAGCCTGGGCCAGCTGCGGCGTAATCGCAGGGCAGACCTTCATGCATCGATTTCCGAGAGTTGTAGGCTGCTGGGGCTGACGGCCGACCAAGACTTCGATGTGCGCCGAAAGGTCTTGCGGCTGCGCGACACGGTTGAAATACATATTCGTGGCGCTGAGCGCCTGCGAGCCGCCAAGGCCCCGTTCGCTATACCGCTAAAGCAGGTCAGGCGTATCTGTACCATCGCCCAGCGCTTGCTCCACCGCAGAGCCGATATCGAGAAGGTGTTTCTGCAGAGGGCCAGCGAGGTCAATTATCGCGCCGTATATGAGGCATTGTCGGCCATCGAACAGTTGCAGGTCGGGGAAACTTGTCCCGCATGCCTGACGCCCCTCGACCAGGTGGTGATGAACCCGTTCGAGAGGGCGCGAGAGCAGATCAAGGCGTTGGGTGCACTGGAGTCCCTCAAGCAATCCAGGCAGAGAAATAACGCCCGGATCGCGCTCTGGGCTTCACGAGTCGCGACCGGAATCGGCGCGGTGAAAGGCAATGAGCACGCCGATGTTCCCTGCCCACTGAACATGGACGAATTGGAGGCGGAGCTTGCAAAGTTCCATGCCGCTACCGACCGCTCGGAAGTGGCGCCGTCCGTTCTCGACTCGTTTCTGAAGCTCTGCGCGCGGAGTGCAGATCAGATCGAGGACTACTTGCGCGCCTGTGAGCGCAAGCTTCGGGAGGTTGGCCAGGCAGACGCCCAGGCAGCCCGCCTCGAAGAACGAGTGACGCAGCTGAAAGAAATTGACGAATTGCTGAAGCTGCAGTTCGACCGAAAAAAACTGGCGATAAGCGAGTTCAAGATCGCCAACGACCAGATGAAAGACCTGATAAAGCGAAAAGCGGCATTGCTCAACGATGCGGTCGACAATAGCCACTTCAACCAGTTGCTCAAGGATCTGGAAGCTGAGTACCGAACGCTGTACCGCGACTTGCTGGATTACAAGCTTGAGCTGGAGAAAGCGCGAATAACAGGGATCGAAGCCAAGGCTGCCGAGTACTACCGCGCGATCAACAACCACGACGATGACCATGAGCAGATTGCGTCGTTGACCTTCGACCGCCAGGCGGATAGCTATCGGATCAAGATCACCAGCGTGGACGGATCATTCCTTGATGCGTTTGCGGTGCTCAGCGAAGGACATCTGCGAGCGCTGGGTTTGTCCATCCTCTTGGCGATGGCTGAGAAGAACAATTTCCCGCTCATCGTATTCGATGACGTCGTCAATGCGATCGACACCGATCACCGATCGAACATCATCGACCTGTTCTTCAGCGATGCTTACCTGCGCCGGATCCAAATGGTCGTCACCACCCATGACCGTCTTTTCTGGGAGCGTTTCTGTATTATTGCCCAGCGTCATGCTCAGCAGGTTCAGTACACCAGTAATGTTCTCAGTTATACGAACAAAGGCATTCTAGTCATTGATCACGTGGGCAGTTTCCAGGAGAAAATTCTTGCCGCGCTTTCGGTATTCGATGTGCGTCAAGCGCTGCTCTATTGTCGTATCTGGTTCGAATCCATGGTGCTTGAGTTCTGTATAGAAAATGAAGTCAAAGTGACCGCGCACTTTAATAAATCACAGCTCAAGAAGAGCATGTACCTGCAGGTCAGCCTGGAACACACCTTTTCGCTGGTGGAACCGTTCATTGACTATGACCTGTCATACTTCAATTTCATCAAGAATGACCTGGTCAACTGGGGTGGGCAGAACCAGGAGCACCACGCCTTCGACGAGGGCAGCCTGAACTTCGTGCACTCAAAGACTAGCAGTGAGGTCGTTAAAATCTACGACGCCATCCGCTATTTGGAGTGCCAGCTATTTACAGCTAAGAAGAGAGAATCAGGCGTCAAATGTCTTGCCGACCTGAACGATGATATCGCGTGGAGGCAGCGCAAGCTTGCCAAACTCGCCAAGGCGCCAGAAGAGGTGCAGAAGGAGCACCAGGCGGCGTTGAAAGCTCTGGAAAAGCGCGCGGTCGAGCTCGACCAGGAGCTTCAGTTCATTGAACAGTGTCTCGCCAGCGTCGCTCAGCGCGAGCAAGCTAAAGAGCTGCCATGACCTCTGTTCCGCTTGGAGCAGATCTGACTGCTTTGGGCTCATATTCGGCGAGGACTCAACGGGCGCTTAGGGTCTATTTTAGTCGATTACGACAGGCAGTTATTGGCCGATTGTAGCCTGTTGCGAAGGGCTGCGTTCGTCTCAGGGGTGCTGTTGACGAAAAGACGGCGAGCGTCTCGGGATGAATAACAGAGGGGTAAAGCTGCGCGTGTGCATTTCAGAATAAACTTGAGTTTCGATTCCTACCAACGGGGCCGTTAAAAGTTAGTCTCTTTCGATTTTAAGAAACGGATTGTCGAGTGGTATAACTTCAAAAAATTGCTGGGAATCCTCAATCAAGTAGCCCTTCAAAGTTGTTTTCTTTCTAGGGCCCTGCACTTGGCATGTCCAGATATTCAGGCCATTGTCCCGCTTTCTGTGAATCTTCAACTTCTCGAACTGCTTTTGCACCCAACGCCATTCCTCCATCTCCTGATCTGAACTCTGCGAAACGCCTGGAAATTCCTGCGCGTAGCGTTGGAAGAGACCAGGCGTGACCAAAAATACGCTGCCATCCACTGTGTGGATTTTGGCCTTGCTGTCATTGATGATCAGCTTGTGGCTCAGAATGCCTTCCTTGACCCAATTCAGGAATGCCTGGCCTGGGTTATCCGATGGAGGCGTTGAGGTTTCGAGAGTACTTTCTGCCGGCGCATTGCTGGTCTCAGTGTCTATCAATTCGAACATGTCCAGCAGCGTGCCGAGGTAATCGGCATCCGCTAGTGCCAAGGGATCCGGCTGCGGTTGGCTTTGACCTGATCCTGCACTGTCTGTTTCGGGTGCTGGTATTGGTACCTGAGCGTCAGTTGAGTGGTCATGGGCCGCAATGCTCACCGTTCCACTGAAAGCCTCGGGCCGGTCTTCGTTCCCCCAAATCAGTGCCGGTTGAAGGCGCAGAAAGGTGAAACTCTGCTGCCAGTTTCCTTGTGCCACAAGCGCGGTCCAGATGGCTTTGCCTTCCGGCGTGGACTCAACCAATCCATGTGACTGCAGCTCGTCAAACACCGCGAGGTTGGACGAGGGAATGCCTTCAATCGATTGCGACAGCAGGTAGGCTCGCAGCTTGTCTGTGACAACCTTGCTGACTAGCCATAGTGAGTCGTGCGTCAGCCATCCTGCGGCACCTGGCTGGTTGAGTTTCAGTTCGTGCTGAACCAGATGGCGCAGTCCGCTGATCAAGTGATGTTGCAGTGAATGAATGGGTGCTTGCAGCGCCTTGCTTGGGTTAGCACCGATGTTCTGCGCAGTGGAAAAGCGGTCGGCCTGCATCACCAATTCACCGAGCACGCCAGCACGTTCGTACTGGCCGGCCAGGACATACAGCAGGCTGGCCCACATCGTAGGAAACCCACTGAGCCAATCGAGGATCGAGCAGTCGAGAATCTGGTTGTAGAGCAAGCCTGCGGCCGCACCATGCAGGTGGTAGTCGCGACCCTTGATATAACGAAAACGGTAAGGCTGATCCAGGGAACCCTGCCAAGGATGCCAGACACGGCCATCCTGGCGTTCGACCAGCAGGTCCACGGCAATCTTGCCGATGTCATGGAGCAACGCGCCATAGGCGATGCCAGCGGACCAAGCCTCGGTCTGGGCTGCCTGGTCTTCGGGCGCGGCGCCGGTCGGCAGCAGATATGACTGACGCAATTTCAAACTACAAGCGACCAGCTCCAATCCATGATCGAGCATGCCGCCAAGATAAGCATGGTGGTGCGTCTCGCTGGCTGGAAGCTGCTGGACTATCTCGGCGTAGCGATGAATCGGATTTAAATAGAGCTGGCTGAATTGCGGATGGGAGAGGGCGGTGTACTGCCAAATGCGATCAAGCAACTGGCGGCGATGCTCGGCTGCTAACAAGCTCTCGGACGATTCGATGGGCAGGTACCCATCGGCGACGTTTACGGTGGGTGGCGGAGGAGGCTTTTGCCTTTTTTGCCGAAACAGACTGAGCATCATGGCCCTCCCGGGAATTGGCAGAGTCAGTGGCCTTTTAGCCTTTTCGGATAGGGCTCTTACCCTTGACTCCCCATTCCCTTCCAACCCTTACCGGTCCTTTTGACGCGTTTCCCTTTGTGCTGCAATCGGAATATCGATTTGTCCTGGTGCCGTTTTGTTGGATGCGCATGCTGGTACGAAAAAGGAAAGTGTCGGTACACTGCGGTGCGAATTTTTTCGGGTCTTGCCATGAACCTCACTGACGCCACGCTCATACTGCTGCTCGCGGCACGTATCCATGGAACAGACGAAGCCGTCAGGGCCTCGGCGAAGAGCGTGGTCAAGAAGCTACCGCGCAGCAAGCGTGATCTGATCTACAAGGTGATCGACAGCCGAAGTCCACTCGAGCTGGTGGATTACCTGGCGGAGAATCTGGAAACGTAACGGCGTGCTGCTGTTACGGGATTACCTCATATTCTTTGCGTCAGAGTTCCGCGGTGTAGGGATTTTTCTGGGCATAGAAAAAGGGTCCAACTCGTGTTGGACCCTATGAAGCGTTTGCAGTGGTGAGGTGACGATCAAGCTCCATCGTTCATGCATCGCGAGTCATCCATTCCCGACTGCTTCTGTTGCTGTTCCAGGTTGAGGACATACTCCGACGCGCATCGGGCCTGGCCACTGGCGCGGAAGATGGCGCGGTTGTCAGCCTTGAGCAGGCCGAGCCAGGAGTCGATATAGCCCTCGTGCCGAAGCTCTCCCCGTATACCGGCGTAGGCACATAAAAAAGCGGCGCCCATTTCTGCGATCAACTCTTCAAAGGCATAGCCTGGCGAGCCAAATGGACACGGAGAAACCACGCCTTCTCGCTGCAATCGAGAGTGGTGTCCGGTCCAGTGCGTCAGCTCGTGAAGTGCAGTGGCGTAGTATCCACCTTGATCGTGGAATTGCGATTTTGTTGGCAGTTGGATGAGATCCCTGATCGGGTAGTAAAAGGCTTCGTCGGCAAATCGATGAATGATATTTGCGCCCGAATTTCGCAACAAACTTTCTGCAGCAGCGTTGGGGAAGAAGGGATCGCTCGGTTCCGTCTCGAGCACGGTTTCGTTGAGCGCTTCGAGCCCCTCCGTTTGCTCGATGTTGAACAGAAAATGTGTCCTGAGAATGCCAAAGTGAGCGACCTTGGGCTGGCCGTTTTTATCGAGTACGGGTTGGCCTGACTCGGTCTGTTCCTCGCGCTCCATCGGCTTGTAGAGCACTGCCAGAGTGCTGTGCTCACCCTTACGAATGTGCCCGCAGGCTTTTTTGGCTTGATTGAAGGTCAACCAGCGATCTTGAGTGAACCCCTGCAACCTGGCCTCGGCCCAGAGTAACGGTAAATTGATGCCCGAATAGGGACGCTGGGTGATGGCGTTGATGGGATAGGGCTGGTGATGAGTGATGTCAGTTGAGTCATTTGAGGACCAAGGTTTGATCCAGGGCGCTACGCCTTGGTCTAACGCGGTAACGATCTTGTCTGTCACGTCTTGGTAGATATTGCGCATGGCATTTCCCTCGAAAAACCGGAGGAGCGCCTTGCCCGTCGGGGAAGGTTCCCCGGTGGGTGTTGATTGGATTGGTGCAAGACTGCGTACAGTCTGAGTTGGAACAGTGGCCGGGTATGGCCGTTTGTGTTTAGCGTTGCTGCTCTTCGGCAAGCGCTATCACTAAGGCGTTAGGTTGGTCTGATGCCTGAAGTAGGCTGAGGCTGAGTCGCAGCAATGGTTCATGTTCTGCATCACTCACTGAGCCGAACTTGGCTATCTCGAACACCACGTAGGGTGCGTTTGGATCGGCCAGGTGAGCTTTGAAGGCTGCGCGTACCACGTTGCTCAGCCTATCGAGCTGCAGCTTTTCAGGATGACTTGAACCATCGAGCAATACTGCGTGTTGCCACGCGTCTGGAGTGAACACAATGGGCAAGCGCAGAGTGTTCAGTGCTTCGCTTGTGAGTGAGTTGGACATGGTGTGTCTCCGTTGATAGCGCGAAGAAACCTGTCCCATTGGGAAGGAATTTCCCCGCAGTGGGTTGAAGAAAAGCAAGAGGGTTTGGGACGAGCCGAGCTCGAAAGACGCTCGGGAGAGCAGTAGGCGTTCATCACCGTGAAGCGTGACCGTGCGAGCCACCGAACGCTAATCGCACTTGGGGGGAACCATCACCGGAGTGACGTAGCTTTGAAGGCTCTGGCTACCTGGGAAGGTGCTGTCGATAACAGCGATCCGTACCCTCTATGTAGCTGGATGATATGGATGGGTCAACGGCGATAGAGGCGCTGGTGCACGAGCTGCGTCTTCTATCTTCCAGTGAAGAGTTTTTCGACCGAGCAAGCTGATAAACGGTTAAGCATGGGCGGTTTTCAGTAGTAGTCTGTAATCTCGATTTCCACAGGAACATGCTCAGAAGAGGGCGCAACCATGCCGGCTCAGCAGCCACTTCAGATCTCCCGCGCACACCGCCGGGCATATGCATGCGGTATGTCGGTAAAACGTGTTTATCGCAGGTTGAAAGGATTTGAATCTCGTGTGGCTAAACGTGCGGTGGCGACAGGTATGCCTGCGGGTGGGCTATTGGTTCGAGGGAGCTTTCTGGTTACGAAGCTGGCACTCATCCTTGGGTTGCTCTTTATCGGTTTCTGGTTGGTAGCTTCTGTCGTAACGATGATTGCTGTGATTGGTCTCCTGTTGTCCAAGGCTGCCATTGATGGGGATCTTAAAGAGGCGGAAACAGGCCCAGACTATCTCGGTGCCGACCTCTACATCGGTGACTTCGACGACAACGGGCACTACATCGGCGATAGCAAGTCATCTAACTGAGCGCTTAGCAGCCCCGATTATTTGATCCGTACCTTTGCTTGCTGAATCACTTGCGGCTTTGCTGCCATTGGCCAACATGCCTTGAATCCCATTTCCTACTGCATATCCCGTCCAGCTCATGGCTCCAAGGAACAGCATCGGCAGTACGATGAACATCGCCCCCATCACATACTCAATCACCTGTGCCGTGACGGTTCCATCCATAAATCCGGATGTGGGCAGCGACAACAGCACCTGATTGGACGCCGACACCTGGTTGTACAAGGTATCGAGCATGCTGGAGTCGACCCAACGGGCCAACTCCCACCAGAAGGTCAGCATATGCAGCGTGAATAGTGCGAACGTCACCGTCATGACGGTCTTCAATTGGTAGGTACTGACCAACAAAATCAGCGGTAGGCTGATGATGATGCCCATGATCAGGAAAGCCTGCACCATCGGCAGAGCGGCGCGTAGCGCGTTCATCGCCGGGAAGTTGCTGAAGGAGCCGAGGGCCAGCCCAGTGTTGGTGGCCAGGTTATTAAGCCCCTGATTGATCGACCCGCCGCGGGCACTGGAGCCATAGTCCTGGTACACCTGTCCGGGCGACATGGACATCGATTGCTGGCGCGGGCTGACCAGCTCACGCAGGGTGGCATCCTCAATCTCGTTGCTCGAACGACCAGTCAGCCAACCTTTCAGTTGAGTCAGCAGCGAAGGATCGACCTGCTGGATCAAGCGCTCGCGCAACCCAACACTGCTATCACTCCACCACTGCTTGCAAGTGGGGTAGCCCGCGCCATTCTCCAGCCGTGGCAAGGAAGTATCGCGGGTCTCATCGTAGGGCCAACTGACTCGTGGTGTCCGTGAGCGATCGGTGTCGTAGTAGCCCGGAGCGTCGAGAAAATAGCTTGAGCCGATCCAAGACACATCATGACTTTGCGCCTTGTCCAGCTGTGGACGATTGGTGAAGAGCCGAGAGCGGGAATAGCCGTAGCAGTCACGAGTGAAGTCGGCGACTTCCTGCAGCAGGACCTGACTGTCGATGCGCGAGCTGTCGATCTCCATGCGCATCTGTCGGATATCCGGTGCACAGGGGATGGAGGCGGTGGCCGCCGCGGTCACGCCTTTGCTTAAGGCGTGGACTAGAAACCACCAGATTGGCACATTGGCAGAGCGTTCGCCGATGGTGTTGAAAGTGATTCCCCAAGCGGTTTCCGCTGGCTTGGCCACACTGACACCGCATCGTTGGCTCGCTGCATCATCGAACGCCATTGAGGCGAGGTTTAGCGGAAAGACCGGCGCGCAGCCGAACAATACGACGATGTAGGCCAGCCAAAGCCGGTTCTCGATTCGAGGTACCGAGAGCAATCCTTTGTTGCCTTCATCCGCGCCTTGCTGACGGGCCGACAACCACTCTTGCAAGATGACCGCGCCGAAGGGTGCGGCGAACAGTCCAGTATCGAACAGGACGTTCCAGATACCGTTGTTGATGATCCATGCCAGCAGGGAGAGGTAAAACTCCAGGTAGCTGTTGGTGCTCATGAGCATGGTCGTGACCTCACAATCGGGTGAGTTCGACGCAGGTAAAGAGCACGAGCCCTAATACCCCGATGCGTTTCACTCGCAGTCGATCCTGTGGCCGATGTTGATAACGCCGCAGCAGATGCCACCAGAGCGCAAAAACGGTGCCGTAGAGCAGGGCGCGCCACCACCGCAGATAGGGCCGCACCGATTCGAATGTTTGCTGCCAGGCCTCGAAACTACGCAGCGCAGTGCGGCCGGTCCAGGCAACCAATGCGGCGATTAGGATCATCACTGCGGCAATCCCCAGACTCGAAAGCAAAGTTAGTAGCAGTGAGCGTTTCATGGCTCACTTGCGCCTGGCGTTAGCATCGTTGAGTCGGCGAGGTTCAGGGTCGCCTTGCTCGACGGTACGCGAAGCATCGGCGCCTCCGGCATGCCGATCGAGCACCAGGCTGGCGGTGTTGGTGGCCAGCATCTGCCGAACCTGCAGTTCGGTCTGCAGCAGGCGGATTTCACGTTCCAGAGTGTCGATGTTTTTCGTCAAGGCCGTTTGGGCTGGCTCGGCGGAAGCGATGTTTGGTTCGTGGCTGCCTGCCAACAGAGTGCGTAATAGCAGGAGCGCTTTGTCGAGCACGCTGGATAGGGCCGTCTCACTGGCCAGGCGCCGTGCCAGAAGTTCCTGATCAGGATCGTCGCGCAGGGCTTCGATCACACCACGGGTCACCGGCAGCATCGGGCTGGAGGCTTTGCTCAGATTGTCAGGGGTAGGCGGCAGAGAACCGGACAGCAATCCTTGCAGGGTCTTGAGATGTTCACCGTAGGCCTCCTGGATCAGCGGCGTCAGTCCGCTGCCAGCGGTAGCCCGCAGAGTCTCGCAGGTGTCGCAGGTCGCGACTTCGGTCTCGCCCAACACTTGAACAGCCCATTCGGATTCCTCTTGGGGTGAAGTCCATGCCTGGCAAATAGCGCCGCCCAGGCAATCACTGCTGCTGATCGAGGCGCTGTCATCCACCGACCGGTTATGCAGCAGGTTGTAGCCCGCGCGCACCACATCGGAGGTTGCCCGGATGGGTGTTTGTCCACTACCTCCAGCCTTCTGCCCTCCGACCCATGACACCCCATTATTGCCGTTACGGGCCTCGGTGTTTTTCACCGCGGCCACCGCATCACCGCCGGTTTGTTCGAGGTTGCCCTGCATCTCCTGGTTCTTGGCCAATGCGCCCCAGCCGGCTTGACCGACCTTGTCCGCCATCTTCTCAGCCATGGCCTGGCAGGTCAGTTTGGAGCGGTCGAAGTCGATACGCCCCTGCATCACCCCGTTACTGAGCAACTCATAGAGACCGGGATTAGCGCGCTGAATAATCAGCGCCGGCAGCGACATGACTGCTTGGGTCGCGTTCTGCACGATGCTGCCCATGATCTGCTGGAAACCTTCGGTGACGCCGTTCAACTGGTTTTGCAAGGTGTTGGTGAGGCTCATGTTTCCGCACATCATGTTCGCCTGCCAGGATCCGCCAACACCGAGGCCGTTGGGGCGATAGAGCGAGCTCGGCGAGCCCGCTGCCGAGCCGCCACCGATGGTGTACATCACCCGGTCGTCGAGCACTTCGCCTTGAGTGCCTAGACGGTAATCGTCCTCGGCGCCGTGGGCATGCGTGGTCACGGCGAGCAGTCCGCAGAACAACAAAGTCATAGGGCTTAACCATGGTTCTGCAAGAAGCCGACTCATGAAGCACCGCCTTCGAAGTCGATGCTGAACAGGAAGGTCTGTCCCTCACGCTTGCAGCAGCTATAGGGGCGCCACAGCGACCAGGCGTAGCCGCCATCCGCGCTCTGCACCGGATCGCTGGGGAAGATGGCGCATGTGGGTTGAACCCGGGGGGAGAGCAATTGCCATTTGTGGGTCGAAGCGTCGTTTTCAACGATCGGGCCAGGCGGCCAATAACCATCGCGTGGTACGGGTGTGAGCGGGACATACACGTGCGGTTGCCAGTTGAGGGTAATGACGTCACCCGCTCGCTGCGCCATCACCGCAGCGGCTTTGAAGTCGTCGGGTTGCACCAAAAATCCTTGCCGGGGATAGACGTTGCCCCACATGTTTCCCGCGAGCTGACGACCGATTTCACGGATTCCCGGCACGAGTGACTCGGGGTAGAGGCTTTCCGGGATGCCATGACGCCAGGCCAGTGAGTCCAAAGTGCTCAGGTAATAGGGCATGAACGCAGTGGCGCCGCTGGCGCAGGCGTAGCCGGATTGCGAGGCCAGATGCGTGGCGGCCCAGCCACCGGGATGGCCGATGCCATCAACGTTTTTGAAACGAGGCAGATTATCGCGCTGGGTGTTCGGCGTGATCAGGTTACCGCCTCCTTCCGCCCCACTGATAGGAGAGGATAGGGCGGCCATCTCGGTCCAAGGATTGGCACCGGTGGTGGCATAGCTCGAGACCACCAGCTCAGGAATGAAGTGACGAACCTTGGTTGAGGTTTTAATCGTGCAGCCGAAGGGGGTGCAGAGCAACCAAAAGCAGATGCCGATGACTCTGTACTCGAGGCAGTCTGGAGAAAGTACGGAGGCGGTAATGCTGCCGGTATCTAGCGCCACGCTCGACCCGGATGCCAGCAGAATGCTTAGCACCAAAGGATGTAACTTTTGGGGTGAAATATGCGGGCAGGCGGCAGACATGATCCAGGCTCTGGGTGTATGGCCTGGACAGGTTCAATGATCGAAAGAGGGGTGTCAGTGAGAAAGCCGAAGGCAGGATAATCGGTTTACAGCGACCTTCTAGATCAGCAGATAGTCATTCAGCGCTCAGCGTACGAGCAAGCGCCTCAGACTCGATGAGCAACTGATCCGTTCTGATCTCGAAAATGTTGGCGAGTTTGCAGAGGACCAATAACGACGGGTTGCCTACCCCTCGTTCAATTTGACTCACGTAGGTACGATCCACCTCGGCCATGAGCGCCAATTGCTCCTGGGTAAGGTTCTTCACGCGTCGCAACGAGCGGATGTTTTCCGCAAGTTGCAGACGAAGTTGTTCGTAGTCTTGAGTCATGCGCGCAAACTGCGCCTTGAGGGACTCTCAATCCACGGGATATAGTCTACATGGCTCTGATTCGGGCGCTTTTTTGATGCTTAAGCGAAGTGTCAGTTTTGTTTCTATGCTGCTTGGGACAGACCCAGCATTAATAATTAAATCGAAAGCTAAGGTGTCTATGGACGAAAATTACGTTTCAATTCCGGCGGCGGACGGCTGCCCGAGCCTTTTGACGCCGTGGGGCAGCGAATTTGCGCCTATGATCGAACGCGGTGCGCAATGCGCCCAGGCTTGGCTCGATACTCCCGGCGAGACTCCACTGTGGTGGGAGCTGGCCCAAACACGCAAGACCTTTCCTGTCGGTGACTGCCAAGATGCTTTTGAAGCCGGATTCTTGTTGAGGATTCAGCAGCGGCTTCGAGGCGCATCGCAGTAACCGGCCGCTAGCTTTAGAGCGCGATACTTGAGTAGATTTCCCTATACGGGTTCTATGCCTCGCGCTCTATCGATCCGTTCAGCTACCCGGCAAGCGGCTTCCAACTCCGAACAGCCAATGTTCTGCATCAATGTCCAGCGCTCTGCTTTTTCCTCGGGTTCCGTCATGGCCAGGGCGAGGTAAAGGCTGGGCGGCACGGCTCGAAACAGCGTTTCGAGCTTCTTCGACAGCACCACTCCCTCGGTATATTTCCCCGGATCTTTGCTAGCTGAGAGCAACAAAGATTTCTGTGCAGGCGTGAGCTTCTTGAAGCGTGCTATTTCTTCGATTTCCGCGGGCGGCATGTTCAAGCAAATCCACCATTCGATCATGTTGAGCATGGTCTGCGCGGCGGTGGGGAAGTCGGCAAGGTTTTGCGTTGCCAGCCAGAACCAGGCACCGAGCTTGCGCCACATCTTCGTTCCCTTGACCACAAACGGCGCCAGCAGCGGGTTTTTGGTGATGATATGGCCCTCGTCAGTGACCATGATGATCGGTCGGCCCAGGTACTGGTCGCGCTCGGCCAGGTTGTTCACGGTGTTCATCAGGCTGATGTAGCTGATGGACATCTGGGCCTCGTAGCCTTCGCGAGCGTAAGTGGCGAGATCGACAATGGTCACATCGCTTTCGGGCCAAGGTGTGCCTTCGCGATCGAACAGTTCCCCCTCGAAACCCTGGCAAAACAGGTCGATGGATTCACCCATTTCCTGGGCACGCTCACGACGCTTCTCCGGCAAGTGCGTGTCGGCGGCGACGCGCAGCAACGCGTCGCGCACATCGTGGGTCAATACCTGTCGACACGACGCGACACAGGTCTGTGCCGCATCGAGAATGCACTCGCGGATTAAGCTGCGATCGGCTCGACTCAGGCGCGCCTCTTCCTTAGCCTCGCCGCCGGTGATCATCAGCCGGGCGGTGATTTCCAGTTCGCCAAGAACATCGCGTTGGTCTTCTCGACTTGCTATCGCCTCATCGTCCAGCTCATCAATCGACAGACTCGCCACCTGATCCGGTTGCTCGACCAGGCGCCAGGCATCGGCGAACGGGGCGAGACTGACCGAGGCGCCAGGTTTTAATTGGACCTTATTGACCGACAAGCCCCGAGTTGCGAAGTAATCACCCTGCAAGCCGAATGAGTTGCCGGCCTCGACGATAAACAGGCGAGGGCGGTACACGGCCATGACCTGCATCAGTAGGGTGACCAGGGTGGCCGACTTGCCGGCGCCGGTGGGGCCGAACAACAGCAGATGGCCGTTCATGGCCCGATCTAGGCGTGACAATGGATCAAAGCTCAACGGCGAGCCACCACGATTGAACAGGGTGATGCCTGGGTGGCCTGTGCCGGTACTGCGGCCCCACACCGGAACCAGGTTCGCCAGGTGCTGGACAAACATCAGGCGCGTGTACCAGTTGCGCGTGTCGCGGGCCGGGTTGTAGATCATCGGTAACCAACGCAGATAGCTGTTACAGGCGGCAACCTCGTCGCCTTCACGTACTGGTTGCAGTCCCGCACCCAGCAGCGCGCTGGCCAGGCTGATCGAGCGCTGGTGCAATTGCTGCTCATCGTGACCGCGCACGTAAAACGCCAGGGTGCCGCGGTACAGCTTGTGCTGGCGGCCGATGATCGCGCGAGCCTCTTCAACATCCTGACGGGTCTGGGTCGAGGCCAGGTTTTCACCGATGGCTTTGCGCGCCAGGCGGTTCAACTGCTCCTCGAGCATATCTTGGGGTTTGACCACCAAGGTCAGGCTCATCACCGTGCCTTCGGGCAACTGGTCGAACAGCGCATTCACCGCGTCGCCCTTGCGGGTTTCGCCAGTGAGTTGGCCTATCAAGGGGGCCCGCCGCAGCTTGTCCACCACCATGACTCGATGGGGCTGACCATCGAAAAACCAAAGTCCACGCTGAACATCCGAACGCGGTTCGTTGAAGAATAAACGCTCGGCAAAGTCGTGATCGAAGGGCAGTTCCGGCGACTCACCGTCGGCCGACTCCGGATAGGCCACTTGGTGGTAGAAATCTTCGGGCGATTCATCGGTGAGCTTGGGGGCTGGATTGAACCAGGGCAGCAGCCAGGCATACAAACCTGGGCCATCGACTCGCGTCGATTTCACCCCACACGTTTGCAACGAAGCCGCGATACGTTCGCAAGCCTGATGCAGGGCTTGCACTGGGATAAGTCCGGTCTCCTCAGCGTCAGACTCGAGCCAACGATAGACCACCAGGCGCACCCGGCGGCTGTTGCCCCTCCAGGGTAGGCGCGTGACGGCCTTGTCCTCGAACAGACCTCCCGGCTTGGCGATAGCCTTCAGATGACGGCGGCTGAGTTCCAAATACGCTTCGGTGAAGACCGTACCTCGCGCGCTGTCCTGAATATAATCGGTGAGCCGGGTCAGGTAGGGGATGAAGTCGTTGTCGTCCTGGCAGAAAAACTGCGCTACCCACGGCGCTTGATCCAGTTCATCAAAACTATCTTGCAGGGCATCCTCGAGGGCATCGCGGGCCGCCATCAGCCAATCGGGTTCGCGTCCTTCGGTGCCGATGGGCAGTAACTCGAACACCGCGCCTACCGAGCGATTGTCATCGAGTAGAAAACACTGCTCGGTCTCCAGGTATTCGACCCAAGGCAAGTAGTCGGTGAAGCTCGGGTTGTGCGCATAGAGTGCAGTTTCATCGGCTATGGTTGCGCGAGGGCGCAACGGGTGGCGCCAGGCTTTCCACGCCGAAGTGCGATTGCTCGGATCACCGGCACGCACTACAGGTCTTCCTGTCGTTCACCGGGCAGTGCGTATTGCACCCGCTGGTAGAACGGAAAGACGGTCGAGTAACCCGGAATCGGTGCCTGCTCGGTACCGCTCAGATGCGGATACACGTACAGCACCAGATCGGGATTGGGCAGGCGCGGGAACAGGTTGCGGATCTCGTTCGCCGCTGTGCGCGTGTACGGCTCCTGGAGAACAACGGAGAAATCTGCCTGGTCCAGCGGACGGCGTAACTGGTGCCGAGCATCCAGCAGTTGCTGCTGAGTGCCTTGCGAACCAGCACCGTTCCAGATGTCCAGCATGGTTTGCTCGCCATGGGGCAGCAGCGTCTCCTTGTCGGTGGAACACCCCGCCATGACCCAGCAGAGCAAACTAATCCAGGGCAGGCAGAGAGGCTTGGTCTTTTTCATGGCGAACGCTCCGGCCCTTCGGCTCGTAGTCGATGGTGATCTCATGGTCGAGGTGCAGGGCGACCTGTGCCGCCGGCGGCACGTACACGGCGGCAAAGGTCTCGCCATACAATTTGTTGATCCACGCGCGAATGTCGCTGACGCCACCACTGAGAATTGAATTCAGCGCGCTATTGCCACTGCTGCTAGTGACCCCGAGCGTACTGCCGCCCGAACTGATCACGCTGCTGTTGTTCCGCTCATCCCCAAGCAAGGCGGCGACACCGGCGCCGGCGGCAGTGATCAAGCTCTGGCTGCCGAGGTACTGTTGAGCGTTTGAGCGGCGCTCACCGGCAATGCAAGGAATGCCAAACGGATCGGACAGGTAACCGAGTCCGCCACGAATCTTGTCGGTGTTCGAACTCTGGGCGGTGGAGACGTTGCGGCTGGCTACCGCCTTCGGCTGAGGCACCGTGCGGATGGTGCCGTCGGTAAACACAAAGGTGATTGACTCGACCTGTCCGCGTACACAGGACAGGGTCCAGTCACCGGACGCCGTGCCGCTCATCACGGCCCCCGCGACGTCCGGCAGGTCGATGCCGTTGGCCGTCAGGTTCTCCGGACCGACCAGCACCTTGAAGGGATAGGGGTCATTCACGGTGCCGTCCACCGGGACTCGGCCGATCAGCGCGGTCATGGCGATCGAGCCCATCAGCGTGGCGTTTTCGGGGATCGTGTAGACCGGCTTCGCGCCTTCGGTACGATCAGCGGAGCGTGTCAGTTCACGTTCACCCTTGGTGACCTCGCGTAACTGCTTCTGGCTGCGGTCGATGGCATTGTCCTTCAAACCCTCCAGTGAGTTGAAGGCAGTAGGCAGACTCAGGGCGGACGCGGTCTTGGTTTTGCTCCGGGCGTCGGTGGGCGGAGAATCCGAGGGCTCAATCCATTGCAATGCATCATTGGCAGAGTGCTGCCCTTCGAACTTAGCACCGTCGCCTGGCTCAAGCCCCAATCCGATCGGCATGTCCTTATCTTTGCCGGTCAGCCCCGAGAGCTGTTCTTGCAATTGTGTCAGCAGGCCACGGGCCTGGCGACTGTCTTGTTCCGCTTTGAGTCGGGCCTCGTTGGCTTGTCGGCGGCCTTCGTCGACTTGCTGGGTCACACTGCCTAGCGCCGTCTGGATACGCGAATCAACACTGTTTTCCCGCTCGCGCAGGCGGATGTTCTCCGTTTGCAACGAATCATTGTGTTTTTTTAAGCCGAGCATGTCGCTGCGCATGGCCTTCACCTGGCCGATCAGGGTGGCGACCGTATCGCGTGGGGTGTCGCCCGCAATACCGAGTGACTTGGCTTGCTCGGCGGATAACTGAAGATTGCCTTGATCAACCGACTTCTCTGGAGAGGAACTGCTGCCATCCGCGACCCAAGTTTTCAGGATAATCAACACCACGCCCAGCAGCGCAGCCGGTACCAGCCATTTGAGCATTGCGTTAGTCCTCATCGCCAGCACCTCGCGCAACGGGCGGAAGCAGTACGGCGTGTTCGAGGCCGGCATCGCGAGTGACGAGGTAGGCGATCGTGGTGTCTTCTGCACTGCCGACCGGCCCGAGGAAAGCATGTTGGAAAGCCGCGGCGAACAGCTTGGCCTGAAGTCGACGTGGATCGAGTTGCACCGTCTCTAAACCACGATTGCGCAATTTCACCGCCGTCACCCAGTATTCACCTAATCGCCAGGCGGCAATGGGTGTGCTGGATACGTTTTCGGTCGGCAGCAAGGTTGGCAGTTCGCTGCGCAGCTTGAGCGGGACGCGGCGTACGCCGGGCAGGGATTCTACGGTGCGCAGCGGCGCGTACAGGCTTTGCGCGGCGTAGCGCGTCAAAGCGACCGGGATCGGCGTACGTTCTGGAACAGAGGCGGTGCTGGATTCCGTCTCGGTAGCCTGCACCGGAGCGTTCTTGATAATACGCACGGGCTCCAGCGGCTGATCACCAGGCGTGGCCTCGACATCCAGCAGGATGATCTCGCCCGTCGTGACCGATTGCAGTTGCAGTCGAGTCGGGGCAATGGCTTCCGACGCGCGCAAATACAGCGTGCCGCCGGTAGATTGCACGCGCAGCTTGTCCCTCAGGGATGAGGGCACTCCAACTCGAACATTTTCATCGACAAAGACCACCCGCTCCTGATTGATAACCAGCGGGACCGCAAGGGGAAGGCGTTCCCAGTGCATCAGCTCGACGGCCTGCGCTGCAACGTCCCACAGCATCAGTGCAACGGTGAGTCCCAGAATAGAAATCCGCTTCATGGCTCACCTCCAGACAGGGAGATTTTCTGCGGCGTGCCCTGATAACAATCCAGTGCCAGTCCCCACTTATTGCGTTCGGGGTCCAGGTCGAAACGCACCACGCGCAATGGATAACGCACCACCACCCGCTTCACCGGTTCGGCGGCGTAATACTCATCAGCGTTGAGGTCGAGGGTGACCAGCCAGCTGTCGTGATCGAGTTGCTTGACCCTGAGTTCCGGATACTCGCTGTAACCTCGTCCCAGAATTTCGTAGACGCCACGTACCCGCTGGCGCAGCTCGCCGGCGGCCTTGCGGTACTCGTAGTCGCCCTCGAGGAAGGCTTTGCAGGCGGGTGTCAGGTAGGACTGCAAGCTGTAGATAGCGCGGCGGTAATCCTGTTCGCCATCCGAAGGCCAGCGGTTAAGTTGACCGAAGATGTACAGGGCGAAGGCATAGACATTCTCTGAGGGGATGTCCCACCATTTGCGCGTGCTGCCCGAGCGCAGATCCGGGGGGACATGCACGGTCAGATCGGTCGGTGCCGAGCGCCAGCCATACCAGAATCCGGCACACAGCAGGGTGAGGACCATTACCGCTAGACGCAGGCTGAAGATATGAGCCTGTTGGGCATCCACCTTGTTCCGAAATCGGCTCATGACTGCCACCGGGACAGGGCTGGGCGCAGTCGACGCGAACGGCGAACCGTCCAAGCGCCGGAGTGGAGAATCAAACGTCCGCGCCCCAAGCGCCAACGGCTGGCGAGCATCCATTCCAACTTGCGGTACAACCAGGTCTCGGGGCGAGCCCGTTTGGCCCGACGCAGTAGCGTGCCACCAGCCAATAACACCACCGCCATACCTGCGATCATGCTGGTCGGCGCCACGGCAATGGACGCGGTACCGATCGTCGCGGGAACTCCCAGCAGCAGGCCAATGAGGGCGCCAGTGCCGAGCGCTGCCCACATCTCATCATTGGTCAAACCACGCAATACGGCGGGATCACGATTCAGTCGTTCAGGCAGAAAGACCAAGGTGCCGTCGGCAAGGTGTTCGATAGTGTCGTTCATGTCGATCTCACAGAATCGCGGCTGCCTTGGTCAGGAACCAGATGATGATCACCACCAACAGAGCGCCGATTCCGACTACAGCACCGAGGTCCTTCCAGGTCTTGCGCTGGTTCTGCACGTCGGCATAGACGGTCAGGGAGTGCCAGGCTACACCGAGAAACGCGAGCAGAGCGATCAGCAGGCCGAGCAAGATGCCGCCATCGTAGGCGTAGTTTTTGATCGTCTCGATCAATCCGGATCCTTCACCGCGCGAGGGGGCTTCCATGGTGGGGAGCTCGGCAAAGGCCAGACCTGGACCGAGCACCAGCAGCAGACTGATCAAGCGTTGGCTCGTACGATCACGCAGATTGTTTTTCAGAGGGGCAAAGCACTTGAGCATGGCGGCGATCTCCTGGGTTAGGACAGGGTGAAGAACATTAAAACCAGCAAAGTGAGAAGTACGCGCACGGCGCTGCCACCAAAGGCACCGAAGCGCACACTGCCCGCGGCCCAGCCCCGGTAAGCCGTCCACATCACCCAGGCACACCACAGCAAAGCCAGGACCAGAACCATGGAGACCCACAGCGTCGAGCTGCTCTGTGCCGAAAAGCCGGAGGCGTTATGGAAGGCAGCCGTTTGCGCATCAGTCATGCTCATGGGGACGGCTCTGCGGACGGAGTATCGAGGTGGTAGTCACCGACCAGCTCGCTGGTATCGCGGGGTTGGGCGCGAGAGGGGGAAAGGAAGCCTTGTAAGCCCTCGCGGATGCGCTGAATGTCCTGGCACAGACGAGGATAATCGAAGCGATAGCGTTCACCTGAATCGGAGGTGCTAATGGCCTCTGCCCGCGCGGAGAGGAGTTCGATTGTATCGAGTTGCTGCAGCATTAGACTGAGCTGAGTCTGTTCATGAGTAGAGGCTGCATAGCTGCTCTCATGAACCAAAGCCAGTGATAGCCATGACCAGCAGCGAAAGGCGGTCGTTGACATGATCTTGCCCCATGTAGTCATGGTCACAGGATCGAGTTCATGGTGTGGGCTCTTCAATAAAAAAAGTGAGTTTCGGTAGATCGTTTTTCAGTTGGAGTTGCTTTACAGCTATGTGGCCCTTTGGCTTTTGGTGAGAATCAGTTTGGGAATTGCTATATACCCGTTTCCTCAACGGCATGGGCCTTCCAATGTTGGACGGATCGCTGTTCCGGAAGAAATTCTGGTGCGCGTGGCTTACTTTAGGTGAGTTTATCGCCTGTAGCTCAAGTGCATCGACGCACCATAGCGAGCATTCGCAAAGGACAGCAGCCACAGCGGAGAGAGAAATGCCGGCGATGAAAGCTGCCGGCTTTTTTAGAGTCAGAGGTTGATTGGGTATTGGGTGATGAACCTGACGTCGTCGACATCGCCACTGAACGAGTTGCGATAGGTGGCCTGACGCACCCGGAACGACAGGTCTTTCAGCGGGCCGCTCTGGATCACGTAAGACGCTTCCAGGTCACGTTCCCATTCGGTTTGATTATGTGCACCGTTTGCCAGGCTGATGTTATCGCCGCTGATGTAGCGGGCGAAGACGTCCAGCCCCGGCATGCCGAACGTAGCGAAGTTGAAGTCGTAACGGACCTGCCACGAGCGTTCGTCTTCACGGGTGAATTCGGCGTACTGCACGTAGTTGGCCATGTAGTCGGTATTGCCGCCGTCGTTATAAAACACGTAGCCGTTCTTGCCGGTAATGGCTTGATAAGCCAGTGTCACTTTATGCGAGCCATAAGCGTAAGCGCCCTTGATGCTGAACGAGTTGCTGTCGATATCGCCGCCATTCTCCGCACCGGTACTCTTCTGGTTATAGAAACGGAAATCGGTGGAGAACGTTTGCTTCGCGTCGATCGGCTTGACCCAACTGAGGCCCAGGTACTTTTTCTTCCACAAGTCTTCGACGTCCGATGCGTAGATAGCTCCGGTAAGATTTGGTGTGAAGTTATAAGTGGCACCCACCACTTCGGCCTTGGTCATGCCGTTGGCATTGTGAGCACTCTGGCTATAAGCGCTCAGGGAAGTCAGGTGCGCCACATCGACTCGCAAGTTGTCGATTTCCTTGCTGCTCAAGTAGAAGCCTTCGGTTGTCTCCGGCAGCAAACGACTGTCGCCGGTGGAGTAGACCGGCAGATTGAGGGTCTGCTGACCGTACTTGAGCACCGTCTTGGAAATCTTGATCTTCACTGCGCCTGCCGCGCGGGAGTAGTCGTCTGCGGCATGATCGATACCGGCCACGTGGTTGCCGCTGCTGGGCAAGAGCCCGCTGCCTATCCGGTCAGAACTACTGTCGAGCTTCAAGCCGTAAAGGCCGATTACATCAAGGCCAAAGCCAACGGTACCGGGCGTAAAACCCGACGTGAAGGTGCCGATAAACCCCTGCGCCCACTCTTCGCGATAGCTCTGCGCAGTGGCTGCCGCGTTGCGAAAGTCGCGATTGAAGTAGAAGTTTCGCGCCACGATCTGTGTAGTGCTGTCTTTGAAAAACGGATTATCGATAACTTCATCCGCCAACGCCGCGCTCGAAATAGCTGCGCACAACGTCGCACTGCCAAACATAAAAGTTGACCGCATGGTTTTAAACCCTTGTCAAAAAATAATCAGCAGATTGCGAAGAAGTAAAAGCACTGTTTTTATTATTCGCGTCCGTGCCTTTTGTTTATGTATTCAGTGTTATTCGGCAATCTCACAGATACTGAGGATGGCCAGGATGTAGACGCGCACCATGTCCAGATAATCGGTTTTATGGACCCGCTCGTCCGGCATGGTGTTGAACTTGCCGCCAGGGCCGCACACCACGCCTTGCATGCCCAGACGCTGGTAAAAATGCGCCGCGTCGGTGCCGAAGTAAGCGGGCGGGGTGATGATGCCGGTGGGTTGCGGCTCTCCACGCACCTGCTGATAGGCCTCATTGACCGCCTGGACGATCAACGAGTCGTGGGAGACTTCGAACGGCGGCATCAGCGGCTGGTTGTGACTGTCATTGATCAGCGTCGCCTGCAAACCGGGGAATTGCTCGCAGAGCCGGTCCAGCAAACGCTGTAAATCAGCCAGCACCGACTCGACGGTCTGGCCCGGGGTGTAGCGGGCCGAGCCACGCAGGCGCAGGAAGTCCGCGACTTGCGGAGGACGCCATTCTTCGAGGTCGCGGCCCAGTGCGCCTCGGACCACACCGATGTGCCCCCGATTGACTTTCTCATGCTCGGGCGAACGGGCGCCGCTGAAGGTGATGCCGTTTATTTGCGGGATCAACTGCACGGCGGCGGTAATGACGTCCACGGCTTCTTCGCGCTTGGACAGATGGCGAGTGTCGCCGGTCAGTTCAATGACAAACATCAGCGATCCGACATGTAACGTCACCGCCTGTAAATCGGTCGGCTCGGAGTTGATGAAGTAATCAGCCTTCACGCCTTGTTCGATGGCGGCGATGGTGCCGATGCCACCCTGCAGTTCGCCCACCACGTAAGTGAGGATCACGTC
The DNA here is from genome assembly GCF_055380705.1 of Pseudomonas sp. MAFF 730105. Classification (NCBI taxonomy): domain Bacteria; kingdom Pseudomonadati; phylum Pseudomonadota; class Gammaproteobacteria; order Pseudomonadales; family Pseudomonadaceae; genus Pseudomonas; species Pseudomonas sp. MAFF 730105. Next base: position 2,556,163 of record NZ_AP018438.1, read on the forward strand.
ACCCTTGAGCTTGATGCCTGCATCGATCAAGGTTTTCAGCGCGCAGAAATAAGCCGCATCACCAGCCTTCATGTTGGACACGCCGATGCCGTAGATGAATTCGTCATCAATCTTTCCGGCCCAGGGGTCGACCGTCCAGCCTTCCGTTACCGGGTTGGTGTCCAGATGGCCGTTGAACAACAGGCTATGGCCGCCACCTTGACCTTTGAGAGTGCCGATGGCATTCAGACGCTCGCCGGGAACCGGCATCAACTGCGCGTCCAGACCCAGCTCCTGCATCTGACGGGCCATGTATTCGGCGAGTTTGCGTTCTTCAGGAGTAGCACTGTAGCTTTTGTGCTGCACCATACGCGCGAGAAAATCCAGGCAGTACGCCTCGTCAAGGCGGTCGAGTAGCGCTTCAGGCGTCATCAAGGGGCTCCAGTTCATTCAAAGGCTGCGGCACTGCGTCGAGCAGGGCGCGGGTATAGGGGTGACGGGCTTGGGCCGCCATGTCCACGGCTGGCAGAATCTCCAGCAGGTCGCCGCGGTACATCACAACAATGCGGTGGGCGATTTGCCGGATCAGGTTGAGGTCATGGGTGATGAACAGGTACGCAGTGCCGTGCTGGCGCCGCAGTTCCAGCAACAGTTCAATCACCGTGGCCTGCACTGAAACGTCCAGTGCGGCGGTGATCTCGTCGCAAATCACCAGTTCCGGGCGAGCGGCGAAAGCCCGGGCAATGGCGACACGCTGCTTTTGCCCACCGGACAGTTCATGGGGATAGCGGCTGGCGAAGTCTTCGGGCAGGCGTACTTCCCGAAGCAGGCGGGCGATGGCCGCAGGTTCGCTTTCGCCTTCCGTCAGGCCGTACAGGCGCAGCGGTCGCGAAAGAATCTGGCCGATGGTTTGCCGTGGGTTAAGTGATGCATCCGGGTGCTGAAAGATGATCTGCACCTTGCGCCGGTAGTCGCGGTCCATTTGCGCCGGGCCCTGGATCGGGATGCCGTCGAAATATACCGCGCCGGTGAAAGGCGTCAGACCGGTGAGCGCTTTGGCCAGGGTCGATTTGCCCGAGCCGGATTCGCCAATGATGCCGAGGATCTCGCCACGCGCCATGCTCAGATTCATGTCGCGGGCGCCCATGGACGGCACAGACTTGCGGCGCAGCAAACTGTCGAGCATGCCGGGGCGTCCGTAGCGCACATTGAGATCGCTGACTTGCAGCAGCGGCGCGCCGACGACTCTTTCTTCATTCAGCAAACGCTTGTCGGCGGCCGGTACCGCAGCCACCAGACGCTGGGTGTAGGCGTCGCTCGGCGCACCGAAAATACGCCCGCCGCGGGCCTGCTCCACGATGCGTCCCTGATTGAGCACGCAAACCCGGTCCGCGACCCGCGAAACCAATGCCAGGTCATGGGAGATATACAAGGAGGCAACCCCGGTCTCTTCGCGTAGGCGTCGGAACAATTGCAGAATCTGCGCCGAGCTGATGACGTCGAGAGCGGTCGTGGGCTCATCAAAAATTAGGCATTGCGGTCGGCAAGCAAAGGCGGTGGCAATCAGCACCCGCTGTTTTTCACCGCCAGAGGCTTCGTGGGGGAAGCGCTTCATCATGGCAGCAGGGTCTTTCAGGTCGACGTCGGCCAGCAACTGCTCGCCCAGCGCCCAGGCCTCGCGATAACCCAGATCCCGGTGACGGGTCAGGACTTCGACGACTTGCTCGCCCAGACTCAGCGTCGGGTTGAGCGAAGCGCTGGGGTCTTGAAAAATCATGCCCAGGCGGCCACCACGCAGATTCTCCACCTGACGCTGAGGCATTTGCAGAAGGTTCTCACCTTGTAACTGGATGCTGCCGCCCACCTCACGGGCGTTACCGGCCAGGTAACGCATGATCGCCCAGCCTAGGGTGGTCTTGCCCGAGCCGGATTCACCAACCAGGCCAACCACTTCACCGGCCGCGACGCTGAAGTCGATGTTTTTCAGCACGTGCAGTGGGCCATTGGGCAACTGGTAGTCGAGGCTGTAATCAGCCACTTGCAAGACGGTACTCATGAGCGCTGCCCTTTTGGATTGAGGGCATCGCGCAAGCCATCGCCCAAGAGATTGAAACCGATCGCTACGATGGCAATGGCCAGCCCCGGCATGAGCATCATCCACGGCGCCTGGAAGAAATAGCGCCGCGCTTCGGCGACCATCAGGCCCCATTCAGGCTGCGGCGGCTGTGCGCCAAGGCCGAGGAAACTGAGGGTCGCGAACAGCATGATGGCGAATGCCACACGGATGGTGGCTTCGACGATGATGGGCGCGACGATGTTGGGCAGCATTTCGCGCACCACGATGTAGGCAATGGATTCGCCTCGGGCAATGGCAGCATTGACATAGTCCTGACGGCGGGCGGCGAGGGCGACACTGCGGGCAATCCGCGCCATGCCGGGCACGAAGGCAATGGTGATGGCCAGTACCGCATTGAAGTCGCTTCTGCCCAGTGTGCTGACGATCAACAAGGCAAACAGCAAGGTCGGGATCGACATCACCGCATCCAGGGTACGCATCAGTGCTTCATCGATACGTCCGCCCAGATAGCCGCTGACCGTGCCCAGCAATGCGCCGATGAGCATCGCCATGGCAGTCGCAAACACGGATAACGAAATGGTCGCTCGCGCGCCAATCAGCACGCGACTGAGAATGTCCCGCCCCATCTGGTCGGTACCCAGCCAGTGGACCAGGCTCGGCGCCTTGTAGCGGGCAAGAATCGAAATGGCTTCTGGATCGAACGGTGCCAGGGCCGGCCCGGCAACCACCAATACCACGGCGAACAGCAGGATAAGACTGCCCAGCAAGCCCTGAGGCGTCGCCAGCAGCCGATAGAAAACTTTACGCATATTGAATTCGCCGGTCGAGATAGGCATAGGTCAGGTCAGCCACGAAGTTGACCACGCAATAAGTAGCGGCAAGGATCAGCACGCCGCCCTGAATGGCCGGCAGATCGCGGGCGGCGACAGCCACCAGCAGTTCACGGCCAATGCCGGGGATGTTGAAAATCTCCTCGACCACGACGATGCCGCCCAGCAGATAGCCCACGTCCAGCGCGACAATGGTGATGGTCGGCAGCAAGCCGTTACGCAGTGCATGGCGCAGCAACACTCGGCGCCGCGTAAGGCCTTTGAGGCGGGCCGCCCGAATGTAATCGGTTTCCAGCACGTCGATCATTTCCGAGCGGACCATGCGCGAAACGTGAGCGACCATGATCATCGACACGGTCAGCGTCGGCAGAATCAAGTGGCGAATGCCTTCCCAGACGTTGTCGCCCAAGGGCACATATCCGGTAGCGGGCAGCCATTGCCAGACATCGGCAAAGAGCAGGATCAGCAGCGTGGCGGTGACGAACTCCGGCAATGACACCCCTATATAGGAGAGCACGCCGATGATCAGGTCCACGGGACGCCCCCGACGTACCGCCGCGATGATGCCCAATGGAATCGCCACAGCCAGCATCAGCAACAACGAGCAGCCCGCCAGCAGCAATGAGCGGCCGAGCGCGTCGAGCAGAGAGCCGAGCACTGGCTGGCCATTGCGCATCGACATGCCCAGGTCACCCTGCAATACCGCAATCAGCCAGTGGCTGAATTGCAGCCACGCCGGTTGATCCAGCCCCAGCTTTGCCCGCAGGGCAGCCAGGGCTTCGGGTGTGGCGCTCTGGCCCAGCAGCGTTACCGCCGCATCAGCGGGTAGCAACTGCGTGATGGCAAAGACCAGCAGCGAAACGATCAGCAGGGTATAGACGACCAACAGCAAACGCTTGGTCAGATAAGCAGCAGTCACAGGTTTATCCTCGGTTCATCCACGCTTCGGCGCGCTGTCGTCCAGCCAGGCCTGATCCAGACGGAATACCGCGCCGCGCGGGTGCAGCTGATAGCTCTGCACATAGTTGCGTTGCGCTGCCAGGACGTCGAAGAAGGTCGGGATCAGCGACGGAACCTGCTCGTGCATCAGTTTTTGCGCCGTGACGTACAGCGCCGCGCGCTTCACCGGGTCATCGGTGCCACGGGCAGCCGTCACCGCCGTGTCGAACTCGGCGTTGTTCCAGCGAGTTTCGTTCCAGGCGGCGTTCGACGTGTACAGCAGCGAGAACACCGCATCGGCGGAAGGCTGCATGTTGTAGAAACCGACGTAGAAATTGCCTTTCTTCCAGACCTGATCCAGATAAGTGCTGTTGGCCATGGTCGCCACATTGATGTTGAAACCGGCAGGCTTGGCCATTTCACGCACCGCGATGCCCAGCTGCGTGCGGGTCGACGGCTTGTCCGAGGCCACCAGCGTGATGTCCAGACCGTTGGGATAACCGGCATCGGCCAATAGCTTTTTGGCCTGCTCGATGTTGGCTTCGCGTAGGGCGATATCGGCGTGGTAGCGATAGGCAGCATTGAGCGGTGTGTCGTTGCCGGGTGTGCCAAAACCTTCTGCGACAAAATCAACCAGCGCGGCGCGGTCCACGCAAAGCGACAGCGCCTGGCGAACACGGACATCGTTGAACGGCGGCTGATCGCACGCCATGTTTATATTCAGAAACTGGCCGGAGGCAACACGCAGTCCTTTGACGCCGCTGGCTTCATTGAGACGGCTGAACTCCGTGGCCTGTGCGGAAAGCATCAGGTCGATGTCACCGGACATCAGCGCCGAGCTTTCCGAGGACGGGTCGGGATAGACGCGGATTTCGACGCGGTCCAGATGGGGACGCTGCGGGTCGTAGAAGTGTTCGTTGCGGGCCACCACGACCATACGTTCAGGCTCGAACGACACCAGTTTGAAAGGCCCGGTGCCGACTGCTTCACGGGACAGTCGGGCCAGATCGCCTTGCACGATGGCGGCCGGAACGATCTTGGCATCCGGGTAGGCCAGGCTGACGGGCAAGTCGGCGTAGGGAGCGCTGGTGGTCAGCTTGACGCGTAACTCATCCAGGGCTTCAACCGTCTGGATCGGGCCGATATTGCGCAGGCCGGGGGAGGCTGTCTTGGGGTCGAGTATCGCTTGCAGGCTGGCGGCGACGTCCCGGGCTGTGCAAGTGCTGCCGTCGTGGAAACGCACGTTGCGGCGCAGCGTGAAGGTCCACTCGGTGAGGTTGTCGTTATGGGTCCAGGACTGTGCCAGGTCCGGTTCGGCCTGCATGTCCTGGCTCAAGCGCGTCAGCCCGTTGTAGAGCAACTCGCTGAGCAGGTATTCAGGATTGACCCGGGCCAGCAGCGGGTTGAGCATGCCGACTGCCTGGTCGACGCTGATGCGCAACGTGCCGCCCTTGCGAGCTGCCGTAGCCGCCCAGAGCGTGCCGGAAAACGGCAGCATCGCAGCTCCGGTGACAATAGCGGAGGTGGTCAGGAAACGACGGCGGTTAAGCCTGAAAACTGTAGTCATGGCGATACTTCACTGGTTAATGAGTGGACGTAGGGCAGCCAGATAAAAAAGCCGATGACCAGTCTTGGCGCCAGTCTTCGGGGCTTACAGTGTTCGGTCAGGCAAAGCAGGCGGGGTGAAGTCGGCCGCCAGGTAAACCAGGATCGATTGCGCCAGAGCGACCAAGTCGCTGCGGGTGGTGTATTCGTCGGCAGCATGGATGCGGCTTTCCGGGCGGATCAGCCCGCCGAGGAGGATTTCCTGAATGCCGGCCTGCTGCACCCAGCCCATGTCGGAGCTGCTCGATGAGCCGTAACACTGGAATTGCTCCGCAGTGAAGCCGAAGCCGATCCCCAGCGCGGCTTGCCAGCGTGGCCAGTGCGGTCCTGTGGGGTCGGCAACCGGCGCCAGATGACCGATCACTTCATGCTCGACGGACAGCGCTTCACTGTTCGCCATGGCCGTATCGATGCACTGCTGCAGCTCAGCCATGACCTGCTCGAATGGCTCCTGTGGCGCATAGCGGCGATTGATCAGAATCTCGAATTGCGCCGGGACGGTTGAGCCTTTGCTGCCACCATGTGCCGCCGCCAGGGTCATGCGTGAAATCAGTGGGGCGCCGTTGTAGTGGAGCGGCGACGGCATCGGCCAGGCCCGTTGTTGCACTTGCAGCTTCAGAGCGTGCAGGGCGTTGAGCAGTGGCAGGCTCTGTTCGATGGCATTGATTGCATTGACGGGCTCTCCGGAATGGGACGAGCGCCCTTTGACGGTGATCTTCAAATCAATACTGCCGAAGCAACCTGCCCAGATGCGCGGTGCGGCGCCACCGTTGAAGCTGAGGATGTGACCCTCTACCAGTTTCTGCTCGGCCAGATAACGGATGCCGGGGTACAAACCACCTTCTTCATCCGTACACAGCAGCAGCGAAGGGCAGTAACGCAGCGGCAGGTTGAAGCGTTGTGCGGCACGCAAGGCGGCGAGGGTAGAGGCGATGCTGCCCTTCATGTCGGCGCTGCCGCGACCCATCAGCTTGCCATCCACCTCGGTCAGCTGTAGCGGAGGCTGGGTCCAGCCGTCGCCTGGCGGTACGGTATCGACGTGGAAATACAGGCTGCAGACTTCCTGATCGCCGGGCTGCCTGGCAATAACGTTGATACGCTCGCCAAAGGCTTCGCCGCTGCGGGTTTGCCACAGCGCTTGTGGCACGGTGACCCGGCGGGTGTGCAAACCCAGCGGTGTCACCAGCTCATCCATCAGGTCGGCAAAGGTTCCATAGCCCGCTCCAGGAGGAAAACAAGTGTCTACGGCGATCATTCGTTGCAGATCGCTTATCAGCGAATCATGATCCGCCTCGATGGATTCGAGTGCCTGTTCAAGGGCTGCATGGGTTGTCATTTTTGCTCTCGAAGTATTTCTATATAGTTTATAGTTAAGTATCCACGCATGGATCGTCAAGGAAAAAAGATGACAGATAACAATTCGCCGGCCGCCTCTGGTAATTTTTCGCGGCTGAGTGAAAACGACAGCGCGCCTCTATATGAGGTGGTCAAACGACACATTTCCGAGGCGATCCTGCTGGGTGAGTGGACCAGCGGCACAGTGATCCCCAGCGAAAATGCCCTGGCGAGTGATTTTGGGGTGTCGGTAGGCACCATCCGCCGCGCCTTGGCCGAGCTGGTGTCCGAAGGGATGCTGATGCGCCGTCGCAAAACCGGCACCGTGGTGACTGGCTGGGCACCGCTTCACAACCTGCGTTATTTCTTCCAATACTTCCGCTTGCATAACAAGGAAGGGGCGCTGCTGAAATCGCGCACGGTCCTGCTTGATTACCAATTGGGAGAGGCGAGTGCCGAGGACGCCCAGAAGTTGCTGATAGACGAGGGCAGTCCTGTCTATCAGTTGCACCGCTTGCGCAGCATCGATGGGGTGCCTGCCATGCACGAGCAGTTCACCATCGTGGCCAGCAAGGTGCCCGACTTTCCAGGGCCTGAAGAACTGCCGGAATTGCTGTATCGCTATTTACTGGAGCAATACGGCCTGCGGGTGGCCGCAGTACGTGAGCAACTGACCGCAGGGCTGGCCAATGAAGAGGATTGCCGCCTGCTGGAGTTCACTGCGCCACATGCCGTGATGATCATTGATGCGGTGTCGTTCGATCAAGCCGCAACGCCCGTGATGATGACCCACCAGCGTGCGAGTACCGAACACTTCATGTACGTCAACGAAATACGCTGAGGCGTGGACTGGCTAAAAGCGGTGCAGCAAGCCGCTGCCGGTCCCGCACGCTCCACTTGCCATGGAACGATAGGTACAGCAGGCCCAACTCAATAATGGGACTTTTTCTTTCCGAGTCGGATCAACATCTTATTCGTTGCGAAGAGGCAGTCTTTATGCCGAGAAACCGGATGTGCTTTGGAGCGCAGCGGTTTGACGTCAGTCACGCACATGGCGACGGCTTCGTGGGCAGCGTGCCGAGACGATAATCACCGACCAGTTGCGGTTCTGGGCTCAGGGCTTTTTTGATTACGGATATGGCGAAAGCGAAGCGTCGCTGGAAAGAGGCAATCTGTGAGGCTTCGCACAACCCAGTGTTGGGTGTGAACCTTGCGTTCACGCAGGCGGTCATTGCGCATATCCAGAGCATCTTCGAAAACCAGGACTCGAAAGCGTAGAGTCACGTCGGGTTCGTGCTACGTTGCGCCTTGAGGGGGAAGACATGATCCCACACCTAGTCCATCTGTCCTGGTACCTATTCAGAGATACTTTTTGAATGTCGCCGCCGTAATTGCCATAGTTGTACCGAGCAACACGGCGCAAGGCAAAAAGACCGCCATGGGATTAAGCGAAAAGGGCAGGGATAGGTAAATGATCCAAGGCACGACTAGCTGTGGTAATAAAGTCCGCTTAGCCCTGTGATAAACAAAGCTGCTTTCCCGGCCTGCGCCAAACTTGCGTAGGTCACGGCGCATCAAGCCATCAACAAAACCCGTGACCGAGGCCAACAAAAATAGTGGCGTGGCTAAGGCCAGGATGGTCAGGCGCACCACGAAGGTAAAGGTTACATACACTGCAGCCAGCACGAAATCCTCAATGCTCACGTATAGCTGATTGATCCAACTCCAGAAACCGTTTCCCTGGTTCGCCCCCCGCGCCTGCTGGGCAAAATCAGCGAAACCGGTCCTTACCAGCAGCCAATGATTGAGGAACTCCAGCCACTGGCCAATCGTTTGTCCAGGCTGTTGAACGATGAGTGAAACTTTAAAGTGCATGCCGAGCCAACTCAGTTCACTGGTTAGCATGGCTTGGCTGTGTCGCCAACCCTTGTCGCTCCAGAACAGCAGCAAACCGGCGAACTCGATGAGTATCGAGAACAGCAACGAGGCGATCAGCAAACCGATGATGCGTAAGACCAAGCCAATAACCGAGACGATCAATCCCGGGCGCTGGATCGATTGTAGCGGCGTGTTCTGTACGGAAGTCGCCATCCTTTACTCCATTGCGCACCGTTAAGTTGATGCTGCCACGGCGCCTGCCGTATACGTGTTTGCTGAATCAAAACCTGTAGCGGGGCGGGCTACCCCACCTGATCCAGATCGAAGTTGGTTGTCGGGCCGCCACCGCTCGCACTCCACCATTGGCCCGCCTGTTCGTTGTAAGTGGCGCGCATCCGCTGGGTAAGCTCCTGCAGGTCCTTGGGCATGGCATCGTCGTTGGAGGGCTTAGGCAACGGCATGCGGACTTTCCAGAGCTGCCCACCGGCCTGGAAGGAGAACATTTGCCCCTTGGGCAAGCTGACGATGTGAGCGGGCTCGATCAACGGCACGCTGGTGCTGCTGATGCGATCCTGCGAGGACGAAGTGAAGTCTGTGTTGGCCTCAGGATCGGAGGTGTCTGTGGCTCCGGATACCAGCGTTTTTGTTAGTACATTCACCATAGGCAACTGCTTGGTAAGTAACTCCGCGGTAGCGGTTTCGCGCACTCGGAGCATCTGCAGGGTGTTGAAATTGCCAATCACTTGACCGGCTTTGGCCCGGTTGCCGATGCGCGCCTCGATATCGCTAAGGGTTTGGGTATAAGCCGTCACCTGGATACCCGCTCCGCCGCCCTTGTTAATCAGCGGGATGAACTCATCGCCCATCAATTCGTTAAACTCATCAGCGTGCAGATTGATCGGCAGCTTGTCGCCGATGCCGCCTGATTGGGGTAGGCCATAGTCAATGCCATGTTTGTAGATATGGCCCGCAACTGAGACCAAATCGGCGAACATGGAATTGCCCACAGCAGCGGCGACTTCTGCATCGGTCAGCGCATCCAGACCAACGTAGACGATGCCGCGTTTTCGGATGATCTGCATCCAATCGAATATTGGCCGCGGGTCATCTAAATCGATGTAGTTGGGAGCCAGTAGCTGGGCGGTCTTGCCGGTGGTGAGTTTCTCCAGCAGCGGTAGTAGCGAGGCGACGATCTTGTCGAAATAGGTACGGTCGTAACGCACCGCCGAACGCAATCCGTCCATTACCGGATCAAATACTCGCTTCACCGCCAGATATTGCTCGATCGCTACTACACGCTTCTCGCGCCCGATCATATGCCGGGGAATGTTCTTCTCGGTGAGCTTGCCTTCAAGCTGGACGATCATTTCCCACGCTTTCGGGTCGGTTCTGGCGAAAAACTGTTGGGCGTATTCGATGAACAATGCATCAATGTTGACCACATGCCGTTGGATCTGCAGGTAGTCTGGGCGTCGGCCCAACTCGATCAGGGCGCGGGCGATGATGTTGACGAAGCGCCAGGCGAACTCGCGAAAGGCCGCCGAGTTGCCTTCACCGCTGAGCTGCCCGGCGATGCGTGATGCCACTTCCGAGATGCGCCCGAAACGTCCAACGGCGTTGTAGCGGGCGGAAATCTCCGGCCAGCCCAGATGGAACACATAAAATTCCTTTTCTCGACCGGCCCGTTTGGCTTCGACGTACATCCGCTTGAGCAGGTCAGCATCGCCCTTCGGATCGAAGACGATCACTACCTCGTGTTCAATGCGATGGATGTCTTGGGTGATGTACACCTCGGCGAGCCGGGTCTTGCCGACACGGGTCGTGCCCAGCACGAGGGTATGTCCGACTCGTTCACCCAGCGGCAGACTGACTTCCGTTTCGTCGGGCTCGACCCCATGCAACAGCGGTGAGCCACCGACTGGGGGTGAAGGGCGCAACGGATTAAAGACGCTGTCCCAGGCCGTGACCCGGGCCAGTGTCGAGAACGGAAACGGTGCATGTTCCAGGCGACGTTCGAGTCCGCGTGCCAGCCGGTAATGGGTCGGTTGGTCGACATAGTTAGCGACCGTCGGATCCTGGGCCTCTACCAAGCGCTGTGTGTGCAGACGGGTCCAGTGAAAGCCGCGCCCCATAAACAAACGCTTACGACTAACCGGAATCTGTCGGCTGGTCAGTTCGTAGCGGGGCAGCCGACGGATATTGCGCCGATAGCGCAGAACCTCCCAGGCTTGTCGCAGCCGGATCAGGCCGAACAGGGCGTAGGCCAGCGCCGCAACCAACCCGATCTCGGGTGATAGGGCCACCGCCCAGGGCGAGTACACGCACAACACCCCGGCGGCGATGCAGATTGCTACGGTGTACAGCTCCACCGCTGGCCGGAGCTTGGACTCCATCGCATGCTCGGCCATGACCTGGACTCACTGTTCCAGCGAGGTGGCGGTGATCAAGACGGGGTAGTGCTCAATCTGTAGGCGGGTGGCGATGTCGTTGCCGTTGACCGGCAGGATGGTGATGCCCGGGGCGGCTGCTCGAATCCGGGCCAGGGCTTCAGTATCGGCCACTTCGACGGCGAGGCCGGCCGCGCCCATTTCTTGCAGTTCCGTCGCACGCTGATGCAGCCAAACCAATGATTGGGGATCCTCCCCGACCAGGAAAAATGGCCGCAAGCCCGGCATGTCCAGGGTGCGAGTTGTGATTTGGCCTGGGCTCAAGTGAGAGCTGCGCACGGGCACTATCCAGGTTTCATCGGCAAATGCAGATAGATCTGCATGTATGGCCCGAGCAGGCTGAATCTGGTTGTTTATTGGCGGCCTGGAAGCTTCAAACTGGGGGCGGGTGGAACCGCCTGGCTGAACTTCTGCAAACGACAGTCCCGGCTGGGCGAGCGCAGCCAAGAGCACGGCGAAGTAATACGCACTGGTAAGTCGCTTCATGGTGGTGTGCCCTGTTTGAAGGAAAGCTTGTCGAGTTGGCGGGTAAAGCCGGCGCGGTAACGCGCGGCCGGCGTTCCTCCTGCCGGGCGGTGATACCGGCCAGCAGCTAACACCCAATCACCAGTAGCGGCGTGATGCTCCTGCAACAGTGCGGCAGTCACGGCGAGGTTTCGGTAAGGATCAAGGGCTTCGCAAGGGCTGGAAAAACGTTGTCCGTGGTAACCCAGATTGGTTTGTCCAAGACCGATATCAACCCGCTTGGCGGCATGTCGAATGAGTGCTTGAAGCAAGGCGTGACAGGCGGCCGCTCGGGTGGTGAATCGGTAAGGTATTCCGGCGATGTTCAGGGTCCAGGGCCAGGGCAGCAGTTGATCACGGACGCGGATACCACTCTCCTGCAGCGCAATCGCGAACAACACCGTTGAAGGGATGCCAGCGTCATGCGCCGCTAGTTGATAGGCAGGCGGCGAAAGCTCGTCAGCCTGGGCTGCGAGCATCGTCAGCATGAGCGCAAGTCCACTCAGTCTAGGCGTTGCCATTGTTCACTCACTTGCTGAAATTTGACGGGTAGCGGTCTCGGGGCACCTAGGCTGAACCAGCGACCACGATCATGGTTCAGGGTGATTTGCCGGCGTTGAACCTTGCTCGGATCAATGCCTGCTTGCCGGGCCCAGCCACGGACATGTTCATCCTCACCTTGGCTACCCACCAGGTAGATATCGAAGGCCGTATTACTGCTTTGCAGACGCTGTGCTTCGGCGGTGCATGCTGGGCAATGGTCCTCGACAAACAGCGCTTGGCGCGGCTCTAGCGATGAGCTGGCAGGATGCGGGGATGCCATACCCTGAATCGGCAAAAGTCCAGGAAACAGCTTGGCCCAAGCCGCGGTGTAAGCATTTTGGTAAGCCAACTCGCGCTCGGCACGTTTGGCTTCCAGCGCTACCTGCAATTCGGCATAGCGCTGACGCTCTTGGTCGTTCTCTGCTTCGACGCCGAGTGCAGTCAGCGGATCGAGATTCGGGCTCCAGTAACCACGCGGCCCGGCTTGGATCTGTTCGAAGCGTGTCCACTCCTGCTCCGTCAGACCCCAGCTTGCCGCCTGTTTAGAGTGCGAACGCTCCAGCGGAGCAGACTGCGTGTCCTGGGTCCGTGACGGTGTCGTGGCAGGGTTAGCCATCGCAGCGTCGGTGCTAAGCAGTGAAACGAGACAGACAACGGAGGACAGTAGCGCTCGGTTCATGATCGTTTCTCAAGGGAATGGTACGGTCTGGTCTGGGTGATTGGTCACCGCGAAGATGGCGGCCTTCAACTCCATCACCTTCAACTGCCATGTGCCGAACTGCTCGCCGTTGTGCAGCAACTGGATATCCTTGAGTGAGCGACTATCAGGAGGAGCTACGGCCAGAAAGAGCTCGCCACCGCGAGACTCAATACCCAGCACTGAGAATGGCGGCGAGAGCGGGGCAGGCTTTGGGAGAGGGGCTTTTTTCGGCTTGGCCGAGGAGGGCGTCGGTGGCGGGAATGGTGGCTGGCTTTTGAGGTCCAGGAGTTGCTGTTCGACGTGCTCAAGTCGTGCGCGTAGCGCGATCATGTCGGCTTCGGTGGCACGGTCTGCCAGACCGTCGCGTAGCTCCTGTATCTCTTGCGCCCATTGATCCAACATCGGATCGAGGGTATTGGCCTGTTGCTCACCGGTATCGACCATCTGCTTCAGGTCTTTCAGTGCGTACTGCAGCTTTTCCTGGGCATCCAAGAGGGTGCTTGAATCACGTTGCAGGGTATCCAGGGTCTGTGCGCGTTGGGCGTTCGCATTTTCCAGCTCGGTCATGCGTTGATACTGGTTATACAAGCCACCACTTAGCCCGGAGACCGCCAGACAAAGTGAGCCGACAATGAGAGTTTGAAATGTTGAGGCTTTCATGGACGAGCCTCCGACTGATGGGACGAGGTTGGCGTGACCCGCACCGTGCCGCTATTTTTCTGCGGTTCGAAGCAGACCGAACGGCTAACTTCATCGGTCGTGAGTTGCCAGGCGGGGCCAGCCAGCACTTGGAGCGCGCTGCGTAATGAGATTGGGCCGAGCCGGTAATGGGCGGAGGGCAGAGGCCGGGTAAACAGTATTTTCACTGGCTCTTCGGCAGGACAGAGCGAATAACCCGAGCGCAGCAGCACGTAGTGCATCGCTTCCTGTACCGAAGAATTCAGGTGGGACGGAATGCTCACGTCAACGATTTGAGCGAGAAGATCACGTTGTTCCGTGGTGGGGTCGGTGCTGACCAGCGTATAGCGGCCATAGCGGAGCTCTGACGGATGGTTTTCGTCGGCTGGGCTCCTCGATAACTGAGGCCGATTGGAGCCACCGTCAATCTCTGGATGAGTCGGCAATGGGGTTGGGATTTGCGCGGTGCAAGCACTCAACAAGCCCAGCAGGCAGACAGGCGTGAAAAAACGCTCCATGGAAAAAACCTCATGTCAGATTCAGTGCAGAACCTGACATGAGGTGAAGGAGCCAAGCAGTGAGAAAGTCGATTCAAGGCGAGTCGCGTTAACGCTGAAGGCATTACTACTGATCAAAAATGGCTAGCCCATCCAAGACGGCAGCGTCGGGGTCGAAAATCAACAACCTAACATCCGCCAATGCCGCCAGATACAGCACGTTGATCAAGGCCTCCGGCGTACCTGCGTCGAGCTGCTCTTGCCTCAGCGAAGAGTAAGGATTGCCCTCGATTTTCACCAAGTTATCGTCGGTCCAGGGCGTCCCGATCAGCTTACATCCGATGCCATTGCAGTCTGGCAGGGCAAAGGGTTCAAACAGCAGTCCGGTTGGCTTGGAGTCGAAATTGCCAACCCGGATTTCCAAGTGGCGTAGTGCTTCGTCAGTGAGGTGTGCGGTACTGATTTCCCAGGCTCGACTGTAGTGTCCTGTGTCGAAGTTCAAGCGATGGATCATGGCTTGGGCTTCTTCCAGGGAGTACAGGTCACCGACGTGATGTCGCTCGTTGAGCATTTCGCCAGTCACGGCATAGGTCACTTGCCGCACCAGTCCGGTGGATTGGAAGCGTTCATCCAATTCATCCGGGATGGACTGACCCTCGCTAATCAGAGCGAAATCGTCATTGAACAGGCACGGGTACAGTTCTAACGCGTCATCGGGCAGATGGGCTTGTGCGTCGTGTACGGGGCGAAAGCAGGGAGGGCAGTCATTTGCGTAGGTGATCTGTAGCAGTCGTTCGATATGCAAGTTGTCGTAGCCGCGAGCAAATGGGCTTGAGGTTTCCGGCAGAGCTAAGGGTTGGGGTGTTGGGTTCATGAGGATTCTCCAGGAGGGAAATGAATAAGGCGTCCGAAGACGCCTTTTGGGGGGTTAAAGCCAGCCATGCTCGGCAAGGGAGAGAGGACGACCTTCACCGATGATGAAGTGATCCAATAAGTGCACTTCAATCAAGTCCAAGGCCTCTTTCAACCGTGCGGTCAAGGCGCGATCCGCCAGGCTGGGTTCCGTGCAACCGGAGGGGTGGTTGTGAACGACAATGGCAGCTGCCGCGTTATGCGTTAGCGAGCGCTTGACGACTTGGCGGGGGTAAACACTGGCGCCATCGATGCTTCCGTGAAAGAGGATATCGAATGCCAGAACGCGATGGCGAGCATCGAGAAAAATCACACCGAAAACCTCATGCTCTTGGGGTGCAATATGCAGTTTTAGGTATGAGGCCACGGTGTCAGGTGACGTCAGGTTCGGGCCTCGGGTGAACAGCCGGCGATCCAGAATGTGCAGCGCCTCGTTGATCAGCTGGTTTTCCTGGGCGATACGATCAGCCTCGACATCCGAGGCTTCAATCAGGGTGAGTTGGGTGCTCATGGGGTACCTCCGAAGGGAACAATCCGGGGGGTACACACCCGAGGGGAGTGGTGTCCCCGAGGTGGATATAGAATGACGGGCATTGCGCGATGACGCGCTGTTTACAGCCGAGTGAATCGGTGGCGTTGTCCATACAGGTGTGAATCGCAACCGTCGCAGGGCAATGGGGAGAAGGTTCTTATGCCACGGCCAGTTTCGGAGTCGAAGTCGGCACTGATGGGCATTAGCCGAACCAGCCCAAGATCGAAGCCGGCGATGCGTTTCTCGATCTCATCCGTCATGTAGTAGAGCGATAACGTGCTGTAGTCCTCGTAAGCCGTAGCGAAGAGGCAGTCGTCGCAAAGCCAGAAGGATTCCATGTTGGTTCTCCTGTGCGGATTGAAGGAAAGGCGCTCGATTGAGCGCCTTGATGTAAAACAACGTGGACTGTTCAGGCGGGCTGAACAGTACGTGTGGCGACACGGCGGGCCGTGCGGGGAGTGGATGGAGATTCAGGTTCAATCCTGGATTCCTTTGGGTTGTCGGTATCTTCAGCGTCGGCATCAGCTGACGTGGAGGATGGCTCACTGGTTGGCGCTGGCTCAGCAGGTGCTGTTGCCTCCTGCCTGGCAGGCGCTTTGTATTCGTACGTGCCGTTGACCTTGATCCAGTCGATGTACAGCAGACGACCTTTCAGGCTGGCGCCCGGCTGGCCTTGTTTATCTCCTTTCTCATAGAGAAATGGGTCGATCCACAGGTCGCCGATACGGAACGACAGCAAGACCTTTTTCTCGGCTTTGACGGCGTCCATATAGAGACGTACTACGCGTTCAGCTTCGCCTCCAGCCACCTTGCAGTCGAAGCGGGTGTACTCGACTGCATCGGTGGCACCGTGCAGGGCGGCGATATCGCAGGCCATGAACGGCTGGCCGCGACGGACTTGTACTTCACGAACACGGTTGAGGTAGCCGATACCGACGGTGTGCAGATTGAAATAAGTAGTCGCCTCTTGGGATTGGTTGGCGTGGGCCATGGTGGTTCTCCTGTTTCAAGGGAAAACGGCGACGCACAGCCCCTGACGGGGAAGTGAGCCCCGTCAGGGTGGGTAAAATGAAGGCGAGCGATGAACGACTCGTCGCCGGCAAGCCGATGACCATCAGATCGATGCGCCTGGAGAATAGGGGGGCAGCAAAGGAGAAACCCGCGGCAGATCTGCGGATCTAGGGTAGTAGGCATTCATCACCGCTGAAGCGGTAATCGTGCGAGCCTCCGAATGCTGATCGCACTTGGGTAAACCACCACAAGCGTGGCGTAGCCTTGAAGGTTCAAGCTACCTGGGCTGTGCTGTCAACGACAGCGAACCACGCCCTTTGTATAAGCCTGTCACAGGGGAGCGTCAAGACGCCGTAAGCCGATTTTTTTAGGCCGGAATTAAGTGGCAATCACTGGACGGAAGAAAGTGAAGAGTAGGCCTGGCGGGGTGCCAGGCGAGGAATAGAAAAGCCACCTTAGGCGGTCTGACGCAGTCGACAAGCTCCTCGCAAAACTTGATTTAACTGCGCCATGATTCGCCAACCAACCCTTATCGTGGCCTGGGTCGGAATACGCTGGCACGCATCCGCGCACAAAGGGTGCCCAGTATTTCCCCGGCGGGCTCCGGGACTGAATGCGATCGCGGTAGCGGATGACCGCTGCTGCCTGGCAGAAGCAACAGTGGTCATCCGCCACATTAATCCGGTCGAGCACAAAGCGGGAATGAAATTCCGCAGAAGAGAAGGCTCCGAACTCAGGGAGTCCGACCGAGCTACCCGGAGCGAATCGGTCTTGGGTCGCCGTAAGCGATGATCCTGAGGCACTACAGCAGAGGGAGTGGGACGACGTCAAGCCAGTGTGCTGAGAGGTTATTTGCTACTGAGATGAGCGGCCAGCTGTTCGACGGTCGTCAGGATAAAGGCACGGTCGCGTTCTTGAAGGCCGCTCAGCAGGCCCGCGATCATCTGGCCCTGGTCGTTGGGGCGATTGCTTGACTCCGTCAACAGTTCATCCATCCGGCAGTCGAAGATGTCCGCCAATTGCATCAGCTTGATCACGGAAAGCTCCACTACACCCCGCTCAAGGCGCGAAATGGCTTCGCTGCCGATCCCTAGGCGTTCAGCGACCTCTTCCTGGGTCAGATTACGCTGAGTGCGGTGCTTCGCGATCATGCGTCCGATTTGGGCTTGGGTTGGATGTTTATGTGCCAAGTGATGAGTTCTCCAATTCAACCCGAATGGTTGAGCAAAGACCCGTTGACATGAACATCCTTATCGGTTGAGTATCGACTTATAGGGTTGTTATATTGACTGAAATAGCTGTTTGTCGCGACGTGACATCTATTCCTCCAGGAATCAGAGGCCGAAGTGACCAGCGGGACTGAGTGGCCTGATAGGGCCTGAGGGAGGTGAGGTTGAGCATGGATGAGCCGCGCGAGAACGACATGGACCTGATCTGGGATCGAACACTGGAGCTGTTCATCAAGATCCATGACTGCCCTAATAGCCCCGAACATCTCGACAGCCTTGTTCATTGGCTAAACGAAGATCCTGCTCACCTGAAAGCGTTCAACGAACTGGGGCAGATATGGATCGCGACAGGCATCGCGTTGGCCCGTGAAATCGGACAACCGCTAGACGACTTGGAGAAGGATCAGGCGCCGTTGATGATGCACTGACAACACCACCGAGGTTCATGTAAGCGCCAATGGTGCCTCATGGTCGACGTATACCTTTGCTGATCGGCACAGTGCCTTTGCAGTCTGGGTAGTGGGAACATGACCAGAACGGCCCTGATTTTCCCTTACGCCTGAGCATTGAGGCATTGCAATTGGGGCAAGCCGGCCCGGCTTCGACCGGTACCGACAAAGTGAGCGCTCCGCAGTTTGCGATCAGTTGCGTAATCCAGTGCGCCTGCTTGGCAACGAATGCATCCAAGGTCAGACGTCCTGCTTCGATTTCATCCAGAGCTTGCTCCCAGATTGCTGTCATACCCGGATCGGCGACTGCAGCGGGTACGGCTTCAATCAGGGTATGGGCCGCTGCGGAGGCCGTTAAGGCACGTTTTTTCTTCAACAAATAACCGCGATCAATCAACCCCTTGATGATGCCGGCTCGCGTGGCTTCGGTGCCGATACCGGTGGTGTCCCGAAGTTTCTGTTTCAGACGCGGGTCGTTGACCAGCTTGGCGGCGTTTTTCATCGCCTTAATCAGATCGCCCTCGGTGAGCGGTTTGGGCGCAGTGGTGCGCATGGACTTGAGTTCGACGTCGTCCACTGCGCACCGTGTTCCCTGTTGTAGGACGGGCAATACCTGGGACTTTTGACTGGGTTCATTGTCTTCGGCGTTGTCGGAGAGCAAGCCTTTCCAGCCTTGGACGAGGATCTGTTTTCCAACAGCAATCAAACATTCGGCGCCGCACTCCAGTTTGACCTCGGTTCGATCAAACTCGTGATGCGGCAGAAATTGCGCGAGGTAGTGGCTACGAATCAACTCGTAGACTTGGCGCTCTTGTTCGGACATCCGCGTGAGATTCGCCGGCTCGGTGGTGGGGATAATGGCGTGGTGCGCAGTGACCTTGGCATCGTTCCATGCTCGTGAGCGCAATGATCGATCGACGCTTCCGAGCGCTGGGCGCAATGCGGAATCCATTCTGAGCAGGGCATCGAATACCGCGGCTACCTCATTGAACATGCTCTCTGGCAAATAACGGCAATCGCTACGCGGATAGCTGGTGGCTTTGTGGGTTTCATACAAAGCTTGGGCGATGTTCAGCGTTTCCTGAGCGCCGAGTCCCAACTTGCGTGAACAGACTTCTTGCAGTGTGCTCAGGTCGAAAGGCAGGGGTGGCGCTTCGCGCAAATGCTCAGTCTGCAGCGAGACTACGGTGGCGGTCTTGCTGCCAGAAATCGCTTGGACGGTCTGGCTTGCAAGCGCTTGCCGCAGGCAGCGACCGGCTTCGTCACGTCCTGAGCTTGGCGGTATCCACGACGCGATGAAGGGTTGCCCCATTGAAGACAGGTGCACATCCACCACCCAATACGGCACAGAGACGAAGCTGGCAATCGCGCGGTCTCGTTCAACCACCAAGCGCAAAGTGGGCGTTTGGACGCGTCCGACCGACAGCACGCCGTCATAGCCCGCCCGCCGTCCTAGGAGGGTAAACAAACGACTGAGATTCATACCCATCAGCCAATCGGCGCGGCTGCGGGCGAGGGCTGAGTGATAGAGCGGGAAGGTCTCCTGACTAGACTTCAGCGAGGACAATGCTTTGCGAATCGACGCCTCGTTGAGTGCGGATAACCAGAGGCGCTCAACAGAACCACGATAGTTGCAGAGCTCTAGTAACTCGCGGGCAATCATTTCACCTTCGCGATCGGCGTCGGTGGCGATGACGACGGTGGTAGCTTCGCTGAGCAGCTGTTTGATGATTTTGAACTGCGCGACAGTCTTGGGTTTGACCTCAACCCTCCACTGCGCGGGGATGATCGGTAGATGATCCAACGACCAGGTTTTGTACTGATCGCCATAGGCTTCAGGTGGGGCCGTTTCCAGCAGGTGACCGATACACCAGGTGACGGTTGTCTCGCGTCCGATCAAGCAACCATCGCCAAGTCGGCTGGCTCCGAGAACCTTGGCGATGTCACGACCTTGGGAGGGTTTCTCGCAGAGAAAGAGACGCATAGAACTGCTCCGGGTTGAGTTCGAAGCAGCGTTATTGGAAACAGCAGTGGCGAGCTATGAGAAACCTGAATGGCAGGTTCCTCATATTAGTCGATGAGGGCAATCTTGATTGGGGGCGAGGCTAGTACCTTGTAGTCACGTGGACCACAGTGCTTCACGAGCAGCGAGTAATGACAGACCGGGGGGACTTCACGCAAAGGCGCAATTTTTATGCCTCAAGTCCGTCATGCCGATGGTGGCTGCCCTCTGCGCTTTTTGGACTTCGACGCAGGCGAGCTGGTCTGGTCTGTAGCCTGCCCGACGTGAGCCGCAGATTGGGCTGGATCATTAGAGCGCTCCCGCATTGCCACGTTCTGCACGCGATGAGGCAGGATGCCGACACGACGCGCCTCGATCTTGAAGGTGACCCGCGCATTGTCTTCACTGTCCTCCCACTCATCGCGCACGGTGCGGCCTTCGACCAACACGCGCATGCCTTTCTGGTACAGCGTGCTCCAGTGTTCAGCCTCGCGGTGCCAAAGCTCAACCGGCGCCCAATAGCCGCCTCGATCCTCATAGCTGCCATCGCGTGGCACGGGGTTGTCGAAGTATACATTCAGGCGCAGCAAACGCCGTGGCTCGTCATTGCCTGACGGGAACTCCTGAAACTCTGGCGCACTACCGATGTTGCCTTCGCCGACGAAAAAAGTACTCATCGTGATATCTCCGCTGCTGGTGTGAACTGGCGCAGCAGCCGTTCGGCGCTGGCCATTTTGATTGCGCAGGTTGAAGCCTGACGGTAGAGCGAATGCACCACGCTCATCTGCAAGTTCAGTGCAATGCGCTCGCATTCGAAACGGTGCATTCCGTCGCGTACGGCTTGCGGCAAGGCCTTGTTGGAGGCCTGGCGTTCCCAGACCGCAACGCCCATACGGGCGAAGTCACGGGTGCGCCATCGCAAAAAGGTGCTGCCCGCACTGGTGTTTTGCAGCACCAATCGAATATCCAGCAGCGAGTAAGGCGGTTGTCCGGCCTGCTGCGCCACAGCCTCCATCAGGTGACATAATTGCGCCTCGATTTCCCTCGCCATCTGCGCCAGGTAGTCCAGCTCCCCCTTACCCTTAAAAGGTTTTAAAAGGCCTTTTAGGGAGGCAGCGTGTTCAAGCTGTCGATAGGCATCCGGTGTGAGTGTTTCGAGGGACATTGGTTGAGTCGGGATCAGGGGCCTCATACTTCGTCCTCCGGCTCATCGACTGTCGCAGATGGCACGACCGCTTCCTCTGCCAACGCGCCAGCGCCATCCACTGCCACAGCACCACGACGAACGATGGGTGGCGCGAACTGGGAGCGGCGATGCCCCTCAAGGATGTCCGTAGGGGGCAAACCCATTCTCTCTATTGCCGCCAGAGCACGAGCGTTGTTCGCCGCCATGTCATCACGGGTGACGCCAGCATGCCGATAGCGCTGGGCCTGACCGAACAGGCTGCGCAGCAGATGGGCGCCGTCGTCGATCCAGGCTTCCATGTCTCGGCGACCGATCAAGGCGGTGTGATGGGCCAACAGGGTATGTCGCACCAAGGTGTCGTAGTCGGTCAGCAGGTAAACGGCGAGGAAGCCCAGTTGGCTGCCGATGTACAACGGCAAGGTGACGGGATGGATGTTGAGGTTGTCGCCCATGTCGATCTGCGTCGGCAGCTCTTGTCTGATCCGGTCCAACTGCTGGGTCAGTTCCAGCATCCCATCCTTGGCCTGCATCAATTTTCCTTCGAGCTGCACGATCGCCCAGTCGGCATAAGGATCGTCCTGCGCTGCGGCTTGTTTGATCAGGTTGGTGACGCTGATGTAGCCCGCCATACCCATGATCGAGTGGACGCCTTCGCGTGCGGTTCGGCCCAGCCAGATTCGGGCGGCGTGGTGGGTGTGCAGGGTCAGGGTGATGCTGCTGCGCAATGAACCCAGGTTGAGCTGATAGTGATCGGCCACGATGTTGTCCTCGCATAGGCTTGGACGGAAACGTTGCGACAGATGAGGGTCAAGGACAGCCGAAAAGCTGAATGCGGTGTGTTCGATTTGGTTCGAGACGGTTAATTTCCGACGCGCTCGACAATGATGCCAGTGGCATCAAATCTACTGACGTCCAGAGCGTTTGCTGCGCAGCTGGCGCAGTTCATCCAGGCACGCTTGGGCGAGGGCAGAGGCAGGTTCGCCCTTTTTCCTAAGCTGGCGCGGGGAAGCGGGTGGCGGTTCTGCAACGGGTAACGATTCAGCCTGACCTGCCCAAGGGCGGAAATCGCCTTTCAGCGCCCGCTGGATCAGGCCCATCAGATACGCCGCCGGTTTGCGGACGCTACCTGCCGCACACCGCGCGGCCGCTTCGTTGAGCACCGCCTGCCGATCCGCTGATTTCAGCTTGTTCAGCGTCACGGTGACGGCCTGCCGCTCGCTCGGACTCAGGTGCAGCGGATCAGGCCAGTGCAGGTTATCCACCGCTGGGGTCGCGCGCGGTACCGTAAAAATACTTTCTTTTAATACAGTACAGGCGGCATTCGGATTCCGAACGCTGCCGTAAACCTTGGCGTTCAGACCCGGTTCGGAATCCGAACGAGGTTCCACACGATTCCGAACGAGGTGGTCGCCACCCAATTCGGAATCGTGTAACGCTTCATTGGGCGCCTTATCCAATCCTTGTTTTGTCCAATGGTCGCTCCAACTGTCGAGCCGGGAGGGGAGTCGACCTAGATCGATATTCGTGTCCTGACGAATTTCTTCCAAAACATGCTGAGCGACAATTCGCACAGCCTTGGTCGCGTGAGAGAGGGCATGGCCGACCAGCTCCAGATAAGCCTGATCCAGCTCCATGGCTTCGGCGGGCGTTAACGGTTCATCGTGCAGGACGTACAGAGAACCTTGTAGGCGCCCGCTGAGCTGATCGCGGCCACGACTCACCAAACTGAGCCAGCGAGTCAGCCTGAGCATCGTCAAGACGCGAGCGATGGTT
The DNA here is from genome assembly GCF_055380705.1 of Pseudomonas sp. MAFF 730105. Classification (NCBI taxonomy): domain Bacteria; kingdom Pseudomonadati; phylum Pseudomonadota; class Gammaproteobacteria; order Pseudomonadales; family Pseudomonadaceae; genus Pseudomonas; species Pseudomonas sp. MAFF 730105. Next base: position 2,579,269 of record NZ_AP018438.1, read on the forward strand.
TCACGGGAGGCTGACGCCCCGTAGGGCACGCTCGACAAGTAAGGCTGCAGATCTTCATAGCGCGGAGTGATCATGCTCTGGCCTTGCAGCATGAGTCGAAATACTTGCCAGGCATTCCGTTCCAATGGCGTTAGCCGACTATCCAGCAGCAGCCGACGCGGCACGACTTCGTGAGATTGGCCACTGAACAAAAAGCCCGCCTGCAGGGCCTGGTTGGAAGGATGTTCAGTGGTGGGGCGTGCGGGCCAACGTTCACTTAGTTGTTGGGTGCATTGCTGCAGAACACGTTGCCAGCGACTGGAAGGGGTAGTGTTCATGTTCCGTTGCTGTAATGGTCGATCTGCTGCCAAACGATGGTCAAGCTGATCTGTTGCTCTTCTGCCAACATCATCATGGCGTCGAGCTGATCCTCAGCACCGTCCTCAGCGCGTAGTTGGCACCAACGCTGCCAGAGCGCATGTTCCTGCGCTTCGCTCAAGTTCTGGGGGCGGCCCTTACGGGTTTCTATCTTGAGCAGACGTCGGCGCAGGGCCGTTTCCGAATGCGCCAAACCGAAGTACTGATACATGATGGTACTGCTGGCACCGAGCTTGAGCGCTCGGTTGATCAGGCGTTCGTTCTGTTCGTCACGTTCGGCCTGGTCGATCAACCGATGTAATACCGGCGAATCAATCTTGACCTCAACCCAGGGAACGGTGGCATGGGCCAGCCGTGACAGTGTGGTCGGCGGTAATGATTGCAACAGGTAGATATCCTCTTCATCCAGTCCGAGTGCTTTGCAGCGTTGCAGATTACCCAGGCGCAACTCGTGAAGGACCTGGGTCAGCATGGCCTGGTTGAGCACATTGAAGGACGGGTTCATGGCAGCTCCCCTGGTGAATCGTCTTCATCGGTAAGCGTTAAGTCGATCAGGCGCCGGGCTAAGCGAATGAGGCGATACAGTTTGATTAACAGATAGTCGGGCAGTCGCTCCAGCCCGACGTCCACGGCTGGACGATCTGCCAGCGGGAGTTGATAAACCCCCAATAGCAGTTGCCCGAACAGGGCTGAGGGCAATTGCTTGCGATCCGCCCAGTTCACTTCGTCTTGGGCACGCAGCAGGGCTAAGAGCAACAGGTGGACGCCGGCCGCACGAGGCGCTGCAAGATCAAGCTGCTCGATGCTGAGGGTGAAACCCAGGCCGTGCTTTTGGTCGATGATGCTGTCTGGATGTCCGGCATAGGCCGCCATTTCCCTAGTCAGGCCGGCAATGGCTAAACGCAGTTGTTCGGGGGTATCAAGTGTTGGTGCGATAATCCAGATGTCTTCGATCGGACAGGTTGCGACGGTCTGTGCTGGTTCGGAGGCAGTAGCGCGATCAATATGTTCGCGGATCTGCTGGACACGTGACGGAGGGCTAACGGCTGATACCACACCCGGTTCGGGCAGCGTGAGCTGCTCCTCTCGCTCTGTTTCGGTCATCGTTCTGGTTTCAGCTGATTTGGAACGCGGCTTGGAGGGGGGAGGCTCGGCTGCGGGCTCACCGACGCTTGGCAGAAGGGTGTTCTCCGGTGGTGTGACGGCAACGCCGGGCGTCCCGATAACCCGTTGGGTATCGCCCAGCTCCAGGGCCAACATACGGTAGGACTGTCCGAGTAAGCGACTCATGCGTTCGAGCAACTCATCCTGTATTTGCTCAATGTCGAAGGACTCTGGGTCGGCATCAAATTGTCCTAAGGTGTCGAGCCAAAACTCGGGAAAAGCGATGGCTTCGGTTGGATAACGATTCCAGGTTCTTTCAGCTTGGCTACGCAGACCAATTAGGCGTTCAATTTTTGGTTTCCCCAACCCGGCATACAGGGTTTGTGGAATGGCGGGCAATAAATGTTCAAGGGTGTCCAGCATCCGGCTGATGTGCGACTGTGAAATGGGATAGCCCCCACCAGCTAGGCGTCGCGCCAGCTCACGTTGTGAGAGTGTTGCTCCATCTGATTCGAGCATTGTCTTGAGTTTGGCTACCGCCAGAGCACGTTCGATAAAGGTGAGCTGGCCGTGCAGATCGCTTTCGGCCAGATGGCCGAGTAGGGTGGTGACTTCATTGCCCCAAGGACGAAACAGACAATGAATGCGAAAGAAGCGCTCTTCGCGGGTTTCCTGCCATAGCTCGCCGAGAATTGCCAATCGCGTATTGCCGCCGTTGCGGATTATGAAATAGGTTTCACCCGGACGGCGGGTAATCGGCGGTGGTTGATCCAGCCCGCGTTCACGGATCGATGCTTTTATATCGTCATAAAGTGGATTGCGGATGAAGCGTGGGTTGTGCTCGTAGGGCCGCAACTGCTCCAGCGTGACCAGCATGGGGGTATCAATGATTGGATCGGATAGCCGCTCCAGTTCTGGACCCCGAGGAAAATGGTCCTGGTGTAGTTTTTCGGTAATCTCCTCCTGACTGAGCTTCTTCATTTGAACAGCCTCAGTTAACGCCGGTTATGCAAATGGTCACCGACCTCGAACTTAACGATCTCGGCTGTTCCCGAACTTTCGAAATACCGAGACAGTTCCGCGAGAAACCGACCCATGGCCGAGCGCCCACGCTGCAGGCGAACGACCACGGTGCAGTATTCCTCGCTAGGTGGATGATCTTGTCGAATGGATGGCTGAACGATGATGGGAAGCTGATCCAACATCAAAAGACTCCTCGCCAAACACTGTTGGCCTCAAGGTTGAACAAACAAAGATGATTTGGCGACAAATACCGTCCTTCGTCTTATCGAAGCTCTGCGTATCTGCTCACCCTAGACATCGCTTCGCGCCATTCCGGAAACAACTCGATGGCCAGTGCTTGCATGATCTCCAGCGCCGATGGCGAACGTTGCTTATATGACCGGCGTGTCTCGATTCGATGGACCGGTAGGCCAAGGGAGGCGGCATTGAGATACGCCACTCGGTCTGGAATTACGGTATCTAGAACCAAGATGTTGGTAGCCCCAGCGAAAGTCTCCCGCAGACCGCTGATGATCATCCGGGCGTCCATTCGAATGGCGTTCACCTGGTTCAGTAGCAATCGCAAGGGTGGCGGTGGAAGGCCCAGGTGGCGGAACGGTTCGAGTTCGTTGAGTAAACTCAAAGTGCCGCGGCGTAGTTCGCGGGCGGCTAGCATTTCCGGTGTGATGGGGGAGAGGGCGATATCGCAGGCGAGGATGGCCATCTCCAGCAGCACGCTACGCGCGCCTTGAGTGTCGATCAAAAGCAGGTCGTAACGGGGGCGGAAATCATCGAGCAAATTGCGCAGCCGTAATCGCCCGTCAGGGGCGTGCAGTAGTAATGTATTCAACTGGCCCTGAGCGTCGTTGGAGACGATCAGGTCGAGCCCTGCAATCACGGTCCTGGAAACAATCTGTGCAGGCGTTGTTAAGTTGAATGCAATGAGCTCATACGCGCCAGCGACAGCTTTCTGGCTCAAGGCGTAATAGTTGGAGAGGGTGGGTTGGCTATCCAGATCTAGTAGCAGAACACGCAGGCCAGCGTCCGCCAGCAGACCGCCGAGGTTGGCGGCTACTGTGGTTTTGCCTACTCCACCTTTAGTGGAAACCACCGATACTACGCGCATAGCATCAGCCCCGCTGCGCCAAACGCTCGGTAACCCACCGTTCGATCTCTAGCGAGTCCCAGCCCACAGCACGCAATCCTATGCGCTTGGCTTGAGGGAATTTGCCTTCCTTCATCAGGCTATAAATATGCGCACGTTTGAAGCCGGTTTTCCGTTCCACCTCGTCACGCCGCATGATGTGACGCTCCACCTGTGGTTGAGGTTCTTTAGTGGTGGGTGAGTACTGGCTTGACATGCTGGTCGCTCCTGGCGTCGGTTGGCGCATCTGGGAAGTGACCTGAATTCAATATCAGAAAATGAGATTAGTCATTGCAAAGCAATTGACGATATTGCAATGCAATCATTACCGCCTGGCTTGGGCCAGGCTACGTCGAGCAGCAGCAAATTTTTCATCTAGTGAACGCTTACCTAACCCAGGAACCTCGCCGTAGTGTGCGGTTATTGAATCGACGATTGAGGTTTGGCTGTTGAATATCGAATGACGTCTTCCGGCTTCGGAGGAGCCGAGCATGGTTTCGACTAGCGCTCCAATGATGTTGAGGAAGCTGGTTTTGCTATGTTCGCTCACGTCTTTTTTGTTCTCAGCTAAAGAGCGAAGACTTTCGCGCTCCAATCCAGCGGCCGTCAGTTCGTCCAACACCTCCTGAAGTCTCGCTTCAGTTACTTTTAACTGTACCTGAAGGGCTTCCCTATCTGCCTGCAGAATAAGGTAGGTGTCATAGCGGACAGCTTCGTCAGTAGCGGTTGGATGAAAAAGAAAGGAAGGTCGCTGATCTGGGTAGTAATGAGATATCCACGACTTTAAATCCGAATGCCGAACGGTTAACAACTTGAGATCGACAGGCGTACCTGGCGCGACGGTGTGGCCTAAAGCACCATAGCGCAGTTCTTGATTTCGTATGGCATCCAGAATTTTTTCAAGATGACTATAAAGGAACGGCCATTGTTGAAACGCTGTGTTAAATTTTTCGGGGCTATCCCAGGCAGCTGCAAGAATTTTCGCTTCGTATTCCATCAAGCCGCACCAACGAATGGCTGCTTCGATGGGCCTGTAGAATAATTTTTCAAACTCGTTGAAGTTGTTAGGTCCGTGCATAGAGGGCTTCCTTTCAAAGGGCAGACCCGCTAGGTACTGTCTAAGATAACATATTACTCCTTAGGCTTCCGTGCGGTTGCTGTCCTTATTTCCGGTTCTCGAAATTTATTCCGTGCTTGTTGATAAAGTAGCGAATTAGAGGGGAGCCTGTAATTCATTATTCAAACCTCTGAAAAAATGTGCCATAAGTAAAAATTCGTATTTAGTGCCATAAATTCAGAGCGATATTGCTAAATCTCCTCCCATGGTGCGCAGCAGCGCTTGGGAGAGTCGTGACGATATTACAAATCGGTCATCGGTTGTCAATCGCATTTGGAAAAATTAGGTTGAGATCGGATCCTTCGTCTTCTTTACCGCGTGGCCGCTGCGCACGTCGCACATGGCTCCGAAAAGATGAACTATCTAACGATAGGTTTTTTCATTGAAAAGGTGCGTCAAACTCTTCTGCTTTTATAACGTTACCTGCTTGATGATAGAGGCGAATTGATGATCAAACACATCGTTATGTGGAAGCTCGCGGGCTCCACCGAGCCAGAGCGCACCGCTGCAGCTATTAAAATAAAAGAAGCTTTCGAGGGCTTGCGTGGCCTTATACCGGGCATGTCGCATATCGAGATTGGCATTGACTATATGCACCTCGACCATTCCTGCGAAGCGGTACTCTATTCAGAGTTCGGGTCAGCAGAAGCCTTGGAGGCCTATTCGACGCACCCTGAACATTTACGGGTCCGTGACGAACTCGTTGGGCTTCGGCTATCGCGTTATCAGGTCGACTACGAGGTCGAGACTGAGCAATAGCAACCTAATGTGGCCAAATGCTGAGCGCCGTTTTCTGACTAAAAATCGGAAAAAGGCGTTTTCGTTATGTCCCAGTACGCAACGTTGGGGCTCTGAATAACGAGTGATGTCGTCCAGAAGCGAAGGTCGACCCTCCTATCTTTGGACAGGCGATTCAGCAGCCGAAATGGCAGGAAATTGGGGCCTTGATAATAAAAGGAGAGCCCCATGTCGACCCCTCCCGTCCATGTAGTCAGCCTTGATCAACGCATCGCCACTGAGTGGGCATGCGAACGATTGGTAAAGGTCTTTGCCCAGCTAAACGACGACCGGGACCACGATGGTATCGCCGAGCTGTTTGTGGAAGATGCGCGTTTCTCTCGCCCGCTTGCGCCTGACGATTATGTCCAAGGCCGAGAAGCCATTCGAGCCATGTTTCGTGAGCGTCCCCAGCGTCTCGCGCGCCACATTATGACCACCATTTTGATCCAGCAAACTTCGTCCACGACCGCGAAAGGGCGAAGCTATCTTACCTACGTGTCCAACGGCAATGTGGCGGCGCCCCAGCCAGCGCCCGTCGAAGGTACGCCTATGTACGGCCAGTTTGATGACGAGTTTGTCCTCACCGCCGACGGCTGGCGCTTCTCCTCCCGACGCGGTTGCATAGCTCTTAAAGGCTGAGGACTTTGCCATGACAGCTCCAGACTTTCGCCGCTGGCAAGTAGGCGAGGTACTCATCACTCGCATCATAGAAACCGCGCCGGTCAGTGCACCCGTGACGTTGATGTTTCCCGATGACGATAACTCACTGATAACACCGCACCACGAATGGCTCAAACCTCATTTTCTCTCGCCTGAAGGCGAGATGTTGGTGGCTTGGCAATGCTTTGTCATCGAAACGCCTGAGCGCCGAATCATCGTCGATACCTGCATTGGCAATGATCGGAACCGTTACTTTGACATCTTCAACAACATGCATAACCCGTTTCTAGAGGACCTTCAGCGCGCTGGGTATCCGGCTGAGAGTATCGATACGGTGCTGTGTACACACCTGCATTATGACCATGTGGGCTGGAACACCCATCTGGTCGATGGCCGGTGGGTACCGACGTTTCCGAATGCGCGTTATCTGTTTGGTCGGGTTGAATGGGATTACATGATCGGCCTGGCCGAATCAGGAGATTGGCAGCACGCAGGCCACGTTCCTGACTCCTTGCAGCCAATTATGGATGCCGGGTTGGCCGAACTGATCGACACAGAATTTCCTGTCTGCAAGGAAATTCAATTACTTCCAACACCTGGCCATACGCCAGGACATGTCAGCGTACATATCGAATCGCAGGGTCAGGTCGCCGTTATTACCGGCGACATCATGCATCACCCATTACAAATGGCGATCCCCGATAAGCCTTGCGCCTTCGATCACGATCAGCCGCAGGCCTGTTGCACCCGCCGCGCCTTCCTTACGCGCTATCAAGACAGTGATGCCTTGGTTATTGGTAGCCATTTTCCTGAGCCTACCGCAGGGCGCGTTCATAGCCATGAACAGGCGTGGAGCTTTGAAGGCCTGCTCTCAGAGCCGAAAAAAACAACAATAGGAACAAGCGATATGACAAGTGCCGCTAGTGCAAATGAGCAACTGGTTCTGGATTTTTTCACCACGCTGAGCAGCGGGAACCTGGAAGAGCTCAGTGCCTTTATCGATCCGGACACTACCTGGACTCCAATGTTGGAAAATGTACCCGGCGCCGGCACCCACACAGGAGCGGCTATCTGTGAGGAGTTTCTGGCACCTGTTCGTGGGTTGTTCGTTGATGGTGACCCCAAGGTTCACGTCGACAGCATGGTTTCCGCTGGCGACAAGGTTATGTGCGAAACCCGTGGGATCGGCACGCTACGCAACGGTCGCACCTATAACAATTTGTATGCGTGGGCCTTTATCATTAAAGAAGGTCGGATCAAAACCATCCGTGAGTACATGGACAGCCATTACGTGATGGTGAACCTCATGGGGACGCAGCCATGAGTTTCGACTTCAAGGGGTTCAACGTACTGATTTCCGGGGCTGGGAGAGGGCTTGGGCGCTCCACGGCTGAGCACCTTGCGGCACTCGGAGCCAACGTCGGTGTTAGCGATGTAGATTCAGAAGGGTGCGCGGATACGGTCAGGTCCATTCGCCAGGCAGGCGGCGTCGCCCATGGCTACGTGGCTGACCTCTCTTCTCGCGATGCTTTTCTCGAGGTTGCGAAATTGTTTGCCGCAGAGGTCGGGCCCCTCGATGCGGTTTTGAATAATGCATCTGTGCTGCGCTACGAACCTATCGAGTCAATCTCCGAAACGACGATGGACCTGATGCTCGGTGGTGGGCTTAAAACCGTATTTTGGGGGGCCCAGGCCTTGCTCGCCAATATGGACCCTAAGCGCGGTGGCTCGATTATTAACTATGCCTCGCCCGTGTCATACCACGGCTATCCCAATGCGTCAGTTTATACCGCTGTTAAAGGCGCCGTCTTGGCAGTAACGCGTGCCATGGCAGCGGAGCTGGGACCCCGTAGTGTGCGGGTAAATGCCATCGCGCCAGGTTCGGTGCCGACGCCGGGAGCTGTCGCCTACGTATCCCGCGAAGAATATGCCAAGCGTGCAGCCAATATTCCACTTCGCCGGCTCGGTGAAGATGAGGATAACGCTCGCGCTATCGCCTTTCTGCTCAGCTCCGATGCCAGTTTCGTGCACGGCACCGTTCTCAACGTAGACGGCGGAATTGTCGCTGCCGGTTGAACAGCCCCCTGAATTTCACGAGGTTTACATGGGTACTATGAATGCAGAGCGTCGCTTTTCAGCGAAGCGTCTGGAAGAACTACGTGCGGTTATAGAGCGTGACATTTCCCGTGGCGACTATCACGGCGCGGTAATTCGAGTGTCGTTGGGCGATGAAATCGGCCTGGATGCTGCTATTGGCTGTGCCGATGCCGAGCAAACTCGTCCACTTTCGCGAGACTCTGTGTTCAGCATTTTTTCGCTGACCAAAGCGCTGACCAACGTGCTCGCGCTCCGCTCCGTTGAGCTCGGCCGTTTCGCCTTGACCACCCGGGTAGTGGATGTGATTCCAGAATTCAAAGGCTTGCCACGTGAGCACGTGACTCTGTATCACCTTCTGACGCACACCACAGGCATGCCGGGCGTATGGATCCCAAAACCAGACATGTTCCAGGACCGCCTTGATGAACTGGTTCAGGCGGTCTGTGAAAATGTTCACGCCAGTGTGGAACCGGGCAAACGCTGCGATTATTCGCCCGTCGCCAACCAGGTATTGGTTGGCGAGATGTTGCGCCGTACCGACCCCAAAGGCCGGTCTTTCAGTGAGATGATGCGCGAAGACCTGTTTGAGCCACTGGGGATGCGCGATACCAGCATGGGGGTTCGATCCGATCTTCGCTCGCGCAAGGTGGTGCCTGACATGCGCGGGGTAATCCCGATCAAGTGTCTGGGCCGGACCCAACCGGGCCCATTCAGCCTGTTTGAGGAGGAATTGTGCGAGGCCCCTCACGTAGGCGCTGTATCAACTGCTGGAGACATGTGGCGCTTTGCCGAAATGCTACGCCGTGGTGGTGAGCTCGATGACGTGCGAATTCTCTCGCCACGTATGATCGAAGTCGCTCGGCGCAACCAGACAGGCGAACTTTATAACGAACTGTATCGAGGCGTAGCCCTGCGTGCGGGCTGGATCGATCCGCCCCCGGCCTATATCGGCCTGGGTTTCAGCGTACGGGGCGAGCGCATCGTTCACCACCAGTTTGGCACGCTGACTTCCACCGAAACCTTTGGTAATTACGGTGCTGGCACCACGATGTTCTGGATCGACCCCAGCCTGGATCTGGTATTCACCTGCCTGACCGCCGGGGTGATGACGCAGGCCGCCAACATTGAGCGCTTCCAGCGTCTATCTGATCTCGCCGTATCGGCCGTAGTGTGAGCCTTTTGCCATGAACGAAATTTTTGACTACCTCATCGTCGGTGGTGGTTCGGCAGGTTGCGTGCTCGCCAATCGCCTGTCCGCAGAGGGCCGCAACACCGTCGCACTTATCGAAGCGGGCCCCAAGGACGATCACTGGGTACTGACCATTCCGACCGGCGTAGCCGCTGCGTTGAGCAAGCCGCAGTTCAGTTGGGCTTACGAGAGTACGGCGCAGCCCGGGCTGGGCAACCGGCCTTTTGTGATCCCACGCGGCAAAGTGCTGGGTGGCTCCAGCTCGGTTAATGGCATGGTGTATTTTCGTGGCCACCCCGGGGATTTTGATGATTGGTCCGAGAAGGAGGGAGCCATCGGTTGGAGTTACGCAGAAGTTCTGCCTTACTTCATACGCTCCGAAGACAATCCGCCTTATGCAGGCTCGCCGTATCACGGCACCCGAGGCGAAATGCGCGTGGCCAATCCGCCCCGGCCGAATCCGCTGGTTCACAGCTTTCTTGATGTGGGCAAACAGCTTGGGTTGCCGGAATGCGATGACTTCAATGCCGCCGATCCAGAAGGAATGGGACTGCGTCAGGCAACTATTCGCAATGGCCGGCGAGAATCTATGTCCACCGCCTTTCTTCGCCCTGCGGCGAGTCGCGCGAATCTGACTGTTATTACCAATGCGTTAGTCGACAAAGTGATTATCCAAAACGGCCAGGCGATCGGTGTGCGCTATCTGGTGGAGGGGCAGCCACGCGAGCTGCGTGCGCGAATGGAAGTGATCCTTTCAGCCGGCGCGTATGGTTCGCCTGCCGTCTTGTTACGCTCGGGTGTCGGTGATAGTGCGGAGTTAAAAAAGGTCGGCATCCCTGTCATCCATCACCTTCCCGCCGTCGGCGTTGGTCTGCGTGATCATCCTAGTGCGGCAGTTCAGGTTTATACCGACAAGGACTACACCTCGTACGGAGTGTCGGCGCGCTCCATGCTGCGAAATATCGGGAACCTCGCGGAGTACTTACTGTGGAGGCGTGGGCCGATAGGGGGAAATGTATTTGAAGCTACCGGCTTTCTGCGTACTTCTGCAGAGTTGGAGCGACCAGACCTGCAGCTGGTATTCATGCCTGCGCACCGCGGGCCGAAACCTACGCTGCTGCCTTACGGCCATGGGTACGGAATACTTTCGATCGCAGTGCGGCCGAAAAGTTACGGCCGGGTTAGCCTTTCGAGCGCAGATCCAGCAGCGAAGCCTTTGATCGACCCACACTTCTATGAAGATGAAAGTGATTTGGCAGTGGTGCGTCACGGCCTCAAACTGGCTCGCCAGATGCTTAAACATTCTGCTTTCGATAAGTACCAGGCAAGGGAGATTCTGCCTGGATCAGAGGTTGAAACAGATGCGGCTCTGGATGACTACATCAGGCGTACCACTGTGACTGTTCACCACCCTGGTTGCAGTTGCCGAATGGGTAATGACCCAGCTACCACGGTAGTTGATCCGCAACTGAAAGTACGAGGGATACGCGGTCTTCGCGTAGTTGACGCTTCGGTATTTCCGACACTGATCGCCGGCAATACCAATGCGGCGGTGGTCATGATCGCTGAGAAAGCGGCCGATATGATCCTCGGCAAGCGTGCGCCTGCGGTGGTCGACTTGCCTCACGCGAAGTAGTGCTGGAACCGTGTTCTGTTAATCGTGTTAGCGAAGGAGGGTGGGCACGTTGTGTCTGCCCTGTTGGCTTAGCCTGCAAAGCCGGAAGCGCAAGTATTTTTGACTTCATAAACACGGAGCTTTGCTCCGCTACTGATGAAGTGGATCACAAAAATAATCTTACCCCTCCAGACGTCCGAACCAACATCCACTGTTCTGAATAAGGCATCGGGGGTATGCGTCCGGCCAACACACCTTTCCGAGCCCAACGCTAGGGGTAGCTTAGCCTACCAGAGCCATTGCTGAGCTCAGCTATCTTTACTAGGATGGCTGAGCTTAAGTTGGTCGGGCCAAATACCTTCACTAGACGCTTGTGAATCAAACAAGGAGGCGCCATGCCTGTTTTCAGCGCACACATCCCTAAGGGTCGATTCTCGAGTGAAGAAAAGCGGGCTATAGCTGATGCCCTGAACCAGTCGCTCGTCCAGGGGCTAGGGATACCAGAGGGTGACCGCTTCATAATGCTCACCGAGCATGGCCCCGATGAGTTGTTCCTGCATCCGAATTTCATGGAGATGAACCGTGATCCGGCTCAGGCAATGATTATCACAGTTCTTGTCGGCGCTCATCGACCTCTTGAAGATAAGCGCAAGCTAGCCGCCGCTATCAACCGCTTGGTCGTCGACGCTACAGGTGTATCACCCGATGACATCTTCATCTCATTGGTTCCTGTGCCGAACGAAAACTTCTCATTTGGCCGCGGCGAACTTCAGCTAGCGGAGGGCGGGCCGAAGTGGTGACACCAAATTTTCTGCGATTAACCCGGCTGCGCGACTCTCCTTTGACGTAAGCCATAACGAAAAATGCTTCGTATCTTTCGATACGGAGCATTTTGTTTGAGTGCTACGTTGGTTGCTAGGTTTTCACACAATCTGCTGAGGCGGTTTTTTGTTTAGCTGATTACTCAATCTCACTGGTAACACGAAGCGTTCCGGTCGTACCGCCCACTAATGCTTTTTTTTTATCGGTTTCGCTTTTTAGCTGGTCCTGCCTGAGAAGGCTGTCACGCCAATCTGCCTGATAAGGCCGGCTTTCCAGACCGAAGACAGACATCAATGCCCCGCGAAGCATCTCGGGGTTGTTCGTCAGATGCAGGAAGTTGCGCTCGTCTTCAGCACGCTTTACCGGGTCTGCTTCTTGAGTGCGACGTTTGAACTCGATTGCCGTCGGGTTGGCGACTTCAAGAAAGATGCGGCGACGCTCATAGGCGTACCAATCAAACACTTCTTCGCCGGTTTCTCCTCGAAGTATTTTTTCGAAGCAGTCGATCAGTGTCACGGCATCTTGAATGCCAGAAGTGAATCCCATGCCGCCAATCGGGTTAGTGGCGTGAGCAGCATCGCCGGCGAGTAGCACGCGCCCGGAACGATAAGTCGAGGCCGAGCGTTGGTGAACACGGTAAGAGTTGGCGCGTTCCAGGCGGTACTCAGCGCCCTCTGGCAGCCAATGACGGAGGCGTTGGTCGACGCGTGCCAGGCGTTCTTCTTCGCTGAGGTCGCTGCTTTCTCCGTATGCAACTCGCCACAGATTGTCACTGTTTACGCGTGCGATCACGGCCCAGTGGGTGGGGTCCGAAATCATGTTGGAGTCGGCGTAACCCAGCTTGGCGAAGTCGAAATAGATGTTGGTGGCCATAAAGGTGTCGGGCCAGGTGAATCCGTCGAACGAGGCGCCAATCAATTTGCGTACGGTGCTGCGCGCACCGTCTGCGCCGATTAGCCAATCGGCTTCAAGCTGGCGCGAGCCGTTGCTGTCGCTGACTGTCGCAATAACTTGATCGCCGTTCTGCTGGATGTTCTCAAGCATGGTTCCCCACAGCACTTGGCTGCCAGGAAGGGCCTGAAAACGTTTGAGGATCATGTTGGCGAGCACGTCCTGGCCGAAGTGCAAAATATAGTGGTACGGCGTCAGGTCTTCGACCAGGCGGTGATCCATGCGCCCTATATTGCCGGATTGGGTAAAATAGCACTGGTAGTCGTAGCTCTCCGGGCCGAGCTTTTTCGCGGTTTCGAGCAGGCCGATTTTTTCCAGCGCTTTTACGGTCGATGGGAGGTAAACCATCGCCCTGGGAGAATCGATCACTTTTGCCTCGCGATCAATCACGGTGACGCGAGCGCCTCGCTGAGCTAGGCCGAAGGCGGTAACGAGACCTGCAGGGCCGGCGCCAACAATGATGATGTGCTTGCTATCAGCCATCGTGTTTTCCTCTTGTTGTTCTAGTGTGGTTTTTAGGGTTACGGCTGAAACGCTACGGCGGCGGGTGCGCGCTCTGCGTCCCCCTTCACGACCTTCAGCAACCCGTCTTTGACGATGAAAAAAGTAATAGGGTTGGAAGGTCCGCGTTAGTAAACACGGCAAGGGAAACCTTATTTGCGTAGCAGCATGCCGACAAGAAACAACACCAGCTTGGCGTTCAGCAGTTTGAAGCCGCCACGCAATTCTTCAGGACGCAGTTGAGCACTGATGGGCATGGCGCCAAAGGCTGTGCCTTTGAGCACCAGCCGGTTGCCATCTCGCTCCAAGCCCTCGATTTTCATCAGCTCGCTGCCATCGGGTGAGTACAGTTTCATTCGGTTATGCCTTGTTGAATTGGCTGAAGTTCATTTTCAGGTCGTCGAATACGCGGATGGCTGCTGCGCGGCCGGCACCGAACACGCCGCCACCCGGATGTTGGAATGGGCCCACCAGGTAAAGCCGCTCGACCCCGGGCACGGTGTTGCGGCCCAGGTCGGGAGTGGGGCGATGAGCGCCAAATTGGTGTTGATAGCCGGCGATGCCATGAAGGTCGCCACGCTGGAAGCTGGGGGAGGTGCGTTGCATATCCAGTGGTGTGTCGACATGACGGCCGATAATCAGCGCGCTATCGAGGTTATGGAAGTAAGGCGCCATGCGCTCCAGCAGTTGGTCTGCGTACTCCTCTTTGATGGTGTCCCAGTACTCCGCTGGGTGGCGACCAATCTGGAAGGGGACATAGGCCCACGCATGCATGGTGGCTTTGCCTGCTGGCGCACGACTTGGGTCGATATTGGTTGGGGAAACCAGCGCCAGTAGCGGGTCTTTTGGCAGTTCACCGTAGCGCACGTCGTCGAACGAACGGCGAAAGCGGGACTCGCTTACTGGCAGCAGTTCAACAAACGCGGCCTGATCAACGTGTTCACCGGCACGGAAGCGCAGTTTTTCGTTCAGCGAGGCATGGATGGTGATGCAGGCGCACGGTGAGGTAGCGGTGCGCTCGGCGCGCTCAAAAACTTGAGGAGCAACATTGGCATCTTCGAGATAGCCGCGCAGCAAGTGCGGGTGGATACCACCGATGACGGCATCTTTTGCTTCAAAGCGCTGACCATCGTGAGTACGAACCGCGGCGACGCGCCCGCCTTTGGTTTCAATCGCGGCCACGTCGACTTGCGAACGCACTTCTCCACCGTGGGCTTCGATGCAGCGGATCAGCGCGGCAGTCAGGGCGCCGCTACCGCCAACTGGAATACCAATCCCGTACTTCTCCATAAACGCCAGAAACATGAACAGACTGATGCCTGAACCCATTTCTTCCGGGCTTGCCAGGTTCTCGCCCACCATTCGTGCGAAGTGCAGGCGAATTTTTTCGTGCTGGAACCATTCGGTGATGATCTCCCAGCTGCTTTTCATCATGGTGGCGAACATTTCCCGGCCTTCCGGGCTCTGGTCCATCATGGCGAACTGTGCACCCATCGGCACGGGGGCTGAATAAAGCGTGCCGATCAGCATCGGCAGGTAATGAGCCGCAATTTCGGAAAATTTGAGGTATGCGTCCGCGTCCTGCTGCGAAAACTTTGCCAGCTCTCGATAGTTCCGCTGGCGGTCGCGGAACAAGCTGATGGAGGTTCCATCGTCAAAAACGGTCATCAGCGGAACTTCAGGATAAATGTACTTGAGGCCATATCTGCTTAGCAGCCCAAGTTCATCATTACGAATCAGTGGGTTGGCTTGGATAAAAATGTGACCGACGCTGTGCTGGTCATGCAGGAAACCTGGTGCAGTCAGTTCGCGCGTCACTACGCCGCCACCGAACCAGGCGTTACGCTCCAATACCAAGACCTTTTTTCCTGCTGCAGCTAGATAAGCAGCAGCAACCAGGCCGTTATGGCCAGAGCCAATAGCGACGATGTCATAAACCGTGGACATGCTTGGTTCCTCTGTTTTGTCGTATTGCGTTTTATCAACGATGCGACAAGCAAAAAGGCCAAGCACCTATCCATGGATAGCGGTAGAGGATTTGAGGCGCCGCAGGCATGACGTGCAGCGGTGGGTTAACGCAGAATGCCCAGTTGACGGGCTCTTTCCGCTGCCTGTGAGCGCCGACGAACACCTATCTTGTCGTAGATTTGCTGGAGGTACCATTTGATCGAACCCTCCGTCATGCCGAGCTTGATGCCGATCTCACGGTTCAGCATGCCAATGCTGACCATTTCCAGAATATCCAGTTCACGGCTGTTGAGAGCGCCAAACATGGCATTTGTTTGTTCGGACATGGGGGCTGTAGACGAGGTCGGGGCAGGTAATTTTCCATCCATGCCTTCGAGTAAGCTGCTGGCAAATACATCAGCTGGTTCACCTTCCAATACAGCCGCCTGCAATTGATCGCGAAGCAGGCGGGCCAGCCACTCGCCCTCGTCAAGGAAGACCCGCTTGAAGCCGCAGGGCGCGGCCTGAAACAGGGCTCGGCGCAAGGCACGCTGTGCCGCTCGTTTGTCCCCATTAAGCAAAGAAAGATGGGCGATGATCAGACTCCAACGCAGCGCGCTGCGCACCGCATTGGCAGCTTCTAGGTGTCGATGCCAGAGCTTGGCTAGATTGAGGGCTTCAGGCAAACGATCTTCCGCTTGGGCCACTCGAACCCAACATAGAGCGCGAGCTTCATTGCGGGTGTTCACATTCGTAACAGGCGCTACGTCGCTCACCGGGCCGCGAAGCTTGTTCTTGCGCCCCAGACGAATCACTTCATCGACCTCGCCTTGGCGTAGCAGCCATTTCAACCGTTCGGCGAGGCTGAATAGCCGAAGGCGCTCAAAACCATGCTCGTTGGCGAAGACATCGGCCTCATCAAGCATTTTAAATGCATTGGCCTTGTCGCCATCAATCATCGAAATCCGAGCTCGGGTGAGCCATCCCGCTATCGCCTGGTCTACAAAGCCGATGTAACTGGCCTGTTGAAGGTATTGATCAAGCAGGGTACGGGCCTGCTGAAGCTCGTTACGCTCGTAGTGCGCCTTGGCCAGATGAACCGCAATCATCGCGGGCAATGGAGAACCGTGCCCGGTGATCTTGATTGCCGAGCGAAGCGCTGTACTGAGTGACTGGATTGCCGCATGGGTGCGGCCGGCCATCAGCCGAGCGGGGGCCAGTACCGCGTTATGGAAAACTTGCCCCGCTTCACTGGGTAAACGGGTGAAGTTTTCCATGCAAATCGTATTTAGTCGTTCCACTTCATCCAACTGATAGTGCTCACGGCGAGCGTATAGCTCTGCCGTGTAAAAACTGCCTTTGACCAAGGCTGACGCGTCTTTATAGTTTTCCTGCAAGTATTGGGCTTGTGCCTGGATGGCCGATGGATCGTCCCCCAGCATGCCCAGCATCAACTCTCGATGCATCCACTCATAACGGAGTGTCTGAATACGGTCCTTTGGAAGAAGTTGATCGCGTTCGATCTGATTCAACCGTACACGTGCTTTTTCCAGCAGGGTTCGGCAGGTCTCGAACTGCCAGCGCACTTCAAGCTGCCAGATCTGGCTGAGGATGATCGCCGGAAAGCGCATGGCGATATCTTCTGGAAGCATGTCCACCAGCGCCCAGGCGTGCACATTCGAGGAGAAGATTTCCACGTTGTAGGTATCGAGAATCTCCGCAGCACGCAGATAATCTTTGGTGGCGAATGCCTGATTGAAACCGCCCAAATAATCACCGGCCTGGATTAGCCATTCGCTGGCTATCATGTGTAACTGCAGCATGCGTTTTTCGTCAGCCTGGCGTAGCTCCCGCCGCAAAAACTCCGCGAACAATGGGTGATAGCGGTAATTGCGTTGCTCCTCATCCATAGACGTCAAAAACAGCCCGCGGCTTTCGCATTCGCGCAGCTTGGCTTGGCTATCCAGCGATCCAGTCAACGCATTGCACACGTCGGCATCCAGGCGATCGAGGATGGAGGTCTGCAGAAGGAAGTCGCGGATCTCCTGAGGCTGGCGGAACAGAACGTCCTGCAAAAAGAAATCTGAAAATTGTCGGCGTTCGCCGGAGAAGTTGGCGAGGTTATAGACCTGGTCGGGGTCATGCCGCAGCAGCAAGGCGGCAAGTACCAAGCCACCGGTCCAGCCTTCCAAGCGGCTTTCCAATTGTTCCCATTGCTCTTCGGGAACGGACTCAACGCCCAGATGTTTGAGAAGACTGACGGTTTCCTCGTGGTTCAAGCGCAGGTCGCGCACGTTGATGTCGACGACCTGTCCCTGCATGCGTTGCCTGGCCACCGATAAGCACGGCTCACCGCGAAAACTCAGTACAAAGTGCAGGTGCGGCGGCGCGCGTTCTATCAGCATGGAGAGGCAGCGAACGGCATCACTCCCGGCCAAGTGGTGCACATCATCAATAAAAAAATAAATCGGTGCTTGATCGCCTTGCAACAGCTCAAGTAGTGCGGTCAGCGATTTTGTGAGGCTGGTTTCACCCACACGGGTCAGCAGGCTGTTGATCGGTGTGGTTTGATCCACCAGTTCAAGCGCGGCCTTTAGATAGGCACTGAAGTGTGCCAGGTTTTGCTCTCCCTCTTCGACTGACAGCCACGCGGTTCTTACCCCGGCCTGTTTCAGTTGGTCGTAGTGCTGTTTCATCAACCCGGTCTTGCCGTAACCCGGTGGTGCTTGCACGAGGGTCAAAGGAATGTTGGCCGACTCCTTCATGCGTTTAAGCAAACGTGGCCATGGCACCAGGTTGGAGCAGGTAGCTAAAGGGTACAGCTTGGAAGCGATAAGGGAGATCTGCAGAGGTGCCTGCAGCGTCTGAAATAAGCTGTTTTTGTGACTGCGCATGGCAGTGACTCTCCGCGGAAGGGCCGATTTTTCGACCTCTTATTACTATTAAGGCCCCTAACCTAGGGGCTGCACTTATGTATCGCTTAAAGATGTGTCCTTTGTCTACTGAGCAGTTGGGTTCAGATGGAGGGCAACGACGTCGTCCGTCGGATTGCCATGGAAAGGGTAGATGTATCGAACCAGCGGGTCATGACCGGGTACAAGATGCTCAGGCGAATCAGCGAGTGCCAGAAGCTTTCGATAGCCATCCAGCATGACGCCTACGTCCAGAACGACGGGAAAAGGCGAGTCCTCTTCCATATTCGCGTAGTAGTGGCTTGCATCGGACGCCAGCACGACCCATCCCCTCGCGGTATGAACACGCACGGCTTGCAGCCCCAGTGTGTGGCCTCCTACATGAACAAGCTCAATCCCGGGGCGCAGCGTTACGTCACCCTGATGAAAAATAACACGCTGCTGATAAACCCCTCGCACCAGATTGACCACATCTTCCACGTTGAATGATTGCCGCAGAGGCCGGTAGAGCATGTACTTGCCAGTGGCGAAACGCATCTCCGACTCTTGCAGATGAAAGCGCGCATGCGGCAATAGGTCGACGTTACCGGCATGGTCATAGTGCATATGGGTGATGATCACCTCATTGATATCTGACGGTGACAGGCCAAGCGTTTGCAGCGCTGCGATCGGGCAACGAAGCAGCTGGCGGCCGCGCGCGTCTGCTGCGTCCTGGTTGAAACCGGTGTCCACCAGATACACGATCTCATCGTTGCGAATCACCCATACGAAATAGTCCATCGGCATGGGCAGGTCATGGTCGTCGTGACTGTCGATAAAGTTGTCACGCCGCACACGGTCGATGCAGGCGTAGCGAAGCGCGAATACCTGATACTCCGGTAGTGCGTTCATAGTGCCTCCCAGTGTCGTGCTTGCTGATACATCGAATCTGCCGGCCGTTCACGCCGGCAGCGAACGATCACGGATGTTCAGCTTCCCAGGCCTTAATGGCTTCGCTAGCGGTGCGGAACGCAGCCAATGCTGCTGGCACGCCGCAATAGATGGCCGTTTGCATCAGTACAGCTCGGATCTCTTCCTTGGATACGCCATTGGTGAGCGCGCCTTTCACGTGAACACCCAGTTCATGGTGCTGACTCATGGCGGTAAGTGCAGCAATGTTGATAATGCTGCGGGTAGTGAAGGGCAGTGTTTCATCGCCCCAAATGGCACCCCAGCAATATTCGGTCACCAGCTCCTGTACCGGGCGGTTGAAGTCATCGGCGCTAGCCCAGGACCGCTCCACGTGGTCTGCGCCCAGCACGGCTTTGCGGTTCTCAAAACCCTTATCGAAGAGTTCTTTGTTCATTTCGAGATCCTACGTTCAGTTGGTGTTTGAAAGACGGGTTGGCACTTCGATTCCGGCCCATTGCTCAATCAGGCAGGCGATGCGGGTGAAGTCGGCGTTGTCGCCGAATGCGGCGCGGGTCATGTTCAATACCGTGCGGACACTGCTCCCCACGGGCATAGGGACGCCCATTGCCTCGGCTTCATCCAGGCACAAACGGGTATCTTTCAAGGAAAGGGCCGTGGTGAAACCAAAATCGAAGGTTCTTGGCAGCACGGCTCGCGGCAGCTTGTCTGCCGTGGCGCTGTTGCGTGCGCTACCGGCATTGAACACATCGAGCATCACTTGTGGGTCCAGGCCAGCTTTCACACCCATCACCAACGCTTCGCAAGAAACTGCCAGTGCGGTAACCGAAACCAGGTTATTGACCAGCTTCATGGTTTGGCCCAGCCCTGGGGCGTCACCACAGAACAACGGTTTTCCAATGTTTTTCAGGATCGGCAACAGCTCTTCGTAAGTTGCATTCGGGCAGGCCACCATCAATGCCAGCGTGCCTTTTTCAGCCCCGGCCGCACCGCCGCTAACAGGGCAATCGACTGCGACGATCTGCTTGGCCTTTAGTTCTTCGGCGACGGCTTTGGCAGTGCGAGGGCCCGTGGTCGAAAGGTCAACGAATACCCGCACTTGCTCACCCTGAATAACGCCGCCTTCACCAACGGCTACCTTACTGACGATATCGGGAGTGGGGAGGCTGGCGAATACGATCTGCGCGTGATCGGCTACTGCTTTTGGATCCGCCGCGCGGGTAGCTCCTAGCGCCTGCAGACGATCTACCGCTGCTTCATTGAGGTCGAAAACGGTTAGGGCAAAGCCGGCCTGAACCAGGCGGCGAGCCATGGGTTCACCCATGGTGCCGAGGCCGATAAAACCGAGAGTAGGGTTGGACATCGCGTTGTAATCTCCGTTTTGGCGCCGTTTAGGCAATATATTTCTGAGGCATGATCAGGCGTTGCAGGCGAGGGCGGATAAGATCGATTTCTTCATCATTGATCTCATGGGGACGCCCCGGGAAGACCTTTAGCTGTACGTTGGCCCCCATCTCCGTGAAAACCTGTGCGGTTTCGCTGGTGCGTTGCAGTGGCACCCATTCGTCCATGTCGCCGTTCGTCATCAAGACCGGTGTGCTGGCCAATCCGACGGGCATTTGCCAAGTGGTGCCCGGCGGGCCAATCAGCCCGCCAGTCAGTGCAATCAGGCCGCCATAGGCATGCGGGTTTCGGTAGGCGTATTCGCACGCCAGGCAAGCGCCTTGGGAGAAGCCCAGCAGGACGATTTTTTCCCGCCGTACCTTCTTCCGCTCAAGCGCTGCAATCACGTGATCCAGGCGCGCCAGAGCAAAGTCCAGCCAAGGCTGGTTATCTTCGAATGGGGCCATAAATCGATTTGGATACCAGCTGCTATCAGCCGCCTGCAAGGCGATATAGGGCATGTCGTGCAGGTCTAGGCGTTTGGCCAAGGCAAACATGTCCGCAGGTCCCTGGTTCCTGCCGTGAATCAACACGGTGGCGGCTCCTGTGTCTTCAGGGGAGGGACCCAGAAAATGCAAGCTTTTGGACAGGTGGGGGTTATTGGCCATCTCGCGCCTCAGTACTTCAGTGGCTCGAGGTACGCCGCTATTTCCTCGGCGCGAGCGCCCAGTTGCGGCGGAATCTGGATGGTTTTGCCAAGTTCTTCAAAAGACTCATCCACCAGGAAACCTTGAGGCTTGGAAACCGTTGCCTCAAACAGCGCACCACCTGGCGTACGCACGTACACCGAATCGAAGTAACCGCGATCCTTTCGATCCGAAACATCGGTGTAGCCCATGCCTTCCAGATGAAGCTTCACGCTGCGTTGCACATCCAGGTCGGTGACCTCAAAGGCACAGTGGTGAACTGTGCCTTCACCATAAGCCCAAGAACCTTGCGGCAGGTTTGGCTCATGCTGGAAGTCGACAATAGTGCCGGAGCCGCCGTTGCCGACCTCGTAACGAGTAAACGCACCATCGGTAGCGAGCAATCGTCCGGTCCAACCGTAATGCATGAATTCAGAAGAATTTTCCATATCGCGAACGGAAACGGTAATGCCGTGCGTGCCGCGAATGCCGAACTCAGAGGGAACCACGCCGTTGGAGTACGGCTTGCGATTATCGTCTTTGATGCCTACCAACTCGTACTCGATGCCGCATGGGTGAGCGAAATGGAGCAGCGCCTCACCGAAGCGCTGCATCAACACCGGTTTGAAACCATGGGCAGTTAGGTGGCGGGCCCAGAAGGTCAGCGACGACTCTGGCACGGAGAGCGCCAGCGTCTTGACCTGGCCACTCCCGCGACGTGCCTTACGGCCTGACTGACGCATCGGGAAGCAGGTGATCAGGGTGCTTTCTTCACCACGATCATTGCCATAGTACAAGTGGTAAACGGGCTCACTGCCATCATAAAGACCGGTTTTCTTTACGCTTTTCAGGCCAAGTACTTTGGTGTGAAAGTCGTAATCTTCTTGAGCGCCGCCAACGTTTAGCGTGATGTGATGGTGGCGAAGGATGTGCGGGTTAAGTTCCATCGTGTTCTCCAGGGTCGCTGAACGCCGCAAATTAAGGGCGTCGGCCGTAAAATGCGTTGCCGAGCAGTTGCATGATTCCGTCAGCGTCGATGGGCCTTGGATTCCAATAGGGAGCGGAGCACGCGATCTCTACTGCGCGGGGCAGGTCCTCCTCACGCAGGCCTATCTGTTCCAGCCGAGTGGGCGCGCCCAAACTGCTGGCCAGGTCAAAGAGCCCGCTAGCTGCGCTACTCGCACCGCCTAGTGCTTTACAAACGCGGGCCATGGCATCAGGGGCTGCCGCGGCGTTGTAAGCAATGGCGTGCGGAAGGACGATGCTGTGGGTTTCTGCGTGGGGTAGCCCAAAGCTGCCGCCCAAGGTGTGGCAGAGCTTGTGATGGATCGACATGCCCACGGCGCCTAAGCAAACGCCACAGGCCCAAGCGCCAAACAAGGCATCTGAGCGGGCATCTCGATCTTTGGGGTTGGCCTTGATGCGTGGCAGAGCGTTTGCCAATGCATGAATGCCCTGTTCGGCGAGGTTTGAAATCAGCGGGTTGGCGTCCTTGGCATACAAGGCCTCAACCGCGTGAGCAATGGCGTTCAGCCCGCTGGTAACGGTGACAGTCCATGGCAAATCCAGGGTCAGATCTACGTCGTAAAGAATGACTTCAGGGAGCACCTTCAGCGTGCGCTGGGTGGTCTTGAGGCCGTTCTCGGTCTGGCCGATGATGGGGGTAGCTTCGGAGCCTGCGTATGTGGTGGGTATCGCAATCTGTGGAAGATCGGTATGTAGCGCAATCGCTTTGCCAAGCCCGATTGTTGAACCACCACCCAGGGCAATCACGCAGTCCGCGTTGGTCGACGCAATGACCTCCAACGCATCTCTGGTGACTTCAACTGGCGTGTGCATCGTGGCATTGGCGTAGACAGCCACGGCCAAGCTGCCCAACTGCTCGCACAATCGCTTGCCAGCCGCTTCCTGGCGCGCAGTGGTCAGTATCAAGGCACGCGACGCCCCTAGCGCAGTGAGCTCCTGCGCGAGCTGTGAAAGGGTACCGGCGCCGAAAATAATTCGGCCAGGCAGGGCGTTGTAGGTAAACGGTTGCATTCGGGCTCCAGGCAATCGGTGATATCGCTTGAGTGTTGCGGCCGTAGCAATCTGGAGCACCTGCCGAAAGATAGTGCTCGATTGCAGCGGCGCATTGGGTCAGAAGAGAAAATCCAACGCCGAGCGACGGGCGCGCTCCGATTCATCCAGCGGAAGGTGACCAACACCTTCGATCACGGTGAAGTTGGCGTTGGGAATGAGCCGCTGCCAATGTTTGGCCTGGCCGGAAGGGATCAGGCGATCCTCGTTGCCCCAGATAATCAGTGTTGGCGCGCTGATGCGGTGCAGGAGCGCCGGCATGTCCGGGTTTTCCAAGCCTGAGGGCAATAGCCGCATGATGCTGGCGAACTCGCGTTCGCGCATGGCCATGAACTCTTCGTCTGGACCGGTCGGCAGGAACGGCAGAAGTAACTGAAAATCGCTGACCAGGTACGCCGGAAAATCCTGAGGCGCCACGGAGGAAAGGTCCGGCAGGGGATGGTCTGCCACGATGAGGCCGGCGGGGGCAGCGAGTATCAACTTGCTCACGCGCGCGGGGTACCGAGCGGCAAATTCGGCTGCTATACGGCCACCAAGTGAGCTGCCGATCAGATGGACGCGCTCTAGATTCAGAGCGTCGAACAAGGTTTGATAGTGCTCGACGCAGTCGGCGACGGAGGTGATGTCGGGGTTGTTTTCAGACAGGCCAAAGCCTGGGTGATGAGGCAGGAATACCTCGAAGTGCTTGGGCAGACCTGTGGCGAACGCCAGCCCATGCCAGGTACCGCCGCCATGGAGATAGACTACCGGTTCGCCTGAGCCTGCGCGGTGAACCGCTACCTGGGCGCCACCAATAGAATAGTTATGGCATCGCCAAGCCGAATAATCGACGCGTCGATCCCCGCTGGGAAGCGTGCTCATAGTAATCCTTCTTTTTATCGTTGTTGAAGTAATGGAGAGAGTGCGAGGGGTGGCGGGAGCCCTTCACCTATCTATGGATAGTGAAGGGTGGGCCCTTATGGCGTAGCGGGTCGCTTGGTGAGGAACTGGGCCATAGCGTCGAGCTCAACATCCGATATTTCTGTCTTGCGGAAGAACGGCATGATGGTGATGCCGTTGCGCACGAAATATTTAATCAGCTCTGGCGTAAGGTCGGTGCGCTGCTCCAGTGCATCTGGCAGCGCACCCCGGTATTTGGCACGCAACGCCAGTGTTCCAGGATAAAAATCGCCTGGCGCATGGCACGGCGCGCACCATTTCTGATAAACCTGCTTGCCTAGATCGGCGGGTACTTCAGCGGCAAAGCTGCTGCCGGCAGCCGCTAGGAGGGTGGCAACTGCAATGAAATGATTCATACCGTATCTCCTCCTTGATAGCGGTGTTTATCCCGTAGATGGCGAGGCCAGATACCGTAGCGTCCTGGAGACAGAATGCCCTTTGGGTCCACCGCATCCTTGAGCGACTCATGAAACCGCAGGAGAGCGTGATTGCCGAAGGAGTAAGTGTCCATGACGTTTGCTTGGAACGTCGGCGCGGTTCGGTACTCGCCCCACCCATTTTGTGCCGCCACTTTGATCAGGTGGCGAAATACCTCCCGACTCTTCTTGTTTTGCGCCGGGTCCTGGCTGATGAATAGTGGAATGATGAAAGTGAAGCTGCGCTCCCAGGAGGGGACGGGAACGATCATCGCAAAGATTAGAGGCATGCCAAGCCGGCGCGCTTCACCGCCAAGTACCTCGTTGATCTTGAGGATTTCGGCACCGTCACGTGGGATGACCGGGGAGAACCATGCATGCCCATTGGTGGGTGGGGCAGGGTTCCAGGTCGAGCGAGCGCCGATGGCGAAGGTGCGTAGATTGGGAATGCCGAACTGTGCTGGGTACTCCACCGTCTCGGCCTGTTCGGCTGAGAGCGGCAAGTTGTAGAACTCACGTTCCTCGAAGGTGGCGCCTGGTATAAGTTTTTTGAAGCGCTCCTGGGCGTATTCCCACTGCGCTCGAATGACTTTCTCCGGACCATAGAACGTCAGCGCACAACTCCAGAAAGGCAGGCCTTTTTTACTCGCGTAGGCTTCGTACTCCTCCGGTTTTGCGCCACGGCCCATCATGGCCATGAACTCCGGGTCTATTTCTTTTGGGCCGTGAGCAAGAAACTCATGCAGACCGGCGAGACTGGGTGTACCCATCGCCGGGCTATTGATGTCTGGATAGCCGGTGAAGATCTTGGCGTTCTCCAGCTCTGTCATCAGGTCTACCAGCGGCACTAGATCCTTGTAGTGATACAGGTGGATGCAGCCTTTGAGGAATGCTTCCGGCTCGGGCATCAGCCAGAAACCCATCTTGGTGACGACACCGAAGTTCGATTGGCTGAAGATGCCGTCAACGGCGGGGCCGAAGCCTGTCTTGTACATGGTCCAGGTCTTCGAGCCTGGCATTGCGCCCATACCGGTGCGCATCAGCTCGCCGCTGGCGAGCACCACTTCCATGCCGCAGTGGGCGTCGAAGTGATTGCGAAACTGCGATGCCGTATAGCCGGCGCCACGTTCCATGGCGTTGCCGAGCATGCTGCCCCAGCCCGGATCGGGAACATCAATCCACAGCTTGATGTTCTTTTCTTGCAGGTAGCGATACATGTCGAAGTAGCTGACGCCAGGCTCGACGATGCAATAGGCCTGTTTTTCATTCACCTCAATGATGCGATTCATCCGCTTCAGATCAAGTACGACGCTGCCGCTGTAGGTTGGCGCGGAACCGCCGTAGCCAAGGTTTTTTCCCGTCGAGATCGGATAAATCGGAATGCCATATTTATTGGCGATGCGAACGATCTCTTGAACTTCTTCAGTGGTATCCGGCGCTACTGCTGCGGAAGCTACGCGCTCTTCGGGTTCGCCCATGTAGGGTGAGTAGGCGTCTCGGTAGAGTTTGAGATCTTCGTCGCTGCTAAACACCCAATCTCTGCCGACTACTTTGGTAAATTCAGCAAGCGCTTTGGCGAATACGTTGGAATCGATGCCGGGCGGCAACATGATTTATCTCCAGGCCAATTCTGTTTATTGATTTTAATGGGTCAGGCTTGAGCAATGGGTGCGATAACCCAGGTCACGAGTGGCTCTTCGAGCCAGCCGACGCTGCGTACCTTTCGCGGCGTACAGGGCGCCACCAGGTGCTCGGGCGGGCAGGTGGCGATTGCTCGGCCCACCTCCATGCTCCAGGTTGCTCGCCGAAGCATGTTTTCCGTGACGGGAACGGAGAGCAGGGCGGTTCCTTCCAGTGTGTGCAGCAGTTGGTTGTCGTCGACTTGTTGGTGATCCAGGCGCGCGACTACGCGCATGCCACGGTCCCAGGCCAGGCGTTCCAGGCAGAAAAGGTTGTCGCGGGTGGTCAGGCCTGCGAAGGACAGCTGCTCTTTTTTCCAGAGGGGGTCCAAGTGCCGGAACCACAACGAGGTGAGATCGCCCTTGCTGCTGAAATGGCGCACTCCCAGATTTGCCCCCTGCGTACCGAAAACCTGGCTGGCACTGAAACGGCTGTCGCTGATAATTCCGCTAAGCATGGCTTGGGGACGAAGGCCCAGGGCTGTGCTTATGCCGCTGCTGCTGAGCATCGGCACGAGGCTGCTAACTATCCCTGCTTTAAGCAAAGTGCGCCTGTTCATTGGGGTATACCGCAGGTGCGGCTTGGCGAATTGAGAAAGGGCATACGGCAGGCTCCACGTATTTTTTGTTATCGCTACAGACACTCTAAGCGATGCGTGTGTCTGCCATGTTTGCGTCGTCGTGTTTGCCGAAGCACCTACCCAAAGATAGTGAGCGAACGGACTGCTATTTTGGGAATCATTGCGCTTCAAATGGTTGCGAGCGAGGCGCCATTTTTGTTGCTTGTTTTATATGCACAGAGAAGGGCGCGCAGGGCCGAGAAAATGGCTATTCGATTCTATCTTTGGATAGGTGCTCGACAGTCGTGTGCTCTCTAGTTTGGATCAAGGGATCTACTGATCCTATTGCGATACTGTAGAAGCGTGCTTAGCGGGCGCTTCATATAGGTCTCAAACAATGACCGGAGAACAACAATAATGAAGACCACGCTCCCCAACTTCCGCTTTGATTCGCGGAGGTTGGTAACCATTCCATTGTTTGCTGGCTTCGCCGCCATCGCTTCCAGCGGTGCGGCGCAGGCTTATGAGTTCGAGCTGGGCGAGATCGATGCTAGCTGGAACAACACGCTCAAGTACTCGCTGGGCGCGCGCACCAGCAGCCCCAGCGACAAGAATCTGCAAAACGTCAACGCTGACGACCCCGAGCACAACTTCGATCGCGGCGCGCTGATGATGAACCGCGTCGATTGGCTGACTGAGCTCAATGCCCGATACAGGAATTTTGGCCTTAGCCTGAGTGCCGCTGCGTGGTACGACAACGTTTACGCACGTCACAACGACAACGACTCGCCGGGTACGGCGAACCAATACTCTGTTCCCAACGATGAGTTCACCCACCAGACCGAGAGGTGGGCAGGCAGCAAAGTTGAGCTGATGAATGCATTCGTCTCGGGACAATTTACACCGTTTGATGTGCCGCTCAGCGTTCGTCTGGGGCAGCACACCTTGCTCTGGGGCGAGAGCCTGTTTTTCACCGACAACGGCATAGCCGCCGCCATGGCGCCAGTGGATGCGTACAAGGCGTTGACGGTGCCAAACACCAAAGCGCAGGAGTTGTTTCTACCTACCAAACAGTTGTCGATGAGCGTCCTGTTCGAAGGCGGCTGGACGGTTGAAGGCTTCTATCAGTTCCAGTGGGAGAAGACCCGTATTCCTCCGGCCGGCAGTTTTATTTCTTCGGCAGACATGGTGGATGAAGGCGGAGAACGGATCATCGCCGGTCCAGGCGTGTACTTTTATCGCGGTTCCGATGACGAGCCGGACGCCCCTCAGTTTGGTGTATCGCTGCGTTGGCGCCCCGAGTCACTCAACCTCGATCTTGGCCTTTACGCCATTCGCTATAACGACAAAACCCCACAGGTTGAAGTTGTGCCGTCGGGCGGCTTTGATCCTACCAACGGCTCCATCGGTGAGTACTTCCTGCGCTACCAGGAAAAGATCAAGTTGTACGGTATCAGTGCCAACACCTCGATTGGTCAGCTCAACCTGGGCAGTGAGATATCCTATCGTCAGGACGAGGCGCTTAGAGCTACTGGCAATGTGCTTAATCCAGAAGTGCTCGGCGACACCTTGCATGCGCAGATAAACGCCATCTACGTCGGCAACGGCGGTGCGTTGTGGGATGGCTACTCGTTGGCCGGCGAATTGGCGGCACACCGCCTGGTCAAGGTGACCGAACACAAAGAGCAGCGTGATGATCTTCTCGATGACACCGTATATGCGGTGCGTGGTTTGGCAACCTTTGACTACTACCAAGTCAGCCCTGGCCTGGATCTGCAGGTGCCGATCGGTCTTGGTTACAACTTCAAAGGTCGTTCACCCGTTTCGTCGGCATTCAACAACTACGGTTCGAACAAAGGCGGCGATCTCACCGTCGGCATTACCGGCATCTACCAGCAGGATTGGAAGCTGGGTTTGAACCTGACTCACTTCTTTGGCAGTGAAGGCAACAACTACTACAGCGGTCGTGATTTCGTCATGGCGTCGCTAACACGAACTTTCTAACGATACGGCCCATTCGAGGGCACCTTTAGCAATCTTTGTTGCGCAACTTGCTTGCCGCTTCAGTTAGCGGTGCAGGCCCCGTGCGCCCCCGATTTCGCATCAGGTGCTTGTTTACCTGGTACTGAATTGGGGCCGCAGCCCCGATACAAGGCATCCGGGCGGGATTTAATGCGTGGCGTTTTCATATTTAGGAGTCCATATGTCCAGAGACATTATCAACATGCTGCGCCAAGGCACCCCCGGCTATCACCCTGGATGGGGCGGCCCGGAATTTACCTCTTGGCAGGACGAGCAGTTGTCTTGGAAGTCGACCTGTTATGTCGGTGATTGGTCATTCCTGTGGGATGTCGAAATCGAAGGGCCCGACGCGCTGGAGTTGTTCCGCAAAACTGGCATAAACAGCGTCGAAAACTTCGCAGTAGGCCAGGCCAAGCACCTGGTGCAGTGCGACCAGAATGGCAAAGTCATTGCTGAAGGCATTGTCATGCGCCTGGGCGAAGAGCGCTTCTCTACCCAGGGCGGTACTGCATTCTGGTCAGCTTTCAGCATCGAAAAAGGTGACTACAACGCCAAGTGGAAAGAGATCCAGACCTTTCAGTTGCAGGTGTCCGGGCCGACCGCGCTGGCTGTCTGCCAGGCCGTTACGGGGCAGGAACTGCTCGATATCAAATTCATGCATTTCGGCGATGTGGTTATTGCCGGTCACCCGGTCAAGGCACTGCGTCAGGGGATGGCGGGCGAGATCGGTTTTGAGTTCCATGGTGCCGCTGAGCATCGGGATGCGGTCTATCAAGCCATTCTGGAAATGGGTCAAGCCCATGGTATTCGCCGGCTTGGCCGCCGTACCGCAATGATCAACCACCTGGAAGCCGCGTTCCCGACCACGATGTGGCATTTCCTGACATCCAACTTTAATGCCGAGAGTGAAGGGTACTTGGAGTTTATGTTCCGCAATTTCGACCTTAAAGGCGTTACACCGGTGCTCAAGGGCAGCTTTGAAGGTGAAAGCATCGACGACTACTTGCTCAGCCCGTATGAGCTTGGTTGGGGAAGAAGTGTCAAGTTCGATCATGAGTTCGTTGGTCGTGCTGCCTTGGAGCGAGAAGCGCCTAATCCACGACGTGCTCGCGTAACGCTCGAATTCAACAACGACGATGTCGTTGGGTTGTATGCGTCCTTGTTTGGTGAGGAAGCACCATTCGATTTCCTCGATATTCCCCACCCGCACCGCTGGGTGTGCTGGGCAGATGCCGTGTTGAAGGATGGCAAGCCTGCTGGCTTCTCTTCCACGCCTGGCTACAGCCTGCACTTTCGCAAGGTGCTGGCACTCGCTTTTATCGACACCGAATTGAGCCAGCCAGGCACCCAGGTCGAGGTGTTGTGGGGCAGCCCGGGTACCCGCCAAACCGTCATTCGCGCCACCGTTGCACCTGCACCGTACAAGCAGGACAAGCGTCGCGACAGCTTGGCCGATGCCGCACGCTGAAACCAACCTATTTCCCTTGCATATGGGCGACACCGTTCCGGTTGGCGTCACCGTATCAGTCTGATCGCGAGCATTGTGATGAACGGCAAATGGTTTCCGATAGTGATGATTTACCTCTTTGGTCTATTTGGCACGGCGGCCTTGGGCATGATGGGACCGCTGGCTGAAGACATAGGCCGTTTTTTTAGTGTTTCCGGGTCGACGGTGGGTGTCGCCATCGCTGGGCAACTGATGCCGTTGGCGTTCGCCGGTTTGTTGATGGGCTGGCTGATAGATCGCTTTGGACCAAAGCTTCTATTGATCGTCGGCTTGGCGGCCATGTGTGCAGGCAGCCTAGCCAATGCCATGACCACTGATTTCAATTTGCTGCGTGGCAGCCTGCTGCTGGAAGGTATTGCGTTGGTGGCCTTGCTGACTTCCGGACAGGGGTTACTGATGATCGCCACCACGGGGCGGCAACAGATTCAGGCGTTGACGCTATGGTCTACGGTCATGCCGGTGGGCTATGCCCTGGGGCTGCTGCTGGCCTCGCCGTTCGCGGGCCAATCGAATTGGCAGACGGCGTTCTATGTCCATGCAGGGCTAGCCGTGCTGCTTGTGGCAGGCGCTGCGTGGTTACCGGACGCCCGGGCTTTGTCAGTGGGCGGCAGCGTAATGGCCGTACTTCGTAATAGCCGTGTGGTGCGCTTCGGTCTGAGTCTCAGCTTGTCGGCGCTGGCTGGCGTCGGTAGCAGCGCGGTGGGCGCCTTGTACTTCAACAAAGTACACGAGCTCGATTTGAGTCTGAGTGCGCAGATCATGGCGGTGGCCAGCCTATGTGGCGTAGCCGGCAGCGTGGTGATTGGCACATTGCTTGCCAAAGGTTGGCGCAGTGGCGCCTTGTCTTTTTCGATCCTTCTGTCTGCCGTTGTTGGTGGCCTGGCCTTTTATTGGCCAAGTGGCGTGCTGCCGCTGGCAATTGCCGGTGCAATTGTGCAGCAGCTGTGCGTTGGCGGATTTATTGCGCTGGTTTATTCGCTACTGCCCAGGGCGCTACCAGATGCCAGCATGGCGGGCACCGCGGCCGGCCTGGTAGGGCAAATTACCGGCATTGGCGCGGGGCTTTCTGCGCCCTTGTTTTTTGCCGCCTTGGATGTTGGCCAATGGCTGTACTTCATATTGATTGTGGCGTTTGCCTGGGGCGCCGGTTTCCTGCTGCTGCCACCTGAGCGTCAGTCGTCGCCGAGTGTTTTTGACGCGGCCTGAATCGCCTCCTAAGAAGCTATTTTCAGCCGAGAGCCGGACCCGCGTCAGCGCGGTCCGGCGACCAAAAGTATAAAAATCTCGACACCACACTCAGCGCACCCTCAATGGGTTTCGGGCTGTCGGTACACGCGATGGGGGCAGGTATGTGGCACGCTGTGAGTAATTTTTCCGTAGGCATCAAGCTGCTCTGTGGCTTTGGCCTGACCGTTTTACTTGCGCTCGGAGTGGCTGGCGCCGGGTTTTATGGAATATTCGCGCTTTTTGAACGCGGGGATTTGATGACTGGTGTTGCCGAAAGTCAGATCCATCTTCTACGGGCTGAGGTCGCCCAGCAGAGCTACCGAATCGACGGTTCGCTGGACGCCGCCAAGCATGCAAAAGAGTCGTTGGAAGCCACTCAAGCACGGCTTGATGAACTCCTGCAGGCCCATCCCAAAAGCGCTCAGCGCCCGGCGCTACTTCAAATGAGGCAAGCGGCGAACAACTACCAGGTTCTGTTCGAAAAGTTGAGGACACGGCAGGAAATTGAATCGCCCAGCCCCGAAGAAATTGCTGCTCTTGATATCGAAGCGGCAAAGCTTTTAGAGCAAGGCTATGCTGCCTATTTGGCGCAAGGCAACGATATGCTCGTCGTCAGCCAGAAAATTCTTATCTTGTTGGGCACCAGCAGTACGTTGCTACTAATCGTCGCGACTTTAGCGGCGCTCGTATTGCACCGTCAGATTGTTCTGCCATTGCGTCGAGCGGTGTTGGCCCTGCGCGCCATCGCCGATGGTGATCTTCGCGCTGAATTCGACGTTACCCGCCGAGACGAGCCAGGCCAGTTGTTGGCCTCGATGCAAAGTATGACGCTGGCATTGCGAAGCCTGGTGGAGCGCATCGGGACCGGGGTGACGCAACTAGGCAGCGTAGCCACCGACTTCGCTGGCGTGAGCTCGGAAGCTGGTAAAGCCGCATGGCGGCAAAATCAGGAGGCAGAACAAAGTGCCTCGGCTATGGTTGAGATGACCGCAAGCGTGCGTCAGGTTGCAGGCAATATCCAACAAGCCTCAGAGGCAGCACGCCAAGCGGGTAGCCAGGCTAGTACAGGCGCTCATCTGGTAGCAGATGCAGTGGAGCGCATTGATAGATTGGCAGGAGGGGTAAAGGCGACGCGAGCCAGCATGCTTGATCTGGCGCGAGAAAGTGACCGCATCGGCAGCATCCTCGATGTCATTCGCGCGGTGGCCGAGCAAACCAACTTGCTAGCACTTAACGCTGCCATCGAAGCTGCTCGCGCAGGTGATCAAGGGCGCGGTTTTGCTGTCGTGGCCGACGAAGTGCGAGCGTTGGCTCGGCGCAGCCAGGAAGCTGCGATGGAGATCGCCACGACGATCGACTTGCTGCAACTGCTGACCAGGCAGGCCATGGGTCATAGTGAGCAAAGTCTGGGACAGGCGCATCAAGCAGTCGAACAGACGGGATTGGCGAACGCCGCGCTCAAGGCGATTACCGAGTCGGTCTCCCGGATTGAGGGAATAAACCAACAAATCACCGCTGCTGCCACCCAGCAAAGCACCGTTGCAGAGCAAGTGAGTTTTAGCGTGGTGCGCGTGCGAGATGAGGCCGAGGCCGGTGTAACCAGCGCGCGGGAAAGTGGGCGATTCAGTGATACGTTGCAGCGTTTGAGTGGCGAATTGAACCAGCTGGTTGGTGGGTTTCAGCATTAAGGTGCGCTCGTGCCACTCCACAGTACACGGTTCGCTTTAGGCCGGTGACGGCTACACGGGCGCCAGACCTAGACCAATAGTGGATCAATACCATCGCCTTTTTACTAGCTGAAGTTGATTTTCGAAACGTCAGCGCCCACTCGTCCTGAATCGACGATGCCACGAGGCAGGCGAAAGTCGTAGCGGATGGCGGGCTTCTGCGAGTCGGGAGCCTGTTCATCAATATATGGAGTCACTACCAGCTTCTGGCTGGTTACGCCAAATACAGTGTCTGAATCCAGATAGGGGTCGCCGTTCAAATATAGAGCTGTGACGAGTTCCGCGTAGCCTTCGGCGCTGATCAGGAAATGAATGTGCGCAGGACGGTAGCCGTGACGCTGCTGTGCCGTGAGCAACGTGCGAACCGGGCCATCCGCCGGCAGCGGATAACTTTTCGGCAGCACACTTGAAGCCCAGTATTTCCCATCGGCATCACAGGTAAACGATCCGCGCATGTCCATTACCTCTTGGCCGTGCAACTGAATGTCGTACCAGCCAGCCGCGTCCGTCTGCCAGATCTGCACGTTGGCGAAAGGGATCGGGTTGCCTTGGGTATCGGTGACATAGCCGTAGTACTGCACCTGTTCGCCGCCGTCGGTGTTGCGCGCCATTGATTCGCCGGGTCCATATTCCGGAGCATTTTCCCGATAGAACGGGCCCAGCACGCTGCTTTCAGTGGCCTGGTCAATACCGTCTTGGTCATTCAACAGATTCACTAGGCTCGATACCCCCAGTGCGTCTGAAAGCAGGATGAATTCTTGGCGGTCTGCGCTACACATTTTCCCCGTCGCGGTGAGAAAGGATATTCCGGTAATCCATTCTTCAGGCGTAAGTCGCACCTCACTGGCAAACGCGTGCAGGTGTTTCACAGCGCTCTGCATGATCTCGCGAAGGCGCAATGAGGGTGTATTCGACATTTGATCAATCACACTGCTAGTAAGGCTCTCAATACGTTCACTCATGCTTTTCCTCGGCCGAATTGGTCGTTGCTAGGGGCGGATATGTCCATTATGTAGACGGCCGAATGCGTTGACGCCTACCGAAAGATAGCGTCATGAAAACTGAATCGGCGAACGTTTTTTCGAGGCTATCTTTCGATAGGTGTAGGTAGGTGAGGGCACCAATAGGTTGGTGTCATCGGCTGAAAGATACCGTCGATGAGCGGTGGGACAACGCCGTATCACCTGCTTTTTTATGCAGGGACAGGTGATACGGCGAATGGACTGTCAGTGTCATGTCCGGGACATTGCTGGCGACATTGTAGGCCACTGCAATCAATAGCCCTGGAGTACATGAGTTCGTGACGGCAACAATTTCCTGCCTATGCACATACAACAAGAGAACCATGCGCATGAATAAGAATAAAATGGCTTCGCTGCTATTGTTTCCCCTTTGTTTGGCCACAGCTGCATCTGCCGCCGTTAGCCCCGACCAGGCTGCACAGTTGGGCAGGACTTTGACGCCTGTTGGTGCCGAGCGCGCAGGAAATGCCGACGGCACAATTCCAGAATGGACAGGTGGGTACGGTGCCAACAAGCCTGCTGGGCATGTGGCAGGTCAATTTGCTCCGGTACCGTTCCCGGATGACAAGTCCACGCTGCAAATCACCGCGCAAAACGCTGATCAGCACAAGTCGAAACTGTCTGAAAGCGTGTACCACATGCTCAAGAACTACCCAGACTATCGTGTCGATGTGTTTCCTACTCGTCGTACCGCTTCGGCTCCTCAATGGTTTTACGATTACGCGGCTAAAAACGCTGTGAACGCCAGTTCTTCCATAGACGGTCTGGCGATCGTAAATGGCTACGGCGGCACGCCGTTCCCGATCCCGAAAACCGGTGCCGAGGTTCTCTGGAACCATCTGCTGTCCTGGAAGGGAACCGCGGTCGACACGCTCTATCGCCTCTACATGGTGGACGGTAGTGGGCGTCGGTCGTTGACGTCGGTCATCGATATCAATGAGTTCTATCGCTACTCGTTGCCAGGGGGAGAGAAAGACTTCGATGGCTGGTGGTGGTGGCACCGCGCCAAAACAACCGCGCCGGGTCGCAGCGCTGGCGAAGCACTGATCGGTCTGTTCCCGACTGACTACTCCGCCCGGCAACCGGGATCGTGGCAGTACATGCCAGGCCAGCGTCGTGTTCGCAAACTGCCAAACGTGCAGTTCGATACCCCGAACTTCTATGTTTCCGGTCTGGCCCAGTTCGACGAAGCGTATGGCTTCTTCGGCTCGCCTGAGCAGTACGACTGGAAGCTGGTTGGCAAGCAGGAAATGTATATCCCTTACAACACCAACGCACTGTTGATGGCCGACCCGGAGCAAACCTTGGGCGCGAAGTTTATCGATCCCAAAGTCGTGCGCTGGGAGTTGCACCGTGTATGGGCAGTAGAAGGTACGCTCAAGGCTGGTAAGCGTAACGCCGCGCCCAAGCGCAAGCTTTATATGGATGAAGACAGCTGGGCCATCGTCATGTCCGATTTGTGGGATGCCCAAGGCAAACTGTGGCGTGGCGGCATTGGCTACACCAGCGTTAGCTATGACCTGCCAGGTGTAGTGACACTGCCTTACCAGAGTCTCGACTTCCAACAACAGGCGTACACCATTGCGGGGTACATCCGTAACTACACGCCGGTCGAGCCTCGCCCACGCTCCTACTTCACGGCTGAGTCGCTGACCCAGGATGCACTGCGCTAACTGGCAATCGATGGTCACCGGCGGCGTACTGCGTCGCCGTTCGCGGTTTGTTTATCGGGCGACAATCAGTATGAGCAAAATTAAATTCGGCAGATGGATGTTTGCTTTCCTGCTGGGCTGCTTATCGAGCCTATTGCACGCGGCACCGCCTGCGGTTCCGGAGGTTCTGCTACAGCCTGGCGCTGTTGCAGCGCATCCTGAAAAGGGCTTCTTCCTCAGTATCGTCAAGACGGGTGAACGCCTGGTTGCGGTGGGTGAGGGGGGACGGATCATTCTTTCAGACGACCTGGGGAAAAGCTGGCGTCAAGCCAATGTGCCAGTGAACGTTCTATTGACCCAGGTTCGCTTTGCTACGCCGGCTGAGGGTTGGGCAATTGGGCACCTAGGTGTGGTTCTGCACACCGCTGATGGTGGAGAAACCTGGCAGCTGCAACTCGATGGAATCAAGGCCGCGCAGATCCTGCTTGAAGATGCGCAGCGTAATGTAGCGCAACGAGGCGAGCAGGATGAACGGGCCTCGAAAGCCTTGAGCCAAGCGCAATATTTGTTGGAAGACGGCCCGGATAAACCCTTCCTGACACTTCAGCTCAATGATGGCCGTCTTTCGGTGCTTGGGGCGTTTGGTTTAGCGCTGCAGAGCGATGATGGTGGAAAAAACTGGGCGCCGTTGGCGATGGAGGCACTCAATCCAGGCGCTTTGCACTTCTATGCAAGCACCACCCAGCAAGCTTTGAGCCTGGTGGTAGGCGAGCAGGGGTTGCTGTTGCGAGGTGAAGGCGGCAACCACTATCAGCGCGTTGAGCAGCCTTACTCCGGCACTTTATTCGGCGTTCTTGCTACGCCTGACATCGCGTTGGCATATGGCCTGCGAGGGAATGCCGTGAAGTCATCGGACCGCGGGGCCACCTGGAAGGAAATCAACACCGGTGTCTCGGCCTCGCTGCAAGGCGGCTTGTCACTTGTCGATGGACGTCTGGTGCTGCTTGCGGAGAACGGCCAGGTGGTCCTGGGCGATAAGCATGGAGAGCATTTCAATGTACTGAACCGCCAAATTCTGCCTGCGGTGGACGCCGTGCAGGTGAGCGCCAATGACTTGGTGCTGGTGGGTCCGGTAGGCGTACAGACCCTGAGTCTGGCAGTAGGGGAATCCGCACAATGAAGGTTGATATCCAAGGTTCCAATGAGCCTTTTGATCCAAGCGCGGGTACATGGCTTGAGCGATTGCTGTTCAATCATCGTGCGCTGATCGTGATTCTTTGCTTGTTGGTAACGGTGGGCCTGGCTTACCAGACTCGTCATCTGGAACTCAATGCCAGCTTCAAGGCAGTGATTCCGAATGACCATCCCTATGTTCAGAACTACCTGGCGCATGAAGGTGAC
Source organism: Pseudomonas sp. MAFF 730105 (assembly GCF_055380705.1). NCBI lineage: Bacteria > Pseudomonadati > Pseudomonadota > Gammaproteobacteria > Pseudomonadales > Pseudomonadaceae > Pseudomonas > Pseudomonas sp. MAFF 730105. Next base: position 2,616,673 of record NZ_AP018438.1, read on the forward strand.
CTAAAAGGACTGGGCAACAGCCTGAGGGTCATCGTGGCCACTGATGGCAACACTATTCTCGACAAGGCGTACCTTCAGACGCTGCAACAGATCAACGACGAAATCCTGTTGCTACCGGGTGTCGAGCGCTCTTATATGCAGTCGCTTTGGACCCGTAGCGTTCGGTGGATGGCGGTTACGGAGGAAGGTATTGATGGCGGTCCGGTGATGCCAGATGCCTACGATGGCTCACAAAGTAGGCTGGAGGAGTTGCGACTCAATATTCTGCGTTCGGGCGAGATTGGGCGATTGGTGGCGTCGGACTTCCGGTCGAGTGCCATTGTAGTACCGCTGCTGGACTTTGATGCACAGGCCAAGCAGGCCTTGGACTATGGGCTGCTGTCGAAGCGGATCGAGGCTATCCGGGCGAAGTATCAGAAAGACGGCATTAGTATTCACGTGGTGGGTTTTGCCAAGGTCATGGGGGATCTGATTGACGGACTGGCGCAAATTCTTCTGTTCTTTGCCATCGCCGTATTTATCGCCACAGTCATGGTGTTCTGGTTTACCCGCTGCGTGCGGAGTACTGCTTTGGTGGTGGCCTGCTCGCTTATTGCAGTCGTGTGGCAACTCGGCTTGCTGCCGTTAATTGGATTCCGTCTGGACCCTTATTCGGTCCTCGTGCCTTTTCTGATTTTCGCCATTGGCATGAGCCATGGCGCACAGAAGATGAATGGCGTGATGCAGGACATCGGTCGGGGACTAAATCGCGTCGACGCCGCACGCAACACCTTTCGGCGTCTGTTTATGGCGGGTTTCACAGCCCTGGTTTGTGACGCGGTAGGGTTTGCGGTACTGATGTTGGTGAATATTGAAGCTATCCGCCAGCTGGCCATTACGGCGAGCATCGGTGTGGCGATTTTGATCTTCACTAATTTGATTCTGTTACCCATATTGTTGACCTTCACTGGCGTGAGCCCGCATGCCGCAGCCAGGGCGTTGGCGCAGGAGCAGCAAGCGCTCGGCTCGCCAAGCGGACTCTGGCTTTTCCTGGATCGCTTTACCCGTCGTAGTTGGGCCGCGGGTGCCATTGCGGCAGCCGTCCTGCTGGCCATAGGCGGGGCTGTAGTCGCCACCCATCTGCAAATAGGCGATCTGGATGCAGGAGCGCCAGAACTGCGCGCCAACTCGACCTACAACCGTGACAATGCCTATCTGACTGAACACTACGCTACCAGTAGTGATCTGCTGGCAGTAATGATCACCACCCCTGCTGACCAATGCGCCGATTATTCAACACTGGTGAAGATGCGCATGTTACAGCAGCGGTTGGGCCAACAGTCGGGCGTAGTTCTCAGTAATTCGTTTGCCGATCTCGCCCGCCAATTGGGTTCTGCGTTCAACGAAGGCAGCTATAAATGGGCGGAGCTGGTGCCTAACCAGCGGGTACTGAACTCTATCGTTACCCAGGCGCCGCGAGGCTTATTCAACGAGGACTGCAACTTATTGTCGTTGTACGTCTATCTGGCGGATCACAAGGCGGCCACCTTGCAGGCGGTGGTGAAAGAGGTTGAACAGTTCGCGACGGAAAACAACACCGACGACGTGAAGTTCCTGCTCGCAGCCGGCAGTGCGGGTATCGAGGCAGCTACCAATCAGGTGGTAAAGCACAACAACTACCTGATGCTCTTTGGTGTTTATACCGCGGTAATTGTTCTGAGCCTGATTGCCTTTCGCTCGTGGCGCGCGGTGCTTGTGGCAGTACTGCCGTTGCTGCTCACCAGCATTCTGGCCGAAGCACTGATGGTCGCTCTGGGTATCGGCCTTAAGGTCGCTACCTTGCCGGTCACGGCTCTTGGCGTGGGCATCGGCATTGACTATGCACTCTACATTCTCAGTGTAACGCTGGCCTGCCAGCGCGCTGGTGCCGGCCTTTCGGAGGCGTATGCCCGGTCGCTGCTATTTGTCGGCCGTGTAGTGACATTGACCGGCTTGACCTTGGCAGTGGGTGTAGCTACCTGGATGTTTTCGCCGATAAAGTTTCAGGCAGACATGGGGTTGTTGTTGGCCTTTATGTTCTTGGTGAACATGTTCGGCGCCCTGGTACTGTTGCCCAGCCTGGCCGCGTTCCTATTGCCAAGCTCTGATGAACGCGGTGCAGCTGCACCGGTGCGAAGTGCTGCGTCTCGTCGCAGCCGTACTTCATTGGAAGCGCGTGTATGAGCGCGATTTCTTACGATTTTTCCGATAAGACTGTTCTGCTAGTTGGTGGTACATCCGGTATTGGTCTGGCCGCTGCAAAGCTATTCACCGAGGCTGGCGCGTCCGTCACCATTGCCGGACCTGATCAAAAACAGGGCCAGGAAGTAGCTGCTGGACTGGCAGGTCATGTCCAGTTTTGCCTGCTGGATGTCCGTGACGAAGCGGGCGTCAGTCGCGTTGTTCAAAACGTCGTTGAGCGACATGGCCGGCTGGATATCGCCGTCAACAATGCGGGAGTCGAAGGGCCTTTTGGCGCCGTTGAGGAGATGTCGGGAGAGGACTACCAGCGTGTCCTCGACATCAACCTCAAGGGTATCTGGCACGGAATGAAATATCAGATCCGCCAAATGCGCGCGCAAGGCGGCGGTGTCATCGTCAACACCGGCTCCAGCGCCAGCCTATGCGCCATTCCGCAGGTGGCTGTTTACAGCGCTAGCAAACATGCCTTGGCCGGCCTGACCAAAGCGGCTGCATTGGAGCAGGCCAGAAACAACATCCGCATCAATGCGGTGGCGCCCGGTCCTGTGCGCACGGGGCTGTTGGACCGTATGGTTGGCGGCCACATCTCGTTGGACGACATCGCCGATAGAGTGCCCATGGGCCGCATCGCGGATCCCAGGGAGGTCGCGACAGCCATAGCCTGGCTAGTTTCTGACGGGGCGTCTTTTGTCACCGGCCACATCCTTTCTATCGATGGTGGCATGACGGTGGCTTGATTCCGCTCGGCGGTGTGGAAAGTGGAAAGGCTAGCGATGCAGGTTCCAAGGAGAGAATTGAGGACTGCCTCGATTTCAATTTGTGCTTGAACGTTTGAGTAAACCGGCCTTTCGAAAGATAGGTCCATTCGACCAGCGAGGAGGTTCAAATAACACCTCTACTTCTCTCTGAGTGGACTGAAATGAAAATAAAAACAATGTTTTTGATAGTGCTGAGCGTTGCGATCTTTGTCTTGGTTTCAGTGGATTCCTTCGTCAAACGACCGGTAACTATTCAAACAGCCGCTGCTGAGTCTCCGTGCGTAAACGCCAGCTATCCATGTCGGACGTTACCGGTTGGTTTTACCGGCTGGCCACACATACCTTGAAGGGCTTAGCGAGACTGATAGTTGCGTATGGCTTTAGTTAAATTTTAAGTCAATGGCAGCTGGTTTCGCTGAATAATGTAAGGCGCGTCACTAATTGATTGAGTGTATATCCTAGCATGCCATTTAGCGTGCCAGAGATAACTAGAAAGCGTCGTTTACCATTTGCATTTAGTAGGAGGCCGAAATGCCCAATGAGAAACTCATTTTGCTACTTTCCTGTCCCAACAAGGCGGGCATTGTCGCATCTGTGTCCAGTTATCTATTCGAGCAAGGTAGCAACATCCTCGACGCTCAACAGTTTGACGATTTAGACACCAACCGTTTTTTTATGCGGGTAGTTTTCGATGCCATAGATAGCCGCGCGCCGCTAGAGCTTGCGCATATTAAGGCAGGCTTCTCAGATATCGCCGACAAGTACCAAATGGAGTGGTCACTGCGGGCGCAAACCGCCCGAAAGCGAGTGATGCTACTGGTGTCGGGCTTCGACCACTGTTTGCGTGACCTGCTTTACCGCAGCCGCGTAGGTGAGCTGCAAATGGACATCTGCGCAGTGGTCGCCAACCACCCACAGGAACGGTATGCAGCCGTAGACCTGCAGGGCATAGCATTTCATTACCTGCCCGTGACGCCGCAAACCAAGCAGGAGCAGGAAGAAAAGCTATGGGAATTGGTGCAGTCGACCAACACTGACCTGGTTGTACTCGCGCGCTACATGCAGATTCTCTCGGACGACTTGTCCCGCAAGCTCGAAGGTCGCTGCATCAATATTCACCATAGTTTCCTTCCCGGTTTCAAGGGGGCTCGTCCTTATCACCAGGCTCACGAGCGCGGCGTGAAACTAATCGGTGCCACCTCTCACTTCGTGACCTCCGACCTTGATGAGGGGCCAATCATCGAGCAGGACGTGGAACGTATTTCGCACCGCGACAGTGCCGAGGATCTCGTGCGCAAAGGCCGTGATATCGAGCGTCGAGTTTTAGCTCGCGCACTGCGTGCGTACCTGGATGACCGTGTCATTCCAAACGGGCGAAAAACCATTATTTTCGAAGGCTGAACCAGCTCTTGTTTGCGACTGTGAGGTAAGAAATATGTTGCCCGAAAACTTTAGAAAGACCCCTGAAGGCTACTTCACTTCTCGTTGGGGAATGCCCGAGTACACCGACTGGCTCGATGAGAGCATGTCGTGGAAGAGCACATGCTACCTCGGCGATTGGTCCTTCCTCTGGCAGCGCCGTTATCGTGGCCCGGATGTGCTTAAGCTTTTTTCTGACACCTCGATCAACAGCTTCGCAAAGTTCGACATCTTGCAATCCAAACATGTGACCCATTGCAACAAGGACGGCAAGGTCATCCATGAAGGGATTCTGAGTCGCTGGGGTGAAGACGACTACATGTTGTTCGGGCGTGGTGGCTTCTTGATGGACTATTACTTGCGCAAGGGCACTTACAACGTCACGTCCGAGCCTGTGGAGGGTTTCAACTTTCAGGTCGCCGGGCCACAAGCCGCCGCAGTGATTTCCAAACTGACCGGCGTGTCACTCCACGACATCAAGTTTATGCACTCGCAGATAGTGACCATTGCCGGCCATGAGGTGTATGCGTTGCGCCAGGGGATGTCGGGAGAACCTGGTGTCGAGCTGCAAGGGCCTGCGGAAGTCGCCAAGGAAGTTTACGAGGCGGTGTGGCAAGTCGGACAAGCGTTTGGCATGCGCAAACTAGGCGGCCGCGCCGCGTTTATCAATCACTTGGAAGCCTGTTTTCCAACCATCATTACCGACTATCTGCCCGCTATCTTTAGCGACGACATGGCCGAGTACCGCGCAGAATTTGAGGCGAGCTTGCCCGCGTTTGCATCGACATTTAACGTCGCCGGCAGTTTTGAGGCAGATGATGTGAGTGCGTGGTACCGCAGCCCGGTCGAGTTGGGTTGGGGGCGCAACGTCAAATTCGATCACGACTTTGTCGGCCGCGAAGCGCTTGAAGCTGAGGTCGCCAATCCGCGTCGAATCATTCGCACGCTGGTGTGGAATCCGGACGATGTAATGCAGGTCTTTGCTTCGTTGTTCAAAAAAGGTGAGCACTACGCCTTTATGGAACTACCTCGGGACCAGCGCGGATTCATGTACGCTGACAAGGTGTTGCATGAGGGCCGCGAAGTAGGGGTGTCCACCTCTCGTGGTTACAGCTACTTCTTTCGCGAGATGCTTTCTCTTTGTGTGGTCGACGTGGCCTCAGCAGAGGTTGGCACTGATGTGACGGTAATCTGGGGTAACCCAGGCGAACCGCAACTGCCCATTCGAGCCACTATCGCGCCTGCGCCTTACAAAACCGATAACCGCCGTACCTGAGTGGTTAGCGAGTACTCATTGGAAAGACACATGTCAGCTCAATTGATCGATGGAAAGTCCGCTGCTCTCAAGTTGCGCGAGCAGGTAGCGGCCGAAGTGAAAGACTTTGCTCAGCAGCATGGCTACGTTCCGGGCTTGGCAGTGGTGCTGGTTGGTCGCGACCCGGCAAGCGACGTGTATGTGCGCAACAAAGTACTGGCAACCGAGGGGGCAGGGATGCGTTCTCTTGAATACCGCCTCCCTGAAAATGTCTGCGAAGCCGAATTACTGGCTCGGATCGACGCGCTTAACGCAGACGATTCAGTGCACGGCATTCTGGTGCAACTGCCACTACCTAAAGGTATTGATGTGAACAGGGTGATCGAACGGATCGATCCCGAAAAGGACGTGGATGGTTTCACTGTGACCAATGCCGGGAAGTTGGCAGTCGGGTTAGACGCACTCGTACCCTGTACGCCGGCTGGCGTTATGTTGCTAATCAGAAGTGTACGCCCGGAGTTGGCTGGGCTGAGCGCGCTGGTGGTCGGCGCATCGAATATCGTCGGAAAGCCGATGGCGCGCCTGCTGTTGAAAGAGCGCTGCACGGTAACGATTGCGCACAGCAAAACTACTGATTTGCCTGAGCGTTGCAAGCAGGCCGATATCCTGGTGGTTGCTACCGGTGTTCCACAAATGATCGAAGGGGAATGGGTGAAGCCCGGTGCTACGGTCATTGATGTCGGGATTTCCCGGATTAAACTGGAAGATGGAACGACCCGGCTTGTCGGCGATGTCGAGTTTGATAGCGCTCGTACGAGGGCAGGGGCTATCACACCGGTGCCAGGTGGCGTGGGGCCGATGACGATTGCGTGCTTACTCGCCAATACCTTGTTGGCGGCTAAGCGCTTTGCCGAATCCCTATCTCTTCAGCCCAACTGACTTTCACCCTGGTCATCAGCGCTGGAGTAGTGATTCTCGCGTACGGGAGACCCTCCGGTCCCTTCAGAGGCAGCGTAAGCTGCCTCTTTTTTTTGGGGGGCGCCAGGGTACCGGCCTGGGTTCAGCCCTTGAGCTGTGAGAAGTCTTCTTCAAAGTACTCTTGAGCGCCGCGTGTATCACTCTGCCGGCGCTGCACTTCCATTTGCCGCAGTTCCACCCGGCGAATCTTCCCGGAAATGGTCTTGGGCAACTCGGTGACGAATTCGATGCGCCGTACCCGCTTGTATGGCGCTAGATGCTCGCGGGCGAAGGCGAGGATATCGCTGGCGAGCTCGGCGCTGCCGGGTTCGTCATGGGCCAGGATCAGAAACGCCTTGGGCACGGCCAGTCGCAGCGGGTCGTGGCTTGGCACCACGGCGCATTCCACCACCGCCGGGTGCTCGATCAGCGCGCTTTCCAGTTCAAAGGGGCTGATGCGGTAGTCGGAGGCCTTGAACACGTCGTCGGCGCGGCCGACGAAGGTGATGTAGCCCTCTTCGTCGATCTGTGCGGTATCGCCGGTGCGGTAGTAACCGTCGCGCATCACTTCGGCGGTTTTTTCCGGGCTGTCCTCGTAGCACAACATCAGACCGAGTGGTCGCATGTCCAGCGGCAGGGCTACTTCACCCTCATTGCCGGGTATGCCATCGGGGTCGAGCATGGTCACCCGGTAGCCCGGCAACGGACGGCCCATGGAACCGGGTTTGAGCCGCTGGCCGGGTGTATTGCCGACCAGGGCAGTGGTTTCCGACTGGCCGAAGCCGTCGCGCAGCGGCAAGTCCCAGGTACGCAGGATCTGCTCGATGATCTCCGGGTTGAGCGGCTCACCGGCGCCCACCAATTCGCGCAGGCACAGGCGCGCCTTGTAGCTGGCAAGGTCTTCCTGGATCAGCATGCGCCAGACCGTGGGTGGGGCGCACAGGCTGGTGACGCCGTAGCGCTCTAGGGCGCCCAGTAGGGCTGGGGCGCTGAAGCGCGCGATATTGTGGATGAAGATGCAGGCGCCGGCGTTCCAGGGTGCGAAGAGGCAACTCCAGGCGTGCTTGGCCCAGCCCGGTGACGAGATGTTCAGGTGCAGATCGCCCGGCTGTAGACCGATCCAGTACATGGTCGAGAGATGGCCGACCGGGTAGCTCTGGTGGCTATGCAGCACCATCTTCGGCTTGGAGGTAGTGCCAGAGGTGAAGTACAAGAGCATCGGGTCGGTGGCCAGGGTGCGGCCCTCGACTTCAAACTGCTCTGAATATTTACTGGCAGCGCTGTGGGGGTCCAGCCGGGGGAGGACGGACCAACGCAAATGCGGCTGCAGCCTTCACCCAGCGCGCCGAACTTGTCGACATGGGCGCTGCCGACTACAAGGTGGCTGACTTGACCACGTTCGATGCGGTCGCGCAGGTCATCCGGGGTCAGCAGGGCGGTGGCAGGAATGACCACGGCGCCGAGTTTGAAGGCTGCCAGCATGGTTTCCCACAGGGCGACGTCATTACCGAGCATCATCAAGATACGCTCGCCTCGGCGCACGCCAAGGGCACGCAGGTAATTGGCCACCTGGTTTGAGCGCGAGGCCAGTTGCTGGAAGCTGTAGCGCTGTTCGCTGCCATCTTCTTCGACGATCCACAGGGCGTTGGCCTGGTTGCCCTCGGCCATGGCATCGAAGTAATCCAATGCCCAGTTGAACTCGTTAAGTTGCGGCCAGCGGAAGTCACGCACGGCAGTGGCGTAGTCGGTGCGGTGGGCCAACAAGAAATCGCGGGCCGTCAGAAAAGGAAGACAGTTAGTGTTCATGCAAGCCTCTATCGATCATGGCGATCGTCCCGGTACTAGGGGCGGTCAGCGGCCCATCGGGCCGGTGCGGTGGACGTTATTAAACGTGAGGCGCTTACGGGTACCAGATGGTGGGGAGACTGCGATAAGGATGAATGGCTTCATGATGAGTGCCCTTACTTATTGTTATTGGAGGCCTGATTCATGACAGGGGCTGACCAAGGCCGATGAATGGAGTATAGGGATGCGAAGATCAAACAAACACACGCATTAACCCCTGTTGATTGTGCAAAAAAGTCGCATGCTGTTGTCTGCCGCGCCCATTCCATGGGGGCTTTCAGCAGAGGGGTATTCATGGGGGCGTCAGGTTGAAAGAGTAGCGCAGGGAGCCTTTCTGAAATGAGCTTTACGGGACCATAAGCTTGTGCGAATTTGGGTGCATGCTTGCGCAATTACGCGGTAGGAATCCCAGTGCGAGACGCATGGCCCTTAACTGCTCGGTGCAGGTATCGCAGGAGTGAACCATGGCACAAGACTTTCAAATGACAACGGCTGCCGATCCACTTCACGAGGCCCGGCAGATACGACTCAAGCTGCTGAACGAGGGGCAGCTACCTCAGGGCGTCTTGCGCGAAGAAATAGACGCGTCCTGGCGTAGAAGTATGAGCTACGGGCTGAATTGTCTCGAGGATGAAACGGTCGCTCTGCAACAGGATCTCGACCTGAAACTACTACTGGCCAACAATCACCTTCTTATTGATGTTGTCACTCCCGAGTTGGAATACCTGATTAACCAGCAGGGTAAGAGTGGTTTGATAATCCTTGGCGACGCTGAGGCCAATGTTTTAGCTGTCGAGGGTCGAACCGAGTTCCTCAAGAGACAAGGTTTGCGCGACCTCAAGCCCGGCTGTTGCTGGAGCGAGTCTTTACGCGGCACCAATGCTATAGGCACTGCGGTGGTGGAAGGGCGCCCGACCTTGATCAATGGTGGTGAACATTACCTTGATTGTCTCAGCCGCTTTTCCTGCATATCGGTGCCTCTCAAAGACCCGCACGGCCGGGTCTTGGGTGTGCTTGACCTAACCCGCGACGGCATCATGCCTCATCCCCAGGACAGTCTGGCGACCTTGATGCTGGCGGCAAGTAATATCGAGAGTCGACTGTTCGGTATCTGCTATCCCGAACATTTGGTGCTGGCCTTCCACAACCGTCCTCAGTATCTCAGTTCTGCCTGGCAAGGGTTGCTAGTGCTAAGTATCGACGGTGATGTGCTGGCAGCCAACGAGCAGGCCTGTAGTCTGTTGCAGACGACGCGCCAAGCCTTGATTGGACTCAACAGCAACGACCTGTTGGGCTGTCTCTCTCTGCAATTCATCGCGCGCTTGATGCAAGGTGGGGTGAGTAGCGCACATGCTGCAAAGGGCGAGTTTTTCTTCAAGGCTCTTCAGGTGCCTCGGCATACCAGTGTCGCCGGCGCCGTGTCGGCGCCCCGTTCCCCAGTTGCCAAGCCCCAGGTGCTCGACGAGTTGGCCGGTGGCGATAACCGTTTAGCTCGCGCCCTGCGCATGGCCCATCAGGGCATGGTCGGCAATCTGCCGGTATTGCTGTTGGGCGAGACTGGGACAGGTAAAGAAGTTGTGGCGCGCGCCCTTCATCAGGCAAGCAAACGGGCAGAAAAACCTTTTGTAGCGGTCAACTGTGCGGCCATCCCTGAGGGCCTGATCGAGTCGGAGCTGTTTGGCTATCGCGAAGGTGCCTTTACCGGTTCGCGCCGGGGCGGGATGGTCGGGCGCCTGCAACAGGCCCATGGAGGCACATTGTTTCTCGATGAAATCGGCGACATGCCGCTGGCCTTGCAGGCCCGTTTACTCAGAGTATTGCAGGACCGCAAAGTCGCGCCGCTGGGCGCTGGAGAAGAGCAAGATATCGACATCGCGCTGATTTGCGCCACCCACAGAGACCTCAAATATTTGGTGGAGAGCAGGCAATTTCGCGAGGACCTTTTCTATCGGCTCAATGGCATCAGCGTGATGTTGCCAGCACTGCGCATGCGTAAGGATTTCAGCATTTTAGTGAACCACCTTCTGGGCAAATTGGGCGCTCCTACGGTCAAGCTCCGAGAAGACTTGAGTGCGTTGTTGAGCGGTTACCGCTGGCCAGGCAACATTCGTCAATTGGAGATGGTTTTGCGCACCGGACTGGCCATGCGTGAAGACGGCGAGTTTGAATTGACCCCGGAACATCTGCCCGACAGCGTGCTCGATGAGTTGAACAGCAACGATCGGCCCCAGACCGGCAGTATTCGCGAGAATGAACTAGAGATGATCCGCCAGTCGCTGGACAGCCATCAAGGTAACGTGTCGGCCGCCGCCGACGCCCTGGGCATCAGCCGCGCGACCCTGTATCGCAAGCTTAAACAGCTGCGCTCATGATGCTGCGTTTGATCGTTCGGCTGATCGACAGCCAGGACTCTGCGGACTTGCAAGCGGCGTTGCGCTGGCTCTACAGCTTCGTGCGCCCGCACCGGTTGGCGATTGCCGGGCTGCTTGGCCTATCGGTCTGCGCCTCGTCGCTGGTATTGGTGCAACCTTGGCTGACCAAGCTGCTGATCGATGACGGCCTGCTGGCCCGCAATTTTTCGATGTTGGTGCTGGTCGCCGGGTTGATGATTGCCGCCGGGCTGCTGGGTACGGCGTTGTCAGGCGTCAATCGATACCTGCACACGCGATTGTCCGGACGGATTCTGTTTGCCCTGCGTGATGACCTTTATCGGCATCTGCAGACGCTCTCGCCGAGTTTCTACGGCCAACGGCGAATCGGCGATTTGATGTCGCGTCTCGATGGCGATGTCGCGGAGATCCAGCGCTTTGCCGTGGACTCGCTGTTCTCCGCGGTGTCGAGCGTGGTCGGCCTGGTGGTCGCGGTGGCGATGTTGGTGACCCTGTCCTGGAAACTCTCGCTGCTCGCCTTGGTACTGATTCCACTCGACGTGCTCTGGCTACGCTGGATGCGGCGCAAGGTCGAACGCGATGTCCGGCAGTTGCGCGAGCGTTCGGCGGACATGTCCTCGTTCATGGTCGAGACCTTGCCGGTGATGAAGTTCATCCAATCCGCCGGCCAGCAACAGCGCGAGGCGCGGCGGCTGGACACGTTGGGCCAGGGATATATGAGCCAGCTCTTGCGCCTGCAAGTCACCGAGTTTTTCACTCAAGCGGTGCCCGGCACCCTGATGTCGTTGGCGCGGGCCTGCGCGTTTCTGATCGGCGGTTACTGGGTCGTGCAAGGGACTTGGCAGTTGGGCGCGCTGATCGCATTCTCGACGTACCTGGGGATGGCGGTCGGCCCGGTCCAGAGCCTGCTTGGGCTCTACGTAGCGATTCAGCGGATGACCGTCAGTCTTGGGCGAGTGATGGAGTTGCGCGGTGAAGCGCCGACCGTTCTTACCCCGATCACGCCGCAGCCGTTACCGGCTTCTGGCGAGTTGCGTTTCGATAACGTGCACTTCAGCCATCCCGGTCGGCCGACCACCTTGCGTGGTGTTGAAGCGCGAATTCCCTACGGTTTGAAAGTTGCCCTGAGCGGCGGCTCGGGTGTCGGTAAATCGACCCTGATCGATCTGCTGCAACGGCACCATGATCCGCAGTCCGGTCGGGTCTTGCTGGGAGAGGTCGATCTGCGGGAACTGGACCTGTTCCAACTGCGCCGGCGCATCGCCGTGGTCAGCCAGGACATCGTGCTGTTTCGCGGCAGCCTCGCCGACAACCTGGCCTACGCCGTGCCGGACGCTAGCCGCCAAGCCATCGCCGAAGTGGCGCGGCTGGCGCAGCTCGACAGTCTAATCGAGTCACTGCCAGAAGGCCTCGACAGCCCTTTGGGCGAGCGTGGCCAGCAACTGTCCGGTGGACAGAAACAGCGCATCGCCATCGCCCGGGCGCTGTTGCAGGATCCGTTGATTCTGGTGCTGGACGAAGCCACCTCGGCGGTCGACGAAGCCACCGAGCGCGAAGTGATCGAGGCCATTGACCGACTGTTCGCCGGGCGCACGCGGATCCTGATCAGCCACCGCCCCTCGACCCTGGCTGATGCCGATCTGCGCTTTGAACTGCTCAATGGCGTGCTCACATCAGACGCGGTGCAACATGAAGCCTGAACTGCGGATTGGCGTGGTGGACAGTGGTCATTCGCCAGCGCAACGGGTGCGAGTCATTGCCGGCAGACGATTCTCGCTGCAGGAGGATCGCCTGGCCGAAAGCGATTTACGCGATGATCCGCTGGGCCACGGCGGCGCGGTGATCGAGGCCATCAGCCAACGGGCGCCGGCGGCGGTTTTTTGCGTAGCCCAGGTGTTTGACCAGCGCGGCGTCACCAGCGCCTTGCAGATCGCCACCGCCATCGACTGGCTGGTGGCGCAGGACGTGCGGTTGATTAACCTGAGCCTCGGTTTGCGGCAGGATCGCAGCCTGTTGCGTGAAGCCTGCGCCGCGGCGGTGGCGCGGGGCATTTTGCTGTGTGCGTCCAGCCCGGCCCAGGGCGAAGGGGTGTTCCCGGCCAAGTATCCGCAGGTGCTGCGGGTCACCGGCGACGCTCGTTGCACCGAGCAGCAATGGTCGTGGCTCAAGAGCGCCCAGGCAGATTTTGCCGCGTGTGTTCACGGTATCTATCCGGGGCAGTCGGGTGCGAGCATAGGCTGTGCGGCATTGAGCGGGCACATTGCGAGTTTTCTCGTTGAAAATCCCGAGGCGAGTAATCAATACGTTGTCGAGTGGCTGCAGAAGAACGCCCATTATCACGGCCCTGAACGGCGCGTCGGCCCATGAAGCCGATTGTGATTCTCGGCGCTGGACCTGCGGGGGCTGCGGTGGCTCTGGGGCTGCGGCGACTCGGATTCCCCGTAACGCTGGTCAGCGAGTGGCGGCGCTTCGCGGCGCTGGAAGGGGTTTCGGCGCGGGTGCTGGATGCGTTGCGCGGTGCAGGGCTGCATCAAGCGTTGACGGATGCGGCGCAGCCTTCCCAACGGCAGGTGTCCTGGAACGGTCAGCAGCATGCGCAGAACATAGAGTTTCTACTCGATCGTCCGAGCTTCGATCGAGGCTTGCGCGAGGATTTGCGGATGGCCGGCGTCGAGTTGATCGAAGACCGAGTACTCGCGGTGCAATCCCACGCTTCGGGGCATCGAATCGAACTGCAAGGGCGCGAAGCGCTGCTCGCGGATTTCCTGGTGGAGGCTCGTGGACGCCAGGCGCCCGCCCTTGGCAAAGGCCTGAGGGGGCCAGAGACAGTCAGTTTGCTCATTCGCTGGCAAGGTGCGCCGGGTATCGTTGCCAGCGCGGTGGAAAGTCTTGAGGATGGCTGGGCCTGGATGGCGCGTCGGGCTGACGGCCAGTGCTATTGGCAATGGACAGTGGACGTGGCCAGTGCCGGGTTGCCAGGGAAGGCGCTGTTACTCGACTACTGCAGTCAGCGGCGCCGGCAGTCGGCACTGGCCCGGGCGTTTTTCGGGGATGCACCGCCTACCAATCTGCACCTGCATGCCCGCAGCAGCACGGCGATTTTGTGCCCGCAGGTCTGTGGCGATAACTGGATTCGGGTCGGGGATGCCGCCATGGCAGTGGATCCGCTGTCGGGTAATGGCATCTTCCAGTCATTGTCTTCGGCGTTGCAGGCGCCTGCGGTGGTCAACACGCTGTTGCGCAAACCTGAGCGGTCATTGCTGGCACAGCGTTTTCATCAGCGGCGGGTCGAGCAGTTGTTTTTACGCTTCGCGCGCATTGGCCGGGACTTTTATGCCGATGAGCAGCGTTGGCCGGACCAGCCGTTCTGGCAGGCGCGGCGGCAGTGGCCAGATGCTGAGGTTGCCCACGCCGAGGCGGATTTCGGCACATTGAGGATTGAATCTGCACCGGTGCTCAGGGATGGGTTTGTGGACGAGGCCGAGGTGGTGATCACGGCGGATCAGCCGCTCGGTGTCTGGCATCTGCAAGGGGTCGAGTTGGCACCGTTGGTGAGGCGGTTGCGCAGCGAACCGGCCGAGCGGGTGTTGGAGGGGTTGACGGCGGATCAGGGGAAGCTAGTTCGGGGGTGGTTGTTGGGGCAAGGGTTCAGACCCTGACGTGCTGCTTGTCCGGGCTGGCCCTATCGCGGGCAAGCCCGCTCCCACAGTGATTCGTATGATGGCCTGGGATTGCGGCTTCACCACAACCTCCTGTGGGGAGCGAGCTTGCTCGCGATAGCGGTCTAAAGAACGCCGCCAATCACAGCTTGATCAACACCGATTTCAATTCGGTGTAATGCTCGATCGCCGCATACCCCATCTCCCGCCCGACCCCCGACATCTTGTAACCGCCGAACGGCAAAGCCGGGTCAAGGGCGCTGTGGCAGTTGACCCACACCGAACCCGACTTGATCCGAGGAATCATCCGGTGCACCGCCGCCAAATCGTTCGACCAGATGCTCGCCCCAAGGCCGTAAGGGCTGTCATTGGCCATGCGCAACGCGTCGGCCTCATCATCGAACGGAATCGCCACCAGCACCGGGCCGAAGATTTCCTCTTGTACCAAGGCATGCCGCTGGTCGACGTCGACAATCACCGTGGGCTTGATGAAGAACCCAGGGCCGAATTGCTCACCGCCGCAGGCGATGGTCGCGCCACTTTCCCGGCCTTTTTCGATGTAGCCGTAAACCCGTTCCTGTTGACGGGCGGAGATCAACGGGCCCATTTCGACACTAGGGTCCAGGCCGTTGCCGAGCTTCATCGCGTTGGCGATGTCGGCGATGTCCGCCACTACATTGTCGAAATGCTTGCGCTGCACATACAGCCGGGAGCCGGCGCAGCAGACCTGGCCCTGGTTGAAGAAGATCGCATTGGCGGCACCCGCGGCAGCGGTCTTCAGGTCGGCATCAGCCATGACGATGGTCGGTGATTTGCCGCCCAGCTCCAGGGTCACCCGGGTCATGGATTCCATGGCGATCTTGCCGATCTGCTTGCCCACGGCGGTGGAGCCGGTGAAGGTCAGCTTGTCCACCAACGGGTTATGAGTCAGGGCGGAGCCCGCTGTGATGCCGGTGCCGGTGACCACGTTGAACACGCCTTCGGGGTAACCGGCTTCCAGCACCAGTTCGGCGAGCTTCAGCGCGGTCAGCGGCGTTTCGTCGGCGGGTTTGAGCACCACGGTGCAACCGGTGGCCAGGGCAGGGCCGAGTTTCCAGCAGGCCAGCAGCAGAGGGAAATTCCAGGCGACGATGGCCCCGACCACGCCCACCGCTTCGCGGCGAATGAAACTGTGGAATTGATCGTTGGGCATCAACGGCAGCGACACGTCGACGCTGGAGCCTTCGATCTTGGTGGCCCAACCGGCCATGTAGCGCAGGAAGTCGATGGACAGTTGCACGTCCATCACTTGAGCCACCGCCGCGCTCTTGCCGTTGTTCAGGCATTCGAGTTGCGCCAGCAGTTCTGCGTCGCGCTGCATCAGATCGGCGAGTTTCCACAACAGGTTCTGCCGCTCCCGAGGGCGGGTGCGGGTCCAGGCCGAATCGTCGAAAGCCTGACGAGCGGCCAACACTGCGCGGTCGACATCGTCGGGCGTTGCCCGTGGTACCAAGCACAGCACTTCGCCGGTGGCCGGATTATGCAGAGGCATGGTCTGGCCGTCGGCGGCCTCGACCCAGTCGCCGCCGATGAGCATGCGTGGGGCGCGTTGGATAAAAGCAGTGGTTGCGGGAAGCAGCGGGGGATTATCATCGCGAGACCTCTTATTGTTCGTGATACGAGGCTCTACGCAATGGTTGTGCCAGTTGCTTCTGGGGCGACAATTGTCAGATTTTTCGGTGGGTTGTGAACGAATGAGTTTGCGGTAATGACTTTATGTGTCGCACATTGCGACGGGTTGAGACGGCAGCTTGCTATTCGACGAGGGGGGCAAAGCCGCATCTTAAATACAACGTGCCGCATTCGGCTGTTCTCATCCAGCCCCGCATTTGTTCTGATTTGCATCATTTCAAGCTTTGACAATACTGGATCCCAACGGTAACTTGTCGAAAGTGACAATTTAAGGTGCGACAGATTTTACCATGCCAAGACCCAATGTAAGTGAAGAGCGTCGTGAGGCAATCCTGCAGGCATTCGAAGCGTGCGTAGTACGCAAAGGTATCGCGAGTACTACGTTGATTGATATAGCGCAAGAGGCTGGTCAGGCTCGGTCGTTGGTTCGGTACTTCATTGGAAACCGGGATGAAATGGTGTCCTGCCTGATTGAAAGGTTATTGGTACGTGGCGAGACTCAATTGAACGCGTTGAAGAGTCGAAAGGCACCCGTTGCTGCTGCGGACCTCGTTGATCTATTGCTTGATGAGGTTTTCGCCGATGTCACGACGAACGCCGTCATAATCGAGCTTTGGCAAATGTCCCTCCATGACGAAGCTCTCCGAGCGCGGCTCACTTCTATTTATCATCGGTTAATCAGTGAGGTGTCCTCTCAAATTGCTGAAGGTCATGCTTCTAGTCCAACTGATGCGGCGTTCGCCGCCGTCTCAATGGCGATGGGCGCCGCTTTCTTCAAGCAAATGGGGCTGACGGTTAACGACTCTTCTCATCTTCGTGTCAATATCGTGAGAGTGATGACAGGTTTTGAAGGAGCGGCAAAAAAATCAAAGCGGCAGTAAAAAAACATACACTTGGCTTCAGAGCGCGCATTACGGTTGCGGTCGGAAATATTTCGCAGCTCTCTTTGCTCTGCAAACATTTTAGCAAGCATTAATGGTTTTGGACGAAATGCTTGGACAGAATTATCGCTGTTCTGGGCGGATTTTTTATTAAAAAATTTAAATGACGATTTAAAAAAGGCGGCCCGAAGGCCGCAAAGCGTCGAACATGATGAGCGTGATATTTGTAATATTACTGTACGCCAGCTTGGCGTAGCGCGTTAGGCGTGAAGTCATGCTTGGATGCATTTACACCGAACTGATAGTTGCGTTTCTCTTCATTTTTTAAGCCTACTATTACATAGCGACCACTTACTAGATCGTGAAGTGTCTCAGCAGTAAATAACGGCACTTGAACGTTATAGAAAAACAAACTGTGAGCCTCTGCCACACGCCATAAATTATCACGGCCGTCATAATGGTCAACTACAGAAGCCTGCCAAGTGTCTTCGTCAATGTAAAAATCACGTTTGCTATAGATGTGCCGAGTCCCTGCTTTTAGCGTTGCGGTTACATGCCAGACCCGATGCAGTTCGTAGCGCAACAGTTCTGGATTCATATGGCCGGCCCGGACAATATCCGCATACTTGAGACTCGGTGAGTCGAGCTTGTAACTGTTGTAAGGTATATAAATTTCCTTCTTGCCTACCAACTTCCAGTCGTAGCGATCTATTGCCCCGCTGAAGAGATCGAAATTGTCTATAGTGCGCTGCCCATCAGAACTTGGTCCAGGTCCATCATAGGCCAACTGAGGAGCGCGACGCACGCGACGTTCTCCTGCGTTGTATTGCCAAGCCATCCTTGGTTCCTTTACTTGATCAATTGTTTCATGTATCAATAAGACTGAACCGGCCAGCCGGGGAGGAGCAGTGATGCTTTGCTTTACATAGAATAATATGTTACTTGAGGTATTATCGTCCTCGCCGGCTAGGTGGCTAGGAGAGGCTACTAGCTCTTGCGCGTACACAGGGTTGAAGCCACCTTTGGCATCTGGAGCTATTTCTACAAACTGCCGGCTCTCACTACCACCGCGATAGCGAGTAATATGATTCCAAATGACCTCTTGGCCATTTTGAGGAATAGGAAAAGCATAAGACCCGGTAAAGTTCTCAAGTCCGTTACCACCGGCTACTAGCGTGGTTTTAGTTGCGTTTTTCTTTATTTCTGAAAGCACTGTATCGGGCAGGCTAGCGGAGCGATGTGTCGGATACACATTCATTTTGTAGCTGTTTGGGTAGCGTTTGAATAGCGCGACTTGTCCAGGCGTTAGTTTGCCTTTGTATTGCTCTAAATTTTGCTTAGTAATACTGAATAAGGGTTTTTCGCTGGCAAAAGGATCACCCAAAAAACCGGCGCTATCTACGGCTGCGGCATTTTTGGGTAGGCCGCCCGTCCATGCAGGGATACTACCGTCGGCATTGCCCAATTTCTCTGCGCCGACCGGAGTTAAACTGCTGACTAACTTGTTGACTTCATCTGCGGATACTGCGGCCATGGATTCAGTTGACAAGATAACTAGTATCACAGCGCTGAACCATGGCAGTAATGTAGTTGATTTGTTTTTCATTGTCGTCCTCGAACTTATCCGTATCTAGAAATTTACGCCAAGGCTGAGCGCAATAAAGTCTCGATCGATGGCTGTGTTGTACTCGCCACCGAAAAAATCGGTGTATGAGACGCTTGCGGTATAGGCATTACGATAATCGGCATTTACTGCCAAGCTGATTGCTTTGCTGCCTTCATTGAAATTGGGGCCATAACCATGGACGTCATGAGACCAAGATAAGCTTGGTTTAAGGTTTACGCTGGCAAATACATTCTGGTAGTCGAGGACCGCGCGAGCGCGATAGCCCCAAGAATTATTGGTATAGAAACCATCCTTGTTGCAATCTCTCGGATTTGCAGTATTGAGCAGTGCAGTACATGACGCATTTGCAGGGAGAGGACTGCCATCCAATGGATTCACTCCTGCAGGCATCTGGCCATTGCCATATGCTGCTTCTCGACCAAAACGCAGTGCGCTGTCGTTAAGGTCACCAATGTGGTTGTAGCCAACTTCAGCCACCAAAGTCAGTCGGTCGGCTGCCATGACCTGATCGAAAAAGTGGACGACTGTCACCTGGGCTTGACTGAATGGCTTGCGCACGTAGCCATGGAACTCTTCGCCCGATATTGGAGCGGCAAGGCCGCTGGAAAATATTGGAGTATTAAGCGGGAAGGCAGCAGCCCCAAAGAGCGCTGGTGTCATGATGTCCACGGCGTTGATCTGCATCGGCATGTTCGGCCGATAACTGACCTCACCGGACACCGCTGTGGCACCTAGCGTGGTCGAAAAGCTTAATCCATACAGATGAATATCTTCAGGGTATTCAAAAAAGTAACCACCGGACGAGACGAGACGTGTATTACCTTCGACACCTGGCGTGCCAACGCCGGAGCTTAAGCTCGCGGCATTAGCAACAATGGCACTTAGGTAAGGTGTGCGGCTATGATAGTTAATCGCATACAGCCCGAACTCAGTATCATTGAGTTCTTTTGCATACCAGCGCACTGCCACCCCAAACTGTCCTGAATTCCTAGCATCACGGTCAGAGCCTCGTGGCAAATAAGTTGTCAATGCAGGACCAACAGGCAGTTGTGTTTCCAAACGGTCATCGCAACCGTCTGCAACGGTGTCTGCACCAAAGAAGGTGCCGCAGTTATCTACTACGGTTTGCTCCCATTCCAACTGGTAGAATGCCTCAGCCGAAATATTCTCGGTCAGATTTTGAGATAAGTAGATCATGTTTACTGGTATGAGGCCTTCCTTGATTTCTGCTCCGGGACGCCGGAAGGCGGCGACATCAACTGGGTTGATAGAATTGATACTGTTCTGGATAAAGGCGCTTTCACCCCAACTGACCACTTGCTTACCCAGACGCACTGACCCAGGCTGATCAGCAACGGTGTAGTTCTGATAAATGAATGCATCGAGTAATTGGGCCCCTGAAGATCGGGCTGCTTCCTTGCGATTGTGGTCATCGATGTCATAGAAGTGGCGGCGTTCATCTTTCAGTTCGAAGTCATACCAATATTTACCACGCACAAAGATGCCACTATCTTCATATTTCAACTGGAAATCATGTGTTCCTTTAAATATTTTAGAGAATGTCTCGCCTTTTTTGAAATTTAAACGGCCGTCGTCACCGGTTTCGCTAGAAGCATTTCCACCATGACTCGTGCCGATATTCGATGAGTCAGCATTTCGTGCGGCCCAACTAGTCCCCACGGACAATGAGCTATCAAACTGTCCTTCTATCTCCCCAAGGCTAAA
Source organism: Pseudomonas sp. MAFF 730105 (assembly GCF_055380705.1). Taxonomy (NCBI): domain Bacteria; kingdom Pseudomonadati; phylum Pseudomonadota; class Gammaproteobacteria; order Pseudomonadales; family Pseudomonadaceae; genus Pseudomonas; species Pseudomonas sp. MAFF 730105. The sequence continues at coordinate 2,637,080 of NZ_AP018438.1, forward strand.
TGAAGCGGCCTGGGTCATATGTATGGATTGCGCGCTCAGGCTTATAAACCCTATAAAAGTGGCGCGTTGCCAGGTTGGGTATTTTGACATGTTGGCTACCTTTTTGTGTTTATTTTATTTGTGCAACAGTCTTTTTGTGATGAGCATCTTACATCGCATTCTAATTAAATGGGCAACAGTCCTTTGTAGTTAGTCGTAACTGGTTTTCAATCCTTGGGGCTAAAAAACGTGCATATGCGCACAATTGTTCGACTCTTCTCGAGCCACTGAGTGTGCGTTATTACAGTTTGATAGCGGCGGGGCACGGAGGCACTTATCAGGTGTTGTGCTCAGTCGAATTGTTTAGCTATAGCTCTAAAAAAGGAAATGGTTTCAATTTCTCGATTTGTTTCTTCATTCATAGTAGTGCCATATGCGCGGTTCGATGAAAGCTTGACAATTACAACGTCTCGTGATGGGTCGACATATATAAATTGGTTGTAAATTCCGATCGCGCTGAACTCACCACGCGCACCATCCGGAATCCACCACTGATATCCGTATCCCAGTGGCAATGTGTGATCCGCGAGGATAGGCTGTCCTGGGAACAAATGGGGCTTATCTGGCTTGACCGAATCTTTCACCCAGTCTGTAGGGATTATTTGCTGTCCTTGCCAGACCCCGTTGTTGCGGTACAGTTCTCCCAGTTTTGCGAAGTCATGTGCAGTTAAATTCAGCCCTGCGAATGCCATTTCCATACCGACATTGTCTAACAGCCAGTACCCGTCTGATGTCATACCCAGTGGGCCGAACAGTTTCTCCTGCATATAGTCGGTAATCGAACGCTTGGTCGCGTGAACCAACAAAGCTCCCAAGGCTTGAGTGTCGCCAGAATTGTAGCGGCATACCGTACCCGGTTCACTATCGCGAACCATTTCAGCTACGAATGCATCAAGCGTACTCGCACCGCTCATAACAGCGCCCAATCGATGAACTTCTGAGTTGGGGTCGTTGTACGCCTCGCTCCAACGTGCGCCAGAGGACATCTGCAGCACATTTTTTATGCTCACGCCGTCATATGCGGAGTTTGGCAAAACAGTTATGTAGTCACTGATTGGATCTTCAATGCTGCGAATATGTCCCTCATTTACCGCGATGCCAACGAGAGCGGAAATGAAACTCTTAGCCACTGACCAAGAAATCCAATGAACATTTCTACCTCCGGTCAGAGCATATCGTTCGTATCGTACTATACCATTCTTCAGAACTAGTAAAGCGGCAGTATCTGTAGCTTCAAAAAAAGCTTCGGCACTTTTTACCTCTCTGTTGTGGCTATAGGTGTCCGGCAGCGTTATTGGAATGTCGTTCGGAAAATCATAGGGAATAGTCGCGGCGCTCATTGTGCTAGTCGGAAGGAGGTCTTTCAGGCGCGGGAACGTTTCATGTTGCGAGGCGCCGCTGAACAGACCTAGTTTTTCCATTGAAACGTTATTTTTAGCTGTCATTGTTGTTCGCCTCTAATAATTATCGTCAATGTTGGTGCGGATATCATCGGTGGAGATTCGAATAATGGGGCGCTGAATAGCTGAGCTTTTTTGATTCCCCAGGCATTCGGTAGGGTCTCAGCTCAACCAAGCAATCTCTCGATCAAACAGGACCGTTGTCTCGATATTCGATTTGCTAGCGTGCCAGCCCCTGTAAATTGTCATTGATGACAATTTATTCGTGGGTTCGAAGATTGTCAATAGTGAAAAATTTCGATTAAACGAGTCGTTTTTGATCCATAGGGGCCTGTCCAAGATAGGCCTTGATGATGGCGCTAGCTCTTTAATGTGCGGCCCCATGGTCTCGCCTTGGAGTTGGCGGCGAGAAACGTAGAGAGCTCCGAGTTGCTCCGACATCCATCCAAGCGTCGTTCTAGACACTGGCTCTAGACGCCAAGATTGAGGCTCCTATGAGAGGTTGACGTGTTTATGCGGTGGATGACTAAGGTGAGGGGCTTGTCGTTCACAAGGTTGTGCGCTGCCCTGTTGAATCGGAGGGCGTGTATTGCTGCTCACTTGCTCAAGATTTTTTCTCATTAGGGCGTCCCATAATCGCGTGTCTAGGCAAGACGTCTATGTTTGTATCAGGCTGCGACAATTGTCTCGATAGTAGACGCCGAAGCACTCGTCCCGACCGAATTCCGACACTTAATAAAAATGTAATTCCTTGATAATACAGGTTATAGGGAAGCTGGCACGCTCTGTGTATTGCTCATCGCAGACGTTTCTCTTGCCTCCGTCAGCGGGTTGTCGCCGACGGCAGAAACCATAAAAACGATAAGCCACAAAAATAAGAAAGCACCGTGCGAGGTTCGACGTTGATGAAGAGAAAACTCCGATCAGGCCTGAGCGTTAGTCTGCTGGCCGTGGCGGCCTGTGTGGCGCTGCATTCGCCTTACAGCCTGGCAGCTCGCGAGGCCCAAACCATCCTCAAGGAAACCTGTCAGGGCTGCCACACCCCCGAAGCCGATAACGCCCTGAGCCGTATCAGCCACCAGCGCAAGACGCCGGAAGGCTGGCTGATGAGCATTGCCCGGATGCAGGTCATGCACGGGTTGCAGATCAGCGATGACGATCGTCGAACCCTGGTCAAATACCTGGCCGACACCCAGGGCCTGGCGCCGAGCGAGACCGACGGTGTGCGTTATGCGCTGGAGCGACGGCTCAATACCGTCGAGAAATTCGACGAGCAGACCAGCCAGATGTGCGGCCGTTGCCACTCCGGTGCGCGGGTTGCGCTGCAGCGCCGACCCGCCCAGGAATGGGAGCGCCTGGTGAACTTCCACCTCGGCCAGTGGCCGTCCCTCGAGTACCAGGCCCTGTCCCGCGACCGCGACTGGTTCGATCTGGCCCGCAAAGAGATGGTGCCGCTGCTGGCCAAGCGTTATCCGCTGGACAACTCGGCCTGGAAAGCATGGCAGGGCAGCGCGCCGAAAGCCGAGGCGCTGGTCGGCGACTGGAGCTTCAGCGGGCACCTGCCGGGTAAAGGCGAACTGGCTGGCGTCATGAGCGTGACTGCCGACGGCAGCGACACGTTCAAGGTCAGCGTCAAAGGTCAGTACGCCGACGGTAGCCCGTTCAATGGTGAGGGCAGTGCGATTGTCTACACCGGCTACGAATGGCGCGGCAACGTGACCATCGATGGCGTGACCATGCGCCAGGTGTTCGCCGCCCAGGGCGACGCCATGCAGGGCCGGATGTTCGAGGCCGAGCACGACGAGCGGGGTCTGGATTTCGTCGCCGCTAAACAGGGTTCCAACCGTTTGCTGGCGGTGCAGCCGGGTTATCTGAAGGCGGGCAGCGAAATCGAAGTTACCCTGATCGGCAGCGGTATCACTGGCAAACCAGACTTCGGCAAAGGCGTGGAAGTGCTCCAAGTGCTGGAGCAAACGCCCGAGCGCCTACGGGTCAAACTCAAGGCGGCTGCCAATGCGCAACCGGGCCTGCGCAACGTCACGGTCGGCACGCTGAAAGGCCCGACGCTGTCGGTCTACAGCAAGATCGCTGAAGTCAAAGTCGTGCCCGAGTTCTCGGTGGCGCGGATCGGCGAGGGCGGTGGTTCGACGCCGAAAGTCCAGGGCCGTTTCGATGCTGAGGCGTGGGGCAAAGGGGCTGACGGCAAGCCCTATCGCATCGGCGTGTTCCCGGCGCAGTGGAAGGTCGAGGCTTTCGATGACCGCGCCAAAGAGGATGAAGACGTCAAGTTTGCGGGCACCATGCAGACCGATACCGGCGTGTTTACCCCAGGCGATGCCGGGCCGAATCCGCAGCGCAAGATGTCCACCAACAATGCCGGCAATCTCAAGGTGATCGCCGCGGTCGACGACGCAGGGAGATCCCTGACCGGCGAAGGCCACCTGATCGTCACCGTGCAACGCTGGAACAATCCACCCATTCCATAAGTTGGCTGTTTTTAGCGGTTCCAGACACTTTTCGGAATGACTGCAGGCCTCGTGAATCGGGACTTGCACAGGAGGTTTGCAATGGGCGCTATTTTGAATCTGGTCGAACGGAATCTGCACGAAGTGCATGTCGACGCCGACCGCATGCTGTTCCACATTCCCAGCAGCTCGCTGTTCGCCAGCGATGAGCTGACGGGCACCATCATCGATACCTTGCGCGGTCCCGGCTGTTCGTCGGACGACCTGATCCAGCGCTTGGCCGCACGCTTCAACGGCGAAGAGATCACCGAAACCCTGCGTGAGCTGATCTCCCTGGAACTGGTCAGTGACGGCTCGCCGTTGACCCCGGACATCGGCACCAAGCGCGTCGAGCGCACGGCAATCAATACCGTGGTGCTGAACGTCAACACCGGCTGCAATTTGAGCTGCACCTACTGCTACAAGGAAGACCTCGACAAGCCGTCGGCCGGCAAGAAAATGGATGTCGAAACGGCGGTGGCCTCGGTCGAGATGCTGTTGCGCGAATCCCCGGATGAAGAGCGTTTCACCGTGGTGTTCTTCGGCGGCGAGCCGCTGAGCAATCGCAAGCTGATTGAGTACATGGTCGACTACTGTGAAAAGCGTTTTGCCGAGGCGGGCAAGTTCGTCGAATTTGTCATGACCACCAACGCCACGCTGCTCACCGAAGACACCGTGGACTATCTCAACGCCCATCGCTTCGGGCTCTCGGTCAGTATCGACGGGCCGAAAACCGTGCACGACCGCAATCGCATTACTGTGGGCGGGCAGGGCACGTATGACGTGGTGCGGCGCAAGGCCGAGATGCTGTTGTCGCGCTACAACAGCCGCCCGGTCGGCGCGCGGGTAACCCTGACCACGGGCGTCACCGACGTCGAAACGATCTGGGACCACCTGTTCAACGAACTGGGGTTTGCTGAGGTCGGTTTTGCTCCGGTGACGTCCGGCGATATCAGTAGCTTCAACCTGTCCAGCGACGAGCTGATCGAAGTCTTCGCCAACATGAAAAAGCTCGGTCGGCGTTATCTGGAAGCGGCACTGGAGCACCGCAACATCGGTTTCTCCAACCTGCACCAGTTGATCACCGACATCCACGAAGGCCACAAAAAAGCCCTGCCGTGCGGTGCGGGCCTAAAGATGCTGGCGGTGGATCACAAGGGCGAATTGAACCTGTGCCACCGTTTTACCGGTTCGAGCTTGCCGACGTTCGGCAACGTCCACAGCGGCGTGAAACAGGTGGAGCTGAACGACTTCCTGTCCCAGCGCCTGGACCGCACCAACACCGGTTGCGAAGACTGCCAGATACGCAACCTCTGTTCCGGCGGCTGCTACCACGAGAGCTACGCCCGATACGGCGACCCGACTCATCCGACCTATCACTACTGCGAACTGATGCGTGACTGGGTCGACTTCGGCATTGAGGTCTACACCCGGATCATGGCTCACAACCCTGCGTTTATCAGCAGCTACATCACCCCGCGCAAGGCTCACTGATATGAAACATCTCAAGGCAATCAACAACAAAGCCCAGAAACTCGATCAGGCGGCGGCCGAAAATCGTATCGAAGAAGTGGTGGCGATGAGTTCCGTCGCCGGCTGCGCTTCGACCACTGACCCAGGTTGGGAAATCGACGCGTTTGGTGGCGTGTCGTCGCTCTGCCAGCCGATGGAAGCCGACCTGTATGGCTGCTCCGATCCATGCTGGTGGCCGGCCCAGGTGCCGGACATGATGAGCACTTACCCGGACTGGAACAAGGACGCCCAGGCGTCCAACGATAACTGGCGCAACCTAGGCACTGTCTTTCCAAAAGACAAGTGATCGGTCATGAAGAAGGATTCCAGCATGCAATGCATCAAAGCCTGCGGCCTGGCCGCGTTCGGTGTCCTGAGTGCTATGTCGCTCAATGTTCTGGCCGATGAAAACACCGCGCTCCAAAGCGGTCACGAGTACCTGATTACCGCCAATTATCCGAACAACCTGCACGTGATCGACTTGGCTAATGACAGCTTGTTCAAGACTTGCAAGATGCCCGATGCCTTCGGTCCTGGTACGATCCAGTTGTCGCCGGATCGCAAGACCGCTTATGTACTGAACAACCATTATGCGGATGTCTACGGCGTTGAGCTGGACAGCTGCAAGCAGGTATTTCACGCAAGCATCACCCAGAAACCGGGTGAAAAAGCGAAGTCGATGTTCGCCTTTACCCTCAGCCATGACGGCAAGGAACTGTTCGCCATCGCCAACCCGACGTTGATGCTCAATGATCGCTACGAAGTGCAGCAGCCTCGGCTCGATGTGTATTCGACCGATGCCGGCATGGACGCCAAGCCCGTGCGCAGTTTCCCGGCGCCGCGTCAACTTAACATCATGCAGAGCGGTGATGACGGAACCTTGTATGTGGCCGGGGCCGACGTCTACAAGGTCAACGTGCAGACTGGCAAGTTTGACGTGCTGATTCCCAGCCGGCATTGGAAACGTGCCAATTACAGTGCTCCGGACGTGCTCTACATATGGAATCAGCAAACCTATCAACATGATTTTTCGCTGCTGTACACAGCGGCGAAATTCAAGGACAAAAAGCAGGACCCGGCCACTGCCGAATATCTTTATGGGCTTTTCAGCATCGACCTGAAAAGCGGCAGGACCGAAACCACTGACTTCGGCCCGCTGACGGAAATCTACTTCACCGGCATGCGCTCGCCGAAAGACCCGAACCTGATGTTCAGTGTGCTCAATCGTCTGGCCAAGTACGACATCAAGCAGAAAAAACTGCTTCAGGCGGCGACGCTTGATCACTCCTACTACTGCATTTCGTTCAACAAGGACGGCAGTAAGATTTATCTAACCGGGACCTTTAACGACGTGGCGATTTTTGATGCCGACAGCCTGAAGCAGGTTGGCAACGTCAAGTTGCCGGGCGGGGACATGGCGATTACAACTACGCAGGTGTTCACTCGGTAGGAGAGGGCGATTAGGTATCAGCTATTTGATGGCTAGTACCGTCGCGGAGCTAATTCAGACCATACCTCGATCGAGCCCTGACAGCACAATCGCCGATTTACCGTAGCGGACAACGCCACACGGGCTAGCCAGTGCAGACACAGCTACTTGAACAAGCACTGGTTGCTTGGTTTGAGCGACTCAGGGACTTGGGCCATCCAGGGCGCAAGTTCCGGGGTCAACCGACGGAGCTGATGTTCGACGAGGTCGGGGTGCTCTTTGGGGGGCTGTTTGTATCTATTCAGGCGGTAACCACCGAGACGGATTTTTGGATGACCTCGCGCGACTGTTCCACAGCAGCCCCAGCGGCATGATGGAGGCGGTGGCCTATGTTACCCAAAAGAGGTGTCACTTTCGGACTAGCAAAAAACAGAGAAAAGACAGGCTCAATGCAGTGAAAAGGATCATGCCCAGCACCGAATGCGCTGGCAGGGTCAGCATAGTGCCCAGCGCGATAGCCAGTGCAGCGAATCCCATTTGTAAAAAGCCAAGCAATGCCGAAGCAGCTCCAGCTTGTTGGGAGAATGGGTGAAGTGCGATTGCCGTACCGAGCGGGTTGAACAACCCCATTCCAAATAGAAAGATGCTCAGCGCGGCGCAGAACGCAATGAAATCTTCCGGTCCAAACAACAAGGCTGCACTGCCTGCCAGCGCAACCATGAGACCGGCACGCGCCGCCTTGGCCTGTCCCCAGCGCTGGGCCAGGCGCGGCGCCAGCAGGCCCGAGGCGAACACAACGAGTACGGTGGACGCAAAAAACAACCCGAATGTCAGCGACGTGAGTCCGAAACCGGTCAACAGAATGGCAGGAGCCATCGAGAAAAAAGCATAGAGCGCACCGGTGACCAAGCTCACGGCCACAGCCGGTGCCATAAGTCGGCGATCGTTCAGCAATCTCCCATAGCTGCGCAGGACGCTTGGGAGCGAGAGCAGCGATCGCTTGTCAGGCGAGTGGGTTTCTCCCAAGCGAGTGGCGTACCGCAGCCCTAGAACCAGCGCAAATACTGCCAGCATGACGAAGGTTGCCCGCCAGCCAAGCAACCCATTAAGCATGCCGCCCAGCAATGGAGAAAAGCCTGGCGCAGCGGCCATGGCGACCATGGTTAGCGATAATGCACGCGCCAGTTCCTGACCGTCGAATAGATCGCGCGCGATGGCGCGCGACAGCACCGCGGTGGCGCACACCCCCAATGCCTGTATGACGCGACCGCCAACGAGTTGCGGCAGCGTGTTAGCCATCGCACAGACGACGCTTCCGATGACGAAGACCGTCAGACCAATGAGCACCAGCCGCTGCCGTCCGAATCGGTCCGACAGGGGGCCGACGAACAACTGGCCTAGCGCGAAGGCCAGAAAAAAACTGCTTAGCGTGGCCCCCAGGTCGCGGATCGAAACGCCCAGCTCCGTGCCCATGGTCGGGAACGCGGGCAGGATGATGTTAGTGGAGAGCGCGCCCAGCGCTGCCAGCGCGGACAGCATAAATAGCACGCCTGCCGTGAGTGGGCGCGGCACTTTGGTTTCTACCGCCAACGGGGGTGCCAATACAGGTTCGAGTCTCATGCCAAGTCCAGATATGTCAGGTTGAGTGCAGCGGCACCCACCGCCAGCATGCTGGCCACATGCGGGTCAGTAGGTGCCATTACAGCTGATGAGCCAGTTTCAGAGGTCCAGGCGGCCAGGCGGAAAATAATGTCTGGGTCATTCGATCACATCTTGTCGGGTGATGATGTTCGACTGCTGTCGCCAGCTAAGGTGAGCACTCATGCACACCGAGAGCATGGAAAAGCCTACGCTCGCAAAGTTAGTCCTCCGCTGTGTCGTCCCCGTCGTTGCCGAGGCATTCAATGCAGTCATCCAGAAAATCATGCAATGCAGCAACGCGCTCGATGCCCAACAGCTCGTTGAGTGCCGTTTGCGCAATCTTCCAGGCACGCTGCCCTTCAGCTTGCTTCGCGTGTCCCGCTTCAGTCGCATCGACAAGACGGCTGCGGGCATCGTCGCCTGCGCCGACCGTCAACAAGCCCTGGGCCGCTAAGGGCTGAAGATTCCGGGTTAATGTCGAAGCCTCCATCTGCATTCGCCTAGCGAGGTCGCTTGGACGAATGGGACCCAGTCTGACGACGTGCGTCAGCAACGCGTACTGCGTGTTTTTCAACCCGGTCTCCGCGACATAGTGGTCGTAGTGGCGCGTCACCATTCGTGCGAGCTGGCGGAGCTTCAGGTTGGTGCACCCTTGTGGCTTGGTTGGCTTTTTCATGTTAAATATTGTAGCTACAACTATTGTATATGCAAGTATATTGAGAAAGGAGACACTTATGGCCGATCAAGTAATTGCGCAATGGATTGAAGAGGAGCGGGTTGTCCGTGCTCGCCTTCAGGCAACTGATGTGATTCCCAGGGGGGAGGCTTTCACTCGCACGGGGATGGAAGTCTTCGAGGCTATTTTTACCGGGGAGTTGCCACCTCCGCCCATCGGCGACACCCTCGACTTTGTACCGATCCACATGGAGCCCGGCGTCGCTGTCTTTCAAGGTAAGCCACGGCGCAGGCATTACAACCCCTTGGGCATCGTGCACGGAGGCTGGTTCGCCACGCTGCTTGATTCGGCGGTGGGCTGCGCCGTGCATACGACCCTGGCTGTCGGCAGGGGCTACACCACGCTTGAACTCAAGGTCAATGTTGTACGTGCCTTGACCGATGCGGTGCCGCTAGTGCGTGCTGAGGGCAAGGTGATTCATGTCGGGCGCCAGGTCGCCACGGCTGAAGGACGGATCGTCGGCCCTGATGGGGTGCTTTACGCGCACGCCACCACGACATGCCTGATCTTCGATGCCCCTGCACCTTCGCCGAGGAATCCACATGAGCAAGCCTGACTTTCGTGAGAAGTCTCATGGTTACGCGTAGTCCAACACAGCCAATATCATCGCGTCTCGATTAACGGAAAATTCATGAAATACACATCCTTTGGCAAGACCGGCCTGCAGGTTTCGCAGGTGGCGCTCGGCACGGGCAACTTTGGCACGGGCTGGGGCCATGGTGCCGATCCCGATACCAGCAAAGCGATCTTCAATGCCTATGCCGAGGCTGGAGGCAACTTCATTGATGGCGCGGACGTATACCAGTTTGGGCAATCAGAGGAACTACTCGGCACCCTGCTGGAAGGACGGCGCGAGAACTTTGTACTCGCGACAAAGTACACCAGGGGTGCACAGTCAGACGCTAACCGCCTCGTCATAGGTAATAGTCGCAAAGCGATGGTGGCCTCGGTGGAGTCAAGCTTGAAACGTCTCCGGACTGATCGCATAGACCTCTACTGGACGCATTGGCCGGATAATGTCACCCCCACTGAAGAAATCGTCCGAGGGTTCGAGGATCTCGCGCGCGCGGGCAAGATTCTTTACGCCGGTCTTTCTAACTTTCCGGCTTGGCGGCTGTCACGGGCAGCCACTTTTGCAGAACTCACCCATGCTGTGCCGATCGCCGCGGCACAGTTCGAGCACAGCCTGGTTCGCCGTGAACCTGAGGCTGAGCTGTTTCCGGCTTCTCGTGCGCTGGGGCTCGGCATCGTCACTTGGTCCCCACTGGGTGGGGGCATGCTGACCGGTAAGTATCGGAAAGGTGAGACGGGGCGCGCCGAGGCCTTTGGTGGCAAGGTGTTTCAGCCGGAAAATAGCGAGCAGCGTACTAAGGTGCTCGACACAGTGATCGCTGTTGCTGACGAACTTGGCGTCAATCCCGGACAGGTTGCAATTGCCTGGGCCGGTACACATGGGTCTGTTCCGATCATAGGGCCCCGTTCAGTGGTTCAGCTCACTGACAATCTCGGTGCTCTGTCGGTCGAGCTTTCAGCAGAGCAAGTCAATCGCCTTGACGCCGTGAGCAGTCTGCAATCTTCAGAAATAACGAGGACGGCCGTCCCCTTCGTCACAGGCGATGCAAGTCAGGTCGTTGCCTGATGAGTTCGTCACCCAGTGTGGCTCGTGCTGTTGCGGCTGCGGGCGCATCATTAAGTGCGCAGGAACCAGTCCAAGTGTTTGCTACCTATAGGCTCATGACATCGCCTGAATTGCTTGGCCTGCCGCAGCGCGCTGCCGTCGAACCGCAGGCCTGCGTCGTGAGGAAGTCGCCGCGTTGGCGGGTGTCGGCTTGACCTGGTACTCCATGTTTGAGCAGGACGCGACATAGTGGTATCGGACGACTTCCTCCAGCGATTGTCGCGAGGGCTGCGGCTCGACCGAGCCGAACGGAAGCACCTTTTTTTAAAACAATACTTGACCCGTTAAAGGCTTGGAAACGCAAACTGCGACGCCTCGTGGCTCGCGCGTTTGGGCCAGCGTTGAGTGATTGCCTTGCGTTTGGTATAGAACCGCACACCATCCGGTCCGTAGGCATGCAGGTCGCCGAATAGCGAGCGCTTCCAGCCGCCGAAGCTGTGATACGCCACCGGGACGGGCAGGGCGACGTTGACACCGACCATACCGACTTCGATTTCGTCGCAAAACAGCCGGGCGGCTTCGCCGTCGCGGGTGAAGATGCAGGTACCGTTGCCGTATTCATGTTCGTTGATCAGACGCATGGCCTCTTCAAGACTGTCCACTCGCACGATACACAGCACTGGACCGAAGATCTCTTCTTTATAGATAGTCTGGTCGGTAGTGACGTGGTCGAACAGGCATCCGCCAATGAAGAAACCTTCTTCGTGGCCAGGTACTTTGAAATCCCGACCATCGACCAGCAAGCTCGCACCGGCCTCGACACCTGCGTTCACATAGCCGATGACCTTGTCCATGTGCGCGCGGGTGACAAGCGGGCCCATGTCCAATCCGAGTTCGGTGCCGGCACCGATCTTCAGTGCCTTGATCTGTGGCGTCAGCTTGGCGATCAGTGCGTCGGCCACTTGATCACCCACGCAAACGGCGACGGAGATGGCCATGCAGCGTTCGCCACAGGAACCGTATGCGGCGCCCATCAAAGCGTTGACCGTGTTATCAAGATCAGCGTCCGGCATGACCACAGCATGGTTTTTCGCACCGCCCAAGGCTTGTACGCGTTTGCAGCGTCGGGTGCCCTCAGTGTAAATGTACTCGGCAATAGGCGTGGAGCCGACAAAGCTTAGCGCCTTGACTTCCGGCGCTTCGATGAGCGCGTCCACCGCAGTCTTGTCGCCATGCACGACGTTCAGAACACCCTTGGGGAGGCCGGCGTCGTGGAACAATTGGGCAATTAACAGCGTTGAGCTCGGGTCACGTTCCGACGGCTTGAGGATAAAGGTGTTGCCGCAGGCGATTGCCAGCGGATACATCCACAACGGGACCATGGCTGGAAAGTTGAATGGCGTAATGCCTGCTACCACGCCTATGGGCTGGAAGTCAGACCAGGCATCGATACTCGGGCCTGCGTTGCGGCTGAACTCGCCCTTGAGAATTTCAGGCGCGGCGCAGGCGTACTCGATGTTCTCAATCCCGCGCTTGAGCTCACCCGTTGCGTCCTCCAGCGTCTTGCCATGTTCCTCACTGATCAGTTGGGCAATTTTGGCTTCATTGGCTTCCAGCAACTGCTTGAATCGGAACAGAACCTGTGCCCGTTTCGCCGGAGGCGTGTTGCGCCAGGCGGGGAAGGCCGCCTGGGCGGCGTCGATTGCTTCTCGAACGGTTTCGATGCTGGCCAGGCAAACCTGGCGGATGACCTGGCCATTGGATGGATTGAACACATCGGCCATACGGCCGTCAGTGTGTACGGCCTGGCCGTTGATTAGGTGGTGAACGTTGCTCATGAAAAACCTCGTATCCAGGATCGTGGTTGAAGTTGCGGGTTGCTGGAGAAAGACATCCAGTGTGAATCCCGTTTAGAGCTGGCTGGCCAGGGGAGTCGTTTGCTGCAGAGCCTGGTGCATGGGAGCGAATCCTGCTCATGGAGATGGCCTAGCTTGTGCTTACTGAATAGGTGAGTTAAATCTATATCTACTTAATTTCACATATGGAAGAACTCACCTATGGCGAAGATGCCTCCCTTGAGCCAGGTCAGTGATTTCGACCTCCGACTCCTGCGGATTTTCAAAACGGTGGTGGAATGCGGGAGTTTTGCAGGTGCAGAAAGCGCCTTGGGCATCAGTCGCTCGGCCATCAGTCTGCACATGAGTGATCTGGAGAAGCGTCTGGGCATGCGGCTGTGCCAACGCGGCCGTGCCGGTTTTGCCCTGACTGACGAAGGGCGTGAAGTGATGCGCGCCGGTGAGACAGTGCTGGTCGCAATCGAAGGCTTCCGCAGCGAGGTCAACCAGATGCATCAGCAGCTTCGCGGCGACCTGAACATCGGCATCGTCAACAATCTGGTTACCCAACCCAAAATGCGCATCACGCAAGCCCTCAAGTCCGTGAGGTCCGAAGGGGCGGGTGTGCGCGTCAATCTGAGTATGAGCACGCCGGGGGAGATTGAGCGCGGCGTTCTTGACGGGCGTCTGCATGTGGGGGCTGTGCCGCTGATCACGCCGCTGTCGGGGTTGGATTACAGTTTGCTATACGAAGAACGTTCCAATCTCTACTGCAGTGCCGAGCATCCATTGTTCCAACGCGCTGGCGCTGTCAGCAACGAAGACTTAGCGAGCGCCGATGCCGTGGTGCCTAGTTACCGCATGACTGCTGAAGCCATAGGTTTGCACCAGATGCTCAACCTGGCTGCCTCCGCCACGGACCGCGAGGGCATTGCTTTTCTGATCCTCACCGGCAGCTACATCGGATTTCTGCCTGACCACTATGCCGCGAACTGGGTGGAAAAAGGGATGATGGTGGCCTTGAGCCCAGATCGCCTATTCTTCGAAGCCAAACTGGCCGTTGCGACTCGCAAAGGGCGCCGGCAAAACCTGATCCTTGAACGCTTCCTGGAAGCCCTTCAGCAGTCCCGTTAATTCCGCGCAGTATACCTATCTCTCCCAACGCATCTGGCGAGCCCATCCATCGCTGGCTCGCGTTGTCGTTTGTCGCCTTGAAAAAAGATTTACGGGCCCTGTTGACACAAACTTTCAGACAGTCCTAATCTGTATGCAGCACTGCGCACAACGTAATGCACATAAAAACATACAGCCACGATTCTCTTCTGCCTAAAACAAAAACCTTACGGAGAGCTTCAAAATGACTCGTTTTTTCCCTCGCTCCATCTTCAATGCAATGCTCGGCGTAACAGCGATGGGGGCCTTGCTCGCCCAAGTCCCGGTTGAGGCTGCCGAATCTCAGATATGGAAAGATGTGCAAAAAGCGGGAGTGCTTCGTTGTGGTGCGGCGGTGGCGGCGCCCTATGTGATGCGCGATGCCGCCTCGTCCCAATATAGTGGTTACTTTGTGGACCTGTGCCGCGACTTCGGCGAAAAGGTCCTCAAGGTCAAGGTCGAGTTCGTCGATACGGTCTGGGACAACCAAGTGGCGGGGTTGCAGAGTGGCAAATGGGACCTGTCCATGGCCTTGAACCAGACCCCGGAGCGTGCCTTGGCGGTGGCCTTTACGGTACCGGCAACCGACTATCAGATCTCGCTGTTGATCAACAAGGACAACCCCAAGCTCGCCGGCGCGGGCACCTCGATTGCTGACTACGATAAAGCCGGTGTGACCATCGCGGTGATGTCCGGTAGCGCAGCAGACAAGGCGGTCTCAGGCTTGGTCAAGCAGGCGACCATCGTGCGTTTGCCGGGCTCGGATGAAACCCGCCTGGCCCTGATGTCTCGTCGTGCAGATGTACTGGCTGATGCCAGCGACACAAACCATCTGTTCGCCTTGGCCAACCCCGATTGGTCCAAGGAAGTCATGCCCAAGCCGGCAATTGCCAAGCAAGGGGTTTCCTTCGCTATTCGTCGCGACGTTTCTCCCGCCGACCTTCAGGTACTGAACATCTATCTCAGCCAGCGCCGGGAGGCGGGGGAGATCGATGCGCTGGTGGACAAGGCATCGGCGCAAGTCAACGCCGCTAACAAAGCTCAGTAATCCCCGCTCAAATCCGAGAGCTGCCGGTTGTGGCAGCTCTCCTGGAGGCACTTCCCAATGAATACTCCCCATTTGGTGGCGGCTCAGCCACAGTCGGTGCACGCCTGCGATGTGGCTTTTGTCGGCGACTTCATCCAGCTTCGCGGTGTCTGCAAGTCCTATGGCGAGCAGCTTGTGGTTATGGACAACCTCAACCTGGACATGCGTGCCGACGACAGGCTGGTGATCATCGGCCCGAGTGGCAGTGGCAAGAGTTCGTTGCTGCGGGTGCTGATGGGGTTGGAGGGTATCCAGGGTGGAACCATCGATTTTCAGGGCAAACCCTACATTTGCGGCAGCAAGCGGCAAGGCAAGCCATTGGATGCGGCCTTGCACACCCAGATTGGCATGGTGTTCCAGCATTACACCTTGTTTCCGCATCTTTCCGTATTGAGCAACCTGACCTTGGCGCCCATGAAGGTCCATGGCCTGTCCAAGGCACAAGCCACCGAGAAGGCCCGTGCCTATCTCGCTCGCCTCGGCCTGGAAAGCAAACTCAATGCCTATCCGAGCCAACTCTCTGGTGGACAGAAGCAGCGGGTGGCCATTGCCCGTGCCTTGATGCTCGAACCCAAGCTGATGCTGTTCGATGAAGTGACGTCGGCCCTCGATCCGGAAATGGTCATCGAGGTGCAGAACGTGATGCTGCAACTGGCAGAGCAGAAGATGGCGATGATCATCGTGACCCACGACATGCATTTCGCCCGTCACATCGCGACTCGAGTGGTGTTCTGCGCCAACGGCAAGGTGGTTGAGCAAGGGCCGCCTGAACAGATCTTCACCCAGCCCAAAGAAGCCCGTACCCGGGAATTCCTAGAAAAAGTCCTGCACCTGGACTGAGGGCTGACGCCATGAACTATCAATTCGATTTCCACTTCCTCAATGGCAGTTTCGACGCCTTGTGGGAGGGCTTGAAAGTCACTCTGGAGCTGGCGCTGGTTTCCAACCTCATTGGCATGGTGCTCGGTTTCGGTTTGTGCCTGTTGGCCATGAGCCGTTGGTTTTTTATCCGCTGGCCCGCTCAGTTGTTCATCGAGTTTTTCCGCTGCACGCCGGCCCTGCTGCAGATTGTCTGGTTTTTCTACTGCGTGCCGATGCTGTTCAACGTGTTCATCGATCCAGTCGCCATGGGCTTCCTGGCGTTGGGCCTGAACCTTACAGCGTTCAACGCCGAAGCTTACCGGGCCGGCGTTCAAGCGGTGCCCCGCGAGCATCTGGATGCCTGCGTGGCCCTGGGCCTGCGCCCGTTTCATCGGACTTTTTACGTCGTGCTGCCTCAAGCCTTGCGTAGCGCGTTGCCGGTCCTGATGACCAACGGAATCGGCACGTTGCAGCAGAGCGCCCTGGTCGCCATCGTCGCGGTCTCGGACCTGATGTACGTGGGCAAGAGCCTGGCCACGGAGGCTTATCGCCCGCTGGAAACCTACACCCTGATCGCCTTGATCTACTTCGTGCTCTCGCTGCCGATTGCCCAGTTGGTGCAATACCTGGAGCGGCGCCAAGACACTGCGACCGCGCACTGAGGAGAACGTCATGACGCTCGATTTTTCCATCGTTCTTTCCTACTGGCATGTGCTGCTCAAGGGCCTCGCGCTGACATTGGCCTTCACGATCAGCTGCGCGATCATCGGCAGCCTGGCTGGCTTTGCTCTCAGTCTGTTGCGCAATAGCCGGATCCGGTTGCTGACCCTGCCGACGACACTCTTCGTTGAGTTCTTCCGTGGCACACCGTTGTTGATCCAGTTGTTTTGGATCTTCTTTTGCCTGCCGGTGGTGTTTGGCCTGGATATCCCCCCATATGCCTCGGTGCTGATCTCGCTGATCCTGTATATGGCGGCAATCACCTGCGAAACCTTCCGTGGCGCCCTGAAATCCATCGCCAGCGAACAACACGACGCCTGTACCGCCTTGGGATTGACCTCGCGGGTGAAGGTGGTCTACGTGATTTTCCCCCAGGCACTGCTGCGGGCTATTCCGCCGCTGTTGTCGAACGTGGTCAGTCTGTTCAAGGAGAGTGCACTGATCTCCTCGGTAGGTGTGGCGGACCTGATGTTCGTCGGCCAGAACATTTCCAACAGTACGGCCCGACCGGTCGAGTTCCTTTCAGCCGTCGCAGTCATCTATTTCCTCGTGGCCTTCCCACTGACGCGTCTGGTCGGTGTGGTCGAAGCCCGCATGCTCCGGCGTTATGCCTACTAACCCACTCTCTCCAGGAGAATTTACATGCTTGAACTCAAAGGTATCCTGCCTGCCCTCGTTACACCTTTTGATAAAAACGGTGCGGTCGACCACACCATGCTTGCCGATATCGTCGAGCATCAGCTCAAGGCAGGCGTCCATGGCTTCGTGCCCCTGGGCTCCACCGGCGAATACTATGCGCTGACGAATGAAGAGCGCCGCCAGATACTGGCTACCGTCAAGGAAGTGGTCGGCGACCGCGGCACCCTGATTGCCGGTGCCAATGGTTCCTGCACCCGTGAAGTGCTGGAGCAGGTCCAGCAGACCGTGGACGCCGGCTACAACAACCTGCTGATTGCCCCGCCATACTATGCGCTGCCTTCCCAGGAAGAGTTGCTCAGCCACTACAACACGATTCTTGAAGCGTTCCCGCAAATCAATGTGGTGCTTTACAACTACCCGGTCCGCACCAACGTGGAGGTCGGTTTCGGGGTGATGCAAGCACTCAAGGACCACCCGCGCGTTGTCGGTATCAAGGAAAGCAGTGGCAACCTGCTGCGCGGTATCGAGATCGGCGAGAACTACAAAGGCAAGATCCAATTGTCCTGTGGTTCCGACGATCAGGCCCTGGACTTTTTCATCTGGGGCGCGACCAGCTGGATCTGCGGCCCCGCCAACGTCTTCCCGGAAAAAGTCGTCGATTTCTATCAGAAGTTCAGCGCTGGCGACCTGGCCGGGGCACAGAACGTCATGCGCAATCTGTTCCCGATCATGTCCAGTCTGGAAAGTGGCAAGTTCGTGCAGAAGGTCAAGTACGGTACCGAGCTGGCGGGCTTCCAGGCCGGCAATGCCCGTGCCCCACTGTTGCCGTTGACTGACGATGAAAAAGCCGAGTTCCGTAGGGTATTCGAAGCGGCCCAGCGTTAATACGTCATCGGTGCTGGCGCCGAACGCGCCAGTACCGGCGGCCGCAAGCAGCTTGCCAGCGCGACGCCCGAAGTCTATTGAAGGAGGGGCGGGAGGCTTTCCTGGCAAGTGCTGCAAAGGTTTTTGCGCTGGACGATGAGCTAACGATAGGTCGCATCAAGAGAGCGTCATATGAATTTTTCAGGAACGTCCATTCAACAACAGGCGGTTGTCATCGGCGGTGGCATCGTCGGCGTCTGCTGTGCTCTCTATCTGCAGCGCGAGGGGCATCAGGTGACCCTCGTGGACCCGGCTGCACCCGGGGACAGCACCGCCAAATGGAGCTGTGGCCAGATAGCGATCAGCGAAGTCATCCCGCTGTCCAAGCCTGGCATCCTTAAAAAAATCCCTGGCTGGCTGATGGATCAGAATGGGCCATTGGCCCTGCGTCCCAGCGCCTTGCCAGGCATTCTGCCCTGGTTCCTGCGTTTTCTGGCCTGTGCTCGTCATTCTCGAATCGTTGAGATCGCCAGCGAGATGGCCACGCTGACCGAACATGTCTATGACGATTACGCGCCGTTGTTGGAGGCCTGCGAAGACAAGGCCCTGCTCGGTCAACGCCCGGTCATCGAGGTGTTTGATTCGGCAGCCGGCGTGACCCATGAACGTCCCCATCTTGAGTTGCGAAAGTCACTGGGTTTCCAGTCCCAAGAATTGGGCGCCGATGACATCGCTGACCTCGAGCCCACCCTGGCCGGAAAATTCAAGCACGGTCTGCTGTTTCCTGACTGGCGTGCCGTGAGCGATACAGAAGGTTTCATTGCCGCATTGACCCAAAGCTTCATTGAGCAGGGGGGCGTGCGTCTGCGCGATCAGGTCAAGCGCATCGATAACGTGGACGATCTGGCCACCGGCGTCACCTTGGCCGACGGTCGGCGTATTGCCGCTCAGCATGTGGTCGTAGCCGCGGGCACCGGTTCGCGGGAGTTTTTCAGCCAATTGGGACTGAACATTCCCTTGGCCGGCATTGCCGGCTACCAGGTGGTGCTGCCGGATTCGGGGGTGGAATTTCGCCATTCGGTGATCTATGCCGATGGCGGTTTCTGTTTCAGCCCCATGACGCGAGGGCTGCAAATTGGCGGCACCATCGAGTTCGCGGCGGCGGGGGCCGAACCCAACTTCAAGCGCGCCGATATCATTCTGGAGAAGGCCCGTCGCGTCCTGCCACAACTGCGTACCGAGAACCTGCAATACGGGGTCGGTTATCGGCCCTTCCTCCCGGACACCAAACCCATCATTGATCGCTCTGAACGGCTGACCAACGTTTACCTGGCGTTCGGGCACGGCCAGCTCGGCCTGACGTTGGGCGCCACCACCGGCCGTCTGATCGCCGACATGGCCGCAGGCAGGCCAACGGCACAAAACCTGAAGCCCTTCAGCGCCAATCGCTTCGCCCTTATTGGAGGACATGCATGAGTACCTACAACCAGCTTTACATCAACGGTCAGTGGGTCACGCCGATCCGCAAGGGGACTTTCCAGACCTTCGACCCCAGCAATGAAGCGCTTATTGCCGAAGTCGCTGCTGCCACCGCCGAAGACATCGACCTGGCTGTCAAGGCCGCCCGGCAGGCCTTCGATTGGGGGCCGTGGGGGCAAACCAGCGGTGCCGAGCGTGCCGTTGTGTTGCGGCGTATCGCCGAGGGGATTCGTGATCGCCAGCAGGCGTTGGCGGAACTGGAAGTACGCGACAATGGCAAGCCGTTACCCGAAGCACTCTGGGATATCGGTGATACCGCCGGTTGTTTCGATTTCTATGCGGACCTGGCCGAAGGCCTCGACGGCCATGCCGAGCAATCGGTGCCGCTCGCCGACGACCGCTTCAGCAGCGTGGCGCGCAAGGAAGCGATTGGCGTAGCCGGGGCGATCATTCCGTGGAACTTCCCGATGCTGATGGCCGCCTGGAAAGTCGCGCCGGCCCTCGCTGCCGGTTGCTGCATGGTGCTGAAACCTTCAGAACTGACGCCGCTCACCGCCTTGGAACTGGCGCGTATCGCCGACCAGGCCGGGCTGCCAGCCGGTGTATTGAACATTGTGCCGGGTTTAGGCCCGGACGCTGGAGCCCCCTTGGCCGAACATCCCGGGATCGACAAGCTGGCCTTCACCGGCAGCGTGCCCACCGGCAGCCGGATCATGCAAGCGGCGGCAAGGGACATCAAGAACATCAGCCTGGAACTGGGCGGCAAATCGCCCTTCATCATCTTCGACGACAGTGATATCGAAGCGGCTGTCGAGTGGATCATGTTTGGCATCTTCTGGAATCAGGGCCAGGTTTGCTCGGCAACCTCGCGCATCCTGGTGCAGCGCGACTTGTATGAGCCGCTGCTGCACCGTCTCAAGTCCGAAGCGGCGAAGATCACCATCGGTAATGGCTTGCGTGAAGGCGTATTGCTTGGCCCGCTGGTGAGCAAGGGGCAGTATGACAAGGTCCGCGAAGCCATTTCCCGCGGCAAGGAGGAGGGCGCGCGCCTGGTCTACGGTGGCGACCGGCCGGCTGGGTTCGACAAGGGTTTCTACCTGCGGCCGACCATCTTTGCTGACGTGGCTGAGGACAGCTGGATCTGGACCGAGGAAATATTCGGCCCGGTGGTGTGCTTGCGACCGTTCGACGATGAGCAAGAGGCCCTACGTTCGGCCAATGACTCGCGCTTCGGCCTGGCTGGCGCGGTGATGTCAAAGGATCTGGAGCGTGCTGAGCGGGTCGCCCGTAAGCTGCGTGCCGGTATCGTTTGGATCAACTGTTCGCAACCGACCTTCACCGAGGCGCCCTGGGGCGGCTACAAGCAGAGCGGCATCGGTCGCGAACTGGGGGAGTGGGGGTTGAACAACTATCTGGAAACCAAGCAGATCACCCGCTTCGACAGCGATCAGCCCTGGGGCTGGTACATCAAGTAAGGAGGCCGTTATGCGCTGGAAAAAAACACTGCAACTGGTGGATGTCCACTGCGAAGGCGAAATCGGCAAGGTCATTACCGGCGGGGTAGTGGGCATTCCCGGGGAAACCATGCTGGACAAGATGAACTACATCAACGAGGTGGACGACAGTTTGCGTCGCCTGGTGGTGCTGGAACCGCGTGGTTGCCTGCAGATGTCGGTCAACCTGCTGCTGCCTCCCACCCGACCTGAGGCCCATGCCGGTTTCATTGTGTTGCAGGCCGACAAGGCCCACCCCATGTCCGGCAGCAACTGCATCTGTGTGGTCACCGCGCTGCTGGAGCTGGGCATGGTGCCCATGCAAGCGCCGGAAACCACCGTCGTGCTCGATACTCCCGCGGGGCTGGTCACGGCAAGGGCTCGTTGTGAAGACGGTCGTTGCCTGAGTGTTTCCCTGGACATGGTCCCGGCCTTTGTCGAGCATCTGGACGTGACGATCGAAACCGAGGCCTTCGGCCCTATCAAGGCCGATATTGCTTTTGGCGGTGTCTATTACGCGCTGATCGATGTCGATCAGGTCGGCTTGAGCATCGCCCCGGAAAATGCCCGTGAACTGGCCAATGCCGGTGTGGCGCTCAAGGCGATCATCAACCGCCAGGTCAGCGTCCGTCATCCGTTATTCGATACCGTTAACGACGTCGCCTACGTGATGTTCCGCAATCGTCTGGACGCCAGCACGTACCAGACCTGCACCACCTTGCCGCCCGGGCGGGTGGATCGCTCGCCCTGCGGCACCGGCAGCTCGGCCAACCTCGCCACTCTGGCCGCACGAGGGCTGGTAGCCGTCGGTGATCAACTGACCTCACGCTCGACCATCAATGGCGAATTTCAGGTGCAACTGTTGGGGCTTACCGAGGTGGCGGGACGGCCGGCGGTGCTGCCACGAATAACCGGGCGGGCCTGGATATATGGCATTCAGCAACTGGGTGTCGACCCGGATGACCCACTGGCAGCGGGTTTCATGCTCAGCGATACCTGGGGACCGGCGTTCCCCGATAAGTGAGGCCTGACGATAAAAATAACGAGATCAATGTTATGGGCGTTGTAACGATCACACCAAAAACGGTTGATAAAGTACGGCGCCATGGCGGCCGTCATGTGTATGAAGAGTTGCGCAAGCAGATCTTGACGCTGCAGCTCAAGCCAGGTTCGCAACTCGACGAAGTTTCCTTGGCGACACACTTCGGAGTATCCCGCTCGCCCGTTCGTGATGCATTGGCACGCCTGATCAGCGAAGGTTTGGTAACGATCCTGCCGAACCGTACGACCTTGGTCACCCCCTTTGAGATCGAGGAGTTTCCCAAGTACATCGCGGCCCTCGACCTGACCCAGCGTGCAGTGACCCGCCTGGCAGCGCTCAATCGCAGCGAGGCGGACCTGGCACGCATTCGTAAAGCCAACGACATCTATGTGCGAGCACTGGCGCAAGGCAGCTTTCAGGAAATGTCCGAAACCAATAAAGCCTTTCATCTGGAAATCGCCAAGGCGGGTCGCAATCATTACTTGACCCGTTACTACGAAGGACTGTTAGGTGAAGGCCAGCGCCTGTTGCACCTGCACTTCGACTTCATTGTCAGCTCGCAGACCTTGACCAGCCCGGATCATGATCACGACCGGATCATCGAAGCTATTGCCTCGGGCCATGCGGATGCCGCAGAAGCCGCCTCGCAGGAGCACACATTGCTGTTTCGCGATCGTTTTCTGGATTACATGCGCCAAAACCTGACTAAGAATATCTCGATTCTTTGACGCGACCGGCATTGGGAAAGCGATCGGGTCCGGAAGATAACCCCGACGATTCCCGTTGCTACTGGGGGAGGATTCGATAGGCAGTGCCGAGCCGGCTGCGTTACTCTTGCCAGTCTAATGACCTGCCATTTGATTGCGCGGGGCAGTATGCAGAGAGAGCTGATGAGTAGTGATAATGCAGTGCCGGAAAGCAACGGTCGTCGACATGGTGGGCGATACATCTATGATGAGTTGCGAAAGCAGATCCTGACGCTCAAGCTCAAGCCGGGCGCGCCTTTGGACGAAGTTTCCCTGGCAACGCAGTTTGGTCTGTCTCGCTCCCCTGTTCGAGATGCCTTGGCTCGCCTGGTTAGCGAAGGGTTGGTAACCATTCTCCCGAACCGCACCACGCTGGTGACACCGTTCGAGATCGAGGAGTTTCCCAACTATGTCTCGGCGCTGGATTTGATCCAGCGTGCAGTTTCCCGTCTGGCTGCGATACAGCGCACCGACGAAGATCTGCTGCAAATCCGCGCCACAGAGGACGCCTATATGGCGGCCATCGCCAAAGGCGACTTTCAATCCATGACAGAACTGAACAAAGCGCTGCACATGGACATTGCACGAGCCGCCAAGAACCCCTATCTCTCTGACTACTACGAAAAGCTGCTGGGGAAGGCCAACGCCTGCTCCACCTGCAGTTCGATTACATTGTCCGCTCAGCCAGCACCAGCAGGCTCGGCCGTGACCACGAGGAGATAGTGGAGGCGATTGCCGCGAGAGACGCCGACGCGGCGGAGCAGGCGGCTCATGAACATACAATGCTGTTTCAGCGTAGGTTTTTGGATTTCATGCAGCAGAATCTCATCGCAAATGTGTCTGTCGGCTAGGGGAACGATGGCCTCGCGCTTTTCGTGAATACGAAAGGCGCCAAGAGCTGGCACTTTCGCTTTTATGGGGCCGGCAAGCATCTCCGTATTGCTTTCGTTCCCCATGGCGCTCCCCTCAAACCAATCTATACGTCCAGATGAATGGAAGCCAGGTAGTGAAGGGTTATCTAAGATATGCGTCAGGACCCGAAGTCGCTAGAACGACCGGCCGAGGTGTTTGTGACCCGTAAGCCGCCTTCGCCTCGCCTGCTGAAGGAAGCGGCTATGCTGGTCCAGGCCCGCAAAGCAGTCCTGGAGAGTGGTGACTGGTTGACCGCCGCAGACATCGCGCAGGTGGCCCAATTGAGTACCCGCAATCCGAGTGCTCAGCCCAACAAGTGGAAAAAGCAAGGACAGATCTTTGCCATTAGTCACGGTGGGGTCGACTATTTCCCGGGTTACGGCTTGAACCCGGACGCGGGCTATCGGCCGTCCAAAGCAATGGCCAAAGTCATTGAAGCCTTCGCTGGCCATAAGGACGGCTGGGGTATGGCTTACTGGTTCCGCTCAGATAACAGTTTTCTGGGCGGCAAAAGGCCCCAGGACCTGTTGGCATCGGTGCCTGATCGGGTGATTGCTGCCGCACTGGATGAGATCCAGGGCATTGTCCATGGCTAAGCAGCGTACCGAGTCCAGTGAGGGTAGGGCGACGCCTCCCACGGATTGGGCGGCGTCCGTTACCCCAGTGCCTGCGGCTACGTTGCACGTCACTTTCACCATGATCGCCAAGGGCGACGTGCTCCACCGCGTGCATCAGGAAAAATATCAGCCAGATCAATTCAATCCCGGTGTGCACGGCAACGCCCGCTTCAGCCCGATCCAGGATGATCAGGGGCGGGCGATTCCCACCTTGTATGGCGGCACGACGGTTGAGTGCGCCTTGATGGAGACCGTCTTTCACGACGTTCCCCACACGGCTGGCTTCAAGAGCTTCGACAAAGGCAAGCTGACTGGACAGGTGCATTCTGCCGTCCAGGTTAGCCAACCACTGCACCTGGTTGATTTGTCCAGCGTGCCCCTGCGTAAGTTGGGCGTCACACGCAAACAACTGATCGACACTGAGAAAGATCAATATCCTGCGACGCGCAAATGGGCAGAGGCAATCCATCGTCAGTGTCCAGACGCCCAAGGGCTGTCTTGGATATCGCGACAAGATGATTCGGCACTCTTCGGTGACCGGATTCCTGATGGTGCGCTCCACCCACGGGGGGCGTCACGCAGCTTGACTGGCGACTCGACTGTGTTCGACACGGTGCTCAATCTGGCAGAGCGGATTGGGGTCGTTATCATCGCGGGGAAAAACTGAGCCAAAATGACCGAACAGTGGCCCCTGGAATCAGCTCTCTGAGGCTGGAATTGCCATAAACACATGTAAAAGCGCTCACTAGGAATTCGGCAGATTCCAGCGACAGCTTTGAAATGTAGAGCAGGCCTGTGTAGAGGTCTTGGTGTGATGACTGCTTTGAGTCGTTAGATGCGGTTCGCCGCTGACCGCTTTCGACCCAAAGGGGGCGGTCGCGGCCAAGAATGTTTGGTCATCAACAAATAAATCTGAGAATCATCTGGCCGGTTATCGGTCTCGCCGCTGTCCGCCAAAGGCATTCAATGGGCGCTTTGGCCGCAGTTGGGTATGCATTATCTGCATCCATATTCTGCGGCATAAGCGCTCACGACCGAGGCGGGCATTGGCTTACCTGGCAGCTTCAAGGCAGATGACCACACCTTCGTCAGCGGCAACGCGACCCTGGCAGATGTCAGGGTAAATCTCAGCCAGGCCGTCCAGCCCCTGCACTGTTCTGACCTTTAGCCATTGCCGACTCCAACTGGCCGAGGCCCTTAGAAACTGCTGGCTGCGCTCGGCAAAAACCTGCGGGCCCCAGTCCTTCATGCGTTGTTGAACGTGGCCAGGCGCAAAGAAGAATTCACTGCGCTCCGAGCTGATGCCGGACTCGCTCTGGCTTTCATCCCAATGGGTCAGGCCCACGTTGATACAGTAAGCCAGGTTGTCGCCCAGATAATCATTCAGCGCCTTCAGCAATGCACCGTTGCCCGACATGTCAACAATGACGCTGGCAATACGGTTGTTGAGGGTGCCGAGCTGAGCGTAGTCGAGCACGTCGTCGTAGATGTCCAGCCGCTTCACCAGTGGCAGGTTGCGGGTGGAGGTGAGGGCGATGGTGGCAGGTGCCTCCTCGTCCTGCGCCAGCGCGTAGGCCAGGCCGGCGCTGGTTTTGCTTGACGCGCAGAGGATGATGATCTGCTTGGCACCATACCAGCCTTTGGCCTTGAGCGCGTCCCATAGGCAGAAGGAGGTAATGTGCAGCGGCCAGAGCAACATGCGCTCGGATTCGGTAGCCGGGTCGTAATGGGGGTCGTGCAGAACCCGGTTGTAGCTGTTGTAACCCGGCGGCAGTTTGGCGCGGTGGGCGCTGCCATCGATCAATCGGGTGTTGGATACCTGGGTTGGCTGCATGATCAACTGGGTGGCCGGAGGAAAGTAGCCGAACAGGCGCTCACCGACCGGTACCTGCACACAATGGGACTCAATCACATCGGCGAAACCCCAAACCGGTATCACGCCCCAGCCCTGGCTTTGCTCGCTGACTGGCGGGAAGAATTGCCAGTAACCCAGCTTGTCGCCAGTGGCGGCATAGGTGATGTTGTTGGCGGTGAAGGAGAAGCTGTCGACCGCCAGGCGAACCTGGCCGTCCGCCAACTGGCTTTGCTCTTCTGCTGCACTGAGGGTGACCAGCCGTTGGTTCAGAAAGTCATCTTTGCGGATCTGGAACTGCTGCATGTTATGGCCTGCCGTATTTGTTGGCTGCTAATTGATCTCTGCAAGAAAGCGCTGGATCTTCATCATCGCGGGCGCTGAGTTGTCGCGCATGCGCGCGAGAATCGCCTGTTTTTCCGCGTCTTCCTTGCTGGCGCTGCGTACCAGCTTGGCCGTCATGTCGAGACGGTTGGCCAGCAGCCAGCTACGCAGGTCTTCGTTTTGCGACCATTGATGCTGGTTCAGCATCAGCGCCGCCATCATGCGAATCCAGTCGGTATCGTGATTGGGTAGCGGAACTACTGAGCAGATGCGGTTTTTTTCTGCCTCATCGCTGTAGCTAGCTTCCACATGGGCAATAAAGGCCGCACTAAACACCGGCTGGTAGGAGCGTACCGTCTGCGGGGTAATGAGGTTGCCCTGGAAGACCTTCTTGATGGCCAGATTGGTAATGGCACTGGCTGAGCAATCTATGTGCAGGTTGTTGGCTGAAGTCGGAATGCTGCCCCGCTCGAGCACGATCTGATCAGTTTGCAGATGGGTCACCCGGCCCTTGCGTACCACGTTCTTGATGCGGCGCAGCTCCTGCAGCTCGAGTTGGCTGATGGTTGCTCCATGGAACATCTGCGGCTTTATCTGCTGGTCGACTCTCAGCAGCACACCAGCCTGTTCGAGCCGCTGGAACAGATCATCTACCGAGTCTGCTTGGGCGATGGCTTCAAACTGCGCGGCGATCGAGCCTATGGTGGTGTGGAAGAACTCTTCGGCTGGCTGGGTGTTGCGCCGATCAAGCAGCCAGGCATCGCGCGAGACTAACCAGCAGATGCGATCCGGGTCGACCTGATGTTCCAGCAACCACAGACAGGCATCGATGCCGGTTTTACCTCCGCCGATTACCACATAACTGTCCGCCGGCTGCCTCACCCTGGGCAGATCGTTGAGCGGCATGAACTGCACGCCGGCATCGATCTGGAAGCTGGGCGTATGGGTAGCCGGCACACTGGTTTTCAGGTAGGTGGCGTCTACTGTCTTGCGCGTATTGGCGCGGAAACGCTGAGCGGTCAGGCTGTGCTCGAACAGCCCTTCGCCTAGGTAGGTACACATGGGAAAGTACTGCACGCGACCAGTGGGCAAGAATTGGTGGCGCATTACCTCGTCAAAGTAGGCCAGTACTTCGGCGCCGGAGGCGAGGTCACTCAGGCCCTTGTTGAGACCCACTTCGTCCTTGCGACCCTTGCTCAGCTCGCGGGAGCTGACACCGTAAGAGGCAGAAGGCTGGTGCAGGGTGACAAAGGGATAAGCCAGGTTCCAGTGACCGCCGGGCTGACCGTACTGATCGACGATGATAATGCTGGCAGCAGACTCGCTCAGCAAGGTATCGGCGAAGGCCATGCCCACGGCGCCGCTGCCGACTATCAGGTAATCCGCTTCAAGTTGTTGTTCGCTCACGGTTTGTACCCCTGTTTTCGACTTCAGTGGCTGAAAGAAAAACAACCATAACATCGTTATGGTTGGTCGAGGGTATAACACTGTTATGAAGAGTCAAGTACAATCGCGGGATGAATGATTCAAAACGCAAGATTCTCAAAGCTGCCTCGATGTTATTCCTTGAGGGCGGTACCGCTGCGCTCAGCGTGCGCGCCATTGCCGCGCGTGCTGGCGTGTCCACTATCGGCATCTACAGCCACTTTCAGGGTAAGCAGGGCATTCTGGATGCGCTTTACATCGAAGCGTTCAACGCCGTGATCGAGGCACTGGCGGTCGATGATCTGGCCACCGACGCGCGCGAAAGAGTGTTGCTGGCATCGCGTCGCTACCTGCAGACGGCCGAAGAGTACGAACCGCATTACGGCTTGATCTTCGGCAAGTTGGATGACAGTTATCAGCCCTCGGACCAGGCGCGCTCATTGGCTGCCTCCGGCTTTACGCGTTTGAGCGAGGTAGTTGGTGGCTTACTTGCGGCGGATGCTCCTGCCAGCGCCAAACGTGATGCGGCGTTGCAGATATGGGCCTTGATACACGGCTTTGTGGGGTTAAAGAACCATGCGGTAGTGGAACTGGTCGATATGCGCGGCTGGGAGGAGCGCGCCATGGAGGCGGTGGTCATTCTGGTAGACGGCATTCTTCGTCAGGTACAACACCCAGACGGTACAACCTCGCTGCGCTGAGTGTGGGTGCGTCTGACCGGAAAGGATTTATTTATGGACGAACCGGCTGCTTTTGGCCGTTTTCTGCCTGTCGTGGGTGAGGATCAACGCCTGGTAGCGCTGGCGTGCTTGATTGCCGAACTGCGCCTGGGAGAGTCTGAGGATGTCGACAATGTCGGCGCGCGCCGCGTTGAAAATCCGATACTGCGACGTGCTCAGTGTTTCTCGCGCGCGGGGAGGGTGGCCTCCAGGTTCAAGCCCTCGAGGTAGTGCTCCAGATCCCCTTCGTTCACCTGAGTAAAACACCCGCGCTCAAGGTCCATGATGCCGATCGAGGTCGCCTGACGCAGGGCCTCAATTTTGGCGGCGTCTTCGGCGACACGCTGTTCCAATAGGCGCACACCTTCTCGCATCACTTCGCTGGCATTTTGATAACGGCCGGACTGCACCAGGTCATGGATAACCTGTTCTTGGTGGGGGGTGAGCACAACGTTTCGCGTCGCCATAATTAGCTCCAGCTCTGGGCAAACAGGTTCTTTTGATCATTGGCATTATGCCATTTTGCCCGGAGTACATAGCGTGAGAGCTGTATCTGACGAACCGCGTCGTATCGCGTGGCGCCGCGTTCGGTGCTGCCCGCGTCGGCATTGTGGCGCTGCTATCGTTGTTTCTTTTATACGGGCAAATTACTACCCGATGACTGACAAACTTCAAATAGCTCCCGTCATTGACAAAAGGGGGGATAACGCATAGTTGGTGATGGTGATGCATTGTCTGCCTTTCCACTTTAATGCCCCTGACCAGACGAATTTCCCCTTAAGCTGCTCGTGAGCGAAGTACACATGATTTTCTCTATGAAAACGGATGCTTTGACCGCCCGAATAGCGCAAGCCCAACTCTTCGATGCGACGTTCGAACTGGTGTCTTCGGCGCTCGTCCTGCTCGATGGCCAGGGCCGGATGCTAAAGGTCAATGACGCTTTTACCGAGCTGTTCGGCTACAGCCTGCCGGAATTGCTCGGTGCACCGTTTTCAGAGCTGCTCGATCGTCCTGATGACTTGAGCCAAAAGCCCCAGGACGGGCAATTCTTGCTTGTCCATCGCCCAAGCGAGCTGGTTGAACGGCGTTTTCGGCACAAGGATGGCAGCCTGTTGCGCGGGCAAAGCAAGACGGTCGCGGTCGGGACGTTGTCGCTGTGTGAGATCGTTCCGATTGAAGTCCCGGTGGATGAGGGGCTGGGGCAGCACCAGTGGTTGCAACGGATCGTTGAAACCGCGCCAGGTATCATAGGCACCTTTCGCTTGAACAGTGACGGTACTGCCTCTGTGCCCTGGGTCTCGTCCTGTTATGAAGAATACTATGGCGTGACTGCGGAAGATGTGAAGCGGGACGCCAATGTTCTGTTCGAGCGGCTTCACCCCGAGGACGTTGGCCGGGTCCGGGATTCGATTGCCGAGTCGGCGCGTACGTTAAATGATTGGCAATGCGAATACCGGGTATGCCATCCAAAAAAGGGTGAGATCTGGCTGGAGGGTCGCTCCAAACCGACACGGGAGGCTGATGGTGCGGTTCTCTGGGTGGGTTTCCTGCACGACATCAGCGAGCGCAAGCGCATGGAGCAGGCCTTGCTTCAGAGCACGGCTCGTTACCAGGAGGTTTTCGATAACTCATCGGATTGCCTGTATCTGTTGGAGGTAACCGGTAATCGACAGTTTCGATACATAGCGGTCAATGCATCTTTCGAACGAACCTCGGGGCTCGACCGGCAACAGTTGATAGGCCGCTGTCTCGGCGATGTCATTCCTCACGCCGGACAAAAGGTTATGGCCGCAATCAAGGATTGCCTGGCCTGCGGCCATATCATAGAACGGGAAAGTGAACTTGAATTGCCTGCCGGCCTCATTGCCCTGCACACGACTTTCATTCCAGTACGGGACGAGCAGGGTGTCGTCTATCGCATCGTTGGCATCAGTCGCGACGTCAGCGAGCGCAGACGAATGGAGAGCCGCCTGCTGACGAGTGAGCAGCAATTTCGAGCATTGGCAGAGAACTCGCTCAGCCTGATTATTCGCTATGACCTGAACGGCCGCCGAACCTATGTCAATCCAGCCTTTGAGCGCGAGACCGGAATTCCCGCCGCCCGGGCGTTAAATACGCCGCTTGAGGCCGGATGGAGCGCAAATCTGCCGGTAGCTGAGTACCAGAACTTGCTACGTCAGGTGATCGATACTGGCGAGCCGGTGGAGACAGTTCTGGAGTGGCCCTGCGCGCGAACCGGAAAAAGGGTGGTGCACGCTGTTCAACTGATTGCCGAGCGCGGAGTGGGCGGTGAGGTTGTCAGTGTATTGGCCAAAGGGCATAACATCACCGCGCTCAAGCGCCACGAGCGCCTGGAAGAGGCCAGGCTATGTCTTTTCGAGCAGTTGGCGAAGGGGGCTCCGTTACCGGAAGTTCTGGCGCTGGTGACCCGTTTTATCGAGCAGGGGCGGGCCGATTTTATCGCTTGCGTCATGTTGGCGGACGACGATGGTCGGCATTTGATTCCGGGCTCGGTTTCACACCTGCCGCACCCATGCGTGCAAGCCCTCGGCCGAGTCAGGATCGGCGAGGAGATCGGTTTATGCGGCACGGCCGCTTGGCGTGGGTCAGCGGTGATCATTGAAGATCTGCTCGCGGACGCCTGCCGTAGCGCCTTGCGCGAACAACTGATAGAGGCCGGGTTTCGCGCGTGTTGGTCAAGACCTATCCAGGATTCGCGAGGGAAGCTCCTTGGGACGTTCTGTGTTTATTTGCGTCAACCGGGGCGGCCTTCGGAGGACGCTCTCAAACTGATCCATCAAGCCAGCCATCTGGCAGCCATTGCCATCGAGCGCAAACGTGCCGAGACGTTGCTGCTTGATAGCAAAAAGCGCTATCGGGACATTTTTGATAATTCTCTGGACTCCCTGTTTCTTCTGGATGTCAGCGAAGATGGACAGTTTCGCTATGTTGAGGTCAACCCGGCTTTTGAGCGTCGTATCGGTATGGGGCGTGGGCAACTGTTGGGCCGGACCCTGGAGCAAACGCTCGCGCCCTTTGCCGTGGCGATTGCCATCGAACGGTGTCGGCATTGCGTGCGTAACGGTGTCCCGTTTGATAAAGAGGATGAGTTCGATCTGCCCAGCGGGCACCTCGCCTTTCATACGACGCTGATCCCCGTGCGAGGTGCCGATGGACAAACCCGGCGAATCGTCGGTATCGCACGCGACATCACCGAGCGCAAACACGCGGAACGTGTCGTGCATGCGCGGGAGCAAGAGTTTCGTGCGCTGGTGGAGAACTCTCCGGATGTCATCGCTCGTTTCGACCCGCAAGGGCGTTTTCTATACGCCAACCCGGCGGCGCAAAGGGTGCTCAAACAAACGCTGAGCGAACTGCTTGGCAAGACCTTCAGTGACGCATTACCGAATTCGCCAACAGCACAGTCTTTTCAAGACAAGCTAGAGCTGATCATCCAGACCGGCGACGTTCTCGACGAGGAGTTCACTTACGAGACACCGCTCTCACAAAATGAGCAGATCATCTGCCATCAGGTTCGCACCGTCATTGAATATGACCGACGTGGACGGCTACTCAGCATTCTCGCCGTCGGTCGCGATATCAGCGCCATGCGCGCCGCTGAGCGGCGCCTGGAGGAGTCCAATGGTCAACTGCGCCAGTTATCGAGCTATCGCGAAGCCACGCGGGAAGAGGAGCGAAAACGCATCGCCCGGGAAATCCACGATGAGCTGGGTCAACAACTCACTGCGCTGCGCATGGGGATTTCCATGCTACGCCTGCAATTTGGTCAGGATCATCCCGCGCTGGTGGAACGGGTCCAGGCACTGATGGCGCGGACCGACCAGACAATCGAGGTCGTGCGCAACGTCGCCACCAGCCTGCGTCCTGCCGCATTGAACATGGGCTTGATTCCAGCGCTCGAATGGCTGGTGTCCGAATTTTTGCAGTGCACCGGTATAGCCTGTCGATTGCATGTGCCAACAACTAGACTGAAACTCGACGATGAACGCGCCACCGCAGCTTTTCGGGTTATTCAGGAGTCGCTGACCAACGTTACCCGTCATTCACGGGCCAGCCTGGTGGTGATCCACCTCGAGAGTGGAGACGACTACGTCTTGATAGAGGTGTGCGACAACGGCCGGGGGTTCGACCCGATGTCATTGCCCAAAGGCACGCTCGGCCTGCTTGGCATGCGAGAGCGCGGGGTGATGCTCGGCGGCAAAGTCACCATCGACAGCCATCCCGGCCAAGGTGTGCGGGTTCGCGTGCATATTCCCCTGCACGCCGACTCCTGACGGAGCACGGGCTTTACCCACACGGCCGACGGCCGCGTGGGTGATCTGATTCGGGTAGGGGCCGCCCTACCGACACCACCAAAATGCCTATTTAAAATCAGCCTTCACCGATAGGTGATACCTCGCGCGATCCGCACAATGCGCCATTGTTATGACATCGCTGTTTTCCGTGCGGAACGGACAATGGTGTCATTGATGCGTTGGTTCATTCGAATGGCTTGGATGTCGGTTCATGGTTTCTTGGGATTGAACGAGTGACTCACTCAGCGCGCTGACGTGGAGGAGTGTGGGTTTGAGTCATGTTTGCTTAGCCATACGGGACATGCCGGATGAGCAGCTATCGATGCGCTCGGGCGGACTGTATTGGGTCAACGTCGACCGCGTCGGCGATACCGAGACCTTGGTGCTACAAGGGCTGAGGGCATTACCTGCACAACACCGGGCGACCCTGGTGTGGAGTGGTTATGTTCCGGAGCAATTGATCAGTGCCCTGGATGATCGATCCTCGACAGGCCCTTCGCAGCTGTTCGAAGTCGCCGAAACCGATATCCATTTGGCGCTCCAGTCGCTGCCATCCGAGTTGAGGCGCGCGGCAACGAGGTCTGGCAGCCTGCTCATGCTGATGTTGCCCGCAACCAGTTGGCAAGCCTTCGACGCGGCGAGCCTGCAGCGGTGGTGTGAGGGGATGCGGCGCTGGTTGCGCGAGCACCGGTGCACGCTTCTGGTGTTGTGCCATGGACAGGCTCCGCGGCTGCATGGCGAGCTGGTTCGTCTCGATGAGTATTTGTCCGGGTTGGCGCAGTTGTACCGGCGCGATGGCGGCATTCACTATCAATCGCACTTCTGGCACAACGACCAAGGCGTTTGCGGCGCTCGGGAGTTCGAGTTCGAGCGGAACACCACGGGCTTTGGCCTGGCCCAGGCCGAGCAGGCTAGTCCAACCCCCACACGCACAGATGACCAGCGCATCTATCTTGCCCAGCGCACCGTGCTGGAAGGTGCTGCGGCGCCATCGGAACAGTGGAGCGTGTTCGAGCGACGTATCGATCTGTTGCAACAGGCCGCTCAGGCCCGAGCCGCTAGCGTGATGGTCGCTGTCGAAAGTGATCAGCAGGTAGAAGCGCTGGCCCGTGATCTATACGCGTTGCGCCAACGTTGCGGTACGGCACTGAAAATCATCGTGCGGGAAATGGAGCCTTGCTTGCGCTATCGCGATGAGCGCCTGTTGATGACCTGTGGAGCGAACATCATCGTGCCCTTTGGCAACGCGTTGCCCCGGTTCTTTAGTCTGGTCGACAGCGTGCAGGGCCAGGTTTGGCGTCGCAGGCGAGCGAGCCGTGACCTGGAGTCATTGCTCGCACGCTTGCGTGCGCCGATGACGCGCGGTCTGCTGGCTCCCCGGGAGTTTCTCTCGGCGCTGGAGCAGATCTATGGCGGTGCTTCTGGCGAAGTCGAGCACCAATTGCTGCGGTTGCAGCCGCGACCGGCGCTGACGATCGAACAATGCCTGCACCAGATCAACCTGCGCCGCTTTGGCGATATAGCCACCGTGGTCGATGGCGTTTTCTATTTGTTTCTGTTCGCTTGCCGCAACGATGGCCTGGAATCGGCGCTGGGCAATATCTGTCGCCTGCCATGGCGCACTCTGTTCAGCGACTGCCAGCCTCTTGCCGAACTGGATGATTTGCCGCAAGCCGCCTTCCATGACGCCGCGAGTCTGCCGGACACGTTGTGCCTGGCCCGGGACCGAGCGGAGACAGCGACGCGAGCACGAGCCGAAATGGGTGCCTACCTGCCAGAGCGAGCCCGTTTGGCGATCACGGACTACTGCGAATGAGCTATTACGAATTACTCCAAATCATTGCCGCGAGCAGCTTTTTGACGTTGGCGCTGGCCCTGTTGTTGCGTGGTTTCTGGCGCCAGGGGCGAGACTGGCTCCAGAGCCTCCTGCCGCCACGTTATTTGAAGCCTTACCGGATGCCCCAACGCGCACCGACGCGTCGGCCCATGAGTACGCCGCATGAGTAAGCTCGTGTCCGCGATCCCGGCAAGCACCGTGCGGGCCTGGCCCGGCCTGGGTCATTGGAACCTGTATTTCATGGTCAAGCTAGCCTTGCAGTGGGGCGGCTACCTGAACGTTCAGATTCTGCCCAATCTGTTGTTCGCGGCGTTTTTGCTGTTGCCCCTGAACAGCCGTTTCAGTGTGAACGGGCGTCGGCTGATCGCCGTGCCGGCAGCGGTGGCGCTGTTCTATCAAGACACTTGGCTGCCACCTTTGAACAATTGGATGGAATGGCCTTCGGTGGCGGATTTTTTCTCCGGTCATCTCTTGGGATTGGCCGAGCGTCTGGTCGACTGGAACCTCGTTGGCTGGTTGCTGCTATTGGCGGTGGCGTATCTGTTTGTCCAGCCCTGGCTGCGCATGACCACGCTGAGCCTGGTTGGGCTGGCCTGGTTGGGCTGTGCCAACCTGCTGGCGTTGTACCCGAGTGACGAGCCGAGCACCACGCCGGTCAGCGTGTCGGGGGATGCGGTCGTAGGAACGAGCGCAACTGTCGACACCTATCTGCGGCAGTTCTACCGCGCCGAGGCCGAGCGACGGGTGACATTCGCGCCTTCGACCTCTGCCACGCAGCCCTTCGACCTGGTGCTGATCAATATTGACTCCATGGCCTGGGACGATCTGGATTTCAGCGGTTTGCGCGACCACCCGTTGTTGCGGCAAATGGATGTGCTGTTCGACCACTTCAACTCGGCCGCCTCCGAGCGGGTACCGGCCACGCTTCGGCTGTTGCGTGCTGGGTGCGGCCAGACGCCTCTGAGCCAGTTGTATAGCCCTGCCAACGAGCCTTGCCTGCTGTTCGACGCGTTGGGTCGGCAAGGTTTCGTCGGTGAAACCTTGCTCAATCACACCGGGCAGCTCGAGGGTTTTCTAAACGCGGTGCAAACCCTGGGCGCGTTGCCGGAACCGGAGATGAATGTCAGCCATTTGTCGCCCGTGCTGGCGGGGCCAGACGGCTCACCGGTGTTGCGCGATGGCGAGGTGTTGGACCTCTGGTGGCAGCACCGCCAAGCGCAACCCGACCAGCGAGTGGCGCTGTTCTACAACACCCTGACTTTGCATGAGGGCAACCGGCTCGTGACGGCTGATGGTGCGGGCCGTCGCGCCAGCTACAAAGCACGGGCCCAGACGCTGCTGGACGACTTGAACGGTTTTATCGAACAACTGGCGCTTAGCGGTCGTCCCGTGGTTGTGGTGATGGTGCCGGATCGCGGCGCGGCCCTGCGCGGCGACCGCATGCAGTTCCCCGGTATGCGTGAGATACCCGGCCCGTCGATCACCCGGGTGCCCGTCGGCATCAAGCTGATCGGCATGGGGCGCAATCCGCGCTCCACCCCTTTGCACATCAGCGAACCGAGCAGCTACCTGGCCTTGGCGCAAATCATCGACCGACTACATGCCTCGCCTTCTCGCTCTGATAATCAGTTGCCGGATTTGCAACCTTTGCTGAAAGGCTTGGCGCAAACCTCGTGGGTGTCCGAGAGCGAAAACAGCGTAGTGCTGGATTACGCCGCAACGCCTTATGTACGGATCAGGGAGAAAGACGCATGGCTGCCTTACCGGGCGATGTCCAAATGAGCATCAGATTACTGTCGCGCACAGAGCGGGCCGATGACATCGCTCGATTGAAGGCCGAGTTGCAATTGCCCGCCTTGACGTATGTCGACGTCTCGCTTCAGAAAGAGTTGCGCCGTGCGTTGCAGCGCTGGCCGTTGCTCGCCGAATTCGAGCAGACGCAACGTGCGCCTGGGGCGCGGGTTTCGCTGGCGCGCCAAGACGAGCCGGAGGTGGCAACGTGACGTCCTTGGGTTTGCACGGACTGCGGGGTGGCGCTGGCAGCAGTTCGTTGCTGGCGGCCCTCGGTTACGCCTTGCACACCCTGGAGCAGCGCGTGCTGCTGGTGGACATGTGTCCGGAAAATCTGCTGCGCCTGCACTTCAACCTGGCCGTCACGGAGACGGACGGATGGGCGCGGGCGCTGCTCGATGGCCAGGATTGGAAAGGCCAGTTCTGGAGCCTTGCGCCGAACTTGAGTGTGCTGCCCTATGGTCGACTCTTCAGGGCCGACCAGAGGCGTCTGGAACAGGAGTTAAGCCATCAGCCCGGACTCTGGCACAGGCGCATGAATGCCTTGGCCGAGCATTTCGATTGGGTACTGTTTGATCTGCCCCATCGCATGCCCTGGCTTGGCCGCGCCGTGTCCTGCCAATTGCATATTCAGGTGATAGAAGCCGATGCCGCCTGTCATGTCTTGCTGCAACAGCAGGAGGAAATGGCCGATTACCTGTTGCTCAATCGGTTCGACCCGGCCAGTCAGATTCAACGCGACCTGATGCTGATCTGGCGCCAACACTATGATGCGCGGCTGCTGCCGGTGACCGTGCACAGCGATGAAGCGATGCGCGAAGCATTGGCCTGCAAGCAGCCGGTGGGCCGCTATGCGCCGGGCAGCCTGGTGGCGCAGGACGTGCTCAGCCTGGCGATATGGTGCCAGACCCGACAAGGGGAGGGTGCATGATCGCCCGCTGCTTCCCTTATCAGTACTTGCGCGATAAGCACGGATGCGGGCTACTGGTTGCGCTGCTGCTGGCGTTGGCGAGCGTCCTGGCCTGGTTGGTGTTGCGCTTGGAGTCAGCCGCCTGGCGCCAGTTGTTGGACCAGCGCCAACGCTGGTATCCACAGTTGGTCGACAAGTCGCCGAGTCTCGGCGATCCGTTGCGTTACGTCCTGCAAAGCGTCTGGTTGCTGCTGATACGACCGGTCGCGCCAGAGCAGCGGTCGAACTCGTTTAGCGGGTGGACGAGGGTCGTCGCCCTGAATCGGACGGTGTGGCTGCGGCTGAGCAATGCGCTCCAACAGCAGACCCAACGTATTCGTGATCACTCGCGAGTCACCCAAGGTGTCCACTGGTGGAAAGGCCTGGAGCGGCACCGCCAATGGTTGCTCGGCGGTTTCCTGGTCGCCCAGTTGGTTCTGCTGACGGTGTTGTGCATCACTGAACCGTTCGGTTATGTGGAGCAACTGGTCTTCGGACTCTTGCTCTGGGGCCTGACCATGCTGGTACGCGGCATGCCCGGGCGTTTCGCGACCTTGTTGATGGTGGTGTTGTCCACCATTGTCTCCTGCCGTTACTTGTGGTGGCGCTACACCTCGACGCTGAATTGGGATCAGCCCCTGGATCTGGCCTGTGGCCTGGCCCTGCTGGCGGCGGAGACTTACTCCTGGATCGTGCTGATCTTTGGTTACATCCAGACCTGCTGGCCACTGAACCGTGAGCCGGCGCAGTTGCCGGAGGATACCCGGCACTGGCCGACCGTCGATTTGTTGATTCCAACCTATAACGAGGATCTTTCGGTGGTGCGCGGCACCGTGTACGCCGCCCTGGGCATCGACTGGCCGGAAGAAAAACTGCGGATCCATATCCTGGACGACGGCAAGCGCGAAGCCTTTCGCCAGTTTGCCGCCGAGGTCGGGGTCGGCTACATCATTCGTCCTGACAATCGCCATGCCAAGGCCGGTAACCTCAACCACGCGTTGGGTCGCATAGACGGCGAACTGGTCGCCCTGTTCGATTGCGACCATATGCCGGTTCGCTCGTTCCTGCAGTTGACGGTGGGCTGGTTCCTGCGCGATCCCAAATTGGCGCTGGTCCAGACGCCCCATCACTTCCTGTCCGCGGATCCTTTCGAACGTAACCTGTCGGTGTTTCGCAACAGGCCGAACGAGGGCGAACTGTTCTACGGTTTGATCCAGGACGGCAACGACATGTGGAACGCCGCTTTCTTTTGCGGCTCCTGTGCGGTGCTGCGGCGTTCGGCGCTGGATGAGATCGGTGGATTCGCGGTGCAGACCGTGACTGAGGATGCCCATACTGCCTTGCGCCTGCATCGCGCAGGGTGGAATTCGGCGTATGTACGCATTCCCCAGGCGGCCGGCCTGGCGACGGAAAGTCTGTCCGCCCACATCGGTCAGCGCATCCGTTGGGCCCGAGGCATGGCGCAGATTTTTCGTACCGACAACCCTTTGCTGGGCAAGGGCCTGACGGTGTTCCAGCGGATCTGCTACGCCAATGCGATGATGCATTTTCTCGCCGGTTTGCCGCGGTTGATATTTCTGGTCGCGCCGTTGGCTTTCCTGCTGCTGCACGCCTACATCATCTATGCCCCGGCGTTGATGATCCTGTTGTACGTGTTGCCGCCGATGATCCATGCCAGCCTGACCAACTCGCGCATGCAGGGTCGCTATCGGCAGACGTTCTGGGGCGAGGTCTATGAGACCGTCCTGGCCTGGTACATCGCCCGGCCCACCACGGTGGCGCTGTTCAGCCCGAACAAAGGCACCTTCAACGTCACCTCCAAGGGTGGTCTGATGGAGTACGACCGGTTCGACTGGAAAATCGCCCGGCCCTATCTGGTCCTGGCGGGCCTGAACATCGCGGGGCTGGGTTTCGCCTGTTGGCGGTTGGCCACGGGGCCGGCCAATGAGGTCGGCACGGTGTTGGTGAGCTCGCTGTGGGTGATCTACAACCTGTTGATCCTCGGTGCGGCGGTGGCGGTCGCGGCCGAAGTTCGCCAGGTGCGCCAGACGCATCGGGTGCAGACCCGGTTACCGGTGGCGGTGCGCCTGGACAGCGGCCATTCGTACCCAGGCACGCTACTCGACTATTCCGATGGCGGTGTCGGCGTACAGATCTACGTGCCGTTGTCGCTGCCGGTTGGCGGGCGTATTTCGTTGCTGATGCAACGTGACTCGCGGGAGTTCCTGTTTCCCGGTCTGGTCAGCCGCAGCCAAAAGCAATTCGTTGGCATCAACTTCGGCCAGCTGTCCACCCGGCAAAAAATCGATTTTGTGCAGTGCACATTTGCCCGTGCCGATGCCTGGTTGAACTGGGGTGAAAACTATGTCCCGGACAGGCCCCTGCATAGCCTGATCGATATTTTCAAACTCGGTGCCAAGGGCTACTTCCAACTCTACCAATACCTGCCTTCGTGGGTCCGCCGCGTGGCCGGACCGCCGCTGCGCCTGGTGGGCTGGCTGTTGAGTTACCTGCCGCGGATGCCGTCCTCATTTTTTTCATCTTCTTCTCGGTCAGTGAGCCCTACATGAGTCGCTATTTCAGTAAATCCCTGGTTGCCGGCCTGGCGCTCCTGACCCTTGGCGGCGCACAGGCTCAAGGCCTCGCAACGCCGCCGCTCGATTCGGTCCCGAGCTGGAGCAACACTTACAATTTCGCTCAGTTGGGGCACGCCGCCGACAACCTGCTGCTGGGCATTCATGACAGCGAGCAGATCGAGTTTTCGTTGCGTCGCGACCGCATCGCCAGCGACGCCCGCTTGCGGCTGGAGTTCACACCGTCGCCCGCGTTGCTGCCGGTGTTGTCACACCTGCGGGTTTACCTCAATGACGTGCTCGTCAGTGTGCTGCCTATCGAGAAAGAACAGCTGGGACGCAAGACTTTCCGCGACGTGGCGCTGGACCCGCTGTTGATCACCGACTTCAATCGGGTGCGCCTGGAGTTCGTCGGCCATTACACTGACGTTTGTGAGGACCCGGCCAACAACGCGCTATGGGTCAATATCGGCCGTCGCAGCGAGATCGAACTGCACGAGCAGGCGTTGTCGCTGCAGAACGACCTGGCCTATTTCCCCTTGCCGTTCTTCGATTCGCGGGGCCAGGATAAACCGAGTCTAAGCATGGTTTTTGCGGCATCGCCAACGCTGGGCGAGCAACGCGCGGCGGGTGTCCTAGCGTCTTATTTCGGCAGCAAGGCCGGTTGGCGTGGCATGCGTTTTCCGGTGTTATTCGACCGTCTGCCCGAGGCCGGGACCGGCGCCACGCCTGCGATTGTTTTCGCCACCAATGATCGTCGCCCGCCGTTCCTGGCCGACCTGGAGCAGTTTCCAAAGGTCGCGGCACCGGTGTTGCAAATGATCGACAACCCGCGTGCGCCTCACGGCAAGGTGCTGCTGGTGCTCGGTCGCGATGATGAGGATCTGCTGGTCGCTGCCCGCGCATTGGCGCTGGGCGGGGATCTGTTGCGCGGTTCGCGGGTGACGGTGGACAAAGTGCAGCAACTCCAGCCCCGGCAACCCTACGATGCACCCAATTGGATTCGCACCGACCGCGCGGTTCGCTTCGCCGAGTTGATCGCCTATCCCGGGCAGTTGCAGGCGAGCGGCTTGCGTCCGGCGCCGATTAGCGTCGATCTCAACCTGCCGCCGGATCTGTTTGTCTGGCGCAGCCAAGGGGTCCCGTTGCAAATCAACTATCGCTATACACCCAGCGTGGTCACCGATGAGTCGCGGCTGAACATCAACCTCAATGATCAATTCATCAGCAGCTTGCCATTGCCAAGCGGTGATAGCTCGAAGCTGCAAAAGCTGCGCCTGGCGGTGCTGTCTACCGACCCAGCCAATCCCGATGAGAAGGTGTGGGTGCCCGCGCTGAAAATCGGCGAGCGCAACACCCTGCGCTTCGACTTCAACTTTGCCAGCACCCTTGGCAGCGCCCAACGCGATCATTGCCAGACGACGTTGCCGGCAAGTAATCAGGCGGTAATTGACGAAGCCTCGATGATCGATTTGTCCGGCTATCACCATTTCATTGCCATGCCGGACCTGAAGGCGTTTGCCCGCAGCGGCTTCCCATTCACGCGTATGGCCGATCTGTCGCAAACGCTGGTCATGGTGCCGGCCCAAGGCAGCGCCGTGCAGATCAGTACATTGCTTGAAACCCTCGCGACGATCAGTGCCCGCTCCGGGGCGCCGGCCCTGGGCCTGCAACTGTCCGCCGACTGGAGCCTGGCGACCCGCACGGATGCCGACCTGTTGGTGTTGGGAGGGGTGGGAGCCGGTGTCGGCGAGATTGCGGACACGAACCTGATGCTCGATCAGCTCCACGACTGGTTGCTGGAACCGTCCAGCCAGGCTCTGAACGGTTCGTCGGCGCGTGCCGGTGAGCTCAACGACATCAGGCGCCAGCCGGCTCATCGGGTCGAGGTCTCCGCACAGGCGCCGATTGCCGCCTTCGTCGGGCTCAAATCACCGTTCCATGAGCAGCGCAGCATTGTTGCACTGCTGGCCAGTACCGACGCCGATTACCAACTGCTGCGCGATACGCTCGCTGACAGCGCGAAGATGGACGCCGTGGCGGGTTCCGTAGCGCTGCTGCGTAGCAGCGGCGTAGAAAGCAGCCAGGTTGGCGAGCAGTACTTCGTCGGACACCTGCCGTGGTGGTTGTTGCTCTGGTTCCAGCTCTCCGAGCATCCGGTGTTGCTGGCGATGACGGTGGTGCTGATCGTACTGCTCATTGCATTCGCGTTGTGGCGCTCGCTCGGCTGGGTGGCCCGGCGGCGGCTGATGGGGCAACAATAATGCAAGTCAGAGGTTGTCTGGCGCTGCTGTTGAGCCTGTGTGTCGTTGGCCCGGTGAGTGCGACGCAGTGTGACTGGCCGACTTGGGAAACCTACAAGCAGGCATTGGTGAGCCCTGAAGGCCGGGTCGTCGACCCCTCCACCGAGCAACGGGTCACCACGTCGGAAGGGCAAAGCTATGGTCTGTTCTTTGCGCTGGTGGCCAATGACCGGGCGAGCTTTGCCCGGTTGTTGAGCTGGACCCAGGACAACCTCGCCGGCGGCGACCTGTCTCGTCGATTACCGGCCTGGCAGTGGGGCCGCGACCCGGTAGGCCAGTGGAAGGTGCTCGATGCCAACAATGCCAGCGATTCCGATTTGTGGATTGCCTACAGCCTGTTGGAGGCGGGGCGACTCTGGCGCCAACCCGCCTATGAAAAGCTCGGGCTCAATATGCTCTGGCTGAATGCGGCGCAAAACATGCGCAATGTGCCAGGGCTGGGCCTGATGCTACTCCCGGGAGGGCAGGGTTTTGACAGCGCCGACAGTTGGCGGCTGAACCCCAGCTATCTACCCCCGCAACTGCTGGCACGCTTTGCCCAGGTTGCGCCGATCTGGCGTGAGCTCGCCGTCAACTCGCAGCGCTTGCTGGTGGAGGGCTCGCCCTTGGGGCTGGCCCCCGACTGGTTACTGTGGCGAGCCGGGCAGGGCTGGGCAGTCGATAGCGTGACGGGGGCCAAGGGCAGCTACGACGCGATCAGGGTCTATCTATGGCTCGGCATGCTGGCCGAGGATGCGTCAGAAAGGCGTGAGTTGCTTGAGCATTTCCACCCCATGCTGGCGCAGGTCACGCGTCTGGGCGCGGTGCCGGAAATGCTCGACACCCGCACCGGGGCCGACACCGGCAAGGGTCCCGTGGGCTTTTCCGCGGCGCTGCTGCCCCTGTTGGCCAGCGCGCCCGACAGCGCTGAGGCACTGAAGGAACAGCGTGAACGGCTGCGCCAGGAACCGCCCGCGCCCGATGCTTATTACAACCGCTCGCTGCTGTTATTCGGCCAAGGCTGGGACGAGCGGCGATATCGATTTGACAAGAACGGACGTCTGCTACCGAACTGGGCGGGCGCATGCAAAAAGTAACGGGATGGGCGTTGTTGGGATGTCTGTGTGGGCCGGTGCTAAGCCAGGCCGCCACGCCAATTGATCAGCAGCAGCGGTTTCTGGAGCAGATGCGTACCGGCGAAGCGCTTTATCGTGAAGACCTGGTCCGTGACGCATTGGCGCGCCTGAACCTGATTGCCCCCGAGCAGCCACGAGTGCTGGTCGCCGGGATCCGCCAGGCACTGCTGCAACAGGATCAGCCGCTGGCCGCGCGCTTGTTGGCGACCTTGCAGCGCCAGGCACCAGGCTCTCAGGAGGTGCTCCAGGCCCAAAGCCTGTTCACGTTGCAAAGCCCAATTGGGCAACAAGGCTTGCATCAGGCGCGAGAATTGGCTGCGGCGGGAAAAGCCCAAGAGGCGGTCGGAGTGTACCGGCAGCTATTTGGCGATGCCCCGCCGGATCTTGCCAGCGCCGTGGAGTATTGGCAGGCACGCAGCGGCATGCCCGGGCAGCGGGCAACGGCCATCGACCAATTGCAGGCACTGGATCGTCAGTATCCGGGCAATATCCGCCTGCGACTGGTGATGGCCAACCTGCTGTTCGCGCAGAAAAAGGACGCAGAGGGCCTGGCGATCCTGCATCGGTTGGCGACTGATCCACTGGCGAGCAAGGACGCCGCCGAGCAGGAATACAACTACCTGAGCCGTCTGCCCATCAGCCCGAACAGCGTGCGCGGCTGGCAGGATTTTGTGGCTCATTATCCCGATTCGCCTCTCAAGAGAAAAGCCTTCGAGCAGTTGCAATTTCAGCAACAGCGCTTGGCCGATCCAGCCTGGCAGGCGGCGGCCAAACGTCGGAAGCAAGGCCCGAAGACCGCCGACCATTATTCAGTATTGTTGCGCCAGGGTGACCAGGCCCTGCGGCGCAAGGAGCTGATCAAGGCCGAGAAGGCGTACCAGCAG
The DNA here is from genome assembly GCF_055380705.1 of Pseudomonas sp. MAFF 730105. Classification (NCBI taxonomy): domain Bacteria; kingdom Pseudomonadati; phylum Pseudomonadota; class Gammaproteobacteria; order Pseudomonadales; family Pseudomonadaceae; genus Pseudomonas; species Pseudomonas sp. MAFF 730105. The sequence continues at coordinate 2,681,494 of NZ_AP018438.1, forward strand.
GCCCACACAATACGGCCGGGTGATGCGAGGGCATCATGGGCACTGGTCCGTCTGTACCAGGCCCATTCACCACAGCAGCTTGAGACCTTTCTCGATGGGTTGTCGCCTGCGCAGCAGCGCGAATTCCAGGCGTTGCGCCAGAGCCTCGCGCTCGCGCGTTTGAAAGCCCAGGCCGATGCCGCCACGCAACGGGCCGATTGGGCGCAGGTCAACAGCCTGCTGCTCAAGGCCCGGACGCTCGATGGGGACGACCCCTGGCTGGCCTTTCATTTGGCCAAGGCCCAGCAGGCGCTGGGACAGAGTGGCGCGGCCGAGGACACCTTCAGCCAACTGATGCAGCGTCAATCAAACCATCCCGAGGCGCGTTACGCCCAGGCGCTGTATTTGAACGCCAACGGCCGGGACGGCGAGGCGCTGGGCGCACTGACGCGGATCCCACGATCCGCCTGGACTCAGTCAATGCAGGACTTGGCCAGTCAGTTGCAACGCCGCCTGCTGCTGGCGCGAGCCAAAGTGCTGCACGATGCCGGTCAGGAAGTCCAGGCGGTAGCCCTACTGTTGCAGCGACCGAACAGCCAGGACTTGGTGACAGTCGCCAGTTGGGCATTGCAGCGCGGTGACCGGGCCCAGGCTCAAACCTATTATCGCCAAGCATTGCAGCGCGATGCGCAGAACGCCGAGGCGCAGTTGGGCTTGATCGAAGCCCTGATCGCCGACGGTCAAATGCAGCCGGCACAGCAGCGGTTGGAGCAAACGGCTGTGGCACCGGTCGCGAGTCCTGATCACCGGCGACGCCTGGCCAATGCCTGGGCCGCCGTTGGCCATCCGGAAAAGGCCGATGCCCTGTTCGCGTCATTGCTGAACACACCGCAAAACGATCCGCTGATCTACCGCGACGGCGCCCGGTTGATGGCCAGGCAACAACCCCAAGCAGCATTGGATCAGTACGCCCGTGGCATGGCGGCTGCCGGCCTGCTGACCCCCGCCCAGGCCAGCCCACGGGACGATCACGCCCTGACCCTGGCCAGTCGCGAGAAAGACAGCGATGACTGGCTGCCGCGCAGCTTGCGCCGGGGAGTCGAGGACGTGTACCAGCGACAGAATCCGACGGTCCATCTCTACCATGACATCGCCTGGCGCTCCGACAACACCACGCCGGGTGTCTCTGACTTGCTGGCGCAGACCTCGATCCTGCGCATCGACGCACCGGTGGCCGAAGGCCGAGGCTTTGTCCAGGCCGAAAACATCGATCTGGATGCCGGGGCCTTCGACACCGATGCCGACGGCCTGCATCGCGAAAGATTCGGTACCTGTGCGCTGCGCCTGCGCAATCGTGCAACCGGTGCTCAGCTACCCGACGGCTGCCCGGGCGAGACGCAACGTGCGCGTGGCAGCACACTGGCAATCGGATGGCGGGACGAGCGTTGGGCCGTGGACATCGGCCATTCAGCCGAAGGCTTCCCCGTCGCGAACTGGTTGGGCGGGGTCAGCTTTGCCAGTGACTGGAACAGCGTGAATTGGACACTCACGGCCTCGCGCCGACCAGTGAGCGATTCGCTGTTGTCCCACGCCGGAACCGTCGATCCCGTCAGCGGCGTTCGCTGGGGCGGCGTCACCGCCAATGGCCTGCGCCTTGACCTGAGCCATGGGACCAGCGCGGTGGACGGTGTCTGGGCCAGTCTTGGCGCGCATTGGTTGCGAGGCGAGAACGTCGCCAATAACAACCGTCGTTCGGCGATGGGCGGTTACTACTACAACTTGATCCAACGGGCCGACGAGCGTCTGCAGACCGGCCTGACGCTTATGTATTGGGGTTATGACAAGGATCTGAGCGAGTTCACCCTGGGGCAGGGTGGCTACTACAGCCCGCAGCACTATTACTCGCTGGGTATTCCACTCGATTACGCCTGGCGCAACGCCGACTGGTCGGTGCGGCTGGAAGGTTCGCTTGGCTGGGCCTATGCGACCACCCAGGCCAGTGAACTCTATCCCCTGGAGGGGGCCGGGGCGAACTGGCTGAGCAGCGTGCAGCAGGCAGGTTTCAGCGCCGAGGATGTGAACCAGGTTAAAGCCGCAGGCTCCACCAGCGGCGCCAACATTCGCCTGCAAGGCCTGGTCGAGCGCCGTCTTTCGGATCACCTCGTACTGGGCGGCGGATTGGCCTGGCAGCACAGTGAAGACTACGCGCCGAGTCGCGCCTTGTTGTACCTGCGATACACCTTTGACCCTTGGCAAGGGAACCTGCCTTTGCCGCTCGAGCCGATTTTACCCTATGCGCAAATGCGCTGATCGGTCACAGACTTCATGCTGTCAACCGCCGCCGTCGGGAGAGGGTGGTAAAGGAAATCGATAGATGGTACGAGAAAACCCCAGTGGCGTATCCGCTAAGCATTCGTTGACCAGGCGTGCCCTGCGCCTTGCCATATTGCGCATCGGTCTGGTTTCGCTGAGTGCGGGGGCGATTTCGTATTATGTCAATTCCACCTCGATCGAGCGGGAAGTGACAGGGCAATTGCTGCTGTCTACTGAGCAGTCCTTGCAACGTGAGTCCTTGCCGTTTCAGGAAATCAAGGACCTGCAGCAGAACTTTCTCAACGAGTTCGCCGAAACCCTGGCCCGACCCGGCATGAAGGCCACGCTGGTTGACGATTTCCAACAGATTTTCTATCGCCACGAGGACGGTTCTTATACCCAGCGCCCGCAGCTGTTCGAAGGTCAACCGCTGGCCGACGGACGCCGGTTTGCCAGGATGTCAGCGACTTATGCCCCCGATGTCGCACCCGATGACGGCATCAAGGCACGATTTGCCCTATCGTATCTGCTGTCCCACAAGTACGGGTCCAGCACCAAGGGCCGGCTGTTCAATTTCTATGGTGTGGTGCCGGAAAAGGGCTTTCCCATCTATCAGGACGCCGATATCGCCAAGGTATTCACCTACTCGGGCCCGGAAGCCCTCAAGCTTGAAACCTATGAGTTTTATGCGCGCGGCTTTGGTACGCCCAGCAACGACACGCTGTTTACCCGCATGTATTGGGACTTTTCCAACAATGCCTGGATGACCACCATTGCCACCGCCGATGTGGCAGATTCCTCTGGAAAACACCAGATTCTGGCGTGTGTCGATGTGCTGCTCGACCAGTTGATGAACCGGATTGCCAAACCCGCCATGCAGGGGGCGTATAGCTCACTGTTCATCGCCGACGGGGAGGGCACGCTGATCTACCATCCCAGCACCATGGAGCAAGTCAAAAGCAGCGCGGGGGAGGCGTCGATCCGCTCGCTCAAGCTGACTCAAGACTACCCGCTGCTCGAAGTTGCTTCCGTTCTGCCCCCTGGTCAGGCGCAGATCGTCCAGACACAGGACAACATTGTCGCAATGGGTTTGATTCCCGGGACACCCTGGGTGCTCGCCGTGCACTACCCTCGGTCGCTGATGAGCCCGGCCATTTTCGACAACCTGGTCATCGTGGTGGTCCTGGGGTTGCTGACGCTGTTGGTGGAGGTGTTCATCCTGCGCTCGATCCTGCAAAAACAGGTCGCCATCCCGCTGTTTCGCTTGATCCAGGCGACGCGCCGGCTCGGTGTGGGCAACGAGCGTCCCTATCTTGAGCGGCTTCCCACACGGTCTCCCGACGAGATCGGTGAACTGGCCCGCGCCTTCGCCAAAATGGCCGAGCGAGTCCAGGACGCCCAGGCACATCTGGAACTCAAGGTGCAGGACCGTACCGCCGAGCTCGAAGAAGCCAATCGGCAGTTGTATGAGCTAAGCACTATCGACGGTTTGACCGGTATCGCCAATCGGCGGCGCTTCGATGAAGCACTGATCAGTGAATGGCGTCGTGGTTTGCGGGCGGACACTGTCTTGTCACTGATGCTAATCGATGTCGATCATTTCAAGCGATACAACGACCATTATGGACACCAGGCCGGTGACGATTGTTTGCGAAGCGTTGCTCGCACCCTAAAAGACCATGCCCTGCGGGCGGGTGATTTGGCGGCGCGCTACGGCGGCGAGGAATTTGTGCTTATCACTACCACCGGAGTGGGCAGGGCGCTGGACCATGCTCAGGCCGTTTGCCTGGCGATGGAAAGCCTGGCGCTGCCCCATGCAATGTCACCCTTTGGCGTGGTCACCGTGAGTATAGGTCTGGCGATCATGCCCTTTACCCAGGAAGGGGCAGTGGGCGATTTGCTCAAGCAAGCCGACGAGGCTCTTTACAGCGCCAAGGCTCGGGGGCGCAATCAGGTAGTGCTGGCAGAGACTTTGTGATGTGTTCGAAATCGAGGATGTCCGTTGCCATAAAGGATTCGTGGTGCGCGCTGAATGCATAGGCGATGGCGGGCAAGGGTGGGAGGTGCTATGAATTTAAGGTGCCATTACACCTTCGACCCTTGGCCATGCGACCTGCCTTGCCGGTCGCTCCCGTACCCTATGCGCACCTGCGCTGATCGATAACAGGTTTCACGCAGATCGGACGCCGCCGTCGGGAGATGGCGGCAGAGGAAATCGATAGATGGTGCCAGAGAACTCCGAGGGTGTTTCCCCCAAGCATTCCCTCACGACCCGTGCCTTGCGTCTTGCCATTGTGCGCATTGGTCTGGTGTCGCTGGGCGGCGGGGCGATTTCCTATTACGTCAACTCCACCACGATCGAACAGGACGTGACCTGGCAATTGCTGTTGTCCACCGAGCAATCCTTGCACCGCGAATCCTTGCCGTTTCGGGAGATCAAGGATCTGCAGCGTAACTTTCTCAAAGAGTTCAAGGAGATCCTGTCCCGTCCCGGCATGGAGGCCAGGCTGGTAGAGGATTTCCAGCAGATTTTCTACCGCCACGAGGATGGTTCCTATACCCAGCGTCCGAATCTGTTCGAAGGCCAGCCCCTGGCCGATGGACGCCAGTTCGCCCGGATGTCGGCGACCTATGCGCCCGATATCGTACCCAATGACGACATCAAGGCGCGATTTGCCCTGTCGTATCTGCTGTCCCACAAGTACGGCTCCAGCACCGAGGGCCGACTGTTCAACTTCTATGGCGTGGTGCCGGAAAAAGGCTTTCCCATTTACCAGGACGCCGACATCGCCAAGGTGTTTACCTACTCGGGACCTGAGGCTCTCAAGCTCGAAACGTACGAGTTCTATCAACGCGGTTTCGGCACTTCGGGCCATGAGACGCTGTTCACCCGGATGTACTGGGATTTTTCCAACAATGCCTGGATGACTACCATCGCCACGCCCGATGTGGCCGATGTTTCCGGTAAGCACGCTATTCTGGCCTGTGTCGATGTGCTGCTCGACGCGCTGATGGAGCGTACAGCCAAGCCCGCCATGCAGGGTGCCTATAGCACACTGTTTATCGACGACAACGAAGGTACGCTGATTTACCACCCTACCGTCATGGAACAGGTCAAAAGCAGCGCGGGCATGGCTTCTATCCAGTCGCTCCAGATGGTCCAGCACTATCCATTGCTAGAAGCCGTTCCCGACTTGGCGCCGGGCCATGCGCGGATAGTCCAGACGCCTGATGACATTGTCGCGATGGGCCGGATTCCCGATACGCCCTGGGTACTCGCGATTCATTATCCACGGACACTGATGGTACCGGCCATTCTGGATAACCTGGCTATCGTAGTGATTCTCGGGCTACTGACCTTATTGGTGGAAATCCTGATCCTGCGCTCCATCCTGCAAAAACAGGTGGCCCATCCGCTGTTCCGGTTGGTCCAGGCGACACGGCAGCTCGGCGTGGGTAAAGAGCGTCTTTGCTCTGAACAATTACCCACCCAGTCCGTCGATGAAATCGGTGAACTGGCCCGCGCCTTTGGCAAAATGGCCGAGCGGATCCAGGACGCCCATGAACGTCTCGAACTCAAAGTGCAAGAGCGTACTCGCCAAGCCAGCCGCCTGGTTGCCATTGCCAAGGAGCGGGAGCGCGCCGAGACGCTGCTGCTCGAGAGTGAACAGCGCTATCGGGACATCTTCGATAACTCCATGGATCCGCTGTTCCTCTTGGACTTGACCGACGAGGGCTTGCGCTACATTGAACTCAATCCAGCCTTTGAGCGAGCGATAGGCCAGGGACGCACAGAACTGATCGGCCGAACCGTGGAGCAGACATTGCCGGCACACGCTGCGGCGGCGGTCATCGCCGAGTACCGGCGCTGCGTGGAAGGCCGTGTCCCACTCGACGAGGAACATGAGCTGGATTTGCCGGCCGGGCGCCTCACGTTCCACACCACGTTGATTCCTGTGATTGGTGCCGATGGGCATGTGCAGAGGATTGTCGGTATCGCTCGCGACATCACCGAGCGTAAACACGCCGAACGACTTCTGCATACCCGTGAGCAAGAGTTCCGCGCCTTGGTGGAAAACACGCCCGATATCATCGCTCGTTTCGATCTGCGGTGCCGCTTCTTGTATGCCAATCCCGCGGCGAGAGATTTACTTGGCCATCCGTTGGATTTTCTACTTGGCAAAAATGCCTGTGAGGTATCGCCGGATTCGGATGTCGCACGCTTCTTCCACCATGCGGTTGGACAACTCGTTGATACGCGTGATGTGACCGAGGAGGAATTATCGATCAGTGTCCCGATCAGGCGGGGCCAAGAAGTCTCCAGCTATCAGGTCCGCCTGGTGCCTGAACGGGATCGATATGGGGCGCTGGTGAGTATTCTGAGCGTTGGACGCAACGTCAGCGCCATGCGTGCAGCCGAGCAGCGCCTCAAGGAATCCCACGCGCAGTTGCGCCAGCTGTCCAGTCACCGGGAGTCCACGCGCGAAGAAGAGCGCAAGCGCATTGCCCGGGAAATTCACGACGAACTGGGTCAGCAGCTCAGCGCGCTACGCATTGGCATTTCGCTGTTGCGTCTGCAGTTCGGCAATGATCAACCGTTGTTGGTGGAACGGGTCCAGATATTGATGGGGCGCGTCGATGAAACCATTCAGGTGGTTCGCAACGTGGCCACCGCCTTGCGTCCCTCGGCTCTCGACATGGGCCTGACCTCGGCACTCGAATGGCTGGTTTCCGAGTTCTCGAGCAATACAGGCATCGCCTGTCGGCTCAAGGCGCCAACGGCTAGATTGGAGCTTGATGACGAGCGTGCCACCGCCATCTTTCGCCTCATACAGGAATCGTTGACCAACGTTTCCCGCCACGCCCAGGCGAGTCAAGTGAACATTCGCTTGGAGTGCCTCGCCGAACACGTCGTGATCGAAGTCTCCGACAATGGCAAGGGCTTCGATCCAGCGCAATTGCGCAAGGGCACACTTGGGATGCTCGGCATGCATGAGCGCGGACACATGCTGGGCGGAACGGTTACCATAAGCAGCGCCCCGGGGCAGGGAGCCTGTGTGCAGGTCAATATTCCCTTACAGATAGACCCGGAGGACATATGATCAAATTAATGATCGCCGACGATCACGCCATCATGCGCGAAGGCTTGAAACAGCTCTTCGCGTTGGCCGCGGACCTGCGCGTGGTGGCTGAGGCGGAAAATGGCGTCTTGCTGCTCGAGCGGCTGCGCCAAGGCGGTATCGACCTGTTGCTACTGGACATGAGCATGCCGGGCATCTGTGGCGATGATTTGGTCGCCCGAATACGTGCCCATTATCCGCAACTGCCGATCCTGGTGTTGAGCATGCACAATGAAGTGCAGATCGCCCAGCGTGCGCTCCGCTCGGGAGCCTCAGGTTATCTGACCAAGGACCGCGACCCCGAGACCCTTCTCGCGGCCATACGTCGCGTCGCGGCCGGAGGGCGCTACATCGATGCCGGACTGGCCGAGCAAATGGCCTTTGCCGCCTCAGGCCTGGGCCCCAGCAATGAACATGACGCGCTGACCGACCGGGAACTCCAAGTGTTGCGATTGCTCGCCCGAGGCCTGAGTGTCTCAAGCATTGCGGCGGAGCTGATCATTAGCCACAAGACTGTCAGCACGCATAAGGCGCGCTTGATGGAAAAGATGGGGTTTCTCAGTACGGCCGATATTGTGCGTTATGCGATGAGCAAGCAATTGCTCTGACCGGCCCATGTCCACGCCAGCAGGACATGAGCAAGCGTCGGGCACGCTTTGGCGCGTGCAATACGACCTAAGGCGTGTAGGCGATCCGATCACGGCATGCCACGCTCGCTACCGATCAGGCCATACGTCTGTCCTTTCCGGTAGCCCAGCCAATGCACTCACAACCATGTCCAAATCCATCCGCCTGTTGATTGCTGATGACCACGCCATCATGCGCGAAGGGCTGAAGCAGATGTTCGTTTTCGCCCACGATGTGCAAGTGATGGCTGAAGCCGACAGCGGTGCCACGGCGTTGGACAGGCTACAACAGGGCGATATTGATCTGCTGTTGCTTGATATGAATATGCCGGGACTCAGCGGCATAGAGATGATTTCGCACATTCGCGCCCAGTACCCGGACCAGAAAATACTGGTGTTGAGCCTGCACGACGAACCTGAGGTCGCCTTGCAGACTATCAGGGCCGGTGCTAACGGGTACCTCTGCAAGGTGTGTTCCCTCGAGACGCTATTGGGTGCTATTCGTCGCGTGGCATCCGGCGCACGTTTTCTCGACCCTCACATCGCCGAGCGCATAGCGCTTGGTAACCCGGGGCCGGGACAACATCCCTATCATGGCGTGCTCACCGAGCGTGAGCTTGAGGTGCTGCGCCTGTTTGCCGGCGGCAGCAGCGTGACCCAAATCGCCGAGATGTTGACCATCAGCAGTAAAACCGTGAGCACTCACAAGGCTCGGCTGATGGACAAGATGGGGTTTTCCAGTAGCGTGGAAATCATCCGCTACGCCGTGATGCAGCAGCTCATCGAATGACGGCAGCGCTCTTTGAGCACCGTACCTGATTATCGGACGCAATCCGGGCTCGCGGCAGCCCATCCCGCCCTTCAGCCAAACCCACCCAGCCAATGGTCGACCGATCATGACGCTCGTCGCTGCACGATCACGTGTTGTAGGCGACATTTTCCGTGGGTAAGGCAGCGCCTACCCCATCCGCCCGAACGCCTACCTGAAAACCAGCACAACCCGATGTCGGCCATTGGCTACGACCCGCATCATTAGGTGATGTCATTTTGCTTCTAGTTTTTCGGCACTGGGTTTGCCCGTACAGAGCTCTACCTGACGGGGCCGGTGGCCGGATGGAGAATTCACCTTGAGCGTAACGATTACCCACCCACGCCCGACTTCGGCAGGGGCGCCCGTGGCGTTGCTAGCCCTGGCCCTGCTGGGGACTGCCTGTGTCCTGGGCGCTGGAGGGTTGGACCTTCAATCGGCGGGGCTTGCGGCGTTGCTCCTGATACCCGGCGCAGCGGCTGCGTTGCATTACCACGCTCGCGACCGTGCCCAGCGCCAGACTCAACAAACGGCCGACGCCAACCTGCAAGCGAGCGGGGGCGGTAATAACCCGTCCACCTGCCGCTGCGGCCTGGAACCGGTATGCCGCGGGGTGCTGCCGGTATGGGTAGGCCAGATCGAAGTCGCCCGCAGCCACACCGAAGAGGCCATCACCGCGCTGGCGGTGCGTTTCGCCGATATCTCCCAGTGTGTGGAGCGTGCCGTTTCGACCACGCAGGACGGACGCTCGGCGGACGGCGGATTGGTGGCGTTGCTGGGCACCAGCCAGCACGAACTGGACGCTATCGTCGCCTCGCTGCGGGCCGCCCTGGCGACCAAGGCGTTGCTGCTCGATGAAGTGATGGTGCTTTCCAACCTCACCGAGCAATTGCAGACGATGGCCCAGGACGTCGGCAATATCGCCAAGCAGACCAACCTGGTTGCCCTGAACGCGGCCATCGAGGCCGCCCGTGCCGGTGAGGTGGGGCGTGGCTTTGCCGTGGTGGCGGATGAAATCCGCAAGCTCTCCAGTCTTTCCGGCGAAACCGGCAGGCGCATCGGCGAGACCGTGAACACCGTGAATGCGGCCATTGCCAAGACCCTGGCGATCTCTCGCGAGTATGCCGAACAGGACGAAGCCACGGTGACCCATTCCGGTCAGGTGATCGAGCAGGTCATCCGGCGTTTCCGCGGCGCCACCACCACGCTCCTGGACTCCTCCCACACGTTGCGCGAGCAAAGCCAGTCTGTCGGCCAGGAAATTTCTCAAGTACTGGTGGGCTTGCAGTTCCAGGACCGGGTCAGCCAAGTGCTGGGCCTGGTTCGCGATGACCTGGAAAAACTGCACCACAGCCTTGCCGAGGGCGAGCGGGGCAACGTCGCCACGCTCGATGCCGATGCCTGGCTCCAGCAACTGGCGAGTACCTACACCATGCCCGAGCTGCATGACGTCCATCAAGGCGGCGCCCGAGGCGCCTCCTCCAGCGAATCCGAAATCACCTTCTTCTAGGAGCCTTCCCCATGGCCAAAACCATCATGATCGTCGATGACTCCGCGTCCCTGCGCCAGGTCGTCAGCATCGCCCTGAAAAGCGCCGGCTACGAGACTGTCGAGGCCTGTGACGGCAAGGACGCCTTGAGCAAGCTCGACGGTCGCAAGCTGCACCTGATCATCAGCGACGTCAACATGCCGAACATGGACGGCCTCTCTTTCGTCCGTGCGGCCAAGCAGCTGCCGGCCTACAAGTTCACGCCGGTGATCATGCTCACCACCGAAGTCAGCGACGCCAAGAAGCAGGAAGGCCAGGCGGCCGGGGCAAAGGCTTGGGTGGTCAAGCCCTTCCAGCCGGCACAGATGCTCACGGCCGTCTCCAAGCTTGTCCTGCCGTAGACACCGGCCTTTTTATTTCAATCGGATAGACGCTTATGAACACCCACGCCCCTCAACGCATCGCCATCGACGGCGAGCTGAGCATCTACACCGCCGCCGAATGGAAAAGGCGCCTCGATGAGGTGATCGGCCAGGGAGGCAACGTGGAGCTGGATCTGGAAGCGGTGCAGGAACTCGATACCGCCGGGCTGCAACTGCTGATCATGGCCAAGAAAGCCTTGATCGCTCGCGGCCGGCAGTTGCAGTTGAGCCACCACAGTTCAGCGGTAGTGGAGGTGTTCCGATTGTGCGACATGGCCGATTTCTTCGCCGACCCGATCCTGCCGCAACTGAACCATTCATGAAAAGGCCACGACCATGAACCTGGATGACGCACAACAGACCTTCATCGTCGAGAGCCTCGAGTTGCTGCAGCAAATGGAAGATGCCCTGCTGCATATCGAACTGGCCCCGGACGACGATGACACCATCAATGCCATTTTTCGTGCCGCCCATACGATCAAGGGGTCGGCCGGCCTGTTCGGTCTGGACGACATCGTGGCCTTCACTCATGTGGCCGAAAGCGTCCTGGATCGGGTTCGCGAGAAGCAGTTGCACTTCGATGAGGCGTTGACGGCGTTGTTCCTGCGGGTCTGCGATCACATCGGCGTGCTGGTGAAACTGGTCGCCGACCACAAGCTGCCGGAGCCGTCCGTGCAGCAAAACGGTGCCCACCTGCTCAACTTGTTGCGCGGGCTGTTGGGCGAAACCCCCGAGCCGGTGGCACACACCACGCAGCCCGTCGAAGCCGAGCCAGACGCCGAATACAGCGGCGATTCATCGCAGATTCACCACTGGCATATTTCCTTGCGCCTGGGCCGCGACCTGCTGCGCAACGGTATGGACCCGTTGGCGTTCATTCGCTATCTGTCCACCCTGGGGCATATCTGCAACATCGTGACCCTCAGCGACAGCCTGCCGGCGGGGGCAGAGATGGACCCGGAAAGCTGCTACCTGGGCTTCGAGATCGGTTTTCACAGCAGTGCCGACCAGGCCACCATTGAAGGCGTGTTCGAGTTCATCCGTGAAGACAGCCAGATACACATCCTGGCACCCCACAGCAATACCGATGAATACCGGCAGATGATCCAGGCGCTGCCCCCGGAGAGCCTGCGTATGGGGGAGATTTTCCTTATACGCTGCGGTACTCAGACGTCCTTGGCGCCGGACGCTGCGTCGAGCGGTTCGTCCATCGATCCGTCAGCCATTGACCCGCCGATCATTCCCGCGCAGGAACCCGAGGCAGCACTGAAAAAGTCGCCCGTCAAAGACGTTCGCCAAGCAGAAAACAGCCTGATTCGTGTCGATGCGGGCAAGCTCGATCAATTGATCAATCTGGTCGGTGAACTGATCATCGCCGGCGCCGGTGCCAATCTCGCCGCTCGCAACGCCGGCGCCAGTGAACTGGTGGAGGCCACGGCGGTCCTCGCACGCCTGGTGGAAGAAGTCCGCGACTCGGCATTGACCCTGCGCATGGTGCAGATCGGCTCCACCTTCAACCGTTTCCAGCGTGTGGTGCGCGACGTTGCCAAGGAACTGGGCAAAGACATCCTGCTGGACATCAGTGGCGGTGAGACCGAACTGGACAAAACCGTGGTGGAGCGCATCGGCGACCCGCTCACTCACCTGGTGCGCAACGCCATGGACCATGGCATCGAATCCGCCGAAGGACGCCGGGCCCAGGGCAAGCCGGCCCAGGGACGGCTGCGCCTGAATGCCTTTCATGACGCTGGCAGCATCGTCATCGAGGTCGCCGATGACGGCGGTGGCTTGAACAAGGCAAGGATCCTGGGCAAGGCCATCGAGCGAGGTCTGGTCAGCGAGGGGCAGAACCTCAGCGACCAGGATATTTTCAACTTGATCTTCGAGCCGGGGTTTTCGACTGCCGAGCAGGTCAGCAACCTCTCCGGTCGCGGCGTCGGCATGGATGTGGTCAAGCGCAACATCACCGCCCTGCGCGGCAGCGTCGAGTTGAACAGCGTCGAGGGCCAAGGTACGACCTTGCGCATCCGCCTGCCACTGACCCTGGCTATCATCGACGGCTTCATGGTGGGCATCGGCAGTGCCAGCTACGTGATTCCCCAGGACATGGTGGTGGAATGCATCGAGCTGCCCGCCAACGAGGGCCGTGACTATCTCAACCTGCGTGGCGAGGTACTGCCGTTCATTCGTCTGCGCGAGCTGTTCGACATCGAAGGCACTGCATCGCGCCGGGAAAACGTGGTGGTGGTGCAGTTCGCCGGGCAACGGGCCGGCCTGGTGGTGGATCGCCTGCTGGGTGAATTCCAGACCGTGATCAAACCGCTGGGCAAGGTCTTCGGTCGGGTCGGCGGGGTCGGTGGTTTCACCATCCTGGGCAGCGGGGAGGTCGCCTTGATCCTGGATGTCAGCGGCCTGATCAAGCAGATCGTCGGCACCCGGCAGCCCGCGAATGTCGACAACTGACAGCCATTTTCCTATGCCTGCATCCTTAACTTTTCGACAGATAAAGAAGATTCGAACATGAATACGTTTTCCAACATGAAGGTCGGCACGAAGATCGGCTCAGGGTATGCGCTCGTGCTGTTGTTGATGCTTGCACTGGTCATCATGAGCATCGGCGGTCTTTCAAATGTGCACCTGATCGTTAGCGACATCACCGATAACGCCTATCCGAAAGTGCAGATCAGTAACGATATCGACAGCGGGCTGGGCGACACCAACATTGTGATTCGGGACCTGATTCTCAAAAGCGACGAACAAGAAATGAAACGGTTGCAAAAAAAAATGCAGGTCATCCGCCAGGAGCAGGATGCACGGATGGAAGCCCTGGAGAAGCTGCTCAATGAGCCCGACGAGATAAGCCTGTTCAAGAGCCTGAAGACCGTTCGAGACAATTACGGTCAGGCGCTTAATCGCGCGGTCGAGCTGGGGGCAACCAACCAGGCCGATCAGGCCATGGCGCTGCTCTATGGCGATCTGGAGCAATTTCAGGGGCAATACGCCAAGCAGCTCAACGACATGATTGAGTTGCAGGAAGCCTCCTTCGCGGATAACGACAAACAAGAGCAGGCCGAGTATGACCGGATTCGCTTGCTGTCCTTCATCCTGCTGGGTGTTGCCACTCTGTTGGGTGGGCTGAGCGCGGTCCTGATTACCCGGGCGATTACCCGCCCACTCAACGATTCGGTGCAGGTTGCCAATCGCCTGGCCCAAGGTGACCTGAGCGTCAGCATCGAAGTCGAAAGCCGCGATGAGATAGGCCAGCTCAAAGGTGCCCTGCAGGGCATGGTGGCGAAGCTTTCGCAGATCATTGGCGAGGTGCGCAGTTCGGCCAATGCCTTGAGCAGCGCTTCGGAAGAAGTGTCTAGCACCGCGCAATCGATGAGCCAGGCCACAGGCGAGCAGGCCGCCAGCGTCGAGCAGACCTCGGCCTCGATCGAGCAGATGTCGGCGTCCATCGAGCAGAACACCGAAAACGCCCGGGTCACCGAGGGCATGGCCGGCAGTGCCGCCAAGCAGGCCGTCGAAGGTGGCGGGGCAGTGAAGGACACCGTCGCCGCGATGAAGAGCATCGCCGACAAGATCGGCATCATCGACGACATCGCCTACCAGACCAATTTGCTGGCCCTCAACGCCGCCATCGAGGCCGCCCGCGCCGGCGAACACGGCAAGGGGTTTGCCGTGGTGGCGGCCGAGGTGCGCAAGCTGGCCGAGCGCAGCCAGGTCGCGGCCCAGGAAATTGGCGAAGTGGCCAAGGGCAGCGTGGCCCTGGCCGAACGCGCCGGCAGCTTGTTGGACGAGATCGTCCCTGGCATCAGCAAGACCAGCGACCTGATCCAGGAGATTTCGGCGGCGTCCGAGGAGCAGTCCTCCGGCGTTGGCCAGATCAACACCGCGATGAACCAGCTTAACCAGATCACCCAGCAGAACGCGTCGGCGTCCGAAGAACTGGCCGCCACTGCCGAAGAAATGAGTGGCCAGGCTGAGCAGCTGCAACAACTGATGGGCTTCTTCACCCTGACCGGCCCTGGTGAGACGGATCGAGGCGTGCCATCCGCTGGCCCGTCGAGCCGATCCAGGGCTGTCGCGACGCTGCCGGTCCCTGCTCGGGTGGCGGGGACTCGCGGCGCGGTGCCGGCCGGCTTCGTGCGTTTCCAGGAGTAATCCCATGAGCCAATCGATCAACGTGCAGAGCCCCGACAGTGCGCCGCAAGTGAGGCAATACCTGACGTTTACCCTCGGCGGCGAACCGTTCGCCGTGGGTACGCTCAGCGTCAAGGAAATCATCGAATACGGCCAGCTTACCGCCGTGCCGATGATGCCCCCCAGCATCCGTGGCGTGATCAACCTGCGCGGCGCGGTGGTGCCGGTCATCGACCTTGGCGCGCGCTTCGGCGGCCGCCTGACGCAAGTCGGTCGGCGCACCTGCATTGTCATCCTGGAGGTGGATCACACCGAGGGCCAACAAGTGATCGGCGTGCTGGTGGATGCGGTGAACGAAGTACTGGAGATTGCCCCGGCGGACATTGAGCCGCCGCCGGCCTTCGGCGCGCATATCCGCACCGATTTCATCCTGGGCATGGGCAAGGTCGGTGGCCGTTTCGTCATCCTCCTGGACATCGGCCGAGTGCTTTCGGTGGACGAACTCGCCGCGCTGACCGAGGTCGCGCAGACGGCAGCCGGCGAGTAAGACGAAGCAAAAAGAAGCCATGGCGCTTGTGAGCGCTCCTGACAATTCAAACAAGTGGAAATGCCATGTTCAAGAATATGCGGGTCGGCGTTCGCCTGGCCCTTGGTTTCGCCGCAGTGTTGGTCCTTACCGCCATGCTCGCCTATATGGGCATCGCGCGCATGCAGGACATCAAGGCCGACCTCGACGAAGTCGCCAGTCTGCGCATGGCCCGCATTATTCAGGTCGCCACGCTGCGTAACGAGATGAACATCATCGCGCGGACCAGCCGCAACAGCATTCTGATCACTGATTCGGAGCGTACTCGCACGGAAATCGAACGGCTGCGGGTGGCACGCGCCGCCTTTGACAAGGTACTCGGCGAGATGGAGCTTGGCGTTTCCAGGGACGAATCCCAGCAGATTTCGACCGATATCCGCGCCCGTTTCCAGAAAATTGTTCCGATGATGGATGAGGTGTTGCGACTGGCTACCGATAATCGCAACCAAGACGCGGCCAATCTCCTGATGGGGGAGATGGCAGAGCAGCAGGAAAGCCTGTTCGCCGCCCTCAACACCATGGTGGCTTACCAGCAGCGGCAAGCCGAGGAGGCCGTCAGTCAATCGGCCCATAACTACAGCATCGGTGTCCGGTTGATGCTCGTCGTATTGGCCACGGCTATTTTGCTGGGTGGGCTGATCGCCTTCTTCATCACCCGCTCCATCAGCCGGCCATTGAGGGAGGTCATTGATGCGACCAACCGCCTCGCGGCGGGCGATCTGAACACAACTGTCGCCACCGCACGCCGTGATGAGACCGGCCAGCTCAATACGGCCCTGCAGCGTGTGTCCGCCGGCTTGCAGATGTTGATCGTCGAGATGAATCGCATGTCCGTGGAGCATGACAAGGGCGACATCGACGTGATCGTCGACACGAGCAAATTCCAGGGTGCCTACAAAACCATGGCCGAAGGCGTCAACACCATGGTGCAAGGTCACATCGGGGCAAAGAAAAAAGCCATGTTGTGCGTCAAGGAACTGGGTGACGGCAACCTGGATGCACCGATGGAACAGCTGCCCGGCAAAAAGGCTTTCATTAATGCCGCCATCGAGACCACACGCCAGCAGTTGAAAGATGCCGCTGCCGCCGCCGCTATTGCCACCAACCTGAAGACCACCCTGGATAACGCCTCTGTCAACGTCATGATGGCGGATAACGACGGCATCATCCGCTACATGAACCGGTCTACCGAGGCCTTGATGCGTCGCTCCGAGGCCAACATGCGCAAGGCGCTGCCGCAGTTCAGCGCGGACAAGATCATTGGCGCGAACTTTGACATTTTTCATAAGAACCCCAGCCACCAGCGCAACTTGCTGAGCAACCTGCGCGGCACTCATGTCGCTCAGGTGCCGGTGGGCGATATGGTGTTCAGGCTTAGTGCCAGCCCTATCTATAACCCCGACGGCGAGCGCCTGGGCACGGTATTGGAATGGATCGACCGTACCTTGGAAGTCGGCGCCGAACAGGAAATCGTCCAAGTGGTAGCAGCCGCGGCCGCGGGGGATTTCTCGGGGCGTGTCGCCAGCGAAGACAAAGAGGGTTTCTACAAGCTGGTGGCAGAAGGCATGAACCAGATCGTCGGTACGGCGGACAATGCGCTCAAGGATGTGTTGCGCGTCCTCAGTGGCCTGGAGCAGGGCGATCTGACCCAGGGCATCGATAAGCAATACCAAGGGACGTTCGAGGCACTCAAGAGCGCGGTCAATAATACGATTGCCAAGCTTTCCAACATCATTGGCGAAGTTAACGGCGCGACCGGGAATATTGCTTCAGCCAGTGACGAAATCAGTTCTACCTCCCTTTCCATGAGCCAGGCGGCGACCGAGCAGGCCGCCAGCGTCGAGCAGACCTCGGCGTCGGTGGAGCAGATGTCCGCCTCCATCGAACAGAACAGCGAAAATGCCCGGGTCACTGACGGCATGGCCGGAAGCGCCGCCAAGCAAGCGGTCGAAGGCGGCGAGGCGGTCAAGCAGACAGTCGCCGCGATGAAAAGCATCGCCGACAAGATCGGCATCATCGACGACATCGCCTACCAGACCAATTTATTGGCCCTCAACGCCGCCATCGAGGCCGCCCGTGCCGGTGAACACGGCAAGGGGTTTGCCGTGGTGGCGGCCGAAGTACGCAAACTGGCTGAGCGCAGCCAGGTCGCGGCCCAGGAAATCGGCGAAGTGGCGAAGGGCAGCGTGGCCCTGGCCGAACGCGCCGGCAGCCTGCTGGACCAGATCGTCCCGGGGATCGCCAAGACCAGCGACCTGGTCCAGGAAATCGCCGCGGCTTCCGAAGAGCAGTCCACTGGTGTCAACCAGATCAACACCGCGATGAACCAGCTCAACCAGATCACCCAGCAGAATGCCTCGTCCTCCGAGGAACTGGCCTCTACCGCCGAAGAAATGAGCAGCCAGGCCGAGCAGTTGCAGCAACTGATGCGGTTCTTCACCCTGGCCGGGCATAACGCCCAGGAACCCGTCAGTACCCCTGCCGGGCAACGCTCCGCCATCGGCGCCGCCCACCCCTCGATCAGCCGTGGTAAGACGGACAGGGCGGCGCCGACAGGCTTCGTGCGGTTCCAGGAGTGATGTCATGGGTTCATTGATCTCTGGAGGCGGTTTGTCGTTCTGGTTGCTGTTGGCCATCGTGCCCGGTCTTGTGATGCTGGTTGGCTGGATGATCCACCAGAGACGCATCGATACCCGGCCAAGCGCTCCCGTCGAGCCGGATGCCGGGGTTGAGCCCCTCAGGTTGAATGATTTGCGTCAGTCGATCGAGCAGCTCAACGCTATCGCATCGGTTTTTCGCGATTCCGTGCCCGGCGCCTTCAAGGCCGGGCGGGCCGGGGGTGAAGAAAGCGCTTCGCCGGCGCTACCGGACGCGACACCTGGCGCCACCCATGACCAGAACCTGGCCAGGCTCGCCGCCAAGATGCACCTGCTGACCGAGCTTACCGCCCATATGCTTGAAAAAAAGCAGGATCTGACGCGTACCGAAATCGACCTGGCGTTGGCTGCCGACAGCCCAACCCCCAGCAACCATTACCTCTCGCTGACGGTGGGCGGCGAGCTGTTCGCGATAAGCACGCTGAATATCCAGGCCATCGTCGAGGCCAGTCAACTCGTCACCAAACTGCCCACGACCTCGACGTTGCGCCGGGCGATCAGGTTGCGCAATACCTTGGTGCCGGTGATTGACCTGAGCCTGTACCTCACCGGGCGCCCCTTGGAAATGGGCTGGGGCACCTGTGTTGTCATCCTCGAACTGCCTCGTGACGATCATATGCAAAGGATTGGCGTGGTAGTGGACGGGGTGGATAAGGTGCTGGAAATTTCACCGACTGAAATCGAGCCGCCCGTGATCAGCGACAGCAAGGGCCGCAACGACTTTATTCTCGGCACGGCCACCGTCAGTCACCACAGGGTCAGTCTGCTGCATGTCGAGCGAGGACTTTCGGCAAACGGTTTCGCGCTGCCGCGCCCGATGGCCCAACCGACGGTTCAAGAGTGCTTGCCGACATGAGTGCTCACCTACAAGTTCCTGACAACGCGCCGAGAGTCCACCCATGAACCTTTTAGAACGTCTGTCTTTATCCGGCAAGTTTTCCCTGTTGGCCCTGTTGTGCCTGGGGTTGATTGCCGCGCCGACGTCGCTGTATGTACTCGGTTCCTTGGGTCAGAGTCGCCAGGCCGTACAAGAGTCCCGTGGCACGCAACCTGTTCAGCAGGTGCTCGCTCTCATTCGAGCGATGCAGCAACACAGCGGCCTTTCATCCGCCGTGCTGGGCGGCAACCGTGTGCTGAACGGGGATCGGCTGAGCAAGCAGGCCGACGTGGAGCGCGAGTTCGAACGAACCGAACGCGAGCTGCGCGAGGCTCAAGTTCCTTCCGCCGTCCTGGATTCGTTGCAACAGATGCATCGCCAATGGGGTGAGCTGGCGAGCCAGGTATCCCTGGCGGCCCTCGACGGTACCCAAAGCATGACGCGGCATGTCGAACTGATCATGGCGGGTCTTCAAATCGAGGATTCGCTGCTCGATCATTTCGAGTTGTCGCTGGACCCGATCTTCGAAACCTACTACTTGATCACTGGCGCTCTGGTTGAAGTCCCGCATACCAGCGAATTGCTCGGACAGTTGAGCGCGACGGGGGCTTTGCACTTGGCGCAAAGGCAGATACAGCCCGAGCAACGCGCGGCCCTGAGCAGCCTGACGACTCAAACATTGAATAGCTTGGACAAGCTGAACCGCGCTTTCGCAAAGGTCAATGCCGCCAGCCCTTCATTCAATGCCGTATTGAGCGGCCCTCTGGCGACGTTGCGTCCGCAAATCGAACAAACGCTGAAACTGACCGAGACCCATCTGATTGCCGCGGGTGAACTGCATTACCCGGCCGCGGATTATCTGGCGGCCTATACCCGGACCATCGACGCGCTGTTCACCTTCAACCAGCCGGCCCTGGCTGTCCTGGCCGAGGCGCTCGAGGCCCGACGCGACAGTGCACGGAACAGTGTGATCCTGATGTCGGCTGGCTTGCTGGTGCTGTTGCTGGCCGGGACCGCATTGGCGACCTCGATGGTCCTGCGCCTGCTCAAGCAGCTTGAGGTTGCGTTGACGGCGGCCGAGCGCATCACCGCAGGCGATTTGAGCCATTCAATAGACGCCTTCGGCACCGATGAACCGGCCCGCTTGCTGCACGCGCTACATCGCATGCAAGAAGGACTGCGTGGCACGGTCAAACACATCGTGCGCTCCGCCGAGCGCCTGGCCTTGACCGCCGGGGAACTGAGTACAGTGACCCAAGACGCCACGCGCGGCTTGAATCGACAGAACGGCGAACTGGATCAAGCGGTTACCGCTGTCAACGAATTGACCACCGCGATTGCGGATGTAGCGCGCAATGCCGCCTCGGCATCCGAGGTTTCCCAGTCCGCCGAGCAACGTTCTCTAGACGGCCAGGGGAGTGTTGGTCGGACTGTGGAATCAATCGAGTCGTTGACCGGTGATATTGAGCATGCCACCGATACCCTGCAATTTCTGGCAAAACAGACTGGCGCAATCACCACCGTGCTTGACGTCATCCGCAGTATCGCCGAGCAGACCAATATGCTGGCGTTGAACGCAGCGATCGAAGCGGCGAGAGCGGGGGAGAGTGGGCGCGGTTTTGCCGTGGTAGCGGACGAGGTACGAGCCTTGGCGCAGAGAACCCAGGAGTCGACCAAACAGATCGAGGGCATTATCGACTCGGTGCAAAAAGGCAGCCAAGGTGCGCTCAGTGTCATGCAGGACAGCAGCGGAAAAACGAGAAAAACATTGGAAGTTGCCCGCGAGGCGGGCTTGGCGTTGGGTTTGATCGCAGAGGCGATCGTGCAGATCAACGAGCGCAACCTGAGCATTGCCAGTGCGACCGAGCAGCAGTCCCACGTGGCCCGTGAAGTCGATAACAACCTGCTTAATATTCGCGATGTTTCCGTGCAAGCGTCGAGCAGCGCGAACCAGACCCATGCATCCAGTCGTGAACTCTCGGACTTGGCCGGCGAGCTGAATGCCATGGTCAAGCACTTCATTGTCTGAGGAAAAGGCGCCGCATCATGAAACATCTGCAAGGATCTACACGCAATGAATAACCTGGTGCTCTCCGATAAGGAGTTCCAGCAGTACCGCGGCATGATCTTTGACATCGCCGGGATCAGCTTGTCCGATGCGAAGAAGCCGCTGGTCAGTGGTCGCCTGGCCAAGCGCATCCGTCAACATGCACTATCGAGCTACAGTGACTACTTTCGCCTGTTGATGCGTGACCAGGCAGAGCAGCAAGTGGCGGTGGACCTGTTGACCACCAACGAAACCTACTTTTTCCGCGAACCCAAGCACTTTGCGTTCCTGCGCGAGCGCATCCTGCCGGAGCTGGCGCAGCGCACCACGCTACGGGTCTGGAGCGGGGCATGCTCCACCGGCGAGGAGCCCTACAGCATCGCCATGACCCTGGCCGAAGCCTTGGGCAATCGGCCCTGGGAACTGCTCGCCTCGGACCTCAGTACACGGGTGCTGGAAAAGGCCCGCAGCGGCCTGTATCCCGCCACCGATGCTGAAGATATTCCCCGTCCGCTGCTGGTCAAGCATTGCCTCAAGGGCGTCGGCGAGCACGCCGGCACGCTGCTGATCGATCCAGCCCTGCGCAACCGCGTGAGCTTCCAGCAGATCAACCTGAACGCCGCATTGCCCCCGTTGGGAGAGTTCGAGGTGATCTTCCTGCGTAACGTGATGATCTATTTCGATCTCGAGACCAAGCGCCAAGTGGTGCGGCGTCTGCTGCCGCTGCTCAGTCCCGGTGGTTATTTCATCATCAGCCATTCGGAAAGTCTGAACGGGGTCTGCGACGAGCTGAAAGTCGTCGCGCCGTCCATCTATCGGAAGCCCCATGCGTAGACCCGACGGCATCATCGAAATTTTCCTGCAACCGGGAGAGTTGTATTTCGGCGACCGCTACACGCGGATCCGAACCCTGCTGGGCTCCTGCGTATCCCTGGTGCTCTGGCATCCAACGCTGTTGATCGGCGGGATGTGCCATTTCATGCTACCGACGCGGCCCAAGCCGTCCATGAACGAGCTGGACGGCCGCTATGGCGACGAAGCCATTGAGCTGATGCTCCGCCAAGCCCGCTGCCACGGCGTGTCGGCCACGGAATTTCGCATCCAACTGTTCGGTGGCGGTGACATGTTCCCGGCCATGGGCAGAAAAAAGGCCGCTCATGTGGGCAAGAAAAACGTCGGCGCGGCCCTGCAATTGCTCCAGGCCCATGGATTGACCTGCCGGGGTGCCCATGTGGAAGGCATCGGTCATCGCAACCTGATTTTCGATCTCTGGAGCGGCCACGTGTCCCTCAAACACATTCCATCCGCCATGGGTGCCCGCCAGGACTGTGACGTATGAAACCCATCAAGGTCATGATCGTCGATGACTCGGCCGTGGTGCGCCAGGTGCTCTCAGCCATGCTCACCGAGCGCCCGGGAATCGAAGTGATCGGCGTCGCCGTCGATCCACTGTTCGCCCTGGAAAAGATGCAACGCCAGTGGCCTGACGTCATCGTGCTGGACGTGGAAATGCCACGCATGGACGGCATCACCTTCCTTAAAAAACTGATGGTCGAACGGCCGACCCCGGTGGTGATCTGTTCCACCCTCACCGCCGCCGGTGCCCAGACAACCTTGCAGGCATTGGCCGAAGGGGCGGTGGGAGTGATTGGCAAACCTCAAGTGGGCCTTAAGCAGTTTCTTCACGCCGCCGCCGACGAACTGGTCCAGGCCATCCAGAGCGCCGCACGGGCGAACCTGCGCCGCCTGGTACCCCAGGCCAATGCCAGGCTGTCCGCCGACGCCATCCTGCCGGCCGGCAACCAAGCCATGCCGCAGACCACCGAGACACTAGTGGCGATCGGCACCTCTACCGGTGGCACTCAGGCATTGGAATCGATACTCACACGCCTGCCGAGGGTTTGCCCCGGCTTGCTTATTGTCCAGCACATGCCGGAGCGTTTCACCGCAGCCTTCGCTGAACGGCTGAATCGGCTGTGCCAGATTGAGGTGCTTGAAGCACGGGATGGCGACAGGGTCACGGCCGGGCGCGCGCTGATCGCGCCAGGTGGCCGACACATGCTGCTCACACGCAGCGGCGCCCAGTATCAGGTGGAGGTTCGCGACGGTCCACCGGTCAGCCGGCACCGCCCCTCGGTCGATGTGTTGTTTCGCTCTACTGCTCGCGCGGCCGGCAGGAATGCGCTGGGCATCATCATGACCGGCATGGGCGACGACGGCGCGCGCGGTCTGAAGGAAATGCGCGAGGCCGGCGCCCGGACCCTGGCCCAGGATGAAGACAGTTGCGTGGTATTCGGCATGCCCAAGGAAGCGCTCAAGCTGGGGGCGGCGGAGCGCGTATTGCCCCTTTGCGATATTCCTGCGGCGATCCTCGCCAGCACGACTGGAAGGACGTGAGCATGGCCTTCTTTTCCAACGAGTCCGGGCGCCGCGACCAGGTGGCCCTATGCGCAAAAGGATTAAACGCAACGACTCTCTCACCGACAAACCAAGGTGGCGAGTATGAATAAAAAATCAGCGCTTGCGAGTCAACCCAACGCCGAAGACGTCAAGGCCTCGCCCGACAGCCTGGCGTTTCGCACGCTGGCTGAAAATACACCGGACAGTATCGCCCGTTATGATCGCCAGGCGATGCGCACCTACGCCAACCCGGCCTTTGCCCGTATGGTTGGAGTGCCCGCTGAGGTTCTGCTCGGTAAAAAACCCAGCGATGCTGGCAATACTCCCGAGATGCTTGCCTACGAGGCGACCCTGCTGGAGGTGGTACGCAGCGGCCAACCCGCCGAACACGAGTTGTCTTGGACGGGGGGCAACGGCCTGATTACCAGTCAGATACACCTCGTTCCGGAGCGAGGGGGCGACGGTGAAGTCATCGGCGTGCTGGCCGTGGGCCGCGATATCAGCCAACTGCGGCGCGTCGAGCAGGAGCTTCGGGCCAGGGAGCAGGATTTTCGCACCCTGGTGGAAAACTCGCCGGATGTCATCGTTCGCTATGATCGTGAAGGCCATCGCGCCTACATCAATCCCGCCTTCGAGCAGGTCTATGGGATTGAACGGAGCGAAGCCATTGGCACCCCCATTACCTACAGATCTCCTCTGCCAGCCGAGGTGACCGGGCGCTACCACCGGGGCATCCTGAGTCTGCTGAAGAGTGGTCAATCCGCCGCAGTGGAGGCGACCTGGACCAAGGCCAACGGCGAGCAGATCGTCCAGCATGTCCAGGCGGTGCCTGAGTTCGACCAGCACGGCCAAGTCGTCAGTGTGTTGACCATCGCCCGCGACATCACCGCGCTCAAGGCGACCGAACGCCGCCTTGAGCAGGCCGAGGCCATGGCGCGCCTGGGTCACTGGCAATTGGATTATCGCCTTGGCACGCTGCGGCTGTCGGCGGAGCTCTGTCGTATGGTCGACAAACCGCGCAATTGGTGCCCTGGCCAGGCTGAACTGATTTCCATGCTCGTGATCAAGGATCGCGGACGGATCCTTGATTGTCTCTGTCAGGCTTCCTCCGAACGGGCCACGTCCCTGATGCTCGAATACTGCATAACAGTGAGCGGGCGTCAGCTGCATCTGCACTCCGAAATGAGCATTGAATACGCTGCCGACGGCAAACCCCTGCAAGCACTGGGTACGGTCCAGGACATCAGTGAGCTGAAAGCCTATCGGGAGCGAATGCATTCCCTGGCCTTTTATGATGGCCTGACCGAACTGCCCAATCGCGCACTGTTTAAAGAGCGCTTGCAACAAGCCCTGATCGCGGCGGGGCGTAGCGGCGGTCAGGTTGTGGTGTCGATCC
This sequence comes from Pseudomonas sp. MAFF 730105, assembly GCF_055380705.1. Classification (NCBI taxonomy): domain Bacteria; kingdom Pseudomonadati; phylum Pseudomonadota; class Gammaproteobacteria; order Pseudomonadales; family Pseudomonadaceae; genus Pseudomonas; species Pseudomonas sp. MAFF 730105. The sequence goes on from NZ_AP018438.1 coordinate 2,706,357, forward strand.
TCGACCTCGATAACTTCAAGGTGGTGAACGACACCCTGGGGCACGGCGCCGGGGATGAGCTGCTGCGTGAAGCCGCCAGGCGCTTGCAACGTTTCGTCTGCGGCAATGATACGGTGGCGCGCCTGGGCGGTGACGAGTTCGCCCTGATTCTGACAAAACTCACCGATACCATCGACCTGGAAAATCTGGGCAAAAGAATCCTGCAAACCATTACGGGCATCTACCGGATCCAGGGCCGGGAGGTTTTCGTCTCCGGTAGCCTTGGCATCGCCCGCAGCCCCGCGGACGCCAATAACATCGGCGAACTCTTGCAGTACGCCGATTCGGCGATGTACCACGCCAAGGCGCACGGAAGGAACAATGTGCAGCTCTATTCGCCGCGCTTCACCCAACTGACTGTAGAGCGTCAGGCCTTGGCAACCAGTTTGCGCAATGCCCAGCGCAACGGCGAGTTGACGCTGCACTATCAGCCACAAATCGACTTGGCCAGCGGCCGCTTGACGGGAGCTGAAGCCTTGTTGCGCTGGAATCATCCGGAGCACGGACAGGTACCACCGGACAAGTTCATTCCGATTGCCGAGGAAACCGGGCTGATCGTGGGCATTGGCGAGTGGGTCTTCGAAAGGGTCTGTCGCTTTGCCGCGGTCTTGAACAGTGGCGGTCGCGACCCAGCGCTGAAAATAGCCGTCAACCTGTCGCCACGGCAGTTCCAGATGAACGATCTTCTGGGCTCGATCCGCACCATCGTGCAGAACACCGGCTGCGAGCCAGGTTGGTTGGCGCTGGAAATCACCGAAGGCTTGTTGCTGGACAGTAGCGTCGGGGTACGCGAAACCCTTGAACAGCTGAACCTTATGGGTTTCTCCATTGCCATCGATGATTTTGGTACCGGTTATTCGGCGCTCGGTTACCTGAATCGCTTTCCCATCGAAACCCTGAAGATCGACCGCTCCTTCATTCGCGACATCGAACACAACCGTGACAGTGCCGAGTTGGTCAAGGCGATCATCTCCATGGCCAACAACCTGCGTTTGTCCCTGGTAGCCGAAGGCGTCGAAGAAACCTCCCAGCAAGCGTTCCTGCAAAGTTATGGCTGCCAGAGTGCGCAGGGTTGGTTGTATGGCAAAGCCGTGCCGCAGGCAGATTTCGAGGAACTGTCGGTATTAACGGCGGCGAACCGCGATTGGCGGACCCTGAAGAACGATTAAGTGCCGCAGACAACGGCGTTTTGCCAAGGGCGTAGGCATCCCCCTACCTGATTATCAGGCGATGTCGATAGTGTTGCGGCCAAATAGGTGGCACTTTGGAATCGAGTCTGTGCAGCTGCCAACGCCTTTGATGCGCGCCAGGCAGCCACAGATCCCAGAAAGTCAGCACAAAAAAGCCAGGCACTACAGGCATTCTGCTCTCCGAAGCAGGGTCGATCCGAACGCAACGGTTTCAGTGCCAAGGCCAAGAGAGCCCGACCCAGACCATGCCATTACGCCCCGTCGTCGCGCCGCCAACCCGGTACGCTTTGCATAGCGTCTGTCGATGCCTCTGGGTTTCGGGCTTCTGGCTGCTCTCACGTGCGGTAGTCGCCCAGGATCTGACCAGCCTCCCTTTTGAGCAGTTGCTCGACACCGAAGTGGTCGGTGCCTCGCAATTCTCTCAGCAGCTCACCGACGCGCCATCCGCCGTTTCGGTGGTCACCGCCGAGGAAATACGTCGCTTCGGTTACCGGACGCTCGCCGAAATTCTGAACAATATGCGTGGCCTGAACATCGGCTTCGATGGCGCCTATTATTTTCCCGGAGGGCGTGGTTATGGCCTGCCCGGCGAATACGCCGGGCGCGTCATGTTGCGTATCGACGGCCAACCGGTCGCCGACAACATCTACAACCAGATCTACCTCGGCGAGGATGGCCTGCTCGACACCGAATTGATCGAACGGGTCGAATATGCGCCGGGACCAGGCGCCGCGCTGTACGGCAACAATGCCTTACTCGGTGTTATCAACGTTGTGACCCTTCGCGGCCGCGACCTGAACGGTAGCCAGGTGGCCGTGACGACCGGCTCGAACCAGGATCGCAAGGTCCGCGCCAGTTGGGGTGAGCGTCTGGAAAACGGCGGTGAATGGCTGGTTTCGGCCTCGGCGTCCAAGGCTGATCTGCCCGATGTCCACTTTGACGGTGACGTCTTGCGCGATGATCTGGACGGGCAGCGACTGTTCATCAAGGGATCGCAAGGCGCGTGGAGCCTTGAGGGAGCATTCGCTGAGCGCAATCAGCAGGAGGTGACGATCCCCCTTGGCGCCAGATGGAACTTCTCCGATGAAAACACCTTCTGGAAGCTCGGCCACGATACCGACCACGGTAGCTATCGCTCCTCGGTCAAACTTTCTTATGGCAGCTATTTGTACCGTAGCGCTTATCGCGAACCTGTCGAGGACGAACGCCCGTTCACCGAGCACATCAGCGCCGACGGACGTTGGTGGGATCTGGAGGGCACAGTCAGCAGTGTCGCCTTCGAGGGCCACCGTTTGGTGCTGGGTAGCGAGTACCGTAACGACTACCAGCAGGACCAGCAGATACAGAGCTACTTTCCCCGCCGCGACGAATACGAGGACTATCACAGCGAGGGCGCAGCCCAAACCCTCAGCGTTTTTGTCCAGGACGAGATTGAGCTTGCTCACGACCTGAGTTTGAACCTGGGGGTGCGTGTCGATCGGCGCAACAGCAGCGGCACGATGGTGCGTAGCGCGCCCCGCGCCGCCCTGAGCTATACCGGTCTGCCTTACACTACCCTGTCTCTGTCCCAAGGCACCGCCACCCGCTTTGCCAGCCGTAATGAGCAGACCCTGTATAGCATTCCCTCCGTCGAGTCGGAACGTGTCGCCACCACGGAGTTCGTCGCTGATTATCGCCGCGGCGACTTCCGTGTGCTGGGCAGTCTCTATCGCTACGGCATCACGGACCCCATACGACGTTTCGCGGAACCGACATTGGAGCGGGTCGACACCCTCGGCGCGGAACTCGAAACACAATGGCAATGGCGTCGTGTTCAGTTTCGTGCCAGTCATACTCTGCAGCGCTCCGAAGACAACCTCGGTCGTAATCTGGTCAATTCGCCGCATCACTTGAGCAAGCTGCAGGTATCCGTGCCGCTGGCTGGGGAACATCTGCGCGCGAGCCTCGCTGGCCGCTACGTGGGTAAGCGCCTGGTAACACCCGAAACGAGCGCTTCCGGCTATGCGATCGCTGACCTTACCCTGACGAGCGAGGAAGTCCTGCCAGGTGTAAGCGTCACCGCCGCGGTGCGCAATCTTTTCGATCGCCAATACAGGGACGCCTCACTTTACGACGGCGAGATCGAGCGGGGCGAACGCAGCCTATGGTTCAGCGTGGGGTATGCGTTCCAATGAAGGCTATCGTCCTCCACCTGCTCGTTTTTGCCACTTGGTACCTGCCAAGTCCGCCCGTCTCGGCTGACGCGGCGGTGGACGAACGCGCGATGAAGGTCGCCTATCTCTACAACTTCACACTGTTCGCCCAGTGGCCCTCGTTGTCTACCGCTGACTTCCAGGTCTGTGTACTCGGCAGTACCCCCCTGGATGAAGAGTTGGCCCGGCTCAAGGGCAAGCCCGCACAGAACGGCCAGCCGATCGTCATACGGTGGATTGCGCCCAATACTTCGCTCACCGGCTGCCAGGTGCTCTATGTCGACGAGCACAACAGTAGGACGCTCGATGCGCTGCTTCAGCAGCTTGCCGCGGCGCCGATCCTGACCATCACCGACGCGGCCGGCTTTGCCGATCGGGGCATCATGATCGAAATGCGCCGGCAGGGCCCTCGCATCGTTTTCGACGTCAACCTGACTGCCGCGCGGCGGGTGAATCTGGACTTCAGTTCTCGCTTGCTCAAACTCGCCAGTTTCGTGGCGAACAGGTCCTAAACCTATGCGTTCCTTACCCTTCAAGGATCGGCCGCTACGCGACAAGCTCACCCACACGGGATTTCTACTGACCGCTGCGGTCATGGCGCTTCTGCTACTGACACTGTTGGCCTACCAGATGGTCGTGCAACGCAACGCATTAACAGAAGCCATAAGGGTCCATGCCATGGTGATCGGCAGTAATGGGGCCGCGGCGGTCATGTTCCACGACGCCCAGGAGGCGCAAGAAACGCTGAACTCCCTGACGCACATTCCGGACATTACCTGGGCGGCGTTCCTGTTGCCCGATGGCCAGGAGTTGGCCACTTATCAGCGGGAAGCCAAGGAGGAGGGCGCCGGTCGGGTAATGGCCGAAGGTATCGGTTGGCGCTCTCTGCTCGTGCGCCAGCCGGTTGTGCTCCACGGTCGGGTCATCGGCAATGTCGTGGTGCAAGCGAGCCTTTCCTCTTTGTACCGCAGTCTGGCGTTTCAGACCGCGTTCGGGTTGCACGCAGCCGCCCTGGCCCTGTTTTTGTCCCTAGTACTTTCGCGTCGAATGGCGTCGAGCATCGTGCAGCCGTTGTTGAGCCTGGTTCAGTTGACCGAGCAGATCAGCGCCAAGCGGGATTTCAGCCTGCGGGCGATCGTGTACGGAGGTGATGAGGCCGGCCGTCTCGCCCAAAGTTTCAATGACTTGATGGCGCAGCTTGAATGGCACGACGCGCGAACCAGCGCCGAACTGCAGCAGCGCCGTCTGGCTGAACAGCAGCTCAACAAACTGGCCTATTACGATCCGGTTACCGGCCTGCATAACCGGCATTACTTCAAGGAGAAACTCGAGACGGCGGTGACCGAGGTGCTGCGCTACGGCACGTCCTGCGCGCTACTTTTCATCGACCTGGACGACTTCAAGATCGTCAATGACACGCTCGGCCACGAGACCGGAGACACACTCCTGACCCTCGTCGCTGAACGACTGCGTAGCACATTACGCAGTAGCGATGTGGTGTGTCGGATTGGAGGTGACGAATTTGCCGTGATCCTGGAAAGTCGAGCCAACGCCACTCAGGCCACCCAGGTTGCTTCGAACATCGTCGGCGCGCTGTCGAGTTCCTTTGGCATCGATGGGCATCAGATAAACATCGGCGCGAGCTTGGGCATCAGCCTGTGTCCCGATCACGCGTCAGACACTGTCAGCCTCCTGCGCAACGCAGACATGGCCATGTATCACGCCAAGGGCAATGGTAAGAATAACTTCTATCTGTATGCACCGGAGATGGAGGGCGGCTCGGTCAGCCCATGAGCCTTGATCGCCACGAAACATAGGGCACGCCCTACCTGAAAATCAGGCCCCCCCGATGGAACTGAAAAGGGCTCACCCCCAAGCTGGACCGTGAATGAGCCAGTTCTTGTGGCCCCCCTACACGGACGTAATCCACTGAGATTGAAGCCCTGCCCCTTCTCGATAGCGGGGTTGCATGGCTTGATGAATCATAAAGTCAGAACCCCATGATGAAACTCAATGTCAGCACCCGGCTAGGTTTTGGTTTCGCGTTTATCTTGGCGCTGTCGACCGCGCTAACGTGGCTAGCGACCTCTCAAGTGACCTATATCAAAAACACCCTCTCCGGTATCAACGACGTCAATAACGTCAAAGCCCGCTATGCGATTAACTTTCGCGGCAGTGTGCATGACCGAGCGATTGTGTTGCGCGATACATTGCTGATCGCAAACGACGCAGAGATACCACCAGAGCTGGCAAAGATAAAAAAGCTCTCGGAAGACTATGCTGCCTCGGCTGAAAAGCTCGATCAAATGTTCGCCAGTCGCAATGACATTACCTCTGAAGAGCGCAATGCACTGGCGAAGATCAAGGCCATTGAGGCGAAAACCCTGCCCCTGATCGAGCGCGTGGTGGAAATGCGTCTGAATGACCAGGGTCCCCAGGCCCTTGAGCTGTTGCTGACTCAAGCCCGTCCTGCGTTCGTGGAATGGTTGTATCTGATCAACCAATTGATCGATCTCGAAGAGGGCATGAGCAAACAGGCTGCCAGTCAAGCTTATGCGGTGGCCAGCGAATTCAGTCTTGTCATGTGGGGGGCGACCATTGCGCTCATCGTTTTAGGAGGCGGTGTGGCTTGGGTGTTGGCTCGCAGCTTCTTGAAACCGCTGGCCCGTGCGCTGGCAATGGCCGAGTCGGTCGCGGTGGGTAATCTTACCTCCACACAGGACATTGAAGGGTCGGACGAGCCGGCTCGTTTGCTCAAGGCCTTGGAGCGTATGCAGCAGAGCCTGCGTAACACGATCAACAGCATTTATGTGTCCGCCGACCATCTGTCGCATACCTCCGAAGATATGAAAACCCTTTCCGAGCAAAGCTCGGCGGGCTTGAACCGGCAGAACCAGGAAATCGAGCAGGCTGCCAGTGCGGTGACGCAAATGAGCGCAGCGGTGGAAGAAGTTGCCCGTAATGCACTCTTGGCCTCGCAGGCTTCAGGCACCGCCAGCAGCTCTTCGAAACAGGGCCGGGAGATGGTGGTAGCGACCGTCAACGCGATTCAGCAAATGATCGAAGAAGTACAAAAGACGTCGACTCAGGTCGGCGAGCTCGCCCGAAAGAGCCAGGATATCGAAAGGGTCCTGGAAGTCATCCGCTCCATCGCCGAGCAGACCAATCTGCTGGCTTTGAACGCTGCCATCGAAGCGGCTCGCGCGGGTGATGCGGGCCGCGGTTTTGCGGTGGTTGCCGACGAGGTGCGGGGCCTGGCTTATCGCACCCAGCAATCGACCTTGGAAATCGAAGAGATGGTCGCGGGGATCCGTGGCGATATTGAAGATTCCGTGCTGCTGATGAAAGGCTGCACGCTAAAAGCCGACGGTACGCTCGACGTTGCGCGTTCAGCAGGTGGGGCATTGGATGAAATTACCCTTGCCGTGGAGCAAATATTGGAACGCAATCACACCATTGCCAGTGCGATGCAGCAGCAAGCGGTGGTGGCTCGAGAGGTGGACCACAATTTGCTGAACATCAGAGACTTTTCCGTCGGGTCCCGGGAGGTCGCAGCCAAGGCATTCACCACCACTAACGAACTCAACCAAGTGGTCAGCGACTTACGTGAAACGATGAAGAGCTTTGTTCTCTAGGTTTCTTACGCGCAGGGAGCGCTGTCGTCTCGTCGAAACTCCAAAACGCGCGCGTCTAGAAAACCGCCGCCCGAGAATTGGCGGCGGTTTTTCAGGGCGCTAGCGCTCCGTGTGCTGGGTCGAGGCCTTGGTTTTGTCATAGTGATGCTGGACGTCGGTCAGGCGGATGTTGCTGGTGGTCAGTTTCAGGTTTTCGCTGTCGCTTTTGACAAAGGCAAATTTTCCGTGCTCGGCCTGCACGTTATTGAGCTCGAGTTCCATCTTGTCGAACTGCTTGCCGCCATTGGTGCGCATGAGTGTGCCGAAGTCGCTGGCCTGGAAATTATCGAGCTTGACGTGGGCATTGGCGTTGAGTTGGAAGATCTTGTCATTGGCCCCTTTGGCGCTGCTGTTGGTGATGTTTAGGTTGGTGACATCTGCACCACCCTCAGGCTTCACGGTGAGAGCATCTTCACCGACGTCCGTCCAGTGCACATTATCGACAGTGACCGGCTTTTCGTTGGCGGCGCGGACATGGATGCCATCCGCTTCGTTGTCACCCAGAATGACATTTTTCAGCGTTGCGCCTTCGGCCAGTTCGAACAAGGGCTTCTGGTCTTCGCTCTGGTCGCCATTGCCCAACTTGGAGCCGGCCGTGAAGGTCTGGTTGTGACCATCGAAAGTCTCGCCCGGGCCTACCTTGATGGTTTCATTCACAACCTTGGCACCGTTGGATGCCGTGGGGAACCTCGTCGGATCTGAAAGGGTGCCGGTATCCGCAGCGGTGTTGTGCTTGGCATTGGCCAGCGGCGTGGTGGCAGGCGGCGTTACGCCGTCGCTGTCGCGGTCACTGCCTGTTCCATTGTCTCCACTTGTTGCGTCGGACGTCGTGTCGGTGTCCCCGCTGTCGGCCAGTTGCGTTCCGAGCCCGTTGTTCTGATGCGAGTCCTGACCCTCGGTTTGCTCCTGGTTCGGGTTCTTATCCGCAGACTTCATGAGCATCTGCAGCAGGGCGATGATGAGCGCGCTGAGCAACTGAATCAGGTTGGACTGATTGTCACCCAAACGGCTCTTGTCTCCCGGCGGCTGTAGGGTGTTATCGGGCGGCCCGAAATTGATCTCTTTTTGTTTGTCGCTGCCGAACAGCAGTGCGCCGGGACTTACTGCTTGCTGAGTGGTTTGCTCGCCAAGTGCATGGCCGCTATAGGGACGGCTACCGTCCAACGCTGAAAAATCCAGGTTGGATGGGGTGTGCTGAATCGGTCGTTGGGTAATGCCGATGCTCATGGTGCTTTACCTCGTTGGATGACAGGACGTCGCGCCAGTTCCTAGGTTTCCCGACGGGCTGGACGCGGAATCGCTTTCGTTCGAAGACGAAATCAAGGGATGGGTTTGACGTTGTTCGAAGTGAGTGGCAACGGGAGCCGATGGGTTCCCGATTCCGCGTCCCAGATATTGCTGCTGCACTGGGGACGGATTGCTGGCGTTGCGGCCCCACCGCAGGATTTGTCGTCGGAACCGATGCTGTCCTGCGACCACCAAGTGCATGGCGAACCTAGGCTTTTTCCTGTTGAAGGACTACGACGATGAGAACCCCAGCACCTGATTTCACCCGTTTCCTGACTGCTCTGGGCGCACAGCTCGGCACTTCATTGTCCCTGCAGAACGGCGTGTGTGCCTTGTATGACAGCCAAGAAAATGAGGCTGCTGTGATCGAGTTGCCCGAGCACAGCGAGATGGTGATCCTTCATTGCAAGGTAGGCCGCTGTCCGGAGCGACCTGCCGACTTGCAGCGCCTGTTGAGCCTGAATTTTGATGTCGCCCGTTTGCATGGCTGCTGGTTCGCCATTGACCAAGGGGATGTGCGCCTGTGTGCCCAGCGTGAGTTGTTATCCCTCGATGAACCTGGATTCTGTAACACTGCTCGAGGTTTTATCGCCCAAGCACGCGAAGCTCGGACGTTTTTGCAGGCTTGAAGCGAGAAAGCGCCGCCTTGCACCGGCGCTTTCCCCTGGACTGTCAGGTCTTGAGTTCAAACCCCTCCTGTTTCAATAGCTCAGCCGCATTCTTAAGTGGCTCTGACGGCCGTGACAGCTCACCGTCAAAGCTATAGCCAATGGGCGTGTCCTGGTCTTCACCGTAAATGAAATTGATACGCCCGAGCGTTTTGGTGACGCTCAGCGTCGCCCCGCTGTTATAGCTGACCAGCGGCGTTGGAGACGTGAAGGGCTCTGCCTGGGTGACCGAATGGAAAACCGTCAGCCGCATGATCCGCATGTTTTTGCGATTTTCCAATTGGGTCGCGAGTTGGCCCTGGGTCATCGTGCCGTTGCGGCTCCCCTCATCAATTTCGTCGATCAGTGAATCCTTCGGCTCCAGACGGACGCGGGCAAGCGTACCTTCACTCGCTTGCATTTCCTTGAGCATGGCCTTGAGTTTCGGATCCCGGTTCATCAGGTCGGCGACCTTCGAGGCATTACCGGGAGCGCTCAGGTTGCTTACCGAGCTGATGATTTTGGTGATCATGCTCGGCTGATCCAGGCCCGAGAGATCGGTTTTGCTCGTCTCAAAGCGAGCGTTGCTCAATACGCTGTGGTTGTTGGTCGATGCCTCCTGTCGCACCGTTGCACGTTTCAGCTCCCGCAGGGCCTTGTATTGCGCATCGCTCTGCGAAGACTTACCGGCAAACAGCTCGTTAAGACCATCAAGCTGCGCCTGAATCGCTTCCTCAGGGCTCTTGCCGGTGTAGCGTGCATTGAGTGGGTCGGCCAATTCAGCCAGGCTGGTTTTCATGGCATTGTCCTTGAAGGCGTCCGCCAGTTTGGTCGACAGTTTTTCGAGGGTTTTCGAGGTCATTGGCGTCGCGACCTCATAGCGGAACTTGACCCGTTTGGTGGTTCTTGCCTCCACGGTCACCGATGCAGCCACGCCCAGGTTGTTGGTGGCCGATTGCGTGCCTGGCGTGGGCGCCGGTCCGGAGGCAGGGGTTATCGTCGGGTCGGTATGGGTGCCGCCAAGCTGTCCGCGCAGCCCTCCACCGAGGGCCAGGCTGTTGAACAAGCGTGGGCGATTCTTCCCGCCCTCGCGCAATTGGACCTTGTCATTCTTCTGCTCCAGGGAATAATCGGTGTAGGTCAATAGATTGACCGTGACATTCGCGGCGATTCCCAGGCGCGCCACTGCCGAGAGTGGCTTGCTGTCGTTCTCGGACAGGCCGAAACCGACGCGCAGTTCGGCGCTACCGCCTGCGGTGATATCGAAGTTGAACCGCCGGGCTTCGTACGTTTCGTGGTCCACTGCTTTTTTCAGGACGTCCAGTGGATTGAGCTTTCCTTCGAACAGGTCATCGACGAATTCGTCGATGTTTTCATCGGGAACGCTGAAGACCACCCCGGCGCGTTGGCTAGCCGCCGCGGTGGCGGTCACGTCCACCCCCAGGCGAAAGTTTGGCCTCATCGTGCGGTTGTTACCGATGTCGACACTGCGAGCCGGATCGTTCTCGTCGAAAAAGCCCGGCCAGAAATCCTTGCCACCGCCGGTGCCCGCGCTGATATTACCCGCAGCCTCGTTTATCAGGTAAAGGGTGATGCCAGCATCGCTACGTTCGGCATTGAGGATGTAGTTCCGGTTGCCAGTGGCGCCAGCGGTCAGCCAAGGCCCCATTGCTTTATCGGCGAAGGTGGTGAACGGGCTGGTGAGGTTCAGCCCATAGCTGCGTTGCAAGGCGATTTCATCGTCGCCATGTTCCAATTGCTTGAGAATGCCTTTGAACTTGTCAGCGAGTTCTGCCTGGTTCTTGCTGCCGGTCGCGGCCCGCATGTTGACGCTGACGGCATGGTCGGGTTTTTTGAACGACTTCAGGAATGTCTTGACCGCATCATAGGCACTTTCCAAAGCGGCGTTATCGGTGAAGCCCATGTCGGTGACTTCTTTGACCGGGTTCTCCCCGTAGGTGGTATCGCGTAGCGTGGCCAGTTTCTGTTGTAGCGCGTCCATGTCGCTCTGCGGCGTGAGCATTTCGACCTGGTCCAGAAGCGAACCAAGGCTTTTCAAGGTCACCAGGTCCAGGGCCATGCGCGCTTTGCTCAAGCCATGATCGTCGCCGGCATCGCGACGTTGCCCCAAGGGAATATCGGCTTTTTGATGACTGAGTTTCAGGCCGTGGTCCTTGAGCGTGCCAAGCAATTGCGCGGTGCGATTTTGCTCCGAAGGGGCGATCTGGGTTAGCGCGTCCTGCAGCTCCTTGACCAAGTCATGACCGGAGCTTTTAAGGTTGAGGCGGGTGCCGAGGTCAGCGAGTTTTGTGCCGAATTGAGTGCGTATCGACGGCTTCGCCAGTTCGCCGTGCATATTGAGCAAACCGTCGCGCTGACGCATGTTCTTATACTGACCATAGCCCTGACCGATGGACATCAGTGCCGTGTAGCTATGCTTTTCCAACTCGTCGCGAAAAGCCTCCAATTCCTTGATCAGTGTGGCGCCCGCGGGCCCCAGTTCCAGCCGGGCGATGCGTGCCTTGAGGTCGTTGCCCGGGAGCGGGGGCCTTCCTCCGGTTTCATGAATCAGCTCCAGTTGCTTGAACAGGATCGACTGGCTGTCATATACGTCTTTCAGGCCGTCCCGGCCGTGATAACGGTGTTGAATATAGTTGCCGACATTCTTTGTCCAGCGGGGCATTTCCAACGTGTTCTTGTACACGTTGGCGCGAATGAATTCACTTTTGCTGGCCCGGTTGCCTTTTTCCATGCCGCCACGGCCTAGTACGTTGACGTCCACTCTGGCGGTCAGCCCGGTGCCTGGAATACGCGCGGTCTTATGCGTTCGCTTGATTTGGGCGTACGTATCGTTCAGGCCATTCTCTTCAACGGGCCGCGGCGTGAACGGCTGCCACTGGCCGCCCTTGAGCTGCATCGGCACGGGCTCCTCTTCATCCTCAACCAGGGCGCTGAGCACATTGTTATCGTTGCTGTAGAGCGCACTGACCGGTTGCCCCCCTGGCGTGGGCACAGGTGTCCATCTGGCTCGGAGATGGTCAGCCAGATTCACCGCCTGCCAATCCTCCTTGGAGAGGCGGAAAAGCTCGCCGGTGCTGGTGAGTGCGTGCAGGTTATGCTTCTCGTCCAGCGACAGCGTCTTGATATCACCTTGCATCCCGGGAAATTCCAGCGTGATGGGCTTGCCGTCCTTGCTGTGAGCGGTCAGGCAATGGGTGTCGTCGAGTGCGACGAATTGTGTGTCGCTGACCATGGCGAAGGCCGTGATCACCCGGTCTTCGAGCCCTTCGATTTCTTTGCCCATGGCGACCTTGGTCGAACGCGGCGTTTGAGCCAGCGCTGTGTTGGGGCTGAACGCGACGCTGGGGTGTTCGGGGGTTACATCAAGTTTGAGGAGCTTGCCGCCCTTGAGCACATAGGCGTTGCTGTCGGCCCCGCGTTGCAGGCGATCGATGTCCTTGATTCCTGCGTCCTTCCAGCACTGAGCAGTGGCTTCCCAGCGCTGGACGCGTCCGGCGCTGAGGCCTACCAGCCCTGACCTGTCCAGGTTGAGCCGGTCAGCTGCCGGGGGCGTTGCAGGCACCGTCAGCCCCCGTACATTCTGCAGAACCAGCGCGCTGCTCAGATTCCAGCCGCTTTCGAGGCGGGAGCCCTGTTCATCGAGCACGTGGGAGTGTGTTTCACCCTGACGATTCTTGACCAATGCATGGACACGCCCATCGTCACCGCTGATGAACCCGCTGACGCTGTGATGGCCGCCCATCGCCTGGTCGGCCAACCGATAATCTGCCTGTTCGGGCGTGAGCTGCAGCACGGGTTCGTCGTTCTCAAAGGCGCTGCGGTCTGCGCTGTAGAGCCGGCCCTGGGTGTCAGCGACAAATAACCGGTCGGCGCTCAGGCCAACGGCAGCCGCCCGGGCTTGACCGCCGTCGAGTTCCAGGGTTTTTGTTGTTGCCTTGCGCGGCCCATCGATTCCAGCGCGCATATCAGCCAGCAGGATCACCTGGGGTTGATCGCCGCTAAGCAACGCAGCTGTACTGTCTGATGCAATCGAAAATGACTTGAGATCAGTGACCTCAATGTGTGGCATCAAGGGGCTGGAGAGATCGACGACGACATCATCACTTTTGGCGTAGATCGAGCCGTTCCCGCCCGTTGCGAGACTGTTGAAGGCGAGGTCTTCGGTGCCTTCAGGCGCCTTCCAACGGGCGGCCATCGGATCAAACTGATACAGCCGGTCTTCATGCACACGCAGGCGTTCGCCATCGTGCTGATGATGCACGCCGGTGAGATGGGCGATGTGTGCCTTGCCTGGCAATTCCTGGGTCTGACTGCCGTCCGAAGTATTGACGTGGACCTGGTTGGCTTCGCGTTGCAGGCTTACGGCCTGTGGGCCATTACCAGTGACCTCGAGTGTTTCCTTGCTGCTGCGGATTAACGCCAGGGCACTGTCGTCATGCGTCAGATGTAACAAGTGTCCATTCTGCTCCAGCAATTGATGCCCTTGAACGCCTTGCTGACTCTGATGGGCCAGATAAGTTTGTCCTGGCTTGGCGAGGACATTGCTCAGCAAGGGCGCCAGGCCAGAGGTGCTGAACGTGGAGAAATCCGCCTTTCCATGGGCATCCAGCGCGATAGCGCCCTGCGGTTGTGCATGGCTCGCGAGGGTGTCTGGCGTCAGGTCGAAACGTCCGCCACCGCTGCGCTGCAACACAGGCCCCGTCGGTGGCGGGAGGGGAGGCGATTGATTGGATTGCTCTACCGCGCCCCCAGAGCCGCCGGCCTCGTTCGGATCGGGACGCAGCAGTGACTGGCGCGTGCCATCGGCACCTTGCAGCCGGCTCTGGGGTGAGCGCGCCATGCGCGCTGCCTGCGTTGCAACCTGTTCATTCGACAGCGGACGAAGGGGCTGGGTGTTTCTCGGCTCGCGCGGCTGGACAGGTTTTTGCCGAGGATGTGTGATTTTCTGGAACAGCTTGCCGGCATTTTTCAGCATTCGTTTTCCCACGCCGCTCAGAGAGTGGGAGGAGCCTTGGGTCGGTTGTTCGGTTCGTTGGAGCAGACCTGAGTGAGGGCGTGAGCCTTCTAGTGGCTCTGGTTGAACGATATTACTGGTGGTGCGGTTGACTGTTGGTGCCGGCATTTCGTATCTCCCCGTCCATGTCATGGTCTGACATCAGCTTCGGTTGCATTCTGGAAAGCTCCCTTTGTCGTTGAGTGGTGCGCAACGCTGACAGGTTCCGTGCAGCGATAAGTACATCAGCTGTCTGCGAAGCTTGGGGCTACCGGGAACGCCTTCTTTAAGGGAACCGGAACGGCACGCACGCCACGTAGGGGGACACCACTTGGACATCCTGCCAATGCCAACCGCCACCGCTAACGCCCCGAACCCACGCTCGCTTGCCCGTTCGATTCAAATTGCTATCTTGGCGTTGGGATCCCTGTGTGCAGGCTGCCAGACAGTTGAATATTCGCAGCCTCGCCTGGAGCGCACGCCGCGCCTGGCGGCTGGCCTGGCTTATAAACCGGATGGCTACTCATTGAATGCGGAGCCCGAGGCCTTGTTCAGCGACTTGCCGCGCTACAACGGCGAAGATGTCTGGCTGCGGATCGCCCAGCGAAGCGGGTTGGCGCAGGGGCAGAGCATCAATAAGCGGATCGCCGGCCAGCGTGACTGGCTGCTAAGCCATCCAGGTTTTATGCACGAGGCCAGCCGCAGTGCCGGCCCTTACCTGCATTACATTGTCGAGCGTCTGGATGAGCGCCAGCTGCCGCTGGAGCTGGCGCTGTTACCGATGATCGAAAGCTCCTACAACCCGACGGCTTATTCCCCGCGCGCGGCGGCGGGGCTGTGGCAGTTCGTTCCCGCTACAGGGCGCGATTTCAATTTGCACCAGAGCGCCACGTACGATGCACGTCGCGATGTAGTCGCCTCGAGCAAGGCGGCGATGGATTACCTCACACGCCTGCATGATCAATTCAACAATGACTGGCTATTGGCTCTGGCGGCCTACAACGCCGGCGAGGGCACCGTCGGGCGGGCCATCGAAGCCAATCGCCGGCGCGGCTTGCCGGTCGACTATTGGCACCTGACATTGCCCAGGGAAACCGAGGACTACGTGCCTCGGTTGCTGGCGCTGTCTTTGATCGTCCGAAGCCCTGAAATTTACGGTGTACAGCTCAATCCGGTGGCCAATGCGCCTTACTTCGACGTGGTTGAACTTAACCACGCCGTGGACCTTGACCAGCTCGCGAGCATGGCAGGGGTCGGCAATAGCCAGTTGTTGAAGCTGAACTCGGCTTTTTTGCGCAAAAAGACCCTGGATGGGCCGAGCCGATTGCTGATACCACGGGCTCAGAGTCAGGCGGTGAAGGCGGGCATTGAACGACTCACCGGCGGCTTTGCGGTAACCCCCGTTGTTTTTAAGCGCAACGAAAGTCCAGTGACTGAGCGCCGGCCAGTGCGCCCGACATTGAAGTCAGCCAAGGTGGTCGAGCCTGCGCTGCCAGTCCCTGTGGTCGACAGCTCAACCCTGTCTCAGACGGCACAAGCGACACAGCCGATCGAAGACCGTTCGTCGCCACGCAGACGTGAATTCACTGAGTATCACGTAGAGGGCGAGAGGATGATCAGCCCGCGAGTGGTGGTTTACGCCAGTGACCCGCGCCAATAAAAATCTGAATTTCGCCCTTTCTTAGTGCGCTTTTCGCGCCTGCCATCCAGATGCGGCTTTTGTGACGGGCTCCACTGGCCGCGTGCGATCGGTTTTTTTTGCCTGGGAGCTGATCACCGCAGATTTTTTTGAACGAAAAGCTTTTGAACTTTCCTCGGTTTTTGTGAGCCGATTTTTACTACATATTTAGTAATACTATTTTTTGCGAATGACCCACGCCAGAATATTACAGCGCGTATCCGCGATGCCCAAAACCTCCCGCTACGAAAATTGATCCGATTATCGGGGTCAGCTGATTCCTCGGATCCAATATTTTTAATGTCGTCAGACGACTCCCGGGACCATTCGGATTCCCGACTCCGTGATGGCGCAAAGCTATCGTCGGCTCGGCCCCCAAAAACCGGAACACCTTAGGTGCTTAAAGCAAGTATCTCGGTTTTCGTTCGGAAAACCGAATGCTCTATCGTCCTTCATTTTCCTTATTTAACTTTTGATGGGAAGTTGGAGAATTTTTATCTGGCATGATTATTTGAGTTAAAGTTTTGCTAGTAAAGCATCCACATTCAAGGGCTATCGAGTCATGCCGCTTATATGTTGTTGGGTTGAAGTTAGCGGCGGGCGAGGGTCGGCAGTATCTTGAACTTTTCAGTGCTATTTTTCAATTAACTCGGCCTTTATTGAAGTGTGATGTAGCTCACGTTATGTGCGGGCGTTGTTGATTGAGCCTGAGCCCTGTGTTAGCTGGAGCGCCGAGTGCGAATTCTTCTCAGGAGTGCTCCGGAGCCTGCGGGGGTAGGGGGAATCCTACTCTTTGCCGATGTGGACAGAAGTGCTTGACTGGACCGAGATAACGTTTATTTAATTACCTGTCTTGAAGATCTCTCAGGCCTTGGAGCGTTCATCGGCAAATGATATTGCGCTGGGTTTTTATAGGGGAATCCAAGATTTTGCTTGTTGGTCCAGGGAACTAAATTTGTATATTTCTGCCTTGTAAGGCGTGCGATTAATATTCGCCTACATCCACAGAGAGAGTGTTCGATGGGCACCAGAAACGATGTCGCTGGTTACGAGGGTTGGGGCAGCACCGCATTTTTACTCAGTCATAAAATTGAAATAAATGATGCTTTTCTCGACATGGATCTGTTGTTGTGCGGAGAGACGGGCTCCGGCAAGGATGCGTTGGCCAGCCATTTCCATGAGCGGTCCAGCAGGTCCGGGCCATTTGTAGGCATGAACTGCGCCGCGATTCCAGAACAGCTCGCCGAAAGCCAGCTGTTTGGCGTGGTCAATGGGGCGTTTACCGGCGTTTGTCGCTCCCGCAAGGGCTACATCGAAGCGTCCGCAGGGGGCACGTTGTACCTGGACGAGATCGACAGCATGCCGTTGAGCTTGCAGGCAAAGTTGTTGCGTGTCCTGGAAACGCGGGGTGTTGAACGCCTCGGCTCCACGACCTTCATTCCCGTGGATCTAAGGGTCATTGCATCGGCCCAACGGCCGCTGGATAAACTGGTGGAACAAGGGCTTTTTCGTCGCGACCTGTTTTTTCGGCTTAACGTGCTGACGCTCCACTTGCCAGCCCTGCGTAAGCGCCGCGAACAGATCCTGCCATTGTTCGACCAGTTCACCCAAAGCATCGCCGCAGATTTTGGTCGTCCCGCTCCCATTCTCGACAGCGCTCGGGTGCAACTTTTGCTCAGCCATGATTGGTCGGGCAACATTCGTGAACTTAAATCGGCCGCCAAGCGGTTTGTGTTGGGGCTTCCATTGCTGGACGCGGAGGCGGTAGCAGTCCGCAGCCCGGCACCCGATTTGCGCGCTCAGTTGCGCATGATCGAGAAAACGCTCATCCAGGATGCGCTGAAGCGGCACCGGCAAAATGTGGCTGCTGTGGTTCAAGAGTTGGAGATTCCCAGGCGCACCCTCTATCACCGCATGAAGGAGCTGGGGGTCGAGGCGCAGCTCACTGCTTGGACTTGAAACTGCAACGCTGCTGTATTCGCGCAAACCTGATGGGCTAGAGGTCGTGGATGAGTCTTGATGATGGGTTCGAAGAAGATTTTGCCGAAGAATGCATTCCCAATCTGGATATCGTCGCCGAAAGTATTTCACAGCTGGGTATCGATGTACTGTTGTGCGGGGAGACCGGCACGGGCAAAGACACGATCGCGCAACGCATCCACGTGATGTCAGGCCGCAAGGGGCCGCTGGTGGCGATGAACTGCGCGGCGATCCCCGAGTCATTGGCCGAGAGCGAGTTATTTGGTGTGGCCAGCGGCGCCTACACCGGGGCGGATCGTTCGCGGGTCGGTTATATCGAAGCGGCACAAGGCGGCATCCTGTACCTGGATGAAATCGACAGCATGCCGCTCAGCCTGCAGGCCAAGTTGCTACGCGTATTGGAAACCCGTGCGGTTGAGCGGCTGGGCTCAACGTCAACCATCAAGCTCGATATCCGGGTAATAGCCTCGGCACAACGTTCGCTGGGCGATGCGGTGGAGCAGGGACACTTTCGCCGCGATCTGTACTTCCGCTTGAACGTGCTGACCCTCAAACTTGCGCCGCTGCGTACGCAGCGTGAGCGCATCGTGCCGTTGTTCAACCGTTTTGCTGCCGCAGTCGCCAACGATCTTGACTTGCTGTCGCCCCATGTCACCTCTCTGTTGCAACAGCAACTGCAGGCACACGACTGGCCCGGCAATATCCGTGAGCTCAAGGCTGCGGCGAAGCGATTCGTGCTCGGCTTTCCTGTGTTGAATGCCGGGCCGGTCGAAGAAGAAAACCCGGCCGGTGGGCTCAAGTCACAGCTGCGAGTGATCGAAAAAGCCTTGATCCAGCAATCGCTCAAGCGCCATCAAAACTGTGTCGATGCGGTCAGCACCGAACTGGGCATGCCACGCCGTACGCTCTACCGGCGCATCAAGGAACTGCGCATCTGATTTTTTTGCGCAGGGGCTGGAACCGATCCGCCGCTCGTTGCCACCTAGTCAGTACCAAGCAATCACGCTGGTGCATACCAAGGGGTAATTTACGATGTCTAGAGTTAATGGCAACGGCGGTGGTCAACAGTACAACCTGCCTCCGAGCTCCAGCAACAACAACCAGGCTCTCGATGCACAGACAAAAGCCAGTAAGGAACAGGATGCCAACCAGGCAAAACTGATCGCGTTGCAGTCGGCGGAAACCATCAAGAAGCAGACCCTGGACGTGTACAACGCCATTCAGTCGGGCAAGGACGATTCTTCCAACAAGAAGATCAGTGCCACGGCCCAGAGCGCGAAAGGCGTTAGTTACTAATTCTTTCTGATTGCCCCCCCCTCGTCAGAGGGGGGTTGCTACTTGAGGATGGACGTTCCATGCACAGTCCCAACAGCGTTAATTCACTGCAAGGCTCGGCGTTGGTGCTCGTCTTGCCGCTCGACAACAGCGCGACCGCTGGCTCAAGCAAGTCCAGCAAGGCGCTACAGGATGTGATCGCCCAGTTGGTCAAGGCGCTGACGAAAGACGGCCAGTTGGACGAAAGTTCGCCCCTGGGCAAAATGCTCGCCAAGGTCATGGCCGCCCTGGGCAAGCACGGGAGGGGCGCCGAAAATATCGCGGCAGCGCTCGACAAACTGATTCACCAGAAACTGGGGGATAATTTCGGCGCTGGCGCAGACATGGTGTCCGGTGACGGCGGTTCGGGTGCCGGGCAGTCCGATTTGATGGCAAAGGTGTTGAACGGCCTCGGTAAAGCCTTGCTGGATGATCTGTTGACCAAGCTGGGCGACGGTGCAAAGTTCTCCCGGGACGACCTGCCGATACTGGCGAAGGTCGCGCAGTTCATGGATGACAACAAGGCTCAGTTCCCACGTCCAGACTCGGGCTCGTGGATGAAGGAACTCAAGGAAGACAACTTTCTGGACGCCGATGAAACCGCGAAATTCCGTTCGGCCCTTGACCTCATCAGTCAGCAGTTCGGCCAGCAACAGAATGATGCGAGCCCCGTTGACGGTGGTCTTGGCAGCCTTGTAGGCAACACTGAAAATTCGCCCGTTTCGCTGGGGGATTCTGACCTCGATACCCAACCCGTTTCCAACCTCAATGGCAACGGTGACGCCAACGAAGGTATCGCTCAGGCCTTGGGCGAACTGGTGGAGCGTGGCGTGCAGTCGCTGTTGTCTGGCGGAGGTTTGGGTACGCCGCTCAATAACTCGCCGCAGCTGCAGGCCACCACCCCGGGTGGCGATACATCGAAGCTCGATCTGGGACGGCTATTGGGTGGGTTGGTCGAAAAGGGCTTGGAAGTCTCCCTGAAAGGCAATGACTTGCAAGACAGTGCAGCGCAAGCCGCGGCCCAGATAATCAACGTATTGCTGCAAGGCAACAATAAACAGTCAGTGGCCTGACGGAGAACGCATGTGAGCATTTCCCACGTTACTCACCTGAAAAACATTTCGCCGGAGCTTGGGCAGGATGTGCAACAAGCGATCGTCTCCGAGCCGGTCCAGGCAGATGTCGATCTGTTCAACGCGGCGGTACGTCCGGATAGCTCACAGGCGGGTTCCCATCTGTCCGATCAGGTAGCCGGGGCATTGTCCGAACGCCTCGGCGATACCGAAAAGCTTTCGCAGCAGGCGCTGCGAGCGGTGAAGAAAGTCGCTGGTACTGAAGACAGTGCGGACATTCTCCAGATGGGCCGTGCGCTGTCGCAATGTTCGTTGCAAATGGCGTTAACGACCAAGGTCGTGAGCAAGAGTGCCCAGGCGCTCGATAAGCTGACCAATCTGCAGTAGAGGTTTTCCGTGAGATTCTTGAGCGCAGGACTGCTGCTGTTGTGCATGCTGTTGCTCGGCGGCTGCAGCGACGAAACTGATCTGTTCACCGGTTTGTCCGAGCAGGATGCCAACGAGATCGTTGCTCGTCTTGCGGATCAGCACATAGATGCGCGAAAACGCTTGGAAAAAACCGGGGTGGTGATCACTGTCGCCACACGGGAAATGAATCGTGCCGTGCGTGTGCTGGACGCCGCGGGCTTGCCTCGGCGTTCGCGTACCAGTTTGGGAGAAATCTTCAAGAAAGAAGGCGTGATCTCGACGCCTCTCGAGGAGCGGGCCCGTTATATCTACGCCTTGTCCCAGGAGCTTGAAGCGACCCTGTCGCAGATCGACGGCGTGATCGTTGCCCGGGTGCATGTGGTGTTGCCTGAGCGTGTCGCACCGGGTGAGCCGATTCAACCTGCCTCCGCCGCGGTCTTTATCAAATATTCCGCCGCGCTCGATCCTGATAGCGTACGCGGGCGTATTCAGCAGATGGTCGCGAGCAGTATTCCGGGGATGTCCGGACAGTCTGTCGACGCCAAGAAGTTTGCCATCGTCTTCGTGCCCGCCGCGGAGTTCCAGGAAACCACCCAGTGGGCCAGCTTTGGCCCGTTCAAGATTGACAGTGCGAACCTGGCGTTCTGGGACCTGATGCTCTGGCTGATACCCGCGGGCGCGGTGTTTTTTCTGCTGATCGTCGCACTGCTGTTGCGCGGTGACTGGCGTGCCGCCTTGTTGAGTCGAATAGGGCTCGCTCGCCGCAATCATTCGAACCTACCGGCCCGCGCATGACGAGCCTGCCCCCTGAGGATCAATGGGTCCGTTGGTGGTGCAACCCCTGGGACTGGGCCCACCCGGGCTGGCAGAGCCGGTTTGCCGATTCGGTGGGCTTATCGACCCGTGCCTGCGAAGCGCTCATGGCCAGCCGCCACGGGGCGTTTCTGCAAAGCGTCGGCATCGATCCCAGCCAACCACCGATGGCCCCCGAGCCGGTGTTGCGTTGGCTCCAACTATCGACGTCACAGCGCGATCGGGCGTTGGCGCTGGCGCAGTGCATCTGTTTTGCCCAGATAGAACGTGACGGGGTCGATGGGCAGTGGTGTTGGGCGGTGACCAGGGCGCTGCGCCCCGGCACCTGGCTGAACCCCGAAAGTGACGATGTTCGGCCTTTGCTTGGCGCCTGGCTCGGGGCCGCGTGCTGGTCGCGATTGCGCCTGGCATGGGCGCCCGGGGACGTAGCCGAGCGCCCGGCGCAGGCTCCTGAACACAAACTCCAGACGTTGTGGCAGGCCATCCTTTGGCGCGTCATGTCGAGCTGAGCCCCTTTTTCCCCCGCGCGCCAGGAGTTGTCCATGCTCGCTAAACGCAGTATTGCTCTGACGGACGCAGCGGTGTTGCCTGAGCCGATTTTACGCCATGAAGACATCGCGGGCAGCCTGCGTGCGTGCGAGGTTCTCGTTGATGCGCGCCGACAAGCGCAGCAGATCTTGGTGCGTCAGCAAGAACAGAGTGACCGCCTTCATGCCCAGGCATTGGCCGGTTTCTGGGAAACGGCCAACGCTTTTCTCGCAGAACTGAAGGTCCAGCGAGACGCATTCGAGCAACAAGCAATGGACGCTTTGGAAACGTTGCTGAACGAGGCGTTGCGGCATTTGCTCGACGACACAACCCTGGCGGAGCGAACGCGGGCACTGGTAAAAAATCTGGCCGCCAGCCAGCCCGATAAAACCGTCGCGACGCTCAGCGTTCACCCGGATATGGTTGATCCCCTGGCCGAGTGGCTGGCGCAGAGCCGGTTTTCCGAGCATTGGCAGTTGCGCGGCGATGCAGCCATGGCGCTGGGCACTCTGCGCCTGAGCGACGCCAACGGCGCGTTCGACATTGACTGGGCAAGCCTTCGCGACGGCTTGCTGAATGTTGATCGAGCCGATTGAAGACTACTTGAGCGGGCTTTGGAACCGCTTGGCCGTTTGCTCCACTCAAGGGATGAACCCTTCAGCAGGAGTACCGGTGAGTGATCAACTTCAAGAGCTTGCAAAACCACCTCGACCACTCGATGAGTCGCGCCCAGTCCGACATGGATGATGCGGCGATGGACGCCTCGGAGAGTGGTTCCGTCGAAGACCTGCAGGCGTTCAACGATGCCCAGCGGGAAACTGATGTCGCCAGCATCGCCGTCAATGAAACCCTGCGAGCCAAGCACGGCATCACCAAAGCGATCATCGATGGAATTCAGTGACTTCGCCGACATCCTCGACCAGTGGTCCAAGCAGCTTGCGCCGACGCCGCTGGATTGCTGGATCGATGACGCCAACGCACGGCTGGCGGTGATCGGCGGTGGGGTGTGCTGCAGCATCGATTTACTCGATCCCTATGATGCCTGCGACCCACAAAGGATCGGAGCCTTGCTCAGCCAAGGTGGCGCCAGTCTGGCGTGTTCCTGTGAGGGCGCGCTGGCCATCGATCCGCAAACCCGCTGTGTAGTTCTGGTCAGCTGGCTGCCGGCCCCGTGTAACGCCGATCATTTGCTGGACCGTCTGGAAAGCCTGGCCAACCAGCGTGCGGCCATGCTCAGCCTGATGCACGTTGCCATCCACAATCAGGCGCCATTGTCCGGCCGCACCAACCTCAATCACCGGCAATCAGGAGTGTGAAATGCGCAAGGCCTTAATGTGGTTGCCTCTATTGTGGATCGGAGTGACCCCCGCCACTTGGGCAGCCATTCCCGAATCCTGGAAACATACGGCCTATGCCTATGACGCCCGCGAGACTGAACTGGCGACCGCGCTGGCGGACTTTGCCAAGGAGTTTGGCTTGGGGCTGGACATGAGCCCTATCGCCGGCAAACTCGATGGCCGCATCCGCAGCGAGAACCCCGAGGGCTTCCTGGAGCGGCTGGGCCAGGAATACCATTTCCAGTGGTTCGTTTATAACGACACGCTGTACATCAGCCCGTCCAGCGAGCATACCTCTGCGCGTATCGAGGTCTCATCCGACGCGGTGGATGACCTGCAAACCGCCTTGACCGATGTGGGCCTGCTGGATAAGCGTTTCGGCTGGGGCGCATTGCCGGACGAAGGCGTGGTGCTGGTTCGTGGTCCGGCCAAATATGTCGAGTTGGTGCGTGACTACAGCAAGAAAGTCGAGCCGCCGGAAAAGGCCGACAAACAGGACATCGTGGTGCTGCCCCTGAGGTATGCCAACGCAGCGGATCGCACCATCCGCTACCGCGACCAGGAACTGACAGTGGCCGGCGTCGCCAGCATTCTCCAGGACCTGTTGGAAAGCCGCTCGCGAGGCAACGACATCAGCAGTGTCAAGCTGCTGTCGGGGGCCGTTGGCAACAGCGGTTCGAGCGTCGGCGCGCAGGGCTCCGTAGGACTGCCTTACAACATCGGCTCCGGCGGGTTGGACACCGGCATCCTGCAACAAGGCCTCGACAGGGTCCTGAGCTACGGCAGTCGCAAACCTGGCAAGGGCAAGGAAGGTGGCCGTGCGAGCATTCGTGTCAGTGCCGATATACGCAACAATGCCGTGCTGATTTATGACTTGCCTGAGCGCAAGGCCGTGTACGAGACACTGGTCAAGCAGTTGGATGTCCCGCGCAATCTGATCGAAATCGATGCCGTTATCCTGGACATCGATCGCAATGAATTAGCCGAGTTGTCCAGCCGCTGGAATTTCAATGCGGGCAGTTTCAGTGGCGGCGCCAATCTGTTCGACGCCGGAACCAGTTCGACGTTATTCGTTCAGAACGCCAGCAAGTTTTCGGCGGAACTGCATGCCTTGGAGGGGAATGGGTCAGCATCGGTCATCGGTAATCCATCGATCCTCACGCTTGAGAACCAACCCGCGGTGATTGATTTGAGTCGCACGGAGTACCTCACCGCCACGTCTGAGCGGGCTGCCACTATCCTACCCATCACCGCCGGTACGAGCTTGCAAGTGATTCCGCGCTCGCTGGACCACGAGGGCAAGCCTCAGGTACAGATGATCGTCGACATCGAGGACGGTCAGATCGATGTATCGACCATCAATGACGCGCAGCCGAGTGTGCGCAGGGGCAACGTCAGCACTCAAGCGGTGATCGCCGAGCATGGCTCACTGGTGATTGGGGGCTTCCATGGACTTGAGGCCAATGACCGGCTCCACAAGATTCCCTTGCTGGGCGACATTCCCTACATCGGCAAGTTGCTGTTCCAGTCTCGCAATCGTGAGTTGAGCCAGCGCGAGCGGCTGTTCATCCTGACGCCGCGATTGATTGGCGATCAAGTCAACCCGGCGCGCTACGTGGAAAATGGCAATCCCCACGACATCGATGACCAGATGAAAAAAATCAAGGAGCGACGCGACGGAGGAGAGCTGCCGACCCGGGGCGACATCCAGAGAGTCTTTACCCAGTTGGTCGACGGTGTCGCTCCCGCGGGTATGCGCACCGGCGAAACCTTGCCATTTGAAACCGACAGCCTCTGTGACCCGGGTGAAGGCCTGACGCTCGACCATCACCGTTCGCAGTGGTTCGTGCAGAAAGACTGGGGTGTTGCGGTGACCGTGGCGCGCAACAATACCGACAAGCCGGTACGTATCGACGAAAGCCGATGCGGCGGTCGCTGGGTCATCGGCGTTTCCGCCTGGCCTCATGCCTGGCTGCAACCGGGCGAGGAAAGCGAGGTGTACATCGCCATGCGCCTGCCACAGATCTCAAAAATGGCCAAAGAGAGCCGACCGTCGCTGCTCCGGGGAGTGAAACCATGAAGACCGCCAGTGTTGCCCTCCTGTTCGTGCTGTTGGCTACCCTGATCGGGTGCGCCACGCATGGTTGCTCCGGGTACGCCTGCAAGCGTCCGGACTCCAATGACCGCGAGCTGGTCATCTGGTGGCCAGCGGATATGCGCGAAGGCTTGCAGGAAAGTGACAAGGATCGCGATTACACCGTCGTGCAATTGAAGGATTAGAAATGATCGAGGTCACGGAAAAAGCGGCTTTCTACGCACAGGTGGCCGCCCGGCGCATGGCGGTCTGGCCGGTAGCGAAAGGGGTCGTGTTTGCCAGTCGCTGTGAACATCATGACTGGGGCATCGCGCTGCACATCGAAGGCCGTGCCCTACGCCCCGAGCAACTGAATGATGCGCTGCAACGGCGGTTCACCCAGGCCGAGCAATTCAATCATTACTACCTGTTCCTCGATGTCCGTAACGATTTGGTCGTGTGGCATGCGGTGAGTGACGCAGCCGCCACCGTCGCAAGCCTGGATGAGATCCGGGGCCATGCCTTGCAGCTGGCAGGGTTGGATCACCTGGGCGAATCCACCCACTGACCACAGCCATGTTGGCTATCCACCGAACGCGTGGCTTCACGTTAATGCAAGTCAGTTAAACCGTGGGAGCAAAGCTTGCTCGCGATAGCGGTGGAACAGCCAGTGCAGTTGTCGATTGACTTACCCCATCGCGAGCAAGCTTTGCGCCCACGGATTTTGCACCTTTTGATCGCGGATTGACCGGCATAAGGCTTCACGGTGTGTCGTCGATGCGAATCACTTCGTCGGTGACTTCATCGAGCTGGCGGACCATCTTGTAGATATGAGCGACAGCCAGCAGTGTGGGCCGGGGGATGTATTTGCCAGGCTTGACCTTGTACAGGGTGCGTGCGAGCCAGATGTTCTGTACCACCGGGATCCCGGCTTGTTTGGCGCGTGCGATCAGCGCCAGTGCGTCTTCGTCTTCGCCTTTGCAATGAATCCTGGGCAGTGGTGTTTCCCCTGGGCGGTAGTAGAGAGCCACTGCGTAGTGGGTCGGATTGACCAGCAGCATGTCCGCTTCCTCCACCGGCTTTGGCGCCGCGCTGGGTTCCTGGTTGAGGATTTCATGGGCCAGGTGCCGACGATGGCCTTTCACGTGGGGATCGCCTTCGGACTGTTTGTATTCCTTCTTGATGTCTTCATGACTCATGCGCAGTTTCTTGGCGTGGAAGTACTTCTGCATGGCGAAGTCGATCATGGCGATCGCCAACAGCAGGCCCAGGGTTACCCGCAAAATGTGCCGAAACAGCTCCACCAGCGCATGCAAATACGTCGTCAGATCGCTGTTGGCCAGTAGGACCAGCGTCCCCAACGCAGGTTTGATCAGTGCATACATCGTTGCGCCGATGGCGGTGGCCTTGAGTACGCTGAGCAGCAGGTTGGTGATGTTTTGCCCCGAAAACATCTGCTTGGCGTGGGAGAAGGGGTTGATCTTGTTGATGTCGACTTTCAATGCTTTTGGCGCGAACAGAAAACCGATCTGTACCCAGGTGCCGAGCAGGCGCATCAGCATGGCCAGGCCGACGCTGCACAGCGTGAAATAAAGCAGCATGGCGAGGCCTTCGCTGGCGATCACCTCGACCGCCGATGTGAACGGGGAGCCGATGCTTTTAAACGAAAGCGCCAGCAATGCCTGCAGGCGATCGATGCTTTCATCGGCCAGGCTGAAGGTGATTTCGCTGACGGCCACCAACGTCATCAGTTTCCCCAAGTCCTGACTTTGACCGACCTGGCCTTTTTCCCGGGCGTCGCGTAACTGTTTGGGGGTGGCTTTTTCGGTTTTTTCGCTCACGGCACCTGCACCAGAAGGCTGAGCAGCGACTTCAGATCGGCCAGTTCCGCCAGTTGGCCGTTGCCCAGTTCCAGTAGCGTGGGCAAGTAAATCAACAGGAATGCCAGGCCGGCCATGCTCTTGGCCGGCATGGCCAACACCGAGACATTGAGCTGTTGCGCATACAATCCGATGATCGCCAGTGCTGCCTCGATCAATAGCAACAGGCCAATGAAGGGCGCGGCATATTGCAGCATATGGTGCAGGGTCTGGCTCAGTTGATCGAGAAACACATCCAATCCGTCCACTGTCATCCCCGGTAGCCAGGCCGTGGGCGGCCAGACCTCATAGCTGTCCCAGATGACCTGGGTGATCAGCGACAGGCCACCAGATAGAATCACCAGCATGATCAGGGTTTCCTGGAACAACTCACCCAATGGGGTCGCGTCCGGCCCCAGGGTCGGGTTCATCTGGCCGCCGCTGAGTGCGCCGCGCTGGCTGTCCAGCAGGGCGCCGACCGAGGCGAACATCCAGAACGGGGCATACAGCAGCAGCCCCAACAACGTACCGAGTACGGCTTCCTTGAGCAGTAGGCCGCCAATGGCCAGCCAATTCTCGTCGAGCGAGCTCAAGGCGCGGCTGATGCCCGGCGCCGGGATCATGGCGACGACCGCCACCACGGCATAACGCAACGGACCCTTCAGGTATTTGAAACAGAACGCCGGCACCAACAGCATGCAGGGCAGCAAGCGCGCCATCGCCAGGCCCATGCCCAGCATCAGCTCGAAGGCGTCCTGCGCATTGAAGGGCATTTAGTGGGCGACTCCAGATCGTGCAATCAGATCAAAGGACATGTTGATGAACTGGATCAGCTCGACACCGATCCAGCGGCCGGTCATGGCCAGGGTCAGCCCGACCGCCCCCAGTTTGATACCAAATGGCAGGGTCTGATCCTGGATCTGCATCAGCGCCTGCAACAGCGAGGTGACCACGCCGACCAGCACCGCAACGCCGAGCGGCGGGGCGGTCAGGATGACCACCAGGAACATGCCTTGCTTGAACAACGCCAACGCTTCCATGGCTGCCTCACATGTACGAATAAAACAGGCTGTCGAGCAGGCGCGACCAACCCGAGACCAGCACGAACAACAACAGCTTGAGGGGCAGTGACAGGGTCATGGGCGAAACCATCTGCATGCCCAGGGCCAGCAACAGGTTGGAAACGATCAGGTCAATGACGATGAACGGGATGTAGATCAGAAAGCCGATCTCGAAACCGGCTTGCAGCTCCGACAGCACAAATGCAGGAATGGCCAGCAACAAGTCATTTTTGCTCGCTTGATCGGCCATTTCCTTGGGCCACATGCGCTGGGTGTTGTCGAGCAGATGGTTGATGACATCGGGATCGGTGTTACGTGTCATAAAGCGTTGCAGCGGCTCGATCACGGTTCTGACACTGGCCTGGAGCTTGTCGGTGTCGCCCAGTTCCAGCGGATGAGCCTGCACCCGTTGCTGGATTTCGTGGGCCACCGGGGCCATGACGAACATCGTGGCAGCCAGGGCGATGCCATACAACGCCATGTTTGGCGGGACCTGTTGGACACCAATGGCGTTGCGGGTGATCAGCAGCGTCATGGCGATCTTCAGAAACGCGGTACAAACGATCAACAGGAACGGAATCAGCGACAACGCTCCAAGAAACAGCGCCAGTAGAACCGGATTCATGCCCTCCATGATCATGATGGGGTCGCCAGCCGGATGATCTGCAGGCCAAGCCGGCCATCGATATCGACCAGTTCGCCCTCCGCCACCACGTGCTCGCCGTGGCACAACGTGGCGTGGCCGGGCGCGATGCCACTGACTTCGACGATGGTTCCGGTGCTCAACCTTTGCAGTTCGCCGAGGGTCAGCTTGAGTTCTCCGCAGCGCAGGGTCAGGTCCAGTGCCAGCGATTGAAGTCCAGGCGCGTCAATCCGTTCCGGCTGCTCGTGAGATGCGTAATGGTCATGCTCCTCGAACGGCTCGGACAGCGGCGGGACAATGTCCGCCTCATCGGTTTCGTCTGGCGCAACGTCATAGTCGTTGAGGGTTTCGACCTCGTCATGATAGAGATCTTCAGTGCTCATCGAGCGGGGGCTCCTCGTGATTTAGCTGCAAGAAAAGTTGCTGCGCCCGGTCGGTGGCCTGTACCGCCCAGCGTCGTCCAGCGAGGGCGAGATGACCTTGGCCGCGGCTGTCGAACTGGCAACGGGCGGGCAATACCACGTCACCCGGGCGCAATGAACTCAGTTGTTCCAAGGTCAATACCAACTCGCCAATCACCAGTGGCGTGGTCACTTGCAATGCTGGGTCCAGCGGTTGCTGGCGGGCTTGCCAGGGGGCTGAGCGCAACAGCCGAAGCAGGGTGTCGGGCGTCGTATGCAAATGGGCGTGGAGGGTCTGGCCGGCGCGGCGAACCTGGAGACGGCAGCCGACAGTCGCTGTCGCCGGGTTGTCGAGCAGCGGCTCAACCGGCGCGAGCAAGGCGGCGATGGCCGGGCTCAAACGCTGATTGAAAAACTGCCAGTACCAGGCCTGGTGCTCGCCCGTCAGGGTCAACGGTGCATCGCCGAGCAGGCTTAGCAGCGCCTCGGCATCAGTGAGGCACAACGCACCGACTGCGCTGTTGAACCAAACGCCGGCGGCGGGGATGGCGGTCTCGGTCAGTGGTGGTAAAAGCGTCAGTTCGGCGTCCTGGTCCCGGGTGCGCAAACCCAGGCGTTGGCCCGCGCCAAACTCACGGCTGGCGCGGGCCTGGAGCCCATTGACCTGGCGTAGCTTCAGCGTGTTCATGTCTCAAGGTCTTCGTGCAGGTCCAGTTCGACGTCCAGGCCCAACGCTTGCGAGAGTGAGTCCCGGCAGGCACTAACATGTCCTTGCAGGCGCTTGAGCACGTCGCGGCGAGCAAAGCCGAGCTGGACGTTCCAGCGATTATCGATTTTCTGGGAGTGAACCCGCACGCAACCGAGGTTGGGCATCATCAGGGTGAAACTGAGCGGACCTTCCGGCTGATCCGGCAGGCTTCGCGCCAACTCGTCGATCAATTGGCTTGGCACCTGCTCGGCTCGCACCGGGAACGTGACGCCGCCACCACCGGCGAAGCCTTGCTGGTCAGGCTCGGCGCCCACTGGCAGCACCAGCAGTTGCGAAAAAAACAGGCCGTCGGTGCTCATTGGTGTGTCCGGCGACTGTTTGTTCAAGGTTGTTCGATTGACGTGTGCATCGCTGCGGCCTAGGGAGCCAAGGACGGGCCGTTTTCCGCTCGAAGGGGGCGTCGGTAACTCTGTGGGTGCAGGGTGCGGCGGCGCGGTCGGCGGCTTTTGCGCCGGCTTGATCGGTGGAGTCATCGGCTTTTAACCTTCTTCACTGAGGGTCTCGCTCAGGCAGGAGAGTTTCTCGACTGCCCGTTGAAAAGCCTTGGCTTGCAGGCGTTTGCGTTCAAGCAAGGCCTGTTGCTCGGCGATCTGCAATTGCTGTTGCTGCACGTCCTGGCGGATCAAGGCGAGGCGGTCGAGCATGTTCTTCTCTTTCTCGTGCCAACGATCTACGTCCTTCAGACTGATGGTTTTTTCCAGATGAGCCGCCGACAGGCTTTGACGGCGCTGCCGATGGTTGTCGCGCTCCTGACTCAATACCAGCCTGGTTTCTGATAAGTGGTCGAGCATTGAATTCAGTTCCACCTGGGCCTGGCGTTGCGCCCGTTCGGCGCTGGCCTGGCGGTGTTGGCGCAGAGGGGTGATCAGGCTGATCACCTGTTCCAGGGCGACCCGCTGCGGATCTTCTTCCAGGGCTTCTTCCACGGTTAGGCCGGTAACCGCGAGGTGAGCTGCAGCAGTTCGTGCAGGGTTTGCTCCAGGGCAACCGGCTCGCGCAGGTCCTGGCGAAGGAAGGCGTTGATGGCGTCATTCAGTTCTACGGCGCAATCGGTGACTGGATCGGCGCCGGCCTGGTATTCACCCAGGCGCAGGAGCATCTCGACTTGCTTATAGGCGGCCATCAGTTGGCGTAAGCGGTTGTTTGCCCGCTGGTGGTCGCGGCTGCTGACGTTGCTGAGGATCCGACTGATGCTGGCGGACACATCGATGGCCGGATAATGTCCGCGCTCGGCCAGCTTGCGCGACAGCACGATGTGGCCGTCGAGCAGCGAGCGCACCTCGTCCGCCACCGGATCGTTCATCGAGTCCTGTTCGATCAGTACGGTATAGAGCGCAGTGATCGAGCCGTTTTCGCTCATGCCGGCGCGCTCCACCAGACGTGGCAGCAAGGTGTACACCGACGGCGGCAAGCCACCGCGGCCCAACGGTTCGCCGGAAGCGATGCCTATTTCACGCTGTGCGCGAGCGAACCGGGTTAACGAGTCGAGCAGCAGCAGTACCTTCTGGCCCCGAGCGCGAAACGCTTCGGCGATAGCCGTCGCGGTGAACGCGGCGCGGGCTCGCTCCATGCTGGACCGATCGGACGTAGCGCAGACCAGTACCGAGCGGCTGCGCAATGTTTCGTCCAGTTCATGATCGAGAAACTCGCGCAGTTCACGGCCCCGCTCGCCGATCAAGCCAAAGACAATGACGTCGCAGCCCATGTTGCGGGCCAGCTCCGCCATCAGGGTTGTCTTGCCGCAGCCAGCGCCCGCGAACAACCCGACACGCTGGCCTTCGCCCAGCAGAATGGCGCTGTCGATGGCGCGCACACCGGTGGGCAGGGCGTTGCTGATACGCGGTCGCTGGGTCGGCGGTAGAGCGTCGGCGATGACCGGCAGGGTTGTGCGGCGATCGTCCGGACCTGCGAAGGCACCCAGGCAATCACCGAGCAGGGGCCGTCCGAAGCCATCCAGCACACAGCCGAGCAGGCTGTCATCCACGCCAATTCGGTGGGCCATGCCCAGCGGACGAATCGGTGCGCCCACCTGAATCCCGTCCGGGGCTCCAAGGGCGCTGAGTAAAGTGCAATCCTGAGTAAAACCGACGATTTCGGCGAGCAGCAGGCTGCCGTCCGCCTTGCTCACTTCACACAAGTCACCGACCTTGGCGGCGGGAATCTTGCACTCCAGCAAAATGCCGCGCACCGCGCTTACCCGACCACTGACACGCACGGCGCAGTGGCGCGCAAGACGCTCCAGATGCCGGTGCTTCCATTGGTTCAGCGCCGCATTCACCAGTTCACCTCGATGTGCCGGTCACCGTCGAATTGCAGGCGCTGAGCGTCGATACGGGTCAGGCGCAGGCCTTGTACCTCATCGCCTACGTACAGGCGACGTCCGTCGGCTGTCACCAGATGGGCATGCGGTCCGGTCATGATTTGCACAATCACGAAGGGCAGGCCATTGCGCGCACTGGCAACGTTGTCGAGCACCGTCACTGGCGATTCGTAGCTGTCCTTGAAGCGTTGCAGCATGCGTTGGTACACCAGCAGCGCCTCGTCCTTGAGATTGCCATTGAGCACCAGCCCCTGCGGCGTTTCCTCGACGCTTACGTCAGTGAGCAGACGGTCGCTGAGCATTCTGTCGAGCGTGCGTCGAGCCGCGTCCGTGCTGGCCAGGCGGGTGCGTTTGTCGGCTACCTTGCGGGTGTCGTTTACTGAGGCCTGCGCAGGTTTTTCCGGCGCTGCCGGCTCTACCTGAGCGATGCTATCTGGTGGTGGGGTCGTGGCGGTCGGGCGGGTCAGGCTCCAGGCGCTGCCGATGATGCCAATCAACACGCCGGCAACGATTCCGGTGGTACGGTTGAGAAACTGCGAACGCGGTTTGACTTTTTCCAGGGGGGGCGTGCTGCGTAACGGTTCGGCCTCGACCTTTGGCTGCTTGGGGATGAGCGCCGGTACTGTTGGCCAGGTATCCTCGGCGGGCGAGACGCACAGCCACACCGAGCCCAGCATAAAGGCGTTGTTGGGGATCAGTTCGACGCTGGCCGTGACGTTTCCTTCTGCATCGCAGACTGAGCCCTGTTCGGCTTCCAGGCTCCAACTGTCGTCCGACCGTTGCAGGCGGCAATGCAGGTCCGCAATGCCAGGGTCATCCAGGGACAGGTCCTGCTGTTCGGCAGCGCCAATCGACCACTGCTCGCCGATCAACGGCAGGGCGGCGCCTTGATGCTGGCCGTTCAGTACTCGTAATTCAAACATCAAAAAAACTCCCGATGCTGAGCAAGACCGGCTTAAGCGGCATGATCGCTATCCATTGCTTCGAGATCGTCTTCCAAATCGAAGCGACCCATGACCTTGACCTTGGCCGCGTTGCTGATCTCGGCGAACGACAGCACGGGCACGTGATAAAACTCTTCCTTGAGCAGTGTGCGCAGCGGGCTGCGCAGGTCTTGCGCCACCAGCAAGACGGCCTGCTCGGGGGTTCGCACGGGAAAAGCCATGTGCAATTGCTGCACGAGTGTCTGGCTGATCTCGCTGCTCAATGAGAAGAAGGTTTCGGTTTGCGTCTGACGCAGGCCATCGCGCAGCAAG
This sequence comes from Pseudomonas sp. MAFF 730105, assembly GCF_055380705.1. Taxonomy (NCBI): domain Bacteria; kingdom Pseudomonadati; phylum Pseudomonadota; class Gammaproteobacteria; order Pseudomonadales; family Pseudomonadaceae; genus Pseudomonas; species Pseudomonas sp. MAFF 730105. Next base: position 2,739,914 of record NZ_AP018438.1, read on the forward strand.
CCTTCGCTTTCCGGTGTCAACAGCCACACCATCAGGCCGTCGACACCACAGTACTGGTGATAGATCTGCGTTTTGAGGGCGATACGCACGTAGTCCGTCAGCACGCTGATGTCACGTTCGTGCTGGCAATGTTCGATCAGGGTTTCGGCGATCAATCGGATCGCGCGTAGCGGCACGCACTCTGAGGCTAAACGTTGCAGGACCGCCGAAAAACGCGTCAAGGTGATCACCCGTTGCATTTCCTGGGCGAGTTCGGGTTGCTCGGATTCCAGCCAGTTGAGAATCGCCTTGGTTTCCTGCAGGCCTATGAATTGCGGCCCGCAGGACTGCAATGCACGCTCCATGCGTTCGATGATCAGTGTGCTGGCGTCGACCATGGCGAGCGCGCCGTCGTGCAGGTCCGGCGTGTTGGCAGGCAGCCAGACCCATTGCTCTTCCTGGCGGTCGGCGGTGCCGGGTATGGCTGTCGAAGGGGCCTCGCTGTCCAGCAAGCGTTCATCCACCGCGACATGGGTATGAGAAAAGGTCGCCTTGAGTAACGGTACGTCATACACGGTGAAGCGAAACTCATCCGGCGACAGGTGATCGACGTACTCGATGATGAACGAGGGCAGTGTCAGGCCGTACTGCACCACCAGGCGGTTGCGTCGCTGGCGTATTTCGCTGACCAGCGCGTCGATCCGGCCAGAGTCCTGCCCAGGATGAAACTGGAGCACGAATTGCCGGCTGGGAGAGAACGTGCGCAGGTCCTCCTGGCCGTTCATTTCCGGAGCGACGACCACCGCGCTTTCCTGTTCCGCCTTGGGTTTGGCCCGCTGCAACTGCAACAGGCCGCCGCAGCCACAGATGATGGCGATGGTGATGAACACCCCCGTCGGCATTCCCGGCAACATGGCAAAGCCGAACATGGCAACAGCGGCGATGATCCAGGCCTTCGGCTGGCTGGTGATCTGCTCGGCGATCTCCCGGCCGATGTTGGCTTCCACGCCGGCTTCGGTATTAGGCACACGGGTGATGATCATGCCGCAGGTGACGGAGATCAGCAGGGCCGGAATCTGCGCGATCAGGCCGTCGCCGATGGTCAGTACGGTGTAGAGCTGCAAGGCATCACCGGCGCTCATGCCGTGTTGCACCACGCCGATGGAGATCCCGCCGATCATGTTGATGGCAACGATGATCAGGCTGGCGATAGCGTCGCCGTTGACGAACTTCATCGCCCCGTCCATGGCACCGAACAATTGGCTTTCCTTGTTCAGCTCGGCGCGACGGTTGCGTGCTTCATACACGCTGATCAGATTGGCACGCAGGTCGCTGTCGATCGACATCTGCTTGCCGGGCATGGCATCGAGGGTAAATCGCGCACCGACCTCGGCCACCCGTTCCGAACCCTTGGTAATCACTAGGAAGTTGACCACCGTCAGGATCAGGAAGATCACCAGGCCCACCGCCAGATTGCCACCGACCACAAATTCACCGAACGCTTCGACGATGTGCCCGGCATCCTGATTGAGCAAGATCAGCCGCGTGGTGGAAATCGACAGCGCCAGGCGAAACATGGTGGTCAACAGCAGCACGGCGGGGAACGTCGAGAACGCCAGGGGGCGGGGCAAGTGCATCGCCAGCATGATCAGCAGGCAGGAAATACAGATGTTGACCGCGATCAGTACGTCGACCAGCCCGGTGGGCAGCGGCGTGATCATCATGAACACCACGGCGATCACGAAAAGCGCGCCCACTATCTCGGAACGGCGCATGGCGGAGAGGGCAATCATGTTCAGCGCGTTGATGACTTGATGCATCAGGCAAGGCCCCCGTAAAGCTGTTTTTGTTCTTGCTGCGTGAGTTCGGCCATCAGCGTCAGTAGGTTGCCGAGTGCGTTCTGGCGGCTTTTCATGTCTCGCCAAAGCAGGATCGGCAACTGCAACAGCATCGGGCGCAGGCCGTTAAGGAATGCCAGTTGGTGCTTGAGTGGCTTGCCGGCGATGTGCTGGGTCAGTTGCAGGGTCTGGCTCAGATTCATGCCGTTGGCGGTGAGCGTCAGCAAGTGCTTGAGAAAGGCCGGCGGGTCGACATTCAGTTCGGGGTTCTTGGTGCGCATGCGGCCCAGCAGGTGTTCACAGCCATGCAATAGCGTCGTTACGTGTCGGGCGGTATTGAGGCCGTGCATCAAGGTGCGCAATTGTTCGTGGGACGCGGAGGGGGTCAAGGCCGACAGGTCGTCGGCGATCGCGCTGCGCATGTCGCGCAGGTTAAGGTCGAATTGCCCAGGCTCCTGCTGCTCGTCGAGCAGCGCTTCGATCAGCCCGGTGATATTCGGCTGTCCGGAAACCGCCACGCTGTAAAGGTTGCGCAAAGTCACTCGGCGTTTGCTGTCCAGGCTTGGGCGAGCGAACGCCTTGGCGGTATTGATCCCGGCCCGAGCCCGTGGTCCGTACTTGCGTCGCAACAGCTTCAAGTGCTGGGTCAGTACAACGTGCTCGCCCGTCGCGCCATCGGACTGGGCTTGCTTGCGGGCTGCTTGCAGCAGCACATGGGCCTTGGCTGCGTCGCCGTCGGTGTAGGCAAGGACCTGTGACAGATCCGCCGAATTCTCCATCTGCAGTTTCTTGCGCAACATTCTGGCGGCGTTATCCAGCCCGGTGTCCTGCGCGCCCATCAGCAACTGATAGAGCTCGCCCAGTTTGACCGCTCGCGACTGCAGGGCATTGATGCTGGCGATCAGCTCGCGCTGACTCAGGATACGGCTGTGCTGCACCAGCGCTGCGGCGAAGCGCGAGACCTGTTGCGGCGAAGTCCCTGCGTTGTGCTGAACGACGTGTTGCAACGGCTGCGCAACGGGCACCGCCACCCGGGTGGGCGCGACAGCGGGTGGGGGCTGCAATAGAGATGGCGCGACGATTTTCATAGGGCGATTCTGAACCTGGTCATACCCCGCTGAGTGGGCCGCACACCGAGTTCAGTTCCCTGCTGGAGCACACCGCGCGTCTGTGCCAAATGTCGTCGAGCCAGAAAGGCAGTTGTGCAATATTTTGTATCTAAAAAAATATTGAAATTAAAATATCGTTAATTTTCAAAAGCTTGAGCTGTAGTTTGGGTTGGTATGGATATCGCTATAGGGATTGCCCACGGTAGAGAAGGGTAATTCCCATGTTGCAACGTTTTGTAGTTCTTGATGGAGCATCCCCCCATTCGCAGGCGTCGCCCTCCGGGATCCGTCAATTGAGCAGCGAACAGATAAAGATGCTCAGGGCGTTTATTCAGAAACGGGTAATGAACCCCGATGATGTCGATGATCTGCTGCAATGCGTTTTTCTCGAGGCCTTGCGCAGCGAGCATAAATTTCAACATGCCAGTAAACCGCAGACGTGGTTATGTGGCATTGCGCTGAACTTGATCCGTAACCACTTTCGCAAAATGTACCGGCAGCCGTTTCAGGAAAGCTGGGAAGATGAAATGCATTCCGAACAGGACGGGCATGGGGACATCGGCCATCAGGTGGACGGCCATCGGCAATTGACGCGGGTGATCCAGGCGATTGATTGCTTGCCGCCGAACATGCAGAAGGTGCTGGAGGTCTGTCTGGAAATGGACGGCAACTATCAGGACACGGCCAGCAGCCTCGGCGTGCCCATTGGCACGGTGCGTTCGCGGCTTTCACGGGCGAGGGTGCAGCTCAAGCAACAAATAGATCCGTTTGCCTGAGCGAGTCTTTCGATCGTTTTTCGGGAACCAACTTTGTTCGCCAACCACACAGTTGCCATCCTTCATTCCCGGATGGCGACTTCCCATGCGAATTTCCAGTTCTCCCTACAGCGGTAACGTGCATCGACCCACCTCTGGTGAACTGGCGGGTGATATGCCAACTGCCCGGGCTCCACGTGACAATGGCGGCGCCCAGGTCGGGGTGCAGTTCGGCCTGGACACGGCGGACTCATTGGGCGTGACGCAAAATGCCACGCAGGCGGCAGGGTCGTTCCTGAATCAACTGTTCCAGGGCAAAGGGGATACCAAGACCCAGTCGCCGTCATGCGGTTCGCCAAAACAGGTCACCCCCAGCGCTCCGGTTGCGCCTGCCAAAGCTCCGAGCACCGATGCCTCCGACCCCGCCAACGCGCCGAAAGCGGCCGATGCGGCCTTTCTCGATAACTCCGATTTCTCGTCCCCTGAAGCCTTGAAACGCTGGGAACCATTGGTGGCGCATTTGCCGCCCGAGGAGCGTCTGCAAGCAGAAAAGGAGCTCAACCGGCCGATTGCGGCCGCGCGAATGGCCAGGGGCGATGGGCCCGAAGCGGCCCAGGCGATGGCGTTCATCAACGCCAACCCGGCGCTGAAAACGGCGGTGGATGTCGCCCAGGGTGGCGGCAGCGCGGATGGCAAGATCACCAACAAAGACCTCAAGGTGTTCGCCAAGAATATGGAGAAGGCCGCCGACAAGGCAGACAAAGATCTGGCCAGGTATCAAAAGGATAATCCCAACGCCGATCCGCAATCTCTGGAAATGGTACGCAATGCCTCGTTGATGCAAGCGAACCTGCCACTGGTAACGGCTGCCGATCCCCACAACGCAGTGGGAGCCGCCAACAAGACCAAGGTAGACGGTAATATCAGCGCCGATGACTTGAACGGTTTGTCCAAAAACAACCCCGGGCTCTCGGGGGCGCTCAAGCAATCCTGCAACACGTGGGCACAGCCGGGCTTTCTCGGCCAGCTTGACGAGGCGGGGATGAGCGGGCGCGCCAAGGCCGCACACAGCCCCGACCTGTTGTTCAGCGCCAAGAACCTGAGTGAATGGATCAAGAAGAGTGCGCCCACCAACGGCGGGCAGTTCGCCGGGATGCTCAGCGATGCCGCGACCCTCAACGCGGTGGCCGGCATCGATATCAGCAAGCTCGATGAAAAAGTGTTCACGCAACCCAAATCCTATACAGGGGCGCAGAAGGCCGCCGTCATGGTCAAGTTGCAACAGACCCAGCAGAGCGTGATCGCCGGGCGCAGCTTGCGTAACACCGAGAAAACCGAGCAGGGGCTGGCCGACAAAATCGCTCAACTACAGGCCGATCCAGGCGTGCAGGCGTATCTTAACAAGAGCATCCCCGAGCAGGAGCGAGCCCTGGTGGGCAGCGATGCCGCACTGCAAAAGGCCGTCAAGGAACAGGCGAAGAACGTCAACAGCGGCAAGGCGCTGCAAATCGACATGGAGACCGCTGACAGGGCCGTCGACAAACATAACCCCATCGCCGACTACAGCGGTGCCATCAGCGGACTGTCCGCCCAGTTGGAATTGCAGAAAGACCTGTTCCCCGAAACCAAGGTGCCGAGCGCTGCCGACGTCCTGGACAAGCGTGTGGAGTTGCACGCACGAATCGGTGAGTCCTATGCGCGCAACTTCAGTGAAGGTGGGGCGCTGAAGCAATTGCTCGGACAGAAAAACGTCGATGCCAATCAGGCCCTGCAAACAGCGGATGCGCGCAAGGCCGCCTACGACAGTGTCATGCCCAGCGATCTCACCGAAGGCCAGCATGAGAACTACCTGGACGCCACGTTTGCGCAGCTACAGGACACAAAAAAGGGTCGCAAGCTGCTCGAAGGCAAGACCGATGACGGCGATAAGGGGCCTTCGATGGCGAGCCAGATCGCGGCACAAATGGGCCCCAAGGCGCTTCAGTCGGTCATGGGCTTCGCCTCGGTCTCCGACATGCTTGCCCACGGCGACAAGCTGGGCGCGACACAAACCATTTACGACAGCACCAAACTGGCTGGACAGGCGGCCAAGGAAAGCATCGAGGCGGGTGCCAAGCTGCTCGGTCGTGAGGCATCAGGTGGCCTCGGCCGCATGGCCGGTCAACTCGCCGGCCGTGCCGTCGCCATGGTCGCCGGCGAAGCCACCGGCCTCGCCGCTGGGGCTGCGCTGGGGGCGGCGATTCCGGTGATTGGCTGGGCCATCGACGGTGCCATGGCCCTGGGGCTCGGCATTTCGATGATTATCGACGCCGTCAAGAAGCACAAAGCGCAAAAGGCGTTCGACCATAACGTCGACCCGGTATTGAACCAGTTCGGCATCGCCAAGGCGCATTGACATCCTGCGGAGATTATTTGATGAGACCCATCGGTGGCCCTGCGCCGCGCTACCAACCACCTGAACCTTCAACGCAGGCCTCGGCCTCGCGATCCACTCAACAGCCGCAGGCTCCATCCAACGCTTCGGAAGAAGCGCCTGTGGCGCCGACGTTGGGCAATCTGCAGCGCTATCCCGGTGGGCGCTATGCCCATCTGGGCGAAGCGATCGTCCACATGAAGGTTGCCGACCCAGGCAAGAAGCGCCAGGGCGAACATGGAGCGAGTGCCGCTACCGCAACACCCGTGGCCACTCCTCAGAACGTTGCTTCATCCTCTCGGCAGATCGCCGGGGGAACGGTTGAAAGCGTTTTCTGCACAGACCTTGCAGAGTTGGCGAGCAGGAGCGAGAGAACGCATACCTATCTGGCTGATCCCGCCGTAGCTTATGGCCATGCCGCAAAAGTACCTCATGCGATAGGCCATAAGATTCTTGGTGATGCAAAACGGTATATCGAATCGAGACTTCAACCGCATGGGCTGAAACTGGACGATGTGTTGACGAAGGCCACCGACAAACGCCTTGAGATTAATCTCAATTACCTCGAAATGAGGGATTACGTGGGCCGGGAGGGTTTTTGGGTTCAAGCAGATGGCGATCGACTCAGAGAAAAGCTGATGGACAAAGCGGATGCTTACCTCAATCACTTCCTTGCACTGGACCTGCCCGCGCTTGCTCCACTGGCTGGGTTAAAGAGCAAAAACAGCCTTGGCGTCATGCGCGAGCTGCTTCAGGACGCCCCCGGCCTGGTGATTGGCGAAGCGCACAGCTCCAAATCCAGCAAGCGTGTGGTGATCGACAACATCAAAGCGTTGAAGGCCGCCGGCGTGACCACGCTCTACCTTGAGCACCTGTGCGCAGATTCCCATGGCAAAGCTCTGGACGATTATCTGGCGGCGCCCAAAGGCAGCCCGATGCCTGCCAGGTTGAAGGTCTACCTCGACACGCTGACCATGGGCAATCTGCCTCCCAATGCAAAAAAACCTGCGCAGGGTTTCACCGAGCTGGTCCAGGCGGCGAAGGAGGGCGGGTTGAACATCATCCCACTCGATACCGCCGAAACCTATGCCACGTCAGAGGCCTCCGGCAATACGCGCACTAAAGTGATGAACTACTACGCCGCGGAAAAAATACGGTTGAGCAAACCCGAAGGCAAATGGATTGCTTTCGTTGGTTCTACACATGCCACCACCTTCAAGGAGGTGCCGGGGCTTGCGCAGTTGCATGGGGTCAGGAGTCTGATTGTGGATGATTTCGGCAGTAAGGCCCGGGGGGCGGAAATTGAGGTCAATGTGGAGGGCTATGGTGAGGAGATTAATCCGGATGTAGTGATGTCTTATAAGGTTTGATGGGCAGGTGCTGCTGACTATTGAAAACCTCCAGGTTGGGCTGGTTTAGCGAACGCCAGGGAGGTGAGTGAAGGGGTGCTAAGCCAAGTCCAGCGCTCCCCAACTGCTGAACGTGAATGGCGTGGCGACGAAAAGCAGCCGCTACGGGACTGTGGCTGCCAAAAGGTCGGTCGCTCTCCTTGGGGGCCTTCTGTAAGCGTATGGACAAACCATCTTGCACGACTAAGCCGGACGCCAGCGATGCTGCAGCAACGCTGCAATCTCGCTCGCCCGCTGCAAATGAGTTTGATGAAAACCGAGTTTTCGTTAATTACCCCATCTCGCTGCGATAAAACGTCTTTCGATCACACTCGTTGAATAATTAGGCGGCGTTTTAGGCGCGCAGTAAAAGAACCAGACGATTTGTAAGAGCGCCGGGGTACAGCGGCAGAACTCGATGAATAGCTGTGCTGGCCAGTGAATGAAGAACCAACGGTTCAACGTCATAAGACTCAGGAAGAACCCAAGGACCAGCCGGGCGCTGGGTGCACCGAGTGCCTGCCAGCTCATCGGACGTGATCGCGGAATCGAAGCGATATTGAGCCGCGGTGACTATGACGCAGAACTGGCAGAACGATATGGATGGGTTACGCGATCTATCCCTGATGAGGAATTGGACAGACTTTTGAAGGGCATGAGGTTCCGACTTGCGTTATTCGACAAGTCAGCAGTGGCTGCCGCCAAAGCCCAGAACAACAGAGCAACACTGCCGCCGGATGCTGATCTCCTGACAGCCTATTATGAGTACGTTGAGTCGCTGACGTGGGCGAGGGGGCAGGCGGGATTGCCTCAGCTTCGGATGCACATTGCTGAAAAAGGGATCAAGGAGGTGGAGTCGCGCCTGGGGTACTACATAGGTCTCACAAATCAACCGCCTTTGATCTGGCGAAGCTTGTTATTGCAACTCTAGCGACTTTATTGAGCGATTTAGGTCGAGGGGGCATAATTTCTTCGATCCACAATCAGGTCTGGTCACTAGGTCGCCCAGGTGTGGGGTCAGTTGTGTCCCGGTGTATTGCCCAGGGCGGGCAGTCGTTGCGGTAATGCTGGCGAGCGTATGGCGCCGGCAGTGCGCTAGACCTTTGTGCGAATCTACCGCGAGAGCGTGGACGACAGCGCTGAGGCAGCCAATGACTGGGCCGGTCGCATCGAACGTGGACACGCCGCTACGTGGTGGATATCTTCTCCTGAGAGCAGGATCACGATTTCGCAAGTCCCCGTGGCGTGCGGACATGAAACTCTTCAAAGTGCCATACCGCTGGCCGATTGCATTCATGTGCGGATTGGGCCTAGCACCGTTGCGACGAGCTTCAAGGAGAATGGCTTGCCGTCGACGCCATCAGATAAGCTCAGGGGCGAGCTGCCGTGCCGTCTGGCAGTCGCGCATTGGTCCAGTTTGGTATGCCACCCTGGCACGGATAACGCTTGGCTTTCTCTTCGTCGATGTCCACGCCGATGCCCGGGCGGTCATTGAGGTAGGCATAACCTTGTTCGATTTCCGGGCAGCCGGGGAAGACGTCCAGCAGGTTGTCGTTGAGCGGGGTCCATTCCTGAATGCCGAAGTTGGTGGTGCTCAGGTCTAGATGGAGGTTGGCGGCCATACCAATCGGCGAGATATCTCCCGGACCGTGCCAGGCGGTGCGTACACCGTGGAACTCGGCAAAGGTGGCAATTTTTTTCGCCGGTGTGATGCCACCAATTGTGCTGACATGGCACCGGATAAAATCGATCAGGTTGTTCTCGATCAGCGGTTTGTATTCGTTGACGTTGGTAAACAATTCGCCCATGGAGATAGGTGTCGAACTCTGCGCGCGCAGGGTTTTCAACCACTCAATGTTTTCCGGCGCAACCGGGTCTTCGAGGAAAAACAGCTGATGTTGTTCGAGGTTTTTCGCAAGCTGCACGGCAGCGATGGGTGATACGCGTTCATGGACATCGTGGATGAACTCGACCCCGAAGCCAAGTTTTTCACGCAGGTGGTCGAACAATTTCGGTACGGCGCGCAGGTAGGCATCTGGGTCGAAATAGATACCATGGGTCTTGTTGCGCGGCGAAATCTTCGGCTGGATGTTTTTTGCTCTGGCCAGTTTGCCGGCGATCAGCTTGAGGTCTTCGGTGCCGGAGCCGCCGTACATGCCCATCTGGCAGCGCACATGCTGATAGCCTTCCTCCATCGCGGCACGAATGCTGTCTTCCACCGCCACTTCATCTTCGCCGTCGCAGTGACGATACAACGGCACACCATCGCGGCAGCGGCCGCCGAGCATTTGGTAAACCGGCATTCCAGCGACTTTCCCCTTGATATCCCACAACGCCATGTCCACACCGGACAATGCATTGTTCATGATCGGCCCAGAGCGCCAGTAACCGCTGACTGCGGCCGATTGCCAAATGTCCTCGGTGCGTAGAGCGTCCTTACCGATCAAGAAGGGCTTCATGTACTGCTCAATGGCTGCTTCCACTGCAAAGATACGTTGGGTGAACGTCGCACAGCCCAATCCGTAGAGCCCTGGTTGGTTGGTTTCGACTTTCACCACCACCAGATCAATCCCGCCAGGGGCGGTAAGAATCGTTTTTACATTTGTGATTGTTATAGATTCCATCTCGGTCTCCTTTGAGCCGTCGTTTCGTTTAAGTTTTGAGCCCGTCGCCAGCGATGGCCCGTGACTCATTGATCGCGTCTACATTGTTGGCCATCGCTTCGTTGAGGGTTTCGGCCGCGGCGACGGCATCATGGTTCTTGATGGCCATGTAGACTTTGATGTGCGCGTTGACGCTTTCCAGGGTGACGCCCAGCACGCGATTGAGTTCTTCGAGGTAATACAGATAGATATGCCGGATCGAATCCATGGCGTGGATGAAGATCTTGTTGTGCGAAGCCTTGACGATTGCGTAGTGGAAATCGAAGTCGGCCTGGGAATAGCGCTTGTAGTCATCCTTGTTCACCAGCATCCGGTTCAAGGCCGCTTCCAGCAGCGCGATGTCTTCGGTAGTGGCGTTCTTCACTGCCAATTCCATGCAGCGAAACTCCACGGCCTCGCGAAAAACCCGCATGTCTTCGAATTCTTCCTGAGACAGATGCATGATCGGCTTGTTGTCGTTGAGCAGGCCATGTTGTTCAAGGTCCTTGATAACGAAAGTGCCCTTGCCCTGATGCGTAATCACGATGCCCAGGCCGCGCAACCGCTGGACGGCGCTGCGCACGCTGACTCGACTGACGTCGAAAGTGGCGATCAATTCCGATTCGGAAGGCAGCTTGCTGCCGGGCAGCCAGACCCCCTCCAGAATGTTGCGTTTCATCTGCTCGTAAACGATGTTGACGGTGTTGTGGGTTTTGCCAGTCTCGTCGTTCATTTGTTGTTGTTCAACTCGTCACATAAGTTGTGACCTTTGTAGCATCTGCCGCCGTAAAAAGTCAAAAGTAAATACATCTCAGCGAAAAATCTGATTTATTTTCTTGATTATTGCCATAAAACGGGATCACGATAGGGGTAGCTTGTCCTATGAGCTAGCATCTGTTGGACAACTTGTTAGCTATGTTGCGTGGGTAAGGCGTCAGTCCCAGGCGCGTCAACCTCATGCCAAGAATGAAAACCGTTGAAAGGAGAGGAAATCATGTCATCACTTTTCGATCTGAGCGGACGCACCGCGCTGATAACCGGCTCCACCCGCGGCTTGGGTTTCTCCTATGCACTGGGGCTTGCGGAGGCGGGCGCCACGGTGATTCTTAACGGCACCGACGCAGCGCGGATGGAAGACGCCATCGGTCAGCTCGCCACCAAGGGGCATCGTGCCACGGGGCATCTTTTCGATGTCGCGGACGAGTCGGCGGTAGAGGCGGTGTTCCGTGAACTCGACAGCCAGGGCGTGTTGGTCGATATCCTCATCAATAACGCCGGGATCCAGCACCGGCAGCCGATGCTTGAACTGGCGCTGGCCGATTGGCAGCGTGTACTTGACGTTAACCTGACCAGCGCTTTCATCGTTGGGCGAGCAGTAGCCAAGCGCCTGGTGGCCGCTGGATGTGGCGGCAAGATTATCAACATCGGTTCACTGACCAGCGAAGCAGCGCGTGCCACGGTCGCGCCTTACACCGCTGCCAAAGGGGGTATCAAGATGCTAACCAAGGCCATGGCCGCCGAGTGGGCGCAGTTTGATATTCAGTGCAATGCCATCGGCCCCGGCTACATCCTTACCGAAATGAATTCTGCGCTGGTGGACAACCCGGACTTCGATAGTTGGGTCAAAAGCAGCAACCCGACGCAACGTTGGGGGCACGCCGATGAGTTGATCGGCACGGCGGTCTACCTCTCATCCCAGGCCTCAAGCTATGTGAGCGGCCAAATCATTTACGTCGACGGAGGCTGGCTGGCCACCCTGTGATTTGACTCGTCCGACATAACGGTCGCGGCTGATCGTGGCCTAAGAACTTACCTGATAAATACAAATAAATAGGTAGTGCAATGAAACCCACACGCGCAAGACTTTCGGTCTTGGCCATGCTGTTTGTGGTCACAGCAATCAATTACATGGACCGCGCCAACCTGTCTGTCGCCGGCTCGGCGATTCAAGGTCAATTCTCCCTGTCTGCGACCCAGTTGGGCCTGCTGTTTTCGATGTTCACTTGGTTCTACGCCATGAGCCAAGTTCCGGTCGGCTATGTGCTCGACCGCGTAGGTCCGCGGCGTTTGTACGGCAGCGCGATCATCCTGTGGAGTTTCTTCACCCTCCTCATGGGTTTTGCGTCCCATCATATTTTTGCCACCGCGTCGGCGTCATTTGTAATGCTGTTGGTCTGCCGCGCCTTGATTGGTGTCGCTGAGGCGCCGTCGTTTCCCTCCAACACCAAGATCATCGCCAACTGGTTTCCCGATCATGAGCGGGCGCGGGCCACGGCGGTTTATTCGAGTGCGCAGTACATCGGGCTGGCTGTGCTCACGCCAGTGCTATCTTACATCGTCGCCACCTGGGGCTGGGAAGCGTCGTTCTACATTTCAGGCGCGGTGGGCATCGTGTTCGGCATCTATTGGTTAATCGCTTATCGTGACCCGCAGGACAGCACCAAGGTCAACCAGGCTGAACTGGACATGATCCGCGACGGCGGCGGTTATGGCTCAGAAAATCAGCGCGACAACAGCTCTAAGGTCAACTGGCCGGACGTGCGCCATGTACTGCGTCAGCCAACCGTATGGGGGCTATTTATCGCGCAGTTCGCCGCGTCCTCAACCCTGTATTTCTTCCTCACCTGGTTCATCGTCTATCTGGAAAAAGGCCTGGGCCTGTCGATCGCCAAAGCCGGGATCGGGGCTATGTTCCCATACTTGATGGCCATGTGCGGCGTGCTATGTGGCGGTGTGCTCAGCGACATGCTGCTCAAGCGCGGCCACTCGCGCACCAAGGCGCGCAAGATTCCGGTAATGCTCGGACTGGCGGTGACGACCAGCATCTGCCTGGTGAATTTTTTCGAAGACCAGCCGGTAATCGCCATTGCGATTCTGTCAGTGGCGTTCTTCGCCAATGCCTTCTCCAATCTTGGCTGGGTGGTGTGCAGTGACGTGATCCCGCGTCACCTGATTGGCACTTTGGGTGGTTTTCTGAATATTTTCGGCAATCTGTCGGGGATCGTCAGCCCCATTGTCATTGGGGTGATTCTGGAGCGCACGCACAGCTTCCAGTACGCAATGTTCTACATAGCCGCCGTCGCACTGATGGGGTTTCTCGCTTACACGTTTCTGGTGGGCAAGATCGAGGTCGTGGAGCTTCCTAACGCCGAATCCAAATCCGATCGCCCTTTGGGCAAACACTCCGAGGCATGAGGTAAATCACAATGGCCATTCAAACAATAGAAAACCGCGCTTGTGTCGCCTACGGGATCAAGGACGTTCGCCACACGTCGCTGCCACTCGCGTACTCCGCCGAGGAGCAAGTGTTGATCAAAGTCAGTCGTGGCGGCATCTGCGGCTCCGACATCCATTACTACCAGCATGCCAAGGCCGGGATGTCGATTCTCAAGAACCCGCTAGTGCTGGGTCATGAATTCATCGGGGTGATCGCGGCAGTGCCGACCGGCAGCGCGCTCAAGGTGGGCCAGCGGGTCGCGGTCAATCCGTCGCAGCCGTGCAACAAGTGCGCGCTGTGCCTGGAGGGCAAACAGAATGTTTGTCGCAGCATGAAATTCATGGGCAGTGCGCAATTCAATCCCCATGTAAATGGTGGTTTTTCTGAGTACGTCGCGGTTACTGAGCAGCAGTGCGTGCCGTATGCCGACAACTCCAAAGACAGCGTGATGGTTTTCGCTGAGCCTTTGGCGGTGGCGATTCACGCGGTGCATCAGGCGGGTGGCCTGGTCGGGAAAAAGGTTCTGGTCACCGGTTCCGGTCCGATTGGTTGTCTGGTAATGGCTGCTGCCTTCAACGCCGGCGCTGCCGAAGTGGTCGCTACCGACATGAGCGAGCGTTGCCGTGAACTGGCAGTGCAGATGGGGGCGACCCTTGCGGCGGACCCGACCGATACCGAGTCCACGGCACAATGGGCCGAGGAGGGTGGTTACTTCGATGTCTGCTTCGAAGCATCTGGTTCGCCGGCAGCGATCGCTTCCACAGCATCGTTCACTCGCCCGAAAGGCACAGTGGTGCAATTGGGGATGGGCCACAACACGGTCGAGATGCCGCTGGGCCTGCTGCTGGTCAAAGAGATAAAGCTGGTTGGGTCGTTCCGATTTATCGACGAGTTCACCACCTCGGTGCGCTGGCTGGAGAGTGGTCGTATCGATCCGCTGCCGCTGCTGTCCGCCGAGTTCAACCAGGACCAGGTCGTCGAGGCGTTGGAGCTGGCCGGTGACAAGAGCAAAGCGGCGAAGGTGCAGCTGATCTTTGCTTGAATGCTGCTTTAAGTGCATCAGCCCCTCTCTTGCGAGGGGCTTTTCATGACCCGTATCGGATAGTTGAACTTCATGACTTTCATTACGCCGACCCAAGCGCCTTTACGTATCGCCCTTATCGGCGAATGCATGATCGAGCTGCAACAACGCCCCGACGGCCAACTGCTGCAAAGCTTTGGGGGTGATACTTTGAACACTGCGGTCTATCTACGGCGTCTGGCTGCCGCGGATTGGCAGGTGTCCTACGTCACCGCGTTGGGTGATGACAGTTTCAGTGAGACCATGTGTGCTGCCTGGGCAGATGAAGGAATCGACCTGTCACTGGTACGGCGTTTGCCGGGACGCCTGCCGGGGTTGTATTGCATCCAGACCGACGCCCATGGCGAAAGGCGCTTTTTGTATTGGCGCAACGAAGCCGCCGTACGCGAATGCTTTACCAATGCGACGGCTGCGCAGGTGTTGACAGCGCTGGACGATTACTCGGTGTTTTATCTGAGTGGCATAACTCTAGCGGTGCTCGGTGAGGCTGGCCTTGATCGCTTGTTGCCACGGCTGATAGCGGCGCGCGCTCGCGGCGCTAAACTGGTGTTCGACAACAATTTTCGACCTCGCCTGTGGCGCGACCGTCACCACGCGTCAGACACCTATCAACGGCTGCTGCCGCATCTGGATCTGGCTTTGCTGACCTTGGACGATGAGCAGGCATTGTTCGAGAAGACTGACGTCGAATCGATCCTCAATCGCTATCGGCAAATGGGTGTAAGTGAAGTGGTGATCAAACGTGGCGCGCAGAGCTATCTGGTCCAGCACGACGGCGCGTTGCATGAAGTCTGTGCGACAACGGTCGACAGGGTAGTCGATACCACGGCCGCCGGCGATTCGTTCAGCGCGGGCTACCTGGCGACCCGGCTGCACGGCGGCTCCCCACAACATTCGGCTGCAGAAGGTCATCGGCTGGCAGGGCGAGTGATTCAGTATCCGGGAGCGTTGATTGCGCGGGAGGTGATGCCGGACTGACGACTACTGTTTCGCCGCTTTTCCTGAAACGGTCGAACGGTGCTCTTTCTGTTTGCGAAAACAAAGCGCTTAAAAACGATAACTTTCGGGGAGGGCAGCAGACGGGGGAGACTTACAGATTACTTGGAGCAGCCAGCTTGTTGATACGTAATCGGGCGCAGCGGAACCCAGTAGCGTATCTTGGATTAATTCCCTTTCTTGCTCTTGATACAGCCAAAAAACAAGTCCAGAATTGAGTCTTTTCCTGCTCCGGAAAGAAAAGAAACCCCTTAGATTTCAATGGGTCGGACACCAGATACGAGTCTCGTTTCCCGCTCCAAGATTCAGAAAAAAGCCACTCAGATGAGTGGCTTTTTTTTTGCTTGTTTCGAATCTAGGTCTTTGTAACTGATAAGCCAGAAGGCTTGAAGCTATCGTGCGTAAATGGCGGTGGACACAGCTCCAGCGTGGTGCGGGGCGAGCTATTTTCTTGGCTCGGTGTTTTGTAGAGACCAATATGACTGGAAGGCCTCGGTCAGCATGCTGATCGAGGCAGGCGAGAGTGGAATGCAAATCCTACCCATCCAACTGGGTTCGGTGATGGATGGGAGTCCATCGTTCCGCGAAATCATCTCGCGATGGAAATCGGAAATTAGGCGATCTAACCGCCTCAATTTGAGCAGAGACTGGGGCAGTCGCAATTGTCAGCTCCGGCTCGAATCACTCAGGAGTCCGCGGAAGCGTCAGAAGCGTACCTCCTTGCCTAGCTGAAGCGTAGGCCGCGTCCATGACCTGCATGATGGCCTCGGCATCTCGTAATGATGCAATGGGCTTGGCCCCGTTACGGCATTCAGCAAGCACTTGCTTGACGAACAATGGGTAATAGACGTCTGTGTCCAGTTGTAGCCGGCGGCTTCGAGTGCCGGCCGCAAGGTTATGTCTATCCCTTATTTCGATTCGGTCGGGACCGGATTTGGCATACAGGTGATCAGATGAAAGGGTGAAGGAGAACTCGCGCTGCTCATCAAAGGTACTAGGGAAACTGTATCCCGTTTCCACGACACCGATCACACCATCTTCAGTCTGCAGGGTCAATAACGAATAGTCTTCGACGGCACCCCGGTGCGTAAGAGAATTCATGACGGCCGAGACTCGCGCTACCTCCTTGCCGGTCAATAGCCTGAAGAGATCGATGAAATGCGTAGCCACGTTGATCGTGGATCCGCCCCCAGAAAAAGCGGGATCGATGGCCCAGCCTGAGCCCGCTGTTTCATAACGAGCGGGCGGACCTACGATGAAACGGAAAGACATGTAGGTGAAGTTCGCGGCCAAGTGGCCCTCAGCATCTTGCAGTGCGCTAAGCAGTTCACTCATACGGAAGATCAGCGGTACAGCACAGTAGAGATCGGCTTGCTCGACCAGCTCACGTAGCCGTGTAACCTGCGCCATGTTGACGCCGCAGGGCTTTTCCAGGGCAAAGGGAATGTTTCGTGCGATCACGGCCTCTGCCAGCGACGGCATTTCCGAATGCCTGCCGAACACGAAAGCAAAATCGACGTCCTCGCGCTCAAGCAACTCATAGGAGGAGCTATACAACGGGCATTTGAATCGCTCGGCAATGGCCTCACCCTTCACGTGCTCCGAATCCGAGACAGCCACCACTTGGACCCCATTGGTCTCGAGGGCATTCAGATACAGCGGGACATGCCAATGGCTGACCTCCAGCAACGCAACTTTCATAGGTACTCACTCCTGGGGTGGTGCTATTACGTTATCGGGGTGGTAATCGAACCCAAGGAAGCGCAGGGCAAGCAACGCCTGACCTCTATGCATGGGACCCCCGTCCTGGGTGCGACAACCTCGTTTACGCGCAGCGTCGCAAAGCGGTGTCGAGTCCGGCGAGTTGATGATATCCACGACGAGGGTGCCGGGCTCGAGTCGGTTGGGGTCCACAGGCATGGGATCATTCTTGCTCATGCCAAGCGGCGTGGCATTGATCACGATTTCATAGCCATGGGGGTCGGGTGGGCCGGAATGCATGATGCAACCTGTCTCGGCAGCAACGGCTTTCACCAGATCTTCGGCTCGGTGCTCGTCGACATCGGAGATAGTCAAAGATCGAGCACCCGCCGACGCGACGGCAAATGCAATTGCTCTGCCTGCACCTCCAGCACCGACCAACAGGACTTTTTTATTCGCTGGGTGATAGCCTTCCCATTGCATGCCAAGCACACAGCCGAGGCCATCGAATACGGCACCGACCCAGCGTCCGTCTGCCTCGCAACGAATGACGTTGATTGCACCGATCTGGCGCGCAGTAGGGTGAAGCACATCCACGATGTCCAGCATGCTCTGCTTGTGCGGCATGGTGACCAGCAGTCCAGCGAGGTTGCGCACGGCTCGCACGCCTCTGACAAACTCAGCCAGGTCCCCCGCGCCGATCTCCAATGGAATACAGACGGCGTCAGCCTGTGCTTCCGCAAACAACTTATTCAACAGCATTGGAGACTTGGCGTTCTTGAGTGGATCGCCTATCAATCCATATATACGCGTAGTGCCTGTGATGCGTGGATGCATGTCAACCTACTTGTCGTTGGCTATTGCACGCCAGTTGCCAGTATGCAGATATCGAAATCCACCCCTGACAGGGCGTGCGTATTCACTGCCGTGCTGCTCGAAGCGTTGTGCAAAATGCTGAGCAGCATGGCGGTGGTGAAGGGGCGGCCGTCAGGAGCGCATCACTGGCGCTGCTTTTTTAAACGCTTGATTGGAGGCATTGGCGTTCAACTTGGTATTGGATTTTTCCCGCACCTCTTCGTATTCCTCCTCTGACATGGGGACAGCATTGGGGTCACCGAGGTCTTTCAGACGAATCCGGAAGGTTTCCCGGGTAGTAATAGCGGCAATAGCGGAAATTACACAGATACCAAAAGTCAGTGCCCCGATTTTCAGAGGGATATTGTCGCTACCGGGAGGTGCAACGGATACGAAAAGGGCCGGCAGAAACGCTGTGCAGGCCACGCCTATGTTCTGCCCAATGGCCATGCCGGTAACACGTACCTGTGTACGGAACAGTTCCGGGAACAGACTCGGGAACACACCATTAAAGCCTTGGTAAGCCACACCCCACATCAGCAGCGATAGAATCAGCGAAAGCCACATATTGTGAATGCTGATTGCGTAGAGGTAGCCAAATGACAACATGCCGCCGCACAGAACGCCAACGATCACCGGAGGCTTGCGGCCAATTCTATCGGAGAGCTTACCGACGAAGGGGATAAGGATAACTGCGCATATGTTGCCTAGCACCGGTATCCACATGAATAAGCCAGAAGGAAATCCAATGCCGTAGGCGGGTTGCACGGCATAAGTCGCACCGAATACAGAGGCGACGATTGCAAGTACCGCAGAGAGCGCCATGCAGATGACGCGTAGCAGATCGCCCCAACTCTGCGTGAGCACTTCGATCACAGGTAGCTTACGGGGCTTGGTCTGTGTCTGCGCCTCAGTGAAGATCGGAGCCTCATGAACCTGACGACGGATGGTCCACCCCATGACGAGCACCCCTGCGCTGAGCAGGAATGGAATCCGCCAGCCCCAAGAAGCAAACTGATCGGCTGGCATGAACTGGGCAAGCGGCAGGAAAACCGCAGCGGCTAGCAGTTGCCCGGCTTGGACGCCTTGAAGGGTAAAACTTGCGAAGTAACCGCGACGCCCATCAGGCGCATGTTCCAGGATCATGGAACTGGCGCAAGACATTTCACCCGCGACCGCAAAACCTTGAATCAGGCGCAACAGTATCAATAGGGCAGGTGCCCAGATACCAATCTGTGCATAGGTAGGAAGCAGGCCGATGCACATCGTCGACGCGCCCATCATGAACATACAGTAGACGAGCACTGTCTTGCGTCCATGGCGGTCGCCCATGTGCCCTAAGACCACAGCGCCCAGCGGCCGGGCGATATAACCAACGCCGAAGCTGGCCAGCGAAATGATAATCCCAACCGTTGGGTTGTCTGACGGGAAAAACAGCTGTGGGAAAAGTAGCGCTGCCGCAGTGGCATAGATAAAAAAGTCGTAGTACTCCAGCGCCGAGCCTATCCAGCCGCTCGCTGCGGCCTTTTTTGACTGACGCTTGGAGTGTGGATCGCCTTGAATGCTTTGGCTCATGACATGTCTCCGGATTCTTGATTGTTGTTATTGTAACGTCGTTCCATCAGTAATTCTGTTACCAGCTTCTCCGCCTTGTCAAGGGAGTCCTTTGGCTGATCAAGGCATGGCACTGGTTATCTGCGGAGTGCGTCGCCACGTCGAGCGAGCACGCTGGAGCCCGCTCACGCAATAGAACGAATGGTTGTTAGGAGGATGAACTACAAGCGATCTCTCGAGGGACGTCCGTCGATGAGCCTCGAAATGTTCAACGGATTCGCGTTCTTGAGCGCATCGGGAAGCAATGCGTCGGGGTAGTTCTGGAAGCAGGCTGGCCTCAGGAAGCGGTCGATGGCCAAGGTGCCGACCGAAGTGCCACGGCTATCGGACGTGGCAGGATAAGGGCCACCGTGCACCATTGAATCGCAGACCTCGACACCCGTTGGGTAGCCATTGATGAGGATGCGACCAACCTTCATCTCCAACAAAGCAGTCAGCTCTGCAAATTGCGTAAGGTCTTCTGGCTCGCCAATCAAGGTTGCGGTCAATTGTCCGTGAAGGGCATTGATGGCCGCGTTGAGTTGGACCTGGTCAGTGACCTCGATGAAGATGGACGTGGGGCCGAAGATTTCTTCTTGAAGAATCTTGTCGCCGTTCAGCAGCAACGCAACGTCGGCTTTGAACAACTGTGGCTGGGCCTGGTGGCCCTGTTGGTTGCTCCCAGCCAGGTGCGCGATACCGGGGTGCGCGTGCAGGTTCTGCAAGCCGGCCGCGTAGCTGCGCAGGGTGCCCGCATTGAGCATTGTCTGTGCCGGTTGGTCGTTGATCAACGCTGCCACTCGGTCCTGAAACGCAGTGAACGCAGCTGAGCGAATGCCAACCACCAGTCCGGGATTGGTACAAAACTGCCCACAACCTTGAACCACCGAGGCGGCAAGATCGTGAGCGATACTGTCGGCTCGACGCGAGAGTGCCTCAGGCAGGATCACGACCGGGTTGATGCTCGACATCTCGGCGAAGACTGGAATGGGCTCGGGGCGAGCGGCGGCCATATCGCACAATGCTCGACCGCCTTTGAGCGAGCCAGTAAAACCCACGCCCTTGATGAGCGGGTGTTTTACCAAGGCCTCGCCTACGCCACTGCCATAAATCATATTGAAGACACCGGCGGGCATGCCACTGCGCTCGGCCGCCCGGATAATCGCGTTGGCGACCTGTTCAGCAGTCGCCATGTGACCGCTGTGGGCCTTGAATATCACCGGACAACCTGCCGCGAGGGCCGAAGCGGTATCGCCGCCGGCCGTGGAGAAAGCCAACGGGAAATTACTTGCCCCAAACACAGCGACCGGACCGATTGCGGTGCGGTACTGGCGCAGGTCAGGGCGTGGCAACGGTTTGCGAAGGGGCAGTGCCTGGTCGATGCGAGCCCCATAGAAATCACCACGCCGCAGTACGTTTGCAAACAAGCGCATTTGACCGCTGGTACGTGCGCGCTCGCCCTGGATGCGAGCGACAGGCAGTGCAGTTTCACGGCAAACCAGCGCAATGAACTCATCGTCCAAAGCCTCTAGCTCTTGCGCAATGGCATCAAGAAATTCAGCCCGTTTGCTCGCGCTCAGAATGCGGTAGCTGGAAAAAGCATTGTTGGCTGCATGAACTGCGTCCTCGATTTCTTGCGCAGTCGCCTGGTGGAAAGCATAGGGTAAGGTTTCCCCCGTGCTGGCATCCACGCTCTTGACGATGATGGTGCCAGCGGCGCTACGCTGACCGCCGATAAAGTTCTGGCCGGTGATGAGGGACATGGTTGTCTCCAGGTTGAATGTGCATGTGATAGAAGGGCAAGGCGTCCCGAGGACTGAAAATCAGGTGACGGCGCCGATCTGCCAAGGCACGAACTCGTTTTGTCCGTATCCGTGTTGTTCGCTCATGCTGCGTTCGCCCGAGGCAATGCGCAGCATGGTTTCAAAGATCGCTGCGCCGCACGCCTCGATGGTCAACTTGTCTTCAGCTATTTCGCCGCAGTTGATGTCCATGTCTTCTCGTTGACGCGCCCATAAGGCGCTGTTGGTTGCCAGCTTGATTGATGGGGCAGGGGCACAGCCATAGGCCGATCCGCGCCCGGTGGTAAACGCAATCAGGTTCGCCCCACCGGCGACCTGACCGGTTGCCGAGACCGGGTCATAGCCAGGGGTGTCCATGAAAACCAGCCCGTTGGCCGTGACGGTCTGGGCGTATTCGTAGACATCCATCAGGTTGCTCGATCCCGCCTTTGCCACAGCGCCCAGTGATTTTTCCAGGATGGTGGTCAAGCCACCGGCCTTGTTGCCGGCAGAGGGGTTATTGTTTAGTTCGGCCCCCATACGCTCGCAGTACTGTTCCCACCAATGAATGCGAGCGATGAGTTTTTCGCCGACTTCACGGCTGACAGCCCGCCGGGTCAGCAAGTGTTCGGCACCGTATATTTCTGGGGTTTCGGAGAGAATCGCGGTACCGCCGCAGGCGACCAGACGATCCACCGCGTTGCCTAGCGCCGGGTTGGCAGTAATGCCGGAGTAGCCATCCGAGCCACCGCACTGAAGTCCGACGGTCAGATGGCGAGCGCTGACGGTTTCACGCTGAATTTGGTTGGCTTCGCCAAGCAATTGCTTCACGTGGTCAATGCCACTGGCGATGGCCTTGGATGTACCGCCACTGTCCTGGATATTGAATGTGCGTAGGGTATTGCTGCGGGTGAGTCCTTGCGTTGTGAGTAATGAGTCGATCTGGTTCGTCTCGCAGCCCAACCCGATCACCAACACGGCCGCAAAGTTGGCGTGGGTCGCATAGCCGGCCAATGTCCGGCGCAACATGCTCAAGCCGTCGCCTGCAGGATCAACGGCGCAGCCGGCGGAGTGCGTGAGAGCGACAACACCGTCGACGTTTGGATACGCTTGCAGTGCAGCGGGATTGATGTCCCGGCGAAAATGATCGGCGATGGCCCGGGCGACTGTGGCAGAGCAGTTCACGGACGTGAGAATGCCGATGTAATTGCGCGTCGCGACGCGTCCGTCCGGGCGTACGATACCCATGAACGACGGGGCTTCACTGGGCGCGACGTTGGGCTTTGCATCGACGCTGAAAGCATAGTCTCGAGCGAATTCCCCCATCGCCAGGTTGTGCACATGGATATGCTCGCCTGCTTCTATGTCGACAACGGCAAAACCAATGATTTGCCCATAACGCCTCACCGGTTGGCCAGCTTCGATACGTCGGGAAGCCACTTTATGGCCCGGTACGATCGCTTGCCGGATGGTCACGCCTTCCTGTTCAAGGATTTCGCCAGCGAGTAGCGGTCGGCGTGCGATCAGCACATCGTCCAGCGGATTCAAACGCAGCACAGCTGCTGCGCCGGTTTTCATGATCAGTTCCATCGCATCCTCACGGGCTGCTGGGTGGTGGGCGGTCGCTAATAGCGCCGCACTTTTGTGCCGGCACTATAGGATTCACGGAAATGGCTGCCTAATGAGAGCTTTCGATTGCTCGATAACTTTGCCTCATCGACTTTTTCTGAAATGGCTGCGGTGTCTCTTCTCTGTAGCCGTTTGCCGCTGTTCGGCGAACGCTAACAAGGTCGCAATAAGCGTCCTTGTCGGCTCTGACAGGGGCTCATCCTTGCGAGTGATAACCCCGTAATCCTGGGATTCAACGTTGAAGGGCGTGTTGAGGATTTGAAGCTGCCCATTTTGCAGTTGTGACTGGACCATGGACTCGGGGAGCATGGCGAGCATTGGCCCGGACTGAAGCAACTGCAGGAAGGTTTGCATCGAAATGGTCTCCACCGTGTTGGTCGGCGGGACGATCTTGAACGTCCTGAAAGCGCGCTCCATGCGTTGTCGGATCGGTGTATTGAAGGGATACATGACCCATGGCCATTCACTGAGTGCTTCAGTGGGGACCTCTTCAAGCCGGCACAGAGGGTGTGTGCTGTTCGCGACAAGGCAAAAGGGTTCAGGTCCCAGCGACGTAAATTCGAACGGCTGACAATCTTCATCGGTGAAGCGCGCGATGATCAAATCGAGTTTCTTTTGTTCGAGCATTTCCAGCAGATGGTTACTGGTTTGTTCGATCACTTCGATAGAAAGGAGGGGGCGCTCCCGTTTTATGCTGGCAATGGCTTCAGGCAGCACCACGGATGTCGCGGCGAAAATGGTGCCGACTTTTAAATGACCATGCCCGCCTTTTCGCAGTTTGTTGACTTGGTCGACGAACGACTCCGTGTCTTCCAAGGTAATACGCGCAAAACGGGCTACGAACTCCCCTAGTTCGGTAAGAACCAGACTGCGCGTTTGACGCTCAAACAGCGGAAAACCGAGGAGAAGTTCCAGATCACGCAGCAATTTGCTGATGGCCGGCTGCGTAACATTCATGTGTTCGGCGGTTGTGTGCATGTTACGGGTCTTGGCCAAACTATTGACCAGTACCAAATGTTTGATCTTCAGCCATCGGCTGACACTGGCAAAAGTAATTTGATCATTTTCCATCGGATAAGGCCTTGTCTGTCGATAACGAAACAGCATTGATGAGTGAGATTCTTTCATTGGGATTTACGGGGGCAGTCCATTAGTTTTACGGCTCTGATGACCAACTGATCTGGAAGCTCCATGGCGAATTTGAAACTGACGCGCGAAAACACCCTGCCAGTGGATGGCCTGGCCGGAACGTTGATCGGCCGTGCCTGGATCCCGGGGACGATTGCCGGTCCCTCGCCGGTGGTGCTGCGCGATGAAGGTGTGTTCGATCTTTCTGAAACCTTTTCGACAATCAGCGAACTGCTGGAACACACCTCGCCGTTGTTGGTTGTTCGTCAGACGCCAGGCAGGTACATCGGGACTGTCGAGCAATTGCTTGGGAACACCGGCAGTCATGCCGATCCCGGCAAGGCATCGCTGCTGCCTCCGGCGGATCTGCAAGTCATCAAGGCGGCCGGGGTGACGTTCGCGTCCAGCATGATTGAGCGGGTAATCGAGGAGCAGGCCCGAGGCGATGCTGCCAAAGCCGAAAGTGTTCGTCGCTTGGTGCAAGAAACCATCGGCGATAACTTGCGGGCAATCAAACCGGGTTCGCCAGAAGCGATGCGTCTTAAAGCAGTGCTGATCAAGCAGGGTATGTGGTCGCAATACCTGGAGGTCGGTATCGGTCCGGATGCAGAGATTTTCACGAAGGCACCGGTTCTGGCTGCAGTGGGCAGCGGTAGCGAAATCGGCATTCATCGCAAGTCTGAATGGAACAACCCGGAGCCGGAAATTGTGCTGGCGGTGAACAGCCGAGGCCAAGTGCATGGCGTCACCTTGGGCAATGACGTCAATTTGCGTGATTTCGAAGGCCGCAGCGCACTGTTGTTGAGCAAGGCCAAGGACAACAATGCGTCCTGCGCGATCGGCCCGTTTATTCGTCTGTTCGATGAAGCGTTTACGCTCGATGACGTGCGCAACTGCGTCGTGGATCTGCAAGTCCAGGGCGACGACGGCTTTACGCTTGAAGGCAGCAGTTCCATGGCTCTGATCAGCCGTGACCCGTTGGATCTCGTGGCCCAGACAGTCGGCGGGGATCACCAATACCCGGATGGCTTCATGCTTTTTCTCGGGACATTGTTTGCGCCTACCCAGGATCGTGAGGAGCCGGGAAGTGGCTTTACTCATAAGCAGGGTGATGAGGTCAGCATCGGGAGTCCGTTGCTTGGCACGCTGCGTAACACCGTCACCTACAGCCATGAGGCTGCGCCCTGGACTTTCGGCTTGCGAGCAATGATGCACAATCTTGCTACCCGCGGACTTCTGTAGGTAAGACAGGGTGGTGAGACGCATTGGGCGTTCTTCCGCGAAGATTGAACATGCACAGGCGCTTGTCTATGGATAAGGAGCCGGACCCGAAGGGTCGGTTTTTATCCCTGTCAGGCGCCCCACGTCCCGGAGACCCGGCTGCGTGGCCCGCTCTGTCTCGATAAGGCCAACCCGGTGCAAGCGGGTTTGACTTATCCGGGGACGCCTGCATACTATTGGAACGCGGTTCCAGTACGAACAATGTTGCTCGAATTCACTTCATTGTCAAAGATAAGTCGAGAAAAATATGAGAGTCGTTAAAGGTGCTGTTGACCGTTGCCTGGAGGCGATTGAACTGCTGGCCCGTGAGGCTCGCTGGATGCGGATGTCCGACATCGCAGCCGAGCTGGGCTTGGAGAAGGGGCCCGCTCACCGAGTGCTTGCTCAGTTAGTCGAGCAAGGATGGGCGGAGCAGGATGAAGCCACCTCGCAGTACCGCTTGACACTGAAGCTGGCACTGTTAGGGCAGCGTTATTTACATGGCATTGGCTTGCCTGAATTGGTCCAGCCGATCATCGAGCAAGTGGCTGTTCAATGTCATGAGTTGGTGCGGTTGACAGTGGTCAACGAGGGCACCTTGTCCTGGTTGTCTTCGGCCCAAGGCGCCGCGCCGGGGCTTATGTATTCGCCGGCCATGGATAAACCGATCAATCTTTATGCAACCGCCAATGGCAAAGCCTGGCTGGCAACAATGTCCGACGAACTGGCCATTGAGCATGCGTTGCGTAGCGGGCTGGGGAAAGCTGACGCGGGGATGGGGCACGGGCCGAAGGCGGTCAACAGCATCGAAGGCTTGTTGGCCGAGTTGGCACTGACCCGAAAGCGCGGGTATGGCTTAGTCATTGAAGAAGCCGAGGCGGGTGTCTGGGCGATTGCAGTACCGGTCAAGCTGGTTCCATCCGGCACTGTGGTCGGCACGATGAGTATCGCCGGTCCGGTGTTGCGCATGCAGTCCGAGCGTTATGACGAATTGCATGCCCTGCTGGAAGAGGCCGCCAACAAGCTGGGTACGGTTTGGCCGCGCCAGAACAATGTGCATTCGGAGAGCGTATGAGCCAACTCGCACCTGTATGGACCAAGGCGGGGGCAGGGCTGGAAGTCGCCGCTGCCGCTCTGGTTCGTGCACGGCTTGAGGGGGGCGGCTGGCATCCTTGCCTGGCCCGAACCTGCCAGGCAGTCTCGCAGAAGGTTTTGCCATTCAACAACACGTGGGCCTATTGGCTGGAAAAACCGTGGGGGGCTGGAAGTGTGCATTGCCGCCGGCGGGTAAGTGGATCGTCGCCCCGATCTACAGCGACAGCATTGTAGAAGGCGAACATTACCGACTGGCCGCTGACGCCGATAAGGCGCGCATCGAGCCCGAACTGGCGTGTGTCCTTGCCCAGGATTTGCCGGTACGTGTCGAGCCCTATACCGCTGAACAGATCGCTGCTGCGATCAGCGGTGTGCGCTTGGCACTGGAAGTGATCGACTGCCGTTATACCCATCCACAGACACTGCCGTTCGAGCAATTGCTCGCGGATGGTCTATTCAATCACGGCCTGGTACTTGGGGCGCCAATCACGCTGTCGAACCCTGCCAGCATGCCCTCTGAACTGGCTATCACCTTGAGCGATGCAACGTCGGAGCTCGTCAGTATCAAGGGCCGCCATCCGGACGGGGATCCGTTGTTGCCGATCGTCTGGCTGGCCAATTTTCTGTCTACACAAGGGATAGGGCTGCAAGCAGGGCAGGTGATTATCACCGGGTCCTATGCAGGTGTTCTCGATGTGCCCGTTAACCAGCCACTGCATGTTCAGTTCGGCGAAGCAGGCTTATTGTCTGTCCATTTCTCAACGCTGGAGGAGTAACAAATGCGCTTAGTTCGTTTTGGTTTACCGGGTCAGGAACAGCCGGGAATCCTGGATTCGCAAGGATTTGTTCGAGACCTGTCGGGCATTGTCGATGACATCGATGCGTCGGCCCTGAGCCCGTCAGTGCTTGAAAAGTTGCGCGCGGTTGACGTTGAAAAGCTGCCCGTGGTGGCGCCAGGCACACGTCTTGGCCCATGCGTGGGCAGCGTACCGAACCTGATTTGCATCGGTCTGAACTACTCCGATCACGCGGCTGAAACGAATACACCCATCCCGAGCCAGCCGGTGGTCTTCAACAAACACACCGCGTCCATCAGCGGCCCCAATGACCCAGTCATCTTGCCAACGGGCGCTCAGAAGCTGGATTGGGAAGTCGAATTGGCCATTGTCATCGGTACGCCTGCCTGGCAGATCGATGAGTCGCGGGCATTGGATCACATTGCCGGTTACTGCCTGGCCAATGATGTTTCCGAGCGGGCTTATCAGCTTGAGTACGAAGGCCAGTGGACCAAGGGCAAAAGCGGTTTTTCTTTCGCGCCTCTGGGACCTTGGCTGGTTACCCGTGACGAAATTGCCGATCCGCAGGCGCTTGACCTCTGGCTCGACGTGAACGGCAAACGTCTCCAGACCGGCAATACCCGTACGATGATCTTCAGCGTTGCCCATATTGTCGCTTACCTCAGTCGCTTCATGCCACTAGTGCCGGGTGACGTCATCATTACCGGTACGCCACCCGGTGTGGGGCTCGGGCAGAAGCCGCCGGTATTCCTCAAGGCGGGTGACACCATGCGTGTCGGTGGCCAAGGACTGGGTGAACAATTTCAGACCGTGGTTCCTTACGTTGCTGAAATGGGGGCTGCATGGGTTGCCGGTCGCCATCCCAATGTTGACTGACTCTCGCTAGAGGAAAAATGCTATGAGCTTTGCAGGAACAGGTGTGGTCGCGATCTGGCATGATCTTTTGCCCGAAGCGCGGGATGAATTCTATGAGTGGCATAACCGTGAGCACATGCCTGAGCGGGCTGGAATTCCAGGCTTTTTGCGGGGACGCCGGTACATCGCCTTGGATGCCGGGCCGACCTATTTCAACCTCTATGAGGCTGACACTGTGCAGGTTTTGGGCGGGCAGGATTATTTATCGCGCCTCAACAGTCCTACGGCATGGACCCAGCAGTCGGTGAAATCCTATCGCAATGTCGCGCGATCCATTTGCGAAGTCACTTACACCAGCGGTGTGGGGCAGGGCGCGTATCTGTTAACGGTTCGTTTCGATGTTGTCGAAGAGCGGCATAAATCGGTGTCAGACGCATTGCGCCAACGCGTGCTGCCTCCCTTGGCAGATAAACAGGGTATTACGGGCGTGCATTTGTGTGTGGCCGATGAGGCCGTGAGCAAGGTTGAAACCGCAGAGAAAAAAGCCCGTGCCGAAGGCACCCAGATACCAGCCTGGATCGTCATGATCGAAGGTTGCGCACCCGACTACGTTCGCGTCGCCGGCGAGTCTTTTGTGGCCGAGCTGCAACGGCTGTTGGAGGGGCAATCGATAGGGCCGGAAACCACGCTCTATCAATTGGAATACACACGTTGCAAAACGCCGGGAAGTGCGGGTTGATCGCCGAGCGTTCGAGTAAGTTTTAACTGTCCAGTCGTTGTTCTCATGCAATTCCTCACGAGCGTGCCGATACAGGCATTGAATTTAGCTCGCGTCTGCGCACGCTCGGGTTTTGCTTAAGGCGATATTAACCAATTATCGAGTGGCTCAATAACGGGCTAGTACAAGAAAGATAAGGTATTTATTCAGTCGCTCGGAAGTTAGTTCTTCGGGCTATCTGTGCATGCGTTGCCACGAGCTAAAAATAGCAACAAAACAATAATAATTCATTGTGAGGAAACATCATGCGCCACCCGGTAACTGTCCGCAGCGTGCCTGCACATCAATCGTTCATCAGCCTGACTCTTGCGTTCTGCGCGGGTTCGTCAGCTGTTGTTCAAGCCGATCAAAATAGCGGTTTTGTCGATGGCGCTACGGCCACCCTCAATTTGCGCAACGCTTACATCAACCGCAACTTCACCAATCCGAACAACGCCCAGGGCAAGGCCGAGGAGTGGACCCAGAGTTTCATCCTCGACGCCAAGTCCGGTTTCACCCAGGGCGTGGTCGGCTTCGGCATGGACGTGCTGGGCCTGTACTCGGTCAAGCTCGACGGTGGCCGTGGCACGACAGGGACACAACTGCTGCCGGTGCATGACGACGGTCGCCCCGCCGATGACTTCGGTCGCTTGGGCGTCGCCCTCAAGGCCAAGGTCTCGAAGACCGAGCTGAAGGTCGGCGAGTGGATGCCAGTGCTGCCGATCCTGCGCTCTGACGATGGCCGCTCCCTGCCGCAAACCTTCCGCGGCGGCCAGGTCACTTCCACGGAAATCAATGGTCTGAGCCTCTACGGCGGGCAGTTCCGTGGTAACAGCCCGCGCAATGACGCGAGCATGGAAGACATGTCGATGAACGGCCGCGGCGCGTTCACCTCCGACCGCTTCAACTTCGGCGGCGGTGAATACGCCTTCAACGAAAAACGCACCCAGGTCGGCGTGTGGTACGCGGAACTATCCGACATCTACCAGCAACAATATTTCAACCTGACCCACAGCCAGCCCATCGACGACTGGACCCTGGGTGCCAACCTCGGCTACTTCATCGGCAAGGAAGACGGCAGCGCCTTGGCCGGCGACCTGGACAACAAAACCGCGTTCGCCATGCTCTCGGCCAAGTACGGCGGCAACACCTTCTACGTCGGCCTGCAGAAAGTCGGCGGCGATGACGCCTGGATGCGCGTCAACGGTACCAGTGGCGGCACTCTGGCCAACGACAGCTACAACTCCAGCTACGACAACGCCAAGGAAAAATCCTGGCAACTGCGCCACGACTTCAACTTCGCCGCCGTCGGCGTGCCGGGCCTGACGTTGATGAACCGCTACATCAGCGGTGACAACGTGCACACTGCCACGGTCGACGATGGCAAGGAGTGGGGGCGGGAAAGCGAACTGGCCTACACCGTGCAGAGCGGCGCGTTGAAGAGCCTTAACGTGAAATGGCGCAACTCGACGATGCGCAGGGATTACAGCACCAACGAATTCGATGAGAACCGTATTTTTATCAGTTACCCCATCTCGCTGCTATAAAACATCATTTGTTCTCCCCCTCATGAGTAGCGGCGTCCAGGGACGCCGCTATTTTTCCTTTGGTTGCACTAACTTCCGCGCCAGCGCCAAGGCTTCATCTTCAGTGGTTGCGATGAGCATGGGATAACCCCAGAATTTTTCATACATGATTGCGAACGCTTTGCCTGCCAGCCGTTTGGCGAGATTTGATTCGATATGAATCGAGGCTTTGACATAACGCTTGAGTTCGCTTTTGTGGCGCTTCATCCATAGGGCTGATTGTTTCAGTTCCTCTGGTGAGTGTTCCGGCTGCTCCTTGTCCAGACCTTCATTGCTTATCAATACGAAGGGCTCATTGCGAGCAAGCAAGGCTTCAAACTCGGCAAGCGATTCTTCCTGGCTATGGCCCAGTGTGGTTTTTTGCAACCAAACGAACGGAAAGTGTGTGGCGTCTATACGCATTTCTCTAGTCCTTCGACACGTTGCCAAACCGCTGTGATGTCCTGCGGTTTCAGGATACTCTGCAAGCGATCCGGCTTAATTGCACAGGCTGGCCACAATATTGTTCAAACCAGCCATTTTTATTGTTTGAGGGCTTAGCGTGGGGCGAACACCTGTTATGGCGAACACTGCTAAAAAAGACAGGATTGCCCACTCAGATGAGTGGTTTTTTTTGCCTGAAATTTGGGGGCGCGCGATACCCCAGCAGTGTGGCGAGGTCACCCAACTCCATCGTTCGGGGCATCCTGTCGTTGATTGAGGGAAGCACGCTCGCACCTAATCTGCGATGCCGCTCGAGGTTGTCACTTAGCTGCCGCTGAGGGTATAGCGCGGCCACGGCGAGGAGTGGGACAAGTCGCAACGTCCCGCGCTGTAGACGACGCGCTGCAAAATCTTCCGTAGCAACAATGAGAGGTGGGCCGGTTTCAGTGCTACAGTCTCGCCCTTCCAGGGTGAGGGTACATCATGCGGTTGATGCTAACGGCTATGACCATGGCGCTGCTGCCAGGGTGCGCGACTGTCAACGAAAGCTCCAGCTACGGGCACATGTGCGGCCTCCATCCTTACTGCGGCGTTACTGTCGATCTGGAGATCATCAAAGGCGCGACGGACGACAACGCTGGGGCCATGAGTGCCCTGACGCCGTTTGCAGTCATTGACCTGCCGTTCAGTTTCGTCGCCGATACGCTGATCCTGCCGTACACGATTTTTCATATGAAGAGTGCCGACGAGTAGCGCTGGCTGATCTCGACCATCAGGACGGCTGCGACAGGGCCTGGTTGAAGAGCTGAGGCTACGCTGATCGGAGCTGAGCTTCGATCGCTGTCTTATCGATGACCGACCAGACCTCGCGGATCCTGCCGTCCTCGAACGCGTAGAAGACGTTTTCGGCGAACGAGATGCGTGTCCCATTCACCGCCAGGCCCAGGAATTCCCCAACCGGTGCGCAATTGAAGGCCAGGCGAGCTGCCAACTTAGGTGGGTCGATCACCAGGAATGCAATCGCAAAGCGCAAGTCGGGGATAGCCCGATAATCTGCTTCCAGCATGCTTCGATAGCCGTGCAACCCTAATGGTTTCGCGTTGTGAACCACATCCGGGTGCACAAAATGGCCCAGGTTTTCCCAGTCCTGTGCATTCAGGCAGGCGATGTAGTCGCTATAAAGATCGGCAAGGTTCGGGCTCATGGGGCTGATTCTCCTCTTCATGTCTGTTCTTGCCTTTGCGATCCTAGGTCCGATTGTGATGTCTCATCAAGGCAGTGAGCAGAGTAGAAAGTCAGCGGTGTAGGTGACAGTGGTCATCGCGTTGCTGAACGACCATGGCGGAGCGTCCGGCGGACACGGGGACGCCGACGCGATGGCGCCAGGCAATGCTGACTTTCAATAGGGTTGAACGGCGGCCGGCGAACTTCCGGTCGCGGGCCAGTGAAGGTTTTACAGCGTGATGCTGGCGGCTGGGTAGAACAGAATATTGAGTACGAAGAGGATCATCCAGAAACCGATTTCGAGCGTTTCGGTAATAGGCTGGATCTGTTTGATTGCGCCGTAGACATGCACGAAGAACATCAGCGTGAAGACCACGAAAAGAATATCGAAGGCATAACTGAAACTGGTGCCGGTGGTGGCTGAACGCAACATCGCTACTTCAACGACAAGGATGAATGCACCGAGGCAACGGCCGAAATAGATAGCCAGATGTTCGTGTTCGGGGACGCTCCAGCGCATAAGCCGGGCCCATTGGAGCGGGGCGAAAAAGATGGGCAAGGCAAAGAAGAGGGTGGTCACCACCATCAGGGTTGTGATGTATTCCTTGCTGTATTGCGCATAGTAACCAAGCATTTAAGAACTCCTTGTCTCATCCGCACGCCTAGGCGCCCGGCAGTAATTATTATTGTGAGCGGCGTGAAGTGTTGCGAGGGCTGACCAGAAGCGTCAATTGTCCAAAAGCGCCTGCTACCAAAAGCGCGGAGGGGAGTAGTACCACTTACACACGCAGTTTCGACCGATGGCCGTGGTATCTGGGCGGAACTCACTGCGGCGAGGGCGACTGGCGTTTGCGCGGCGCGAAACGGGTAGTGTTGAGGTTGAGCACAACTGTGGGTTAGAGGCGAAATCGCCCACGGAAGCCAGGGGATCGCTTCCCAAACAAAAAAGAGCATTTCGGCACGCTTATCGAGCATTTCGGCACAGTAGCCACGCTTTGTTCAACCTAGACTCGAGCTTCACTCTAAGACTCAGATGGAGCCGCGATGAACATCAGATCAGTCCTGCCTGCACTTTCCATGGCAGTAGCATTCAGTGGATATGCCGCCGACTTCTCACTGACCAGCCAGGATATTGCTGACAACCGTCCGCTGACCAAACGCGAAGTGTTCCAAGGTTTCGGTTGCGAAGGTGGCAACACTTCTCCTGAGCTTTCCTGGGCAAACGCTCCCGCCGGTACCAGAAGTTATGCAATCACGGTCTATGATCCCGATGCGCCGACCGGTAGCGGTTGGTGGCATTGGACGGTGGTCAACCTGCCGACTTCTACCCATAGCTTGCCAAGAGGCGTGGGAGCGAACCTGCCTGCCGGCGCAGTACAAGGGCGGACCGATTATGGCCGGCCGGGATTTGGCGGGGCTTGCCCACCTGTAGGGGATAAACCCCATCGATATCAATTCACCGTATGGGCGTTGAAAGTAGATAAGCTACCGCTCGACAGTGAGGCCAGTGGTGCCTTGGTTGGCTACATGCTCAATGCCAACGCCCTTGCCAAAGCGACTATTACTTCAACTTACGGACGTTAAGAACGATGCGCCCTTGTGACGGCATACAGCACCGGGAAAACATTATCGATGCGTGTGTCATACGGGCGCGACAGCCATTGACCTTGCCAAGGATGCCGGTGTTCGTGACCACCTTGTGTCGGGTGCGACAAGGGGAAAAGCTGTTGCAATGGGATGATCGGGAGATGCGCGCCGGGCCGCAACATCTGATTCTGATGCCTGCCGGACGCGAGCTGGGCTTCTCAAACTTCCCCGGACTTCACGGTCACTACATCGCCGATGCAGTCACCTTTCCCATCTCGATATTGCGTAACTTCAGCGCCCGGTATAGCCAGCAGATCATGAGCCGTCAGGGTGTACTGAAGACCGATCTATGCGTCCCTCTGGACAGGCACACCACACAGGCGTGGGATCAATTGTTGGCCTCTATCCATGCGAACTCCCCGGATGCATTACGCGCGCTCTATGGGGAGGCGGTTCTTCTGAGTCTGTGCCTGGGTGGCCAGGCCGGACCTCTGCTGATGGGACGCAACGACCCCGTTCGTGAACGTGTGCAGCAGATCGTCATGGGCAACCCGGAGAAAGACTGGACGGTTGCGACCATCGCACAACGCCTGAACCTGGGTGAGTCGACGTTGCGTCGCCAATTGGCGAATGAGGGGGACAGTTTCAGGAATATCCTGGAGAGCGTTCGACTGGCGACGGCGTTGCAAGGGTTGCAAACAACGTCTCGCCCTATCGGGGAAATTGCTGCGGCCTGCGGTTACGCCTCGGCTTCACGTTTTGCGGTGCGCTTTCGCTCACACTATGGTCTGTCGCCACGTGAATTGCGGGCAGGGATCTAGGAGCCGTCATGCAGACATCACTGGACCATTTAGTCGTCGTGGCGCCTACGTTGGAGGCGGGTGAGCGCTTCGTGAGTCAACGATTGGGTGTGGAGCTTCAACAAGGCGGCTGTCATTCGCTTATGGGAACCCACAACAAGCTGCTGCGACTGGGGACGAGTTTCTATCTGGAAGTGATCGCTATCAACCCGGCGGCCCCGCCTGTAGGGCGGCCTCGCTGGTTCGCCCTGGACGGGTTACCAGACAACGCGTCTCCTCGGCTGGCCCATTGGGTTGCTGGAACCGACAGCCTGAAATCGCTTGGCTCGATGTTCGCGGAAGTCGTCGGCCAGGTACAGCCGATGAGCCGAGGTGAGTTGTGCTGGGATATTACGATTTTGGCGGACGGTGGATTGCCTTTGGGGGGAGCCGCCCCCAGCCTGATTCAATGGGGACAGCCGGCGCACCCTGCAGCGATGCTTGAAGATAAAGGTTGCTCATTGCAGATGCTCGATATTTTCCATCCTGCGCCAGAGAGGATCAGCCACCTGCTTGATGCCATGAATTTTTCCGGGCCAGTTCGGCTTCATCGATGCGATAGCATTGAAGCGTCACGCTTGGTTTCCTGTATCGAAACACCAGCGGGGCTCAGGAATTTATAGGGTGTCGCGTCCTGAATAAGGTTTACACCTTCTGACCCTAGGAACCAATGGATTCAGGAAAAAGGCGCAGTCAGCTTGATTACGCGCTGGCTTTAAAACAGGCGCTGGCCTGATGAGTACCTCGTGATACGGAGCTGAAAATATGTCCCTGAGCATCAAGACCCCTCTTCTGGAATCCCTGCCTTTTAGTCAACTGGCTGGCACCAAGGTATGGATGAAAATGGAGGCAGCACAACCTTCTGGCTCGTTCAAGATTCGTGGAGTGGGGTACGCCTGCGAGCAACATCATGCCCGGGGTGCCAAGCGCTTTATCTCTTCGTCAGGCGGCAATGCCGGACTGGCGGTTGCCTATGCCGGGCGTCGACTTGGCGTTCCTGTCATCGTCGTTGTTCCAGAAACCACTACTGAGCGGGCGCGAAACCTGTTGGGCTTGGAGGGGGCTGAAGTAATCGTTCATGGCAAGTCTTGGTTCGAGGCGAATGAGCTTGCCCGTTCGTTGCTGACATCTGATGACGCCTTCATCCACCCGTTCGACGATCCGCTCCTGTGGGAAGGGCACGCCTCAATGATTGATGAGGTTGTTGCCGAAGGTGTCCGCCCCGATGCCGTCGTGCTCTCTGTCGGCGGTGGTGGCCTTCTGGCCGGTGTCGATAGGGGCTTGTGCCGTAATGGCCTTGGTAGCATCCCGATCTACGCCGTCGAGACGGAGGGAATGGCATCGTTCAATGCGTCTATCAAAGCGGGGCAGCTAACGGAAGTAACGGTGTTGTCCGGAGCGGCAACCTCGCTCGGTGCCAGGCAGGTTTGTCAACGCGCATTCGACATTTCGAAAGAGCGTCGAGTGGTACCGGTGCAGGTTACTGATCAAGAGGCTGTTGGCGCGTGCCTAGTTTACCTGAATGACCACCGTACGCTGGTCGAGCCAGCCTGCGGGGCGGCCCTGGCGCTGCTCTACGGAAACAAAGTGGCCCTGAGTGATTTCAGCAACGTGTTGGTCATTGTGTGCGGTGGCTCCACTGCAACCATCGAGTCACTGTCCAGCTTCCGAGGCTAACAAAAACAGTTCTTGGGTACGTGGTGGTTAGCCAGATGCAGGTGGCGTCGACGGGAATACGCCGGTGCTCGCGGCGTTAGTGCAAGACGCGCCAAACAAGCACCGGTCCGTCCGCGCTACGGCTCCAGTCGCAACAGTTCTTGTGCATTCCCTCGGGTGACCTGCTGCGCTCGCTGACTGCCTAATCGCATCCGTTCGAACCAAAGCAAACTGTCTACCTGCCATTGTTCGATATCAGGTTGAGAGGTCTGGCCCAGGTCGGAACTATAGAGCGCCCTGGGCACGTCGCGCAGGACCTGGGTGAAGTCTTCCCATGACTGGTAGCCGAGCAGATAGGTCAGTGCGGTTTGTTCGGTGTAGACCATGGGCGCTTGAGCCAACTCCAGCAGGGCACCGGCGTCCAAACCGGTTAAAGGATTGGCCGGTTGGTTGAGCATCAATCGGGGCACATCCAACCGAACCGCCGCGTCGATCAACAGACGCACTTCCTGGGCGTCGGCATGGCCGGTAGAGATGACGATCGGGTAGTCCCGGGCCATCCGCAGCACATCCAATGTTTGTCCGTTCAGTTTCCCTTCGTGGCTGACGGTCAGCGGCCGGATCGGGTATTTATCCAGGATCCAATGGGCACTGTTGCGCTTGAGGCGGGACTGGTGGGTGCGACCCGTGACGGTGGGAAGGTGCACGATCAGCCGGGCTTCGCTGTCTCCGTGTTGGCACAGCGAACGCTGTACCACTCGGAAATCGATACCGCCGACGATTTCATTGAGTACCACCGAGCCGGAGACGGGAAGTCCTTCCTGTCGGGCCTCCCAGGCTTGTGAAGCGCTGCAGCCCAGGTGGTTCTTCAGCACCACCCAGCCGTTCAGCGAGCTGTAGCGCCGACCGGTCTCCATCACACCGTGGCGCCGCAGGTAGGCGTCGGGACCTGCGTGATAATGCACATCGATAAAGTCAGCTTCGAGTAAACGCCGTGGGTGGCTCATGCGGCCACCTCCAGATTGATGCCCAAGTGCTCGCGCACGGTGCGCATGACCAATGCCGGCGCGTCGAGCAATGGGCGCATGCCGCCATCGGGAATGGGTAAGCGGTAATGGCGGGCCTGCTCGTTGACATGCACGTTGATACCGCGCACCAGCTGTGACTGTTCACCATAGACCGTCAGTAACGCACCGGGAAAACTGTGGCTGGCCTGCCGCAGATCGAGGCGATTGAGCAGCCGGAAACCCAGGTGCAGGCGCTTGGCCTGGAGTGCGGCACTGGCTTGGTCGATGTCGATTGGCCCGCTGGGGCGTGTCCGGGTCGCCGGTTGTACGAATTGATCGAGCAGTTGAAGCGCTTGTTCAAGATCGCCAAGCAGGGCCAGATCGGCCATTTTCCCCAGTCGACCATCTAGAATTCCATCCGCCAGCGCAGGGGAGGACAGCAACAGCACATTGCTGACCCGGGTCGCGAGGCGGGTGCCGAGTAACGCCTGGACGACCGCGCCACCCAGGGCCGAGCCTACCAGCAGATCGATATGGCCCAGCGCCGACAACACGTGTTGCCAACGCTGCGAAAAATCTTCAAGGGATTCGCTCTCGTCAGCCAGCAGCGATAGCGTGTCGAATACGACCACCCGGTAACCCGCTTTTACCAGAGGCGCGATCATGGGCTGGAAGAACAGACCTTCATCCCAAACGGGCATGACCGGTGACATGACCACCGCCAGTTGATTGCCGTTGCCCCATTGGCAGCTTACTGCATTGGACGTTTGCATAATCTTTCTCCCGGGTGCTCAAGCGATTTTGTCGAGAGCCAACAGTTGTTGACTGTTGCGCAGGATTCGCGTGGTTTCGCTCAACAAATCGTGGACGATCTGGCGTGCCGGCTTGATGTCGCCGACCAGATCCAGAACCTCACCTGCCCATATCGCGCGGTTGTCGAGATCGTCGGCGAGAACCGCCCGGGCATAGTCCTGTCGGATCGAATCCGGCGCCTCTCGCAGTGCCTCGTCGCGGCCCAGCCACGCTTGCGAAAACCGGTTGGCGATGGCCCGGCCGCTGTAGTGTTCAGGCCATTCGATGCCGCGCACCAGATCGAAAATTCGCGTGCGCACCGTGTCCGACGTACTGGATTCGATCAGGCGCTTTTTGAACGCGGCAGAAGGCAGGGCCTCCTCGGACGCGAGGAAGCGTGTACCTAACATGACTCCGTCGGCCCCCAGCATCAATGCTGCCGCCACGCCACGCCCATCTGCGATACCTCCGGCCGCAATCAGCGGAACCTTGTCGCCGACTTGATCCTGCACGGCGGGCAACAGTGGCATCAGGCCGCGGCGCAAGCTATGCCCGCCTGCCTCGGCGCCTTGGACGATCAGGGCATCGGCCCCGGCGTCCAGGGCCGCACTGGCCTGGTCCAGCTCATGGATCTGCACGATAACTTTTGCGCCGGCCCGATGAATGATCGGCACGAATGCCGCAGGATCGCCAAATGACAAGGCTATGGCGTTGGGTCCGTATTCCAGTGCCAGATCCAGCAGCGCCATGTTCCGTGCCACGGTGAACATCACCAGGCCGACGCCCCATGGCTGTTTCAGCTCTCGCATGGGCGCCAGCTCGGTGCGCATCCACTGTTCGTCGCCGTAGCTGGCGCCGACCAGCCCCAATCCACCGGCCTTGGATACCGCGGTAGCCAGTTTCGCCCCCGAGGCACCCCCCATGGGCGCGAGGACGATGGGGTGGGAAATATTGAAGCGTTGTGTAAGGCGCGTGTTGAGATCAGCCATATCGATACTCCTGTTGTCGTACGGACAGGCCAGCGGGGCCTGCCCGTTTCGGCTTTTTTTTCACTCAGTGATGAGGGCCGCGGTCAGCGCCTGGGGAATGAAATCGCTCACCTGGTAAAGGTGAAACTCCCAGGTCCCGGTGTCCTTGAGGCCCGAATAACGTGACATGAATGACTCGTCCTGAAACAACGAGTCGAAGGCTTCTTTGCTGGTCCATTGCGCCTGGTTGATGACGGTCTTCCCGTCGAGGCTTTTGTACAGTCGGCTCCACTGGAAGGCCGGGTAGGTTTGCGCCACGTACTGGACGGTATCGCGCAGGACGGCCAGGGCGGCATCTTGCTGGCCTGGATTCACATGGACGACGTTCACCAGAAAAATGGCTTGGTCTTCGCCCGATTGTGGCGCCTGGAATTGTTCGATCTGAGTCATGAGTCATTCTCCTGGAGATGGGGGTGGGTCATTGCGTCAGCCGGGCGGATATCGCCGGGCTGCCGTTTTCCCAAAGCAGTGGATTGATAGGCTCGGCGAACTGGACTGCGTCGACGCGGCCGATGATCACATCGTGGGAGCCATAGCTGAGGCGTTTGTCCAAGGTGCAGATAAGGCTCGATTGCGCATCCGCCAGGCAGGGCAGACCCTGGACATCTTCCCATTGCCCGTGGGCGAAACGTTCGGGGCCTTTGACCTGCCCGGCGAACACCGGCACCAGAGCGCTATGGGCCGCGCTCAGTAGATTGACGCTAAAGCGCCCGGACAGCGTGAGCGGGCTGTGGAGGCTGGCGGAGCGGTTGACGCAAATCAGCAGCGCAGGGGGCGAGGTGCTCACCGAGATCACGGCAGTCGCGACCATGCCCACGGGGTCATCGCCGTCGCGGCTGGCGATGATCGCTACGCTGGACGTCAACCTGCGCATGGCGTTCTTGAACTGATCCGTCAATTCGCCCGGATCAACGTCGGTAGGAATCGGCAGGATCGCGACGTTGCCCGAAACACTGCGGGCTCGAGAATATCTGCTCATGCCACGGCCTCCATGATCCTGACAGGCTTGTGCGGCGCGCGCTGGCCGGCTTGCTCCATCAACGGCAACACTTCCTTGACGAAGCGCTCAAGCCCGCTCTGGTAGTCCAGCCAGGTCAGGTTGATGCCGTCCACACCCAGGTCGGACCAGCGCTGCATCTGGTCGACGATCATTTGCGAGGTACCCACCAACGGCACGCCAGCAAAACCCGCCTTGAAATGGAAACGGAAACGCTCGGCATCGGCGGCGTCCTTGAACATACCGCTCTGCACACCGATCTCGCGGGTCACGTTATCCAGCGCGGCGTCGTCTCCATGCTGGGTCACGTAGTAGTCGAGCTTCTGGTGCGCCTGGCTCAGGGTGTCTTCGTGAACGACGTAGGCATACACCCATATCTGCAGTTCCCGGCCATGTTCCAGGCGCGCAAGGTCGCGGTAGGCCTTGATCTGTTCGCGGATGGTGTCGTCGTCATCTTCGTGCTTGAGGATCAGGAACGCGGCGTCGCAGTGCTTGGCACAGAATTGGCGACCCCTTGGAGAGCCGCCAGCGTTCATCAGGAACGGCCGGTTGATCGGCTTGGGTTCGGCGTAGCCTTGCTTGACGTTGAAAAACTCGCCCTCATAGTCGAAGTATCCGTTGGCCTCCCATGCTTTTCTGGCGATCTCTATCCATTCATCGGCATGGTCGTAGCGTTTGTCGTGGTCACGCTGGTGACCATTGAACATGCCCATTTCCTGGCCGAACCAACCGCAGATCATGTTCAACCCGAAGCGGCCGCCACTGATGTGGTCGATGGTCGCCGCCTGTTTGGCGGCAAACAATGGGTGGACCGTGGACAAGTGCGACGTGGTGAACAGTGCGATCTGCTCGGTGACCGATGCGAGGCCAGCGGCCCAGGTGTAGGTTTCGTAGGAGACGCCCATCGGATTGCTGGCGCCTTCCCAGCCGCGCCAACGACCCACGGGCAGCAAAAGCTCAAGGCCTGCTCGATCGGCCAGGGTGGCGATTGCCAGGTTGCTTTGCCAGTCAGCCGCTCGGTGGCGCTCCGGAGCGGTGGTCAGCGTGCAGCCGCCTTCAATATTGAAGCCGAACACGCCGAGTTTGATTTTGTTCTGGCTGTCGCGCACCGGATTCGGTTTGCGAATGGAAACGTTTGCAGTGGTCATGTCATGAGTACTCTTTCAAATGAATGGAATAAGTCGTAACTCAAACGTTGGCTTGCTTTTCCTTGGGTGACAGCCAGGGCTGGTCGTAGCGGTGCAGGGCGCGGGCCTGTTCCAGGGTGGCGCCATCGCTCACGCTCTGGATGATGTCTTTCTCGGTCTGCTCGACGGCCTGGGCGCGTTGGATGACCTGTTCGGCCTTGTCGGCAGGTATGGCGAGGCAGCCGCTGCTGTCGCAGATCACCAGGTCGCCTGGATTGACCGTGACGCCGGATATCTGCACGGGAACCTGGGTTGCCTTGAGCTGCACTCGGTTCTTCGCCGATTGCATGAAGCGGGCGCGACTGAACAGTGGGTAGTTCAGGCGTTGGACCGTATCGATATCCCGCGCGGCCCCGTCGATCAGCGTGCCGCGAATGCCCCGGCTTTTCGCGACGTGGGTCAGGATGTCGCCCCATGTCGTGCAGTCGGTGCGCCCAGGGTTGCTGGACACAATTACCGCGTCGGACGGCACCTCATCGATGTAGTTGGCAGCGGTCCTGAAGCCGCTTCGTTGATGCACGGGCTCATACAACACCGTGTAGGCGAAGCCCACGCAGCGGGTTCCCGGGACCTGCTGATTGAGACCTGCCAGGCCCCCGGCCAGTCCCAGGCTGTCGAGTGCGTCCGACAGACTGGCGGTGTCGAGTGCCTCGCAGGCTTTGAGCAGTGCATCGTTGTCTTTCACGACGGGAGAAATGATCGCGTTCATGCGTGGGCTCCTTTTTTCAAGGCGTGCTTGTCCTGGTTTACGGACTGCCGGGATGTCACCCCGTCAAGCAGTGCCGCCCCTTCGAGGGTGTGCTTGACGATGGCCGTCGCGACTTCGAAGGTGCTGGCCGTTCCGCCCAGGTCGTAGGTGCGGCAATCACTGCGTGCCACCTGGGCAACCGCGTTTCGAGTCGCTTGGGCGGCGTGGGCATGTCCAAGGTGTTCAAGCATCAGCGCGACGGACAGAAACATCGCGCTCGGGTTGGCCCGGTGCTGGCCCGCATAGGCGGGCGCGCTGCCGTGCACGGGTTCGAAGTAGGCTCCCTGGGCCCCGATGTTCGCGCTGGGAGCCAGGCCCAGGCCACCCATGACGCCAGCCCCGAGGTCGGAAAGAATGTCTCCGAACATGTTTTCCGCCACGATCACCCCGAAGCGTTCTGGCCGTCGAACCATCCACAACGCAACGGCGTCAACGTTATCGATGTTGCATTGGATGTCGGGGAAATCCGCGGCAACCGATTCCAGGATCTCTCGGGCAAACGCGCCGCTGTACCGCAGGACGTTGGGCTTGTCCGCCAGCGTGACGCGGTCGTAGCCTTGTTGGCGCGCGTGCTCGAACGCAAAGCGGAACAGCCGCAAAAGCCCTGCGCGGGTTTGCAGACGCACCGTCATCGTGGCGTCGGTGCAGCTCTCGCGCGTCCACGGCGCTCCGTTGCGTTCGCGCTCAGCCAGTATCGGCTCGAAGGCTTGCGGAATGCTGGCGAAATCCAGCCCGGCGTACAGGCCTTCGGTGTTCTCTCGAATCACCGAAAAGCGATAGCGGTTATTGCCCAGCACATCGGTAACAGGCCGCACGTTGGCAAACAGCCCGAGTTTCTGGCGAAGCTGGATTACTGGCGAAACATAAACCCGCCCGGTCCCCCTGAGTGTTGACGAAAGTTCTGCTTCTGCTTCACGAAGAGGCTTGCTGGTAATGGCTCCCAACAGCGTTGCGTTACTTTCGTTGATCAGGTCCCAGGTTCTATCCGGAATGCAATTTCCCTCCTTCTGCCAGCAGCTCCAACCGATATCTCCAAACTTCAGATCGATGGGCAACTCAAGGGCTTCAAATAGCGGCAGTACCGCCTCGGTGACTTCGACGCCTATGCCGTCGCCTGCCAGAACACATACTTGTTGGCGCTGGCTCATTAGCGAATACCTCCACTTGCAAGTGAGGGCGACAGAGTTGTCGGTAACGGCTTTATAGGTTTTTCCGATTTGCGGTTGCCTTGTTCATGCAATATTTGCAAAGCATGGAAAGTTGAAGCGGGGCGGTGCGCCTTTATCACTTCATCTAGGCGTTGCTGAACATCGAAGGGCATGTTGTAAGTGCCCATCATGACATCCGTCAGCGACAACGGAAGGCTGCTGGCCGGCACAGTGTCGGCGGTGAGCTGGGATAAATGCAGGGCGCTTACCAGATCATAGTCATTGCGAATACCGGCACGCTGCAGGTACGCGACAAACACACCCAAGTGCAGGTTGCCGGCTCCCTTTCCCATGCCGCAAATGGATGCATCGATGTATTCGGCCCCGGCATCCATGGCGGCGATTGAGTTGGAAAGCGCCAGGGAGAGATTGTTATGGGCATGAAAGCCCAGGGGAATCAGGACCCGGCTGGATATTCGCGTGATCAGCCGGTCGACATCGGTCGGAATCATGTTGCCGTTTGAGTCCGCAAACACCAGCAAGTCTGCCCCGGCGTTTTCCGCGCGCAGGCTCATATCGGATATTTCCGCGGGCCCCAGCGTCGTGACGTGCGTGATATTCGCGCTTACCTGGAAACCGTAGGACTTGGCTAGCCGCACGGTGGCCAGCCCATCTTCCAGGCGGTCGCGGCGCAGGCAAACCCTGATCATTGATACGCCATGCTCTTGAAGCAACTGGAAATCGCTGGTATCGACGTTGTGCGGGTGCACCATGACGCACAGGTCGATCCTACCCGCTGCGGCCGCATGGACCGCGTTCAGGTAGCGAGCGTCGACAGCACTGGTGAGACCATGCTCATGCTTGCGCACAAACGAACCGTTGCGGTAACCGATCTCGCAATAAGGAATGCCGGCTTCGATCATTTGAGAAATTGCAGATTGGGCGTAATCAACAGTAAAGTTGAAATCATTACGGTACCCACCATCTCGCAGCGTGACATCGATAATCTTTATCTGGTTCATGAATACAGTCCCTTTATCATGTTTCGAAGGCACGCAAGTGTGCCGTTTTTACTTCGAATAAACAGAGGCAACCAGGAGTAACAATGTCTTGCGCAGCCGAATACGTATAACAGTCTGCCGGTAGCGGCAGCATTATTCATCGTACGGGCAGGGAGATTTATTATTGTAGGAATGCAGCGATACAGCTTTGTTTGAGGTCACGCTTTAAGCGGCAGCTAATTTGCCTGACCTGGTTCGATACTGGACAATATCCCACAGGTTGTAAACAGGTTGTTTTTAACAGCGGCTGTT
Organism: Pseudomonas sp. MAFF 730105; assembly: GCF_055380705.1. NCBI lineage: Bacteria > Pseudomonadati > Pseudomonadota > Gammaproteobacteria > Pseudomonadales > Pseudomonadaceae > Pseudomonas > Pseudomonas sp. MAFF 730105. The sequence goes on from NZ_AP018438.1 coordinate 2,784,318, forward strand.
AAAAATTTCCCAGTCGAGTCGAACCATTCATTAGCGATGTTGCTGGGCAAAACAATGAATGACGAAGTCCATCATTGCCCGTATTCCGGGGGCATTTCGCATGTCGCGATGGACCACCAGCCATAATTCAGCATGTAATGGCTGCTCTTCGACCGGGACCCTTTGCAATCCACCTGAGGCATCGCTCATGAATACAGGCAGCAACGCGATACCAGCCCCCGCCCTGGCCGCTTCGGCCTGTACATCGAAGGATTTTACCCTTAACACCACGGGCCGTTGGCCTGCCGCATTCTCCAGCCAGATGCGCTGAGGGGAGGGTTCCTGCTCATCGTCATGGGCAATGAATTCATAGGCTGAAGCCGCTCGGTCCTGGAGATAGGAGGGTGCGGCGAAGAAGCCGAAGTCCAAGGTGCCGATCTTGCGCACGACCAGATCCGTCTCGGTCGGGCGCCCGACGCTGATTGCGATATCCGCTTCGCGCCTGGCCATGGAAGCCATGCGTGGGTTGGACAGGATCCGCACGTTGACGTCAGGGCATTGTTCCCTTAACCGGCCCAGATGTGGCGCAATGAAGTGTGTCGTCAGGTGGGGAGGCGCGCTAAGGGTAATGTCCGCGACTTTATCGGTGCGAATCGCGCAGACCGCGCGACTCAAGGCACAAGCCGTTTCCTGCATGCGGTTACCCAATTGGGCGATTCGTTCGCCGTTTTCGGTCAACTCGTATCGGTGGCTGCGTCGGTCCACCAAGCGTATCTTCAGGGCCGTTTCGAGGGCGGCTATCCGTCGTGAGACGGTGGCGTGCTCGACGTTCAACGATCGTGCCGCAGCCGCCAGGGACCGTATCCTCGCAAAGGCAATGAAGTATCGAAGGTTTTCCCAGTCGAACTGGGTGCTGTCCACAGGGAAATCGACGGTTTGCGTGGCTGTGAGTGAGGTGCTGCTAACATCCATATCGTGACTCCGTCCGAGTGGTTCTGACCGATAGAAACTCCGCTGAGTTTGAAAAAGACCGTGGCTTGCCACGGTCTTCAATGAATGACTTTAGTGCAAAACCGCTTGGGTTTCCGGCGTAAGACCTGGCTGTCGCGCCCCGTACACGAGCACCTTGGTCGCGATTGTCGCGGCTGCCAACGCGCAGAAAACAAGGCCGTTGATGATGGTTCCTTCCATGCCCATGCGTGCCAGGAACCAGCCACCGGCAGTTGCGCCGAGCGTCACGCCAAGGTTGATGAACGAGATATACAGACCGGTAACAAATTCAGGAGCCTCCGGGGCTTCGGAGGTCAGCCAGACCTGGGTCACGATCAGGCCACTGGTATGGGTGGCACCCCATAGGACGATGATCAAGACCATCGGCAAGATGGCCGGGCTGGCAAAGAAATGCAGGATCAGGTACGACGCGCCCAGCATGATCGGATGCATCAGCGTGGTACCTACCTTGTTCCTGGACAATAAACGGCCCGCCAGCAGATTACCGGCCACACCGCCCACGCCGAACAGGATCAACAGGGCACTGATCACCTCACCGCTCATGCCGGCTTCACGAGACAGGTACTCGGCGCTGTAGGAATACACCGAAAACATCGCACCGAAGATCAGGGTGGAGGCCAGGATATTGAGCCACAGCGTCGGTTTGCGCAGGATAGCCAACTGTTCCCCGTAAGGCGTCCGCTGTCCGGCAAAGGTATCGGGTAGCCGGGCGATGATGCCCAGCCCGGCAATCACATTGACCACGGTGCAGAACAGAAAGGCCGCTTCGTAGGAGAAGCGAGCGGCGATCCAGGTGGTGATAGGCACGCCGAGAACCATGCCCATGCTGGTGCCGACAAATGCCTTGGCCGTCGCCTGCGTAGCCTGTTCCTTGGGATAGAGAGAGGCCACCGCGACGAACGCCAGCGAGAAATACACCGGATGGAAGAACGCCGGAATGATCCGCAGGACCGCCAGTGATCCGTAATTGGGCGCATAAGCCGACAAGGCGCTGGCGCCGGCGAAAATGAACAGTGACAAGGTCAGGATCCGCTTGCGGTTGTAACGCGAGAGCAACAGCACCATGAAGGGACCGAACACCGCGATGATCAGGGCGAACAGGCCTACCAGATAACCCGCCTCCGAGGCGCTTACGCTGTAGCGTTCGATGATCACGGGCAAGATACCGACCACGCCGAACTCGATGGTGTAGACCCCGAACAGACCCAGGGCAATGAAGAACAACGGGTTGAACATTTTCATGGCCGGTCCTCCAGGGTCACGATGACTTTACCGAACTGCTCTCCGGCTTCCAGGTAACGATGGGCCTCGACGATTTCTTCGAAGGCAAAGGTCTTGGCGATCACCGGGGACAGGCTGCCATCAACCAGGCCGCTGGATACGAACCTCTTGCCTTGGGCAAACAGGACGGGATCGTTGACGATTTCATGCAGAAGGTATCCCCGCAACGTCAGGCTTTTTCCCAGCACGGTGAACAGCGGAAAGGGCGAAGGTTCGCTGCTCAGGGCGCCGTATTCGATGATGATGCCGCCGCGACAGGTGGCGTCCGCCAGTTGCTCGATAGCCGGACCGCCCACAGGATCGAAGACAACCCGTACGCCATTACCGGCGGTGATGTGCTCGACACGTGCTGTCAGGTCTTCCACGTCGCTGACGATCACATGGACGGCACCGGCTGCCAGCAGTTTGCGCACCTTCTCCTCGCCACGGGTCACTGCGATAGGAATCGCTCCTACCCGGTTCGCAATCTGGATGGCGGCCAGGCCTACGCTGCTCGACGCCGCGGTTATCAGCACGAAATCTCCCGCATCCAGCTTTGCCACGGGTAACAAGGCGCCCCAGGCCGTGAGATATTGCATCCAGACTCCAGCGGCCTGCTCCATGCTGAGCGAGTCGGGATGCCGGACCAGCATCGCCGCCGGGACGACCGCTCGCTCGGCATAGGTTCCCCATTGAGCGATGCTCGAAGGGGGACCAGGCTGACCGGATCACCTATTTCAAAGTCGTGTACGGCGTCGCCCACGGCTTCGACGAAACCAGCAGCCTCGTACCCGAGTCGGCTGGGGAACTCAGCCTGTTCAAGGTATTGACCGCGCCTGAACATCGACTCGGCGCGGTTGAGACCGATGGCCCTGACTTGGATGCGAACCTCATTGGGTCCGGGCTGGGCGACCGGTAAATCCTCGATCCGCAGAACCTCTGGATCACCGTACTCATAAAACCGAACGACACGTGTCATGGTATTTCTCGCAAGGGTTGGGAACGTTTTCAGTCTAGGGGCGCGTCCAATGCAGAAAAACGCGCTGGAGTTCCGGTGTTAACGGATATATGTGTCCGCAATGGCAATCGGTTTTCGCTGTGGTAGCCGGCGGCCGACGCTGCGAACCAGCACGTAGAAGAGCGGGGTAAAGAGCAGCCCGAATGCAGTCACGCCCAGCATGCCGAAGAACACCGCGACGCCCATGGCCTGGCGCATTTCCGAACCGGCACCGGTCGAAATCACCAGGGGAACAACGCCCATCACGAAGGCAATCGAGGTCATCAGGATCGGTCGAAGCCTCAGCTTGCTGGCCTCCCAGGCGGCGCTCAGAGGGGTATGCCCCTGGCGCTCCAGATCCCTTGCAAACTCAACGATCAGGATCGCGTTCTTGGACGCCAGGCCCACCAGCACCATCAGGCCGATCTGGGTGAAGATGTTGTTATCGCCTCCAGTCAGCCAGACGCCCGCCAAGGCAGAGAGCACACCCATTGGCACGATCAGAATCACCGCCAGCGGCAACAAAAGGCTTTCGTACAGTGCCGCCAATACCAGGAAAACCAGTAGCGTGCTGACCGCCAGCACCCAGCCGGTCGCGTTACCGGCCAACCGCTGCTGGTAGGTCAGATCGGTCCACTCCATGCGTATGCCCTGGGGCAGGGTCTGCCGGGCGATGCGCTCGATGGCCGCTTCCGCCTGGCCCGAGGAATAGCCAGGAGCAGGCGCGCCATTAACGTCCGCCGCTGTAAACGCGTTGTAATGCACGACCATTTCGGGCCCGTAACCGGGGTTGACCGACAACAACGTCGATAGGGGCACCATGTCGCCGTATGCATTGCGTACCTTCAAGCGCGAAATGTCTTCGGGATTAGCCCTGAAGGGTGCATCTGCCTGCGCCCGAACCTGGTACACGCGCCCGAAAAGGTTGAAGTCGTTGACGTACAGAGAACCCAGGTAAATCTGCAGGGTCTCGAATACGTCTGTCACCGAGACGCCGAGCTGCTTGGCTTTGACCCGGTCGAGATCGACATCCAGCTGAGGCACATTTATCTGGTAACTGGAGAACAGTGGTCCCAGTTCCGGTGCTTTGGCAGCCTCGGTCATGAACGCTTTGACCGCGCTGTCGAGAGCGACATACCCCAGGCTCGCCCGGTCCTCGATCTGCAATTTGAATCCGCCGAGCGTTCCCAGGCCCAGGACGGGTGGAGGTGGGAAGACCGCCGTGAAGGACTGCGCAATCCTTTTGAATTCGCCATTGAGGTCTGCCGCTATCCGGTTCGCTCCCAGCGCGTCGCCGGAGCGTTCGGCAAATGGCTTGAGAATCACGAAAATGATTCCGGAGCTTGAAGAGTTCATCAGGCCGTTGACGGACATGCCGGGAAACTCGAGGGTATGGGCAACGCCAGGGTGTTTGAGCGCGATGTCATTCATTTGCTGGATGACATGCTCGGTGCGATCCAGCGAGGCGCCGGCGGGCAGTTGGGCGAAGCCCACCAGGAACTCCTTGTCCTGGGCCGGAACGAATCCCGTCGGCAGGGTGTGGCTGAGCCATGCGCAGGCACACAGCAGAACGCCGAATAAGGCGAACGTCCTGCCTTTGTGTGCCAGGACCCCGCGCACGCCGGCGCCATAGCGGTCCTCGGCTTGCTTGAACCGACGATTGAAACCCTGGAAAAATCGCCCCATGACTTTGTCGATCCCACGCTCCAGTGGATCCTTCGGTGCGCCGTGGGGCTTGAGCAGCAGGGCGCAGAGGGCTGGGGAAAGCGTCAGCGAATTGAACGCCGAGATCACCGTGGAAATCGCAATGGTCAAGGCGAACTGGCGGTAGAAGCCGCCGGAAAGACCGGGCATGAACGCCAACGGAATGAATACGCAAACCAGCGTCAGGGTGATGGCTATGATCGGTTTGCTGACTTCTGCCATCGCTCGATGAGTCGCCTGGTGAGGGGACAAGCCTTGGCTGATATTGCGTTCGACGTTTTCCACCACCACGATCGCGTCATCGACAACGATGCCGATCGCCAATACCAGGCCAAACAGCGACAAGGCATTGATGGAAAATCCGAAAGCCAGCAAGAACGCCAGTGTGCCGACGACTGATATCGGCACGGCCAGCAGCGGGATGACGGATGCACGCCAAGTCTGCAGGAACACGATGACGACCAGCACGACCAGCACGATGGCTTCGAACAGGGTACTGATGACCGCGTCGATGCTGGAGCGAACGAACTGGGTCGGGTCGAAGACGATTTTGTAATCGACGCCCGCCGGCATATCGGTCTTGGCTTGAGCCATGATCTCCCGGGCACGGGCAGAGATATCCAGGGCGTTGCCGCCCGCCATCTGGAACACCCCGAAGCCCACCGCTGGCTGTCCGTCTACCAGCGAGCGAAGCGCGTAGGTGGAAGCCGCCAACTCGATCCGGGCCACATCGCGCAAATACGTCACGCCCCCGTCCGGCACCGTCTTGATGACGATGTTGCCGAATTCCTCTTCGGTTTTCAGGCGACCCTGGGCATTGACCGAGAGCTGCAGCGGGACGCCGGCGCGCATGGGCGAAGCGCCTATGACGCCGGCCGCGACCTGGATGTTCTGCTCCCGGATGGCCTGGACCACCTCACCGGCGGTGAGGCCTCGCTGCGCCACGCTGTCGGGGTCGATCCAGATCCGCATGGCGTAATCGCCGCCGCCCCAGATACGTACTTCGCCGACGCCAGGTATGCGCTCAAGCTGGCTCTTGATGTTCAGGATGCCGTAGTTGCGCAGGTAGTTGGCGTCGTATTCATTGTTGGGCGACACCAGATGGATCGCCAGGGTCTGGGTCGATGACGATTTGCTGGTGGTGACGCCCAGGTTCAACACGTCGGCCGGAAGGCGCGGCAAGGCCTCGGAGACGCGGTTCTGCACCAGTTGCTGAGCCTTGTCGGGATCGGTACCCAAGGCGAACGTCACGTTGATCGCCAACGTCCCATCGCTGTTGGCCTGGGATTGCATATACAACATGCCTTCCACGCCGTTGATGCGCTCTTCAAGGGGCGCGGCAACGCTTTCAGCCACCACCTTGGGGTTGGCGCCTGGATATTGAGCGTTCACCACGATCAGCGGCGGCACGACATCGGGGTATTCCGACACTGGCAAACGCGCCAATGAGAGGATGCCGGCCAACAATACAAGGGCGCTGAGTACGCCGGAAAAAATCGGGCGGTCGATGAAAAATCCGGAAATATTCATCACTGTTGCGCCTGTGGCTGTGACGGTGCGCGTACCGGCGCAACCTGGGTGCCCGGCGTCGCCAGGTGCAAGGAACTCACGACAACCTGTTCCTCGGGTTCGATACCTTGATCGATGACACGTAGCGCACCCTGGCGTATCCCAGGCTTGACCTGCCGGTACTGGACGCGGTCTTCGGCATCGACTACCAGCACGTATTTTTTGTCCTGGTCGGTGCCGATGGCGCTGTCGTCAACCAAGGTAGCGGGGCGGCTGGCACTGCCCGGCAGCAGCACCCTGGCAAACAGGCCCGGGCGCAGTTCCCCGTTGCTGTTGTCGAAACTGGCCCTGACCCGGATAGTGGCCGACCGGGTGTCCAGCCGGTTGTCCAGGGAGCTCAGCTTGCCTTTGCGCGGATAACCTTCTTCGTGGGCCAACCCGAGCATGACCGGTACCGCATCGCCCGCCGGGCGGCTGCCCAGGTAACGCAGAAAGGTTTGCTCATCCACGTCGAAGTCAGCGTAGATCGGCGAGATCGACACCAGATTAGTCAGGGCCGTGGATCGTTCGCCCACATCGACGATATTGCCCGGTGTCACTTCTACCCGTGACGCCCGACCGTCAAACGGCGCGAGAATGCGGGTGTGTTCAAGATCGAGCCTTGCCAGCTCGACCCTGGCCTGGGCCTCATTGACCCTGGCCTGGGCTTCGTTGGCGCTCTGTATGCGCTTGTCCAGGTCGGTTTTTGCGATGGCATTGCTGGCAATCAGATGCTCGTAGCGCTCCAGCTCTTTCTGGGCAAACACACTCATCGATCTGGCAGCCACAAGCGCGGCTTGAGCTTGTTGCAGCGCCGCTGCATAAGGCCGCGGGTCGATTTCGAACATCAGGTCGCCTTTACGCAGCATCGCGCCGTCCTTGAAGTGCACGCTGATGAGCGTGCCGGCCACTAGAGGCTTGATGACTGCGGTGTCGGTGGCGACCAGGCGACCGGTATAGCTTTGCCAGTCGACGACATCACGGGTGACGGCGGCCATCACTTGCACTTGGGGCAGCGGTGCGGGGGCGGGGTTAGCCTGGGCAACGGGCGACTTCATGCTGATCGCGAAGCCGGCAAGCGCCGCCAGCACCAATGCGCCTAGTGCCCAGGCGGGCACGCCGCTCAACCTGCGAGTAAACGATGACATGGCAAGCATCCTTTCTAAATGGAGAAAATCAGATTTGAGGGACACTCAATGGCCGCTCGATCGGCTTGGCCTTGCCCCAGCGCCGCATGGCGGGCTGCTCAACGAATTTGAATAGCAACCAGCCACCCAGGAGCGACAGGCAGAACGTGGCGGCAAGAATGAAAAACGCCGGTACAACGGCAAAACGTTGTCCGTCCAACAGTGAGGTCACACACGTCATGATCAGCAGGTGGATCATGTAGAACCCGAACGAAATCTCTCCCAGCCAAACCATCAACGGATGCCGAAACCAGGACTTGCGTTGCGCAACGTCGGCGGCAGCCAGGCTGGTGATCAGTAAGGCAATCGGGATGACAGTGGTGAGTGACAGCCTGTAGATAAAGGGCACTTCTCCTGCGAGGAAGTAAGCCACCGCCGCCAACGCCAGGGCCGGTGCCAGCGGGATGGAAATCCAGCGCCCCGTCGTCAGAATACGCGCCATCAACATGCCGAGAACGAACTCGAACAGCCGCAGTGGCGGAAAGAAGTAAGCCAACCACCACTGATTCAGGGAGATCGGGTATTCGGCGATCTGCGGTTGGTCGTTGACAGCTTCGGCAATGAGCCAGTGAGTTGCGGCCATGGCGCAGACCGTCATGCCGGCGGTTAGCCAAAGTCGGTTCTCAGGGACCTTCCACAACGCGCGCAGGAGGAACGGGAACGCCAGGTAGAAAACCAATTCGCAACACAGCGACCAGGACGGGCCGTTGACACTCAGGAACACCGACATATCCGGCACCCAGGCATGAACCAACAGCAGGTTGGGCAACCAGGCGCTGACGGCGGTCAGCGGTACGGCAAACAGGATCATCGCCAGGACGAAGGTGATCAGGTGGTTAGGGTAGATCTTTACCAGGCGTCGGCGCCAGAACGCCCCGAGCGTATCGTTCCTGCGGGCGGACCAGGTAATGACGAAACCACTGAGCATGAAAAAAAACGACACCCCAACCCACCCACCCACGCTGAACAAGCGCTGGAAGCCGGCGACGATGTGCTGGTCGGCAAACGGATTGAATCCGATGATCTTCGTCAGTGAGGCGTGAAAGAAGAACACCAAGGCTGCTGCGACAAATCGAAACCCCGTCAGGGAATCCAGTCGCACGTTGGCATGGTTGTGGTACAGGCGTGAATGCGTCATGAGTCGATACCTTTCAATAAAGATCCGCGGCACTGGCGAAGGCCTTGGTGCCTGGTCAATTCCATGGGGCAGGTAGCCAAAACAAAGCTGGACAACTCAAATTGCATTCGCATGAAGGCCGGCTCTCAAGCCGGTCTTTTCATGATGGACTCCTTATCGCAACGCCAGGCAGGCGTGATTCAAGCGCCGTATACGGCGTTGCACAGATCGACGGTGAACTGCCCGAACATCCCTTCGAAGGCGGTGTTGGTGAATGCCACGACGGAGATCTCTTGTGCCGGATCGACAAACCAGGAATGACCAAAAGCCCCGCCCAGGCGCCAGGTACCGACAGACTCCGGCACCTGCGCCGCCTGTGGGTCAGTCAGCACGGTGAACCCCAGGCCGAACCCACGGCCTGGCCAGTTGGCGAGTTCCAGGTCGCCGGTCTGGACGGTTCCCATTTCCTTGGCCAGACTCGCTGGCATGAGCGCGCCGCCGCCCTGGCGCAAGGTTTCCAACAGGGTCAGGAACTCTTCGGCGGAGCCGACCATCCCGGAACCTCCTGAAGGGTAGGCGCTGCTGTCGAGGGCCCGATCCGCCTCCATGCGGATGCCAGCGGTGTTCTCGAAAACCTCGATCACTTCGACGCCCTTCATGCGACGTGGCGCGGGATCGTCGTTCAGATAGGCAGCCGTCAGCCGGGAAGTGTCGACGACATTGAAACGGGTGTCGGACAGGCCGAGAGGCTCGCACACCAGTTGCGAGATCGCGTCGGCCAGGCTGGTTTCACACACCCGTGCGATCAGTGCGCCCAACACATCGGTCGCGATGGAATACCCCCAATGGGTGCCAGGGCGATACAGCAGCGGCGCGGTAGCCAGCCGCCGGATGTTTTCCTCCAGCGTCAGCGGCGCGCTTTCCAGCCCGTCACACACACCCGCCTGCGCATAAGCGCCGCCACCCTGGGCTTCGAGAAAACCGTAATTAAGGCCGGCCGTATGGCTGAGCAATTGTCGTAGGCTGATGGACACGCGGGTGCCGTCCGCCAGGGTTGGCTGGAACTCCGGTAACCACCGAGCGATAGGATCATCCAGGCCGATGCGGCCCTGGGCAACCAAGGCCAGGGCGGCCGCCGACGTGATAGGTTTTGTCACCGAAGAGAGCCGGAACAAGGCGTCGGTGCGCATCGGCAGGCCAGCCTCCCGGTCAGCCAGCCCCGCGGCGTTGCGATAGGTGATCTCGCCACGACGGGCGACCAGCACCACGGCTCCCACCAGGCGTTTTTCTTCGATAGCGCTGTTCAGTGCGGCGTCGATTCGCGCCTGCATGGGGTCAGTGGCGATAGCGCTGGAGTGTTGAATGGTTTCTTTGGCGGTCATGATCGCGATTCCCTGCTGTAATGGACGTCGCCATGCTAGGTCGCAGACGGCAGGGGAAACAGAGGCTAGAATTCCGGACACATCGGACGTTTCGTTCCGCAATGCATAACGCAAACTCAAGGAGAGAGCGTGGACAACCTCAGCGGAATCTCGGTTTTCGTCCAGGTCGCCGAAACCCGCAGCTTCGTCGCGGCGGGACGACAACTGGGCGTGTCGTCATCGGCAATTGGCAAAAGCGTCGCGCGCCTGGAACAACGCCTGGGCGTCAGGCTGTTTCATCGCAGTACCCGCAGCATCAACCTGACGGCGGAGGGCATGCTTTTCCTGAACCGCTGCCAGCGGGTGCTCAATGAACTGGAAGCGGCGGAGCTGGAGTTGTCGAGCACCAGTAGCGAACCGCGCGGCAAGCTGCGCGTGAGCCTGCCTTTGGCCGGGCAGTTCCTGTTCACGTTGTTGTCCCGCTTTGCCAAGCGATACCCGGACATCCATCTGGAACTCGACTTCAGCGATCGCTTGGTGGATGTCGTGGAGGAGGGCTTTGATGCGGTGGTCAGGACCGGTGAGTTGAATGACTCCCGCCTGGTGGCGCGGCGATTGGGCGCTTTCCGTTTCCTGCTGGTGGGCGCCCCGGCCTATTTTCAGGCTCAGGGTACGCCCGCGGACGCCGACGACTTGAGCAACCATGACTGCCTGTTATACCGGGTGCCATCCACCGGCAAGCTTGAGCGCTGGCCGCTACCGGATAAAGCCCGCAACGGCGCGCAGGACCTGCGGGCCGTGCTGGTCTGCAACAATATCGACATGCTTTTCAACGCTGCGATCGAGGGTCGGGGCATCGCCTGCCTGCCGGAGTTCGCCGTCAAGGAGGCCCTTGAGTCCGGAGCGTTGAAGGCCGTGCTCACCCAAGAGGTAACCCGCACCATCCACTTCAGTGTGCTGTGGCCGCCGAACCGCTTCATCACACCCAAGCTGCGCTGTTTCGTGGATTTTATTTCCGTGCATATGTAAGGGGCGCGGCGTGGAACGATGGTGGGTGCAGGACAGGACCAACACATTCTCATGCCTGAGGGGAACAGTTCGTGCAGAACCAGTAAGTGGAGTGGCCAACTAGTCTCGGACACGACGTTAATTTTTTCTCGGCCTGCGCCGGCGCCAGCCCATGAGCGGTCATGTAGCCACGCTCGGTATTCCTGGGTTATGGCGGGTGCAATAAGTCTGCGCGTCGCTCGCGTCCCACCGTCACCACACGACTCAACAAGAAGGACTCAACACAGTTTGATTCAAGTCAAACAACGACGCTCGTCGGGCGTCATGCTCTGAGCCATACGTTGGGGCAGGGCCCGGTCATGACAGTCAAAGGATTCGTTGATGTGGTTCATACCTTCCGCGCCCGCTGGCGGGGAATGGCGGAGCGGTTCCCCGGTTTTCGATCTGGCGCAAGCGTCTGGAGGAGGGAGGCAATTATCTTGTTGGCCACCCTGGTGATGCTGGCGATGGGTTATTTCGTCACGCTTCACTTCGCCTCGCGTGCCGTACAGTCTTTGATAAGCACCTGCACCGCGCAGCTGGAAATTGAATTTGAAATAGCCGAAATAGATTATCCGCGAAGGGCGTCGCCGCGAGCCCTATGTCAATGCGTGGCCCAGGCGCTCTTGGAAAAAAACAGCCTCGTTTCCCTGGCATTGGTCGATGGTCTGGGTCTTGATCCGATCAACCTTGAACCCGTGACTGAGGAGGATTCGCAGCAGTGCATAGATGCCTTATGGCTTCCCGATATCGAACTCGGCGGGCTGGCCCGTTGAATAGGCGCGGTTGCCCTGACCTGGTGTGTTGATCAACTCGTCCGCTTGGTCATGTCCAGGTGGCCGTTCGGTTACGCATTCACTGCCTCGTCGTTCGGACTCCAGTCCGACTGGAACTGCGTTCTGATTGGCCGCCTGCCTTGGCATGCCATCTTCAGACTTCGTTAAGACAAGGCCTCGATACTCCCCAGCAACACGTTTATGGAGAGCATCGGCCCATGCCTGATTTCGATTGGAATATCCACTTGCCCCTGGCTTTCGGGGGCGCCGGACAGCCTCTGCGCCAATTGCACCACGGTCTGCCGGCTCACCCTCGGCGTGCTGAGTTCGAAGCGTTTATCCAGCAGCGTTTCCGCCAGGTCCATGGCGCCGATATTCGTCACTTCATGCCAGAGCTGTTCGGACTCGATGATGCCGGCGGCACGCTCTGTGCCGTAGCTGGGGTACGCCGCGCTGCGCAAGAACCACTGTTTCTCGAACGTTACCTGGATGAGCCCATCGAGCCCTTGATCAGCGCTGCGGCCGGTCGTCCGGTTGACCGTGCCGGCATCGTCGAAGTGGGCAACCTGGCCGCCTGCGACACCGGTAGCGCCCGGCTGAGCATCATCTCCATCACTTACTTGTTGGCCGTCGCCGGCCTGGAGTGGGTGGCGTTCACCGGCAATGCCGGCCTGGTCAACAGCTTCCATCGCCTGGGCCTCAAGCCCGTGACCCTGTGCCCGGCTGATCCACTGCGCCTGGGCGAGGATCGTCATCTCTGGGGGCGTTACTACGACACTCAGCCGTGGGTCCATGTCGGAAACATCCGCGCGGGTTTCATTCATCTGCGCAACACCGGCTTGTTCAGTCGACTGGAGCTGTCCACCGCGCCTGGGGAGAGCAGCCATGTCGCCTGAGATGCAACGATTCCAGCAAGCCCTGCGTGGGCATTCCGAGCGCCAGGGGCATGCCATTGCTCTTTGGGGGGATGAGGCGCAGATGGATTACGCCACGCTGTTTGCCGAAGTCCAGCAGCGCCAGCAACGGCTGCGGGATGAGCAGATCAGCGTGGTTGCGCTGGCCTTGGACAACGGCATTGACATGATGCTCTGGGATCTTGCCGCGCTATTCGAAGGACTGGCCTGCGTCATCCTGCCCGGATTCTTCAGCCCGGCCCAACGTCGCCACTGCCTGGAGCAGAGCCAGGCCGAGCGGGTGATTGCAGAGCCAGCCTACGCCGCAGAACTTCAAGCCGCCGGCTACCGGCACAGTGGCGAATTCTGGCAGCGACACTTCGCCGGGCCGAACCGTCTGCCGGCGGGCACCGCCAAGCTGACCTTCACCTCCGGCACCACGGGTACGCCCAAGGGCGTCTGCCTGAGCGCCGACAGTCTGCTGCGGGTTGCCCGCGAGCTGGAGCAGGCCAGTCAACCGGTCGAGGCAAGGCATCACCTGGCCTTGTTACCCCTGGCGATTCTGCTGGAGAACCTTGGCTGCTATGCGGCCCTGTATGCCGGTGCCATGCTCAGCGTGCCCAGTCAGCGAACACTCGGGATCCAGGGCGTCAGCGGGGTCGATCCGACACGCCTGCTGGGCTGCCTGGCCGAGCGGCGGGCGCAGAGTCTGATCCTGGTTCCACAATTGCTGCTGATGCTGGTCATGGCCGCCGAACAAAAGGCGTTCAACCCCCACCTCGTGCGGTTCGCCGCCGTGGGTGGCGCTCGGGTGTCCCACGATCTGCTCAGACGGGCCGAAGCGGTAGGCTTGCCGGTGTTTGAAGGCTATGGACTGTCGGAGTGCGCGTCGGTGGTGTGCCTCAACCGGCCACAGGCTCATCGCTGTGGCAGTGTCGGCCGGCCGTTGCCCCATGTGCAGCTTCGCCTGGCCGATGACGGCGAAGTCATGATCAAGGGCGCGACCCTGCTCGGGTACCTGGGGGAAGCCCCGCACTCGGACCCGTGGTGGCCCAGCGGTGACCTGGGGGAATTCGACGATGACGGTTTCCTCTACTTGCGGGGTCGCAAGAAGCATCAGTTCGTCACCAGCTTTGGCCGCAACGTCAACCCCGAGTGGGTCGAGGCCGAGCTGACCCAGGGCGGCGATATCGCCCAGGCCTTTGTCTATGGCGAAGCCTTGCCGCACAACCATGCCTTGCTCTGGCCCACCCGCGTCGACTGCACCCCACAGATGCTGGAGCTGGCAGTGAGCCGGGCGAACGCCAACTTGCCCGGTTACGCGCAGGTCCATCGCTGGACGCGACTGGACGAGCCTTTCACTGCGGCCAATGGCTTGCTCACTGCCAATGGGCGCTCGCGCCGGGAAGCCATTGTCGAGCACTACCGAACCTTGCTCACCGAATCCGTTCTGTCCGAGGAGTCCCCTTCATGAGTTTTTTCGACACCCTGCAAGAAGCCACGCAGCAAGAGCGCCATACGCTGTTCAACCTGCCGATCATTCGTGATGCGCTCGACGGTCAGGTCAGCCTGGGCGCTTACCGGGCGTTTCTGATCCAGGCCTATTACCACGTGCGCCACACCGTGCCGTTGATGATGGCGTGTGGCGCGCGCCTGCCCGCGCGCCTGGAATGGTTGCGCAAAGCCGTGTGCGAGTACATCGAGGAAGAATATGGCCACGAACAATGGGTGCTGGATGACATAGCCGCCTGTGGTGGCGACAGGGACGCCGTGCGCGACGGGCAGCCGTCGTTGCCGATCGAGCTGATGGTCAGTTATCTCTACGACCTGATCGCCCGGGGCAATCCAGTCGGATTGTTCGGCATGGTCAATGTGCTCGAAGGCACCAGCATCGCCCTGGCGACCCACGCCGCCGACAGCATCCGCCAACACCTGGAGCTACCGCCCGCGGCATTCAGCTACCTCAGCTCGCACGGATCGCTGGATATCGAGCACATGCAGACCTACCGCGGCTTGATGAACAGGCTGGACGATCCGGCGGACCAGGCTGCGGTGATTCATGCCTCCCAGGTGGTGTACCGGCTTTACACCGATATGTTCCGGGGCTTGCCCCGTGACGGGGAGCATGAACATGCGCCTGTGTGATGCGCGGGTGGTGTTGACCGGGGCCAGCGGCGGGATCGGCCTGGCGATTGCTTCGGCCCTGTGTGCCAGTGGTGCACGGGTACTGGCCGTGGCCAGGCATGGCGAAACCTTGCAGCCGCTGATCGAACGCTACCCGCAACATTTGTACTGGGTCGGTGCCGACCTGACTTTCCTGGCTGACCGGCGCAAGGTCCTGGCCTCCGCCGAGGCGTTGGGTGGCATCAACTTGCTGATCAATGCCGCCGGTGTGAATCACTTCGCCATGCTCGAGCAGCTCGATGACAGTGAAATCGCTGCCATGCTTGCGCTGAACATCACGGCGCCGATCTGTCTGACCAAACTGCTTCTGCCGTTGCTCAAGCGAGCCGACAGCGCGATGGTGGTCAACGTCGGTTCGACCTACGGATCCATCGGCTACCCCGGCTATGCCAGTTACTGCGCCAGCAAGTTTGCCTTGCGCGGATTTTCCGAGGCCTTGCGCCGGGAACTGGCCGATACCCGTGTCGGCGTGCTCTACGTGGCGCCACGGGCTACCCGCACCGCGATGAACACGCCGGCGGCCGACGCCCTGAACCAGGCGCTCAAAGCCAATGTCGATGACCCGCAAACGGTCGCGTCGGCGGTGATCCACGCCATCATTGGTGATCGTCGCGAGCTCTACCTGGGCTGGCCCGAGCGGTTTTTCGTAAGGCTCAACAGCCTGCTGCCCAATCTGGTCGACCGTGGTCTGCGCAAGCAATTGCCGCTGATCCGTCGTCTGAGTCATAAACCCGAAAACGAGCAACCCAAACCATGAAGAGAATCCTTGTCGGTTTACTGCTGGGCACCTTGGTTCAAGGCGCCTGGGCCCTGGATGCCGCTGATCAGCAACGCCTGCATGACATCCAGCAAAGCTGGGCACATATACAATATGATCTGCCTGAGGGACAACGTGCCGAGGCCTTCGAAAAACTCGCCGTCCAGACGTCGGCCTTCAAGCAGGAGCGCCAATCGGTGGCCGAGGCGTGGATCTGGTCCGGCATCGTCAACAGCAGTTGGGCCGGTGCCAAGGGCGGCATAGGGGCGCTGAGCAAGGTCAAGGACGCCAAGGCTGATCTGGAAAAGGCCCTGACCCTCGATCCCCAAGCCCTGCAAGGCTCGGCCTATACCAGTCTCGGCGCATTGTATGACCGGGTGCCGGGCTGGCCTCTGGGATTCGGGGACCCGGACAAGGCCGAGCCGTTGCTCAAGCAGGCATTGCAACTTAATCCCAATGGTATCGATAGTCTGTACTTCTGGGGCGATCACCTCTACCGTCAGAAGCGCTATGGTGAAGCCAGGGTTGCCTTGCAAAAAGCCTTGTTGGCAGCGCCCCGGTCAGGGCGGGAAAGCGCCGATGCCGGGCGTCGCAAGGAAATCGAAGCGTTGCTGGCAGATGTGAACAGGAAACTCGACTGACAGGAGTGTGCGTGCGTTTATTACTGATCGAGGACGATGTGGCGCTGGGTGAAGGCATCCGTCAGGCACTGATTCGCGAGGGCTATACCGTCGACTGGCTGCAGGACGGTAGCAGTGCCCTGCATTCGTTGCTCAGTGAAGCCTTTGACCTGGCGGTACTTGATCTGGGCCTGCCCCGTATGGATGGTCTGCAAGTGCTGCGTCGCTTGCGCGAGAGTGGTAGTAACCTGCCGGTACTGATTCTCACTGCCCGCGATGCGACCGAAGACCGCATCGCAGGGCTGGATGCCGGGGCCGACGATTACCTGGTCAAGCCCTTCGACCTGGCAGAGCTCAAGGCCCGGCTACGGGCCCTGCTGCGGCGCAGCGCGGGCCGTGCCCAGGCGCTGATCGAGCACGCCGGCATCAGCTTGAACCCCGGTACGCAGCAAGTCAGTTACCAGGGCAAGCCGGTGGCACTGACGCCCAAAGAGTATCAACTGCTCCACGAATTGCTCTCACCGCCGGGGCGGGTCATGACCCGCGACCATCTGATGCAACTGCTGTACGGCTGGAGCGAGGAAGCTGAGAGCAACACGCTTGAAGTCCATATCCATCATCTACGCAAGAAGTTCTCCACCGACCTGATCCGAACCGTTCGCGGTGTCGGCTACCTGGTGGAGGAGCACCGATGAGTTCGATCCGCCGCCGTACCCTGACGTTGATCCTGGGCCTGCTGTTCCTTGGCCTGTTGATCATCACGGTCTTCAATCTGCACGACAGCAACCACGAAATCGCCGAGGTCTATGACGCGCAACTGGCCCAGAATGCCCGTTTGCTGCAGGGCGTCATGCGGATGCCCATGGCGAGCAAGGAGCATGCCGAGCTGTACCAGGCGTTCAACTCGGCCTTGGGGCAGGCGGAGCCCAAGGTCGATGGTCATCCCTACGAAAGCAAGATTGCCTTCCAGGTCTGGAACGCACACGGTTCCGTGCTGGTCCACACCTCCAGCGCGCCGTCCTTCACTTCGCCACCGATCGCTGCCGGTTTCAGTGAGGTGATGGACCAGAAGAACCACACTTGGCGGGCGTTCGTGCTGGACGACCCGCAGTACGGCCTCAAGATCTGGGTGGGGGAGCGCGACGACGTGCGCGCCGATCTGGTGGATCGCATCGTTCGGCATACCGTGCTGCCCAACCTGATCGGCAGCGTGCTTCTTGCCACGGTGATCTGGTTGGCCATCGGCTGGGGGCTCAAGCCCTTGGTGGACATGGCGGCGACATTGCGGGCCAGGCATCCAGGCTCACTCGAACCCCTGCAGATGATGCCGTTGCCGACAGAACTTGAGCCCATGCAGGCGGCGCTCAACCGTGTATTGGCGCAGATCCAGGAAGTCATGGGCCGTGAGCGGCGTTTTATCGCCGATGCGGCCCATGAGATGCGCACGCCCCTGGCGGTACTCCGGGTGCACGCACAGAACCTGATGGAGGCGGGGGATGAACAAAGTCGTCGCGAGTCCCTGGAGCATTTGCTCGCCGGGGTCGATCGCACCACGCGCCTGGTCAACCAGCTGCTGACCATGGCGCGGCTTGAACCGCGGGTGATTGCCGAGGCGCCTGCCCCGATCGATCTGGCTGCCACGGTGCGTGCAGCCCTGGTGCCGATGACGCCTTGGTTATTGAGCAAGGGACTCGAGCCAGTGCTGGATGTCAGCGACGACATCGGCCTGGTTCGAATCGATCCGGTGGCCATTGATATTGCCTTGAACAATCTGGTGACCAACGCTGCCAGGTTTTCGCCAGCCAATGGCGTCATTACGGTACGGCTGGCCAGGAAGGATGATTGTTATGAACTGTCGGTTGAAGACCAGGGGCCGGGTATCGACGAGGCCGAGCGTGAGCGGCTCTTCGAGCGGTTCTATAGCCGTGGCAATGATCAGGGCGCGGGGTTGGGCCTGACCATCGTGCGCACCATAGCCGAGCGCCTGGGCGGGCAGATCCATTTGGAGAACCTCCCTGGAGGAGGGCTGTGCGCCACCTTGCAAATGCGCGACGCTCAGGCACTCCAGGCCTCTGCCAAGCTGTTTTCAGGTCAAAAATGAATGGCTGTGAACCCCTGCGATTTCGCTGGCCGCGCTGCGCGCCGTGCATGTGACGCCAATCAACGTGGCAGAAGCCAGGCCTGAAGCGGTTGCTCTACAGGTCATCGGCGATGGGCATCTGCCTCAATCCAACTGCTGCGGCGCAATCACCCACAAGCTGCACGGCATCTTGTACAGCAGACTTTCCACAGTACTTCCGATCAGCTTGTCCAGGCCGCCATAGCCCACGCGACCCATGACGATGACATCGATGTCGTGGGCCCCGGCGTAGCTGGCCAACACCTTGGCCGGATCACCCATGATCATGCGGCGTTGTTCCGGGGCGATGCCGTTGCGTTCGGCCAATGCGTCGAATGTCGCACCCTGGGATTCATAAAGCTGTCGGGCCAGCGTCGAGGAAAAGAATGGCGAGCCATTGCCAAAACCGTATTCGGCGGCAGTGATGGAGGACAGGTCATAGGCGTAGATGACTTCCAGTTCCGCATCGCAGCTGGCAGCCAGTTTGTTGGCTTCGCTCAGGATCCGGTCGTTGAGCCCTTGGTAGCGGCCATCGTGGTGGAACGGATCGACGGCAGCCAGGATTTTACGCGGACGTGCATGAACCACTTTGTTGACGAAATGCAATGGCACCTTGCATTCATGCAGCAGGTGCACGTCCAAAGGCGTGAACATCATGCGCGAGATCCAGGACTCAGGGTCCACCGTCTTGATCAGTGCCTCCATCGATGCTTCTTTGAGGTGGACCAGGATTTCCTGCAAGGGGCGCTCCACCCACTGCACTTCTGTCGTGACCTCAAGGCCGAGCTTGCGCAGGGGTCTGGCTTTCTCTTCCAGCCACTGGCGGTGGCGTTCGATGTAGCCCAGGCGCATCTGCTCCAGTGCCTGTTCGTTGACCAGGCCGGCCGTGGCCAGGCCTTCCAGGTAATCAAAAGCGACAATGTGCAAGGCGGCGCCCTCGGCCTTGGCCAGGGCGGCTGCCCGGTCGAACGCCGGGTTGTGTTCCATCAGTGGCGAAACGACCAGCATCAAGCGTGGTTGCGTAGACATGACAAACCTCCTGGGCAAAGACCTGTTGGCGCCGGGCGACTTTCGCGCGGGCTGTTTCCGCTATCGATCATGAGCGTGGTGAGCCTGGGTAACTTGATTTGCATCAAACACGTTTGAAAGCGTCGCATCGGTGCCGACCGAGCAACAGCGCAATGATTGATCATGATCAACCCGTCCAGCGTAATCGGGCGCAGGCTGGTGCCTGATCTTGAAATCCAGGCTCACCCGCCATGGGAGGTTGGTCATGATTATTCGGCTTGAGGAGCGGCAGGCAGAAATGCGCTGGATGGTGCACCTGGATGCCTTTTGCATAGGTTTCAGGAGCGCTGGTGAAGCGCTGTCGTTTACCAGGACATTGCAGGCGCGGATCGACGCGCCCCATGTCTGGCCGCAAGACGTGATTGCGCGCGCACAAGCGTCGCAGATCGTTCATGCGGCGTCCCGATGAACGTGCGTCAAATGGCGCCGTAGAGCCATGGCCGTGATCGAGGTCCTGGGCTTTGTCAACGCTGGCGCGGCGCTGGGAATCGGCCTGCTCGTGGGGCTTGAGCGTGAGCGGCGCAAGGGTGAGGAGGGCCGGCGCGATTTTGCTGGCCTGCGTACCTTTGCCGTTACTTCGATGTTGGGGTATGTCACGGCCTGGACCGGCGGACCTTTATTGCTAGGGTTTGTTGCGCTGGCACTGGGCGCATTGGTCACCATGGCGTATTGGAAAAACCTGGCCGAAGACCCTGGCATCACCAGCGAAGTCGCATTGTTCGCGGTGTTGGTGTTGGGCGCGCTCTGCGTCAGTGCACCGGCCTTGGCTACTGCGATAGGCGCGGTGATGGCGGGGCTGCTGGCCAACCGTCAGGTGCTGCACCATTTTGCCCGCAGCCAGTTGACCGCTGCCGAGTTGCGCGATGGCCTGACGCTGTTGATCGCCGCGCTGGTCATACTGCCCCTCACCCCGGACCGTTACCTGGGGCCTTACAACGTCATCAACCTTCGCACCATTTGCGCCCTGACTGTCATGTTGATGGCGGTAGCGGCACTGGGGCACGTCGCGGTTCGCACCCTTGGCAATCGCTATGGCTACGCCCTCGGCGCCATTGCATCGGGGTTTGCCTCCGCTACGATGACGGTCGCGACCATGGGACACATCGCCGCGAAGGAACCGCTCAATATGAATGTGCTGAGCGCGGCCGCAGTGCTGGCCAACCTGGCGACCCTGGCACAGATAGCACTGATTCTCGGGGCGGTGGAGCCGGCGCTGCTGCGTTGGCTGGGATGGCCGCTTCTATGCGGGGCGGTGACCATACTGCTCTACGCCAGCGCATTGATGTTTACCCGGCCCAGGGCGCCAACCGAGGAGAGGATCAAGCACGGCGGCGGGGCCTTCAGTCTGAAACTGACGTTGATGGTAGTCGTGGCAATGACCGTCATCACGGTTGTGTCGTCAGCGATGCTGAACGCGTTCGGGCAGGCCGGGGTGGCCGTCACCGCGATTTTCAGTGGCCTGGTAGACGCCCATGCCTCGATGGCCTCCATTGCGTCGTTGGTCAAGGCCGGTCTGCTGCCCTTCGAGGCGAGTGCCGTACCGGTGTTGTTAGCGATGAGCAGCAACTCCCTGAGCAAGTGCGCGGTGGCCTGGCTCAGTGGCGGGCGAAAGTTCGCCGTGCAGGTGATTACTGGCCAGGCGTTGGTAACGCTGGCGGTGTGGGCGGGATTGCTGCTACCGAATTTTTGATCCTCAATGATGGCCAGTTGAGGAAGATCAAGTCTGGCTTGCGCCACAGGTTCATTCTGGAGCCTCGATCCTTCAACGGGCTGTCGCCCTATGTCGAGGTGTTTCATGTCCCAGACTCAACGTTTATTGCTGTTGGCGCCTGACGCCATGACCCGTACGCCTGCGTTCGACCGTGCCACCGAGCTGGCGCTGGCGATGGACCTGCCGCTGCATATCGTCGCCATCGATTATCTGGAGGTGCTGTCGGTGGCCGGTCTGTTCGCGCCCGACCAGGTCAAGAGCGCCCGCGACGGTTATTTGGAAACACATCGACATTGGCTGTGGCAACAGGCCGAGCTGGCACGGCGGCATGGGGTCGAGGTGACCTGTGAAGTGGTCTGGAGCAAGGATGCCCATCAAGGTTTGCAGCAATACATCAAGGAATTGCCGCTGGCGTTGATCATCAAGGATGCACAGCCGGAGCCGGCGCTGAAACGGATCTTCTTCACGCCGTTGGACTGGCGCTTGCTGCGCGACTGTCCTGTACCGGTGCATCTGGTCACCGATTCGCGCAACCCCCGGCCTCGGCGAGTCCTGGCGATCGTCGACGTGCTGCGTAGCGAGGAACAGGACCTGGTGTTCAACGACCAGATCGTCAACGCCGCCGTCAAGTTGGCCGAGCAATGCAACGCCGACGTCGAGTTGCTGCACGCCTTTGACTGGACCGCCATCTATGCGACGGACATGGGCGTCGGCGCGCTCCCCCTGGCGACTGGAATCTATGAGGCATTGGGTGAGGCGCAGCACGAGGTGTTCGAATCCCTGGCGGAGCGGCATGGGGTCGCGCCGCACAAGCGTCATTTCGTCGAAGGGGCACCGCTGCCGGGTATTTGTAAGTTCGCTCACGACCACCAGGTCGACGTGATCGTGATGGGGACCACGGCACACCATGGCCTGGACAGGCGCCTGGGTACTACCGCCGAGCTCTTGCTGCAACGAGCCCCTTGCAGCGTATGGGCGATCAAGCCGCAGGCTTGACCGGAGTCACCTGCGCGGGCCCCTTTCTACAGGGTACCCGCGCAGCCTCGTCGCTAAAGGTAGAGGCGATGAATGACTTGCCGGGTGTCCTCGGGGTCGGTGCGGGTCTCGAACCCCAGGCTATGAGCCAGGTCGCGCATGGCGGCATTGCTGGCGGAGTCGACGGAGTACATCTGGCGGTAACCGTTTTTACGCGCCGTTTCTATCAGGTGTTCCATCAACAGCGTTCCCAGTCCCAGGTGTTGCCATTGGTCGGCGACGGTCACGGCGCACTCGCATTCGTGATCAGAGGTCGCGCAGTAACGGCTGACGCCGATTTCGATCAACTTGCCATCGTCATGGACCAAGGCGATGTAGGCCAGGCGAGTCTTATAGTCGACTTCCATTAACTGATCGAGCATCGCCGTCCCGGGCTCATTGATTTGCGATAGAAAGCGCATGTGCCGCGATTCTGGAGACAGGCGCTTGATGAAGTCATATTCGCGCTGGCGATCCTCTTCCCGCAGCGGCCTGATCAGCACATGCCGGCCGTCTTTGAGCGCCTGAATCCAGTGCTTGCCGCTGATGCTGGCATACAGCGCGGCGGCGCGTTCGTTATGGGCTTTGACTGTGAGCATGATCGATCCTCCGTCGGATAAGCGTGCAGTGCGAAAAAAGTTTCGCATTCGTGCAGTTCTACGCCGGTGGCGGCAGTCGATTCTGATCTGGATCAGCCTCGGCGTACCCAATCGTCGATTGCACTGAGGTTGATTCAGATCAAACCGCTTGGGGCGTCGATGGGCGCACGCTGCAGGTCATGTCGGACAGTGTCCGGTGCGAGGTGCCGGCTCCCATTGAACAACCGGGTGGAGGTGTGCGATGGAGCAATACCAGCGTCTGCTGTTGATCGTCGAACCCGACTTGCACCCCTCTGCTGCGATGCGCAGGGCCTGCGCCCTGGCCCGGGCCAGCGGTGCCGAGTTGCATTTATATGTATTCGTCCAGCCGCTGGCACATACCCACCTATGGAGTGAGAAAACAGACGAAGCGAACGTGCAGCGGCATTTGCATCGCTATCGCCGCTGGATGGCAGAGGAGGCTGCGCTGCTCAAGGAGGAGGGGTTGAATGTGTCGACGCGTGTGGTCTGGAGCACTCATCCTCTGCTGGACATCCTTCGTTACGTCGAACAGTTGCAACCCGATCTGCTGATCAAGGATGTCACCCTCGAACCCTTGCTCAAGCGGGTCTTTGCCACACCCCTCGATTGTCATCTGTTACGCGATTGCCCGGTGCCGGTGCACCTGGTCAACCAGGCCGTTCACGGCATGCCGCGCCAGGTGCTGGCAGCAGTGGATCCCTCCGATCCCCAGGCCGATGCCTTGAATGAGCAGATTGTCCAGGCCGCCGGGGCGTTGGCCCGGCAATGCGACGCTCCGTTACACCTGTTGTATGCCTGCGACCTGTCGGCGGCGTTCAACGGAGAGGCGTCGCTACTGGCAGGGGCCTGGGACGACGATTATGTCGAGGCCCTGCGTGAGTCGTTGCATACGGCGTTCGTCAACCTGGCCGAGCGCTGCGGTGTGCCGGCGCAGCGAAGGCATTTCGTCGTTGGCCTGCCGATACCGGTCCTTCATGAACTCGTCGATGAGCTAGAGGTTGATGTGGTGGTGATGGGGACCGCACACCGGGTCGGCCTGGAGCGCTTGATCGGCAGCACGACGGAGCGGGCCTTGTATTCGATACCGGGTAGCCTGTTGGCGGTCAGGGGATGAGCACGATGGCGCCATTGACCTGTCCGCCGCGTAAGACTTCCAAGGCTTGATTGGCTTCGATCAAGGGCAAGCAGGTCACGCTGCAATGCACGGGGGTGTGTTGCAGCTGCTGGAAAAATGCCACGCCATCGGCACGAGTCAGGTTGGCCACTGAACGCACGCTGCGCTCCTCCCATAGCAAGCGATAAGGAAAACTCGGAATGTCGCTCATGTGGATGCCGGCGCACACCACGCAGCCACCTTTGGCGGTGGCCTTCAAGGCCAGCGGCACCAGCTCGCCCACGGGTGCGAAGATCAGGCTGGCGTCGAGCAAGTGTGGCGGGAGTCGATCCGATGGGCCGGCCCAGGTTGCGCCGAGTGATCGGGCGTAAGCCTGGCCAGCGTCATCGTCGGGCCGGGTAAAGGCGTAGACCTGCTGGCCTCGGCCCACGGCGACCTGAATCGCCAGATGAGCAGCGGCGCCGAAGCCATAGAGTCCCAGATGAGGGGCGTCTTGGGCCATTTGCAAGGCTCGGAAACCGATCAGCCCCGCACACAACAAGGGCGCCGCTTCGGCCGCATCCAGGGCGTCAGGGAGAGGGAAACAGAAACGCGCGTCGGCGACGGTGTAGTCGGCGTAACCGCCGTCCAGCTGGCAGCCGGTGAACAACGCCTGGTCGCAGAGGTTCTCCCTTCCCGAGCGGCAGAACTCACAGATCCCGCAGGTCCAGCCCAGCCAGGGGACACCCACTCGTCGACCGATCCAGTCGGTGGCTGTGTCCGTGCCGACAGCGGTGACTTGCCCGACGATTTCATGACCCGGCACCCGAGGCAGCCGGGCCTGGGGCAACTCACCATCAAACAGATGCAGGTCGGTGCGACATACGCTGCAGGCCAGGACTTTGATCAACAGTTGCCCGCGTGCCGGCACCGGCAAGGCGCGTTCTTCCAGCTTCAAGGGTTGGCCAGACGAGTGCAGGACCATGGCACGCATGAGGATTCTCCTGTCTGAGCAGACGGTTCCATGCCGATGAGCCCGAACCTTCCAACACCCTAGCCTCCCGGGTTCTGATGTAAATCAAGTCGGGATCATTCCTGCGTTCCAGAATCCACCCATGGCACGCTGTTCGACGGCGGCTCCGACGACCGGCAGGAAGCGCTGCCAACCCATCTTGTCTGGAGGACGCGATGAGTGATTTTCTCAGTCCCGATCAACTGGAAGGTATCGATGCCTATTGGCGTGCTTCCAATTACCTGGCGGTGGGACAGATTTACCTCAAGGACAACCCCTTGCTGCGCAGGCCTTTGCAAGTTGACCAGGTCAAGCCGCGCCTGCTCGGCCACTGGGGCACAACGCCCGGGTTGAACCTGATTTATGTGCATCTCAACCATCTGATCAAGACCCACGACCTGGACATGATCCTTGTCACGGGGCCTGGGCATGGCGGTCCGGCCATTGTCGCCCAAAGCTACCTGGAGGGGAGCCTCACCCAGTATTACCCCGCGATTGAACAAAACGAGAACGGCATGCTGCGCCTGTTCCGGCAGTTTTCCTGGCCGTATGGGTTGTCCAGCCATGTTTCTGCGCAGATTCCAGGTTCCATCCACGAGGGGGGAGAATTGGGCTATTCCCTTGCCCATGCCTATGGGGCGGCGTTCGATAATCCAGGGTTGATCGTGACGTGTGTCATTGGCGACGGGGAGGCAGAGACCGGTACGCTGGCGGCGAGCTGGCACTCCAACAAGTTTCTCAACCCCGCGCGTGACGGCGCCGTCCTGCCGATTCTTCATCTCAACGGTTTCAAGATCGCCAACCCCACGCTGCTTTCGCGCATCAGCGAGGACGAACTGTCGGCCCTGATGTATGGCTACGGCTACGACCCGTTTTTTGTCGAAGGCGACGACCCGCTCGTCGTTCATCAGCAGTTGGCCAAGACCTTGGATGAGATGCTGCTCAAGATTCGTGACATCCAGCGCAAGGCCCGTACGGACTCATCGGGACGCACTGTGGAGCGCCAGCTCTGGCCACTGCTGATCTTGCGCACGCCCAAGGGCTGGACCGGCCCCAAATTTGTCGATGGTCAGCAGGTTGAAGGTAGCTGGCGCGCCCACCAGGTCCCACTGAGTCACCTCGAACAGCCTCGGCATTTGACACAGCTGCAACAGTGGCTCGAGAGCTATCGACCCCAGGAGTTGTTTGACGCCAACGGCGCGTTGCGGCCTGACATCGCCGCGTTAGCGCCGACAGGCCATCGGCGTCTGGGCGCCAACCCCCATGCCAATGGTGGTTTGCTTCTCAAACCCTTGGAAATGCCCAGGTTCAACGAATATGCCGTGCAGTTTTCCGCGCCGGGTGCCATCGAGGCCGAGGGCACCCGTGTATTGGGCGGATACCTGCGCGATGTGATGAAGCACAACCTCAAGGCTGCCAATTTCCGTCTGTTCGGGCCCGACGAAACTGCCTCCAATCGGCTCGATGCGGTATATGAGGTCACTGGCAAGACCTGGTTGGCCGCGCTGGAAGCAGGGGATACCAACCTGGACAGTGCGGGACGTGTAATGGAAATCCTCAGTGAGCAGGTGTGTGAGGGCTGGCTGGAGGGGTATCTGCTGACCGGACGCCATGGGTTGTTTTCCTGCTATGAAGCCTTCATCCACATCGTCGATTCGATGTTCAATCAGTACGCCAAGTGGCTCAAGACCGCAGCCCAGGTACCGTGGCGCACGCCGATCGCATCGCTCAATTACCTGCTCACCTCCCATGTCTGGCGACAGGATCACAATGGCTTTTCCCATCAGGATCCAGGGTTCATTGATCTGGTGGCGAACAAAAGTGCCAACGTGGTGCGCATTTACTTGCCCCCCGATGCAAATTGCCTGTTGTCTGTGACCGATCATTGTCTCAAGAGTCGCAACCACATCAACGTGATCGTGGCCGGCAAACATCCGCAGTGGCAATGGCTGGATATCGACTCTGCGATTCGCCACTGCATGGCAGGTATTGGCCGTTGGGCTTTTGCCTGCAAGGACGATGAAGATCCGGATGTGGTAATGGCCTGTGCCGGTGATGTACCGACTCTGGAAACCCTGGCCGCCATCACGTTGCTGCGCCAGTACGTGCCGGACCTGCGTGTACGGGTCATCAATGTGGTGGACCTGCTGGTGTTGCAACCGCCGCAACAACATGACCATGGCCTGTCGGATGCTGAGTTCGACGAGCTGTTCACCGTGGATAAGCCGGTGATCTTCGCCTTCCATGGCTATCCGTCGCTGATCCATCGGCTGGTCTATAAACGTCATAACCACGACAACTTCCATGTCCACGGCTTCATGGAGCAAGGCGCAACCACCACGCCATTCGATATGGTGGTGATCAACCAGCTCGATCGTTATCGATTGGCCCTTGACGTTATCCAGCGAGTGCCACGGCTGAGTCCGCTGGTCGACAGCGCCCGTGATCGATATTGGGAAACCATGGAAAGGCATCAGCTCTACGTCATCGAGCATGGGCAGGACCTGCCCGAGGTACTGGAGTGGCGCTGGACGCCCACATCGCCATGACGGCCGCTATTTATCATGGCATCAAGCGCTGCATCGTGGCGTTAGAGCCTGTCCCCGGAGAACCATCATGAGCCAGTATCAACGCCTGCTGCTGATCCTCAACCCGGCGCAAAGACATTCGCCGGTCCTTCATCACGCCGCGGCCCTGGCGGCAGCCAGCGAAGCGCATCTGCATGTCACCGCATTGATTCCTTCGCTGGATATCTTGTCGCTGCTCGAACAGGAACCTCGTGAAGAGGCGCGGCAGAACTATCTTCAGGACCAGCGCAATTGGCTGGAGGAAGAGGCCGACAAAATGCGGCACAGGGGCTTGCGTGTCACCACCGAAATAGCCTGGGCCGAGACCATGGGCGAACAGATCCTGCAGCACGTCTCGCAGTTCCAGCCTGACTTGCTGATCAAGCAGGTCCAGCATGAGTCCCTGCTCAAGCGCGCATTCTTCACCCCACTGGATTGGCAACTGCTGCGCAAATGCCCCGTTCCGTTGTACATGGTGGGCGCGGCCGGTCACGCCTTGCCGCGCAAAATAGTCGCGGCTGTGGACCCTTCCAGCGCCTTTGCACAGAACAGCGGGCTTAACGACCGGATTATCCGCCAGGCACTTGGCCTGGCGCTGCAATGTGACGCCCAGTTGCATCTGGCTCATGCCTACGAGGGGTCGTCGGTCTATCTGGGAGATGTAGGGGGCGGCGGCGTGTTGCTGTCGCAGCTCAGCAAGGAATTGCGCAGAAGCCTGGAGAAATCCTTTCTGGAACTGGCCAACCTGTTCGGTGTGCCTGCCGAACGCAGGCAGTTTCTGCTGGGTCATCCGGTTTCGGCGCTCAGTGAGTTTGCTCTGGAGCATGACGTGGATGTGATCGTCATGGGCCGCTCCCAGCACAATGATCCGTTTGGACTGCTGGGCAGCACGACAGAGCACATCCTGTATCAGGTGCAGTGCAGTGTCCTGGCGGTCTGACGAAGTCAGCCCTGGCGACCGAGTGGTTGACGCAAGTCACCGGCTGCCTGGGTGAACAATGCGATCAATAGCTTTCCCATCGTTTGTCCAGGAGCACCGCCATGCGCATGACTTTTCTCGGGGCCGCAGGCACTGTGACCGGCAGCAAGTACCTGCTGGAACATGACGAACAGCGCATCCTGATCGACTGCGGTCTGTTTCAGGGCTACAAGCAGTTACGCCTGCGTAACTGGGATCCCTTCGAACTGCCGATGCAGGACCTGGATGCGATCGTATTGACCCATGCCCATCTGGACCACAGTGGATACTTGCCGGTCATGGTGCGCAATGGATATCGCGGCCCCATCTACGCCACACCCGCGACCTGTGAGCTGGTGAAAATCCTGTTGCGCGACAGTGCCCGCTTGCAAGAAGAAGAGGCCGAATACGCCAATCGCAAGGGGTTCTCCAAACACACGCCGGCCTTTCCGCTGTACACCCGTGAACATGCCGAACGGGCGCTCAAACTATTGCGTCCGGTCGCGTTCGAACATTCGCTGGAGATCGCCCGGGGCATCGCGATCCTGCTGCGCCGCGCCGGGCACATCCTGGGCGCCGCCACCGTTCAGGTTCAGGCCGGTGGCGTGACGCTGGTCTGTTCAGGTGACCTGGGCCGGCCCGAGGATCCGGTGATGTTCGCGCCGAAAGCCATCGAGCAGGCAGATGTCCTGCTGGTGGAGTCCACCTACGGCGACCGTCGGCATCCGCATGAATCGCCGGAAGATCAACTGGCCGAGGTCATTACCCGCACCGCGCTGCGCCGGGGCATCACCCTGGTGCCCTCGTTCACGGTCGGTCGCGCTCAATTGTTGATGTATCACCTGTATCGCCTGAAACAACGCCGGGCGATCCCCGATATCCCGATCTACCTCAACAGTCCCATGGCCATCGACGTGACCCGGCTGTATCAGCGCTTCGCTGATGAACACCGTTTATCCCGGGAGGAGTGCGAAGGCATGTGCCACATCGCCCACCCGGTGCGCTCGGTCAAGGATTCCATGGCCCTGGACCTGCAGCGCACCCCGGCGGTGATCATCGCCGCCAGTGGCATGGCCACCGGGGGACGGGTGTTGCATCACCTCAAGAGCCTGGCGCCCAATCCCATCAACACCCTGCTGATGCCCGGCTTCCAGGCCGGCGGTACGCGAGGCGCGAGAATTGTGGCGGGCGAGCCTGCGGTGCGCATCCACGGTAAGGATGTACCGATCAATGCTGAAGTCGTGCCTATGCAAACACTGTCGGCCCATGCCGATGCCGACGAAATCATGCAATGGCTGCGAGGCTTCAAAACGCCGCCACGGCAAACCTATGTGGTGCATGGGGAGCCCAATGCGTCCGATGTCTTGCGCCACCGGATCTGTGACGAGCTGGGTTGGTCGGTGTCGGTGCCGGCGTACCGCGATAGCGTGGAACTCTGAACGATCGCCTTCGCGAGCGGGCATGACACAAACTTGTTCGGTCAATCGGCGCAGGCATGAAAAAGCCCCTCGTCGTTGGCCGGCGAGGGGCAGGCTTCAAAGCAGTCAGTCAGACTTGATCGGTACGACCTTTTCCGCTTTGATTGCTTCTGGTTTTTTCGGCAGTGTCAGCGTCAGCACGCCCTTGCTGAACTGGGCTTCGATCTTGTCGCTATCGATGCCTTTTGGCAGGCTGAACACGCGTTCGAAGGAACCGTAGTGGCGTTCGGACAGGTGATAACCCTTTTTCTTTTCTTCCTTGGCTTCCTTCTTTTCCCCCTTGATGATCAGGTTGCCGTTGGCCAGGCGGATCTCTATGTCTTTCTGATCCATGCCAGGCAGCTCGGCGGTAATTTCAAAGTTTTTTTCCTTTTCGCTGATGTCCACTGCCGGCAGGCTGGCGGAGAACTCACGGCGCCAGAAGGGCTCTACATCGAACAGTCCGCGGCTGAAGGTTGAGAGCGCTGTGCCCCGGTTGAAATCTTCAAACAGGTGATCCACCTGCTGACGAAGTTTTTCCAGCGGATGCCAGGTATCTGTCCTGGCGGAATGCTGGACTTTCTGGTCGGTGTGGACCGGCATCTTTTTCACTGAATTGGACATTGGATATTCCTCTTTGGTGATGTCCGGAGGGCGCCAGGCTCCATCGCCGGGCACCGTTGCCGAACGGGTCAATGCACGCCTGCGAACCTACAAAGACAGCTGGCCGGACCAGAGCATCCAACCGGCAAAGATGGCTGCCACCCAGATCACCAGCAGCAGGCTCCAGCCGAAGCCATTAAGGGCACGGTCGGTTCTGGCCCGTTGAGCGCTCAGGTAAATCAGCGAACCGGGGGCATAGAGCAGGGCGCTGAGCAGCATGTACCGGGGGCCGGCGGCGTAGAGCAGCCAGACGCAATAGCCCGTCGCGACCACGGCGATGGCCATGTCGCGCAGTTGCAGCCCACGATGACCGGCGTAGGTCTGGCCTTGCCAGGTCATTTTCAGTGCATACAGGCCACTGAACAGGTAAGGCAGCAGGATCATCGAGGTGGCGAGTGAAATCAGGGCCAGGTAGCTGGCGCTCGAATACAAGGTCAGCAACAGGAACAGTTGAATGCAGCCGTTGGTGATCCACAGCGCGTTGGCAGGTGCGCCCTGTTGATTTTCACTGGCCAGCAGTCGGGGCATGACCTTTTCCTTGGCAGGGGTGAACACCGATTCGGCCGCGAGCAGCGTCCAGGCCAGCAACGCACCACCCACCGACACAATCAGGCCGATGCTGATCAGCACAGCACCCCAGGGCCCGGCAACCACTTCCAGCACTCCTGCCATGGAAGGGTTCTTCAGGGCGGCCAGTTCGGGTTGCCTGAGAATGCCCAGCGACAACAGGGAAACAGCGATCAGCAACAGCAATGTCAGGATGAAGCCAATCACGGTGGCTCGGCCGACATCAGCCCGCTCGGCTGCCCGGGCAGAAAATACGTTGGCGCCTTCGATACCAATGAACACCCAGACCGTCACCAACATGGTGCTCTTGACCTGGTCCAGCGTACTGCCCAATGCCGGTGCGCCCCAGAAATCCGTCAGGAAGGTGTCCTTGGAGAAGCCGGCAATGACCAGGCCGATGAACAGCAGCAGCGGCACCACTTTGGCGATTGTGGTCATGGCGTTGGCTTTGGCGGCGGTGCGCATTCCGCGCAGGATCATCCAATGCAGCGCCCACAACACGACGGACGCGCCAGCAATCGCGGCTTTATTGTTGCCTTCACCGAATACCGGAAAAAAGTAACTGAGGGCAGCGAACAGGATCACCAAGTAACTGACGTTGCCGATCCAGGCGCTGATCCAGTAGCCCCATGCTGAGTTGAATCCCAGGAATTCACCGCCCAGCGCACGGGCATAGGCGAACACTCCGTTGTCCAGTTCCGGTTGGCGATTGGAGAGCGTCTGGTAAACCAGGGCCAGCGAGAGCATGCCCACGCCAGTGATGAGCCAGCCGATCAGGATCGCGCCGGCGCCGGCGCTGGCCGCCATGTTCTGGGGCAGGCTGAAGATGCCGCTGCCAATCATCGAGCCGACAACCAGGGCGACCAACAGGCTCAGCGACAGGCGTCGGGGTTCGACCTTGCGCAAACTGCCAGCCAGAGGATGAGGTTTGACGGTCGGGACGAGCGGTTCTGTACCGTGCAGTTGTGTTGCCATGATCTAAGCCTCCATGAGACGGGAGGTTCGGTAACCTTCGTCGATACAAAGGTTCGAACGCTACGTCTTAATGTC
This sequence comes from Pseudomonas sp. MAFF 730105, assembly GCF_055380705.1. Taxonomy (NCBI): domain Bacteria; kingdom Pseudomonadati; phylum Pseudomonadota; class Gammaproteobacteria; order Pseudomonadales; family Pseudomonadaceae; genus Pseudomonas; species Pseudomonas sp. MAFF 730105. The sequence continues at coordinate 2,816,658 of NZ_AP018438.1, forward strand.
GGCCTGGAGGCGCAAGGGGGTATTGATGTAGATCAGATGTGATGCAAGGCAGGCATTACAGCTCGGCATGACGGTGGCAACCGGCGACCTTCTGCTTGAGCCCGGGCAGGTCCAGGATCGTGACATTGCGTCCACGCATGTCCACCAGTTCCTCCTGGCGCAGGTGGGCGATGCCCCGGCAAATCGTTTCCAGGCGCAGGCCCAGGTAGGAGCCGATCGCCTCTCGGCTCATGCGCAGGACAAACTCCCGCGAGGAATAGCCGCGCATACTGAGCCGTTGCGACAGGTTCAACAGGAACGCCGCCAGGCGTTCGTCGGCGCTCATGTTGCCGAGCATCAACAGCATACTGTGGTCGCGCACGATTTCCTGGCTCAGGAGCTTGTTCAGGTTGTGTTGTAGCGAGGGTAGGTCGTGGGCCAGTTTTTCCAGGAGGTTGAAAGGCAGCGGGCAGACTTCGCTGTCTTCCAGGGCAATGGCATTACAGGCGTAGTGATCGCTGCTGATAGCGTCCAGGCCGAGCATTTCGCCTTGCATCTGGAAACCGGTGACTTGCTCGCGACCGTCTACCGAAAGAACGCTGGTCTTGAAGAAGCCCACTCTCACCGCATACAACGAGCGCAATGGGTCGCCGGTGCGATACAGCGCCGCGCCTTTCTTGACCTTGAGCCGCTGGGTGATCAGGGTGTCGAGGCGCTCGACCTCATCGCCCGTAAGGCCGATTGGCAGGCACAGTTCCAGCACGCTGCAGTTTGAGCAAGCGGTTCGGAGGGCATGTACCTTCAAAAGGCGCGATTCCAGCTCGACCATAGGGAAAAATTCCTTTAATTGGAGCAAGCATAGAAGACCGACTCAGAACCGTGCCTGTTTTTTGTCGCCTAAATCCTACCGGCTGTCGATTCAGCGATGGGTTGCGATCCTTCAAGCCAGTCACAAAGATGGGAGGCACGCGGCGCTTCGCAGCCCCGGTCAGACCAGCAATAAATGATCGTCCACCTCTCTGACTCCAGGCACAGACCAGGCTGCCCGCTCCGCTGATCGGCGTTGACTCCATAAATGGACCTTGCCGTCGAGTCTTACCACATCGCCGTCGACCTTGACGTGAATCTGTTTGGCATCGAGTTCGGCACTCCGCTTGAGGGCATCCTCGATACGACGCTGGATATCGCCTGCGTCCGCCCGTGGGCGCAGGGTGAGTCTGTTTTTTACACCCACCACGCCGGATAATTTGAACACTGCCCGTTCAGCAGCTTCCCTCTGGTACTGCCAATCCACTTCGCCTTCCAGGGCGACCCAACCATTGTGCACGATCAGCTTGATGTCGCCTTCAGGGACATCGGAGCTCCAGTTGAGAATGTTCAGCGCGCGATTGGCAATGACGTCATCTGTCGTACCGGAGTTCTGGTTCGGTCTGACCTGTATTTCCTCAGCCACGGCGCGCACCCCTTTGACGCCCTTGACGGCACGTTCCGCGCTGATTTTCTGGGCGAAGCTACTGACGTGTCCAGAAAGGGTGACGACGCCGTTGTCCACGGCCACGCCTATATTTGCGGCGTTGATATCAGGTTGGAACTCGAGTGCTTCGAGAAGAGTGTTTCGCAGGCTCAAGTCGCTCATTTCAGGATCCTCCATGCAACGGTGGAAAACGCGGAGCCGTTAAATACCCGGCCTGCTTTTTTTACGCCTGAGTGACGCAGTGACATTGAGCTAAATCAATAAGGCTCAAGCGAGCACACAATGCGGTAATCGGCTTTTCCATGGAGCCTCAAGCCATCTGCGAGATTGCACGGCGAAATCGCAGTAATGCCGCTATGAAAAACAGCGTGCCGATCGAAGCAATCGCCAGGAATTGCGGCCAGACAATCGCCAGTCCCGCACCCCGGTACAAAATGCCTTGGGCGAAGCTGACGAAGTGTGTGGTGGGGGCGGCCAGCATCAGGCTCTGCACGAGCTGCGGCATGCTTTCGCGTGGAGTGGCCCCGCCGGAAAGCAACTGGAGCGGCAGCAGGATCAAAATGCTCAGCAGCCCTAATTGAGGCATGGAGCGCGCCACGGTGCCCAGGTAGATACCGATGGAGGTGGTTGCAAACAAGTGCAGCGCGGTGCCGAGCAGGAACAAGCCGATGGAGCCGCTGATGGGCACGGCCAACCAGCCCTGGACGATCACCCATATGGCAAAAGCGGTGGCCAGCAGCACCACCAGACCCATGGACCAGACCTTGGCCAACATGATCTCGAACGCCCGTAGGGGCATCACCAGCAAATGTTCCAGGGTACCGTGCTCACGTTCTCGAATCAGTGCTGCACCCGTGAGGATGATCGACACCATGGTGATGTAATCAATCAGTTGCATCACCGAGGTGAACCAGGCCTGGGTCAGGTTGGGATTGAACTGCATGCGCATGGCCAAGCCCACCGGGGGGCGTGGAGCATCGCGCAAACCTTGGACGAATTTGCCGACTTCAGTGGCAACGATGGTCTGGATATAGCCTGCGCCTGTGAAGGCTTGGCCGATCTGGGTGGCATCGACGTTGAGCTGCAGGCTTGGACGGCGTCCAGCGAGGACGTCCTGCTGAAAGTCAGGCGCAATATCAAGGGCGAACGTATAACGACCGCTGTCCATACCCGCATCGACCTGCTGGCTGTTGATTTTCGCTGGAGGCAAGAAGTAGGGCAGTTGAAAAGCCGCGTTCAATCGTTCGGAGAGTTGCGAGTGATCTTCATCGACGATAGCCAGCGGCGCGTGGTGCAACGCCTCGGGTATGCCCGAGGCGGCAGTGTAGATGCCGAACGAGAAGGCCCAGACGATCAGGATCAGCATCGCCCGGTCGTGGTACAGGCTGCGGAACTCCTTGATGCCCAGGCGCAGGATGTTCAGGAGACTGTGCATGGCTAGCGCTCCTGTTTGTGCAGGCAGAGCACACTCAGGCCAATCAGGATCGGCACCGTCACCAGCAGTTGCAGGAAATAAGGCGCCAGCGCCTGCAGCTCCAGCGCCTTCGAAAACACCCCTCGGCTGATCGTGAGAAACTGTGCGGTGGGATACACCTTGCCGACCAGAGCGCCGAAACCCTCCAGTGAGGAAACGGGGTTGATCAATCCGGAAAACTGAATGGCCGGCAGCAGGGTGGCAATGGCGGTGCCGAAGACGGCCGCAATCTGGCTGTTCATGAACGTCGACAACCACAGGCCCAACCCCGTGGAGGTGCCGACATACAGCAACGCCCCCAGGCTCAGCACCCAGAGACTGCCTTTGAGCGGCACGCCGAACACCCAGACGGCCAAGGCACACATCAGTAAAAAGTTGAGCATGCCCATGGCGACGTAGGGCAGCTGTTTTCCCAGTAGGAACTCCAGCCGGGTCACGGGCGTGACATACAGGTTGATGATCGAGCCCATCTCCTTTTCCCGTACCACCCCCAATGCAGTGAGCATGGCCGGGATCATCATCAACAACAGCGGAATAATTGCCGGCACCATGGCTTGCAGGCTTTCCACATCCGGGTTGTAGCGGTAACGCACTTCCACGTTGGCCAGCGCCGCTCCGTTATAGCCGAGCTCTGCCAGGTAGCCGCTGTGCAAGCCGTTGACATAACCCTCTATCGTGCGTGCGCGCATGGGCATCGCACCGTCCACCCAAGCGGCTACCGTGGGCTGGCGGCCGCGCTTGAGGTCGCGGCCGAAATTGGGCGGGATTTCCAGCGCCAGGGTGATTGAACCGCTTTGCAAGCGGGTCTCCAGGTCGGCGTAGTCAAGCAGCTCGGGTTGTTCGATAAAATAGCGCGACCCGGAAAAACTGCGGACATAGGCCAGGCTGGTGGTGGTCTGGTCTCGGTCCAGGACCGCAAACGACAGGTCTTCGACGTCCAGGCTGATGCCGTAACCCATGATGAACATCAGCAATACCGTGCCCAGCGCCGCCAATGTCAGGCGGATCGGGTCGCGGCGGATTTCCATGGTTTCGCGTTGGGCGTAACTGAGCATTCGCAGGCCGCTGAAGCTGTTGCGGCGCGACTTGGAGGGTGCCTCGGGCGGCGTTTCGATACCGGGTGATTGCTTGCTCGGGTTCTCGGACTGCGCTGGGGTTGCCTCGCTGCCGGCGGCTTGCTCCAGGTATGAAACGAAGGTTTGCTCCAAGCTGGCCAACCCCCGCTCAATGATCAGTTGCTCGGGCGCGCCGCTGACCAGTACCCGTCCGGCATGCATGAATGATATTCGGTCGCAGCGCTGCGCCTCGTTCATGAAATGGGTGGAGATGAATATAGTCACACCGTCATTGCGCGACAGGTCGAGCAAGTGCTGCCAGAAAGTGTCACGAGCGATGGGGTCTACCCCAGAGGTGGGCTCGTCGAGGATCAGCACGTCGGGTTTATGGATCAGCGCCACGGCCAGCGACAGGCGTTGGCGGATACCCAACGGCAACCGGTCGGGAAGGTCGTCAAGGTTCTGTTTCAGGCCGAAACGTTCGGCGGCCTCGTGGACGCGGCTGTCAATTTCATCCCTGGGTACATGGAACAACTGCGCATGCAGCACCAGGTTCTGCCGTACCGTCAGCTCGTTATAGAGGGAGAAGCCTTGAGACATGTATCCCACCCGCTGTCGGGTCTTGAGGTCGTTCGGGTCGACTTGCTTGCCGAACAGCCAGGCCTGCCCGGAGGTGGCCGGTAACAAGCCGGTCAGCATTTTCATGGTGGTGGACTTGCCGCAGCCATTGGAGCCCAGGAAACCGAAGATCTCTCCGCGCTCGATGCGAAAACTGGCGCTGTCCACTGCTGTGAATGCGCCGAAGCGACAGGTCAGTTCCCGGGCCTCGATGGCGATCACCGGCTGTCCAGAGTGTTCGACGCGCGGCGTGATCACCAGCGGTGTGTGGCCCCGTCGACGGTCGGGTGGCAGCAGGGCGATGAACGCTGCTTCCAGGTCCTGACATTCGGTCCGCTGGAGGATTTGCGCAGGTGAACCACAGGTCAATACCTTGCCGGCGTCCATCATCAGCAAGTGATCGAAGCGCTCAGCCTCTTCCATGTAGGCCGTGGCCACCAGCACGCTCATATGGGGCCTGCGGGTTCGCAGGTCGGCAATCAACGCCCAGAACTGATTACGCGCCAAGGGATCGACGCCGGTCGTGGGCTCATCAAGAATCAGCAGGTCGGGGTCGTGAATCAGCGCACAACACAGCCCCAGCTTCTGCTTCATGCCTCCCGACAACTTACCTGCCGGGCGATCCGCAAAAGGGGTCAGCCCGGTGCTCGCCAACAAGGCATCGATGCGTTGCCGACGTTCATGCCGGCCCTGCCCGAACAGGCGGGCAAAAAAATCCAGGTTCTCAAGTACGGACAGGGTCGGGTAGAGATTCTTGCCCAAACCCTGTGGCATGTAGGCAATGCGGGGACACAGGGCTTCACGATGACGGGCGTTGGCTATATCGCCGTTCAACACAGTCAGGCGTCCTTGCTGTACGGTCCGGGCCCCTGCGATCAACCCCAACAGGCTGGACTTGCCGACACCGTCCGGGCCGATCAGGCCGACGGTGGCGGTGGCGGGAATATCCACTGTGACGCTGTCCAGGGCGATGGTCTTGCCGTACCGCAACCCCACGTCCTGCAGGCGTGCTGCCCAAGCGAACCCGTCGGTCATTCTGGCACCTTGATTTTCAGTGCTGCTGGCCATTGGGCTTGAGGGTTCAGCCGAACATGGGCCACGCCAGGTACGCCGGTTTTCACCTGGCTGAGGTGCTTGCGCAGCAGTTCGGGGTCTATCCGCGCCTTGATACGGAACATCAGCTTTTCCCGTTCACTGGTGGTTTCCACCGTCTTCGGCGTGAATTGCGCAACACTGTCCACGTAGCTGGCAGTGGCAGGGATCACGTATTGCGGCACGGCATCAATGATCACGTGCACTTCGCTGCCGATAGCCACCCGACCGGCCTGCTGAGTCGGCAAAAAGAACGTCAGGTACACGTCGCTCAGGTCCACCAGGTTCAGGACCTTGCCTCCAGCGGGAATCACTTCGCCTTCTTCGGCGATGCGGTATTGCACCCGTCCATCGCGAGGCGCCTTGAGCTCGGTATCGGCCAGGTCCGCCTGCAAGCGTTGCTCGGTCGCGGCTGCCGCCTCGATGCTGGCCTGGGCCTCCTCGACTTGAGATTTGGCGGCTTCGATCCCGGCCTGGGCCGTCAATACTTGTGAGTTGGCTGCCGCCAGCGCGGCCTGACCGCTGTCGAGCAGCGCGCGGTCGTCATCCAGCTGCTGGCGGGCGAGGGCGTTGCGGCTCACGAGGATTTCCGTGCGGGCAAAGCGCTTCTGTGTGGCAATCAATTCAGCTTGGCGCTGGGCAACCACCGCCCGCGCGGTAACCTTTTCGCTTTCCCGTTGCGCGACGAGCGCGGCTGCGGTGAGTTTGGCGGTACGGGCCCGCTGTAACTGGGCCTGGGCCTGGAGCAGTTCGGCTCGCAACGCCTGGGTATCCATGCGCGCCAGCACCTGACCGGCGGCGACCTGCTCGCCCTCGGCCACCAGAATGGTGCTGATACGCCCGGCCAGTTTGCTCGCTACATCGACTTCGGTGGCTTCAATCCGCCCGTTGCCGGTGGCGAAATCGGGGTCTACAGGGGCGGGTTTGAACAAATACCAGGCACCCAGGACGGCCATGAGAGCCAAGCTCCCCAGAGCCCCTCGTTTAAGCCACTTGCCGGTTAGGTCATTCATCCCTGCCTCTCAGGTCTCAGCGAAGATTGGTGCTGAGGGAGGATAGGGCCGGAGTGAGAGTCGCTATGTTGATCTGCGTTAAGGATCTGTTTCTTAAATGCAGAAATTGAAGTAGCGCATGGTACTCCGTGAGTGAGTGGTGTTTTTGTGCGCGACGTCCTAGGCGGTCGGTATCTGCCGAATCCGTGCGCAGTCGTTCCAGCTCCTTCTCCACCAGTGCCATATCAATGCGGCCGCTGTCAGCCAGTGTGGCCATGCGGGTGATGGACGCAGAGAACTGTCGGAAGTTTCCGCAGTAGAGATAGCCGTGACCTGCCACCCCCGCACAGGTCCGTACGTGCGGCACTACCGCATACGGCCCCTGCTCGGGTATGTGACGCGAAGCGAGCCTCTGAGCGAGGGCCGGGTAGGACAATTCCTACCCGGCCCTCTGTAATCCCTAGTCCTAAATAAGATTGCTCTGATTCTAGGGGGTAGTGGCTCCTGGCTATTATTTGAGGGCCAGGATGGCATCCTGATGCGTCCCCAAGCCCACCACGCTTGGTTATTGCATCCGGCAATTCAGGGAAGGTGGTCGCGTACAGAGCGAGATTTGCATCGTGCTGACATATATCGATGTGGCTGATCTTTGCGTAGGCATGTATATCCAGAAGCTGGCCAGATCCTCTGAAGAACGTGCGTTCTGGAATGAAAGCTTTCTGATCCAGAATGAGGTGGTACTGGACAGAGTCCTTGCATCAGGCGCTGTCGGTGCGTGGATTGACCCGTCCAAAGGGAGGGCCGAACCCGCCCCTGTGCCTGATGAAGCCGTTGTTCAGTCTGGGCAAGATGCCCTGCAGTCCCCTTGCTCCTCGAGCCGATCGTGCTCGGAAGCGTCCGGTCCGCGTCCGCGGGTGGCAATGAGTGAAGAGCTAGTGCAGGCGGTGAAGCTGTGCGCCAGATCCAAGACTGCGGTCATGGAGATGTTCGGCGACTTACGGATGGGCCGGATCGTTCAGTTGGATCGAGTCACGGACATGGTGGGTGAAATCTCCGACTCACTGCTACGTCATCCAGACGCATTACTCAGCCTCGTGCGCCTCAAGGTCGCAGATGAATATACCTACATGCATTCCGTGGCGGTCTGTGGGTTGATGATTGGTCTGGCACGTCAGTTGGACTTGCCGCCGCTCCTGGTTCAAGAGGCCGGGCTGGCGGGCTTGCTGCATGACGTGGGCAAGATGGCCATACCCACGGCGATCCTGGCGAAACCCTTGCCACTGAATGAAAGCGAACATACGACAATGCGCACGCACCCGGAGGCGGGGGCCAGGATGCTGGCGGACAGTACGCATTTCACTCCCCGGGTGCTGGACGTTTGTCTGCATCACCACGAGAAGGTCGACGGCAGCGGCTATCCCCATAAGTTATGTGGCACCCAGATCAGTCTGTTTGCACGTATGGCGGCTGTCTGTGATGTGTATGACGCCGTGACCTCTGACCGTCCTTATCGGGATCGCTGGGGGCCCGCCGAATCGATTCGAAAGATGGCGGGATGGGCCGGGCATTTTGATGAGAAAGTGCTTCATGCCTTCGTCAAATGCATTGGTATCTACCCGGTGGGTGCGTTGGTGCGGCTTCAAAGCAACCGGTTGGCGGTGGTGATGGAGCAGCATGCCGGGTGTTTGCTCACGCCCCGGGTGAAGGTGTTCTATTCGGTGTCGAGTCGTACGCCGTTGCCTCCCGAATGTATTGATCTGGCCTGTGGGCAAGACAGCATTGTCAACTTCGAATCAGAGAAAGCCTGGGGGTTCAAGAACCTCGAAGCACTCTGGATGGGCCAAGGACCGGGTGAGGCGTCTCGATTTGGCTGACCTGTGCGAGTCTGTAGTTTTCAACCAGCGCTTGTCGCTGGTTTTTTTTGGGCCGTTGTTCAGCGTGCTTGTAGCGGTCAGCTAGGAATTTTCCTACCGCAAAGCCGCAATCCTTAGATGGAAATAAGGATGCTCCGATAGTTTGATTGCCATTATTTAGCCATTGTTTCTCCAGGCCAACAAAACCGAGCACCCGGTGGTGGGTGTCTTGCGCGGGGTCCGGTCGGATCCGCACTGAACTGGAGAGATGAAGGTGAAAGGACAGGTAATTTCCTCCCCCCTGATCTTGATGCTACCCGCGGGTTTGACGGGCGTGCTCGGTTGCGTCGTGATGCTGTTCAACGCGGACTTCAGCTTGCGCAGTGCGGCCAGTTGCGTACCGGTCTTGGTTGGCTCGTTGCTGATGGGCGTGTGGACCCAACGTTTATTGAGCGCCCGGCAATGCGCCGGACAAGGCGACGATCAGCCATCTCGGTTTTCTTCTACCGTCTCACCTGATGATGGGTTGGGCGAAGTGTGCGCGCAGGTACTGCCGATCTGGAGCCACCAGATCGATGCCGCACGGATCCTCAGTGAAGAATCGATTTTCAAGCTGAGTAGCCGATTCGCGACGTTGTCGGGGGACATCAGTGCTTCTGCCTCCCAGGGCGCCGGCCAGCGTTCGGGAGCACGGCTGCTGGACATACTTGAAGTGGGCCAGCGGGACCTGGATTCGATCATGGTTGCCCTGCGCGATGCGCTGTTGCGCAAGGAGTCGGAGCTCAAAGAGGTATTGCTCCTTTCCGACTTCACTTCCCAACTGCAGGAGATGGCCCAGTTCGTCGGTGACATTGCCCGGCAAACCAATCTGCTGGCGCTCAATGCCGCCATTGAAGCGGCTCGGGCAGGCGATGCCGGTCGCGGCTTCGCGGTCGTGGCGGATGAAGTGCGCAAGCTGTCCAGCCTCTCCGGGCAGACGGGGCAGAAAATCAGCGAAACGGTCAACACCGTCAATGCCGCCATCTCCCGCACCGTCGAGCTTTCTCGGCACCAGGCACAGCAGGACTCACAAACCCTGGCTCACTCAGAACAACTGGTGTCCCAGGTGATCGAGCACTTCCGGCACAACGCCCAGGCCATCGTCGATACCAGCAGCAGTCTTCAGCAGCAGAGCGAAAACGTTGCCACCGAAATATCGGGGGTGCTGGTCGCTTTGCAATTCCAGGATCGAGTGGGCCAGATGCTTTCGCTGGTCAACAACGACCTGCTCAAGCTGCACGGGCATCTCGTCGAGCGCCAGCAACTCGCACTCGCCGGTGGCACGCCAGCGCCGATCATCGCGAACACCTGGCTCGAGGAATTGGCAAGCACCTACACCATGCCTGAACAGCACGCGATCCATCACGGTAAGCCTGTGGTGAGCAGCACTTCATCCGAGATCACTTTTTTCTAGGAGTTTCCCCCATGGGCAAAACCATCCTGATTGTCGATGACTCTGCCTCCATTCGCCAAGTGGTGAGCATCACCTTGAAAGGCGCTGGATACGAAGTCATCGAAGGTGTCGACGGTCGCGACGCGCTGACCAAGCTCGACGGACGCAAGATCCATTTGATTGTGAGCGACGTGAACATGCCGAACATGGACGGCCTGAGCTTCGTCAAGGCCGCCAAACAACTGCCGGCCTACAAGTTCACGCCGGTGATCATGCTGACCACCGAGACCGGAGATGGCATGAAGCAACAGGGCCAGGCCGTCGGCGCCAAGGCCTGGATGGTCAAGCCCTTCCAACCGGCTCAGATGCTTGCGGCCGTCTCCAAACTGATCATGCCGTAGCGCCGCCAGAGTCCCTGGAAAGGAGATTGTCATGACGAATACCACCGCAAGTCTGCGTCGAATCCTGGTTCTCGAAGGACCCCTGACCATTTACACCGCCACCGAACGCAAAGACCTGTTGCTGGAGCTGTTTCCCCTGGCTCAGGAGGTCGAGATGGATCTGGGCGGCGTGGACGAAATGGATACCGCCGGACTCCAGCTACTGGTGCTGATCAAACAGGAGTCACTGCGCCATGGCTCCAGCCTGCTGCTGAGCAATCCCAGCACAGCCGTGCTTGATGCACTGGACATGAGCGGATTGCACAGCTTTTTCGACGAGTCGGCTCCGACTCGTCAGCAGAGAGGTTGAAACCATGAGTTCGCCCATGAATCTGGACGACGTGCTACGGACGTTCATCGCCGAAAGCCAGGAGCTGCTGCTCCTGATGGAAGATGCCCTGTTGCAGGTTGAACAGACGCCGGATGATGCCGACACAATCAATGCGTTGTTTCGCGTCGCCCATACCATCAAAGGTTCTGCCGGCCTGTTCGGCTTCACGCCGATCGTTGCCTTTACCCATGTGGCCGAAAGCGTGCTGGATCGGGTCCGTGGCCATGAACTGCGGGTGGACGAGTCGCTGAGTGCCTTGTTCCTGGAAGTGCGAGACCACCTGTGCACGCTGATTGACTTGCTGGACTGCCACGGCGACCTGCAAGGCATGACCGCCGAGCATGAACGGCAGGGGGCGGCGTTGGTGGAGCGTCTGAACGGCTACCTGGAGCACCGTCACGAGGCGGTGCAGCCCCTGGCAACGGCTGAGCCGGCGCAACCGGCGTGTTCCGCCCGTTGGCACTTGTCTCTGCGCCTTTCCCCCGACGTCCTGCGCAACGGTATGGACCCGCTGTCGTTGCTGCGCTACCTCAACACCTTCGGTCAAGTCAGCGCGGTCGTGTGCATCACCGATGGCATGCCGGATATCTCGACCATGGAGCCGGAAACCTGTTACCTGGGGTTTGAGCTTGGGTTTGTCAGTGACGCCGACCAGGCCATCATCGAAGGTGCCTTCGACTTCGTCCGCGAGGGTAGCCAGATCTGCGTGCTGCCGTGCAATGGCGACCTGACCGGTTTCCGGGCCCTGATTGGCCGCCTCGACGCTGAACCCGATGCCATGATCGAGGCCTTTATCGCCTGTGGCTCCGTGACTCGTGAAGGTTGGCTGGCGAGTCCGGCCTCGACTGATTCGGCGACCGTCGCGATGCCTCCCGCGGCGCCAGACCAGGTGGCTCGCGACGATGCGGGCAAGAGCCGGGGGGCGAAGGAGGCGCGTCCAGCCGAAGGTAATCTGATTCGCGTCGATGCGGGCAAGCTGGATCAATTGATCAACCTGGTGGGCGAGCTGATCATCGCCGGTGCCGGTGCCCATCTGGGGGCCATCCAGAGCGGAATTGGCGAGCTGATCGAATCGACAAGCTCGCTCTCGCGTCTTGTCGAGGAGGTGCGCGACTGTGCCCTGACCCTGCGAATGGTGCAGATCGGCGGCACCTTCAACCGCTTCCAGCGGGTGGTGCGCGATGTATCCAAGGAGTTGGGCAAGGACATCGCCTTGCAGGTGCTTGGGGCGGAGACCGAGCTGGACAAGACCGTGGTCGAACGCATAGGCGATCCCCTGACCCACCTGGTGCGCAATGCCATGGACCACGGCATCGAACCCTCGCAACTGCGCCGCGCCCGCGGCAAGCCGGAGCAGGGTACGGTTCGCCTCAACGCCTATCACGAGGCAAACAGTATCGTCATTGAAGTCAGTGACGACGGCGGTGGCCTGAACAAGCAACGCATCCTTGCCAAGGCAATGGAGCGTGGACTGATTGTCGAAGGGCAACAGTTGGCTGACGGCGACATTCTCAATCTGATTTTCGAACCCGGTTTTTCCACCGCCGATCAGGTCAGCAACCTGTCCGGGCGCGGGGTGGGGATGGACGTGGTCAAGCGGAACATCGTCGCCCTGCGAGGCTCGGTCAATCTGGAAAGCGAGGAGGGGGTGGGGACCACGGTGCGTATCCGCCTGCCGCTGACCCTGGCCATCATCGATGGCTTCCTGATCGGTGTGGGCAGTGCCTCTTATGTCGTGCCGCTGGACCTGGTCGAGGAGTGCATCGAGCTTTCGACGGACGACTGCAGCCACCAGGATTTCCTGGACTTGCGAGGCTCGGTACTTCCAGTCCTGCGCCTGCGCGAGATGTTTGCCATCGATGAGCCTAATCATGGCCGTGAAAACATTGTGGTCGTGCATTACGCCGGGATGCGGGTAGGCCTGGTGGTCGATCAATTACTGGGGGAATTCCAGACGGTGATCAAGCCGTTGGGCAAGATTTTCGGTACAGCTCATGGACTGGGCGGCTTCACCATCCTGGGGAACGGAGCAGTAGCGTTGATCCTGGATATTCCCAAACTACTAGGGCAAGTCGCCAGCCAGCAGTCGCACGGCACGCTCCTCAGCCCTGAATTGACTCAATAGTTCTCCCTGGAGTACAGCATCATGACCGTCAAGAAAAATATCTCGCTGCTGGTCGCCTCAGCTCTGTTGGGCATCCTGATCCTGGTTGGCCTCTGTCTTTATCTGATGGGCGGGGTCAGGACCACTGCCAGCTATGCGCAAGTCAATACGGTGCCCAGCCTGCAGTTGCTGGATGAAGTGGCCTTGTCCCTGGCGGACGACCACAGCCGGCAATGGCAGAACCTGTCCGGACCTGCCGGCAGTCCTCGGCAGAGCGATAAGGAATCGGTGCTCCAGGCACTGGATCGCTATCAGAAAGCGTTCATCTCCGACGATCGTGATGCAGCGCTGCTCAGCGCCTTGCGCAGCACGGTCAATGAATACAATCGGGGCGTGGAGCGTTTCGACAACGCCCTCAGGAATGCAGCCCCGGAAGCCCGCAGTCTGTTGGTCGACTTGGAAGTGACGCGTGAAAAGGTGACTTCCGCCTTGGCTGATATCCGTCAGTACAACCTGGACCTGGGAAGTAAAGGCGCGGCGATCGCGGCCTCGACCGAACGGACGGCGATCTACAGCATAACCTTGGTCGGCGGCGCCACCTTGCTGGTGATCGGCCTGATCGGCTTCTTCCTGGTACGCCGGTTGCTCAGCACGTTGGGAGGCGAACCCGACGATGTACGGCTGCTGGCCGAGCGATTCGTGGCCGGTCAGTTGGACGTGCAGGGCGGCAACCATGGTCTTGAACGTACCGGACTGATGGGGACCATGGACCGTCTGAGCGGGACTTTGAATCAGTTGATCGGCGAAATGAATCACATGTCCGCGGAGCACGACAAAGGCGACATCGATGTGCAGATCGATGCGGCACGCTTTGCTGGCAGCTATGGGCTGATGGCCCAAGGCATCAACGATATGGTCAGCGGGCATATCAGCGTCAAGAAGCAAGCCATGGCCTGTATCAAGTCGATCAGCGAAGGCGATCTGCAGGCCCCGCTGCAAGCGTTCCCCGGCAAGAAAGCCTTCATCAACGTCACCATCGAGCATCTTCGCAGCACCATCATGGCGTTGATCGAAGAGATGCGTCACATGTCGGACGAACATGAGAAAGGCGACATTGATGTGCAGATCGACGTCCAGCGATTCCAGGGCTCGTACCGTCAGATCGCCCAGGGTATCAACGACATGGTCAATGGCCATATCAGCGTGAAAAAACAAGCCATGGCGTGCATACGCTCCTTCGGCGAAGGGGATCTGTCGGCACCATTGGCCCGCTTCCCCGGCAAGAAAGCTTTTATCAACGACAACATCGAACAACTGCGCAGCAACATCCAGGCGCTGATCGAAGACACCCAGATGCTGAGTGAGAACGCCATGATCGGCAAGCTCGACACCCGGGCGGACAGTACCCGCCATCAAGGGGATTTCCGCCGGATAGTGGCTGGGATCAACAGCACGCTGGACTCGATCGTTGCCCCGCTCAGCGAGGCGATGGAGGTCATGGTGGCGCTGTCCAATGGCGATCTGACTCGCAGCGTCAAGGGTGATTACCAGGGCAGCCTGCAAGACCTGAAGCACGCGGTCAACGAAACGGTGGGCAAGCTCTCGCAGATCATTGGTGAGGTGCGCAGCTCCGCTGACTCGCTGTCCAGCGCCTCGGAAGAAATTTCCGCCACGGCCCAAAGCATCAGCCAGGCGGCTTCGATACAGGCTGCATCGGTTGAAGAGACGTCGGCGTCGATGGAGCAGATGTCAGCGTCGATCTCCCAGAACACCGAGAATGCCAAAGTGACCGATGGCATGGCCGGCAAGGCGAGCAGGGAAGCGAGTGAGGGCGGGCAGGCGGTCAAGGACACCGTTTCGGCCATGAAAACCATCGCCGAGAAGATCGGGATCGTCGATTCGATTGCCTACCAGACGAATCTGTTGGCGCTCAACGCCGCCATCGAAGCGGCCCGTGCCGGCGAGCACGGCAAGGGCTTTGCGGTGGTTGCCGCCGAGGTGCGCAAACTCGCCGAACGCAGCCAGGTCGCGGCACAGGAAATAGGCCAGGTGGCCAAGAGCAGTGTCGCCCTGGCTGAGCGGGCCGGCAATCTGCTGGATGAAATCGTACCCTCGATTACCAAGACCTCCGATTTGGTCCAAGAGATTTCCGCGGCTTCTGAAGAACAATCCATCGGCTCGGAGCAGATCAATACCGCCATGTCGCAGATGAGCCAGATCACCCAGCAAAACGCCTCGGCCTCCGAGGAACTGGCCGCCACCGCCGAAGAAATGAGCAGCCAGGCCGAGCAACTGCAGGAATTGATGGGGTTCTTCACCCTGCACGGTCGGGCTGCGGTGTCTGCCGTACCGCGGGCCGCTTCTTCCAGCCTGGGTAGCATGCAAAGCAGTGAGCATGCCCAGGAAGGCGGTTTCATTCGCTTCGGGAGTTGAGCCATGGAACCTGCAGTCTTGAGCCATTTCGAGCAAGTGCCGCAGAGTCCGAGCGACAGTGAGTTCCTGCAGTTCCTGACGTTCGTGTCCGCCAGAGATGTCTATGCGATCGACACCTTATGCGTGCGGGAGATCATCGAGTACGGCCAGGTCACAAGCGTGCCGATGATGCCGGATTTTATCCGGGGGGTGATCAACCTGCGCGGTTCGGTGGTACCGGTGATCGATCTGCAGGCGCGCTTTAGCAAGGGCGCCACGCAGCAAGGTATCAGGACCTGCATCGTTATCCTGGAGCTGGTGCAGGAGGACGAGCCGCAAGTGTTGGGCATCGTCGTCGACTCGGTCGGGGAGGTGATGGAGATCGACCTGGCCGACATCAAGGCCGCTCCAGCGATCGGCAACCGGATCCGTGAAGACTTCATTCGAGGGATGGTCAAGGTGCGAGGAACCTTCCTGACCGTGCTTCAGATCGACCAGGTGCTGTGTGTCAACGAGATCGCCAACCAGTTGCACTAATCGGTAGCGATCAGGCGTGCCCACGTTGTCTTGAGATGGATGCTGCCCTCTACGGCGGATCCCGAGGAGTGAACCATGTCCATATCCGCCTCGCGCCTGCCGACCCCAGGGACGGCAGCGCCACAGTACCTGACCTTTAGCGTGGGCCGGGAGATGTTTGCGGTAGGCACCCTGTGCGTAAGGGAGATTGTCGAATACGGTCTGATAACCCCGTTGCCAATGGCGCCGCCGACGGTGCGAGGCATCACCAATCTGCGCGGGGCGGCCATTCCCGTGCTGGACCTTGGCCTGTGTTTTGGCGGTGCGCCGACCCTGGAAAACCCACGTACCTGTATCGTCATGCTGGAGGTCCGTGGCAGCGGCGTCGCAGGCCTGGTGGGCATCATTGTGGACGCGGTCAGCGAAGTGCTGGAGATACCGGCCGAGCAGATCGAGCCGGCACCGGCGCTCCAGGGACGCCTTAGCCCCGCGTTTGTAGTGGGGATTGGCAAACTCAGCGACCATTTCGTTCTGTTGCTGGACATCGAGCACCTGCTCAATAGCGATGACTGGACGGCGCTAGGCCATTCGGACATTGATGCAGGCGAGCTGAAACCATGAATGTCGTTCTCTCCGACAACGAGTTCCAGCAGTTCCGGGCAATGATTCACGAAATTGCCGGGATCAGCTTGTCCGCTGCCAAGAAGCAACTGGTCAGCGGCCGCCTGGCCAAGCGCTTGCAGTTTTTCAACTTGACCACCTACGGCAGCTATTACCGCTTGCTGATGAAAGACCGGACCGAGTTGCAAATGGCGGTGGACCTGCTGACCACCAACGAAACCTACTTTTTCCGCGAACCCAAGCATTTCGAGTTCCTGCGTGACGCAGTGCTCCCCGAGCTTCGCGGCAATGGTCCGGTGCGCGTCTGGAGTGGTGCCTGCTCCACGGGAGAAGAGCCCTACACCCTGGCCATGGTCTTGGCCGACAGCCTGGGCACCCGGCCATGGGAGATCCTCGCGTCCGACATCAGCACTCGGGTGCTGGAGAAAGCCCAGTGCGGCCGTTACCCACTGGACGGTATCCGTGGCATTCCCGAGGCGCTGTTGAACAAGTACTGCCTGAGGGGCGTGGGCAGCAACAATGGCATTTTCATGGTTGATCGAGCGCTGGCGTCACGTATTACCTTCACGTCGATCAACTTGAACAATTCGCTGCCCTCGGTGGGGCAGTTCGACGTGATTTTCTTGCGCAATGTGATGATCTATTTCGATAACCACACCAAGTCCGAGGTGGTGAAACGCCTGAGTAAGCACCTGAGGCCAGGCGGCTACTTCATCGTGAGCCACTCAGAAAGCCTGAATGGCATCACCGAAGAATTGCAATTGGTCAAACCTTCCATCTACCGCAAACCGGGTGCTTGAGATGGCTCGGGTGATCGAATACTTCCTGCAGCCTGGTGACGTGGCGTTTGGAGGGCGCCAGATGCGTTTGTGCACTGTGCTCGGGTCTTGCGTGGCACTGGTGTTCTGGCATCCGCAACGCTTGTTGGGCGGCATGTGTCATTACATGTTGCCTCGGCGAGGGCGGTGCGACGTGGGAAGCCTTAACGGTCGTTATGCTGCGGATGCGTTGGCGCTGTTGTTCGAATGCATTCATCGGACGGGGGCCCGGCCCGATCAGTTCGAGGTGAGCCTTTTTGGCGGGGCTGACATGTTTCCCGGGGTGAAACGCTGCAACGACATCGGGATTGGCCAGCAGAACATCGATGCCGCCAGGAGCCTGATCCAGGCCCATGGATTGCAATGCCGGGTCTATCACGTAGGCGGCCGCGGGCATCGCCACCTGGTGTTCGATGTAGGCACCGGACGTCTGCAACTCCATCATGGCGATTCTGCGCTCAAGGTATTCGAATCACCCAAGCGTCATGCCTGAGGCAATCGAGTCCATCGTTTCAGACCAGCCCTTCATTCAAGGCGTAGCGCACCAGGTCGGTGCTGGTGGCGAAGCACATCTTTTCCATCAACCGAGTCTTGTGAGTGCTGACGGTTTTGTTGCTGATCACCAGTTGCTCGGCGATCTGGTTGACGCTCAGCCCTTGAGCCAGCATGCGCAGGATCTGGAATTCCCGTGAAGTCAGGCTTTGCGAGGCGTTGTCGGGTGTTACACCGCTGCTCTGGAGTGCGATCTGTTCGGCCAGTTGCGGATCGAGGTAGCGTGCGCCGGTGCTCACCTTGCGAATGGCCGCCAGTAGCGCTTCCGGCTCGCGGTCCTTGGTCATGTAGCCCGAGGCCCCGGCGCGCAGCGCGCGTTGGGCGATGTGAGCTTCGTTGTGCATGCTCAGGATGAGCATCGGCAGCTTGGGGTAATGGGCATGGATGCGACCGATCAAGTCCTCGCCACTGGCGCCGGGCATGGTCATGTCCAGCAGTAGTACATCGACGTCGGTATGGCGCAACAACTCCAGAACCTGGGCACCATTCTCCGCTTCCGCCACCACGGAAAAATCCTTTACCAGCGCGAACAATTGCTTGAGGCCTTCGCGCATGATCGTGTGATCGTCGGCCACCATTAAACGGATCATGAGTCTTGACTCCTTGGAGCAGGTACACGCAGTTGAACGGTTGTGCCGCTGCCAATGCTGCTGGATATGGTGGTGGTGCCTCCCAAGGTCAGGCCTCGTTCGCGCATTCCCAGCAAGCCGAGGGTCTTGGAGGATTGGTCACGTTGTTCAAACCCTTTGCCGTTGTCGGCGATCTCCAGCGACCAACCATTATCGCTTTGCTCGAACGCGATATTGACCCGAGTCGCTTCGGCGTGCCGGGCAATGTTGGTCAGCGACTCCTGGGCGATTCGAAATGCCGCTGTGGCACTGGCATCGTCCAGGCAGATTTTCTGCGGGTGGATCTCCAGGTTGCAGTCGATGCCCCATTGCTGCCTGAACGTGTCGGTCAGCCACTCCAATGACGCAACGATGCCCATGTTGAGGATGGAAGGACGCAGGCTGGTGGAGATGTTCCTGACCACCTGCACCGTTTGGTCGATCAGTTGCAGCAGGCGTGCAACTTGTTCGGTGAGCTGGGGCAATTGCTCCGCGTATTGGAAGCGCAGCAGCGAAGTGCCCATGCGTATGGCGGTCAGATGTTGTCCAAGCTCATCGTGGATTTCCTGTGCAATCAGCTTGCGTTCCTCTTCCCGCGCACTCTCACGACTGGACATCAACTGGCGCAGTTGCTTGTTGAGCGATGCCAGGCGCATTTCCGCCAGGCGCAGCTGCGAAATATCCCGAACGACAGCCAACACAGTGGCAATTTTCCCCTGGATGTTCTGCTCTGGAACGAGACTGATGTGATAGACGCGTTGCAGTCGATGTTGCGCGGTGAGCACGTATTCGTGCTCCAGGGGCTGGCCCTTTTCGACGGCCTCGATAACCGCTTCACGGAACAATTGGCTTTGCAGGTTCTTCGGCAGGATTTCGAGTAGATCCCTGTGCAGCAAGTCGCTGAGCGGGCGATCCAACCAGGCTTCCAGGGCCGGATTGACGAACAACAGTTCTCCCGTCGGACTCAGTCGCGCAATGCCGTCCGGAGAGTTTTCAACCAACGTGCCGATTTCCTGTTGCCGGGCCAGTTCGTTGCGCTGGGCTTCGCGGATATCGGTGATGTTGCGAGCAATGCAAACCAGGCGATGCAGGCGTCCATTGGGATCAGCCACGGGCACCAGGTTGAAGTGCACGACGAGTGAGCGCTGACCGCAGGGCAGGTGTGCGTCCAGCTCGATGGGGGCACCCACGGCAATGCAGTGCAGGCAGATAGCCTCGACGATATTGGCGGCATCTTTTTCCAGGCACTGGCCCAACGGTTGACCGATCATGTCCGAATGACGCTTGGCGAGCATCTCGCACAGCTTGGGATTGGCTTCCAGGCAACTCAACTGTTGCTCGGCATCCACGGCGAGCAGGCAAAGCATGTCTTGCGAGTGGTCGAAGACTTCGCGATAACGACGTTCGCTCTGGGCCAGGTGGCTGTGAGCTGAACGGCGTTCCCACGCAATGGCACCGATATGGCTGGCCATTCGAGCATGCTTGCGGTCCTGCTCGCTCAGTTGGGCTTCACCGCTGACGAGCAACAGGATGGCTCCCATCGCGATGCCGTTCTTATCGATCACCGGTTCTACCCAACAACCTCGATAACCTGCCTGCACGGCGGGCTGGCAGAACGCGAAAGCAGGGGCATTGCTTTTCAAGTCTGCTAGGAAGTGAGGGTGTTCGAACAACTCGGGATGGCGATCGAGGTCCTCGGCCAGGCAGGTCTCGATCCAGGAGGCGTCTACGGGAGGCGCCCGAAGCGGGTCGTCGCCAGGCACTGCCTTGAAAGCCATGGCGTTACCAAAGTCGGGTGTCAGGATCTTCAGGTAGGTGCTGAGCAGCGGTAGCACCTCGATCAACGTGTCGTTGGTGACCATCTTCTGGAAAATGGCCGAGCGCGCATTTTCGGCGCGCTCCTGCCGGCGCAGCGCGCTGACATCCTGGGCTGTGACCAGCACCCCGCACAGCTCGCCCGTTTCGTCGTGCTCCGGCGTCAGATTGCACAGGTAGTCCACGGAGCGACCGGAATACGAATCTCTGCTTTCCAGCAGGAAGGTGTTTGCCACGCCCGTCGATAAGGTGAGTTTTACCTGCGTGCCAAAGTATTCATCAAGCGGATCGGCTGTCGAGGTACGTTCCGTGATGTGAGTGTTGGGAAAGCTTCGGGCGCGTTCAAGCTCGGGATTGGCATAGATCTGCTGTCCAAGCCGGTTATAGCGAAGGATGATGTTCTGTGAATTCTTGGCCAGTAACAGGTATTTTTTTTCGTTATTGAGCAATGCCTGGCGCAAGGCGAGATGCTCGCTGATGTCTTCGAGCTGCGACACAAAGTAAAGCGCCTCGGCATCGTGGTTACGGGCGACGCCGACTGTCAATCGTGCCCAGAGGATGCTGCCGTCTTTACGGATGTAGCGTTTTTCCAGGGTCAGGCTCGTGCGTTGTCCCTGGATGAGCCTGTGCAGGTCGTCCTTGCTGACATCGGCATCGTCCGGATGAGTCAAGCGCTGGAACGACGTGGCGCGAAGCTCTTCTTCGCTGTAGCCAAGCATCTGGCACAGCATCCGATTGGCAGCGATCCATTCACCGTTCATGCGCAGTAAGGCCAAGCCCGTACCGGCGGAGTCGAACGCCAGGCGATAATCCTGTTCAGCAATGGGGATGTGTTCGGTGCGGCGGATTTTTACCAGGTACGTGGATTTCTGGGCGTTGTAGTCCAGCTTTACACTCAGCGTGTCGCCACCGGTCGACAGACTTTCGAAATGCCAGTTTCCCTTGAGTCGGGCATGGGTGAGGTGCTGTTCAAAGGTGAGCGGCTTGAGAGAGAACAAGGCGCAGGAGGGAACGAGGGAGGCGGCGCTTTCGCTGAGCCCAAGCAGCCCGCTGGCGCAATCATCCATGATGAGTAGCGCCCCCTGGGCGTCGAGCAACAAGACTCCCACGTCAACCGCGTCCTGCGTAAACCGTGTCGCTACCGCAATGGCTGAGTCCATTCGCCCATCCTCTGGTAACACGTTCCTGAGCATAGCTTAAGTTTTTGAGCTGAAATCCAGTGTTCGACTATGGTCTCTGGATTACCTGCTGTTTCTGATGAGCGCTTGGTGTATACCTGCAAAATGGGACCCGCCGGCGGCGACGTGGGCAGGAATTCTCTTGGACAGAAATCAAGGATGAGACCACAATGATATTATTGTGACATCAATTGTGCAGCCTAAGCAACGAGGGTGCCTATGCAAGCAGCGCCAAGGAAAAGGGTCAGTTTGCGCAGATGGATCTGGCGGGCGTTTGCCAGTACCAGTCTGTTGCCGCTCGTCTTGGTGGAAGGTGTGCTGATCACCACCTATTTCATGACCAACCAGTCCATTCGACGCTCCCAGATCGAATACCTGCACCAAAGTGCGACACGAGACATACAAGTATCGGTTCAACAAAATGCCCTGTTGGTGCAGGGGCAGTTGGAGCAGATTCACAAAGCGATCAGTCTCTATGCCAAGTCCACGGAACATGAACTCACCGAGGACCAGCCTCGGATAGCGGCATCTTTGTCAATGAGTGCCGACGGCGTCCGTTACAGCGCAGTAAACGACGGGACGTCCGCCTCGTTCTATTCCAATGTCACTCCGCCGCAAAAGCAGGACCTCTACAAGATATCCCTGCTGGCGAATCAGGATTTCATGATGAAGCAGTTGAAGGACGGAGATCCTTTGATTGCCAGCATCTATTTCAATAGTTGGGACAGCTATAACCGGATTTATCCCTGGTTCAATACGCTCGAGCAATACCCGCATGATATGGACATCACCCAATACAACTTCTACTACCTGGCCGATGCAAAACATAATCCTGACAAAAAAATAGTCTGGACGGATGTCTATCTGGATCCCGCCGGTCAGGGATGGATGATGTCTGCCATTGCACCGGTTTACAGCGGGGATTTCCTCGAGGGCGTCGCCGGCGTCGATGTCACCGTGGATGGCATCTTGAAGCGAATAGAACAGTTGAAGATGCCTTGGAATGGCTACCTGATGCTGCTCAACAGCAAGCTCGATGTCATGGCCGTACCCAAGGCGGGGCAACGTGATTTTTCCCTGCGAACCGCCGAGAACCAACCTGCTGGCGAGCCGGTTGATCGCGAGCGCTTGCAATCGTCGGATTTGAACCTTACGCGTCATCCGGACCTCGCCAGCCTCAACCAGAATCTACCCGGCCATCCCGAGGGTGTCGTTGCGCTGACGTTGAATGGACGCCCTCATCTGGTTGCCTGGAGCAGTATTCCTTCTACCGGCTGGCTCTTGCTGGCAGTGGTGGACGAAGCGGCGGTCATGCAGGAAACCAATCTGCTTGCCAGTCGTTACCGCGAGGTGGGGTATCTATTGGTCGCGGGGTTGGTGCTGTTCTATACCGCGTTCTTCGCCTTCATGTGGTGGCGTACACGCGACCTCAGCCGCCAACTGAGCAAGCCGGTGCAAGGGGTTTCGCGCATGATGCGCGAGATCGGTCGAGGCCACTGGCAACCGACCGCAAGCCCTTCCGACATCACCGAACTGTGGTCAATGTCCAACCATGCATTGGGCATGGGCAGGCAGTTGGCCCAGGCCGAGTTCATTCGCAGCTCCACACAGCAGCGCCTTGAGTTGGTCATGGAGAGTTTTGCCGAAGGGCTCTGGGAATACCACCCGCAACAGCGTCGCTTCATTCTCAAGGGGGCCCTGTGTCAGCGCTTTGGCTTTGCCACCAATGAGGTGCCGATGGCGACATTGCTGAAGAACATCCCCGCTGAAGACCGGCAGAGCTTCACGCAGTTCCTGGAACAGGCCAGGGGCAGTGCCAGCGTGGCGCCGGAAGCCGAGTTTCGGATCAAGGACATGCATGGAGAGTTGATCTGGATACTTTGCCGGGGCCGCACCCTGGAACCCTCTCGGCTTGATGATTCCAGTGTCGTGGTCGTGGCGTGTGTCGACATCACGACGCTCAAGCAGACTCAGTTGGATCTTCGAGAGAAGACCCTGGAGGCGGAGGCCGCCAGTACTGCCAAGTCCAAATTCATCTCCAGCATGAGCCATGAACTGCGTACGCCATTGAATGCAATCTACGGGTTTGCCCAGCTGGGGCTCATGCAGTTGCCTGCCCAGGAATCGGAACAGACGGTCTACCTGCAGGAAATCATCAAGGCCAGTGAACACCTCATGCAGTTGGTCGACGATCTGCTTGATCTCTCCAGCCTGCAGGCTGAGAAGCCCCTGCTGGACCTCATACCCGTGCATGTGGCAAGCCTGTTATCCAATTGCGCTGACATGGTCCAGCAGCAAGTCTGCGCGCAGGGTCAGACCTTGCACATCAATCCGCCTCCGGATGCATGGTATGTCTGGGCGGACAAGCGTCGGCTCAAGCAGGTCCTGATCAATCTGTTATCCAATGCAATCAAGTACAACCGGCCCGGTGGGCACATCACGCTGGGGGCTGTGGTTGTCGACGACGGAGCCAGGCTTCGACTCTATGTAACGGATACCGGAGCGGGCATTTCCCCGGCTCTGCAGGGCGAGCTCTTCAAGCCCTTCCAGCGGCTGGGTAAAGAGAACTCTTCCATCCAGGGAACCGGCATTGGCTTGGTGCTGTGTCGAGACCTGGCGCTTCTGATGCATGGCACCATGGGCTTCTTAAGTGAGATGGGAGTGGGGAGTACCTTCTGGGTCGAGCTGTGCTCGTCGGCCTTTCCTGCCCCCGGGAACGCGTCCATGGTCTCGACGATTGCCTTGCCGAGCGTCCTGTTGGTGAGTGACAACCCCAAGGACGGTCAAGTGGTCCGGGAAGCATTGAACGGCGACTTTCAGTTGGAGCGGGTCGATACGTTGCTCGACGCCAGCCTCGTGCTTGGCACCACGCCTGTCAGCGTATTGATCGTCGCCACGGCGGACCCTGCGTCCGTGCTGGACACTTTTTTCAGCGGCCTGCGCATGGATGCCTCCAAGTCTGTCATATCGATCGTCGTGGTTCGTGGGGCCGTCGATCACGTGTCAGTTGATCACCTTGGGTGCCAGGCCATCGTGTCTGCTCCATTGGAGGCGCAGAGTATTCGTCGTCTGGTCTTGACGCTCACCACGGGGAGGGCAGACGCATGTTTGCCAAAATAAATGCGCACTGCAGGATCGTGATCATCGATGATGTGGCCACCAATCTTCGGCTACTGGATTCATGTCTGCGGGCCGTAGGCCTGTCAAACATCACGACATTCAACAACTCTGCACAGGGACTTGACTGGCTGCTTTCGAATGCCTGGGACCTGGTGTTGCTGGACCTGGACATGCCCGCACCCGATGGCTTTGAGATCCTTGACCGACTTGGTTCCCGTGACCGCACCGAATCCCCGATCATCATCGTAACGGCCTTGAGCGACCAGCAGAATAGGCGAAAAGGACTGGAAAAGGGCGCCAACGATTTCATTTCAAAACCTATCGATCTGCCCGAAGTGCTGCTCAGGGTCCGTAATTGCCTGGAACTGGCGCAGGCCGCGAAGCTACTGCGCGACGTCAATAGTGAACTGGAGCGCAAGGTGGAGTTGCGCACGCTCCAGCTGGCGTCCAGCTACCGGGCGATCAGTAGCAGCTTGAGTCGGGCAGCCAGCTATCGTGACGATGAGACGGGACACCATATCGTTCGGATTGGCGAGTCCGCTGCCTTGTTGGCCAAGGCAATCGGCATGCCTGCGCAATGGTGCGAGCTCATGAGGATGGCTGCGCCGATGCACGATATTGGAAAAATCGGTATTGAAGATGCCATTCTGCAAAAGCCTGGCGCGCTGACACCACAAGAGCGGATCATCATGCAGGACCACGCCCGCATAGGTTACGAAATCCTGCATGACCCCGAGGGCTCTCCCTTGACGGATCTGGCCGCGGAAATTGCCTTGGCGCATCATGAGCGTTGGGATGGCGCCGGCTATCCCCAGGGATTGCGTGGCAAGGAGATCCCATTGTCCGCAAGGATCGTGGCCATCTGTGATGTGTATGACGCCGTAAGGATGCCCCGCGCCTATAAACAGGCTTGGGACACCGAACGCTCGAGACGTTATGTCATCGAGCAATCCGGTACTCATTTCGACCCTTTCCTGGTGGACGTTTTCTGTAATCTCTTTGACGAAATAGATCGCTTGCGCCTGTCCGATACGCGGAATGACTGAAGCGTATCGACGAATGTGTTCCTCGCTGAATGGGTGAACGACTGGTGTAGCGGCTGGCCGAATCCTGGCCAACCGCTTACTTGCCCCCGGTCACGTCGAGGAATGTACCGGTAACGAATGACGCCTCCGCGCTGGCCAGCCACAGAATGGCCCGCGCCACTTCCTCCGGCTGACCGCCTCGGCCCATGGGGATCGTATCCTTGACGCGATCGACCCGCCCCGGCTCGCCGCCGCTGGCGTGCATGTCGGTGTAGATGTGGCCGGGGCGAATACCGTTGACGCGTATCCCTTCCCGGGCCACCTCCTTGGCCAGCCCGATGGTGAAGGTCTCCAGGGCCCCCTTCGATGCCGCGTAGTCGACATATTCATTCGGGCTGCCGAGGCGCGCCGATGCCGAGGAAACATTGATCACGACGCCCCCCGGGCCGTTGTGCCGGTGGGACATGCGTTTCACCGCCTGTTGGGCACAGAGCATCGGGCCGATGGCGTTGACCGCAAAGATGCGCTGCATGCGCTCGAAGCCAAGGTCCTCCAGGCGCGACTGAATGGACAACACTCCGGCGTTATTGACCAGTACGTCGATGCGTCCGAACGAGCGGTCGATGGCTGCGAACAACTTGGCGACTTGCTCGGGATCGGCACTGTCGGCCCGCATGGCCAACGCCCGGCGTCCCGTTGCCTGCACATCCGCCGCCACGGCCAGCGCCGAGGTCTCGTTGGCTACGTAGCTGATCGCGACGTCGTAACCTCGTGCGGCAGCTAGCCGCGCGGTAGCGGCACCCACTCCGCGACCACCACCGGTGATCAGCATCAACGGGGCCTGCGAGACGTTATCCATCGAGAGTACCTCTTGTAGCGGTGAGAAAATGGCGTATCAACCGATCATGAGGGTGCCGCTGACGATCACCGCGCACGCCAGGACGCGGCGGGCGGTAAGTGTTTCGCCGAGGAACACGGAGCCGATCAGCGCCGCAAACAGCACGCTGGTTTCGCGCAATGCCGATACCGCGCCCAAGGGCGCTTCGTTCATGGCGTAGATGACAATTCCATAGGCCAGCAAAGAGACCAGCCCGCCGACCACGGCGGTCAGCATTCCGGGCCGGACGCAGAATAAGCTGCGGGCGTCGCGCAAGCCGATGTACACCCCAGGCATCATCAAGCCCCACAAGGCGCACATCCACACGGTGTAGGCGAGCGGGGCGCCGGAGAGCCGGGTACCGATGCCGTCGGTGACGCTGTAGGCGGCGATGAAGCAGCCGGTTCCCAGGGCATAGGGCAGGCTCGGGACAGACAGTCTGCGTCCCCGGAAGGCCAGTGAAATGATCCCGACTGATACCAACGCAATACCCAGCAATGTGCCGGGGGCGATGCGTTCTCCGGCAAAGACGGCGCCGCCGAGGGTGATCAGCGCCGGTGACGATCCTCGGGAAATCGGATAGGTCTGTCCCAGGTCGCCGACCCGGTAGCTGCGCACGAGAAACAGGTTGTAGCCGACGTGCAGCAGTGCCGAGAGCACCATGTAGCCCCAGCTGGCCGCCGCCGGCGGCACCATCAACGTCGCGGCGATGACACTGGCGATAGCGATGGCGATGCACATGATCGTCATCGACCATAGCCGATCGGAGCCGCCACGCAGCAACGCATTCCAGCTGGCATGCAGGAGCGCGGCGAAAAGAACCAGCAAGGTGATATGGATTGGCATGCGCCATCTTATGCAGCCCGATGGCTCGAACTACAGCGAAGTCTCCTCATCGTTTCATGAGCAAACGCTCATGCATCATGCATAGGCGCGTTGGACTTTCAGCGCCTCGCCGTTCAGCCATTGGCGGAAGTTGACTATGTGTGGCTGCGATTCGGTGCCTTTCGGACAGACAAAATAGTAGGCAAGGGGGGAGGGGAACGGCACATCGAACAGCCGCACCAGGCGACCATCGCTGATCTCGGTTTCAACATGCCCGCTGCGCACCAGGGCGACGCCCTGGCCGAGTAAAGCGGCCTCGACCGTCATGTTGCTATCGCCAAACCTGACGCTTTCCTTGAGCGGCAAAAACTCCAGCCCGACCTTTTGAAACCAGGCCTCCCATTTTGGCACCAGGTCGGCGCCATCCCGGGTCAGCAGCGGGTAGTGCAACAGCTCGGCAGGGTTGCGCGGTGTTCCGTATCGCTGCAGCAGATCGGGGCTTGCCACTGGAAACACCTGTTCGCCGAACAGGAACTCTGAATACAAGCCCGGGTAGATGCCTTTGCCGAGCCGGATCGCGACATCGGCCTGGGCGTCGGAGAAGTGGATGATCTTGTCCGTGGTGTCCAGCGAGACCAACAGCTCGGGATGCTGGCGAGAGAGACTTGGCAAGCGTGGCAGTAGCCATTTCAGCGCAAAGGAATACGTGGTGCTGACCTCGAGCCGGACCCTGCCTTTCTGCTCGCGCAGGTCGGCCAGGGTCGCCTCCAGGCTCATGAAGAACTCCCTCACGATGGGCGCCAGTGTAGCCCCCGCTGGGGTAAGGCTTAATGACTTGCCGCGCTCGAACAGCTGCAATCCCCAAAGCGCTTCGAGGTGCTTGAGCTGGTGACTGACCGCGCTTTGAGTGACATGCAATTCGTGTGCGGCAGAGGTAAAGGTCGCGTGTCGGGTGGCGACTTCAAAGGCACGCAATGTAGCGGTAGGCGGCAGATCTCTCATGGATAGGGTTTCCCGGCGAGTCGTCAGAACGGGCGCGTCATGAATGCCGGTTCATGATAGTGCATCGTCGGGATGCGTCGATCAGCATCGTGCCGCAATGGACTACTTAAGGTATGCCATGCGTCTTTTGACTTTGTAGCAATCATTGATATCGAGCGCCTTCTGGTAGTACGCCAGTCGCTGTGCACGATTGTTGTCGCCCAACAGTCGGTAGATTTCGGCCTGGTAGTCTCGACTGCCGCCCCACTGCATGGCGAAGCCCACCGGTTCTTCTTGCCTGCACTCAAGCCTGACAACTGGCTGCGGGAAATAGTGTTCGTAGAGGGGCATGCTGGTTTCCAGCGCCTGCAAGGCTGTTTCGTACTGGGGCGTATCGGTGAACGCCAAACACCAATATGCAATTTCAAGTGCAGGCGGAGCGAAGCCTTGGGCGAGGCTCCGTTCAAACAAGGGGCAGGCTTTGTCTTTGATCACGTCGCTTGGAGACAGCATCACGTAGATAAGTCCCAGTCGATACTGGGCTACGGGATGATCAAGGGCCGCGGCTTGTTCAAGCAGCGTAAAGGCGGGCTTGAGCAGTGCGCCGCCTTCTTGCGCCAGGGTCAGGGAACGTTCTCTCTCCTCTGCGCTTGTCGCAGGGGTATCGGCAGTGACCGCTTCAAGCTTTCGATCCGCTTGTGCCAGGTGGGCAATCGCCTCCTGGTAAAGGCGCTCGCCACGAGGATCGATGTGCAGCGTGTTGGCCATGCTCCACTGAGGTAGCAGGCACGCTAACAGGGTGTAGCGCCAGCGGTTCAAGCGCACGATTGGCGTCCTTGCATCAACTATTCGACTGGCGGGTAGGGTATCCGAAATCCGGAGGGGGTAGTGGAGCGCCTAACTTGAGGTGATGAGGGGATTGCATATGGAGGTGCAAATTTGTGACTAAATTGTATTTTGGTCATTGCTTGTCACCCCATGGGGTGACAGGTAAGCTGGCGCCATGAATCCATCATCCTTCCCTTCGCGCAACGTCCGTGGTCCTGTCGACCATGAAATCCGAGCCCAGATTGTCGCAGCGGCAAATGAGCATTTCAGCCGCTATGGCTATGGCAAAACCACGGTATCGGACCTGGCCAAGGCCATTGGTTTTTCCAAGGCCTACATCTACAAGTTCTTCGATTCGAAACAGGCCATCGGCGAAGCCATTTGCAGCAATTGCCTGGAGACGATTGTCACGGCCGTGGACGAGGCGGTCAGCGTGGAGTCCCTCAGTGCCACCGAGCGCTTTCGCCGCTTGGTCAAAACCGCGGTCGTCACCGGTGTCAGCCTGTTCTTCAACGACCGCAAGCTCTACGACATTGCGGCATCCGCGGCGTCAGAGAGTTGGCCTAGCGCCCAGTTCTACGAGGCCAGCATTCGGGCATTCGTGCGGCAGATCGTCTCTGATGGGCGTGAGCTGGGTGAGTTCGAACGCAAGACGCCCCTGGATGAAACGGTCAATGCCATCTATCTGGCGTTGCGTCCGTACATCAATCCATTGCTGTTGCAATACAGCCTCGATGGCGTTGAAGAGGCATCCACCAGCATCGCCAATCTGGTGCTGCGTAGCCTGATGCCTTGAGTCCCGACGGTACAGGTACAGCGGTCAGCTGCGTTTCCCTCAATTCATAAAAGCAGGAAGCCGTATTTCCCTGCGAGGAATCGCCACGCCTGGATTGTGACCATTGACTAAAATGGTTACTCGGTAGAGAGTGAGTGTCTCGATGACCCCTTACCAGAGGAACTGCTATGTCGAACGCTAAAGTTGTCCTTGTCACCGGTGTTTCATCGGGCATTGGCCGTGCCACTGCCCAATTGTTTGTCAGGCAAGGTTGCCAGGTGTTTGGCACCGTACGCAGTGTTACCCAATCGGACCCACTGCCGGGTGTCGAACTTGTCGAGATGGATGTTCGCGACGACGCTTCCGTTCAACGCGCCATCGAAACCGTGATCGCTCAGGCCAAACGCGTTGATGTGCTGGTCAATAACGCGGGTGGATCGTTGGTAGGCTCGGTAGAAGAAACGTCGATTGCCGAAGCCCAATCGTTATTCGATACCAACGTGTGGGGTGTCCTGCGTACGACACACGCGGTACTGCCGCATATGCGTGAACAGCGTTCGGGAAGAATCGTCAACGTCAGCTCGGTATTGGGTTTTCTTCCTGCGCCGTACATGGGCCTTTACTCGGCCTCCAAGCACGCTGTCGAGGGGATGTCCGAGTCTCTGGATCATGAAGTGCGCAAATTCGGTGTCCGCGTGGTGCTGGTCGAGCCGTCATTCACCAAGACCAACCTGGATCTCAATGCGCCGCAAACGGCTGGCAGCATTCCGGCCTATGCCAAAGACCGCG
Organism: Pseudomonas sp. MAFF 730105; assembly: GCF_055380705.1. NCBI lineage: Bacteria > Pseudomonadati > Pseudomonadota > Gammaproteobacteria > Pseudomonadales > Pseudomonadaceae > Pseudomonas > Pseudomonas sp. MAFF 730105. The sequence continues at coordinate 2,847,242 of NZ_AP018438.1, forward strand.
ATGCGGTGACCCGTGCGATTGTTAAAAGTGTCCAGGGAGCACCGAGCCCCGACGGCGTGGCGGCGACGATTGTCGAGGCGGCTTTGGGCGTGTGGAAAATGCGTCGCACGCCCAAAGGCGAGGCCTCTCTCTTGCGCAAGCTGCGCCGTTTCATGCCGGCAAGTCCGGTCGACTCCAGCCTGAGAAAAACCTTTGGCCTGAGCTGAGGCATGCCTGCGAGCTGTGACGACCTCAGGGAACGCATGCTTGGTGAGACCGTGCTTATCGATGGCGATCTCATCTACTGGAGCAGGGACGTGCGATCAGCGCGTAGCCACGGGTTGGGTTTCAATCGGCTGCCAGCCACCGCCGAGTGCCCGGAATGCCGCGACCGCTGCGCGTGCCGACTCCGTTTGGGCCTGCGCTCTGGCGTCGGATGCCTGCAGCAGTGTTTCATCGGCGTGCAGGACGTCGATCAGGCTGGCCGAGCCTTTCTGGTAAGCGATGAAGGACGACTGTCGAGCATGGGTCAAAGCGCTTTCACCCCCGGTCAGCGTGGATGCCTGTGCCTCGCGGTTGACCAGCGCGGAGAAGGCGTTCTCGACGTCTTCGGTGGCACGCAGCACTGACTGGCGATAGGCGGCAAGCGCTTCGGCTTCCTCTCCTTTCGCCTGATCGATCTGCGCGTTGATTCGGCCGAAATCGAAAAGTCTCCAGCGCAACCCCAGGACCCCCGAGGCCTGGCTGGCCCCGCTGGAAAACAGATGACCGCTGGAGACGGCTGTTGCGCTGCCGATCAAGGCGCTGAGCGAAAACTTCGGGTAGTACTCGCTGATCGCCACGCCGATGCGGGCATTGGATGCCGCCAGTTTACGCTCGGCCACGATGAGGTCTGGCCGGCGGCGCAGCAGATCGGCGGGCGCGCCGGCTGAGGTAATCTGCGGCGCCTGAGGAATCGTCCCCGTCGTGGTCAATTGAGCCCGGTGAGTGCCGGGTGGGGTGCCGAGGATGACATCCAGTGCGTTCATTGCAGCATCCAGGCCGGTGTTGAGGACCGGCACTGTGGCTTGAACCTGCGCAAGCGCACCCTCGGTCTGGCGAACCTGAAATTCGGCGGCAAGCCCTTTGCCGTGGAGCAGTTGTACTTTCTCCAGTAGGTCTTGTTGGGTCTTGACCTGTCGATTGGCAATGGCCAGCCGGGCCTGCAGGCCACGTAGGGTGATATAGATGTCCGCGGTCTGCGCGGCGACGGCCAGGCGCGTCGCGCTGAAGCCGGCTTCGGACGCCTGGTATTCGGCCAGCTCCGCCTCGCGGCCTCGACGTAAGCCGCCGAACGCATCCAGCTCCCAGCTTGCGCCGAGGTTCAGTTCATACAAATTGCCATAGCGATCATAGCCAGGCGTCGAGTTGAGCACCTGGCCCAATGGCGTTTCGACGGACTGATAGGCGCGTGCGGCTTGTCCGCTGATGTTGCCCGACGGCAACAGGGCAGCGGTTGCCGCGCCAAGCCCCGCGCGAGCCTGGGCGACCCGTGCGGAGGCCTGGGCCAGATCGAGGTTCTGCGCAAGCGCCTTGGCGATGAAGTCACTGAGCAATGGATCACCGAAGCCTTCCCACCAGTTGGCAAAGTTTGCCGTGCGGGCTGCCGTCCTTTGTTGAACGGCGGATTGAGCCTGGTAGCTATCCGACAGCGGAGCGTCCGGACGCTGATAGTCCGGGCCAACCGCGCAGCCCGCCATTAAGCCGGTATTCACAAGCAGAGCAAGCGTACGGAGGGAAGGCATGACGACTCCAGGTTTAGCCAGATACTGTTCGTGACGATATTACCAATTGGTCACTCGTTGTCAATGGAGGTGCATGGGGCTAAGCTGGAAAAATGACTAAACACATGCATGCACCCCAGATACGTGGGCCGTCAGACCATAGTGTCCGCGATCAAGTCGTGGAGGCTGCCACGTTGCGCTTTGGCCACTATGGATATGAGAAGACCACCGTGTCTGACATCGCCAAGGCCATTGGCTTCTCCAAGGCCTATATCTATAAATTTTTCGATTCCAAGCAGGCGATCGGAGAGGTGATCTGTACCAATCGTCTGGTCATGATCATGGCGATTGTGGATGCAGCGATCGAGGATGCACCGACGGCTTCCGAGAAGTTGAAGCGTCTGTTTCGGGCACTGGCGGAGGCGGGCAGCGACTTGTTCTTTCATGACCGCAAGCTCTACGACATTGCCGCTGTTGCCGCTCGCGAGCAGTGGCTTCCTGCGCAGGCGCATGACGAGCGCTTGCGCCAACTGATCCGGCAAATCGTCCTGGAGGGGCGTGAGTCCGGGGAGTTCGAGAGGAAAACCCCATTGGATGAAGCCGTCCTGGCGATCCACCTGGTCATGAAGCCCTACGCCAATCCCGTGCAACTGCAATACAACCTTGATACGGCCTCGTCGGCGGCAGCGCTTCTGTCGACGCTGATGTTACGCAGCCTTTCAGCGCAGTCGTTCTGATATTTTGTGACTGTTGACATTATTGGTCACTAGACTGAAGATGCATTCCTGTTCTATTTTTTGAGTAGCGAACCATGCTTCGGCTAAAACCTGTTGCCGTCTGCTTAATGCCTCTCGTCCTGGCGGCGTGCGGTAATTCATCGACCGCCGTCGACGCACGCACCCAGCCCCCTCTGGTGAGGGTCGCGGGCGTCGAGAACTCGGTCGACATCGCGCGTTCGTTCACTGGCGTTGTGGTCGCTCGCGTCCAGAGCGATCTTGGCTTTCGAGTGTCGGGGAAAGTGCAGGAGCGTCTGGTGGATGCCGGCCAGACGGTCAAGCGTGGCCAACCACTGATGCGCCTGGACCCGGTCGACCTTGGTCTGCAGGCACGTGCGCAGCAGCAGGCAGTGGCCGCCGCCCGGGCGCAAGCCAAGCAGACGGCGGATGACGAGGCCCGTAATCGCGAGCTGGTGGCGGCAGGGGCGATCTCGGCCTCTGCATACGACCAGGCAAAGGCCGCGGCGGACACGGCAAAGGCGCAGTTGAGCGCGGCGCAGGCGCAGGCCGATGTGGCAAGCAATGCCATGGGCTATGCGACCTTGCTGGCCGACGCCGATGGCGTTGTGATGGATACCCTGGCCGAACCCGGCCAAGTCGTCAGCGCGGGACAGCCTGTCGTCAAGCTGGCACGCGCCGGACAACGCGAAGCCAGCGTCGATCTGCCCGAAACGCTGCGCCCGGCCGTGGGCTCGGTGGCCCAGGCGACGTTGTACGGTAACGGCAAGGTAGCCACTGTTGCGAAGCTGCGGCTGCTTTCCGATGCCGCCGACCCGGTAACGCGCACCTTCGAGGCCAGGTACGTGCTGGAAGGCGCGCTGGCTAATGCGCCACTCGGTTCGACCGTCACGCTGGATATCGCCCAGGACAAGTCGCCAGGGCAAGCACTGCGAGTGCCTGTCGCGGCTGTTTTTGACGCGGGTGATGGCCCCGGTGTATGGGCGCTTTCCGGCGAACCGGCAAAAGTCTCGTGGCGTCCGGTCCAGGTCCTCGGTCTGGGCGATGACACGGCCACGGTCGTTGGTAACCTCAAGCAGGGCGAACAGATCGTGGCCTTGGGCGCGCATTTGCTGCACGAGGGTGCTGAGGTTCGGGTGGCGCAACAGGAACAGGTGGTCGCCAAGGGGAACCAGCCATGAGCGAGGGGCGTTTCAATCTCTCGGCCCTTGCCGTTCGTGAGCGATCGATCACCCTTTTCCTGATCGTTCTGATCACGCTTGCCGGGGTCCTGGCGTTCTTCGGCCTGGGGCGTGCGGAAGACCCTCCCTTCACTGTCAAGCAGATGACGATCATCTCTGCCTGGCCGGGTGCTACCGCGCAGGAAATGCAGGACCAGGTGGCCGAGCCGCTGGAAAAGCGCTTGCAGGAATTGAAGTGGTACGACCGCACGGAAACGTACACGCGCCCGGGGCTGGCCTTCACCATGGTGTCGCTGCTGGACACCACGCCGCCAGCGGAAGTGCAGGAAGAGTTCTATCAGGCCCGCAAGAAAATTGCCGATGAGGCGAAAACCCTGCCGGCCGGTGTCATCGGGCCGATGGTCAACGATGAGTTTTCGGACGTGACCTTTGCGCTTTTTGCGTTGAAGGCCAAGGGCGAGCCGCAGCGCTTGCTGGCCCGCGATGCCGAGTCGCTGCGCCAGCGCCTTCTGCATGTGCCGGGGGTGAAAAAGGTCAACATCATCGGTGAGCAGTCCGAACGTATCTTCGTGTCGTTCTCCCATGATCGGCTGGCAACGCTTGGGCTTTCCCCCCAGGACATTTTTGCCGCGCTGAACAGTCAGAACGTGCTGACGCCCGCCGGCTCCATCGACACCAAGGGACCGCAGGTGTTCGTGCGCCTGGATGGCGCGTTCGACAAACTCGAGAAAGTTCGTGATACGCCGATTGTGGTGCAGGGGCGGGCACTGAAGCTCTCGGATGTTGCGACGGTGGAGCGTGGCTACGAAGACCCGGCAACCTTTCTGGTCCGCAACAAAGGCGAGCCCGCCCTGTTGCTGGGTATCGTGATGCGCGAAGGCTGGAACGGCCTGGACCTGGGCAAGGCCCTGGATGCCGAGACGGTCAGTATCAACGAAGGCATGCCGCTGGGCATGACGTTCACCAAGGTCACCGATCAGTCGGTGAATATCAGTTCGGCCGTCGACGAATTCATGATCAAGTTCTTCGTCGCGTTGCTGGTGGTGATGCTGGTCTGTTTCCTCAGCATGGGCTGGCATGTGGGTGTGGTGGTGGCGGCGGCCGTGCCGTTGACCCTCGCTGTGGTGTTCATGGTGATGGCCGCCACCGGCAAGAATTTCGACCGCATTACCCTGGGGTCACTGATCCTGGCGTTGGGCCTGCTGGTGGACGACGCCATCATCGCCATCGAAATGATGATGGTCAAAATGGAGGAGGGCTACGACCGGATCAAGGCCTCGGCCTATGCCTGGAGCCATACCGCCGCCCCCATGCTCGCGGGTACGCTGGTGACGGCTGTCGGCTTCATGCCCAACGGCTTCGCGCACTCGTCCGCGGGCGAGTACACCAGCAACATGTTCTGGATCGTGGGCATTGCCCTGATCGCGTCTTGGGTGGTCGCTGTGGCCTTTACGCCTTACCTGGGTGTGAAGTTGTTGCCGCACGTCAAAAAAGTCGAGGGTGGCCACGCGGCCATCTATGACACACCTCGCTACAATCGTTTTCGCCGGTTGCTGACACGGGTCATCGCTCGCAAATGGCTGGTGGCCGGGACGGTGATTGGCTGTTTTGTCGTAGCCATCCTTGGCATGGGCCTGGTCAAGAAGCAATTTTTCCCCGCCTCTGATCGCCCCGAAGTCCTGATTGAAGTGCAGATGCCTTACGGCACTTCCATCGAGCAGACCAGCGCGGCGACGGCCAGCATTGAAGCCTGGCTGCAAAAGCAGGACGAAGCGAAAATCGTCACGTCCTATATCGGACAAGGTTCGCCGCGTTTCTACCTGGCGATGGCGCCGGAGCTACCCGATCCCTCATTCGCCAAGATGGTGGTGCTGACAGGTAGCCAGGAGGAGCGTGAAACCCTCAAGCACCGTCTCCGCCAAGCGGTGGCTGACGGGCTCGCGCCTGAAGCCCGTGTGCGGGTTACCCAACTGGTGTTCGGTCCGTATTCCCCCTTTCCTGTCGCTTACCGGGTGATGGGACCGGATCTCGCCAGGCTGCGTGAGATTGCCGGCCGGGTCGAGGCTGTCATGCGGGCGAGTCCCATGATGAGGACCGTCAACACCGACTGGGGGACGCGCATACCGACACTGCACTTCTCATTGGACCAGAACCGGTTGCAGGCGGTTGGGCTGACGTCCAGTACGGTCGGCCAGCAATTGCAGTTCCTGCTGTCGGGTATCCCGATCACGTTTGTGCGCGAAGACATTCGTTCCGTGCAAGTGGTGGGGCGTGCAGCGGGCGATATCCGCCTCGATCCGGCAAAAATCCAGGGTTTCACATTGGTGGGCTCGGCCGGCCAGCGGGTTCCGTTGTCGCAGATCGGCAGTGTCGAGGTGCGCATGGAAGATCCGGTCCTGCGCCGTCGTGACCGTACGCCCACCATCACGGTACGCGGGGACATTGCCGAGGATCTGCAGCCGCCGGACGTTTCCACGAAGATCCTGGACGAGCTGCAGCCGATCATCAGCACACTGCCGGCCGGATACCGCATCGAGCAAGCCGGTTCGATCGAAGAGTCGGGGAAAGCCTCAAAGGCGATGTTGCCGCTGTTCCCGATCATGATTGCCCTGACGCTGCTGATCATCATTTTGCAGGTCCGCTCAATGTCCGCGATGGTGATGGTGTTCCTCACTGCGCCGCTGGGATTGATTGGTGTGGTGCCGACCCTGCTCATCTTCAATCAGCCGTTTGGCATCAACGCCCTGGTAGGCCTGATCGCACTGTCGGGCATCCTGATGCGCAACACGCTGATCCTGATCGGGCAAATCGATCACAACCAGAAAGAAGGGCTCGATCCATTCCATGCGGTTGTAGAGGCGACGGTGCAACGCGCCAGACCGGTACTGCTCACGGCGATGGCCGCCATCCTGGCCTTTATCCCGCTGACTCATTCCGTGTTCTGGGGAACCCTGGCTTACACACTGATCGGTGGGACATTCGGTGGAACCGTGATGACGCTGGTATTCCTGCCGGCGATGTATGCCATCTGGTTCAAGATCCGTCCTGACAACACAACTAGAACCGAAGCATTGGCAGCCAACTGAACGTCGACTCAGAATCAAGAGGGTTTCATGATGAATTCCAATGATCAAAAGCGAATCGTAGTCACAGGCGGCGGTATTGTCGGCCCCCTGGGATGCGGCACGGAAGAGGTCTGGCGCAGGTTGCTGGACGGCCGTTCGGGTATTCGCAGCCTGCCGGACGAAATCGGTGAGGGCACCGGCGTCGCAGTGGCGGGGCAAGTGCCGACACTGGAAGAGGATCCCGTTGCCGGTTATGCGCCCGACCGCATCATTGCGCCCAAAGAGCGCAAGAAGATGGACCGCTTCATCGAATTCGCGCTCATGGCCGCCCATGAAGCGTTGGCGCAGGCAGGCTGGCATCCCACGGATGAAGCGCAACAACAGCGGACCGCGACCATTATCGCTTCCGGTGTTGGTGGTTTCGGCGCGATTGCTGAAGCCGTACGGACCACGGATGCTCGTGGGCCGCGTAGATTATCGCCGTTCACCGCACCGTCATTCCTCGCCAACATGGCCGCGGGTCATGTCTCTATCCAGAACGGCTTCAAGGGCCCGCTCGGCGCGCCGGTGACGGCTTGTGCCGCTGGCGTACAAGCCATTGGCGATGCAGCGCGACTGATCAGAAGCGGGGAAGCCGATATCGCCATTTGCGGCGGCACCGAAGCGGCGATCGACCGGGTGACGCTGGGCTGCTTTGCTGCCGCCCGCGCGCTGTCCACCGGGTTTGCTGAGCGGCCACAGGAAGCATCGCGTCCGTTCGATCGCGATCGCGACGGCTTTGTCATGGCCGAAGGGGCAGGGCTATTGGTGATCGAGTCGCTGGAACACGCGCTCGCCCGCGGAGCGACGCCCCTGGCGGAACTGGTGGGGTACGGCACCAGTGCGGATGCCTATCACCTGACCGCAGGGCCGGAAGATGGGAATGGAGCCCGGCGCGCCATGGAACAAGCCTTGCGCCAGGCGGGTGTCAGTGCTGGCGAGGTACAGCATATCAACGCCCATGCGACTTCGACGCAGGTGGGCGATAAGGGCGAACTGGCGGCAATCAGGTCCGTGTTCGGCGACCACTCAGGCGTGGCGATCAGCTCGACCAAGTCGGCCACGGGGCATTTGCTGGGAGCGGCGGGGGGCATCGAAGCGCTTTTCACGGTGCTGGCTTTGCGGGACCAGATCATTCCCCCGACGTTGAATCTCCTCAATCCCGACGAGGCCGCTAGTGGGCTCGACCTGGTTGGCCTGACGGCACGCAAGGCTTCGATCACCTATGCGCTCTCGAATGGATTTGGCTTCGGCGGCGTCAATGCCAGCGTTCTGTTCCGTCGCTGGGAGCCGGCGCCATGATCACGACGTGAATGTTCTGCGTAGGTTCTCATCGTGAGTATCGATTCTGAATGTTCTGTTTCCCATAGAGGAAAAGACCGTGACTTCATTTTCCCAGCTGGTTAATCAGTTCGACCCTGACAGGCCTTTCGCGGCCCCCGCCAATTGGCTGCAAGGCAGGACCGTATTTGGCGGGCTCTCCGCGGCTCTGTCGTTGCAGGCGGTGCGCTTGGTGAATGGTGGGCAACTGCCGCCGTTCAAGTCCGCCCAAGTGTCCTTCATCGGCCCGGTGACGCAGGCACAGACGTTCAATACCAGCGTCTTGCGCGAGGGTCGATCGGTCACCTCGGTGGCGGTTGACTGCCTGTCGGGGGATGAACTGGCGCTACGCACGACGTTGCTGTTTGCCCATCCGCGTGCCAGTCGGATCCGGCACGACTCATGGGAATGTCCGTCCGTGGGAGCGCCCTCCGAGCATCGGACGCTGGAGCTGGACAGACGAGTTGCACCCGCCTGCGCCTACAACTTCGAGATGCGCCCGGCCGGCGGATCGCTGCCGGTGTCGGGTGCTGAAAATCCTGAGCTGCTGATGTGGGTGCGTCATCTGGACGCCCAGGGGGTCGATCCGGCCGTCGCGTTGATCGCACTGGCCGACAGCTTACCGCCCGCGGTCATGACCTGCTTTACCGAGCCGGCCGCCATCAGTTCGGTGTCCTGGACCATCGACCTGCCGCAACCCGCCGTGGTCGGCGAATGGTTCCTGATCAATTCGTTCAGCCAACAAACCCAAGAGGGCTATTCCGTCCAGGATATGGAGATCTGGGATGAAAGCGGTCTGCGGGTGCTGTGGGCACGCCAGACCGTGGCGATTTTCGCTTGAAGCCGAAAGAGCCGAGGCCACTGTTTTCCCTGCAACACCTAGCTGTCATCACCCTAGAGATCCAATAATGAAAAAAATGATCCTCAAGACTCCGCTTGGCCTTGCTGTAGCACTGGCCTCTTCGCAACTGTTCGCCAGCGGCTTTGCGCTCAATGAACAAAGCATCAGTGGGATGGGCACCGGTTTTGCCGGTCGATCCTCTTCCGCCGATGACGCGAGCACCGTTTTCGGTAACCCGGCAGGCATGTCTCGCTTGAAGCGAGAACAGGTCAGTGTGGGCGCTGCAACGCTGTTCGCCAAATCAGACATCAGCCAGACGCGCAGCACATTCGGCGGCCAGCAAGACGGCGACATGGTGCCCGTGGTCACGGTGCCCATGGGTTACTACGTCAATCCCATCGATGAACATTGGGCGTTCGGTGTCGGCTTCTACGCGCCGTTCGGTCTGATAACGGATTATGGCAGTGGGTTCGCCGGTCGTTATTTCACGAACAAAAGCGAGGTCAAGACACTGACCTTCCAACCGACGGTCAGCTACGCCTTCAATGACAGGGTTTCCATCGGTTTCGGTCCGACCATCAACCGCATCAGCGGTGAGTTGTCGGCAATGGTCTTGACCCCCATCAGCCCCGGCACCAATGACGGCAAACTCAAAAGCAAGGGCGATGACACCGCCCTGGGTTTCAACGCCGGTATTCTGGTGCAAGCCACGGACAGCACCCGGGTGGGCATGACCTACCATTCCAAGGTCAGCTATCACTTGGACAATGCCAAGACCAAAGTCACCGGAGGCGTCTTTTCCCTGCTGGGGCTCAGCGGTGAAAGCTACGATGCTTCGCTGGACGTGGACACCCCGAGTCCGTGGACTTCTCGGTGACCCAGCAACTCAATGACGATTGGACCCTGTACCTGGGCAGCACCTGGACACGTTGGAGTCGCTTCAAGGACATTACCATCGAGAACAGCGGATTGCCTGCGGCGCTGAGCGGCACGTTGAGCAGTGTTACTGAAGAGGAGAACTGGCACGACACGTGGGCGCACGCGATTGGCGCTTCGTACCAGCTCAATAAGCAATGGGTGCTGCGTACTGGCTTTTCGGTGGATCAGTCCCCCACCAACAACACCAACCGTTCGCCACGGATTCCAACGGGAGACCGCACGGTGGTCAGCTTGGGCGCCGGGTGGACGCCGGTGGACAATGTCACCGTCGACCTCGCTTACTCCTATCTGTGGGAAGAGAGCGTGAAGGTCAACGACGCTTCAGCCAGCAGGGGCGCCTACAGCTCCAAATACAAGAACAGCGCCAGTGGGTTCGGCACTTCCATCACTTATAAATTCTGATTCGTTAACGATGAAGCGCCTCTGCGAACGGAGGCGCTTTTCAGTGTTTTGAGGCAGATCCCGGCTTTTGGTCTTCCTTATGTATTCGAGCCCTGGATTTCCAACGTCGGTACCATGCGAATGGCCTTGGAAAAATTCGCCAGGTTCACCGATGTTCTGCTGACCACCCGGTGCAGTTCCTCGACCTTGTCGGGTTCAGCGTCCGTACTGATACGTACTACATAGCCAACTTCGTCGTACCCTGGGTTGACGTTCTCATCCAGGCCGAGAAAACCGCGCAGATCAAGGCGGCCATCGGTCTCGATCTCCAGGCTCCTGATCTCGATGCCCATGGCGGCGGCGTTTGCCACATAGCCGACTGACAGGCAAGCGTTCAAAGCGGCCATCAGCAGTTCCTGAGGATTGGGAGCGGAATTGGTGCCCAGCAACTCTGGCGGTTCGTCGGCGGCAATTTCAAAGTGGCGCTGGTGTGTTTCGCCACCCAGGGTGTAGTGATTGACGGTCGCCACTGTGCGCGTCTGATGCTGCCATTTTGTCTTCACGCTGAAGCGAACTTCGCCTGCCGCCGGTGATGCGGCCACGCTTTTCGAAAACTGCTGCAGGGCAGCGACATCAATGCCGTTCAGGTTATTGCTCATCTCATATCTCCAGTCGTCGGGGACGGAGCGATGAGGGAGCTCTCTCTTTGAAAAAGACAGCTCCCTCGGTCGCTTTAGCCTTTCAGGCGCTCACGCAGTGTTTCGGCAAGGGGGACGGCCGACGCCGGGCTTTGGCCAGACATCAGCAAACCGTCGACGACCACGTGCGGTTCCCAGTTGGCTGCGCTGCTGTACTTGGCGCCGCGTACCTTCAGTTCATCTTCCAGCGAGAACAGCAAGTGATGCAGCAGTTCGATCTCGCTGTCTTCGGCGTTTTTGAAACCAGTGACGTTCAGGCCCTTGACCAGATACTCGCCGTCGCTTTTCTTGACGTCGCGCAGGATGGCCGGTGCATGGCAGACCATGGCAATCGGGCGGTTGGATTCGTAGAAGTCGCGGATCAACTTGATCGCATGGGAATCGGACGCCAGGTCCCAAAGCAGGCCGTAGCCGCCGGGGAAGAAAACGGCGTCGAAGCCGCTGTAATCGATGTTGCGCAGCTTGCGGGTGTTTCTGGCGGCAAACAGGGCGACCGGATCGGCGAGGAAGCGATCGGTGTACTCGGTGGTGAAGGGCGCCTTCATGCTCAACAGATCAATGGGGGCCTCGCCGCCAGCCGGAGATGCGAAGACCACCTCATGGCCTGCTTCGGTCAGGATGTAGTAAGGCGCAGCCAACTCGTGAAACCAGGTGCCGCTCTGCTTGCCGCTGATGCCCATCTCGTCGAGGGACGACATGATGAGAAGGATGCGTTTCTGTTTATTGACATGGCTCATGGTGATTCTCCCGTTGGATTTGAGAAACGAAACCGGGGCATAGCTCGACGCTTCTGCCACCCAAGCCAGGGTCAGTGATGCACGCAAGAAAATCTATTTTATGAAAGGCAGCGTCAAATGACTCTGCTGCCCTGGTTTCTTGGGTTAATCTCCCTGGCTTGGTTGGGATTTTCCGGTTATTTCTGGCGGTCAACAAACGAGATTAAATGTGTTTTATCGATAGAAAATCTTCTAGCCTTGTGTTTGCTTCAGGCAGGTGCAGTTCTTCTCGAGGAAGAGAGCAGTTGGCTGGCGATGGGCAGGCTGGCGCTTACCGGCTGATAGTCATTTCGCCGTGGCCTTCGACGGGCGTGTTCACGCCCGAGTCTGGGCTGCTCTCAAGCGGTAGGTCGACGCATGGCGAGAATAGCCGCGCCGAAGCCGATGAACGTCGAGCCCACCAGCCTGCTGATCCACACGGAGAACGCCGGGCGGGTCAGCAAGCCTTTGACCTGAGCTGCCGCGAGGGCGTACACGCTCAATGATGTCAGCGACAACCCCATGAAGATTGTCGTGAGTAGCAGGAATTGCGGCAGCAGCGCTGCGCTCTGGTCGATGAATTGTGGGAACAGGGCGGTAAAGAACATGGTTGCTTTGGGATTGGTGGCGGCGGTGAGGAACGCCGACTTGTAGAGCTTCATTCGCGACGGGGCCGCTGCTTTTCCGTCCGGCTGCACATCCTGGGCGAGGATCGGACGTTTGTTGAACAACTGCTTCGCACCCAGGTAGAACAGGTAGCCGGCCCCCAGGACTTTCACCGCGTTAAACATCCATTCGGAGCTGGCGAGCAAGGCGCCCAGGCCGGACATCGCTGCCGCCGACAAACAGAACAGTCCGCACGCATTGCCCAAGGATGACCACACCGCGTAACGCGGCCCGTACGCCAGACTGTTGTTGATCGCCATTAGCGTCGCAGGTCCAGGGCTAGCGATAGCAATCGCGGCGACCAGGGTAAAGGCCAAGACTGAGTGCAGTTCCATGTTTTCACGTTCATAAGTGGTTGGCGGGGAGGGGCATAGTACAGGACTCTCTGCATCTGCCTGATGCCGAGCGCGAAAAACTTGGGCTCTGGGGCGAGGCAAGGGCATTTCGTCGATGAAGCTGACGGCATGGGGCAGGTCGTTGAAGAGGGTTTTGAGGCCAGCGCTTAAGGGCTGGCGTTGGTCGCCTTCGCCGAACTCCAGAGGGGTTGTGCTTGACTGCACAGCGTCGAGCGCCGCGATGACCACGGGGGCGTGCAGCGGCTTCATGCCGGCGGCGACCAGTTGCTCGGCGTAGGCGACGCTGGTGGCGTGGAGGGTTTGTTGGGCGGCGATGCGGGCGGCGTTGTCGCGTTGGGTGAGTTCGGCTTTGAGTCGGTGGTTCTCTGCTTCTAATGCTGTGGTGTTTGGGGCGATTTCGCTGAACTCGATGACGCCGGGTTCGCCTTCGGCCAGCTCGATGGGGCGCAGGCCTTTGACCGCCGGTGGTTGGGCGCCGAGGAAGCCGACGTGGCGCAGGTAGTAGACGCCGGGCACGGGGTTGTTGGCGGCGGTTGGGTGGTAGAAGGACGCGGAGATTTTCTTGTAGCTGCCTTTGGCGATTTGCTCGGCGAAGGAGGTGTCGATTTGCTGGGGCTCGGCGATGAGGCCCTGGGCGGTGGCGGTCAGGGATTTGACCCAGCCGGCGGCCGGGGCGTCGTGTTGCGGGTGGCCGATGACTAGGGGGGCTTCGTGGAGGGTTGGGTTGTAGGCGGCGACGGTGGCGGCCAGGTCGGTTTCGGTGAAGTGGAAGGTGGTGCCGCATTGGGCGGTGTGGGTGCCGGGTTTGAAGATGTGGAGTGGGTTCATGGGGGCTGCGCTTGATGGGGATGGTTTGAGCAGTTTCGGGGCTTCGGGCGGGTTGGGCTTTTAATCGGGATTAGGGAGGTGGTGCCCCGAGGTTGGCGTGGTTGAGATGGACTAGAACGTCAGCGGAAGACGCGAACTTTTGCGAGCAGGCGTCGGCTTTGATGGGCGCATTGGGGTTGATCGCGGATGATGAGGTCGGCTGCCGAGGGGCAAGGCCTCTGACGCGTTTTATAACGTATTTATGCCGGGGATCTGAGGTTGCCGCCGGGCAACGTGAGTTGGGCTGGTGCACGCGGGCGACAGGCGCTTATAGCGCTGAGTGGCTCGACGCCCTCTTACCGGGTGGGCGAGTCGGCGGCTATGTAGGTTTGGGGCTACAAAGGTCCGACTCGGCCTCACGTTACAGGCTGGGTGCTAGCGTGGATCGACGTTATCCAACGCCCGGTTTGCCAATAGCTCGCTCAGCTCGATCACCTGCTGGATACCCAGCGCAACGTGTCGGCGCGACCCGTCCAGGTCGAACGCCAGGTCGTTGATCATAGCGTTGGCCGAGGCCAGGTTTTCGCTGAGGTTGGCGAGCAGGCTTTCGGTGTCGATGCCGGGGATGACAGTGAAGAGCTGACCTGGTGGTGGGTCGGTTTTGGCGTCGGTTTCTTTCGGTTTCAGATAGAAGTCCAGTGCACGATCGTTGGCTTCTTGGACTTTCTTTGGGTCGAGGCCGTGGGAACTGGGGTCTGTTTGCGGAGGGTTGGGAGTTACTTTGAACATAGTTGTGACTCTAAGAGGTAGTGGAGCCGCCTTGTCTCGCTGCTAAACGAAAAAGGGTGGCGGCTGTACGCGGGTTAGCAGACCGGACCTCTTAACCGGCAGACCCGAAGGTCTCCCGCGCACAACCGCCATTACATAATGAGCGGGCTCTAAGCCTGCCGGCATATGTGTGGCACTGTGCGTCAAAGGTTCTGGGCTGCTAAACCCGATCGCTGATTTTCAGCGACTCGGAGACAATAGAAGTCGGGGCCATGGCGCACAAGCGGGCGGATTCTGGCTTAGTTGTAGGCAAAGGCGCAAGGTGGCGTAGCCTTGGGACTAGGGCTCGGTGTTACGGGCTACGTATGGTCGCAGGACTCGATGCATACCGTCATTAGAACCAGAGACGGCCCCTCGTGTTAACTGGGCCTCGCGAGGCGCTCATGATGGCGGCGTAGGTCGATGTCCACTCTGCGTTGAGGTACTCGTTCCAATCCTGTGGGAATTGTTCGTGGTTGTTCATGGGGGCCGGATCAGACGTAGGGAACCAGGCAGTCTGTGCGGGACCAAGCTAGCCCTTTACAGTTACTGTGGTGCCTTATGGGGCTAGCGTAATGACCGGTAAGCTGCCGTTCTTGAAGAGCCGCTACCGGTCAATACAGAGGCCAACGCCTAGCAATAGCGCAGTAATATTTACTAGCTCTCCTGTAGTTTTTGTCTTAGTGGAAAGCTATTTTTTACTACCTGATTTATTTCTTCCTCGGTAAACCCAATGACTTTCAGAAAGTGCAAGTTAAATATGGATTCCATTTTTTTACAAAGAACCCAAAGATCTCTTCCCTTGGCAGACTCCTCTTTCAAGTCCTCATTGTAATGAGTTAGATAATTTCTTGTGTCCACAATTTTTCTTAGCATCTTGTTTCTCTCTGCGCTCGTTCCTAGGTGCTTTTTAAAAGGCTCTATAATTCTTTTTAATCTCTTGCCAAGATTGATTTCGTTTCCATGCATTAGTCTGCCGCGTAACCACTCGACGTGCTCTTCTGGACACTCACTAAGGATTTTTTCAACCACTACCTCAAAAGACCTTGGCTCCATCAGCGTTTCGCTGCTGGTTCTTCGATGGTAAGTCTCTAGCCCTTGTGCTAACGCCAAAAATTTACCTTCAAGGTATTTTTGAGCGCCAGTTTTTGTCGAGAAATATAAGTTTAACGCTGGGTATAAATACTCATAAGCGTTTAACCAGTTATTGAGCACCTGCTGGGCGTTAACCGTAATGGTACGGAAGCTAAAAAGCATTGAGTGCCAATCTTTTTTTGGTTTTTTTTCAGTAAATGGAATGCTTTGATAGTAGATTGATATTGGGGCGGGATATTGTTTGTTGTTCACGCTATCCTGTATTTCAGACGAGGTCGCCGTAACATTTTGCAGGGTAACGATCTCATCTATGGCAAAGCACATTAAATTGGTTAATTTAAAGGCGATAATTCTAAATTCACTTAGCTCGCGCAATTCCTCTGAGCTGAGCCGAAAGTAGGCTCGCTGAGTGATTTTGGCCTCTGTGATATGGGGGAACCCTGGTAGGGTATATGCGAAGCAAATTTTAAGCGTCATCCCGTTATCGAGAGAGAAATTTTTTTCTTTGGGCGGAGAATAGTTAATTGTTGCAGTCCCAGCACTCCAGGTACTATCTACGTTAATGCCGCTAATACCAATCCATTCATCTAAGCAGTCGACCGAAAACGAAAAAGTATTGAAAGTTACAATTTCATCCCTGCCCCATGCAGCCCCGCCGAAAACTATACTTGCGCGAATTCTAGATTTAGATATGCCGCCAAATGAAATGTTCTTTTCTATATAAAAGCAGTCATCGAGAGTTACCAGTCCGACTTTTTCGACGTGACCAACTATTCGGCTTACACTATCATCCTTATTTAGTAAGCCGGCACCATCATTGAAATGACCAATAATTTCTAGTTCAATTTTTCCGCCATTATCAAATGATAGTATCCCGGGGATTTTGCTCCCTTCCTTTTCAGGCAGCCAGAAGTAACCTGTTTTTTTGTATTCCTCTTCAATTCTCATATCATATCCCTTTTAAGTTTAGCTAAAAATAGGTACTAGGAGAGGCAGAGAAAATATCACTTGCAAGATACTCCATGTCTCGAGTCCTGGCAGAGCCATTCCGGAGTTCGCCCGCTGCTGCCCGTTATGACAGAAAACGATCAAAAGCGGACTGAAGAATTGGGTGCTCACGAAACTTTGGATAATGTAAGCGATTTTAAAATAGAGCTAGTCCTCGCTACAGTGGTTGTCAGGTGCGGTAGGCGACTCACAGATCTATCGGCTAATCTCTACCGAACTATCTGAGGTCGTCAGGAAAATCACCATATGGTCCCCCAACGCCCCATGCCTACGCTTGACGCCACCAAGCTTCGTGAGAATGCGCTTACCTCCATCCGGTTAGGCGTCGAGGACTTCGAGCGCTGCAGGCACCCTGAGGGAGATCCAGCGCGGGCGCTCTCGGCTATTCGAAATCTCTTCGCTGGAGTACTGCTGCTATTCAAGTACAAAATTGCTACGTGTGTCGATGATCCTGCTGATGCGGCGGCTCTGATCTTCAATCCGCCGGAGGTACTGCCTCATTCAGATGGCAATGGAGGTATCGACTGGATACCAGTCGGCAAATTCAAGACCACCACAATCGATGTTGGAACGATTCAAAAGCGTTTCGAAGCTTTTGAAATCGATGTTGACTGGGATGTGATCGAGAAGCTACAGGCGTGTCGCAATCATCTGGAGCACCTGCATCCAGCTCACACTTTAGGTGAGGTGGCCGATTTCGTGGCTGAACTATTCCCAGTGCTCCGGGATTTCATTCAGACAGAACTGGGAGAATCGCCAGCAGCAATTCTTGGCGATGTCTGGCAACTGATGCTGTTGCATCACAGGTTTTTTGTAGACACCACCCACCAATGCGAAGAGGCTTGGGCAGAGGCTTGTGTGCCAAAAGGGATCGAACCATGGCTGAAAGAATGCAAGTGTCCGGAATGCGCTTCCGCCTTATTAGCACCTGCGCAAGAAAACCTGGACGCAGGCGATACGGTTGAATCCAACGATGATCGCTTTCAGGCTACATGTATCGCCTGCGGATGCGTAGTACTGATAGCCCAACTCATGATCGACGCGTTAGAGAAAGCCCATAGCTATGATCCACGTGACGGGGATGAACCCCACCTAGAACGCTGCAATCAATGCGGCAGAAATACGTTCCTAATTCATGAGCAGTCCTGTCTGTGGTGCGCTGCGGAACTTGAATATACAGAATGTGAAATATGTGACGAAAATTTGGGGCAAGAAGACCAGGACAACGGCGGACTTTGTTCCTATCATGCTCATTCTTATGAGAAGTTCATGAGAGATGATTGATTAAACATAGACACAGCTTATACCCATCCCTAGATGCCTTTGTGGGCATCCTTGAAATTACAGTGTATAAGGATGCGATGCGCTGGACAGTAAACATCTATCCCCTTATAAAAAATAAAGGGATAGACTTTTCTTGGAAAATTACTTCGAGAGAAAAAACTTTAAATTTGAAGGGAAACGCCATAAACGGATCTAACCTGATTGTCGTATTTCGAGCAACCGGACCGAGCTAATAAACGTTGGACGTGAGCATCATAGATCCCTCCAGCTGGGCTCAACACCTTCAAGGTATTAGTAACCAATGGCTCTACGGCCGTTTCAATTTGACTCATATACATCTTAGCCTGATCAGCTAGGCGACTCAGTTTAGTTGGGTCCCGATCCTTGTCCAAGATCATACGATCGGTTGATTTTATCAGGTTTCTGAATGTAGCGAAGTGAGACTGAGATTTCTGAAATTTTTCCAATAATTGGTAATCAATAGGAATCGAAATCAGATGATCAAATGCATTGCTCCATGGATAATTGATGATTCCTTGATCTCGGTGCTGTGCGGTAACCAGCTCTCGCCATCTCGAGCCACTGTCCGTGACCAATACCGAACCAGTGACTTGCGCTACAAATAATGCCATTTCATAGTTTGGCCCCATCCTAAACTGAAACAGCTGACTTGCCTTATCAGAGTCTAGTGGTTGCAGCATGGTCAGTGGTGAATTTTCCGAACTTTTCTCCAGCTCAACGATAGCATCTTCTGCATGTTTCTCAGTTAATCCGAATTGACTAACCAGCACTTTAATTTTCACATCCCTCGGCATCAACGCCATCGAATTTAGTAAATCTTCAGTCGTTAATCTGAAAGATAGTTTTTTATCTTGTTCGGAGGTTATGTCAGGAGTGCGTGGCTCCGCACGGGCACTAGCCATTTCCATCATTGCGCTCATCAAATCAAGGTCGAACTCAATGGGATTGGGGATAAGATTTACTAAGCCAAGCCCGATAAAAGGCTCCATGTTCAGCATGAAAAGAAAGTCTTTCAATGCCTGATATTTATGTTTTTCTGGCGACTTGACTGGACTGAATTCCGGCTTGATATTATTAGGGTTGATTATTGGGTTTTCTATTAATAGCTCATCAAATAAAGTTGCCATTGGCAGCGCATGTGTACCAATCGTTCGAACATCTAAAATCCCACTGTAAAGCGCGCGAAATTTCCCATCGGACTTGGGTAGCAATGAATAGACATCAGTTTCACGGGGCCATAAAGTAGAATAGAATTCATAGATCCGTGATATTTGGATGTTGGATAGCTCACGTCTGACGTCCACCCATGTCTTACCACTGTCGAGGCCTAACACTCCCCGAATACAATTACAAAATGCCAGATTTCTCTCTCGAATGCTTGCCACGCTCCAAGTCGTTCGAAGATCTATAGGAATGCTCCGGCAACAGTTTTTGTACTTCCGACCGCTACCACAACCACAAAAATCATTACGTCCAATCTGAGCCTCATTAATGTTCTTGTTCAGTAGTTTATTTTTTGGCGTTGTCCTGCCAAATGCGTCTTGATAGTGAACTGAGCCATCATCAAAACGCGCATAGATTTCCCCGCCGAATCTGTGAAGTTCATTCTTCGGCGGCAATAGCACATGCTTAATTTCACCCCAATCACATTTAATATTGTTTTCAGGATAAAGCCATTCTTCTTTTCCGGCGGCTACCGATGAGATAGCTCTACTTTTGATGATGTGATTGATTTGGCTGACTTCAACTGCCGAGAGCTTGCGAGAGCTAATGAACTCAATGGTGTTTACCATACTTGGGCGAAAACGAGTAGGGTTGGTTCGTTGTTCGAGAGGATTAACATTATCCGGTTTTTTGGCATACTCAAGATTTGTTAGAATTAAACAACGGTTCTTGCTTAGCGGAAATATTGTCTGCGAGCCCTTTAATGAGATATCTGGATCATCTGGATATCCGCACAACTTTGATGATGGAGGGCATGCGTAGTTATAAACCGTGACGGGATGGTCGGAAACGATGAATTTAATATCGGAGTCCTCGGCTGACACTAGCTCCCGCACTCCTTCACTCCATAAAGTGCAATGCATTGAGCGTAACGACTGCATCTCCATCATAAGTTGCAGCTGACTTAGCTCTGGATATTTACTTTTGATCCAATCCAGCCCTTTAGGGGTTCGTAGTTTTTGTGCATCGAGATAAATAAAAAAATTTTGAAAATTATGATGCCACTGGGATTGGTCGTTGCTCAAAAAAGCGCGAATAGCTTTGGAGCCATTATCATCAATAGGTCCGAATAGCTTGTGCTCTATATCGTCATTTATTTCGGCACCGAAAAATGTTGAATACAGGTCTTTTCTATAGAATTGTTGAGCGGGTGTATGCCACCGTTTAGAAATTACTGTTTTGGTATTGCCATTCTTCAAATCTATTTCTCGATGCGAGAGATAGCAGAGCTGGTCGTCTCGATCTTTCATAAAACCTTTTTGATACCATTGCGGTACAAAATGATTGTCTCTGGTTTTGCTTGTTGCACCCCGATCAGAAAAATCCCCCTTCATTTAATGTTAGTCCTTTTTGTCAGAATTGATTTAATGGGTGAACATAGTGCTTAAGGCTACGCCGGTGAGCCTTTATATACTAGTTGGGCTAATGCTAAATCAAGGATGGCCTTTTCCGCTTCAGGCTGCAGATTGCCTTCAGCATCCATTGGTAGATACGGACGGCCCGGAATGTCACCCCATAGCTGTGGAAAGTCCGCCTGATCTCCACCGAACTGCATCATCGCCGCATAAGGCTTGTTGCTTCCCACCAGCGCCGAGCTGTCCGTGACTTGAGTGGTGATCGAAGCAGCCAAGCCGGCAGCGCTGACTTGCAGGATGTTACCGGGCCAATGACCGGTCTTTGCCCGGCGCTCGGTGGTAACGTCGGAAAGCCGGGGCCATTCGGGCCGACCTTCATGTTCGAAGTTCTCGTCGGTCTGGCTGGCGAGTTCGGCGGCCAGGCTGTGCATGAGGGGGGTGAGGTCGCCGATGGCCTTTTCCACTTTGCTTAGGGTTTGTTGCAGGTGTTGGTGGTTCAGTTCGAGGGTGAACATGGGATGGGTTCCGCTCTGGGGGTGTGGTGGGGCTGGAAGTGTTTGGGGCTGCTTTGCAGCCCAGCGGGAGCAAGCTCCCTCGCCACGGAAGAGCTTTAAGATCAAAAGATCGCAGGCTGCGCCAGCTCCTACAGGGGGTGCGGGGTTCATGCGGTCGGTGGTGGATTGGCCTGTTTGCGTTTTAGGGCTTCGGCCAGGCCGGTGCCTGGGGCGTGGTTGAAGCCGGGGTCGGTGCGGAATGTGATGGCGTGGCCTTGGGCGTTGGTGATTCGCAGGCCCGTGACGGTCGCGGTTCTGGTCTCGCCGGTGCGTTTGTCGGTGCCGGTCTCGACGGTTTCGGTGATGGTTTTCCCGTGGCTGGAGATGACGGTGAGCCCGCGACGCTTGACGGCGGCCTCGCTCAGGGCGATGACGCGGCAGCGGCAGTTGAAGCCGTTGGGCGGGAAGATGGTTGACCAGATGGGGTCGTCGTGGCGGAAAACCTGGCCGTGCATGGCCCGGTGGCTGCTGCGGGTTTTGCCGTCGAGGACGGCGATGTACATCCAGTATGGGTGGGTCTCGGTGGTCTGTTCCAAGCCGGCTTTGCGGCCGGCCATGTAGGCGCTTTGTAGGTTGGTCTGGTAGATGGTTTTTAGGCGTCGGGGGCTGCCGAGTTGGACGGGCTCGGCGTTGCCTTGGCTGTCGACGACCACTTGGCGGCCCCACCAGCCTTGGGCTTGCAGGACGGGTTTCAAGTTGGCGGTAAATTGCTGGAGGGTTTGGCCCTGTTGTAGGGCGGTTTCCAGGGCAGCACGTATGTCGCTGAGCAGGTCCAGGCGCATGGCTTTGGCGACGGTAAATGCGTGGTCGTGGGCTTGGTCGAGGATGTCTTGCCAATGCCAGGTGATGGTGTAGCCCTTGGCTTTGAGGTAGGCGATGGCGTTGGCGGGTTCGAGGCCGAAGATGGCCTTAAGGTCTGCGGGGTTGAGCTGTTTTGTGGGGTTGGCCATGTCAGTCTTCCCGGTCTGTGGTTGCGCTTAGGCGGCCCCAGGTGTCGGCCAGGAACAGGCGGTTGGCGAGGTGTTCAGCCAGTTGGTTCAGGGGTTCGGCCGGTAGGCTGTTGATGGCGTGGTCCAGCGCGGTTTGATCCGCTGCCGGGTGTTGTGTCGGTTCGGCGAATTCGGTTTTTTCGTCACGGGCCGGTGCTGGCTGCAGGTCGCCGTCCTGCAGGTTGTAGGTGCGCTGCCAATAGGCGTGGGTGAACCGCACGCCGGACTCGGTCAGGGCCTTGTCGCGCTGGGCCAGGCTTTTGTCGATTTCTTCTTGTTGCCACAGGGCGTACTGAGGGGCCGCGACGTCGGGGCCGAAGTTGATGTCGACGACGTGGCGTATGCAGGTGTTGAGGGCCGCGGCGGCAATGCCGGCGTCGCCGTCGCGGATGTCTTGGGTGACTTCGGCGCCGGCCGTGGCGCTGGCGCGGTTGCTGTCTTTTTCGGTGGTTTGGTTTTGCCCGAGCATGGCGACGTTAATTTCGCTGCGGCAGTACTCCAGCAGTTGCCGGTAGACGTCGGCGCTGCCGGCTTTACCGGCGGCTTCGATGATTTGCACGCTGGCGTCGTCGGGGATGGCGGCGACGGCGTCCTGGACCATGGCTTCGAGGCTGTCGAGCAGCAGATGGGTTTCGTCGTCGCTGGCGCCGCGCGGGTGTTTGCCGATGACCCAGGGGCTGCCGTATTTTTCGGTGAACTGCACCCAGAATTTGAGGCCGCCTTTCATGAAGGTGGCCGGCCAGAAGCACATGCTCAGGTCCGGGAAGCCGTAGGGGTTGGCGTAGGTGGCGTCTTGGCGGGCGACGATGAAGCGTTGCGGGTCGCATAGCTCGCCATCGGGGCCGGCGTCTTTGGCGCGAAAGCGCAGCGCGTTGTTTTGGTCGTAGAAGAACCATGTGGCGGATGTTGCCGGGGTTGTGGTTGCGGATGCCGCGGGGGGGGGGCGGGTCGCATGGGGGACGCCTCCTGTCGTGGCGCCCTTTGGGTTGGGCGCTGGATGTGCTTACGCCGTTATGGTGGGTGGCTTGGGCTGGAGGGGCTTTTAATCGGGTTTAGGGAGAGGGTTAGCGGAGCAGACAACAAAGATATTCTGTTGAGGTAAGCTGGGCAAACCAGCATCCGAGTACGTAGGTATGGCACAACAGCCGCCTAGGTCTATGCGTTAGCTCAGACATCACGAGGTCAAAAAATGGAAGCTGACAACTCGATGGTTGGATCGATCGATGAAGAGATGCGCGAGATTATGCGTCTACTGGAGAGCGCTGAAGGTACTCGTGAATTGCCACGACTCCTGTTGGGTCCCAGTAAGGAGGATCTCGCCCTGATCGGCGAGCTTATCCAAATGTACTGCGTGGCAGACGCATTCTGCCGTGGGCTCATCGCCATGCTTCAAGAGCGTCGGTTTGGGACTCCAAGTGATTCGGCATACTCGCTGAACGATACCGACGTCCTGCTCCACACAAAAAAAGAAGCTCGTGAGACTGCCCTGAATATCGACAAGGCCGGCATCATCTCCGCGGTGGAGACGTTTGAGATGCACAGAGTGTTCCGACACACATTCTCTCACTGGGTCGTTCAACGGTACTCGGATGGGAAGCACCTAGTGGCTCTCTCGAGAAGCGCGCCAGACGCAAAAAAACGCGATGGTATCGCGCTGGAAGGTGGCAACGCGAAGCTGATGGTTTTCCGGATTGACCTGCTGATGACGGAGCTGGCTAAAATCAAAGGCCACTGCAGATTTTTGTCGCAACTCCACACTTATCTGGAAGGCACTCCTGCAACTTATGAATGAGACGAAATAGGTAGGGCTGCGCCCTCATAGGTATCACGTCCCCATCTGCGAATACCATCAAAACGCCTTCAGAATCCCAGCCATATGGACAATCATGTCAGCTTATGGTTGAGACTGAAAAAAACGCATCCATCGTGCTTAGGTCTGCAACGTTAAATCTGCCATATTGAATCAGTCATAGGGGCGTTTGTGGCTGGGCTCATCACAATTATCTTGTGAGGAAAGCAACGGAGGGTCTTCGACGTGTTCCCATTCCAAGTACCACTCGTATGTTTCGTTGTCAGCCTTGAGTTCATGTTTAACCGTCCAGCCAAGCTCCACTAGCTTTTGAGCCCTGTGAGAGCCGTGTGCCTTAGTCATTCTCGGGGCTTTCATAATTGTCATCGCTTGTATGATTGCTGGGGATTCACTACTTTGGGCCTGGCATGCGTGTCTCATCCCGCACCTGCATCAGCGCAAATCCCAGCAGATTCAAGCCTTTCCACAAATTCGGATTGTTCGCATCCGCGTTGTCCTGTGCGAGCCCTATACCCCAGATGTTATCAACCGGGCTGGCTTCGACAATAATCCGCGAACCAGTTTGTAGAAGATATTCGTTCAACTGCGGATTCTGAGAGAACTTGGCCTGATTCGCTCGAACGACGATGTCGTATCGGTGCTGCAGCCAAACTTTATCATTGAAACCGCGCACGTTGCGGCCAAGGGCTTTGGCGGCATTTGGAGTAGGTGCGTGGAGCACCTGCGCACGAATTTCCTGATCGTCAAACAAGGCTGCTTTCTCGGCCATCATGAAGTGTTCGGCAGTCGGGTAATGTTGCCCCTGGACAGTGAACCCAGCCTCGAACCATTGGCTGAAGCACGAAGCTGTGACGACAGTTTTACTACGCTGATGCCCCCAGAAAAACGTAAAGCTCAGCTGTTCTCCAGCGTTGAAACGGGCGCACAGCTGTTCGAGATGTTCAGAGTCGTTCAATTAGATATCCTCGCTAACAGGCTCGAAGTTAAAGCTATTGTGCTGACCAAGGCAACCACGAAGCTTGGTAGATCGAACGTCCACCGATTGAGGCATCATCGCACCTCTTCAATCTAATCAAGATCAACCGATGCCAAACACTTTGAAAACTTTGGCCTGCTTCACGATGCTTTGGGCCACATTAGCCAGTGCAACTTCACCGTGTACAGGTGACGGGTGCATCGACGAAGCATCGGCGTCCTTTGTTGCGCCATTTGATTTTATGGAGGCCAAGTGCTCTTCGGTGAATCCTGGTATGCGGGTGCGATACTCTGCGGTGGCCGCCCATTTCCTACAAGATTCAGATGCAGATTTCCTCAAAAAACTGCGGGCTTCGGAAGCCTACGCTCGCGTGTTCGCCGAGATAGAGTCGAAGGCAAACTCCTTAAATTCAGATGAACTCGGCAACGCTTGTGAGGCGTTTTCGAAAGAAACCAAAGCCCAAGCCGTACGGACGCGCTGACGGTTATCAGCCGGGCAAGGTAATTTCCTACCGAAACTCAGATCCTTGTTGGCGCAGCACTTTTGACCTAGGGGTTCGCACTTTGCAGGCAGTCAGCTCGGTTGAGTGTGTACTCATCCAAGTGGCTTTGGATCGAGCCGAGAATCGGCTCTGTACCGCCTTGGCGAACGGCAGTCACTTGGGCCTGCCACCAGCTGTTGGCAAAGACGGCTGCCGAGGTGCACTTGCCTAAGGGTTGAAACACGGAGCGACCGAATTGCGCGTAGCCCTCTTTAAGCAATTCTTTGAATACTTGGCTATGAGCGGCCAGTTCAGGGAGCTGGTTGGCCTCGAGTAGGTGCATCCCTTCAGTCATCGCGCTATCCAGTTGCGATAGGTATCGGGTTGCACTGCTCAAGGCCTGTGCACTGGCGCGGTTGTGCCGGGCTGTGGGGGGCAGTGCTTCAGTTTCGATGCCTGGTGAGGGAGCACTCGGTTCGGGTTTGTTCGGCAGGAATGCATATGCCATGAGGCTTGCGATGATCAACCAGCCGACGATCAATGCGATTTTTTCGGCGGCGGGCCGATCTTTCCATGGTGTGGTGTGTTTTTTCTCAGATATTGAAACCTCCTTTTAACGTGTCGTTGGTCGTCCCTGACCGTTAAAGCTGGCAGTTACAGCGCGGTCTGCCGGTCTTATTTTTGTGATGCCATGATCGACAGATCTACGAGGAATTCAACGGCACCAATCAAAGTGACTTGGCGCGTAAGTGGGGGTGTCGCTTCAATGGATCTATAAGATCGTTAAAGCGGTTTGAAAGGATGAGATCGTCCGCCGCCAAGCCGATATCTTCGCCCCGCCAGATGATGGCTAAGCGGGGCTATTCCTGTTGCACCGGCCGCAAGGGTATTGCATA
The DNA here is from genome assembly GCF_055380705.1 of Pseudomonas sp. MAFF 730105. Lineage (NCBI taxonomy): Bacteria > Pseudomonadati > Pseudomonadota > Gammaproteobacteria > Pseudomonadales > Pseudomonadaceae > Pseudomonas > Pseudomonas sp. MAFF 730105. The sequence continues at coordinate 2,873,266 of NZ_AP018438.1, forward strand.
GGCTGTCCCAATTTGTGCCAGCCTATCCCGGACTGTGCCTGCGCGGCCACGGACGTGCCTACCCATGCCTGAAACGAGGTCAGTACCGTCCCAGGCGTGCATCCACCGAATACGCCCCGCCGCCGCGCGCCACGATGTAGAGCGCCAGAAACCCCATCAACACCGGAAACTCGATGCCTCGGTCAATCCAGGGCCATGTCGGTCCCAGCGCATAGCTGATGGCAAGCATTTGAAGGGCGATAAGCAGTGCGACCAGCCTCGTGGCGAGGCCCATCGCCAGCAGGAGGGCGCCTGCTGTTTCCAGCAGCATGACCAGAAAAGCGAGTTGCGCAGCAAAAGGCAGCCCCATCACGTTCTGGATGAGGTTGATCGATGCGCCCATGGGATCGGCCATCGAGCCGTGGGAGGTTCGCAGCGCCTTGGGGAGTCCGTGGGTCAACAGCACGACAGCGAAGACGGTTCGCAGCAAGGCGTACAGATAAGGTTCGAGGTCCGTGGCTCGTGTGCTCAGCGTGGTCAGAACGGAGCGTAATGGCGATGCGGTTTCGCGTGTCATGGGGAGTCCTTGCGCAGCGGCGGATGACTAGGAGCCGGGGTGTCGGTACGGGCTCCGGGACAGACGGTGCGGTGTACCTGGGCGGGCTTGCGGGCATTCTTCTTGTTTGGGGCGTAGAGATAAATCCCGTGAAGTTGCCATGTGAATTCAAGGCAGAACAACAATCGGCCGGCCCCAGGTCTGCGTACAACGCCAAGCCATAACCCTTCGGTAGGATTCAATCTTTTCTATTTTATGAAACCTAACGATCGAAATTAGGCGTCTTTTTAGATAAGTGAATTGCCCGCAGAATTTCCCTCATTGCGGTTCACCAAGGTGGTGGGCCCTTCCAGAGGAAATCGCCATGACTCATTCCAACCTGTCGTCCAGCACTCTTGCCACCACTGCCATCGGTTCCGCCAGCACACTGTCTTCATCGGTTGCGCTCTCCGGTCGTATCTTGCTGAGCGCTATCTTCCTGCTCTCCGGCGTCTCCAAGATCAGCGCGTCAGCCGGCATGATCGCTTACATCGGATCGGTCGGCCTGCCGTTCCCGAGCCTGGCGCTGGCCATCGCCATCCTGGTGGAAGTGGGCGGGGGCATCGCGCTGGTCTTGGGTTACCGCACACGACTGGTCGCGGCCGGGCTGGCCCTGTTCAGTGTCGCCACCGCGTTGGCGTTCCACAATCAACTGGGCGACCAGAATCAGTTCATCCATTTCTTCAAGAACATTGCCATGGCGGGCGGCCTGTTGCAGGTTGTCGCCTTTGGTGCCGGTCGTTTCAGCCTGGACGCGCGCCGCGCGTAACTCGAAGCCGGCACCCCGCCGGCTCGCCATTCTTCTTATGAGGTGAGATATGAAAGCGATTCGCGTAGCGCAATACGGGCAGGTCGAAGGTTTGTCGTTCGAGGAACTTCCATCACCAGTGCCAGGCCAGGGGGAGGTGCTGATCGAGGTGGCCGGTAGCGGGGTGAATCCGATTGACTGGAAGGTTCTTTCCGGTGCCATGAAGGCTTTCATTCCGCTGCAGTTGCCCTACACCCCTGGCGTCGAGGTCGCCGGTCGTGTGGCGGCCATAGGAGAAAACGTCACGGGCTTCGCCATCGGCGATGAGGTGTTCGGCTTTATCAATATCGTGGGTGGGTACGCCACTGAGGTGGTCGCCAGTGCGGACCGTCTTGCGCATCGGCCCAAGCGGCTGTCAGCGTTGCACGCCGGCGGTGTCCCGGCCGTCGCCTTGACCGCATGGCAGGCCCTGCATGAGCACGGGCAGATCAAGGCCGGCCAACGGGTGCTGATCCACGGCGCTGCGGGTGGCGTCGGTAGCATGGCGGTGCAGATGGCGCGTATTGCGGGTGCCACCGTTATCGCCACCGCCTCGGCGCGCAACCATGACTACTTGCTCAAGTTGGGCGCCACGCAGGTGATCGATTACAACCAGGCGGCATTCGAGGCCGCAATCGAGCCGGTCGATGTGGTGCTGGACCTGGTCGGTGGCGATACCCAGGAACGCTCCTGGTCGGTGTTGAAACCCGGCGGAGTGCTGGTGTCCCCGGTGAGCCCACCCGATGCCAGGCGGGCCGAGGCTGTTGGGGCGACCGGTAAGCATTTCGCTACACGCTCCGATGGCGCGCAGCTTCAGGAGATCGCCGCGCTGTTCGAAACCGGCGAGCTGGTAATCGAGGTCGAGGTGCTGCCTTTGTCCCAGGCGCAAGACGCACTGCGCAAGAGCCAAGACCGGCATATCCGTGGCAAGCTGGTGCTCGACGCCCGTCGGTAAGCCGGGAATCGGTAGCGAACCAAGCCGGGCAGAAGCCCGGCTTTTTTCATCGGCGATTTCCCCTGGACAGGGCATCTCACGTCTGGCGGTAAGCGCTGGGCGTGACACCCACCTCGCGACGAAACACCTGGGAGAAATGGCTGGGGCTGGAATAACCGACCTCCAGTCCGATGTCGATGATACTGCGGTCGGTTTCCAGCAACAGGTGCCGGGCGCGACTCATCCGCAGGCGGATGAAGTACTGCGAGGGCGACAATCCGGTCGCGCGCTTGAATACCCGGCTGAAGTGGTACTCGCTCAATTCGGCGATCCGGGCCAGTTGCGCCAGGTTGAACTCATCGGCCAGGCCCTCGTTCATTGCGGTCAGGACACGGCGCAACTTATACGCTTGCAGCGCGCTGCCGCGTCTCTGGTTGCCGTGTGGATCGGGGTAACGACGGATCAAGTGCACGGCCAGTGCCACGGCCAGGCTATGAACGAACAGCGGGCTGGGCTGGCGTTCTTCGATGAGTTCGATGCGCAACTGCTCGAGGATGAAGCGCACCCGCTCATCCCGGGCGCCGGAGATGTCCAGAAAACTCACGGACGCGCAGTGCTCGCCGAAAAGATCGCGGGCAGCCTGGTCGATCAGCGACAGGTCGAGATACAGGTGCATCACCTCGAAGGTGTCGCCCTCCAGGGTTTGCCAACGCATTTCATAGGGTTCGTGGGTATGGGTGAGGAAAAAGTCGCCGGCCTCCACGGTGGTGGCTGCCCATGCGCCGTCGAGGGCGCGCTCCTCGACCCTGGCTTTGCCTGCCAGGACCAATACCAGCAACGGTTCCACGACGGCGGGTACCCGTATCGGCTCGATGACGCTGTGATGGCTGAACAACTGGACGACCACATCCTGCAGGTGCGGGTGTGATGGCAATGCCTGGGGTGTTCCCGGCAGGTGGCGGGGCATGGTTTCGGCCATGATGCGTTGGGTATCGCCGGCTGCCAGGTCATCATATTCAGACGGGTGCACAGGAGGCTCCTTGTACAGAACTGTTCGCGGGTGAACGCAAGGTCTGGCCTTATCCACTATTCAGAAGTCGGTTACCTGTGCCTTGAAGCGCTCGATCAACCAGCGCGTCGCGGGCCCGGGTGGCATGTCCGTCCGGTAGATGGCGTCAAAGGCATAATCGCCGCCGGCGCAGTCGGGCAATTCGAGATGCACCAGTCGGCCGCTGGCCAGGTCGTCGCGCACCCGGTCGATGGGCATGTTGCCCCAGCCGATGCCCTCGCGAAGCAACATGTGCTTGGCGCCCAGATCCGCCAATCGCCAGGTACGGGTGCCGATCACCGCGAACTCTTGATCTTCGGTAAGACGGGAACGGTCAGTGAGGACCAATTGGACGTGGGAGCGCCCGGTACCCGGCGCATGTGGCCCCGGTTGTGCCAATGGGTGATCGGGTGCAGCGACCGGTATCAAGGCCACCTTGCCCACGCCGATACGCTCGATGCCGTCGAGGTTATTGGTCAGCGGGCCGCTCACCCCCAGCGTGGCCATGCGGTCGAACACCCGCTGCGTCACGCCGCCCAGGGCCTCGATATGCAAGTGCAGCGACACGGTCGGGAACTGTTCGCGAAACGCCTTGAGCGCGTCGACCATCCGTTCACTGGGCAGCATTACATCGAGTACCAGGTGCACTTCGGCTTCAAGGCCGTGCAGCAGCCCGCGAACCTTGGCCCGCAGGCCGTCGATGCCGTTGTAGATGGTGCGTGCTTCGGCCAGCACGGTGCGCCCGGCATCGGTCAGTTGGGGTTTGCGGGTGGTCTTGCGGTCGAACAGGCTGACGCCGAGCTGCATTTCCAGGTTGGCGATCGAGTAGCTCACCACGGAAGTGGCCCGATGCAGTTTGCGCGCCGCGCCGGCGAAGCTGCCGACATCGACCACGGTCAGGAATACACGGAGCTGGTCGAGGGTGGGCGTGCCTGGGTCTGAAATCATTGCTAATCGCTCGAACGTTTCATGGATGTTATCCGGATTTTTCGCACAAGCGCAAAACCCCGACAGCCTCGGCAAACCTGCGAAAGCCCGGCGTTCCCCGTTGCGAGACAGTGAAGCCGTCGATAACGACCGCGCCCCAGGGGCGCCGAGCCGGCGAATGTCTCCTCGGCTCGCAACGCAGGAGAACATCATGACTGTTATCAAGCACGCTCTACCCAACGAAGTCGAAGGCAAAGTCGCGCTGGTCACCGGCGCAGCCAGTGGCATCGGCAAGGCGATCGCATTGCTGCTGCATGCCCGTGGCGCCAAGGTCGTCGCCGAAGACCGCAACCCCGCCGTCGAAGAACTTGCGCGCCCCGGGCTGGTGCCACTGGTGGCCGACATCACCGAGGACGGCGCCGCCGAGCGCGCGGTGGGATTGGCCGTGGAGCAATTCGGCCGGCTGGACATCCTGGTCAACAACGCCGGGATCATCATCAACAAACTGGTGATCGACATGACCCGCGAAGACTGGGAGCGCATTCAGGCGGTCAATGCCACCGCGGCCTTCCTGCATTGTCGCGAAGCGGTCAAGGCCATGATGCCCAACAAGGCCGGAGCCATCGTCAACATCGCATCCTATGCTTCCTATTTTGCCTTCCCGACCATTGCCGCCTACACGGCATCGAAAGGTGCGTTGGCCCAACTGACCCGGACACTGGCGCTCGAAGTGATCGGGCATGGCATTCGTGTCAATGCCGTCGGCGTCGGCGATGTGGTGACCAACATCCTCAACGATGTGGTCGATGACGGTCCGGCTTTCCTGGCCCAGCATGGAGAAGCCGCCCCCATCGGTCGCGCCGCGCAACCGGAGGAAATCGCCGAAGTCGTGGCTTTTCTCGCTTCGGACCGCGCCAGCTTTATCGTCGGTTCGGTGGTCATGGCCGACGGCGGCATGACCGTCACTGCCGGTTGATCAATCTGGTGGTACCGTTGCGTTCACTTCAGTTCAGGCATTGCGCGCCGGCTCTGGCGACTTGGGCGTCCTGCTCGGCCTTGACCCCGGACACGCCCACAGCGCCGATCACCTGACCGTCGACAATGATCGGGACGCCACCCTCCAGGGACGTCAACAGCGGCGCGGACAAAAAGGCCTGGCGTCCACCGTTGACCATCTCTTCATAACCTTTGGATTCGCGCCGGCCGAGGGCCGAGGTGCGGGCTTTTTCGGTGGCGATGTAGGCACCGATGGGCGCGCAGCCATCGAGGCGCTCCAGGGCCAGCGGGTGACCGCCATCATCGACAATCACGATGGCGACGGCCCACTGGTTGCTGTTCGCTTCATCGCGGGCGGCCGAGAGAATCCGGCTGACTTCGTTCTGGCCGAGTACGGCTTTGCTTTTCATGGGAGCTCCAGGTTTAAGGCAGCGCGGCTTCGACCCACTCGATCCAGTGCCGGACCGGGGTCCGTCCCGCGCCGTCGAGATGGGTCTGACAGCCGATATTGGCGGTGACAATCACGTCGGGGCGCCCGCTTTCCAGGGCGTTGAGTTTGTTGTCACGCAGCTGCCGGGACAGTTCGGGCTGGGTGATCGAATAGGTGCCCGCCGAGCCGCAACACAAGTGGCTGTCGGGCACCGGCGTGAGGTTGAAGCCCAGCTTCGTCAGCACCGCTTCAACGGCGCCGCCCAGTTTCTGCGCGTGCTGCAAGGTGCAGGGGCAGTGGAAGGCCAGGCGCTGGTCGCTGTGGATGCTCAGTTTTTCCAGTGGCTCTTCGCGCAGTACTTCAACCAGGTCCTTGGCCAGGGCGCTGACCTTTTTCGCCTTTTCGGCATAAATTGGGTCGCTGCCGAGCAAGTGCCCGTAATCCTTGATGAACGCGCCACAACCGCTGGCGGTTTGCACGATGGCCTCGGCACCGTTCTCGATGTTCGGCCACCACGCATCGATGTTGCGGCGCGCACGATCCAGGCCCACGGCCTGGGCGTCCAGATGATAGTCCACGGCGCCGCAGCAGCCGGCTTCGGCAACGGGTGTCACACTGATCCCCAATCGATCCAGGACCCGGGCGGCGGCCGCGTTGGTATTGGGCGACAGGCTCGGTTGTACGCAGCCTTCGAGCATGAGCACCTGTCGGACATGGCGGGTCACCGGTCGCGGTTTGGCGGCAGGGACATGGCGAGGTAACTTGCCGCGCAGGGTGTCGGGCAGCCATGGCCGAAACACCCGGCCGCCGCTGACCAGTCCCTTGAACACGCCGGGATTGGGCACGACCGCTCGCAACCCCTCGCGCAACAGGCGCTGGCCGAGAGGCCGTTCGACCGCCGCATCGACTACGGCGCGGCCAATGTCCAGCAGGTTGTGGTAGTCGACCCCGGAGGGGCAGGTGGTTTCGCAGTTGCGGCACGACAGGCAACGATCCAGGTGCTGCTGGGTCTTCGCCGTGACCGGGTTGCCTTCGAGTACTTGCTTGATCAGGTAGATACGCCCTCGGGGGCCATCCAGTTCATCGCCGAGCAACTGATAGGTCGGGCAAGTGGCATTGCAAAAGCCGCAATGCACGCAGGTGCGCAGGATGCTTTCGGCCTCTTCGGCGCGGGGCAGTTGGCGGGCCTCTTCGCTCAAGGTGGTCTGCATGGTTCAAAGCTCCGCGTAGAGGCGACCGGGGTTGAAGATTCCCTGTGGGTCGAGCCGTTGCTTCAGGTTCCGGTGGTAGCGCATCAGTGCGTCAGGCAGCGGTTGGAATGGACTGTCGATCAGTCCGTGGTCGTAACAGGTCACATGACCGCCAACGCCTTCGACGATCTGACGAATGAACGCGGCTTCGGCACCGGACTTGAGCCAGCGCTGGGCACCGCCCCAGTCGATCAGTTGCCTGCCAGGCAAGGGCAGCCACGCTGTGTTGTGTGGCACGGACAGGCGCCACAGCGGTAGATTTTCATCGAAGAAGCTCAAGCGATGTTCGTTCAGATCATCCCAATACGACGCGTCCAACACCTCGCCGCCCAGTCGGTCATGGGCCGCCGCCACCGAGCCTTCGCCGCCTTCGAGCCGCAGGTGCAGGCGTTGGCCATCGTGGCAGGCGGCGCTGATCGGCAGCGGCTGTTGGCCCCATTCCGCCAGGCGCAGCAAGGCGCGATCGCTGTCCATTTCCAGGCTGATGCTCAAGGCTTGCCGAGGTTTGGGCAGGACTTTGAGCGACACGTCGGTGATCACCCCAAGGGTGCCGAAGCTGCCGGCCATCAGGCGCGACAGGTCGTAACCGGCGACGTTCTTCATGACTTCGCCACCGAAGCGCAGATGCTTGCCCTGGCCGGTGATGACCCGCGTGCCGAGGACGAAGTCCCGCACCGAACCCGCCCACGGGCGGCGTGGGCCGGAGAGTCCGCTGGCAATCATGCCGCCCACCGTGGCGTCGCCGAAGGAGGGTGGTTCGCAGGGCAGCATTTGCTGCGAGGCGCTCAGCACCTCGGACAGTTCCCGTAGGGGCGTACCGCAACGCACGGTCACCACCAGTTCCGTCGGGTCATAGCTGACGATGCCCCGGTGGACCCGGGTGTCGAGGCGCTCCCCAGTGACCGAACGCCCCAGGAAGGCTTTGCTGTTGCCACCGTGGATCCACAGCGGCGTGGCGTTCTTCAGCGCCTGGTTGACCTGTTCCAGCAACGCGTCGCTGGCGTCCCTATCGTGTGTGCTGTGCATCAGAAACGCTCCAGCTCAGGGAAGGGCAACTGCCCCAGGTGCACATGCATGGCGCCAAATTCGGCGCAGCGGTGCAACGTCGGAATATTCTTGCCGGGGTTGAGCAGGCCGCTCGGATCGAAGGCGGCTTTGACGGCGTGGAATACGGTCAATTCGTCGCTGTTGAATTGCGCGCACATCTGGTTGATTTTCTCGCGGCCCACCCCGTGTTCGCCGGTGATGCTGCCGCCGACTTTCACGCACAGTTCGAGGATCTTGCCCCCCAGGGCCTCGGCGCGATCGAGCTCGCCCGGTTGGTTGGCATCGAACAGGATCAACGGGTGCATGTTGCCGTCGCCGGCATGAAACACGTTGGCGACCCGCAGGCCGTACTCGGCCGACAAGGCGGCGATGGCGTGCAATACGCCGGGCAGCTCCCGACGCGGGATGGTCCCGTCCATGCAGTAATAATCCGGCGAAAGGCGGCCCACGGCAGGAAACGCATTCTTGCGCCCTGCCCAGAAACGCACGCGTTCTGCCTCGTCGCGGGCCTGGCGCACTTCGGTGGCGCCGGCCTGCTCCAGCACCTGACGCACACGGGCGCAATCATCATGGACGTCGGCTTCGACGCCATCGAGTTCGCACAACAGAATGGCTTCGGCCTCCACCGGGTAACCGGCGTGAATGAAGTCTTCGGCGGCGCGGATGGCCAGGTTGTCCATCATTTCCAGTCCACCGGGAATGATGCCCGCGGCGATGATGTCACCCACTGCGCGACCGGCTTTTTCGACCGAGTCGAACGCCGCCAGCAACACCTTCGCGGTCTGCGGCTTGGGAAGCAGCTTGACCGTGACTTCGGTGATGACCCCGAGCATGCCTTCGGAGCCAGTGAACAACGCCAGCAGGTCCAGGCCCGGCGAATCGAGCGCATCGCTGCCCAGGGTCAGGTGTTCGCCCTCGACGGTGAGAATGTCGACCTTGAGCAGGTTGTGTACGGTCAGACCGTACTTGAGGCAATGCACGCCACCGGCATTTTCCGCGACGTTGCCGCCGATGGAACAGGCAATCTGAGAGGAGGGATCCGGCGCGTAGTACAAGCCAAACGGCGCGGCCGCCTGGGAAATCGCCAGGTTGCGCACCCCGGGCTGGACCCGTGCGGTACGGGCGGCCGGGTCGATGTGCAAAATGTTGTTGAAGCGCGCCATGACCAGCAGAACGCCTTTTTCCAACGGCAGCGCACCACCGGACAAACCGGTCCCGGCCCCCCGGGTGACGACAGGCACCTGCCGTTCATGACACAGCGCCAGCACGCCCCGAACCTCGTCGAGATGGCGGGGCAGTACCACCAGCAGCGGCGTGGTGCGATAGGCGGAAAGTCCGTCGCATTCATAGGGCATGAGTTCTTCGCGCTGGTGCAGGATCTCAAGGTCCGGCAAGCGCGCCTGCAAGGCCTGCAGCAGCGTGGCTTTATCCACGGCAGGCAGGGCACCATCAACGCGTTCATCGTAGAGAATGTTCATAGTCGGCCGGCGACACTCGGTTGTTTTTATTTGAGGTCAGGTTCCGCATGCAGCTGACTTGCATCATTGGTCCGAGGCGATCTACTGTCTATGTCTTGTTGAGGTGGTCGAACCAGTTTTTGACCGGCTATTTTCTTGTTGTTTTTAATAAGCCATTTAAAAACAACAAGTTGTGGTAAGTACTAAGTCGGCTTGAACACCATGGCTAAGCTGGTCATACCAGTTGGAGGCGCAATGGACGACACCCAGACCCGTCGTAATCTGCAAGTGGCCGATGTGGTTTGCGAACGCATCGAGCGTCTGATCGTGGACGGTGTGCTCAAGACGGGGCAGTTGTTGCCGTCAGAGCGTCGACTGACGGAAAAGCTCGGTGTTTCACGCACGGCGCTGCGTGAAGGGCTGAAGCTGTTGCGTGCTCGCGGGATCATCAAGACGGAGCAGGGCAAGGGCTCGTTCGTCGCCGACCTGTCGGGCAACAGTGCCGCGTCACCGTTGATGCACCTGTTCAGCTCACAGCCCCGCACGCTTTACGATCTGTTCGAGGTCCGCAGCCTGCTCGAAGGCGAGTCCGCACGGTTGGCGGCCTTGCGCGGCACGGAGGCCGATTTCGTCCTGATCACCCGCAGCTACGACGCGCTGCTGGACGCCCACACCCGCGCATTGGAGCCCTCCGAACACGCCCGGCTCGATCATGCGTTTCACCTGGCAATCTGCGAGGCGTCGCATAACCCGGTGCTGGTGCAGACCTTGCGCTCGCTGACGGACCTGCTGCTCACCACGGTGTTCGCCTCGGTCAACAACCTCTATCACCGCGCACCGCAGAAGCGGCAAATCGATCGCCAACATGCACGGCTTTATAACGCCGTAACCGGACGCCTTCCCGAGCAGGCGCGCAAGGCCGCCGTTGCGCATATCCAGAGCATCTGCGACAACCTCAAGGAAATCGAAAGCGAAGAGCAGCGTCTGGTGCGTGCCACGTTGCGACTTGAAGGGTGGGCATGATGCGGCACCTGGATCATTTGTCCTTGCGCCTGTTCATTCTGACGGAGCGGGTTTTCACCGATCCGCCTTCTGCGCTGGGGAGGTACTTTCCGCTGTTTGCACAAAACCGCGTGCCATTTGCTGATACAGCTCGGGCCCCATCCGGGAGCTGACGGCTTTGGCGACAAGGGCAACGCCCATAAGGCTGATAACCATTCCATGACTGTCGATCATCTCCATGACGATGATGGCTGAGGTAATGGGCGACTGGGTCACGGCGGCAAGAAAACCCACCATGCACAGGGCAATGACCGGTTGTACGCCAAGGTTGAACAGATCTGAGATGTTGGCGCCGATCGCTGCGCCCACTGCCAGGCAGGGAGCAAAAATCCCGCCGGGGATACCAGAAAAGTACGTCACCACCGTGGCAATGAAGCGGGTCAGGGCGGCATGCCACGGCAGGCCGATGTCAGATGCAATGACGTGGTTGGTAACGCCATACCCGCTGCCAAATGACATGCCGCCACTGAGCATGCCGAGCGCCGCCACAATCAGTCCGCAGATGCCGGCGAACCATACCGGATGCTGATGCCGCCACTGCCAGATCGGGGAGTGCCGATAACGCTGGGGCCATAACAACATGCGGCTGAAGAGTCCACCCAGCAGGCCGCAACCAACGGCAATCAGCAGCGCTGGCAGGATGATATCCATGCTGGCGTCTTGCACGCCGAAATGGCCGAAATAGTTGTAGTTTCCCTGCAAGGCAATGGCCACCATCCCGGACAGAATAATGGTGCTGAGCAAAACCCCGCTGGTACGTGTCTCCAGGCGCCGTCCCAACTCCTCCACGGCAAAGGCGATGCCCGCCAGCGGGGTATTGAACGCAGCCGCGATCCCGGCAGCGCCCCCGGCAAGAATCAGATCTTCACTGCGTATGATGCGTGCGTTGGGCAAGTAGCGATGGAAGAAGTGCATGACTGAAGCCGCCACCTGCACTGATGGCCCCTCCCGTCCGGCCGAGAAACCACCTGTCAAGGCAAGGGTGCCCAGGCCGATTTTGGCGAAGGCGATCTTTAACGACACCAATTGGCTGACGGGCTTACCCTGACGCGCCAAGCGGGTAGCGGCGATCACCTGGGGAATACCGCTGCCCTGGCAACCGGGCAAGAAGCGGTTGGTCAGCCCGACCACCAGCATGCCGATCAGAGGCGTATAGATAAACGGTAGCCAGGGGCGTTCAGCGGTTTGCAGCGCGAATTGATTCAGAGCCAGGTCGGCCAGGCGAGCGAACATGACGACGAGCAAGCCGGCGAGGGTGGCGGCCACCCACAACGTGACACGGGTGCGCCAGCGCATGGAAGCAAATCGACGACGTAGCAAGATGAATGGTCTGATCACTCAGGTGGACCCCAGTTGAGAAAACGTTCGGGAGCTGCGCTAAGCCTAACCGTAAATGAGTACTCATGCCGATGAGCGAAGCCGGATCCCGCTCACGAGCGCCGCAACGTTTCGATGGTTTCGATCAGGGCGTCATAGGACACAGGCTTGCCGAGGTGTTGATCGAACCCTGCCGCATGGGATTTCTGAACATCGCTATGGGTGCCGTAACCGGTGAGGGCGATGGCCGGGACGTTTTTCGCCAGCGGTAGCTGGCGTAGCGCACTGATCAGTTGATGGCCGTTCATGACCGGCATGCCCAGGTCGGAAATGATCAGGTCGAAACGCCGGGATTCCGCGGCCTTCAGTGCCTCCAGCGGCTGGTCAAAGGCCAGGACCTGGGCGTCTTCCATTTCCAGCAGCATCTTCATGGTTTCCAGCACTTCCGGCGAGTCATCCACCAGCAGGATGTTCAAACCATCGAGCTTGCCGGTCGCCGATTCGATCGCCGCGACCGGGACGGTTTCGCTCTGCGGGGCGGCCAGGGGCAGGCAGACGCTGAAGGTGCATCCGGCGCCGAGTCCTGCCGAGGTCACCTGGACGGTTCCATGCTGAGCCTCGGTCAGCTGTCGTACCAGGGACAGGCCAATGCCCAGGCCTTCGCGCTGATGGTGAACGTGTTGTTTTTCCGCCTGGCCGAACATGTCGAAGACGTGTTCGAGGTTTTCCACGGCAATACCGATGCCATTGTCCTTGATGTCGATCCGCGCCATTTGATCCTGACGACGGGCGATCAGTTGAATGTGTCCCATGGATGGGGTGAATTTCAGCGCGTTATTGACCAGGTTCCAGATGATCTGGTCCACCCGGATCGGATCGGCATAAACGACCAGCGGTTCATCTGGCAATTGCAGGTCGATCTGGGTCTGGTGTTGTGCGTTGATCACCACGGTGTAGATGTCGCGAAGCACATCGGTCAAGTCGATTCGCGATGGTTGCAGCTTGAGTTTTCCGGTGCGTACGCGGGCGACATCCAGCAGGTCGTCAATGATGCGTGCCTGGCTGTTGACCGCATCGCAGATGGTGTTCACGGCTTTGGCCGCCGGACTGGATGTACGAGTGATCGGCAAGCGACGCAGCATTTCGGCATTGAGCTGGATGAGGTTCAGCGGATGCTTGAGCTCATGGGACATGACCGCAAAGAACTCGTCCTTCAGGGAAATGGTATTGCGGGACTGTTTCAGTTCCTGGCTCTGTTTTTCGTGTTCCTGCTGGTGCCCGGTCAGGTCGCGGGCGATTTTCACGTAGCCTTGCAGGTGATCGCCGCTGAGCAGCGTGACCTCGCCGCTGCAATAGAAAAGGCTGCCGCCCTTGCGCAGGTGCCAGCGTTCATCTTTGGCGCGACCGTGGGTACGGGCAGTCTTCAGCTCAGCTTGCGGCGCACCGTTGGCACGATCCTCTTCGGAGAAAATGAACTCGTAGGAGGCGCCCTCAGCCTCCGCTTTGGTATAACCGAATATCAGCTCGGCACCCTTGTTCCAGTGGGTGATCACGCCGCCTTCGTCGAGGATGATGATCGCGTAGTCATGGGTACTTTCCGCCACCAGGCGCATGCGCTCTTCGCCCAGGCGCAACTCCTCTTCGGCGGCGCGGCGGGTGGTGATGTCGATGAAGGTCAGCACCGTGCCGTCAATATGGTCTTCGCTGGAGCGATACGGCAGCAACCGGGCAATGTACCAACGCTTGTCACTGATGCTGCTGACTTCACGTTCGATCATGTTCAGTGACTCGAATACTTGCGCCGCATCGTCGGCCAGGTCGGTGTAGTCCAGGCGATGGGTGATGTCGAGCAGTGAACGACCGGTGTCCACCGGCAGCATGTTGAAAATCTCCGTGGCCCGGGGCGTGAACCAGCGGATGCGCATGCTACGGTCGACAAACACCGTGGCGATGTCGGTCGAGGCGATGAGGTTGGTCAGGTAGTCGTTGACCTTGTCGGTTTCTTCAACTTTGGTCTTGAGCTCGAAATTGACCGTCAGCAGTTCCTCGTTGATCGACTGCAACTCTTCCTTGCTGGTTTCCAGCTCTTCGGTAGCCGAGCGCAGCTCTTCGTTGATGGCCTGCATTTCCTCGTTGGACGCTTTCAGCTCCTCGTTGGAGACCTCCGACTGCTCGATCGTGTCTTGCAGGTGCAGCTTGGTGCGTTGCAGCTCGCGTTCGAGATTGGACAGGACCTGGCTTTCGGTCTGCACCTGGGCCATGGCCGCTTCCGCCGAGTCGATGTCACTTTCCTCGAAGATCACCAGCAGGTAGTCGCTGTCCGACTGCTCGTCCCTGTAGGGTTGGACGATCATGTCGATCCGCAGATGCCGGTCTTCATACTTGATCGATACGTCCCGCGACTTGACCGCCAGACCACTCTGTTGCACCTGGAACAGTGCGGTGCGGATTTCCAGGCGCAGCTCCGGCAGGATCAACGTCAGCAAGTTGCGCGACAACTCGCCGCCGACGTGCCGCAGGTAGCGCCCGGCGCCTTCACTCATGTGCAGGATATCGGCGTTGGTGTCGACGATCATGCTCGGCGGCGCGGCGCGTTCGATGGCGCGCCGGTGGATGTCGGCGAACGACAGCTTGGGTTGCACGTGGTTCTTCAGCTCGGGAAGCGAGTGGCCGGTGCTGCGGGTGTAGCCACCCCGAGGCATGGTGGGAACGCGGCGGCTGTTGGGGCTTGTGCTCTTGGCCCGGAAGATCCGGTTGCGCTTGTCCACCGGGTTGAACAGCTCATGGCAGGCATCGGCGCTCTCGGAGGTGCCGAGAAACAGGAAACCGCCGGGGCGAAGCGCGAAATGGAACATCTGCAGGATTTCGCGTTGTACCTCCCGATCCAGGTAGATCAGCAGGTTGCGGCAGACGATCAGGTCGATCTGCGAAAACGGCGGATCCGCCAGCAGGCTGTGCTTGGCAAACAGCACTTTTTCACGGAGCTCCTTGCGAATTCGATAGTGATCGTCTTCCTTCACGAAATACTGGCGCAGGCGGGTCGGCGGCACATCGGTGACGATGGCCTGGGGGTAACGACCGGCCCGCCCGAGGCTGATTGCACGCTCGTCGATGTCCGTGGCAAACAGTTGCAGCTTGGCTTTGCTGCCCTTTACCTGCAGCTGGTCGTCGAGCAGCATCGCCAGGCTGTAGACCTCTTCCCCGGTAGAGCAACCCGCCGACCAGACACGCAGTTCTTCATGTTCCGGTCGTGGCGGCGTCAAGGTGGCGACCAGCTGCGGTATCACATCGCGCTCCAGCGCTTCGAAGGCCTCGCGGTCGCGGAAAAAGTTGGTGACGCCGATCAGCATGTCCCCCAACAGCGCCTTCGGCTCTTCTGGATTGCCTTGCAGGTACTGGGAATAGGTCGCCAGATCGGGCTGGGTGGTGACTTGCATCCGCCGTTCGATCCGCCGAAGCACCGTGGCGCGTTTATAGTGCTTGAAGTCGTGACCGGTGCTGCTGCGCAGGTAGGCCAGGATCTCGTGTAGATAGTGCTCGGCGGCGACAGCTTCCTGTTCGGCGTGATTTTCCAGTCCAGGATCAATGGCGCTGGGAAGGGTGATCGCTTGGGAATTACGCCACAGTTCGAGGATTTTCTGCGGCATGTCCACTACCGGCAAGACCAGGTCGACCATGCGTGTTTCGATGGCGGCGCGGGGCATGCCGTCGAACTCGGCGTCTTCCGGCGATTGCGCCAGGGTGACGCCGCCCTGTTCCTTGATGCGCGACAGCCCCACGGCACCGTCCGAGCCGCTGCCCGACAACACTACGCAAAAGGCCCGCTCACGGTGAACATTGGCAAGGTCGCGGAAGAACAGGTCAATGGCGGAGTGGCGATCGAGGGTAGAGGCGACGGGACTGATATTCAGATAGCCATCGTTCATCGCCAGTTGCTGGGCTGGCGAAATGACATAAACGTGGTTCTTTTCAATGGGTACAGTCTGGGTGACCTGCACAACCGGCATGTTGGTCGATTGCTGAATGATCTGGTCGGCAATGCTTTGATGGTCAGGCGACAGGTGCAGGACGATCACGAAGGCCATGCCGGTTTCCTGCGGCATGTTCTCGAAAAACAGCTTGATCGCCTGCAAACCGCCCGCAGACGCGCCAATTCCGACGACGCCAAATTCAAGGTGGGAGGCGGTTTTACTCAACGGTGATGGCGTTGTCATGGGGCTTCTCTTGATAAAGCGACGACCTGACGCCGCGCACACACACATCGGACTTTTGCCTGGGGCAGGCGAATATTGGCGAAGCGGTGGAATGCTGCACCAGAACGTCATTGTACGCTATGTGGTAAGCAGGTCTTTGGAAGCGATTCGCGTTGAGCGAACGGTTATCCGAAAACAGCGCTATCGGACCCCGATTACCGATCAGGCTTTTGCTGATCGAGCGCAGCAACATACGCGCTGAACATGTCCGCCATGCCATCGGCGTATGCCGCGATTTGCGCGTCGGTCCGTGGGCTTCCTGAAAAATCCTTCCCTACGGAACTGAGCGTGGTCAGGATCAGATCGCAGGCCGCCGAACGAGTAGGCTCGCTGACGTCGGGGAGCAACTCGAGCATGAAACTGGCGAAGATCCGCTTGCCTGTCGCGCGCACTTCGTGGGCTTGCGGTGCGTCGCGATAGAGCGGTGCGGCGTCGTTCAGCGCGCCACGCATCGGCGCTTCTTCGCACTCGGAACGAATGAACGCATGCACCAGGTTGCGCAGGCGATCCAGGGGCGGTTCCTCCAGGCTTTCCAGAATCCGGCACAGCATCTGGGTGGTCTGTTGCCACTCATCGCTCTGCAGCCGGAACAGGATCGCGACCTTGTTGGGAAAGTACTGGTACAGCGAGCCGATGCTCACGCCGGCCTTTTCCGCGACGCGAGCGGTGGTGAAGCGAGCGGCGCCTTCCTTGGCCAAAACCTGAACAGCGGCCTCTAGAATCGCCGCCACCAGCTCGGTGGAGCGTGCCTGCTGTGGCTGCTTGCGTGAGGAAATACGGGCGGTCTGGCGCTGGGTCATGGGCGGCTCGGTCGTCGTGGGGAAACGCGAATAGCGAATGGGGCGAATCACTCGCATCATTTAAATGCGACGAATCAGTCGCATCTTAGTCCCCTATCGATGGAAAGCAATCATGACTACTTTGACCACTGAACCTCTGGCGACCCTGATCGAACGCCTCTACACCCAGGCCAGCGCGGCCACCAGTCCGGTGCTGAGCACGGTGCCGAGTGAAGAGCGCGAGCGGCTGATGCGCAGCAAGACCGAATACCTCGACCTGTACGGAATGCTCAAGGACTTGTGGCTGCCGGTCTCCCGCGACACGGGCAAGCTGCTGTACATGCTCGCACGCAGCGCAAAGGCCAGGGCCATTGTCGAGTTCGGCACGTCGTTCGGCCTGTCTACCCTGCACTTGGCTGCGGCGTTGCGGGACAACGGCGGCGGCGTGCTGATTGGCAGTGAGTTCGAGCCTTCGAAGATCGCCCTGGCGCGTCGCCATTTCGTTGAAGGCGCCGTCGATGACCTGGTGGACATCCGCGAAGGTGATGCGCTGGTTACCCTGGCCAGCGATCTCCCGGAAGCGGTCGACCTGCTCCTGCTCGATGGCGCCAAGTCGCTGTATGGCGACGTGCTGAGCCTGGTTGAAAAACACCTGCGGCCGGGCGCCCTGGTGGTGGCGGACAACACCGATTACTGCCCTGAATACCTGGCTTACGTGCGTTCACCGCAGAATGGCTACCTCTCCGTACCTTTTGCCGATGACATTGAAGTGTCGATGCGTCTGGGATGATACGGGCCTCTTGAGGGGCTGCCGGGATCGGTGGCTGTCGGTTGTCCAACCCGACGGCCGATCAACCCAGCCTCGCTGCGGCCGCTTCATGCACCGCCTCGTCCCAGGCAGGCGTTGCAGGGAACAGCTCAAGCAGAAAGGCGATGAAGGCTTTTACGTTGGGACTGCCGCGTCGGCTTTCCGGCCACAAGGCGGTGATGGAGAAGCGTTCCGCAGTGAACTGGGGGAGGACTGGAATCAGTTCTCCCCGGCGAACATAGGGCGCAGCCACGTAGTGCGGGGTGATACCGATGCCCCCGCCCGCCGCCATGATAGCCGCCACCGCGTCGCTGACATCCACGGTGAATGCGACGTCGGGGCTCCACTCAAGTTGTTTGTCATCCGCCTGATAGGACCAGCGCAGACTCTGCCCGGTGCTCTGGTAGCGAAAGTTCACGCACTCATGCTCCGCAAGATGCTCGATGGTCGCCGGTATACCTTTTCGCTGCAGGTACTGGGGCGACGCAAACGCGCCGATTCGATGGGGCCCCAAGGGCCGCGAAACCAGACGTGAATCGGTGAGGTTCCCCACGCGAACGGCCACGTCGATCCCTTGCTCGATGATGTCGGAATACTGATCGCCGAGTCGCAAGTCGATTGCCAGATTGGGGTATTGCTCACGAAACCTGGGCAATGCAGGCGCCAGGATGTTCACACCGATGGGGAGGGGGGCGGTGACTTTCAAGACACCTGAGGGCTCGGCGCGGGTTGCGACCGCAGCCTGATCGATTTCTTCGACCTCTCGCAGAATGCGCAATGCACGCTCGTAAAGATCCCGCCCTTCAGGCGTGAGGGTCAGGGAGCGCGTCGTGCGGGTGAACAGCATCAGCCCGAAATGCTCCTCAAGCCGCTGCACGCTCTTGCTGACGGCGGAGGGGGACACCGAGAGCGCCCGCGCCGCAGCGGTATAGCTGCCCAGGGAGGCGGCCCGCGCGAATGCGATGAGTCCGGTAAGACGGTCGAGACCAATTTGTGCCTTCATGGCACTAGTAAAGCGACTTGCGCCCCAATTATCAATCTACGATCACAGCCTTACGCTTACTCCATCGCACGCCATCCTGGCGTTCACTGGAGCCTCGACATGACCATCACCCCAACACTTGCATCCAATCTCACCGGCCGTACGGTCGTCATCTTCGGCGGTACATCGGGCATCGGCCTGGCCGCCGCGATACAAGCGAAGGCCGCCGGGGCCAAAGTCTTGGTCATCGGCTCGGATGCGGCCCGTGCCGAGCAGGCGTCGAAGGAACACGGCTTGGACGGCTGGCGCGGCGCCGACGTGACCCGCCGTGAGGCGGTCGAAGCGGCTCTGGCGGATATTCCGGTGGTGGATCACCTGGTGCTGCTCGCCGGTACGTTCGTCACCGGAAGCATCCTGACCGCCGACGTCGATCATCTGCGCCGGGCGTTCGATGAGCGTATCTGGGCGTCCATCAATGCGATCCGTATCCTGGGTGACAGGTTGTCCAAGGCGGGATCGATCACCTTCATCTCGGGTGCGCTCGCTGATCGACCCAATGCCCATGGCACTGCCGTCATCGGGGCGGCATCGGCCGCCATGGAGTCGCTGGCCCGTGGCCTGGCCCTGGAGTTGGCGCCGATTCGGGTGAACACCCTGTCGCCCGGCCCGATCGACACCCCGATCTTCAGCAAAGCATTGGGCGAAGGCCGTGACGCCTACGTGGCTTCCCTGGAGCAGACCTTGCCGCTGCGTCGCATTGGTACGGCGGAGGAAGCCGGTGCTGCAACGGTGTTCTTGATGACCAACACGTTCATGAACGGTGCCGTGCTCAACGTTGATGGCGGTGCTCGATTGGTCTGATCTTGAAGGGACGAACGGACACCCCTCGGTAGAACGACAGGATGGCGAGTATCTGCACGACGACGGCGCCTGTCACGACGGCGATGATGGCTTGATCCGGGTGGCTGAAGGCGGTGCGCACCAGGCCGAAGAATGCAGGGGCGAAGGCATAGGTGGCCTGGCTGATCGCGACCATCAGCGCGATGACCCTGGCGGTGTGTTCACGGCTGAACTCGGTCTGTGCGATCAACGGCGGCAGGGAGGTGGCGTTGCCGATGCCTGAGCCGATCAGCACCACCGCCATCCAGGCCACTGACGGGTGGAGGTCCAGGCCGAGGAGCATCAAGGTGCCCAGCATCTGGATGGCATAGCCCAGGCACGCCAGTAGCCTGCGGTCGATGCCTTGGATCATCAGGCGCGCCGCGATGTAGCGCCCGCCCATGGCACTGGCGGTGGCCAGGCCCATGGCAAGTGAGGCGTCATGGGCTCCCAGGCGTCCCGCCAGGATCGAGTACAGGTGGGCGATCAAGCCGATCTGAGCGAACAACCCCAGGGACATGCCGGTGGCCAATGTGCGGAAATTGGCCACCTTGAGGGTCTGCACGACAGTCCATGGAACGGCACTGCTGGCGGGTATCAAGGGTTCCGGCTGCTCGGCGTTGTCAGGATGCTGTCCCAGGCGTTGTGGGGTTTTGTTGAAGACCAGGAAGGCGAAAATGCCGATGAGCAGCACGGCCGCGAGGCTGATCACCAGCGCTGCCGTGGCAAAGCCAAAACCCTCGATCAGCCATACCCATAGGGGCGAAAAGACCACGCCGCCCAGGCTGGCGCCGTTGTAGGCCTTGCCCAGGGCCTTGGGCCTTTCCTTGACGTACCACGGCGCGACCAGGGTATTGACGGCCGCGGCCCCCAAGGTCACCCAGCCGATACCCGAGCACAGGGCACCGGCATACAGCACCCAGAGCTGGTCGGCTTGGGCCCAGATGTTCACACCGATACCCAGGACGATGCTGCCCAGCAGAGTGATGGTTGGAATGCCGAAGCGTGCGTAGAGCCTGGGTAGATTGGCGATGACGATCGTGCCGCTGAGAAAGTGCAAGGTGACTGCAGTCGACACCTGGGCGATGGGCCAACCCGTGCGCTCCATGACCGATTGCATGTAGATCGGCGGGCCATAGAAACCGATCCCCCAACCGATCATCGCCAGGATGAACGTGCAGGTCAGTACGGTTTTTCCAAAAAAACGGCTGTGTTTCATCGCCAACTCCTCCATGTGGGCTCACAGCGTATGCGTCAGGCAGATGTCTCACTTCGAGGCGCAACGAACAATGGATGTTTCGCCGCACATGCAGGTGGCGAGGGGGAGGGTGAGGACGGGGTAAGATGACTCAATGAAAAACGCCACTGTCCCTGGCCGGGACAGCGGCGTTGACCTCCAGTCTTTCGCGCTTACTTGTAGTGTTGCTCAAACATCGCGACCTGTTCCGGCTTGATCAACTGGAAGGGGACCCACACTTCCGCCTCGACCGGCTCGCCCTTGATCATTTTGACGGCCGCTTGCAGCGCGGCGGTCGCCTGGGCCTTGGGGTCCTGAAACACCGAGGCGACCAGCATCCCGCGCTTGATTGCCGCCAGCCCGTCGGGCAGGCCATCGATGCCGACAATCGCGATTTCGCCCTTGGCTTTTCCCGCTTGTTGCAGGGCCATGGCCGCGCCGATGGCCATTTCGTCGTTGTTGGCGACAATGGCGTCGAACGAGGTACCGGCCAGCAGCCAGTTGCTGGTCAGGTCCATCCCCTTGGCCCGTTGCCACTCGGCACTTTGCTGTTCGACGATCTTGATCCCGGGGTAATCCTTGAGCACCTGTTTGACCCCTTCGGTGCGGTCGTGCGTAGCGTTCTGCGCGAGGTCGCCCATGATGATCGCGAGGGTGCCTTTACCGTTCAGTTTTTCCGCCAGGTAGTGCATTTGCAATTGGCCGGCCTCGATGTCGTTCGAAGCCACGGTGACCACGCCCTTGGGCAGGACGCGCTCGTCCGGATGACGGTTGACGTAGACCAGCGGCACCTTCGCCTCGACGGCGGCGCGGGTCATGTTGGTAGTGGCGGCGGTGTCCACGGGCAAGACGATGACCGCATCGACCTTCTGGTTGATGAAGCCCTGGACCTGGTTGAGCTGGCGCACCACATCGCCCTGGGCATCCTCGAACTGGATCTGGACGTTGTCTTTCTTTGCGGCGTCTTCCAGGCCGCTGCGCACATAGGTCATGAAGTTGTCGTCAACCCTGGCGATGCTGACGCCGATGCGATAACTGGCGGTGGCCCATTGGCTGAAGGCGAAGAGCAGCGTGGCAATAAGCAGTGTGCAACGACGCATGGTGATATTCCTTTTGTTGTTATGAGTCGATCAGGCGTGAAGGTTGTCGGCGCACCTCGATTCATGCCCAAGGGCGCCGCCGTTTCATCGATCCAGACTAAACGCTTGCCGGAAGCGTTGAAGTGCCGCCTCGCTGTCGCCGCTAGCCCAGCCCTCAAGGCCGACGACACCGGTGTATCCCATGTCGAACAAGGCTTTGGCAATGGCCGGGTAGTGGATTTCGCCGGTCCCCGGTTCCATGCGGCCAGGGACGTCGGCCACTTGGATTTCGCCGATGGCGCTGCCGGCGCGCTGGATCAGTTCGATCAGGTTTCCTTCACCGATCTGTGCGTGGTAGAGGTCCAGGTTCAGCTTCAGATGAGGGCTGCCCACGGCCTCGATCAGCGCCAGGGTGTCATCGGCGCGAGCGAACGGCGTGCCAGGATGGTCTACCTCGGTGTTGAGGTTTTCCAGCAGGAACACCCGGCCGGCGTCTTCACCCAGGCGCGCGATTTTTTCCAGGGTCTTGCAGGCGTTCAACCACATGCGGCCGGTGGTGAGGGCCACCGGTTTGACCGGCAAGCCTTTGTCGCCCAGGCCTGTGCCATGCAGGTTGAGGCTCGGGCAGTTCAACCGGGCGGCGACGGCCAGGGATTCCCGTGCGCTGTCGAGCAGGTGCTGGATGTCCTCGGGGTCGGTCAGGTTGCCCGCGATGTAGCCGGTCATCGAGGTGAAGTCGGCGCCGGTGGCGACCAGGGCGGCAATGTCCTTCTTCGTCCAGTCCCAGATTTCGGCGCTGAAGCCCAGTGCGTGAATCCGTTTGACCCGCTCGGTGAACGGCAGGTCGAGGAAAACCATCTCGGCGCTGATCGCCAGTTTGAACGGAGTGAAGCTCATGGTCGGCCTCCTTGCACGCGCACGGGCTGGCCTTGCTGGAACGACTCGATGCAGGCGCGGGCAATGGCCAGGGCAGCGCGGGCGTCTTCACCGCTGGCGAGGGGCTTTTCGCCGGTGCGCAGGCAACTCACAAAATGGTTGAGCTCGGCCACATAGGCATCCCGTAGCAGGTCGGTGTCCAGGCGCTGTGTGTCGGCCTGGATGCCATCGGCCAGGTAGCGAACCAGGTCGGAGTCATTGACGGCGCCCATGGTCAACATGCCGGCGCTGCCGAACACTTCGCCCCGGACATCGTAGCCATACACCGCCTGGAAATTCGCCTCGGCGGTGGCGAGGGCGCCGTTGTCGAAACGCAGGGTCACCATGGCGGTGTCGAGGAAACCCTTGTCCTTGAAGTCTGGCGCGATCAGGGCATCGGCCATCACGAAGACTTCGACGACCTCGGCCCCAGGATTGAGGTAACGCAAGGTGTCGAAGTCGTGGATCAGGGTTTCGAGGAAGATCACCCACTGCGGGGAGTTGGCCGGATTGTTCAGCGCCGGGTCGCGGGTCAGCGACCGCAGCAGTTGCGGTGTGCCGATGCGGCCGGCGACCACGTCCAGGTGCGCGGTGCGAAAACTCTTGGCGAAGCGGCGGTTGAAGCCGACCTGCAAGGTGACCCGGGCATCGACGGCAGCGGCGATGGCGCGGTCCGCTTCGTCGAGGGTGATCGCCATGGGTTTTTCACAGAACACACTTTTGCCAGCGCGGGCTGCGCTGATGACCAGCTCGGCGTGGCTACGGGCCGGAGCGGCAATCAGTACGGCGTCGATCTCGGGGTCGTCGAGCAATTGCTGTGGGTCGGTGTAGACCCGCTCCACCCCCAACTGTGCCGCCAGGCGGGCGGCTTGGCCCGGTGTCGGGTCGGCGATGGCAGCCAGGCAGGCGCCGGGAATGTGTCGGGCTGCCGTCAGGCCGTGAAAGCTGCCCATGCGGCCGGCGCCAATGAGACCGAGGCGGATGATCTTGGATGTATTCATGAAACGCACTTCCCCTTTTTTTGTTATCAGCAGGATTGTTTTCGCTGTACAGGCAGGGGAGCAAAGCCTGTGCCAATGCATATCTTATTGATAAGTAAGCATTTATTCCTTATCTAGCGAAATAAGTGTTAATTCTCATGACATGCCTATACTGCACATGTACATAAAATGAACATTGGAGCTTTTCGTGATCCCGGCACCCATCGCTGTCAGCGAGCAAGACCTCGACTACATCGCGTCACTCGGTCCGGCGTCGTTGAGTGACGGACCGATTGGCGCTTTGGAGCAGGCCTGGCTGGCTTGCCTGGACGGATGTATCGAGCGGCCTGATGGGGTCCGGCAGGTGATCTGGAACTCCTGGTTGCGCAGCGTCGAGGCCGGCCTTGACCCCGAGGACGGCGCGTATCGTTTTGTCGATCCAGCCGACCTGGCCGCAACGCTGGCCGCCCATCGCGTGATGATCGCAGTGGCGGCCGAGGTCATGGGCGGGTTGTTGGCCTACAACCCCAGGGGCCATATCAACCTGACCGACGCCGAAGGGACCACATTGTATTTCTGCGGCAGCGATCTCACCCCGGTGGGCAGCCGCTTGCTGGAGTCGGTGCAGGGCACCAACTGTACGGGGTTGGCATTGGCTGAAGATCGGCTGGTCTATGTGCTGGCCGAAGAGAACTTCGGCGTCGGCTTGCGCAAGCGACGCATGCATTGCGCCGCCGCACCGATTCGCGATGCCCGGGGACGGACCCTGGCGATCCTGACCCTGACCGCCGAGCCGGGCTGGTTTCATTTCCACACGTTGGGCACCGTGCAAGCCGCTGCCGAAGCCGTATCACGGCAAATGGCGCTGCAGGCCTTGCTGGAAGAACAACAGACGATGCTTGAAGTGCTCAACGAAGGCCTGGTCGTGCTGGACGACCGTGGCTGCATCAGGGCCATCAACGGCTATGCCCGGCAGTTGTTTCGCGTCGGGCGGGATCTGCTGGGCCAGCCGTTCCAGCGCTTGGGCCAGAGTGAGCTGACCGATGAGATCCTGCTGCGTGGCGGGGAAGGGCTGCGGGATCTGGATTGCACCTTCGAATTGCATGATCGCAGCCACCTGGCCTGCCTGGTGTCGGTGTGCTCACTGGAGCAGGGCGGGCGCATCGTTTCGCTGCGGGAAAACCGGCGCATCCGCGAAATCACCCGGCGGATCATCGGCACCCAGGCCAGCTACACCTTCGACACCATCCAGGGCAGCTCCCGGGCCATCCAGGACGCGTTGCACCTTGGACGAATCGCCAGTCGCAGCGACTCCACCACGTTGATCCTCGGCGAAAGCGGTACCGGCAAGGAGCTGTTCGCCCAGGCGATCCACAATGCCAGTGAGCGTCGCAGTGGCCCATTCGTGGCGGTCAATTGCGGGGCGATCCCACGAGATCTGGTGCAGAGCGAATTGTTCGGGCATGTCGAGGGGGCCTTCACCGGTTCGGCTCGCGGCGGATCCGCCGGCAAGTTCGAGTTGGCCGATGGCGGCACAATCTTCCTCGACGAAATCGGTGACATGTCGTTCGGGGCCCAGGTCAGCCTTTTGCGGGTCTTGCAGGAAGGCGAAGTCACTCGCGTGGGGGCGAAGAAATCCCAGCGAGTGAACGTGCGCATCATCGCCGCCACCCATCGCAACCTGAGCCAAGCGGTGGCTGACGGCGCGTTTCGCGAGGATCTTTACTATCGGCTCAACGTGCTGAATCTGACGGTCCCGCCGCTGCGCATGCGCCGGGAGGACGTACCGTTGCTGGCGCACCATTTCCTCTCTCGTTGCGCTCGCTCACTGCGCAAATCGGTGCGCGGCATCTCGCCCCAGGCGCTGGACGTGCTGTCGGCCTACCACTGGCCAGGCAACGTGCGTGAGCTGGAAAATATCATCGAGCGTGCGACCAATCTGGCGGTCAGCGAACAGCTGCAGCCGGATGATCTACCGCTGGAAATCAGGCAGGGCCTGCGGCCGTCATCGCCAGGGAATATGCCTGAGCGACCGGCAGCCCTGGGCCTCGATGCCCATGAAATGAACGCAATTGTCGCCGCCCTCGAGGCCACCCGGGGCAACATCCGCCTGACTGCCCAGCAACTGAACGTTTCCCGGGGTGGGCTGTACAACAAGATGAGTCGGTACGGGTTGAGGGCGGAAACGTTTCGTTCCGGGGGTAAGGCTGCTCACTCAAGTCAGTAGATGAACCTGTGGCGAGGGGATTCATCCCCGCTGGGGCGCGAAGCGGCCCTAAGATTTTGGGGCTGCTACGCAGCCCAGCGGGGATGAATCCCCTCGCCACAGTGAACCGGGCGAGTCTTGAGTGAACAGCATTGCACTCAGGGACGAGCATTCTCCGAGGTCATGATCTGCAACGGGATATGGATGCGATGTCGCACCGGATCGAAGGCTGGCGCGGTCTGCAGCTCCACCAGTAGATCAACCAGCGCTTGAGCCAGCAACCGCGGCTGGGAATCGATGACCAGGCTGATCAGGCCCTGTGCAAGAGCCTGGCGCGACAGCTCGGTGGACTCCTGCAAGATGCAGCACAGCGACGGCCGACTCGGCAGTTGCGACAGGGCGCTGATAATGCCGTCGCCGCCACCACCGACCACACACAAGCCACGCAAGTCGTCATGTCGCGCCAGCAGGTCCAGGGTCGCCTCTTCGGTGATGTCGTCGTTGTCCAGGTTGATTAACGCCTCCAGCGGTCGCAGGCCGGGAGCATGCTCGGCCAGGTAGCTGCGCAGCCCGTCGATCCGGGCCTGGTGGCCGAGGAAACGATGGCCACCGAGCAACACCCCGACACTGCCCTCATGGGTTCCGCAGGTGTGGGCCATCAGCCAACCCATGGTGCGCCCGACTGCATGGTTGTCCTGGCCGACGTAAGGCTCATCGGCCGTTTCATGTATGTCGGACAGCAGCGCGATCACCGGCACGCCAGCGGCCCTGATCTGGGCGATGCTGGCGTTGATCAACGGGTGCGCGAAGCTGACCACTGCCAGGCCGTCGCACTGCACCGCCAATTGTTCGATCTGGGCGATGATCGCGCTGGGTGTGCGATCGAAGACGTACTCGAATTGAATGCTCAGGTTGGCGCCGGCCTGACGTTGCGCCGCTTCCGTGATAGCGGCGGCCACATTGCCGTAGAACGCCTGGGCGGTGCCGAGCAGGAGAATGCCGAAACGGTAGCTGGGACGGCGCTCACGGATCCGTTGGCCGATCAGTCGGGCGGCGAAATAGCCGACCTTTTCGGCGGCCTGGAACACCTGCTCGGCGGTGGCCGGGGTGACCGGCGCCCGGGCGTTGAGCACCCGGTCCACGGTCGCGACACTCAACCCCGCGTACTGGGCGACGGTGGCAATGGTTGGGCGTTTGGTGGTGTTGGTCATGGCAGGCCCCACAGCGCATTGATAGAAAACTATCAAGCTTCGATGGGCCTGGATGATAGCTTGATAGGGAATCAATTCAAGGGCTTGAGGCTAATCGGCGCGCTCTCTATGGTTTCTCCAACGATGCGAACCTGCATCGAGCAAGGGTTCAACACCATCAAGCTTGCGGAGAACAATAAAATGTCTGAACAAAACGCAGCCTCCGGCCACCGCGATAAACCCGCACGCCGAGACTATTCACTGCTCGGTCCCGAAGCCGCCAAAGCGGCGCAAAAAGGCCTGGTGTCCGCCAGCTGGTACCAGTCGCCGATCTCGCGTAAACGCATGAAGGAATTGATGCAGCGCCGCGACGGCCCGGCACTGCGGGACACTGCGATCTGGTTGCTGTCGATGATCGTCACCGGTTTCGGTGGTTACTGGTTCTGGGGATCCTGGGCCTGCGTGCCGTTCTTCTTCGCCTATGGGCTGCTCTACGGCACGGCGTCGAATGCCCGTTGGCACGAAACCGGTCACGGCACCGCATTCAAGACCCGCTGGATGAATGACGTGGTCTACCAGGTGTCGAGCTTCATGTTCATGTTCGAGCCCCATGTGTGGCGCTGGAGCCATGCTCGGCACCATACCGACACCATCATCGTCGGGCGCGATCCGGAGATCGTCGAGCCGCGCCCGCCAAGCCTGATCAGCATGGTGCTGAGCCTGATCAGGATGCCTTACGCGATCAAGACCATGGGGTCGGTCTGCCGGCATGCGACCGGGCGGATGGCGGAAGAAGAGCAGACCTTCATCCCCGAGTCCGAGTGGCCGAAGATCTTCCTGGCGGCGCGGGTCTGGCTGATGATCTATGGATTGACCGTGGCGGCGGCACTGTACCTGCAGAGCTGGTTGCCGCTGATGTTCATCGGCCTGCCGACGCTCTATGGCGGCTGGCTGTCCTACGTGTTCGGCCTGTCCCAGCATGTCGGCCTGGCTGAAGACGTGCTCGATCATCGCAGCAACTGCCGCACCATCTACATGAATCCGGTGCTGCGTTTCCTCTACCTGGACATGAACTATCACCTCGAACATCACATGTATCCGATGGTGCCGTTTCATGCACTGGCGCAGCTTCACGAAGAGATCCGCCACGACTGCCCGCCGCCCTATACCAGCCTGTTGGAGGCGTTCAAGGAAATCCTCCCGACCATCTGGAAGCAGCGCAAAGACCCGAACTATTTCGTCCGTCGCCCTTTGCCGCCACGCACGGCGCCGACCGCCAGCACCCAGGCTGAAGCGACACCGGCCTGACCCTTCCCGTTTTACCACTACGAGAGAACGCGCCATGACCGATCAATGGATCGACGTTTGCGCCGTGGGCGAAATAAACGAAGAGGATGTCATTCGTTTCGACCACGGTCCGCAGACCTACGCTGTCTACCGCTCCGCTGACGATGAATTCTTTGCCACCGCCGGCCTGTGCACCCATGAATCCATCCACTTGGCCGACGGTCTGGTGATGGACCATGTCATTGAATGCCCCAAGCACAACGGGCGCTTCGATTACCGCTCCGGCAAAGCCCTTGGCGCGCCGGTGTGCGTCAACCTCAAGACCTATCCGGTCCGGGTCGAGGCGGGGCGGGTCCTGCTCGGTATTGACGTTTAACGACGTGGAGGTTGTACCATGAAAGCTGACAACGCTCCCTTGGTCATCGTCGGCGCCGGACATGCTGGCGGCCGTGCGGCGTTGACCCTGCGCGAGGAAGGTTATAGGGGGCGCTTGATTCTGATCGGTGATGAAGCCCATCCACCCTATGAACGTCCGCCACTGTCCAAAGGGCTGCTGCAAGGCACGGCTGAATTGGGGGGATTCAGCCTGTGTGACAGCGACCGGCTCACCGAACTGGGCATCGAGCACTGGGCTGGCAATCCGGTGGAGAGCCTCGACCCGCAACGACACCGGCTGCAGTTGGCCGATGGTCATGGGTTGCACTATGCACGGCTGTTGCTGGCGACCGGGGGCAGGGCGCGGCGATTGACGTCGGTGCCCGAGGGTCTCGCCAATGTGCTTTATCTGCGCACCCATGACGAAGCGCTGAGGTTGCGAGCTTCGCTGCAACCCGGCAAACGATTGGTCGTCATCGGTGGAGGCTTCATCGGCCTCGAAGTGGCCGCCACCGCGCGCGCCTTGGGCTGCACCGTCACTGTGCTTGAAGCAGGGCCGCGACTGGCGGGCCGCATCCTGCCGGAGCGACTGTCCCACGCGCTGCTGACATTGCACCGCAGCCAGGGCGTGGACGTACGGCTGAACGTCGCCATCGAGGCGGTGCAGGGCGACACTCGCGCCGAGTCAGTGCAACTGGTCGACGGCGAGTTGCTGCCTTGCGACCTGGTCGTCGTTGGCATCGGCATGCAACCCAACATCGAATTGGCCGCGTCCGCCGGACTGGTCGTCGGTCAGGGCATCCGTGTCGATGCCCAACTGCGCACCAGTGCGCCGGACATCTTCGCAGCGGGGGATGTCTGCGAGTTTCGGCTGCATCCGCAGGGCGTTTTTCAGCGCCAGGAAACCTGGCGCAACGCCGAAAACCAGGGGCGGCATGCAGCCCTCAACCTGCTGGGCCACGAGTTGCCCTTCGAGGTGATCCCCGGCTTCTGGTCCGATCAGTACGACTGGGGACTCCAGACCGTGGGGGTGATTTCAGATAGGGAACCGACAACGAGCCGCCCCCACGCAAACGACGGTTTCCTGATGCTCTATCTCGATGCCAAGCATCGCCTGCAAGGCGCCTGCGGCTGGGGGCAGGGCAACAGCGTCGCCAAGGACATCAAACTGTGTGAGCGGCTGATCGCCAACCAAAACCGCCTCGCCGTGGACGCTTTGGCCGATCCCGATGTGTCGCTCAAACAATTACTGAGAAGCTGACATGCGCGAGTTCCTGGTTTTTCAATCGCTCTGGGCCATGCAGGATCACTGCGGCCAATGCGCGCTTCCCCTCGAAGCGCAGCTGGAAAAAATTGCTGCCGCTGGCTTCGATGGCATCACCGATCATTTCTGGGAGGCTTCCCACGCTGCGCGTCTGCACGCCGCCGCCAAGGCGTTCGGTCTGCAAATCGAAGGTCAGCTCTTTCCCCGTACTGTGGATGATCTGGCGGCCGCCCTCGATGTCGCTGCTCGCCATGGCTGTCACCATCTCACGCTGCAGGCCGACGTCCGACCACGCACGCTGAGGCAGGCGATCGCACTGGTCGAGGGTTGGCAACGCCTGGCCGAACAGGTGGATTTTCCGATTCTCCTTGAGACCCATCGTTATCGCCTGAGCAATGACCTGTTGTTCACGTTGGACTTGCTTGAGGAGATGCCCGACCTGAAGCTATTGGCGGACCTGTCTCACTATGTCGTGGGGCGCGAGATGCCAGAACCGGTCGCCGCTGAAGACGACGATTACATCCATCGCATCCTGCGTCACAGTTGGGGTTTTCATGGACGTGTCAGTAATGGCGAACAAGTCCAGGTGCCCTTGAGTTTCGCCCAGCACCGACCCTGGCTGGAGCGCTTCCTCGGCTGGTGGCGCTACGGAATCGAGGATTGGCTGGCTCGGCCGAACAGCCCTGCCAGCCTGTCCTTCACCTGCGAACTCGGCCCGCCACCCTATGCGATCACCGGGGCCGATGGGCGCGATGTCAGTGATCGCTGGGAGGAGGCGTTGATGTTGAAGCAGTGGATGCGTGAGGTCTGGAGGGATTGTCACGTTCCGGGTGGAGGCTGATGGATGAGGGATGACAATGGATGGCTATCGCGAGCAGGCTCGCTCCCACAGAGGGCTGTATGTACAGAACTTTAATGAGCACCCCGGAGTGTGGGAGCGAGCCTGCTCGCGAAGACGTCGGCACAATCAATATCCCTGCAAGCTGACCCGCCGCTGGACAGACAGATTGTGCTGCATAAAGCCTTCAACAAAATTTTTCCTGCGATTTCATTGCCTGAAAACGAGACGGCGTTACTTGCGATGCGTGCGGTAATGGATGACACGAAATCCGTGCCCTTAAACAAGGCCAACGCGTAGGAGAATGCCATGACCCAGCGGATCGCTTTCATCCATACCGTCGGTTTCCTGGTCGAGGAGTTCCGGGCGCGTATGCGTGCCGAGATGCCCACCGCCGATTGCTTCCATGTCCTTGACGAAAGCCTGCTGCAGGACCTGTTGCGCGGCGTACCGCAGCCGCAGGTCTACCAGCGCGTGGTTGATCAGATTGTGCTGGCGGCGCGAGCGCAACCTGACCTGATCGTCGTCACCTGTTCATCGACGTCTCCGGCTGTCGACATCGCGCGGAGCGTCGTGTCGCAGCCGATCCTGAAGATCGACGACCCGATGGCCTCGGAAGCGGTGCGCCGTGGCGCGCGCATTGGCCTGCTTTGCACGGCGACCAGTACGGTGGAACCGAGCCGCGCGCTGTTGCACGCCCATGCCGCAGCGCAAGGGCGCGACATCACGATCAAGACGGTGCTATGCCCCGACGCCTACCAGGCACTGATGGCGGGCGATCGGGCGCGGCATGACGGGATTCTCCTGGAAGCGGCCACCGGGGTTTCCAACGAGGTGGATGTGCTGGTGCTCGCCCAGGCATCGCTGGCGCATCTGCGCGACCTGCTCGCGGCAGAGTTGAAATTTCCGGTATTGGCAAGCCCGTCGTTATTGATGGGGGAAATCGCCAGACGCTGTGCCGAATGAGTCGATAAGGGTGACACATGGAGGCCGTGGCAGATTGTGCTGCACATGCCCCCAAAACAAGTTTTTCTGCGATTTAATGCGATGAAAACGAGACAGCTCTGCAGGCGGTGCATGGCGTAATGATCACCATGAGGTTGTTGGAAAAACGGCCTGCATTGCCCGGCTTGATAACCCCCATCCAGATGAGACTCTTGGCATGTCACCCTCGATAAAACGCATCCCCAGCGATGAAAAGCTTCCTTCCCATGCCGATGTGGTGATCATTGGCGGCGGGATCATCGGCGCGACTGCCGCCTATTTCCTGGCGAAACGGGGACTCTCGGTGGCGCTGGTCGAGAAGGGCTATGTCGGCGGCGAACAGTCGAGCCGCAACTGGGGCTGGTGCCGCCAGCAGAATCGCGACGCCCGTGAGCTGCCTCTCTCTGGTATCGCCTTGCGGCTGTGGGATGAACTCACGGCGCAGATTGGCACCGATCTCGGATTTCGCCGCTGCGGCCTCAAGTACGCGACCGACGACGCCAAGCAGCTCGCCGAATGGGAAGCGTGGCTGGATATCGCGCGCCAGTTCGACATCAAGACGCGGATACTGAGCCCCGGGGAGGCGACGTCAGCGATTCCGGCTGTCGGTCGGCAATGGCTGGGAGGCGTGCATTCCGTCGATGACGGCAAGGCCGAACCGGCTATCGCAGCGCCGGGGATCGCCGAGGGCGCGCGTGCCCTTGGCGCCAGCATCCACCAGGACTGCGCCGCCTACGGTCTGGATATCACCAATGGCGCAGTGACCGGGGTGATCACCGAAAAAGGCCTTATCCGCACCCAGGCGGTCCTCTGTGCCGCCGGCGCCTGGGCCTCGGCGTTCTGCCGACGACACGGGTTGAATTTCCCCCAGGCGAGCGTGCGCCAGACTGCGCTGCGTACGCGCCCGGCGCCGAACCTCGGGGATGCGATCTACACGCCGGATTTCGCGCTCACTCGCCGTCTGGATGGCAGTTATACGATCGCCATCAGTGGCAAGGCCCGGCTTGATATCACGCCGCAGGGCCTGCGCCATGGGAAGGCTTTTCTGCCCATGTTCGTCAAGCGGCTGGCCGCCATGGAGTTCGGCATCGGCAAGGCCTTTATCCATGGTCCCGAAGGGCTGGCGGGCTGGGGTGCGGACAAACCCCTGGCCTTCGAGCGCAACCGTGTACTCGACCCCGAGGCCAGGCCCGAGGCTATTGCCGAGATCCTGAAGCGGGTCAGGACGCGCTTCCCGGCCCTGGCGAACATTGAAGTGGCTGAAACCTGGGGAGGCTACGTGGACTTCACGCCCGATGCCGTGCCGGTGATCTCTGCCGTGGAGGGGCTGTCAGGTTTCGTCCTTGCGGCGGGCTGTTCCGGGCATGGGTTCGGTCTGGGGCCGGGGATCGGCTATCTGGCCGCTGAGCTGGTCGCCAACGATACCCCCTGTGTCGATCCCAAACCCTACCGTCTTTCGCGCTTGACCGATGGTTCGAAAATGAACGTGGGCGCGATCTGACCCCTGACGGCCACTCGATTCGAGTGGCTTTTTTCAGGGCTGAGGGAGTTCGGAACTGCCCTTTACTTGATCGCTTATAAGCTGGGCCAGGATCTGCACCGGTTCGGTCAAGGTCTGTCGAGGTCGATGCACCAATCCGATTTCACGATGGAACGTATGGGGTCCGAGATCGAGTGCGCGTATGCCCGCTGGCCATTGCCGATGGGACACGGTCTGTGGCACGAGGGCTACGCCTACGCCATTTTCCACCAGTCTGATGATGGCCTCCAGTTCATCCAGCTCACAGACTTCACGCAGGGTGAAATGCATCTGCCGCAGGAAACGATCGACCTGCCTGCCGCCAAAGGACGAACGGTCGTACCGAACGAAGGGGTGGTTGGAGAGCAGCTCCGACCAGTCTCCTTCCGGGACATCACGGGGCACGATCAGGCGATAGGGCTCCAGCGCCAAGGTGGTCCAGCGCAGATCACTCTGGAGAGAGAAGGGTGGGCGAATGATCACCGCCATGTCGATTTCGCCGGCATCCACAAGGTTGACCAGCTCCATCGACAAGCCCGGAATGACTCGCGTCCGGCATTGCGGGCATTGTTGGTGGAACCGGGCCAGCGCGTCGGGTAAGTAAGAGCGCTGGACGGATGCGATGGCGCCGATATTCACCAGGGTACTGGCCGGCAGTCCCACGGTGGCGGAGCCCAGGTTGTCGTAAAGGCGAAGCAGCTCTTGCGCCTGCAGGAGTATCTGATGGCCCATCCGGTTGAGGTGGGCCGAACGGCCTTTCCTGTCGAAAATCTCGAAGCCGAGCTCTGCCTCCAGACGCTGGATCTGGGCACTGACCGCTGCCTGGGTGAGGCCGATCCTGTTTCCCGCAGCGGCGAACGTACCTTCCCGGGCCACGGCGACAAGTGTCTTGAGTTCTTTAATCATTCACAAATATTAATTGTGCTTCTGAAAAAAATTATATTGATTTTTCTTGATGATTTTCCGGCTTACGCTCCACGTTCATCCACAAATATCAAATATTGGAGTGCTGATGAGTCTTTCGCCTTTCCACCTCGCGATTCCTGTTTACGACCTGGCAGCCGCACGATCCTTCTACGGCGAAATCTTTGGCCTGGAAGAGGGGCGTTCCAGCCCCCAGTGGGTTGACTTCAACTTCTATGGCCACCAACTGGTCATTCACGAGCATCCCAAAACGGCTTCGCAGGAAGACGTTCACAGCAATCCGGTCGACGGACACGATGTTCCCGTTCCGCATTTCGGCGTTGTCCTGGGTTGGGAAGAGTGGGAGGCGCTGGCGGAGCGCTTGAAGTCCTTTGGCATTGAGTTCGTGATCGAACCGTACATCCGTTTCAAAGGGCAGGTGGGTGAGCAGGCCACCATGTTCCTGTTCGATCCATGCGGCAACGCCCTAGAGTTCAAGGCATTCAAGGATATGAGCCAGCTTTTCGCCAAATAATTCGCCATTGCCGGGACGCTGATAAACCCGTGAAACAGTCGGCGCCAATAGTTTGGCGTCCGCCTGTCTTGTTCTTGATTGGATCCAATAAAATCTCTTGTTGTTAACAAAATATTGACGATATCATTTGGCCACGCGAAGGCAGTCGTTTGCCGTTATACGAGCCCGAATGCTTCTTACCCTCGCAGTGAAGGGCTTATGAATCGGACAAATGATATTGACAACCTGATGAGCAGGTTCGGAGAGAGTGCGGCCAGCTATATCGAGATGGATAATTCCTTTAATTACAAGGAACTGTCCGAATCTCCGACGCTTGCTGCTCCTGTGACTCCTGCGCAAACGGAAAAATCGACAGGGGCTGTCCTGCCTGAGCCCGCCGAGATGCCGGACCTGCTGCCTGTCACAGTAGCGACGACGCTTCATCCGCTGGAGCGACGCGTCGAGCCGGTGCTCGATGAGCTGCTCCAGACCATGTCGGCCGGCGATGCGGTATCCGAACCTGTATCAGCCCCCGCCAATGCTTGTTCCTTGCGTTCCTTGCTGGCTGAAGTCGCCCTTGAGCGCCAGGCAGAAGCGCGTGCGCAGAACGAGGAGGCGTTACGCCGGTCGATCCCGAACAGCCTTGCGACGGTCACCCCGGCTCGGGTCATTGCGGTGGTATCGCCAAAAGGTGGCGTGGGCAAAAGCACGCTCTGCGCGGCGCTGGCTGGCGCGCTAGGTGCCAAGGGACGCAGGCTGGCCATCGATCTGGATCCGCAGAACGCTTTGCAACACCACCTGGGTGTCAGTCCGGATGTCGCCGGCATGGCCCGCGCAAGCCTGACCGGCGAGTGCTGGAGCGGGCTGCTGCTCGATGGCATTGGCGGAACGCGCGTCCTGCCCTTTGGTTCGGTCTCCGAGCAAGAGCGTCGAGCGCTTGAGCGTTTCCTTGAGGACGACGCCCATTGGCTGGCGCGGCAGTTGTCGCGCATGGATCTGGTGGCCGACGATGTCGTCATTCTCGATACCCCCCTGGCCGCACCCTGTATCTGGAGCAGGTGCTCGATGTCGCCGATCAGGTGATCGTCGTCATCACGCCGGACGCGGCCTCGTTCATGACGTTGGACTCGATCGATCGATTGCTCGAAGGGCGTGCCAATCAGGCTTCGCAGCGTGACTGTCACTACATCGTCAACCAGTTCGATGCCTCGCGCACGTTCTGCCAGGACATGCTGGAAGTGCTCAAGCGTCGCTTTGGTAAACATCTGATCGGTGTCCTGCCGCTCGATCACGCTATCAGCGAAGGCCTCGCTTTTGGCGTCAACCCATTACTGGAAGACGATGACTCATCTGCGCGGCAGGAAATCCTGGCCATTGCCGATGCGCTGAAGTCGCCTGTCCGGACCTCTGCATTGGCAGGTAGTCGCGCATCATGAGTCAACCCAACGAGCAACATGAAGCGCCCGGCCGCCTGCAACGCTGGGCCCAGACTCTAGCGGACGGGTTTGACCGTCTTTCGCAAGGTGTTCGCCGCACCTTGCAGATCGGTATTCTGCTGGTCTCGCTTCTATTGGCGCTGTTCATTATCACGGTGCCTTTCGATCTCCAGTCACAATGCTATTTCGCCGCAGGCTGTTTTGTCGTCGCGCTGATACTGCGCAAACAATCCGGCCGATTCCCGGTGGTGCTGCTGATCGGTCTGTCGCTGACAGCTTCGCTGCGCTACATGTACTGGCGGATCACCTCGACCCTGGGCTTCGACGATTGGCTCGACATACTGTTCGGCTATGGCTTGCTGGCGGCGGAACTCTACGCGCTGATCGTACTGATCTTCGGTTACCTGCAAACCGCCTGGCCCCTGCGGCGCCAACCGGTGCTGATGAGTACGCCGCCTTCCGAATGGCCGGTGGTGGACGTGTTCATTCCGACGTACAACGAAGCGTTGGATATTGTGAAGGTGACAATCTTCGCCGCCCAGGCGATCGACTGGCCGAAGGACAAGCTGCGCGTGCACGTGCTGGACGATGGACGTCGTGAAGACTTCCGGATCTTCTGCGACAGCATTGGCGTGAACTATCTGGCCCGTGACAACAATCGCCATGCCAAGGCCGGTAACCTCAATGAAGCGCTGAAAGTCACGGAGGGAGAGTTCGTCGCGATCTTCGACGCCGACCACGTACCGACCCGTTCTTTCCTGCAGATCTGCCTGGGCTGGTTCGCCAAGGATCCAAAACTGGCGATGCTGCAGACGCCGCACTTCTTCTTTTCGCCGGATCCGTTCGAGAAAAACCTCAACACGTTCCGCTCCGTCCCGAACGAAGGCGAGCTGTTCTATGGCCTGGTCCAGGACGGCAACGACTTGTGGAACGCCACGTTCTTCTGCGGTTCCTGCGCCGTGATGCGCCGTACCGCGCTGCTGGAAGTGGGCGGCGTCGCGGTGGAAACCGTGACCGAGGATGCGCACACCGCCCTGAAGATGAACCGCGCCGGCTACAACACCGCTTACCTGGCCATTCCGCAGGCGGCAGGCCTGGCTACCGAAAGCCTTTCGCGTCACATCAGCCAGCGCATTCGCTGGGCACGCGGCATGGCGCAGATCTTCCGAACCGACAACCCGTTGATGGGTCGCGGCCTGAAACTGGGGCAGCGGCTGTGTTACCTCAACGCCATGTTGCACTTCTTCTATGGTCTGCCGCGTCTCGCATTTCTGACGGCACCCTTGGCCTATCTGTTTTTCGGGGCGCAGATTTTCCACGCCTCGGCATTGATGATCACCGCTTACGTGCTGCCGCACATCTTGCACGCCAGCTTGACCAACTCACGGATCCAGGGCCGTTTCCGGCACTCGTTCTGGAACGAGGTCTACGAGACGGTACTGGCCTGGTACATCATGGGGCCGGTGCTCATGGCGCTGGTGAACCCCAAGTTCGGCGGTTTCAACGTGACCGACAAGGGCGGGATCATCGACCGCAAGTTTTTCGAGTGGAAGCTGGCGCGTCCCTACATCGTTTTGTTGACCCTCAATGTCGCGGGTATTGCCTTCGGCCTCTGGCAATTGTGCCAGGGCGAGGAGGGCGCGATGACCACGATCCTTATCAACATGGCCTGGACGCTCTACAACGTTGTCATTACCAGCGCATCGGTGGCCGTAGCCAGTGAAACGCGCCAGGTGCGCAGCGAGCCGCGGGTTGCCGCTGAACTGCCGGTGCGCATTGAGCTGGCGGATGGGCGCACGTTTGACGGCATCACCCAGGACTTCTCGCAGAAGGGGCTTGGTTTCCGTCTGCCGGACGGCGTTGAAATCGCCCAGGGCGAACGCATCCGCATGACGTTGTTTCGCAACCAGCAGGCCAGTGTGTTCCCCGGGACCGTGATGTTCAGTCGCGGCACTCTCCTGGGGGCTCAGTTCGACCCGCTGAGCCTGCGTCAGCAGAGCGAGCTGGTGCGCCTGACGTTCTCGCGCGCCGACACCTGGGCATCGACCTGGGGCGGTCGGCAGGTGGACACGCCGTTGGCTGCATTGCGCGACGTCGCTTTCATCGGCCTGGGGGGTATCTACGAATTGTTCAAGGCCACCCTCGCCGAGCTGCAAAGATTCCTTTCTGCCCGCCGGCCGCCGTCTTCCCAACCACTCGAAAACCTTATGGACAAGCAATGAGCGCTAAGCATTTTTCAGGCATTTTGGCTTCAACGTTGCTGGCTTTGAGTGGTGGCGCGGCGTTCGCCGATACGGCGCCGGCGGACATGGGCAATGGCTACAACCTGACCCTCAAGCAGTTGGGGCGCGCCTATCCGATGAACCTGCACGGGGTCGAAGCGACCGATAGCGTCAACTTTGACGTGCGTGCCGATCAGGTGGTGACCGGCGCGCACCTGACGCTGCAATACAGTTATTCGCCGGCGCTGCTGCCCGATCTGTCGCAGATCAACATCATGGTCAACGACGAAGTCGCGGCGAGTGTGCCGCTGCCCAAGGAAAACGCCGGCACGCTGCAGAAGCAGACGGTGGAGATTCCCCCGCAGTTGATCACCGAGTTCAATCGCCTGAGCGTGCAGTTCATCGGCCACTACACCATGAGCTGTGAGGATCCTCAGCACTCGAGTCTGTGGGCCAAGGTCAGCAACGATTCTTCGCTGCAGATCCAGACCTCGCCGCTGGCCTTGCCGAACGATCTTTCACTGATACCCGTGCCGTTCTTCGATCGGCGCGATGCCCGCCCCCTGGATCTGCCGATCATCTTCAGCGCCGCGCCGGACAACGGCACCCTTGAGGCTGCGGGGGCGCTGTCGTCCTGGTTCGGGGCCCTGGCGAGCTATCGCGGGGCGACCTTCCGGGTCCAGCTCAATACGCTGCCCGCCCAGGGCAACGGTGTGATCGTGCTCAGCGGCGACGCGCCTGCGCAGATTGGCGGATTGTCGATTCCCGCGCCAAAGGGCCCGACCCTGAGCATCCTGACCAACCCGAATGACGCCAACGGCAAGTTGCTGGTGGTGGCGGGGCGCAATACCGAAGAACTCAAGCTGGCCGCCATCGCGCTGACGGTCGGTGGCCAGGCGCTGTCGGGCAGCACGGTGGTCATCAACAAGCTCGATACCCTCAAGCCCCGTAAGCCTTACGATGCACCGAACTGGCTACCTACCGATCGCCCGGTCAAGTTGGGTGAGCTGATCGCGAGCAAACAACTGAACGTTTCCGGGTACAACCCGGGCGACATCACTGTACCGCTGAACTTCCCGCCGGATCTGTTCAACTGGCACCAGGATGGCGCACCGCTGAACCTGAAGTATCGCTATACGCCGCAGCCGAAATCCGTCAATTCATCCTTCATCGTCAGCTTCAACGATGGCCTGATCAAGTCCGAGACCCTGCCTTCGGTGGAGCGTCTGGACAAGAGCCTGTTGAGCGCGATCAAGGACGAGACCCTGGTGCGTGACATGCGCGTGTTGCTGCCGCTCAATTCCGTTGCGCTGAAGTCGCGCCTGCAACTGCGCTACATGTACGACTACATCAAGGAGGGGGAATGCCGCGACATCATCATCGACAACATGCGCGGCAGCATCGACCCTGAGTCGACGCTGGACCTGACCGATTACGACCATTTCATGGCCATGCCCAACCTGGGCGTGTTCAAGGACGCCGGCTTCCCGTTCACCCGCATGGCTGACCTGTCGCAGACCGCGGTGGTGCTGCCGGACCACGCCGGCACGGGTGACATAAGCGCTTACCTGAACGTATTGGGCCGCTTCGGTGACTCCACCGGTTACCCCGCGACCGGCGTGACGGTCATCCAGGCCGCACAAGCTCCGTCCTTTGCCGACAAGGACCTGTTGGTGATGTCGTCCGGTGACAACCAACCCTTGCTGAGCCAATGGGCGGATCGTCTGCCAGCGGCCGGTACCGGTCAGCAGCAACGTTTCGAAGTGTCTGACCTGACCCTGCGCATACAGGACTGGCTCAGCTCCGATCCTGAAGCGAACCTGCGCAAAAGCCGTCTGGCCATGGCGTTCTCCGGTGGCCAGCCAAACACCTATCTGACCGGCTTCGAATCGCCGCTCAAGAATGGCCGCAGTGTCGTGGTCATTGCCGGCGGGGATGCTGTCGGTCTGGCCCAGGCCACTGAAGCATTGGCCCGTACGGACCAGGGCGCAGGTTCCATTCAGGGCAGCCTGGTGGTCATCCGTGGCAAGTCCATCGAGCCGCTGGTGGCTGACGAACAGTATTTCGTCGGCAGTCTGTCACCGGTCAAGTACGTGCAGTGGCTGATGTCGCGCCATGTGGGCTGGACGCTACTGATGACCGCACTGGGTGTGCTGTTGCTGAGCGGCCTGGCCTACCTGGGGTTGCGTTCCAAGGCCAGGAAGCGACTGAGTGTCTGAGCGTGACCATGAGACCGTATCGATGAACGTGCGTCGCGCTCTATCCGGCGGTTGGCTGCGTGGCGCTGCCTGCGCAGTGCTGGCCTCCCTCGCGTCATTGACGTGCCTGCCGTCGTTCGCAACGGAGTCGGCGTGTGGGACTCGGGATTGGCCTTTGTGGGAGTCCTGGGCCACTCGCTATGTCCAGGACGATGGCCGGATGTTGTCTTCCAGTATGGAGGCCAACCACAGCACCTCGGAGGGGCAGTCCTACGGCATGCTCTTCGCGTTGATCGGTAACGATCCGGCGCGCTTCGAGCATCTGTGGACCTGGACCCGTGCCAACATGCTCGGCTCGGATCCCTCGACCCGTCTGCCGGGCTGGCTGTGGGGGCAGGGCAAGAATGGGCAATGGCAGCTTCAGGATGCGAATTCGGCCTCCGATGCCGACCTGTGGATCGTCTACTCGCTGCTCGAAGCCGCGCGGCTGTGGCAGCGTCCCGAGTACCGTGTCGATGCGTTGCAGTTGCTCAAGACCATTGAGTCGAAGCTGGTCGTCACGTTGCCGGGCCTCGGCAAAATGCTGCTGCCTGGCCCCGAAGGTTTCGTTCAGCCAGACCATCTGTGGCGCCTGAACCCGAGCTATCTGCCTCGGCCATTGCTCCTGCGGCTGGCCAAGGAACAACCGAAGGGGCCGTGGAAAGAAATCGCGGACAACACCGTCAAGCTGATCCGCAGCGCCAGCCCCAAAGGCTATGTCGCGGATTGGGTGGGCTATCGCGGGACTTCCGCGCAGTCCGGCCTGTTCGTGATCGATCCGATCAAGGGCGGCTTGGGCAGTTACGATGCGATCCGCGTTTACCTGTGGGCAGGGATGACACCCAAGACCGATCCCGCGAATCCAAAGCTTCTGGAAGCGCTGGATGGCATGACCCAAAGCACGGCGTCCAGCGGTGTCCCGCCAGAAAAAGCCCAGGTGGTTTCCGGTGCGCTCGATGGTGCGGGGCCGTTCGGCTATTCGGCGGCGCTGGTGCCGTATTTCATCGCCAAGGGGCACCCATGGTTGGCCGAGCAACAGCAACGTCGCGCCCAGGACAGTATTGCTGCTGCGTTCGCTAAAGGCCGTGACCAGGATGCCGATCCTCTCTACTACAACGTCATGCTAAGCCTGTTCGGGTTGGGTTGGGCAGAGAAGCGTTACCAGTTCCGTGATGACGGAACGCTCACTTTGTCCTGGGAGACGTCATGCGCCCGCGCCGCTCTACGCTAGCTGTTGCAGTTTTCATTGCGCTGATCGCTTCCGGTGCTCATGCCGAAGGCACGGACATCCAGGCCCAACTGGTCGAACAAGGCCAGTACTGGCAAGCCCGCTCGAATGCGTCGCGCTCTGCCGAGATCTGGCAGAAAGTCCTGCGCCTGGATCCGAATCAGGTCGATGCCCTCTATGGCATGGGCTTGATCGGCGTCAAGCAGAACAAGCCGCAACAGGCCCAGGAATACCTGACGCGCCTGCAGGCGTTGTCACCGCGACCCTGGATGGCTCGCCAGCTGGAGCAGGACATTGCGTTGGCCAAGCCGGAGAACAAGGCGCAACTGGATGAGGCCCGTCGCCTGGTCGACGCAGGTGAGCGTGACAAGGCGACCGAGGTGTTTCGCCGGATGTTCAACGGCCTGACCCCGGAGGGCACGGTTGGGCGTGAGTACTACAACAACCTGGCCTTCAACGCCGACGGCTGGCCCGAGGCACGCCAGGGCATGGAGCGTCTGCTGCGCGAAACCCCCGACGATGCGATCCTGGCGCTGTTTTATGGCAAGCAACTGATTCGTCACGAAGATAGCCGTGCCGAGGGCGCTCGCGTGCTCGCCAAGTTGACCAAACGCGTGGAAATCGCCGGCGACGCCGATGAAAGCTGGCGCTTGGCGCTGGTCTGGATCGGTCCGCCGAATGCTGCTCAGGTGCCGCTGTTCGAGGAGTTCCTGAGGGCTCACCCGGATGATCAGGAAATCCGTGACCAGATGAACAAGGGTCGCCAAAAAGCGGCTACCGCCGGCGGTTCCACCTGGCAGCAGGACCCATTGGTGGCCAGCGGCTTGCGTGCCTTGGAGAACGGCGATCAGGCCGGCGCGGAGAAGGCGTTCCAGACGCGCCTCAAGACCCGTCCGGATGATAGCGATGCCCTGGGCGGTCTGGGTGTGGTCCGTCAGCAACAGGGGCGTTTCTCGGAAGCCGAACAACTGCTGACCCGTGCGATCAACACCGGTGGTACCCGCTGGAAAACCGCATTGAACGGCGTTCGCTATTGGGCGCTGTTGCAACAGGGCCGCGACTTGCAGGCCAAAGGGCAGACCGCCAAGGCAACCGAGGCCGTCGCCCAGGCCATGCGCTTGAACCCCAATGGGGTCGACGCTCGTCTTACCCTGGCTGATATCCAGGCCCAGGCCGGCCAGTTCGACAGCGCAGCCGCCAGCTACCGTCAGGTACTGGCGAGCCAGCCTGGCAACCCACAGGCCATACGTGGCCTGGTCAATGTGTTGTCGCAAACCGGGCAGGCCGATGAAGCCTTGAGCCTGTTGGACAGCCTGCCGGCCGC
This sequence comes from Pseudomonas sp. MAFF 730105, assembly GCF_055380705.1. Classification (NCBI taxonomy): domain Bacteria; kingdom Pseudomonadati; phylum Pseudomonadota; class Gammaproteobacteria; order Pseudomonadales; family Pseudomonadaceae; genus Pseudomonas; species Pseudomonas sp. MAFF 730105. Next base: position 2,916,534 of record NZ_AP018438.1, read on the forward strand.
TGAACAGGCCAAGCTCGGCAATACTGGCCAGTTGCGTGCCTTGCGCGCCACCCAGATGGCCAGTGTGGCCGAGCAGCGTGGCGATATCCGCAGTGCCCAGAATGCGTTGCTCGACGCCGTGAACAGCGATCCGGATAACGTCTGGACGCGCTTCAGCCTCGCGCGCCTGTATCTGAAAACCGGCGAATCGAAAAAGGCCCGTGATCTGATCGACGCCTTTCTCAAAAGCCATCCGGACAACGTCGATGCGCTGTACACCAGTGCCTTGCTGTCGGTGGAGATGGAGCAGTGGAAAGACGCCCAGGTCACCATCAACCGGATTCCCGTCGACCGCCGCACTGCGGACATGAACGAGCTGGCGGATCGGATCACCTTGACCACGCAGATCAATCTGGCGGCGGCCATGGCCAAGCGCGGACAGCGTCAGGAAGCCCTGGCTTTGCTGGATCGCCTGCAACCGATGGCCGCTCGTAGCCCCGAGCGCACGGCGACCTTGGCGTCGGCTTATGTCGACGCCGGGGATGTCGAGCAGGCGCTGTCGATGATGCGTTCGTTGCTGACCCAAAGCAGCGCGCCGTCGGCCGATCTGATGCTGCAATACGCATCCCTGCTGCTCAAGACGGGGGATGATGCCCAGGTTAATTCGATCCTGAACAGCTTGCAGAACCAGCCGCTGAGCGTCGCGACCCGCAAGCGTTACGACGATGTGCTGTACCTGTACCGTATCCGTCAGGCCGACCGCTTGCGCGAGGGCGGTGACCTGGCCGCGGCTTATGACACGTTGGCGCCGGCGTTGGCCCAACGTCCGGGCGATGTCGCCGCGACCTCGGCCCTGGCCAGGATGTACACCGCCAATGGCGACAACGCCAAGGCCTTCGACCTGTACAAACCCTTGCTCAAGCGCAACCCGAACGACCCGTTGGTGTTGTTGAACGCGGCCGATGCTGCCGTGCTCGCCCACGACAACGGCTATGCGGAAAATGCGCTGGAACAGTTCATGGCGTTGCAGAACTACGATCCAGAATCGTTGACTGAAGTCGCACGCATCTACCGGGCGATGGGCAACAGCGGCAAGGCGACTGAAGTGCTGCGCAAAGCGGTAGCCATCGAGCAGAGCGAGAAGCAACGCAGCCTGGCCGCCCAGCCTGGTGCGATGAATGTGGCGGCGAATCCGTTCGCAGGTGGGGCGGGGCAGCGTCGGCAGGTCTTGCGCGCGCCGGCGTCGGCCATTCCGCCACCGGCAGAGGCCATTCTCAACGGCGGCGTCATGCTCGCCAGTGCCGATGGCGTGCCTGCCGATGCCTATCCAGGCCAGCCGCGAAGCAACGGTCAAACGGCCTCTGTGCGGGGTGCCGCGGTCGCGCAGAGCAATCCCTTCAATGCCCAGCCGCAACCTCGAACGGTACTGACCGTCGTCGATTCGACAAGCTCCGCTCAGCGCGCCCTCAACGATATTCTGCAGGAGCGCAGCGGTTACGTTGCCCAAGGCTTGAGCGTTCGCAGCAACAACAGCGAATCGGGCCTGAGCAAACTGACGGACGTTGAAACGCCGTTCGAAGTGAACGTGCCGGCCGGTGACAACCGTGTGGCCGTGCGTATCACTCCCGTTGCGCTCACGGCCGGCAGTGTGAAGGGCGAGGCCGCCAGTCGTTTCGGCGGCGCCTCCAGCGCAACCTCCGGTATCGGTTCGCAACGTGCCGAGGGCGTCGGCCTTGGGGTGGCGTATGAGCGTCCCGATGAAGGCATCAAGGCCGATGTCGGTACCACGCCGATCGGTTTCAAATACACGACGGCGGTGGGGGGCGTGAGTGTCGATCGCCCACTGAGCGATAACGGCAATTTCCGTTACCGCGTCGCGGCGTCGCGTCGCGCGGTCACCGACAGCCTGACGTCGTTTGCCGGCACCACCGACAAGCGTGCTGGCGGTGGATCGTGGGGTGGCGTGACCGCCAACGGTGTACGTGGCGAAATGAGCTACGACAACTCGCAGGTCGGTGCCTACGGGTATGGCTCCGTGCACGAACTGGTGGGACACAATGTCGAATCCAACACCCGGGGTGAACTGGGCGGTGGCGTCTATTGGTACCTGGACAACATGCAGGACCACTCGCTCACCGTTGGCCTCAGCGCCACGGCGCTGGGCTACGAGAACAACCAGGACTTCTTCACCTACGGGCATGGTGGCTACTTCAGTCCCCAGAGCTATTTCGCCCTGGGCGTGCCGGTGACCTGGCAGCAGCGCACCGAGCGCTTTACCTATCAGGTCAAGAGTTCGGTGGGCATCCAGCACTTCCAGCAGGACGGCGCCGATTTCTTCCCGAACGACAGCGACCGTCAGGCGGCCAACGATTCGCGCTACTCAGGACAGAGCAAAACCGGCGTGGGCTACAGCCTGGCGGCAGCCGGCGAATACAAGTTCGGTTCGCGCTTCTTCCTTGGCGCCACGATCGGCATGGATAACGCCAGCGATTATCAGCAATTCAATGGTGGCCTGTATGCGCGCTACATGTTCGAGGACATGACCGGCAGCCCGATGGCGCTCCCGGTCAGCCCTTACCGCTCTCCTTATTCGAACTGATTCCCGGAGATACCTATGCCAGCCTCTGCCCTTGCCGGCCTGACCCTTCTGGTGCTTGGCGAAAGCCATATGAGCCTTGCGGACCACCTGATGGAGCCGCTCAACGCCGATCTCACCCGCCAGGGAGCGATCGTTCATTCCATCGGCGCCTGTGGTGCCAGCGCTGGCGACTGGTTGATCACCAAGAAAGTCGATTGTGGTGCCGAGCAAAAGGGCACCGCCAAGATCGAGATCAAGGGCCGTGACGCGACCACCACGCCTATCGCCGAGCTGATCGCCAAGGACAAGCCCGACCTGGTGGTACTGGTCATCGGCGATACCATGGCGTCCTACGACAAACCGGCGTTTCCCAAGGCCTGGGCCTGGCAGAGCGTGACCAGCCTGACCAAGGCCATCGCCGCCACCGGCACCAAATGTGCCTGGGTCGGCCCGGCGTGGGGTAAGGCGGGGGGCATGTACCAGAAAAATGATCCGCGTACCCAATTGATGTCGCAATTTCTGGCCAGCAACGTCGCGCCTTGCACCTATATCGATTCGCTGACCTTCTCCAAGCCGGGCCAATGGGTCACCACCGACGGTCAGCATTTCACGGTCGCAGGTTACAAGGCCTGGGGCACTGCAATCGGTGCCGCACTGGGCAAGCTGCCGCCTGAAGCGCTGAGCAGCAAAGGGGCGAAAAAATGATCAACGCCAAGGTCCTGAGTGCGGCTGCGCTGCTGTTGTCGAGCTTGAACGTGGTGGCGGCGGACATCCCGCTGTACCCGACCGGTCCCGCCCAAGATGCCGCGTTCATTCGCTTCGTCAACGGCAGCGCCGAGCCGATGCAGGTCATTGCCCAGGAAGGCCAACCGCCGCTGAAGCTGGATGCGGCGCAGCCGGCTTCGCTGTTTTTCCCGGTCACGGCCAGTAGCGCTATCAAAGGCACCCTGGTCAGCGGCCAGCAGCGCCTGGCGCTGGACGTCAAGGCCGAGCCGGGCGAGTTCGCGACCGTGGTCGCGCTTCCGGATGGCAAGGGGCTCAGGCAAGTGACCGTGCATGACATCCCGGACGACTTCAATGGCCTCAAGGCTTCGCTGGGCTTCTTCAACCTGGACAGCAGCTGTGTCGACGCCAGCCTGCGCCCCGCAGGTCGCACCGCCGACCTGTTCAAAGGCGTGACCGAAGGCAACCTGCAACGTCGCTCGATCAATCCGGTGAAGTTGTCCGTGCAACTGGTCTGCGCCAATGCCAATGTCGGCCCCGCGCTGGATCTGGGTGAACTGAAGGCGGGCGAGCGCTACAGCGTATTGCTGTTGCCGACCGCCACCGGACCTCGACTCCTGGCCGCCACGGACACGTTGTCCCACTGATCGGATTGCGCTGTCGCCATGGTTTTCGCCTCGCTCGAGTTCCTGACGCTGTTCCTGCCGGCCTTCCTGTTGATCTACGCCCTGGTTCCCCACGGCTGGCGCAACGGGGTGCTGCTGGCGGGCAGTTGGTTGTTCTACGGCTGGCTGAGCCCGCTGTTCCTGTCGTTGCATGTCGTGCTGACCATCGTTGCCTGGGGCGGCGGCCTGCTGGTCGACCGTTGCCGCGAGGACTCCCGTGGACGCCTGCGGCTGCTGATCGCGTTGATCGTGTTCAACACCGCCGTGCTGTGCTGGTACAAGTACGCGAACATCCTCGCTGGCACATGGAGCGAGCTGATGACCCACTACGGCGCCATACCGCTTGAGTGGCAGAAGGTCGCGTTGCCGGCCGGGTTGTCGTTCATCGTGTTGCAGGCGATTTCCTACCTGGTGGACGTGCATCGCCACACGGTTCCGGTGGAGCGCAGTTTCATCAACTACGCCACCTACATTTCCATGTTCGGCCACTCGATTGCCGGCCCCATCATTCGTTATGACTGGGTCCGCCGTGAGCTGGTGGATCGCTGGTTCAACTGGCAGAACTTCACCCTGGGTGCCCGCCGCTTCATGGTCGGCATGTGCATGAAAGTGCTGGTGGCCGACACCCTGTCGCCGTTGGTGGACGTGGCCTTCCATCTGGAAAACCCGTCATTCGTGGACGCCTGGATCGGTTGCCTGGCGTACTCGTTGCAGCTGTTCTTCGACTTCGCCGGCTACAGCGCCATGGCGATCGGCCTGGGGCTGATGCTGGGGTTTCATTTCCCGGAAAACTTCAACCGGCCGTACCTGGCCAGCAGTATCCAGGACTTCTGGCGGCGCTGGCACTTGTCGCTGTCCAGTTGGTTGCGCGATTACCTGTACATCGGCCTGGGCGGTAATCGTCATGGCGTCTGGAAAACCTATCGCAACCTGTTCCTGACCATGGCCATTGCCGGGCTGTGGCATGGCGGCGATAGTTGGAACTACTTGCTGTGGGGTTCGGCCCATGGCGTGGCGTTGTGTGTCGACCGGGCATGGTCGCGTTCGAGCCTGCCTGCTGTCCCGCGTGTGCTGGCGCATGTGTTGACGCTGTTGTTCGTTTGCCTGGCGTGGACACTGTTCCGCGCCCCGGACTTCCACTCGGCCATGACCCTGTACGCCGGGCAGTTCGGCTTGCACGGGTTTGCCCTCGGCGATGCGCTGGCGGTGACGTTGCGGCCGGTGCAGGGCCTGGCGGCGGTGCTGGGCGTGGTGTGCGTGATCCTGCCGATCTGGCAGGTACGTTTTGAAAGACGAATGGCGGGCAATGCGTTGTATGCATTGGCTGTCGCCTTTTGGCCCGTAGCCGGTTTCCTGCTGTCGTTCGCTCTGATCGCCAGCCGTGAAGCCGTGCCTTTCCTGTACTTTCAGTTCTGATGACGACGCCAAAGAAGTCTCCGCCCAGCGCACCGACGCCCCCCAGCGACCTGGTGACCCGAACCAGCAAAGTCTCCGGCTACACACTGATCGGCTTGCTCGGTGTCGGCTTGATTTCCTGTGGTTGGCTACTGTTCAGCGGCAAGGTGCAAATGTTGCCGCCCAACCTGACCCGCGATGCGGCGATGCATGGCGACGTCACCCACCGTATCGCCAAGCAGCTGTCCAACGCCTGGTTTCCCGAACAGGCCGCCAATCTGGAGCGCGGCGCCAGTTGGCTGCTGTTCCATGACACCGGGCCCCGGGTTCGTCCGGGCTGTCAGGGCTGGCTGTTTCTGACCGATGAGATGCGCATCAACCACCACGCCCGGGCCAACGCCGAGGCCAAGGCGCAGGCAGTGATCGACGTACAACGACGGCTGAGCCAACGTGGCATTCAATTGCTCGTGGCGGTGGTGCCGGACAAGAGCCGTATTGCTGCCGCGCAGTTGTGTGGCCTGGATCGTCCGGCCGAACTGGCCCCTCGGGTGGAGGAATGGACCGCGACACTGAACCAGGCAGGGGTGTCGGCGCTGAACCTCGCGTCGACGTTGCAGCCGTTGGCTGCATCGGCTTACCTGCGTACCGACACACACTGGAGCGAGATCGGCTCCAATGCGGCGGCACGGGCAATTGCGCAACAGGTACAGGCAATGGGCATTCGCGCCACGCCACAAAAAACCTTTGCCACCCACTCCAGCGCGGCGGCCTTGCGTGCGGGGGATCTCGTGCACCTGGCCGGCATCGACTGGCTGCCGCTGAACTGGCAACCCACGCCGGAAACCGTAGCGGCCACGCAAGTCAGCGAGCAGCAGCAAGCCGTTCAGGACGGAGGCGACAACCTCGATGATCTGTTCGGCGACGGCGGCCTGCCCAATGTAGCGTTGATCGGCACCTCGTTCTCGCGCAACTCCAACTTCTTGGGGTTTCTCGAACTGGCACTGGGCGCTCCGGTGGGAAGTTTCGCCAAGGACGGTGGCGAATTCTCCGGTGGCGCCAATCAGTACTTCAGCAACCCGGCTTTTCGGGATACGCCCCCCAAGCTGCTGATCTGGGAGATTCCCGAGCGTGATCTGCAGACGCCGTATGAGGCTATCGGGATGTTGAGCGAGAAGGAGTGAGCCTGTGGACTGGATGATGTCCAGTCCAGAGACTCAATGGTTCAGTCCGTTCGTCAATCCTGGCGAATATCTGAGAAGCGATACTTCAATGCGAATGCCGCGGTTCACCGCTACGGGCAATCACCCGCAGATGCAAGGTGGCGGGTTCCAGGCAGCCCCCGGTGGAAAGTTGTCCCACCAGTTGCCGGTAGAGCTCCTGCCAGGGTGTCTGTGAGGGAGGCATCTGCGGTACCCATTCCCGTCGGCGCCGCTCCATCTCCGCCTCGTCGATCAACAGATTGACGGTACGGGTGTTCAAGTCCACTTTCAGGCGATCGTTGGTCTTGAGCAACGCCAGGCCACCGCCTACGGCGGCTTCCGGGGACATGTTGAGAATCGACGGGCTCGCTGAGGTGCCGCTCTGGCGTCCGTCGCCCAGGCACGGCAGCGAGTCGATGCCGCGTTTGATCAGGGCCGCCGGCGGTGCCATGTTCACCACTTCGGCGCTGCCCGGATAGCCCACGGTGCCGACACCGCGGACGACGAGGATACAGCGTTCGTCGATGTCCAGCGCCGGGTCGTCGATGCGTGCGTGATAGTCCTCCGGGCCTTCGAACACGATGGCCCGGGCTTCGAAACTGTTCTCGGCACCGGGTTCGGACAGATACGTCTTGCGAAAGGCCTCGCCCACCACCGACATCTTCATGATCGCACTGTCGAAGAAATTGCCACTGAGCACGATGAACCCGGCGCGGTGCTTGAGTGGCGTATCGAAGGGGTGGATGACGTCGACGTCGCTGGTCCGGCTGTTGCCCACGATTTCGCCAATGGTTCGGCCGCTGACCGTGGCGCAGTCTGTGTGCAAGCGCCCGGCTTTTTGCAGCTCATGCATGACCGAGGGCACGCCTCCAGCCCGGTGGAAGCCTTCACCCAGGTACTTGCCCGCCGGCATGCAATTGACCAGCAGCGGTACGTCTTCGCCAATCCGTTGCCAATCATCCAGGCTCAATTCGACACCCATGTGCCGGGCAATGGCTATCAGGTGCGGTGGGCAGTTGCTTGAAGCGCCCAATGCCGAAGCGACGGCGATGGCATTTTCGAAGGCCTGGCGGGTCATGATCTGCGAGGGACGAATGTCTTGTCGGACCAACTCGCAGATGCGCTTGCCCGTGGCATAGGCCATTTGTCCGCGCTCGCGGTAGGGCGCCGGAATGCTCGCGCAGCCCGGCAGCGACATGCCCAGGGCTTCGGCCAAGGCATTCATCGACAGGGCAGTGCCCATGGTGTTGCAGTGGCCCACCGAAGGCGACGCCGCAGTGGTCATTTCCATGAAGCCTTCGTAGTCGATTTCGCCGGCGGCCATCAGGTTGCGCGCATGCCAGAGTACGGTACCGGAGCCGATCAGATCGCCTTTGTAGTGACCGTCGAGCATCGGCCCGCCGGACAGGACGATGGCCGGCAGGTCGGTGGTTGCGGCCGCCATCAGGCAGGCCGGGGTCGTCTTGTCGCAACCCGTGGTGAGCACCACGCCGTCCAAGGGGTAGCCGTGGAGGATTTCCACCAGCCCCAGATAGGCCAGGTTGCGGTCCAGTGCTGCGGTGGGCCGACGCGACTGTTCGGCAATCGGATGCACCGGGAACTCCATGGGAATGCCGCCTGCATCGCGAATACCGGCCTTGACCCGTTGCGCCAGCTCCAGATGGTGGCGGTTGCAGGGCGTCAGGTCGCTGCCGGTCTGGGCGATGCCGATGATCGGGCGTCCCGATTGCAGCTCTTCGCGGGTCATCCCGTAATTCATGTAGCGCTCGACGTACAAGGCCGTCATGTCCGCGTGGGCCGGGTCGTTGAACCACTGTTCGCTACGCAGGCGGCGTTTGGGCGTGTCACTCATGATTCTTGTCTCTCTTATCATTGGATGAATCGACAAACCGCACCGGTGTCAGCGTACTAGCAATCCACGCGCGGCAAGATTGCGCAACAGGGCGCTCAAGCCAAACGTCCAGGGAGCGGCTTCACAGCTGTAAGTCACGCGGTTGTGCAGGCTGCCGAGCAATGGGCTGCTGATCCGGACTCGGTCACCCGATTTATGGGTGAAACCGCTGCCGACGGTGTCTCGGTCTTCGGTCGGGGCAAACAGGGTCCCCAGGAACAGCAGGAATCCGTCCGGGTACTGGTGATTGGCGTTGAGTGTCTGGGCTGCCAGGTCCAGCGGATCCCGGCTGATCTGGCTCATGGAGCTCGACCCCCGCATCCGATAACCGTCCTCGCCCTGGACTTCCAGGTCGACCACGCAGGCGCGCACGTCGTCCAGGCTGAAGTGCTCATCGAACAGGCGAATGAAAGGGCCGATGGCACAGGAGGCATTGTTGTCCTTGGCCTTGCTCAGCAGCAGTGCGCTGCGTCCTTCGAAATCCCGCAGGTTGACGTCGTTGCCCAGGGCGGCGCCATGGACCTGGCCACGGCTGTTCACCGCCAGCACCACCTCGGGCTCAGGATTGTTCCACTGGGAGCCGGGGTGGATACCGATGTAGCTACCGCTGCCCACGGCGGCGAGTACCGGCGCCTTGGTGAAGATTTCCGCGTCTGGGCCGATGCCGACTTCCAGGTATTGCGACCACATGCCTTGCTCGATCAGCAGCGCTTTCAGGCGCATGGCCTGTTCGGAGCCCGGTACCACCGAGCGCAGGTTGTCGCCGATCACACTGCGTACGGTGGCTCGCACGGCATCGGCTTTTTCCGGATCACCGCCGGCCTTTTCCTCGATCACCCGCTCGATCATGCTGGCGGCGAACGTCACGCCGGCGGCCTTGATCACTTGCAGATCCAACGGTGGCAACAACGAAGGCCTGGAGGGATCGGACTCAGGCCCGGTGTTGGCGAGCAGGGCTTCAATGCTGGCGATGAAGGTGCCTGGCGTTTGCCTCACGGCTGTCAAGGGAGACTCGGTTTCCAGCAGGTCGCTCAAGGTCGCGAAATGCTCCGACAGATCGAACACACCGTCGTTGCGCAACACAATCGGCGAGGGCCCGGCGATTCGCCCGGGCACCCAGGCGCGGCCAATCAGCGTTCCGGCCAGGCCGTCGGAGGGCAATGTATTCTCGGGCGTAAGCAATAGCGACATGGCAGTTCTTCCTGGTTCGTGATTGTTTTCACGCTAGGGTGGGCGGACGATAAACTCCAATGAGATATATTCAGTAATCGATAACGAACGGTTATTGCAGGCTCGAGGAAATCGCCCATGTCAGATGTATCCTTTTCCAGCTTCTGCGGCTGGCTGAAATTCCGTCATCTGCTGCTGATCGATACCTTGGGCCGCACTTGCAACATGCACCTGGCGGCCCAGCAGATGAACCTCAGCCAGCCGGCCATCAGCAAGATGCTCAAGGAAATCGAGAGCCTGCTCGGCTTTGCCTTGTTCGAGCGGCGACCGCGCAGCATGCCGCCCACGGCGTTGGGCGAGCATGTGTTGCGGTATGCGCAGATTGCCTTGAATGACGCGCGTTCGTTTGTCGAGCAAATCAGCAGCCTGCGCGAGGGAGGGCATGGCTACCTCAAGGTCGGCGGGATTTTTGCCGCGACGGCGGTGGCTCTGCCCGAGGCAATTTTGCAGATCAAGCAGCGTTGGCCGTTGCTGTCGATTGAGGTAGTGGAGCAGACCAGTAACCACCTGATGGAGATGCTCGAAGAGAAGAAGCTCGATCTGGCGGTAGCCCGTTTCACCGATCAAAGCCAGCAGCAGCGTTATGACTTCCAGCCCCTGGCCCCGGAACCGTTCTGCATTGTGGTCAACAGCCGCCATCCCCTGGCCGACGCCGGGCCGACGTCCTTGCGGCAGTTGGTGGATCTGCCGTGGATTCTCTATCCGGTCGGCACACCCATTCGCGCGCGCATGGAACTGGCTTTCGCCGAGGCTGGGGTAGGCATGCCGCGCAACACTGTCGATACCATTTCAATGCAGACCTTTCTCCAGGTCCTGCAGCGCGGTCCGATGATCGGGATGTTGCCCAATGCCATGGTCGATCCATTGCTCGAGAGCGGCCAGTTGAAGACCCTCGACACCCCGCTGCACCTGGTGCCGCAGGATTATGGCATCCTCACGCGCAGAGGCGAGCCATTGATGGGCGCGGCGCTGGAGTTTGCACAAATCCTCAAGGACCACGCTCGCCTGGACGACGGTCCCGCCAATTGAACAACTGGAAAGCGGCGACTGCTGCGATAACGGAACGTTATCGCTTAATCAAAAAATGCCATTGGGAAAGAATCGTTTCACGGTCGTAGAGTGAGCCCCAGCTCCCATCCGATAAAAACAATCAGGCATGTCCACGTGCCCAGGGGTTATCACATGCAAACCGTCTCCGAGCATTTACCTGCCCAGGCGCAAACCGGTGAACTTGATTTCGAAGACCGGACCTACCGTAAAGTCGTCTGGCGCATCCTTCCCGTCCTGCTCCTGTGTTACATGGCGGCTTACCTTGACCGGGTAAACATCGGTTTCGCCAAGCTCGACATGCTCAACGAACTGCAGTTCAGCAACACCGTGTATGCCTTGGGCGCCAGTATGTTCTTCTGGGGCTATTTCCTGTTCGAAGTCCCCAGCAACCTGCTGCTGCATCGCTTCGGCGCGAGGTTCTGGATTGCCCGGATCATGCTCAGTTGGGCCGTGATCTCCATGGCCGTGGCCTACACGGTGCCGCTGGCGGGTTTCTTCCATATCGAATCGAGCACGATGTTCTACGTGCTGCGCTTCCTGTTGGGTGTCTGCGAAGCGGGCTTCTTCCCCGGCGTGATCCTGTACCTCAACTACTGGTTCCCGACCCATCGGCAAAGCCGGGTGATGTCCGGCTTCCTGTTGGCGTTGCCGGTCAGCCTGACGCTGGGCGGAATCCTCTCCGGTTGGCTGATGAACAGCATGCAAGGCGTGCAGGGGCTGTCCGGTTGGCAATGGATGCTGCTGATCGAAGGCATCCCTTCGATCATCATGGCGTTCGTGGTGATTGTCTGTCTGGCCGATAACATCGATAAGGCAAAATGGCTCTCTAGCGCGGAGAAAAACCTGCTCAAGGCCAATCTGCAGACGGACAACCAAGGCAAGGCCAGCCGTTTGAGCGAGGTGTTCCTCAACCCTCGGGTGTGGTTGCTGGTGCTGATCCTGTTGACCTTCAACACAGGCTTCTATGGCCTGGCGTTCTGGATGCCCTCGATCATCAAGAGCACCGGGATCACCAATAGCTTGCACATTGGCTTGCTGACCGCGATTCCTTACGCGGTGGCCGTCGTGGCAATGTTGCTCAACGCACGGCACTCCAACCGCACCGGCGAGCGGCGCCTGCACGCCGCCATTCCAGCCTTCATCGGCGGCGTCGGCCTGATCCTCAGCGCTTTCTTCGCCAACAATCTGGTGCTGTCCGTACTGTTCCTCAGCGTTGCCGCTTCGGGGATTCTCAGCCTGATGCCGATTTTCTGGACTCTGCCTGGGACTCTGTTGTCGGGCGTCGCGGCAGCCGCTGGCATCGGCATGATCAACGCCATTGGCAACCTGTCGGGCTTCACCGGCTCGATGATCACCGCGGTAGCGGAAACCCTCACGGGCAACATCAATAACGGCACCTATGTACTGGCCCTGTGTCTGTTGGTCAGCGGTGGACTGATCCTGGCCATCCCCGCCTCGATGCTCGCCCGAACCCCCAAGGTCGCCGTCACGTCAGCAAAACTGGAGGTCGCTTGAATCTGCTCAATAAGCGCGTATTGGTCACGGCCGCAGGGCAGGGCATTGGCATGGCCAGCGCCATTGCCTTCGCCCGGGCCGGTGCCGAGGTCTTCGCCAGTGATATCGATATTAGTGCACTGAGGGGCATTGAAGGGGTCACAGCCATGACACTGGACGTTACGTCTGCCGAGGCCATCGACACGGCCTGTGAACGAATCGGTGGCCTGGACGTGTTGTTCAACTGTGCCGGTTACGTGCACAGCGGCAACCTGCTGGAGTGCGACGAATCGGCCTGGGCGCGCTCGATGGACCTCAACGTCACGGCGATGTATCGGACCATCCGCGCATTCCTGCCGGGCATGCTGGCCCGTGGCGGTGGTTCGATCATCAACATGTCGTCGGTGGCGTCGAGTATCAAGGGCGTGCCGAACCGCTTCGCCTATGCGACCAGCAAGGCCGCGGTGATAGGCCTGACGAAGGCCGTCGCCATTGACTTTGTCGGCCAGGGCATTCGCTGCAACGCGATCTGTCCGGGTACGGTGGACTCGCCCTCGTTGCGCCAGCGCATTGCCGCCCAGGCCTTGCAACAGGGCGTCGATGAGCAGCAGATCTATCATCAGTTCCTTGAGCGCCAACCCATGGGCCGAATCGGCAGCACCGAGGAGATCGCGCAGTTGGCTGTCTACCTGGGCAGCGATGCGTCGACCTATACCACCGGCGCTGTGCATGTCATCGACGGCGGCATGAGCCTCTGAATCGTCTTTACGTTGGATTTGAATGAGGAACACTCGATGAAACTGTTGCGTTATGGTGAAAAAGGCGCGGAAAACCCCGGTCTGTTGGATGCCGAGAATCGGATCCGCGACCTGTCGGGGCACGTGCCGGACATCGCAGGGCACGTCCTGAGTCCGGAGGGGTTGGCAGCGCTGGCCGACCTCGACCCGCGCAACCTGCCTATCGTCACCGGACAGCCACGGCTCGGTGCCTGTGTCGGGGACGTCGGCAAGTTCATCTGCATCGGCTTGAACTACGCCGATCACGCGGCCGAGTCGAATATGGACGTGCCAAAGGAGCCGATCATCTTCGGCAAATGGACCAGCGCCATTTGCGGGCCGAACGACGACATCCAGATCCCCCGCGGCTCGCTCAAGACCGATTGGGAAGTGGAGTTGGGCGTCGTCATCGGCAAGGGCGGGCGCAACATCGATGAAGCGAAGGCTATGGAGCATGTTGCCGGCTATTGCGTCATCAACGACGTATCCGAGCGGGAGTGGCAGTTGGAGCGGGGCGGCACCTGGGACAAAGGCAAGGGCTTCGATACCTTTGGCCCCCTGGGACCGTGGCTGGTCACCCGGGACGAAATCGACGATCCCCATGACCTGGACCTATGGCTGGAAGTAGACGGGCACCGCTACCAGAACGGCAATACGCGAACGCTGATCTTCAGCGTACCGCAGCTGATCGCCTACCTGAGCCGGTGCATGAGCCTGCAGCCGGGGGATGTGATCTCGACCGGGACACCCCCGGGGTCGGCTTGGGCATCAAGCCGCAACCAGTGTTCCTGCGCCCGGGGCAGACCGTGCGCCTGGGCATTACGGGGCTGGGAGAGCAACGCCAGGTTACGGTGCAGGCGGAGTAATACCGGACCGTTTATCGCGTACGGGCTCGCCCAGTGCCTCCAGTGCTGCCCTGGTCGCTGAACTCAAGTTCCCAGCACCAGGGCCGGGCCGTCACCCTCCGGCAATGCGATGGCTGAGTCGCCCGGCGTCAGGATCACCTTGCGGCAGTCCTCCTGCTTCTTGTCGAAAATCTCGTACCCCTCGGCGGCCTGTTCCAGCGACATCCGGTGGCTGATGATGACCTCTGGCGCCAGGCGACCGGTCTCGATGTGGCCGAGCAACTCGGGAAGATAGCGCTGCACATGGGTCTGTCCCATCTTGAACGTCAGGCCTTTGTCGAAGGCATCGCCAAACAGGAAGCCGTGGATGAAGCCGGCATACACCCCCGGCACGCTCACGACCCCGCCACGGCGGACGGCCGCGATGCACTGGCGCAGGGCTTTGCCGCTGCTGCCTTCAAGCTTGAGCGTGGCGAGCACCGTCTCGGTGGTGCTGCCTTTGGCCTCGAAGCCCACCGCATCGACCACGCCGTCGACACCGCGCATGCCTTTGGTCTGGCGAATGATCGTGTCGGCGGGGTCGTCGTCTTCATCGAAGTTGATCGGAATCACGCCATAGGTTTGCTGTGCATAGGCGAGGCGATAGGGGTGGTGATCGACCATGAAGATCTGCTCGGCGCCCAGCATCCGAGCGCAAGCGGCACTCAACAAACCGACCGGCCCGGCGCCGTAGATGGCGATACTCGAGCCGTTGCCGATGCCTGCGTTGGTGACCGCCTGGAACGCGGTGGGCAGGATATCCGAAAGAAACAGCACCTTCTCGTCCGAAAGGGTCCCAGGCACTTTGAAGGGGCCGGTGTTGGCCTTCGGCACCCGTACATATTCGGCCTGCCCGCCGGGTACACCGCCATACAGATGGCTGAAGCCGAACAGCGCGGCGCCGGGTGGGATGGCTTTCTTGTTGAGGATGGCGCCGCGACCGGTGTTGGTCGTCTCGCAGGCTGCGAACAGGTCCATCTGGCAGAAAAAGCAGCTGCCGCAAGCGATCACGAACGGGATCACCACGCGGTCGCCGGGTTGAACGGCGGTCACTGCGGGACCTGCTTCTTCGACGATTCCCATGAACTCGTGGCCGAAGATGTCGCCATGTTCCACCGAGGGGATCTTGCCACGATAGAGGTGCAGGTCCGAACCACAGATGGCGGTCGCCGTGACGCGCAGGATGATGTCGTCGCTGTCCACCAGAACCGGGTCTGGAACGGTGTCGACTTTTACAGTGTGCGCACCGTGGTAAGTGAGTGCTCTCATGACGTCCTGCCTCTCTCTGATTAGCATGTTGGTAAAGGGCAGAGGGAAGATGCCGGATGGAAGTTCAGAGAGATCTCGCGGCGCGGGGACTGGCGGTCATCGCGAAAGCGGCGGGTCAGTTTGGGTCGGTGTGGCGTGCGCTGGCGCCATCGCGAGCAGGCTCGCTCCCACAGATCTTGCAATCGTCCGAAAGCCCTGTGGGAGCGAGCCTGCTCGCGATGACGGCAGCCCGGCTAGCTGACGGCCGCCTGCTGAACCTTGCGATGCACCCACCGCGCCCCGTCCTTGAGTTCCAGGACCTGCCAGTGAATATGCTCCAACGAAGCGTTGTGCCCGACGCTGATCAGGATCGTCTCCGGCAGCGTCTGCTTGAGCAACTGATAACAACGCAGCTCGTTGACCGCATCCAGTGCCGAGCTGCTTTCGTCGAGGAACAGCACCGTCGGACGGGCCAGCAGGGCGCGGACGAACGCGCAGCGTTGCTGCTCGCCAACGCTGAGGGTCTGGGCCCAATCCCGTTCCTCATCCAGTTGATCGCCCAGGTGTTGCAGGCCAACCTGCTCCATCACCTGGCGCAACGCGGCATCTTCTTCGGGCCGTGGCGGGTTGGGATACCAGAGCGCCTCGCGCAGGCAGCCCAGCGGCAGGTAGGGTTTTTGCGACAGGGTCAGGGCCCGCTCACGGTCGTAGCGGCTGGTGCCGCGAGCATGGGGCCAAAGCCCGCTGATGGTGCGAAGCAAAGTCGATTTGCCGTAGCCGGACGGCGCACTGATCATGAGGCTGTCGCCTGGCTTGAGCGACAGGTTGAAGCCCTTGAACAATTGCCGGCCGCTGGGCAGCCAGACGTCCAGGTCCTTGATATCGAGGCCACTGGCCTGCTGTTCGAGCCGGACCTCGGACTTGATTTCGAGGTGATCCAGGCGCTCCTGGAAGCCGTTCAAACGGTCGATCACCGACTTCCATTCCGACAGTTCCGGAAACACGCTGACCAGGTAGGCGATGGCCGCATGGACTTCGCCGAAGGCTGCGCTGATCTGCGTCAGGCGACCCAAGGGGAACGCGCCGGCAAAAAACTGCGGCGCCATGATGAACATGGGGATGACCGTGGCGCTGCGCAGGTAGAAGGTCGAGTAACCCATGATCAGCTTCTGCTTCTTGACCAGCGCCCAGAAGTTTTCCAGCGCCGCCTCCAGGCGTTGGTTGAAGCGCTCGTTCTCCACCGCTTCGCCGCGGTATTGGGCCACCGAGTCGGCGTTTTCCCGCAGGCGGATGAGAGAGAAGCGGAAATCCGCTTCACGCCGTTGTTGCATGAAGTTGAGGCTTGGCAATGCGCGCCCCAGCCAGAACGCCAGGCCGGTACCCAGCAACGCATACACCAGTGCGATCCACACCAGCAGCCCCGGAATGACCACCGATTGGTCATCGAACGGCACGCTGACCAGGTTCGACGCCTGCCAGAGAATATTCAGGAAGGAGAACAGTGACACCACCGACGTCAACAGCCCCAGGCTCAATTTGAGCGACTTTACGATAAACAGGTCGATGTCCTCGGCGATCCGCTGGTCGGGGTTATCGACCTCGGTCTCGCTCAGCCTCAGCTTCTGGTAGCGCTGGCTGCCCAGCCATTGGTCGAGCATGTTCCGGGTGGCCCAACGGCGCCAGCGTATGGTCAGCTTCTGCTGGAAGTGGAACGCGCCCACGGTAAACCCGGCCATGCCGACCTGCAGCAGGATGAACTGCAGGCTACCGACGAGAAAGCCGTGATAGTCCAGGGCCTGCAACGCGTTGTAGAAATGCAGGTTCCAGAAGTTGTTGAGAATGTTGATGCCCACCAGGCACAGGGTCATCAGCACGGTGCCCAACAGCAGCAACAGGGCCGGGTATTTTTCCTCGGATGTCCAGAACGGCCGCGCGAGACGCCAGAAAGTGCGGAGTGTGTGCATGTGGTCTTGGTAAGCCCGGTCGCTGACGACGTTGAGTTTGCAGATGAGGAAGGATAGGATCAGCCAATGCTAATCGTTTGCATTAATTAGGGAAAGGGAGACCCGCCATCGAATTTCCAGAATGGCTCAATCAGGCCTGGCCGCCGATACAGCGGGTGATCCGGCAGGGGGCTGGCGAGCAGCCCTCCGTTGCGTTGAGCCGACTTGCCGACCCTGAGGTGCTGCAACCGCTGCTGGCCCGCTTTGCCCTGCGTTATCCGGGGGTGAATCGCGCCGCCGTGGCGTCGCAATGGTCGATGAACTACATGAGCATCGTCCTGCCAGCGACCCTGGCCTGTGTGTTGACCCGCCACAGCGCCATCGATTTCTGGGGCGAAGAGGCGGTGCTGTTGCACGATGACGGTCAGCCTTCGGCCCTGGGGCTGGCAAGCCGACTACCGGCTTTGGGCCCGGACGAGCGCGGGGCCTACTGGTCGCGGTTGGTCCACGAGCACCTGGCGCCGCTGTTCGCGACCCTGGCCGCCGCCGGAGGGCTGGCGCCGAAGATACTGTGGGGCAACATGGTTGCCATCTGGGATGGTGCGTTCGCGCGAATGGACCCCGACCTGTCCCGGGATGGGTTCGCCGAGGCGCACCAGTGGCTGGAACCGGTCACAGTGAATGACGGGCGCCTGAAGCTGCGGGGCCTGCAACGCATGGTCGAATCACCCGCGCCGCAAATCTGCCCATGTTTGCCCTTGCGCCGGCATTGCTGCCTGCATTACCAACTGCACGAGCCCGTCGAAGGCCAGCCGCCGGTGCTTTGCGAGTCCTGCCCCAAACTGCATCGCCTGCCCCTGGCGGAGCAGGTGAGCTATCTGCATTACATCTATGAAGAAGCGTGAGCCTCGCCAGCAGGGGTAACGCTGATGAGCCTGTGGCGAGGGGATTTAGCGAAACGTCGCACCGCCCCGCTGGGCTGCAAAGCAGCCCCAAAGCCCTGCTACTCGGTATATCAGGTGGATTGAGTCGCCTGTGTAGGGGCTGCTACGCAGCCCAGCGGGGCGGTGCGACGTTTCGCTAAATCCCCTCGCCACAGGTTTTTCGTTGCCTTAAACGGAGAGCATGGCCGGCGTCTTCATGGCGGCTTGGGGCGCGATTTCGCTGAGCTGGCCATGCTCGATGCGAATCAGCCGGTCCGCCAGGCCGAAGTAGGCATCGTCATGGGAAATGACGATCAGCAGTTTGCCGCGCTCGCGCAGGTCCGGCAGGATCCGGGTGTAGAAAAAGTGTTTGAACACCGGATCCTGGTCGGCCGCCCACTCGTCGAACAGATAGCACGGACGATCATCCAGGTAGGCGCTGAGCAGCGCCAGGCGCTTGCGTTGCCCGGTGGACAGCGCCAGTGTCGTCAGCTTGCCTTCCTCGATGTGCACCTTGTGATCCAGCTGCAGGTGGATCAGGTAGTCCTGGGCCTGCTTCACCAGGTGCGGATCGTCGCCATCGAACAGGTTCTCGAACAGGCAGAAGTCGGTGAAGATCGCCGAGAAGTGCTGGCGGTAATGGTGGTTGTCATTGCTTGAGGAGACTTGCTCGTCGAGCATGATGTCGCCGCCTTCCGGCCGGTAGAGGCCCGTCAGCAACAAGGCCAGGGTGGTCTTGCCGCTGCCGTTGCCGCCGGTGATGAACACCACTTCGCCGGCATTCAACGTCAGGTCGATGGGGCCAAGGGTGAAATGACCGTCTTCGCGCTCGCGGTAGTAGGTGTGGCTGACCTGTCGGCATACCAGGCTGCGAACCTGGGTCGGAGAAAGGGAACCGTCGGCCTCGTCGGCGGTTTGCATCTCACCTTCCAGGGCACGGATCTTGTTCAGCGCGACGCTGGCCCGGCCCAGGGTCGGCAAGGCGTGCATCAGTTCCGACAGCGGCGTGATCATGTACAGGATCGCCAGGATATAGCCGGTCACCAGGCTGGCGCTCAGGTCGATGAACTGCGGCGCGGCGAACAGCACCACGCCGATCAGCAGGTAGAACACCGCATTGCCCCAGTTCAGCACGAGGGCATAGATGCTCATGCCCCGTACAAAGTCCCGGCGGTACTGCTGGCTCACCGGTATCAGCAGGCGCGTGAAGAAGTGCTGCCGGCGCGGGTGGTTGAGTTGCAGCTCTTTGCTGCCGTCGGTGAGCAGGCGGTATTGGTCGAACAACTGGTCCTTGAGCTCCCGCGCGCGGGAGATCGAAGTCAGTGCCCGGCGCTGCGGCCAGTTGAAACTGAGGCTGCCCAGGGCAATCAACAGCATCGTCAAACCGAGCAACGGCAGGCTCAGCCAGCCCAGGTAGGCCAGGCACGCGGCGATGATCCCGGCATTGACCAACAGGATCGGCACCAGCTCCACCGCCTGGCTGATGGTCTGGGTGTCGTCGGTCAGCATCGCCAGCAGACGGTGCTTGCCCAGGCGTTGCAACTGCGCGTAGGGCGTGTCGATCAACTTGGCGCTCAGGTGCAGGCGCATGTCGTTGACCGCCCCCTGGCCCAGGCGCAGCAGGCTGATGTCGGAGATCACCCGCGATATCGCCACCAGCACCACCAGGCCACCGAAGTACAGGCCGTCCACCGGACGCAACTGATCGAACACCGTCAGGCTGTGGTTGATGTTGGCGATCAGCCCGGCGGCCGCGAGGCCGCAGATCAGGCCCGTCAGGGTCGCCACCAGCAGTGCGCGCCATGAGCGTTTAGCCATGAGTAACAACAGATCCATTTCAAACCGCTCCGTGTGTCGCAAATGTCTCGAGATGCGCCGCCAATTGCTGATGCAGGGCGCCTTGCTCGAGGATGGTGAGGTGCTGCGCCTGGACGACTTCGCGGGTCAGCGGCCCGCTGCTCAGGCGTTCCCAATGCGGGTCGACGAATTCGGCCTGGGCCAGGGTGTCGCTGGCCCACCAGACATGAACCGGGCAGCTTAACCGTGCAGGCTTGAAGCTGGCCAGCAGGCGCTGCGTGTGTTGCTGGTAGCGCAGCCGCGTTTGCAAGTGGTCCCAACTGTCGCCATCGAGTTGCAGGCCTTGCTGGCGGGCCCACTGCACCAGTTCCGCCAGGCGCGCCGCGGGGGGCAGGGCGCCCAGTTGCGCGGTCAATCCGGCGATGACGGGCGGCGGCAACTGACGCATCAGCGCCTGGCTGTCCAGGGTCAGCGCCTGCGCAGCCGACTCCAGCAGCGCCTCGACACTGTCTTCCGGCGCCTGATGCTGGTACTGCGAGTCGATGATGCCGAGAAAGGCCACTTGCTCGCCCTGGCTTTCCAGGCGCGCGGCCGCGGCAATCGCCAGCAGGCCACCGAGGGAGAAGCCCAGCAGGTGATAGGGCCCGTGGGGTTGCTGTTGGCGCAAATGCTCGACATAGAGCGCGGCGAGGCTCTCGATATCACCGTCCAGCGTGGTGCTGTCCTCGGCCAAGTAGGCCGCCTGCAGACCCCAGAGGTTCCAGGATTGCAGAGGGGCCAGCAGCGTGCGGTAGTCCTGCACATGGCCGGTGGACGGGTGGAAGCAGAACAGATTGGCGGCCTTGGCGTTGGGCGCTGACAGCCGGACCAGCGGCGAGAGCTTGAGCTCGGCCTGCACCAGCGCCGCAAAGGCCGAGACGCTGGGGGCGTTGAACACCGCATTGACCGTCACCGGTGCCGACAACGCGGTCTGCAGGCGACTGGCAAGCGTCACCGCTGCCAGGGAGTGGCCGCCCAGTTCGAAGAAGTCATCGTCGATGCCCACCCGCTCCAGGCCCAGCACTTGCGCCCAGACGTCGGCGAGCAAGGCTTCCAGTGGTGTGCGCGGTAAGGCACTGCCGACCGTGTCGAGCACCTTGTCCGCCCATTGCTGCAAGGTCTTGCGGTCGAGCTTGCCGTTACCCATCAGCGGCAGTGCTTCGACAATCCGCAGGGTCGGCAGCATGTAGTCCGGCAGGCAATCCTGGGCCTGGCCGTGCAGCCGGGCGACGCTGGTCGAATGCCCGGGTATCAGAGTCATGAAGGCGAACAGTTGCTGGCCGAGTTCGCCCCGAGGGATGCATTCCACGGCGGCTTGGGCAACCCCGGGCAGGCCGGTCAATTGCGCCTGTATCTCGTCGAGTTCCACGCGGAAACCCCGGATCTTCACCTGGCGATCCGCACGCCCAGTGATTTCCAGGCTGCCGTCATGAAGATAACGGGCCATGTCGCCGGTGCGATACAGGCGCTCGCCGGGCAGTTGGGCCAGTTCGATAAAGCGATCGGCGCTTTGTTGCGCGTCCAGATAACCCCGTGCCAGTTGTGGGCCGCCGATGTACAGCTCGGCGCTTTGGCCAGGAGCGGCCAGGGCCCGCTGGTCGTCGAGCAAGTACAGGCGCATGCCGTCGAGACGGTCGCTTAGAGGCAAACGACGATAATCCACCGCCGGTTCGACAGCGTGCATCACCACCCCGACCGTGGTTTCGGTAGGGCCATAATGGTTGAAGATCATCAGCATAGGTGCGTGCTGGCGAATGCTCTGCAACAGACGCCGCGAGCAGCTTTCACCACCGAGGATCAATTGTTTGCGCGGCAGCACCGCAGCGCTTTGGGCGTGGATCAACCAGGCATCAAGCAGCGACGGCACGATCTTCAAGTGATCGATCGGGTACTGCGCCTGCCACGCTGCCCAGGCCTGGGCGTCCATGGCGGTTTCCTTGTCCAGCAGGTGCAATTCGCCGCCGCTGAGCAGCGCCGGGAACAGCAGGGTGTAACCGAGGTCGGCCGCCAGCGACGTGACCACCGCGCTGCGCTCGCCCGCCGCCAGTTGCAAGCGTCGGGAGACGCTGGCGACATAACTGCCAAGCTGCCGGTGTTCGACGATGACGCCTTTGGGCGTGCCGGTGCTGCCCGAGGTGAACAGCACGTAGGCCGCGTCCTGGGGTTGGATAGCGACGTCCGGCGCGCTCGTCGGCCCTTGCTGCCAGGCGGCTTCATTGCGCAGGTCGAGACTGCCGACGGACGGCAGGGCGGGTGCGCTGCCGGCCGCGCCGCTGAGGACGAAGGTCGGTTGTGCCTGCTGCAGGATCGCCAGGGAGCGTTGCGCGGGCTGCTGGGCATCCAGCGGGATGAACGCCGCGCCGCTCTTGAGCACGGCCAGCATCGCCAGCACCATCTGCACCGAACGATCCAGGTACAACGCCACGCGGTCCTCGCGGCCGACACCCTGGGCGCGCAGGTAATGGGCCAGTTGGTTGCTGCGTGCGTCCAGTTCGGCGTAGCTCAAGTGCCCGTTGTGATCGCGCAGGGCCAGGTGCCCAGGGAATTGTGCGGCACATTCGCGAAAGCGCGCCGGCACGCTGGTAAACGCCGGCGGCACGTCGAGCGGGGCCTGCACGGCAGCCAGCGTCGCCGCGAAGCCCGGGGCCTGCAACGACAGTTCCGACAGCGGTTTGTCCGGGTAGGCGAGGGCGTCGAGCAGCAGCGACTGCAACTGTTCCAGCAGTGTCGTGGCGGCCTGTTCGCTGTAGCGGCTCGGCGGGTGAGACAGGTTCAGGCGATAGTCGCCGCCGATGGTTTCGGCCACCAGCAGCAGTTCCATGCCCGACGGGACAGCTTGGAGGTCCAGCACGGCAAGCGTCGATGCGCTGCTACCGAAGACACCGAGTGGCCCAGGCAGGCGAGCACCCCATTGAAAGCCGTAATGCGCGGTTTCGACCACCTGCGCGGTGCCGGCGCCGCAATACTCCTGCCATTCGGTGGCGTGTTCGCAGAGCGTCTGCAGCTTTGCCAGCGCCTGGGCAAAGGAATGCTCGGGAGCCGCTTCCCAGCGCAAAGGCAGGGGCTTGGCGAACAGACCCCAGCAGTCGGCGAGTTCTTCGTAGTCGTCACGGCAGTCATGCACCCAGTTCAGGGTCAGCGCCGGGCTGTCGCCGCTGCTCAAGCGCTGCAACAGGACGCCCCAGGCCGCCATCAGCACCTGCTCGTGGGAGGCCCCGTGACGCTGGCAAAAACGGTCCAGGGTCATGCCCAATTGCGGGTTTGCAATCAGGCGGGTGGTCACCGGCGCCTCGGCGCGATCGCTGCGTACCTGGCGGTAGAGCAATTCGCCGGCCGAATCGTCCAGCGCCTGGGTAGCCCAGAAGCGCCGGCCCTGCTCGGCATCGTCGTCAGCCTGCAATTCGTAGAGCCAGGCACTGTATTGGGTGTAGGTCATGGCTTCGTCGTCGAGCACCGGTGCCTGCGCCGATGCCAGTGCCTGCACCAGGCGCAGCAAGGTCCCGCGGTCCGCGCTCAGCGCGGGCAGTTGCAGCACGACCCGGTGCCGGTCGGCATCCACCGATTGAAGCTCGACGGTGATCCCATCGGCTGCGGTGACGGTGGACTCAATGATCTGCAACGGCGTCAGCAACCCGGGCTCCGGTCGCACCCGCAAGCGCAGGGCCTCATGGCAAGCACTCAACGCGGCGAGCCGTTGTTGCAGGCGCTCCAGCGCCAACGCCCCGCGAATTTCCAGCTCCAGCCGTACCGGCGGCAACCCGCCCAGCCATTGGCTGCGCTGCTGCGGCGAGAGGGCGAAGGCTTCTTCACGCTTTTCGTAAGCCGTCATGCCTGCACCTCCGCCACCGGCAGCGCCTGCGCTTCAGGCAAATGCTCCTTCAGTTCTTCGCGGCGCATCATCTGGCCCATGGCAACACAAATCTTGCGCTCGCCTTCAAAGGGGTCCCGGGCGTGGGCCACCAGCATGTTGTCGAGCATCACCATGTCACCTTTTTGCCAGGTAAATCTCACGGCGCAGTCCTCGTATGCCGCGCCGATCACGTCCATCACCGCATCTTCGATCACGCTGCCATCACCGTAGTAGACGTTGCGCGGCAGGTGCTCCGGGCCGAACAGATTGATCAGGTTGCTGCGCACTTCAGGCTCCAGGCAGGCGGTGTGGTGCAGTTGCACCTGGTTGAAGAACGACAGCTCGCCGGTCTCGGGGTGCTCGACAATCGCCGGGCAGTGCTGGGCGATACGCAGGTTATCGGCCCCCAGCCATTCCCAGCGCATGCCCGATGCCCGGCATTGGCGTTCGACTTCCTCGCGTTGTTCGGTCTTGAAGAAGTCCTGCCAGCGTACGTCCAGCTTGTCGGTGAAGTGGCGTACATAGAGCAGGCCGTGGGTTTTCAGGCGGGTGACGATGTCGTTCGGCAACCGCGCCAGTACCTGCCGGCAATCGACGATGGGCGTGCAGCCGCCTACGGGGGACGGTGTCTCGCAATAGAACCACTGCTTGCGCGGCCATTGCGGCAGGTGCGAGCTCTCGTTGTGGAAGAGAATCATGTGTTGTTCCGGGTACGGCGTGGAATGGTAGATGTTCTTGCCGGAGGTGTTCTTCGGCAGATCGCCGTAAGTCCCATAGAGGTCCGGTTCGATGGCCTGGGCGAACTGTTCGAACGCGGCGGCGTCCGGCAGGTTGAAGCCACGGAACAACAGGCCGCCGTGGGTGCGCAATTGCCCGTTGATCCATTCCCGGGCTTGCAGCGCCCAGTGCACCGGATCCAGGTCACCCAGCAACGGTTCGATCACCAACGGCAGGGGTTGTCCAGGGATCAGGCTGCGGCTGCGCACCTGTTCGTGGGCCAGTTGGCTGACGGCGGTGGCGCGGGTCTGCTTGAGCTTGCTCAGCTTGGAAAGCTTGCGGGCGCTACGGGCCGTGGCGTCGTCGGCGGGCGAGTCGGGCAGGGCGGGCGCTGTGCTGCCCTGGCCTTCCTCGAGGCGCCAGGACCAGTTGTCCAGCGCCTGCCCGGAGACCGAGGCAATCTGCTCGACCAGGCTTTCGAAACCTTGCTCGAAACGCCGGACAGTCGCTTCCTGCAACACGCTGGTGCGATACACCCAGCGCACGTTCAGGCCCTGTTCTTCATCTTCTTCGACAAACACCGCGAGGTCGAACTTGCTGCTCTCCTGACGCGGGACCAGGTGTTCCACCGCAAGGTCCGGCAAATTGGCGTTGCCGCTCGGTGTGTTCTGCATGACGAACAGCACCTGGACCAGCGGGTTCACCCCCGGCGTGCGCGGCGGTTGCAGCTCCTCCACCAGCTTGTCGAACGGCACTTGTTGATGCTGGAAGGCCGACAGGCAATCTTCACGCAAGCGTTGCAGGCGAGCGTCGAAGGTGTCGCCTTCGGTCAGGCGTGCGCGGATCGGCAGCACGTTGACGAAAAACCCGATCAGGTGTTCCAGGGCCGGGTGTTCGCGGTTGGCCAGGTCGGTGCCGACGATGAAATCGTTGGCCCCGGTGGCACGCTGCATCAGGCTGTTGAAAGCGTTGAGCAGGACCATGAACAGCGTCGCCCGCTGCGCTTGCGCATACGCCTTGAGCACCTGGGTCTGGGCCGGTGTGAAGCGTTGCTCCAGGGCCGCGCCCTGGTAATCGGGACGTGCCGGGCGTGGGTAATCCAGCGGCAGCGGGATCAGCGTCGGTGCGCCGTCCAGTTGGCGCCGCCAGTAGTCGATGGCCCGTGCCAGCAGGTGTTGCTGTGCTTCGCTGCGTTGCCAGTGGGCATAGTCGGCGTACTGGATCGGCAGCACCGGCAGGGCCGGCGTCGAACCGCTGGTGTATGCCTGATAGCCGATGATCAGTTCCTGGACGAGGATGCCCATGGACCAGGCGTCGGTGGCGATGTGATGCAGCACCAGTTGCAGCACATGATCATCCGTGCCCAGGCGCAGCAGGTTGGCGCGCAGCATCGGCGCCTGTTGCAAGTCGAACGGGGTGCTTGCCTGCTCATCAATCAGGCGTTGCATTGTGCTTGCCTGCGCTTCGCCGACCAGTTGATCCAACTCGGTCGGCGTCAGGTCGACCCGTGGTGCCGGGCTGATCACCTGGCAGGGCTGATCACCGTTGAGGTGGAAGGCGGTGCGCAGCGACTCGTGGCGTTCCAGTACAGTTTGCAATGCTGCTTGCAGCGCCGGGATGTCGAGCGCCCCGCGCAACCTCACCACCGTACTCATGTTGTAGGCGGCACTCGGGCCTTCGAAGCGATCGAGGAACCACAAGCGCTGCTGGGCGTAGGACAACGGCAGCGGCTGGTGACGTTGCGCCAGGGCGATTTCATTGTCGCCCTCGGCCACGACCTGGGCGTCGCGTTGCCGGTCGACCGCCGTGGCCAGTTGCTCCAGGGTGCCGCGTTCGAACAGCGTGCGCAGCGGCAGGCTGACGTTCAGGCGGCGACGAATCCGCGACAGCACCTGGGTAGCCAGGAGCGAGTGGCCGCCGATGGCGAAGAAGTCATCGTGCACACCGACGCTGTCCAGGCCGAGGATCTCCTGCCAAAGTTCCGCCAAGACCTGCTCGGTGGCGGTGCGCGGTGCCACGCACAGCTCATCGGCGCTCTCGGCCTGAGGCACGCCTTTGGCGGCGAGTGCACGCCGGTCGACCTTGCCGTTGGCATTCAGCGGCAATTGCTCAAGCGCCAGCCAGCGGGCCGGGACCATGTAGTGCGCCAGTTGCGTGCCCAGGTAAGCGCTCAGCACCTGTTGCGCGGATTCACCGCCCAGGTCGGCGGCGCTGTCGAGCACGTACCAGGCGACCAGTTGCAAGGCGCCCCGGGCGTCGGGCAGCGCCAGGACGGCAGCGCTGTCCACCGCCGGGTGCTGCATCAGGCGGTTTTCGATCTCGCCCAGTTCGATACGGTGACCACGGATCTTCACTTGCTGGTCACGGCGGCCGAGGTACTCGATCACGCCATCGGCGCGCATCCGGCCGATGTCGCCGCTGCGGTACAGGCGTGCGTCCGCCTGGAACGGATGCGGGACAAAGGCTTCCTGGGTGCGCTGCGGGTCGCGCAGGTAACCGCGACCCACGCCGACGCCACCGATGCACAACTCGCCGGGAACGCCGATGGGCACCATGCGCAGCTCCGAATCCAGCACGAACACCTGGTTGTTGGCGGTCGGCTTGCCGATGGGCATGTGCAGGCAATCGTCGGTCGGCGCCTCGGTGATCGGGTGGAAGGCGACGTCGTCCGAGCATTCCGCCGGGCCGTAGGCGTTCATCAACGGGATGGCCGGGAAGCGTGCGAACCAGTCCCGCGCCAGGGCCGGTGGCAGGGCCTCGCCAGTGGGCAGCAGCCAGCGCAGGCTTGCCAGGTTGTGATGCGCCTGACTCTCCTGGAGCATGCCGCGAATCAGCGCCGGCACGGTTTCCAGCAGCGTCAGCCCGTGTTCCTGAACGGCGTCGAGCAGGGCCACCGGGTCGTGGGCCTGGGCATCGGGCAGGATATGCACGGTGGCGCCGAACAGCGGCGCGGCGAGGAACTGCCACACGCAGATGTCGAACGCCGCGGACGCCGTCTGGGCAATCCGGTCGTGCTCGCCCAGGCCCAGGCTCGGCACCTTGCCGAACATGTTGTTGAGCATTCCTCGTTGTTCGACCATGACCCCTTTCGGCGTGCCGGTGGAACCCGAGGTGAAGATCACGTAGGCCAGCTGGTCGGGGTATGGGCGTAGCTGACCGGTGCTGGTGCGCCGCTTTGCCAGAGCGCTTGGGCGATCAGGCAGGTGGGTTGCCGGCGCAGCTGCGGCAGGACGTTGTCCAGCGTCGCCGTCGCGTGCTCGCAGACCAGCAGCAGCGGGGCTTCGCCGAGGTTCAGCAGTTCCGCCAGGCGGGCGGGCGGTTGCTGGATGTCCAGGGCCTGGAACGCGGCGCCGACCTTGAGCGTGGCGATCATCATCGTCAGCAAGGCCAGGCCACGCTCGGCAAACAGCGCCACCAGGGTTTCCGGACCGGCGCCGGACGCTTGCAGCGAGTGGGCGATGGCGTTGGCGCGGCGATCCAGTTCGGCGTAGGTCAGCGATTGGCCCTGGCAGACCGCGGCGAGGTGTTGCGGACGGCGCTGCACCTGATCGGCGAACAGCGCCGCGTAGCCGCGCTCCAGCGGGAAGTCCACGGCGCTGCGGTTGCATTCGATCTGCAATTGCTGGCGCTCCGCTTCGGGGAGCATGTGCAGGCTGCCCAGGGACGCCTGCGGCTGATCGAGCATGCTCGACAGCAGTTGCACCAGATGACCGAGCATGCGCTGCACGGTGTCGGTGCTGAAGCGCTGGCTGTCATAGGACAGGCGAATGCCCAGGCGATCGCCAGGGTACAGCACCACCGTCATCGGGAAGTTGGTGTGCACCCGGTCTTCGTAGATGTCGATGCTGAAGGCATCCAGTTGCACGCTGCTGATGTCCAGCGGGGCGTTCTCGAACACCACCAGGCTGTCGAACAACTGCTGGCCACGGGGCACTTCGCTGCAACGCTGGATGTCAACCAGCGATGCGCTTTCGTGCTCGCGCAGCTGCGCGTTGTGCGACAGCAATGCCTGCAGCCAGTCGGCGACCGGCGCTTGCGGGTCGACGTCGACCCGCAGCGGCAGGCTGTTGATGAACAGCCCGACCATTTCCTCCACACCGGCCAGATCGGTCGGACGACCGGCCACAGTCACACCGAACAGCACGTCGCGGTTGCCGCTGTAGCGCGACAGCAACAATGCCCAGGCGCCCTGGATCCAGGTGTTGGGGGTCAATTGATATTGCTGGCACAGCTGCTGCAAACGCTGGGTCTGGGCGATGCTCAGGGTCTGGTCGAAGTCGCCGACCTGCTCCGGTGCCTGCTCGGGACCGGCTACGGGGCTGTCCACGTGCAGCGGCGTCGGCTCGCTGAAACCGGCCATTTCCGCTTGCCAGAAGGCGTGCGCGGCGGCCATGTCATGGCGCTCCAGCCAACTCATGTAGCCTCGGAACGACCGCAGGCGCGGACGGGCCACGGGCTCTTGGCGCACCAGGGCCTGGTAGATCGCCAACAGATCTTCCATCAACAAACCAAAGCACCAGGCATCGGTGAGGATATGGTGGAAGCTGCGCACCACGGCGAAGCGGCGCTCATCGAGTTGGAACACCCGCAGATGGGTCAGCGGCGCGCAGGCCATGTCGAAGCCTTGCAGGCGTTGCGCTTCCAGGGCCTGGTCCATCGCCAGGCGCTGCTGCTCTTCATCGAGATGGCGCAGGTCCTGCCAGTCGAAAGCCCGGTGGGTCTGCCGGTAGACGCATTGCAACGGCTCGTGGTCTTCCTGCCACCAGAACGCGGTGCGCATCATCGGGTGCCGTTGCAGGAACAGCTGCCAGGCCGCTTCCATGGCCGGGCGTTGCAACACGCCGTCCCAGCTGTAGCGTTGCTGCATCAGATAGATGCCGCTGTGGGGTTGCAGCAGGGTGTGCAGGAGCATGCCCTGTTGCATCGACGACAACGGGTAGACGTCTTCGATGTTCGACCAGTCCAGGGGCTCGGCCGCCAGGGTCGTCGCTTGCGTGTGGCACAGCGGGAAGGCCTGGCTGGCAGGGCGCAGGTCGGTTGCGCTGTGCAGCCTGGCGAGTTCGCTCAAGCGTTGCATGAGCCGTGGTGCCCAAGTCGCGGCGAGGCCGCCCTGGCTGCGCAGGTGCAGGCAATCGTCCTGCCACCAGGCGTCGAGGGTCAGCGGACAGGTCGACGCGGTCGACGGGTTCGCCGCTTCGACCTGGGCGAGGATGCCGTGTGCTTCGCGATGGCTGTCGAGGTTGCCCAGCCAGCGAATGGCGACCGCTGCCGCCGGCAGATCGCGCAGGGGCTCTTGCAGGTAAGTGTTGTCCGACAGGTAGCGCAAGGCGCCGTAGTCAACGCCTTGTTGCGGGTAGGCGCGCATCTGCGCGACCAGGGCCTGCACGCGTTGCAGCAGGCTGTCGCCTTCGGTCTGGAGGAAGTACGGCACGGCCAGATCCAGGGGGCCGAGGATGCGTGCCGGTTCGAGGTCGGCCACGGCGATGGGCGCATCGACAGGCAAGCGCTCGGTGGCGGGGCGGGTGCCTTGAACGCTCAGTGCAACCAGGCCGTCGCCGCCCAGATCACGGCATTGTTCCACCACGGCAGCGGCCAGCAGGTTGTTCCAGTCCAGCTGCAGCACCTCGGCCACGCGTTTGAGTTCGCTGGAGGTGGTGGCGGGCAGGGCGTGCTCGACCATGCTGCTGGGTTGCTCGCTTTCCGGCAGTTGCAGCGGCTCCATGCCGGCGTATTGCAGCCAATGTTCCCAGGCGTCGTCGAGGGCATCGCTTTGGGCGTGTGCCTGCTGGTGTCGCGTCCACTGGCTGAAATCGCCGCCGGCATAGGACAGGCGGACCGGCCGGTGATACATCAGCTGTGCCAGCGCCAGGTTGAGGTCGGCGAGCAGCAGCGACCAGGATGCCTCGTCCACGCACAGCGGGTGAGCGGCCAGCAACAGGGACGGCTTGCCAGCCACGTCCAGCAGGCAGGCATGCAAGGTCTGGCCGGCGTCCAGTTCAAGCGCGTCGACACCGGCCTGGGCCAGGGCCTGCAAGTGCTGTGGGTCGCACTCGGCCAGTTTCTCGTGGGCGATCAGCGGCGCCTTGGCCGAGCCCAGTACCCGTTGCTGCCATTGCCCGTCGGGCAACGCTTTGAGTGCCAGGCGCAAGGCCTGATGGTGTTGCTGCAAGGCGCTGATCGCCTGGCCCAGCAAGTCGCTGTCGATGACCTGGGCCAGCGCCACGCAGCGCCAGGTGGCCTCGAGCGGGCCCTGTTGCAGGCGTGCCCGTTGGCCGGCGCCCAGTGGCAGCTCGTAACCGTCGGCAAGGTTTTCCGCCACCCCCTGGCTGGCATCGGCACCCAGTACCCGGGCGATGTCGGCGATGGTGCGGTTTTCGAACAACTGCCGAGGCGTGAGCTTCAGTCCCTGCTGGTTGGCGCGGGCGATGATCTGCAAGTTGATGATCGAGTCACCCCCCAGCGCGAAGAAGTTGTCGTGCACACCCACCCGTTCAAGCTTGAGAACCTCCTGCCAGATGTCGGCCAGCAGTGCTTCGACTTCGTTGCGCGGGGCGACATGGCTGGCGCTGTCGTCGGTGGGTTTCTGTGGCGTCGGCAAGCGCTGCACGTCGACTTTGCCATTGCGGGTGAGGGGCAGTTCGTCGAGGGTGATGAAGTGCGCCGGCACCATGTAGTCCGGCACGCGGGCGCTGAGGTCGTTGCGCAGCTTGGCGGGTGAGATCGATTGGCTGGCGACCAGCCAGGCCACCAGGCGTGGGCTGCCGTCCAGTTCGACGACGCGCACCAGTGCCTGCTCGATCAGCGGTGACAGGCGCTTGATCTGCGCCTCGACTTCGCCCAGCTCCAGGCGGTTGCCACGGATCTTCACCTGGCTGTCGACTCGGCCAAGGAACGCGATTTGACCGTCGACTTGCCAGCGCACGCGGTCGCCGGTGCGGTACCAGCGCTGTTCGTTCGCATCGACATGGAAGCGTTCGGCGGTGAGGTCGTCCCGGTGCAGGTAACCCCGGGCCAGGGCGCCGCTGATCAGCAGCTCACCGGACACGCCGATGGCGGCCAGGCGACCATTGCCATCGACCACCTGCAGTTGGCGGTTCGGCAGCGGCCGGCCGAGAGCGATGCTGCGCAGGCCCGCCGGCAGTTCGGTCGCGATGGCGCCGACGGTCGCTTCACTCGGGCCATAGTGGTTGAACACCTTCAAGCCCGGTGCCAGGCGGTTCACCTGTTCCAGCAGCGCCGGGCTGAGGGCGTCGCCACCGAACACCAGCAGCGCGCGGGGCAGCAGGCGGGCATCGGGCAGTGCCTGCAACAGGCCGGCGAGGTGGCTTGGGGTGATTTTCAGCACATCCACCGGATGCTGGTCGAAGAGTTCGGCCAGTGCCAGTGGGCTGAAACCGCTGTCTTCATCCACCAGCAACAGGCTGGCGCCGCTGCACAGCGCACCGAACAGTTGGGTATGGCCGAGGTCGGCGGCGATGCTCGACAGCAAGCCGTAGCGGGCGGCCGCCGGCGGGTTGAGCACGGCTTGCACCGCCGTCAGGTAGTCGACGATGGACCGGTGCTCGACCACCACACCCTTGGGCGTGCCGGTGGAGCCCGAGGTGTAGATCACGTAGGCGGCATCGCTCGGGCTGTGGGCCACGGCGGGTGGCACGTCTGGCTGGGCGGCGATGGCCTGGGCCTGTTCGGTCAGCCATAGCGTCGGTGTGTGCTCGGCCAGGCCCTTGAGCAGCGGCGAAGGGCTGGCGCCGATCAACAGCGCGGCGCGGCTGTCTACCAGCACGTCAGCCAGGCGGCCGGCGGGCTGCTTGATGTCCAGCGGCAGATACGCCGCGCCGGCCTTGAGGGTGGCGAGCAGGGCAACGACGAAATCGGCACTGCGCTCCATGGCCAGGGCGACCACGCTGTCGTGGCCGATACCCTGGGCGCGCAGGTATTGGCTGAGGCGGTTGGCCTGTTGATCGAGTTCACGGTAGGTCAGTGCCACCTGGCGATCGCGTACCGCCAGTTGTTCGGGGTATGCGGCTACCTGCTGTTCGAAACGCTGGTGCAGGCAGTCCTGGGATACCGGCAGTTGCGCGCCGAGCCCTTGTACCAACAACTGCTGGCGTTCTTCCAGGCTCAGCCACTCGAGTTCGTTGACCCGGCACTGGGCTTGCGCCGTCATCGCCAACAGAATCGCGCGCAACTGTGCGGACAACACCGCGACCTCGGCGTCGCTGAAGCGGCTGCGGTCGTAGCTGATCAGGTAGTGCAACTGTTTGTCCGGCATCACGATCAGCGACAGCGGGAAGTGGTTGCGACCCTGGGTCAGGGTGATGCCGTCGGCCCGCTGCTCGCTGGCCGGGGCGCTGAAGCTCAAGCCGCCGGTGTCCTGGTTCAGCGCATCGGTGACCGGGAAGTTTTCGAACACCAGGATCGAATCGAACAGCGCCTGTTCGGCGGCGATGCGCGTCATCGCCTTGAGTTTGCCCAGGGGCAGGTAGGCGTGGTGGCGCAGGTCGCTGTTGGCGTGCTGCAACTGCTGCAGCCAATCCACCAGCGCCGGGCTGTCGGCCCACTGTACCCGCAGCGGCAGGGTATTGATGAACAGGCCGACGGTGCTGTCGACCGCCGCCAGGTTCTCCGGGCGGCCGGCGACGGTGACGCCGTAGACCACGTCGTCACGTCCGGCGTGTTGGCCCAGCAGCAATGCCCAGGCGCCCTGGATCAAGGTGTTGATGGTCAGGTCGTGGCGCCGGGCGAACTGTGACAGCTGCTCGGTTTCGCTGTCGTCCAGCAGGCTTTCCCGCTCGGCGAAAGGCGCTCCAGCAGGCGCGGCCTCGCGCACGGCAAAGTTGGGCAGCGGGGTCGGTTCGCTGAGGTCCTGCAACTGCTCGCGCCAGAAGCCTTCGGTGGCTGCCATGTCCTGCTCCGCCAGCCAGGCGATGTAGTCGCGGTAGGCACGGGTCGGTGGCAGGTGGGCGGGGCGGCCATGGGCTTGCTCGTAGTAGAGCGCCAGCCATTCCTGCACCGCGATGCCGACGCTCCAACCGTCCATGAGGATGTGATGGAAGGTCCAGATCAGGTGCCAGCGCTCGGGTGCCAGGCGCACCAGGCAGACGCGCATCAGTGGCGATTCATTCAGCTCCAAGGGTTGCGCCCGTTGTTCCAGGCCCAATTGTTCCAGGGCGGCCTGTGGGTCGGCACGGTCCTGCCAGTCCAGTTCGGTCAGGGGCAGGTCGACGTCCTGCTGCACCACCTGATAGGCATCGTCCAGCTCTTCCCAGAGAAATGCGCTGCGCAGCACGGCGTGGCGCTGCATCAGCGCCTGCCAGGCACCGCGAAAGGCGTTGAGTTGCAGCGGGCCGTTCATTTCCAGGCTCAATTGCTGGTAGTACACCCGCGAATCCGGTTCAAAGACACTGTGAAACAACAGGCCGTGCTGGGTCGGCGAAAGGGAGTAGATGTCTTCGATGTTGTTCATGCTTGCTTGGTCCATTTCAAAGGCTTGAAAACAGTGGGTGTCGGGCGGGCGCCGCGGTGGTCAGGCAGTGACCCCGCGGCGGCTGCGCCACTCACTGGCTTTGGGAGTTCGGTTTGGTCTTGAGCTTGCCCAGCAGTTTGTCCAGGGACTTCTGGTTCAGCGCCTTGGCGAGCGGGAAGTCCGAGGGCATCAGCGCGCCGGCCTGCGGATCGAGGCAGTGCTCGACCAGCGCTTGCAGGTGCTCCAACAGGCGAGCGGGCAAGCGGCTGTCGGCCTCCGGCGTGACGCTGTGCCATTCGACACGCAACACGCCGTCCTCCAGCCACGCCACCACTTCGCGAGCATGGGTCACCCGGTTGGCCGGCGACACGTCCGCCGGTGGGGTCATGCTGCTGGCGCGCAACCAGCCCTCGGGCGTTTGCTCATGTCCGAGGTAGTTGAACAGCACATCGCCATGACTGGCCGGCAGTTCACCCCGTTGACGCAGCAAGCCGTAGCCAAGGCCCTGGCCCGGCACGGCACGCAAGGTTTCCTTGGCGTTGCGCACCTGGTCGCCACGGGCGCCGCTGGCGCTGACGCGCAACGGCAACAGCGTGGTGAACCAGCCGACCGTGCGGCTGACGTCCAGGCCGTCGAAAGGCGCATCGCGGCCATGGCGCTCCAGATCCACGACGATGTCACTGCGATCTTCGGTTTCCGCCAGGGTCGCGGCGAGGGCGGCGATCAGCAGTTCTTCCGGTTGCGTGCGGTACGCTGCGTGGGACTCGGTCAGCCATTGGTGGGTGCGGGTGACCTCCCAACGGGCCGACAGGGTCCGGCGCTCGGCCACGGTGGCAACCGGCGACCGGTTCACGCTGATCTGAGTGCTCCAGTAGCGCTGTTCGCCCGCGACCTTGGCGGCGTGGGCATGCAGGTGCTCGGCCCACTGGCGGTAGGAGGTGGTTTTCGCCGGCAAGGTGGTTTGTTCGCCGCGCTCCAGTCCTGAATACAGCTGTTGGAAATCCTCCAGCAGCGGCGTCCAGGACACCGCATCCACCACCAGGTGATGAGCCACCAGATACAGGCGCTGCGGTTCACCTTCCAGCAGGGCAGCGGCAAACAGGGGACCGTGTTGCAGGTCCAGGCTTTGTGCGACCTGTAGCAGTTGATCCGGGTGCTCGCAGCAAGTCATTTGCGCCGGCGCTACAGGAGCGATCCGTGCTTGCCACTGTCCATCGACCTCGGCGAAGCGCAAGCGCAGGGCGTCGTGGTGCGCGACCAAGCGATCCAACACCGCCTGCACGATGGCTGGCTCAAGACGCCGGTCGCTGTCGGCCAGCACGGACTGGTTCCAGTGCGCGGCCTGGGGTTGCTGTTGGTCGAAGAACCACTGGTGCAAAGGCATCAGCGGCATCGTACCGGTCACTTCGCCCTGTTCGGCCTGGGTCAGCAGGGCCGTGGTCACCTGGGCCAGCGCCGCCGGGGTGGGCGAGCGGAACAGGTCCCGTGGCGTCAGCGAGTAGCCGTGTTCGCGCAGGCGTGAGATCAGCTTCAGACCGAGAATCGAATCCCCGCCCAAGGCGAAGAAACTGTCGGTGGTGCCGACCTCGCGGCCGCCGGTCAGACTTTCGCCAAGCAGCTCGCCGAACAACTGGCACAACAGGCTTTCCAGCGCGTTGCGCGGCGCGGCGTAGTCTTTCTGGGTTTGCGGCAAGGGCAGGGCCGCCAGGGCCTTGCGGTCGATCTTGCCGTTGCTGTTGAGCGGCAGCGTCGGGACGTGGACCCACACCGCCGGCACCATGTAGGCCGGCAACTCGGCGGCGAGCAGGGTGTCGAGGCCCGATTGCGCCGCGCTGCTGCTGTAGAACGCCACCAGCCGGTTATCGATGACCAGGGTGCAGGCCCCGGTGATGGCCGGCAGGTTCAGCACCGCGGCGTCGATCTCACCGAGTTCGATACGCTGGCCGCGCAGCTTCACTTGGTGATCCAGACGTCCGAGGTATTCGATGTTGCCATCGGCCAGGAAGCGGCAGCGGTCGCCGGTACGGTACAGGCGATCACCGTCGATGAACGGGCTGGCGAGGAAGCGTTCCTCGGTCAGGTCCGGACGCTTGAGGTAACCGCGAGCGACGCCGACACCGCCGATGTACAGCTCACCGATGCTGCCGATGGGCAGCGGTTGCAGGCTTTCGTCGAGGATGTACAGGCGCAGGTTGGCGATGGGTTTGCCGATGGGCACGATTACGTCGTCCACCGAGCAGCGCCAGACCGACACGTCGATGGCCGCTTCGGTCGGGCCGTACAGGTTGACCAGTGCCGCCGGGTGTTGGCCCATGAAACGCCGGACCAGATCCACCGGCAGCGCTTCGCCGCTGGCAAACACCTGGCGCA
This sequence comes from Pseudomonas sp. MAFF 730105, assembly GCF_055380705.1. Lineage (NCBI taxonomy): Bacteria > Pseudomonadati > Pseudomonadota > Gammaproteobacteria > Pseudomonadales > Pseudomonadaceae > Pseudomonas > Pseudomonas sp. MAFF 730105. The sequence goes on from NZ_AP018438.1 coordinate 2,952,751, forward strand.
GGCTGCGGCAGTCGACCAGGCTCGGCTCCTCGACAAAGGCGCGGAGCATCGACGGTACGAAGTGCAACGTCGTGACTTGTTCTTGCTGGATCAACTGGCTGAGGTACGCGGGGTCGCGATGACCATCCGGACGGGCGACCACCAGGGTGGCGCCAGTGATCAGCGGCCAGAAGAACTCCCACACCGAGACGTCGAAGCTGTACGGGGTTTTCTGCAGCACCCGGTCGTTCGGACCAATCGGGAACGCGTCCTGCATCCAGTACAGGCGGTTCATCAAGGCGCCGTGTTCGTTCATCACGCCTTTCGGTTGGCCGGTGGAGCCGGAGGTGTAGAGCACGTAGGCCAAGTCGTTGGCAGTAACGCTGATCGGGTCGAACGCCGGAGCCTGGGGCAGGGTGTCGAGGGTCCAGGCCTGATGACCGGTTGGCAGGCGCGACAACCACTGCGCCTGGGTCAGGCTGACCTTGGCGTCGGCATCTTCGATCAGGAAGGCCAGGCGCCCGGCGGGCAGCTCCGGATCCAGCGGCAGCCACGCGGCCCCGGCATGGACGATGCCGAGCAGGGCGACGACCATGTCCACCGAGCGCTCCATGCACACCGGCACGATGTCATCGGTGCCGATGCCGGCCGCACGCAGGGCCCGGGCAACGGCTTGCGCCCGTTGATCCAGCTCGGCGTAGCTCAGGCGTTGAGCTTCGAACACCAGCGCCGGGGCGTTGGGGCTGAGGGCCGCTTGTTGGCTGAGGGCGGTGTGCAGGTTGGTCGGGCCGCTGTAGTGACGCTCGGTGGCGTTCCAGCGGTCCAGTTGCTGCTGATCCTGCTGCTGCGGGAACAGCTCGATCAGCGTTCGCCCAGGCGCCGCCACCAACGCATCCAGCAGCGCACACCACTGCGCGCTCCAGCGTTGCATCGTCGACTCGTCGAACAGCGCCGCTTGGTATTCCAGCGCCAGGGTCATGTCGTTGCCGTCATCCTGGACTTCCCAGCTCTGTTCGAACTTGGCGTCGATCACCGGCAGCGTCTGCTCTTCGACCTCCAGTCCCGGCCATTGGCTGCTGTCCACGCGGCCATAGTTGAGGGAGAACAGCACCTGGAACAGCGGCGTGCGGTTCAGGTCGCGGTGTTGGGCGACGGCGCCGACCAGGGTGGCGAAGGGCAGGTCCGCGTGGGCCTGGGCCGCACGCAGATCGGCTTCGAGACTGGCGAGCAATTGCTCGGCCGGGGCCCGCTGGTCGACTTCGCTGCGGATCACCAGGGTGTTGACCAGGCAGGCCAGCAACGTCTGGGATTGCGGCTGATCGCGCTGGTCTGCCGGGGTGCCGAGACGAATCTCGCGCTGACCGCTGTAACGCGCCAGCAGTGCGCTCAGGGCCGAGGCCAGCACCACGTAGCTGGTGGTGCCGCGCTGACGGGCGAACTGGCGGATCGATTCGGCGCGCTGGGCACCGAGGTTGACGACCAGTTGCCGGGCCCGACGATCGGCTTCGGCGCCCCGTGGATGGTCGATAGGCAGGTCGAGCTGGTAGTCGTCCTGGCCCAGGTGGTTTTTCCAGTAATCCAGGCTGTCATTGCGTCGGGCCTGGGTGTCCGGGTGCTGTTGCCACAGGGCGAAGTCGACATAGTCGATCGCCAGCGGCGTCCAGGCCGGCGACTGTCCATCGAGGCCGGCGGCGTAGGCCTGGGTCAGCTCGTCGATGAGCAATTGCATGGCCCAACCGTCGGTGGCGCTGTGGTGCAGGCACACCAGCAACAGGTTTTCGTCGCTGTCCTGGCGTTGCAACAGATGGGCACGCCAAGGTGCGGCGGCTGCCAGGTCGAACGGCGCCATCAACTCGGCTTGGGCCTTGGCGCAGGTCGCGGTCCAATCCTGTGTGGCAACGGCCGTGACCGCGAGCGCTGGCCCATGGTCGTCGATCAGCAGCTGCGGCTCGCCCTGGACTTCGACAATCCGGCTGCGCAGCACCAGGTGGCGTTGGCTCACCTGTTCGAAGGCGTCGCGCAAGACGCGGACCTGCAGCTCGCCGCGTAACGTCAGGGCGAACGGCATGTGGTACTCGCGGGAGTCCGGCACCAGGCGACTGAGCATCCAGAAGCGCTTCTGCGCCAGCCCCAAGGGAAGTGCCGCCGGACGCGGCTGCGCGGTGATCGATTCGTCCACTGTCGCCACGCCCAGGTAATCGGCGAGGGCCGCGACTGTCGGGCGTTCGAACACCACTGCCAACGGCAGGGAAACCCCCAGGCGTTCACGGACCCGGCTGACCAGTCGGGTCGCCAAGAGGGAATGGCCGCCGAGCTGGAAGAAGTGATCTTCGATGCCCACCGACGCGCACTCCAGCACTTCGCTGAACAGCTCGCAGAGCGCGCTTTGCGTGGCGGTGCGCGGCGCGGTATACGGCCGGTCACTGTGGTGTTCCGGCAGCGGGGTCGCGGCGAGGGCCTTGCGGTCGAGTTTGCCGTTGCTGTTCAGGGGCAGGCTGTCGAGCTGGACGAAGAAGCTGGGCAGCATGTGCGAGGGCAGGTTGTCGCTCAGTGCGCTGCGAATGGCAGCCTCGTCGGCGTCACCGCACCAGAAACTCACCAAGCGTCGCTCCAGCAGCAGGGTCGCGGCGTCGCGCACACCGCTTTGCGCCAGCAGCTCAGCGTCGATTTCGCCAAGTTCGATACGCTGGCCGCGCAGCTTCACCTGGTGATCCAGACGTCCGAGGTATTCGATGTTGCCATCGGCCAGGAAGCGGCAGCGGTCGCCGGTGCGGTACAGGCGATCACCGTCGACGAACGGGCTGGCGAGGAAGCGTTCCTCGGTCAGGTCCGGACGCTTGAGGTAACCGCGAGCGACGCCGACACCGCCGATGTACAGCTCACCGATGCTGCCGATGGGCAGCGGTTGCAGGCTTTCGTCGAGGATGTACAGGCGCAGGTTGGCGATGGGTTTGCCGATGGGCACGATTACGTCGTCCACCGAGCAGCGCCAGACCGACACGTCGATGGCCGCTTCGGTCGGGCCGTACAGGTTGACCAGTGCCGCCGGGTGTTGGCCCATGAAACGCCGGACCAGATCCACCGGCAGCGCTTCGCCGCTGGCAAACACCTGGCGCAGGCTGCGGCAGTCGACCAGGCTCGGCTCCTCGACAAAGGCGCGGAGCATCGACGGTACGAAGTGCAACGTCGTGACTTGTTCTTGCTGGATCAACTGGCTGAGGTACGCGGGGTCGCGATGACCATCCGGACGGGCGACCACCAGGGTGGCGCCAGTGATCAGCGGCCAGAAGAACTCCCACACCGAGACGTCGAAGCTGTACGGGGTTTTCTGCAGCACCCGGTCGTTCGGACCAATCGGGAACGCGTCCTGCATCCAGTACAGGCGGTTCATCAAGGCGCCGTGTTCGTTCATCACGCCTTTCGGTTGGCCGGTGGAGCCGGAGGTGTAGAGCACGTAGGCCAGGTCGCTGGCCGCGACGCTGATCGGGTCGAACGCCGGAGCCTGGGGCAGGGTGTCGAGGGTCCAGGCCTGATGGCCGGTTGGCAGGCGCGACAACCACTGCGCCTGGGTCAGGCTGACCTTGGCGTCGGCATCTTCGATCAGGAAGGCCAGGCGCCCGGCGGGCAGTTCCGGATCCAGCGGCAGCCACGCGGCGCCGGCGTGGACGATGCCGAGCAGGGCGACGACCATGTCCACCGAGCGCTCCATGCATACCGGCACGATGTCATCGGTGCCGATGCCGGCCGCACGCAGGGCCCGGGCAACGGCTTGTGCCCGGCTATCCAGCTCGGCGTAGCTCAGGCGTTGGCCTTCGAACACCAGCGCCGGGGCATTGGGGCTGAGGGCCGCTTGTTCGCTGAGGGCGGTGTGCAGGTCGGTGGGGCCGCTGTAATGGCGCTCGCTGGCGTTCCATTCGGCCAATTGACGCTGGCGCTCTGTCGCTGCCAACGGCGACCAGTCCGCGAGGCGGGTCTGTGGTGCATCGAGCATGGCTTCCAGCAGTTGCTGCCATTGCTCCAGCCAACGCCGGGCGGTGGTTTCGCTGAACAGCGCGGCGCGGTATTCCAGCAACACCGACAGCACCTCGCCGTCATACACTTCCCAGTTCAAATCGTACTTGGTGGCCTGGGCGCTCACGGCGCGTTCGCTGACCTGCAACGACGGCCAGTGCGGGCAGGACGCATCGGCGTTCTGCATGGCGAACAGCACCTGGAACAACGGCGTCTGGCCGAGGCTGCGGGCCGGCTTGAGGTGCTCGACAACCTGGTCGAACGGCACGTCCTGATGCTGCTGGGCGTCCAGTACGCGGTGACGGACCTGATTCAGCAAGCCTTCGAAGTCCAGGCTCGGATCGAGATCGGCGCGCATGACCACGGTATTGACGAAGCAACCGATCAGCGGCTGCAGCTCGGCGAACGGACGTTGGGCCACCGGGCTGCCGACCCGCACGTCGCGCTGGTTGGCATAGCGACCCAGCAGCAATTGCGCGGCGCTGAGCATCAGCATGTACAGGGTGGCGCCGCGTTGCTGGGCGAACTGTCGCAGACGTCCGACCAGGGCCGGCGGCAGTTGCAATTGCACCGCACCGGCTGCCGGGGCGAGGTGGTTGGGGCGGCCCTGTTCGGTGGGCAGGTCCAGCAGGTAGTCGCCGTCCTCCAGTTGCCCACGCCAGTATTCCAACTGGCTGCTGAACGCGCTCTGTTGACCCGGCTCGCGCTGCCAGAGGGCGTAGTCGGGGTATTGCAGCACCAGTTCCGGCAGCGTGGCTGCCGTGCCCTGGCAATGGGCGCTGTAGCAGCGGCCCAGTTCATCCAGCAGATTCTGGCTGGAGGCATCGTCGGTGGCGCAGTGGTGCACGGTGAGCAACAACAAGGCCTGGGTGTGACCGCTGCGTTGCAGCAGGGTGGCGCGGATCGGCACTTGGCTGGCGAGGTCGAAACGGCGTCCGGTTTCTGCGTGGATGGCGTCGTCGCTCAGTTGCTGCCAGTGCGCGTCGCTGGTGGCTTCCAGGGCTGTCGACTGCAAGGTGATGTCGACTTGTGGCTCGATGACCAGCGCCAACTCGCCATCGCTCTCGCGCACGATGCGGCTGCGCAGGATTTCGTGACGTTGCACCACACTGTTCAGGGCCGCTTGCAGGGCCTGGGTGTCGAGCTCACCGTCCAATTGCACGGCGCTGACCACGTTGTATTCGCCACCGCCGGCGCTCAGTTGTTCCAGGAACCACAGGCGTTGCTGTTCGAACGACAACGGCAAGCGCGCGGGACGTGGTGCCGGGACGAAGGTCGCGGCGGACGCTTGCAGCGGATCGCCCAGCAGCGCGGCCAGGGCCTCCAGGGTCGGATGTTCGAACACGGCCCGCAGCGGCGGCACCGTGGCGAACTGTTGGCGCAGACGGGCAAACAACGCCGCTGCCAGCAGCGAATGACCGCCGAGGTAGAAGAAATGGCTGTCGCGACCGATCTGCGTCGACGGCACCTTCAGCAACTCCGACCACAGCGCGGCGAGTTGTCGTTCGGCGCTGCTGCGTGGCGGATCGAGGGCGTCCGGCGCGGCTTGGATGTCCGGGGCCGGCAGGGCCTTGCGATTGAGTTTGCCGTTGTCGGTCAGCGGCAGTTCATCGAGCAGCACAAACGCCGAAGGCACCATGTAGTCGGGCAGGGCGGCGCCGATGGTCTTGCGCCAGGCGTTGACATCGGCCTGCTCGTCACAGGTCACGTAGGCCACCAGGCGCTTCTCGCCGGGCACGTCTTCCCGAGCCAGCACCACGGCCTGGCGGACGCCGGGTTGGGCGCCGATCAGGGTTTCGATTTCCCCCAGTTCGACGCGGAAGCCACGGATCTTCACCTGATGGTCCATGCGCCCGAGGTATTCGAGCTGGCCGTCGGGCAGCCAGCGCACCAGGTCGCCGGATTTGTACATCCGCGCGCCTTCCAGCGGCGAGAAGGGGTCCTCGATGAACACCTTCGCGGTCTGCTCGGCACGGTTGAGGTAGCCCAGGGTCACCCCGGCACCGCCGATGTGCAGTTCGCCCGGAACGCCCACCGGCAGTGGGTTGAGGAACCCGTCGAGAACGTAGGTGCGCACGTTGGCAATCGGCCGTCCGATGATGGGGCGCGCCGGGAAATCATCGACCGCGCAACCGGTGGCATCCACCGTGCACTCGGTCGGGCCGTAGGTGTTGAAGAAGCGGCTGCCGGCAATCGACGGCAGGCGTTGCCACAACTGCGCGTCCACGGCGTCGCCACCGAACAGCACGAAACGTGGCAGGTACACCTCGCCACGGCGTACGCCGTCGCTTTCGAGCAGGGCCTTGAGTTGCGCCGGGGTGCACTCGAAGGCCTCCAGGCGGGTTTCTTCGAAGAACTGCGCCAGTGCTTGTGGGTCGTAGCGCACGTCTTCCGGGGTCAGGTACAGGCTGTGGCCATCGAGCAGCAGGATGAGTTCGGCCACCGAGCTGTCGAAGGCGAACGAGTAGTTGAAGCTGGTGCGCATCGGCTGGTCGGTGTAACGGCGGTACAGGCCATGGATCCGCGCCCAGGCCAGGTTGACCACCGAACCGTTGGTGACCAGGGTGCCCTTGGGCTTACCGGTCGAGCCGGAGGTGTACATGATGTAAGCCAGATCATCCGGTCCGGCGAGCGGCGGCAGGTTGTCGTCCGGCTGGTCGGCGAACAGCGCCGCGTCGCTGTCCAGGCGCAGGCGTGGCAGGTCGGCGCCCAACTGTTCCAACAGGCCCTGTTGGCCGAGGAACAGCGCCGGTTGCGCGTCTTCGAGCATGTAGGCGAGGCGATCCACCGGGTAGGTCGGGTCCAGCGGCACATAGGCGCCGCCGGCCTTGAGAATCCCCAGCAGGCCGACCAACAGTTCCAGCGAGCGCTCGACACACAGCGCCACCGGACGATTGGCGACCACGCCACGGCTGCGCAGATAGTGCGCCACCTGGTTGGCCCGGCGGTTCAACTCGCCGTAGCTCAGGCGACGGCCCTCGAAGCACAACGCGTCACGCTCGGGGTGCGCTCGGCCTGTTGTTCGAACAGTTGGGCAAAGGTCAGATGGGTGGGCACCGCCATCTCGGTACGGTTCCATTCCACCACCGTGCGCTGCCATTCCGCGTCCATCAACAGCGGCAGGGCTGCCACCGGGCGTTGCGGTTCGGCGAGCATCTGCTCGAGCAAGTGCTCCAGGCGGGCCAGGGTCTGGCGAGCGCTGTCGGCGACGAACAGGTCCAGGGCGAACATCAGCTCCAGTTGGATCGGTGCATTGGCCGGGCACAGCACGTGCAAATCCAGGTCGCATTCCGAATGCCGCAACGGAGTGTCCAGGGCTTCGAATTCCAGCCCCGGGAAGCGCAACCGCGACTCCATGGCCAGTTGCTGGGCCACCATCACTTGGTACAGCGGTGCGTGGCTGAGGCTGCGGGGCAGTTGCAGGCTATCCACCAGTTGCTCGAAGGGCAGGTCCTGGTGCAGCAGGCCGCTGCGCAGGCGCTCGGCCACCTGTTGCACCAGGGCGGTGAAGTCGGCCTGGGGCTCGAAGTCCGCCCGTATTGCCAGGTTGTTCAGCAGAATGCCGAGCAGGCCTTCGGTGCCCGGTTGTTCGCGGTGGGTGACCGGGGTGCCGACCAGCACGGTGGCATCGCCGCTCAAGCGGTGCATCAGCACGGTGAAGCCGGCGAACAGCACCGTGAACGGCGTGGTGCCGAGGCGGCTGGCGAAGGCTTGCACCCGGCCGCTGAGGTCGGCACTGAGTTCGCGCTGGACGATCCCGGCGCGGTAGCTCTGCATCGACGGCCGTGGATGGTCGGTGGGCAGCGCCAGCAGCGGGCTGCCTTCGCTGTCGCGGCGGTCCAGGGTGCTGGTCCAGTAATCCAGCTGGCGCTTGAGTTCGGCGCCTTGCAGGTGTTCGCGCTGCCAGAGGGCGAAGTCGGCGTATTGCACCGGCAAGGCCGGCAGTTCAGCGGCGGCGCCATTGCAACGGGCTTCATACCCGAGGGCCAGTTCCCGCAGCGCGATGGTGGCTGACCAGGCGTCCGACACCAGGTGATGCAGGGCGATGCCCAGTACGTGCTCTCCCGGTGCCAGGCGCAGCAGGCGGGCACGCAGCAACGGCGGGGAGGTCAGGTCGAACGGTTGCTCGAAGGTGTCTTGCAGGGCATTGAACTGCGCGCCTTCGCGGGCGGTGGCGGTCAGGCCGGACAAGTCCTCGAAGGGCAAGGCGATGTCCAACGACTCGCTGATGCGTTGGCAAGGCACACCGTCGGTGCTGTGGATGCCGGTGCGCAGGATTTCATGGCGCGCCAGCAGGTCGTTCAGGCTGGCATGCAGCGCCTGGACATTGAGTTCACCCTTGAGGTGCAGGGCGAACGGGATGTTGAACAGCGTCGTGCCCGGGGTCAGTTGCTCGATGAACCACAGGCGTTGTTGCGAGAACGACAGCGGCAACAGGGCCGGGCGCGGCTGGGCTTTCGGTGACTTGAGGGCGGCGGCTTGTGGCGCGGCGGCGTCGGCCTGACGGGCGGCGATGCTCACGGCCAGCAAGGCCACGGTGGGCTGTTCGAACAGCGTGCGCAGCGGCAGGTCGAGTTTGAAATGGCTGCGCAGTCGCGCAACGATCTGGGTCGCCAACAACGAATGGCCGCCGAGGGTGAAGAAGTTGTCTTCCACACCCACGGTGTCGCGCCCCAGGACCTCGGCCCAGATCGCCGCCACGGCGGTTTCCAATGGGTTGCGCGGGGCGATACTTTGCTGGGCGTCGGCCTGCCAGTCCAGTTCCCGGGCGGCCAGGGCCTTGCGATCGACCTTGCCGTTGTTGTTCAGCGGCAGGCTGTCCAGGCAGACGAAGGCGGCCGGGACCATGTACGGCGGCAGTTGCGCCCGCAGGTGCTCGCCCAGGCCGTCGCTGCCCAGAGTGTCGTCATGGGCCGACCAGTACGCCACCAGCCAGGCCTCACCGACGCTGCTTTCCCGCAGCAGGACGGCGGCTTCGCGCACGTTCGGGTGTTGCGCGAGGCGGTGTTCGATTTCGGTCAGTTCGATCCGGTGGCCACGCAGTTTCACCTGCTGGTCGCGGCGGCCGAGGTATTCGATCACCCCGTCTGCGCGCCAGCGTCCCAAGTCACCGGTGCGGTACACGCGGCCTTCAAGTTGCGGATGTTCGATGAACGCATCAGCAGTGCGCTGCGGATCATGCAGGTAGCCACGGCCGACCCCGACGCCACCGACACAGATTTCCCCAGCGACACCCACGGGCACCGGACGCAGGGCTTCGTCCAGCACATACAGGCGGTTATTGGCGGTCGGCTGGCCGATGGGCATGTGGCTGATGTAAGCGGCCGGGGCTTCGAAGATCGGCTGGAACGCTACGTCGTCGGCGCATTCGGCCGGCCCGTAGGCATTCATCAAGGCGATGTCGGGGAAGCGCGCGAACCAGTCCCGGGCCACGGTGGGCGGCAGGGCTTCACCGGTGGGCAGCACCCAGCGCAGGTCCGGCAGTTGCAGGTCGCACGGGCACAGGGCGAGCAGGGTGCGCATCAGGCTCGGGACGATTTCCAGCACGCTCAGGCGTTCGCTGGCGAGTACCTGCAGCAGGCGCTGCGGGTCGTGGGCGACTTCGTCCGGGAGGATGTGCACGGTGGCACCGAGCACCGGCGCGGCGAGGAACTGCCACACGGAAATGTCGAACGCCACCGAAGCGGTCTGCGGAATCCGGTCTTCGGCGCCGAGCCCCAGGGCCGGGACCTTGCCGAAGATGTTATTGAGCATGCCGCGTTGTTCGATCATCACGCCCTTCGGCGTACCGGTCGAACCCGAGGTGAAGAGAACGTAGGCGAGGCTGTCCGGACGGCCGAGAACAGGTAGTGGCGAGTCGTTGCCAGTCTTCCAGCAGGCTTCGGCGAACAGCGCCACTGGGGCCTGCTCCAGACCGCTGAGCAACGGATCGAGCAGGACGCTGCAACCTTCGCTGGCGACCAACAACGGCGCGCGGGACAGGCTGAGGATCTCCCGCAGGCGTTCAGGCGGATGATTGACTTCCAGGGGCAGCATGGCCGCGCCGGTCTTGAACACGGCAATCATCATGGTCAACAGCGCCAGGCCACGGGGGGCGGCCAGGGCGACCAGTTGATCTTCGCCGGCGCCGGCCTCGCGCAAGGCGTGGGCCAGTCGTGTGGAGCGCTGGTCCAGCTCGGCGTAGGTCAGGGACTCGCCGTCACAGAGGGCGGCGACCTGCCCGCCGCGTTGGGCGACCTGGTGGGCAAACAACTGCGCGTAGCTCTGATCCAGCGGGAAATCATGGGGATTGACCGCCCAATCGCCCAACAGTTGTTGGCGCTCCTCGACGGCCAGCAAATCAAAATGACTCAACGGCGCATCCGGCGCTGCCAGCATGCCCGCTACGAGGCTGGCGATATGGCCCAGCAGGCGCTCGACGGTGGCGGCTTCGAAGCGTTCGCGGTCATAGGACACGCGAATGCCCAGTTGTTCGCCGGGCAGGATCACCACGGTCAAGCCGTAGTGGGTGTGCACGCTGTGGTCCATGCCTTCGAGGCTGAACTGGAAACCACCTTCGAGAATTTGCTCATCGATGGGGGCGTTTTCGAACACCAGGATGCTGTCGAACAGGGTTTCGCCACGAGGGAAATCGCTCCAGCCCTGGATATCCGTCAGGGGCGTGTGTTCAAAGTCGCGCATGTCGACGTTGAGCCCTTGCAGATCACCCAGCCAACTGCCGAGGGAGGCGTCCGGGTCCACCGACACCCGCAGCGGCAAGGTATTGATGAACAGTCCGATCATTTCCGCAACGCCGGTCAGGTCCGCCGGACGACCGGCCACGGTGACGCCGAAGACCACGTCCCGTTGGCCGCTGTAGCGCGACAGCAACAATGACCAGACGCCCTGGAAAAAGGTGTTCGGGGTGATCCGACGGCTACGGCAGAACGCCGCCAGCGCCTGGGTTTGCTGTTCGCTCAGGTGAATCAACTGATCGTCCACCAGCACCGCGTCGGTGTAGCGATCATGGGCCACGCCGTTGTCCACGGTCAGCGGCGTCGGCGCATTGAGGCCTTGCAGTTGGCCGCGCCAGAATTGCTCGGCCTTGCCCGCGTCCTGGCGTTGCAGCCACTGGATGTAGTCGCGAAACGGCCGTGGGCTTTTCAGCTCCGGAGTCCGGTCGTTGCACAGCGCCTCGTAGACCTTGAGGAAGTCCACCGTCACCAGGGAAATGCACCAGGCATCCATCAGGATATGATGGAAGCTGCGAATGAATTCGTAGGACTCATCGGCCAGGCGCACCAGCCGAAAGCGGATCAGCGGTGGCTTCGACAGGTTGAAGCCGACTTTCTGTTCGTCTTCCAGCAGGCTGCGGATGCGCGCTTCCTGCTCGTGGGCGGCGAGCCCGCGCAGGTCGAGGGTGTCCAGCGGAACCTTGACCTCGCGGTGGATCACCTGCACCGGTTGCTTCTGGCTTTTCCATTGGAAGCTGGCGCGCAGGGAAGGGTGTAGCGCCACCACCTGGCGCCATGATTCCAGGAAGGCCACTTCATCGATGGCCCCGCCGATGCGGTAGCGGTCCTGCATCAGATAGACACCGGAGTCTTCGTGGAGCAGGGAGTGGAAGAGCATCCCTTGCTGCAACGGCGACAGCGGGTAAACGTCTTCGATTGGATTGCCGGTGGTTTTTTCGGTGGTCATTGAAAGCGTCCTGCGTAAAAGGGGGCAACGGTGATGGCCTGGCGACGGGAGGAGCGACTCACAGGTCGGCCTCGTCCAGTTCGGCCATCAGCGCTTGCATTTCGTCGTCGGACAGGCCCGAGGCGCTGAACTCGGCACTGTCTGCCAGCGGGGCGGCGGATTCGGCCAGTGGTTGCGCGACCTCGGCCATGGCGGCGATGGTCTGGCGTTCGAAGACTTGTTTGGCCGAGAGCGCGATTCCTTGCTCATGGGCCTGGGCCACCACTTGCAGGCTCAGGATCGAGTCACCGCCGATGGCGAAGAAGTTGTCGGTGACGCTCACGTTCGCCAGCTTCAGGACTTTGGCGACGATGGCTTGCAAAGTGGTTTCCATGGCGTTGCGCGGCGCGACGTGGGTGCTTTCGTCGAACTGATCCGGGTCGGGCAACTGACGGGTGTCGAGTTTGCCGTTGGGGGTGCGTGGGAACGTCGCCAGGGTCAGCACCTGGGCCGGGACCATGTACGACGGCAGGCGCTCACCGAGGAAACGCTTGATCGCCTCCGAGTCCGGTGCATAGCCATGTGCGGCCAGGACGTAGGCGAGCAGGCGTTTGCCGGCAGCATGCTCCTGCACGATCACCGCGGCTTCGCGCACGTCGCTGTGGCTGCACAGTTGCCGTTCGATTTCCCCGAGTTCGATGCGATAGCCGCGCACTTTGACCTGATGGTCCTTGCGTCCGAGGAACGCCAGGCGCCCGTCGGCCAGCCAGCAGGCCAGGTCACCGGTACGGTAGGCGCGAGTGCCGTCGGCCAGGGTGACGAAGGCTTTGGCGGTTTCTTCCGGTTTGTTGCGGTAGCCCCGCGCCAGGGTCGGGCCGGCGAGGACGATCTCACCCGGTTCACCGATGCCGCAGGCCTGGTCGAACTCGTTCAGCAGGCGCAGGTCCATGCCGGCAATCGGACGGCCGATGCTGACGCTGCGGCTCGGCTCCAGTACCTCATGACTGGCCCAGACCGTGGCTTCGGTAGGGCCGTACTCGTTCACCAGACGGGCGCGTGGCAGGGTCTTGCTGTGTTGGGCGACCAGGGCCGGCGGGCAAGCTTCACCGGCGACGATCCAGCACTCGAGGCTGTCGGCGCTGGCGCTGCGCTGCAATTGATCGAGCAGGGCCTGATAGAGCGAGGGCAGCGACAGGCCGTGACTGACCTTGTGCTGGGCAACCAGCTGCGCCAGGCGCGCCATCTCCAGTTCTTCCCCAGGCGCCGGCAGTACCAGCCGGCCACCTTGGGCCAGGGTCCAGAAGATCCCGGCGACCGAGCTGTCGAAGGCGAACGAGGACAACAGCAGGTAGGCGCGCACGGGCGTTTCATAGGCAGCCATGCGCACCTGGGTCGAGAAACTCAGGGCGCCGTGGCTGATTTCCACGGCTTTCGGTGCGCCGGTGGAGCCCGAGGTGTAGATCAGGTAGGCGAGGGCGTTCGCGTCAGGCAGGGGCAGCGGCGGCAGGTCGCTCGTGTCGTGTTCGCTCAAGTCATCCAGCACGAAACGTTGCAGGGTCGCCGGCAGGCTGTCGGCCAATTCGGCACTGACCACGATGTGGGCGATGCCGCTGTCGGCCAGCATGTAGGCACGTCGATCGGCCGGATAGGTCGGGTCGATCGGCACATAGGCGCCACCGGCTTTCAACACCGCGAGCATGGCGACGATGGCGGCGTTGCTGCGGGGGAACAGAATGCCGACGGGCACGTCGCGGCCGATGCCGGCGGCCACCAGTTGATGGGCCAGACGGGTGGCGCAGGCGTCGAGGCGGGCATAGCTCAGGTCGCCGTCGGTGTCGCTGAGGGCGATGGCGTCCGGTTGCTGACGAACCTGACGGGCAATCAGGTCCACCAGGGTCAGCGGCTCGATGGATGGCGAGCTCGGTGTGTTCGCGATAATTGCCGATTGCAACGGTCCGCCGAGGGGCAGGTGGGACCAGGCCTGTTGCGGTTCGGCCAGGGCGCCTTGCAGCAATTGCAGCCATTGTTCGCCAAGGCTGCGTGCGGCTTCGGTGCTCAGGGTATGGCAATCGTAGCTCAGGCTGGCGTGCAGGCTGTCTGGCAACTGGCGGACATTCAGGCAGGCTTTCACCGGGCCCATCAGCGCGTCGGCATAGCGTTCCCGGGTATCGCCCGAACGCCAGGCGAAGGCGTAGCCCGCAGTGAGGTCCCGGGTGTAATAGTCTTGCCAGCCGGTGCTGCGTTCCACCGAGGCAGCCAGTTGTTGGCTCTGCTGGAGCAGGGTGGTCTGGGCATCCAGGTCGATGTTCAGGGGCAGGCACTGTTCGAACACGCCCAGGACGTTGTCCAGTTCGGCGCCACGGCTTTCGTGGATCAGGGTCAGCGGGACCTGTTGCTGACCGGCCAACCGGCCGAGTACCGCCGCCCAGGCGGCCAGCATCAAGGCCGAGGTCAGGGCCGGGTGACGGGCAAGGTCGGCGGGGAGGGCCAGTGCCTGTCGGGCAGGGGCGAAGCCGGCACCGCAGGGCGCTTCAAGGGACAGCTGCAAGGTGGGCTGCTCGGCCTCGTCCAAGGCTTTCCAGAAGTTCACGCCTGGATGGTCGGGTTCGTCTTCCACCAGGTTCCAGCGCCATTCGGCGTAGTCGGCGTATTGCAGGGCCTCGGACAGATCCGCCGGGGTATCTTGCAGCAAGGCGTCGGCCAGCAGCCTGAGGCTGGCGAGGTCGAAATGGCTGCCCGCGCCAGCCAGGTCCAGCACCGATGCGTCATCCGCCAGGCGCACCAGGGTCACGGCCAGCGGCGCGGCCAAGTCCCGGGAGTGTGAAACGAGGCGCGCCAGTTCGGCATCCTGGTCGGCGCTGTTGTGCTGGCGCAGATCCAGCTGGGCCACCGTCAGTGTGCCGGTCTCGTCGATCACCTGCACCGGATGACGCAGGCCCGGTACCGGCATCAGGCGAGTCCGCAGGATTTCACTGGCAGCCAGCAACGCTTGCAGGCGGCTGTTCAGCGCGTCGACGTCGGTCGGGCCGGACAGCGACCATTGCAAGTGACAACCGAACGGGTGCTCGGCAGCGCCCTTGATGTGGGGATACAGCGCTGCCTGTTGCGGCGAAATACGAAAACCTTGAAGTCCGCTCATGTTCAACTCGACTGGAAAATGGGGTTTGATCTGGGGGCAGCGCCGGCGCCGGGGCTTACGGACTGACCGTCACGCAAGCCGCTGGCGAACGACGGGTGCCGCCGTTGAAAGTCAAAGGGTCACGTCGCTCGACAGCAGGGCTTCGGCCATGCCGGTCATGATTGCGCGTCTGCCGGTAAAGGGTTCGCGTCCGTGGACCGCGAGCATGTTGTCGATGAACAACACATCGCCCTGTTGCCAACTGAAACGCACCAGCGAGTCGAGGTAGGCCGCCCGCAGCGACTCCAGGACCTGCGGTTCGATGGGTTCGCCGTCGCCATAAAAGGTGTTGGTGGGCAGGTCGAGGTCGGTGAAGTTGCTCTGCAGCGAATCGCGGATGTGCGGCGGCAGGGTGCTGATGTGGAAGAAGGTGGCGTGGTTGAACCAGACCTCTTCACCCGTGCGCGGATGGCGCACCACAGCGGGTCCACGTTGGCGGGTGCGCAGGCGATTGTTGTCTTTCCATTCCACTTCGATGCCGACGCTGGCGCAGTAGCTTTCGACGTCGCTACGGTCTTCGGACTGGAACACGCTCTGCCACGGCAGGCCGAAACCGTCGCCATAGTTGCGCACGTACATCACGCCTTTTTCCCGGAAGCGTGCTTCGATCTCCGGGCTGATGGCGGCCTTGACCGCACGGGTCGAGCCAATCGGGGTTTCGCCACCGGTCTCGGAGGGAAGCTGGCAATAGAAGAACAGTCGCAGCGGGAAACGCGGCGAATAGGAGTGTTCGTTGTGGGGGAAGATCATCTGGTCGGCCGGGTAGTCGGTCGAGGTGTAGATGTTGCCGCCGACCCGAGTTCTGGGCGAAGCACGGAACATGTATTCCAGGGCACCGGGGGAGAGGGTGGCGATCACCTGGTCGAACTGTTCGACGGACGCCACGTTGAACCCGCGAAACAGCAGGGCACCGTATTGCAGCAGTTTTTTCTCCAGGGACTCGCGTTCGCCAGCGGCCCAGGCCACCAGATCGACGCCGCTGACCGCCGGCTCGATCACCAGCGGCAGGGCGTGGTCGGGGCTGAGCAGGCGTTCGGTGACCAGTTGCTGTTCCGAGACGTTCATGGCTTTGCGGCGCACGGCGCCAAGGGCGCGGGGCGATGGGGGCAGGGTAGACATAACGGCATCCGACTCGGTTAAAGGGACATTGAGCGACGTTTGGCTTGCAGCATCTGGCTGCGACCGGCCAGCGTCCGGGCCTGTTGCCGCTCGCGCTGGAAGGCCTGGTCCCAGGTATCGATGCGCTCGGCCAGGGCCGGCAGCGGCTCGTCCAGCAACTGGTGCGTTTCTTCCAGCAGGCGCGTCCACAGGTGTTGCAGGCGCAAGGCGCGGTCCTGGTCGAAATATTCGCCGCGATACTTGAGCGTCGCGTCGAGCCCTTCGGTGCCGTGCACCAGGTCGAGCACCAGGTGGAAATCTCCCGGTGCCTGTGCCACCTCCAGGGTCTGCAGGTGCGCGCCGGCGATGGCGGTCGGCGTGACTCGTGACGGCTGATAGTTGAGCTTCACCTGGAACAATGGCGAGTGACCGGGCAGGCGTTGCGGCGCCAGGGCCGACACCACCAGGTCGAAAGGCAGGCCCTGGTGGGCATAGGCCAGGCGCGCCTCATCGCGAACACGCTCCAGGAAACCGGCCAGGGTCGGTTCACCCTGCAGGTTGCAGCGCAACGTCAGCTGGTTGACGAAGAAACCGATGACGTCATTGTGCTCCGCCAGTGGACGGCCGCTGACGTCAGTGCCCAACAGGAATCGTTGTTGGCCGCCCAGTTGCTTGAGCACCAGTTGATAGCTGGCCAGCAACAGCATGAACAAGGTCATGCCGCGTTCGCGGGCCAGCGTCGAAAGTGGCTCGCAGAGGGCATGGGGCACCTTGAAGTCCAGGCTGTGTTCGCCCGGGGTCTGGCCACTGCCGCCCAGTTCGAGGGTCTGTGGCAGACCGGCCAGATGCTCACGCCAGAAGTCCTGCTCGGTGACGATCCGCTGTTCGCTCCAGTGCGCCGCTTCCCACTGGGCGAAATCGAGGTACTGCACCGGCCACCCGGCGTCCGCCGAGCCAGCCAGTTCCGCCAGCAGCACTTGCGCCGAGCGACCGTCAAAGGCGATGTGGTGTACGGTCAGCAGCAGATCGTGTTGCTGCTCATCTCGACTCAGCAACTGCGCCCGCAGCAGGGGACCGTTGACCAGATCCACCGGCGTGGCGTGTTCGCTCGCCAGGTAGTCGTGCAGCGCTTGCTGTTCGGTCTGTCCGTGCCAGTTCAACGGCACAGGCGTGGCGGGGAGAACCTGTTGCTGCGGGCCGTCCACACCGTCGCGATAGACCGTGCGCAGCACGCTGTGACGGCTGACGAGGCTGTTCAAGCGCTCGGCCAACCCCTCGACGTCCAATGGACCTTGCAGGCGCAGGTGCAGCACCAGATTGTGGCGGGTGTCGTCCGGGTTCATCTGGCGCAGGAACCACAGCCGGCGTTGGGCGAAGGACTGGCGAGTTTCGCTGCCATCCGTACGTTCGGCCGACGGAGTGAGCGCCGCTGATGGTGCACTGAGGAACGCCAGCAGATCTTGCGCCCAGTGCGCCAGCGTCTGTTCGCCGAACAGGCTCTGAGTATCGAGGTTCCAGCCCAGGTCTCTGTGCAGGCGAGCGGCGAAATCGGCGACGCCGATGGAGTCCAGGCCTTGGCCGATCAGACTCCGTTCGAAGTCTGGAAGCAGATACGGATTCACCCCGTGCAAGGTCTGCTGGAGCCATTGCCGGCAAGCGGCCTGGGCGTCTTGCGCCGAAGCCTGCACAAGACCTCTGAGTTGGCCGAGTTCCAGGGTTTCGCCGCTGGAAGCGAGCTGCCCGCCGCTCTGGGCGATGATGCTCAGCGTACCCGCCGCCAGTTGCTTGCGCGCACCTTGGCGGGCGATTTTGCCACTGGTGGTCATCGGGATGGTGCCGGCTTCCACCAGCACAATCTGGTCGATGCCGCAGTCGGCGGCTTCGCGCACGGCGTTCTGCATCGAGGCGAACAGCGCCGGGTGCCGCGCCGGGTCGACGAACTTGCGCTGCGGCTCGGCGACGATCACCAGTTTCTCCCGGCCCAGGGTCGGGTCCATTTCCGAGAACGCGGCGATGCGCCCGGTGCGGATGCCCGGTTCGGCATCGGTGATGGCGAACTCGATGTCGTGGGGGTACAGGTTGCGTCCGTTGAGAATCAGCAAGTCCTTGAGCCGCCCGCAGATCACCACCTGGCCCTCGTGCATGAAACCCAGGTCGCCGGAGCGCAGGTAATGGTCGGTCGAGCCGACAATGCGCGCTTCAAAGGCTTCGCGGGTGGCCTCGGGGTTTTTCCAATAGGACTCGGCGTTGCTCGGCCCCTTCAGCCACACTTCACCGATGCGATCGGCAGCGCAGCGCTCATGGGTTTGCGGGTCGACGATGGCAATGCTGTGCAAAGCCTGGGGGAAGCCACAGGCGACGAATTCGACGGCGGCGGCACCGGCGGCCGCCAGGGCCACGCGACCGGTTTCCAACACCGCTTTGTCCAGGCGCAGCGTCACTGGCAAGGCGTCTTCCGGCGTAGCGCTGACACACAGAGTCGCTTCGGCCTGGCCGTAACCGGGGCTGATCGCCAACGGGTTGAGGCCACAGGCGGCAAAGCGCTGGGCGAAGGTTTCCAGGGTGCCGGGGTGGATCGGCTCGGCGCCGTTGATGGCGTGTTTCCAGGCGCTCAGGTCCAGTTGGGCGATCAGGTTGTCGCTGACCACCCGATTGCACAGGGCATAGGCGAAATTCGGCGCGAAACTGACGGTGCCGCGGTAGCGACTCAATGCCTGCAACCAGGTCGACGGTGCGTTGACGAAGGTTTGCGAAGCCATCAAGTAGCAGGGCATACCGCTGTAGATCGGCGCCAGCAGGCCACCGATCAGGCCCATGTCGTGGTATAGCGGCAGCCAGTTGACCATGGCGCCGTGCTCATCGAAACCATAGGCCTGGCGCATCAGCTCGACGTTGGCGATCAGGTTGCGCTGACGCACCTCGACGCCCTTGGGCGAGCCGGTGGAGCCGGAGGTGTATTGCAGGAAGGCCACGGTCGAACCGTCGATGGCCGGGCGTTGCCATTGGCTGGGCGGTGGTGTGCCCAGGTGCTGGACGGTGAGCACGTCGACACGGCCCTCCACCAGTTCCAACAAGCCTTCGCAGTGATCTGCCGGGGCGAGAATCAGTGCCGGCTCAGCGTCCACCACCACGTTGCGCACGCGTTCGAGGTGCCGCGGTTTGCGCGACGGCGGCGGAAACAACGGCACGGCGATCATGCCGGCATACAGGCAGGCACAGAACGCCCGGGCGTAGTCGAGGCTGCTGGGCAGCATCAACAGCACGCGATCACCCGGCGCATAACGCGACTGCAACGCGGCCGCCAGGGACTGGGACTGCTCATGCAATTGAGAGAAAGTCAGGGTTTCGCCGATCGTGACGCCGTCCGGCAAAAAGTGCAGGGCAGCACGTTCTGGAAAGCGCCGGGAATTGGTTTCCAGCACTTCGATCCACTGTTCGAATGAAGACATTGTGCAATTCACGCCATGGCCACGATGACCTTGCGGTCACCGGTGTAAGGATTGCGACCGTGTGCGACCAGTCGGTTATCGAGCATCAGCACGTCGCCGGGCTGCCAGGGGAAGCTGACGGCGGTCTGGCGGTAGACCTCGCGCACGCGGTCGAGCATCTCGTCGGGGATGGCCGAGCCGTCGCCGAAATACACATGGCGCGGCAGGTTCTCTTCACCCACGGCGGCCAGGAGGCTGGCGCGTACGCTCGGTTCGATGGCCGACACATGGAACAAGTGAGCCTGGTTGAACCAGACCCACTCGCCGGTCTCGGGATGCTGCTGCACCGCCGCGCAACGCTGACGGGTGCGCAGGTCACCGTCGGCTTTCCATTCCCACTCGATGTCGTTGTCCTGGCAGTAGCGTTCGACCTGGGCCCGGTCCTCGGTGTTGAAGACTTTCTGCCAGGGCAGGTCCAGGGCGCCGCTGTAGTTGCGCACGTAAAGCAGCTCGCGGCTGGCGAACAGCTCGCGGATCTCGGTGGGCATGCGCTGGTAGATCAGGCGACTGTCGGCAATCGGCGTCTCGCCGCCGGTTTCACTGGCCTTGATGCAGTGGAACCAGATGCGCGAAGGCCAGGGTCGGGTATAGGCCTGCTCGTTGTGCAGGGGGATGAACTGATGGGCCGGGTATTCCGTGGAGCTGTACACCCCGGCGAAGACTTTACTGCGCGGCGTGGAGCCGAATTCGTAGCTGGCCAGGGGGGCACCGAAGCTGGCGGCGAAGCGCTTAAAGTCGATCGGGGTCGCCACGTTGAAGCCGCGAAGCAAGACCCCGCCCACGGTGTTCAGCACATGGGGCAGGATGTCGCGCAGCGAGGCGTCCAAATCGTGAATCGACTGCCCAGGCGTCGCCTGCACCAACACGGGCAACGAGTGTTCACCGCCGTCCGTGGAAGTCATTGAAAAAGGCTCGGAACGCCTGTCCAGGTGTTCGATTGAGGTCATCCTTGCACATCCTCTTCTATCTTTTTCGACCCGTTACGAGACCTGAAGATGGCGCGCCAGGCGCCTCTGTAGGACTCGTCTGTAGTGTTTTGGATCTAATACAGGACGACATACTAGGTACAAATGAGAGAGATTATCAATACTATTTATTTAATTTTTTTTTTGGATTAGACTCCGCTCCGCTGGCGCCAAACAGCGTTCGGCCAGCTCAAAAAAACCAAAAATATCTGTCGCAGGGGTGCGGGGCTTGAATTTCAAAAAGAATACAATTGCGTTGGCTGTGGGGTCGGCAATCGGCCTCGGCAACTGTGCATGGGCAGCGGAAGAGTCCACTGCCGTGGAGATCGCTCCGATCACTGTGACGGGTGAGAAAATCAACCGTACCCTGGAGCAGACCCAGTCCAGCGTTGTGGTGGTTACCGAAGAGAAGCTGCGTGAGCACAACGATAAGAACCTTGTGGACCTGTTCGCTCGTACACCGGGTGTCTATAGCCAGGCGGACAATGAAACCTGGGGGATTCGTGGCGTGCCGGTGTCGGGGTTTGACGACCAAGGGCCGGCAACCATCAATGGACCAATCTCGGTGTATGTCGACGGTGCCGTGCAACCGAGTCGGGCGCTAACCTTAAGCCCGGTACCGCTCTGGGATGCCGAGCAGGTCGAAGTCTTCCTCGGCCCGCAATCCACTACCCAAGGTCGTAACTCCCTGGCTGGTGCAGTGGTGATCGAGACCAAGAAACCGACGTTCCAGCCCAGCTTCTCGGCGCAAACCAGTATGGGGAACTATGGTGAGCATGGGGCGGCCGTAGCAGGTGGTGGCGCGATCGTCGATGATAAGATCGCCGGCCGGATTGCTGTGGACTATACCGACGGCGACGGCTACATCCGCAACACCGCGCTCGATAAGGACGCCAACCCGCATCGCACCAGCAACACACGTGGCAAATTGCTGATCCTGCCGAATGACGATACAGATGTTTTGTTGACCTACGCCCATAGCGAACACCGCCAGGGCGACCGCTCGACGATGCGCGGTGCTGATGGCAAACCCAGCTATTACGATATCTCCTCCAACACCGAGGCTTTCGACAATCTCAAGCAGGACACCCTCAGCGCCAAGGTGGACTATCGTCTGAATGATGCCTGGACGTTGACGAGCCTAACGGCCAATACCAGCTCTGACTACAGTAACCGTCTGGACTCTGATCAGACCGCTCTGAGTAATGACGTAATTCTGCGTAAGCACGAGGGTGATCTGTTCAGTCAGGAGCTGCGTCTGAATTACGCCTCGGACACACTGAAAAGTGTCGTTGGTGCCTACTACGGGCATAACACGAACAAGTTCCATGATCGGTTACTTGCTACTGATCCCGTGGACAATGGCAGCGTCAAAGGTGAGACCAAAATCGAGAACAAGGCGGTGTTCGGTGAAGTCAACTGGACGTTCGCCCCGCGCTGGACATTGATTACCGGCCTGCGCTACGACCACGAGACGAATGATACCGACGTCGAAGAAGATACCTTTTCCAGCGCAGCCCAAGTTAAGAAGTCGTTTGACGCTTTGCTACCTAAACTCGGTATCGACTACGAACTGGCCACGGATCAATACCTCGGTTTCACTGTTCAAAAAGGCTATCGCGGCGGAGGCGTCAACGTACGCGCCGGTAGCGGTCACCAGGCCTATGACCCGGAGTACACCACCAACTACGAGCTGTCTTACCGTGGTTCGTTCTTTGACAAGACGCTACGTACCCGCGCCAATCTGTACTACACCGACTGGAAGGATCAACAGGTCAGCGTGCGGCGCACCGGCAGTCAGTTCATTGATGTCTTCAACGCCGGTCGCAGTGACATCAAAGGCCTGGAGGTATTCGTCGAGAAAGATGTCACCGAACAGCTGACGCTGAACATGGGTGGTTCCATCACCGATGGCAAGTACAAAGACTTCGTCACCGGTAGGGGGCAGGACATGAGCGGCGAATCGTTCCTCGCTTCGCCCAAGTACAAGATGTCGGTGGGCGGTGTCTATCACTACGACGACCGCCTGATGTTCGGTACGGACGTGACCTATCAAAGCACTGCGCCTTCGGAATACGAATTCGATTCCAACGGCAAGGTCACCGGTGAGCGTCGGAGCGACAACTACGTACTGGTCAACTTCAACACCGAGTACAAGCTCACCAAGAACGTCGCCGTGTCCGCCTACGTCAAGAACGCGTTCGACAAGGAATATGTCACCAACAACCGCAGCGACGACATTATCGACGTCGGCGCACCACGCACGTTGGGCATGATCCTGCGTTACGACATGTAAGCCCAGGGGCGCGGGAAGGCAATCTTCCCGCGCCCGGTTTGCCGTGTCACGGATGTTTGTTTTCAGGCTGTTGTTCCCTTCCAAACCCAGCCTCCATGGAGGAAATCATGAACGCTTTTTCAAATGCCACGACGGGTGGCGCGCCACAGCTACGCCTGTTGCACACCGGTCTGTCGAGCCCTTACTGCCTGGATCCGACGCCGCTGCTGGAGCGCCAGCAACAGCAGGAATCCAATGCCCGCAGCTACCCGCGACGCATTCCCCTGGTGCTCGAACGGGCCCATGGCATCTATGTGCAGGACAGCCGCGGGCAGGTGTTCGTTGACTGCCTGGCGGGCGCCGGCACCCTGGCCCTGGGTCATAACCACCCGGTGATCGTCGAAGCCATCACCCAGGTCATGGCGGCCGGCGTGCCCATGCACACCCTCGACCTCATGACCCCGGTCAAGGACGCTTTCGTCCAGGAGATCTTCGCCTGCCTGCCCAGCGAATTCGCCCGTAACGCCCGCATCCAATTCTGCGGCCCGAGCGGTGCCGACGCGGTCGAAGCCGCGCTCAAGCTCACCCGCACCGCCACCGGCCGCCACTCGGTGCTAGCGTTCGAAGGCGCTTATCACGGGATGACCCTGGGCACGCTGGCCATCAGCGGCAACCTGTCGCCGAAAAATGCCCTCGGCGCACTGACGCCGGGGGTGCAACGCTTGCCGTATCCCCATGATTTCCGTTGCCCGTTCGGGGTGGCCGGGGACCAAGGCGTGACGTTGAACGTGCGGTATCTGGAGCATCTGCTCAATGACCCGGAAAGTGGCGTGACCGCCCCGGCGGCGATGATCCTGGAGCCGATCCAGGGCGAGGGCGGGGTGATTGCCGCGCCGGACCGCTGGCTCCAGGAACTGCGCCGCTTGACCCAGGCCCACGGCATTCCGCTGATCGTCGACGAGATCCAGTGCGGCATCGGCCGCAGTGGCCGGATGTTCGGCTTCGAGCAGTCGGGGATCACCCCGGACGTCATCACCCTGTCCAAGGCCATCGGCGGAGGCCTGCCGCTGGCGGTGATGGTCTACAACGATTCGCTGGACACCTGGCAACCGGGCGCCCACGCCGGCACGTTCCGCGGCAATCAGCTGGCCATGGCAGCCGGCACCGCGACCTTGCGCTTCATTCGCGATGAAGGCCTGGTCAAGCATGCCGAAACCGTGGGCGCCCACCTGCGCAAACAGCTACAGGCGCTGCAAAGCGAGTTCGCCTGGATTGGCGACGTGCGTGGGCGCGGGCTGATGCTGGGCATGGAAATCGTTGACCCACAGGGCACCGTCGACGTGCAGGGGCATGCACCGGCGGATACTACCCGGGCCAAGGCGTTCCAGCAGGCCTGCCTGAAGCATGGCTTGATCGTCGAACTGGGCGGGCGCCATGGCGCGACCGTGCGCTTCTTGCCACCGCTGATCATCACCGAACAGGAAATCGATTTCGTCGCGCAAATCCTGTTCCAAGCGGCCAGCACGATCAACGAGCGTCCCGTTCGCTAAAGGACTCCCAAGGGGCTTGCCGACAGGGACGGCAAGCCCCTTGGTTGGGAAGAGGTCACCGGACTTTTGCTACCCGTACATTTTGAAAAGGACTATTCGCATGTACAGACATTCCGCATCCGCGTCTCCCGCTACACATAAACAAGGCGAGACAGCGGCCACTCGACAACCCCCCGAAGACGACCGTCACAGCATCCGTGAGTTGCTGCGACATTACGGGCTGCGCACCAGCCTGATCCGCCTCAAGGTCATCGATGCCTTGCTCGTTGCCGCCAGGGATGGGCGTTCCATCAACGTGCGCGGGGTGCACCACTACCTGGGGCTGTTTGCTGCCGAGTTGTCGCTTGTCAGTGTCCGTGAAGTGCTCAGACGGTTGTGTGATGAGGGCGTCATTCTTTTTCAGCCTGACAAAAGCTACCGCTTTACCCGCGAGGCCAGCGCAATACTGGAGCAGTGCTCGAGCCGCTGACCGGATTAGATCGTTAGGGTCCTTGCGATGCTTTCTTGACGTCAATACATAATTTTGTTAGGCGGTATCAAGCCCCCGACTGATGAGTCGATAGCCCTACAAGGTCCGACTGATTTGTAGTTTCGTCGAGGGGTACGTCATGTTTAATTCAACGCTAAAAAACGAACTGATGGCCAGGACAGCCGAGTTGGCAACCTACAAGGGATTGGTTGGTGCATTGGAACGGTCGATGGCCGTTGTCGAGTTCAGCCCCGATGGCAAGTTGCTTCGGGCCAATGAGAATTTTCTCAGTACGATGGGTTACCGTGCGGACCAGTTGGGCGGCCTGTCCCATCGTGACTTCTGTACCCCCAAGCTGTCAGGCAGCGCTGAATATCGCGAATTCTGGAATCAGTTGCGTGCCGGTCAGTTCGTTTCCGGCACTTTTCAACGCGTCGGCGGACAAGGCCAGCACATCTGGCTGGAAGCCAGCTACAACCCTGTAAAGGATGAAAATGGCCGCGTCGTGAAGGTGGTCAAGTACGCACTGGACGTCACGGCCAAAGTCGCGAACGAGGCCGAAACCCGCGGCAGGCTGGCGGCGCTCGACCGGGCCATGGCGGTGATCGAGTTTGACCTGGGCGGCAACATCCTGACCGCAAACGATAATTTCCTGCACGTCATGAACTACTCGCTGACTGAGCTCAAGGGCAAGCATCACCGGATGTTTTGCGAACCGGAGCTGGTCAGCCGTTCCGAGTACAGCGATTTCTGGCGCCGTCTCAACGCCGGTGAGTTTTTCAGCGGCCAGTTCAAGCGTATCGGCAAGCACGGCAAGGTGGTCTGGCTGGAGGCGAGTTACAACCCGGTCTACGACGCTGAAGGCAAGTTGAGCAAGATCGTCAAGTTCGCCACCGACATCACCGAACGGGTGGAGAAGTTCGAGGAAGATTCCCGAGGGGCGTCCCGTGCCTATCACATCTCCGCCGAGACCGAGAGGGTCGCCGAGCAGGGCGCCCAGGTGATCCATCAGACGGCCAAGGAAATGCGCGAGATTGCCGACAACATCGGTGCCTCCGCGCGCCTGGTCGGGCAACTGGGGGCTCGTTCGGAAGAGATCACGGCAATCGTCAATACCATTCGCGGCATTGCCGAGCAGACCAACCTGCTGGCCCTGAACGCCGCCATCGAGGCGGCGCGGGCCGGTGATCAGGGACGGGGGTTCGCGGTGGTGGCCGACGAAGTCAGGCAACTGGCCGGGCGTACCAGTCGCTCGACGTCGGAGATCGCGGAAATGATCAACATGATCCTGTCCGAAACCCGCGAAGCGGTCGCCAGCATGAGCGTGACCCATGAGGGGGCGTTGCGCGGGGTGACCCTGGCCGACCAGGCCGGATCGGTCATCGTGCAGATCAGGGCCGGCACCACGGACGCACTCGAAGCGGTGAGCATGTTTGCATCCAAGCTCGATGAGTCCGATGTCATTCCCAAGACGGCAGTCGGCTGGGTGGGTTGAGACGAGCCGGATCTCCAGGGCGAACGCGGCCGCGGTCCTCAGTAGCGAATCATCACTGATTTGAGTTCGGTGTAGTCATCGATGAAGGCACCACCGAACTCCCGGCCGATCCCCGAGGCTTTGCTGCCACCGAACGGCACGGCCGGGTCGAGCAGGGTGTGCATGTTCACCCAGACGGTGCCGGCTTCGATGGCCGGTACCATGCGCAGGGCCTTGCTCAAGTTCTGGGTCCAGAGGCTGGCGCTCAGGCCGTATGGGCTGTCGTTCATCAGGTCCAGCAGTTCCTCCTCACTGTCGTAGGGAAAGAACGTCGCGATGGGGCCGAAGGTTTCTTCGTGGAGCAACGTGTCGTCACGACGGTGGGCGAGGATGATGGTCGGTTCGACATAACAGCCCGGCCCCTCGATCAGGTTGCCGCCGTGGACGATGGTGTTGTTCTGCGCCCGGGCCTTGGCGAAGCATTCGCCGAGTTTGCGTTGGTGCGGGCGGTTGCTGACCGGGCCGAACTGGGTGCCTTCATCCAGGGGGAGCCGATGGTGAGCTGGCCCAGGCGCTGGGCCAGTTTGTCCATGATTGGCTCGATCTGCGAGCGGTGGACGAAGAACCGTTCCGCTGCGGCGCAGATTTGCCCTGAGTGCAGGAAACCGGCTTCGATGATGCCGTTGACCGCCACGTCCGGATCCACATCCGGCAGGAACCCCGCCGCGTTCTTGCCGCCCAGCTCCAGGGTGGCACGGGTCAGTCCCGCACCCATCGCCGTCTGGCCCACCGCGATGCCGGTCGGCACGGAGCCAGTGAACGAAACCTTGTTGGTGCCCGGGTGCTCGATCAAGCCTTTACCCACCTGACCCCCACCGGTGAGCACGTTCAGGGCGCCCGCCGGCAGGCCGGCCTGCATGGCCAGTTCGGCGATGCGCAGGATGGTCAGCGGCGTGAATTCGCTGGGCTTGATGATGACGCTGCAGCCAGTCACCAGCGCCGAGGCAAGTTTCCAGATGGCGATCATGGTGGAAAAATTCCACGGCACGATACCCACCACCACGCCGACCGGTTCGCGCAGGGTGAACGCGGTGTAGCGCTCACCGGCGAAGGAGGGCAGCGACGGGGTGATGGTCTGGCCGCCAATCTTGGTGGCCCAGCCGGCGTAGTAGCGCAGGAAGTGAGCGGCCTGGTCGACTTCGAAGGCGCGGGAAATGTGAATGATCTTGCCCGACTGGCAGGTTTCGATCTGCGCCAGTTCTTCGCGGTTCTGCTCCATCAGGTCAGCCAGCTTGAGCAACACATGGCCCCGGACCGCCGGTGCCGTCTGGGACCATTCCTTGAAGCCGCGCCGGGACGACTCCACTGCCGCGTCGATATCGGCAGCCATGGCGTCGCTGACCTGGGCGATGACTTGACCGGTGGCGGGGTTGATGACGTCCAGGGTCTGGCCGCCTTGGCTTTCGACGTAGCGGCCGTCGATGAACAGGGCGTGACGCCGACCGAGAAAGGCGTCGACCTGAGGCAGCAGGGCAATATCGCTCATGGGAGTTTCCTGATCGCGAACAAGAGAAAACCCGAGGTTAATCGCTGGCGGATGGCGCGGCTTGACTGTGCCTGCCGTGACGTATGTCTGTGCCTGCCAGGGAGGCGTTGGCAGCCAGGAGCAAAACCCATTGCAGCCAGGAACAAGCCAGCGTCGTCGGTTTGCGGTCAGATCGGTGTTTCGACGTGATGGGCAAAGGGGCGGGCGATGTTTCTCCAGACCAACAGACAGAAGCTGGCATTGAGCGCCCAGGTGCAACGGGCGCTGGCCGGTGAAACCGACGACACAGCCGTGCTCGACGCGTATCCGCAGCTGCGGGCGTGCCTGGCCCGGCACGCTCGACAGATGGCGGAAGGCACCGAGCGCTTTCTTCGACTCGAAGAGCAGTTGGGCGAGCAAGTGGCCCGAAGTCAGCAAGGCGAGCGTGAACTCGAAACGGTGCATCAGCACCTGGCCCAAGCGGAGTTGCGCGAACGCGAACTGCAGATGCAGTTGGATGAATACCGCCAGCAGTTGCAGCAGCAACGCCAGGAAGCGCAGATCTGGGAGTTGCTGCAATCGACCCTGACCGAAGGCTGCTGGGACATCACGGTGGTCAATGGCGATCTTCAGCACCCTGCCAGCGGCATGCGTTTTTCCAGCCAGTTCCGCTCGCTGCTGGGCTACAGGCCAGACGAGCTGCCCGATGGCTGGGATGCCCAGGTGGGGATCACCCACCCGGACGACCTGCCGAAGATCATGGCGATTTTCGACCGGGAGATCCTCGGTTCCCAGGGCAGCGGCGAATACGTTTTCGAGTACCGCATGCGCCACAACAGCCGCGACTACATCTGGTGCCGTGAGCGCGGGCGCGCGGTACGGGATGCCCATGGGCGGCTGGTGCGGGTCATTGGCGCGGTGCGTGACATCAGTGATGAGCGTTCGGCCCAATCCACCCACCAGCGCATGTTGGAGCAGAACCAGGTCACCTACGCCCAGATCGCCACGGTGGTGGGGGTGATCAAGGGGATTGCCGACCAGACCAACCTGTTGGCCTTGAACGCGGCGATCGAGGCCGCCAGGGCGGGGGAGGTCGGACGGGGCTTCTCCGTGGTAGCCGATGAGGTGCGCAAGCTGGCGGAGAGTACCCGCCAGGCGACGCATCAGATCCAGACGATGCTGCATCAGCATAAACAGTAAGCGGATCGGGAGCCGCCGTCCTGGCCGCTCCCGATGCGTTCAGAACGGCACTGCCACCACCAGTTGGCTGTAGACGTTGGTGCCGTTGCTGCCCACCTGATTGCCACCGTTGCTCTCGTCCTTTTCCGGCTTGTACAGGCCCACCAGCGGCGTGACGATCAGGTGCTCGTTCAGCGCCCATTCCACATACAGGTCCAGCTCTCGGCCGTCGAGGTTCAAGGCCTGGCGGGTGTGCAGGGTCTTGTAGTCGAAGAGCAGCGCGCCGAGGGTCACGGTTTCCGCCGGCTTGAGCTTGAGGCCGACGTGCTGGATGGCGGTATTGCTGTTGAACGGGCCGGAATAGTTGCCGGCCACTTCGCCCTGGAACCAGGTCCCGTAGCCACGGCTCAGGCCGTTGAACATCGAGTCCCAGTTCTGCGAGTAGCGGCTGTAGCGATAGGTCAGGTCCGGCGTCCAGGGCAGCTCGGAGAAGGTATAGCCGGCCTCGGTGTACCAGGCTTTTTCCGGGCCGGCGTCCTTGTCCTGCCAGGCGTATTCGAAGGCGAAGTGAGCGTTTTCGATGCCGGCGTTGCCGCTGCCGCGCAGGCTGTAGATGTCCATGCCTTCGCGCTGCTTCTGGAAGTCGCTGGCGTAGTGATCATCGACGTCGATGCCATGGATGTAGGTCAAGCCCAGGGTGCCGGGCGCGCGGGTGTATTCCAGGGTACCGGCGGCCATTTCGGTGTTGGCCTGGGCGCGGTTATCGGACTTGATCCACATCAGGCTGCCATGCACGCCTTCCTTGCCGCCCAGGCGCAGCACGGCGGTCTTGTCGAAGGCGTGACGGGCCGCCAGGTAATAGGCGCCGCCCCGATTGAACTCGCCATCCGCTGGGCCTTTGCCCAGGTTCAAGCCGTCGTCGTTGATGATGAAACCATCGCCCAGGGTGATCACCTGGCGACCATAGGACAGGTCGACGCCATCCTTGCCCAGCACCGGAAACAGATCCCCCGAACGCCAGCCGGCGAAGGCTTCATCGAACTGGGTGGTGCGTTCGGAACCGTCGCTCAGGCCGGCCGGATCGCCGTCGCCCCAGGTGCCGGAGCTGACCATATTGGCCGTGCCGTAGACACTGCCCATGCTTGCGAGTGTCTGCTCGATACTCAGGCCATACTTGATGAAACCTTCCCGCCAGCTCGAACCGCCGGTGTTGCCGTCGTAGTTCTTGCGGCTGTTGAACATCCCGTAGACCGCCAGGAAGTTACCGGTGACAGTGGTGTCTTCGTCGGCGTAAAGCTCATAGGCCTGGACCGACGGCCCGGCGACCAGCAAGGCGATGCCCAGGCCAATGGCGTGGCGCAGCGGTGGTGTGTGATGTGTGTGCTCCATGGTGTTTCCCCAGTGTGGTTGGATGGCAGAGCACGCATTAAGGCGAGCGGGGGGCGGGGAAGTCTTTCACCTGGCTGCCAGGGAATTGACCCAGCCCGCCAGGTGACGGACGCTGGCAGGCAGCAACAAAACCGGCGGCAGACATGGGCAAGACGCCCGGGACGGCGCGGCGCAAAGTGAGGCTGCACGCAACGCCGTTTCGATCAGGGAC
Source organism: Pseudomonas sp. MAFF 730105 (assembly GCF_055380705.1). Lineage (NCBI taxonomy): Bacteria > Pseudomonadati > Pseudomonadota > Gammaproteobacteria > Pseudomonadales > Pseudomonadaceae > Pseudomonas > Pseudomonas sp. MAFF 730105. Next base: position 2,983,201 of record NZ_AP018438.1, read on the forward strand.
TGGCTGGGGGGCTCGAATGCCGGCTCCTGGACGGCGGTGGCATCCATACTAAAAATCCGCTTCTCGAGGATCTGCACCATGTCGATCAATGACCGGCTCACCGCCCACTTGAACCGGGGCACGGTGGGCTTTCCCACCGCCCTGGCCAGCACCATTGGCCTGATCATGGCCAGCCCGGTGATTCTCACCGCGACCATGGGTTTCGGTATCGGCGGCAGCGCGTTTGCCGTGGCCATGCTGATCGCCGTGGTGATGATGCTGGCCCAGGCGACCACGTTCGCCGAGGCCGCGTCGATCCTGCCCACCACCGGTTCGGTCTATGACTACATCAACTGTGGCATGGGGCGCTTCTTTGCGATCACCGGCACGCTGTCGGCCTATCTGATCGTGCACGTGTTCGCCGGCACCGCCGAGACCATTCTTTCCGGGGTCATGGCACTGGTGAACTTCGAACACCTGAACACCCTGGCCGAGTCCGCCGGGGGCTCCTGGCTGCTTGGGGTCGGCTTCGTCATCGTCTTCGGGGTCCTCAACGCTTTCGGTGTCAGCGCGTTTGGCAGGGCCGAGATCATCCTGACCTTCGGCATGTGGACCACGTTGATGGTGTTCGGTGTGCTGGGCCTGATCGCCGCGCCGGCGGTGCAACTGGAGGGCTGGTTCGGCGTCTCGCTGGTGGGCACTGACCTGATCACCATATTGTCGCTGGTGGGCATGGCAATGTTCATGTTTGTCGGTTGCGAGTTCGTGACGCCATTGGCGCCGGACCTGCGCAACTCGGCCAAGGTCATGCCCAGGGCGATGGTGCTGGGCTTGTTGGGTGTCGCTTCGTGCATGTTCATCTACGGCGCAGCCATGAAACGCCAGGTGGAAAACGTGCTGCTGGACGCTGCCAGCGGCGTGCACCTGCTGGACACGCCCATGGCGATTCCGCGCTTCGCCGAACAGGTCATGGGTGATATCGGCCCGATATGGCTGGGGATCGGCTTTCTGTTTGCCGGCGCTGCGACCATCAACACCCTGATGGCCGGCGTGCCGCGGATTCTTTATGGAATGGCGGTGGACGGTGCTCTGCCGAAGGTCTTTACCTACCTGCACCCGCGCTTCAAGACGCCGCTACTGTGCATCGTGGTGGCGGTGCTGATTCCTTGCCTGCACGCGCTGTGGCTCGGCGGCAACACCGACAACATCATGCACCTGGTATTGGCGGCGGTGTGTGCCTGGAGTTTTGCCTACCTGCTGGTGACCGTGTCGGTGGTCAGCCTGCGGATCCGTCGGCCCGACCTGCCACGGGCCTATCGCTCGCCGTGGTTCCCGTTGCCACAGATCCTGTCCAGCGTCGGCATCGTGTTGGGCATGTGGTTCATCACGCCACCGGGCATGAACCCGGCGGACATCTACATCCCGTTCGCGGTGATGCTCGGTGGCACCGCAGCCTATGCGTTGTTCTGGACCCTGGTGGTGCAGAAGGTCAATCCATTCACGCCGGCGTCGGTGGAAGACGTGCTGGCCAAGGAGTTTTCCCATGAACCAGGGCAACCTGTCGATGCGTTTGACGAGCGTGCTGCAAAAACTGTCTGAGCTGTTCAGCGCCAGCCGGGTCCCGGCCGGTTATCGGCCTGGGGTAACCCTGGAATATCTGCGGCGCAACCTCGGGTTGGCTCGATTCGAGTTATCGGGGCCGGCGTCGGCGACGCTGGTCACCGACGACGGCAGCCTTCGTCTGGAGGTTGTCGAACGCACCGAGTCACAGCTCCTGATGCACCTGGTGATGACTGAGTTCGTGCTGCGTGTGCCGGCATCGATAGAGGGCATGGCGCGCCTGGAACTGCACCATGGCGGGGCCATTCGCCGCAATGGCATTCGCTGCCGGCCGCGGGGCGGGGACACGGCGTTGGCGGCCCGGTTACAGGAGGCTGTAGAGCAGGACCCGGCGTTGTATCAGGCGCTCATGCCACTGGACTTCAAGCGCTTGCGCATCGAGCTGCAAGGGCGCGAATGGCGTGTGTGCCTGGAGCACATGGGCGGCAGCGAGGTGGTCAACCGCATGCCGGCGTTTCGTCGTTACATTCCTATCGGACACGAGCAGCGCAGGGCGTTGCTGACGGTCTTGAGCGGCTTGCAACGGGTCTTGAGGAACCTTTGATTCTGTTGTGATGCCCTGGCATCAATCCTGCTACTGCTCTGGCGATCAGGTACTTGTTGCGTGCATATAGATAACATGTTAACTATTGCCGTACAAAAACAATAAGCCACTGCGGAGAGCGCCATGAGCATGCAACAGGTTGGGCAAGACGGGCTGGAATCCTGGAACCGGGATCTGCGCGCCACTTGCGGTCACTTCGAGACGGAGTTGGCGTTTAATCGTGCGTTGTTCATCGGTCAGGTATCGAATTTCTGCCGTGGCGGCCTATCCCTTTCCAACCTGCGCACCAACGCCGGCTCCATCAAGCGCCATTCACCCAATCCGGATCACGACGATGATCAGGATTGCCTGCTGGTCAGTCAGCGCAGTGGTTACTGCCGCATCACCCAGAACGGCCTGAGCATCCAACTGGCCCCCGGTGAGCTGCTGTTGATGGATTCGGCCGGCTCGCTTGAGATCAGCCCGTTCGGCTTGATCGAGCACGCCGTGCTGTCCTTGTCTCGCCAGGATGTGTCGAGACAACTGGGCGCAGAGACCGAGACCTTCGGCAAGGTCTCTTCGAGCAAGGCCTGCGGGCGGATGCTGCATGTGCTGATGGATCAGTTGTGCAAGGACACCCCGGACGGCGAGGGCGTGGCGGGTGAGGGGGAAGCCTTGCAGAATGCGTTTGTCTCGCTGCTGGGGTCGGCGCTGGAACACACCACCGATGCCCGCGATGACGCTGTGTCGCTGCAGGGCAGCCATCTGCGCAGCTATGTGCAGAAGGTCATCGACGAATCCTTGAGCCAGCCCGGCCTGAGCCCGGTCGGGTTGGCCAATCGCCTGAACATCTCGGTGCGGCACCTGTACCGTTTGTTCGAAGAGCAGGATGACAGCGTCTGCCGCTACATCCAGCGGGCACGGCTCAAGCGCAGTGCCGATGACCTGAGCAACCCGTTCCTGCGGGACGAATCCATTACCTCGATCGCCTATAAATGGGGGTTCACCGACTCGGCTCACTTCAGCCGTTCGTTCAAGAAGCAGTTCGAACAGTCACCCAAGGATTTTCGCTCCAGCCACCTGCAGCAGGCCTTGGGGATGGTTTGAGGCGGGATGGTTGTTGGCCGAACTACCGCCATCGCGAGCAGGCTCGCTCCCACAGGGGAGTTGTGGTGTGTGCGGCATTGGGGACACAGCTGAACCTGTGGGAGCCGGGCTTGCCCGCGATGACGGCGGCACATTCAACATCTCTGTGACAGATACACCGCTTTCACGAGCAAGCCCGCTCCCACAGGGGAGTTGTGGTGTGTGCGGCATTGGGGACACAGCTGAACCTGTGGGAGCCGGGCTAGCCCGCGAAGGCGGCGGCACATTCAACATCTCTGTGACAGATACACCGCTTTCGCGAGCAAGCCCGCTCCCACAAAGGGGTTGTGGTGCTGTGCGATTGCGGTGAACACCTGGAACCCATGTGGGAGCGAGCCTGCTCGCGATGGCGGTGGTTCTGTCACCACCACCGCAAGCCAACCCCGCTTCAAACCTCCGGCAAGGTCGAGCCGCCGTCGACCACCAGGGTCTGGCCAGTCACATAGCTGGCCAGGTCGGACGCCAGGAACAGCATGGCGTCGGCGATGTCGGCCGGTTTGCCCAAGCGCCCCAGAGGGACCCGCCGGGCGATGTCCTGGTTGAGGTCATCGTCACCGAGGTTGGCCATGGCCGGTGTCGCGATCATGCCGGGTTCGACGCCGTTGACCCGGACATTCTCAGCCGCCAGTTCCAGCGCCGCGTTGCGAATGAAACCATTGACCCCGGCTTTGGACGCGGCGTAATGGCTGAGCCCCGGATACGCCACCCGTGGGCCGGTGACCGATGAAGTCACCAGCACACAACCTTGGCCCTGGCGCCGGAACATCGGCAGCGCCGCCTGGGTCAGCCAGAACAGCGCCGACAGGTTCACCGCCAGCGTCCGTTCCAGTACCGCCGGCGTAATCTGCTCGAAAGCCGTCAGCGGAAAGTACCCGGCGTTGTGCACCAGCACATCCAGCCGTCCCAGGCGCTGCTCCAGCCCGGCCATCATCGCAGCAATCGCCGTGGCGTCAGCCAGATCAACGCCGACGGCTTCCACCCGACAGCCCTCGGCAGTCAATTCATCGGCGAGCGTTTCGGCCCGTGTCAGGCCCAGGTCGGCGATCACCACGCAGGCCCCGCGCCAGGCGAAGCCTTCGACAATGGCCCGGCCAATGCCTTGGGCACCGCCAGTCACCAGTACCGTCTTACCTGTGAAATCCAGATCATCCGGCATGGGGTATCTCCATTCGGCTGAAGGCCAGTGTCGGCACGTCGACGATGCTGGAACCGCCATCGGCCACCAGCGCCGCGCCGGTGATGATCGACGCGTCCGGGCAAGCCAGGAAGCGACAGATATGGGCAATTTCCTCGGCGCTGGCTGGCCGGCGCAACGGCACGTCGGCGCAGACCCGGGCGTAGGCCTGTTGCAGCGTTTCGCCATGGAACTGCATCAATACCTGCATTTCCTCATCGGCCATCGGTGTGCGGACCCAGCCTGGACAGACGGCATTGACCCGCACGCCTTTTGGCCCGTAATCCCGCGCCAAGGAGCGGTTCAGGCCCAGCAGCGCGTGCTTGGCGGTGGTGTAGCCGCAAACCTGCGGCCCCGCTGCCAATGACGCAATGGAAGCCACCAGCACAATGTTGCCTGCGCTTTCCTGAAGCAGTGGCAAGCAAGCCCGTGCGCTGTAGAACGCGCTGTCGAGGTTGCTGCGCATGGCCGCGTCCCAGGCCTGTGGGCTGGTCTCGGTGGCGCTGCCCTGGCCCATGCCACCGGCACAGGCCAGCAACACATCGAGTCGGCCGAAGCGCTGGCGAATCTGTGCGACGAAACCGTCCCAGGTCGCCGGGCAAGCCGCATCGCCCACCAGCACCAGGCCGCCGATCTCTGCGGCCAGTTGCTCCAGGGGCTCGCGGCGTCGGCCAATCAACACCAGATTGGCGCCTTCGGCCGCGTGCAAACGGGCACAAGCGGCGCCGATCCCGGTGCCGGCGCCGGTAATCACCACGGTGCGAGATTCAGACATCGGGATACTCCGTGCGGTTGAGGACCTGACAGTAGGAACTGACCGGGAAGTTGGAAAACTCATCGAACGACACCCCGGCGTAGCCGAAAATCTTGCCGTCACTGCGATGCTGTTGCAGGTCGATCAGCACCAGGCCGAGGGTCGGGATGATCTTTTCCCGCCAGACGAACAGGTACAACTCATCGGCGACCTTGTAGGTGTCGCATCGATCGGTGTCGCACAGGCCTTGCTCCACGCCCTTGAGGCACTGCCAGGCATAGAACCGGTCGTTGAGGTAAATGTGTTCGTAGACTTCACTCGGGCTGTAGCGATACAGGTTGCGCAGGCCCACCAGCTCCGTGCTCGGGGCATGCGGGCAGAGGCCTGGCTGCCAAGGGCGATCAAGGCTGCCATGGAGAAATTCGACACCGACAGCCGTCAGCGGCTGACCGGCCAATGCACGCCCGTACAGTCCTTCGCGGGTTTGTGCCTGCTCGGGCATGCGGCCGATCACCGCAGTGAACGCCGCGTTGGCGGTATCGAGCACCAGGCTGACCGACAGGGTTTGCGCGCCTTCGCCCTTGAGGAAGTCCACCAGGTACAAGCCCGGGCGCACCGACGTGGCCCGATACGGTGCCGTGCCGCTGGAGTGCCCATCGGTCGCGTGCCACGACAACGTTTCTTGCTCGAATCGATGCTCGATCTGCCAGCCATTGGCGAAATTCAGGGTGAAGGTCTTGCCGCTCAGGTCCGCCAGGTTTGGCAGGATGAAGGCTTCTGGGGCAAAGCCATCGGCCAGGGCGCCGACGGTGATCCAGTCTGTAGATGTGCTCATTGCAAGGCTCCGGTTGGATGAAGTGTCCACCCGGATCATGGGCGCCTGTGCAGTCGTGGACTATCAACCGGATGGTTGAGCCGTGTCAGAGAAACAGCGAACTGACCAACTCGGTGCGGCTGCTCACGCCGACCTTGCGGAACAGGTTGATCAGGTGAGTCTTGATGGTCGGCAAGCCCACATCCAACTCCCGGGCCAGGTGTTTGTTGCTGACGCCCTGACGCAATAGCAAGGCGATCTGGCGCTCCTTGGGCGTCAAATTGCTCAAGGCATCCTCGTGGTCGGGCAGGTGGGCGACGGCCAGTTGCAGCAGGCCCTGCAAGGCGTTGAGTTGGCTCAACTGCTGGCTGGTGAAGGCACCTTGTTCGGCGGTGCGCAGCAACGAGATGGCGGCGTGCGGCTGACCGTCCCGACGGGCGAAGACTTCCACCACATCCACAATGCCGTGGCGCTGCAAGAAGCTGCGGTAGCGCTGGTTGTCCCGTACCGGTTGGCGGGCCATCGCCAGGCCCAGCGGCACCACTGCCTGCTCGCCGGACACGCATTTGCGCGGTTGCAGCGGATCGAACTGGCAGTAATTGTCCAGGTAATCGCGGTGCATCTCGCTGCTCATGCCGTGCAGGCTGAAATCATGGGCCTGCAAGTGCCGGTCGACGCAGTAGAAGGCCGCCCGGCTGGCGGGAATCAGCTGGGTGAACGCTTGCAGGCAGTGGCCGGCGATGTCCTGGGTGGCGATCAGGTTCATGGGCGTAACCTTCGTCATACGGGCCGCCGGTGATTCCGGCGGCCCTGTCCGGTCAGGCTACCGCGAAGTAGTGCTTGACGAAACTCTCGCTGACCACTTCCCACAGCACTGGCGTGCCCTTGGTCACGAACCAGCTGTCGCCGGCCTTGTAGCGGGTGCTCTGGCCGGTGGCTTCGTCGGTGAGCACCACTTCGCCGGTGACCACGGTGGCTTGTTCGGCGAAGGGATACACCATCCTGAACTTGCCCTGGGTGGTGCCGAAGTAGGCGCTGCTGATGGCGTCGGTCGGGGCGCCGAAGGTCATCTTGCCGAAGGCTTTGACTTCGCCTTCGAGGATTTGCGAACCCAGGTCGGCAACGGTGCCCCAGGCGTCCAGTTCGGACAGCTGGATGTCTTTCTTGAGGGTGATGAGGGACATGGCAGTGACTCCTGATGATTGAGACGGATGTGGTTTTGTGGCGAGGGGATTTATCCCCGTTGGGCTGCGCAGCAGCCCCATAGGCACTCAGATACGGATTCAGGCCCACTACACGTCAGCGACGCCCATTCCAGTAACCCGACAGCTGATGCCAGGACTTGCCAGCGGTCAGCAGCAGCGGGCGGATGGCATCTTTGCCGATGATGGTCGGGCGCTTGATGGAACTGACCAGGTCGTAGCGGGCCGAGCCTTCGCTCATGCCCTCGGCCAGCACCTTGCAGATGATGTGGCTCGGCGTGACACCAAAGCCGGAATAACCCTGGACGAAAAAGGCGTTGCGGCGGCCGGGCAGGGTGCCGATCTGCGGGAACAGATTCGGGCTGCACGCCATCGGACCGCCCCAGGCCAGGTCGATTTTCACGTCCTTGAGGTAGGGGAAAATCTTCAGCATCAGGTGCCGATTCCAGGCCTTGAGGTCCTGGGGGATGTGTTCCACCAGCGGCGTGGCGGCACCGAACAGCAAACGGTTTTCATTGGTGACGCGGTAGTAGTCGATCACCGGGCGAATGTCGCTGTAGGCACCGCGGATCGGGCTGATGCGCTGGATCAGTTCATCCGACAACGGCTCGGTCATCATCTGGAAGGCGTAGGTGTTGATGGTCGAACGATGCAGCTCCGGCTCCAGCTTGTTGAGGAAGCTGTCGCAGGCCCACAGCAGTTTGCTGGCCTTGACCGAGCCGCGCCCGGTGCGCACGGTGATGCGTTCGCCGTAGCTGACCTCCAGGGCCGGGCTGTTTTCAAAGATACGCACGCCGTGGCCGGCCAGGGCCTTGGCTTCGCCCAGCAGCAGGTTCAGCGAATGCACATGCCCGCCGCCCATGTGCAGCAAGGCGCTGCCGTAGGCCTTGGAGCCGATGATCTGCTGGACGTCGGAGCCGCCGAGAAAGCGGATCTCGTGTTTGCTGTTGATCGACTTGAAGTCTTTCTCCCAGGCCCGCAGGGTTTTTTCCTGGCGGGCGTTGAAGCCCATGTAGCCATAGCCGTGGCAGAAGTCGGCATCGATGGCGTATTTGGCGATGCGGTCCTTGATGATGTCGGCGCCCAGGTCGCTGATCTCGAAGACCTGGCGCAGACCGTCTTCGCCCACGTCCTTCTTGATCTTTTCCAGGTCATGCCCGATCCCGGCCATGATCTGTCCGCCGTTGCGCCCGGTACCACCGAAGCCCAAGTAGCGCGCCTCGAGCACCACGATATTGGTGATGCCTTTTTCAGCGAGCTCCAGCGCGGTGTTGATGCCGGAGAAACCACCGCCAATCACCACGACATCGGCTTCCACGTCTTGCTCCAGGGTGGGGAAGCTGAGGTTGTACTTCTTGGTGGCGGTGTAATAGGTGGGCGTTTCGATATTGATCATGACGCAACCTGACAAAGTGAAAGGAAACTCCGTGCAGAGCCCTGCACGCGATGCCTCTATTAAGGGCCCGGAGCGGGGCGCTTGTCTTGATCATCCGTGCCGCGGGACTTGATCGAGCGCGCCATCGCTCGGTTCTTTCGCCATGAAAAGTACAATCTTGGATCTGGAAGGTGCATTTTTCGGCTGCCCTTGAATGCCCATACTGGACCGGCCTTAATCATTGATCCCACCATTTCTGCAGCACGAACCTGCAAGTCCAGGTGGGATCGGCAGACGCCAATAATAAAAGAGCCCGTCCATGAAAAAGCCAAATCCGCTGCTCGAAGACCTCAAGCCCATCCTCCCGGTCATCGCCGCCAATGCCTTCCAGGCGGAACAGGACCGAAGCGTTCCGGCCGAGAATATCGCCTTGCTCAAGGGCATCGGTATGCATCGGGCCTTCCTGCCGAAGAAATACGGTGGCATGGAGATTTCTCTGCCACAGTTTGCCGATTGCATCGCGCTGCTGGCCGGCGCCTGTGCCAGTACGGCCTGGGCCATGAGCCTGCTATGCACCCACAGCCATCAGTTGGCGATGTTCCCGGCCAAGACCCAGGAAGAAGTTTGGGGCGACGATCCCGATGCCACCGCCAGCAGCAGCATCGCACCGTTCGGTCGAACCGAAGAGGTTGAGGGCGGCGTGATGTTCAGCGGTGAGATGGGCTGGAGCAGCGGTTGCGATCACGCCGAGTGGGCGATTGTCGGGTTTCGTCGCAAGAACGCCGAAGGCACCCAGGACTATTGCTTTGCGGTACTGCCTCGAAGCGACTATGCCATTCGTGATGACTGGTTCGCGGTGGGCATGCGCGGCAGCGGCAGCAAGACGTTGATCATCGACAACGCGTTTGTGCCGGAACACCGGATCCAGAAAGCCAAGGACATGATGGAAGGCAAGTCCGGCGGCTTCGGCCTGTACCCCGACAGCAAGATCTTCTACTCGCCGTATCGGCCGTATTTTGCCAGCGGCTTCTCCACCGTCAGCCTGGGCGTGGCCGAACGCATGCTCGAAGTGTTTCGCGAGAAAACCCGCAACCGCGTGCGCGCCTACACCGGTGCGGCAGTGGGGGCGGCCACCCCGGCGCTCATGCGCCTGGCCGAGTCCACCCACCAAGTGGCGGCGGCCCGGGCCTTCCTCGAAAAAACCTGGCAGGAGCACGCCGAGCACAGCGAGCGTCACGAATACCCGAGCCGGGAAACCCTGGCGTTCTGGCGAACCAACCAGGGCTATGCCACCAAGATGTGCATCCAGGCGGTGGATCGGCTGATGGAAGCGGCCGGCGGTGGCGCCTGGTTCGAAACCAACGAACTGCAACGGCTGTTCCGCGATGCGCACCTCACGGGCGCCCATGCCTACACCGACTACGATGTCTGCGCGCAGATCCTCGGGCGCGAACTGATGGGCCTGGAGCCCGATCCCTCCATGGTGTGACCGCCTGCTCGCCGAGTCCCGCCCATAAAACAATAAATCGAGGCCGTCACCTGAGGCGGCCGGGAGTCTTGCATGTCCAGTATTTCCGATAGCCCCTTTGATACCCGCGCATTCCGCCGCGCCCTGGGTAACTTTGCCACCGGTGTGACCGTGGTCACCGCCGCGGCTGAAGATGGCCGCAAGGTCGGCGTGACGGCCAACAGTTTCAACTCGGTGTCCCTGGACCCGCCGCTGATTCTCTGGAGCATCGACAAACGCTCCAGCAGCCACGGCGTGTTCGAAGCGGCCAGTCACTTTGCCGTGAACGTATTGGCCGCCGACCAGATCGACCTGTCGAACAACTTCGCCCGGCCCAAGGAAGATCGCTTCGCTGATATCGAATTCGATAGCGGCGTCGGTGGGGCGCCGGTGTTCGCCGATTGCGCCGCACGTTTTCACTGTGAAAAATTCCAGCAGGTCGACGGCGGCGATCACTGGATCATGATCGGCAAGGTTGTGGCCTTCGACGACTTCGGTCGCTCGCCGCTGCTCTATCACCAGGGCGCCTACTCGATGGTCCTGCCCCACACGCGCATGACCCGACGCGAAGAGGGGCAAGCGCCCAGCAGTCACTTCCAGGGGCGCTTGAGCCACAATCTTTACTACCTGATGACCCAGGCATTGCGGGCGTACCAGGCCAGCTACCAACCACGGCAACTGTCCACTGGATTGCGTACCAGCGAAGCGCGGATGTTGATGGTGCTGGAAAATGACGCCGGGCTGAACCTGACTGACCTGCAACGGGAAGTGGCGATGCCGGTGCGCGAGATCGAAGAGGCCGTGGCCAACCTCAGGCGCAAGGGCCTGGTCAGTGATGAGGGCGACCGGGTGCGCCTTACCATCAAGGGCATCGACGAAACCGAAGGGCTCTGGGCCATTGCCAAGGAGCAACAGGACAAGGTGTTCGGCCAGTTTGGCGAAGCTCAGGTGGAGCATTTCAAGACGGTGCTCAAAGGGGTGATCAAGGGCGCTTGATGCAGTTTCGATGCCGAATACAAAAGGCAATAACACCCCAGTACCCTGTGGGAGCGAGCCTGCTCGCGATAGCGGTAGGTCAGTCAATTATCTTGAGACAGACACACCGCCATCGCGAGCAGGCTCGCTCCCACAGGGGGGGCCGGGTGCTCGATTTCACTCACCACGGACAACTGGGCAGCGGTGATGCTAAGATTTAGTTAACTCATTAACTAAATCCCCCGACGAACATTCCTCCATGCCCAAACCGCGCCAATCCTTGACCCTGACCCTGCTACAGGCCCGTGAAGCGGCCATGGGGTTTTTCCGTCCTTCCCTCAATCAACATGGCCTGACCGAGCAGCAATGGCGGGTCATTCGTATCCTCAGCCAGCACGACGAACTGGAGATCAATCGCCTGGCCGAGCTGGCCTGCATCCTCAAGCCCAGCATGACCGGCGTGCTGGTGCGCATGGAGGCGGCGGGCATGGTGGTGCGGCGCAAGGCCGAGCAGGATCAGCGACGGGTCCTGGTGCGCCTGGCACCCCAGGGGCAGGCGTGCTTCGACTCGATGAGCCAGAGCATGGAGGCCAATTACCAGCGATTGCAGGAGAAGTTGGGGGAGGAGAAGTTGCAGACGTTGTTGGGGTTGCTGAATGAACTGAAGGCGGTCAGGCGCTGAGCTTCCTGTTGCGACTTCTAAGGAGAGAAAGAATAGCTGTGGGAGCAAGGCTTGCCCGCGATGAAGCCATCTCGGTCTCATGGTGAACCGCATCAGCTTTATCGCGGGCAAGCCTTGCTCCCACAGGGCGTCTGACTTGGGTCAGTAAACCCCACCCGTCGCAGGCTTCGGCGCATCCTTGAACGTCGCCGCCAGAGTCTGAAGGCCGCGCATCAGCACGGTCGTGTCCACCCCCACCGCAACGAATGCCGCACCCAGCTCGATGTAACGCCGGGCCAGTTTCTCATCGGCACTGAGGATCCCCGCTGCCTTACCGGCCTGACGAATACGGGCGATGGCGTCCTCGATGGCCGCTTGCACCTCCGGATGGCCCGGATTGCCGCGAAAACCCATGGACGCGCTCAAGTCCGCCGGCCCGATGAACACACCGTCGACGCCTTCCACGGCGGCAATGGTGTCGAGGTTGGCCAGACCCTCGCGGCTTTCGATCTGCACCAGCAGGCACATCTGTTCATCGGCCTTGTCGAGGTAACCGGGGATGCTGTTCCAGCGCGACGCCCGGGCCAGTGCGCTGCCGACGCCTCGGATGCCGCTGGGCGGGTAGTGCATGGCGCGTACCAGCTCGCGAGCCTGGCCGGCGCTTTCCACCATCGGCACCAGCAGAGTCTGCACGCCGAGGTCGAGTACCTGCTTGATCAGCGCGGTGTCGCCGATCACCGGGCGAATCACCGGCTGGCCGGGGTAGGGCGCCACGGCCTGAAGCTGGCCGAGGAGGCTGCGCACGTCATTGGGGGCGTGCTCGCCGTCGATCAGCAGCCAGTCGAAACCGGCATTGGCCGCCAGTTCGGCGCAGTAGGGATCGGCCAGTCCGAGCCACAGGCCAATCTGCGCTTCGCCACTTTTCAGCCGTTGTTTGAACGTGTTGATCGGCATGTCCATGAAGCAGTCCTCGAACAGTCAGACGAAACGGCAAGCGATGGAACCGAGCATGTCGTAGTCGACATGAAAGGTATCGCCCGGGTTGGCCGCCACCGGGCGGGTGAAGGAACCACCGAGGATGACCTGCCCCGGTTGCAGGGTGACGTCATAGGCCGCCAGCTTGTTCGCCAGCCAGGCCACGCCTTTGGCCGGGTGATTGAGCACCGCCGCCGAAACGCCGGACTCCTCGATCACGCCGTTGCGGTAGAGCACCGCCGGCACTTTGCGCAGGTCGATCTCGGTGGGACGCACCGCGCGACCGCCCATGACCACGCCGGCGTTGGCGGCATTGTCCGAGATGGTGTCGAAGACCTTGCGGGTGGCCTTGGTCTGCGGGTCGACCTGCTGGATGCGCGCATCGATGATTTCCAGCGCCGGGATCACCCATTCGGTTGCATCCAGCACGTCGAACACCGTCACGTTCGGGCCTTTCAACGGCTTGCCGAGGATGAACGCCAGCTCCACTTCCACCCGTGGAACGATGAAGCGCTCGAAGGGAATGTCGGTGCCTTCGTCGAAGAACATGTCGTCCAGCAGCGCGCCGTAGTCCGGCTCGGTGATGTTCGAAGAGACTTGCATGGCCCGGGAGGTCAGGCCGATCTTGTGGCCGACCAACTTGCGGCCGTCCTTGATCTTTTGCGCCACCCAGGCGCGCTGGATGGCATAGGCGTCATCGAGGGTGATCTGCGGGTGATCGAGGGAAAACTGCCGCACCTGTTCCCGTGAGCGCTCGGCATGGTCGAGGCGGGCGGCGGCTTGCTGGATGAGGCTTTGATCGAGCATGACAAGGTCCCTATTGAGGATTGACGACGGCGGCCCGGGTGCGCAGCACCAGCAGGCCACCCAGGGTGATGAACAGCGCCAGGACATAAAGGGCCAGGCTGGCGCTCTGGGTGGTGTCCCGCATCCAGCCGATGAGGTAGGGCGCGAAGAATGAGGCGATGCTGCCGAAGGAACTGATCAGGGCAATCCCGGCGGCCTGGGTATTGTTGGAAAGGAAGGCGGGCGGCAATTGCCAGAACATCGGCAGTGCGGCGCTGGCACCCATGCCGGCGACGATCAGGCCACCGAGCACCAGCGTCGAGTTGCCGGGGGAGAGCCCGGCGATGGCGATGCCGGCCGCCGCCATCAGCAGCGGCACGCAGAGGTGCCAGCGGCGTTCACGATTGCGATCCGAAGAACGACCGCAGCCGATCATGAAGAAACAGCCCGCCAGGTAGGGCACCGCACTGAGCAAGCCGACCTTGCCATCGCTGCCGATACCGGCGCCGTGGATCAGGGTGGGCATCCAGAAGGCCAGGGTGTTTACCGCCAGCATCACGGCGAAGTACACCGCCACCAGCAACCAGACCTGCGGGTTATTGAGGATCGCCGAGAACGAGGTGATGGATTTTCGCTGCTCCTCGACACTCAGTTGTTCGCGCAGTTGCTGTTTGGCCTGGGGCGTGAGCCAGCCGACCGTCTCGAAACTGTCTGGCAGGCACTTGAGCACGACCAGGCCCAGCAGGATCACCGGCAACCCTTCGAGGACGAACATCCACTGCCAGCCGCGCAGGCCGCCCACCTCGTGGAAGTGTTCGAGAATCCCTCCGGACAACGGACCGCCTATAACCCCCGCCATCGGTACGGCGATGGCGAACAGCGCGGTTACCTGGGCCCGACGTCGCGCCGGGTACCAGCGGTTGAGAAAGACCAGGATGCCCGGGAAGAACCCGGCTTCGGCCACCCCCAGCAGAAAGCGCAGCACATAAAAACCGGCGGCGCTGTCAATCAGGAACATGCTGGTGGACAAGGCCCCCCAGACCACCATCAGCGTGGCGATCCAGCGGCGTGGTCCGACCCGGTCCAGGGCCATGTTGCTCGGCACGCCAAACAGCGCGTAGGCGATGAAGAACAGGCCGGCGCCGAAGCCGTAGACCGTGTCGCTGAACTGCAGGTCGGCGCTCATCTGCATCTTGGCGAAGCCGATGTTGATGCGGTCCAGGTGGGCAAACAGGTAGCAGACCAACAGCAACGGCATCAGCCGCCAGGTGATCGTGGCGTGGGTGCGGTCGTGCGCGACGGAGCCGGCAGTGCCAGCGGGATTGGCTATGCTCATGATCTTGTACTTTTTGTCAGAGGGCCGATGGGTAACTGCAGGCGCGCTTAGCTCGTCCGGGCCTTGAGAAAGGCGTGGACGTTGTTGGCCTTGAAGTTGAGTTGCTCGTGCAGTTCGATCATCTCGAACGACAATGCCAGCAGGCGCTGGGCCTGGAGTTCGGCGAAGTGCGCGGTGATCACCTCGAAGAGTTGCTCCGCGACTTTCTGGCGGGTGGCGAGGTCGCGGCCGTGGCCGACTTTCAGCGTCATGTGCACGAAGGCGTAGTCATGCTTGCCATCGGCCATGCGCCAGGTGTCCAGGCGCACCCCACGGCTGCGGATGCCGCCGAGGGGAAACACGCCGCTGTCGCCCAGCAAGGCGTGGACCTTTTCAAACAGGCCGGGCAAGTCAGCCTGTTGTTCGATGTTGTCGGTGTACTCAGCGATGAAGTGCGGCATCGTCGGATCTCCTGCGTAGGCTGGTCAAACCGGAAAAATGGCGTTGATCTGGCCGGTGCCGGAGCTGCCGAAGGGTTCGGTGATGATTTCGGCGGGCTTGTCGTAGTCCGGTCCGCCCAGCAACCCCAGGAGCATCGCCGTGTCATGCATCTTGCCTTCGCCGAAGCAGTGCTCGGCGTAGTCCGGGAGCATGGCGCAGAACTCCTTCCAGCGACCCTCGCGCCACATCTGGACGACGTGCAGGTCGACTTGCTTGTCGAATTCCCGGGTCCAGTTATGGATGTTGGCTTCGGCGTTGCGATCATCGGAGAACCGGTGGGACAGCGAGCCGGACGCCAGCACCAGCACCTTGCGGTCGCTTTTTTCGATGGCCCGGCGCACGGCAGCGCCAAAGGTGAAGCTGTCTTGCAGACGATGCCAGGCACACCAGGCGGCAATCGAGACGACGTTGAGCTTCTGCTCCGGCGGGACGTCCATGTGCATGTAGCGCATGGGCACCAGCGTGCCGTATTCCAGTTCCAGGCTGGGGATGTTGTGGGCCAGGGTACGGACATCGGCGGCGTTGGCTTCAGCGGCAATCAGTTCGCCCAGTTCCGGGGCCCCCGAGTACTCGTACTCCATGTTCTTGATGAAGTGCGGCAGCTCGTTGCTGGTGTAGATGCCCTTGAAATGTTCGCCGCTGTTGACGTGATAGGCGCTGTTGACCAGCCAGTGCACATCGAACACCACGGCGGTATCGGCACCCAGCTCACGGGCGCGGCGGCCGATTTCCTTGTGCCCGGCGATCGCTGCCGCGCGGCAGCCATGGTGCTTGCCGGGCAGCTCGGACAGGTACATCGAGGGAACGTGGCAGATCTTCGCAGCCAGGACGACTTCGCCCATGATGATTCTCCTGAAAAATTGTTCTTGTTGGGTCTTGGGTAATCGGTGAGTCACAACCTGTTCTGAATGGACCACAGCCCTTGTGGCGAGGGGATTTATCCCCGCTGGGCTGCGAAGCGGCCCCGAATCAGTCAACCCTGGCCAACCTGATACACCGAGGTGTCTGGTTTTGGGTCTGCTTCGCAGCCCAGCGGGGATAAATCCCCTCGCCACAGGGGTTGTGGTCATCACAGGGGGCATCGCTGGTTTCAGATACCCCATCGCGGAATGTGATGACCACCCATGGAGATGCAAACGTTCTTGATCTCGGCAAACACCTCGAAGCTGTACTGTCCACCTTCGCGCCCCGTTCCGGAACCCTTTACGCCGCCGAAAGGCTGGCGCAGGTCGCGTACGTTCTGGCTGTTGATGAACACCATGCCGGCCTCGATGCCGTGGGCCAGGCGATGGGCCTTGCCGATGTCCTGGGTCCAGATGTACGACGCCAGGCCATATTCGGTGTCGTTGGCCAGTTGCAAGGCTTCGGCTTCATCCTTGAACGGGATCAGGCAGACTACCGGGCCGAAGATTTCCTCCTGGGCGATGCGCATCTTGTTGTTCACGTCGGCGAACACCGTCGGCTGGATGAATTGGCCGCGACTCAGGTGCGCCGGCAGGTTGGCCGGGCGTTCCAGGCCACCGGCCAGCAGGGTGGCGCCTTCTTCGAGGCCGATTCTGATGTAGCCGGTGACTTTGTCGTAGTGGCCCTGGGTGATCATCGAGCCGACCTGGGTCTTCGGATCCTGCGGATCGCCCACGATCAGGCGCTTGGCGCGGGCGGCGAATTCGGCGACGAACTGCGGGTAGACGCTTTCCTGGATGAAGATCCGGCTACCGGCGGTGCAGCGCTCGCCGTTGAGCGAGAAGATCGTGAACAGCGCCGCGTCGAGTGCCCGTTCCAGGTCCGCGTCTTCGAAAATCAGCACCGGCGACTTGCCGCCGAGCTCCATGGAATACTTCTTCAACCCGGCGGTCTGCATGATTTTCTTGCCGGTGGCGGTGCCGCCGGTAAAGGAAATCGCCCGCACATCCGGGTGCCGGACCAACGCATCGCCCGCCGTCGCGCCGTAGCCCTGGATCACGTTCAACACGCCGTTGGGGATTCCCGCTTCCACGGCCAGACGCCCCAGTTCGTTGGCGGTGAGGGGCGACAACTCCGACATCTTCAGCACGGCGGTGTTGCCCAGGGCCAGACACGGCGCGGTCTTCCAGGTCGCGGTCATGAACGGCACGTTCCACGGCGACACCAACCCGCAGACGCCCACCGGCTGGTACAGGGTGTAGTTGAGCATCTGGTCGTCGACCGGGTAGGTGTGACCGTCCATGCGGGTGCAGACTTCGGCAAAGAAGTCGAAGTTGTGAGAGGCCCGGGGAATCAGCACATTGCGGGTCTGGTGGATCGGCAGGCCGGTGTCGAGGGTTTCCAGCTCGGCCAGTTTCGGCACGTCGCGATCGATCAGCTCACCCAGCTTGCGCATCAGCCGGGCACGTTCCTTGGCAGGGGTGTTGGCCCACTTCGGAAAGGCCTCCTTGGCCGCAGCCACCGCCTGTGCGACTTCCTCGGCGCCGCCGCTGGCGACTTCGCCAATGGCTTCGCCGGTGGCCGGGTTGTAGTTGATGAAGACGTCTTTGCTTTCGACCTCACGGCCGTTGATCCAATGTTTGATCATGTTGCTCAAGCCTCTTTACGGGATGCGAAGAACGCGGCTTCGCTGACAATTCGATTGACCAGGCGGCCGACGCCTTCCACTTCCACCACCACTTCATCACCGGGCACCACGTCCGCCAGGCCTTCCGGCGTGCCGGTGGCGATCATGTCGCCGGGTTGCAGGGTCATGAAGCTGGACAGGTACTCGATCAGGTAGGGGATGTCGAAAATCATGTCCTTCGTGCTGCCTTCCTGGCGCAGTTCACCGTTGATCCAGGTACGCAGCTTCAGGTTGGCCGGGTCCGGCACGTCGGCGACATCGACGATCCATGGTCCGACGGGGGTCGTGGCATCGCGGTTCTTCACCCGCAGGTTGGGGCGGTAGTAGTTTTCCAGGTAGTCGCGGATCGCGTAGTCGTTGCACACCGTGTAGCCGGCCAGATAGTCCAGTGCGTCTTCGCGCTTGACGTTGCGGGCGGCCTTGCCGATGACGGCCACGAGCTCGCACTCGTAGTGCATGTACGCGACGTTGTCCGGGCGCCAGGTCTGCTGGTTGTGACCGGTGTAGGTGCCGGGGGACTTGATGAACGCCAGGGGCTCGGTGGGCGGTTTGAAGGCCAGCTCGGCGGCGTGGTCGGCATAGTTCAGGCCCAGGGCGAACATGCTGCCAGTGGCCGGTGGCAGCCACTCGACCTGGTCTTCGGCCAGCAGGCGACCGTCGGCCAGGCGCACGGTGTTGCCGGCCTCCACGGTGACGGCATGGACCTGACCCTCGAAACGAATGCGCGCGTGTTTCATGAACGTACTCCTGGTTGCTCGGCCACGACGGTATTGACGAGACGGCCCAGGCCGCGGATGTCCACTTCGACGCGATCGCCGGGCACCACATCGACCCGGCCTTCAGGCGTGCCGGTGATCAGCACGTCACCGGCGTGCAAGGTCATGAACTCGCTGATCTCGGCGATCAGTTGGGGGATGTTGCGAACGAAATTGGCCGTGCTGTTCTGCTGCCGTACTTCGCCGTTGACGTACAGCGTGATTGCCAGGCTGTGAGGATCGGCCACGTTGGCGCTCGGCACCAGTTCCGGCCCGATGGCGCAGAAGCCGTCCCGACACTTGGCTTTGACGGCAGGGCGGTAGTAGCTGTCTTCCGGCAGGCTGAATTCATTGACGACGGTGTAACCGGCCACGTAGTCCAGGGCCTCGGCGGCGCTGACGCGGCTGGCCGACCTGCCCATCACCACGCCCAGGGCCGGTCCCGGTTGCAGTCGTTCGCCATGGCCGGGATGGACCACGGCGGCGTCGTGCCGGTTGCGGGTGTTGGGGGTCTTGATGAACAGCACCGGCTTGACCGGCGGCTTCTGGTAGGGCGGTTGCTCGAACTCGGCGAGGCGCTGTTTCAACTGCCCCTGGTAGTTCAGTGCGACCCCGAACAGGGTGCCGGTTGCGACGTCATGCAGGGCACGGCTCATGCTTGTCTCCTGGCGGTGCAGAGGGAGGAGGGCTCTGCGATATTGTTAATGTGTTAACAGTTATAATTAAGATGTTAACTATCGTCAAGCGTGACAGAATGACCGGCACTGGTTGCCTTCCCGGATTCGGTGCAGGATGAGCCTCGGGCGTTGCCTGAATCAGAATAGAAACGAGTACTGCGTGATGACCGATCGTCAGCCGATCCCGAACATCAACATTGGCCAGGTGTACGACCAGCGCTACAGCGATGCCGAGGTGCACTACGACCGGCTCGCCAACCTGGCGGGCTTTTTTGGTCGGAACATGCCGGTGCACCGCCATGACCGGTTCTTTCAGGTGCACTACGTCAAGAGCGGTACCGTGCGGGTGTATCTGGACGACCAGCAGTACGTTGAATCCGGGCCGATGTTCTTTCTCACGCCACCGACCATTCCCCATTCCTTCGTGACCGAAGCCGACAGCGACGGACACGTGCTGACGGTGCGCCAGCAGTTGGTCTGGCAGTTGATCGACGCCGACCCCGGGCTCGCACCGGCTGGCGTGCAGTTACCGGCAGCCTGTGTGGCGCTGACGCAATTGGGGCCGGAGCAGGCCGGGGAAGTACGCCGGTTGGAATACTTGTTCGAGGAACTGAGCGCGGAGGTGGCAGCCGCTCGGCCGGGGCGCAGCGTGGCGCTGGACGGTTTGACGCGGCTGATCATGATCAGCCTGTTGCGGCTGTGCTCCAACTCCCTGGAAGCGCGGCCGGCGCGGCATGAGGACTTGAAGATCTTTCACCGCTTCAACGAGTTGATCGAAGCGCACTATCTGCAACACTGGCCGTTGTCGCGCTATGCCGAGGGCATCGGGGTGACCGAGGCGCGTCTCAACGACGTGTGTCGGCGCATTGCCGACCTGCCTTCCAAGCGACTGATCATGGAGCGGTTGATGCAGGAGGCCAAGCGCCTGCTGCTGTTCACCGGCAGCTCGGCCAACGAAATCTGCTACCAGCTCGGGTTCAAGGACCCGGCCTATTTCAGCCGGTTTTTCCAGCGCTATGCCCAACTCACCCCTGGGGAATATCGCCAGCGGCAGTCGGGATTGCGCTGAACCTCCTTTCGATTGAACACTTGCTTTTGTGGCGAGGGGATTCATCCCCGCTGGGCTGCGGAGCAGACCTAAAACCAAACACTCCGGTGTATCTGTTTTACCGAGTGAGCTGATTTGGGGCCGCTTTGCAGCCCAGCGGGGATAAATCCCCTCGCCACAAGTCCGTGGCAAATTTGATCAAGCGCCCCTGCTTCTTGCGGCGACTTGCCCACGCCACTAAGCTGCCCACTCGTCCATCCAAGCAGTCCGAACATGGCCAACCCCAGACCTTCATTGACGCTGACCCTGCTGCAGGCCCGCGAAGCGGCCATGGCGTTTTTCCGCCCGGCGTTGAACCAGCACGACCTCACCGAGCAGCAATGGCGGGTGATCCGCATCCTGCATCAGCAAGGTGAGTTGGAAAGCCACCAACTCGCCCATCAGGCCTGCATCCTCAAACCCAGCATGACCGGCGTGCTCAGCCGCCTGGAGCGCGATGGACTGGTGCGCCGGCAGAAATCCAGCCAGGACCAGCGTCGGGTGTTCGTTGGCCTGACCGAACGCGGCCAGCAGTGCTTCGTGTCCATGAGCGAGGGGATGGAAGGCAACTATCGACGGATCGAAGAGCAGTTCGGCGAGGAAAAGATGCAGCAACTGCTGGCGTTGCTCAACGAGTTGAAGAACATCAAGCCTTGATGCCACGCGACATCACCCTCTGAACGGCATCCCGGACCCCTGGCTCGCGGAGCACGTGCGCGAGGACTTGTCTCGAACCTGTGAACCTTCCGCCAGTACGACGCTCACTTGTTAGGTCGCTCGTTGAGTGATCGCGCCGTCTTACTGCCGATAAGGATTTCGCATGCTTCAAACCTCGTCATCGCTGCCCCTTCATGGCCCCGTCGAACGGGAGCTCAGCGTGCGCGCGGTCAGTACCGGCATCGTGATCGGTATCCTGCTGACGCCTTCCAATGTCTACGCCGGGTTGAAGATCGGCTGGTCGTTCAACATGTCGATCATTGCCTTGTTGATCGGCTATGCCATCTGGCAAGGCCTCGCCAGGCGTTCAGCCGGACGACAACCTTGGACGCTGCACGAAAGCAACATCAACCAGACGGTGGCCTCCGCGGCGGCCTCGATCATTTCCGGTGGACTGGTGGCACCGATCCCGGCCTACACCTTGTTGACCGGCCAACAATTAGATGCCATTCCCATGGTCGCCTGGGTATTTTCGGTGAGCTTCCTGGGCATCTGGATCGCCTGGTATATGCGACCGTCGCTGCTCAACGACAAGGCGTTGAAGTTTCCCGAAGGCATGGCAACGCTGGAAACCCTGTTGCACATTTACAACCAAGGCCATGAAGCGGCGACGCGCTTGAGGGTGCTGCTCTGCGCCGCGTTGTTGTCTGGGCTGGCCAAGTGGGTGGACACCTTCATGTGGGCTTTCCCGCGTTGGTCGCCAACCGCTCAACTGGAGCGGCTGACATTCACCGCCGATCCTTCGCTGCTGTTGGTGGGTTTTGGCGGGATCATTGGTATTCGCGTTGGCTTGACCCTGCTATTCGGCGCCTTGCTGGCGTGGGGCGGGCTGGCGCCGTGGCTGCTGGAGCTCGGCCTGGTGCAGCTACCGCATGGCAGCAGTGGCCCGCAGTTCGCTGCGCTGGTGGAGTGGTTGCTATGGCCGGGCGTGAGCCTGATGGTCTGTTCGACGTTGGCCTCCCTGGCGATTCGCCTATGGACTTTGCGCAACACCATCCGGGCTGGCGGTGGGCCAATCTGGGTGGTGCCCAAGGCTGGGCCTGCCGTCGGTTTCGTGGTGGCCATCGTACTGGTGGTGAGCTTGCAGGCGCTGTTGTTCGGCATCAATCCATGGATGGCGCTGTTGACCATTCCCCTGGCGATCTGCCTGGCGGCGGTGGCCGCCCGAGTGGTCGGCGCCACGGGTATTCCGCCCATCGGCGCTATCGGACAGTTGTCCCAGTTGAGCTTCGGCATCGTTGCGCCGGGGCAGGTGCCGATCAACCTGATGAGCGCCAACACCGCCGGTGGTTCGGCGGGGCAGTGCACGGATTTGATGAACGATTTCAAGGTTGGCCGGGCCATTGGTGCGACACCGCGCAAGCAGTTGGTCGCCCAGACCCTGGGTATTTTCGTCGGCAGCATCGTCGGCGTACTGGCCTATCTGGCTCTGATCCCGGACCCTCAAGCCATGCTGCTCTCCGAAGAGTGGCCGGCTCCGGCGGTGGCCACCTGGAAAGCCGTGGCGCAAACCCTGACCCAGGGGCTGGCGTCGTTATCGGTGAGCATCCGCTGGGCGATCGCCATCGGTGGGCTGGTCGGCTTACTGCTGGGAGTACTCGACAGCCTGTTGCCCGAGCACCGCGCCCGGTTCCTGCCGAGTACCGCGGCCTTGGGCCTGGCTTTCGTACTGCCGGCCTCGGTGTCGCTGATGATGGCCCTCGGCGCGGTGCTGACCTGGGCGATGAGCTGTCGCTGGCCGAGCCTCACGGAGCGCTTCGCAATCACCGCGGCGGCGGGGTTGATTGCCGGGGAGAGCATGACCGGGGTGGGCGCGTCGTTGTGGCAGATGCTCGGGAATGGGTGATTCACCGAGCATTGCATACGCGGAGAATCAGCGTACCCGCTCGCGACTTTCCACCGCCAGGTCCAGTGCCTTCTGCATGTCCAATCGCGCCGAGCGTCCCACGTCCTTGTCATTGAGCCGGTAGCGGCGCTCCGACGGCAGGATGGGCGCGGTGAGGTCTTCCGCGTCCATCCGTTCGAAATCGTGGTTGTCGCCGATGGTCAGGGCGCTGCGACGCAGCAGCGTGCGCAATTGCTCGGGCTGAAGTTGCGGGTTGATGGACAGCATTGCCGCCAGCAGGCCTGCGACCATGGGCGTGGCGTAGGACGTGCCGCAATGCACCGCCCCATCCTGGCCTGTGCCGGGTGTCGAGGCATGGGCGCAAGCGGCGGCGGTGATGTCGACGCGCATGTCGATGTTCGAGGAACTGCGCTTGACCGCGTAGGCCGGATCGTCGACCGAGACTCCGGCACGCTCGCTGCGCTGGTGACCGCCGACCACCAGCAATTGCTCGGTGATGAAGGAGGAGGGCAGGCGGTATTCATCGCTGCCCGAGAACGAGGAACCGTTGCCGGCGGAGTTCACCACGATCACGTCGGGGTGCTCCTTGCGCAGCCAGAGGAAGAATTCTTCCAACAGTTCCTCGTAGCCGCTCATGGCAATGCCCGAGCGCAGCAGGGAGTCCACATTGTCCCCCTTGATGTCCTTGGCACCCACCCGGTGGATGCCCCAGCTCCAGTTGAGCACGCGTACGCCATCTTCAACGAGGTTGACCGAGGCGGCGATATTGGCGGTAATCCCGGCGTCGGAATTACGTTCGACGATGACCTCGAAGCCACCACTGGCCTTATTCAGGCCGCTTAGAAAACCGGTGTTGCCGCCGTCGTTCCAGCGCGCGGCGAGAAGGCCTGCGACGGTGGTGCCGTGGCCGTCCGGGGCAGCGGCATCGCGGGCGTAGACACAGGTACGCGGTACCGAGCAGGCACCGAGATAGTCGGCAAAATCCGCAGTGTCGAAATCCACGTCGCGCTCGATCAGGCCGATGCGCACGGGCTGCGGCTGGATGGGTGCCTGCTGTCCGGGGATGCGCCGCTGGTAGTAGTGCACCGCGTCGAGAAAGCGGTTCGCGGCCCATTCGTCGGAGTCCTGCGCCGGTTTCTTCGGTTCTTCAGGCCGAGCCGTGGACTGTTCGGTTTCTTCCGCCGCGGACTCCTCGATCACCACTGCGTCCACACTGGTTTCACTGCCCAGGCGCAGCACCAGTGCGTCACGCTGTACCAGATCCCTGGCCGGCAGACGAAGCTGATAAAGATTCAAGGGCGCAATGCTGCCGACCACCGTCGCCCCATACTTGTGGGCAAGGCGCTCGGCTTCCTGGCGGCCGGCACGATCCTCCTCGATCAGCAGGCTGACCAGATTGACGTAAGTGGTCAGCCCGTCCATGTTCTTCGCCACCTCGTTCGGGCCGGCGGCCATTACGTGGCTGTTGCGCAAGGTCAGCCAGGCGGCGTTGCTGGTGCGTGGACCATCCTCCAGCCAGAGAGGGCCACTTTGGTAGTCGGCGCTGTCCAGCTGCAAGCGCAGGTGCTGTCCCTTGCGCTGGACCGCGTCCGGGGGATCGCTTGGTTACCCAGCTTCAATTGCGGTACGCCATCGTCCAACCCGCGCACCGTCAGGCACCAGTCCTGGCGCTGGTTTTCCAAAAGGTCACCGCAACGTTTCAGGTTTTCCAGGCGTAGCGGTTCCTGGGCATCGGCTGCTGTGCCAGTCGCCAGGGTGAATAGCGCAGCGAGGACGGCTGATCGTAAGGGCATGGGACGATTTCTTTGCCAAGGGCCTGATTGCTCCGACTGTCTTTGCCATCGTTACGTTCCAAGGAAGACCTGCCGTGGCCGGACCGAAACTCCTCGGCGTGTTCAGGTGTCCATTGATCACCCCACTGCCCGCGGGCAAGATCTCAAGACCTGGCATCCTGGTCGCGTGTCCCTGGGGTGCATTCATCGAGAGGTTGGGTTGGAGATGATGGACGCCGCTAGCAAAACCAAAGTCGCACAGATATTCGACCAG
Source organism: Pseudomonas sp. MAFF 730105 (assembly GCF_055380705.1). Taxonomy (NCBI): domain Bacteria; kingdom Pseudomonadati; phylum Pseudomonadota; class Gammaproteobacteria; order Pseudomonadales; family Pseudomonadaceae; genus Pseudomonas; species Pseudomonas sp. MAFF 730105. Next base: position 3,008,226 of record NZ_AP018438.1, read on the forward strand.
CTCCTGGCCCTGCGAGAAAGCGTGAATGAGCTTCAGGAAAACGAGCTGCGCAGGGTGGTAGCGCTTCGCGGACATCAGACCGTAGACGCCAACGAAGCGGTCCATCAGTCTTTTGTAGACCTTCAGAATCACATTGCCGGAATGGAAGAAGTGCTGGCGACGATTGCCGAGGCCACGGGGATTATCCCAAAGCTCTGATGCTCCCCGGAACAACCTGTGGGAGCGAGCCTGCTCGCGATAGCGTTGGCGCTGCTTGCATCCCTGTCGAATATGCCGTCATATCGCGAACGCACAAGCACGTTTTTGTCACTTGAAAGGAGATACCCAAAATGGAATTACGCTGTACATCAATCGAAGAAGTCCGCCAGCAGATAGACCGGATCGACCGCGAGGTCGTTGCGCTCCTGGCCCGGCGCGGCAACTTTGTCACGCAGGCGGCCGCCTTCAAGAAAACCACCGACGATGTGCGCGCGCCGGCGCGGGTCGAGCAGGTCATCACCAAGGTGTGTGGGATTGCCCATGAAGCCGGTGCCTCGCCTGATGTCGTGGAGCGGGTTTACCGGGCCATGATCGCCGCGTTCATTGACGAAGAGTTGAAAACCCACTCCGCCCTGACAGCCCAGTCCTGACGCCTTCCGCCTTCATCATGACCTGATTCTGCGAGGCTGGAATCCCGGCTTCGCGACACCAAGGCACGCGTGCCTCACCCCTGGGGCACGCAACTATCGTTAGAAGTAATAGTGACCATCACTAAACGCATGTTCTGCTTTGTCGCCAGTCATTGGACAATTGCACCCATCGAACAGGTGGCTCCAGACATGACGCAACAGCGTTCTGTCGTCATACGAGCCTGACCCTTTTTATTTTCGGGATGAAACTGATGCGCTTTTTATTCGTGCCTGTCATGGCGTTTGCCTCTTTGCTGCTCGCCGGTTGTGCCTCTGTGCCAAACGATCCGACGCTGACCCTGCAGACCCAAAAGACCCCGGCCGAGTATGCCGAGTGCGTCATACCGAAATTGCAGGACAGTCAGTTGAACCCGATGGTCTCACAGACCCAGCGCAGCTACCGGATCGTCGTGCCGAGCAAAGTCTCCGCGGACAACGTGCTGGAGGCCTACAAGGCCGGGAACGGCGGCAAGGTGTTCATCTACGAGCGGCACCTGCTGGCCTCGAACCTGCTGCCGTCGAGTTTCGAGCGCGCCGCAGAAGACTGCATCTGATTCAACGGATAGACGATTTTCACAGAGCTCCTTTGGTTGGCCGCAACCAACCAATTCCTTGCCCCGCGACCCATTTGGTTTGCGGGGCTTTTTTATGTCTGCGATAAGTGCGGGACTGTCAGATCTGCTCCAACAACCAGCCGCGAAACGCCCGCAAAGACGGCAGCATTTCGTTGCGCGGCGGGTAGGTGAGGTAGTAACTGCGCCGGCTGGCGAACGGCAGGTCGAGGCCGATCAGTTCGCCATTGGCCAGCTCGTCGGCCACCAGAATGCGGGGCACCAGGCCGATGCCGATATCCGCACGCACCGCCTGGATCAAGTGCGAAGTGAGTTCGAAGCTAGGGCCCAGGCGCATCTTGGCATGGGGCAGGGTGTAGTGACTGAACCAGTCGCCCCAGACGTTGGGATTGTTCGCCACATTGAGCAGCATCTGTTCGCTGATCCGTTCCGGCGTCCACGTCTCATGGGCCTGGGCCGCTTGAGCCGAGATGATCACGATCAGTTCTTCGGCGTGCAGGCGATGGCTGATCAGGCCCGGCAGGTCGGCTGTGCCGACGACAATGGCGGCATCGATGCCGCTGGTGTCGAAGTCGATGGCGTCGATCCGGGAGCTGATGTGCACCAGGATGCCGGGGTGGGTCTTGTAGAACTCGTGCAGGCGCGGCAGCAGCCACTTCGAACCGAAGGTCGGCAACGTCGCCAGGCGCAGGGTGCCGCTGCCGGATTGATACGCCATGGCCTGCAGCGTCGCGCTGCGGATGCGTCCGAGCGCCTCGCTCATCTCCCGTTGGTAGAGGCGACCGACATCGGTCAGTCGGACCTGCCGGCCTTCGCGACGAAACAGCGTCAGCCCCAGTTGCTCTTCCAACGCCTGGACTTGTCGGCTGACGGCACTTTGCGTCAGTGAGAGTTCGACCGCGGCCCGGGTGTAGCTTTCATGCCGAGCGGCGGCTTCAAATGCCAGCAGCAGTGACATGGATGGCGTGAGGTGACGGTAATTCATTCGCAAAAGTCATCGATAGCGGCAGGATTATCTGGTTGTCTGCGCGGGGAACCTGAAGGAACATTGGCGCAGGTCGTTCCGAGCCTGACCTATTCATGCGCCGGCGACAAGTATTTACGTGATTAGCCCCCTAAGAGGCCGTTAATGATTGCCCAACTGCCTGTGGTTGCCCCCGCGGCCCACTACCCGGAATTTATCGAGGCCCTGCGCGCCAGCGGTTTTCGTGGTCACCTGAGCGCTGACTACGGCACCCGAACCGTGTTGGCGACCGACAACTCGATTTACCAGCGCCTGCCGCAGGCAGCGGTCTTTCCCCGGGACGCCGAGGATGTCGCTCGCATCGCCACGCTGATGGCCGAACCACGGTTTCGCCAGATCAAGCTGACGCCACGGGGCGGGGGCACCGGGACCAACGGTCAATCGCTGACCGACGGCATCGTGGTCGATCTGTCGCGGCACATGAACACCATCCTCGAAATCAACGTGGCCGAGCGTTGGGTCCGGGTGCAGGCCGGTGTGGTCAAGGACCAGCTCAATGCCGCGCTCAAGCCCCACGGGTTGTTCTTCGCGCCAGAGCTGTCGACCTCCAACCGCGCCACCGTGGGCGGCATGATCAACACCGATGCCAGCGGCCAGGGCAGTTGCACCTACGGCAAGACCCGCGACCATGTGCTGGAGCTGCACAGCGTGCTGCTCGGCGGTGAGCACTTGCACACCCAGCCACTGTCCGACGCCGAGCTGGAAACAGCGTGCGCCGATACCGGCCGTATCGGCGAGGTATACCGCACCGCCCGGCAGATCCAGGAAACCCAGGCCGGGCTGATCGAGTCGGTGTTCCCCAAGCTCAACCGTTGCCTGACCGGTTACGACCTGGCGCACCTGCGTGATGACCACGGTCGCTTCAACCTCAACAGCGTGCTGTGTGGCGCCGAGGGTTCGCTGGGGTTCGTGGTCGAGGCCAAGCTCAACGTGCTGCCGATTCCCAAGTATTCGGTGTTGGTGAACGTGCGCTATGGCAGCTTCATGGATGCCTTGCGCGATGCGAACGCATTGCTGGCCCATAAACCGTTGTCCATCGAAACGGTGGACTCCAGGGTGTTGATGCTGGCGATGAAAGACATCGTCTGGCACAGCGTCGCCGAGTATTTCCCGGCTGACGCCGAGCGCCCGACCCTGGGCATCAATCTGGTGGAGTTCAGCGGCGACGACGTTGCGCAAGTGAACGCCAATGTAGCGGCCTTCGTGGTGCATCTGCAGCGCGACACCACCATCGAGCGCCTGGGCCATACGCTGGCGGAAGGGGCCGAGGCGGTGAACCGCGTCTATGCCATGCGCAAGCGCTCGGTCGGGCTGTTGGGTAACGTCGAAGGCGAAGTCCGTCCCCAGCCATTCGTGGAAGACACCGCGGTGCCACCGGAGCGGCTGGCCGACTACATCGCCGAGTTTCGCGCTCTGCTGGACGGCCACGGCTTGAGCTACGGCATGTTCGGTCATGTCGACGCCGGTGTGTTGCACGTGCGTCCGGCACTGGACATGAAAGACCCGGCCCAGGCCGCGCTGGTCAAGCCGATTTCCGATGCCGTGGCCGAACTCACCCAGCGTTATGGCGGCTTGCTCTGGGGTGAACACGGCAAGGGGCTGCGTTCGGAGTACGTGCCGGCGTTCTTTGGCGACTTGTACCCGGCGCTGCAATCGCTCAAGGGCGCGTTCGACCCCTTCAACCAGCTCAACCCCGGCAAGATCTGCACACCGCCGGACGCCGCCGAAGGCCTGCTCAAGGTCAACGAGGTGACACTGCGCGGTGACCTGGATCGGCAGATCGACGAGCGTGTCTGGCAAAGTTACGGCACTGCCGTGCACTGCAACGGCAATGGCGCCTGTTACAACTTCGACCCCGACGACGCCATGTGCCCGTCGTGGAAAGCCACCCGCGAACGCCAGCATTCCCCCAAGGGGCGGGCATCGCTGATGCGTGAATGGTTGCGTCTGCAGGGCGCGGCCAATGTCGATGTACTGGAAGCGGCGCAGGGCGGTGCGTCGTGGTTGAAGGCGTTGCCGGCGCGGCTGCGCAACAATCTGGCGCGCTCACGGGGCGAGGCGGATTTCTCCCACGAGGTCTATGACGCCATGGCCGGCTGCCTGGCCTGCAAATCCTGCGCGGGACAATGCCCGATCAAGGTCAACGTGCCGGAGTTCCGCTCGCGTTTCCTGCAGCTCTACCATGGCCGCTATCAACGGCCACTGCGGGATTACCTGATCGGTTCGCTGGAATTCACCATTCCCTACATGGCTTACGCGCCGGACCTCTACAACGCGGTGATGGGCTCGACATGGTTGAGCCGACTGTTGGCGAACCAGGTGGGCATGGTCGACAGCCCGCTGATCAGTCGCTACAACTTCCAGGCCACCTTGAGCCGCTGCAAGGTCGCGGTCGCCAGCGTACCGGCCCTGCGTGAGCTCACGCCGGCACAACGGGAGCGCAGTGTGGTACTGGTGCAGGACGCCTTCACCCGCTACTTCGAAACGCCGTTGCTGGCCTCTTTTATCGAGCTGGCGCATCAGTTGGGCTACCGGGTCTTCCTGGCGCCGTACAGCGCCAATGGCAAGCCATTGCATGTGCAGGGCTTCCTCGGTGCCTTCAACAAGGCGGCGATCCGCAATGCTACCCAGCTCCAGGCACTCGCCGACTGCTCGGTGCCCCTGGTGGGCCTGGATCCAGCCATGACTCTGGTCTACCGCCAGGAGTATCAGAAGGTGCCAGGGCTCAAGGCTTGCCCGAAAGTCCTGTTGCCTCAGGAATGGCTGATCGATGCGGTTCCGCAGCAGCCAACTCCTGTTGCCCGGACGTTCCGCCTGCTGGCGCACTGCACCGAAAAGACCAACGTGCCCGCCAGCACCTCCCAGTGGCAAACCGTGTTCACCAAGTTGGGGCTCAAGCTGGCGATCGAGGCGACGGGCTGCTGCGGCATGTCCGGCACCTATGGCCATGAACTGCGCAACCAGGACACCTCGCGAACCATTTTCGAACAGTCCTGGGCTGGCAAGCTGGACAAGGAAGGGGAGGCATTGGCGACGGGGTATTCGTGCCGCAGCCAGGTGAAACGGTTGGCGGACAAGCAACTGCGGCATCCGCTGGAGGTGGTGTTGGAGCAGGTGTTGGCTGGGCGGCGCGGTTGAGGAACAGAGGGGGACTGGCTGATGCCGGTCCCTGAAGTTTTCCGAGTTACCCGCGCCAGTCAAGCCCACCCCAGGTCCCCTGTGGGAGCGGGCTTGCTCGCGAAAGCAGTGGGTCAGCATGCATCCATGTTGAATGTGCCACCGTCATCGCGAGCAGGCTCGCTCCCACATGGGTTGTCCGAATTGCCCACAGAACTCATGCCCACCCCAAATCCTCTGTGGGAGCGGGCTTGCTCGCGAAAGCAGTGGGTCAGCATGCATCCATGTTGAATGTGCCACCGTCATCGCGAGCAGGCTCGCTCCCACATGGGTTGTCCGAATTGCCCACAGAACTCATGCCCACCCCAAATCCCCTGTGGGAGCGGGCTTGCTCGCGAAAGCAGTGGGTCAGCATGCATCCATGTTGAATGTGCCACCGTCATCGCGAGCAGGCTCGCTCCCACATGGGTTGTCCGAATTGCCCACAGAACTCATGCCCACCCCAAATCCTCTGTGGGAGCGAGCCTGCTCGCGATAGCAGTGGGTCAGCTTGCATCCATGTTGAATGTGCTGCCGCCTTCGCGAGCAAGCCCGCTCCCACAGTTCCGTGGCTGAGCCCCAATGTATCTCTATGTATCCAGCCCCTTTGTCGATACGGACTGTTTCTTTACAGGCTGTTGCTGACACATCCGCGATACCTGTCCGTCCTTAAATGACCCACGTCGAGACAGCACACGAAACCGCGCACGTCATACCTAGGTATCGACCGACACCATGGTGCAATCCTCCATGGGGCATCGCGATGGTTTGATCGAGCTGCTTGAGCCGATTAGTCAAAAAGGAGAACCACTATGCAAGCAGCTTCTTCCGCTTTTACCTGGCAACGCTGTCTGGCGTCATCCGCCCTCGTCAGCGTGTTCGGTCTTGCCCTGTTTGCCGGCAGTGGCGTCACACTGGCTGCTGACAACCCCACCGCCAGTGCCGCACCGGCCGGGTCGGAGGCTATTCGCCCGTACCGTATTCACGTCGATGAAGCGCAGTTGACCGAACTGCGCAAACGCATCGCGGCCACCCGCTGGCCCGACAAGGAAACCGTCAACGACGTGTCCCAGGGCGTGCAACTGGCCCAGGTCCAGGCGCTGGTGAAATACTGGGGCGATGGTTATGACTGGCGCAAGGCCGAGGCCAAGCTCAATGCCCTGCCGGAGTTCATCACCACCATCGATGGCGTCGACATTCAGTTCATCCACGTGCGTTCGCGCCACCCCAACGCCATGCCGCTGATCCTTACCCATGGTTGGCCGGGATCACAGTTCGAGTTCCTCAAAACCATCGGCCCGCTGACCGATCCGACCGCTTACGGTGGCCGTGCGGAAGATGCCTTCGATGTGATCATCCCGTCCATTCCCGGCCATGGTTTTTCCGGCAAGCCGACCGAATTGGGCTGGGGCCCCGACCGGGTGGCGAAGGCCTGGGACGTGCTGATGAAGCGCCTGGGCTACAGCCATTACGTGTCCCAGGGCGGCGATCATGGTTCGGTGATTTCCGATGCGCTGGGCCGCCTGGCGCCGCCCGGATTGCTGGGTATCCACCTGAACATGCCGGCCACCGTGCCGCCGGAGCTGGTAAAGCCGATCAACAGCGGCGATCCGGCCCCCTCGGGTCTGACCGATCCGGAACGCCGGGCCTACACCTCCCTGAGCACGTTCTTCGGTCGTAACGCGGCCTACGGCGCGATGATGGTGACCCGGCCGCAGACCATCGGCTACCTGCTGGCCGACTCGCCCACCGGTACGGCGGCGTGGATGTACGAGAAATTCGCGGCGTGGACCGACAGTGACGGCAAGCCTGAGCGCGTGCTCAGCCGCGATGAAATGCTCGATGACATCAGCCTCTATTGGCTGACCGACACCGGCGCGTCGTCCTCCCGTTTCTATTGGGAGAACAACAACAATAACTTCAGCGCGGCCGCGCAGAAGACCTCGGATATCAAGGTGCCGGTGGCGATCACCGTGTTCCCGCACGAAATCTATCAAGCGCCGAAAACCTGGGCACAGCGCGCCTATCCGTCGCTGTCCTACTTCAACCAAGTCAGCAAGGGCGGTCACTTCGCGGCCTGGGAACAGCCGCAACTGTTCAGCGAAGAACTGCGCGAAGCATTCCGGCCACTGCGTGCGGCGGCGAAATAATCCGGCACCGCAGTACGTCCGGCAGACACTTTCGATTTCACAACTCGCAACCGCCGAGCGGCGGTTCGCAAGGGAGACTCACCATGACTACGACCCTGTTGAAAGACACCTCAAAACCGCGGCGCCGGCGTCTGCTGGCGCCTGCTGTCCTGGCGGTTGCCATGATGCAGTTGGGCGCCCTGGCTGTGACCTCGTCACAGGCCAGCGCTGCCGAGGTGCCGGCCGGTACCATCGGCGCCATCACTCCGGGCACGAATACCTCGTTCGGTCCGTTGAAGCACGTCAAGGCAGGTTTGCTGGACGTTTCCTACGCTGAAGTCGGCCCCGCCGATGGGCCGGTGGTCATCCTGCTGCACGGTTGGCCCTACGACATCCATAGCTACACCGATGTGGCACCGGCGTTGGCCCAGAAGGGCTATCGCGTGCTGATTCCCTATGCACGGGGTTATGGCGATACACGTTTCCTGTCGGCCAAAACCGTGCGTAACGGCCAGCCTGCGGCGCTTGCCAGTGATCTGATCGATTTCATGGACGCACTGCACATCAAGCAGGCCGTGCTCGGTGGCTACGACTGGGGTGCGCGCACCGCCGACATCGTCGCGGCGCTGTGGCCGGAGCGGGTGAAGGCATTGGTGGCGGTGAGTGGCTACCTGATCGGCAGCCAGGAAGCCGGCAAGGCGCCGTTGCCGCCGTCCGCCGAGTTGCAGTGGTGGTACCAGTTCTACTTTGCGACCGAGCGTGGTCGCCTGGGCTATGAAAAGAACACCCATGACTTCGCCAAGCTGATCTGGAAACTCGCCTCGCCGAAGTGGGACTTCGACGACGCGACCTATGACCGCAGCGCCGCCGCCTTGCAGAACCCCGATCACGTCCCGGTATCGATCTTCAACTACCGCTGGCGCCTGGGCCTGATCAAGGGCGAGGCCAAGTACGACGCGCTGGAGAAGAAACTGGCGGCGTTCCCATCCATTGGCGTGCCGACGATCACCCTTGAAGGCGATGCCAACGGTGCGCCGCACCCACCGGCCGAGGCCTATGCCAAGCGCTTTACCGGCAAGTACGAGTACCGGCTGATCAGCGGGGGTGTCGGTCACAACCTGCCACAGGAGGCCCCGCAAGCCTTCGCCCAAGCCGTGATCGATGCCGATCATCTCTGACTCGGCACGAGGGAGCGCAACGATGAAACTCAAGCATCTGGCGGCGTCCGCCGCGGTTGCATCGGTGGCGTTGATCGCCGCCGGCGTTGCCCTGGGCGATGCCGGCAGCGGCGAGGCTTCACCGATCTATGGGGTGAAGCTTCCCGATGGCTACCGCACATGGCCGCTGATCGCGCCGGCGCAAGAAGCCGAGCCGCTGAACGAGCTTCGAGCGGTGCTGGGCAATGATCGGGCAATCAAGGCTTACCAGGATTCGACGCTGCCGTTTCCCGATGGCACGGTCCTGGTGAAGCTGGCCTGGAAGCATGTGCAGTCACCGGAGTTCGAGCCGGCCTCGATTCCTGGGGCGGCCACCACCGTCCAGGTGATGGTCAAGGACTCGAAGAAATATGCGTCAACCGGCGGCTGGGGGTTCGGTCGCTTTATCAACGGCAAGCCCGCCGACGAGGCCCAGCACCAGACCTGCTTCGCCTGCCACCAGGCGCGGGTGCAGAACCACGATTTTGTCTTTACGCGTCTCGCTCCATAAACCAGGTATCCAAGGAGTTCTCCATGAAAAAAGTCATTGCTGCACTGGCCTGCACGGCGGGCCTGCTCATCGGTGCCAGCGCCTCGGCGCAGACTGTAAAACCTACCGTCGTTCTCGTGCACGGCGCGTTTGCCGACGCGTCGAGCTGGAATGGCGTGGTAAAGATCCTCGAGAAGGACGGCTACACGGTGGTGTCCGCTGCCAACCCTTTGCGCAGTGTGAAGGGTGATGGCGCTGCTGTTTCGGCGCTGTTGGGCAGTATTCAGACGCCGGTGGTGCTGGTCGGCCACTCCTATGGCGGCAACGTCATCAGTGAAGCGGCCAACGACCACGCCAACGTAAAGGCACTGGTCTACGTCAGCGCCTTCGCGCCCGAGGCGGGCGAAACCGTCGCCGGGCTGGCCGGGAAGTTCCCCGGCAGCACCCTCGGCCCGACCCTGGCGGCGCCTGTCCCATTGGCCGATGGCGGCAAGGACCTGTACATCCAGCAGGGCAAGTTCCATGACCAGTTCGCCGCCGACGTTCCTGCCGCACAGGCCGCGTTGATGGCGGCAAACCAGCGTCCGGTGACCGAGGCGGCATTGAATGAGCAGGCGGGCACACCGGCCTGGAAACACATTCCGTCCTGGTACATCTATGGCGACAAGGACAAGAACATTCCACCGCAAGCCATGGCATTCATGGCCAAGCGCGCCGATGCGAGGGATGTGAAGGTGGTCAAGGGGGCTTCCCATGTGGTGATGGTGTCCCACCCGGAACCGGTGGCCCGGTTGATCGAGGAAGCGGCTGCGACGAAGTGATTCCTGCGCCTTGAGGAGCGCCGCTCACGCATCGAATCCCGATGCATGGGGGGCTTTCGATCAAGCCATCCATTGCCCATAGGGCCGATGGCGTATGCAAATGCCGCGTACACCCTAATCCAATGTGGGAGCGAGCCTGCTCGCGATGGCGGTGGATCAGCTTGCGGTGATGTTGACTGTGCCTCCGTCATCGCGAGCAGGCTCGCTCCCACAGGGATTGGGGGCATTTCCCGATGTTGTGAGCAGACCGAGATCAGGGTGGGAGCGAGCCTGCTCGCGATGGCGGTGGGTCAGCTTGCATTGATGTTGACTGTACTGCCGTCTTCGCGGGCAAGCCCGGCTCCCACCGGGTTGGGCGGCGTATGCAGATGCTGCGTACCCCGAAACCAGGGTGGGAGCGAGCCTGCTCGCGATAGCGGTGGGTCAGCTTGCGGCATGTCGGCTGTGCCGCCGTCATCGCGAGCAGGCTCGCTCCCACAACTCTTCCGCGTCACCTCGTAGATCCTGCTACCACAATGTTCCCGAGTCGTTAAAGCTGCACCCGCCGAAGCCTGCCGCCCAGCGGGACGACATGGCCGTCGGGTGTGGGCAGTCGCCGTCCGGTCAGGCCCATGCCTTCGCTCACTAGTACAGCATTCTCCACCACACAGAGATTAGACGGGGTATCCAGGCCTTGGGCGAGCACGGTGACCTGGGCGGTCTGCAGGTTGCAGCTCAACAGTCGACCGGTGAACCGGGTGAAGCCGCCATGCAGCGGTTCGCCGTTCCAGTCCGGCAGCAGGGGTTGTTGCAGGCGGTCGCAGAGCTCCAGCACCAGCACGTTTCCAGCCGGGCACAGGGCCAGGCCGGTGGGCAGTTGCAGACCATCGATCAGCCGTTCGATCAGCCCGCTGCCGGGATGGACCCGGATCACCTGACCCGCCTTGTCGACGAAGTCGATGCCCTTGCGCGCGGGGTCGCTTTGCCGTTCGCCGGAGAACAGGCTGATCAGCACAGCGTCTGTCGCCGGTTCGTACACCAACGTCACGGGCACGGCTTCCTGGCCCTGGTCCAGCTCGGGCAACTGGACCAGTACCCGCTCGTCCTGGCCGTCGACGAACTCCACCAACTGATTGGTATCAGGCTTGACCGCCAGCCAACTGCGGCGAGAGGGGTGGTAACACAGGGCATTGAGATTGCCACGGCTGCGAAACACCGGTTCGGGCGGTGTGAATTGCAGGTCCAGCAGCTTGGAGCCTTCGACGTAATCGGTCTGACTCACCAGATGACGGCCATCTCCGCAGGCCACGTCCGACAGCCCCATGATTTCATCACGCAGCATGCGTACCTGCATGTTCATGGCGCGAAATCCATCCGCCAGCGTTTCACGGGGCAGGTAGGCGCCGGGTCGATGGGGGTCGGGTCGCAGGCGACTGATGCGACCGCTGAAGGTCTGTTCCGGCAGGCCGGAGCCGGCCTCCACCAGCAACAGGCTGCCATCGGCCCGTACACAGACGCCGCGAGGGTTCAGCAGGCCCTCGGCAATGATCATGCTTGGGCGCAGGTTCTGGCTGGGTTGCGCAGGCATATGGATAGACATGAAGCGGCTCTCCGTCATGAAGGGTGGAAGCGATCACTGCGGCGGTTGCCACGGCTCACCGGTGAGATAGGCCCGCAGCAGCGCCCGCTGGCAGGGCGACATCGAGCGCACCACGGGCATGAACAGGGTGGTGCCTTTGTAGGCGTCCGATGTCCGCGCCAGGATGGGATTCTTGGCGCCCATGATCGCGTCGGGCTGGTTCAGCGGGATGTAGCGCGACATGGCGGGGAAGGCCAGGTAGTGAAAGCGCAGGACGTTGGGGTACATCAGCGGCCAGGTGATGGTGGTGCCCTTGGGGATGCCGAAATCGGTCTGGGCGTATTTGCGGAAGTTGGTGAAGTAGGCGCTGCTGTCCAGGCCGTTGGCAGTACAGGTCAGGGCCACGAAACCCGCCTGGGCGGCACTGTCTGATTTGACGGTGACGGGGAAACTGACGGAAAGCTGGCCGGGGTTTACGGTCAGCGAGTCGGGGAAGTCGAGGAAGTCCCAATACTGCGGTTCCGTATACGCGGCAGGTGGAGCCGCTTTCAGGTCGATTTCGGTGGTACTGGTCACCGGGCCGCCCAGGTATCGGACCTGCAGGGTGATCGACAGGCCTTTGGGGTAGTCCTCGAGATAGACATTGCGTTGGTCGGCGTAGAGCCGATAGATCGATTCAGTCGCTTGCAGCGTGGTGCCGGCAACCTTGCCGGGGGCGTTAATCGCCAGGGCGTTGGTCTGTACCGCCTGCTGTTGGCTGGCGGTCATGGGCAAGTCGACGATGCCGCCATACACGTAATAGTTCAGCAGCGGGCTGCTGGTCGGGTCCAGGGTCGCCAGGGCGGTGGTGCCGGCCGAGATGGTGACGGGGCCGTAGTTGGCGTTGGGGCCGATGGGGCTGGTGATGTCGTCCCTGACGGCGCGGAAGGTTTCCTTCGGAATGACATTCACCATGTCGATGCTCAGGTAACCGTTGCGGGTGCCCAGATCTGCATAGCCGGCATTCCCCGTGGCCTGATTGACCAGTTGTCGGCCTGGCTGGCAGCTCAGCGGCTCGTCGGCGAAAGCCGGGGCCAATGTACCGATGACCCGGCCAATGCTCGGGTTGGGCGTGTACTTGCCGGCCGCGTAGTCGGCGTCCAGTTGCTCGGTGGTCATCGTCGGACACATCTCGAACATGACGAAACGCAGGACGATCCCCGTTGCGCCTGGCGCCTGGATGATCGAACGCAGACCGGCGCTGTTCTGGTTCCAGCTGACGATACTGCTCAGGGGAAAGGTCAACTGGAACGTGCCGCTGGCATGGAAGGAGCCCGGCGCGTCCATCTTCGCCGGCAGCAGAACTCGCCCGGCCACGTCGAAACTGCTGCACACGGTGTTGCTGTGAATCAACAGCTGAATGTCGCTGTTGCCGCCGATCTGCAGTCCGCCGACGAAGATCTGGGTGGTGGTCGAGGAGGTGGGGTCCAGGTCCACCATCATCGGACCGGAAACCGGGCCCTGTTGAGTCACCGGATCCACTGAGCCAAGCAGGTAGACTGGCTGGCCCACCAGGTCGCCGGTGGTGCTGATGCCGCCCGGTATCCCTTGGGAGCTGATCAAGGCGTTCTGCATGTCGACGACGTGCTGCCCGTAGTGATTCCAGCCGCCGGCGGTGTAGTAGTCACCGTTGGGGGCGTTGATCATGTCGTTCAACTGGTCGTCGGTGTAGGACTGCGCGCCCGGTGCCAGGGTCGAGGTGGTCAGGTCGAAGAGCGGCCAGTTGTCGTTGCCATCGAAGGGGATGGTGGGGGAGTTGTTCGGCAGGCTGACGTCGGTGCGGATGCCGCCCCAGAAATTCAGTCGAGGTCCGTTCAGGATGCTCATGATTTATTCCTCGTCCTTGATGGATTTGATGACCGGCGAATTGGCGAATTTGAACAGGTAGGAGAAATCGGACTTGTAGGGGCTCTTGACCGGCGTCGCCATGGAGTGGCAGTTCATGCAACTGCTGTTGGGCTGGATGTAGCTTTCCATGGTCACGTTGGCCGAAAGCGACGGGGTCGGCTGGCCCAGGGGGTTACTGGGGTTGTCCGGCATCAACGGGCGTTGGGTGGTGATGAGTTGGTAGTACTTCAACACGCTTTTCTGCAGGTCGGGATTGCTGCGGTAGTCAGCGTTCACCTTGTCGGTGACCTCGGCAATCGGCGTGACCCGGTTCAATGGGTTGGGGGTCTGGAACGTGGTCCCGGACTTGGGCACGCAGACCAGGTGTGCGCCTTGGGTCTGCCAGTCACAGGGCGACTGGTTGAGGCTGGCGGCGGGGGCGTTGGCGTTGAAGTAGGAATAGGCCATGCCCGATGCCGGCTGGTCGACCCACTGACCGTGCACCAGCGCCTTGGGCGGTACGTTGTCGATCTGCTCGAAGGTCGACCAGATCCACTGCGGATAGCCGTTCACCTTGGTGATGATGTGCAGGCCCACCAGGCCCAGGTAGGCCTCGGTGACGCCGGTGCGTTGGCCCTGGTCATCGAACGTGGCGACGCGGGCGAGCTGGGTCAGGTAGCGGCTGGCATTGTCGCTGGTGGTCAGGATGCGCCAGCTCGACTTGATCTCGATGACGCCGTTGGGAAAGCTGATGTTGTTGGCCTTGGAGACGACATCGGCGTTGTAGTACTGGTTGTTGACGATGTAGTCGTAGGAGTTCTCGTTGGCCGAAATATCGTAGTAGGTCGGGTTGCCGGCCTGGTCGATCAGCCAACCGCCGACGGCCTGGTCGACGGCGTTCACCTGGGTGCTGTTTTTCAATGCCGCAATGTTGATGATGCCCAGGCTCTTGGCTTTCTGCGGGGTATTCCAGGGGCCCGGATTCGCCCCCTGCGGCAGGAAGATTTCTTCCACGGTCTTGTAGGTTTGCCAGACGGTGTAGCCGGCGTCGCCTGGCTGTTTGCTGCAGTCGGGATCACCGCGCTGCCCGTTCTGGGCGGGCCAGTTCATGGCGATGAACATCTGCCAGCTGTACTGATCGAACAGGTCCTGGCTGGCGTTGGCGGAGGGCGCCGTGGTGGGGGGCTGACAGTTCAGGGTGCTGGCCTGTGTCGGTGTGCTCTGGTCGCGGGTCTGGTTCAAAGCCAGGGCCGGCAGACTGACGATCCCCAGCAATATCAGGATGAACGTTTTCATGGCAATCCTTCGTCTTGAGTCGATTCACTGGCGGCGAGGAAGCTTGTTGTGGCGAGGGAGCAAGCGCCCTCGCCACAGTCTCCTTGCCGCATACCCCTTTCAAATCCTTGTGAGTTTCAGGGCTTGCGCTGCATCAGCTTGTTCCACTGGGCCTTCTGGCCGTTGCCCTGCGAAGCCGGAGGCTCGAACAACTGGCAGGGCGGTGGGTTCGACGGACACATCGCGGCCACCTGTGCCCAGGTCTGGGCCGGGTCGGGCTTGGCGATGCGGAAGTTGGTGTAGTTCTGGCTGACGATGGGCGCATTGGCGACGCTGGCGTCACCGGAGAAATAGAACGACTGCGGCGGCCGGTAGGGCGGATGCCCCGACATCTGCTTGTAAAAGGCGTAGCCGAACAGGATCGGCCCCTGCGGTGAGTCGAGGTCCAGGGCATAGGCCTGCACGCTGCCATTGAGGTTCTGGCTGCGCGCGGCGCTGTAGGGCAGGTGCTGGATGAAATCCTGCCGCGGCGGATGGTTCATCGGCGAGAACATGCAGCACGCCGGCATGTCCTTGGGGCGATCCTGCGGATAGGTCAGGAAGTACGCCTTGTTGCCCAGGGACACGAAGGAGCAGGTGTAGTTGTTGTTCTTGATCGGGAAGATCGGCAGGCAGTATTTCTCGTAGTGTTCCATCATCGCGCCGAAACCGTCGCCATCCGGCGGGATGTAGGTGGTGTCGTAGTAGCTGGTGCCCCGGGAGACGGTGTAGTCCGCCGGAACGAGGGTGGTGGGTGGGTTGCTGTAGGGCGGCGGATTCTTCTCGTAGTTGTGCATCACCCGATACATGGTCCAGTCGCTGATCCAGAACGCCGGGAAAAACGGATCGGAAGGGTCGCCCGGTGCGCGTTTGGCGATGCAGTTGCCGTTCTGTTCGTTGCAGCCTTCGGTGTTATGCACCCCCATGGTGAAGTACACCGCGCCGCTGTCCTGGGCAAAAAGCCCCGGACTGAACAACAGGATCAGTAGCAACAGTCGGCTCAAAATGCTGGCTTTCATATCGACACTCCTGTGAAGTGCCGGGCGGCGGGCTCGCCACCCGGTGTTCCTGGGTGAAATTGTCAAAGGCCGTTGTAGTCACTCATGCTGAGAGTCTTGGGCGGAAAGTTGAGCTTCACCAGGCGCTTGGCCCACAGCTCGAGTACGGCGCGGCGGCTTTGTGACAGGTCGCGGGTGATGGGCATCGCCAGGGTGCTCTCATCCTGGTTCTCCTTGCTGATCAATATGATCAACTGATCGACGGCGCCCTCTACGCGCGTGCGGGAATCGAGCGGCATGTACTTGTTCATGATGGGGTACAGGTAATAGAAGGTTTGCAGGACCTTTGGAAAGATGAACGTGTTCCATATCTTTTCCGGGGCGTCCGTGGAGGTACACATGCCATTCCAGGCGCTGATGAAGTCCTCTTGCAACTTCATGTCCACGGGCAGGACCCGTATCGGCGCAAGGAAGTCGACGAAGGTCTGGGTGATCGGGAAGCTGAAGGGAATGACCGGATTTTTGCCGTTCTCCTGCACGAAGAAGCGCAGGGTGGGGAAGCCCGGCGCCACTGCCCGGTAGCCTATCTGGGCGATGCCTTGGGCGTTGGTGGTGATGACGGCGTAGGAGTAACTGATGCTGCTGGCCTTTTTGTCCTGCAGTGTACCGGTGCCAGTGCGACCCTTATCGAGAACCAGGCAGGGGCGCAGGTCGACGGCGACCGGTGTGCCGGAATGTTTGAGGAAGTCTTGATACAAGACCGGGCAGCCCACGGGGTCGGACACGTCTTGCAGATCGGTCAGCCGACGACCGCTGCCGGTGCTGCGATAGAGGTCGACCGTAGCCGCATCGGTGAACTGCGGCAGATTGGCCGTGTTCTTGCTGCGGTCCGTCGGGTTGTCGTAGAACAGGGTGAAGTCGGCTGCGTTGCTGAATGCCAGGTAATAGTTGCTGCTGGTGACCATGAAGGGATTGCCGTACTCCGCTACATACAACGTGGTGTTGGCGGCTGGCTGACCATTTTTCTGCACCATGATGCTCATTATCTTGCGCTCACCGACGTCGATGAAGCTGCCGCTCTCGATCACTTCGGCAGTCCACTGTTGCTGATGGGCGGCCATTATCGAAGGGGTTGGGGCCGCGTTGCGCTGTTGCAGGAGTAGGGGGCCGGATTGCAGTACTCCCTTGGCATTGGAGCTGAGGACGAGGTCGAGGATGCCCGAACGTTTTTCGAAGGCCGATTGCTGGTATTGCTCGAAACCGAAGCCGGCCGCTGCGGTGAATCGCCCTTGCTGGCGGACGCCCAGCAGGTAGCTGCCGGAGTTGAATTTCTCTGGAACGAGGATGTCGGCGTCGGGGTTCACCGGATAGCATGGAAACGTGTTGCTCAGGTCCAGTGACAGGACGTTGCCGGTGAGCTGCGCCGAGATCACCCCCAGGCTCGCACTTTGATCATCCTGTCCCGGTTGAGTCATCGTCACTGGCTGGTTGGGCACCAGGCGCAGCCCGGCGGGGGCGGTGGGGTATTCGTTGGCGAACCACAGGCCCAGCACCGCCGAGGTGCGGCTGTAGGCGGGGTTGAAGAAAATCTGGTTGACGTTGTCCAAGCCCTTCTTGTACAGCTCGCGCACATGCGCCATGACTTCCGGGTTGTTGGAACGGGTGTTGAGGCGCTGCGGGTAATCGTTGAATATCCCGTTCTTGTCGTAGCAGGTCAGGTAGGCGGAAAACCGGAACATCAGGCCCTGCGCCCCTTGCTGCTTCATCTGCTGTTGGAGGTTGTTCAGCAGGGATGAGTTGCCGATCAGCCATTCCAGATTCTCCTTGGGGAAGCAGGTCTGCCAGGTGGTGCTGACATTCACCAGCCCACCCAGGGCGCCCCAACTGAAGTTCAGGAAGCGGTCCATCATCCGGTACTTGCGGTTCAGCGTCAGGCCGCAGGACCCGTCCCCCAGCACCAGTTTGTCGAAATACAACGCCGTGAACGTGTTCTGCCATGGACTGATGTCCACGAAGCGCGCCGGAGTCGGGGCAGAGCTGCCCAGGGGGCTGCCGAGCAGTTGGTATGGCTTGCCGACCAGCGAATCATGGTCGATGTAGGTATTGGCCTGCAATTCGCCGCCGATGACGGTCGAGGTGGTTTTCCCGTAGTTCACCAGGCCGCAACCGTTGTCGCCGAACAGATCCCATTCGGCGGGCATGTAGGGGTCATGCTTTGGATTGATATTGCCGGGCACCTGCTGCACATAGGTCGGCATGTTAGCCATGTGCTGCGTCGAGAGGGTCCATGGCATCAGTGTGTCGGGGGCGTTGTTGTTGTCGATGCCGAAGTGCTGCATGAACGGCCAGTTGATGTCCATGTTTACTGCGTCATACAGCGGGAACATATCGTTGTTGTTGGCCGTCGGCGGATTCCAGAACATCTCGCCGTTGAGGTAGATGCGGGGGAAATTCAATACGCTCATGTCGTGCTCTCCTTAGCGTTTCCACTGGGCGCGTTTCAGCGACCAGACAAAATCCAGCTTGTTGTAGCCGTTGAAGGCTTTGTCCGGCAGCGGTGCAGTGGGGTAGGTGAGGCCCCCTGAGCTCGGGATGGCGAAATTGAAGTAGCCGTCGTTCTTCGAGTAGGCGGCGGTGCTGTGGCAGGCCAGGCAGGACGATGAGTCCTGGAATGCCGATTCCAGCTGCGAGTTCGCCAGGACCTGGGTAATCGGTTGGAATTCCACGCCGATCAGCTCGTACTTCGACAGCGGCGGGTTACTGGCCTGGAACCGGGCATTGACCGGTATGGCATCCGGTGTCGGCCCGGTGTGGTTTGTCATCGGCTTGGGTGGCTTGCCCTTGGTCACGGTGTACTTGTGGTTATTGATGTTTTCGAAGGTGGTCCAGACCCAGTTGGCGTCCAGCTTGTTGACGACATGCAAACCACTCAACGCCGCATAACCGACCTGATAACTGGAGCCCACGGCGTAGTAGGCCTGGGCCACGTAGTAGCCATCTTTTTCCAGCTGCGTCTTGTAGTTCGTGTCCGTGCCGATCCACAGCCAGGAGGCTTTCAACTCCCAGGCCGTGGCCGGAAAGTTCAGGTTGCTCGTCAGGGCCGCTTGACCATCCACGTTGTAGACGTTGTTTTTGACGATGTAGTCGTAGGTGTCCTGGCCCATCAGCAGTTGAAAGCGCACGACGTGACCTTTTTGTGCCTCGGGCACGGCTTTACCGCCCATTTCCAGGCTCAGGCCGTCGACCTGTTGGACGGCGTTGAGGTTATGAAACAGACGACTCGAATTCAGCCCCAGGGCTCGGGCTTGCCTGATCACCTCATCCGGTAGTTTCATACGGCTGTCATATGAACCGGGGTTGGCGCCATTGGCCAGATAGACCTGATCGGAAGGTTTGAACAACTCCCACTGACGGTTGTAGCCGTTGGCGTCGGCCCGGTTCAAACAGACGAACCAGTTCCAGGCCATGGTTTCGGGACTGGTGTTGAACGCGGATCGGGTCTGGTCGACGTTCGTTCCGAACTGCAGGAATTTGTCGCAGTTGAAGGGGCCGGTGTTCTCGGCCTGGGCCAATCCGGCCAGGGCACTCAGAACTGTGATGGTAATGGCTCGCCGCATGGAAGCTCCTTGGCATTGGCCGTGTCGGTGTGAGGGCGCCCCAGGAAGTGTTCCAGGAGCAGTTGTTTCACCGCCGTGGCCGCAAGTTGCTGGGGCAATGGCAGATCACAATTGGTGATGAGCAGCGGGCCGGTCAGCTCGCTGTCGGGCAGGCGTCCATGGCTGCCGCGAACCAGTCCGGTGTCCAGTGGAATCAGGTCCATGTAGTAGCGAAAACCGAGCTTCTTCTGCAGCAGGCGCCGCGCCACTTTCAGTTTTGGGAAACGAATGGCCGGGTCGATGAACAGCTCCAGCGGGTCGTAGCCCGGCTTGCGGTGGATGTCCACGGTGCGAGCAAAGTCAGGGGCCTTGCGGTCGTCGAACCAGTAGTAATAGTCGAACCAATGCCCCGGCTCGGCCACGACCACCAGCTCACCGCTGCGCGGATGGTCCAGGTGCCAGGCCCGTTGTTCGGCTTTGTCCAGCACCTGCTCGATGCCGGGTTGGCGCAGCAGCAGCGCCTTGACCCGAGGAATGTCCTGCGCCTGTTTCACATAGACATGGGCGATCTGATGATCGGCGACGGCGAACGCGGCACTGGCGCCTGGGTCGAGCAGTTCCCAGCTCAGGGACTGACGCACTTGCAGCAAACCTTCCGAGCGCAACAGTCGGTTGATAGACACCGATTGGCGGACGGCCTCGATGCCGTATTCGGAGAGCAACATCACCGCTGCGCCTTGCGCCTGGGCAAAGTCCAGCAGGCGACCTACCTCACTGTCGATGGCACGCACTTCCCCGGCAATCGACGGATGATCAGGGCCCAGGCGTTGCAGGCTGTAGTCCAGGTGAGGCAGGTAGATCAACTGCAGGTCGGGACGGTTGATGGCGAATTCGGCGATGGCACAGTCGACGATCCAGCGGCTCGACGCGATGCCGGCGGCCGGTCCCCAGAAGGCTGGGAAGGGGAACTCGCCGATCTGCTGTTCGATACGTTCATGCAACGTGGGCGGTGCCGAATACAGGCCGAACATCTTGCGACCATCGGCGGGATAGTGCGGGCGTGGCGTGATGGCAGCGTCCACGTCTGCGTACATGTTGTACCACCAGAACAACTGGCTGCAGCGAAACCCCGGAAGCCGGCGCTTGAGCGTATGCCAGACCTTTTCACCCTGGATCAGGGCGTTGGGCTGCAGCCAGAAACGTACTTCGGCCTGGTCGCGAAAATACCAGCCGTTGCCGACGATGCCGTGTTCAGAGGGTGTCAGCCCGGTGAGGATCGAGGCTTGCACCGACGAGGTGACGGCCGGGAACACCGGTTGCAGGGTCGCCATCTTGGCCGTCTTCAGCAGCGCATTGATGTGCGGCGTCGACGCGCCCAGCAGCGCCGGGGTCAGCCCCACCACGTTGATCAGCAGCAGCGGTTGGCACGGGCGCTCAGCGGGCATTGGCATACGCCTCCCTCGCTTGAGGTTGCAGCAGGTGCCGGTGGCGCAGTTGCTCTTCGACCCAGCGCAGTTCCCTGGCGATGCCCTGGAGTTGGGCATGGGCGCTGGTGGGACGCAGTTGCTCCGGCAGGACGCCCCAGCTGTAGGTTTCCACTTCCAGTACCGGACGAAAATCCTCGTGGCCGGCGAGGAAATCGAAAGTCTGCGCCAGGGCGATCTGGCTGCCGCTGAGTTCGGGCAACAGCAAGTGTTCGCTGAACAGCGGAATGTGGAAATGAATCCGCAACTCGGGGTTGTGCCCGGGGTTCCTCGTGCATTCGTCGAGGGCGGCGGGGAGGTCCGCCCAGGCCGCCAGGCGATCCTGCCCGTCACGGGCTTTCACCTGGTGCAGGTAGGTGGCTTCGGCAAAATCGCCCAGGGTCTTGAGGACCTGCTCGCGGCGCTCGACATCCTGGGGCAGTTGGCAGATCAAGGCGTTGGACAGCTGGATCTTGCCCACGGGCACCCGCGCCTGGCGCAGCTTATCCAGTGACTGATAACAGTCCTCGAAGACCACGGCCTGGTGGCATACGTCAAAACACAGCGCCAGATGATCATGGTGCGGATCGCTGGCTTGCAGGCGGTGGAAGAAGGCGATGGCCTGGTCGGTGTGTTCCAGCACACAGTCCGGTTCCATCTCCAGGCAGAACACGATCTTCTTGCCGGTCTCCTGATGCAGCCTGTGCAGTGAGGCGGTGAGTTGGCGCAACTGATGCTCGGCGCGCCGGTGCAAGATTGCATTCCAATGGGCGGCATAACCCAGTGGCACGGTGGAAATCACCCCTTGGTGGCAGTCCACCGGTAAGGCTTCGGCAAGGATTCTCGCCAGGTTCAGGCTGTACACCAGCCGCTTCGGATCGGCCCAACTGGGCAGGTAGACCTCGGCCTTCACCGCGCCCTGATGAAACTGGCCGTAGGGGAAACCATTGAGCGAGGTCAGGCGCAGCCCGCTGCATCGCAGCAGGTCGAGGAAGGCCGCGCGCGCCGAGGTTTGTTGCAGTTCGGCGGCGGCGAGGGCGCTGATCCACAGGCCGCTGTCCTGTTCGTCGAGCCTGCGCAACGTGCGCACACCCTTGAAATGCTGTTCGATGGAAGACCGCAGCCCGGCCAGGTCACGGGTCGGGTGCACGTTGCTGCAATAGCCGACCTGCGCGGCTTGCCAACCCGTGCCGGCGTTCATTTGATCACCGGTTCCTGGCCGCGCAAGGCGGAATTTTCCTGCCACTGCCGCCGCTGGTCGATGGGCAATGGGGTGCTGACCAGGGTCTTGTCCAATTGGCCGCTCTGGGCAAAGAAGTCCACCGGGTTGTGGAACAGCACCTGCTCGACCTGCGCTTCACTGAAGCCGGCCGCCAACATGGCCTGGCCGGTTTTCGGCACCTTGAGCGGGTCGCTGATGCCCCAGTCGGCGGCGCTGTTGACCACCATTTTCTCGGTGCCGTATTCCTGCAACAGGGCGACCATGCGCTGTTCCGACATCTTGGTATTGGGGTAGATGGAATGGCCGCGCCAGCAGTCGGTATCCAGCACCAGGGGCAGGGTCAATTCGTTGAGGTGGTCGATGATCACCAAGTGCTCGGCAATCCCGACTTCACGAATGACCGCCAGAGTTCGCTTGGTGCCGCCGATCTTGTCGCGGTGCGGGGTGTGCACCAGTACCGGCAGATTGAACTGCTTGGCCAGTTCCAGTTGCGCGGCGAGGAAACGATCTTCTTCCGGGGTGATGTCGTCGTAGCCGATTTCGCCGACCGCGACCACGCCGTCCTTCACCAGGTAGCGTGGCAGGATCTCCAGTACTTCGTTGGCGATCGACAGGTCGTTGGCTTCCTTGGGGTTGAGGCCGATGGTGCAGAAATGATGGATGCCGAACATGCTGGCGCGAAAGTGCTCCCAGCCCAGCAGAGTATCGAAGTAGTCGATGAAACTGCCGACACTGGTCCTGGCCTGGCCCTGCCAGAAGGCCGGTTCGATGACCCCGGTGATGCCGGCGGCCGCCATGTTCTGGTAATCATCGGTGGTGCGGCTGACCATATGAATATGCGGATCGAAGTACTTGGGCATGGTGAGTCCTCATCAAGAAGGCAGGGAACCGTTGAACATCAGTTCAGTGAGATGTGGGCCAGGTCGTCGTGCCATTCCGGTGGCAGGCGTTGCTGCTGGCCGAGGCCGACCAGGCGCTGGCGTTGCGCCGGGCTGAGCAGGTCGAAATCGATGATGCGGGGCAACCCGGCGGACACCGTCCGCTCGGCGGCGAGTTGTTCGGCCAGCAGGTCGAGGGCCAATTGGTTGAGACTGACGCTGCGCCGTTGTGTCAGGCCGAGCAGGCGCCGCACGTCGAGTCCCATGCCCAGGGCCTTCAACACCAGTTGATGGAAGGCCCGGTCGTCGTAGTGACGTGACGGATAGAAGGTGTCCAGCGCGAGAGCGGCAAACACCTGGCTGTTACTGGTGCGCCCGGCTTGCAAGGCAAGCTCCACGCATGCCCCCTGGCTGTCGAGCCAATCAAGGGCTTTCAAGAGCGCGATCTTTTCCTGGTCGTCGCCCCACAGGAACAACTGGCGGAGCAAGGGCAATTGCTCGGCGGCGGGCTGTTGCTCCAGCACCTGGACCAGCAACAATGCCCGTGTGAGCTGCACGGTGCTCCAGTCGGCCTTGCCGGGCAGTGCATGCTCCTTGATATGACGCTTGCACTGGCTGCTCAACAGCGCCGTGGTCGTCGCATCCGGGCGTTGGGCAAGCTGCTCCCGTGCCTGACTCCACCATTGCCGCTCGGCATCGTCGAGCTGTTGCGTGAGCAACTGGTGATGTTCGGCGAGGCAATCGTGACGCATTTCAAAGACCGTCGATGACGGCGCGGTAACGTCCGTGTTCATGTCGGTTTGACCCAGCGTTGGAAGTGTGGGAGCAGGAAAAACACCAAGACACAGGCCAGGCTGCCTAGTGGCTGGTCAGCCACCGCCAGCACCAGGGCATCGAACAGTGGCAGGGCCGCCAGCCCGGCACCGATAAACGCCCGTACCTGCCGTTGCTGTGGTTGCGCCAGGTGACGCCAGTAACTGCGGCCCAGCCATCCCAGCCAGAGCAGCATGACCGGCCAGAACCAGAGGCTATTGGAGTAGAACGCCAGCACCAACGGGCTCAGCATCAGCAGCAGGGGCAAACGGCTGAGCAACTGATTACGGTGTTCCTGGCGGGCCAGATAGGTCAGGCCGCTGATGTAGACGCCGAGCAGCATCGCGCACAGCCAGATCGGCCCCGGCGGAATCGCCAGGCTGGCCGCCGCCGTGAGGTAGAGTGCCGAGCGACAGGCGCCCATCAGCCAGACGCTGTGGGCGTATTTCTTGTGCAGCACGTTGTAGCCGAGGATGCAGGCCACCAGCAGGGTGGCGCTGCCCAGCATCCAGTGTGGTTGATCGATCAGCCGGCTCAGGCCCAGCAGAGCGGCGGCAGCGAGCATCAGGAGCAATGCGGTAGCCAAGCGTACTTGCTGGCGGCTGACCAGGCCCAGGGTGATGGGGCGGGGGTTGTGGTGTTGTTGGTCCCAGTCGGCGTCCAGCAAGTCATTCAATAACATGCCGGCCAGGTACAGCAGCGACAGAGCGGCCAGCAGCAGGAGCCACACCAGGGACGACGGCGGCGCCAGGGCTCCGGCGCTGCTGGCGAGCAGGGCGGCGGCCAGGGTGTTGGTCCACACCGTGGGCAGGTTGGAGACCCGGCCCAGGGTCATCCAGGTCTTGATATTCAGCGGTGCCTGGCTCATTGCGCGCAGCCTTCGCTCAGGGCGAGCGCTGGATCACCGAGGGCGGACAACCGCTGCAATGCCTGCTCCATTCGAGCGGCATCGATCTCGTGCAGGTCCAGGGATTCGCCGATCCGATTGAGCATGGGGATAGAGAGTTGCCCGCCCAGGTGCTGGCGGAACTCTTCCAGCCCGAGCAACACTGGCGAACGACCCTGTGCATCCTTGAGGTTCAACTCCGGTGGGTTGAGGCTGAAGCCGAGCTTGAGCAGCAGACGCAGGATGCGCTCGCTGTCGGCATCGCTCAACAGTCCCAGGGTGTTGGCATACAGGCTGTCCAAGGCGATGCCTACCGCCACCGCTTCACCATGGCGCAGCCGGTGATGACTGAGATTTTCCAACTTGTGCGCCGCCCAGTGACCGTAGTCCAACGGGCGACCGTTGCCGCGCTCGAACGGGTCGCCGGCTCCGGTGATGTGCGCCAGGTGCAGCTCGGCGCAACGGCGGATGGCATAGCGGCTGGCGGCATGATCGAAGCGGGCGAGGGCGTCGGCCTGTTGCTCCATCCATTGGAAGAAAGCCTGGTCCTTGATCAGTGCAACTTTCACCGCTTCGGCCAACCCGGCGATCTGATCGCGATGGCTGAGGCTGATCAGCAGCTGGAAATCGTTGATCACCGCCGTGGCGGGGTAGAACGCACCGAGCAGATTCTTCTGGCCGAAGGCATTGATGCCGTTCTTCACGCCGATGCCCGCGTCGTTCTGGGCCAGCACGGTGCTAGGGATTCGGATCAGGCGCATGCCGCGATGGAACGTGGCGCAGGCATAGCCCACCGCATCCAGCACCGCACCACCGCCCAGGGCCAGCACATAGCAATGCCGGTCCAGGCCATGCTGCAGCATGTCGCTGTAGAGCTGCTGCAGCACTTGGGAATCCTTGCTCAGTTCGCCGGCCGGTACGGCAATCGGTGGCGCCTGCAAACGCAGGTCCGCTGAGTGGGCGGTGAAGTAGGCGTCGATCTGTTCCGGCAACGATGGGACGCTGTGTAGCAGTTGTTCATCGGCGAACACCAGGACCGTCACCGGGCCTCGTTGTCGGGTGGTGAGTTGGCGGTGAAGGCAGGGATTGAGCGGGTCGAACAGATGATCGGTGAATATCACCGGGTAGTCGTAACTGACCTCGAAACGCCCGCGCAGGGGCTGCTCGGTGTCGCGTTTGCGCAGGCTTTTGAACAGGCTGTACCCGGCGATGAACAACCCGGGCAAGACCATGCTGGCAAGCAGGGTCACCAGCAACGCATTCTGCTCGACGAGGAAGGTGCCGATGGCGCTATAGGCCAGCGCCAGGCCTGCGTTGGCCAGGACCGTCACCGGCACGAACGCTCGCAGCGGGTAACGTTGCATCCCTGCCGCCACCACCGAGGTTTCCGCCAACACCGGCACGCCTCGCAGGCAGATCAACGACAGCGTGCCCAACCGATACCCCAGCTGGCCCGGTTGACGCTGATGCAGACCCAAGCGGCCGGACAGCAGTCGGAAATAACCGGCGCCCAAGGCATAACCCAGCCCGGCCCCCAGGCACAGCCCGAGGAAAATCACCAGGTAACCACCGACGCTGCCAAGCATCGCCACGGCCAGCAGCGCAACCATGCTCGACGGCACCGGTAACACCACGTCCAGCGTCAGCAGGGCAATCAGCAACAACGCCAGGTTGAGTTTCTGGGACGGCGTCGTAGGCAGGTACAGGTTGAGATGGGTCAGGAAGTCTTGGATCTGCTGTTCGAACAGCACGAAGCTGGCGATCACCAGGCCTGAGAAGCAGATCAGCGACAGCCAGAAAGGCGTGGCTGGACCTTTTTGCGAGAGTGCACGAAACCACCGGCTACGCTTCATCAAAGCATCCCTCTTTTATATTTTTGACTTATTCCGTGTCAGTAATCTAAAAGCAGCGTCTGGTGGTTTTCAGGTCGATAGAGGCTCTCGCTTGAGGGGCTGACCCAGGTGCGTTGGGTTGCGCTTGTGAAGACAGTTTTGAATCTAGTCGGGCATCGTCTTTTTGCAAGGCGATTTGATGGCAAATTGATTTTTCGCCGACAGGTGCCGCCGTCATCGCGGGCAAGCCCGGTTCCCACAGGGTTTGATGGTGTATGCAAATACTGCGTTCACTCCAAATCCCGTGTGGGAGCGAGCCTGCTCGCGATGGCGGTAGATCAGCTTGCGGTGATGTTGACTGTACCGCCGTCATCGCGGGCAAGCCCGGCTCCCACAGGGTTTGATGGTGTATGCAAATACTGCGTTCACTCCAAATCCCGTGTGGGAGCGAGCCTGCTCGCGATGGCGGTGGATCAGCCGACGTTGATGTCAGCCGTGCTTCTCCATTCAACCATCCAGCAAAGTCATCGTCCGGGCATCGTACCGCTCGCCCGCCACCGCCTCGTTGGTGCCGAAAATCTCATCCAGCTGGGCGAGTTCATCGGCACTCAAGACCACCTCGGCGGCCGCCACATTACTCTCCAGGTATTTGCGCTGTTTGGTCCCCGGAATCGGGATGACATGGTCGCCCTGGGCCAACACCCACGCCAGGGCCAGTTGTGAGGCACTGATGTGTTTGTCCGCGGCCAACGCCTTGACCCGTTCCACCAGCATCAGGTTGCGACGGAAGTTGTCTGCCTGGAAGCGCGGGTTGAAGCGGCGATAGTCATCGGCAGCGAAGTCTTCCGGTGTCTTCAGCTCGCCGGTCAGAAAGCCCCGGCCCAACGGGCTGTAGGCGACAAACGCGATGCCCAGGCGACGGCAGGTATCGAGCACGTCATTGTGTTCGGGCTCGCGGGACCACAACGAGTATTCGCTTTGCACCGCTGCCAGTGGATGCACCGCGTGCGCTCGTCGAATGGTCTCGGCGCTGGCCTCGGAGATGCCGATCTGGCGGACCTTGCCGGCCTTGACCAGCTCGGCCATGGTCCCGATGGTTTCTTCAATGGGCACCTGAGGGTCGATGCGGTGTTGGTAGTAGAGATCGATGTAATCGGTACCCAGACGCTTGAGGCTGCCATCGACGGATTGCCTGACGTATTCGGGACGACCATTGACGCCTCGGGCATGAGGATCGCTGCTGCGCACCAGTCCGAACTTCGTCGCCAGATAGAGGCTGTCGCGCTTGCCTTTCAAGGCCCGGCCGAGGAGCTCTTCATTGGTGTGGGGGCCGTACATATCGGCGGTGTCGAACATCGTCACCCCCAGCTCCAGCGCGCGATGCAGCGTGGCAATCGACTCTCGTTCGTCGCCGCCGGTGGTATAGAAATCCGACATGCCCATGCAGCCCAGGCCGATGGCGGAAACGTGGGGACCTTGATGACCCAATTGGCGGGTTTTCATGATGTTGCTCCTGCAGATGAATGACACGCTCAGCTTGCGGTAAACGATTGCATGGATAAATCCACGAATATTGGTTTAACTATTCGTGATTTCTAAATAGTGAGGTGAGCCATTGGACCGTTTACAGGCCATGCAAGTGTTCCGGCGCATTGTCGAGCTGGGCGGTTTTGGCAAGGCCGCCGATGACCTTGAATTGCCCCGAGCCACCGTCAGCCTGCTGATTCAACAGCTCGAAGCGCACCTGGGCGTGCAATTGCTCCAGCGCACCACGCGACAGGTGCGCGCCACGCTTGACGGTGAAGCCTACTACCAGCGCTGCGGCCAACTGCTCGACGATCTCGATGACCTCGAAGGTTCACTGTCGGCACAACGGAGCCAGCCTCGCGGCACCTTGCGGGTGGACATGCCCATCGCCTTCGGTTGCAGCTGGATCCTGCCGCGCCTGCCGGACTTCTATCGACGCTATCCGGCGCTGCAACTGGACATCGGCTTTCACGACCGGCAAGTGCATCTGCAGCGCGAAGGCGTGGATTGTGCGATCCGCGCCGGCAATATCACCGACCAGGCGTTGGTGGCACGGCCCATCGTGCGATTGCACCAACTGACCTGCGCCAGCCCCGACTATCTGGCCCGGTCGGGCACGCCTCGGCAACTGGAGGACCTGGCGACGCATCGCGCCATCAGCTTCGCGTCCGGCAATGGGCGTTACTTCCCCTTCGAATTCGAGGTGGCGGGGCAGGTGCGTGAGTTGCAGATGCCGGGCGAACTGACTGTCAACAATGCCGATGCCTACGTCAGCGCCTGCGAGGCGGGATTCGGCTTGATCCAGGTGCCGCGCTACCACGTTCAGCAGCAGTTGGCCGAAGGGCGCCTGGTGCAGGTTCTGAGCGACTATGCGGTGCCGTTGTGGCCGATTTCGGTCGTGTACCCACCCCATCGACAGCTGTCGCCACGGGTGCGGGTGTTCATCGACTGGGTGATTGAGGTGTTGCACGGGGAAGCGGATGTGCATGGGGAATGGATGGTGAGGATCTAGTGGTCGTGATGGCCAAGGCGGGGGGCTCCTGGCGCCCGCTACCGGAGTAGTTGCGCCAGGGCTCACGATCATGGCGGACGGGTTATTTCGCCGTCGGCATCACGAACTCGGCACCCTTGCCGATGCTTTCGGGCCAGCGCTGCATGATCGACTTCTGCTTGGTGTAGAAACGCACGCCTTCTTCGCCATAGGCATGCATGTCGCCGAACAGGCTGCGTTTCCAGCCGCCGAAGCCGTGCCATGCCATGGGCACCGGGATCGGGACGTTGATACCCACCATTCCGACCTGGATGCGCCGGCTGAACTCCCGGGCTACGTTGCCGTCGCGGGTGAAGCAGGCAACGCCGTTGCCGAATTCGTGGGCGTTGATCAGGTCGACGGCTTCCTTCAAGTCGTTGACCCGCAGGCAGCCCAATACGGGGCCGAAGATCTCATCCTTGTAGATGCTCATGTGCGGTGTGACGTGATCGAAGAGCGTGCCCCCCAGCCAGAACCCATCCCCGCAACCTTCTCCGGCCTCGTTTCCTCGGAAGTCACGACCGTCCACCAACATTTGCGCACCTTCGGCGATGCCCTGTTCGATGTAGCCGGTGATGCGTTGGTGAGCTGCTTTCGACACGATCGGGCCCATTTCGGCGGTCAGGTCCATGCCATTGAGGATCTTCAGCGCCCGGGTGCGTTCCACCAGTTTCGGCATGACTTTGTCGGCGACATCCCCGACGAACACCGCCACCGAGATCGCCATGCAACGCTCGCCCGCAGAGCCGAAGGCCGCGCCGATCAGCGCGTCGACGACCTGGTCGATATCGGCGTCAGGCATCACCACCATGTGGTTTTTCGCGCCGCCCAGTGCCTGCACGCGCTTGCCCTGGCGGGCGCCGGTTTCGTAGATGTAGTTGGCGATCGGTGTCGAGCCGACAAAGCTCACGGCTTTGACTTCAGGGTGATCGAGCAGCGCATCGACCGCTGCCTTGTCGCCCTGCACGACGTTGAACACGCCGTCCGGCAAACCGGCTTCCTTGAACAGGTCGGCAATGAACAGCGACGGTGACGGATCGGTCGGGCTGGGCTTGAGCACGAAGGTGTTGCCCGCCGCGATAGCCACCGGGAACATCCACATGGGCACCATCACCGGGAAGTTGAACGGCGTGATACCGGCCACGACGCCCAGCGGTTGGCGAACGGTCCAGTTGTCCATTCCGGTCGACACTTGTTCGGTGAAATCACCTTTCAACAGCTGCGGCATGCCACAGGCGAATTCCACGATGTCGATACCCCGGGAGACTTCGCCCTGGGCATCGGTGAACACTTTGCCGTGCTCCGCCGTGATCAACCGGGCGAGCTCGTCGCGGTGGCTGTTCAGCAACTCAAGAAACTTGAACATGACGCGGGCGCGGCGTATCGGCGGTGTGTCGGCCCACTTGGGAAATGCCTCGGCGGCCGACTGCACGGCGGCATTGACCTGATCGACACCGGCCAGGCCCGCACGGCCGGTGACCCTGCCGGTGGCTGGGTTGAATACGTCTTGAGAACGCCCGGAGGTATTCGGAACGTGGCGACCGTGGATGTAGTGATCGATTGAGGCAATAGGATCCGTCATGCAGTTTCTCCGATGAGGGTGGGAACCCTCGGGAGTGTAGGAAGGGTGCGTTAGCGCGCCTAGCCGTCTAAGATTGAACTCATTGTTCACATTGACAAACAATCACCTTATGAAAAAGTCACCCCTCGACATCCCCTGGAATCAACTCCATTGGCTCACCGTGTTGTCGGAGCAGGGCAGTTTTACCGCGGCGGCACGTCGCCTGGGTGTCAGTAAGGCGGCGATGAGTCAGCATATCGCCGAGCTGGAACGGCAAGCCGGGATCGCCCTGGTACAGCGAACCACGCGCAGCGTGCGGCTTACGGATGCCGGCCGTGGCCTGGTCGAGGAAACACGCGCGGCCTTCGGTGCAATCGCCCATAGTTTTGCCAGTGTCCAGGACCTTGCACAGACGCCGCGGGGATTGCTTCGGATCACGGCCCCTGTCGCATTGGCCCGGCAGCAATTGGTCCCCAGGTTGGCGACGTTCTTTCAGGCCTATCCGGAAATCCGCGTGGAGCTGTCCATGTCGGACAACATCAGCGCCCTGGCGATGGAAGGGTTCGACCTCGCCATTCGCCATACACAGGCCCCACCGGATACCCACGTCGCCTGGCCGCTTTGCCGTACTCGCACGCTTCTGGTGGCGAGTCGCGAGTACTTGGCGCGTCGGGGAATTCCAACGGAACCCCACATGCTGGTGGGTCAGGATTGTCTCTACTATCCCCGCCAGGATCAGCCGGCCTGGCACTTCGTGCCAAGGAATGCGGCGCCTGATCATCCTCGTACCACGGTGCCGGTCACCGGCGTGTTTTCCGCCAACAACAGCGAAGCGTTGCGCGAGGCGGCACTCTGCGGATTAGGCATCGCCTTGCTGCCGGATTTCAGCGCGCAAGCCGCGCTGCGTGACGGCAAGCTCGTCGAGGTGATGCCCGACTGGGAGTCGACCGGGGCGTTCGCTTCCCACTTGTATGCCATTCGCCCTTACTCCGCCCATGTGCCACGGGCGGTGAGTGTGTTTACGGCCTGGCTGCGAGAGACGTTTGCAGAGGGATTTGTGGCGGATTGATTATGTGTCGAGGCAAAACACTTGTGGGAGCCGAGCTTGCTCGCGATAGCGGTGGATCAGCCGCCAAGGTCGTTGACTGACACCCCGCTATCGCGAGCAAGCTCGGCTCCCACAGGTCAGGTCGGGTACGTCAGAACAATTTGGTCAGCAACCAATAAAGACTGCCCGACAACAGAATCGCCGCCGGCAACGTCAATACCCAAGCCATAAGCAGGTTGCGGATCGTGCGCATCTGCAAGCCCGAGCCATTGGCGACCATGGTCCCGGCCACCCCTGAAGACAACACATGGGTGGTGGACACCGGCAAGCCGAACATGTCGGCGGCGCCGATGGTCAGCATCGCGACGGTTTCCGCCGAGGCGCCCTGGGCATAGGTGAGGTGGCTCTTGCCGATCTTTTCGCCCACCGTCACCACGATTCGCTTCCAGCCCACCATGGTGCCGAGGCCAAGGGCGATGGCCACGGCGATTTTCACCCACAGCGGAATGAACCGTGTGGAGTTGTCGATCTGCTGCTTGAACAATTGCAGCTTGCCGCTGGTATCGGCGTCGAAGTTACCGATTTTGTTCTTGTCCATCAGGCGGATGGTTTCGCTGGTCAGGTACATGTCGTTACGCACGTTCCCCACGGCTTCGGCGGGCACTTTGGCCAATGAGCCGTAGCCCTTGACCTCGGCCCCGATGGCGCCGGTGAGGGCGGCGAGGGCAGGCACCAGTTGCGGCGTGGCTTCCTTGCTGCGAACGAAATCGGAGAGGACCGCCCGGGGATCTGCCGGTGCCGGTTGCGGTGTGCTTTTTACCAGAGCCTGCTGGGTGACTTCGGCCACGGCGGCGAACTGCAAGGCTTGATCGGCAGGCATGGTGCGGTTCAACGCATAGGCCATCGGCAACGTTCCCACCAGGATCAACATAATCAGCCCCATGCCTTTTTGGCCGTCGTTGGAGCCATGGGCAAACGACACACCGGTGCAGGTGGCGATCAGCATGCCGCGAATCCACCACGGTGGCGGGGTGTTGCCTTCCGGTGCCTTGTACAGAGCGCGGTTCTTGACGAAGGCTCGCAGCGCCAACAACAGCAGCGCGGCACAGCCGAAACCCACCAGGGGCGAGAGCAGCAGCGCGTAACCGACTTTGGCCGCCTGGGTCCAGTCCACCCCGCTGGTGCCGTCACGGCCGTGCATCAGGGCATTGGCCACGCCGACGCCGATGATCGAGCCGATCAAAGTGTGCGAGGACGACGCTGGCAGGCCCAGCCACCAGGTGCCGAGGTTCCACAGGATCGCGGCGATCAGCAGGGCGAAGATCATCGCGAAACCGGCCGATGAGCCGACTTGCAGAATCAGCTCCACCGGCAGCAAGGCGATGATGCCGAAGGCCACCGCTCCACTGGACAGCAGCACCCCGAGAAAATTGAAGAACCCCGACCAGGCTACCGCGAAATTCGGCGCCATGGAGTTGGTGTAAATCACCGTCGCCACGGCGTTGGCGGTGTCGTGAAAGCCGTTGACGAACTCGAAACCAAGGGCAATCAGCAGCGCCACGCCCAACAGCAGGAACGGCGTCCAGGTGGTGACCACGGTGCCGAATTCGCCCATGTCACGCACCAGGCTGTAGGCGGTGAACAGCAGCCCGGTGGCCAGCACTGCGAAAAATACGATCAGGGTCAGCATGCTCGGCTTGCGGTTGAGCTGCGGTCTTGAGATGGGGCTTATCGAATCTGAGACAAAGGTCGGGGTGGTCATGATGACATCCGGTTCATGGAGGGAACGCAGTTCCGGCGCTCTTTGCCACTGCAGTCATGCTGCTCGTGGTGGATGAACTGCTGCCGGCATGGCGGAAGGGTTGGGTTGTGAGTACCAACGGAAATGCTATTCACGATTTGTTACGAGATGGTGACTGGCGTCAGTGAGTCAACTGATTCAAGCGAGGGTATGTAAAAAGCCCGAGTGCCCCCAATCCCTTGTGGGAGCGAGCCCGCTCGCGATGGCGGTGGTTCAGCTTGCAGGGAGGTTGACTGTGCAGCCGTCATCGCGAGCAGGCTCGCTCCCACAAGGAGACTGGCTGGCTTGCGAAAGCAGGCTTTTCGACGAAGTCCCTCTCTTCTGACTAAACAAAGTTGACGCCAAAATGATGGCTCTTTACCATTGCGCCACTATTTTGATGGCCACCCCTTCGCCCCCTCAATCTGGAAGGCTCGGACGCCCCGACCGAGCGCGAAGCGCCGTGCGTACTCCTTTTAAAATTGCTGCAACGAGACCTGATCATGGACGACCGCCAATACGCCTTGCTGGCCCGCCAACCTTCTGCTGCCCTGCAAAACCGCGAACGGTTCTGCGGCATGCCCAAGCGCGGCCTGGCGTTCCTGCTGGCCAACGTCATGTTCTGGCAACCAATGTGGGCCCAGGCCGACGGTATCGTCGTCAGTGCACCGGGCACCAGCCTCGGTCAGGCAGGCAACGGTGTGCCGATCGTCAACATCGCCAAGCCCAACGGCAGCGGTCTGTCCCACAACCAGTTCACGGATTACAACGTCGGCAGCAACGGCGTGATCCTCAACAACGCCACGTCCCGCACCCAGTCCACGCAACTGGGCGGGATCATCCTCGGCAACCCGAACCTCAACGGCGCGGCCGCCACCACCATCCTCAACGAAGTCAACGGCGGCAGCCCGAGCCAATTGCGCGGCTACACCGAAGTGGCGGGGCAGTCGGCCCACGTCATCGTCGCCAACCCCTACGGCATCACCTGTAACGGCTGCGGCTTCATCAACACCCCCCAGGCAACTTTGACCACCGGCAAACCGGTGGTGGAAAACGGTCAGTTGACGCGCTACCAGGTCGACCAGGGCAGCGTCACCATCGAAGGCGCGGGCCTCAACGCGACCAACGTCGACCGCTTCGAAATCATCACCCGCAGCGCCAAGATCAACGCCGAGATCCAGGCCAAGAACCTGACCATCGTCGCCGGTCGCAACGACGTCGATGCCGCCAGTCTCAATGCCACCGCCCGTGCCGACGACGGCAGCACCAAACCGCAACTGGCCATCGACTCCTCGGCCCTGGGCGGCATGTATGCGGGGGCGATCAAGCTGGTGGGTACCGAGGCCGGTGTCGGCGTGAAGCTGGACGGTAAATTGATCGCCAGCGGTGGCGATATCCAGCTCGACGCCAACGGCCATCTGAGCCTGGCCGACACCTCAGCCACCGGCGCGGTCACCGCCAAGGCCGCCAGCGCCAACGTGCAAGGGGCGGTCTACGGTGCCAGCGTCAACATGCAAACCAGCGGCGCACTGGATGTGCAGCAGAACATCGCCGCCCGTGACCGGATCAGCTTGAGCAGCGGCGGGCAGTTGACCAACAACGGCGTCATCGAAGCTGGGGTCAATGCGGACAACACTCGCAATGCAGGGGGCGATGTCAGCCTCACCGCGCAGAATCTCAACAACAGCGGCAAGAGCGTGATCGCCAGCCGCAACCTGACGGCCAACGTGGCGCAAACCCTGAACAACCAGGGCGGGACCTTGAGTGCCGGACAGGCATCGACTGTAAAAGCCGGGACCCTGGATAACCAGAACAACGGCCGGGTACTGAGCAGCAACATGCTGAGCGTCAGCGCCGACACACTGCTCAACACCCAGGGCACCGTCAGCAGCAATGGCAACCTCACGGCGAATATCGAGCAGTTGAATAATAACAGTGGCCAACTCAGCAGCCTGGGCAACGTCACGGTGCGCGTCACTTCGCTGGATAACGTGGCGGGCTTGGTGGCGGTCGGTCAGGTGCTGGACATCAATGCCAGCGGCCAGGTGAACAACCAGAATGGGCGCCTCAGCGCAAGCAAGGATGTTCAACTGACGGCCGCTTCGCTGGATAACACTGCTGGACGTTTGCTCACGGACGGCGCGCTCACCGCCAGCATTTCGGCGCAGTTGCTCAACCAGGCTGGATTGCTGTCATCGGCCGGGCTGCTGAGCGTCAATGCGGGGAACCTGGACAATCGCCAGGGATCTCTTTATGCCCAGCAAGGCTTGGATGTGAGGCTGAGCGGGCAATTGCTCAACGCTCAGGGCAGCTTGAAAAGTGACGCCACGGGTAGCGTCAAAGCGGCGGGGATGAATAACGACGTTGGTCAGATCTCCAGTGTCGGTGCCTTGAACGTCGACAGCACTGCGAACCTGAGCAACCTGGGCGGCAGTGTGATCAGCAGTGATACGCTGGTTTTGAACGCGGGGCAGGTTAATAACGCCAATGGTCGCATCGCCAGCGCGAAGGCCCTGAATGCCACCGTGACCGGCCTGGATCAACGCAGCGGCCAGCTCTTCAGCAATACCAGCGTTTCTCTCGATCTCAGCCATGGGCAGTTGAATAACCAGGGTGGGCTGATCAACGCCCCCGGCAGCTTGTTGTTGAAGAACCTGGGTGCAGTCAATAACCGCGACGGTGAGATATCCAGCGATGCGGCGTTCAGTCTGATCGCCACAAGCCTGGATAACAGCGCAGGCTCGATCATCAGCCAGCGAAGCCTCAACCTGGTTGTTGCTCAGGCATTGAACAACGCCAAAGGCCTGGTCTCGGCCAAGGGCCTTGAGCTGCACGCGGCCAGCCT
This sequence comes from Pseudomonas sp. MAFF 730105, assembly GCF_055380705.1. Lineage (NCBI taxonomy): Bacteria > Pseudomonadati > Pseudomonadota > Gammaproteobacteria > Pseudomonadales > Pseudomonadaceae > Pseudomonas > Pseudomonas sp. MAFF 730105. The sequence continues at coordinate 3,044,499 of NZ_AP018438.1, forward strand.
GGACAACAGCGCTGGCAACCTGAGCAGCGACGCAGACCTGAGCATGAGTGTCGACGGGACGCTGATTAACCTCAGTGGCCAGATGTCCAGTGCAGGCCTGACCCGCCTCAACGCGATGGCATTGGATAACGGCAACGGCCAGATCCTCGGCGACAAGGCTTTGAGCATCACCCTGGGCGGCGCTCTGGACAACCGCAAGGGCGTGCTCGGTTCGGCTGAAGCCGTGGATATCACCGCGGCCAGCCTGAATAACAGCAACGGCGGGCAGTTGATCAGCGACGGTACCCTGACCGCACGCATAAGAGGTCTGTTGGACAATCAGAACCTGGGTGAAGTGGCCGCCAAGGGCACGGTGGATCTACAAGCCGCTGTGCTCGACAACCGTGGTGCACGCATCCGCGCCGACAAGGCGTTGCAGTTGACGGTCGATCAGCTGGATAACCGAAACAGCGGCGTCATCACGGGCAAGACCAGCCTCAACGTCGAAGGCTCGCACCTGGATAACAGCGGTGGCTTGCTGACGAGCGTCGGTCCGCTGACCCTGAAGGTCGGCGAAGTGCAGAACGGCCTCGGTCGTATTTCCAGCCAAAGTGATTTGACCGCCGTGATCGGTGCCCTGCAACAGCAGGGCGGCGAGCTGATAGCCCAGGGTAATTTGAGCTTGACCGGCAACACGCTTGATAACCGCAACGGTGGCCTGGTCGGCACCACAAAAGCGCTGGACCTGCACGTTGGGCAGATCGATAACCGCGCGGGGGAGATATCCGGTGCGCTTGGTTTGAAAGTCGGCGGACAGCGGCTCGATAACAGCGATGGCGGCAAACTCATTGCCGGCACTGATCTTGAGCTGAAAGTCGCTCAACTGATCAACCAGAACAGCGGGCTGATTCACACCCAAGGCAGCATGATGCTGCGCGGCGACACGCTGGACAATACGGGCGGTGCGCTCAACAGCCTCAACGGTCTGGTGATTACCCTCGATAACGCTCTGTTGAACGGCGAGGGGCTGATCAACAGCGAAGGCGAGTTGACCGTGAATACGGGCACGCTCGATAACACCGCCGGTGGCCTGAGCAGTGCAGCCGCATTGTCGATTGTCAGCAACGGTGGTTTGATCAACCAGGGCGGCTCCATCAGCACCGATGCCGCTCTGACCCTCAAAAGCACTCAACTGGACAACAGCCTGAACGGCCTGGTCTCGGGCAAGACCGCGGCCCAGGTCACCACCGGCGCTTTCGACAACAGCCAAGGTGGACGCCTGACCTCGGGCGGTACGCTCACGGTCACCGCTGCCAAGGTGAACAACGCTGCCGGTCGTATCGCCAGCAGCCAAGCCCTGACCGCCTCGGTTACCGGGCTGGATCAACAGCAAGGGGAATTGTTCAGCAACACCAACCTGAGCCTGGACATGAACCAGGGCCAATTGAACAACCAGGGCGGTCTGATCAATGCGTCGGGTGCGCTCCTGCTGAGCAATCTCAAGGACGTTAACAACCAGAACGGTGAAATTTCCAGTCGGCAAGCGTTCACCCTGGCCGCGCGTTATCTCGATAACGGCGGTGGCAAGTTGCTGAGCAATCAAGGGCTGGTGCTGAAGACGGCGCAACTGCTGAACAACGCCCGAGGAGTGATTTCGGCGGCGTCGCTGGACAGCCAAAGCGCCAGCCTGGACAACAGCGACGGCCTGATCAGCAGCCTTGGTCAGCTCGACCTGACGGTCGATTCCACAGTCGACAACCAGCGCGGCTCGGTGGTCGCCGACGGTGCACTGTTACTGGCGGCAGATCGCCTGGACAACCGTGCCGGGAGCATTGCGGGCAAAGCTGGGCTCCAGGCCACGGTCGATACCATGGACAACCGCCAAGGCACGTTGGTCAGCGCTGACGCCTTGAAGCTAGAGGCGGCCAGCCTCGACAATCGCCAGGCCGGTCTGGTGGGCGCAACTAAAGCGTTGGAAATCGACGTCGATCATCTCGACAACCGTGGCGGTGAGTTGTCGGGTAACGGCGACGTTACGTTGCTCAGCCAGAACCTCGACAACAGCGATCGCGGCCAGATTCTCGCCGGACAAGCGCTGAAGCTGACCGTGGACACATTGCTCAACCGTAGCAAGGGCTTGCTCAGTGCCAAGACCGAGTTGAGGCTTGATGGCGGCTCCCTGGACAACAGCGGCGGTTATCTGGTCAGCCAGCAGAATCAGCGCATGACCCTGAGCCGCGACCTGGTCAACAATCAAGGCCAGCTCAGCAGCGAAGGTGCGCTGAATGTCAACGTGGCCAACCTGACCAACACCGGCGGCAGCTTGTCCAGCGCCGGCGACCTCACTGTGAACAGCCAGGGACGTATCGACAACCTGGGCGGCGAACTGGTCACTGACAGCGCGTTGTTGCTCACCAGTACGGCGCTGGATAACCGCCAACAGGGCAATATCAGCGGCAAAGGCGCAGTGAGTGTCACCACCGGCGCCTTCAACAACAGTCAGGATGGGCGTCTCAACAGCGGCTCCACACTCAATCTCAAGGCTGCCCAAGTCACTAACCAAGACGGTGGGCGCATCGGCAGTCAAGACGCGTTGACCGCCTCGGTTGCCGGTCTTGATCAGCAGGGGGGCAAGTTGTTCAGCAACACCTCGCTGAGCCTGGACATGAACAACGGCCAGCTCAACAACCAGAACGGCTTGATCAACGCGCCCGGTACGCTGCTGTTGAAAAAACTCAGCGGCGTGGACAACCGGGGCGGTGAGATCTCCAGCGGCCAAGCCTTTACCCTTGCGGCGCAAAACCTCGAAAACGATAACGGCCGGGTGCTGAGCAGTCAGGGCTTGACCCTGCGCATCGCCCAGGCGCTGAACAACGTCAGAGGCATGATCGGTGCGGCAACCCTGGATGCCCAGGCACAAAGCCTGAATAACAACGGTGGCACGTTCACCAGCCGCGGTAATCTCGATCTGACAATCGATAACCAGCTGGATAACCAGGCCCAGGGCCTTATCAGCGCCGCGCAATTGCTTACGCTCAACAGCGGGGACCTGAATAACCAAGGCGGCAGTCTGTTGGCGGGCGGTGCGTTGGTCCTCAATGCCATGGCGCTGAACAACAGCGTCAACGGCCTGATCAATGCTCAAGGTGACCTGACCCTCACTGCCGATTCGCTGGACTCCAGCGCTGGGGGCGAGGTGTCAGCCAAGGGTGACGTGAATCTCACGCTCTCGGCGCTGACTCAGGAGGGCGGTCGACTGCTGGGCGAGAAAGCCGTCACGCTGAACCTCGGTGGCAGCGATCTGAACAACCGCAATGGCCTGATCACCACCAAAGGCCCGCTGACCCTCAACGGCTTGCGCAACCTGAACAACCAGGGCGGTGAAATCTCCAGCAGCCAGAGCTTCGACCTGCGCGGCCAGACACTCGATAACAGCGGCGGCAAGCTGATCAGCAGTCAGAACCTGAGCCTCGATGGTACTGCGCTGGTCAACCAGAACGGCTTGATCTCCGGGTGGCAAGGCCTGCTGGTCAACGGCGCCAGCCTGGACAACCGCAACAACGGTACGCTGTCCAGCCGCAACGGTAACTTGAGTCTCTCTCTGCTGGGCAACCTGCTCAACAGCAATGGCGGCGCACTGGTGAGCCAGGGCAGTCTGGGCGTACTCGCTGTTTCGGTGGACAACAGTCAGCAGGGCATCCTAAGCAGTGCTGGGGCGCAGAACCTCAATCTCAGCGGCGCCCTCGATAACGGCCAGGGCGGTCTCATCGACAGCGGTGCCGGCCTGACCATCAAAACCACGGCCATGAATAATGCCGGTGGTTCGGTCAATGCCCAGCAGACACTGACCCTCAAAACCTCCGACCTGAACAACAACCTGGGTGGCTTGATCGGTAATGCAGCGGTCAACCTGAACCTCAATGGCGTCCTCGACAACAGCGGCGCCAAGCTCGCCAGCGGCGGGCCGTTGAGCGTTCAAGGCGCGACGACAATCAACAACCAGGGCGGCCAAATTGCCAGCCAGGGCTTGCTGACTTTGCTCACCGCTGGCCTGGACAACCGCAATCGCGGCACCGTTGCGGCCAATGATCAACTTACCCTGACCGCCACGGGCACGGTGCAAAACGACGCCGATGGCTTGATCTACAGCCAGAACGGCGGCGTGCAGATCGACGCCGCCAGCTTCACCAACGGCAAGGGCACGGTGCAGAGCCAGGGCGCCATAACCCTGACCGTCACCAACGACATCGACAACCAGAGCGGACGCCTCCAGGCCAAGGCCGGCGACCTGATGGTCGTCGCCCGCGACCTGGACAACCGTGGCGGCGTGCTCGCCAGCCTGCAAGGTTTGCTCACCACCCAACTGAGCGGTGTGCTGAAGAACGGTTACGACCTGAACAACAACCGCCAGGGCGGCATCACCCAGGCTCAGCGCCTGAACCTCATTGCCCTGGGTGGCCTCGACAACTACGGCGGGCGAATCTCGGCACAGACCGGCGATGCCATTGTCAGCGCCCGCAACTTCGACAACCGCAACGGTGGGCTCTACGCGAAGGGCAAGGTCAGCGTTACCGCCAACGATTTCGACAACAGTGGCGACAATCACGGCCAGATCGCCGGTAGCCAGATCGATCTGAATCTGACCGGGGCGCTGAACAACCGCCTGGGCATCATCGAGAGCGACAGCACCCTGGCGATCAGAGCGGCGAGCGTTGATAACCAGACGGGGCAGTTGCGTGCATTGGGTACCGGCGGCAAGACCGATTTCCAGGTCGGCGGCCTGTTTGACAACCGCAACGGCAAGGTAGAAACCGCCAACAGCGACCTGATCCTCAACGCCGCAAGCTTCCAGAACCTGGGCGGTAGCCTGTTGCATGTCGGCAGCGGTACCTTCGATATTTCCACGGCCAACATCACCAACGCCGGCGGCAGCCTTGTCACCCGCGGGGGACTGACGCTCACGGCAGACAACTGGACCAACAGCAGTGTGATCCAGGCAGGGCGGCTGACCGTCAACGTCAACAACCTGACCCAGACCAGCACCGGGCAGTTGCTGGCGTCCACCAGCCTGGTGGGCAACGGGGGTAACTGGACCAACGATGGTCTGATCGCCAGCGATGGTTCCATCAGCCTTGCGTTGGGGGGCAGTTATGGGGGCAACGGGCGGCTGTCGAGCCTCGGGGGGATCGACCTGACTGCGGCGCAACTGAACCTGAATGCTTCTTCCAGTATCGCCGGTGGGGATGACTCCACTGTAAGGGTAAGCGGGCAACTGACCAACGCCGGACGCCTGACTTCCGACGACGACTTGACGGTGGAGGCCGGCAGCCTTGTCAACTACGGCACCCTGGGGTCTGCGCTGAACCTCGTGTTGAAAACACCGTCGCTGCTCAATGATCGTGGCCTGATCTTCAGTGGCGCGGACATGACCCTTAAAGCCGCTGACCTGACCAATCGGAACGGCAACCTGTACGGACTTGGCGATGTCGTGATCGGTGGTTACGGCGCCGCCGCGCGCGCTGCCGGTGTCCGCAATATTGCCGGTGCAATGGAAAGCGGTGGCACCTTTACGATCAACGCTGATGCGTTCCAGAACCGTACCGAAGGAGACTTCGCCTCGGGTGGACGCAAGTTGCTGTCAGGCTTTATCGCCAACATTTGCAATGACTGCCGAGGGGACTACTACACCTTCACATTGGCGCTTCGTGAGGTTTTCGAGAGCATCGACAACGACACCAGTGCTTCGGCGTTGCTGACAGCCGGCAAGAATCTGATTTTCCAGGGCGGCACTTTTCTCAATAGCAAAAGCACCGTCAGTGCCGTTGGCAACATCAATATCACGGCTGACAGCTTTCAGAACATCGGCTCGCAGAACGGCAAAATCGAGCGCACGCGCACTTATCAGGTCGCAGGCATGAGCGACGGTGGCACCGATCGGTTCTTCACCAACGTCCTGACCCCTTACAACCAGAGAAACAATCCTGATTTCCCCTACGTGTATTACCTCGACCTGGATGGTGGTATCCACAAAGCCATTCCCACGTCAGCCCATGTCAGGGAAGGCGGGCGAGAGGGGGAAACCTATGAAGTGGTGTCTCTAAAGGACAGCCAGACGGGACAGGTTGTCAGTGCCCGTTTTGGCTACAACATCGTGTTGCCCGGATTGAAATATGGCTTCGAAACTTCGACGCCATCCCGATACGATCCGAATAACCTGGCTGAAGCACCGGACTTGTCCCCGTACAAGTTGCTCAGCGACATTGAAGTCGCCACAGACAGTTCCGGCGCTGCAAGCATGGCTGGTAGTCGTAACGCCGTTGTCCAGGCGGGTGGTAGTGTTTCGATTACCGCCACCCAGGATCTGCAGAACAGTGTCATCCATCAGGACTACGGCATCAGCGGTGGGACGAACAAAGTTGCCGATACCAAGGCAACCGGCGTCGCAACCACGGTCGTCAGACTCAATCGTCAGCTGCCACCCGATCTCTCCCAGCAACAAGTGAACCCGCTGAGTCTTCCGGGCTTTTCCTTGCCCACCGGGCAAAACGGACTGTTTCGCTTGAGTGGGCAGAATGGTTCGGCTCAACAAGTCGCCCAGGTCAACAGCGGTCCGCAAAACTGGAGCATGGGCAGCGCTTCGGTCGACACTGGCCGGGCGCCCCAGGGCTTGCCGGACACTCAGTCTCGAAGCGTCCAGATTGCCGGTGTCACTCCAGTCGTCTCTGATAGTCAGCAACTGACGCCGATCAACCGTCAAACCGTTATCGGTCACATCAGCCCCAGCGCGCTTGATGCCAGTCCACCTATCGAAGGTAGCGGCCACTCTATTCCAATGCCCGCCCGTGGCACGGGGGCCAACACGGCCACCCATATGTGGCCGGTGCGCTCCGACGACAGCGGCCTGATCCGACCGATCGGTAGTGTTCCAGTTGCGGGCAATCCCGTCGTCGCTACTTCAGTAACGGGCCAGCAACTGAGTCGCGTCAAAGGGCTGCCGGATAACGCGTTCAAAACCAGCCCGCAGAAATACCTCATCGAAACCAACCCAGTGTTGACCGAGTTGAAGCAGTTCATGAGCTCGGATTACTTGCTCTCCAACCTGGGCTACAACCCCGATGAGAGTCAGAAACGCCTGGGTGACGGACTTTACGAACAGCGCTTGATCCAGCAAGCGGTTGTCGCCCGTACCGGCCAGCGCTACATCGACGGCCAAACCAGCGACGAAGGCTTGTTCAAGTACTTGATGAACAATGCCATCGCCAGCAAGGACGCCCTCAATCTGTCGGTGGGTGTGAGCCTGACTTCAGAGCAAGTCGCTGCCCTGACCCATGACATCGTCTGGCTCGAAGAGCATGAGGTGAATGGCGAGAAAGTCCTGGTGCCGGTGCTTTATCTGGCCCAAGCCAACAATCGCCTGGCCCCCACCGGCGCGTTGATCGCCGGCCAGGATGTGACGTTGATTGCCGGCAGAGACCTGATCAATGCCGGTACGCTTCGAGCGACTGACAACCTGTCTGCCCTGGCAGGTCAGAATCTCGCCAACAGTGGGCTGATCGAGGCCGGCAACCGTCTCAACCTGCTGGCGGGCAACAACATCATCAACGGCGCCGGGGGCATCATCAGCGGACGTGACGTCAGCTTGAAGGCGACCCTGGGCGATGTCATCAACGAGCGCACCGTCACCACTGAAAACGACAGTCGGCGGCAGGACTACATGGACAACGCGGCCCGTATCGAGGCTGCCAACGACTTGGACATTGGCGCAGGCCAGGACTTCAAGAACATCGGCAGCGTCATGGTCAGCGGTCGTGACACCCGGATTGATGCAGGTCGGGATGTGAGCATTGTCTCTGCCCAGCAGGAGAGTGCCAGCAACAACGGTATTCGCAAAAGTTCGGTGACGCAGTTTGGTTCCAGCGTGGATGCCGGTCGCGACGTCATCGTGAATGCCGGTCGGGATTTCAATGCCATCGCCAGCAAGATCGGCGCCGATCGCAATGTGGCACTCACCGCCACCGAAAACATGACAGTCTCCTCCGGCGCGGATGAAACCCACTCTTACTACAAGACGAAGAAGGTCACGGCCCAGGAAGACCACGTCAAGCAGATCGGCAGCACGATCAGCGCGGGTGAAGACGTCACGATGAAGGCCGGAAAAGACCTGGCACTCATCTCAAGTCGCATCAGCGCCGGAGACGAAGCCTACCTGGTGGCCGGCGACAAACTTGAAGTGTTGGCGGCGCAGGACTCCGACTACTCGCTGTATGACAAAAAGAAGAAAGGGAGTTTTGGCAGAAAGCAAACGCGGCATGACGAGGTCACCAAGGTCACTAATGTAGGCAGTGAGATCACCACCGGTGGTGATCTGACACTGCGTAGCGGGGATGACCAGCGTTATCAGGCTGCCAAGCTGAATAGTGGCGCTGATCTGACGTTGGAAAGCGACGGTTCAATTACTTTCGAGGGCGTCAAGGATCTGGTCCAGGAAACCCATACAAAGAGTAATTCCAGCATGGCCTGGAACTCGATGAAGGGTAAAGGACACACCGACGAAACCTTGCGCCAGAGTGAATTGGTGGCTCAAGGGAACTTGGTCATCAAAGCCGTCGACGGCCTGAATATCGACATCAAACACGTCAATCAGCAAACCGTCAGCCAGACCATCGACGCCATGGTCAAGGCAGATCCGAAGTTGGCATGGCTCAAGGAAGCCGAACAGCGTGGGGACGTCGATTGGCGCCGCGTGGAAGAGATTCACCAGAGCTTCAAGTACTCGAACTCGGGGCTCGGTGTGGCTGCTCAGATGGTTTTGGCAATCGCACTGGCAGTGGTCACAGGCGGGGCAGGGGCTGGCTTGGTAGGGGCGACGGCAGGCACCTTCTCAGCTGGTTTCGCCAACGCTGTGCTGATTGCCGTGGAAACCCAAGCTGCCAACAGCGCCATCAGTAACAACGGCGACCTGGGCGCGGTTCTAAAAGATACCTTCAGCAGTGATAGCCTCAAGGGCTATGTGGTTTCAGGCATGCTGGGCGGCATCGGTAGCAGCAGCCTTGGTTATGATCCGACCAAGCTAGGATTCGACCTGAATAGTGCAGGTCAAGTCATCCTCAAGACGGGTGCGGACACGTTGGTCCAGACTGCTATTCAAGGTGGCAGCCTGGGTGATAACTTCGTCAATAACCTGCTGGGGGCGGTTATTGATATTGGTGGTGCGGTTGCCGCCAATAAAGTTGGCAACCTGACTTTGGCTGAAGGCAGCCCGACCAAGATTGCTGCCCACGCACTTGTGGGTGGCTTGAAATCGATGGCCATGGGCGGCGACTTCAAGACCGGGGCCCTGGCCGGAGGCGCCAACGAAGCGCTCGTGGGTTATCTGGCAGAACTGGTACTGCCCGAAGGGTACGATCCAAATCGCCCGGGAGCCGATCAGGCGAAAGCCAATCTGTCGGCGATGTCACAGCTACTGGGTGTACTCACGGCGGTCGTCTCAGGCAGCGACCCCAGCATTGCCGCGAACATCGCTGCCAATGCAACCCAGTACAACTATCTGAGCCATTCCGACCTTGAGCGGGCGGGAAGCAAGCTACAAGGTTGTGGAAGTGACCGCTCATGCATAGACGATGCATATACCACCTACCACGAGTTGAGCGAGCGGCAGACGCTGGAGGCACTGGTCAGCTGCGCTCAGAACGTAGCTAACTGCACAAGCATTTCATCGGTGGATGCGGAGGTACAAGCGAGGAAACAAGCACTTCGTGATCAGATGGACTCTGCATCACCTGAAGCCCGCCAGACCTATGAGTTGTTGATCGCAGAGAACAACGAGTTCCAAAACCTTTTGGCAGGGGCGACCACAGAGCATTCGGCCAAGGCAGTGGCGGATGTCCTGGTTTCGAAATGGGGGATAAGCCCGGAGTATGCTAGCGCTATTATTGCTGGCACTGTAACGCTTGCGGTTGGATTGGCTGCTGGTCGGCCGGGGCGCGGAAGTGTTAAACCTGCTGGAGAGGGGGGGCAGGTTCGCCGAAGTGGGATACCCCGACCTCCCGAGGGGATGGTGATTTCGGCTATTTAAATCAAACCCCTAAATATGGAGTAAATCCCAATTATCTTGAAGAGTTAACTGCAAAGGGTGTTAAATTTAGCCCTGAGAATATCGTTGCGACGACTCGCAGCCAGAGTGGGCAAATTGTGTTTCTGGAAACGGGTAATCTAAAAGCCGGGTTACAACATATAATTGAGGAGCATGGTAGCCAGTTCGTTCAGATGGGAGTGTCGGAGGCTCAGATTCCTAGCGTCGTGATGAGAGCGGTTTCTGAGGGTAAGCTCATTGGTTACCAAGGCTCAGGGGGCGGGCGACCGGTTTATGAGTTAGATATTAATGGAAAGCCGCAGCGGATTGCGGTGACTGTTGGTAGCAACGGCTTTGTCGTCGGTGCGAACCCAAGAGGTAGCGTTAAATGAAGAATATAAGGTTGATGGCGGATTATCACTGTTATCCGCTTTGGAATATGTCCCTGGAGGAGTATGGGGATGTGGCACCTAGCGAACTCCCTATTTCTGAGGAGTTGCAGTTAAGGCTATTGGCATGGGCTGCAACGTATGATGAAACACTAGATGTTGATTATCCTCCGAATTCTGGGTTCAAGAGCAGAGAGCTAGAGCAAGAGTTCAAGAGGGAAGGGGAACGACTGGTTGAAGATTTGAAGATTGAGCTTGGGCCGGACTTTTGTATTTCTCTGAAGGTTAATTAAAGAAAAAAGGGGGCAGATTTATTTTTTAATCCTCTGCTACTCTGAGAGCTTCCACGGACGGAGGCTTCAGATATGCCCAGAATGGGACGTATTGTTTTACCGAATTACCCGCACCATGTTGTACAGCGTGGCCATAACCGTCAGGTGGTATTTGCGGTGCCTGAGGATTATCAGCGCTATCTCGCGGATCTGCGGGAGCTAAAGGATGCATTCGGCGTGAAGGTCTACGCCTATTGCCTGATGACGAATCATGTCCATCTATTGCTAGCTCCAGGGGAGTCGATCACTGGGCTAGGGCTATTAATGAAAGCCCTAGCGGCGCGTGCGACACGCTATCGCAATCGATTGGAGGGGCGTGTAGTGCAGTCGGATGCCTACTTGCTTGCCTGTTGTCGTTACATTGAATTGAATCCTGTACGTGCTCGTATGGTTGCTGATGTCGCAGACTATCCGTGGTCGAGCTATCGAAGCCGGACGGGTGATGAGCCTGATAGCTGCTGGTTGGATGCTGATCCATGCTTCGCTGCTTTGGGTGATACCGCGATGGAGCGGCGTCATCGGTACGAGGCGTTTGTACGGCAAGCGATTCCGGGTGATCAGATTCAATTGATCCGCGATGCTTTGCATCGGGGTCAGCTGACGGGTACAAGTCGATTCGTCGATGAGGTAGAGCGGATCGTTGGAGTGCGGGTAGAACAGCGAGGGCAGGGCCGCCCAAGGACAGCGTCGGGGAAAATAAATCCGCCCCCTTTTTCTTGTTTTATTCTTTTCGTTTATCTTATTTGTATTTAAGGGTTAAGTAATGGAGGGTGTAAAATTAGTTGATAGTTTGGCTCCAGCGATAACTCGTGGGCAGATATTTCGACTCCCGGCTCGATGGCCGTACGAGGAAATTGTAGAATTCATGGTTGTTGATATTCCTGACGAGCAATATGGACATTCTATTGCCGTTGCCTCCGGTAATAAGGCTGGCCTTTTAGTGGTGCGCCTGCCTGTTGAAAGTTGCTTTTCAGGTGCTCGAGAGATCTCAAGAGAGTGGCTGATCGAGAATTGGGCTAAATGGGTATATCCCGACTGTCCTGTCGACAATGTTTATTTGTTTAAACAAGCGGATGTCCCTTCTAATTTGATAGCGCGTTAGTAAAAAAGCAAAAAGGGAACGGGTTCTGAGGGGGGCGAATTTTCGAAGAAATCAAGAAGTTGGAATAAGGCAGGATGGAAAGGAAAAGGGTATATTCACCCAGGATAACAGTTGGTCCTGTGTGCAAGCCTTAAATTAGAGGGGCGTAACGTGGAGTTGAAGTTCTATCATGCAGCAATGGGGTTCCACCCAATAGCTGGAGATGTGTTTCATCCGGTAGCGGAAGTTACTCCTGGGCAGGATAATATGGAGCGCTATGAGCTTTATATCTGTAGTGTTCTTGGCGCAATCGCCCAAACCCCAAAACGTTGTGATCAGTTGCTGGCTTTTCTCGCTTCGGTTGAAGGCGGTTCACAGGAGTCGGCCAGTGTAGGAGGGAATGATGTCCTGTTGAATATAGACGCCTCAGGTGTACAGGTCGATATCCTAGTTAACGACGACTGGATTAGACAGCCAGAAAGCAGATTTACCTTGCAGGAATGGCGGACGATCCTTGAGAAATGGAAGTACCTTCTGGAGTTACCCAAAGGCTCTGATGAAGTTGTAATCGTGAAATTGCCTTAGTCTCAATCTCTATTGTCTGAGAGTGAAGCGGGCGACCTTGGATCGCCCGTTTGCATTATTCGGCAACCTGCTCCCGCAACCGCCTCCCAATCACATCCATCACATCACACCCATCGCGTAATGCAATCGTCAGCATTTTACAAAAGTCAGAAAGCACCACCGTATCCGAGCTGATCTCCGAACGAAACGCAATATTCTCCAACACCTGGGTCACGCTACGAATACGGTAGTCGGCAGTTTCAAAGAGGACATCGAGCGGTGCTTCGGTGTCGATGAGCAGGGTTGCCGGTATGCAGTCGATACCGGTGATGGGTATGTATCTGTTCATATAAGAGTCTCAGTGAATGGATGACTCTCTGTAGTGCAGGTCGCCAAACCTGGTCGCCATTTGGGCGACGAGGAAAAATATAGACCTCCCCGCCAAACCACTACAAGCCACCACTTTCCCACCTTCACGTAGGAATTCGCCCCAATTACCGTTGATGTCGATCGAGGTTGCGTAGGACCCGGCAAAGCACACGACTGCTGCGCAGCCAAGCGGGAGCGAGCTCCCTCGCCACGGGAGGAGCAGCGGTCTTGCATGGGTGTTGGATGTGCTGCCGTCTTCGCGAACAGGCCAGCTCCCACAGGGATTGGCGTCATAGCCGATGTAGTGATCAGTCCACGACCAGGGTGGGAGCGAGCCTGCTCGCGATAGCGATATCCCAGCAGCTTCGGGCTCGCCCCCGCATTTTGTGATCTATAGTTTCCAGCAAACCCATCGGCAATCTGCCTCGCACGGACGCCGCAATAGACTCCTGGCATCTCCTTGAGCCCAAGCTCCGGCGGGTGCCCGCTAACCTGAAGTGCTGATACAACGCAGGGAGCACAGCATGCAGTTTCAACGGCCCCATGGATTGAGGTTGGTCACCGGCATCACCCCGTCGACGGACGCAGCCTCGGGGGGCGTGGGGCGGGGGCTTCGACGTGGGCTGGCTCATGTCAAGGAAGCCTACGTTCTGTTTCCGCTGCTCGCCGTCCTGCTATTGCTGGCCATCTGGATGACGACCTTCTACCTCATCAACAGCGAGCTGGCGCGTGCCCGGGACAACGCCGCCACGGTCAGCCAGGAAATCAGCGCCACTTACGAAGCGCAGATGTTGCGGGCGGTTCACGAGATCGACCAGACCCTCAAGCTCGTCAAGTACACCTACGAGGCCGAGGGCAAGCGCAATCCGCTGCCCCGGCTCAAGGAGCGGGCGTTGTTGCCGCCGGCCCTGTTGTTTGACGTGAGTGTGGTCAACGCGGACGCAAAGCTCGTGGCCAGCACCCGGGCCAATGAAACGGGACCGGTCAGCGACCCGGATGAGCTGCGAACGCTGCGCAACAACGATACGCTGCTGATCAGCCACCCCTGGAAAGACCCTTCGACGGATGAGTGGCGGCTGCGCTTCAGTCGCCGCCTCGATGCGCCGGATGGATCGTTCTCGGGCGTTGCCAGGGTCGAGGTCGATGCGGCCTATTTCGCCAGCAGTTATGACACCTCGAAGCTCGGTGAACGGGGTGTGCTCGGGCTGCTGGGCACCGATGGGGTCTTTCGGGTGCGGCGCACTGGCGAGTCGATCCAGGCCGGCGATGCGGTCGATTATGGGGCGCTGGTCCCGGACAGCGAGGACACCCAGGCGCAGCTGTTGACCAACAGTTGGGACGGGGTGCGGCGCTACACAAGTGCCCGTCAGCTCTATGACCTTCCCCTGGCGGTGATTGTCGGGTTATCCGAAGAGGAACAACTGGCCGCGGTCACCGAGCTGGCTCACACCTATCAGTGGCGAGCCGCTGGAGGCAGTCTGTTACTGGTGTTTCTGGTGGTCTTGCTGAGCCGGATGAGCTGGCAGCTTGCACAAAGCCGTTTGCGCACCGCCGAAGCCCAGACCCAATTGGTCGCCGTTGCCCGTCAAGCGGGCATGGCCGAGATCGCCACCAACGTCCTGCACAACGTCGGGAATGTGCTCAACAGCGTGAATGTTTCCGCCGAAGTCCTGACACAGAAACTGCGCACCAGCAAAGCCCTGGGGCTGAACAAAGCGATGCAGTTGATGAACCAGCATGCCACGGACCTGGGCCACTTCCTCGTTGAGGACGAGAAAGGCAAGTTGCTTCCGGGGTATTTGAATCAGGTGACGGAAGCCTTGGCTGTCGAACAAAAAAGCATGTTCGATGAACTTGAGCAACTGGCCAAGAGCATCGATCACATCAAGGAAGTCGTCGCGGCCCAGCAGTCCTACTCGGGCGTATCCAGTCTCTGTGAGAGCGTCCAGGTCGAGCATTTGCTGGAGGACGCATTGCGCATGAACGCCAGCATTATCACCGCCCGTCGGGTCACGGTACTGAAGGAGTTTTCGGCAATGCCCACCGTGCAACTGGACAAGCATCGAGTGCTGATGATCATGGTCAACCTGATCAAGAATGCCAGCGGTGCGATGCTCAACATGTCGGATCGAGCGCCGCTGATTACCCTCCATGCCGAGCTGACGCCAGAGCAGAAGTTGATCATCCAGGTGATCGACAACGGGGAAGGTATCGCCGAGGAAAACCTGACGCGCATTTTTGCCCATGGCTTTACCACCCGCAAGGAAGGCCATGGTTTCGGTTTGCACAGCTGTGTCCTGGCGGCGATGGAAATGGGCGGTGTGCTGAAGGCCCAAAGCGACGGGCCGGGGCAGGGGGCCACATTCACCCTGGAGTTGCCCATCACGGCCTTGAGCCAGGCAACCGTTGCATGATCCGGGCACGCAGAGTTTTGTCGTCTACAATTCGGTCATGGTATTGAGCCGACGTCATAAGGACTGGAACGAATGATGGCAATTCCTTCAGGCAATCTCGAACAGGGTCCCGGCGCAATAGCCTGCCTGGATGGGTGGGTTCTCCTGTCGAGGCCGCACTGATTCCATGGCGCCTCGACTCCATCCGCTGGCCCTGGCCGTGATGTCGCTTTATGCCTGCACGGCCACCGCTGCCGATGCTGACGGCCCGACGTTTTCCGTGAGCAGCTTCGGCACGATCGGCATGGTTCATTCCAGCGAGAAGAAAGCCGACTTCACTTCCAGCATCTACAAGCCCAACGGCGCCGGTCACTCGCGCAGTTGGAGTGCCGATGTCGACAGCCTGATCGGTGCGCAAGTGACGGCACGCTTCACCCCGGAACTCTCGGCGGTGGTGCAGGTGATCTCGGAGCAGCGTTACGACAACAGCTACCGTCCCTACGTCGAATGGGCAAACTTCAAGTATCAGGTCACACCCGATTTCAGCCTGCGTGTCGGTCGCACGGTACAGCCGGCCTTCCTGTTTTCCGACAGCCGCAAGGTAGGCTATACGCTTCCCTGGGTGCGCCCCCCGGGGGAGGTCTACAGCATGATCCCTGTCACCGCGACCGATGGCATGGACCTCAGCTACCGGCTGCACTTGGGCGATGTCATCAATACCGTGCAAGGCAATGTCGGGCAGAGCACGGTCCGGATGCCCAACGATACGGGCGAGACCCGGGCCAGAGGCTCATGGGGCGTTTCCAACCTGACCGAATACGGTGCCTTGACCACGCGCATCACCTACCAGCACACGCGCTTGACCTTCGAGCCGTTCAACCCGCTCTTCGATGGTTTCCGGCAGTTCGGCGAGGACGGCAACGACATCGCCGACCGCTACGACACCAAGGGCAAGGCCTTCAACTTCGTCGGTGTCGGGGCGATCTATGATCCTGGCGACTGGTTCGTCATGGGCGAATGGGGGCATTTCGACAGTCACGCGGTGTTCGGTGAGATGAGTGCCTGGTATGTCAGTACTGGCTACCGGATCGAGGCGTTCACGCCTTATGTCACGTATGCGCGATCAAAGACTCTGAGCGAAACGTCCACCGATGGGTTGGACACCTCGACGTTGCCGCCGGAACTGGCCGATGCCGCGGGGGGGCTCAACGGAGCGCTCAACGCCATCCTGGGCGCCGGCAGCCGCCAGCAAACCCTGTCGCTGGGTGTGCGCTGGGATTTCACGAAGAACATGGATGCCAAATTGCAGTACGACCACACGCGAATGGATGGCGTCACGACGGGCCCGTTGACCAACTTCCAGCCGGGTTTCGAGCCGGGCGGCTCGTTCAGCGTGCTCAGCCTCGCTGTCGATTTTGTCTTCTGATGAGGCCGATCATGGGGTTTCTCAAGCGCACCGGATGCGCAGTGGCAGGAATCACCTTGTATGCAGGCAGTACGCTCGTCATGGCTGATGTGGTGGTGGTCGTCTCGACGGCCAGTCCGGTGAAAGCGCTGGCGAGCAGCCAGGTGGCGAATATTTTCCTGGGCAAGGCCAGCCGCTTTCCCGAAGGCGAGCAAGCCATGCCAGTCGACCAGCCTGAGGGCGCAGCCGTGCGCGATGAGTTCTACACCAAATACACCGGCAAATCCGCCGCGCAACTCAAGACGCATTGGTCAAAAATCATATTTACCGGCCGGGGCCAGCCTCCGGAGACGCTTTCCAACAGTGCGGAAGTCAAGAAGCACGTTGCCGGGAATCCCGGTGCCATCGGCTATATCGATGCGCGCGAAGTGGATGACAGTGTCAGGGTCGTGTTGTCCGATCCGCAATGAGCAATTACACGTCCGTCTTGGTATGCGTTGTCTGTCCTTGCAGCAATACCTTGAACTGATCGGCAGGTACCGGCTTGTTGAAGTAGAAGCCTTGGAATTCGTCGCAGGCGTTGTCCCGCAGGAAATCGGCCTGCTCCTTGGTTTCCACGCCCTGGGCAACCACGGTCAGGCTGAGGGTCCTGCCCATGGTGATGATAGCCTCGGTCAAGGCTCTGTCTTCCGCCAGGCTGGTGACATCGCGGATGAACGAGCGATCGATCTTGATCGAGTCGAGCGGGAACTGTTTGAGTGCCGAAAGCGAAGAGTAGCCAATACCGAAGTCATCGATAGCGATTCGGATATTCAGCGCCTTGAGGTCGGTCAACACCTGCAGAGTCTTCCTGACATCCTGCATGAGCAGGCTCTCGGTGATCTCCAGTTCCAGCAGACGGGCGTCCATGCCGGTGTCCGCCAGTATCGTCGCAAGGTCGGTCAAGAGATGCTCATCGGCAAACTGACGGGCCGTCAGGTTCACGGCGACGCACAGGTGTGGCAGGCCCTGTCGTTGCCAGGCCACGTTCTGCTCGCAGACCGTCCTGAGCACCCACTTGCCGATAGGGAGGATCAGGCCGGTCTCTTCGGCCACCGGAATGAACTGCATGGGCGCGACCAGTCCCAGGTCAGGGTGCTCCCAGCGCAGGAGGGCTTCCATGCCAGTGATCTGACCGCTGTCAATATCCCGCTTGGCCTGGTAGTGCAGGCGGAACTCGTTGCGTTCAAGTGCATGCCGCAGGCCGAGTTCCAGCGTCTGCCGTTCCAGCGACTCCGCGTTCAGTTTCTCGGAGTAGAACTGAAAGGTGTTTTTTCCCTGTTGCTTGGCCTGATACATCGCGATATCGGCGTTTTTCTTCAGCGTCTGTTCGTCCTGGCCATCCCGGGCGAAGAGACTGATCCCGATGCTGGCGGTAACCCGAAACTCTTGCTCTCTAAGGTGGAAGGGCCGGGCAACTGCGGCGAGGATTTTCTGGGCGGTGCCTGCCACATACTTTTCATCAGACAGTTGCGGCAGTAACACGACAAATTCGTCACCGCCCAATCGGGCGACGATATCGCTCTCGCGCAGACAGGCCTTGAGGCGGTTCGCGACTTCTTGCAGCAACTGATCGCCAGCATCGTGGCCAAGGGTGTCGTTGATTTGTTTGAAGCGGTCAAGGTCAAGGAACAGCACCGCCATTTGCCGCTGATAACGATGGGCTTCGTGGATGTGCTGAATCAACAGTTTGCTGAACAGGCTGCGATTGGGCAGCCCCGTGAGGGCGTCGTGATAGGCGAGGTATTCGACACGCTCGGCATAGGCCACCTTGGCTTCAGCGGCCTGCAGCCGGCTTTGTGCAAGCTGCCAGCTCATGCGGCTCAGTAGGCCGGCGAGGAGCACCAGCAGCAGGCTGACACCCGCCGAACGCCGCAGGTAGGTCTGGGCTTGCCGGTTCACGGCAACCAGTTGTTCTTCTTCGGATAAGCCGACGATCACCGCGAGGGGAAGGTCATAGAGCTGACGGGCGCTGGTGTAGCGCCGCACCCCGTCCCAGCTGTTGGTCAACAACGAGGTCTGGATGTCCTCGGTATCCGGGACCAGCGCCTCGTAGTCGACCGCATCGCCGGCCTGGATCGACTCTCCGGTGCGCCGCACCCGAAAGACTCCATCGGTGCCCAGCAGCCCCAGCACACCCCGCTCACCGAGTTTCGAGGTGTCATAGCTGCTGGCGAAATAGGCCGCATCGACCTCGACCCTGGCAACGCCCGAGAACGTGCCATCTGGCGTGTTGAGGCGCCGACTGAAGCGCAAGCGCCATTCCCCGGTCAGAGGATCCCTCCAGGGGCGACTGATCAGGAGCGTATCGTTGTTGCGCAACGTCCGCAGTTCATCCAGGTCGCTGGCGGGTCCCGTTTCGTCCGCCCGGGTGCTGGCCAACAGCTTGGCGTCGGCGTTGACCACACTGACATCGAATAGCAGGGCGGGTGGTAACAACGCCCGCTCCTTGAGCCGCGGCAACGGGTTGCGCTCGCCTTCGGCCTCGTAGGTGTATTTGACGAGCTTGAGGGTTTGGTCGATCTCACGAACCGCGCGCAGGATTTGCGCTTCGTAGGTGGCGCCGATTTCCTGGCTGACCGTGGCGGCGTTGCGCTGGGCTCGGGTCTGTTCGACCTGGATGAGGTAGAGGGTCGCGGCCCAGAGGGCAAGCAAGAGCAGGGCGGACAATAGCGGAAGCAGGATATAGGCTTCCCTGAGGTGGCCGAGTCCATCTCGGAAGACGGGGCTCGTGCCCTCGGATGTCGTGTCTTCGGATGCCGTGATACCGGGAGCCAGTCTCAGTTCACTTGTCCGTTGGATCGACATGATGTGCTCCCTGAATGACACCTGCGCGTCCGTGCGAAAAAACATCAATTAATTAAAGGGAAACTATAGACCAGATATTCTCCTTGTTCCGCCCCGCTGGGCTGCGAAGCGGTCCCCTCAACCCGTTTGACATACCGCATGCTCAGGTTTTGGGGGCGCTTCGCGCCCCAGCGGGGATAAATCCCCTCGCCACGGGTGGATTCCTGCGAGATTTTCAGAAGGCCCTGGCTCCCTCAACGCCGCCCCACGCGCGTACTCACATCCACCCAAACCGCCAGCACCAGGATGCTGCCCTTGACGATCATCTGCCAGTAACTGTCGACGTCGAGCATCGACATGCCGTTGTCCAGGCTGGTGATGACCAGCGCGCCGAGGAGGGCGCCGTAGACGGTGCCGGAGCCGCCGCGCATGGAGGTGCCGCCGATGAAGCAGGCGGCGATGGCGTCGAGTTCGCCCATGTTGCCGGCCGAGGGGGAACCCGCTGCCAGGCGTGCGGTGTTGACCAGGCCGGCGAGGGCGCACATCACCCCCATGATGCCGAAGATCCACAGTTTCACCGCTTGCACGTTGATGCCGGACAGGCGTGTGGCTTCCATATTGCTGCCCACCGAGTAGACGCGGCGTCCGAACACGGTCTGGCTGGTGACGTAGCTGAACACTCCCAGCAGGATCAGCAGGAGCAGCACCGGAACCGGAATGCCGTCGTAGCTGTTGAGGGTATGGACGAACCCGGCCAGCACCGCGCCAATCGCCACCACGCGCAATACGTCGCGCACCAGGGAGTGTGCCGTCAGGCCATGGAGGGCGCGGTTACGGCGTTGTTTCCAGGTCAGGAAAACGGTGAGGGAGAACAGCAGTACGCCCAGCGCCACACCCACGGTTTGCGGCAGGTAACCCTGGCCGACGTAGACCAGCTCCGGCGAGACCGGGGCAATGGTGGTGCCGCCGGTGATGCCCAGCAGGACCCCGCGAAACGCCAGCATGCCGCCCAGTCCCACGATGAACGACGGAATACGCAGGTAAGCGGTCATGAAACCGTTGGCCAGGCCGATGACCAAGCCGCACAGGGCCACCAGGCTGAGGTTGGCCAGCAGCGGTATGTGATAGACCACGTCGAGAATCGCCGCCAGGCCACCCAGCAACCCGAGCAACGAGCCCACCGACAGATCGATTTCACCGCTGATGATCACCAGCACCATGCCGCAGGCGAGGATCCCGGTGATGGACATCTGCCGCAGCAGGTTGGACAGGTTGCGCGGGGTCAGGAAGCCGCCGTCAGTCTGCCAGCTGAAGAACAGCCAGATGACCGCCACGGCGATCACCAGCGCGAGCATTTTGTAGCGGGTGAAGAGTTGTTTGACCTGATTCATCTACGCGGACTTCCGATCATTATTGTTATGGCCATCGGGATGGCTGAGCGCAGCAGCGAGCACTTGTTCCTGGGTGAGGCCGTGGTTGACGAAGTCACCCCGCAACTGGCCTTCGCCGATCACCAGTACGCGGTCGGAAACCCCCAGCACTTCGGCCAGCTCCGAGGAAACCATGATGATCGACACCCCTTGGGCCGCCAGCGCCCCCATCAGTTTGTAGATCTCGTACTTGGCGCCGACGTCCACGCCCCGGGTAGGTTCATCGAGAATCAGCACCCGGGGTTTGGTCAGGAGCATTTTCGCCAGCACGGCTTTTTGCTGGTTGCCGCCGGAGAGGCTGGTGATCGGCAGGAACGGGCTCGCCGTCTTGAGGTGCATGCGTGAGATTTCCCGGTCGATGCTGCCCAGTTCGGCTTCGGCGTCGATGCGGGTCAGCTTCGAGAAATTCTCCAGCACGGCGAGGGTGATGTTCTGGCCGACGCCCAGGTCCGGAATGATCCCTTGGCGCTTGCGGTCCTCGGGGACCATGCACAGGCCGGCGCGGATCGACTTGAGGGGCGTGCGGGTGTCGATCGGTTGGCCGTCCAGCCAGACTTCCCCTTCATGACGCCCGGGGTAGGCACCGAACAGCGCCGACACCAGCTCCGTGCGACCGGCACCGACGAGCCCGGCGATGCCGAGGATTTCACCGCGTTTGAGCACGAACGAGATATCGTCGACCCGTTTGCGCCGGGGATTATCAACGTCGTAGCAGGTGATGTGGCGCGCTTCGAAAATTACCTCGCCGATGTCATGGGGTTCGGTGGGGTAGAGGTTGCTCATTTCCCGCCCGACCATCTGGGTGATGATCCGTGGGATATCCATGTCGGCCATGGCGGTGGTCGCGATGTGCTTGCCGTCGCGGATCACTGAAATGGTGTCGCACACAGCCGCCACTTCATCGAGCTTGTGGGAGATGTAGACGCAGGCTACGCCCTTGGCCTTGAGGTCACGGATGATATCCAGCAGCACCTCGATTTCCGAACGGGTCAGGGCCGATGACGGCTCGTCGAGGATCAGCAGGCGCGCCTGTTTGTTCAGCGCCTTGGCGATTTCCACCAGTTGCTGGTAGCCACCGCCATACTGCGACACCGGGAGCGAGACGTTCATGTCCGGTACCTTGAGCTCACGCATCAGGGCTTCGGCACGGTGGATCATCGCCGGGTAGTTCATGCGCCCACCGGGCAGGGTCAGCTCGTGGCCCATGAAGATGTTCTCGGCCACCGACAGGTCGGGTACCAGCGTCAGTTCCTGGTGAATGATGACGATCCCGGCGGCTTCGGTTTCGCTGATGGACTGTGCCTTGAGCGGTTGGCCATCCCAGAGGATCTCACCGTCCCAGGTGCCGTAGGGGTAGACCGCCGAGAGGACTTTCATCAAGGTGGATTTGCCGGCGCCGTTCTCGCCGCACAGGCCGACGCATTCCCCCGGCCGGACCTTGATGTCGATGCCATTCAGGGCTTTGACACCGTCGAAGGTTTTGACGATGCCGTTCATTTGCAGCAGGTAATCGGACATGGCAAGGACTCGTGGAAAAGGTCTTACACATAAGCCTGCCGGTCAATCTCCTGTGGGAGCGAGCCTGCTCGCGATAGCGGTGGTTCAGCGTGCATCGATGTCGGATGTGCTGTCGCCATCGCGAGCAGGCTCGCTCCCACAGGGACCAAGTTTTACTGACCGGCGGTGTTCAACTTACTGCCCGGCGATCTGTGCCTTGGTATAGAAACCGTCTTTTTCCAGCAGGTCGATGTTGTCCTTGGTCAACGGGGTCGGGGTGAGCAGGATGGTGTCGACTTTCTTGCTGCCGTTGTCGTACTGCGAACTGAAGGCTGGCTTCTCGTTGCGCGCCAGTTGTACCGAAAGCTTGGCGGCTTCGGAGGCAATCAGCTTCAGGGGCTTGTAGACGGTCATGGTCTGGGTGCCATCGATCACCCGCTTGACCGCTGCCAGGTCGGCGTCCTGGCCCGAGATCGGTACCTTGCCGGCCATTTTCTGCGCGGCCAGGGCCTGGATGGCGCCGCCTGCGGTGGCGTCGTTGGAGGCGACAATGCCGTCGATCTTGTTGTTGTTCCGCGTCAGGGCGTTTTCAACAATGCTCAAGGCTTCGGTGGGGTTCCATTCCTTCACCCACTGTTGGCCGACGATCTTGATGTCGCCCTTGTCGATGGCCGGTTGCAGCACCTTCATCTGGCCTTCGCGCAGGACCTTGGCGTTGTTGTCGGTAGGCGCGCCGCCGAGCAGGAAATAGTTGCCCTTGGGTGCGGCTTTCAGCACGCCGCTGGCCTGCATTTCACCGACCTTTTCGTTATCGAAGGAAATGTAGGCGTCGATATCGGCGTTCAGGATCAGCCGGTCATAGGACACCACCTTGATCCCGGCTTTCTTGGCTTCGGCGACGGCGTTGGTCAACACGGTGGCGTTGAACGGCACGATGACGATCACATCGACGCCACGGGAGATGAGGTTTTCGATCTGCGAAATCTGCTTCTGCTCGTTGGCATCGGCTGATTGCATGAAGACCTTGGCGTCCATTTTTTCCGCCGCCGCCACGAAGTAATCACGGTCCCGAGACCAGCGTTCCAGGCGCAGGTCGTCGATGGAAAAACCGATCTTCGGGTGCGCTGCATCGGCCATGACCGGAAGCGACAGCAGGGCCAGGGCGCTGGCGAGTAAGGTGCGTTTTACAGTTTTCATTGTGGTGCGTCCTTTTATTTTTGTTTGAAAGACACTGCCTGACGATGAGCGTGATGCCGGTAGAACTGTAGAGCGTTGCACAGCGTCGTGGGCGGAGATTTGTCGTGGGAATGTCACAGCCTCTTTTGCAGGTCAGACTAATCAGGATTGCTTTTGGGGGCCGCTTCGCAGCCCAGCGGGGATAAATCCCCTCGCCACAACGGAGTCAGGGGTAGATGAACCGGTTGACGACCCCTTCCAGCATCTCCTGCCGACCACTGACCGCCTGCGGATTCAGCTCGTTGAGGAAGGCATGCTCGGCCAGCGAGGCGAGGCTGAACTTGCCCGCCAGCACCGCCTGGCCGAACGGTTGCTGCCAGCCGGCGTAGCGTTGATCCTTGAATTGCTGGAGCCGGTCGTTCTGCACCATGGCCGCTGCGCGCTCCAGGGCCAGGGCCAGGACGTCCATCGCTGCGACATGGCCGTGGAACAGGTCGAGTTCGTCCACGCTCTGGCGACGGACCTTGGCGTCGAAGTTGAACCCGCCATTCTTGAAACCGCCGGCCTTGAGGATCTCGTAGGTGGCGAGGGTCATTTCCTCGACGCTGTTGGGGAACTGGTCGGTGTCCCAGCCGTTCTGCGGATCGCCACGGTTGGCGTCGATGCTGCCGAAGATTCCCAGCGAAGTGGCGGTGGCAATCTCGTGATGGAAACTGTGCCCGGCCAGGGTGGCGTGGTTGGCCTCGATGTTGACCTTGATCTCGTTTTCCAGGCCGAACTGTTGCAGGAAGCCGAAGACCGTGGCGCTGTCGTAATCGTATTGGTGCTTGGTCGGCTCCTGTGGCTTGGGCTCGATCAGCAGGTCGCCCTTGAAGCCGATCTTGTGCTTGTGCTCGACCACCATGCCCATGAAGCGGCCCAGTTGCTCGCGCTCGCGTTTCAGGTCGGTATTGAGCAGGGTCTCGTAACCTTCGCGCCCCCCCACAAGACGTAGTTGGCGCCCTTGAGGCGCAGGGTGGCATTCATGGCGCTGAACACTTGGGCGGCGGCGCAGGCGAAGACTTCCGGATCGGGGTTGGTGGCGGCCCCGGCGGCGAAGCGCGGGTTGCTGAAGCAGTTGGCAGTGCCCCACAGCAGTTTGATCCCGGTCTGTTCCTGATGGCGTTCCAGGTGGTCGGTCATCAACGCGAAGTGGTTACGGTATTCCTTCAGCGAGCTGCCTTCCGGGGCGACATCGGTGTCGTGGAAGCAGTAATAGTCGACGCCCAGTTTGGAGAAGAACTCGAAGGCGGCTTCGGCCTTGCCGATGGCCAGCTCCATCGGATCCCCAGTGCGTTGCCAGGGGCGCTTGAACGTACCGGCACCGAACACATCGGACCCCGGCCAGACGAACGTGTGCCAGTAGCACACCGCCATGCGCAGGTGCTCACGCATGGGTTTGCCGAGGACGAGCTTGTCAGCGTCATAGTGACGGAAGGCGAGGGGCGAATCGCTGGCGGGGCCTTCGTAGCGAATCTTGTCGACACCGGGAAAGTACGGCATGGGCGATATCCTTTTTATTCTTGGCGGTGTCCCGATACTAACGCCGGCCCTATGGCTGATGATTATGAAAATCACCAGAGGGCAGTTCGATTTTGTATTGAGCTTCGGGGGCCACGCGCCTAGTCTGTGTTCACCGGCCCAGGGTGAAAACAATGAAAACCATCCCCCCCGTCCACCGCATTGCGCTGTTGTTCAACGGCAGCAAGATCTACGATCGCGGCATCATCAGCGGCATCGGTAACTACCTGAG
Source organism: Pseudomonas sp. MAFF 730105 (assembly GCF_055380705.1). Lineage (NCBI taxonomy): Bacteria > Pseudomonadati > Pseudomonadota > Gammaproteobacteria > Pseudomonadales > Pseudomonadaceae > Pseudomonas > Pseudomonas sp. MAFF 730105. Next base: position 3,069,804 of record NZ_AP018438.1, read on the forward strand.
CAGCACCCGCGCGTCCTGGGACCTCTTTCTTGAGGAGGATTTCCTGTGCCGGTTGAAGGGGATCGAACGCTGGCAGGGCGACGGGATCATCGCCGACTTCGATGACCCGCTGATTGGCGAGGCGCTGGCCGGGATCCGTTTGCCGGTGGTGGCGGTGGGCGGTTCCTACCAGGATGAGCGTGCCTATCCCAAGGGCATTCCCTATGTCGCCACCGACAATTTCGCGCTGATGAAGTTGGCCTACGAGCACTTGATCGAAGCCGGCCTCACGCGCTTTGCCTGCTTCAGCCTGCCCGAAGCACAAGCCAATCGTTGGGCTCAGGAGCGGGAGAAAGCCTTCCGTTCACTGGTGCAGCGAGATGGCCTGCCGGCGGAGATCTATCGCGGCATGGGCACCAGCGCGCCACTTTGGGACAGTGCCGTCGAACAGCAGATCGCCTGGCTGCAAAGCCTGCCCAAACCCATCGGCATCATCGCCGTCAGCGATGCCCGTGCCCGACAACTGCTGCAAGCCTGCCTGACCGCGGGCATCGCGGTGCCGGAGCAGGTGGCGCTGATCGGCATCGACAACGACCCACTGACCCGCAGCCTGACCCGGGTGCCCCTGAGTTCAGTGATCCAGGGCACCGAAACCATGGGCCGCACCGCCGCGCGCCTGCTCCACCAGATGCTGCACGGCATGCCCTCCACGGGCATGCATATATTGATACCTCCCGACGCGATCAACGTGCAGGCCTCGAGCCTGCATCAACCGTTGGGCAACCCCTATGTCATGCAGGCGTTGCTGTTCATCCGCCAATACGCTTGTCAGGGTATCAAGACCGCGCAAGTGGCGGGATATGTAGGGGTGTCGCGGTCATCGCTGGAAGCGCATTTTCGCAAGGAGCGGGGGTGCAGCGTGCATGACGAGATCTTGCGGTTCAGGTTGGCCGCGGCGGCCAGTGGGTTGGAGAGGACGGATTTGGCGATCGCTGACATTGCCCGCAACTGCGGCTTCAAGTCGGCGCAATATCTGCACACAGTATTTCGTCGGGAGTTTGGGTGCACACCCAGGCAGTATCAGCAGGAGGAGCGCGACCCCTTCTCCGGGAAGCGCTCTTTGAATTTCACCATTGCTGAAAATTCCGGTTGTGAAAAAACACAACTGGAGTAGCATCCGACTCAAGGACAGGGAAGCCTATGGATATACTCAAGCCATCACGTTTTGACGCCGCCGCCATTTTGTACCCGAACGACAAGGCCGGGCTGGATCGCTGCCGGCGCATGTTGAGGATGGCCCGTCCGACAGCGTTCGCGGACCTGCAGAAACTGTTCGGTACCCACGGTATCGATCTGTTCAAGCCGAGAGCCGCAGCGAATTGGATCGTGATTGACGTAGGGGGCAACAATCTCAGGGTGATAGGGGGTGTCCACTACATCCGACAGAAATTCTACGTCAAACACATCTGCACGCATGCCGATTACGACGTTGCCAACGTCTGGTATGCAAGAAACAAAGGAGTAAAACGATGAGCGCAGTCCGGAATGACTTTCAGACCGTGATCGCAACGCTTGGCGAGCTACACGCGGTGCTGGAGCGCCTGCGGGGTGAGTTCGTACATGGCATCGAGACGCCCGCCGATTATGAGCGTGCGACCGATCTGCTTGATGAACTCACCGACGGGCGCGAGTTGAGCAAGGTCGAGGAGAAAATTCTCGTCGAGCTCGAAGACGAAATACTGGCCTACCAGCGCGACTCCGACCAGTTTCGCGAATCCACTGCCGCGTTTGAAGCGACATGCACCCCGGTGCAATTGATCAGGGACCTGATGGAGACGCTCGGGCTCACGGGCTCGGACCTCCCTGAAATTGGCGACAAGACGGCGGTGTCCAAGGTGTTGAGTGGGGATCGGCCCATCAGTCACAAGATGGCGTATGCGCTGGCGCAGCGGTTTGCGATGGAGCCGGGTGCTTTTCTATCGGCAGCCCCGGCCAAGCCGACCCCTATTGAAACCGCTCGCCCTACGGCCAGGAAGCCCGCGAAGTACAGCGTTCGCAACGAGCCGCTGGTCGCACACCTGGCAACCGAGGCCGGTACCGATGAATACAAGGTGGCCGCTTCCAGGAAGCGCAAACCGACAGGCAAGGACCCGGCCAAGGGTTAGTCCCGTACCGCCTCCACGTAATGCGCTTGCGAGATCTCAATGACTGAATACCGCGGATTGATCCTCGAACGAACCCGTGCAGGTGCCACGGACAGTGCCATCGCGCAACTGGAAACCAGCCTTGGCGCCCGCCTGCCGGAAGACTACCGGCAGTTTCTCAAGACCTGCAACGGCGCCTACGTGGAATATGATGTTGTCGCGACCCTGGCCAATGGCGATGAGGAGCTGCTGAGCTTTTCGTTGTATGGGCTGGATCCGGACAAAGAGTATGAGTCCAACCCCTTTGAACTGGAGCAACTGCGTGCGGAACCCGGCTTCCCCGCGACCGGGCTGCTTCCAATCGGGCGTGACTGCGGCGCAAGCCTCTTGCTCCTGGACCTGCGAGAAGGGCGCCAGGACGTGGCCGCCATGGTCGCCGGCTTACCCGCTTGGACCGGCCGCCGCCAGCAAGGCGATGAATACGTCGTGTTGGCGAGTTCCTTTACCGGCTACCTGGATTCGCTGCATCTGTCCCATGAGCGGATCGAGGAACATATCGAGCACTTCATCATCAGCCCTGACAGTATCGAGGCGACCCTGGAATGGCTGGATAAAGGCAGCCCTGGGTGGCGAGAGCGCTACCGAGCGCAGTGGAATGCCAGGGTGGTGGACAGGCCGATCTGAGGCCTGCTTGCGATAGGGGAATGTCAGTTACGCAGGGGTTGAATGTGCCGCCGCCATCGCGAGCAGGCTCGCTCCCACAGGGTTTTTTGGCGTATGCAATGGCTGCGTACACCCCAGATCCAATGTGGGAGCGAGCCTGCTCGCGATGGCGGAATGTCAGTCACGAAGATGTCGAATGTGCCGCCGTCTTCGCGGGCAAGCCCGCTCCCACAGGGTTTTGTGGCGTATGCAATGGCTGCGTACACTCAGGTCCGATGTGGGAGCGAGCCTGCTCGCGATAGCGGTGGGTCAGGTTGCCGGGATGTTGGCTGTGCTGATGCCATCGCGAGCAGGGCTCGCTCCCACAGGGGGTTGTGGCGTATGCAGTTCCCCCATCCGGAAACCGCTACTGCAACGGCACATAAATATCCGTCTCCCACTGATCCTTCGGTGTCTCTGGATATACGCTCAGGTAGTGGAAGAACAGCGGCTGGTCGCGAAGCTCTTCTCCGCTGTTCGGAAGCCAGTCGCGGTAGATCGGGTAGATGCTTTCGCTGATCAGGTCCGTCGAGCCCAGGTGTCGCACCACGGCGTAACGGCCTCCGGGGATGAGGGTTTCGCGTATGCCGAAGGTGTTCGGCGCGACGGCCTGGTGTATCTCACCGCAAATGGCAAAGCGAAATGCTTCCGGCGGCGTGGTATCGGGGTTGGTGAAGGGAATACCGAAGGTACGACTCGATGCCACTGGCGATTGTCCGCTCTGCATGCGCCACTGGATGAAATGGCGCACGCTTTCATCGAGAAGCTGTGTCGGGCCGCGATGCTCGAGTGCGGCGACCCTGACTTCGGAAAAGTCCACGATGTGTAATTGCATGATGACGCTCCTGGAAAAGTGGGGGACTTCAAACGCCGCATTCCAGACTTGCCAGCTCGGTTGCCGCCTGAATGTACTCGGCGCTACACCGAACGCCCGCCTGAAGGCTCTGCTGAATGCCTCGGGGCTTTCGAAACCGGCATCGAAGGCTGCCTCCAGCACCGCATAATCTGCACGCGATGCCAGGCGATTGGCCGCCCGCCGCAGACGCATCAGTTGCACGTACCGTGCGACAGGCAAACCCATGTAGGCGGTGAACTGTCGATGGAAGTGAAACGCCGAGAAGTTCGCCACTTGGCTCAGCGTATTCACCGACAGCTCACCCTCGAGGTTGGCGTCGATGTAGGCGAGTACTGTGTTGAATCGCTTTAGGTAGGCAGCGTTGGTCGATTTGTCGTGCACCGGGCAAAGGCTCCTGGAAGGACGTTGGGCACAGGATCGGTCATGCCGACAGGTGTTCGCCTAGCCGCATTTGCTCAGGTAGCGAGCACGGGTGGTGATTACCCATGATATTTTCGGATGGTCAGTTTCGCCACTAACCCAGGATTTCCGTGGGAGCGAGTCTGCTCGCGATGACGGCGGCATATTCAACCTCAATGCAGGCTGTCCCACCGCAATCGCGAGCAGGCTCGCTCCCACAAGGCTTTAGCGTTCTTCGCGCATGATCCGCGCCACTTCACCTGACGCCTCGAGCTGCTCGAAAGCGCGCTGCGCTCGGGCGACGATCTCATCCGGCGTGCTCAGGCTGAAGGCCATGTAGACGCGGGCGGGACGCTCATCGAAGGAGTAGACCTCTTCCAGGTCGGCGAAGGCTACATGCTCTTCGTCGCAGATGATCCGTGCCGCGTTTTCCGGCATCGGCAAGAGCTGGACCTGACGGTTGAGCAGTTTCTGGAAGTTATCACGACGATCCGCTGATACCACCAACCGGGTAAACCCCTGCTGTTGCAAGAGCAACTGCTTGGAGTCGTTACGCACCACGCCCGTGGTATAGAGCTTGGCATCCTCGAGGTTGGCCAAGGTAATGTCGTGGCGTTCGCGCAGCTTGTAGAGCTTGATGGTCACCCGTTCCAGTTCGCCCACCCATTTGAACAGCGGCTCGCGCAGCACCGTGCGATCCATGGGATAGATGAGTACATTGGGCTCGTGCAGGGCCTTGTCGTAAGCCCGGGCCCAGGGGTACAGCAGGATATGGTGGTCGGTCAGCCCGGCTTTAGTCAGTGTCTCTTCTACGACGCGGGTGCCCGGCCCGACGAGCTTGCCATCACGCAGGTACGCGTACAGCGAGTCTTCGGTGACGACTTCGATCCCCTCGGCGTGACTGTGCAGGCTGGTCAAGGCCGCGAACAAACATAAGCAGAGCGTCAGGCGATAGTGCATACAGGCCTCACTGGTTTAGAAGGCAACGCAATTACGTCCTTGATGTTTGGCCCGATACAACGCCTGGTCGGCACGTTGTAGTAACAGGTCGAAATGATCCATGGTCTGCGGGTCCAGCTCGGCGACGCCGATGCTGAGGGTGACAAAGGGTGAAACCGACGAGCCGCTATGGGGCAGTTCGCGCTTGGCCAGGCTGGCACGAACCCGTTGGGCGGCGTCATAGGCCTGCTTTGCGTCGACATTAGGCAGCATCACGACGAACTCCTCGCCACCCACCCGGGCGGTCAGCTCACCGGAGCGCTCGAAGACGCCGCGAAGGGTTTCGGCGATTTGCTGCAGGCATTGGTCGCCCTGGATATGGCCGTAGGTGTCGTTGTAGAGCTTGAAAAAGTCGACGTCGCACATGAGCACCGACAATGGGGTCTTATAGCGAAGCGCACGACGAAACTCGACTTCCTTGAGCTCGTCGAAATAGCGACGGTTGGGCAGCCCGGTCAGCGCATCGTGCCGTGACAGGGCTTCGAGGGCCTGGTTGGCTGCCTTGAGTTCCGCGGTACGTGCCTCGACCAACTCGGCCAACTGATCGCGGCTGGCCTCAATGGCCAGTTCATCCAGGCGCTGGCGCTCCAGGTGAGTGTGGAGGTTGTCCTGGAGTTCGTTGAGCTGCGATTCAAGCAGGCTCAGTTCGTCCTGGCGACGCACCGAACGTTGCAGCTTGAAGTGCTGCCTGAGGGTCTGTGGCGTGAGTTGACCCAGGTGCCGGGCGATGTGGATGACGTGTACGGTCACCAGGCGATTGAACACGGTCATGACCAACCCGGCCAGTAACAGCGACTGGATCACCTGGGTGATGACGATGCTGCGGGCCTCGCTCCAGAGGCGTTCCCACAGCAGGTTGTTATCGCCTTCGATGGTCAGCTCACCAACCTTTTCGTTGGCGCCTTCGTAGGGTTGCGCGACGAGTTCACGCTGCAGCGTGGGCGCCGGGCCGGACATGACGACGGCGTATCGATTGAGTTCGATGATCTCGGGCGATTGTCCGGGTCGCAGGATCTTGAGCACCACGCGGCCCACCGGTGCCGCCTTGGCGACGCTGGAGAGTTGTTTGCCGAGGGATTCACGGTCCAGTTCCCAGATGGCGTGGGACAAGGTGTTCTGGAACACCTGGTCGATCAGGACCAGTTCCGAATTCATTTCCGCCAGATTGTTTTCCCAGGCGAGCCAGGTACGCAGCGTGACCATGGCCAGGGTAAAAAGCAGGCAGAACAACAGTGTCGCGAGTACCAGGCGACGCCCTAGCGAGCTGAACGCCTTGACCTGTGGTTGGATTGAAGGAGTCTCGGAGTGACGCGCCATCTCACAGCCATTTGTGCAGGATGGCATCGTAGACGCCATTGCGACGGATGGTCTCCAGGCCGGCGCGGAATTTCTCAACGGTCTCGACTGGCGTCTTGCGGCTGAACGCCATGCTCAGGCCTTCCTCGCGGCTCAAGGCGGGAATCGGCAATGTGCGGATCAACACCTTGGCTGGGTCTTCGCCGTTCTGGCGAACCAGGTATTGGGCGTTGAGTTCGTTGGAAATCCACATCTCCACATGGTCGACCTTGAGCTTGCGGTAGTTGTGCTCGTACTTGGTGCTCGACTGCAATTCCTCGCCGATACGGAAACCCTTCGAGACCAGGTATTGCTCGCCCACGTCCTGGTTGACGGTGGCGATCTGGTGACCACGGGCCTCGTCCAGCGAGTTGAGTTTCACGGGCCGGTCAGCCAGCGAATACAGGTACCAGCGGGTCGGTGCGATGGCGCCGACCCATTGGAAAAGCGATTCGCGTTCAGGGGTGCGGGCGATGGAGTAGATCAGCACGTTGCTGTCATCGAGCGCTAACTGATAGGCGCGCGCCCAAGGCATGGACTGGATCGGGGCCTGCATGCCGATTTCCTTGAGCACGGCCTGGACCACCTCGGTGCTCATGCCGGTCATCCGCCCATCCTGCGTCATGTTATAGGGTGGCAGTTCCTCCGTAACGATGCGTAGCGCAGGCTCTGCCGTGGCATTCGGCGAGAATCCGCTTGCAGCCATGAGCATCAGCACACCAAGCACCAGCAAACGGTCAAGCGACAGGACCATCGAAAATTACCCTAAGAAACCGGCAGGACACGGTGGGGCCAAAGAGCCCTCTCCTCGATAGTTATCGGCTGGGTTGACTCAGGCTTGAGTCGCACCTGTCGTCGTTCGTCACCTGGGGAAGATGGACGGCTCGTCCGGCGGATTGGCGTGTAATTCGCCCTGGAAACTTCAGCCTTGGGCGGTCGGGCCGATATTGCTCATATGCGCATTGGCGTTGGCGCTGGCGAGATGTTGGATCGGAGAGCAAGAGATGTCGCAAGAAGACCCAGGGCTGAGCTCCGGCAAACACTCACTCACAACCCGTGCGCTGCGTCTGGCGGTCCTGCGGATCGGCCTGGTTTCGTTGTGTGCCGGTGCGATTTCCTATTATGTGAACCTGTCCTCGCTGGAAAAAGCGATTACCACGCAATTGTTGCTCTCCACCGAGCAGACTTTGCAGCGCGAATCCCTGCCGTTCAGCGAAATAAAGGACCTGCAGCGCAATTTCCTGAACGAGTTCAGGAGCCGCCTTGACAACCCGGGAAGCCGAGCTGCACTGGTGCAGGACTTCGACCGGATCTTCTACCGGCACGAGGATGGCTCCTACACCCAGCGACCGATGCTGTTCGAAGGTGAACCGCTGCCGGACGGCCGTCGCTTCGCCGGAATGTCAGCCACCTACGCGCCCGATATTCCACCCAACGATGACATCAAGGCCCGGTTTGCCCTGTCGTATATCCTCTCGTACAAATATGGCTCCAGCGTCCAGGGGCGCCTGTTCAATTTTTATGGCGTAGTGCCCGAGAAAGGCTTTCCCATCTACCAGCAGGCCGATATCGCCAAGGTCTTTACCTATTCCGGGCCGGATGCCCTGAAGTTGGAAACCTATGAGTTCTATGCGCGCGGCTTTGCGAGCCCAGCTAGCGAAACGCTGTTCACCCGGATGTATTGGGATGCCTCCAACAACGCCTGGATGACCACCGTGGCCACGCCCGACGTGGCCGACGCCTCCGGCAAGCACCAGATCCTGGCCTGTGTCGATGTACTGCTCGATGAACTCATGAAACGCACGGCCAGACCCTTCGTGGATGGCGCGTACAGCACTATGTTCATCGCCGATGGCGACGGCACGCTGATCTACTATCCAGGCAAGATGGACCAGGTCAAGACTAGCGAAGGCAAGGCCTCCATCCGTTCGCTCGGGCTGGACGGCGACTATCCGCTTCTAGAGACCATGCCCAAGCTGGTGCCCGGTCAGGCCATGGTAGTGCAGACACGCGACGACATTGTCGCGATGGGCCTCGTTCCGGGTACGCCCTGGGCACTCGCGGTGCACTTTCCCCGGGCGCAGATGGTGCCGGCGATTCTCAACAACCTGCTGATCGTGGTTGCCCTTGGACTGCTGACCCTGCTGGTGGAGATCTTCATCCTGCGCTCCATTCTGCAGAAGCAGGTAGCCATCCCGCTGTTTCGCCTGATGCAGGCAACACGCTCGCTGGGTTTGTCCCGGGAACGCCTGAACCGCGACAGACTACCGATCCGCTCCGCCGATGAAATTGGCGAACTGGCCCGGGACTTTGCGTCGATGGCGGATCGAATCCAGGATGCCCATGAGCAATTGGAACTCAAGGTCAAGGACCGGACTGCGGCGCTTGAGGAAGCCAATCGGCAACTCGTTGTGCTGAGCACCACTGACGGCTTGACGGGAATCGCCAACCGTCGGCACTTTGATGAAACCCTGGTCAACGAATGGCGGCGCTCGGTGCGCGCGGGAACACTGTTGTCGCTGATGCTGATCGATGTCGACCTGTTCAAGAGCTATAACGACCATTACGGACACCAGGCTGGCGATGATTGCCTGCGAAGCATCGCCAATGCGCTGAAAGCCCATACCCAAAGGGCCGGTGACCTGGTGGCGCGCTATGGGGGCGAGGAGTTTGTATTCATCTCCACGACACCCAACGTCGACAGTGCGCTGCAGCATGCCAAGGCCCTGGGCGAAGCCGTGGAGGCCCTGGCGCTGCCCCATGCCAGGTCGCCGTTCGGCTTCGTGACGGTGAGCATTGGCCTGGCAGTCATGGTGCTCATGGAGGAGGTGACAGCACAAGACCTGCTCAAGCAAGCCGACCAGGCGCTCTATATGGCCAAGGCACGGGGCCGCAATCAGACCAGGCTGGCGAATGCTTCGTGATCCTGGGCCTGACGTCACCGCACAAAGGCCAAACTCCATCGATCCGGCGATTTAAATGAACCCAGTGTCACTCCCTCATGTCACTCGTTTGTCCAGGAACGACAACAGGGAGTCCACTGATGCGACCTTTGCATTTCACCAGCCTGTCCTTCGCCGTCGTGCTTTGCGCGGCCTGTTCCAGTCAACCGCCGGCAACATGGAGCTACGCCGATGCCCAGGGACGGGCCAACTCGCCACCTGACCAGGCCTACCCGGAGCTGTTTGAAGCGGTGCAACGCGGCCAGGTGTTTACCGACCAGAAACACTTCGTGGACGCACTGCCGAACCGCGACCCGGCGCAGATCCGTGCCGATTACCTGGCCCGCCGTGAAAGCCCCGGCTTCGATCTCAAGGCTTTCGTGAAGGCCAATTTCACCGAGTCCGGTCAAGCCGAAAGCCCGGCACCCAAGCCCGGCGCGCCGATTCGGGAGCACATCGACAATCTCTGGCCGGTGCTGAGCCGAACCTACAGGGAAGTGCCTCAGTACAGCAGCCTGTTGCCCTTGCCCCAACCCTATGTGGTTCCGGGCGGGCGTTTTCGCGAGATGTATTACTGGGATTCCTACTTCACCATGCTCGGTCTGGAGCAAAGTGGCGACAAGGCCCGGGTGCGGCAGATGGTCGACAACTTCGCCTACATGATCGATACCTACGGCCATATCCCCAATGGCAATCGCACGTACTACCTGAGCCGCTCCCAGCCGCCGTTCTTTGCCTACATGGTGGAGTTGCAGGCGCACATCGAGGGGGACCAGGCCTACAGTCGATACCTGCCACAACTGCAAAAGGAGTATGCCTACTGGATGGCTGGCGCGCAGACGCTCAAGCCCGGCGCGGCAGCCCAACACGTGGTCAAACTGGGCGATGGCAGCGTGCTCAATCGCTACTGGGATGCCAGTCCGACGCCACGGCAGGAGTCGTGGTTGCAGGATGTCAAGACCGCCGAACAGACGCCGGACAGGCCGAAACAGGAGGTCTGGCGAGACCTGCGTGCCGGCGCCGAAAGTGGCTGGGACTTCAGCTCCCGCTGGCTGGGCGACGGCAAGAACCTGACGACGATACGGACCACCGCCATCGTGCCGGTGGACCTGAATAGCCTGATGTATCACCTGGAGCGCACCATCGCCAAGGCCTGCGGGACTGTCCAGAACATGCCCTGCGTCCAGACCTATGGCCAGCGCGCCGACCTGCGCCAACGGGCCATCGAGCAGCATTTGTGGAAGGCCGATGGCGGCTATTACGTGGACTACGATTGGCAACTGAAGCAGCAACGCCCCAACTTGACCGCTGCGACGCTGTTTCCGCTATATACCGGTCTGGCCTCGGCCGAGCGCGCTGGTCGTACTGCCGATGCGGTACGTTCAGGCTTGCTGCGTCCGGGTGGCATCGCGACCACCCAGGTCAGCAACGGCCAGCAGTGGGACGAGCCCAATGGCTGGGCACCGCTGCAATGGGTGGCGGTGGATGGTTTGAATCGTTACCAGCAGACCGCGCTGGCGGAGCAGATTGGTACGCGCTTCCTGGCACAGGTGCAGAATCTCTATCGCGACGAAGACAAGCTGGTGGAGAAATACGACGTATCCGGCGCGGGGCAGGGCGGTGGCGGGGGCGAATATGAGTTGCAGGATGGCTTCGGCTGGACCAATGGTGTCACGCTGAAGTTGTTGGAGAAATATGGCGTAAGCGCCGACTCCGGCAGCCATTGACCGTGCTGTTTCGAGGGTCTTCGTCATGAACAATGTTTACACGATAGGTCATTCGACCAGGACCCTCGAACAGTTCGTGGAAACCATCGGGAGCTTTGGGATCGACACCGTGGTCGATGTGCGAACGGTTCCGCGATCCCGGAGGAATCCCCAATACAACTTGGATACCTTGCCTGGGCAGTTGGCCCGGCTTGGAATCAACCATGAGCAGATCGTGGAGCTGGGAGGGCTGCGAAAGAAGTCAAGCACCGTCCCTGAAGAGACCAACGCGTTCTGGACCAATCGAAGTTTTCACAATTACGCCGACTATGCGCTCTCGGAGGCGTTCGAGGACGGTCTGAACCGGCTGCTGGCGCTCGGTGAAACCCACCGGTGCGTCATCATGTGCGCGGAAGCGGTCTGGTGGCGCTGCCATCGAAGGATCGTCGCCGACTATCTGTTGCTTCGCGACGTCGAAGTCATCCACATCATGGACAAGGATAAATCGAGCAGGGCGATATTGAATCCTGCCGCAAAGGCGCACGGGCTCAAGCTGACGTACCCCGCATCGGCGTAGCGGGGTGGTGGACAACGCTCCACCACCCTTTGGTTTCAGCGAGTCGACAACGGCGGCGTGCGCGGCGGTACCCGCCGTTTCGAGCCGGTTGACTCGAATGCCGAGGCCAGGCGCAGCAGGTTCGAGTCGTCATAGGCACGACCGGCAAACGTCAAGCCGACAGGCATGCCGATGTCTGCCATGACGCCCATCGGCACGGTGACGGTAGGTACGCCCAGATGGCGGATGGCGAGGTTGCCATTGGCGACCCAGACGCCGTTGCTCCAGGCGATATCCGCAGAGACCGGGTTGACGTCGGCGTCTGCCGGCCCGACATCGGCGACGGTGGGGAAAATCACCGCATCGAGTCCAAGCTGCTGCATCCAATCTTCCAGGTCGATCTGCCGGGTCTTTTCCAGCCCCCTCAGACCGTCCGGCAACGTGGGAATCTGGTCCCAGGGCGTGATGCCGCGTTCGGCCATTTTCACGTATTCGTCCATGCCGGCGGCCAGATCGTCCTCGCGGTTGGGCAGGGTGCCCGGGTCGTGGGGGAAGATCAGCGGGCCGTTCACGTCGGCCAGGCGATTGAGTTTCGGATCACCGTTGGCCCGCAGGAAATCATCGAACGCCCAGGCCGACAGGTCCCACAGTTCGTGGTGGAGGAACGCCTTGGAAACCAGGCCACGGGTAAACACCGTCGGTGCGCCGGGGCGGTCACCCTCGCAATTGGACACCAGCGGGAAATCCACTTCGATCACTTCGGCACCGCAGGCTTCCAGGGCCTTGCGTGCTTCTTCCCAGAGGGCGATCACTGAAGCCCGGGTGATGATGCGTTGCCCGGTCGGACCGCCGATGCCCGGGGCTTCGGCCGTGCCGGCGTCGGGATCGGCATTGATGTACATGCGGGGAACGCCGAAGCGGATACCTGCCAGCGCCTCGGGAGCGGCGGCGAGCGCGGGGTAGGACGCGGGTCGCACGGCATCGACGCTCGGAATGGGCACCCAGGGTTGCAGGCGCCATAGGTCGCCCCGGGTATCCGGGTCCTGTGCGACCACCACATCCAGCACTTCCAGCAGATCGGCCATGGTCCGTGCGTAAGGCACGACCACGTCCATCGTTGGCGTCAGCGGCCAGTTGCCGCGCACCGAGATCACACCACGCGAAGGCGTGTAGGCACACAAGCCATTGTTCGAGGCCGGGCCGCGTCCGCTGGACCAGGTTTCTTCGGCCAGGCCGAATGCGGCGAAACTGGCCGCCGTTGCCGTTCCGGCGCCGTTGGATGAACCTGATGCAAAGGGTGCGGTGAGGTAGTCGCCGTTGTACGGGCTCTCGGCGCGGCCGTAGACGCCACGCTGCATGCCGCCGTTGGCCATGGGCGGCATATTGGTCTTGCCCAGGCATATCGCCCCTGCACCACGCAACCGCTCGATGGTGAAGGCATCGCGATAGGCAATCAGGTCCTTGAAGGCAGGGCTTCCGGAGGCGGCTGTGAGGCCTTTCACCAGGTAGCTGTCCTTGGCGGTGTAGGGAATGCCATCGAGCGGTCCCAGCGTCTTGCCCTGGGCCCGACGGGCATCGGATGCCTGTGCCTCGTTCAACGCCTCGGGGTTTCGCACCACGACCGCGTTCAGGGCGGTTGGCGTGTCCGGCCCGTCGTAGGCCTCGATCCTGGCGAGGTAGGCTTGGACCAGCTCTACCGCTGTCGTCTGTCCAGATTCGAGCGCGGCGCGCAACTGGGCAATGGAAACTTCAGTGATTTCGATCATGCTGTTATCGCTGCGGATGACGAGAGATGGGGGTTGTACACCCTGGCTCTCTCAAAGTGGATTCTCATTCGATTGCCGTGCACTTTACCACCGTCATCGCGAGCAGGCTCGCTCCCACATTGAAGCTGCGGTGCATGCATTACTTTCACGCAACACAGGCCCCTGTGGGAGCCGGGCTTGCCCGCGAAGGCGGTGGTACATTCGAGATGGATGCAAGCCGAATCACCGCCATCGCGAGCAGGCTCGCTCCCACATTGGATCGGCGGTGCATGCATTGCTTATGTGCGACACAGGCCCCTGTGGGAGCCGAGCTTGCCCGCGATGGCGGTGGTACATTCGACATGGATGCAAGCCGAGCCACCGCCATCGCGAGCAGGCTCGCTCCCACATTGGATCGGCGGTGCATGCATTGCTTATGTGCGACACAGGCCCCTGTGGGAGCCGAGCTTGCCCGCGATGGCGGTGGTACATTCGACATGGATGCAAGCCGAGCCACCGCCATCGCGAGCAGGCTCGCTCCCACATTGGAGCTGCGGTGTATGCATTACTTTCGTGCGACACAGGCCCCTGTGGGAGCGAGCCTGCTCGCGATGGCGGCGGCACATCCAACATTGAACGACCTGATCCACCGCTCTTCCAATTTGCCCCCGTAATACCGGTACGGGGGCTTCCCATTACATACGGGAAAACATATATTCGATTTTTCGCATATGGATTCGAACAACATGACGATCAAAGTGGGAATCAATGGTTTTGGCCGGATTGGTCGTCTCGCACTGCGGGCCGCCTGGCATTGGCCCGAGTTCGAGTTTGTGCAGGTCAACGACCCGGCCGGTGACGCGGCCACCCATGCGCACCTGTTGAACTTCGATTCCGTGCACGGCCGCTGGAACCACCAGGCCGATGCAGACGGCGATGAAATCGTCATCGAGGGCAAGCGGATCAAGGTGATGGCCCACAAGACCATTGCCGACACCGACTGGTCAGGCTGCGATCTGGTGATCGAGGCCAGTGGCAAGATGAAGACCGTCGCGGTGCTTCAGGCCTACCTCGATCAAGGCGTGAAGCGGGTGGTGGTCAGCGCGCCGGTGAAGGAAAAGGGCGCGCTGAACATCGTCATGGGGGTCAATCACCACCTGTTCAAACCCGCTGAACATCCCATCGTCACCGCCGCCTCCTGCACCACCAACTGCCTGGCCCCGGTGGTCAAGGTCATCCACGAAAAGCTCGGCATCCGCCACGGCTCGATCACCACCATCCATGACCTGACGAACACCCAGAGCCTGCTCGATCAACCCCACAAGGACCTGCGCCGTGCCCGTGCCTCGGGCCTGAGCCTGATCCCGACCAGTACTGGCTCGGCCACCGCCATCGCGGAAATCTTCCCCGAGTTGCGCGGGCGCCTGAACGGTCACGCCGTGCGGGTGCCACTGGCAAATGCTTCGCTGACCGATTGCGTCTTCGAGGTCGAGCGAGCCACTACGGTCGAAGAGGTGAATCAATGGCTCAAGGACGCGGCCGAGAACGAGTTGAAAGGCATCCTCGGTTTCGAAGAGCGGCCGCTGGTGTCCATCGACTACCGGACCGACCCGCGCTCATCCATCATCGATGCGCTGTCGACTCTGGTCATCAACGGTACCCAGGTCAAGCTCTACGCCTGGTACGACAATGAGTGGGGCTATGCCAACCGCACCGTCGAGCTGGCGCGGATGGCTGGTCTGGCCGGGCATTCATGAAGTCACTGGCGGCCCTCGCTCCAGAAGTGCGGCAATACCTGCTCGTCACGGGTAACTACTGGGCGTTCACCCTCACTGACGGTGCCTTGCGCATGTTGGTGGTGCTGCACTTTCACGCGTTGGGCTACAGCCCGCTGCAAATCGCTGCGTTGTTCCTGTTCTATGAACTCTTCGGCGTCATCACCAACCTGGTGGGCGGCTATCTCGGTGCCCGGCTGGGTTTGAACCGCACCATGAACATCGGCCTGGGCATGCAGGTCGTGGCATTGCTCATGTTGACGGTGCCGGCAGTGTGGCTGACCGTTCCCTGGGTCATGGCAGCCCAGGCTTTGTCCGGGATCGCCAAGGACCTGAACAAGATGAGTGCCAAAAGCACCCTCAAGCTTCTGGTCCCCAACGAGCAGCAGGGCACGCTCTACCGGTGGGTGGCGATGCTCACCGGCTCGAAAAATGCCCTCAAGGGCGTTGGTTTTTTCCTCGGCGGGGCCTTGCTGGCGTCGATGGGGTTCAGGGGCGCGCTGCTGGCGATGGCCAGTGCATTGGCGCTGATCTGGATCGGTAGCCTGATTCTGCTGAAAAGGGACCTGGGCAAGGCAAAAGCCAAGCCCAAGTTCCGCGACCTGCTGTCCAAGAGCCGCGCGATCAATATCCTGTCGGCGGCGCGGCTGTTCTTGTTCGGTGCCCGCGACGTCTGGTTCGTGGTGGCCTTGCCGGTCTACCTGAGCAGCGTCTTTGCCTGGGACTTCTGGAAGGTCGGCGGTTTCCTCGCCGCCTGGGTGATCGGCTACGGCCTCGTGCAATCGTTGGCGCCCTACATCACTGGCAAAAAACGGGGGCATGTACCGGACGGCCGTGGCGCGTTCCTCTGGGCGCTGGCACTGGCTGGCGTGCCGATGACTATTGCGCTGGGCCTGGGCACCGGGCTGTCGCAACCGATGGTGCTGCTCGGCGGACTGGCAGTGTTTGGTGCATTGTTCGCGGTGAATTCCTCCTTGCACAGCTATCTGATCGTGTCCTATGCCAAGGAGGACGGCGTATCACTGGACGTGGGCTTTTATTACATGTCCAACGCCATGGGCCGATTGATCGGTACGCTGCTTTCCGGTTGGGTCTACCAAATCCATGGACTGGAAGCATGTCTGTGGATTTCCAGCGGCTTTGTCCTCCTCGCCGCCCTCATTTCCATGGCATTGCCTCGTCACGCGGGATATTGATCAAGGACGCGGTCGGCCTTCCAGCACAGAAAACACGGCCACGCCCGGCAGCATGGCCAAGGTGTGAAGTTCAGTCAGTCGCCGCTCATCAAGCTTCTCCGATCAGTATCCGGGGCCACTCGAAGCACGCCATCGTCAGCCATATACCAAGGCCATTCTTGACAACCTCGCTGCCTGGGCAAATACTCGGCGCATATTCATATATATGACTAGATAACAAGGTGAATAAAGTCGATGAAAGCCCTCTCTAGTGATGTCCGCCTGCCGCTTTATCAACGCCTGCGAGACCAGTTGGCTGAACAGATTGCCAATAATCGCTGGCGTCCGGGAGAAGCGATTCCCACCGAGGCAGCCCTTTCGGCGGAGTATCAGTTGTCTACCGGTACCGTGCGCAAGGCGATCGATGCGTTGGTCAGCGAGGGCGTTCTGGAGCGTCAGCAGGGGCGCGGTACCTTTATTCGCCGTCCTCAGTTCCAGTCTTCGTTGTTCCGCTTCTTCCGGTTTCAAAGCGCGTCGGGCGAACGTCGGGTCCCGGAGAGCCGCATCTTGTCCATCGAGCCGGTGGCTGCGCCGTCGGCGGTGGCGCAGGCGTTGGGATTGCCCGTCGACGCACCGGTGATCCGCATCGTTCGTGTACGGCTGCTGGAGGTCGAGCCGGTGCTCGCCGAAGAAATCTGGTTGCCGCGTAGTCGCTTTCAACCGCTGCTCGACATCGACCTGAGCCAGAAAGGGCCGCTGCTTTATCCCATCTACGAAGAAACCTGCGGTCAGGTTGTCGCCTATGCCGAAGAAACCCTCACCGCCGAATCGGTGAATGACGTTCACGCCCGGTTGCTGCAAGTGCCGGTCAACAGCCCGGTCGTGGTGATCGAGCGTCTGGCGCGGGACTACGCCGGCAACCCGCTGGAGTGGCGACGCTCCCGCGGGCATGCCGAGCATTTCCGCTACAGCGTGGAAATTCGTTGACCGTGGCGGATTAGCGGTCACCCGGCGGCGAGTCGTTCGCCGCGGCTTTTACTGTTGTGTTTGCCATCACTGGCCCTGTAGCGGCGCGGTTCGCTCTCGGCTGCCTTTCGTTCTGCTTATAAGGATAAAAATCATGTTCAGTTGGTATCGCCAAGTCACTGCGCGGGAGCGCAAAACGTTTTGGGCCTGTTTCGGCGGATGGTCGCTCGACGCGCTGGAAGTACAGATGTTTGGCCTGGCGATACCGGCGCTGATCGCGGCATTTGCCTTGTCCAAGGGCGATGCGGGGCTGATCAGTGGGGCGACCCTGGTGACCTCGGCTCTCGGCGGCTGGGTCGGCGGCACGTTGTCGGACCGCTACGGCCGGGTGCGCACGCTGCAATGGATGATTTTGTGGTTCTCATTCTTCACCTTTCTGTCCGCGTTCGTCACCGGCTTTCACCAGTTGCTGATCGTCAAGGCGCTGCAGGGATTCGGAATTGGTGGCGAGTGGGCCGCCGGTGCGGTGCTGATGGCCGAAACCATCAATCCCAAGTACCGCGGGAAGGTCATGGGCACGGTACAAAGCGCCTGGGCGGTGGGTTGGGGCCTGGCGGTCGGTGTCTTCACGCTGATCTACTCGTTCGTACCCCAGGACATGGCTTGGCGGGTAATGTTCATCGTCGGCCTGCTGCCGTCGTTCCTGATCATTTGGGTCCGGCGTAACGTCGAGGAGCCGGACAGTTTCCAGCGCCTGCAAAAAGAACAGGCCATCCCGCAGAGCTTCTTCAAATCCCTGGCTGGCATCTTTCGTCCTGAACTGATCCGCGTGACGCTGTTTGGTGGGTTGCTGGGGCTGGGCGCACACGGTGGTTATCACGCGGTGATGACCTGGCTGCCGACCTTCCTCAAGACCGAACGCAACCTGTCGGTACTCAATTCCGGCGGTTACCTGGCCGTCATCATCTTTGCCTTCTGGTGTGGCTGCGTGGTCAGCGGCTTGTTGATCGATCGCATTGGCCGTCGCAAGAACATCGTGCTGTTCGCGCTGTGCTGTGTCGTGACCGTGCAGTGCTATGTGTTCCTGCCGTTGAGCAACACCCAGATGCTGTTCCTGGGGTTCCCGCTCGGTTTCTTCGCCGCCGGCATTCCGGCGAGCCTCGGGGCGCTGTTCAACGAGTTGTACCCGGCGGATGTGCGTGGCGCTGGCGTGGGGTTCTGCTACAACTTCGGCCGGGTACTCTCGGCGGTCTTTCCCTTCCTGGTCGGCCACATGAGCGACTCCATGTCCCTGGGCTCAGCCATCGGCATCGACGCCGGGATAGCCTACGGCGTGGCGGTGCTCGCGGCGCTGTGTCTTCCGGAAACCCGCGGGCGCAACCTTCAAGCCTCCACTGCATCGGCAAACGCCACGGTCGACGGTAACGAGAGCGCCCATGCCTGACACCTTTGCTACGCCAATCACCGGCATCGATTCCCATGCCCACGTGTTCAGTCGTGGGCTGGAGCTGACCGTCGAACGACGCTACACACCTGACTATGACGCGACGCTTGACCAATACCTGCAGCACTTGCAAGCCCATGGCCTGAGCCATGGCGTCCTGGTGCAACCCAGCTTTCTTGGCACCGATAACCGCTATCTGCTGGCCGCGCTCCAGCAGGCTCCGCAGCAGTTGCGCGGGGTTGTGGTGCTGGAGCCAGGTATCAGCCGTGCCGTGATGGATGACATGGCCCGACTGGGTGTGGTCGGTGTTCGCTTGAATCTGATGGGCAAGGACCTGCCTGATTTTCGTGACGCAGCCTGGCAGGATTTTTTCGGCCATCTGGCTGCGCTGGATTGGCATGTCGAGTTGCACCGCAACCTGGCGGACTTGCAGGGGCTGGTCCGTCAACTGATGCCGTTTGGCATCAGGCTGGTGGTGGATCACTTCGGTCGGCCGGATTCGCGCCTGGGTATCGACCAACCGGGTTTTACCGAATTGCTGGAGCTGGGCTTGAGCGGACAAGTCTGGATGAAGGTATCCGGTATTTACCGATTGGCGGGGACGGATCAACAGAACCTCGAATTTGCCCGAGCCTCGTTGGCCTTGCTCGAGCGCAGCTTCGGCCCGCAACGGCTGGTATGGGGCAGTGACTGGCCGCATACGCAACATGAACACAGCGTTGGGTTCGAGACGGTGATGGCGCAGTTGCGGGCATTGGACTGTTCGGCATCGCTGATGCAAGCGCTGATGCTGCAAACGCCTCAAGAGCTGTTCGGTTTTTGACCTCCCGGGACGGGGGTATCCAGTCAATCTGAACTCGTACGACGAATAGGGATCTAGACTCCATTGTCGCTGTATGCAAGATCCCCCCACCTGACTTCAGAGTGCGTTATTCGAGCCGGCACCGCCGACACGGGCATACGCATGGGGCGATGGACAGCAAGGGCGCTTAGCCAGGTGGATTGAGGATCACTGATGTCAAACGTTGAAGAACTTCCCAGGGAAGCGCTGGTGCCGAGCGAGTACGAAAGCCTGGTCTCGATGGGGGTAAACGCGCTCGAGGCCATTCCCGGTGCGGTGTACCTGTGCGACCGCGAGGGTTGGCTCGTCAGGTACAACAGTGAGGCGGCTGAACTGTGGGGGCGCAAGCCGGAGCTCGGCGTGAACGGTGATCGCTTCTGCGGTTCCCATCGGTTGTTCTTGAGCGACGGTACGCCGCTGGCGTTTGAGGACTGCCCGACGGCCTCGGCGCTCAGTACCGGTGAGGTGACGCGCAACCAGGAAATCGTCATCCAGCGCCCGGACGGGTCGCGGTTTGTGGCACTCATGAACATCCGGGCCCTGAGAGACCGGCGTGGCGTCATCCAAGGGGCGATCAATTGCTTCCAGGACATCTCTGCACAGCACGCCATGGCTGAGGAGCTTCGGCGCAAGAGCGCCGACCTTGAAGATTTCTTCGATAACAGCGCCGTGGGCCTGCATATCGTCAGTGGCGAGGGCATCATCCTGCGCGCCAACAAGGCCGAACTGGCCCTGCTGGGTTACTCGGAAGAGGAATACATCGGCCGCCCTATCACCGAGTTTCATGTCGATGAGCCGGTCATTGGCGACATTCTCAATAAACTGGGCAGCGGTGATTGCCTGGAGAGCTATCCGGCGCGCTTGCGGGCCAAGGATGGCTCCATCAAGCATGTTTCGATTACTTCCAATGGGCGGTTCGAGGAGGGGAAACTCTTCAACACCCGCTGTTTCACCATCGACATGACGTGTGTTCATGCCGCCGAGGCGGCGCGCCAGGAGAGCGATGACAGGCTTTCGGCCACCTACGAGGCGGCGACCATCGGGATTGCCGAGGCCGACGAGGACGGTCGGCTGTTGCGGGTAAACGATGCCCTCTGCCGTATGCTGGGCCGCACTCGCGAACAGCTGCTGGCGATGACATTCCTGGACTATACCCACCCGGACAGTGTCGGGCAGGACGCCGCCCTGTACGCTCGCCAGGTTGCCGGTGAACTGGACAATTACGTGCTGCGCAAGCGCGCGTTCAAGCTCGATGGCGAGATTGTCTACCTCGACATACACAGTTCGTCGGTACGCGATGCGGGCGGCGAGTTCCGCTATGGCGTGCGGGTATTGCAGGACGTCACCCTCGCGCAGCGCATGGAAAACCAGGTTCGCGAGAGCGAGCGGCAGCTGCGCAATGTGCTCGAAGCTCTGCCCGCAGCGGTCTATACCACCGACGCCGAAGGCCGTATCACATTCTACAATCGCGCGGCTGTGGAATTGTCCGGGCGCACGCCCGAACTGGGTGACATGTGGTGCGTGACCTGGAAACTGTTCAATACCGACGGAAGTCCGCTTCCCCACGACCAATGCCCCATGGCCGTGGCGTTGAAGGAGAACCGTGCGATTCGCGGGGCCGAGGCCATCGCCCAACGCCCGGATGGCTCCCGTGTGCCGTTCAATCCCTATCCCACGCCCCTGCATGATGCCGATGGCAACCTCGTGGGCGCGATCAATATGCTGGTGGACATTACCGAGCGAAAGCAGGCAGAGAACCGGCAGAAGACGTTGATCGACGAGCTCAATCACCGGGTCAAGAACACCCTGGCCACGGTGCAATCCCTGGCCGCCCAGACCGCGCGCAACGCGGAGGATGCAAAAGACGGCTACCGTCGCTTCGAAGCACGGCTGCTGGCGCTGTCGCGGGCCCATGACCTGTTGACGAAGCGGCACTGGGAAAATACGCCTCTGGACGCCCTGGCCAAGGAAGTGCTGATGCCGGTCTTCGGGCTCGAGCCCGACCGCATCACGATCGAGGGTGCGACCATCGACGTCGGCACCCGGGTGGCGCTCAACTTCACGATGACCCTCAATGAACTGGCGATCAACGCGCTGAAATATGGCTCGATGTCCGTCGAGACAGGCTCGCTTTCGGTGACCTGGGACCTGCAACCCCAACCAAACGGCACCTTGTTGACCCTGGATTGGCGGGAGCAGGGCGGACCGCCCGTGGCCCGGCCGGAGCGGGAAGGGCTGGGCTCGCGGTTGATGAAGCGCTGCATCGAGCGCGATTTGGGCGGCCAGTTCGACCTGACCTTCGCCCCGGAGGGCGTTTACTGCCGCTTCTCCTTTCTGATCGGAGCCTAGGCATGCCTCCGTTCGCTGGAGTCAGGGTGCTCGTGGTCGAGGACGAAGGCGCGATTGCCATGTTGATTGAGGAAATGCTGGAGGACCTGGGCTGCGAAATCGTGGCCTCGGTCGCCCGGCTCGCGACGGCGCGGGACGAGGCCAGCGCGGCGCACATCGATCTGGCCATTCTGGACGTCAACCTGGCCGGCGAACGGGTTTTTCCGGTGGCCGAAATCCTGCGCGATCGCGGCATCCCGTTCTTGTTCAGCACCGGATACGGCGCCAGCGGAGTGCCAGGCGAATTCGCCGGGTACCCGGTTTTGCATAAGCCGTTTTCGGAAAGCGAATTGCTGCAGCGGATGACCCAGGCGTTGAGGCATCGGGCGTCGACGTGATACTCCTGCGCAATGACCCAGCGCCATTGCGAGCAGGCTCGCTCCCACGTTATTCGAGGTTTCCAGGAAAATCGGACTCATCACAAAACCTGCGGGAGCGAGCCTGCTCGCGATGACGGTGGCACATTTAATACCCATGCAAACTGACCCAGCGCCTCCCGGGCAGCTTCCCTCAACGCAGAATGCGTCGCCCGCTGAGCGCATTTGGACAACGCCGCTATTTTCTTCTGATTGATCTGCTGGGAGTCGACTCCGGTGCTAGCCTTGTTCAACGCATCCAAGGAGGTGAGCGCCGTGTCCAATTGCAAGAAGTGCCACTACCCGGTCAGCGACCTGTTCATGTACTGCCCTTATTGCAATACGTTACTGGACGACGCTTCAGCCTCTCTACCAAGCGCCTCTCCACCGAGCAGCGCAACGATCAAACATGTCGCACGCGTCACGCCGAAAATTGCCATCGGTAAGGTTCGAATCGAAGGGCTGGGCGAGATGGATCCGCCGGAAGGGGTGACCCCGCCGTTCAATTTCAATCCAACCCCCGGCGGAACCGGTGCACTCGGCCGGCTTGTTGATTCAAAGGGGCGTGGTTGGTATTTGATGAGAAATCGACCTCACTCCAGCCTTTACCATTGGCGCAAGATCTTCAGGGCGAAGCGCAAAGGGGGCGGCTTCCACATGACGATGCGGCTTGAGCGCGAGCAGCCTTCGATGCACCAGATCGCCGCCGACTGGAACCATCGCCAATGGGCGGTTGATGAGTCGGGCTACAGTAATATGTCGCTGGAACAAGCGCTGGTGGGCACCGGCCGCAATGCCGATAAGCGCAAGTCCCAAGGCAGCGTCATGGCGAAGTTTTTCGTTGCCGTCGCTAACGGTACGGCGTTCGGCCTGCTGCCCCCCTTGAGCAGCGTCACTGTTGAAGACGCAAGGAGGGCAGTGGAATTGATCGAAAGTGGGTCGCTGTCGGCATCGCGCTATGCCGTCCGTGACGATCAGGAATGGCTTCATCTGCGCGGCCATGGTCTCGGTGGCAGGGAAGAGCCCAGCAATCTGGTCGCGGGCAGTCACGGAGCCAACAGTGAAATGGCAGCCATCGAAATGGTGCTCCAGCAATTCGATGGCAAGCGGCCCCTGACCTACAGCGTCAAGGCAGACTGCATCCCCGGAACACTGATCAGCACCCTGATTACCATGGAAGTACTGCTGAACGGCACGCGAATCTTCTCGCAGGTGATCAACGCAGCTCGCCTGCGACTTTCTTTATCTGAGTATGCTCATATCCAGGATGAACTGGTGAATCGTATCGTGACCGATGGCCGCAAAGGGCGTGAAACGGTGTTTGTACCGGCGTCGACGAGTTGAATAATAGTCTCCTGTGGGTAATGCGGGGCTAATCAATCCTGCTGTCGATGCGCTAATATCCGCGCTCACCTCCCGTATCCCGGACTTTCTCCTCCATGAAATTGCACCTGCTGACTGCCAGTCTGTTCCTCGCCTGTACCCTGACTCACGCCGCCGAGCCGAAGTCCCTTCCAAAGCCTTTGGAGGAACAGGTCGGGCATCTGGTGGCACTCCTCAAGGACAGCTACGCCACCGGCTACCCTGAAGCGACGCTGGTGCAGACGCTGGATACTGGGGAGGACAGCGAAGTAACGCTTGCGGTGTTCACCATTGAAGGTTTTGGCATGGGCAACAATTACAGCCAATACCTGGCGGTTTTCAACCCTGAAGAGAACGAAGAGGGCAAGCAACGCTACAACTTGCTCGACGTAATGCGCATTGGTGGTGACAGCTGGCGTTCGATCGACAAGCTGGATGCCAAACTGGTCAGTGATCCGACAGGTGAGCAGACGTTGATCGATATTCCGGTTATGGAGAATACCGACGACGATGCGCCGAATTTTCCTAGCCGGGCGGCCACCATTCACCTGTCGCTGGACGGGTCGCAGGCGCTCCGGTTGGTGGAGTTGAAGTAGGGCGGTGTTCCCTGTGCGAGGTGGATGCTGGCGAGCTCCGCCTTGGCGTGCGAGCGTTCCAGGACGTCACCCTCGCGCAGCGAATGAAGAACCAGATTCGCGGCGACGGTCGGCATAGGCGCCATGTGCTCGCGGATGGCCGCCTTCCAATGGCACCTGGCCGAAAATGTCTAGCCATTTGCTACACGCCGTTCCCAGGCATGATCTAAGCTCCAGAGGAGGGTTTTTCGAGCAGGGGGTTTCAATGCGAAGCGCACCTGAAAACAGTCTGAAGAAAGCATTGAAGGCCTGTAGAGACAGTTTTATCGCTGTCGGTTTCTTCAGCTTTTTCATCAACGCCCTCATGCTCGTGCCGACTTTCTACATGCTCCAGGTGTATGGGCGCGTGATGACCAGTGGAAGCATCACGACCCTGGCGATGCTGACGCTGATCCTCATCGGGCTGGTGGTGACCTTGGGCGCCCTGGAATGGATTCGCTCGCGCGTCATGGTCAGAGTGAGCACCCGCCTGGATGTGCTGCTCAGCCGCCAGGTCTATAAAGCCAGTTTCAAGCGGGCTCTGGAAAGCGGTGGCATGGACGCTTCTGCCCAGCCGCTCAATGATTTGACGGGGTTGAGGCAGTTTCTCACCGGTAACGGTCTGTTCGCCTTCTTCGATGCACCCTGGCTGCCGATCTACATCGCCGTGATGTTCCTGTTCCACCCTTGGTTTGGCTGGGTCGCGACCGGCAGTGCGCTGCTGTTGCTGGCCTTGGCGTTCCTCAACGAGAAGCTGACGGGCCCTGTTCTGGCCCAGGCCAACAAGGAGCACATCGGCGCAACGCTCTACACCACGAAGAACCTGCGCAACGCCGAAGTCATCGAGTCCATGGGCATGCTGGAAACCCTGATGGATCGTTGGGGGCATCGGCAGAAAAACGTCTTGCTGCTGCAATCGCTGGCGAGTGACAGGGGCGCCATTGTCAGTACGCTTTCACGAACGTTCCGGCTTCTGGTGCAATCGCTGGTGTTGGGGCTGGGGGCCTACCTGGCGGTGAACCATGAAGTGAGTGCTGGCCTGGTGTTCGCCGGCTCCGTGTTGCTGGGGCGTGCCCTGGCCCCCATCGACCTGATCATCGGCAGCTGGAAGGGCTTCATTGCGGCCCGTTCGCAGTATGTTCGCCTGAACGACATCCTGCTCAGGCAACAGGCGCAACTCGAGCGCATGTCCTTGTCCCCGCCCCGGGGCGACATGCAGGTGGAGAATCTGGTAATCGCCGCACCCGGCTCGAAAGTCCCGATCATCAGAAACATCAGCTTCAGCGTGCCGGCCGGCTGCGTGGTGGGCATCATCGGTCCCAGCGCGGCGGGCAAGTCGACCCTGGCCAGGGCGTTGATGGGAATCTGGACTCCTCTGCATGGCGTGGTCAGGCTGGATGGGGCGGACATCGGCGCCTGGGACAAACATGAACTTGGTCCCTACATCGGCTACCTGCCTCAGGACATCGAACTGTTCGAAGGCTCCGTCGGCGAGAACATTGCCCGCTTCGCCGAGCTCGACTCGGCGCAAGTCATCCTGGCTGCCAAGACCGCCGGCGTGCACGACATGATTTTGCAACTGCCCGATGGCTACGACACCGTGATCGGCAGCGAGGGCGTGATGTTGTCGGCCGGGCAGCGCCAGCGCATCGGGCTGGCCCGCGCCCTGTATGGCAGTCCACGGCTGATCATCCTGGACGAACCCAACTCCAATCTCGATGACGTGGGTGAGCGTGCCCTGGCGGCGGCAATCCAGCAGCTCAAGCAGACCGGCGCGACGGTGTTCATCATTACCCACCGAACCAACATCGTCGCGCAGCTCGACCGGCTCATGGTGCTGAACGCCGGAGCCATCAGTCTCTATGGGCCACGCGAGGACGTACTGGCTGAACTCAACGCGCAGCAACAGCGGGTACAAAAGCACGCCGTGCCGACAGGCGCCAGCATGGCTGTGGTGGAGACCGGCAGGGGTGGTACCGATGAACCGCAAGATGCCCAATCGGCCAATTGAAAGCTTCGCTGACCTGCCGACATCCGACCGTAGCATTCGCCGCCTGGGCGTGGGCATAGTGGGGCTGACCTTCGGCCTGTTCGGGACCTGGGCGGCTGTGGCACCGCTCGACGGTGCCGCCTACGCGCCAGGGGTGGTCACGGTGCAGGCCTACCGCAAGACCGTTCAACACCTGGAAGGCGGTATCGTCAAGACGCTGTTGGCCCATGACGGTGACATCGTCAAGCGTGATGATCCGTTGATCATCCTGGACGATGCCCAGCTGCGCTTCGAGTATGAGATGACCCGAAGCCAACTGACCGCCGCCGGAGCCATGGCGGCACGGCTCCGGGCCGAGCGCGACAGGCTGCCGGAAATCGGCTTCGAAGACGCCATCGACCCTGCCGATTTGCGTGGCGCGCAGGCTCGCCAGGGTGAAGCCCAGATATTCAACGCCCGGCAGGGCTCACGGCTGGGGCAGGTCGCGGTGCTGCGCGAGCGCGTGGGGCAGTTGAGTCAGCAGGTCAGGGGGTTGCAGTCCATGGTCGATGCCAAGGTCCGCCTGGAGAAATCCTACAGCGATGAAATTGGTGAGCTGACTGACCTGCTCAAGCAAGGATTCGTCGACAAACAGCGCTTGCTCGAGCAGGAGCGCAAGCTGGCGCTGCTGAGGACGGAGGTCGCCGATCACCGTTCGACCATCGACAAGACGCGTCTGCAGATCAACGAAACACAGCTGCAGATTCTACAAGTCGACAAGGATTTCAATGCCGACGTCGCCAAGCAACTGGCCGAAGTCCAGACCCGGCTGTACGACCTGCAGGAGAAAGCCTCGTCCCTGCAAGACCGGCTCGATCGGATTGTCATTCGAGCGCCTGACGCGGGCATGGTGATCGGCATGACCGTACATACCATTGGCGGTGTCGTGCGCGCGGCGACGCCGTTGCTGGACATTGTTCCCTCTGTGTCCGAGCTGGTCATAGAGGCACAGGTGGCACCGGTGGACATCGACCGGATTGGCATTGGCAAGCGAGCCGATATCCGTTTCGGCGCGTTCAAGAGCTCCACCACGCCAGTGATCGAAGGCGAAGTGAGCAGTGTCTCGGCCGACCGGCTGACCAACGAAAAGACCGGCGCTGCGTATTACCTGGCGCGGGTCCGGGTGACCGAGGACGGTGCGCGGACTTTGGGTGAGCGCAAGTTGGTACCGGGAATGCCAGCGGACGTGTTGATCATTACCGGGCAACGCACGCTGCTGCAGTACCTGATGCAACCGGCCCGTGATGTCATGTCTCAATCCATGATCGAGGAGTAGCCATGGGCGCGTCGGCAGTTCTGCTGGGCGGAGTATTCATGCTTGCTGCGGGCGCTGTCCTGGCGCAAACCGATACGGCGACGTCGACCGGGGTCAACGCCTCGACGTTTTCCACTGACCTTTCGCAGTTGTATCGCGAGGCGCGGCTGGAGGATCCACAGATTGTCGCATCCCATGCGCGAGCGCAGGCGGGGCAGGAACATCAGAGCGAGGCCATGGGCGCGCTGCTGCCGCAGCTGTCGTTCAATGCCGGGTCGAACCGCATCCATCAGGAAAGCGATCTGGTGCAGCGCAGCTTCGACAGTGAAAGCTATGGGCTGGTGCTGCGTCAGTATCTTTATAACAAGGCCGCTTGGGAGAACTACCAGAAGTTCAAAAGCCTGGCGAAACAGTCCGAATCCCAGGCGCTGGACGAGCAGGCCGAGGCGACGGTGGAGTTGGCACAGCGTTACTTCACCGCATTGGCGGCCGAGGATGAACTGGAGCTGGTGAGGGCGGAGCGCCGTACCACTCAAAGGAGCCTGGACCGCGTGAACGCGCTGTATGAAAAACAGATGGCGCTGGTGACCGACCAGCTTGACTTGAAGGCCAGGGTGGATCTGCTCGCGGCGCAGGAACTGGATGCCCGCAATCAGGCCAGCATCAGTCGTGAAGCCTTGGCAGAAATTGTCGGCCGGCCGGTCAAGGAGAGGCTCAACCGGATTCGTGAAGACGTGCAGCTACAGGTCTCGGGGCAGAGCCTGGAGGGCTGGGTTCGCGATGGTATTGCCCTGAACCCGGCACTCAAGGCCAACGAAAGTGGCGTTGAAGCAGCAGGCGCGGCGTTGCGCAGTGGCAAGGGCGGGCATTACCCGACCCTGAGCCTGAACTTGAGCGCACAACAGACCAACGAGGGCTACAACAACTCCCTGGCGCCGCGCACCGACAGTTATGTCGCCGGTATTGGCCTTCAGGTACCGCTCTACAGCGGCGGCTCGACGTCGGCACGGGTCCGGGGACTCTATCAAGACCAACTTGTGGCCGAGCAGGAACTCGAAGCGATCCGGCGCCGGGTGGTCAAGGAAATCACCAATGCCTACCTGACCGCCAATTCGAACGGTGAGAAGATCGGCGCAAACCGTCTGGCGCTGGATTCGGCCAGGCTGTCGAGAGTGGCGGCCGAGAAAGCGCTGAGCTATGGGATGGTCAATTCCGTCGATGTGCTGGCCAGCGTGCGCAATGAGTTTCGCGCCCGGCGTGACCTGCTCAAGACCCAATATGAGTTCCTCAGCAACGTGTTGACTCTTAATCGATGGGCGGGAAAAGCACCGGGTGAAAGTATCGACAGCGTAAATGCATGGTTGAGCCCGGTCGGACTTGGGCACGACATTTTGCATTCGGATTCGGCGACAAATTGACGTTACTCTTTTGGTGCTCGTAACTATTGCACCATTGGTCGGTTAATTGACGAATATTCTCAGGCCAAGTGCCTGCAGGCAGCCCCTCACAGCGATTCCAATTCCTTGATTTCATGCGACTTGTCCCGACTGGTCCGAGCATTGTCGCGGCTTCCCGCATCAAGCCGGGGCGGATGAACGGCTGGCAGCCTATTGAGCTGGCCTAGACTCAGCGTACGGGCTCAAGGGAGCACATTATCATGTGTAAGTTGTTGATAATTATTCCTGTATGTTTTGTGGCGATGACGTTGTCCGGCTTGCGGACATATCCAACAACCCCGTCAATGCCGTTGGCTGTTGTGGTTTTTTCAGGGGGGGCGGGAAGATGATGCCTGTCCACGCAAAGCCGATACGCGTCATGCTGATCGATTGTCGGCCCCTGGTCCTCAAGGGGCTTCACGATCTGATCAATGCCAGAAGGCCTCAGATGGAAGTGAGCGGCCAGGCTTCTACCTATACCCATGCGCTGGACCTCGCCGACCAGTTGAATCCCCATGTCATTTTCTTCAGTTTTTTTCCGGATGCCCTGAATCCGCTGGAAGTCGTCGCGGAACTCACTCGCAGCAACGCAATGAAAGTACTGGTGCTCAAGGGCTTGTACGAAGCCGTGCCGGCGGCACAGGCAATAGAAGCGGGGGCACGGGGTATCGTACTGGCAGAAGACCCGACGGAGTCGATCATCCGGGCCATCGTCAAGGTCCACCGTCACGATGTCGCACTGGATCGAGCCTGGGCCGATGGGCTGGGCGGTTATGCCGCGAGCGGGCATGTCCCGCTGAAATGCAATACCGAGCAAGTAAAACAGGCACGGCTGACGTTGCGCGAGAGAGAGCTGATCCGCGCCATCGTGGAGGACCCGTCCGCCAAGTACATCAGCATCGCCGAAGGCCTTGGCATCAGCGAGCACACGGTGCATAACCATCTCAGCAACATCTACCAGAAACTCAATCTCATCAACCGCATCGATTTGCTGATGTATGCGCTCAAGCATGGGCTCAACAACAATGCAGGGCCGCCGGAATCCACCTGGGTGGAACTGGATTGAGGGAGCCCCCGGGTGTTGGCTCCGTAAAAACAGTGCGAGGGTGGTTCCTGGGCCACCCTCGCATTTTTCAGGTGCGCGACATATCAGGCCGCGCCGAACACCACATCGCTACTCAGAAGATCGACGCCGACCAAGGTTATGGTGGTCGTTTGCCCACCTGTCTCGGCGATTGTCACGATGCTGTCTGCGCCGGCATTGTCGATCGATTGCACCACTGCCCCCGGGTCACCGAGGAGCACAAGGCTGTCCCGTTGACCTGGATCCGTGTCGAATCCGGTGACCTGATAGCGGTTTTCGGTGAAGGACAGATCAACGTTGAAGGCATCGCGTTCACCGCCTGTGCCGACCAGTGTGTAGTCGAAGAGGCTGCCGGCCGAGTCGTTGGCGAACAGGTTGGCGTCGAACGTACTGGATGCCGAATCTCCATCCTTATCCGTCAACGTAGCATTGAACGTCAGCTTGACATCGCTGGCCAGGTTCTCTGTTTCCTGAATGAACTGGATCACCGGAATCTTGATCGCGCCCCGGCCCATCGTGAGCTGAACCGCATCGATCATCGCCGTACCTTCGCGCTCGATATCGAAGGACACTTGTCCGCCGGCTTCGGCCGTCAGGGTGTTCACTTCGGTGAGATTCGAGAACGTGCCATCGTCGTAGTAGATCCTGAAGTACAGGTCCTCGGTCGCCGTGTTGTAGCCCGCCACGGAGTTGTCGATGAAGATCTTCATGCCTGTCAGCAGGGTTTCCGGGTTGATGACGAAGCTTTCGTCGGCCGCGCCGATGGCCACCAGGTTGTCCCCCTGGAGCAGATTGTTGCCAACGCCGATACCCGATGTGCTGACGTTCATGGCCGCCGGGTCGATGTACGACGGCAGTGGATTGGTCTGTAGCGCGGCTTCGGTCGGGTCGGGTGCTCCGAGCCCGATACCGGCCAGAATGTCGGTGGGCGACGCCAGTGCCTTGGCGGAAAAGAACACCACTTCTTCCGATGCCGATGGGATCGTCGGGTCGGCCGTCTTCGGAATAAGCAACGTGCGCACGGAATCCGGACCGCCGGCATCGAGAGAACCGTCGGCGCTGCTCTGCACGATCGTCGAACTGAAGCCTTGCACCAGATCCAGCGCATAGCTGCCGTTGGCATAGGCGGTCAGCGTGTAGTCGACGCTGGTGTCCGCCGTGCTGGCGTTGTTATCGAAGTCGCCGGTCAAGGTGCCTGCGAAGTGATAGGCGCCATTGGCATCCGGTGAGAGTGCCTGCTCGGTGAGCGTACCGGTCCCGGTGGCGGTTGTGTCGTCCGGCCTGACGAGGGTGAATTGACCGTTCACCAGGGAAATATCCAGGCCGGTAGCTCCCAGACCGTCGGCTCCAAGCGACTGGCTCCAGAAACCGTACTGGGGCAGAACGCTTCCGGTGCCGATCAGGTTACCGAACGCGACGGATGGGCCGTCGTCCTCGAACACCAGGTTCTGCCCGATGTTGAGGGTTGCCTGGGCCATATCGCCGTCCTTGTCGGTCTTGGTTGCGATCAACGTGACCAGCGTGTCCGAGGACAGGCTCTTCGAGTCGTCGGGGTTGGTCGCGTCGGGATGCACCACTGCCCTGATCTGGTCGAGGGTGACATCGCCATTGGCGGCCACGTTGACGGTGAACACCAGCAGGTTGGTGGTGGCCGTGCGGCCTTCTACCACCGTGCCGTTGAGTGACAGGTTCACGGCTTCGCCAGTGGCCGTGTCCGTCAGCCCGGAGGCGCCCGCCACCACGCCCAGCGCGTAGGTCAACGTGCCGGCACCGTCAGCGCCATAGGCCGAGGTGAAATTGGCGGCGAAGTTCTGGGTGGCGTTGGTGCTCAGGACTGTTTCGTCCACGGTCAGCGTGGGTTCCGTGCCGGTGGTACTGATGCTCGGTCCGTCGTCCTTGAACACCAGGTTCTGGCCGATGTTGAGCGTGGCCTGGGCACTGTCGCCGTCCTTGTCGGTCTTGGTCGCCGTCAGGGTCACCAGGGTGTCTGAGGTCAGCGTTTTCGAGTCATCGGGATTGGTCGTGTTGGGGTGCACCACCGCCCGGACCTGATCGAGGGTGACGTCGCCATTGGCGGCCACGCTGACGCTGAACACCAGCAGGTTGGTGGTGGCCGTGCGGCCTTCGACCACGGAACCGTTGAGCGATAGGTTCACGGCTTCGCCAGTGGCCGTGTCCGTCAATCCGGAGGCTCCTGCCACCACGCCCAAGGCGTAGGTCAGCGTGCCGGCACCGTCAGCGCCATAGGCGGAGGTGAAATTGGCGGCGAAGTTCTGGGTGGCGTCGGTGGTCAGCACCGTTTCGTCGACGGTCAGCGTGGGCTCCGTGCCGGTGGTACTGATGCTCGGTCCGTCGTCCTTGAACACCAGGTTCTGGCCGATGTTGAGCGTGGCCTGGGCACTGTCGCCGTCCTTGTCGGTCTTGGTCGCCGTCAGGGTCACCAGGGTGTCTGAGGTCAGCGTTTTCGAGTCATCGGGATTGGTCGTGTTGGGGTGCACCACCGCCCGGACCTGATCGAGGGTGACGTCGCCATTGGCGGCCACGCTGACGCTGAACACCAGCAGGTTGGTGGTGGCTGTGCGGCCTTCGACCACGGAACCGTTGAGCGATAGGTTCACGGCTTCGCCAGTGGCGGTGTCCGTCAATCCGGAGGCGCCCGCGACTACGCCAAGGGCGTAGGTTTGCGTACCGGCACCGTCAGCGCCATAGGCCGAGGTGAAGTTGGCCGCAAAGTTCTGGGTAGCGTTGGTGGCCAACACCGTCTCGTCCACGGTCAGCGTGGGCTCCGTGCCGGTGGTACCGATGCTCGGCCCGTCATCTTCGAAGACCAGTTTGGAACCGATCTCGGTTTTCGCCAGCGAGGCCTGGACCAGCGTGAAACCACCTATGTCGAAGTCCGCGTGGTTGGTGCCCTTGGCGTCCACCGCGGCCCCGTTCTCGATGAGCACGCGGTTGTGCGTCGACGTCGTGGTGTATTCAATCTGGTATCCGGCCTTGACACCGGTAATGGTTGCAA
The DNA here is from genome assembly GCF_055380705.1 of Pseudomonas sp. MAFF 730105. NCBI lineage: Bacteria > Pseudomonadati > Pseudomonadota > Gammaproteobacteria > Pseudomonadales > Pseudomonadaceae > Pseudomonas > Pseudomonas sp. MAFF 730105. The sequence continues at coordinate 3,102,908 of NZ_AP018438.1, forward strand.
CCCCGGAGGCAAAGCTGATGGCGATGGCAGGATCGTTCACCGATCCGTCCGAGTTCTCGATCACCAATCCGGTGCTGATGTTGATGACGCGAACGTTGGTGATAGCCACCGCCGTGTCGTTCGTATAACCGTTGATGAAATTCACGCCAGGCTCAGGCGCGGTGCTGAATGCGCTGATTTTCACCACGGCCGTCTTGCCGCTTTGCAGCTGCACGACGTCGAAATTGGCGGTCTTGGTATTGAAGACGTCCGTGAAGTCGATGTTGGACTCCACGTCCGCTTCGTTCTGATCCAGGTTGGGAATGGTCACGTCCTGCCGGGCACCGGTGACGAAGGTGAACCGGATGCCTTCCTGTTCCACGATCATCTGATTGTTGGTGCCGAAGGTGGTCGGTCCACCCGCCTGGCTGGTGTTGATCGTGTCGCCCGTGGTGATGTTGACACCGGTCGACTGGTCAGCTGGGTCCTTCCCGGTGGCGATGATGGTGGGTTCCGTGATCCGTGAAATGCCATCGACTATTTCAGTGGTCGGGTTCGCTGTGGTGAACATCAGGAACAGGTTCTGGCCCGAGGGTGCGTTGGCCAGACTGAACTCCAGGTCCTGGCTGGCGCCGACGAACACCTTGTCCAGCAGGTTGACCGGGTCATCCGGGTTCGTAGTGACCGGGTTATTGAGGGGGACATATTGCACGGTCCAGATCTTTCCACCGGTGCTGGTTTCTTCGATGTAGGCCGCGAACACAATCGTGCCGGTTGGCCCTCCGGCCCGGCCCAGGACGATGTTGTCGTTCGTATCCGTATAGAGAAGGATGTTGCTGCCATCGAGGGTGTCCAGTCCGCTGTCCACGCCATCGAGCGGAGCGCCGGTGCTGCCGACGAAGCTGATGTCGGTGATGGTCGCACCGGGCGCGGCGGTGATGGTGAACGCGTCACTGCCTGTGTTACCCACGGCCCCGGTGTAGCCGCTCAAGGCTGCCCCCATTGCGGTGCCTGCGCCCAGTGCCGTCAGGCGGGTGGCGAAGGTGGCGGGCAGGGAAGCCACCAGAATGTCGTTGTCGTTGGCGTCTTCCGCAGGGCTTGGTGTGGCGGTGGCGTTCTGCAACCCGGTCGTTTCATCCAGCGTAACGCTCACGCCGGTCGCCACCACACCCAGGTCGGTGGCGACCGTAGGGGCGAACAGGGATTGAGTGTCACTCGTCAGTAGTGAATTTTTCTCCTGGATAGTCATAACTTGCTCCTGGGCAATTGCGGTCATCGAGGTCTGACCGTTGACCTTTGGCCGCAACTATGGAAAAGCGCTGGAGATTGCGCATCGGCCGATACTCCCAGGTGGGCTGGGAGTTTCAGACTACTGCCGGGCTACGCCAGGATTGGGCGGGCAGAGATTGATAAGCGGACGGGCCTGAATGCCGGGTTTGATAACGGGAGGTCGTGAAACGGTGCCTGCGTTGCAGGCGTTTGGCAGGTGTGTAACGGGCTTTTTGTTTTGGTTGTGCTATACAACTAATTGCCTGTTCTCCTGAGGGCTATTCCATGGACCATTTCCCGCAAGGCTCAATCAACCACATCCGTTCGGCGTCGCGCCTCATGGTGCGAGAATTGGGATTCATGAATGCCACGCTGGCGGCTACGGCGTATCCGCCGTCATCCGTGCACGCCATCGTCGAGATCGGGAGCCGGAAGGTGCTGACGGCTGCCGAGCTGGTCGAGCTCCTTGGCCTGGAAAAGTCCAGTGTGAGCCGCATGGTTCGCAAGCTCATCGAGGCGGGTGAGCTCGAAGAGGTTCCCAATGGGGCTGACGCGCGTTCCAAGCACCTGCGACTCACTGCGCAGGGCGCCAATACCCTGCGCTCCATCGATCGCTTCGCCACGCAGCAGGTAGAAGCGGCCATGTCTCACTTGAGCGAGGAACAACGCCGGACAGTCCAGGAAGGCATCGCTCACTATGCTGTCGCGCTGCGCGCACATCGACTCGGTACTGAAGTGTCATCCGCGGCGCAACTGGACATCGCCCGCGGCTACCGCCCCGGCATCATCGGCCGCATTGTCCAGATGCATGCGGACTATTACGCCCGGCATTCGGATTTCGGCCAGCCCTTCGAAAGCCTGGTGGCCTCGGACATGGCCGAACTGATGGGGCGTTTGCACAACCCACGCAATGAGGTCTGGGTGGCCCTGGAGGGTGAGCGCATTGTCGGCTCGATTGCCATTGACGGTGAAGGCGAAGGGGGTGAAGCGATCCTACGCTGTTTCATTCTCGACGACTGCGCCCGGGGCAAGGGGGCAGGCAGGCGCCTGTTGGCCGAAGCGATGAAGTTCTGTGACCAGTGGCAGTTTCCTGCTACCCGGCTCTGGACATTCCAGGGGCTCGATGCAGCCCGCAGGTTATATGAAGATTTCGGTTTCAGATTGGAACATGAGCAGGAAGGGCAGCAGTGGGGGCGGCGGGTCATGGAACAGTGTTTTGTGCGCCCCTTTTTGTAAGGTCGCCCACTATCCGGAAATCCTACAAGGCCGTGCGGGATTCAATTGCCCTGATTATCCGGCTTTATCTCCAGTTTCCGGTTTGGGTTGAGTGATGAGTCTCGTGTTGCGTTCGATGATGATCGAGTCATTGGGGATTTCCAGCCGGATAGCCGTATCTGCGGTACGCATTTCAATCAGTGTCGAGTTGCCAACCCCGCGGAACACCACGGTCGCATTTTCAAAGGTTTTATAGTCTTGCAAGGGTGAGTCCTGGGGAGCAGGCAGTAAGTTGGCATAAGGCGGCTTTACCAGAATCGTCGCTCGTTCGATGCGTATCTTTGCCAGGCTCATGGCGGTTTGCAGTAAGTCCGAGGTGACGCCGCCCATGAGAATGGGGGCAGGATGAGGAGTCCGGCGATCATCGCCCTGAGTCTTTTCATGGGTTTCACATCGACCCGGGCGTCTGTCTCGGAAGACTCGGTATCGGCTATTTTCGGGGGCGGTCCGTAAGCGGCTTTGATCTTGTTGTTCTGCTGTAGGAAGGCCGAATAAACGACGTATTGAAAGATTGGCAACAGAACGAGAGGGATATGTTCCAGGGGATTCTTGCGCGCAAGAAAATAAATGGTCACCACACCACAGATGCCAAAAAACACCGTCAGGAACGTTATTTTTTGTAGTTTCAGTTCCGCTTTGGACTTTTCAGCACGGAATATCGTTGTCACCCAGATGAGAAATCTCAGCACCGGAACGAACATTGGTGCAAGCAACACGCCCGCAGCCGTGACGGACACCGAAAAGTAAAGGCAGATGACCCCGAAACAGAACGCCGCGACCAAAAACAGCAGGCTGTCTCCGATGGAAACGCCTTGCGGGTAATGGCCATTGCCGAGCAGGTAGCTGACGATGCACGTCCCGCCAGTCAGTAAGCCAACTTTCGCCGCCAGGGAAAGCAGCTTCGTTGCCAGATCAATTTGCTTTTCCAGTTCACTCGTTGCTTCCCGCATCCTGCGTTTCTCATGAGCTATATGAATGAGTGGGTTTAGAGCTGTTTTCGCCAATGTGCAAGTCGCCGGCAATGGGTTATAAGACAAGTTCCCGTGGAACGCGGGCGACTTTCACCTCAAGTCGCTTTCAGAACGCGTTTTGTCGTCCATGTGCAATTGCCAGTTCCCGGGAGTGGCAAGCTGTAACGATGCCCCGGATCAGGCGCACCAAGATGCCTGACCGGAGAGCGAGGAGGGCGACCGGATAACCACGCTTCCGTGACGTGGCCGGACGCCGCAGCCAAGACTCCGGACGACTGCCTTCAGCAGTGTCGTTCGAGATGCCGAGGTAAGTTTATGCCCGATGAGACGCTTCACCTGCCTCTGATTCAACGTGTATTGGAGCGCGAAAAGGACACCCCCGGTGCCTTGCTGCCGATTCTTCATGCCATCCAGGAGGGCTGCGGGTACGTTCCCGACTCGGCCGTCCCGGAGATCGCCCATGCCCTCAACCTCAGTCTGGCTGAAGTGCGCGGCGTTATCAGTTTCTATCACGATTTCCGTACCACGCCGCCCGCACGCCATACCTTGCGTCTTTGCCGGGCGGAGTCGTGCCAAAGCATGGGGGCCGAACAGTTGGCTGCCCAATTGCGCGAACAACTGTCTCTGGACGATCACGGCACCAGCGCCGATGGCAGCATCAGTTTGCGGCCGGTCTATTGCCTGGGGGCCTGTGTCTGCTCGCCGGCCCTGGAGCTGGATGGCCAGTTGCACGCACGGCTGACGCCTGAGCGCCTGCGCGAGCTGGTCAATGGCTGCCTGGAGGAAGGCACATGCTGAAGCTCTGCATTCCCCGCGATTCGGTAGCCCGTGCCGTCGGCGCGGACACGGTGGCCGTCGCGCTGATGCGCGAGGCCGAGCGGCGGCAGTTGCCGCTGGAGGTGCAGCGCACCAGTTCCCGTGGCCTCTATTGGCTGGAACCGCTGCTGGAGCTGGAAACCACCAGCGGCCGGCTGGGCTTCGGCCCCGTCACACCGGCGGACGTGCCTGGGCTGCTCGACGCCCTGGCAGGCGACCCCGGCAACCATCCATTGGCCCTGGGGCCGGTGGAGGACATCCCTTATCTCAAGAGCCAGCAGCGCCTGCTGTTCGCTCGCGCTGGTATCACCCGGCCGCTGTCCCTGGATGACTATCGCGCCCATGGCGGCTTCCAGGGCCTGGCTCGCGCAATCCAGCAGGATGGCGCGCAAGTGGTGGCCAGCGTGCTCGACTCGGGCCTGCGCGGCCGGGGCGGCGCGGCGTTCCCGGCGGGCATCAAGTGGCGCACCGTGCGCGATGCGCCGGGTACGCAGAAATATGTGGTGTGCAACGCCGACGAAGGCGACTCCGGCACATTCGCCGACCGCATGCTGATGGAAGGCGATCCGTTCCTGCTGATCGAAGGCATGATCATTGCGGGTATCGCGGTAGGCGCCACCATGGGCTACATCTATGTGCGCTCGGAATATCCGGACGCTGTCGCGACGTTGAACGATGCCCTGGGCATCGCCCGCGAGGCCGGCTACCTGGGCGCCAACGTGGCGGGCAGTGGCCGTGCTTTCGAACTGGAAGTCCGGGTGGGCGCCGGTGCCTACATCTGCGGCGAAGAAACCGCCCTGCTGGAGTCCCTCGAAGGCAAGCGGGGCACGGTTCGCGCCAAGCCGCCGTTGCCTGCGCTGCAAGGCCTGTTCGGGCTGCCAACCCTGGTTCACAACGTGCTGACCCTGACTTCGGTCCCGGTGATCCTGGAGAAGGGCGCCCAGTTCTACCGCGACTTCGGCATGGGCCGTTCCCTGGGAACGATGCCGTTCCAACTGGCCGGCAACATCCGCCATGGCGGCCTGGTGGAGCGCGCCTTCGGCCTGACGCTGCGCGAGCTGGTGGAAGAATATGGCGGTGGTACCGCCAGCGGCCGGCCATTGAAGGCCGCCCAGGTGGGTGGCCCGCTGGGTGCCTGGGTGCCACCTTCGCAGTTCGATACACCGCTGGATTACGAGGCGTTTGCCGCTATGGGCGCGATGCTTGGCCACGGCGGCGTGGTGGTGGCCGATGACAGCCTGGACATGGCGCATATGGCCCGTTTCGCCCTGCAGTTCTGCGCCGAAGAATCCTGCGGCAAATGCACGCCGTGCCGGATCGGCTCCACCCGTGGGGTGGAAGTGGTGGACCGGCTGCTCGCCAGCACCGATGCCGGTGCCCGCCAGGAACAGGTCCTGTTGCTCCAGGACCTCTGCGACACCCTGCAATACGGTTCGCTCTGTGCCTTGGGTGGGATGACCTCCTATCCTGTCGCCAGCGCCCTCAAGCATTTCCCTGCCGACTTCGGTCTGGCGACCACGGAGGCCGACCAATGATCAATATCTTCGATCCCGCCAGCGATATCGACCTGGGCACCCCCGAACGCGAAAGCGAGGTGCAAGTCAGCCTGAGCATCGACGGCCGCGAAATCAGCGTTCCCTCCGGTACCTCGGTGATGCGCGCCGCGGCATTGCTCGGCACCACCATCCCCAAACTCTGCGCCACCGACAGCCTGGAGCCGTTCGGTTCCTGTCGCATGTGCCTGGTGGAGATCGACGGCATGCGCGGCTATCCGGCCTCGTGCACCACGCCGGTCACCGAAGGCATGGTGGTACGCACCCAGACCTCCCGACTCGCCGGCTTGCGGCGTAACGTGATGGAGCTGTACATCTCCGACCACCCGCTGGACTGCCTGACGTGCTCGGCCAACGGCAACTGCGAATTGCAGACAGTGGCGGGGCAGGTCGGCCTGCGTGAAGTGCGCTATGGCTATGAGGGTGACAACCACCTGGCCGAAACGAAAGACGTTTCCAACCCTTATTTTGACTACGACCCGAGCAAATGCATCGTCTGCAACCGCTGCGTGCGGGCGTGCGAGGAAACCCAAGGCACTTTCGCACTGACCATCACCGGACGCGGCTTCGATTCGCGGGTGGCGGCCGCTGGCGGTGACAACTTCCTCGACTCTGAATGCGTGTCCTGCGGCGCCTGTGTGCAGGCCTGTCCGACGGCCACGCTGATGGAAAAAAGCGTGGTGGAAATCGGCCAGCCGGAGCGCAGCGTCATCACCACGTGTGCCTACTGTGGCGTCGGGTGCTCGTTCCGCGCCGAAATGAAAGGCGACCAACTGGTGCGCATGGTTCCGGACAAAAACGGCCAGGCCAACCACGGCCATTCCTGCGTCAAGGGTCGTTTCGCCTGGGGCTATGCCACCCACCCGGATCGCATCACCAAGCCGATGATCCGCAAGCACATCAACGATCCGTGGCAGGAAGTCAGCTGGGACGAAGCCGTCAACTACGCGGCCAGTGAATTCCGTCGCATTCAGTTGAAATACGGCCGCGACTCCATCGGCGGCATCACCTCCAGTCGTTGCACCAACGAAGAAACCTACCTGGTGCAGAAGCTGGTGCGTACCGCCTTCGGCAACAACAACGTCGACACCTGCGCCCGGGTCTGCCATTCGCCGACCGGTTATGGCCTCAAGCAGACACTCGGCGAGTCCGCCGGTACCCAGACCTTCGATTCGGTGATGCTGGCCGACGTGATCCTGGTGATGGGCGCCAACCCGACCGATGCCCACCCGGTGTTCGGTTCCCAGCTCAAGCGTCGCCTGCGCCAGGGTGCGCGGCTGATCGTCATCGATCCACGGCGCATCGACCTGGTGGATTCGCCCCATGCCCGCGCCGACCTGCACCTGCAACTTCGCCCGGGCACCAACGTGGCGATGCTCAATGCGCTGGCCCATGTGATTGTCACCGAAGGGCTGGTCAACCAGCCTTTCGTTGACGAGCGCTGCGAGGCCGCGGACTTTGCCCGCTGGCGTGACTTCGTCAGCCTGCCGGAGAACGCGCCCGAGGTCCTGGGCCCGGTGTGCGGCGTGCCTGCCGAGCAGATCCGCGCCGCCGCACGGCTCTACGCCACTGGCGGCAACGCAGCCATCTACTACGGCCTCGGCGTTACCGAGCATAGCCAGGGCAGTACGTCGGTGATGGGCATCGCCAACCTTGCCATGGTCACCGGTAACATCGGTCGCGAAGGCGTCGGCGTGAACCCGTTGCGCGGGCAGAACAACGTGCAGGGCTCCTGCGACATGGGCTCGTTCCCCCACGAGCTGCCCGGTTATCGCCACGTCTCCAACGATGTGGTACGCGCCCAGTTCGAGCAGGCCTGGAACGTGACTCTGCAACCCGATCCGGGGCTGCGCATTCCGAACATGTTCGAGGCGGCGCTGGATGGCTCCTTCAAGGCACTTTATTGCCAAGGCGAGGACATCGCCCAGAGCGACCCGAACACCCAGCACGTGACCGCGGCCCTGAGCGCCCTGGAATGCGTGGTGGTGCAGGACATCTTCCTTAACGAGACGGCGAAGTTCGCCCACGTATTCCTGCCGGGCAGCTCGTTCCTTGAGAAGGACGGTACCTTCACCAACGCCGAGCGCCGTATCTCGCGGGTACGCAAGGTGATGGAGCCCCTGGCAGGCAAGGCTGACTGGGAGGCCACCATGGCCCTGTCCGAAGCCCTGGGCTACAAGATGAACTACAAGCATCCTTCCGAGATCATGGATGAAATCGCCCGCCTGACGCCGACGTTCACCCGGGTCAGCTACGCCGAACTGGATCGCCATGGCAGCCTGCAATGGCCGTGCAACGATGACGCGCCGGACGGTACGCCGATCATGCACATCGACGAGTTCGTGCGCGGCAAAGGGCGCTTCATGCTCACCGGCTACGTGCCGACCGACGAGAAGGTCAACAGTCGCTATCCGTTGCTGCTGACCACCGGACGTATCCTCAGCCAGTACAACGTAGGTGCCCAGACTCGTCGCACCGAAAACGTCGCCTGGCACGAGGAAGACCGGTTGGAAATCCATCCGAGCGACGCCGAGAGCCGCGGTATCGTCGAGGGCGACTGGGTCGGCATCGGCAGCCGCGCCGGGCAGACCGTGCTGCGGGCCAAGGTCTCCGAACGAGTGGCGCCAGGGGTGGTCTACACCACCTTCCACTTCCCGGAATCGGGTGCCAACGTGATCACCACCGACAACTCCGACTGGGCCACCAACTGCCCGGAATACAAGGTGACGGCGGTGGAAATCGTGCGGGTCAGCCAACCTTCGGAATGGCAGAAACGCTACCAGGCTTTCAGCGATGAACAGGGGCGTCTGCTGCGCGAACGTCGTCATGCCGAGAAAGCCGAGGTGCGTCGATGAGTACCGAAAGCCTGATCAAGATGGCCAACCAGATCGGCCAGTACTTCTCCAGCGAGCCGGACAGGACACTGGCGGTGAATGGCGTACGTCAGCATATCCAGAATTTCTGGACGCCGGTCATGCGCAATCAGCTGATGAAGTGGCAGGTGGAAAACCCCGGCGATGGGCTGCACCCGCTGGTGCAGGCGGCGTTGACGGAATCCTAGCGCAAAGGTTCGGTGCGCAGCCCTGGTCGGCTGCGCACCGTTCCCCGGGCACAGAGGGCTGCTGTGTTCAGAATTTGTAACCCAGCCCAACCATGTACACGAAAGGGTCCACCTCGACATTCACTTTGGACCTGACCCCAAGCGTTGTATTGCTTACATAGGCATCGGTCTCGATGTCGATATAGCGCATCTGTGCGTTGAGCATCAGGCGATCGGTGAGCATGTAGTCTGCGCCCGCCTGGGCTGCCCATCCCCAAGAATTGCTGGCGTGAAACGAGTCGAAGCCTGCTGCGCTGGCGCGGCTGCCGACGCTTTCATCGTAGACCCAGGTGTAATTGATACCAATGCCCAGGTAGGGCTGGAAGGCTGCCTTGTTGTCGAGCGGGTAGTAGATCAGGCTCACGGTTGGCGGCAGATGCTTGAGGGATCCCAACTTGCCATCGGCAATGCCACCGGAGGTGCCGGAGATATTCACGTCGTGTTCGAATGGCGTCGCCGCCAGCAGCTCGACGCCCAGGTGGTCGGTGATCATGTAGGCGAAATTCAGGCCCAACTGGGTGTCGCTGTTCAGGCTCGCCTTGCCGCCCAGGTCGGTACCGGCGAGGCTACCGCGATCGACGCGCACGCTGGAGCTGCTTTCCCGAGGGTCGACGGTCACGGCTCCCGCGCGGATCAGAACATCGCCCGCTTCGAAAGCCTGGGCGGTGGTGGCCGACATCACCCCGATCAACAGGGCGGTGTTCAGAAGATTCGATTTACGCATGCATCACTCCACAATTCGAACGAAGGCCATCCAGCTCGAACCGCGGACGGTTCCAGGTGGTGCCGGAGATTCGAGTATCGAAAACCCCTGGCGGATGAACATCGGCCGATTGGCATAGTGTGGTGGGTGATGTGTTTCAGTCCTTGTCAGCCTGCGAGAAGATCTCAGAGGACAAAGTCCTTCATTCCCCGCCAATCCCCTGTGGGAGCGAGCCTGCTCGCGATGGCGGTAGGTCAGCTTGCATTGAGGTTGAATGTGCCGCCGTCATCGCGAGCAGGCTCGCTCCCACAGGTTTGCCTTCCTCGTCACGGTGGTGATTGCCTACAAGATTGTTCGAACAATCAGTTCCGTCACTAACACCCGGATCTCCGTGGGAGCGAGCCTGCTCGCGATGGCGCCGGGTCAGCTTGCATCGAGGTTGAATGTGTCGCCGTCATCGCGAGCAGGCTCGCTCCCACAGAGGCGCAGCAATCAGCGCAACGCCCGAAAGAACGCCCTGATATCCGCCGCCAGCAACGCCGGCTGCTCCAGCGCCGCAAAGTGGCCGCCGCGGGGCATCGTGGTCCAGCGCTCCACTGTACAGCACCGCTCCACCCAGCTTCTTGGCGGCATGGGCAGTTCCTTGGGAAACAACGCGACCCCAACCGCTGGCTTCACCCGCTCGCCGCTGTTGAACTGCAAGGGACGCTTGCTGCCTTCCACGTACTGACGAAACGACGAGCCAATGCAGTTCGTCAGCCAGTAGAGCGTCACATTGGTCAGCAACCAGTCACGGTCGATGGCCGGGTCGGCATCGCACCAGGCCAACAGCTTTTCCCCCATCCAGGCCAACAGTCCGGCCGGTGAATCGTTCAAGCCCACGGCCAGGCTCTGGGGTTTGGTTCGCTGCAGGTGGGCGTATGCGCCTTCGGCATCGCCAAATGCGGCGGCGCGCTGGAGGAAAAGCGTTTCTTGCGCTGTTTGCGGCGGCTCGGTTTCGCCCAGGGGAGGGCGGTAGGAGCCCGGAATGTAATTGAGGTGAATCCCTGTCACCTGCTCGGGAAACCGCACACCCAGCCAGGTCGAGACACCCGCGCCAATGTCCCCGCCTTGGGCGCCAAAACGCTCATAACCCAGCCCGCCCATCAGCTTCTGCCACAGCCCGGCAATTTCATAGGGTCCCATGCCCGCTTGCATGAACGGCGCGGAAAAGGTGTAGCCGGGCAGCGACGGCACCACCACATGGAACGCATCCGCCGAGTCGCCACCATGACTGGCCGGGTCCGTCAGCAGCGGGATGATGCGCTGCATCTCGATGAACGAACCGGGCCAGCCGTGGGTCAGGACGAGCGGCATCGGGTCCGGCCCGACGCCACGTTGATGAACAAAGTGAACCCGCTGCCCGCCGATGTCGGCGACAAACTGCGGCAAGCGATTGAGCTCAGCCTCCCGCGCGCGCCAGTCGAACCCGGTCGACCAATACGCGAGCAAATCGCGCAACACGCCCATGTCCATGCCCTCGCTCCAGCCTTGATCGAGCAAGGGCTCGGGCAGCCGCGTATTGCGCAAGCGATGGCGCAGGTCTTCCAGGGCGGGCTCGGAGATGTTGATGGAGAAGGGTTCGATGAGCATGGTCTTTGCCTGGCTATTTTGTCGGGGTCAATGACTTCCCATGTGTAGCAAAATCATCCCGTATTGGCTGGAACCCACAGCGAAGGTAAAACGCGGCACCCTCTGGTGTGTCCGTGGATAGGCGTACCGTACGAAATTGCTGGGTTGCGTGTTCCAGAAGGTAATTGACCAGGAACCTACCCACATTCTGACCTCTTGATGCAGGCGCGACATAAACCCTGCGCAATCTTCCGGTGTCTGACCCGGCATAAGGATCATAGGAAAGGCCACCGACAGCGATCAGTTGATCGTCGCGAAAGGCACCAAAAAATCCCTCGCCGGACCGATCAAATTGGTTCACGCCGCTTTCCCACTCTGCAATCAAGCGCGTCAGGAACCTGAAACCTTCCGCAACCGCTTCTGCTTCTAACATCTGAACGCCAGGAGAGAGTGCGCAGATCGGCTGTATTGACAGTCTGTTCATAACCGGTTCGTCGTTGCGGTCCAGGGTTGCCTATTGACCTAAGGTGTGATCACACGCCGTCGTAGCTTGTTGGTTGCCCGCATCCTGCCTCAATACGGGAATATTGAAAAAGGCTGCTCATCATCCCCAGGTCTCTTCCAGCACTGAACGAAACAGCTCCGAAAGCAAGGGTTCGACTTCTTTGCGTTCGCTACGGGTCGGCTTGATGGCCTCAAGACGAAGCAGCTCGCGTTCGATGAACTGTTGGATGGGCATGACCTGCGGGGACAGCCCCAATTCTGGAGATGTGCGTTTGATTGCCAGCAGGTCGTCGATCGCACTCTGGAGTTCTGATTGCCCCTCGATGACCGTTCGCAGCGTGTCAAACTCAATGGGAGCAGGTGTATTGAATTTCTCCAGCCATCGCACCGATAACAAGGGTCGCAGCACGTAAAAGTATTTCTTCAGCGGCACTTGAGGGGCCTGCAAGTACCCCCGATAGTTAGTCTTGGCCATGCTGCGATAATGATAGATTCCACTTTCGACCGAATACACCTGTGGCAGAAGGGCCTTGGCTCGTTCGTGAAAAGATCCTGAGTGTTCATAGACAATGGTGGACTGCAGCCATTCGACGAAGCCTGGATTGGACTTCCAGAACAGCCGCAATGCCTTGCGCAGGTCCCAGCCATTGATGTCCATATCGTCGACGATGGGGTATTCGATGACGTCGCGTCGTTCCTCGAGTCCGACAGAGAGGTACCATTCAGGCTTGTTGACGTAGATGAAGCGGGCGTCGTAATCGCTGTTGGGCGAGGCGAACCCCCAGGCACGACTGCCTGACTCCACGGCGAGTAGGACCTTCGCTTCATGCTCACTCTCAGCACGACGAAGACGACTTCGGACTTCTTCCTGAACGACCACGGAAACCATGAGCAAACTCTAGATCGGATGATGTTCACCGCATCCTACCCATTTATGCCGGAGGCGCACAAACAAAGGCTTCCCAATCGTCTTTCAGGCGCTTGAGAAGCCTTGGCCATAATTGCTATTACTCCGCAGCCTTGAGCGTATTGATCTGAACGAGAAGAACTGCCGGCGGTTTCTACAAACAGGTCATAGGCTTCCAGGTAAAGGTACACCTTAGCTGATTTCCATGCGTTATCCGAGTGGTGAGCGTTGCCAGTTGGTCTGGATTGAGCAGCTCGGCGCGCACGGCATCAACAAATCGGGTGAGTTATTCTGGGTTCAATGCATTCTCAAGTGGTTGAGCAGATGTCGACAACAAGTGCTGGCTACTGATGCGATAAATCTGGCGGGTACTGGCTTGGCGGGTAAAGCAACTGACTTCCACGTGCTCGAACTCGCGATTTTAAGGTTTGCCGTCATTGCCATTAAGGCGCAAGTGTCCCTAGTGGTAGATGGCTGACAGATTTGCCGAGCATTGAAGGCAGCGACGCGGCACCCTCGATCCTGGGTAGATGAAGCATGGACATCCCTGTGTCTGGATGGTGATGATGGGCACCACGCGAGACAGTGAATGCCATCTCTCAGGCGCTTTTTTCTGGCTGCGAAGCCTAAGGGATTTGGTTGTTTTGGCTGGCAAGATCTGAAGCATGCAGCGCTACGGTCCAGATCGGTACTTCACAATAGACATTTGGAAATTGCCATAAAGGAGAAGGTTTGAATGGATGGAAAAGAGCCCGTATTGCAGTTACCCGAGGTGATACGCGATTTATGGAAGGCACAACAAGCACTGGTTAATCACTATTCGAGTACGAGACTGAAGTTCACTCTCGACGGGCGTCTGGTGGGCGACATCGCAGAAGCTTTGGCACTGGAGTACTTCGACCTCGTGCTGCCACCTAAACGTACAGGTGGTGTGGATGCGTTGACTCGAAATGGAAGGACCGTACAAGTGAAGGCAACGGGTAGGATCAATTCGGGACCCGCTTTTACACCGGGAGTGGGCTTTGCCGACCACCTGCTCTTTTTCAGAATCGACTTCACGTCGAACACTGCATCAGTGGCCTATAACGGGCCAGAGGCTCCTGTCCGGAGTTTGTTGCCTAAAGAAGACTGGAAAGGGACGAAGGTAATCGCCCTTAGGGACGTCCAGAAACTGGCTGCACAGGTAATCCGTGAGGACTTTCTTCCATTCAGATCCTCCATGGACGAGAGGGTACTGTAAAGGTGAAGTTTTCGACGGGCACGACCTGCTAACTTATGACCATTGCTCAGCCACAAACGCGATACCTGATCTCCCGATCAAACGAGTCGTCAGGGTTCTCATAAGCTTCAAGCGTTTTCAGAAATCCCATTTGCTCAAGACCCGCCAGGTCTTCGAGCGACCATCCAAACGGAAAGTCGCCGGAAACGTCTTCGCCCTGGCATTCGACCCAGTGGTAGACCCCGAACGGGATGTAGCCGAGCCACTCCGACTGATAGACGATTTCGTCGGACTTTCGGGCTTTCATCACTGCTGCGATCAAGTCTCTGATGATTGCTTGACGGTCATTCATGGCGGTTTCTCATCTGGTTTATTGACCTGGCGGTGGGCCAGGAGCGGTTATAGGTGCGCAGGCCGGTGTTGTCAAAGTCACGACCCTGATCACATAAATTTGAAATGCACCGTGTAGCCCGACAGAATCGCAGCCCGATCCGGCCAACGCTGTCGGACGCTTGTGGTGTTAAGGGGTTGCGGTTGAACGAACAGACATTGTCCATGCGCCTGGAGCGGGTGGCGGCGCAGGTGCCAGTGGGCGCGCGCTTGGCCGATATTGGCTCGGATCACGGTTATCTGCCGGTGGCATTGATGCGCCGCGGCGTCATTGTCGCGGCGGTGGCCGGGGAGGTGGCAGTGACGCCGTTTCACGCGGCTGGACGGACGGTGCGTGAGAATGGCCTCGAACCATGTATCACCGTGCGCCTGGCTGATGGCCTGGCGGCAATCGAGCCGGGTGACGGGATCACGGCGGTCAGCTTCTGTGGCATGGGCGGCGAGACGATCCGCGACATCCTGGAGCGCGACAGGTCGCGATTGAGCGGCCAGGAGCGTCTGATCCTGCAACCCAACGGCGGTGAGCAACCGCTGCGCCGGTGGTTGATGGAAAACGGCTACCGCATTCTCGATGAGGAAGTGTTGCGGGAGAACCGTTTCGACTACGAAATCATCGTCGCCGAGCGCACCGGGCCGGTGATGTACAGCGCCGAAGAACTGTACTTCGGCCCGTTGCTGATGGAGGCACGCACCCCTGCTTTCCTCGGTAAGTGGCAGCGCAGGTTGCGCCAGAAGCACAAGACCCTGCAGGGCTTCGCCCGGGCGCGACAGGCCGTGCCCGAGGAAGTGGTGCAGGATCTCGTCCGACAGATCGACTGGATCAGCGACTTGCTGCGTTGACCTCGCGCTGCACTCCGCCGCCAATCTGCCAGACATACGGCGGCTCCGTACCATTGATCGTCCAATCGCCAATGATGCGTTCCTTGTAGATCAGCGGGTTGTGCGAGGCCGCAGTGCGCGCATTGCGCCAATGGCGATCAAGGGCCTTTGCGGTGCTGGTGGCCGATGCACCGAGGGCGTTGAACAGGTCGCTGGTGGCGCGCAGTACCAGTTCGGCGATGGCGACTTGGGCCTGGGCCGATTCCAGTTCGGCGGCGATGTTGGCCTGGTGTTCGATATCGGCATTGTGGCCGAAGCGGCTTTCATAGGCGCGTTGCGAGGCCTGCGCAGCGCGTAGGGCGGTGGCTTCGGCCGCGTAGACTTGGGCCGAGGCCTTGCCCACCACTTGCTGCACCTGCACGTCCTGGCTGACCTGACTGGCATTGCCGGTGCTGAAGATCCGCGTGCGTTTCTGCACCTGCTCGGTGATGTCGCGGACCGCTGCGCGGCCAGAGCCAGTCAGCACGGCCAGCAAGACCAATTGATAGAACGCGGTCTGGTATTTGAAACGCGTGGAAAAGTCGATGAGGTTTTCTGCCTCGACCACGGCATTCTCGAACACCGACGTGCCGCTGCCGGTGGTGCGTTGGCCGAAGCCGTCCCAATCATCGATTTGCCGCACGCCCGGTTGCTGGACACGAACAGCGGCGATCACGTCGGTGCCGTTGTCGTCGCGCTGGGCATACAGGTCGATCCAGTCGGCAAAGATGCTGCCGGTGCTGTAGTACTTGGTGCCGTTGACCACCCATTGATCGCCTTGGCGAGAAACCCGGGTACCGACCTGGCCGATTTTCACGTCGCCGATTTCGGTCCAGGCGTTGCCTACCAGTTCACCGGCCACGAAGCGTTTGAACCATGTGTCCTGGGCACTGCCGGCATGGGCGTTGAGACGATCCTCGACAAAGGCGAAATGACCGCGCAAAGCCTGGGGCAGGTTGGAATCGGCTTCGGCGAGCTCGATCAGCAGTTGCAACAACTGCGGCAACGAAGCACCGGCGCCGCCATGTTCGACGGGCACGCGCACGGCACCGAAGCCTGCTTCCTTCAGCCATTTGACTTGCTCATAGGGCAGGCTGCGGGACTGTTCACGCGCCAGCGCGCCGGCCTGGATACGCGCGAAGATCGGCCGGAAGCGCTCGGCCAAGGCCTCGTAGTCGGTGCCGGTGGAAAGGCGATGGGGCAGATGTTGTTGCTGTGCGGTCATGGCGAAGTTCCTTCTGATGACGAGAGGGGCGGGCAGGAAGAACCTGCCGCTGCAGCACCGGTATTGCACGCTCCATGCCCAACACCGAAAGCCCGTGGAGCCGGGGGATTGAGGCCGCTATTCGAGTGAAGGCGCTGTCGTCCTGCGGGCAATGTGTTGCCTGGCTGTGGGCCTGCCAACAGTTGCACTCGTAAGCCGTGACGCCCTTGGTGTTGGCCTGGCAACAGCGGATCAATAACCTGTCTGCCGGGTGACAGTGAAGGGGATGCGGTTTTTCTGATAATGCATTGATTATAAAAGAAAAAAGTCGTTGGCACGGTTGCTGCTCAATGCCTTGTGCAGATTCATTTCAACAAGCCGTGGAGTACATACAATGAGCCAGGACACGATCAAGTTTGCCTACTGGGTACCTAACGTCAGCGGCGGGCTGGTGGTCAGCAAGATCGCGCAGCGTACCGACTGGGGGATCGACTACAACCGCAAGCTGGCCCAGATCGCCGAGGCGGCCGGATTCGACTACGCCTTGACGCAGGTGCGTTTTACCGCCGGCTATGGCGCCGAGTACCAGCACGAGTCGGTGGCCTTCAGTCACGCTTTGCTAGCTTCCACCACGCGTCTGAAAGTCATCGCGGCGGTGTTGCCGGGGCCATGGACGCCTTCGGTGCTGGCCAAGCAGATCGCGACCATCGATCAACTGACCGGCGGCCGCGTCGCGATCAACGTGGTGTCCGGCTGGTTCAAGGGCGAGTTCACCGCCATTGGCGAGCCATGGCTCGAGCACGATGAGCGCTATCGTCGTTCCGAAGAGTTCATCACGACGCTCAAGGGCATCTGGACCACCGACAACTTCACGTTTCGCGGTGACTTCTACCGCTTCCATGACTACACCCTCAAGCCGAAACCCTTGCAGCAGCACCCGGAAATCTTCCAGGGCGGCAGCTCCCGTGCGGCGCGGGACATGGCGGCGCGGGTGTCCGACTGGTACTTCACCAATGGCAACACCGTGGAGGGCGTCAAAGCCCAGATCGATGACATTCAGGCCAAAGCGGCCGCCAACAACCACAAGGTCAAGGTCGGGATAAACGCCTTTGTCATTGCGCGCGACACCGAAGAAGAGGCGCATGCGGTGCTTGCGCAAATCATCGATCAGGCCGATCCGGAGGCGGTGAATGCCTTTGGTGACGCGGCGAAACAGGCCGGCAAATCCAGCCCGGAAGGTGAAGGTAACTGGGCCAAGTCCAGTTTCGAAGACTTGGTGCAGTACAACGATGGCTTCAAGACCAACCTGATCGGCACGCCGCGGCAGATCGCTGAGCGCATCGTCGCGCTCAAGGCCGTGGGTGTCGACCTGGTACTGGCGGGCTTCCTGCACTTTCAGGAAGAGGTCGAGTATTTCGGTCGTAGGGTCCTGCCGCTGGTGCGCGAGTTGGAACAGCGCAAGGTTGCGAGAACAGCGGCGGTTGCGTAGACGCGGCGACATGGCGCGCGAGGGCTCTATCCTCAAGGGCTGATGCAGGATCAGGTTGAAAGATTGACCACTTGGCCGTTCAGCGTGCTCAACATTGGACGGCGCTTGTTGACCACCAATTCGCCGATCCTGATCAGCGCCGTGCGTGTGACATTGCGACTCAGGCCGAGCAGGGCGGCGGTGTGGACCTGATTGCAATGCGCATATCGGTAGGCGGCGCGCAGCAGGGCCGTTTCGACCTTCTCATGTAAATTGCCGTGCTCTTGCTCAAGCAGCTTTTCAAAGGCTTTCTGCAAGAGCGTCTCGGCATTTTGAGGGGGGCTATCCGCGGGTGTGCTCTGGCGGTCGATGCGGAAGTTGGACAGGTGCAGGTCCTGGACGCCAATCAGCGATCTGCGGCAAATCAGCAGCGTGTGATGGATGACATTTTCCAGCTCGCGGATGTTGCCCGGCCAGGAGTAATCGAGCAGTTTACGTTGTGCCTGCGCATCCAGCGCGACCTCGCCGTAACCCAGCTTGCGACTGTATTCGGCGATGAAGTGGTGTATCAACGGCAGGATGTCACCGGGGCGCTCGCGCAGCGGTTTGAGAACAAGGCTGACCACATTGAGGCGGTAGTAGAGGTCCTCGCGAAAGTGGCCGGCGTTGATGGCTTTTTCCAGTTGCACGTTGGTGGCCGCCAGTACGCGCACATTGATCTTGATACTCTTGCGTGACCCCAGGCGGACCACTTCACGCTCCTGCAAGACCCTGAGCAGCTTGACCTGGATCGGCAGAGGCAGGTCACCGATTTCATCCAGGAACAAGGTGCCGCCGTCCGCTTCTTCGAACCAGCCGGCCTTTGCGGTCAACGCGCCGGTGAAGGCGCCTTTTTCGTGCCCGAACAGCTCGGCTTCCACCAGCGTCTCGGAGAACGCCCCACAGTTGACCGCAACGAACGCCTTGTCCCGGCGGGCGCTGAGATTATGGATGTGCCGGGCGACCAACTCCTTGCCCGTACCGGTCTGGCCGATGATCAGCACACTGGCATCGCTGGGGGCCACTTGTTGCAAATGAGCCAGCAGGGCCTGGGAGCTCGGGTCTTCAAAGACCTGGGCCGTGGCACGAATCGACGTGGCCAGGGCTGGGGAAGGTGGAAGCGTGAGAAGTTGCATGGACGGTGACTCGTTAATGAGATCGCAGATCGGAGTGCCGGGACTCACACACCATGTTGGTCAAAGACTTAGGGGGAATCTAAATGATCTAAAAAATGTTAAATAAATAATTTTTTGTTATTTGCTTAAGGCTTAGCCTTCATTGAACCCGATGCAGGCTGACCCGACGCCATCGCGAGCAGGCTCGCTCCCACAGTGGGTTTTCGGTGGATGCAGGATTTGTGTACCACCCCGGACCCAGTGGGAGCCTGGCTTGCCCGCGATAGCGGTGGCCCAATCAACATGGAAGCAGGCAGGTCCGACGTCTTCGCGAGACGTTTGCGTCCACCGCGGAGTTTCTCCAGCAACCGAAGGTGGATTGCGCCAGTTGCCTGGTCCTCGATGTGCGACTGCAGGGAGCAGTGGCCTGGACTTCCAGCGCTGGTTGGCGGAGTCGGATTCGAATATTCCCATCATCTTCATCACCGGCCATGGCGACATCGAAATGTCGGTCAAGGCCATGGAAGCCGGTGCCGTGGATTTCCTGGCCAAACCCTTCCGCGAACAGGATCTGCTGGATGCGGTGACCGCCGCACTCCAGGCAGACACCCAGCGTCGCGAAATCCGGCGGAAATCTGCCGACCTGCGTGCCCACTACCAGACCCTGACCGCCCGCGAAAAAGAGGTGATGGCTTTTGCGGTCAAGGGCTTGATGAACAAGCAGATCGCCGGGCAGATGAACCTGAGCGAAATCACCGTGAAAATCCACCGCGCTCATGCGATGAAGAAAATGCACGCCAAATCTTTCGCCGACCTGGTTCGAATGGCCGAGTCGCTGGGCGCCGGGCCGAGTCGCTGAACCCTCTCGAATACCCCCCAATCCCTGTGGGAGCGAGCCTGCTCGCGATAGCGGAGTGTCTGTCACGCAGATGTTGAACATGACGCCGCCATCGCGAGCAGGCTCGCTCCCACAGGGTTCGGTGTCCTCCCTGGGGAGGATCATGGAATGGCATGGAAGGTAAAATGAAGCGCCTATAAAAAGTTTTATTGACTAAAAAATATCATCGGGTAATTATTCCCCTGCATCTGCTGTCACGCAGAGTCATTTCCAGGGGCAACCCGATGAATCAGAACACCGTGCCTTCACTGGCCTGTCTTTATGTCGAGACGCATGAGTCGTCATCCGGCACACGCTTTACCTCTTCGCTCATGCAAGGCTTTCCGGCCGAACCCCATCGTCGCGTCACTTGGCACAACTGGATGCGTCCGCCCTTCAATCGATGGGGCTTCCGCAATCTGGCGCGCCTGCGGCCTTCTATCGATGTGCAGGCGGGGGCAGGGCCGGTCAGCGTCTTGAAGCAGGCGCCACTCGCACTGGATGAGCTGCACTTCAACAGCGAGTGCGGCTTGAGCATCAGTGTGTTCGAGCACCTGGTGGCCAGCCAGACCGACGCATTCCTGGTCATGCAGGGCGACACCGTGCTGTTCGAGCGCTACTTCAACGGTCAGGCGCCCCAGGACCGACACGTGATGTTTTCGGTGACCAAATCGCTGATCGGCACCCTCGGTGAACAGCTGGTCAGTGACGGTGTGCTGGATCCAGCGCTGCCCGCCGCCCACTACGTGCCGGAATTCGAAGGCAGTGCATACGCCGACGCGACCGTGCGCCAGTTGTTCGACATGGCCGTGGGCATCCACTACAGCGAAGTGTACGAAGACCCGGACTCGGAGAGTTCCCAGTACGGCTATGCCTGCGGTTTCCAACCGGCACCCGCGCAGTACGCCCAGTTCGAGTCGCTGTACCAATTCCTGCCGTCGCTCCGCAAGCAAGGCGAGCACGGCGGTTTCTTTCACTACGTCACGGCCACCACCGAGGCCTTGGCCTGGGTCATGGAGCGCGCCAGCGGCAAGGCCTGCCATCGCTTGCTGGAAGAGATCTGGAGCCAGTTGGGGTGCGAGCGCGACGGCTACTTCATGGCCGACCCCTGGGGGCGTAGCGTGGCCGGTGCCGGTTTCAACGCCACCTTGCGCGACATGGCGCGCTTTGGTCGCCTGTTGGCCAATGACGGTTGTCACGACGGGCGCCAGTTGCTGTCGCCCGAAACGGTCGCGCGCATCGTCGCCGGCGCCGACCCGGCGATCTACGCCACATCCCCCGACTTTGAGGCCTGGACCCCGGGCGCTTCCTACCGCAGCCAGTGGTACGTCTTCAACGACCACAGCCAGGCGCTCATGGCCGGTGGCATCCATGGCCAGTACCTGTTCGTCGACAAGCCATCCGGCGTGGTGATCGTCAAGCAATCGTCCCTGAACGAGGCCGTCAGCCCGTTCGATGGGGACAGCGTGCGCATGTTGCGCGCCATTGCGGCGCACCTCGGCGACTGACCACGCATCCCGATTACAAGAATCACGTTCCATTCACCTGGCCTCGCCAGGTGTTGGCGACGTTCTGCGCCGCCATTCACTGCCCTGTAACAACAATAAATCACACAGGAGCTTCACATGGTTTCCACGACGCGTTTCTCTCGAACGCTCTTAGCGCTCGGGTTACCCCTGAGCGCCCAGGTCGCACTGGCGGGCTACACCTTCGAGGATGGCAACCTCAAGGGTGAGGTCAACGTCACCGCCGGTGGTGCAGCCATTTTCACCCGCAACGTCAACTTCGGCGCTGGCCGTGTCGACATGCGCAGCCGCAAGAATGGCGGCAGTAAAATCGATTGGCAGGAGTTCTACGTCAAGCCGGGCGTCAAACTGGAGTACGCCTTGCAGCCGGACTTCAGCCTGCTGGCCGGTGGCTCGCTGGTCGGGGCGACGACCTTCGGCGATGGCGATGCCGGCGGCTTCACCCGCAGTTCCGATGGCGAGGTGGCCACCGAAGAACTCTACGGTGGGTTCCGGGCCGGGGAGTGGACGTTCACCGCCGGCCGCCAGAACTACATGATCGGCACCGGCTTCATCGTCATGGACGGTAACCTGGATCAGCTCAAGGACGGCGCCTACTGGCTCGCACCCAGGAGCGCTTTCAAGGATTCGGCGGTGCTGGCCTGGGATCACGGCGCCTTGAAAACCCAGGCGTTCACCTTGCGCACCGACGATGACCTGGGTGACTTCCGGATGACCGGGGCCAACCTCGATTACAACCTCGACGATCAAGTGACGCTCGGGCCATGGCCATGAAGCTCAACGCCCTCGGCCCCAAAGGCGCCACGCCGCTGCGCCGGGACGGCATGCAGGTGTATAACCTGCGGGCGCTCAATGCCAAGGTCCCGGGCTTGCCGGCCTTGACCCTCAACGCCGAGTACGCGTTGGAACGCGGCAACGGCGAAGGCGTCGAGTATGATGCCAAGGCCTGGTATGGCCAGGCGGACTATGCCTTCGATACCTTGCCGCTGACGCCGGTCGTGGGTTACCGCTACGCGAGTTTTTCCGGCGATGACAACCTGACGGACAACCGCCAGGAATCCTGGGATCCGCTCAGCAAGGGCTATGTCGATTGGGGCACCTGGCTGGTAGGAGATGTTGTCGGCAACTACCTGCTGTTCAACAGCAACGAAAAGGTTCAGCAGTTCTCGATCAAGACCCACCTCAACGAAACCCTCAACCTGGGGCCATCCACTACCAGTTCTGGCTGGACGAAAAGAACTACATGGGCACGGCCGTCAGTGACCGGCGTTTTGCCGACGAAAGTGTTGTCTTCCTGGATTGGGCGCCGTCGAAGGCGTTGGTTTCTTCGCTGTCCTATAACTGGGTCAAGCCGATGGCCGCGGCCAAGCAGGTGTTCGGCAACGACCGGAAATTCAGCGCGCTGGAATTATCGTTCACCTATCGCTATTGATGCCGCGAGCCTTCGCGGCCGCGCTGGAGTGTTTTGCCATGAACAAGTCTTTGCGTAACACGGTGTTGGGTGCTCTCGTTTCGTTACTGGCCAGCGGTGCATGCATGGCTGAGGAGCGGACGGTGCGAATCTATAACTGGATCGAGTACCTGCCGCCGGAAATCCTCAAGAGTTTTCAGGAAGAGACCGGAATCCGCCCGATCTATGACGTGTTCGACAGTGTCGAGACCCTGGAGTCCAAGCTGCTGACTGGCAACTCCGGGTATGACGTGGTGTACCCGGGCAGTTCCAACGTCAGTCACTTGATCGCCGCCGGCGCCGTCCAGCCCCTGGACCGCAGCCAACTGCCAAGCTGGCAGCAACTGGACCCGGAGTTCATGAAAGGCCTGGAAGCCGTGGGTGACCCGGGCAACCGCTATGCGGCGCCATACCTGTGGGGCACCACGCTGATTGGCTATAACGTCGACAAGGTTCGGCAGGCGCTGGGAGCCGATGTGCCGATAGACACCTGGGACATCATCTTCAAGGAAGAAAACCTGGCCAAACTGGCGAGTTGCGGGGTCGGTTTTCTCGATGCCGCCAACGAGATCGTGCCCATCGCCTTGCATTACAAGGGATTGGACCCCAACAGCCAGAAACGTGAGGACTACCCGCAGGCGCAGGCGGCGATGGTCAAGATCCGGCCGTTCATCTCCTACTTCAATTCGTCACGCTACGGCATGGACCTGGCCAATGGCGACGTCTGCATCGCCGTAGGCTGGTCGGGCGGCGTGGCGCTCGCCAAGCGTCTGGCCGATGCCGCTGGCAAGGGTGTCAAAGTGGCAATGGCGCTGCCCAAGGAAGGTGCACCGATGTGGTCGGACGTGATGATGATTCCCACCAACGCTCCCCATACCCAGGAGGCACATGCGTTCATCAACTACATCATGCGGGCCGACGTCATCGCCCGTATCAGCAATAAGATCGGTTACCCCAACCCGAACAAGGACGCCACCGCGCTGGTGAACCCCGAGATCCGTGACAACCCCGCGATGTACATCCCGGACGACGCACGCAAGACGCTGTTCGCCCTGGAGCCCGTGCCGGCGGCAATCGAGCGGATCCGCACACGGACCTGGACGGCGATCAAGACCAACCGCTGATCCGGGCTATACGAACTGTGGGAGCGAGCTTGCTCGCGAAGGCGGTTGATCAGTCGACTCTGCAGTGGCTGATCCACCGCCATCGCGAGCAGGCTCGCTGCCACATTGGTTTTTCAGTGAACACACATTCTGCGTCCGACGCCGATCCCCTGTGGGAGCGGGCTTGCTCGCGAAGGCGGTTGATCAGCCGACTCTGCAGTGGCTGATCCACCGCCATCGCGAGCAGGCTCGCTCCCACATTGGTTTTTCAGTGAACGCACATTCTGCGTCCGACGCCAATCCCCCTGTGGGAGCGAGCTTGCTCGCGAAGGCGGTTGATCAGTCGACTCTGCAGTGGCTGATCCACCGCCATCGCGAGCAGGCTCGCTGCCACATTGGTTTTTCAGTGAACACACATTCTGCGTCCGACGCCGATCCCCTGTGGGAGCGGGCTTGCTCGCGAAGGCGGTTGATCAGTCGACTCAGCAGTGACTGATCCACCGCCATCGCGAGCAGGCTCGCTCCCACATTGGTTTTTCAGTGAACACACATTCTGCGTCTGGCGCCGATCCCCTGTGGGAGCGAGCCTGCTCGCGATGGCGATCTGTCAGTGTCTTCCTTCAGGCACGCATGCCCTGGAACAGTAGCGCGGTAATCCGCTTGACCTGGGCGGAGTGCGCCTCGATATCCGGTTGTTTCTGGTTGACCAGCCTGAACAGCTGCAAGTGTGAATAGTCGTTCAGCAGAAAGGCGGCCAGCTCGACGTCGAGGTCGGCGCGCAGCTTGCCGGCCTGCTGCAGTTCCTTGATCAAGCCGCTGATTTCAGCCCTGAGCGCATCGTTCATGGCGCGATAACCATCCGGCAGCCCGCCGTCGCCGCCAAACAGAATCAAGGGCAGCAATTCACGCCAGAGGCTGGGGTGCATGACTTCCAGCGCGTAGCCCGTCAGCAGCCGTTCCAGGTAACACAGCGCCTCGACCGGATCCTCTATTTCAGGGACCTGCAACCGAGTGTCCTTGAGCGCGCGCTGGTCGGCCTCGTGGAGGATTTCCAGGATGATCTCCTGCTTGTTGCCGAAGTACTTGAACACGGTAGGGGCTGACACGCCGGCCTGGCCAGCGATCTGCTCGATGGTGGTGTTCTGGAAGCCCTGGCGCTCGAACAGTTCGATCGCTGCCTTGCTGATGGCTTGGCGTCGTTCGGCTTTTTGACGTTCACGCAGTCCGCTCACGGGAGGTCCTTTGTCACTGGAAAAGAGGGCATACAGTGCCCGGGATTCATGCAAAATACTTAACTCGATAAAATATTTAAAGCGTTTATTTAGATACTGGCTTTTTAGTGCGAACGCTCTGCAATGCCCCTTGGATGAAGAGTGCATGGCTAAATGCTACGTAATTTATGACGAGATCAGGCACAAAAGGAGCGCTTACAGATAATTCAGCGAGCAAGTGAGACGGGTAACGTGGCGCACCGTTTCTTCGTAGCGTCTGTTCCTCGGTACGTTCAATGTCGATTAAAAAGAGAACAAGAAAATGACCAGCCCCAGTTTCAAGGATTCGAACGGCCATCTGGCACAGGGCTTCAAGCCTCGTCACGTCACCATGCTATCCATTGCCGGAATCATCGGTGCAGGCTTGTTCGTGGGTTCGGGGCATGCCATTGCGGCAGCGGGCCCGGCGGTGCTGCTGGCTTATCTGTTCTCCGGCCTGTTGGTAGTACTGGTCATGCGCATGCTTGGTGAAATGGCGGTGGCCCGCCCGGACACCGGCTCGTTCTCCACCTATGCCGACCAGGCCATCGGGCGCTGGGCCGGCTTCACCATCGGTTGGCTGTACTGGTGGTTCTGGGTACTGGTGATTCCCATTGAGGCACTGGCCGCCGGGCATGTGTTGAACCAGTGGTTTCCGTCTGTTGATGCCTGGCTGTTTGCTTCGGTATCGATCGTTGCCCTGGCCGTGACGAACCTGTTCAGCGTCTCCAAGTACGGCGAGTTCGAGTTCTGGTTCGCGATGGCCAAGGTCGTCGCGATCATTGGTTTCATTTCCCTGGGATTCGCGGTCCTGATGGGCTGGATTCCCGAGCGGGAAGCCAGCGGCCTGAGCCGCCTGATGGACGAACATGGCGGTTTCGCCCCCAACGGTTTGTCGGCGGTGGTCGGGGCCTTCATCACCATCATGTTCAGCTTCATCGGGACGGAGGCGGTGACGATTGCGGCGGCTGAATCCGATAACCCCGCGCAGAACATTGCCAAGGCGACGCGTTCGGTGATCTGGCGCATTGGCGTGTTCTATCTGTTGTCGATCTTCGTGGTCATCTCCGTGGTGCCATGGAACGATCCGCAGTTGGCTTCGGTGGGCTCCTACCAACGAGCGCTGGAACTGATGAACATTCCCCATGCCAAGTTCCTGGTGGATGCCGTGGTACTGATCGCGGTGGCCAGTTGCATGAACTCCTCGATCTACATCGCCTCGCGCATGCTCTATTCGCTGGGGCGGCGCGGTGATGCGCCAAAGGCCCTGAAGGTGACGTCGGGGGACGGCGTCCCGCGCACAGCGGTGATTGCCAGTACCGTGTTGGGCGCGGGTATCACGCTGTTCAGCTACTTCATGCCCGCCGGGCTGTTCCAGTTCCTGCTCGCCAGTTCCGGCGCCATCGCGTTGCTGGTGTACCTGGCGATTGCCATTTCCCAACTGCGCATGCGCCGGTTGCTGCGTCAGCAGAACGTCGAGCTGACCTTTCGCATGTGGCTGTTTCCCTGGCTGACCTGGTTGGTCATCGTGTTCATCTGCGCGGCGCTGGCGGTGATGATGGTGACGCCGGAGCACCGTAGTGAAGTCAGTTCGACCCTTGGCCTGGCGCTGATCATTTCCTTTATCGGACTGGTCACGTCGCGGCAGCAGCCGCAGGGGGAGAGGGCGGCTTCCCTGGGATAGCCCCAGGGAAAGCTAGATGAAACACTTGTGGCGAGGGGAATCTGTGGCGAGGGGATTTATCCCCGCTGGGCTGCGCAGCAGCCCTCATGCAGAGCATTCATTTGCCGGCGATTTTAAATTGTCTGGTTTGGGGCTGCTTCGCAGCCCAGCGGGGATAAATCCCCTCGCCACAAGAGGCGTTCCATTCCTGATCTGTTTCACCCCTGAAACACCCTTCTGAAACCAGGCTCTCCGCCTGTCACCCTGCCTGCAAACCCTTTCTGCCGATCTGGCACTAACCCGTTCGAGCGTTGTCATTAATTGGCGCCTTGGCGGCGTCACGTCAGCTGTATCGATGGGCTTCTCGAAACGCCTTCGGGCAAAAAAACTCGCGATGGATTGCGTCCTGGACCGACTATATTTTTGCGGGTTGCCATTCTATGGGGCTGCTTCTCGATCCTCGTCACGACATCGATGCTGCGTTATTGAGCTATCGCCGGGTGTTCTGGTCCCTGGCGCTGTTCAGCGGCGTAATCAATCTATTGGTGCTGGTGCCGTCGCTCTACATGATGCAGGTATACGACCGGGTCCTGACCAGTCGCAACGAAACCACTCTGTTCATGCTGACGCTGATCGCCCTGGGGCTGTTCATGTTCAGCGCGTTGATCGAGTGGGTGCGCGGCGAGGTGATGATTCGCATGAGCGCCGGGCTGGACGAGGCCTTGGGCGAGCGGATTTTCGATGCCGCTTTTGCCCGCAGCCTGCGCGAGCACAACGCCAACCCGGCGCAGGTGCTCAGCGATCTGGCGACACTACGGCAGTTGATTACCGGGCAGGGGCTGATCGCTTTGCTCGATGCGCCGTGGCTGCCGATCTTCCTATTGGTGGCATTCATTTTTCATCACTGGTTCGGGGTGTTGACCCTGGTACTCGCCCTGGTGCTGGTCGGCCTGGCGCTGTGGGGCGAACTGGCGACCCGCACGCGCCTGGGCGAAGCCAACCGCCTGGGCGTGCAATCGGCAGCCTACGTCAACAGCACGCTGCACAACGCCGAAGTCATTCAGGCGCTGGGCATGCTCGGGCCGTTGCGCCAACGTTGGAGCCTGCTGCAGCAGCGCATCATTGCTGCCCAGGCCCATGCCAGTGATCGCGGTGCCCGTATCAGCTCGATGACACGGTTTGTACGCATTTCGGGCCAGTCGCTGTCGTTGGGGCTGGGGGCGTTGCTGGTACTGGAAGGCCAGTTATCGGCGGGCATGATGATCGCCATGTCGCTCCTGCTGGGGCGGGCGCTGGCACCCGTGGAGATCGCCATCGGTTCGTGGAAGCAATTCAATGCCGGGCGCCAGAGCTATCAGCGCCTGAGCCTGCTCCTTGCCCAGCATCCCCGTGATCGCCTGCGCATGCCTTTGCCGCCGCCCACCGGTGCGGTGCGCCTGGAGCAGCTGTACGTCGGCCCACCCGGCGCTTCACAGCCGATTCTGCGGGGGATCAATTTCCATCTGGACAAAGGGGAGGTGCTCGCGGTCGTGGGCCCCAGCGCCAGTGGCAAGTCTACCCTCGCCAGGGCGTTGGTCGGTGTATGGCCCCCCCTGGGCGGATCGGTGCGCCTGGACAACGCCGAGATCAGCCAGTGGTCCCATGATGCCCTGGGCCCCCACCTTGGGTATCTGCCCCAGGACATCGAGTTGTTCGACGGCAGCGTGGCCGACAACATCGCCCGCTTCGGCGAGCAGGATGCCGACAAGATCATCGCCGCCAGCCGTCACGCCGGCATCCACGAAATGATCCTGAGGTTTCCCAAGGGCTATGACACGCCGCTGGGTCCCGGAGGGCTCGGTTTGTCCGGCGGACAGAAGCAACGCCTCGGCCTGGCCCGCGCGCTCTATGGGCGCCCGGCGCTGATCGTGCTCGATGAACCCAATTCCAACCTCGATGAAGCCGGTGAGCTGGCCCTGGTGCAGGCCATCGCCGTGCTCAAGGCCGCCGGCAGCACGGTGGTGCTGATTACCCACCGGCCCAGTGTGCTGGCGATGGTCGATCACATCCTTGTGCTCAAGGACGGAACCCAACAGGCATTCGGTCCCCGCGACCGGGTACTCAAGGCGCTGATGCCGGGGCCGCGAGCGGCTGCGGTGAGGGAGGCTGGCGAAGATGCATGATCTGACTCCAAGTCCACACGCGTATAGCGAGCCGGGGAGGAGCCTGCGCAGCGTCAGCCCGTTGCCTGGCGCCAGTACCGATGCCGGCGGTGCGGCGCGCTATGGTGTGGGTTTCCTGGTGCTGGCGTTGGGCGGCGCATTGCTCTGGGCCTGCCTGGCGCCGCTGGACCAAGGTGTTGTCGGCAGCGGCACCGTGGTGGTGGCGGGGGAGCGCAAGGCGGTGCAGTCGCTGGTGGGAGGCGTGGTGGAAAAGCTGCTGGTCAGCGATGGCGATCGCGTCAGCCAGGGGCAGTTGCTGGTGCAGCTCAATACCGTGCAGGCGCAATCGCAGCTGGACGTGACCCTGGGCAAGTTGCTCAACGACCGCAGCATCGAGGCCCGCCTGATTGCCGAGCGTCTGGGCAGCACCGAGATCCAGTGGCCGGAGGACCTGCTGGCCCGTGCTGACGAGCCACGGGTCAAGGCTGCCATGGCATTGCAGAGCCAGTTGTTCCAGAGCCGTCGTGCCGAGTTGGGCAGCCGCTTGCAGATCATCGAGCACGAAGTGGCGGCGCTGGAGCAGCAACTGCTCGGCTACGAGGGAGTCAAGCGCAACTACGACGAGCAGATGCGCTTCCAGCGCCAGGAGTTGGAGGGATTGCGGGACCTGGCGCGTGAAGGTTATGTCCCGCGCAACAAACTTTTCGAGGCCGAGCGCAACGCCGCTCAACTGGCCGGTCAGATTGCTTCCGGGATCGGCGATGTCGGCAGAACCCGTCAGTCGATCAACGAAAGTCGGCTCAAGGCCTTGCAGGCGCAGCAGGAGTTCCGCCGCGATGCCGAGACCCAACTCAGCGAAGTGTCCGCCGAGGCAGCGGGTTACGTGGATCAGATCCGCGCCTTGCAATTCGAAGTCGATAACGGCGCCATCCGCGCGCCGACGTCCGGGCAGGTCATGGACGTGAACATTCACACCGTCGGTGGCGTCGTCCAGGCCAGTCAGACCCTGATGCAAGTGGTCCCGCTGGATGCGCCGATGGCGATCACGGCGCGGTTCGAGCCGCTGATGGCCAACAAGCTGCGGCCGGGGCTGCCGGTGCACGTGCATTTCACGGCGCTGCAGCGGGTGGATACACCGACGGTCACGGGCACGGTCAGTACGGTGTCGGCGGATCAGTTGATCAATGAGCAGACGCACCAGCCGTACTTCTCCGCCAAGGTCGAAATTCCCGCCGACACTGTTGCCTCGCTGCAGGCCGCCGGCTTGTGGGTACGTCCCGGCATGTTGGCGGATGTCACGGTGGTAACCGGCGAACGGACCTTGATGAATTACCTGATGAAACCTTTACGCGAACGCTTGCTGGCTGCCTTCAAGGAGGAATGAGCATGACTGACCGGCGCCTCTATCGCTCCCGCGTCCTGCTGAGTCTGTATACCGGTTGGGTGGCGATCAGCCCCGCATGGGCTGCCGAGGGTGGCCTGAGCCTGACCGCCGCGTACGATGCCTCACGCCTGAATGATCCGACCCTGCAATCGGCCACCCATGCCTTCGATGCTTCCCGGAACGAAGAGGCCATTGGTCGCGGTGGCTTGTATCCGCAGGTATCCCTGACGTCGCGCTACGGTTACGGCGGACGTACCGACGGCGGCGACGACAGGAACTACGTCAACAGCAACGACTACCAGGCGAACAGCGTCACCCTCGCGGCGCAGCAACCACTTTATGACAAGGCTCGCTGGGCGGCCTATCAGGAGGGCAAGGCTCGCGGGCAATTGGGCAGCCAGCAGTTCGATGTCGCCGGCCAGGCCTTGTTCGACCGGGTTGCCAAAGGGTATTTCGACGTGGCCCGGGCCGAGAACGAAATCAAGTTGATCGCCCAACAAAAGGCGGCCATCAATGGGTTGGTCATCCAGAGCAAGAAGCTTTACCAGGGCGGCCAGGGGGCGATCACCGACATCGACGAGGCCCAGGCGCGGCTCGATCTGGTCGAGGCCCAGGAAACGGAGGCCCAGGCCCGCCGGGTGGCAGCATTGCGAGCCCTGTCCGGCCGGGCCAGCGTGCCCATCGACGACATCCAGCCGATGCGCGAGGAACTGCCCCCCGGCAGTCCGATTCCGTCGGAACAGGACCTGGGTTACTGGACGGCCATCGCCCGTGACGCCAGCCCCGAGCTGGCGGCCCGTCTGGCGGCGGTGAAAGTGGCCGAGGCCCAGGCCGACAGCCAGCGTGCCGGGCACTATCCGAGCCTGTCGCTGACCACTCAGTTGACCCGCCGCGAAACCCGTCAATATCAGGAGCTCGATCCGCGCCAGGACACCTATTACGTGGGGGTGCAACTGGATATCCCGTTGTATCGCGGCGGTGCGGTGCGTGCTTCGGTGGCCAAGGCCGAAGCGCAACTGGCCGGTGCCCAGTCGGACTATGACGTGCAGCGTCAACAGTTGGCCGAGAACATCGAAACCGATTACCTCGGCGTGGTGGCCGGGTTCGCCAAGAGCAAGGCGATGCAGCGCGCGGTGGAGTCCAACCAGCGCGCGCTGACATCGACGGAGAAAGGCTTCCAGGGCGGCGTGCGCTCCACGGTGGACATCCTCGATGCCCAGCAGCGGGTGTTCCAGGCCCGTCGGGATCTGCTCAATACCAAGCTCGACATGCTGCAAAGCTATGTCAGCCTGCACACCCACACCGGCCAGATGAACCGCGCGGTGCTGGAGCAGGTGCAGCGGTTGTTCTGATGTTCCGGGTGGGCAGGTTTGTCGAAGGTGCCTGGGTTGCCGTCATCGCGAGCAGGCTCGCTCCCACAAGGGTTCCGGGGTGGCCGCGAGACTCATGCCCACCGCCAATCCCCTGTGGGAGCGAGCCTGCTCGCGATGACGATCTGCCGGTCAGCACCGCTTCCGGACTTGATAGCCCAAGGCCAACCCGGACATTGAGCTATGATGCACACTTTCCCAGCGACCGACCGATTCCCATGACTGCCGTAACCGACACCCTGCTGTACGCCCTCGACACCTGCGACATGCTGATCATCGACGGGCTGCACGCATTCGATTTTTCCCTCGACGAGCAGGACCAGTTGCACGTCGAGTGCATGAACGGCCGCACCCTCGCGCATTGGCGCTTTACGCCTGCGCAGATGCAGGCCGCGACATTCGACCCGGCGTCGAAACACTGGATCATTTCCAGCGATTCGGGCGACCACCACCTGGAGTGCGTGGAAGCGACCAGCGGCCACGACGATGAGGATGACGAACATGAAGATGCGTAGCCTCTGGCCATTGTTGATGGCCGGCAGCGTGGGCGCCATGGGCATGCAGGCCAACGCCGATGAGCACTACCAATTGCTGGTGGGTTCCTACACGGCGGGCCAGAGCCAGGGCGTCTACCGGCTGCAGTTCGACAGCCGTACCGGCCAGCTCGGTGCCAAGCCGTTGCAGGTGATCAAGACGGACAACCCTTCGTGGCTGACCCTTTCCCCCGACATGAGCCGCCTGTTCGTGGTCAACGAAAACGGGCCAGGGCAGAAGGATCCGGTGGGCAAGGTCAGCAGTTACGCCATCGACCCGGCTACCCACGCCCTGAGCCTGATCAATCAGGTGCAATCCCTGGGCAATGAGCCGACCCATTCCAGCCTCAGCGGCGATGGCCGGCATCTGCTGGTCAGCAACTATTCGGTGGTGGAAGATCCGGGCGGTACGCTTGCGGTATTGCCCGTGGGGACCGACGGCAAGTTGTCGCCTGTGGTGCAGTTGAGCAGTCACCAGCCGAGCCGGGTCAACCCCGAGCGGCAGATGTCGGCCCATGTGCATTCGGCGGTGTCATCGCCCGACGGCAAGTACGTGTTCGCCAACGACCTAGGGGCGGACAAGGTGTTCGTCTACCACTACGACCCCAAGGCCAATCCCGAGCTGCCGCTGACCGCCGCCGCCCCGGCATTCGTGCAACTGCCCCCCGGCAGCGGACCGCGTCACCTGCTGTTCAGCGCCGACGGCAAGCACGCCTGGCTGACCCTGGAAATGACCGCGCAAGTGGCGGTGTTCGATTACCAGGACGGTCGCCTGGTCCAGCGCCAACTGGTTGACCTGGCGGCGGGCAAGCCTCAGCCGGCGAGGGCGGCTGCGGCATTGCACGCCTCGAAGGACGGCAAGTTCCTGTACGTCAGCAACCGTGGCACCAGCAACGAAGTGCTGGTATTTGCCATCGATCCGGCGGCCGGCACGCTGAAAGAACTGCAACGCCGCTCCGTGGAAGGCGACCATCCGCGGGAATTCAGCCTCGATCCGAGCGGGAAGTTCCTGTTGGTTGCCAACCAGAAGAGCAATCAGATCGTGGTGTTCGAACGTGATCCAAAGACCGGCCTGCTGGGTAAATCGGTACAGAAACTGCCGATGGATGCGCCGAGCGATGTGAAGTTCATCCAGCGTCAATAGGTCGCAGGCCCCGTTTTTCGGGGCCTGCGCGTTTATATCAACGGGAGTGATATTCGCTAGCATTGCAAAGCATTTCTAGACGAGACGCCTCGGCGCGTAAGTTTGCTTCACGGCCCAACCGGGCAAGCCAGCCAACTGAATCCGAGGAATACCGCCATGAACTTGAACCTCTTCTCCATCATCGCCGCTTCCGCCATCTCTGCCACCGTGGCACTGCCGGCCAATGCCAGCATCGAGATCAGCGACAAGAAGAATCGTACCCAGAGCTACACCGAGAAATACCTGCAACAGAGCGCCAACTTCTACGCCGCCCTGGATCACAAGACCCAGCACTGAGCGCGCCGGAACGACTGAAGCCTGCGATCTTTTCGTCTCGACAGGGAGAGAAAAGATCGCAGGCTTCGTCATTTTCATCAGGCGCTTCAGCGTGTTCTGAAAATCCCACTGTAATATCACATAGCCATGTGTTTAAATTTGACGCTGAAAAATTGACTCCTTTCTTCCATAAGGATCGACACCATGGCGATGCGTCTGGCAATGATGCTGCTGTTTCTCTATTCCACCCCGATCGTCTCGGCTGCCCAGCCGGTCCCCGACGAGCCGGAAGCGGCGCGTGAGCGACTGCTGAGTTTGCTTCAAGACTGATCAGGTGAATCAGTCAAGCCACAGTTCCTGTGGGAGCGAGCCTGCTCGCGATAGCGGCGCTACAGTCAACATTGATGCAGGCTGACCCACCGCTATCGCGAGCAGGCTCGCTCCCACAAGGTCCACAGGTGTTCAACCGCCTTACTTGACCTCCACCGTACTCAACCCATTCCCCTGACGCTGGACCCGAATCTGCACGGGGATCCGTTCGTGCATTTCCTGCACATGGGAGATCACCGCGACCTTGCGGCCCTGAGCCTGCAAGCCGTCGAGGGCGTCCATCGCCAGTTGCAGGGACTCGGGGTCGAGGCTGCCAAAGCCCTCGTCGATGAACAGCGACTCGATCCTCAGGGTACTGGACGCCATCGAGGCCAGGCCCAGCGCCAGGGCGAGGGAGACCAGGAAGGTTTCACCACCAGACAATGAATGCACCGAACGCAGTTCATCGCCCATTTCCGTATCCAGCACCAGGAGCCCGAGCATGCTGCCGCCGCGCTTGAGCCGGTAGCGCCGCACCAGTTGTCGCAACTGGACGTTGGCGTGGTGCACCAGCAAATCGAGGTTGTAGGCCTGGGCCAGTTTGCGGAAGCGATCGCCGGTGGCCGAACCGATCAGTGCATCCAACCGGGCCCAGCGTTGGTACTCGGCATAGGCCTGCTCGATTTGCAGGGCCAGAGCCTGGTTGGCGCTTTGCCGGCGTTGGTCTTCTGCCTGTTCGGCACGCAGTTCGGCACAGTGTTGTTCGCTGGCGGAAAATTGCTGTTGCAGTTGGGTGAGGGCATCGGCCAGTTGTTCAGGCGACAGGTTGCCATTGTGCTGGGCCTGATGACTGTGCAGGCGCTTTTCCCGTTCGGTCAGCAGTACGCGGGCCTGTTCGATGGCTTTTTCGCTATTGAGCAATCGCTGGCGCAACTGGCCGACCTGTTGCTCATCGAGAGCGAGCAGGGCTTCAAGGGAGGCGTCGTCCAGTTCGGGATGGGAAGTGCGCCATTGGGCGATACCGGCGGCCAGTGCCTGATGTTCAGCTTCCAGGGACTGTGCCTGCTCTTGTCGGGCTTTGAGTTCGGCGGCCAGTTGCACCAGGCTGTTGCGTAACTCGTGCAATTGCTGATTGGCCGTTGCCTCGGCAGTGCGCGCCTGTTCCAGGGCCTGGTCGAGTTGTTGCTGCCACTGTTCGGCGCTGCGGTGTTCGCCGAGTAATTGCGTGAGGGTCTGCTGGCAAGCCTGTTGTTGTTCGGTCAGGCCCTTGAGTTGTTGTTGCGCCGACTCCAGTTGCTGGGCGCGAGTCTGTTGGCGGTCCTGCTCCTTTTCCAGGGTCTGCTGACGCTGGAGCTGTTCGCTGAGCTCGTCGCGCTGCTGTTCCAGTTGTTCCAGGCGCTGGGCAATCTGCTGGTCGAGCTGCATGAATGTCGCGGCCGGCTCGGTGCGCAGGGCTTGCAAGGTGTCGGCCGGCAACAGGCTGCTGAAGTGGCTCAGTTCGTCGTCCAGGCGTCGGCGATCCCGGTCCAGTTCTTGTTGCTGATTGCTCAAGTGCAGTGACGCCTGTTGGCTCGCCGTTTCAGCATTGCGCAGGTGCTGGGTCAGGCGGGCTGCGTCCTGCTGCAGGGTCATTAGGGCGGTTTGTCGCTGCTCGTCCTGGGTGATGCGCTGGTGCAGTTGGGTGTTTTGCTGGATCAGCCAGGCATCGCGCTTGACAGTGTCCTGCGCCAGCAGTTGCGCGGACAGTAGATGGGCTTCCAGGCTGGGGGCCAGGTCCTGTTGCTGGGCTGCCAGTTGTTCCTGTTGCTGTTTCAGCTCCTTGAGCTGGGCCATGACACCGCTGTACTGCGCACGTAGATCGATGACTTTTTCATTGAGCAGGTCGACGGTTTTGCGGGCGCTGGCCTCTTCGTGTTCATCGTGGCGGCCGAGGCTTTGCAGCAGTGCTTCAGGCTGATGATAGGGATGCTCGACGCTGCCGCACACCGGGCAAGGCTGGTCGTCCTGTAGCTGTGCACGCAATTGCTCGACGCTTTCGCTGCGGGCCAGCCGTTGGCGCGCCAGCAGTTCGCGGGTTACGGTCAGGGTCTGTTCGGCAACCGCCAGCTCGGCCTTGGCTTCGCCGCCTTCGCGCACCAGTCGGTCGCGCTCCTGCAACGCCTGCTGCTGGCGTTGTTCAAGCTCGGCGCCACGTTTGTCCAGCGCTTGCTGGCTGGACCACAACCGCGTGAGGTCCTCGAAGGCCCGTTGTTGCTTGCGATTATCTTGCAGCAGAGTGCCGAGCAGTTGGATCTGTTCGGCCACGGCTTCGGGTTCGGCGCCGGCTTCCTTGTAAAGCACCTCAAGCTCTTGCCGACGGGCCACCAGTTCCTCGGCGGCGCGGGTGGCATTGTGTTCCAGCACAGCGAGTTCGGCCTGGCCCTTGTTCAGGCGATTACCGATCAGCATCAACTGTTGGAGGCGATCACGGTAGGCGTTCCAGGCATCGCTCAGTGGCGCGAGGTGGGTGCTCTGCTCAAGCTCGCCGGCGATGCGTTGCAAGCGCGCGGCCACTTGGTTTTGCTGTTCGAGCAGGGTGTCGATCGTACGCTGGCCATCCGTGCAGGCCAGTTGTGCCTGCGTCTGGCGCTCGGCGGCCTGATTGGCCTCCTTGATCAGGCGGGCGAGGGTGTTCTGTTCCTCAAAGGCCTGGCGCAGCAACGGCGCGTTGTCCGTGCTTTGTTGACGGGCTGCGGCCAGCGCCTGTTGTGCTGCGGCCAGGCTTTTTTCCAGTTGCGCCTGCTGTTCATTCAGGTCGATCTGCTGCTGGTCGAGCTGTTGGATCTGGACCGTCAGCGGCGCCAGGAGCCGGATCAGTTCCGACTGGCGAATGAACTGATGACGCTGGGGAGCCAGTTGCTCCAGACGGGTCAGCTTCAGGCGCTCGTCCGCCAGTGCGTTCCAGTCGGCCTCGGCTTGCTGCAGTTGTTCGGCGGCGCTGGCGTGCTCTTCCTGCAACTGTCGCAGGTCCTTGAGCCAGGTGTGTTGCAACTCCAGTTGCTTGAGTTGTGCCTGTTGGGTCTTGAGCTGTTGCTGGGCTTCGTCGAAGCGCGCGTCCAACTCGGCCCGGGCCTCGGGGGACAGCGGCGTGACGCCGGTGGCCTGGTCCTGCAACTGCTTGTGGCTTTCCTTGGCCTGCTTGGCCTTGTCGAATGCGCGGCGGCCGAGGCGGGTATACAGGGCGGTGTCGGTGAGTTTTTCCAGCAGTTCGCTGCGGTCGTTGTCGTCGGCCTTGAGGAATGCGCTGAACTCACTCTGGGCCAATAACACGGCGCGGGTGAACTGTTCGAAGTTCAGGCCCAACGCAGCTTCGAGCTGAGCCTTGTACTCGCCTTTCTGACTCGCCAACAACTGGTCGTTGTCCAGGTCCCGCAGGCTCTGGCGACTGGCCTGTAACTTGCCACCGGCCTTTTCCCGGGCGCGATTGGCTTCCCAGCGGGCGCGATAACGGCGCCCGTCTATGCCGCGGAAATCCACTTCCGCGTAACCATCGCCGGTGCCGCGGCGCAGCAACGTGCGGGGGTCACCGGTGGCGATTTCACCGTCGGCGTCCGGCACCTTGGCATCGCGCCCGGTGTTGTTGAGGCGCGGCACGGCACCGAACAACGCCAGGCACAGGGCATCGAGCAAGGTGCTTTTGCCGGCGCCGGTAGGGCCGGTTATGGCGAACAGGCCGGCGCTGGCCAGGGGCTCGGCGGTGAAGTCGATGTCGAAAGGACCGGCCAGGGAGGCGAGGTTCTTGAGGCGGATCGCGAGGATCTTCATGGTTGCTCGCTCTCCATCTGGACGTCTTGCAGCAGCACGGCAAAATCCTTGAGGGTCTGCTCATCCACTTCGTCGCCATAGGTGTCCTGCCAGGCCCGGCTGAACAGTTCCTGTGGGCTCAGTTGATCCAGCTCGATCAAGGCCGCGTCGTCATCGGCACTCGCAGCACTGCCGTGGCCCGCGTATTCGGCGGCGATCCGCACCAGCCGCACCGCCTTGCCTTGCAGCGCGGTTTCCACCTGATTGCGCAGGTCCGGCTGGGGTTCGTCGAGGCGCACCCGGACTTCCAGCCAGGGTTGCCGCTGGACGTCGGCCAGCAGGTCGACGTCCGGCAGGTCCTTGAGTTGCCCGAGGATCTCGGCCAGTGGTGCCGGGCCCAGGCGTTGCAGGTTGACGGCCCGGGGAATCAGTCGCGGCTCGACCTTGACCAGGGTGTCGCCGTCCAGGGTGACGTCGAGGATCTGATGCGGGTAGCCGATTTCCGAGAACGACAGCGGAATCGGCGAGCCGCTGTAGCGGATGCGTTCCTCGCCGTTGACCTTCTGCGGTTTGTGCAGGTGGCCGAGGGCGACGTAGCTGATGCTCGGGCCGAAGAGACTGGCGGGCAGGGCTTCGGCATTACCGATGATCAGGCTGCGCTCCGAGTCCTCGGACACCGAACCGCCGGCCATGTGCGCATGGCTGACGGCGATCAGCGCCTGGCCCTTCTTGCGCTTGCCGTTGGCGGCGGCGATCAGCCATTCGTGGACCTGGCCGATGCCCCGCAGGTAGTCATCGCCCAGTTGCGCGCCAGTCACTTCGGCGGGGCGCAGAAACGGCAGGGCGAGGCACCACGCCTTGATCTTGCCCTTGGCATCGGGCAAGGGCAGCAGCAGGCGTTCGACGTCCAGTTGCCCGTCGTCCAGCCACAACACCCGGCCGAGGGCGTGGGTACGCAGCCGTCGCATCAGTGGCGCGGGCAGCTCGATCCTCGAGCCGGAATCGTGGTTGCCGGCGATCATCACGATGGTCAGGTCGGGGTGCTGTTCATGGGCGCTGACGATGAAGTCGTACAGCCGCTCCTGGGCTTTGACCGGCGGGTTGACCGTGTCGAAAATATCGCCGGCGATCAGCAGGACATCGGGTTTTTCGCTGGCCAACTGGCGCAGCAGCCATTCGAGGAAGCACGCGTGTTCGAAATCGCGCTCCTGGCCATGCAGGCTTTGCCCCAGGTGCCAGTCGGAGGTGTGGAACAGACGCAAGGCAAACTCCAGAAAACAGGTGATGGCCGCGGGTGAAGACGGCGGCTGGAAAGATGCAGAGTTTACTGGGAAGAACCGACCTTGTGGCGAGGGGATAAATCCCCTCGCCACAAGGGCCGGTGTTTATTTCGGGTAGAGCGGTGGCAACCCACTGTCACCCAACGGGTCCTGGGAGCGCTCGGCGGCGGGAATGGCCCGAATGGCGCGCCACAGGTCTTCGCCTTGCCAGTGCTGGCCGGTCTCGCTGTAGAGTGCGCCGTTGAGGCCATCCAGGGCGTCGGACAGCGGCACGAAGCGCGCGGCCATATCGGCCAGGGTTTCCGGCTGCTGGCGGGCCCAGGCGTCGAGTGCCTGGCGGGTGGCGTGGGGGTCGTTGGCCAGGCAGGTACGCTTGAGGTCGTCCAGCAGGGTGCGTGGGCTCGGTCCGGCCTGGGCCGCGCGCAGGATCGCCGGCTGCGAGCGCGCGCGCCACCAGAGACCAAAACCGAGCAGCGTCGTGCAGGCCAGGAGAAACGAGCTCAGTTGCCAGTACCACAAGGTTTCGTTGTCGACAGTGGTCACGATCTGCGGCGTGCCCGTTGGTGTATCCACCATCAGGCTCGGGTTGTTTGCCACTTGCAGGGTTCGCGCCGGGAGGCTGGTGCGGTCCAGGTGATTTTCCAGGGTGTTCCACCAGATCACTTCAACGGGCGGCAGCTCGATGGTGCCGCTGCGGTTCGGCACCAGTGCCTCGCGGTCTTCACGGCTGCCCACCAGCCCGCGTTCGCTGCTGCGGCTGCTCAGCACCGGCTGGTCGGGATAGCGCCGCAGGCCGTTGATTTCCGTGGCCGGCAGGGGGGGAGTTGGGCGCTGGCCAGGCCTTCGGCTTCAAGGGTCAGGCTGCGGGTCAGGGAATCACCGACCTGGCTGTGGGTCGGTTCCGGGCTCCAGCTCTCGCTCAAGGACAGGCTGCGCGCCGGCAGCCATGGCACATTGGCCGGGTAGCTGGCCGGCTTGGGGTCGACGGTCAGCCGCAGTTGTGTCGAGCTGACGCGCATCAACTGGCCGGGCTTCGGCCCCGACGGCGCCGAGTCCTGGGTCACGGGCTCGACCAGGGTGGCGCTGAACGTCTGGGCCGGGATCGTCAGTTCGCCGCTGCGTTGCGGATAGATGCCGTAACGCAGTTCGATCACGCCGTGGCGCACGTCGTTGATGACTTTTTCATAGGTGCGGGACTCGCCCAACTGTTCGGCGCGTGCATCGGGAATGTGCAAGGGCGTCAGGCTGCTGTCGTCGTACAGCGACACCGAATGGTAGATGCGCAGGGTCAGGATCGCCTGGGCCTGTACATACACGTGACTCTGGTCGAGGCTGGCCTCGATGAATATCGGTGCCAGGGTTCCGGCCGCGTTGCGGGTCTCGCTTTCGATCACTTGCAGGGTGATCGGCTGGCTGGACACTTCGCCCAGATGCACGGCGGGAATCACCACGGTTCCGCTCTGGCGTGGCAACAGGGTCACGATCCAGCGCGTGGTTGCGCGGTTTTCGCCGTCCAGGGTGGTCAACTGGTTGACCTGGCGGGTGCCGCGCACATCGAACAGCGACTGCAGCGGGCTCAGGTCAGGCTTGCCGAACAGCGTGGCATCGGTGGATTCCAGGGTCAGCTCTACCGTTTCCCCGGAGTTCAGGCGGCTGCGATCCACGCTGGCCGTCAACTGCGCTGCCTGGGCGGCGCCGATCCAGAACAGCAAGACAAGGAACTGGGCGGTGAAGCGGATCATTGGGTTTTTCCCTGGGCCTGATGGCTTTGCTGTTCATACCAGAATTTTCGCCTGAGCAGCTCGCCCGGATTATCCGGGATCTGGCGCAGCCATTGCTCCAGCGCTTGATGCTGTTCTTCTTCGTTGCGCTGGCCGGCGGCGGGACGCAACGGTGGGGTGGTGGTCTGCTCGTCGGGCAACTCGCTGCCCGGTACGTCCTGTTCGCCCACCGCAGGCTTGTGGGGCGCCTGGGTTTCATCCTGCGCCGTGGTTGTCTCGGCAGCGGGCGATTCGGTTTCCGAAGGTTGGGATGGCGTACCGGCGTTCGGCGATTGCTCGGCGGGGCCCGGCTCTTCGCTTTCGGCTGGCTTGGATTCATCCGGTGGCGGTGTCTGTTCCTTCAACAGGCTTTCCACCAGGGCTTTGTTGGTTTGCGCCGGGCGCAGGTCCGGTTGCAACTCCAGGGCCTGTTCATACGCATCCAGCGCGGCCTCCAATTCGCCACTCTTGGCCAACGCGTTACCCCGATTGTAATGCGCGCGGGCGTCGTTGCCTTCGGCAAAGCGTCGGGCGGCCTCGCCATAGGCGCCGGCTTCGTACAGGGCCACCCCTTGCCACTGGCTGTCTTCGAAGTGCTCGGCGGCCTCGGCCGGGCGCTTCTGTTTGAGCAGATGCTGGCCCTGCTGGTCGGGGCGTAACCACAGGTCCTGGAATTCGAAGGCATGGCCGGTCTGCGGCAAGGCGAACAGCAGCGGCAAGCAGAACAGCCAGCCTCGACGCCCGGCACAGGCGGCCAGCAGCAACAGTGGCAGGAGCAACCAATAACCCTGATCGGCCCAGGTGTCCAGGCGCAGGGTCTGGCCGTCGCTGCGCAGATGGCGCGGGCCGGCCAGCAGTCCAAGGCCTTTCAGGTCGCTATCGTCCAGGCGTGCCGGGCGGTAACGGCCGTCCAGTTCGTTGGCGAAGGATTTGAGGCTTGGGCTGTCCAGGCGCGGCAGCAGGATCGCACCTTGGTCATCCTTGAGGTAGCTGCCATCGCTCTGGGCTATCGGAGCGCCTTCCCGGGTACCGATGCCCAGCATCAACAAGCGCGTGGCGGAGCCGTCGAGCACCTGGTGAATGCCTTGGCGTTCCTGCTCGTTCAACGACGAACCGATCCACAGGATCCGACCATGGCCCAGCCCGCCCTGGTCCAGCAGAGCCATGGCCTTGTTGATCGCCAGGTCGGCGCGATGGCCGCTTTGCGGCATGATCGACGGCGCCAGGGCTTCGAGCAGGTTGGTGCTGGTGGACAGGTCGTCGGACAGCGGCACCAGGGTATGGGCGCTGCCGGCATAGACAATGATCGCCGTCTGCGCATCGCTGCGGTTATGCAGCAGGTCCAGCAGCTTGCGCCGAGACTGCTCCAGGCGGGTAGGTGGAACGTCGGTGGCGAGCATTTCCGGCGTCAGTTCCAGCACCACCACCAGCGGGTCGGCGGGTTTCTGGCTGGTCTGTTCGACCCGCGCCCAGCTTGGCCCCAGCAATGCCAGCACCATCAGCAACCAACCCAGGCCCAGAGCGATCCAGGGCAGTCGGCTTTCCCGGCCGCTGCCGCCACTGAGTAGCACGGCATGGAACGCCGGGGGCAGGATCATCTGCCAGCGGCCCACCCGTTTCTGCCGATGCCACAGTTGCCAGAGCAACCAGCCCAGCAGGGGCAGCAGCAACACGAAAGCGGGGCGCAGCCAGTGCGGCCAGAGCGCGATCATCGGCGCCTCCGCAAACGCAGGCGCTTGAGGCGTTGGCGCCATTCGGCGTGGTGGGCCGGTTGGAACAGCGGCTGGTTGAACAGGCGTTGCAACGGGTTGTCCGGCCAGCGTTCCCGGGCCACCAGCAACACGCTCAACAACAGCGCAACGGCCAGCGGCCACTGATAGAGCGCCTGGGCGGGACGGGCCTGGGTCGGTTGCTGGGTCACCGGTTCGAGTTGGTCGAGGGTGTTCTTGATCGCCAACAGTTGCTCTCCGTCCTGGGCGCGAAAGTAGCGGCCGCCGGTGGCGTGGGCGATGTCCTTGAGTGTCGGCTCGTCGAGGTCCAGGCTCGGATTGACGCCGAGAAAACCCGCGGTGCCGCTTTGCTCCGGATCGGCACCGATGCCGATGGGATAAATTTTCACGCCTTCATCGGCGGCCAGCCGGGCGGCGGTCAACGGGTCGATCTCGCCCCCGTTGTTGGCGCCATCGGTGACCAGGATCAGCACGCGGCTGTGAGCCGGGCGCTGGCGCAGGCGTTTGAGGGCCAGGCCGATGGCGTCGCCGATGGCGGTGTTCTTGCCGGCGATGCCGATGCGCGCTTCGTCGAGCCAGCGCCGTACCGTGTGGCGGTCGAACGTGAGCGGGGCCTGCAGATAGGCCTGGCTGCCGAACAGGATCAGGCCGACCCGGTCGCCTTCGCGGCTTTCGAGAAAATCCCCGAGCATGTGCTGGACCAGCGTCAGGCGGCTGACTTCTTCGTCCTTCCACTGCATGTCGGGGAAGTCCATGGAACCCGAGACATCCACCGCCACCAGCAGGTCACGGCCGCTGGCGGCAATCGGCAGCGGCTCTCCCAGCCATTGCGGGCGAGCGGCGGCAATCAGCAACAGCAGCCAGAGCAGGATGAAGGGCGCCTGCTGACGCCAGCTCGGCAAACTGGTCCGGGCCCGACGTCCGACGAGGCCTTCCAGGTCTTCGAGGAAGCTGACCTTGAGCATCGACTCGCCGCTGTCGGCCGCCGGCAGCACCAGGCGCATCAGCCAGGGCAGCGGCAACAGGGCAAAAATCCACGGCCAGGCGAACTCAAACATGCTTTCGAATCCAGATTTCAACGGCTTGGGTCAGGCCGGCGATAGCCTTGTCATCCAGCTTGCATTCGGGTTTGTAGGCGCCTTCGACCAACACCATCCAGCGGGTCAGGCCGGCCGCCGGGCAGCGGTTATCCAGGAAGGCCAACCACTTTCGTCCATTGAGGGTGTGGCTCTGGCTGTAGGGATAGTGGTTGCGGCACAGGCGCTTGAGCAGTCCGTTGAGTTGTTGCAGCCAGGCACCGGCC
Source organism: Pseudomonas sp. MAFF 730105 (assembly GCF_055380705.1). Lineage (NCBI taxonomy): Bacteria > Pseudomonadati > Pseudomonadota > Gammaproteobacteria > Pseudomonadales > Pseudomonadaceae > Pseudomonas > Pseudomonas sp. MAFF 730105. The sequence goes on from NZ_AP018438.1 coordinate 3,146,810, forward strand.
GGTGCGCCGTCATAGGGTTTGGGCAGCAGCGCCAGTTCGGCCAGGGCGGCCAGGCGCACCGGGTCCAGGGGCTGCTCGGTGCGGGCGGTGGTGCGCTTGACGGGAAGGAACCGGCGCAGGTGCCATAGGCCCAGGCCCAGCAGCGGCAGCAACAAAAGCAGTAGCCACCAGCCGGGCGCGGGGGGCCAGAACCCGACGGGAGGGGGCGCTATCAGCGGCTGCAACTGATCGAGGCTGCTCATCGGCTTTTCCCCGTTCGGCCGGGATTCAGGTATTCGCGCAGTTGTTCGACCATGTCGCCCTGGGTGCTGAGGGGCAGCATAAGGATTCGCAACTTCTGCGCCAGCCACTCCCAGCGCGCCTGGCGTGCCTCGGCCTGGGCCCGATAGGCCTGGCGCAGTTCGACGTTCAACGTGTCGAGTTCCAGCTGCGCGCCGCGCTGGGCGAAACGCAGCAACCCGGCAGCGGGGAGGGCGTGGTCCAGCGGGTCCGACAGCGGCAGCAGCAACAGGTCGCAGTGACGGGACAGCAGGCTCAGTTGCTGCTCGGCGCTGTCGGACAGCGCACGTTCGTCGCAGATCACGATGACCAGGCTGCCGGGGCGCAGTACCTCGCGGGCCCGGCGCAGGGCAACACCGAATGAATCGCGGTCCGGCTCGCTTTCGGTGTGCAGCGACTGATTGACCCGCACCAGGCGGTTGAGCAGTTGCAACAGGCTCTGCTTGCTGCGCCGTGGCTTGACCTCGTAATGGGTGTTGTTGCCGAACACCAGCCCGCCGACCCGGTCGTTATGCCCCAGCGCGGCCCAGCCGATGAGGCTGGCGGCCTGGGCGGCAAGCACGGATTTGAACACCTGCCCCGAACCGAAGAACAGGCGATGGCTCTGCTCGATCATGATGAAGATCGGCCGTTCCCGCTCTTCATGGAACAGTTTGGTGTGGGGCTCCTGGGTCCGGGCAGTGACGCGCCAGTCGATGGTGCGCACGTCGTCGCCGGCCTGGTAGACCCGCACCTGGTCGAAGTCCACCCCGCGCCCGCGCAGCTTGGAGTGGTGCAGGCCGATCAGCGGGCTGCGCTGGCCCGGCGTCGAGAACAATTGCACTTCGCGCACGCGATGGCGCATCTCGATCAGCTCCGAAAGGCTGACGCGGATGCCCGGTGCAGGCGCGAGTGGGTTATTCATGACTCATGCTCAAGCGACAGCGACGACGTCGAGAATCCGCTGCACGACCCGGTCCTGATCAATGCCCGCGGCTTCCGCTTCGAACGACAGGATGATGCGATGGCGCAGCACGTCGAACAGCACGGCCTGGATGTCCTCCGGGCTGACGAAGTCCCGTCCGGCCAGCCAGGCGTGGGCGCGGGCGCAGCGGTCCAGGGCAATCGAGCCCCGTGGACTGGCGCCGTAGGCGATCCATTCGGCCAACTCCGGGTCGAACTTGGCCGGGGTGCGGGTCGCCATGACCAGCTGTACCAGGTATTCCTCCACGGCGTCGGCCATGTAGAGGCCGAGGATTTCCTTGCGGGCAGAGAAGATCGCCTGTTGGCTCACCCGACGCTCCGGCGTGGTTTCGCCGTGCAACGCTTCGCCCCGGGCCTGTTGCAGGATGCGGCGTTCCACGGCGGCATCCGGGAAACCGATCTTGACGTGCATCAGGAACCGGTCGAGCTGGGCTTCGGGCAGCGGATAGGTGCCTTCCTGCTCAATCGGGTTCTGCGTGGCCATGACCAGGAACAGCGGTGACAGCTCATAGGTGCTGCGCCCGACACTGACCTGCCGTTCGGCCATCGCTTCGAGCAAGGCCGACTGGACCTTGGCCGGGGCACGGTTGATTTCGTCCGCCAGCACCAGGTTGTGGAAGATCGGTCCCTGCTGGAACACGAAGCTGCCGGTTTCCGGACGGTAGATTTCCGTGCCGGTGATGTCGGCGGGCAGCAGGTCGGGGGTGAACTGGATGCGGTGGAACTGCGCCTCGACGCCTTCGGCCAACTCCTTGATGGCCTTGGTCTTGGCCAGGCCCGGCGCGCCCTCTACCAACATGTGGCCGTCGGCGAGCAAGGCGATGAGCAGGCGCTCGATGAGTTTTTCCTGGCCGAGGATCTGCGTTGAAAGAAAGGTTCGCAGCGCAAGCAGCGCTTCACGATGTTCCATCGGTGACGGTTCCTGGAAAGGGTGGCCCAGGGCGTTCGGATAACGCCGGGGCTGGGGGCGTTACTTTAATGCATGGCGGGGGGTGGCGACTAACGGGATTTTGATCGGGTGTTCACAATTGTGATCGGCTCGTAGTCATCGCGCCAGCGAGCGTGCTTGAGATGACGACCGTTCATCCCGCGTCTTTGCCAGCGGGTCTTGCGTCTTGATGGGCTGGCTCGCGCCTAAGAAGGGGCGGGACGGGGTTAATGCCAGTCAGTTAAGCCACAGCCCTGTGGGAGCAAAGCTTGCTCGCGATTGCGGTAAGTCGGTCAGCAGCAATGTTGACTGATCTGTCATTATCGCGAGCAAGCTTTGCTCCCACAGGTTTTGCGCCGTTTGATCCTTAACTGGCTGGTATTAGGGATGGGGCCGGTTTTTTGGTGGTTCCCGAACCCTGTCGGCGCAAGTCTGTTGGCGATGATCGTGATGCCGGTGGCAAACGACTCAACCTTTCCAGGCTTCCCGGTTCACCAGGTTCATCGGTCGCTCTCCCGCCAGTGCCGCCAGCAGGTTGTCCACCGCGCAGCGCGCCATGGCCTCTCGGGTCTCGTGGGTAGCCGAACCCATATGCGGGGTGGCCACCACGTTGTCCATGTGCAGAAGCGGCGAGTCCGGGTCCAAGGGTTCGCGTTCGAACACGTCCAGACCCGCGCCACGGATCTGGCCGTTGCGCAGGGCGTCGATCAGCGCCGCTTCGTCCACCACCTTGCCCCGGGAGATATTGATGAACAGGGTCTCGGGGCGCATCTGCGCAAATGCTCGTGCATCGATCAGGCCTTGGGTCTCGGCCGTCAACGGCAGGGTCAGGCAAACGAAGTCGGCTTGGCGCAACAGCGTTTCCAACGAACAGTAGCGGGCATTGAATCGCTGCTCGACGGCAGGTTTGGGCGAGTGGCTGTGGTAGAGCACCGGCATGCCGAAGCCGAAGTGGCCGCGCTGTGCCAAGGCCTCACCGATACGGCCCATGCCGATGATGCCCAGGGTCTTGCCGTGGACATCGGTGCCGAAATGCCGGGGGCCGATGCTTTGTTGCCAGCCGCCTGCGCGAACCAGGTTGGCCAGTTCCACCACGCGGCGGGCCGTCGCCAGGATCAGCGCGAACCCGGTGTCGGCCGTGGTCTCGGTCAGCACGTCCGGGGTATTGCTCAGCAGGATCCGGCGTTCGGTCAGGTAGTCGATGTCATAGTTGTCGACCCCCACCGAGACGCTGGCGATGGCTTGCAGGTTCGGCGCCAGGTCCAGTAGTGATGCATCCAGCTTGAGGCTCGCGCCCAAGAGGCCATGGGCGCCGGGCAGGGCATCGCGCAGGTGCGCCAGGCCCTGGGCATCCAGGCGGTCGATGAGGGTGACGTCGGCCTGGGCTTGCAAACGGGCCATCAGTGACGCCGACAGCGCCTTGTACAACACCACGTGCTTTTTCATGAGCGGGTCTCGATTCAGGAATGGGCGGGCGCCGGGTGCGGCGTCGCGGAATGAGGGGTGGCGCGGTCGCTGGCGCCGGGTTTGAGGGCAAGGGTCAGCACCACTGACAGCAGCAGCGCGCCACTCATCAGCAGGAAGGACATGCCCGGGGAGCCGGTGGAGCCATTGAGGTAGCCCACCAGGTACGAACCACCGAAGGAGCCCAGCGCGCCCATGCTGTTGATCAGCGCCATGGCGCCGCCGGCGACGTTGGCCGGCAGGATTTCCGGAACGATGGCAAAAAATGGCCCGTAAGGCGCGTACATGCAGGCGCCGGCGATCACCAGCAGGCTGTAGGACCACCAGAAATGTTCAGGCCCCAGCAGGTACGAGGCGTAGAACGCGATGGAAGCCACCAGCAGCGGCGGCCAGACGAAGCGCTTGCGCTTCTGTGCCTTGTCCGAGGCCCAGGACACGCCGAGCATGGCGACGACGGCCGCCAGGTACGGCAACGACGACAGCCACCCGGCCTCGACCATGCTCATTTGCAGGCCGGCCTTGAGGATGGACGGCAACCACAGGACGAACCCGTAGACCCCGATGCTCCAGCAGAAGAACTGCAACGCCAGGATGATGACCTTGGGCGAGCGGAAGGCCTCGGCGTAGTTCTTCACTGCCTTGATGCCGACTTGTTCGGCTGCCAGCACGCTTTCCAGGTCCTGCTTTTCCTGAGCGCTGAGCCACTTGGCCTCGGACGGACGATCGTCCGCCAGGCGCCACCAGATGAAGGCCCAGAGAACCGCCGGCAGTCCTTCGATGATGAACATCCAGCGCCAGTCGAATTGCTGCACCAGGTAACCCGACACCACCGACATCCACAACATGGTCACCGGGTTGCCGAGGATCAGGAAGGTATTGGCGCGCGAGCGTTCGGCCCGGGTGAACCAGTGGCACAGGTACACCAGCATGGCCGGCATCACGGCGGCTTCGACCACGCCGAGCATGAAACGGATCACGATCAGCCAGTAGGCGTTGGACACCACGCCGGTCAACGTCGCCAGTGAGCCCCAGAGGATCAGGCTGACGAAGATCAGTTTCTTCACGCTGTGTTTCTGCGCGTAGATCGCTCCCGGCACCTGGAAGAAAAAGTAGCCGAGGAAAAACAGCGCGCCGAGCAGTGACGACAGCCCCGGGGTAATCATCAAGTCCTTGGCCATGCCGGAGGCTGCGGCGAATCCATAATTGGCTCGGTCCAGGTAGGCCAGGCTGTAGGTGATGAATACGATGGGCATGATGTACCACCAACGGCGGGTGGCGAGGTTGAGCGTTTGCATGTCGTTGACTCCTGAGCTTGTTGTTTTTGTTGCAGCAGGTGTATTTGCGGTGTACTTCAGGCCTTGATCGCGAGCAGGCTCGCTCCCACGGATTTAACGGCAACCCATGTGAGAGAGGGCCTGCTCGCGAATGGCGCCCTCAAACTCGGCCGATAACTCGGTTCGGGTCGGCAACCCCTCCATGTCTCCTCGGTTCTGCACCGCGCGACTGCCAATCCAGTTGGCGCGCTGTACGGCCTCGGTGATATCGCGGTGTTCCAGCAGCGCGCTGATCAGGCCGACGGCGAACCCGTCCCCGGCGCCTACCGTGTCCACCACCCGGGCCACCGGCACGCCAGTCACGAAGCCCTGGGCCTGCGGCGTGCGGTAATAGGCGCCTTGTGCGCCGAGCTTGATCACCACGGCGTTGGCGCCTTGGTCCAGGTAGAAGGCGGCGATGTCGGCCGGGTCGTCGAAACCGGTCAGCAACCGGCCTTCCCCGAGCCCGGGCAAGACCCAGTGGGCGAGGGCGGCGAGGCGATTGACTTCGCGGATCATCAACGACTCGCTGGACCACAGGCTGGGTCGCAGGTTGGGGTCGAAGGACAGGCTGCGGCCGGCCTCGCGCATGCGGGTCATCAACTCAAAGGACATCTCGCGGGCCGTCACCGACAGCGCCGGCACAATCCCGGTGGCATGCAGGTGTCGGGCGCCCAGCAGCGACGGAGCGATGGCGTCGATCGACAAGTGGCTGGCCGCCGAGCCGCGGCGGAAATATTCCACCTGCGGGTCGCCGCCATCGTCGTTACGGGATTTGAACTGGAACCCGGTAGGGTGCGTTGGATCGACCGCCACATGACGACAATCCAGGCCTTCCTGCTCCAGCGTCTGCACGACAAAGCGTCCCAGGGAGTCGGCGCCGACCCGGCTCAGCCACGCCACGTTGAAGCCCAGTCGCGCCAGGCCGATGGCTACGTTGCTGTCGGCCCCGGCGATACGTTTACTGAAATGGTTGACGTTGGCCAGGTCGCCGCAGCTGTCGGCCACCAGCATTGCCATGGTTTCGCCGAATGACAAGACATCGAACTCAGACATGGGCGGGCTCCCGGTGTGCTTGCCCGAGGCCAGCCAGGATGGTGACGTGTTCAGTGGTCAATTGCAGCAGGTCATCGCCTTGGAGCGGGTACTCGGCGGCGCGCATCACGCCGGCGGGCATCTGCTTGAACAGCTGTTCCCACAGATGCAGATCAGCCTGCGCCGGCGGCACCGCAATCAGTTTGCCGTCGTCGCGACGGGCCACAGCCTTGCAATGCACATACCTCACATGGCGTCCGAGCAGCCGGGCCGCTTGGGTCGCCGATTGGTCCTGCCACTGCCAGTTGCCAATGTCGAAGGTCATGCCAATGGGCAACTCTTGTCGCTCAGTGGCGGCGAAGAACCGTTGGAAAGGTTCGATCCGGCCGCCCTGCAACGTCTGGTCGTTCTCTACCAGCAACTGCACCGGGCTGACGGCGAGCATGTTCGCCAGGACGGCCAGGTCATGGGACGCGGTGAAATGCCCGAGCGAGACTTTCAGCCATTTCGAACCGAACGCCTCGGCACGCTGCAAGGCCAGCGACAGGGCGGGATTGGGCTGGACGCAGTCGGCAAGCCACAGTTCGAGGGGCGATGAAAAAATACTTTGCAGGCCTTGGGCCTGGGCGCTGGCCGCCAGCTCGGCGGGCTGCTCGTGGGTAAGCAGTTCTTCGCGCCATTCGATCCGCGAGGCACCGGCGGCAGCCAATAGCAGGGTGAAACGGCCTTGACCTTGCTGCCGCACCAAGTCGGCGCCGTAGCTGGACAGGCTGATGGAAACGGGTGGTTTATTCATTGTTCTACACCTCTGAAACCGGTTTCAGTTTTGTTCAAAAAAAGGGGAGCGCTTGGGGCAATGCCAGTCAGTTAAGGATCAAACGGTGCAGAATCTGTGGGAGCAAAGCTTGCTGGCGATAGTGGCAGGCCGGTCAACATTGTTGCTGACTGACTTACCGCTATCGCGAGCAAGCTTTGCTCCCACGGGCTTAACTGACTGGCATTAAAGGCTTGGGGGGCCCTTCGTGAGCAGGCCATCATTGATCCAACCCCCGGGTCGACCCACGCTCAATCAGCTGCGCCGCAAAATCCAGGGTCTGCACCGGCCCGTTGTCGCCGCGCAAGCGCTTGAGCAGGCACTCGAAAGCTCGGGCGCCGATCTCCGCGGTCGGTTGGGCCAGGGCGGTGATGCCGCTGCCCACCAACGGGTACCAGTCCAGATCATCGAGGGCGATCAGGCCCACGTCGTCGAACAGCTGGCAGCCCAGTTCGCGCAATACTTGGGTGGCGGCCAGGGCGGCAATGCCGTTGGCGCAGAACAGCGCCTTGGGGCCAGGGCCCGGCTGGGCGAGGAAGGTCTTGATCCGGGTCGTCAGTTGATCGCGGATTTCCACCACGGCGCCGGCCAGGGCCGGGCGTCGTTCGATCTCCGACTTGAAGCTGTCGACCCGCTCGATCCGTGAACTGGTGCCGTCGAACGGTTCAGTCACCAGCAGCAGGTCGCGGTAGCCGCGCTGTTCGAGATGATCGAGCGCCATCTTCACCGCTGCGGGGTTGTCCAGGCCGACCAAGTCGCTTTCGAGCCGATCGACCTTGCGATCCACCAGCACCAGGGGCATCTCGCTGCGCAGTTCAAGCAGTTCGTCCCGGTGATGACCCAGGGTGTTCACGATCAGCCCTTCGATGTTGTAGGCACGCAACAGGGCCAGATGCTGACGTTCCTGTTCATCGTCGCGGTCGGTGTTGCACACCACCAGGCTGTAGCCGTGGCGGCGGCAGGCGGTTTCCACACCGTGCATCACGGCAATCGAATAGGGGTTGCGGATATCGGCCACCAGCATGCCGATCAGGCGGGTACGGCCGCGCTTGAGGCCTCGGGCCATCTGGTTGGGGCGATAGCCCAGCTCGCTGATCGCCTGCTCGATGCGCCGGGCGATGGCCTCGGAGAGCAGGGCGCGGTCCTCGCCGATGAACCGCGAGACGCTGGCCTTGGAAACCCCGGCGCGTTCGGCGACATCGAGCATGGTCACGCGGCTGCGCTGGGCGGCGGAGAAAGAATTCACGGATTGAAACCTGCTTATTGGATTTATTAGCGGCTCTGAAACCGGTTTCAGGAAACCTCAGAACCCGGTGGGTCGTCAAGGGCGTTGTGCGGGAGGGGCGACCGACGGTGGATGTCGATCAGGGGGCAGGTGGCTGGACCGCCGCTATCGCGAGCAGGCTCGCTCCCACAGTGAGGACGAGGTGTTCTCGGGAATAGCGGCCGCCACAGGTCCCTGGTGAGAGCGGGCTTGCTCGCGATAGCGGTGGATCAGTGGCGATGAGGTTGGCTGACACACCGTCTTCGCGGGCAAGCCCGCTCCCACAGGGTTGTGAGGTGGCATCGGAATAGTGGCCGCCACAGGTCCCTTGTGGGAGCGAGCCTGCTCGCGATAGCGGCCGCGCTGACGCTGAAATCAATTCTGTCTGACGTAGGTCCCTACACCCCTGAGGATGTTCTGCAACGTCAGTTCGACCTCCGCCAAGTCGGCTTCATCGGTGTCATGGCTGATTTCCAGCACATCGTCGCCATTGAGCGCATCGGCATCGGCCGCAGCGATTTCGATTTTCAGCAATGTCGGGCTGAGGGTGACTTTCACGCCGTCCAGGGTCGACGGCTCGCCATCGAGGGCGATTTCCAGTTCGTCTTCGTCGGGGTAGCGGGTCATCAGGAACATTTCGCCCTGGGCGCTGTGGCAGCAAAGCATGGCCATGTTGTCTTCTTCGTCATCGCACGGGTTGGCGATCAGAAGGGCGGTGGTCATTTGCATCGGGACGGCTCCTGGCTCGATGAGCCTTGCGGGTGCGAAGAAGCGAAGTTTGCCAGCCTGGGGGATTTACTGCGACCACAGCCGTCATCTGTACACGATTTCACATCGCGGGGTGCCGATTGTTCCCCAGGCTGCTAGGGTTGTTCGATGCATACGCTAGCCGATGTCCGAATATGTCGCAGCGCTGCAAGCAGGGGCCTTATCGCACTCGTTAAGCTGCGCAACGGATGCGCACTTGCACGGGCATTTCCTGTAGATGCCCGTGACATGGAAATGGAATGTGACCTGCGGGTCTTGTCCAGCTTCACCCACCTGTCGTCCTGTTTCCTCTGCCCGAGAATCAGGAACAGGATGGCCGGCAGCCCGAAAGGGGCTGCATGACGCTTCCATCAATAACAAGCCCAAGCGGAGTACCACAGATGGCGTTCTTCACCGCAGCCAGCAAAGCCGACTTCCAGCATCAACTGCAAGCGGTACTGGCGCAGCACATCAGTGAACAGGCACTGCCACAAGTGGCGCTGTTTGCTGAACAATTCTTCGGCATCATTTCCCTCGATGAACTTACCCAGCGCCGGTTGTCCGACCTCGCCGGCTGCACCTTGTCCGCCTGGCGCCTGCTTGAGCGCTTCGACCACGCGCAATCGCAGGTTCGCGTCTACAACCCCGATTACGAACGCCACGGCTGGCAGTCGACCCATACGGCCGTGGAAGTGTTGCACCACGACCTGCCGTTCCTGGTGGACTCGGTACGCACCGAGCTGAACCGCCGCGGCTACAGCATCCATACCCTGCAAACCACCGTGCTGAGCGTGCGTCGTGGCAGCAAGGGCGAGTTGCTGGAAATCCTGCCGAAGGGCACTCAGGGCGAGGGCGTCCTGCAAGAGTCGCTGATGTACCTGGAAATCGACCGCTGCGCCAACGCCGCCGAACTCAACGTCCTGAGCAAGGAACTCGAGCAGGTGCTGGGCGAAGTGCGCGTGGCCGTGGCCGACTTCGAGCCGATGAAGGACAAGGTCCAGGAGATCCTCACCAGCCTGGACAACAGCGCCTACACCATCGATGCCGACGAAAAAAGCGAGATCAAGACCTTCCTGGAGTGGCTGGTGGGCAACCACTTCACCTTCCTGGGCTATGAAGAGTTCGTGGTCCGTGACGATGCCGATGGCGGCCATATCGAGTACGACCCCGAGTCGTTCCTCGGCCTGACCAAGCTGCTGCGCGCCGGCCTGACCGCCGATGACTTGCGCATCGAGGACTACGCCGTCAACTACCTGCGCGAACCGACGCCGCTGTCGTTCGCCAAGGCCGCGCACCCGAGCCGTGTACACCGTCCGGCTTACCCGGATTATGTGTCGATCCGTGAAATCGACGCTGACGGCAAGGTCATCAAGGAATGCCGCTTCATGGGCCTGTACACCTCCTCGGTGTATGGCGAGAGTGTGCGCGTTATTCCGTACATTCGCCGCAAGGTCGCCGAAATCGAACGTCGTTCGGGCTTCCAGGCCAAGGCGCACCTGGGCAAGGAACTGGCCCAGGTGGTCGAAGTGCTGCCCCGCGACGATCTGTTCCAGACCCCGGTGGATGAGCTGTTCAGCACCGTGATGTCCATCGTGCAGATCCAGGAACGCAACAAGATCCGCGTGTTCCTGCGCAAAGATCCGTACGGCCGTTTCTGCTACTGCCTGGCCTACGTGCCGCGCGATATCTATTCCACCGAAGTGCGCCAGAAGATCCAGCAAGTGCTGATGGATCGCCTGAAGGCCTCGGACTGCGAATTCTGGACGTTCTTCTCCGAGTCGGTACTGGCCCGCGTGCAGTTGATCCTGCGAGTGGACCCGAAGAACCGCATCGACATCGACCCGCTGCTGCTGGAAAAAGAAGTGGTGCAGGCCTGCCGCAGCTGGCAGGACGACTACGCCAGCCTGGTCATCGAGAGCTTCGGCGAAGCCCAGGGCACCAACGTGCTCGCCGACTACCCGAAAGGCTTCCCGGCCGGCTACCGCGAGCGCTTTGCTGCGCATTCGGCGGTGGTCGACATGCAGCACCTGCTGAGCCTGAACGAAAAAAATCCGCTGGTCATGAGCTTCTACCAGCCGCTGGGCCAGGTGTCCGGCCAGCGTGAGCTGCACTGCAAGCTGTATCACGCCGACACGCCGCTGGCGCTGTCCGATGTGCTGCCGATCCTGGAAAACCTCGGCCTGCGCGTACTGGGTGAGTTCCCGTATCGCCTGCGCCATACCAATGGCCGCGAGTTCTGGATCCACGACTTCGCCTTCACCGCCGCCGAAGGGGTGAACCTCGACATTCAGCAGCTCAACGACACCTTGCAGGACGCCTTCGTCCACATCGTGAGCGGTGACGCCGAGAACGATGCGTTCAACCGCCTGGTGCTGACCGCCGGCCTGCCGTGGCGCGACGTGGCACTGCTGCGTGCCTACGCCCGCTATCTCAAGCAGATCCGCCTGGGCTTCGACCTGGGCTATATCGCCAGCACCCTGAACAACCATACCGACATCGCTCGCGAGCTGACCCGGTTGTTCAAGACCCGCTTCTACCTGGCCCGCAAGCTCACCGGCGAGGACCTGGAAGACAAGCAACTGCGTCTGGAGCAGGCGATCCTCACGGCACTGGACGACGTCCAGGTGCTCAACGAAGACCGCATCCTGCGTCGCTACCTGGACCTGATCAAGGCCACCCTGCGGACCAACTTCTACCAGACCGACGCCCACGGCCAGAACAAGTCCTACTTCAGCTTCAAGTTCAACCCGCACCTGATCCCGGAACTGCCGAAGCCGGTGCCCAAGTTCGAGATCTTCGTCTACTCGCCACGGGTTGAAGGCGTGCACCTGCGCTTCGGCAACGTTGCCCGTGGCGGCTTGCGCTGGTCCGACCGTGAAGAAGACTACCGCACCGAAGTCCTGGGCCTGGTAAAAGCCCAGCAAGTGAAGAACTCGGTGATCGTGCCGGTCGGCGCCAAGGGTGGTTTCCTGCCGCGTCGCCTGCCACTGGGCGGCAGCCGGGACGAGATCGCGGCCGAGGGCATCGCCTGCTACCGCATCTTCATCTCCGGTCTGTTGGACATCACCGACAACCTCAAGGATGGCGCCCTGGTACCGCCGGCCAACGTCGTGCGGCATGACGACGATGACCCGTACCTGGTGGTGGCTGCCGACAAAGGCACGGCGACTTTCTCCGACATCGCCAACGGCATTGCCATCGACTACGGCTTCTGGCTGGGCGACGCCTTCGCCTCCGGCGGTTCGGCTGGCTATGACCACAAGAAAATGGGCATCACCGCCAAGGGCGCGTGGGTCGGCGTGCAGCGCCACTTCCGCGAGCGCGGCATCAACGTCCAGGAAGACAGCATTACTGTGGTCGGCGTGGGCGACATGGCCGGCGACGTGTTCGGTAACGGTTTGTTGATGTCCGACAAGCTGCAACTGGTCGCGGCGTTCAACCACCTGCACATCTTCATCGACCCGAACCCGGAACCTGCCAGCAGCTTCGCCGAGCGCAAGCGCTTGTTCGACCTGCCGCGTTCGGCCTGGACCGACTACGACACCAGCATCATGTCCGAAGGCGGCGGCATCTTCTCGCGTAGCGCGAAGAGCATCGCCATCACCCCGCAGATGCAGGCACGCTTCGACATCAAAGCCGACAAGCTGACCCCGACCGAACTGCTGAACGCCTTGCTCAAGGCACCGGTAGACCTGTTGTGGAACGGCGGTATCGGCACCTACGTCAAGGCCAGCACCGAAAGCCACGCCGATGTCGGCGACAAGGCCAACGATGCGCTGCGCGTGAACGGTAACGAACTGCGCTGCAAGGTGGTGGGCGAGGGCGGCAACCTGGGCATGACCCAGTTGGGCCGTGTCGAGTTCGGCCTGCATGGCGGCGCCACCAACACCGACTTCATCGACAACGCGGGCGGCGTGGACTGCTCCGACCATGAAGTGAACATCAAGATCCTGCTCAACGAAGTGGTGCAGGCCGGCGACATGACCGACAAGCAACGTAACCAGTTGCTGGCGAGCATGACCGACGAAGTCGGTGGCCTGGTGTTGGGCAACAACTACAAGCAGACCCAGGCCCTGTCCCTGGCGGCCCGTCGCGCATTCGTGCGGATCGCCGAATACAAGCGCCTGATGAACGATCTGGAAGTGCGTGGCAAGCTGGACCGTGCAATCGAGTTCCTGCCGACCGAAGAACAGCTGGCTGAACGTGTCGCGGCGGGCCATGGTCTGACCCGTGCCGAGCTGTCGGTGCTGATCTCCTACAGCAAGATCGACCTCAAGGAAGCGCTGCTCAACTCCCTGGTACCAGACGACGACTACCTGACCCGTGACATGGAGACCGCGTTCCCGGCGACGCTGGTGAACAAGTTCTCCGAGGCCATGCGTCGCCATCGCCTGAAGCGTGAAATCGTCAGCACCCAGATCGCCAACGACCTGGTCAACCACATGGGCATCACCTTCGTTCAACGGCTCAAGGAGTCCACGGGCATGAGCCCGGCGAACGTGGCGGGCGCATATGTGATCGTGCGGGACATCTTCCACCTCCCACACTGGTTCCGTCAGATCGAAGCCCTGGACCACCAGGTGTCGGCCGACGTGCAACTGGAGTTGATGGATGAGTTGATGCGCCTGGGCCGTCGTGCGACCCGCTGGTTCCTGCGCAGCCGCCGTAACGAGCAGAACGCTGCTCGCGATGTGGCTCACTTCGGTCCGCACCTGGCGGCGTTGGGCCTCAAGCTCGACGAACTGCTGGAAGGCCCGACCCGCGAGGGCTGGCAGACCCGCTACCAGGCCTACGTGGCCGCCGGTGTGCCGGAGCTGCTGGCGCGCATGGTTGCAGGCACTACGCACCTGTACACCTTGCTGCCGATCATCGAGGCGTCCGACGTCACCGGTCAGAACGCCGCCGATGTGGCCAAGGCCTACTTCGCCGTGGGCAGCGCCCTGGACATCACCTGGTACCTGCAGCAGATCAGTGCCTTGCCGGTGGAAAACAACTGGCAGGCCCTGGCCCGCGAAGCGTTCCGCGATGACGTCGACTGGCAGCAACGGGCGATCACCATCTCGGTCCTGCAACAGGGCGACGGTAGCCAGGACGTGGAAACCCGTCTTGCGCTGTGGCTGGAGCAGCAGCAGGACATGGTCGAGCGCTGGCGTGCCATGCTGGTGGACATTCGTGCCGCCAGCGCCACCGATTACGCCATGTACGCAGTCGCCAACCGCGAACTGCTGGACCTGGCGTTGGCAGGTCAGGCGGTCGTAACGGCCAACTGATCCGGCGTTGAATGAAAAGCCCCGCATCGAGAGATGCGGGGCTTTTTATTGGGCGCGGTTCATGCGCAGCACCGATTTTCCTTGTGGGAGCGAGCCTGCTCGCGATGGCGTCGGATCAGTCGACGGCGATGTTGGCTGTGCCTCCGCTATCGCGAGCAGGCTCGCTCCCACAGAGGGGAAGTGTGTGGTGAACCGTCAGTTCTTCAGCGGAATCAACACCGCCTCCTTCTCACCCATCACCATGAAGACCAGCAGTTTCGCCGGCGCGGTCGCGCTGGCGTTTTTCGAGACCAGGTGCTCGGAACCCGCCGCCTCGTACCAGAACTCCCCGGCCTTGTAGGTGGTCGTCGGCTCGCCTTTGACCTGGGAGGTAATGGCACCTTCGAGCACATAGGCCATGGCCGTGCCTTCATGTTTGTGGGCGATGGATGACTGGCCTGGGGCGTAGTCAACGGTCAGCATCATGGCTTTTTTGCCCGGTAGGTTCTTCAGCATTTTCTCCTGCAACACCTGGACCTTTTCCGAAGGTGCGGCTTCGTGGGCGTAGACCTGGGCGACAGGCAGCAGGCTGAGGGCGGCGATCAGGCAGAGGGTTTTCATGGCAGTGGCCTTCGTGGGTTTGGAGTGGGTCCGCGCTGTTGCGGCGATGGATCCACCCTATGCCCGCTGGTGGGGCAAGCAAACCTCCAATCTTTCGGAAGGCCGGTAGACCAATTGGCCTACTACGGATTTGCAACTGACTGGACCGTAACCCTGTGGCGAGGGGATTTATCCCCGCCGGGCTGCGCAGCGGCCCCAAGATATTCGTGACGGCGCCTATCTGGCGAGTGCTGCGCACTCGAGCGGGGCGGTGCGACGTTTCGCTAAATCCCCTCGCCACATGGGGCACGGCCCAGGAGTGCGGGCAGCTCAGACAATCGGGAAACTATTGAAGTCCACGCTCCGGGCCAGGCGACTGTCGATCAGGCCGATAAAACCCTGCACTTCGGGGCAGTTGAAGTGGGCTTGCATGGCTGCTTCCGATTGCCAGCGGGCGCTGACGGTCCAGCGGTCGCCGTCCACCGGACACCGGTCGACCATGTAGGCGTCGCAACCGGGCTGGGTGCGCAGGGTTTCGACGATTTGCTGCAACTGTCGGCCCAGCTCTTCCGAGCGACCGGGGGTGGCTTGCACCTGGACGGTATTGATCACTTGGCGAGACATCGTTCAGGCTCCTGAATCAAGTCGGACGGGATGTTCACAATCAACGGTACCCGTGCAGGATAGGCCTGCATGGGCGAGGCTTAAACAGCCAATGGGCGGATAAGCAGGCAGTCCAATCGTTCAGGCGACCTGCTGAAGGATGTCCCGCAAGCGATCCAGGGCGATGTCGATGTCCAGGACTTCGATGGCACCAAAACCGAAGAACAGCCCTTGTCGCGGTGGTGCTTCGTTGAAAAAACCATCAAGGCGGTACAGCCCGACCTCGACTTTTTTCGCCAACTCGACCACCAGCGGCAGATCGATCGGTACTTTGCACAATACCGCCAGGTGGAAGCCGGCGGTGGTGGGCACGGCTTCGAACCAGGGCGACAGGTCACCGGCCATGCGCGCCAGGATCCGCTCGCGACGTCCGGCGTACAAGGTGTGGCAGCGACGAATGTGCTTGAGCAGGCAACCTTCGGCGATGAACTTGGCCAGCGCCCATTGGGGCAGGGTGGACGTGTGTTGGTCGGTGAGGCGCTTGGCCAGGATCACCGCTTCGAGAATCGCTGGCGGCAGGATGGCGTAGCCAAGCCGCAACTCCGGCAACAGGGTCTTTGAGAACGTCCCGACGTACGCCACGATGCCTCGTTCGTCCATGCTCTGCAGCGAGTCGGCAGGCCGGCCTTCATAGCGGAATTCGCTGTCGTAATCGTCTTCGATGATGATCGCGCCGAGCTCATAGGCCCGCGCCAGCAGGGCCTCGCGCCGTGCTTGGCTCAGGGGCATGCCCAGGGGGAACTGATGGGAAGGCGTGACGTAGATCAGCCGCGTGCCGTCCGGAATCAGGTCGACCCGCATGCCTTGCTCATCCACCGGGACCCCGACCACCGTGGCGCCGTGGGAGCCGAACAGCAGTCGCGCCGGTGGATACCCCGGGTCTTCCATCGCCACCAGGCTGCCGGGCCGGGTCAATACCCGTGAGATCAGGTCCAGGGCTTGTTGCGCGCCGTTGCACACCACCACATCATCGTCCTGGCAATTGACCCCCGGGAAAATGCGATGTGCCGGGCGATGGCATTGCGCAGTGCGGGCAGACCCTCGGGTTGGCTGTAGAGGCCCTTGGCATTGGCGATCTGGCGCAGGGCGTGGGCAGTGCAACGACGCCAATCGTCCAGGGGAAACTGCCCCTTGCCGGTGGCACCGCCGATGAAGTCGTAGCGTAATGCGCTTTCCGGCGTCGGATGGCGCAACAGGTCCGGCATGTTGCGCCAGGCCTCGACCACGTCGGCCCCGGCCAGCTCCCGATGGCTTTGCTTGCGCACGATCTTGGCTGGCCGCGCATTGACGTAGGTGCCTTTGCCGATGATGCCGGTGAGAAAGTTTTCGTAGGTCAGCTGGGCGTAGGTGTCGGAAACGGTCTTGCGCGAAACGCCCAACTGTTCGGCGAGCAGGCGGCTGGGGGGCAGTTGTGTGCCGGCAGTCAGGCGACCGCTTTCGATGGCGCTGCGCAACTGCTGGTACAACTGACTTGTCAGGTCCTTGCGGCCATTGATGACGACATGAAGTTCCATACCCGCGGGCTCCCGGACAATCGCCTGGCGGCAGCGTCAAAGCTGCAAGATTACCTGCATTGTGCGTCTGGATAGAAGTTGCGTGGAGAAAATCCGGCAGATTGGTCTGGCGTTGGATGGCCCTGGTTTTTTCGGCCAATTGGATCTGTCGCCGATGGCCTTCAGGTTCTACCGTGAAGGGATCACTGCCACGGAGCCCGTCATGAACCAGCGTCTGGATTACTACAGTGCGTCCCCAGGGGCGATGAAAGCGATGATTGGCCTGGAAGCGCTGACCAGCCGCCTGAGTATCGAAGCGGCGCTTCTGCACCTGATCAAGATCCGCGCTTCGCAACTCAACGGGTGTGCTTTCTGCACCGACATGCATTCGGTGGATGCACGACGTCTGGGTGAAACCGAACGGCGTCTGTTCGCAGTGGCTGTATGGCGCGATAGTTGCTTTTTTACTGACCGTGAGCGCGCCGCCCTGGCCTGGACCGAAGCGGTGACGCTGTTGGCCCAGAGCCAGGTACCCGACGATGTCTATGCCCAGGCCCGTACCTGCTTCAGTGAGGAGGAGCTGGTGGACCTGACAATGGCGATCAGCACCATCAACAGCTGGAATAGGCTGGCGGTGAGTTTTCGCCAGAGCCCTGTTGATTGAGTCAGGAAGTGGGGGGGGCTGGTCGGCCGCTTTCGCGAGCAGGCTCGCCCACAGGGAATCGGTGGTGGACACAGAACCTGAAGTTGCCCAAAAACAACTGTGGGAGCGAGGCTTGCACGCGATGCAGGCGCCTCGATCTACAGTAATACCGGGGCGATGCTATCGCGGGCAAGCCTTGCTCCCACAGGCTTGCCCACACAGGAGTGAGCGCTACAGGGTGATATCGGGACCGCAGTGAATAACACGGTCCCGGCGGGCGTCGCAGCGCTGAGTTTCGAGACGATCTAGGCGACTGCCGCGGCGTTGCGCTCGCGCAGCTCCTGCAAACGATCAGCCCCGCCCTCAGCGACACGATTCTCAAGCAAACGATCAGCCCCGCCCTCAGCGACACGATTCTCAAGCAAACGATCAGCCCCGCCCTCAGCGACACGATTCTCAAGCAAACGATCAGCCCCGCCCTCAGCGACACGATTCTCAAGCAAACGATCAGCCCCGCCCTCAGCGACACGATTCTCAAGCAAACGATCAGCCCCGCCCTCAGCGACACGATTCTCAAGCAAACGATCAGCCCCGCCCTCAGCGACGCGATTCTCAAGCAAACGGTCGGAGCCGCCTTCGGCCACACGGTTCTGAATCAGGTGATCGGAGCCGCCTTCGGCCAACTGATGCGCCGCGGCGCTGCTGTCTGTTGCCGAAGCGACATTCGACAGGCCGAAGCCGCTAACCAGTGCCAGTGCGATTACCAGGGACGAAGCTTTTGGGAAATTGAACATGGTGGTTCTCCTTGCGGTTAATGGATCAATTGCGCAGCAGCGAAGGGGTGCTGCTGTCCGGTGATCACAGTTAAACGCACGGATGTATCTGGGCAGTGTGTCGGAAGAAGGGGAAGTCGACAGTTACGTATCAATCGGCGGTTCATACACAGACTGATACAAACCCTTGGGACGTGGCGGAGTGGAGGCTCCGGATTAGCCGATAATCGCACCCTTTGTTATGCGCATTCGCTTGGGTTATTGACCGTACTAACCGGTTGGTACATTTTAGGCGCAGTACGTCTTGTCGGTACGAGCAAGACCCATAATAAAAACAGAGGAATACCCATGCGTAACTGTCTGCGGGCACCCGACGCCATCCCTTCGCCCCTTCGCTTCAATCTCGAAGCCATTCTCTTGATCTCCGATCCGGCCCTGTAGCAGGCCTATACGGCTGCGGCTGCGGCTCCATCGCGCCATGTGCCGGTATTCGACAAAACCTGAGAGGTCTTCAAGATGACCAAAGTCGTCGATCTGTATTTCAAGCTGCTGAAGCTGCTGATTGTCTTGTGCATGGTTGCGATGACCGTGCTGGTGTTCGGCAATGTGGTGCTGCGTTATGCCTTCAATTCCGGAATCAGTGTGTCCGAGGAGCTTTCACGCTGGTTCTTCGTCTGGATGATTTTTCTCGGAGCCTTGGTGGCGCTCAAGGATCGTGCGCACCTGGGGATGGACAGCCTGGTCAAGCGCTTGCCGCCTTTGGTCAGGCGCGCCTGTCTGGTCATCGGGCATTTGCTGATGCTGTACATCTGCTGGTTGATCTTCATGGGCAGTTGGCAGCAGGTGGTGATCAACCTGCACGTGGTCGCACCGGCCTCCGGCTTGTCGATGGCGGTGTTTTACGCTGCCGGCCTGGTGTTTGGCGCCAGCGCAGCCTTGATCCTGCTCTATGAGCTCTACCTGGCTTTGTCTGGCAAGCTCGGCGACGACGAATGGGTCGTGATCCAGGACCATGACGCCGTCGAGGCGATGACGCATAACCCCATCAAGAGTGATCGCCCATGACGCTGGTTATTTTTCTCGGCTCTTTGATAGGCAGCATGGCGCTGGGCATTCCCATTGCGTTTGCGTTGCTGGTGGTCAGCGTGGCGCTGATGTTTTACCTGGATCTGTTCGATGCGCAAATCATCGCCCAGAACCTGCTCAACGGCGCGGACAGCTTCCCGCTGATGGCCGTGCCGTTCTTCATGCTGGCCGGCGAGGTCATGAATGCCGGCGGCTTGTCCAAACGCATTGTCAACATCGCCATGGCGCTGGTGGGACACAAGCGCGGCGGTCTCGGTTACGTGGCGATTATCGCGTCCTGCCTGCTGGCGTCGCTCTCCGGCTCCGCCGTGGCCGATGCCGCGGCACTGGCGGCGTTGCTGGTGCCAATGATGGTGCTGGCCGGGCATAACCGGGGACGGTCGGCCGGCCTGATCGCGGCCGGTGGCATCATTGCACCGGTCATCCCGCCGAGTATCGGTTTTATTGTGTTTGGCGTGGCATCCGGGGTGTCGATATCCAAGCTGTTCCTGGCCGGCATCGTGCCTGGACTGATGCTTGGGGCTTCGCTGGCCTTGGCCTGGTGGTACATCTCGCGCAGTGAGCATGTCGAGACGCCGCCGAAGCGTTCCCGTGCCGAAGTGCTGCGTACATTGCTCGACGGCAGTTGGGCGATGGGTCTGCCACTGATCATCGTCCTGGGTCTCAAATTCGGCATCTTCACCCCCACTGAAGCCGCGGTGGTCGCGGCGGTCTATTCGTTGTTCGTGTCCCTGGTGATCTACCGGGAGATGAAAGTCAGCCAGCTATATGAAGTGATCCTGTCCTCGGCCAAGACCACCTCGGTGGTGATGTTACTGGTGGCGGCGGCCATGGTTTCGTCCTGGCTGGTGACCATCGCCGATCTCCCGGGCCAGTTGGCGGAATTGCTGTCACCGTTCATGGACAACCCGACCCTGCTGCTGATGGTGATGATGGTGCTGATCATCCTGGTGGGGACGGTGATGGACATGACCCCGACCATCCTCATCCTCACTCCGGTATTGATGCCTGCTGTCGTCCAGGCGGGTATCGACCCGGTGTACTTCGGCGTGCTGTTTCTGATCAACACGGCCATCGGCCTGATCACGCCGCCCGTGGGGACGGTGCTCAATGTGGTTTGCGGGGTGGCAAAGCTGGACTTCGAAGAAGTTGTCCGCGGCGTATGGCCGTTTCTGCTCGCGCAGCTTGTGGTGCTGTTCCTGTTGGTGATGTTCCCGCAATTGGTCCTTGGGCCGTTGAAATTCTTCACCGGGTGACACCGGTGTAAGCCTTTGGTAGCTCGACCTTAAAACAATAATGATTGGAGAGTGAAATGCAAAAACTGATGAAAGCCCTGGTGGCCGGGGCGTGTGCAACGGGGTTGTTGTTGGGCAGCATGGCGAGCCACGCGGAGGAGATCCGCGAACGCACCCTGCGATTCGCGTTCCAGAACGTCAAGGAGCATCCACAGGGCCAGGGTGCGCAGAAATTCGCTGACCTGCTCAGCGAAAAAAGTGGCGGCAAGATCAAGGTCCGTCTGTTCCCTGGCGGGACATTGGGCGGCGACGTGCAGACGGTCTCGGCCCTGCAGGGCGGCACGCTGGACATCACCGTGCTCAACTCCGGCATTCTGGCGGCCCAGGCCCCCGATTTTGCCATGCTCGACTTTCCTTTCCTGTTCAACAACGCCGAAGAAGCCCATGCAGTGATCGATGGCCCGGTCGGCCAGAAGCTCGCGGCGCAGTTGGACAGCAAAGGGCTGGTGGGCCTGGGCTATTGGGATCTCGGGTTTCGTAACCTGACCAATAGCAAGCACCCGGTGACCCGGCTTGAAGACATGCAGGGCTTGAAGATTCGCGTCATTCAGTCGCCGATCTATCTGGAAACCTTCTCCGCACTGGGGGCCAACCCTGTGCCGATGGCGTTTCCCGAGGTCTACACCGGCCTTGAGCAACACACCATCGACGGCCAGGAGAACCCCTTCACGGTGATCGAAGGCAACAAGTTCTACGAGGTGCAGAAGTATCTTTCGGTAACGGGCCATATCTTCAACCCGCAGTCGTTGATCATCAGCCAGAAAACCTGGAGTCGCCTCAACGACGATGAGAAAGCGATGATTCGCGAGGCCGCTACCGAGGCGCAGAAATTCCAGCGAGATGCCACCGCAGCGAGCATGGACAAGGCAAAAGCGACGCTGGCCGGCGCGATGACGGTCAACGAAGTCAGCCCAGCCGAGAAGGATCGCTTTCGCGAGCGGGTGCAGCCGGTGATTGATAAGTTCGCCAAGTCCCTGGATGCCAACCTGGTGAAAATGATGTACGACGAGATCGCCAAGGTACGGGCTGCGCAGTGAGTTGACACGCCGCCGTCGCGAGCGGTGAACCCGGGGTAGACAACGTTCTTCGGTCATCCTCGATTATTGTGGGAGCGAGCCTGCTCGCGATGGCGTCGGCACAGTCAATCTTGCTGTAACCGACACCTCCATCACGAGCCTGCTCGCTCCCTCAACGTTCAGCACATCAAGCGGTCATTGAGCGTCCGGAACCGCCAGCCATTGCCCAATGACTTTCTGGTAGCTGCCGTTCGCCTTGCTCAGGTGCAACCACTGATCGACATACATCTTCCACGTGGTGTCGTCCCGTGGCAGCAGGTAGGCCTTCTCGCCATATTGCAGGTAACGGCTCGGGTTGACGGCGCACAGGCCAGGCTTGAGTTTCTGCTGGTAGAGCGCTTCCGAGGCATCGGTAATCATCACGTCGGCTTTCTTGTCCAGCAGTTCCTGGAAGATGGTCACATTGTCATGAAGACTGAGCTGGCCCTTGGGCACGAAGGCACGGACGAAGGCTTCGTTGGTGCCGCCGGCCGGTTCCACCAGGCGCACCGAAGGCTGGTTGATCTGTTCGAGGGTCTGGTAGCGCGACTGGTCTTCGCAACGGACCAGCGGGATCTTGCCATCCACGTCCAGCGTGTTGCTGAAGTAGGCTTTCTTCTGGCGCTCGAGGGTCACCGAGATCCCGCCCATGCCGATGTCGCATTTGCCCGCGATCATATCCGGCATCAGGGTTTTCCAGGTGGTCTGTACCCATTGCACTTTGACGCCCAGGCTTGCTGCCAGGGAGCGCGCCATGTCGGTGTCGATGCCTTCGTATTCTCCGGTTTCAGTCTTGTAGGTGTAGGGCTTGTAGTCGCCGGTGGTGCACACCGTCAATTCACCCCGTTGCAGGACCAGGTCCAGATGCGAAGGCGCCGGCTCGGCCTGGGCGCCGCAGGACAGTGCCAGCAGGCCGCAGAATGTCATTGTGCTTGTTATATTTTTCATCGGGGCACACGTCTCGCAAGGGAAGGGGACAAGACGGGGCAGTGTAGTAAAAGTCTTCGCGGGCTGTCACGGGGGCGGGGCGCTGGCGACTCATCGCGCGGCCGCGTCGGGCAGTCGCTGGGGGCTTTCGTCGGTGCAGCGGTGCGCTTCGCTGTCTAGTGGGCAATGATCCCATGGTCGATCGCGTACTTCGCCAGGGCCGCGGGTTTGTCGATGTTGAGCTTGCGGCGGATGCTCAGGCGGTGGGTTTCGACGGTGCGCACGCTGATGTCCAGCTCGCGGGCCATCTCCTTGTTGTTCAGGCCCTGGACCATTTTGAGTAGCACCTGGCGCTCGCGGGGTGTCAGCTCGTCATCGGTGTTGGGAGCGGTGGCGAGCCGCTGGGCGATCTCTGCGCTGTAGAAGGTGCCGCCGCTGATGATGGCCTCGATGGCGGCGATGATTTCCCGTGAAGGCGCATTCTTGAGGACGTAGCCGCTGGCGCCGGAACGCACCGACTCGCTCACGTACTCATGGTTATCGTACATGCTCAAAACCAGGATCTTGAGGTTGGGGTACTGTTTGCCCAGCAACCGGGTCAATTCGAGCCCGTTCATGTCCTTGAGGCCGATGTCCATCAGCAGCAGGTCTGGCTGGCAGCGCCCGACCATCTCGATCGCCTGCGCGCCGTTCTCGGCTTCGCCCACCACATCCAGTTGGGGCATGACGGACAGCAAGGCCCGGATGCCATCGCGGACCAGGGAGTGATCGTCAACCAGCGCGACGCGGATCGCAGGGGGCAGGTTCATCGGCAGGTGCTCTCGGTATAAAGGGCGCGCATCAGCTTTCGGTGGCCGACAGGGCCATGGGCAACAGGACGTCCAATTCACTTCGACCCGGCGTCGACGTCAGTTCCAGTCGTCCGCCGAAATGCTCGACCCGTTCACGGATGTTACGCAGGCCGATGCCGGCATGGCCACGTTCGACTTGCGGGACATTGAAGCCCATTCCGTCATCCACCACCGTCAGGCGCAAGGATTGAGCGGAGCCAAACAAGGTGATAGCGACACGTTTCGCCCCAGCGTGGCGTTCGATATTGGTCAGGGCTTCCTGGGCAATGCGGAATAGCGAGACCGGGGCGCCATTCTCCAGCCGGCAATCGAACTCATTGCTTCGGTAGGATACCTCCAGGCCGCTGCGCTGTTCGAATTCGGCCGCGAGCTGGCCGATGGCGGCGGGCAGGCCCAGGGTGTCGAGCAGGGAAGAGCGCAAGTCGTGGGAGATGTTGCGGATTTCACCGATGGCTTCTCCCAGTCGATCCGTTGCGTTCTTGAGGATGCCCAGGCCGTTTTCCTGGCCGTTTTCGAGCACATGACTGGCCAGCTCGAACTGGAATTTGATCGACACCAGCAGCTGGCTGATGCCGTCGTGGAGCTCGCGGGATACCCGCGAGCGTTCCTCCTCCTGCAGGCTGACAATGCGCTGGTTCAGCCGCTGCAGTTTTTTGTCGGCCAGGCGATGTTCGCTCACGTTGAGGGTCATGCCGCCAGCGAAGACCAGCAGGACCGCCACCAGTGCGATGGCGGCAATGGCCTGCATGGTGGTGTGGATGCCTTGGGCGACTTCATCCCGTGCCTGCTGGGTGGCGCGCTCGACATCTTCCAGGTAGATCCCGGTGCCAAGCATCCAGCCCCACCGATCCAGCATCACCACGTAGGCCAATTTTTCGGTCACCTGGCCGGAGGACGGTTTGTTCCAGGCGTAGCGCTGGAAACCTTCGCCGGTCTCGGCGCTTTTGATCAATGCCTGGATGACAGGCAGGCCGTGAGGATCCTTCATGTCCCAGAGGTATTTGCCCACCAGCTCCGACTGGCGCGCGTGCATCAGGCTGCGGCCCTGGCGGTCATACACGAAGAAATAGCCGTTGATGCCGAAGCTGAGCTTGCGCAGTTCTTCGAGCACCTGCTGCTGTGCGTGTTCGTCGCCAAGGCCACCGTTGTACAGCGGAGCGATCAGGCTCTGCGCCATCTCGACGTAGTTCTTCAGCTCGGCGCGCTTGCTGGCCAGGATGCTGTCTTCGATCAGTTGTGCCTGTTGGTCGCCCAACTGGCGGTTGAGCGAGATCACCAGCGCGCAGATGACAGCAATCGCCAGGACCAGGGGCAGGATCCCGAGGGCGACGATTTTGTGTTTGAGCAGCATCTGTACTCCTGCCAGGGCCTGACGGGGGGAGGTGGATGGTCGGCATCATATGCCAAACATAAAGTCTGTGGGAGCGAGCCTGCTCGCGATGACGGTGTGTCAGATGACATTGATGCTGAATGATCCAACGCCATCGCGAGCAGGCTCGCTCCCACAGGGAGAAGTAGGCGGGGGCATCTACGTAGTACTACGGATTTATTTATTGACGATGTACAGGGATATTGGGCCCGCTCCGAATAGCCGGGGCATACTATAAAAACAATCGCCGCAGTCCACTGGACCTCGGCAGGAGACACGCAATGACAACCCGTCTGGTTAAACACCTTGCCTGGTTTGCCGTGGCTGTTCTGGGAGCCTGTGCGTTGAGTGTCGTGGCCTTGCGCCGCGGCGAACCCATCAACGCCCTCTGGATCGTCGTCGCAGCCGTGGCCATCTACCTGGTCGCCTACCGCTACTACAGCCTCTTCATCGCCAACAACGTGATGCAACTCGATGCGCGCCGGGCCACCCCTGCCGTGCTCAACAACGATGGCCTGGACTTCGTCCCGACCAACAAGCACATCCTCTTCGGTCACCACTTCGCCGCCATTGCCGGCGCGGGGCCGCTGGTCGGGCCGGTTCTGGCGGCGCAGATGGGCTACCTGCCCGGCACGCTCTGGCTGATCGCCGGCGTGGTGCTGGCGGGGGCCGTGCAGGACTTCATGATCCTGTTCCTGTCCACCCGTCGTAACGGTCGTTCCCTGGGCGACATGGTCCGCGAGGAAATGGGCCGCATCCCCGGCACCATCGCGCTGTTCGGCTGCTTCCTGATCATGATCATCATCCTCGCGGTGCTGGCGCTGATCGTGGTCAAGGCCCTGGCCGAGAGCCCTTGGGGGATTTTCACGGTGATGGCGACCATCCCGATCGCGATGTTCATGGGCGTCTACATGCGTTACATCCGCCCGGGCCGCATCGGTGAAATCTCGCTGATCGGCGTGCTGTTGCTGCTGGGCTCGATCTGGCTGGGCGGGCAGATCGCCGCCGACCCGGTCTGGGCCAAGGCCTTCAGCTTCACCGGGATCCAGATCACCTGGATGCTGATCGGCTACGGTTTCGTCGCGGCGGTGCTGCCGGTGTGGCTGATCCTGGCCCCGCGGGACTACCTGTCGACCTTCCTCAAGATCGGCACCATCGTCGCCCTGGCGATCGGTATCCTGATCACCATGCCCGAGCTGAAAATGCCGGCGCTGACCCAGTTCACCAACGGCCTGGGCCCGGTGTGGAAGGGCGGGCTGTTCCCGTTCCTGTTCATCACCATCGCCTGCGGCGCGGTCTCGGGCTTCCATGCGCTGATCTCCTCGGGCACCACGCCCAAGCTGCTGGACAACGAAACCAACGCCCGCTACATCGGCTACGGCGGCATGCTGATGGAGTCCTTCGTGGCGATCATGGCGATGGTCGCCGCGTCGGTGATCGAGCCGGGCGTGTACTTCGCCATGAACAGCCCGGCGGCGGTGGTCGGCGGTGACGTCGTGGCCGTGGCCCAGACCATCAGTGGCTGGGGCTTTGCCATCACCCCGGACGCGCTGCAGGCGGTTGCCCGGGACATTGGCGAAACCACCGTCCTGGCCCGTGCCGGCGGTGCGCCGACCCTGGCGGTCGGTATCGCGCAGATCCTGCACTCGGTGCTGCCGGGTGAGAACACCATGGCGTTCTGGTACCACTTCGCGATCCTGTTCGAAGCGTTGTTCATCCTCACCGCGGTAGACGCCGGCACCCGTGCCGGGCGGTTCATGCTGCAGGACCTGCTGGGCTCGTTCGTGCCCTCGCTCAAGCGCACCGAATCCTGGACCGCCAACCTGATCGCCACCGCCGGTTGCGTGGCCCTGTGGGGCTACCTGCTGTACCAGGGCGTGATCGATCCGCTGGGTGGCATCAACACCTTGTGGCCACTGTTCGGTATCTCCAACCAGATGCTGGCCGGTATCGCCCTGATGCTCGGCACCGTGGTGCTGATCAAGATGAAGCGCCAGCGCTACATCTGGGTCACGCTGCTACCGGCGGCCTGGCTGCTGATCTGCACCACCACGGCGGGCCTGATCAAGCTGTTCGACGCCAACCCGGCGATCGGCTTCCTGGCCCTGGCGCGCAAATACAACGACGCCCTGGCGGCCGGCCAGATCCTGGCCCCGGCCAAGAGCGTCGAGCAGATGCAGCACGTGGTCTTCAATGCCTACACCAACGCCACGCTGACGGTGCTGTTCCTGTTCGTGGTGCTCAGCATCCTGTTCTACGCGCTCAAGGTCGGTGTTGCCGCCTGGGGCACGAAAGAACGCACGGATAAAGAAGCGCCATTCCAGGCCCTGCCGGACGCCTGACACGAGGGTTGCAACGATGTTCAATGACTTGAGTCGCCTCGGTAAATACCTCGGTCAGGCCGCCCGCCTGATGGTCGGCATGCCCGACTACGACAACTACGTCGAGCACATGCAAACCAAGCACCCGGACAAACCGGTGATGGACTACGAGGCGTTCTTCCGCGAACGCCAAGAGGCCCGTTACGGTGGCAAGGGTGGGCCGAAGTGCTGTTGACCCGACGGCCCTGAGGTCATCCCCCTGTGGAAGCGAGCCTGTGGGAGCAAGGCTTGCCCGCGATAGCATCGCCTCGGTATCACTGTAGACCGAGGCGCCTGCATCGCGGGCAAGCCTTGCTCCCACAGTATTATTTGGCGGGCTTGGGATGTGTGCCTGTCACCGAGTCCCTGTGGGAGCGAGCCTGCTCGCGATGGCGTACTATCAGTCGATATCGATATTGGTTGATCCACCGCTATCGCGACCAAGGTCTGTTGCTGGCTCACGCTCACTCCGCCAGCAACACCGCCGCGTCGAACCCCACCCGCAGATTGCCCCAATGGCGGCCGCCGAAGAAGAACGGTACGTCGATCTCGGTCATGATTTCCCCGGTGTCGCGCAGGTAGGTCTGGAGCAGGAAGCGCTGGACGTTGCCCGCTGCGCGCAGGCCGATCGGGTCGTTGAAGATCCGTTTGTTGCGACACACCGGCAGGTCGACGGCGTGGTCGCCGGTGGGTGGCTTCGAGACCCAGCTGTTGTTCACCGGGCAGTAGCCCTTGGTGTCGACGATGAACGAGACCTTGCCGCCCGGTGTGCTGCGGGTGAGGGTGTCGCAGGCTTCCTGGCAGACCTGGGCAAAACGTTCGGTGTAGCCGGTCATGTACTGCTTGGGATCGGTGCCGGGGACCAGTTGGTAATTCTGGTCGAACAGGTTGAGACCCTCGCGTTGCAACGCCTCCAGGCGCACCTGGAGCGTGTCGCGGCACTGGCTGGCTCGGGTGATGGCGGCATCCAGCTTGCCGTGGCCGAGCACGAACCGGCCCAGCAGCGCTTGCACCCGTTCGGCGACACCGGACAGGTCACGGGTGGCGGTCGCCGAATGCTGCATGCGCTGATCGATCGACTGGCTGTCGGCGTGGATCTGGGTGACCCGTTCATTGATGCCGGTGTTGGCATCGGCGAACTGCTGGATATGATCGGCGATGTCGGCCAGCTTGCCGTTGGTGGATTCGAAATCGACGATCATGCTCTCGAAATGGCCGGAGGCACGCTCCACGACTTTTTGGGTTTCCCGGGCGCTGTGGCTGATCTGGGTGGTCTGTTCATGGGTGGAACCGACTTCTTCGAGCATGGCATCGATGTTGCGCGAGATGTCGTCCGTGGCCCGGCTGACGTTCTGCGCCAGGGTTCGCACTTCATCGGCCACCACGGCGAAACCCCGGCCGCTCTCGCCGGCACGGGCGGCTTCGATGGCGGCGTTGAGGGCCAGCAGGTTGGTCTGGGCAGAGATCTGCTGGATCAGCCCGACGATGGACTTGATGCTCGAAGAACGTTGGTTCAAGGCCCCCACCAGGGTGGCGAATTCATTGAGGCTGCCGGCGATTTCGCCGATGTTGCCGGTCACTTCCAGCAACTCGGCATAGGAATCGCGGGCCATGCTCAGGTTCTGCGCGGTGGTGCTGGAGATGCCCTGGGTCTGGCGCGAGACTTCTTCGATACGGTCCACGGCGGAGTTGCTCTGCTCCATCACTTCCTTGGCGAAGCGTGCCTGGTGGGTGGCGCTGTCGCTGGAGTCGCTGATGTTCTTGAGCGAGCGCGCCGACTCGACGGCGATGTGCACGGTGAGCGCCTGGACGTTACTGATGATTTCCCGTTGCTTGGCCAGGAAACGGTTGCAGGTGCTGGCCAGTACGCGAATTTCGTCATGGGTCACCAGCGGCAGGTCCCTGGACAAGTCGCCTTCGCCATTGGCGATCTCCTCCAGTGCCCGGGTCATGGCGGTGACAGGGCGTACGATGAGATGGCGAAAGTACCAGACCATGAAGCTGATCATGCCCAGCGTCAGGAGCGCACCGAACAGCAGGGCCTGGGTCAGGCTGTCGAGCCGGCCCTCGATCTGCCCCAGCAGGGCGGCGTCGAGCTGCGCGTTGCGCAACTGCGTCACAATGTCGGTACGGGCGCTAAGGGCCACCCAGTACAACAACCCGCTGACGACGACAAGCAGGAAAAGGCTTGAGAGTTTCTTGGTGAGCGTATCGAAAAATTGCATTTCGATGGACTCGTACAAAGCCTTCAACGTCTGCATGCCATAGCTCCTGGGCAAAAAAACCTCTCAATGGAATACATTCGACCGCGAGGGCCAAAGCTTTAGCGATTTTGGGCGTTTTGATATTACTGCGCTCGTTTGGTGTACAGCGCTTGTGGGAGCGAGCCTGTTCGCGATTTCTGTTTCATCGCAAGCCCCCTGTGGACCCAGGATGTATTCGAACTGTCCACGACGGACATCCAGGGCAGTCGCGACGTTCTGACCGCGCTGCGCTGAAACGAAAAATGCCCGGACCTGCGTCCGCAATACTGTTCACTTAATGAAGTGACTGAATCTGTGGCGAGGGGATAAATCCCCTTGCCACAATGAACCCGCAAGTCTTGAGTGAATAGCGTCAGGACCTGAGTCCGGGCATTTTCATTTAGAACCAATGCTGCATAAGTCGTAGAGTCTTGAGCCACGTCATGACTGACGCAGGCCCTGCGCGATGACGGCATAAAGTGGCTCCGCCATCGGTCTGAAATATCTCTTACCTGTAAAGTCTTACAGTGGTTATCCCTCGCTCAGAGAGGGATAAATAACACGCCCTTTCATGCCCGTCTGCATGAGAGGTATCAAGCTTTATTGTCGGCAGGCTATTGAGCCAGAGCCTGACAATATGAAGCTTGGCGAAGAAACGCTGCCAACAAACGCGCAGCGGTCGTCAGATACGGCTGGGATTTACCAGCGAGTTCAACTGAAGTGTTTAATGGTAGGAGGATTCATCATGATGTATCCCCTTAGAGTATGGGTTTGCAAAGACGATTTCGGAAGCGAGGTGCTGGACGAATACAATCATGGCGTTCACGAAGGAGTTGTTACGTTAATCAACAAAATTCGCAGCAGACATCCCGAGATAGACCCAGATCATCGGTACCATCTATATCCTCAACTCAAGGATGGCAGACCAGGGACAAGGCCGGCCAGTAACGCGCTCTCCGAAGACGGTATTACCTTTCTAGAGGATTGCGGCGTCGATCAGACTGATCAACTCTTTTATCGACCTTAGGTTTAACAAAAAATACATCGCCTCGTTCGATACAGCCATCATCCTTTGAATGTTCAGAAAAGGGTGATGGCTGTTTTTCAGTTAATCATCTACTCCGCACACGGTGACTGCTCGCGGTATGGGTATAGACTTCCCCATTTCAGAGCACTCAGTGCTTATCGCCCATCTCCTTGCTACCACTTGGCTTGCACACAGGGGTTAGCCGTGGCAACAAGGTCTTGAAAAGGATTTACTGGGAATCATTCTCAAAGTATATTCGCTCGCATTAACGTTCCCCTGTGAGTGCCGCGTCTTGAATCGTTCCACCCCTCCCGCGAATCGCAACGTCTTCATCAAGTGTGTATTGCCGACTTTGTCCTGCTGTTTCATCGCAAGCCCCCTGTGGGCCCAGGACGTACTCGAACTGCCCACCACGGACATCCAGGGCAGCCGTATCACTCAAGATGAGGGCTACACGGCGTCGCAAGCCAGTACGGCGAGCAAGAGCGATGTACCGATCAAGGAAGAGGCGCAATCGATCAATGTGGTGACCCAGCAGACGCTGGACGATTATCAGGTGCGCTCCCTGGGAGACGCGATGAAGTTCGTCAGCGGCGTTAGCCAGGGCAATACCTTGGGCGGTTCGCGGGACTCGCTGATCAAGCGTGGTTTCGGCACCAACGACGATGGCTCGATCCTGCGCGACGGCGTGCGTTCGAACCTGGGGCACAACTTCAGTGCCACCACCGAGCGGGTCGAAGTGCTCAAGGGCCCGGCCTCGATGCTGTACGGCGCGCTGGAGCCTGGCGGTTTGATCAACGTCATCAGCAAAAAGCCCGAATACACCCAAAGCACCACGCTAAGCGGCTCGGCCTATAGCGAAGGCGGCGGCACCATGGCGGTGGACACCACCGGGCCGCTGGGCGATACCGGGCTGGCGTATCGGCTGATTGCCGAGCGTGGTCATGAAGATTACTGGCGCAACTACGGCGTGAATGAAAGTACGCTGGTTGCGCCGTCCCTGGCCTGGACCGGTGAGCGGGCTTCGTTGAACCTGAGCTATGAGTACAACGAATATTCCAACCCGTTTGACCGTGGCACGGTGTTCACCAATGGGCATCCGGCTGATATCGATTATGACAAGCGTCTCGACGAGCGCTGGGCCAAGAGCGTGGGGATTCGCGAGACGGCGACGGCGCGTTTCGAGTATGAGCTGAGCGAGGCGTGGAAGACTCGCGTGACTTATGGCTGGAACAATGATCGGTACAGTCTTTCGATTGCGCAGCCGAGCCTGTCAAATACCGGTAAGTTTCAGCGTGCAGCCAATGGTGCGCACTACGACGATGAAACGCGTTACGCCAGTTGGGATTTCATGGGTAAGCAGGAGTTGTTCGGTCAGCGCCATGATCTGCTGATCGGTGTCGATAATCAGGTGTCCGATCAATACCGTGGCAAGACCTACCGTGGCACTGCACAGGGAGGGTTCGATATCACCGCGCCGGTTTATGGTGGTCTGGCAGAGCCAAGCAAGATAAATGCTGCGCAAAGCAACCTGAGTAACAAACTGACTTCCAGCTCCGTTTACCTGAAGGACAACTGGCACCTGGATGATCGCTGGATTCTGGTGTTTGGCGGACGCTACCAGCATTACGACCAGTTCAGTGAAACGGGAATGATCAAGCGAGTGCCTGTTCGCGACGATAACGGCGATGCCTTTGTTCCGTTTCTGGGATTGGTCTATAAAGCCGACGAAACCTTGTCCCTGTACGGGAATTACAGCCGTTCGTTCAAGCCCAACGATACCGTCGATGACAACCTCAGCACTTTCAAGCCGGAGGAAGGGCGCAGTTATGAAATCGGTGCCAAATATGATCCTCTGCCTGGGCTGAATATCAATCTCGCCTTGTTCGATATCGAAAAAAAGAATGTGGTAACCAACACGGTGGTCGGTGGGAAAACCATTGCAGAAGCCGCCGGCAAAGTCGGCTCCCAAGGCCTGGAGTTGGACGTCACCGGACGTCTCGCCGAACGCTGGGACCTGATTGGTACCTACGCCTATACCCATACGGAAATACTGGATGATCCGAAGAACGAAGGCCATCGCCTATCGGATGCGCCCAAGCACACCGCCAGCCTCTACCTGTCGCACCACTTGAACGTCCCGGCCGAATTCGGCGCCTGGCACGCCGGTGGCGGCGCTCGCTACGTCGGCGAGCGCGCGGCCAACAATGCCAACGATTTCTGGTTGAGCAGCTACACCGTCGCCGATGCCTTCCTGCGCTGGGAGTCGCCGGTATTCGGGTACAAGACGTCGCTGCAACTGAACGTGGACAACCTGTTCGACAAGCAGTACTACCCGTCCTCCACCGGCAGCCAATTGCAGGTTGCCGTCGGGGAACCGCGTACCGCGCGCCTGAGTGCCAGCGTGACCTTCTGATCCTTGAAACAGAAAATGCCCGGACCTTCAAGTCCGGGCATTTTCATGGAGCATCTTTTCCTTCAGGCCGCCTTCGCGAGCAGGCTCGCTCCCACAGGGAAGTTAGGGTGAATACAGAATAAGTGCACACCTGCGCCCCATGTGGGAGCGAGCCTGCTCGCGATAGCGGTCTGACTAGCCGGCACAATTACCGAAACGCCGGCACCACGTGCTTGATGAACAGTTCCAGGGATTTCTTCTTCTCCGCATGGGGCAGGCTGTTATCGCACCAGAAGCTGAACTCGTCGACGCCCAGTGCCTGGTAGTACTTGATGCGGGGAATGATTTCTTCCGGAGTACCGATCATGGCGGTCTTGTGCAGGCTATCCAGTTCGAATTCCGGGCGGCCGGCGAATTTCTCTTCCGGGCTTGGCGCCAGGAAGCCATTGACCGGGGTTTCCTTGTTACCGAACCAGGCGTCGAAAGTGCGGTAGAACTTCGCGATGGCCTTGGCTCCGACTTTCCAGCCGTCGGGGTTGTCCTCCGAGTGCACATGGGTGTGACGCAGCACCATCAATTGCGGGCGCGGTACATCGGGGTTGTTGTCCAGGGCTGCCTGGAATTTGTTCTTCAGGTCGAGGACTTCTTCGTCACCCTTCATCAACGGCGTCACCATGACGTTACAGCCGTTGGCGACGGCGAAGTTGTGCGAGTCCGGGTCGCGGGCAGCGATCCACATGGGCGGGTTCGGCTTCTGGATCGGCTTGGGCACGCTGGTGGAGGTCGGGAATTTCCAGATGTCGCCGTCATGGGCGTAGTCGCCTTGCCACAGTGCCCGTATCGCCGGAACCATTTCCCGCAGTGCCTGGCCGCCGGAGGCCGCTGGCATGCCGCCGGCCATGCGGTCGAATTCCACTTGGTAAGCGCCACGGGCCAGGCCGACTTCCATGCGGCCGTTGCTGATCACGTCCAGCAATGCACATTCACCGGCTGCCCGCAGCGGGTGCCAGAACGGCGCGATGATGGTGCCGGCGCCCAGGTGAATGGTGGTGGTCTTGGCCGCCAGGTAGGCCAGCAGCGGCATCGGGCTTGGCGAAATGGTGTATTCCATGGCGTGGTGTTCGCCGATCCAGACAGTGCTGAAGCCACCGGCCTCGGCCATCAGGGTCAGTTCGGTGAGGTCTTCGAACAACTGGCGATGGCTGACGCTTTCGTCCCAGCGCTCCATGTGTACGAACAGGGAAAATTTCATGGCGCTATCTCTTGATGATTGACGATCGGTTCAGGCGAGGACAGGCAGGGCGCCCATCTTTCCGTGGCAATAAACCAGCGGGCCTTGGGTGTGTTGCGGCACGATCAGGTTCTTCACGGCGCCGACCATGATGGCGTGGTCGCCGCCTTCGTATTCGCGCCACAGTTCGCATTCGATGATGGCGGTGGCGTTGCTCAGCAAGGGGTTGCCCAGTTCACTCAGGGTCCATTCGATGCCCTGAGCCTTGTCCTTGCCTTTGCGGGCGAAGGCATAGGCTTCGTTCTGTTGCCCGCCGGAGAGCAAATGGATGGCGAAGCGCTTGTTGCGGATCAGCACCGGGTAGGAATCGGAGCTGTAGTTGGGACAGAACAGCACCAGGGCCGGGTCCATCGACAACGAGCTGAAGGCGCTGGCGGTGAGGCCGACGATCTGCCCGTCGTCATCAAGGGTGGTGATGACCGTCACGCCGGACGGGAACGAACCCATGACTTGTTTGTAAACGTTGGCATCAATCATTTAACAGTCCTCGTACGCAGGCGGTAATGACTTCGTGTTCATCAATGAGCACCGGCGGC
Organism: Pseudomonas sp. MAFF 730105; assembly: GCF_055380705.1. Taxonomy (NCBI): domain Bacteria; kingdom Pseudomonadati; phylum Pseudomonadota; class Gammaproteobacteria; order Pseudomonadales; family Pseudomonadaceae; genus Pseudomonas; species Pseudomonas sp. MAFF 730105. The sequence goes on from NZ_AP018438.1 coordinate 3,181,473, forward strand.
TTTGTTCAGGTCGCTCTCGGCCCATTGGGTGTAGACACACGCATCGGCAGCGGCCCAGCGCACCCGCACCGGGTCGCCAGCCTTGAGTGGCATGCCGGCGGCGGAAAGGGCCTTGACGGTCATGGCGGTGCCGCCGGACGTCACCACGCTGCAAGTCTGGCTTTCGCCGAGGAACAGCACCTCGACGACCTTGGCCGAGACTTCATTCCAGCCGGCTGCCAATGGCGCTTGGGCGGCCTGCTCGGTGCTCAGGGCCAAGGCCTTTTCCGGGCGTACCATCAGCAACACGTCCTGATCGGTTTGCAGGCCGGCGGTCAGGCGGATCGACAGCGACTGGCCTTCGAAGGTCGCCACCGCATTGCCCTGGGCCTTGAGCTTGAGGAAGTTGGAGTTGCCCAGGAATGACGCGACAAAGGCATTCGGCGGGTTCTGGTAGAGGTCGTAACCGGTACCCAGGCCGACGATCTTGCCGTGGCTGAAAATGGCGATGCGCTGGGACAGGCGCATGGCTTCTTCCTGGTCGTGGGTCACGTAGACGATGGTGATGCCCAGACGCCGGTGCAACTGGCGCAGTTCATCCTGCAGGTCTTCACGGAGCTTTTTGTCCAGGGCACCAAGGGGTTCGTCCATCAGCAGGATGCGTGGTTCATAGACCAGCGCCCGGGCGATGGCGACCCGTTGCTGCTGGCCGCCGGAGAGTTGCGAAGGGCGGCGATGGGCAAACTGCTCCAATTGCACCAGCTTGAGCATCGCGTCGACCCGCCGGTCGCGCTCGGCCGGCGCCAGTTTGCGGATCGCCAGCGGGAAGGCGATGTTGTCGCGCACTGACAAATGCGGGAACAGCGAGTAGCGCTGGAACACCATGCCAATGTCGCGCTTGTGCGGCGGGACGTTGACCAGGGATTTGCCGTCCACCAGGATCTCGCCGCTGCTGGGGGTTTCAAAGCCGGCCAGCATCGACAGGGTGGTGCTCTTGCCCGAGCCGCTGGAGCCGAGGAAGGTCAGGAACTCACCGTCCTGGATCTCCAGGGCGATATCGTCGACGGCGGCAAAGTCGCCGTAGTGCTTGTTCAGGTTGCGCAGGCTGACCAGGGTCTTGTTGTTCTGTTGTGCAGGGTCTTTGACGGCACTCATTGTGTTCTCCTAGGCGCTCAGGCGCTGATTTCATTGCGCCGGCGCAGGGCGGCGGCGATCACCATCACCAACACCGAGAGGCCGATCAGCAGCGTCGAAGCGACGGCGATCACAGGCGTCAGGTCCTGGCGCAGGGTGGTCCACATCTTTACAGGCAGGGTTTGCAGGGTCGGGCTGGCCATCATCACGCTCAGCACCACCTCGTCCCACGACACCAGGAACGCGAACAGGGCGCCGGCGATCATGCCCGGGCGGATGGCCGGGAAGGTGACCTTGAACACCGCTTGCAGTCGCGAGGCGCCGCAGATCACGGCGGCGTCTTCGATGGACTGGTCGAACAGCTTCAACGAGTTGATGATCGAGATGATGGTGAACGGCAACGCGACAATCACATGGCTGACCACGAACGCGAACATCGTGCCGGTGTAGCCCAGCTTGAGGAACAGCGCGTACACCGCCACGGCGATGATCACCAGCGGCACGATCATCGGCAGGGTGAACAGGCCATAGAACATTTCCCGTCCCGGAAACCGACCACGCACCAGGGCAAACGCGGTAGGCAGGCCCAGGGCTACGGCGCAGATTGTGGTCAGCACCGCGACCTTGAGGCTGGCCAGCGCGGCGCTCATCCAGTCGGGGTTGGAGAAGAACTGGCCGTACCATTTGAATGTCCAGCCCGGTGGCGGGAAGACCAGCCACTGGGATGAGCCAAACGACAGCAGCACGATGAATACGATCGGCAACAGCAGGAACAACCCGATCAATCCGGTTGTGAAGTACAGACCGAAGCGCATGCGCCGGCTCATGGCATTGGGAGTCAGGAGCATGACGATTTACCTCGCGTTACTGGCGCCAACCGGGGATTCCGGCTGGAGCTTCAGGTAGAAGTAGAACAGCACCAGCGTGATGACGATCAGCAACGCGGCACCGGCGCTCGCCAGGCCCCAATTGAGGAACGATTGCACCTGCTGGATGATGAATTCCGGCAGCATCATGTTCTGCGCACCGCCGAGCAGCGCCGGGGTGACGTAGTAACCCAGGGACATCACGAATACCATCAGGCCGCCGGAAAACAGCCCCGGCCGGCACAGTGGCAGGAACACCCGGAAGAAGTTGGTCCAGGGACTGGCACCGCAGATGGAGCCGGCCTGCAGGATCATCGGGTCGATGGCCTGCATGGTGGCCTGCAACGGCAGGACGATGAACGGGATCATGATGTAGCTCATGCCGATCACCACGCCGGTGAGGTTGTGCACCATCTCCAGCGGCTGGTCGATGATCCCCAGGGCCATCAGCGCCTTGTTGATCACCCCGGAGGCTTGCAACAGCACGAGCCAGGAATAGGTGCGGGCCAGCAGGCTGGTCCACATCGACAGCAGCACGATGTTCAGGATCCAGCGACCCCAGCCACGGGGCACCAGAGTGATGGCCCAGGCCAGGGGAAAGCCCAGCAGCAGGCTGAACAACGTCACCAGGCCGGCCACCGAAAAGGTGTTGAGCAGCACTCGGGTATAGGCCGAGTTGGCGAACAGTTGCTCGTAATTGCCCAGCCCGGGCACCGGCTCCAGCACGCCACGCAACAGCAGGCCGATCAGCGGCGCCAGGAAGAACAGGCCAAGGAACAGCAGGGCGGGAACCAGGTTACCGGCCCCGCGCCAGCGTTGGGCCAGCGACGGACCCGTCGCTGCCTTGGCGGATGCCACGCCGGCAGCGCCAGGGGCGCTCCCGGTGTGCTGGGTTGTCGTTGCCGACATTTTCATTTGACCAGCCATTCGTTCCACCGTGTCGCGATGTCCTGACCGTTCTTGGCCCAGTACGCGAAATCGAGCGTGATCTGATCCTTGGCGTAGGCGGTCGGCAGGTTGGGAGCGAGCACCGAATCCAGGCGCGCGACGCTATCGACGTTGACCGGCGCATAAGCGGTCAGGTTGGAGAAGTCGGCCTGGCCCTTGGCACTGCTGGAGTTGGCCAGGAACTTCATGGCGGCGGCCTTGTTCTTCGAGCCCTTCGGCACGACCAGGATGTCGGCCATGACCAGGTTCTGCTTCCAGCTCACGCCCACCGGCGCGCCGTCCTGTTGCAGTGCATAAATCCGGCCGTTCCAGAACTGACCGAGGCTGGCTTCACCGGATGCAAGCAGTTGCTGGGACTGGGCACCGCCGCCCCACCAGACGATGTCTTTCTTGATGGTGTCGAGTTTCTTGAAGGCGCGATCCAGGTCCAGGGGATAGAGCTTGTCTTGGGGAACGCCGTCAGCCAGCAGGGCCAGTTCCAATACGCCAGGGCTCGGCCATTTGTACAGGGCGCGTTTGCCAGGGTAGGTCTTGGTGTCGAACAGCGCGGACCAGTCCTGCGGTTTGCCGGCACCGAGCTTGCCCTCGTTGTAGCCGAGGACGAAGGAGAAGTAGAAAGAACCTACGCCGTGGTCGGAAACGAAGCGTGGATCGATCTTGTCGCGTTGGATGACCGAGAAGTCCAGGGGTTCGAGCAGGCCTTCGGCGGCGGCGCGCAAGGCAAAGTCAGCCTCGACGTCAACCACGTCCCACTGCACGTTGCCGCTCTCTACCATGGCCTTGAGTTTGCCGTAGTCGGTCGGGCCATCCTGGACCACGGTGATGCCGGTGCTCTTGCTGAACGGGTCGGCCCAGGCCTGTTTCTGTGCATCCTGGGTAGTGCCACCCCAGCTGACGAAGTTGACGCTTTCGGCGGCCATCGTCGACTGGCTGGTGATACCTAGCAAGCCAGCAAAAAGAATGGCAACTGCGCTTTTCTTCAACACCATTTTCACGCCCTCATTGTTGTGTTTATTGAGCGGGCTTGTGTGTGCCCGCTTATCGGGAGCTGTAGGTCCATCTGGCTTTGTAGGACCGGGCCAAGGGCCGGATGGCTGTGCTTTCCCTTCCGGGCGCACTTGGCTGAAACGTTCGGTCTATGGAATATCATATTATGGTATTCCAAACTTTCTGCAAGCATTTTGCCGTACCGGCTATCTGTCCAAGGCAGATTTTTCTTGTGATTTTTTCCGAGGCAGCCACCGACCCTGTGGGAGCGAGCCTGCTCGCGATAGCTGCCTGACATTCGGCTTTGCAGTGACTGAACAACCGCTATCGCGAGCAGGCTCGCTCCCACAGGGTTTTGGTGTTACTTCGGAGTTATCCGGTAAACGGAATGCTCTCCACCACCTCCAGGTCGTACCCCGTCAAACCGGCATACTTGAGCGGCGGCCCCAGGTGGCGCAGTTTGCCGACGCCCAGGTCCTGGAGGATCTGCGCCCCGGTCCCGACCTCCGAATAGATGCGTGATTGGGAGCGGCTGAACTGGCGTGGTGGCTGGGTGAGTTGCGGCACGCGCTCGAGCAGTGCCTGGGAGGATTCGTGGTTGGCCAGCACGACCACTACGCCGCAACCTTCTTCGGCGACCCGTTGCAGGGCCGCCCAGAGCGTCCAGTTGGACGGGCCGTTGTATTCGGCGCCCACCAGGTCCCGTAGCGGGTCGATGACATGGACCCGCACCAGGGTCGGCGCTTCCCGGCGAATGTTGCCCATGACCATCGCCATGTGTACGCCGCCCTCGATGCGGTCCTCAAAGGTGAACAGCCGGAAGGTGCCGTGCACGGTGGGCAGTTCCCGTTCACCGATGCGTACCACGGTGTGTTCGGTGCTCAGGCGATAATGGATCAGGTCGGCGATGGTGCCGATCTTGATCCCGTGTTTGCGGGCGAACACTTCGAGGTCCGGGCGGCGGGCCATGGTTCCGTCATCGTTCATCACTTCGACGATCACCGACGCCGGTGTGAATCCGGCCAGGCGCGCCAGGTCGCAACCGGCTTCGGTATGCCCGGCACGGGTCAGGACGCCACCTTCCCGGGCGCGCAACGGAAAGATATGCCCCGGCTGCACGATGTCGCTGGGACCGGCATCGGCGGCGACGGCCGCGGCCACGGTGCGCGCCCGGTCGGCGGCAGAAATGCCGGTGGTCACGCCGGTGGCGGCCTCGATGGACACGGTGAACGCTGTGCTGAACACGCTGCCATTGCTCGGCACCATCTGTTCCAGTCCCAGGCGCTGGCAGTGTTCGTCGGTCAAGGTCAGGCAGATCAACCCGCGAGCTTCCCGGGCCATGAAACTGATGGCTTGGGCGCTGCAGCAATCGGCGGCCAGCAGCAGGTCGCCTTCGTTTTCCCGGTCTTCGTCGTCCACCAGCAACACCATCTTGCCCTGGCGGTAGTCTTCGATGATTTCTTGAATACTGTTAAAGGCCATGTAGGGCTCTCTTGTTCGATGGGATGCATGATGGAAACCGCTTGTGGTATACCATAATACAAATTAACGCGAGAGGTCACTATGAAGGCGTACTGGATTGCTCATGTGGATGTCACCGACGCTGATCAATATAGCCAATACACCCAACGGGCTCCGGCGGCATTTGCCTTGTACGGCGGTCGGATGCTGGCCCGGGGCGGGCGTAGCGAGGCGATGGAAGGCAGGGCCACGCCGCAGCGTAGCGTGGTGATCGAATTCGATTCCTACGAGCAGGCGCTGGCCTGTTATCACTCGCCGCAATACCAGGAGGCCAAGCACCACCGCAAGGATGTGGCCCGGGCCGAAGTGATCATCGTCGAGGGTGTACCGACCCCGTAAGCGCGGGTGTTGGGTCACTCACTTGTGGGAGCGAGCCTGCTCGCGACAGCGGTGCTCCAGTCGCTGCAATGTCGAATGATAGGCCGCCATCGCGAGCAGGCTCGCTCCCACAATGGATTTTTGGTGTGCGCAGGGTTTGTGTACGGCATCGAACCCTGTGGGAGCGAGCCTGCTCGCGATAGCGGTGGCACATTCAACGCGGATGCAGGCAGGCCTGGCGTCTTCGCGGGCAAGCCCGCTCCCACAGTGGATTTGTGGTGTGTGCAGGGTCTGTGTACGGCATCGAACCCTGTGGGAGCGAGCCTGCTCGCGATAGCGGTGGCACATTCAACGCGGATGCAGGCAGGCCTGGCGTCTTCGCGAGCAAGCCCGCTCCCACAATGGATTTTTGGTGTGCGCAGGGTTTGTGTACGGCATTGAATCCTGTGGGAGCGAGCCTGCTCGCGATAGCGGTGGCACATTCAACGCGGATGCAGGCAGGCCTGGCGTCTTCGCGGGCAAGCCCGCTCTCACAAAGGGGTCAGCGGATGAAGTGGATCTTGCCGCTGTCGTCGTTGCCGATGTAGATGCCATAGACCCCGGCCTGGCGCTCCTCGATGTAACGTTCGAGGATCTGGCGGATGGCCGGGTAGTAGATGCTGTCCCAGGGAATGTCCTCCGGGGCGAAGAACTGGCAGGCGAGGGTTTCCGGGCCGAACTGGCCGGTGATCTCCAGCGCGATGGCACGGAAGATGATGTACACCTCGCTGATCTTCGGCACGCTGAAGATCGAGTAGGGCGAGACGATCTCCGCGCGTACGCCGGTTTCTTCCCAGACTTCCCGCAGCGCCGCCTGCTCGGTGGTTTCGTTGCCTTCCATGAATCCGGCCGGCAGGGTCCAGGTGCCTGGACGTGGGGGGATGGCGCGCTGGCACAACAGGTATTTATCGTCCTGCTCGATGATGCAGCCGGCAATGATCTTCGGGTTGACGTAGTGGATGTAGCCGCAGCCGCCACACATCAGCCGCTCATGGGTATCGCCCGCCGGCAGGCGTTGACTCAGGTCGCTGCCGCCACACTTTGGACAAAAGCTCGGGCTGAACATGTCAGTGTCCTATACGGGGTTCTTTCAGGGCGATGGGGGCCGTGATTTCTGGAATGGCGCCGGTCTCTTCCTGCTTGCGCTTGAGGTACTCCAGCGCAACCTTGGCCGCGGCTCGTACGTGGTCCACCGAAGCCTGGTGGGCGGCCAGCGGATCGCCACTCTTGATGGCCTCGACGATGCGTTCCATTTCCTGGTTGCTGGCGCCGCGGCGGTTTTCCTGGGACACCGAAGTGGCCCGCAGGTAGCTGATGCGCGCCTGCAACTGGCGCAGTTGGGTCGCGGCCACATGGTTGCCGGAGCCTTCGAGCAGCACGTCGTAGAAACCCTGCACCGAATCCAGCACCTGTTGCAGCTCGCCGTCCTTGAGGGCCTCGCGGTTTTCCTTCAGGGCCTTTTCGAGGGCTTTGATGTCCTTGGCGCTGGCGCGCAGGGTGAACAGCTGGACGATCAGCCCTTCGAGCACGCAACGCAGCTCATAGATGTCACCGGCATCGCTCAGGGTGATGATCGCTACCCGTGGGCCCTTGGCATCGGCGAACTCCACCAGGCCTTCGGACTCCAGGTGACGCAAGGCTTCGCGCACTGACGTGCGGCTCACGCCCAGGCGATCGCACAGATCGCGCTCGACCAGACGATCTCCCGGCAGGAGCTGGAAGTTCATGATGGCGCTACGCAGCTTATCCAGCACGATCTCGCGCAGGGTGACGGGGTTTCGATTGACCTTGAAGCTGTCGTCGAGTGGCAGGCGTTTCATGGGCGTTGCTCTTTAGGTGGCTGTCCATGCAAAAAGAGCACGTCGATCACCATGACGTGCTCTTTGCGAAAACAGCCAAGGTTAACTGGAGGCCTCGGCATCGGCTTCAGCGAAGGCTTCGCGGGCGAGCCGGAAACTGTCGACGGCCGCGGGTACGCCGCAATAAATACCGACCTGAAGCAGGATTTCGCGTATTTGTTCACGACTCAAGCCGTTGCGCAAGGCACCGCGTACATGCAGCTTGAGTTCGTGAGGTCGATTGAGGGCTGAAATCATGGCCAAGTTTATCATGCTGCGTTCCTTGAGCGACAAACCCTCACGGCCCCAGACGTGACCCCAACAGTATTCGGTGACCATCTCCTGCAATGGCCGGGTGAAGTCGTCGGCGTTTTCGATGGAGCGCTTCACATAGGCTTCGCCCAGCACCTGGGTGCGGATCTGTAGGCCTTTTTCATATTTCTCGTTGCTCATTTCGATTGTCTCCCGTGGGGCTTAGAGCCCGCCCATCAGGGTGTATTTGAGTTCAAGGTAGTCCTCGATGCCATACTTGGAGCCTTCGCGTCCCAGGCCCGACGTCTTGACGCCGCCGAACGGCGCCACCTCGGTTGAAATCAGCCCTTCGTTGATGCCGACCATGCCGTATTCCAACGCCTCGCTCATGCGCCAGGCCCGGCCCAGATCGCGGGTGTAGCAATAGGCGGCGAGCCCGGAATCGGTGTCGTTGGCCATCTGCACGGCCTGGGCCTCGTCGTCGAAGCGAAAGACCGCCGCCAGTGGGCCGAACGTTTCTTCCCAGGCGACTTTCATCTGCGTCGTGACGCCGACCAGTACTGTCGGCTGGAAGAACCCGTGCCCCAAGGCATGGCGCTCGCCGCCACAGATCAACCGGGCACCGTGGGCGAGGGCGTCCTGCACGTGGTCCTCGACCTTGGCGACGGCCCGCTCATTGATCAGCGGGCCCTGGCTGACGCCGGCCTCGAAACCGCTGCCGACCTTCAATTGCAACACGCGCTCGGACAGGCGTGTGACAAACGCATCATGAATGCCGTCCTGCACCAGGAAGCGATTGACACAGACGCAGGTCTGTCCGGCATTGCGGAACTTGGCGATCAGTGCACCCTCCACCGCGCGCTCCAGGTCGGCATCGTCGAAGACGATGAAGGGAGCGTTGCCGCCCAGTTCCAGCGAGACCTTCTTCAAGGTTGGCGCGCACTGGGCCATCAGCAATTTGCCAATGGCCGTGGAGCCGGTGAACGACAGCTTGCGTACCAACGGGCTGCCTGTCAGTTCACCGCCGATGGCCACAGCGTCGCCGGTCACCACGTTGAAGATCCCCGCTGGAATCCCGGCCTGTTCCGCCAGGGCCGCCATGGCCAAGGCCGAGAAGGGCGTTTCCGGTGCGGGCTTGACGATGCAGGGACAGCCTGCGGCCAGGGCGGGGCCGGCCTTGCGAGTGATCATCGCCGCCGGGAAGTTCCACGGGGTGATGGCCGCGACGACACCGATGGGCTCCTTGCTCACCACGATCCGGGCATCGCCTTTGTGGCTGGGGATGGTGTCGCCGTAGATACGTTTCGCTTCTTCGGCGAACCATTCGATGAAGCTGGCGGCGTAGAGGATTTCGCCCTTGGCTTCGGTCAATGGCTTGCCTTGTTCGAGGGTGAGGATTTCTGCCAGTGCATCGGCGTTTTCAAGCATCAGCCCGTGCCAACGCTTGAGGATCTGGCTGCGCTCCTTGGCGATCAGCCCGCGCCAGGCCGGCCAGGCCTTGTTGGCGGCGGCGATGGCCTGGCGGGCCTGTTCGGCGCCCAGGTTTGGCACCCGGCCGATCAACTCGCCAGTGGCCGGATTGAAGATCTCCTGGCAGGCGCCATCGGGTGCTTCCAGCCATTGGCCGTCGATGTAGGCCTGCTGGCGGAACAGTTGCGAGGCTGCTGGACTCATGCCGGCTCCTGAAATAAAGATGGAAAATGACGCCTGGCGCTACCTTGTGGCGAGGGGATTCATCCCCGCTGGGCTGCGCAGCAGCCCTAAAACAGACAGCTCCGTGCGTCATGTCAGTGAAGTTGCCTATATTGGGGCCGCTGCGCGCCCCAGCGGGGCGGTGCGACGTTTCGCTAAATCCCCTCGCCACAACGGTGTTCAGCTCAGGTTCTCCTTGCGCCGTTCAGGCCAGGGTGGGCAAGGCGCCCAACTTGCCCTTGTGGTAGATCATCGGCGTGACCGGCTGCTCGGGCAGGACCAGGTGCTTGACCGCGCCGACGATGATCGCGTGGTCGCCACCGTCGTATTCGCGCCACAGTTCGCACTCGATGATCGCCGTGGCCTTGGCGAGGATCGGGTTGCCAAGGTCGCTCAGGTGCCAGTCGATGCCCTTGGCCTTGTCCTTGCCTTTACCGGCGAAGGCGTAGGCTTCGGCAGTCTGGTCGGCGGACAGCAGGTGAATCGCGAACTGCTTGCTGTCCCGCAGGATCGGGTAGGTGTCGGAAGCGTAGTTGGGGCAGAACAGGACCAGCGCCGGGTCGATCGACAGTGCGCTGAACGCACTGGCGGTGATGCCGACGATGTTCCCTTCAGGGTCCAGGGTGGTGACCACCGTGACGCCGGAGGGGAACGAGCCCATGACTTCTTTGTAAATGCCGGGTTCGATCATGGCGGCAGTCTCCTAGCGCATCACGAAGGGGTCAGGCATCGGTGCCTGAGAAAGGTTGATCCACACCGTTTTCAGTTCGGTATAGGCCAGCACCGAATCGATGCCGCTTTCACGTCCGTAGCCGCTGTTCTTGAAGCCCCCGATGGGCGCCATGGCCGAGACAGCACGGTAGGTGTTGACCCAGATGATGCCCGAACGCACGTCCCGGGCCAGGCGATGAGCGCGGCCGAGGTCGCGGGTCCAGATACCGGCGGCGAGGCCGAACTGCGAGTCGTTGGCGATGGCCAGGGCTTCGGCTTCGTCCTTGAAACGAATCACCGAGGCCACCGGGCCGAAGACTTCTTCCTGCATGATCTTCATCGAATTGCGGTCGCATTCGAACAGGGTCGGTTCATAGAACCAGCCTTCGCCCAGGTTCTGCGGACGCTTGCCACCGAGGCGCAGCCGCGCACCCTCGGCAATGGCATCGGCCACCAGGCCTTCGACCACCGCCAGTTGCTGGGCGGTGGCCATCGGGCCCATTTCGCTGCTGTCGTCTTGCGGGCTGCCGATGCGGATGCGCTTGGCGCGCTCTTCCAGGCGCGAAACGAATTCGTCGTAGATGTCGTCCTGCACCAACAACCGCGAGCCGGACACGCAGCTCTGGCCCGACGCCGCGTAGATCCCGGCAATCGCACCGTTGACGGCGCTGTCGAGGTCAGCGTCGGCGAAGATGATGTTGGGCGACTTGCCCCCAGTTCCAGGGACAGCTTGGCAAAGTTTTCCGCGCTGCTGCGCACCACATGGCGAGCCGTGGCGGCGCCGCCGGTGAAGGCGATCTTGCGCACCAGCGGATGGCGGGTGAGGGCGGCGCCGGTGCTGGGACCGTAACCGGTCACGACGTTGACCACGCCTGCTGGAAAGCCGGCCTCCAGCGCAAGGCGCGCCAGCTCCAGGATGGTCGCCGAGGCGTGCTCGGACGGCTTGATCACGATGGTGTTGCCGGCCGCCAGTGCAGGGGCAAGCTTGATCGCGGTCAGGTACAGGGGGCTGTTCCAGGGAATGATTGCCGCCACCACGCCCATGGCTTCATGCACGGTGTAGGCAAACATGTCCGGCTTGTCGAGGGGCAGGGTGCCGCCTTCGAGTTTGTCGGCCAGGCCCGCGGTGTAGTGGAAAAACTCTGGCAGATAGCCGACCTGGCCGCGGGTTTCGCGGATCAGCTTGCCATTGTCGCGGCTTTCCAACTGAGCCAGTTGTTCCTTGTTCTCGGCGATCAGGTCACCGAGACGGCGCAGCAACTTGCCACGGGCGGTCGCGGTCAGGCCACGCCAGGCAGGGCTTTCGAACGCCATTTGCGCAGCCTGGACGGCGCGTTCGACATCGGCTTCGCCAGCATCGGGCAGTTCGGCCCAGGCTTGGGCCAGGGCCGGGTTCAGGCTTTCGAAGGTCTTGCCCGACAGCGCATCGACCCATTCACCGCCGATGCACATCTGGAAACGTGCGAGCGTCATGCGACGATCCCCTTTATTGGATGTTGTTGGGAGTACGCCTTGTCCAGGAACTCCAGCAGCAACTGGTTGACCAGGCGTGGTGATTCTACCGGCATCATATGCCGCTGTTCGGCGAGTACGGCAACGGCCGCACCGGGAATGCGCGCGGCCAGTTGTTCGGCCATTTCGGGGGTTGAACCCGGGTCCAGTTCGCCAGTGGCGATCAGCGTCGGTGCCTGGATGCTGCCCAGGTCATCGGCGCGGTACATGTCCTGGGTGGCGAACAGTTCGTAAGTGGTCAGGTAACCCTGGGGATCGTTCTTCGCCAAGGTCTGGCGCAGCGCAGCGATCTGTGCCGGGTTGGCCGCTTGATATTCGCGGCTGAACCAGCGCGACAGTGCCGCTTCGGCGTTGGCATCCGGACCATGCTCGGCCGCCTGGGCGGTACGGGCGATGACCCCGGCACGTTGCTCGGGGCTGCGGTTGAACACACTGTTGAGTACCACTAGGCCGTGCAGGCGTTGCGGGTAATGGAGGGCGAAAGCGCGCGCCACCAACCCGCCCATGGAGAAACCGATCACCGTGGCCTGGGGCAGTTGCAGGTGGTCGAGCAGTTCCAGCAACTGGTCGGCGTAGCCGAGCAGACCGGTGCCACTGGCGGGACGCGGGCTGGCGCCATGGCCAAGCATGTCATAGGCAATCACGCGGTACTTCGAGGCCAGGCCAACGACCTGGCCACCCCACATTTCTTTGTTCAGGCCGACGCCGTGGATCAAGACCACGGGCTGGCCTTGGCCGGTCGCCAGGTAACTGGTGCCTGCCGGGGTGAGTTCAGCGGTGGGCCGAATCATGGAGCGCTCCTGCATACCTTTTCTTGTTGTGGGGGCCGGGCTGGATCACTGCGCCTTTTCGGCGGCCAGTTCTTCCAGATCGATGTAGCGGTTGCCGATGCGTGGATGCAGACGACCGCCATCGGCGCAACCCAGCACCACGACGATTTCGTCGGCGCGCGGTGCGTCTTCGATTTGCATTTCCAGGGTGATGTAGTGCGAGCGCAGGCCTTCGTCGTCCTTGTGCATCATTGGGATCTGGATCGAGGTGCCAGGGCCGCCGCGCTTGTTGGTGAAGCTCAGGTAGCTCTTGGCCTTGACCGCTTCGCGGTAGTGGTTGCCGAAGCGCAAGGTATGGATCACGGCGGAAGCATGCTCGATTTCACCGTCGGCGCCGACGACGGCGGCCTTGCCGTAGGCTTCGATTTTCTCGGCGCCGCCGATGATGCCCACCAGGCGCTCGACCATCAGTGCACCAAGGTCGGAACAGTTGGCGCGGATTTCCGGCTTCAGGTCTTCGACGAAACCACGGCCCAGCCAAGGGTTTTTCATGACCACCGCCAGCCCGACCATGGTCACCGGCTTATCAGTGACCTTGCCACCTTCGATAAAGGTTTCTTCGACATAGCTGACGATCTTGCGAATTTCGAAACTCATGAGCTGCTCCGTAGACGGGTAAAAGGTGTCTGTGCGTATGATGGTATACCATAATACTGCTGGCGCAAGTACCTCCGTTGAGTTTGTTCGCGAGGAGACGACAGAAGGCCAGCCTTTGGGGCTAATGCCAGTCAGTTAAGGATCAAACGGCGCAACGCCTGTGGGAACAAAGCTTGCTCCCACGGGTTTGTGGCTTCACTGACTGGCATGCGAGGCCAGGCTCCGGTATCGCAAGTGAGTACAAATTTCCCCATTTCAGGGCAGCTGATGACAGTTACGTGATTCGTTGCACCGATTCGACTCGTTCCGCTACGCGCTGCCGCAAGCCGAAATAATCGTTTCAGCCCTAGAGCGGCTTTTCAGTCGCCAGAACGAAAATAAATTTCGCTTTAGCGTACGTTTACGCCGGTTTTTCCAGTTGTATGCGTATATACCGTGCGTAGGCACAGCCTTTGCTATGGTTCCTGGGGGGAGGCCATCGCACCGACGGCTTTATCAAGCGGAGACATTCATGGCGCGGATCTAACCGGCGGCGCACGTCATCCAGACGCAAAGGCCACAGCAGAGACGGATGTCTATCGAGGTGCTCAGAGAAAACAGGGCTCATTAACGCAAGGCAAGGCCGGACCATTGGAATGACGAAGTAATAAGAAATGCCGTGTAGAACGCGGCTGGGAGTTGGCTATGCCCCGAGCTTTTTTTGATGAAATGTATGATGCCAAGGGTGACTGCCGCCCGCATTACCAAGCCTTCGCACGTTGGCTGGCGGACACGCCGGGCGAACTGCTCGATCAGCGCCGACGCGAAGCCGACCTGCTGTTCCATCGAGCGGGGATCACCTTCACCCTGTACGGGGACGAGCAGGGCACCGAGCGGTTGATACCCTTCGACATCATTCCCCGCAGCATCAAGGCCAGTGAATGGCAAAAGGTCGAGCAGGGCTGCATACAGCGGGTCCAGGCGCTGAACATGTTCCTGGACGACATCTATCACCAACAGCGCATCCTCAAGGAAGGCATCATTCCCGCCGAGCAGGTGCTGGCCAACGAGGGTTACCAGATTGCGATGCAGGGCTTGAACCTGCATCGGGGCATTTACGCCCATATTGCCGGCGTCGACCTGGTTCGTGACGGTGACGGCAGTTACTACGTGCTGGAGGACAATCTGCGCACGCCCAGCGGTGTCAGCTACATGCTCGAAGACCGCAAGATGATGATGCGCCTGTTCCCCGAACTCTTCGCTGCCCAGCGTGTGGCGCCCATCGATCATTACCCGAACCTGCTGCTCGACACCCTCAAGAGCTCGAGTCCGCTGGATAACCCCACCGCGGTGGTCCTGACCCCCGGTCGCTTCAACAGTGCCTACTTCGAACATGCGTTCCTGGCTCGGGAAATGGGTGTGGAACTGGTGGAGGGCGCCGATCTGTTCGTGCGCGACGACCATGTCTACATGCGCACGACCGCTGGTCCCCAGCAGGTGGATGTGATCTACCGGCGTCTCGACGATGCCTATCTCGATCCGCTGTCGTTCAATCCCGATTCGATGTTGGGTGTGCCAGGCCTGATCGCCGTCTACCGTGCGGGCAATGTGGTGCTGGCGAACGCGGTCGGTACCGGCGTCGCCGATGACAAGTCGATCTACCCCTACGTCGATGAGATGATTCGTTTCTACCTCACCGAAGAACCGATCCTGAAGAATGTCCCTACCTGGCAATGCCGCAAGCCTCAGGAACTGTCCCATGTGCTGGCGAACCTGCCCGATCTGGTGGTCAAGGAAACCCAGGGCTCCGGCGGCTACGGCATGCTGGTGGGGCCGGCGGCCACCGCGGCGGAAATCGAAGACTTCCGTGCACGACTCAAGGCCCGTCCCGAGGCCTACATCGCTCAACCGACCCTGAGCCTGTCCACTTGCCCGACCTTTGTCGAAAGTGGCATCGCGCCGCGTCATATCGACCTGCGGCCGTTTGTGCTCTCGGGCAAGGAGACCCGCCTCGTGCCGGGTGGCCTGACCCGCGTGGCGCTTCGCGAGGGCTCGCTGGTGGTGAATTCGTCCCAGGGCGGTGGTACCAAGGACACTTGGGTAGTGGAGGATTAAGACATGCTTTCAAGAACCGCTTCGGACCTCTACTGGATGTCCCGCTACCTGGAGCGCGCCGAGAACCTGGCGCGCATGCTCGAAGTCAGTTACTCGCTGTCGCTGATGCCCCAGGCCGGGCGCAGCGACGGCCATGCCGAGCTGGCGATGTCGCTGCTGGCGGCCGGTACGCTGGACGACTACAACACCCGTTATGGCGAGCTCAACAGCGAACACATGCTGCATTTCTTCGCCCTGGATGACACCAACCCCGGCAGCATCTACAGCTGCCTGCGGGCGGCGCGGACCAATGCCCATGCGGTGCGTGGGCGCATCACCGCCGACATGTGGGAAAACATCAACGCCACCTGGCTGGAGATGCGCAACATCGCCAGCAATGGCCTGGGCCGCTACGGCATCAGTCATTTCTGCGAATGGGTCAAGGAGCGTTCGCATCTGTTTCGCGGGGCGACGTCGGGCACCATCATGCGCAACGATGCCTACTGTTTCATTCGCCTGGGGACGTTCATCGAGCGGGCGGACAACACCTTGCGCCTGTTGGATGCACGCTACGAAATGTTTGGCGAAGAGTCGGAAGAGGTCAGCGACAATTCGGCGCGCGGCTACTACCAGTGGAGTGCCTTGCTACGGGCGCTGTCGTCGTTCGAGGCGTTCAACGAGATCTACCGTAATGCGCCGAATGCCGAGCAGGTTTCGGAGATGTTGCTGCTGCGTGCCGACGTCCCGCGTTCGTTGCATGCCTGCATCGAGGAGCTCGATCAGATCCTCGCCAGCCTGCCAGGCCACAACGGCCGTCCGGCCCAGCGCCTGGCCGCGGAGCTGAATGCGCGCCTGCGTTATTCCGGGATCGACGAGATCCTGGCATCGGGCCTGCACCTTTGGCTGACCGACCTCATCGACCAGATCCGTCATCTGGGCCAGACCGTTCACGAGTCCTATCTGGAGGTCGTATGAAACTGTCCATACGCCACGACACCACCTACCGCTATGCCGATGAAGTCTGCACCAGCATCCAGTTCCTGCGTTTGACTCCGAGGGACAGCCAGCGCCAGCGCGTCCTGCAATGGCATCTGGAGTTACCTCGTCTGGTGCGCAGCCAGCTCGACCCCTACGGTAACATCCTGCACGTGATGACCATGGACGAGCCCCATGGCGCCTTGGTACTGACCGCTTATGGCGAAGTGGAAATCCATCAGGCGGTGGAGATGGAGCCGGACTCGCAGTCGCCGCTGCCGTTCCTGCGCACGAGCCGTCTGACCCAGGCGGATGACGCGCTCAGCGCCTTTGCCATGGAGCAATGTGCGGGGCGGCGCGATCGGGCTGCACTGGTCGATCTGATGGAGGGCCTCGCGGCGCGCATGCCCTATAGCCCGGGCACGACCGCTGTCAGCAGCACAGCCGCCGAGGCGTTTGCCGGCGGTGCGGGCGTCTGCCAGGATCATACCCATGCCTTCCTGGCCTGCGCGCGCAGCCTCGGTATTCCGGCGCGCTATGTCTCCGGTTATTTGTACACCGAAGATGAAACGCATCTGGCGAGCCATGCCTGGGCCGAAGCCTGGCTGGACAACGGGTGGTACAGCTTCGACGTGACCAACCGCCTGACCCGCCCCGACCGACACCTGAAGCTGGCGGTCGGCCTGGACTACCTCGACGCCTGCCCGGTACGCGGCATGCGCCGGGGCGGCGGGGCAGAGCAGATGCAGGCGCGGGTGCAGGTGAACTCGATGGTGCAGGTGCAACATCAATAAGCGAGACATTCGCTGAAACTGAAGGCCTCATCGTCGGATCGCTGCCCGGGGCAGGCTCCCTCCCACAATGGAAATGGCGTCGGGCGCAAATCCCGCGACCACCCAAATCCCCCGTGGGAGCGAGCCTGCTCGCGATGGCGGCTGCATTCCAACATCCCCGTCATCTGACCCACCGCTATCGCGAGCAGGCTCGCTCCCACAATGGGACTGGCGTCGGACGCAAATCCAGCGACCACCCGAATCCCCCGTGGGAGCGAGCCTGCTCGCGATGACGGCTGCACATCCAACATCTTCGTCATCTGACCCACCGCTATCGTGAGCAGGCTCGCTCCCACAATGGGACTGGCGTCGGGCGCAAATCCCGCGACCACCCGAATCCCCCGTGGGAGCGAGCCTGCTCGCGATGACGGCTGCACATCCAACATCTTCGTCATCTGACCCACCGCTATCGTGAGCAGGCTCGCTCCCACAATGGGACTGGCGTCGGGCGCAAATCCCGCGACCACCCAAATCCCCTGTGGGAGCGAGCCTGCTCGCGATGACGGCTGCACATCCAACATCTTCGTCATCTGACCCACCGCTATCGTGAGCAGGCTCGCTCCCACAATGGGACTGGCGTCGGACGCAAATCCCGCGACCACCCGAATCCCCTGTGGGGGCGAGCCTGCTCGCGATGGCGGCTGCACATCCAACATCTTCGTCATCTGAGCCACCGCTATCGCGAGCAGGCTCGCTCCCACAATGGGACTGGCGTCGGACGCAAATCCCGCGACCACCCAAATCCCCTGTGGGAGCGAGCCTGCTCGCGATGACGGCTGCACATCCAACATCTTCGTAATCTGACCCACCGCTATCGCGAGCAGGCTCGCTCCCACAGTTGGGCACAAATCCAGCGACCACCCGAACCCCTGTGGGAGCCGGGCTTGCCCGCGAAGGCGTTCGTACATTCGCTACCGGATGAACGGCGGTTTATAGTCGACGGCCATCTCGCGTTTCCAGGAAGGAGCCGTATGTCAGAGCCCACGATTACCATCGCCCGATTCACTGAAGCCCATCTCGACGCGGTCACCGCGCTTTACAGCGACCCGGCGGTGACCCGTCAGGTGCTACAGATGCCGTTCCAGTCCACCGAAGTGTGGCGCAAGCGTCTGGCGATGGATGATGAGCGCCATGTGAAACTGGTCGCGCTGCATCAGGGCACAGTCATTGGCAATCTGGGGCTGGAGCAGTACTCGCGCGTCCGCCGTGCCCACTGCGGGAGCCTTGGCATGGGCGTCGCCGTCGCCTGGCAGGGCAAGGGGGTGGGCTCGATGCTGCTGGCCGCCGCGTTGGAGGTGGCGGACAACTGGATGAACCTGCGGCGGGTGGAACTGACGGTATACGCCGACAACGAGGCCGCCGTCGGGCTGTACCGTAAATTCGGCTTCGAGACGGAAGGCCTGATGCGTGACTATGCGGTGCGTGACGGGCGCTGGGTCGACACCCTGGCCATGGCGCGGCTGCGTTGAACAGGTAGCAGCTGCTGGCGCACCGAAGTCGGGTGCGTGAGTACCTGCCGGTCAATCCAAGGCAAACGCCACCGCCGCCCGCGCATGCAGGTGGGTGGTGTCGAGCAGGGGCAGGGCGCTGTGCTCGGGTTTGATCAGCAGGCCGATTTCCGTGCAGCCCAGGATGATCGCCTGGGCGCCACGTAGGGTCAGGGACTCGATGACCTGCTGGTAGACCTGGCGTGATGCCGGGCTGATCACACCCACGCAGAGTTCGTCATAGATGATGCGGTGCACCGCCTGGCGCTCTTCTGCGTCGGGGACCAGCACGGTCAATCCTTGGGCACTTAGCCGATCCTTGAGGAAGTCCTGCTCCATGGTGAACGCCGTGCCCAACAGGCCGACCGTCACGGTTCCTCCGTCGAGGGCGGCCTGGCCGGTGGGGTCGGCGATGTGCAGGAATGGAATCGAAATGGCCGACTGGATCTGCGCCGCCACCTTGTGCATGGTGTTGGTACACAGCACCACGCACTCGGCACCGCCGGCCTGAAGGCGTCGCGCGGCATCCACCAGGATGGCGGCGGCATCGTCCCAGCGCCCGGCGTGCTGAGCCTGCTCCACCGGGCCGAAATCGACGCTGTGCATCAGCAGTTGTGCCGAGCGCAACGGCCCGAGCCGGTCCCGTACCTGCTGATTGATCAAGCGATAGTATTCGGCGCTGGATTCCCAGCTCATGCCGCCGATAAGGCCGATGGTGCGCATTGGATGTCCTCGGGCAGTGGCCTGTGTCGACGGGACCGGCCTGGCAGGAGTCTCCAATTGTTCAGGAGCGGATGCCAGAGGAACATCAACTGTAACGCTCATCTTTGCGTCAGGTGTCATGGTGTAGTGACTTTTCTCCGCTAGTCCAAGGCAAATCTGGCATGGCGACACCTGTCATACCGAATCACTGAACCAAGGCCTGCTCCTCTGCGGAGTAGCTGAAGGAGGCCTTGCCGCCGAGGCTGGCGGCCGGTGTCAGGCGAATGATCGGCACCACGATCTTTGGACTGGTGGAGTTATAGAAGTCACGTTGATTGTATTGGGCATCGGCCAATCCCTTGCTGTTTCCTGCGATATAGAAAAAGGCCAGGATCGGAAAAGTGTTGGGCCGTCCCGGAGTCCAGGTCTTGATAATGATCTCGTTATGATCGTTGAAGACCTGGGTCGCGTAGGCTGGAGTCTTAGCCGCCAGCAGCGCCCTGGACCGCAACGACTCCCTGAACGCAGGTGCGGCAAACGTATTGCGGTCATCGCTGACATCAAACCCGCATTGCTGAATGGGGTGCTGGGCATTGGGGTCGGGATAGGTCCATACATACACCCATTGCTCGGCGATCGTAACGTTATGGTACTGACACAGATTGCTGTGATAAGGATAAAAGGGGTGGGGGCCGCAAGGTGGGCTGCGTTGCTGGGTCCATCCATCCATGGGGTATGAACACATGTAAAACAGCTGGGCCTTGCCTGCTGGAGCCTCGAGGAAGGGGTACAGGATATAGCCGTTCTGGTAGTCCCAACCGAATGCGTTGCCCCCAAAGTTGGTGTCCGCTCTCATATAAGAAAAGGACACGGCGCCGTTCTGTAAGGAAATCGGACTGGGGTCCCAGACTTTATAGACATTGAGTGGGTCTTTTATGGTGAGCCGGAGGGTCACGCCCGAACAAAGGAATGCCGGTTGGGATTCGGTCTTGTTGCAGTTGGGGAAGTTGCGATTATACAGCGTGTCCAGGTAAGCGGCGGTGCCTGGTCCGTCGAGTATTTGAACACCATCAGCCATAGTGATTTCGGGCGGTTTTGTTGCAATTGGTGCACAACTGACCATCAGCGTGATCAGCAGCATGGCCATTAATCCACTTGATCTACGCATGATGAGTTCCTGGCTCCTGCGGCCAAGAACTCGTCTGTCGTCTCGGCGGCTGGCTTTATCAAACCTCTCTCGGACGGTATTGACTACTGTCAGGTCTGACAGGTGATGGGCATAAAACCCGCTACTCATCACTTGCAGGACGTCCATTCACAACCGGCGAAGAGGCGGTTTCCCCTCTGTAGGGCAAGTTACTTTCATGCCTGAGCGGGCGAAAGAACCGCCCATTGGCTATACCTGTAGTCCCGCCCTCGTCTCGTGTGGCTTACAGGAGTGCCAGCATGAAACTCGCGTCAATGATGGGTAGCGTATGCATCGTCTCGCTCACCTTGATGGGTTGTTCCAGCAACGTCACTCAGCCGGACGAATACTCCGGGTTCCTGGGGGATTACAGCCGGCTCAAGGAAGAAAAATCACCTTCGGGGGTCGCGGTGATGCGTTGGGTCGATCCGAAGATCGAGCCGGGCAAATACACCCATCTCTATATCGAACCGACGCAGCTGTACCCCAAGCCGCAGCCGACCGTGAAAATTCCCCAGGCCACTTTGTCCGGCATCACCGCGTATTACGACCAGGCGCTCAGGCGAGAGGCCGGCAAGTCCTTGCCCCTGGCGACCGGTCCGGGGCCGGGCGTATTGGTGATGCGTGCGGCCATCACCGCCGTGGGCAGCAAGACCGAGGGCCTGAAACCTTACGAGGTGGTTCCGATTGCACTGGTGGCGGCCGCCGTCAGTACCGCCAGCGGTATTCGTGACCAGGAAACCACGCTAGGCACCGAGGCGGTGTTCCTCGACGGCGGGGACAATGCGGTGATCGCCCAGGTGGTGCGCAAGGGCACGGGCAGGCCATTGTCCAACGACTCCCAGGTGATGAAACCCGATGACGTCAAGGGCGTCATCGACGGCTGGGCGGCGGATCTGCACCAGTCGTTCCTGAAGCTCAAGGACAAGTAGCGGTATTCAAGCGATGACTTTTTGTGTCTAACCATAGGTCGCGGCGGTATTTCATGGTTAACTCCGGCCTCGACCTTTTTCAAACATGTCAGAAGGAATCCGTTCATGGCTCAAGTCACCCTCAAAGGCAACCCGGTTCAAGTCAATGGCCAGTTGCCGCAAGCCGGTTCCAAGGCGCCAGCCTTTTCCCTGGTTGCCGGCAATCTGTCGGACGTTTCCCTGAAGGATTTCGCCGGCAAGCGCAAGGTCCTGAATATTTTCCCAAGCGTCGACACCCCGACATGCGCCACGTCCGTGCGTAAGTTCAATGCCCAGGCCAACGAGCTGAACAACACCGTCGTGCTGTGCATCTCCGCTGACCTGCCGTTCGCTCAGGCGCGTTTCTGCGGCGCCGAAGGCCTGGAGAATGTCCAGAACCTGTCCACCCTGCGCGGTGCCGAGTTCATCCAGAACTACGGCGTAGCCATCGCTGACGGTCCGCTGAAGGGTCTGACCGCCCGTGCCGTGGTCGTGCTGGACGAGAATGACACCGTACTGCACAGCGAATTGGTCAAGGAAATCGCCGAAGAACCAAACTACGACGCTGCACTCGCTGTCCTGAAATAAGGGCTCTGATCAGAGTATTTATTACAATTGTTAACGGCCTGGCTCTGCCCAGGCCGTTTTCATTTGTACTTCAAGCGTTTAGCCTGCAACCCGATACGTAAGCCCAAGGTAAATTGCCGGTAAAGGCGCTTTGCTAAATACCTGCCAGTGCTTATCGTTCAGCCTTCCATAAAAGATGCCCACGCGCCCAATGGTTGATCACTCCATGCAATCCTCTGTTCCCCGCAATTCCCGTCGCTGGCTGTTCAGCCTGTTCGTCGTATTGGTCGTCGCGGTGCTGGCCTGGAAATTCTGGCCGGCCGGCGCGGATCACAAGTCCGCTGCAGGACAGAAAACCGCCGCTGGACACATGGGGCGTTCGGGCGGCATGCGGCCCGGGTTCGGCGGTGCGACGGGGCCGATACCGGTTCGGGTGGCACCCGCCGTCACCGGGGATTTCCCGTTGTATTACAAGGCGTTGGGCACGGTCACGGCGCTCAATACGATCAACGTGCGCAGCCGGGTGGGCGGTGAGCTGGTCAAGATCGCCTTCGAAGAAGGGCAGATGGTGAAGGCGGGGGACCTGCTGGCCGAGATCGATTCGCGTCCCTACCAGAACGCCTTGCTGCAGGCCGAAGGTACGTTGCTGCAGAACCAGGCCCAGTTGAAAAACGCCCAGGTCGATCTCGAGCGGTACCGCGGCCTGTATGCCGAGGACAGCATCGCCAAGCAGACCCTCGACACCGCGGCTGCGCTGGTGGGGCAGTATCAAGGCACGGTCAAGACCAACCAGGCGGCGGTCAACGACGCCAGGCTCAACCTGGAGTTCACCAAGATACGTGCACCGATCTCCGGGCGCGTAGGCCTGCGGCAACTGGACATTGGCAACCTGGTGGCGGCCAACGACACCACGGCCCTGGCCGTCATCACCCAGACCCAACCCATCAATGTCGTGTTCACCCTGCCGGAAAACAACCTCGACACGGTGCTTGCCCGTTACCGCAGCGGCGCGAAGCTGCCTGTCGAAGCCTGGGACCGTGGCGATGTGAAACTCCAGGCCAGCGGCGTGCTGCAAAGCCTGGACAACCAGATCGACATCACCACCGGCACCCTGAAATTCAAGGCCCGCTACGATAATCGTGAGCAGTCGCTGTTCCCCAATCAGTTCGTCAACGTGCGCCTGTTGGCCGACACGCTCAAGGGGGTGATCCTGGCGCCGACCGCAGCCATTCAGTTCGGCACCAATGGCACCTTCGTCTACGCCCTGGAGGGCGACAAGAAGGTCACCATCAAGCAGCTCAAGGTCGGCGCCAGTGACGGCGAAAATACCGTGATCACGGAAGGACTGGCCGCCGGCGACCGGGTGGTGCTCGAAGGCACCGACCGTTTGAAGGAAGGCAGCGAGGTGGAAGTGGTCAACGACAGCCAGGATGTGCCCACCACGCCAACCGAACACTTGCAGGGCAAGCCTGCGGCAGCCCCGGCTGAACCCGCCGTGGCCGACAAGGCGAAAAAGGGCGGCGCATGAATCTCTCGCGGCTGTTCATCCTGCGCCCGGTCGCGACTACGCTGAGTATGCTGGCCATTGTCCTGGCTGGCCTGATCGCCTATCGGTTGCTGCCGGTGTCGGCGTTGCCCCAGGTCGACTACCCGACCATCCGTGTCATGACCCTGTACCCGGGCGCCAGCCCCGACGTGATGACCAGTGCCGTGACCGCGCCCCTGGAGCGGCAGTTCGGACAGATGCCGGGCCTGACGCAGATGGCGTCCACCAGCTCCGGTGGCGCTTCGGTGATTACCCTGCGCTTCAACCTCGAAATCAACATGGATGTTGCCGAACAACAGGTGCAGGCAGCGATCAATGCGGCCACCAACCTGTTGCCGACCGACCTGCCGGCGCCGCCGGTATATAACAAGGTCAACCCGGCCGACACCCCGGTCCTGACCCTGGCGATCACCTCCAAGACCATGCTGCTGCCCAAGCTCAACGATTTGGTGGACACCCGCATGGCGCAGAAGATCGCCCAGATCAGTGGGGTCGGCATGGTCACCATCGCTGGCGGGCAACGCCAGGCGGTGCGGATCAAGGTCAACCCCGAAGCCCTGGCGGCCAACGGTCTCAACTTGGCGGACGTGCGCACCCTGATCGGTGCTTCCAACGTCAACCAGCCCAAGGGCAACTTCGACGGCGCGACCCGGGTGTCGATGCTCGATGCCAACGATCAGTTGACCTCGCCCAAGGACTACGCCGAGCTGATCCTGGCCTACGCCAACGGCGCGCCGTTGCGGCTCAAGGACGTGGCGCAGATCGTCGATGGCGCCGAGAATGAGCGCCTTGCTGCCTGGGCCAACGAAAACCAGGCCGTGTTGCTGAACATCCAGCGCCAACCGGGGGCCAACGTCATTGAAGTGGTGGACCGGATCAAGGCACTGTTGCCGAGCATCACCGACAACCTGCCGGCCGGCCTGGACGTTACCGTGCTCACCGACCGCACCCAGACCATCCGCGCTTCGGTCACCGACGTGCAGCATGAACTGCTGATCGCCATCGCCCTGGTGGTCATGGTGACGTTCCTGTTCCTGCGCCGTTTCAGCGCCACCATCATCCCGTCGGTGGCCGTGCCGTTGTCGCTGATCGGTACGTTCGGCGTGATGTACCTGGCGGGGTTCTCCATCAACAACCTGACACTGATGGCCCTGACCATTGCCACCGGTTTCGTGGTGGACGATGCCATCGTCATGCTGGAGAACATCGCCCGTTATATCGAGGAGGGCGACAGCCCGCTGCAGGCCGCGCTCAAGGGCGCGAAGCAGATCGGCTTCACGCTGATTTCCCTGACGCTGTCGCTGATTGCGGTGTTGATCCCGCTGTTGTTCATGGCTGACGTAGTGGGGCGCTTGTTCCGTGAGTTCGCCATCACCCTGGCCGTGGCAATCCTGATTTCCCTGGTGGTGTCCCTGACCTTGACCCCGATGATGTGCGCACGCTTGCTCAAGCGTGAGCCGAGGGAGGATGAGCAGGGGCGTTTCTACCGTGCCAGCGGGGCGTGGATCGACTGGCTGATCGCCGCCTATGGTCGCAAGTTGCAATGGGTGCTCAGGCATCAGCCGCTGACCCTGCTGGTGGCGGTGGGCAGTCTCGTGCTCACGGTGGTGTTGTACCTGGCCGTGCCCAAGGGGTTCTTCCCGGTGCAGGACACCGGGGTGATCCAGGGCATTTCCGAGGCGCCGCAGTCGATTTCCTTCGCCGCCATGAGCGAGCGCCAGCAAGAACTGGCCAAGGTGATCCTCGCCGACCCAGCGGTGGAAAGCCTGTCTTCGTACATCGGCGTGGATGGCGACAACGCCACCCTCAACAGCGGCCGGCTGCTGATCAATCTCAAGCCCCACAGCAAGCGAGACGACAGCGCCAGCGAGATCATTGCCCGCTTGCAGCCGCAACTGGATCGCCTGGTGGGCATCCGCCTGTTCATGCAGCCGGTGCAGGACCTGACCATCGAAGACCGGGTCAGTCGTACCCAGTACCAGTTCAGCCTGTCGTCACCGGACGCCGAATTGCTCACCCTGTGGAGCGGGCGATTGGTAGAGGCGCTGGCTCGCCAGCCGGAGCTGACCGACGTTGCCAGCGACCTGCAGGACAAGGGGCTCCAGGTCTACCTGGTGATCGACCGTGACGCCGCATCACGCCTGGGCGTGTCGGTGTCGAACATCACCGATGCGCTGTATGACGCGTTTGGCCAACGGCAGATTTCCACCATCTATACCCAGGCCAGCCAGTACCGGGTGGTGTTGCAGGCCCAGTCCGGGGAGAAGATCGGCCCGCAGGCTCTGAATCAGATCTACGTCAAGACCACCGATGGTGGGCAGGTGCGCCTGTCGAGCCTGGCCCGGGTCGAGGAGCGTCAGGCCCAATTGGCGATTGCCCACATCGGCCAGTTCCCGGCGGTGATGATGTCGTTCAACCTTGCGCCGGGTGTGGCCCTCGGGCATGGGGTGGAGTTGATCGAGAAGGTCCAGCACGATATCGGCATGCCGGTGGGCGTGCAGACTGAGTTCCAGGGCGCGGCCCAGGCGTTCCAGGCCTCGTTGTCGAGCACCTTGCTGCTGATCCTGGCGGCGGTGGTGACCATGTACATCGTGCTGGGCGTGCTGTACGAGAGCTATATCCACCCGATCACGATCCTCTCGACCTTGCCCTCGGCGGCCATCGGTGCCTTGCTGGCGTTGATTCTCAGTGGCAACGACCTGGGCATGATCGCGATCATCGGCATTATCCTGTTGATCGGCATCGTCAAGAAGAACGCGATCATGATGATCGACTTCGCCCTCGATGCCGAGCGCAACCAAGGGATCGATCCGCAGACGGCGATCTATCAAGCCGCATTGCTGCGCTTCCGGCCAATCCTGATGACCACCCTGGCGGCCCTGTTCGGCGCGGTACCGCTGATGCTCGCCACCGGCTCCGGCGCGGAACTGCGCCAGCCCCTGGGGCTGGTCATGGTAGGCGGGTTGCTGGTGAGCCAGGTGCTGACGCTGTTCACGACGCCTGTTATCTACCTGTATTTCGATCGCCTCGGGCGGCGCTTTGCCCGGGTTGATGGGAAAGAGGTGCAGGCATGACGGCTTGTAGAACGATGACCACCATGCGCCCAGGGCAGAGGAGCTTTTTGTGGCGAGGGGATTTATCCCCGTCAGGCTGCGCAGCAGCCTCTTTTGTGAGCGCTGCGCACTCAAGCGGGGATAAATCCCCTCGCCACAAAAGCGCTCGCCGCTTGAAGCTTGCGGCTTGGAGCTATTGCCCATGAACCTCT
Organism: Pseudomonas sp. MAFF 730105; assembly: GCF_055380705.1. Lineage (NCBI taxonomy): Bacteria > Pseudomonadati > Pseudomonadota > Gammaproteobacteria > Pseudomonadales > Pseudomonadaceae > Pseudomonas > Pseudomonas sp. MAFF 730105. Next base: position 3,208,281 of record NZ_AP018438.1, read on the forward strand.
CCGGGCCCTTCATCAAGCGCCCCGTCGCCACCATGCTGCTGAGCTTCGCCATCATGCTGCTTGGCGGTGTGTGCTTCGGCCTGCTGCCGGTTTCGCCGCTGCCGCAGATGGATTTCCCGGTGATCGTGGTCCAGGCCAACCTGCCGGGGGCCAGCCCGGAGGTGATGGCTTCGACGGTGGCGACGCCCCTCGAACGCTCCTTCGGCGCCATCGCCGGGGTCAATACCATGAGCAGCCGTTCCAGCCAGGGCTCGACCCGGGTGATCCTGCAATTCGACCTGGACCGCGATATCAACGGGGCGGCGCGCGAAGTGCAGGCGGCCATCAATGCCTCGCGTAACCTGCTGCCCAGCGGTATGCGCAGTATGCCGACCTATAAAAAGGTCAACCCGTCCCAGGCGCCGGTCATGGTGCTGTCGCTGACCTCGGACGTATTGGAGAAAGGCCAACTCTACGACCTGGCGTCCACCATTCTGTCCCAGAGCCTGTCCCAGGTTTCAGGTGTCGGCGAAGTGCAGATCGGCGGCAGTTCGCTGCCGGCGGTTCGCATCGAGCTGGAACCGCAGTTGCTCAACCAGTACGGCGTGGCGCTGGATGACGTGCGCAAGACCATCGCTAACAGTAACGTGCGCCGGCCCAAGGGTTCGGTCGAGGATGACCGGCGCATGTGGCAGGTCCAGGCCAACGACCAGTTGGAGAAGGCCAAGGACTACGAAACCCTGATCATCCGTTACCAGGACGGCTCGGTGCTGCGGCTCAAGGACGTGGCGAAGGTCGCCGACAGCGTCGAGGATCGCTACAACAGCGGTTTCTTCAACAACGATGCCGCAGTACTGCTGGTGATCAACCGCCAGGCCGGCGCCAACATCATCGAGACGGTCAATGAAATCAAGGCGCAACTGCCGGCGTTGCAGGCGGTGCTGCCGGCCAGCGTCAAGCTGAACCTGGCCATGGACCGTTCGCCGGTGATCAAGGCCACCCTGCACGAAGCGGAAATGACCCTGCTGATCGCTGTTGCCCTGGTGGTGCTGGTGGTGTTCCTGTTCCTCGGCAATTTCCGCGCCTCGCTGATTCCGACCCTGGCGGTACCGGTGTCGCTGGTGGGCACGTTCGCGGTGATGTACCTCTACGGTTTTTCCCTGAACAACCTGTCGTTGATGGCGTTGATCCTCGCCACCGGGTTGGTGGTGGATGACGCCATCGTCGTGCTGGAAAACATTTCCCGGCACATCGACGAAGGTGTGCCGCCGATGAAAGCCGCTTACCTCGGTGCCAAGGAGGTGGGCTTCACCCTGTTGTCGATGAACGCCTCGCTGGTGGCGGTGTTCCTGTCGATCCTGTTCATGGGGGGCATCATCGAGAGCCTGTTCCGCGAGTTTTCCATCACCCTGGCGGCGGCCATCGTGGTCTCGCTGGTGGTGTCCCTGACGCTTACGCCGATGCTCTGCTCGCGCTGGCTCAAGCCCCATGTGCCCGGGCAGGAAAACCGTTTGCAGCGCGAGAGCCGGCGTCTCAACGACTGGATGGTTCGCGGTTATGCCACCAGCCTGGACTGGGTGCTGCGTCATCGACGCCTGACCTTGCTCAGTCTGCTGGTGACCATCGGTGTCAACGTCGCCCTGTATGTGGTGGTGCCAAAAACCTTCATGCCGCAGCAGGACACGGGTCAGTTGATCGGTTTCGTGCGCGGCGACGACGGCCTGTCGTTCAACGTGATGCAGCCGAAGATGGAAATCTTCCGCCGTGCGGTGCTCAAGGACGACGCGGTGCAGAGCGTGGCGGGCTTCATTGGCGGCAACAACGGCACCAACAACGCGTTCATGCTGGTGCGCCTCAAGCCGATCAAGGAACGGAGCATTTCCGCGCAGAAAGTCATCGAGCGCTTGCGCAAGGAAATGCCCAAGGTCCCCGGCGCCCAACTGATGCTGATGGCCGACCAGGACCTGCAATTCGGTGGCGGCCGCGAGCAGACCACCTCGCAATACTCCTACATCCTGCAAAGCGCTGACCTGGCGTCCCTGCGTGAGTGGTACCCCAAGCTCGTGGCCGCTTTCCGGACCTTGCCGGAGTTGACTGCCATTGACGCCCGGGACGGTGGTGGGGCTCAGCAGGTAACACTGGTGGTGGACCGCGACCAGGCCAAGCGCCTGGGCATCGACATGAACATGGTCACCGCCGTGCTGAACAACGCCTACAGCCAGCGCCAGATTTCGACCATCTACGACAGCCTGAACCAGTATCAGGTGGTGATGGAGGTCAATCCCAAGTACGCCCGGGACCCGAATACCCTGGAGCAGGTGCAGGTGATCACCGCCGACGGCGCGCGGGTGCCGTTGTCGACCATCGCCCATTATGAGAACAGCCTGGAGGACGACCGGGTCAGCCATGAAGGCCAGTTCGCTTCCGAGAGCATTTCCTTCGACATGGCCGAAGGCGTGACGGTGGAGCAGGGCACGGCCGCCATCGAGCGGACCATCGCCAGACTCGGCATGCCCGAGGACGTGATCGTGAAAATGGCCGGCACCGCCGACGCCTTCGCGGCCACCCAGAAGAGTCAGCCGTTCATGATCCTCGGGGCATTGCTGGCGGTGTACCTGGTGTTGGGCGTGCTGTATGAAAGCTACATTCATCCGCTGACCATCCTGTCCACCTTGCCGTCGGCCGGGGTCGGCGCGCTGCTGTCGATCTACATGCTAGGTGGGGAATTCAGCCTGATTTCCCTGCTGGGGCTGTTCCTGCTGATTGGCGTGGTGAAGAAAAACGCGATCCTGATGATCGACCTGGCCTTGCAACTGGAGCGGGGTGGGCAGGCACCGTTGGAGTCGATCCGCAGCGCCTGTCTGTTGCGCTTGCGGCCGATCCTGATGACCACGCTGGCGGCCATCCTCGGTGCCGTGCCCCTGTTGATTGGCGGCGCCGAAGGTTCGGAGATGCGCCAGCCGCTGGGCCTGACCATCATCGGCGGGCTGGTGTTCAGCCAGGTCCTGACGCTTTACACCACTCCGGTGGTTTACCTCTATCTCGACAAGCTGCGCCATCGCTTCAACCGCTGGCGCGGCGTGCGCACCGATGCTGCCCTGGAAACTCCGCTATGAACGACCGTTCGTTTTTCAATCTTGTCGCGCCGCTGGCGACTGCCCGTGGCTCGCGGGCACTGAGCCTGGCGCTGTGCGTGGCCATGCTCAGTGCCTGTGCGATTGGCCCGGATTACCAGCGCCCGCAGGCCGCCGCGCCAGCGCAATACAAGGAAGCCCAGGGTTGGCGCCAGGCCAATCCGAGCGATGCCCTGGGCCGTGGTGCCTGGTGGGAGTTGTATGGGGACGCGCAGCTCAATGGCCTGGTGGAAAAACTCAATACGTCCAACCAGACCGTGGCCCAGGCCGAAGCCCAGTACCGCCAGGCCCAGGCCCTGGCGCGCAGTGCCCGGGGGGCGTTTTTTCCCTCGGTGGACCTGACCGTCGGCAAGAACCGCTCCAGCCAGGGCACGGGCAGCAGCAGTTCGAGCCTGAGCAGCTCGTCCAGTGGCATCCGCGACACCTACAGCGCCCAGGTCGGGGTCAGTTGGGAGGCTGATGTCTGGGGCAAACTGCGGCGCACCCTGGAGGCCGATGAGGCCAGTGCCCAGGCCAGTTTCGCCGACCTGGCCGCCATGCGTCTGAGCCAGCAATCGGAACTGGTGCAGAATTACCTGCAATTGCGGGTGATTGACCAACAGAAACGTCTGCTGCAGGCCACCCTGGAGAACTATCAGCGTTCGCTGAAGATGACCGAAAACCAGTACCGAGCCGGGGTGTCCGGCAAGGACGCAGTGGCCCAGGCGCAGAACCAGCTCAAGACCACCCAGGGCGACTTGATCGACCTGATCTGGCAGCGTGCTCAGTTCGAAAATGCCATCGCCGTGTTGATGGGCTTGCCTCCGGCTGAGTTCAACCTGGCGGAAACCCAGGACATTCCGTCGTTGCCGCAAGTCCCGGTGGCACTACCATCGCAGTTGCTCGAACGGCGGCCGGACATCGCCTCGGCGGAACGCTCGGTGATGGCCGCCAATGCCAACATCGGCGTGGCCAAGGCGGCCTATTACCCGGACCTGACCCTGAGCCTGAGTGGCGGCTACAGCAGCAGTACCTATGACAACTGGATCAGCGTACCGAATCGCTTCTGGTCGGTGGGGCCACAACTGGCCATGACGTTGTTCGACGGCGGCCAGCGTTCGGCGGAAGTCGACCGCAGTGTCGCGGCCTACGACCAGACCGTCGCCACCTACCGCCAGACCGTGCTCGACGGGTTTCGCGAGGTGGAAAACTACATGATCCAACTCAAGGTGCTGGAAGACGAAGCCCGCGTGCGCCAGGAAGCCCTCGACGCCGCGCGCGAATCCTTGCGCCTGACCCAGAACCAGTACAAAGCCGGACTGATCGCCTACCTCGACGTGGTGACCGTCCAGGCCACCGCCCTGAGCAACGAGCGCAGCGTGCTCAGCCTGCAGCAGAGCCGGTTGATCGCCAGCGTGCAGTTGATCGCGGCGTTGGGCGGGGGTGGGATGGGCAGGTGGAGGCGGACGAGTGATCGGAGGTCGCAGCAGGAGACAGTTCTGGAGAACAACTGTGGGAGCAAAGCTTGCTCGCGATAGCTGTGGACCAGCCTCCCGGGATGTTGAGGCTGCCGACCCCATCGCGAGCAAGCTTTGCTCCCACAGATTCAAGTCCATGGTCCAGTGACTGCCATCGTCTTCAATCATGCAAGCAAGTCCTGCTTTTGGCCGATGCACTGCCTACGACCTGTCTCAATGGCTTGTTATAGTTCAAGCCTCTTTTCAGCCGGTAAAGGATCACTGCCATGTCGCAATACCAAGCGTTCAACGTTGAACTTGCAGACAACATCGCCCATGTGCAGATCAACCGCCCGGACAAGATCAATGCAATGAACGCCGCGTTCTGGAGCGAGATCATCGAGATATTCCAGTGGATCGATGACACCGACGAAGTGCGGGCAGTGGTGCTGAGCGGTGCCGGCAAACATTTTTCCTCAGGGATAGACCTGATGATGCTGGCCGGCGTGGCCAACGAGCTGGGCAAGGATGTCGGCCGCAATGCCCGCCTGCTGCGACGCAAGATCTTGCAGCTGCAAGCCTCGTTCAACGCCGTGGACAACTGCCGCAAACCGGTACTCGCGGCGATCCAGGGTTATTGCCTGGGCGGTGCCATCGACCTGATCAGTGCCTGCGACATGCGTTACGCCGCCGAGGACGCCCAGTTCTCCATCAAGGAAATCGATATCGGCATGGCCGCCGATGTTGGCACATTGCAACGCTTGCCCCGGATCATCGGGGACGGCATGCTGCGTGAACTCGCTTATACGGGGCGCACGTTCGGTGCCGATGAAGCGCGGAGCATCGGCCTGGTCAATCGTGTCTACAGTGATACCGCCAGCCTGCTCGACGGCGTGATGGGCATCGCCCGGGAAATCGCCGCCAAGTCGCCGATTGCCATCGCCGGCACCAAGGAAATGATCAGCTACATGCGCGACCACCGCATCGACGACGGGCTGGAGTACGTCGCCACCTGGAACGCCGCCATGTTGCAATCGGCCGACTTGCGCGTGGCCATGGCCGCCCATATGAGCAAACAGAAACCCGAATTTCTGGATTGACTGACCATGATTTCACGCTGGACCACCGCAGTACGCGATACCGATCTTCCCGGCGGCTGGGCCGTGGCCCGCAGCCCGGAAGGCTTCCTGTTCGATGACAACGGCGCGCTGTTTCCCCGCGAATGGCTCAAGCGCCAGGACCTGTCGGTCCTTGCCGAGCATGGCATCGGCCACCTGGATGGCGAGCCGGTCTACCTGTTGGAACTGCACGCTTCCCAGGATATTCCCGGTTGCAACTGGAAAGGCCTGCGGGCCTTCATGCTCGAAGACGACCACACGCTGTTCAAGGTGCTGGGCTATGCGGCACAGATCGGCACCTGGGCTCGAGAACACCGTTTTTGTGGCAGTTGCGGCAAGCGAATGGGCCAGATTCCGCTGGAGCGGGCGATGTATTGCGATGTGTGCGACCTGCGGCACTACCCGCGGATTTCGCCGAGCATGATCGTGCTGATTACCCGCGGCGATGAAGTCCTGCTGGCCCGTTCGCCTCGCTTTGTCACCGGGGTCTATAGCACCCTGGCCGGGTTTGCCGAACCGGGCGAGTCGGCCGAGGATTGCCTGGTTCGCGAAGTGCGCGAGGAAGTCAGCATCGAAGTGAAGAACATCCAGTACATGGGCAGCCAATGCTGGCCGTTTCCGCACTCGATGATGCTGGGCTTCCACGCTGAATACGCCAGTGGCGACATTGTGTGCCAGGAAGATGAAATCGAGGACGCCCAGTGGTTCAACGTCCACGACTTGCCACCGTTGCCGGCTTCGCGCTCCATCGCGCGCTACCTGATCGATCTCTATGTGGCGCGGCGCTTAGGCCACGTTGAACCAGTGCTGCCAGGCTAGGCGCACGGTCAGACCCAGCACCACGGTGATGAACACGGGCCGGATGAACTTTGCGCCGCCACTGATGGCGGTGCGGGCGCCGAAGAACGCGCCAATCATCACCGAGAGGCCCATGCTCAGGCCGATGATCCAGTCCACTTGCCCCGAGAGCATAAACACCACCAGCGCCGCGATGTTGCTGACGAAGTTCATGCTGCGGGCCACGCCACTGGCCTTGACCAGGTCGATGGGGTAGAGCAGCAGGCTGCTGACGGTCCAGAACGCGCCCGTGCCGGGCCCGGCCACGCCATCATAGAAGCCCAGGGCGAACCCCTGAGGTGATTGCCACTTCTTTTTGATCGGCGCATCGCTGTCCAGCGGCGCCTTTGGCGTACCGCCGAACAACAGGTACAGGCCACAGGCGAAGACGATCACCGGCAGCATCTTGTTCAGCCATTCGGCAGGCAGGTAATGCGCGACGACGGCACCGCTCAAGGCGCCAACCAGCGTGCCGACCAATGCATGGGTCCACTGCTTCGGATCGAACAGCTTGCGCTTGTAGAACGTGAAGCTGGCCGTCGCCGAGCCGAAGGTCGCGCTGAGCTTGTTGGTCCCCAGGACCAGATGTGGCGGCAGGCCGGCGGTCAGCAGCGCCGGGGTGGTCAGCAGGCCGCCGCCTCCGGCGATGGCATCGATGAAGCCGGCCAGGAATGCGACAACGGCAAGAATGGCGAGGGTGGTGAGGTCAACGCTGAGTTCAAAAGGCATGGAAAAGGCTTATTCGGCAGGTCGCAGAAGGGCTGCGGGGAAGGCCGGTATGTTACCCATAATGGCTCTGGCCTGCGACTCCGGTATGAAATCGCCGTGGAACCCGTGGCGAGGGAGCCTGCTCCCAGGCCGGGTGGCCGCCCCCTCGTCATGGCCCAATCACTCCGGCCGAAACACTGCGCGCAAACAGTTTTCACGCTTGTCCTTGAACATCGCATAGCCCTCCACCGACTGCTCCAGCCCCATGGGATGGGTGAGCAGGTAGGAGGGGTCCAACTGACCGTTCTGGATGTACTCGAACAGTCGCGTCACATAACGCTGCCCTGGTTGCTGGCCCGAACGCAAGGTCAGGGACTTGTTGACGATGGCCCCCATCGGAAACTTGTCCAGCAGACCGCCGTATACCCCGACCACCGACACCGTGCCGCCCTTGCGACAGGCGCGGATCGACTGGCGCAGCACCGTTGCACGCTCGGTGTGCAGGCGCATCATTTGCTTGGTCTTGTCGTAATAATAATCGACCTCGGTGCCGTGGGCCTCCATACCCACGCAGTCGATGCAGCGATCCGGACCGCGGCCACCGGTCAACTCCAGCAAGGCCGCATGCACGTCGATGGTTTCGTAGTTGAGGGCAATCGCGCCGGCTTTCTCTTTGGCGAGGCGCAAGCGGTCGGGGAAGCGGTCGATGGCAATCACCCGCTCGGCCCCCAGCAGGTAGGCGCTGGAGATCGCCATCAACCCGACCCCACCGCAGCCCCAGACCGCCACGGTGTCACCCGGTTGGATATTGGCGTTATCGGCGGCGAAAAACCGGTAGGCACTGCATCGGAGACGAATACGGCTTGTTCGTCGCTGACCCCTTCGGGGACGGTGAACAGATTGACATCGGCGAATGGCACGCGGATATAAGTGGCGTGGCTGCCCGCAAAGCCGCCGAAGGCGTGACTGTAGCCGATAATGCCGCACGCTGGTTGGCCATAGGCGATGTCTGTGGCGCTGGGGTTGGGGTTGGAGTTGTCGCAGCAGGAAAAGTCCGCGCGCTGGCAATGCTCGCACTCGCCACAACCGAGGATCGACACGGTGACGACCCGGTCGCCTTTCTTGAACTGTGTGATGGCCGAGCCGGTTTCCACCACCTCGCCCATGAACTCATGGCCGATAATGTCGCCGGCTTGCATGGTCGGCACGTAGCCGCCCAGCAGGTGCAGATCCGAACCGCATACCGACGACAACGTCACCCGGACGATGGCGTCGCGGGGACTGAGAATGGACGGATCCTCGACGGTTTCGACTTGCAGCTTGTTGGGGCCTTGCCAGGTCAATGCGCGCATCAGGCAGTTCCTCCATTGAGAGGTGTGGGTGACGAATCGTTCGATGCGGGGGGAGTGGAGCTCGCCGGATGGATGAACAGGAAATCCTTCTCACCGTGGGGCCAGATTCTGTTGGTAATCACTTCACCGGTTTCCAATTGCTGCTTGATACTGCGCAGCAGATGCAGCAAGGCTTTGTCCGAGAACCTGGAAATGGCGGCGGCCAAGGCATAGCCGGCGGCCCCGAAGGAGGGCTGGCAGGCCACGATGATCTTGATCTGCGTGCCCCGGCCCGGCGGCGCATCGCTGAAGTGCATCTGGATATCGTGTTTGAACCGGGTGCCCGGTGCGGCCAACCAGTGCAGCTTGCGGCCTTCCTTGGGCTCACTCTGTTCGAGATCGCAATGCAAGGTCTTGTCCCTCGGCCCATGGGCTACCCAGCGGTAGGTACGCTCACCGGTCTGTTCGATGGTATCGACCCAAGGCACCAGGGCACCCAGGTTGGCCGGGTTGCGGCAGAAGGCAAAGACTTCCTCCCTGGGTTTGCCAACGGTGATGCTGCGGGAGATCACCTTGCTTGAGTCCCAGCCTCGATCCTGCTCGAAAGCCTGCTCGAACGGGCTGTGGGTCAGCGCTTGCTTGACCCGGCACGAGCCTGAGTAACCGCGCCAGGCCGCGCAAGCCCCCAGCAGGATTTGCGGCCAACCCCTGAATCCGCCCTGGCGCAACCCGTTGGCGATCAGCAAGGTCCCGGCCAGCAGCGATACCGCACGCTCCGGTGTACCGAGATTGGGTCGCGACGGACTAGGCACCGCAGCCCGGCTCGCTACCAGTGGTGGACGTTCAGTCATGATGGTGTTCCTTATCAATCCGAAGGCGACATAAGGAATGAGCTGGCGGGGCTGTGGTTGTTCCATCGACATCGCGGGTTTCCGATGAGGCGGATTTTCACCGGGTGCGGTTGACGATCACGGCACGGCTGCGGGGCCTCGCGAACGAGAGGGGAAAGTCTGGCCCGCCGGACGATTTTTTTTTGAAATCAAGGGGTTGTCAGCTTTGGCAAATGAGTACATAATTGCGCCCATCGAACGCGTTGGGGCGTAAAAAATCTCAATGTTTTCAAGGAGATAGCGCTGAGTTAGCGATTTCTTCCGATCAGGTTGGTACACGGTTGATGTGGTTTCATTGCATCAGGCGTTCTGAGGCCGAATAGCAAAATGGTTATGCAGTGGATTGCAAATCCACCTACGCCGGTTCGATTCCGACTTCGGCCTCCACTATAAAAAAGCTCTGTAGATCTATGATTTACAGAGCTTTTTTCTTTATGGAGCAAAGAAGCTTTTTGTCTTGAAAAGGACATGGGCAACCTTGCTTCGTCGGGGAGGGATGTATATATTTCGTCCCTCTGCTGCACTGGCCTCGATACTGTCGGATCCCTGATCCGCCGCTTCCACGGGGCTTGACCGCGCTACCGCCCGAATGGCGAAACTGGTAGACGCATGGGACTTAAAATCCCCCGCTCGTAAGGGCGTGCCGGTTCGATTCCGGCTTCGGGCACCATATAAAACAAAGGGTTGCATGAGATATCTCAAGCAACCCTTTTTGTTTGCGCTCAGTTTACCGGGTGGCGTCGAAGGTCCTCATAACCGTCGCCTGAATGCCTCCAGTATCTGCCGCGTGCCTTTCTTCATCTGCAATTGTGCAATGGTATCCAATGGTTGCCAGAGACAATCACTGATTTCGTTCCGTGGGCTGGCCGCCCCGGTATCGCTGACCGACGCTTCGAATACGTGGTGCAGCGTGTCCCCATCATTGATGCGCATCAGGTACAACAGGCTCTCGGCGTCCAGTCCGGTTTCTTCTGCTAGCTCCCTGAGCGCGGCGTCGGCGTGGCTTTCGCCACGCTCGACGGTGCCGCCCGGCAAGGTCCAACGGCTGTTGGATTTGCGCACCAGCAGGATATGGCGATTTTCTTCGCAGATGACGGTCGCTCGAATTTTCATGGGCAGTGCTTGTTCAGTGACTGTCATTAAAGTGAAATATAACTGAAACATTCGAGCCGTGTGTCATCGGCGACGCTAAACAACGATTCTCGGCTCATACTGGTATGACCGCAGCGTTTCGGGAAAGACTGAACTTCATTTGCGCCTTGATTCCTTGCTTGCCAGCGACCCTGGCACTAGACGCGTCGATGACCGGCCATCGCCAAAAATGAATCAGATCGGAAAAAAGGTATCCATGTTGGGTGGATGGCCGACCCCGGGCAGTGGGGAGAGAGGAAAGATGACCACTGTTGAAGATTTCAAAGTCAAATCCCATGAGCTTTTGGTGGAGCTCGACACGGCGACATCGGACATGATGACGCTCATTTGTGCCCATCAGATGACAGGCGCGGCTTGGGAGGAGGTCGTACGGCGCCAGCATGAAGCCTACGAACGATGGGTCGCCTATCTGAACGAGCGTTCATAGACCTGCCGATAGCAGATTCTTTGAACGGACCCGGAGTGCCTGTGCCTAATCACTCGTGGCCTGCACCGCTCATTCGTGCAGGCCACGAGACCGTCAAGAGGATTGGGCCATGTCTGAATCAGCCAGTTATTTCGGGATCGCTGTCGCGGTGCTTCTGTTGCTCGTGGATTTGTGGGCGATCGTCAGTGTGTTTCGGAGTGACAAGTCGACCGGAACCAAGGCGGGTTGGGCCTTGCTGTTGGTCATTCTGCCGGTGTTGGGTTTGATCATCTGGGGCGTGGCCGGGCCACGGGGCATCAAGGAAGGCCCGTCATCGCCGGAGCACAGCAAGGGCTAGGTTGTTCCAACGGCCGCGGGTCCTTCCACGGTCTTTTGCTCTTGATGCAAGACCCGCCGCCGCTGCCTTTCAATAACGAGGCGCAAAAAGATTGCGCGTTCCATCGGCGTTGCGGCCGGTAGAACTCAGGAGAAGCCTGGCTGACGCAAAGCGTTAGCGGAATTTGGGCAAGGGCCGTTCAATGGGCTTGAGGGATGACAGCGCGTGCTTGATCGATGGAACGTCTTTATCGATATCGTTCAGGCGATCCCGGATACGCATGGCGGTTGGATGGCCGCCATTGTGGTCGACCCAGTCGGCAATTTCCTTGCAGGCCGCGGTCAGGCGACTCTGGCGTGATTCCAGCAGGGTGAGCAGGGTGGTGATGGACTCTTTTTCGGACATGTCACACCTCCATTCAGGATTGATGAGGCAGCACGAAACCCGCCTCAGACGGGTCGTACTTGTCGTTTAAAGCGTAGTTGAGTTATTGCCGGTTTGCCGGGGAATCCGGCGCCCGACGAGTAGTCGGCGCGCCGAACGAATGAAGGTCATGGAATCAGCCTGACTCCTTGATCCAACTGGGCGCAACGCTCGCTCGCCAGCGCACGTCGGTGATGCCGTATTTTTCCGCAAGGGGTTTGGTGACCCGCTTGACCTTCTCCCTTCCGAACTTGGGTATGCGCCCGACACCCGCGTCGCAACTGGCCCAATGCCAAGCTTCGGAGTTATTCATCACTTCGGCTCGAATGATGAATGACTTGGGCTCGCCATGGAGCATGTAGTCGATGATGTAAAGCGATGGCCCGCCCATAAATCCTCCCTAATTAGTTCTATACGGATGGATGCGGAGGCGTTCGGAAAATTCAATCGGATTTCCAGACGGTCGAAATAGACCGGTCAGGCGCCAGGTCTGGTCAATGACAAGCGAGACGAAGCAGTGCTCACCGCCAGGAACCAAACCCGGTTAACCTTCTCCAAGGTGGGCTTCAAACATCATGCGCCAGGGAGCGGAGGCGTAGCAGTGCGGTATTACCTAAAGGCAGAACATGAAAAACATCGCCAGGGCGCTGGTCATTGCGGTCATCGCCAGCGGTTTGTCGGGGTGCATCGGCTCACCCATCGAATTGACTGCGCAAACCGAGCAACGTTTGCGTGAACAACCCCCGATCCGTTTCCTGCTGACGTTCGATGATGGCCCCAGCGCATCGTCCTTCTGGAACCCGAGCGTTGACGTGCTTGATGCCCTTGCACACAACCCGATACAGCCGGGGATCAAGGCCGTGTTCTTTGTCCAGACCCGTGCCCCCCGTGCTGGAGACAGCGATATTGGTCGATCGGTGATGCGGCGTGAGCAAAGCGAAGGCCACATACTGGGTTTTCATACGGCCACCCATTGGCACACCAATCATCGCTCCCTGAGCCCCGAGGAGCTGGAGCAGTCGCTCATCGACGGTGGGGCCGACATAGCCGCCATTACCGGTACGGCGCCAACCCTTGTCAGGCCGCCGTTCTGGAGTTATGACCGGCGCACATTCGCGGCCTACCAGCGACACGATATGCAGGTGCTGCTCACTGACCTGAGCGCCAACGACGGCAAGGTCTGGGGGATTACCTACAGTCCGCGACGGCGGATCAACCTGACCCGCCAGCTCTCCGAAGTGCGCGAGCGCATTGCTGCCGGCCAATTACCGGCAGTCGATGGCGTGATTCCGGTGGTGGTGACGTTTCACGATCTCAATCGCTATACCGCTCGACATGCCCGGGAATACCTGCAGATCCTGCTCGACAGCGCCAGGGCCACGGGCGTGAGGACCGACGCCAAGCCGTTCTATGACGATCGCCAGGCACTGGAGCGGGCGGCCATGGCGCGTACGGTCAAGGAAAGCGGCCAGCCGGTGCGCCTGCCCGGTCTGTGGGATTGGCTCTGGGACTCGGACTCGCACTGAAGGATGTGGCGACGTTCGGTCGGCACCCTGGCGAAACTGAGTGTAAGGTAGGCGATGCAACCCTTGTTTATACCGGAGGAGGTGACGATGAGTACCGCAATGCTGACGAAAATGCACATCAACGGTTATGACGTCCTCAGCGTAAACAGCGGCCCGTGGCGGGTCTGTACCCAGGCTGACCGGTTGGGTTCCTTCGCTTCGCGTGAAGAAGCGCTGGCCTACGCCGCGGCGTTGCCGGCCAGAAGAAACCGCGAGGAGCGGGCAACGAACGCCAAATAACCGCTAACCCTGTGGGAGCGGGCTTGCCCGCGAAGGCGGTGGCAGATCCAGCCTCGATGCAAACTGAGCCAACGCCATCGCGAGCAGGCTCGCTCCCACAAGTATTCCGAGTGATCACAGCAGCTGTAGTTGCCAGCAAGACCTGTGGGAGCGAGCCTGCTGGCGATGGCGTCGGCACGTCCGCCAACGATGTCGCCTTGCTCAGGGCTGTGCTAGTTCCAGCGGAATCTCCAGCGTGAAGAGGGCGCCTTGACCAGGTCCATCGCTGTGGACATGGAGGCGACCATTCATCTCGACCGCTGCCAAGGCGCAGCTGTGCAAACCGAACCCATGGCCATCCTTGCGCGTCGTGAACCCGTGGTTGAAGATGCGGGCCAGATTATCGGGGGCGATGCCTTCACCTCGATCCTTGACGCTGAGGCATAACGTTGTGCGGTCGACAATCCGTATGCCCAAGGTCATTTCCCGTGGTTCGGAAACATGGGACATCGCGAATTTTGCATTACTGATCAGATTGATCAGAACCAGCAGCAGCCTGTGTTTATCGCCCAGGATCGTGGGCGCGTCCTGATAGTCCTTGATGACCGTGACGTGGTGCCGGCTCAGTGCCCCCGAGTTCATGCGCAACGCATCTTCGAACAAGTCACTGACGTTGAGCGGCTCGATCAGTCGCGCCGCCCCGGCATAGGATTGTTGGGTGGTGACAATTTCCTTGATGTGGTCGACGCTCTTGGTCAATTGCGCCAGTTCATCGATCAGCAGTGCTTGCTCGGTGGCGATGGAATCGACCAGTTCGTTGAAATAGCGAGGAAGTAATTTGCCCTTTTCATCGAAGGTCATGAACTGGCCCAGGTCCTCGGCGTGTTCATTCATCATCTTGACCGCTTTTCCGAGCCCCAGTGTCTTGCTGTTTCTCAATTTACGAGTGACCAGCTCCGCGGAGATGTTCACGCTGTTAAGCACGTTTCCGACGTTGTGCAATACGTTCGTGGCAATCTCGGCCATGCCCGCCATCCGTGCCGCATCCACGAGTTCGCGCTCGGCTTCTCTCAATTCGCGGGTGCGCTCCTCGACCCGTTCCTCCAGTCGGTCGTTGGACGACTGCAACGCGTGGTTGATCAGGTTGATGACGGCATAGCTGCGCACCAGTCGTACGGCCAGGTAGATCATCAACAACGCCATGAGGGTGGCACATACGGCCAGGTAGATATGATATTGACGGTCTGTTGCGGCGGTCCGGCGCTGTGTCTCATTCAACAGTTCAGTGATGCTGTCCAGTTCTTGGGCCACCGGAATGACGTTGATGCGCTCAAGCAGATCATTGACGATCGGCTGTTCCTCGATAATCGACCGGACATGCTGCGTCAGTGTGATAAAGGGCGGCTGAGAGGAGGCCGGCAACTGACGGATATAATCTTCCAGCTCGCTTAACTGGCTCTCTACTTCCTTGGCTTTGTCTGCCGTGACATACGTGGCGTACTCCAGTGTCGTCAATGTCAGCTCAAGAACATTGGAGGCTGCTGTCAGACGCTCCGTCGCATTACCCGTCATCAACGCCTTGAGCTGTGCCTGAATGTCGTCTTCGGCCGCGGGCAGCGCATCCAGGGCGGTACGCAAGTTCGCGTTGTGCTGTTCGAACGCTTCTACCAGCAGGGTCTTGTTCTTGATCGCATCCACATAGCCCTGGCGCCTGGAGTTCCAAAGGGCGGCCAAGGGGCCGGCGTTGTTGAGCCGTTCCAGTTGCTCCCATCGGCTGCCTGCTTCCGCCGGTGGGGCCAGTGACAGATTGTTATTGACGCCGATCTTTTTCCTCAGAATCTTGACGTTCCAGTTGGCGTCGGATTGCTTGAGTTGCCGGATGAAGTCGCGGGACTCGAAATAGGTCGTGGTGTCGTAGGTATAGGACTTGATCAGAAAGAATATCAAGGCCGAGAAAACGGCCAGTGCGACGGCCAACAAGGCAGGCCACTTATATTTTTTGATAATCGTGGTCACGCTGTTCTCCTGTCCAGGGCGTTGCTCGACGGAGTCGCCGGGCTTCCGAGTCGGGCACGGTTTTCAGGGAATGGAACAATGAGCTGAGGCTGTATGGGTCGGATTGGCTGGCGCGCCGGTCTGGTTTTGCCTGGGTACACGTTGAGCTCCCTGCTAACGGTGAACTGCGGGTTCGTCACTCGGGCCAGTGTAGCGCTAACGGGAATGGGGCGAAGTTCCCTGCTGAGGGAACAGGCGCGGCCAGGGCAGGCCGCGCCGCAGAATTACTTGGTGTCGATGAAGGGCAGGGCGCCATTGGGCAGCACGGTAGTCGGCAAGACCCCGTTCCAGCGCTCGGCCTTGGTCAATTCCACCAGGTTCTGGTTGCTGGCCAGGGCCTGGGCCCGAGCCTTGATCGCTTCGGCTTCGGCTTTGCCACGCAATTCGGTGGCCAGTGCATCCGCCTTCGCCTGGGCGATCTGCGAGTCGGCTTCCGCCTGGGCCTGGGTCACGCGAATCTGTGCCTGGACCTGCTCGGTGGCGAGCTGCTGCTCGCGGGTCTTGACCTGGACTTCCGCCGCCATGCGCGCTTCGATCGCTTTCTCGTAGGCGTCACTGAAGTCGATATTTTCGACCTGGACGCTGTCGATGATCACGGGGCCGGTGATGGTGGATTTGATCGCGCTCGAAATATCGTTGACCAGTTGGACGCGGTTCTGCACAGCGGCCACCGCGTTGAACCTGCCGAACACGTTTTCCACCTGGGTCGGCACCTGCCGGCTGATCATCCGGTCGCGGATACCTTCGATGTCCTTGAACTGGCTGTAGACCTTCGCCACGTCCGCTGGCGCAATATGCCAGGACACCGATACCTTGAGTTGGGCGGACTGTTGATCTTTGCTGTAGGCCTGGAGGTCTTCATAGGAAGTGACCTGGCTTTGCACACTGATCAGCCGCACGGACTCGATGAAGGGGGTCTTGAACGACAATCCCGGCTCCACGACCCCGACCAGCGCGCCGTTGCGCAGCAGCACGCCGCGTTCGGTTTCGTCGACCGTGTACCAACTGCCAAAGAATACGCAGAGCAAGACGATGCCCATGATTGCCGCAACGAGGGAGCCAATGGTTTTTCTGGTCACTGTTCTTTCCTTTGAGTGAGGGCTGGGGGTTGCGATGTGCCGTATCCAGCACCGAAGTCGACAGCTGTTTTCTGAACGCCAGACACGAAAAAGCCCTGAATGATCAGGGCTTTAACGTACAAATATGGCGGAGGCGATGGGATTCGAACTCATGGACCTGTTACAGTCGACGGTTTTCAAGACCGTTGCCTTAAACCACTCGGCCACACCTCCGTATTGCGTTGCGGGCGCCATAATACCCGAATGAAACACACTGTCAAACTCTCTGCGTAGCTTGTTACAGGGCGTCTGTTATGATCCTTGCCACTGAATGTTTCAAACCGGAGGAGTGTCGCCATGCGCGAACAGGATTACGCAGTGAACAACAGCGTGCAGGCCGAGCAGCTAGAGGTTAGCCGTGTCCTGCGCAACACTTATGGCCTGCTGGCACTCACGCTGGCTTTCAGCGGTGTGATGGCCTACGTCGCCCAGCAGATGCATGTCGGCTACCCGAACGTGTTCGTGGTGCTGATCGGCTTCTATGGGCTTTTCTTCCTGACCAACAAACTTCGTGATTCGGGCTGGGGCCTGGTCTCGGCGTTCGCCCTGACCGGCTTCATGGGCTTCATACTCGGCCCGATCCTCAACCTTTACCTCAAGATGCAGGGCGGCGCTGAACTGGTCAGCTCGGCCTTTGCCATGACCGCACTGGTGTTCGGTGGGCTGTCGGCGTATGTGCTGATCACCCGCAAGGACATGAGCTTCCTGGGCGGTTTCCTCACTGCCGGGTTCTTTGTACTGGTGGGGGCGATGCTGGTCAGTTTCTTCTTCCAGATCAGCGGCCTGCAATTGGCGATCAGCGCCGGTGTCGTGCTGTTTTCCGCGCTGATGATCCTGTACCAGACGAGCGCCATCATTCATGGCGGCGAGCGTAACTACATCATGGCCACCATCAGCCTGTATGTATCCATCTACAACCTGTTCATCAGCCTGCTGCAGCTGTTTGGCCTGATGGGCCGTGACGATTGATTGCAATGTGCTACCCAGAAGCCCGCTTCGGCGGGCTTTTTTTCGCCCGCGATTTGTATTGTGGCCATTTGCCCCAAAAGTGCCGCTATGTGATGGCGACTTTGAATAAATGATCTACACCTATGGCAAGGAAGCGGTATTGCCAGGAAGGTCTGAAATGAATCGCTTGCCCTGCGAACTCTCGCATCAACCCCTGAAGCACCTTGTGTTCGGCGACCGGGCCAGGACCGACCGTGTCCGGCTTTGAGCCAAAGGAGGTCATTCACACCTTAGAAAGTGGACCGTGACAGGCTTGGCACCGTGCCGCCTGAAAACAGAAGGAGGTCCTGCGCATCGGTCAGGAAGCCGATGAGAGGGCACCTCCCTATAAGGAGATATTGTATGAACCATCCCCAAGGAAAAGTCGTTGCGTTTCTGATCCTGGCAGGCGCGATGTCCGTGACCTGCGTCCATGCCGGAACCTTCCCTGATTTTGGCTATGCCCCTCCCAAAAGTGATTATTCCGGAGAGCTTTTCCAGCTCAGCCAGAACTATCCCACCGTGGCGCCGGGCGCATCTTCGATGCCTGCGTTCTTCAAGCAGCTCCCCAAAACATTCTCCAACGACTTTGAAACCTGGCGCCCCTATATGAACGAGGCGAAGAAATACTGCCTGGAGGGCAATACCGGGATTGGCTGGAATGTGCAAAAAAACAAGGTTCGCCAGTGGTATCACATGCCTTGGCAGCATTACGGTCTCAATGGTCGTGAGGGTATCCACGGGCTTACCAAGGAGGCGCCGATCCAGCCCCAACAGTTGGCGAGTACGCAAACCGGCAGTGGGCAGACTTACGCGGTGGGCATCTACAACGACATCGGGGCGTACACCATTGGCCAGGTCTGGAAAGACCCGCAGAACCCCGATCCGAGCTACACCTCCAAACCCAAGGGCTTCGGCAACGGCACGGTCGTGTGCAAGGCGCTGTTTGCCGATATCGACGTCAGTACGGTGCCGTTCCTGGTCAATCCATTGCTCTGGAAGGCTTACACCGCCAAGACGTTCACTTCGACAAGCCGTGCGGTAACCAATGTTGCGCTGATACAGATGGACATCGCTGTGCGCGACACCCGGGTGAGCGAGACCGGCTGGCTCTTCGGCACTTTCCAATACAACGGTACCATTACCGGTAAAGCGAATTGGGACAACCTGGTGCCGGTGGGGATCATGTGGGGGAACGATCCCCAGGAGAACGGCCATGCGTTCACCAACCCGACGCCCACCGAAACCAAAATCAACCCGGCGTTGAAGCAGACCGCAATCAATGCCAATACCAAGGAACTGCCGCCGACTCATCTGGGCTGGAACGGGCGCCTCAATGGTCCGGTGGACAATCCCCAGGCGTCCTGCACGAGCTGCCACATGACCGCGGAATACCAGCAACGGGCGCCGATGAACCCAACGTTCCAGGCCAATCCGCCGCCAGTCGGCGGTGATGTCTGGATGCAATGGTTCCAGAATATTCCGGCCGGGCAGCCTTTCTCACCGGCTACACAAAGCACGGACTACAGCTTGCAATTGTCCGGAGCCCTGGCCAACTTCTATAACTGGAAGTGCAACCTCAGTGGGGTTTATGCGGACAAAAAGAATGCGTGCGACAAGGCACAGCCCCTCACGTTGATGAAAGAGAGCAATGTGCCCGAGGAGGAGGTGTACAAGGTACAACGCAGCCCGGAAGCGGAATAACGTAAGCCCGGCCTCGGTCCATCGCCGAGGCCGGATCCGGCTCAGGCCATCGGTGGCAGGCGCCGTTTGACCGGGGTCTTCTTGACGATGGCGGTATTGGTTTCGGCAAGGACATTGAGCTTGTCCAGTAAGCTATCCAGCTGTTCCATCGAGCGCACGTGCAGCCGGGCGATGAAGCAATCGTCGCCAGTCACCTTGTCACATTCGGTAAATTCGGCGATGGCCTGGATCTGCCGTTCCACTTCCTGCAACTGCCCCGGTAATGGGCGGATGCGGACAATGGCCTGAAGCTGGTAGCCGAAGCACTTCGGGTCAACCTCAACGGTATAGGCCCTCAGCACGCCGCGTTCCTCAAGCCGCCTCAGGCGCTCGGCCACGCTGGGCGAGGAGAGGCCGCTCAGGTTCGCCAGGGCTTTGAGCGAGCGCCGTGAATCTTCCATCAGCGCACTGATGAGAATCTGATCAATATCGTCCGTCATGTCGACTCCGTTAGGCGAATGCCTGAAGTTGCCTTGATAAAAAAGGTCGAACGGCAGTTTAGCCTTTTTCAGCCCATGGAGAAGCCGTTCACTGGCTTGGCATACTGTGCCCCACTTGCTGAAGGAGCCTGATGATGGACAAGACCTTACGTCGCGGTTCGCTGGAAATGACCGCCGCCATGCTGATTTCCGGAACCATAGGCTGGTTCGTGCTGGTTTCCGGCTTGCCGGTGCTGGATGTGGTGTTCTGGCGTTGCGTATTCGGCGCGGCCACCTTGTTGCTGATTTGCGCCGGTTTCGGTTTTTTACGCCGGGACATCCTGACCCGCACCACATTTCTGTTGGCGGTGCTCAGTGGGGTGGCAATCGTTGGCAACTGGGTGTTGCTGTTCGCCTCCTACTCACGGGCCTCGATCGCCATCGGCACTGCGGTGTACAACGTCCAACCGTTCATGCTGGTGGGGTTGGCTGCGCTGTTCCTGGGGGAGAAAATCACCGCACAAAAGCTGTTCTGGCTGATGGTGTCGTTTCTCGGAATGCTCGCAATTGTCAGCGCCCACGGTGAACAAGGGCAGGGCAGCGGTGAGTACCTGGTGGGCATCGCCCTGGCCCTGGGGGCGGCGTTGCTGTATGCCATTGCCGCGTTGATCATCAAGCGCTTGACCGGTACTCCACCGCACTTGATTGCGCTGGTGCAGGTCAGCACTGGTGTATTGCTGTTGGCTCCTTGGGCAAATTTCTCGGCGTTGCCGCAACAGCCCGAGGGCTGGGCCAGCCTCGTCACCCTCGGCATGGTCCATACCGGGGTCATGTATGTGTTGCTGTACAGCGCGATCCAACGCTTGCCGACCGCGATCACCGGCGCGCTGTCATTCATCTATCCAATCGCGGCGATCTTCGTCGACTGGTTCGCCTTCGGCCATCGCCTCGAACCGCTGCAATGGCTGGGTGTGGCGGCGATCCTGCTGGCGGCTGCCGGCATGCAGCAGGGCTGGGGCATCAAGGCGCGGCATCCAGCCCTGCAGTAACGCGGGTCAGAAGATGTAGTCGGTGGTCAGGAAGTTCGAGTCCCGCTCGCGGATGATGTCGCTGATCAGCGCCTTGTTGCTCTCCTGGAATTTGGTCGCCACCAGGGTGCGGATCGAAAAGGTCCGCAACGCATCGTGCACGGACAAGGTGCCCTCCGCCGAATTCTTCCGGCCGTTGAACGGGAAAGTATCCGGTCCGCGTTGGCACTGGGCATTGATGTTGATGCGCCCTACCTGGTTGGCGAACGTGTCCACCAGCTTGCCGACTTCAGCCGGATGAGTACCGAAGATGCTCAGTTGCTGGCCGAAGTCGGACTCCAATACGTAGTCGATTACGGTATTGAGATCGCGATACGGCACGATGGGCACGACCGGGCCGAACTGCTCTTCGTGATAGACCCGCATCGCGGTGTTTACCGGATAGAGCACGGCGGGGTAGAAGAATGAGCTGCGGGATTCGCCGCCGTGTGCATTGGTCACCGTCGCACCTTTGGCCACCGCATCGTCCACCAGGGAGCGTAGGTAATCGATCTTGCCGGCCTCGGGCAGTGGCGTCAGCGCCACGCCGTCCTCCCACGGCATGCCCGGCTTGAGCGTGGCGAGCTTGGCGTTGAATTTCTCGATGAATGCGGGTGCCACGTCCTCATGGACGAAGAGGATTTTCAACGCCGTGCAGCGCTGGCCGTTGAAGGACAGCGAGCCCGTCAGCGCTTCGCTGACGGCATTGTCGAGGTCGACGTCCGGCAGCACCAGTCCCGGGTTTTTCGCATCCAGCCCCAGGGCGGCGCGCAGGCGGTGCGGGCGCGGATGGAGCTTCTTCAGGTCACTCGCGGCCTTGTTGGTGCCGATGAAGGCAAAGATGTCGATCTTGCCGCTGGCCATCAACGCGCTGACGGTTTCCCGGCCGCTGCCGTAGATCACGTTGATCACACCCGCCGGGAAACTGTCGCGGAAGGCTTCCAGCAGCGGACGCACCAGCAGGACGCCGAGCTTGGCCGGCTTGAATACCACAGTGTTGCCCATGATCAAGGCGGGGATCAGGGTGGTGAAGGTCTCGTTCAGCGGATAGTTGTAGGGCCCCATGCACAGGGCCACGCCCAGGGGCACGCGCCGGATCTGCCCGAGGGTGTCCTGTTCCAGCTCGAAACGGCTGGAGCGCCGGTCGAGTTCCTTGAGGGCATTGATGGTGTCGACGATGTAGTCGCAGGTACGGTCGAACTCCTTCTGGGAATCCTTGAGGTTCTTGCCGATTTCCCACATCAGCAGCTTGACGACGGCCTCGCGCTGCTCACGCATGCGCGCCAGGAAGGTTTCCACGTGGCGGATGCGCTCGGCCACTCGCATCGTCGGCCACAGACCCTGGCCGCGGTCGTAAGCCCGGACGGCGGCGTCCAGGGCGGTGAGGGCGGTTTCGGCGTCCAGCAACGGCGTACTGCCGAGCACCACCTGTTCGTCGCCTTGTTCTGCGGCCAGGTACACCGGGCTGCGCACGACGGCCAGCGGTCCCGGCCAGGTCTCGAGGACACCATCGACCAGGTATTCACGCTGCTCGATCCGCTCTTCGAGGCGATAGGCCTGGGGGATATCGGCGGCACAGGGAAACAGATTGGCGATGAGGTTGGCTGTGGTCATGTCGTTACTCCATCAAAGAAATGAACCCTGGACGACTCACCGTCGTCTTCGCTTCCAGGGTTATACGCCTTAATGGGGGGAGTTTTTAAGTGGCAAGGGCCGGCAGCTGCGTTTTTGCCGACCCGGATGCGCAATGCTGCTCACTTGAGACTTGCGCAGTTCGGTGTCTCACCAACGCATCCGTACGCCCAGGCTGGCAATCACGCCATTGAGGTCGTTGTCGTCGACGTCGCTGCTGTAATCGGCGCTGACGTACAGGCTCACCACGGGCGTGACCCGGGCGACCAGGCCCAGGCCCAGCTCGACGGTGGAGGATTTTCGGCTGCTGCTGATCTTGTCGACCTTGTCCAGGGAAAGGGTGTCGGCGCTCTGGACGGTGTGCCACAGGTTGGTCCGCACGTAGGGTTCCACGCCGAGGCCGTTGACCTCGTAAGTGCCTTTGAGCCGTGCCCCCAC
This sequence comes from Pseudomonas sp. MAFF 730105, assembly GCF_055380705.1. Taxonomy (NCBI): domain Bacteria; kingdom Pseudomonadati; phylum Pseudomonadota; class Gammaproteobacteria; order Pseudomonadales; family Pseudomonadaceae; genus Pseudomonas; species Pseudomonas sp. MAFF 730105. The sequence goes on from NZ_AP018438.1 coordinate 3,231,275, forward strand.
ACGTCCGCTCCAGGTACTCAGTGCACTGCTGTTGCCGTCCTCGGCGTTACCGGTGTAGAGGGTCACACGCTGGTTGATCAATTGCGCCTGGGGTTCGACCACCCAGTTGTCACTGATACCGATGGGAAAGCCGCCCTCGACCGACAACGTGACGGCGTTGCCTTCGGCCGCCTGGCGCTGGCCTTGTTCGGTTCGGCTGTAACCGTTGACCCGGCCGCCACTGGCGCTCAGGTCCACATGCCAGCCAGCGGGGCTGGTGAGGCTCCAGTAGGCGCCCAGGTTCGTTCCGTGCAGGTTCAGCGCATCTGTGCCCGGCTCGGCCATGGCCGGGCTGACCAGCACGCCGTCGACATTGGCGATGATCTGGCTTTGGCCACCGATCAGGCCCATGCGCTGGGTATGACCGTTGTCGTTGTGCAGCGTGAACAGTGCGGGACCCTTGTCGGATGCAGAGTCGGGATTGATGAGGGTGGCGTTCGGGTTGTCGGCGGGTGTTTGGCCATACCAGGGTTGCGAGGATTGCTCGACGGGCCAGGCCATGACCTCCATGGATGAGCACAGCAGTAACGAAGTCGACACGGTGTAAAAGGTGGTCGTGATTTCTTGTGGACGGAGGGAAGTTCTCATGGGGGTCTGCCTTGCAATCGCATGCGTCTCTCGCTTAGGGCGTCTCTCCTACCCCGAATGAGGGGCGACCGAATGGATTGAGGCAAGTCTCGGGCGGCCCGCCGCAACGGGTTCCCGAGACCTGCCCCTGACTGTATTTCCGGGGGTAGTACGGTGTAGTCAAGAAGACCGATGTCATCGCGTCAAGAAACTGTGCGATGAATGGCGATATGAAATCAGGTCAAATAAATGACTGATTCTTTTCGGTTATCCGTGCTTCTGATTGACGTCAAATCATCGTCGGATGAGGCGACTTAGCGTCACCAACTGACCCGCACACCGAGATTGCCCGCCACGCTGCGTTGCTGGTTACTGTCCAGGTTGTTGCTGTAGTCCGCGCTGGCATAAACGCTGACGGCCGGGGCCAGACTTACGATCACGCCGACGCCCAGATCGCCGGTGGAGGCGCGTTGTTGGGTCTTGACTCGCTCGGTGTTGTCGAACGTCACCGTGTCGGTGCCGGAAAAGGTGTGCCACAGATTCGCCCGCAGATACGGCTCGACGGGCATGCCACTGACTTGATAGCGACCCTTGAGTCGGGCGCCGAGACGGCCAGTCCAGGCACTGTCGGAATCGAATTCGACCCTGGAGATCCCGTCGTCCTGGGTGTCCAGGGAGATTTTCTGGTGGATGACCTGGACTTGGGGTTCCAAGACCCAGTCGGTGGCGACAGCGAATGGGTAGCCGGCCTCCGCGGAGAGGGTCAGCGCGTGTCCGCGATTGTCGATCTTGAGTCCGCGGTCGGAGCGGTTGTCGCCGTCCAGCCGGGTGCCCATCACGACCGCGTCGACGTAACCGCCGGTGGGATCGATGAGCGTCCAGTAGAGTCCGTAGCTGTCGCCGTCGAGTTCTATCTTGCCGGCGCGTCGGCCCTGGAAGCCCAGGTTGAAACCGTCGACGTGACCGTTCAGTTCGGTGTGGCCGACGAAGAAGCCGATGCGCTGGGTCTGGCCGCCGGACATCGACGAGCTGTACAGATCGTTGCCCACCTGGAAGCCTTTGATGGAACCGTCGAATCGAGGCGAAACCGTACCGGCCCAGCTCTGGTCCAGATCCTTGCCATAGACCCGTCCCCAACCCGCGCTGAACGCGCCGGTTTCGGTGAGCAGGCGCTGGTCGCCCTGGCGATCATGGAAGGTGCCCAAGGCCATCAGGGTCAGTTGCGCCGCGGCAGGAGGCAGCACCGACCAGGTGGGCACTTCCGGGCGATACAAGGGGATGGGCGCGGCGCCTGGCACTGCAGCCGGTAGCGCGGGCAAGTCCGGGCTGGGCGCCGCCACCGGTCCGGCGACCACGGTCGAGCGCAGGTACCAGTTGTTTTCATTGCCGTTCACGCCGCCCTTGAACAAGCGGTAATCGAAGGCGCCGGCCGACACCGCATTGGCCAACGAAAACGCGCCGCTGTTGCTGACCGCGCCGCCCTGGGCCTGGACCAGCTCGATGCCGTTTTGCGTGGTCAGCGCGCCCGCACCCCCCAGATTCGTGACGGTGATGGCGGTGGTCCCCGTGAGCGTTCCACCATTGACCACCAGCTTGTCGCTGGGAGAGTCATCGGCTCCCAGGACCGATTGCAGGCGTAGCTGGCCATTGTTACCGACGTAGTTACCCTGCACGGTGAGGGTGTCGTTGGTGCGGGTATTGTCCCGGGTGAGGTCCACCGTTCCGCCGTTGTTGAGCGTTGCCAACTGGCCGGCGGTGAAGGGTGTAACGCTGCCCCGGGTCGAGGTCAACACGCTGTTGCTGTCCAGGGTGAGGGTGCCCGTGGCGGAGGTGCTGTCGCCCAGCACCAGGGCGTCGTTCAGGTCCAGCCGCGAGCCTTGGGTAAGGTTGACGCTCTCCCAGTTGACGTAACGGGCTCCCGTGCTGGAAGTGCTGCCTTCAAGGGTCAGCGCGTCCTGGCCCAAACCGCCATTCAGGCTGGGGGTGATGGCGAGCGTTGTTTCATCGAGACCGCGCAGCAGTGCCGTGTCATTGCCGTCGCCCATCAGAATGGCAGAGTGGATCAGTCCGCCGCTCCACTGCAGTTGGTCATTGCCGGTGCTGGCTCGGACCTCGCCGATGATTTCGCCACCGCTGACAGTAATGCTGTCATTGCCGCCACTGACGCTGACGTTGCCGCCGATGCGTCCCGCAGAGAGGATGATGGTGTCCTGGCCGAAACCGGTCACCAGATTACCGATGATCTGGCCGCCTGACATGTCGAAGAGGTTGTCGTCGAGCTTCATATCGACCCGCCCGATCGTGCCACCGCTCATGTGGGCGATATCGCCGTCTTCGAACGCGTCGACAATGGTACCCCCGGACATCGTGAACGTGTCGAGGCCATCGCCCTGGGACAGGGACAGGATGCGGCCGCCGGTCATGAGAAAGTCGTCGGCCTCTGAACCTTGGCTCACGTCACCGTCAATTACGCCATTGGCGTGGATTTCGACGCGATCGACGCCTTCGTCAAACGTGACGTCGCCTTGAATGACGCCGCTGCCGTTGGCAGGCATCGTGAGGCTGTTGTTGCCCGAAAGGTCCGTCAGCCCGGGGCTGGTGCCGCTTTCGCAGACATAGGCGTCATTGCCTGCCGTTGGCGTCAGGGTACAAGCCGCCATGGTAGTGGGAACGGGGAACAGGAAGGGGGTCGATACCCAGAAGACATTGAACAACCGCTTGAAGCCATGATCGTGCGAGCTCATGTGCTATCCCTCTGCATCGGCATTCGGGGAACGCCGGTTTCAGCATCGGCTGCACAACAGCTGGCACACAGGGCCTGGCAACGCTCGCTGTATGGGATGGCACCGTAACAATGAAAGATCGGTGTCGCTACTGTCAGAACTTACAGGTGGCACGTTGTCATCAGCGATCCGTCGCGGGGTTCACAGATGCACTTCCACGGACAGCGGCAGGTGATCGCTCAAGTGCGTCCAGGGTTTGCTACCGAGGATTTTCGGGGCATGGCTGGTGGCATTGCGCAAGTAGATGCGGTCCAGGCGCAGCAGGGGGAAACGGGCCGGGTAGGTCCTGGCCGGACGGCCGTGGTGGTGTTCGAAGGCTTCGTGCAGATATCGACGTTGGGCGAGGGTGATGTTGCCGCGTAACTGCCAGTCGTTGAAGTCGCCAGCGATGATCACCGGGGCGTCCTCGGGCAGGGATTCGAGCAATTGGCAGAGCAGCTTGAGCTGCAATTGGCGGTGGCTTTCCAACAGGCTCAGATGCACACAAATGCCATGGACTTCGGCGTGCCCCGGCACGTCCAGCACGCAATGCAACAAGCCACGCCGCTCCGGGCCGGTGATGGAAACGTCGAGGTTGCGGAACTGGCGGATCGGGTACTTGGACAGCAGCGCATTGCCGTGATGGCCGTCGGGGTACACCGCGTTGCGGCCATAGGCGAAGTCGCTCCACATGCTGTCGGCAAGGAACTCGTATTGGGACGTCTGGGGCCAGTTGTCGTAGCGCGAGGCATGGCGGTCATGCTCGCCCAGGACTTCCTGCAGGAAAACCAGGTCCGCGCCGGTACTGCGCACCGCTTCACGGAGTTCCGGCAGGATGAAGCGGCGGTTGAGGGCGGTGAAACCCTTATGGGTATTGACCGTCAGAACCCGCAGCCGATGGACCGCCGCAGGCGTGTCCAATGGCACCGATTCGACAGCCCGCCAGTCGGGATCGCGAGTCACATTCACTCCTGAATCAGACGTACCTGTTCATGCGACTGATGAGGAGCATCGGCAGTTCCGGATATTTACTGTTTCAGCCAGCTTTCATGTTGATCCCATCACCGATTTCACGAGCAGGCTCGCTCCCACAGGGGATTTGTAGCGACACTGTATTGTGTGACCATCCGAAACCTATGTGGGAGCGAGCCTGCTCGCGAAGAGGCCCTACCTGACCCAACGCTTTCGTGGTGCTTCAGATGAACACGATCTCATACGGCAACCCCATGCGATCCAGGATAACCCGCGGCACCAGCGGGGCGATGCCGCTGGCGGGCTCGCCGTTTAGCTGGCTGGCGTAGGCGTGCATCGCGTGCCGTTTGCGGGCGGTGGTCCAGACGTCCAGGCGCAGTTTTCGCGCGCGGTGCCAGGGGATCTTGTTCTGCTCACGAACCGGCCAATGCCAGGCCCACACCGGCAGTTCGTTGAAGGTCGCCCCGACACTTTCGGCTGCCAGTGCTCCTGCACGGCCGACGGTCTCGTGATCGCTGTCGCCATCCTTGCGCCAGGTGCCGAACACCACGTCGCCAGGCCGCAGGTAATGTCCGATGAAGGCGGTCAGCTGTGCCTCATGTTCGGTCAGGGCCTTTTCCGGGAAGCCGCCGCGCACCCACTGCAAACCATGGGTCGGTATGCCCAGGCGATGCAGCGCGTCCACGCTTTCCTGGGGATGGGGGCGATAGATGCGCAGGCGTTCATCGGTCCACAACGGCGAAGAGGGATGGTTGAGGTCACCGTCGGTGACCGAAATCAGCAACATGGGATAGTCCAGGTTGCTGAGCAACTGGAGCAGTCCGCCACACGCACCGATCTCATCGCCAGGGTGCGGGGAGAGGATGACGGCACGGGCACCGGCGGGGATGAGCGTCTGGGTGCTGATGATGGGAATGTCGGCCAACTGCGGCGAGCTGTTCCAGATTTGCGGATGCTGCCGGCCTTGCAAGCGAGAGGCAAGTTTCATGAGGTACGTCCTTGTTGTATTCAATCTTTCAGCCACGCGTCGGGCCGACTGCCCGGGTGCGCCCCGAAGGGGCTGGCTGCGATCCGCAGTGCTCCGAATCCTGGAATACCGCCTGCGAAGTATTGACCATGACGCTCGATTCGTCGCGTCACTTGTGTATCTGAACTGCAATTTTTTATTCGAACTGGACTGTGCAAGCCCGGTGATGCGCCACCAGAGCCGCGTCCTTGCGGCTCCTGATGGTTTGTAACCTTTTATCACCTGTCCCGCTTTTCTTCTTCGCGCTGCAACTCGAACAACAGCAAGGAACGGCCCGTGACCGAGTATTCGGAGTCGAAATCAAACCGCTCCTGACCCCGCACCATGGGCTGGTTGGTGTCTACCATGCACGTCCAGAAGCTGCCTTCCGGCACTTCCGGCAGACGGAAATTGACGATGTCATGGTGCGCGTTGACCACCAGCAACAACGTCGCGTCACCGCCCTTGCGGCGGATGCCGGTCTCCTGGGCGCGACCGTCCATCAGCATTCCCAGGCAGCGACCGTGGCTGTCCTGCCACTGTTCGATGGTCATCTCACTACCGTCCGGTGCCAGCCAGGTCACGTCCTTGACGCCGATATCCTCGTTGTAGTTACCCACCAGGAACCGTCCACGGCGCAGGATCGGGTAGGCCAGGCGCAACTTGATCAGGCGCTTGACGAACTGCAGCAGTGCCGCGCCATCTTCGCTCAGGCCCCAGTTGACCCAGCCGATCTCGCTGTCCTGGCAATAGGCATTGTTGTTGCCATGCTGGGTGCGGGCGAACTCGTCCCCGGCGACGATCATCGGTGTGCCTTGGGCCAACAGCAGGGTCGCGAAGAAGTTGCGCATCTGCCGATGGCGCAGAGCATTGATCTGCGGATCGTCCGTCGGGCCTTCGACGCCGTGGTTCCAGGACAGGTTGTTGTTGCTGCCGTCCTGGTTGTTCTCATCGTTGGCTTCGTTGTGCTTGTCGTTGTAAGACACCAGGTCATTCAAGGTGAAGCCGTCATGGGCGGTGACGAAGTTCACCGAGGCATAGGGGCGGCGCCCACGCTGATTGAACATCTCGCCCGAGGCGGTCATGCGACTGGCGAAATCGGCAAGCTGGCCGTCGTCGCCTTTCCAGAACGCGCGCACGGTATCGCGAAACTTGTCGTTCCACTCGACCCAGCCCGGTGGGAAGCGTCCCACCTGATAACCACCGGGGCCACAGTCCCAGGGTTCGGCGATCATTTTCACCTGGCGCAGCACCGGGTCCTGGCGGCAGGCAACGAGAAAACTGTGGCGCTCGTCGAAACCGTCGTGATACCGGCCGAGGATGGTTGCAAGGTCGAAGCGGAACCCGTCGACGTGCATCTCCGAGGCCCAGTAGCGCAGGGAGTCGGTGACCATCTGCAGCACGCAAGGGTGGCTCAGGTCCAGGGTGTTGCCGGTGCCCGAGTCGTTGATGTAGTAGCGTTTGTCATCGGGCATCAGCCGGTAGTAGGAGGCGTTGTCAATGCCACGCATGGACAGGGTCGGGCCTTGCTCGTTGCCTTCGGCGGTGTGGTTGTAGACCACGTCGAGAATCACCTCCAGGTTGGCATCGTGCAGGTGCGCGACCATTTCCTTGAACTCGGCGATCTTGCCACTGGCCAGGTAGCGCGGGTCCGGGGCGAAGAACGCAATGCTGTTGTAGCCCCAGTAGTTGGTCATGCCCTTGTGCAACAGGTGCTGGTCGTTGACGAACGCATGGATGGGCAAGAGCTCGACCGACGACACGCCCAGCTTGCGAATGTGCTCAAGCACGTCATCGACCATCAGCCCGGCGAAGGTCCCGCGCAGATTTTCCGGTACGGCGGGGTGACGCATGCTGATACCGCGTACGTGGGTTTCGTAGAGGATGGTCTTGTCCCAGGGCACGCTGACGCGATGGTCGTGGCCCCAGGTGTGGGCAGGATCGATGACCTTGCACTTGGGCACGAATGGAGCGCTGTCGCGTTCATCGAAACTGAGGTCGCCATCGGGATGGCCGATGGTGTAGCCGAACAGCGCCTCGGACCATTTCAATTGGCCCACCAGTTGTTTGGCGTAAGGGTCGATCAGCAGTTTGTTGGGATTGAAGCGATGACCGTTTTCCGGATCGTAGGGACCGTAGACCCGGTAGCCGTAGATCAAGCCCGGGTGGGCATCGGGCAGATAGCCGTGGTAGATCTCGTCGGTGTACTCCGGCAACTCGATGCGTTCGAGTTCGACCTCGCCGGTGTCATCGAAAATACACAGTTCGACCTTGGTGGCGTTGGCTGAGAACAACGCGAAATTGACCCCCAGGCCATCCCAGGTCGCACCGAGCGGGAACGGCAGCCCTTCGCGAATCCGCGAGGCCTCGATAACAGGCGGCGGGGTGGTTTTCTTTGGACGGGTCATGGGTTGCTCCTGCAAAAGACAGACAGATACGGCAAAGCGAGTGGTTCAAGAAATTCATGGATTTCAGAGTGACTGGAACGGGTACAGCTCTTTCTGGTAAAGGACTTTGTGGCGAGGGGATTTATCCCCGCTGGGCTGCGCATCAGCCCCAAAAGCTTAGGGCCGCTTCGCGCCCCAGCGGGGCGGTACGACGTCTCGCTGAGTCCCCTCGCCACAGGGGTTGTGCCAGCCTGAGCCCGAGGGTCAAACCGCCGGTGGCTTGCGCGCCGCGCGTGGCTTCTTCTCAGCTGGCTTGCCAGCTGCTGGTGCCGCCGCAGCGGGTTTAGCCGCTGGTTTGGCCTTGGGCGTGGTGCTTTTTGGGGCAGCCTTGGCCGTGGTGCTCTTGGCTGCCACAGGCTTGATGCCGTTGGCCTTGCTGGCGGCGGGTTTGCCGGCGGCCTTGGCAGGCTTGCTCGGTGCCAGGGCCTCGGCTTCGGCCAATTTGCGCGCCATCTCCCAATGACGATCCTCCTGCCCGGCAGGTTTACCTTCGGACTCCCAGATCTGATAGGCGAATTCACGAATGCGTTTATCGTCGGTACTCATCGCAATGCTCCTGACATGACTCAAGATGGGATAAAGACGTTGACTGGGAAATCCCCCAGCGCGTTGCTGACCATCAACTCCCCTTGGGGTGTGACTGCTGCATGTTTAAAAAGTCCCTTCAGTTTTTCACCCTCTACGGCGAACGGTAACGAAACGCGCGTATCGCCCCAATTCGAAGCCGACACCCAGGGTTCGGTACCGTTTTCCAGCAGGCGGGCGGCATGGATCGGTACCACCACGATCGCCCGCTGTTGCTCGTGCTCACGCATGAAAGCCAGGACCCGGTTCGCGTGCTCGCCGGTCACGGGTAATGGCCGGTAGCTGCCCTGGCGGAACAGCTGCGGGTACTCGGCCCGCAAGGCCAGGGTCCTGGCGATCAGGGCCTGCTTCACCCGGCCATCGCGCCAGTCGCGTAGCAGTTCGGCAGGGGAGCTGCCGGCCTGCATGGCCTGACGGCGCGCGTCGAAGTCCACCGGGCGCCGGTTGTCCGGGTCCACCAGGCTGAAATCCCAGAACTCGGCGCCCTGGTACAAATCCGGAACGCCGGGTACGGTCATGCGCAGCAACGTCTGTGCCAGGCTGTTGAGGGCGCCCGCCGGAGCGATGGATTGGACCGCCTCGGCGATGGCACTGCGCAGTGGCAGCCCTTCATCGCACAGCAACAGCCGTTCGAGGAACATCTGGGTTGCCTGTTCATAGGCATCGTTGACCGCCGCCCAACTGCTTTGCAGCTTGGCTTCCCGCAACGCCTTGCGCTGCCACTGCCACAGGCGTTCGTTGTAGGTCGAGAGTGCCTGGTGATCGTTCAGATCGAGGTCCAGTGGCCAGCTCCCAAGCAACGCCTGGTACATGATCAGCTCATCGCCGGCCGAGGGTGCGGCGGGATCGCTGTGCAGCGACGGCGAGAGAATTCGCCATTGTTCGACGCACGCGGTGTACCACTCTGCGCGCTCGCTGAGCACCGCCAGCCGCGCCCGGGTGTCTTCGCCGCGCTTGTGGTCGTGGGTGGCGGTGGTGATCAGGTTGTCGGGAAAGTGTTCCAGGCGTTCAAGGCCAGCGTCATGAAACTCCTGCGGCGGGGCGCTGAAACGCTCGGTGTTGTAGCCCACGTCGTTGCGCGACAGCAGTACCGCCGAGCGATACAGGGCGGTGTCCTCCACGGCCTTGGCGGCAGCGGGTGAGGTCAGTTGCTGGAAGCGAACACAGGCATGGCGCAGCCGTTTGCGCTGGCTCCCTCGTGGGCGTTGCCGCCAGGACATCCCGCCGAGCCAGTCGGCCAGGCAATCGAGCACTGGCCAGTCGGCTTCGCTGAGAGTTTGCCTCGCGCCTTCCAGAGCCTTGCGGAAAAACACCTCGTCTTCGACGCTGCGGCCCAAAGGACTGATGTAGGTGCGGTACACCGGGAAGTGCACGATGAGCTCCTGCAACGCCCTGCGAATCGCGCCGAGGGTCAGGTCGCGGGTCATCACGTCGTCCCGGGCGACCTGTAGCAGGGCCTGGGCGACGCTTTCGAAGTCGCCGGCCAGGGAACCGTTGAGAACCTGCTGGCGAGCCAGGCGGGCTTCTTCGATGAAGTGCGCCGGCCGCTCGCTGTGGCGGCTCCAGAACTCGGCGAGGGGGCGGCGCCGCTCGGATCATGCTGCAGCAGTGAAACCTGGTTCATGAATTCGTAGCCGGTGCTGCCATCGATGTTCCAGTCCCGGCGCAGCGTCTCTCCATCGCCGAGGATTTTCTCGACGAAGATCGGCAAGTGTCGCGACGGTGACAGCGCATCGACACGCCTGCGCAATTTCCGACAGTAACCGCGAGGGTCGGCCAATCCGTCGATGTGGTCGATCCTCAGGCCATCCACCAACCCATTGCCGATCAATTCGAAAATCTTTGCGTGAGTCGCTTCGAACACCGCCGGGCGTTCGACCCGCAGGCCACCCAGCTCGTTGACATCGAAGAAACGTCGCCAGTTGATGTCATCCGCCGCCGTGCGCCAACTGGCGAGGCGATAGCTCTGGCGCTCCAGCAGTTGATGCAGGCGTTCGAAACCTTCGGATTCCTCGGAGTCGTAACCGCGCAGGTTGTCTTCGATGGCGGCCAGGATGCCGGCTTGCTTGGCCAGTTCGCTCAGTTCCTGCTGGAGCGGGCGGGCGAGGGTATGGGCGTCGGTCTGGTAGTTCAGTGTGGTGAACCGCTCCGCCAGAGCCTTGAGGGACTCGGCCTGTTCGGGTGGAAGGGTGTCGGCGGGTCTGAGCAGTTCGCCGTACTGCATCGGGCAGATGGGGAAGTGGTGCTCGTAATGTTCGACGTAGAAACGGCCCATGGCAGCGTCGAAACGCAGCTTCAGCGTACCTTCCTGCAACGCCACGCCGTAGTCGCTGCCCAGGAATGGCAACAGCAACTGGCCTTCCATCAGTGGATCGGGAGAGTGCCACTGGATATCGAAGAACTGGCCGTAGGGGCTCAGGCGTCCCCATTCCAGCAGATCCAGCCACCAGGGGTTGTCGTTACCGCCGACCGCCATGTGATTGGAGACGATGTCGAGGATCAGGCCCATCCGATGCTCGCGCAAGGCCGCTACCAGGCGCTTGAGCGCGGCTTCGCCACCCAGCTCGGGATTGACCAGGGTCGGATCGACTACGTCATAGCCATGCATCGAGCCGGCCCGAGCCTTGAGCAGGGGCGAGGCATACACGTGGCTGATGCCCAGCGAAGCAAAGTACGGCACCTGCGGGACCGCATCGTCCAAGGTGAAGCCTTTATGGAACTGCAGGCGCAAGGTTGCCCGCAGGGGTTGGGTCGACGTCTGGTTCATTGGTCACGCTCGTTCGCCTGAAGTCTCGCACAGGCGAGTATTTCCAGACGCCGTGCGGCGTCCGGGCCATCCAACAGCGCCTGACTCTCGCCAGGCAGGCGCCTGCGCCAATTGGGGTGAGTGTCGGTGGTGCCAGGCAAGTTGGCCTGCTCGTCGATGCCGAGGGCGTCTTCGAGCGGCAGCAGCACCAATGGCGCACGGGTATGGCCGAGGAAGCGCACGCTGGCGTCCAGCACTTGATCGGTTTCGCGATGTTCCTCGCGAAAGTTCTGCGGGTCTTGGTTCAACACGTCGCGCAGCCCCTCGCGTTCACGCTCGCGATGCCGACGCCAGTCCATTTCGGTATGGGAGTCGATCAGGTCCAGGCGGGCGTTCCAGTCGATGTCATGACCGTGCCACCAGCCATTGAGGGTCGGCAGGTCATGGGTGCTGGTGGTCGCCAGGGCATTGTCCGGCCAATCGAGAATGGGCTTGAAGCGGGTGTTGTCCTGTTCGAACAACAGCACCCGCATGCCGAGGATGGAGCGGGCGCTGAGCTTCTCCCGCAAGCCATCGGGCACGGTGCCGAGGTCTTCGCCGAGCACGATGGCCTGATGACGATGGGATTCGAGGGCCAACAGGCGCAGCAAGTCGTCCACCGGATAATAAAGGTAGGCGCCATCGCAGGGTGGCGCATCGTTGGGGATCACCCACAGCCGTTGCAGGCCCATGACATGATCGATTCGCAAGCCGCCGGCATGGGCAAAGTTGGCCCGCAGCATTTCAATGAAGGCGCGAAAGCCATTACGGACCAGGCCTTCCGGCGAAAACGCCGAGATGCCCCAGCCCTGACCGGAACGATTGAGGATGTCCGGTGGCGCCCCCACGGTCAGCGAGGCCAGCAGTTCATCCTGGCGGCTCCAGGCCTGGCTCCCGGCGCCGTCGGCACCCACCGCCAGGTCGGCGATCAGGCCGATGCCCATGCCGCTGGACCTGGCGGCGCTCTGGGCCCGTTCCAGGCACCGCGCAATCAACCATTGGCAAAAGGCGTAGTAGCCGATTTCGTCGGCGTTTTCCTCGGCGAAACGTGCCAGCGCCGAACTGCGCGGGTTGCGCCACTCTTCGGGCCATTGACGCCAATCGAGGCTTTCACCGCGGGCGGCGCGTTCCGCTTGCAGGGCTTCGAAGCGGCAGTGATTTTCCAGGGCCTCGCCGCTGGTGTGGCGGAAACTGCTGAAGTCTTCATGCAGTGGGTGTTCGCCCTGGCTGAAGCCGTCGTACAGGGCGCGCAGGATCTTCTGCTTGGCCTCGGCCGCCACCGGCCAGTCGACCAGGGGCTGTTCTTCCAGGTGGCGCAGTTGATTGACCAGGCCCGTCGCGTCGATGGCCGTGCGCAGGGCCCGTTCCCCCAGGATTGTGCCCGGCGCGGCATAGAGGCTGTTGAGGAACAGGCGGCTCGAGGGCGAGTACGGGCTATAGCGCCCGGTGTCGCTGCTGAACATCGCGTGTATCGGGCTGATCGCCAAGGCGTCGGCACCGCGTTCGCCGGCTACCCGTGCCAGTTCCTCCAGCGCCTGGGTGTCGCCGAAGCCACCGTCGCCAGGACGGCGCAGCGCGTACAGCTGTGCACTCAGGCCCCAGGCCCTGGGCGTCGGATCGTCGACGGCCTCGGCCACGCTGTAGCAGCGGGCGGGCGCCACGGCCAGGGTGAAATGCTGGTCCTGGATGCGGACCTGCTGATAGCCCACCGGGATCATCCCCGGTAGCTTCGCGTCGGCGTCGAGCTTCAGGTTCAGCGTCGCGCCGTCCTCGAGCTGGATTTCGCAGGGCATCGAGCCTTGGAAATAGCGGCTCAGGTCGACGTTGGCCCCGACATCGGCGGTGATCAACGGGGGTAGACGATGGTTCTGCTGATCTTCCTGCAATTGCAAAAGACTGGCGTCGATTTCCTGAGCACTGCCGGCCGGATGGCCCAGGCCCGTCAGGACCGAGCGCAATACCGCCGGCGAGACTTTCTGGGCTCGGCCATTGGCGTCGATCCAGTCCACCGCCAGGCCCGCGCGGCCGGCGAGGATTTCCAGTTGCGCATCGCTCATGGGCGCTCTCCAGTAATGTTGGGCAACGTTGCCGCTTGTGTCAGAGTGACCAGCGCGCTGTAGGGCGCAAGAGCACCCTGTTCCAACAGACCCATGGCTTGCTGTGGATGTTCGAAAAGAATGCGCGCCTCCTCTGGAGCGCTATGTTCAACCGGCTGCCCGCTGAGGTTCAGGTCGATGCGCAGCACGCTGCCGTCCTCCATCCGCCAGCGCGCACTGATCGCGCCGTGGCCCAGTACGTCGGCGCCCAACGCCTGGATGGCGGGCAGGCGCGGAACGATCTCTTCCCGGCGGATCTTCAGCAGATGGCGGTATAGCGCCTCGTTGGCTTGCTGCTCCGGTCGGCGGGACTCCAGGTTCGGTCGTGAGGCATCGAATGTGGCGGCTGCGTTGGGATCGGGAATGCGCTTGCGTTTCTCGGGGTCGGCGAAGGCACTGAAGGCCTTGAACTCGTTGCGCCGACCCTCTCGCACCAGTTCTGCAAGCTCACCATGGTGGCTGGTGAAGAACAGGAACGGCTGTTCGGCGAGTACTTCATCCCCCATGAACAGCAGCGGGATCATAGGACATAACAGCAACAGCACCGTCGCTGCCTGCAGGGCCTGGGGCGGGGCCAATTGGTGCAGGCGCTCGCCCAGGGCCCGGTTGCCGACCTGGTCATGATTCTGCAGGAACAACACGAAAGCGTTGGGGGGCAGATGACTGCTGGGTTCGCCCCGGGGCTCGCCATGGCGATTGATATGACCCTGGAACACGAAACCCTGGCTGAGGCAGCGCGCCAGTTTTTCCGTCGGCTGTTCGGCATAGTCGGCGTAATAGGCGTCGGTTTCCCCGGTGAGCAACACATGCAGGGCGTTATGGCCGTCGTCGTTCCACTGGGCGTCGTAACCCTGTTCGAGCAGGCTGGCCTGGTTGTGTTCGTTTTCCACGGTCAGCCAGACATGCCGCGCCGGGTCGACCTGCTGGCGCACCCTGGTGGCCAGTTCCTGGAGAAAATCCGGGTCTTCGATCGCGTGCACGGCGTCCAGGCGCAGGCCGTCGAAGCGGTATTCCAGCAGCCACATGAGCGCATTGTCGATGAAGAAATCCCGCACCTCGCGGCGCCGGAAATCGATCGCCGCGCCCCAGGGCGTGTGCTTGTCTTCGCGAAAGAAACCCTTGGCGTAGCGATGCAGGTAATTGCCATCGGGGCCGAAGTGGTTGTAGACCACGTCCAGAATCACCGCCAGCCCATGACCGTGGGCGCTGTCGATCAGGTGCTTGAGCTGTTCCGGCGTGCCATAAGAGGCCTGGGGGGCGTAGGGCAATACACCGTCGTAACCCCAATTGCGGTCACCGGGAAACTGGGCCAGTGGCATCAGTTCGATAGCGGTGACACCCAGTCCGGCCAAGCGGGCCAGTTGTTGCTCGACTCCCTCGAACCCACCAAGGGTGCCGACATGCAGTTCGTAGATCACTGCTTCGTACCAGGGGCGGCCGGACCATTGGCTGTGTCGCCATTGGTAAGCGTGGGGATCGACCACCACGCTGGGTTGGTCGATATCTCCGGCCTGGGCGCGCGACGCCGGGTCGGGTACCTCCAGTTCACCGTCGATGTTGTAGCGATAGCGGGTGCCAGCGGGGCAGCGGGTCTGGATCATGAACCAGCCGTTGGCTTGGGGCAGCAGCGGTATTGAATCGCCAGTGTCGAGTTCGACACTGACGTAAAACGCATCCGGGGCCCACAGGGCGAAACGAGTGTGCTCGGCATCAAGCATGATCGCGCCGTGGGTCCAGGTGTCAGGCGTCCTTGACGGCATCGATCACCTCATTGTCTGGCCGATTTACCCAGGGATTTAGCCACCAGTTGTTCGTAGAGCTCGGCGTAGGGTTCGACCGCCTTGCTCCAGTTGAAGGGTGCCGACATCGCCCGGCAGCGCATGGCATTGAGTAATTCGGGGAAGGCGAAGACCTTGAAGGCGCGGCTTAGTGCCTGCTTGTAGCTGTCCACGGTGGACTCGGCGAACAGGAAGCCGGTGACGCCGTCTTCAATGGTGTCGGCCAGGCCGCCGGTATTGCGCGCCACCGGCAGGGAGCCGAAACGCTGAGCATACATCTGGCTCAAGCCGCAGGGTTCATAGCGCGATGGCATCAGCAGGAAGTCGCTGCCGGCGAACATCCGTCGTGCGTCGGTTTCGTTGAAGCCGATGCGCACGCCTATCCGACCGGGGAAGCGTAGCGCCAGCTCACGCATGGCCTGTTCCTCTTCCGGTTCGCCACGGCCGATGATCGCGATCTGGCCGCCGGATTCGACGATGAATTCGGCTACGGCTTCGGTCAGGTCCAGGCCTTTCTGATACACCAGGCGGGACACTACGGCAAACAATGGGCCCTTGGACTCGTCGAGGCCGAACAGTTCGCGCACGTGGTCGGCGTTCACTGCCTTGCCCTCCCAGTCGCCGATGGCAAATTGGCGGAACAGATGCGTATCGGTGGCCGAGTCCCAGCTCTCGTCGATGCCGTTGGGGATCCCGCTGAGCAGGCCTTGTTGGGTCTTGGCCGCGAGAAAACCGTCGAGCCCGCAGCCGAACGCCGGGGTGGTGATTTCCTGGGCATAGGTGGCGCTGACCGTGGTGATGTGGCTGGAATAGGCCATGCCCGCCTTGAGAAACGACAGCTTGCCGTAGAACTCCATGCCTTCCTGCTGCAACGCGTGCTCGGGAATCCCCAGCTCAGGGCAGGAGGCCAGGCTCACCACGCCCTGGTACGCCAGGTTATGGATGGTGAACAGGGTCGGGGTGCGCTGCCCGCGCCAGTGCATGTAGGCGGGTGCCAGCCCAGCCGGCCAGTCATGGGCATGGACCAGGTCGGGGCACCAGTGGATCTGCGCCAGGTTGGCGGCGATGTCTGCCGCGGCCAGGCCCAGGCGTGCGAAGCGGATGTGATTGTCCGGCCAGTCGCGACCATTGTTGGCCCCGTAGGGCGAGCCTTCGCGGGCAAAGAGTTCGGGGCAGATCAGCACGTAGATCACCAGGCCGTCAGCCATGTCCATGCGCCCGATCTTGCAGGGTGGCAGCGCTGCATGGCCGCCCAGTTCGCCGATGATGTGGATCGGGTTGCCGCTGTTCATCACTTGCGGATAACCGGGGATCAGTACCCGGACATCATGCAGACCGGCCATCGCCCGGGGCAGTGCGGACGAGACGTCGCCCAGGCCACCGGTCTTCACCAGGTCGGCGATTTCCGAGGTGACGAACAAAACTTTCTTGCGGTTAGGGTTCTGGCGGACGACGGGGAGCAGTGCCTTGCCTCCGGTGGACAGCACCGGTGCCGTCGGCGATTCAGCCGCCGGCGGTAATTGTGAACGGACTTGTTGGGGTTCCAAGGCAGCACTGATCATAAGTATCTCCTGTATCTCGATCTGTTTCCGGCAAGCGCCAGAGCTGTTGTTTCAATGGCCGAATCCTGCGGCCAGGCGCACAAGCGCTACGCAAGGAGAGCAAAGCGCTGCCCAATGCGGCAAAGCGAATCAGGTAATGGGGCTGTGCAAGGACTGCACCAGCCGCTGTTGCCCTTCCTCTAACCTGACCCGTCGCCGTTGCGAAAAGTTTCGACTTTTTTTCCACTGGATGACCGGTCGGTTTTCCCCCCGGATTGGCAGTCTAGGTCAGAACCTAGAGCGGTGCGGTGCGCTTCGTCGATTTGTCGGACAATCACGTTTTTTGTCGGCAATGTCTTACATGACGAAGGGAGATACGCGCCGACGAAGTGCACTTACCTGAAACAAAAATGCGGTAGGGGGCAGGGGTGGTTTCATCTGCGTGCGCGATCGGGTGACGCGTTGCACCATTGAAGTGCGTGAGCGATAGAGGCGTTTTGATGGCTATATTGATCGAAGGCAGGTGCTGTTTCTGTGGGAGGGAATTAGCGGGGAATGGCGGTCTGCCATCTAGGTGTCGACTGCTGAACCGCTATCGCGAGCAGGCTCGCTCCCACAGTGGTTCTCCAGTGTTGGCAAGATCGGGGTCGCCCCAAATCTCCCGTGGGAGCGAGCCTGCTCGCGATAGCGATCTGTCGACTATGCGGGCGGGGTCAGCAAGCGGATCGGTGCTCCGGCGGCCCAGGCTTGCAGGTCCTCGATCATCTGCGAATAGAATTGCTGGTAGTTCTGTCGGCTGACGTAACCCACATGCGGCGTGGCCAGTACGTTACCCAGCGTCCGGAACGGGTGATCGGCGGGCAAGGGTTCTTGTGCGAATACATCCAGGGCGGCGCCGGCCAGGCGTTTGTGCCGGAGGGCATCGATCAGCGCGTGTTCATCGACAATCGGCCCTCGTGCGGTGTTGACCAGCAGCGCCTCGGGCTTCATCCAGCCCAGCGCCTGGGCGTCCACCAGGCCTCGGGTGCGTTCGCCGAGTACCAAGTGGATCGAGAGAATGTCCGCCTGCTCGAACAACTGTTGTTTGCTCACGTAGGTCACGCCCACCTCGGCGGCCTGTTCGGCGGTGAGGTTCTGGCTCCAGGCGATCACTCGCATGCCGAACACCTGGCCGAACTGTGCCACTCGCTTGCCGATACTGCCCAGGCCGAGGATGGCCAGGGTCTTGCCATACAGGTCGCCACCCAGGCCCTGTTGCCACAGGCCCGCGCGCAGGGCATTGGCTTCCTGGACGAGGTTTCGGCTCAAAGCCATCACCAATGCCCAGGTCAGTTCGGGAGCCGCGTGCTTGTAGCTTTCGGTGCCGCACACCTGGATGCCCAGCTCGGCAGCGGTCTTGAGGTCGAGGGCGGCATTGCGCATGCCGCCGGTGAGCAGCAGCTTGAGATTCGGCAGGCGACGCAGCAAGCCTTCGTCGAATGACGTGCGCTCGCGCATCACGCAAATCACGTCGAAGGGCGCCAGGCGTTCGGCGAGGGTATCGCGGTCGGCAGGGTAGTCATGGAGAAAAGTCACCTGGCCGATGCTGTCCAGGACCGACCAGTCCACTACGTCCCGCGCCACATCTTGCCAATCGTCGATGACCGCTATTTGCACCGCCATGGGGCACCTCGTCAGGGAATGGGTTTGTTCAGCCAGCTCAGCAACGCTTCATGGAAGCGGTCCGGCTCCTCCATCTGCGGAGCGTGCCCCAGAAGAGGGAACTCCACCAGGGTCGACCGAGGGATGAGTTGGGCGGCCTGCTTGCCCAATACCTCATAGCGACCCAGTTTGGCTTTCACCGCTGGTGGAGCGATGTCGCTGCCGATGGCCGTGGTATCGGCGGTGCCGATCAGCAGAAGGGTCGGCATCTTCAGGTCCTTGAATTCGTAGTAGACCGGCTGGGTGAAGATCATGTCGTAGATCAGCGCCGAGTTCCAGGCGACCTGGGTGTGTCCCGGTCCCTTGTTCAAGCCGGCGAGCATGTCTACCCAGCGTTCGAACTCCGGTTTCCAGCGGCCGCCGTAGTAAGTCGTGCGCTCGTAACTGCGAATACTGTCGGCGTTGAGCTTCAGCTCCCGTGCGTACCATTGATCGACGGTGCGGTAGGGCACGCCAAGAGCCTTCCAATCTTCCAGGCCGATGGGGTTGACCATGGCCAGGCGCTCCACCTGATCGGGAAACTGCAAGGCATAACGGGTGGCGAGCATGCCGCCGGTGGAGTGCCCCAGGACGATGGCTTTCTGTATGCCGAGAGCCTTGAGCAGGGCCTGGGTATTGGTGGCCAGTTGTTGGAAGCTGTACTGGTAGTGATCCGGTTTGCTGGACGTGCAAAAACCGATCTGGTCCGCTGCGATCACCCGGTAACCGGCCTCGCTGAGGGTCTTGATCGAGTCGCCCCAGGTGGCGGCGCAGAAGTTCTTGCCGTGCATCAGCACGATGCTGCGGCCATTGACCTTGCCCTGGGCCGGTACGTCCATGTAGCCCATCTGCAGGGATTTGCCCTGGGACTGGAAGGCGAAATGCTTGAGGGTATAGGGGTATTCGAAACCTTGGAGTTCCGGCCCATAGGCCGGCCCTTGCTGGTCGCTTTCGGCATGGGCGAGCAGCGGCAGGGCGGCGGTCAGGAACAGGCTGGGTAACCAGCGAAGAGTGGCGCGCGGCATGGTCGATCTCCTTGTGGCAGCCGGACGATCCTGGGGCGGCCCGGTTATGGCGACATTAACCACAGGCAATCGACAGGCCGGAATGTTCAACCTGGCCGGGGGAAATGCGCCATGACGCCGCCCAGCGATCCCCGTCAGTGAGCCGGATAGTCCGCCACCACGGTTTGCGTCCCGTCTTTTTTCAGGCCGATCACCTGGTAGGCATCGCTCATGCCGTCCATTTCCATGCCGGGTGAGCCCATGGGCATGCCGGGCGCGGCTACGCCGAGCAAGTCGTCCCGCTGGCTCAGCGCCCGTACCTGATCGGCAGGCACGTGGCCCTCGACGAATTTGCCATCGATCTCGGCGGTATGGCAGGAGCGCAGGTTCGGTGCCACGCCCAGGCGTTGCTTCACTGAACTCATGTCGGTTTCGACATGGTCGTTGACCTTGAAGCCGTTCTCTTGCAGATGAGCGATCCATTTCTTGCAGCAGCCGCAGTTGGCGTCGCGGTGCACATCGATGGTGGCAGGCGCGGCGGCCTGGGCCAGGGTGGTCACGAACAGGGCGCTCAGGGCGAGCAGGTGCAGGGGATTGGCCATGAAAGCGGTCTCGTGTGGAGCGGGTTGGCGGGAGGATACCAGAGTAGCGGCTACGAGCTGACAGGCCGCTGAGAGACAGATGACAGAATTGTCAGGTGGGGGGCATCAAGCTGAATGAAAAGGCCGCGGGACCTTATGGGCACTGGGTTTGCTCGCGATGGGGCAGGGACAGTCAAAATTGATGCAAGCTGTTTCGCCGCTATCGCGAGCAGGCTCGCTCCCACATTGGGTTCGGGGTGTACGCAGCACCTGCATACGCCGCCCACCCTGATTGCGGGTTGGTCACAACATCCGGTCACTACGTCAGCCCGTTGTGGGAGCGAGCCTGCTCGCGATGACGGTGGCACAGCCGACATCTCCGCAATCTGACCCACCGCTTTCGCGAGCAGGCTTGCTCCCACAAGGAGACCACGCTGGCCGGGGTTCGCCCGCGAGCAGCGTGGCCACAGTTCTCAGCGAAGTTTGAAGCGCCCCATGATGGCATTCACTCGGCTGTTGGCTTCCAGCAGTTGCCGGGTGTTGTTTTCGCTGGCCAATCCGCCTGCCACCAGTTCCTCCACCATATGGCGGATTTGCACCATGCTACGGTTGATCTCTTCGGTCACGGCGCTCTGTTGTTCGGCGGCGGTGGCGATCTGGGTACTCAGGCTGTTGATCTGACCGACGGAACCGGCCATTTCATCCAGGCCGGTGTTGACCCGGGAGGTCGCGTCGGCAGCCGACTGGCAACTGGCCTGGGTATTTTCCATTGCCGAAACCGACGAACTCACGCCTTGGGTCAGGCGGGTGAGCATTTCGTTGATTTCCGAGGTGCTGGCCTGGGTGCGCGCGGCGAGGGCTCGTACCTCGTCGGCCACCACTGCAAAACCACGGCCCTGTTCGCCGGCCCGGGCAGCTTCGATGGCGGCGTTGAGTGCCAGCAGGTTGGTCTGTCCGGCGATGGCACCAATCACGCCGAGAATCTCGGTGATACGCTGCGCATCCTGCTGCATGCTCTCGACCTTGCGGGTGGCGCTGGCGACTTCATCGATCAATGCCACCACGCTGTTGGAGGCCTCGCCCACCACGACGCGAGAGCGATCGGCATGTTCGTTGGCGCGCTGGGTGAATGCAGCCGTTTCGGCGGCGTTCTGGGCGACGCTTTCGGCCGTGGAGCTCATTTGATTAATGGCCGTCACGGTCTGATCGGTTTCAGAGGCGTGGCGCATCAGGATTTCGCTGGTATGGGCGGAAGTCCGTTGCAGGTTGTCCAGGCTCGATGCCATGGCGCCAGTGGCTTGGGTGACTTCGCCGATCATATCTTGCAGATAAACGATGAAGCGGTTGACCGAATGACCAATTGCTCCCAGCTCGTCCTCGGCACGGATGGTGATGCGTCGGGTCAGGTCGGCATCGCCGGTGGACAGCGCGTCGATGTTGCCCTTGAGTATCTTCATGCGGCCGGTCAGTTGGCGGATGGCGTACAACTGCATCAGCACCAACAGGATGACCATCGGGATTTGCAGCAGACTGAGGGTATTCAGTACGTCATCGCGCTGGGCGGTGATCAGGCGGGTTGGCAAGGCGGTGGCGAGGAACCAGGGCGTGCCTTCGATGGGGCGCATGAAGAACGTGCTGGCTTCGCCCTTGTTGTCGAACTCGACCCGCTGCAACGGTTGATCACGGTGAGCCAGGCCTGCCTTGACCTGAGCGGCAAAGGGCGAGGCGGCGGCCAGTTCGCTGACATTCTTGAGCACGATCGGACCGCTGATGCGCGAGCTGTTGCTGATGATCTTGCCGTCGCCTTCGACAATCAGCATCTCGGCGTTCAGGTCGGCTTCCTTGCGCGCCACCAGGTCATTGAAGAACCCCAGGGTCACGTCAATGGTGGAGACGCCATAAGGAACGCCGTTTTTCTGGATGGCCATGGCGCAGTTGGTGCGCGGTTCGGCGCTGGCGTCATCTTTATAGGCGGCGGCCCAGGCGCATTTGCCGGGCGGGGTGGCCATGCCGCCCTTGTGCCAGGGCTGCTCGTAATAGTTTGGTGCGGCGTCGCTGTTCCAGAACGTATTGACCACCAGCTTGCCAGAGCTATCGCGGTGCCAGAACGTGCTGAACTTGTTGCGTCCTTCGGCGCGCTGGTTGGGCAGCGGCCAGATCCCGCCACCGAAGACTTTCGGTTCGCCGTATTGGTCCACCAGACCTGGAAGTACCTTGTCGATGGCATCGCTGTCGAGCAACGGAATGGTCTGGGTGATGCTGCGTTGCTGGGCCTGTACTTTGTTCAGCTCGCCCTGGATCTGCTCCGCGACTTCGCCGATGCGGTTGAGCGCCACTTGCTCCTCGGTCTGGCGCAGCTTGGGCGCCACCAGATAACTGATGCCCACGACCGTCAGGATGGACAACACCAGGATGAATAGGACCAGGAACAGCGTGTAGCGAGCCTGAATAGTGCGGAATGAGGGCATTGGACAGTTCCTTGCTCGAAGGCGTCTTTCGGGGCGGTAGACTTATCTGTATCGGCCCCTCGCCATAGCGCTTGAATGTCGGACGCTTGGCGCGGGGTACCGTTCGTCGCCCGCCTCCCGTCACGCCGCCGAGCTGGACCGCGTGCCTCTCCAGGTCTGTGTATGGGCCTGCAGCTCATCGTGCAGTCGTTGCATCGGCCTGGCATGCAGGTCGAGCTGGCGAGCCAGCGCGCCACGGTGAAACAGCGCCTGCCAGTGCAGCTCGCCTTCGACGGGCACCATGCCGGTAAAAATGAAGCCGGCAGCCATCAACCGTCGATAATCCTCGGGGAACTGTCGACGCAGTCCGAGTCGTACCGAGATCGACCAGTGGGCCGGCAAGCGTTGCAGTTGCCTGGCCAGATGCCGGCTCATGTGACCAGCGACCACGTCGATACGCCCGGGTAGTGAGCTGATCTGCAGTGGCTGCATCGAGGCCGGTGCATCGTCGACGGTGGTGCCAAATTGCGCTGCCAAGGGAGTCATCAACCATTGGCACGAGGCAGGCCAGTGCACCTGCGGCAAAGGCCGCTGATGCTCGCCCATCATCTGGCAGCCGATCACAATCGTCTCGGCCTGGGCCGCGGCGAACGGCGAGGGCACGTAGTCGGGCATCAGCCCGACATCATGGAAACCGAGTCGTTGCGCCAATCGTTGGCTGTAGAGGTGGCTGGTGACCTGTTTGATGGACAGCCTGACGAGACCGAGGTCGTTACAGCGCTCCAGGAGTAGCCGGCCCAGGCGGGTAGCGATCTGGCTGCCTTGCCGTGCCGGGTCCACTGCCACCAGTGCCAGTTCCGCATCCTCCCGGTTCGCGACCGGTCGGCACAACGCCGCGTGGCCCACCACCCGGTCCTCCATCACGGCAACCATGGAAAACCAATGTCGATGCTGATTGTGCTGGCAGATCATGTGGGGCACGTAGACGTCTGGCGAAACGTAGTGATCGCCGTATACCCGGCGGAACAGTTCGCTGGTTCCGATGGCATCCGTGGGCCTGAATGTCCTGATGACCAAGGTACTCATCTGGCGTGCCTCGCTGCCATCGGGCCATAGAGCCGACGGTCGATGACCGGCAGGTGTTTACCGGAGCGCGGGTGGCGTTCCAGGTCCTGTGCCTGGCAGGCATGAACCTGCAGGTTGAGTTGATCAACGCCCGGATGTTGTTCGATCAAAGCGAGTTTCAGCGCCTGGGACAGTGACTCGCAGCGGTTAGATGGGTTGTCGGCCACCCATTTGAGCACCACACCATCATTGTTTTCGACGGACTCGATGATCAGTTGCCATTGAAGTTCGCCGCCAATGCTCTGGATGATTTCGCCAATGTGTTGCGGGAACAGCGACGCCACGCCGACCCGCACCCGCTGGCTCTGCGCGCTACGCCCCGCCAGTTCGAACTTGCGCCGTGGGGTGCCGACAGGCTCGCGCCAGCAGGCCCGATCACCCACTGGATAGCGCACCATCGGCATCAGGGACCGGGTGAAGTTGGTCACCACCAGGTTGCCGGGACGGCCACAGGCCTCGATGACCTCGCCGCTCACTTCATCGATGATTTCCACCCGAGTCTGCTCGTCGAAGACGCGGTGTTCGCCGAGCCCGCAATCAGGAGCACTGGCGCCGACCAATCCGGCGTCCACGCTGGCATAACCGATGGAGGCGAAGCGTGCCTGGGGAAAGGCTTGTCTCAACATCACAAGTTGGCGCTCGAACAGGTGCTCGCCGCCGAACAGCACGGTAGTGATACCGGACAGCGTTCGCCCCTGCCGGCTCAGATGACTGGCAATGGCCAGCAGGTGGGCCGGTACGCCCGCCAGCACATTGATGCGGTGTGCGGCGACGGCATCGGCCAGCACGTCGGGATCGATCGACCCGGTGAAGGGGAACTCGCTGATCGGGAGGTCAACCTGGCAGAGAGCACCGTGAATGAACAGGAAACTCGCATACAGGTCCCCCGAAAAGAACAGATTGGCGATTCGATCACCTGTTCCAAGCTGGGCGGCAAGGCTGCCTGCGAAACCCTCGAGCATTCGCTGCCATTCCCCATGGGTGTACACCGACAGCTTCCCCTGGCTGGTGGTGCCACCGGTTTTATAGATCAGTGCGTCCGTGACGGGCCCGGTCAATACCTCCCAGGTGTCCAGGTCATGACTGCCGCGCCAGTAATCGCTGGCGTCGACAATCGGCAGGTCCTCAAAAGCGCAGCCTTGCGCAGGTAAATGCGTCCAGTGTTTCTGGTAATACTTTGAATGCAGGCGAATATGGCCAAGCCATTGTTCAAATGGAAAGGAAGGGCTCATCAGGGGGGCTCTCGGGCTATGAAGTTCGCTGGATAAGGCGCGGGCGAAGGGCTATCAGCCGGGGCTTCTGTTATCAATCACTAGCGGGACTTTGCCGCTGTGTCTGTTCTGTTCGAAACATTCGGGCGTACAGCGTTGGACTTCCAGTACCAGCAATGCGGCATCGACGGATGCGCACAGTGGCGGCAGTGCCAGGACCTTGCGCCGTACCGTTTCGGCTTCGCCGTCGGCGCGGATCAGCATGCGCTCACAGCCGCTGCTGTCGTGATCGAGGATGACCTGAATGGCCACCTGGGCCAGTTCGGCAAGCGCCCGGGTATTGATGGATTCCGTGGCGACACGCAGCACGCGGCCGTGGCGCTGGCGTAACTCGAACCTGGGGGAGGCCAGGCCACAAGGGCAGGGGCCTGGCAACCAGCGTCCGCAATCGCCGACGTCGTAGCGCTGGAGAGGTTGCACCTGGCGCTGCCTGGAAGTGAACAGCAAGCGCCCGGTTTCCCCCGGCGTGACCGGAGCATCCCGCTCCAGGTCGATGATTTCCAGGTGCTGAATCTCGTCCATCAGGTGGAACACGCCATCATCGCTGGCGGCGCAGGCGTGGCCGAGAGGACCCGCATCCACGCTGCCGTACAGGGCCGAGCGAATGCTGCTGACGCCGCTGTCCAGGAACAATTGCCGGCTTGCTGGCCCCAGGTGCTCGCCGCCCAACAGGACCTTGCGCACAGCGCCGTAGCCTTGGAGGATTCGCCTTTGGCTGGAGAACAGACGGTGCAGTGTGCTCGGCATGCCGATCAGCGTGTTGATGCCATGGGCGACGATCATCCGGGCGATTTCGTCGAACGCCTTGTCTGTCGGCGCGCCCATGGGGTAATGCACGACACTCATCTGTTCGAGTATTTTCGAGAAACTGAAAAAGCCGCCGTAGAGGTTGCCTCCGTAGAACAGGTTCATCACGCGGTCGTGTGCGGGGTCCAGGCCGGCCGCACGCAGGCCGTCGGCGGCGGCACGCATGTGGCGATCGAAGTCGCGATAGCTGTAGCACGACAGCACGGGCTCGCTCGCCGCTGCTGCCGCCGGAACGGAAGAACAATTGCGCCTTGGGGTCAATGGGGAGGGCCATGAAGCCAGCCTTGTCCATGATCGGCGTTGAAGGATTCATTGATATCGGAGCTGGAGAGGTGTCCAGCGTGACACGATGACTCGCGACGTGGGGTTCAAGGCCGACCGATACCCGCCTGCTCAAGCGTTGCAGTGCGTAGACGCCGTCATGGGGCTCGCCATCATAGCCCTGCTGAATCTCACGGGTTGCCGAGATGCGCGATACGCCAGCGGCTATCAGGCGACGTGCCAGCCCCGGCGCCTGTTCCGGCTCGCAAATGAGGGCGCAGCTCTGCAAGACGTTCCGCCAAGGTAGCAGCGTCTCGGTCACCCGCACTTGGGGGACGGGCCGCAGCAGCAGCGTGCGAAACAGCGGCGACGGCGACAGGTCGCGATGATGTTCCCAGAGAACGCGCCAACCCTCACCGGCCCAGACCTGGCCTGCATGGCCGGCGAAGCTTTGGTCCAGTCGGGCGAGTGCCGTCCGGGTGGTGATCTCACAGGCTTCGGCCGTGGTGAGCGCCAGGGCCGGCCAGCGTCCGGCCCTTCGCTCGAATGCGGCGGCCAGGGCGTTACCCACTTGCTCCATGACGACGGGGTCGTCAGTGTCGACCAGCAGCCATTGTGGGCTGGAGCAGGCTTGCTGGTCGAGGCGGCAGATTTCATCTACCAGGCTATCCAATGCCTGGAGGCTGGCGGCGTGAGGCGTGAGATAGGCGAAGCTGATGCGATGCCCCCAGTCGATCCAGCGACAGCCGCTTGGGACCTGCTCGCGCAATGCCTTGAGTGCCGTCTCGCCGCCCCAGGCGCTGACACCTTGTGCCAGGGCGAAAAGACGCTGGCTGTCGTGGTGGGGAACCGGCAATACCGCCAGGTAATCGCAGAGCCGGCCACTGCTGTCGTACGCTAGAAAAGCCGCCAACAGGCGCGCCGTCAATTCCCCATCCCGTGTGCTCGGGCGTATCCAGTTGATATTGCCCGCCAGCAGACTTTCCAGGGCCGCGCAGAACGCCAGCAATGGTGCATTGCTCGGCGTGACATGCACCACCAGGCCCAAGGGCTGCCAGCTTTCAAAGGGCCCGTCGCTATAGTCGATACGCCGCAGTGAGCGAGGATCCGGTCCCAGCTCTCGCGCAAGTTTCAAGCTCAGGTGCTCGCGGCCGCAGAATGCGATCAGTGCCTGGCGTTGGTCCTCGTCGAGGAAGGCTTCCCGTCCAACGCGCAGTCCCTGAGCGAACGCCTCGGCGCAGTCGAGCACGCTGGCGCTCGTGGGCGCCCAGGCCAGTAGGGCGGGCAGTTGCGCTTGCAGGCGGTCGAGGGCCTGGTCGAGTGTCAGGCTCCCATTCAGTTGACCGTTGATGAGGTACATATCAATGCTCCTTGATCAGTTCAGCGGCAGCCATGGCGCAGCTTCGGCTGGCGCTGGTGCCGGCACGTCCATGCAGTTCGAACCACTGGGTGCTCGAACCGCATTCACAGTTGGCGGGGTGCAGGGTCGCCAGATCGCTCATCACCACGGCATGGGCGGGACTGGAGGAGATATAGGGCGAAACGAACGACAGCAATCCGGCCTCGCCGAACGGCTGCACGTCGAAGTTCGAGGGGTGACGGACAAAGACTTTCGAATAGACCGGCACATGAAACCGATGCTGGGCACATTCGATGTAGGGCACGGCGTGTTCGACGGCACCATAGCCGTCGCGGCAGCGATGGGCCTTGATGCCCAGTTGCCGGGTGATGCGTTCATAGACCTGATGGCGGGGCATTTCCCGGGCAGCCTGTTTCTTCCAGCCGCCGCCGAGGAACACCAGGGAATCAGGCGCGAGCGTCAGGTTTGGGACGCCGCTCTCGCGCATGCGTTCGAGTACGTGCCAAAGCAGCGCCGGAAAGCCGAAGATTCTCACCGGCAGGCCTTGCTCGGCGAATGCCTGCAGGGCACGGATGACGCCGAAAACGTCGAACTCATGGCCGTTGCCGGTACGTCGCAAGGCATAGGCAACGCTATTTGCCGGGGCGAAGCGACACAGGAACTGGTCGGTATAGGCTGTACCGAGGCGATTGTCCGGTTCGGGTTCATGGCTGAGCAACAGGTAGTTGCAGGGCGCGTCCGGTGTCGACCAACCGTAATGATCGAAGATGCGTGCCACCATCCCCTGGGCGGCCGCCATGCTGCGTTCGTCATAGCGCATGCGGCTTTTCTGGCCGCCGGTGCCGGAGGAGGTGAGCTCCAGGGCCTCCTCGCCCGTAGGGCTGACCAGCAAGCGTTGCTTGAAGTAGTTGGCGTAGATGGGCGGCAGGCGCGACCAGTCCGTCAGATGTTCCAGGTCCTCGACGGCGAGCCCGTTGGCGTTGAGCCAGTCTTCGTAGCCTGGGGTATGGTGGCTATGAAACAGGCTGATCTCGGCCATGGCCCGATCGAACAGCCCGGCGGGCATCGAGTCGGGGCTGTAGGGTTGGGACAATGCACACAGTGCATCGGCGTGGGGGAAATGAATCATCGGATAACTTTCCTAAGAGGCGGAGCAATTCAAACGTGTGCGACCGGTCGCGACTTGAACAGGCACAACGCAACAGGACAACTGAGCCCGGCGATACCGGCCATCAAGGCAAAGGATTCCAGGCTGTTGCCGGCGCCCAATAACGCCAGCAATGAACCGGCAACGCTCATCACGGCGATGGAGATCATCCCGACCATGGCCGAGACCAACCCTTTGCTGTCGTCGCTGGCAAACAACGCCAGTCGATACAGCGCCGCATTGCCCATGCCGAGGCCGAGGGCGTACAACGAAAGTCCGCTGACCAGCACAGGCAGGGAAAGGGCGAACCGACTGGCAATAACCAAGGCAACCAGGCCGGCGCACAGGGGCCAGAGGCTGCGACGAAGCACGCCGTCTACGCCGGCCCGTTCAACCCACGCGTTGAGCAGGAGATTGCCGAGGATCACGGCGGCGAACACCGGGATCTGCCACAGCCCATACACCAGTGGTGAAACCCCCTGTCCCTCTATCAGCAGCAGGGGCGACAGGCCGATCCAGGCGATCAGGGGCAGGCTCATGAGCCCCAGCGCAACGCTGGCCGCCATGAATCGGGGATGGCTCAGCAAGGCGCCATAGCGTTTGATCAGTGCAGCCAGTTCGAAAGGAACAGGTGGCGGCTGTTGGCTGCCTGGAGGAGCCGGCCTGGCGTGGTGCGGCATGAAGCCCCAGAGCGCCAGCCAACTCACTGTGCCGAGGCCGGCCAGCAGCAGAAACAGTTCGCGCCAGGACAACCATTGCAGCAGCAACCCACCCAGCAAGGGGCCCAGCAAGGGCGACAGGAGGGCCAGGTTGCCCAGCAGCGCCATGATTTTCACGGCATCCGACTCGTTGAACATGTCCTGTATGGCGGGGTAGCTGACGGCGATCACGAAGCCCAGGCCCATGCCCTGGATCAGGCGAAGGCCATTGAACCCCTGCATCTGGGTGACCTGGGTGGTCGCCGCACAAGCCAGCACGAACCCGGCGCAACCGGCCAGCATGAACGGCCGACGTCCATGGTGATCCGACAACGGCCCGATCAACCAAGGCAGCAGGACGCCACCCAGCAGGTAGAGGTTGAACGCGTAGGGAATCTGATCCGAAGCCGCTCCGAGTTCTTCGGTGACGGCGAGCATGGCGGGCATGATCAGGTCGCTGGCCATGTACGTTAATAATTCAAAGAGTGCGATAGCCAGGCAGAAACCTGTCAATCGTTTAGGCGAGAAAGTTGTCAGCAAGTTTTGCATTCCCAGCGTTTATTTTGAGTAAAGAGGTGTGCGCCTCTTATTCGAGAATACGTGGGGGGCGATAAGGCTTGAAAGACAGAGTTCCCCGGTGTTAACGAAGGAAATGCGCTTTACGGACGTAAGAAAATGTCCGCAGAAGCGGACATTTATTTCCTAATTAAGGCAGTAACTGACAGCTTGATTGGTAGGAGGGGTCGTAGCATGGGGAGGCTCGCTACAGACGCTTCACCAAGGACACGCCGCAAAGGCCCTAGCGGTGCTGGTCGAAACCCGGACCACCCGGATGTCCCGGTCCTTGCCCATGACCGTGGCCTGGGGGGAAAAAGAGGCAGCCGCTCAGCGTCAGGATCGATAACAGCGGCAGCAGCAGTGACATGCGACGAAACATAAATAATATCCTCATGATTGAACACCGTGCTTGCGCGTCAGCGCTCCTTCGGCGGTACCATGTGACCCCGTCGGCTGCCGCTTGTCCCTGAAATCGGGTAAGCACTTGGCAAGCGAGCGGATACAGAACGGATACATTCAGGAACTGGCAATGACTCATTCGCAACGTTTGAAATACTCGATTCTGATTATCCTCGTGGTCCTGGCGATCATGCTGGGACTGTCGTGGATGCAGAACAAAGGCATGATCAGCGAGCAGCTGTTTCAATACATCGCCATTGCCGTGGCGGTGATCGTGGTGGTGATCAACGGGGTGATGCGGCGCAAGGTCAAGCCCTGAGCGTCATTCCGTGGCCGCGAGCACGGCCATGGCCCTGACGTGCAGGCTGTAGCTCTTATCGGGGTTGAGCGTCACCACGCCTTCGCTGCACAGGCGCTTCAACACCTCGCGAACGCTGAGGAAGGACAAGGGAATGTCCAGCCCCAACAACTGGGTGTGCACGCCCCGCACGCCCAGGCAGCGGTTCTCCACCGTAGCGGTGAGCAATACGTCGATGATCTTGAGGCGAATGAGGCTGGTCCTGAGCCCGAAGCTCTTGAGCAGACGCCTGATGTGCTCATTACTGCCTCGTTCCGTCGATCTGACGGGTACGGTATTCGTGGTCGTCATCGGGACGCCGTTCGACCCCGGCTTATTCCCCGTAGGCAGTTGCGCGTTTTGCATGCAAAAGGTCCTTACCAGCCTGATCAGAAATAGTCACACGTGCTCCCTCAAGAGGAACGGCCAATCATGCGGGCCGTGATGTGAAAAATTCGCCGGGATGTCGTTAAACCCTTGTGATTGGTCGAGTACAGGCGATGTTTTTTTGCATCCGGTCGGGGGGCGAACCCGTTCATGAGGGCGGGTCGAGCTGGCGCCCCAACTCACAGATGAGCAGGGTCAGCGAGTCGGCGTTTCGAAGGATGACGTCGACGCGCTTGTCCGCCGAGCCAGGGTTCAGAAAGATATCTCGCGCCTCGTTCATGGTCCTGGCGCCGGTGACTTTGAGGACTTCCTTGGCGGTGGCCTTGAACTCGGGAAGCAACTCCAGGCTCTTGAGCGTACTGGCTGCGCTATCCCACCCCATGAACAACCTTGAACGTGGCGTGGTCAGCGAGAGCCCGTTGCGTTGCAGGTCGTTCTGGCTGTCATACCGGGCTCGTCCGTCATGCGTGACTTGCGAAATCAGGTCGAGGAATGGCAACAGAGCGTCCAGATAAACAATGTCATGTGTATCGATCAACTGATGGCTCAGTTCGTGGATGAGGGTGGCTCCCTGGGCATGAGCGTCGACATTGAAGGACTCGGGGACGATGATCTTGTACGGGTCCAGCCCTACGTCGAAGAAAAATTGGGTGAGGTAGATTTTCCCGCCTGCATTGGGTTCGAGCACGAATGCCGTCGCCGTGTCGTTGGCGTTCTTGAGATTGCCGATCACGATGCGTTTCTGGTTTTGCGCTTCCCAGGATGGATCGACCAATACCTGACATATCGGTGCAACAGCGGCATGTATCTTTGCGATCAAACGGGCATCGACCTGGTCTACGCCAAAAAAGGTCTTGAGGTAAGTCTCCCGCCGGGAGCCCTTTGAAACCTGCTGCCGGGCTTGATCGAGATTATGAAGCGCATTGAGGGAGTAATACCTGGCTGTCTCCAGCGCCTGCACAATGACGTTTGCATGGTGAGGGTATTTCCTGCGTATCTCAGCCATGCCTCGGGCTTCGATATTCAGTGTGTCTGAAGCCTTGTAGTCGCTGTACGCATTCGCGAGGGTCGACATCACCTTGCCGTAGCGAATGGTCTGTCGTTGCGGGTCAATGGCCCACTCCTGGCTTTCAGGCAATCTTTTGAGTATCGGCCCCTCTCCCTTGTCATGGACAACGCGCCAGACCTGATTGGCCTTCGCCACCTGAAAGACTTTGCCAACAACGCTGACATAGAGCTTGCCGGAGCCTGTGTCCTTGTAGGTCCCATCCGCGGGGTTCTTTTGCAGATCCTGGAGGCTTATGCCCGTGGTCTCGAAGGCCTGCAGGTTGGTACGGATCGGGGCGGTGGACGCGATATCCTTCCAACTGACCGGGGTCGCAGGGGCGTTTTGCGAGGCCGGGCCGAGGGGGGCGAGGAGCCCGAACGTATCCTCCCGATTCATGAAGCCGAGTGACACCATTTCCGCGGCACCGGCAATGAAATCATGCAGGCCGTTTTTCCAGTCATGCTGCTGCAACGCTTCGGAGGAAGACTTGAAGTCCTGATAGCTTTCCCACAATGTCTCGAAAAAAGTCAGTTTGCCCGGTAGCTGTCTGCCTACGAACCTGGCGCCGACGCTGAGCAGATGCCGCACGGTTTCCCAGTCGAACTGACGTTTCCTATCCGTTTGGGTGGTCAGAAAGTCCGATAACAGACGGGTATTGTCGTTGAACAATGTATCAATGAGGTTCGTCTGGACTGGATTCGAGGCCAGGGTAATTTCCGATAGCTGCCCGATGGTGGCGGTAAATAGGTTTTTGAATATGCTTTGCTGGTTGGCGGGCAGGCGACTGATCAACAGGTCCTGTAGTGGTCCTGGCCGGTTGAAGGCGGCCACGACACTCGCTTCGTCCTTGAACTCGGTGAAGCCCGGGCCCGTATGGTAGGGGGCGTACAGGACGTGGGGCGCTTTCGCATCGGTACCCGACCCGATCAGGTAAAGCCCCAGTGCCTTGATCGCGGCGGCGCCTTCGGTTTTGATCAGTTCCAATGGACGAATCAGCGCGCTGACACCTCTCACCGCTTGGCGAGCAAGGGCGTCCGGCATGTCCAGCACTTGGTGAATCAAATCGAAGGCTGAAGGGGAGAGGTACTGTTGCAGGCACCGTGCGTGAGCGTATTGCAGCAGCTGCCAGGGTAGTTGTTGGCGGAAGCGCTGCTTTCTCTGTTGAACGTCCGCCGTCGTGCCGGACAGCTTGTCCAGCACATGTTGTTTATACGAGGTGGCGACATCCAGTGACAGCAGCAGTTGCTTGACCGCCGTCTCGTTTAAGCTGTCAGGCAGCTTGCGTCTGGACGTCGAAGACACTTTGAATCCAGTTTTTTGAGTGACATCGATATGATTCAGGGCGAATTCGGTCAGGGAACTGGGCGGCCCCGCCAGTGCGAGGTTTGGTGTGATCTGGATGATCGCAGGGTCCAGGTCTTTTTCGGTGAAGCGCGCATCCAACAGCGCTTTCAGTTTTTTATGCATGTAGGCCTGCAAGGGTTCAATACCGTCCAGGTAGTCCTTGCCGTCGATCACGCTGTTTCGATATTGCTCAAGCAGATTGATATGCAGGCGCTGATCTTCAAGAGAAGCCATGCCGAGCCAGGCAGGCAGTTTCTGTTGCCACCTGTCCGCCTGGGCGATGCGTTTGGCACGGGTCAGATTGGTGGGGGCTCCCTTGTTCAGTAACGTTTCAAGGCTTTTAGCCAAGCCCGTTCCGGTCAATTGCCAGTTTCGGGTTTTCAAGGTCTTCAGATAGCCGTGTTCGATCTCGAACAACCTGATGAACGAATTCATCCGATTCAGCAATACGTTGTCTTCGATCAACTCAAAGGCCTCGAGCTGATAACGCCCGTGAGGCTTGCGTTGGGCGGGGGGCAGGTTGGCGAGCAAGCCAAAGCGCTTGCGGGAGTCGAGCAGGTGTCGGTTCAATTGTGTCGTGGCGACGTCGACGGAGGGGAAAACCTGCAAGCCGTCGGTCGGCGTCCAGAGGATTGCCAAGCCTGAATAGGGCGTGTCCAGCCCTCCGCGCTCGGTCAGGAAAAAACAATTGGCCAGGGGCAATGAGGCGGTGTTGCCCTGCGCGGTGTACGCAAGCCTCAGTGAATAGGCATCGGGCCGAAAGCCTTTGAGCCCTAAGCGCTGCTCGCGATTGGGATAATCGGCGTCGTAGGCAAAAACACAGTTAATGAGGTCATCAGCGGCAGGCGGCAATGTCCCGTCGAGCTTTCTAAGCTCGGCTTCGGCACGTATGCCGAGGGAAAAAACATTGCTGAGTTCAGGCAGCAGGCCCTTCAGTTGACTGTGCAGTGAGATTTCATTGGCAAGCGGCAGTTGGGCGAACAACGTGTTGAACGCTTCCTCGACGGTGGTATAGCTCTTGATCTTTCTCGTCAGTTGGTCGGCCATGAAATTGGACGGCCGCGAGTCGCCATAAAAAGCCGGCAGAGTGCCCCAATGTCCGTCGGTCCCATGCTCCAGCAGGTTCTTGTTGATCAAGGAACGAATATCCAGTGCCTTGTCGACCAGGGCGTGGATGTTCACGGTGCCCTGGCGGGACATCTCCAGTGCGTAGTGAAGGTTGCTGATCTGCTTGCCGATGATTGCATCCGCCAGGGATTCGAATACCGGCAACGTCACTGAGCGTCCTGAGACCTGTGGTTCGTCAAGGCGTAGAAAGCGGTTGCGCTCTTCCAGGCTCAACAGGCTATAGAGTGCCTCCTTGCGGGCAAGGCTTGTCGGTGTAGCCAGCAGCGCGTCCTTGAACCCCAGGTAATTGTCGACTTTCTGCAGGTCATGACTGGGCCTGTAGAGGTAATGATCCTTGCCACTGATCATCAGCGAGCCGGCAAGCTCCACATAGAGCGGCTCATACTCCCAGAGACGAATCGTTTCGATGAACAGCGGCGTCTCGTCCTGGCGTGATGGCCCGAACAATCGGAGCAGCTCCTGGCTTTGTGCGTCGCTCAGTTGCCGTTGCTCCCGTTTGCTCAGGACGGTGGCGCGCAGGGCGTCGCTGAGGACCCGCGACAGCAGCTCCCGGCGCGAGATATGGAATGGGCCGGTGGCGTCCCAATAGGCATTGATGCAATCGGTGAGCTTGGGAATCAGGTTTTTAGCCGTGACCCGTAGCAGGCTTTCCCACTGCTGCGCATTATGGGGCGATACCGCGATTTCCGGATGGATGAAATCGACGTCATGCCGGGCTGGCCGGCCCTGATGGTGGAAGTACACCAGGACCGCTTCGGACAGTGACACGTTGTTGGTCACCTTGCCCATGGTCGGATCACCCAGCCCCGCATCGGCGGTGATTGCGACACGGGTCTGTTGATGATCAAGGTTCGCCAGTACTTCATTCAATACCTGGTCGAGCATCGCGGTCAGCGAAGGCAGTTTGATCAGCTCATCCACCATGGTCAGCGCATTGAGGTTTTGAGCGTGCTCGATGGCGTCGACCTGGGCTTTGAAAACATCTCCATCCATGGTCTGCCGGGCCTGTTCGATAACGGTGCTGGCGTTCAGTTCGGCGCGTTGGGAAATGGACAGGAGTTGGAACAGATCGTCACGCTCCACAGGGGCGGCGAGCATTTGGTCGATCCGTGTTTCAAGTGCCTTCGGGGTGTCGAATTTCTCGATTCCCCCCTCGGCGTGTAGAGGAATGCAGGCTTGGGGGACGAGGTGCCGATCTCAGGCGGGGTTGTCAGCGTAAAGCAGCCGGCAAGCGGAATCGGAGCCTGCCCCTCGGTCTGGAGCAGTATGGTGTCGGCAGACATCGATGGCGTCTGCGCGGCACGCAGCGCGTGGCTGGGCAGGGCTGCGTGCCGAAGCCAGTCAAGGTCGGTTTGCGTCACCCCATGGGTTGCGCTCAATTCGTCCAGGCGGTTGGTGTCCAGGACGTCAGGGAATAGCAGTGGCGTGGTCTCACGGGGCATCGTTGCTTCTCGATCAAGGCGCCATGAGGCAGCCCATGCGTGGATGAAGCGGCAAGGCTAGAGAACGATGAACGGGGAAAGGTGGTACATAGTTACCGCACGCGAGGCTTCAAACCTGTCAGGCTGTGGCGTGCGCGGCATGCCTGCGGTGAAAAGATTGACAGTACGCGCCTGAAGCAGTGTTAATCCGAATTTGTTCCTCCCTCACTGTGGCTACCTCCAACAATCATTCTGGAGCTTCAGATGTCCGCGCTATCCGATCACGCCGGTTCCGCCCCCCTGTCCCTTGACGCCCTGGTGGGGTTGCTGGAGAAGATATTCCTGCGACATGGCACCTCGGCCGAGGTCGCTCGCACCCTGGCCGAAAACTGCGCCCGTGCGGAGCGCGACGGTGCCCATAGTCACGGTGTGTTCCGTATCCCTGGCTATGTCTCGACGCTGAACAGCGGTTGGGTCAACGGCCAGGCTGTGCCGGTGGTCGAGGACGTCGCATCGGGCTTCGTCCGGGTGGACGCCGGAAACGGTTTCGCCCAGCCGGCCCTCGCCGCTGCACGACCGTTATTGGTGGAGAAGGCGCGCAGCGCCGGTATCGCGGTGTTGGCTATCCGCAATTCCCATCACTTCGCCGCCCTCTGGCCGGATGTCGAGCCGTTTGCCTATGAAGGGTTGGTGGCGTTGAGCGTGGTCAACAGCATGACGTGCGTGGTGCCCCATGGCGCGGATCGCCCATTGTTCGGGACCAATCCCATTGCCTTCGCCGCGCCACGAGCTGGCGGCGAGCCGATTGTATTTGACTTGGCCACCAGCGCCATCGCCCATGGTGACGTACAGATTGCCGCGCGCAAGGGCGAGTCGTTACCGCCAGGCATGGGAGTGGATAGCCTCGGCCAACCGACCTGCGACCCAA
The DNA here is from genome assembly GCF_055380705.1 of Pseudomonas sp. MAFF 730105. Taxonomy (NCBI): domain Bacteria; kingdom Pseudomonadati; phylum Pseudomonadota; class Gammaproteobacteria; order Pseudomonadales; family Pseudomonadaceae; genus Pseudomonas; species Pseudomonas sp. MAFF 730105. Next base: position 3,267,784 of record NZ_AP018438.1, read on the forward strand.
AGGCGATTCTCCAAGGCGGCGCGCTCCTGCCGTTTGGCGGACACAAGGGGTCGGCATTGTCGATGATGGTCGAGCTGTTGGCGGCGGCCCTGACCGGCGGCAACTTCTCGTTCGAATTCGACTGGAACGACCATCCGGGGGCCAAGACGCCGTGGACCGGGCAGTTGCTGATCGTGATTGACCCAAGCAAGGCCGCCGGACAGAGCTTTGCCGAGCGCAGCCAGGAGCTGGTCCGGCAGATGCAGGGTGTGGGGTTGCGGCGGTTACCAGGAGATCGCCGGCATCGGGAGCGCAGTCATTCCGACCAGCATGGGATTGCGCTGGATGAGCAGACATTGCAACAGCTGCGGGAATTGGCGGGGATGTAATCCGAAGGCGAAGCAATTGTTGCCTGATAACAGTCGGTTTTAAGCCACAAGCCTTGGGGGGCAGCGCTTGCTCGCGATGGTGCCAGTCAGTCGAACTGTATTGGCTGGTCCGCCGCTATCGCGAGCAAGCTTTGCTCCCACGGGTTTGTTGCTTAACGCCTTCCGAGCAGCAAGCCCACCACCAGCCCGAAACCGGCGGAAATTGCCACGGTTTGCCACGGATGGCCGCCGATGTAGAGTTCGGTGGCGTCGACCATGGGGCGGGTACGTTCCCGTGCGCTGGCGACCGAATCCAAGGCCTGCTGCAGTTTCTGGGAGATCTGGCCCCGCAGGTTTTCGGCATCTTCACCGACCAGCGACTCGCTGCTCTTGAGCAGCTTCTCCGACTCTTCGATCAAGGCCTTCAGTTCACTGAACACTTGATCCTTGATTTGCTCTCCGTTCGCTTGCGCGGTGGGTCTACGAGCCATCGAGTTACTCCTTGTTGATGATTACCGTGAACAGTGGAGTGCTGCGCTTGTGCAAAAGTTGCAGTGACTGGCAGCGTCAGCACGATCAAATCCAAATGATGGTTAAGGCGTTTCCCTGCAAGGTGTAAGATGTCGCCTATTTACGCAACAGGTAATGTCCATGAGTTTCAATCTGGCTGACAAGCCGCTGGCCGAGCGCGCAGCGCTGGAAGATGAAAAATCCCGACTGTTCGAACTGTGGCAGAACAACCTGGGCAAGGCCAAGGGCGACGCCGCCCGGTTGTTTGGCGAGCGCTCCAAGCGCAAAGGCAAATGGGCCGAGTGGGTCCGTGCCGAGCTGGACGGCATGTCGCCCCCGGAATACGCCAACATGGTGCGCAGCGAGGTCAATCGCTTGATGGCCGCCAACAAGTAAACCTCACGCAAAGGTCGTGACGATGGCCTCGCGAACCTTGGCCACTGCCGGATCCATCTGAGTATGGGTTCGCCATCCCAGTTCGATGGGATAACGTGGCAAGGCGAGGGGGCAGGGCAATAACGCCAGGCCACCGAACGCTGCGATGGCCCGCGCCGCGTGCCCGGGAATGGTCGCCACGGCCCGGCTGCCCTTGAGCAAAAACGGCAATGCGGCGAAATGCGTGGTCGAGGCACACACCTTCCGGCTCATGCCGAGCCCGGCCAGTCCTTCGTCGGTGATGCCGATGAATCCACCCGATGACACCAGCAAATGTTCGCGGCCCACGAACGCCTCCAGGCTGAAGGTTTGCTGGTGCTCCTCCAGGCTGGCCGGATCGACCAGGCAGGCATAGTCGCCTTCGCCCAATACCAGGCGGCTGAGTAGCCGTTCCGTGAAGCCACCCGCCGTGATCGCCAAGTCGAAATTTCGCTCCATCAGGTTACGACCGACGATCTGGCTATGGGTCTGGCGAAAAATCAAGCGTAACCCCGGCGCTCGCCGCGCCACTTCCTCGATCAGGCGACGCCCATAGGCCAGCTCGAAGTCGTCGGACAGACCGACGATGACCGAGCGGCCGTCGTAATGACTGATATCCGGATCGATCATCGCCAGGCTCTGGCGGCACTTGTCCAGGGCCTCGCTGATCACGGGCTTCAGTTGATTGGCCCGCAGCGTCGGCGCCAGGCCACGACCGGTGCGCACGAACAGTTGATCGTCATACACATTTCGCAATCTGCGCAGCGCTGCACTGATGGCCGACTGGGTCACGCCCAGGCGCAGGGCGGCGCGGCTGGCACTGGATTCGTCGTGCAGGGCTTCGAAGGTCTTGAGCAGGTTGAGATCGAGGTTCTCGATATTCATAGCGTTCATATCGTTTAGCAATGTATGGGGCTTTATTCATGATCGGCCGGCGGCTGAGAATCAGCAACACCTGATGACCAAGGAGTTGAACACCCATGCCCAAATCCATCGTGGCTGCCCTGCAGATTGGTTCCTTGCCGAGTGGCAAGGACGAGACACTGGCGCAGATCCTTTCCTACGAAGACGCCATACGCCAGGCTGGTGCGAACCTGGTGGTCATGCCCGAAGCCCTGTTGGGGGCTATCCCAAGGGCGAAGGCTTTGGCACCCGGTTGGGCTACCGGCTGCCGGAGGGGCGTGAGGCATTCGCCCGCTACTTTGCCAATGCCATCGACGTACCGGGTGTCGAAACCGAGGCGTTGGCCGGGCTTTCTGCGCGCACGGGCGCCAGCCTGGTGCTGGGCGTCATCGAGCGCGCCGGCAGCACCCTGTATTGCACGGCGCTGTACTTCGAGCCTGATGCGGGGCTGGTGGCCAAGCATCGCAAGCTGATGCCCACCGGCACCGAGCGGCTGATCTGGGGTAAGGGCGATGGTTCGACGTTGCCGGTGATCGACAGCCAGGTCGGGCGGGTTGGCGCGGCGGTGTGCTGGGAAAACATGATGCCGCTGCTGCGCACCGCGATGTATGCCAAGGGGGTGGAGGTCTGGTGTGCGCCGACAGTGGATGAGCGGGAGATGTGGCAGGTGACCATGCGTCACATTGCCCATGAGGGACGATGCTTCGTGGTCAGTGCCTGCCAGGTCCAGGCCTCGCCTCAGGCGCTGGGCATCGATGTCGAGCACTGGCCGGCGGAACGTCCGTTGATCGCCGGCGGCAGTGTGATCATCGGGCCTATGGGGGATGTATTGGCCGGGCCGCTGAAAGACACGGCGGGATTATTGACCGCCGAAATCGACACCGATGACCTGGTGCGGGCGCGTTATGACTATGACGTGGTCGGTCATTACGCCAGGCCGGACGTGTTCGAACTGGTGGTGGATGAGCGGGCCCGCCCCGGGGTTCGGTTCACGGCGTGAATTACCAGGTCGTCGCGGACCTCGGCAAGTCGAGGGTTCCGCGGTCGACAAAACGCATGGTGCCGAACACTCCCCCGGAGAGTTTGCCCTTGAGCACATAGGGCAGGTTATCCAGACCCTGGGCCTGGCTCAGGCCCAGGGTCTGGCGCAGCACCGAAAAGGCCGAAATGCTCATGGGAACGCTCAATATCGCTTCGGAATACCGTGGAATGGAACCGCTCTGGTCGCTGACCCCGGTTGCCAGCGTGCGGTCGTTGACTTCCAGATCCAGCGCCACGCCGTTGTAGTCGATGGCGGTTTCGTTGGGGTTCTGCAGGCGCAGCTTCACAGCAAAACGCATCTCCAGGTCCTGGCTGGGCAAGGGGTCGATGCCAACCACGTTGATGTTCAGCGGGTCGCGGTGCGGGAAGAGGGCGCAGGCGCTGAGACTGAGCAGTGTCAGTAAAAGGAACAGGCCGGGGACTCTGCGCATGGGCGTACTCTCACGGTGAATTTCTGGTCACGATAACCCACAACCCCGAGGACAAGCGAAGAACCTTGTGGCGAGGGGATTTATCCCCTCGCCACAAAGTCCATCCAGTTCTCCATCCTGATGGGCGCTGGGCTCCTGACAGTTTCTGACAACAGCCTCTGCTAATCTGCAGCAACTTTTTCCTCCGGATCGTCCATCGTGTCCCGTACTTCTCGGCTGCTCACCTTGTTGCAAGTCTTGCGGGGCAAGCGCTGCCCGGCCACCGCCGCGACATTGGCGGCCGAGTTGAAGGTGTCCGAACGCACGCTGTACCGCGACATTGCCGAGCTGACCGCCCTTGGGGCGCCGATCCAGGGCGAGGCGGGCATCGGCTATGTTTTGCGCAGTGGCCTGTTCCTGCCGCCACTGATGTTCACCGCCGATGAGATCGAGGCCATTGTGCTGGGCCTGCGCTACGTGGATCAGCGCGGCGACGAGGTGCTGGGCAAAGCGGCCGCCGACGCCTTGGCGAAGGTCGCCGCGGTGCTGGCTCCCGATGTCCGGGACGCCTTGCGCAACCCCACGGTGTTGCCTGGTCCGCCCGGTTATGGGTATCCGCAGAATACGGTGGAACTGAACGTGTATCGCCAGGCCATCCGCACCCAGGCGAAGCTGCACATCGATTACGCCGACGTGAACAATACGCCGAGCCAGCGGCTGATCTGGCCCCTGGCCCTGGGTTTTTTCAACGAGGCGCGGGTGGTGGTGGCCTGGTGCGAGTTACGTGGCGCCTACCGGACCTTTCGCACCGACCGGATTGCGTCGGCCAGCGAGCGGGGTGAACGCTATCCCGGCAGGCGCAGCGACTTGCTGCGGGCCTGGATGAAGTCGATGAAACTGGACGACACCGGGCGCTTCACTCCTGACAAGAACTGACATGAGGCTGTTTTAGCATGATGCCAGATCGATAAAACAAGGAGCCTTACCATGTCCAATCCCGTCTCTTCCCTGGCCCCGGCCATCGCCGGCTACATCGCGGCCGCCAATGCCCGTGACAGCTCGGCGGTGACGCGTTTTTTTGCCGAGGATGCCAACGTGTTCGATGAGGGCCAGCACCGGGCCGGCACCCAGGCCATCGTCCAATGGATGGAAGACACTTCCCGCCGCTTCCAGCCACGGGTCGAAGTGCTCAACGTGCAGCAACGCACGGGCAAGGTGCTGGTTCACAACCTGATCTCGGGAACCTTCCCCGGCAGCCCACTGGAGTTGCGGTATACCTTCCGGCTCGATGAGCAGGGGAAGATCAGCCGACTGGATATCTCGATTTAAAAGGCGCGAGCTCCTGTGGCGAGGGGATAAATCCCCTCGCCACAGGAGCTCATGCTCGGTTCGTGTGATCGTTGATCGTTCGGCATGGCATACTCAGCCCCTTCCTCTTCCGGACCCTGGCCGCATGACTTTCGACTCCCCCTTGAGTGCCTGGCAGCACGCCATCGAACATCACGGTTTTGTCCAGGATGAGGCCCAGGAGTTGGCAATCATGACCTTGGAGCAATGCCACAAGGCATTGCACGAGGGACGCAAGTCGATCAAGGGGGTGTATCTCTGGGGCCCGGTGGGACGTGGCAAGACCTGGCTGATGGATCGCTTCCATGAAAGTCTTCAGGTTCCCGCCCGTCGCCAGCATTTCCATCACTTCATGGCCTGGGTGCACCAGCGTTCCTTCCAGCTCACGGGCACACCGGACCCATTGCAGGCCCTGGCCAGGGAACTGAGCCGGGAAGTGCGGGTACTGTGTTTCGATGAACTGTTCGTCACCGACATTGGTGATGCCATCATCCTCGGACGCCTGTTCCAGGTCATGTTCGAGCTGGGCATGGTGATGGTGAGCACTTCGAACCTGCCGCCCGAAGAACTCTATGCCAACGGCCACAACCGTGAGCGGTTCCTGCCGACCATCGCTGCGATCAAGCAGCATATGCAAGTCGTGCCGGTGAACGGCTGGCAGGATCATCGCCAGCACCCGGGTGCGCTGCAGCAGCGTTATTGGTTATGGGAAGCCGGGCGACCCGAGCCGTTGGGCGAGGTCTTCGAGCGCTTGAGTGCGGGGCAACAGTCCAGTGCTGATCCGGTGCCAGTCGGCCATCGTCTGCTGGAGCCGGTCAAGGCCAGCGGCACGGTGCTCTGGAGCCGCTACCGGGATCTGTGCGAGCAACCGTTCTCGGCCCTGGATTTCATGGGCCTGTGCGATCGCTACAAGGCCATCCTGCTCAGCGACGTGCCTTGCCTGAGTGCGGAGCAGCGGGAAGGGCGCATTGCCCGTGGTACGGAAGACGGCGTCGAGCGGGTCGAGGCGGGGGATCGCGAGCTGCCGCAATTGTCGGTCCACGATGACGGTGTGCGACGCTTCATCGCTCTGATCGACGAATGCTACGATCGCAAGGTGCCGCTCTACCTGTCGGCCCAGGTGCCCATGGATCAGTTGTATACCGAGGGCTATCTGCAATTCCCGTTTCGCCGTACTCTCAGTCGCCTCCAGGAAATGCAGATGCAACGTTTCGGTCAGCCCGCCTGACCTGTATCCGCCGACGGTTCCGATCCGTCGGTACTACCCGCCGTACCAGCGAAGAGAGATGTAAGGTCATGGAAGAAGCCAAGGGCGTTCTCGTACTGCAAGCCAGCTATACCAATCCTGTACACGCCGAAGCGATCTGTCACGTGCTCAATGGCTATGCAGAAGACCCCATGGGCGGCGGCCAGTCACTGTCGGCCGAAGTCCTGCTGCATCTGCCGGAGGAACTGGCCAAGCGTCCGCATGCGTTCAGCGTGCTGGCCTTCGTCAACGGCGAGCCGGCGGGGCTGGTCAATTGTTTCGAAGGTTTTTCGACCTTTGCCTGCCGGCCGCTGGTGAATATCCATGATGTCGCCGTCATGAAGGCGTTTCGCGGGATGGGCCTGAGCCAGAAGATGCTGCAGAAAGTCGAGGACATCGCTCGTCAGCGCGGTTGCTGCAAGATCACCCTGGAAGTGCTTGAAGGCAATGCCGTGGCCCAGGCCAGCTATTCGAAGTTCGGCTTTGCCGCCGGCATGTTCGACCCGGCCCACGGCCGCATGCTGTTCTGGACCAAGCCCCTGTAAAAATACTGACTGTATCGCACCCCCTGTGGGAGCGGGCTTGTTCGCGAAGGCGGTAGGTCAGCCAATGATTAGGTTGACTGACACGGCCCCTTCGCGAGCAAGCCCGCTCCCACACAAGTTGCGCGGTGCCTTGCGGTTACTGCTGAACCACCTTGGCCACCGGCGTCTTGGGCTGCATCAGGCTGAAGTCGATCAGCGCCTTGTGCTGGCGTTGATAGGGGTTGCCAATCAGCAGCGGTCGAGCCTGGAAGTCGGTGCTGACCAGGCTCTTGCTGCGGTCCAGTTCATCGAAGCTCAAGCCCGCCAGGTCTGCCCAGGTATGGATCAGCTGAGAGCTGCTGTACGGCCGTGACAGGTCGCCAGCAAAGCTCCAGTCATGGGTTTCGCGCCACTTGGGCGAAGCCCAGGCCATGAACGGAATGGTGTACATCGGCGCAGTGGGCTTGCCTTCGTTGCGGCCAAGGGTGCCATGACCCACTGAGTCGAATACGTCCTCACCATGGTCCGAGAGGTACAACAGAAAGCCGTTGGGGTCGCTCTTGGCGTAGTCCTTGATCAGGCTGGAAACCACGAAGTCGTTGTACAGCACCGCGTTGTCGTAACTGTTGTAGGTCGGTACCTGATCGTCGCGCAGGCCCGCCGGTACGCCCTGGCGGTCGGTGAACTTGTTGAAGGTCGGCGGATACCGGTACTGGTAGCTCATGTGGGTACCGAGCAGGTGCACCACGATCAGCTTGCGCGGCGCGGTATCGGCCAGGGCCTTGTTGAAAGGTGCAATCACGTCGCCATCATACTGCGCGGCGTTCTGGTTGCGGTTGTTGTTTAGATACACCTGCTCGTCGGCCTGTTGGGAGAACGTCGTGAGCATGGTGTTGCGCTTGGTCATGGTCTGCTGGTTGGTGATCCAGAAGGTCTTGTAGCCCGCCTGTTTCATCATGCTGACCAGCGAAGGGGTCGTCAGGTACAGGTCCGGATTCTGCTCGTCGGCGAATGTCAGTACCTGTTGCAGTGCTTCGATGGTGTACGGACGTGGCGTGATCACATTGTCGAAGACCGCCAGTTGATCCTTGAGTTTGTCCAGCTCCGGGGTGGTTTCCCTCGGGTAGCCATACAGGCTCATGCGTTGGCGGTTGGTGGACTCGCCGATGACCAACACCAGGGTCGCCGGTTGGTTGGCCATGGTGTCCTTGAGGTTACGCAGTGGCTCGATCTTGCTGGCGCTGTGCAACATGCCCTGCATGCTTGCCAACTGCTCGCCGTAACGACGGTATGCCACCAGCATTTGCCAAGGGACGGCCGGCTCGATGCGGTCTTCGAATTTTTCCAGGCCGCCGGCCAGGCTGCCAGCGCGCTGGGTTTGCTTGACCAGCGGGTAACCGACCACGGCGCCCAGAATCACAACCGCCGCGACCAGGGCCTGTCCGCGGGGCAGGTACACCGGACGCAGACGCGTCCAGAGGAAATAAGCCACTGCGGTATGCGCGAGGAACGCCGGCACCATCCACCAGGCAAAATACTGCGTCATGTACTCGCCGGCTTCAGCCACGTTCGACTCGAACATGATGAAGATGACGCTTTGGGAGAATTCCTGCTGATAGATGAAGAAGTAACCCAGGCTGGCCATGGAGCAGGCCCACAGCACTACACCGATCAGCGCGGCGAGCAGGCGGGTCCGAGCGGGGAAAAGCAGCATGGGTGCCAGCCACAGCGCACTCATGGTGAATGCCTGGCGGAACCCGGAGAAGCCGGAGGTATCGCTCAACAGGATAAGCAGTTGAGTAATACCGGAGAAATACCAGAAGAACAGGAACAGCCAGCCGAACCCGGCCCAATCGAAACCTTTCGCAGTCGTTTTGCTGCGTTTGAACAGACTCATCAAGCGCTCCAGCCTTTTTTATCTACACCGGCGAAGCTGTTGGCACCGGATGGTAGCCGCAGGCATGCGCCGAGCACCCTAAAGGCTGGGAGTATCCTGGGAACGTTGTGAAAACTTTGTGAGTTTTCGGTTATAGAACGGTAGCTTGGGTGCGAATGTACGTGTGGTGGGGGGGACTTAATCCCGCTGGTACAAGGATATTGTCGTAGGAGCTGCCGAGCGGAGCGAGGCTGCGATCTTTCCATCAATACTTGAATCTCAGCGAGATCAAGATCGAAAGATCGCAGGCTTCGCCAGTCCTACAGGGTGATTATCGAGCCAGGGCCTGGCCTTGATGGGACAATTGGGCATGCTGCAACTGCATGCGCAACTGGGTCACTTCATCGAGCAGCAGATCGCGTTCTTCCTTGAGAAGGCGCAATTCGTCGCGACGAATGGTCACGTAAAGGGTTTGGGGAGGACGTGCGGTAACGACTGGGTCCATTGCTCACCTCGCAAATGGCTACATCAACTATAGAGATGTCGCCAGCTTTTTTGGTCGACACTCTACTATCGGCGCCGATTCTGATTTCTTTTGCTCGTGAATGGAACTTTTTTATTTTTCATGGTCGTCGTGCCTTCGACCGGGTTTGAAGCGTTACCCCCTTGTGATCGCACGAATTAACCGGAAACTATGCAGCAAGGCTCTGGACTAACCTCCATTTGTCGCAGCCAAATCATATTGAAGCTAAACCTTTGACTTACCTTTATTTGTAGTAGGGAGCATCAGCACATGCAACTCGGGATTATTGGACTGGGCCGCATGGGCGGCAATATTGCGCGGCGCCTGATGCTCGATGGGCACACCACGGTGGTCTATGACCGCAACACCGCGTTCGTCGAAAATCTGGTCCAGGAAGGCGCCACGGGCGTGGCGGACCTGCCGGCACTGGTAGCCGGGCTGGAAAAACCGCGAGCGGTCTGGGTCATGCTGCCGGCCGGCGCGCCCACTGAAGACACCATCAACGCGCTCAGCGCGCTGCTGGAGCCAGGTGATGTGATCATCGATGGCGGTAATACGTACTACAAGGATGACATCCGTCGCGCCCAGACGCTGTCGGAAAAGGGCTTGAACTACATGGATGTGGGCACTTCCGGCGGCGTCTGGGGCCTGGAGCGCGGTTATTGCATGATGATCGGCGGCGATGCCGACGTGGTGACGCGCCTGGATCCGCTGTTCGCCAGCCTGGCACCGGGAATGGGCGATATTCCCCGCACCCGTGACCGCAAGTCCGACGACGATCGCGCCGAGCGCGGCTATATTCACGCCGGCCCGGCGGGCTCCGGGCATTTCGTGAAAATGATCCATAACGGCATCGAGTACGGCATGATGCAGGCCTTCGCCGAGGGCTTCGATATCCTCAAGACCAAGTCCAGCGAAAGCCTGCCGCCGGAGCAACGTTTCGACCTCAATCTGGCCGATATCGCCGAAGTCTGGCGGCGCGGAAGCGTGGTGTCGTCCTGGTTGCTCGACCTGACTGCGGATGCCCTGGCCAGCGATCCGAAGCTGGACGGCTTTTCCGGTGAAGTGGCCGACAGCGGCGAAGGGCGTTGGACCATCGAGGCGGCCATCGAGCAAGCGGTGCCGGTGCCGGTGCTCTCCAGTTCGCTGTTCGCCCGTTTCCGTTCCCGCCAGCAGAGCACTTATGGCGACAAAATGCTGTCGGCCATGCGCTTCGGCTTCGGCGGCCATGTGGAGACGCCGAAAAAATGACCTCGATCGGCAGGAAATCCAAGGCAGAACCCGCACCGCCGACCACGTTGTTCCTGTTCGGTGCCCATGGTGACCTGGTCAAGCGTCTGCTGATGCCGGCGTTGTACCACCTCAGCCGTGACGGGTTGCTAGGGGATGGACTGCAGATCATTGGCGTTGATCACAACGCCATCAGTGACCTGGACTTTGCCAGGAAACTCGAGGACTTCATCCGTCACGAAGCCGCGAGCAAGGGCGGCGATGCCGGCCGTGCGCTCGATCCGGTACTGTGGGCCCGCTTGGCCAAAGGCATCAGCTACGTCCAGGGCGACTTCCTCGACGACGGCACCTATGCAGCGCTGGCGGCGAAGATCGCTGCCAGCGGTACCGGCAATGCGGTGTTCTACCTGGCGACCGCGCCGCGCTTTTTCAGTGAGGTGGTCCGCCGCCTCGGTGCGGCCGGGTTGCTTGAGGAACAGGCTGACGCCTTTCGGCGGGTGGTGATCGAAAAGCCGTTCGGCTCGGATCTGCACACCGCCGAAGCGCTCAATGCCTGCTTGCTCAAGGTCATGAGCGAGAAGCAGATCTATCGGATCGACCATTATCTGGGCAAGGAAACGGTACAGAACATCCTGGTCAGCCGTTTCTCCAACAGTTTGTTCGAAGCGTTCTGGAACAATCATTACATCGACCACGTGCAAATCACCGCCGCCGAAACGGTCGGCGTGGAAACCCGTGGCAGTTTTTACGAGCATACCGGCGCCCTGCGGGACATGGTGCCCAACCATCTGTTCCAACTGCTGGCGATGGTGGCCATGGAGCCGCCGGCCGCCTTCGGTGCCGACGCGGTTCGAGGGGAGAAGGCCAAGGTGGTCGGCGCCATCCGACCCTGGTCGGTGGAACAGGCTCGCGCCAATTCGGTACGCGGCCAGTACATCGCCGGTGCAATCGATGGCACGCCGGTGAACGGCTATCGCCAGGAAGCCAACGTGGCGGCCGACAGCGGCACCGAAACATACGTCGCCCTGAAGGTCATGATCGACAACTGGCGGTGGGTGGGCGTGCCGTTTTATCTGCGTACCGGCAAGCGCATGAGTGTACGGGACACGGAAATCATCATTTGTTTCAAGCCGGCGCCGTACGCGCAGTTTCGCGATACGGAAGTCGAGGAATTGCAACCTACTTACCTGAAGATACAGATCCAGCCCAATGAAGGCATGTGGTTCGATCTGCTGGCCAAGCGGCCGGGACCGACGCTCGACATGGCGAATATAGAATTAGGCTTCGCCTACAAGGATTTCTTCGAAATGCAGCCATCCACGGGTTACGAAACCCTGATCTACGATTGCCTGACCGGCGATCAGACGTTGTTCCAGCGCGCCGACAACATCGAGAATGGCTGGCGTGCCGTCCAGCCGTTTCTCGATGCCTGGCAGCAGGACGCGACCGTCCAGCCCTACAAGGCCGGAGAGGATGGCCCGGCCGCCGCCGATGATTTGCTGACACGCGATGGTCGTGCCTGGCATGACCTCGGATGAGTGAGCCAGTGAAACATCCCATCCGATTACTGCTCAGCGACATGGACGGCACGTTGCTCCTGCCCGACCACAGTCTCAACCAGCGCACCATCGAAGCCGTTCGTGCCCTGCGCGAGGCCGGCGTGTTGTTCAGCCTGGCCACCGGACGGCCACCGCGGGCGATGTTGCAGCAGATCGAAGCCCTGGGTGTCGACTTGCCCACGGCGGCCTTCAACGGCGGTACGCTGGTTCATCCGGACGGCAGTTTCCTTGCCGTGCACTACCTGCCACCGGAGGCGGCGTTGACGACCCTGGCGCTGTACGCCGATCAGCCCGGCATCGAGGTCTGGGTGTTTGCCGATGGCCACTGGCTGGTGCGTGATGCCAACGGGCCGATGGTGCCGGTGGAAACCCGTGGCCTGGGCTACCCGCCAGTTGAGGTGGAGAGTTTCGAACCCTACCTGGAGCGCATCGACAAGATCGTCGCCACCAGCGCCAATACGGGTCTGCTGGTCGAGCTGGAGGCCCGCTTGCATCCGCTGCTCAAGGGGCAGGCTCAAGTGTCGCGTTCGCAACCGATCTACCTGGACGTTACGGCGATGCAGGCCAACAAGGGGGAGGCGTTGTCGACCCTGGCAGCATTCCTGGGCGTGCCGTTGGAGCAGACGGCGGCGATGGGGGACGGCGGCAATGATCCGGCGATGTTCCACCGTGCGGGCCTGTCGATTGCCATGGGGCAGGCAGAGGAGTCGATCAGGCGCCAGGCCGATGTGATTACCGCATCCGTTACCGAGGATGGCGCGGCGCTGGCGATCGAGCGCTACATCCTGCCTCGATAACTCACATGGAACCCTGTGGGAGCGAGCCTGCTCGCGAAAGCGGTGGGTCAGTCAGCATAGAGTCGACTGACGTGCCGCCTTCGCGAGCAGGCTCGCTCCCACACGCGTTTCGCACTGGGCTGTGAGATGTATGTCTACAACCAGTACGTCACCGCAAACCACCCCAAGCCACCCATGACCACAGTGTAGGGCAAGGCCATCCACACCATCCGGCCATAGGACAGGCGAATCAGCGGGGCGATGGCCGAGGTCAGCAGGAACAGGAAGGCGGCCTGGCCGTTAGGCGTGGCAACGCTGGGCAGGTTGGTGCCGGTATTGATGGCCACCGCCAGGGTTTCGAACTGTTCGCGGCTCATGTGACCGGAGACGAAGGCCTGCTTCACCTCGGTGATATAGATGGTTGCCACGAACACGTTGTCGCTGATCGCTGACAGCAGGCCATTGGCGATAAAGAGCATGCCTGGCTGCTGATCGGCGGGCAGGGCCAGGACCCATTGGATCAGCGGTGTGAACAACTGTTGATCGTGAATCACCGCCACCACTGCGAAAAACACCACCAGCAGCGAGGTGAACGGCATCGCGTCCTTGAACGCATTGCCCAGCCGGTGCTCATCGGTGATGCCGGTGAACGCTGTAATCAGCACGATGACCCCCAGGCCGATCAGGCCGACTTCTGCGACATGCAGGGCCAGGGCCACGATCAGGATCAGTGCGGCGATACCCTGGACAACCAGGGCCGCGCGTTGGCGTGAGTTGCGCTCGCGGTTGTCCTGCTCCGCGTAGTCGGCCAGTACGGCACGAACGTTATCCGGCAGCAGTGTGCCGTAACCGAACCAGCGCAGTTTTTCCAGTGCCATGCAAGTCACCAGCCCGGCCATCAGGACCGGCAGCGATACCGGCGCGACTTCCAGGAAGAACTCCACGAAATGCCAGTCCATTTCATGACCGATCAGCAGGTTCTGCGGCTCGCCCACCAGGGTGCATACCCCGCCCAGCGCGGTGCCGACGACGCCATGCATCAACAGGCTGCGCAAAAATGCCCGGAACTGATTCAGATCCTGATGGTGCAATGAAGCCAGGGCGTGGTCTTCATCGACGCTGGCGTCCTGGCGGGGATCATTTCCCGAGGCCACGCGGTGATAAACCGAGTAGAAACCCACCGCGGCGCTGATGATCACTGCCGTGACGGTCAGCGCATCGAGAAAGGCCGACAGAAACGCAGAGAGAAAGCAGAACATCAGGGCCAGCAGCGTCTTGGAGCGCACGCCCAGCAGTAGGCGGGAGAACAGGAAGAGCAGCAGGTCCTTCATGAAGTAGATCCCGGCCACCATGAACATCAGCAGCAGGATCACCGGGAAGTTGTGCAGCAACTCGTCGTACAGCGCCTTGGGAGTCGTCATGCCCAATGCCAGGGCTTCGATCAGCAACAGGCCACCGGGCATCAGTGGATAGCATTTGAGGGCCATGGCGAGGGTGAAGATGAACTCCACGACCAGCATCCAGCCTGCCACGACCGGACCGAGGGTCCACAGCACCAGGGCATTGACGATCAGGAAGGTGACGATGCACGCCTTGTACCAGCGTGGTGAGTGCCCAAGGAAGTTGTGGGCGAAAGCCTGAGTCATGGAACCGGACATCGGCTGCTCCTTTTATTTAGAAGCGCGCAACTTGCCGTAAGCAATGCGGAATATCAAGCGTAGGAATTCATACCGCTTCATTTACGGTCAAGGTTCTCCGGGTCAGGACCAATACCGGGTCACCACGGCTCGGTAGGTACCGTGGAGGGAGTGGCCTCCCACCAGGACTTTTCCGTTGGCCTGTATCGCGAGCGAGGTGGCGGTGTCCAGGCTGTAGCCGAGCCGGGTGCGAACCCAGCCTTTGCCATGGCCGAACTCCGTGTCAAGGTTGGCGTCCGGCAAATGCCGGGCCAGAACGAAGTCGGCGTCGATACCGCCGATGGTGGCTCCCGCGGTCACCAGTTTTCCATCGGGTTGAACCTGGGCGGCGGTCCACTGGCTGGCGTTGCGTCCGATCTCCAGGAGCTGGCACTGTCCCTGGTTCCAGTCATGATCCGGCCTGCCGTCCTTGTGCACTTTCAGGGACAGGCAATGCATGGGGTCGCGACTGCTGCCGAATGCCTGCAGGTCACCGTTCTGATGTTGAACGATCTGGTTGATCATCACGCTGCGTTCCTTGGCGGCGATGGACAGGAAGCCGTTCTCGCCGAAGCTGTCATCGAGTTTGCCGCTGGGGTCGTAACGGACCATCAAGCCCTGCTGGGGCAGATCGATGGCGCCGCCTACTACTATGTTGCCATCGGCCTGGAGCGAGAGGCAGCTCAACCAGGTGTTTTTCAACAGGCGCCGGACCATGACAAACCCGCCTCTATTGAATGAGGTGTCCGGCGCGCCGTCCGGCAGCAGCCGGATGAGGACGCCGACATGGTCGGAGGCTTGATAATGATGGTTGGCCAGTAACAGAATCCGGCCATCAGCCTGTACGCGCATGTCGCAGGCTTCGAGGCCCGGTATGCCCGGCGGTAGCCAGGGATCGCGCAGACCTTGGGAGAGATTGCCTTCGATCCGGATCACTCGTTGTCCGGTGTTGCCGAAACCGGGAACGGCGCGGCCTTGTTGGTCGAACAGTGCCAGGGCGGGGAGGGTGCGGTCAGCGCTTTCGTAATGCAGGCCGGATAACAGAATCTTTCCGTCGGGCAATTCGGTCACTTTGCCTGCCGTTGCTTCGAAGCCGGGCTCAAAAGAACCAATGACACAGCCATCGGTTCCAAAACCTGGGTCGGTTGAACCGTCGTGGTTAAGCCTTGTGAGCCCGAACCGGCTGCCGTGGGGTGTCTCGATTTTGGCCGCCATCAGAATTCTTCCGGTGTGGTCGAGGGCCAATCCGGTGGTCAGGCTGGAGGTGCTACCGGAAAAATGGACCCATGCCTTGCCGTTATTGGCAAAACCCGCATCCAGTTGACCGGCGTTGGCCGCCGCCATTGAACGCTCAGGCGCGAATTGATTGAGCATGCATGCCTCTCCTCGCACGTCGACCGGCCCGGAGGGGCGATGACTGCATGAGGGCAACATTCAATCCCTGAATGTGACAGTGCACAACTGTCAGACCTTGCACAAATAGCTGCGATTCGTGCCAGAGCAATGACTTTTCGACTCAGTACCAAGCCTGCTATCAATACAGGCTCGGACTGTATACGTAAAAGAGCGTGTTTATTCCGGCATGGACCAGGATTGCAACTTGTAACCTTCCTGGCTCAATTCGGCGCGGGCTTGTTTCAACAGGCTGGCCAGTTGGGCTGGGTCGGTATAGGCGCTGCTTGGAATCTGGGTGCGGCCAATATGGGTATTGGTGCGGTCAACGACGGTCAGGCTCAATTCGCCGTTACCATCCTGTGGGGCCCAGGCCACGCACTGGAAAGGTTTAAATGCGCGGTCGGCAATCAAAAGAGCTTCGTTGATACGGAGCGGGGCGTTCATGGCGTTCTCTCATAAAAGTGCCCAATCAGATGATGTGCCGTCGGTTGGGCGGACCGTGCGGCGGGTTACTTGTACTGATGTTCCGAACCGTGGGTCAGGTCACACAATCCCTGAATAAATTTCGATTTTCTTTCAGACCCGGCAAATAGGCTTTTGTTTGAAAGCGCCCTGAAAGATTTGCCATGCGGCAACTAACGAAACGCGCTCGCTTATAACCACTTTCAGGCGTTTTCAATAATCAATTGATACAAGGGTGTGTCAACTTCTTGCTACTGTTACATGCAGGTTCGCCAAACGACTGTTTCTAATCATATTTCTTATTTTTGGCGCCAAGGATCAGTCATGGTCGAAGCCAGTACGTCACGTCGTCTGCTCGTGGTTGATCCCTGCGATGATTGTCATCGCCTGCTTCCGGGTTTACGCAGCATTGGTTGGGAGGTGGAGAGCTGCTCTCTCGAACATGCCGGCGTCCGAACCTGCGACGTGGGCCTTTTGAGGTTGCAGCCTTTCCATCTGGAGCGCCCGGAAGCGGTCAAGGAGTTGATCAGCCGCAGCGGTACCGAGTGGATCGCCGTGCTCAATCAGGAAGTGCTGCGGCTCAAGAATGTGGGCGATTTTGTCTGCGAATGGTTTTTTGATTTCCATACATTGCCCTTCGATGTATCACGGGTCCAGGTGACACTGGGTCGGGCGTTTGGCATGGCGCGTCTGCGCGGGCAAGGTTCGGTTCACGTCCAACTTCCCGAGCATGAACTGCTGGGCGACAGCAGACCGATTCGAGAATTGCGCAAGTTGTTGAGCAAACTGGCGCCCACCGAGTCGCCGGTATTGATTCGCGGCGAGAGCGGTACCGGCAAGGAACTGGTCGCGCGCACCCTGCATTCGCAGTCCCTGCGTCGCAACAAGCCGTTCATTGCCATCAACTGTGGCGCCATCCCCGAACACCTGATCCAGTCCGAATTGTTTGGCCACGAAAAAGGCGCATTCACCGGTGCTCATCAGCGCAAGATCGGCCGCATCGAGGCGGCCCACGGCGGGACGCTGTTTCTGGATGAGATTGGTGACCTGCCGCTGGAGCTGCAAGCCAACCTGCTGCGATTCCTGCAGGAAAAACACATCGAACGGGTCGGTGGCAGCCAGCCGATTGCAGTCGATGTGCGGGTACTGGCGGCCACCCACGTGGATCTGGAAGCGGCCATCGAGCACCGGCTGTTTCGCGAAGACCTGTACTATCGCCTGAACGTGTTGCAAGTGGTGATGGCGCCGCTGCGTGAACGCCACGGCGACTTGTCGATGCTTGCCAGTCACTTTTCCCATCTCTATAGCCAGGAAACCGGTCGCCGGCCACGCAGCTTCAGCGAGGATGCGCTGGTGGCAATGGGCATGCATGACTGGCCGGGCAATGTCCGGGAACTGGCCAATCGTGTTCGTCGCGGCCTGGTACTGGCCGAGGGGCGGCAGATCGAAGCCCGGGATCTTGGCCTGTCCAGCCCCCATGGAATCGTGGCACCGATGGGCACCCTTGAAGATTACAAGACCCGTGCCGAGCGCCAGGCTCTAAGCGATGTGCTCAACCGTCACAGTGACAACCTGAGCGTTGCGGCCCGGGTGCTGGGCGTGTCCCGCCCAACGTTCTATCGCCTGCTGCACAAGCATCAGATCCGCTGAATCATCCTGAAGCAAGGTTGCAACCTGTGGGAGCGAGCCTGCTCGCGATGGCGGTAGCGCAGGCACCTCTTTCGTGACAAATCCACCGCTATCGCGAGCAGGCTCGCTCCCACAAGGTGCCCGTCCTGGGCTAGAAGTAATACGGAAACTTCAGGCTGAAGCTGAAATCCGGCGCATCGTCGGTCAGCCCGATGGACAGGTTGGGCACGATGGTCAGGTTGTCGGAGGCGGCGATGGTCATGCCGATGTTGAAGTAGCCGGCATTGGCATCACTGGAGACCACCGACTCCCAATCCCCACCGTCCTGCTTGAGCTTGCTTTTCTTCTGGATCAGGTCCGATACCGAGAACGACATGCTCATTTTCTCGTTCAACGCAAAGGCCAGCCCTGCGCCGATCTGGAAGCTGTCGCCGATCTGCACCTTGCCCGGTACTTTCTGGTTGACGGTAGAGCTGATGTCGTCGAACGACTCCTCGAAGTTGTGGGTGTAGGCCAGGGTGCCGAACAGCACGGCCGGGTCGAACGTCTTGACCAGGGAAAGCCCGGGGGTGATCGACCAGACGCCGTTGCCGGTGGGTAGATCTTCCGGTACGAACAGGTTGGTGTTGCTCGGGGACTGGCGCAGCTTGATGCCGAATGGATCCTTGCCGGTCGGGGCCTTGACGCGCAAGGTCACCACCGCGTCGGGGGTATTGATCGATTCGTCCATGAACTTGTAGGCGATGCCGAAATTGACATCGCCGATGGTGGGATCGCGGGTGACGGTTTCTTCGCTGGTGACACCCGCCGCCCCGTTATTGGCGCCGCCGGACTGATAGGTGGACTCCCGGTAGACCACCGGCACATTGAGGTCGAACTGCCAGCGATTGTCGAAGTTGTAGCGGCCGGTGAGATCCAGCGTCCAGGTGTCGGCCTTGATCCGGTCCAGGTTGATGTTGCCCAGGAAAATCGAATCCAGGGCCAGGAAGCCATTGAGAATCAGCTGTCGGGTGTCGTAGCGCGAATAGGTCACACCGGTCTCGAAGCTGAATTTGCCGCCACCAAAGAAGCCGCTGGCCTCGTCATAGAGGTTGGAGACGCTCTGGGCCGGTTGCGAGTCGTCGGCCAGGGATTGCCCGTAGCCGCTGCCGCCAGCCGTTGTCGCGCCGCTGCCTGCGACGTTCTGGTTGCCTTTCATGTCGGCAGGGGATTTGACCAGGCGCTTGGGCGGCGGGGCCGCGGGCTGGTCTTCCACCTGGCGCACCCGCTGTTCGAGGACCGCCAGGGCTTTCTGCTGGACCTCGTATCGTTGCTTGAGCTCGAGCAACTCCTGTTTCAATGCTTCGATGTCCGCATCCGGTGCCGCTTGCAGCAGGGTCGCCGGGAACAATGTGCTCAGACACATTACAGCGCGCAACGATACGGATCGATACATGAGAATGCCGTCCCTATTTGCCCAGTGGTCGAAAAGCAGCGTAGTTCAATACCCAAGGTTGCGTAGGCCGCGCAGCTGCGTCAGGTTGCAGTCCAGCGCCCCGGCACTGGGGCCATTGTTGTTCAGCACCACATTGAGCTGGGTCATGTTATTGACCAGGTTGCTGTTGCCCAGCAGGCGGGTATTTTGCAAAAGACCGCCCTGGGCCACTTGCTGCAGGGTGCTGCCCTGGTTGTGGTTGGCCTGGATTGCCATCTGTACACCGCTGCCGGTGGCTGTTACCGAGACACTGCCGGCGGCGTTACTACCGCTGATGGTCTGGCCACTGGTCAGCAACTGGCCTTGGGAGGGTGCGAGGGCAGGGGGTTGGTTGCTTTCTTTCACGTTGATGCTGACGTTGTTGTAGGCGGTATTGCCGTCGCCGGCAGCGCGTACGCTCTGGGTCACACCTTGGCTCGTCCCAAGACCTGCGCCACCGGTAATGTTGCCGCTGCCCTGTTCCGGAGCGCTGCCGTTGCCGGTCTGCTTGATGGTGGAGACGTAGAACTCGGGTTTGACGGTGGAGGCCTGGATCTGCATGGAGCTGGTGGCGCCGATCAGGTCGCCGCTGGCGTTGCGCCAGGTACTGCTCATGACGACGCCGAAGCTGATGACCCGTCCGGGCATGACATAACGCCCGCGCAGCTCGGCGAGCTCCTGATCCTTGATTTCGATAGGTTTGAATCCGGCATGGGCATAGCCCGACGCGGTCGCGGCCAGGCAGGCCAGCGACAGCCAGTGTGAAGTTCTCATGTACAGCTCCCGGAGCATCCTGCTCCTTTTGTATTCATCGTTGGCAGTTGGTCGGCGATTAAAAAAAGTCGCTCTGGATGAAACCGAAATCCATCAATTCCGCATCCTTGACCGGGTTGAACCCGTCCAGCTTGTTACGTGCCGTCAACGGCTGCGGAGGACTGCGTAGTGCGTTGGTCTTGTCGTAGCCTGGACCGACGATGGCGAAGACGATGCCGTTCCAACCTTTGACGAAATCGTCGTGGGCGTAGCGCTTGTGCCCCAGCACCGGGTCGCCGATGTAGACCCATTGCTTGTCGGCCCGCTGCAACACCACGAAGTGCTTGTAGCCACGTATTTCCATCAGGACCACCACCGGAATCGTCACGGCTTCGAGCTTCTCTGCCGGTATCCGATAGCCCCGGGCGCGCATACCGATGCTTTCCACATAGCGTTTCATGTCCAGCATGGAAAAACCCTGGGTACGCACGAGCTGCTGGTCGGCATTGACCAACATGCCCTTGATGACATGCTCTTCATCGACATCCAGCCAATAGGCCTGGCGCAGCACCGTGGCCAGTGCGGCGGCACCGCAGCTGAAATCGGTTTTCTGCTCGACGATGTCGCTGAATTTGCGCTCGCGCACGCTTTGTACCGGTTTGTAGACCAGCATGCCGCCGGGTAGGGCGGCGACCGGCATTTGCGCGGCTTCGGTGACACACGCCATGCAAAGCAGCAGGGAAAGGGCAGTCGCACGCATGATCGATACGCCTTGTGGGTACCTTGGAAAAGAAGCCCCGTTGCCGGGGCTTCATATCACACGTGGTTACATGCAGGCTTTGCAGCCTGCCGCGATGGACAGCGAGTTGCTCTGCTGGTTACCCACGCCCGCCGACACGTTGGCGCCGCCGTTACCGGAGAAGCCATTCATGGAGTTGTTCATGGTGGCGTTGTTGATCACAGGGTTTTTCCAGCCATCACGGGTCAACACTTGCTGGGTATTGCTGCCGGCCAGTTCGAAAGTGCCCACGGCGGAGAACTTGAACTTGTCGTCATCATGACCGCCGCCATAGCCGCCTTTGTTGTCCCAGCCGCCATGATTGTTGTCTTCGGCGGTACCGGTGCCTTTGGCTTTGAACGTGCCGGAGGCTTCATAGGTGCTGGTGAGGGTGTCGGTCTTGTAGGTCCGCACGCCTTTGTTGTCCACCACCAGGCCGGTGGAGGTCTGGTCGGCGGCGGCCGAGGCTTGCGCAACACGGCCACCCGATACGGCGATAGCGAGGTTGTTTTTCTGTTGGTTGAAGTTGCCGGCGGTCACGTTGATGCCGATGTTGCCGGAGCCGTTGTTGCCCGCGTTGGTGAGCGAGGCGTTGTTTTGAGTCGAGTTGTTTTTGACGTAGTTATTGTTATTGACTTGGGTGGCACTGGACATGGAGACCGCCGAACCGAAGATAAAGCTTTCGTCCGCAGTGGCCAGGGCGGCGGCGTTGTCTTGCTGGTTACCGTCACCGGCCGCGACGTTGGCGCCCATGTTACCGTTGCTGCCATTGAGCGAGTCCTTGGCTTCAGCGGTGTTTTTGGTGGCCTGGTTGGTCACCACGTTGCCGTCGCTGTTCTGCTCATCCAGCACCGTAGCCCCAGCACCGGCGCTGATGGAGAGCAGTTGATCCAGCGTCGGACCTTGATGGCCATGGTTGCCATGGTCGTGCCCGTTGCCGTGGTTGTTATCGTTTCCACCGGCCTGTGCGGCCATTGCCATGACAGCGGCGAGAGCGAAAACCAATGGTTTGAGTGCCATTGTTGGTTTCATGGTGTTTCTCCTTGCGTGTCGTTGGTTAAGTGTGTCGGTACTTTCTTATGGTTTTACTGCTCGGGTCAGTCAGCGACCCGGATGCTCAGGGTGTTGGCCATTCGGTTCCCCACCCCGGCACTCTGGTTCACCTGGATGACCCCTCGGCTGCCGGTGAAGGCCTGGTCGCTGGTAACGACCTGGCGACTGCCGGTTGGGGCGCCAGTTGCTCCTGAGTTCGGTAACAGCGCCACGTTCTGTTGAGAAAGCGCGCTGTCGTCAATGCTCTGCGGCTGGGCGCTGATGCCCACCCGCATGGCATTGGCCATCTGGTTGTTGGCTCCGGCGGACTGGTTGACGCCCAGCACACCGTTGCCATTGCTGAAAGAGCTGCCGCCAATGCGGGCGGTCGCGTTCATGGAAGAGTCGGCGGGGGTGTCCAGCCGTTGGCGGACATAGGTGGTGGCCTGTGCCTCGGTGCCGATGGCAATGGCCCGGGTGTTGGTTTGCTGGGTCCGATCGCCTGCCGCCTGGTTGACGTTGAAGTTGCCGGTATAACGACTGCCGGAGTCCTGCAAGTTGGCGCTGCTGACCACCGCCACGCCAGGGTCGGCCAATCCGGTGGATGAGCCGAGGAGGGCGAGCAGGAACAGGATCGGCCTCATGTCATTGACCCCCTGCCAGGCGACCCAGCGGGGCCAGGCCGGAGCTCAGCGAGCGGTTGATGGTGCCGGAGATCGCACCGCCGCTGCCGCCACCATGACCGGCGCCCATGCCAGGCATGCCGTTGGGGTTGGTCACGACATTCAGGCCTTGCACACCCGTGTTTGTATTGAGGGTTTTGCGGATCGACGAACCGCTGGCGACGCTGGCAAATTCGCCGTCGCTCAGTTCGGTGCTGGTGGTCGCTTGGCTGATTCGATCGGAAGGGTTGGCATTGACGGTGGTCGGGTAGGGATCCTTGCCACCGTTGCGACCGATATGGACGGGCTGTACGTCACGGTTGAGGACGATGACGCCGTTGCCCTCGGCCTGTACCGATAGGCTGAACATCGCGCCGGCGGCGCAGCCGATCAACAACAGGACGGTCAAACTTCTATCGAAAGTCCCCACGGTATCGATTCCTTCTTCGGTGGGCTGGCCCTGGTCCAGCGTTGCGAGGGGGAAGAGCAGATGTCGTGCCGGGTTCTTAAAAGTCTTTGGATTCAATGGGTTGGTCGTGATGGCACCACGGCTGGGGCGGGACCTGTTTCATAGTTGAGACAAGACACATGACGGTCAACAGGCCATCAGCTGTCCAGTGGCTCTGGATCCAGGCTTTTGAGGGGGTGTTTCAGCGCGTTGACAGTTGGGATGACAAACCGGTGAAACAGCTTTGGATCCGGGTTTGACGCGAGGGGGATGTTTCAAGAGTGGAACGGAGTGGCACTATGCCGGCACCTCATTCCGTGGGGATCTGCTCAGGCCTGGAGCAGATGGGTCACGGCTGCGAACACTTGGCTTTGGCGTTGCGCCCAGTCCCCTTCGATCATCTGAAAAGGTTGCTGGTGTCGGATCAACCAACCTTCGATGGCCGCGAAAAACTGCAAGCGTTGCGCCAGTTCTGGTTGGCAACGCAGGCCATCACCCGTCCATTCGACTTGCTCGGGGCTCAACAGCAGATGCAGGTCGTAGTGGCGCTCCAGCAAGGCTGGCTCCAGCCAGTCCGGGCAGTCGCCGAACAGGGTCTGGCTCCAGAGGATATTGCTCAACAGATGGGTATCGAGGATCAGCAGCGTCGGTTTTCGGGCCCTGGCTGTGTCTTCCCAGGCCAGTTGTCCGAGAGCGATATCGGTGATGTCATCCAGGCAAGTGTCGCGGGGGTGCTGCTCCATGAAGTGGCGGACGTATTCGTCCACCCGCAGGCCACCGAAGTGTTCCTGCAATCGCTCCGCCAGCCAGCTCTTGCCGGCAGACTCGGGCCCCGTCAGCACTACCACCTTCATGCGCGCAGGGCCGGGTCGGCGCGCCATTCCCGCCAGCCCTGCACGGCCAGCAAGGTGAACAGGGCGTAGAGCGCCGCGGTCAGGTACAGGCCCTTGTAGATGAACAGGCCAACGAAGATCACGTCCAGGGCAATCCACAAAGGCCAGCATTGCACGCGCTTCTGGGCCATCCACCACTGGGCCACGAGGCTGAAGCCGGTGAGCGCCGCGTCGAGCCAGGGCTGGGCGGCGTCGGTCCAGTGCGCCATGGCAGCGCCCAGCACCAGGCTGCCTGCCGCCCCAGCCGCCAGGCCAATCAGAACCGACGGGCCACCCAGGCGGGTGACCTGGCGTCCGTCATGCTGTTGGCCGGCGCGGGTCCATTGCCACCAGCCGTACAGTTGCAGCGCGGCGTAGACCACTTGCAACAGCATGTCCGAGTACAACTTCACGTCGTAGAAAATCCAGCTGTACAGCAACACCATGATCAGGCCGATCGGCCAGCACCAGGGGTTCTGCTTGACGGTCAACCAGACAGCGATCACGCCGAGGGCTGCGGCAAACAGTTCAAGCCCGGACATGGCGGTTCCTTGGGGAATGGAGAAGGGGGGCGATTGTAAACGTTATGGCGGGCGCAGCTCCAACATCAATGTTGGATGTGCCGACGCTATCGCGAGCAGGCTCGCTCCCACAGGGGGGAGCCGGGTTGATTGCAGGATCTGTGGCCGCCAGAAAGATCTGTGGGAGCGAGCTTGCTAGCGAAGGCGGTGTGCCTGTCACAGGGGTGTTGGATATGCTGCCGTCTTCGCAGGCAAGCCCGGCTCCCACAGGAGGCCGGGTTGATCGCGAGATCTATGGTCGCCAGCAGCCTCTGTGGGAGCGAGCCTGCTCGCGATGGCGGTGTGCCTGTCACAGGTGCGTTGCATGTGCTGCCGTCTTCGCAGGCAAGCCCGGCTCCCACAGGAGGCCGGGTTGATCGCGAGATCTATGGTCGCCAGCAGCCTCTGTGGGAGCGAGCCTGCTCGCGATGGCGGTGGGTCAGCTTTAGACCCGGAACTGCTTGAGCAGGCCGTTCAGCTGTTCGCTCAGTGCCTTGAGGCGCGTGCTTGCCAGGCTCGATTGTTCCGCCGCCAGGGCGGTGCTGTGGGACAGGCCGGCGGCCTGGGTGACGTTCTGGTTGATGTCCTCTACCACGTGGGCCTGTTGCAGGGTGGCACTGGCGATGGAGGCGTTCAGGCTGTTGAGATTGCGCAGGGCCTGACCGATGGCGTTGAGGCTGGCACCCGCCAGGCCGGCCTGTTCGATGGTCAGCTGCGAGGCGCGGCTGCTGTCGCTGATGACTTTCACCGCGGCTTCGGAGTGAGTTTGCAAGCGCTCGATCATCCCCTGGATCTCGGCGGTGGACTTCTGCGTGCGCTGGGCCAGCAACCTCACCTCATCAGCCACCACCGCAAACCCCCGGCCTTGCTCCCCGGCGCGAGCGGCTTCGATCGCGGCGTTGAGGGCCAGCAGGTTGGTCTGTTCGGCGATGGAACGGATGACCTCCAGCACGCTGCCGATCTGGGTGCTTTCGCTGGCCAGGGTACGAATCACTTCAACCGCTTGGTCGATGGTCTGGGAAAGACGGTCGATCTGCTGCAAGCTACCATCGATGTTGACTTGGCCCTGCTGGGCCTGGGACTCGGCGTCGCGCATTTCACTGGCGGCATGTTCGGCGTTCTTGGCCACATCCTGGACGCCATAGGTCACTTCGTTGATCGCCGTGGCCACCAACTCCATCTGCTGCGATTGCTGTTGGCTGCGCTCCTGGGCCTGGGCGGCGTCGCTGCCCAATTCGCTGGACGATTGCCCCAGGGCGCTGGCAGAAACCTGCAGCTGGCTCACCACCTCGCGCAGCTTGGTCGTGAACGCGTTGAAGTGGCGCGCCAGTTGGGTGACTTCATCCTGGCCATGGGTGTCGAGGGTGCGGGTCAGGTCGCTTTCACCGCTGGCAATGTTGGCCATCGCGTTCACCGTCTCTTGCAGGGGCCGCACGATGCTGCGCACGATCAGGGTCAACAGCAGGCTCATGATCAGTGCGATCGTCAGGCCCACCAGCGAGGCCTTGATCAGTTGGGCCAGGAACTCGGCCTGTACGTCATCCACGTATACGCCCGAACCGATGATCCAGCCCCAGGGTTCGAACAGTTTGACGTAGGACGTCTTGCCGACCGGTGCCTCGGCGCCCGGTTTCGGCCATAGATAGTTCACCATCCCGGCACCCTTGGCCTTGGCGATGATGACCATCTCGTTGAACAGTGCGAAACCGTTCGGGTCGCGGATCGCCGAGAGGTTCTGGCCCTCTAGCTTCGGGTTGGTCGGGTGCATGATCATGACCGGGGTCAGGTCATTGATCCAGAAATAGTCGGTTTCGTTATAGCGCAGGCCACGCACGGCACTGAGGGCCTGTTTCTGGGCGGCTTCGCGGGTCAGGGTGCCGGCGGTTTCCAGGCCATGGTAGTAGCTCAGCACGCCGCTGGCGGTCTGGACCACATGCTGGGTTTTCTGCACCTTGGCCTGATAGAGATCGCTGTGGATCTGTTTCAGCATCAGGGCACCCAGCGTGAATACCATCAAGATGGCCACGACGAGGATGAGCCACAAGCGTCGGCTGATCGACACATTGCGCAAGCTATTCATACGCTGTCACTCCAGTTTCTTGTTCTTGTCATCCACGGCCGGTGGATTGCCCCCTGGGCCATAACGCGTCGGCGTTATGAGGGCTTGTCTGATAGGATTTCGGCCTCGCGGCGCAAAACCTGAGCCTGCCTTTGATTTTTCATTGGTTTTTTGGGCTATGGCGCAGTTATCGTGCACCCGCTGCTCGTAAGGGCATGACTCTTGATTATCGATGAGGTCCTGCTGACAGGGCCTTTCTTGGGGGATGAATGGATTTGTGGACTGCCTTTCAGGCACTGATTCTTGGCATTGTAGAAGGTCTGACGGAATTCCTGCCGATTTCCAGCACGGGGCACCAGATCGTTGTCGCCGACTTGCTCGGGTTCGGTGGGGAACGGGCCATGGCGTTCAACATCATCATCCAGTTGGGGGCGATCCTGGCAGTGGTCTGGGAATTCCGGCGCAAGATCTTCGATGTTGTGTTGGGTTTGCCCACCCAACCCAGTGCCCGGCGGTTTACCGCCAACCTGTTGATCGCCTTCCTGCCAGCCGTGGTGCTGGGCGTGCTGTTTGCGGATCTGATCCACGAATACCTGTTCAACCCGATCACCGTGGCCGCCGCGCTGGTGGTGGGTGGTTTCATCATGCTGTGGGCCGAACAGCGCCAGCATGAAGTACACGCCGAAACGGTGGACGACATCACCTGGAAAGATGCAATCAAGGTCGGTCTGGCCCAGTGCCTGGCGATGATTCCCGGCACCTCCCGTTCCGGCTCGACCATCATCGGCGGGTTGCTGTTCGGCCTGTCGCGCAAGACCGCGACCGAGTTCTCCTTCTTCCTGGCCATGCCGACCATGGTCGGTGCGGCTGTCTACTCGGGCTACAAATACCGCGCGCTTTTCGTACCGGCGGACTTCCCGGTGTTTGCCATCGGTTTCGTCACCGCGTTCATCTTCGCCATGATCGCCGTCAAGGGGTTGCTGCGGTTCATCGCCAACCACAGCTATGCGGTGTTCGCCTGGTATCGGATCGTGTTCGGCTTGTTGATCCTGGCGACCTGGCAATTCGGTTGGGTCGACTGGACAAGCGCCCGGCCATGAACGATTCCGGCACGCGCAGGCACGCGGCCCGCAATAATGGGGGCCGCGTGCAGAACCTTCGGCTCAAGTTGATCGTATTGGCGCTGCTGTGCGCGCTGCCGCTGACGGGCTCGCTGTTGCTCGGGTTGCAGGAGGCATCATGGGTGCCTCTGACGGCCTATGGCGTTGTCAGCGTCGTGGCGTTCCTGCTGTACTGGAGCGACAAACGCAAGGCCCGTTCCGACGTCTGGCGTACCCCCGAGAACGTACTGCACGCCGTGGAGCTGGCTGGGGGTTGGCCTGGCGCGTTGCTGGCCCAGCAGGTCTTTCGGCACAAGACCCGAAAGGTGTCGTTTCAAGTGGTGTTCTGGTTCATCGTGCTGCTGCACCAGGTGTTCTGGGTCGACCAGTTGTTCCTGGGCGGCCATTTGCTGGCCTGGGGGTAATGTCACGGCAATAGCAAACCGACCTGCGTGCGCTTGGGCAACTTGCTGACCACGAGTTGGTGGGAGCGTCGTAGCAGGCCATGCAGTTCCTCGGCACCCAAGGGGTAGGGGGTGTGCATGATGATCCATTGCGCCCGCGCCAGATACGGGGCGGGATGGATGCCCGGTCGGTCGCAATGTCCCAGGAACAGGTCCTTGTCGACCTTGAACGCCAATGAATCGCTGCGCAGCCCCTGCAAGGCGAACATCTTGTTTCCGGCGATGGAAAACACCCGCACGCCGCCCCATTTGTAATCTTCCCTGGCGCCAGGCAAACCCAGGCAAAACCGCGCGACATCCTCTTCGCTCAAACTCATAACGTCCTTTCTCCACAAAGATTGAAGGCTTCCACCAGGTGGTCGAGCCATGCGCGTACCGCCGGCAACATGCCGCGTCGATGGGGATAGACCGCCTGCAGCCAGCCATCGGGCAGCGACCATCCCGGTAGCAATTCCACCAGTGTGCCGTCCTTCAACTCCTGCTCGCAATACATGCTCGGTAATAAGGTAAATCCCAGGCCGGCAAGGACGCAGGCGCGGCGGACAATGAAATCGTCGATGCCCAGGCGTGCTTCCAGGGCCAGTTCAGCGACCTGTCCGTCGGCACTGTGCAGGCGCAGATGTACCAGGCGATCGCTCTCGAGCGCCCCGAGCACCGGGACCTGTTTGAGGTCATCGGGTGTTTCGATCCGCCGCCCTTCGACGAACGTCGGGCTGGCGACCATGATCAACCGCGCCTGACGCAAGCGGCGGGTCATCAGCAACGGGTCTTCGTCACCCAGGTCACGCACCCGCAACGCTACGTCGATGCCCTCGCTCACCAGGTCAACGCGGCGATTGAGCAGGATCATCTCCAACTGGACCTGAGGATATTTTTCCAGGAAGTCGGCCACCACCCCGGCCAGTATTTCGTGGGCCAGCCCCACCGGGCTCGAAACCCGCAGCCGACCACGGGGCGCACTGGACATGCTCGCCACCGCTTCGTCGGCCATTTCCGCCTCCAACAACATGGCCTGGCAATGGCGCAGGTAGCGTTCGCCCACCGCTGTCAGTTTCAACTGGCGAGTGGTGCGTTGCAGCAGGCGGGCGCCGAGGCGGTCTTCCAGTTCGGCAATACGCCTGGACAGTCGCGACTTGGGGATGCCAAGGGTCCGTCCGGCTGCGGCGAAGCCACCGGCTTCGACGACTTTGGCGAAATAGTAGAGATCGTTGAGGTCTTGCATGTCGGGCTCGATTGTCCTGTCAGTAGAACGAACTATCGCATCATAGCGGGCTAATCGGCTATTGGTTTCATCGGTAGGATGGTCCCCATTCGATCGCCCGGTAGCGATCCTCATTGGAGAGCACTCATATGAAACTTCTGCACATTGATTCGAGCATCCTCGGCGACAACTCCGCTTCCCGCCAATTGAGCCGTGAGGTGGTCGAGGCCTGGAAAGCCGCCGAGCCGGACGTGGTGGTGACCTACCGCGACCTGGCCGCCGATGCAATCAGTCACTTTTCCGCCCAGACGCTGGTTGCGGCCGGCACCAGCGCCGAATTGCGTGACGCCGCGCAGCAGCACGAAGCCGACCTCAGCGCTGCCACGCTGGCTGAGTTCCTCGCGGCGGATGCAGTCGTGATCGCTGCGCCGATGTACAACTTCACCGTCCCAACCCAGCTCAAGGCCTGGATCGACCGCATTGCCGTGGCCGGGCAGACGTTCAGCTACACCGAAGCCGGCCCGCAAGGCCTGTGTGGCGGCAAGAAGCTGGTGATCGTTTCCACTTCCGGCGGCCTGCATGCCGGTCAGCCGAGCGGTGTGGGTCATGAAGACTACTTGAAGCTTCTGTTCGGTTTCCTCGGTATCACCGACATCGAAATCGTCCGTGCCGAGGGCCTGGCCTACGGTGATGACATGCGCAACAAGGCCATGAGCGAAGCCAAGGCGCAGATCGGCGAACAGTTCGCCGCCGCGTAAGGCTTGCACAGCGTCATCAAGCCCTGAAATCCCGGTGGGAGCGAGCCTGCTCGCGATAGCGATGTACCAGTCACCTCCATGCTGACTGACCCATCGCTTCGCGAGCAGGCTCGCTCCCACACTGGTTTTGGGTCGCTGTGAGATTTGCATTCAGCACGACTTTACTGTGGGAGCGAGCCTGCTCGCGATAACGGTGTACCAGTCACCTCCATGCCGACTGACCCACCGCTTTCGCGAGCAGGCTCGCTCCCACATTGGTTTTTCGGTGGCCGTGAGGTTTGCATCACCCCCTTTGCACATTGATGAATATCGAAACCTTCGTAAAACGCTGTATTCTGTTCATCGGGCTTTTGGCGCAGGTCGTGCAAGTCCAGGCAGCGAGCGACGGGGCCTTCCTGTCCGCTGGTGAAGGTGGATGATTCGATGACACGTCTTGGTGCAGGGATATTGCTTTGTCTGCTCGGCAGCCTGGTTACGGTGCAGGCTGCACCGGCGCTGCACCCCAATTGGAGTGCCGGTTTTCACGAGCTGAGCTTTCTCGATCCGCTGGATCACCAGCCGATGCACGCCATCGCCTTCTATCCGTCTAACGCCCGAGCGCAAACCAGCCAGCTGGGTGGCTATCAGATCGACGCTGCACCGGACGCCCAGATTGCCATCGGCCGCTTCCCGATGTTGATGCTGTCCCACGGCAACACGGGGACACCGCTGGCCCTGCATGACCTGGCCACTTCGCTGGCACGCAAGGGATTTGTCGTGGTCGCGGTGATCCACCCTGGCGACAATGCCCAGGACCATAGCCGCTTGGGTACTCTGAGCAACCTCTACGGACGGCCGATCCAGATTTCCGAGGCCATCACCGCGACGCTGAACGATCCGATGCTGTCGCCGTTCGTCAATGCCGGGCAGGTGGGGGTGATCGGCTATTCCGCCGGAGGGGAAACCGCCCTGATCCTGTCTGGCGCCACGCCCGATCTCAATCGCCTGCGCCGTTATTGCCAAGAGCGGCCGGACGACCGTGACGCCTGCAACACCCAGGGCGAGCTGATCGCCGACCGCGACGATCTGCAACCGATGGCCGACCCCAGGGTGCGGGCATTGCTGTTGATGGCACCGTTGAGCCTGAAGTTCGGTCGCCATACCTTGGCCGACGTCCATGTGCCGGTGCTGCTGTACAGCGGCGATGGCGACAAACTGGTGGCCTTCGACAAGAATGCCGCGGCACTGGCCCGTAAACTGCCCACCGCGCCGGATTTCAAGACCTTGGCCGGGGCAGGGCACTTTGTTTTCCTGGCACCCTGCACCGAGGAGCAGATTGCCACGATGCCGGCGCTGTGCACCGATGCCGATGGCGTCGACCGCAAGGACATCCACCGCACCATGATTTCCGAAGCCGGGCGCTTCTTCAGCCAGGCCCTGGGCAAGCCGAGCCGGGCCGGTATGCGCACCGCCGATCAGTAAGCGGTTTTTTCGGCGCGTCGACGCAGCAGCAGGGTCAAGCCCAGCCCGGTGATCGACAGCAAGGCGGCGCAGAAAAAGATCGACGAGTAGCCCAGGTTCAACGCCACCGCCCCCATCAATGGCCCGGCAATCGCCAAGGCCAGGTCGAAGAACACGGCATAGGCACTCAACCCCGCGCCACGGCTGGTGTTTGGCACTTGCTTGATGGCTTCCACCCCGAGTGCCGGATACACCAGCGACAGCCCGAAACCGGCCAGTCCCGCCCCCACCAAGGCGAACGCGGGGGAAGGCGCCAGCCAGAGCAGCACCAGCCCCAGGGTTTCGATGCTCATGCAGGCGATGGCCGAGTTGAAGCCACCGAAACGGGCAATGCTGGAAATGAACAGCAATCGCGAAAGAATGAAGCAGATGCCGAACACCGTCAGGCACCACGCTGCGCCGATCCAGCCACGGCTGACATAAAACAGGGTGATGAACGTGGTGAGCGTGCCGTAGCCGATCGAGGCGAGGCTAAGGCTGGCCCCGTATGGCGCAATGCGTCCGAACACGGCCCGGAAGGGCAGGCGTTCGCCACGGACCACCGGCACCGAAGGCTTGTTGCGGATCAACAACAGCGCCGCGCCGGCCAACAGTGACAGCGCGATGCCCAGGCTGCTGAAACCCAGGTTACCT
The DNA here is from genome assembly GCF_055380705.1 of Pseudomonas sp. MAFF 730105. Classification (NCBI taxonomy): domain Bacteria; kingdom Pseudomonadati; phylum Pseudomonadota; class Gammaproteobacteria; order Pseudomonadales; family Pseudomonadaceae; genus Pseudomonas; species Pseudomonas sp. MAFF 730105. Next base: position 3,299,925 of record NZ_AP018438.1, read on the forward strand.
ACCATCACCACCCCCAGCGGGGCGCCGATGGCGATGGCGCCGTAGGAGGCAATGCCGTTCCAGGAGATCGCACGGGCCGTGTGCTCCACGCCGACCTGGCCCATGCACCAACTGATGGTGCCAACGCCAATCAAACCTTGGGCCACGCCGAGCAACAAGCGGCCGGCAATCAGGATCACCAGGCTCGGCAGCGGCAGACTTTGCAACAAGGTGGAAATCAACGTCAGCACACCGCTGAGCATAATGCCCGACAACCCGTAGACGATCGCCCGTTTGGTCCCGACGCTGTCCGACACCCGCCCGGCCATGGGGCGGCTGAGCAGGGTCGCCAGGTATTGCGAACCGATGGTCAGGCCAGCCACCACGGCACTGAAGCCCAATTGTTCATGGACATACCCTGGCAACACGGCAATCGGCAGGCCGATGCAAAGGAAGGCAATGAAGGTGTAGAAAACGATGGAAACGATCTGCAGGGTGATCGACAGGGAGCTGGGGGTGGCTTGCGGCGTAGACATGGGCTCGTTCGCGGGCGGCGGCAGAAGAGCTTCATCATGGCGCGGGGAGAGAAGAAAAGAAAGCTGGCTAACTAAATACGCGGATTGAAGATCACCGCAGATCCCCTTGTGGGAGCGAGCCTGCTCGCGATGGCGGTGCGTCAGTTGATCAAAATCCCGGCTGACACACCGCCATCGCGAGCAGGCTCGCTCCCACAGGTCTTGTGCCCTTGAAATGAAAAAAGCCCTGTCACATTGGACAGGGCTTTTCACTTGCGGCTTGCGGCTCAGAGCTGCTCTTAGAACATCACACCCTGGCTGCGCAGGTAGTCGTCATAAGTGCCGCTGAAGTCGACCACGCCATCAGCGCTCAGCTCGATGATACGGGTGGCCAGGGACGAGACGAACTCACGGTCGTGGCTGACGAAGATCAGCGTGCCCGGGTAGTTTTCCAGCGCCAGGTTCAGCGCTTCGATGGATTCCATGTCCAGGTGGTTGGTCGGTTCGTCCATCACCAGCACGTTCGGTTTCTGCAGGATCAGCTTGCCGAAGAGCATGCGGCCCTGTTCACCACCGGAGATGACCTTGACCGACTTGAGGATCTCGTCGTTGGAAAACAGCATGCGGCCCAAAGTGCCACGGATCATCTGTTCGCCCTGGGTCCACTGGCCCATCCAGTCGAACAGGCTGACATCGTCGGCGAAGTCGTGGGCATGGTCCTGGGCGTAGTAGCCCAGTTCCGCGCTCTCGGTCCACTTCACCGAGCCGGCGTCCGGCGCCAGCTCGCCCATCAGGGTACGCAGCAGGGTGGTCTTGCCGATACCGTTGGGGCCGATAATCGCCACGCGCTCGCCGGCTTCGACGGTGAAGCTGAAGTTCTTGAACAGGGTCTTGCCGTCGAAGCCCTTGGACATGCGCTCGATGGTCACTGCCTGGCGGTGCAGCTTCTTGTTCTGCTCGAAGCGGATGAACGGGCTCACGCGGCTCGATGGCTTGACCTCGGCGAGCTGGATCTTGTCGATCTGCTTGGCGCGGGAGGTCGCCTGCTTGGCTTTCGAGGCGTTGGCCGAGAAGCGGCTGACGAAGGTCTGCAGTTCGGCGATCTGGGCTTTTTTCTTGGCGTTGTCCGACAGCAACTGCTCGCGGGACTGGGTCGCTGCGATCATGTACTCGTCATAGTTGCCCGGGAACAGGCGCAGCTCGCCGTAGTCCAGGTCGGCCATGTGGGTGCAGACGCTGTTCAGGAAGTGCCGGTCGTGGGAAATGATGATCATGGTGCTGTTACGCGCCGTGAGAATGTTTTCCAGCCAGCGGATGGTGTTGATGTCCAGGTGGTTGGTCGGTTCGTCGAGCAACAGCACTTCCGGATCGGAGAACAGCGCCTGGGCGAGCAGTACCCGCAGTTTCCAGCCTGGCGCGACTTCGGTCATCGGGCCGAAATGCTGCTCCAGCGGAATGCCCAGGCCCAGCAACAGCTCACCAGCTCGGGATTCGGCGGTGTAACCGTCCATTTCGGCGAACTCGGTTTCCAGCTCGGCCACGGCCATGCCGTCTTCTTCGGTCATTTCCGGCAGCGAATAGATGCGATCGCGCTCAGCCTTGACCTTCCACAGCTCTTCGTGACCCATGATCACGGTGTCGATGACAGTGAATTGCTCGTAGGCGAACTGGTCCTGGCGCAGTTTACCCAGGCGCACGTTCGGCTCGAGCATGACCTGGCCGCCAGACGGTTCGAGGTCGCCGCCGAGGATCTTCATGAAGGTCGACTTGCCGCAACCGTTGGCGCCGATCAGGCCGTAGCGGTTGCCCGCGCCGAATTTGACAGAGACGTTTTCGAACAGCGGCTTGGCGCCGAACTGCATCGTGATGTTAGCTGTAGAGATCAAAGGTTTATCCTGCGGAACATTCAGAGTAGCTAAGGGTGCGGCAGTACCTGTTCAGTACCTGTCTGCGCCGATCCACAACCGTGCAAAGGCGGCGCGGTCACAGGCGCAAGGGTCCATCCGGCATAAGAGGACAGCAGCATACGAAGCGCCGAGCCCGAATGGATGTGCGCGAAACCGGTTCACGGTGTCGGCCAAAAGGGGGGCGCATAATATTTGGCGGCGATTGTACTGATCTGGCCGCGTTAACGATAGGGTATTGCCCGGGCAAGACAGTTTTTCACAAATGAGGATAACTTTCAGTTACAACATGTGACTAAAATGCCATCTCTCTTGATGCGTCTCTTTTGCCGCTTGGTTGGCCAGGGGACGCAACCCGTTCACTCCAGTGCGTGACGATTCCGTGAAACTCATCATTGCTGCGATCTACATCCTGTCCATCGGCTATGTACACCTGCGCGGACGCGTGCGGCACAAGCTCGGACGCCAGCTAAGCGACCATTCGTCTTTCCTGGCGCCTGTCAATTGCCTGCTTTACCTGTGTTCGAAGTTGCCCAACAAGCCGTACCTGAACCCGGCGGACTTCCCTGACCTGAGCCCCCTGCAGGCCCATTGGGAGGAAATCCGCGCCGAGGGCCAGAGCCTGTTGCAGGCGGGGGCGATCAAGCGCTCAAATCAATACGACGACGTGGGTTTCAATTCGTTCTTCAAGACCGGCTGGAAGCGCTTTTACCTGAAATGGTACGGCGACAGCCACCCCTCGGCCATGAAGTTGTGTCCACGCACCACTGAACTGGTGCAGAGCATCGGTTCGATCAAGGCGGCGATGTTTGCCGAGCTGCCGCCCGGTTCCAAACTGGTTCGGCACCGCGATCCGTACGCCGGGTCCTATCGGTATCACCTGGGCCTGGAAACCCCCAACGATGCCGGTTGCTATATCAATGTCGATGGCGAGCCTTACCATTGGCGCGATGGCGAGGCGGTGGTCTTCGACGAAACCTTCATTCATTACGCCGAAAACACCACTTCTCAGAACCGCATCATTTTGTTTTGCGACGTCGAGCGGCCAATGCGGTTCCGCTGGACAACGGCCTTCAATCGCTGGTTCAGCCGCACCGTGATGGCCGCTGCGGGTGCGCCTAACGATGCCGGCGACAAGACGGGTGGATTGAACCGGGCGTTCTCCAGGCTCTACAAGATTCGCTTGCAGGGCAAGGCCCTCAAGAAGCGCAACCGAAAGTTGTATTACCTCCAGAAGTGGGCGTTTTTTGGCGGCCTGCTGGCGGTGTTCATCTGGATCTGAAGTCTTGCCAGCTCCTACCAAGAGCATTTGTTCACTCCCCGGGTTTTTCTGCGTCCAGTTGTTCCCACATCCTGGCGGTGATCCGTTGGCGATGGCTGTAGCCTTCCCATGGATCGGCGCCCAGACCTCTGGCCCGTTCGAGGGCCGTCTGGATATCCCATTGCTGGGCATTGCGCAGGCCGTCGAGTTCAGCCCTGGCGATTGGCATCGATACCGGTAGGCCCGGCCGGGCGCGTACCGAGTAGGCAGCCACCGTGCTGGCGCCTCGGGCGTTGCGCAGGTAATCGACGAAAACCTTCCCGATCCGGTTCTTGGGTCCCATGGTTGCGGTGATCCGCTTCGGCATCTGCCGGGTCATGAATTGCGAGATGGCTTTCGCGAAGGCCTTGGTGACATCCCAGCTTTCGCTTCGCGCCAACGGAACGATGATGTGCATGCCTTTGCCGCCGCTGGTCTTGAGGAACGCCTGCAGGCCCAGCTCATCGAGCAAGGACAAGGTCATGCGAGTGGCCTCGAGCATGGCACTCCAGGGCAGCGACGGGTCAGGGTCCAGGTCCAGGACGAACAGGTCCGGCGTTTCGATCCGGTCGTGAGTGGCGGTCCAGGTGTGCAGTTCCACCGCGCCCATCTGCGCCGCACTGATGAGGGCCTGGAGACTGTCGATTTCCATCAGGGCGGCATGACCTGGGTCCAGTCCCGGATCCAGCTGCCGGATATGAGGAATTTCCAGGCGATCGGCGTGCTTCTGGAAGAACTGTTCTTCGCCGATTCCGTCGGGTGCCCGCAACAACGCGACGGGCCGCAGTTTCAGATGGGGCAGGAGCCACGGTGCGATGTCCGCGTAATACTGCGCCAGTTCGACTTTCTGCACGCCACTGAGGCTGTCGATGACGCGCTCTGGATGGGTGATCTTCACGCCGGCGACTTCCACGTCGTGCTCCTTGCCGCCGCGCTTGGGTTTCGACGTCCTGGTTTTTTTCGGCAGAGGGTGCTCGCGGACAATCTTTTCCGCCGGCATATCGTCGAGCATGTCCACGAAAGCGGCCTGGCGCACAAGGCCGCCGGCGGTCCATTCGGTGAACTCGATCTCACAGACCAGAGCAGGCTCTACCCACTGCACGCCACGCCCCTGTGTCGGCTTGACAGGTTTGGCCAGGGGCGAAGCATCACGCTCCTGGGCGGCAAGTTGCTCATGCAATCGTTTGATTTCATCCTGGCTGAACCCGCTGCTGACCCGCCCGGCATACACCCACCCCGCGGGGTCCTTGACTGCGAGCAACAAGGCTCCGAAGCCGTTGCGCCTGCCTTGAGGATGGGTGAACCCGACGATCACGAAAGTCTGGCGCAGCCGGCACTTCAGGTTGACCCAGTCGCTGCTGCGCCGTGACACGTAAGGGCTACCCTGGCGCTTACCGACTACACGGTCCAGGGAGAGGGCGCTGGCGCTTTCCAGAATCTCATCCTCGTTGGCGAAAAAGGCTTCGGAGAAGCGCAGTCGCTTGCCACCGTGATGCTTGAGCGCTTTTCTCAACGCCGCGCGCCGCTCTTCCACAGGCGTCTGTCGCAGGTCCTCGCCGTTGAGAAACGGTGCGTCGAACAACACGTAGACCATGTCTACGGTGCGGCCGATCTCGAAAGCATCTCGCAGGGCCGCCATGTCGGACTGGCCGGTTTCGTCGAGCAGCACCAGGTCACCGTCCAGCCAGCTGTCTCCCAGGTTCAGCTCGGCCAGGGCCTCGGCGTGCAACTTGAGGCGTTCGGTCCAGTCTTGATGATCGCGGCTGAACAGGCGGATTTCGCCTCCCTCGATGCGGGTCAGCAACCGATAGCCATCAAATTTGACTTCATAGCGCCATTCGCCCGACGGCGGTTGCTCCACAGGTGTTGCCAGTTGCGGCAACAGCCGTTCTGGCAGGCGCGTGTTCTGATGCGCCCGGATTCGTTGGGTGCGGCTGGTAGCGGTTTTCTTGGATGTACGGGCAGATTCACTCTCGGCCTTGGCCATGACAGGTTCCCTTGTATCGCTGGCGTCCGTGGTTTAGCCCCGGGAGGCTTTGGTGGCTTTTTTTGCGGGAGCGGATTTGGCCTTAGCAGGTTTTGCGGCGGCCTTTGTGGCAGGCTTGTCGGCGGTCTTGCCTTTGCCGCCCAGGCTGCGCTTGAGCAGTTCGGTGAGGTCGATGACGTCCGCGGTCTTGCGCTGTTCTTCGCCGGGGTCGGTCTCCACCGCTTCGAGCCGGCCTTCGTTGGCCTTCTTCTCCACCAGCTCCATGATCTTGTCCTGGAAACTGTCCCGATAGTTCTGGGGTTCCCAGTCGGCGCTCATGTCTTGCACCAGGCGCTTGGCCATTTCCAGCTCGCCTTTGACCAGGTTCGGCTTGGTAACCTCGTCGCCCAGTTCGAGGATGTCCAGCTCACGCACTTCCGCCGGCCAGCGCAACATCACCAGCACCAGGGCCGACTCCAGGGGCATCAGTGCCGCCAGGTGCTGGCGGGTATGCAATACGACGTGGGCCAGGGCCACCTTGTTGGTCTTGACCAGGGTTTCGCGAAGCAAGGCGTAGACTTTGCCGCCACGCTTGTCAGGGGCGAGGAAGTAGGGCGTGTCGATGTTCTGCAGTGGAATCTTTTCGCTGTCGACGAAGGAGAAAATATCGATGGTCTGGGTGGACTTGGGATGGGCGGAGCGGATTTCTTCTTCGCTGAGTAGCACGTACTGGCCTTTCTGGTACTCGACGCCCTTGACGATGTCTTCCTTGGTCACCTCTTTGCCTGTGACCTTGTTGACCCGCTTGTAGCCCACCGGGTCCATGCTGCGCTTGTCCAGCCAGTCGAAATCCACACCTTGGGACGACGTCGCCGAGACCAGTGCCACGGGAATGTGGACCAGCCCGAAACTGATTGCGCCTTTCCAGATTGCCCGTGCCATGGTGCGGTTTCCTTGCCGTGAAGGGTTCTCTCTGGTGACCTTCCGGCCTTTGAAAAAGTTTCCATGGCGCGCCGGCTGGCGGTGTGGCAGGGCGGCGCCTCTTCGATGAATACCCACCCGGAAGGTGCCCTGTGGGAGCAAGCCTGCTCGCGATGGCGGTGTGTCAGTCAACATAGCCATCGCGAGCAGGCTCGCTCCCACAGGATTGCTCTCAGAGAAGCCTCGTTACATCTTCAACCAGACATTTCGCTTAACAACCGTGAACCTGCGCGGTAGCGTGTTTTCGATATGCCTGAGCGATTTCCGCGAAGCAGGGAGGTACCGATGAACAGGCTAGTACTTGCGATCACCACGCTATTACTGAGCACCATCGTTCAGGCTGCTGCACCCGGCCAGGGCCCCATGGTCGTGGCTCAGAATCTGCCGGGCAACAACAACCCCTATAACAACCCCATACGTCGGGCCAATCCCAACAGCATGCAGGGCACCCAGCCCAACGTACCGACGATCCACAACAACCCGACGGTACCGGTACCCCGTCGACCGACCCTGGAAAATGGCGGTATCGGCAACGGCTACCCGCGTTCGGGGCCGCCGCCGGGTTCGCCCAGGCCCACCATCGAATCCGGTACGCCACCCAGAAACTCGAACGACAGCAATCGCTAGGTTCTGTACGAAAAGTCTTGAGACGAAGGTCAGGCAAGGCGAAAACAGCCGAGGAACGCCCGGGGTCGCGTCCGACTGTACTGGAGTACATGAGCATTCCGAGGCTGTTTTCAACGCAGCATGAACGAGTATCAAGGCTTTTCGTACAGAGCCTAGTCGTCTTGTTTCCATCACAGAAGGAAGTGTGCATGTTGCGTAAGACATTGCAGGCCGCGCTTTGCGCCAGTGCCGTCCTGATCCTTTCCGCGCCGGCCTGGGCCGCGCAAACCCAGGTACTGAAGAGCGAGGAGGGCAGCGTGGAGGTGACCACCGTGGTCAGAGGCTTGAAGCACCCCTGGTCCGTGGCGTTCCTGCCGGGGCAGCGGGGCATGCTGGTCACGGAGCGACCGGGCAATCTGCGCCTGCTGAGCCCCGAGGGGCGGCTCTCGGCGCCATTGAGCGGTGTACCTGAGGTGTGGGCCAACGGCCAGGGCGGCTTGCTGGACGTGGTGTTGTCACCTGACTTCAAGCAGGATCGCACCGTATACCTGTCCTACTCCGAGGCTGGCAAGGACGGCAAGGCCGGTACCGCCGTGGGACGCGGGCAGCTCTCCGAAGATTCGAAGCGCCTGGAGAACTTCGATGTGATTTTCCGTCAGCAGCCCAAGCTTTCCACGGGTAATCACTTCGGCTCGCGGCTGGTTTTCGATCGGGAGGGTTACCTGTTCATCACCTTGGGGAGAACAACGACCGCCCGACGGCCCAGGACCTGGACAAGCTGCAAGGCAAGGTCGTGCGCATCTACCCGGACGGCAAGGTGCCGGATGACAACCCCTTTGTCGGCCAGAAGAATGTCCGTCCCGAGATCTGGTCCTATGGCCTGCGCAATCCCCAAGGGGCTGCACTCAATCCCTGGAGCGGCACATTGTGGGAAAACGAGCATGGACCCAAGGGCGGCGATGAGCTGAATATCATCGAACGCGGCAAGAATTACGGCTGGCCGCTGGCGACCCATGGCATCAACTACTCCGGTGCGCCAATTCCCGAAGCCAAGGGCAAGGATGTAGAGGGTGCGCTTGGCCCGCACCATGTCTGGCAAGTTTCGCCGGGCCTCAGCGGCATGGCGTTCTATGACAACGAGCGTTTCAAGCCTTGGCAGCACAATGTCTTCATCGGTGCGTTGGTGTCCCGGAATCTGATTCGCTTGCAGATGGAAGGCGACCAGGTCGTGCACGAGGAGCGTCTGCTGGGCGAACTCCAGGAGCGGATCCGCGACGTGCGCCAGGGGCCGGATGGTTATCTGTATGTCCTAACTGATGAAGACGACGGTGCACTGTATAAAATCGGGCTTAAATGACCCGGGTCGAATCCTGTAGGCGCCCGGAAAAATGGAGGGAGCGAGCCTGCTCGCGATGGCAATGTATCAGTCGATAGAAATGTTGACTGACACACCCTCATCGCGAGCAGGCTCGCTCCCACAAGGTCCGGTTTCTCTGGTTCTTACGAAATCGGCCGCAGATAGACGCCGTTGCTCAGGTTCTGCTTGAGATGGTGGCTCGTGTCGTCAGCCAGCACTTCCGGCTGATCATTGATCAGCCCCTCAAGCACGCGTTGGACCACATCGTGCGGGGATGCCTTTGGAACGCCTTCGATGCCTCGTGTCATGTCGGTGTCCACGAATGCGACGTGCACGCCCACCACCAATGTGCCCTGGGCGGCCAGGTGCAGGCGCAGGCCGTTGGTCAGCGACCAGGCGGCCGCTTTACTGGCCGAATAGGTAACGGTGCCGGGGAGATTGACCCAGCTCAGGGCCGAGTGCATGTTGACGATGGCGCCGCCGCCGTTCGCTGCCAGGATCGGCGCAAAGGCCTGGCTGGTGGCCAGCGGGGCAATGGCATTGATCTCGAATTCATGGCGCAGGGTTTCCAGGCTGATGTTGCCTCGTTCCTGGCCTTCCATTCCGCTCACGCCTGCGTTGTTGATCAATAGCGTCAGGTCCGGCGCTTGAGCGACGGCCGCGGCGATGTCTTCGGGACGAGTGACGTCGAGTTTGATGGGAATCACGTTGGGTTGGGCGTCGATTGTCCCGGGGTCACGTGCTGCGGCGTAGACCTTGGCGGCACCGGCCGTCAGGAGTGCTTGCACGAAAGCCTTGCCCAAACCACGGTTGGCGCCGGTTACCAGCGCCACGCTGCCTTTGATTTGCATGTTGAATCTCCAGTTGTTGACGAAAAGGAACAAAGCGGCGCACGGGCGCCTTGGCGGTTTATCTGGCGAGACTGCCTCGCAGAATGAACAGGACCAGCGCAATCATGCAGGCCATGGCCTGGATGCCGCCCAGGGCCGTGACCGGCGCAAAGGGCAAGACCGAGGCCAGCCAGGTGCTCAGCGCGGCAGCGCCCATGGAGATGAAGCCGAACAGTGCGGAGGCCATTCCGGCCTCTTTGCCGAAAGGCCCCATGGTGATGGCGGTACCCAGCGGATTGGCGAGTCCCATGCCCCAGAGGAATGTCACCATCGAGAGGGCGTAGCGCCCAAGGCCTGGATCGGCAGGCCCCGCGAGAAGCAAGCCGCCGCCGGCCATGGCGCAGGCAATGCCCAGGAGGGTGACGATGCGGGGACCGTGGCGATGGGCGAGGCGGGGGGCCGCCATGCCGGCGCCGAACACGACGAATACCGTGGCAGCGAAATACAAGCCAGTCTGCAATGACGTCAGGCCGATCCCTTTCATCAAGATGGCAGGTGCCGCGGCGAACGAGGCAAACAGCCCGCTCATCAGGAGGCTCATTGAGACGGCTGGCAGGATGAACCGCTTATCCAGCGCCAACCGTCCATAGGCACGAATCACGCGCATGGCTGAGAGCGGCGCCCTGCGATCGGCTGGATGGGTTTCTCCCAGGCCACGAATGTAAAAGAGCGCGAGGACAACGGCGGCCAGTCCCACAAGGATGAAGATGGCGCGCCATCCGAGTACGGCCGATAGCACGCTGCCCGCCAGGGGGGAAAAACCAGGCGCAGCGGCGGTGGCGATCATGGTCAGGGACAAGGCACGGGCAAGAGCTTCTCCCTCGAACAGATCCCGCGCAATAGCCCGCGACAACACCGAGGCTGCGCAGACGCCCAGCGCCTGGACGACGCGTCCGGCGATCAGCACGTCAAGATCGGTGGCAAGCCCCCCGATAACGGTGCCGACCACGAATACCAGCAGTCCGCCTAGCACCAGTTTCTGGCGTCCATAGCGATCGGCCAATGGCCCGACGATGAGCTGGCCCAAGGCGAACGTGATGAAGAAGCTCGACAGCGTCAGGCCCAGTTCCCGCGCACTCACACCGAGGTCTTCACCAATGATCGGAAATGCCGGGAGAATGATGTTCGTGGAAAGTATGCCGATGGCCGCCAGGCCTGCCAGCAGGGCCACAATTCGTCCGGTCAGCGGCCTCAGGGTCTGTGTAGCCTCATTCGCGAGAGCGGTCGTCATGGCGTAGCACTCTTTCAGGTGGGTTGTGGCAGATCGGTCGTGGATGAAAAGCTGATCGATATTTTTGTCGTAATATATGATGCTTGTCATATTTATCGCCGAGCATGATGATCATCATGCAATTCGTCAAGCCAAACATTCAGGATTTGCCATGAGATATCCCCCAGGCCTGACCGCAGAGCGCTACCAGACAATCCTGGAAGAGGCCTCCCGACTCTTTCGCGCCAAGGGGATCGCCGGGGCAAGCATTGCTGAGGTGATGAAGGCTTCAGGCCTCACCCATGGTGCCTTCTATGCGCATTTCGATTCCAAGGATGCGCTGGCTTGCGCCAGTCTCGAACGTGCGATGGACCAGTTGGCGCTCAAGATCGAGGAAACCATCGCCGGCAGTGTTGCTCCGAAGGAGGCGGTCCTGGCCTTGTACCTCAGTGAGCGGCACCGTGATCATCCGGAAGCAGGCTGTGCAATGCCTGCGCTGGCTGTCGAGGTGGCGCGCGAGCCGGGGATGCGGCGCGCCTTCACCCGTCGGGTTGCCGGGATGATTGCCTCTTTCAGGTCCCGTCTGCCCTGGCAGCGTGGCCGCTCTCGTGAAGATCAGGCCATCAGCTTCCTCGCTACGATGGTGGGAGCAATGGTGCTGGCCCGGGCAGTCGACGATCAGTCATTGTCCGACCGGATCCTGCGTGCGGCACGGGAGCAGTTACTCGACGCCGACAGGGAGTACGGGAGCGCAGGGCGGGAGGAGGCGGCAATGTCCGTATCACCGGACGCGGCTGGAGCGCTTCGACCGCAGTCGCTATTGTCTAGCGTGCTAGATAATAACGCGCTACAGGACGCGGTGCCTGAGAATCAGTTGTCCTTTGCCTTGTACAGTGCTTCCAATCGCATGATTCGCCTGCACAAGCCCTTGCTGGATCCGCTGGGGCTGACGTTCCCGCAGTACCTGGTCATGCTGGAACTGTTCCATGATGCGCCCAGGAGTGTCGGTGAGCTGGGGGCCAGGCTCGCGATGGATACCGGGACGATCACGCCCTTGCTCAAGCGTCTGGAGGCGTCGGGCAAGGTGACTCGGACCCGCGACCGGGAGGATGAGCGTCGGGTACTGGTTGCCCTGACCGATGCCGGAGAAGCGCTGCGCGAGGCGCTCTGGGCGGTCACCGACAAGATTGGAACGACCTGCCAGGTCCCTGGCGAACGCCAGGAAGCACTTCGCGATACGTTGGGTGCGTTCGCGCGGCCCATTTGCGGTGACGGTGTCTCTGGCGATCAGGATGTTGGCTGACACACCGCTTTCGCGAGCAGGCTCGCTTCCACAGGCGATTTCAGACGGATGAACGATTCACCATTGACTTGCCAGCAGCGCCCGGCTAATTTCCAGCCATGACTTCTACCGTACTGCGCAGCCAGCCAAGCATTATTACCGCCATTCCTTATTTGGCGGGCTAGCTGACGGCAGCACCCAACCCGCCCTTGAGGCGGGTTTTTTCTTTCTGTCTCCTGGGCCCGATTCAAACCAGGAGACCGCCATGACCGCTTCCCGCCCCGAGCAAACGTTGCTGGAGCAATACGTTAAGAAGATCCTCGCCGCGCCGGTGTACGAACTGGCCGTGCGCACGCCGCTGCAAGCGGCGCCTGCGTTGTCCGAAACCCTGGGAAATCGGATCCTGCTCAAGCGTGAAGACCTGCAACCGACGTTTTCTTTCAAGATCCGGGGCGCCTACAACAAACTCGTGCAATTGACACCGGAGCAGAGGGCCCGTGGCGTCATCACCGCTTCGGCTGGTAACCATGCCCAGGGCGTTGCATTGGCGGCACGGGAGCTGGGGATCTCGGCCTGTATTGTCATGCCCGTGACCACGCCGCAGTTGAAAGTGCTTGGCGTCCGTCACCGGGGCGCCGAGGCGCTGCTGCATGGCGAGAGTTTTCCGTTTGCCCTGGAACATGCGCTGGATCTGGCCCGGCAGACCGGTAGAGAGTTCGTTTCACCGTTCGATGACCCGGATGTCATTGCCGGACAAGGCACGGTTGCCATGGAAATACTGCGCCAGCACGCCGGTGCGCTGGACGCCATCTTCGTCCCGGTTGGCGGTGGGGGATTGATTGCCGGGGTTGCGGCCTACGTTAAATACCTGCGTCCGGACGTTCGCATCATCGGTGTGGAGTCCCAGCATTCCGCTTGCCTGCAGGCGGCTCTGGCCGCCGGAGAGCGCGTCATCCTGCCGACCGTGGGCACCTTCGCCGACGGTGTCGCCGTGGCGCAGATCGGTGCCCACGGCTTCGATATCTGCCGCTTTTGCGTCGACGAGGTGGTGACCGTCAGTGACGACCAACTGTGCGCGGCGATCAAGGACATCTATGACGATACCCGTTCCATCACCGAGCCCTCCGGTGCCCTGGCCGTGGCGGGCATCAAACAGTACGTCGCTCGCACCGGTGCCCGTGGCCAGACGTTGATCGCCATCGACTCGGGGGCCAACATCAACTTTGACAGTTTGCGCCATGTGGCGGAGCGCGCCGGCGTCGAAGCGGTGTGACCCACGACCTGTCATCGCTTTTTTCAACTACCCGACGGATGCCCGGCTCCGCTTTAGCAAATTGGGTCTACTCTAGCTTTCGACAGCAATAAAGTGATTGCACTCTGTATGCAGTTTGCAAGAAGGAAATCGCTGTTTACTTGCATTTTGCACGAGCCTGCCGGCGCACCGGTACGCTAAATGGTTGATTTATATCAAACCAAAATGTGGCAAATGCAGGCATATTTTTTGCGGGATGGTTCAAGAGTTCGCTTCCCGAACTCATTGATCAGAACGCCAAGAAATGAACATACGGCACGGTATTCGTAGTTCAGTCCGCAGGGAAGAAACGGACGAAATACTGTCGTTGTAAACATAAATTGGCCGCCTCAACAGGAGAGAGTTGCCATGTTTTTATCTGCCCTCGAAATGCGCAATATCATTGAAAGCAGTTTGCTGCCCAAGCGTTCGCAATGCACTTTGTCACCCGACTTGACGATGACGATCAAGATTTTCGACGATCATGAAACCGATCGCGTAGCCTTGATCAAGTCCAACATCGATGCCAACAAACTCACGGGCTGTCGGGCGATCAACGACCTGATTGCCGAGTTGCGCACCGAACTCGACCACAACCACGGCAGCGGGAACTACTTTCATCAACAACACCACCGTATGACCGGGCGCTGATCGCGACCTTGTCTTGGTCATCTGACGCCTGGGTCCGGCCAATAACCGAACCCGGCGTCCAGTTGCAGTGTGAAGATGCCACTCAGTCTCCCTTCGTACAGGCATCCGCCAGTTTGCGATAGGAAACATCCCGGGTTTCTCCCATCTTGTCGATATACACCATTTGTGCGGTGATCACTTCGCAATAAGGTGTGGACGGTTCCGTCAGTGACAGCACCTTCTTGATCTCCAATGGCATGCCATAGCGATAAGGCATGGGCTGTGAGGTATTGTCGGCCTGAGCCAGACCGGTGATGCCGGCCAAGCCCAACAAGGACGCGGCGGCGAGTAACGCAGAAGTGTTCATGATCGGAATTCCGCAGCAGAGGGCCTCGACCTGATGCCCTGGCATCGAGGTCTGCCGCGCGGGGCCTTTGCGGGGAGGGCGCGGTCCGGGCCAGTGTCGGAGCGCAGGATTAAAAGGGGGTTAAGCCAGGTGCCTGGCTTTTGATGCTCCCAGGCTGCCGCAATGTTTGAACGAAGCGGCAGTCGCTGGGGCGAGTTGTCAGTTCAACTGCTGGCGATAGGGCAGGTCTGGCCCGGTCTTGCCGCAGGTCAGTGCGGCTGCACGCATGGCAAAGTCGAGCATGGCGCTGATCTGATCCCGGGTCAGCGTCAGTAGACCCTCGACTGAATCCAGTTGCTGTTCGATCAACCAGGTAATCAATGCGGCCTGGAAGGTATCCCCTGCGCCTACGGTGTCGGCGATTGTCACCGAGCAGGCCGGCACCGACCATGTTCCATGGCGACGGCTGAACACGGTTGCGCCCTGGCCGCCACGGGTCAGGAATACCAATTGGCAACGATGTTCCAGCCAGCCCTCGATCACCACCTGAGGATCCCGTTCGGGATAGAGCAGGCTCAAGTCTTCGTCGCTGACCTTGATCAGGTCGGCGTACTCCACCAGCGTCGCAATCCGTGAGCGCCACAGCTCGATGTCCGGCTGCGGGTTGAGTCGCACGTTCGGGTCCAGGCTGATCAGGCGCTTGCCGCTCTCCCGCTGCGCCAGCGCCAACAGGGTATCGCCAATCGGTTGCACCACCAGGCAAAACGAGCCGAAATGCAGGCCACTCACTTCAGGCCCCAGTTCGGGCAAGTGTTGCAGGCCCAGCTGTCGATCCGCGCAGCCTTCACCGCGAAAACTGTAGTGGGGCGAGCCGTTTGCCCCCACGGCGACCATCGCCAGGGTGGTCGGTGCGTCGAAGTCCCGCAGGTATTTTGCGCTGACACCTTCGTTGAGCAGGACCTGCTGCAAGCGCCGACCCAGGAAGTCGGTGGACAGCCCGGCAAACAGCGCCGATTCCACCCCCAGGCGACGCAGCCCTACCGCCACGTTGAACGGCGAACCGCCGGCGATGGCCTTGAAATTAACCTGCGAGGCCGGGCCGCCGCTTTCTTGATCACTGAAGAAATCAAACAGTGCTTCACCACACACCAGATACATGGATGTCTGCTCTCAAAGGGTTGCGACGTGTTGTCGATAAGTTTCATAGGCTTGTTGGGCGGCCGCGACATGTTCGGCGACCGGCCGAGTTTCGCTGGCCGGGTCGAGCTTGACGCAACGCTCGCAGAGTTCGGCCAGGCTGTGTTGCGATCCGGAATGGCACCACGCCGCCTGAATCGCCGCGCCCAAGGCTGCCGCTTCGCTCTGTTCGGTGCAGATGACCGTGGTGTTCATGATGTCGGCGACGATCTGCCGCCATACCGGGCTCTTCGAGCCGCCGCCGATCAGGCGGATGCTCCGTGCCTCGAGCCCTGTGGCGCGCAGCAGGTCCAGGCCATAGCGCAAGCCGAAGGTGGTGCCTTCGACCACGGCCCGGCACAGGTTGGCCCGATTCAGGTTGGTGGTGGTCAGGCCCAGCAGGCTGGCGGTGGCGTGGGGCAGGGCGGGAACGCGTTCACCGTTGAGGAACGGCAACATGCAGACTCCCTCGGCGCCGATCGGGGCCTGGGCCACCAGGGCGTTGAAGGTCTCGATGTCCAGCTCGAACAGTTCGCGCAGGGCGCTGGTGGCGTTGGTCAGGTTCATGGTGCAGATCAGCGGCAGCCAGCCACCACTGGATGAGCAGAAAGTCGCGACCGAGGCCTCGGGGCTGACCGCGGGCTCGCTGGCATAGGCATAGACCGTGCCGGATGAACCGAGGCTCATGGTGATCACGCCGGGCTGGATATTGCCGGTGCCGATGGCGCCCATCATGTTGTCGCCGCCGCCGCTCGCCACGATGGCCTCAGGGTTGATGCCCAGGCGCGCGGCAATGCCCGGCAGGATCCGCCCGACCGGCTGATGGGCCTCGATCAGTTCCGGCAACGCCGATTGCAACCGGCCGCTGGGGTCAATGTGTTGCAGCAGCTGCAGATCCCATTGACGGGTGCGTACGTTGAAATAGCCCGTGCCCGAGGCATCGCCGTATTCGCTGCAGTAACGGCCGGTGAGCCAGTGGTTCAGGAAGTCGTGGGGCAACAGGATGTGCGCGATGCGAGCAAAAATCTGCGGATGGTGTTCCCGGGTCCACAACAGCTTGGAAACCGTGTAGCCGGGAGCGATGACTACGCCGAGACGCTCCAGGGCACCGCTTTCACCGCCCAGGTACACTAGCAGATCATCGTTTTGCGGGGCGCTTTCGGTGTCGCACCAGAGCTTGGCCGGGCGCAGCACCTGATCCTGCTCGTCGAGCAACACCAGGCCATGTTGCTGGCCGGAGACGCCAATGCCAAGTATGGCCTCGCCGTCGACACCAGCGTCTGCCAAGGCCTGGTGAGTGGCTTGGATGAACGCATCGATCCATTGCCCGGTGTCTTGTTCACGCCGGCCATTCGCGCCACTGATCAGGGTGTGGGCCGCAGCGCCCTGGCCCAGGACCTGGCCGCTGTTCGCATCCAGGATCAAGGCCTTGGTGCCTTGGGTGCCGCAGTCGATGCCCAGGAACAACTGTTGACTTGCCATAGAAACCCTCATGTGCGTGACACTGAACCGTGACAGATCGTTCCCACGCTCTGCGTGGGAATGCCTCAACGGACGCTCCGCGTTCGGCTTGTGGGGCGCAGAGCGTCCCTGGCTACATTCCCACGCAGAGCGTGGGAACGATCAACCGCGTGCAGTTTAGTCTGCGTCGACCAGCACCCGCTCAAGTGTCCGGGTCACCCCATGCTCGCGCAAGCTGTTGCAGCACCATTCGAAGGCCGCGACGAACTCCGCCGAGCGCGGGATCGCTGTGCCGAAAATCTCCTCGACCTCCAGCATCCGTTGGGTCACCAGCGCATCGTCGGCCACCAGTGCCTGGCAGAATCCCGCCCGAGGGTCGGGAATCGTGTAGTTCACGCCGTTCTCGTCCACCCCTTTGAGGTACACGGCCCAGGCCGCGACCACCAGCGCCGCGCGCCGGGTTTCGCCGCCGTCGGCTATCAGGCGGTTGATGGTCGGCACGGTGAACTTCGGAAACTTCGACGAGCCGTCCGAGCATACCCGTTCCAACTGGTCGGCGATGGCCTGATTGGAAAAACGCTCCACCAGGGTGTTCTTGTAGTCGCCCAGGTCGATGCCCGGTACGGGGGCCAGTTGCGGCGTCACGTCGAGGTCCATGTAGGCACGGATATACCGCACGAACAACGGGTCGTTCATGGTTTCATGGACGAAGCGATAGCCCTTGAGGAACCCCAGGTAGGTCAGGGCCAGATGGCTGCCGTTGAGCAGTTTGATCTTCATTTCTTCGTAGGGAGAAACGTCATCGGTGAACTGCACGCCGACCTTTTCCCAGGCCGGGCGCCCGTTGACGAATTTGTCTTCCAGTACCCATTGCACGAACGGCTCGCAGACCACCGGCCAGGCATCGTCGATCCCGTGTTCGTCGTGCAACTGCAGGCGATGGGCGACACTGGTCATGGGGGTGATGCGGTCGACCATGGCGTTGGGAAAGCTCACGTTGTGGTCGATCCACTGCGCCAGTTCGGCGTCGTGCCGCGTGGCGAAGGCCAGCAGGGCCTTGCGGGTCACCGCGCCGTTGTGGGGCAGGTTATCGCAGGACATCAGGGTGAACGCCGATGTCCCGGCGGCACGGCGTTTGGCCAGCGCGGCGCAGAGGAAACCGAACACGGTGGTCGGCGCGTCCGGGTGGGCCAGGTCGTGCTGGATCTGCGGCAGATGGGCCATGAATTCGCCGTTGCTGTCGTCGATGCAATAGCCGCCCTCGGTAATCGTCAGCGAAACGATGCGGATCTGCGGATCCGCCAGTTTGTCGATCAGCACCTGGGCGCCGTCCTCGGCCAGCAACATGTCGTTGATGGCGCCAATCACGCGCACTTCGGTGTCGTCGTTGTCGCCCAGTTCGTACAGGGTGAACAGATAGTCCTGGCTGGCCAGGTCATCCCGGGCGCGGCGGTCTTCGGCCCGCAACCCGACGCCGCAGATGGCCCAGTCCAGATCGGCGCCGGTGTTCATCAGCGCATCGGTGTAGTACGCCTGGTGAGCCCGATGGAAGCCCCCGACGCCGATGTGGGCGATGCCCTGGCGGATATCGCCCAGGGGATAGGCGGGCAGGGCAACTTCCGGCTTGAGGTTATGCAGGTTTTGGCGGTTGAGTTTCATCGCGAGTCTCGGTAATCAGGCGGCGGCGCGCAGCGCACGGGTGACCGCTACGCCATCGGCATCGAATAAATGGCAGTGTTGAGCGTCCAGGTGCAGGTTCAACTGCTCGCCGAAACGGCTCGCCAGATCGCCGCGCACTCGCATGGTCAAGGCTTCACCGGACGTGGTGTTGACGTGGCAGAAGGTATCGCTGCCCAGTCGCTCACTCACGTCGGCGGTCACTTGCAGCGTGCATTCATCGGGTTGTGCCAGGTTCAGGTGTTCCGGACGGATGCCCAGGGTGACCGGGCTGCCGACGTTGAGGCTCGCGCCGTTCACCGGCAACTGGATGCGTGTGCCCGCATCCAGCTGAATTTCGCAACCCTGGCCGTTGAGCGCGCTGACCTTGCCCTTGAGAAAGCCCATTTTCGGCGTGCCGAGAAACCCGGCGACAAACAGATTGGCCGGCTGGTGGTACAGCTCCAGGGGCGAGCCGACCTGCTCGATGCGCCCGCTATTGAGCACCACCACCTTGTCGGCCAGGGTCATGGCTTCGACCTGATCGTGGGTCACGTAGATCATGGTTGCCTGCAGTTCCTTGTGCAGCCGGGCCAGTTCCAGGCGCATCTGCACCCGCAAGGCGGCGTCGAGGTTGGACAGCGGTTCGTCGAACAGGAAGATCTTCGGATTACGCACGATGGCCCGGCCGATTGCCACCCGCTGGCGCTGGCCGCCGGACAGCTGTTTGGGTTTGCGTTCGAGCATCGGTCCCAGTTCGAGGATACGCGCCGCTTCGTTGACCTTCTTCTCGACGTCGGCCTTGGGCACGCCCGCCAGATCCAGGGCGAAGGACATGTTCTTGCGCACGCTCATGTGGGGGTACAAGGCGTAGGTCTGGAACACCATCGCCAGGTCGCGCTTGGCCGGGCTGACTTCGGTGATGTCACGCCCGTCCAGCTCGATGGTGCCGTCGCTGACCTCTTCCAGGCCGGCGATCAGCCGCAGCAGGGTGGATTTGCCGCAGCCCGACGGGCCGACAAAGACCACGAACTCGCGGTCGTTCACTTCCAGGTCGATACCCTTGATGATGGAAAAGCCTTCGAAGCCTTTTTGCAGATTCTTGATTTTCAGGTTGGCCATGATGATGGGCCTCCACGTCTGATTAGGTGTAGGGCGCGTTACTTCACGGCGCCAAAGGACAAACCGCGGACCAATTGCTTCTGGCTGATCCAGCCGAAGATCAGGATCGGCGCGCAGGCCAGGGTCGAGACGGCGGACAATTTGGCCCAGAACAAACCTTCGGGGCTGGAGTAGGAAGCGATCAGAGCTGTCAGTGGTGCGGCTTTGGACGAGGTCAGGTTCAGCGACCAGAAGGCCTCGTTCCAGCACAGAATCAGTGACAGCAACACGGTAGAGGCCAGACCGCCCTTGGCAATCGGCAGCAGCACTCGAACCATCTCCTGCCACAGGGTGGCTCCGTCCAGGCGCGCGGCTTCGAGGATGTCGCGGGGAATGTCCTTGAAGTAGGTGTAAATCATCCAGACCACGATCGGCAGGTTGATCAGTGTGTAGATGATGATCAGCGCAGTGCGGGTGTCCAGCAGGCCAAAGCTCTTGGCCAGCAGGTAGATCGGCATCAGCACGCCCACCGGCGGCAGCATCTTGGTAGAGAGCATCCACAGCAAGGTGCGCTTGGTGCGTTGGGTTTCGTAGAACGCCATGGAGTAGGCCGCCGGTACCGCGATCAGCAGGCACAAAGCCGTGGCACTGAAGGACACCACCACGGAGTTCCAGGCGAAAGTGAAATAGTCGCTGCGTTCGTTGATGTGCAGGTAGTTCTCCAGCGTCGGCGTGAAAATGAACTGCGGCGGCGTGGCGAATGCATCGATTTCGGTCTTGAAGCTGGTCAGCACCATCCAGAAGATCGGGAAGAAGATCAGGATCGCAATGGCCCAGGCCAGCGTGCCCAGCAGCAGGCTTTGCAGCCGACGGGATTGTTGAAGTGTCATGGCGGCGGCCTCAGTTCTTGTCAGTGAGGTTTTTGCCGATCATCCGCACCAGGATGATGGCGGCGATATTGGCAATGACCACGGCTATCAGGCCACCGGCCGAAGCCATGCCGACGTCGAACTGCACCAGCGCCTGGTTGTAGATCAGGTAGGCGAGGTTGGTCGAGGCGTAGCCGGGGCCGCCGTTGGTGGTGGTGAAGATCTCGGCGAACACCGACAACAGGAAAATGGTCTCGATCATCACCACGACGGCAATCGGCCGCGCCAGATGCGGCAGGGTCAAGTGCCAGAAAATCGCGATCGGACCGGCGCCGTCCAGGCGGGCGGCTTCTTTCTGTTCCTGGTCGAGGGACTGCATGGCCGTCATCAGGATCAGGATCGCGAAGGGCAGCCACTGCCAACTGACAATGATGATGATCGACAGCAGCGGGTAGTGGGCCAGCCAGTCCACCGGCTGCGCGCCAAACAGTTTCCACACTGAAGCGAGGATCCCCGAGACCGGGTGGAAAATCAGGTTCTTCCAGATCAGTGCGCCCACGGTGGGCATGATGAAGAACGGCGAGATCAGCAGGACCCGGACGATGCCGCGGCCAAAGAACTCGCTGGCCTCCAGCAATGCACTGATCAGAACCCCGAACACGATACTGATGAGCAGCACACTGCCCACCAGCAACAAAGTATTGGTGGCACCGGGTATGAAGCCCGAATCAGTGAGGAAGTACGTGAAGTTCTCCAGCCCGACGAACTCGTTTTCACCGGGGTAGAGCAGGTTGTAGCGGATCATCGAGAAGTAGACGGTCATGCCCAGGGGCACGATCATCCACAACAGCAACAAGGCTACCGATGGACTGACCAGGAACCAGCCGGGGTTCGCCAGGCGGAGCTTGCGCGTCGGTGCGGCAATTTCGAGAGGCGCTTTGGCAGTTGTCGTTGAAGTATTCATGGCATTGAACCGTTTTGTGCGGGCGTATGAAGAACCCAAATGTGGGAGCAATTCCTTGTGGGAGCGAGCCTGCTCGCGATAGCGTCCGACCTTCGCCATCGAGGTGGCTGTCACACCGTCATCGCGAGCAGGCTCGCTCCCACACTGGATCTCCTACAGAAATGGATGCGGCGCAGTTACTTGGGATACCCGGCACGCTTCATCTCGCGCTCGGTGGTGGACTGCGCGGCGGTCAACGCCTGGTCCACGCTCTGCTGACCGGTCAGTGCGCCGGAGAAGAACTTGCCCACCTGGGTGCCGATGGCCTGGAACTCGGGAATGGTCACCAACTGGATACCGATATAAGGCACCGGCTTGAGGGTCGGCGCTTTCGGGTCGGCGACTTTCAGCGACTCCAGCGTGACCTTGGCGAACGGCGCGGCTTTCATGTAGTCGTCGCTGTAGGTCGAGGTGCGGGTGCCTGGCGGTACGTTGGCGATGCCATCGGTCTTGGCGACCAGTTGGCTGTATTCCTTGGAGGTCGCCCAACTGGTAAAGACCTTGGCGGCATCCTTGGCCTTGGAGCTGGTCGGGATTGCCAGTGACCAGGAGTACAACCAGGAGGTGCCTTTATCGGTTTTTTCGT
The DNA here is from genome assembly GCF_055380705.1 of Pseudomonas sp. MAFF 730105. Taxonomy (NCBI): domain Bacteria; kingdom Pseudomonadati; phylum Pseudomonadota; class Gammaproteobacteria; order Pseudomonadales; family Pseudomonadaceae; genus Pseudomonas; species Pseudomonas sp. MAFF 730105. The sequence continues at coordinate 3,322,034 of NZ_AP018438.1, forward strand.
GGGGTGCGAAGGTGAAGCCGACATGATCGGACACCTTGCTCTGGGTCTTGTCGGTCACGAACGAGCCGGCGACGCTGGCATCGACCCAGATCGCGCATTTGCCGCTGTTGAACAGGGCCAGGTTCTCGTTGAAGCCGTTGCTCGACGCACCTGGAGGGCCGGACTTCTTCATGTTGTCGACGTAGAAGGTCAGCGCGCCTTTCCACTCGGGACCATTGAATTGCGGTTGCCACTTCTCATCGAACCAGCGCGCCCCGTAGCCGTTGGCCAGGGTGGTGATCAGCGCCATGTTCTCGCCCCAACCGGCCTTGCCCCGCAGGCACAGGCCATATTGTTCCTTGCTCTTGTCGGTGAGTTTCTCGGCAAACTCACCGATCTGGGTCCAGGTCGGGTGTTCGGGCATGGTCAGCCCGGCGTCCTTGAACAAGTCGGTGCGGTAATAAGTGATCGAACTTTCGGCGTAGAACGGCAGGGCATACAGCGAACCCTTGACGGACAGGCCGTCACGCACGGAAGGGAAGACGTCGTCCAGGTCGTAGGAGGCTGGCAGATCTTTCATCGGTTCCAGCCAACCCTTGGCGCCCCAGAGTGCAGCTTCGTACATGCCAATGGTCAGCACATCGAACTGTCCACCCTGGGTGGCGATGTCGGTGGTCAGGCGTTGGCGCAGGACGTTTTCTTCGAGCACCACCCAGTTCAGCTTGATGTCCGGATGCTCCGACTCGAAGGTTTTCGAGAGCTTCTGCATGCGGATCATGTCGCTGTTGTTGACGGTGGCAATGGTGAGGGTCTGCGCGCCGAAACTGACGCTGCTGAGGGTCATGCAGGTGGAGACAAGCAGAGCTTTTACCGAAGGTTTCATCGCGCACTCCTTTTCCGTGCCGAAAGGCGGCGGAAGGACAGTTATTGTTTTTTGTCTTCCGGATGAAGGGAAGAATGTGCGCTGATTACAGCCTTCAATGGCCGGCGTGACAAATCATCCGTCGCACTGGTGCTGATACTTTTTTGCACTAGGCTTAGGTCGGCAGTGAAGGATGACCTGTGGCGAGGGGATTTATCCCCGCTGGGTCGCGAAGCGGCCCCTTGCGTTCTAATTGATACACCGCGGTGGCAGAGATATTTGGGGCCGCTTCGCAGCCCAGCGGGGATAAATCCCCTCGCCACAGGGGAGCAAAGTGTCAGCCCTGGTTCTGCTCGGTCAACCGCTGCACCGCCAGCCGCCGGTAATGGGAAGGGGTCATGCCCTTGAGCTGCTGGAAGCGCCGGTTGAAGTTCGAGATGTTATTGAAGCCCGACTCGAAACAGACATCCGTGACCGGTTTGTCACCGTCGGCCAGCAGTTCGCAGGATTTGCTGATGCGCAGGCGGTTGACGAATTCGATGAAGCAACGACCGGTGGCCTGTTTGAACACCCGGCTGAAGTAGGTGGGTTTCATGCCCAGGTGCTCGGCGACTTCCTCCAGGGGCAGTTCCCGGGCGTAATGGGCAAAAATGTAGTCCACGGCCCGGTTGGTACGGTCGATGCTGTGCTCATCGGTCATCTGCGAAGATGCGCCACCGGAGAGCACTTGATAGTCATCCGTGGTGGCCAGCAACTCCATCAGGATGAAGAAATACCCCAGGCGGCTCATGCCCTGGGAGTCGGCAATGCGCTGCATCAGGATCATTGCCTGGCGGATGGTGCGCTTGCAGCGGAACTCGATGCCGTAGCGGGCCCGTTCGAGCAACGGCGCGATGGTCTTGAGTTCGGCAAATACCTGGTGTCCGCTTTCGAACAACTCGTCGGTGAAATTCACCAGCATGTCGCGCTTGGGCACCACTTCGTCCTCGGCCACCTGGCTGATCCAGTTGTGGGGCAGGTTGGGGCCGGTGAGAAACAGGGTCTGCGGGTAGAAGTTGCCGATGTAATCGCCAATGAACACCTTGCCGGAACTGGCGACGATCAGGTGCAGCTCGTATTCCTTATGGAAATGCCAGCGCACCAATGGGCAAGGAAAGCCATGCTGGCGATAGATGATGGACAGTCCGTCATGGTCATCCATCAACTCGTAGGAAGGGTCGGTGACTCTTGCTGTTCGGGTCATGGGCCTGCACTTTTATTGTTATAGCCGTTGGATAATGCCCCCTTCGCCGAGCGGGTGCCACCCCGAATCATCTTCCGATGGTCGCCCGGCGCCATGCCATGACTGATGCTGGCACCTACGCCGGCGCGTTGTTGCGGTGCTTTTCTTCAATCCACTGGGACATGTATTGGGTGCTCTTGTGCTGGTGGTGGCGCAACATGCTGCCGGTGAAATTGTCACGACGTCGTTGCGCCAGGTTGGCACGGCACGCCTGGATACTTTCAATCAGCGCCGGGCCATGAATCTCTTTGCGATAACGCTCCGCCAGCAGCGTCAGCCCAGCATCCCGGGCCTGGTTCCAGCGAGCGGGGTCGCTGTACAACTGCACGGCGGCGCGGGCGATGTCTTCGGCGCTCTGTCTGATATCCCCAGGCCATGGCATCTCCCCCGACATGGCTTCGGCGCCGATGGGGGTCGTGACGCTTGGTGTGCCGCAGAGCATGGCCTCGATCAGCTTGCCCTTGATGCCGGCACCGAAACGTAGCGGCGCCAGGCAGATGCGGGCCGCCGACATCACCTGCAGGGCGTCCTCGGCCCAGTTCATGATATGGAATCCCTGGGCCGGATTGTGCAGCGCGGCAGCTTTCGGCGGTGTGTACGCGCCGTACAGGTGCAGTTGCGCGCCCGGCAGTTGCTGGCGGATCAGCGGCCAGATGGCGTTCTTCATCCAGAGCACGGCATCCCAGTTCGGCGCATGACGGAAGTTGCCGATACTCAAGAAATGCGCCCGTTCCTCGAATGGCGCCGGTGGCGTGGCCGGCAGATCAATCATCAATGGGCACCAGAGCAGGAGGTTGCGGGGCACCTTGAATTGTTCCACCAGCAGTTCGATCTCGACTTCGGACACCATCAGGTTCAGATCGCAGCGGTACAAGGCGGCGATCTCGCGCTTGGCCATATCGGTGTCGGCCATCAATTGGAAGGTTTCGGGCAGGTCGGGCGCGAAAAGATCGCTGAAATCCTGGGAGGTCTCATCAGCTTTCAAACGGTCCTTGAGGCGCTGGTGCCGGGCGTGGCGCAGGCTTTGCAAATCCGACGTTTCCAGCACACGCAAGGCGCCGGGGCAGTGTTTCTCGACCCGCCAGCCGAATTGCTCTTCCATCATGAACTGGTCGAACAGGACGATGTCCGGTGCCAGCTCGCTGACGAACACATCGAAACTGCTGTTATTGAGTTCGATGGGCGCTTCTCGGATGCCCAGTTCGATCAGGTCCGCGCGGTTCTCCCCGGGCCTCGCCGGGCTGCTGAACGTGATGTCCCAGCCTTGCCCGAGGAATGCCTCCAGTATCTGCATGATGTGCCCACCGGCGGCCGATGAACGCGGCTCGGGCCAGACATAACCGATGACCAGAACCTTGAGGGCGGTGGGATGAGGCATGAGCAGGCATTTCCTTGGGAGGGATCAGGCGCGGTCGGCGCGCGGGGCGCCGATAGTGACCAAGAATCCGCTTGGGCTCAAGAAAGAATGCTTCTGACCTTGTCGCGTAGCTGATCAATGGAAAAAGGCTTGCCGATCACCGCCATGCTTTCCGGCACGTCGACGCTTTCGGCATAGCCGCTGGCGAACAGGACCGGCAGCCCAGGCCGTACCAGGCGGGCCTGCTTGGCCAGCTCGCGGCCGTCCATCACCGGCAGGCCTATGTCCGTCATCATCAGCTCGATCGGCTGATCCAGGTTGCGCAGGTAGTCCAGCGCCTGCTCACAACCGTCCGCCTCGAGCACCCTGTATTCCAGTTCTTCCAGGACATCAACGATCAACATCCGGACGATGTCGTCGTCTTCGACTACCAGAACGGTGGTGGCGGTGACAGGGGCGGGGGTGGACATAGTCATTATTCTCAGAAGAAAAAATCGGGAAGGGCGAAAAGGGCCTCATGCATGAGTAAGTAGCGAGGCGACACAAGTTCCCGAGCCTGTACAAGAAAGGATCTATAGTACAAGAGCTGACAAGGATAGTCGCTTCCTTGCTACGGGATTGGCCGTTGTGGGAATTGTGCCTTTGACTTTGTCAGAAATGTGGATCCAGTCCGTGTCTTTCGGGCAAACTCCATGGTTTTCAACTGTTCGCCAAGGCCTTTTCCATGACTCCTTCGTCTTCGGTTGACGAGCAAAGCTTTCGCAAACTCCTGAGCCGTAATATCAGCCTGCCGCTGGGCATAGGCGCCCTCAGCGCGGTGTTTTTCATTGTGCTGATCACTTATCTGCTGTCGGTGATCCAGTGGGTCGGGCACAGCGATCGGGTGATCAGTAATGCCAATGAAGCCATCAAGCTGAGCGTGGACCTGGAGACCGGCATGCGCGGTTATCTCCTGAGTGGGGACGAGCACTTCCTCGACCCCTATGAGATCGCCAGGCCGCGTATTGCCGTCGCGCTTGAGACATTGCTGGAATTGACAGCCGACAACCCCATCCAGACCGAACGCTTGCGCAAGGTGCAAGCGCTCCAGACGGAGTGGGCCAATTACGCCCAGAGCATGATCGACCTGCAACGCAGCAGCGGCGATTATCGGGGAGCGGTGAAGGCCGGGCGCGGCAAGCGCCTGACGGATGAAATCCGCAAGACCTTTGAAGACATCGTCGACACCGAGCAGCAATTGCGTACGACGCGCAACGAAGAGGTGCGCTCCACCACGGTCTGGAGCATTACCCTCTATTTGCTGTTCGTTGCCGCCGTCAGCGGATTGCTGGCCTATGTCGGACGACGAGATCTGTTGAGCCTGTCCAACAGTTACGGCGCCAGCCTGCGGATACAGCAAGAGAGTGCCTTGCACCTGGAGAAACAGGCCTGGCTGCGCAATGGCCAGACCCAATTGGCCGAGCAGGTGCTGGGGCAACTGACCCTGAACCTGTTGGGGCGCAATATCCTGCAGTTCTGCGCCAAGTACCTCGACACCGTCGTTGCCGCGCTGTACGCGCGGGAGGAAAACGGTGTGCTCAAGCGGGTGGCCACCTACGGTCTTTCCCGGAGGACGACGAACAGCACCAAATGATTGTTGCCGGTGAAGGCATCGTCGGCCAGGCCGTGCAGCAGGGGCGTCTTATTCGTCTGGACCCTGTACCCGACGATTACCTGAAAGTCAGTTCGGGGCTGGGGCAGGGCTTGCCCAACAGCGTGGTGGTGGTGCCGACCAGCGATGACGACCGGATCAACGGCGTCATCGAACTGGGCTTCCTGCGGCCGTTGACCGAGCGTGACATCGAGTTGCTGGAACTGATTGCAGGTAATGTCGGCACCTCCATCGAAGCCGCCCGCTACCGGCAGCGCTTGCAGGAGGTACTGGCGGAAACCCAGCAATTGAACGAAGAACTGCAGGTCCAGCAGGAAGAGCTCAAGACCGCCAACGAAGAGCTAGAGGAGCAGTCGCGCATTCTCAAGGAGTCCCAGGTCCACCTGGAGGCCCAGCAGCAGGAACTGGAGCAGACCAACGAGCAACTGGCCGAGCAACGCGACGCCATGGACCAGAAGAACAACGAGCTGAACCTGGCCCAGCTCCAGCTGCAGGAACGCGCTGAAGAGTTGCAGCGTTCGAGCAAGTACAAGTCCGAGTTCCTCGCCAACATGTCCCACGAACTGCGCACGCCGCTCAACAGTTCGCTGATCCTGTCCAAGTTGTTGGCGGAGAATCCGCAGAATAATCTGAGCGAGGAGCAGGTCAAGTTTGCCGAATCGATCTACTCCGCCGGCAATGACCTGCTCAACCTGATCAACGACATCCTCGACATTTCCAAGGTCGAGGCCGGCAAGCTGGAGGTGCGTCCGGAAAACACGGGCGTGTCGCGCCTGGTGGAAGGTCTGCGCGACATGTTCAAGCCGCTGGCGGCCGACAAGGGCCTGGGCTTCGACGTCCAGGTGCTGCCCGACGCGCCAGCGATGCTGTACACCGACCGCCAGCGTCTGGAACAGGTACTCAAGAACCTGTTGTCCAACGCAGTGAAGTTCACCGAGCAAGGCACCGTGAGCCTGTCCGTGGCCGGCCAGCCGGGTTCAGGCATCGCCTTCATGGTGCGGGATTCGGGCATCGGTATTTCCCCCGATCAGCAGCAGAGCATCTTCGAGGCATTCCGCCAGGCTGATGGCACCACCAATCGCCGTTACGGCGGTACTGGCCTGGGGCTGTCGATCTCCCGGGACCTGGCGGCGTTGCTGGGCGGCTCGATCTCCGTGTCCAGCGCGCCGGGGCAGGGCAGTGTGTTCACCCTGGTGTTGCCTGAGCGTTATGTCGAGCCTGGGGATACACCGGTGGAGCCGCGGACCTTCACGCCAACGGCCACTGTGCCGGCCTCCATCACCGATGTGCCGGCCGCTACACCGGCACCCTTGGTTGCCCAGGTGGACCTTCCCATTGCCCGCTTCGCCGATGACCGGGACAAGGCGCCGTTCGACGGCCGTTGCATCCTGGTGATCGAAGACGAGCCCAAGTTCGCCCGGATCCTTTTCGACCTCGCCCATGAACTGGGTTACCAATGCCTGGTAGCCCACGGCGCCGACGAAGGCTTTGACCTGGCCTCGCAGCTGGGCCCCGACGCCATCCTGCTGGACATGCGCCTGCCTGATCATTCCGGGCTGACGGTGTTGCAACGGCTCAAGGAACGGGCCGAGACCCGGCATATCCCGGTGCACGTGATTTCTGTCGAAGACCGCGTCGAAGCCGCGATGCACATGGGCGCCATCGGCTATGCGGTCAAACCGACCACCCGCGAAGAGCTCAAGGATGTATTCGCCCGCCTGGAAGCGAAGCTGACCCAGAAGGTCAAGCGAGTGTTGCTGGTGGAGGACGACGACCTGCAGCGCGACAGCATTACCCGCCTGATCGGCGACGAGGACATCGAGATCACCGCCGTCGGCCTGGCCCAGCAGGCTTTGGATCTGCTGCGGACCAACGTCTACGATTGCATGGTCATCGATCTGAAACTGCCGGATATGCTGGGCAATGATCTGCTCAAGCGCATGTCCACCGAAGAGATCTGCTCATTCCCGCCAGTGATTGTCTACACCGGACGCAACCTGACCCGCGACGAAGAGGCCGAGCTGCGCAAGTATTCGCGCTCGATCATCATCAAGGGCGCCCGCTCGCCAGAACGTCTGCTGGACGAGGTGACACTCTTTTTGCACAAAGTCGAATCCCGGTTGTCCCATGAACGGCAGCGGATGCTCCAGACAGCCCGCAGCCGGGACAAAGTGTTCGAAGGCCGCAAGGTGCTGCTGGTGGACGACGATGTGCGCAACATCTTTGCACTGACCAGCGCCCTGGAGGCAAAAGGGGCGGTCGTGGTCATCGGCCGTAATGGCTACGAAGCGATCGAACGCCTCAATGAGGTGGAAGACATCGACCTGGTGCTGATGGACGTGATGATGCCGGAAATGGACGGTTTCGAAGCCACTGCGCGAATCCGCAAGGACCCGCGCTGGCGCAAGTTGCCTATCATCGCCGTGACGGCCAAGGCCATGAAGGATGATCAGGAGCGGTGCATCGCCGCCGGCTCCAACGACTACCTGGCCAAACCGATTGACCTCGATCGCCTGTTTTCGCTGATTCGCGTGTGGTTGCCGAATATGGAAAGAATTTAGTGGAAAGAGACACCGACATTGAACTGCGTTTGTTGATCGAGGCGATCTACCTCAAATACAGCTACGACTTCAGGGATTACTCCGGCGCCTCCATCAAGCGCCGGGTCCTCCATGCGCTGAGCCAGTTCGAGTGCCGAACCATCTCGGCACTCCAGGAGCGTGTGCTGCACGATCCGGGCATGTTCATGCAGTTGCTGCAGTTGCTGACGATTCCCGTCAGCGAGATGTTCCGCGACCCCTCGCACTTCCTGGCAATTCGCCAGGAAGTGGTGCCGCTGCTCAAGACCTACCCGTCGCTCAAAATCTGGATTGCGGGCTGCAGCACAGGGGAGGAGGTCTATTCCATGGCGATTCTGCTGCGTGAAGAGGGGCTGTTGGACCGCACGCTCATCTATGCGACCGACATCAACCCCAGATCGTTGGAGAAGGCCAAGCAGGGCATTTTTTCCCTGGAGAACGTGAGGGCCTATACCCAGAACTATCAGCAGGCCGGAGGACGGCGCTCGTTTGCTGATTACTACACCGCCGCCTACGATTATGCGATGTTCGACAAGACCCTGCGTGAGAATGTGACCTTTGCCGATCACAGCCTGGCGACGGACAGCGTCTTTTCAGAGACTCAATTAATTTCTTGTCGTAATGTATTGATATATTTCAATAAAAAACTGCAAGATCGCGCGTTCGGACTGTTTCATGAGTCCCTGTGTCACCGTGGTTTTCTTGTGCTGGGCAGCAAGGAGACGCTGGACTTCTCGGTGTTCGGCAAGCAATTCGAGCCGTTGGTCAAACAGGAACGGATCTATCGCAAGCTATGAGCCAGACAACGGACAGACCCGGACCCGCAATAGAAGCTATTGCCGTTGGTGTATCCGCCGGTGGTGTGGAGGCGCTGCTCAGGCTGTTCGGGCAACTGCGCAAGGGCTTCCGCTTGCCTGTCCTGGTAGTGCTGCATCTGCCCAACGAGCGCCACAGCCAGTTGGCACAAGTCCTTGGTCATCGCCTGGCGATACCGGTGGAAGAGGCTCGGGACAAACAGGATATTCAAGCCGGCACCCTGTATGTCGCCGCACCTGGCTACCATTTGTCGGTCGAGGCCGATCGCAGCCTGTCGTTGAGCCTGGAGGAGCCGGTGCACCATTCCCGGCCGTCCATCGACGTCCTGTTCGAATCGGCCGCCGACGTCTACGGCTCGAACCTGCTGGCGATCGTGCTGACCGGGGCCAACGACGATGGCGCCCGGGGCCTGGCCAGGGTCAAGGAACTGGGCGGAATCACCGTCGTCCAAGACCCCGCCGAAGCTCAGGTTTCGACCATGCCGGAAGCCGCGCTGGCCCTGCACGAGCCCGACCATATCCTCACTTTACAAGGCATCGGCCAATTGTTGGCCGGGCTGGAATGAACCACATGCCAAGAGATATTCAAGCCAAACTGCTGATCGTCGATGATCTGCCGGAGAATCTGTTGGCGCTGGAAGCCCTGATCAAGGGGACGACCGCAAGGTCTACAAGGCTCAGTCGGCCGACCAGGCGTTGTCCCTGCTGCTGCAACATGACTTTGCCCTGGCCATCATCGACGTACAGATGCCGGACATGAACGGCTTCGAGCTGGCCGAGCTGATGCGGGGCACGGAGAAGACCCGTAGCATTCCGATCATTTTTGTCAGCGCCGCCGGCCGGGAACGCAACTATGCCTTTACCGGTTATGAAAACGGTGCTGTGGACTTTCTGCACAAGCCACTGGACACCCATGCGGTCAAGAGCAAGGTCAATGTGTTCGTGGAACTCCATCGCCAGAAGAGGGCGGTGAAGGAACAGGTCGTCGCCCTGGAGCAGAGTCGCCGGGAACAGGAAGTGCTGCTTCAGCAGTTGCAGGCCACCCGCAGCGAACTGGAGCAGGCGGTGCGTATGCGTGACGACTTCATGTCGATCGTCGCCCATGAGGTGCGCACGCCCCTCAACGGCCTGATTCTCGAGACACAACTGCGCAAGATGCATCTGGCTCGGGACAACGCCGCCGCGTTCAGCCTGGACAAGGTCAAGGCTATGGTCGAGCGCGACGAGCGGCAGATCAAGAGCCTGATCCGACTGATCGAGGACATGCTGGATGTATCACGCATTCGTACCGGCAAGTTGTCCATCCGACCGACCCGTTTCAACCTCTCGGCCTTGGTGGAAAACCTCTTGCGCAATTTCCAACCGCAGATCGTGGCTGCCGAATGCGCGTTGAATTACACCGCCGAGCCTTCGGTTGAAGGGCTCTGGGATGAGTTTCGGATCGAGCAAGTGGTGTCGAACCTGCTGACCAACGCGTTGCGCTATGGGGGCAAGAGCCCGATCGATGTGCGCGTCTACAAGACGCCCGAGCACGCCTGTATCGAGGTCCAGGACCGCGGCATCGGTATCAGCGAGGAGAACCAGAAACGCATCTTCCAGCAGTTCGAGCGGGTGACCTCCAAGGCGGTCGCCTCCGGCTTGGGGTTGGGCTTGTTCATTTCCGAGCAGATCGTCACCGCCCATGGAGGGACCATCACGGTCAATAGCCGCATCAACGAAGGCGCGTTATTCCGTGTTTGCTTGCCCTTGCAGCTCTCCGTCCTTCCAAAAAACGTCGCATTGACGCAACCTCTGAATGACCCTACGGTCGTATCAGCAGCTATTGATCGAACGAAGGCTTCCCATGAGTGAAGATGCGCAAGATGTTGTACTGGTCGTCGAGGATGATCCGTCGATCATGATGGTATTGTCCACCTACCTGTCAGGGGTGGGGTACAGGGTGCTGCAGGCCGAAAATGGTGATAAGGCCTTCGAAATCCTGGCAAGCAAGCCCCACCTGGACATGATGATCACCGACTTCCGACTGCCGGGCGGTATTTCCGGGGTGCAGATCGCCGAACCCGCGGTCAAGCTGCGTCCTGAGCTGAAGGTGATCTTCATCAGCGGTTACGCCCAGGAAGTGCGCGACACCGACAGCCCCATCACCCGCCAGGCGCCGATCCTGGACAAGCCGTTCGACCTGGACGAATTGCAGGGCATCATGCGCTCGATGTTGTCCTGACGCTGTTGAGTTCACCCCGACCCTTGTGGGAGCGAGCCTGCTCGCGATGACGGCGGCACATTCAACATTTCTGCGGTAGTCATACCGCTATCGCGATCCGGCTCTCTCCCACACCGGGTCCTGCGGCGTATGCAGCTTCGTGTACGCCACAAAACCCTGTGGGAGCGAGCCTGCTCGCGATGACGATGGCGCATTCAACGTCTCTGAGGCAGACATACCGCATTCGCGAGCAGGCTGGCTCCCACATGGGATTCGATTCAAGCCCCGATCATTTCCCGGACCTTGGCCGTCAACAGGTCAAAGGTGAACGGTTTCGTGATCATCTGCATGCCCTGGTCAAGGAAGCCCCCGCGTACCGCCGCATGCTCGGCGTAGCCGGTGATGAACAGCACCCGCAAGTCCGGGCGGATCTGCCGGCCGACTTCCGCCAGTTGCCGGCCGTTCATGCCTGGTAATCCCACGTCGCTGATCAACAGATCGATGCGCTGGCCTGATTCGAGAATCGGCAACGCACCGTTGGCATCGCCGGCTTCGAGGAAGGCATAGCCCAGTTCGCCCAGTACCGAGCTGACCAGCACCCGGACTGCCGGATCGTCTTCGACGATCAGCACGGTCTCGCCGGCTTGCGCAGGAGCCGCGTGCTGGGGGTCGGCCAATGATTCGGGGATTGCCTCGCCCAGGAAGCGTGGCAGATAAAGATTGACGGTGGTGCCTTTGCCGACATCACTGTCGATTGCCACGTGGCCACGGGATTGCTTGCTGAATCCATAGATCATCGACAGGCCCAGCCCAGTGCCCTGGCCGATGGGCTTGGTGGTGAAAAATGGATCGAACGCGCGATTGACGACTGATTCGGGCATGCCACACCCACTGTCCTGCACACTCAGCACCACATAGTCGCCGGGCTCCAGGTTGGTGTACGCGTCGGTGAAACCGGCATCCAGATGTGTGTTGAACGTGCGCACCACCAGCATTCCGCCTTCCGGCATGGCATCCCGCGCGTTAAGTACCAGGTTGAGCAGGGCACTTTCCAGTTGGTTGGGATCGGCTTCGGCGATCCAGAGCTGCTCTTCCAGTTGCATGTCCAGCCGGATGCTCTCATTGAGGCTACGCTGCAACAGCTCCCCCATGGACAGCACCAGGGTGTTCATCTGCACGGCCTTGGAGTCCAGGGACTGGCGCCGGGAGAAAGCCAGCAAGCGATGGGTCAGGCCGGCTGCACGGTTGGCCGAGGTCACGCCCAGGTCGATCAGGCTGTCCAGGTCTTCGGTGCGGCCCCGTGCCAGGCGTCTGCGCAACAGTTCGAGGCTGCCGATGATCCCGGTCAGCATGTTGTTGAAGTCGTGGGCGATACCGCCAGTCAGCTGGCCCACCGCTTCCATTTTCTGCGATTGGCGCAGGGCTTCTTCATTGTGGCGCAACTGAGCGGTGCGCTCTTCTACCTGTTGTTCAAGGGTTTCAAGGGTATTCTGCAGGCGCAGCTCGCTCTTGCTGAGATCGATCAGGCGTTCCCGGGCCTCGTATTGCCTTCGTCGACCGCGCAAGGCGGTGGTGACCAGGCTGACCAGGGTCACCGGATGGAAAGGGCGCTCCAGGAACGTCACGTTGCCCAGTTGCATGCCGATACGCGCCGCCGGGTTCTGTTCCGGACCACCATGATGGGTCAGCAGGACGATGGGTAGGTCCGACCATGCCGGCTGTTGTTCAATCTGCTGGAACAATGTTTCCAGGTCGGGGCCCACCAAGGCTTCCGACGAGATCACCAAAAGGCCGGCGCCATGCTCGAGCTCGTTGCACAATTGCCCCAGATGGCGACAAATGAGGCCGGTGAACCCGGCTTCATTGAGGATCATCAGGGCGATCTGGCTGTCCCGTCCCAGCGGCGCGAGGATCAATGCCCGCTCCGACAGGGGCTCCACCAAAATCACTGGAGCTCATCCTTGAGCAGCGGGTGGTCCGCTCCCATATAGGTCGGTACCCCACGCAAGACACCCTGGAAGGCTTCGAGTGGTTCACCGATGGTCATGCCTTGCCCGCTGATGCGGTATTCGCGGATCGTCGATTCGTGGCTGCCGGTGCGTTTCTTGATGATGGAAATGGCTCGGCGGACCTTGCCCAGCGCCTCGAAATACCGCAATAGAATCACGGTATCGGCCAGATAAGTAATGTCCACCGGCGCCTGCATATCGCCTACCAGGCCATGTTGCGCGACGGTCATGAAGGTGGCCGCTCCCTTGCGATTGAGGTAGAGCAACAGCTCATGCATGTGCAGCACCAGAGCGTTTTCTTCCGGCATGGCGGCCTGGTAGCCGTTGATGCTGTCGATGACGACGGTCTTGATGTCACCTTCATCGACGCAGCGGCGTACCCGGTGGGAGAACTCACCGGGAGACAATTCGGCGGCGTCTACCTGTTCGATCAACAGGTTGCCGGTTTCTTGCAGCGCCTTCAGGTCGATGCCGATATTGTTCATGCGTTCGAACAGCAGGCCCAGCTCTTCGTCAAAAATGAACAGGGCAGCCTTTTCGCCCCGTTGCACGGCCGCTGCAGCGAAAATCATCGAAATCAGCGACTTCCCGGTACCTGCCGGCCCCAGGATCAAGGTGCTTGAACCGGTCTCGATACCGCCACCCAGCAGGGCATCCATTTCCGCGATGCCGCTGGACAGCTGTTGACGCAGGTATTGCCCGCGATGCTCGGCCGCCACCAGGCGCGGGAAGACGTGAAGACCGTCCCCCATGATGGTGAAGTCGTGGAAGCCGCCACGGTATTTTTGCCCGCGATACTTGACCACCCGGATCCGTCGCCGTTCGGCGCCATAATTGGGCGTCAACTCTTCGAGGCGAATCACCCCGTGGGCGACGCTGTGCACGGTCTTGTCCAGGGATTCGGTGGTCAGGTCATCGAGCAGCAGGACGGTGGCGTCGTAGCGCACGAAGTAGTGCTTGATCGCCAGGATCTGCCGGCGATAGCGCAGGGAGCTCTGCGCCAGCAGACGGATCTCCGACAGGCTGTCGAGTACGACCCGGGTCGGCTTGACCTGTTCGACCACCTCGAAGATCTGCCGGGTCGCTTCCCCCAGCTCCAGGTCCGAAGAATACAGCAGGCTTTGCTGATGCTCGGCATTGAGCAGGCTTTCAGGCGGCGTCAGTTCGAAAATGTGGATGTTGTCGTCCAGGGTCCACCCGTGGGAGGTCGCGCCTTGGCGCAATTCACGCTCGGTTTCCGACAGCGTGATGTACAACGAGCGTTCGCCGGCTTGAGCGCCGGCCAACAGGAAATGCAACGCGACTGTGGTCTTGCCGGTGCCGGGTTCCCCTTCCAAAAGGAACACGTGGCCGCGGGACAAGCCACCGGAGAGGATATTGTCCAGTCCTTCGATACCGGTGGCGGCTTTGGCGTCGATCAACTCGTTCAATGTAGACAAAAATAGCCCCCTCATGGCTAAGGAAGTAAAGCAGGTTGAAGTGTCTGAATACTTGACCTTTGGCGATGATGGCGGTTCCACTTCCTGTTACATAACCGGTGAAGTTGTATAACTTGCGATGTGGTCGAGGTCTTCTACAAGCCTTGCTGCAGCACCGGATCGTCAGGGTTCAGCTGTTCCAGTTTCGCCAGCAGGATCTGCACATTCTGCAACTGCCCGGTTTCCTTCCAGTAGTTGATCAGCAACACCCGGGCCTTGCGGTCGGCAGGGTAGCGCTGGACAATTTCCTGCAACTGTTTCTGCGCGGCTTCCAGCTCCTGCTCGGCATGCAGGGTGGTGGCCAGGTCATAACGGTAATAGCGATTGTCGGGCTCCAGTTCCACGGCTTTTGCCAAGCCGAGCACCGCGTATTCGCCCTGGCCATGTTGCAGCAACCACATGCCCAGCGCATGTTGCAGGTAAGCTGACTGCGGCTGGGTTTGCAACTGTCTTGCGAGTAATTGTCGTGCGGCTTCGCCCTGGCCCTGTTTGTCGAGTACTTCGATCTGCAAGACCACTGCTGGCAGGTTGTCCGGCTTCAGGCGCAGGGCTTGTTCCAGGGCTTGCTGGGCCTTTTTCAACTCGGCGTTGTGCAGGTGCAGGCGGGCGAGTTGATAGAAGGCGTCGGTGGTTTGCGGGCCGTCTTGAAGTTGCTGTTCCCAGGTGTCGATGGCCAGTTGCATGGCGCCGAAGTACAAGCCCAGGTCATCCGGCGACAGGCCCAGCAGGGCGTTCACGGCGGCAAATCGCACGCTGGAGTCGTCATCATCGAGCAGCGGCCCCAGCAGCAGGCTGCGTTGCGCCGTCGGCACCAGTCCGACAATGCTGCCGATGGCCGCCCGACGTACATCCGCCGATGCGTTGTGCAGGTCCGCATCCGCCAGTTTCAAGGCCTGGGGACTTGGGTAGTTGGGCAGTTCGGCGTGCAGCCACACACGCCGCTTGGGCGAGAGGTCCGGACGCCCCATTTGCTGGTAAAGCATGCGCGCGGCTCCCGGCTGTCCGTTACGGGCACTTTCCAGGGCTTCACTGTAACCACGCTTGATCGCTTCGGGGATTTGCGGCGTGGTGCTGCGTAGCCACGCCGCGACAACACCGATCAACAACAGGACACAGAGGCTGAGGAGCAGATAGCGACGGCGAGGCGTGGGCATGCAGGGAGTCCATTACCAAAAGCGTGAAATGTCGCAAGCTTCGGTCAGGTGGGGGCCTGAGTCAAACCCTGAGCCATGGATTGAACCTTGTGGAGCGGGTTTGCCCGCGATGGCGTCGGATCTATGAGGTTGATTCGTTCGTTGGCCTGTGAAAATGGTATGCCAGTCAGTGCGGGTTATGTCGAATTAATATGAACCGCTGTCAGACTTGACAGTGTTTGGTTACGCCGTCGTGTGCTCGAATGAATTTGCAAGACTAATGGTCTGTTATCGAGGGTCGTTGAGCCTCAGTTTCGTCAGCTGTTGCTGGCAAGTCTGGTCGGGACGACTTTAATAATTGGATTGGCAGGAGCTGACATGAAGAGCACAGCGAAAACCGATAAAAGTGTCGAGCATGCTTCAAAAAAGGGCGCGGGGTTTGCAGTCGCTACTTTAGAAAATCTGAGGTTCACTGATATCAGAGGGGAGTTTGAGCACGGAAACGTATATATGATATTTGCTCTGAATGATGGCGAGTTTGGCATAACTCAATTCATTGAGGTGTCTGTCATGCGCGACGGCCTTCAGAAAAAAGAGATTATTTTGCCATCGCCTTACGTTCGAAGCTGGATACGGTTTGGTGCTTCGCAGGGGGCAGCGACAGGAGGGAGAGTCGTATGCAAATGGGACGAGGCCAATTTGCACGCCGTCGGTGAGTTTGAATTGATTGCTCCATTCAACGGGACGAAGATCTTGAAGGGTACTTTCGACGTTACCGTCCCTGGTAACTCGTAGATCGATCTATAAGGTAGTGTTGCAAACCGAGCCAACACTCTTGGGACTTGCAAGGTGAGCCAATAATCTTCGGGCGCCATCAGCCAGACAAAAAAAGCCCCGCGTCCAAATGAACGCGGGGTAATGAATTGGTTGATTGCGGTCAACCAAAGGGGCTCGGTGTGAACGCTCGGTCAGTTGCTGGCGACGGTTTCCGGCTGCCAGCCACCGCCCAGGGCCTTGTAGATCGCGACGATGCCGCGGTACAGGTCAACTTCGGCCTGGGCCTGGGTGTCTTCGGCGGCGAGGCGTTCGCGCTGGGCGTCGAGCAGCACGAGGAAGTCCACGGTGCCTTCGCGGTAGCGGATTTCGGCCAGATCGGCAGCGGCACGGCTGGATTCGCTCTGGCGGATCAGCGAGATCAGCCGTTGCTGGCGTTTGCCGTAATCGCTGAAGGCGTTCTCCGACTCTTCCAGTGCCAGCAACACCTGCTGTTCGTAAGTTGCCAGGGCGCCATCGGCCTCGGCGTTGGCGCCGCGCAGGCGAGCCCGCACGCTGCCCAGGTCAAAGGCTGCCCAGGTAATGCTCGGGCCCAGCGCCCAGGCGTTGGCCGCCGACGAGCCGATCTGCGAACCACGCCCTGCGGTGAAACCAAGGAAGCCGCTGAGGCTGACCCGTGGAAACAGGTCGGCCTTGGCTACGCCAATGCGTGCGGTGGCCGCAGCCAACTGACGTTCGGCGCTGAGAATATCCGGCCGACGTTGCAGCAACTGCCCCGGGTCGCCGATCGGCAAGGCCTTGGCAATGGCCGGCAGGTCCTTGGGACTCAGGTCCACGCTCAGTTTGTCCGGACGTTCACCCAGCAGGGTGGCGATGCGGTTGCGCTGACGCACCTGCTCGGCCTGCAACTGCGGCACGCTGGCTTCTACGGAGGCCAGGCGGGCGTCGGCACGGACCACATCCAACTGATCGCCTACGCCGGCATCGCGCAGGCTTTCGGTGATCTTGCGCGACGCCTGTTGGTTCTGGAGGTTCGCCAGGGCGATTTTTTCCCGCAGTTGGGCGCCGCGCAGTTGACCGTAGGCATCCACCAGCTCGGCGATCATGGTCACCTGCAGTTGGTAGAGATCGGCCTCGGCCGCCTGCTGGTCGGCGTCGGTGGCTTCCAGGTTGCGCTGGATGCGCCCGAACAGATCCACTTCCCAGGCCATGTCCAGGCCCAGGTCGTAGCGCTCGGTATTGACCCGGTCGGTGGTCTGTCCCGGAATCTGGCCTTTGCCCAGGTTGCTGCTGGCGCGACTGGTGATGGTCGGCATGGCGTCATTGCTGGCGTCGTCGCGAATGGCTCGCGCCGCCCGCAGACGGGCGAAGGCGACGCGTAACTCGCGGTTGCCTTCCAGGGAACGGGTTACCAACGCATTGAGGGTCGGGTCATCGAACTGCTGCCACCAGACGCCTTCGAAACGGGCCCGGTCGAAGTTCTTCTGGCCGGCGGCGCCGTCGGTGGCGGTGGTGATATTCGCCGCCTCGGTTTGCGGTGCCTTGTAGTCCGGCCCCACGGCGCAGGCGCCCAGGGCCAGGACCAGCAAGCTCGGCACGAACACTTTCAAGCTCATTGTTGCCAAGCTCATTGTTGCGTCTCCAGTTTCAAAGCCCGGGCCGACTTGCGGGCCTCGCTGCGCTCGACGAAGTTACGGATCAGTACATAGAACACAGGGGTGAGCAGCAGACCGAAGAAGGTCACGCCCAGCATCCCCGAGAACACCGCGACACCCATGGCGTGGCGCATTTCCGCACCGGCACCGCTGGAGAACACCAGGGGCACCACGCCCATGATGAAGGCCACGGAGGTCATCAGGATTGGCCGCAGACGCAGGCGGCAGGCTTCCAGGACCGCTGCCAATGGGTTCATGCCCTCGAGCTGTTTATCCTTGGCGAACTCGACGATCAGAATCGCGTTCTTGCAGGCAAGCCCCACCAGTACGATCAGGCCGATCTGAGTAAAGATGTTGTTGTCGCCACCGGACAGGATTACCCCGGTAATGGCGGACAGCAGGGTCATCGGTACGATCAGGATCACTGCCAGCGGCAGGCTCCAGCTTTCGTACTGTGCCGCGAGTACCAGGAACGCCAGCAGTACGCAGAGCGGGAACACGAACAGCGCGGTGTTGCCCGACAGGATCTGCTGGTACGTCAGGTCGGTCCACTCGTAGGTCATGCCGTTGGGCAATTCGTCCTTGAGCAGTTTCTCGATGGCTTTCTCGGCCTGGCCGGAGCTGTAGCCCGGTGCGGCGGCACCGTTGATTTCAGCGGTAATGAAACCGTTGTAGTGCATCACGCGGTCTGGTCCCGAGGAGTCGCTGACCTTGATGAAGGTCGCCAGCGGGATCATCTCGCCACGGTTGTTGCGCACCTTGAGCTGGCCGATCTGGTCCGATTCGAGGCGGAATTGCTGCTCGGCCTGGACGTTGACCTGGTAGGTACGGCCGAAGCGGTTGAAGTCGTTGGCATACAGCGAACCCAGGTAGATCTGCAGGGTGTCGAAGATGTCGCTGACGGCCACGCCGTGGGTCTTGGCTTTTTCCCGGTCGATGGCGGCATCGACCTGGGGCACGTTCACGGTGTAGCTGGTGAACAGCCCGGCCAGTTCCGGCACGCTGCGGCTCTTGGTGATGATGTTCATGGTTTCCTTGTACAGCTCGTCGTAGCCCAGGTTGCCCCGGTCTTCGATCTGCAGGCGGAAACCACCGATTGTGCCCAGGCCCTGTACGGGCGGCGGCGGGAAGATCGCCATGTAGGCTTCCTGGATGCCCGCGAACTGGCCGTTCAAGGCGCCGGCGATGGCGCCGGCCGACTGGCTCGGGTCCTTGCGTTCATCAAACGGCTTGAGGGTCACGAACACGATGCCGGCGTTCGGACTGTTGGTGAAGCCGTTGATCGACAGTCCAGGGAACGCCACCGCGCTCTGGACGCCCGGTTGCTTGAGCGCCAGGTCGGACATGCGCTTGATCACGTCTTCGGTACGGTCCAGGCTCGCGGCATCCGGCAGTTGGGCGAAGGCCACCAGGTATTGCTTGTCCTGGCCGGGCACGAAGCCGGTCGGGGTGTTGGAGAAGCCGAAGAACGTCAACACCATCAGGCCTGCATAGACGAAGAGGGCGATGCCGCTGCTGCGGATCACGCGGCCTACGGCGCCCACGTAGCTGTGGCTGGCGCGGTCGAAGAAGCGGTTGAACGGACGGAACAGCCAGCTGCCCAGCAATGCATCGAGGAACTTGGAGAAACGGTCCTTGGGTGCGTCATGGCTCTTGAGCAGTACCGCGGCCAGGGCCGGCGACAGTGTCAGGGAGTTGAACGCCGAGATCACGGTGGAAATGGCAATGGTCAGGGCGAACTGCTTATAGAACTGCCCGGTCAAGCCGCTGATGAATGCTGCCGGAATGAAGACCGCGCAGAGCACCAGTGCAGTGGCGATGATCGGGCCGGTCACTTCGCCCATGGCACGCTTGGTCGCTTCCACCGGGGTGAGGCCCAGGCCGATGTTCCGCTCGACGTTTTCCACCACGACGATGGCGTCGTCCACCACGATACCGATGGCCAATACCAACCCGAAGAGCGAAAGCGCGTTCAACGAGAAGCCGAACAGGTGCATCACGGCGAACGTACCGATCAACGATACCGGCACGGCCACCAGCGGGATGATCGAGGCACGCCAGGTCTGCAGGAACAGGATCACCACCAGCACCACGAGGATCAGCGCTTCGAACAGGGTGTGGACCACCGCCTCGATGGAGCCGCGCACGAAGATCGTCGGGTCATAGACGATGCTGTAGTCCATTCCCGCCGGGAAGTTCTTCTTCAGTTCGTCCATCTTGGCATGGACGTCGTTGGAGATCTGGATGGCGTTGGAACCTGGACGCTGGAAGATCGGGATCGCCACCGCCGGCTGGTTGTCGAGCAACGAGCGCAGGGCGTACTGGCTGGAGCCCAGCTCCACGCGGGCAATGTCTTTCAGACGGGTGATTTCACCGTTGGCGCCGGAACGGATGATGATGTTCTCGAACTCTTCCTCATTCACCAGGCGACCCTGGGTATTGATCGAGAGCTGGAACGCCTGGGCATTCGGCGCCGGTGGCGCACCCAGGGCACCAGCCGCGACCTGACGGTTCTGCTCGCGAATGGCGGTGACCACGTCGGTGGCGGTCAGGTTGCGCGAAGCGGTCTTGTTCGGATCCAGCCAGACCCGCAGGGAGTAATCGCCCATACCGAACAGTTGCACATCACCCACGCCACCCAGGCGCGCCAGCTCATCCTTGATGTTGAGCAGGGCGTAGTTGGACAGGTAGAGCATGTCGTAGCGTTTGTCCGGCGAGGTCAAGTGCACGACCATGGTCAGGTCGGGCGACGCCTTGTCCACCGTGATGCCGATCCGGGTCACTTCTTCCGGGAGCTTGGGCTCGGTCCGGGTGACGCGGTTCTGCACCTGTACCTGGGCGTTGTCCAGGTCGGTGCCCAGGGCAAAGGTGATGGTCAGGGTGATCTTGCCGTCAGCGGTGGATTGCGAGGACATGTACAGCATGTTCTCGATGCCGGTGATGGCCTGTTCCAGGGGCGCGGCCACGGTTTCACCGATGACCTTGGGGTTGGCGCCCGGGAAGTTGGCCCGCACGACCACCGTAGGCGGAACGACTTCGGGGTATTCGCTGATCGGCAACTGGAACAGCGAGATGGCGCCGGCGATCAGGATCAGCAGCGAAAGTACCGCTGCGAAGATCGGCCGCGAAATGAAGAACTGGGAAAATTTCATCTTGAGTTCAGTTCCTTAACCGCGTGGGGTCGCAGCGGCCAGTTTTCCCGCCGCTGTGGACGTCGCCTTGGACGGCGCGACCTGGGGCAGGTTGCTGGCTTCGAGCGCTTTGCGTTGTTGAGCCAGGGCGGCGAGGGTTTGTTCGCTGGCCATCGGTACGACTTCAGGCGTGACCGGTGCCCCTGGGCGAGCCCGTTGCAGCCCCTTGACGATGATGGTGTCGTCCTTGCTCAGGCCGCTACGCACGATGCGCAGGCCTTCGATCTTCGGTCCAAGCTCAACGGGGCGATATGCAGGCTTGTTGTCGGCGTCCATCACCAGCACGAATTTTTTGCCCAGGTCGGTGCCCACGGCTTCATCGTTGATCAGCACGGCGGAGTAGGTGCCGCTGCCCACCAGCTTCAGCCGGGCGTACAGGCCGGGGGTGTAGGCCCCGTCCTTGTTGTCGAATACGGCGCGGCCGCGGATGGTGCCGGTCTGCGGGTTGACCTGGTTGTCGATGAAGTTCATCTGGCCCTGGTGCGGGTTGCCGTCCTCGTTGGACAGGCCCATGTAGACCGGCGTGGCCTGGCCGCGCTGGCCCTGGCGGGCGAGTTGGGTGTATTTGAGGAAGACACGCTCGTCGGCGTCGAAGTAGGCGTAGACCTTGTCGGTGGAAACCACACTGGTGAGCGCGGTGACGTCGGCGGTCACCAGGTTGCCGGCGGTGATTTCCGCGCGGCTGACGCGACCATTGATGGGCGACGTGACGCGGGTGAAGCTCAGGTTCAGTTTGGCCAGGTCCAGTTGTGCCTGGATCGCCGCGGCGGCGGCACGGGCTTCCTGGGCGGCGCTGGTACGCGAATCCGCCAGTTCGGCGGAAATGGCATTGCTCTGGCGCAGGCGTTCGCCACGCTGGGCTTCGTTCTCGCTGCGGGTGGCCGTGGCGCGGGCCTGGGCCAGTTGGGCTTCGAGACGGCGCACTTCAGCCTGGAAGGGGCGAGGGTCGATCTGGAACAGCAGGTCGCCTTTCTTGACCAGCGCACCTTCGGTGAAGGCGACTTCGTCGATCTGCCCGGAAACCCGTGGACGAATTTCGACGGTTTCCGGTGCTTCGAGGCGTCCGGTGAACTCATCCCATTCGTTGACTGGCTGTTCCAGTACCTTGGCCACACTGACTTTGGCGGCCGGCATGGACGCTGCCGTGTCAGGTGTCTTGCCACAGGCGCTTATCACCAGCACCGCCAACAGTGCGAGGGGAAAACGTAGTTTTGAAAGTGAATGGTCCATGGATAGCATCCGCCAAGTGTATTGAGATGGGCGGATAATGCGTGGCGGGATGCGAGGGAACGAATCGAATGAAGCAAAGGTAACTATCATTCGGAATGATATAAGCGCAGCCCACCCTCATCGTCGGTCATTGCGACAGATAACGGTCATGCACGCGGTCGATGGTACCGTCCTTGCGCAGCATTTCAACGGCCTCGCGCAAATCCTCCACCATCTTGGGAGAACACAGCTTCGAACAGGCCAGGTAGAGGTCGGCATGGCTGTTGACCGGGCTCATGAGCAGTTTGCGCTTGGACACCTTCGGCCAGATGTAACGGCTTTCCGGAACGCCGTTGAACCAGGCATCGATGCGCCCCATCAGGAGCATCTGGGCGGGGTTGTCGCCAATGGTCAGCGGATAGATCTGATCATCCCTGAATCCCTGGGCGCGCAGGATCTCTTCCTGGGCACTGCCCAGGCCGACGCCGATCTTCTGAAAGGTATCCTTGGCTTCGGCAAAATTGCGCACTTGTTGGTCGAGGCTGAAGAAAGCCCGCTCCATAGGCATGATGGGGGCGATCCAGGTGAAGTGGTCTTCACGGCTGGGGATGCGTGACAGCGGCGTGATCAAGTGATCTCGCTCCTCGCTGACATGTTTTTGCGCCCTGGCCCAGGGCAATACATGGATTTTCATCGCGTATCCCGCCTTGGCCATGGCTTGCACGGCGATATCCCCGACGATGCCATAACCCCTGGGGTCGTTGACGAATGTCAGCGGGGGAGCGTCCAGGATGTGCAGTTCAATCGGCCTGGGCTCTCCGTGGGCGGTGTGAACGAGCAGCAGCGACAGCAACAGGCAAAGCCGGGAAAGCGCTTCGGGGCGAACATTCAACACGCGTGTGATCCGGCTCATGATCGATACTTCAGGCATTGAAAAAAGGGGGCGGCATTCTACGTGTGACTGGCCTCGTGAAACAGCGTCCTGCAGGTTCTCCGATCGTTCGATGCGGCGTTTGCGAAGGTGAATCCGTCATGATCGTTTCGTTCGGACATTCTGCTGCTGTTGCCTTGATCTTATTGGTTGTCCTGAAGGTATAGATCATCTGGCCAGCGAAGGCCTTGCGTTCTTGGCGGATTATCTGCGCGGATTACAGTCGCCCTCCCTTCAGAACCAGGCGCCGCTGTCGATACAACGCAGGCAGCTCAAACCGCGCGGGCGCTTCAGAGGTATCTGCCAACACTCCTCAGGGCGCTCATGCGCCAGCGTTTATCCGATTTTTGCGGGTCGGCCCAACGACCTCAGGTAATGAACCATGTCAGCCCACCCCAGGACCGAGCTGGAAAGTGCCCTTGC
Organism: Pseudomonas sp. MAFF 730105; assembly: GCF_055380705.1. Classification (NCBI taxonomy): domain Bacteria; kingdom Pseudomonadati; phylum Pseudomonadota; class Gammaproteobacteria; order Pseudomonadales; family Pseudomonadaceae; genus Pseudomonas; species Pseudomonas sp. MAFF 730105. Next base: position 3,345,562 of record NZ_AP018438.1, read on the forward strand.
CCTCTGCAAGGGCAGTTTTCTTTCCGTTGGTTTTTTCAGTTTCTTCGTCAATTTGCTGATGCTGGTTCCATCGTTCTACATGCTGCAGGTGTATGACCGCGCGGTAGGCAGCGCCAGCCTGTCCACACTGTTGATGCTGACCCTGATCATGTTGCTGTTGATGACTACGATGGGCGGCCTGGAGTGGGTGCGCTCGCGGATCATGGTGCGAGTCAGTACGCGCCTGGAGTCGTTGCTGGGCCGGCGTCTGTTCGACGCCAGTTTTAGACAGGCGCTCAATACCTGTGGCATGAGCGCGTCGGCCCAGCCGTTGAGCGATCTGAGCGCCTTGCGTCAGTTCCTGACCGGTAACGGCCTGTTTGCTTTTTTCGACGCGCCCTGGATTCCGATCTACCTGGGCGTCATGTTCATGTTCCATCCCTGGTACGGTTGGATGGGGGTATTGAGCGCGTTGTTGCTGGGGGCGTTGGCCTTCGTCAACGAAAAACTCACGCGCTCACCGTTGCAGGCCGCCAACCGCGAGCAGATGGCGGCTACCGCCTTCATAAACAAGAGCTTGCGCAATGCCGAAGTGGTCGAATCCATGGGCATGCTGGCAAGCCTGCGTGAGCATTGGAGCCGACGGGTTCATGAGGTCCTGGTCCTGCAAAGCCTGGCCAGTGATCGCGGTGCGACCGTTGCGGCGGTATCCAGGACGTTCCGCCAGATCGTCCAGTCCCTGGTGCTGGGCCTGGGGGCTTATTTGACCATCACCCACCAGATTTCGCCGGGGCTGATGATTGCCGGCTCCATTTTGCTGGGACGCGCCTTGGCCCCCATCGACCAACTGATTGGCGTGTGGAAAGGCTTTCTCGGCGCGCGCTCGCAATATGCCCGGCTCCACGAATTGCTGGTCAAGGTAGCCGCAGAGCCCGAACGCATGCCGTTGCCAGCGCCGGCGGGGGCGATTCGTGTCGAGGGGTTGTCGGTCGTAGCCCCCGACGCGCGCAAGCCGATCATTCGCGGCCTGGATTTCCAGGTGGCCGCGGGGGAAGTGGTCGGGATCATTGGCCCCAGCGGGGCCGGGAAGTCAACGCTGGCACGGGCGCTGCTGGGGATCTGGCCAAGCCAGGCCGGCACCGTGCGCCTGGACGATGCGGACATCAGCCAATGGCGTCGCGATGAACTGGGTCAGTACATCGGTTATCTGCCCCAGGACATCGAACTGTTCGAGGGCACCATCAGCCAGAATATCTCGCGCTTCGGCCCGACCAACGCGTCTGCGGTGGTCGCCGCCGCACGCATGGCCGGCGTTCATGAACTGGTGCTGCAATTGCCCGAGGGCTACGACACCGTGATCGGTGCCAATGGTGGCGGGTTGTCCGGCGGCCAGCGTCAACGTGTCGGCCTGGCCCGTGCCTTGTACGGCGAACCGCGCCTGGTGGTACTCGACGAACCCAACTCCAACCTGGATGACGCCGGCGAAAAAATGCTCGCCGAGGCCCTGCGCAAACTCAGGCAGAGTCGGGCCACGGTATTTGTCATTACCCATCGCTCCGGGGTGCTGGCCCAGGTGGACAAACTGCTGGTGCTCAATCAGGGCGAACTGAGTCTGTTCGGCCCACGGGACAAGGTCCTGGCCCGATTGCAGGGCGTTGCGTCCGCAGTTCCCCGGCCACCGTGATTCAATCGTAAGCAGCGGATAAAACCTTTCATGCAGAACAATCAGCTTTCATCCGCCCACGTGCCCGCGCTGCCGATCGATGATGTACCGGCACGGCGCATCGGCTACCTCATGTTGTTGGTGACTTTCGGCCTGTTCGGCGGCTGGGCCAGCCTGGCGCCGCTTGACAGTGCCGCACTGGCGCCGGGTGTGGTCACGGTCAAAAGCTACCGCAAGACCGTACAGCATCTTGAAGGCGGCATCGTGCGCGAACTGCGCGTTCATGACGGCGACCGGGTGAACGCCGGCGATGTGTTGCTGGTGCTTGACAACACCCAGGCACGCTCGGAAATGGAAGCCATGCGCAGCCAGTTGATCGCCGCGCTCGAGTTGCAGGCCCGACTGGAGGCTGAGCGGGACGCACTGCCCGAACCGGTAGCGGTGCCGACCCTGGACCCGGCTGATCCGCGAGTGCGTGAGGCTCGCGACAGCGAAGCACGGATCTTCCAGGCTCGACGCAATTCGTTGCAGGGTGAAGTCGGCCTGCAGGAAAAGACCATCGGACAAATCGAAGAACAGATTCGCGGGTTCAAGACCATCATCGCCAGCAAGCAGATGCTGGCGGCCTCCTACCAGGACGAGATTGTCGATTTGCGAGCGCTGCTTGCCGAAGGCTACGTGGACAAGCAGCGCCTGCGCGAGCAGGAGCGCAGTCTCTCTCGCCTGCAGACTGAAATAGCCGAGAGTCAGTCCCAGATCGCCCAGGCGCGGGTCAATATCGACGAGGCGACACTGAAGATTCTCCAACTGAAAAAGACCTTCGCCAGCGAAGTCGCCGGTCTGTTGGGGGATGCCCGAACCAAAGTGTACGAACTGCGCGAACGGCTGGCGACACTGCAGGATCGTGACCAGCGCACCGACATCCTCGCCCCCGAGTCGGGAATGGTGATGGGCATGACTGTCCACACCTTGGGGGCAGTGGTCAGTCCAGGTACGGCGCTGCTCGATATCGTTCCGGCCAACGAAGAGCTGATCGTCGAAGCCCAGGTTTCGCCAATGGATATCGATCGCATCGCAGTGGGCAAGTTGGCGAACATTCGTTTCAGTGCGTTCAAGAACAGGGCTACGCCGGTCGTCGAAGGACAACTGGTGCAAGTATCTGCTGATCGCCTGGTCAACAAGGATACCGGCACGCCGTATTACCTGGCCCGGGTGGCCATGACTGGCAAGGGACGTCAGGCGTTGGGCGGCCTGACTCTGGTGCCGGGCATGCCGGTCGAAGTGCTGATCAACACCGGTGAGCGGACGCTGTTGCAGTATCTGATGCAACCAGCGAGCAATGCCTTTGCCCGTTCGTTGATCGAGGACTGACATGAAGTCTCTGATCGCGATATGCCTGCTCGTCATGCCGCTTGGCGCGGTTGCCGACGATTCTTACATAGACCTGTGGCAGCTCCATCAGGAGGCGCAGGGGGCCGATCCGCGTATTCTGCGGGCGCAAGCCCGGATCCACAGCGGGGAGGGCAACGAGCGTGCGGCCCTTGGCCAACTGCTGCCACAGCTCAACGCCAGCGGCAGCGTCAATCGCGGTCGGCGTGACGATGACCTGAGCCGTATCCAGTACAATGGCAAGCGCATGGCCGTGGCGCTCAGCCAGGTGATCTACGACCCGCAGGTCTGGCGCAGTTACCAGAAGTACGTAGAACTGGCCCGACAGAGCGAATACGAATCCGACGACACCCAGGTACAGTCCAGCATCGACCTGTCCGAGCGCTACTTCGCCGTACTCGCGGCGGAGGATGAGCTGTCCCTGGTGCGCAGCGAGCTGGATGCGACCGAGCGCAACCTCAAGCGCGTCAACGCGCTGTATGCGCGGCAGATGGCGATGGTGACCGATACGCTTGACCTCGAGGCGCGAGTGGATGCGCTCAAGGCGGATGAGATCGAAGCCGGCAACAAGGTCCAGGTCAGTCGGGAAGCCATTTCCGAATTGGTGGGGCGCGATGTCCAGGAGCCTTTCAAGCGCATCGGCGACAATCCGGCTTTCAGTCTGCCGGCGCAGACCCCGGACTATTGGGTGCAGACAGCACTCGATAGCAACCCGGCACTGCACGCCCGCGAGCACAGTATCCGTGCCGCCGAGGCGGCTATCGGTGAGGCCAGGGCCGGCCATCTGCCCCGTCTGGGCCTGAACCTGACGGCGCAACGCAGCGATATCGGTTATGAGGGGGCAGTGACGCCGCGCTCGGACAACCTCGTCGCATCCCTTGATTTGCAGGTGCCGCTCTACAGCGGTGGATCCACCAGTGCTCGGGTATCGACGTCCGAAAGCGATAAGGAAGCCGCCCAGCAAGAGCTGGAGGCCTTGCGGCGCCAGGTGATCAAGGAGACACGCACCGCCTATCTCGGGATGTCGGCCGAACTCAGCCGCATCAAGGCCACGCGCCATGCGCTGGAGTCCGCTGAAAAGTCACGGATGGCCACGGAGAAGGCCTTCGGATATGGCGTCAAGAATGCCGTGGACGTACTGGACAGCATCAAGGAAGAGTTTCGCGCACGGCGTGACTTCTATCAGTCCCAGTATCGGTTCGTAACCAGCTTGCTGGTCCTGCAGCGCTGGAGCGGAAGGTTGGGGGATGGGGATATTCGCAAGGCCAATGACTGGCTTGTTGCGCCAAAAAAATAGCGTCAGAATTGATAGGGTGGTGGCAATGTGATATTAATGCCGCCATTTTCCAACACTATGATCACTTGTAGCGGCCGCATCCTAGGAAGGTCCGCAGATCTGCACACAGGAAGTTCGTATGCCAAGTCCCGCTGGTTTTACATTTGCTCTGCCGGCAAGTTTGACCGGAAATGCCCAAGTCGACAGCCTGATCTACGGCACTTACTGGATGGATACCAACGGCACGTTCTCCACGGCCTTGACATACAGTTTCATGACCACCGATTCATATTTCGCCAGCTCCTATAGCAACGTAAATGAATACACGTCTGGCTACGTCCTGTCTTCAGCGCAACAAAGCGCCATTGTCAGCGCCCTGGGCAAATGGAGTTCAGTGGCCGATATCAAGTTCACCCAGGTGAGCGAGTCTTCCACCAACGTCGGCGACTTGCGATTCGGTGGTTATGGGGACATGGACGACGGCACCGCCGCCTGGGGTTATTTCCCCGGCCTGAGCGCCAGCGCCGGTGACGTCTGGATCGGGCCGGCGACGAGCGACCCAAGCCCCGTTCAGGGCAGTTACGATTATCTGACTTTCGTGCATGAAATTGGCCACGCGCTGGGTCTCAAGCATCCGTTCACCCCAGGTCCTAGCAACCCCACGGTGCTTGCTGCCCAGTACGATGATGTCCGTTATACGGTCATGAGTTACCACAACTCGTACTCTTATGAGCCGACCACCCCCATGCTGCTGGATATTGCCGCCATCCAGAGTCTTTATGGTGCCAATACCCTTTGGCAGACCGGTAACAACACCTATAGCTGGGCGGTTGACCAGTCGGTATTCGAGACCATCTGGGACGCCGGTGGCAATGACACGATCGATGCCAGTAATCAGCTGTCGGCAGTGCGCATCAATCTGAATGAGGGGCAGTTCAGCAAGATCGGCCAGGCATTCCTGAACACAGACACCAATACCGCCTTTAATGAAGGGCTGGCGATAGCCTATGGCGCCAAGATCGAAAACGCTGTGGGCTCGGCCAATGACGATACCCTGATAGGTAATGCACTGGGTAACGTTCTGAATGGTCTTGCCGGTAAAGACACCCTGATCGGCGGCGCCGGCAACGACACCTATGTGGTCGACAACGTCGGTGACGTGATCAGCGAAGACAGCACCCTGGCCGGCGAGATTGACAGCGTGCGCTCTTCGGTGAGCTGGGGGCTGGGTGCCAACCTGGAAAACCTCACGCTGATCGGAAATGACAACATCAACGGCCTCGGTAACGCCCTTGCCAACGTACTGACCGGCAACGCGGGCAACAACGTGCTGGTCGGTGGCGCCGGAGCGGACACGCTGATCGGCGGCGCCGGCAACGACACCTATGTGGTCGACAACGTCGGTGACGTGATCAGCGAAGACAGCACCCTGGCCGGCGAGATCGACATCGTGCGCTCTTCGGTGAGCTGGGGGCTGGGTGCCAACCTGGAAAACCTCACGCTGATCGGAAATGACAACATCAACGGCCTCGGTAACGCCCTTGACAACGTACTGACCGGCAACGCGGGCAACAACGTGCTGGTTGGTGGCGCCGGGCAGGACACGCTGATTGGCGGTGCGGGGGATGACCTTTATGTCCTCGACAATATCAGCGACACGGTCACCGAGCTCGCCGACGAAGGCCATGACCTGGTACGCACGTCGGTCAGCTATACCCTGTCGGCCAATGTCGAGGATGGTCAACTGGTCGGCCTCTCGGCCATCAATATCACTGGCAACGCCTTGGACAACCGCCTCACCGGTAACGTGGAGGCCAACCTGCTGGATGGCGGTCTCGGAGCCGACATCCTGATCGGAGGCACCGGCAACGACACCTATGTAGTCGACAACGTCGGTGACGTGATCAGCGAAGACAGCACCCTGGCCGGCGAGATCGACACCGTGCGCTCTTCGGTGAGTTGGGGGCTGGGCGCCAATCTGGAAAACCTCACGCTGACCGGAAATGACAACCTCAACGGCCTCGGTAACGCCCTTGCCAACGTACTGACCGGCAATGCGGGCAACAACGTGCTGGTCGGTGGCGCCGGGGCGGACACGCTGATCGGCGGCACCGGCAACGACACCTATGTAGTCGACAACATCGGTGACGTGATCAGCGAAGACAGCACGCTGGCCGGCGAGATCGACATTGTGCGCTCTTCGGTGAGCTGGGGGCTGGGTGCCAACCTGGAAAACCTCACGCTGATCGGAAACGACAACATCAACGGCCTCGGTAATGCCCTTGCCAACGTACTGACCGGCAACGCGGGCAACAACGTGCTGGTCGGTGGCGCCGGAGCGGACACGCTGATCGGCGGCGCAGGCAACGACACCTATGTGGTCGACAACGTCGGTGACGTGATCAGCGAAGACAGCACCCTGGCCGACGAGATCGACACCGTGCGCTCTTCGGTGAGCTGGGGGCTGGGCGCCAACCTGGAAAACCTCACGCTGATCGGAAACGACAACATCAACGGCCTCGGTAACGCCCTTGCCAACGTACTGACCGGCAACGCGGGCAACAACGTGCTGGTCGGTGGCGCCGGAGCGGACACGCTGATCGGCGGCGCCGGCAACGACACCTATGTGGTCGACAACGTCGGTGACGTGATCAGCGAAGACAGCACCCTGGCCGGCGAGATTGACAGCGTGCGCTCTTCGGTGAGCTGGGGGCTGGGTGCCAACCTGGAAAACCTCACGCTGATCGGAAATGACAACATCAACGGCCTCGGTAACGCCCTTGCCAACGTACTGACCGGCAACGCGGGCAACAACGTGCTGGTCGGTGGCGCCGGGCAGGACACGCTGATTGGCGGTGCGGGGGATGACCTTTATGTCCTCGACAATATCAGCGACACGGTCACCGAGCTCGCCGACGAAGGCCATGACCTGGTACGCACGTCGGTCAGCTATACCCTGTCGGCCAATGTCGAGGATGGTCAACTGGTCGGCCTCTCGGCCATCAATATCACTGGCAACGCCTTGGACAACCGCCTCACCGGTAACGTGGAGGCCAACCTGCTGGATGGCGGTCTCGGAGCCGACACCCTGATCGGAGGCACCGGCAACGACACCTATGTGGTCGACAACGTCGGTGATGTGATCAGTGAAGACAGCACGCTGGCCGGCGAGATTGACAGCGTGCGCTCTTCGGTGAGCTGGGGGCTGGGTGCCAACCTGGAAAACCTCACGCTGATCGGAAATGACAACATCAACGGCCTCGGTAACGCCCTTGCCAACGTACTGACCGGCAACGCGGGCAACAACGTGCTGGTCGGTGGCGCCGGAGCGGACACGCTGATCGGCGGCGCCGGCAACGACACCTATGTGGTCGACAACGTCGGTGACGTGATCAGCGAAGACAGCACCCTGGCCGGCGAGATCGACATCGTGCGCTCTTCGGTGAGCTGGGGGCTGGGTGCCAACCTGGAAAACCTCACACTGATCGGAAATGACAACATCAACGGCCTCGGTAACGCCCTTGACAACGTACTGACCGGCAACGCGGGCAACAACGTGCTGGTCGGTGGCGCCGGGCAGGACACGCTGATTGGCGGTGCGGGGGATGACCTTTATGTCCTCGACAATATCGGCGACACGGTCACCGAGCTCGCCGACGAAGGCCATGACCTGGTACGCACGTCGGTCAGCTATACCCTGTCGGCCAATGTCGAGGATGGTCAACTGGTCGGCCTCTCCGCCATCAATCTCACTGGCAACGCGCTGGACAACAGCCTGATCGGCAACGGCGCCGCGAACGTGCTCAACGGCCTGGACGGCGCGGACATTCTGGATGGCGGCGCAGACAATGATCAGCTTGACGGCGGCGCGGGCAATGACGTGCTGATCGGTGGCATTGGCACTGACACCCTGACGGGGGGGACCGGAGCCGATAGCTTCATGTTCGGCGCGTTAAATGAGTTGGGTATCGGCAATGCTCGCGACATCATTCTGGATTTCAGTCAACTCCAAGGCGATAAGCTTGACCTGTCGAAGCTGGATGCCAATATCCTCGCTGCAGGAATCAACCAGTTCAGCTTCATCGATTCGGCTGACTTCAGCGGTGCAGGGCAATTGCGCTTCGTCGACCATGTGCTTTCCGGCAATATCGACGGCAATCTGGGAGCGGATTTCGAAATCCAACTGGTGGGTGTCAACACCTTCAGTGCCAGCGATCTGGTTGCTTGATCGGCCTCTGAGAACACCGATTCGTGGAAAGGGAGCTTGCTCCCGCTGGGGCCGCATAGCGGCCCTTTCTTTTGTGGGCGCTTTGCACTCAGGCGGCAGCAAGCTCCCTCGCGACTGTTTCCGAGCAAGTGAACAGTGCCGCGCTTATCAGGCGGCGTTTTCATATAGGTTCGAAAAATAATTCAGCCAGCCTGTCGATTTCTCCCACTGTCATTCGATTATCCATGGAACCGCTGCAACGGCGGCTTACTCAGCATCAGGAGATAAGACCATGCGATTTTTGGTGATCGTCAAAGCCAGCCCGGAATCGGAAGCCGGGGAAATGCCCAGTGAAGCGTTGCTGACCGCCATGGGTGCCTACAATGAAGAATTGGTCAAGGCCGGGGTAATGCTCGCGGGTGAAGGCCTGCACCCCAGTTCCAAGGGCGTGCGCGTACAGTTTTCCGGCAAGAACCGGACCGTTGTCGACGGCCCCTTTGCTGAAACCAAGGAGCTGATCGCCGGCTTCTGGATCTTCCAGGTCCAGTCGCTGCAGGAGGCCATTGACTGGGTCAAGCGTTGTCCAAACCCGATGGTCAGCGACAGCGAAATCGAAATCCGCCAGATCTTCGAAATGGAGGATTTCGGCGAGACCTTTACTCCCGACCTGCGCGAGCAGGAAGCACGCCTGCGGGCGCAGATGTCTGATCAATCGTAGAACCTGACACCAGGAGATCCGACCATGAGAATCATTCCTTACCTGACCTTCAACGGTAACTGCAAGGAAGCCTTCGCGCTGTACAAGGACGTGCTGGGCGGTGAGCAGTTTTCCATGACCTTTGCCGAAGCGCCTGAAGAAACGGGCATGCCCAAGGACAACAACTTGATCCTGCATACCTGCCTGACCGTCGGCGACTTCAGCCTGATGGCCTCCGATTGTCCGCCGGGCCAGCCTTACCGCAAGCCGCAGGGCGTTTCGGTGTCCCTCAATGTCGACAGCGTGGCCGAGGCCGAGCGACTGTTCAATGGCTTGAGTGCGGGGGGCAGCGTGCACATGCCGTTGGCAAAGACTTTCTGGGCGGAACGTTTCGCCATGTTCGAAGACCGTTTCGGGATTGCCTGGATGGTCAACTGCGAAGGTGCGAAGTAGGGGGGGCGAACGGGGCGTCGGTCTAGAGCGACGCCCTGATCACCAACGGGCAATCCACTGGCTGGGTGCCCGTGACCTCAAGCGTTTCGATCAGGTGCCGGGCGGCCTGACGGCCGATCTCGTAGTACGGCAGTTGCACCGTGGTCAGGGGCGGGATGAACAGTTCGGCGATGCCGATCATGTTGTCATAGCCGAGCACGGCCACGTCACCGGGAATCTTCAGGCCACGGCCCAACAGCAACTGATAGGCACAAAAAGCAATGCGGTCGTTGCCGCAGATCAGGATGTCGAACTCGGGGCGGCCGTCGACGATGTGCCGGTCAAGAATGGTGGCGGTTTCACCATAGGCATCGTGATCGGAAAGGTCGTATTGCAGCAGTGCTTCGGGAGGCAGCCCGAATGCCTGGCAGGCACGCTGCAGGCCGACCTGTCGCAGACCCCAGGCAAGGCTGCGTTTTGGCAGATTGATGCACAGCGGGCGCCGATAGCCCTGGCTCAAGGCGTGATGCACGGCGCGATGCTGGCCGGTCTCGTCATCGGGCACATAACTGACCAGACGACCGTCATCCTCCAGGCAGTTGGCGAGCACCAGCGGTTTGCTCTTCAGGCGCTCGGGAATGCTCACCTGGCGCAACCCCATGGCACTGAAGATCAACCCGTCGGGACGGTGCGAGAGCATCAGGTCGATGTCCTGGTCGGTGGGCGGGTTGTTCAACAGGTTGAGGATGAAGACGTTCCAGCCTGCCTGCTGCGCGGTCTGTTCGATGGACAGCAGCAGCTCGACCGCGAACGGCGTGGTCGCAGTGTCCAGGGCGAACACACCGATGGTCCGTGCCTGGAGGTTATCGCCACGCATTCTGCGTGCCGACAGGCTCGGTACGAACTGCAACTCATCAATGGCGCTCCGTACCCGCTGAAGGGTTTCGGCGCTCAGTTTTTCCGGATTGTTGAGCGCTCTGGAAACCGTCATCAGGGACACGCCGGCCAGCTGTGCAACGTCTTTCACTGAAGTCATGCGAAGTGGGGCCCGTCAGGTTGACGGGCAATCATGACACAGGGTCCGGGCTTCTCGCGACCGTTCATAGCCAGCCTGATCCCAGCGGCCATGCCCTGGGAATGGAGACGTGTCCGCCGTTCCCGCTGGCCAGCAACTTCACTCCCAGGCTGTCGGAGCGGGGATAGAGGCGGCTGCTGAGGCTGAAGCGTCCGCTCTGGTCAAACACCTCTATGGATGAACGATCAAGAAACACCCGCAACTCCAACTGCTCAAGTGACGGGTCTATCGGCACGCTGCGCTGACCGTCGACTTGCGCCCCCGAGCGACTGCGATCCAGTACCAGGCGTTGCAACGCCCCATCGTAGTAGAGCAGGGTTTGTTCAGCGCTTTCGTCATCAGTGCTGCAGCGCAAGGCGACGCCCAGGTGACCGTCGGTGCAGCCCAGCAGGTCCAGGTGCACCAGGAGCTCGAGCCGGTCGCCGCTGATGTGCGATAACCATTGAGTGCCCGGACCGGCCCACGGCGACGTGCCGAGAAGCAGCGCCTGGCGCAAGGCCGTCAGCTCCCGCGCCGGAAACACGCGCAAGCGATCGGCCTGCAACTCAAGCTCGCGAGGCAGGCCGAGCATGCCGCACCAGTGATGCGCCTGGCTCGGCATCGGGCTCTCCCACATGTCGAGCCACGCCCACACCAGGCGTCGCCCATCGGCGGCCTCCAGCGTTTGCGCGGCGTAGAAATCATGGCCATTATCCAGTTCGATAAAGGGCCCGCCGGTGAAGTGCCAATCGCTGTCGAGCCGGCCTACCCGGTAACCGGTCTGGTACTTGTTGAGACGTTCGTAACCCTGGGGATGCATGCCCTGGGGGGAATACAGCAGCACATCGCGTCCGCCCAGTCGAAACAGATCCGGGCATTCCCACATATAACCATCGCCTTCCTCGCCCTGGTCGACATAATCAAGGAACTCCCAGGCGTGCAGATCCGTCGAGCGGTACAGCGGCAGCAGTGGCGTGTCGCCCAGGCGGGCGCCGGCAATCAGGTACCAATGGTCATCCTGCTTCCAGACCTTGGGATCACGAAAGTGCATGATCGTATTCTCGGGTGGGCGCTCGATCACCGCGCCGTGCTTGACGAAGTGGATGCCGTCGGTACTGGTGGCCAGGCACTGGACTTGTCGGATCAGGCGTTCATCCCCCACATCCCCCAGCCACGCATGCCCGGTGTAGATCAGCGCCAGGGTGTCCCCGCACACCACCGCACTGCCGGAAAAGCAGCCGTCACGGTCGAAGTCGTCGCCTGGCGCTAGAGCGATGGGCAGATGCTGCCAATGAACCAGGTCGGCGCTCTTGGCGTGGCCCCAATACATTGGCCCCCATTTCGCTTCGAAGGGGTGGTGTTGATAGAACACATGGTATTCGCCGCGAAAGTACACCACTCCGTTAGGGTCGTTCATCCAGCCCGCCACAGGGGCAAGATGATAGTCGGGTCGGTAATCCTGGATGACGCGGGACAGGCCATCGCTCAGCGCCTGCTGTGCATGTTCAAGGGCCGGGGACAGGGTTGCAGGGGGCATAGGTGCGTTCATGGTATTCAAAGACAAGGTCATAGGGCGCCTGCGGGGGCCGGGCGCAGTGGCACGCCATCGGGCAGGGTTTCAAGGGCGTGACGCTTCAAGGCCACCCCGTCGGTATCGAACAGGTGCAGATTGTCGGTTTCCAGGCGCAGTTTGACCCGGTCGCCGACCTGCCAGCCTGCGTTCACCTCGCAACGACAGATCAGCGGCTCGTCCTGGCCGGTATCGACGTGCACATAGGTTTCGCTACCGAGGTATTCGACCCCGGTCACGACCACGCCAGCGGATCCTGGCGCGACTTCCAGCGTCACGTGTTCCGGGCGGATCCCCAGGCTCAGTTGGGTGTCCGCCGCGAGGCCGGAGCTGTCGAAGGGCAGGGATGCCTTGCCCAACACAAAGCTTTCCACCAGGCTGGTTTCCCCTGGCGCATGCAGAAACGCCGCAAGAAAATTCATCCTGGGCGAGCCCAGGAAACCGGCGACAAAGCGGCTGGCCGGGCGCTCGTAAAGTTCGCGCGGCGAGCCGACCTGCTCGATGCGACCACCGTTGAGCACGACAATTTTGTCGGCCAGGGTCATCGCCTCGACCTGATCGTGGGTGACGTAGATCACGGTCGAACCCAGCCGGGCGTGCAACCGGGCGATTTCGTTGCGCATCTGCACGCGCAGGGAGGCATCCAGGTTGGACAGCGGTTCGTCGAACAACAGGATGTCCGGTTCCCTCGCCATGGCCCTGCCCATGGCCACCCGCTGACGCTGTCCGCCCGACAACTCCTTTGGCTTGCGTTGCAGGAGCTTGTCCAGTTGCAGGATCTGCGCGGTTTTCAGCACGCGCTCGCGCAGGCTGGTCTTTTCGGTCTTGGCCAGTTTGAGCCCGAAACTGATGTTGTCGTAGACGGTCATGTGCGGGTACAGCGCATACGACTGGAAGACCATGCCAACGCCACGCTCACGGGGTTCCAGGTCGTTGACCCGGCGTCCGTCGATCAGCAGGTCACCGTCACAGATCGAGTCCAGTCCGGCGATCAGGCGTAGCAAGGTCGATTTTCCGCAACCGGACGGGCCGACGAACACCACGAACTCACCCGCCGCGATGTCCAGGCTGACGTCGCGCAGAATGCGCGCGCCGCCCAATTGTTTGTTCACGTTGTGCAGTTTCAATTTGCTCACGATAGGGTTCCTTGTCTTTATGGGGCCTCAGCCCTTCAACGCGCCAGCGGTGAGTCCGGAAACGATCCGGCGTTGGAAGATCAGCACCAGGATGACCAGTGGGACTGTGACCAGCACCGACGCCGCCATCAGCAACCCCCAAGGCAGTTCATGGGAGCTGCCGCCGGAAATCAGGGCGATGGCGACCGGGACCGTGCGTTGGGTGTCGGTCAGGGTGAACGTCAGGGCGAACAGGAATTCGTTCCAGGCTGCAATGAAGGCCAGCAGGCCGGTGGTGACCAGTGCCGGCCAGAGCAGCGGCAGCAGCACCCGGGTCAGCGTGACCCAGGGCGACGCACCGTCCATGATTGCCGCCTCTTCCAGCTCGTGGGGCAGTTGTCCCATGAAGGTCGTCAGCACCCAGACGGTGAAGGGCAAGGTGAAAATCGTGTAGCTCAGGATCAGCGCCCAGGACGTGTTGTAAAGGCCCAAGGCCCGGATCACCTCGAACAGCCCGGACAGCACGGCGACCTGAGGAAACATCGACACGCCCAGGACCAGCATCAACACTGTGCCTCGGCCACGAAACTTGACCCTGCCCAGCGCATAGGCAGCCGTCAGGCTGAGGAACAGCGCCAGCGCGACCACGCATAGCGAAACCACCAGCGAATTGCCGATGGCCCGCAGGAACGAGGCTTGCTGGAGTACTGCGGCATAGTTGGAAAAGTCGGGGTTGTCGATCCAGTAGCTCACCTGGAACAAGGCCGTGGATGACTTCAGCGACGTGACGATGGCGTAGTAGAAAGGGAAGACCGCATACAGCAGCAGGATCCCGATCAGGCACCAGAACCCGAGGCGCAACAGCGCTTTTTTCAGCAGTCGCCGATTCATGAGCGGACCTCCATCTGGCGGCGTCCGAGGTACAGATAGACGATGGCGATCACTGCCACGACCAGGAACAGCAGGCTCGAGGCGGCGCTGCCGTAACCGACGTCCTGGAATTCCACCAGGTGCTGGCGGGCGTAGACCGACATGCTCATGGTGCTCGATGAATTCGAGGTCAGCACATAGATGACATCGAACACCCGCAAGGCATCGAGAATGCGGAAGATCGCTGCCACCAGCAGCGCCGGCAGCAGCAATGGCAGGGTGACCCGCCAGAACACTTTTAACGGATGGATGCCATCGACCCGTGCGGCTTCGTAGCAATCGCCCGGCAACATCTGCAAGGCAGCCAGCATCAACAGCGTGACAAAAGGGACGGTCTTCCAGACGTCGACGATAATCACCGCCCACATCGACAGCTGCGCGTCTGCCGTCCAGGCCAGGGGCGCGTCAATCAGACCAAGGCCCAGCATCAGGTGATTGATGATGCCGAACTGGTCGTTGAGCATCCATGACCAGATCTTCGCCGAGACAATGGTCGGAATCGCCCAGGGAATCAGGATCAACGCCCGCACCAGGGCGCGCCCGGTGAACTTGATGTTGAGCAACAGTGCCACCAGCAGCCCCAGGACCATTTCCAGTCCCACCGACACCACGGTGAAATGCAGGGTGTTGCGCACCGCGTTCCACCACTGGGGATCCACCAGCACGCCGGACCAGCCGGAGCCGCTGTAGTACAGGTAATTGCTCAGGCCCACAAAGGTGCCGCCCGTGGTATCCGCGAGGCTGGCGTCGGTCAGGCTGAACCAGAACGTACGCAGCAGCGGCCAGGCCGCTACCAAGGTCAGGCACAGCAGCATCGGCGCCAGGAACAGCCAGGCGGCGCGTACTCGGCGGCGTTGTACCGGCGTTTCCCGGGCGGGCAGATGCTCGGCGCAGGGCGCGTGGACAGAAGAGACAGACATGGTGATTTCCTTCCTTGTGGCTTACCAGTTCCGGCGTTTGATGCGCGTGAGTTCGCTTTCCAGGTCGACCAGCGCCTGATCGACCGGCAACTCTCCAGCCAGGACTCCGTGGACTTGATCGAAGAACGCATTGGAGACCCGGGGATAGCGGGCGGCAGTGATGGCGGCGGGGCGCATGACCCCATCGTTCAGGATGTTGTGCAACTGGCTGTAATACGGCATGGCCGCGAGCAGCTCAGGGTCTTGGTAGAGCGACTCGATAACCGGGTTGTAGGCACCCACCAGCGCACGATGTCTCTGTTGTTGGGCGCTGGTCAGGTAACTCACCAGTTCCGCGGCGAGCTTGGGCCTGGCGCTGTAGCGCGATACCGCCAGGCCCCAGCCACCGAGGGTGGAAGCATGGCTGCCGGACGCGCCACCACGGGGCAGGGGTGCGATGCCGACCTTGTCCTTCACCGCACTGTCCGGACTTTGCACCAGGGCCCAGGCATACGGCCAGTTGCGCATGAACAGGGCATTGCCCGACTGGAATACCCCACGTCCTTCCTCTTCGGTGTAATTGAGCACGCCACGGGGAGAGATATCGCCTACCCAGCTTTTCGCCAGCGTCAGCGCAGCCCTTGAGGCCTGGTTATTGACCACGATGTCGCCTTGCGGATTGACCAGGCCGCCGTCCGGTTGACTGCTGATCCACTCCAGCGCGTTGCACGTCAGGCCCTCATAGGCACGCCCCTGGAAGACATAACCCCATGCATTGGCATTTCCGGCGTTGCGCTCTGCCTGTTGCACAGCCCTGGCGGTAGCGGTCATTTCCTCCCAGGTCTGGGGGACCTGCTTGTCGTACTTATCGAGCAAGTCCTTGCGGTAATACAACAGCCCCGAGTCGGTGAACCACGGCATCGTGACCAGCCGCCCGTTCACCGTGGCGTTATCCACCTGGGCCTGGAAGTAGCCTTGGGTCGCGTTGGCGGGGAGCACCTCGCGCAAATCCATCAAGTGGTTGGCCAGCATCCCCGGCCACACCATGTCGATCTGGATGATGTCGATGTCGCTGGACTGCGCACTGAGGATCTGCTGGTAGAACGACAACCGCTCGGTTGCCGAGTTTGGCGTGGAAACCACGTCGACGCTGTGGCCGGTCTGTTTCGACCAGGCCTCGACAGCCCCTTTGCACAGTTGCAACTCCGCACCCACCGCGCCGCAGGAGATCGTCAGATCGGCTGCGCTGGAAAGGCAGGGAAGCCCGGCAAAAGCGCTGAACAGCGCTGCTGGAAGGAGCGATTTGAGTCGTTTCATAAAGCCCTCTTTATTTTTGTTTTTATAAAAGTTAACGTTAACATCGCCAAATGTAGCAGCGTATTTGCGATGAGGCATCCTTTTTTTCGTGGAACGTGACAATTGGTCCTCCATGGAAAAAAGGTCGGTCGCAAGACAGAACAATAAAAACAAAACAGGGAAATCCACATGCAGAAAGCATCAAGCTGGCTCATTGCAGGCGTGCTCGGAACCTCGGCGGCGACTGTCCAGGCCGCGACGCTGGAAGAGCGCATGGCTGCCTTCGAAGCCCGCACCAGCGCAGCGGAAAAGCGTGCCGCCGCAGCCGAACAGCAGGCCCAGGCTCTCGCCAGGGAACTGCAGCAACTCAAGCTCACTCATCCTGGCTTGCAACCGACAGCCTCCGTTGCGAGCACTCCCGTGGCGCCCACCTTGGACGCGCGGTTGGCAAAACTTGAAGCCAATCAGCAGAACCTGGAAAAGGCGGGCAGCGGCGGGCACCTCTCCGACGGGTTCAGCTTCAAGGGCTACGCCCGCTCGGGATTGCTGATCAACGATGGGCTGGGGGAGGGCGCGGCGGTCCCTATACGACGCCGGCCGGTTCCGTGGGTGGCGCGGTCGGACGACTGGGCAACGAGGACGACACCTACATGCGCATCGACCTTTCGAAAGAGCTGTATGCGCAGAATGGCACCCGTTCCAAATTCACCGTTTCCATTGCCGATGGCGTGGAAAGTTCCAATGACTGGACCGCCGAAGAAAGCAACCTGAACGTGCGCCAGGTGTTTACCGAACTCGACCATCTCGCCGCGTTCAAGGGCAACCCGATGTTCGAGAAGGCCACCCTGTGGGCAGGCAAGCGATTCGACCGGGACAACTTCGATATCCATTGGCTGGATTCGGACGTCGTTTACCTGGCCGGTACCGGCGGTGGCATCTACGACGTGCAGATGAACAAGGACTGGCGCTCGAACTACTCGCTGATCGGGCGCAATTACGGGGACTTCAGTGAGGGAGGGGTCAATGCTGACGTGGAGAGCTATGTCCTGACCTCCAACCAGTTTTTCGCCAACGGAGAGTGGCAGTGGATGTTCAACGGCATCGGCTCGAAGAAAAATGACTTCAGCACCCGCACCAATGAAGCGGGCCTGGCCCCGGCGGATTCCGGCCTGCACAGCATGATCGCGAATCATCAGCGCACTTTTTTTGGCCGCGAAGGCTTCTTCAAGACGGCGCTGCTCTATGGGCAAGGCCTGGGCGCGGAGGTCAAGAACATCGGTGCGGACGGTGAGCTGATCGACGAAGCCCGGGCCCTGCGCCTGGCGCTTTACGGTGAAACCCCGATTGCGCCCGGCTGGCGCATTGGCCCTAGCTTGCTGGCCGAGCAGAGCAAGGACCGCTACGTCAAGGGAGATGACTACCGCTGGATGACCCTGAACGTGCGACTGGCCAACGAGATCAACAGCAATTTCGAGATGGCCTACGAGATGAGCTGGCAGACCATGGACCTCGATCCCAAGGGCTACAAGCAGCGTAACGCGGTGGACGGCAATTTTTGGAAATTCACCGTTGCACCAACATTCAAGCCGGACTTGGGCGACCTGCTCACCCGTCCTGAATTGCGGGTGTTCGCGAGCGTCATGAACTGGTCTTCGGATCTGGACCGCTACAGTGCTTCGGATTCGTTCGGCAAGACGGATTTCAACGCAGGTGGTGTCTGGCAGTACGGGATTCAGATGGAGACGTGGTTCTAGGACGTCATCGGGGCTGACCATGGGGCGTCGTTCTTGTGGCGAGGGAGCTTGCTCCCTGGTCACAAGAAATGGAGGCCTGCCAGTAGAGGCAGAGTCATCCCTATACCATGGCCTCGGCGACCCCCTGATCCTCACCCAGAAACCCACCGCTCTGATGCTGCCACAACCGCGCATAGGTGCCATTTTTCGCCAGCAGTTCGGCGTGGGTGCCTTGTTCGATGATGCGTCCCTCATCCATGACAATCAGCCGATCCATCGCCGCGATCGTGGACAGCCGGTGGGCAATGGCGATGACCGTCTTGCCCTGCATCATTTCATCGAGGCTTTCCTGGATGGCGACTTCGACTTCCGAGTCCAGGGCGCTGGTGGCCTCGTCAAGCAAGAGAATTGGCGCGTTCTTGAGCATCACCCGGGCGATGGCAATGCGTTGACGCTGGCCGCCGGATAGCTTGATGCCGCGCTCACCCACCAAGGTGTCATAGCCGGTGTGGCCTTGCCGATCGCTCAGTTGGCTGATGAACCCGTCGGCCTGGGCATTGGCCGCGGCGCTGCGGATCTGTGCTTCGGTCGCTTCCGGGCGGCCATAGGCGATGTTGTCGCGAATGGAGCGGTGGAGCAGGGAGGTGTCCTGGGTGACCATGCCGATGGCGCTGCGCAGGCTGTCCTGGGTGACGTGGGCGATGTTTTGCCCGTCGATGCGAATCTCGCCGCTGTCCACGTCGTAGAAACGCAGCAGCAGGTTGATCAGCGTGGATTTGCCGGCACCGGAACGTCCCACCAGGCCGATTTTTTCACCTGGGCGGATCGTCAGGCTAAGCCCATCGAGCACCTGGCGTTCACCGTTGTAGTTGAAGCTGACATTGTCGAACGTTACCGCGCCGCCGGAGGGCACCAGCACGCCCGCGTCCGGCGCATCCTGTACCTTGGGGCCACGGGTCAAGGTGTCCATGCCATCCTGCACGGTGCCAATGCTTTCGAACAGCGAAGTCATCTGCCACATGATCCAATGGGACATGCCATTGATACGCAACGCCATGGCCGTGATTGCGGCCACCGCACCCGTGCCGACCTCGCCCTGGTGCCAGAGCCACAAGGCGTAGCCGCCTGCACCAAGGATCAGGGCCACCACCAGCGTCTGATTGACGATCTCGAATTGGCTGACCAGGCGCATCTGGCGAAAGCCGGTTTGCTTGAAATCCTCCATCGCTGCGCGTGCGAAGTGCGCTTCTCGCTTGGAGTGCGAGAACAGCTTTACGGTGGTGATGTTGGTGTAGGCGTCCGAAATGCGCCCGGTCATCGACGATCGCGCATGGGCCTGTTCCTGGCCGACTTGCCCCAGGCGCGGCACGAAATACAGCATGGCCAGCCCGAATAGCACGATCCAGGCAATAAAAGGCAGCATCAGTTTCAAGGCGAAGCCACCGGCCAGCGCGATGATCGCGATGAAGTAGACGCCGATGCCGGGTGCGATTTCGATCACGGTGAACAAGACTTCGCGCACCGCCAAGGCCGTTTGCATGACCTTGGTCGTGACCCGGCCGGAGAACTCATCGGAAAAGAACGAAAGGCTTTGCCGTAGCATCAGGCGATGGAAATCCCAGCGCAGCCGCAACGGCAAATTGATCGCCAGAACCTGGTGCTGGACCATGGTCCGCAGCGCCACCAGCCCGATGCTGGTGATCAGGACGATGCCGATCCCCCACAGCACCCGGCTTTCCTGCCCTTGTGCTTCTCCGCCGGTCTGCCAGGTGGAGAGCAGGTCCACGACCTGCCCAAGAAAAGAAAACAACCAGGCCTCGTAGATCGACACACTGGCACTGAGTAGCGCAAACGCCAGGATATAGCCACGGGCGCCCCGGGTGCAGGCCCACAGGAACCGCGTCAGGCCAACCGGCGGAGGTGGTGCCTCGTCGGGCGGGAAGGGGTCGAGTCTTCGTTCAAACACACGAAGCATTGTGGTCTCCGAAAGGGCCGAGTCGAGAAGATATTCCCAGTTTACGTGTGCTTGGAGGGTTTTGCAGGGCAGGGGTTCGGTGCGATTGACGTGTTTGTTGCAAGTAACAGAGCACGGGGCGCATGAACCTGGCTGCGAGGGAGTGACGCTCCTGAAGCGTCAGCGAGTGGCGGTAGGCTTTCAGCAGGAAGCAATCTGAATCGAGACTATGCTCACCACTGCTGCAGGAAAATCTACGGGTTTCAAGTGTTGGCCGTCGAGGAAAGGAGTCCCTATGCATACAGTTTTTAATGCCCGATTCCATGATTGGCGCTTCGCCGCCTGCCTGACCGGACTGGTGCTGGTTGCCGCTCATTCAGCCCAAGCGGCCGACGACGGCATCGCCCGGGGCCCTACCGCAAGCCATAGCATTGCGTTCAGCAACTCCTACGCAGGCAGTGATTTTCGCAAGGTGATGGTGCGCAACTGGCAAGAGATGGCCGTCCAGGCGCAAAAGGATGGCTTGATCCGGGAGGCTCCGGTGGTCAGCGCCAATAACTCCGCGTCGGAACAGGCGGCCCATATCCAGGAGATGATCGTTAAGGGCGTCAACGCTATCGTCATCCTGGCTGCGTCCGACACGGCCCTCAACGGCGTGATCCGGGACGCCTGCAATGCCGGCATCGTGGTGGTCGTCATGGCCAGCCTGGTTACCGAGCGCTGCGTCTATACCGTGGACTACAACTGGTCCGCCATGGGGCGCGTGGAAATGGACTATATCGCCGGGCGCCTCAAGGGGAACGGAACGCTGCTGGAGATCCGCGGCATTGCCGGCGATGCCACCGATCAGAATATCAGTGACGGTATTCACAAGGCCGCCAGCGACTATCCAGGCCTGAAGTTTGCCAAGACGGTGTACGGGAACTGGACGGCTTCCGTCGCACGCAAGGAGGTGGCGCTGGCGCTGCCGTCGCTGCCCAGCATCGATGCCGTCGCGACCCAGGGTGGCGACGGCTATGGTGCTGCCATGGCGTTCAAGGCAGCAGGGCGCCCGTTACCGATCATCGTCATGGGCAACCGCCAGGACGAACTCGCCCTGTGGAAGCAGGAGCGCGACGCCAACGGCTACGAAACCATCTCGGTCTCTGCCTCTCCGAGTGTCTCTCAGGTGGGTTTCTGGGTGGCCCAGCAAATTCTGGCCGGCAAGCAGGTGCCGAAGTTCGTCGAGGTGCCGCTGGTACGCATCGAGGCGAAAGACCTGGACACCTGGCTCGCCACCATGCCAGTAGGCGGTGCCGCGAATCCTTCCTATAGCCAGGCGTCCGTTGCGGCAATGATCGACGCGGCCAGCAACAGTACAGCGTCACCGGCGCCTCAGCCGGACGTTACGAAGCCGTAGCGGCCCGCGAGGAGGCGAGACGTCATGCCGATATTCAAACCCGCCAGGGACAGACCCATTGCCGTCAGGATTGGCCTGGCGGTCGCCGCACTGGTGTTCCTGATGCTGGTGGTGTCGGTCGTGAACTTCTACGGCCTGCGAGGCATGGTACGTGCGGTGGACTCCGCCAGCCATTCCGCGGAAATTCTGGCCTCGGTCAACGGCGCCACCGGACGGGTGGAAAACTTCATCGCCACCCGGGACCAGGAAAGCCTGCTCCAGGCCGAAGGGATGGTGGCGACGGCGATTGCCGGACTCACCGCCATTCCGGTGGCAGAAGCGCAATCGCTCAAGGGCAGCCTGGAGCGGCTCGCCACTGCGATTACGGCCTTACGGGCGGCGACCCTGACCATGGATGGCGAAACGGAGAACATGACCGCCCACTATGGCCGGATGCGAGAGGCCACGACTCTCATCGAGCAGGGCGTCGCCGATGGATTGAAGGAGCTTGATGCCCGCGCCGATGACCACGGGGCGCGGGTGAGCAACATCGAAAGCGCCCACCGTATCCTGGATATCCTGCGCAACAGTGAAGGGATCATCATCGCCAGTGTGGCCAAGAGCCTGGTGTCCGGTGATAGCACGGCCGTTACCGCAGCGCGCAATGCCTGTGCGGCACTGCCGCCGGTGATCGAGCAATTGCGCGAGGTGATGGGGGCGCTGCAGGAGGGCGAGACGCTGGACCAGTTGGCGAAGGCGGTCGCGGCCGCCAGCCTGGCGGTCGAGCACCTTGACGAGGCACCCAAGCTTCGGGGAGCCGAGGCTTTGCGGCATCTCTCCACCGCCGGCGATCTGATCGAGGGCCTCGACGACATCTTGAGTGAAATGGACGAGCACCTTGGTCATGACGCAAACGACATTCAGGCGGCAACCGGTTTGCTGCACAATGCCGCCGCATTGTCCAAGCGCTTCGCCGAGCGTGTGGCCACCCTGGAGGCGCAGACATTGTCGTTTCGCCTGGCGCCGTCGGCCGAGGTCGCCGGCGCTGTCGGCGACATCCTGGACGAGCTTTCGCGTCTTGCTCGTGTGCTCCCTTCGTCTGTAGGGCTGCAAGCCGCGGCCAAGCCCCTGACAGTCAGTGATCAGATTGCCGGCTACCGGGCGGCATTCGCCAGGTTCCATCAGGCGAGCGTCGCCTTGAGCGACGCGCGCGACCAGGTGCGCAACGAGGCACGGAGCGCCGGCCTGTTGGTTGCGCGCTTCGCTGGCGAAGCGCGCTCCGACGCCCTGGTGCACAAGGATCGCGGCATGCTGGCGACAGTGGTGGCGGGTGCCGTCGCCATCTTGCTAGCCGGCGCCATCGCCTGGAGCACGTCGCGGTTTGTCGCGCAGCCCATCGTGGCCCTGGCCACCGTCATGCGCCGGCTTGCGGCCGGCGACCTGAACGCCGAGATCGCCAGCGCCGGACGCGGCGACGAGATCGGGATCATGACCCGCGCCGTACGGGTGTTCCAGGAGAATGCCCTGCGCATCCGCGTGCTGGAGGCCGAGGCAGAGGCCGAACGACAGCAAGTCCAGGCCTCTTTGGAAAGAATGGTCGCTGAACGGACCGACGCGCTGCACCAGCAGACCTCGATGCTCGAGGCGCAGGCCGTCGAACTCATTCAGGCGCGCAACCAGGCCGAGGCGGCGAATCAGGCAAAGAGCGATTTCGTTGCCACGGTCAGCCACGAACTGCGCACCCCCCTGACCCTCATTCTCGCCCCGCTGGAGCAGCTTTCGGCGGCGACCAGCCCGCCGGCGGACTGGCGCGTGCAAATCGACCGCGCCCAACGCAACGCGTTGCGCCTGATGAACCGGGTGAACGACATCCTCGATTTCTCCAAGGCTGAAGCGGGCAAGTTCGAGTTATGTCCGGCGCCCGTCGATTTGAACAAGGCGGTGGGTGTGATTGCCGAGGATGCCGCCATGGTCGCCAAGAGCAAAGGTTGCACCTTGACCTGCAGCATCGACCCTGCGCTCGGTACGGTGTTCGTGGACCCCCGGCACTTCGAAAAAATCCTGCTCAACCTGGTGAGCAATGCCATCAAGTTCACACCCTCTGGCGGCACCGTGCACCTGGCAGCAACTGCGCTTGATGGCGAGCGATTTGAACTCGCCGTGCACGACTCGGGTATTGGTATTGCGCCGGACAAACTGCCGTTGCTGTTCCAGCGTTTCTCCCAGATCGACAATTCCGCCACGCGCCAATACAGCGGCACAGGCATCGGCCTTGCTCTGGTCAAGGACCTGGCCGAACTGATGGGGGGTGAAGTCGGCGTCAACAGCGAGCTCGGACGGGGATCGTGCTTCTTTGTCCGGCTGCCACTGGGGACTGAGCAAAACGCCGTACTGACTGAAGCCAGCGATGGGCGCGAGCGATCGTCACCAGGCGCAGCAATCACCACCGAACAGCGTCACCTGCGGTTCGATGATGGCCGCCACGGCAGTCACGACGACTTAGCCACGGCACAAGGCGCAAACGACGAGCAGCACCCGGAACACGCCTCGCAATCCAGGGTGCTGGTGGTAGACGACAGCCCGGAAATGCTGAGTTACCTCAGCGAGCTTTTGCACGACGACTACATGGTCGCCACCGCAACTAATGGAGAGCAGGCGTGGGCACTCCTGCAGCAACGGCCAATCGATGTCATCCTCTCGGATGTGATGATGCCGGAGCTCGATGGCTTTGGCCTGACAGCCAGAATCAAGGCCAGTGCCGGTTTCGCCCATTTGCCCGTCATCCTGCTGACCGCCCGCGGCGGCAGCGAGGCGTGTGTCTCCGGGCTGGAGAGTGGCGCTGATGACTATATCGCCAAACCCTTCTCGCCGCTGGAACTCAAGGCTCGCGTTCGTGCGGCCTTGCGCATGAGTCACGTGCAAGCCGAACTGCAGGCAAAGTCCCGTCAGGCGGGTATGGCCGAAATCGCCACTGCCGTGCTGCACAACGTCGGCAACGTCCTCAACAGCGTGAACGTCTCGGCAGAGACGGTCAGCCGTCAGATGCGTGCCTCCAAAGCCCAGGGCCTGGGCAAGGTGGCTCAGCTGATAAACGAGCACGTCGATGACCTGAGCGATTTTCTCACCGGAGACCAAAAAGGAAAGATGCTCCCCGGCTACCTGCTCAAGCTGGCGGAGGTGGTGACGGCAGAGCAGCAGGGCATCATCGAAGAACTCGGACAACTCACCAAGGGGATTGACCACATCAAAACCGTTGTCGCTGCCCAGCAGTCCCATGCCATTGCCGTCAGTGTCGTGGAGGCGGTGCCAGTCCCAGAGTTGATTGACGATGCCTTGCGCATGAGTACCGGTTCACGGGCTCGCCAGGAGGTGACGGTGGTCAAGGACGTCAGCGACTTGCCCCTGCTGTTACTGGACCGGCACCGGGTGCTGCTGATTCTGGTGAACCTGATTCGCAATGCCAGGCAAGCACTGGAAGGCGTGAGCGATCGCAGCCCGTGCATCACGTTTGGCGCCTTTCTCGCTGATGGGCCGGTCCTGCGGATTACGGTGACCGACAACGGCAATGGGATTGGGCCAGAGCACCTGAAGCGTATCTTTACCCATGGGTTCACCACTCGCAAAGACGGTCACGGATTCGGCCTGCACAGCTGCGCGCTGGCGGCGCAGGAAATGGGCGGCAGCTTGACCGTGCACAGCGACGGCGCCGGACAGGGTGCAACCTTCATCCTCGATATCCCGCTTGAGGGCACTAACGCCAGTGAAGTATCCGAACCAAAGCGGGCGAACGAGTAGGGCGAAAAGGGTCTATCCATTCAGAACCAGCGACATGTCCGGGTATCTATCGCACATGAAATCGACAAAGGCGCGCACCTTGGGCGCAGCCAGGCGCCGGGAGGTATGCAGGATCCACAACGCTGGCTCCACACCTGATACGGTGCCCCATTGAACCAGCTCGCCACGCGCTAGCGGGCCCCATGCTATGGACTGTGGGATGAGTGCCGCGCCGCCACCGGCGATGGCTGCATCGCGGACCATCAGGAACGACGAAAAGCGCAGTTTCGGGATCGGCTCCAGAATCAGTTGTCCTCCGTCGAGATTCCACTGGGTGGGCTGAAAAGTCGTCGTGACGATGCCGGGCACGGATCTGATTGCGCCGGGCGCCGGCTTGGGGATTTCAGGTGCAGCCACGACCACCAGCCGGTCCTTGGCGAAACACCGTCCGACCAGATTGCTGTCCGGGCTCGGGTTGATCCGGATGGCGACGTCGAACTGTTCTTCCACAAGGTCCACTGCGCGGTCTTCCGCCGTGACTTCAATCTCGATTTCTGGGTAGGCCGCGCAGAACTCGGCGCCGATGCGCCCCATCGCAAGCTGGGAGAACAGGACCGGAGCGGCCACCCGCAGGTGCCCTCGGGGTGTCGAAACGCCTTCGCGTGCCGCCGTCATGGCTTCGCAGACTTCACTCAGCAGGCTCTCCGTTCGCGACATCAGACTCTCGCCGGCTTCGGTCAGCTTCAGACCACGGGCACTGCGCTCGATCAGCCTCACACCCAGTTGTTCTTCAAGATCGCTGATGCGTCGCGACAAGGTGGCTTTGGACATACCGCTCGCGCGGCTTGCCTTCCCCAGTCCCCCATTGGTTGCGACGAGGATGAAGTCGGTCAGTGAGTTCAGGTTCATGGTGTTCCATATATGAAACGAGGTGTCTGGATTTTGAGGTCTTCGTTTCTTGAGTGCAACGGAATACTTTCTCTTCGTCGTCATCTCAATGACCCGTCCAGATACTCACTGCAGGAGATTCAAAATGAGCATTCTCGTTGTTGGTGCCACTGGCACCGTTGGTTCACTCGTTGCCCAAGGCCTTGCCAGCGCGGGCGCCGAAGTCAAGGCGCTGGTGCGCCAAGCGGGCAAGCGCGATTTCCCCGCGGGTGTCACTGAAGTCGTCGCCGACCTCACCGACGTCGCTTCGATGCGCGCCGCGCTGGCGTCGGTGCGTACGCTGTTTCTGCTCAACGCCGTGACGCCCGATGAGGTGACCCAAGCGCTCATCACGCTGAACCTCGCTCGGGAGGCGGGCATCGAGCGCATCGTTTACCTGTCGGTGATTCATGCCGACACGTTCACCCAGGTTCCGCACTTCACCGGCAAGCATACGGTTGAACGCATGATCGAAAGCCTCGACATCCCCGCGACCATCCTGCGTCCGGCTTACTTCATGCAAAACGAAGGCATGGTCCTGCAGACGATTCAGAACTACTCGGTATACCCGATGCCGATCGGCTCGGCGGGCGTTTCGATGATCGATGCGCGTGACATCGCCGATGTGGCCGTTGCAGAGCTGCTGCGACGCGACAGAGCACCTTCTGCCCTGGATCGGGTGACGCTGGAGTTGGTCGGGCCCCAGGTCCTTACCGGAGCCTCCGTGGCGAGGATCTGGAGTTCGGCCCTGGGACGAGACATCGCCTACGGCGGTGATGATGTAGCGGCCTTTGAAGGGCAACTGGCTGCGTACGGCCCCAGCTGGTTGGCGTATGACATGCGCCTGATGATGGAGGGTATCCAGACGTTTGGCATGCAGGCGGCTGAAGGCACCGTGGAGCGGCTGCAAGCCCTCATTGGACATCCGCTGCGTACTTATGAAGCCTTCGTGCGCGAGGCGGTTGCCGGGGCATAGGTCGTTACAAAAAGAGGAGTGGTTTGCGTGGTTGAGTCGACGAGTAATGCGAGGGCAGCCTCACCAGAGAAGTAGCCGAGCGTCCAGGTAAACTGATGCCATCGCTGTAGGCGGATGGCATCAGTTGCTGCCTGCGGCTAACGTCATTCCGCCGGTGGTTTGTACCCTGCAAGCATTTTCAACACCTCATCATGTGAACCGCTCGCTTCAGCAAACCGTAATGGCTTGGCGCGCTCGACAATAAGTTCCCGTGGGGTCGGAGATATCTCGAGCAGTTCGAAGATCTCATCCAAAAACGCCTCCAGAGGCATTGCGTGCTCGTCGTTTTCCTGTCCCAGCAAAGTGGTACGTACCCCCGGCGGCGCAAGCTCGATCACCTCGACTGACGAATCTTCCAGTTGAACTCGAAGACTTTGGGTGAACGAATGAACTGCCGCTTTGGTCGCGCTGTAGGTCGGCGTGGCGGGTAGCGGTACAAAGGCCAATGCTGAGCTGACATTCACTATCGTGGCACTGGGTTGCTTGATCAGCTGGGGAGTCAATGCATACACCATGCGAATCGTGCCAAGCAGGTTCGTTGTCACGATATCTTCGGCAGTGGTCAGGCTTTCGCGATCAGTCAGATCCTCCCAGTGCATGATCCCAGCGTTGTTGATAAGGACGTTCAGGTTCGGATGGCTGATCGCAAGCGCTTCACTGTTGCGCTGGATGGATTGTGGATCGGAGACGTCCAGCAATACTGATTCAATGCCGGGATGTTCCGATACGATCTTGTCGAGCAGAGCCTTGCGACGCCCCGCGATAATGACTTTATTGTCCGCCTTGTGAAGCCTGAGCGCCAGACCGAGGCCGATGCCTGAGGTACTGCCGGTAACCAGAATCGTGTTGCCTGTGCTGTTCATAGTAAACTCCAGAAACGCCATTAAGCGGACAAGCGTCCACTTCAAAGACATTACCGGACACCTGTCCGCTTAGCAATGAAATAAAGTGAAGGAAATATCTGCTCATGACTGACGAGTTGGTAATGCGTTCTGATGCCAAGAGAAACCGTGAACGGATATTGGAGGTCGCTGTGCTGGAGCTGACTCGCGATCCTGCGGTTCCGTTGAGCACCATTGCAAAGAAGGCCGGGGTGGGACAGGGCACGTTCTACAGACACTTCGCTACCAGAGAGAAGCTGGTATTCGAGGTTTATCAATTCGAGATGCAACAGGTGGCATCGTTGGCAGAGCAACTCCTGGCGACAAAGACTCCCAAGGAGGCGCTCCGGGAGTGGATGGACTGCCTGGCTGAATATGCAATGACAAAAGCAGGGCTCGCTACTGCGATACAACAAGCTTCGTCTATTTACGAGTTCCCAGGGAAGTCGGGATACGCTCCAGTCCAAGAGGCTGCCGAGACGCTTTTGAGGGCAAATGAAAAGGCCGGCACGATTCGTAGCGGGATTACTAACGACGATTTTTTTCTAGCCATTGCCGGAATCTGGCAAATGGATTCCCAAAGCGAATGGCGCCCACGGCTCGCCAGATTGATGAACCTGGTGATGGATGGTCTGTGCGCGGGCAGCCCCGAGAGCCTGGAGAAAAACCCGTAGCCTAGGGCAGCCATAATGCCAGCGACGTTGTTGAGCACTCATGTCCCCGATTTTGTGACACCACGAGACTTGGGAAACACCACCGGTCATCGCCATTTTGAAGCGGAATGACCGGGGCGTTTCGCGGACTATTTTTCCGCCAGCAATGCCTTCCTCCCGGCCTTTTCGTGCTTCATCGCGGCGATTTCATGCTCGCAGGCTTCGACATCGAATGAGTTGTCCCACTTGGCAATGGCGATGGTGCCGATGCCATTGCCAATCAGGTTGGTCACGGCCCGCGCTTCGTTGAGGAACCGGTCGATGCCCAGGAGCAATACCAGGCCCACCAGGGGAATGGAGTGGATGGTCGTGAGCGTTGCGGCCAGCGTCACAAACCCCGCACCCGCCACGCCAGCCGAGCCTTTCGAGGTCAGTAGGAATACACCCAGCAGAATCATCTGATCCACGAAGGTCAATGGCGTGTTGGTTGCCTGGGCGATGAAGATGGCGGCCATGGTGAGATAGATGCAGGTGCCGTCAGCATTGAAGGTGTAGCCGGTAGGCAACACCATGCCCACCACCGATTTTTTGCAGCCAAGCTTTTCCAGCTTCACCATCATTCGTGGCAACACGGCTTCGGTTGAGCAGGTGCCAAGCGTGATGAGAATTTCATCCTTGAAATAGCGCAGGAACTGCATCAGAGGCATCCCCGACCATCGGGCCACTGCACCCAGGACGACCACGATGAAAATCAGGGTGGTGATGTAGAGCGCCAGCAACAACTGGCCCAGTGAAAGCAGGGTACCGATTCCATATTTGCCGATGGTGAACGCCATGCCGGCACCGGCACCGATCGGGGCCAGGCGCATGACCATTGCGACGACCTTGAACAGGCCCTGCAGGAACAGATCGATGGTGTTGATCAGCGGCTTGCTGGTTTCGCCCATTTGAACCAGGGCTACACCCATCAATACTGAAAGCAGGATGACCTGAAGCATGACGCCATTGGAGAATGCGCCCATGAAGGTCTGGGGGATGATATTGAGAAAAAACTCGATGATGCCGCCTTGCTCACTGGCGGCCTGGCTGTACTTGTTGATGGCACTGGCATCAAGCGCGTTGGCATTGATGTTCATCCCTACACCAGGCTTGACGATGTTGACCACGATCAGGCCGATGACTAGAGCGATGGTTGAAAGAATCTCGAAATAGATCAGCGCTTTTACGCCAATACGCCCGACCTCTTTGATACTGCCCATCTTCGCGATGCCTACGACGACCGTACCGAAAATAATCGGCGCCAAGAGCATCTTGATCAGTTTGATGAAGCCATCGGCAAAGGGCTGGAGCTTGGCACCGATATCAGGCACGAAGTAGCCGATTGCTGCACCGATTACGATGCCGATCAGCACTTGCACATACAGCTGGCCGTACCAGCGGGACTTGGAAGTTTCCACGGAAGCACCTCATTTTATTGTTGTGATGGGCATGTGGCGTGGCGTCGGTGGGTACGCCAGAGTGTCGCGGCCTCGTTCAACAAGGCCGCAGATCAGGGGGATCAGCCTTCGCCCAACTTGCGCATGACGGCATACAGGGCAGACTTGGCTTCGAAGCCAACCCCTGGAATGTCCGGCAGGCCTACGTAGCCATTCTCGACACGGATGCCGTCAGCGAAGCCGCCGAAAGGCTGAAATACATCAGGGTACGATTCGTTGCCGCCCAGGTGCAGGCCGGCGGCGATGTTCAGGGACATCTGATGACCGCCGTGAGGAACCACGCGGCGCGAAGACCAGCCCATTTCCTCCATCACCTTCAGGGTGCGCATGTACTCCACAAGCCCGTAGGACAGCGCGCAATCGAACTGCAGGTAGTCGCGATCAGGGCGCATGCCGCCATGGCGCAGAAGATTGCGGGCATCCTGGTGGGAGAACAGGTTCTCCCCGGTCGCCATTGGCAGTTCATAGTGATTGGCAAGCTCGGCCTGGAGCGCATAGTCCAGCGGATCGCCAACCTCTTCGTACCAGAAGAGGTTGTACTTCTTGATGGCTTCAGCGTACGCAATACCGGTCTGAAGATCGAAACGACCGTTGGCATCGACCGCCAGGCGACGACCATCGCCGACCACTTCAAGTACTGCTTCGATACGACGAATATCTTCGTCCAGCGGCACCGCGCCAATCTTCATCTTGACGACGTCGTAGCCACGGTCCAGATAGCTCTGCATTTCTGCCTTGAGTTTGGTTTGATCCTTGCCAGGGTAGTAGTAGCCGCCCGCTGCGTAGACCCAGACTTTGTCATCTGCCACGCCGCCACGGTAACGGTCGGCCAGCAGGCGATACAGCGGTTTGCCTTCAATCTTGGCGACGGCGTCCCATACCGCCATGTCGAGGGTGCCGACGGCGACCGAGCGCTCACCGTGTCCCCCTGGTTTTTCGTTGGTCATCAGGGTTTTCCAGATGGCAAACGGGTCCAGGTTGTTGTTTTCATGGTCGACGAGCGTATCGGGATCCGCTTCGGTGACACGTGCCAGGAAGCGATCACGCATCAGTGCGCCTTGACCATAGCGGCCGTTGGAGTTGAAGCCGTAGCCAATGACGGGCTTGCCGTCGCGAATCACATCCGTGATGACAGCGACGACCGAGCAGGTCATTTTGGAGAAGTCGATGTAGGCGTTGGCAATCGGAGAGGCAATGGAAACTGTTTGTTCACGGATGTCGACGATACGCATGACGGGTCCCTCTTGTTGTGTGTGAGGCCACGTTATGCTTTGCGACGTTACCCGCCCAATGCTATTAATGCCGCACCCTATGCACAGGAGGCATGGCCCCTTGGAACTCGTCTGGCTCGAAGATCTTTCAGCACTGGCGGAGTACGGCAGCTTTGTCCGCGCGGCTGAAGCACGCCATGTGACTCAGCCGGCCTTTAGTCGCAGAGTCCGTTCGCTGGAGAATTGGATGGGGGTGGAGTTGTTCGTGCGCACGCCACAAGGCGCCACCTTGACCGAGGCAGGCCGGCAGATTTTGCCCAGCGCTCAGGAAGCGGCCAGGCAGCTGTATCGAATGCGCAACGAGGCGCAAGAGGTCGCTGGCATGGCAGCCAGGTCGCTGCAATTCGCGGCCACTCACTCGCTGTCATTTACCTTTTTCCCCAAGTGGCTTCGAAGCTCAGAAAATGGCGCCCCAATTGAGGCCGTGAAGCTGCACTCAGACAGCATGGCTGCCTGTGAGCAGATGCTGATACATGGTCAGGTTCAGTTTCTGCTCTGCCATCGCCATCCGGACGTTCCGCCTTTACTGGCGCCTGACCAGTTCATCAGCAAGAAGGTCGGTGAGGACGTTCTCGTGCCTCTCGCGAGTGCTTCCACTCACTTCGGTACCTCGCCTGCGACGTTGCCATACCTCGCTTACACCCATGAGTCCGGACTGGGGCGCATCGTCGCCCACAGACTGCGTGGCAAGGAAGACTACCTTCACCTCAAGCCACTTTTCAGCAGTCATCTTGCAGCGGTACTCATGTCCATGGCCCTGGAAAGCAAAGGTGTGGCGTGGTTGCCCAAGAGCCTCACCGAGCAGGAAGTCCTGGATGGGCGCTTGGTCAGAGCGCTCGACGAAAGCTGGGATATCCCCCTGGAAATTCATCTGACCCGCCCAAAAGCAATGCTCAGCCAGGCTGCCGAAGAGTTCTGGGGAAAAGGCGGGTAGGGACCCCATGCGACATTCATAGAGCTTTATGACTTCAAGCGGTTGGAGCAGGTCGTGGGTGTCCTGTGCCCAAGCAGGTCGCGCAGGCGCTTGGATGCAGCTAGCTGTCCATCATCTCGGCCGCCTGCTGGGTCGCCTGGCTGGTTCGAGTGGCCAGCTTGCGCACTTCATCGGCGACCACCGCAAACCCGCGACCGGCTTCGCCTGCTCGCGCCGCCTCGATGGCGGCATTCAACGCCAATAGGTTGGTCTGGCTGGCAATGCCCTGGATGGTTGCAACAATCTGCGTCAACTTGGTGAGGGTTTCTTGCATCACCCGATGTTGTTGCGTCTGCGCTTCGCGCAGGGTGCTTTCTTCATGGTGGGCATGGATGTCAGTGATGGCGCCCACCACCCTTTGTGGGGAGCCGTCCCGTGCGCGGCGCGTTTGCCCACGGCCGCGAAACCAGCGGTAAGTGCCATTTTTGTGTCTGAGTCGATAGTCCACATCGAAGGGGGTCTTGCCGCTGCGGTCATCAACATGGGCAACGAATGCGCCGATGGCTCGTGCGCTATCGTCGGGATGCAAGCGTGAAGTCCAGCTTTCCAGCGTGTTGGGGAACTCCTCAACCGTGTTGTACCCCAGTAGTCGGCGCATTTGCGAGGACCACCAAATAGTATTTTTCGGATTCGCCGGGTCACCGGCCACCACCTCGATATCCCAAAGCCCGTCGTGCAGCATTTCCCGGGCAATGTCGAAGCGTGTGGCCGCCAGTTCGAGCGCTTCGTTATGCAGGTACTGTTCATGAATATCACGAACGACCCCTCCGATGGCGAGCGCTGCGCCTTGCGCATCGCGCCGCGAGGCACCGCTGATCCTGTACCAGCGATAGTCGCCAGATACCGACTTCATTCGCGCGTCCAGCGCAAAGGCCGTCTGCCCGCTACGATCGGCAAGGTGCCTGGCGAGCGCTGTCAGATGCGTTTGCCGGTCATCCGGATGCAACCGTTCGCTCCAATCGCCGAGCTGATCGATAGTTTGGGCGAAGTTCGACGCGGACCCCATCCACGTCATCGCAGATTCCGGCGCAGGTGCACCGGTTCCATCCAGTGTCAGCTCCCAGAACAGTTCACCTGCGCCCTGTGTGATGACTGCCCAGCGCGCCTCCCGTTCCCGCGACAGCCTGTCATGGCAGGCCAGGCGCTCTTCCAATTGATTGACGTCCAACGTCAGTGCGTGTGCCTGCTCCTTGAGGGTTCTCCGCTCTTGCAACAGTTGCTCGACGCTTGCCAGGATACGACGCAATAACGGGTTGTTGGACGACAGCGGCGTGCTCGCCTGGTCAGGCTGTTCCAGCCTGTCGGCGAGCGGCACCAATACCCAGCGAGTGGTTCGGCTGAAAAAAAGCATGGGATACCTCTACCTCGGTCAAATGGGATCAGCCTGAAAAGGATTGTGTTGGCGCCGATAAAGCCTGGGAGTCAAAAGCCGTCGCCCCCGGCAGGGTCTGCCAGACCAACGGGCCGGCGGCTATTTCCTGAACACTCAGCAGGCAGTCGTCGAGCTCGCGCTGCAAAAGATGGGTATCCAGATCCTGGCCGATAAAGACCAACTCCTGCCGGCAATCGCCGACAATCCTGTCCCACTTGGCGGTGATGCTCTGCAACCGATACTCATCCTGCGGCCATTGCGACTGCTCGATGAAGTTCCACCAGCGCCCGACATAGTCCCACTGGAATTGTCTGCCGCTTTGCACCAGCAGGCCGATTTCGAGGTGTCGGCTGGCGAGCCAGAAATAACCCTTGCTGCGCAACAGGCGTCCGTTACGCCAGGGGCGCTGTAGAAAATCGAGCAATCGCTGTGGGTGGAACGGGGCGCGCTCGCGGTACACCCAAGACGTTACGCCATAGGTGTCCGACTCGGAGGCCGGTGCGTCGCTGCCCTCCATTTGTTTCATCCAGCCAGGCGATAACGCCAGGCTGGGTAAGTCAAACAGATGGGTGCCGAGAATGTGTGATAACTCAACGCTACCGTGAACCATCGGCATGATCCGCGCGGTCGGATTGAGGCCGGCGAGGATGGCCTGCACGGCCTGGTAACCAGGCTTGTCGAACAGGTCCAGTTTATTGACGAGAATGACGTTGGCGTATTCCACCTGCTCGATCAGCAGATCCGCCAGATGGCGTGCAGGCATGCCCGCCTGTGCATCGTCGCGGGCCACGAGGTCCGGCGACTCGAGCAACGCCTGGAAGCGACTGCCATCGACCACCGTCACCAAGGTATCGAGCCGCGCCAGTTCGCTGAGGCTGAAGCCTTCTGCGTCAAGAAACGCGAACGTCTCGGCAACCGGCATCGGCTCAGAAATTCCCGTGGACTCAATGAGCAGGTAGTCGAAACGCTGCTGGCGTGCCAGGGCACTGATCTGCTCGAGCAAATCGGCGCGCAGCGTGCAGCAGATACAGCCATTGCTCATCTCGATCAACTCATCGCGGCCACGGTGCAGCGCCACGTCGCGCTGCACCTCTTCGGCATCGATGTTGACGTCGCTCATATCATTGACGATGACTGCCACCCTCAGGCCTTCGCGATTGCGCAGGATATGGTTGAGCAGGGTGGTTTTGCCGGCGCCGAGGAAGCCGGAAAGCACGGTCACCGGCAGTCGGCCCGCCTGGGCGCCGTCAATCATACGTTCACCGCTCGCGAGCTGGCGGCCTTGTCCAGGTAGCTTTCGAACAGGTCGACCACCACGAAACCGTCATCGGCTGCCTCTCCCCACAGGTCTTTCACGCGGAACTCGACGTGATAGGTTGGCTGATGCGCTGCGCTCAAGTCGCCATGACCAATCGCATCCGGGAACGGCCATTTTTCTGTTGTCCGGTGCAGAACCACGCCTTCCTTGCCGCGCACGTAGCCCGGCATGCGGATATGTCCGGCCACATGCTCGTCGCGCACGACGACCCGGTCGCCCACCTCAAAGGGTGGTCGACCGGTGATCGCCGGGCGACCTTGCGCATGCGCGGGATTCGCCAGCTTGAAGTGAGAGCCCAGCGCCTGGTCGAGCTCCGCCTGGGTGATGACGCCCGTTTCGACCAGCAGTGTGGCGGTAGCGATCACATAGCGTTCGTAGTACTGGGTGCCGACATGTTGGCGGACATCCAGGCGTTCGACGGCGTGGCGCACTTCGTCCACGCTGAACTTCTTCAAATGATCGACACCGATAAACATCAAACTGTAGGCCAGGTGCTCCCAGTCCTGCTTGAACACGGGTTGGTAGCTCAGGCTGTTGATGGTATGAGGGACTTTGCCAAAGCCTTGAAACCCGCCGAGATCGTGAAAGCCATCCATTGTGAATACCTCTGAAAAGTGAAAGAAACAAAGTGTCCGGGCTACGCTACTTGCGGTAGCGCCACGCCGATGAGGACATCCTTGGTGATCAATTTTCGAAGCGCTTCTTCATCCATGGACTCGCTCCCCTCCGGCCTCACAGGGAGCACCAGGTAGCGACTTTCGGCGCTGGTATCCCACACCTTGACGGTGACCTCGGCGGGTAGCTCCGTGCCCAGTTCCCGTAGGACGGTGCGCCCTTCGCGAACCAGTCGGGCACGGAATTCGAAGCCCTTGTACCACTCCGGCGGCAAGCCCAGGACGGGCCAATTGGTGCAGGAGCACAGACTGCACACAATCACGTTTTTCACACTGGGCGTGTCTTCCAGCGCAACAATGTACTCACCCTGCGGGCCGGTATAGCCAAATTGGGCGCACGCGGCGGTACCGTCCTTGAGCAGCAGTTCGCGGAACTGCGGGTCCACCCAGGCCTTGGCCACCACCCTGGCACCGTTCTCCGGACTCCATTCGTGTGCCATCAGTTGTGTCATGTGCTCGATGTAACCGTCGGGGATCAGGTCCTTCTGTTTGAGCACTTGCAGTAGCGCCTGTGCGCGCTCGCCCGGCGTGGATGTGTTTTTTTCATGTGTAGTCATCAGTGACTCCTCATCGTTGGACTTCAAGGCAGCTTGGCGGCTTATTCTTTTTGCGCTGCGTGGGACGTACCGGCTAATTGTTTTTCCAGTCAACCGCCGCCTCGAATGCCGCGGCAGCCTGGTAAATCGTGCCTTCGGCGTAGTGCTTTCCAACCAGCATCAGCCCGACAGGTAAACCTTCCACAAGACCGCAGGGAATCGACATGGCCGGATGGCCGGTGATGTCCTGGGCGGAGGCGTTGCCGATCATTTCCAGCGCTCGGGCCACGTACTCGGTGATCGAACAACCCGCCTTCGGGTGGGGCTGGGCAATGATCGGGACGGTAGGCATCACCAGCAGGTCATAGCGCGCCAATGCCGCGTCATAGGCGGAGCGTGCATGGCGCCTGAGGTTTTGCGCCTTGGCGTAAAAGCGACCGTTGTAACGCTCCAGACCGTATTGCCCGACAAACATGCACAGTTTGAGAGAGGCGGACAGGTCATTCGCCTGATCGCGCCATCCGGCTTGCTTGTCTAGCAACCCGAGGTCATACAGCCCTTGCCAGTTAAAGCCGGCCCCGTTGCCGTGCATCATCTGCATCGTCAGGCCCTCACAGCCGATGGGGTGCCACAACGAGCCGGCGATCTTGTGTTCAGGCACCGATACCTCTTCGACATGCGCGCCCAGCCGCGAAAACACCGCGATAGCATTGCGTACAGACGAGGCCACGCGCGGGTCCTGGTTGGGCAGTTCAAAACCTTCACGCAGGATGCCGATCTTCAGCCCGCTCACACCGCGTCCCAGGTAATCGCTGTAAGCGTCGATCTGGGGCGCGGCTTGTCGCGGATCGAGCCCGTCCGCTCCCGCCATGACCTCCAGCATCAGAGCGTTGTCCCGCACGTTTGCGGTGATAGGGCCGGCATGATCGATGGTCGCTTCGATGGCCATGATCCCGGTGTAAGGCACCAGTCCGTGGGTCGGCTTCATCCCGTAAGTGCCGCAGAATGCCGAAGGTATCCGGATTGACCCCCCCTGGTCGCCGCCGACTGCCAGGTCGACTTCGCCCGTGGCAACCAGCGCTGCGCTGCCGGAAGACGAGCCACCCGAGGCAAACCCATGGCGATAGGGGTTGTGTACCGGCGCAGGATCGGAGGTATGGCTACCACCGGAGAGGCAGTAATGTTCACAGGTGGCTTTGCCGAGGATCGTTGCTCCGGCGTCGAGCAAACGCGTCACCACGGTGGCATCGAATGACGGGACGAAATCCTCCAGCGGTGCGGCGCCGTTCATCATCGGGACACCGGCCAGAGAAATGTTGTCCTTGAGCGCGACGGTCTTGCCGGCAAGCTTGCCCGAACCGGCGCCCATCACCTCAGTCCTGTAGTACCAGGCGTTTAGCGGATTATCCGTGCTCGAAGGGCGATAACCAGCACTGCGCTCGTAACGCACTGAAGGGATGAAGTCTGGCAACTCATCGACGAGATCGTAGGCATCGAAACTGGATTGCATCAGCGCCAGGTATTCGCTGGCTTGCTCGGGTGTCAGCTGCATGTGCAAGCGGCTGGCGAGATCCTGCACGTGTTCGAGAGTCGGGCGGATGATGGCCATGGGGTGTCCTGTGTCCTGAGCCAACCCGTAGGGCTGGCAATGTCTGTTCAAACGTCATCTCGGGGATGCCCGGGCGCGGTGTGCACGATTGGCGAGCCGTGGCCGGGATTGGTATCAAGCTATCTCCACAGATTGAGCAGTGCTTGGCTGAGGAGGACAGTCGCTTGGTTGAGCGGGACTCGCTTGCCCCTGTTTTGTATAGCCAAACCACGGTAGCCGTCGGCGGCCAGAGCGAGCCCTGGCTGCCGTAGGCCTATGCCGAGCGCATTAGTCTTCGGATTCTGGCGTGGCCTGTTTCTGAGAGGATTTCCCAGGTTTTGGCCAGACAACCCCAACGCTTCTCATCCCTTTGGCGGGGTCCATTTCCGGGTGCGCGAGTACGACGTCTCGATAGGAGGGGCTCCCGATCACCGCCGGTTTGAACTTGATGAGGAAGTCATTGACCTCTTTACGAAGATCCGGGGCCAGGCCGTAGTCGTCGTAGCACGCCTCCAGACAATCGAGCACGGCCTGCCAGTGCACGTCGGTCAGCCCCATTCCGCGATGCGCGGTGACCATGTCTCTACCCCTGTATTTGGCGCTTCCACCCCAGTGCTCGGAAAGAAAGTCGACAAAATTGATGTGTTCCTTCTGGAACGTCGATTCCGACATATGAGCCCAGATGTGCCCAATGGCGGGGTGTCCCATGGTTTTTCTCAACACTGCGCCTGCGAACTGATAAATAGCGTCATAGCCGCCAAGACGGGTATAGAGGGAGGGTTGTTGTTCCGTGGTGGGTTGCTGGTCGGTCATTGTCTGGTTACTCCGTTTCGGGTGAGAGGCATCTCATTAGCTAACTTCGTGTTGGCACGATTGATACGGGATGCGAAGTCTTGCGACGGATCCGAGTTGAATTCGTCGTTGGGCACACGCTTGGTTGATAAGGACAATGGGGTAGTAGAGACGGGCGGGTCTAAAAGACCCTGACGTAGCGCAGGTTCATGCGAAAGTTTTCTTTGGGCCCGTTCTCCACCGCAAGGTCGCGTCCAAGTTGCACTTGGAACTGGTCCTTGGCGGTGAAAAACTTTCTGGCAGTGACGCGGAAGTTGGTGGTTTCCATCCTGTCGTCCTGGTTGACACCATCGATCTGGTTTTCCCCGCCCCAACTGTGGCCGAAGCCGATAGCCAGCGCAGAGGTCTCGTCGGGCATGTAGCGCCCCATCAACTGAGCGCCATAGGAAACGTCCTGCTCCCGGCGGGCGGAGCTGGCGCCGAAGTCGTTGTTGTCTGCGTACCAGATGGCGTCACCGACGAGGTCGATGGCCCACTTCTCAGTGAAGTGCTTGACGTAAGCGGCCTGGAGATCAACCTTCCAACGGTTCTCGCCAAGATTGAGCGCGTCGTCTTTGTCATAGTCGCCAGTTGGCACGTACAAGTAAGCAGTCGCACCGAGGGTGTCGTTGGCGTCGTTGAGACGGTACTTGAGCGGCGCAGTGAGAATGAGGTCGCCGATGCCGCTGGCGTCGCCTAAACCAGAGGCGTCACCACCGCCTGAGACATGACCGAAGGGCAACAGGAATTGAGGCTCGATGGTGAGTCGCTCGCTCAACTGATAGACGTGCAGTAGGCGCAAAATGCCGACATCGGAAGTCAGGTTGAAATCGGAACTGGTCTTGTGCCCCTGGGCATAGGCACTATCCGTGGTGGCGTGCTGGTAGTAAACCACGCCGATGGTCGCTCCCACGGGGAGCGGCTCGTAATCACCAGGATCCACCTCGAGCGCGTGGGAGGAAAGGCTGGGGAGGAGGGCTGCAAGCGACAGGTAGCGGAACTGTTTCATGATCGAAGATCCTTTTTTCGGGCAAAAAGAGCCCCGCTAGCGCCAATCAGGCGACGCGCAGGGCTAAAAGTGGAGTCAGCGATGGAGTCAGGTGGGCGACACTTGCGCGTCGCGTATCATCCCGGTCTGCGGGTGGCAGTTGATGTACTCGAACAGTTGCTGGCTACCGTCCGCTACCGAGACCTCGTGATACAGCCGCAGCTTCGAAAGGCCTCCGATTACTCGGAAAAACGTGGTGAAAATACGTAAATGAGTAGGGTGGGATTCTGCCCAGCGTTCCAGTTTGTCGAGCGATCGCCAGTGACCGATGTCATAGGCGATGTCGAGGAGATTGCCATCAAGGTCGACATTGCGTACGAAGCGGTTGCTATAGCAGCCCAGCGCCTGCCCCTCGTCACGCAGGAAGTTCATGCCGTCTTGCAGTGGCGGTAACATCTCGTTGAAATAGAGCGCGCGTTCCTCCTCGCCGGCTTCGACCCAGTCTTGTCCGGAGCGGATCAGCGTCAGGTTGTCGTGGCCTCGTACCACGACCCTGCCGCCCTTGGTGGGGTCGCCTGAAATGACGTGCAGTTCGCTGGTCGGCTGCATCCAGTCGGTCTGTGAGATAGCAAAGCGGTCGCGCGCCGAGCCCCAGTAGCCATGCTCCTCAATCTCGCCGCTGATGCCGTCCATGATCGCACCGACACCTGGCAAATCGTCCTTGAATGCATACAGCGTTTCGAACTGCTCGGCGCGCGGTGCGATGACTTCGCGGAAATAACCCAACCCCTCGCTCAGGCGCGCATCGTCGCCCCACCAATCGGCCACAGGCGCTGAAAGTAGCCATCGGTGATAGGCAGCGGGATCACGCCAGTAGCCCACGGCGATGAAGTTTCCGTAACCCTGATTGTCGAGGTGGTAGGTCAGGTCGTGATTCCCTGGGCCATCGGCGAGGGCAAAGCTTGCGTCAATGTAGCGCATGGCTTGCAGGGCGGCGGCGCGTTGCTCGTCACGAAATTGCACCCCGAGGTAAGCCATTACAACTTGCTTCACGTTTTCGTCAGCTCGCCCCACAAACATCGGGAAGGGTGGCTTGTAATCGTCATCAACACGACGGGACAAAGTCCGGGGACATTTGAGATGTTTATCGATTGCAGATTCCATGGGGGCTCCTTTATTTCCGTCTCAAACGGACGGTTCGCTGTTCTACATCCCAGTGGATGTTGTTGTTTTGCGGTGGGTACCACTCCATCGGCGTTGCAGCACCAAGATCCCGAGCTGCACCAGGTAAGTGGCAAACTCTTCGGGTGCCATGTCCCATCTCTGTAAAAACCAGGATGAGTCGGACAGTCGCTGCTGTTCTCGTGGTTGCATGAGACACCTCATCATTCGTGCTTGTAGGGACACGGCGTGGAGTAAAAATTATCGAGGGGGGATGAAACGTGCTTGGCTCGAATGGACAACCGTTTGGTTAAAAAGGACAGGTAAAAAAGGCCGGCATATCACCGCGCAGCAATGGTGCGGGGGGCTGAAATAAGGGGGCGAGGCGCCCTGAGAAGAGGCATGGGGAGTGATGGAAGGATCGGCCTATGTAAGCGCAGGCGGCTATCTTCCAAGGTGTCTGGCAGCGGGAATCAGGCGATGGAAATGGCCTGCTAATTGCTTTGCTCGCAAAAACGTTACCCCCGCTTTTGTTGTTGAATCGCCGCCGCGAGGTGAATGCAATGAACCAGACATGTCAGTATTCGACGCTTGCAGTTACGGCACCACAGCGGTTTGATTACTGGAAGGAGGTGGTTTGTCATCACTGCCTGGACGCCGACAGCAAACGGCTGGCGCAGAGCGATTTTGACGGGGCGCTGGAGGTGCATAGCATGGGCGCACTGGACATCTGCACGTTGTCCGCACCCTTGCACTATTGGGAGCGGTCCGCCCAACACCTGCGCAGCGATCCTAATGACGATTTGTGGCTGGGTTTTACCAGGAGCGGCTACGGTGAACTGGAACAGGCTGACCGACGGACGAAGCTGGCGGCGGAAAATCTGTTTCTTTATGACGCATCCCAACCATTCAGATTCAGCTTCGGTGGTACTGATAACCACCTTGTCCGCATTCCGCGACAACTGCTCAGTCAGCGCTTGCCTTCCATAGCAGATTGCACCGCTGTGGTTCTGGATGATCGCCGCCCAGGGGTGATTCCGTTACGCGAGATGTTACGTCAAGCCGCAAGTATGCCTTCAGGCTTCCATAACACAGGAATATCCAGTCGTTACTCCAGCACGTTGCTCGACCTTCTGGTGGTCAGCCTGGAGCTCCAAGATTTAAAGCAGACTCATGACGAGCTGGACCTGTACGGCCGGATCATGAATTACATCCACCAGTATCTGACCGAGGCGGACCTCTCGCTCGAACGTATTGCTCAAGCTCACCATGTCTCCACGCGCACGGTAACGCGTGCTTTCGCCCGTCATCAGAAGTCGCCGGTCGCGGAAATCTGGAAGGCACGATTGTTTGCCAGTCGCGACGCTATTGAGCGTGGTCAAGTCCGCAGCATTTCCCAGGCTGCGCTGGATTTCGGATTTTCCGACTTCTCTCATTTCAGCCACGCTTTTCGCAAGGCCTTTGGCGTTGCTCCCCATACTCTCCTGCGGCGAGAGTGAAATGGGTGGTTTTTAGTAGTATTGAAGTGGTACTCAAAGTTGAAATCATGTTTCTGGTCTTGGGTCTCGATAGGCTGGTTGGACCCAGAACCTACCTCTTCAATTGGCCGCCGGGGCCACTACAGCTTCTGCTCAGCGATTCAAATGGAGGGCTGTCTCTTTGTGACAGCCCTCCAGCGCAGGCCCCGTTAGAGCGGCTCAACCGAATTGACTTGCCGATTCAACTGCGCTTTCAGGCTTCCTCCTACGTGTTAGCTGATAAGCAATTGCCAGCCATATGAACCACCCCGGCATGACCAACAGGGCAACGCGGGTGTCAGGTCTTAATGCCAGCAGGCAGAGAACGAAGCCCAGAAAAGCCATTGAGAACCATGCCATTGGGACGCCGCCTGGCATCTTGTAAGCAGATTTGGCATGAAGCTCAGGACGCTTTTTGCGGTAGGCAATGTAAGACGCGAGAATGGTCGACCAAGTGAAGATCACCAGAATCGCAGACACGGTGGAAACGATGGTGAATGCCGTCATGACCTCCGGAACGATGAACAGCACGAGCACACCCAGCAGCATCAATAGTGTAGTGAAGGCCAGGCTCAGCAGAGGCACGCTGTTGCCCGATAGACGCCGAAAAATACCCGGAGCGTTGTCTTGACTCGCCAACCCGAACAGCATGCGGCTCGATGAAAATACGCCGCTGTTGGCCGATGAGGCCGCCGAGGTCAGGACCACGAAGTTGACGATACCGGCCGCTGCGGGGAACCCGGCGACGAGGAACAGTTCGACAAAAGGGCTTTTGACGGGGGAAACCTGTTGCCACGATGTCACGGCAATAATGCAGCTCAGCGCGAGGACGTAGAACAGGATGATCCGCAGCAGAATCGAGTTGATGGCTTTGGGCAGGGTCTTCTCCGGCGAGCGGGTTTCAGCGGCGGCGGTGCCGATCAACTCGGTGCCGGCGAAGGAGAAGATCGCCATTTGAAATCCGGCGAAGAAGCCAAGCAAGCCGTTAGGGAAAGCCGCCTGTTTGTCCACCAGGTGACTCAGGGATGCGGTGACGCCACTGGGGGAGACGAAGGAGCTGGCAATCAGCACGGTGCTGACGCCGATCAGGGTCACGACGGCAATGATCTTGATGATCGCGAACCAGAACTCCACCTCACCGAACAGCCTGACCGTGAGCACATTCAACGCGAACAGTGTCCCCAGCATGCCGACGGCGGGTATCCACGCCGGCACATCGGGGAACCAGTACTGGAAGAATCCGCCGACCACGACGGCGTCGCCGATCACCGCTACGCTCCAGCTCAGCCAGTACGACCAGCCGAGAAAGAACGCCGCGCGCGGGCCGAGGTAGGCGCCGGCGAAGTCGGCAAAGGTTTTGAAGTTGAGGTTGGACAGGAGCATTTCGCCCATGGCACGCATGACGAAAAACACGAACAGACCGATGATCATGTAGATGAGGATGATCGACGTCCCGGAGAGGGCGATGATCTTTCCGGAGCCCATGAACAGGCCGGTCCCGATGGCACCGCCCATGGCCATTAACTGGATGTGACGATTGCTGAGCGTGCGCTGCAGCGCGGGCTGTTCAAGCAGCCCGGAAGGGTTCGATTTCATTACAAAACCTCTTGATTTTATGTTTTTGAGTTTTGGCAGAAAGTAGGTGTCGAGCGTTCTTGTTAGAGAGGCAACGGCTAATCAAGACGATGCCTGGAGGTTGAATGCCCCCTCGCCAAGTGGCGAGGGCGGCTATTACCGATCAACTGACGGTGCGTAGACGCGAGGCTTTGGCCAGCGGCGGATCGAGGAGTTGGAAGAGATTTTTGATGTTGGCCGGCGTCGGGACCAGGTGGACGCGCTGGCCGATGTGCTGTGCCTGAGCCAGGTCGTTGAGATAGCGCAATGACGAAAAGTCTTCCAAGGCAAAGCCCACCGAATCAAACACCGTCACCTGCACATCGTTTTCGCGTCCGGCCACTTCGCCTTGCACAATCCGGAAAAATTCGATTACCGGGGAATCGGCTTCCAGTTGCTGAATGTCGCCTTCAATGCG
Organism: Pseudomonas sp. MAFF 730105; assembly: GCF_055380705.1. NCBI lineage: Bacteria > Pseudomonadati > Pseudomonadota > Gammaproteobacteria > Pseudomonadales > Pseudomonadaceae > Pseudomonas > Pseudomonas sp. MAFF 730105. The sequence continues at coordinate 3,390,141 of NZ_AP018438.1, forward strand.
GGTTTGCGGCTCGAACTCGACGATGACCCGGGCGTTGCGCAGGATGTCGGCGTGCAGTTCGGTTTTACCCGGGCAGTCACCACCGACCGCATTGATGTGCATGCCGGGCTCGATCATCTCGGGCGTCAGAATGGTTGCATAGGCTTTGTCGGCGGTGACTGTGGTGACGATGTCCGCGCCCTTGACCGCGTCCTTCACCGAACTGGCCAGAATCACTTCGATGTCCGGGAACGCCGCGAGGTTGTGCTTCAGTTTGAGGGACGCTTCTTGATCAATATCGAAAATACGGATTTCGTTGACGCCCAACATTTCATGAAAGGCCAGCGCCTGAAATTCACTTTGGGCACCGTTGCCGATCAGGGCCATCGAGGTCGCACCGGGGCGAGCCAGCGATTGCGCGACCAACGCGGAGGTGGCTGCGGTGCGTACGGCGGTGGTCAGGGTGAGTTCGCTGAGCAGGGTGGGATAGCCACTCTGCACATCCGCCAGAAGCCCGAAGGCCATGACCGTCAGTAAGTTCTGCTGGCCGTTGTTGGGGTGGCCGTTGACGTATTTGAACGAGTACTGCTGGCCATCGTCGGTCGGCATCAACTCGATCACGCCGTCTGTTGAGTGGTTGGCCGTGCGCGGTGATTTATCAAACTGCGCCCAGCGTGCGTAGTCGGCTTCGATGTAGCCCGCCATTTCGCGGATGGCGCGGCGGATACCGACTTGGGTGAACAGGCGTGCAGCATCATCGACATCTATGAAAAGTGTCATGTTCTTATTCTCCGATCCAGACATTGAAAGGCTGTAGAGCGCGGGTGGCTCAGCTGCGTTTGCTCTCGAAACCGTGCAGTACGTTGACGGCATTGATGCCGATTTCATCGACCATGTAACCGCCCTCCATCACGAACAGCGTCGGGCAGCCGACGCTCGCGATCAGTTCACCGATGCCAATGAAGTCATCACTTTCCAGCAGGAAGTGACTGATGGGATCGTCCTTGAACGTGTCGACTCCCAAGGAAATCACCAGCACTTCCGGCGAGAACTGCTGGAGTTTTTTGCAGGCGTGGAGCAGGGCGTTGCGGTAGCTCTCCCAGGTAGTGTTTTTTGGCAGGGGATAGTTGAGGTTGTAACCCTCGCCGACACCCGCGCCGACTTCGTGGCTGTAACCCGAGAAATACGGGTAGGACACCGCCGGTTCGCCGTGCAGCGACACGAACATGACGTCGCTGCGCTGATAAAAAATATTCTGCGTGCCGTTGCCGTGATGGAAGTCGACGTCCAGCACCGCGACACGTTTGGCGCCTTGGGTGATGGCCTGTTGCGCGGCAATGGCGGCGTTGTTGAGGTAACAATAACCGCCCATGTATTCGCGCGCGGCGTGATGGCCAGGCGGGCGGCACAGGGCGAAGGTACTGTCGTGGCCTTCATCGAGCAGGGCCAGGCCGGTGAGGGCGATATCGGCGCTGGTTTTCACGGCTTGCCAGGTCGTCGCGGTAATGGGTGAGCCGGCATCCATGGCATAGAAGCCGAGCTTGCCGTCGATGAACGTTGGCACCTCTTCGCCGGCCAGATCGCGCACCGGCCATACCAGTGGCAAGGCGTCGTGAGTGCGACCGGTTGCGCACCATTCGCTCCAGGCATTTTCCAGAAAACTGACGTAGCGCTCGCTGTGTGCGTTGACGTAACACGAGCGGTCAAAAGCGCGCGGTTCGATGATCTGACCAAGACCAACCTGTTTGACGCGGTTGTGCACCGTGTCGGCCCGACTCGGCTGTTCGAAAGACGGTTTGAGCACACCGTCTTTCAATTCGGTGCCGTGGTGCAACCGGTGGGAATCACTGAAAACTGTAAACATTCTGCGCATCCGTTAATGTAAGCCAGTGCAAATATTCTGTTCCGGCCGGGCTGCACTTTCTTTGCTTTGTTTTCGTGGTTCGGTGGATTATTCGGGCGTTTTTACTCAGGAGTGGCGTCATGCAGAAAAAAATATCCAAGCGCATCAGTCTCGATGAAACCGATCTGGCTATTCTTGAGTTGTTGCAGGAGGACGCGAACATTTCCAATGCCGAACTCAGTGAACGGCTGTCGTTGAGCCTTACTCCGTGCTGGCGGCGGCGCAAGCGAATGGAGGAGGCGGGTGTCATCAAGGGCTATCAAGCCAACCTTGATCGGCGAATGCTCGGGCTGGATATCATGGCATTCGTGCACATTCGCTTTTCCACCCATGCCGATCACGCTCCGGACGCCTTCGAGGCAGTGATTGCGCAATTGCCAGAGGTATTGGCCTGCCACAAGATCACCGGAGATGCCGACTACGTACTTCAAGTGTTGGCCGAGGATCTTGATAGCTATAGCGACTTTATCGAGCAAGTGCTGAGGCGCCAGGTCGGTATCGCATCTATTCAGTCGAGTCTGGCTTTGCGCGAAATCAAAGCGGGTAGCCGTATGGCCATACCCAAATTGAGCAAGGATTGAATATCGGATGTTCTGGGCTGAACAAGGCGCTAAAACCTTCCCGCCACGTCCGTCGTCATAAGCATCTGCTGGAAGCGCTCCAGAAAGACCGACTCGGCGCGGGTCATCTTTTGTTCGCGATTCCAGAGCAAATAGACGTTCACATCGCTGACGCCCTCCCAGGGCGGCAGGCGCCAGATTTCATCGGCTTGCACATCAGCGGCGACAATGTGTTCGGGCAGGCAGCCAATGCCATATCCGGCAGCGACCAAACGCAAGATTTCATCCAGGCTGGGCGAGGACGCAACAATGCGCCCGGTGAAACCTTGCTGATCCCTGAACACTGTGAGCGGCGATAAATTGCCGCCGATTTGGTCACTGGTGAAACTCACGAAATTTTCGCCTTGCAGGTCTGACAAGGTCAGGTTCTTGCGACCAAACAGCCGATGGCGCTTCCCACAGAAAAACGCATATCGCTGTTCCAGCATCACCCGCTGTTCGAGGCGGGGCTGTGGTGTTCGGCACAGGCTCAAACCGAAAGACGCGGTCTTTTGAAGCAGCGCGCTGATCACATCCGAGCTGCGCAGCACATCAACTTCCAGTTCCACTTGAGGAAACTCATTGTGGAATTGCGCCAGGAATTCATCGTAGGTGCGAGACTGGATACGGCTGATGGTCAGCAGCCTGATTTTACCCGTGACCAACTCGGCAGGCGCATCCAGCGCCGGGCCTAAACGGGAGATCGTGCCGTAAATCTCCGCAGCGATCTGCATGACTTCCTCGCCGGCCTTGGACAGCGTAATGCGAGGCCCGCGACGCACTACCAGCTCACTGGCAAGTTGCTCCTCCAGTCTTTTGAGCGCCTGACTGATTGCCGGTTGACTCAAGTGCAGACGGGCAGCGGCCCGGCTGATGCTGCCCTCCTGACCGATAACCAGGAAGGTGCGCAACAGGTTCCAGTCCAGACGATCATTGAGAAAACGCTTTGCTTCGGGGTCCCGCTGAAGACCAGACGATGAGAGAGTCATTATTGCTCAGGCTTATACTCAAGTATTTAGATTAGAAGCTTTTCCTAGCATAGGGCTTGGCGCACCATCCAGCAATGCACCGTGAGAGTGCGATTTTCATGCTCAAGCATGACTTATCTCCTGCCTATAACAATGATTCCCGGGAGCCTCAGATGACCAGCAAAACCTCCACGCCACGGCGTGCCGCAGCCGCCGCATTTATCGGCACCACCATCGAATTCTATGACTACTACATCTATGCCTTCGCTGCGGCATTGGTGTTGGGGCAACTGTTCTTTCCCAGTGAAAACCCGATGCTCAGCACCATGGCCGCGTTCGGCAGCTTCGCTGTGGGCTTCATCGCTCGGCCGTTCGCCGGGATGGTATTCGGCCATCTGGGTGACCGCCTGGGCCGCAAGAAAATGCTGCTGGTGACCATCGTGCTGATGGGCGTTGCGACGACCGGTATAGGCTTGCTGCCCACTTACGCCCAGGTAGGCATCTGGGCGCCCGTCGGCCTGGTGTTGCTACGGCTTCTGCAAGGTATTTCAGTCGGCGGCGAGTGGGGCGGCGCGGTACTCATGGCCAGCGAGCATGCGCCCAAGGGACGCAAAGTGTTTTTTGCTTCGTTCGCCCAATGGGGCAGCCCTGCTGGCCTGTTGCTGGCGCTGATTGCATTTCGCTTGATCAGTGAAATGGAACAGGAAGCCCTGATGAGTTGGGGCTGGCGCATTCCATTTCTGATGAGCGGCGTGCTGATGATAGTCGGTCTGGCGATTCGCTTCGGTGTGCCTGAATCGCCAGAGTTCGCCGAGGTCAAGGAGAGCGCCCAGACCTCTGACAGCCCGGTAATGGAAGTGCTGCGCACTGGCTGGAAGAACATTCTGTTCGCTGCACTGGCCGTCACCATCGGTTCGGGCGGTTTCTTCTTCACCAACACCTTCATGATCACCTACGTCACCCAGTATCAGGGCATCGCCAAAACCACGATCCTGGATTGCCTGTTTGTTGTCACCATCCTGCAGTTCCTTTCGCAACCCTGTTCGGCACTGCTGGCCGAGCGGCTGGGTGAAGGACGGTTCCTCAGGTGGGTGGCGTCGCTGTGTATCGTGGTGCCGTATCCGATGTTTTTGTTGGTACAGACCGGCAACCTCTTCTACATGACGACCGGCATTGCCCTGGCTGTGATCCTGCTGGCGGCGCTGTATGCAGTGATTGCCGGCTACATGGCTGAAGCGTTCCCGGCGCGGGTGCGGTATTCGGGTATTTCCATAGCCTATCAACTCGGGAGTGGCTTGACCGGAGGCCTGACACCGATGATAGGCACCTTCATCGCCGCTCAGTTCACGGGGCAATGGGTGCCTTTGGCGCTGTTCTTCAGCGTATTGGCCCTGATGTCGCTGACTGGGGTGTTGGGGCTGGCGCATCTGCGCAGCGTCAACACCAACCCGGTCAGCCTGTCCACCAGCCAAGGAGTTGCATGATGAGCAAACCCCTCGCCATGTCAGAGATCGAATGGCAATCGCGCTGCGAGTTGGCAGCGCTGTATCGCGTGATCGCTTACTACCGTATGACCGACCTGATCGACACTCACATCACCCTGCGTGTACCGGGGGCGGAGCGTTATTTTCTGATCAACCGTTACGGCGTGGCGTTTGAAAAAATGCGCGCCAGCGATCTGGTGTTGATCGATCTGGAAGGCAACTTGGTCGAAAGCAGCTACAACGGTGGCAAGGTCAACGCCGCCGGATTCGTCATCCACTCTGCCATCCATGAAGCGCGCCCGGACCTGCACTGCATCATCCACACCCACACCGCGAGCGGTATGGCAGTGGCGGCCCAGCGCGACGGCCTGCTGCCGCTGACCCAGCATGCCTTGAAGTTCTACGGCAACTTGGCTTATCACACGTACGAAGGCATCGCGTTATCGCTGGAGGAACGCGAGCGGCTGATCGCCGATCTGGGCTCACACAAAGCGATGATCCTGCGTAACCACGGCCTGCTCGCGGCCGGTGGCAGCGTGGCTGCGGCGTTCCACGAGATCTACTTCCTGGAGCGCGCCTGCCAGGCGCAGATCCAGGCGATGTCCGCCGGGGTGGCGCTGAACGTCCCGGACGAAGCCGTATGCCTCCACACTGCTGCGCAGTTCAGCCGTGACGGGATCGACGGGATCATTGATCTGGCCTGGCAGGCCGCGCTCAGTCTGATCGACGAGCAGCGCGCCGATTGGTGCAGTTGACCATGGCCAGTCTCGTGTTGTTGTGCCAGAACCCGGCGTTGACCGATTGGCTGGCCGGACTGTTCGCCAGCCATGCGCCGCACTTGCAGGTGCTGCGCCCTGAAGACCCAGGCGCACAGCAGGCCCAGATCGCGGTGTGCTGGTTCCCGCCAGCGGGCAGCCTCGGTGCCTTACCGAACTTGCGCCTGGTGTATTCGATTGGCTCGGGTGTCGATCATTTGGCCCAGGACCCTTCGCGTGACCCCGCGCTGCCGGTATGTCGGGTCGTCGACCCCGATCACACCCAGGGTATGAGCGAGTACGTGCACTGGGGTGTGCTGCACTTTCACCGCGGCTTCGACCAGGTCATAACCGGCAACGCCACGCAACGCTGGCAACGTCCGCTGCAGCGCCGTGCGCAAGGCTTCAAGGTCGGGGTGATGGGCCTCGGAGCGATCGGGGCACCGGTGGCCACGCGGCTGGCCGAGGCCGGCTACGACGTGCGCGGTTGGGCTCGCACGCCTCGGGTAATCGACGGTGTGAACACCTTCAGTGGAGCGTCCGCGCTGCAGGAGTTTCTTGCGGAGCTGGATGTGCTCGTCAACTTGCTGCCGCTGACCGCCGCCACACAAGGTGTACTGGGCTGCGAGGTGTTCCAGTACATGGCGCGAGGCAGCGCCTTGATCAATTGCGGACGCGGCCAGCACCTCAATCAGTTGGACCTGCAACAGGCCCTGGCCAGCGGGCAACTGCGTGGCGCCTTGCTTGATGTGTTTGAACAGGAACCGCTGCCTGCGGATTCGCCGCTATGGCACACCCCTGGGGTATGGGTGACACCGCACATGGCGTCTGCCGCCTCGGATCAATGCATCGCCCAGCAGGTCGCCGACAACGTCTCGCGGCTGACGGCGGGACTGGCACTGAAGAATCTGGTCGATCCCATACAGGGTTATTGAGCGGACAGAGAACTAATCACTGCGTTGCGTGCTGCGTTGTCGGCGCGAGGCGTGTGCATTCTGAATTGTCTTGGCATGAGGTCATCCATGAAAACATTTTTCCATCCGGCACAGCGTCTGCACCATCCACGCTCCTACCTGTCCCGTGGGCAAATGCGCGAGCCGCTAGAGATCCCCGCGCGTATCGACCCGCTGCTGACGGTGGTCAAGAAGCTCGGCTACCCGCTGCTGGAACCTGCCGACTCCGGTCTGGCGCCACTGGCCGCGGTGCACAGCCCGGCATATCTGGAATACCTGAGCAGCGCTTACCAGCAATGGCACGAGGTGCCTGAGGACTGGGGCGATGAGGTGATGTCGAACATTTTCATCCGCGAGGGCAATCCGCTGCGCGGAATCCTGGGCAAGACCGCCCGCTACCTGGCCGACGGCAGTTGCCCGATTGGCCAATACACCTGGCAGGCCGCTTACTGGTCAGCGCAAAGTGCGGTAGCCGCCGCCCAGGCGATTATCGAAGGCGATGACGCCGCATACGCACTGTGCCGTCCACCGGGACACCATGCCCGTGCCGAAGGCGCTGGCGGCTTCTGTTTTCTGAATAATGCGGCGATTGCTGCCCAGGTGTTGCGAGGCAACTTCGCCAAAGTCGCGGTGCTGGATACTGACATGCACCACGGTCAGGGTATCCAGGAGATTTTCTACGACCGCGATGACGTGCTCTACGTGTCGATCCATGGCGACCCCACCAACTTTTACCCGGTAGTGGCCGGCTTCGACGACGAAACCGGCGCTGGCCGAGGTAAGGGTTTCAACTTGAACTTGCCGATGGCCCACGGCTCCAGCGAGGCGGATTTCTTCGCCTGCATGGACCAGGCAGAGGCTGCCTTACGCGCCTTCGCCCCGGACGTACTGGTGCTGTCGCTAGGCTTTGATATCTACGAAAACGACCCGCAGTCCAAGGTCGCCGTTAGCGATGAAGGTTTCCGGATGCTGGGGCAGCGAATCAAGGCGCTGGGCCTGCCGTGCGTAGTGGTGCAGGAAGGCGGTTACGACATCGCCACTCTCGATGAAAACGCCGCGCGGTTCTTCAACGGCTTGACCGCTTCGCGCTGATAGTCATTCGCCCGGGCTGATTGACCCGCACGGTTTCCAGCTCGGGCTTGCCGAGCAATACCTAAAACAACAAGGGTTACTGCGACCCTGAATGCCGGGCGTTTCTTCTCCAGTAGTGATCGGGCGCAACCCTATCATTTAGCTTGCCCCCATTTTTGCCCCAACGCGCCCTGGGCTTGGGTAGAAGGCAAGCCTTCACCCAGAGTACGGTTCTGAACGGCTCTCAATAATTATCCCTGCCTGTTGGCGCTATGATAGATAAATCCATTAAGTTGTATTCAAAGCTAGAAATTGGGCGATAAGGCACAGGATTAGGGAATTAAGTTGCTTGATAGGGGGCGAGCGTTAATTCTATAATTTTGTGGATTAACCGGCAAAGAATGGGTTAGGTACATGCTATGTTGGATTTAAGCTTCAGCAAGCCGGGTGAGGTCGTCAAGCGCCTCTGCGATCGCTTGCGCACAGAGCGCTTGGCGCGGGACATGACACAAGCCGACTTGGCCGGACGTGCCGGCATCGGCACAAACACAGTCTCCAACCTTGAAGCCGGGCGCAATGTCGGATTCGAGAACGTCGTTCGGGTGGCAATGGCTCTTGGCCGAACCAAGGAACTTGAAGGCCTGTTCCTGCCAAAGCTGGACAGCATTGAAGATATTCGGCGTTACGAAAACAGCGCCAATCGTCTTCGTACAAAGAGGAAGCCCGGCAATGCTTGAGCAGGTGAACGTCTTCTACGAGGGCTGGGGCGAGAGATGGCAATGGGGCACGCTGGTCTCCACGACTGCCCTGACCGGGCGCCCGCTGATCGTGTTCGAGTACAGCAATGAAGCCAGGCAAAGGGGCTTGGAACTGTCCTCCTACACGCTCCCGTTGGAGGGGGCTCAATTGCGCCGAGATTTTCCAGATCACCAACTGTACTTGCCAGGGCCTGTTTACGACTCCTTGCCGGACGGGTGGGGTATGTTGCTGATGGACCGTATGTTCAGGCGCCGCGGGCTCACCACGGCGCGTATCGGCTCACTGGAACGGCTGGCCTACATCGGTTGCAATGCAATGGGGGCCATGACGTTTGAACCCGTGGTACCAGAAGGGCAGGCGTCTGAAGTCCATATCCCGCTGGAGCAGCTTGCCGCCGAAGTGCAGGAAGTACTCCATGGAGACGGTGGCGAGTTCCTGCAGACGTTGCTGCTGGTGGGCGGCTCGCCTCAAGGTGCGAGGCCTAAGGCCCTCGTCTATCGCGATCCCGAAACTGGCCGTTTTACCACTGCCGTGACGGCGGGTTTTGAAGCATGGCTGGTCAAGTTCCCGGCCAAAGAAGAGCATGCAGAGGTGTGCGCTGTCGAAATGGTCTACGCCGAATGCTTGCGCATGTGCGGTATCGAGACCCCTGACACGCAGTACTTCAGTCTGCCTGATGGGTTGGCGGCGTTTGCCAGCAAGCGATTTGACCGTCGCGATGGTCTGCGCGTACCCATGCAAAGCCTCGCGGCCTTCACGGGGGCAAATTACCGGTCTCCAGGGGTGTTGGACTACGTCAACTTCTTGCGGGCAACACAGATGTGTACCAACGATGTGCGAGAGATGGCGGTGGCCTTCGAACGTGCGGTCTTCAATGTAGCGTTCAACAACAGAGACGATCATCCCAAGAACTTTGCCTACATCATGTCGCAAGACGGTCAATGGAGATTGTCGCCAGCTTACGACGTGACCTTCTGCGAGGGGCCAAGTGGATATCACCAGATGGATGTGATGGGGGAAGCCCTGTCCATTTCTCGCACGCAAATGCTTCGGCTTGCCGAGGAAGCCGAGGTGCCACCGGACGTTGCCGGCAGAATGATTGACGGCATTTGCGATGTGGCGAGCCGGTTTGCAAGCATCGCCGAAAACCTATACCCACAGGTTATTACTCAAGACACCTTGCGCACGATCCAAGGCCGCATCGATCAGAACGTAGCTCGGTTACACCGTGGCCATGCGGGCAGCGGTTGCCATTGAAGATCGGGAGGAGCAGGCGCTCGCGCCGGGTGTGTGGGCTGCTGTTCTGCGAACGAATATGCCAAAGGCTTGAGGCACAAGGCTGGATAACCAGCGTCTTGGTGTCCGTTGTCACGGGACAGGCCCATTCTAAGGGTCTTGTTTGTACCTATCCCTGGGTCCTTTCATGATTGGACGGAGAACCTGAACAGGTGCTTTACGCGGGATCGGGCATGCCCAACGATTTCTTCAGCCACTGCGTGACTACCTTGAAAGCCGCATCGGAATTGCGTTCATAGATCAATCCGTGGCCGTTGCCGTGAATACCCAGTGCCGGTAGATCCAGGTGGTGAATGTTGGCACCGGCATTTCGCAGGAAAGGGACGATGCTGGATGCGTAAGAAGCAAACGCTGATGTCTCGCCGGTCACCAGCGCTACCGGAATGCCCTGCAATCCGGGAATTTTCAGGGTTGATGGTTCTGCTGTGCGGACTTGCTCTGCCGTCTTGCGAGGCGGATCAAAGGTCAAAGGGGCGGCGGTCAGTCCCCATTCGAGGCTGCCTATACCCGGCGTGTGGCCAAAGACCGGCCCCATAGGCTCTACCGCCACAATCCCTGCGATCAGGTCGGGTCGACGATCGGCGACCAACCAGCCACTGGGCCCGGAAGCAGAATGCGTAACGATGATGGCCTTACCGATTCTGTCGAGCAATTCGGCCAGTCGATCCGCGTCTAGAGCCTGCGAAGCTGCGAGGTCAGCCGGCATAGGACCATAGGCTGCAATGAAGGCGTCAAATGCTGCTTCGTCATCCGGCTCAAACGGCCACTGCGTTTCTCCGCCTCCCTCTGGAAAGTAGACTTCGCGGGCGCGCTCATAGGAAAATGCGGGCCCCATCGGCCCCATGATGTCGGGATGATAGGGCGATCGCCCGTGACCCGGTCGGTCGACGCGGAAGACTACAAAGCCCGCTTCGAGGAACCGCTGCGCCCAACCCGGGCGACCGTCGGGGGTATCCAGCCACTCGGTGCCCTGAAGCGTGCCACCGTGTACCAGCACCACGGGATAGGTTTGAGTGATGTGCTCGGGGGCTTCCCAGGCTACATACATTGGTCCCTTCTGGAAGCTTTTACCGTTCTGGGTAATGCGGGTTCCGGTCACCCAGAAGTTGCCACGCCGCGAGCGTTTTACCGGTGCGGTTCGCCAGGGTTGCGCGGCATGATCGGTTGACCTGCTAGCGGTCTGCATAGCGAAAGCCGACCAGTCCTTGTCGCCGTCCCCCCGGGCCACCGCCGAGGTCATTTTCGATCGCACAGCTTCCGCAGCAGCTAGTTCCAGGTCCTTGAGACGGCCCGCATCAATAGCCAGATTGATATCCTTGAGACCAAGAGACAGTTTGAAACCCGGTTCAAAACTGCGGTTGACGATGTTTTGCCCATAGCGTTGGTAACTAGGGCAGGCGAACAGGGTCTGGGTCATGAGGTTGATGAAAATCGAGGGGCTGAGTCCGTGGCGCTGAACGAGTTCGCTTGCTTCGCCCAGCGACTGGATGGCTTGCGTGATCATCATGTTGCCAGCGATTTTCGCGATACACGCGTGCTCAGGCTGATCGCCCAGGTACCAGGTCTTTTTCCCGAGCAGGTCAAACAGCGGTTGAGCCGTCAAGACAGCCGCCTGCGATCCGGCCGCCAGGATATTCAATTCGCCGTTGGCCGCCACGGCGGGCACACCGAAAACCGGTGCCGCGATCAACGCCATGCCGATCGCATCATGCACGTCCTGCAACTCCAACATGAGCGAAGGCGACAAGGTCGACATCACGACGTGCACGCAGGCCCTGTCCGCATTTTCCAGAGCTGCGCTGGACAGCAGCACTTCCCTGACGGCGGTGTCATCGGCCAGCAGGCTGATGACGACCTCTTGCTTGAATGCCAAGGCCGGCGATTCGAGAACGCTGATGCCTTCAAGTTCCATGATCGAAGCGTGACTGCGGTTCCATGCCGAGACGTGATGGCCAGCCCGGACGAGCCGTGGAATGATCGCTCTGCCCATGCTTCCCACACCGATAAAACCAATGTTCATTTACAGTCCCCGGTTGGTATTCGACGAAGGTGAATGCAGACAAGTATGTCGGGCGCGGGATTGCTACGGCACTGCCATTGCTGCACTCTCACTGTTCATTTTTGTACGGGGGCAGGGCATGGACTGGAGTGATGTGCGGGTCTTTCTCGCGATTGCCCGCGGTGGGTCATTGGGCGCTGCCGCCAAGCTGCTGGGTGTTAGCCATCCGACCGTGGGGCGGCGCTTGCAGGTGCTTGAGCAGTCCAGTGGCCAGCCCATTTTCCTGCGCACCACGCAGGGTCTGGTACTCACCGACAGCGGCGAGAAACTGCTCAGCCTGGCGCAGGAAATGGAGCAAAGTGCGTTGGCCATCGAAAGGCGACTGGCGGGCGACAGCGCACAGCCAGAAGGTGTGCTGCGCATTTCTTGCGCTGACTGGTTTGCCTGCTATGTGCTGGCCCCCGTCCTGAGTGAACTGGGGCGACGTTACCCTCTGATCGTGCCTGAGGTTATCGCTGGGCATCGATTGTTTGACCTGGCTCGTCGCGACGCCGATATCGCGTTTCGAATCGTCCCTTTCACCGAACCCGATATAGTTCACCGCAAGCTGATCTCCCTGAGCTACGGGTTATACACGGCCGTCGGAACTGCTGACCCCGAGCCACAGGGCGAAGGGGTTGGTTTGATCACCATGAGTGTTGCCCAGTCTCATTATCCCGATGTGCAGTGGCTGCAGCAGCGTTACCCTCTGGCGCGTACCGTGTTCACCAGTAGCAGCCGCACAGTCCAGGCGCAAATGTGCGCGCAGGGGCAGGGCGTTGCCGTATTGCCCCGCGCCCTGGGCGACCAATTGACGGCGCTGAGGCTGATTGATTCGCACGAGCCGCCACCGGGCCGCGACATATGGATGGGCTACCACCAGGACATGCGCCAGATGGACAGCCTTCGTGCGCTTGCCGACCTTGCCTCCATCATGATCGGCAATCAGGCAGACGGTTGACTCACTCTGCTGGGCGCATGGCCGCCGTTTGCAGCTCTGCAGCAGGTTGGCGCGCCAGGGTCAGGCTTAGTCCCGCGCCTACCGCCAGGCATGCTGCGATGCAGAGGATGGAGACGGTGAAGGCGTGGGTGATGGCAGACGCGTTGGTATCCGTGCCCAGAAGGGTGTAAAAAATGCCACCTATTATTGCCACGCTCAGTGATGTGCTGATTTGCAGGGTGGAGCTGGTAACGCCCGCAATCATGCCGGAATACATCGGTGCCACACGTCCTGTGATCATGCGCATGAGTGTCGGGAGTGCCAGCCCCTGTCCAAAGCCGATCAGAAAGAGGACGACGGCAAGGGGCCGCGCAGCGGGGCTGACGGACATCGGCGTGTGCGCCACGAGCCAGGCCAGGAGAATGAATCCCAACACTTCAAGCCCCATGCCGAGCGGATTGACGTACGCCCCCAGAAAACGCCTGAACTGAGGGGTGGAAAGCGGTCCCAGCAAAAATCCAGCGCCGAAAGGAAGGAAGATGAGGCCTGCATTGAGTGGGCTCGTGTGCAGCGCTCCCTGTAAATAAATGGAAAACAGCAGGAAGAACACGCCGATCGCGTAAAAGGTCAGCGCGACGAGCAAAGCCCGGCCCAGCCCGGGCGCGCGCAGTGCGGCAGGATCAAGCAACGGTACGCCTTGCGCTTGATGCAAACGGGCTTCGTAGCGCCAGAACAGCCAGGCCAGCAGCGGCACCGCTGCAAGCGACAGCCAGGCCCACAAAGGCCAGCCCGCTTCGCGCCCTTCGATCAGTGGAATGATCAGAGCCGCAAGCGTCACCATGGACAGTAGCGTTCCGCCCAGATCCAGCTTGCTGGCCTGTTGCGCGCGTGTTTCCTTGACCACAGGAATGGCGATCAGGATGACCAGCAACGCAATCGGTAAATTCACCAGAAATATCGCCCGCCAGCCCAAATCCATCAGGTTGAGCGATATCAATATTCCGCCAAGTGCCTGGCCGACTACCGATGCCAGACCAAAGACCGCGCCATACAGGCTCAGTGCCAAGGGCTTTTCGGAGTCGGGAAATATCGCCTGCACCGATGCGAGTGCCTGAGGCGCCATGATGGCTGCCGTCACGCCTTGCAGCGAGCGTCCGGCGATCAACACCCAGGGGGACTCGGCGACACCGCAGATCAGTGAGGCAATGGCAAAGCCAATCAGGCCAACGAAGAACATTCTCATGCGGCCAAAGATGTCTCCCAGTCGTCCGCCGGTAATCAGCGTCACGGCATAAAGCGCCGCATACGAGGAGATGATCAACTGTTCTGCGGAGGAAGCCGTGCCCAGGGATTGCTGAATTGAAGGCAGCGCTACATTGACGATGAAAAAATCCAGCGGCGGTAAAAATGCACCGACTAGCAAGATGGCAAACATCAACCAGCGCCGCGGTTCCGGGAGGGCGATTTCTTTCTGAGGCATAAGGTCTCCTTCCTGGAACCCTTCGGTTCCAGAATATTCTCGATTGCGGGTCATGCTCTGAATCAGCTGACTCCAATCTAAACGATCAAACCGTCCCTTACGCCTCACATAAATGAACGTCCAATGTTCATTTATGGCAGTGCCGCCCAGCCCCTGACTCCTCGCAAAATGGCAGCACTGTGGCTCCAATCGAGCCACACAACCGAGATTGAGGAGTCAGATATGTCAGGTAAATTCGCTGATCAGGTTGCCGTCGTCACCGGGGCGTCCACCGGGATCGGGTTTGCAATTGCACAGGGTTTGATTGCTGAGGGCGCCAAGCGCGTTTACCTCACCGGGCGCTCGGCAGCTACGCTGGAGGCGGCGGTGGCCAAGCTTGGCGATAGGGCGGTCGCGGTCATTTCCGATGTCGCCCGCCAGGCTGATCTAGACAAGCTCAAGGCGACGATTGAGGCGCGCAACGATCAACTGGACTCAGTGTTTGCCAACGCAGGTATTTGCGAAAAGAACCCGCTGGGCGAGACCACCGAGGCCGCCTATTTCAACATGTTCGACATCAACGTGAAGGGGGTCTTTTTTACCGTGCAGACATTGATGCCGTTGTTGAAAAATGGCGCTTCGATCGTGCTGACGGCCTCGATCTGTTCCAGCAATGGCATGGAAGGACTGAGCCTCTACAACGCATCCAAGGCTGCAGTGCGGTCCTTCGCCAGGACTTGGGCCAACGAACTCAAGGGGCGCAAAATTCGAGCGAATGTTCTGAGCCCTGGCTTCACCCGCACGCCTCTGATGGATAACGGCTTGAAGATGAGCGAAAGCGACATTGCCGCGCTGCGCCAACACGTCGAGCAGATCACTCCGCTGGGGTATATGGCCCAACCTGAAGAAATCGCCTCGTCAGCGCTGTTCCTTGCGTCTGCCGATGCGAAATATGTGAACGGTGTGGAGCTGATGGTCGATGGCGGCCTGTCGCAGATCTGAACACTTGTTGTACCGTAGCGCAGCCCTGACAAGGGCTGCCTTTGTCGCTTTTGCAAAGCCTCGGCAGGAAACCTCATCATGAACATTGAAGAACTGACTCTCCGACTGGATGCACTGGAAAGCCGCGTCGCTCTGGAGTCGCTGATCAGCGCTTACGCCAATGCCTTCGACCGCATCGACGTGTCGCTCCTGAGCGGTATCTGGCATGAAGAATCGACACTGGATCTTCCGGGTTTCGGCCAAGCCGGGAACCGTGAAGAAATCCTCGCGATGGCGCAAAACAGCTGGCGACAGATGCCACACATGCATCACTGGATGGCTAACCCGCTGATTGAAATCGAAGGTGACAGCGCGGCGGGTACGGTAGCTGCGGATTGCCTGTTTCATGACATTGAAAAAGGCCCGGTTCAAGTCAGCGGGCTGTACCACGACAGGTTTGAACGGCGGGACGGAAGATGGGCGTTCTTGTCACGTCGTTTTGAACTGCACTTCCTGACACCGTTGAAAGATTGGGTACCCGTAGCGGGCGATGAAAAGTACGCAGTGAGCCAACATCAGCGCCTGAGTACGCTTTCAAAGCGATGACATGATGTTCAGTAAGAGCCGCGAACGACAAGCGATGTCCGCTGATGTCGTTCAAGCTGCAGGGAATGACAGCGTAAAGCGGATAATCCCGGGCTTTGGCTGTTCGACACGCACGTGACCTCCATGCAGTTGCATGATTGCCACGACGATGGCGAGGCCAAGGCCGTAGGAGTCAGAGTTCTGGTGGCGAGACGCATCGCCGCGGTAAAAGCGGTCGAAGAGTTTGCCCAAGGTTTCGTCACTCAGCACAGGCCCCAGGTTCTCCACTTCAATGCGGGCTCCACCGGGAGTTTCCATCACCCGCATCTGGATCTCGGTGCCCTCGTAGGCATAGCGAACGGCGTTTGCCACCAGGTTGCTCAAGGCTCTGCGCAGCAGCAAAGGGTCTGCGAGCACGTTGCCATCGCCTGTTATCTGTACGGTCATTCGCCGCTCTTCAGCCAAGCCTTCAAAATATTCGGCAATGCGCTGTGATTCGTCATGGAGCGATAGTTGCTGGCGCTCCACCACCGCGTGCGACTCATCGGCGCGTGCAAGGAACAGAATGCTTTCGACGATGCGCGAGATCCGTTCGAGCTCTTCAAGGTTCGACGCGATCAGTGCCTGATAGTCGTCCTCGCTGCGGCGCTGGCGTAGCGCGACTTGGCAATGCCCCATGAGCGACCCCACCGGCGTGCGGATTTCATGGGCCAGGTCCGCGGAAAATTGCGTCAATCGCTGATAACCCTGAGCAAGGCGATCGAGCATCGCATTATAGGCGTCACTCAGTTGTTGCAGTTCAACCGGCGTATCGGCGCTGTCCATGCGGCTGTGGAGACGTTCGGGTGTTATGGCTGCCGCATGGGCGGCCATTTTTCGCAACGGGCGCAGCCCTCGACGCAGCACCAGGTAACCCAGCAACGCTGTCGCTAGAAAGGCAAGGGCAACGGCCAGGTAGATACGTTCGCGATACGCCGCGAGCATAGCCATTTCCTTGCCCATGAGGTGCGCTGCCGTCAGTCGGACTTCGCGCCCACCTGACGTGGTGACGATGGTGGCGGCGCGCAGCATTGTTCCCGAGTTGGTCACGCCGCTGCGCAGGTCACTGACGCTCAGCTTTGTATCCTGGCCGATCACGGGCAGTTCAGGCAACGTGACGTTGAGTGGATTTACCTGGATGACCGGTTGCTGTCCGGGTTCTTCAATGATGAATATGTCGTCTTCACTGTCGAGCATGTTCTTGAAAATCTGCGGGCTGTCGCGCAGTTTCTCGATGGCGAGTTCGTAGTGCAGCAGCTTACGAAAGTGCTCCAAACGGCCCATGACCGCATGATCGCTGTATATCAATACCGAGGCTTTCATCGTCTGATACAGATAGACGCCCGCACCGGCCACGGCCAGCATCGCTACCATGGAAAACGCCACGGTCGATCGCAGGGTCAGAGAGGGTGGACGTCGGGACCGCATGGCCTCACCTCGCAGACATAGCCGATACCGCGAATGGTATGGATCAGCTTGATCGGATAGGGCTGGTCGACCTTGTTGCGCAGACGCTTGACCGCTACGTCCACCACGTTGGTATCGCTGTCGAAATTCATGTCCCAGACTTCCGAAGCGATCTGTGTCCTTGACAGCACATCGCCTGCCCGGCGCAGAAACAGATGCAGCAGGGCGAACTCCTTGTTGGTCAGCACGATCACCTGCTGTTGGCGTGTAACGCGGCGCCGCACCAGATCCAGCTCCAAGTCTGCGAGGTGGAAATGGTCGGCTTCGCGCGCTACTCCGCGACGCAAAATGGTGCGGATGCGTAACAGCAGTTCGGTAAACGAAAAAGGTTTGACTAGGTAATCATCGGCGCCCAGTTCCAGGCCGCGAATGCGGTCATGCAATTGGTCGCGCGCGGTGAGGAACAGCACGGGTACGTCTTGTCTGGCGCGCAAGAGCTCAATGATCTGGAACCCGTCGATCCCGGGCAACATGACGTCCAGCACGATCAGGTCGTAGGTGGTATGCAAGGCCATGTGCAGGCCGTCGGCACCATGCTGGGTCCAGTCGACGTTGTAACCGGACTCGCCGAGCCCCTTTTTGAGGTACTCACCTGTTTTGGTGTCATCTTCGATCAGCAGGATATGCATCGTGAGGCGCGCTCGGGTCTCTTCATGACGGGATTCAGCCCGCGACATCGGTATATCGGCTGCGCAGTGTAACGAGATGAGCCGGCGCAGTTGGTTACATTTCTGTCATTCATTGGAAGGGGCTGGCGAATGACAAAAATGTCATTCGGCGGTCATCGTGACGTCCCGGTCTGCGGACGAGGATGGCGGCACATCAACCAATGAGGAATCGTCGCCATGCAACGCAAACACGCCCTATCTACCACGTTCGGTCTGTTGATGCTCAGTGCTGCCGTCATCGCCACCGCGGCCGACATGCCGGTAATCAAACCTCTGCGTGGCACGGTGGAAAGCGTCAGCAACAATACTCTGACATTCACTGTCCGCTCTGGCGCTCAGCAGACTATCGGACTGACAGACAAGACCGGTATCAACCGGGTATCGAAGGCCAATATCGACTCGATCAAATCCGACAGTTTCATTGGTTCTGCGGCCATCCCTCAGGCCAACGGAACATTGAAGGCGCTGGAGGTCACGGTATTCGACGCCAGCCTCAAGGGCAGCGGCGAAGGTCATTACGGTTGGCAGAACGCGGATGGCAGCACAGGCACCATGACCAACGGTACCGTGGGGAAACTGTCCAAGGCGGACGGCCGTACATTGACCGTCAACTACAAGGGCGGCGAGAAACAAATCGTCGTACCGGATGATGTGCCAATCGCCTACGTCGAGCCAGGCAAAGCCGATGAACTGGTCAAAGGTACGAAAATTGTCGTGTTCCCGGCAGCAGATGGAACCACCGCGCGCGGCATTGCGGTTGGCAAGGATGGCTTCCAACCGCCGATGTAATCACTTGAAAGGCTGCGCGCTGCCGTTTGGCAACGCTCCGCTACATGGATGGCTTCCAAGGGGAAACACGTGAGACAGAAAAAGCTTCATCCCTGGCCGGTTCGCCTCACCCACTGGCTCAACGCTGCCTGCATGGCCTGCATGTTCATGAGCGGTTGGGCCATTTACAACGCCTCGCCACTGTTCGGCTTCAGGTTTCCGTTGGCAGTGACCGTGGGCGGTTGGCTGGGTGGAGCGCTGGCATGGCATTTCGCATTCATGTGGCTGCTGCTGATCAACGGCGCCATTTATATGCTGTATGGGTTCGCCAGTGGGCATTTCAAACGTGAGTTGCTGCCCATAGGGCTTGCTGCGTTGAAGCATGACTTGACGGACGCTTTGCGCTTACGGCTGGTGCATGAAAAAGGCGTCTATAACGCAGTGCAGCGTCTGATGTACTGGATGGTGCTGGTGGCAGGCGCACTCGTCGTTATCTCGGGCGTGGCGATCTGGAAGCCCATTCAACTTCAAGCGTTGGTCGCGCTGCTGGGCGGCTATGACATTGCACGTTATGTACATTTCGGGGCGATGGCGGTGATTGCTGCATTCGTCGTGATTCATCTTGCGTTGGTAATGCTGGTGCCCAGGACCCTGCTGCCAATGATTACAGGTGGTGTGCGGTCTTTGGAAAACCGGGGAAAAAAGCCATGATTGAACGCAAAGAAAGAACTGTTCAGCGCATCAGGCTTGAACCTGCGCAACAGCTTGAGCTGGAAAATATCCAGCGCCGCCATTTCCTTCGTGCTGGTTTGACCGTGGGCGCGATGTCGATGCTGACCGGTTGCAACTTGCAGGACGGTGATCAGGTCGACAAGGTCCTTTGGGCCATGTCGCGCTGGAACGATCAGGTCCAGGCCTGGCTGTTCAGTGGACGGAAACTGGCCCCGACCTTCACAAGGGCGCAGATCACCACGCCATTCCCGTTCAACGCATTCTATGGTCAGGACGACATTCCAGAGGTGGACTCGGCAAGTTACTCGCTCGCCGTCTCCGGCCGGGTCAGGGACAAGGCACCCTGGACACTCGAAAGCTTACGCACGCTGCCGCAACGTAGCGATATCACCCGTTTGATCTGTGTTGAAGGCTGGAGCGCGATCGGGCAATGGGGAGGTGTACCGCTCAAAACCTTTCTGGAATACATCGGGGCCGACACCACAGCGAAATTTGTCGGTTTCAAATGTGCTGATCGTTACTACTCCAGTCTGGACATGCCAACAGCCTTACACCCACAAACACTGCTGGCACTGGATTACGCTGACATTGCATTGCCGCCCGAGTATGGCTATCCCCTCAGGGTTCGAGTACCCACCAAATTAGGCTTTAAAAACCCCAAGCATGTTGTCGAGATTGTCGTGAGCAACGACAACCCGGGCGGGTACTGGGAAGACCAGGGATATAACTGGTTCAGCGGGATCTGATAAGGCAGGTCGAAGTAGCGCAGTTCCGTCCTGCTAGTGCATGGCAACGCAGGAGCATCGGAGTGAGTAATGCCATCCGTTATTGTATGAGGTGCTCTTATGACCGCTATTTCTGCGGTACCGCCAGCTCCAACAGTGTTGCCGCCTTCAGAAAACAAAATACGAACTCCTACCAATGGCGCTGATTTCCGCTCGCTCATGCAGGCTCAGTCCAGGTCACATTCGCAGCAGCCGGATACACCAAGCGCACAGGTGTTATCAGACTCGCCCACGAACTTGTCACGCCGACAGGAGATGGAAGCAATGCTTCAAGTGTTGGCATGGCGCAGGCGTGCGGACAGCGCTCCGAGCAGACCAAGTCGATCAGTACCAGGTACGCGAGCCAGTGGCCTGGATAGGGGGGACTTCAACTTCCCCGTTCGAGGCGTTTTGGCTAGCAGTGAGGTTACCCAACAGCGTTGCCTGAATGAAGAGGATAGGCCGCTCTACTTGAAGTCCTTTGATGACCGGGCCACGTGTGCTTCTGGTGGCGAAGAAAGCGAAATATCCTCTGACGTTATCTGCGGAGGAGGGCTGAATGCATTCGCCATTGCAGTGGCTCTGTCCGCGATAACCCTCACTTGGATGCCGATTGAGATTGTGCGAGCGCCACTGCGATCCCCCAATATTCGGATTTCGCACCGTCGCAAACCCTCTCCAGCCTTGAGCCATCTTTTCGACCAGTCAGATTCAGAGGAAGGAGGGAAACAGACGGCTCTCGATAGCTCTTTCGCCGCTGGCTAGAATTTCTACGGGGATTGCAGCTTCGGCGATTACTGTGGACTTCTGATTATCCTATCCATTGAAGGAAGCAGGCGGCGGGTCAATTGTTCAGATTCCGCGTGTGACCCGGGTGGACGCCGCTCTGGCATATGGGTCAGCTTTCGTATCCGTTTATATATTGGATTCCACAATCATGACTGATCGTCAGATCATCGTTCCAGATAGCATGAGATTGCTCTGCGAGCATGCTGGTTATGCACCAGCTGTAAAGGTAGGAAAAACGCTCTATTGCGCTGGCCAGGTAGGCCGGACGCCCGAATTATCAGTTATCGAAGACCCTGAGCAGCAGTTTCTGGCAGCATGGGACAATCTCCGGCTTGTCTTGGAAGCCGGTGGCTGCACATTTGAAGATGTCGTCGAAATGACAACTTATCACGTCGATATGCACCTCCACATGCCAATTTTCAGACGCGTGAAAGATGAAGTCTTTCCTCGGAGTACTTGTGCATGGACATGCATAGGTGTCGCCGAGCTGGCTCGCCCCGGCCTTCTCGTGGAGATCAAATGCGTCGCCGTAGGGCGATAATTTTTCTCATAGACATGTGAATGTACAACGCTTGGAGAGGGGGCCCTCTAAGCGGCAGTAGATCTGAAATTTTCCTCGCCCGCTGCGCCGGCAGATGTGAGAACGTCCTTGCGTGGCGTTTGTGAACAGCAGCGGGAAAGGCAGAAATGATCAGCCGAACAGCCTGTCCGACGAAACCTAAAGACTCTCAGGGTCGCCAAAGAACATCTGAATCCGCGACCGCAGCCAGCGTTCCCCCGGGTCATTGTCCTGGGAACCACGCCAAGCCATGTGCAATTCAAAGCTGCGCACCGGGATCGGAGGGTCTTCTGCACGCACGCCGCCGGCGGCGGTCAGTGCATCGGCGGTGTAGTCGGGGACGGTGGCGATGATGTCCGTGCCTGCCAGCAGGGTGCTCAGCCCATTGAACTGCGGCACTGCCAGTACCACATGGCGCTTGCGGCCGAGTTTTTCCAACTCTTCATCGATGAAACCGCTCAGGTCGCCCGCGAAGGACACCAGGGCGTGGGGGCGTGCGCAGAATTCGTCCAGGGTCAGTTGCCCCGGTGCGGTGTCGGCCCGCAACACCTTGGGCGAGCTGCGGCGCAGCACCTTGCGCTTGGCGTTGGCCGGCAGGTCGTCGGTGTAGCTGACGCCGATGGAGATCTCCCCGGACGCCAGCAGGCTCGGCATCAGAATGTAGTTGACCCGGCGCACCACCAGCACGATGCCAGGGGCTTCGGCGCGCAGGCGCTTGAGCAGCATGGGCAGCAGGGCGAATTCGGCATCGTCCGACAGGCCGATGCGAAACACCGAGGTGCTGGTGGCCGGGTCGAATTCCGCCGCGCGGCTGACCGCCGTGGAAATCGAATCCAGGGCCGGGGAGAGCAGGGCGAAGATTTCGATCGCCCGGGCCGAGGGTTCCATGCTGCGCCCGGTACGCACGAACAGCGGGTCATCGAACAGGCTGCGCAGGCGCGACAGCGCGGCGCTGATGGCCGGCTGGCCGAGGAACAGTTTCTCGGCGGCGCGGGTCACGCTGCGTTCATGCATCAGTGTTTCGAATACGATCAACAGGTTCAGGTCGACACGACGCAGGTCATTGCGATTCATCTGGGGTCCTGGCAGATTCGGCGAGCTTGACGTGAGCGGCCATATGCGAACAATGACCGGCATGAATCTTACGGGGAAAGACTGGTACTCTGCACTGGCTAAATGAATTTTTGTAGGATTTGCCCCGCGGGGCTGATTGGTTTTCTTGCTGCGGAATCAATGACAGGCATGTCGACTATTAATAGCCACTGATGGTCTTGGGTACAAAGCCCGGATAGAGTTCATGGCATTAGAGGTTACTTTGACGAGGTTTGCGATGTCCCGCACGATCCGTTTTCACAAGTTTGGTGGTGCCGAGGTGCTCAAATGCGAAGAGCAGCCGGCGGCTCTCCCTGCGCCAGGAGAAGTGCAGGTCCGTGTCGAAGCGATCGGCATCAGTTGGCATGACACCCTGTGGCGCCAGAACCTGGCGCCGTCCCAGGCCCGCCTGCCTTCCGGCCTGGGCCATGAAATGGCCGGCGTGGTGACGGCCGTCGGCGACGGTGTCGACGATCTGGCCGTGGGCGACAAGGTCGCCAGCTTCCCCGCACAAAGCGCGAACGATTATCCGGTGTACGGTGAGATCATCGTGTTGCCGCGCACCGCGCTGACCCGATACCCGGACGTCTTGAGCCCGATCGAAGCCGCGGTGCACTACACGCCGCTGCTGGTCGCCTATTTTGCCTATGTTGACCTGGCGCGAGTCAAACCCGGGCAGTTCGCCCTGGTCACCGATGCCAGCCATTGCGCCGGCCCTTCCTTCGTACAGCTCGGCAAGGCGCTGGGTGTACGGGTGATCGCGGCCACCAAGACCGCTGACGAGCGAGAGTACCTGTTGTCCCTGGGTGCCGAGAAAGTCATCGTCACGGAAGAGCAGGACTTGCTGATGCAAATCAACAAGCTCACCGACAATCGTGGCGTCGACGTGGTGTTCGACGGCCTGGGCGGGCCGCAAATGTCGCTGCTCGGCGATGTCCTGGCCCCACGAGGCAGCCTGGTGTTGTATGGCCTGCAAGGGGGGAACCAGACACCGTTCCCGGCCTGCGCGGCGTTTCAGAAGAACATTCAGTTCTTCGTGCATTGCATCGGCAATTTCACCGGCAAGCCGGAACTGGGCATTATCCAGGACCAGGTGGCGGTGCAGCGGGCACTGCGCGATATCAATCAACTGACTGCCGACCGTGTCCTGCTGCCACTCAAGACCCGGGTCTTTCCGTTCGCCGAGTTTGTCGAGGCTCACCGTTACATGGACGAATGTCCTTGCCGTGAGCGCGTTGCCCTTCAGGTTGTTGATCCCGCCTGATTCCTGTCTTGCGCAAGAGTCATTGTCCCTGGCTCTTGCGCTGCCTCCGGCCTGATCGGGCCTCTTCTCTCCTTTTCTGCTTCAGCCCCTCGCACGACTTGCGAGGGTGTCCGGCTGCCTGTCCACAACGACTCCGTTTACCTTGCCGGCAACTGAACTGGTTTTTGCCCTCAATCTGTATCTTCTAATCATTATTGAAGTCCTGATAATTGAATGCTGGTTTTCAGCTCAAGGAAGAAGTCATGGCTCAATACATGTTTCCAGAAAGGCTTGATCCATCAATGTCTGTTCAAGATGCTTCAGGCGTTAATGGGGGCGGGGTCCTCTATCGATTATCGGGAAAACAGTATGAGGTAAGCGGTCAGTTAAAGTTCGGTAAGTTCTTTATTTCTCGTACTCATTGTCTGTGGGACGCTGTCGGAATTCTCCTAGGACGCGTCGAGACGGACGTCAGGCCCAATGAATTGGCGGCTTTCAGGCTTTGGCGACACGGACGGCGGTCGACGCCCCTTGTATGTATCAAATAGTTACGACGAGCAAAGCTCGGGCGTATTGCTAATACTCTTCGCAGTAGTGAAATAAGTCTTCCATCCGAACACGTCGCGCGATCACGTGGGTGGGGCGACACTGATATTTGAACTTCCAGGTAAATGGTTATGAGCGCAATTCATGAGCAGGCAATGATTCACGTGTATCAACAGATACTGCAGCGGCTGTTGGGTTTTTATTCTCGTGCGGAGCGTACGGCGTTGCAGCTCTTGATCCAGCGTTTGATCGTCGCCGCTGGTGGCATTGAGCGGATCGGTGAATACCGCGTACTGACGGTCCTGAACGGGAGCCGGGACAGCTTTTACGTGCTGACGGCGCTGAGAGCCGCGCAACTGAGCATCGCCGGCAGGAATCCCGTGACCTTCGACCTGCGTGTTGCCACGCCGCGGTTGAGCGAGACCACCCAGGCGACCCTGGAAAACATCCATCGTTGCTACAGCGCGCTGTTCGTCTATGACGATCCCCGTGTAGAGCTGCTGATGGCGGATAACCGCGAAGTGGTGCCGTTCAACCACAGGCAGCCATTGTCGGTGGCCGGGCACGAGTCCAACCGCATGGACATGCTGGTCCTGGGTCACCTTCGCTCGGTCGACAGCCCTTTGGAGATTGGTGATGACGGCTACCTGGCCATGGCGGAGTTCTACCGCCACATGGCGCGCTGGGAATCGGGAGTGGACTCCCTGGTCAGCAGCGATACGCCGCGCCAGCAGAGACAGTTCATGGCGGGCCTGCGACGAGCGACCCGCAAGATCGGCCTGGGTATCGAAACGACCACCACCTTTGACAACCTCTTTGCGCAGCTCGATACCCTGGGAGACGATCTCTATCGGCATTTCTATGGATCGCACCGCCTCGGCATGTGGAAACCCGAGGGCCATTTCGAGGCATGCCGGCGAGTAGGGCACATCGGCATCGATGACCTGATCGTCGATCGCTGCGAAGAAATGAACTGGCTGCTGTTCAGTGAGTTCCTGCGGGTGCGGACCGACGACCTTATCGCCTCGGCACCGGAAAACGAATACCTCAGTCCGCTGCTGTCGGCCCATTTGCATGGCCTGCAAGCGGCTTGCCTGCAGGGACGCAGTTACGAAGCGGGCTACGGAGACTATGTGCAGCGGGCAATCATGATCATGCACCGCAAGCAACTGCCGGAACACGTCTGCGAACAGGCTCGGGAGCTGTTCGGCCCGCCTTCGGCCATTGCGGAGCGCCGTGCCCAGGCCGCCGCCGAAGCGCAAACGACCCTGGGGCTCAACGAGGCGCAATTGGTGTGCATGCTGTTCGCACCCTTTGTCGAGAAGGGCGCGGGGCTGGAGCATTTCCTGCGTTGTTGTCACCCCGGCATGCTGGTGGCGATGCCGGACCTGCACAAGGCCATGCAGGGCGCGACAGTCGCCGATCAGGTGGCGCAATGGATGGTGGATGTCAGCGGCCTGTCGATCGACATGCTCGGCAAGCTCTATGGGGCGAGCATAGCGTTGCCGGAACACGAAACCACCCTGGGAATAGACCCCCAGCAGGCCATCGACAACGCCGATGCCGAAGCGCCCGGGCTGGGTGGCGATGGCCTGCGCGAAGGTTCGGGCAGATATTGAGGGGGGCGGTTTGACGGCTTCACCCACCCTGTATCCGGCCACCGCTTCTGGTGTTTCGCCGTGGTCGGTCGCGAGCCATCCAACGGGTCTGAAGCCATGAAGGGCTCACGGGAAACAGATTTCGCCTACCAGGCTGTCTATCGCTACCTGACGGCCCTGATCAGCGAGCTGGGAAGCGATTCCCGGGTTCGACTGCCGTCGCTACGGCAGCTGGCCGATCGTTTGAACGTGTCGATTTCCACTATCCAGTACGCCTATTCGCTGCTGGAAAAGGAAGGGCGGGTCTACTCGATTGCCAAGTCCGGTTATTACGCGCTGCCAGTGCCCAGCGTGGTCGCCTTGGGCGGCGGCGACGACCTGCTCGAGACGCTCTACGTCAATGCTCGGCGACCAGGCATGCTGGTGCTCAGCTCGGACGAACCGGCGTCGATGCAACCCCTGGACAGCCCGCTGTTGCTGCTCGAGCGCGAGCTGCTGCGCCAGTATCCGCGCGCCTCCCAGATGCCTTCGCAGCCCTGGGGCGAGCTGGAACTGCGCGCGGCCTTGGCGGCCCGTTACACCTCCTCGCCGGCGCGCTGTTGGAAGGCCGACGACGTGTACATTGGTGCCGATCTGCGGGGTGTGCTGGAGATCCTGATCGCCGTGCTGGGGCTCAGGGGCGCCACCGTACTGATCGAATCGCCTTGCGACTGGACGATTCTGCGCTTGCTGCAAGCCGCCGACGTCAAGGTGATCGAGCTGCCGTTGTTGGCGGACGGCGGCATCAGTCTCGAGCAACTGGAGCAGCTTCTACAGAACGAAACCGTGCGCCTGGTGGTGCTGTCTTCGGTGTTGAACATGCCCAGAGGGACGCGCATTCCCGAGGACAACCGCCAGGCTGTGGCGAGTTTGCTGGATCTGCACGGTACCTGGGTGCTGGAGAACGACAGCTACACGGACCTGGTCTTCGAAGCCGGGGTGGTGCCTTTTCGCGACCTGCTCGACCCTGACCGGCTGATCGTCTACTCCACTTTCGAGAAAACCATCGGTCCTGAAGCCCCCTATGGTTATGTGCTATCGCGTCAGTTGACCCTGCAACTGCAGCGGCATTTCCTGCTGCGCGCGTTTCGCCTGTCGCCCATCCGGCAGAAGGCCATCGCGCGTTTGTACAGTAACGGTCGGATCGACCAGCATCTGCTGGTGTTGCGGCGGCTGCTGCGTGAAAGCGCGACCTCGACAACACAACTGCTGCGAGAACGGCTGGGGGATAGCCTGCAATGGGTTGAAGCCCAGGGCGGCGCGACGATCTGGATTCGATCGTCGCGCCGGGTGGACCTGCGACAGGTTTTCCAGCGTTTGCTGGCCCAGCGCATCGTCATCGCCCCTGGTGAACTGTTCAGTATCCAAGGGCTTTATACCCAGCACTTGCGCGTGACGCATGCCTTGAGTGGTGCAACCGACCTGGACACTGCGCTCTGCGTGTTGGCCAACGCGTTGAGGCTTGAGCAATCGTAAGAGGGCCATGGATCGAACCCATCGCGCCACGGTCGAACTGTCAGTAAACTGCATCCCATTCCCCAAGCCACTCCATCCAGAGGTTTTGCATGACAGTCAGTCCATTTGCGGGCAAGCCGGCACCGGCAGAGTTGTTGACCGATATCCCGCGACTGGTGACGGCCTACTACACCGGCCGGCCCGATGCCTCGGTTGCAACCCAGCGTGTGGCTTTCGGCACCTCCGGTCACCGTGGCAGTTCCTTCGACCTGGGGTTCAACGAATGGCATGTACTGGCTATCAGTCAGGCCATTTGCATGTACCGTGAAGCCCAGGGCATTGATGGGCCCTTGTTCGTCGGTATCGATACCCATGCGCTCTCCACCCCTGCCGGTGCCAGTGCACTGGAGGTGCTCGCCGCCAACGGCGTGACCGTGATGATCGCCGAAGGCGATGAATACACTCCGACACCGGCGGTTTCCCACGCGATCATCTGCTACAACCGCGGACGCACCACGGGTCTGGCGGACGGCATCGTCATCACGCCGTCCCATAACCCGCCGCAGAGTGGCGGCTACAAGTACAACCCTACCAACGGTGGCCCGGCCGATACCCATATCACCAAGTGGATCGAAGCCAAGGCCAACGAGCTGCTGGCCAACCAACTGGCCGGCGTCAAGCGCATCAGCTACGAGCAGGCCCTGAAGGCCGAGACCACTCACCGTCACGACTACCTCAATACCTACGTAGCGGACCTGGTCAATGTCATCGATTTCGACGTCATCCGCGCCGCTGGGTTGCGTTTGGGCGTCGATCCGCTGGGCGGAGCAGGGGTACGCTACTGGCCGGCCATTGCCGAGCATTACCGCCTTGACCTGGACGTGGTGAACACCCAGGTGGATTCGACGTTCCGCTTCATGACAGTCGACTGGGACGGGCAGATCCGCATGGATCCTTCTTCCAGCCATGCCATGCAGGGGTTGATCGGCCTGAAGGAGCGCTTCGACGTGGCCTTCGCCTGTGACCCGGATCACGACCGCCATGGCATCGTGACACCCTCCGGAGGTCTGTTGGCGCCGAACAACTACCTGGCGGTGTCCATCGATTACCTGTTCCAGAACCGTCCGCATTGGCGCGCCGATGCCGGCGTCGGCAAGACGGTGGTCAGCAGCGGGCTGATCGATCGCGTGGCCAAGCGTCTGGGCCGTCGTCTCTATGAAGTGCCGGTAGGCTTCAAATGGTTCGCCGATGGACTGTTCGACGGCTCCCTGGGCTTCGGCGGCGAGGAAAGTGCCGGTGCTTCGTTCCTGCGCAAGGACGGTGGTGTGTGGAGTACCGACAAGGACGGCCTGATCCCGGCGTTGCTGGCGGCTGAAATGACCGCTCGCACCGGCCGCGACCCAAGCCAGGCCTACCGCGCCCTGACAGACGAACTGGGGGAGCCGTTCTCCGTACGCGTCGATGCGAAGGCGACTCCGCAGCAGAAGGCCCTGTTGAGCAAGCTCTCACCGGATCAGGTCGCGTCTACCCAGCTGGCCGGTGAGGCAATTCAGAGCATTCTCAGTCACGCGCCGGGGAACGATCAGGCCATCGGCGGCCTGAAGGTGATGACCGAAAACGGCTGGTTCGCAGCGCGTCCGTCCGGCACCGAGGATATCTACAAGATCTACGCCGAAAGCTTCCTTGGCGACGAGCACCTCAAGCAGTTGGTGAGTGAGGCGCAGACGCTGGTGGATGGCGCTATCAGCGGCAAGTGATGCATGTGTGGGAGCGAGCTTGCTCGCGATAGCGGTGGGTCAGTTACGTCGATGTTGAATGTGCCGACGTCATCGCGAGCAAGCTTGGCTCCCACAGGTTTTGCTGCGTACGTATAAAGGTCGTCTGCCACAGATACCCTGTGGGAGCGAGCCTGCTCGCGATAGCGGTGGTTCAGACCACAATCATGTCGATGCGACACCACTTTCACTTCATCGCCTAACCCCATGACTTCAAAGCTTTTGGGTGGCACTCCGTGGTAAATACAGACACCATAGGCCATGGTTCTGAACACCGGAGTCTCAAAGCGTGCCGCAACACTCTCCCGATCTGCCTCCCGAATTGCTTCCCTTGGCGCAAATGCCGCTGCTCAAACGTCTGGCTGCCCGCTTTTTCGGTCACGGCCTGACACGCCTGCGCGCCCAGCACAGGACTTCCTGGCTGCACGGCCAGGCCGATGGTTTTCGCAGCGGACATACCGCCGGTTTCGATTACGGCTTCAAAGAGGGCAAGGCCGAGGGCTTAGAAGAAGGGCGTCAGGTCCTGTTGATCCGCGACTTCCGCAATACGGAACACCCGGCTCCCAAGGTCGATGACCTGCTGTTTGACGACTGGCGCCTGCCCTTGACCCCCGAACTCAAGAAACGCGTAAAGGCAGATGTTGCCCGATTGCTGCCGGCCCATGCACAGCCCAGTGCAGCTCAATGGAAGATGATCTTCAGCGATACGCCTTCCACCTCGGTGGTTGCCGGCGCGGGTGCGGGCAAGTCCACGACCCTGGTGCTGCGCATCGTACTGCTATCCCAGTACCTGGGTTTCGAGCTGGATTCGATGACCGTGGTGACGTTCACCCGAGAGTCGCGCAAGGACTTCATCCAGAAGCTGGTCGAGGTGTTTGCCCTGTGGGGGCGAACGGTCAGCGCCAAGGACGCTCGCGACCTGGTACGGACCTTTCATTCGCGCATCTTGCCCATGGTGCGCAGTTTGCCGGGATTCGAGCGGCTCCAGGCCTTTGAAACCCTGAGCCATCGCACGGGGCCGGGCGATGACGACGCCGACGGCAACCCGTTCGACTTGCGCATCAACGAGGCTCAGCGCCAGCAGCTCAATGCCTGTTACCACCGCCTTTATCAACGCGACGAGCGCTTTCGGGAGCTGATCAAACCGCTGTCCCGGCACGCTTTTCAGCTCAAGGCGCTGGAGCGTGATCACCCCGACGTGCAGAAGCGCATAGCCGTGACCGAGCTGGCTGCCCAGCGCGACGAAGAACTGTGCGATGCCATCGAGGATTTGTGGTTTCGTGCCGGGGCGTGGCCCATCAAGGGCGTCGAGCCCAAGCGTCAGACGTTCGAGATCAACGGTTCGACATTCCATTGTCATGGTTACATTCCATCCCTCGACGCCTGGGTCATGCTGGGATTCGATTCGCGGGAGGATGCCCGACTCAGTCGTCCAGGCGCGCGGCTGAGTCTCCGTGCGGAATGGGCGGTAAAGCGTACCCTGTTTCAAGCTTTTTGCCGTAAGCCATTGATTTGGATTGAAAGCTACGAATCCTCCAAGCGTTTGCTAGCCTCATTGGCGGGAGATGCCAGCGCCGGGCCGGGCTTCGATTACAAGGTCAAGGGAGAGCTGAGTTCGGCGCCGCTGCTGGATTGTTTCGTCGCCGCTGCCGGTTTTATCGAGAACCTCGGCCTGGATGTCCCGGATGCCGTAGGGCGGATGTGTTTCGCCCAGGATGACCCTGATCGGTATTTTTTCGAGGCGTTGAGCCGCTATTGGCGGGCATTCGAAGACCATCTGCTCGACCAGTCGCCTCCCGTCATGACCTACAACCGCATGTTTGCGCTGTTCAGCGAGCACTCCCCGGAAAACTTCAAGTTATTGGGCGATGCGCTTCTCAGGCCTATGTCGCACCTGATGATCGATGAATTTCAGGACGTTTCCCCGCAGATCGTTTCCTGGCTTCGCGCAAGCCTGCGAGAAGTGCGCCGCCGAGGGCCTGCCATGCACGTGGGACGTGGCGCCCAACATTCTTCATTGCTGTGTGTCGGCGACGATTGGCAGTCGATCTATGGCTGGCGCGGCAGCTCACCGAGCTATTTCATGGGGTTCACCCAACAATTTCCGTCGCCGGCCAATACCCGAGTGATGCTCACCGACAACTACCGCAGTCATCAGCACATCATTGACGCGGCTGAGCATATTGTCCGTGCGGCGGCTGCGATTCCTGGCAAAAAGGCCAAGGCCGGCGGTAAATCCACATTACTGAGCCCGGTCAACGTGCTGGATCGGGACGATGAAGGTTTGGCCCAGCGGTTGGATGAGCACTATCGCAAGGGTGATTCGATATTAATGTTGTATCGAAAAAGCAGCGATAAGTTATTGATAGAAAAGTATATTCAGCCAACAGTTAATGTGGATTCTAGCTTGCCTTATGATGCGAGGCGCCTGAGGCAGATGACCTATCACAGCGCCAAGGGGCTCCAAGCCGATGCCGTGTTCCTGTTGGGCGACTGCCAGCATCTGACCCGTTCACCCTACAAGAATCAGGTCTATCGAATGGCTGGGCTGGGTCAGGACGGTGACGCCGAGCCGTACGACACGGCGCAAAGGGACGAGATCCTGCGCCTGGCCTACGTGGGCATCACCCGTGCGGTGCAGCATTGCTACTGGTACGTCGATGAGCCGGACAGCCAGGCCGCAAACGCGCCCAAGGCTTCGGACCGTATCGATAAAGGCAAACCGTTCTTCGCAGACCATCGCCGCGCCCGGGGTTGAGTGGGCTGGACCGGACTGGTGGTTGCCTGGAAGATCGCCATCGCGAGCAGGCTCGCTCCCACAAGGTCCCGGGGATGGCTTCAGTCAGTGTGTTCACCCAACCCCCTGTGGGAGCGAGCCTGCTCGCGATAGCGGCGGGACGGCTAGCCACATATTTAGAAACAGCGCCCACAAAAAAGCCCACGTAATGTGGGCTTTTTTGCTCAGGAGGCGAACCGCCTCAAACCAACCGGTGGTACGAAGGCTTCCAGCTCGGCTTCCACCGCTTCGATTATTCGTTCCACGTCAGGGGCGTTCATCACGGTCGCGCAGGGGATGCCCGCAATCGCGATCATGGTTTCACCGCTGGCGCGATCGAACAGCCGGGCGACCATGCTGCCCGGTGCATCCATACTGGCCTCGAAGCCCATTGGATGGAAATGCCAGCGCATCAGCTGGCAAGCGTTGGGAAACGTAACCTTGCTGAACGATCCTTTATTCATCTGTTGCCCACCTTCTTCATCAAGCGCTTCCGTTTGCTCTTGTCAGGAAGGAAGAGCCATCATGGCTCTACCAGTGAGAACTAAAAATAGCATTGGATAATGAAAGTCATGTGGCTTTTTTCAGTCCGTTTTGCGATTGGTTCACTTTTTTTGATCTGCATCATGAATTAAAGGTCAGGGCTCAGAATGCCATCACCCTTTGTCCGGCGCCGCCTGGGGATCCGTCAGCGGCTCTGGTGCGCGGTATTGCAGGGCGATGAGCAATGCCAAAATCACCATCGATAGGGCGACGACAAAGGTGAAATGCAGGCCATTTGCGACCTCCTCGGGGCTGGCGGCGGAAACGCCACTCGCCGGTAACGCTGAGGCGAATATCGCACCGAGCACCGCCGCGCCGGTAAAGAAGCCCAGGTTGCGCGACAGGTTGAGCAACCCGGCAATGACGCCGCGCTTCTGCGCAGGTATATCCGCCATCACGGCGGTGTTGTTGGCGGTCTGAAACAGCGCGTAGCCCAAGGTGGTGACCACGATGGCCATGATGTAGCCAGCCATGCCCAGCGCAGGTGGCACCAGTGTCAGCATCAAGCAGCCGAGTCCCATGGTCGCCAACCCGACGAGCCGCATGGGCCGCACGCCGAACCGATCCGTGAGGCGCCCGGCAGGCACGCCGGTCAACGCAGCAACGCAGGGACCCACGGCCAACACCAATCCTACCAATGCGGTCGGCAGTCCAAGGCTGATGGACAAGTAGAAAGGCCCTACCAGCAGCGTCGCCATCATGACCGTCGCGACCAACGCACTCGTTGCCAGGCCTGACACCAGCAGCCGGTCACGGAACAATGCCAGGGGGATCAACGGCGACGTTACCCGGCGCTGGGCCAGGACAAACAACCCGCCGCCAAGGATCGCCACCAGCAGCAAGGCGAGATTGAGGCCACCAAAATGACCGCGTCCCAGGGTCATGGCCAGTGCATAAGCGCCCAGCGCCGTCGCCAGCAGCACTGTGCCCGGGATATCGAAACCGGGTCTTGCGGCACTCGTCTGTGGGCGATGGGTGGGCAAGGAACGCCAGGCCAACAGCCACGTCAGGAGCCCGAGGGGTACGTTGATCAGGAAGATGGCGTGCCAGCCAAAGGCGCTGACCAGCGTACCGCCGAGCGAAGGACCAAGGGCGGTGCCCACCGCTGACAGCGTGGCCAGCAAGCCCATGGCGCGACCGGTTCGGTCCTTGTCGACCGTTTCACCGACCAGGGCCAGGGTCAGGGTCATCATGACCGCCGCTCCCAGGCCTTGCAGCGTCCGGCCTGCGATCAATAGCCCAAGGGAAGGGGCGAGTCCGCAGAGGACGGACGCCAGGGTGAACAGCAGAATCCCGGCCAATAGCAGTTGCCGGCGTCCCAGCAGATCACCCAGGCGCCCGACGCTGACAATCAGCGTGGAGATCGCCAGCAGATAAGCCAGCACCACCCATTGGACTGCCTGGAAAGAGGCGCCGAACGCTTCGGCCAAGGCGGGCAGGCCGACTGTGGCGACGCTGGTGCCCAG
Organism: Pseudomonas sp. MAFF 730105; assembly: GCF_055380705.1. Taxonomy (NCBI): domain Bacteria; kingdom Pseudomonadati; phylum Pseudomonadota; class Gammaproteobacteria; order Pseudomonadales; family Pseudomonadaceae; genus Pseudomonas; species Pseudomonas sp. MAFF 730105. Next base: position 3,424,230 of record NZ_AP018438.1, read on the forward strand.
CGAGGCGAGCAAGGTTGCCAGGGCAAGGCTGGTCAACGCCCAGCGCGATGAGGAGGCTTGGGGAGCGCCGGGAATGTCCGGCGGTGTATGGACTGGTTTCATGCTGTTCTCCGGAGCGGTTCACAAAAACTGGACTGTCAGAACAATATGCCCGGGCATAACATGGCGGAAGACGCAGCATTTGCACTTTATAGCTGCATACGACGCCATCTATGAGCCCGAGGCCTGACCATGTCCATTCCCGACCTCAACCTGTTGATCACCCTTGACGTGCTGTTGGCGGAAGGCAGCGTTGCCCGAGCGGCCCAACGGCTGCGGCTCAGTCCTTCGGCGATGAGCCGGGCGTTGGCGCGATTGCGCGATACCACCGGTGACCCGCTGTTAGTGCGGGCCGGGCGAGGGCTGGTGGCCACGCCCCGTGCCTTGGAACTGCGCGAGCAGGTCAGTCAACTGGTGCAGGATGCCCAGACAGTACTGCGCCCGGTCGAGGCCCCGGACCTGCGGCGGTTGAATCGGACCTTTACGCTGCGCACCCGGGAAGGGTTCGTGGAAAACTTCGGGATCGACCTGATTACCCGCATCGGCGAGGAGGCACCCGGTGTCCGAATGCGCTTCGTGGACAAGGCTGACAAGAGCAGTACGGCACTGCGCGAGGGGACCGTGGACCTGGAAACCGCCGTCGTGGACAAGGACACCCGACCGGAGCTACGCACCCAGGCATTGTTTGTCGACCGACTTATCGGCGTGGTACGCCTGGGGCATCCGCTGAGCCAGGCCGAGGTTACCGCCGCTGCTTATGCCGAGGGCGGGCATATCGCTGTCGCCTTGCGCGACCTCGACCACGGCCCCATCGATCGGGCATTGGAGCCCTTGAACCTGACGCGAGAGATCATCACCACCGTCCCCGGCTTTTCCACGGCGTTGGGGCTCGCGCGGTCCAGTGACCTGATCGCCAGTGTGCCCGAACGCTATACCACCCGCCTGCGCGCCGGCCTGCACAGCTTTGCGCTGCCGTTCCCGGTGCCGATATTCACGATTGCCATGCTCTGGCATCCACGAATGGATGCCGATCCGGTACACCGCTGGCTGCGAGGTTGTTTGCGTGAGGTTTGCGCGCGCAACACTGGGGAGCAAATAGGCCACTAATTCATATTAATTAATAGCACTTCACTGGCACTTAGTTGCTGAAAGTGTGCTGCTCGACATAGGGCGATATTTAATATTTAAATAGGGTTTTGTCCGACAATTCTTGATCCTGAGGCTGTGCTGCCTGTATTAACGGGACGGGCGCCTAGTGCCCCGCGTGTCGTCAGAGTTGTTGTTCATATGCGTCGAAAAAATTGCTAGACGTTTGATTTCGAATTGTGTCAGTTTTCTTGCGTCCTCAATTGGGCGAGTGATAGGACGATCTCGCCAGAGATTGTCTGTCTGACAAAAACTGTTCCATTGCAAACAAGGAAGTGTGTTTATGTCGAAAGTCAAAACCAGCACTATTGATTCTGCCGAACAACTCCTCTGGGCACCGCAATCATTGGCCGCGCCCAGTAATGCATTCAACCAGATCAATAGTTTCAGCCATCATTACGACCGTGGCGGCAATCTCACCGTCAATGGCAAACCGTCGTACTCAGTGGACGAGGCGGCTACTCAATTGCTGCGCGACGGCGCGGCCTATCAGGACAAGGACGGCAGCGGCAAGATCGAGCTGACCTATACCTTTCTCACCTCCGCGTCCTCCAGCACCATGAACAAGCACGGAATCAGTGGTTTCAGCCAGTTCAGTGCCCAGCAGAAGGGCCAGGCTGCGTTGGCTATGCAATCCTGGGCGGACGTGGCCAACGTCACCTTTACCGAGAAGAGCAGCGGTGGCGACGGGCACATGACCTTCGGCAACTACAGCGGCGGCCAGGACGGCGCAGCGGCGTTCGCCTACCTGCCGGGCACCGGCGCCGGGTATGACGGGACATCCTGGTACCTGATCAATAGCAGCTATACCCAGAACAAGAACCCGGACCTGAACAACTATGGCCGGCAGACGCTGACCCACGAAATCGGCCACACCCTGGGCCTGGCGCACCCTGGCGACTACAACGCCGGCGAAGGCAGCCCGACCTACGATGACGCCACGTACGGCCAGGACACCCGTGGCTACAGCGTCATGAGCTACTGGAGCGAAAGCAATACCGACCAGAACTTCAGCAAGGGCGGAGTGGAAGCCTACTCTTCGGGCCCGTTGATGGACGACATCGCGGCGATCCAGAAGCTCTACGGTGCCAACATGAGCACCCGTACCGGTGACACCACCTACGGCTTCAATTCCAACGCCGGCCGCGACTTCCTCAGTGCGTCCTCCTCGTCGGACAAGGTGGTGTTCTCGGTATGGGATGCGGGCGGTCGCGATACCCTGGACTTCTCCGGTTTCACCCAGAACCAGAAAATAAACCTCAATGATGCCTCGTTCTCCGACGTTGGCGGCATGGTGGGCAACGTGTCCATCGCCCAGGGCGCCACCATCGAAAATGCCATCGGCGGCTCGGGCAGCGATCTGCTGATCGGCAACGAAGTGGCCAACGAGCTCAAGGGGGGAGCCGGCAATGACATCCTCTGGGGCGGCGGCGGTGCGGACAAGCTGTCGGGCGGTTCGGGTGCCGACACGTTCGTGTTCGCCGCGAGCTCCGACTCTCGGCCGGGTGCCACGGACCAGATCCTCGATTTCGTCAGCGGCCTGGACAAGATCGACCTGACCGGTATCACCAACGGTGCGGGCCTGCACTTCGTGAACGCGTTCACCGGCGCGGCGGGTGATGCGGTGCTGTCGACATCGGGTGGCAACAGCCTGCTGTCGGTGGACTTCTCCGGGCATGGCGTGGCCGATTTCCTGGTCAGTACCGTCGGCCAGGCAGCGATTTCGGACATCGTGGCCTGAACCACCCCGCAGGGGCTGGAGAAGCCTGCGATCTTCATTCGAGGCTCAAATGAGCAAAAAGATCGCAGGCTTCGCCAGCTCCTACGGGAGCTCCGTTGGAATGGACAAGATGGAAAAAAATTTTACGCCCTGTAGCTTCTCGGCAATCGCCTGGTTACTCGCTACGTTGATGCTGTTTTCTGGAGAAGTCGCCATGGCGCGCAGCCTGTTGTTAGCAGAACCCTCTCAATTGGCCGGTCAGTGGCGGGCCGTTTTGGCAGGCCCCCAGGACAATGCGCAAACCCAGGCATTGCAGGACAAGCCGTCGAATATCTGCATCATCGAACTCAAAGCGGACCAGACCGTGGGTGGGCAAACCGATTGCCTGGGCCATTGGCTCGGGGATGAGCCGGTTCATTGGTTTCCGGAACCCGATGGTCTTTCGCTGCTTGGCAAACAAGAGGCCAGAGTTCATCTGGGACTACGCCAAGGCCATTCTTATCAAGTCAATTTGAAGTCAGGACTGAGCGTTACGCTCGAGCGCAATATCCAAGAGAACGCTCGCTAACGTATGTGTACGGCCTGAGCCTGTTTACCAATAATCCGCGCGCTTGTTCTATCAGGCGTGCACTTTGGTGTGCTCAGGTTCAATTATTGAAAGATTGGCAAGTTCAAGTGTTTGCCAACTCTGTGGCGAAGCCAATAGCAGGGAAGAATGATGAAGAGGGCAAAGACCGCCACCGCGGTGCCGCTGTTCAAGGCACTGGGCGATTATAAAAACATCCTGCTCAGTGTCGGTTGTTTTACCGCGCTGATTAACGTCCTGATGCTTGCGCCTTCCATTTACATGCTTCAAGTGTATGACCGCGGATTGTCCTCGCAAAACGAAACCACTCTGGTGATGTTGTCGTTGATGGTGGTGGGGTTCTTTGTCTTCATCGGGCTGCTGGAGATGGTGCGCAGCTTCATCGTCATCCGCATCGGCAGCCAATTGGAAAGGCGTTTCAACCTCCAGGTCTACAAAGCGGCGTTCGAGCGCAACCTGCTGCAGGGCGAAGGCAACGCCGGGCAATCCCTGGGCGACTTGACCCATCTGCGCCAGTTCGTCACCGGGCCGGCGCTGTTCGCCTTCTTCGACGCCCCCTGGTTCCCGGTCTATCTGCTGGTGATCTATCTGTTCAACGTCTGGCTAGGCGTGTTCGCCAGCATCGGTACGCTGCTGCTCATCGGGCTGGCATGCCTGAACGAGGTCATGACCCGCAAGCCGTTGGGGCAGGCCAGCGGTTACTCGCAGCAGTCCAGTCAACTGGCCACCAGCCACTTGCACAACGCCGAATCGATCCAGGCCATGGGCATGCTCGACGCGCTGCGCAACCGCTGGTTTGCCGTGCACTCGCGCTTTCTCGGCTTGCAGAACCAGGCCAGCGACACCGGCGCGGTCATCAGCGCCTTCAGCAAGACCTTGCGCCTGTGCCTGCAATCGCTCGTGCTGGGTCTGGGGGCGCTGCTGGTGATCAAGGGCGACATGACCGCCGGGATGATGATTGCCGGCTCGATCCTGATGGGCCGGGTATTGAGCCCCATCGATCAATTGATTGCCGTGTGGAAGCAGTGGAGCGGCGCGAAGCTGGCCTATCGTCGTCTCGACGCACTGTTGCAGGCCTATCCGCCCGAGGACGATGGGATGCCGCTGCCGCCGCCCAAGGGCCAGGTGAGTTTCGAACAGGTCAGCGCCGGACCGCCGGGGCAACGCCAGGCGACCTTACATCAAGTCAGTTTCAGTCTCGGTGCCGGCGAGGTGCTGGGGGTCTTGGGCGCGTCGGGCTCCGGCAAATCCACCCTGGCCCGTGTGCTGGTGGGCGTGTGGCCGATCCTCGGTGGCGCGGTGCGCCTGGACGGCGCCGATATCCATCGCTGGAACCGTGACCAACTCGGCCCCTACATCGGCTATCTGCCCCAGGACATCGAGCTGTTCAGCGGCAGCATCGCCGAGAACATCGCCCGCTTTCGCGAGGCCGACCCACAGAAAGTCGTCGCTGCCGCGCAGCAGGCCGGTGTGCATGAGCTGATCCTGCGCATGCCCCAAGGCTACGACACGGTGTTGGGGGAGGACGGATGCGGATTGTCCGGCGGGCAGAAACAACGGGTTGCCCTGGCCCGGGCCCTGTACGACCGGCCGAGCCTGGTGGTGCTCGACGAGCCCAACTCCAACCTGGACACCGTCGGCGAGGCGGCGCTGGCCAGCGCCATCGCGCAGCTGAAAGCCCAGGGCAGCAGCGTCGTGCTGGTGACCCATCGCTCCTCGGCATTGGCTCAGGCCGACAAGTTGCTGGTGCTCAACGAAGGTCGGTTGCAAGCCTTCGGACCGAGCCAGGAAGTGCTGCGGGCGCTGTCCGGCCAATCGGACACTCCGCGAGACAAACCCCAGGCGACGCCCAACGGATTGAGCATGAGTCGTCAATACCAGGCCGCCAGCAAACCCGGCAACGCATGAGCAAGGATCGCGACATGAACCTCGAACACAGTCGACTCCACGAGCACCCCGAACGTGACGCCCGCTTCTTCATGCGCATGGGCTGGGCCCTGGCGATCCTTGGCGCGGGCAGCTTCTTTACCTGGGCGAGCCTGGCCCCGTTGGATCAGGGCATTCCCGTGCAGGGCACGGTGGTGGTTTCCGGCAAGCGCAAGGCCGTGCAATCGATGAGCAGCGGCATGGTCAGCCGGATCCTGGTGCGTGAAGGCGAAGCGGTCAAGCAAGGGCAACCGCTGTTTCGCCTCGACCAGACCCAGGCCTCGGCGGATGTGCAATCGCTGCAAGCCCAGTACCGGATGGCCTGGGCCAGCCTGGCGCGCTGGCAAAGCGAGCGGGACAACCTGGCACAAGTGAGTTTTCCGAGCGCGTTGAGCCAGGACCCGGACCCACGCCTGGCATTGGTGCTCGAAGGGCAGCGACAACTGTTCAGCAGTCGTCGCGAAGCCTTCGCTCGGGAGCAGGCCGCGTTGCGCGCCAGCATCGAAGGTGCCACCGCGCAGTTAGCGGGGATGCGCCGGGCCCGTGGCGACCTGACGGCCCAGGCCGAGTCCCTGCGCCAGCAACTGGGCAACCTGCAACCCCTGGCGGATAACGGCTATATCCCGCGCAACCGTCTGCTGGACTATCAACGGCAATTGTCCCAGGTGCAGCAGGAACTGGCGCAGAACAGCGGCGAAAGCGGTCGGGTGGAGCAGGGGATCATCGAGTCTCGGCTGAAGCTGCAGCAACACAGCGAGGAGTACCAGAAGGAAGTCCGCAGCCAATTGGCCGAGGCCCAGCTCAAGAGCGAAACCCTGCAACAGCAGCTCGCGTCGGCCGGGTTCGAGCTGCAACACAGCGAGATCCTCGCCACCGCCGATGGCATCGCCGTTAACCTGGGGGTGCACACCGAAGGCGCCGTGGTGCGCCAGGGCGACACCTTGCTGGAGATCGTGCCCCAGGGCACCCGGCTGGAGGTGGAAGGGCACCTGCCGGTGAACCTGATCGACAAGGTCGGTATCCATCTGCCAGTGGACATTCTGTTTACCGCCTTCAACCAGAGTCGCACACCAAGGGTTTCGGGGGAGGTCAGCCTGGTGTCCGCCGACCAGATGATCGATGAAAAAACCGGTACGCCGTACTACGTGCTGCGCAGCAGCGTTGGCGATGCGGCGCTGGAAAAACTCAATGGCCTGGTGATCAAGCCCGGGATGCCGGCGGAAATGTTCGTGCGCACCGGCGAGCGCTCGCTGCTCAACTACCTGTTCAAACCGCTGCTCGACCGGGCCGGCTCTGCGTTGACCGAGGAATAAGGATGTCCGCTGTATGAAGTGTTTCTACGGGTTGGCACTGCTGGCCGTTTCTACCTGCAACCCTGCCTGGGCCATGGGGCCGTTCGAATTCTACGAACAGGCCCTGCGCAACGACCCGGTCTACCTCGGGGCGATCAAGGAGCGCGACGCGGGCCTGGAGAATCGTGCCATTGGCCGCGCCGGGCTGTTGCCGCACCTGGGCTACAGCTACAACAAGGGCCGCAACCAGTCCAAGGTCACCTACCTCAATGACCGCGGTGCCAGCCAGCATGACGATCGCAACTACAGCAGTTACGGCTCCAGCCTGACCCTGCAACAGCCGCTGCTGGACTACGAGGCTTACGCGGCCTATCGCAAAGGGGTGGCGCAGGCGCTGTTCGCCGATGAGAATTTCCGCGGCAAGAGCCAGGAGTTGTTGGTGCGGGTGCTGAGCCATTACACCCAGGCACTGTTCGCCCAGGACCAGATCGACATTGCCCAGGCCAAGAAGAAGGCTTTCGAACAGCAGTTCCGCCAGAACGAGCATCTGTTCCGCCAGGGCGAAGGCACCCGTACCGATATCCTCGAGGCCGAGTCGCGCTACGAGCTGGCCACCGCCGAAGAAATCGAAGCGCACAACGAACAGGATGCCTCCCTGCGTGAGCTGGGTTCGCTGATCGGCGTGCCCACCCTGGCCATCGGCGACCTGGCGCCGTTGAACGAAAGCTTCCAGACCTTCGCCTTGCAGCCCGCCGGTTTCGATACCTGGCACGAACTGGCTGTGAGCAACAACCCCAACCTGGCCTCCCAGCGCCAGGCCGTGGACGTGGCGCGCTACGAGGTAGAGCGCAACCGCGCCGGGCATCTGCCCAAGGTCAGCGCCTACGCGACGATGCGCCAGAACGAGTCGGAAAGCGGCAACACCTACAACCAGCGCTACGACACCAACACCATTGGCCTGGAAGTCAGCGTGCCCTTGTATGCCGGTGGCGGGGTGTCAGCTTCGACCCGCCAGGCCAGCCGCACCATGGAACAGGCCGAATACGAGCTGGACGCCAAGACCCGGGAAACCCTGATCGAACTGCGCCGGCAGTTCAGCGCCTGCGTGTCGGGGGTGAACAAACTGCGGGCCTACCAGAAAGCCCTGGTCTCCGCCGAAGCGCTGGTGGTGTCGACTCGGCAAAGCATTCTTGGCGGCGAGCGGGTCAACCTTGACGCGCTCAACGCCGAGCAACAGCTCTACACCACCCGCCGCGACCTCGCCCAGGCCCGTTATGACTACCTCATGGCCTGGGTCAAATTGCATTACTACGCCGGCACGTTGGGGGAGCAGGACCTGGCGAAGGTGGATGAGGCGTTTGTCACCCGCTAAATCCCCTCGCCACAGGAGCCAGTGCCAGCCAGCTGAGCCACAGGGGCCTAAGCGACAAAGAGCGGCAAAAACCACAGGACTTTGCAACAACTAAGGATGGTTCATGAAAATCGATAACAAAAAGTACCCCGGAAAAACACGTAGCCTGTTCCTGCTCAAAACCTTGAATCAGGCCATGCTCTGCGCGGTGGCGACCCTGGGCACGGCCCAGGCGGCGCCTTATGTCGAGGGTGGCAGGTCCGGGGACCCGGACAGTTGGCGCAGCGCCGAATTCAACGCCGAGTGGGGGCTGGGTGCGATCAATGCGCAGCAGGCCTATGCCGCTGGCTATACCGGCAAGGGCGTCAAGCTGGGGATCTTCGACCAGCCGGTCTATGCCGCACATCCGGAATTTTCCGGCACCGACAAAGTCGTGACCCTGGTCACCAGCGGCATCCGCGAATACACCGACCCATACATTCCGGTGAAGGCCGGTGACCCATTCCGCTACGACGGCTCTCCCACGGTGGGCTCCGATGGCAAGCTGGGCTCCCATGGCACCCATGTCGGCGGGATCGCCGCCGGCAGCCGTGACGGCAGCCCGATGCACGGCGTGGCGTTCGATGCGCAGATCATCAGCGCCGACAACGGTGACCCCGGCCCCGAGGACGGCATCATCCTGGGCAACGACGGTGCTGTGTACAAGGCCGGTTGGGATGCGCTGATCGCCAGCGGCGCGCGGATCATCAACAACAGTTGGGGCATCGGCATCACCGACCGCTTCGACCAGGGCGGCCGGGACCCAGCCTTCCCGCACTTCACCGTGCAGGACGCGCAACTGCAGTTCGACCAGATCCAGCCGCTGCTGGGCACCCGGCCGGGCGGCGCCTACGAAGGCGCCATCGCCGCCGCTCGCAGTGGAATCGTGACCATTTTCGCCGCCGGCAACGACTACAACCTCAACAACCCCGACGCCATCGCGGGCCTGGCGTACTTCGTGCCGGACATCGCGCCGAACTGGCTCACGGTCGCTGCCCTTCAGATCAACCCCGATACCAGCAGCCCTGATCCATACACCATCAGCACCTTCTCGTCGCGCTGTGGCTATACCGCCAGTTTCTGCGTATCGGCGCCAGGCACCCGGGTCTATAGCGCCGTGATCGGCGGCACCAACGCCGATGACCTGACGGTCGGCTACGGCAACAAGAGCGGCACCTCCATGGCGGCGCCCCATGTCGCCGGCAGTGTGGCCGTGTTGATGGAGCGCTTCCCCTACATGACCGGCGCCCAGGTCGCCAGCGTGCTGCGTACCACGGCCACCGACATGGGCGCCCCTGGCGTCGATTCGCTGTACGGCTGGGGCATGATCAACCTGGGCAAGGCCATCGACGGTCCATCGATGCTGGTGACCGAGCAGGACATTCCGGTGGAGTTCCGCGTGGACGGCGCCTACGGCAGCGGGCAATTCGTGGCGGACCTGCCGGGCGTCGGCGCGATCGTCGATGCCGGCAAACCCACGGAACGGGTGTGCAGCGGAATCCAGTGCGGGCTGGATGTATGGCGCAACGACATAACCGGTCACGGTGGCCTGACCAAGGAAGGCATCGGCACCTTGGTACTCACCGGTGACAACACCTACAGCGGGCCGACCTTGGTCAACGAGGGACGCCTGGCAATCAACGGTTCATTGGCGTCGGCCGTGACCGTCAATGACGGCGGTGTGCTGGGCGGGAACGGACGCATTGCCAGCCTGACGGCCAACCAGGGCGGCAGCGTGGCGCCGGGCAATTCCATTGGCACGTTGCAGGTGGCCGGGGATGTGACCTTCCAACCAGGCTCGACCTACGCGGTGGAAGTATCGCCGACCTCCAGCGACCTGATCATTTCCGGCGGCAAGGCCACGGTCGACGGCGCGACAGTGTCGCTGTCCCTGGAAAACAGCCCGACGCTGCTGGCCGCCAGCGGAGTGACCAGTTTGTTGGGGCGCCAGCTCGACATCCTGCAGGCGGCCGACGGTATCGAAGGGCGTTTTGGCCAGGTACTGCCCAACTATGCGTTCCTGGGAGGAAACCTGGCGTACTCCGCCAGCGGTGTTCAACTGACGGTGGCGCGCAACGCGACGTCCTTCAGCAGCCTTGGCCTGACCCCCAACCAGCGTTCCGTAGCGTCTGCGGCGGAGCAGTTGGGCGCCGGCAACGCCCTCTACGAAACCTTGTTGCTGTCGTCCAGCACCGCCGTGGCGCAACAGGCGTTCCAGCAATTGTCCGGCGAGATCCATCCGGCCATCGGCACACTGTTGATCAACCACAGCCGTTACCTGCGAGACGCCGTGGGTGATCGCCTGCGCCAGGACGCACTGTACGACGCCAGTACGCCAACCGATGCCGACAGCAACCTCTGGGTCAAGGCACTCGGCGCCTGGGGCAAAAGCGATGGGGGGCATGACAACGCCAGCTCCAACAGCTCCATCGGCGGGCTGCTGATCGGTGGCGACGGCTTGATCGGCGAACGGACACGCCTGGGCTTCGTCACCGGATACAGCGACAGTTCATTGAGCATGGGGGATGGCACGCATTCGTCGGCCGATGCCGAGAGCTATCACCTGGGGGCTTACCTGGGGCATGAGGTCGACGCGCTGCGCCTGACCGTCGGTGGCGCCTACAGCTGGCATCGCATCGACGTCAAACGTGAGTTGCAGTGGGCCGAGGTCAGTGGCCGGGAGAAAACCAAGCGCGATGCCCGCACCGGCCAGCTCTTCACCGAAGCGGCGTATCGCCTCGACCTGCGACCCGTGGCCCTGGAACCGTTCGCCAACCTGGCCTACGTGCACCTGGACAGCGACAGTTTCCATGAGAAAGGCGACAGCGCAGCCCTGCACGGTGGCGACGACCGTCGCGATGCACTGCTGTCGACGCTGGGCATGCGGGCCAGCCATACCCTGGCGCTGTCGCAGACGCAGCAATTGCAACTCTCCGGGTCCCTTGGTTGGCAGCACAACTTGAGCAACACCCGTTCCGAACAGGACCTGGCGTTTGCCGGTAGCGCGGACACTTTCGCGGTGCAGAGCGTGTCCATGGACCGCAACGCGGCGGTGATCGGCGCTCGGGCCGGGCTCGCGGTGGCCAAGGATGTGCGCGTCAACCTGGACTACAACGGCCTGCTCGGTGCCCGGGATAAAAGCCATGGCGTGGGCCTGACGTTGGATTGGCAGTTTTGAGCCCGGGAGAAATGACCGGAAGACCGCTTCACTTTGCACCTATTCCAACAACAAAAAGAGAGGCAGCAACACTTGGGTATCTACGATTACAAGAACCTCGGCACCACCGAGTCCAAGGCATTGGTCAGCGATGCAATGGCGATCATGCTGTATTCCTACCATAACCTCGACAACGGCTTTGCCTCCGGGTACCAGCACAATGGTTTCGGCGCCGGTTTGCCGGCAACCCTGGTCACGGCGCTGCTGGGCGGCACCGACTCCCAAGGAGTGATTCCCGGCGTGCCGTGGAACCCCGACTCGGAAAAGCTTGCCCTCGAAGCGGTGCAAAAGGCCGGATGGACCCCCATCAGCGCCTCGCAACTGGGTTATACCGGCAAGGTGGATGGTCGCGGAACGTTTTTTGGCGAGAAAACCGGTTACACCACCGCGCAGGTGGAGATCCTTGGCAAGTACGACGCTGATGGACACCTGCAGGAAATCGGCGTGTCGTTTCGTGGCACCAGCGGCCCCCGGGAAAACCTGATCACCGACTCCATAGGTGATGTGATCAACGACCTGATGGCCGCCCTGGGTCCCAAGGACTATGCGAAAAACTACGCCGGTGAAGCCTTCGGCAACCTGCTCGGGGATGTCGCCAAGTTTGCCCAGGCCCACGGTTTGACGGGCAAGGACGTACTGGTCAGCGGTCACAGCCTGGGCGGCTTGGCGGTCAACAGCATGGCGGACTTGAGCGCGGGCAAGTGGTCGGGGTTCTACAACAGCGCCAACTACGTCGCCTATGCCTCACCGACCCAGAGTGGCACCGACAAAGTGCTGAACATCGGCTATGAAAACGACCCGGTCTTCCGGGCGCTGGACGGCTCGGCGTTCAATCTGTCGTCGGTGGGTGTGCACGATGCGCAGCGGGAATCGACCACTGACAACATTGTCAGCTTCAATGATCACTACGCTTCGACGGCCTGGAACGTGTTGCCATTTTCCATCCTCAACATCCCCACCTGGATTTCCCACCTGCCCACCGGCTACGGCGATGGCATGGGCCGGATCATGGGCTCGGCGTTCTACGACCTGACCGAAAAGGACTCCACCGTCATCGTCGCCAACCTGTCGGACCCGGCACGGGGCAATACCTGGGTGCAGGACCTCAATCGCAATGCCGAAGCCCACACCGGCAGCACCTTCATCATTGGCAGCGACCAGGCCGATCTGATCCAGGGCGGCCAGGGCAACGATTACCTGGAAGGCCGCGCCGGCAACGATACGTTCCGCGATGGCGGCGGCTATAACGTGATCCTGGGCGGGCAGGGCAACAACAGTTTGCACCTGCAGCAATCGGTGAAGGCTTTCAGTTTTGCCCATGATGGGGCCGGTACGTTGTACGTGCGTGATGCTCATGGCGGGATCAGCATCACCCGTGACATCGGTACGCTGGTCAGCCAGGAGCCCGGATCGCTCTGGGGAATGCTCAAGGATGAGGTCAGCCACAGCGTGACCGCCAACGGCCTGGTGGCCGGGGGCAACCTGACGGCGTATGCCTCATCGGTCAACGGCAGCGCGATTGACGACACCCTGGTGGCACGGGCGACCGGTGACTGGCTGTTCGGCCTGGGCGGTAACGACAGACTGGTGGGCGGTGCGGGGAACGACACCTTCGTCGGCGGTTCAGGCAATGATGTGATGCAATCGGGTGGCGGCAACGACACCTTCATCTTCAGCGGCGTGTTCGGCCAGGACCGGATCAGCGGCTACGACGGGGGAGACAAGTTGGTGTTCATTGGCGTACAGGGGGCCGGGGCGGGTTATGACTACAGCCAGCACCTGTCGCAGGTGGGTGCCGATACGTTGCTCACGGTGGGCGACAGTTCCGTGACCTTGGTGGGGGTAGGGGTGGGGCAGGTTGGAGACAACATCGTGGTTGCCTGATTCCCGTATCGAACCCTGACCTCTGTGGGAACTGAGCTTGCTCACGATAGCGGTGGATCTGCCTGCATTGATATCGAATGTGCCACCATCGCGAGCAGGCTCGCTCCCACATGGACCGGGGCTGACTTTGATTCCATGACCACCGCAGATCCCCTGTGGGAGCACAGCTTGCTCGCGATGGCGGCAGTACAGTCATCTTTAAGCGACTGGTTCACCGCTTTCGCGAGCAAGCCCGCTCCTACATTGTCCGGCGGTGACTGTGATTCCGTGATTACCGCAGATCCCCTGTGGGAGCGAGCCTGCTCGCGATGGCGGTAGTGCAGTCGCAAGTGATGCCAGCTATGCCATCGTCATCCCGGGTAAGTCCAAAGAGATTCAATCTTCCTTGCGAATCGTCGCCACGTCGTCGGCGCGCACCCGGACTTTCTTGCCGGCAATGTCTTCGAACTCGTAGAACCCGTCGGAAGTGCGGGTGTTAGGGGTGTCCTTGGTCAAATACTGGGTACCGTTCTGCAAGGTCACGACGGTCGGCGTCGAGCAACCGGCCAGCGCCAGGAGCGCTGCGGCAGCCAAGGGCAGGCCCAGGAATCTGATGTTCATATCCATACCTCTCGATCAAAAGGACGCAGCTGATCCGGCCGCGCCATCACTGTAATCAACCGCCATTGGTCCCGCTTACTGTAGGAAAGTTCATCGTCGACCACAGGATTTCACCTTTTAATCGAGGGGACCACTCATCCTTTGCAGTTGCCCGTGCTGTCCGTAACTGGTATCTGTACGCATAACCAGTACTCCAGCACCCGTGGCGCTTCTTTCCGTGACAGCCAACCCTCTCGACGATCCCTTTTACTACCTGAACAATTTCCAGCAGGTGCTTGCCTGGCTGACGCAACGCTATGCCGACGTGCTCAGCATCGAGGAGCAGCGGTTCATCGACGATTTCGCGTCCTTGCCACGCCCGTCCCAGGGGTTGCTGGTGCGCATGGTGATGCGCAAGGGGGTACGCTTTCGGCGCAGCAAATTGCAGTACCTGGAAATCGGCGACATTAGCGCGGCGGTCGAGCCGCTGCTGACCCTGGGCTGGGTGCAGGACCAACGGCCCCTGAACCTTGCCGAGTTGTTCGAGGTGTTGCTCAAACCGGAAATCATCCTGTGCCTGGGCCACCTGATCGAACGCCCCAAGGCGAAAAAGACCGAGTGGCTCCAGGCCTTGGATGACCGCCTGGACGAAACACGGCCATTCAATCAATGGTGCCCGCCACTGCAAGACCGGCTGTACAGCCTGACGATCATGGAAACCTGCGACCGGCTGCGGTTGATGTTCTTTGGCAACCTCTATCAGGACTGGTCAGAGTTCGTGCTGGCGGACCTGGGCATTTTCACCTACGAAACCGTGGCGTTCAGCGCCGAATCCCGCGGCTTGCGCAGTCGCGGGGACGTCGATGCCTGCCTGTTCCTGCACGAGTGCCAGCAGCGCTTCGAAACGGGCGAGCCGCCGGAGGACATCGTCGTTCAGGTCAACGCGCTGACCCTGGACAACCCATGGCTGGAGCGGCGCCGGGGCAAGTTGCTGTTCCAGATCGGCCAGCACGCCGAACGCATCGCCGATTTTGCCCTGGCCCTGTGCATCTATCGCGACTGCACCTACCCCGGCACACGGTTGCGGATGATCCGCGTGCTGGAGCGCATCGGCGAGTACGCCTTGGCCCTGGAGCTGGGGGAGGCGGCTGCGCTAGCGCCGGAAAATGCCGCTGAGACCCAGGCATTGCTCAGGGTCGTACCGCGTTTGCAGCGCAAATTGGGCGGACCGCCGGTGCCCCGTGCCGTGGCCCGGGAGGTGGAACGGCTGGACCTGCATCTGCCCCGAATCGATCCGGCCGTGTCGGTGGAGTATCACGTCCAGGCCCATTTGCACGACGAAACCGCCCCGGTGCATTACGTCGAGAACAGCCTGATCAATTCACTGTTCGGCCTGTTGTGCTGGCCGGCGATTTTCGCGCCTTTACCGGGGGCGTTTTTCCATCCGTTCCAGCGCGGCCCGGTGGACCTGCTCAACGAGGATTTCCCTGTGCGCCGTGCCGAGCTGTTCGCGACCTGCCTCGCGGAACTCGACGACGGACGCTATCGAGACACCATCGTCCGTCGCTATGCAGAGAAATGGGGCATCCAGTCGCCCTTCGTGTTCTGGGGCGCGATGTCTGAAGAACTGTTGCATCAGGCACTCGATTGCCTGCCCGCCGAACACCTCAAGCATTGGTTCAATCGCCTGCTGCTGGACATCAAGGCCAACCGTGCCGGCATGCCGGACCTGATCCAGTTCTGGCCGCAGCACAAGACGTATCGCATGATCGAAGTCAAAGGCCCCGGCGACCGCTTGCAGGACAATCAGTTGCGCTGGCTGGCGTTCTGTCACGAGCACCGGATGCCCGTCGCGGTCTGCCATGTGCAGTGGATGGAGCAGGGCGCATGACCCCGGAACCGGCCTACAGCATCGCCGTGCGGGCGTTATGTGAGTTCACTGCCAAGACCGGTGACCTGGATCTGCGCTTTACCCCGTCGCCCACGGCACTGGAAGGCATCGTTGGCCACCGCACCGTGGCGTCCCGGCGCAACGAGACGTATCAGGCCGAGATCAGCCTTGAAGGCCGTTACCGGAGCATGCGGGTCAAGGGGCGGGCCGACGGCTACGACCCGGTCCGCAATTGCGTCGAGGAGGTGAAGACCTATCGCGGCGACCTGTCCAGGCAACCGGCCAATCATCGCCAGCTGCACTGGGCCCAGGCGAAGATCTACGGCTGGCTGATGTGCCAGAAGCTGCAGTTGTCGCGCATCGACGTGGCGCTGGTGTATTTCGACATCGTCAGTGAGAAGGAAACCTGCCTGACGCAGGGCTTCGAGGCGACGCAGCTCGAGGCTTTCTTTGAACAGCAGTGTGCGTTGTTCCTGGCCTGGGCCGAACAGGAAATGGCTCACCGCCAGGCGCGCAATGCCGGCGCACAGGCGCTGGCCTTTCCCCATGCCGGCTTCAGGCCGGGGCAGCGGCACCTGGCCGAGTCGGTGTTCAAGGCTGTCAGCACCGGACGCTGCCTGATGGCCCAGGCGCCCACCGGCATCGGCAAGACCGTCGGTACGCTGTTTCCGATGCTAAAGGCCCTGACGCCGCAGCGACTGGACAAGGTGTTCTTTCTCACGGCCAAGACGCCGGGACGCAAGCTGGCGCTGGATGCCGCGCGGGTGATCACCCAAAGCGCACCGTCGATGCCGTTGCGGGTCCTGGAGATGATCGCCCGGGACAAAGCCTGTGAGCATCCGGACAAGGCGTGCCATGGCGAATCCTGTCCACTGGCCCGTGGCTTCTATGAACGCCTGCCCGGCGCCCGCGAGGCCGCCAGCAGGCTCACCTTGCTCGATCAGGCCGCGTTGCGCGAGATTGCGCTGGCCCATGAAGTGTGCCCGTACTACCTCAGCCAGGAAATGGCCCGTTGGGCCGACGTGGTCGTCGCCGACTACAACTATTATTTCGACTTCAGCGCCTTGCTGTTCGTCCTGGCCCAGGCCGATGGCCTGTCCGTCGCGACCCTGGTGGACGAGGCACATAACCTGGTGGAACGGGGGCGACAGATGTACAGCGCGACCCTCGACCAGTCCACGCTGGCCGCCGTGCGCAAAACCGCTCCCGAAGCCCTGAAGAAAGCCTTGCAGCGGGTCAATCGACAATGGAACGCCTTGCATGCGCCCCAGGTGGCGGCCTATCAGGCCTATGAAAAACCTCCGGAGAAACTGCTCCAGGCGCTGTCCCAGTGCACCACGGCCATCGGCGATTACCTCAATGACCATCCCCAGGGCCTGGACAGCGACTTGCAGGCGTTCTACTTCGAGGCCTTGCAGTTCGGTCGGGTGGCGGAATCGTTCAACGAGCATTTCCTGTTCGACATCCATAAGCGTGAACTCGGCCGTCAACGCAGCCTGTCCACCTTGTGCTTGCGCAACGTGGTGCCAGCCGGTTTCTTGCGGCCAAGACTCACGGCGGCCCGCAGCAGCGTGCTGTTCTCAGCCACCCTGAGCCCGCGGCACTACTACGCCGATCTGTTGGGCACGCCGGCGGACACGGTGTGGATCGATGTGGAGTCACCCTTCCATGCCGGGCAACTGGACGTTCAGGTGGTCAGTCGGATCTCTACCCGTTTTGCCCACCGCCAGGCTTCGCTGGAACCGATTGTCGGGTTGATGGCGCGCCAGTTCGGCGAGCGCCCCGGCAACTACCTGGCTTTTTTCAGCAGCTTCGATTACTTGCAGCAGGTGGCCGGGCTGTTCGCCGAGCGGCACCCGGACATTGCCACCTGGACCCAATCCCGGGGCATGGGCGAAGCGTCCCGACAGGCCTTTCTCGAACGGTTCATGGAACACAGCCAGGGCATCGGCTTCGCTGTGCTGGGCGGTGCGTTCGGCGAGGGCATCGACTTGCCGGGCTCGCGACTGATCGGCGCGTTCATTGCCACCCTGGGGCTGGCACAGTTGAATCCGGTCAACGAACAGATCAAACAGCGCATGGCCGCGATTTTCGGCGACGGCTACGACTACACCTACCTGTATCCCGGCTTGCAGAAAGTCGTCCAGGCCGCGGGCCGCGTCATCCGCACCCAACAGGACCGTGGGGTGGTGATGCTGATCGATGACCGGTTCGGCGAAGCCCGGGTGCAGCACTTATTGCCGGGTTGGTGGTCTGTCACTCAAGAACACAACAGCCCCCCTGTGGGAGCGGGCTTGCTCGCGAAAGCGTCGGTACAGCCAACACCAACATAGACTGACCCACCGCTTTCGCGAGCAAGCCCGCTCCCACAAGGGGATTTGCGTCGATTTCCATTTTTGTCCCTGCCGGTTAATAATTTCCGAGGCAGGACCTGCACCAAACTTCGCAAAGAATCTACACGGACGCCCCGGCCAAAAATGCTTGAGAACAATCAGAAGCCAGCCCGCATTAACGAGGAACAGCGTTTTCGGTTGCTGATCGACGCCGTGGTCGACTATGCCATCTACATGACCGACCCTGCGGGCATCATCACCAGTTGGAACTCCGGTGCGCGGCGCTTCAAGGGCTATGAGGAGTCCGAGATCCTCGGCCAGCATTTCTCCCGTTTCTACACCGACCAGGACCGCGCCGCCGGCCTGCCGCAACGGGCACTGGACACTGCGCTGCGCGAAGGCCGTTTCGAGGGCGAGGGCTGGCGGGTGCGCAAGGACGGGACGCTGTTCTGGTCCCACGTGGTCATCGACCCGATCATCGACAGCCAGACCGGCGCCTTGCTCGGTTTCGCCAAGATCACCCGCGACCTGACCGATCGCAAGATGGCCGAGGAGACCCTCAAGCAAAGCGAGCAGCAGTTTCGCCTGTTGGTACAGAGCGTCACCGACTACGCCATCTACATGCTCGACCTTGACGGTCAGGTGACCAACTGGAACCAGGGGGCGCAGCGGATCAAGGGCTATCTGCCGGCGGAGGCCATCGGCCAACATTTTTCGATGTTCTACACCCCCGAAGACCGTGAAAACGGCGAGCCACAACGGGCACTGAGTGTCGCCGCCAGCGTTGGACGCTTCGAGAAGAGGGGCTGGCGGGTGCGCAAGGACGGTACGCGGTTCATGGCCCACGTGGTCATCGATGCGATCCGCAGCGACACCGGCGCGCTGCTGGGGTTTGCCAAGATCACCCGCGACATCACCGACGCCACCCAGGCGCAGCAGGCCCTTGAGCAGGCCCGCGAAGCGCTGTTCCAGTCCCAGAAGCTGCAGGCCATCGGTCAGCTCACCGGCGGCATCGCCCATGACTTCAATAATCTGCTCACGGTGATCCTCGGCAACCTGGAGATCGTGCGCAAGCGCATGCCCAGCGACCCGAAACTCGCCCAATTGCTGGACAACGCGACCCAGGGCGCGCTGCGCGGTGTGTCGCTGACCCAGCGGATGCTGGCCTTTGCCCGCCGGCAGAAACTGACGTCCGAATCGGTCGAATTGGCGGCGTTGGTGCAGGGCATCAGCGGCCTGCTGCAAAGCTCCATGGGCCCGTCGATCCACATCCAGACCGGTTTCACCCCTGCGTTGTCGCCGGTCCTGGCGGACGTCAACCAGCTGGAACTGGCCATTCTCAATCTGGCAACCAACGCCCGGGATGCCATGCCCCATGGAGGGCGCATCCTGATTGCGGCCGATGAGCGACAGACCACTGGGGCACCGGACACGCCCTTGAAGCCCGGGCGGTACGTCTGCCTGTCGATCACCGATGAAGGCGAGGGGATGGATGAAGCGACGCTGGCCTCCGCCGTGGACCCGTTCTTCACCACCAAGGGGGTCGGCAAGGGCACCGGGTTGGGCTTGTCCATGGTGCATGGCCTGGCCGAACAGTTGGGCGGGCGATTGATCCTCAAGAGTCAGAAAGGAGTCGGCACCACCGCTGAGCTGTGGTTGCCGGTGGCTGACCACTCGGCCCCCGAGACGGTACCGGTCCAGGCGTCGACGCCGTTGTCGACCCAGGAGTTGCTGGTGCTGGTGGTCGATGACGACTCACTGGTGCTGACCAGCACCCGCCTGTTGATCGAAGACCTGGGGCACCGGGTGCTCTGCGCCCCGTCGGGGGCTCAGGCGCTGGAACTGTACGAGCGCAATCCTGACATCGACCTGGTCATCACCGACATGGCCATGCCGCAGATGGACGGGGCGCAACTGGCGAAATTGTTGCGAGACAGACAACCCACCTTGCCCGTCATTCTTGCCACCGGTTACGCCGAGCGGCTGGAGGGCTTCGCCACGCAGTTGCCGCGGCTGACCAAGCCGTTCAAGCAGATTGATTTGGTGCAGGCGATCGGGCAGACGATGAAATGAGTATGGCCTGTTGGTGATCCCCTTTAGTAGGAGAACCTGTGGGAGCAAGGCTTGCCCGCGATACATACACTGCGGTTTCTGAGAAGACCGCATCAGCTTCATCGCGGGCAAGCCTTGCTCCCACAGATACCCTTGTCACAGAAGCTTGCGTTCCCTGGCTATCCGGCATTTTTCCTGAATCCCCGCAGGTTCATCGCACACAAGCAGAACTGCAACACAATCAACGCATACGCGTCCGAATGCAGACCCCAGACGACCCACAGAATGTTGCTTGCCATGAAGCAACTGAAACCCCATACCCGTCGCCGGGGCTGGCGTGATCCGATCAGCCAGGCAGCGAGCACCGTCACCACCATCGCCGGCCACTGCACCCATCCAAGATAATCCACACAACTGCCCTCATATGCCGTCGATGATCTACAGACCCTGGCGGCGGGACGGCGTTTCGTTGGACCAGCGGTCCATTGGCTTGAACTTGCCTGGCGGCGCAGCCTTCTAACAGGTTCGAATCATCACCGAGGAATAGTCCGCGCAATGCCCCGAATCCTGACCAGCCAGACCCCGGAAGAAGAACTGACGGAACACCAGGCCAAGTTGTTCGGCTCTCCCAAGGAACGCTTGGATTTCTATCGTCGGGAGATCCAGTACGAAACCACCATCCTGGCGAATCGAACCGATGCATACCTGGCCGCGCAGTCGTTCCTGGTGATCGCCTTCGCCTCCTGCATGGCCAACCTGAACCCGGAATGGGGCAAGTTGTTCACCTTGATCGTGCCGCCATTCCTGGCGTTGCTGGGTTTCCTGAGTTCCCTGAATGCCTGGCCGGGTATTCGTGCGGCCTACGAGATCATCGATCATTGGCACTTCAAACAGAGTGAGTTGCTGCGCTCCGAACCGATGATGGGCCTGGTCTATGACGAGTCACCGCTGTTCAGCGAGCGGGAGTCGACCCACAAGGGTTATCGCAAGTCGCTGTTGTTCTCGGTGCGAACGCCTTGGATCTTCGCGGCGTTCTGGGTGCTGCTGGGGGTGTACTCGGTTTACATCCAGGTGAGCAACCCCGGGGCTTGAGGCCATCCGGGCCTAGTCGGATCGCTTGTGGCGCTCATACCAGGCCAGGGTTGGTTGGGTGCTCAAGCCATGGACCAGAATACTCAGGGCCACCACTGACAAGGTAAGGTTGATACACAGGTTCGCCACCTCGGGTGGCAAGTGATGGTTCAAGGCAAAGAACAAGTAGAACAGACTGCCTATGCCGCGTATGCCGAACCAGCCGATCAGCAACCGTTGCGAGCGGTCCAGCAAACGCCCCCAGGGCATCGCCAGCACGCACAATGGACGAATGACAGCGAACAGCAGAGCACCGATGGCCACGGCCCGCCAGTCCCAATGATTGGCCAGTACCACCCCGAGCAGGGTCACCAGGAACACTTCCATGGCGCGCTCCACCAGGCTGCCAAAAGCGAGCATGTCGCCCATCATCACACCAGCGGCTACCTGGCCGTCATCCAGGGACTCGGTGTCGCCCAGCACGGCTTGCCGAGGGGCGACGGTTTCGTGGCCCACCACCGGTTGCACCAGATGTTCGGCTGGCGGTGAGTCCTTGTCGGTGGAGGCCACCTCGGCCTGGCGCAACCCCAAGCCGGCGGCGAACACCGAGAGAAAACCGTAGCCCTGGACCGATTCGGCGGCGACATAGGCCAGGGCGATCAATGCCAGGGCCAGGTAGTCGTTGGGCGACAGCGTGCTGTCGGCATTTTTGATGCGCATCGACAAGGTCAGGCGGCCGATGCCGCGTCCCATCGCATAGCCAATCAGCAAGCCTGCCGGCACGGCCCACAGCACGTTGCGCAAGGTCCATTCGGTGAGGAAACCGCCATCGTCGTCGCCCAGCATCAGCAGGCCCAGGATCACGAACGGAAACGCCGTGCCATCGTTCAATCCGGCCTCGCCGGACAGCCCGAACCGCACCCGATCATCGTCCCGGGCATCGTTGACCTGCACCAGCGCCGCCAGCACCGGGTCGGTCGGGGCCAGCATCGCGCCGATCAGCAGCGACACCCCCCAACCGAGGCCGAACAGATAATGCAGCGCCAGGCACAGGCCGGCGATACTCAGGATCATCACTGGCCCGGCCAACCCATAGGCCACGCGCCACGTGCGGTCCTTGAAGGGTAGGCGCAACTTGAGGCCGCTGACGAATAGCGAGAACACCACGGCAATCTCAGTGAGGTGTTCCATCCAGGTCGTGGAGTCGCGAATGTCCAGCTTCAACAACCCCAGCCCCGTCGGACCGATAGCGACGCCCAGCGCCAGGCACATCGCCGACGTGGTGACCGGCATCCAGCGCAGGTAGGAAGAAGTCAGGGCCAGGGTCAGCAATACGGCACCGAGCACCGCAACCCACGCTGTGAAAATCATTGGTGCTCCTTGGATAACCGCAACGCTCAACTGTTGGCAGAGCCCTTGTGGCGAGGGGATTTAGCGAAACGTCGCACCGCCCCGCTGGGGCGCGGAGCGACCCTAAACCAGTCAACTCAAATCTGATTGGTGCACCGCAGTGGCAGGTTTTAGGACTGCTTCGCAGCCCAGCGGGGATAAATCCCCTCGCCACAAGGGTTAGCACTTACCCCACGTTCTTCCATTCGAGAGCTTGCATGAGGCCAGGGTTCCCATTACTGGCGCCCCCTCCCGTTTATCCGGCTGCGTTTCAATCCGAGGGAATTTTTCGCTCCGCTCAAGGCTCTGCACTGGAAGAGACGTGCTGATTCAGCGTCCTGCCAAGCACCCATGAGGCCCTTATGACTGCGCTGACAACCCTTCACCGACCCGCCACCGAGCGACCGTTTACAGATCCGTTTACTGCCGCCGGAAACATGCGCCAATGCTACGAGCGGTTGCTCCAGGGCCCGGACGATGCCGACCGGCAAGCCGTGGCCCGAGGCTTTCTCCAGTCATGCCTGGAAAAGGCCGCGGCGCTGCCCCAGGCAATGCCCGACGATCCCATGGCCCTGCAGGCCTGGGTCGAGCAGCACAGTGCCGGCGTGGCCCGGCAATACGGTGATTATCTGGAGCGGCGCAAGAATGGAGGGGCGCGGGAGTTTTTTACCAGCAAGGCCCACGCCTTGTACTTTCTACAGGCGGTCGCACCGACCAAGCTGGTGGACGGCGCCTGGTTGTATGGCGTGCTCAAACACTGGCACGACCACCGCTTTGAAGGACTACTGTGTACCTACCTGGAAGAGTTGGGCGACGGCGTCCCGGCGCAGAACCATGTGGTGATCTACCGCAAGCTGCTCGCCGAACACGGCCTGGCAGACGCCCCGGACATCGACGATGAGCGCTACCTGCAAGGTGCGGTGCAACTGGCGCTGGGGTACGCGGGCGATGAATACCTGCCGGAAGTCATCGGTTACAACCTGGGCTACGAGCAACTGCCCTTGCATCTGTTGATCAGCGCCTACGAGCTGAGCGAACTGGACATTGACCCGTATTACTTCACCCTCCACGTGACCATCGATAACGCCAGCACCGGTCACGCCTACAAAGCTGTGCAATCGCTGTTGCAACTGATGCCGATGGAAGCCGACCGCGACGCCTTCTGGCGGCGGGTGACCCTGGGGTATCGCCTCAATGACCTGGGGCAGGGCAGCCGGGCGATCATCGAGTTCTTCGACCTGTATCGCGAAGTCCTGGACATGCTCGAACGCAAACGCCCGTTCGGCCAGCACATGCATTCCGATTACTGCAAGTTCGAGGGCAAGACGGTCAACCAGTGGCTGGCGGTGCCGGGCCAATTGGAAGGTTTTCTCGACGCGCTGCAAGGCAAAGGCTGGATCCGGCGGCATGAAAACCCACAGAACAGTCGGTTCTGGACCCTGATCGAAGGGGCCGGCGCGGCGATGTTCGGGTGTTCAGCCCCTACGAAAAACAGCTGTTGCACGATTGGATCGCCGGCGACTGGCTGGACGAGGGCTCCCGTGCGGCGCCCCGGCGCAACCACGGTGCCGCCAGCGAGCCGCCAACGCCAGCGGAAGATCCCGATGTTCAAAGTCTGCAGCAGGCCCTGCGTGGCCAATCGCCCGACCAGCAGATGCAGACGTTGATGCCCTGGCTTTCGCCCCGTTGCCACAGCCATCCGGCCGGGTTACTGGCGACCCGTCGGTTCATCGAACTCAAATCCGTACTGCGCTAGGAGCCCTGCATGAATCAGGAAGACCGCCTGTCCGAACCCGACCTGGCGCTGCTGCAGCTGGGCCGTCGCCTGCAAGCCGACGGGTATCGCTTCATCACGCCAACGCCGTTGACCCACGAACGGGTCAACCAGCGGCCCGGCAACGAGCGTTCCAGGACGTTGCGCGACGTCTTCGGCTGGTCGCGACCATTTGCGCCGGGGCTGATTTCCGCCGATGAGCAGCGTCAGCTGCAAGAAGCCGAGGTGCTGGAGGAACGCCAGGGGCTGCTCCACAGCCGGGTGCGTTGGTCGAGCCTGGACGGGTTGCTGTTTGCCCATTCGGCATTTCCTACCCAGTCCAGTGATGCGGTGTTTTTCGGCCCGGACAGCTACCGCTTCGCGCAGCTGATCCACACCCATCTACAACAGAACTTCACGGCGGTGCATCGGGCCGTGGACATTGGCTGCGGCGCCGGTGTTGGAGCGATTGTGATTGCCCGGGCCCGTCGCGAGGCTCAGGTGCTGGCGCTGGACATCAACCCGCTGGCCCTGCGCCTGAGTGCGGTCAACGCCGCGTTGGCCGAAGTCGGCAACCTCGAGATCGCTCACAGCGACCTGCTGCAAGACGTGGACGGCCAGTTCGACCTGATCGTCGCCAACCCGCCGTACATGGCCGATCCTGCAGAGCGTGCCTATCGTGATGGTGGTGGCGTCCTCGGCGCCGGGCTGTCGTTGCGCATTGTCGAGCAGGCGTTGCCCCGCCTTACGCCGGGCGGCTCTCTGGTGCTCTACACCGGCGTGGCGATGGTCGATGGCCGTGACCCGTTCCTGGAGGCGTTGGGTGCGTGGCGCGACTCGCCGGAATTTGGCTGGACCTACAAGGAATTGGACCCGGACGTCTTTGGTGAAGAACTGCTGACACCGGGTTATCGGGACGTGGAAAGGATCGCCGTGGTGGCGTTGGTGGTAACCCGCATTGGCGCGGGATTCGGAGGGATTATCGATGAACAGGCGTCTGAAGTTCGGCATTGAAGAGGAGTATTTCATCACCGATCTGCAAACCCGCTGCATGCCCGAACAACCGTCTGAGGCCGCGGTGGCCGAATGCCGGATCGAGCTGGGCAAGCATTTCGCCCATGAAATGTTCCAGAGCCAGGTCGAGGTGGCGTCGCCCATCTTTCGCAGCCTGCCCGAAGCCGCCGATTACCTGACCGAGGTGCGCGCCGGACTGACCCGACGCTTGGCACCCCATGGCCTGGGGCTGATCAGCGCCGGCTCTCACCCGATGGCCACTCAGCGATTGCAGCCCACCGATGAACTGCACTTCCAGCAACTGTTCGATGATTACCAGCGGGTGGCCCGGCGCAGCGTGCTGTCGGGCCTGCATGTGCACGTCGAGGTCCCGGCCGACCGGGATCGGGTGCGGGTGATGAACGAGGTCTTGCCCTGGCTGCCGATGTTTCTCGCGTTGAGCGCTTCGTCACCGTTCTGGAACGGTGCGTATAGCGGCTTCAACAGCTACCGCCAGGTCGCCTGCGATGAGTGGCCGCGCATGGGCGTCCCGGAGTTTTTCGACGACGAGTCGGCGTTTGCCGAGTACGTCGATTTGCTCATGCGCACCGGCTCGATTCGCCAGGCCAGCGATTGTTGGTGGGTGATTCGACCTTCCTCGCATTTCCCCACTCTGGAAATGCGTATCTGCGATGCCTGTCCGCGGATCGACGACGTCCTGTGCCTGGTCTCGCTGTTTCGCCTGATGGTGGCCCATGCCATTGCCCAACCCAAGCCCGGGGCACGCTACAGCCAGACGTCCCAATGGATCCTCAAGGAAAATCGCTGGCGGGCCAAGCGCCACGGGATCCTCGCGGAGTTCATCATCGAGGGACAGGAGCAGCCGATGCTCATCGGTGAATGGCTGACCCTGGCCGAGCAGACCTTTGGTGAAACGGCCGCGACCCTCGGGGTGAGCGACGTGTTCAAGCAGGCGCGGCGGATCGTGCAAGAAGGCACCAGTGCCGACCGGCAAGTGGTGCTCTACGAGCAAGGGCTGCTGCTGGGGGATACGCCTGTGCAGGCCCTTGGCCGGGTCGTCGATCAACTGGTGTCGGAAACCGCCGGGCTGCCCGTGGCCGGTCCCACGCTACAGCAAGTCGCAGGTGGCCGATGACCAGCAAGAGCCTCGATGACTACAACCGCATGCGTGATTTCGCCGCCACCCCGGAGCCGGCGGCGAAGCGCTCACGCAAGTCGAAGAAAAGCGCCCACGCCTTGCAGTTCTGCATCCAGAAACACGACGCCTCGCGGCTACATTATGACTTTCGCCTGGAGCTGGACGGCGCGCTGAAGAGCTGGGCGGTACCCAAGGGACCGAGCCTGGACCCCAAGTCCAAGCGCCTTGCGGTGCATGTCGAAGACCATCCACTGGATTACGCGACGTTCGAAGGCAGCATTCCCGAAGGCCATTACGGCGCGGGCGATGTCATTGTCTGGGACCGGGGCGTGTGGATCCCCCAGGGCGATCCACATGAGGCCTACGAGAAAGGGCGGCTCAAGTTCGAGCTGCAAGGCGAGAAGCTGGCCGGCCTGTGGAACCTGGTGCGCACTCACATGCCGGGCAAGCAGGAACAGTGGTTCCTGATCAAGCACCAGGACGACGCAGCCCGGCCCGAAAGTGAATACGACGTGGTGCAGGCCGAGCCGGACAGCGTGCTCAGCGACCGCACCATCGTGCC
This sequence comes from Pseudomonas sp. MAFF 730105, assembly GCF_055380705.1. NCBI lineage: Bacteria > Pseudomonadati > Pseudomonadota > Gammaproteobacteria > Pseudomonadales > Pseudomonadaceae > Pseudomonas > Pseudomonas sp. MAFF 730105. The sequence goes on from NZ_AP018438.1 coordinate 3,451,212, forward strand.
CAAGCGCCGTGGCAAAGCCGCCGCTGCCAAAGCGGTGAAACAGCCGGATAAAGCCGCCAGGCCCAAACCCAAGTCATCGAAGAAAACCTCGACAACCACTCTCAGCGGCGCAGTAGCCGGACCGCTGCCCGAGACGCTCAAACCGGAGCTGGCAACCCTTGTGGAAAGCGCCCCCGACGGCGAATGGCTCTACGAAATCAAATTCGACGGCTATCGGGTCATGGCTCGCATCGAAAACGGTGATGTGCGCCTGATCACCCGCAACGGCCACGACTGGACCCACAAGTTGCCCAGCCAAGCCAAGGCGCTGGCCGGACTCGGGCTCGAGTCGGCCTGGCTCGATGGGGAAATGGTGGTGGCCAACGAACAGGGCGTGCCGGATTTCCAGGCCCTGCAAAATGCCTTCGACGCCGGCAGCAGTGGCAAGATCGCTTATTACCTGTTCGACCTGCCTTACCTCAACGGCATGGACTTGCGCAAAGTGCCGGTGGAGCAGCGCCGGGCTGCGCTGGCGGCGGTGCTGGAGCGTAACGAGGACCCGTTGCTGCGTTTCTCCGATGCTTTCGAGGAAACCCCGGAGGCGTTGCTCAACAGCGCCTGCCAGATGCAGATGGAAGGGCTGATCGGCAAGCGCGCGGGCAGTGCCTATGTGTCCCGGCGCAGCAGCGATTGGATCAAGCTCAAATGCAAGAACCGCCAGGAGTTCGTGGTGGTCGGCTTCAGCGAGCCCAAGAGCGCTCGCAGTGCTTTCGGCGCGTTGCTGCTGGGGTTGCATGACGCCGACAGCGGCGAACTGCGTTATGCCGGCAAGGTCGGCACCGGGTTCAACGAAACCACCCTCAAAAGCATTCACCAGCAATTGCTGCCCCTGGAGGCGAAAAAAGCGGCCGTGGCGAATCCGCCCACCGGCTACGAGGCCAAGGGCGTTCACTGGCTCAAGCCGACGTTACTGGCCGAAGTGGCGTATGCCGAGATGACCAAGGAGGGGTCCGTGCGCCACGCGGTATTCCATGGCTTGCGCAGCGACAAGCCGGCCAAGGAGATTACCCAGGAACGCCCGAAAGCCGTGGACGAGCCAGCAGAGGCCGCAAAAAAACTGGCCAAATCCGCTACCAAGACCAAGACCGCTCAGGCCCCGGCGATGGACGGCAAGGTTCGGATCACCCACCCCGACCGGATTATCGACGCCACCACCGGTACCACCAAGCTGCAACTGGCTGAGTACTACGCCAGCGTCTCTGAATTCATTCTGCCGGAACTGGCCGATCGCCCGGTGGCGTTGGTGCGGGCGCCGGACGGGATCGCCGGCGAGCTGTTCTTCCAGAAGAACCCCGAGCGCCTGGCGATTCCCGGCATTACCAGCCTGGACAAGGCACTGACCGGGCAGCCGGTGATGATCATCAACAATGCCGAGGCCCTGATCGGCGCGGTGCAGATGAGTACGGTGGAACTGCACACCTGGAATGCCACCGCCGTGGATCTGGACAAGCCGGATCGTTTCGTCCTCGACCTCGACCCGGACCCGGCACTGCCCTGGAAAAGCATGGTGGAAGCCACCCAGCTGACCTTGTCGGTGCTCGACGAACTCGGCCTCAAGGCGTTTCTCAAGACCAGTGGTGGCAAGGGCATTCATGTGGTGGTGCCGTTGACCCGCAAACTCGGCTGGGACGAGGTCAAGGGGTTCAGCCACGCCATTGTCAGCCATATGGCGAAGCTGCTGCCGGACCGCTTCTCTGCGGTATCCGGGCCGAAGAACCGGGTAGGGCGGATCTTCATCGACTACCTGCGCAACGGTCTGGGCGCCACCACCATCTGCGCCTACGCCGTCCGGACCCGTGAAGGGCTGCCAGTGTCGGTGCCGATCTTTCGGGAGGAAGTGGCGGAGCTCAAGGGGGCGAACCTGTGGAATGTGCACAACGTTCATGAGCGTCTGGCGGAAGTGGGGCACGAACCCTGGGCCGACCTGAGGAAAACCCGCCAGAGCATCACGGCCGACATGCGTCGGCGGATTGGGATGAAGAAAACGGATAAGTAATAGGGATTTTCAGTGGACTTCTGTGACGAGGGGATTTAGCGAAGCGTCGCACCGCCCCGCTGGGGCGCGAAGCGGCCCTAAGATTTTGGGGCCGCTGCGCAGCCCAGCGGGGATAAATCCCCTCGCCACAGAAGCATCCGCCGAAGGACCCCATCGGCTGATCAACCCACCGGAAACCGCAAGTATTCCGGCTGCAACACGTTGAACCACAGCAGGATCATCTCCACCAACATGGTCACCAGGACCAGCAACCCAACCCCCCAGACACTCGCCGAATACAACAGCCCCTGTTCCTTCTTGAGGCTCATGAACTTGGGCAGGCCGATAAACAGCAGGTAGCTCGAATAGGCCGAGGCCACCAGCAGCACGGCCACCGCCAGCCAACGGCTGGGGTAAAGCCCGGAAAGCCCGGCCAGGAAATACGGGGTGGCGGTATAAGCGGCAAAGCCGATGCACTGGTTGACGGTCGGGCGTACCTCGAAGGTGCGTGACATCCAGCGAATGAACAGGCCCATGAGCGCCACGCCGGCGACGATGGTCAGGTACAGCAGCACGCACAGTTGCAGTGCGCTGTGGGCCGTGAGGCGTACCGTTTCGTTTTCGGCCAGGCTCCAACCGGTCCAGGTGGTGCCGATGAACAGGCACGCCGCCGGGATCAGGGCCAGCAACAACAAGTGGCCGAGATAATGGCGCGGGTGGGCCTGTTCTTCTTCGCGGATGTCCTGCCAGGCGAACTCGGGATGCGTGAACAGTTTGACGAAAGGTGCGGACATGACGACCTCCTGATCGAGACAGCCTCAGCGTGAGGCCCTTATGGATTTTGAGGTGTGGGAATGAGTGGGGGTTTCATTTATTTGGCGGGGCCTGCCCCGGAGGCGATCAGAGGGAATGAATCCAAGCGGCAGGGGTCAACCCATCAGCATCCCAGAAGGACTCTGTACCATGACTGTCGCCCATTCCCTGGTTGATTACTTGCGAGCCCATGACTTGCGCCTGACCACGGCCGAATCCTGTACCGCTGGCCAGATCATCACGCTGCTGGCGGAGGTGCCGGGCAGCGGTTCGCTGATCGAAAGCGGTTACGTGGTGTATTCCCCCGAGGCGAAACAACGGCTGTTGGGCGTGAGCCCGCGCACCATCGATACCTTCAACCTCACCAGTCGCGAAGTGGCGCAGGAAATGGCCCTCGGCGCGTTGCACGATGCCAACGCCAATGTGGCGGTGGCCACCACCGGCATCCTCGGACCGGACGACATGGATGGCATTCCCGCCGGCACCGTGTGCTTCGCCTGGGCCTTCCAGATCAATGGCAAGCGGGCGCTGTTCAGCCGCCAGGAGCGTTTTTTCGGCACGCGTGGGCAGGTGCAGTTGTGGGCCGCCGAGCACGCGCTGCTGCAACTGCGGCACTTTCACCAGCGGGCACTGGCGGGTGAGTACCGATAGGGCATCTCTGTGGCGAGGGCGCTTGCTTCCTCGCCACAAGAAAATTCGCCACAAGGGAAGGGGAGGCTGCATGGGTTACAGGATCGGCTTGCCCCCGGTTATCCCATACCGTGACCCGGAGATGTAGCTGGACTCATCCGACGCCAGCAGCACATAGATCGGCGCCACTTCCACCGGTTGGCCCGGGCGCCCCAGGGGCGTCTGGGAACCGAAGTTCTGAACCTCTTCCTCAGGCATAGTCGCGACAATCAGCGGTGTCCAGATCGGCCCCGGCGCCACGCTGTTGACCCGGATGCCCTTGGGCCCGAGCATCTGCGCCAGACCGCCGGTGAAGTTGGCGATGGCACCCTTGGTGGTGGCATAGGCCAGCAGGGTCGGTTTGGGCATGTCGGAGTTGACCGAACTGGTGTTGATGATCGAACCACCGGCTTTCATGTGCGGCACAGCGGCCTGGCAGATCCTGAACATCGACGTGATGTTGATATCGAACGTGCGTACCCATTCCTCATCCGGAATGTCCTCCAGATGCTCGTGGGTCATCTGGAATGCGGCATTGTTGACCAGGACGTCGATGCGTCCGAAGCGCGCGACGGTCTCATCGACGACTTTGCGGCACTGGGCCTTGTCCGCCAGGTCGCCCGGCAACAACAGGCACTGGCGGCCAGCCTGCTCGACCCAGCGGGCGGTTTCCCGGGCGTCTTCGTGCTCATCCAGATAAGAAATGGCCACGTCCGCGCCTTCACGGGCAAACGCGATTGCCACGGCGCGACCAATGCCGCTGTCGGCACCGGTGATCAAGGCGATTTTGCTCGCCAGACGCCCGGAACCGGTGTAACTCTGTTCGCCACAATCGGGATACGGGTCCATTCTTCGCTGGGAGCCAGGCACCGGTTGGCTTTGTTTCGGGAAAGGCGGGGTAGGGTAGTCGACCATGTCGTTCTCCAGGCAAGGTGTGGATGCGATGGAGGGTGGACCGCGGTTTTTTCGGCAGAGTTCGGTTGGATCGTTCAGCCGGTCGATGAGCGTTGCGCAGGGCGTTTCGTCGACCAATAGTGACCCACAGCGAATGTTGGAGAACAGGAATTCTCCAATGGCCATAGGTCATGCAACAAGGAGATGGGATTGTTCAGTCATATACAGATCGGCGCGCGCGACTTGCCAAAGATGATCGCTTTCTATGATGCAGTCCTTGGTTGCCTGGGACTGGTGCGCATGGACAGCGAAAACGATTCTGGCCCGCCCGGAGAAGGCTGGCACCATCCGGGCAAGCGCTGGCCCCAGGTATTCGTGCAACAGCCCTTCAACGGCTTGCCCGCCACGTGGGGCAACGGCATGCAAGTCAGCTTCGCCGCCGACTCACCGCAAACCGTGCGCGCCGCCTGGGAACTGGCCATTGCCATGGGGGGCTTCGACGAAGGCCCGCCTGGCCCGAGGCCGCAGTACTCGGAAGGCTACTTTGGCGCCTATTGCCGGGATCCTGAGGGGAACAAGCTGTGTTTTGTATATGCGCCGGATCTGCATGAATAACCACTGATCCGACTGTGGCAAGAGGGATCTGTGCTTTGGGATGATTGTGGCTAACGGACTTTGTGGCGAGGGGATTTATCCCCGCTCGAGTGCGAAGCGCTCGCCCAGGGATTCTCTGTGCTGGAAAAGCGGGGGTTGCTACGCAACCCAACGGGGATAAATCCCCTCGCCACAGATAAATCCTTCTGCCACAGGTACATCCTTCTGCCACAGATAAATCTCATGCCACCTTATTCCAACAATCAGCGCCGAGCCTTGAGGCTCTTCTCCATTCGCGCAATCCCTTCTTCCAGCAGTGCCCGCGGACAGCCGAAGTTCAAGCGCACGAACTGCTGGGCATCGTCGCCAAAATCCAGCCCGGCGCTCAGCCCTACCTTGGCTTCATGGAGGAAGAAGGCCTGTGGATCGTCCAAGCCCAACCCCGAGCAATCCAGCCACGCCAGGTAGGTGCCCTGGGGCACGGTCATGGTGATGCCGGGCAGGCGGGTCTGCACCGCATTGACCAGGTAATCACGGTTGGCTTGCAGATACACTTTCAACGCTTCGAGCCACGGACCGGCCTCGCTGTAGGCCGCCCGGGTCGCTTCCAGCCCCAGGGCGTTGACGCTGTCCACCATACCGGCACGGGCGTTGTTGACCCGTTCGCGCACCTTGGCGTTCTGGATGATGGCGAACGAGGTTTTCAGCCCGGCGATGTTGTAGGCCTTGCTGGCGGACATCAGAGTGATGGTGCGCTCGGCGATTTCCGGGCTCAGGGTGGCGGTGGGAATGTGCACCCGGCCGTCGAAGCACAGCTCGGCATGGATCTCGTCGGAGATGATCCAGGCATCCTGCTCCAGGCAGGTGTCCGCCACGGCCTTGAGTTCTTCGCGACCGAACACCTTGCCCAGCGGATTGTGGGGATTGCTCAACAGCAGCGCGCCACCACCGTGCAAGGCCTCGCGCAATGCCGCCAGGGGCGTGTGGAATTCGCCGTTGACCGGATTGAAAGGCAACTCCACCTTGTTCAACTGCCAATGGCCCGGCGCATTGCGCAGCGGCGGGTAGTTGGGCACCTGCACCACGACATTCTGCTGTGGTTCTACCAGCCCATGCAGGGCCATGTTGAAACCCGGCTCCACACCCGGCAGGAACACGATCTGCTGGGGCTCGACCCGCCAGGCGTACTTGTTCCAGAGGTCAGTCACGATGGCCGCACGCAGGTTGTCCTGGGCCACGCTGTAGCCAAGCATCGGATGCTCTAAACGCTTGCGCAGCGCATCGATGACCACGGGCGGGGCGGCGAAGTCCATATCGGCCACCCACATCGGCAACACATCGGCCGGGTAGCGACTCCATTTGGTGCTGCCGGTACCGTGGCGCTCGAACACGGGGTCGAAATCGAAAGTCATGGCGGTTCCATCAGGTCAGGGAATTGGGATGACGGCCATGATAAAGCAAACATCCTGCAGGAAAAGATCGATGGCTTACTATCATTCCGTAGTGGCAATTGGCTACAGTTGCATTCCGACATGCCGATAGCGGTTGCGCGCGGCATCGCTCACGGAACCCATCAGGTACATGAAAAGGACATTCCCATGACATCGCCGGCGCGTTTCAACGACCACCACCGCAAAGCTGATCGCATCATGCTGGGGTTGCTCTGGCTCACGCTGCTGTACTCTCTGGGCCTGGCCTTCATGTATTCGACCTTCCTCCAGGCGCTGCTGGTGGGGGCGACGACCTGCCTGTTGACCACCGCGCTGTACCGTGGCCTGGGCGGTACGCGGCTCATGCGATGTGTCATCGCCGTGGCACTGATGGTCATGGCCGCCTTGCACATCAATCAGACGCATGGCGTCGTCGAATTCCATTTCGGGATTTTCGTCCTGCTGGCCGTGTTGACGTTCTACCGTGACTGGCTGCCCATTGTCGTGGCCGCCGCGACGATCGCTGTTCACCATCTTGGCTTCCACTGGCTGCAGCATCAGGGATTCCCGGTATTTGTCATGGCCGACCACGGCAGCTGGGGCATGGTCTTCGTCCATGCCTTCTATGTCGTGGTGGAGAGCGTGATCCTGATCTACCTGGCGAACCAGAGCCTGATGGACGCTACGGAAAACCAGGATGTACTGGACAAGGTACTTGCGGCCGCCGCGCAGCTCAGCAGCGACGCCGACAACCGGCGCAGCCAGGGCATCAAGGTGTCTTCGGGGAACGCTTCGATCATTTCCTGCGGCAGGTCACCCAACTGGTGGATGGCGTGGTACGCGATACCCGTAATCTTTCCGACCTTGGCCAGGATTTGTCCCAGGTCGGGCAGACCTTGGAAAGCGGCGCCCGGCACCAGTTGGATGAAGTAGCACAGATGAGCGGGGCGATCGGTCATCTGGTCCAGGCCATGGAGAACATTGCCGGCCACGTCGACCAGACCCTACAGCGCGCCGGGCAGGCCAACGAGCAGGTTACCCGGGGACGCAGCACAGTGGACCAGACCCGCGAGGAAATCGTCGAACTGGCCGCACGCATCAATCTGACCAACGAAACCGTGCGAGTCCTGGCCGATCAGGCGCAACAGATCGGCCAGGTGCTCGATGTGATCAACGGCATTGCCGAGCAAACCAACCTGCTGGCCCTGAACGCGGCCATCGAGGCCGCCCGGGCCGGTGAGCAGGGGCGAGGGTTTGCGGTGGTGGCCGATGAAGTGCGTAGCCTTTCACAGAAGACTTCGACATCCACCACGGAAATCCAGCAGATCATCGCTAAGCTGCAGCAAGGCAGCCGTCAGGCCGCTGTCGCCATGCAGGACAGCCGGGACGGCGTGGAGCGCTGTGTGTCCGCCAGCCAATTGGCTTCGCAACTCTTGCACGCCGTGGTGGAGGACATCGCGGTGATCAACCATTTCAACGACTTGATCGCCAGCACCACCCAAGAACAGTCCAAGGCGTCGTTGGGTCTCAACGAGCGCCTGCAAACCGTGCAGGCCGTGGCTGAGCGGAACGCCGACAACATCGGCATCCTGACGCGCAGCAGCCAATGCCTGCCACCGTTGGCGGAACGCTTGGCGGTGTTGGGGCAGGCGTTCCATGGGAAAGCCGGAGCCGCTTGATCGAGCTACTCAGTCACGTCAGTTGGAACGGCAACTGACGCAGCGGCTTGCCCGTCAGGCTCGCCAGCGCATTCGCAAAGGCTGGTGCCAACGCCGGCAGGCCGGGTTCACCCATGCCGGTGGGTGGATCGGCGCTGGGCACGATGTGAATCGAGAATTCCGGTGTATCGGTGATGCGTGGCACGCTGAAATCGGCGAAGTTGCTTTGCTGCACGAGGCCGTCTTTCAAAGTGACGGCACCGCCCGGCAGGCACATGGACAAGCCCATGAGAGCCGCACCCTGGACCTGCGCCTCGACGCTGCGCGGGTTGACGGCGAGGTTGCAGTGCACGCCCGCGGTCACCTGATGCAGCACCGGACGGCCGTTCTGTACCGAGGCCTGGACCACGTAGGCCACCACTGAGCTGAACGACTCGTGCACCGCCACCCCCCAGGCCCGGCTTTCGGGCAGTTGATCCTTGCCGTAACCACTTTTGTCCACTGCCAGTTGCAGCGCGGCGCGATGGCGTGGGCTTTGATCGGCAAACAACTTCATCCGATAGGCCACTGGATCCTGCCGGGTTGTCCGGGCAATCTCATCGATCAATGTTTCCATCACGAAGGCCGTATGCGTGGAGCCCACGCTGCGCCACCACAACACGGGAACGTTGAGCTTGGGATGATGCACCGTCAGGCGCATCGGCAGCGGATAAGGGTTGCGCAAACCTTCCGTGGCCGTAGGGTCGATGCCGTTCTGCACCCGGGCGCCGAACATCGTGTCGGCGAGGATCGATTGCCCGACCAGCACGTGATCCCAGGCCAGGACGTTGCCGTTGTCATCGAAACCGATCCGCGCGCGGTGCAAATGCATGGGGCGGTAGTAACCGCCCTTGATGTCGTCTTCACGACTCCACAGGGTGCGAATAGGCGCATCGAGCCCGGCGGTGCGGGCGGCCTTGGCGACTTCGCAGGCGAGCACGACGAAGTCGCCGGAAGGTACACCACGCCGGCCAAAGCCACCGCCTGCCGTCTGCACATTGACCTGGACTTGTTCGGGCTTGAGATTCAATACCCGTGCCGCCGCGACACCGTCGCCACCGGGGAACTGCGTACCGACCCATAGCTGGGCGCGGTCGCCGGAAACCTGGACGGTGCAGTTCAACGGTTCCATCGGCGCGTGAGCGAGGTAGGGGAACAGGAACTCGGCTTCCAACTGATGCGGGGCCTTGGCAAGCGGCGTCATGTCAGCATCGAAATGGAGGGGGCCGGGCCGGTTGGCCAGGTCCCGGTACTGCGCCAGTTGCTTTTCGCTGTCCACCTTCTCGACCGTGGAGGTATCCCATTGCAGCTTGAGTGCGTCGCGGCCGGTTTTCGCCTGCCAGTAGCCGTCCGCGACCACCGCCACACCTTCGGCCCCTCCGTCCAGCGGCACTCGCAGGACGGCTTTTACCCCTTGGGTGGCACGCGCCGCGCTGTCATCCAGCGAAGCGATACGGGCCCCGAATACAGGAGGGCGCGCCACTACGGCGGTGAGCTGCCCAGGCAGGTGCATGTCGATGCCGAAATCCTGCCGGCCGCTGCTCTTGGCCTTGGCATCGATGCGTGTGGTTGCCTGGCCAATGATGCGGAAGTCCTTGGGATCCTTGAGGGTGATTGTTTCAGGCACGGGCAACGCCATCGCCGCCTCGGCGAGTTCTCCATAGCTCGCTTTTCGGCCTCCAGGGCCGAACACCATGCCCGCCTGTGTACTCAGGCTCGCCGCATCCACATTCCAGCGCGCAGCCGCCGCCGCGAGCAACATGGCGCGAGCGCGAGCGCCCAATTCACGGTATTGGGTGTAGCTGTTCTTGATCGAGTTGGAGCCACCGGTGATGTGCATGCCGAAACTCGGGTCCTGATAAGCCGAGTCGTTGCTGCCGTTGCGGGTACGCACCAGGTTCCAGTCGGCATCGAGTTCTTCGGCCAGAATCATGGGCAGTCCGGTCTGCACCCCCTGGCCGAACTCCAGGCGATTGATGGTAACCGTTACTTCGCCGTTGGGCGCGATCTGCACGAACGCCGACGGTTGCTGGGTCGGCTTGAGCGCCTGCGCACCGTCGCCGGCTTGTTGTGCCAGGGCCAGGTGCGGGAATGCCCCCAAGGCCAGCCCGCCAATGCCGACGATTTTGAGAAAACTGCGCCGGGGGAGTGTGGTGAGACTGCCCATGTCGTCGTCGGTGAAGATCGATTGCAGGGTGCGGGGGAGTTCGTCAGGAAAAATGTCGTTCAGCATGGCGCACTCCGGTCAGGCGAGGGCTTTGGCGGCATCGGCCACGGCAGCACGGATACGGACATAGGTACCGCAGCGGCAGATGTTGCCGGCCATGGCCGAGTCGATTTCGGCGGCGGTGGGTTGCTTGCCCTTGGGTTGGGCCTTGAGGAAAGCGGTCGCACTCATGATCTGGCCGCTCTGGCAGTAGCCACACTGCGCGACGTCATGCTTGACCCAGGCCTCATGCACCGCCGTGCCGACCGGGTCGCTGCCGTCGGTAGCGGCTTCGATGGTGGTGATTTTCCTGCCTTCGGCGGCTGCGATCGGCGTCACGCAGGAGCGGATGGCCTGGCCGTCCAGGTGAACCGTGCATGCACCGCACAGGGCTGCGCCGCAGCCGAACTTTGTGCCGGTCATGCCCAACGTATCACGCAGTGTCCAAAGGATCGGGGTGCCAGGATCGACGTCGACCGTGTACTCACGGCCATTGATGTTGAGGGCGCTCATGGTGGGACTTGCTCCGCAAGGTTTGGCTCCGATCAACTATAGGAAGGAATCCCTCAGGCACATTGCACAATTCAGGCTGATGATTGCCCAATCCTGCGAATTGGCCTGTGGGCCTGTCCTCCTATCTTTCTGTTTGGATCGATCACTCTAAGGTACGTTGGCTCAACCCAACGTCGCTCGGCGCGGATACCTGCAGTCAGGAATGGACGGGCAGCACCAGGCCAAACGCCACGAAAAAACCGCCGCAGACCTTGTTGAACCGACGCCCGGCCAGAGCCAGCCATGGCCTGACCCGATACGCCGCCGTGGCCACGATGTACTCGACGATGAACTCCACGACGGCATAGGTCAGCGCGATAGCGGCGGTCTGGACGAGCAGGTTCCTGTGTGGATCAAGAAAGGGCGGGATAAACGCGGTGAACAGCAACAGCGCCTTGGGATTCGAGACCGCCGACAACAGGCCCTGTCGGAACAGTGACCACGGGCCGGATCCCGTCACGGCATCCACGTCCAGGGAAACAGGTGCCGACCGCCACAATCCCAGGCCCAGCCAGATGAGATAAAGCCCGCCGGCTATCTTCAGCACCATGAACCCGGTCACGGAGGCCTGGATCAGTGCGCCTAGCCCCAGGGCACACAACGAGAGCATCACGACGAAGCCCAACACACCGCCACTGATGGTGAAAAGCGTCTTGCGGTTGCCATGGATCGCGCCGTGGGTCAGGACCAGCAACGCGTTGGGCCCAGGCACCACCGCGATGCCGCAGCAGGTCACCAGGTAAAGCAGCCAGGTCTCGAAAGGCATGATGTTCTCCAGTCAAACGCAACGTCCGCCCCCCACATCCTGGGGATGAAAGCCGGTCAACGGAAGCGCATAATTCATGGCTTAGACATTCGATTATCGAATAGGGGTCGTGGACATGCCTTCCGGCGATTTGCAGATGGACTGGCTCAAGTGCTTTGTCGCGGTGGTGGACGCCGGTTCGCTTTCGGGCGCGGCCCTTGAGGTGCATCGGTCACAGTCCGCCGTGAGCATGCAGATGAAGAAACTGGAAGCGGCGCTTGGGCGGCAGTTGTTGAGTCGCGGCCCGCGGCATCTGCAGCTGACCCTCGATGGTCAGACCCTCCTGGGCTATGCGCGGCGCATGGTGGCGCTGCATGCCGAGACGCAGGCGGCTTTTCATGGCGAAGAGCTGACCGGGCGTATACGGCTGGGCGTTGCCGAGGATTACGCGGCCAAGTACCTGACGCCTGTGCTCAAGCGTTTCGCTCCCCGCTATGGGGGTGTTGAAATAGAATTGGATTGCGAACAGTCGACGACCTTGATTCCACGGGTGGTGAATGGGGACCTGGACCTGGCGCTGGTCTCCAGGGACTCCCCCCAGCGGGGTACATTTCTCTTCAAGGAACCCATGGTGTGGGTGGGGTCGCCTCAGTTCGAACTTTGGCGGCGCGACCCCATACCGATCGCGGTCTACGAAAGTGCCAGCCTGGCCCGGCGCAATGCAGTCAATTCGTTAACGCTGCAGGGCCGTCGGTATAAGGTGGTCTACAACAGTTCCAGCCTCGCTGGTCAAGTCGCGGCGGTGGAAGGTGGGATTGCCATCGCCGCCATCACTCAGTGCAGTGTCCCGGCCTCATTGCAAGTGCTCGGCAACGAACATGATCTGGGCGGCATAGAACCGATGGAGGTGTCGGTTTTTCGCAGTCGGGCCTCTCGCGGTTCGAAGGCTGTGAACAGCCTTCACGCCTTCATCATCGGTGCGTTGAGGAGCCAGCAGGCTACATAGCGCTACTCGTGCACCGTCACCCGATTGCGCCCGGTTTTCTTGGAGGTGTACAACGCCTCGTCCGCCCAGGCGATCAGGTCTGCATGGCTGTTCGATGGCTGGGTCAGGTCGGCCACCCCCAGGCTGATGGTGAAACGGATGACCTTGTCGCCGTACTGCACGTCCATTTCTTCGACGGCCTTGCGCAGACGCTCGGCAAACATCCGAGCACCGGCCTTGTCAGTGTCTGAGAGCACTACGCCGAACTCTTCGCCGCCATAGCGTCCGGCCACGTCGGAGTCACGCACGTGCTCGCGGACCAGGCTAGCGACCTGCTCGATGACCTTGTCGCCAGCCTGGTGGCCATAGGTGTCATTGACCCGCTTGAAGTGGTCGATGTCGAACATGACCAGGCTGGAGTTATTGCCATAGCGTTGATGCCGGGCATAGGTGGCCTTGAGGTTCTCTTCCCAATACCCACGGTTGTACAGGCCGGTCAGCCGATCGGTGCTGGACAACAGCTGTAGCTGTGCATTGGCGGCCTGGAGTTGATGCCGGTTGGTGGCGACATCGGTGACGTCATAGATCACCAGGCAAATATGGTTGATCTTGCTGTCGGGGGAGCGCAGGGGCAGCAGGGTGGTGTTCTGGAACATGAACGCTTCGTGGCCGGTGATCGGCTGATAGTTCTTGAACCGCACCAGGTAGGGACGCTGTTCCCAGACGGTGAAGGCAGGCGTGCCCAGGGCGGCGACGCTTTCCACCTTGCGGCTGAACCATTGCTGGTCGACTTCGGGAAACAGACTGAAGAAATGCTGGTTATGGGCATCCTTCGGCTGGACCCCGGAACGGTTCTCCATGAACGTGTTCCAGACCTGCACCCGATAGTCGCGGTCAAGCACCACCACGCCGACATCGATGCTCTGGACAATCGCCAGCAACCAGTGGAATTCGTTCAGATCAACAGGATTGTTCATGGCTCAGCTCATCAAGTAGGCGAGTTTGTGGGTCAACCGCTCGATTGAGTCTTCCGTGAACAGCAATAACAGGTCGAAGCGAATGTCGTGGCCTTCCAGGCTGTAGCTGATTTCCACGGCGAGGGTCTTTTTCCAGCGGGTCTGGTTGACCCGGATCAGCTCGTCGATCGCCGCATGCTGGCCGAGCACCTGCGGATGGCCTTGAGAGAACACCACATCGATCTGCTCGGCAATACTGCTCAGGCACGCGCCGATCAGTACGCTGGAAAGATCGAGCACCATTTCCAGGTCCGAATAATCGGCGCTCTGGCGCTGCATCAATTGCGCGATATCGGCGACTTCCGAGTCATGGAACATCAGCAGGGCTTCACCGGCGATGCCGCTACCGATAAAACCCTGGCAGATGGCTGTGAGCTGCTGGGAGCTGCCGGCGTCGGCGAGCGCCATGTGCAACTCGCCGACTTCGAGGACGTTCACGTTCGGGACCGGCAACTGCACGAAGACGCCCAGGACCTTGGCGATCAGGGCGGCGGCCCGGCCAATGGCAACGTTGACCGTCTCGCGGAATGCGTCGTGAAAATGGATGGCGGTGTTGCTTGTCGGACGATGCTGCAGCGGCGCCTGCGTGGCTTTCGTCAGCAGGCCCAGACGGCTGAGGGTCTGGCGCAATTCGTTTTCGTCGAAAGGCTTTTTCAGGAACGCCAGGGCGCCCAGTTCGCTGACGCGGCGCACCGCTTCTTCCTGGATGTCACCGGAAATCACGATGACTTGCGCTTTCAACCCTTCAGTGCGCAAGGCGCTCAACACCTGGTAGCCATCCATCTCCGGCATGGTCAGGTCGAGCAGTACCACTTGGCCCAGCCCCTTGCGTATGGCCTCCATGGCCTGGCGGCCGTTACTGGCCTCGGTAATGGATACCGACCAGTCCGCCGGCAATGCCCGTAACACTTGCTTACGGGCCATGTTGGAGTCATCACACACCACTAGGGGAATCTCTGACACAACCAGCCTCTCATCAGGGAAAGTACTAGGGCATCATGCCATAGGCTTACAAAGACCACCTAGTCATCAGGGTTATGAGCCTCGAAGAGCAAGAACGATGAGCTCGCCGGATTCTCAACGGTCTTTCCTTTGGAACAGGCGGTCTTTCTGGAAGTTCGATTCATCCGCAACGCTTTGGCCCGCAAACAAAAAGCCCGCACACTCATGACGAGGTGCGGGCTCTTGAGCGGCCGGAAGCTGCGATCAGAAACGCATGCCTTCGAACGGGTTCCAGCTTTGCTCGCCTTTGACTTCTTTCAGGTAGTACGCGTAATTGGTCATGATCGCGTACATCACCGAAAAGGCCGCGCTCATGCCCGAATCCAGCGCCCTTGGAGATTCTGTGCCCATGAGCGCAAAAATCACGCTCACTGCGATGCTGATCCCGATCATGATGCCGATCATGGCCAGGTTCTTCTTCCAGAGTCCCAGGACGAACAGGTAGATCGGGCCGAAGAAGAAGGCAATCACGTTGGCATTGATCAGCATCTTCTTCTTGAAGCCTGGTAGCGCCTTGAAGGCTTCCTTGTGTCGCGGATCGTTCGGTGCGCCATAGGTATCAAAGAAATTAAAGCGTTCCTGCCATTTGGCGCTGTATTTGCCAGTGCCTTGTACGTGTTCGGTGGTGCTCATGTTTACGGCTCCTTGATGGTCCATGCAGTGGTAAAACGTTCTTCCGCGAATTCCTGAGCGCTTTATAAGCGTTTATGCGGAAAAAAGCCCCTTCGGCGGAACAGGCGCCCGTTTGATCTGTGACGCGCATCACTCTCACTGTGCGTAGGACTACGAGGGCGTCATGACTCGCAGGAAATTCCGCTGTCCCATTGTCTGCCAGGCGATTTACGTCTAGTTTGCTGGCCGATCACAAATACAAAAAATCAGGAGTCCTAGATGCAACCGATTCGTCTCGGTCTGGTGGGCTACGGCAAGATTGCCCAGGATCAACATGTACCCGCCATCCACGCCAATCCGGCGTTTCAATTGGTGGCGGTCGCCACGCAGGGGCAGCCCTGTGCCGGGGTAGAGAATTTCAAGTCCCTGGGCGAGCTGCTCGCAAATGGCCCCCAGGTTGATGCGATTGCCTTTTGCACGCCGCCGCAGGGCCGATTCGCTCTGGTGGAGCAGGCGCTGGCCGCCGGCAAGCATGTCCTGGTGGAAAAGCCGCCATGCGCCACCCTCGGCGAAGCGATGGCATTGGTCAGCCAAGCTGGGGAGCTGGGCGTCAGCGCACTGTTTGCCTGGCATTCGCGCTACGCACCCGGGATCGAGGCGGCCCGGGACTGGCTGGCCACCCGCACCTTGCAAAGCGTGCAGATCGATTGGAAGGAAGACGTGCGCAAATGGCATCCCGGCCAGGCGTGGATCTGGCAACCGGGCGGCCTGGGCGTGTTCGACCCCGGCATCAATGCCTTGTCGATCGCGACCCATCTGTTGCCGCGGCCGCTGTTTGTCAAATCGGCACAGCTGCGGGTTCCCGATAACTGCCAATCGCCTATCGCCGCAAGCATCCAGATGTCGGATGCCCGCCACCTCGATATCCGCGCGGAGTTCGATTTCGACCACGGTCATGATGAACTCTGGAGCATCGAGATCCGCTGCACCGAGGGTACCTTGCGCCTGGATAACGGTGGTGCCCTGTTGAGCATCGATGGCGTGCGCCAGGCGGTTTCGGAGGAGGGTGAGTACGCGGCGGTGTATCGACATTTCCAACAGCTGATCGCCGACAAAGCCAGCGACCTGGACCTGCAACCGCTGCGGCTGGTGGCGGACAGCTTTTTTGTTGGCAGCCGGACGTTGGTTGAACCGTTCTACGATTGATCGCGCTGTAACAGGTAGACCGCTATCGCGAGCAGGCTCGCTGCCACAGGGTCCGTGGTGTACGCAAATATTGCGTACTCCATAGTTCCAATGTGGGAGCGAGCCTGCTCGCGATGCTTTTACACCAGGTAGTTCTTCAATTCCCGGGCGATGACCATCCGCTGGATCTCGCTCGACCCTTCATAGATCTGGGTAATCCGTGCATCGCGGTAGTAGCGCTCCACCGGATAGTCCTCCAGATAGCCGTAGCCGCCATGAATCTGCATCGCCGAAGAGCAGACCTTTTCGGCCATTTCCGAGGCAAACAGCTTCGCCTGGGAGGCTTCTGAGAGGCAGGGCTTGCCGGCGCTGCGCAAGCGGGCAGCATGGAGGATGAGCAGGCGGGCGGCATTCAGGCGGGTGTGCATGTCGGCCAACAGGTTGGCAATGCTCTGGTGCTCGATGATCGGTTTGTCGAACTGCACCCGATCCCGCGAGTAGGCCAGGGCCGCCTCGAATGCCGCCCGGGCGATGCCCAGGGCCTGGGCTGCTATGCCGATCCGGCCGCCTTCCAGGTTGGAGAGGGCGATCGCCAGGCCTTTGCCACGGGCACCCAGCAGGTTGGCCTCGGGAACGCTGCAGTTGTTCAAGGTGACGGCGCAGGTGTCCGAAGCGCGGATGCCCATCTTGTGCTCGGTACGATCGACGATGAAGCCCGGCGTATCGGTCGGCACCAGGAAGGCCGAGATGCCTTTCTTGCCCAGGTCCGGGTCCGTCACCGCGAACACAATCGCCAGTTTCGCCCGCTTGCCGTTACTGACGAACTGCTTGGCGCCATTGATTACCCACTGGCCGTCCCGCAGTTCGGCGCGGGTGCGCAGGTTGTGGGCCTCGGAACCCGCCTGGGGTTCGGTCAGGCAGAAGCAGCCAATGGCCTGTCCACTCGCCAGGTCGGCCAGCCAGGTCTGTTTCTGTTCATCGGTGCCGAAGTTGAGGACCGGCCCACAGCCCACCGAGTTGTGGATGCTCATCAGGGCGCCGGTGGCGCCATCACCCGCGGAGATTTCCTCCACTGCCAGGGCGTAGGCGACGTAATCGACGTAGGTACCCCCCCATTCCTCGGGTACCACCATGCCCAGCAGGCCCAGTTCACCCATCTTCGCCACCAGGCCATCGTCGATCCACCCGGCCTTTTCCCACGCCTGGGCATGGGGCGCGATTTCGCCACGGGCAAAGTCCCGGGCCATGTCGCGGATCATCACTTGTTCTTCAGTCAGTTCGAGGTCGTGCATGGACTCAGTTCCCGAGGTGATCAAGGCCGTCGAAGAAACTCGCCACCCGGTTCGCGTCCAGCGCGTCCAGGGTTGGCGGGTTCCAGCGTGGCTTCTTGTCTTTGTCGATCAGTAGGGCGCGCACGCCTTCGATCAGGTCGCCGCGCTCGAACCATTGCCGGTCCAGGTGCAGCTCCAGGGCAAAACAGTCTTCCAGGCTCAGGTGGCGACCACGTCGCAGCATCTCCAGCGTGACTGCCATGGCCAGGGGCGAACGGGTTTCCAGCAGCTCAGCGGTTTGCAGCGCCCACTCATGGCTGTTGGCGACGGTGACCTGGCGCAATTGCTCGACCATGCTCGGCACATCGGGCAGGGCGAAGAAGTGATCGATGGCCGGACGCAGGCTGTCCAGGGGCGGGGCCGCCAGTTGCTGCACGGCGATTTTCGCCAACAGGCTTTGCAGATCCTTGAGCGGCATGTCGCTCCATTCCAGGCGGTCGAGACGCTCGTCGAGTTGAGCGAGCTTGCGGCTTTCCAGGTACCAATCGGCCAGGCCGCAGTACAATGCGTCGGCCGCCTTTATCTGGACACCGCTGACCCCCAGGTAGATACCCAGTTCGCCAGGGATGCGCGGCAGGAAATAACTGCCGCCCACGTCCGGGAAGTAACCGATGCCGACCTCGGGCATGCCCAGGCGACTGCGCTCGGTCACCACTCGCAGGTCCGCGCCCTGTGCCAGGCCCATGCCGCCGCCCAGGACGAAACCGTCCATCAGGGCGAGAATCGGTTTGCGGTAATGGTGGATCGTCAGGTCGAGGGCGTACTCCTCGACGAAAAAGTCTTCGTGCAGCGTGTCGCCTTGCTTGTGGCTGTCGTAGAGCGAACGGATATCACCACCGGCACAGAACGCCTTGTCTCCGGCGCCGCGCAACACCACCGCATGGATCTGAGGATCGGCAAGCCAGGCATCGAGTTGCTGCTGCAAGCTGCGCACCATGGCCAGGGTAAGGGCATTGAGGCCGGCGGGGCGGTTCAGGGTCAGATGGCCGATGTGGTTGCGAACCTCGACCAACACCTCACAGGCCACGACTTCGACACTCCCTGTGGCTTGGGATGAAACCTGAGCAGTCATCGCTAACTCCCTGCTTTTATTGTCTTTATGAATTGTGTCGCGCGTATCCGGTCGGGATCGTAACAGTGCAAAATTGCCTCGCACAACCGGTATACGTGCAGGTCCTGTCTGCATATTTATAGCAGCCACAGGCTCACTCGCGACCCGACAGCACCTCCGTGATGCTGCGGCGCTTGGCATTTCGCTCGCTGGCGTGGATCAATTGTTCGAGATCTTCAGGGGTTACGTCGAAGAATGCTTCCATTTCCGCAAGAGCCAGCTTCAAGTCCTCGGCGGTGATGGCCTGGCGGTCCACGGGGGGATGGTCGGCGGGAATGACGGCCACCGGCTCGCTGGCCCGCTTCGGATAGCGCACCCGCGTCAGGTTGTTGTACGCCAGCGCACTGACGAGCAGGGTGGAACCTGCCAGCATGGCCGCGCCGAGGGCCTGCCAGTCGAGGGCGGCGACGGACGAGTCCGCCAGCACCAAGGTCGCCGCCAGGGCGCCGGCCGGTGGATGAATGCAGCGCAGCCAACACATCAATACCAGGGCCATGCCGGCTGCCAGGCAGGCGCTGCCCAATGTTCGCCCCAACACGTGGGCCACCAGCAGCCCCACGACCGAGGCACACAGGTAACCGCCGAAAATCGACCAGGGCTGGGCAAGGGCGCCCGAAGACACGGCGAACAGCAGCACGGCCGAAGCCCCAAGAGGGCCGATCAGGTGTTGCGCCACGTCGAGGCCATACACCTGGCCGCAGAGCCAGACACTGAACATGACCCCCAGGGCCATGCCGATGGCGGCGCGGCTCCATTCGGTGGGACGGGTATTGATAGCAGCGGGGAACCAGCGAGAAAGCATTGAGCACAAATCCAAAAAGCGAACAAAAAAAGGGGCTTACGGGAGAATCCCTGAAAGCCCTTTAAGTGCTCCAACAATTGGGGAAGGAACGCCGCACAGTGTGACGCCCAGCATCCTCGCTTACAAATTCATATTAATGCTGTTTGAGATCATTTATTTTGAAGTAACGGTGTGCTCCCAACGTGGGAGTGGGTTGGCTCGCGAAAGCGGTCTGTCTGTCACTTCAGATGTTGAATGTGTCGACGCCTTCGCGGGCAAGCCCGGCTTTCACAGGGTTAAGCGCTTCGGGGGATCGGGTACGGCGTGTGCGGTGCGATGGGCAAATCACATGACTGCCCGCGCCCCATCGGAAAATAGGTGAAGCCCCTGTCGGCCATGCGCTCCGGGTCATACAAATTGCGGCCATCGAACACCACTGGCGCCTTGAGCCGTTGCTGGATCAGCGCAAAGTCCGGTGCCTTGAAAGGCTGCCACTCGGTGCAGATGATCAGCGCGTCGGCGCCCGGCAAGACCGATTCCGGGGTGCCCATCAGCAGGAGTTTCGACTCGTTGGGGTAGAGCTGCTGGGTCTGCTGCATCGCCTCCGGATCGAACGCCCGGACCGTTGCGCCGGAGGCCCACAGCGATTCGAGGAGCACGCGGCTCGGCGCATCGCGCATGTCATCGGTGTTGGGCTTGAAAGCCAGCCCCCACAGGGCAAAGGTTTTTCCGCGCAGATCGCCGTTGTAGAACGCCTTGATCCGCTCGAACAGCTTGTGTTTCTGGCGCCCGTTGATGGCTTCCACCGCTTGCAGCAGGTCGCTGGCGCAATGGGCCTGCTCGGCGCTGTGGATCAGGGCGCGCATGTCCTTGGGAAAGCACGAGCCGCCGTAGCCGCAGCCCGGGTAGATAAAGTGATAGCCGATGCGTGAATCGGCACCGATGCCCAGGCGCACCGATTCGATGTCGGCCCCCAGGTGCTCCGCCAGTTCCGCGATCTGATTGATGAAGCTGATCTTGGTCGCGAGCATGGCATTGGCGGCGTATTTGGTCAGCTCGGCGCTGCGCAGGTCCATGAACAGGACCCGGTCGTGATTGCGATTGAACGGCGCATACAGGTCGCGCATGATTTCCCGGACCTCATCGCGCTCGCAGCCGACCACGATGCGATCCGGGCGGCGGCAATCGGCAACCGCCGAGCCTTCCTTGAGAAACTCCGGATTGGACGCGATATCGAATTGCAGCAGGCGACCGGCCTTGATCAGGCATTTGTCGATGTGTGCCCGCAGGGCGTCGCCGGTGCCCACCGGTACGGTGGACTTTTCCACCAACAGGACCGGTTGCTCGCGATAACGGGCGACAGCCTCACCGACCGCCATCACCTGGCACAGATCGGCCGCCCCATCCTCCCTGGACGGCGTACCGACCGCGATGAACAGCACCTGGCCGTGCTGTACGGCGAGCCGCTCATCGCTGGTGAAATGCAGCCTTCCAGCTTCAATCCCTTCACGCACCAATGGCGCCAGGCCCGGCTCGTAGATGCTGACCTGACCCTGACGCAGGCTTTCGACCTTCTGCTCGTCGATGTCCATGCAGATCACGTCGTGGCCCACTTCGGCCAGCACGGCGGCTTGCACCAACCCTACATAACCACTACCGAATACCGTTATTTTCATTTGGTGGGCCCCCTGGGCAATTCCCGGCATGCATGACCCGCGATCCGTAATGAACCGTGGCGTATGGGGCCAGAATAAGTCGGGAATATTGCAGTTCACTGACAGTTCGCAGTCACGCGGACGCTCAATGGCAGGCAGTAGCCGATCCATCCGGCGGCCAACAAGACCAGGTTCATGCCGTCACGCAACAACAGGCGACCCGCTGCTCGTCGCACCTGTGCGGCGCTGACCCTTCCACGTCGGATATCGAGGCGGGCGAAACCGTGGACATGGCGCAGGACATCGAATGCCAGGAGCGCCGATGCCACCAGGAACCAGAGCATGCGCTGCCAGTAAGGAACGCCCAACGCCCGCAACAGATCCGTGGTGACATGCTGGTGGGCCACTTCTTCGCGGCAATGCCAGCGCCACAGGCGCGTCTGCGAAGATTCGGTGGCCGAGAGCAGGCCGCCCTTGCGCAAGGCAATCCTGGATATCACCGCCGTCACATGCTCGAACGCGGCAGCCAGGGCCAGTTGCGCCTTGGGCGACACCTTCGACTGCACGTTCTCGAGGTCTTTTTCGATGTCGACTTCATACTTCCTGACCTCGAACCCTTGCTTTTCCAATTGCTGGTTGTAGAGCCGGTGCGCTCGTTGGTGGGCGCGCTCCTCAGCGACGAAACGGCGCGACTCGGCGGCCAGTGTCGAGGTCTGTTGCAGCTGTGAGGCGGCTGACTCCACCACCGAAATCACAAACTGTTCACCCGCGGGCAACAGCACTGAAAAAGCATCGAACAGATAGGTCTTGATCGGCGTGTCGTTCCAGAAGGGCTGGAAGGGCAAAGGCTCGTTCTGCTTTTGATTTTCCAAGGTTTACTTCCAGAGTCGCGGACCGAAACGCATCCAGGTGGCAAGAAAAGCACACAGCCCCACCGCGCTGCCTGGCCGGGTTTCAGCCAGCACCCTCGAGCGGGCGTGGGCATGGAACCAGCGGGTCGCCGGCGCCTCATGGTGCGTGCGATGCAGCGAGCGGTGCAGGATGAGCCAGGACACCCAGGTCGGCAGGTAAACGTCCGTCGTGATGTCCGCCGGGGCACGACGCGCCCCTTGGGCCGAGATCGCGACGCCATAGTGCTCGGCCTGGGTCAACCAGAAATCCAGCCAGGCAAACAGGCAATACGGGATCAGCCAGGCGCTCAGGACTTGGCGAGGCGCCTCGTGGATGCCCACTGCCAGCGCAGCAAGGAACAGGGCAAGCAGGGCGTTGTTCCGCCGCCAGCGCCAGACTTCGCGAGGCGGGACATAACGTCGGGAGATGGCATTGGTGGAGAGGGTCGTCCAGAGTTGCTCGACGGGGCCCAGCAGGCAGATCAGGCGCGTTCGCCATGACTGTTCATACATCAGCCCTTCAGGATCGTCGGCCTGACAGGTCTTGCGATGATGCTCCAGATGAAAGTAGCGGTAGCCGACGAAGTTGGCGCCGAACATCGCCGCTGCGAGCATTCCGACGGCATCGTTGAGGCGCGTGCCAACGAGAAATTGACGATGCACGCCCTGGTGTTTGATCTCCTGAACACCGATCATCAGGACCGCCTGCAGTATCACCAACGGCGCAAGCTCCAGCCATCCGAAAGCTTCGTTCCCTGCGAGCCAGGCGAGTGCAGCCGTATTCCCGATACACAGTGCCAGGAACAGATAGCTGGGCAAGTTGCTGCCGAGTCCTTGGAACAAGGGCTTCATAAACATACGAAGACCAGCTTTTTCATGCGTTGCAACCAAGGCAGCGGCACTCGCTTCCAGAGGAACGAAAGCCCCGAAAGCGGCACTTTGCCCCGGATTAACACGCCGACATCCAGCGACGGTTCGTGGGGAAAGTAGTTGTCCTTGATGGCGACTATCTGGCGAAAGCCTTTCTTGAAGTAGTAACGCAGCTGTGGATCCAGCGGCAGTCCTTGGCGTTGACTGCGCACGTACTGCGCGACCGTGATACCGGGGTTCTTCGAGCGCCAGTCCCGCAGGCCCGGGACGGGGGAGCCCAGGTAGATGTCCGACCATCCCTGCTTGAGTGCGTAGGGCCAGAAGAACTCGAAGATGGCGTTCGCGGCTTTCGAGTCGATGCTGCTCAGGCTGATGCCGAACAACGTGCCGGTCGCTGCAGACTCATCGCCGTGCTGTCGCCTGGCGCAGTCTTCCCACGTCGAGCAGCGGTGGATGAGGTCGTGCCGGGTGGGTTTCATGAACAACGAGGCCAACGCGGCCCCGGTATGGACGCAGAATGCACCGACACTCAAGGTGGGGAAGGCAGCAATTCGACTCGCCAGCATGACCGCGTCGGCGCGCTGGTCGTCGGTCCATTTCCTCTGCTCGAGTTCCAGCAGGGAAGGGAGATCGGCCGTTGTCAGGAACCGGACATCGATCTCATCGTCATGGGCTGGTTGCAGGTTTGCCGGCGCGGCGTTGACGGCTTCATTTCTTGTTTTTTTCAGGAGGGCTTGCATCAGGTAAGCGGCTCACCGATTGAGGGGGACTGGAGCAATCGGCGCACACGGTAGATCAGCGGTGTGAAGCTATGATGACGAGGTTGACTGATATACCGCTATCGCGAGCAGGCTCGCTCCCACAGGGGAACCGCGGCGTACACAAACTCCCAGCCTTACCACAATTAACTGTGGGAGCGAGCCTGCTCGCGATAGCGGTATATCAGTCACAACTTAATAAGAAGCCTACTGCGCCTCCAATCGGTACCCCGCAGGCAGAGCGGCGACGAACTCACCCACCACCTCCCGGGTCAGGCTGACGATGTCTTCCACCCGTTCCATGCCCGCGCCGGTACGCCAACTGGCAACGATGTCCATCACCGAGGGTAACGGCACGCCAGTCACCAAGGTCAATGTGCCTTGGGCCAATTCGCCCTGTACCAGCGCCGCCGGCATGGCGCCGATGCCGAAGCCGTCGCGAACCAGGCGGGTGATGGCCGAGGCCGAGTTCACGCAGTTGATGCGCGGTGACACGATGTTCGCCGAGTGCAAGAGATTGAGGATGTCCTGATGGGGCCGCGAGTTGCGTGAGAACGTCACGATGCGTTCCTGGGACAGGTCCTCCAGCGAGGCGTATTGCCGGTCATAGACAGAACCGGTGCGCACCACCCAATGCATCGGATAACGGGTCAGCAGGGCATTGCGCACGCTGTCCAGGCGTAGGATGTCGGTCTGGAAGATGACGTCCTGATAGCCTTTCTCCAGTTGGGAACACAGATTGCTCGCCGTGTCGGCCGATAATTCGATTTCCAGGGCCGGATAGCATTCCATCAGGCGCGTCACCAACGGGCTGAGCCAGGTGTGGATGACCGTGTCCATGGCGCCGATGCGGATCCGGCCGCGAACCTGGCGCGGATCCTGGATCACCGCCTTCATGCTTTGCATGGTGTCCATGATGCGCTCGGCGTATTCCAGCACCCGTTGCCCTTCGGAGGTCAGCGACACACCTTTGGAGTCGCGCACGAATAGCCGCACACCCATCTCGTCTTCCAGGGCCGCTATCCGGCTGGAGATGGAGGCCTGGGTGGTGAACAGTTTCTCTGCCGTGAGCCGGAAACTCTTCAGGCGAGCGACCCAGACGAAGGTTTCCAGAAACTTGATATTCACGTTGGCGGCTCTCCGGTACTGAGATTGGCAATGAGTGGATTACTGCGCTTGGACCGCCACATACTGGAGCACCGCTTCAAGCCCCGCGGTATCCGGCACGCTGTTCATGAGCGCGCGAACATCGCACCACGGATAGTCCAGCGCCGAGACCCACGCCATGACCGGCGCCAGATCGGCTGCCGGCAACGTCACCATGTGCTCGATGGTGATCGTCAGCCCCTCGGCCAGATTGGACTCAGGCTCGAACTGCCAGTCATACAGCCCACAACCGACCCTGACCTCGCCGCTGTGCTTGTCCGACATCGCCACCAGCCATGTGCACTGGAATGCCTTGGCATTCCCGGAAGGCGGGGCGCTCAGGCAAAACGTATAGACGTTTTCGAAGGTCTGGCCAAAGCGCCTGACCAGGACATCGCCAATGGCCTCGCGGCTTTCCACGTGCCCCGGAAAAGAAATCGAGCCGGTGCGCACGACCATGTCCAGCGTGGCATCGGTAGTGAAGGCCTGGTCCAGCAGGTGAGGGCGATTGCCGTCCTTGGCGTTGATGTACTGTTGGATCGATCGTTGAGCCGTGTTCATCGGGTGTCCATATCGGGTTGAAAGGTGCTGTTCTAATAAATAAGGTTCAAGCAACCCAATACCTGTGGGAGCGAGCCTGCTCGCGAAGGCGGTGGGTCAGGCAACTCGATACCGAGCTTGCCGCCGCTATCGCGAGCAGGCTCGCTCCCACAGGGTGTGTGGTTAACCGAGAAGTCTACAAAGCACTATTCCACAAATCCGTCACCAGCATGCAACCCGGTGCGTGGGTGATGCACAGCGGCGGACGGGAGGCCTGGACCACCGATTGCGGGGTTACGCCACAGGCCCAGAACACCGGGATCTCATCCGCCTCGACCGGCACGGCGTCGCCGTAATCGGGTCTGTCCAGGGATTGAATGCCAATCAGCGAAGGGTCGCCGATGTGTACCGGAGCGCCATGGACATTGGGCATGCGACCAGTGATCTGGATCGCCTGGATCGCGGCGGCGGCTTTCATCGGCCGCATAGTCACCACCATTTTGCCGGAGAGCCGGGCGGTGGGGCGAGTGTCGATGTTGGTGCGGAACATGGCGATGTTACGGCCCAGATCAATGTGTCGCAGCCGAATGCCGGCTTCCAGCAACGGTTGTTCGAAGGAGAAGGAACAGCCCAGGGCGAAGGCGACCATGTCGTCCTGCCACAGATGCTCGATGTCCAGCGGTTCTTCGCTCAACTCGCCGTCACGGAAAACCCGGTAGCGGGGCACTTCGTGGCGGATGTCGATGGGGTCGCCCAGGTTGCGAAAGTACGGGTCGCCGGGTTCGGTCACGTCCAATAGCGGGCAGGCCTGGCGATTGAGGGTGCAGTAGCGTAGGAACTCGTTGGCCCAATCGCCGGGGAGGATCACGATATTGGCTTGTACCCGTCCCTTGCCCAGGCCGCTGGTGTGCCCCTGATACTGGCCGGCTGCAATGCTCTGGCGCAGGGCGAGGGGGGCGTACTGTTGCAGTTGTTCAAATGACAGGGCGGGAAGGGACATCAGGGTTTCTCCTTGTGGTTTTCGGTCCTTTTTAGAAAACCCAGGCGATGACGTCCAACAAGGAATGTTGCTACCCCGCGACAAATAAAAGTTATTCGAGGGGCACCGGGCCGTTCAGACCGGGCGCTGCCACCATGCGTTGCGGACCCACATCCAGGGCGTATTGACCCACCACCTGGCGGCTCATCTGAACGATGCTCTCGATCAGCTCCAGCCCAACGCCCGCGCGCCAGGAAGCAACGACGTTCAACTGGGGCAGGGACGTGCCCGGCTCCAATTGGATCAGCTCACCGCTCGCCAGGGGTTTGGCCACCAACGCCGCGGGCAGAGCGCCGATACCGAAACCGTCACGAATCAACCGCGTCATGGCCGACACCGAGTTGACGCAACTGACCCGTGGCGCGTTGACCCCCTGGGCATACAGCAGGTTGAGTACATCCTGATGGGGGCGTGACTGCTTGACGAACGTGATGATGCGCTCACTCGCCATCTCGGCCAGCGACGCATAGGGCCGGGCATAGATCGAATGACTGGCGGCGATCCAGTGCATGGGGTAGTGCCCCAATTCGAGGTTGCGCACACTTTCGTGGCGGACCAGGTCGGTCTGGAAAGCGATGTCCAGGTAACCCTTCTGTAGCTGATCGCACAAATTGCGTGCAGCGTCGGCGGTGATTTCGATTTCCACCGCCGGAAAGGCCTGCATCAGCATCGACATCAGGGGACTCAGCCACGTGTGGATCACCGTATCCATCACGCCGATGCGCACCAGGCCTTGCTGTTCGTTGCCGGTGTCCAGGGACTGTTTCAGCGCACGCTGGACCTCGAGCATCTGCTCGGCGTAGTTGAGCACCTTGAAGCCTTCAGGCGTCAGCGACACCCCCGGGAGTCGCGGACGAACAGGCGCAGGCCCAACTCGTCCTCCAGCGATGCGATCCGGGCGGAAATCGCCGCCTGGGTGCTGAACATCTTTTCGGCGGTCAGGCTGAAGCTCTGCAGGCGTGCCACCCAGACGAAGGTTTCGAGGAACTTGAGGTTCATGACGGGTCTCTTGGTGCGTGTGGTTCTTATGATTGCAATTGTTACTCCAGATCAGGCCATCGAGCGCATCAATTTTTCTTATGTCCGACCGGGCTTTTTTCCCGTTTGACGCTTTCAGAGCGTGGCGCGAAGAATCCACGCCGACGACGCAGCTCACTGCGCCCGTGTCCGAACGACAACGTCTTCACACAAGAATAACGAGGCGCCCGCAGAGCCCCCCGAGAGGGTCCGCTCGCGCCGATAAAAGGAGCACGCATGCAGCATTTCAGATCCTCCCCCCGGATATACACCCCAATCGGTACGGTGCTTGGCTTGAGCCTGATCGGCGTGCCTGCCGCCCAGGCGGACTTCATCGCCGACAGCAAAGGCAGCCTGGAGGCGCGCAACTTCTACTTCAACCGCGACTTTCGCCAGGAAGGTTCGCGGGACAAGGCCGAGGAGTGGGCCCAGGGCTTCCTGTTGCGGATCGAATCGGGCTACACCGCCGGCACCGTCGGCTTCGGCCTGGATGCCTTGGGCATGGCCGGTTTCAAACTGGATTCGGGTGGCGGTACGGCGGGCACCAACCTGTTGCCGGCGGATTTGTCCGGAGGGTCGCAAGACCGCTACGGCGAACTGGGCCTGACCGCCAAGGTGCGGGTATCCAACAGCACCCTCAAGGCGGGAACGCTGCAGATCAAGGACCCGGTGGTGAGCTCCAACGATACGCGGCTGTTGCCGGCGACGTTCAAAGGTGGACTGTTGAACGTGCAGGAAATCGATCGATTGAAGCTGACCGGTGGGCAGTTCACCCAGATCAACGTCGTCGATTCCACCGATTATCAGGACATGACCGCCAACCGCATCGGCGGCACCAGTGACAAGTTCCAGTTTGCCGGGGCGGACTATCAGTTCCTGCCGAACCTCACGGCGCAGTACCGTTATGGAAAACTGCAGGATATCTACCAGCAGAACTACCTCGGGTTCGTCCACACCCTGGACCTGGGGGGCGGCCAGGCGCTCAAGAGCGACGTGCGCTATTCGCGCAGCACCGAGGACGGCAACTTCCGCAACATCGACAACCAGGCCTTCGGCGCGCTGTTTACTTACAGTCTGGGTGGGCACGCACTGGGCCTGGGTTACCAGCGCATGAGTGGCGACGATCCTTTCCCGTATATCAGCCGTAGCGACCCGTACCTGGTCAACTTCGTCCAGATCGGCGACTTCGCCAACGTCGACGAACGTTCCTGGCAAGCCCGCTATGACTACAACTTCGCCGCACTCGGTGTCCCTGGGTTGACGTTCATGACCCGCTACATTTCCGGTGATAACGTCCAACGTGCCACGCCGGGGGAGGGCAAGGAGTGGGAACGCAATACCGACATTGCCTATGTCGTGCAGGACGGGACATTGAAAGGACTTGGGTTCAAATGGCGCAACGCCTCGGTGCGCTCGAATTTTGGCAATGACCTGGATGAGAACCGGTTGATTGTCAGCTATACGATGGCGCTCTGGTAGCACTGGGAGTGCAGGGCGCTGTTCCAATGGACAGCGCCTATAACAAGTTAAAAAATATAATCAATTTTTCATGGGGTTGCGGTTTCGGCCACTGATCCAGTGTTCTCAGAAAACGCACCCGTCCGATTGAGTCATTGCGCGATGCAAGCCATTTTTTGCGATTTCCTCCCTGTTTGCTGGCTCAAATGCCACTCATCCGACTGCTGAAAATAAGGAAACTTATGGGTTTCCTTTGTTTTGTTTTTTGTCATACTCCACCTGCGAGTCGGCAGAGGTGCCTGCTTGTCCGGTATTAGTACTGGCTAATAACAATTCCACCAGCAGGAACCCACGCCATGAGTATTCTCGGTCACCACGCTACAGCGGCTCCCACCGAACAACTCGCTACCGCACTCGCACGCATGAAACAGGCCCACCTGGACGAAGGGCCCGCAAGCCTGGCGTTGCGCCGTGACCGTCTGGATCGGGCGATTGCCCTGCTGCTGGATAACCGTGAAGCCATCGTCGCGGCGGTGTCTGCGGACTTCGGCAACCGCAGCCGCGAACAGACTCTGCTGTCGGATATCGCCGGCTCGGTGGCGAGCCTCAAACATTGCCGCGAGCACCTGGCCGAGTGGATGCAATCGGAGACGCATCCGGCTCCGTTCCCCGGTTGCGAGGCGCGGGTCGACTATCAGCCGTTGGGTGTAGTGGGGGTGATCAGCCCGTGGAATTTTCCCATCGTGCTGGCCTTCGGGCCGCTGGCAAGCATTCTTGCTGCCGGCAACCGGGCGATGCTCAAGCCCTCGGAACTGACCCCGCGTACCTCGGCGTTGATCGACGAATTGATCGCCCGTTATTTCGACGAGCGCGAACTCTGCACGGTATTGGGCGATGCGCAGATCGGGGCGTTGTTCAGTGCGCAACCGTTCGATCATCTGATATTTACCGGCGGGACGTCAGTGGCCCGGCACATCATGCGTGCCGCCTCCGACAACCTGGTGCCGGTGACCCTGGAACTGGGTGGCAAGTCTCCGGTGTTGGTTTCCCGTAGCGCCGACCTGGCTACCGTGGTGCAGCGAGTATTAACGGTGAAGACCTTCAACGCCGGCCAGATCTGCCTGGCCCCGGACTATGTGCTGTTGCCGGAAGAGTTGCTGGAGGACTTCGTCGGCGAGGCCACTCGTTTTGTCAGCACTATGTACCCAACCCTGCGCGGCAACGCCGACTACACGTCGATCATCAACCCGCGCAATTTCGACCGTCTGCGGGGTTATCTCGCCGATGCCGAGGCCAAGGGTGCGCGACTGGTGGAGATCAACCCGGCGCAAGAAGACCTGAGCGACCGCGAGATCCGCAAGATCGCCCCGACCCTGGTGCTCGATCCCAGTGAGGACATGCAGGTACTGCGCGAGGAAATCTTCGGCCCGTTGTTGCCGATCAGAACCTATCGCGACTTCGCCACGGCCATCGACTACGTCAACGGGCAGCCTCGGCCGTTGGCGGCCTATTATTTCGGCGAGGATGCGAATGAACGCGAGCAGGTGCTGGCGCGCACGACGTCGGGCGGTGTGGTGATCAACGACGTGATGAGCCATGTGCTGTTCGAGGCGCTGCCCTTTGGCGGGGTCGGTCACTCGGGCATGGGGGCCTATCATGGCGTCTATGGTTTCCGTACCTTCAGCCATGCCAAGGCAGTGGTGGTGCAGAGCGCCATCGGTGAGTCCAACCTGGCGATGCGTGCTCCCTACGGCCCGATGATCCATGGCCTGCTCGACCATTTGCTGACGGCCAACTGAGGCCCCGGGAGGCTGACCATGAACCTGTTGCAAACGCTCAAGGCCAAGCTGCTGCGCGCCCTTGCCAAGCGCATGAAAGGCAAATTCATCTACGACGCGGCACGTTATCCGCTGCGCGCGGTAGAGGAACGGCACATCCCGACAGCCTGGGGGCCGGCGCGGGCGCTGTTCTACTGGCCCGATACGTCGCCTGGGGAACCTCTCCCGGTGTACCTGAACCTGCATGGCGGTGGATTCGTCGCTGGAGTGCCGGAGCACGACGACAGCTATTGCCGCCGTCTGGCTCACAACCTGGGTTGCCTGGTGGTCAATCTGGATTATGTCCTGGCGCCCGAGCATCCCTTTCCCGCAGGTTTGCGTCAGAGCTTCGAGGTGTTGGAGTGGCTGGCCGGGCAGGGTGCGACGCTGGGTATCGACCCACAGCGTATCGCTGTCGGAGGACACAGTGCCGGCGGCAATCTGGCTGCCGGGCTGGCCAATCTGGCGCGAGGACATGAGCGACTCAGGGTGGTGCACCAGGTCATCGATTATGCGGCGCTGGACGTCTCCCAGGCTCCTGAACTGAAGCATTCGACGATCGACAAGCCGCTGCTCGGTCCGGGCTTGATGCGCTTCTTTAACCAGTGTTATCTGAGCGACCCGACCCAGGCCCGCGATCCCCTCGTCTCGCCGTTGCTGGCGCCGGTCGAGGCATTACGGGGCCTGCCTGCCGCCACATTGATCACTGCCGAGTACGATATCCTGCGCGCCGAAGGCCAGGCTTATGGGGAGAAACTGCGTCAGGCCGGCGTTGCGGTGAACGAGAGAATGTTCCCAGGCTGCGATCATATGTTCACTCACCTGGGGCCGGATGCTTCTGCGGATGAGGCGTGGCAGTTCATCGAGGATGGGTTGCGCGGGGCTTTTGCGGGGGCGAGGGTGGAAGAGGCTGATAGCGCACTGGTTTAGAGTCTTTGATGACTCTTGTGGCGAGGGGATTTAGCGAAACGTCGCACCGCCCCGCTGGGCTGCGAAGCAGACCCAATACTGGCGACTCAATTAGCATGACACACCGAGCTGTCTGCTTGGGGCCGCTTCGCAGCCCAGCGGGGATGAATCCCCTCGCCACAGGGTACTATGTTGCTTGTTTGATTAACGCTAGCCAGGATCCGTCATGCCTGAAACCTCCCCACAGGCCGTCAAGCGCGGGCGGGGCCGTCCGCCACTGCGCAGTCGCGAGGAACAGATGAATCTGTTGCTCGATGCGGCGGCGCAGATACTCGGCAGTGGCAACTTCGCCAACGTCACCATGGACACCATCGCCCGCGCCACCGGCATCTCGAAGAAAACCCTCTACCAGCTGGTCACGAGCAAGGAAGCGCTGCTCTCGCAATTGGTGGCCCGGGACCTGTCGACGCTCGAGCTGTTGTTGGAAAGCGGTATCGACTGCGCCGAGGGTCTGCTCAGTGAACTGCGCATGTACCTGACCCTATGGGCGCGCCTGACCTTGTCGCCGTTGGCGCTAGGACTCTACTTGATGGCCGTGGAAGGACGTGAGACTGCACCGGACATCGCCAGGATCTGGTATCAGGAAGGCGCCGAGCGATGCCTGGGCCTGTTGCACAGTTGGTTGGACAAGGCAGCGGGCAAGGGGCTTCTTGTTCAGGAGGATGTCGAACCGGCGGTCGAACTGATCGATGCGTTGCTGATCTCGCAACCGCTCAAGCTGTTCACCCTCGGGGTCCAGCAGAGTTGGTCCGACGAGCAGATCGGCCAACGGGTGGACGTGGCCCTCGACATGTTTGGGCGTTGCTTCATCCAGCGTGGGCCAGTCCAATAACCTGTGGCGAGGGGATAAATCCCCTCGCCACAATGATTTCAATGGTGCCTTGAGCTTGCGTTATTCACCCCCTGAACGCCGCGACAGCCGATACGACAGTTGAGCTCGGGTCAGACCAAGCCGGCGCGCCGCCTCGGAGACATTGCCTTTCACCTCGGCCAGGCAATGGTCGATCATCGTTTCCTCGATCTCCTGCAGTGACAGCCGACTCAGGTCCTTGCCGCCGAACAAGGCCTGGATCGCCTCGTTGCCAGCATGGGCAGGCGCAGGGGTGGCCGGGTCATTCGGAGCGGCCGCCAGTTGGCCCCGGTTGCCAATGGAAAACATCGGCTGGGCCAGGCGTTCGCCACTGGTGAACAGGTGGGCCAGGTCGATGGCCCCGCCATCCGGCGCACTGATCACGCCGCGCTCCACCAGGTTCTGCAGCTCGCGGATGTTGCCCGGAAAGTCATAGGCGAGCAGGGTGTCGGCCGTGCGCGGGGTGAAGCCACTGATCTGGCGGCCATGATGGCGGGTGAAGCGGTGCAGAAAGTGAGTCATCAGCAACGGGATGTCTTCCTTGCGCTCGCGCAGGGGTGGCAGGTGGATCGGGAAGACATTCAGGCGGAAGAACAAGTCCTCGCGAAACTCGCCGCGTTGTGCGGCGGCGCGCAGGTCGACGTTGGTCGCGGCGACCACCCGCACATCGACCTTCAAGGTCCGGCTGCCGCCGACCCGCTCGATCTCACCTTCCTGCAAGGCCCGCAACAGTTTGCCTTGGGCGACCAGGCTGAGGGTGGCGATTTCGTCGAGGAACAGCGTACCGCCATCGGCTCGCTCGAAACGCCCGGCGCGGGACTGGGTGGCACCGGTGAAGGCGCCGCGCTCAACGCCAAACAGCTCCGATTCCATCAGGTTTTCCGGAATGGCGGCGCAGTTGATCGCGACAAAAGGCGCATCGTGTCGCGGACTGATGCGGTGCAGCATGCGTGCGAACATTTCCTTGCCTACGCCGGATTCTCCGGTGAACAGCACCGTCGCCTGGGTCGGGGCGACTCGGCGCAGCATGTGGCAGGCTGCGTTGAAGGCCGAGGAGATGCCGACCATGTCGCCGTCCTGGGTCGGTTGCGGATCGGTTTGCGGGTCGGGCGGCGATACGCCCTTGCCGCCGGGGCTGGGAGGTACGGTGCTACGCCCGCTGCTGCTGACGAAAGGTTCCGCTTTCAGGGCGGCCAGGTCTTCTTCGGCATCATCCCATTCTTCAGCGGGTTTACCGATCAGCCGGCAGATGCTGGAACCGGTGGAGCGGCATTCGACCTCGCGGTAAAGGATCAATCGACCGACCATCGCCGAGGTGTATCCGGTGGCATAGCCGGTCTGCATCCAGCACGCCGGCTCGGTGCCGATGCCGAACTGAGCGATGTGCTCGTCATCCTCGCTGGAGTGGTGCCAGAGGAATTCGCCGTAATAGGTGCCCAGGTTCATATCGAATTCGAAATGCACCGGCTCGACTTTAACCGCGCCTTCGATGGCGTGGATGATCGGGCCGGCGGCGAACAGCGCCAGGAAGTCGGCCTCGGGGAAGCGTTCCTTGATCAGTGCCGCGTCCCGCGCACCGCAGTGGTAGCCGGTGCGCAGCAGGATGCCACGGGCACGGGCCAGGCCCATGCTTTCAATCATCTCCCGACGAAGCGCGCCGACGCCGCTGCTGTGCATCAACAGCATGCGTGCGCCGTTGAGCCAGATGCGCCCGTCGCCCGGGCTGAACATCAGGCATTCGGTCAGATCCTGAAGCGTAGGGGCGGCGCCGGGCGGCAACTGCTCGCTGGCGCCGCGCACGTGTTTCTTTCGGACTCCGCCGGAGAGTTCGGCCAGGGAGATCAGCTTGTCTGCCATCGGAAATCCTTAATATGAGTAATCATAATCGGCATAGTGCAGCATGAAATTACTGAAATCATCACTTTTTTCGGCGCCCGATTTCCCCCGTCTCACGTCGATATTCACCAAGAATGTCTGTATGCCGCGAGCTTGAGCGGTTGCCCCGTTATTGCCGTTAGATGGCATATCGCTTGCTACAACTAGTTACCGAGCTTAACTAGTTCGGCAATAACAATATGACTTGGCTGCCCGCTTTCATGGGAGGCAGTACGAGCACGAATCGGGAAACCCGTATGAAGCTGACCAGCAAAAGGATCGTCGTGACCGGAGTCTCTTCGGGCATCGGCGCCGAGACAGCCCGAACCCTGCGTGCCCACGGGGCCATCGTGATCGGCATGGATCGCAACGAGCCCAACCTGAGCCTGGATGACTTTGTCCAGGCCGACCTCAGTCACCCCGAGGCCATCGATGCCGCCGTGCGCCGGTTGCCGGAACAGATCGACGGCTTGTGTAACATCGCCGGAGTGCCAGGAACGGCCGATCCGCAGCTGGTGGCCCAGGTCAATTACCTCGGCCTGCGTCACCTCTGCGCGGCGGCGCTGCCGCGGATCCGCGCCGGCGGCAGTATCGTCAACGTTGCCTCTATTCTCGGTGCGCAGTGGCCGCAGCGGTTGGAACTGCACAAGGCCCTGGCCTGCACCGAAAGTTTCTTCCAGGGACAAGCCTGGTTGGCCCAGCACCCGGTGCCCCAGGAGAGCTGCTACCAGTATTTCAAAGAAGCCCTGATCGTCTGGAACTACGTGCAGGCCCAGCCCTGGTTCCTGCAAACCTCGGTGCGCATGAACAGCGTGGCACCGGGCCCGGTGTTCACGCCCATCCTGGGTGATTTCGTCAGCATGCTCGGCCAGGAACGTGTCGAGGCCGATGCTCATCGCATGAAGCGTCCGGCCTATGCCGATGAGGTGGCGGCTGCCATCGCCTTCCTGAGTGCGGACGAGTCCCGCTGGATCAACGGCGTCAACCTGCCTGTGGATGGCGGCCTGGCGTCCACCTACATCTGAACGAGGAACCACCGCCTGCGCATTTGCGGGCCGCTCATTGCCGGTCGTTTTCCAGACAACACGTTTCCAAACAACAAGAACAATGAGGAACACCATGCACAACACTCGATGCTACCCGGGCTTCAAGCGTTCCACCTTGGCACTCTCGGTGTGCCTTGCCGGCCTGGCCTCACAGGCTCAGGCCGCACAGATCGATCTGGGCGACAGTGACTGGCGCCTGCGCTGGGACAACACCATCAAGTACAGCCAGGCCTGGCGCTTGCAGGGTGCTGACGACCACCTGACCAACGCCTCCACGGCGGGCGGCTTGTACCCTTCGATCCAGGGCCAGGGCGACAAGAACTTCAGTCGCGGCCTGGTCTCCAACCGGCTGGACCTGTTCAGTGAGATGGACCTGAGTCGGGAAAACTACGGGCTGCGTCTCAGCGGTGCGGCCTGGTACGACGATGTCTATAACAAGGACACCGACGACAGCGCGAATCCACACTTCCTCAGCGATACCCGCGAACTGCACGGGCGCGACGCCGAACTGCTGGACGCCTTCGTGTTTCTGCGCGGTGATGTCGGTGACGCGAGCCAGGGCACCGTGCGCCTGGGCCGCCACAGCCTGATCTATGGCGAGAGCCTGTTCTACGGCAGCAACGGCATCGCCGCCGCCCAAGGACCCACCGACGTCGTCAAGCTGCTCAGCGTACCGGGAACCCAATTCAAGGAAATCCTGCGCCCGGTCAATCAAGTGTCCGGCCAGTTGCAGATCAACCCGCAGTTGTCCGTCGGGGCCTACTACCAGTTCGAGTGGGAACGTTCCAACGTGCCCGGAGCAGGCAGCTACCTGAGCGATAACGACGGCATCGGCAAGGGGGCAGGGGACTGGACCGAGGTGTTTGGCAACACCACCGTCCATGCTTCCGATATCGAGGCCAAGAACTCGGGGCAGGGCGGCATGCAACTGCGTTTCAAGCCCGAAGGCACCGAACTGGAACTGGGTTTCTACGCCGCCCAGTATCACGACAAGACGCCAAGTGCGCTGTATGCCTACCTGGACGGTGCGGCGGCCGCCGCCACCGGGCTGCCGATCCTGAGTTCCTATCGCCAGGTCTACGCCGAAGACATCAAGACCGTCGGCGCCAGCTTCTCCACCGCATATGGCCCGTTCAACTTCGCTGGTGAAACCTCGGTGCGCTGGAACGCCCCCCTGGTCAGCAACCTGCAAGTGGTGACACCGGGCACCGCGGCGGACAACAACGGTGATGCGCTCTACGCCAGGGGCAAGACCGCGCACGTGAACCTGTCGACGATCTACCTGCTATCGCCCGGCGCGCTTTGGGACGGTGGTTCGGTACTGGCCGAACTGGCCTGGAACCGTACCCTCAGCGTGACAGACAACCCGGGGGCACTGGACCCCAACACCACCCGGGATGCCACCGCGCTGCGGGTGTTGGCCGAACCGGCTTACTTCCAGGTGGCCGACGGTCTCGACCTGAGCGTACCGGTGGGTTTCGGCGTGGGTCTCGACGGTCGCTCCTCGGCCGTCAGCAAGGGCGGTTTCGGCAACTCCCACGCCGGTGACTGGAGCGTAGGGCTCAAGGCCACTTACCTGCAGCGCTGGGACTTCGGCATCAACTACGTGAACTTCTTCGGCAAGGCTGCGGCAGGGCTGAACGAGGCGGGCAACTTCAGCTATGCGCAATCGCTGGCCGACCGTGACTTCGTCTCCATGTACGTGAAAACCACATTCTAATAAGAGGTTTCATCCCCTATGCAAAGCCAATTTTCCTTGCGTATGTCGGCCCTGGCCATTGCCTTGCTCAGTGCCGGCGCGGTGCAGGCGGCGGTTTCCCCTGATCAGGCCGCACGGCTCAATACGGAACTCACCCCCATGGGCGCCGAGCGCGCGGGCAACAAGGACGGCAGCATTCCGGCATGGACCGGGGGCTATACGACAGTGCCCGCAGGCTACAAGAACGGCGACAAACGTGCCGATCCCTTTGCCGCTGACAAGCCGCTGTACTCGGTCAGCGCGGCCAACATGGCGCAATATGCCGACCAGCTGTCCGACGGCGCCAAAGCCTTGCTGCAGAAGTACCCCGGTTATCGCCTGGACGTCTATCCGACTCACCGCAGCGCCGCTGCACCGCAATGGGTCTACGACAACACCCTGAAGAACGCGACCCGCGCCACTCTGGAAGTGGACTCGGAAAAAGTCAGCGGC
This sequence comes from Pseudomonas sp. MAFF 730105, assembly GCF_055380705.1. Classification (NCBI taxonomy): domain Bacteria; kingdom Pseudomonadati; phylum Pseudomonadota; class Gammaproteobacteria; order Pseudomonadales; family Pseudomonadaceae; genus Pseudomonas; species Pseudomonas sp. MAFF 730105. Next base: position 3,488,970 of record NZ_AP018438.1, read on the forward strand.
GCCTATGGCGGGATTCCGTTCCCACTGCCACAGAACGGTGCCGAGGTGCTATGGAACTACCGGCTGTCCTGGCAAGGGGCTGACACCTTCTATTCACCGTTCGACACCTGGCTGATGACCGCCGGCGGCAAGAAGATCCAGGCCACCCGGGCACGTTTCTGGTATCAGAGCCCTTATTACTTCAAGGACGGCAGTCTTGAAACGTTCGGGGGCAAGTTCCTCATCGGTAAGCTGGCCACGGAGCTGCCATCGTCCAAGGCCGGCGAGGGCTTGATGACCCACTGGGACATGGACCCGGGCAAACGCGCTGCCTGGCAGTACCTGGTCGGCCAGCGTCGGGTACGGCGCGCACCGAACATCGCCTATGACACGCCGGACTTCGTCACCTCGGGTGTGGGTTTCTTCGACGAGGCCTTCATGATTTTCGGCCCGACCGACCGTCACGACCTCAAGCTGGTGGGCAAGAAAGAGCTGCTGGTGCCTTACAACAACAACCGTGCGGCCGCGGCGAAGAGCGACGATCTGGTCAAGCCGAACTTCCTCAACCCGGATCTGGTGCGCTGGGAGAAACACCGGGTCTGGGTGGTGAACGCCACGCTCAAGGACGGTAAGCGTCACGTGGTGCCAAAACGCACCTATTACGTCGACGAGGACTCCTGGCAAGTGCTGCTGGTGGACGGTTACGACGCCCAGGGCAAATTGGGTCGTACCAACTACTCGCTGACCCTGCTGGCCCCGGAAATGCCAGCGCTCACCGCGCAGATGTCGTGGGGCAGCTACAACCTGGAGACCGGTGCCTACTTCCTGAACTCCGCGGCCAACGACCTGGATGTCCAGTACCAGAGCTACCCGCGTCCGCCATCTTCGTTCTTCACGCCTGACGCCATGGCCAACGACAGTTCGCGTTAAGTCGTTGCCCGACGCGCCGGGGCCCTGGCATCGGCGCGTTGCGTTTGGATAACTCTTGAGTGGTGGTTGGAGCGGGATATGAACGGTAACTTTTCACTCGGGCGGGCGTTGTCGGCGATCCTGGCGCTGACGGTCTTGCTGATGTCGGGCTGGACAACGGCCAGCCCCCGGATTGCCTTGCTCGACCAGGCGGCACTGCAGAGTGCCAAGGCCACCCACGCCGCGTTGCTGGCGGTGACTCGCGCTGGCGAACGGTTGGTGGCGGTCGGCGAGCGCGGCATCGTCCTGCTCTCCGATGACTCCGGCCAGAGCTGGCGCCAGGCACGGGTGCCGGTCAGCGTCAGCCTGACGGCGGTGCAGTTCGTCGATGACGAGCAGGGCTGGGCCGTCGGCCACATGGGCGTGGTGCTGCACAGCACTGACGGTGGCGAAACCTGGGTCAAGCAGCTCGATGGCGTCGCTGCGGCACAGTTGGCGCTGGTTGCCGCGCAACAGGGCGGCGATGCCAAGCATGTCGAAGACGCCGAACGGTTGGTCGCGGACGGGCCGGACAAGCCGTTTCTCGACCTGTACTTCAGCGACCGTCGCAACGGCTATGTGGTCGGTGCCTATGGCCTGATCCTGCGTACCGTGGACGGTGGCGTGACCTGGAAACCGTGGATGCAGCAGGTGGACAACCCCGAGGGCCTCAACCTGTACGGCATTCGTGCAATGGGGGGCGAACTGTTCATCGTCGGCGAACGGGGTCTGTTATTGCGTTCCAGGGACAACGGCAGCAGCTTCCAGGCACTCGAATCACCCTATGACGGCAGTTTCTTCGGTCTGCAAGGCAGTGCCAGCGGCGAACTGATCGCCTTCGGCCTGCGCGGCAATGCCTTCTGGTCGGGTGACCAGGGGAGCAGTTGGCGGCGTATCGAAACCGGCCTGGAAGTGGCCTTCTCCGCCGGCACTCAACTGAAGGATGGGGCGCTGGTCCTGGCCAGCCAGGCCGGTGACCTGTTGCTCAGTTCCGGTCGAGGAAGCCGCTTGCGGCATCTTTCCGGCCTGGCCGGTACCTCGATCGCCGGTCTGGTGGCCGCCCCGGATGGCAGCTTGATCTGCGTCGGCCTGGGCGGGCTGACCCGCCTCGATCAAGCCCTTGTCTCGGCGCAACGCTGAACCTACTTGCCAGAGCGCTATTTGCACAGCCCATGCGGCCGTATTTGGAGTCCGATGTGAACGACCATAATTCCTCCCTCGAACAGCAAGTGGTGATGGCCCGCCTGGAGGATTTCGATCCGCGTTCCGGCAACCTCGGCGAGCGGGCGATCTTCAATCACCGGCCCTGGGTCATGCTGCTCTGCCTGCTGGTGACCCTGGTGCTGGGTTATCAGGCCAGCAAGATCGGTCTCAATGCCAGTTTCGAGAAGACCATCCCGACCTCTCATCCCTACGTGGCCAACTTCCTTGAACAGCGCAGCGAACTGAGCGGCCTCGGCAACTCGATCCGCGTCGCCGTGGCGGTCAAGGAGGGCACTATTTTCGACAAGGATTACCTCGATACCCTCGCCAAGCTCAACGACGAGATCTACTTGCTGCCCGGTGTCGACAAACCCTACATGAAGTCCTTGTGGACACCGACCACGCGCTGGACCGCCGTGACCGAAGACGGCCTGGATGGCGGTACGGTGATTCCGGATAGCTACGACGGCTCGCCGGCCAGCCTGGAAGAGGTGCGGACCAACGTCGCCCGTTCCGGCGAGATCGGTCAATTGGTGGCCGGCAACTTCCAGTCCAGTGTGATTTTCGTGCCGCTGCTGGAAATCAATCCGGCGACTGGCAAGGCACTGGATGCCGGTGAGTTTTCACGGCAACTGGAAGCCTTGCGCGACAAGTACCAGAACGAGCGTATCCAGATCCACATCACCGGTTTCACCAAGATCATTGGTGACCTGATCGCCGGGCTGGGGCAAGTCTTGCTGTTCTTCGCGGTTGCCGTGCTGGTGACCGTGGCAGTGCTCTATTGGTACACCCGCTGTGCGCGCAGCACGGCATTGGTGGTGCTCTGTTCCCTGGTGGCGGTGCTCTGGCAGATCGGCCTGCTCGCCACCCTTGGCTACGATCTGGATCCGTACTCGGCGCTGGTTCCGTTCCTGGTGTTCGCCATCGGCATGAGCCACGGCGCGCAGAAGATGAACGGGATCATGCAGGACATCGGCCGTGGCACCCACCGGGTCGTCGCGGCACGCTACACCTTCCGCCGTCTGTTCGCCGCCGGCATGACCGCGCTGCTCTGCGATGCGGTGGGTTTCGCCGTGCTGATCGTGATCAAGATCCAGGTGATCCAGGACTTGGCGATCACCGCCAGCATTGGCGTGGCGGTGCTGATCTTCACCAACCTGATCCTGCTGCCGATCCTGCTCAGCTACATCGGCGTCGGTGCCAAGGCCGCCGCCCGCAGCTTGCGGGCGGAAACCGCCGAGTTGACCGCGAACGTCAAGCACCCGCTGTGGAGTTTTCTCGACCTGTTTACCCGGCGTTCCTGGGCCATTGCCGCCTGCCTGTTCGGCCTGGCCCTGGCAGCAGGCGGGTTTGCCGTCAGCCTGCACCTGAAGATCGGCGATCTGGATCCCGGCGCGCCGGAGCTGCGTCCAGACTCGCGCTACAACCGTGATGCAGCGTTCATGACGCAAAACTACGCGGCCAGTTCGGACATCTTCGTGGTCATGGTGAAAACCCCGGAGGACCAGTGCACCCGCTATCCGACCCTGGCCGCGGTCGATTCGCTGGCCTGGCAACTGGAGCAGTTGCCCGGGGTGGAGTCCACCAACTCCATGGCCGCCATGAGTAAAGTCGCGGCCGCCGGGTACAACGAGGGCAACTTCAAGTGGTACGAGTTGATCCCCAACGACGGCGCCCTCGGCGCCGTGCAGACCCGGGCACCGCGAGAGCTGTTCAACCAGGGCTGCTCGCTGCTTTCGCTCTACGTGTACCTGGCCGACCACAAGGCCGACACCCTGGAGCGGGTGGTGCAGACCAGCGAAGCGTTCATCGCGCAACAGAAACTGCCGGAGGTGAAGTTCATGCTGGCCGCCGGCAGCGCCGGGATCGAGGCAGCGACCAACATCGTGGTGAAAAAAGCCATGCACGAGATGCTGTTCTGGGTCTACGGCGCGGTGATCCTGCTGTGCTGGGTGACCTTTCGCTCCTGGCGTGCGGTGCTGGCCGCGGTGCTGCCGCTGGTACTCACGTCGATTCTGTGCGAGGCGCTGATGGTCGGGCTGGGCATGGGCGTCAAGGTGGCCACCTTGCCGGTGATCGCCCTCGGTGTGGGCATCGGTGTCGACTACGCGCTCTACGTGTTGAGCATCATCCTGGCGCACATGCGTGCCGGTGCCTCGCTGTCGGAGGCGTATTACCGCGCCTTGTTGTTCACCGGCAAGGTGGTACTGCTGACCGGCATCACCCTGGCCATCGCGGTGGCGACCTGGGCCTGGTCACCGATCAAGTTTCAGGCCGACATGGGCATCCTGCTGGCGTTCATGTTCCTGGTAAACATGCTCGGCGCCTTGATCCTGTTGCCGGCGTTGGCTTACTTCCTGTTGCCGCAGAGGTTGTTCGCAAAAAAGCCTGAAGCCTGCGGCGCGTTGCAGGCGGTCGAGGAGGGCTGACGGGGCGGTTCAGCGAGTGTATTCACCGGTGCTATCGATCTGCTTCAGATATAAGGATAAGAATAATGCTGAAGAAAACTGCCCGCCTGCTTGCCGACTGTTCGGTGGGGCAGAAGCTGCTGCTCGGTTTCGGCCTGGTGTCCTTGCTCGCGGTGGCCGCCATCGCCCAGGGTTTGTATGCGACCGGCAGTTTGCTGGAGCACGGCCGGCAGGTCGATGCCATGGTGGAGATCAATCGCCTGACCTTGCAGCTACGCAGTGCCGAGAAAACCTACGCACTGGATCCCGACCCTCTAGCGATGCGCCAGGTTCGGGACCTGATCCAGGCGCTGGGCGCTCAACTCCAGAAGGCGAAGGCCGGCGCATCGAGCGAGGATGTGCCGTTACTGACCGCCATGCAGCAATCCGTCGATGGCTATGAGGGCCAGTTCGCACATTTCATCGATCACCAGCGCCTGGCGGCAGATGCGTTGCGCCATATGCAGGAGCAGGCGGAACAGGCCCGCCTGCAGTTCGAGGCTGTCGAACTGGATATGTACGACCAGGTACGCGGCGTATTGAACAGCGGCCAGGCCTCGGAAGGCGATCCTCTGAGCCTCGCGGAACAGGCCTCGGCGTTGCAGCGAAAACTGCTGGTCACCCGCAACAGGGAGTTTCTCTATGTGGAGGAGGGTGCAGCGCAGGCGCTCCAAGGCTGGACCGAGTCAGTGGAGGAAATGAGCGACGCGCTGGAACTGCTCCAGGGCCGGGTGGATGAGAACTCCGAAGCGTCCCTGGCGGCGGCTCGGGCGGCGCTGGTCGAATATCGCAAGGCATTCCAGCGCTATCGGGATAGCCGGGCGCTGAGCAAGCAGACCGCCGGGCAGATGGACGCCCAGGCACAGACCGTGCTGAGCCAGGTCGAACAAGCCGCCGCCGATCGACAAAGGCAGATGGGCCAACGAGGTCGTTCGATGATGCGCCTGCAAGCGGTGGGCGCCCTGGTGATCGTCGTCCTGGCGTTGTTGGCATCGTTGGTTATTCGTCATCTGATCGTCGTGCCTCTGCGTGAAGCACTGCAGGTGGCCCGGCGTGTTGCCCGGGGCGACCTGAGTGATGCGGCCGAAGGCATGGCCATGCGTCGAGACGAGTTGGGCCAGTTGATGACCGCAGTGGGAGAGATGACCGCCAACCTGCGCCAGTTGGTGGCGCGTATCGGACTGAGTGTCGTGGGACTTGGGCAAACGACCCGGACCCTGAGTACATCCAGTGCCCAGAGCAGTGGGGCGGCCCAACGCCAGAGGGTCGAGACCGAACACGCCGCCACGGCCATGCAACAGATGACCGCCACGGTCGCACAAGTGGCCTGCAACGCCGAACAGGCCTCCCAGGCCGCCGGCGAGGCCGACCACCAGGCACGCAATGGTGAGCGGGTGGTGCAGCTGGCGAGCCAGCAGATCCATCGCCTGGCAGCGGAAATGGCACTTTCCGAGCAGGCCATCGAGTCCTTGCAACGGCAGGTCGAGACCATCGGCACGGTCGCCGACGTGATTGCCTCAATTGCTGAACAAACCAACCTGCTGGCACTCAATGCGGCCATCGAAGCGGCTCGGGCGGGAGAGCAGGGCCGTGGCTTTGCGGTGGTTGCCGATGAGGTGCGGGCGCTGGCACGGCGCACCCGGGACTCGACCAGCGAGATCGAGACCCTGATTGTCGGACTGCAGCATTTGTCGCAACACAGCGTTGGGCAGATCCAGGGCTGCGCACGTCTGATGGTAGAGACCGTGTCGCTGGCCGGTCAGGTGAGCACCGCCTTGGGCGGCATTACCGGAGCGGTGTCGCTGATCGAGCAGATGAACCAGCAGAACGCCGCCAGCGCCGAGCAGCAGAGCATCGTGGCCGAGGAGGTCAGCCGCAATGTCATGCAGGTCCGCAATGAGGCCGAACATTGTGTCGGAGTGAATCAGCAAGTGGTCCTGGCTTGCGGGGATCTGGCCGGGCTGGAGCACGAGCTGCGGGAGGCCGTCGCACAGTTCCGGACCTGAAGCCAGGTTGGTCAGGCTCTCGTCATCTCCTCAAAAAAACCTTTGGACATTTCGATGAATTGCTCGGCTGCCGGCGCCATTGTCTGGCCCTGGCGGGTGATCAAGCCGATCTGACGGGTAACGCCAGGATGGTCCACGGGGATTTTCACCAATCCCTCCCGACCTTCGTCCGCCGACTCCGGCAGCAGACTTGCGCCCAACCCCTGGCGCACCAGCGCCAGGACCGTCGACATGTAATTGGCTTCGAGGCCCGGCGACAATGGGAGGTTGGCGTCGGCGAACAGCTGCTCCACCAACTCTCGAACGCTGCTGTCGCGCCCAGTAAGAATGATCGGTTGCGCCGTCAACTCGCTTAGCTTGACCGTGCGTCGACGGGCCAGGGGATGGTCGGCTGGAATGAACAGGCACAACCGATCCTCCAGCACCGGTTGAAATTCCAACCCATGGCTCGTCCTTGCCCGCACCCCAAGGCCGAAATCCACCTCGCCGTCGCGCACCAACGTGTCGATCCGGCGCGCCACCACGTCCCGCAGGCGCACTTCGATCCCGGGAAACTGTTCACGGAACTGTTTCAACAGCGGCGGTAGCGCAGCCGCGCAGAGCGAGGGCAGGGCGGCAATGGTAACGACGCCCCGACGCAGCGCCGCCAGGTCCCGGGAGGCGCTGACGATGTTGTCCAGGTCCAGCAACAGTTTCTCCATGGGCAGCAGGTTGTTCTGTCCGGCACTGGTCAACGCCACATGACGTGGGCTGCGTTCGAGCAGCGGCACGCCGAGCCAATCTTCCAACTGTTGAATCTGCACGGTCAGGGCCGAAGGCGAGAGGTTCAGCATCGCAGCAGCCTTGGCGAAGTTGCCGGTTTGCGCCACGGCCAGGAAGGCGCGGATGTGCTGGATCGAGTTCTTCATTCTGTTTTTCCGAATATTGGCAGCCGAACATTTCAATTTACAAAGAATACCGGCAATTCCAATACTCGGTGAAAACAACAACAGCGCATTTCATCGCCACCGCGGACAGAAATGCCGAACAGGACCTACCTATGCTCGCCATACTCGGTGTCGTCACCATTCTCTGCCTGCTCATCTGCGTGATGAGTAAGCGCCTGTCCCCCCTGGTTGCACTGATCGCATTGCCGATCATCGCCGCACTGATCGGTGGTTTTGGCCTGCAAACCAGTGCGTTCATCATTACCGGCATCAAGAACGTCGCCCCCGTGGTCGGGATGTTCGTGTTCGCGATTCTGTTCTTTGGCGTCATGACCGACGCCGGCATGCTTGACCCGATCATTGACCGCATCTTGAAACGCGTCGGCACCCGTCCGACGCGCATCGTCGTGGGTACCGCGCTGCTGGCACTGCTGGTGCACCTGGACGGTTCCGGCGCCGTGACCTTCCTGGTGACCATTCCGGCCATGCTGCCGTTGTATACGCGCCTGGGCATGGATAAACGCATCCTGGCTTGTGTCACGGCGATGGCGGCCGGGGTCAACTTCCTGCCATGGACCGGCCCGGTCCTGCGTTCATCGGCGGCCTTGCACGTGCCGGTGGCCGACTTGTTCCAGCCGCTGATTCCGGTGCAAGTCGTCGGTCTGGCATTCGTCTTTGCTTGCGCCTGGTTCCTCGGTCGTCGCGAAGAGAAACGCCTGGGGTTGGGTGCCGGGGCAGGGGTGGAGGTGGTACCTCAACGGGTACTGTCCGAGACCGAAGTCGCCTTGCGCAAGCCAGGGCTGTTCTGGCTCAACCTGATACTGACCGTGGGGGTGATGGGCGTGATGATTGCCGGTGTGGTCGATCCGGTGGTGATGTTCATGCTCGGCACGGTATTGGCGTTGTGCATCAATTACCCCAACGTCGATGCCCAACGGGCACGCATCGACGCCCATGCGAAAACCGCCCTGACGATGGCGAGCATTCTCCTGGCCGCCGGGGTCTTCACCGGCATCATGCAGGGCAGCGGCATGCTGAAGGCCATGGCCGAGGTGGCGGTGGCACAGATTCCCGCCGGGCACGGCAAGCTGATTCCGATGGTCGTGGGGTTCATCTCCATGCCGCTGAGCCTGCTGTTCGATCCCGACTCCTTCTATTTTGGCGTGATGCCGGTGGTGGCCGAAGTCGGCCGTGCCCTGGGTGTCGATCCGTTGCAAGTGGCCCAGGCATCGCTGCTGGGTGTCCACACCACCGGGTTCCCGGTCAGCCCATTGACCCCGGCGACCTTCTTGTTGGTGGGGTTGTGCAAGATCGAACTGGCCGATCATCAACGTTTCACCATTCCTTTTCTGTTCGCCGCCTCGGTGCTGATGACGGTGACGGCGCTGCTCATTGGAGTCTTTTGAATGAAAAGCTTACGCATCGGCTCAGGTGCCGGTTACTCAGGTGATCGCATCGAACCGGCGATTGAACTGGCCGAGCACGGCGAGCTGGATTATCTGGTGTTCGAATGCCTGGCCGAACGCACCATCGCCCTGGCACAACAAGCGCGACTGCTCGATCCGCAGGCGGGCTTCGATCCGCTGTTGAGCGAGCGCATGCGTCGGGTACTGCCCTTTATCGGTCGCGGGACCGATGGCCGGCGCCGCCGCTTGCGCGTCATCACCAACATGGGCGCGGCCAACCCATTGGGCGCAGCGCGGGAAGTGCGGCGCATTGCCGGGCAGCTTGGTTTGTCTGGCCTCAAAGTGATCGCCGTAACGGGTGACGATGTGCTGGCGACACTGCTCGGCGATCCGACGCAAACACTGGACAACGGCATCACCCTGGCCTCATTGGGCGAACGCCTGATTTCGGCCAACGCGTACCTGGGCGTGGACGGCATCATCGAGGCCTTGCAGGCGGATGCTGACGTGGTCATTACTGGGCGAGTGGCGGATCCGTCGCTGTTCCTCGCGCCACAGATGTTCGAGTTCGGCTGGGCCGCGGACGATTGGCCACGATTAGGGCGCGGCACCTTGGTCGGCCATCTGCTCGAATGCGCAGGCCAGATCAGTGGAGGCTACTTTGCCGATCCTGGGTTCAAGGATGTACCGGACCTGGCGAGACTGGGATTTCCCCTCGCCGAAGTGGACGCGACGGGCCATGCAGTGATCAGCAAAGTCCCAGGCTCAGGCGGACGCATCGATACCGCGACCTGCACCGAACAGATGATCTATGAAGTGCACGACCCCGCCGCATACCTCACGCCAGACGTCAGCGCGGACTTTTCCGAGGTGTCGTTTACGCTCCAGGGACCGAATCAGGTACAGGTCCAGGACGCCGATGGCCGGGAGCGCCCCTCATCGCTGAAAGTATCAGTGGGTTATCTCGACGGCTGGATCGGCGAAGGCCAGATGTCCTATGGCGGCCCAGGGGCCTTGGCGCGTGGCCGGTTGGCGCGGGAGGTCGTGCTGGAACGTTTGAAACTGACAGGCGTGGCCTATGAAGAAATCCGCGCCGAGTTGATCGGCGTCGATGCCTTGCACGGCCCTGAGCTGGGTTCCCGACTGGACGGCGAGCCTTGGGAAGTGCGCCTGCGGGTCGCGGCCCGTTGCACCGATCGCGCCGAGGCCGTGCGGATTGGCAACGAAGTGGAAACCCTCTACACCAACGGTCCTTACGGCGGCGGCGGAGCGAGTAAATCGGTGCGCCAAGTGGTGGCGGTGGCGTCGCTGTTGCTGCCACGGGACGCTGTCAGCGTGCAGATTCATTTGGAGGACGTGTAGTGACTCGTCTTAAATTGCGTGACCTGGCCCATTCCCGTACGGGAGATAAAGGCGATACATCCAATATCTCCGTGATTACGTTCCACGCCGAAGATTATCCACGCCTGTGCGAATGGCTGACGGTAGAGCGGGTGACCGAGCATTTTGCTGAACTGCTGCCCCCCCATGGACCGGCGATACGGCGCTATGAACTCCCTCGGGTGTGCGCGCTCAACTTCGTCTTGCCCGGTGTCTTGCGCGGTGGTGTCACCCGTTCGTTGGCACTCGATGCCCATGGGAAGGCGTTGGGGGCGGCGCTGCTCGACCTGGATATGCCGAGCGATTGAGCCGGGTTTCAAGGCTGTCGCTTGGCGTCGGTCGAGACCACGCTGTCCAAGGTATTCGCGCCGGGTACCTTGCTCGGCCCCCACGACCGCTCGCTGCGACATTTGAACTTCACGCCCTTGCGGGGCGTTATGTCCCTGGCTTTCTCCATACACAACTCTTTAGTGACATAGGTCGGCTCCGTTTTGCGCACGTCCACGCAGCCTTCGTCGCCCCTGCAGAGTGTCATAACCATAATGTATACGGTCATCATCCTGATGTTGCTCCCATAGAAGCAATGCAATTGATGTGTCCTGCAAAAGCCCGGGAGGGCTTAAGCGAGTAGCAGTGACAAGCGGATGATGATCCTTCCTTCGAACCTCCAGCAATGGCGTATTGATGCCTTCCGTCGGGAAAACGTCACTTTTTCAAATATTGATGATTAGAGCGAAATGGACGCCATTATGTTGGCGTTTTTTCATTGGTCAGTGGTTAATTGCTATGGAGAATCTACAGGCATGCCTGGCAATCTCGCGACCGGATAACCACTTGTATCCGAACGAGAAGTCCAGGCAATTCGACGATCCGGGGGCAGGGTAGAAGGGCTGAAGGAGCCCGTTGCCGCGAGCAGTCAGCCAGCGCTAGTGGCCTGTACGCGGCATGAACGAGTATCAAGGCTTTTCGTACAGAGCCTAGGGCGCCTCAAAATTCTCATAGGCCAGGGAGATAGTATCGTTCCTTGGATAACTGACATACACCATCTCGCCATAATTGCTGGCGACCAGTACGTACGGCCACTTGCCGTTGGCCTTGCGTAGTTGCTCATACAAGGGAAGAAAGAAATCCTTGGTCTGACCCTGAGGGTCGTACGGGACTTCACCCAGAAAGATCGGATAGCGTCCACCGTTGCATAGCTGAACCCGCTCCAGCTTGATGCCGTTTTTCTCCAGCACGGTTCGCGCTGGATGCTGCCAAGTGCTGAGATCGACATCCTGGCAGTCGCTGGCGTTCTGGGTGTAGAGCTCGGTGTCCTTGAGGGCTGGGTACGCCATGGCCTGGCTGGTCAGGAGGAATAGAGCCAGGGGTAAGAGACGCTGCATGATGATGGTCCGAATAAAGGGAAAACGATTGTAAGTGCTTTTCTAGTTCCAAGGCTTCGCGGACTATTTCGTTGAGCCTTGGAGACCTACGTGCAGCAGACTTGCACGGGCTTCCTCGCAGAACAAGAGCCAGGCCCGTAGCGTGTGAGCTGAGTCTCAAGGGATCGACAGGCACCCGTGTTTGTCTTGATCCAAATCCTGTAAGCGCTGGAGCGAGGTACGCTCATATCCACGGTAATATCTTGTTACGCATAATGTATATTATGTTAAATGAAGTGTCTGAACACACTGTGAGCTACCTTCAGTCAGACGCGTCTGAATCCAATGATGTCGATGCAGGTATTTGCCATGCGGGCTTTTTGTCATCCTGACTGTCGAAAATACGCCGCGCCTTGCGGAAATCCTCAACGTTCTCGACAACCCAAGTCCAGATAGGTGACATGCGGATCAACAGTCCCATACCCAGCGGCGTCAGCTCATACTCGACACGTGGCGGAATCTCACCGAACTCCCGCCGAACCACTAGGCCATCCCGCTCCATGGAACGTAGCGTCTTGGTTAACATCCGCTGAGTCACCCCTGCCATCTGCCTTTTTATTTCGGCATGGCGCATCGTGCCGTACACCCCCAGAGCATGCAGAATACCTAACGACCAGCGGCTGCCTGCATGAGCAAGCACTTCTCGTCTGACGCCATCATCGTCTTCTCTAAGCGTCCGGCAAATTGTTTCTGCCTGGCTGAGAGCCTCCTGATCGGTCATTTCTTTCTCTGGTATCACAGGTGTGCCTTCTTACGGACGTTGCCTAATCGTGCAAGCATTTGTTCATCTTACAGGCAACAGGTCTCAGGAGAAATCATGACCGAAGTGACCCAGTTTTCCCCCCAATCCATTCTCGTTCTAGGCGCCGGTGAGCTTGGGCTGCCGGTTCTGCGCAATCTTGCGCGAGTAGCAAAGCGCGCGCCCGGCTCCACAATCAGCGTCCTGCTCAGGGATTCGACCATCAACACTCAAGTGCCCGAGAAAAAGGTCGAAATCGATGAGCTTCGGGGCCTCGGCATCCAGATGGTGGCCGCAGACCTCGTGAATGACTCAATCGATCAGCTGGCTGAAGTATTTGCACGTTTCGATACCGTAATAGGCTGTGCAGGGATGGTTGCAGGCCGGGAAACTCCAATGAAGCTGGCTACCGCTGCTCTGAGGTCCGGTGTGAAGCGTTACTTCCCGTGGCAGTTTGGTGTCGACTTCGAGGTAATCGGTCGGGGCAGTCCTCAGGATCTGTTCGATGCTCAGCTTGATGTTCGCGAATTGCTTCGTGCCCAGGATAAAACTGAATGGGTAATCATCTCGACGGGTATGTTCACCAGCTTTCTGTTCGAACCAGTATTCGAGGTGGTTGACTTCGAAAACGATACCGTGAACGCGCTAGGCAGTCTTGAGACCAGCGTGACGCTCACGACTCCAGACGACATTGGTGCGTTGACAGCGGAAATTGTTTTCTTCGAACCTCGCTTCCGCGATCAGATTGTGTATCTCTCGGGAGACACAGTGACATATGGAGAGCTTGCGAGCCTCCTCGAACGTGTACTGGGCCGCCCGTTCAAACGTAACGTGTGGACTGTTCCGTACTTGCTCCAAGAATTGGAGAAAGACCCAACGCATCACATCAAGAAGTACCGCGCTGTGTTCGCCCAGGGCAGAGGCGTGGCTTGGCCTAAAGCAGGCACTTTCAACGCGCAGCAGTCGATTCAAGTCACGACCGCTGAGGAGTGGGCCCGTGCAAATCTGGCAACCTCATCAGCACAAGGGCAGTAGCTGAACGAACGTTCTCGCGCTGGGAGTTGGCCTGCTCAAAAGCTCCTCAGTCTGATAATGGGCGCTGATGACCGAAGCTAAGGCGCGGGTACGTGCCTGGTCATGTTCGTGGCGGCTATCGCAATTGGAACCATCGACGTATTCAACTGAGGGCCCTCCTCAACTGCGCAGCGCACAGGTGGACAAGCTCATCTGTGCTTGAAGTGATCAGCTTCGCTAACGAAGCCATATTGCGACCTGGCCTTTCACTCCAAATAACGCGCCTGCCCGGACAAACATCAAAAGGTAATACCGCGCTCAGCCCAGCACCGGGATCACTCGCGAGGGCTTGACCGATTTGAACGAAAAACTTGAATAAATCTCTTTGACCGCCGGCAAGGTTTGCAGCACCTCTCGCGCAAACTCGCCGAAAGACTCCAGGTCTTTGGCCACCACTTCCAGTAGAAAATCGTAGCGTCCGGAAACGTTGTGACAGGCGACGATCTCCGGGATTTCCAATAGGCGCTGTTCGAAGGATCGAGCCATTTCCTGACTGTGGGACTCCATCATCACGCTAACAAATGCGGTGACGCCGTAGCCGAGTGCCTTGGGCGAAAGAATCGCCTGGTAGCCGGTAATCACTGCGTTCTCTTCAAGAATTTTCACCCGGCGCCAACACGGCGAAGTGGTCAGCGCCACATGTTCGGCCAGTTCGGCGATGGTCAGCCGGGCGTTGCCTTGCAGGGCCGCGAGTAAGGCCTTGTCGGTACGATCCAGCTCGCTGGGCATGTCTTGCCTCCAAATTTTGTTTTCCGGAGCCTTTATTCCAATTTACGGGTTATTTCTGAGTCAATTTGGAATTTTTCTTGTTGAAATTGAGCATAGCATTGTAGGAAATACAGGAGCGTCCAACATGAACAATAAAAACAATGAACTGGGCTTTTCCACCCGCGCCATCCATCACGGCTATAAGCCGCTGGACAACAACGGCGCACTGATCCCGCCGATCTACCTGACCTCCACGTTCGCCTTCCCTACCGCCGAGTACGGCGCCGGTTGTTTCGCCGGCGAAGAATCCGGGCATTTTTACACGCGGATCTCCAACCCCACATTGGCTCTGTTGGAGTCACGCATGGCGGCTTTGGAAAACGGCGAGGCGGCGGTGGCCTTCAGCTCCGGCATGGGAGCCATTGCCGCGACCTTTTGGACCCTGCTGCGCCCCGGTGACGAGATCATTCTCAACCGTACGTTGTACGGTTGCACCTTCGCCCTGCTGCACCACGGTATCGGCGAGTTTGGCGTCAAGGTGCGCCATGTTGACATGTCCAACCTGGCCGAACTGCGCGATGCTATCAGTCCTTCGACGCGCATGATCTATTTCGAATCCCCAGCCAATCCGAACATGCAGTTGGTCGACATCTGCGCGGTGGCTAAGATTGCCCATCATCATCGGAATGTCACCTTGGTGGTCGATAACACCTACTGCACTCCATACCTGCAACGCCCCTTGGAAATGGGTGCGGATGTAGTGGTGCATTCGGCCACCAAGTACCTCAGTGGCCATGGCGATATCACGGCCGGCATCGTGGTTACCAGTCATCCACTGGCGGACTGCATTCGCCTGCAAGGCCTCAAGGACCTGACCGGTGCGGTAATGTCGCCTCAGGACGCTTTTCTGCTGATGCGCGGGCTCAAGACCCTGTCACTGCGCATGGAACGCCATTGTAGCAACGCCCAGGTGATCGCCGAGTATTTACATGCGCACCCGGCCGTCGAATGGGTCACTTACCCCGGCCTGCCCTCCTTTGCTCAGTACGACCTGGCGTCGAGGCAAATGAAGTTGCCCGGGGGCATGATCGCCTTCGAACTCAAGGGCGGCCTGACCACCGGCCGGCGTTTCATGAACGCACTGGAGTTGTTCGCCCGCGCGGTCAGCCTGGGAGACGCCGAGTCCCTGGCCCAGCATCCAGCCAGCATGACCCATTCCACCTACACGCCTGAAGAGCGTGCGCACCACGGGATTTCCGAGGGGCTGGTGCGTTTATCGGTGGGCCTTGAAGACATCGCGGACCTGCTGGCCGACATCAGCCAAGCGCTGGATGCCTGTGCTCAAGGAGGTTGAACATGTCCACCGCTTATCCCCTCAACGATGGCGAGCTCAGCGCGCAAGACCAGGATCTCCAGGAAGCCCGGAAAATGTCCTTATTTAACGAACCTAAGGCACCCGAACCCAGTCTTGATTTGCAATTGTTGAATGGGTTCGACACTCTCCTGCTCGCCGATTTTCTTGATGACCGTCAGCCCGCAGTAAGACTCGTCTCGGTTGAAGATCGGAAGAATGCCTGCCTTGGGCTCGGTCCAAGAGCCCGAAGTCAAGGTATAGGTGGCTCCATTCTGCGGTTTGAATGAGAACGGGATCTTGCAAGCGCTGCTGCCTGCGACTTGCCAGTAAGTCAGTATCAGCTCTTTGTCTACGGCAACCCGTGATTCGATATAGTCCCCGTTGGAGGGCAGAACCGTATAACCGGCATAACATCCGTTGTCGCTGAAGGTCATGGCATCCAGCCTCGCCCCTCCTCCGGCCTTGAGGCGAACGGTTGCAGCGGGATCGCTGGGTCCGGGAACGACATATTGCTTACCCTGTAAAAACGAAGTGCAACCGCTGATCAGCAATGCGCTGGCCACCAAGATATACCGACCAGATTTTTGATTGACGTACATCCATTTCTCCCTGGTTCCATTGGGTGCCCTAGTCGTTTCAGAGACTTGGACTATCGAAAGCGGTCTGATAGTAGTGGATTCTGTGCGGTGCCGAGCGGGTTTGGATGTCTCGGCACCCGAACCTATTTCACCTGCATGTACTGACTGAAATTGTTGATGTGATCATCCAAATTATCCTCAAGCATCATCCGGAACTGATCGCAGAAATATTTCAACAATGCTTCCCGCGCATCGGCCATTTCGGCACCAGACTTGAAGTTTTGCGCGCTCGCCCACGCGTTGAAACGCGTAGTGCCGAACATCATGGATGCGCTGACCCCACCGAGATTTCCATAGGTTTTGAGCTGTTCGTTTGACAGCTCGATATGGGCGTCCGCACGGTCGTAGAAGGCTTGGTCGCTGGCGTCAGCCATGATGAGGTCTCGGTAATCAATAAAGGATGCCATTGGAGCATATATCGCTCAACCCGTCGCTTCTTACGAACGCATCAGCGGCTCGATACCGATCCACTTCTTGACCGGGGATAACACAACTCAAGCTGCGGAATTTCCACCTTATGGTTCTCGACCTCCAACGTTCCCAGGTTGATCTTCCACCTGGAGTTCGCATTGAAGGCGCCGGTCTTGAAAATCACATAGACAGACCCTTGATGATTGTCGTTAGTGATCTTGGGGATGCGTCGCCGTACTTCATCGCTATTGATGTTATAGGGCGACTGGCGGGAGTACTTTTCATCTTCGGGTGGGTAATCGTACGTCAACGAACCCAGGCGGATTTCGGGCCTTGCGCCAAGCCGGGATCCATCCTCAAACGTTATATAAGCCGGTCGGCTATCTTAGCTGATTGGGGTATCTAAGGTTTCGGAACTGAACAGACCCTGGCTGCCTTTCTCGAATGCAATCAGTTGTACATAAAACTCAGGCTGGGGGAACTTCTCGCCGGGATACTTCACCGAGTACAGCTGCTCAAACGGCTCATCGGACCATTGCGCGTCGTAGTCGTACAAATAGGTGCGCAAAACGATAGTCCTTTCAGAATCCGGATTTGTCTCCTAGGGCAACTCCGCGCTTGAAGATCTCTAACGTCTTCGGCCCGATGCCATTAAAGCTGAGCAACCATCGCTCAAACTCAGCTGACTTCATTGACCCACTCTGCAAAGCATTCATCCGACATTCCAGTCCGGCATCCAGCCCCACACCAAGCTCGTGCAGTCGCCGCGCCGTGGATTCATCGTATCGTGCGTAGCCCGCTTGCCCGAGGAGCCTGACAAGATCTCGATGTGAGCATCGGGCGAGCTTTGCAGGTGTATCCAGGCCATATCGATCGACCAGGTTCCGGTACGCCTCAACGGCGACAGAGGAACGAATCCTTTTACCGATCAGAAAACTGGCGAGCAGCCACCGATACACTCCGTGGCTGCTCGGGTCGTCGATCTCGATACCCAGGTCGGCAGCGGAGATGGGAGTCACCCCTTGGTTCGCCTGGGGTCAGCGGAACGCGGATAGGTGCGTTCTTCCTCAATGGAACCATCGGCTTTGTGAATCTTCACCGAGGCGGTTTTGCCATCAAAGAAATCTGTCAGAGCGCTCATCAACTCCTGCTTAGTGGCCGCTTTTTTAGAGGCACGCTCTGCGCCGGCCTTCTTCAGTTCCCAACCATCCGCAGAAGGGCTCAGGTGATAGTTGTCCATTGCCTTGCTCCTCACATTTAAATGGATTCTGCTTCGTCCTGAATATCTTCCTCCGCCTCGGCTGCATCAGTGGCGTCGGCATCGTTCAAGGGCGGTGAAGTGGGCTTTTCCGGATCGTTTATGTAGGGCACGCCGCTAGGGCCGTGCTCTTCAAGTCCTTCAGTCTTAGGCTGCATGTCAGTCCTCCTTCTTCTTTCCGATAGTGATTGGAGGACAGGCGCTGCGAGGCGTTCAATGCTTTACGAGTTTGCGTTAGCTTTAGCCCGACTACCTGAGATTGAATGAGCAAGGCTCGATCGACACGCTTCGATAAGCTCACGAAAAGCTATGCCGCATGGTTTCACTGGCTTATTCATGCAATGTTTGCGATATCTCTTTTCTTACAGAGCCCAGGTAAGACTGGGCACTGGAAATTGCATATGATGTATTTTTATCCGCTTCAGTTTCCCCTTGCCTTCCTTAAAAAGAAGGCGGAAATGCAAAGCGCAAACAAACCAACGCCACCGAGAATCCAAACACTACCTTTCTTACCTTTAGCCAGCCTTTCCTCGGACATTGCTCTACTGATGATCTCTTTACCCTCCACCACCAGAACGACTAATTTTCGCTGCCCCAACGCTGGCAAAAATTTTTGCTCATACCAGAAAACACGGGCACGCTTCCCTAACAAGTCCGAACTTGTCTGCTTCGTTATGCACGTAGGATAACCTCCTAAATTTGAAGCGCAGGTAAACCGATACACATTCTCACCATCGATGATTTTTGTGATGGCTTTACCCTTAAACCTCTCTTCTGAAAGGACACCAGACGACTCGTTTAATATATCCGGAATGTATGATATGGACTGATGCCACAAAACAACAATTACATACACCAAATAACCAGCGAAACTAAAGATGGCAAAATTTCTGTAGGCAAGCCTAGATCGATAGGAAATGTTAGTGCCCATTGCTTTCACCAAGAAATAATTGTGTCGATTGCCTTGGGTAGCAGTCCGGCGCTGTGTCGACGCCTTCATCAAAAATCGCATCCATAGGTATACGACTCGTCTCTGCCTCTGCCTCTGCCTCTGCCTCTGACGAAGAGACACTAATGCGAGCGTAGACCAGGAAATTATATGTAGGCCACCGATCCCAGCTTGGTTCAGGCCGACGGTTACCCACCTCACTGAGTCGTACCCACTCAGAATTAACAACGTTTAACTCACCAGCCAGAGCCCCGCGGCCAATAATCAGGCCCTCGTCACCGAACTGGCTACAGCATGCATACCGCAAACCAAGCACTGAACACCCAGAGCCTTTGCAGCAATAAAGCTCGCGCGCAACCATGGCCACGCCCCAAGCTCTGGTTATCCATGTTGCTAATCGGCACCTGCGGCACCGCCCTGGCTGCCGAGCCATCGGCGCAAGGCTTTATGGACGGCTCAACCCTGGATGTGCTGAGCCGCAATTTCTTCCTGCAGAATGACTACCGATCCCCTTCCCCGGCGAACAAAAACTATAAGCAGGAGTGGGCCCAAGGTTTCATCGCCTCATTTGCCTCCGGCTTTACCCCTGGCACCGTCGGGTTTGGTGTCGACGCCCATGGTTTTCTCGGTGTGAAGCTGGATGGCGGCAAGGGGCATTCCGGAACGGGTTTGCTGCCGCTGGATTCGGATGGCCGCAGTGAGAGCGACTTCTCCAGTGCCGGTGGCGCGTTGAAACTGCGCGCGTCTCGGACCACCTTGGCCTACGGTGAGATGACCGTGGAAACCCCGGTGTTCGACACCGCCGACAAACGCTTACAACCGGAATACGCCACGGGGTTTCTGCTCGACAGACGGGAGTTCGACGACGTGCATTTGCAGGCCGGGCGCTTCACCGCGTTCAAGAATCAGGATGCCTCGACCCACAGAGGGGACTTCACCGGTTATGGAGTGAGCACCGAAACCGGTGACATCAGTTTCCTCGGTGCCCAATTGTTCGAGGACCAGCCGTTGGGCGGTGCTCTGTACGCGTCCGAGCTGAGCGACACCTGGCGTCAGTACTACGCCAACCTGCATCTGAAGCAATCCGGGTTCTTTCTGGACGGCAACCTTTACCACACCCAGGATTACGCTGACGCCGAGGCCGGCGCGATTGATAACACCGCCTATAGCCTGTCTGGCAAATACACCGTCGGCGCCCAGGGCTTCACCCTGGCTTATCAGAAGATCCATGGCGACACGCCCTTCGACTTTGTGGGCGGCGACTCGATCTACCTCGCCAACTCCATCAAATACGCCGACTTCAACGGTGCAGGCGAACGTTCGTGGCAGGCGCGCTACGACCTGGATCTGGGAGCCTTCGGCGTCCCGGGATTGAAATTCATGACCCGCTACGTCACCGGCCGCGGCATCGATGGCACCCATGCCCCCCAAGGTGGGGCGTACAACCCATTTGACCCGGATGCCGGCCAGTTCGTCCCGCAACAAGGGGACGGAGGACGCCATTGGGAACGGGATATCGATCTGCACTACACCGTGCAATCGGGACCGGCCAAGGATTTGTCCGTGCAGGTGTCCCAGGTGACCCATCGGGCCAATAGCGCCGAGGGTGGGGATGACATCGACCGGGTTTATATCGTGATCGAATACCCCCTCAAGCTGGGACGCTTTTAACCGGTTCGCCTCTCGGTGACGTTGAATATCGGCCGGTGTTCTCTGGTGTCGGCGGCATGCAGCTTCATGATCGGAACCAGGGAGCCAAACGGCTCAACCCTGTCCATCAGCATCCGGGAGAGACGCTGATGAGCGAATTTCCAAGCTGACGAGCCTTCATCACGGCTCTGCGGATTTCCTGCGATCTGATCCATGCTTCATCTCCTAGGTCGTTTCGAAGGCTTGGCGTGCCCGGCGAGTTGTTTCTTCTCTACCCCTGAGGAGGCATCGCTCCCCTCCTCCGGGCCTGATTCACCGCTCTCAACCCGCCGAAGTTGCTCATTCTCTTTCTGAAGCGACGCGATCAGCGCCGTGGTTTCCTGCTCACGCAGATCGGCTACAGCGGCGGCCTTGTGGAGCGCCTTTACCTCTTCACGCAGAGCCGAGATCTGTTCCATGAGGTGTTCAGTCAGCCCAGCGGTCTTGGCCTCGCCCTGGCGTAGTGCCTCAATTTGAGTGTTGAGCGACTGAACCAAGGCTTCCTGCGTGTGCAGGGCCTTGGTTTGCTGCCGGGCTTCACCGAGCAGGCGTTCATTGTCGCGATTGAGCCGCGTCAGGTCGTCCTGTTTTACGGCGATAGTCTCTCGCAGTTTGCGTTGCTCAACCTGCATTTCGTGCAGTTGAGACTCGTGCCTGCGTTGATCCTGATTACGCTGCTCCTTCGCCGCCTCTCGATAATGTTCGAGCGCCCCACGGGCTTGGACGTGCTTTTCCTCCAGGGATTGGAGGTGCTTGTCCTTTTCAGCAACCAAGGATTCCAGGTCGGTACAGCGCTGGCTGAGTCGTGCGTTACGCGTCAGCTCAGCCTGGAGCGAGGACTGGGTGGTTGCGAGCTCAGCGCTCTGCGTCTCTATCGCCGCCTGTTGGGTAGCCAGTTGACGTTGAGCGGTGGCCAGTTCCGATCTGAGTTCGCTGATCTGGTTTTCCAGCGCAGTCCGCTGCTGTTCAAAAGCTGCAGTGGCCTGGGAGATGACTTCCTGGCCCTCCTCCATCAGCTGATCCAGCAGCGTCTGCACCATGCCATTGAGCGTTTCACCCATGCGCTCACGTGAGGTAACGGGCTCTGAATTGGAGGGTTCAAGCTCTTTCAGGTAACGAGAAATCGTCGTCTTGGACCCCGTATTTCCAAGCTCTACGCGCACGGCGTCGATGCTGGGGTTGGCCCCCCTGGCCAGCAGCGCCTGACGTGCCTTCTGCACTACAGCTTTGTTGATCCCGCCTCGAGCCATGGGGCCTCCTACGATTTCGTACTGTGTTACATGTCATGTAAATACATATTGAATTAAGCGAACCTTACACCCTTTGATCTTGATTTTCTACAAGCCCATAATGGAGCTTTATGGCTTCTTGAACCGTCGCTGCGTCCGGAACACCTCCCCGCGGCGTATGCAGGCAAAAACGCTCCGATTTTGAAGGCGGCAGACGATGGAAAAGGCAGATCGGTACCTGAGCGCCGGCACCCGGGAGAACACGCGAAAAAGCTACCGGGCGGCGATCGAGCACTTTGAGGTCACGTGGGGCGGATACCTGCCCACGACCGGCACAGGTGTGGTTCGGTACCTCGCGGAGTACGCCGACAAGCTCTCCATCAACACGCTGAAGCAGCGTCTGGCGGCCCTGGCCCAGTGGCACATCACCCAGGGCTTCCCTGACCCGACCAAGACGCCTGATGTCCGCCAAATGATCAAAGGCATCAGGGTCGTGCACCCTGCACAGGTCAGACAGGCCGCCCCGCTGCTGCTGAAGCACCTGGAGCAAGCAGTCGCCTGGCTTGAAGGGCAAGCAACTGCCGCGCTTGAACGCGGAGACTACAAGTCGCTGGTGCGTCACCGTCGTTCGGTGGCGATTATCTTGATTGGGTTCTGGCGTGGTTTTCGGGGCGATGAGTTGACCAGGCTGACGGTAGAGAACACGAAAGCCATAAGCGGTGAAGGGATTACCTTTTTCCTGCCCTACACCAAGGGCGACCGTCAGCATGAAGGAGCGACCTTCCAGACGCCGGCGCTCGTCATGCTCTGTCCCGTTGAGGCCTATATCAACTGGATAACAGTGGCCGGAATCGCAAGTGGCCCGGTGTTCCAGCGAATTGATCGTTGGGGCAACCTGTCAGGCAAAGCCATGCAACCGCATAGCTTGATTCCCGTGTTGCGCCGCATTTTCAAAGAGGCAGGATTGCCAGCGGAGTTGTACAGCAGTCACTCGATGCGGCGCGGATTTGCGACCTGGGCGTCTGCGAACGGTTGGGACATCAAGGGATTGATGGGATATGTCGGCTGGAAGGACATGAAGTCCGCGTTGCGCTATGTGGATGCCAGCGTGTCCTTCGGCGGAATGGCTTTGCGCGCCGCCCAACAAACGCCCGTCCAGGAGAGCAAAAGGATTTCCGGTGATCCCCCAAGCACTGACCAACCCGGCAGGCTTCAAACCCTCTTTTCGCCGTGAAAGCGCGTCAAGGCGTTCCCCGCCTAAAACGCTATTGCTTCTTGAATAAAAGCAGGACTAGAGCGATTGCGGCAAGCAATGCGCCCATGAGGAACGTGCTGCCTGATCCAATGCTTTGCCATAGCCAGCCCGCAAGAACGCTGGCGATCAGCATGCATACACCGCTGACCAGATTGAAAATGCCGAAGGCCGTACCCTTGAGTTCTCCTGGGGCTTTATCGGCCACCAGAGAGGCGAGAATGCCTTGGCTGAATCCCATATGAACCCCCATAACACGACGCCCAGCAGCATCGTGATGACAGAACTGGACTGAGCAAGAACCAGATCCGCCAAGACAAGTAGTCCCATACCCACACAGAGCAGTTTCGTGCGACTGATACGATCGGATAGCCAACCGGCAGGGTAAGCGGACAACGCATAGAAAAGCGCCATGACTACCATCACCAGCGGAACCCAGGTCGCTGACAAGCCCAACTGTTGCGCCCGCAATACCAGAAACGCTTCACTGAACCGGGCAAGCGTAAACACCCCGCCCACGACAACCACCCACCAATACCCAGCGGAGAAGTCGTGAAGGACGCGCCAATGTATTGGAGATCGAAATCTGTGTTCCCGGGAGGCGTGAACGGGTTCTTTTACTCCGGTGACAATGAGCGCCACCGCTATAGCTGCCGGAATGACTGCAACCCACAGTACAAGCTGTATATCCGCGAGCCACAGCATCAACAAGATGGCCAGAGCGGGGCCAAGAACGGCCCCTACGGTATCCATCGATTGGCGTAACCCAAAGCAGGCTCCACGGATCTCTGGTGGCGAGACATCTGCCACGAGGGCATCTCGCGGCGCACCACGAATACCTTTTCCGATTCGATCCAGAAAGCGTGCAGTGAAGACCACTTCAACCGAGTGCGCCAAAGGAAAAAGCGGCTTGGTCAGGGCCGCCAAACCATACCCAAGCAACAGAAGCCCCTTGCGCCTGCCTATGAAATCGCTGATGGCGCCAGAGAATATCTTGACGAGCATGGCGGTCGACTCGGCGATCCCCTCGATTATCCCGACAGTCAATGCGCTCGCACCCAGTGTGGTGACCAAAAACACGGGCACCAAGCTGTGTACAAGCTCGGACGATAGATCCATGAACAGGCTGACAAAACCCAAAGCCCAGATCGTGCGCGGAATACGAAGACGCTCAACGTTGATGTGTGGACTTTCGCTACTCATCTTGTCTTTCCGCACTCATCGGTGAAAGCAACTTAGCAGTGCTTACATTATTCGTCTTGAGACAAAATCAATGAAGCTGCCGTTGTCTCTGTAGTTCCCGCTTGAGCCAGGTGCCAGCAGGCTGTGCGCCTTCTGGGCATCGCACCTCATAGTCGCGGCCACTCATACTGCTTTGCGTGGCAGCAAGATCGATGAAGTCTTCTGCACTGTTCACCTTGTTCTTGTCCTCAAGGTAATTCAGCTTTTTCTCCAGATGCGCGCGCGCCTGAGGACCTGGGAACTCTTCTCCGTTACGCACAAATCGGCATTCACTGTGCTCGACAAAGTCCAGCAAGCCTTTTATCTCCTGGGTGGCTTGAGGCGGGGTTTGAGCCTGGGCATTGGTTACGATTGCGACAAGGCAAATTCCCGTTGCCATCATCCACATCCGCATGATTCTTCCTCGTATTGGCACTGTTGCGATTCGCTCTTCGACGGCAGAGGGCAAGACGCCCGGTTTTGGTAGAAATAGAGCCGGCGCCAGGTGTGTAGCCCCTCACAAACTCATCCCGATTGCTCGACCCCGCGGATATTGAGGTACTCAGGCGCGACGGCCTCCTTGAGCATACACTGCACAAACCGTGCGGGGCTTGTCATTTCTGATTCGGCTGCCAGTCGTCCGGCACCCGTGACTTCTACCGAGCCCGGGCCGCTATCCCCCAACTTGCGTGGATCCGCGCTGCCAGGCCCGCTGCATTAACTCAATGACATCCTCATCACTGGTCTGGGGGAAACTCGAGTACCAGTAACCCACGGACATCATCCGCTCAGGCATCAGCGGGCAAATCACTTCATTGACGATGCAGCGCAGGGTTTCCACCGTATCTGGCGGCGCCACCGGCACCGCCACGACGATACGCGCCGGGGCCTGCAGCTGCACCGCGTGGATGGCGGCGATCATCGAGGCCCCCGTGGCCAGGCCGTCATCGATCAGGATGACCACCTGGTCTTTGAGTGGCACCGGCGGCCGCGTCCCCCGGTACACCTGCTCGCGGCGCAATAGCTCGCGGGTTTCCCGTGCGACCACGGCGTCATAACTGTCTTGATCTATCGAATGCGCCCGCAGCATCTCTTCATTGCGAATGCGTATCCCGCCACTGGCGATGGCGCCCATGGCGAATTCCGGCTGGGAGGGAACGCCGAGCTTGCGCACCACCAGGAGGTCCAGCCGCACCTGCAGAGCGGTCGCCACCTCATAGGCCACCGGAACGCCGCCACGGGGCAAGGCCAGGACGATGACGTCGGGGCGCCGTGCATATTTAAGCAACGGCTCCACCAGGCTTTGACCGGCCGCAGACCGATCCTCCCAGAGGGTTTGCAGAGAAGGACTATGGGTCATAGCTCACCTCATCAGGCGCTGACGCCTGCGGTTTGATGACATCGGACTGGCCGTCAGGGCGCGGTTGTGTTCGGGTCCAGCCGGTCGCGATGGTCCTGGAGATTGGGACTGCAGAATGCAAACTGGTTTATCCCAACGCCTGGCGCCAATCCGAGCATAGGAGCCGCTGTTGGGCGGGTCCTGATCCAGATCAGAAAAATCAGAAACAAGAAATAGCGGAACATCCATCTCGCGAATCGCCTGAGGCAAGCCCTGGAAGGCGCGTTCCTATGGCATACCGCGAGCGCGGTTCAAACGTTGGTGGCGGTAGAAGAGCCGCTTCGCTCCTTCAGCCGCCGCCATATACACCCCGCTGATTGCCAGCACCGTTAGCAGGATCGGCAAGGGCAAGGGTACCAGGCCAAACCACGGCGCTATCGGGCTGTAAGGCAGCCCGACGGCCAACGCACCGATGGCCGCGGCACTCGACAGCAACAGCGTCGCCGGCCGGCTGTGGTAGAACGGGCGGTAGGTGCGCACGATGAAAATCGTCAATAGTTGGGTCAACAGCGACTCGACGAACCAGCCACTGCGGAAGACTTCGGGACCCTTTTCCGCCAACAGGTACAGCGCCGCGAAGGTGAATACATCGAACAGTGAGCTGACCAGTCCGAACACCACCATGAAGTTGCGGATTTCACTGATGTTCCAGCGATGAGGGGTGTTTTCCCATTCGCGATCGACGTTGTCGCTGGCGATACCCATGGAGGGGATGTCAGAGAGGAAGTTGTTGAGCAAAATCTGCTTGGCCAGCATCGGCAGGAAGGGCAAGACCAGTGATGCGAGAGCCATGCTGATCATGTTGCCGAAATTCGCACTGGAGACGATGGAAATGTACTTCAGGGTATTGGCAAAGGTATGCCGGCCCTCCTCGATACCTTCGCGCAACACGTCGAGGTTGTGCTCCAGCAGCACGAAGTCGGCGGCCTGTTTGGCCACATCGGCGGCGTTATCCACGGAAATACCGATATCGGCCACCTGCAGCGCCGGAGCATCATTGATGCCGTCCCCCATATAACCGACGACGTGCCCGGTCTTTTGCAGGGCGCGGATGATGCGCTCTTTCTGGTTGGGGTCGACTTCGGTGAAGAGCGTCGTCAGCGGCGCCAAGTGCATCAATGCCTCGTCTTTCATGGCACCTAGTTCGGCACCGGTGATGATCCGCTCCACCGGCAGGCCCACGGCCTGGCCGACATGCCGGGCGACCAGATGGCTGTCGCCGCTGATGATCTTCACCTGCACGCCGAGGCGGCCAAGGCTGGCAATGGTGTCTTTGACACCCGGCTCCGGCGGATCGAAGAACAGGAGAAAACCGCGAAAGGTCATGTCCTTTTCTTCGTCCCGACCATAGTGCGAAAGGTCCGGCAAGACACGCGTGGCCAAGCCCAGAACCCTGAACCCCTGCTCACTCCAGTCGGCGAAACGCTGCGTGATCGCGGCCCGCTCGTTCGCGGTCAGCGCCAGCAATTGTTCGCCGCGGCGCACATGGGTGCAGACCTCAAGCACGTTATCCAGCGCCCCTTTGGTCACCATCAGCCTGGCGGCCTCCGGTGCATTCGCGACCACCACGCTCAAGCGCTTGCGGACGAAGTCATACGGTACTTCATCGAGTTTGCTCGCCCCGGGACAGGGCGCCAGGGTTTTACCAGCCAGGGTGATCGCATCGTCCATTGCGTTGCGCATGCCGGTCTGCAGGCTGGCATTGAATACCGCCAACTGCAGGACAGTGGCGTCGACATTGCCCTCTGCGTCCATGGCGCCGTCCAGCACGACGACACCTCGGGTCAGCGTACCGGTCTTGTCGGTACACAGGATGTCCATCGCCCCCAGGTTTTCGATGGCATTGAGGTGACGCACGATGACGCCCTTGCCCGCCATGCGTTGTGCGCCTTTGGCCAGGGTGATACTCAGGATCGCCGGCAGCAGCTCCGGCGACAGCCCGATGGACAGCGCGATGGCAAACAACAAGGTATCGAGGGCGGGACGATGCAACAGGATATTGATGCCGAACACCACAATCGTGATCACCAGCATCACCCGCAGCAGCAACCCGCCAAAGCGTCGCAGGCCGCGCTCGAACTCGGTCTCGGGCGGGCGCAGCGTCAGGGTCTTGGCAATGCGCCCGATTTCACTGTCCGAGGCGTAGCGGGTGACCAGCACCTCGGCGGTCCCGCTGCGCACCGAGGTGCCCATGAATACACAGTTGTGCCGTTGGCCGAGGGTGGCCTCAGGTGTGCAATCGCCCGGTAATTTCTCTACCGGGAAGGTTTCGCCAGTAAGCAGACCCTCGCCGATGAAGCAATCGAGGGCCTGCAGAATCCGGCCATCGGCTGCGATCAGGCTGCCGGCGCTGAGCAACAGGATATCCCCCGGCACCACCTCGCTTGCGGCAATATCCAGGGGCTTGCCGTCGCGACGTACCGTGGCGCGCAGTGCGATCTTGCTGCGCAATTGCTCCACCGCCGTGCTCGCGCGATTTTCATACCAGGCGCTGAGTACCGCGCTGATGAGCACAATGCAGCCGACAATCGCCGCATCCAGCCAGTCCCCCACCGACACGGCCACCAGCGTGCCCACAATCAGGATCAGCACCAGAGGTGTGCGCATTTGCTCCAGCACCAGCCTGCCCAGACCGCGCGGGCGGTCCTTGGGCCGGGCCGGCGCGCTACGCATGCGCGCACGGGCCTCGGCCTGGCTCAACCCTTGCGGGCTGCTGTGGACGTTGCTGAATACCTGGTTCAGCGCCGGGCTCCAGTAATCGGTGGCAGCCAAGCGCTCCGGTTGCCTGGCGGTGGAGCGCCATTCGCGATGGGCCAGCCAAAGGCCGGGCAGCATCGGTAACCAGAAGGTCAACCCGCGAAACAACAAGGTGGCGGAAAGTGCCACTGCAACGTTCACTCCGACCCAATGCAACGTCACCACCGCCGCCGCTTCGAAGGCGCCGAGCCCACCGGGCACTATGCCGATACTGCGCAGCACACTGGCCAGCATAAAGCCGGCAAACAACCCCAACGGCGGTGCCGAGACACCCAGCGCCCGGACCAGAACCCACAATGTCGCGCTATCCAGCACAATGATCATCAGCTCCAAGAGGGTAATGCGCCAGAGCAGACCCGGGCTGCGAGCCAGGTCTTTGTCCGCGCCAGTGAGCAATGAAACGACTCTGGCGACAATCGAAAAGCGCTGTCCCGGCAGATGCGCTACCCATCGCGGGTTGCCCGTCAGTCGAGGCATGACGACTGCCAGCAGCAGGCTTACGCTGACGAACAGCAGGCACGCCGTCATGACCGTCGGTGTGGCATGGCCCTGGAGGATCACCACCGGCAATGCCACGCCGACTGACACTGCATACGCCAGAAAATACCCGGACAAGTCCAGCACCAGGCTTGCCAGTACCAGCGGTTTTGCGAACCCGAGGCGGACAAAGGAGGCCACGACCGCGAAGGCTCCGCTGATGCCCGAGGACGGTAGCGCTTGATCGACAAACAGCTTCATCACACTGAGTCTGCCCGCGTCCCAGAGTGAAAGCGGTTGTGCCCCGGCCTTGAGCACGACTCGAAAGACCTGGCCTTGAGCGATATACGTCAGCCCCTGCAGAACCAGTGCGGCGACCAGCCATAACGGCTCTGCCCGGGCCAGCAAGCGTGTGAACGATTCGACGTCGGTGAATCGCAGAGCCACACCGACCACGGCCGCAAACATCGCGGCGCCCAGCAGCCAGCTTAGCCACAGCGCGGAGCGGCTATAGGGTGGGTCTTCTTCACACACAGGCGAATCAATGACACCTGGAGTGGGCGATTTGACAGGCATGCCGTGCCCCTGAACGAATCAGCAGAGTGCCTGATTCTGGCGCGGTACGGATGGCTGCGTTTGACCCAGGTCAACCCGCGAACGGCAGCGGTACGGATGTGCGGGTGGAGCATATGTCGCTGAATGCCACGGCCTTTGCGGGTCCGCATCGCGCTTTCTGACTTTGATCAATACGCCGGCGCCACCGAACCCTCAATGTGATCCCGGTCGTTGTTCGACCTCACTGTGCGCTGGAGTCCACCATGCTAGCTAATCAACACACTGCTGCTCTCATTGCCGAGATGGATAAAGCACCGCCCGCAGAACACTGGCTGGAGAAGCTGAGCGACGGAATCCATGTGCTCATTCGTCCGCTGTCGACCGACGATCATGCGCGCCTGCTGCTTTTTTTCCAGCGTTTGTCTCCACTGTCGTTGCGTTTGCGCTTTCTGGGGGCGGTGAACCATGTCGATGGGCACGCCATCGATACACTGCTGAGCGAGTCCGAGACGTTCAGCCAAGGTTACCTGGCACTGATCCACCATGAGGGCGAGTTGCAGGTCATCGGCGTCAGCCACTACAGGCGTGCCGCGGATAATCCCGAGCACTGCGGTTGCGCTGTCGCCGTTGCCGAACCCTGGCTACGCAAGGGCCTGGGCCGTTTATTGCTGGGGCATCTGATAGATGCAGCCAGGCGCAAGGGGTATCGCAAAATGTGCTCGACGAACCTGTCGACCGATTACCCGGTTCATGGGTTGTACAAGCAATTTGGCTTTACCTCGGCCTACCTGGATCGGGACTTCGATCGCATTGTTCACCAACTGGAGCTCTAATCGGGTAAGTTGCCCGACCTTTCATCGGTGTTCCAGATGGTAGCGCGCTTGCACCAGGCGCGCGATCCGAGCCAAGGCATCCTGGGACGCCACCGAGGCGTCGGTTTCCAGCAGATGGGTTTCGTTGGCCAGCACGTCATCGCGGATCACCTCGCGAAACCAGTTGGAAAAGTCTCCGGCCTGGCGGTGTTGGCAGAAGGCGCCATCGTCCAGGCGCGCCAGCGAAGATAAAAACTCGGCCAGGTTCGAAGCGCGTTGGTCGAGGCTTGGAAAGTAGAACGCATGCCAGTCCCCCACATCCCCCGCCGCATATTTGCCACTGTGGCGATGATGTTTCTGCTGGGGCTGCTGCGGGGTCATCTGCACCACTTCGTTACCTTTGCGCAGCTCCCAGAGACAGCAATATTCAGGCGCTGAGGTGCGCGGTGCAAAATCCGGGCTGCTGCGCTGCGTGTGCTGGGCAAAGCGTTGGACCAGCTCCCGGGCGGTGCTGCCCAGCGTCACCAGTACGTCAACCACCTCCAGCACGGACGGACAGACCTGCTCGAAATCCAGCGCCACGATGACTGCCCCCATGTTGGCCAGGAACCCCGCAGGCCAGGCAGCACAGTGGGGCAACATGTAGTGAGCCTCGTCCACCACCAGCCAGTAGGGTCGACCCGAGGTGCTGCGTAGCTGCTGGATAAAAGGCAGCAATTCGCCGAACAGCTGGACCCGGGCCGGCGGGTCCAGGGCCAAGGTGCTTACCACGACGTTGAGCCGTGCCAGCAACAGGTGATGCAATGACTCTTCGGTGGTCGGCGGAACGGTCAGTCCTCCCACCGTTACCGCACCGTCCAGGGACAGGTAATCGCCTTCGGGATCAATGATGCAGAATCCCTGACGCGCCTCGACCATGCGCTCAGTCAGCCAGGTCACATAGCTCGACTTGCCGGAGCCGGAATTGCCGATGACCAGCATCACCGACTCCGGCGCCAGCCAGACCTTGCGCGCATCGGCGGTCTGCCCCAGTTCCATGCCGATACGCTCGACCGGAACCAGCGCCGCGTCCTTTTCCAGGAGCATGTCGATCAATTCGCAGACTCCTTGCCCGTGATCATTGCGCAGGCAAATATCTGCCTGGGCCTTGATCGATTCAATGGCGTTGTTCACCGCCGCCGCACAGCCGCAGATCGCCAGAAACGCGTGGTCATTTTCGGCATCGCCCACACCGACCACGTTCAATTCACAGATCCCCAGTCTCAGCAACGCCGCGCTCAGGCCCGAGGCCTTGTTCACTCCCGACGGCAAGACCATGACCGCATCTTTGTTGAAGGTCATCTGCAACTCGAGGCCCAGTTCGCGTATCGAGGTGATCACCGCGCCCTCGAACGGATGCCAGGTGGCGATGACCGACCTGCCAACGGATAAAGGCGAAACGCCTTTTTCCCGCAGGCGCTGCACCAGTTCAGTCGAGGCAGAATCGGCGATGAGCTCCTCTGTGTCGGTGCGCGGGTCGTACAAGAGCGCTCCGTTTTCCGCGACCACCAGGTCGAACAGATCCAAACGGTCAAAATGATGCTTGAGCGCTTGCAGCTCCCTGCCGGTAATCAACAACAGCTTGCGACCGCTGTCCCTGAGGGTGGCCAGCGCTGTACAGACTTGCGCCGGAACATTGCCGCTCTCGGCAATCGTGCCGTCATAGTCCACCGCCAAGGCTAGGAAATGCATGATTGCTCCATGACGGGTTCGGTGGTGCAGGCCCCGTCAACCGATACTCGATGAGGTTGAGATCTTGCCGTTCATTCCGTGCAGCGGCTCGGTGGGCAAAGGCATCTTGTGCGAGTGCGCTTTGAACCAGCCCCCGCACGTTGCTCTTTTTCCGCGGACAGCGATTGATAAAAATCAACTACCCGTGCCATCGAAAACCCCGCGCGTCCATCGCTATCGGCGGTTTCAGTCAAGCCAGGGCAAGGGCTTGACGATCATCAAACTGCATGAAGTACGGTTCAGCACGCTCTCGGCAGTGCTGCCCATCATCCGGTCGGGCCCGTCGCGATAGGCCGTGCCCAGCACGACCACGTCGAACGCATTCTGCCGTGCGAACAGGCTGATCACTTTGTGAGGAATACCTGTCAATACATGCTGGTGCGCCCAGTCGATGCCGTAGCGTTCGGCGAGGGCGTCGAACGCTTCTGCCTGGACGTCATTGACCGCGTCGCTCAAAGTGTTCTCCAGGCTCAGGGTCGGCACACTCATTGGGGGATCGCCCATCACCGACCAGTTGCTGACATTCAACAGATGCAATTGTGCGTCGCAGGCTCGTGCCAATGTCGACGCGAATTCGAGCACGCGTTCGTTGAGCCCGTAGGTCAGTTCCTCCAGATGTGACAGGTCCACGGCGGCGAGTACTTTCAGCGGTTTTGGATGCCGGGCGTTGGTGACCAGGTGCAGGCAGGCCGTACAGTCGCGTAACAACAGCCAATCCAGGGGTTGATGGAAGGTCCGGTCAAGGGCCGAGACATGCTGAGCGTCCTTGACCACCAGGTCAGCGCGAAAATCGTTCACATACGCCAGCACATGCGCCGGGCTGGGTTTTGCCCACACCACTTCATAGTGGATCTCCAGCCCCGCGCGCCGATGAAAGCGAACTTGCTGCTCCAGCCAATGGCGATGGATCTGCAGATAGCCTTCCCTGGCCTGGGCCATCGCGTCATGGTCGAACAGCCCGGCCAATGCCAGCGGCTTCACATAGTCAAACGCCACGATATGCAACAACGCGCCAGTGGCACAGGCCAGCGCGTGGGCCCGGTCAAAGGCCGGAGTGCGAGTCATCTCCGAAGGTGCAATCAATAGAATACGTTTGAATGTCGACATTAGAGACCTCGGCCTACGGGCATGATTGCAGCACGACTTCCTGCCGAGCAGCGCGTGACTGCAAACCATCGTTCAAGTATCCGGTGTTGCCCGGCGTGCACTCTGATCTTTGTCAACTAATGTCAGGCCCTTGCCCAATGGCCAAGTCACTCGTGCCTTGTTGATATACCTCAATGACTTTCCGTGGTTTGGGTGTAGAAACCAGTCACTGGCCAATCTTCGCCCGTCATAACACCCAGCGGCTGCATTCGCCGTACGCACCTACTTGTGAGTCGAGGTCATGAAAAAGAACCACCAATGGAATCTGTCCTACTTTCTGGCCGCGTTTGTCGTGTTCGCAGCTGCACAGTTTCTGTGGGCAGAACATCGGGTGGTGCAAAACATCCCCTACAGTCAGTTCCTGCAACTGCTGAACGAGCAGAAAGTCAGCGACTTGCAGGTCGAGAAAGACCAGATCCGCGGCAAGCTGCAAGTGCCGATCGACGGTCACACGTTGTTCTCGACCGTGCGGGTCGACCCCGCGCTGGCCGAGAACCTGACGCAATCGGGGGCCAGCTTCACCGGGGTCAATGACAATGGCTTCTTGAGCGGCCTGCTGGGCTGGCTGTTGCCCTTTATCCTAATCATGGTGGTCTGGCATTTCCTGTTCCGCGGCGTCGCGGAAAAACAGGGCCTGGGCGGGCTGATGAACATCGGCAAATCCCGGGCCAAAGTGTTTGTTCAACGAGACACCGGCGTCACCTTCGCTGATGTCGCCGGCATCGATGAAGCCAAGGCCGAATTGGTGGAGATCGTTTCGTTCCTCAAGGACAAGGCCAAGTACGCACGGCTGGGAGCGCATATTCCCAAAGGCACGCTGCTGGTCGGCCCGCCGGGCACCGGCAAGACCCTGGTGGCCAAAGCCATCGCAGGCGAAGCCGGGGTGCCGTTCTTCTCGATCTCGGGCTCGGAGTTCGTCGAAATGTTCGTCGGCGTCGGAGCTGCGCGGGTCCATGATCTGTTCGAACAAGCGCGCGAGGCCGCGCCTTGCATCATCTTTATCGATGAACTGGACGCCCTGGGCAAGATGCGCGGCGTCGGCGTATTGGGCGGCAATGACGAAAAAGAACAGACCCTCAACCAGCTTCTGGCGGAGCTGGACGGCTTCGACCCCCGCGAGGGCGTGGTGCTGCTGGCCGCCACCAACCGCCCGGAAATTCTCGACCCGGCACTGCTGCGCGCCGGTCGGATCGACCGTCAGGTCTTGATCGATCGTCCGGATCGCAAGGGGCGTCAGGCGATTCTCAGCGTGCACCTGCAAAAAATCGCCGTGGACCCGGCCCTCGACAGTGCGCGCATTGCCGAGATCACCACCGGTTTCACCGGCGCCGACCTGGCAAACCTGGTCAATGAAGCGGCGATAGTCGCGACCCGTCGCGGTGCCGACACGGTCAGCCTGGACGATTTCACGGCAGCCGTAGAGCGTCTGGTCGCCGGCCTCGAACGCAAGAGCAGCGTGCTGCGCCCCGAAGAACGCCAGGTGGTGGCGTACCACGAAATGGGCCACGCCCTGGCGGCGACTCACCTGCCAGCCATGGACCCGGTGCACAAAGTCTCCATCGTGCCGCGTACTATTGGTTCCCTGGGCTACACCCTGCAGCGTCCAACGGAAGACCACTTCCTGATCAGTTGCCAGATGCTCAAGGATCGTATCGTCGTGCTGATGGCAGGCCGCGCCGCCGAATGCCTGATCTATGGCCAGACCTCCACCGGGGCCGCCGACGACCTGGCCCGCGCGACTGATATCGCCCGGCAGTTGGTGACCCGCTTCGGCATGAGCGCCGAGCTGGGACAGTCGGTGCTGGAGCGACAAAGCCTGAGCTACCTGGGCGAGCAGATGCAGGCCACGGGGCAGGAAGATTATTCGGAACAGACCGCCAGGGAGGTCGACCTGTGTATACGCGCCCTGCTCGACGAAGCCTACGCACGGGCCAAGACCTTGCTCCAGGCGCATCGCTCCGACCTGGAAACCGGCGCACGCCTGTTGATGGTAAAGGAAAGCCTGACCCCGGCGGACTTCCCCGCGCTGTTGCCACTCAAGCTGGTCGCGGTTGCCGCGAGTTGGGCGTCGTCCTGAGAACAACCCGCCGAGGCTCGCCATGCTGACCATTACGCTGATCAATATGCTGGTAGTGATCACCGCCGTGGTCATTCATTACGAATGCCTGTTGCGCATGAACGACTGGCTGCCACGGCTGAAGGTCTGGAGCCGCTTCAGGATGGTCATAGGCGTATTGGGCGCTCTGCTGGCGCACGCGATCGAAGTCTGGTGCTTCGCCCTGGCGTACTACCTGATGACCCGCGATGGCGAGTGGGGCAGCCTGTCCGGCCAGTTCAATGGCTCTTTCATGGACTGCGTGTACTTTTCCTTCACGACCTATACCACCATCGGTTTCGGTGACATCAGTCCCGTGGGCAACATCAAGTACCTGACCGGCCTGCAAGCACTGACTGGTCTGGTGCTGATCACCTGGACGGCGTCCTTTCTGTTTCTCGAAATGCAGAAGTACTGGAAGAGAAAGTAGCGCCTTGCACCAGCCACCTCAGGACTCGGAGGGCCGTGCTCCAGCTCCCCGCACATCTGGAGATAATGACTTACGCGCTGATTTTTCAAGCAGTTGCCAGCAACAGTGCCAGCAGTGCGTGATTCAACCATATCTGAAGCCAGGTGGGCCGCACGCTCACGACCCGAGAAAGGCTTCAATATGCTTGGCGATGGCATCCGGCTGTTCAGGAAACGCGGCATGGCCCATGTGGTCGATTTCAATCAGCGTGACCCGATCCGGAAACTCAGCCTTGAATTCCCATGCATTCTCGGGAAGCGCCGCAACATCCTGTTTGCCCCGCAGCAAAAGGATCGGGACTCTGCCTCCGGCGGCCCACCAATCCTTTTGCTGTGGTCATGGCCGGCAATCTTCTGGACATTGGCCCTCGTCGGGGCCATGCACTACGGGAGCGGCATTTTCAGTGCAGCATTGGTCAGTTGGTTAGCGGATGGAACACCGAAGGGCATGGCGTTGGTGATGGGCGGGGCTGGCATCGGCTGTCTGGCGGCAGCACTGTGGTCCAAGAGCGTTCGCACGGAAAGGTCCTAACCCCATCGTCGTGTTCGTCGCAGTGAACCTTATCCGCCCCGACGCGGCGGCCGCTCTAGGCTGCGGAACCGCGTTCATCTGATCGCGTTATGACATCGTACAACCTTTAAAAATTAGCTTCCCATCTTCGAAAGCGCTGCTATGTTACGCGCTCGGATTGAACGTCCGGGCGCCGCCAGTGGCTTGCCTCGCTCCCCTCTGCAGACAGGAGGGAGAGGCCCGTCGACCAGGCCCGTGCGCCGTTCGTTCTCAAGGACAATCGGTTCGCGAAAGTCGCCGCCTCCGCTGCGTGTCGACCGGGATCGCAACCATTCACAGGGAAGTGTCATGGTCGAAGCGCAATGCTATTCATTGAGTTCCACCCAACAGTCCGTCTGGCTCGATCAACAGCTGTCGCCCGATACCCCCTCCTACAACATCGGTGTCACCGTGGAAATCCACGGCGCGGTGGACCTCGCCCTGTTCACCGCCGCGCTGCGGGCCGTGGTGGCCCAACATGACGCGTTGCGGTTGGTTTTCAGCGAGCATGCCGGGCACGTGACGCAACGGGTTGACGACACCGTGCAGGGTGCACTGGCCTACTACGACTGGCGCGCCGAACCCCTGGCCCGCGACGGCGCCCTGGCCCACATCACGCAGCTCAATCGTACCCCGTTCACCCTTTACGACCAGCCGTTGTGGAGCATGGAGTGGTTCCAGCTGTCGGACACCCATGCATTGTGGAACAGCCGTTATCACCACCTGATCTGCGACGGCACCTCGGTGGGCCTGATCGGCCAGGCTGTGAGCGCGGCCTATAACCAGTTGCTGCAAGGCCAGCCGCCTATCCTTGACGCCGAGTTGGCACAGGGCTATCGCGATTTCGTGGCCCGGGACCAAGCGTTCCTCGACTCGACGCGCTACGCCAAGGCCCGTGATTACTGGCTCGAACAATTTCCGGCACTGCCGGCGCCGTTGTTCCAGCAGGCCCGAGCCAACGTCGGCGAGCCGGTGCCCAGTGCCCAGGCGATCTGGACCCTGGGTGGCGAGCGCCTTGAGCGGTTGAGCCAATGGGCGAAAACCCAGGGGGCCACGCTGAGCCACAGCCTCAGTGCCCTGTTGGCCTATTATTTCAGCCGAATGACCGACCAACGCGAACAGCTGGTCATCGGCCTGCCCGTGCACAACCGCAGCAACCCGCTGCAAAAACGGACGGCCGGGATGTTTTCCTCGGTCCTGCCACTAGCGGTGCAGGTCGACCCGACGCTGAGCTTTGCCCACGCCGTTCAGCAGGTGGCCAGCCAGACGCTGCGCAGCTATCGGCACCAACGCTACCCGTTGCAAACCCTGCATCGCGAATTGCGCGCCCGCGCCGGTCATCCCGGCCATTTGTTCGAGGTGATGCTGTCAGTCGAACGATACCCGGGGGACGTGCACCTGGGGCCGGCACGCTGCGCGCTGCGCACTTGGCACAACGGTCACGAGCGCTACCCGTTGGCCATTTACCTGCGTCATTACGAGGAGAAAACCGAGCCGCTCCTGGAGTTCAACTACGACCCACGGTTGTTCAGCGCCGACGACATGGCCGCGCACCTGCGGCGCCTTCAACATCTGACCGAACAGCTGCTGGCCGCCCCCGACCGGCCGCTGGCCGAGGCCTCGCTGCTGGACGCCGCCGAACAGCAGCAAGTGCTCCATGGGTTCAATGCCAGCGTTCGTGACTATCCGGCCGACGAAGCTCTGCACAGCCTGTTCGAAGCGCAGGTACGACGGCGTCCCGATGCTACGGCACTGCTCGATGGCGAACAGTCGTTGAGCTACCGCCAGCTAGACCACCGCGCCGAGCGCCTGTCCGGGCATCTGGCGGCGTGCGGTATCAACGCTGGTGATCATGTGGCGCTGGCTTTGCCCCGCGGCACGGCGTTGATCGTGACGGTGCTGGCCATCCTCAAGCGTGGCGCCGCCTATGTGCCCATCGACCGGGATGCTCCCCTGGCCCATCAAGCGCGGGTACTGGCCGATTGTGGCAGTGACTGGCTGCTGGTCGAAGGTGACGACAGGCCGGTGGTGCAAGGCGTGCAACTGATCGATGTCGGCGGATCATTCGAAGATGCGCCGAACCCGCCGCTGACCCGTGCCGGTGCTGTCGCCTACGTCATGTACACCTCCGGTTCGACGGGCGTGCCCAAGGGCGTGCAGATACCCCACCGCGCCGTCACCCGGCTGGTGCGCAACAACGGTTTTGCCGACTTCACCGCCCAGGATCGGATCGCCTTGGCCGCCAATCCAGCCTTCGACGCCAGCACCTTGGAAATCTGGGGCGCTCTGCTCAACGGCGGCTGCCTGGTGGTCTGCCCGCGCCAGACCGTGCTCGACGCCGAGCGCTTGAATGAACACCTGCTGCGCCACGAAGTCAGCGTGCTGTGGCTCACCGCCGGGTTGTTCCATCAGTTCGCCGACGTTTTGGCCCCGGCCTTCGCCGCCTTGCGCTTGCTGATGGTGGGTGGTGATGTGCTCGACCCGCGCTGCATCGAACGGGTGCTACGGCGCTCCCCTCCGGGGCAGTTGCTCAATGGCTATGGCCCCACCGAAAGCACCACCTTCGCCACCACCCACCGCATCACCCTCGAAGATGCGCTGGCGGGCGACATTCCCATCGGCCGTCCCATCGGCAACACCCAGATCTACGTCCTCGACGAGCAGCGCCAGCCGCTGCCCATCGGCGTCGCTGGCGAGCTGTACATCGGTGGCGACGGACTGGCCCTCGGTTACCTGAACCAGGCGCAATTGAGCGAAGAGCGCTTCGTCGCCAACCCTTTCGCCCCCGGTACGCGGCTGTACCGCACCGGTGATCTGGTGCGCTGGCGGGCCGATGGAGTGCTGATGTTCCTTGGACGCAACGACTTGCAGGTCAAGGTCCGCGGCTTCCGCATCGAGCTGGGGGAAATCGAAGCACAGCTCAAGGCTCTGCCTGGCATCACCGAAGCGGTGGTGCGGGTCGACGCCCAACAACGCCTGCTGGCCTATTTCAGCGCGACCCAGGCTCAACAGCCCAACGAGCTACGGGCCCGCTTGGCCGCGGTACTGCCCGACTACATGCTGCCGGCGGCCTTTGTGCAGGTGGAGGCTTTTAGCCTGACCGCCAACGGCAAGCTGGACCGCCGCGCGCTGCCCGAGGCCAATGAAGACCACTTCGCCTTGCAGCGCTACGAAGCCCCCCAGGGGCCGGTGGAAAGTCGCCTCGCCGAGCTCTGGGCGCAAACCCTCGGCGTGCCGCGGGTGGGCCGCCAGGATAATTTCTTTGCCCTCGGCGGCCACTCGCTGATGGCCGTGCAACTGGTCGAGCAATTGCGGGCCGAAGGTTGGCACCTCGACATCGGGACTTTGTTCACCGCGGCGGACCTTCACCATCTGGCCTTGCTGCTCGAACACCCGGTGAGCCCAGCCGAGCCCCACGCGCCCACCATCGCCTCGGGCATCGACCCGGACTGCCCGCGCATCACCCCGGACATGCTACCCCTGCTCAGCCTGCCGCAAGCGCAGATCGACTCGGTTGTCGCGGCTGTCGAGGGTGGCACGGCCAACGTCCAGGACATCTACCCGCTTGCACCTCTGCAAGAAGGCTTGCTGTTCCAGCACCTGTTGCAACCGGATGACGACGCCTACCTGCTGCGCGCGACCCTGGCCTTCGACAGCCACGAGCGACTGCAAGGCTTCGTCGCGGCGTTCGACCAAGTGATCGCCCGCCACGACGTTCTGCGCAGCGCGGTACTCTGGGAAGGCCTGGACGAGCCGGTGCAGGTGGTCTGGCGCAGCGCGAGCCTGCCGGTGCAACAGCTCGCCGACGGTGAACGGTTCAGCGACCAATCGATGGACATCCGACGCGCGCCCCTGGCGCAGGCCTTCGTGCGCTTCGACAGCGCGACACAGCACTGGCAACTGCAACTGGTCCATCATCACCTGGCCATCGACCACGCCACCCTGGGGTCGCTGTTCGCCGAGGTTCGTGCGCTGATGCTCGACCCCCATTGCCATCTGCCCCCGAGCGTGCCGTTTCGCCAGTTCGTCGCCCAAGCGCGCCTGCCCCATCGCCAGGCCAGCGCCGAGGCTTATTTCCAGCGACTGCTTGGCGACCTCGCCGAGCCGACCCTGCCCTACGGGCTGCACGATGTACAAGGTTCGGGCCGCGATAATCGGGAGTCCCAGCGCGTCCTGGAGCCTGGCCTGGACTGGCGTTTGCGACGGTTGGCCAAGACCTGGGAGGTCGGCGTTGCCAGCCTGTTCCACCTGGCCTGGGCCCTGTTGATCGGCAAGTCCAGCGGCCGCGACGAGGTGGTGTTCGGCACCGTGCTGTTCGGCCGTTTCAGCGCCGGCGAACAAGCCGAGCGGGCGCTGGGCATGTTCATCAATACCTTGCCGCTGCGCATCGACCTCGATGCGCCACTGCACACGGCGCTGCAGCAGACCCACGGCCGGCTGATCGAATTGCTGGCCCACGAACACGCGCCCCTGGCGCTGGCGCAACGGTGCAGCGCCCTGCCCGCCCAGACGCCGCTGTTTTCGGCGCTGCTGAACTTTCGTCACAGTCAGGCTCAACGCAGCGCACAACCGGCGTTCGCGCTGCCGGGTGCGCAGTGGCTGGGCAGCGAGGAGCGCAGCAACTACCCGTTCAGCCTGTCCGTGGACGACCTTGGCGACGGCTTCGTCCTGACCGGGCAGATTCATCATTCGGTGAACGCCGAGGTCGTGCTGGCGCACATGGTTCAGGCCCTCGAAACGCTGGCACAGAGCCTCGAATCAACGCCGGCGATACGCGCTTGCACCTTGGACACATTGCCCAGCGCCGAGCGCGAGCAGGTACTGAACGAGTTCAACGCCACCCACCGGGCGCACCCACGCGACACCCTCCTGCATGAACCCTTCGAGCAGCAGGCGGCGCTGCATCCCGACCGAGTGGCGGCGCAAATCGACAGTACCGAGGAGACATCACTCACCTACGCGCAACTCAATGGCCGCGCCAACCAACTGGCCCATGCCCTGCTGGCCGCTGGCGTGTGCCCCGATGACCGGGTGGCGATCTGCCTCGAACGCGGGCCCCTGCTGCTGGTGGCCATGCTCGCCACCCTGAAGGCCGGCGCAGCCTACGTGCCGCTGGATCCTGCCTACCCGACGGCGCGCCTGCTGCACATGCTCGAAGACAGTGCGCCGCGCCTGGTGCTCACCAGCCAGGCCGCGCACGGGCGCCTGCCGACGTCCCCAGACGCAGCCCATTGGCAGCTGGATTCGCCGCCGCTGGCGGACGGACTCGACACCCTGTCCCTGGACAACCCAAAGATCCCGAACCTGACCCCGGCGCACCTGGCCTACGTGATCTACACCT
Organism: Pseudomonas sp. MAFF 730105; assembly: GCF_055380705.1. Taxonomy (NCBI): domain Bacteria; kingdom Pseudomonadati; phylum Pseudomonadota; class Gammaproteobacteria; order Pseudomonadales; family Pseudomonadaceae; genus Pseudomonas; species Pseudomonas sp. MAFF 730105. Next base: position 3,530,581 of record NZ_AP018438.1, read on the forward strand.
CCGGCTCCACGGGCCTGCCCAAAGGCGTGATGATCGAGCACCGCAATGCCTGCAATCTGCTGCACTGGGCGCTGGACAATTTCCAGGTCGAGGAGATGCAACTGAGCCTGTTCGCCACCTCGATCAACTTCGACCTGGCGGTGTTCGAATGCTTCGTGCCACTGGCCGCCGGCGCGACCCTGCAACTGGTGGCCAACGCCCTCTCGCTGGTGGCGCAACCGCGGGCCGTGACGCTGGTCAACAGCGTGCCCTCGGCGGTGGAACAACTGCTGCGGATCGATGCCATCCCCGACACCGTCCGCGTCATCAACCTGGCCGGTGAACCGCTCAAGGCTGCGCTGGTGGAACAGTTGTTCAGCCGCAGCGCGGCGCGCCGGGTGTGCAACCTCTACGGCCCGACCGAAACCACCACCTACTCCACCTGGCTGTCGATGCGCCGCGAAGACGGCTACCTGGCCGACATTGGCCGTCCCCTGGATAACACCCGAATCTACTTGTTGGACCCACACCGCCAACCGGTGCCACTGGGCGTGGCCGGGGAGATCTACATCGGCGGTGCCGGTGTCGCGCGGGGCTATCTGAACCGCAGCGAACTGACCACCGAACGCTTCCTGCCCGATCCATTCGTCGATGATGCTGCGGCGCGCATGTACCGCACCGGCGACCTGGGGCGCTGGCGGGCCGACGGGCACCTGGAGTACCTGGGGCGCAACGACTTCCAGGTCAAGGTGCGCGGTTTCCGCATTGAACTGGGGGAAATCGAGGCCCAGTTGCTCGGCCTGCCGGGCGTGCGCGAAGCGGTGGTGGTGGCGCAACCCGCGCCGGCCGGCGACCCGCGACTGGTCGCCTACCTGGTGGCCGAGGATGCCCACGGGCCAATTCCCGACACGGCGGCTGTACGCGCCCATCTGGAACAACACTTGCCGGACTACATGTTGCCCGGCGCCTGCATTGTCCTGGAGCGCCTGCCACTGACGCCCAACGGCAAACTCGACCGCCAGGCTCTGCCGATGCCCGGCACCACCCTCGTCGAGGGCATCAGGCAGCCACCTCGCGGTGACACTGAACAACGTCTGGCGGCGATCTGGGCACAGGTGCTAGGCCAGTCGGAGATCGGTCGCGAGGATGATTTTTTCAGCCTTGGCGGGCACTCGCTGCTCGCGGTGCAACTGCTCGAACAACTGCGTCGCAATGGTTGGAACCTGGACATCCGCAGCGTCTTCGAGCGCTCGACCCTCGCCGCTCAGGCCCGGCGCCTGGAAGCACTCGAGCGTAGCGCCGCGCCTGAGGCCAGCGTCAGCGCCATCGCGCCCTCCTGTTCGCGCATCACCCCTGAGATGCTCGACCTGGTGGCGTTGTCCCAAGCGCGTATCGACCAGATCGCCGCACAGATGCCCGGCGGTGCTGCCAACATCCAGGACATCTACCCGCTGGGCCCGTTGCAGGCAGGCATGCTCTATCACCATCGGGCCCAGCAAGACGGCGATCGCTACGTGCTACGCAGCTTGCTGGCGTTTACCGACGAGGCCTGCCTGCAACGGTTCTGTGCCGCGCTGGAACAGGTCATTGCCCGGCATGACGCGCTGCGTACCCTGGTGCTCTGGGAGGATCTGGACGAGCCATTGCAAGTGGTTCTGCGGCACGTCGCCTTTACGCCCCGACGCCTGGTGCTCGACGGCGAGGATATCGCCGCCCGCTTGCACGCCAGCGCCGACCCGCGTCATTTTCGTCTCGACCTGCGCCAGGCGCCGCTGATCGAAGCCCGCGTGGCCTATGACGCGGTCCATGACCGTTGGCTGCTGTTGTTGCTGCATCATCATGTGGTGGTGGATCACACCTCCCTGGAGTTGATGGTCGAGGAAATTGCCCTGATCGAAGGCGGTCGTCGGGCAGAACTGCCCGCGCCCACCAGCCCCCGTGGCCTGGTGGCCCAGGCACGGCGTCCGGAGGTGGTGGACGCTGCGTGCAAGTTCTTCAGCGAGCAGTTGGGCGACCTGGACGAGCCGACCTTGCCTTTCGACGTCGACTTGCGCGCCGATCCGCGCTGGCAAGCCCTGGAGCACCGGCAGGCGTTGACCCCGGACCTGGCGCGCCGGCTGCGCCAGCAGGCCCATGCCCACGGCGTGAGCGTTGCAGGTATCTGCCACCTGGCGTGGGCATTGGTGCTGGGGCGCCTCAGCGGCCGCGACGATGTGGTGTTCGGCACAGTGCTGTTCGGACGCTTGCAAGCTGGCGCCCATGCGGACCGGACCCTGGGTCTGTTCATCAACACGCTGCCGTTGCGCGTGCACCTGCAAGACAGTACCAACGCTGCGCTGCACAGGGTTCAGGATGCCTTGAACGGTCTGCTCTGCCACGAACAGACCCCGCTGGCGCTGGCCCAGCGATGCAGCGCGGTGCCGGCGGGCACAGCCCTGTTCAGTGCGCTGTTCAACTACCGCTACAGCCATGCCGGGCAAGCGAACATCCCCCAGGCGATGCCGGGAATGACCCTGCTGCACAGTGAAGAACGCACCCATTACCCCTTCAACCTGGCGATGGACGACCTGGGCGAAGGTTTTCAGCTCACGGCCCAGACCCACCCCGAACACGCACCAGAGCGGCTCGTGGAGTTCATGTTACAAGCCCTCGATTCGCTGGTAGAGGCCTTGGCACAGGCAGGCGACATGCCGGTCCAGCAATTGTGCGTGCTCCCCCCGCAGGAAGAGGCGCATCTGGACCGCTTCAACCCGCCGCCCACGGCTGCGCCCGAAGGTACGCTGACGCAGCGGTTTGCCGAACAGGTCGCGGCAACGCCGGACGCCTTGGCAGTGATCGACGAGCATCAGTCCCTGACGTTTCGTGAGCTCGACCGACAAGCCAGTCGCCTGGCCCATCACCTGCTGGACCAAGGGCTGCGGCGCGGTCAGTTCGTCGCTGTCTGCCTGGAGCGCCAGGCGCATGCGGCGGTCGCCCTGCTGGCGGTGTGGAAAGCCGGCTGTGCCTATGTGCCGATGGACCCCGACTACCCGGCCAGCCGCCTGGCCTATCTGCTGGATGACAGTGCCCCCGCGGCGCTGATCACCCAGGAGCAGGTGCGCGACCGGCTGCCCGCCTTTACGGGCGGACCGTTGATCAGCCTCGACGCCCCTGGAGTAGCTGACTGGCGGCACGCTCCAGCAGCGGCAGAAACCGCGCCAGGCCCGCAGCCGGCTGACCTGGCGTACATGATCTACACCTCTGGATCCACCGGGCAACCCAAAGGGGTCATGGTCGAGCACCGCTCGGTGCTCAATCTGTGGGCCGGCCTGCGCCAGCGTCTGGACGACCTGCCCGCCAACAGCCGCTGCTCTCTCAATGCGTCGATGGCTTTCGATGCCTCGGTGCAGCAGCTTTGCCAATGGCTCAGTGGTCACTGCCTGGTGCTGATCCCCAAACGCATACGACTGGATGCCGGGGCGCTGTTGGATTATCTGCACCACCAGCAAGTCACCCTGTTTGATTGCACACCGAGCCAGTTGCAAGCGCTGCTTAAGTACCGGCAGGCCCAAGTCCAGCCACAGCCGTTGCCGCTATGCATCCTGCTGGGTGGCGAGGCGGTGCCCGCTGAACTGTGGGCACAACTGGCCAACGAAGCCGGCGCGCGGGTGCTGAACGTCTACGGGCCCACCGAGTGCACAGTCGACACCACCAGCGCCTGGCTCGATCAACACGCGCTGCCGAGCCTCGGAAAACCGCTGCCCAATACCCGGGTGCAAGTGCTCGACGCCCACGGTCGGCGCGTCCCGCAGGGGGTGGTTGGAGAGATTCATATCGGCGGCCAGGGGGTGGCGCGTGGTTACTGGCGGCGTGAGGCGCTCACCGGCGAACGTTTCCTCATCGACCCGTTTACCCACGCACCCGATGCTCGTCTGTATCGCACCGGCGACCTGGGCCGCTGGGAGTCGGATGGCAGCCTCAGTTACCTGGGACGCACCGACTTCCAGGTGAAGATCCACGGGCATCGCATCGAACTGGGTGAAATCGAAAGCCACTTGCTGGCGCTGCCCGGGGTGCGCCAGGCCGTGGTGGTGGGCCGTCCCGATCGCCACGGCGTGGACCGGCTGATCGCTTACTTGCAGGGCGACACACCGCCGACTCCAGGCCTGGCCCGCACCGCGCTGAGCGAACATTTGCCCGACTACATGCTGCCCAGTGCCTATGTGCGCCTGGACCGGCTGCCGCTGACCGCCAACGGCAAGCTCGACCGCAACGCGCTGCCCGAGCCGGACGCCCAGGCGTTCGTGCAGACGCCCTATGAAGCGCCCCAGGGCGAAATCGAGATCGTCCTGGCCGCCCTCTGGTGCGAGCTGCTGAGTGTCGAGCGGGTCAGCCGCCACGACAATTTCTTCGCCCTGGGCGGCCATTCGCTGATCGCCATGGGGTTGGTCGAGCGCCTGCGCCAGCACAACCTGCGGGCCGACATCAGCCAACTGTTCACCGCGCCGACCCTCGCCGGTCTGGCGGCGGTCACCACTCCATTGAAGGAACTGCTCCTGTGACTGCGGATCAATTGCTGGCCTTGCTCAAACACCGTGGCGTCACCCTGTCCCTGCGCGGCGATCAACTGTCGGTAGTGGCCGACGACGAAGTCCTGGCCGACCAGGCACTGATCGCACTGCTGCGCAGCCACAAACCCGCGCTGATCGAAGCACTGCGCCAGCCCGCGACCCCGGTGGACCGGACTAGCGGACTGCCCGTGGGTACCACCGACATCACCCCGGCGATGCTCGACCTGTGTCAGCTCGATCAGGCGCAAATCGAAAGCATCGTTGCCGGCGTCCCGGGTGGCGCGGCCAATATCCAGGATATCTATCCCCTGGTGCCGTTGCAGGCCGGCATTCTGTTTCACCATCTTCTGCAGACGCATGGCGATACCTATTTGCTCCACGTGTTGCTGGCCTTCGACGATGAGGCCTGCCTGCTGCGCTTCATGGAAGCCCTGAACCAGGCCATCGCCCGTCACGACATCCTGCGCACCGCGCTGGCCTGGGAAGGCCTCGACGAACCGGTGCAGGTGGTCTGGCGCCAGGCTCCACTGATCCTGGAGCCATTCACCACCGACCAGGCCGATGTCGAAGCCGCGCTGCGAATCCATACCGATCCGCGTCGGCAACGCCTGGACCTGCGCCAGGCGCCACTGATGCGCGCAGTCGCCGCCGAGGACCCGGCCGGCGGGCGCTGGCTGTTGCAACTGCTGCACCATCATGCGGTCATGGACCACACCTCCCTGGAGCGGCTGGTGGGGGAAGTCGCGGCGATCCAGCAAGGGTGCGTGGACCAATTACAGGCGCCACAGCCGTTTCGCGATTTCGTCATGCGCGCCCGCCAGGGCTTGAGCGAGGCACAACACACGGCTTTTTTCAGCGAACTGCTGGGCGATATCGACGAGCCTACAGCACCGTGCGGCCTGCTCAATGTACGGGGGGATGGTAGCCAGGTGCAGACGTTGGAGGCGCCGCTGCCGGTCGCGTTGAGTCGGCGCATCCGCGAGCTGTCGCGGCGCCTGCACGTCAGCAGCGCGAGCCTGTTCCACCTGGCCTGGGCGATGGTGCTGGGCAAGACCAGCGGTCGCGACGACGTGGTGTTCGGCACGGTGATGTTCGGGCGGTTATCGGGCGCCGCCGAGGCCGCCACGGCCATGGGCCTGTTCATCAATACCCTGCCGCTGCGGGTGCGCCTGGCCGTCCCCGTGGAACAGGCGCTGCAGCAAACCCACACCCTGCTCAGCCGACTGATCGCCCACGAACACGCGCCCCTGGCCCTGGCCCAACGCTGCAGCGCCCTGCCCAATGGCACCGCGCTGTTCTCGGCGCTGCTCAATTACCGCCACAGCGCAGGCAACGACCAGGCCCCGGCGCTCGCTGGCATGCGCGTGCTCGGCGGCGAGGAACGCACCAATTACCCGTTCAACCTCTCGGTGGACGACCTCGGCGAGGGTTTCTCGTTGAGCCTGCAGATCGATTCCCAGGTCGGCGCCACGCCGGTGCTCGGCTGGCTTGGCAGTGCTCTGGAAAACCTGCTGGACGCCCTCGAACGGCAGCCCGACACACTGGCTTGCCACCTTTCGGTATTGCCCGAGGCGGAACGCGAGCGACTGCTGCAGACCTTCAACGCCACGGCCCGCGAACGGCCCGCCGAGGACTTGCTGCATCGGGCCCTGGAACAGCAGGCCGAGCGTCAGCCCGAGGCCATCGCCGCACGTTTCGACGCTGCTGGCGGGGTCGCGCCGTTGACCTATGGGCAACTCAACAGCCAGGCCAATCGCTTGGCCCACCTGTTGGTGCAAACCGGGGTTCGCCCCGACAGTCGCGTAGCGATTTGTCTTGAGCGTGGTCCGCACCTACTGGTAGCCCTGCTGGGCATTCTCAAGGCTGGGGCGGCCTATGTTCCGCTGGACCCGGCCTACCCCCGCGAACGCCTGGCGCACATGCTCGACGACAGCACCCCGCGGGCGTTGCTGACCGTCGCTGCACTGCAATCGAACATGGCTGCCAGCGAAGGCTGCACGCTGCTGTGCCTGGACGATCCGCAGACCCAGGCGCGCCTCGCCGAACAACCTGCCGACAACCCGGACCCCGTCCAGCTGGGCCTGGGCGGGCATCACCTGGCCTACGTGATCTACACCTCCGGCTCCACCGGCACCCCCAAGGGCGTGATGATCGAGCACCGCAACGCCTGCAACCTGTTGCACTGGGCATTGCAGGCCTTCGACGCCGCCAGCCTGCGCGACAGCCTGTTCGCCACGTCGATCAACTTCGACCTGGCGGTCTTCGAATACTTCGTGCCGCTGGCCGCCGGCGCGACCCTGCATGTGGCCAGCAATGCCCTGGCGCTGCTCGACTGCCCCGTGCCGGTGACGCTGATCAACAGTGTGCCTTCGGCGCTCGATGCGCTGGTCGGTGCCCAGGCAATTCCACTGTCGACTCAGGTGGTCAACCTGGCGGGCGAACCCCTCAAGCAAGGACTGGTGGAGCAAATTTTCGCCAACAGTGCCGTACAGCGGCTGTGCAACCTGTACGGCCCATCGGAAACCACCACCTATTCGACGTGGGTGTCCATGGACCGTGACCAGGGTTTCGTGCCGGGCATCGGCCGGCCGTTGGACAATACCCGGGTGTACCTGCTCGACGCCCATCGTCAGTTGGTGCCCTTGGGGGTCACCGGCGAAATCTACATCGGTGGCGCCGGGGTGGCGCGTGGTTACCTGAATCGACCGGCGTTGACCGAGGAGCGTTTCGTCCAGGACCCGTTCGCCAGCGAAGCCGGTGCGCGAATGTACCGCACCGGCGACCTCGGTCGATGGACGCCCGACGGACAGTTGTTGTACCTGGGCCGCAACGATTTCCAGGTCAAGGTGCGTGGCTATCGCATCGAGTTGGGCGAAATCGAAAGCACCCTGAGCCGGGTGCCGGGCGTGCAGCACGCGGTGGTCATTGCCCGCCAGGACGTGCCAGGCGACCCGCGCCTGGTAGCGTACTGGGTGATGCAGCCCGAGTCCCCGGTGAGCGAGGCGCAATTGCGCGATGCCCTGGCCGCGGCGCTGCCCGAATACATGCAACCCAGTGCTTATGTGACCTTGCCGGCGCTGCCCCTGACCCCCAATGGCAAACTCGATCGCAGTGCCTTGCCGGCCCCGGATCAGGTTGTCGACGGCCACTTCGAGGCGCCCCAGGGCCCATTGGAAACCCAACTGGCGGCGATCTGGGGCCGGCTGCTGGGCTTGGCGCAGGTCAGCCGCCAGGCGCATTTCTTCCAATCCGGGGGGCATTCGCTGCTGGCCGTGCAACTGGTTTCCCAACTGCGCCAACAGCTGCGGATCGAGCTGCCCCTGGCCAGCGTCTTCGAGCACCCGATCTTGCAACAACAGGCGCGAGCCATCGAAGCCTTGGCCGCGTCGGGCCACCTTGGCACTGCGCGGATCCCGGTCGGTGCCCGGCTGGCGCCACTGCCGCTGTCGTTCGCCCAGCAACGCCTGTGGTTCATCGCCCACCTGGATGCCCAGGCCAGTGCTGCCTACCACATGGCCGGCGGTCTGCGCCTGCGCGGCGAACTGCACGAGCCGGCGTTGCGCGCCGCGCTGTCGCGCATCGTCGAGCGGCATGAAGCCCTGCGCACCCGGTTCGTGACCGAAGGCGGCGAGCCCTACCAAGTCATCGACCCGCCAGCGGATTTCTCCCTGCGCAGCGTCGACCTGCGGGACCAGCCACCCGCGGTGTTTCAGGCTCACTGCGTCGAAGCCGCCGAAGCACCTTTCGACTTGGCACGTGGTCCGCTGATCCGTGGCTGTCTATTGCGCCTGGCCGACCAGGAGCATGTGCTGCTGGTGACCTTGCATCATATCGTCGGCGACGCCTGGTCGCTGGGCGTGCTCACCCGTGAGCTGAGCGAACTCTACCGAGCGTTCATCCAGGACCGCACCGATCCCCTGCCGCCACTGGCCATCCAGTACCCCGACTACGCGCTGTGGCAGCGCTCTCCCCGTCAGGTCCAACGGGTCACCGAACAATTGGCCTACTGGCGCGTGCAACTCGCCGATGCCCCGCCGTTGCTGCAATTGGCGCTGGACCGGCCGCGCCCGGCGCAGCAGGATTTCACCGGTGCCAGTCTCGACGTGAGCATGGAGGCCGCATTGGTGCAGGCCCTCAGGCAACTTAGCGAGCGCCATGGCAACACCCTGTTCATGACCGTGCTGGCTGCCTGGTCGGTGGTCCTGGCACGCCTGTCCGGGCAGGACGACGTGGTGATTGGCTCGGTGCTGGCCAACCGCACCCGCGCCGAAATCGAGCCGCTGATCGGCTTCTTCGTCAACACCCAGGCTCTGCGCGTGCGGTTTGCCGATGTCGAACGAGTGGACCAGCTACTGGGCCAAGTGCGGCGCACCGCCCTGGACGCCCAGGCGCACCAGGACGTCGCCTTCGAGCAGTTGGTGGAGGCTCTGAATCCGCCGCGTTCGCTGGCCCACAGCCCGATCTTCCAAGTCATGTTCGCCTGGCAGAACGCGCCGCAGCCGAGCCTGGAACTGGGCACCCTGGAACTCACGCCGCTGGCCACCGCCGAAGACAGCGCCAAGTTCGACTTGACCCTGAACCTGCACGAACGCGACGGCATGATCGCCGGCCGCCTGACCTATGCCACCGCCCTGTTCGACGCGGCCACCGTGCAACGTCATTGGCAGGCGCTGTGCACCACCCTGCAAGCCATGGTCAACGATGACCAGCAGACGCTCGATGGGCTGTCGATCCTCGGTGAAGACGAACGCTATCAGGTGTTGCACGGTTTCAATGACACGGCCCACGACTACCCCGCCGACGAGCCGTTGCACAGCCTCTTCGAGGCCCAGGCTCGCCGCCGGCCCGACGCCCCGGCGATCCAGGACGACGCCGGCTCCATGAGTTACCGCCAGCTCGACCAGCGCGCCGAGCAACTGGCTCACTGGCTGGCCGCCCAGGGCATTGACGAAGGTGCCCGGGTGGCGCTGTGCCTGGAGCGTGGCCCGCGCCTGATCACGGCAATTCTGGCAATCCTGAAAAATGGTGCGACCTACGTGCCCATCGACACCGCTACTCCGGCGCAGCGCCAGCGCGCCCTGCTCGAGGATTGCGGCAGCGCCTGGTTGCTCGTTGACGAATGGCCGGCCACGCCGCTGGACGCTGCCATGGCGTGCCGGGTGCTGGTGCCGTGGGACTCGGACCTGTCCCTGGACGATGACGCGCCCCAGCGTCAGGTCAACGCGGCGCCGGCAAATGCCCCTGCCTACATCATGTACACCTCCGGTTCCACTGGCGTGCCCAAAGGCGTGCAAGTGCCGCACCGGGCCGTCATCCGACTGGTGCGCAACAACGGCTTTGCCGACTTCACCGCCCAGGACCGCATCGCACTGGCCGCCAACCCGGCCTTCGATGCCAGCACCCTCGAAATCTGGGGCGCCCTGCTCAACGGCGGCTGCCTGGTGGTCTGCCCGCGCCAGACCGTGCTCGACGCCGAGCGCTTGAATGAACACCTATTGCGCCACGAAGTCAGCGTGCTGTGGCTCACCGCCGGGTTGTTCCATCAGTTCGCCGACGCCCTCGCCCCGGCCTTCGCCGCCCTGCGCTTGTTGATGGTGGGCGGTGATGTGCTCGATCCGCGCTGCATCGAACGGGTGCTGCGCCGATCGCCCCCCGGACAATTGCTCAATGGCTATGGCCCCACCGAAAGCACCACCTTCGCCACCACCCATCGCATCACCCTTGAGGATGCACTGGCGGGCGACATTCCCATCGGTCGGCCCATCGGCAATACCCAGGTCTACGTCCTCGACGAGCAGCGCCAGCCGCTGCCCATCGGCGTCGCTGGCGAGCTGTACATCGGTGGCGACGGACTGGCCCTCGGTTACCTGAACCAGGCGCAATTGAGCGAAGAGCGCTTCGTCACCAACCCTTTCGCCCCGGTACGCGGCTGTACCGCACCGGTGATCTGGTGCGCTGGCGGGCCGACGGCGTGCTGATGTTCCTCGGACGTAACGACTTGCAGGTCAAGGTTCGCGGCTTTCGCATCGAGCTGGGGGAAATCGAAGCGCAGCTCAAGGCTCTGCCCGGCATCACCGAAGCGGTGGTGCGGGTCGACGCTCAGCAGCGCTTATTGGCCTATTTCAGTGCGACCCAGGCTCAACAGCCCGATGAGCTACGGGCCCGGTTGGCCGCGGTATTGCCCGACTATATGCTGCCGGCGGCCTTTGTGCACGTGGAGGCTTTTAGCCTGACCGCCAACGGCAAGCTGGACCGCCGCGCGCTGCCCGAGCCGAGTGAAAATCACTTCGCCCTGCAGCGCTACGAAGCACCGCAAGGCCCCGTAGAACATCGTCTCGCCGAGCTGTGGGCGCAAACCCTCGGCGTGCCGCGGGTGGGACGCCAGGACAACTTCTTTGCCCTGGGCGGGCATTCGCTGCTGGCGGTGCAGTTGGTCGAGCAGCTGCGGGTGGACGGTTGGGCCATCGATGTACGGACGCTGTTCGGCGCCCCTACGGTCGGCGCACTCGCGGCGATCCTGGCTGAACACGGCGAAACGCCGGCAGCCCCCCTTGACGTATCAGCCAGTTCCTTGCCAGCGGGCTGTACCCGGATCACCCCGGACCTGCTGCCCTTGGTGGACCTGACCCAGGCACAGATCGATCGGATCGTTGCCAATGTTGAAGGGGGCGCGGCCAACGTACAGGACATCTACCCCTTGGCCCCGTTGCAGGAAGGCCTGTTCTTTCATTATCTCTTGCAGGATCAGGGCGACACCTACCTGCTGCACACCACCCTGGCGTTTGACCAGGAGACCGGCCTGGACGCGTTCTGCGAAGCCTTGCAACGGGTCATCGCGCGTCACGACATCCTGCGCACCGCCCTGGCCTGGGAAGACCTGGACCAACCGGTGCAGGTGGTCTGGCGCACCGCGCCGCTGCCGGTCGAGGTCCTGCGTATCACCCAGGACGATGCGCTGGCGCAGTTGCAAGCCCATACCGACTCCCGCCAGCGACGCCTGGACATTCGCCAGGCGCCGTTGCTGCGGGTGGTCAAGGCATTCGACGCCGCGCAGCAGCGCTGGCTGTTGCAGGTCTTGCACCATCACCTGGTACTGGACCACACCACCCTGGAGCGCATGGTCGAAGAAATCGTCCTGATTCAACAGGGCCAGGACAGCGCACTGGGGGAACCGGTGCCGTTCCGCCGCTTCGTCGCGCACGCTCGGCGGAGCCAGGACCGCGTCCGACAGCAGGCGTTTTTCCAATCGATGCTGGCCGACGTCAGCGAGCCCACGGCCCCGTTCGGCCTGCTCGACGTGCAGAATACCGGCGCCCTTGATGAGGAACGCGCCCTTCTTGAACCGGCGCTGGCAACTGCCCTGCGCCAGGCCGCGCGTCGGCACCGGGTGGGGGTGGCCAGCCTCTTTCACCTGGCCATGGCGCTGGTGTTGGGCAAGGCCACCGGCCGCGCCGATGTGGTGTTCGGCACGGTGTTGCTGGGGCGACTGCAAGGGGTGCAAGGTGCCGACCAGGCATTGGGTGTGTTCATCAATACCCTGCCGCTGCGCATCGGTTTTGCACAGCGTTCGGTGGTCGACAGCCTGCAACACACCCATCAGGCGTTGTCGGCGCTACTCGAACATGAGCACACGCCATTGGCCTTGGCCCAGCGTTGCAGCGGCGTGCCGTCCGGTTCGCCGCTGTTTTGCGCCTTGCTTAATTTCCGCTACAGCCTGGAAGACACCCCGCACCAGCAGGTGGAGGGTATGCGCGTGCTCAGCACCGCCGAGCGCACCAACTATCCCTTCACCTTTTCCGTGGACGACCTGGGCCAGGGCTTCAGCCTGACCGCGCAAGTCGCCGGCACGGTGGGCGCGCAACGGGCCTGGAGCTTCATGCACTGCGCCCTGGTGAGCCTTGTCGAAGCCTTGGATAGCGACCCGCAGCGGCTTGCCCGCTGCCTCGACGTACTGCCGGCGCAAGAACGCCAGCAACTGGCGCGGTTCAACGCCACCCAGCGGGCCCAACCCGAGCGCGCCCTGCTGCACGCGCGCGTCGAAGCCCAGGCGCGTCTTACGCCTGCGGCCGTGGCGGTACGTTGCAAGGGTCGTGAGCTGACCTATGCCCAACTGGAGCGCCAAACCAATCTACTGGCTCGGCATCTGCAGGCACTCGGCGTCGGCCCCGACCAGCGGGTCGGCATCCATTTGCGCCGCAGCCCCGAACTGATCGTCGCGCTTTTCGCCGTGCTCAAGGCCGGCGGTGCGTATGTTCCGCTAGACCCGGCGTACCCGGCCCAGCGCCTGGCCTACATGCTCGAAGACAGCGCCCCGGTGGCAATCCTGACGATGGGCGATGCGCCGCTGACGCTGCCCCTCGCCAGCGATTGCCAGCGCCTGAACGTCGACGAGGTGCTGCGCGGCAACGACGCACCACAGGGCGTCGCGCCGTTGGGCGCGGGGCTTGAGCCCCATCACCTGGCCTACATAATTTACACGTCCGGTTCCACCGGGCAGCCCAAGGGCGCGATGATCGAGCACCGCAACGCGCGTAACTTCCTTGACTGGGCGCTGCGCAGCTTCAGTGCGCAAACCCTTGAGCGCAGCCTGTTCAGCACCTCGATCAACTTCGACCTGTCGGTGTTCGAGTCCTTCGCACCGCTGTCCTGTGGCGGCACCCTGGAACTGGTGGACGACGCCCTCGCCTTGCTCGATCAGCGCCCGGACCTGAGCCTGCTCAACACCGTGCCGTCGGCGCTCGACGCGCTGCTGCGCGCCGATGCCCTGGCGGCTTCGCTGGCGTGCGTCAACCTGGCCGGCGAGGCGTTGCCTCGGGCACTGGTGGAGCGGTTGTTCGCCGATAGCGCGGTGCGCCAGGTCAACAACCTCTACGGCCCGACCGAAACCACGGTCTATTCGACCTGGGTGTCGATGGACCGTGACCGTGGGTTCCTGCCGCACATCGGCCGGCCCATCGACAACACCCAGGTGCATGTCCTCGACGAGGCCCTGCAGCCATTGCCGGTGGGCGTGCCGGGCGAGCTGTACATCGGCGGTGCCGGCGTCGGGCGGGGTTACCATCGTCGCCCGGAACTGACCCAGGAGCGCTTCCTGGCCGACCCGTTCAGCAGCGACCCGACGGCGCGGCTGTACCGCACGGGCGACCTGGGTTTCTGGGATGCCGAGGGTCAACTCCACTACCTGGGACGCAACGACTTCCAGGTCAAGATCCGTGGCTTCCGCATCGAACTGGGGGAAATCGAAGCGGCTTTGCTGACATTGCCCCAGGTCAGCTCGGCGGCGGTGCTGGCACTGGCGCGCGAGGGTCGCGAGCCGGCGTTGGTGGCCTACGCCGTGGCGGCCGCCGATCATGGACCGCTGGTCGCGCCGGCCCTGCGCGATGCCCTGGCCGAGGTTTTGCCGAGGCACATGGTACCGGCCCTGATCGTACCGCTGGACAGCCTGCCGCTGACGCCAAACGGCAAACTCGACCGCGCGGCCTTGCCGCCCCCCGGCGAAGACGCTTGGAGTACCCAAGCCTACGAGGCACCGCGTGGCGAACAGGAATGCCTCATGGCCGAAATCTGGTGCGACCTCTTGGGCGTGGCCCGGGTGGGTCGACACGATGATTTCTTCGAGCTGGGTGGGCATTCGCTGCTGGCCGTGCAATGGGTTTCGCGGGTGCGCCAGCGCCTGGGCCTGGAACTGCCCCTGGCCGCCCTGTACGCGCACCCGAGCGTGGCCGGACTGGCACCGCTGCTGGCCAACGCGACATGCAGTGTCCTGACCGGCATTCCCGTGTTGCCGCAGGCAGCAGCGCGGCCCTTGTCATTCGCCCAACAGCGGCTCTGGTTCATCGCACGGTTGGATGCCCAGGCCAGCGCCGCCTATCACATCAGCGGTGCCCTGCAATTGGATGGAGAGTTGGACGAAAACGCCCTGCGCAGTGCCCTGACGCGTATCGTCGAGCGCCACGCGGTGCTACGCACGCGGTTCATCGAGCAGGACGGCGAAGTCCATCAGGTCATAGACCCCACGCCACGCTGGGATTATGAACGGGTGGAGCTGGCCGAAGCCGCCGACTTGCAGCCCGCCATGGCCCTAGAAGCCGCTCGGCCCTTCGATCTGAGCGAGGGTCCGCTGCTGCGGGTGTGGTTGGCGCGCCAGCGTGTCCATCGCCACGTACTGCACGTGACCTTGCACCACATCATTGCTGACGGGTGGTCCATCGGCGTGCTGATCGACGAGCTCTCGGTTCTGTACAAAGCTTTCCACGGCAACGCACCCGACTCGCTCGCGCCCCTGGCCATTCAATACGCCGACTACGCCGCCTGGCAACGTGAATGGTTGGCCGGGGAGCGTGGCGCCAGGCAGTTGGCCTATTGGCTCGAACACCTGCGCGAGGCCCCGGAACGGGTCGACCTGCCCACCGACCGCCCGCGGCCGCCGCGCCAGGATTTCGCCGGTGCGCGCCTGGAGGTGGCCCTGGATGAGTCCACCGCTTCGGCGCTCAAGGCGCTGGGGCGGCGCCACGGCACGTCGTTGTACATGACGCTGTTGGCGGCCTGGTCCGTGGTGGTGGCGCGCCTGTCCGGCCAGACGCGAGTGGTGATCGGCACCCCGGTGGCCAACCGCACGCGCAGCGAAGTGGAGCCGCTGATCGGCTTTTTCGTCAACACCCAGGCATTGTGTGTGGACTTGAGCGGCGCACCGGAAGTCGGCCAGTTGCTGGCCCAGGTCCGCGAGCATGCCTTGCAGGCCCAAGCCCACCAGGACGTCCCGTTCGAGCATGTGGTCGAGGCGCTCAACCCGCCGCGCTCTCTGGCTCATACGCCGGTGTTTCAGCTGATGTTCGCCTGGCAGAACGCGCCTCGCAGCAGCCTGGACCTCGACGGCTTGAGCCTCACGCCCCTGGCCGGCGAGCAGGCCACCGCGCCGTTCGATCTTTCCCTGGAACTCTACGAAGCCGAGGGACGGATCGTCGGCGGGCTCAACTACGCCACCGCCCTGTACGACTGCGCCAGCATCAGCCGGCATTGGTCCTATCTGGTCCAGGTGCTGCGTCAGTTCATCGCCGACGATCGCCAGGCGGTCACGCACCTGGCACTGGTCGACGCCGACGAACGCCAGCGCCTGCTGCACCAGCTCAACCCGGCGCCGACGCCATTTCCTGAAGCGGGCTGGGTGCACCGCCCCTTCGAACGTCAAGCGCTGCTGCAGCCTGACGCCATTGCCGTCGAACTGCATGGGCGCGGCTTGAGCTATGGGGAACTGGACCGCCAGGCCAACCACTTGGCCTGGGCAATGATCGACCAGGGTGCAGGGCCCGGCCAACGCGTGGCCATCCACCTGCCCCGTAGCCTGGAAATGGTGCTGGCCCTGGTTGCCACGCTCAAGACCGGGGCGGCCTACGTGCCGCTCGACCCCAGCCAGCCGATTGCCCGTCGGCAAGGCATCCTCGACGATTGCCAGCCCTGCCTGCTGCTGTGGGATGTCGAGCGCGTCGAGGCCTTGCAGACTGGCGAGGGCTGCCGCACGTTGTCCGTCCGCCTCTCGGCCACCGCGACACCAGCCCCCGCCGCACCACCGCTGGGGCAACCGAACCCGGACGATCTGGCGTACGTCATGTACACCTCCGGCTCTACCGGCCTGCCCAAGGGTGTCGCCATGGGGCATCTGGCTCTGAGCAACCTGTTGACCTGGCAGGCTGGCCAGGCGCTGCCCGGTGCCGCGCGCACCCTGCAATTCGCCGCGCTGGGCTTCGACGTGGCCTTCCAGGAAGTGTTCTCCACCCTGGGCAGCGGCGGTACGCTGGTGCTGCTGGAAGAGACCCGGCGCCTGGACCTCGCCGCCCTGCCGCAGTGGCTCTGCGAGACCCGCATCGAGCGCCTGTTCCTGCCGTACATTGCCCTGGCGGCACTGGCCGAGCGCTGGAGCGAAGCGCCGCTGGCATTGCCGGCGCTGCGCGATGTGATCGTTGCCGGCGAAGCCTTGCGCATCACCGCGGCGCTGCGCGCGTTTTTCCTCCGGCATCCCCAGGCGCACCTGCATAACCACTACGGTCCGACCGAAACCCATGTGGTCTGTGCCCATACCTTGGGCGATGATCCCGAGCAATGGGCCGACGTACCGGTGATCGGTCGGCCGATTGCCAACACCCAGGTGTGCCTGCTGGACGCACATGGCCAGTGGGTGCCCCAAGGGGCCGTGGGTGAGCTGCATGTGAAGGGCCTGGCCCTGGCCCAAGGCTACCTGAATCGACCGGACCTGACCGCCGAGCGCTTCATTGAATACCCCTTAGACCCACGCTCCGAAGCACGCCTGTACAAAACCGGCGACCTGGCGCGCTGGACCGCCGAGGGGACCTTGCAATACCTGGGACGCAACGACTCGCAGGTCAAGATCCGCGGTTATCGGGTCGAGCTGGCCGAGGTGGAGAGTCGCCTCGATCAAGTGCCCGGCATTCGCGAGTCGGTGGTCGTCGTGCAACCGGGCGAACATGGGGAGCCCCGCCTGGTGGCCTATTTCAGCGCCGCCCAAGCGCTGTCACCATTGGCGTTGCGCAGCCAGTTGAGCGAACGCCTGCCGGAGTACATGTTGCCAGGTGCCTTCGTGCAACTGGCGAGCCTGCCGCTGACCGGCAATGGCAAGGTCGATCGCCTGCGCCTGCCGGTCCCAACGCCCGAGTCATTCGCCCAGACGCCTTACAGCGCGCCGCGAGGCGAGTTGGAAGCCAGTCTGGCGGCGATCTGGAGTGAACTGCTTGGCGTCGAGTCGATTGGCCGGGAGGATGACTTTTTCGCCCTCGGCGGGCATTCGCTGCTGGCGTTGCGTTTGCTCGCCCAGGTCCGCCATCGGTTGGGTCTGGAAGTGCCGCTTTCGGCGGTCTTCGCCCAGCCGCGCCTGCACGCCTTGGCCACGCTGCTTGGCGGCTCCGTCCACAACCGCCAGGAACCGTTGCCGGAGGCTGATCGCAGTCAACCGCTACCGCTGTCGTTCGCCCAGCAAAACCTGTGGTTGATCCAGCAGCTCAATCCGGATTCGACAGCGGCCTTCAACATGCCGGCCGGTTTGCGCTTGCGTGGCCAATTGAATGAAAACGCCCTGCGTCGGGCCCTTGACCGCATCGTGGCGCGCCATGAAAGCCTGCGCACGCGCTTCGTCAGCCTGGCCGGACATGCGCGACAGGTGATCGACCCGCCCGCTGCCTTGCCGCTGGTCAGCCTGGACCTGAGTACCGCCGGCGCGACGGATTGGCAGGTCGATTGCGCCGAAGAAGCCGACCGGCCCTTCGACCTCACCTGTCAATGGCCGGTCCGTGCCCGCCTGCTGCGCCTGAGCACTGATGACCACATCCTGCTGGTAACCGTGCACCATCTGGTCTCGGACGGCTGGTCCATGGGGGTGCTCACCGACGAATTCTCCCGCCTCTACCAGGCCTTCAGCCAGGGCCGGGACGATCCATTGCCGGCGCTGGCGCGCCAGTACGGCGACTACACCCTGTGGCAACGCCACTGGCTGCAAGGCGATGAACTGCAGCGCCAGCGTGCCTACTGGACTGCACACCTGGGCGCCGCACCGAGCTGCGTCACCCTACCCACCGACCGGCCACGTCCGCCGCGGCTGGATTACGCGGGGGCCAGCTTGCCAGTGCATATCGACGCGGAACTGACCCGGGGTCTCAAAACCTTGAGCCAGCGCCATGGCGTCACCTTGTACATGACCTTGCTGGCCGCCTGGTCCGTGGTGGTCAGTCGCCTCTCGGGCCAAGCCCAGGTGGTCATCGGCTCACCCGTCGCCAACCGTGCCCGGGTCGAGCTGGAACCGTTGATCGGCTTCTTCGTCAACTTCCAGGCCCTGTGCATCGACCTGGACGAAGGGCCGCGGGTCGACGCGCTGCTGGCCCAGGTCAGGGCGCTCGCCCTCGCCGCCCAGGACCATCAGGACTTGCCCTTCGAGCAGGTCATCGAAGCCCTCAACCCACCGCGGTCGCAGGCCCATAACGCAGTGTTCCAATTGATGCTGGCCTGGCAGAACGCGCCCCGTGGGGAGCTTGACCTGGGCAACGGCTTGCAGCTGGAAAGCGTGGGCGCACCCGTGACCACGGCCAAGTTCGACCTGGCGCTGGACGTCCATGAGGCCGACGGCGTGATCCAGGGCGGTTTCAATTACGCCACTGCGCTATTCGATGCTGCTACCGTGACGCGCCATTGGCATGCGCTGTTGGCGGTGCTGCGGGCCATGGTCGCCGACGATCGACAGACCGTGACCAGCATCGACTTGCTCAGCCGGACCGAACGCCAAAAGTTGCTCGACGGTTTCAACCCGGTCGTCCGCGTAGAGCCGGCGACGGGCGAACGCCTGCACCAGCGTTTCGAGGCCCAGGCGGCGCGCCGAGGCGATGCCATTGCACTCCAATACGGCACGCAGACCCTCAGTTATCGGGCGCTCAACCAGCGCGCCAACCGCCTGGCTCATCGCCTGCGGGAGCTGGGTGTCGGCCCGGACATCCGTGTGGCGATCCACGCCGAGCGCGGCTTGGACATGCTCATTGGCATCCTGGCCAGTCTCAAGGCCGGCGGCGCCTATGTGCCGCTGGACCCGGTCTATCCCGCACAACGCTTGAACTTCATCCTTGGCGACAGCAGCCCCCGGGTGGTGCTGACCCTCGGGGCACTACCGCCAGCGCTGCAGGTGCCTGCCGCCTGCACGGTGCTGTCACTGGACCCGCACCGCGGCAACTGGAGCGAGCAGCCCGGGACAGACCTGCCCGCCGATCCCCAGGCCAGCGATGCCGACCTGGCATACATCATCTACACCTCCGGTTCCACCGGCGTGCCCAAGGGCGTGATGATTGAACACAGCGCGGTACTGCGACTGTTCAGTGCTACCGAAGGCTGGTTCGGCTTCAACGAACGGGACGTCTGGACGCTGTTCCATTCGTTCGCGTTCGACTTCTCGGTCTGGGAAATCTGGGGCGCGCTGCTGCATGGCGGCCGGCTGGTGGTGGTGCCGTACTTGACCTCACGCAGTCCGCAGGGCTTCTACGACCTGTTGGTAGACGCTGGCGTCACGGTCCTCAACCAGACCCCTAGCGCCTTCTATGCCTGGATGAAGCAGACCCGCGCCGAGCCCCATCGCCTGCGCTGCATCGTGTTCGGTGGGGAAGCACTCGACGGCGCCGCGCTGCGGCCCTGGTTCGCGCGGCCGGACAGTCACCGTACACAACTGGTGAATATGTACGGCATCACCGAGACCACGGTGCACGTCACCTATCAACCGATTGAAGCCGCCGACTGCGACGCCGACACCGGACTGGTGCCCATCGGCCGGCCGATCCCGGACCTGCGGATCTATTTGCTCGATGAGCATGGCGAGCTGGTGCCCCAAGGCGTGGTCGGCGAGATCCACGTTGCCGGGCCCGGCCTTGCCCGGGGTTACCTGAACCGACCGGCCCTGGATGCCGAACGCTTCCAGCCAGCGCGGTTCGCCGGAAGTCGCGGCGAGCGGCTCTACAAGACCGGCGACCTGGCCCGCTGGACCGCCGACGGCCGGTTGCAGTACCTGGGCCGTAACGACCAGCAGGTCAAAGTGCGCGGCTTTCGCATCGAGCTGGGGGAAATCGAAGCGCGCCTGGCGGCGCTGGACGGCGTGCGCTCAGCCGTGGTGCTGGCGCGCCAGGACGAGCCGGGTGATCCGCGCCTGGTCGCTTACCTGCTGGCCAAGCCGGGTGGCGACCTGGCACCGGGTGCGCTGCGCGCGGCCCTGGCCGAACAGCTGCCAGCGCACATGCTGCCCGGCGCCTATGTCCAGTTGCAAGAATGGCCGCTGACTGCCAACGGCAAACTTGATCGACGTGCCTTACCAGCGCCAGACCACCAGGCTCTGCAACAACGCCCCTACACACCGCCCCGCGGCGCCACGGAAACCCGTCTGGCGCAACTGTGGTCGCAATTGCTGGGAGTCGAGCAGGTCGGCCGCGAAGACAACTTCTTTGCCCTCGGCGGGCATTCATTGCTGTTGGTGCAACTGCTCGACGGTCTACGCGCGCAAGGCCTGGACGTCACCGTTGGGGCGCTTTTCAACGCCGAGGACCTGGAGGCACTGGCCAGTCAGGTGGTGACGCGGGACGCCGCTGGCCCCCAGGGCCTGCTATGTATTCGTCCGGGCAGCGGCCGCCAGCCGCCGCTGTTCTTCATCCACGAAGGCACCGGCGAAGCGCTGCCCTATGAACGGTTGGCCCGCCACCTGGACCCGGAGCTTGGTCTCTACGCCGTGCAGGCCGCAGCCGAGCTGGAAGACGGTGTCGACAACCCGACCCTCGCCAAGCGCTACATCACGCTGTTGCGCGCTGTTCAGCCCGACGGTCCTTATCGGCTGGCGGGCTGGTCGGCCGGCGGTGTGCTGGCCTATGAAATGGCGCGGCAACTGCTGGGCGAGGACGAGCAGGTGGCGTTCCTCGGGCTGATCGACAGCAGCCAGCCAGGGGCGCTGCGGGCGCCGGTGTTGCCCTTCAGCCTCGGCGAAAGCGATCTGCGCGAGCAGTTGCTTGGCTATCTGGCCACCCAGCAGGTCGATGAGGACCAGCAGGTGCCATGGCACAGCGGCCTGGACCTCGACGCCGTGCTCGCCACGGCGCGCACCCGCGGTTGGTTGCCGCCCGCCTTCAATCGCCCGGCACTGATCCGCCGGGCGCGCTTGAACCTGACCTTGCGCAACGCCATGGTTCGCTACCGGCCGGCGCCACTGGGCTTGCCGGTGCATCTGTTCAGTGCGGTTTTGGCGCGTCCCGAGTTGATCGGCACCCGCGACCTGGGCGCCGACTGGCGAGCGCTGCTGGGCCCGGACTTGGTGGAACAGCGGGTCGCCGGCGATCACTGGTCGATCATGCGCGATCCGACGCATCTGCAAGGCCTGGCGGCTGCCCTGGAGCGGGCACTGGCACAGAGCGAGGCGCATCCGCTTCAATCTGCCGCCAGCCGTGCCAGCCTGACGTTGCAAACCGGCTCGCCCACTGCGCCCTGCTTGTTCATGGTGCCGGGCGCAGGCGCCAACGTGAGCAGTTTCGTGCCTTTGGTGCGCCAGCTGGATGCACGGTTGACGGTGATCGGGCTGCAAGCCCGTGGCCTCGATGGCCGTAGCGAACCCCATAGGTCGGTGCAAGCGGCGGCCCGCGCCTACGTGCGGGAAATCCGAGCCCAGGTGCCACAGGGTCCCTACTACCTGCTGGGACATTCGTTCGGCGGCTGGCTGGCCTTTGAAATCGCCCGCCAGTTGCAGGCGAGCGGTGCGCAGGTGGCACCGCTGTTGCTGATCGACAGCCGTGTACCGGGCAAGCGCATGGCCCGCGATGCCCGCGAGGCCTTGGGGCGTTACGTGGCGTTGCTGGAACTCGACGCCGGATGCAGCCTGGAGCTTGATCTGGACACCCTGGCGAATCAGGAGCCGGAAGAACAATGCGCTACGTTGCTGGAGCGCATGCAGGCTGTCGGCTTGATGCCGGCACAGGCCAGAGCCACGTCACTGCTCGGCCCGCTGCGGGTGTTCCAGGCCAACCTGGCGACCGACTACCAGCCGACACCAGCCTACCCGGGCCCCGTCGTACTGCTGCAAGCCGAGCATGGCCGCCGACCACCACCGCCAGTCGAACAGCACTGGAGTGCCGTTGCCCTGGACTGCCAACAGTGCGTGATCGCCGACTGCGACCACCTGTCGATCCTCAAGGCACGATCGGCCCCCACCCTGGCCGCTCACCTACGCCACCATTGGCCCGCGCTGGAGGCGCCGTTATCCCATGAAGATTGATGCAGGCTCAGATACATCGTTTCCCCGCAACACGCGCGCGACTGCTCGCGAAGCGGGCACTGAGTCGCCGTTTATGTCGACTGACCCATCGCCATCGCGAGCAGGCTCGCTCCCACAAGCGGCGCGGGAGATTCGCCCCTGGCTGTGGGCCTGGCTCGGCCAGGTCGCGTCAACCCTGGGATCGGCCCTGGCGGCTTTCAGCCTGGGCATCTGGTTGTTGCAGCAACACGCCAGCGTCACCGACTACGCCTGGGTCATCGCCCTGTCGGCGTTGCCCGGCCTGCTTCTGGCACCGCTGGCCGGCTGGCTGGTGGACCGTTGCGAGGCACGGGCGATTTTGCTCGGTGTCGAATGCTGCAGCGGCCTCGCCGCGCTGGTGCTGTGGTGGCTGTTCGACCAAGGCGCGTTGGATCACAGCCAGGTGTATGCCTTCGCCGCGGTCAACTCCAGTGCCCAGGTGCTGCGCATGCTGGTCTGCCAGGCGGCGATCCCGCGCTTGCTGCACAGCCCTCGCGCCATCGGACGGGCCAACGGCTTGATGCAACTGATGGTCGGCTTGCCGCAACTGCTCGCGCCGACCCTGGCGGCACTACTGCTGGGTGCTGTCGGTGTTTCCGGGGTGCTGTGGCTGGATGTGGGCGCGGTGCTGTTTTCTGCGGGCATCCTGATATGGCTGGCGGTAGTCGCTTCGGCGCTGCGCATCAGTGGCACGGGCCGCGTCGCGTCCACCGACGGCGTGCCGACTGCACTGGCGGTGCTGCGCGCCCGCCCGGCGCTGTGGGCATTGTTGGCCTACCTGGCGTTGGAACACCTGATGCTCGGCCTGGCCTCGGCGCTGATGTCACCTCTGGTGATGGAGCGCCATTCGGTGCTGGTGCTGGGCACTGTGATGACCTGTGGCGGCCTGGGCATGCTCGCCGGCTCGTTGTGGGTGGTGGCCAGGCCACCGGCGCGGCTGATCCGTACCGTATTGCTCGCGGACCTGTTGCTGGGGGCCAGCGTGCTGGGTATTGGCATCAGTGACTCGCCGGTGCTGCTGTACGCAGCGGCTTTCGTCGCGTTTGGCTGCTTCTCGCTGAGCACCAGCAGCGACCAGAGCTTCTGGCAACGCAGCCTGCCTGCCGAAGTGCTGGGGCGCGTCCTGTCGACGCGGCAGATGGTTTGCCTGCTGGCAATGCCGATTGGTGCACTGGGCGCCGGGACCCTGGCGGACGGTTGGGCGATCCCGCTGTTGAGCGCTCCCGGTGATTGGCAGGACGCGCTCGCCCCGCTGCTGGGCAGCGGCAAGATCGGCGGCTTGAGTTTGCTGTTTGCCATCGCCGGGCTTTTGTATGTGCTACTGGCCTGTCTCGGTCTGCTCATCACGCCGCTACGGCGGCTGGCACCAGGATGGACGCCTGCGCTTGCGCCGTTTGCGCCCGACGCGGGACCTTGTTGAATCTGCCAACCCTGGCCTCGCAAGGAAACGGCATGATCGAACCGGTGTGCTTTACGATATATTCGAAAATACGTATATTCGATTTTCCATATGTAAAAAGGTTGTGACCGCCCCGATCAAAGTCCTGTTCGAACCTGGTCAGCATCGTGCCCCATTGGGGCATCGGTGCGCGTAACGATCAACCGGAGCAGTGCCTGGGTGGTGTCGCCTCAGGAGTTTATATGCAGGATTCACTGCCGAACGTACAGGCCGATCTCATCGACATTCCCACCCTGGAGCAACTGACGCCACGCACGCCCTCAGTTCACAAGCCTCGAATCCTCCTTCTCTATGGATCGACACGAGAGCGTTCCTTCAGCCGGTTGGTGACTCAGGAAGCCGCAAGCCTTCTGGATGAGTTTGGCGCCGAAACTCGAATCTTCGATCCATCCGGCCTACCCCTACCGGATGATGCGCCCGACAGCCACCCCAAAGTCCTGGAACTGCGCGAACTGATGCAATGGTCGGAAGGCCAGGTTTGGTGCTCTCCTGAGCGGCACGGCTCCATGAGTGCGGTATTCAAGGCACAGATTGACTGGGTGCCTTTGGCGATGGGGGCTGTGCGCCCTACGCAGGGGAAGACGTTGGCAGTGATGCAAGTGTGTGGTGGTTCGCAATCTTTCAACGTGGTCAATCAGTTACGGGTACTCGGTCGTTGGATGCGCATGTTCACCATCCCGAATCAGTCCTCGGTGCCGAAGGCCTTTACCGAGTTCGATGATGCAGGCCGCATGAAACCGTCCTCGTACTACGACCGCCTGGTTGACGTAATGGAAGAGCTGATGAAGTTCACATTGCTGTTGCGAGACCGCCAGGACTACCTGGTCGATCGTTATTCGGAGCGCAAGGAATCCGCGGTGGAACTCTCCAAGCGAGTCAACCAGCGATCTATTTGAAGTCTCGGCTGATAATACTTATATGGGTCACCTGCACAATGCGCCCGTTAATGACTCTCTCTGGCAAAATGCTTAGTCAGTTCAAGCAATGTCGCCCGTAGCTCCGGCGGACGTACGGGCTTTGCCAGAACCGAGATATTCATGTTGTGCAACGCGTGACGGATTCTTTCAATTTCATGGCCCGTCATGATCATTGCCGGAACTTCCCAACCACGCTGCTCGCGAATCGCCGCTATACACTCGGAGCCCGAGATCTTCGTCCCCAAATCGAAGTCCGCGATGATGATGTCGCAGTCGCTGGTCACGTTCACTCCATCACCGTGGGTCTCGACCTCACAGCCCCATTTTTCCAACAGCGCGGACGTTGCCATCAACACGTTGGGATCATCCTCTACCAGGCACACCCGCAAACCCTGTAAGCGGCTATGCGTAGGTGCAGCGCGGTTCGGCTCCACCCTTGGCGCGACCCTTTCCAATCCTGTGATCGTGGCACGAGTCCCTTTACCGAGCCTTGAATCCAGCTGAATATCCAGCTTGAGCAAGTGGCTGATACGCTTGACGATCGACAATCCCAACCCCAGGCCTTCAACGTCCTTGTCACGTACGTGACGCACCCGATAGAACTCTTTGAATACCTCAGGCAGATGCTCGCTGGCTATGCCCCGTCCTTTGTCGTAGATGACGATGGACAGCCCCCGGTCTTTGGGCCTTACGCCAATCAATACCGGTTGGCCTGGCGCATATTTGAGCGTGTTGGAAACCAGATTCTGCACCATAGTCGCTAACAGGCCGGCATTGGCATTGACCCAATGCTGACAGGGTCGCAAGCGCAATTCGACACCTGCCCAACGGGCGGCTTCAGTGTTTTGCTTGACCACGTCTTGAAGCAACGCACCCAAGTGTACGGATTCGGACTTCGGCTCGAGCTGCCCGTTGTCGAGCGTGTAGATATCCAGGATCGAACGGAACAGTTGTGACACGGTATGCAGTGAGCGATCGATGTTATCGACCAGGCGCAGCTCCTCCAGGCCCAGCTTGGCGTCACGCAGGCAAGCGGTGAACAGACCGATGGAATGGATTGGTTGGCGCAAGTCATGGCTGGCTTGGGCGAGGAACCGGGACTTCTCATGATTAGCGGCAATGGCCTCTTCCGAAGCAATCCGGGTGCGGGTCAACAGGATGTGCGCGTAGGCGGGAACCACGATGGTGGTGACGATCAGCATAAGAAACATATAGGGCTGTCCGCGCCAGAACGGCGTGAACAGGAAAATCAAGACCAGCATGCCAAGGGCTATCAGCGTCGCCGCTGCCAGGTAGCGCGAACCGAAGCGCATGCCATTGCCCAACGTAACCCAAAGCAAAGCAGCGTACACCGGCAATGCCCCTTCCCCACCCACGTTCAGGGCAAACGCAATCCCCGAGTAGTCGTGGGCCATTGCAAACAGCCGACGCCAGAAAAAGTGTCCCGGCCAGCGCTTGATCGCCATGCGCAGCGGGATCGCAACACTGATGAAAAAAGCCATGTACCACATGATAGGGGTATACGTGGCGAAATCACTGGAGGGCAGGCAGGCCACCACGATGATATAGAGCGAGGCACAGGTGCTGACCGTCAACCGTAATGTCGCCTGGTCAAGCTCACTGTTCTTTTCCGTCATTGTCACGGGAATATTCCATTATGAAGAGTTGTTTCAAGGTTGAAACCCAAAGTTCCTGTTTAGGTTACGATGCATGGACTTTAAGGTCAGGAGGATCTTGGGCCATGACATGCAGAGTCATTGTGGCGGATGACCATCCGTTGTTTCGCGAGGGTATGCTCAGGACCATAGAAAGACTTCTACCTGCGGCGCACATCGAACAGGCTGGCAATCTGGATGAAGTGCTGACACTGGCGCGAACTGGCGTGGAGGTGGATTCACTGATTCTTGACCTGCGCTTTCCAGGTATCAAATCGTTACAGGTCATCGGCCAGTTACGCGCCGAGTTCAAGCGCACCTCAATCATTATCGTCTCGATGGTAGAAGACATGGATGTCATTTCCCAGGTAATGGCCTTGGGTGCGGACGGTTTCATCGGCAAGAATGTCGATCCGACCAGCATTGCCGAAGCCATCATGGCGATTCGCGAGGGTGAAGTGGTCGTCAAGTACCAATCGGAAAACTCGGTCGTGGACGATGTGGTCGCCCAGCTCACTGCGAGACAGCGGCAAGTGCTCGGCCTGATCGCTGCGGGCAAGACCAACAAGGAAATAGCCAAGGAGCTGGGCATTTCGCCGTTCACCGTACGCATCCATGTCTCCAGCTTGCTCAAAGCCTTGAATGTTCCCACCCGCGCGGCCGCGGCCGCGCAGTTCGCCAACTTTCCAACCAGTGGGGGCTGGTCAGCAAAAACTTAAGATTAGGTTCTGTACGAAAAGCCTTGATACTCGTTCATGCTGCCTTGAAAACAGCCTCAGAATGCTCATGTACTCCAGTACAGTCGGACGCGACCCCGGGCGTTCCTCGGCTGTTTTCGCCTTGCCTGACCTTCGTCTCAAGACTTTTCGTACAGAACCTAGGAAGCAGGTTCGCCGTAACTACAGCGAACGAGTTATCGACCCTGTATGCGATCCTCGCCATAGCACACGTGTACTATAGCGTCGATCCGCCCTCCCGCCCTAAGCTGTAAAGGCTCGATAAAGAGTCTTTACAACAGCCTCATGCAATATAACAAACACGCCGTGCGTCGTTTGGCATAACTGCGCACGATGCAAAAAACATGATGAGCGAATCCCGTTGACAAACATCAACGCGGAGTAAGCGCGAGCTCGACTAACCACCTGGCCAGTTGAAATGGAAGGGCCGGCAATTACTAAGGTAAGTATTATGTCTCTCAACTACGGAAGAGCCCTTAAAAACGGAATAGCACTGTGCTTGCTGGCCGGCGCCCTCAGCGGTTGCACGAATACGGGCGACCTGATGAACTCCTTGAATCCGGGCGCTAAAAAATATGACACCGTTTACTTGAAACAAACGATCATTCCAGGCAAAACAACCAAAAGCCAAATCAGCCAAATGTTCGGCGCACCCGCCAGTGAAGAGCTGAACTCGACGAGTACAAACAACGAGTCGAACTGGACCTATGACAAGCGCGAAGAGGGCTTGGACAAATACATGAAACTGGCTCACAAATATGTCTCGACCGAGACCAGCCTGAAAATGTATGACGCCTCCGCGCAAGCCTCGAAGGCACAAGGCGTTGCTAACGATGTGAGCAGCGTAACCGGCACGAGAACAGGCCAAAGCCAGACTCAAGGCACCGTCCTGACGATTTATTTCGAGGACGACGTTGTGAAGTATTACCGGATCTATTAATGGATAACACTCGTTGAGTTTCTTCCCGAAAAAGGGACGCTTCGATGCTTGTATCCAATAAGATGCGGACCACGGGTGCTGGCATTTGTCAGCACCCTGATGACAGGGTGTGATACCCCATACGTTGGCTACGGTTGCCAGCGCGATATCAATACTCGGTCGCCTGACTAACGCACGGGGCCAATGGTCTGGCGACCCGCAAAACGCGCAGCGGCCACCGCTCTGTTGGGCACGTTTAGCACACGTATCAGCGAAGAAACATGGATCCGCACTGTGAAGGGAGAAATTTCAAGCGCCGCGGCGATCTGTTTGTTGGTCTTGCCTTGAGCAATCAGTTGCCAGACCTCCCTCTGCCTGAGGGTTAACCTGCTCATGTCGTCATCCAAATCCGGCGGCATAGGATCCGAAGACTCGTATTTGACCAGTACCTCGCCACTTCGAATGCTCGAAATGGCCTTGCCAACTTCCTCTGAAGAAAGGCTCTTGCCGACAAACCCGTTTACACCTGCACTCATGACTTGCTCGACAGTTTCACCGTCATCAACTGTCGACACGACGACTACTTTGACGTGCTTTATTTCCTGACGCAATTGTGCCAAGTCTCCAACTGAACTTAGCCCAGGAAGACGCATGTCAAGAATTAATGCATCAAGGGAGCGTCCATCGACTATCAGGGCTCGTACTTCTTCAAGGCTCCCGGCTTGTTCGATCAACGCGCCAGGTATTAAGCGTTCCAACAATACCGTCATCCCTTCGCGAAACAGCGGATGCTCGTCTGCGACGATAATTCGGCAGCTCATATCACAAAACACACGACGTCCATTCGAGTAAAAACACCATCCGATGATGTCCGACTCACACGACTTAGGATATAGAACACCTGACCTAGCACATTTGTACTATGAGCTTCTGCACTGCCGTCCGGAACGGACTTGGACGGCCCTCGGAGCTTCATATTATTGATGATGGCCTTGCATTCTACGGGTTAAGACTTCACCGCGCCCCTCTCTCTTCAAAAAAAACTCCCCCGATTTAATCATTATCCTAGCCCTGCCAGACGCAGTCCCTGCATGAAAAAAATGACACATTCAAGGGTCAATTTTGAAAAAAATAATAGTGTCCGCCCGCATGGTTTTCTTTGCTTCCGCTGAGGCGGCTCAAGAGCCCGAAGGCGCATTCAACCGTAGCTGCGCGATGTGTCACAGCGGCCAACTCCCGGCCTCTCCCAAGAAAGGCAATCCATCCGGATGTCGAAGTAACTTAGCCGAGCTGTACGGCGCAAAGCGCGCCTCACATGAAAGCTCGTCAAGTATGTGCCTACGTGATACCTCCTAGCAGAAACACCGATTGGTTGGGAGGCGAATGTTCGCCTTATCTTCTATTTACACATCTAAAAACAAGGCTGCAGCGCTAAGTTCAGCCTGAAAAAACCGCCTTCGATGTGTAGCAAGTTAAAAACAATTTCCCCTTATCAGACGCGAGCGTCCTCATGATCAAGATCCTAGCCGCTGTACGCCGAAAACCCGGAATGACCCATGCTGAGTTTTTGGCATACATCGAGCACGAGCATGGAAAAATCGCCAGAGCCAAACCGTTGGGGGTCAAACGATATGTGCAGAATCATGTCATCGACTCTGCTTTCGGCACCGACGCCGACATCGCCTACACGCAAAACTTCCACAGAGATTCGGTCACCGAATTATTTTTTGACGACATGTCAGGTCTGATTCGCACCTTCAGTGATCCCTATACCCAACAAACCACCGGACCTGATGCAGAAAATTTCGCTGATCTTTCCCAACAAGTCGCCCAATTGATGGACGAAGCGGATACCTCCGCGGACGGTACCGGCCCCCTTCAATGGAAGGCGATGATCTTCATCAAGAAGAACCCGGCAATGACGCTGGATTCTTTTTTCACCGCCTGGGATCTGGCCCACGACGCCATTGCCGGCCAGCTTCCTGACTTCCAACATGCTCTAGGCCGGCATGTCCGTTCCAAGTATCTTCCCGAGGGTGACAGGGTAACGGCTTACTTCGGCCCCAACGTAGCGGTCTATGAAGGCGTTTCCAGCATGTGGTTTGCAAACGAAGCAGATCTTGCAATCTTTCGTCAGTATCAGAGGGCGCTGTTCCAACGGCTTTCTGATGAAGGGGTCGCAACGTCGTCCGAATCGTTTTTCGTGTACGTCAAAGAGGTCGTCATCCTGGATCGCTAAGCTCTGTGTGAAAAGTCTTGAAACGAAGGTCAGGCAAGGCGAAAACAGCCGAGGAACGGCCGCGGTCGCGCTCGACTTTACGGGTTGTAAATCAGCATTCCGAGGCTGTTTTCAACGCAGCATCACCGAGTATCAAGGCTTTTCATACAGAGCTCAGGACAAGACCTCAGCAGGACACGCGCCGTTGGTGGGTATCCGGGCCGTCGGCCTGGTTACCACCACCGCCGTGGCAATAGCCCGACCGTCCTGCTCCAGCCGAAGGCTTGCGATCCCTCAGATCGGCTCAGCCAACGTCGCCATGGAGTCGCCCATGATCTGGGCATGTTCCTGTTTGTCGCCGCCGCCTTTTTCTATTTCGCACAACCGTGCGGAATTCTCGACCACCAATTGGCAACGCTCCCAACGTCGTGCTTCGAACCGACACAAGGCCGCCTGTAGATCTCTCGCGGCAAGCAGTTCTTCGGCGAGCACGATGGCACTCTCGATGCCAATGCCGGCCCCGGAAGCCAGATGAGGTGTGGTGGCATGCACCGTGTCCCCTATCATCACGATGCGGCCTTTATGCCATGGCAGGGGTACCAACAGATTGGCCAGCGGACGGTAATCGATATTGGCGCCCGGCTCGTACAGTTGCGGCACAAGCGTCCGCAGGATCGGCGCAGGGAACTCACCCAGCAGGCGGGCCATTTCGCTTGCCCAGTTCGCCGGATCGATCCACTCGGAAAACTCCCGGTTTTCCATGAGGAACATATACATGTGCGTGGCGGAAATCGGATTGACGCCGACCTTGGTACGTCCCAGCCAGTGACTGGGGCGGACAATCTCCGACGGCCGCTTGAGCACTGCACGCCAGACACTCTGGTGAAGGGGTTTAGGCGATGGCGCCTCTGAAAAAAACTCTTTTCGCATCCGCGAATGCACGCCGTCGGCGGCGATGACCAGGTCATAGCGTCCATGGGTCCCGTCGGTGAACGTCACCTCGACACCATCCCCATGCTCGACGATGCTGTCGAACGTCATGCCAAGGCGCACGTGAGTGCCTACTTCCCGTGTTTTATCGGCAAAAATCCGCGCGAGTACTGGACGCAGGATGCCGCCGCCACAGGGGATCTGCTTATGGCTGACGGGGGCTCGAAGCGCCAACTGCACGATCAGGTCGCCAGCCGGTGAAAACACATCGAAATCGGTGGACAGATACCCTTCCTCGGCCACCCGTTCAAGGATGCCGACAGTATCAAGCGCTCTTAACGTAGGACCGCTCAGCGTAATGCCCGCTCCGAGGGGGCACCATAACGGATCTATCTCGACCAGATCCACATCGACGCCCTGACGGGCAAGCTGGATAGCCGCTGTCATACCGGAAAAACCGCCTCCGACAACCAGGACTTTATTGACTGCTGCAATCATCACGCTCTCCTAATTATTCTTATTTCTATCGGGCTGACATTGCATTGCGCACCGAAGCGTTCAGCGACACTATCGACCGAGGGCTGAAACTCATGAAATTCCGGCTCCCAGGCCGGATCAAGGAAGAGCCTATCGAATTGGATATCCGCGCTGAAATCGCATTCCACAATCCGAGGTATCGCTGGCGGCGATGGCTGCCGCAGATGAGGCTGCGGAATTTCTCGGGGCCTGCCCTTGCGGCAGAACCGAGCATTGTCAGCCCGCACGGGACAGTTCGCCCACGCAGAAAAATACAGGAGGCCGATGAGGTACGGCTCCTGTAACCGCCCTCCACCGCCCCCCGGCTACTTCAGTTTCAGATGCTTTCCAGGCCATCCCAGCAGAGATATTTCACCTCAAGGAACTCGTCGATCCCAAGGTGGGATCCTTCTCGCCCCAAACCGCTCTGCTTGACCCCACCGAAGGGGGCGACTTCATTGGATATCAGACCGCAGTTGATCCCGACCATGCCGGATTCAATGCGCGCTGCGGTGCGCCAGATACGTGTCGCATCACGGCTGTACAAGTAGGCGGCGAGACCATACTCGCTGTCGTTGGCCATCGTGATCGCTTCGTCCTCCGTCTCGAAACGCAACAGCGGCATGACCGGGCCGAAAATCTCCTCCCGGGCCATCCGCATCCCATGGGTCACGTCGGCAAGTACCGTGGGCTGGAAGAACCCCCGCCGATTGCATGACGACTACCGCCAGACAACAACCGGGCTCCCTGCGCCAGGGCGTCATCGACAAGCGCTTGGGATTTCTGCACCGCGGCCTCATCGATCATCGGGCCTACCTGCACGCCGGCCTCGAGACCGTTGCCCACCTTGAGCCGTGCCACACGTTCGACAATACGCTCGGCCAGCGCGTCATATACCCCAGCCTGTACCAACACCCGGTTCGCACCGATACAGGACTGACCGCTGTTGCGAAACTTGGCGTGTATGACCCCGTCGGCAGCAGCATCAAGATCAGCGTCATCGAAGACAATGAAGGGAGCGTTGCCGCCCAGTTCCATCGAGCATTTCTTGACGGTTTGCGCCGCTTGCGCCAACAGCAGCCGGCCCACTTCAGTAGAGCCCGTAAACGTGAGCTTGCGCACCAACGGGTTAGCCGTAAGTTCGCCCGCGATTGCTCGGGTGTCGTTACCGGTGATCACGCTCAAGACACCTGTCGGCACCCCGGCGCGCTGGGCCAGTTCGGCGAGCGCGAGGGCTGTCATTGGTGTCTGGCTTGCCGGTTTGATGACCATCGTGCAACCCGCCGCGAGCGCTGGAGCCGCCTTGCGGGTAATCATGGCCGCAGGGAAGTTCCATGGCGTAATGGCGGCGCAGACCCCGATTGGCTCGCGCAATGCGATGATACGCTGGGTGTCTTTCACACCGGGGATCAGGTCGCCACGCACCCGCGTGGCCTCCTCCGAAAACCATCGCACGAAGGAGGCGGCGTAATCGACTTCACCACGGGCCTCGTCCAGTGGCTTGCCCTCCTCCAAAGTGATCAGCGTGGCGATGTCCTCGCGATGTTCAACCATTAACTCATACCAGCGACGCAACACCTCGCCACGACGTTTGGCCGTCAAGCGACGCCACGGACCAAAGGCCTCATGGGCGGCATCGATAGCACGTCGCACTTCGGTTTCGCGGCAGCACGGCAACTCGATGAGTACGGTTTGATCGACCGGATTACGCAGCGTGTACCGACCGTGCGGCGTTTCGTTCAGCCATTCGCCACCGATATAGGCACCGGTACGCCATAGCGTGGGATCTTTCAGTAAATGATGCACGTTGGAATCCTCATGCTCAGCAAGGGTGACGCCCGATCATGAAGGCGCTATCGGGATCCGAAGTCACTGGCAGGCCTGCGGCAACCAGTCCTTGGCGCAGAGATTTCATGAGGCGATCCGGCACGCGCATCGCCGGCGCCCGAAGCGGGCCACCATTGAACCCGGCAAGCCAGTCCTGGTATTTCCACATCGTACGATTGAGCACCCCGGTGCCGCCCGCATAGGTTTGAGCGGCGGCGCCGTTGGCACTCCGCGCAGGATTGACCTTCCAGTACAGCTCCATCGCCTCCTCGAACCGCCCCGTACGTGCCAGCTCGAACGCCTTGGGGTAGTAGTCGCTCATCCAGGCGGTGTTGCTGGTGCCGGAAAACTGCAGCTTCATCAGGCTCATCAAGGGAATGGCATCGCCTTCGATCGGGCAACTGATCACCACCTGATCGCGGAAGTGGTAATACATTTCGCAGATGCCTGCCGGCAGCGGGAACCCTTGCTCCGACTTGATGGCCGCGATGTTCGGACAATCGGTCAACAGGCGACGCACCAGCGCCAGCGACATGCCCGCCGGATGCACGCGCTCAAACCCCCAGAGCGGAATCGGGAACAGCATGACCGCCAGGTTCGTCGCATCACAGAACGACTTGGTGTAGTCGTAGATTTCCTGCTCGCTGGTCGGCCAGAACTGTGGAGGATAGGAGAGCAGGACGATGTCTGCGCCGGCTTTCTCGGCGAGCTTCACCGCCTCGATGTTTTCGGCAAGGGTGCCAAATGCCGCGTGGAAGAACAGAATCAGGTCTTTCCCCGACTCCCGGGCCCAGGCGGTAAACTGGGCGTTTTCCTGGGCAGAGATAGTCAACTCGCTGCACAGCAATGTGCTGCTGTAGCCGAGTCCGACCGTATGTTCGATGTCGTGGCGTATGCCGCGTTCATTGAGGCGCTTCAGGTCGGCGCTGAAGCTGGGGATGGTGACTGCCGAGCAGCCAATCAGGTTTTCACGGGCCCAGGTACGGGCATCGGCTTTTTTATAGGTGGCCATGATGATTTCCTTCGAACAGTGGAGGGTTTATTTCGAGACAGGAACAATGCTGGCGGGCAGCGCGATACCGAGGCCTTGTTGCTTGGCGCGCTCGTACAGCGCTTGTGCAATGACGACATCCTGCAGCGCCGAGCCCACCGACTTGTAGAGGACGATGTCGCTTGCATTTCGACGCGGCGTGACACCACCTGCGACCAGATCCGCCAACGCGACCAGTTTGTCGGCGATATAAATGCCAGCGCTGATAGCAGCAATGGCGTCACCGGTATCGTGAAGCACCTCCTGCGGCATATCAGCGATGATGCAGGCGGCTCGATCCATCGTGACCGGGTCAACCTCCCGTTGCTCAGGCAAGGTGGAGCCCAATGAAACCACCGTTGCACCCGCAGGCAGCCATTCCCCCAGCAATACGGGAGATTCGTCACGACTGCGCGCGGCACAGATCACCACATCGCAGTCCTGCACCGCTTCCGGTGCTGTGCTGACCGCCTGGATATCCAGCACAGACTTGAAGCTTTCAGCAAACCGCTCACGGCTCGCGGGTGTCGGACTGAACACTCGTACTCGCGCCACTTCCCGCACGGATTTAAGGCAGTCAAGCGCACCGCGCGCCTCGAACCCCGCCCCAATCATGCCGACCCGCAGGGCCCGCCGGGGCGCTAGCAGATCCACCGCCAGTGCGGCGGTAGCAGCGGTGCGCAACCCAGTCACCCGGTTGCCATCGATCAACGCACTGAGGGCCATGGTTTGCTGGTTGAACAGTGCGATCAGATAACTGGCGCAACGGGCACGCATGGACGCCGCGATCAATTTGCAGCCCATATGGCCGCCCGCGGGAGGCACGGCCGTCAAACTGCGTAGCCAGATCCCGTCGCCCCGAGCCATGGAGCGAGGCGGCACCATGGCGTCGGAGGCGGGACAGGCATACGCTTCGGCGAGCGCAGCAACGGCTGCACTCCAGTCACAGAGCGAGGCAACATCGGCATCGCTGAGAAAGAGTGTCGGGGCAATTACTGGGGGCACTGGGGAGTCATGCATCTTGCTAACCTCGCAATCGGGTATCAGCCATTGATTGACTGACACCCTACGAGGCGTCCACCACGCCGAATACTGCTAGGAATCGAAAGCAGCTATCGCTCAAATCGATGGCATGGCCAGATTGCAGATTAACCGACGTACCTCGCGGGAGGCACGGGTCACAGGACGGCGAGGAGATTCGGCAAGCACGACAAAACGCTCAAGAACGGGAGCGACAATGCGTGAGGACATCAATCGTTGATCCAGCGAACCCGGTAGCACCGAGGCAATCGCATAGCCTCCGCCCGCCGCGACGACTTCATATTGGAGCTGGACGGAGTCGGCCTCCACCGCGATGTGCAGTTCCATGGCCTGCTCGACCGCCAGGTGATCGAGCCTGGCCCTGAGTAAATGCGGGCGCCCTGGCACCACCAATGGCAATCCGGATAGCTGTTTGAGTGCGATATCCCGATGGGCGAAGATTGGATCGGTCGCGGGGCCTACCAAATGCAGGGGAAGCCTGGCCAGCAGATACGCCTCGCCGATGCTTGCTTCATTCTCGCGCAGCACCAACGCCATATCGAGACGACCGTCATGCAACTGCTCTTCGAGTTGAGCGCTCGCGCCCTCGATCAGGTGCAACCGCACTCCCGGCATCTGTGCCTGTACGGCCGCAAAAAGTGTACCGGCAAACCGACGTACCGCAGAGGGCAGGATGCCGACAACCACCTCGCCCACCGGCTTTCCACGCCGGTTGCGGATATCGTCGGCAAGGCTCTCGGCGTCCGCGAGAAGACCCGATACGCAAGGCAGCAATTGCTCGCCGAATTCAGTCAGGACCACCCCACGTCCAGTACGGTGAAACAGCCGCTCACCGCATTGTGTTTCGAGCTGGGCAATACCTCGACTTACCATGGACTGAGGTGTATCCAGCAGGACAGCCGCCTTACTGAGACTTCCAGCCGCCGCGACGCGTATGAACAAAGTCCATCGAGGATCGACAATCGTCAACCCGGTGGCCGCAGGTTGTGCGGCGGGGCCGAGTATCGAGGCAGCCCGAAGATTCTTATCGTTGAGCATGTCGTCCCCCTGTTCTTCGTGCAGGCTCACTCCTCGAAGATCGCTACGGCGCGGACGAAACCGGCCGAGGCGTGCCTGATCTTGTAGGGAAAACAGGACACCTGGAAACCGTGGGCAGGCAGACACTCAAGGTTGGCCAGTTTCTC
This sequence comes from Pseudomonas sp. MAFF 730105, assembly GCF_055380705.1. Taxonomy (NCBI): domain Bacteria; kingdom Pseudomonadati; phylum Pseudomonadota; class Gammaproteobacteria; order Pseudomonadales; family Pseudomonadaceae; genus Pseudomonas; species Pseudomonas sp. MAFF 730105. The sequence goes on from NZ_AP018438.1 coordinate 3,567,346, forward strand.
CATCTGGCCGTAGCCGATGTCGCGCCCGGCCTTGTGTCCTTCCCAGATAATCGAGGCGTCTCCCGTGGCAGCGAAGCGCTCACGTGTGTATTTGAATGGTGCATCCCAGCTCCAGGCATCAGTGCCAACCACTCGCACACCACGTTCCAGCAAATACAACGTGGCCTCGCGACCAATGCCCACCCCGGCATCCAGATAGCCCGGTTGCCCAAACAACGCACCGGCGCGAGTGTTGACCAGGACGATGTCCAGTGGCTGCAGGTCATGACCGATGCGTACTAACTCAGCCTGCACTTGCGCGGCACTCACCACATGGCCATCCGGCAGATGACGAAAATCGAGTTTCACGCCGGGCTGCAGGCACCACTCCAACGGCAGCTCGTCGATACCGAAAGCCGGCTTACCGCCGTCAGTGGTCGAAGCGTAATGCCACGGAGCGTCCATATGCGTGCCGCTGTGAGTGGTGATCTGCAAACGTTCCGCGGCCCAGGACTCATCGCCAGGCAGTTGCGCCTTGGACAGGCCGGGGAACATCGCGGCCATCTCCGGCCAGCCCTGCTGATGATCCATGTAGTCGATCTTAGGCAGCAACGGCGGCGGGTCGGTGTATGGGTTGTTGTCCAGGGTAACGGACAGGTCTACCAGACGGCGTTTAGTCGATTGCATTTTCGGTCACTCCAGTCATCACTCGCCCACGCGCACGACGCGCCGAGGCAGCGGTATTCAAACTGTTGCGTATCAGGGCACTGGCTGAGCCGTCATGACGAAAGCCAAGGGCGCGGGCCTGAGGGGTTTTCATCGCCGGAAACTGCCCAAACAATGCTTGCAGTCCGGCATCCGGCGCGAAGCGGATCAGTGCGCGGCGCTCCTGGCCGTAGGCAGCGGCCAGGGCATCGATGACCTGGGCAATGGACAGGTGCAGCAGCGGCAACTGCCAGACCCGCGAATCACCAAGCTCTCCTGCCTGCAACTCAGCGGCACGTAACAGGTTATCCACGCAACACTTCACGGACATCCACCAGGCTTGTGCCTGCGGCGATACCGGACAGCAGTACGACTGACCTTCGGCGAAAGCGTGCAACAGATCGCTCATGAACGCCGAACGCAGTCCGTTGGGTTCACGTGGACGGGCGACAATGCCAGGCAAGCGAACGGCACGACCGTCCACCTCGCCTCGTCGGGCCAGATCGCTGAGCGCCATCTCCACCATCAACCTGTGTGTGCCGTAACTCAACTGCGGGCGCGGTACGGCACGCTCATCGAGGCGCCCTGGCAGATCGCCGCCGTATACCGCCACGCTGCTGGCATACACCAGCACTGGCGGGCCAGGCTGATCGCGCAATTGGTCAAGCAACTCCAGGCTCGCCAACAGGTTGACCTGATAGCCCAGGGAGTAATGCTCTTCGGCCGCCCCGCCCGGGATGCTGACCAGATGAAAAACCACGTCGATACCATCGGCCAGCGCCCGACGTAACAGCGCGGCGTCGGTGACACTACCGTAATGTCGGCGCAAGCGCTGGTCCTCGGCAAACCCTACCAGCGCCTTGTCCAGCAGTATCACGGTGCTGATGGGGCGACCGCGTAGCTCACCGCTTTCGAGCAATCGCGTCACCAGCGCCCGCCCGATAAAACCATTGGCCCCGGTAATCATCACGCGCATGGCAGGTCTCCGCGCACGACACGTTGCTCTATCGCGCCGAAGACCGACTGCCCTTGCTGATCGAAGACCTCCATGCGCACGCGATCACCAAAGCGCATGAACGGCGTCTGTGGCGCGCCTTGCTCAATCATTTCAACGGCACGACGCTCGGCGATACAAGCAGCGCCAACACTGGGGTCGGAATTGGAAACGGTACCGGAACCTATCAGGCAGCCGGCCCGGAGGCGTCGGGTCAGCGCCGCATGAGCAATCAGCTGATGAAAGCCAAAATGCATGGCTCCGCCATGGGCATGACCAAACCATTGGCCGTTCCATTCCACTCGCAGTGGCAGGTGTACACGTCCGTCACGCCAGGCCTCGCCCAGCTCGTCGGGGGTAATCGCCACCGGGGCGAAACTGGAGGAGGACTTGGCTTGGATAAAACCAAAGCCGGTCCTCATTTCACGGGGAGCGAGCGCTCGCAGGCTGACATCGTTGACTTGCAGGATGAGTCGGATATGGCTTGCGGCTTCTTCTGCCGAACAGCCCATGGGCACGTCATCGACCAACACCGCATACTCACCTTCGAAGTCGATGCCGTGGGCTTCACTGGGTAGCACGATGTCGTCGTGGGGCCCCAGGAAATCGTCGCCGCAGCCCTGATACATCAGCGGCGTGTGTTCGACGCCTTCAATCGGATCGAGCGAAAAGGCCTTTTGCATTCGCTCCCCATGACTGAGGAATGACGACGCATCCAACCACTGCCAGGCTCGCGGTAACGGCGCCGCAGCGAGCTGTGGATCGAAGGCAAAGGCAGCCGCCAGCGCGCCTTCGTTCAAGGCGTCATAACGGGTGCGCAACGCGGTCTCGACGCTTGGCCAATGATCAATGGCCTCTTGCAGCGTCGCGGCAATATCACTGGCATCCACTGCCCAGGCCAAGTCGCGCGAGACCACCAGCAAGCGGCCGTCGCGGCTGTGATTCTTCAAGGTGCTGAGCTTCATACGTGTTCTCCTTGCAGCTCAGGGGCGAAGCGGCCATCGAGCAGGACGAACAGCATCCGCGCCATTTGCTCGGTACGATTGCTCCAAGCGTGATTAGTGCCTCGTTGCACGACGATGTCACCGCGCTTGAGATGCACCTCCTCGCCATCCAATACCAGCCAGACCTCACCCTCCGTGACCACGCCGTAATCAAGCGTTTCAGTACGGTGCATCAGCTTGTGTCTCGAATCAGCCTGCCCTGTACCCGCATGGGCCTGGCCGATTTCAGCGAAGGCAGCTGCGGCAGCCTCGGCACTGACCTGGTTCTGCACGCTGTCAGGCGGGATGTCCACCACGCGAATGACGCTGCCCTGTGGTACAGGACTCAATTGCAGCGGCTTGTCGGTGGGGTCGTCGCCGTTATCCAGCACGGCCGGGCTGGCGCCGCTGTTCCAGATCTCATGAAAGACCGTGCCGGGTACCGCCTTGAGCGGGAAACTATTGGGCGTTGGTCCGCTGAGTGCGACCACCGCCAGGCCCTGGGCATCGTGCCCGGTGACCACACGTTTGAAACCTGGAAGTTGCTGCATGTTCGACTCCTCAATCAGTCTGCCGACCGGCTTGGCGAAAAATGGCGCCGCAACGGACATAGATGGATTCATGAAAAACCTAAAGATCCAAAACCAGTCGCGCGCTCCTGGCCCGTGAGCAGCAAGGCGTGAACTGGTCATTACGGGCCCTCTCGGCATCGGTCAGGAACATGTCGCGATGCTCCGGCTCACCCTCCAGTACACGCGTCAGGCAGGTCCCACAGATGCCCTGTTCGCAGGACAGGGGAATGTCGATACCGGCCTCCAGCAGCACCTGGGCCACGCTGCGATCGGCAGGCACCTGCAGGCATTGCCCGGTGCTGGCCAGCTGCACCTCAAAGCCACCCACCTCATGGGCAGGTACAACGGCGGTGGCAAAGTATTCACGATGCAATTGCGCCTCGGTCCAGCCCTGCGCGCGCGCCGTGCCAAGTACGTGCTCCATGAAGCCATTGGGGCCACAGACATACAGGTGACAGTCGTCGGCCGGTGCGGACAAAACCCGTGCGGCGTCGAGACGCTGCGCCTCCTCGCCATCGTCCACGTGGATATGTACGCGATCGGCGAAGGTCGAGTGTCGGATGTATTCGACAAAGGCCATTCGCTCAGTCGAGCGAGCACAGTAATGGAGCTCGAAAGCAGCGCCGATCTGGGCCAGGCGCTCAGCCATGCAAAGTATTGGCGTAATGCCGATACCGCCGGCGAACAGCAGGCTATACCCTGCCCCATGCGCCAGCGGGAACAGGTTGCGTGGCTCGCTGATGTGCAGCCGGCTGCCTTCCTGCACTTGCTCGTGCATGGCCTTCGAACCGCCACGAGACACGGGATCGAGCAGCACACCCAGCCGATAGCGGTGACGCTCTTCGGGGTGATTGCACAGCGAGTACTGGCGCACCAAGCCGTTGGGCAGGTGCACGTCGATGTGCGAGCCGGCACTGAACGCTGGCAGCGGACGGTGATCAACCGTGGCCAGCTCGAAGCTGTAGATGTCCTCGGCTTCGCGATGCTTGTGGGTCACAATGACGTCGATCATCACTGGGTAACCACCGATTGTTCAGCGGTCGCCCGCTCAGACTCGATCAAACGACGCAGGACACGTCGGCAACGCACGGCGCCTGCATCGACCGGTAGCAGAACAGGATTAAGGCCGAGCAATTCAACCTCGCCGACCTGGCGTTGCTGCGCCTCGACCATGGGTTTGTCTTCTCCGGCGAAAATGCCGATCAGCATGTCCTGAACAAACGCATTCAACTGCACATTGTCTTGCTCGAAACTGCGAGTATTCGCGAAGAAATAATGGGTATTGCTTGCGTCCTGGGGTGTCATCAGATGCAGGTTCCATGTCACGGGCCCTTCTTCCCTGGGACGCCCCGGCGCAGTGGCGCCACTGCCCAGCAGCATCAGGCCAGGGGCGTGCCAGATGACTTCAGCCCAGACATCCGCCCGGGTTGGGTCCTCAAGATGCGCGCCGAAAGCCGGCGGAGGTACATCGTCAGGTGCCCACCAACTGATGCGCACGCGATCATCGGCCAGTTCCTCAACGCTGGCACGCACCCGTGACAACGCCCCGCCACCGAGCGTATCGGGGTGCAGGAAATCAACGTGACTCAGGTCCATGATGTTGTCGGACAGCAGTTCGTAGTGCGCACGGGTTGGTAAATACCCATGCCCCTTGGCGTGGGTTGGGGCTCGCTCGAGGAAAGAAAAATCAGGGATCAGCGCATCGTCGGCCCGGGTCGGATCGCCAGGCCACACCCAGATCGCCCCATGGCGCTCAACGACCGCGAACGTGCGCACGCAGGCGGCCTTGGGGATGTTCCCGTCGCCATGGGGATTGTGCGTACATTGACCACTGCCATCGAAATGCAAGCCATGGTATGGACACTGAACGCTGTCGCCGACAATCTTGCCCATATGCAGCGGGGCAAAACGGTGCGGGCAGCGGTCGGCGAGGGCCTGAATCGCACCCTGGCTATCGCGGAAGAACACGATGGGTTGCTCGACGATGGTTCTTCCAAGCAGGCCACCTTGCGCCAGCTCGTCTGCCCATCCAGCGATGTACCAGGTGTTAAGCAAATAAGTCACGGTGTTCTCCTCGTTGTTCTTATCTTCATGAAACGTCGAATGCGCAGGTCAGCGATTTGTGTCTGCGGCAACCGCAACGGAAAGAGCAGAGCCACGGCCCCGCAACCGTATGCAGGCCAGGGCTACCAAGAGCTGGACGCCTGCGACGATGCCCAGGGCGGTCGGCAACGCACCGCTCACCGCGCCGGTGATAGCCAACACGGCCAGTGGGCTGATGAACTCGCCGGCGAAGAATGCCGCCGTGAAGCCGCCGGCGGCGCGGCCGCGTTGATGGAAGTCGACCTGAGCCATGATCCAAGTGATCAAGGTCGGCATCATCAGACCGATGCCCAAGCCATTGATCAGGACGGCGACCACCACCAACCCATGGCTACCGGCCGCCGCTATCAGTGCGCCGCCGATACCGGCCGTGGCGAAAGCCAGGAGCATTTTTCGATGCGCCGGAACACCGTTGAGCAAACGAAAACCCAAGGCTCCGGCGAGTACCCCAAGTTGATTCGCCCCCATGGTCAAGCCGATCTGCTGCGAGCCGTCGATATGCAGCAAATTGAGCAGGAAGCCGACTTGTACCGGCACGATGAACAGGCTCAGGCCCGCCAGAAACGCCAGACCATACAACGGCGCCAGGACACGCCAGGGAAACGCCTTTCTCGCCGCTGTTGCCGCTGCTACTTCACGCGCGCGCGGCTCCCATAGCAGCCAGGCCATCAACGGTAGAAGCACCAGCCCTAATCCATACAAGGCAAAAGGTGTACGCCAGCCGTGCTCGCCGAGCACGCCACCGACGGCAATGAAAATCGTCGCCGCCAGCGAGGTGGCGACCATTTGCAGGGCGAACATGCGCTCCCGCCGCGCACCGCTGTAGTAGTCACCCATCATCGTGGTACAGCAGGTCATGATCGCCGCCTCGGCCAACCCGATACCGGCCCGGCTGATTACGATGGCCGGTAGTGACTCCAACCAGAAAGGCAACACTCCGCAGAGGGTGTAGAGAAGCATGGCGCCGATCAACAACGGCTTGCGCCCGAGCCGGTCGGCGATGACTCCGGCGACAGGCGCCAACAGGGCAATCATCAGCGCCGGTAACGTCAAGGCCACGGGCACCAGCACCGCCACGCCCGGTGTCTCGGCGAAATGCGCCTGCATGCGTGGCAACACAGGCGCCAGCAGCACCGCCCCCAGTACCGGCAAGCAACTGCCGAGCAGCAGTAACAACGACTGCGACAAACCCGCCTGACGTTCAACGTTCATCATGCACCTGCGCAGGTTGGGCCGCGGAAAACGCCATGCCGAAGGCGCTCAGACCGGCGATGAAGTCAAGCCAGAGAGGCTGTTGGAATAAATAAAGGCGAGGCATGGCAATGTCCTTTTTTGTTATGGCGCGACTGGATTAGCCGCTGTCTGATCGTGATCGGAAGCCGTCTTGCTCGGCGAACGCGGCACCCTGCCCGCCTCCGCCACGGGGGGAAACAGCGGCACATTCATCGAGCGACTGGTCTCATCCAAGAGGTCAGGTGCGGCCTGTCCCTTGCTCGCCCGCTTACTCGGCAACAGGAAGTGAGCCAGGGCCGGCAGCAGTACCAACGCCCCGACCATGTTCCAGACGAACATGAAGGCCAGCAGTACGCCCATGTCGGCCTGGAACTTGATCGGCGAAAGCATCCAGGTGGCCACGCCGATCGCCAGGGTCACACCAGTCAGCATCACCACCTTGCCGGTGGACAGCAGTGCCCGGTAATACGACTCCGACAGGCTCGCGCCCTGGCGCATGTGCCCGAGCAGGATGCTCATCACGTACAACGCATAGTCGACGCCGATGCCCACGCCAAGGGCGATCACCGGCAGGGTCGCGACCTTGACGCCGATGTTCAGCCAGACCATCAGTGCTTCACAGAGGATCGAGGTAAGCATCAGCGGAATCACCGCGCAGATCGTGGCGCGCCAGGATCGGAAGGTGATCAGGCACAGCAGGATCACCGCGCCGTAGACCCAGAACAGCATTTCGCGGTTGGCTTGCCTGACGACAATGTTGGTCGCCGCCTCGATCCCGGCATTGCCAGCAGCCAGGAGGAACTGGACGTCGTTGGTATTGTTCGCCACGGCGAATTGTTCGACGTGATCCACCAGGCTGCTCAGGGTTTGCGCCTTGTGGTCGGAGAGGTAGACGTAGAGCGTCAGCAGGCTGCAGTCTTCGTTGTACAGGCCGCGTGGCGCCCCGGCGGTTACCATGTTGAGCATCGCCTGGTTATTCTGCAGTTCGTACCACTTCGGGCTGCCTTCGCTCAGTCCGACCAGCATCCGGCGATTGAGCAGCGCCAGGGAATTGGTCGAATCCACGCCTGGCAAGGTGCGTAGTTGCCAATCGAGGGCGTCGACCTTGCTCAGGATGTCGTAGCGCGAGCAGGCGCTGGCCGGGGTCCTGACCATGACCGCGAACAGATCGCTGCTGGCGCCGTAGTGTTGGGTCAGAAACCCGTCATCCTGGTTGTAGCGCGAGTCAGCCCGCAACTCGGGGGCGCCGGCGTCGAGATCACCGACTTTCAATTGCAGGCTGACCACGAAGCCAACGGTCGCCAGTGTCAGGCTCAAGACGATGCACAAGGCGGCCCAACGACGTTGCGTGAACAAATCGAGGAAGCGCCAGAACCCATGGCGGCTCTGCCCGGCTTGTTCGGCATGCTCGCTCTTCAGACTCAACCGAGCCGCGCGGCGGCTGACACCCACATAGGAAAGCAGCACCGGTAGCAGGATCAGATTGGTGAAGATCAGCACGGCCACACCGATGCTGGCAATCATCGCCAAGTCCTGAATCACCTGGATCTTGATGATCATCAGCACCGCGAAGCCAACCGCATCACAGAGCAGTGCGGTGAGGCCGGCCAGAAACAAACGGCGGAAGGTAAAGCGCGCCGCAACCACACGGTGCATGCCACGCCCGATGTCCTGCATGATGCCGTTCATCTTCTGTGCGCCATGGCTCATGCCAATGGCAAACACCAGGAACGGCACCAGCACCGAATAGGGGTCCAGTTGATAGCCCAGCAACGGCAGCAGGCCGAGTTGCCAGACCACCGCCACCAGCGAGCAGAACACCACCAGCAAGGTGCTGCGTATGCAACGGGTGTACCAGTAGAGCACCACCGCGGTGATCAGGATGGCCACGGCAAAGAACATCAGGATCTGCCGCAGGCCGGCGATCAGGTCACCGACTTTCTTGGCGAAACCGGTGATGCGAATGTCGATGCTGTCGCTCTGGTATTGACTGCGCAGCGACTCCAGCTGTTGCGACAGCCTGGTGTAGTCCAACGGCTGACCATCGGGGGTGCGCTGTAGCAGTGGTACGTGGATGATGCTCGAGGCCTGGTCGAAAGCCACCAACTGACCGATCTCGTTGGACAGCAGCACATTGCGCCGCAATGCCGCGAGGCTGGCGGCCCCACCATCGTAGTTGTCCGGAATCACCGGACCGCCATCCAGGCCCGCTTCGGTCACCGCCACCCAGCGCGTGGCCGGCGTCCACAATGACTTCATGTACGCACGGTCGACACCGGGCAGCAGATAGATCGTGTCGCTCAACGCCTGCAAAGTCTTGAGGTAAGCGCTGTCGTAAATGTCGCCCCGCTTGTTGACCACGGCGATGCGCACCGCGTTACCCAGACCGCTCAGTTCCTGTTGGTGTTCCAGGTAGTTGGCGATGTAGGGATGTTGGGTGGGGATCATTTTTTCGAAGCTGGCGTTCAGCTCGACACGGCTGGACTGCCAACCGAGCACCAGCGTGGTCGCCAGGCACAACAGCAACACCCACAGACGATGGTTGAATAGGGCTCGCTCGAGTACCGAGCCGGAGCGCGGATCAAAGTCATCGAAGGCATTCGCAGGAGACGGGGTGAAATGGCTAGGGGACGTCATGACCTCACTCCGAAGCGGCAGTGGATGGCTGCGCAATACGCTGCAGCCCAGTGAAACCGGCGACAATCAGGCTGCCATCGGCCGCCTCGACCAGGCTTGAAACAGGCCGCCCCAAGGGCTTGCCCAGTGGCAGCAGCGCCGCCCCGATCTGCTCGGAATTGCGAAACAGCACACCGCTCTGGTTCACCAACAGCACCTGGCCGTCGGCACGGCGGGTGGCGTCGTTGAAGGAAATCGGCATGGGGACTGACAGGCGTTGGAAGCTGTCGCCCCCATCGTTGGAGATAAAGGCGTTGCCCCTCAGGCCGCCCACCAACAGGGCACCATCAGCGCGGCTCTGCAAGGTGAAGAAACTGCCTTCGTAAGGGCTTTGCAGCTGATTGAACGAAACCGCACTGTCATCCGAGCGCGCCAGGTAACCCTGCTCGCCAGCCAGGAACCAGCGTGCCCCCTGGTGACTGATGGCGTACAGATGCATCCCGTTCGGGTTGGCGATGTGTCCCATCCGTGACTTCCAGGTGGCGCCACCGTCGGCAGTCCATAGCGCCAGTCCGTAGGCCCCCACGATCAGGCCGTGCTGTGCATCGATGAATTCGAGCGCCAGAAAGGGTTTGTCCGCGCCCTCGGCAACAAGACGTTCGGCACTTTGCACACGTAGCAATGCGTCATCCGGATTGGCAGCGGTGGCCTGGTCGGCCTTGGCTGCCTCCAGTTCGAGCTGCGCCGCGCGTGCACCGTCCAGTTGCAACGTCCAGTGCTCGCCCCCATCACGCGTAGCCAATACCACCCCGGCATGGCCGACGGCCCAGCCATTTTGTGCATCGACGAACTGCACCGCCGTCAGGCTGACCGATACCGGCACGGAGGCCTGGCGCCAGCGCAGCCCATTGTCGTCGGAAAGCAGCACCAGGCCCCGCTCGCCTACGGCCACCAGGCGTGTACCGGCCCGCGCCAGATCGATCAATACGCTTTTCTGTGCAGCCGGCACCACCATGGCCGGGGTGTTCAGCGGTGCGCCCACGGTATTTGACCCGGCCAGGCACTCGCTCATGGCAAAGGGTAAATACAAGGCCAAGAGCAAGAAGCCCGCCTGACTGATTCTGTTCATAGCCACCTCGGAATAACACTCACACCCCAAGGGCAGACCGACAGGCCTACCCTTCACGCTCAGCCCGGATTTAACGCACGCCACGTCCAGCCATCGCCGCAGGCGAGAACTCCGAGACCTTGTAGCGATCAACCGCGTGATACTGCTCTGGCAATCCGGCGTAGAGGTTCTGAACGAACCACGCACCGGAGGTCAGGTCATAGAATCCGGCAGACAGCTGCACCAGGCCTGGCAGGTCGGGCAATACGGAAGGCAGCGACCAGAGGGTCTTGGCCAGTTGGCCGCTGGCATCCCAACGGTCGCCGAGCAGGGCTTGCCAGGTGTCTTCGTCGAGGTAGTAACGGCCCTTGGGCAACTGGTGGCGCTTGCCAGCAGCCAAGGTTGACTCGACCACCCAGACACGATGCAACTCCCAACGAACGTAATCCGGGTTCAGATGGTGCTTGCCTAACAGGTCCTGTGGCTGGGCAGCGTTCTGCGCCTTGTTGGTGTTGTAGGGAACGTACATCTCCTGCTTGCCCACCAGTTTCCAGTCGAACCGGTCCGTTCGACCTCCCCACACGCTCAGCTCATCGAAGGACATAACCCCGGCGGTGGACGGCGTAGGTGTATCGCAGCAGGCGTTGGGCAGCGTGCGCACCCGACGCTGGCCACTCAGATAGACATGGGCCTGGGATTTATCGCCGTTGATGTTCTCACGCCCCAGGATCTGCTCGCCGGCACGAATCGCCGGGCCGAGATTGACAAAGTGCACAAGCCAGTAATCGCCCGAGTAGTTCTCAGGACCGCCCTCCTCGAAGTAGTAGGGCATTTCCTGGGTCAACAGACCGTCACTCGTCATCACCTGATTGCCATCGGCAGTCATCAGGTAGTGACGAAAATGCGCCGCCACCGAGGTACCGCGCCAGTTCAGCAGGTGGTTCCAGATGGCTTCGGTACCGTTCTGCGGAATCGGAAACGGGATCCCGCCATAGGCACCGTCGGGGATCAGGCCGGCGCTGCTGTTCACCAGTTTCGCGCGGGTCGCATTCTTGAACGTGTTGTCATAGACCCACTGCGGCGCGGCCGCCGTACGCCGGGTCGGATAGACATCGATGCGATAAGTGTCCGGGAAACGTTTGAACAGTTCCTTGGTACCGTCGCTGAGCTTGTCGGCGTACTTGGTCAGGTTCTGCGCGGTAATGCTGTACAAGGGTTTGTCCGCCGCAAACGGATCGCCGCGCTTGCCGCCCGGAACATAGGCCGGATCAACCTTGGTGTAGCCACCGTCCCAGGCCGGGATGCTGCCATCGGCATTGCCGGCTTTCTCGGCACCGAAGGGGGTCAGGGTCTTGCCCAGCGCGGCCGCCTGTTCGGCGCTGGCGGCCAAGGCCATCGGCGCGGCAGCGGCCAGCAGGGTTAAGCACAAGGCCTTTAGAGTGAACTGAATGGTCATGCGCAAATCCTCTTAGAACGTGGTCTTGACGGAGAAAGCCAGGTAGTCCCGGTCCTTCAACGACTGCTTGTAGTTGAACTGATTGGCGGCGTTGAGACTGGTGTCCTCGGGACCGTAGAAGTGGGTATAAGTCAGTCCCACGGTCACTTGGTCCAGATAGGTGGCAGAGACGCCAATGTTCATGTCCCCTCCTCTGTCAGGACCAAACCCACTGATCACGGCCGACTTGCCCATGGGGAAATAGCTGATGCCCAGCGGCACGCTGATATCCACGCCAGGGAAGAACTGGCGATAGGTCGGCGTGTAGACCAGTTTCAGGCCCAGGGCGTCGTCGGTGGCGTTAGGGTCAAGAGCTGCGCGGTTCCTGGTCACGGCCAGCAGGCGGTTCCAGGCCACCTCCCCTACCAGGCTGGCTTCATTGGCGACAAAGGAAGGACCCAGGGACGCCAAGACGTTGAGGTTGACGTGGGCCGTCCGGCCAACGGCATAGAGGGCGTCATCGTTGTTGTCCGCCTCGACGCCCGGCAGGACGGTCTGGGCGTTGGACACCAACGGCATGTTCCAACGCATCGATGCCTCGCCGGCAAAGCTGTACTCGTCGACGGAGGTCGCGAAACTGGCTCCCAGGACACGGATATCTTCCGGGTAAACCCAGGAGTATTCGCCGACTTGCCCGGTGCTGAAGTTCGGCCCGGTGGCATTCGGCTTCAAGTACAGCGTTGGGGTTTTCTCGTGATACTGGAGCGCATACAGACCGTAATCCGTCGTCCCAGTGTTGTATTTGAGCTGCAGGCCGCCCTGGCCGGAGTTCCTGGCCTTCTTGTCCTTGCCATGGAAAAACGCGGCCGGGCTATTGGCATTACCGCCAAGAAAATCGGGGAACGGCCCGCCAGTGATCAGCCGCTCATTACCGTCACCAATGGTATCGCTGGTGGAGAAATAGCTGCCGGCGCCCGGCAAGCGAGTGGCCTCCCACTCCAGCTGGTAGAAGGCGCCCAATGACACATCATCAGTGAGTTGGTAGGTGGTCGAGAGTTGGTTGACCGGCCGGGTGATTTCCTTGAACTGGGTGTTGGGTACCGATTGCGCCTTGACCACGTCCACCGGTGCCATGGCACCGGCGATGCCGTTGCCGCCGAAGAACAGACTCTCCCCCCAGATCAGCCCGTGACGCCCCGCGCGAACCGATAACGTACGGTCGGCCAATTCACCGTTCCAGTAGACGAAGGCATCCAGCAGTTCGCCGTCACCACCGTGCAACTGACGGGTATCGCTGGTGAACTCGTCGAAGCCCACCGAACGTTGGTTGGCACTGGCCGCGTCGTTGTTGTCGTTGCGGTCCTGGTAAACGGTGTCGTACCAAGCGGCACCGCTCAGGCGGGCACCGAAGTTGTGATAACCAATATCCAGTTCGGAAAGGATATCCAGGCGATTGGAGATCAGCCCCTTGCCAAAGTTATGATCACCGTCATTCTGATTAAGCGCCGTCTGGCCCTCACTGAGTTTGCTGCTGGGGTTCTTGAGGCGCCACGCCGCGCTGTACTTCAGCGTGTTGTCCCAACGCAAGCTGAGATCGGGGTTACCGGTATCGATCTGAAACGCCTGGGCAGCCGAAGCACCAAGCCCCAGGCTGGCCGCGAGGGTCAGGGTGAAGGGGACACGCCGCGAGGCAGCGATCTTGCGAGTAGCCATCGAAGTAACCCTCTTTATTGTTGTTGTATGTCAGCTCTTCTGATGAACAGCGCCCGCCGTCGAGCAGGCCAAGCCTGCACGGGCATGAACATCCTTGGGAAAACGAAATCAGTCCTGCCGGCGCCTCAGATGGGCTCTGCCGTGATCTCGAGCATCCGCCTGACCAGGCCGATCCGATCGAAGCTGCGGTCGTGGGCAATTTCCTTATCGCCTGCCAACACCGAGCTTTCGCTGATGAATTTGCAACGCTCATAACGGCGCGCCATAAAGCGTTCGAACTGCTGTTCGACGCTGCCACCGGCAACCAGCTCTTCGCCTAGCACAACAGCATCTTCAATGGCCATGCCAGCGCCTTGGCCCAGGTGTGGCGTAGTGGCGTGCACCGCATCGCCAATCAGCACGACACGACCGCGGTACCAGGGCTCGTTGACGAACACCACCTCCAGCGGCTTGTAGATCACCCGTTCGCTGTCGATTATTTGCTCGCGCAGCTCGCCGATCAGGCCAGTGAAACCACTCAGGCGCTGGCGCATCCGAGTCGCCAGCGTGGCGGCCTCCATCCTCGGGTTGGAGGGCTCATGGGAAGTCACGAACAGGTACATCTGGTCGCGCCCCAGCGGCACCAGCCCGGCATTGCCGGCGGCTCCCTGAAAGGTGGCCAGATGATCGATTCCAGCGGCGCGCGGAAAGTTGTAGCGCCACACCGATTGGCCGGTGAAGCGCGGCAGGTACTGCTCGCCGAACAGCAAACCACGCATGTGGGAGTACAGGCCATCGGCACCCACGACCAGGTCATAACGGCCACGACTGGCATCGGTAAACAACACATCAACGCCCTCGCCCACCTGCTCCAGCGACTTGACGCTCAGGCCCAGACGGACCGGGACGCCAAGGGCAGCAACGGTTTCGCTGAGGACCTGATGCAGAGCCAGCCGCGAGATGCCGACGTTGGCTGGATACTCGGGGCCAGCCAGGCGCTGACCGGGGATTCGCGCCAGCTGTTCACCGTCCGTGGTATTGATGGTCACATCCTCAAATGCGTAGGCGGCGCCGAGGTAGCCGTCCAACACACCCAACTTGGCCATCTCGCGCACGACGTTACTCTGCTGGATGATGCCAACGCCGTAGACTGTCCACTGGGTCTTGAGCTCGACAAGATCGACTTCGATGTTCTTGCGACGCAAAGCGATCGCGGCACATAGACCACCGATACCACCACCGACGATAAGCACCTTTTTCACTGCGTTCATGCTCGTCTCACTCTTATTCTTGTTATTCACGCTAGCGTTCTGCCGGAGCGGTCCCAGGCTTCACTACCGGCTGTTTCTGCACACATTCGCTACCGCGTTGTGTTCACTTTCTCGGCAAAGCAGGCGTTTGACTAATCGCATGTAGGGATACGATGTATCAGCTAGCGCGATACGTTAACTAAGGTTCACACACTTACAATTGACCCGCTTCGAGCACCAGCCAATCGGCCTCTGCATGCCATTGCAGCGCACTCAGGCGCTCCCCCAGGCAAGGCCCGTAGACACACAGGCCACTGTCCGGAAGGAACCGGGCACCATGGGCGTAACAGACGATCTGACGACCATCGACACTGAGAAAACGATCCTTGCGGTACTCCAGCCGCACCTCCAGGTGCGGGCAACTGTTGCGATAGACCCGAACCTCACCACCATGGCGCAGGGCGAACACACTGTCCTTTCCCGTGCCCAGAGGATCGAACCCGCGTGCCTGGCCTTCCACCAGTTCATCCAGGCGACAGAGCACAAAGGCGTCGTGACTCATGGGCGACATCCGCACTCAGACCTGCTTGGGCGGCGGACCGCTCGGGAACCATTTTTCCCTTGACGTGAACAGGAACAACTGCGAGTTATCCGCCGACAACGGCGCCTGGCGTGCTTGCCAGGCATCATCGTGTTTGTCCATGTCTGCGTCGTATTCGATGTGACAGCCCAACGGACTGTTGAAGTACCAGAACCAGTTGGAGCCAAAGAGGTGGCGGCCCGGCCCCCAGAAGCTGGTCCAGCCTTTCTGCTCGAAGCGTCGCCCGGCCAGCAGTACTTCCGTGCCGCTGCCCATGTGAAAGGTGAAGTGCTCGCAGCCCTTCATGTGCGGTGGCGTCTGGATCATGAACAGGCAATGGTGATCATCGGAACCGGCCGGACGCATGAATGGACCCGCACCCACGAAGGTATCGGTGGTCATGAAGCCCAGGCGTTTGTAGAAGGCCTCGGCCTTGGCGGCATCCGGCACGAAATACACCACGTGGGAGAGCGTCCGCGGCAAGGCCTTCATGTCGGGATTGATGCCCGGTTGGTTGACCGGACGCTGAGGGGCATGGCCCGGCGCATTGGTCAGGTCAGCCGGCGCAGTGTATGGACGCCGCACACTGATCTGGAAAGCAATGGCAAAGCCCATGTCGTCGACACTGTGCACGGAGCCGTTGGCACCGCGAGTCACCGGGCGATCACGCCCCAGCTCATCGGCGATGGCATCCAGGTCAGCCGCGCCGGCCACGCCATAAACGGTTTCACGAATCGAGGGCGCGGGCCCGATGGCTGTCGGCAGACGAGTATCGTCAGCTCGACGGATAATCACGGCAGTGCCATCAAGGGCTTCAAAACGGCCGCCCTCGCTGTCGACATCGACAGCTTGCAGGCCATAGTCACACAGGCAATGGGTACAGGCTTGGATGTCGTCGACGCCAAAAATCAAGGCATCAAGGCCGATAATGTTCATTGTTACCACTCCATTTAAATTTTCAGCGCAAGGCCAACACTCACTTACGGCAGCAGTGCCGATGCGATGCGCTGCGCTGCCAATGCTGGTTCCTGGAGTCGATAAAGCGTCACGGCCAACCGACTGCGTGCCGATACTGACGCGGGGAAAATCCACTGACTAATCGCTTGTCGGGATGCGACCTATCGGCAAATGCGATACCTGCCTGCACCAAGCCAACGACGGGGAAGCTCGAACATTCATCGGTCACTTAGCCCCTTCGAGGGACTTGACGCCGTGATAGGAACGCCGGAAGGTATTTACAAAATAAATACAAAAATCGAGACCGCCATGCGCTTCAACCACCTGGATCTCAACCTCCTGGTGGCGCTGGATGTGTTACTGGAAGAGCAGAACATCACCCGCGCCGCCGAACGCCTGCACATGACCCAATCCGCCACCAGCGGTGTACTGAGCAGGCTGCGTGTCTATTTCGAAGATGAACTGCTGGCGCAGGTCGGCCGCAAGATGCAGCCCACGCCCTATGCCCGTGAACTCGCGGCACCCGTGCGCCAGATCCTGCTGACGATCCAATCGTCGATCACCGCCAAACCGGTGTTCGATCCAGCCACCAGCAAGCGTCATTTCCGACTGATCACTTCGGACTACCTGATCAGCGTCCTGTTTGCCCGGGTGATCCAGAAGATTTCCCTGGAAGCTCCGCACATTACCTTCGAATTGCTTGGACCCGGCGACACGTCCACCGAGCTGCTGATGCGCGGCGAAGCCGACATGATGATCGTGCCAGAGCGTTACCTCATCGAAGGCCACCCATCGCAGCTGTTGTTCGAAGAAGAGCACGTTTGTGTTGTATGGGACGGCAACACCCAAGTGGGCGATAGCATCACGCTTGAGCAGTACATCGAGATGGGCCATGTGTCCGTGATCTTCGGCCGCAACCGGCAACTGAGCGTCGAGGAGTGGCTGATGAGCCAATACGGCATCACTCGTCGCATGGAAGTGGTCACCCATGACTTCAACACTTTGCCGCAGTTGATCGTCGGCACCCAACGTGTTGCCACCATGCTCCAGCGCATGGCCAGGCTCTACGCCAACTACCTGCCGCTGCGCATCCTGCAACCACCGGTGAAAATTCCGGTGATGCGTGAGTTCATGCTCTGGCACCGAACCATGGACGGGGATCCGATGCATCGTTGGCTGCGTGCGAAGATCAGCCAGATCATCAACGAACTGGAGCAATAGATGCTCCTGTCGTTCGGCAACGAATCAGGTGCGGAAGTGCCGGACGGCCGCATTCAACTCTCCGCTCACCTGTTGCAGAGCGGCCGTTGATACTTGCAGTTGCAAGCTTCCCCTTGCACTGCCCTCGGCCACTTCGCGCACCCGTGTCATGCTATGGCTGACTTGCTCGGCCACCACGCTCTGCTGCTCGGCGGCGGCGGAAATTTGCTGGTTCATCTGCTCGATACGTGACACCGCCCGGGTGATTCGCGCCAATGCGTGAGAGGCTTGGGCGGCAAGCGCCACCGTTTCATCACTGAGCACATGGCTGCCTTGCAGACGCTCGGCGGCTTGCTGGGCAACACCACGCAGACGAGCGATCAGCCCTTCGATTTCCGTGGTTGAATGCTGGGTGTGCCGTGCCAGGCCCCGCACCTCATCGGCGACCACGGCGAAACCGCGCCCCTGTTCACCCGCACGTGCAGCCTCGATAGCAGCGTTGAGCGCCAACAGGTTGGTCTGTTCGGCCACCGCCTTGATCACATCGAGCACCCCGCCAATCGCTGCACTCTCCAGCAGCAGCGCCTGCATGGCTTGCGCACACCCCCTCATCTCCACCGCCAGCTGGTCGATCTTGCCAGCCGCCCGACGCACCAGCTCATCGCCCTCACGGGCCTGTTCGTCGGCATGTGCCACCGCTTCACGGGCCTCACCGGCGTTACGGGCGACTGCCTGCGCCGTCGCGGCCATCTGCTGCATGGCGGTGGCTGCCAGTTCGGTTTCCTGGTGTTGTTGTTCAACACCACGACTGTTGCTCTGACTCACATCGGCCAGGCTGGCGGCCATACCGTCAAGCGAGCCAACACCACGGTCGATGCGCCCGACCAACCCACGCAGGTTGCCCAGCATACTGCCCACTGTGGTCAACAGCTGGCCCAATTCATCGCGACGAACGCGGCCTGACGGCGGCTGACTCAGATCTCCCGCCGCCACGCGTTCGGCCAACTGCACGGTCTGACGCAGAGGCTGCAGAATCGACTGGCGGATCAACAGGCTGGCGCCCATGCCCAAGGCCAGCGCCAGCACGGTGATCAGGCCCAACTGACGAGACGCGGAGCGATTATCGTCTACTACTGCTTGCCTCTGCTGCTCGTCAGCCTGAGCCAGCAACTTGCTCACCTGCTCGGTTTGTGCGTTCATCGCCGCAGTGCTTTGTGCGCTTTTTCCACGGCTGTCGACGAACTCGATAAAGGCCTTGCGGTAGTCGCCCAGGGCCGTGCTTGCCTCTTGCAATGACTCGCCTTGCTGCTCGCCAAGATCAAGCGTTTGCATGGACGCCAGAAGGTCACTCATGCTCATTTCCCAGTCACTGCGGTAACGCTCCTCGCCGTCGAGCGAGTAGTACAGTTCACTGTCGCGCAGCTTGGCCAGCTTGTCCCGCAACGCGGCGGTCTGCTCAAGCAGTACCATCTGCTCACTGTTCGGCGGCGCCCCCTGCCCCAAGCGAGTGTTGAGCCCGTCCAATTGATCGAGGAACAGCAGGGTAAAACTATCGCCGGCCGCGCGCGCCAGCGACTGCATGCGCAGGCGCGCTTCGCGGGCCCGACGCAACGAGCCGGCATAACCGAGAAACTGCTCCAGATAAGCACTGGTAGCCGTGCGTACAGGGGCGCTCGCGGGGTCATTGGCTGGCTCAACATCGAGGTGCTGGCTCAGTTTTTCCAGCGTCTCGCGCACCTGGTCCAGGTGCTGCGAAGCAAGATCCAGAGCGAATTCTTTCTCGGCGATGCGGGCGCGCAGGATCAGTGCCTGAATCGATGACTCCTGACGTAGTTGCTCGCCGCGTTGCTGCAGCACGCCCAGAGAACGAAAAGCGGTGACAGCCACTCCCAGCGTCACCAGCAGTACCAGGCCGAAGCCCAGCGACAGCTTGGCCCCCACCGATAGATTGCCGAGCACACGGCTCAGTGCAGACATGCCCATTTCCTTGCACAGGAGGGAATAGAACGCCGTGACGAACGGTGTCAAAGCTCATCAACGGCGGGATCGAGTAGTGCCGACCGCCAACGGCGGCACGGTATGCGGCGGACTTTAATGAATCGAATCTCGACAGCACCAATCGCATCCTTCGCTAGGAACAATCGCCAAGTACGATGACAGGTGTCTGGATTTACGGCTTGAAGTGTGAGCGTCGCGTTCATTGACCCGATGCAATCCACACAAGCCATCGTCGTTTGCGATACCTGTCATCCCGACTCGCGATTGGCCAGATAGCCCACCTGCCCTTAGCCTGCTTCAAACCGCCCTGCCCGGACCCAATTGGCCTGGACCTGGCTGCCTGCCTTTGCTTGCACAAGGACAATAACAATCATGTTCCGCTACTTCCCAACCAACTACGTGTGGAATCTATCCGTCGACCTCGCCATTGAAATGGGTGCCCGCATCGGCGAAATCGAAGAGATGTGCGCGCCGCTGCAGGAAGCGGCCAAACAACCGGATGCCGCCGGTAGCAAGGCCTTCCGTGAAACCTGGGCAAAAATGGCGGACAAGCTGTGCGGGTTGGCCGAGGAAGACGAAGCCAAAGGCCGACGGTTATCAGCCGGGGAAAAATACAACCGCGCTGCCACCTATTACCTGAGCTGCGAACGCCTGCAAGCCCATGGCGCTCCCGGCCGCACGGCGCTGTACCAGCGTTTTTTACAAATCTTCCAACGCGGTATCGAACTGTCGCGGGAAAACTGCGAGCGCGTTGAGATCCCCTACGAGGGCAAGCACATCTCCGGGCTGCTGGTACGTGCCGAAGGCGTAACTGGTCCAGCGCCGATTCTGGTACAGGTCAATGGCTTGGACTCCACCAAGGAAATGAAATACCGGGTCGGTCTGCCCGCCTGGTTGGCCAAGCGTGGCGTGTCGTCGTTGATCATCGACCAACCCGGCACCGGTGAAGCACTGCGCCTTCATCACCTGACCGCACGTTTTGACAGCGAACATTGGGCCAGTCGCGTAGTGGACTGGCTGGAAACCCGCAGCGACATCGACGCCAAGCGCATCGGCCTGGAAGGCGTGTCGCTCGGCGGCTATTACTGTCCCCGCGCGGTAGCCTTCGAGCCGCGCTTCGCTTGCGGTGTGGTATGGGGTGCCAACCATGACTGGCGTGATGTGCAGAAGCGTCGCTTGGAGAAGGAAGGCAGCTTCCCGGTTCCCCATTACTGGTCGCATGTGGCCTGGGTATGGGGTGCCAAAGACACCGATGAGTTCATGGCCATTGCCGAGAATGTCCACCTGGACGGCATACTGGATCGCATCAAGGTCCCCTTCCTCGTCACCCACGGTGAAAAGGACTCACAGATTCCTTTGAAGTGGGCGCACCGCACTTACGAGCAGTTGGTCAACAGCCCAAAACGCGAACTGAAGATATTCACCGAGCGCGAAGGTGGGGTGCAACATTCGAGCTTCGATAACAGCATCAATGCCGGCCAGTACATTGCCGACTGGGTGGCCGAAACCCTGAACGGGCACACTGTCTGATCAACCGCGGCAGTATCCCGACCCTGTTTGTAATTCATTCGTCCGCACGCGTGGAAAAGTAAGGCTGCACCGCAAGCGATCTCAAGCGCAGCTGATCGCTCATGATTGCGGTCGCCTGTTTTCCGCTGCGCAGCGATCCGGCAAACAACCTGATCGAGTGTCAGAGCGTACATGGTCGTATCTGGCTCTCGATCTGGTTGTTCAAAGTCAACCAGGAATCGCTCGCCGCCATCCCGTCAGTTTGCTCTCCAATACTTTGGCCAACGCCAGGATACGGTCCTCCTTCCAATTCGGCCCGACGATCTGAATGCCGATCGGCAATCCCAGATCCGGATCCAGACCTACCGGTAACACCACTACAGGCGAACCGGAAAGACTGAAGGGAAATACATAGGAGTAACGTGAGCGCTCGTCCAACGACTCGCCCGGTTTAAATGCAATATCAGGGAAAACCGGGCAGACCAAAACATCATGCTCCCTGAAGAACCGACTCAGACCGCGGCGAAAGGTATTGATATACGCCAGCTCGCCTTTGAATTGGTCGACACTCAACTCGGTCGCCCTACTCGCTTTGACCAACCCGTCCAGGCAAGGCGACAATTGATCGCGCCCCAAACCGGGAAGGAACTTGTCCCAAGCCCTGCCCGCATCACCTCCGGACAGGAAGATATTCCACAGGCTGTCACAGGCCAGATCCATGCCTTCCGGGCAGGCCTGGCTCACACTCTGGACCACTGGTTCCAGCAGCCCCGCGATCCTTTGCATCGCGTCGACTATGGAGGGCCTGACCGTCACACCCGGCAGTTCATGGAACATCGCCACCCTGATCTGCTCGATAGCCAGTTCATCCTCGAACGGCACATCGACGGTATCCGGGTCATGCCCATCGGGCCCGGCGATCAAATAGCCCAGGGTCTTGACGTCATCGACGTAGCGGCCCAGAACACCATAGGCCGAAGTCATGTGGATCAACCCGGTGCGCTCCATCGGATACTGCCCGGTCAGCGGCACGCGGCCGTGGGTCAACTTGAGTCCGCAGATGCCATTGAAATGGGCCGGTATACGCAAGCTTCCACCCGCATCCGAGCCCAGGCCTCCCGGGCTGCAACCGGCGGCAATAGCGGCCGCCTCTCCTCCGCTGCTGCCCCCGGGGGTCCGGGAAAGATCGAAAGGATTGCGGGTACGCCCATACAGGAAGTTTTCCGTTTCAAAGGACATGCACAGCTCGGGCACATTGGTTATGCCCAGGATCAGCGCACCGGCCTGACGCAACCGTTGAACCACCGTGGCATCGCTGACGCTGGCCGGCCCATGCCACTCGGGCATACCGCAGGACATCTTGAACCCCTGGACATGACAGACATCCTTGATGGTGATGGGCACCCCTTGTAGACGCCCCAGCGGCAACCTGGCCGCTACCCGGCGATCCGTCTCGTCCGCTTGCTCAAGCAGTTGCGCCGCATCCGGCTGCTGGACGATGGCGTTGATCAACCCATTGTTTTCGGCGATTCGGTCCAGATAAAACGTAACGAGTTGTCGACTGGTTGTTTCCCCCGCTGCGATGGCTTGCGCCATGCCGGAAATACTCAGCGAGTCAAAATCCATTATGAACCCCTTTCATTGAATGAACTTCAGACTAAGGGAAACAGCTCTGGATTCGTAGCGCAGAAATTGAAGTGCCCGGCGGCGCTATCGCCGCCACACAGGACAAGACTGTCGGGCTTAAGGATTTTTTCTCTCAATAGCATCGAGAAAAAGAAAAAATATTTCTATAACGCTGCTGCCGACCTCGAAAAAAGCAAAAATCCTCTCACGGAGAAACAGATAATAGTTCCACACGATTTGCATCGACACACCCCTTATTGAAGTGCTCATAAAAACAAGGGTTCGAAAAACCTAACTGTAACGGCACTTGGCTGGAACAAACCTTCGCAACATACCGCCGCCCCTCAATCTGGTTCCCTCGGGAAAGCTTCATCGTGCAGAAGAACGTCACAAGGAGTGGACATGCTTCAAAGTAAAGTATTCAGGTATTCCCGCTGGGATATTGCGTGTTGCCTGGTGATCCCTTTCCAAATCAGCGTTTACACCCTATTGGCCTACCATTATCAAAGCCTGTCGCTGATCGCGCTGTTGGGCATGGTCCCCGTCCTGTTTGCCCTTTCCCTGCAGAACGCCGGTGCCAACCACAATCACTACCACACTCCATTCTTTCGCATTCGCTGGATGAACACGCTGGTGCGAATGGGCTTTTCCATGACGGAAGCGCCTAAAACGCCCTATAACATCGGCCATGGCATCCACCACGCCACCCATCAGTCATGGAACGACAAATCCATTCTGGCGATCCTCGGCCTGAAGCGCCCGCTCACAAAACAACTTATCAGCTTCGCTCTGTTCATCTTCGAATCGCTGGGACTGAAGTACTTCACCTTGTTGATCCTGCTTAAATACTGGCCTATCGAACGCGTCGCAGCCCTCGCCTCCCCGGAGGATCCGGAGTTAGCGACTCGTGCATTAAAGAAGCTGCTGGAACCGTCGAAACTGAAGGCCGCGAAATACGACCTGGCGGCGTGGTTCCTGTTCCGCCTGGTACTTTGCCTGATCGACTGGCAGTTTTTTTTCTTTTACTTCATTCCGGCCACTTACGTCATCGACAGCCTCAGACAAGGAGAAAATTATTTTCAACACTGGGGCGCAACAGACGCCTACGACCCGAAACGCGACTCCGTCAGCTGTTATGGAAAACTCTACAACCTGCTGACCTTCAACCTGGGTTATCACCAAGAACATCATTACAAACCCGGCCTGCATTGGCTAAGACTTCCAGAACTGACCAAAGAACTCCCCAGCGACCGGCATACCGTGCCTTATTCGCACTACTTCAATTCCCCTTGATGTTTCCGGAACGCGCCGTCCAGCTCAGTAAAGAAAACACGGCCAATGCGTCGTCCTAATCCCTTGTCGACCAGCAGGACCCCGCTACCACCATCGACACCGCGAAACTTCAGGGCCGTCAAATGAACAAGCCAACTACGCAAACCTTTAATACTTTCCTGGAAGTTGTTCGCTATAGAGCGGCTCAACATTCAGGCAGCGCTGAGCACCTGGCCTTTACTTACCTGGCTGACGGCGAGTCGGTAAGCGATAGCATGACCTTCGCTCAACTGGATCAGAAAGCCCGTAGCCTGGCGGCCCACCTGCAACGCCGTACCCAACCCGGGGACAGGGTGCTGCTGGTGTATCCCCCTTGCATGGAATACACCGTTGCCTTTTATGCCTGTGTCTATGCCGGGGTCATCGCGGTTCCGGCCCTGTCGCCGGCCAACGCCAAGACGCTGCCTCGACTGCATCTGTTGGCGCAGGACTCACAACCGACCCTCGCCCTGACGCTCGACACTGTACTCACCGGACTCGAGCGCATGGCCGCCACCGGTGGAACGGACAACCCACTGGACGACCTCATCTGGCTGGCCAGCAATACCCTGGAGGATGCGAGCGCGCAGTGGCGCAGTCCGCCGACCGTTGCGAGCGATATTGTGTTCTTGCAGTACACCTCGGGATCGACGGGCGCGCCGAAAGGCGTCATGGTCAGCAACGCCAACCTGCTGGCGAATGTCGAACTGTCGAAACAGACGTATCGGATACGCGAACAGGACGTCTTTGTCTCCTGGCTGCCGCCCCATCACGACTTCGGCCTGATCGGCGCGATCATACTTCCGGTCTATATGGCCAGCCACTGCGTGCAGTTCCCCCCGGCGGCGTTTGTCATGCGCCCCTACCGCTGGCTGAAATTGATCTCCGATTACCGCGCCCGGATCACCGGCGGCCCCAACTTCGCCTTCCAGCTCTGCGTTCAGCGCATCACCGAAGAACAGAAGAGTTCCCTCGATCTCAGCTCGCTGGAAATTGCCGTCAACGGCGCGGAACGTATCCGTCCGGCAACCCTGAAGGCGTTTGTCGAAGCATTTTCCGACTGTGGCTTGAAACCTCACGCCATGGTCCCGGCGTATGGCATGGCCGAGTCCGTACTGTTGGTGACCGCCAACATGCGAACCCCTGTCGGACAGCTGCCACTTATCCGCAGTATCAGCAAAAGCGCGCTTGAAGATGGCCAGGTCAAGCCTGAATTACATGCCGCGGATGCGGTGGAGATGGTGGCTACGGGCAACGAGTTCACCGGCGATCATCAGGTCGGGATTTTTCATCCGCAGCGCTCGGTGCGACTCGCTCCGGAACAGGTGGGTGAAGTCTGGATAAGAGGTCCGTCCACCGCCTTGGGTTATTGGCAACGGGAAGAAGAGAGCCGTATTTTCCATACCCAGGCTGAAGGTGAGGAAGGTCGCTGGTTGCGTACCGGCGATCTGGGGTTCATCAGCGACGGCGATCTCTATATCACCGGCCGGTTAAAAGAGGTCATGATCTTCGGCGGCCGCAATATCTACCCTCAGGACGTCGAGATGACGGTCGAGGCCCTGGACCCTGCGTTTCGCGCCAATGGCTGTGCCGCGTTCTCCATCGAGGACGGCGAGACCAGTCATCTGGTGATCGTGCAGGAGTTGGAATCCAGGCAACAGGCCGATACCGACAGGCTGATTTCCCGCCTCCGGGCTGAATTGGCCGATCGTCACGAAATCTTCGACCTGTCGGCGCTGCTGCTGGTCAAGACCGGCGTCATACCCAGGACCTCCAGCGGCAAGATCCAGCGGGGCCGCTGCCGACAGCTGTTCGATGCGGCACAACTGCCGACGCTCTGGTTCTGGAGCAGGGATGACGAAACGCATGAGGCGCAGGCTCAGGACAATCCGCGCCATGCGGAAATAGAGGCGCAGTTGTTATCGATCTGGCGGACCGCGCTGGATCGAGAGGACATTTCCAGTACCGACAGTTTTTTCGTCCTGGGCGGGCACTCACTCCTGGCCACGCAGATGGTGATGGAGGTGCGCAAGCAGTTCAACATTGAACTCCCCCTGAGCACCCTCTTCCACTCGCCGACACCGCGCCTGCTGGCAAGGGAAGTCGCCGCTGCGAAAGGCCCATCCAGTCAATCCCTGCCGGCCATCGCTCGCTCGCCACGCCAAGGTCCACTGCCACTGTCCTATGCGCAGCAACGTTTCTGGTTTCTCGACCAGTACCAACCGGACAATCCGTTCTATTCGTTGCCCCTGGCACTGACCATCGACGGGCCCCTGGACGTGCAGATTGTCCAGCAGGTCCTGAACCTGATGATCGCGCGCCACGCGCCGTTGCGAACCCTGTTCAAAAGCGAAGGCGGCATGCTCCAACAGCAGATCCTGCCGACGCTGGAAATCCCGCTGACGGTGGTCGATTTCAGCCAACAGGGCGACAACGCAGCGCCTGAAATCGCCAAGGCCATACGCGAGGAAGCCTATAAACCGTTCAATCTGGAACAAGGGCCGCTGATTCGCGCACGCTTGCTGCAAAGCGCTCCACAGCGCCATGTCCTGCTGCTGACCCTGCACCATATCATTTGTGACGGCTGGTCAAGCAAGGTGCTGCAAAGTGACTTCTCGGCACTCTACGACGCCCTTGCGCAAGGTCATCCGCTCCCACTTCCCGCGCTGCCCATCGAGTATGCCGACTACACCGTGTGGGAGCAGCAGAATCTCGCCGGGCCTTGGCTTGAGGAGCAACTGAATTTCTGGCGGACACACCTGGCCCACGCCCCGACCTCCCTGGATTTGCAGACAGATTTTCCACGCCACGAGAATACCGGCCAGGAAGGCGCTGTGCGCGAATTGCAAGTTCCATCGCCACTCGTTCGACAGCTCGAAACATTCGCCCGAGCACAAAACGCCACGCTGTTCATGGTCATGGTGACCGCCATGAATGTCTTGCTGCGACGCATGACGGGCCAGAATGACCTGTGCATCGGCGTCATGTCGGCGAACCGCCCGGAGGGCACCGAAGGCCTGGTCGGCAACTTCATTAACGTGGTGCCTTTGCACAGCCATATCGAGGGCGACGAGGATTTCAGCAGCCTGGTGAAATCCACGGCCCAACAGTTACTGACGACTTACGACCGACAAATCCCGTTCGAACTGATCCTCAAGCACCTGGCCCCACCGAGGCAAACCAGTGGCACCCCTTATGCCCAGCTCGTGATGAATTTTCACAACGAAATAGCCGAGCACGCACAGCCCTCGGGGTTGCAAAAGAACGGCGGTATCACCCTCGTCGGTCATCACCCGAACACAGTCAACCACGCAGCGTTCGAGCTGAAAGTGGAAGTGCACGCGTCAGCAGCGAACCTGACCGTGGCGGTCGAATACAACAAGGCGCTGTACGCTGCTTCGACCATCGACCGCCTGATGAATCACTTCTTCGTCGTGCTGGCCGGTGCGACTGCACAGCCACAGTTGCCGGTCAAAACCTTGCCCCTGCTGCAAGACGCCGAGCGGCAACAGTTGATCACCCAGTGGAACGACACCAAACGGGACTATCCCGTCGGACAAACGCTGCACGAGCTGTTCCAGCAACAGGTTGAACGCACCCCCGAAGCCATCGCGCTAGTCTTCGAGGAGGAGCAACTGAGTTACTCGCAGCTCAATGTCCAAGCCAACCAGCTGGCTCGTCATCTGCTCGACTACGGCGTCAAGCTCGACTCGCGGGTTGCGCTGTGCATCGAGCGCAGTCCGCAAATGGTCGTTGCGCTACTGGCCATCCTCAAGGCCGGGGGCGCTTATGTGCCCCTGGACCCCGGCTATCCGGCCGAGCGCCTGGCGTACATGCTGGAAGACTCGAAACCTGACGTGCTGGTTTCACAGGAGAACATGCGGCACTGCTTGCCTGAACATTCGGTACCGACCCTCTGGCTGGAGACCGAACAGCCAGAGATCGCGAAGCACCCATCGCACAATTTGAATATCGGTGATGCCGATTGCCTCGCCTATTGCATCTACACCTCCGGTTCCACAGGCCGTCCGAAAGGGGTGATGAATGCCCATGGTGCGGTGGTCAACCGGTTGCAGTGGATGCAAGAGCAGTACGCATTATCGAGCAACGACCGGGTCCTGCAAAAGACGCCCTTTTCGTTCGATGTATCGGTCTGGGAGTTCTTCTGGACCTTGCTCCAAGGGGCCCGGTTGGTCATCTGCAAACCCGAGGGTCACAAGGATCCGTCCTATTTGCAGGCCATCATCCGTGAACAGGAAGTGACCACCGCGCACTTCGTCCCCTCGATGCTGCAAGCCTTCCTCAAGTCAGGGGCATCGCCATCCGCGTTACGCCAGGTATTCAGCAGTGGTGAAGCCCTGCCGGTGGCCGTGGCCAATCAATTCCTCGAATATTATCCACACACTCGGTTGCACAACCTGTACGGTCCGACCGAAGCGGCCGTGGACGTCACGTACTGGGAATGCCAGCCCGGTTACCGTCACCCACTCGTACCGATTGGCCGTCCCGTGGCCAACACTCGGTTGTACCTTCTCGACGACACGCTGCAGCCCGTTCCCGTGGGCGTCATCGGCGATCTCTACATCGCCGGCGTGCAGCTTGCTCGAGGCTACCTCGAACGCCCTGACCTGACGGCAGAGCGTTTCATCCCGGACCCTTTCGATAGCCATGGTCGGCGGATGTACCTCACCGGGGACCGCGGGCGATATCTGCCATCGGGCGATATCCAGTACCTCGGACGTGTCGACGATCAAATCAAGATCCGAGGTTTTCGCATAGAGCTGGGCGAGATCGAAAATGCCTTGCTGCAGTGCACCGGTGTGCGCGAAGCCGTCGTCGTACCCAGGGATGATGCCTTTGGCGGCCAGTGCCTGGTGGCCTTCATCGCCTCCAGTGCGGGCGAGATCAATAGCGCGGAGCTACGCAAACAGCTTGGCAAAGTGCTGCCCGACTACATGCTGCCGAGCTTTTTCGTGGGTCTCGACGCATTGCCGCTCAGTGCCAACGGCAAGATCGATCGAAAGGCGCTTGCGCCTCACGTGCATCACGCGGACACACCGGCAGAGGAATACCAGGCCCCTACCACCGCCACAGAAAAAACCCTGGTCGCCCTATGGCAAGAGACGTTGAAAGTCCCGCGAATCGGGATCAACAACAGCTTCTTTGAACTCGGAGGGCATTCCCTGCTGGCCGCGCAGATTCTCGCCAGAACCCAGGAAATCTTCTCGGTCAG
Organism: Pseudomonas sp. MAFF 730105; assembly: GCF_055380705.1. Lineage (NCBI taxonomy): Bacteria > Pseudomonadati > Pseudomonadota > Gammaproteobacteria > Pseudomonadales > Pseudomonadaceae > Pseudomonas > Pseudomonas sp. MAFF 730105. The sequence continues at coordinate 3,596,430 of NZ_AP018438.1, forward strand.
CCCTCCCCTGAAGCTGTTGTTCGAGTCGCCAACAATCGCTGCCATGGCGGTTTATGTGGACCAGGCAACACGAATGCCACGGTCGTCGCCTCCGCCGATAAGGCGCCTGGCGCGAAACCAGACGGTTGAGTGAGCGCCCGACTCCACAGCCGACCCACGGGTGCCGATCACCGGTCGCCCCTAAAAGAATGCCCTAGTGCCCCTGTTCGGATTCGATTGTTCTCGATGCATGCGCCACGCGAAGCGCTCTATCAAGACCCGGCGAACCCTGACAGGGAATCAGAGAGAGTTTGAGTCATGTCAGCCGATCAATTCAGTACTTCCTTTGCTCAGCAACGCCTGTGGTTCCTTGAACAATATGAACCCGGCACCGGCCTGTACAATATTCCGGCAGCCTGCCGGATCAGGGGGGTACTGCGGCTCGATGTCCTGGAACGTAGCCTCAACGCCGTCATCCAGCGGCATGAAGCGCTACGCACCCGTTTTGCGGTGGACGACGATCTGCCTGTGCAAATCGTCTCCCGCGAGGCGCCTGTGAAGATCACGCCTGTCGAGCTGACAGCACTCGTCGAACAGAACGTCACGCTACAACAGTTCATGGACGATGAAGCCGCCAAGCCTTTCGATCTGACGACCGCTCCGCTGATCCGGGCCACGGCCGTCAAGGTTCAGCCCGACGAACACATTCTGCTGCTGACTGTGCACCATATCGTTGCGGACGGTTGGTCCATGAGCATCTTGCTGAACGAACTCAGCAGCTTCTACGACGCCCAATTGCACGCCACTGCGCCCGCGCTGCCAGCGCTTGAAGTGCATTACGCCGACTACGCCGTCTGGCAAAGGGAATGGCTGCAGGAAGAAGTGATGCAGCCGCAACTGGACTACTGGGAAACCCAGCTCAAGGATGCGCCGAGCGTCCTCGAACTACCGACCGACCGTCCCCGCCCTCCTCGGCTCGATTACGCCGGCAACCGCGTCTATTTCAGCCTTCCCGTCGAGCTGGGGACACAACTCCAGCAACTCAGCCAACGTCATCACACGACCGTGTTCACGGTGCTGATCTGCGCCTTCAACACACTTCTTTTTCGCCTGGGCAATCAGTCCGACATCAGCGTCGGTTACCCGGTCGCCAATCGCAATAACGCAGAAATCCAGCCGCTGATCGGCTTCTTCGTCAATACCCTGGTGTTGCGCAGCCAGATGCGCGCGGAACAGCCCTTTGCCGACTACCTGCAACAGGCACAATCGACACTGCTCGAATCAGACCTGCACCAGGATATCCCCTTCGAACGCCTGGTGGAGGCACTGCGTCCAGCGAGGGAACTCAACCACTCGCCGATCTTCCAGGTGCTGTTTTCCTTCTTCAACCAAGATGTGGCGCAGGCACTGACACTCAGCGCAACGACCTCAAGTGCACTGACGCAGAACAGCCGTTTTTCCAAGTTCGACCTGTCGCTTGAAATGAACACCTGCCAGGGAACCCTGGGAGGCTTCTTCGAGTACCGGACCGCGCTGTACGACCAGGCCACAATCGAGCGCATGAGCGGCTATTACCGCGTATTGCTGGAGTCCATCGTTGCCGACGCCAACACCCGTATCGGCGACCTTGAGCTTCTACCCCAGCAAGAGCGGCTGTCTCGGCTGGCACCCGCCGCGACGTTGGCTGACCCGCGCGCCGTAGACCAATGCGCTCATGATCTGTTCCTGGCCCAGGCGCAGCTCACCCCCGATGCGATCGCCATCCTCTGCGCCGGACAACAAGTCAGTTACCGTCAGCTTGAGCAGCAAGCACGTACCATCGCGGCACGACTGGTGGCGCTGGGCGCGGGTCCCGAAACCTGCGTGGCGGTATGCCTCGATCGCTCGATCACCATGGTGGCAGCATTGCTCGGCACCTGGATCGCTGGCGCGACCTACATCCCGCTGGACCCCGGCTATCCCCATGCCCGCCTGCTGCATATGCTCCAGGACTCCGGCGCGAAGGTGTTGCTCAGCGAGAAACAGTACGCCGAGACATTCGTCGACGAAGGACTGCACATTGTCCTGCTCGATCGCACTGAACCCGAACCGCTCTACTCCGATAGCCGCTATCCCGTCACCGCCCGGAACACGGCGTACGTGATCTATACCTCGGGCTCCACCGGTTTGCCGAAGGGCGTCCAGGTGCCTCACCGGGCGGTCGTCAATTTCCTGCTCTCCATGACTGAGCAGCCCGGCATCAACGCCCAGGACCGGCTGTTGGCGGTGACCTCGATCTCGTTCGATATCAGTGTCCTCGAACTTTTTCTGCCGCTGATCAATGGGGCCAGCCTGGTCCTGGCCGAACGTGATGCGGCGGCCGATGGCCAGGCCTTGATCAAGTTGGCCATCCATCAGAATGTGACCTTCATCCAAGCCACTCCCTCGACCTACTGGCTGATGCTTGAAGCCGGTTGGCCCAGCACGCTGGCACTCAAGGTGCTCTGTGGTGGAGAGGCCCTCGCACCGGCGCTGGCGCGCAAACTGCTGCAACGCACCGACTCGCTGTGGAATATGTATGGGCCAACCGAAACCACGATCTGGTCGGCCATCAGCCGCGTGACGGACGAAACCAGCTCCATTGGCCGTCCGATCGCCAATACCGTGCTGCGTGTCCTCGATGAAGGTTCCCGCCTGTGTGCCACTGGCAGTCCGGGCGAGTTGCACATTGGCGGAGAAGGTGTCGCCCGGGGATACCTCAATCGTGCGGATCTGACCGCGCAGAAGTTCGTACCTGACCCCTATGGATCCGCGGCGGGAGATCGTCTTTATAAAACCGGTGACCTGGTCAAGTGGCTACCCAACGGCGAAATCGAATTCCTCGGGCGCATTGATCATCAGGTCAAGGTCCGCGGCTTCCGCATCGAACTGGGTGAAATCGAAGCACAACTGGTCAGTTACCCCGATGTGCGCCAAGGGGTGGTGATTGTCCGTGAGGATCAGCCGGGAGAGCAGCAGATCGTGGCCTACCTGCTGGTCGGCGAGCAATACTCGGCAGATCCGGCGCAACTGCGTCAGCACCTCGCGCAGACCCTGCCGGGGTACATGATCCCGTCACATTTCGTGGTCCTCGAACAACTGCCCCTGACTCCCAACGGCAAAATCGATCGCAAGCGCTTGCCAGCGCCTTGCGTAACGCCACCCGGCGATAGGCATGTCCTGCCCGGCACAGCCATGGAAAAGGTCGTGGCCGATATCTGGCAGCAAGTGCTCAAGCTGGAGAACATCGGTATCACCGATAATTTCTTCGACCTGGGCGGACACTCGATACTCGCCACCCAGGTGGTTTCCCGGCTGCGCAAAGCCCTGAATATCGATCTCACGGTGCGCACCCTGTTCGAAGCGCCGACCATTGCGCAACTGGTCGAATGCCTGGGCTCGGAGTCGGTTCGACAGGCCCCGCCGATTCTGCCGTATTCGCTGCCTGGAAGGCCTCAACTGCTGTCTTTTGCCCAGGAGCGCCTGTTCTTCCTGAATCATTTCGAGCCTGCCAGCGCGGCCTACAACATTGCGCTGGCCCTAGAGCTGAGCGGCGAGCTGGAAGTGGCGGCGCTGCACCGATCCCTGGACGAGCTGATCCATCGGCACGACTCATTGCGAACCACCTTTGCCCTCAACGAGGACGGAAAGCCCCAGGCACAGGTTCATTCCGAGGCGCTGGGTCAGATGGTCTACAGCGATCTGCGTCATCACCCAACACCGCGTTTGATCGCTCAAACCCAGGCCAATGCCGAAGCGCAACAGCTGTTTTCCCTGGAAGAGGGCCCGTTGTTACGGGCATCGTTGCTGCAAATCGCCGACCAGCGACACCTCTTGCTGTTGACCCTGCATCACATCATCGGTGACGGCTGGTCGGTCGCGGTCCTCGCCCGTGAGGTCATGGCTCTTTACCAGGCCTTTACCCAGGGACAACCCTCGCCCTTGCCGCCACTGGAAATCCAGTACAGCGACTATGCATTCTGGCAACGAGAATGGCAGGCGCCCATCGAGTTCGACGCGCAGATCGCCTACTGGGCCCAGCACCTGGACCAGGCCCCCACCACCCTGGAACTGCCGACCGATCGGCCGCGCCCGGCGATTCAGACCTACCGCGGCCAAGTCATCAGTCGGTCGCTGGACAAGTCACTGTCCGAACAGATCGACGCGTTGAGCCAGGCCCAGGGGGCCACCCCGTTCATGACCCTGTTGGCCCTGTTCAATGTGCTTCTGAACCGCTACAGCGGCCAGCAAGACATTGTGATCGGCACGCCGATCGCCAATCGGACCCGCTCTGAGGTCGAACCACTGATAGGCCTGTTCATCAACACCCTGGCCTTACGCACGCGGCTTGAAAGCAACCCGACCTTCAGCGAGCTGTTGGAGCAGGTTCGCAATACCACCCTCAGCGCCTACGCCCATCAGGAGTTGCCCTTCGAAAAAGTCGTCGAAGCCCTGGCGATCCCTCGTGACATGAGTCGCTCGCCGCTGTTCCAGGTGCTGTTCATCCTGCAAAACACCCCACTGGAAACACTTGCCCTTCCGGGCCTGGACATTGGCAGCTTCCCAGTCGAATCGACGACAGCCAAGTTCGATCTGACCCTTGAGCTGACGCCCTCGGCCCAGGGCTACCAGATGCGTTGGGAATACAACTGCGACCTCTTCTACACCGACACCGTCGAGCGCATGGCCAGCCACTTCGAAACACTGGCCCGCTCGGCGATCGACAATGCGCAACAACCGATCCAATTGTTGCCAATGATCACCGCGCAAGAGAAGCAGCGAATCCTCCTCGACTGGAATGCAATGCACCGCCCCTATCGTCCCCTGGCGGTCCATCAGTTGTTCACCGAAATGAGCGAGCAGTGCGCCAGCTTGCCGGCGGTGGTATTCGGCACCGAGTCGATGACCTACCTGCAACTGGAAGCCCGCTCCAATCAATTCGCCCATCACTTGCAACACTCGGGCGTCCAGCCGGGCATGCTGGTGGGAATCTGCCTTGAACGCTCGATGCATGTACCCGTGGCGATTCTCGCCATTCTCAAGGCCGGTGCCGTGTGCGTGCCCATGGACCCGAGCTATCCGACCGAGCGTTTGCGCTTCATGGCCCAGGATGCCCGCGCCCACCTGATTGTCACCCAGACCAGCCTGCTGCCCCGTGTCGAAGGTTGCAGCGATACCGTTATCTGTATGGACCAGTGTGCGAGCGCCTGGGAGCAAGCTTCGTCAAATCCAGCCAGGCAGCAGAACCTGCTTGATCTGTGTTATGTCATCTACACCTCGGGGTCGACCGGCCAACCCAAGGGCGCAGCCCTGACCCACGAAATGCTGACCAATCTGGTCCAGTGGCAACTCACCGAATCGCGCCTGGGCCGGGGCGATAACACGCTGCAGTTCTCGCCGCTGAGTTTCGATGTCAGTTTCGACGAGTTTTTCTCTACGTGGGCCAGCGGCGGCACACTGGTCATGGTCAGCGAAGAAACCCGCCGGGATCCCGTCCTGCTGCTGGAGCTTATCCAGCAACAGGAGATCGCGCGTCTGTTCATCCCATTCGTCGCCCTGCAAGGCATTGCCGACGCCGCCAGGGACCTCGATCAACTGGCCTGCCTGAAGGAGATCGTCTGCGGCGGGGAGCAACTGCAAGTCACTCAGGAAGTCGTCGAGCTGTTTCAGAAATTGCCCGATGCCTTGCTGCACAACCAGTACGGCCCCACGGAATCGCACTTTGTGACCGGCTACCGGCTCAGCGGCGACGCCTCCCAATGGCCAGCCCTTCCGCCTATCGGCAAGCCGCTGTTCAACTCGCAGATGTATGTACTTGATGCCAGTCTGGAGCCGGTTCCCGTCGGGGTGCGGGGTGACCTCTACATTGCCGGTGTACACCTGGCGCGCTGCTATTGGGAACGCCCCGACATCACCGCAGAACGCTTCATTCCCAACCCCCACAGCCTCACACCGGGCGCTCGAATGTACAAAACCGGTGACGTCGCGCGTTACCTGCCGGATGGCAACATCGAGTATCTGGGACGCTCGGACCATCAGGTCAAAATCCGCGGTTTCCGTATCGAGCTGGCCGAGGTCGAACAAGCTCTGATGGCCCTCGATACGGTGGCCAGCGCGGCGGCAGTCGTCAGGGAAGATCGTCCGGGACTCAAGAAACTGGTGGGCTACCTGGTCGCTAAAGGCGACTGCACGCCGGTGATCGCGGACATCAAAGAGCAACTGAAACGAACGCTGCCGGACTACATGGTCCCGACCGCCTTCGTCATCCTCGAATCCTTGCCCCTGACCCCCAGCGGCAAAGTCGAAAAACGCTCCTTGCCGCAACCCGAGGCCGACGCTCTCGGCGATAACTACGTCGCCGCCCGAAGCGAGAGCGAGCAACAGCTCGCCGCTATCTGGGCCAGTGTCCTCAACCTGCCACGGGTCGGTATCACCGATGACTTTTTCGAACTCGGCGGACACTCTCTGCTCGCCACCCAGGTCGTCTCGCGCATTCGTAAAAAAATGAACGTTGACCTGGCGCTGCGCACCCTGTTCGAAGCCCCCACGATCGAACAACTGCTGCTGCGTATCAACAGAAGCCCGGCATCGGCCCTGCCGGCAATCGCTGCCGCCGGCACGGGGTCGGGGATCAAAGCTGCGTCTTTTGGCCAGGAACGATTGTTTTTCTTGAATCGCCTTGACCATTCGAGCACGGCCTACAACATCCCACTGGCCCTGGAACTGAACGGCGCGCTGCACGTACCAACGCTGCGTCAGTGCCTGGACGAACTGATCCGGCGCCACGAGCCGCTGCGCACGACCTTTTCCCTTGGAGAAGACGGCCAGGTGGTGAGCATCGTTCACCCCCAGGTCGCCGACGTACTGGTCTATACCGACCTGTGTCATGCCCCACAACCGCTCTCGCTGGCCCGGGACCAGGCACGCAGGGACGCGCAGCAATTGTTCTCGCTGGAGAACGGCCCACTGCTACGGGTATCCCTGCTGCGGGTAGCGGAACAGCAACATGTCCTTCTGTTTACCTTGCATCACATCATTGCCGACGGCTGGTCGATCGCGGTGCTCAGCCGTGAAGTCAGCGCGCTCTACCAGGCGTTCAAGGCGGGTCAGGCCTCCCCCCTGCCGCCCCTGGAGATCCAGTACAGCGACTACACCCTCTGGCAACGGGAGTGCCTGGCCCCGAGTGTATTCGAGGCGCAGGCCGATTACTGGCGCCAACAACTATCCCGGGCCCCCGCCAGCCTCGAGCTGCCAACCGACCGACCGCGCCCGGCGATACAGAGCTACCGCGGCCAAGTCATCAGCCGGACGTTGGCCCCGGCCCTGTCCGGGCAGATCGACTCCTTGAGCCAACGCTTGGGCGCGACGCCGTTCATGACCCTGCTGGCCCTGTTCAACCTGCTATTGAGCCGCCACAGTGGCCAACACGACATCGTCGTCGGTACGCCCATTGCCAATCGGACCCGTACCGAGGTCGAACCCTTGATCGGCCTGTTCGTCAACACCCTCGCCCTGCGCACGCGGCTCGAGGGAAACCCAACCTTCCGCCAATTGCTGGAACAGGTCAGAAACACCACCCTCGGCGCCTACGCCCATCAGGACCTACCGTTCGAGAAAGTCGTCGAGGCCCTGGATGTTCCCCGGGACATGAGCCGCTCACCGCTGTTCCAAGTGATGTTCGTCCTGCAGAACACCGCGCCCGAGGAGTTGCGGCTTCCTGGCCTGGACGTCCGCAGCTTCGACATCGGCGCCACCGCCGCCAAGTTCGATCTGAGCCTGGAACTGACGCCTTCGGCCGACGGCTACCAGGCGCGCTGGGAATACAACAGCGACCTCTTCGAGGCCGCCACCCTCGAACGCATGGCCACGCAGTTTCAAACCCTGGCGGAATCTGTCGTCCAGAACGCCGAGAAACCAATCGCCAACCTCGATCTGCTCTGCCCATCGGAAAAAAACCGGATGCTCGAGCACTGGAATGCAACCGATGTGAGCTTCCATCCGGTGGCGGCGCTTCATCACCTGTTCGAACAGCAGGTCGAGCAGACCCCAGGCGCCATCGCGGTCAGCTTTGAAGGGCAACATCTCTGCTATCGGGAACTCAACGAAAAAGCCAACCAGTTGGCCCATCACCTGATTCAACGCGGCGTCGGGCCAGACGATCTGGTCGCAATCTGTCTGGAGCGAAGCGTCGAGATGGTCGTCGGTCTGCTGGGGATCCTGAAAGCCGGCGGTGCCTACGTACCGATCGATCCGCACTACCCGGACGAGCGTATCGCCTACATGCTCGAAGATGCCTCGCCGGTCATGACCCTGACCCAACGCAGCCTGATCGATCGGGTCGTATTGCAAAATAGCGACAGCCTGTGCCTGGACTCGGACGCGGCGTTTGCCCGCCAGCCGAAAACCAACCCCGGGCGCTCGCTGGAACCGGCCTGCCTGGCCTACTGCATCTACACCTCGGGCTCGACGGGCAAACCGAAAGGCTCATTGAACAGCCACCAGGCCATCATCAACCGAATCCTCTGGATGCAGGACGCCTTCCCGCTGGACGCCACTGACCGGGTGCTGCAGAAGACGCCGTTTTCGTTCGACGTATCCGTCTGGGAGTTCTTCTGGCCACTGTCCGTGGGCGCTCGCCTGCTGCTGGCCAAGCCCGAAGGACACAAGGACCCTGGCTACCTGGAAGCGCTTATCGAACGTGAATGTGTCACCACCGCGCATTTCGTCCCTTCGATGCTCAGCGCCTACATGGCCTTCACCCAGGCCGATCATAGCCGTGCCCTGCGCCGGGTCTTCAGCAGTGGCGAGGCGCTTTCCAGTTCGGTGCAAAATGAATTCTTCAAGCGCTACCCGGCGACGCAACTGCACAATCTGTACGGCCCAACCGAGGCCGCGATAGACGTCACCCATTGGCACTGCCAGCCCAATGACACGCGTGATGCCGTACCCATCGGCCGACCGATCGCGAACACTCGCACTTACATTCTCGACGATGCGCTGCAACCCGTTCCCATCGGTGTGACCGGCCAGCTTTACCTGGCCGGCGTGCAACTGTCCCGGGGCTACCTGAAGCGTGCGGACCTGACCGCCGAGCGGTTCCTGCCCGATCCCCACGGAACACCGGGAAGCCGGATGTACATGACTGGCGATATTGCCCGTTACCGTGCCAGCGGCGATATCGAATACCTGGGACGCAACGACCAGCAGATCAAGCTGCGCGGCTTCCGCATCGAGTTGGGTGAAATTGAAATGCGGCTGTGCGCTCACCCGCAAATCAGCCAGGCCGTCGTCAGCATGCACGCCAGCGAGCCCGACAACCCGACCCTCACGGCCTATTTGGTTGGCGTTGCCGGGGACCAGCCGAATGTCGCTGAGCTGAGAGCGTTTCTGGCCCAGACGCTGCCAAGCCATATGGTGGATATCTCATTCCTGTTCCTTGAGCAGCTGCCATTGACCTCGAACGGCAAGGTCGACCGGCGCGCACTCCCCGCGCCTGTCATCACGTCTCAGCCGCTCCCTGGCCAACTGTGCGCGCCGACCACGCCGCTCGGAAAAAGCGTGGCGACTATCTGGAAAAACACGCTGAAACTCGACGCCATCGCCTTGAACGACAACTTCTTCCACAGAGGCGGGCACTCGCTGCTGGCGATGAAGATGATCGATCAGGTCAACCGGGAACTGGGACTCGCCGCCTCCGTGCGCGACGTTTTCGAGTCAGCGGATCTGGGCACCTTCATCGACAGAATCAGCCAGGGGCTCGGCGAACGGAACTCGACCTGTATCAGGCTCAAGGGAGGGACGCACAAACACCTGTTCCTGGTGCATGCCGTTGGCGGTGTAGTGTCGCCCTACATCAAGCTTTCACAGCTGTTGCCCGATGACATGAATGTGCATGCCTTCCAGGCCAAAGGCATTGAAGGCGGCGCTCCCGTCTTCCAGACCCTGGAAGAGTTGGCCATGACCTATATCGCAGAGATGCTTGAGGTCCAGCCCGAAGGGCCGTACTTGCTGGGTGGCTGGTCAATGGGCGGGGTGATTGCCTTTGAGATGGCCCGTCAACTTGAAAGGCAAGACCGGCAAGCGCACCTGTTGCTGATCGACGCACCAGCGCCAGGCCGTCCAGCACAGGCGCAGACATGGCCCTTGGGGGCCTACCTGATGGACATGGCCCGCTCACTCTCGGTCAGCCTGCCATTCTCGGCCAGCGAGATGAGCCAACTGATTGAACATCCAGACCGGGACCCTCTGGCTATTACCGCGGCACGGCGGATCGGCTTGATCCCGGACAGCATGGACGACCACCAGCTGACGCGACGACTGCAGGTCTTCCAGGCCAACCAACAGGCCCTGGCGGATTATCTTCCCGAAGCCGGGATAAACAGCGACCTGACGTTACTGCACACAGAAGAAAGTGCCGAACTCCGGAACCAGTGGCGACCTTGGTGTGAGCGGTCGTTCAAGACGCATGCCTTCAAGGCCGACCACTACAGCATTCTGGAAGCTGCCACGCCGTATATCTGCAAGCACTTCAATTAAACACGAACAAACAAGATGGTTTGATAAGGAATGCCATGACCAACTTCAACGCTGATGTTTACACCCCGGCCAGTGTGCAAAGAGCCTCCGCGAACATGGCCTATGGCTTGAGTGACGTCGCTCATCCAAGCCCACTATTCCTGGAGACCCCGTACAGCGAACTCTGGAGCCGAAACGTCGGCTCCGCAGTCGTCAGCCTCTCGATCACAGCCGACGTCGCCTTGCTCGTCATTGCGTGTAAAAACCGCAACCTGAAGGTGCTGTCCCGCGACTGCGAGTTGCTCTGGTCCCATCGGTTTGCTGATGAGATCACCGCCACGGCCATCTCTTGCGCTCATCACATCGCGGTAGGCTCGCAACGGACCTCGGATGGAACGGGCACGGTCTATCTCTTCAGCGCCGATGGCCAGGAGCTGTTCAACGCCGTACTGGAATCGCCGGTTCACAGTATCAGCTTCTCGGCTGATGGTGCTCGCCTGACCATTCTCTGCAAAAACCAGGCGCATCATATCGCCACGCGAGTGGAGAACACTTATCAGCTCAGCCAAACTCGGCAACCGCATCTGGAGAACTCCAGCCATACCGACACCCTGTGGGCACTCAAGGACCGAGCGCTCGGCGGGCGGCATCAGGATGCCCGCACTTCAAGTGTGGCGGTGTCCCAGGGCGGAACGGTGGCGATAGGGTCGCTGGATGGCAAGATCCATCTCCTCAACCGCCAAGGCAAGCAACTCTGGTCCCGGCAAGTGGATGGCGAGGTCTGGGCCCTGGGCATTTCGGAAAATGGTTCGATCATCGTTTCAGGCTGCACCGACGGCACCGTCAAATTGCTCGCCAACCACGCCCATGATGCCTTTAACGAACAGATCAGCATTCAACAGTCCATCGCCGAACGTCTGGACAATGCCGCCGAGCAACGCCACGCGGTCAATGAAACCCTCGCCAGCCTGGGTCAGATGGGCCTGACCGAGTACGCCGCAAACTGGCTGAACGAAGGAGCGCTGCAGCTGGGCCAGGACAACCTGGATGAACTCGCCATCAAACTGCTCAGCGAGGACGTACAACGCTTCCCCAAGCACTACACCAGCCATTTTCTCCTGGCCCAGGCCCACCAGAAACGCCAGGAATGGCATCAAGCCGCACGGCACTTCACCTGGGCCGGCCAGGATGAACGGATGAAACTGCAGAGTTTCACCCTGGCCGGAGAATCCTTTCTCAATGCGGGTCTGCCCTCCGCAGCCAAATCCGCGTTCCGGCGAGCACGGGAGCTGACCGTCACCGAAGAGGCGAAAAAGACGCTCTACACCTTGGGCCGCATCCATGAGGAACAAGGCTCTGTCACTGAAGCCCAGAAATACTACGAGGTGGTGTTCACCCTCAACCCCAATTATCTCGATGTCTGCGCCAGGCTGCAGAGTCTCAATGCCCCATCCTCACAGCACACTTCCCGCCCCAACCCGGAAGACACGGACTGGTATGGCAGCCTGATTCACGAACTGCTCAGCCCGGTCTCGCAGCGCGGTTTCGACCTGGCCCCTGAAGACGGTGTCCCACATCCTCGGACCACGGAACTGACGTCAGTGGCCGAGCATCGCAAGCGCTTGCTGTCGATCATTTCCGAGTACGCTCTGGACAGCCAAGACAAGGTCGCCGACGCGAAGCTCGACTACGACGTCGCCGCCTATATGCGCTATGACTGTTCCGTCCCTGAGGACGAGGCGAAGAAGTCGCTGGAACTGGTCAACATGCTCGATTGCATCAAGCATTACGGACCGTTCAGCAAAAGCCTGGACATCGGCGCAGCCACCGGCCGCTACCCGACCCTGCTGGCCCAGCAAGGCATCCAGGCCTTTGGCGTCGATCTGGAACCGATGGCGGTGGAATATGCCCGGCAGAAGAGCAACGGTGCACTCAATCCGAACTTCCACCAGGGCGATGCCCGGGCACTGCCGTTCGAGAGCACCCAGTTCGATCTCATCACGTGCATGATGGGCACCGCGGCGCACTTTCCCAGACAAGACGTTCCCACCGTCCTTTCAGAAATTCATCGCTGCCTGGTGCCCGGTGGGTTCTGTGTCATCTCGACCTGGGACATCGAATGCCCGCACCTGACCTACCTTTCCATCTACTCCCATGAACAGAAAGAGTTGATGCGCCAGAACGCGATCAGCCGCGCCGATGCCAGCAAGATGGCCACCGCGCAAGGCTTCGTCGTCGAAGAGATCAGGAGCCTGGGATTGTTCCCGGAATCCCTGGGCTATGAGCTCGACCTGCAGCAGGACGGCCCTTACAGAATCAAGAACCTGCTGGACATGGATCTGGCCTTCAAAGCCAAATTTCCAAACCTGCATGGGCAGATGTACATGCTGATTATCAGGAAAATCTAACAATCCCTTACATTCCAAGGTAGTGCAACCATGACCACTGAAGAAAAAGACCACGGCGTTTACCTGGTCGTCGCCAACGCTGAAGAGCAGTACTCCATCTGGGCGGCCGACCTACCGCTGCCAGGAGGCTGGCACCTGGCGGGAAAACGCGGAAGCAAATCCGAATGCCTGGACTACATCAAGGAGGTGTGGACCGATATGCGGCCACTGAGTCTACGGCAACGCTTACAGGCTTGAGTCGATTGCCGCGCACAGGGGTTCACAACTATCGTGGCCCCTCTGCAGGCGTCGAGATGTTCAACCGGTGACCTGCTCTCCAGCCCCAAATCCCCCAGGTGCGGATTCCAGGGGCCATGTCTTTATCTAAAGGAATAGCCTGATGTCCGTGCGCAAAAGTTTCGCTGAAAAGGCAGCCATTTCAGACAACCGCGCCTCTCTTCTGCTACTGCTCATTGCGTTCGTCGATGCCGCCGGCCGTGGGCTTTTTCTCGCCGGAGCCACATTCTTCTATACCCAGGTCGTTGGCCTGAGCAACGTTGAAGTCGGTATCGGCCTGGCCTTGGCCGGTCTATGCGGCCTGGTCTGCGCGGTGCCCATCGGGCGCCTGGCGGATCGCCTTGGCGCCGCTCGGGTCCTGGCGTTTCTGCAGGTCTGGCGAATGGTCGGTTTTTTAATCTATCCCTTCGTCGACGAGTTCTACACGTTTCTACTGATTGCCTGCTTTATCGGCTGCGTCGAGCAAGCCGTCTGGCCCATCATCCAGACCCTGGTAGGGTCCGCGGTCAAAGCGGATGCCTATGTGAAGACAATGTCCAAGGTGGCGATCGTCAGGAATGTCGCCTACATGCTGGCCGCCGGTGTCTTTTCCATTGTGGTCAGCTTCACCAGCGGTCCGGGGGCAGTGATTGGCCTGCTCGTCGCCAACGCGCTGGCGTTCCTGTTTTCCGCCCTCTTGCTGGTGACCGCCAAGCTGCCTCACACCACAAAGGAGCCGGTGGATACCCAACGTGTAGCGGCGCCTGCACACCCGTTGAAGAACCTGAATTTCTTATCGCTCTCGCTGTGCAACGGCATTCTGTCGTTACATCAGGCGGTCATGACCATCGCCATTCCTTTATGGTTGCTGACCAAGACACAGGCACCGAAGTCACTGATCGGTATCATTCTGGTGATCAACGGCATCATGGCCATCACCCTGCAACTGGCGTTCAGCAAGCACGGCAACGAGGTGGTCCATGCGGCACGCAAGCACTTGTATGCTGGGATCACATTGGCACTTTCATGCGCGATGGTAGCGTTCACCACGGCGGAGCAACCCTCCTACCTGGTCGCTGGCATCCTGCTATTTGCCTGTGTGGTAATGACGTTTGGCGAGTTATGGCAATGTGCGGGCGCCTGGGGCATTTCGTATTATTTGGCCCCAGCCGAACATCGTGCCTACTACCTGAGCGTCTATGCGCTCGGAGCCAATCTGATGACCGTGATTTTTCCTGGGATATTGCCCATTGCCGTCGTAGAGGGCGGCTCCGCCGGGTGGATCGGCCTGGGGATCATCTTTGCCTTGGCAGGCATCGCCACCCCGCTTCTCGCCCGATCCGCGAGCCGTCGAGCCGTGACTGCAATGACCACAGAGGTGAGCGTGGGCGGCGCGCAGGCTTGACAGTGCGAATGTTCTGATAGGTGCGCCTATCCGTTGAAAACCGAGCACAGGGGGCACAATGTGTCCCCGGCATTGCCACCACGGATAGCAACTCGCGTCGCACGGTCTCTCATAAATCCCCTCTACGCGCCATGTCTGCAATGTTGTTGGCACGACATTTTGTAACCTCCTAGTGACATTCAAGCGCACTTTGGCCACTGCCTGGCCGCCCTTTCAAAAAATTTGCATCATCTAAAAATCAATGGCATCGTAATCAGCCAGGACGCTCTTTGCCGGCCCATTTTAGAAAGGATTCTATTTTGAAAAAGAACTCTACGGCGCTCGATGCAATAGATTTAAAAATCCTGAGCATAATGCAAACTAATTGCCTGACCACCACATCGAAACTTGCGGAAGTTCTTTCCATGAGCGAGACGCCCTGCTGGCGCCGCCTTCAGCGTCTGGAAAAAGAGGGCTTCATCCAGGGCTATCAAGCCATACTGAACAAGGAAGCCCTGGGGTTCGAAGTCACCGCATTCGTTCATCTTTCTGTCGACTCCCATACCGAAGAAGTGACCAGGAAGCTTGAGGAAAAAATCACCTTGTGCCCTGAAGTCGTCGCTCTTTACAACGTAACGGGGGATTATGATTTTTTGGTGAAGATCGTCTGCAAGAGCATTGCCTTATATACAACATTCATTGAAAAAACGTTGCGCAAAATTCCTTGCATCACGCAAATCAAAACATCGATCACACTTCGCGAAGTGTATGACTCAAAAATAATCCCGTTGTCCGCCTACACTTAAAAAGCATTCCCCCTCCAAAATGGCCTTGCGGCCAGTAACTCACTACCCGATCAAGCTCTATCAACACGCCGTCCTTGCATTAAAAACATAACTTTCAAGGAGTTGAATTGTCATGCCTACATTGGATAACGCTTTTCACAGTCTGCACCAGAATGGTCTGTTGGTCTTGGCCAATGTGGCCGATGCAGGTGGTGCGCGCATTGTCGAACGTTTGGGGGGCAAGGCAGTCGCGACCAGCAGCGCCGCCATGGCCTGGTCGCATGGTTATCAGGATGGCAACAAGCTGCCTCTCGACCTGCTGGATGCCACCGTCAAGTCGATGGTGCGGGTGCTCAGCGTACCGCTCACGGTGGATATCGAAGGCGGCTACTCGGATGACCCGGAGCGGGTCGGCCAGGTGATTGAGGCCGTCGTCGCCGCAGGGGCGGTCGGGATCAACATCGAAGACGGCCTGGGCTCTCCAGAGCTGCTTGTCCGCAAGATCGACGTCGCGAGAAGAGTGGCGGACCAGGCGGGCGTCAAGCTGTTCATCAACGTACGGACCGACGTCTACCTGAAAAATCTGTTCCCCGCCGAACAGCGCCTGGAGGAACTCCTGAAGCGCAGCGCACGCTATACCAGCGCCGGGGCGGATGGCCTGTTTGCCGCTGGCGTGGTCGATTCGAACGAAATTGCCACCGTCTGCCGCGAGACCAAACTGCCCGTCAACCTGCTGTCCCGGGACGGACTGCCCTCCCCGGACGAATTGAAGCGCCTGGGTGTCAGGCGGCTCAGCGCGGGTTCCAGCATCGCCGAGTTTCTGCACGGTGCCATGGGAGCACTGGTCCGTAGCTTCCTGGATAACGGCCAACTCGACACTCAAGCCTTGAAAGCCCATACATACGGCGAATTGAATGCGCTGATGGCGGCGAAGAGCGAGTAACGCTGTCCTGCGGACGAGGCCACACGCCAACGTTCGATTTGTACGTCCACCACTCCCCCTGACACTGGGAAATCCCAGGGCAAAAAAGAGCCACTCATTTAAGTGGCTCTTTTTTGCAGTTCCAGGAAAACCAGCAAACCCCTCCTCCTTCTTTGACAGGACGTCCCTCCATGCAACGGATCGTGGTGTCGGCAAATAACAGCCCATCGACCCTAACCCGTAAAATAGGTAATCACCTGGGCTTATCGCTTTTACTAGGGTGCTTATCACTTACTCAAACACCCCTATCCCTGGCGGACAACACCAACGGAAAAAGTCTCTACCTGCAGAGATGCGCCATGTGCCACGGATCAGATATCAAAGGCACAGGACCATTGGCTGACAAAAGCACCCCTCCGACCCCTGACCTGACCACCACCGCTTTCAAAAAACGACTCCATGATTATCCCGGCGTTATCGTTTCATCGGTCATCCTTCGTCCCAATGGAAACCTGATTCCAAAAACCCTGCGAGAGAATGGTGTGAAGCTACCGCCCCACGCTTGGAGCGTTCAGGACCTGCGGGATTTGAATGAATACATGAGCGGTGTGATTTCAAAAAATCGATAAGCCACAGAACGCCTGCGACGCTGCTTGCTTGATCCAAGCGATGTCGAGGCGTGCTTGAGTCGGAACCTTCAGGGCCTGTCGAAAATCCTCAGATGCTGCAGATCGGACCGCGCAGGCTACGCGACGAATGCGATAGTCCGACGTCCCCACGCAGAGTGTGAGGACGATCGGAGCCGTGGTAGCTATGGCGCTTGCGTTTCAGCCTGCAGGCTCGTCGGGTATTTCCGAGCCCGTTCAAGCATGGTCTTGGTATCCGGTAATCCAATAGTCTCCGGGCCGACAAAACCGGTTTTGTTATTGTTCTTGCCAATTAATTTAGGGTTGATTGCATCGAACAGGAAACTGAAACCCTGTTTCAACTGACTCTGGGCGATGCCGTGACACCCCATGCAGCCGCCCATGGTTTGGCTATGAGTGGCGTTGTCGAAATCCGGCACCCTGATGTTACTGAAGTTGCGCGTATGGGTAAGGACGTGATCTGGCGGAATCGGGAAGACGTTGCTACCGCGAAACAGTTGAATCCCCGGTTGGCTGCTTTCGACCATGATGTTGGCCAAATAATAATCCGGGTCGGTTTCCTCACTCGACGGAATGGCTTGCACGCCTTTGAGTTGGTAATACTTCCAGACTGAATTGCTGAATTCACCACTGCCGTTCATCAACTGTTTGACCTGGTCGTTTACTGCCTTGACTTCGGAGAAAACGGTTTGCGGCTGCACCACACTGATGGGGCCGGCCTGCCCGTCTGGAATCCCCTTGCTGCCGGAATAGATGGGCGGCGATACGAAGTTGCTGGCGGGCAGGGTCACCTGATGAATCCCGTTGCCGTCGGAGAATGTTGCCACCGGCGGCTGATTGTTTGAGTCGGGATAGGCGATACTTTTGTAATTGGCGACGTAGTAAAGCCCGGTCAGTGAGTTGCTATCCGGCAAGGTCAGAGCATCCTGATGCTCGAACGTGGCGAAGATGAACGTCGGATAGTTGGGCGTCTTGTGGATGATGTGCAAGGCGATCAATGCATAGGTTTCGTTATAAGCCACTGGATGCTGATCGTCGCCGTGATACGTCACCACAGTTGCTGTGTGGTAACGCCCTTGTTGAGCGCGCGGAATGTCCGCCAGTTTGCGCCATGTCGCCTTCACCTCCAGCGCGCCATCGGGCAGCACGACATTGGGTGGAAAGGCGGGCAAGGTTCGCGCATATTCGTAGATCACCGGGTTGGCCTTGGCTTCGAACAGAAGCTGACTGTCGTTCGAAGGAGCAAAGTTGTCCCCGTTCTTGGCCGGGTTGGGAGGGTTGACCGGGAAAAATATCGCGTTCTGGCCGATCTGGGTCGCCTCGTCGAGGTTGTTGTAATGGGCAAAGCTGGCACCCGCCGCTAAAGGGATACCCTTGGGGAAATTGATGTAGCTGTATTGTGGAAGGGAAGCGAACGGACGCGTAGGTCCGCCTGCCTTGTTCGGCTCCATTGCCGGAAACAACTCGGATCGATGGGCGAACGTCTGCCATAACAAGGGGCTGGGCGGTTGCGGCAGCTTGCCCGAATCAGCGAAGCTGGCAGCGGGATTACCGACGCCGCGGTTGGCCGGCAGCGGCGTGTTGGCTGTATTATTCAGGGCAATGAAGCTGCGCCAGGCAAAGGTTGCATAGTCGGTGTGGCTCAGGCCTGTCGCCAGATCCGTTGGCAGTTGCGGGTTGTTGGTGGTCAGGTCGTTTGCGGTGATGGCGTAGGAAACGCCCACTCCTGAGGGGTATGCCTCGAACGAAGGAAACGGGGCGGAGAAATACGGCGACCAGTTCACTCCATCGGTTGAGTAAAAGGTATTGGCATTGCTGGTGATGAATAAGCGTTCATCGATCATCGCTGCACTGTTCAGGAAACCCTTGGCCCCCTTGCCGATGATCCCATTCACCGTTTGCCGGGCTTCCCAATTACCGGCGCGATTATAAGGGCGTACATACATGGCGCCGCTCTCAAACCCGTAATAGGTCCATAACTTGCCGTTGTAAACGACCGGAACCATCGTCAAAATATCGGTGTTTTCCGCGAACGCCTGACTCTCCTTGCTCCAGTTAACACCGTCATCCGAGGTGACGTAATAGATAGCTTTGCCTGAGTTCTCACTGAAAAAAACGAACAGTTTTCCGTTGTACACGACAGGCTTGTTGTTAATGGCCGTATGAACAGTACTGATCGGACGAGGGGAAGACCAGTGTATGCCATCTCCGGAACTGATGGTCTTCAAGCGGCTCTGGGGATCGGCAAAGGTCAATACCAGTTTCTGCTTGAATACACTTACCGAGACATTGCCGTAGACGCTGTCCACCGGAATGGTCTGGGCCTTGGACCAGTTTTTTCCCTCTGCCGAAGTAGCGAAGTTGATATTTCTTATGTCGTTGTTTTCTGCCCAGAACATATAGATATTACCTTTGAACGACTGCACGGCCGGTACGAAATATGCCGAATGCCCGAATTTCACCGTGCTCGTCGAAGAAGGCTTGCCGCTTGTCGCGTCCGGACTGTCGAAAACATCGACTTCGATCCCAACTGCTTGTCCTTGTCTAGGCGTGGCGACAATCACACTCTCCCCATACGCCGTCGAGACCATCACCCAACTGCACAAGCACAGCATTACGTGGCGAAGCATTGTTGTAACTTTCATCTCTGTCATTCCTTTGAGTGTTTTGCTACAGGCACGTAAAACCCAGACCCGATTTGCTTTTCCCATACCCAAAAGGCGATAGGCAGACAGCGAATTGCCAGGTCAACAGGCTTTGTATTGCTACCGTGGAAAACTTACGGCGTTGCGACAGAAGCGCACGCTCTGAGCTTCGACGTCGTCGGCACCCGGGAGCGATATGCGAAGGGATGTAAGTACATAGTGCGATGCCTCCTGGCTTGGAAAAACGTTCGTCCTCCGGTGATTGTAGGAAAGATTATTCGCAAGGTGAGAGAAATTTATTATCGCTACACTCCCCTCTCTTTTTGCTAATGCGCCTTCAGGGGGGGAGTCTTCGAGAAAGGCTTCCAGAACGGCTGAGGCTTGCAACCGAATCTATCTGCGAGTTCGGCGCATCTGTTCAGCACCGCGTTGCGATAGCTGACCAGTGAATAATCGTCCTGGTGGTCGCAGAGTTCGTATCCCGTCTCTTCGACCATAAAGCGAGTAACAACCCCTTCATTCCCGTCTACGCTTGCTGGACGAGGCTAGGTTCTGTACGAAAAGTCTTGAGACGAAGGTAAGTCAAGGCGAAAACAGCCGTGGAACGGCCGGGGTCGCGTCCGACTGTACTGGAGTACATGAGCATTCCGAGGCTGTTTTCAACGCAGCATGAACGAGTATCAAGGCTTTTCGTACAGAACCTAAAGCGCTCGACAACCCCGGTCCGTAGAAGACAGATGGGCTGAGCGCCGAATAGACCGATAGGGAGATCATCCTGTGATAGATAGATATGCAGTCAAGACTGCCCGCTGACGTCCGAACCCGAGCCAGAGGACGCCGTTGATGCCAATCACGCAAAACACCCGCCTGGTGCAGGTCGACAGCCCCCTTGGTGGTAACGTCCTGCTGCTGCAAAGCATGGAAGGCAGTGAAGAATTAGGCCGGTGTTTTCACTATGAACTGGATCTGACCTCCGAAGACCGGGCGATCACCTTCGATCAGTTGCTGGGCAAGCCCATGGGCTTGACCCTGGAGCTGTACGAAGGCGCTAAACGCTACTTCCACGGGATGGTCTGCAGTTGCCGTCAGTTGACCGGCCACGGCCAGTTCGCCGGTTACCGTGTCACGCTGCGGCCCTGGTTCTGGTTGCTCACGCGCACGTCGGATTGCCGGATTTTCCAGAACAAGACAGTGCCGGACATCATCAAGCAGGTGTTCCGCGACCTCGGTTTCTCCGACTTCGAAGACAGCCTCAGCGGCAGTTATCGCGAGTGGGAATACTGCGTGCAGTACCGCGAAACCAGCTTCGATTTTGTCAGCCGGTTGATGGAACAGGAAGGCATCTATTATTACTTCCGGCATGAAAAGGCCCGCCATGTACTGGTGCTGGCCGATGCCTATGGTGCCCATACCACGGTGCCGGACTACGCCTCGGTTCCCTTCTATCCGCCCGATCGACAGATGCGCGAACGGGATCATTTCTACGATTGGCAACTGGCACGGGAAGTCCAACCCGGTTCCCTGGCGCTGAACGACTATGACTTCCAGCGCCCGCGCGCCAGCCTTGAAGTACGTTCCAGCGTCATGCGTGGCCACAGCAACGGCGACTACCCGCTCTATGACTATCCCGGGGAATACCTGCAGAGCAACGATGGCGAGCATTACGCGCGTACCCGTATCGAAGCCATCCACAGTCAGTTCGAGCGGGTGCAGTTGCGCGGTCTCGTTCGTGGGCTGGGCTCCGGTCATTTGTTCACACTGACGGGTTACGACCGGGCGGACCAGAATCGCGAATACCTGGTGGTGGTCGCACGCTACCAGATTCGCCAGGATCCCTATGAAAGCGGGCAGTCGGACCTCACCGAACAGTTCGTCAGCGAACTGGACTGCATGGACGCCCACCAGGCCTTCCGCCCTCTCCCGCTGACACCCATGCCCATTGTTCGCGGGCCGCAGACGGCGGTGGTGGTGGGTCCCAGTGGCGAGGAAATCTGGACCGACCAATATGGCCGGGTCAAAGTGCATTTCCACTGGGACCGTCATGACCAATCCAACGAGAACAGCTCCTGCTGGATTCGGGTGTCCCAAGCCTGGGCCGGCAAGAATTGGGGTTCGGTGCAGATTCCAAGGATCGGCCAGGAGGTGATCGTCGGTTTCCTGGAAGGCGACCCGGACCGACCGATCATCACTGGCCGCGTCTACAACGCCGAACAGACCGTGCCCTATGGACTGCCCGCCAATGCCACACAAAGCGGGGTGAAAAGCCGCTCCAGCAAGGGCGGTTCACCGGCGAACTTCAATGAAATCCGCATGGAGGACAAGAAAGGCGCGGAGCAGCTGTTCATCCACGCCGAGAAGAACCAGGACATCGAGGTCGAGAACGACGAAACCCACTGGGTCGGTCATGACCGCAGCAAAACCATCGACAACGACGAAACCGTGCACGTCAAACACGACCGCAAGGAGACGGTGGACAACAACGAGACCATCACCATCGGCGTGGACCGTACCGAGGATGTGGGCAACAACGAAAAAATCACCATCGGCGTCAATCGTACCGAGAAAGTCGGCAGTAACGAGACCATCACCATCGGAGCGGACCGCACGGAGAAGGTCGGCGCCAACGAAACCATCACTGTCGTCGGCAACCGCAGCGAGGACGTGGGCGGTAACGAGACGATCGGTATTTCCGGCAACCGCAATGAATCGGTCAAAGGCAACGAAGGCATCGAGATCAGTGGCAACCAGAGCACCGATATCAACGGTAATCACAACACCCAGATCGGCCAGAACGAATCCCGCGACGTCACCCAGAACCGCAGCACCGGTATCAAGCAGAACGACAGCCTGGATGTGGGCAAGCATTTCTCCCTCACCGCCGGCGATTCGATCACGCTGACCACGGGAGCCGCCAGCATCACCATGAAGAAGGACGGCACCATCATGATCAGCGGCAAGAACATCACCCTCGACGGCTCCGGCGCCATCAACATCAAGGCCAACAGGAACGTCGTCGTCAAAGGCCAGAAGATCCTGCAGAACTAGCCATGGAGTGGCCGCTATGACCATTGAATACCACCTACCCTCAGCCACCACCTGCGCGCCGATGCGCGTGGACGGCGTGGTGATTGGCGTATTGCTGGACGTGCCCAAGGTGGACGCCCCGGTGGTGGCGTTTCCCGGCTGTCCCGGTGAAACAGGCCTCGTCGCACGCACCACCACCCCGCTGACCCGTGAAGACATCGGCGTTCAGGTCGCATTGATGTTCGAGGCGGGCGACCCGGCACGGCCGCTGGTGATCGGCCGCATCCAGCGCCTGGAGGAACCTGCAGCGCCAGCGCTTGCCCACCTGGACGGTGAACGGCTGGAGTTCACCGCCGAGCGGGAAATCGTCCTGCGCTGCGGCAAGGCCAGCATCACTCTGACCCGCGCGGGCAAAGTGATCATCCGCGGCGCCTACCTCTCCAGCCGCTCCAGCGGGGTCAACCGCATCAAGGGCGGTTCGGTGCAGATCAACTAGAAGGTAGCCGGACCATGGAGCTGCTCAACGCCAGCAAACTGCTTGCTGCCTATACCCTGGGCATGGCCAGTGATGGCCGTGAATCCCTGGTCGTGGTGGTCAAAGGTACATTCAATCTGCCGCTGGACGGCCGCGTCGCGACCCTCGCCGACGTCCAGCAACCGCTACTGATGGCCGACATTTTTTTCGGCGAGCCGGGCCTCAGCGCGCCGCTGCGGGAGATGGACTTTGCGCCGTTCAAGCCATGTTGCGATGTGCTGGTGTGCGGCAAGGCCCATGCGCCCGGCGGCCGCCCCGTGACACAGTTGACCGCAGGCATTCGCGTCGGCCGCGTCAGCAAGGCCTTTTCCGTCTTCGGCCCACGGCAATGGCAACAGGGAATGCTCGGCGTCTCTCCCGGCTCACCGCAGCCATTCACCGAACAGGACATCACGTATGCCCAGGCTTTCGGCGGCACTCACTCCAGGGTGAACGCCCCCGAAATGCAGCAGTGCTACCCGGACAACCCGAGCGGTCGCGGCTGGTTTCCTGGCGGCATGGACAGCACGGTCATCATCGGCAGACCCATGCCGAACACCGAGGAACCGGGCAAGCCAGTCGACAGCCCTTGCGGTCACTTCCGCCCCATGGCCCTCGGCCCCATCGGCCGTAGCTGGCCGCAACGCGCCCGTTTCGCCGGTACTTACGACGATGCCTGGTTGGCGGACTGCTTTCCGTTTTTGCCGGGTGATTTCGACAATCGCTACTTCCAGGCCGCCCCTGCCGATCAACATACCGATTACCTGCGCGGCGGCGAGGATGTGCTGCTGTTGAACCTCACCCCCCAGGAGCGCGCCGGCTTTCGTATCCCTGAAATGGAAGTACCGGTGACCTTCTGCCTGAAAAAAGGCGGTCATGACACGGTGCAAGCGGTGATCGATACCTTGCTGATCGACACAGACGCGGGTCAGGTACAGCTGACCTGGCGTGTTTCCCGGCCACTGCGGCGCAACCTGTTCGAGATCGCTCAGGTGCTGGTCGGGAGCATGTCCGCGGGTTGGTGGCGAGCCCGTGAATTGGGCAAGAACTACTACCCGTCGCTCTCTTCCCTGGTAAAAGCCAGGCAGGCGCCCGAGGAGACGGACTGATGAGCGCGCTTTGCATCGTCGGCTCCGGCATGGTTAGCGCAGTCGGCCTCAGCGCGCCGGCGAGCTGCGCGGCGATCCGCTGCGCCATCGATAATTTCCAGGAGACCCGCTTTATCGACCGCGGCGGTGAATGGCTGATCGCTGCCAGCGTGACCTTGGAGCAGCCCTGGCGCGGTCGCATCAAGCTGATCAAGATGGCGGCCCGCGCCATCGCCGAGGCCTTGCAGAACACCCCGGGCGTCGACCCACAAAACACCCCGCTGCTGCTGGGGCTGGCGGAAGCCGAGCGCCCCGGCCGCCTCGAAGGTCTCGACAAGGGGCTGTTGCACGCCATCGAAGCCGAGCTGGGCCTGCGCTTTCATCCCAGCTCCAACGTCATCGTCCGTGGTCGGGTCAGTGCCGCGGTGGCGCTCCTCAATGCGCGCACGCTGATCTACCAGGGCGGCCACCGCCATGTGCTGGTCGCCGGCGTCGACTCCTTCCTCAGCGCCCCGACGTTGGACGCCTTCGAAGCGCGCCAACGCTTGCTCACCAGCCAGAATTCCAACGGTTTCATCCCTGGCGAAGGCGCCAGCGCCGTGGTGCTGGCCTCTCCCGTCGCCAGTGCAGATGCGCAACTGACGTGCGTAGGCTTGGGCTTCGGCATGGAAAAGGCCACGGTGGAAGCCGAAGACATTCCGTTGCGCGCCGAAGGCCTGACTCAAGCCGTACGCGCGGCCCTGAGCGAGGCCGGTTGTGGACTGGAGCAGATGGATTATCGGCTCACCGACCTGTCCGGCGAGCAGTACTACTTCAAGGAAGCGGCCCTGGCCTTGGGCCGCAGCCTGCGGGTACGCAAGGAGTTCTTCCACCTCTGGCATCCTGCCGACTGCATCGGTGAAGTCGGCGCCGCCATCGGCCCGGTGATGCTTGCCGTGGCCCTGGCCGCCAGTCGCAAGGGCTACGGCGAAGGCCCGAATATCTTCTGCCATCTCGGCAACGACGCCGGCGAACGCGCCGTGGCGCTGCTCAGTTACCAGAACATGAGGGCTGCGTGATGGCGAACGAGGTCTACGCCAACAACATGGAAGTGTCTTGCAAGGCGGCGGATGGCAAGTCCGTGGCCTGCTTTCCGGATGTGTGTTTCACCCCGCCGCAAACCGCGGCCACTCCGCTTGGCGTGCCCATCCCCTACCCCAATACCGGCATGGCCAAGGACACCACCCGGGGCACGCGAACCGTGAAGATCAGTGGCAAGGAGGCCATGCTCAAGGATAAGAGCTACTTCAAGACCAGTTATGGGGATGAGGCTGGCAATGCGCCGAAAAAGGGAATCATCACCAATAAGATCAAAGGGAAGGTCTACTTCACGGCCTGGTCGATGAATGTGAAGTTCGAAGGCGAGAACGTCGTGCGAAACATGGACCTGACCACCCATAACCATGGTTCGACGGCCAACACACTGACATGGCCCTATCTGGATGCGGTGGCCATGGCGGATCCCGAAAATCCCTGCGTCAAGTCAGGCAACGTGAAGAAGGTAAAGGCCGCCTGTCCTCCACCGGCCAAGTCGTTGTCACGCGGAGCCATACCTGGCCCGGCCGACAATACCAGCCCCGAGTGTTGTGAAGCACGCAAGTGCATGCTGGTACCAAACTCGCCAAAGAGCCGCTGTTCCAAGTGCGGAGGAAAGACGCCGCACCACCCGGTGCCGGTGGCCGATCTGTCGACCCCTCGCCCCATAAACCCGAAGACCGGGAAGCTGAAAGTCCGCGGCGATCCTTTCGTGCCCACCTATGACCACAACAAGGCACCCTGCATATGCGTAGAGGGCGCCGACCACAATTCCCGTGAAGGGCCGACAGATAAGCTCATGCAGCATGGACGTATCGGCCGCGGCTACGTGGTCAAGCGAGACGCAATGTTGAATGGTCGCGATGACTTCACCTACGCCGAAATCAGTGATCTCTCGGCACAAGCGGTCGCCGATGAGACGGGCTGCGACAAGGACTGCCTCAAGGCCCAGATCGACAAGGGACACCAAGACCTGGGGGTGGGTCCAAAATCAGGGATGCGCAGGGGAGAAGTTCGCGCACCTGCCCTTGAAAAAAAGCCGAAGAACCCGGCCCCATTGATATAGAGAAACCATCATGGACAATGAAGACTCCCTGTTTTTTACCTGCGGCCTGGTTGTGAAGGCCGGCACAATCGTTGTGCCTGCACAATACAACTCCCTGCCGGGCGAGCAAATGTCCAGGGTCGCCTTTTGCTTCGATGACAACTGGGTCTACAACGACGTCGACAACGATGTCATCGGGTCCGTCTGCTTCAGGCGCAGCGACAATAGCCTCTGGATGCTAGGACGCCATGGCAACCTTCGCCACGTGACGTCTGGCTCGGCGGACTTCACCCTCGCCAATATCCGAGGCAAGTTCGAAAACGATCGCATTGAAACAGGCCGCCTTGGCGAGCTGCTGTGCATCCGGGAAATCGCCAACGAGTTGTACATCTGCGGCCAGTCATCCCAGGTCTATCGACATTCGAACGGAGCCTGGGCAAGCATGAGCCCAACCGGGGCAAAGATCGGCTCGCCTACCCTGGAAAGCCTGGATGGGCTGGCCCACGACAACATTTATGCCGTGGGAGAAAAAGGCCTCATCCTGCACTACGACGGTTCACGCTGGAACTCGCTGGACTCCCCCACCAACCGTCCTCTGTCTCGCGTGCTGTGCAAAAGCGAAGACGAGGTTTACGTCTGCGGTAATGACGGTCTGTTGCTGGTTGGCAATCGCCATCAGTGGCATGTTCTCGACACAGAGAGAACCCTGAATTTCTGGGACATGGCGTTGTACGACGGGCAACTCTACATTTCCCACGTGCATGGCCTCGTTCGCTATGACGGGCAAGCCTTCTTCGATGTCGACACGGGCCTCACCCCTCCTCCCGGCGCCCATAAACTGGATACGGCAGATGGGCTGCTTTACTCCTTTGGTATCGACGACCTCCTCAAGTTCGACGGCCATCAGTGGGAGCGGGTGATATGCCCACACAACACGTGAGTTTGCGCATCGCCGTTATCATTGCGATGCCTATCCCATGAGCGACTCGCTGTCCCTGGTAATCGAACAACACGCCGAAGAAGCCAGCTTCCTCGCCAATCTGCGGGACGATGCCCTGCACGCCCCCCACTACGACATCGAACACCTCGGCACACTCGACAACCGCCTCGATGCTCACCTCGACGGGTTGCGTATCGCAGCCCATGACGGCCTGGAAACGCTCCTGGCGCAGCTCGGCCCCCATGCCATCGGCGAGATGTTCGCCTGTGTGGTACTGGCCTTCGAGACAGCCAATGGGAAAGTGTTGTCGCAGTTGAGCGAACACCTGCGACGTGCCCCAGAAACGGAACGTGGTTATCTGATGGCCTTGGGCTGGATTGACTGGGAACGGCTAGCGCCCTGGATCGAGCGCATGCTCGCCGCCCCTGAGCCGATGTTTCGCCGACTCGGCCTGGCCGCCTGCGGCATGCATCGGCACGACCCGGGCCCCGCCCTGCTTAAAGGGCTGTGCGACACGGCCCCAAGCGTGCTGGCCCGTGCCGCCCGCACCGCCGGCGAACTGCGCCGGCGCGACTTGCTACCCAACCTCCGTGCCCACTGCCGACACCCGGATCCAGCCACGTGTTTTTGGGCCAATTGGGCTACCGTCCAGATGGGTGATCAGCAGGCCTTGGAGCCCCTGCGCCAAGTCGCCGAGCAGCCGGGCGAATTTCAATACCGCGCCCTCTGCGTGTTGCTGGCCTGGCAGGAACGGGAGCCCAGCATCGCCTGGATACGCCAACTGGTACAGGATCCCCGGCACCGACGCGTCGGCATCCAGGCCCTTGGATTGCTGGGTGATCCGGTCTGCGTGCCCTGGCTGATCCAGCAGATGAGCGAGTTGCCTTACGCCCGTGTGGCCGGCGAAGCCTTCAGCCTGATCACCGGCGCCGACCTGGCGCTACTCGACTTGGAATTGCAAGAACTGCCGGACTTCGACACAGGCCCGAACGACAACCCCGCGGACCCGAACGTCGCCATGGACCCCGATGAAAACCTGCCCTGGCCCGACCCTCGGTCCATCGAAACCTGGTGGCAAGCCAACAACGGGCAGTGGCAGGTCGGCACCCGCTACCTGCTGGGATTGGCCCACAGTGAACGCACGTTTGCACAGGCACTGGTTCGTGGCCAGCAACGCCAGCGCATCGCCGCCGCCTGCGGTCTGGCCCGTTATCGGCCGAACGAGGTGCTTTTCCCCACAAGCGCGCCGACCTGGCGGCAAAAGCGGTTGCTGGGCATGACGGCGACGTTCGGGCGTTGATCCGTCAGTCACCCAGCAGCAAAAGCGTTTTGGAATCGGGCTCACCCGAATAGAACTGATCGAGCGCCTGCGGGTACAGGGCGGACTCGGGTTGCGCCGCCATGAACAGCGTCAGGCAGGAGCGAAACTTCAGATCGTCGGGCGAGCCGAATAGCTGCCCGGCGCTCAGGTCGTGGTGTTGCAGGACAGTGCTCACACACGCCTCCAGCCGGGGGCCGAGCACTTCGTGCTGCAGATACGCGCGGGCTTCGGCCACGCCAGAGATGGCGAACCGAGCGGCCATATCGGAACGACCAAGCCCCCGCAGTTGCGGAAATATGAACCACATCCAGTGACTGGTTTTCCGACCTGAGCGCAGCTCATCCATGACGCGGTTGAACACCGGGCCCTGGGCTTCGACAAAACGGGACAGGTTGTAAACGTCATACATGATGCGTATCCCTCCACCCGCCGGCCGCATCGTTCGCAGCCGGCAGTGTCCGTTCCAGCGAATGACCCATGACTCAGGCAGACTGCTCCTGCTTCAGACGCTTGAGCAGCGCATGGGCGGCGGCTTCGGAAGACGCCGGATTCTGACCGGTGATCAAATGCCCGTCCTCCACCACATAACTGGCCCAGTCCGCAGCCTTGGAATACTCGCCGCCTTTGGCCTTGAGCATGTCTTCCACCAGGAATGGCACCACCTGCGTCAAGCCTACCGCCTCCTCTTCGGAGTTGGTGAATCCCGTCACCTTTTTACCTTGCACAATCGGCTGCCCGTCCGGTGCGTTAACGTTTTTGAACACCCCGGGGGCGTGGCAGACGGCGGCAACAGGTTTATTCGCCTCGTAGAAGGCTTCGATCAGGACCTTGGAGTCAGTGCTCTCGGCCAGATCCCAGAGCGGGCCGTGGCCTCCTGGATAAAACACCGCATCGAAATCATAGGGATCGATTTCACCCAGCGGCACCGTGTCGGCCAATGCCATCTGGGCCTGGGTATCCGTGCCAAAGCGACGGGTCGCATCGGTTTGCGCGTCTGCTTCGTTGCTCTTGGGGTCCAGCGGTGGTTGCCCGCCCTTTGGAGACGCGAGCGTGACCGAAGCCTTGGCGTCGACGAACACGTAGTAAGGCGCGGCGAATTCTTCCAGCCAGAAACCGGTCTTCTTGCCGGTGCCGCCCAACTGATCGTGAGAGGTAAGAACCATCAGAATGTTCATGTGCATCCAGCCTCCGAGGGTAAACGGGCGAAGTGGGCTCGCCCTGCATTACTCTCAGAGGCCACATTGGGGCAGACGTTCAAGCCGGTTGGATCAACGTCCTACCAAAGCGCGACATCGTAGGTGAAGTAGATTCGGTTGCTGTCACGGCCCCGTGAGAAATCCGAACGATAGACGTAGTTGCGCAGCTTCACCCCCAGCCCCTTGAAAGTGCCTTGCTGCACGACATAGGCGACTTCGGCATCACGCTCCCATTCCTTAACGGTGCTGTTGGACTTGCCATCGTTGCCGCTCAGGTAGCGAGTGGAAAACGTCAGGCCAGGCACGCCGAGGCGGGCAAAATCGTAGCCATAGCCGAGCATCCAGGTCTTCTCGTCTTCCTCGATGAACTTGCCAATCCCGACATTGCTGAAGGAATAGACCGTGGCACCGCTGATGTACGGCAAGCCGGCCTCGCCGCTGAGCGCCTGGTAGCCAGCACTGAGCGTATGGCCGACAACAGCGTAGGACAGCAGGCCGCTGAGCATGTCGTTGTCGATCTTGCCGCCGTAGGCCGAACCTGAATCGACACTGTTGAAGTAGCGCAGGTCGCTGGTCAGTACCCCGCTGCCCAGCGGCAGGTCGTGTTGGATGCCGGCAAAGTTCTGTCGGTAGAAGTTCTCAAGCTCGCCGTAGAAGTAGCTCAAGCGGGTATTTTTCCCCAGCTTGTAATCGGCACCGGCGTAGTTGAAGTCACCTGACTGATCGCCACCGTAGCCGTCAGGCACGATTGGCATGCTGTCGCTGGAGTCCCGCAGCTTGAAACGCTCAAGATGCCCCCCGGTCAGGGCGAGATTGTCGATGTCGGTGCTGCTGATCTGCATGCCCTGGTAGGTCTGCGGCAACAGCCGTGCATCGTTGTAGATCAGCACCGGAGTCTTGGGCAACAAGGTGCCGTACTTGAGGGTGGTTTTGGCCACCCTGGCCTTGGCGGTCATGCCCGCGCTGGCAAACTCATCGGCGGCACGACCATCGTCATGCACAGGTAACAGGCCGGTGCCACTGCGGCCACGTCCGGAGTCGAGCTTGACGCCGAGCAAACCCAGGGCATCGACGCCAAAGCCAACGGTGCCGGGGGTAAAACCGGATTGGTAATCCAAGAGGAAGCCTTGGGCCCATTCGGTGCGCTCGCTCTTCGCGGTTCGCGCCGCTCGTGCGCTCATCCCGTGCTCGTCGCGGAAGTTTTCATTGAAGTAGACGTTGCGCAGTTGCAACTTGAGCTTGCTGTCGTCGATGAAACCCTCGGCGTTGGCGGCAGCCAGCGGCAATAGGCCAAGCATAGGAAATACAGCCCCACGGATCAGAGAAGTGTGCATATCGGTTTCTCGTTGTTGTTATTTGGCGTGCAAGCCAGCGCACACCTCGGCGACGAGGCGTGACAGGCGCAAAACGAAGGTGTCGGGTGGTTCAGGAAAACAGGGTCAGCGCACCGGTCAGCAAGGCCAGCGCGGTAATCACCAGGGACGTGAGCACGGCCCACTTGACGGTCGCTTTCTGGAAGTCGCCAAGGTCACGATCGACCATGCCCACCAGCAACAAAGTCGAAGCCACCAGCGGGCTCATCAGGTGCACCGGTTGACCGAGAATCGACGCCCGGGCGATTTCCACCGGATCGATCCCATACGCAGCAGCGGCATTGGCCAGGATGGGCACGACGCCGAAGTAGTAGGCATCGTTGGACAGGACGAAGGTCAGCGGCATGCTGGTGATCGCCACCACCAGCGGGAACAGATGTCCCCACGAGGGC
Source organism: Pseudomonas sp. MAFF 730105 (assembly GCF_055380705.1). Classification (NCBI taxonomy): domain Bacteria; kingdom Pseudomonadati; phylum Pseudomonadota; class Gammaproteobacteria; order Pseudomonadales; family Pseudomonadaceae; genus Pseudomonas; species Pseudomonas sp. MAFF 730105. The sequence goes on from NZ_AP018438.1 coordinate 3,627,955, forward strand.
GGAATCCAATCGACCAGAGTCTGTGCCAGTGCGTCGACCATTTTCGTCCCGGAGAAAATCCCGGCGAAGATGCCGGCAGCGAAGACCAGCAGGACCACGGTCATGGCGTTGCCCGAATGGGCAAGAATGCGCTCCTTCTGAATGTCCAGTTGCGGATAGTTGATCATCAGCGCCAGGACGAACCCGATCAGGAACAGGATCGCCGAATGCATGAGCCCCATCACCAGAGCCGCCATGACCGCGATCACCAGGAGCAGATTGACGTAGGCCAGTTTCGGGCGCTTGTGCGGGGTGTCCTCGATGATCGCCTTGATATAGCAATCCCCGCCGCCGCTTTGCAGCTGGACGTTGCCAATGCGCTTGCGCTCGGCACGGCCCAGCAGGAATGCGGTGAACACCACCCACAGCGCACCGCCGATCATGGTCGGCAGCAAGGGCACGAAGTAATCGCCGGCATCCAGGCCCAGTGCGGCAATCGCACGGGTCGCCGGGCCGCCCCAGGGGGTCATGCCGCTCATGATGCTCAGGGAGAGCATCGCCACGGTTGCCAGGATCATCGGGTTCATGCCGATCCGCTTGTACAACGGCAACATGGCGGCGCAGGTAATCATGTAGGTCGTCGTGCCATCGCCGTCCAGTGCCACCACCAGCGACAGCAAGGCCGTGCCGACGGCGATTTTCATCGGGTCGCCATTGACCCGCTTGAGGATCTTGCGGATCAGTGGATCGAACAGGCCGGCGTCGATCATCAGGCCAAAAAACAGGATCGCGAACAGCAGCAAGGCGGCCGAAGGCGCGACCATTTTCAGGCCGTCCAGCATCATTTTGCCGGTGGTGCCGCCGAACCCGCCGATCACCGCAAAGACAATGGGCACAATCGTCAGGGCCACGATCGGCGACAGGCGTTTGGTCATTATCAGGAAGGTGAAGACCACCACCATGGCCAAGCCAAGTAAAGCGAGCATAGGTCAGTTCTCTTGTTGTTATTCGTAGCTTTACCAACACCCAGGCGCGCGCCTTCCAACCTGCCAGGCGACACGTTCAGTGTGCCTGGCAGAATTCAGGAATGATGCAGCGCCGAGATATCGAGTTTGCCGTGACCGGCTAGAGGTGTTTCGCGGCCTTGGCGTCGTCCCAGGCGTCATCTGTCGCCTGGACCACTGACGGGGAAGGCTTGCCATCCAGGGTCTGCAACAGCACCTGGCGGTCGCAGGCATTCTCCGAGAGGGCAATCACCACGGTCGCCACCGCGTTGCTTGCCAGACTCGTCAGTGCCCGAGCCTCTGACATGAAGCGGTCGACGCCGATCAACAGGGCCAGGCCGGCCAGGGGAATGTCATGGATAACCGTCAGGGTCGAAGCCAACGCCACGAACCCACTGCCGGTCACCCCTGCCGCGCCCTTGGACGACAGCAGCATGATCGCCAGCATGGTGACGGTCTGGGTCAGCGTCAGCTCGATGTTGCAGGCCTGTGCGATGAAGATCGCTGCCAGCGACAGGTAGATTGCGGTGCCATCCAGGTTGAACGAGTAACCGGTTGGCAGCACCAGCCCCACTACCCCTTTCTTGCAACCCAGGGCCTGGAGTTTTTCCAGCATTCGCGGCATCACCGGTTCGGTCGAAGACGTACCCAGCACCACCAGGAACTCTTCGCGCAGGTAACGCAACAGTTTCCACAAGCTGAAGCCATGGGCACGGCAGATACCGCCCAGGACCACGAAAACGAAGAACCCACAGGCTATGTACAAGGTCATGATCAGCTTGGCCAGGCTCCCCAGCGACGTGATGCCGTACTGCCCGACCGTGAACGCCAAGGCGCCAAATGCGCCAATCGGGGCGAAACGCATCAGGTAGGAGAAGATCTTGAACACCATGTGCGAAGCCGACTCCAGTACGTCCAGTACCGGTTTGCCCCGCTCACCCAGCGAAGACAGGGCAAAGCCGCAGAGCACCGCGATAAACAAGACCGGCAGCACCTCGCCTTTATTGAAGGCGCCGATGAAGGTGTCGGGAATGATGTGCATGAAGAAGTCGACCACCCCCAGCTTCGCCGCCGAGTCGGTGTACTGCGCCAGGCCCTGGGTGCTCAAATGGGTCGGGTCGATGTTCATCCCGGCTCCGGGCTTGAACACATAGACCGCCACGAGGCCGATGATCAGGCTGACCACGGTCAAGCCCAGGAACAGCAGCATCGTCTTGCTCAACAAGCGCCCCAGCGAGCGCTTGTCGCTCATGCCGGCAATGCCGGTGACGATGGTGCAGAACACCACCGGCGCGATCATCATCTTGATCAGCTTGATGAAGGCATCGCCCAGCGGCTTCAAGGCAATCGCCTGTTGCGACCAGAAGTGCCCGACCACCACGCCCAGCAGCACGGCGCAGATGATCTGGAAGTAGAGCGATTTAACAACTTTCATGGCATCACCCATTTTTAGAATTGTTCTGATGCTAACGACAGCGACAGCCTGGCTACCCGGCCAGTCGCTGGGAACCCTTGGCGTAGACGAAACCTGAAAACAGTCGGCGCGCGGTACGCACCACCGAGGCGCGGATGGTCTCACCCTTTTCCCCGGCGTAGGACAAAACAACGTCGATACCGCCGCTTGGGTGCTCGATGCGGACCCGCTGCAAACGTGGCTCGCTGACACCGCCGATCAATCCGGCGGCCACGCTGCCTTCGGTCACACACGCGGTGGCAAGGCCGATGGACCCGGTAATCGCCAGCGCGCGATGGCAGTTGTGCGGCATGAAATAGCGCACCTGGAGCGTCCCGCCAGATTTGGCCGGCGACACCAGCACCGGCTTGGGAATCACCTTGTCGCTGACGTCGCCCAGGCCCATGGCCAGGCCGGCTTTCAACCGCAGGGACTCCAAGCGTTGCAGGAACACTTTATCGGCATCCAGTTCGGCGGGGCTTTCATCGCCGCGCTTGCCGAGCTGACTCGCTTCGACGATCACCATGGGCATGGCCATATCGATGCAAGTCACCGCAATGCCGTCGATGACGTCCTGCGCTTGCCCGGTAGGAAAGAGTTTGCCCGTCTTGCTGCCCGCCGCATCCAGGAAGGTCAATTGCACCGGCGCGGCAGTGCCCGGTACGCCGTCGATGGCGGTGTCACCCTCATAGCTGACCTTGCCGCCCGGGGTTTGCACCTCGGAAACGACGAAGGTACCGGTATTGAGGTTGCGGATACGCACCCGGGTATGGTCGCCGCCCGCCTTGACCAATCCCTGCTCGATGGCGAACGGACCGACGGCGCAGAGCATATTGCCGCAGTTGGGTGCGGTGTCGACCCGACGCTGGGACACCATGACCTGGACGAACAGGTAATCGACATCTGCCTCAGGGTGCAACGATGGGCTGACGATCGCCACCTTGCTGGTTTGTGGGCTGCCGCCGCCGATGCCGTCGATCTCCAGCTCATGGCCGGATCCCATCAGGTCGAGCAACAGCTCGTCACGTTCAACGATGGCGGCCGGCAGGTCCCAAGCGAGAAACACTGGGCCTTTGGAGGTACCGCCGCGCATGAGCACACAAGGAATTCGCTGCATGAACACTAACTCTTGTTGATCAATCTGGATAATTGATGTTCTGGAGGCAAGAGTGGCAGGCTTTGAAAAGTGTTTCCAATGCAAAGATCGGAGGCTTTATTGCGTTTTACGAATGAATGGTCGTAGGATGATCGGCACGACGCCTCGCTTTGCTTATGGGATCTGGCATGGAATATGAGCTTCAGGACATACGATCTTTCGTTAAAATCGCCGAACTAGGCAGTTTCCACGAGGCTGCTGATGCACTGCACCTGTCTCAGCCCGCCCTGAGCCGGCGCATGAAAAAACTGGAGGAAGGTCTGGGCACCGCCTTGCTTGATCGCACGACGCGCAAGGTCAGCTTGACCAGCGTTGGACGCGACTTCTTGCCCAAAGCCCGGCGTCTGCTGGACGACTTCGACGATTCGATCCTCAACATTCGCGAGCTGGCCGAGCGGCAAATCGGCCGGGTGACCCTGGCGTGCATTCCCACCGCAGCGTTCTATTTCCTACCGTCGGTGATCCGCTTGTACAACGAGCGCTATCCGAAAATCCGCATCCGCCTGCTCGACCTCAGTGCCAACGAAGGACTCGAGGCGGTCCTGCGCGGCGAAGCCGACTTTGGCATCAACATGATGAGCGGCCAGCACCCGGACATCGAATTCGTGCCCCTGGTCAACGAACCCTTTGTCCTGGCCTGCCGCCGCGATCATGAATTGGCTGGGCGCAGCGCCGTCACCTGGTCGGAACTCAGCGACTATCGCCTGATCGGGGTGGGTCGCCTGAGTGGCAATCGGATGCTGCTCGATCACGCCCTGTCGGGCCTGAGCTGGCGTCCGCAGTGGTTCTACGAGGTGCAACACCTGTCCACGTCACTGGGGCTGGTGGAAGCAGGCCTCGGGGTGTCGGCAATGCCCAGCCTGGCGATGCCCGCCGGGGACCATCCGACCCTGGTCAGCGTGCCGCTGATCGAGCCGGTGGTCAACCGATCACTGGGTCTGGTCTACCGACGAGGCGCGTCCTTGTCCCCCGCCGCCGAGAAGTTTGTCTCGATCCTGCTTGAGCAGTGGCCGCAGTAAGAGCGGTCCGCGGCAGGGACAGTCCTCAAGCTCGGCGCGCTTTGGGTCAGTCACCTGCGCCCGGCTGCGCCGCAACGGTTCGCTCGCCAACGAAGTCAGTACCTCCTGAGTGCCAAGACGAGCGTGACTTGCGCCTCAGGAATGATCTCGCTCAATCAACATCCGAGTCAGCGTGTTGTCTCTTACCCAATAGTGATGAAACAGTCCCGCCGCCGCATGCAGACCGATCAGCCAGTAGCCGGTACTGCCCAACAGTTCATGCCAATACTTCAGGCGCTTTGCGAAGTCAGGATCGATCGCCACCGGGGCCGGCAAATGGAAACCGAAATACGGGAACGGTTTGCCTCCAGCGGCCAGCATCAGCCAGGCCAGTAGCGGCGTGGCGATCATCAGCACGTACAAAGCCAGATGCATAAGGTGAGCCGTGCCGGTTTGCCATGCAGGCGGTTTCGGGGTGACCGGTGGGCGTGGCGTCAGGCGGCCGAGCAGTCGCACCCACACCAGAGCAAAAATGCTCAGACCGAAGAGACCGTGAAAGCCCATCAGCAGGCCGCGCGCTTCGCTGCCCCTGGGCAGGAAGCCTTTGATTTCGACACACGCGTACACGCCGACAAACAACGCGAGCATTAGCCAATGCAGGGTGATTGAAAGTTTTCCATAACGGGGTATGCCTTTGTCGCGGGTCATAGGAAGCGCCTCGTGATTGTCCTTCTCGACGGTCGACTCATTCGACAGTCTCCGGTTGCCCAGCGAACCGATGCCGCCACCCTGCCAGTCCATCCTTAAGGCAATCTGAAGGCAGAGCGCTCGTTAACTTGTTTTCAGCGCGCATGAGCATCATTGCCATCATTTGTCCGCCAGCCGTGGGCGGACTGGGCCAAAAGCGGCCCTCCAACCCGTCCATACAGAGAGCATAAAGAGTTTCACTGATTCGCCTGGGCATGGAAAAAATAAGCTACCTTGTTGAGCCAGTTTGCTTATCGCTCAGGGAGAGCACCGTGCCTTTGAACATCCAACTTTCGGAAAATGTGACTGAAGCAGAGCGGTTAGGAATCTTGAACCCGCTGCTGGCCCATAACCTGGCCAATGGTGGGGACGATGCACACGAGACGTTCGCCCTGTTGCTACGAGCCCCAGACAGCAATGAAGTGATGGGTGGACTGTATGGAAAAATTTCTTATCGATGGCTACTCATCGATCTCGTCAGTGTTCCAGAATCGATGCGTGGTCAGGGTATCGGAGAACGACTGATGCACATGGCAGAAGAAGTCGGAAAGGCGAAGCACTGCATCGGTATTTGGCTGGAGACTTTCAGCTTCCAGGCACCGGGGTTTTATCAAAAACTGGGTTATACCGAATTTGGACGCCTGGTGGATTATCCGCCGGGACATACCCGGTTTTATTTCCAGAAGCGGCTGTGCTGACAGCGCCTTATCACGCACTTCCAAGGTCGCCATCTCCATACATCGTCCAGGGCCGATCGCATGTCAGCTAAAAGAACGGCATTGATCTTGGCCAGCGCATTCGCCACAGCGAGGGTGAGCGTATCGTCGGCTTGGCGACTCACCCACTGGTCGCCGATGGCTAGCGCCTGTATTTCCTCTTCGGTGAAAGACAGCAGGGGCAGAAGGAATCCTGGTCGAAGAATGTAGCCGACACCGGGTTCTCCCTCGATGTCGGCGCCCATGTCCTGCAATGTGGCGACGTCACGGCGAATGGTGCGCTGGGACACACCCAGCTCATGCGCAAGCGCTTTGCCTGACACCGTTCTGCGGTGTCGGCGAAGCGCTTGCATCAGGTCGAGTAATCGGTGACTTCTGCTCATGCCTACTCCATCACCACGAGGCCCTTGCCACCGAGAGTCGTAGACGCTCTGCACGCCGAGCGATCTGGCCCGTTCCATGTCTCGGGCGCTGCAACTGCCGGAGACAACAGCACCGAAAAGCCGTGCGATCTGCACAGCGGCTTCGCCCACCGCCCCGGCACACCCGTTGATGAAGACATGCTGATTGGCCTGCAGCTTTGCTTTGTCGATCAGCCCATTCCACGCAGTGACGCCAGGGGTGCCCAGGCAGGCCGTCTCCTCGAAGGAAACACTGTCGGGCTTTTTGGCCAGGATGCCTCCTTTGTCACCAGCGCTTGGCAGAGCGCACCACTGTCCTTGAAGCGGGCTAGACCGAATACGGCGTCACCGACCTTGAGTCGCGTGACACCGCTACCAACGGCCGTGACGATGCCGGAGAAGTCCATGCCCATCGCGCGGGGAAACGCTCTGCCGGTGACAATCTTCATCTGTCCGTCGCGCAGCTTCCAGTCGATTGGATTGATGGCTGCGAACCTTACCCCCACCGCTACTTCCCCGTTGTCGGGCGCGGGTAATTCGAAATCTTCGACCCGCATCACTTCCGGGCCACCATAGTTGTTGTACTGGATACGTTGAAATCCGGGCATCGTGCAGTTCCTTCACAAAGCAAGCAGCGACGGGAATGGATGGGTATCTCTGCTTGAGGAGCACAGCATAAAACCCGGTGGTGCCAATTTATGGCACCATTCATAAAGATCGCGGGGCGTGGACGGTCGAGTTTCGACCGGCCTGATCAGTGCCTCCCTTCCATTAACTCCAAAGGAACTTGCAATGCCTCCAGGGCAACGTGAACTGGTGCAGATCGAACGCCGGTTGATCCGCACGCTGACCGAAGCGTGCGAAACAGCAAAAGGTGAAATCAAAGGCTTTACCTGGCTCACCCACACGGCTGACCTGAACGCGCTGACTAAAACCCTGAAGGTGACCTGGGTGTTCGAAACCCTCGCTGACAGACAGCAGGCCCAGGTTGAGGCGAAGGCTCGCATCCTTGAGCTGACGGCCATCGCGTTGAAAGAGGCTGGCATCGATCTGAACGTGTCGGATCGCAATGTTCGCCTTGACTCTGAGGAAGAATGCCAGCGCGGTCATAGCGGTGATTGGCAAAAACGTCTGGCTAAAAGTGGTTAAGGATGGCCAAGGCAATCGCCCTCCTGCATCTCGATATGCCAACTGAGGGGGACCTGCATGGAACGACCTCGCTATTTGCTGCTCTGGATGTGGCAACCGGTTCCAGCCGCAAGTTTCTGATCATAAAAGTATCGCGGTTCAATAGCCTTGCGCCGGCTCAACCGGCGCGAACGCTTTGGCAGCGGCTACGGTGTCCATGGATTCGCGCAATAGTTGAATTTTGCCGTCTTTGGCCACCAAGCGGCCGGCGTACATCTGCCGGTAGATGCGGCCGGTGGCAGGCACCAGGGCCTCTACGCTGTATTCGGCAAACGCCTGGTCGGGGGTGTCGATCAGAAAGCGCACGTTGCGGAATTTGAAATCTGGCACTTTACCAAGCAATGAGCTGATAAAGCCCTCAATGGCTGCTGGGCCCTGGACGCTGTGGGGGATGCCGAGCGACTCCAGATAGGGCAACTCCAGCACGCCATCCTCTGCGAACAGAGCCGCCGCCAAGAACGGCGTCTGGATGGAATCCAGGTACTGTTGAAGCAATTCCACGGCATTTCTCATGATAGCTTTCTCCCGAAACGAAATTGGATGGGCACTCCGCGCGGTGCCGACCAAACCACGTTAAAGGATCCACTCTGTTTCAAAAATAGAAGCCAATGAAATCCATCATTTCATAATTGAAAGGTTTGTACCCATCGTCTCATAACGGCCATCGCCAGACGGGCTCACTTAAATGCTCTGCAAAAAAGTCCGACAGCGCTTTGATTTTTACCGGCCGGGTACGGGCCGTGGGGGTGACGAAATACAGGCCGCCACGGGCCATGCTCCATTCCGGTAGCACCAAGACCAAGCGCCCATCCGCCAGGTATTCGCTGGCAATGAATTCCGGCAGTTCAGCGATGGCCAGTCCCTCAAGTAACACGGGTAATAACGCATCCGAGTTGGTCACTCTCAACGGGCCGCTGGGCACCACGTCTTCTTCGGTGCCGTCTTTATGGGTGAACCGCCACACTTGGCTGCGGGCTCGGTAGGCATAACTCAGGCACGTGCGGGCCGCCAGTTCGCGGGGATGACCGGGGTGGCCATGGGTGTCTAGATAAGCCGGTGAGGCGACCAGATATTGGGTGACAGCGCAGAGATGCCGTGCAACCAGCGATGAGTCCGGCAATACGGCAATGCGTAATGCCGCATCAAAGCCCTCGGCGATCAGGTCTACCGAGGCGTCTGAAAGGTGCAGGTCAATCGACAGCTCGGGATACTGCCGGATCAACTGCGGCATCAGCGGTGCCACCCAACGCAGTCCGAACGACATGGGGATCGCCAGGCGTACCTGGCCGCGGGGCTGGATCGATAACTCCTGAGCCTCGCTTTCCACCTCCTCGGCCTGCCGATAAATCTCCCCAGCCTTGGCTGCCATGCTCGCGCCGAACTCTGTGAGTGCCAGTTGCCGCGAGGTACGGTTGAACAAGCGCCCACCCAGGCGTTCCTCCAGCCGCGCGACTGCTCGGGATACCGTTGGCACCGACACGCTCATGACACGCGCCGCGCCAGCGAACGAGCCTTCTTCGGCCACCTTGGCGAACATCGCCAACCCTTCGAAATCTGGAAGTTTGCTCATTTCATTTCTGCAACGATAGGTTTCAGACAATTCTATTTTGAAAGTTTCGCCCCGTCGATAAGCTTCTCCCACACCGCAACTCACTCAATCGAAATACGGGAGAAACACCATGACTAACAAACTCGAAGGCAAAATTGCATTGGTTACCGGCGGCACTACTGGCATCGGCCTGGCCACCGCCAAACGCTTCGCTCAGGAAGGCGCCCACGTTTACATCACGGGCCGTCGCCAAGCCGAACTGGACGCCGCGGTCGCCGCGGTCGGCAACGCCACCGGCGTGCAGGTGGACTCCACCAAGCTCGACCAGCTGGACGCGTTGTACCGCCAGATTGGCGCGGCCCACGGCCGAATCGATGTGCTGTTCGCCAATGCCGGCGGCGGTTCCATGCTGCCACTGGGCGACATCACAGAACAGCAGTACGACGACACCTTCAATCGCAACGTAAAAGGCGTGCTGTTCACTGTGCAAAAGGCCCTGCCGCTGCTGGCCCAAAAAGCCTCGGTGATTCTCACCGGCTCCACGGCGGGCAGCTCGGGCACTGCCGCCTTTAGTGTGTACGCCGCGTCCAAGGCCGCCGTGCGCTCATTTGCACGCAACTGGATTCTGGATTTGAAAGACCGCCAGGTGCGCATCAACACCATCAGCCCCGGCGCCACCCGCACTCCTGGCCTGGTTGAATTGGCCGGCCCGGATGCCGCTCAGCAGCAGGGCTTGCTGGACTACATGGCGTCGCTGATCCCCATGGGGCGTGTCGGTGAAGCTGACGAAATTGCCAGCGCTGCGTTGTTCCTGGCCTCGGATGACGCCAGCTTCGTCAACGGTATCGAGCTGTTTGTTGACGGCGGCCAGGCACAAATCTGACCACCCAGCGGGCGACTGCCACGGTCGCCCGCCAACCCATCTCAAGAGGAACAGGTTATGAACCCAGTGCAATGGGCACTGCTGGCCGCCAGCGTGACTCTGACTACCGCTACTCATGCGGCGACCACGCCCCCGCAGAGCCACCCCGCCACGAGCGCAGCCGCACCGCTTCAAGTTTCAGCCATCGACCATGTTGGCATCAATGTGCCGGATATCGACGCAGCCATCCGCTTTTTCTCCGCGCTGATGGGCGCACGGGTGGTTTCGGATATCAGCCCCGGCAAGATCCCGGATCAGTGGAAAAGCCAATTCCGCTGGCATGGCTCCAGCGAGCTGCAACGCTTTGTGATGTTGCAAATAGACGGCGGCGCGAAGCTGGAGTTGTTTCAATACCAAGGTTCTGAGGTCAATCAGGCCCAACCCCATGGCGACGACGCCGGGGCCAGCCATGTGGCCTTGCGTACCGCCGATATTGACAGCAGCCTGGCTACCCTCAAGCGCCTGAATGTGACCATTCTCAACGAACCCATCACCAACTCGGACGGTATTCGTTGGTTCTATTTTCAAGCGCCGTGGGGCACGCAGATTGAGCTGGTGTCGCTGCCCCATAGCGTCGGTGGCTAACCCCGCTGTAACTCCAACACAATACTCTTCGCCTCCAGAAACCCTTCCAACCCAAACACACCAAACTCCCGCCCGACCCCGGACTGCTTGACCCCACCGAACGGGGCCAGCAGCTCCGGTGTGATTCGGTTGATCAGCACCGAGCCCGCCTGCAGCCGGCTCGCCAGGTTTCGGGCGCGGTCCACTTGGCGAGAAAACACGTAGGCCTGCAGACCGTAGGGTGTGGCATTGGCGATGTCGATCGCCTGCTCTTGCGAGTCATACGCGATGATTGACAGCACCGGGCCGAAAATCTCCTCTTGTGCAATATCCATGTCATTGCTGACGTCGGCAAAGACGGTGGGCCTGACGAAATAGCCTTGGTCAAAACCAGCCGGCCTGCCCTCACCGCCAATGACCAGCGTTGCACCTTGCGCCTGGCCGCGGCGGATGTAGCCCTGCACGCGGTCGAACTGGGCCTGGTTGACCAGCGGTCCAATGACGGTGGACGGGTCCTGCGGATGGCCGACGACCATCGCCTCGACCAGGCTTTTCACCCGTTCAATGACTTCTTTGGCCTGCGTGCGCGGTACGAGCAGGCGCGTGCCAGCGACGCAGGCCTGGCCGTTGTTCATGAACGCCGCGTTCAAGGCAAGGGGAATGGCCGTGTCGAGGTCGGCGTCATCCAGGACGATAGAGGCCGACTTCCCGGTGAGCGACAGGTTTACGCGTTTCATGGTCTCGATACCGGCACGAGCGATCAGCTTTCCGGTGGCGGTGGACCCGGTGAATGAAATCTTGGCGACCTGTGGGTTGGTGCTGATTTCATCACCAACGTCACTGCCGCGTCCCAGCAAAATGTTGAAAACGCCTTTCGGCAAACCGGCGCCATGCAATGCACGCGCAAGCACGTCGGTCTGCAAGGGACTCAACTCGCTCGGCTTGATGACCGACGCACAACCGGCGGCGATGGCAGATGCCAGTTTGCTGCAGATCGTTCCGGCGGTGCTGTTCCAGGGGGCGATTAGTGCCGATACGCCGACCGGCTCCATCACCACGGTGGCGTCGCCGATCGAACGAACCAGCTCGTAGTCCTTCAACACCTGCGCCGCGTTGGCAAATGATTGCGAAGCATAACGACTGACCCATTGGGCACGGGCGAGCGGCGCGCCGTATTCCTCGATGGCGGTATCGCGGATCTCGTTCGTGCTCGCCAGCACGGCGGCCTGCAAGCGTTCGAGCATCTCGATACGCTCAGCCTTGGAGGTGCGATTCATCGCGGCTTGCGCACGGGCCGCCGCAGCGATGGCGCGGCGGGCGTCATCGCGATCAGCCAGGGTGACCGTTCCGATGACCGCCTCGGTCGCCGGGTTGATGCATTCCACCGTTTCATTTCCATGGACGGGAACGAAGGCTCCATCAATGTAACTGTGATCGATTTTCCACATCGCGGCGTACCTGGTCGATTGCGGTTTTTACGAGATGAAGCGTCAACGCCCGGAATGCCCAGGCGTGCGCAATGGCAGCGCTGCGGTTCAACCCGGCATGGACTCGCGGCTGAAGGCTTGCACCTCTTGCACCAGGCCTTGTGCGGCCAGCATCACCAGTTGCCGGCCTTTCTCCGCAGAAGCTTGCGCCGGGTCTGACCCCATGCGGCCATCTGGATGACGGGCGCGGAAATCGGCCGCTTCCCGGATCGGGCCCCAGTTGGCGATCTGTGGCGAGTAGTCAGCGGATTTGATGGCGTGGGGATAGGCCCATTGGGTCACGGCGATTTCCGACGGCGTCGCATGAATGCCGTGACCGGTGGGGAACTGCTCCCGCGCCAGCTCATTGACCCCTTCCAGGTCCCACCAATTGCACAGCTTCAAGGCGAAACCCGCCGGGCGCCGGGCAAAACTCGCCTCGGCGTAGAGCTCCGAGAACGCCGCTTCAATGGAGGCGATATTGCCGCCGTGGCCGTTGAGGAACAGTATCTTTTCAAACCCGTGGGCAGCCAGCGAACGTACCCAGTCACCGATGGCGGCGATGAACGTCGAAGGCCTGAGCGAGATCGTTCCCGGGAACCCGAGGTGATGCTGCGCCATGCCGATATTGAAGGTCGGAGCAATCAGAATGTCTGCGGCCTGCTGCGCCTGATGGGCGATGATTTCCGGGCACATCCAGTCCGTCCCCAACAAGCCGGTAGGCCCGTGCTGCTCGTTGGAGCCGATCGGGATGACCACGGTACGGCTGCGTTGGAGAAATGTTTCGATTTCGGCCCAGGTCGATAGATGTAAAAGCATCTGCGTTCTCTCTTTGGAAAGGTTCCTTGCGGAACACGATGGGTGTTAAGTTCAAAGCGCCTGTTCAATCTGCACGGGATTCAAGACCCGGTCGCGACGCGCCAGCGGTTTGCTCGCGATGATCACCAACGCGGCGCAGAGAAACACGCAACCGACCGCGACGATGCCAGGGTTCATGCTCGCCGTTGATGTCTTCGCCCAACCGATCACCGCTGGCCCCCAGAAACCGCCGCACAGGCCGATGGTGTTGATCAGGGCGATGCCTCCCGCTGCCGCTTCGCCCTTGATCAACTCGGAGGGCATCGCCCACAAGACCGTGTAGGCCATGAACATCATGGCGATCGCCAGCGTCAGCAGAACCATTGATAGCATCAGGTTCCCATCGGCAGAAGGATACAAAAGTATCAGTACCGCCCCGACGGCTGCCGGGACCGCACAGTGGTAGCGACGCTCGCCGAAACGGTCGGAGCGGCGCCCGATCCAGTACATGCCGGCGCCCGCAGCCACGTAGGGAATGGCGGCGCACCACCCTAACTGCATCATGTCGTGGACACCTTGGGCCTTGAGGATTGCCGGCAGCCAGAAGCTCATGGCGTAGATCGAAAAGATGATGCAGAAGTAGGCGCTCGCCAGAATGTAGATCCTGCGATCGCGCAACACCGCCCGGAACGAATGCGCGCCGCCAGGGGCGGTCCCCAGCTCACGCTGCAGCATCTGCTTTTCCTCGCCGCTCAGCCAGCGAGCCTCGGCCGGGTGGTTGCACAGGTAGAAATAGGCAAACACACCGAGCAGGACGCAGGGCAAGCCCTCGATCAGGAACATCCATTGCCACCCGGCAAGCCCACCCACACCTTCGAATGCGGTGATCAGCCAGGCCGAAAGCGGCCCACCGATAATGCCGCCAGCGGGACCGGCGATGAATACGATCGCGATGGCCCGGGCCATGCGCTTGGGGCCGTACCAGCAGGACAGGTAATAGATCATCCCCGGGGCGAATCCAGCTTCGAAGACCCCCAGCAGAAAACGCATGGCATAGAACATCGGCACGTTGCGCACGAACAGCATGCACGCCGAGGTAATGCCCCATAACACCAGGATGCGACTGAAGGTTCTTCTCGCCCCCACCCGAGGCAACATCAGGTTGCTGGGCAGTTCGAACAGCACATAGCCCAGGAAGAACACCCCTGCCCCGACACCATAAGCCGCATCGGACAGCCCGAGGTCGTTTTGCATTTGCAACTTGGCAAAGCCGACATTGATTCGGTCCAGGTAGGCGAAAACGTAGCAAACGAACAGGAGCGGCAACAGGCGCCAATTGAGCTTGCGGTACAACGTTGAAAGGGCTGCGCTGGGTACCGGATTCACGATGGTCGACATGGGCGTCTCCAATTTTCTTGTTGCTCTGACGTGTCGAAGATGTTGCGCCGACGGCCTCAATAGCAGCAAGAGCAACTATGTTCGTGTAACGTTGCTCTATAGGCAACGCAGAATCGGGAGGACACCAGCCATGCGCGAGATCAACCAGCAACGCTTGCGGTATTTTCATGAGGTGCTGACCCACGGATCGATCCGTGGCGCAGCGGACAGCATCAACACCTCTCCCTCGGTGATCACCCGTCAGATCAAGTTGCTGGAAGAGGAATTGGGCACCCGGCTGTTCGAACGCCAGGCCCGTGGCGTCCAGCCCACCGAGGCTGCCGCACACCTGCTGGAGTTCTGGCGCGGCTATCGATCACATCAGGAGAAGCTCGAAGATCAGCTCCAGGCCATCAAGGGGCTGCAACAGGGACACGTGCGGGTGGTCATCAGCGAAGGCTACGTCGATACCCTGGTGGACCACGTGCTCGCACCGTTCTGTAAACAGTATCCCAAGCTCGACGTCAGGCTGGACATACTGCCCGTGGACGATGTCCTGAACGAAATCGCGGAAAATCGCGCGCACATCGGCCTGGCCTACAACCCGCCTCCCCACGCTCACATCGATTACCACGCAATGTCCCGGCAGCCCATCATGCTGCTGGTTCGCCCGGACCATCCGCTGGCCTTGAAAGGGACAATGGCCACCGTCACCGACTTGCTCCACTGCCCACTGGTGCTGACGCCGCCAAGCTTCGGTATCGGCCATGCGCTGAAGATGCTCGAGTACGCCGAGAAAATCGAGATTCGTCCGGCGCTGGTCAGCAACTCCTTGGCCGCCCTCAAGCGCCTTGTCGCCAGCGGCGAATTTGCCTCGCTGTTGGGCGAAGTGGCGGCCTATCGGGAGATTGCACAAGGTAGCCTCACGGTGGTGGCCGTCGATCACCCTCTGTTCCAGGGGGTCGAGGCGAAACTGCTGGTGAAGTCCGGACGCCCGCTGGCGGCCCCTGCCCAAGAGTTGCTGAACTGGATGTTGCAGCGGTTGCCGATGTTCGCGTCCGGCAACCCTGCACAAGAACCCGGTTCAGTCGTTTGAAACCTGCGACTCGGCCCCGGCGAGCCTGAACTCCGACCGCACCGCCTGGACGATACCGCTGATGACATCCGCCACCAGCAACTGCCCCTTCTCTGCGCTCGACCCCAGCGCGGATGACAGCACGCCGCTGGCCGGCACCCATTCGGTTCGGGTCGGGTACATGTCGTAGACCGGGAACTCGGCCGGGCCGTGATCGGGGATTTGGTCCAGGCACACCAGCTCCGGGTGGTAATGCAGCATCATCGACGTCTCGATGACTGCTGCGTGCTCCAGTGCGATGCCCGGAAAACCGTTCGGAAAGACCTTGTCGAGGGTCTGTGACTTCACGAACTCCCAGTGCTCCAGGCGCATGACCTCCAGCCCGGCCTCCGGGCCGATATCCCGCATCGCCAGCTCGATGCCTTCGGTCACGAACCATTGGTTTTCATAGTGACCGATCACCAGGACCAGGCGCTTCACGCCATGGCGATGAAACTCGCGCACGGCATCGCGGACCATGGCGATCAGCGTCGCGCCATCCACGCTGGTGGTGCCGCAGAAGTGCTGCCCACCTCCACACTTGGGCTGGGATTTATAGCCGTAGGACAAGGCCGGGGCGACCACGCCGTCGATCTCCCGTGCCACGTCTTCACTGATTGCACTGGCGAGCAAGGCGTCGGTACCCAAGGGCAGATGGGGCCCGTGCTGCTCCGTGGCGCCGATAGGCAGCAAGACCACTGCGCCTGATCGCACTCGGCGCTCATAGTCCACCCAACTGATGTTATCCATCCGGACAGGGTTCATGGTTCTACTCCTGTGTCGTTGCAAAGCGGCCAAGCCTGGACGCTAGGCTCTGTACCTAGTGGCGCCCAGGCGAAACCCGGTGATGCCGTGCGGGCTTATGCCCGAGGCGGATACCAGGACTCCGGCTCCGGATAATCCCAATCGGCAGGAAAGGCGTAGGTTTCGAAGACCGTGGTGGTGTCGGCCTCGGTGCCGAAGAACGCGAAATGATTCACACCCATCCAGGAGCCGGACTGCACGCATTTGAAACCGCGCCGCTGCAATTCAGCGATACGTTCCTCGAACGGAATGTTGTTGCAGTCATAGGCAACGTGCTGGATCCCTTCGCCGTGTTTTTCCAGGAAGTCGGCGAAAATCGTCGGCCCGGACACCGGCTCCATCAGCTCCCAGACCATGTTTCCGGATTGGGCGAAGCAGACTTTCAGCACAAAATCGGCCGGTTCACCGTGGTACGTCTGGTTCTGGGTGTTTTCCGGGCTGAAGGTGTACACCCGCCATGGACCGATCCCCAGCTTGAGCAAGCCGTCCATGGTGCGTTTGTGATCCCGGGTCACGATCGCGATCTCCACGACGTTGCCCAGGAACGCATCGATCTCGGCGCCGCCGCTCAGCGCAGCCAGCACATTGGTTTGTTCAAGATGAGACATTTGCAATAACCTCTTTAATGATGAATCGTTGCACAGCGCTTACTTGGCCATCACTGACGAGCGAATAACTTCAGTGGGGCGCGAACGGTGCAATACGTAATAAATACCGCCGCCCACGCCAAACCCGGCCAACCAGGACAAATCAATTCCACCCAATGCCATCGCAAGAGGGCCTTGCAGCGATTGAATGGTGCCTACCTGGAATAACCAGGCCGCCAACACCCCGACCGCCAGTGCAAATACCCCTCTCCAGTTCACATCGGTGCAGTTGCTTTCCGAGTGATGGCAGTAGAGCGACTTCAAATCGACCTGGCCCCGGCGAATCAGGAAAAAATCGACCAGGGTGATACCCGCCCACGGACTGATCCACACCACGAAAAACACCATCAGGTTTTCAAAGGCGTGGACAAACTCGCCGGATTGCAGGAACAGATAGAGGATGAACAGCGCCACCAGGCCCGAGACCGTTGAAACCACCCAGCGTGGGACGCGCAGGTCCAGGGACAAGGTGGCCAGCGCTGCCGAGTAGATGACCACGATGTTGGTCGCCACCGGGCCATGGAGCAGCACCAGCAGGACCGGCAACGCCATGGTGCCGAAGACCGCAATGATCAGTTGCGCAGGGTCCGAGCCGGCCCCCGCGGAGGCAATCGCCGCGCCGAGGAAAGCCAGCCATACGGTGGGCAGGAACATGCCGAGGAACGTCGAGCGGAACACCTGCCCATCGGACAGTTTGCTCTGGGTGAAGCGGGTGTAGTCCGAAGCGTATACCAGCCACGAAATGCCCCAACCGATCCCGATCGCCGTCATGAGACTGCTCATGGCCGATAGCTTGCCGATGCCCTCGACGGTCGAACGCTGCCACTGGATATCCACGTGTGTGAAGGCCAGGCCGGTCATCACCACCATGATCAGCAGGATCACCGGCATGGTGTAGCGCTCGAAGCACTTGATGGCGTTGAACCCCCAGGCAGCGATCCCGACCTGCACGATCATGACGACCAGGGCAATGCCGTACTTGAGCTCCATGCCACCACTGATGCCGATTCTTTCCAGGGCGGCCACCGCAAGGTCCAGCACGATCCATGTGTTGGTCGCCACCCACCCCATCGGCATCAGCACCTGCATGAGGGTCGGGAGGTAGGCACCGCGTCGGCCAAACGCCAGCCGGGACAGCACCATCTGCGGCACTCCCGTGCGGTGTCCCATGATGCAGATGCCGCCGAACAAGGCGGCGCCCAACAGGTTGCCGACCACGATGACCAGCAAGGTTTCGATCAGGCTCAGGCCCAGCTGGATACCGATGGCACCCAATACCCAGTTGATCGGCGCCACGTTCGCCCCTGCCCAGATCCAGAACTGGTCCAGGGGTGTAGAAGTGCGATGGCTATCGGGCACGGGCTCGACACCGAGTGCATCATAGTTAGCCTCGTTGATTAAGTTGTTTTCAGATTCGCGACGCGTTGACATTATTATTTTCCTCGCTGACCGGCGACCACCTGTATCGCCCGGGTTCATTAAAGCGAGGTCTGCAAGTTTAAGTAATTGACGATAACTAAAGCGCCCTTTAGAAAACTTGTCGCCTTGAGTTTTCCTCAAGCGCGCAAGACTTCCAGACATGAAACTAGTATTTCAGGGCTGAAAATAACGTCTTTTCAAAACAGTCCGAGCAAGAACATTCACTTGTTGAGTTTTATTTGATGTCGTTCAAATAAATATCAATAGTCGAACAACTGAACCCCATGGCCAACTTGTCTCCGTCACTGAGGTTTTTCCACCTCGGTATTAACAGGAAACATGACATGACCACCCTTCTTCACATTGACGCCAGCGCACGATCCGACCGCTCACTGAGCCGTAAACTGTCCCAGGCCTTTGTCGAGGCGTGGCTTGAGCGCGATGCCAACACCCAGGTCATCACCCGTGACGTCGGCCGCAACCCACCGCCCTTCGTGACCGAAGCCTGGATTGCCGCAGTCTTTACCCCCGCAGAGCAGATGACGCCGCAAAAACGTGAGGAAATCCGCCTTTCGGACGAACTGATCGATGAGCTCGACCGCGCCGACGTCATCGTCATCGGCACCCCGATGTACAACTACGGCATGCCCGCCGCGCTCAAGTCCTGGTTTGACAAGGTGATCCGAATCGGCAAAACCTTCACCTTCGACCTGGAGCGTGGCGACTACCCACTGGAACCGATCATGAGCGGCAAGAAACTGGTCATCCTGTCGTCCCGAGGCGAATTCGGGTTTGGCCCGGGTGGCGTTCGCGAGAACATGAACCACCTGGACACGCACATCCAGACGTGCGCGCACTACCTGGGCGTGAATGAAACCCATGTGATTTCCATCGACTACCAGGAGTTTGCCGACGCTCGCCATGAAGCCTCCATCGCCAATGCCTTCGACGCCGTTCCGGTGCTGGTCCGGCAGATGATCGAGCAGAGACAACACCAGGTGTCGCTGGCTTGAGCGTCCAGCACCGTCGCCTATTCGACAAGGGAGAACACATGATCACCATGTTGCAAACCGCCGAGCGATTGAGGCAAGGCCTGACGACACCCGATGAGTTGGTCGCCTGCGCATTGGCCGCGGCGAAAGAAGCGCAGCCGGTGTTCATCTCCCTGCTGGAGCAACGCGCTCTCGACGCCGCCCGCGCGTCGACCCGGCGCTGGCAACAAGGCTCCCCGTTGAGCGCCTTCGACGGCATTCCCTACGCGGTCAAAGACCTGCTGGACGTTGCCGGCAGCCGGACGACGGCCGGCTCCATCACGCGGGTCGACGCTGAAATCGCCGTCGAGGATGCGGCAGTCATCGCCGCCCTCACCGCGCAGGGCATGATCCCGCTGGGGAAAACCAACCTCGCGGAGTTCGCTTATTCCGGCCTGGGCCTGAACCCGCATTTCGGGACACCGACCTCAGCTGTCGTGGTCGATGAAACCCGCGTGCCCGGCGGCTCCTCCTCCGGTTCGGCCATCGCGGTTCAACGGGGCATCGTCACCAGCGCCATTGGCACGGACACCGCCGGCTCGATCCGCGTCCCGGCGGCGTTCAATGGCGTGGTCGGCTACAAGGCCTCGACAGGCCGATACAGCCAGCAAGGCGTTCACCCCCTCGCTGTCACGCTCGACAGCCTGGGCGCCTTCGCCCACAGCGTGGCTGACTGCGCCGCGCTGGACAGGGCGATGCGCGGGATCAACAACGGGGGTTGCCAGGCTGCGAGGCTTTCGGACCTGCGCCTTGTGGTCGACGAAGGTGTGTTGTCCGACCCGGCACTGCAACCAGCGGTACGGCAGAACCTTGTCGCCACGATGGAACGGCTGCGCGCCGCCGGGACCCAGGTTGAGTATCGAGCGGTAGCCGCCGTTGCCCGAACCCGTGAACTGATTGCCCGCTCGGGCTGGTTGGGCGCGATAGAAGCCTGGCGCCTGCTGGGCCCGATCGTGGAAAGCCCGCAGGGTGTCCGGATGGACAGACGCGTGCGCGCGCGCCTGCGTGCGGCCAAGGACATCGACTCGGCCACCGAGGCCAGGATCCGACAGTCACGTGAAGCACTGATGGCGGCCATCGAGCATGAGCTCGACGGTGCCTTCCTGGTCATGCCGACGGTCAAGCATGTCGCCCCGCCCATGGCGCCCCTGGAGCAAGACGACGCGCTGTTCGCGGCGGTCAATCTGGAAACCTTGTCACTCACCATGATCGGCAGCCTGCTGGACATGCCGGGGGTCGCCCTCCCATCCGGCCAGGACAGCCTCGGGCTTGCCACCTCAGTGTTGTTCTCGACGACCCGGGATCGCGATGCCCCACTGCTCAGCGCATGCCTGGCCATAGAGTCGGCCATGCTCGCGAATGGCCTCAGGTGGTGAGTAACCGTTGATGTCCCGCCAGGTCATTGAGGGCATTGCCCCTGAATGACCTGGCCTCGTCCAGGAGCCATTCCCTGAACAGCGCCAGGCTGCGCCGCGGGTTGCCATGGCTGTTCTCGACCAGGTGATAGGTGAACCCCGCCAACACCGGTCCTTCAAGCCGCCGGATCCGCCCGGAACGCAGCTCATCATCAATCAGCACATCGCTGCACAACAAGGGCCCCAGGCCCTGCTCCAACGCATGCAGCGCCAGGGTTTCCTCGCTGTACCAGGAAATACGCAGATCTGCGGCAGCATCGCGCTTGACCCCGGCGAGCCAGGCTGACCACGAGGGGGCTTCGAGTGCCTGGTTCTTCCATTTGAACGCCAGCAGCGGTCGATTAGGGAAATCGTTGATCGTTGCGTGGTGTTCCAGTGGGCAAATGCGCTTGTCCGCGACCGCGATGAACCGGTCTTCGAATAACACCGGCCCGCGCACATCGGCATCGACCGGTCCATATCGGATCGCCAGGTCGACGGTTTCAGCACACAGATCCACGACTTTTTCCGAGGCGTGGATGGACACCACGATGTTCGGATAAATCTGGTTGAACTTCGCCAGACGCGGCATGAGCCAACGTTCGGCGAAGGCCCGTGTGGTGGACACGTGGATGGCATCGCCCTCCTTTGCCCCGCCCAACAAGGCAAACGCCTGGGCAATCTGGTCGAAGCCCTCGCGCAGCAATGGATAGATCGCCTTCCCGGCAGGCGTGAGGGTCACCATCCGGCCTCTTTCCAGGAGCTTCTGCCCCAAGCCTTCTTCCAGCTGGCGCACTTGATGGCTGACCGCGGCGACCGTCACCGAGAGCTCGTTCGCCGCGGCAGAAAAACTCTGGTGCCGTGCGACCGCCTCAAACGCGCGCACGGAATTCAGAGGAGGGATTTTGCGCATGGTTTTCTCCGGGCACCCGACGGGGTGCTTGCGACGTATTCAGTGTCCTGCTGGCGAGCAACAGGGGCCAGCAGGTTGGCGATCCGTCAGAGGATGCGGTAATGGACGTCCTGGGGCCGCATGCCGTTTACCGCCGTCACGTCCTGGGGGCAGGCGGACAGCACCACAATAGCGTCCATTTCCGCTTTGAGGCAGACATATTGTCCTGGCTTGCTGACAGGCTCGGCAAACTCGATGCGTCCATCTTCGTGCACCGGGACGTTCATGAAGAGGTTCAAGGGGCTCGGCGTATCAGGCGCCAACAGACCGATGGCCTCCAGGGCCAGGAAGAGGTTTTCGTTGCAGCTGGCGTGATGGCCGACGACGCCCAGTTGAACATAGCGGGTCGGGTCACAGGCGGCGACCAGGGTGTCGTGGATGCCCGGCGTCGTGTCCTCGACCAGCGTCAGGATCCTGCGACGCTTGTTGGTCAGCAAGCTGTCGCCTTCCCGTGGGTTGAGTTTCAACCAGAAGGGACGACTGTGCTCCATCGACATGGCTTCCTGCAGGTCGCCCGGGTTGAAGGCCCAGGTGTCCACCACCTGTTTGCCATGGGTGTTGATCACCTGGAGGGTCTGCCCCTGCTTCAACCAGAGCGCTACACCCTGCCGCGCTGGCAAGAGAAGCCGCTCACCGGGGGTCATCGAAGTCATCGTGTTCATGTCGCGGTTTTCCTCTGCGCTGATGGGCCTGCAATCAAGGAAAACACAGAAGAAAACCTCAAACCAATAATATAAAGTGGCTTCAGTATAAGTTGAATCTATAGGTCAACCCATGCGAATCCGCCAGCTCGAGTGCTTCAGAACCTTGATGATTCACGGCACGATGACCCGCGCTGCGGAGCTCTTGAATATTTCCCAGCCGGCGATCAGCAGCACCATCGCCAACCTGGAACATGAAACCGGCCTCAAACTGTTCGTGCGCAAGGGCGGTCGCCTGCAACCCACCCCTGAAGCCCGGCTGTTCTTCATCGAGGCGGAACGGGCGCTGGAGGCCGTGGAGAAAACCCAGCGTATCGCCAGGGAAATCCGCACGGGCAAGCGCGGTCATCTGGCGATCGCCGCCTACGCCAGCATCTCGATCAGTTTGCTGCCACGCCTGATGGCCGAATTCGCCAGAGAGCGCCCGGGCCTGGAGCTCAAGGTCATCACCCGCAACTCCCAGTCCGTTCGTGAGTTGATCACGACGCAGCAATTCGACCTGGCCATTGCCGAGCTGCCGCTCGACTATCCGACGTCCCGCATGGAGGTGATTGCCTATGAATGCCAGTGCATGATGCCTGCCGATCACCCGCTGGCAGCATTGGACATGATTACCCCGGCGGACCTGGATGGCGTGCCGTTCGTTTCGCTGTTCAAGGGCGACCCCCTCTACCAGCAACTGGCAATGGCGTTTTCGGCGTACGGGTCATCCTGGAACGTGGTGGCCGAGACAGAGTTCTTTGCGACAGCATGCGAACTGGTCCGCTCCGGAATGGGCGTCGGTATGGTCGATCCGGTGGTCAGCCGTCCCTTCGCCCGCGACCTGGTCCTGAAACCCTTCAAGCCCGCCATCAAGTACGAGATTGCCTTGCTGCTGCCTACCCAGGAAGAACCTTCGCAACTGGCCCTTGAGTTTATACGCTTCCTGAAGCAGCACCTGTGACGTCCTAGAGCTTGTGGCTCCCCAATGCCAGATACCGCTCCGGGGCGCTTTTGCGCAGTCGAGCCGCCAGGAACACTCCGGCCAGCAAAGCTGCGGGAATAATCGCGCAGAGGCCATAGGACAAGGTCTGGCTGGCGCCTGTCAGCACATCGAAATGCAGCACCGCGATGATCAGGACCGCCAACAGGACCAGGCAGGATAGCGCGGGAAAGATCCCCCCACGCCAGAGTCCGAGCCTCAGTTCGGGGTGGCTGCGGGAAAAGGCAAATACCGCGGCGGACGTGAGCGCCATCAGCAAGATCACGCACAGCGTGGCCAGGTTGGACAGCCAGGCAAACAACTGCAGGATCGGATCGGCATCCATGGCGGCGAAAATCAGCACCACCACCGCAGAAATCAAGCTCTGCAAGACAGAGCCCATATGGGGACTCTGGTGGACGCGATGAGTCGTCCCCAGTTGGCGCGGCAACAGGCCGTCGCGTCCGATGGCGTAGAAGTAACGGGCGGCTGCGTTGTGAAAGGCCAGCAGCCCGGCATAGATACTGACCATGAACAGCACCCGGATAATCTGGGTCAGGTGTGGGCCGACAAAGTGATCGGACATGCCGTAGATGAAGGTCGTGGGGTCCTGCAAGGCCTGCAGCATCGGCACGATCTTGTCCGCGCCCACACCCACCACCATCGACCAGACCGACAGTGCATAAAACCCGCCGATCAGCAGTACCGAGCAGTAGGTGGCAATCGGGATGGTCCGTTGCGGGTTCCTGGCCTCTTCGCCGTAGATGGTCGTGGCCTCGAAGCCGATGAACGCGGCGAAGCAGAACAGCAAGCCGATCGAGGGTGTGCCGCTGAACACATGGCTGCGATCGAATGCGTCGAGATTGACGCCACTGTCACCGCCCGTGCTGAGGATGGCGAAATCCAGGGTCAGGATCGCCAGGTACTCGGCAATCACGATGACCGACAGCACCCGGGCCGAGAGATCGATCTTGCGATACCCCAGGATCGCGACGCTGGCCATGGCCATGAGCGAATAAGCCCACCAGGTCAGTTCCAGGCCGAACACGCTGGCCATGGTGCCGCTGACCACGCCACCGAACATGCCGTACAGCCCCACCTGGAGGATGTTATAGGCAAACATCGCCAACACCCCTGCCGCGCCACCCGCCAGGCCACCCAGGCCGCGGGAGGTGAATGCATAGAAACCACCGGCATTGGTGACGTGCCGGGACATGGTGGTGTAACCCACCGAGAACATCAGCAACACCAGCAGAGCCAGGATCAGCAACGCCGGTGTACCGGCACCGTTGCCCAGCATGATGCCAATGGGAAAACCACCGGCGATGACACTCAACGGACTCGCCGCCGACACTACGAAGAAAATGATGAAGCCGACACCCAGGGCACCACGCTTGAGCTCCGTGGAGCTGTTGACCGGGAGAGATACACTCATGTGCTTGACCTTTCTGTATGAGGCAGTCGCTGTGGGATCGATGCAGTCATCCGTCCACCGGCACCGAATGGCTTATTGTTTTTGTTGCACGCCGGGTTCGATCCTATGCCTGCCCATCCATGTCGCACTAACCCAAATCGGTCATCAGGCGGCTCTTTTCACAAAAACCGTGGCGAGGGGATTTATCCCCGCTGGGCTGCGAAGCAGCCCCAAACCCTGTTTTGTGGAGTATCAGCCAACTATCACCAGCCTTATGGGGGCCGCTACGCAGCCCAGCGGGGATAAATCCCCTCGCCACAGGGGTTGTGTTGCTCAGGCGAGGGCGCAATCGGGAATGGCTGCGCGCTGGGTATGGGACGGCAACTCTGCGAACAGTTCCTGGTACTCCGCCGCGAAGTGGCTCAGGTGATAAAAGCCCCACTGGGCAGCGGCATCGCCAATCGACAGATGCGACGCCTGGGTGGACATCAAGGTGCGGCGTACACCGTTCAGCCTGACGGAGCGCAGATAGTTCAGCGGCGTCGTCTCGGCCACCGCACGGAAGCTGTTCTGCACGGTACGCCGACTCACCTGCAAGCGCTGGCACAACTCGTCCACGCTGGGCACGTTGTTCATTTCGGCAGTGGTCAGACGGTGGCATTTCTCGACAATGAAGCTACGGGTGGAGCTCGTGGTGCGTTGGTATTTGTCGCAGGCCGGATCGGTCATGAGCTGCAGCATCTCGCCGAGCATCGCCTGTTCCAGCTCCTGTTCCCACACATTGTCGAGCTCTTCGTTCACCAGGGCCTGGGAGAATATCGCCAGCAACCGCCGACGCGCCTGCGCGAAGTGCGGCGTGGAAACCCTGATCACCGGTTGACGCAGCAGTTGGCTGATTTCCTTTGCCGAAGCCGTTTGCGCCAGCGCCTGCTCGAACAATTCCCGTTCGAAGGTGATGGACAGCAGCTCCATGCCCATCGGCATATGGAACATGAACTCTTCGCCACCGTGGAGAAAGAACAGGCTGCTGTCATCCACCTCGCGCCCTTGCATCCGAATCGCGCCAGGGACATTGATTGGCACTGCAAAACACATTTTGCCGCGGGGGGCCACGCCGTGCTGCACGACGCGCTGGTTGATCTGCTCACGAAAGATATGGCAATGGGCGGTGGTCAGTTGCATGAGCGTACTTTCGGCCGAACCGGCGGTGAGCTGGTTGTAGTCCTGACTCCACTCCTGGACGGTAGCGGCATGGAGGTGGACGTCGCGAAAGTGATCTACGTGAACATTTCTCATAATATGCGAAAGCCTCTCAAATATTATTGTTCTTATCCTGCCTTCTTGACCGATATTCGCACATTAAAGGAATTTCGCAAAATCCCATAGCGGAATATCACTCACCACTTTCAGCGCAATTCACCCATGTGCCGATTCGGGCTACCGCCTGGGGACTCGCGCTAGAGATGATCGGCGCACTCCAACCGAGATCCAGAGAAACCGTCATGAGTGAAGCCAAACTTGAATCCCTCCACTTCGCGGATGCCCCGCGGATTATTTCCAGCACCCTCCCCGGTCCCATGACCCGCGAGGCCCTGGCGTTGTCGGCGCGTACCGAGTCCATGGCCCGCGGCGGCGGACGCATGCCCGTGGCCATGGACCGGGCGTTCGGCGCGACCTTCAAGGACCCGGACGGCAACACCTACATCGACCTGTCCGCCGGCGTGGGCGTCAGCAGCGTGGGCCGCTGCCACCCGAAAGTGGTGCAGGCCATCCGCGAACAGTCCGAAGTGCTGATGCACGCCCTGGAAATCAACAGCACCCGACGCACCGAGCTGGCAGCCAAGATATCCGAGATCGCGCCCGATGGCTTGCGCGGCGATTGCACCACGTTCTTTACCCAAAGCGGCAGCGACGCGTTGGAGGCCGCGGTCAAGTTCGCCAAGCGCATCACCGGGCGGCACCAGATCATCGCCTTCCATGGAGGCTACCACGGCGTCTGGAACGCATCGGGCGCGCTGACCACAGGTACGGCTTACCGCAAGGGCTATGGCGCCATGATGGGGGGCGTCATTCACGCGCCCTACCCTTACGCCTACCGTTTCCCGTTCGACACCACTCACAAAAGCGCCGAGCAGATCGCCGGCGATTACGTCGACTACTTGCTGAACACCCCCTACACCGCCGCCGATGACGTCGCCGCCGTGATCGTCGAGCCGGTGCAGGGCGAAGGCGGCTACGTGCCCCCTTCACCCGAGTTCCTGCAGCTCCTGCGCAAGGCCTGCGACCGCAGCGGCGCGCTGCTGATCGTCGACGAAGTACAGTCCGGCGCCGGCCGTACCGGCAAAATGTGGGCGGTCGAGCACTCGGGCGTCAAGCCCGACATGCTGACGTTCGGCAAAGGCATCGGCAGCGACCTGCCCATGGCGGGCCTGATCATGCGCTCGGACCTGGCTGCCGCGATTCCTGACGGCTCGGTGCCCAACACCTTCGCTGCCAACTCGTTGTCCGCCGCCGTGGCGCTGACCAACATCAGCATCCTGCAGGATCCGGAGCTCGATCTGCTCAACCGTGCGCACACCCTGGGGCTGGAAGCGCAGGAGCGTATCCGTGGCTTTAACAGCCCGTTCGTGGGTGAGGTGCGCGGCCGCGGCCTGATGATCGGCATCGAACTGGTTGAAGACCCGGCCACCAAGGCACCGCTGGAAGGCGCCAAGATCGGCCAACTCATGGGCTACCTGCTGAACCACGGCGTGCTGATGATCCCCTGCGGTCGCTACAGCAACGTGATGCGTGTCATGCCTTCGCTGACGATCTCGCGCTCGCTGTTCTTCAAGGCGCTGGACATCTTCGGCGACGCCCTGGCCTCGCTCAAGGCATGAAACGGGTCTACCTGACCACTGCACAACATTCATGGATCCAAACATGACACAGCATCTGAATCACTTCATCGAAGGCGGCTCCTTCGAGGCCTCCGACGGCCGTCGAACGAACCTCATCAACCCCGTGACGGAACAGATTTACGGCAGCGCCGCGCGCGGTACGGCCGAGGACGTGAACCGCGCCGTGGCGGCCGCCCGCAAGCAGCTTGAAGGCGGCGCCTGGAGCAAGCTCGACGGTGCCCAGCGCGGCCGGCTGCTGCTGAAACTGGCGGACCTGGTGGAGCGCGATACCGACCTGCTTGCCGACATGGACGCCGACGCCATCGGTCGCTCGCCGATCGAACCGCGTCGCCTGGACATCCCCAACGTGCTCGCCAACCTGCGTGCCGCCGCCGGTTGGGCCAATCAGCTCGAAGGCCGCACCATCCCCTCCGGCGGCTACTTTGGCACCAAGACTCTTTCATACACGGTACGCGAGCCGGTGGGCGTGGTCGGGGCCATCGTGCCTTGGAATTCGCCGCTGATGATCACGGTCTGGAAACTCGCCGCGTTGCTGGCGGCAGGTTGCACCGTGGTGATCAAACCATCGGAAGAGACCCCGCAGTCAGCCCTGCACCTGGCGGCCCTGGCCCAGGAAGCGGGCTTTCCCGACGGTGTGATCAACGTGGTCACCGGTTACGGCAATGAAGTCGGCCGAGCCCTGTGCGAGCACCCGGATGTCGCCAAGATCAGCTTCACCGGCAGCCCCGAGGCCGGACGCGAGATCCAGCGCACTGCCGGTGTGCTGTTCAAGCGCGTGGCACTGGAGCTGGGCGGCAAGAGCCCGCAGATTGTCTTCGATGACGCCTCCTTCGACGATGCACTGTTTGGTTGTACCCTCGGCCTGTTCGCCAACCAGGGCCAGGTCTGTGCTGCCGGTTCGCGCATCCTGGTCCAGCGCAGCCTCGCGGAGCGTTTCGCCGCAGCGCTTGCCAATGCCGCGTGTGCCGTCAAGGTGGGAGACCCTCGGCAGCCCGATGTGCAGATGGGACCGGTGGCCAAGAAGGCGCAGTTCGATCGGGTCAACCGCTACATTCAACTGGGCATCGATCAAGGCGCTACGCTGCTGGCCGGCGGTGTATCGAACCCTGAGCAAGGCTGGTTCGTGCGGCCGACGATTTTCACCAATGCCCGCAATGACATGGCAATCGCCCGGGACGAGATTTTCGGCCCGGTCGGCACGGTGATTGCCTTCGATACTGAGGAAGAAGCTGTCGCATTGGCCAACGATTCCAGCTACGGCCTCGCGGCCACGGTGTGGACGAGCGACCTGGTGCGAGCCCATCGCGTGGCCGCAGCGGTGAAGGCCGGTGCCGTAGGCATCAACTGCTGGAGCCCGCTGGACGCCAACCTGCCCTGGGGCGGCGTCAAGGACAGCGGTATTGGCCGTGAAGGAGGGTTCAGCGGCGCACTGGCCTACACCGAGGAGAAGGTCATTACCGTACTGCTACCGGCCTGAGAACAATATTGCACTGAGCTAACTACCCTCCAAACCCTGAGAGGTGTCGAGGGTGGTGGTTCAAGTGCGTTCCCGATGTCTTTGACGATTGATGAGGCGACTGCGATGAACACCACAAATCAAGAGATAATTGATCGGTATCCGACGTCCCTGTTGCTGTTGCACTGGGTACGCGCCGTGCTCGTAGCCGGCCTCCTCTGGGCAGGCTGGCACATGACCGGGATGAATGACGAAGTGGCAAGCAAGTACGAGCTCTATTACCCCTGGCACAAATCCTTCGGGGTGTTGACGTTCCTGGTGGTGCTGGTCCAGATCGCCCTGCGCTACATGACGCCCAGGTTGCCGAGGCCGCTGCACACGCTGACCGGCCCTGAGCAGGTGATGTCAAACCTGGTGCAACGGGTCATGTATGGGCTTCTGGTGATCGTGCCGTTGATGGGTTACTCCATGTCGAGCACCTACACGATGAGCGACGGGGTGTTCTTTTTCGGGGTCAACCTCCCGGAGCTGCTCCCGAAAAATGACGATTGGTTCGTCGTGTTCCAATGGCTGCACAAAGTACTGGCCTATACCCTGCTCGTCCTGATTCTGCTGCACATCGCCGGCGCCCTCAAGCATCGGTTCCTCGACCGGGATCCGCACAAAGACGTGTTGCGTCGCATGCTGTGATTGCTGGCGGGTTTGCTTGCCCGCTGATGGCCATGCCCCGCCTTACCGCGTCTCGGTCACTTTCTTCAAGAACCGCGGCTGGTCAGGATCGCGCCCCCGAGCCTCGGCCAGTCGGGCGGCCATCAGGTAGAACCCCTGGATCATGGTGAACGGCTCCAGCAGCGGGTGTCCGGTGGGCTCGCTTGCAAGGTCGAGCCCTGCCGTGCCCAAGGGCGCGACAACCAACACGTTCGCGCCGCGTTTGCGCATGTCATCGACGAACGCCAGCGTGCCGGCCTGCTCGGGTCCACTGGGAGCAAACACCAACACGGGATAACCCGGCTCGATGATCTCCATCGGCCCATGACGCACCTCCGCGCTGGAAAACGCTTCGGCCTGGATGCCGCTGGTTTCCTTGAGCTTGAGGGCGGCTTCCTGGGCAATCGGCAACGCACTGCCGCGGCCGATGACCAGCATTTTGTCGGCCGCGGTCAATAATGCCACCGCCTTGGACCAGTCATGTTCGGCGGCGGCCCGCATCTGGGTCGGCAAAGGCGGCAATGCATCTGACAATGCACGGCTGCCTGTCAATGAGGCCGCCAGGCTCGCCGTCAGTTGAACGCCGGCCATCAGCATGGCGACAAAGCTTTTCGTCGCCGCCACGCTCTGTTCAAGGCCGGCGGGCAACAGCAGCGGTGTGTCGCAGACTTGCGCCAACGGAGACGCCGGGGTGTTGACGAAGGCCGCGGCTTTCGCCCCCAGTTGCTGGAGCCGTTCGACACTGTCGATCAGGTCAGGGCTTTTGCCGGATTGAGAGAAGGCCGCCACCCAGGCATTTTTCAGGCGCAATGGCGCTCGTTGCAGGCTGACCAGGGACAACGGAATGGACAGGCACGGCACACCCACCTGGCTCATCAGCGCATGCCCGAAGTAGGCAGCGGCATGATCCGAGCTGCCCCGTGCCACGGTGATCATCAAGTCGGGAACGTCCGCAGCCAGTGCCTGCGCAAGCGCCTGGAGGGCGTGATCATCCTCCAGCATGCGCTGGAGAATGTCTGGAATGGACAGGGTTTCGATATGCATCAACGACATCAATTTCTCCAGAGGCCGGTTCAAGGGATGGCCACAGGTTCAAGCGTGGCAGCGATCGCTCGCTGATCGATCTGCTCAAGATGAGCGGCTTCCATAGCCATGCTCAGGGCTCCCCACAGCGGTGCGTCCTGGGCAAACCGGGCCGCCACCACCTGCGGCGCGAACGGTACGATCCGGTCGATCAAGTCCTTGATGAGCGGTTTCAAAAGGCTGGCCTGGCGGTACAGTCCACCGCCAATGGCGATGCGCTCCACATCCAGGGCGACGGCGACGTTGGCGACCTGCACCGCGCAGGCCGTGATGCGCTCGCGCAGTGCCCTGTGCACCGCCGCATCGCCACTGGAAAAAAGATCCAGCGCCTGGTGGCCTTCACCGAGCAACTGCCGGGCAAGCTCGCCCAGCGCGGTGCCGGAAAACAGCTCTTCCAACGGCGCGGCGCCCTCGGCATGAGTGCGCCATTTGCCCGGGTCTTCGCTGTCGAGAAACGGCGACAACAGGTAGCCGATCTCCATCGCCGCGCCATTGTGCCCACGCAGCAACCGTCCATTGACGATGGCCGCCGCCGCCAACCCGGTGCCCAGGTTCAGGTAGATGGCGTTGTCGATGCCCTGCAACGCCCCCCAACGGGCTTCCGCCAGGGCGCCGGCCTTGACGTCATTGTCCAGCAACACCGAGGGGCATCCGAGCCCTCGAACGATCAGCCCGTGCAGGTCCAGCCCATCCAGCCCGGGCGTGTTCGGAGCCATGAGCAAAGTGTGGCCCCGGATGACCCCGGGGAACACCGCGGCGACGCTCAGCAGCGGAGCGTCTTGGAAAGCCTCGGCGCAGGCCCGCGCCGTATCGAGGATACGCTCCAGCGCAGCGACGCCATGGAGGCCGTCGGCATGGGTCGCGACGATGTCACTGCGCAACTGCCCACTGGCGATGTCGTAACAGGCGACGTGGGTCTTGGTGCCCCCCACGTCGATAGCCAGCAGCAACCCCTGCCGGGGTACGTCGCGGCCGGATGATTCAAACGGCTGGTACATGGGTAAGTCTCACTTCTCGAACGGCCAGAGCTTTTGCATCCGCGCCCACAACAGGAACACCACGGCCCCCGCCACCACCCACACCAGCGACCATTGGATCGGGTAGGCACCGGGGGCGTTGTGATTGGAGGCGAAGTAGATATAGACCCAGCCCAGCAAAGCGATCACCGCAGGCACCGGGTACAGCCACATTTTGTAGGGCCGGGCCAGGTGCGGCTTGGTCTTGCGCAGCACGAACAAGGCTACGATCTGCGACAGCGACTGCACCAGGATCATCACGGTGGTGAGCAACTGGATCAACGTGGTGAGGTCGGTCAAACGGCCGATCATGAAGCCCGCGGAGGTCAGCACACCCATGCTCAGGATGCCGTAGGTGGGAAACTGGTGCTTGGGGTGAGTCTTGCTGAATACGCCGAAGAACACCTTGTCGTTCGCCGCCTCGAACGGCACTCGGGAACCGCCCAGCAAACCGGCGAACACCGACGCCACCGCGGTAATCAGGATCAGCACGGTGACGACTGCGGCAGCCGTTTCGCCCCAGGTCTCACTGAGTACCACCGAGGCCACCGACTTGTACGCCGCCGAGTCCGGATCGAGCATGCGGTGCCAATCCACGACCCCCAGTACGCCCACTTGCATCAACAGGTAGATGCACAGAATGCCCAGGATCGACAGAACGATGGATTTCGGGATCACGCGGCCGGGCTGCTCGACTTCCCCAGCCAGGTACGCCGAGGTGTTGTAGCCCAGGTAGTCATAAATGCCGATGGTCAGGCCGCCGGCCATGCCGAACCAGAAGCCGCTGTCGACCAGGTTGAACGCGCCTTCGGGAAAGCTGAACGCCAGGTCGGCATGAAAGTGCGAGAGTGAGGCCACGATCAAGGCGCCGATGCTGACCAGCATGATGCCCCACAGGACGATACTGAGCCGGGCAATCGACTCGATCTTGCGCCACAACAACAGGACGATGGCCCAGATCAGCACCAGGCCGATGACGTTGCCCGCCGTCTGGCTCATCTGCGGCCAGAACCAGCTCAGGTACTGGACGAAACCGATGATGCCGGTGGACATGATCAGCGGAATGAACAGCATCGCCGTCCATACGAATAGAAACGGAAACAGCTTGCCGGTGCGCTTGCCAAAGGCTTCTCGCAGATACACATAGGTACCGCCCGCCCCGGCAACGACGCACCGAGTTCGGCCCATACCAGACCATCGCAGAGCGCCAGCAGCGCACCGAAAATCCAGCCGAGATAGGCCTGGGGCCCGCCCATGGCGACGATCATCGCCGGAATCGTGATGAACGGACCCACGCCGCACATCTGGCTCATGTTGAGCGTAACAGCGGGAAACAAACCTATTTTGCGACGGATAGCCGACGTACTTTGCCCGGCGGGAATTGGCGCATTCATCGATGACGACCTCGTGTGGATGGACAGTGCGGTTGGGGCAGGTTTTGAAGTCATACATGCCAGCAACTGGCGTCTGTCGCATGGACCTTATTGTTATGGGCATCGCCCCGGCCATGAGCCGGGGCAGCACTAGAAAATCACAGCGGAGATATTAATTCAACTTGATTTAATTAATCCCCAACCGCGATGATTCCCCGATGAAAACCACCAGCAGCCCCATGACCACCACCGGCACCAATGCCGAACACTCTCGCCAGCACAACCGTCGAGTGATCCTCGAAGCGGTTCGCCTGGCCGGACGCCTGACCCGTGCCGACCTGACACGCCTGACCTCGCTGACGGCACAGACGGTGTCCAACATCGTCAGCGAGCTGCAAAGCGAAGGCATGCTGCTCGGCCATACCCCGGAAAAAGGCGCGCGGGGCCAGCCGGCGGTGCCGCTCTCGATCAACCCCGAAGGCGGCTTTTCCATCGGTTTTCATGTCGAGCAACACTGCATCATTGGCGTGCTACTCAACCTGCTGGGCGAAACCCTTGCCCAAGTGACCCTGCCGGTCCGTTACCCGACCTACGACGAAGCCCTTCCGCTGATCCTGCAGGTCATCGAAGACTTCCGCCGGCAGCGTCCCAGCGGTCGTTTCATCGGCACCGGCATCGCCCTGCCCGGCCCCTTCAACGTCGAAGGTATTTCCTCGGTGGGCCCGACAGCGCTGTCGGGTTGGGATGGGCCGGACATCGCCCAGCGTTTGCAGCCACTGGCCGGCATGCCGGTATTGATCGAGAACGATGCGACCTGCGCCGCCATGGGTGAACGCCTGCACGGCCTGGCCAGCGAAGTGCAGAACTTCGTCCACCTGTTCATCGGCAGCGGCCTGGGTGCCGGCATGTACCTGGGAAATCGCCTGTATGCCGGCCATTGGCACAACGCCGGCGAAATCGGCCACATGACCGTGATTGCCAATGGCAAGGCCTGCTCCTGCGGCAACCAGGGCTGCCTGGAACGCTACATCTCCATCGCGGCGTTGATGGAACACCTGGGCCGCGACACCGATCAGAACCTGTCGGCAGAGGACATGGACGATCCCCATGTCAGCGCCGCCATCGACGCCTGGCTTGACGAAGCGGCCCCAGCCTTGCGCCAGGCCATCAACATTCTGGAGTCCTTGCTCGACCCGCAGACCATCCTGATCAGCGGTTTCCTGCCCGAAGCGCTGCTGAAGGAACTGATCCGCAGGCTCGAACCCCTCAGTCGCTCCATCAGCAGCCGCGCGGACCGCCAGTATCCACGCGTGCAACTGGGCTCCGCCGGTCCCGACGCGGTTGCGGTCGGGGCCGCGGCCCTGATGATCCTGGCGGAAATCAGCCCCGATTATGAGGCGCTGTTGAAGATGCCCCTGTAATCCCGGGCAAAGGGCAGGCAGGAATTCATCGCGGATGGGCCGGGAACTGACACAATGCGCCCACGTCTTCCTGCCCTATCGAGACTGCGCACTTGGACACCGTCAAGAACCGTCGCAACGAGCTGTCGCTGGATAGCCTCAACTTCTTCCTCGCCGACGTGCGTGACGGCCTGGGTCCCTATCTGGCGATCTACCTGCTGGCGGTGCACAAGTGGGACCCGGCCAGTATCGGCCTGGTGATGACCCTCGCCGGTGTCGCTGCGCTGCTGGCCCAGGCCCCGGCGGGCGCGCTGCTCGACCGCACACACGCGAAACGGACAGTGGTCATTGTCGCCGCACTGCTGGTGACCGGCAGCTGCCTGCTGCTGCCATGGATGAGTGCCTTCACACTGGTCGCCCTGACCCAGACCGTCAGCGCCATCGCCGGCTCTGTATTCGCCCCGGCCATCGCCGCCATTTCCCTGGGCATCACCGGTCCACAGGCCTTCACCCGCCGCACCGGGCGCAACGAAACCTTCAATCACGCCGGCAATGCTTGCTCGGCATTGCTGGCCGGCGGTTTCGCTTATCTGTTCGGGCCGGTGGCGGTGTTCTATCTGATGGCGGTCATGACGGTGGGCAGCATCATTGCCGCCAGCCTGGTCTCGGCCAACGCCATCGATCATGACGTGGCCCGCGGCTTTAACCCGGCATCGACCGGCGGCCATGGGCATCCATCCGGGCTAAGCGTGTTGTTGAGCAACCGGCCCCTGTGCTTGTTCGCGGTGTGCTGCGCACTGTTTCACCTGGCGAACGCCGCCATGCTGCCGCTGGTCAGTCAAAAGCTGGCGCTGGTCAACCTGCAGATGGCCACGCCATTGACCTCTGCCTGTATCGTCGCCGCACAGCTGGTGATGGTACCGATGGCGATCCTGGTCGGCGCCAAGGCCGACCGATGGGGGCGCAAGCCGCTGCTGCTGGTCGGCTTCCTGATCCTGCCCCTGCGCGGGCTCCTGTACGTGGTCTCCAACGCCCCCTACTGGCTGGTGGCGGTGCAGTTACTCGACGGCGTCGGCGCCGGTATCTTCGGCGCGCTGTTTCCCGTGGTGGTCAAGGACCTGACCCAAGGCACCGGGCGTTTCAATGTCAGCCTGGGGGCGTTGTCCGCGGTGTTCGGCCTGGGTGCGGCACTCAGCCCTGGCCTGGCGGGATGGGTGGTGCACAGTGCCGGCTACGATGCGGCTTTTGTCACCCTGGCGGCGGTCGCCGGGGTCGCATTCTTGCTGCTGTTGCTGGCGATGCCGGAGACCCGGCATCACTCGACCGGTGCGAAAGAGCTTGCGCCGGCAGGAACCGCCCCGAGGGCCGCCACCTGATCCTCCCGGATCACTGCCCGCCCCTGGGTTACCAGACTGCGATGTGCGAATCCGCCCGGGGCTCGGTCCCGCCGCACAGCACACCACTGACCAGATCGCGAAGAATGATCTGTCCGCGACCGTAGTCGGTCAGGTCGCTGCTGACCTGCACCTCATGGCCGCGGCGCGCCAGGGCGTTGACCAGGTCCGGTGACGCGCCGTGCTCGATGCCGACCTTCATCCCGCCCAGCCACTGCCAGCGCGGCGCGTCCAGGGCCGCCTGGGGATTCAGGCCGAAGTCCACCAGATTCATGACCATCTGCACATGCCCTTGGGGCTGCATGTAGCCGCCCATGACGCCGAAAGGACCAAGGGCCTGACCGTTCTGGGTGAGGAAGCCGGGGATGATGGTGTGGAAGGTCTTCTTGCCCGGCGCAAGACAGTTGGCGTGCGTCGGGTCGAGGCTGAATTCCTGCCCGCGGTTCTGCAGGGCGATACCGCTGTGGGGCAGCACCACCCCGGAGCCGAAGCCGTGGTAGTTGCTCTGGATGAACGAAACCATGTTGCCTTCTTCGTCGGCGGTCGCCAGATACACGGTGCCGCTGGCGTGGGGATCGCCGGGCGCGGGCGGCTGGGCCTGTTCGCCGATCTGTTCACGGCGCCGGGCGCTGTATGTCTCACTCAGCAGATCGGCCACCGCCACGCGCATGTGCCGCGGGTCGGTGATGTAGTGCAGGCCATCGCTGTAGGCCAGCTTCATCGCTTCCAGTTGGCGATGCCAGGTCTGCTGGCTGTCGCGGTGATCGAAACTGAAGCCTTCGAGGATGTTCAGCGCCATCAAGGCCACCAGGCCCTGCCCGCTCGGCGGGATTTCCCAGACATCGATGCCTCGGTAGTTGACGTGGATCGGCTCCACCCACTGAGCGCGATAGTCCTTGAGGTCGGTGCTGCGCAGGTAGCCACCGGTGGCGCGGGAATGGGCATCCAGGCGCTCGGCCAGGGCACCGCGATAAAGACTTTCGCAACGAGTGGCGGCGAGTTCTTCGAGGGTACGGGCCTGGGCGGGGTTACAGAAGATCTCTCCTGCCCGCGGCGCGCGCCCTTCGACCAGGAAGGTATCGAACCACGCGTCCAGCACCGGATCGCGATGGGGCGTGAACTCCTTCACGGCGATCTGCCATTGATGGGCGACCACCGGCGACACCGCAAAGCCACCCCGCGCCAGGCTGATCGCCGGTTGCAACAAATCGGCAAAGGGCAACTTGCCGAAGCGTTGTGACAACTCGGCCCAGGCCGACGGACAACCGGGCACCGTCACCGGCGTCCAGCCGTAGAGCGGCATGCGTTCATGGCCGGCCGCCTGCACTGCTTCGACGTTCAGGGATGCCGGTGCATGCCCGTTGCCATTGAGGCCATGCAGCTGGCCCTTGCACCAGACCAAGGCAAAGGCGTCACCGCCAATACCACAGCCGGTGGGCTCCACCACGGTCAGCGCCGCCGCCGTGGCGATGGCAGCATCGATGGCGTTGCCGCCCTTTTGCATGATTTCGATACCCGCCTGCGCGGCCAGTGGCTGAGAAGCGGCGACCATGCCACGACGGGCAAAGACGCTCTGGCGTTGCGACGGATACGGGTACTCGTGAGCAGAAAATTTCAACATGACAAACTCTCTTCACAGACAAAACGAGTCAAAGCACGCGACTGAGAAAGGCCCGGGTACGCGGGTGGCTGGGGTGACTGAAAATCTGCTCCGGTGGCCCTTGCTCGATCAGTTCGCCCTGGTCCAGGACCACCACACGGTCGGCCACCTCCCGGGCAAAACCCATTTCGTGGGTCACCACCACCATGGTCATGCCCTCTTCCGCCAGCTCCTTCATTACTTGCAGCACCTCGCCCACGGTTTCCGGATCGAGGGCGCTGGTGGGCTCGTCGAACAGCATCGCCTGGGGTTTCATCGCCAACGCCCGGGCTATCGCCACGCGCTGCTGCTGCCCGCCGGAGAGCATGGAGGGGTAATGGCTGGCCTTGTCCGCCAGGCCGACCCGTGCAAGCAAGCTACGGGCTTGTTCCAACGCAGCGGCGCGCGGCATCCCGAGGACCTGGATCGGCGCCTCGATGATGTTCTCCAGGGCGGTCATATGTGGGAACAGGTTGAAGCGTTGAAATACCATGCCGATGTCCCGGCGCTGACGGGCGATGTTGCGCTCCGAATCGCGCACCAGGCTGCCGTCGGCCCGTTCCCGATATCCCATGGCCTGGCCGTTGACGCGGATGCGCCCGCCCTGGATGTCCTCCAGCAGATTGATGCAGCGGATGAAGGTGGTCTTGCCGGAACCAGAGGCCCCGATCAGCACCACCACCTCACCGCGGCGTACCTGCAGGGAAATGCCCTTGAGGATCTGCAGGTCGCCGAAGGACTTGTGGACATCCAGCGCCTCGATGATCAGCTCTTCACTTTTGTGCGCCATGGTCAACGTTCCCTCAGCAATTTCAGAGTGCTGCGGCCGAACATCCGCGTGGCCGCGGGCGGTGGCGAAGACGGACGGTCCGATTGGCCGAAGCGGGCTTCCAGCCAGCGCTGGAAGAAGCCCCAGAGGGTCGTCAGCAGCAGGAAGTAGATCGCCACCACCAGGTACAGTTCGAACACCCGGAACGTCGCCGACGTCACCATCTGGGTGCTGAGCAGCAGTTCCTGAACGCCGATCACGCTGACCAGGGTGGTGTTCTTGAGCATCACGTTGAACTCGTTGCCCAGCGGCGGCACGATGACCCGGAACGCCTGGGGCAGAATGATCCGGCGCATCAACCTGGCGAAGGTCATGCCCAGGGACCGCCCGGCCTCATATTGGCCCTTGTCGACCGCGCCGATGCCGGCACGGATGATCTCCGCCATGTAGGCGCCTTCGTTCAGGCCCAGGGCAATGATCGCCGCTTGGATATTGCCGGGGATCACCAGGCCGAACAGGTCGATGTCCTCGAAGCGGAAGATCCCGCCGGCGGCCAGCGCGGTGTAGAGAAAGACAATCTGCACCAGCAATGGCGTGCCGCGCATCAGCCACACGTAAAAGCGCACCGGCAGGTGCAGCAGCGGGTTCTTCGACAGCCGCAAGAGCGCCGCCGCCAGGCCCAGGGCGCAGCCCAGCAACATTGCCAGC
The DNA here is from genome assembly GCF_055380705.1 of Pseudomonas sp. MAFF 730105. Taxonomy (NCBI): domain Bacteria; kingdom Pseudomonadati; phylum Pseudomonadota; class Gammaproteobacteria; order Pseudomonadales; family Pseudomonadaceae; genus Pseudomonas; species Pseudomonas sp. MAFF 730105. Next base: position 3,667,156 of record NZ_AP018438.1, read on the forward strand.
ACGCTGATCAGGCAAGTCAGCCAGAGCCCGGTGAGGTAGACCCCACTGGGCTGCAGCAGGTACTGCCAGAACACATCCCAATTGAAATTCATCGACGCTTACCTCAATCGAGAGTGTCGCCGGCGACATGCCATTTGTTGAGCAACTGGCTGTAGCTGCCGTCGCCGCGCATGTCGCTGATCACCTGCTGCACCGCGGCGCTCAGTTGCGGATCGTCCTTGCGGATGCCGATGCCGGTGAGAATTCGACTGAAGGCCGGCACCCCTTCCTCGAACAGGTCGGGGGCCATGGCGGCGTAATAACCGGCAGTTTCCACGGTGGTGCCATAGGCATCGACCTGACTGATGCGCAGCGCCTGGAACGCATCGGTATCGGTGTTGTAGACCACCAGCTTCATCGCCGGTTTGCCGGCCTTGGTCAGCTTTTCATTCTCGGCGTCGAGCAGGGTCTTGATGGTGGAGCCGTTGAGCACCGCCACCTTGCGCGCGGAAAGATCCGGGAGCGTCTTGATGGCCTTTGGATTGCCCTTGGGCACCACCACCGCCTGGCTGGAGTACATGTAGTTGACGATGTCGATCACTTCGCGGCGTTCGGGCTTGTCGAATAGCTGGTCGACGATCATGTCGCACTGTTTGGCCAGCAACGCGGGGAGCAACCCGGAAAACGGCACGACTCGCCATTCCACTTTCTTGTCGTCCAGGCGTTTGGCGATTTCCAGGCCCAGGTCGACGGTCAATCCTTTGGGTTTCTGTGCCTCATCGAAGGACACCAGCGGTGGCGAGTCCATGCCCGAGCAATAGACCAGTTTGTCGGCCTTGATCAAGCGCTCCGGCACCACGGGGGCGGCGAACGCCCACTGTGCACAGAATCCCAAGGATATTGCGGCTATCAACACGCGAGGCTTATGCATGACCAGACACTCCAGTTCAGTGGGTAACGGGCAGTACTCGAAGTCAGAACACGGGCAGGCTCAGGCCTGCTCTGCTTATTTTTTCGCTTGCAGGAACTCGATCAATTCAGGGATGGTGCCTTCGATGTGCGCGCGTACCACCGCCTCGGCCTTGTCGGCGTCACCGGCGCGGATCGCTTCGAGGATCACCACGTGCTCCTGGCGCGCACTCATGGGTTTCTCCACGTGCTGCAACCACAGGCGCATGGGCGCCTCCACCAGGGAATAAAGGGCGCTGATCTGCTTCAGCAGCCTGGGGCGACCGCTGAGGCTGCACAGGTATTCGTGAAAAGCCCGATGACGGCTGACCCACTCGGCGCTTTCGTCGCGGTAGTCGTCCATCTCGTCCAGCAAACGCTCCAGGGCAGCCAACTGGCGGTCGCCAATGCGCCCTACCGCGACCCGGATCGCCAGGCCTTCGAGGGCGCTGCGCATCTCGAACACTTCTTGCAGTTCGTCGATGTCCAGGCCGCTGACGACGGCTCCGCGATTGGGTCGCAGCGTGACCAGGCCCTGAGCATCCAGGCGCCGGAACGCCTCGCGCACCGGCATGCGACTCATGCCGATCTCACTGGCGATGTCCTCGGCGATCAGCCGATCCCCCTTATGGAACCGGCCACCGCAGATGGCCTCCAGCAAAAAGTTGTAAGCCTCTTCCTCGGCGGTCACCGGGGGACGTTCAGTGTAAGACGGAGCAAATTGCATGGCCGCACCCCTTGTATTTTTGTATCCAATTATCCATGGATTCAAAAAAGCAGGATGCGTGCCAAAACCAATGGCGAACGCGCAAGGGGTTGATTTCAAGGCGAAGAGGAATAGCCAGGCAGGCCGGTAGGTACTCCGGCATCACGGCTAAGCCGTGGGGATGTGCTACTTATTGGCCCAGGGGGCGCCCATTAATGTGCAAAGCAGTAGCCCGGTAACATTGCCAGGCTATCAACCTGTGGCTCCTGTAATGCTGTTCACTTAAGACTTGCCCGGTTCATTGTGGCGAGGGGATTTATCCCCTCGCCACAGGTTCATCGCTTTTCTTAAGTGAACAGCATTATCTGGCCCTGGGGGTTTCCGAAGGGGATTCACCGAACAGTTCCCGGTAATGCGTCGCGAAGTGGCTCAGGTGAAAAAAGCCCATGGCCACGGCGATCTCGCCGACGTTCTGCGCGGTCGCCTGGGTGGTGATCAAGCGCCGCCGTACGGCATTGAGCCTCAGGTTGCGCAGGTATTCGACCGGACGCATCCCGGTCACAGCCTGGAAGCTGTTCTGCAGGGTCCTGCGACTGACCCGCAGTTGCTCGCACAGATCGAGGATGCTCAGCGATGTATCGCCGCTGTCTCCTACCAACTCCTGGCAACGCTTGACCAGATAAGCACTGACGGCAACGTTGCCACGGCGACTGCGCACTTCGTCCGAGGCATGGCTGAACAGATCGAGGAAGGCGTTGAGCAGCACGTCCTCCAACATTTTTTCCGAGGCCGAGGTGATCGCGTCCGGCTGCTCCAGGAGGCGGCGAAACAACGGATGGATCCTCTGCTGTACGCGCAGCAGGACCGTTTCATCCACGCTGACTTGGGACACGCTTTTCAGCCGCTTGAGCTGGTCGTGCGGCAGCTCATAGGCCGCCAGCTTGGCGAAACGCACCATGTCGACGTTGATCGCGAAGAAGCGCGTCCCTTCCGGTGCGTGCAGGACAAAGTCTTCTCCGTCGCGCAACAGTACGACGTTGTGAGCGTCGACCTGATGCCCCTGGACCACCGGTGCGCTGCCCAGCGACATGGCAATGCACAGGCGTCCTTTTGGCGCAGAGCCTCGCTGCACCACACGCTTATCCAGCACTTCCTGGAAGATCTGAAAGCGCTCGGCGCAAATCTGCTGCAGCTCGCTGGACAGGCATCCGCGCCCGAGCTGGTCATAGACCTGCTGCCAGCCCAGGATCGAACCGGCATGCTGTTGAGGATCATTGAAGGTACGGACTTCGGCGAGCATGATCAGTGTTCCTCGAGGGTCGGTCTTCGATTGACCGACCCTGCGTAAGGTGCTCGATCGTCCATGACAGCGGCAGGGTTTACGGAGCGCCAGCGTCCGCCTGGAAAACCAGAGCCAGTTCCGTGCCAAGCATGTGCAAACGGTATTCCGCGGGCTGGATGTCCATAGGCGGCAGCAACGCCCCCGACAGTACGACCTGCCCCGCTTCGAGGCGCTGCCCGTCCGCCAGCAATCGCCGGATCAGCCAGCAGAGATTGACCTGTGGCGTATCCTCCCGCGCTTGGGTGTCACCGTTACCGCAGGCCACCCCATCCCGCTCCAGGCAATAGCTCACATGGGGCAGTTGGCCCGGCTCGAGTTCAACACGCGGGCCGACGCAGTACAGCGCCGCCGCCGCGTTGTCGGCCAGGAACGCCCCGACGCCGAAGTTCCAGCCTTGCCATCGACAGTCGGCGATCTCGAAGGCCGGCGCGACCGCGGACACGCAGGCCAGAATCGCCTCGTCACTGTGCTCGCCCGGTGCCAGGGTCCGCCCCAGGAAGCATGCCAGTTCAATTTCCAGCTTGGGCTGGATCAGGCTCGCCAGGTTTACCGAACCGCCGGGCTCGACGGCCATGGCGTCGGTCAGCGCACCCAGCACCGGTTCTTCGATACCCATCCGCTTCTGCGCCGCGCCCCCGGCGAAGGCCACCTTCCAGCCGCTCAACTGCTCGCCTCGGGCCTGACGCTGGCGCAACGCCTCGCGCTGCAGGGCGTAGCCGGTCGACAAGTCAAAGGCCTGGGGGCCAATGGCGGTAGCGCCCGCGCCGTCAACGTCGCCTGATGAAGCTGGCCCGGCAGTTCATCCCATGGCTTCATGACAGTTGCTCCGCGAGTTTGCGCAGTACGCCTTCCAGCCTTTCGGGCGTGGTAATCGCCGCAACGAAACGGTCTGGCCGCACCACCACGACGCAATCCCGCACCTTGGCAAACCACTCTCCCAAGCGGTTATCGACGTCTTCGACGCAGATCGCCTGGCTCGCGGACAACGGCTGGTTACGCCCCTTGCCGCTGCGGGAGCGATTGACCTGAATGAAGCGGGTGTTCCAGCGCGCCCAGTAGGCACGGGTCTCTTCGCTGAGCGGCTCGTTCGGATTGACCCGATAACCCAGCACGGCATATGACGTTCCCAGCACCTCGTCCAAGCGCCGACGCTGACCTTGTTCATCTTCGACGGTCGGCTGGATGAACAACTGCCCCACCAGGTCATCCTCGTGCAGCTCCGCCCGTTCGTGATGCACCAGGCCTTTGGTAATGGTCGCCTTGGGTTTGAACTTGAACTCCAGCAGGTGCGAACGCAGATTGTCGACGCTGTTGACGGCCTGGAACAGCCAGTCCCGCACACCCGCCATCAGCGGATTGGTCAGCCCCAATACGGCGCCCATGTTGTCGGCCAAGGCAATGAGGTCGGTGGCGTGCCCGCGTCGCTCCTGGTCGTAACTGGCAAGTATCGATGCCGACGCACGCCCCTGGATGATGGCGGCGATTTTCCAGGCAATGTTCACCACGTCCCGCAGCCCCGAATTGAGCCCCTGCCCGGCCCACGGCGGGGAAATGTGCGCCGCATCGCCCACCAGGGCCACGCGCCCTTCGACAAACCGCGCCGCGACCCGGGAGTTATGGGTGTAGGCGCGTATGCGGATGATCTCCAGGTCATCGGCGGCATTGCCGATGTGCCCGCGGATCAAGCCACGGATGGTCGCCTCCTCGCACATCGTGTTTTCATCTTCGCCCTCCAGCAGCATGAACTCCCAGCGGCGCTGCTGGTACGGCAGGTAGATGCAGACGAAGGGCCGTTGAGGATCGGCGTGCAAGGCCGTGTAGGGTGCATCCAGGGTGTCGTTGGCCGTGTCGACCACCACCCATTTGCGCGGATGGGTCAGGCCCAGCAGCTCGATGCCGAGCTTCTTGCGCACGCTGGAACGGCCGCCATCGGCGCCGATCACGTATTGCGCCTGTAACTGGTACAACTCGCCCTGGGCGTCGCGCACCTGCAACGTCACCCCTTGCCCGTCCTGCTCCAGGTCGAGCATTTCATGCCCCTGGCGCAGCTCGACACCGGGGTGTCGGCCCAATTGCTCACGCAGCGTTCCTTCCAGCAGCTGCTGCATGAAAATGTTGCGCATCGGCCAGCCATAGTGGGCGGTGCTCGGTTTGACTTCGGCAAAGCACACGCCGCGGGCGTTGTAGTAACGCAGGGGCACGTTGCAGATCATGTCCCGGCTGGCCAGCTCGGCAATGTCGATGCCCTGCAACACCCGCAGCGCTTCGTCATCCATGCCCACCGCGCGGGGGTACGGCAGGATCCCGTCCGCCAGTTCGAGGACAACGCAATCGATACCGTACAGGCCCATGTAATGCGCGGCGGTGATGCCGTTCGGGCCACCGCCCACGATGACCACCTGGGTTTTGTCCTGCTTCATCACGCTTCACCGCTTCGTTGTTGTGGTTGTAGGTGCTGGCCGTGCAAGTAGTCCCTGACGACTCGGTTGAAGGTTTTCCCCTGGTCATCATGGACGTAGTGACTGGCGTCGGCGACTTCCGTGGTGTGCACCAGCGGATTGGCGATCTTCATGGCTTCCAGGGTTGCCGCCGGTAGAAAGTCGGAACGCCCGCCACGGATGAACAGCGTCGGGCAATCCAGCGCCCGCACTGCCGGCCACAGGTCGGTCGGCGTGATAGTCAGGCGTGCCTGGGCAATGCCTTGCTGGTCGTGGCGCCATTCGATGCCTTCGAGGGTTTCCTTCATGGAATACGTCAACCTGGACGCCAGCGCCTCCTGGGACAACCCCGGACGCGCCCGCAGCCAGAATTGAGCGGCACTTTCCCAGTCGGGGAAACGCAGGGGCGTTTCGCTCATTTCCCGGCGAATGCGCGCGGCACCGTCGCCGCTGATGGAGGAACCGGGGCCGATGTCCTCGATCACCAGCGCCTGGAGCCGCCCGGGGTTGAGCCGTGCATACTCCAGCGCATTGGTGCCACCGAGGGAATGGCCCACCAGAACGAACCGCCGCAACCCCAGGTGCGCTACCAGGTCTTCCAGATCGCTGACATAGGCCTCGGTCCGGTAGGTGTCGGCGGGCGCCCAGTCGCTGTGCCCTCGGCCACGCTGGTCCAGGGCATAGCAACAATAGGGCGCACCCAAGGCATCGGCCAGGGATTGCCAGGTCTGGGCGTAGGATCGCAGCCCATGGAGCAGCACCACCGGGATGCCTGACGGGCTGCCCCAGGACAGATAGTGCAGGCGCATCCCCGTTCGATTGCTGAAGAAATGGCTGTTTGCGGACATTCGTTCGGTTCCCACGGTCAATGCCCCTTAATACAAGCCGTCGAGGCCCTTGACGTCCGCGGCTTGCAGGCCGCCCAGACGCGCATGCAAACGCCCACGGGTGGCGAAGGCCCAGATGATGATCAGTTCGTCAGCCGAAGGGCCGTCGCCGAACGCAAGCGAAATGCTGTCGTAGTGCGAACGCACGTACAGCGCATCCTTGTGGGCCAGCGGCACATCGATGGTCACGCCAGGGCCGCCACGCTTGCCGGTGGACGGCACCCAGGACTTGCCGCCGCCCAGGGCGACGCGGATCGGGTCCGCCGCCGGATTGGTCAGCAGGGCATTGCCATGCTCATACTCGCCCTGGCTGCCGACCAGGCACGCCTTGCCGTAGCTGACGATTTCGTGTTCGCCCGCCAGTGCCTGGATGCGCCGACCGAACTCCTGGCCCAGCAAGGGCGACGGCTCGATCAACTCGGCCAGGCTTTCGCTGTAGCGGCCGGCGTAGGGGTTGGCGATCACCGCGCCAATGGCATATTTGAACAGGGGTTCGCCATCGGCCAGTTGGCCGCTTTCGTTGGCCAGGGTTTCTTCGACGAAGCTGTACCATTTACGGATGTGGTAAGTAGCAAAATTTGCGGTTTTCATGGCTCGGTGCTCTTTCAAAGTGGGTCGAGATCAAACTTGCGACTGGGTGCTCCGGCGGCCTTGAAACGGGCCTTGCCGCGTTCGTCGTCATGTTCGGTCTCGAGGAAGAATTCCATGCGGTTGCCGTCGGGGTCGTTGAAGTACACGCCATGGCCGATTTCGTGGTCGGTGATTTTCACCACTTCGATCCCCTTGCCGAGCAACATGCCGTACAGCTGGCGCAGCGTGGTCATGTCACCGGCGATTTCCAGCCCGTAGTGCTGCAATCCCAGGCCGCCCTGATGGGCTCCCGGCTCGGCCCGGAGCAACGCGATGTCGTGGTGCTTGGCACCGAACGCCATCATGATCCAGCTGTCCCCCGGGCGCTTTCGTGCATGCCCAGGACATCGGCGTACCAGCGTGCCGACGTTTCCGGGTCGCGAACGAACAGCGACAGGTGGGTACGAACGACCTCGACTTTCATCGCGCGATACCTCAGTTCTTGATGATGGATTGGTGTCCGGACTTGATCTGCGCCACCGCCGGTGTCCAGAGCACATCGGCGATCTCACTGAACTCACGCCACTGCTTCTGCCAACCGTCACCGCCGTTCTCGGAGGTGAACAGGTGCCCGTACTTGGTGCCGGCGACGATCTGGCGCGGGTCAGCCGGGTTGCAGGCAATCGCCCAGACGCACGAATTGGGTTGCTGCGGCAGGGGCAACACCTCCCAACTGACCGCCGCATCGCGGGAGACGAGGACCTTGCTGGTGGTGCCGGGCGTGCCGTCGGAAATGCTCAGGTAGAGCGTGTTCTCGCTGCCCAGCGGTGCGTTCATGGCCCGCACGTAGTACAAGCCGAAGGTTTCGCGGGCAATGATCCCGGTCCAGGTCTGTCCTTCATCGAGGCTGCGGTAGACCGCGTTGACACACACCACCACGATGACCTTCTGGCCGTGGTTGGGCAGTACCAGGATGTTGTGGACATCCGAGTTGAAGTCCCACAGCAGCCGGTCGTCGACCCGAGTCCAGCTGTCGCCGCCATCGCGGCTATGGAACAGACCGCCCTCTTCCAGGCCGAACCAGAGCTGGTTGCGATCCGTAGGGTCATAGGCGAAGGCCAGCAAGCGTGGTCGACTGACACCCTCGCAGAACTCCGGAATGTCCACCGGTGCGCGGTCCCAGCTCTGGCCGCCGTCGAGGGTGCGCCAGAGCACGGCGCGGGAAGGTGCGCCCGTACCGACGAAAATACGCTGGGCATCCGCAGGGTCCACGGCGACCTTCCACACGGTCTGGCCGTTGAATGGCGAGTCCACCCGCTGCCAGTGACCGCCGGTGTCGTGACTGACACACAGGCCGACGTCGGTGCCGGCATAGATCACTTCAGGCGTGCCAGGGTGGACGCTCAGGGACCGGGTGATTGCATCGAACTCAAGGTCCTGCCCCAGGCCCAGGCGGTGCCAGGTGCGGCCGTCGTCGGCGCTGCGGATCACTGCCTGCCCGACGGTGGCGACCAAAAGGGTTCCGTTACTCATTGCTGCTGCTCCTCAAATGAAGATGCCACGTGTCAGGCCGCCATCGATGCCGATGGATTCGCCCGTCACCGCGCCGGCCTTGGGCGATGCCAGGAAGCCGATCAGCCAACCCATTTCGATGGGCGCGAGGGTGCGTCGGATCGGCGTCGCGTCGATGTAGCCCTGCTCGACCTGCCCCGGCGTCTTGCCCTGCTTGATCCCTTCGCGTTCGTACAGCTCCTGGATGTGCGGGGTATCCACCACACCGGGATGGATCAGGTTGACGGTGATGCCGGCAGGGCCGAGCTGGTCGGAGAGCGTCTTGGTCATGTGGGCGATGGCCAGGTTGCGCATCCCCGAGAGGACCTTGCTGCCACGACCGGTCAGGCCGCCGATGTTGATGATGCGACCGAAGCCGCCCGCCTTCATGTGCGGGGTCACGGCCTTGGCACACCGGAAATAGCCGATGACCTTGGTGTTGAGGTCCGAGAGCAGTTCGTCGTCGCCCGCGTGCTCGATGTCATTGCGCACCACGCCGGACGGCGCCGCGGCACCGTTGACCAGGATGTCGATGCGACCGAAGTGCTTGTGGGCGGCGTGCACCATGTCGGACACGGCCGACATCTGGTTGGTGTCACAGAACAGCGGCAGCACTTCGTTGCCGGTCTCTGCGGTGATTTCTTCAGCGGCCTGTTCGAGATACTCCATGCGCCGCGCGCAGATCACCACCTTGCAACCTTCCTGGGACAGAAAGCGTGCGACTTCCTTGCCGATGCCCATGCCACCGCCGGTGACGATGGCCACGCGGCCTTGTAATTCCAGATCCATAGCAGTTCCTCTTGTGATTGTTCGGCTCAGGCGAGATCGACGAAAACACTTTTGGTTTCGGTGTAGGCATCGATCACGTTCTTGCTCATTTCCCGTCCCCACCCGGACTGTTTGTAGCCACCGAATGGCGAGGCCGGGTCGACGACGTTCCAGCAGTTGATCCACACCGAGCCGGCCTTCAATTGCGCGGCCACGCGGTGCGCGGAGCGCAAGTCCCGGGTCCAGAGACCGGCCGCCAGGCCGTAGGGCGAGTCGTTGGCCCGCAGGACCAGCTCATCGACCTCGGTCCAGCTCATGACGGTCAGCACCGGGCCGAAGATTTCCTCGCGGGCGACGCAGGCCCGCTCGGCGCGGTCAAGGAACACGCTGGGCTGAATGAAATGGCCGCGCTCCAGGTGGGCCGGCCGGTCGCCGCCGCAGATCAGTTCGGCGCCCTCCTCCTGGCCCCGTTGCAGATAGCCATGGACCGAGCCCAATTGCCGGGCCGACACCAGCGGCCCCATGCTGCTGGCCGGATCCAGTCCAGGGCCCAGCACATGGGCGGCGGCATGGCGCTGGAGTTCTTCCAGGACCTGGTCGAGGACGCTGGCGTGCACATACAGACGCGAGCCGGCGGTGCAGACCTGGCCCTGGTTGTAGAAAATCCCATCCGCGGCGCCCTTGGCGGCGCGCACGATATCGGCGTCCGGCAAAATGATGTTGGGCGACTTGCCGCCCAGCTCCAGGGACACCTTTTTCATGTTGCCGGTGGCCGCTTGAGCGATCAGCCGACCGACCTGGGTCGAACCGGTAAAGGCGATCTTGTCCACGTCCGGGTGCCCGGCCAGCGGCGCGCCGGTATGGGCGCCCAGGCCGGTGACCAGGTTGACCACCCCGGCCGGGAAGCCGGCGGCCTCGATCAACTGCACCAGGCGAATCGCAACCAGGGGCGTCTGTTCGGCCGGCTTGAGCACCGCGACGCAACCGGTCGCCAGCACCGGGCCGAGCTTCCACACGCACATGGTCAGCGGGAAATTCCACGGCACGATCAGCGCGCAGACGCCCACGGGCTCACGCACGGTGTAATTGAGCATCGGCGCGCCGCTGGCGGGAGACACCGGGTGCGTGCTGCCCTCGATCTTGGTCGGCCAGCCGGCAAAATAACGAATGATGTTGGCGGCGCTGGCCGCTTCACCGCGGGCATTGGCAATCGGCTTGCCGTTCTCCAGCGTGATCAACTGGGCCAGTTCCTCGCGGTGCTGATCCAGCAATTCCGCCAGGCGGAACAACAACAGGCCACGCTGGGCCGGCGAATGCTGCGCCCACGGCCCGGTGAAAGCTGCGCGGGCCGCTGCGACGGCCGCGTCGACATCGCGTTCACCGCCTTCCGCCACTTCAGCCACGCTGCTTTCGCTGGCCGGGTTTTCCACGGCAAACCGGCGACCGCTGGCGGCGTCCTGCCAGGTGCCGCCAATGAACAGGCGGCCGGGTTGCGCAAGGAATTTCTCGACGGCAGGTAACAGTTGGATCTGGCTCATATCCCCTCCTTCACAGCGCCATTTCAATCAGGCAAGGACCGCCATCGGCGGCCGCATTGGCCAAGGCGCATTGCAATTCGGCATTGGTGTGCACCGTGCTCGCCGCCAGGCCGTAGCCCTTGGCCAGGGCTTTCCAGTCGATGCGTGGACGGTCCAGCACGGTCAGGCTCAGGGCTTCGGGACCGAAATCAGTCATGCCAAACCGGCGCAACTCGTTCTGCAGAATTGCGTAGCGATGGTTGGCCGCAATCAGAATCACCACCGGCAGCTGTTCCCGGGCGATGCTCCACAGGGTCTGGATGGTGTACTGGGCACTGCCGTCCGATTGCAGGCAGAACACCCGATTGCCTCGCTCGGCCAGCGCAGCACCGAACCCCACCGGAATGCCCTGGCCGATGGCGCCCCCGGTATTGGTCAGCACTCGATGCCGTGCGGCACGGGCCGACGCGGTGAAGAACGGGTAGCCGCAAGTGCCACCCTCCACCGAGACAATGCAGTCATCCGGCAACGAAGCGGCCAACACCTGCCCTATCGACTGCGGGGTCAACTCGGCGGTGGCGGGCGGCAACTCGACCCCCATCGGCGTCGGCACGAAGGCCGGTGCTTCCAGTGCGTCGGCCAGTGCGGTGAGTGCACCGGCCACGTCATCACCGACGTCAGCCAGGTAAAGCAGGCGATCCCGTTCCGCCAAGCGAGACGGAATGCCTTCGTAGCCGAAGTAACTGATCGGCTCCGGAATCCCGGCACACACCACCGCGTCGTATTGGTCCAGGACGCCGATGGCCACTTCGGGGAAATAGGGCAAGCGATCCAGGTCCGGCAGGCCACCGCCGCGATAGCTCAAGCGCGGAAAGGTTTCGGCGAACAAGTGCACACCGGGCAGCTGTGCCAGGCGCCCTGCCGCTTCAAGGCCGGCAACCGACAGGCCCTGGTCACCGACGATAAACACCAGGCGCTGACCATTGCGCAGTGCCTGGGCGATGGCTTCGATCCGGTCACCGGCAAACCGCCGAACCGGCGCGTGCAAGGTGCTGAAGGCCGTTTCCCGCGCCACTTCGTTGGCTTGCAGGTCCATCGGCAGGATCAGGCTGGCGATCTGGCCCTTGGCTTGCCAGGCGGACCGCACGGCCTCCTGGAGATCCTCGCCGATACCCGATGCCGTGCGCGATGTACGCACCCAGCCGGAGACGCTCCCGGCCAATGCCTGGATATCGCTGGCCAGCGGCGGATCGTAGTTGACGTGCCAGGAGGCGTGATCGCCGATGACGTTGACGATCGGGGTGTTGGCGCGACGGGCATTGTGCAGGTTGGCAATGCCGTTGGCGAAACCAGGCCCCAGGTGCGTCAGGGTCATCGCCGGCTTGCCGGCAATCCGCCCGTAACCGTCCGCGGCGCCGGTGCACACACCTTCGAACAACGACAGGACCGGCTTGAGGGCCGGGGCGCTGGCCATGGCGGCCACCAGGGGGATTTCGGTCGTTCCGGGGTTGGCGAAGCAGTACTCGATACCGCTTGCCACCGCCGCCTTCACTATCAATTGCGCGCCATTCATTTCCAGCCCTCTTGTTCGAGCGTTTGCAATGGCTGAGATTTATCACACATCAAAACCAACATAACAAGCATTTTATTTTCATAAAGCTCGTATTTTGAGATTAATGTGAATTTATGGCGCATCATATCTTGCAAATCCGCTTGCATTTCTCAAGCCCTGGAGTAACGTTGCAGCGCTTGCATCAGCCGGTGAGCAGGCTTTCCATCCCAGGCGCGTCTACCTATAGTGCTCACCAAACGGCCAGCCACGCGCCCTTCCCCTTTAGGAGCCAAATGAGCAGTCTGAGTAAAATGTTGAGTGTCCTGGACCTGTTCGGCCCGCAACGGTTGAAGATCGACCCCGACACCATTGCCGAGCACATGGGCCTCTCACGGGCGACCGTGTATCGCTACGTCAAGGACCTGTGCGACGCGGGTCTGCTGAGCCGGGTGGATGCCGGCAGCTACGGCCTGGGTCCACGGATCATCGAGCTGGACTGGATGATGCGGCAGTACGATCCGATCCTCGTGGCCGGCCGCGAGCTGATGCACGAGCTGTCCGAGGAAACCGGCCTGGCGGTGTTCGCCAGCGTTTTCTACGACGGTCACATCATCAACACCTACATCGCCGAACCCACTGACACGTACCGCTTTGCCTTCGGTCGCGGCCAGCCGCTGCCGTTTTTTCGCGGTGCGCAGTCCAAGGTCCTGATCGCCTTCCAGAAGAGCCGGCGCCTGCAACGCCTGTACGACGAGCACTTGGCCAACGACCCGGACAATCCCTACGACTGGGCCAGCTTTTCCAAGGCAGCCAAAAAGATCCGCAAGGATGGCTACTGCCTGACCCACGACGAACTCAACCAGGGACTGACCGGTATCGCCGCGCCGATCATCAATTCCGAGATCGACGAGGTGGTGGGCAGCCTTTCCGCGGTCGGCAGCACCCAGAGCTTCAAGCTGCTGCGCCAGGAAACCGTGGTTGAAATGGTGATGGAGACCACCCGGCGCATTGCCGAAAAAATGCACAACCCACCCGCCCTCCTTCAGCACTAGGCCGCCGCAGCCCGTGCCTCAGAACGGAACGGCCACACTCACCTGGCTGTACACGTTGGTGCCGTTGCCGGTGGCTTGATTGCCGCCGGTGGTCGAGTCCCGGTCCGGTTTGTAGAGCCCTATGAGCGGCGTGACGATCAGGTGCGGATTGACGGCCCACTCGGCATAGAGGTCCAGCTCCCGCGCATCCAGGTTCAGCGCATTGCTTTTGCGCACCGTGTTGAAATCGAAGAACAGCGCGCCGAGGGTCAGGTTCTCCAATGGCGTGGCCTTCAGGCCGACGTGATGGATGGCGGTATTGCTGTTGAATGGCCCGGCGTAGTTGCCGGCCACTTCGCCCTGGAACCAGGTCCCGTAGCCGGTACTCTGGCCGGTAAACAGCGAGTCCCATTTCTGCGAGTAGCGGGAATAGCGGTATGTCAGTTTCGGTGACCAGGTCACGTCGGCAAAGGTATATCCGGCCTCGGCGTACCAGGCTTTCTCGGGACCGGCGTCCTTGTCTTGCCAGGCATATTCAAACGCCAGGCTGGCGTTCTCGATCCCTGCGTCACCTTCACCGCGAATGCTGTAGACATCCATCCCCTTGCGTTGCTTCTGGAAATCACTGGCCCAGCGATCACTCACGTCAATGCCATGGACCCAGGTCAGCCCCAGCGTTCCGGCCTTGGCCGTGTAGTCCAGGGTACCGGCGGCCAGTTCGGTTTCGGCCTGGGCACGGTTGTCGGACTTGAGCCACGCCACGCTGCCATGCACACCGTCCTGCCCGCCCAGGCGCACCACCGCGGTTTGGTCGAAAGCGTGTCGAGCGGCCAGGTAATAGGCACCACCACGGTTCAGGCGGCCATCGGCTGGGCCCTTGCCCATGTTCGGCCCGTCGTCGTTGATCAGAAATCCCCTGCCCAACTTGACCGCCTGGCGTCCACCGGAGATGTCGACGCCGTCCTGGCCCAACAGCGGGAACAGATCGGCGGAACGCCAGCCCAGATAAGCGTCTTCAATTTTCGTGGTCCGCTCGCTCCCCAGGCTGTTCCCTGCCGCGTCACCGTCGCCCCAGGTCGCGGAACTGACCAGGCTGAATGCGCCGTAGGCGGTTCCCTGACCGGCCAAGGCCTGGTCGCCACTCACGCCATATTTGATGAAGCCTTCCCGCCAGGTGGACCCGCCCGGTGTGCCGTCATAGTTCTTGCGGCTGTTGAAATGACCGAACACCGCCAGCAGGTCGGCGTTGAGGTGGCTGTCTTCGTCGGCGTACAGCTCATAGGCCTGGGTCTGGCCCATGGCGCAGAACGCCAACGTGCAGGCGAGACCGCTGCTGAAAAATTCAATACGCGATGGATACCGCATGGCTGAAGCTCCTTGTGGTGCGCCTTTCAAAGGCTGTCTTGGCGATTCGTGAAGCCGGTGTAGATGACTGCACCGGCTTTGCAGGTCAGCGGCAGGTGGCCAGGGCGTGATCGAGGGCCCGAACGATCAAACCGGCTTCTTCTGATGTCAGGGTCAGCGGCGGCGACAAGACGATCTTGTTGCCGATCGGACGCACCAGCACACCGCCACGGCGCGCTTCATCGGCAATCCGCGTAGCAAGGCCGGTCGCCGGATCGAGGGGCTCGCGGGTGGCCTTGTCCGTTACCAGGTCCAGGGCGATCATCAAGCCCTTGCCGCGCGCCTCACCGACCACCGCGTAGCGCTCCGCCAGCGGTTGCAGCTGCTCCAGCAACTGAGCGCCGATTTTCCCGGCGTTGCCCGGCAGATCCTCGGCCTCGACAATGTCCAGCACCGCCAGGGCCGCGGCACACGCGGTCGGGTGGCCGCTGTAGGTGTAGCCGTGCATGATCACACTGCTGAACCCCGGGCCGTTCTCGATGGCATCGGCGATCCGTTGGTTGAACACCGTGGCGCCCATCGGGATGTAACCGGCGGTGATGCCCTTGGCCAGGCACAACACGTCCGGCGCGACACCCCAACCCCGACTGCCGAGCATGCAGCCCGTGCGACCGAACCCCGTCACCACTTCGTCGGCGATCAACAGAATGCCGTGGCGATCGCAGACTTCCCGCAGCCTCTTCCAGTAGTTCGCCGGCGGCACGATGACGCCGCCCGCCCCCTGCACCGGTTCGGCGATCAGCGCAGCGATGGTTTGCCCGCCCAACAGCGCGATCTGGTCTTCCAACTGACGGATGCAGTGGGCAGTCAGTTCTTCCGGATCGCGGCAATCCCAGGGGTTGCGATACAGCCACGGCGTGTCGAGCAAATGGCAGCCCGCGAGCAATGGCCCATGGTTGTAGTGATAGACACCATTACCGCCCACCGAAGTGCCGCCCATGTGCACGCCGTGGTAGCCGTTACGCAACGACAGGAAGCGGGTGCGCCCCGGCTCGCCACTGGCGATCCAGTACTGGCGGGCCATTTTCAATGCCGTCTCCACCGCATCCGAACCGCCGGCGCTGAACAGCACCCGAGCCATGTTCTCCTGGGCAAACATCGAGACCAGCCGCTCAGCCAGGTCGAACACCCGCGGATGAGCGATACCATCGAACGTCTGGTAGTACGCCAGTTCGTCCAGTTGCGCGGCGATGGCGGCCTTTACCGAGGCTCGATTGTGGCCCACGTTGACGTTCCACAAACCGCCGACGCCGTCGAGCATGCGCTGGCCGTCAATATCAGTGATGTAGTTGCCGTCACCCTTGGCGATGATCAGGGTTTTCGAGCGCTGGGCCGGTGCCGCGGAACTCATCGGGTGCCAGAACTTCTTCTGCGCTGTCTTGTATTGCTCGTACATGATTCAAGTCCTCACTCAGTTTCACGGGTGCGTACAAACAGCAGTTGCTGGCCGGTGAACTCCAGCAACCCTTCAAGGCCGAACTCGACGCCGAACCCGGACATCTTGCTGCCGCCAAAAGGCGTATTCGGTTGGATCTGCGCGTGGCAGTTGACCCAGGCCACGCCGCTTTCCAGGCGACCGGCCAAGGCCTGTGCCTGCGCGACATCACTGCCCCACACCGAGCCCCCCAGGCCCATGTCGCTGGCATTGGCGCGACGCAAGACGTCCTCGATATCCTGATAGGCAATCAACGGCAGCACCGGACCGAACTGTTCTTCATCGACCAGCCGGTGCCCGTCCGTCACGTCGGCCACCAGGGTCGGCGGATAGAAAAACCCCGGCCGGTCCAACCGAGCACCGCCGCACAACACCCGACCGCCATGGGCACGGACGTCGGCGACCAGCGCCTCGACCAGTTCCAGCTGTTCAAGGTTCTGCACCGGCCCGAAAGTAACGCCGGGCTCCAGGCCGTCACCCACCACCTGGCGCGCCGCAATCCCCACCAGCGCGTCGGCGAAGGCCTCGTATTGGGATTGGTGGATGTACAGGCGCTTGAGGGCGGCACAGGTCTGGCCCATGTTCAGGAAGGCCGCCTGGAAAATGTCTTCGGCCACGGCCTCCACCGGGGTGCCGGGCAACACGATGGCGGCGTCATTGCCGCCAAGCTCCAGCGTCAGGCGCTTGAGATTGCTCGCGGCGCCGCGCATCACGCTCTGGCCGGTGGCGGTCGAGCCGGTGAATACGATCTTGTGGATGCCGGCATGGGAGGTGATCGCGCTGCCGAAACCCTGTTCTCCGGTCACGACGTTGATCACACCCTTGGGCACATGGCGGGCGATGATGTGCACCAGGCTCAGGGTACTCAACGGCGTGAGGCTGGACGGTTTGCTGATCACGCAATTGCCGGCCCGCAGCGCCGGCATGATGTGCCAGATGGCGATCATGAACGGCCAGTTCCAAGGCGTGATCGAGGCCACCACCCCCAACGGCTTGCGGTGCAGCTCGATACGCTGGGTCGGGGTTTCTTCCACCCGCTCCACCGGAATCTGCTGTTCGGCGGTGTAGCGCGTCCAGGCCACTGCCCCCATGACTTCGAACAGCGCGAGCGCCAGCGGCTTGCCCTGCTCTTGGACAATCAATCGTGCCAACGCCTCGGCTTGCGCTTCGATGTCCGCGGCGATGCCCAGCAAGCGCTCCCGCCGGTCTTCGTGAGTGCTGTGGCGCCACTCGCTGAAGGCCGCCTGGGCCGCGTCGACCGCCAGGTCCAACTGGGCCAGGGAGCCGGCGGGGCAGCGGGCAAAGGCGCTGCCGGTGGCCGGGTTGATGACATCGAAGCCACCCTGTTCGCCGCTGACCGCAACCCCGTTGATGAGCATTTGATAATCGTGCATCAGTACCTCCCTTTCGCGCGCGGACGGGCCGTCCCGTACCACGCGGACCGGTATTTTTCGTGAGAGTTGAACAGTGCTGCGACAGACCCTAAAGCTTGTGGCTACCCAGGGTCTTGAACCGCTCGGGGGAAATCCTGCGTAGCCGGATCGCCAGGCCTACACCGGCGACCAGCGCAACGGGGATGATGGCGCAGAGGGCATAAGACAGCCGCGCACTGGCCCCGGTCAGCACGTCGAAATGAATCACCGCGAGCGCCAGGACCACCAGCAATGCCAGGCAGGAAAACACTGGCAGGATCCGCCCGCGCCAGAGGCCGAGCTTCAGTTCCGGGTGGCGCCGGAAGTAGACCACCACTGCCGCCGAGGTCAGTGCCATCAACAGGATCACGCACAGAGTCGCCAAGTTGGAGAACCAGGCGAACAGCTGCAGGATCGGGTCGGCATCCAGCGCGGCGAAAATCAGCACCACCACGGCGGCAATCAGGCTTTGCAGCGCCGAGCCCATGTGCGGGCTCTGGTGGACGCGGTGGGTCGTGCCCAATTGGCGATGCAGCAGACCGTCACGGCCGATGGCGTAGAAATAACGGGCCGCGGCATTGTGGAACGCCAGCAGTCCGGCATAGATGCTGACCATGAACAGGATACGGATGACCTGGGTCAGGTGCGGGCCGACAAAGTGATCGGACATGCCATAGATGAACGTGGTCGGGTCCTGCAATGCCTGCAACGTCGGGACAATCTTGTCCGCCCCCACCCCCACCACCATGGCCCACACCGACAAGGCATAGAAACCGCCGATCAACAGCACCGAGCTGTAGGTGGCGATGGGAATGGTACGGTGCGGATCGCGGGCCTCTTCGCCATAGATGGTGGTGGCTTCAAAGCCGATGAAGGCGGCAAAACAGAACAACAGGCCAATGGACGGCGTGCCGCTGAGCACGTGGCTGCGGTCAAACGAATCGAGATTGATGCCACTGTCGCCACCGCTCTTGAGGATGGCGAAATCCAGGATCAGGATGGCCAGGTACTCGGCGATGACCACCACCGAGAGCACCCGCGCAGAGAGGTCGATCTTGCGATAACCCAGAATCGCCACACTCGCCATGGCCAGGAGCGAATAACACCACCACGGCAAGTCCAGGTTGAAGACACTGGCCATTGTGCCGCTGACGACCCCGCCGAACATGCCGTACAGGCCCACTTGCAGGATGTTGTAGGCGAACATTGCCAACACCCCCGCCGCGCCGCCGGCCAGGCCACCCAGCCCACGGGCGGTGAAGGCATAGAAACCGCCCGCGTTGGTCATGTGCCGGGACATGGCGGTGTATCCCGCCGAGAACGCCAGCAATACCAATAGGGCCAGGATCAACAAGGCCGGCGTACCGGCACCGTTCCCCAGCATGATGCCGATGGGAAAGCCTCCGGCGATGACGCTCAGTGGGCTTGCAGCCGATACCACGAAGAAAATGATGAAGCCGACACCCAAGGCGCCTCGCTTCAACTCCGTCGAGTTGCTGATCGGAAAAGATACGCTCATTTTTTTAACCTTATTGTATGAGGCCGCTGTTGCAGGATCCGGGCACGCCAGACTCACCGCTGTGCACACGCTTGCTGCCTGGGTGCTGGGGTCGATCCTATGCCCTCGCCAAAACCGTTCGCTATCCCAAATCGGCAGCATCGGGAGCCCCGCCCCAAAGCGGGGCAATCGCGATGTCCGGCACTCGGCAGTGGCTGCCGATTCGGGCTAACGACATGGACATTGCGTCCGGCAAGATGACCTCGCCCGCTCTTGAACCAAGTCCGGGTCCCCCACAATAACAATCAGGCGGGACGCGCCTTCCAATGCCACCCCAGGCTTTGTCTGCGTGCGATCTGAAGCCTCCAGCAGGAAGTCCCGGCATGTTCTTCGCGCGTCTCAGTATTCAGTGGCGGATCACGCTTTTGAGTGGGCTGTCCCTCCTCGCCGTGGTCGGCGCATTGACCGGTGCTTCCCTGTACCAGAACCAGCAGGGCGCAAAGTTGTTGAAGCAACAGAGCAGTCTTTTGTTGGGCCAGTCAGCCCTGGAACGCCTGCAGGCCCAAGCCCTCGCCCACGGCCAGCGGGTTGAGCGCTTCTTCAACGAAACAGCGTTGTACGGGGAAGGATTCAGCCAGGAAGTGCTGCAGCTACGCGCCCAGACCCTGGACGGCCGATTGACCGCCACGCAACTGCGCCAGGCGCTGATCGGCGCCGCCCGCCAGGCCTTGCTCAAGCGCGAGAAGATCCTCGGGCTGTACGTCGTGTTGTTGCCCGACGCGCTGGCCGGGGAAGATGCCGGTTTTTCCGACCAGCGAAACCTGGCCGGGAACGAAAAAGGTCGCTTTGCCTTGTATTGGTCGCAAAGCCAGCCGGGGCAACTGGTCCAGGAAGTGCTCAGCGAAGCCCAGATCGTTGCAAACAGTGCTCCGCCGGGCAGCGAGCCGGGGAACGCCTGGTACTTTTGCCCACAGAACGAGCGGCGCACCTGCGTGACGGAGCCCTACGAAGTCGAAGTCGAGGGCAAGAAAACCCTCATGAGCAGTATCTCGGTGCCGCTGATGGACAAGGGACAGGCCATCGGCGTCGTGGGTATGGACATCAGCCTCGACACCTTGCAGAAACTCGCCGCCAGCTTGGCCGATGACTTGTATCCTGGCCATAGCGAGATCAGCATTCTGTCCTCATCGGGCCAGCTTGCCGGCCACAGCGGCAGCGTATCGGAGACCTCGGTCGACGTGCGCCAGAGCGTGCAGACCGTCGCGAACGGCGCTCCGTGGCAGTTGCAGATACGGGTTCCCGAAGCGCTGGTGCAGGCACCGGCCTTGCAGATGCAGGCCCAGCTGGATGAACGCCAGCAACACGCCAACTGGGTCAACCTCGGCCTGGGCCTGCTGGCCGGCGGTCTGGGCTTGTCGCTCATCTGGCTGACCGCCTACGGCGTAACCCGGCCGCTGCTCAGCGTCGCCGACATGCTCAATGCCATTGTCGAAGGCGACGGCGACCTCACCCGGCGCCTGCCCGACGACCGCAGCGACGAGCTGGGCCAACTGGCCAACGGCTTCAATCGCTTCCTCGCCAAGCTGCAACCCATCATCCGCGATATCCAGCAAGCGTCCCAGGACACCCGCAACACCGCCGATACCTCCTCCCAGGTGGCCCAGGAAGTGAGCACGGGCATGTCCAGGCAGTACCGGGATGTCGAGCTGGCCGCTACCGCGCTGCATGAGATGAGCGCCAGTGCCCAGGAAGTCGCCCGACATTCCCATCAGGCGGCGGATGCGGCCACTCGCGCCGAAAGTGCCAGCCGATCCGGACGAGCTCTGTTCGCCAACGCCGTCAGCAGTATCGGTACCCTTGATCAAAGCCTCGAAACCACCCTCGGCCAGGTGCAGACCCTGGCCGACAACAGCCAGCAGATCAACCAGGTCCTGGACGTGATCTGCGCCATCGCCCAGCAAACCAACCTGCTGGCCCTGAACGCTGCGATTGAAGCGGCCAGGGCCGGCGAACAGGGGCGCGGCTTCGCGGTGGTGGCAGACGAAGTCCGACACTTGGCCAGCAATACCCAGAACTCGGTGGAACACATCCGCAGGGTGATCGAGGCGCTGCAACAGCTCAGCCAGGAGGTCGTACACAACACCCAGCTCAGCCGCGAACTGGCCAGGGGCAGCGTGGTTCAAGTCGAGCAGACCCAAGTGGCGTTGCAGCACATCAGCGACGCCGTGGAAGTGATCGAACAAATGAACCAGCAGATCGCCAGCGCGGCCCTGGAACAAAGCTCAGTGGTCGAAGACATCAGCCATCGTGTCAGCGACATCCGCACGATCAGCGAAACATTGACCAGCAGGATGCAGGACGCGTCGCAAGCCAGCCTTCAGCTCTATGACATGGCGAATCATCAGCAGCAACGGGTGGGGCACTTCCGCACCTGAGTGGTATCGGCAGTGGCCTGTACGGTTACAGGCCACTAAAGCCTGAACAGCTGTCCCATGGCCTGGCCCAGCAAATCCACCGCCTCATCGGCCTCGCCACCGGGCGAGCGCATGAACACCACGTCATGC
Organism: Pseudomonas sp. MAFF 730105; assembly: GCF_055380705.1. Taxonomy (NCBI): domain Bacteria; kingdom Pseudomonadati; phylum Pseudomonadota; class Gammaproteobacteria; order Pseudomonadales; family Pseudomonadaceae; genus Pseudomonas; species Pseudomonas sp. MAFF 730105. Next base: position 3,688,758 of record NZ_AP018438.1, read on the forward strand.
TCCGGAATGACCGGCAAGCCCGTGAGTATCTGCATCTTCTCCGTCACACGGGCACGATCGATCAGGCTGATCGCCAGCCCGGCCTCGACGCACGCCTTGACGGCCTGGTTGGAGGGACTTTCCAGCACGATGCGCACCTTGCGGCCGCTGCGCCGGAGCGATTCGAGCATGGCTTGTCGATAAGGGCACTGCGCCGCGTGTACGGCCAATGGGAGCGGTTGCGAAAGGGGCAGCATCATGTTGATCGGCCCGACCCAGACAGGCGCGGTCGGTACCAACACCTGCCCCTGCGTGTCCTGCTGTCCCTTCGGCAGGGTGACGACCGCCGCCTGGAGTTTTCCACGCTGCACCAGGTCCCGCAGTGCATAACTGGGGGCGGTCTTGAGCTCCAGCACCACGTTGGGCCAGGCCGCCACGAACGTCGGCAGGATGTCGCGGATGACATGATTGGCATATTCGTCCGGCACTCCCAGGCTGATGCGTCCCGCCAGACGGGTGCCTTGCAGATCGGCCAGCACCCGGTCATGGGCGCTCAGCAGTTCCGTGGTCGACATGAGCAGGCGCTTGCCCAGCGCCGTCAGCGAGACCGATTGATTGTCGCGGTTGAGCAGGCGCCCGCCGGCGACCGCCTCCAGCCGCTGCACGTGCACGCTCACCGCCGCCGGGCTTTTATGCAGGTGCTCTGCTGCGGCGCTGAACTTGCCGATACGCGCAACGGCGTGAAATGTACGAATCAGCTCGATGTCGAGTACGGCCGCCATGATTCACCTTTTGTGAAGGACTGCTGCAACACATTTTGATTTATCAGATTACTGCGTTTTTGTAGCGTGGGGTCATGAAAACGATCCCATGCCCTGCCTCGAACCGTTCCGCCTGGTACTGGATGATTCCGTTACCCTTGCTGGAAGCCGCATTGATCCTGACCTGGAGCTCCGGTTTTGTCGGAGCGCGCTTTTCCATCGATTACGCGTCTCCGTTGCTGGTGGTGTTCTGGCGCTGCGTCGTGATCACACTGGTGTTGTTTCCCTTCGTTGCCAAGCCGTTACGCCGGGCGCCGGCGGCGGCGCTACTGAAAAACGCCGGCATCGGCCTGCTGGCCATGGGGGCTATCTCGCCGGTATCACCCAGGGCATTGCCCTGGGCGTGCCCGCGGGCCTCGCCGCGTTGTTCGCCGACCTGCTGCCGATGGGCCTGGCGCTGCTGGGTGCCTGCGTCCTCGGACAGCGACAGCCCTGGCAAGTCTGGGCAGGCCTGGTCATCGGCCTGGCCGGCGCCGCGCTGGCCACCCACGGTGCGCTCGCCTGGGGACACGCGCCAGGGTGGGCCTATGCCCTGCCCTTGCTGGGCATGCTTTCCCTGGCCGTCGCGACCCTTTGGCAAAAGTGTCTGCCAGCGTCCGAAGCCCTGGGCCTGATGCCCAACCTCTGGCTGCAATGCTGTGTATCGGGCGTGGTATTCGCCGTTCTTGAAGGCATACCGGGTAGCCTGGCTCCGATACCCAGCGCCGGGTTCGCCCTGAGCGTGCTATGGACGGTGGGCTTGTCGACGATGGGCGGCTATGGGCTGTACTGGCTCTGCCTGCGCCGCGCAACCGCCACCCGCGTCGCCAGCCTCCTCTACCTCAGCCCACCGGTCACGATGCTTTGGGCCTGGGCCATGTTCAACGAACCGCTGTCATGGCCGATGGCGTTGGGAATGCTGGTGTCCGGGGCGGGCATCTGGCTGGTCGTTCGCGTCGAGGCCCGGCAAGCCTGATGTCAGTCAGTTAAGCCACAACCCGTGGGAGTAAAGCTTGCTCCCACAGGATTAGCGCCGTTTGCTCCTCAACTGACTGGCATTGGGGCAAGCCCGGCAGCGAGCGACCTAACGAGACGCCGTCACGACATTGGAAATCCGGCTGAAGAAAGGCTCCAGGCGCTCCCGCGGCGCGTCGTGCTCCACCACCAGTGCGGAAACTTCGCCACACGCGGCCACCTGGTAGTGCGCCACGCTGGAGAGTTTTTCGTTGGTCACCGCCACGACCACCTGGCCGCTCGCTGCGACCACCGCGCGCTTGAATTCAGCGTCGTCCAGGCCGAAAGCGGTAATGCCGTTGTCCGGATCGATGGCGCAGGCGCCGAGAAAGCACAGGTCGAAACTGAACTGCCGCAGCTGCTGCGCCGCGGCCAGCCCGATTGCGCCGCCTGCCACCGGGTTCAAGCGCCCGCCCAGCACGATGACCTCGGCGCGAGGCAACTTCATCAGTTGCACCGCAATCAGTGGCGAGTTGGTGGTGACGGTGAACTGGAGCTGGGGGTCAATGGCGCAGGCAATGGCCAGGTTGGTGGAACCGGCATCGATGAAGACGTGCTGCCCGGCGCTCAACAACCCGGCGGCGGTCTGGCCGAGACTGTTCTTGCGCCCGGCGTCCTGCCTGACGCGAACGTCTATCGGTCGCTCGGCCGCGGGCAGGAGAATGGCGCCCCCGTAAACGCGTTTACATAGCCCGGCCGCCGCCAACGCCCCCAGGTCGCGTCGGATCGAGTGCTCGGACACATTCAGTTCACTGGCCAGATCGGCCGCGATCACGCGGCCATATCGCGCAAGGCGTTCGCTGATGAACTGCTGGCGTTCGCCGGGGAATACATCGTTGGGTGAGCTCATGGGTCTACAACCTGCATAAACGAGCATAAATGCTCATGATCGAGCAAGCATGCCGCGTATACCGCGGATCGTCAAATCGCCGATTCGAATGGCTGTGAGCCTTCGCAAAATAATCTAAACGAGCGACTGCGCCAGGGGTCTAGACCATTAAGCCCATCCGATGAGAGCTCTACCATGTTGAAATTTCTTGGCAGTACCGTTGGCATTATTTTCCTGATCGGCCTGATCGTGGTCATCGCGCTACTCAAGTTCATCTTCTGACTGAAACAACTGCCGGGTTTGGGGCGCGTGTCTCCCGCACGTCTTGAGCCCGGCAGATATCCTCCTGCTTCGCCCGCCCGTCATCCATCGTGTCGCCGTGGAGATTGTGCGTGGCCGGCGCCATTTGCCGAAGGCAGTACCCTGGGCGAGGGAATTCTGAGACGATAACGAAAAAACAGGATGCCAGGGACCCAGGTATTCGACTCCATCTCTTTGGCGACTTACATGTATTCCCTTCCCTTTCAGAGTTTACGAGCGCGAATAGCACTGGCTGTCGCCTTGGTCGTACTGGTCCTTAGTTGCCTGTTCGGCGCCGTCATTGGTGAATCGTCCATCTCCAGGCTCAAAGAGAAAACCGGCCTTCAACTGAGCGAGTACGCCTACTCGATGGTTGATCGCCTCGATCGCGATATGAGCAACCGGTCCAAGGCGCTCACCGTCCTGAGCCAACTGGAGACGTTGCGCAACGCCGCCAGCATTGGCGAAGCGCGAGCACTGCTCAACCATCTCAGCGATCAATTTCCAAGCTATTCCTGGATCGGCCTGACCGATGCCCATGGCACGGTAGTCGCCTCGACCGACAAGTTGCTCGAAGGCGTCGACATTTCACAGCGGCCGGTCTTCGCCAATGGCCTGAACGAGACCTTCATCGGCGATGTCCATGAGGCGGTCATGCTGGCGAAGCTGCTGCCCAACCCTTCCGGCGAAGCAATGAAATTCGTCGACATCAGCATGCCGGTCCGGGACGACTCCGGGCGTCTGGTGGGCGTGCTCGCGGCGCACCTTTCCTGGAAGTGGGCTGCCGAGGTTGGCCGGTCCTTGTTCGAGCCCTTGCAGACCCACCTCCCCGGGCTGGAATTCCTGGTACTCAGCAAGGATGGCACCGTCCTCCTGGGTCCCAACGAAATGATCGGCAAACCCATCGGCATCACCGTCAGCGAAGGGAGCGGGCAAAGCTGGTCGGTCAAGCGCTGGCCGGACGGTAACCTGTATATGGCTGGTTCGGCCCAGAGCGTTGGCGTCGGCGACTATCCCGGTTTGGGGTGGACAGTCATCACGCGACAGCCGGCCGAAGCCGCTTTCGCCGAGGCTCATCGGTTGCGTAACGAGATCCTCCTATGGGGTGGCCTGCTGTCCGTTCTGTTCGCCGTGGTCGGGTGGTTTGTGGCGGGCATTATTACCGGGCCCATCAATACCATTGCCGAGGCGGCCGCCCGGTTGTCCGAGGGGGCCGATGTCAGCATCCCCCTTCTCAAGGGCAGTCGCGAGGTCGAAACATTGAGTGTTGCAATCCGCCACCTCGTCGACAGCCTGACCCGTAAGAGAGGACAGCTGGCGGTGGTCGAAGGCATTGCCTATCGCGATGTCGTCACCGGCCTGCCCAATCGGGCGGCGCTGGAAAAGTATGTCGAGGCCGTGGGCCGCGAAGTCGATACGCAACGCGACTTCGGCGTGCTGTGCGTGGATCTCGACGGATTCAAACCCGTCAATGACGACTTCGGCCATGCTGTTGGTGATGCGTTGCTTCATGAAGTCGGCATTCGACTGCTGACGGCCGTACGCGAAGGCGACATTGCCGTCCGCCACGGAGGGGACGAATTCGTGTTGCTGCTGCGCCTGAACAGCGAAGAATCACTGGCCAGTATGCAGGGTGCTGCGCAACGCATCCTCGCGAAACTGGCCGAACCGGTGGTATTGGCCGGACACTCGATCAAGATCGGTTGCAGTATCGGTGGCACGCTCTGGAGCGGCGGCGCGTTTGCCGACGCGCTGGCCCAGGCCGACGAAGCGCTGTACCGGGCCAAGCGTGCCGGCAAATCCCAGGCGAAGTTCCACGAGGCCGCGTAGCAAACCTGCCAGTCAAATGACTGCAAGCCGATAGGCCGCCATCGCGAGCAGGCTCGCTCCCACAGGGTTCTATGGCGTACACACATGCTGCGCACACCGCAGGATCACAGTGTGGGAGCGAGCCTGCTCGCGATAGAGGTGTGTCTGCCACGGAGATGTTGGATGGGCTGACGTCTTCGCGGGCAAGCCCGGCTCCCACAGGGTCTTGTGGCGTACACACATGCTGCGCACATCGCAGACCCAGTGTGGGAGCGAGCCTGCTCGCGATAGCGGCGTGTCTGCCACGGAGATGTTGGATGGGCTGACGTCTTCGCGGGCAAGCCCGGCTCCCACAGGGTCTTGTGGCGTACACACATGCTGCGTACACCGCCGATCAGTGTGGGAGCGGGCTTGCTCGCGATGGCGGTGTGTCTGCCACGGAGGCGTTGACTGTGCTGCCGTCTTCGCGGGCAAGCCCGGCTCCCACAGGATCTTGTGGCGTACACACATGCTGCGTACGGCGCAGATCCAGTGTGGGAGCGAGCCTGCTCGCGAAAGCGGTGTGTCTGCAACGGAGGCGTTGGCTGTGTTGCCGTCTTCGCGGGCAAGCCCTGCTCCCACAGGATCCTGTGGCGTATGCAAAGGCTGCGTACACCGCAGACCCAGTGTGGGAGCGAGCCTGCTCGCGATAGCGGTGTGTCTGCCACGGAGGCGTAGGCTGTGCCGCCGTCTTCGCGGGCAAGCCCGGCTCCCACAGGATCCTGTGGCGTATGCAAAGGCTGCGCACAGCGCCGATCCAGTGTGGGAGCGAGCCTGCTCGCGATGGCGTCTGTCAGGGCGCCGCTTACTTGTCCTGGAACTCCGCCGGCCGCTTGGCCACGAAGGCCGCCATGCCTTCTTTCTGATCCTGGGTCGCGAACGCCGCATGGAATACCCGTCGCTCGAAACGCACGCCTTCGGACAGGCTCACTTCAAACGCACGGTTGACGCTTTCCTTGACCATCATGCTGATCGGCACCGACTTGGACGCGATCAGCGCGGCAGTTTTCAGGGCGTCGTCCAGCAGTTCGTCGGCCGGTACGATCCGCGCCACGATGCCGCAACGTTCCGCTTCCACCGCATCGATGAAACGCCCGGTCAGGCACATTTCCATGGCCTTGGCCTTGCCCACCGCGCGGGTCAGGCGCTGGGTGCCGCCCATGCCCGGCAGCACACCGAGGTTGATTTCCGGCTGGCCGAACTTGGCGTTGTCGCCGGCCAGGATGAAGTCGCACATCAGCGCCAGCTCACAGCCGCCCCCCAAGGCGAAGCCGTTCACCGCCGCGATAATCGGCTTGCGGCGGTTGGCCACGCGGTCGCTGTCGCTGAACAGGTCGTCGAGGTAGATCTGCGGATAGGTCAGCTCGGCCATTTCCTTGATGTCGGCCCCGGCGGCGAAGGCCTTCTTCGAGCCGGTCAGCACGATGCAGCCGATCTTCGGGTCCGCTTCCAGGCTGTCCAGCGCGTGGTTCAACTCACTGACGATCTGCGCGTTCAAGGCGTTCAGCGCCTGGGGACGGTTGAGGGTGATCAGGCCGACGCGGTCCTTGATTTCCAACAAAATCGTTTCGTAGCTCATGCAGGACTCCTGTTCAAAGATTGCGCGAAATGACCATGCGCTGAATGTCGCTGGTGCCTTCGTAGATCTGGCAGACCCGTACATCGCGGTAGATGCGTTCCAGCGGGAAGTCGTTGAGATAACCGTATCCGCCCAGGGTTTGCAACGCCATAGAGCAGACTTTTTCGGCCATTTCCGAGGCGAACAACTTGGCCATGGAAGCCTCTACCAGTGCAGGCTGACCGTTATCCCGCAGCGCGGCGGCGTAATGCACCATCTGCCGCGCCACGGCGATCTGGGTCGCCATGTCCGCCAGGCGGAACGCCACGGCCTGGTGCTCGATGATCGGCTTGCCGAAACTCTGGCGTTCGCGGGCATAGTCCCGGGCCGCTTCGAATGCCGCTCGTGCCATGCCGACCGACTGCGCCGCGATGCCGACCCGCCCGCCCTCCAGGTTCGCCAGGGCGATCCTGTAGCCTTCACCCTCCTCCCCCAGGCGATTGGCGACCGGGACTTTCACATCCTCGAACAGGATCTGGCAGGTGTCGGAGGCGTGCTGGCCGAGTTTGTCCTCGACCCGCGCCACGCTGTACCCCGGTGAATCGGTGGGCACGATGAACGCGCTGATGCCCCGCTTGCCTGCACTCGGATCGGTCACCGCGAACACGATCACCACCCCGGCGTTCTGCCCGGAGGTGATGAACTGTTTGCTACCGTTGAGCACGTAATGATCGCCGTCCAGTCGTGCCCGGGTCTTGAGGCTGCTGGCGTCCGAGCCGGCCTGGGGCTCGGTCAGGGCAAAGGCGCCGAGCATCGCGCCGCTGGCCAGGGGCGTGAGAAACCGGGCCTTCTGCTCATCGCTGCCGAACTTGAGGATCGGCACGCAACCCACCGAATTGTGCACGCTCATGATGGTCGAGCACGCCCCGTCGCCGGCGGCGATTTCTTCCAGGGCCATGGCGTAAGTCAGGTAGCCGGTGTCGCAACCGCCCCACTGTTCCGGCACGAGCATGCCGAAGAAGCCCAGTTCGGCCATCTCGGCGATAGCTTCCCTGGGAAAGCGGTGCTCGCGGTCCCACTCGGCGGCGAACGGTTTCAAGCGTTCCTGGGCGAACTGCCGGGCCACGTCGCTGATTTGTGTCTGTTCTTCAGTCGGGAGCATGGTGATTCCTTAATACAGGCATTCAACGGCCATGGCCGTGGCTTCGCCGCCGCCGATGCAAATCGCCGCAACGCCGCGCTTGAGGCCCTTCTGGCGCAGGGCCGAGAGCAGCGTCACCAGGATCCGTGCCCCGGAAGCACCAATCGGGTGGCCCAACGCACAGGCACCGCCGTGGATGTTGACCTTGTCGTGGGGAATTTCCAGCTTGGCCATGGTCACCAGCCCTACCACGGCAAACGCTTCGTTGACTTCGAACAGATCGACTTCATCCAGCGACCAGCCGGTCTTTTGCATCAGCTTCTTCACCGCGCCAATCGGTGCGGTGGGGAACAGGCTCGGCGTATCGGCAAACGCCGCGTGGCCGTGAATCACCGCCAGGGGGGTCAAGCCGCGCTGTGCCGCCTGGCTCTGGCGCATCAGCACCAGGGCAGCGGCACCGTCGGAAATCGAGCTGGCGTTGGCCGCCGTCACCGTGCCGCCCTCGCGGAATGCCGGCTTGAGGGACGCGATCTTGTCGATTCGCGCCTTGGGCGGCTGTTCGTCGTGGCTCACCGTGACCTGTTCCTTGCCGACCATGACCTGCAGCGGCACGATCTCGGCGTCGAAACTGCCGTCCTTGATCGCCTGCTGGGCGCGGGTGGTGGACGCAATGGCGAAGGCGTCCTGGGCCTCACGACTGAAACCGTTGGCTTCGGCGCAATCCTCGGCGAAGGTGCCCATCAGGCGGCCCTTGTCATAGGCGTCTTCCAGGCCGTCGAGGAACATGTGGTCCAGGACCTTGCCGTGGCCCATGCGCAAGCCGCTGCGGGCACGGTCGAGCAGATATGGGGCGTTGGACATGCTTTCCATGCCGCCGGCCACCACCACCTCGGCACTGCCGGCCACGAGCATGTCATGGGCGAGCATGGTCGCTTCCATGCCCGAGCCGCACATCTTGTTCAGGGTGGTGCAACGGGTCGATTTGTCGAGCCCGGCACCCAACGCCGCCTGCCGCGCCGGAGCCTGGCCCTGGCCGGCGGCGAGCACGCAGCCGAACAGCACTTCTTCGACGGAGCCCGGGGTGATACCGGCGCGCTCCACGGCGGCCTTGATCGCGGCCGCGCCCAGTTGCGGGGCGCTGAGGCTCTTGAGTTCGCCTTGGAAACCGCCCATTGGCGTGCGGACGGCGCTGACGATGACAATCGGATCGTGGGTCATGACAAATTCTCCTTACTTCGCTGCCATGCGCAAGGCACCGTCGAGACGGATCACCTCGCCGTTGAGCATGCTGTTTTCAATGATATGCCTGACAAGCGCCGCATACTCGGCGGGTTTGCCCAGGCGCGGCGGAAACGGCACGCCGGCGGCCAGGGATTCACGGACTTCCGGGGTCATGCCGGCCATCATTGGCGTTTCGAAAATTCCCGGGGCGATGGTCATCACGCGGATGCCGAAACGCGCCAGTTCCCGGGCGGCCGGCAGGGTCAGGCTGGCAATGGCGCCCTTGGATGCCGCATAGGCCGCCTGGCCGATCTGACCGTCGAAGGCAGCCACCGACGCGGTGTTGATGATCACGCCGCGCTCGCCGTCGGCATCGGCCTCGGTTTCGGCAATGGCCGCAGCGGCCAGGCGCAGCAGGTTGAAGCTGCCGATCAGGTTGACGTTGATCACCTGGCTGAAGCTGGCGAGCCCGTGGGGGCCGTTCTTGCCGAGGATCTTTTCGCCACGCACGATGCCGGCGCAGTTCACCAGGCCGTTCAGGCCGCCAAATGCCTCGACAGTGGCCTTGACCGCCGCTTCGGCCGCCGCCTCGTTGCTGATATCCGCTACTACGCTCCGGCAGCCGAGCTTCTGCGCCTGGGCGGCCACGGCCTCGGCATTGAGGTCTACCAGCATCACCTTGGCGCCGGCCTTGACCAACAGCTCGCCGGTGGCCGCACCGAGGCCGGACGCACCGCCGCTGACGAGGAAAATTTTATTGTCGATCTGCATCATGGTTTCCTTGGGTTCAAGCTGAAACGTTCTGCGCCGCCGCTTCTTGGGCTTTGGCAATTTCCTGGTTGCGCAAGATAAAGCGCTGCAGCTTGCCGCTCGGGGTTTTCGGCAAGTCGCTGACAAATTCGATTTCACGGGGATATGCATGGGCGGCCAGGCGCTTGCGCACGTGTTGGCGCAACTCTTCGGCCAGTTCTGGCGCGGCACGGTACTGGGCACTGAGCACGACGAAGGCCTTCACCAGCTCGGTACGCTCCGGGTCGGGTTTGCCAATCACCGCGGCTTCGACCACCGCCGGGTGTTCGATCAAGGCGCTTTCCACGTCGAAGGGACCGACGCGGTAGCCCGAGGTGGTGATCACGTCATCACTGCGACCGACGAAACTGATGCTGCCGTCCGGGTTCAACTCGACGGTATCGCCGCTCAGGTAATAATTGCCGACGAACGCCTTGGTGGGCCCGCCCTCATAACCGGCGAACCAGCACATCGGCGACTGGCTACGGTCGACGGCGAGAATGCCCGGCTGGCTGACGCCCAGCTCCTGGTGACGGTCATCCAGCACCACGATCCGGTGGCCCGGCGAGGCAAAGCCGGCCGCTCCCAGGTGCACCGGATGTTCAAGCCCGTGGTGATTGCACAGCACCATGCCCAGTTCGGTCTGGCCGTAATGGTCGTGGATCACCACATCCAGGTTATCGGCGAACCAGCGGATCACCTCCGGGTTCAGCGGCTCGCCGGCGCTGCTGACGATGCGCAGCCGCCCCTTGATCGAGCGGGCGAACTGCTCGCCTCCGGCAATCAACAGGCGATAGGCGGTGGGCGAGCCCGTGAGGTTGGTGATACCGTATTTGTTGATGACCCGGCACGTGCTTTCCAGGGTGAAGGGACCATCGTAGAAGGTGATGGGATGGCCCATCGCCAACGGGCCGGTCACGCCGAAGTAGATACCGTAGGCCCAGCCCGGATCGGCAACGTTCCAGAAAGCATCTTCGGGACGCAGGTCCACGGCGTCACGGGTGTAGCTCTGGAAGGCAACGATGGCCTTGAGCGGCACGGACAATGCCTTGGCCGGCCCGGTGGTGCCGGACGTGAACATCAGCAGGAATGGGTCTTCACCGGTGAGCATGACCGGCTCGCACTGGTTGGAGTGGTTCGCCACCTCAGCCCAGAAACTGTAGTCGCCCCGCACGATCCCCCGGCCTTGTTCGCCGCCGACGGTGACGACGGTGGGACAACCGGTCACTTCGTTGAGCTTGGGCCGGTTGACGCTGTCGGTAACGACGATGCGAGCCCCGGAGCTGCCGAGACGGTGCTCGATGGCCTTGGGTCCGAATGCGGTGAACAATGGCTGATACACGGCCCCGATGCGCCAGGTGGCGAGCACCACGATCAGCAGTTCCGCGGTACGCGGCAGCAGGCCGGCTACCTTGTCGCCCTTGCCCACGCCCTGGGCCAGCAGGAAATTGGCGAAGCGTGCAGCGTTGTCCTGCAGGTCACGGTAGGTCCAGGTCGCATCGCTGCCGTCACGGCCCTCCCAGAACAACGCGATGCGACCCGGCAACGCGTGCCGGTCGCAGCATTCGACGCAGGCGTTCAACGCCTCGAGCGAACCGTGGAGTGCGGCATCGACAGTGTGCAGGTAATCGAACTGCGACGTGGCGGACGAGTAATCGCGCATGACTAGAATCCCTCTGTACTTTTTATTGGTTGGGGGAACCGTGGACAGAGGAATACTCGCGCCGAAGGGCTTGGGCGGCAATGGTCAAAGCTATCAAGTTGGCTGACTGGTTTGGCCATGGTTTGGGGGTGGGTTGCCGGTCATGGCCCTATCGCGAGCAGGCTCGCTCCCACAGGAGATCTGTGCTCACCGCGAAACCCTTGTGGGAGCGAGCCTGCTCGCGATAGCAGTCTCCCAGTCGCTACAAAGGCTGCTTCCACGCAAATGAATACACCTTCCCCGGTGCCGGAGGCTGGCACCGCTGGTTATCCGCATCGGCCCCCACCAGGAACCACTCGGCCCTGGAGGTCTCGCCGACGCTGTGGGCCTTTTGCGGGTCGTAGCAGCGCGCCAGGTCCCGCGCAGGCACCAGCGCATAGGCCTGCGGGTGGCTACGAAGCCACAGCGCGGATTGCTCCAGGGATTGATCGCTATAGAAACCGAAGTGCACGATGGGTTGTCGGGCGAACAACCAGTGCCCTTCACGCCAGCCCACCAGCACCAGTTCGGCGTTGTTGCTCAATCGCGCGACGTCAGCCATGAGGGTTTCGTGGGGGTTGACGCCCTCCTTGTGGGGCTCGACGAAGCCGCGGACAAACCAGGCACACAGCCACACAACAGTCAGGACAACGAACACCGTCCTGCCCCGCGGGCGCCGGCTGAACCAGCAGCGCAACATCCACGGAACCAGCGGCGCCACCAGCAGGATCAACCCTGGCAATGCCGGAAAAATATACAGCTTGCGCTTGCCGCTGCTCAGGCTGAAGAACAGCAGCACCAGCAGCACCCACCCGAGCAGCACCAGCACCCGCCCATCGTGCTTGAGCAATTGCCTGCGCCAGGCCGGCACCAGCCAGGGCAGCATGAAGAAAATCGGCAACCAGTACTTCGGTATCACCTCGACGAAGAAGTACCAGAAGGGTTCACGATGCTCCCACGCGTTGGCATAGCGACCCGCCGTTTGCTTGAACAGGATTTCCTGGGCATAGGCCAGGCTGTCGGCACTGCCCTGCGCCACGATCAACAACAGCGGGCCCAGCCATACCGCAATGGCCGCCAACGCCACCAGCAGCCCCAGCCACCAGGCAGCGGCTTTTCCGGGCATCGGCGTCACACCTTTCCAGCCTTTACGCACCGCGTAGGCATAAGGGATCAGCATCAACACCGGCAGAAAGCCGACCCCTTTGCTGATGATGCCAAACCCCATCGCCGCACAGGCGATGTAATACCAGCGCCAGTCCGGCCCGAGCAACAGGTGCCGGCACAGGCCATAGAGACCGAGAATGGTCCAGAGCGCGAGAAAACCATCGATCTGTCCAGTGCGCAGAATACTGTAGGTCTGGTAGGTCGCCAGGAACAGCAGCGCCGCAATCACTCCGATGCGCCGCCCCCATAGGCGCCGGCCCAGGTCATACAGGCAGGCCGTGGTCACGCTGCCGGCCAACAGCGCGGGCAAGTACAGGGCAACTTTTGGCAGGTGGGTCAGTTGCACGAACAGCGCCACCGCCCACATGAACAGGGGCGGCTTGTCGGCGTAGATTTCCCCGGCCCGATGGGGAATGAACCACGAGCCGTTCTGCAGCATTTCCAGGGCCACGCCGAGGAAACGTTCTTCATCGACATTCAGCGGTTGCCGCCAGCCGAGCCCGGCACCCACCATGACCAACGCCAATAGCGCAAAACCCAGCCATTCCCATCGTGGGGAAGATAATCGTATCCGCACCGTTTCAGCCCCTTTTGTCCAGCTCAAGGCCTTTGTGCTCGTGCTGCCTGGCGATCAACTGCAAGTTGCGCAGGTACACGATGAAGCCGAAGGACTGGCCGAGGATGAAGACCGGGTCTTCGCGATAAATGGCGTATGCCAGCAGTAACGCACTGCCGACAATGCTCAGGTACCAGAATCCCACCGGAATCATGCTGCGCTTCTTGTATTCACTGTAAAGCCACTGCAGGGCAAAGCGCCCGGTAAAGACCAACTGGCCCATGAATCCCACAGCCAACCACATCGATTCCCTGCCCATGTCAGGCCTCGCTTTCTTGCGCGTTAACGTCCAGACGGGTGCGTTTGATCAACCACCACACTCCCAACAAATCGACGATGCCCACCAGGGCCCGGTCCAGGTTCCCGTAGTTGGACACCCCTGCCCCGCGTTCACGGTGATTGACCGGCTGAACCAGCATCCGGCCGTTATGACGACGGATCAGGGCAGGAATGAATCGGTGCATGTGATCGAAGTACGGCAGGCGCAAAAAGGCCTCGCGCTCGATCAATTTGATGCCGCATCCGGTATCCGGGGTCTGGTCTTTCAGCAGACTGGCACGCAGCTTGTTGGCAAACCGCGAGGCCCAGCGCTTGCTCGCCGTGTCGCGACGGTTCACCCGATGCCCCGCCACCAGCTTGACGCCTGCGGGCTTGCCTTCCGAACCGCGCACCAGGTCGAGCATTTTCGGCAGATCGGCCGGGTCGTTCTGGCCATCGCCATCCAGGGTCGCCAACCAGTGCCCGCGAGCCACCACGGCGGCATGGTGGATGGAGGTGCTCTGTCCCAGGGAGCGGGCATGGCTGAGCACTCGCAGCTGAGGGTAGCCCTGGCCTTGCAGCGTGCGCAGTTCGGCCGCAGTGGCGTCGGTGCTGCCATCGTCCACTACGATGACTTCAAAGGCCTCGTTGACCAGCGCTGCGCGCACCTCCTCCAGCAACGGAATGAGATTGCCTGCTTCGTTCTTCGCCGGGATCAAGACGGATACATAAGGGGTTTCGTGCATGGTTTTCCTATGGACATTCGAAATGCGCGGTTAAACGCGGTAATAGTCGCGGTACCAATCGACAAACGACCGCACACCGCTGGACAGCGAAGTCAGCGGGCGAAACCCCACCCGATCTTCCAGGTCACGGGTATCCGCCCACGTGTTGAGCACATCGCCTGACTGCAACGGCAAGAAGTTCTTGATGGCGCGGATGCCCGTCGCCTCTTCGATGCATTCGACAAAATGCAGAAGCTTCACCGGCGAACCGCGTCCGATGTTGTAGACCTTGTTCGGTGCGCCGCTTTCGTCGGTAGGCGGGCGTGGCAGCAATCGCACGAGGCCTTCGACGATGTCGTCGATGTAGGTGAAATCCCGAGACATCGCACCATCGTTGTACACATCGATGGCGCGGCCATTCAGGATGGCGTCAGTGAACTTGAACAGCGCCATGTCGGGTCGGCCCCAAGGCCCATACACGGTAAAAAAGCGTAGGCCGGTCGTGGGAATGCCGTAGAGATGGGAATAGGAATGCGCCATCAACTCATTGGCACGCTTGGTCGCGGCGTAGAACGACATGGGTCGATCGACCGGGTCGGTCGTGGCATACGGCAGGTGATCGTTCAATCCATACACCGAACTACTCGAGGCATAGATCAAGTGCGCCGGCTCATGGGCACGGCAGGCTTCGAGGATGTTGAGAAAGCCCACCAGATTGCTTTGCGCATAGGTATCCGGACTGTCGATGGAATAACGTACGCCGGCCTGGGCAGCCAGGTGAATGACCTGCTCGAAACGCTGTTCGGCAAACAGATCCAGCAGTGCTTGCTTGTCGGCCACATCGAGCCAGCGGAACTGAAAGTTGGAACAGGCCTCCAGTTGCGCAAGCCGGGCCCGTTTCAACTCGATGCTGTAATAGCCATTGAGGTTATCGATACCAATGACCTGATGGCCGTCGGCGCATAAGCGTTTGACGGTATGAAAGCCGATGAAGCCAGCGGCGCCGGTGACCAGGACTCTCATGCGCCGGACTCCTGCCCAACCAGGAGGCAGGAGAACGCCTTGAAACTGACATACC
Organism: Pseudomonas sp. MAFF 730105; assembly: GCF_055380705.1. Lineage (NCBI taxonomy): Bacteria > Pseudomonadati > Pseudomonadota > Gammaproteobacteria > Pseudomonadales > Pseudomonadaceae > Pseudomonas > Pseudomonas sp. MAFF 730105. Next base: position 3,703,762 of record NZ_AP018438.1, read on the forward strand.
TGCTACTCAAAACAGTCACTTGCATACTTCACTCTGTTTGATGGCCCGATTTTTCGGAACTTGCAGAGCTTTTATCAAACTTAAATGACGGTTTTGTGATCGAAACATGACTTGCTGGAAGCGCGAATGCGCGAACGTGAAAGCCATCAGGGTCGCCAGCCTGTTGATAGGACTAAAAAGACATGTGCCTAGGCAGAATAAAATGTAATACAGATGAAAAATTACCTGTAAGCATTCTGCCACTAGCCATGTAAGAGTCAGGCTCGAATGTGAAAACTTCCTAATTAAGTGAAGTTTTTTTTAATCAGCTTTTTTTCACACTTCTTTCAAAAAAAACCGCCTAACCTCAATAAATACGGGCTAACTCGTCTTGAGTGCCTCCTGCCCAAGCAACGCTGAAACACTTCCTACGGTGCTTTCCTTACGAGGTAACTCCTTGATACGGCCCTATTTTTAGCGTCTACGCTGTCGTTGGATCCAATCTCTCGTTTTCAACGCTTACTTACTCTTCAGATCCTTGGGGTACCCATGAGTCAATCGTTTCTTCCCTTCTCTCGCCCCAGCATTGGCGATGAAGAGATTGCCGCTGTAAATGAGGTACTGCGCTCCGGCTGGATCACCACGGGCCCGAAAAACCAGCAACTTGAAGAGCAGTTCGCCGCCTATGTCGGCTGCCGGCACGCCGTTGCACTTTCTTCGGCCACCGGCGGTATGCATATCGCGTTACTTGCATTAGGCATTGGCCCGGGCGATGAAGTCATTACGCCGTCCCAGACCTGGGTGTCGACGGCCAACATGATCTGCCTGCTAGGCGCCACACCGGTGTTCGTCGACGTGGACCGCGACACGCTCATGAGTGATCTGTCGAGCATCGAAGCGGCCATTACCTCGCGTACCCGGGCGATCATCCCGGTGCACTATGCCGGCGCCGCGTTCGACCTCGACCCTCTCCATGGGTTGGCGGAAAAACACGGCATCGCCGTTATCGAAGACGCCGCGCACGCGGCTGGCACCCTTTACAAAGGGCGTCACGTCGGCGCCAAGGGCACGGCCATTTTCTCATTCCATGCGATCAAGAACATGACCTGTGCCGAAGGCGCCATGTTCGTCACGGACGATGAAGCACTCGCCGCCCGGGTGCGCATGCTCAAGTTCCACGGCCTCGGCGTCGACGCCTACGACCGCCTCACCCATGGTCGCAAGCCTCAAGCGCAAGTGATGGAACCAGGCTTCAAATACAACCTGGCCGACATCAACGCCGCCATCGCTCTCGTGCAATTGGAGCGCCTGGACGACATCAACGCCAAGCGCACCGACTTGGCCAAGGCGTACCTGCAACGACTGGAAGGTTCAAAGGTGCAGCCATTGGCGATTCCGGCGTATGCGCAGCAGCACGCCTGGCACCTGTTCGTCCTGCGCATCGATGCCGAGCGCTGCGGCCTGGACCGCGAAGCGTTCATGAAAGCCCTGCAGGCGCAGAACATCGGCACGGGCATCCATTTCATCGGAACGCACCTGCACACCTACTACCGCCAGCGCTTCCCCGACGTCCATCTACCCAATACCGAATGGAACTCGGCACGCCTGTGCTCGATTCCGCTGTTTCCCGACATGACCGGCGATGACGTGAATCGCGTCGTCGACACCATTGAAAACGTCTTGGACGCACACCTGTGAAACCTTACCCGATCAATTGCGTGTCGATTGTCATACCGGTCTACAACGAAGAAGAGAGCCTGCCCGAGTTGCTTCGACGTACCGAAGCGGCGTGCCGGCAACTGCACCACAAATACGAAATCGTGCTGGTCGACGATGGCAGTCGGGACGAGTCGGCGCAGATACTGGAAGAAGCCGCGACGCTGCGGGGCAGCCCGATCGTCGCGGTGATCCTGAACCGAAATTATGGTCAGCACGCCGCGATTATGGCCGGTTTCGAACACTGCCAGGGCGACGTCATCATCACCCTCGACGCTGACCTGCAAAACCCGCCCGAAGAGATTCCGCGCCTGGTGGCCCAGGCCGAACTGGGCTATGACGTGGTCGCCACGGTACGCAATAACCGCCAGGACTCGGCCTTGCGGCGCTGGCCGTCGAAGCTGATCAACCTGGCGGTGCAACGCTCCACCGGCGTTGCCATGAGCGACTACGGCTGCATGCTGCGCGCCTATCGGCGGTCCATCGTCGACGCCATGCTCGCGTGCCGCGAACGCAGCACCTTCATCCCGATCCTCGCCAACAGCTTTGCCCGGCACACCACGGAGATCCTGGTGAGCCACGCCGAGCGCGAGCACGGGGAATCGAAGTACAGCGCCATGCGCCTGGTCAACCTGATGTTCGACCTGATCACCTGCATGACCACCACACCTCTGCGGCTGCTGAGCATCGTTGGTTTCGCCATGGCCGGCCTGGGGGTGCTGTTCGCCATGGCCTTGATCGTGCTGCGGCTGGTCTTCGGCGCTGGCTGGGCCGGTGGCGGGACGTTCGTGCTGTTCGCCGTGCTGTTCGTGTTCACCGGTGGGCAATTCATTGGCATGGGTTTGCTGGGCGAATACCTGGGGCGGATGTACAGCGACGTGCGTGCGCGCCCGCGGTTCTTCGTCGAAAAGGTCCTGCGTGGACAACCCGCCACGCCGGCCCCCGTTATCACCGTTGACGGCCTAACCTCCACTTCTTCAGATCAGGTTCTCTCATGAGCAAAAAAGCCGTAGTTTTCGCCTATCACGATATTGGCTGTGTCGGCATCGAAACCCTGCTCAATTCCGGCTTCGACATTGTCGCGGTGTTTACCCACGCCGATGACCCCAAGGAGAACACCTTCTACGGCTCCGTCGCCCAATTGTGTGCACGCAAGAGCATCCCGGTTCATGCTCCCGAAGACGTCAATCATCCGCTGTGGATCGAGCGCATCGGCAAGCTGGATCCCGATTACCTGTTCTCGTTCTACTACCGTCATTTGTTGAGCGAACCGCTGCTCGCCATTGCCCCTAAAGGCGCGTTCAACCTGCACGGTTCCCTGTTGCCACGTTATCGCGGGCGGGCGCCGGCCAACTGGGTACTGGTCAACGGTGAAACCGAAACCGGCGTGACCTTGCACCGCATGGTCAAACGCGCGGATGCCGGTGCGATCCTGGCCCAGCAAAAAGTTGCCATCGAGCGCAGCGACACCGCGTTGAGCTTGCACGGCAAATTACGCCAGGCGGCCAGCGACCTGCTGCGCGACACGCTGCCCAGCCTGCTTGCCGGTGAAGCCAGCGAAAGGGAGCAGGACGAATCCAGGGCCACGGTGTTCGGTCGGCGCACGGCAGCTGACGGCAAGCTGGTCTGGCAACGCCCGGCCGAGGAACTGTTCAATCTGGTCCGGGCCGTGACCCAACCCTATCCCGGAGCGTTTTGTGCCGTCGGTGAACACAAGCTGATCGTCTGGAGCGCGGAAGTCGTCGAGGGCAACGAAGGCCAGGATCCGGGGCGCGTCATCAGCGTCGATCCACTGCGCATTGCGTGTGGCGTTGATTCCCTGGTGATCACCTCGGGCCAACGCAACGAAAACGGCCTGTACCTTGGCGGGCCACAACTGGCCAACGAACTGGGACTGGTTGACGGCTCGGTGCTACGCGGCACGGAGTCTCGCCGGGGGCCACGACGCACACGGGTGTTGATCCTGGGCGTCAACGGCTTCATCGGCAATCACCTGTCGGAACGACTGCTGCGCGACGACAAATACGACGTCTATGGCCTGGACATCGGCTCCGATGCCATCGAACGCCTGCGCAGTCATCCGCGTTTCCATTTTGTCGAAGGCGACATCAGCATCCATTCCGAATGGATCGAATACCACATCAAGAAATGCGACGTCATCCTGCCGCTTGTAGCCATCGCCACACCCATCGAGTACACCCGCAATCCGCTGCGGGTGTTCGAGCTGGATTTTGAAGAGAACCTGAAACTGGTTCGCTACTGCGTCAAGTACAACAAGCGGGTGATCTTCCCCTCGACGTCCGAAGTCTATGGCATGTGCCAGGACAACAACTTCGACGAAGATACCTCCAACCTCGTTGTCGGCCCGATCAATAAGCAGCGCTGGATCTACTCGATTTCCAAGCAACTGCTCGACCGGGTGATCTGGGCCTACGGCCAGAAAGGCCTGAAATTCACCTTGTTCCGCCCCTTCAACTGGATGGGCCCGCGCCTGGATCGATTGGATTCGGCACGCATCGGCAGTTCCCGGGCGATTACCCAACTGATCCTCAATCTGGTGGAAGGTACGCCGATCCGCCTGTTCGATGGCGGTGAGCAGAAGCGTTGCTTCACCGACATCGCCGACGGTGTCGAAGCACTGGCGCGGATCATCGACAACGAGAATGACGCCTGCAACGGGCAGATCATCAACATCGGCAACCCGGACAACGAAGCCAGCATTCGCCAATTGGGCGAGGAGCTGCTGCGACAGTTCGAGGCGCACCCGTTGCGCGACAACTTTCCGCCTTTCGCCGGGTTCCGCGATGTCGAAAGCAAGGCCTTCTACGGCACCGGTTACCAGGACGTCTCACACCGCAAACCAAGCATCGCCAATGCCAAGCGCCTGCTGGACTGGACGCCAACCGTGCAGATGAGTGAAACCATCGGCAACACGCTGGACTTCTTCCTGCGCGAAGCCATGCTCGAAATCGCGGACAAGCGTTGATGCAGGCGGGTCTTCGAATCGATGTCGACACCTACCGAGGCACGCGCGATGGCGTGCCGCAGTTACTGGAGATTCTCCAGGAAGCACAGGTCAAGGCGACGTTTTTCTTCAGCGTCGGGCCGGACAACATGGGCCGTCATCTGTGGCGCCTGCTGCGGCCGCAGTTCCTTTGGAAAATGCTGCGCTCCAACGCCGCGGGACTCTACGGCTGGGACATCCTCCTGGCCGGCACCGCCTGGCCCGGCAAGCCTATCGGCCGCGACCTCGGGCACCTGATGCGTCAGGCCCGGGCGGCTGGCCATGAAGTCGGCTTGCACGCCTGGGACCACCATGGCTGGCAGGCCAACGCCGGACGATGGGAACAAGCGCGGCTGATCGAGCAGATTCGCCGAGGGGTAGACAGCCTCAGCGATATCCTCGGTGAGCCCGTTACGTGCTCGGCGGCGGCCGGTTGGCGCGCGGATGAGCGTGTGATCGAGGCCAAGCAGGCGTTTGGCTTTCGCTACAACAGCGACTGTCGGGGGCAGAGCCTGTTCCGGCCCGCGCTGGCCGGTGGAAGCCTGGGCACGCCGCAGATCCCCGTTGATCTGCCGACCTTCGACGAGGTGGTCGGCCCAAGCGTCATGGCCAAGGACTACAACGCTTTCATCCTTGAGCGCTTTGCCGCCGGAAAACTCAACGTCTACACGATCCATGCCGAAGTCGAAGGGATACTGATGGCCAACCATTTCCGTCAATTGCTGGCGCAGGCGCGCCAACGAAGCATCCGCTTTCAGCCCCTGGGCGATCTGCTGCCCACCGCCGTTGACGGCTTGCCTGCCGGTCGTGTGAAGCGCGGCACGCTCGAAGGTCGTGAAGGCTGGCTGGGAGTGCAAGGCGCATGAGCAAGCCTTGGGCACTACCCCTGCTGCTGGCGACCTGCCTGTTGGCATACCTGCTGCCGCTGGGCAGTCATGGGCTGTGGATTCCCGACGAAACCCGCTACGCCCAGATCAGCCAGGGCATGCTGCTGAGCGGCGACTGGGTCTCACCCCAGTTCATGAGCCTGCGCTACTTCGAAAAACCAGCGGCCGGCTATTGGATGATCGCCGTCGGCCAGGCACTGTTCGGTGAGAATCTGTTCGGTGTGCGCATTGCCTCGGCCATCAGCATCGGGCTCAGCGTGATGCTGTGCTACCTGCTTGCCCGCCGTCTCTGGAACGACCCTCGCAAGAGTTTCGTCTGCGCGCTGTTGTACATGAGCCTGACCGTGGTCGCTGGCGCCGCGGGCTATGCCAACCTCGATCCGCAGTTCACCTTCTGGGTCAACCTGAGCCTGGCGGCGTTGTGGTTTGCCCTGGACAGCGGTGCCCGCAGCCAACGCCTGATCGGCTGGACGATGCTGGGGCTGGCATGCGGCATGGGTTTCTTGACCAAGGGTTTTCTCGCCTGGTTGTTGCCGGTGCTGATCGCCCTGCCCTGGATGGCCTGGCAAAGACGCTGGCGTGAATTGCAGGTCTTCGGGCCGCTGGCGATTGCCGTGGCCATTGTTGTCAGCCTGCCCTGGGCCTTGGCGGTGCACATCGAGGAACCGGATTACTGGCGGTTCTTCTTCTGGCACGAGCATATCCGGCGCTTTGCCGGGGACGATGCCCAGCATGACGCCCCCTGGTGGTTCTATCTGCCGCTGCTGGTGGCGTTCAGCCTGCCATGGGTGGCCCTGTTGCCCGCTGCGTTGCGGCAAGCGTGGCAGGCACGGCGCCAGGCGAATATCGCGTTCCTGTTGTTGTGGCTGTTGATGCCGCTGCTGTTTTTCAGCCTCAGCAAAGGCAAGTTGCCGAGCTACATCCTGCCGTGCCTGTTGCCGTTGGCGCTGCTCCTGGGCCATGCCCTGGCGGACCGGCTGGAACACAAGCAGGGCCGCGCCCTTGCCATCAACGGCTGGCTCAACCTGGCGCTGGGCCTGCTGATGCTAGTTGCCCTGGTCTACCTGCAACTGAAAAAACCGCTGTACGACCACGAACCGCAACACCTGGCATTGCTCTCCCTCGGCCTGAGCGGCTGGATCGTGACCAACCTGTTACAAGTCCTTCAACCGTTGCGCTGCTGGGCTGCCCCGGCCTTCGGCAGCCTGCTGCTGATCGGGTTGCTACCGGCCGCGATGCCCGCGTCCGTGGTCACCAACAAGATGCCCGATCAGTTCATCCTCGAACATCTCGATGCCCTCAGCCATGCCGACAAGTTGCTGAGCAACGATCTTGGCGCCGCGTCCGCCCTCGCCTGGCGCCTGAAGCGTAAGGAAGTGGCGTTGTACAACACCATTGGCGAGCTGAAATATGGCCTTGCCTACCCTGACGGCCTACACCAACGGGTCGACCCGCCACAGATCGAGCAATGGATGCGTGACGCCCGTCGAAGCGGTTCGGTCGGCGTGGTCATGCGGGTCAAGGGAGAGGAAGAACTTCAGGAAATCGAACGGTTGCCCAAGGATGGGAAACGTTATGAACGGGGCAACCTGCTCATCCTGATTTTCCCCAGGACGCGTCATGAGCCTGTTGCTGTTATTGGTGGCCTGCGTGCTGACGTGCCTGGGACAGATTGCCCAGAAGTACGCCGTCGAGAGCTGGCGTGGCCGATCATCGGGCTGGGGCGAGAAACTGTGCTCGCCGTGGCTGTGGCTGGCGCTTGCGGCGCTGGGGGCCGGGCTGCTGGTGTGGTTGCTGGTATTGCAGCGCCTCGAAGTGGGCATCGCCTACCCGATGTTGAGCCTGAATTTCGTATTGATCACCCTTGTGGCCCGATTTGTATTCCATGAGCCCGTCGACCGTCGTCATTGGCTGGGCGTCGCCCTGGTGATCGTCGGCGTGATGTTGCTGGGGCAGCACGCATGAATCTTCGTCGCGGTGTCATCTTTGCACTGGGCAGCGTGTTGCTGGTCAGCATCGCGCAATTGGCTTTGCGCTGGAGCATGAGTCGTCTTCCGCTGCCCGGACAGTGGCTCACCGGCAGCCTCGATCCAACGGCGCTGGCCGTGGTCGTGGGCGCCATTTTTGCCTACGCCTTGTCGATGCTCTGTTGGCTGGTTGCGCTGCGAGACCTGCCGTTGGGCCGCGCCTATTCGCTGCTGAGCATCAGCTATGCGCTGGTGTACCTGCTTGCCGCCGCGCTGCCGCTCTTCAATGAAGGCTTCAGCCTCTCGAAAAGCCTCGGAGTGACCCTGGTCATCCTCGGCGTCCTCACCATCAACTCTCGCCCCGCTCAAGCATCCGCACCCAGGAAGGTCGTATGAAAATCAGTGTATTCGGTAGCGGCTATGTCGGTCTGGTCCAGGCAGCCGTCCTGGCAGAGGTCGGTCATGATGTCGTCTGCATGGACATCGACTGCGAAAAGGTGTCCGCCCTCAATCAGGGACACGTCAGCATCTTTGAACCTGGCCTGGCCGCGTTGGTAAAGGACAACCTGGACAACGGAAGGCTGCGTTTTACCTGCGAGGAACAGCCGGCCGTGGAGCATGGCAAGGTCCTGTTCATTGCCGTAGGCACGCCTTCGCACCCGGACGGTTCGGCAGACCTGAGCAGTGTCTTCGCAGTGGGTGAAGCCATCGCCCGGCACCGTAGCGAGCCCGTCATCGTCGTTGAAAAATCCACGGTCCCCGTGGGCACGGGGGATGCCCTGCGTGATCGGATGAACGAGGCCCTGCGACGCCACAGCCGGATACTGGATTTCGATGTCGTCTCCAACCCGGAGTTTCTCAAGGAAGGCTCGGCCGTCGCCGATTGCAGGCGTCCTGACCGGATCGTCATCGGGTGCGAGCGGGATGATGTCCGTGACGTGATGCGTGAACTCTATGGGCCGTTCAATCGCAACCATGAACGCATCATGTTCATGGACCTGCGCAGCGCCGAGCTGACCAAGTACGCGGCCAACTGCATGCTTGCCACCAAGATCAGCTTCATCAACCAGATCGCCGAGCTGGCCGAGCACCTGGGCGCCGACGTCGAATCGGTACGCCTGGGCATCGGTGCCGACTCGCGCATCGGCTATGACTTCATCTACCCCGGCTGCGGCTATGGCGGCTCCTGCTTTCCCAAGGACATGCGCGCATTGATCCACAGCGCCCAGCAGGCCCAGTGCTCCAATGACCTGTTGCAGGCGGTGGAAGCGATCAACCAGCGACAGAAGCAAAAACTGTTCGAGCGAATCAATGCGTTCTACGAAGGTGACCTGCAAGGCCGGACGTTCGCGGTGTGGGGCCTGGCTTTCAAGCCCAACACCGATGACATGCGGGACGCGCCCAGCCGGGTACTCATGGAGGCACTGTGGGAAGCCGGCGCTCATGTACGGGCATTTGACCCGGAGGCCATGCGCCAGACCCAGTCGTTGTACCAGGATCATCTCAATCTCAGCCTGATGGGCACACCGGAAGCGACCCTCAGCGGTGCCGATGCGCTGATCATCTGCACCGAGTGGCAACAGTTCAAGGCACCGGATTTCGACCTGATCCAGAAACGGCTCAAGGCCCCGGTGATCTTCGATGGCCGCAATCTGTACGACGCAGAGCGCCTGGCGCAGCGGGGGTTCCAGTACTTTCCGATAGGCCGTGGCGATTCGTGCAAGTTGCCGATCTCGCATCAAACAAAGTGGGAGCCCCGTATCGCGCGCTGAAAGCTGAAAGCCGGGGCCCGATGAATCAGCGGGGGTCGTTGAGAATCAAGCTGCGATAATGCCCCGGATTGGACCCGGACCACTTGCGGAACGCCTTGTAGAACGAACTGGCATCGGCGAAGCCCAGGCGCGAAGCAATGTCGACGAAACTGATGGAGGGTTCGGCGAGCCAGGTGATCGCCAGCTCCTTGCGCACGCTGTCCTTGAGTCCCTGATAGGTCTGCCCTTCTTCCGCCAGGCGCCGGCGCAGGGTCGACGCCGACACGCACAACTGCTGGGCCAGGGCTTCGGTTTCCGGCCATTGCTCGGCCGGCAACTGGCGCAGGTCGTGCCGGATCCGGCTGGCAAGGCTCTGCGGGTCGCGGTATTTGACCAGGATATTGGCCGGTGCCCGGGCCAGGAAACGCTTGAGTTCTTCGACACTGCGGCGGATAGGCAGGTCCAGGTACTCGGCGGCGAAGATCATCCGGGTACGGGGGCGGTCGAAGCGCAGGTTCTGGGAAAACATCACCCGGTAGTCGTCGCAGAAGTCCGGCGCCGGGCAGCGCAGCTCGACGGACAGAATGGGAATGCGCCGTCCAGCCAGCCAGCAGGCCACGCCATGGACGATCATCCAATAGGTGAAGTAGGTAAAGGCCCGACGTGGCTCCTGATCGTCTTCCAGCAAGACGATTTCCGCCAGGCTCTGCTGACGCACCCACTGGGCCGGCAACTGTTCAAGCATCAGCGACAGGAACCCCAGCCCCGCCGTCAGGCCGGCCGCCAGGGTTGGCTGCGCCATGGCGCACTGGCACAAGAACGCCAGGCTGCCGGACTTGAGCTTGCGCGGGTCCATGCCGAAGAACTCATCGTCCAGGCGCCTTGCGAGCAAACGCCAGAGCCGCGCATAGGCAGCGGCCGGCACCCGCGCCTGAGGGTTTTCGAGCCACGCGGGAGCAATGCCGACCTTGCTCAGCACTTCATCGGTGGCAGGGCCTGGGGCGCAGCTTTGCAGCAGCGCCTCACGCACCAGCTGGATGGAGATGGTGTCTTTTTCGGCCATGGCGCCGGTGTTCACAGGATCCGGTAAAGCAGCCGCTCGATCCGCACCCGGCTGACCCGTTTCAGGAACTTGGCCACCGCCGCCGGGTAGTCCGGCAACGCTTCCAGGTCCAGGTAGCGTTCGATTCTGCGGGTATGCCGGTAGATCTGCTCGAGCTCGGCCTGACGCGGTTCCAGCAACTCCCCCTTGGGGTCGTCCAGCAACAAGGCGTTTTCCAGGTCCAGGCGAAAGGCCCGCGGATTCAGGTTGTTACCGGTCAGCAGCGTGTAGCGCTCGTCGACCCACATGCCCTTGAGGTGATAGCTGTTGTCGCCGTCACGCCACAGGTGCAGGTTCAACTGACCGCTGTCGATGTAGCGCTGATGCCGCTTGGCGAAGCGACGCAGGCTGATTTCATACAGGTAAGGCAGCGCGGCGATGATCTTGAACGGCTCGCTCGGCGGGATGAAGAAGTCGTTGGCGGTCTTGTCGCCAACGATGATATCGATCTTGACCCCACGGGCCAGGGCGCGGTTGAGCTCCCGGGTCACCGCCAGGGGCAGGTTGAAGTAAGGCGTACAAATGGTCAGTTGCTGGCGGCTGCTGGCGATCAGTTCGCCGATGACCCGACTCAACGGATTGTTCTTGCCAACGCCCAGCAACGGGCTTACCGACAGACCACTCTTGTCGAGGCTACCGGCCGTGGTGTCATAGGCCGCGTACTTGAGTCGACTGCGCAGGTCGCCAATGTCCTTGCGCAAACTGCGGGTGCTGGGCAGGTTCGGCAGGTCCAGGCGATGCACCGCCTTGGAGGTGATCAGGCCGTGCTGCACCAGGTGATGCATCGAATCGGCCAGCGCCGTGTTCTGCAGCAGGTGATAGCGGTCGTAGCGGTACTTGTCGAACTTTTGCAGGTAGACGTTGTTCAGGCTCGCGCCGCTGTAGAGCACGCAATCGTCGATCACGAAACCTTTCAAATGCAGCACCCCGAACAGTTCACGGGTCTGCACCGGCACACCGTAGATCGGCACTTCGCTGGCATGGATGCGCGTCTGCTCCTGGTACCACGCCGAGTTGCCCGGCTGCTTCTTGGCGCCGATCAACCCGCGTTGGGCCCGCAACCAGTCCACCACCACGACCACGTCCAGTTCCGGACGCGCCGCTTTGGCGGCATGCAAGGCATCGAGGATTTCCTGGCCGGCTTCGTCCTGTTGCAGATACAGGGCGACGATGTAGATGCGCTGGGTGGCCTGGGCGATTTTCTCCAGCAGGCAACGGCGGAACTCGGCTGCGCCATCGAGGATGGTCACGGCATCGGCGGTCAGTGCAAAGCTGCGCAGCTTGGGCAGCAGGGAGCGTTTGAAAAGCGACGGCATAGGGCTCGCAAAAGGTCGATTCCGAAGAGCCGCTGAGCTTACACCATGGCGGATGGGTTTGGGACTCTGAGGGAGCACAGCTTGCTCGCGATCACGATGGCGGAGCCCCATCGCCAGCAAGCCATGCTTCAAAAAGGGCAACCACAGGAAAAAACATTTGACCAAGAAGAACGATCGTTCCACTGTATTCGCCATGAACGAAATCATCAGTAACGACACACGAGACATCATCCTCGATGTCGCCGAAAAGTTGATCTATAAAAGTGGCATTGCCGCCACTGGCATGGATCTTCTGGTGAAAACCGCCGGCGTCTCCAGGAAAAGCATCTACCGCTATTTCGCCAACAAGGACGAGCTGATCCTGGCCGCCCTCGCGCGAAGGGACGAGCGCTGGATGCACTGGTTCAGCACCGAGGTCGACAAGGCCCCTACCCCGGCTGCACGGTTGTACAACCTGTTCACCGTGCTCAAGGGCTGGTTTGACAGCGACGGCTTCAGAGGCTGCGCGTTCATCAATACCAGCGGTGAAACCGGAGACCCACAGGACCCGGTTCGCCAATTGGCGAAGTTGCACAAGCAGAAGTTGCTCGATTACGTCACCCGGTTGTGCGTTGAACAAGGCGCCGAAAATCCCGAAGCCCTGGCCCGACAACTGCTGATTCTGATCGATGGGGCCATTACTGTCGCACTGGTCATGGGCGATCACAGTGCCGCCGATCACGCCCAGGACATGTTGAGAGTGTTGTTGGTTGAAAAGAAGTAGAAATCCTGCCTCATCGAAGGTCATGAAACTTGATTCATCACTCGCTGGAGAATTGCCATGTCTTCCCCTGCTGAAGCTCGTCCGCCGTTGCCGCCCTTCACCCGTGAATCGGCCATCGAGAAAGTTCGCCTGGCCGAGGACGGCTGGAACTCTCGTGACCCACAGCGAGTGTCCCTGGCCTACACCCTGGACACCCAATGGCGCAACCGCGCCGAATTCGTCCATAACCGTGAAGAAGCGAAAGCCTTCCTGACCCGAAAATGGGCCAAGGAACTGGATTATCGGCTGATCAAGGAACTCTGGGCATTCACCGACAACCGCATCGCCGTGCGTTATGCCTACGAATGGCACGACGATTCGGGCAACTGGTTCCGCTCCTATGGGAATGAGAACTGGGAGTTCGATGAACAAGGCCTGATGTGCAACCGCTACGCCTGCATCAACGACCTGCCGATCCAGGAAAGCGAACGCAAATACCACTGGCCCCTGGGCCGCCGACCGGATGATCACCCCGGGTTGTCCGAACTGGGGTTGTAGACACAACACCTGCCAATACCTGAGCTCAATGTGGGAGCGAGCCTGCTCGCGATAGCGGTGGGTCTGCTTGCTCCGGTGTTGAAGGTGCCGCCGTCATCGCGAGCAGGCTCGCTCCCACAGAGAACCTGCGGTGGGACTCAAATCCTGCTGCACCGTGGGCCAATTGTGGGAGCGAGCCTGCTCGCGATAGCGGTGGGTCTGCCCGCTCCAGTGTTGAAGGTGCCGCCGTCATCGCGAGCAGGCTCGCTCCCACAGAGAACCTGCGGTGGGACTCAAATCCTGCTGCACCGTGGGCCAATTGTGGGAGCGAGCCTGCTCGCGATAGCGGTGGGTCTGCTTGCTCCGGTGTTGAAGGTGCCGCCGTCATCGCGAGCAGGCTCGCTCCCACAGAGAACCTGCGGTGGGACTCAAATCCTGCTGCACCGTGGGCCAATTGTGGGAGCGAGCCTGAACTGGCCTAATGATTTTGGACACTTCAATCGGGCGCTATGATGGCGCCCAAATCTGAGGTGTTTGGCTATGCGTAAATCTTATTCCAGTGAGTTCAAGCTCAAGGCTGCCAGCATGGTGCTGGACGAAGGCCAGTCAGTTCCTGAGGTCTGTGCCAGTCTGGATATTGGCCCTACTGCCTTGCGCCGTTGGGTCGACCAGGTTCGCAAAGAGCGCTTGGGGTCGACCCCGGAAGGGGCCAAGGCGATTACCGCCGATCAGCGAGAGATCCAGCAGCTCAAAGCGCTGCTCAGGCAAAAAGACCTGGACATTGAAATCCTAAAAAAGGCCAGTGCTCTCCTGCTTTTGGACTCCAAAGATCATTCTCGTTGATCAACGAGCTGGACGAGCAGTACGGCGTTAACAATTGCTGCCGGGCGTTTGGAGTCAACCGCAGCAGCTTTTACGCCTGGCGTCAGCGCCAAGGCAAGGTGAAGCCTGAGCGGGAGAAACTGAAAGCCGTGCTGATCGAACATCACAAGGAATCCAGAGCGTCCGCAGGGTCTCGTACTCTTTCCAAGGAGCTGCAAGCCAAGGGGCATCGCGTTGGGCGCCATATGGCTCGCAGTTTGATGCGCGAAGCCGGTGTTGCCAGTCATCAGCGGCGTCGGCACAAGTACAAGTCTTGCGGCGTGGAAGCGCTGGTGGCGCCGCATGTGCTCAAACGCAAGTTTGATGTCACTGCGATCAACCAAGTGTGGTGCGGCGATGTCACGTACATCAAGGTCGGCAGACGCTGGATGTATTTCGCAGCGGTTTTGGATCTATTTGCTCGTCGGATCGTGGGATGGTCATTTTCAATGATTTCCGACGCCGCTCTGACCTGCGAAGCGTTGCGGATGGCGGTTCAATTGCGAGGGCGCCCAAAAGAGGTGTTGTTTCATTCTGATCAAGGTTGCCAATACACCAGCCACAAATTCAGGAATGAGGTGCGCAAACAAGGGCTTCTGCAAAGCATGAGTCGCAAAGGTGAGTGCTGGGACAATGCCCCGATGGAGCGTTTCTTTGGCAGCCTGAAGTCAGAGTGGGTGCCCGAAGCGGGCTACAGTTCGGAGCATGAAGCCCGCGTGGATGTGCAACGCTATGTGATGCGATACAACAACGTCAGGCTCCATAGCTACAACGATTACCGGTCGCCGGTAGCTATGGAGAAACTGGCGGCGTGAAACCTTAACTGGTGTCCAGAATTACTTGACCAGTTCAGCCTGCTCGCGATAGCGGTGGGTCTGTTTGCTCCAGTGTTGAAGGTGCCGCCGTCATCGCGAGCAGGCTCGCTCCCACAGGGAAGCTCGGTGAGACTCGAAACTTGCAGGCACCTTGGTCCCATGTGGGAGCGGGCTTGCTCGCGAAGGCGGTGTGTCAGTCGACAGGATCATCACTGATCTACCGCTTTCGCGAGCAAGCCTGCTCCAACAATAGGGGTCACTGGCCGCAGGGCCTCATCGATTGAGCAGGAACTCCAGCAACGTCCCCGCGCAGGCTTCAATGCTGCCTTCCAGGATCAGCTCATACCCATGGGTGTTTTCCGTGGGTATCGCGATACAACCTCCCATGGCCGACACGCCGCTGCCCATGACGGCGCTGGCATCACTGGCAAAGTCCACAAGCAATGCAAATTGCGGCGCCAGGCCGCAGCGTTCGCCGGCACGGTACAGCTGGTCGACAATCCAACGGCTGTAGCAGCCTTTTTCGTCCCCCGTGTTGATGATCGGGTTGACGCTCAGCCGGGTTCCGTACTCCTGAACCACCGGCCCGACCTCAACTGCTACGGTCACCTCGCCCGGTAAGTGGGCGGCGGCGTATAGCGCTCCGGCGTTGGACTCTTCTTCCTGGGTGGTGAACACGAAATACACCTCACCGACCAGCTCTGACCGGCGTTCGGCCAACAGCGCGGCGGCCTGCAGGGTCGCGACCATCGGCGCACGGTCGTCGAGAAAATGCGCGGCAATGGCATCGCCCACCCGAAACGGCCGGCGCCAGTGCTGGCTCAGCACCACCCGCGTGCCGGGGCGCACACCGTGGCGGTGCAATTGTTCCCGGGAGCAACGGGTGATCACGTGGACATCTTCCCAGTGCACATTCCCGGACAGGACATCCGCCCCCTGATGGGTTTCGGCCGTGCTGTGCATGGAGCCGAACGACAACACACCCGGGATGAAATCCCGATCGCCCAGGATGTCCACCGGGCACACGCCGAAGTTGATCGGGTTGGCACCTCCCAAGGCCACCACCCGCAGTGTTCCATCGGGTTCGACGCGTTTGACCAGCATGGCGATTTCGTCCAGATGCGCCATGACCCTGACCGGCGTTTGGCGGCCGCTACCGCTGGCGGTACCCTCGATCAATCCGATGACGTTTCCGGCCGGGTCGACCCAGGTCTTGTCGCAATGGGGCTCCAGTTCCCGCAGGCAGATTTGCCGGACTTCGTCTTCTTGCCCGCCCGGTCCGCGGGCCATCAGCAGCGCTTCCAGCATTGGTAATGTCGACAGGTTCACTTGCATCGATCAGGTTCTCCTTATGCTTGCCAGAGTCGTCGCTGTGGGAGCGGACCGAAACGTACTTGTCTCTCTTGAGGGGGCTGGCTCTGGAAAAATTTGATCGAATCGGCGGATAAACAGACGAGCGGGCCAGGCCAGGTGACAGACCGGCGGGCATATGGCAGGGTTGACCCCAGTATCGCCAGGCATCACATTGCCTGGGCCGCCGATGACCAAAGGGCGGCTTTGTCGTAGCGCAGACTTGTGGAGCCCATGACCGCGTCGATTCCGATCCGCCCCCCCTGCCCGCCTGGCGTCTGCGATTGCGGGCGCGATGCCTTGCTGGAAACGGCGGGCAGCGATCTGCGCATCCTTTGCCTGAATCGCCAGGAAGAAAAGCGCTTGCTCGAGCGGCTGGAAAACATCCAGGACCTGGCCGAGCTCGAACGGTTGCAACAGCGGCTTTACGAAAACCTGGGCATCCGCCTGACCATCGAGCCGGGCTACAACGAAGTCCGGACCATGCGCGGTATCGCCATCGAGTTCCAGGAACAACCCGGTCTCTGCCGCAAGATTCGCCAATCGATCCCGGCCGCCATTCGCCGCGGGCTGGAAAAGCGCCCGGAAATCGCCTGGCGCCTGCTGGACGCCCACGATTTGTTCCGCGACGCCTGAGGCTCAGCCTCAGCGCCGGATCCGGTGCAGGAACTCGGTTCTTTTCTGCCGATCCGCCTGCTCTTTCGCCAGCAGCTTGGGCAGCAGATCGGTGGCCTGTCGCACCCCGAGGATGAACACGCCGTCATCATCGCCGATGGCAATGTCCCCCGGATGCACAGTGACACCCGACACCCGGATCGGCTGATTGACTTCGCCGCCGAGCCCAAGGCTACGGGTCGTGAAAGCGCTGACACTGCGACTGAACACCGGCAGGCGATGGGCCCGCAGGGCGGCCACATCGGTCACCGCGCCGCACACCACGACGCCGGCCAGGCCTTTGATCAGTCCGGCCAGGGTGCGCAATTCTCCCCAGCAAGCGCAATCGGGGTCACCCACGCATTCCACCACCAGCACATCCCCCGGCTCGCTCAACAGCAAGGCTTCGCGCAAGACACTGCCGTCGGGTGTGAAGAGCCTGACCGTGACCACCCTGCCGAGCATGCGCAAGTTATCGAACAGCGGGCGAATACCCCGCAGGTAACCGCTGTCGGTGAAGTGCCCCAGGGTGGACGAAGCGATACCCCGGTACTGTGCCAACAGCGAGTCAGTGACCTGCGCTGGCGCGATTGAATCATTCATGTCTTGTTCTCTTGCGCAGCAACGGGCAGGCCGAACAGTATTCGACCGGGTTGCTCGCTTGGTAATAGAAACAGCACGTGCGCCGCAATC
This sequence comes from Pseudomonas sp. MAFF 730105, assembly GCF_055380705.1. NCBI lineage: Bacteria > Pseudomonadati > Pseudomonadota > Gammaproteobacteria > Pseudomonadales > Pseudomonadaceae > Pseudomonas > Pseudomonas sp. MAFF 730105. Next base: position 3,721,136 of record NZ_AP018438.1, read on the forward strand.
GCCGACAGCCTCCATCGGCAAGGGGCATGGGGGCGCGACGAAAATGCTGCAACGGGTTGTAATCCAGGCCGAACAGCCCAGGATCGGCCTGGTTCAGCAGCCAGTCGAAGTCGGCGTCGATGCGCCGGCGCGTGGACGCGTCCCGCAGGCTGTCCATGCGTTTTTCATACAGCGAATAGACCCGCACCGCCGTGTTTTCCCAGAGGATGCGTCGGGAGATGCCGCTGACCTGGGCGAACCGATCCCACAATGGCTTGAGCAGCCCGGCGAACAGGCTGCCGACCACCGCTTCACGCCAGGCCTGCCGCTCGCCGGCGGCATAGGTCCAGGGCTCCAGGTCCAGCAATGGCATCGACGAGGTCCAGCGTCCCTCGTCGTGACCGTATTCGATGACGCTGTTGTCCAAGGACATCAGCAGCCCCTTGTCGCATGCCGACAGCGCATACAGGCAGGTGTTGGTGGTGAGGAACGACATTCGCTTGCTCAACAGCGAGGCGGTGATTGCCCGGGACGGTGAGCCAAGGACCGGCGTCAGCTCGTCCAACAGCCGCAGGCACACACCGCCATTCAACAGTTCATGGGCCGCCAGGGAACGCGACGAATCGCGTTCCCCTGCCGGTTTCAACCGCAAGGGGCCGCTGAGCACCGCCCACTCGCCAGCCGTAAACCGGCGGGCCGCATCGGTGAATGCCGGTTCGATCCCGAGCCCACGAGTGACCGCCATGCCCTCAGGCCTCCAGCGACAGCCGGCGGAACGGGTTGACCACCTCGCCCTTGCCGAACGGCATGCTGCCCGGCCCACCGGCCCGCTCGATCATGGGCGTGAGCAACAGTTTCTGCGGCCAGTTTGGCGAGTCGAACAACTGCGCCTTGAGCATCGCCCGGGCCTCGGCGTCGAAGTCGATGGTCTCGATCAACTCGTCCAACACGTCCCGCAAGGCCTGCCACAAACCATTCACCGGCATTGAGTAGACCTGCGCCAGGGTGTCCATGATTGCGCGCATGTTGACCTGGATGCCCAGGGTCTGCAGCCAGAACAGCAGGTCTTCAGGACGCTCGTGGTACAGCGTGTTGGCGTGGCCTTTCTTGATGCGGTACACCGGGTCCGCCATGCCGTTGCGCTCCAGCCACGGCACGAAGATCCGCAGCGAATCGTGGTCGCGCAGCAGCAGGCCTTCGGCATGGCCGTCCTTCCACACCAGCACCGCGTTCTGGCCGTGGACTTCCCCCAGCATGCCGAGGCGAAACATGCGCAAGTTGATGTCGAAGAAGCTGCGGGCCAGTTCGCGGAACAGGGTCATGACCGACTCGGCGTCCGCCGGCAGGTTGCGATACCGCATCCAGTCGTCGAAGAAGTGGCGGTTGCTGCCCGGCAGCGGCGTGCCCAGGGCGGCCATAGGCAGCAGGCGGGTGTCGGCATCGTTGAGCAACGCGCTCGGGTAACCTCGGACCATGGCCGACAGGTGCCTCGGCGCCTCGTCGAACAACGTGGCCTCGGGTGGCATGAACGCCCACCACTTGCCCTCATCGCACAGGTGCAGCGACTGACGCAGGGTCGCGTCTTTGTCCAGGACCTCGTGGAGCAAGGCTTCGCTCAGGCCGCCATTGATCATCTTCACCGCCGGCAGATAGCGCGACGCGCCCAAGGAGTGAATGGCCATCGGCAGCTTGAGGTAGTCGGCGCTGTCGAAGCACGAAGTCATGGAGCGCAGCGACGAGGTGGCGAAGAAATCGCCCTCGTTGAAGCTCAAGCGCTGGCAGTCACCCTTGGCGAATACCTCACCCAACTGTTTGTCGAGCACATGTTCCCACTGCCATGGGTGGACCGGCAGCGCAATGTGGCTGTCGGCCAGGCCCCTTGCCTGCATTTCTCCGGCGAGTCGGGCCTGCATAGGCTCAGGCAACAGATAACGTGCCGGATAACACTGCGCCAGGTCCCCCACGCCTCCACCGCATTGCAGAAGCGTGCGGTCCACCGCCACCCAGTTCAAGGCCACCGGGCGGGCGAATTCGGCCTGGTAGCGCAGGTATTCCTCGTCGTCGAGCCCTTGCTTGGCTTTGGCCAATGGGTGATAGGGACGATCGCGCAGCGAAGCCCATTGTTCCATGGTGCGGAAAAACGTCGCCGGATCCTGGGCCATCAACTCACGGTCATCCACCGTATGGGACAGGGACAACGCCGTCTGTTTGACGCTGGTGCGCAGCACATCGAGAAACAGCGCCAGCCCTTTATCGTTGTCCTTGAAGCGCTCGGCCATCGAGCCGAACGCGCGCTTCATGAAGTCTTCCGGGGAGAGCACGGTCCATTGTTCCTCCTGCCGGGCCAGCACCGCTGTGCCCGGCACTTTTTCCCACTGCTGGGTGATGCCCGCACGCAGGGCAACGCTGATGAAGCGCTGTTCGGTCGGGTCGTAGCACCAATCCCAGATACGCTGCTGCGGGGTCAGCCCGGCGAGCGTCGGCGCTGTCGGGTGGGCCTGCTGCCAGTCGCTGATGCGTACCAGGGGCAACGGCTCGCTGCCGAAGAAATGTTCGGCCAGCAAGCAATCCACCAGATCCTGCATGACGATATCGGCGGCTTGGGCCAGGGCTTGTGAGGTCAGGCGAGTCATCTTGATTCATGTCCTTCTGAAGAAAGTGTGGCCAAGCGGCCCTGGAGGGCGCGAAACGCAATGCCGCGCTCGTCGCCCAGTACAAAGGTGTTCACCCCTCGGGTACGCCAGCGGGCGTGGTCGTCGGGTTGGCGGGGAATGGCGCAATAGGGAATGCCGGCATCGCGGGCCGCCTGCCAGGTGTCCAGCAGCGCCTGTTGTACCGCCGGCGTGTTGATCTGCCAGGGCGTGCCAAGAGACTGGGACAGGTCCGCCGCGCCTTCGAGGATCATGTCCAGGCCGGGCACCGCCGCGATGTCCGCCGCACGCCGCACGCCTTCGGCGCTTTCAATCATCGCCACCACCATGATTTGCGCGTTGGCCAGTCCCACGTACTCGGCCAGGCTGTGTTTGCCAAACGAACCGGGGCGCCCGGCATTCAGGCTGCGCCGCCCCAACGGCTGGTACTTGCATGCGGCAATCGCATCGGCCAGTTGTGCCGGGCTTTCAATCATCGGCAACACGACGCCCTGGGCGCCGCCATCGAGCAGACGTAGCAGGGTTTTCGGATTCAGGTCCGCCACCCGCACCAAGGGTGTGACGGCGTAGGCTTCGGCCATGCGGATCATGTGCTCCACGGTTTCCGGGTTGATCAGCACATGTTCCATGTCGATGATCACGAAGTCGTAGCCCGCCTCGGCGATCAACTCGATTGCCATGGCCGACGGAATCGAACTGATCAGGCCATAGGCGGCCTGTCCCGCACCGAGCTTGAGTTTCAGTTGATTGGTTCTCAGCATGTCTGCGGCCTGAAGGCGTGCAGTGGATTGGGCACCGACTTGAAGCGCCGCTCCCCGTCCCCCAGCAGGCGACGCTTGGTCAGCTCTTCCACTTCATAGGACGGTGCGAACACGTCGAACAGTCCGAAGCGCTCGCGGTGTTGCGGGTGCGCAGCCTGGTAAGCCGTGATGACGTCGGCGGTCATCTGCCAGAAGCGGGTTTCATCCAGCTGATAGTGCTGGCGCAGGAAAATCGCCATCTCCGCCAGGCAAATGAAGAAGAAACAGTCGCAGGAGAAATCCCGCACCGCATTCACGTCATCGGTGAGGATGAACGAGTTGCGGTTCAGCTTTGCATGGCTGGCGGGCAATGGCACCAGGGTCGGGCACAGCTGCGGCCGCGCCAGGTGCGCCGGGGAGTAACGCACCCCATCGTGGAAGTCCTTGAGGGCGATGCGTTGCGGCCAACCGTCCCGGGTGATCAGCACGATGTTCTGGCCGTGGGACTCCATGCCGATGCCTTCGGCGTAGAGCATGTGAATGATCGGCGGCACCGTGACTTCCAGCAGCCGCCGGGTCCAGGCCTGCAAACCGTACTGGGCAATCCAGGCATCGATGAACGGCAGTTGCTCGCCCTGGCCGTAGCGGTTTTCCACGTGGCTCAGCCCGTTGAACGGCACCGCTTGCTCATCGGGTTTGAGATAGGCATGAATGCTTTCACGCCAGATCGCGCCGAGGGTGCCATAGGCTTGAGGCGCGCGGGTGGCCGGCAGGTGGTCGTAATTGAAGCTGACGCCGGCCACCTCACCGAGGATGACGAAATCCAGGGCACGGGCGGTGCTGTCGGTGGCGATCAGCTGCTGCAGCCAGTCGGTGATGATCGGGCCGTTCATCACGGTATGCCGCGCCAGAATGCGTGTGCTGGAGGTGTTGGTCATGCTCATCGCCAGCTTCACATAGGGGCGCTCGGGTGCGCTGGCGTTGGCCAGGGTGCGGATCGATTGCTGGGCCTTGTACTGCTCCTGCGAGGTGCCCAGGTAGATCAATTCGCCGCTGAGCAGCTCGGGGTAAAACCTCGGGACAATGGTGTTTTCCCACTGCCATGGGTGGACGGGAAGCACCCAGTAAGCGTCCGGCGACTGACCGCGGCCTTCGAGGATCGTGGCCAGCTGTTGCAGGCGCGTCTCCCCTGCTTCCTGGCGGATGAACGCGTCGAAATCCATCTTGCCGGAATGGTTCATCGCCCCGCAGGACTTGGCCACGGCCAGCCAGACGATGGCGATGGGGCTGGCGAACTCCGGCCCGTAGCGGGTGTTGTCGTGCAGGGAGAAACCGATCCGCGATTTGTAGCACGGGTGGTAGCTGTGGGCGTCCATGAAGTGCTGTTCCAGCGCATCCACATCCAGCCGATGGGGCGCACGTGGTGCACGGTAGCCTTGGCTGCGGGATTGCAGATCCTTGAGCTGGGTCTGTTCCAGTTCCTGGATAAAACGTGGCAGGTGGGCGCTGCCTTCGAATTCGCCGAGCAGTTCCGCCAGGGCCTGGTGCAGGTCGGGCGCCTGGGATTGGCCTGCGGCATCGACGCGCTCAAGGCTGGCGTGATCCAGGCGGATCAGCTCGAAACTGCTGCTACGCAGGCCGTTGCAGTGGTATTGCACCGGTTGTTGCGCGGCATCGGTGCCCTGCACGATGAAACGATACCGGCCGTTCGCAAGCGCCTGGCACTGATACGCCAGCACGTCTTCGTACAGCAGGGTTTGCAGCAGTTGACCGACCACCCGCTGTTGGACTTTTACCCGGACATCGGCATCGGTGCCCGCCAGCCAGGCGCCTGGGGCGGTGGACTGCGGGGCTTGTTCAAAAATCGTCATGGGAATTCCTTATCGATTAACGTTGTTCGAGGGCCGCGGATGGCGCCGGGGCCGTCCGTTCCGGCATGGGGAAGCGCCAGGCGCAGGGCAAGGCCAACAGGATCAGCACGCCGGTGGCGATAAACACTTCGCTGACAGCACCCGAGGTTCGCAGCGCAGAACCCGCTTCGGCGCCCAGGCGCATTTCCAGCCAGAGCGAGGCGATCACGATGGCCAGCGACGACACGAGGCGCCGGGAGATGTTGTTCATCGCCGCGCCCTGGGTGACCATCGGCTCCGGCAAGGCGTTGAGCCCGGCGGTGGTCACCGGCATGTAGGAAAGCCCCAGCCCGGCACCGCGCGCCATCATCAAGACGAACACCGTGGCGAGGGTGGCCTGCGGGCCGAGCATGCCCAGGGCCAGGGTCGAGGCGCCGGTCAGCAACATGCCCACCGACACCACGGCCCGTGGCCCATGCCGGTCGAGCAGCTTGCCGCCCATCTGGCCGAACAGGCTGGCGAATCCGGCGGTGCACAGCAGGGCCAACCCGGTCCAGATCGCGCTGTAGCCCAGCACCATCTGCACCAGGAGCGGCACCAGCACCAGGCACTCGAACATGCCCACCGATTGCACCACGGCGATGATCACGCTCAGGCGGTAGCCGCGCAGGTTGAAGATCCGCAGGTTGAGCAGCGGCTCCGAACGGCTCAGCTCGACGCGCACGAAGGCGATCAGGCACAACGCGCCGGCCGTCAGCATTGCCAGGTTGAGCGGATCCAGCAGGCCGTCGGCGTGGTGCAGGCGACTGGTGGCGACCATCAGCAAGCCAATGCCCGAGGCGATCAGCAGATACCCGGCGAAATCGAACGGCTTGCGCTCCGGCGGTTCGGAAGCCGGCAACACGCCCAATCCCAGGATCAGCGCCACCAGCCCGATGGGCACGTTCATCAGGAACAGCGAGCGCCAGCTGAACCACTCCAGCAGCAGGCTGCCGCACAATGGCCCCACCGCCGGGGCGAGCATCACCACGGCACTCCACAGCCCCGTGACCCGCCCCCGCTCGTCCTTGGCATACACCGAGAAAATGATTGCCAGGGACAACGGGATCATCAGCCCGCTGGCGATCCCCTGGACCACCCGCGCCGCAATCACCAGCACTATCGAGTCAGCCACCGCGCCCATCAGCGAACCGCCGATGAACAGCGCCACGCCCCACAAGTACAAGCGCTTGCGGCCGAGGCGATGGCTCAGGAAGCTGGTCAGCGGCATGGTCATGCCCATGGCGGTCATGAAACCCGCGACGATCCAGGTCGCCATCAGTGGTCCGATGGCGAACGCCGCCATGAACGCCGGTAACGCCGGGTTGAGCGAGCTGTTGTTGAGGCTGACCGTGAGGGTGCCCAGCATGACGTTGATCACCACCCAGTGACGCGGCACCGTCACAACCGCGCTCCAGTCGCAGTGGCGCCGACAAACTGCTGCAGCGGACGCGGATGACACAGGAAGTCCGCGTGGGAGATGTTGTAGCCATAGGCACCGGCCATGGGCAGTACCAACAGGTCCCCCACCTCGGCCCCTTGCAACTGGCGGCCGCGACTCAGTACATCCTTGGGCGTGCACAGCTGGCCGACCACGGTCCAGGCCTGCGCGGTGTCCGGCTGCGGCTTGCGCCGACGTGGCAGGTGAATGACCGGATGATCGTGACTCTGGGCCGCCGGCAGACGGAACTGGTGGGTCCCCCCCCGACAGACCAGGAAGTGCTCGCCATGGCTGGTCTTGGTGTCCAGCACTTCGATCACGTAGTAACCACAGAATGCGCTGATGAAGCGGCCGGGCTCGAAGCGCACCACCGGTGGCTGCTCATGCTGCGCCAGGGACTTGCCCAGGTGCCGGCACAGACGCTGCCAATCGAAGCGCTGCCCGCTCAGGTAGTCGACACCAATGCCGCCGCCGACGTTCAGGTGGGTCGGCTGCTCATCCCCGGTCGCCAACGCCTTCCATTCGGTCCAGCGCTGCAGGTAGAAATCCAGCAACTGCTCGTGACGTTCCACCGAGTTCTGATGGGACATCGCATGCACATGGAAGCCTTTGAGGCTCAGGTGACTGAACGCTTGCACCCTTCGCACGGCTTCCGGCAGTTCCGCTTCGTCGATGCCAAAGGGCGTCGCGGTGCCGGCCATCGCCAGTTTGCTCGACAGGGTCGACGGCAACTGCGGGTTGATGCGGATGAACACCGGTTGGACGCGACCGGCCTGTTGCGCAAGACGTTGCAGGCGGTCGATCTCATTGAGGCTTTCCAAATGGATGGCCTCGACCCGGTTCTCCAGGGCGGCACGCAGATCCGAATCGAGTTTGCCCGGCCCGGAGAACACGTAGGGCTTACGCGTCGGGCATGCCACGACCCGCTCGATCTCGCCGCCCGAGGAAATTTCGAATCCACTGACCAGGGGGCCAGGGCCGCGAGCATCGGCGCTTCGCTGTTGGCCTTGATCGCGTAATACAGCTCCACACCGGCGGGCAGCGCGGCCATGACGTCGCTGACATGACGGGTCAGCGCCTCAAGGTCATAGACAAACAGCGCCAGTGGGTCTTCGCTGGTGCGTCGGGCCGCATCAATGGCGGCCATCACTGTTTCAGGCAGATCACGCATAACGCACCTCCTCGCCCCAGGGCGAACGCAGGCTGACGTAACCGGCCTGACGATCGGCCTTGGCGGCCAGGCGCACCTTCAGATTGGTTTTGCAGGAAATCGATTCGCCGGCGATCAACGCGTCCAGTTCCGGCGCCGGCCGTACCAGTTCCTGACGAATGCTGCGCAGTTGACGCGCCACCCGTTCCCACATCAACGGGGCCAGGTGCGGACGCTCCCAGCTCAGGGCCAGCACCGCTTCCGACAGATTATTGATCAGCAGGCAATAACTGATGCGACTCCAGCCCTGCTCACGGCTGTAGACCAGCGACTGGCGCACCCGGGGATGCAGGCCGACGTCAATGCCGGACATGCCCAGTTCCTCGGTCAGCTTGACACCTTCGAAGTCCCGCAGCAGCAGTTGCTGTGGCTGGCCGTCGTCGTGAATCAGCACGCTGTTCTGCAGATGGGGTTCCATCACGACGCCATGGTTGAAAAACAACGCCAGCACGGGACGCAGCAGCAGCGCCTGGTAGCGGTCGAACCAGTCGAGCAATTGCCCGTCATCCAATGTCCGGCCGTTGAAACCTTGCAGGAATTCATGGACCAGCGGCTGGGAATGAATATCCCGAGCAAACAGCGTACCGGCCATGATGCTCACGTCTGCGCCGCCGCGACGGCAGAAGTTCTCGCGCAGGATCGCGCCGGTCTGCTCGCGGAACCAGTGGCTGTCGGCTTCGCTCGCATGCTTGGGCGCCCAGCTCAACGAACCCGGCTCGGCCACGGTGGACAGGCCACCCAGGGTTTGCGGCTGGGTCTGCTGCAAGCGCTGGAACAACTGGTCGATAATCAGGGTGCTTTCCAGCTCATACCAGGCGTTCTTGCGCACACAGTTGGTGATGCGCACGTTCAACGAGCCCTTGATGAAATAGTCATGCCCTTCGATGTACCAGGTGCGCATGGAGGCCGTCGGGCTGGCCAGCGCGCCAGTGGTGCCCAGGTCCCGCAGCTCGCCCAGTTCCAGTTGCTGTTGCACCCGCCGGTCCTGTACGAACAGCTGTGCCTGGACCGGGTGCAGGCAGATGATCGCCCGGTCCGGCCGGGCACGGCTCTGATCGGCGAATCCGGCCAGCACTTGCTCTTCGGTCAGCCCGTTGGCGGAGATCCGCAGTCCTTCGCGCGGGACCTCGAACAGGTGCAACGCTGTCCGGGCCTGGAACTCGGGAGCGTAGGTTTCCTGGGCCAGGTGGGCTGGCCAGAGCCGCGCCTTGGGCGCCGGATGATTCGGATGACCAAACCACAACCCCTGCTCGCTGGCCAGGTAGTTGCTCAGTGGCGCCGGACCATTACCGTCGATGTTGTGGGCGACGATGGCGGCGGTCAGGGACTGGCTTTGCAGCACCTGTTCGAGCAACTCGTCGTTGCTGGCGCGGGTCATGTGCTCACAGGCGCCGAGCAGTTGCGCGACGAACTCGGGGAACGCCAGGTTGCTCCACGACGTATCGCCCTGACGCGCATACACATCAGACAGGTAGCGATGGCTGCCAAGACGATCGCGACGATCCACCAGCACGAAGAACTGTTGGCCGTTGGGCAGGCTGATGGTCAGGGGAATCCCCTTCGATTGCAGCCCTTCCAGATAACTTCCAGGTGCAATGCCGCGCATATCCTGGGGCCAGTGATAATCCAGGCAGTTTTCCGGCAGCGCGAACTCCTTGATCAAACAATTGAGCAAGGCACGAGTGCTCGCCAATTCGCTGACGCGGTGGGATAAAGCAGTACGATCGGGATATTGCATAGTTGCTCCTCGTAACCTGCGGGTTACGGATGACTTCATGTCTGGGCAAGTTCGCTTTGTGTTCAGCGACAAGACAATAGGTGCCCGCCTTCCCAACTCTGGGAAATTTGTTTAATGCCGTTTAACCAGTGACTGATATGACTGATATAGCCAGGTATATATCGAGTGGTTGTTTAATGGCGCTCTTGCGAAAGTGCAGCCTGCAACGCTTGTTCAAATCGTTCCATTGCCAGGGCACATTGCTCATCGTCGATGATTAACGGCGGCAACAACCGGATCACGTTGCCCTGGCGCCCCCCTCGCTCCAGCAACAGTCCGTGGTCGAAGCAGTGTTTCTGAATGGCGACGGCGAGGATGGGGTCGCCCGGGTAGCTGTTCAGGCGGTCGGGGGCCTGGCGCTCATCGACGATCTCGATGCCCAGCATCAGCCCACGCCCTCGCACCTGGCCGAGGGCCGGATAACGTTGCTGCAGCTCCACCAGTCGAGTCTTGAGCCAGGCGCCACGACGTGCGGCCTGGGCTGGCAGGTCCTGTTGCTGCAAGGCGTTGAGCGTCGCCAACCCCGTGGCCATGGCCATCTGGTTGCCCCGGAATGTCCCCGTGTGAGCGCCCGGCTGCCACGCATCGAACTCACGCTTGAGGCCCAGCACCGCCAGCGGCAATCCCCCTCCTACCGCCTTGGACATGACAATGATGTCCGGCTCGATCCCGGCGTGCTCGAAGGCGAACATCTTGCCGGTGCGACCAAAGCCCGCCTGAACTTCATCGATGATCAGCAGGATACCGTGCCGCTGGGTGACCTCGCGGATACGGCGCAACCATTGGGGCGGGGCGCAGTTGACGCCGCCCTCACCCTGCACCGCCTCGAGGATCACCGCCGCTGGCAGCGACACACCACTTTCCACATCCTCGATGAACTGGGTGAAGTAATAGCCCAGCGCTTCGATCCCGGCTTCACCGCCGATGCCCAGCGGGCAGCGATACTCATGGGGGTACGGCATGAATTGCACGCCCGGCATCAAGGACGCCACAGCGTCTTTCGGCCCGGTGTTACCCGTCACCGACAACGCACCGTGGGTCATGCCGTGATAGCCGCCGCTGAAGCTGATGATGCTGCTGCGCCCGGTGAACGTCTTGGCCAGCTTGAGCGCCGCCTCTACCGCGTCCGCCCCGGACGGCCCGCAGAATTGCAGGCAATAGTCGCGTCCCTGCCCCGGCAGCAGGCTCAACAGCTTTTCACTGAAGGCGTCCTTCTGCGGTGTGGTGAGGTCCAGGGTGTGCATGGGCATGCCCGAGGAGATGAAGTAATCGATGCTGGCCATGACGTCAGGATGGTTATGCCCCAATGCCAACGTCCCGGCCCCCGCCAGACAGTCGAGGTAGGTCTTGCCTTCCACGTCCGTCACCCAGACGCCATGGGCCTTGGCGATGGCCAGGGGCAACTTGCGCGGGTAACTGCGAACATTGGATTCGAACTGGCCTTGGCGGCGCAGATAATGTGCATTGTCCTTCTGCAAAGAATCGATGCGTACAGCGCTTTCATTCAACATGAGAATCAATCCTGATTAAGTCCCGATATGCAAATTATTCTCATTCGCTGATGAGTGCAATATTTAATTTCAAATAAATTGGGAATTTTTCGCGATCCATTTTTATTAAATGACGCGCAGGGGAAATTCACCGAAATGAATTGGAGTATTCAGGAATAAACATAGGGACAAGGCACTTTAATATCAGCACCGAAAGCAGTGTTAATCAGCTTTTATATCGAATTACAGGCCTCAAATAATTGCAGATTAATATCAACCAATATCAGAACGATATATAACAATAGGTAAATAGCTCCGTCCCTGGAGCTGTACACCGTTTAGAAATCCACGGTAGCCGACAGAAGGCAGGTGCGCGGGGTCGACAATGTCAGACCGGGCTCGCTGTCATCCGAAGCCCCGGCTGAACTCCAGTAGCGTTTGTCCGCCACGTTCTCGACGTTGGCACGCAGGGTGATGTTCTTTTCATCGACCTTGAAGCCGTAACGTGCACCGACGTCGAAGCGTACCCAGGAATCGATTTCCTTGGTGTTGGACTGGTCCAGATACTGCGAGCTGGAATAGATGCCGCGGCTAGTCAGGGTCAGGCCCTGCACAGTCGGCACGTCCCACTCAGCGCCCAGATTGATGTTGTACTTCGGCGTGGCCGGCGCGCGGTTGCCGTCGTAAGTGCCGCCGGTGGTGTTGGTCAGCTCGCTGTCGATGTACATCACGCCACCTAGCAGGCGGGTGCCTTTGAGGGGTTCACCGAAGACGCTCAGTTCCACGCCGGTGTTTTCACGCTTGCCATTCGGACCGAAGACACGTGTCGTGGCGTCGGTCGCGTAGGCCGGCTGCTTGATCTGGAACAGAGCGGCAGTCAAGGCGAACGGACCGGCGTCGTACTTGGCCCCTACCTCGACCTGGCGACTGATGAATGGCGGGAAAATCTCATCCTCGTTGATCGAGGTTGACGGCGCGATCTTGCCCTGGCTCAGGCCTTCCATGTAGTTGGCATACAGCGACAGTTTATCGGTGGCCTTGAACAGGATGCCGCCCGATGGCGAGACTTTTTCCTCATCATAGGCAGTTGCACCTTTGATCCCTGCGGTCCAGTCATCCACTTCCACCCGCTGCCAGCGGGCACCAAGGGTCAGCAGCAAGCGGTCATCGAAGAAACCCAGGGTATCGGATAGCGCCACGCCGCTGAAGTGATTCTCGGTGTAGACCTTGTCATCCTTGCGCGTAGGAGTACTTGGCGTCGTGGTTTCCACCGGGTCATACAGGTTGCTGCTGCCGTTGGCATAGCGGGCACCGCCGTTGGTGAAGTCCATGTAGAAATAGCTGGCGGCCAGGTTGACTTCATGACTTACCGGCCCGGTGTGGAACCAGTTGCGCACCCCGACATTGGCCGTACGGACACTTTCATCCCGAGAGAAATCACGGGGGAAACAGTGAAATCGCCAGCATCATTGGTGATCGAAACATTATGCCGAAGAAAATCATGATGACTCTCACGCGCACCGACACCGCCGTATAGCATCGTTGAGTCACTGACATCGTACTCGGCGTTCACCATGCCGAAGGTGTCGTTGGTGCGTGCCTTGCTCCAGGGCTGGGCATAGTTGCTGCGCACATCGCTGGCATGGGGGACCTGTGCGTTGGCGCCGACCTGCACACGTTCCTGCGGCGCATCGGTATCGCGCTCGGTATGGCCGATGTCCGTGGAGAGACGCAGCCGTTCGCCGCGAAAGTCCAGGCCAACCACCGCCATCTCGCGGTCCACGCTCTGGTGATCCCATTCGGTGTCGCCGGACTGCTTCACACCGTTGAAGCGAATGCCGAACTTGTTGTCTTCGCCAAAACGTCGGCCGACATCCACGGCACCGCCGAGCTGGTTGTTGGACGCGTAGCTGCCGGTGAACGAGGTGATGGGCTTGTCGGTGGCGTGCTTGGGCACCACGTTGATCCCGCCGCCTACGCTGCCTCGCGGCGAGATGCCGTTGATGAGCTGGCTCGGTCCCTTGAGGATGTCGACGCGTTCAGCCATTTCCATGTCGATCGTATAGGTCGGCAGGATGCCGTAGAGGCCGTTGTAGGCCACATCGCTGTTGAACAGACTGAAACCGCGGATAGTGAACTGCTCATACCGCCCACCCGCCGGGTTGGTCGCACGCACCGAGGGGTCGCTGTTGACCAGGTCGCCCAGGGTTCGGGCCTGTTGGTTCTTGACGGTCTCGCTGGTGTAGGTGGTCATGCTGAACGGCGTTTCCATGAAGTCGCGCGAGCCCAGCAAGCCTTGGGAACCACGACGCGCGACCTGGCCACCGGCGTACGCCTCGCCCTCCTCCGAACTGGCGGCGCCGAGGATCGAGGTGGGCGCCAGTTGCAGACTCCCCCCTACCTGCGCCGGGGCCAGGATATAGGCCTGCTCACCCACCGATTGCAGTTGCAGGCCGGAACCTTGCAACAACCGGGCAAACCCCTCCTCCACCCCATATTCGCCCGAGAGTCCGGCGCTGTTGCGACCACTCACCAGCGCCGGATCCACCGACAGGTTGACACCCGCCAACCCGGCGAAGCGGGTCAGTGCCGCGCTGAGGCTGCCGGCCGGCACCTGGTAGCTGCGCCGGGCCGCTTCTTCGGCATGGCTGGATGAGATGAAGAACGGGCTGGCGCTCAGGCTCAGCATGAGACTCAGGTTCAACAGCGGACGCCAGCCGGCAAGGGCCGGGCGAACATGCAAAGGGACTACTGCGGACATTGGAAGGAGCTCTCGTTTTTGTGCACTTGCCTTGAATGACAAGCGAGACAAAAAAAGGGGACAGGCTTCAGGCGATATTTTTTCGAAGCGTCAGAGTGACCCAATAACGGGTGCGCATCTGGATATCCAGGGGCAAGCTGGCCGAAAGTAAAGCGAGGACTTTATCGGTGTTTTCCAGACGGAAACTGCCGGTTACCCGAAGCGACTCCAGGGCGTCGTCCCAGCGCAGCACACCCGGACGATAGCGGCCCAGCTCACGGAGAAAGTCCCCCAGCGGCTGGTTCTGCGCCACGAGCACCCCGTCGCGCCAACCCGGTTGCGTGACGTCGAGCCCGACCACTGGCCCTGCGCCTGCTGCGTGGAGGCTGGCCTGCTGGCCCGCCTCCAGCCGCAGCACAGGTCCGTGCAACGGTTGCAGCTGTGCCGAACCGCTGACCACCGACACCCGGCAACCTTGCTCACCCAGGCGCACGCAGATTTCACCCCGCTTGACGGTAATCAGCCCATAGGGCGCCTGGACAGCCAAGGGCGTGACACCGCTGACCTTCAGGGCCATTTCGCCCTGCACCAGCACCAGGCGCCGGGCCTTGAGGTCCAGGTTCACGGCGCTGTCGGTGTTCAGTTGCAAGAGGCTGCCATCGACCAGCGACCAGCTCCGCTGTTCGCCGGTGGCGGTGTGCAGATCGGCGCGCCAGGCGTCCAGTGGCAACGCCCGGCCCAGCATCCAGGCCGTTGGAACCAGCGCGGCGACACCCAGTGCGCGCTTGAGTACGGCACGCCGGGGCAAGGATGGACGATCCAGGGTCGCCATGCCCAGCGAAGGCGGTACCCCGGCGAAGCGCTGACGCAGTCGCTGGGCCTTCTGCCAGGCCGCTTCGTGGTGAGCGCTGCTGTCGCGCCAGCGTTGCAGGCCGGCGGAGTCGAACTCGTTGCCGCCGAACTCCATCAGGGTCAGCCAGCGGGCAGCCGCCCGGGCGACCTCCCGAGCCTCGGACGACGGGGCCGGACGCATCAAAAGTCCACCAGCAGGCAATGCTCATAGGCTTGGGCCATGTAGCGCTTGACGGTGCGTTCGGACACCTGCATGCGCTCGGCGATTTCCCGGTAACCCAGGCCTTCGAGCTGACTCCACAAAAAAGCCCGCCGCACCTGGGGCGGCAGGCCATCGAGCAATTCGTCCAGGGCATGCAGGGTTTCCAGCAGCAGCCAGCGTTGCTCCGGCGACGGTACGCACGCTTCGGGCAGGCTTGCCAGGGCATCGAGGTAAGCCTGCTCCAGATTGCGACGGGTATAGAAATTGCTCAGCAGCCGCTTGCCCACTGTGAGCAGATAGGCCCGTGGTTCATGCAGGTCCGCCAGGGGTTGGGCACTGGACAATACCCGCAGGAAAGTATCCTGGCGCAGATCCGCCGCATCCCAGGCATTGCCCATGCGCCGCCTCAACCAGCCTTCCAGCCAACCGCCATGGTCACGGTACAACGCGTGAAGGGAGTGCTCCGCCGGCGTAGCTGCATCAAACATGTCAAGAAGCCCTGCGCATGGAATGTCTTAAATGAGACTGATTCTAATTAATGTTCGCGAGCTAATCCAAGTCCTTTGTGCGGCGAGATGTGTAAATAAAGGCGAAATCGAGGGCTCTAGGCCAACCATCTCTTGTGGGAGCGAGCCTGCTCGCGATAGCGGTCTGCCAGTCAACACCAATGCAAGCTGACCCATCGCTATCGCGAGCAGGCTCGCTCCCACAGGGGAATTGTGGGCCTTCAGGACTTTCGCAGACGCCGCGCAATACTGTGGGGCGGCGGCCAGACGCTGGGATTGGATTCAACCGGGACATGGTGGGAGCGAGCCTGCTCGCGATAGCGATGGGTCAGTCAACATCGATGCAAGCAGGTCTACCGCTTTCGCGAGCAAGCCCGCTCCCACAGGGATCTTTCTGACACACAAAAAAAAGCGCCCTTGGGATCAAGGGCGCTCGGGTGGCGTGGGATATCAGTGGCTGGCGTGCAGGACTTGCGGCACTTCCGGCATGGCCGAAGAGTGGTGGTTGATGATCTTCCACTGACCGTTCAGGCGCTCGTAGAGGTAGGTGTAGCGCGCCTGCACATCCTTCTTGCTGCCATCGGCATTGGTCAGGGTGAAGGTGTAGACCCCACTGTCCATCGCCGCGTCGGGACCCAGGTGGCGGATTTCCCGGTAGTTGATCTGCCCACCGGCTTGCCCGCCAGGAAGTGCTCGAAATAATCCTGGATCTGCGCCGGCGTGGTGCGCACTTTGTTGGAAAGGGTCGGTTGCAGAATCGCATCCGGCGCGTAGAGCCTGGTCATTGCGCTGGCACTGCCGCTCTGCAGGGTCTTGTTCCATTGGTCGAACAGCGCAGCGATCTCCCGATCGTTCACGTTCTTGGGTTGTTCGGCCACGGTGCGATACACAAAAGGCGTGGCATCGGCGGCATGGACAAAAGGCGTGGTCAGGACAAAAAAAGTGGCGAGGGCCAGGGTTTTCATTTTCATCGTAGCGTTCCTTTCGGTATTAATAGCGTCGGTTTCAATGGCCCCACTTTGCCGTTCGCAACGGCCCCCGCCATCGGCCAACCGGTGCCAATCGACTATGCCGATCGGCAGATAGGCCCGGCGCCGATGACGCGCTCTAATACCCACGTCGCGACCGGACCGGTCCCTTTCACGCTGGAGCCTCCATGCAAAGCCCACCCCATGATCCCGGCAGCGCCCTGGCCATTCGCAGCCAGTATCGTCAGTCGCAAAGCCGCGCCGCGCGCCTGGGCCTGTTGTTGGGCACTGGCCACGAACTGACCCGATTGCCCTTGGCGCAAATGCGCCAGCGTGTTGTGCAAAGGGCCTGCGCGTTCATCGCCATGGACCATGGCCTGCTGCTGGAGTGGACACCCGATCACCCGGCAAGCGCCCTCGCCAGCCATGGCAATGGCGAGCGACTCGATTGGCTCGCCAGCCTCGCTCATTCGCCACTATCCGGCCCGCAGTGGCTCGAATACCCCGACAGCCCCCTGCCCCAGGTCCTGCGGGTCCCGCTGCGAGCCGCCGACGGGACAGTGTTCGGTGTGTTGTTGCTGGGCAACAGCGTGATCATCAGCGCGCCCGACAACGAAGACATCGAATCCCTGCAATTGCTGGCGACCCTGCTGGCCGCGCACCTGGAGAACCATCGGCTACTCGAAGCCCTCCAGGCCCGCGAGCGCACCATGTCCGAACTGGTCCACCGGCTGTTCACGGCCCAGGAAGACGAACGCAAGCGCGTGGCGTATGACCTGCATGACGGTCTCGCGCAGAACCTGGCCGGCCTGCATCAGCGCTTGCAGGGGTTCGCCGGACGCTGTCCGGTGTTGCCGCCCGACCTGGCGAGCGAACTGCAAACCATCCTGGCGTTGGCCCAGGGTTGTGTCGGTGAGGGCCGGCAACTGATCGGCGGCCTGCGCCCCCATGTGCTGGATGATTTCGGCCTCTACAAAGCCGTCGACAAGGAAGCCGATCGCCTGCGCGAGGCCGGCCTGACAGTGGATTGGGTCGAACACAGCGCCGCGCGTCTGCCGGGCAATACCGAAATCGCCCTGTTCCGCATCGCCCAGGAAGGCATCAACAACATCCTCAAGCACGCCCGGGCCGGCCACGTGAGCCTGGGACTCTCGATCAGCGACGGCCAGGTGGCCCTGCGGGTGGAAGACAATGGCCGTGGCTTTGCCCTGGAGCAACCCATCGAAACCAACGGCACTCGCCATCTGGGCCTGGCTGCCATGCAGGAGCGGGCCATCCTGCTGGGCGGCCAACTGACATGTTTGAGCCGGCCCGGCGACGGCACCCGATTGCAGGCCAGCGTGCCGCTACCCCTCCACGGAGCACATCCATGACCTCTCCTTTACGGCTGCTGCTGGCCGACGATCACGAAGTCACCCGCGCCGGGTTCATCGCCCTGCTGGCCGGCAATGCCGGGTTCGAGGTCATCGCCCAGGCCCGCGACGGCCAGGAAGCCCTCGACCTGTGCGAACAGCTGCAACCGGACATCGCCATTCTCGACATCCGCATGCCGGTGCTCAACGGCCTCGGCGCGGCGCGCATCCTGCAGCAGCGCCAGCCAGGCATCAAAGTAGTGATCTTCACCATGGACGACAGCCCCGACCATCTGGAGGCGGCCATCGGTGCCGGCGCCGTCGGCTATCTGCTCAAGGATGCCAGCCGTGATGAAGTGCTGGACGCACTCAAACGGGTCGCCCGGGGCGAAGAAGCACTGAACAGTTCAGTCAGCGCGCGCCTGTTGCGGCGCATGACCGAACGTGGCAGCAGCGGCACTGCACAGCTCCAGGCCCTGACTGCGCGGGAACGCCAAGTGCTGGGACTGGTGGCGGGCGGCTTCAGCAACCGTGAAATCGGGGAAAAGCTCGGCATCGCCCCCGGTACGGCCAAGGCCCATGTGGAGCGGGTCATCGGCAAGCTCGGGGCTGCCGACCGGACCCAGGCCGCCGTGCGAGGCATCGCCCTGGGATTGGTGGCACAACCCGCCGGGCAATGGCCATGAAATACCTCGCGGCCCGCCGCTGGGCCGACCTGCCGCTGCGGGGCAAGGCGTTGGTGGTGATTTCCCTGCCGCTGGTGGTGCTGCTGCTGTCGCTGGTGCTGATCTACATCACCGAGCGCCAGACTGCCCGGGCCGAAGAAGATGTCCGTCGGGTACTGCGTGTCCAGGGCGATATTCAGACGGTGCATACCCTGCTGGCGGAAGCGGCGGCCAGTGTACGTGGCTACCTGCTGACCCGACGCGAGGACTTCCTGCCCGGCTATGAACAGGCCACGCTGCTGATCGAGGCTGCCCTGCAACGCCTGGACCACAATGTCCGCGACGCCAGGATGCGCGAACACCTCCAGACCATCACCCCGCTGATCGATGAGAAACTCAACGGGCTGGTGGAACTGCGCAGCGGCAAGAGTGGCGACACCGAGGCCATCACCGCGCTCCTGATCAAGAACAAGCAAGTGCTGGACGTGCTGCGCGAACAGATCAACGCCATGCGCATCCGCGAGGATGCCCTGCTCGCCGAGCGCAGCGCCGCCGCGTCGGCCACTCGCATGCGATTGTTGCTCGCCACCTTACTGGCGGCGGTGTGCGGCCTGTTCGGCGCGATTGTCGCGGTGCTGTTCCTGTCCAAGGGCATCGTGGCTCGGGTGCAGCAGGTACAACGTAACGCCCAGCGCCTGGCATTGGGCCAACCCTTGCTGCCGCAACCGCCGGAGCAGGATGAAATCGGCCAGTTGGGCACCCGCCTGGTGGAGGCCGGACAATTGCTGGCCGAGCGCGAGCGGGCGCTGCGCGACAACGAGGAGCGCCTGCGGCTGATCATCGACGGCGTGAGGGACTACGGGATCTTCGCGCTGGACGCCAAGGGTTACGTGACCACCTGGAACGCCGGCGCCGAACGGATCAAGGGCTACACCGAGCAGGAAATCATCGGCCAGCATTTTTCGCTTTTCTACCTGGCCGAAGAATGCCCGGCGCATCCGGAGATGGCCTTGCGCGAAGCCATGCGCGACGGCCATTACATGGAAGAAGGCTGGCGTTGTCGCAAGGACGGCAGCCGCTTCTGGGCCAGCGTGGTCATCACCGCTCAGTACGACAGCACCGGCGCCCTGCGCGGCTTCTCCAAGATCACCCGTGACATCACCGACCGGCGTGCCGCCGAGATGGCCCTGAGCACCGCCCGCGAGGAAGCAGAGAGCGCCAGCCGGGCCAAGAGCGAGTTCCTCTCGCGCATGAGCCACGAACTGCGCACGCCCTTGAATGCCATCCTCGGCTTCGCGCAACTGCTGGACATGGACTCCACGGCCGGTCAGCGTCCCCAGGTCAGCCACATCCTGCGCGCCGGCCAGCACCTGCTGGCGTTGATCAACGAGGTGCTGGACATTGCCCGGATCGAGGCGGGTCGCTTGCCGCTGAACATCGAGCCAATTCCCCTGGCGACGGTTCTGCACGAAGCCCTGACGCTGGTTTCACCCATGGCTGCCGACGCCGGCATTCACCTGGCCGAGCTGCCGCCGCTGCCCGATGGCAGCGGTGTGCTGGCCGACCGTCAGCGGTTGGTCCAGGTGCTGCTCAACCTGTTGTCCAACGCCATCAAATACAACCGGCCCGAGGGTGAAGTGCGCATTGAGGTGGCCGTCCTGGACAAACGGGTGGACATTGCCGTCAGCGATACCGGGCGCGGCATCGCCCCGGAGCAGTTGGACCAGTTGTTCAAGCCGTTCGAGCGCCTGGGCGCCGATCCCCAGGTCGAGGGCACCGGGCTCGGCCTATCCCTGAGCAAAAGCCTGCTGGAGATGATGCAGGGCAATCTTCAGGTGCGCAGTGTGCCGAACGAAGGGTGTTGTTTCACCTTGCAGTTGCCAGGCGCCCAGG
Source organism: Pseudomonas sp. MAFF 730105 (assembly GCF_055380705.1). Lineage (NCBI taxonomy): Bacteria > Pseudomonadati > Pseudomonadota > Gammaproteobacteria > Pseudomonadales > Pseudomonadaceae > Pseudomonas > Pseudomonas sp. MAFF 730105. The sequence goes on from NZ_AP018438.1 coordinate 3,741,491, forward strand.
TCGTCACCACGCATTTGCCGCCTATCGCGGCCCTGGCGGTTACCCGCCCGCCCGTTGAATACCATGGCAGGGTCTTGTGCATCGAGGACAACCTGTCGAGCCTGGCGTTGATCGAAACCCTGATGCAGCGCCGCCCCGGCATCCAACTGCTGTCGAGCATGCAGGGCCAGATGGGCCTGGATCTGGCACGCCAGCATGCGCCGCAACTGATCCTGCTGGATGTGACGCTGCCGGACCTGGAAGGCCTGGAAGTCTTGCGTCGCTTGCGCCAGTCCCCGGCCACCGCGTCCACCCCGGTACTGATGATCACCGCCGATGCCAGCGACCTGACCCATCGCGCCCTCCAGGATGCCGGTGCCACGGCGATCCTGACCAAACCCATCCATATCCAGGCCTTCCTGGCCCACCTTGAACGTTATTTACCGGAGCCTGCATGAATCGAGACCTGCGCATCCTGATCATCGACGACCAGCGCCCCAACCTGGACCTGATGGAACAACTGCTGGCCCGCGAAGGGTTGCACAATGTGCTGAGCAGCACCGAGCCTCTGCGCACCCTGGATCTGTTCAACAGCTTCGAGCCGGACCTGGTCATCCTCGACTTGCACATGCCGGCGTTCGACGGTTTCGCCGTGCTGGAACAACTCAACAGGCGCATCCCGGCCAACGATTACCTGCCGATCCTGGTATTGACCGCCGACGCCACCCGGGACACCCGCCTGCGTGCCCTGGCCCTCGGTGCCCGGGACTTCATCAGCAAACCCCTCGATGCGCTGGAAACCATGCTGCGCATCTGGAACCTGTTGGAAACCCGGGCGCTCTACAAGGCCTTGCGCGAGTTGATTCCGGCCCAGCAGATCGAGCTGTTGCGCCAGCATCGGCCAGGGCCAAGCCAGTAGGCGCTGTGGGCTGTGGGCTGTGGGCTGTGGGCTGTGGGAGCAAGGCTTGCCCGCGACTGCAGTAGGTCAACCAGCAAAAATGTCGCCTGGTCTGCCCCTATCGCGAGCAAGCTTTGCTCCCACAGGGTTTGCGCCGGCTGCCTGGCATCAAGGCAAGTCCTTGCTCCCATAGTAACCTGTGGGTACGGCCTCAATGACCGCGAATGTAATGCTCCAACTGCCGAATCAGATCCGCTTGTTCGACGATGGCCTGCTTCACCAGGTCGCCAATCGACAGCAGACCGATCAACTGCCCGTTATCCAGCACCGGCAAGTGCCGCAGGTGGCTGTCGGTCATCACTTCCATGCAGCGCTCGATGCTCTGCTGGCTGTCGGCGGTGACCACCGGCGCGCTCATAATGGTGCGCACCGACGTCCCCACCGAGGAGCGTCCGTGCAGCACCATTTTGCGCGCATAGTCCCGCTCGCTGAACACCCCCACCACCTGGCCGTCCTCGATCACCGGCAACGCGCCGACGTTCTTCTCGGCCATGATCCGCAGGGCTTCGAGCACCGTTTGGTCAGGCGCAATGCTGTGGACGTGCTGGTTTTGCACACTCTTGAGTTTCACCAGTTGAGCGGCGGTTTTCATTATCGATCCCCAACTTCACATAAAGGGCAAACAGCAAAATTCGATTCAGACACAATCCCTGTGGCGAGGGGATTTATCCCCGTTGGGCTGCGAAGCGGCCCCTGCATTCCGATTGATACACCGCAGCGGCAAAAATATTTGGGGCTGCTGCGCAGCCCAACGGGGATAAATCCCCTCGCCACAAAAGCAGTGTTCCCGAAGGCGCGATCAATCCTCGCCAATCTCCACCACATCACCATTCAACCGCACCGGCCACACCCGCAGGCGCTGTTCCGGGTATTCCAGGCAATGGCCGTCTTCCAGGCGGAAATGCTGCTTGTACATCGGCGAGGCAATCACCAGATCCCCCTTGATGCTGCCCAACAGGCCGCGGCCGATGACATTCGCGCCCGACTTGGGGTCGCGGTTGTCGATGGCGTACAGCGGCTTGTCCTGCTGTTCGGGCAGATACAGCAGCGCCACCTGGCTGCCGTCGTGCCAGGCGACCACGCCGGAGTTGGGGACCAGGTCTTCGCGGCTGCACAGGGCACGCCATTGTACCTGGGCTGCGGCGGTGGGAATACGAACGACGTTTGACTGGCTCATCAGAGCACCTCCTCGGTGACGGGAATCAGGTGAAGTTCGCCGGCGTGAACCGGGCGACGCTGGCCGCGCTCGCGGACAAAATGCACATCCGGATCGCCGCGCTTGTCGTTGACGAACGTGCGGAAACGCTTGAGTTTTTCCGGATCCTTGAGGGCGTTGGCCCATTCGCATTCGTAGCGGTCGACCACCAGTTGCATCTGGGCTTCGAGCTCGGCTCCCAGGCCCAGGCTGTCGTCGATGATCACGTCCTTGAGGTAGTCCAGGCCGCCCTCCAGGCTTTCACGCCAGACCGATGTGCGTTGCAACTTGTCGGCAGTGCGGATGTAGAACATCAGGAAACGGTCGATGTAGCGGATCAGGGTTTCGTCATCCAGGTCGGTGGCGAACAGCTCCGCATGCCGGGGGCGCATGCCACCGTTGCCGGCGATATAAAGGTTCCAGCCTTTTTCCGTGGCAATCACGCCGACGTCCTTGCTCTGGGCCTCCGCGCACTCGCGGGTGCAACCGGACACCGCGAACTTGAGCTTGTGGGGCGAGCGCAGGCCCTTGTAGCGATCTTCGAGGGTCAGGGCCATTTGCACACTGTCCTGCACGCCGTAACGGCACCAGGTGCTGCCCACGCAGGATTTCACCGTGCGGGTGGATTTGCCGTAGGCATGGCCCGTTTCGAAACCGGCTTCGATCAGCTCGGCCCAGATGTCCGGCAACTGGTGCAGTTGGGCGCCGAACAGATCGATGCGCTGGCCACCGGTGATCTTGGTGTAGAGGTCGTATTTCTTCGCCACCACGCCGATGGCGATCAGTTTGTCGGCGGTGATTTCCCCGCCGGCAATGCGCGGCACCACCGAATAGGTACCGTTTTTCTGCATGTTCGCCATGAAGGTGTCGTTGGTGTCCTGCAACGGCACCAGCGACGGATCCATGATCGGTTGGTTCCAGCACGAAGCCAGGATCGAGCCCACCGCTGGTTTGCACAGGTCGCAACCGGTGTGCCCACGGCCGTGTTTGGCCAGCAATTCGTCGAAGCTGATGATCCCTTCCACCCGCACCAGGGCGTACAGCTCCTGGCGGGTGTAGGCGAAGTGTTCGCACAGGCTCTTGTCGACAGTGACGCCACGGGCGACCAACTCATGTTCGAACACCTGCTTGACCAGCGCGGCGCAGCCGCCGCAACCGGTACCGGCCTTGGTGTCGCACTTCAGTTGTCCCAGATCCGTGCAGCCGCCGTCGATGGCCGCGCAGATCGAGCCTTTGGTGACGTTGTGGCACGAGCAGATGGTCGCCGCTGCGGGCAGCGCGGCCGGGCCCAGGGTCGGTGCGCCTTCGGAGGTGGGCAGGATCAGGCTGGCGGCATCCTTGGGCAACGCAATGCCGTTCTGCATGTACTGCAGCAAGGTGTCGTAGTAGCTGTTGTCACCCACCAGCACCGCGCCGATGACACGCTTGCCATCGGCGTCCACCACCAGTCGCCGGTAACTGGCGCTGGTTTCGTCGATGAACTGGAAGCTGCGCGAGCCCGGCGTGTGGCCGTGGGCGTCGCCGATGGAGCCAACGTCGACGCCGAGCAATTTGAGCTTGGTGGACATGTCGGCGCCGGTGAACGGCTCGCCGCTGTCGCCGCTCAGCTGGGCCGCGACGCTGCGGGCCATCTGGTAACCCGGAGCGACCAGGCCGAAGATGTTGCCGTTCCAGGCCGCGCATTCGCCGATGGCATAGATGTCCGGGTCGCTGCTCAAGCATTGGTCATCGATCACGACGCCACCGCGCGGACCGATCTGCAAATCGCTCTGGCGGGCCAAGGCATCCTGGGCGCGGATACCGGCGGAGAACACGATCAGGTCGGTTTCCAGGAAGTCGTCGTTACCGAAATTCATCCGATAGCGGTAGTGCTCACCAGCGCTGATGGATTGGGTGCCCTTGGACAGGTGCACGCCGACACCGAGTTTTTCGATGCGCGCCTTGAGGGCCAGGCCGCCCTGCTCATCCAATTGCACCGGCATCAGCCGTGGGGCGAATTCCACCACGTGGGCTTCCAGGCCGAGAGTCTTGAGGGCATTGGCCGCTTCCAGGCCCAGCAGGCCGCCGCCAACCACCACGCCACGACGGGCATTGGTCGCAGCGGCGCGGATCGCGTCCAGGTCTTCAAGGGTGCGATAGACCAGGCGGGAGTCACCGTCGGCGCCTTCGATAGGCGGCACGAACGGGTAGGAGCCAGTGGCGAGTACCAGCTTGTCGTAGCCGATGCGTTCCTGGCCGGTGACAACCTGACGGGCCTGGCGATCGATCTCCAGCACCGGTACGCCCAAGTGCAGCGTGACGCCGGGGGTCTGGTACAACGAGGCTTCGCCGAGGGCCAGGGATTCGGCGTCGCGGCCAGAGAAATACTCGGACAGGTGCACGCGGTCATAGGCACGCATCGGCTCTTCGCTGAACACATGCAGACGGTAATGGTTGAGGGCACCGCGCTCGATCAATTGTTCGACGCAGTGATGGCCGACCATGCCATTGCCGATCACGATCAGCGTTTGCAGCTTGTTCAGGGAAGCAACGTTGGAATTCATAGAAAGCACCCGACAAAAGCCCATCACGGTTTTGAAAGCAAAAAAAAAGACGCCTGAAACCTTGCGGTTCCAGGCGTCTTTGCCTGTTCTGTGCGGTATCGACCCGACGACTGCGCCCGATCTACCGTTATTCCCCGGCCTGCTGGCGCTCGATCTTCGTTGACCGACGGGGTTGCCCGCTCGATTGTATTCGCGGCGGGCCTGGGGGATCTCTTGCAGCGAGCGTGCCAACCCTCATATTCCACAGGCTCCAACCGGCTCTACCCTTGTGGGGACGGGCTTGCCCGCGAAGAGGGCCTTCCCCTCACCCTGGAAATCCAGAATCCGCAGCACCGGGGCAGCTGCCTTCCCATGGTGCGACCCGAGGCTGCTGGCTTCATAAAAGTGCAGTGTTTCTTGCAGGATCAGAGTTGAACAGGCAGGCCTCATCGCGAGCAGGCTCGCTCCCACAGGGTCTGGTGACGAACACAGAAGCTGCGTCTGCCATAAGTCCGATGTGGGAGCGAGCCTGCTCGCGATTACGGTGCTCAGTTTTAAGGAGTGCGGGCGGCTCTCTGCACCATCGCGACGATACTCACAAACAGCTCTTCCTTCGCTTCGTCAGCGCTGACCTCACCGATGGCGGCCGCGTTGGACAGCGCCTCTGCTGCTCCCAGCATCGCTCGCAGGCTCGCCTGGGTGATCGTTCTCGTACCCGCGAACGGTTCGAGGACGGTCCGGCATTTGTCGAGAAATATCGCTTCGTACTCCCGCTTGATGTTTTCCAGCTCCGGTGAACTGGTCAGCGCAGCAATCACGCCCGGAATTTCCCGCCCCTGCTGCAACACGCATTCGACATAGGAAGAGGCGATCACCCGGGCCCGGTCTTTCAGCGTCGGTTCGCTCGCTTCAAGGGCTGCGTCCATGAGCCCTGTCTGGCGGACATCGAAATCCTGGTAGAGCGCCGCCAGCAGCCCGGACCGACTGACGAAATGATCATAGACGATGGGTTTGGTCACTCCGCCCTGATCCGCGAGTCGGGCCAGGGTCAACGCGTCACTGCCCTCTTCCCGTACCAGCCGCCAGGCGACGTCCAGTAGCTGTCGTTGCCGGTCCTGCCGGGATAAGCGACGACGAGGTACAGACTGCGATTTTTCACCCGTGCTTGACATGCTTACTTTACCAACCGTAACTTACTAAGAGTAACTTAACTAAGCATAACCGCTTCCCCGTCGTTGTTACCAGCAGGAGTTTTGCCATGCACGCACTCATCGTTGTGGCTCATCATGACCCACGTTCCCTTACCCATAGTCTTGCTGGAAAAATAGGCCAAGGCCTGACCCACGCCGATCCCAACCATACCTTCGAGATAGCCGATCTGGCCGCTGAAGGCTTCGACCCGCGCTTCAGTTTCGCCGACCACGCAGTCCATCGCCGCGAAGCTTCGCCACCGCCAGACGTACTGGCCGAGCAGGCGCGAATCGAGCGTGCCGATACGCTGGTACTGGTCTACCCCATTTATTGGTGGTCGATGCCCGCGTTGCTCAAGGGCTGGATCGACCGAGTATTTTCCAACGGCTGGGCATTCGATTTCAGCCTCGACAAGCCGTTTATCCAGAAGTTGCAGCACCTGCGCGTCCATCTGGTGGCGGTCGGTGGAGCCGATGCCGACTCCTTCCTGCGTCATGGCTATGGCAAGGCGATGACCACGCAAATCGATCATGGCATTTTTGATTATTGTGGCGCCCAGGTACTGAGCTCGCACCGTTTGCTCGACTCGGAAATCATCGATCCGCAACTGCACTTGCAAGCCGCCGTCGGCATTGGCCAGCGGTTGTTCGCGACGGTGGACAAGACGGTACAGCTCCACCCGAGTGCCACCCCCGCGTGACTCAGAGTGCTCGACCGCGGGCCGCGGACAGCTTCACATCCCGCCCATAGACATCCGGGATATACACCGCCTGGCCCTGGCTGTCCGCCTGCACCGTCCAATAACCCAACAGGATCGGCATGGGTTTGGCCAGCCTGAACTCATAGGTCCGCCCATCGGCCAGCAGGGTGTCGGTGCGCAGGCGTTCGGCCGGAGTCAACAGCAGGTCCCGCAGATGCATCACTTGCTCGATCCGCACACATCCCGAACTGAACGCCCGCGGTCCCTTGCTGAACAAGGCCTGGCTGGGCGTGTCGTGCAGGTACACGGAAAACGGGTTGGGAAAGCGAATTACCAGTTTGCCCAACGGATTCTTCGGGCCAGCATCCTGACGCAGCATCAGGTCGCCCGGATGATCCCAGTCGATGTCTTCCGCCATCAGTGGCAGGCCATCGCGATCGATGATCTTCAGGTTCTGGCGGCTGAGGAACTCAGGATCGCGGCGGATCTCCGGCAGCTTGTCTTCTTTCAGAATGGTCGGGGGAATGGTCCAGGTGGGATTGAGGGTAAGCCTCGTCACCCGGGATTTGAGCAGCGGCGTTTCCCGCTCCGCCCGGCCCACCTGGGTGCGGGTTTGCCAGACCGGCGCGCCTCCCTGGTACACCGTCAACTGGGCCGCCGCGACGTTGACCAGCACACTGTCAGGTTCCAGGTCCTGGGCCAGCCAGCGCATGCGCTCCAGATTGATTCGCAGTTGCTCGCGGCGCATGGCCGGGCTGACATTCAGCTCGGTGACGGTCCAGGGCCCCACCACGCCATCGGCTTGCAGTGAATGCCGGAGTTGGAAGCTTTTCATCGCGTCCACCAGGCTCGGGCTGTAATGCTCGTCGCCCACGGCCGGCGGCGCACTCAGGTAACCTTCGCTGAACAACCGTCGCGCCAGGGCCGGCACCCGGGTGTCCTGCTTGTCCGGTTGCAACAGGGCCCCTGTGGGCACCGGCTGCCATTCGGACAAAGGTTGTTGCCGCTGCTGGGCATAAAGCCTGCGCAGGTTGCGATAAAGTTCCAGGCTTGGGCGGGCTTGTTCAAAGGCGGCGGCCAGGTTGTTCAAGCCCGGCCCGGCAATGGCCAGGATCATGGCCTGGCGGTCCTGGGGCTGCGGGCTGGCCTTCCACACCGGCTCCAGGCGGTCCTGGGGCAAATAGCCAAAACGCAGTTCATGCAAGGCTTGCAGGTAGCGCTGACTGATGGCGATGTCGACACAGGCCGGGCTCAGGGAGGTATCGGCGGCCGGCAAGCTGTAGCGGGCCGGGTCCAGTCCATCGTCGGCCAGTTGCTGCAACTGAACCCGCAAGGCCATCAGCCGTTCGTCGTCCGACCAGATGGCCTGGCCGGCGTTTTGCTCGTAGAACGCCTGCAAGCTCAGCATCGTCGGAAAGTCGACACCGCCGGCCAGCACCGGACAAGCCTCCGATAACCGCACCAGCGTGGCCTGTACCGGTGGCAGATCGCCAAACGAAACGTCACCGGCTGTCGCGACCAATGGCGAAGCGAGCAATAAAAGGCTCAAGTAACATACGGGCTTTTTGAACAACTGCTTTACTCCAATCCATGGCCGTCTCGTTGACGGTTGACTTTGCGACAGGTACGACCCGCCATCATGATGCACACGAACAATTACGGACGGGATGCCGCACACACACATCAGCCTGTAAACCCGCGTGGATTCTTTTCAGCCACGCTCACGCTCATTCGCCGGCTCTGCCTGGCCATGGCAGCGCTAGGCGCGGTATGCGCTCCGGCGCTGGCCGCGCAGGCGAATGCTCAACAGCTTTACAACAGCCTCGCCCACGCCGCGCCGGAACTCAATCCCCTGGCACTCAAAAGTGCCTTGAGCGCCATGCAATGCGCGGTCGCCAACGGTGCGCGCCAGGCCCGTCACCTGGCGGTGATCGACTATTCCCAACCGTCCACAGCCCGGCGCCTGTGGATCTTCGACCTGCGCCAGAAGAAGCTGGTACTGCGCGACCTGGTGGCCCACGGGCAGAAATCCGGGGAGAATTTCGCCACGCAGTTCTCCAATCGCCTGGGCAGCTACCAGTCCAGCCTGGGGTTGTTCCGCACGCAGGAAAGTTATCAGGGCACCCATGGTTATTCGCTGCGCATGGACGGCCTGGAGCCTGGCTTCAATGACCAGGCCCGTGACCGAGCCCTCGTGATCCATGCCGCCGACTACGTGAACCCGTTGTGGAGCTTGCGCCAGGGTCGTATCGGCCGCAGCCAGGGTTGCCCTGCTGTGCGCCCCCAGGTGGCGCGCCAGGTGATCGACAAGCTCAAGGGTGGGCAATTCATGTTTTCCTGGTACCCGGACCCAAGCTGGCTCAAACGTTCGGCCTACCTCAACTGCCAGCCGCAACAGGTGGCGAGCATTCTGGCGACCAGTGGTGGCTGACTGTAGTCCGCTATCGCGAGCAGGCTCGCTCCCACAAGGCATCGAGTGACCGCCGATTTCGCGGGCGCAAAAGGACCAATGTGGGAGCGAGCCTGCTCGCGATAGCGGCCTCACATTCCACAGCCTGATTGGCTGACACACCCCAGGCCACTTCGCCACAGATTGCGCCCGGTGCCACTGTGGTTAAAATGCCGGCCTTTCGAATCGCCGGCATTGCCTGATGAACCCTGAAGCCCTTCAAACCCTGCAGACTCACTTACTGACCGCCCTGGCGTCCGTGCCGGAAGAAACCCGTCGCCTGTTCCACGGCCGCGGGCGCTGCTGGCCGGGGCTGGAGCAGATCACCGTCGACTGGCTCCAAGGTGTGGTGCTGGTTTCCTTGTTCAAGGAGCCTGCGCCTGAACAGTTGGACGACCTGCTGTCGACGCTGCTCGCCATCGCTGCCACGCCGGCATGGCAACACAGCAAGGCTCATACCCTGGCGGTGCAACACCGTTATCTGCCGCAGAGCCTCACCCAATGGCTGGTGGGCGAGCCCATCGATGAATGGACCCTGACCGAAGGCGGCTTGCAGTACCGGATCGACCTGGGCAAGAAGCAGAACAACGGCCTGTTCCTCGACATGCGCTACGGCCGTGACTGGGTCCGGGCCAATGCCGCCGGCAAGCGCGTGCTGAACCTGTTCGCCTACACCTGCGGTTTCTCGGTGGCGGCAATCGCCGGTGGTGCGCAGCACGTGGTCAATCTGGACATGTCCCGCGCGGCCCTGAGCCGGGGTCGCGACAACCATCGCTTGAACGGGCATGACCTGGGCCAGGTGAGCTTCCTCGGCCACGACCTGTTCAAGTCCTGGGGCAAGGTGATCAACAGCGGCCCCTATGACCTGGTGATCATCGATCCGCCGACCTTCCAGAAAGGCAGTTTCCTGCTGACCAAGGATTACCAGCGGGTGCTGCGCCGGCTGCCGGAACTGCTGGCCGCCGACGGCACCGTCCTGGCCTGCAGCAATGACCCGGCCACCGGCCCGGACTTTCTCATCGACGGAGTTACCCGCGAAGCCCCTGGGTTGGCCTTCAGCGAACGCCTGGCCAACCCGCCGGAATTTCCCGACGTCGACAGTCAATGTGGCCTGAAGGCCCTGGTCTTCAAAGCGGCAGCACCGGCCACCAGGCATTGACCAGGCCCATGGTCACCCGACGCACCAAGGCCTCGACTTCCCGGCTCTTGACCGAACGGTAGATGGCCATGGTGCGGCGCAGTTGATCCTCGGTGAGGGTCACCGGCCGGCCGGCGGCCCAATCCACATCCGCGACGGCTTCTAGCCCGATACGACGCCAGACCGTTCGCCCGCCTTCCGTGACCGGCTCCAGGGCGCTGGGCAACTCGGGGTCCGGGTGTGCCAGGTTGTCCAGCATCACCTGGGGCCATCGGGAGGGATTCACCGGCCCGCTGAAGGCATTCACCAGGTCGTCATCGAGGGTTTCCCAGATCGCCAGCCCTTCAGCCCATTGGGGCGACATCAATTCCAGGTAGGGCCGCCACAGCATCTCGCCCGGGCTCGGGGTCTGATCGTTGCTGTTGAACGTGTCCTGGGCATCGCTGAGCCAGTCAATGAACGCGTCCCGGGTCATCTGCGCTTCGAGTTGCGCGGGGTCGGGAAATCGCTCCATCAACACGTATTCCCAATTGGACAGGTGATCCGTCAGGAAACCGGCAAAAGGCGCACCGTGTCGGGAAAGGCGCGCGCGCATGACCGACTGGAACATTCTGAAGTGCAGTTCCAGTTCGGGGAGGTCCGGCTGCTCCCTGTCCAGAATACGGGCTTGCAGACGCGTGCGCAGTTGCCGCAGTTGCTGGTCGAAGTCGCCGATCAACGTCGGCAGACGGTCATAGGCGCCCGGAGAGCCCATGTAATGCTGCAAGACCGCAGCCGCCCGCTGGCGAACGCTGAATGACAACCCGGCGGTTGTTCCACTATCGGCATCGCGCACGAGCGTAGAGAACCAGTCGATGAAGCTGCGCATCCCCGGATCATCGCGAGCGACCTCCAGGGCCCTCTGGAGCGAGGGCGAAATGTACAGCCAATCATCGATAGTGTATCGGAAAGACTCGGGGAAAATCACCCGAAGGGCGTTGGCCTGGACACTGGGCAGCGGGTTGTCGTCGAGCCAGACCCCAAGGGAGTCCAGGTCGCTCAAGCGGGCGAGCACAGGCAACAGGTCATCCTGGATGCTGGTGATGCGATTGCCGCTGAGGTCGACGACGAACGTATCGGAAATGAACACCTCGGTGTGCCTGGCCAGCACTGACAATGCCAGTTGAGGCACCCGATCGAGCCCGGTCCGGCTCAACTCCAGGGTCATCAGGTTCACCAGCTCTGGCAGATCAGGCAGGTCCCGGCAGTTATTTTCGTTCAAGCGCAGTTCTTGCAAAGCCGTGGCGGTGCGCAGGAACACGCTGCCCTCTTCATCCAGGCGCAAGCCGCAGCGCGCCAGGTTCAGCGAGCGCAAATCCGGCAGCGAAGAGGTCAGGGCCTGCAACTGTTCAGGTGTGAAACTCAGGTTGTCGGCCCATATGACTTCACGCAGGGAGGGTATTCCGGCCAGGCTGCCGATGGCGGCAATCACCTCGGCATTGGTGCCCGCCTGTGCGCTGCCGATCCCCGACAGGTCCAGGGTCCACAAAGGGATATAGGGATCGGTACCCAGCAAAGGTGCGAATACATTCGCGTCCAGGTGCAGCGGGTTGCGGCTCAACGACAGATCCACCAATGCCCATAGCTGCGCCACCGCAACGGGGACAGCGGTGAGATGATTGTCCTGCAGGTTCAGCGAATCGACGCCGGGGAACATCCGCAGGAAATCCGAAGGATCCTCCACCAGCCCCAGGTTGGTCAGGATCATCGTCTCGATATGTTCCAAGCGCACAGTCACCGGAGGCAGCCGGCCGAGGTTGACGTTTTCGATCCGCACCACCAGTTCACTGCCCTCGCTGCCCGGATCAGGTGCGCGCTGCCAGGCACGGCGGATAATCCGGGCAACGCTCCGACGTTGCGCCAACAGTGCCTCACGGTCCAGCGTCTGCTCGACGGGATGGTGAAATCCTTCCTGCTCTTCCCACTGGCGCAACCCTTGGTCCAGGGTGGTCCAGTCGTTCTCCAGGCGGTTGATCAAGTCATCGAAGCGAACGCCTTCGAGTTGGGCCTGCTCGACCAGACCAAACCGCAACCGTGTCAGGGCATCCCCCGCGTGAGCCGGATACAGCCGTTCAAGCCGCTGGTTCAAGCTACCGCTCCAGTCTTGCAGCGGCAGCCGGCCACGGCCGCTGAGCGGATAAACCAGGTGCCCGTTCAACCACAGAGGCCGCGACCCAAGGCTGCCCAGGCGGCGCATCGCCAGGTAGGGACGCAACGCTTGCCGGTCATCCAGGGCTTGCACCAGCAACTGGTTACGTAACTCGTCCGCCTCCCAGATGTTCAAGCCCAGCGCCCTGCGGGCATCGTCCGGCATCGCCCTTAGCAGTGCACTTTCCAGGTCCATGGCGCTTGCCAGTTCCTCGCCGGTTTCGTCAAAGGGGCGATACCGGTCACCTTCCTGGCGGATGACTTTGAACGAACCACCCTGCCCCACCTCAATCGGGTCCGGCAGCTCGCGCAGCCACAGGCGCAGGTGCAGCCGCCCCCGCAACGAAGGGGTATTGGCCAGCAGGTTGATGACGATGCGGTCTCGATCGACCGTGCTTTCACCTCGCGCCAAGGCGCGCAAGGCCCGACTCAGGCGCAGTTCGCGCAAGGCTTCGGCCCCCTGCTTGCCGAGTGTTCCAGTCACCCGCCCTTCGAGTAAACGCTGTCGATCCTGACCTGATACGTTGCGGACAAGCTCGTTGGCAATGGACTCAGGCAAACCCGGGAACGCCCGGATCAAGGGAACGGCCAGCGGGTCAAGCGCGATTGACTTTGCCATGGCCAGGGTCACCCGCTTGGCATCGCGCTCCAGGCGCGCGGCCCAGCGCGCGGCCAACAAGCGACTGCGCTCCAGCGGGCGCAAGCCGAGGCTGTTCTGGCCCAGCAGCGCGGTCTGCTCATCCACGTTCAGCCCATCCAGGATTCGAGCGGCCCAGTTATCCCGCGCGAGATCCGCTCGCATTAACAGGATAGAGCGCGTGTCGGCCGCATCGCCCACAGGGTAAATTCGCATCCCATCGTGGTAGCGCAACGTCATGTCTTCCGGCCAGCCCGGCAGCTCCGCGAGGGTCTGGACGATGCGAAAATGCATGCCCTGGGGGGCTTCGCCACGGCGTAGACGGTCAATGGTGTGCCGCACCCATTGCCAGTTCCGGGCCTCATCCAGGGCATCGGCCAAGATGGCTGGCATCGGCTGTGCCTCGACTTGCAGGTAGCGCAAATGCGCCTCGCTGATGCCAACCTGGCGTTGCACGCTGAGGACCGTAGGGTTGTCCAGTTCGGCAGGTGTCTCGGCAAACGTGCGCAGCAACTCCAGATTACCGCGCTGCAACGGGTTGCGATGCGCCCACTGCCAGCCACGGGCGCGGCTCCATTCCAACGGCGGCGTGACGCCCCTGTGCCCCGACGGCAGGCGCAGGCTCAGATTGTCCTGTGTGCCTTGTACTTCGAAATAACGATCCTCGATCCGCACCCAGGCCGCGTCGGTCGTGCGCCAGACGCCCCAGGCGTCCTGCTCGGCCTCCACCGGCGGCAGGCGCCGCGCTTCGAAGGGACGGACGTCGCCATTCCACAACCGGGTGCTACCGTCCGCCACGGGCATGGGTTCAATGGCTGCACCTATGAACCCCAGGTAGGCGCCTTGAGCGACCCCGAACAGCACATTGAAAATATGCTCGATCCCCTCTTGTGCGTGGCCTTCGTTGAACGCCTGGATACCTTCGAAAATCTCATACGCCAGGCGCACCCCACCGACCACCGCGGCCCCCATGCCGATGGGCACGCAGAACGGGAAAAAGGTGGCCGCGAGCATCAGCGAACGCTCGAGCAGACTCTCCCAGTATTCCAGCCGTGCCAGCAGCGCCCGCCAATCCTGATCCCGGGTCGACACCATCAATGCCGAGGCGTTGCCCAGCGCATGGCCCCGCCACTCATGGTAGGCGGCGTGCCAATGATCCTCGCGCACCTCATTCAGGCCCCAGGCGACCCTGGGCACGGGGATCCGAATGCGACGGGGATTGCCGCTCTCACCCTGCTCGCCCTCACGCCAACCGGTGATGCGAGCATGGATTTCCTGGAACAGATTGGGGTTGTCGGTGATCGTCCACTCCACCTGATCGTGCAGGGCCTCCCCCAGGCTCGCCTGCAGACGCAGCGGGAAGTATTGCGTCAGGCTCTGGCGATAGCTGCGTTTACGGACCCGCTCGGTCAGCTCCGACGATAGCGCCTGCAAACTTGCGAACTGTTTGAGCGGAGCCACGGTATCGTGGGGCATGTGCAGGACGATCGGACGAACACCGCTGGCGTCGCTCGCCAGCCCCCAGTACACCCGGGCGCCGAACAACGGCGCGGACAGCAGCTCCAGCGCCTTGACCTCGCAGGCCAAGGGCGTCACGGGCCGCGCTTCCAACTGGACACCGGCATGGGCCAATAGCCGTTCACCGGTGCTATCCAGGCGTCCGGCCAACTTCGCCTCGTAGGCATCATGAGCCAACAGGCTGCGTGCATACGCCATGTAGGCCTTTGCTACGACCGGAGTCTCACCGGCGATGCGGGGCAGCCGCTGTTCGAGCTTGCGCCGATATGTCCCACCGACGTCCACCTGCCGACAGAGGCTGGCGAAACTGGCCGGCGTCATATCCAGTGGCGCACGGTTCGTTGGGCTGTCCCCCTGGTTGAATTCTCCCGGCCTGCCCTGGATGAACAACTCACCCTTCTTATCGAAATCCCCCCGATAACCGCGTCAGCGGGAGGGTAGTTGCCCATGGCCGCTTCGATCACCGACAACGAGGGATCGGTCACGAAAGGCCCACGCCTGACCCGTGCCCGGCGTATGGCATCGGCGACGCTGCCGCCGCCATTCACCCGGATCCAGCCTTGGAGCTGCGGCTGCACCTTGAGCAGATCGAGGGTAAAGGCATAGGGCGATGGCAAGTCGGTAAGCAACGCATTCAGCGCATCGCTGTCGCGCTGCAGTTGCCGGGTGAGTACCTTGAAGCGTTCCTGCTGGGGTCGTGTGGCTCGTTTCAGCCAGGCGGGCAGCCGGGCCTGGATGAACTCGACATGGGTATCGAGGGTAGACATGGTGGACCTCCATCCTTGGGGGCGATTGGCAATCGAGATGCGCTCAACCGGCGCGAACCCGATGCTCCAAGAAATGGCCGTTTTTTAAAACCGCGCAACCGTTGCAAGGGGTTGCGGGCTTTGGTAGCCACGGAGGTCACCTCCCCTCACACCAGCAAGGTCAGCCACGCCGAGGCCAGCAGCAACAGCGCCATGGTCCGATTGAACCGTCCCATCGCCACGGCGGAACGGCAGAACCTGGCAGCACCGAGGCCCAGGTAAGCCCAGACGGTCATGCAGGGAATCGAGATCGCAAAAAATGCCAGGGACAGCCACAGGACCCGCACGGTACGGTCGGCTTCGGCGCCGGCAAACACGCTGACCACCGCCAGCGCCATCATCCAGGTCTTCGGGTTCACCAACTGCAAGCCGGCCGCCCCGACCAGACCGAGCCTCGGTCCCTCGACGGGCTGGTCGGGATCGATGGCCTGGGCCGGCGCGCTGAAAATCTGCCAGGCCATCCAGCTCAGCCAGGCGATGCCGGCCCAGGACAGTGCCGTTTGAATCGTCGCGTGGCGGGCCAGCACGTCCCCCAGCCCCGTGCCCACCAGCAACACCAGCAAAGCCGCCGCGGCACAGGCCCCGAGGATGATCGGGACGGTGGTCGGCAGGCCAAAGCGCGAGCTGTGGCTCAACACCAGGATATTGGTCGGGCCGGGGGTGATGGAGGCGACAAACGCGAACAAGGCAAACGGCAGTAACTGGTCCATGGAGCAATTTCTCGGTGAAGGATTAACCTTATCCTCCCCCGTGGACCGGGCTCAGTCTGGAACAATTGAGCAGCGCTTGCGGTAGTCCGCCGGGCTCAAGCGATAGGCGCGCTGGAACCAGCGGCCCAGGTGACTCTGGTCGGCAAACCCGAGCTGGGCCGCCACGGCCACAGCGCTCTCGCCGCGGGCCAGCAGACGTCGCGCCCTGGCCAATCGCAACTGGATCAGATAAGCGTGGGGGGCCAGGCCGAACGCTGCCTTGAACGCACGGGTCAGACGGAACCGATCGACGCCGGTGACCCGCGCCAGATCATCCAGGCCGATGTCTTCGTTCAGGTGGCTGTGCAGATAATCGCGAGCCTGCTGCGCAACCAACGGCAGGCGTGGGTCGGGGTTGATCCGCGCCCGCCAGTGCAAGTGCTGGGTCAGGTTGGCCAACAGAGTGTCGAGCGCCGTCTGGCGGACGATGCGGATTTCCTGGTCGTGCAGGCTCTGGAACGCCAGGGCCGTCGCGTTCGCCAAGCGTGCATCGTCGGCCAGGGTGGCGGCGAACCCCAGCTGTGCGTTGTCTGGCGCGACGTCGAACAACGAGCGCAACTCTCGCTCCAGCCAGTGGGGCTCCAGGTATAAGGTGCGATAGGTAAAACCGCCGACCTGGGGCGCATGCCCATCATGGAGTTCTCCAGGTTCCAGCAGGAAAACCTTGCCCGGCGTGCTGTTGTGCTGCTGGCGGCGGCAATGGAACTGCTGTACACCCTCCTCGGTCACGCCGACCAGGTACGCATCATGCCAATGGGGATCGTAGGCATGCCCTTCAAAATGCGCGCGCACGGTCTCGATACCGGACGTGGCGTCCTGCTTGAGATCGATCCAGTTGCGCGAGGTCATGGGTAATCCTGTTCGATTTATCCGTTTGAGCAGATTAACTGCTCAGCGCGAGGCCTGTCTGGAAGATTTGTGCAGCGAATTCTGAAGACCCTGCGCAGATCCCTGTGGGAGCGAGCCTGCTCGCGATGACGGAGTTCAGCCACTGCAGGGTCGACTGATAGACCGCTATCGCGAGCAGGCTCGCTCCCACATTGGACACACTGGCGCTCCCCACTCCGATCAAGGATCAGGAACCAGGGCCGGCAACACCGCTTCCAGCGCCAGTCGCGCCAGTTCGGCGTCCTGCTCGGACTTGACCCCGGATACGCCGATGGCCCCGATGCACTGTCCATCATGGCGAATGCTCACACCGCCTTCGAGCATGCCATGCAGATGTGGCGCACTGAGGAAGGCGTAGCGACCTTCATTGATCATGTCTTCGAAAAACTTGCTGTCACGCCGGCCCATGGCGGCGGTGCGGGCCTTTTCCGTGGCGATGTAGGCCGACAACGGCGAGGCACCGTCCAACCGCAACAGGCCAAGGGGATGGCCGCCATCGTCCACCACACAGACCGACACGGCCCACTGGCGCTGATGCGCCAGCTCCTTGGCTGCTACCAACAACTGTGCAACATCTTGTTCAGTGAGGACTGCCTTGGTTTTCATGAATCACTCCGATGTGCCACGCAAGAACCCGTGTCGCAGTATGTCCTTGGCGCCAGTTCGAGCCAACCCGTGCGAAATCCTGCTCGTCGAGCGACAACACCAATGGATCCACTAAAAATGAAATCCCCCTCAATTCGTCGATAATACGTTGACAACAAAACTAGTTAAGAGACTTAATGGATCCATAGAAAAACAAAAACCACCTGGAGACCCGTCATGTATCCCAAGAACGCCTGGTACGTTGCCTGCACCCCCGAGGAAATCGCCGAGAAGCCCCTGGGTCGTCAGATCTGCGGCGAGAAAATGGTTTTCTACCGTGGCCATGAAGGCAAGGTCGCCGCTGTCGAGGACTTCTGCCCCCACCGCGGCGCCCCGCTTTCCTTGGGCTACGTCGAGAACGGCAACCTGGTGTGTGGTTACCACGGTCTGGTGATGGGCTGCGATGGCAAGACGGTCGAGATGCCAGGGCAACGGGTGCGCGGATTTCCTTGCAACAAGACCTTTGCCGTACAGGAACGCCACGGATTCATCTGGGTCTGGCCCGGCGACCAGGCCTTGGCCGACCCGGCACTGATCCATCCTCTGGAATGGGCGGAAAATGAAGAATGGGCCTATGGCGGCGGCCTGTTCCACATTCAGTGCGACTACCGCCTGATGATCGACAACCTGATGGACCTGACCCACGAGACCTATGTGCATGCCTCGAGCATCGGCCAGAAGGAGATCGACGAGGCGCCACCGGTGACCACAGTCGAAGGCGACGAGGTCATCACCGCCCGACACATGGAAAACATCATGGCCCCACCGTTCTGGCGCATGGCCCTGCGTGGTAACAACCTGGCCGACGACGTACCGGTGGACCGCTGGCAGATCTGCCGCTTCACCCCGCCCAGCCATGTCATGATCGAAGTCGGCGTGGCCCATGCCGGCAACGGCGGCTATCACGCCGCGCCGCAGTTCAAGGCGTCGAGCATCGTGGTGGATTTCATTACGCCGGAAACCGAAACGTCCATCTGGTATTTCTGGGGCATGGCCCGGCATTTCCAGCCCAAGGACGAAGCCCTGACCGCGAGCATTCGCGAAGGCCAGGGCAAGATTTTCAGCGAAGACCTGGAGATGCTCGAGCGCCAGCAACGCAACCTGCTGGACCATCCGCAACGCAACCTGCTCAAGCTCAACATCGATGCCGGTGGCGTGCAGTCGCGTCGGGTGCTGGAACGCTGGATCGCCCGTGAGCGCGAGTCCCAGGCGGGGTTGATTGCCAGTACCCATCAGCCACAACCCGCGGAGCAACGGCCATGATCGAAGTTCAGGTCGCGGCGCGGCACAACGAAGCCCTGGACATCTGCAGCTACGAGCTGACCCGTGTCGACGGCCAGCCTTTGCCCGCCTTCACGGCCGGTGCCCATATCGATGTGCATTTGCCGGGTGGGGTGATTCGGCAGTATTCGCTGTGCAACCACCCCGAGGAACGGCACCGTTATCTCATCGGCGTGCTCAAGGATCCAGCGTCGCGGGGCGGCTCAAGCAGCCTGCACGAGCAGATCCTGCCCGGCGTGCGGTTGTTCATCAGCGAACCGCGCAATCTGTTCCCCCTCGCCCTCCAGGCCCGGCGCCATCTGCTGTTCGCCGGAGGTATCGGCATCACGCCGATCCTGGCCATGGCCGAGCACCTTGCGCAGAGTGGCGCGATGTTCGAATTGCATTATTGCGCCAGGTCCCTGGAGCGGGCCGCCTTCGTCGAGCGCCTGGGTCAGGCTCCGTATGCCGATCGGGTGTTCCTGCATTTCGACGAAGCGCCCGAGACCGCACTGGATACTGCTCGGGTGCTGGCGTCGCCCAGCGAAGACGTGCACCTTTATGTCTGCGGCCCCGGCGGGTTCATGCAACATGTGCTGGACACCGCCAGGGCCCAGGGCTGGCAGGACGCCTGCCTGCACCGCGAATACTTCGCCGCCGCCCCCACCGATACCCGCGCCGACGGCAGCTTTGCCGTGAAGCTGGCCAGCAGCGGCCAAGTGTTCGAAGTGCCCAAGGACCGCAGCGTCGTGCAGGTGCTGGAAAGCCATGGCATCGAGATTCCGATCTCCTGCGAGCAAGGTGTCTGCGGCACCTGCCTGACCCGCGTACTGGAAGGCGTGCCGGAACATCGCGACATGTTCCTGACCGAGGCCGAGCAGGCTTGCAACGACCAGTTCACGCCGTGCTGCTCCAGATCGAAGACGCCGTTGCTGGTGCTGGACCTCTAGTCCCCCAGCCTACCCTATCCCTGTGGGAGCGAGCCTGCTCGCGATGGCGCTGGATCAGTGAAAGACCTGTAACTGATACACCGCCATCGCGAGCAGGCTCGCTCCCACAATGGTATTCACTCGGAACGCAAGATCACCTTCATCCGCTCATCCGCCAAGGTCGAGCCGAACACCTCGGCGTAGCGCAAGGTGGCGTTGGCATGTTCGCGCATGATCGCCTCGGCCCGCGCGCCCTGGCGATGGATCAGCGCGTCGAACACCGAGTGGTGTTGCATGTGGGCATAGTTGAAGCGCCGATACTCGCCGGCCATGTTCTGCCGATCCACCGCCAGGGCGGTGACTGAGGCGAATGGCAGATGATCGTTGCGAGCCAGCGCATCGGCAATGGCCGGGTTGTGGCTGCCCTCGACTATCACCTGGTGAAAGCGCATGTTGAGGTCGTGATAGACCTCCAGGTCTTCCTCGGTCACGTAGCCCTTGGCGAACAGTTCGTCGCCCTGCACCAGGCATTGTTCGAGGATGGCGCGGGCCTCTGCGTCGAGGCCTCGTTCGGCGGTCTGGCGCGCGGCCAGGCCTTCCAGCACACCGCGCACTTCCACCGCGCCGGCAATGTCCTCGGCGCTGACCGAACGCACCTGGAACCCACGCCCGCCGAAGCGCACCAGCAACCCCTCCTGCTCCAGCGTCCTGAACGCCATGCGAACCGGCATTCGCGACACGCCGAACCGTTGCGCCGTGGGAATCTCCATCAACCGCTCACCGGCCGCCAGCTCGCCAGAGGCAATCATTCTGCGCAACGCAACCAGCACCGTTTGGCCGGGCTTACTCATCCGGGGTACTTCCAGGGAAAAGAGACCGCCATAGTAAAAGCAAAACCCCGTGGGAGCGAGCCTGCTCGCGATGACAGTAGATCAGCCATTGCAGCGTCGACTGATAGACCGCTATCGCGAGCAGGGCTCGCTCCCACAGGGGATTTGGGGCCGGACGCGGAATGTGTGTCCACTGCAGAAGCCCTGTGGGAGCGAGCCTGCTCGCGATGGCGGTGGGTCAGCCACTGCAGCGGCGACTGATAGACCGCTATCGCGAGCAGGGCTCGCTCCCACAGGGGATTTGGGGCCGGACGTAGAATGTGTGTCCATTGAAGAACCAGTGTGGGAGCGAGCCTGCTCGCGATAGCGGTGGGTCAGTCGCTGCAGAATCGACTGGTAGACCGCTATCGCGAGCAGGCTCGCTCCCACTGGGTTGGGTGTTTAACGGGTAGGTGTTGCCCGCAGGATCGACTCATCTTCGCCGCGGTATAGCGCTTCGACTTTCGCCGCCCGCCATTGCAACACCGCCCGCTGGTTGATGGAGCCCTTGTCGGTGATTTCGCCGCGGTCGATGGACGCCGGTTCATCGAGCAAGGCGATCCACTCGACTCGGCTGGCATTGCCGCTGGCCCCGTGGTTGAGGCGTTGCAGCCAGTCGGCGAACCAACGACGGACCGGGGCGCTGGCGAGTACCTGGGCATCGCTGGCGTCCGCGGGCAGGCCCGACAGGCGTCGGCATTCGGGAAGCCGCGGGAATACCAGGGCGCCCAGGCATTCGCGATCCGGCGCGGTCACCACCAGGTCCTGGACGTAGGGCGTGCCTTCCAGCACCGCACGGTTGCGCAACGGCCCGACGCTGACGAACACGCCGGAGGACAGCTTGAAGTCCTCGGCAATCCGCCCGTCGAACATCAACCCCAGTTGCGGATTGGCCGGATCGGCCAACTTGATCGCATCGCCCGAGCAATAGAACCCGTCCTCGTCGAACACCTCGGCCGTCTGCTGCGGCGAGCGCCAGTAGCCGGGCATGATGTGCGGCCCGCGAAAGCGGCCTTCGAACTTGCCGTCCACCGGCACCAATCGCACTTCGCAACCCGGCGCCGGCAGGCCGATGTAGCCGGCCATGGACAACGGTCCAGTGGTAAAGGTGCAGGACGGAGAGGCTTCGGTCATCCCCAGCCCGGCCATCATGCGGATCCGTTCGCCGCAATGCTGCTCGGCCACTTTGTCGAGCCGGTCCCAGGTGCTCTGCGACAGGCCGGCGGCGGCAAAGAAAAACAGGCTGACGCGCTTGAAGAAGCGCTCGCGCAACTCGCCATCGCGCTCCAGGGCACTGACCAGTTCCTCCCAGCCCTTGGGCACGGTCAGGTAGGCAGTCGGCGAAATCTCCTTGAGGTTGCGCAAGGTTTCAGCGAATCCCTGGGCGGTGGGCTTGCCGTCATCCAGGTAAAACGTCCCGCCGTTGTACAACACGATGCCAACGTTGTGACTGCCGCCAAAGGTGTGGTTCCACGGCAACCAGTCCACCAGCACCGGCGGTGCTTCGCCGAACACCGGAAAGGTCTGCAACAGCATCTGCTGGTTGGCACAGAGCATGCGCTGGGTGGTGACCACGGCCTTGGGCAGTTTGGTGGAACCTGAGGTGAAGAGAAACTTGGCGATACTGTCGGGGCCCGTAGCGGCAAAGGCATGCTCGGCCTCGGCACCGCCGGGCTGCGCCAACAGGCTGGCGAAGCTTGCCCGGGAGCGCCCCGCCATCTCGCCATCCACCGTGATCAACGGCACATTCGCCGGTAATACCGCATTGACTGCACGTTCAAACGGCGCAGCCTGGCTGACGAACACCAGCCCCGGCTGCAGCAGGTCGCAGACATGCCGCAGCTTGGCAAAATCCTGGGACAACAACGAATAGGCCGGCGACACCGGACAATAGGGAATGCCGGCATACATCGCCCCGAGGGCCATCTGCAGGTGTTCGATGTCGTTGCCCGAAAGCAGGGCCAGGGGTTTGTCGGCAGACAATCCATAAGCCAGCAGGCCCTGGGCAATGGCGCGGACGCTGTCGAGCATTTCGGCGTAGCTGACCCGACGCCAGTCACCCCCTCTCTGCCGGGCAGCGATAAAGGTCTGTTGTGGGCGCACCTGGGCCCAATGCACCAGCCGGTCGAGCAAGCGCGCCGGCAATGGGGCCAGGGCTTCCAGGGAGCGCATGTGCAAGATGCCCTGCTCCTCACTGACCTCAACCGCAGGGTGACCAATCGACACCTGGCGGTAGAGCCCGGAGCCGGGTTGGGAGGACGATCTGAACTCGGAACTCACGTACATTTCCTCCACCAAGGCACACTCGGGTCCCGCGATGCGAGTGGAGTGTGGCAGCGTCTGGCTGCGACCTTGTTATTGTTATGTCTGGCCTGCATCGGGCGGCGGTTTTCGAGGCACCGCCACCCGCAATGCGATGGATATCAGATCGGGTAGTGCCGGGGACCGTTCTGCAAGGTCACCCAACGCAACTGGGTGAAATGCTCGATGGACGCCTTGCCGCCGAAGCTGCCGTAACCACTGGACTTGACTCCGCCGAAGGGCATCTGCGCCTCGTCGTGCACGGTCGGACCGTTGATATGGCAGATGCCCGATTCGATCCGTTGAGCCAAGGCCAGTGCCCGGCTGGTGTCGCGGCTGAAAATGGCCGCCGACAGGCCGAATTCGGAATCGTTGGCCAGGCGGAGCAAGGCTTCGTCACCGCTGCCGCGCAACAACACCGCCACCGGACCAAAGGACTCTTCACGGTACAGGCGCATGTCCGGCGTCACCCCATCGAGCAGGGTCGGTTGCAGAATGCTGCCCTCCAACTGGCCGCCCGCCACCAGCGTGGCGCCTTTGGCCAGGGCATCGTCGATCATGCCCTTGATGCGCTGGCCGGCACTGACGTCGACCAGCGAACCCAGCACCGAATCACCGCTGGCGGGGTCACCGGCACGCAAGGTGGCGATCTTCGCCTTCAACCGGGAAACGAAGGCATCGGCCACGCTCGTGTCCACGATCAGTCGCTCGGTAGACATGCAGATCTGGCCCTGGTTGAAGTACGCCCCGAAGGCAGCCGCTTCCACCGCGGCGTCCAGGTCGGCGTCGTCCAGTACGAGAAACGGCGCCTTGCCGCCCAGTTCCAACAGCGCCGGCTTGAGGTGACGGGCCGATAACTCGCCTACGATACGTCCGACGTGGGTCGAACCGGTGAAGTTGACGCGGCGCACCGCCGGGTTAGCGATCAGTCGCTCAACGATCACCGCAGCGTCCGCAGGCGCATTGCAGATCACGTTGACCACACCATCACCCAACCCGGCGTCCTGCAGCACCTGGCCGATCAAGCGGTGCACCGCCGGGCTGATCTCCGACGCCTTGAGCACCACGGTGTTGCCGCAGGCCAGGGGCATGGCGATCGCGCGGGTGGCGAGAATCACCGGGGCATTCCATGGTGCAATGCCCAGCACCACGCCGCAGGGCTGGCGCAGGGCCATGGCAAAACTGCCGGGCACGTCCGAAGGAATGATTTCGCCGTTGATCTGAGTGGTCATGGCGGCGGCTTCGCGCAGCATGTTCGCCGCCAGGTGCACATTGAAGCCATACCAGTTGGCCATGGCGCCGGTTTCGCCGGCGGCGGCGATGAACTCAGCGCTGCGGGCCTGCAACTGCTCGGCCGCCCGCAGCAGACGGCTGCGACGTTCGTTGGGGGCCAGCGCGGCCCAGGCGGGAAACGCGGCATGCGCGGCGGCCACGGCCGCGTCGGCGTCTTCCACCGTGGCGGCGGCCACACGGGACACCACTTCTCCAGTCACCGGATTGCAACGCTCGAAAGTCCGACCGTCACGGGCGGGGCACGACTGGCCGCCGATCAACAGGGGCACGTCCAGCATGGTGATTCCTCTTTATTGTCTTTATCGGGAATACGTTCACGGTAGCGCCAAGGGCCTTTGACGAACAGCCTGCGGGCGCTTCTGGAGCCACCCGCTGCGCCTGCGTCTCAGCGCTTGTAGGCCTGCAGGCCCGGCTTGATGCTCTTGTCGTCGAGGAACTGCTTCATCCCTTGTTCGCGACCGCCCTCTTTGTCCAGCAGGCGCGACTGGTCGAGCTTGGCGTACAGGTAGTCTTCGTTCTGCTCCCAGGTCAGTTCGCGGCAACGCTTGAAGCCGTGCTTGGCCGCCCGTAGTACCACCGGGTTCTTCTCCAGCAGGTTGCGCGCCAGCTCTATCGTGACCTCACGCAGTTGCGCCAGGGGTACGCTTTCGTTGACCAGGCCCATTTCGGCGGCCTTCTGCCCACCGAAGGTCTTGCCGGTCATGATGTAGTACAGCGACTGGCGATGCCCCACGGTATCGGCCATGGCCTTGCTGACGAGGTTGCCAGGCGGGATGCCCCAGTTGATTTCCGACAGGCCGAACGTGGCTTCGTCGGCGCAGATCGCCAGGTCGCATGCCACCAGCGGGCTGAAACCACCACCGAAGCACCAGCCGTTGACCATGGCAATGGTCGGCTTGGCGTACATGCGCAGCAGTTTCCACTGCCACTGCGAGGCTTCGCGACGGATCTTCTCCTGGAGGATTTCCGGTCCGGCGTCCACCTCACGGAAATACTCCTTGAGGTCCATGCCGGCGGTCCAGGCATCACCGGCTCCGGTCAACACGAGTACGCCGGCCGCCGGATCCTGCTCCAGGGCTTCCAGCACGTCGATCATCTCGCGGTTGAGGGTCGGGCTCATGGCATTGCGTTTTTCCGGGCGATTGAGGGTGACCCAGGCAATGCCTTCCTCGACGTCGACTTTGACCGTTGTCCAACGACCTTCGTAATTGCTCATGACACGTGCTCTCTTGTTCTTTGGCTGAAGATGAACAAAAGCTAAACCGCAAAACTAGTTATGTCAATTAACTATTAATCGGTTTACCCAGGTTTTTTCGTTCACAAAAATGAAGCCTTAGATCAATGAATTCGCAATCGACCATAGCCATCGCGGCATAACCTCGGCAAACTGGATAGCCTTGTTAATAATTAACCTTGAGGATGCTTTTTTCGATGGCCAAGTCTTCCAAGCTTGCCGAACCCGCCGGGAGCGCAACTGACGGCGGCGACGTGCCGGCGCCGCTGGACTCCGCGCTGGATGACCTGATCGGTTACGCCCTGCGTCGCGCCCAGCTGAAACTGTTCCAGAACCTCATCAGTCAACTGGCCGTTCATGACCTGCGGCCGGCCCAGTTCTCGGCGCTGGCGATCATCGACCAGAATCCGGGCCTGATGCAGGCCGACCTGGCCAAGGCCTTGGCGATCGAACCGCCACAAGTGGTGCCGCTGTTGAACAAGCTGGAAAGCCGGGCGCTGGCCGTGCGGGTGCGCTGCAAGCCGGACAAACGCTCCTATGGGATATTCCTGAGCAAGACCGGCGAAACCCTGCTCAAGGAACTCAAGCAGATCGCCGCCCAGAGCGACCTCGACTCCACGGCCGCCCTCTCCGGTGCGGAGCGGGAAGAATTGTTGCGGTTGTTGAAGAAGGTCTATCAGTAGCAGGATGCTTTTGTGGCGAGGGGATTTATCCCCGCTGGACTGCGCAGCAGTCCTTTGAACGGTCTCCTCGGTGAGCCGGCCCTTTCGGGGCTGCTGCGCAGCCCAGCGGGGATAAATCCCCTCGCCACAAGAACCCTGGATCCCCCCATCCTTCACCAAATGGGCACGCTGTACGTCACCAGGAACCGTGTCTGGTTTTCATCGCGAAACGCCGCGCTGCCCGGAAAATCATTGCGATAGATCGACTTGCGCGCAAGCAACCCGACATCCTTCAGCGGGCCGCTCTGGATCACGTACCCCAGCTCCATCTGGAACTCGCGCTCCTTGCGATCATCGGCACCGAGGGCGGCCAGGTCAATGTGGTCACCGCGTACATAGCGCAAGCGCGTCCTCAACCCGGGCACGCCGACCGCGGCGAAGTCGTAGTCATGGATCGCCTGCCAGGTGCGCTCCCGGGCATTGAGGAAATCCGAACTCATGGTCATCTCGCTCAACCCCATCAACTCGGTGCCGGACACGTAGGGCGTGGCGGTATCGCCGCTGGCGTGCATGTAGCCCAGGCTGACCCGATGACCGCCCCAGCGATAGCCGACCAGCGCCGAGACATTGCGGTTGTCCACCTTGCCGGCCTTGGCGGCACCGTCTTCACGGCTGAAGAAACTGCGCAGGTCCGTGGTCAACATGCCGTCGCCCAGGGTCAGGTTATGCAGCAACGCCAGGGTGTCCTGCTGATACAGGTCCGCCACTTCGGCGTGATAGGCGCGCAGGCCGAGGTCTTTGGTGATCTGGTAATCACCGCCGACATACGCCATGTGGGAGGCAGTGGCCGCACCGTTGAAACGGCGATTGGGTGACGCGATGCTCATCGGCTGGTAATCGGTGGAGTCGCGTCGGTTGATGCGATCGATGTAGCCGGTGTTCAGCGTCAGCCCCTCGATGTCCTTGGAACTGAGGGTCGTGCCGCGGAAGGTCTGCGGCAGCAACCGTGACGGGCTGGCGAACGCAAACGGCAGGAAAATCGACACATCGCCGGTCTTCACGAGGGTCTGGCCGAAGCGC
The DNA here is from genome assembly GCF_055380705.1 of Pseudomonas sp. MAFF 730105. Lineage (NCBI taxonomy): Bacteria > Pseudomonadati > Pseudomonadota > Gammaproteobacteria > Pseudomonadales > Pseudomonadaceae > Pseudomonas > Pseudomonas sp. MAFF 730105. The sequence goes on from NZ_AP018438.1 coordinate 3,768,681, forward strand.
AGCTTGCCAGTCAGCGCCAGGCGTGAATACTCGTCCGCCGCGCGCTTGTCGCTGCTGGACACCGGCAGCAGTTCGGTGCCGCTGCGATCGGGCGAAGAGTCGAGCTTGATCCCCAGCAATCCCCGGGCATCCACGCCGACACCGAAGGCACCGGGGGTGAAGCCCGACTCCATGTTCATGATCACCCCCTGGGCCCATTCCCTGGCCGCCGTCTTGGCACCGTCATCCTTGTAATCGCGGTCCATGTAGTAGTTGCGCAGGGTCAAGGTGCCATGGCTGTCGTCGATGAAGCCCGCGGCCCACGCAGTGGTCGAGGATAGGCCCAGCCCCAGGACCAGCAGATGAGCGAGACGTGTAAAGGGGGCTGCTGCACAAGCACCCCGGACAAGGTTCGGCATGTTCGAAAGTCCTTTTTATTGTTGTTGTTTTTCTGCGGTCCCCACAGCTGGATGAGGACACGGAACAGAAGAATGGAAACCGAGCGCCCTCCCCGTCAATCCGAAATGACCGATAATCGAACATTAATATCATTAACCATTTTTACGGTTTTTCTAAAATCAATATTCAACTTACTGATTTTGTTAGTAATACCTGAAAAATACCGCACCAATTCGACACGATTCATTTTTTAGTTAGCTTTGTTAATCTGATTCGGCTTACCGGCTGGCTGAGAGTCGGGCCCCTGACAAAAACAATAAGAGGACTTGTCATGAATCATCCGGCGCGTCGTGCGACGCTGACCATCGCCTTGTGTTTCATCGTTGCGCTGATCGAAGGTTTCGACCTGCAATCGGCCGGTACCGCGGCTGCCGGCCTGCGGCAGACCTTCGTGCTGGACCCGAAAATGATGGGCTGGGTGTTCAGTGCGGGCATCATCGGGCTGCTGCCCGGGGCCTTCTTCGGGGGCTGGATCGCAGATCGCATCGGCCGCAAGAAGATCCTTGTCGGCGCCGTGCTGGTGTTCGGTGTGTTTTCCCTCAGCACCGCTTATGTCGAGCAGTACGCCAGCCTGCTGCTGGTGCGTTTCATGACCGGCCTTGGCCTGGGCGCCGCCCTGCCCAACCTCATCGCCCTGTGCGCCGAGGCCGTGGGCGAACAGCGACGGGGCACGGCCATCAGCGTGATGTATGCGGGTGTGCCGCTGGGGGCGCGTTGGCGGCCGTGGTCGCGATGCTGTTCGGTGAACACTGGCAGATGACGTTCTTCATCGGCGGCCTGGCGCCACTGCTGGTCGTACCGCTCATGCTGCTGTGGCTGCCGGAATCCAGCGCCTTTCGCCAGGCGCAGGATGTCGGCGCCGAGGCGCGTACCTCGACTGGACAGGCGTTGTTCGGTGACGGTCGGGCCCGTACCACCTTCGCGCTCTGGCTGAGTTATTTCTTCACCCTGACGGTCATGTACATGCTGCTCAACTGGCTGCCGTCGTTGCTGTTGGAACAGGGCTTCAGCAAGCCCCAGGCCGGGCTGGTACAGATGCTGTTCAATATCGGCGGAACCCTCGGCTCGTTGCTCGGCGGCCTGTTGCTGGACCGCTGCAACGGGATCAAGGTGGTGCTGTTCGTCTATGCCGGGTTGTTGAGTGCCCTGGCCGGGGTCGGCTTGTCGGTCGGTATCGTACCGATCGCCGTCGCCGGATTCTGCGCCGGCCTGTTTGTCATGGCCGCACAGTTGGTGCTGTACGCCTTGGCGCCGCCCTCTTATCCGACGGCCGTACGTGCCACCGGCGTCGGTGCGGCAGTTGCCATCGGCCGACTGGGCTCGGTCGCTGGCCCCCTGGCTGCCGGGCAGATCCTGGCGGCCGGGGCTGGGACCACGGGGGTGTTACTGGCGACGTCGCCGGGGTTGTTGATCGCGGCGTTGGCGGCAATCAGCGTGATGGTTCGCGCGGTGCCGCTGGGTGGGGTGCAGGCGGCGCGTTGACTGTCTCAATCCGTGGTGCTGGCCGCCAGCACGCTGAGTGTCCGGCGTCGGGGGTTCCAGATGCTGAGGCACCACACGCCCCACCACTCCAGGCCGTCGTCGAAATAATCACTCCAGGGGTCCCGGGCGGGATCGGGCTCGTCGCTGGCCAGCCAGTCGAGGTTGAAATTGTCGACCCAGTTCAGTACTTCCACCTCGACGCCCGCCTCAAGCCCGAGCAGGCCGAGCCACTCCCTGAACAGCGCTTGTAAGTGACCATCGCCGAAGCGGGTGCCGTAAGGCGGCTCGCAAAAGGCCTCATACAAGGCAAAAGGCGGTGGATTGTGCGCCTCCCTGTCGGTTCGCATAAGTTGCGCGACCTCCTGCCGGTCCAGCGGCTTGGCTCGGGCTTTGTCCAAGTCCCAGCTCATGCCGGGAGGCGCGGTATCGGCATAGCGAGGATCGAGGATCATCTGGCGATGTCGCTCCAGCCACAGATGCCTGATGGCGAGGAATAATTGATCCACGGCCTGGCGGTGATGCACCGGGGTGATCACCTCACCAACCTCCGGGGCGAGCACGATAAATTCAAAGGCGCACCCGGCCTCTTCCATCCGCTGGCGCAGCGATGCGCTGGCCTGCTGCTCGATCACTTTCAACATGACGGGCTCCGTTGATCTTCGAGGCACCCCCACCTGGCGCTAGGCGATACTTCAGATTTTATGGCTTTGAAATGACAATCATGGATTTATTCGGCAGAAAACTGATCCCACTACATGAGGATTGTCCCAAACGGTACCAGACGGTACTGTCCCGGGATTTTAAAAGAGCGTGAATACCGTTGCCCCAGCGGGGCAAAAATTGCGCATCATAGGCGCCGTCCGCTCAAGGGAGATTTACATGCGTGCCATTTCATCCATCCTGCGCCTGGCCGTGCTGTCGCTGGGGCTGGCGTTCACCGTCGGCGCCGTGGCGACCGAAGAGACGAAACTGGTCGAGTCCATCAATCTGTATCGCAGCCAATCCCAAAGCTGCTCGGGCCAGGCCTCCCTGGAGTTGCCGCCGCTGGCGATGGACTCGCGGTTGATCCTGTCGGCCAACGGCATTGGCGATCTACAGCAAGCGCTGGCACGCGCGGCCTATCCGATGGTCAACGTGCAGGCCATCAGCCTGTCCGGCCCCCGTGACGCACAAGCGGCGATGAAAGCCGTACAGGAAAGCTTTTGCCAAGTGGTGTTGGACCCACAGTTTGTCGACATCGGCGTCAGCCGGCTGGATCGCGAATGGCGCATTGTGCTGGCGCGCCCCTTGTTGTCGGGTCGCCTTGCGGACTGGCAGGGCGAAGGCCAGAAGCTGCTGAAGCTGATCAATAGCGCCCGGGCCCAGCCGCGCCGGTGCGGGAGCGAGGCCTTCGCCGCGACCACACCACTTGCCTGGAACGCCACCCTGGCCCTCGCCGCCGTGAACCACACCCGGGCCATGGCGAACAACAATTTCTTCGACCACAAGGACCGCGATGGCCGCATGCCGGGCGACCGCGCCGAACTCGCCGGCTATCTCGGCCAATTGATCGGCGAGAACATTGCCGCCGGGCAGGACACGGCCCTGAAGGTGGTGGACGGTTGGCTAGCGAGCCCAGGACACTGCGCCAACCTGATGAACCCACAGTTCCGCGAGCTGGGCGCCGGTTATGCCGTGGACCCGAAGAGCGATGCGGGCATCTACTGGACCGCCATGTTCGGCACTCAATAGCGTGCTAGAGGGGCCGCGCAGCGGCCCCTGGACTTACTCCTTCGCAAATATCAACGACCGATGCACCCCCGACCCGGCCCTCACTCCATCGCCCACGGACAGCGCGACCGACCCGAATGGCATCGCCGCATCGCCGCAGGCAAACACCCCCGGTACGCTGGTTTCGCGGGTCAGATCAGTCTGGATAAAGGCTCCGAGTGGACCGTCTTCCAGCTCGCAGCCAAGGGACGCGGCCAGCGAGCCAGCCACGCGGGTATGCGGCAAAACAAACAGTCCGTCGATCGCCATCACTCGGCCATTTGCCAGAACGACATTGGCCCGCTCTCCCTCTATCCGTTCGACACGTTCCGACACCAGGGTCACCCCCCGCTGCTCAAGACTGGCCCGCTGTTCCGGGTCGGGCTCGAACGCGCCATTGAGAAAGAACGTGGTAGGCCCCCAATCCGGGAGCATCAGCGCATGGTGCAGCGACATTTCTGACGTTGCTAACACGCCAATAGGGCCTTGCTGCAGTTCATAACCGTGGCAGTAGGGACAATGGAAGACGCTTTTACCCCAGCGCTCCGCCAACCCGTCCACCGCCGGCAGATCATCGATGACCCCCGTGGCCAATAGCAGGCGCCGGGCGCTGTAGGATTGGCCCTGGGCAGTCTCCAGGGTGAAACCACCCGCCTCGGGAACGGCGCTGATGGCAGTGTCCGAGCGCCATTCCACGGTGGAATAGGCCATGAGCTGGGATCGGGCGTCATCGGCGATGTCACCGGGCGCCCGGCCGTCCTGGCCAAGAAAGCCATGGGAGGTTGCGGCGAACCGGTTGCGACGCTGGCCGGCGTCGATCACCAGCACGTTGCGCCGGGCACGGGCCAGTTGAAGCCCTGCGGACATACCGGCGTAACTGCCGCCTGCGATGATGACGTCGTAGTGCATGATCGATCTCCAAGGGAAGGGTCGACGGGATGAAAGTCTCGACACATCGTAAGTTCCTTGAAAAGCACCTGTCAACGATCTCGTAACTTTTGCCATTACAGGCGATACTCGCAGCCGAAGCCACAGAAAACGCCATCATGAGAACCGACACCCGCCTATCGCGCATGCTCCACGTCCTGATCCACATGGACCGCCACCAGCAATCCGCCACCTCGGACACCATCGCCCAGATGTTGGGCACCAACCCGGTGGTGGTGCGCAGGACCATGGCATTGCTCAAGGAACAGGGCTATGTCACCTCGGAAAAAGGCCATCGGGGCGGCTGGACCCTGAGCAAGCCCCTGTCGGAGATGACCTTGCTCGACATCCACCAGGCCTTGGGCAGTACCTCGATTTTCTCCATCGGCTTGTCCACCGACCACCCGCAATGCCTGGTGGAACAGGCGGTGAACGGCGCGTTGACGGAAGCCTTCGATGAGGCCCAGGCGTTGCTGCTCAAGCGTTTGGGCAGCATTACCCTGGCGCAATTGGCGGAGGATTTTGACCGGCGCTTCCGAGACACGCCCACGCCCGCGCCTCACCGCTGACCCCAGCATAAAAAACGCCGCTCAATGAGCGGCGTTCTTGTACAGCACCAGACAATGTCCGGTTTACAGCGCCATGTCGGCCGCTGGGTTGCCGTCGTTTTTGGCTGCCGGCTTGGCCGGTGCCGCCGGGGTACCTGGCTTGCCGATCGCCGGTGGCGGATCCAGTTGCAGGACCTCGCTGGTGTAAGCCCATTCCTGAGCCACGCGCTCAGGGCTGTCGTTGAGCTTGGTGCCGTAGCTTGGCACGATCTGGTGCAGCTTCTCCTGCCAGGCCGGGCTGGCGACCTTGTCCTTGAAGACCTTCTCCAGCACGCTCAGCATGATCGGTGCTGCGGTCGAAGCACCTGGCGAGGCACCCAGCAGGCCGGCGATGCTGCCGTCCTGGGAAGCAACCACTTCAGTACCGAGTTTCAGCACGCCGCCCTTCTCTTCGTCACGCTTGATGATCTGCACGCGCTGGCCGGCCTGCCACAGGCGCCAGTCTTCCTGCTTGGCTTCCGGGAAGTATTCCTTCAGTGCATTGAAACGGTCTTCGTCCGACAGCATCAGCTGGCCGGCCAGGTATTCGACCAGTGGGTACTGTTCGATACCGACCTTGGTCATCGGCCAGACGTTGTGGGTCGTGGTGCTGGTCAGCAGGTCGAAGTACGAACCGTTCTTCAGGAACTTGGTGGAGAACGTCGCGAACGGGCCAAACAGGATCACACGCTTGCCATCGAGCACGCGGGTGTCCAGGTGCGGAACCGACATCGGTGGTGCGCCAACCGAAGCCTTGCCGTAGGCCTTCGCCAGGTGCAGTTGGGCGACGGTCGGGTTCTCGGTCACCAGGAACGAACCACCCACCGGGAAGCCAGCGTATTCGCGGGCTTCCGGAATATCGGACTTCTGCAGCAGATGCAGAGCACCGCCGCCGGCGCCGATGAACACGAACTTGGCGTCGGTCTCGGTTTCGGTACCGTCCTTCAAGTTCTTGTAGGAAACGCGCCAGGTGCCGTCTTCATTGCGGGTGATGTCTTCCACTTCGCTGGACAGTTTCAGCGAGAAGTTCGGCTTGGTTTGCAGATAGGCGGCAAACTGGCGGGTGATTTCGCCAAAGTTCACGTCGGTACCCAGTGGGCTCCAGGTGGCCGCGACTTTCTGGCTCGGATCACGCCCTTGCATCATCAGCGGAACCCACTTGCTGATCTGCGCGGGGTCTTCGGAGTACTGCATACCGGCGAACAACGGGCTGGCCTGAAGGGCTTCGTAGCGCTTCTTCAGGAAAGCGATGTTGTCGTCGCCCCACAGGAAGCTCATGTGCGGCGTGGAGTTGATGAACGAGCGCGGGTTCTTCAGCACGCCGTTCTTGACCTGCCAGGACCAGAACTGACGGGAGATCTGGAAGGCTTCGTTGATCTCGATGGCCTTGGCGATCTCGACCTTGCCGTCCTTGTCTTCCGGCGTGTAGTTCAGCTCGGCCAGCGCGGAGTGACCGGTACCGGCATTGTTCCAGCCATTCGAACTTTCTTCGGCAACACCGTCCAGGCGCTCGACCATTTCCATGGTCCAGCCCGGCTCCAGCTCATTGAGCCAGACGCCGAGTGTCGAGCTCATGATGCCCCCACCGATGAGCAGGACGTCCACTTTTTTTGCCTCGGCGGCGTGCGTGGTCGCAAGACCCATCGCCATCGCCAGGCCCAGTAGCGCCGTGTGTGTTTTCTTCAACATGTGTGTATCCCTAGGATGGAACGCCATTCCGCCCTCCGGTCTGTTCAAGGATAGACCACGCCTATGGCCGGCAACGCCAGCGTGACGGGTTCGAATGGACTGGAGGATGGACCTACAGGGCCGCGCAATACAGCGGCCTCGGTTTATGTCTCTCCGGCACTGACTTCTTGTAGGTCTTGGCTTCAGCTGGGTGAGGGACACTGCAAAACGGTCTTGATCGGGGCTGGCGTGGCCGTGCCCGATTGTCGCAGCGGGGGGAGTTTACATAATGAAATAACCAGACCGAAGCCTCTTTTTACATTCGGGGCGAAAACGCCGACCAAATGGCGGCGTTTTGATGGCGGTCTTCAGCTCGAAAATATTTGAGGGTTACTTGCAAAACCCTGTGGGAGCGAGCCTGCTCCGGGCGGCGATCCGACGATGACGGCGGCACATTCAACATCAATGCAAGCTGACCCACCGCTATCGCGAGCAGGCTCGCTCCCACAGAGGGGGTTGCGGTGGAGGCTAGCCCAGCAACTGGCTCAACACCGCCCGCAACTTGCCCGGCTTGACCGGTTTGTTGAGCAGCGGCGCATTCAGTTTGCGCAGGGCGCGACGGCACTGGTCGCTGCGGTCGGCGGTGATGATCACCGCCGGGATGGTCTGCTGGAAATGCTCACGCAGGTGCTTGACCACTTCGCACCCGACCACCCCGTGATCCAGGTGGAAATCCGCCAGGATCAGCTCCGGTGCGTGGCCTTGCAGCACGTCGATAGCAGCCGCTTCGTCGGTGGCGGTCAGCACGTCGCAGCCCCACTGCCCCAGCAACGCGGCCATGCTTTGCAGGATGCTGAGTTCATTGTCGATCACCAGCAGCCGGCGTCCGGGCAACGGGTTGCCGGTCATCGCCTGGACGGGCGTCTCGGACAACGGCAACGGTTTTTCATCCGACAGCGGCACTTCGATGCTGAACACCGAGCCGCGTCCTGGCCGGGAACGCACCTGGACCCGATAGCCGAGAATATGGGCGATGCGCTCGACGATCGCCAATCCCAACCCCACGCCTTTGCGATCCGCCGCCCGGCCCACGTCCAGCTGGTTGAACTCGAGAAAAATCGATTCCAGGCAGTCGGCGGCAATGCCGCGTCCCGTGTCCCAGACCTCCAGGCTCAGGCGCCCTCCCCGGCGCCTGGCGGCCAGGAGAATGCCGCCGTGGTCCGTGTAGCGGCAGGCGTTGCTGAGCAGATTGCGCAAGATCCGCGTCAGCAGACGCAGGTCGGTCATGACCACTTCATCACCGAAGCGCGCGCGCAGCGCCAGTCCCGCGGCGCCCGCCACCGATTGAAACTCGGAAACCAACGGCGCCAGCAACTCTTCCAGCCGATAGGACGCAACGTCCGGGCGAACCGCAGCCTGGTCCAGCCGGGAAATGTCCAGCAGGTCGGTGAGCAGGTCTTCCGCGCCCTCCAAGGCCTGGTGAGTGCGTTCCACCAGGACCTGCTCGGGGGTCGGCAACTGGCGCTCGCGCAGCGTGGCAATCAGCAGGCGCGCGGCGTTGAGCGGCTGGAGCAGGTCATGGCTGGCGGCGGCCAGGTACTTGTCCTTGCTGCGGTTGGCGGCCTGGGCGGCGTCGCGGGCGTCGCGCAACTGCTGCTCGACGAGCTTGCGCTGGGCGATCTGCTGCTGCAGGTTGTGATTGGCTTCCAATAGCTCATCGGTGCGTTCGGCCACCCGCTGCTCCAACTGATCGTTGAGTTGTTGCAGGCGCTGGCGGGCCAGCTCCAGGTCTTCGAGGCGCGCCGCCAGTTCGGGATAATGGCTCTTGCGCGTCGAATGGTTGCCCAACCCCAGCAGCCCGGCCAGGGCTTTTTGCTGTTCGTCAGAGGGCTTCGCCATAGACGACCTCGACATCCCGCTGGCTCGACTCCCGAGGGTTGGTGAGAATGCACGGATCATGCATCGCGTGCTGGGACAGGAAAGGAATATCCGAAGTGCTCACGCCATGCAGTCCCAGGGTTTCGTGGAAACCGATGGTGCGCTTGAGCGCGATCAGGTGTTCCACCAATCGCGTGCGGATCTGCCGATGATTCAATCCACGGCAGTCGATCCCCAACGTTTCGGCGATCACCTTGAAACGGTCCGGCGCCGAGTTGTAGTTGAACGCCACCACATGCTCCACCAACACCGCGTTGCACAACCCATGAGGCAGGTCCAGGAAGCCCCCCAGGCTGTGGGACATGGCGTGCACGGCACCGAGAATGGCATTGGAGAACGCCAGCCCGGCCTGCATGCTGCCGAGCATGATCTTTTCCCGCAGGGCGACATCCGCCGGGTTGGCAATCATCTGCACCAGGTTGTTGTTGATCAGCCGCATCGCCTCCAGCGCGTGGGGGTCGGTGAGCGGGCCGTGGCCGGTGGAGACGAAGGCCTCGATAGCATGCACCAGCGCGTCGATGCCAGTACAGGCCGACAGAAACGGGTCCATGCTCAGGGTGGTTTCCGGGTCGATCAGCGAGACATCCGGCACGGCGGCCTTGCTGACGATGGAAAACTTCATGCGCTCCTGCTGGTTGGAGATGATCACGAACTGCGAAACATCGGCCGAGGTCCCGGCTGTGGTGGGGATCAGGATCAGCGGTGGGCTGGGCACGTGCAGGGTGTCGACGCCTTCGAATTCGAGAATGTTGCGGCCATGGGCGACCACGATCCCGATGGCTTTGCCGCAGTCCATGGGACTGCCGCCACCGACCGCGACGATGACGTCACAGTGGTTTTCCCGGTACAGCTCGGCACCGAGCATCACTTCCTCGACACGGGGGTTGGGCGAAACGCCACTGTAGATGCAGTAATCGATCCCCAGGGCCTGGAGGCTGGCCTCGACATCACCCACCCAACCGGCGGCGATGACGCCTGGATCGGTGACCACCAACACCTTTCGCGCGCCGAAGGTCTGGGCGTAATTACCGACATTGTGCCGGCAACCGGCACCGAACATGATTTCAGGAGAAACGAACTTGCGCAGCGGACTGAGGCTCATCTTTTCGGGTACATGGCTCATTGGTAAGCCTGTTCTTATTGTGTTGGATACCCAGAGCCTAAAGCATCCCGCCGTTAATGCAATCAGACCAATGGGTAGCCCGGCCTGAACGCTTCAGGCCGGGCCGACGCTTATCGATTGGCGAAGTACATCGTCACTTCGAAGCCGATACGCAGGTCGGTGTACGCGGGTTTAGTCCACATGGGTCTTTCCTCTTCTTGTACCGGGCGATTCCGGCAAGGTCATTAATGCACGGGGTGCCGTGGGTTCGAATGCTACTTTCGAAGCGGTGGAGGGGGTGCGTTGGTAGCAGGTCCTACACATCAAATGTGGGAGCGAGCCTGCTCGCGATGGCGGCGGGTCAGCCAACACAATCGTCGACTGATCCGGCCTCATCGCGAGCAGGCTCGCTCCCACAGGGTTCAGCGCTGTTTCCGAAAGTTAGAAAAAGCCCAACGGATTGATGTCATAGCTCACCAGCAGGTTCTTGGTCTGCTGGTAGTGGTCGAGCATCATCTTGTGGGTTTCACGCCCCACGCCAGACTTTTTGTAGCCACCGAACGCCGCGTGGGCCGGGTACAGGTGGTAGCAGTTGGTCCACACGCGCCCGGCCTTGATCGCCCGGCCCATGCGGTAGGCGCGGTTGATGTCGCGGGTCCACAGGCCGGCGCCGAGGCCGAACTCGCTGTCGTTGGCGATCGCCAGGGCTTCGGCTTCGTCCTTGAAGGTGGTTACACCCACCACCGGGCCGAAGATTTCTTCCTGGAACACGCGCATCTTGTTGTGGCCCTTGAGCAGGGTCGGCTGGATGTAATAACCGCTCGACAAGTCACCGTCCAGACGCTCGGCCGCGCCACCGGTCAGCAGTTCGGCACCCTCCTCGCGGGCGATGTCCAGGTACGAAAGGATCTTGTCGTATTGCTGCTCGGACGCCTGGGCGCCGACCATGGTGTCGGTATCCAGCGGATTGCCACGCTTGATCTTGGCGATTTTCTTCATCACTTCGGCCATGAACGGCGCGTAGATCGATTCCTGCACCAGGGCGCGGGACGGGCAGGTGCAGACTTCGCCCTGGTTGAAAAACGCCAGCACCAGGCCTTCGGCCGCCTTCTCGATGAACGCCGGCTCGGCCTGCATGATGTCTTCGAAGAAGATGTTCGGCGACTTGCCGCCCAGCTCCACGGTGGACGGGATAATGTTCTCGGCGGCGCACTTCATGATGTGCGAACCCACCGGGGTGGAGCCGGTAAAGGCGATCTTGGCGATACGCTTGCTGGTCGCCAGGGCTTCGCCGGCTTCGCGACCAAAACCATGGACGATGTTCAATACACCGGCCGGCAGCAGGTCGGCGATCAGTTCGGCAAAGACCATGATCGACAGCGGCGTCTGTTCCGCCGGCTTGAGCACGATGCAGTTGCCGGCGGCCAGGGCCGGAGCGAGTTTCCAGGCTGCCATCAGCAACGGGAAGTTCCACGGGATGATCTGCCCGACCACGCCCAGCGGTTCATGGAAATGGTAGGCCGTGGTCAATTCGTTGATCTCGGCCGCGCCGCCTTCCTGGGCACGGATGCAACCGGCGAAATAACGGAAATGATCGGCCGCCAGCGGTACGTCGGCATTGAGGGTTTCGCGCACTGCCTTGCCGTTGTCCCAGGTTTCGCTGACGGCGAGGATTTCCAGGTTCTGCTCGATACGGTCGGCGATCTTCAGCAGCACCAGGGAGCGGTCTTGCACCGACGTCTTGCCCCAGGCATCGGCAGCAGCATGGGCCGCATCCAGGGCCTTGTCGATGTCGGCGGCGCTGGAGCGCGGGAATTCGGCGATCACCTGGCCGTTGACCGGTGAAGTGTTGGTGAAGTATTCGCCATGCACCGGCGCGACGAATTCGCCACCGATGAAGTTGCCATAGCGCGGCTTGAAGGAAACGACGGCGCCTGGGGTTCCGGGTTGTGCGTAGATCATGATGGGCCTCTGCCTGGTCGATGCCTGTCACGGGACAGGCGATAGGCCGATGGTAGAGAGCCCCGCCGGCCAGACGAATGCGTCGTTGGCAGGAGGGGCTCTCGTTATTTGGTCGTAGGTTTTCCGCAATTTCTGAATGGGTCTGGCTTTTGTGGGAGCGAGCCTGCTCGCGATGGCGGCGGATCAATCAACCTGGATGTTGAATCTCATGGCCCCATCGCGAGCAGGCTCGCTCCCACAGGTTGCGCATCTACAGTGGATGTAAGATCAGCTCAACGCTTGGTCACCAGATCCTTCGGCAGCTTGAAGGTCCAGAGCATCCCACCCTGGTTGAAGTCCTTCACCCGCTTGGCCACTTCGCCGCCCCACAGCGGCACCGCGCCGCCCCAGCCGGACACCACGGAGACGTACTGCTCGCCATCCATTTCCCAGGTAATCGGCGAGCCGAGCACGCCGGAACCGGTCTGGAATTCCCAGACCTTTTCCCCGGTCTTGGCGTTGAAGGCCTGGAGGAAGCCTTCAGGCGTACCGGTGAATACCAGGTTGCCCTTGGTGGTCAGCACCCCGCCCCACAGCGGCGCGTAGTTCTTGTGGCGCCAGACTTCCTTGCCAGTCTTCGGATCGATGGCCCGCAGCACGCCGATGTAGTCCTCGTTCAGCGGCTTGATGGTGAACCCGGCCCCGAGGAACGCCGCGCCTTTCTTGTAGGCGATGCCTTCGTTCCAGATGTCCATGCCCCACTCGTTGGACGGTACGTAGAACAGCCCGGTGTCCTGGTTGTAGGCCATGGGCATCCAGTTTTTCGCACCGAGGAACGCCGGGGCGACGAACACCGAACTGCCCTTGGCTTCAGTGCCCGGCGCGCCCGGACGGCTGGCCTCGTTGTAGATCGGCCGACCGTCCTTGTCCAGGCCACTGGCCCAGGTGATCTTGTCGACGAACGGGAAGCCACGGATGAACTTGCCGTTGGTGCGATCAAGCACATAGAAGAAGCCGTTACGGTCGGCGGTGGCCGCAGCCTTGATGTCCTTGCCGCCTTCCTTGTAGTTGAAGGAGATCAGCTCGTTGACGCCGTCATAGTCCCAACCGTCGTGGGGCGTGCTCTGGAAGTGCCACTTGATGCTGCCGTCGTCCGGATTCAGGGCCAGGCGCGACGAGGAATAGAGGTTGTCGCCAGGACGCAGGTGGGAGTTCCATGGGGCCGGGTTGCCGGTGCCGAACAGCAGCAGGTTGGTTTCAGGATCGTAGTAGCCGCCGAGCCAGGGCGCAGCGCCGCCGGTTTTCCAGAGGTCTCCCGGCCAGGTCTTACCGGCCTCGCCGCCGGAAATGCCATTCTCGACCGCCTTGCCGTCCTTGTAGACGTAGCCCATGTGCCCTTCCACGGTCGGCCGGGTCCACAGCAGCTCACCGTTTTTCGGGTCGAAGGCACTGATCTGGCCCACCACGCCAAACTCGCCGCCCGCCACGCCGGTGATCAGCTTGCCGTTGACGACGATAGGGGCAGCGCTGATGGAGTAGCCTTCCTTGTGGTCGGCGACTTTCTTGCTCCACACCACCTTGCCGGTGTCCTTGTTCAAGGCGACCAGCTTGGCATCGAGGGTGCCGAAGAACACCAGGTCGCCGTACAACGCCACGCCACGGTTGATCACGTCGCAGCAGGGACGGATGTCATCGGGCAGGCGCGCATCGTACTGCCAGAGCTTCTTGCCGGTACGGGCGTCCACCGCGAACACCCGCGAATAGGATCCGGTGAGGTACATCACCCCATCCTTGATCATCGGCTGGGCCTGCTGGCCGCGCTGTTTTTCACCGCCGAAGGAGAACGCCCAGACTGGCCGCAGGTCCTTGACGTTGTTGACGTTGAGGGTATCGAGTGGGCTGTAGCGCTGGCCCTGGACGCCCAGGCCATTGGTGACGATCTGTTGCGGGTTCTTCGGGTCCTGGAGAATTTCCTGATCGGTCACGGCGGCCAGGGCCGAACCCGACAGCAGCATGGCACTGAGCAGCAGGCTCACGGCGAAGGGTTGGCGACGTGCGGGATGAGTCATGACGGCTACCTCTGCGGTTATTGTTATACCCGGGAAATTTTCCCGGTCTGCCACAGATTCTTGGGCTCGGGGCCGCTGCCAACAATTGCACGCTGTGTTGAGTTTTCTAGTTCCTTGGTACATGTAAGAGACACACACAATCCCTTGTGGCGAGGGGATTCATCCCCGCTGGGCTGCGCAGCAGCCCCAAAAATAGTCCAGTCGCCACAAAATCGGAATGCCTGAAAAGGGGGCCGCTTCGCAGCCCAGCGGGGATGAATCCCCTCGCCACAGGTTTCATCTGCCCTGCTATTTGGCATCCACCCGCTTCATCCCCACCCGCTCATACCGCGGATAAAGATGACTGACACTGCGAATCAGCTCATAGCGGCTCAGACTGATCCCGGCAAAGCGCTCGGGAATGGGGCTGCGGATCATCTCGGCCATGTCGTCGCCCCGGGTGGCGCCGTCGCGCATCAATTGATCGAGCCAGCCCAGGTAGTCGCGCATCTGCGCAAAGGGCCCGGCATCGCTCGCCACCGGCCCATGGCCGGGAACGATCAGCGTCCAGGGCAAGGCCTGCAAGGTGTCCAGGTCCTTGAGCCACACCTCCAGTCCCGGGCTGTTTGGCGTGGTCAGGGCCCGCTCGTAGAACACCAGGTCGCCGGCGAACAGCACGCCGGTGGTTTCGTCCAGGATCGCCAGGTCAGCCCCGGTGTGACCGGCCAGTTGCAGTAGCCGCAGCGAATGATTGCCCACCTTCAGCGTACCGGGAGCCAACACCTGGGTCGGCAGCAGCACCTCGGTGCCACGCATCCAGTCGCCCACCAACCGGTACATGTTTTCCGCCATGGCGTCGCCTTGCTGGCGGAGCAGGTCCGTGGTGCCTGCCAGCGCGCCGATAGGTACGTCGCTGAAGGCCTGGTTGCCCAACACATGATCCGGATGATGATGGGTCAGCAGCACCTGGACCACCGGTTTGTCCGTGGTCGCCGCGATGGCCTGGCGCAAGGCTTCCCCGTAGCGCTTCGACGGCCCGGTGTCGATCACCACCACACCGGCGTCGGTGACGATGAAGCCGGTGTTGACGATGTTGCCACCGTTGTCCTTGGCGAAATTCTCGGTGCTGCCTTCCAGCAGCCACGTGTCCTCGGCGATCTGCCGGGGCTTGAGCGAATAGTCCGCCGCGCTGGCCCACACCGGCAGGCACAAGCAGAGCAATAACATCCAGCGCATGGCGCGCTCCTTGGGGTCAGGGGATCGCCGCCTCGAATTGATTGCCGCTGTTGTCGCGCAACATCAAGCGGGTCTGCCCGGGGCCTTGTACGTCGAAGCCCAGGTTGGGGTTTTCGCTGACTGCCGGGAACAGCTCCAGGCGCGCCAGCACCCGGTTGTCGGCGTCGAGCAATTGAGCCTGGTTGAGGAAGAATTCAGGAATGCCGCTGACCAGGCCGTTGTCCATCGGATGGGCCACTTGCACGCGCAGGCGACTGGTGTCGCCCCGGGGATAACGGGCACCGAGCACTTCGCCCAGGTGTTCCTCCCACCCCGGCTGGGTGCGCACCACACTGGGCGCGGTACAGCCACCGCCGGCCGCGTCGATCAGGGTCGAACCAACGTGCCACAGGCCGTCGCGGGTCTGTACGGCGGCGCGCAATGGGGTGGCTTGCTCGATGCGGATGCGGATCGACAACCAGGGCAACACTCGCTCCCCCGGCTGGAAATCGACGATCCTGGGCAACGGATTGAGTTCTGCCCAGGCCAGTATCCGGACCACATCACCGGTAAAAGCGCGGGCATCGATTTCCAGGGGCACCTGGCGGGCATCTTCGGCAAAGGGAGGCGCCAACAGCCGGACCCGCTCGTCGAACACGAACGGTGCGTCGCCCAGCAGTTGCTTGTGATAGAACGCCCACATCACCGACGGAACCGGGTCCTTTCCCGGTTCGACCGCTGCCAGCGTCATCATTGGCAAGCCGAATCCCAGCAGGCAACACGCGAGCCATTTCATCCCTGCGCTCCTATTGATACATCTCCGGCACGTCGTAACGCAGGCCGTAATGGGCATAGACGGCCTTGAGGCTGCCGTCGCGGATGAGGCCTTCCAGCGCTTCCTCCACTGCATAGGCCAGTTGCCGGTTGCTTTCATGCACCGCCATGCCGATTTCCCAGCGCTGCTTGCCCATGTTCGGGTAGGCGTTTTCCGCCAAGGCCAGTTGCGCATCGGCGGCCTCGTGGACCTGCCAGTCGACCTCGCCGCGCATGGCCATGACAGCGTCGACCTCACCCGCCTGCATGGCCTTGAACGCCTGGCCGACGCTGGGGTAGTGATGGGTCCTGGCACTGAGCATGCCGTTGAACACCGACGTCAGGTAGAACGACGGCACGCTGTCGACTTCGACCCCGATGGGATGCTGCTGGAACACCGCGACGCTGCCCACCGAATCCAATCGACGGCGGTCATAGGCCACTTGCCAACACTCCTGCTGGTAAGGCCCGAACATCACCACCTGGGCATTTTCCAGCTCACCGATGTCGTTGCGTCTTTGCACGTAGTCGTGATCGTAGGGCACGCGCATCATCATGTCGGCCAGTTGACGGCCGTGCAGCGGACTGCTGCGCCAGATGTAATCGCGCAGGTCGTCGTCAAGCTTCTCGCCGGGGGGCGCCCAGATCAGCTTCAGCCGCACACCCAGCGCCTTTGCCAGGGCCTGGGCCAGTTCCACATCGACGCCCCTGGGTTGGCCGTCGGCTTCGAAGCTGTACGGTGCGAAGTCCTTGTAGACCGCCACCTTCAACTCACCGGCGGCAATCATCTGGTCGTAGCTGCGCACTTGCGCCTGCACGGCCTGGCTACACAGCAGCATGCTGCAGATTATCCACGCGAACAGGCGCATGGCGATCACTCCTCGACGTGCACGCTGTCAAGGTAGGTGCGCACCGCCCAGAGCGCTTCCTGGCTCAGGTAATCGGCCATTTTCGGCATGTAGACCCGACCGTCGCGCACCGCGCCATGGCGCACCCGTTCGACGAACCATTCGTCACCGGCTTCGGCGGCGTCCAGCATGCGCAGGTCGGGCGCGATCCCGCCGGACTTGGCTTCCAGGCCGTGGCAGGCCGCACAGTTCTGGTTGTACGCCGACGAGCCGATCTCCAACGCCCGGTCATGCTCGGGCGAAGTGCGGTAGGGGTTCACGGAAGCCCAGCCGTCGCCGTCCAACGCGACGCCAGTATCCTTGATCGGGGTCAGGCCCTTGGTCTCCACTGCCTGGGGCACTACGTTGCCATGGGCCCATACGGAGCCTGCGCCGGCCAGCCCCATCAGCAAAGCGGTAGCGATGATGGCGTTGCGTTTTGTTGTCATTGTTATGCCCTCTGGATTGCACGCTGACCTCTCTACAGAGGCCGTGCCGTCATCTTAGGAATCGAGCCGCTCCAGCCGAATGCTGCTTTGGTGGCCGGGTCCTAGTTCCTTGGTAGCAGGCCGTCCGACGCAAGTCGCAAAGACAGGCGGCTCGGGAAGTCTTCCCGGCAAAGGCGGGACTTTTTCCGTATCGGCAGGCCCCCGGCGCGACCCAACCTAGTCATGCCTAAACCTTTCACTGGGAACTGCCACCATGAGAATAAAAACGCTACCCGCCCTCTCCTCCCTGACGGTCGCCTTGCTGCTGGCCGGCAGTCTGTCGCTGAGCCCCTTGGCCAGCGCCGCAACGCCGGGAGTCAGTTGGGAAGACATTGCCAACGATCACCTGACCACCAAGGACGTGCTGCAATACGGCATGGGCACCAACGCCCAGCGCTGGAGCCCGCTGGCCCAGGTCAACGACAAGAACGTGTTCAAGCTGACCCCGGCCTGGTCCTACTCATTCGGCGACGAGAAACAGCGCGGCCAGGAATCCCAGGCCATCGTCAGCGACGGCGTGGTCTATGTCACCGGTTCGTATTCACGGGTATTCGCCCTCGATGCCAAGACCGGCAAGCGCCTGTGGACCTATAACCACCGGCTGCCGGACAACATTCGCCCGTGCTGCGACGTGGTCAATCGCGGCGCGGCCATCTATGGCGACAAGATCTACTTCGGCACCCTGGATGCACGCGTGGTCGCCCTCGACAAAAACACCGGCAAGGTCGTATGGAACAAGAAGTTCGGCGATCACGCCGGCGGCTACACCATGACCGGCGCCCCGGTGCTGATCAAGGACAAGACCAGCGGCAAAGTGCTGCTGATCCATGGCAGTTCCGGCGATGAATTCGGCGTCGTCGGGCAGTTGTTCGCCCGCGATCCCGACACGGGCGAGGAAGTCTGGATGCGCCCCTTCGTCGAGGGCCACATGGGCCGCCTCAACGGCAAGGACAGCACCCCCACCGGCGATGTGAAGGCGCCCTCCTGGCCCGACGACAAGACCACCGAAACGGGCAAGGTCCAAGCCTGGAGCCACGGCGGCGGCGCGCCCTGGCAGAGCGCCAGTTTCGACCCCGAGACCAACACCATCATCGTCGGCGCGGGCAACCCCGGCCCGTGGAACACCTGGGCCCGGACTGCCAAGGATGGCAACCCCCACGACTATGACAGCCTCTACACCTCCGGCCAGGTGGGCGTCGACCCGAGCACGGGCGAAGTGAAGTGGTTCTACCAGCACACGCCCAACGATGCCTGGGACTTCTCCGGCAACAACGAGCTGGTGCTGTTCGACTACAAGGACAAGGACGGCAAGGTCATCAAGGCCACCGCCCATGCCGACCGCAACGGTTTTTTCTACGTCGTGGACCGCAACAACGGCAAGCTGCAGAACGCGTTCCCCTTCGTCGACAACATCACCTGGGCCAGCCACATCGATCTCAAGACCGGTCGCCCCGTGGAGAACCCCGGCCAGCGTCCGGCCAAACCGTTGCCCGGCGAAACCCGCGGCAAGCCGGTGGAAGTCTCGCCGCCGTTCCTGGGCGGCAAGAACTGGAACCCCATGGCGTACAGCCAGGACACCGGGCTGTTCTACGTCCCGGGCAACCAATGGAAAGAGGAATACTGGACCGAGGAGGTGAATTACAAGAAAGGTTCGGCCTACCTCGGCATGGGGTTTCGCATCAAGCGCATGTACGACGATCACGTCGGCAGCCTGCGGGCGATGAACCCCACCACGGGCAAGGTGGTCTGGGAGCACAAGGAGCCGTTGCCGTTGTGGGCCGGCGTACTGGCGACCCAGGGCAACCTGGTGTTCACCGGCACCGGTGACGGCTTCTTCAAGGCGTTCGATGCCAGGACCGGCAAGGAACTGTGGAAATTCCAGACCGGCAGCGGCATCGTCTCCCCGCCCATCACCTGGGAACAGGACGGCGAACAGTACATCGGCGTGACCGTCGGTTATGGCGGTGCAGTGCCGTTGTGGGGTGGTGACATGGCGGAGCTGACCAAGCCCGTGGCACAGGGTGGCTCATTCTGGGTGTTCAAGATTCCAGGCTGGGACAAGGCCACGGCGCAGAAGTAGCGCGCCCCCCTCAAAAATCAATCCCATCCCCCTGTGGGAGCGAGCCTGCTCGCGAAGCGGTGTGTCAGTCGACATCCATGCAGGCTGATCCACCGCTTCGCGAGCAGGCTCGCTCCCACAGAGCTTACCGAGTCTACTGCCATGAATTACTTACCCCTTGCATTGCTGCTCGCCCTCAACGCCCACGCCGACGACACCGAAGCTCCCCTGACCCTCAACGGCTGCGTCATCGCCGAATCCAGCCAATGTCCCGGTGCCGATTTACGCGGTGCTCAACTGGCTAATCAGGACTTGCGCAAGATGAACCTCAGTGGCGCGGACCTGCGGGGTGCCGATTTGCGCCATGCCCGGCTGGACCTGGCCAACCTCGAACGGGCTCGCTTGCAGGGGGCCAACCTGACCCGCGCCAGCCTGCAACAAAGCAACCTGCGCCTGGCGGACTTCACCGATGCCACGCTCAAGGCGATCCAGGGCTGGGGGCTGTTCGCCCAAGGCGCACAATTCCAAGGTGCCGACCTGAGTGCCGCGTACCTGCAATTTTCCCGGCTGTCCGGTGCGCGCCTGCACGACGCCAACCTGCAAGCCGCCGACCTGGAAATGGCCTGGCTGAGCAAGGCTGACCTCAAGGGCGCCGACCTGCGCGACGCCAACCTGCAGGAAGCCAAGCTGGGGGAAAGCAACCTGGAACAGGCCAACCTGAGCGGCTCACGTCAGCACTACGGGAATTTCCAGGGGGCGAATATGGAGGGTTGTACCGGGTGTCCAACGTCTTGGGCCGAGTAACTCACAGTGCCCACGATCACCCCGCCACCCGCACCACGCCCATGTCGATCCCCAAATGCACCAGCTCGGCATGGGAACTGACCTGCAGCTTGCTCTTGAGCAGCGTCAGGTGATTGGACACGGTCTTGGCGCTGATGCACAGCTGCTCGGCGATCGTGCGTGCGGGCGTGCCCTTGGCGAGCATGACGAAAATTTCCAGCTCGCGTTGGGTCATGCATTGCAGGCGCGGGTCGGCGTCGTGCCGGGAGCTGGCACAGGCCAGTTGGGTCGCCAGGGATTGTTCGATATAGGCATGGCCGGCCAATACCCGTCGCACCGCCTCCACCAGCACCTGGGGCGCCGAATTCTTGGTCAGGTAACCCGCGGCGCCGGCGTCCAGCGCCTGGCGTACCAGCGGTAACTCATCGTGCATGCTGAAGAACAGCACGCGCAGTTGTGGCAGGCGTTGGCGCAGGCGCCGCGTGGTTTCCAGGCCACTGATGCCGGGCAGGCCGAAATCCATGATCACCAAGTGCGGCACCTGCTCCTGCACCTGGCACAGCGCCTCTTCACCCGTGGCCGCCTCGCGGACCTGCAAGTCTGGCATCAGGGCCCGCAGAAGGCTGGCGAACCCCTGCCGAACCACCGCATGGTCATCCACCAATAAAATATTCATCGCGCCTCCAGGGGGATATTCAAAGCCAGCGCCCAGCCGGCACCGGGGCGGCAGATGACACGCAGCTCGCCGCCCAGGCTGCGAGCCCGTTCGGACATCGAATGCAGGCCGACACCCGGTCGGGGCGGCTGCGTCGCCCCCTGGCCGTTATCGCGCACCAGCAGCCGCAGACGTCCGCCGCGCTGACGCAGACGAATCCGTACCCGGGTGGCGCTGGCATGACGGGCAACGTTGGTCAGCGCCTCCTGGACCAGGCGATACAGCTGGGTCTTGTCTGGCCCGGACAACAACGGCAACGCGGCGTCGATCCGCAGCTCACAGGCAATGCCATGGGTGTCCTGACACTGCCGCGCCAACAATCCGATGGCTTCGTCCAGCGGCAAGTGCTGCAACACCACCGGGTACAGGTCGTGCACCAGTGCCCGAAAACCCTGTTGCAAGTGCTCGCAGTGATCTTCGAGCTGGCTGACCGTCTGCTCCAATACCAACGGCTGGTCGGTGACCAGGCGCAGCAGGCAGGCACGGGCGCGGATGCCAGCCACGTATTGGCCCAGATCGTCGTGCAGGGCCTGGGCCAAATGGGTACGTTCCTGTTCCTGCACAGCCAGCAGTGCCTGGGTGAGCCGGGTGTTATCGGCCTGGGATTGGGCCAGGGCGGCAGTCATCCGGTTGAAGTGTCCCGCCAGTTGCCGCGCCTCCGGGATGCCTTCGGCGGGCAGGCGCACCCGCAGATCGCCGGCCGATACCTGGCGCAGCGCGTCGAGCAAGTCATCCAGCAACCGCATGCCCCGATGCACCGCCCAGCGGATCACCAGCAGGCTGAGCGACAAGGCCATGGCGCAGACGCCCAGCAGTTGCACCAGCGAATCAAGGATTTCTTCGATTTCATCCCGAGGATCGACGGCGATCCAGGCCCGACGACCGTCGCGCAGATCCACCACCTGAGGCGCCGGGCCATCGACCAGCACTTGCCGGCCGAGCCAGGCCTTCAGCCCGCTGTCGACGCCCGCCGGCAGGCTTTCCCCCGCCGCCAGCCAGCGCACCCGCACATGGCGCAGGCTCCCGGTCAGACGCATCTGGAGGCTGGCCGGGTCGCGCTCGGCGGTTTCGCGCAGGTATTGCACCACGGAACCGGCCGATTGCAGCTCGCGCTTTACGTCGGTCATGGCTTGATGCAGCAACAGGCCCCCACAGGCCAGCGTGACCAGGCCGAAGAAGGCCACCACCCACAGATTGATCCGCCACAGGGCCGACATGCTCAACACCCCATCACTGAATCGACACATGTCACTTGTGGGAGCGAGCCTGCTCGCGATGAGGGCGGCACATCCACCCTCTCTGTCGGCGGGACCACCGCTATCGCGAGCAGGCTCGCCCCCACAGGGGGGCGGCGGTGACTGCCGGGCAAGCGGTCGACCCCAATCAAGCTCAGGATGAGCAACAGCGGCAGAAGCAACGCCTTGAAAGTCCGCACGGTCTGTCCGCTCCCTGATGAATGACGGTTGTCCGCATCCTAAAACGCCAACATTGACGACGAGTTACTACCTTGGTACTGCCCCGGCGGTACTTTCTGCATATTTCCCCCCGATCAAGGGCTTCCTATGCTGGCGCTACCTGCAATGGAGGTGTCATGCGCCGGCTCGTCAGTTTCACCTTGATCGCCCTGATGGCAGCCACCGCCGCCCAGGCCGAGGACGCGATGCCGTTGCAGGTGCGCATCGGCTACCTCGGCTATCGCCCCGACCCAGGCCCGCTGCTGTCCAACGTCATTGCCGAACCTGCCGATGCCGGGCTGCGCGGCGCCGAGCTGGCGATCATCGACAGCAACAGCACCGGCCGTTTTCTCAAGCAGGAATACCGCCTGGAAAGCGCCAGCGTCGACAGTCCCGAAGCCTTGCTCCAGGCCGCTCGTACCCAGCACGACCAGGGCCTGCGGCTGTTCGTGGTCAACGCCCCGGCCGCCAGCCTGCGTCAGCTCAGCGCCGCCCTGCCCGACAGCCTGCTGTTCAATGCCGGCAGCGCTGATGACAGCCTGCGCACCACCGACTGCCTGGGCAACGTGCTGCACAGCCTGCCCGACCGGGCCATGCTCGCCGATGCCCTGGTGCAATTCAGCGTCGTGCGCAAATGGCAGAAGGCATTGTTGATCGTCGGGCAGACACCCGAAGACCAGGCCTATGCCAGTGCCCTGCGCCGGGCCATGAAACGCTTCGGCATGAAGACCGTCGCCGAGAAAGCCTGGCAGTTCGATAACGACCAGCGCCGCAGCGCACAGGCCGACATGCCGCTGTTCACCCAGACCGCCGAATACGACGTAGTGCTGGTGGCCGATGAGCGTGGCGACTTCGGCGAGTACCTGCCCTACCAGACCTGGTACCCGCGTCCGGTGGCCGGCACCCAGGGTCTGACGCCCACCGGCTGGCACAAGACCGTGGAAACCTACGGCGCCGCGCAACTGCAAAAGCGCTTCGAAGCCCTGGCCGGGCGCTGGATGAACGACCGCGACTTCGCCGCCTGGATCGCCGTGCGCAGCGTCGCCAGCGCAGTGAGCAAGCTGCGCCAGGCCGACCCGTTCGCCATTCGCCAGTTGGCCTTGAGTGATCAGTTGCCCCTGGACGGTTTCAAGGGACGCAAGCTCAGCTATCGCCCCTGGAACGGACAACTGCGCCAACCGATTCCCCTGGTCCAGCCGCGGGCCCTGGTCAGCACCTCGCCACAAGACGGCTTCCTGCACCCCACCAATGAAATGGACAGCCTGGGCTACGACCGGCCCGAAGTGAGCTGTCGCTACCCCTGATCGACAACAACAATAAGGAAAACCGCCATGCGCCGCCCGCTGTTCCAACCGATCCTGCTCCGTCAGGTGCTCGCCCTCGGCGCGGTGTTGCTCGCCACCGGCCCTGCCGCCGCCAGCACCGCCTGGGTCTCGAACGAAAAAGACAACAGCCTGAGCCTGATCGACATGCAGAGCCTGGAAGTGGTCGAAACCCTGCCGGTGGGCCAGCGTCCGCGGGGTTTGCTGCTGTCCCACGACAATCGCCTGCTGTACATCTGCGCCAGCGATTCGGACCGGGTCCAGGTGATGGACGTCGCCACCCGCAAGATCATCAAGGAACTGCCATCCGGCAAAGACCCGGAACAATTTGCCTTGCACCCCAACGACCGCTGGCTCTACGTTTCCAACGAAGACGACGCCCTGGTGACCGTCATCGATACCCAGACCTCCGAGGTGCTGGGCCAGATCGGCGTCGGTGTCGAGCCCGAGGGCATGGCCGTCAGCCCCGACGGCAAGTGGACGGTCAATACCAGTGAAACCACCAACATGCTGCACTGGATCGACACCAGCACCCAGACCCTGGCCGACAGCACCCTGGTGGATCAGCGACCACGCTTCGTCGAGTTCAATCGCGACGGCAGCCAGCTCTGGGCCTCGGCGGAGATCGGCGGCACCGTGACGATTCTCGATGTCGCCACGCGCAAGGTACTCAAGACCCTGACCTTCCAGATCAAGGGCGTTCACCCGGACAAGGTCCAGCCGGTGGGCATCAAGCTCAGCGCCGACGGCCAGTTGGCCTTCGTCGCCCTGGGCCCGGCCAACCATGTGGCGGTGATCGACGCGAAGACCTTCGAAGTCCTGGATTACCTGCTGGTGGGCCGCCGGGTCTGGCAACTGGCATTTACCCCGGACCAGCAACAGTTGCTGGCCACCAATGGCGTCAGCGGCGATGTCTCGGTGATCGATGTGCAGAGCCGCAAGGTGCTCAAGTCAGTAAAAGTCGGGCGCTACCCCTGGGGTGTGGTGGTGACGCCATGAACGCCCTGGAGGTCAGCGATCTGAGCTTTGCCTACGGGCCTCGCGAAGCCCTCAAGCAGATGAGTTTCAGCCTCGCCGCCGGGCGCTTCGCCGCACTGCTGGGCCCCAACGGCGCCGGCAAATCGACGCTGATCGCCCTGCTCACGCGCCTCTACGATGTGCAGCATGGCGAGATCCGTGTCGGCGGCCATTCCTTGCAGCATTCGCCACGGCCGGCCCTGCAACAGTTGGGCGTGGTGTTCCAGCAAAGCACCCTGGACCTGGACTTGAGTGTCGAACAGAACCTGCGCTATCACCTCGCCTTGCACGGTTTGTCGCGGCGCGAAGGGATGGCCCGAATCGACGCCGAGCTGGCTCGGCAGCAGTTGACCGAGCGACGCCATGAACGGGTCCGAGCGCTCAACGGAGGGCATCGTCGCCGGGTGGAAATCGCCCGGGCGCTGTTGCACGAACCTCGCCTGTTGCTGCTGGACGAACCCAGCGTCGGCCTCGACCCGGCCAGCCGCCAGGCTCTGGGCCGGCACATCCGCCAACTGTGTGACGAGCAGGGCATCAGCGTGCTCTGGACCACCCACCTGCTGGATGAAGTACAACCCTGCGACGATCTGCTGATCGTGCACCAGGGCCGCCTGGTCGCCAGCGGCCGTGCCGAGGCCGTGAGCCAGGAACATGGCGGTACCTTGGGTTCGGCCTTCACCCGCTTGACCACCTCGGGAGCCCAGGCATGAACGCGTATTGGCAATGTTTCAGCGGCATCGTCATGCGCGAATGGCTGCGCTTCGTATTGCAGCGCACACGGCTACTGAGCGCCCTGGTACGCCCGCTGTTGTGGCTGCTGGTGTTCGCCGCCGGTTTTCGCGCGGCACTGGGCATCGCGATCATTGCGCCCTATGACACCTACATTCCCTACGAGGTGTACATCGTGCCTGGCCTGGCCTGCATGATCCTGTTGTTCAACGGCATGCAGGGTTCGCTCTCGATGGTCTACGACCGGGAAATGGGCAGCATGCGGGTGCTGCTGACCAGTCCCCTGCCCCGGGCTTTCCTGCTCGCGAGCAAATTGCTGGCGACGTCGTTGATCTCGTTGCTGCAGGTCTACGCCTTCCTCGCCATCGCCTGGCTGTATGGCGTCCAGCCGCCGGCCATGGGTTTGTTACTGGCGCTGCCGGCGCTGTTACTGGTGGCGCTGATGCTCAGTGCCCTGGGCTTGCTGTTGTCCAACGCGATCCGCCAACTGGAGAACTTCGCCGGGGTGATGAACTTCGTGATCTTCCCGATGTTCTTCCTGTCCTCGGCGCTGTATCCGCTGTGGAAGATGCTCGAAGCCAGCCCCTGGCTGTACTGGTTGTGTGCGGTGAACCCGTTCACCCATGGCGTGGAACTGGTGCGTTATGCCTTGTATGGACAGTTCAACCTGCTGGCGATGACGGTGTGCATGGGGTTGACCCTGGTGTTCGCCCTGCTGGCGGTGTGGACCTTCAACCCGCAGCATGCGGCGCTGCGCAAGGCCGGTTGAACCCGTCTCTGCATGCCTCTCGAAAGTGAACCCACTGTGGGAGCGAGCCTGCTCGCGATAGCGGTGCTTCAGTCACATGCTTACTGACTGATCAACCGCTATCGCGAGCAGGCTCGCTCCCACAAGGTTCGGCGGCGTGCATGACTGAATTTACGACTTTAGTACTGCTTTCCCTGTCCATGGTCGCATTCCCAAGACCGCGACCCTGTCATGTAATGGACGCATAACAATAAGGACCAATCCTATGCTCCGTTTACTGACGGTCGTCTTGCTGGCCCTGTCGTTGAATGTCGCGCTGGCCGACACGGCGCTGTTTTCCCCCCAGGGCTATCGCATCGACCGGTATCGCAGCCCCACCCCCGACGCAGTGGAAGGCGCCCGGACGGTCGATACCCCGGCGTTGCAGCAATTGCTCGAACAGACCCCCACCCCGGTGTTGATCGACGTCTACCGTCGGCCCTGGGTCCAGGGACGCTTCATCGACAACGAGCCCCACACCAATCTCCCCGGCAGTCTCTGGCTGGCCAATACCGGCGACGGCGAGCTCGACCCGACCTGGCAGGATTACTTCGCTCACCACCTGCGCCAGGCCACCGCCGGGCGTGCGGATCAACCGTTGGTCTTTTATTGCCGCTCCGATTGCTGGCTGAGCTGGAACGCGGTAAAACGCGCCGCAGCCATGGGCTATAAGCATTTGTATTGGTATCGCGACGGCGTCGATGCATGGGAGGCTGCCCACCTGCCCCTGCAAGCGGCGCAGCCTGAACCCTTTCCCTGATCTTGAACGTGCGTGCAACTGCTCCAGCCCCAACACAATAACGAGGTGAATGGCCATGTATAAAATCCTGATAGCCGACGATCACCCACTGTTTCGCGAAGCCATCCATAACGTCATCAGCGACGGTTTTCCGGGCAGCGAGGTCATGGAAACCGCCGACCTGGACAGCGCCCTGGCCCTGACCGCCGAGCACGACGACCTGGACCTGATCCTACTGGACCTGAACATGCCCGGCATGCACGGCCTCAATGGCCTGATCAACCTGCGCAACGAGGCCCCGACCATTCCCGTGGTGATCGTCTCCGCCGAACAGGACAAACAGATTGTCCTGCAGGCCATCACCTACGGCGCGGTGGGGTTCATCACCAAATCCTCGCCGCGCTCGCAGATGACCGACGCCATCGAGCAGATCCTCAACGGCAACGTGTACCTGCCACCGGACATCATCCGTACCCAGAAGAACCCGGTAGGCCGGCGCCTGAACGAAACCCCGGCCTTCCCGCCCGAACTGCTCCAGGCCCTGACCCGCAAGCAACTGCTGGTGCTCGAGCGCATGACCAAGGGCGAATCGAACAAACAGATCGCCTACACCCTCGACATCGCCGAAACCACGGTCAAGGCCCACGTCTCGGCGATTCTGCGCAAACTCAATGTGCACAACCGGGTGCAGGCGATTCTCAGTGCGGGGGATATTGATTTCGGGGCGTATCTGCGGCGTTGATGTTCTGCGCCCTTGCGGGGAAAAACTTTGTGGGAGCAAGGCTTGCCCGCGATGAAGGCCAAGTGTTCTTTCTGACACTCCAGCGCCTGCATCGCGAGCAAGCTTTGCTCCCACAGTTGCTTTGCCACAAAAAGTGTTCGGCTCAGGGACGGTTGGATTGGGCCAGCAAATGACTCATCGCAATCTTCAGCTTCATCGGCCGCACCGGCTTGTGCATCAGGGTGTGCCCACGCTCGCGGATCTGTTGCTTGAGTTCGTTGCTGTAGTTGGCGGTGATCAGCATCGCCGGGATCGCTGAACTGCGGCTGGCGTTGATCCGGGCCACGGCGTCGACGCCGTTCTGGTCGTTGTCCAGATGATAGTCGGCGATCAACAGGTCCACCTCGGCGTGGTCGCTGCCCACCTGACGCGCCAAGTCCTGCTCCGACAGCGCGGTGATGACCCGACAGCCCCAGCCTTCCAGCAACGTGCGCATGCCTGCACAGATCGCCGCGTCGTTATCCAACACCCAGATCCGCGCCCCGCGCAAGCGCTCGAGCATCGGCTCGCTCATGTCCACGCACGGCACCGGCTTGGGCGCGGTGGCGCTCAACGGCACGTCGATAGCGAACATCGACCCCTTGCCCGGCCACGACCGTACATGAATCCGGTGACCGAGGATCCCGGCGATCTTCTCGACAATCGCCAGGCCCAGGCCCAACCCACGGTCCTGGTCCGGACGCTGTACATCGCCGCGCTTGAACTCCTGGAAGATTTCTTCCAGGCGCTCCTCGGCAATACCGATGCCGGAGTCCCAGACCTGGATCGACACCCGCTCGCCGTGGCGCCGGCACCCCAACACCACGCGACCGCTAGGGGTATAGCGGATGGCATTGCTCAGCAGGTTGCGCAGGATCCGGGCGAGTAATTGCATGTCACTGCGCACCAGCACCGAACACGGCACGAAGCGCAGCGCCAACCCCTCGCTGCGGGCGACCTGGGCGTACTCGGCGGCGAGGTTGTCGAGCAGTTCGCTGAGGGCGAACGGCGCGATGTCCGCCTTGATCACCCCGGCATCGAGCTTGGAGATGTCCACCAGGGTACCCAGCAGGTTCTCCACGTCCTGCAAGGAATTGCTGACGTTGCGCACCAAGTGCGCATTCGCCACCGGCTCACGCCGTTCGAGCAAGGCGCTGGTGAACAGTCGCGCGGCGTTGAGCGGTTGCAGCAGATCGTGGCTGACCGCCGCCAGGAACTTGGTCTTCGACAGGTTGGCCTGCTCGGCCTCGCGCTTGGCTTCACGCAGGCGCAGTTCCACGCGGCTGCGCTCATCAATCTCGCGCAACAACTGTTCGTTGAGCGTCGTCAGTTCAGCCGTGCGCTCCTGGACCCGCTGTTCCAGGTTCTGGTAGGCCTGGTGCAGCGCCTCGGCGGTGCGGCGCCGTTCGGTGATGTCGCGGATCAGCACGAAAATCCCCACCACCTCGCCATTGGCCAGGCGGTTCGGCACGTAGGAACGCAACATGTAGCGTTCCTGGTTGTTGATGTTGGTTTCGGCGAATTCGAACGTCACGCTCTCCCCGGCGAGCGCCCGGGCCACGTAGGCCTCCAGGCGCTGGTAATGCTGCTCGCTGTGGGCTTCGCGCAGGCTCTGGCCGAGCATCACGCCACGGGGCCAGCAATACCACTGTTCGTAGACCTTGTTGGTGAATTCATAGACCAGGTCGGCATTGACGTAGGCGATCAGCGCCGGCACATGGTCGGTGATCAGGCGGATCCAGCGCTCGCTTTCGCTCAACGCCTCGGCATGCTGGTAGCGCTCGGTAATGTCGGTGAAAGTGTTGACGTAGCCACCGGTGGGCAGCGGATGGGTGCGGATTTCCAGGACCCGGCCATCGGAGAGGCGCTGCTCGCGTTCATGAATCAATCGACCATTGCTGTCGCGGCTGGCCGGGGTCAATAGTTGCAGTTCGCTGTCGGCAATCACTTCGTTGAACGGCCGGTGTGCCGCCACCGGGGCCAGGCCGCTGAGTTCCAGGAAGCGCCGGTTCCACAACTCCAGCACGCCCTGGGCATTGACCATCGCCACGCCCTGGGAGAGGTTGTCCACCGCACGCTGCAACAGGTGGGATTTCTGCGCGATGGCCTGCTCGCGGCGCACGGTTTCACTGAGTTTCACGTCGGTGATGTCGGTGAACAGGATCACCCGGCCACCCTCCTGGGTCGGCCGCTCGCTGACCTGCAACCAGCGGCCGTTCTGCAGCCGGTACAGCACATGTTCATCGTCCTGGCCGCGGTTTTCTTCGCTGAACAAGCCGTTGGCGGTCATCAGGCGCTTGACCTCGCCCAGGCGCATCCCGGCCATGATACGCACCCGACTGTGGGCCCAGAACGCCTTGAAGCGGCTGTTGAACAGGACGATGCGCTGTTGTGCGTCGAACAGCACGAACGCATCGGAAATACTCTCGATGGCATCGATCAGGTGCCGATGGGCCGTTTCCGCCCGCAACCGCGCCTCACCGAGCAGATGATTGCCGGCCTTGAGCTCGGCCATGGCCTGGTTCAGCGCATCGGTGCGCTCGCGCACCTGCTCGGCCAGCACCACTGAATGCTGGAACGCCGCATACGGGTCACTGCCCCGGGTCACGCCGGATTCCACCCGCTCGATCAGCGCGGCGTTGATACGCTGCAACTTGTGATTTTCGTGTTGCAGTCCGGCAATCTGCGCCTGCAGATCAGCGATGACCGGGGACGCGATGTCGGGCAATGGCAACTCCGGTAAAGGTCTGGTTGATGTGCATGCCATTGAACTGTTCTCCGTAGGTGTTGAAACCCATCACCCGTTGTTTGCGCAGGAACTGGCCGATCTGCTCCAGGCCGCCACGACCTTCCAGCTCCAGGCGCCTGAGGAAGCAGTCGCAGCCGATGGTCAGCAACAGATCGCCGAGCCGCGCCTGCAAGCCGTCAAAGAGGTTTTCCAGGTTGTTCAGCAAGGGGCCCGGAGTCATGGCCGTGAGGACGATGCCGTTCTCCACCGCGCAGTAGAAACTCAGGCTCATGTCCGAGTGCACCTGTTGGACGGCCCGCACGTAATACTGGTCGTTGATGCGTACCGCCAGCGGATGGGCGGCAAACACCCGGTAGTCGAGGGCGCTCACTGGCACGCCGATATGCCGGGCGTATTCCTCCGCGGCGGGTTCGGCGTTGAGTTCGTAGACCCGGCGCGAAGCGCTGTCGGCACCGGTCACCACCAGTTTTTCTTCCCGGGGCAGAATGTGATGGGTGGTGAAGACCTCGAATTCCAGCCAGGTATTGATCAACACCACCACGGCCGCGCCGCTGTGGAACTGACCCTCGAAGTACACATGGGTGTGGGTCAGGTAATTGTCGTCACCGGCCGAGCCACCAAAATGCGGGATGTCTCCCAGGGCAGCGCTCAGCGCCGCCAACACCATCTCTTCGCGGCTGGAGAGGCCGTCGAGCAGGGTCAGTGCGAAACTGTGACCCTTGATCGGGGCCAGAGCATTGCTGCGGCAGCCGCTCGCCAGTCGCTCGACCATCTGCTGGGCGTCGATCAGGCTGAAGTCGCCCATTTCACCGATCAGCTCGGCAGCAATGGAAAAATGCCGGTGATCGAACCCCACCGCCGTCACGCAGTTACGGCCATAACCCTGGGCGGTGATTTCCCCTGCACTGGTGCAACCCACCAGGCGAATCCCGCCGAAGCTCTGCGACAACGCCTGGCCGAGGGCCGGCAGATCGTATTCTGCGGAACAGAAAAACAGCACGAAGCCCAGATACGGATGCAGCAACTGCCGCGCCAGTTCCTGGGCCACTTGCTCGACATCCATTGCCTGGGACATCGCGCTTACCACGCCTTCGCTCTGGGCCTGCTGCATCTTCGCCTCCGTGACAGGAGCCTTGAGTGTACGAAGCCGCGCCGGGCCCACGAATGCTACTTGGGTAGCGGGTGTGCGCTTCCATGGGATGAGAACGGTGGCGGCCCGGGCCGCGATGCGCACGGCTGGGGCCACCACAAACTCTCGAACACCGAATCCCTTTGTGGTGAGGGGATTCACTTTTTACCAGGTCAACACAGCCCCCACCGCAAACGTATCGGTGTCTTCATTTTGGGCGCTGGTGTCGTGGCCGTTGATTTCGAACTGGTTGTACTCGGCCACGAGCTTGAGGTTGTCGTTGATGTCATGGAACAGCGCAATGCCGCGGGTTTCGTAGTCGGCGCCGCTGCCCACCACGCCGTTGCCATCGTCATCGGTCTTGCCGTAGGACAGCGCCAGGCGGTTCTTGCCCAGCTTGTAGGAGCCTTGCAGCAGATAGCCCTTGCTGTCGACGTTGCGCAACGTCGCTTCGCCGGCGTTGTTGGTGAAGAACGGGTTGATGCCCTTGGCCGTGAACCCGGAGCCGGTGAGCGACAGGCCGCCCATCTTCGCCTGCACGCCATAACCCAGACCTTTGGAGGTCACCGATTCGACGGTGGAGTCGGTGTTGTCAGAGGTCTGGTAGCTGCCGTTGAGCCAGCTGTAGATCTTTGCGCCGCCGAGGTCGAACTGGTAAGTGATCTCGCTCTCGGTGCGCGGGTTTTCCTGGTAGGCCTTGCCGGTGGCGCTGTTGTCGTTGGTGTCCACCGGGTCCATGATCCCCACCGCCACCCGCAGCCCGTCCATGACCGGGGTGCGATAGGTGATCTGCGAGGTCGGGAACGGATAGGGGTAGCCGCTGCCAATGTTGCCGAACGACACGCCACCGCCGTCCACCAGTCCCAGGGTGTCGCTGACCTGACCGTAGCCGGCGAGCAATTCGTCGAGCAGGATGTTGGAGCGGGCGAACAGGCCGAAGTCCTTGCCGATCAACACCTCGCCCCACTCCGGGTTGGCGACGGTGCCGTAGAACTGGCGCACGTCGATGGCAGTGTCGGTGCCGTTGGTTTCGCTGTCGTTGATAGTCACCCAGAACGAGGTGCGAGCGCCGAGCTTGAGGTCATCGACCTGCTTGCTCATGTTGAAGCCCAGATAGTTTGGCAGGAAACCCATCTTGACCCGCGCCTGGCGCCGGTCGTATTGGTCCCCTGCCCGGTCCACGTCGCTGTTGACGTAGAAGGCGTTGATGTAGCCGTCGGTGGAAAAGGTGGTCTGGTCCTTGTCGTACAGCATGATTTCAGCCTGGGCCCAAGGCGTCAGGCCGAGGGTCGAGAGGCTGGCGATGACCGCAGGCATAAAACGGCGACGGGTATTCTTATTGTTGTGCATGGCGCGCTCCGCAACAGGGGACGGGATGTCGGAGGCGATTATCGAAAGGCTGCGGGCCCCGCCATACGCTGCCTTGGAGGCAATTGGCGGGTGCTTTGGAAGCGCCGGCCCGGCGCGGCAGTTTGGGTGTACGACTGCACTGCCGGCGGACGCGGTACTTTGGGTGTGGGCTGGCACATCTACTTGTGGCGAGGGGATTTATCCCCGCTGGGCTGCAAAGCAGCCCCCCATTCTGTCTGGCATACCGAGTTGTCGGGTTTTAGGGCTGCTCCGCAGCCCAGCGGGGATAAATCCCCTCGCCACAAAGGCCTCCTTGCTTCAGTTCAGAACCTCGGCTTGACGGTCTTCCAGTCCGGTCGGTAGCGCTGCATCTGCCGCACATCGTCGCGCTGGCGAATGCCGCAGCGCAGGAACTGTTCATGCAACATGCCCAGTTGGTCCCGGTCCAGCTCCAGCCCGAGTCCCGGTGCCCGGGTGATTTTCACGCAGCCATCGACAATCGGCAGCTTGCCCCCCTTGATCACCTCCTCATCCGGCTCTTGCCATGGGTAATGGGTGTCGCAGGCATAGTCCAGGTTCGGCACCGCGGCGGCCACGTGGGCCATGGCCATGAGGCTGATGCCCAGGTGCGAGTTCGAATGCATCGACACGCCGAGGCCAAAGGTGTCGCACATTTTCGCCAGCGCCTGGGTGTCCCGCAGGCCACCCCAGTAATGATGGTCGGCCAACACGATCTGCACGCTGTTCAGCGCTACGCTGCGGCGAAACTCGTCGAAATCGGTGACCACCATGTTGGTCGCCAACGGCAGGCCGGTGCGCTTGTGCAGCTCGGACATGCCCTCCAGCCCCGGCGTCGGGTCTTCGTAATACTGCAGGTCATCGCCCAGCAGCTCGGCCATGCGAATGGAGGTTTCCAGCGACCAGTTGGCATTCGGGTCGATGCGCAACGGGTAGCCGGGAAACGCCTGTTTCAGCGCCTTGATGCACGCCACTTCATGCTCCGGTTCCAGTGCACCGGCCTTGAGCTTGATGCTCTTGAAACCGTAGTCGGTGATCATGCGCCGGGCCTGGGCGACGATCTGCTGTTCAGTCAGCGCCTCGCCCCAGCTGTCCGGCGGATACGGCGAATCGATGTGCTCGGCGTACTTGAAAAACAGGTACGCACTGAACGGTATTTCCTCGCGAATCGCGCCGCCCAGCAGATCCACCAACGGCACGTTCAGGTAATGGGCCTGAAGGTCCAGGCAAGCCACTTCAAATGCCGAGTAGGCGTTGCTCACGGCCTTGCTCGCATGGGAGCCCGGCGCCAGTTCGGCGCCGGCGACACTGGCGGGCCGTTGCGCGGCGACGGTGGCCTGGACGATGGCCCGCAACTGGTTGAGGTCGAACGGGTCCAGGCCGATCAACTGGTCCTGCAGTTGCTGCTGGATCGCCAGGGCCGGGGCATCGCCGTAGCTCTCGCCCAAACCGATGTAGCCGTTGTCACTCTCGATCTCGATGATCGAGCGCAGCGCAAATGGCTCATGGATGCCGCTGGCGTTGAGCAATGGTGGATCGCGAAAGGCAATGGGGGTGACGGTGACGCGTTTGATCTTCATACAGCGGCTCCCGATGGGCCAGGGTTCAAGGCTCGGTGGTTTTCCTGCGGACGGGCCTGCGCGGGGGTTTCGCGCTTGCCGGACAATGAGCTGGGCGTGTCACGCCCCGGCGAAGTGCGGGCGAAAAAGATCACCACGGCGGCGATCAGTGAGGTAATCGCCAGGCCGTACAGGCCGCCCTCGATGGAGCCGGTGGTCTGCTCGAGGAAGCCGAATGCCGTCGGTGCAACGAAGCCGCCGAGGTTGCCGATGGAGTTGATCAAGGCAATCACCGCCGCCGCGATGCGGGCGTCCAGGTAACCCTGGGGAATCGGCCAGAACAACGCCGACGCCGCCTTGAAACCAATGGCCGCGAAACAGATGGCGACGAAGGCGAAGATTGGCCCGCCGGTGGTGGACATGAACATGCCGAACGCCGCAATCACCAGGGTCGCCGCGACCCACGCCTGCTGGAATTTCCATTTGCCGGCCAGGGCTGCGAAGCCGTACATCGCCACGATGGAAATGATCCACGGGATGGAGTTGAGCAAACCGACCTGGAAATCCCCCAGGTTACCCATTTTCCTGATCATGCTCGGCAGCCAGAACGTGGCGCCATAGATCGTCAGGGCGATGGAGAAATAGATGAAACAGAACAGCGCGATCTGCCGGTCGGCGAGCAGCTTGAACATCGATGGCTTGACCACCTGTGCGGCTTCCCGGGCCCGCTGTTCTTCGGCAATCGTCGCGCTCAACACGGTTTTCTCTTCGGCGGTCAACCATTTGGCCTGGTTGGGGTGCGATTGCAGCCAGAACCAGACAAACCCGCACAGCACGATAGAGGCAAAACCTTCGATCAGGAACATCCACTGCCAGCCATGCAGGCCCAGGCCGCTGACATTCAACAGCGCACCTGACACCGGCCCGGAAATCACCGAAGCGATGGCCGAACCGCTGAGGAAGATCGCCATCGCCTTGCCGCGCTCGTTGGCCGGCAACCATTGGGTGAAGTAGTAGATGATGCCGGGAAAGAACCCCGCCTCCGCTGCGCCGAGAATGAAGCGCAGCACGTAGAAACTGGTTTCGCCGCGCACGAAGGCCATGGCCATCGCCGCCGCGCCCCAGGTGAACATGATCCGCGTCAGCCAGGCCCGGGCGCCGTAGCGTTGCAGGAGCATGTTGGACGGTACTTCGAACAGCGCGTAGCCGACGAAGAACAGCCCGGCGCCAAGGCCGTAGGCGGCGGCACCAATACCCAGGTCGGTTTCCAGGTGGCTGCGCACGAAGCCGATGTTGACCCGGTCGATGTAGTTGACGATGAACATCACCACCACCAGGGGCAGTACATGACGTTTGACCTTGGCCGCGGCGCGCGCCAGGGTACTGTCATCCGTGGAGTCCGGTACGTTGTTCAAGGGGAGCCTCCCAATCGTTGTTTTTGTGGGGAACGGCTCGATGATGGACGGGGCACATTGTTCCCGTCTAATCTAACTTGGCACTTGATTGATACCTGGATTGAATCAATGTTTGAACTGGCCCAGCTGCGCTGCTTTACCACCGTCGCAACGGAACTCAATTTCCGCCGCGCCGCCGAACGGTTGAACATGACCCAGCCGCCCTTGAGCCGGCAGATCCAATTGCTGGAACATCACCTGGGCGTCGAACTGTTCACCCGCAGCACCCGCAGCGTTGCCCTCACCGCCGCCGGCCGGGCTTTTTTCATCGAGGCGCAGAACCTGCTGGAGCAGGCGCAACAAGCCGCCACGGCCGCCCGGCGCTTCGCCCAGGGCGACATCGGCTCGGTCACCATCAGCTTCGTCGGCAGTGCGGTGTACGAGTTCCTGCCCAAGGTCATTGCCGAAGCACGGCTGAAACAGCCCCAAGTGAAAATCGTCCTGTCGGAAATGAACACCTACCAACAGCATGAAGCCTTGCGCGCGCGACGCATCGACCTGGGCATCGTCCGCTCGCCACTGCTGGAAACCGGCTACGCCACCGAATGCCTGGTGCGCGAGCCCTTTGTCCTGGCGGTGCCTGCGAGTCATCCGCTGGCCCGTGCCGAATCCGTCAGCGTCCAGGACCTCGATGGCGAGCCGTTTCTGATGTATTCCCACTCCGCCTACCCACCCTTCAACGAATTGCTCACCGGCATGCTCCGCTCGGCCCGGGTCGCGCCGCAATTCGTGCAATGGCTGGGCTCATCACTGACGATCCTGGCGCTGGTCAACGCCGGCATGGGCCTGGCGCTGGTGCCGCGCTGTGCCACCAGCGTGGTGTTCAAGCAGGTTGTGTTCCGGGAAATCGATCTGGGCGAAGGGGTACAGAGCGAGTTGCATCTGGTGTGGCACGAAGACAATGACAACCCGGCGTTCACCATGTTACTGGAAGGGATTCGGGGGCGGTTCGGGGGTGATTTCTGAAGCATAAGTGAATCGCCTGCCAGACAGGCTCAGATAACCTGCCCCAACTGAATAAAGAGACCAAATACCGCCTGAAAGT
Organism: Pseudomonas sp. MAFF 730105; assembly: GCF_055380705.1. Taxonomy (NCBI): domain Bacteria; kingdom Pseudomonadati; phylum Pseudomonadota; class Gammaproteobacteria; order Pseudomonadales; family Pseudomonadaceae; genus Pseudomonas; species Pseudomonas sp. MAFF 730105. The sequence continues at coordinate 3,805,633 of NZ_AP018438.1, forward strand.
CTTATATAAAACTGTCAAACCTGACAGTTCTCTATTCAATAAAAATAAAAAACAATCACGTCTCCGCCCCCTTCGGAGAACGCGAAATGCGAAACCACACTTGTACTGAACAGAGCTTTAAAAATTATCGTCCTGACGACTTAATCTTCATTGAAGGTAAGGACGGTTCAAGTAAAAAAGTTTACTTCAAATTTGTTTTTGCTGGACGACTTAGCTATAAAGATATGAATTCCAATGAGTACTCAGTTGAAGTTTCAGAATTATCTGACACCTATCAAATCAGTTAACTTCCTGTCAGAAGCCAGGGGGTTCATCTATTCATTTCAGAGCCTGATTGCAACTATCAGGCTCTTTTTTTACGTTCCACGCACACGGTCAACAAAGGAACATCCGCCCTTACGGTCCAACGGGTCGTTCCTGAGTGCCTCTGCACAACCCAGCAGGAGCATGCTCCCTCTCCACAAGGCCTGCGAACGATGCGCACGCTTTGCCACGACCCACACCTTCGCTATCCTCACGCTCAAAACAGTTGTACGATGACAGACGAGCACATTCCAAAGCGCTCACACTATTCCTCATACCTACAACAACAAGGAAACACCCATGAAGAAAGCGACATTGCTCATCAGCTTCCTGTGCCTGTTCAGCGGCTACGCAGCCACGGCCGTTGCTTCGGCCGAGCAAGACGTGGCCCAGGCCGTCGACCACCTGACCCAGGCCATGCTGCACAAGGACATTCCCCAGCTTCAGGCCTTGGCTGCCGAGAACCTCACCTACGGTCACTCCAGCGGCAACATCCAGGACAAGAAAGCTTTCATCGCCGACATCGAAACCGGCAAGAGCGCGTTCAAGACCCTGGAAATGAAGAATCAGAAAATCACCCTGTCAGGTGACACCGCCCTGGTGCGCAACCATTTCTCGGCCCAGGCGATCAAGGGCACCGACATCGTGCCGACTGAAATCGAGAACTTTCAGATCTGGCAGAAGCAGAAGAATGGCAAGTGGCTGCTGATCGGGCGGCAGGCGTTCAAGTTCTAATCACTTCCACAGGGTCTGTCAGTAGACAGTGATCTTGCGGTCAACCCAGGACCCAATGTGGGAGCGAGCCTGCTCGCGATGGCGTCAGTTCAGTGACTACCGCTATCGCGAGCAGGCTCGCTCCCACAGGGATTGCCCTTAGCCGCCAGCCCACTGCTCCCGATGCTGCAACAGGAAATCGACGAAGGCGCGAACCCGTTGGGGCATGTAGCGGCCATGGGGATAGAGCAAGGTGAAGGGACGTGAACGACCACTGAATGGCTGCAGCACTTCCACCAGGTCTCCGTCCGCCAGTTCCTGCTCGACTATGAAGCGGTAGGTCTGGAACAGTCCCGCGCCATGCTTGGCCAGCGTCACCCCACCCAGCACATCGTCCGAACAGCAATAGTTACCCTGACCGAATACCTCCCGCTCCTTGCCGTCGACATTGAACAGCCAGGAAATTCGCCGGCCGCTGCTGGGCAACTCGAACTGGATGCATTCGTGATCGTCCAGGTCTTCGAGGGTGCGCGGCGTGCCGACCCTGCGCAGATAGTCCGGTGCCGCGACCACCACCAGCTTCGCATCCTCCAGCAAGCGTGCAATCAGAGAAGAGTCTGGCTGGGCGCGGACCCGAATCGCCAGGTCATAGCCCTCGGCGACGAAGTCGATATTCCGGTTGCTCAGGTGCACGTCCACGCTGACTTGCGGGTACAGCGCACGGAATGCCGGCAGCAAGGGCAGGATCCGGTGATGACCATAGGTCGTGGGCAGGCTGATGCGCAGTTGCCCGGACGGCATCGATTGCGCCCCCATCATCTCCTGTTGCGCCTCCACCAGTTGGGTCAACGCCTGCCGGCACTGCTCGAAATAGGTCTTGCCGGCGTCGGTCAGGCGGATGCTGCGGGTGGTGCGTACGAACAGGCGCGAACCCAGGCGTTCCTCCAGGCGAAAAATCGAACGGCTCACCGCCGCCGGGGTCACGCCTGCCACCTGGGCCGCTGCCGTGAAGCTGCCCGCTTCGGCTGCCAGGCAAAACAGTTCTATGCTGCCCAACTGCAGGTCTTCGAAATGTCGCTTCATAATTCGTTACACCGTGTATCAACTGAAGATCGCAGAAGTCTGTTTATCAGCCCGTGGCGTATAAATACAGTGGCTTCGGTCGCGCTGGGAAACCTGCGCGCCTTCTCTCAACCAGCAGGAGTGCAACATGCCTTTCGTCAATGTGCGTATCACCCGCGATGGCGTCACCCGCGAACAGAAAGCCCAGGTGATCTCGGAGATCACTGAAACCCTCCAGCGTGTACTGGGCAAGGATCCGCACCTGACCCATATCGTGATCGAGGAAGTCGATACGGATAACTGGGGTTATGCGGGCATGACAACCACGCAATACCGAAGTCTTCCCAAGGAGTGAGGATCTGCTTTCATCGAGCCCGGCTGATTGACCGGGCTTTTTTATGTCTGTCGGCCCTATTTCCCCCTGTGGGAGCGAGCCTGCTCGCGATAGCGGTGTGTCAGCTGAAAATTGTTCTACTGACAGACCGCTATCGCGAGCAGGCTCGCTCCCACAGGGGCTTGGGTTGAATGGAAGATTGATTACATCAAGTATCAACTCAAGTACCACCCGCCCCGTTTATCAATCTCCAGCGCATCAATACCCTGATCTCAACCAGCGCCACTACCGGCGCAGCGGTTCAACTCAACGATCAGGAGTCACATCATGAGTCTCAACAAAACCGTCATCATCACCGGCGCCTCCAGCGGCATCGGCCTGGGTCTGGTCAAGGCGTTTCTGGACCGGGGTTATAACGTGGTCGGCAATGCCCGTTCCCGCGCGGGGCTGGACGACGCCGCCGGGCGGTTCGATCATTCGGCCCGTTTCATCGGTGTGGCCGGCGATATCGCCGCCCCTGCCACGTCGACCCAGCTCATCGCCAAAGCCATCGAAGCGTTCGGCGCCGTTGATGGGCTGGTGAACAATGCCGGGTTCTTCCTGCCCAAACCCTTCACCGAATACAGCCCCCAAGACCTGGAGTCGTTGCTGGACACCAACCTCAAGGGACTGGTCTACGCCAGCCAGGCGGCCGCCGCGCACATGATCGGTCGCCGGCAGGGCTTCATCATCAACATTTCCGCCGCTGTGGCCCTGCAGCCGAATATCCAGGTGCCAGCCGCACTGCCGGTGTTGATCAAGGGCGGCGTCAACCAGATGACCCGGGCCCTGGCCCTCGAGCTGTCGCCGCACAACATCAAGGTCAACGCCGTCGCGCCCGGGATCATCGATACGCCGATGCATGACCCGGCCCATCGCGAATTCCTCAACCACCTGGCCCCGGCCGGCCGCGTGGGCACCATCGGGGAAATCGCCGAGGCCGTGCTGTATCTGGCGAGCGCCGACTTTACGACCGGCGCGGTACTGCCGGTGGATGGCGGGATGAGCACGGGTAAGTGGTAGGCATCGCCACAGCCCCATTGTGGGAGCGAGCCTGCTCGCGATGGCGGTGTGTCAGCTGGAAATTATTGACTGACAGACCGCTATCGCGAGCAGGCTCGCTCCCACAGGGAGTGCACTTGCTTTAGAGGGTATAGGAAATGCCCGCCTGCACCGTTCGCGGTGCGCCCGGGTAGGCGTAGACGTTGCCGAAGGCGCCTTCCTCGTAATCGGCGTCGAACAGGTTCTTCAGGTCCAGGTTGAGGCGGATCCGTTCGTTGACCTTGTAGTAGCCGAGCAGGTCGACGACGGTATAGCTGTCCATCGAGAACGCATTCGCCGCGGTCTGGCCCGCCCGCTCATCCACGTATCTGACCCCTGCTCCCAGGCCCAGCCCCTTGAGGCCACCGTCCTGGAACTCGTAGACGTTCAACAGACTGAAGGTGTTCTTCGGCACGTTGAGCAGGCGGGTGCCGCTGGGGATACTGGTGTCCTTGGTCACTTCGGCATCGACATAAGCATAGCCGCCGATCATGCGCCACTCCGGTGTCAGGTTGCCCGCCACGTTCAGGTCGAAGCCACGGCTGCGCACTTCGCCTGCCGCCACACTGAAAGTCGAATCCACTGGATCGGTGGTAAGTACGTTGCGTTTTTCGATCTGGTAGATGGCGGCATCGACACTCAGCTGACGATCCAGCGCTTCCCACTTCACGCCCATCTCATAGGACTTGCCCTCTTCCGGCTTGAATCCGCCACCCTGACGGCTGGCACCGGTGTTGGGCTTGAAAGAACGGGCAGTGTTCGCGTAAACGGCCACTGTGTCAGTCAGGTCGTAAATCACCCCGACCCGCGGCGTGACCGCGCTGTCATTCTTGTCCCAGTTCCTGCCATTGGGCACGAAGGTCTCGTACTCATGTTCAAAGCGCTCGAAACGCGCCCCCGCCAACAGCTTCAGGCGCTCGGTGAGCGCCACCTGATCCTGGACGAACACACCGAATGTCTTGAGGTTTTCCTGGTCGTCGGTGGGGGTACGTGTCAGTGCCGGACGAGGCTGACCATACACCGGATCGAAGATATCGATCGGGTAGGCACCCGGCCCGGCGGCGGAACGCTGAATGATCGACTGATAGTCGTAGTCTTCGTACTCGACGCCGGTCAACAACGTGTGCTCGAACCCGCCGGTTGAAAAGTGCCCGGTGAGGTTGAGCTGCGTGTCCCGGTCGGTCCATTCCAGTTTGCGGTAATTGAAGTTACGGCCCAGGGTGCGGCCGTCGGCGGCGATGCCGTTGCCTTCCACCGCGTTGCCCTGCAAGGTGCCGTCGAGCCACTGGGTGCCACCGGCCAGGGTCCAGTCGTCGTTGAGCATGTGCTCGAAACGCAGCTGCGCCATGTTGTTGTCGTTGTGCAATTTGCCGGCGTCTTTTTCGCCGAAGAAGGTATCCCGGGAGGCCGTGCCACGCTGGCCAGCGTAATGCGTCAGGCCACGGTCCAGCGGATGGTTGTTGCGCATGAAGTCGCCTTCGAACGTCAGGCGGGTGGTGTCGTTGACCTGCCAGCTCAGCACCGGCGCGACGCCATAACGCTCGGTCTCGACATGGTCGCGGAAGGTGTCGCCACCCTCACCGATCACGTTCAGGCGATAGGCCAGGCGCCCCTCCTCATCCAACGGCCCGGATGCATCCAGCGTGCCGCGACGCATGCCCTGGTCGTTGAGCTGGCTGCCCAGGGTCACCGTGCGCTCGGCCAGCGGTTGCTTGGACACCACGTTGAATGTGCCGCCTGGATCGCCACGGCCGTACAGCATGGTCGCCGGGCCGCGCAGCACTTCAAGCCGCTCGATGGTATTGGCGTCGGGCATGTTCGGGTAGCCACGGTTGATCGGGAAACCGTTGCGGTAGAACTCTCCGGTGGTGAAACCGCGCACCGTGAACGTGGTCAGGCCCTGGCCGCCGAAGTTGTTGGCCCGCCCCACGCCACCCGCGTAATCGAGGGCATCCTGCAGGCGTGTAGCGCCGAGGTCTTCCACCACGTCGCGGGACACTACGCTGATGGATTGCGGGGTTTCATGAATGGCGGTGTCGGTACGCGTGGCGCTGGCCGAACGGGTGGCGTGATAGCCGTTGACGGGCCCCTGCGCGGTTTCAGTGTCCGAAAGCCCCACGATGTCCGTGGCCTGCAACTCCAGCGGCGTCGGGTCCGGGGCGATGGGCTCATCTGCCCAGGTGGAAACGGAACAAGTCTGGAGCACACACAGTGAAACGAGAATCCGACGCATCGAAACACAACCTTAATGGAAAAACCGACCGTCTCCGGACAGTCGACAAGAATGTGTCGCGAAAGATACAGCAACTCATTCCTGTTTGATACAAATTCCCATTAGCATTCCGCAGCCTGCGGTCACCATCGCCACTCGAGCGCCATCAAATCAAGGATCAACAACGAAGCACTCTGTGGGAGCAAAGCTTGCTCGCGATTGGAGATCTCAGTCGGTAACAATGTTGGCGAGTCTGTCGCCATCGCGAGCAAGCTTTGCTCCCACAGAATCATGCATTCCTACCAACTCTCACAGAGCTTCATTTCTCTGTTCAGCCAGCGACGCCTCTTCGATTCGCCGGAAAAACGTCTGCGCACGAACATCCTGAACGAACGCCACGTTCAGCCGCAGCCAGTCGCACGTCTCCCCAGCCGGCATGAAACTGGCGCCCTGTGAGAGCTGGACCTGCGCTTCACGAGCGATCTGCAGCACTTGCTCGCTCTCCACATATCGGGGCCTGGCCCACACGAACAGGCCTCCGGTCGGCTCGGCGAAGACCTCCCAATGCGCCTGGTCAAGCTGGCGCAGCGTACTCGCCATCTGCTTGTTCAAACGCTGGCGCAAGCGTTGCAGCAACTTGCGATAAGCGCCATTGGCGAGCAGTGTCGCCACGACATTTTCCGCCAACAGCGAGCAGCCGATGCCGGTCACCATCTTGACCTCGGCCAGCCGGTGGATGACGTCGGGCTGGGCGACGACGTAACCGATGCGCAGCGAACTGGACAACGTCTTGGAAAAGCTCGCCAGGTAGATCACCCGGTCCAGGCCATCCAGAGTCGCCAGGCGGGACGTCGGCCCATTCTGGAAGTCGGCGTAGATGTCGTCTTCGATGAGGCGGAAATCGTGCTGGTTGGCCAGTTGCAGCAGTCGATACGCGACGCTCGGCGCGAGGCTGGTGCCGGTGGGGTTCTGGTACATGCTGTTGATGAAAAAGTAGGTGGGTTTGTGCTGTTCGAGCAAGTGCTCCAGGCTCTCGATATCCGGGCCTTGGGGACCTCTCGGCACCGCCACGGTCCTGACCCCGTGCAACCTCAACAAATTGAACAGGTTGTAGTAACCAGGGCTTTCCACCAGGACCAGGTCGCCGGGCTTGAGCAGCGTGCGCACCAGCAGGTCGAGGCCATGACTGGCGCCTTGGGTGGTGAGGATCTGCGCAAGATCGGTGTGTATGTCGATCAGGCCCAGGCGTTTCTGGATGTGCTGGCGCAGATGAACAGAGCCCAGGGGCGTGCTGTAGTTGAACAGTGCCTGATTGTCGCTGCGCACCACCTGGCGGATCGCCTGACCCAGATCGGCGTCGTCGCGCCAGGTGTCGGGCAGCCAGCCGCAGCCGAGCTTGAGCTGCGTCGATTCGTTGTCGAATAACGTCCATGCCCCCTCACCCGTTTCAACATCCGTTTCCAGGGGCCGAGATACCTGGTGCGCGACGAAGAAACCCGATCCATGCCGGGACTCCAACACCCCGCTGGCAACCAGTTGGTCATAGGCCTTGATCACGCACGACAGGCTGACGTCGTTTTCCTGGGCCAGTTGCCGGATGGAAGGCATTCGGGCACCGGGGCGGATGCGATGGCTGCTGATCCAGCCCACGAGCTGAGTCATCAATTGCCGGGTCACGGGTTCGACGGCATTTCGGTCGATGTTCAGGTCCATGCTGGGTGCTCTTGAAGTGTTCGCCGATTTCAAGCGAACAGTTAATCACAAAACCCCTAGGCCTGTTCCTTGTTCCCGCGAAGCCCGGCAGTGATAGTCCAGCGGACGCCTACTCAACGACTCCCGGGGAACACGCTTGGACGCACAACATCGACACTCATGGGGACTGGCTTTCGGCCTTTGCCTGATCACCCTTGCGGTCAACCTGCAGGCGCCGCTATATACCACCTATGCCCAGGCATCCGGCTACGGCGCCGGTGCCACGGCGGTCGCCTTTTCGTGCTATGTGCTGGGGGTGTTGCCGGTGCTGCTGGCCTTCGGCGGGCTGGCCGACCGGGTCGGACGCCGGCCCCTGATACTGCTGGCGCTGGGTTTGTCGATGCTGGCGACGGTCGTCACCTCCATCTGGCCAAACCTCGTCGCGCTGGGCCTGGCGCGGCTGATGATGGGCGTGGGCACGGGCCTGGCCTCGGCTACTTCGACGGCCTATATGACCGAACTGATGGCCGGCGGCGATAGCCGCTCCGCTGCCAATCGGATCACCGCCAGCACCTCCCTGGGGTTCGGCCTGGGGGCCGCATTGACCAGTCTGTTCCTCTTTGTCCATCAGAGTGTCGTGCCCGGCAGTTTCTGGCTGCAACTGATTCTGGCCGGTATCGCGATCGTCGTGGTGTCCAGGCTGCCGGACCCTGCCGCCAGAACGACTCGGGCGCCGATGCTGCGCCTGCCGCTGTTCCCCGCCGGCAGCCTGCCCTATGGCTTCTCCATGCTGCTGGCCTGGGCGACCTCGGGCCTGGTCATCGCGATACTGCCCTCGGTGCTGGCACGCCACGATCTGCAGCAATGGTCAGGCCTGTCGACCTTCACGGTGATCAGTTGCGGGTTGCTGTTCCAGCCCTGGGCCCGCCGCATGCAGCCGGCCAGGGCCACCGGGTTTGGTTTACTGGTACTGCCCTTGAGCTATGCCCTGCTGGCCTGGGGCGCGAGCACCGGTTCGCTGATCGCGGTGTTGCTCGGGGCGCTGGGGGCCAGCAGTGCATGCTACGGTTTTCTGTACCTGGGCGGGCTATCGGCGATCACCGCACTGGCCGGCCAGGAAAAGGCCCGGGTCAGTGCCGGGTTCTTCCTGTTCGCGTACGTCGGGTTCAGCATTCCGGTGGTGGTCACAGGCCTTTTGGCTGACCGATTCGGCGCCGATGTGGCGTTGGTCCTGTTCGGGGTGGCGCTGTCGCTGGGTGCGTTGGTGACGGGATGGGTCATCGTGCGGACAGAGGCGTATGTCACCCGTATGTCCCACGGCTGACACATCCCCCTGTGGCGAGGGGATTTATCCCCGCTGGGCTGCGAAGCGGCACCCTGGATTAAAGCGGCACCCAAATTGCGTGATTTTGGGGCCGCTTCGCGCCCCAGCGGGGATAAATCCCCTCGCCACAAGGGTTCACTCGTCTGGAGGGTAGCGTCAAGATCCGAGACACCACCTCCGCCAAGTCGTATACCATATCCCCAACTCAGCAACCGACCCGCCGCCGTGACTTTATCCAAGTTCAAACTGCCCGACCTGGGCAACACCCCTTCTACTTCGGAAATCATTACCCGTCACCTGCGCGAAGCCATCGTGGCCGGGCATTTTGCCGAGGACGAGCCGATTCGCCAGGACGATATCGCCCGTCAGTTCAACGTCAGCAAGATCCCCGTGCGCGAAGCCCTCAAGCGGCTGGAGGCCGAGGGGCTGGTGATGTTCCAGCGTAATCGCGGCGCGATGGTCACGCGGATTTCCGAGGTGGAGCTGGCGCAGATGTTCGAAGTGCGGATGTTGCTGGAGGACAAGGTGCTGCGCCTGGCGATTCCCAACATGACCGAAGACACCTTCGCTCGCGCCGAGGCGATCTGCCGCGAGTTCATCGGCGAGGACGACGTCGGGCGTTGGGCCGAACTCAACTGGCAGTTGCACGCCTGCCTCTACGAGCCGGCACAACGGCCCTTCCTGGTCGGCCTGATCCGCTCGGTCCACGACAAGCTGGAGCGATACCTGCGCATGCAGATGAGCCTGTCGGCCGGCAAGGAACGCGCCGATCACGAGCACCGGGAAATCCTCGATGCCTGCCGTGCCGGTGATGTTGAACGGGCGGTGAAACTGCTGGACGAACACATCGCCGGTGTCTGCAAGACGCTGTTCGAGTTCCTGCCTTCCAGCCATTGAAGCTGATCGCTAAAAGACAATGCCGGGGCGCTGAGCGACCCGGCATTTTTTTTGCGCATATACATATGTACCACCAGGGTCCTGCCATGCGGCGCCAGAATCGGTGACTTCTTAATCAGAGATAGAACGCACCTCCAATCATGACCGACACCATTGTAGACACCCTGACGGTGACAGCCTCGATCACCAATGAACATTGGGCTGGCACCGACGACACCCTGTATGTGTCCATGGCCCCCTCAGCCAGATGCAATTATTCTGTGAAGCCCCGCGAGTCGGGCAGACCATCACGGTGGAAATCGACCTGCCCAGACTGTTCGGCCGCCCCCGGATCTCATTGTCCGAAATCGACGGCGTGACCTTCTACCAGAGGCCCGAAGCCCACCCGATCGCCACCGATGACTGGGAACTGGAATCCGTGCTGATCAAGGCCAATGACATCTACACCAACCTGTCCTTCAAGCAGGTACGCCGTTGGCTGAAGAATTCATCCTCGCACTTGCTGGCCGTATGGTCAGGCCATGTGCATTTTTCCGACTGGATGAATTCCGACAAGCGATCGATTGATCTCAACGCCCAGACCTACCCGATCAGATGGATGCCCTTCATTGGCGATCTCATGCACTGGCGTTGTTATGACCCGTCGAAAATCGACGGCGTCGGTCAACTGGTGGGAATGTGGGATGGCCAACTGATCGGCAATCAATTGAAATCGCAAACCAGCGAAATACTCGCGCCCAACGACCAGTCCAATAGCTACACCTGGGTGTATACCCCGGAGAACTCCGTCATCTATAAACGCTGGGAACATGCTGACCGGGCCAACTACATCCGGCACAGCCAACTCGGCAGTGGCAGGCCGGTCACGTGCGCAGGGGAATTCAGGATCAGGGAACATCGCATGGAACATGTGATTGCCATGGTCAACGATGCCTCCGGGCACTACCGCCCCGACGGAGGTGCCTGCCTGCGCTACGTGGCGGAAAAGTTCGAGACCCTAGGCATCAATACGGAACACATCGAGTGGCAGTGGAGATACGCGTCCGACTGATGAGCGCCCCCTGCACTGTGCCGATTTCGTCATGGGCGACAGATAAAACCATCAAGCCGCTCCCCCCTGTTGCGGGCCACGCTTGCGCTCACTTATCTGAACGGAAGTGGTCCCATGAAGCGCATCACTGTGATCGATTCCCACACCGGCGGTGAGCCGACCCGACTGGTCACCGACGGTTTTCCCGATCTCGGCCAGGGCAGCATGGCCGAGCGCAGGCAGCGCCTGGCCTCGCAGCATGATGCCTGGCGTGCCGCCTGCGTGCTGGAACCTCGGGGCGGCGACGTGCTGGTGGGCGCGCTGCTCTGTGAACCGGTAGACCCGAGTGCCTGCGCCGGGGTGATCTTCTTCAACAACAGTGGTTACCTGGGCATGTGCGGCCACGGCACCATCGGCCTGGTGGCATCGCTGGCCCACCTGGGGCGGATCGGCCCGGGCGTGCATCGCATCGAAACCCCGGTGGGCACCGTCCAGGCCACCTTGCATGAGGATCGTTCGGTCAGCGTGCGCAACGTGCCCGCCTATCGTTACCGTAAGGCGCTGCGCCTGGATGTACCCGGTATCGGCCCTGTGGAAGGCGATGTGGCCTGGGGCGGCAACTGGTTCTTCCTTATCGCCGACCACGGCCAGCGAGTGGCGAGCGACAACCTCGACGCATTGACCGCCTACACCTACGCTGTGCAGCAAGCGCTGGAACAGCAAGGCTTTCGTGGCGAGGACGGCGGGCTGATCGATCATATCGAGCTGTTCGCCGACGACCCGCAAGCCGACAGCCGCAACTTCGTACTCTGTCCCGGCAAGGCCTACGACCGCTCCCCTTGCGGCACCGGCACCAGTGCCAAGCTGGCGTGCCTGGCCGCGGACGGCAAGCTGCAACCCGGTCAGAGCTGGCGCCAGGCCAGTGTGATTGGCAGCGAGTTCGAAGGTTCTTATGAACAGGCGGGCGAGCGCATCGTGCCGACGATTCGCGGCCGTGCCTATATCAGCGCCGAAACCACGCTGATCATCGAAGCGGATGACCCGTTCGCCTGGGGCATTCGCCTGTGACCGAGGGCCTGATCGCCGACGTGATCGTCATCGGTGCCGGCATCATCGGTGCAGCCTGTGCCCGGGCCTTGTCCCTGCGTGGATTGAAGGTGGTGGTGCTCGACGCCGGCTGGCACGGCGCGACTGCGGCCGGCATGGGGCATCTGCTGGTGCTGGACGACAATCCGGCGGAACTGGCCCTCAGTCAATACTCCCTGGGACGCTGGCGCGAATTGGCCCATCTCCTGCCCGAAGGCTGTGCCTGGCGCAACAACGGCACCCTGTGGCTGGCGGCCAATCCGCAGGAGATGGCGGTCGCCAACAGCAAGTACCTGAATCTGCTGGCTCACGGAGAAGCCTGCGAGCTGATCGGACGCGGGGCCCTGCGTCAGCGCGAACCCGAGTTGCGCGAGGGTCTGGAGGGCGGCCTGCTGATCAAGGGCGACGGCATCCTCTACGCTCCCGCCGCCGCGCGCTGGATGCTGGACAGCCCGCACATCCGCCAGCAGCGTGCGCAGGTCGCCGAAGTGGACGGCTCGCGGGTACACCTGGACGACGGGCGCTGGTTGAGGGCCGAGGCGGTGATCCTCGCCAACGGTATCCAGGCCACCGAACTGTGCCCGGAGCTGCCGATCGAGCCGAAGAAAGGCCATCTGCTGATCACCGATCGCTACCCCGCCACCGTCACCCACACCCTGGTCGAACTGGGCTATGTCACCAGTGCCCACAACGCCAGCGGCCCATCGGTGGCGTGCAATATCCAGCCCCGTCCCACCGGGCAACTGTTCATCGGCGCCTCGCGGCAGTTCGGCACCGTCGACCCGCAAGTGGAAGGCTGGATGCTGGCGAAGATGCTCAAGCGCGCCGTCGACTACATGCCCGGGCTGGCACAGCTCAACGGCATCCGCGCCTGGACCGGCTTCCGCGCCGCCAGCCCCGACGGCCTGCCGCTGGTGGGACAGCACCCGCAACGCAAGGGCCTGTGGCTGGCGGTGGGACATGAAGGACTGGGAGTCACAACGGCCCCCGCGACGGCTGACCTATTGGTGGCACAGCTGTTCAACGAAGCCTCGCCACTGGCCCCTCAGGCCTACCTGCCGGAGCGTTTCCTGGGAGAACCTGTGTATGTCAGCTAAATCCCTGTGGCGAGGGGATTTATCCCCGTTGGGGCGCGTAGCGGCCCTGAAGTCTGGCTACTCGATGTGTCAGGGTAATCCAGAGGGGCTGCTGCGCAGCCCAACGGGGATAAATCCCCTCGCCACGGCTTCATATTGGAATCCTCCCGATGCCTGAATTATTCCTGGACGGCCGCCCACTGACGGTCACCCAAGGCACCAGCGTCGCCGCCGCCCTGGCCTTGGGCGCCGACGGTTGCAGTCGCACCTCGGTCAGCGGCCAGCGACGTGCGCCCTTGTGCGGCATGGGTATTTGCCAGGAATGTCGGGTAACAATCGACGGCCAGCGCCGCCTGGCCTGCCAGACCCTGTGCCGCGACGGCATGCACGTGCAGACCCGACCATGAACGAAACCACCGACCTGCTGATCATTGGCGCCGGCCCCGCCGGCATGGCCGCCGCCCTGGCTGCGGCCAGCCGCGGCGCGTCTATCGTGCTGCTGGACGACAACCCGTTACCTGGGGGGCAGATCTGGCGCGACGGCCCCCAGGCCAGCCTGCCCACTGCGGCACGCCGCCTGCGCGAGCGGTTGCAGGCGTGCGCCAATGTGCGCTGCCATGCCGGCACCCGGGTGATCGCTTGCGCCGCCGATAAAACCCTATTGGTAGAGAATGCCGAGCGCGGTTGGCAGATCACCTACCAGCGCCTGATCCTGTGCACCGGCGCCCGTGAGTTGCTGCTGCCCTTCCCCGGCTGGACCCTGCCCGGCGTCACCGGTGCCGGCGGCTTGCAGCCGCTGATCAAGGCGGGCCTGCCGGTGCGGGATGAACGTCTGGTGATCGCCGGGAGTGGGCCGCTGCTGTTGGCCAGCGCCGCCACGGCCAGGCATCAGGGTGCCCACGTGTTAAGGATTGCCGAGCAGGCCAGCCGTGCCGCCGTGACCGGTTTCGCCGCGCAATTGCCGCGCTGGCCGGGCAAGCTTCTGCAAGCGTTCGCGTTGTTCGACCGGCACTACCGCACAGCAAGCCATGTGCTGGAGGCCTTGGGGCAAGAGCGGCTCGAAGGCGTGCGGTTGCTGCAACAGGGCAAGATCGTCGAGCTGGCCTGTGACCGGTTGGCGTGTGGCTTCGGGCTCATCCCCAATACCCAGCTCGGCCAGGCCCTGGGCTGTGAGCTTGCCGAACATGCCCTCGCGGTGGATGCCTGGCAGGCGACTACCCGCCAGGACCATTACGCCGCCGGTGAATGCACCGGTTTCGGGGGCAGCGAACTGGCACTGGTGGAAGGCGCCATCGCCGGTCACGCGGCGGTCGGCGATACCACGGCCGCCCAGCGCCTGTGGCCGCGTCGAGAGCGCTGGCAAGGTTTCGCCCGGACGCTGAACAAGGCCTTCGCCCTCGATGGGCAGTTCAAGTCCCTGGCCCGGGCCGACACCTTGGTCTGCCGGTGCGAGGACGTGCCCTACGGCGATCTGGTCGGCCACGTGAGCTGGCGCGAAGCCAAGCTCGCCAGCCGTTGTGGCATGGGCGCGTGCCAGGGCCGGGTCTGCGGCGCCGCCCTGGAGTATCTGTTCGACTGGACGCCCCCCACCCCACGCCCGCCGTTCAGCCCGGCGCGGATCGAAACCTTGCTGGGGCTGGAAGAAACCCCACCCAACTAGGCCGAACAAGCGCAGCTCCTTGTGGGAGCGAGCCTGCTCGCGATGGCGTTTTTCAGATACAGATAGGTTGCTGACACAGCGCCATCGCGAGCAGGCTCGCTCCCACATGAGTTGGCCGATCATTCTGCTGCTACTCTTGCGCAACCCTTGCCCCCACCCGAGATGATGCCGCCCCATGTATCCCTCGCTCATGTCCTTTACCCCCTGCGACCTGGGCACCCTGCTGCACAGCCTGCAATCCATCGCACCGCTGCTCGACACCCTGACGGACGTGGTGTTCTTCATCAAGGACACCCAGGCCCGCTACGCCTTCGTCAACCAGACCCTGGCCCGGCGCTGCGGCTTCAAGCACAGCGCCGATCTGCTCGGTCTCACTGCCGAGCAGGTGTTCCCCGAGCGCTTCGGCCCGCTGTATACCGAACAGGATCGACGGGTGCTGGCCAGCGGTCGGGAGTTGGCCGACCAACTCGAACTCCACCTGTACTACGGCAATCAGCCGGTGTGGTGCCTGACCCATAAAATCGCCCTGCGCGAACCCAGCGGCCAGATCGTCGGCCTGGCCGGCATCTCCCGGGACCTGCAACTGCCGCAGTCCAGCCACCCAGCGTTTCAGAAACTGGCGGCGGTGGATGCCCATATCAAACATCACTTCGCCCGCCCCATCAGCCTCGCCGAACTGACCACCATCGCCGGGTTGTCAGTGGCGCAACTGGAGCGGCACTGCAAACGCATTTTCCAGCTCACGCCCCGGCAAATGATTCACAAGGCGCGTCTGGAAGAAGCCTCGCGCCTGCTGCTGGACAAGGACCTGCCCATCACCGACATCGCCCTGCGCTGCGGCTACACCGACCACAGCGCGTTCAGTCGCCAGTTTCGCGCCTTGACCAGCCTGTCGCCGAGCCAGTATCGGGAAAGCCGGCACTGAATCTGTTCCCTAACAGGGCGCCGGAGCGCCCATTGCTCCCATCTGTAACACCTGACTGAAACGGCCTCCGGCACCTTTCGAGCCCACCCCCTCTTATTACTGTTTTGTAATCAACGAGTTACCCATAAGCGCGAGAAACTCGCCAGACAGGCACGCCGATTGCTTATCTAATATCGTATACGAAATCCTCAATACGATATCTCACCGCATTTATTCGACAGCGAGGCATTTATGAAAAACCCTGCATTGGCCGTAGCGTTAAGTGTTGTCCTGGCACCTCTGTTCATCACCCCCGCCTATGCCGACAAGCTCGATGACATCATCGGCTCCGGCAAGCTGCGCTGCGCGGTGACCCTGGATTTCCCACCCATGGGCTTCCGTGACGAAAGCAACAAGCCGGCGGGTTTCGACGTGGACTATTGCCACGACCTGGCGAAGGTCCTGGGGGTAGATGCCGAAGTCGTGGAAACGCCGTTCCCGGACCGGATCCCGGCGCTTATTTCCGGCCGTGCCGATGTCATCGTCGCCTCCACCTCCGACACCCTGGAACGGGCCAAGACCGTTGGCCTGACCGTGCCCTACTTCGCCTTCCAGATGGTGGTGCTGACCCGCGACAACACCGGCATCAACAGCTTCGCCGACCTCAAGGGCAAGGCCGTGGGCAATACCAGCGGCACCTACGAAGCCATCGCATTGGAGAAGGACCAGAAGAACTGGGGCAGCGGCAGTTTCCGTGCCTACCAGTCGCAGAACGACACGCTGTTGGCCGTCGCCCAAGGGCACATCGACGCGACGGTGGTAACCAATACCGTGGCCGCCGCGACCATCAAGTCCGGCAAGTACAAGAACCTGAAGATCGCCGGTGACGCACCTTATGTCATCGACTACGTGTCCCTCGGCGCCAAGCGCAGCGAGTTCGGCCTGATCAACTACCTCAATCTGTTCGTCAACCAACAGGTGCGCACCGGCCGTTACAAAGAGCTGTTCGTCAAATGGGTCGGCACCGATATTCCGCCGGCCAACCTGACCGTCCCGCAGGTCTATTACTGAGGATCGGGGCATGCCAAGCACGCCTATCCGTGTCGTGGGCCGCAGTCTGGTGGAGGGTGCCGCCCAGGGCGCCCTGCTCTTTGCCGATGTGGGCTTGAGTTTCTGGGGCGGTGTGGATCCGGCCAGCGGTGAAGTCATCGACCGGCATCACCCGCTCAGCGGCCAGCGCCTGGCCGGGCGCGTGCTGGCGATTCCCAGCGGGCGCGGCTCGTGCACCGGCAGCAGCGTCTTGATGGAGCTGATCAGCAACGGCCATGCACCCGCCGCCCTGGTGCTGGCCGAAACGGATGAGATCCTGACCTTGGGCGTGCTGGTGGCGCAGTTGATTTTCCAGCGTTCCCTGCCAGTGGTGCAGATCGGTCGTGAAGCCTTCGAACGTTTGCGCGGCCAGGGTTTCGTGCGCATCGAAGGCAATTGCCTGACCCTGACCGGCCGCCGCCCCGACGATCGCTGGGATCAGGCCGACGTTCCCTTGCCGCCGCCCATGCCGTCTACGGTCAACCTCACCGAACAGGACCGGGCACTGCTCGACGGCAACCACGGCAAGGCCGCCCAGGTGGCGATGCAAATCGTCTTGCGCATGGCGGAAATCCAGGGCACCACGCAGTTGCTGGACGTGACCCAAGCCCACATCGACGGTTGCATCTACACAGGCCCGGCCAGCCTGCGCTTTGCCGAGCAACTGGTGCAGTGGGGCGCCAAGGTGCGCGTGCCCACCACTCTCAATTCCATTTCCGTGGACCAGCGCCGCTGGCGGGAACTGGGCATAGATCCGGCCTTGGGTGAACCGGCGAGTGCCTTGGGCGATGCCTACATGGCGATGGGCGCGCAGCTGAGTTTTACCTGCGCGCCGTATCTGCTCGAGACCGCGCCCAAGGCCGGCGAGCAGATCGTCTGGGCCGAGTCCAACGCGGTGGTCTACGCCAACAGTGTGCTCGGGGCTCGCACGCAGAAGTACCCGGACTTTCTGGATATCTGCATTGCCTTGTGCGGCCGCGCGCCCTTGACCGGTTGTCACCTGGACGATCAGCGCAAGGCCAGACTGATCGTCGACGTGCCGGGATTAGCCACTGTCGACGACAGCTTCTATCCGCTGCTGGGCTATCACATCGGCGGCCTGACCGGCCGGCGTATTCCATTGATACGCGGCCTGGAACATGCCGCGCCGACCCTGGATGACCTGAAAGCCTTCGGCGCCGCATTCGCCACCACCAGTGCCGCGCCGTTGTTCCACATCGCCGGGGTCACACCGGAAGCCCTCGACCCGGTCGATGTCGTGGAAGCGGACTGTCCGATACCGATGGAAACCGTCGATGCCGCAGGCCTGCTTGCCAGTTGGCGCGAGCTCAACAGTGCCCGGGACAACCGGGTGGACGTGATCTCCTTGGGCAACCCGCATTTTTCCCTCAGCGAATTTGCCACCCTGGCGGCGCTCTGCGTCGGCCGGAGCAAGCACCCGGACGTGGTGCTGGCCATCACCTGCGGCCGTGCGGTACTGGAACAGGCCCGCCAGGCAGGTCACCTGGGCGCCATCGAGGCCTTCGGCGCCACGCTGGTGACCGACACCTGCTGGTGCATGCTGGGCGAACCGGTCATCCCGCCCGCTGCCACCACCCTGATGACCAACTCCGGCAAATACGCCCATTACGCGCCCGGCCTGGTGGGACGCGGGGTGCACTTCGCCAGCCTCGCGGCCTGCGTCGACGCCGCGTGCAACGCCACCGCCACTGGTCAGCCGCCGCTCTGGCTGCAACCCGCCACCCGCCAGGGGAACCCCTTCCATGTTTGACTACAGCTTCCAATGGCGCCCGGCCCTGCGCGCGTTGCCCGACATGCTCGCCGGAGCCTGGGTCACGTTCGAGACCGCGGCGCTGTCGATGATCTTCGGCGTGCTGATCGCGCTGCTGCTGACGGTGATGCGCCAGGCGCGCCATCCATTGCTGCGGGGCATCGGCAATGGCTGGGTGTCCATCGCCCGCAACACGCCGTCGCTGTTCCAGATCTACATCCTCTACTTCGGCCTCGGCTCCCTCGGTTTGCACGTCAGTTCGTGGCTGGCCTTGCTGGCCGGGATCACCTTCAACAATGCCGGCTACCTGGCGGAGAACTTTCGCGGTGGCCTGAAGGCCGTGCCCGGCACCCAGATGCGCGCCGCCCGCTCCCTGGGCATGAGCGCGTTCCAGGCCTATCGGATGATCATCGTCCCGCAACTGCTGCGCATCGTGTTCTACCCGCTGACCAACCAGATGGTCTGGGCGGTGCTGATGACCTCACTGGGGGTGGTGGTCGGCCTGAACAACGACCTTACCGGGGTGACCCAGGAATACAACGTCAAGACGTTCCGCACCTTCGAATACTTCGCCCTCGCGGCCGCGCTGTATTACCTGATCGCCAAGCTGATCGTCGGGCTCGCCCGGCTGTTGTCCTGGCGCCTGTTCCGCTACTGAGGGTTGGTCATGTTTGCAACAAGCCTCACCGTTAACGACCTGTTGTTCTTGCTCGACGGGGCCTGGGTCACGCTGCAGCTGACCGCCTGGTCGATCCTGCTCGGCACCCTGGCCGGGTTACTGTTCGGCCTGCTCCGGGCGCTGTTGCCCCGGGCTAGCCTGCCGCTGGCCTGGGTACTGGACGTGTTTCGCAGCGTGCCGTTGCTGATCCAGTTCGTGCTGTTCAACTCGCTCAAGAGCATCGTTGGCCTGAACCTCAGCGCCTTCGCCGTCGGCTGCATCGTGCTCGGGGTCTACGCCGCCGCGTACTTCACCGAAATCGTCCGTGGCGGGGTGCTGGCGGTCCCGCTGAGCACCCGGCGGGCCAGCCGTTCACTGGGCTTGAGCTACCTGCAGGACCTGCGCTTCATCGTCCTGCCGATTGCCACGCGCGTGGCGTTTCCCGGCTGGCTGAACCTGGTGCTCGGGGTGATGAAGGACACCGCGCTGGTGATGTGGATCGGCATCGTCGAGCTGCTGCGTGCTTCGCAAACCATCGTCACGCGCATTCAGGAACCCCTGCTGGTGCTGTGCATCGCAGGCCTCATTTACTACGTCATGAGCCTGGTGGTCGCCCGCCTCGGCGCACGCCTGGAAAGAAGGTGGCAGGAAAATGATTGAGATCGAGAACGTGCATAAATCCTTTGGCGACCTGGAAGTGGTCAAGGGTGTGAGCCTCACCGTGGACAAGGGTGAAGTGGTGTCGATCATCGGTGGCTCGGGGTCCGGCAAGTCGACCCTGTTGATGTGCATCAACGGCCTGGAGCCGATCCAGCAAGGCAGCATTCGCGTGGACGGCGTCGAGGTGCATGACCGTGCCACCGACCTCAATCACTTGCGGCAGAAGATCGGCATCGTCTTCCAGCAATGGAACGCCTTCCCGCACCTGACGGTGCTGGAGAACGTGATGCTGGCGCCGCGCAAGGTGCTGGGCAAGAGCAAACAGGAGGCCGAGGCCCTGGCGGTGAAACAGCTGGAGCACGTGGGCCTGGGGGACAAGCTCAAGGCCTTTCCGAACAAGCTCTCCGGCGGCCAGCAACAGCGCATGGCCATCGCCCGGGCCCTGGCGATGTCGCCAGACTACATGCTATTCGACGAAGCCACCTCGGCCCTGGACCCGCAACTGGTGGGTGAAGTACTGGACACCATGCGCATGCTCGCCGAGGACGGCATGACCATGGTGCTGGTGACCCACGAGATCCGTTTCGCCCGGGACGTCTCCGACCGCGTGGCGTTCTTTTGCAATGGCCGGGTGCATGAGATCGGGCCGCCGGACCAAGTGATCGGCAACCCGATGCAGCGGGAGACGGCGGCGTTTCTCAAGTCGGTGAAATAGCCCATGGCCCTATCGCGAGCAGGCTCGCTCCCACACAGGATTTGTACCCTGTGGGAGCGAGCCTGCTCGCGATGAGGCCGGAACGGACAACACAAGGAACAACCCAATGCGCTCATCAAAAATCATCCACGTCGTCAGTTGCCACGCCGAAGGCGAAGTCGGCGATGTGATCGTCGGCGGTGTCGCCCCTCCACCCGGCACCACGGTGTGGGAACAGTCGCGCTGGATCGCCCAGGACCAGACCCTGCGCAACTTCGTTCTCAACGAGCCCCGTGGCGGCGTGTTTCGCCACGTCAACCTGCTGGTGCCGGCCAAGGACCCTCGGGCGCAGATGGCCTGGATCATCATGGAGCCGGCCGACACCCCGCCGATGTCCGGCTCCAACTCCCTGTGCGTGGCGACCGTGCTGCTGGACAGCGGCATCCTGCCCATGACCGAACCCCAGACCCGCCTGGTACTCGAAGCCCCTGGCGGGTTGATCGAAGCCGTCGCCGATTGCCGCGACGGCAAGGTGCAACGGGTGGAGATCAAGAACGTGCCCTCCTTCGCCGACCGTCTCGACGCCTGGATCGAAGTCGAGGGCCTGGGCTCGCTGCAGGTGGACACCGCCTATGGCGGTGACAGTTTCGTCATCGTCGACGCCCAGCGCCTGGGCTTCGCCATCCGCCCTGACGAGGCCGCCGACCTGGTGGCCGTCGGGCTGAACATCACTCGGGCCGCCAATGAGCAATTGGGCTTCGTCCACCCGCTGAACCCTGACTGGTCGCACATCTCGTTCTGCCAGATCGCCGCGCCCGTCGCCATGGAGGCAGGCGTCGCTACGGGTGCCAACGCCGTGGTGATCCAGCCCGGCAAGATCGACCGCTCCCCTACCGGCACAGGCTGCTCGGCACGCATGGCGGTGTTGCAGGCCAAGGGGTTGATGCAGGTGGGCGAGCGGTTCATCGGGCGCTCGATCATCGGCTCCGAATTCCATTGTCGCATCGACTCGCTGACCGACGTGGCCGGGCGCCCGGCGATCTATCCGTGCATTGCCGGACGGGCGTGGATCACCGGGACGCATCAACTGCTGCTGGATCCGGCTGATCCATGGCCGCAGGGCTATCGGCTTTCAGATACGTGGCCTGGCGCATGATTTTCGAACTCACATCGATCCCTTGTGGCGAGGGGATTCATCCCCGTTGGGGCGCGAAGCGGCCCCAATCTGGCGACTCGCTGCGCCAGACAGATACAGGGGGCTGCTTCGCAGCCCAGCGGGGATAAATCCCCTCGCCACAGTACTACCATCAACTGGAGACACCCCATGAGCAAACGCATCAACTGGAGCGGCGTATTCCCCGCCGTTACCACCCAATTCAACGACGACTTCTCCATCAACCTGGACAAGACCCATGAGGTCATTTCCAACGTCATCCGTGACGGCGTCTCGGGCCTGGTGGTCTGTGGTTCGGTGGGGGAAAACACTTCGCTGAGCGCCGAAGAAAAAATCGCCGTGACCGAAGTCGCGGTGGACGCCTCCCGGGGTCGGGTGCCGGTGATCTGCGGCGTGGCCGAGTTCACCAGCGTGCAGGCGGCCAAGGTCGCCAACGCAGTGCGCAAAGTCGGCGTCGACGGCGTGATGCTGATGCCGGCATTGGTCTATGGCTCCAAGCCGTTCGAAACCGCCGAGCACTTTCGCTATGTCGCCCGGCATGCCGACGTGCCGCTGATGGTTTACAACAACCCACCGATCTACAAGAACGACGTGACTCCGGACATCCTGATTTCCCTGGCCGATTGCGACAACGTGGTGTGCTTCAAGGACTCCTCCGGCGACACCCGGCGGTTCATCGACGTGCGCAATGAAGTGGGTGATCGCTTTGTCCTGTTCGCGGGCCTCGACGACGTGGTGCTGGAAAGCCTCGCCGTGGGCGCCGAAGGCTGGGTCTCGGGCATGTCCAACGTGTTCCCGAAGGAAGGCGAAACCATCTTCCGCCTGGCCCGCGCCGGGCGTTTCGCCGAAGCGATGCCGATCTACGAATGGCTGATGCCGATCCTGCACCTCGACGCCCGCGCCGACCTGGTGCAATGCATCAAGCTGTGCGAAGCCATCGCCGGCCGCGGCAGCGCCCTCACCCGCCCACCACGCCTGGCCCTGCCGGAAGAAGATCGGGTGTATGTGGAACAGATCATGGCCAAGGCCCTGGCGAATCGACCGGTGCTGCCGGATGTGGGGCTCTGACCCGAGGCAAATGAAGTCCCCTGTGGGAGCGAGCCTGCTCGCGATAGCGGTCTGTCTGGAATAGCTATGCTGGATGTACCGCCGCTATCGCGAGCAGGCTCGCTCCCACACTGACCGAGGTGTATGGAGGATTATCAGCCAGCACATCAACCCACTGTGGGAGCGAGCCTGCTCGCGATAGCGGTCTGTCTGGAACGGCTATGCTGGATGTACCGCCGTCATTGCGAGCAGGCTCGCTCCCACAAGGAAGGCTTACCATGAATTATTTCCTCGCCCAGGCCCTGAACAACCAGTGGGCCAACCACCGGCTGCTCGGCACCTGTGCGCAGTTGAGCGAGGACGAATACCTGACGCGACGCACGGGGTTCTTTCCGTCCATACAAGCCACGCTCTGCCATATTCTGGAGGTGGACCGCTATTACCTCACCGCCCTGGAAGGCGATCGTGACGGTCAGATCAAGGATTTCTCCGAGACCTTGGCCTTTGCCAAGCTGGTGCAATGCCAGGCCCGCACCGACCGGCGACTGGTGGCGTTCTGCGAATCCCTGCGGGAGAAAGACCTCGCCCGATCCGTCGAATTGGTACGCGCCGACGGTGCCGTGGTGCCCGAGCGTATCGACCGGTTGCTGCTGCACCTGTTCGAACACCAGATTCACCACCGTGGACAGGTCCACACGATGCTCAGCGATACCGACGTCGAACCGCCGCAACTCGACGAGTTCTTCCTCGACTGCGACCGCAGGTTTCGGCAAACGGAAGAGCGCCAGCTGCAACTCGACGAAAGCCGCGTCTGGCGAGACTATTTACCGGATTGAACCCACGGCAAAAAATGCGATGGCCGCCGCCGGCCATCGCCAATCGCCCACATCAGGAAAAATCAGCTCCGCGCCGGCGACACGATGATTTTCACGTTATGCTCCTTGTTGTTGACCAGTTCCTCGAAGCCCTGCCCGACGATCTGCTCCAACTGGATACGCCCGGTCACCAGGGGTGAGATGTCCAGGCGGCCATCGGCGATGAACGCGATGACATCGGCAAATTCGCCGTTGTAGGCCAGCGCGCCGAGCACCTGCTTCTCGGTGGACACCAGTTCGAAGAAGTTGAATTCGCTCGGTTCCTCGAAAATCCCCACCAACACGCATTTGCCGGCCTTGCGGATCAGGTCGATGGCGAACTTGGCGGTGTGCTTGTTGCCGATGCACTCGAAGCTGACATCGGCGCCCAGCCCCCCGGTCAGGCGGCGCACTTCAGCCAACGCATCGCACTGGTTGGGATCGATGACATGACTGGCGCCGACCTCCAGGGCCTTGGCCTTGCGCGCGCTGGACATTTCCAGGGCAATCACCTGGGCCGCCCCGGCGGCCTTGGCACACATGATGGTGCACAGGCCAATGGTCCCGGCGCCCACCACCACGACGTTCTGGCCCAACAGGCTGCCAGCCTTCTTCACCGCGTGCATGCCCACCGCCAATGGCTCGATCAGCGCGCCGGCCTCGGCAGGAAAACCGGCAGGCAACTTGTAGAGCAGATTGGCCGGCACATTGACCAGCTCCGCGAACGCGCCATTGTTCATCAGGCCGGTGAACGCCAGGTTTTCGCAGATGTTGTAGAGCCCGTGGGTGCAGTAGTAGCAGGTGCCGCAGTGCTGGCAGGCATCCGCCGCCACCGGCTCGCCAACGCTGAAGCCCTCTACCCCGGCCCCCAGTTCGACGATTTCGCCGCAAAACTCGTGGCCGAGGATGCACTGGCCCTTGATACCAGTCAGCGGGTGTGGCGCGTCCACCGGGATGAACACCGGCCCGGCGACGTACTCATGCAGGTCGGAGCCGCAGATGCCGCACCACTGCACGCGGATCTGCACCCAGCCGGCGGGCGGCGAAACGGGCAACGGTACGTCTTCGACGCGGATATCGTTACGGCCATGCCAGACGGCGGCGCGCATGCTGCGGGTAGGCGTGATTGAAGCGTTCATAGCGTTTCTCCAGAATGCTTGGGGGCGACGACTCGCGCGTCGCCCGTTCGATCAGTGCTGTTCAATGAACTCAAGGATCAATCGATTGACTTGCTCGGCCGCTTCCATCTGCACCATGTGGCCTTGGCCGCTCAGTATCTCCACCTGGGCGTCCAACCCCTCGCCATGGGCCGCCGGGATGATCGCGTCGTCACTGCCCCAGATCACCAGGGTCGGCACGTGACCGGCCTGCACCACTTCGCGCAAGTCCATCCGCTGGCGGCCGTCGGCGAACAACGTCGTCGACAGCTGCTTCAATGCCGCGTCCACGCCCTCCAGGCGCTTGTACTTGAGCATGTCGTCGAGCATCTGCCGGTTGACCAGCTCGGCGTTGGAGAACAACTGCATCAACTGCGGCTTGAGGGCGTTGCGGTTGGAAGCCTCGACAAAGCCTTGCAGGTAGCCGCCGTTGATCTCAGGGCCGAGGCCGGCACTGCCGATCAGCGTCAGGGAACGCACCCGCTGGGGCATCAAGCGTGCGGTGTTCAGCGACACGGCACCGCCCATGGAATGCCCCACCAGATGCGCGACGCTGATGTCCAGGTGATCGAGCAAGGCCAGCACCGCGCCGCTCAGCTCATCCAGGTCACCCCGTTCCAGGGTCTTGCCGGACTCGCCATGGCCCGGCAGGTCCAGGGCGATCACCCGGCGGCCGGCCGCCAAGGCCTCATGGTTGAACAGCCAATTGTTCAGGTCCCCGCCAAAACCGTGGACCAACACCAAGGGCATGCCGCCTTCGCCACGTTCAAAGTAGCGAATCACCCGGCCATCCAGCTCGACCTTCTGCGGTTTCGCGCCAGTGTCTTCATCGCCGGTGTCGCCCGGCACGAAACTGGACTGGAACTGCTCGATGACCGCATCGATCTCGGCGTCGCTGGCCTCGCCGTCGACGACAATGCCCAGCAAGGCGCCGACCGCCAGGGTTTCATCCTGCCGCGCAACCTGCCGGCGCAACACACCGGAGAACGGCGCTTCGACACTGCTGGAAATCTTGTCGGTCTCCACATCCAGCACTTCGTCGCCCTTGGTAATGGCCTGGCCCTCCTCCTTGAGCCAGGCATCGACCCGGCCTTCAGTCATCGACAGCCCCCACTTGGGCATGGTCAGGGTATGAATCTGGCTCATCAGCGCTTGCTCCACTCGATCACGTTGAGCACGGCTTGTTCGATCTTCGCCGCGTCAGGGATGTACAGGTCTTCCAGGGAATCGGAGAACGGCACCGGCGTGTGCGGCGCGGTGACCATCTCGATCGGCGCCTTCAGCGCACCGAAGGCTCTCTGCGCCACCAGCGCCGAGACATCGGTGGCCATGGAGCAGCGTGGGTTGGCCTCATCGATGACCACCAGGCGCCCGGTCTTCTCCACGCTTTCGAGAATGCTGTCCTCGTCCATCGGGCTGGTGGTGCGCAGGTCGATGACCTCGCAATCGATACCGCGCCCGGCCAGGCTACGCGCCGCGTCCATGGCGGTGTTGACCATGCGGCCGTAGGACACGAGGGTCACGTCCTTGCCGTCGCGCAGGAAGTTGGCCTCGCCGAACGGGATGGTGTAGAGCTCTTCGGGCACCTCGCCCTGCATGCTGTACAGTAATTTGTGCTCGCAGAAGATCACCGGATCGTTGTCGCGGATCGCCTGGATCAGCAAGCCCTTGGCATCGTAGGGCGACGATGGGCACACCACTTTCAGCCCGGGAATGTGCGTCCACAAGGACGTGAGCATCTGCGAGTGCTGGGCCGCGGCGCGCAGGCCGGCCCCGACCATGGTGCGGATCACCAAAGGCGTGGAGGCCTTGCCACCGAACATGTAGCGAAACTTCGCCGCCTGGTTGAGGATCTGGTCCAGGCAGCAGCCGGCGAAGTCGACGAACATCAATTCGCACACCGGGCGCACACCGCAGGTCGCGGCCCCAACCGCCGCGCCGACGTAACCGATTTCCGATAGGGGTGTGTCGAGCACACGGCCGGGGAACTGGTCATAGAGGCCCTTGGTGACGCCGAGCACACCGCCCCAGGCGTCGTTTTCACCGGGCGCCCCGGCGCCACCGGCCACGTCCTCGCCCATGATGAACACGCTGGTGTCGCGGCGCATTTCCTGGGCCAGGGCTTCGTTGATTGCCTGCTGATAGCTGATTTTTCTCGCCATGATGGAATTCTCTGTTCTTGTTTTATGAAAGGCGTTCAGGGGTAGGAGACGTAGACGTCGGTGAGCAGGTCCGCCGCCGCAGGCTTGGGATCGGACTTGGCCTTGCGCACCGCGTTTTCGATCAGCAGTTCCACTTCCCGGTCGACCTGGTCCAGTTGCTCGGCCGAGAGCAACCCGGCCCGGGTGGTGCGCTCGCGGAACTGCATCAGGCAGTCCTGGTTTTCACGGAAGTGCTTGACCTCATCCGGTGCCCGATATGTTTGCGCATCGCCCTCGAAATGGCCGTAATAGCGGGTCAGCTTGACCTCGATCAGCGATGGCCCTTCCCCGGCCCGGGCACGCTCGATGGCCGCCCCGGCGGCTTCGTGAACGGCGAAGAAGTCAAAACCGTCCACCGTCACCCCCGGCATGCCGAACCCGGCGGCGCGGTCGGCGATGTGATCGCAAGCCACCGACCAGTTGGAGGCCGTGGCCTCGGCGTAGCCATTGTTCTCGGCGATGAACAGGCACGGCAGGTTCCACACCGAAGCCATGTTCATGGCCTCGAACACCGCGCCTTCGTTGGAGCCGCCGTCGCCGAAGAACACCACCGCGACACTGTCGGTGCCCTTGAGCCTCGCTGCCAGCGCCGCACCGACCACCAGCGGCGCACCGGCACCGACAATGCCGTTGGCGCCGAGCATGCCCTTCTCGAAATCGGCGATGTGCATGGAACCACCCTTGCCTTGGCAGACCCCAGTTTTCTTGCCGTAGATCTCGGCCATCATTCCGTAGACATCCACGCCTTTGGCAATGCAATGGCCGTGGCCACGGTGGTTGGAGGCAATGCAGTCGTCATCGCCCAAGTGAGCCATGACCCCGGCGGCCGACGCCTCTTCGCCGGCATACAAGTGGACAAAACCGGGAATCTCGCCGGTGGCGAATTCCACGTGCAGGCGCTCTTCGAACGCGCGAATGGTGCGCATCACCTGGTAGGCGTGCAGCAGTTGATCGTGGGTGAGCGGTGTCGACATTTTTTATTCTCCAGGGGTGTCTTGAAGGCTGACTTGCAGGTTCAGGGGGTGTTGCGGATGTTCACGGCCGATGCCCAGCAGGCGCTGTTGCGCGGCGTAGGCCAGCACCGCGTCGACATCGATGCTCAGCGGGCCGCCGGCATCGAGGGTGACCGTAGGACGGTCCTGCGGGTTGAACTCGATTTCCCGTTCGCCATCCAGGGCCAACGTGCCGCTGGACAGCGCCAACGGCTGGGCCACACCTGGCTCCAGGCGGCCGGCCGCGAGCACGCCGCAGCCCTGCAACAGGCCTGGGGCCAGCGGCACCAGCAGCGCTTCGGGCGATTGCGGGTCCAGGCGCATCCAGGCCCCGCCCGGCTCCTGCCGCGTCACCGGCAGCCACAAGCCACACAAGGCCGACAGGCCAATGGATTGCGGCTCGGCAAAGGTCACGAAGACTTCGGCCAGGTCCGCCGCCCGGCTGATGGCTCGGGCGCCGACGAAGCGCAGCGGCGACACGGCGACGTCCACCAGCGCGATTTCCCGCAGACCGCGACGGGCCTCGCACACCAGCAAGCGCTTGTTGCGCCGCAGGCCGATCTGTTCGGGGATCCGGCCACTGGCGTACAACCCGCCAGCGAGCCCTGCCGTGGTGGCCTCGCGCAACTCGGGGAAGGCGTTGTTGGTACCGGTGGACAAGGTCAGCAACGGGATGTCACCCACCTCGGCGGCCACGGCCTTGTGGGTACCGTCCCCCCGAGCACGGCAATCAGCGCCACCTCGCGCTCGGCCATCAGCCGTGCAGCCCTGCGGGTGTCTTCGACGGTCTGGCGCAAGGTCAGGTCGAGAAACTCCAGGGTCGGCCAATGACTGTCGCGCGCCTGGCGGCTGTGACTGTTCTTCAGCACGGCAGCAGCGATGCCGGTCATGTCGGTGGGCATCAGCACCTGTTCGATGCCGGTGGCGCCGAAGGCCGCCAGCAAGCGCTGAATCACCGAGACCTTGTCGGTGCTGGAAAACAGCCCGGCGTTGGCGGTCAGGCGCCGCACGTCGCGTCCCGAAGCCGGGTTGGCGATGATGCCCACGGTCAGGGGGCGGCGGCTCATGGTGCTACCGTGAACGTGAGGGGCAAACGACCTGGGCAGGAAGACATAACGTACCTCGGTTCTTATTATTGGAAGACCCGTCATGCGGGCCCAGGGCATAGAGCAAGGGCGGTGCCAGTTGCAGGAATAATCCAGCGAATGCCCGAGCCAGAGCCCTCGAAGCGAGATAAGCGATGAACCGGGACAAGGCCCCGTGAGACGCCACATGTCAGCCTGCACTAGCCGTTGGCGAGACCGTGAGACGTGGCGTCTCACGCCAGCAGCCAATCCCGCCAGGCTTGTCTGGGCCCGGCGAACGGCGCTTAATGGGTGCACAACGATAAGAAGCTGAACCGGAGACCAGTCATGCTTTCCGCTCACTCCAGGGCCCATGTGGATTGCGTCAGCCGCGTCGTGAAGAACGCGGACCAGTTGCCACAGCTGCCCGTCCCTGACCTGATCCTCGACTCCTGGCGTCGCTCCATGGAGCAGCATCACCTCGACCCCGGCTCGTTGCAGGGCCCGCGCATCCTGTCCGAGGATGTGCTCAAGCAATGCCGGGAACGCTCCGAGCTGTTCCTCAATATCGCCAGCGAAGAAGTGGCGCGCCTCCATGGCCGGGTACGGGATGCCGACTACTGTGTGCTGCTGACCGATGCCCAGGGCCAGACCATCGACTACCGCGTCGAAACCGCCATTCGCAATGACTGCCGCAAGGCCGGGCTTTACCTGGGCACCTGCTGGTCGGAGGGCGAGGAAGGCACTTGCGGCGTGGCGGCGGTGCTCACGGCCAAGGCGCCGGTGACGGTGCACAAGCGCGATCACTTCCGCGCCGCGTTCATTGGCCTGACCTGCTCCGCCGCACCGGTCTTCGACCCCCAGGGGGAACTGCTCGGGGTGCTGGATGTGTCGGCGGTTCGCTCACCGGATGAGCGCCGATCGCAGCACTTGATCCGCCAGATGGTGGTGCAGAGCGCCCGGGAAATCGAACAGGCATTCTTCATGAGCAGCGCCCAGGGCTATTGGGTGCTGCGAGCCCATCGCAACGCCGGCTACGTCGACAGCCAGCCCGATTATCTGTTCGCCTGGGACGACGACGGCTGCCTGCAAGCCCTGAACCCCGCCGCACGCCAGTACCTGATGCAGCAGTACGGCCAGTTGCCGCAGCACATCAGCCAGGTCTTCGATCAACAATGGTTGCACCGTGCCCGGGACGAGAGTCTTTATCCCTTCGGCCGTCAGGGCGCCGAGTCGCCCCTGCATGGCCGCGTGAGTGCACCGCGGCATCGGGCGCAACCGCGTGCGCGGGTGGCGATGGCGTCGGTCGACATCGATCCTCGCCTGGCAGACAGCCTGCGCCTGGCGGTGCGGGTCAAGGATCGCAACCTGCCGGTGTTGATCCAGGGCGAAACCGGCTCCGGCAAAGAGGTGTTCGCCCGCCAGCTGCACCAGGCCAGCCAGCGCCGTGAGCGCCCATTCGTCGCGCTGAACTGCGCCGCGATTCCTGAAAGCCTGATCGAGAGCGAGTTGTTCGGCTACGTGGCCGGGGCTTTCACCGGCGCCTCAAGCAAGGGCATGCAGGGCCTGTTGCAGCAGGCCGACGGCGGCACGCTGTTCCTGGATGAAATCGGTGATATGCCGCTGGCCTTGCAGACCCGCCTGCTGCGGGTGCTGGCAGAGGGCGAAGTGGCGCCCCTCGGTGCGTCGCGCCGCAAAGCCGTGGACATCCAGGTGATCTGCGCCACCCACCGCGACCTGGAAGCCCTGGTCAGCGCCGGCGAGTTTCGCGAGGACCTGTATTTCCGCCTGGGCGGCGCCCGCTTCCAACTGCCGCCACTGCGCGAGCGCAGTGACCGGCTGACGCTGATCAACCGCATTCTCGAGGAAGAATCGAGCCGTTGCGGCGGCGCCGTGCAATTGAGCAGCGGTGCCCTGGAATGCCTGCTCGGCTACCACTGGCCGGGCAATGTCCGTCAGTTGCGCCATGTGCTGCGCTACGCCTGCGCGGTGTGCGAGAGTTCCGTGATCCAGCGCGCTCACCTGCCTGAGTCATTGCACGGCACTCAAGGCGCCGCTCCTGCGCCGGAACCCAGTGCCAGCCCGGAACGCCAGGCCCTGCTCGACGCCCTGGTGCGCCATCGCTGGAAACCCAGCGCGACCGCCCGGGCGCTGGGCATTTCCCGGGCCACCCTGTACCGAAGGGTGCACCAGCATGGCATCGACATGCCTGGCCGCAGCCCGGCATGAACGGAATTGACTAGCGGCGCGCCAACTCGTGACGCACGCACTGCTCGTAGTAGGTCTGCTTGACCGCGGCGGGCTTGAGGCGAGACGTGCTGTCATAGGTCTGTTCGGTGATGCCCAGGGCGGTCATGCGCATCCATGGCCGGGGAAACTTGCGCACTTGCAGCTTTTTCCGGGCGCCGTACAGGGAGACACCGGAGAGTTTGGAGGCTTGTGCGCCCGCCGCGATGTCCGCGCCCCAGCGACATACGGACTGCTGGTTTTGCGTCAGCGCCCGGGCCTGGGTGTCGAGCGATACGCTGGCCAGGAGAGAGGTTGCCACGACCCATATGGCCGCGCCCCACATAGAAAATCGCATAGGTTTGTCGTCCAACGTTCTGAAATAAAAGAAGTTTGACAACCTTAAAACGAACGATGGGCCAGTACTCGACTGGCCCTTCGCCACAGCTTTACTGGCTCGCCTTGGCCTCCTGCAGCAACTGTTGGATCACCTGCTCCTGCTCGCCGTAGCGGCCTTCGCCGAAGTGGCTGTAGCGCACCTGGCCCTTGGCATCGATGAAATAGTGCGCCGGCCAGTACTGGTTGTTGAAGGCACGCCAGATCGCGTACTGGTTGTCGATGGCCACCGGGTAGTTGATGTCCAGTTTGCGTACCTGCTGGCGTACGTTGTCGATGATCTTCTCGTAGCCGTATTCCGGGGTATGCACGCCGATCACCACCAGGCCGTCCTTCTCATACTTCTTGGCCCATTCGTTCACGTGGGGCAGCGTGTGCTGGCAATTGATGCAGTCGTAGGTCCAGAAATCCACCAGCACCACCTTGCCCTTCAGCGATTCGCTGTTCAGCGGCGGTGAGTTCAGCCATTGCACCGCACCGTCCAGCGAAGGCATGGCGCCCTGGGAATCGAGGTTCGGCATCGGGTTGGCGCTGGCCTTGCTGACCACGTAGTCGATTGCCTGTGGCACCTTTTCCAGCACGCGTTGCTCCAGGCTCGCGGCGCTTTGGGAGGAAGTGTTGGCCAACAGCCGATCATCGACGCCGGTAGCGATCGCCACGGCCGCCAGCAGCACAACCAATCCGCTGCCACGACGCAACCACGCGGTCACCGGCAGCGAGAGCTTCAGCCGTGCGGCCAAGCCACGTCCGGCGAAGATCAGGGTTCCCAGCGACAAGGCACTGCCGAGGCCGTAGGCGAGCAGCAACAGGCTGGTCCCGGCGCTGGCGCCCTGCAGCATGGCGCCGGTCAGGACCACCCCGAGTATCGGTCCGGCACAGGGCGCCCAGAGCAGCCCGGTGGCGACACCGATCAATACCGATGCCAACGGCCCATCCAGTCGCCCGGCACCCGCATCGACGCGATTGCCCAGGCTGACCAGCGGCCGCGCCAACCAGGTGCCAACCCGGCTGAAGATCAGCGACAAGGCGAACAGCACCATCACCCCCAGGGCGACCTGCCGTCCCACGCTGCTGGCACGCAGCACCCAGTCACTGCTGACCACCGCCAGGCTCGATACCAGGGCGAATGTCAGCACCATGCCACCGAGGGTCAGCAACATCGAGCCCGGCGTACGGTTGGCCCGGGCGAACAGAAACGGCACCACGGGGAGAATACAAGGGCTGAGGATCGTCAGGATCCCGCCGAGGAAAGCGATCAGAAGCATGGCATCACCTCATGGGCAGCAGGCCGTCTCGGGCCATTCGTTAAATATTTATCGATTAAAAACAGTTAGTTATCAATCATTATTAATGTTTAACCTCAATTATCGTTATTGCAGTGGTCAGCCAACTTGCGGTATTCCAGTGCTTGGTGATGCCCCGCCGAATCCAGGTAGGTCATGTGGGCATTGACCACGCCGCAGGCAGGCCCGGCGTCTTCGGAGATGGTGAGCACCTTTTGGATGTCCAGGTGGTTGCCGTAGGCGTAGGTCTGCGCCTGGACATTGCTTTCGGCCCGGGCCGACAGGGTGCAGATGTTCAGTGCGGCGAAAAGGCAGGCGGCGTAGATGGCTTTGGTGTTCATGGCGGTATCCTCGATTCATTCAATGGGTGTGTTTGCTGTCGAGGCCGTGTGTGTCGCCTCGTTGGGAGCCATTGAATGCCCCTGAGGTATCCCGCCTGTATCGAGCCAGGGGGCTTTTTGCATCGCTGTGTATCCGCCGGGCGCCAGATACACTGCAATACAAACCGCCGCGAGCCGGGCCCGCCGGCCCCTGTATTCTGATCACAACGAAACGCCGAGAGGACTGGACACCATGGATCATGTCGATCACGTATTGATAGTGGATGACGATCGCGAGATCAGAGAACTGGTGGGCAACTACCTGAAGAAGAATGGCCTGCGCACCACCGTCGTCGCCGATGGCCGGCAGATGCGTGCCTTTCTGGAAACCACGCCGGTGGACCTGATCGTGCTGGACCTGATGATGCCGGGCGATGACGGCCTGGTCCTGTGCCGGGAACTGCGCGCCGGCAAGCACAAGGCCACGCCGGTGCTGATGCTCACCGCCCGCAACGACGAAACCGACCGCATCATCGGCCTGGAAATGGGCGCCGACGATTATCTGGTCAAACCCTTCGCCGCCCGGGAGCTGCTGGCCCGGATCAACGCGGTATTGCGCCGCACTCGAATGTTGCCGCCCAACCTGGTAGTGACCGAAAGCGGCCGCCTGCTGGCGTTCGGTCGCTGGCGCCTGGACACCACGGCGCGTCACCTGCTGGACACCGACGGCACCATGGTCGCCCTGAGCGGCGCGGAATACCGGCTGTTGCGGGTGTTCCTCGACCACCCACAGCGAGTGCTCAACCGTGACCAATTGCTGAACCTGACCCAGGGCCGCGACGCCGATCTGTTCGACCGCTCCATCGACCTGCTGGTCAGCCGCCTGCGCCAGCGTCTGCTGGATGACGCCCGCGAGCCGGCCTACATCAAGACCGTGCGCAGCGAAGGCTATGTCTTTTCCTTGCCGGTGGAAATCCTCGAGGCTGCGACATGAGTCTGCCGCTACGTTGGCCGCGCACCCTCGCCTCGCGGCTGTCGCTGATTTTCCTGATCGGCCTGATCCTGGCCCAGGGCTTGTCGTTTGGCGCCCAATATTACGAGCGCTACCAGACCGCCAAGTCCACCATGCTCGGCAATCTGGAAACCGACGTCTCGACCTCCGTCGCCATCCTGGACCGCCTGCCCGCCGCCGAACGCCCGGCATGGCTGCCCAAGCTCACCCGGCGCAACTACGGTTACCTGCTGAATGAGGGTCAACCCGGCCAACCGATAGCCCGTGAAGACGCGCCGATCTCGGTGAATTCGATCGAGGACGCCATCGGCCAGGCCTATCCCCTGACCTTTATCGACATTCCGGGACCGCAGAAGCATTACCAGGCGCACCTGCGCCTGAGCGACGGCAGTCCGCTGACCATCGATGTCCGGCCGGCCATGATGCCCCTGTCCCCCTGGTTGCCGGTGGTGTTGCTGGGGCAGTTGGCGTTGCTGATCGGCTGTACCTGGCTGGCCGTGCGCATCGCCGTCGGCCCACTCACCCGGCTGGCCCAGGCCGTGGAAACCCTCGATCCGAACGCCCACAGCGTACGCCTGGATGAGCAAGGCCCGACCGAAGTGGTCCATGCGGCCAAGGCGTTCAATGCCATGCAGGACCGTATCGCCGCCTATCTGAAGGAGCGCATGCAGTTGCTGGCGGCGATATCCCACGACCTGCAGACCCCCATCACCCGCATGAAGCTGCGGGCGGAATTCATGGATGAGGGCATTGAGAAGGACAAACTCTGGAGCGACCTGGGTGAGATGGAGCATTTGGTGCGCGAAGGCGTGGCCTATGCCCGCAGCATCCATGGCGCCACCGAGGCCAGCTGCCGCATCAGCCTGGATGCGTTTCTCGACAGCCTGGTGTTCGACTACCAGGACACCGGGCAGGATGTGCAATTGTCCGGAAAGAACGCCGCCGTCATCGACACCCGCCCCCATGCCTTACGCCGGGTGCTGGTGAACCTGGTGGACAACGCGCTGAAGTTCGGTGGCGCGGCGCGGATCGAGGTGCAGGCCGAGAACAATGGCCAACTGGCGATCCAGGTCCTGGACCGCGGCCCCGGCATCAACGAGCAGGAACTGGCCGAAGTGCTCAAGCCGTTCTACCGGGTGGAAAGCTCGCGCAACCGTGAAACCGGCGGGACCGGGCTGGGACTGGCCATCGCCCAGCAACTGGCCACGGCCATGGGCGGCTCACTGACCTTGAGCAACCGAGAAGGCGGCGGCCTGTGCGCCGAACTGCGCCTGAACCGCAGCACCTCGTTCGGCAGTTGACCTTGGGCTGACCGGCCTACCGCTATCGCGAGCAGGCTCGCTCCCACAGGTTTCCGAGGTGTTCACCCAATGGCGTAAACCCTCAATCCCCCGTGGGAGCGAGCCTGCTCGCGAATGCGGTGGCTCAGCTTGCATCAATGCTGGCTGTACTGCCGTCTTCGCGGGCAAGCCCGGCTCCCACAGGTTCCGCGGGCGCTCACCGAATCGCCTACACCACAAATCCCCCGTGGGAGCGAGCCTGCTCGCGATAGCGGTGGCTCAGTTTGCATCAATGCTGGCTGTACCGCCGTCTTCGCGGGCAAGCCCGGCTCCCACAGGTTCCGCGGGCGTCCACCAAATCGCGTACACCACAAATCCTCTGTGGGAGCGGGCTTGCTCGCGAATGCGGTGGCTCAGCTTGCATCAATGCTGGCTGTACTGCCGTCTTCGCGGGCAAGCCCGGCTCCCACAGGTTCCGCGGGTGTTCACCAAATCGCGTACACCACAAATCCCTTGTGGGAGCGAGCCTGCTCGCGATAGCGGTGGCTCAGTTTGCATCAATGCTGGCTGTACTGCCGTCTTCGCGGGCAAGCCCGGCTCCCACAGGTTCCGTGGGTGTTCACCAAATCGCGTACACCACAAATCCTCTGTGGGAGCGAGCCTGCTCGCGATAGCGGTGGCTCGGTTTGCGCATTCTTCACCGGCAAGCCCCACGCCCGCGTGTATCCGCGACGCCCTCTATGCCATGAGCGCCAGCCGGCCATCGCCCCTCGCCTTCGAAAATCGAAACCTTGGAAGACTTGCGTCGGTCCAGTCCTGTGTAGCCACCCAACGCTGCACGCCGCCCCCAGCGGCTGCGGCCCAGCAATGAGGGACAGACATGAGCATGACCGTCGGTGATTTTCTGGTGGAACGTCTTTATGAATGGGGCGTTCGCTGTATCTATGGGTATCCGGGCGATGGCATCAATGGCGTTTTCGGCGCCTTGAACCGTGCCAATGGCAAGATTCGCTTCATCCAGGCCCGTCATGAGGAAATGGCCGCGTTCATGGCCTGTGCCCACGCCAAGTTCACCGGCGAGCTGGGGGTGTGCATCGCCACCTCGGGACCGGGTGCATCGCACCTGGTGACGGGCCTCTACGACGCCCGGATGGATCACATGCCAGTGCTCGCCATCAGCGGCCAACAGGCCCGCGCCGCTCTGGGCGGGCATTACCAGCAGGAACTGGACCTGGTCAGCCTGTTCAAGGATGTGGCCGGGGCGTTCGTCCAGCAGGCCAGCACACCGTCCCAGGTGCGTCATCTGCTTGACCGCGCCGTCCGCACCGCCGTCGGCGAGCGCCGTGTCACCGCGCTGATCCTGCCCAATGACCTGCAGGAAATGGAATACACCCCACCGCCTCGCAAACACGGCACGGTTCACTCCGGCGTCGGTTACCGCAAACCCAAGGTCGTGCCCTACGAAGAAGATCTGCGCCAGGCCGCCGAGGTCCTCAATGCCGGCAAGAAAATCGCCATTCTCGTGGGCGCCGGTGCGCTACAGGCGACAGACGAAGTGATCGCCATCGCCGAAAAGCTCGGTGCCGGCGTGGCCAAGGCGCTGCTCGGCAAAGCCGCGGTGCCGGATGACCTACCCTGGGTCACCGGGTCCATCGGGCTGCTGGGCACCGAACCCAGCGATAACCTGATGGCCGGCTGCGACACCCTGCTGATGATCGGCTCCGGTTTCCCCTATGCCGAGTTCCTCCCCCCCGAAGGCCAGGCCCGAGGGGTGCAGATCGATATTCAGCCGGACATGCTCAGCCTGCGTTACCCCATGGAGGTCAACCTGCAAGGCGACTGCGCCGACACCCTGCGCGCCCTCCTGCCGCTGATCGAGGAAAAGGCCGACCGTGCCTGGCGCAAGAAAATCGAGCACTGGCGAGCGGATTGGGACAAGACCCTGGAAAAACGCGCGCTGGTGTCGGCTAAACCGATCAACCCGCAGCGGGTCACGTTCGAGCTGTCCCCCCGGTTACCCGATCGGGCCATCATCACCTGTGACTCGGGCTCCTGCGCCAACTGGTATGCCCGGGACATCCAGATCCGTCGCGGCATGATGTGTTCGTTGTCCGGTGGCCTGGCGTCCATGGGGGCTGCGGTGCCCTATGCCATCGCGGCGAAGTTCTGTCATCCGCAACGGCCGGTCATCGCCCTGGTGGGCGACGGCGCGATGCAAATGAACAACATGGCCGAACTCATCACCGTCGCCAAGTACTGGCGCACCTGGGCCAATGGCACCTGGATCTGCGCGGTGTTCAACAACCAGGATCTGAATCAGGTGACCTGGGAGCAACGCGTCATGGAGGGCGACCCGAAATTCGAGGCGTCCCAAAACATCCCGGACGTGCCTTATCACCTTTTTGCCGAATCCATTGGCCTGAAGGGCATCCTTGTCGAGCAGGAAGACCAGGTCGCCGCGGCCTGGGAGCAAGCGCTGGCGGCCGAACGCCCGGTATTGATCGAATTCCGGACCGACCCCGACGTGCCGCCCCTGCCACCCCATATCAAACTGGAACAGGCGAAAAAATTCGCCTCGACCCTGCTCCAGGGTGACCCGAACGAACGAGGCATCGTGGTGGAAACCGCCAAACAGGTCCTGGGCGCCCTGCTGCCGGGTCATCGCAAGGATAAGGAGTAAACGCGTCAACAGCAGTCATCACACCCCGCGCCAATACTTGACCGTCTAATCAAGTGACCGAATGTCAGGCCAGTTAAGTTAATTGGCCTGGCAGCCGATACAGAGGCGTGCGGGATATTTCGCGTTTAGCTGATGACTTGTTTATGACTGAAGATGCAGGCAACGACTCCACCGACTTTTCCCCGGGCAAGCCAACCCGAAGCTTCACCCGACGCACCTTCCCGGCCATCATGTTCCTGCTGTTCGTCATGTCCGCGCTGGCAATCGCCGTGTTGCTCAACATCACCGCTGCCCAGGACAAGCGTGCCCGGGAACAGAGCCTGTTTTTTGCCCAGCGGGCCCTCGACGGCATCCGCACCGGCATCGGTCGCGACCTGAACGACTACTCCAAATGGAGCGATGCTTACCGGCATCTGCACCTGACGGTGGACAAGGCCTGGGCCTACGACCAGGAAAATGTCGGCAGCAGCGTCTATTCGCTCTACGGCTATCAGGCTGTATTCGTCATTTCCCCCAAGGGGAAGACGGTTTACTCGGTGATCAATGGCCAAATGAGCAATGCCGATGCCAACACCTGGCTGACGGGCGACCTGGAGGGTTTGGGAAAGACCGCCAGCGCTTCGAAAAACCGGGATGAAGTCATCGTCAAGTTGCTGCATCACGACGGCGCGCCCGCGTTCGTCGCCGCGTCGGCCATTACTACCGGCACGGACAACAGCGTGCGAGAGATTCCAGGACCGCCCAGCCTGATGCTGTTCGTGAAAGTCCTCGACCCGGCCTCGCTGGAAAGCCTGGCTCGGGACTTCGCCCTCCCCGATGCCTACATCGCCCATAAGCCGGGCCCGGATGGCACGGCCGAATTATCCCTTGGCGAAAACATCCACGAGGCCCTGGCCTGGCGACCGCCAACCCCCGGCAACGATCTGCGCAAGGTACTGTTGCCCTTGCTGGTGCTGGCGCTGCTGATCCTGGGAATCCTGGCCCTCGCCGTGTTGCGCCACGCCCTGATGATGCTGCGCGCCCAGGAACACCAGTACGACAGCCTCCTGGCCCACCGCAAGGCGCTGGAGCGCAGTGAAGAACGCTTCCGGGACATTGCCGAAGTGTCCTCCGACTGGCTGTGGGAGGTCGATTCGGCCGGGACCTTGACCTATCTGTCGGAACGCTTCGAGCAAGTGACCGGATTCAGTCCCGCCGAGTGGCTGGGCAAGCCCCTGCACCGCCTGCTGCACCCTCACGGCGGGTCGATTTCCATTGCACAGTGGCTGCTCGGCGGCGCCAACAACGCGTCATCGAACCCGCTGTTGTGCGAGTACACCGCACGCAATCAACGCATACGCACCTGCAAACTCTCGGTCCGTGCCATTGAAGCCGGCGCCCTGGGGTTTCGTGGCACCGCCACCGATATCACCGATGAACTGCGGGCATTGGCCCAGATCAAGCATCTCTCGCTGCACGACCCGCTGACCGGGTTGGCCAACCGCAACCGGCTGTTCGATTGCCTCAGCGAGTACCTGGACCCGGTCAGCGGTGTGTCGCTGGCGGTGTTGAACCTGGACATGGACCGCTTCAAGCCGGTCAATGACTCCCTGGGCCATGCCGTGGGCGACAAAGTGCTGAAGGAGGTGGCCCATATCCTTCTGCAGAACGTAC
Source organism: Pseudomonas sp. MAFF 730105 (assembly GCF_055380705.1). NCBI lineage: Bacteria > Pseudomonadati > Pseudomonadota > Gammaproteobacteria > Pseudomonadales > Pseudomonadaceae > Pseudomonas > Pseudomonas sp. MAFF 730105. The sequence goes on from NZ_AP018438.1 coordinate 3,845,218, forward strand.
GCGACTCCGACCTGGTGGCCCGTCTGGGCGGTGACGAGTTTGTCATTGTCATGCCCGAACCAGGCAATGCCCACGACCTCGATCAACTTTGTGGACGCCTGATCGACTGCATGCAACGCCCCATGCACCTGGACGGCAATACCCTGTACCTGGGCGTGAGTATCGGTGTGGCCTGGGCGCAACCCGGGGACAGCCGTGCCGATGAGCTGTTGCGCCAGGCCGATATCGCCTTGTATGCGGCCAAGGCAGCCGGCCGCAACACCTGGCGCGTCTACGTGGAAGCCATGGGTAACGTGGCCCGCGATCGCCGACGCTATGAACAGCAACTGCGTGACGCCATGCACCGGGACCAGTTGGAACTGCGTTATCTGCCACGTTTCGATATCAACGCCGAGCAGTTGTACGGTTTTGAAGCCCAGACGTTCTGGCACCATCCCGAAAAAGGTGAGCTGGGTGGCTCCGACTTCATTCCGGTTGCCGAAGCATCCGGCCAGTTGGAAGAGTTGGGGGCATGGATGTTGGTCAACGTCTGTGAGGAAGCGGCGAGCTGGCCGACCCCCGTCAACGTATCCATCGCGGTTTCGCCGAAATGGTTCAGCAGCAACTTCTTGCTCAATCAAGTGCAGACAGCCCTTGAGACGAGCGATCTGGCCCCCCATCGACTGACCCTGGAAGTGGCCGAGGGCATTCTGCTGGTGGACCACAAGACCGTCGCCACCACCCTGCATGCCCTCAAGGACCTGGGGGTGCGGATCAACATCGATAAGTTCGGCACCAACATTGCCTCCCTTCGCGAAGTCTTGAATCAGCCGTTCGACGGCATCCGCTTCGATCGCAATATCCTTTCGCAATTGGGCCTGGAGCATGATCAAGAAGGCGTTCTGGCGATGATCCGGCTGAGCCGCAGCGTGGGACTGATGGTCACCGCCGAAGGGATCGAAAACGCCCGCCAATTCAGACAATTGCGCAGCGTTGCCTGCGACCATGTCCAGGGCCCCTACTTCGGCTCGGCACTGGCCCGCTCGGAAATGGCCTCGTTCTTCACCACTCCCCGGTGGCTATAAAGCAGCACCGATAGCCTTCCGTGGGAGCGAGCCTGCTCGCGAAGGCGTCAACACAACCACCTTCGCCATCAACGGATAGACCGCTATCGCGAGCAGGCTCGCTCCCACAGGAGTCCGAGTGAGTACGTGTCCCCGCACGACTACTTGCGAGCCTCCAGGATCAGGTTGAAAGGCGTCTCCGCTGCCCGCCGGAAGTGCCTGAAACCCGCCTCGGCAAATATCTCCCGCAACCTCGCCTCCCCGGCCTGCGCCCCCAGGCCCAGGCCCACTTCCTGGGACAGCGAGTTCGGTGTACAGATGAACGTGGAAGCGGCATAGAACAGTCGTCCGACCGGGGTCAGGTTCTCGTCCAGCGTGTCTTTGGCATAGGGCTCGACCAGCAACACCGTGCCGTCTGCCTTCAGCGACTGATAGGCGTGCTGTGCAGCGCCGACCGGGTCCCCCATGTCGTGCAGGCAATCGAAATAGCAGATCAGATCGTAATCATTTCCCGGGAAGCTCTTCGCGGTGCTTTGGACAAAGCTGACGCGGTCGTCGACGCCGCCCTCTTTGGCACGCTCCGTCGCCGTGGCGATGGAGGGTGCGTGATAATCGAACCCCACAAAGCGCGAGGCCGGAAAAGCCTTCGCCATGACGATAGTCGAAGCACCATGCCCGCAGCCGATGTCCGCCACCTTCGCACCGGCAGTGAGCTTATCGACGACACCTTCCAGCGCCGGCAACCATTGCGACACCAGATAGGATTTGTACCCGGGCCGGAAAAAACGCTCGGTACCGTGGAACATGCAGGGATGGTGGTCACCCCAGGCCAGCCCTCCATCTCCGCGCATGGCCGCCACCAGTTTGTCCTTGTCGTGGAACATGGACGCGACCACCATGACGCCGCCCGCCACATACACCGGCGAATCCTCGATGGCCAGCGCCAACGCCTGTTCTTCAGGCAAGACGAACTGGCCCTCGTGGTGCTCCATGTACCCGGAAGCCGCATGGGCGCTGAGCCATTCCTGGATCAGACGTGGATTGCAGCCCGTTCTGGACGCAAGTTCCTGGGAGGTGACCGGCCGGCTATCCGCCATGGCTTTATACAACCCCAGTTCATCGCCAACCATCACGTTGGCGAGCATTGCCGAGGCGCCCATGTCGGACACCAGCTTGCCCATGAACTCGTTAAGTTTTGCCTCGTCCATTACGTACCCTCCTGTGAGAAGGCCACCGTCGACACGGGCATGCAGGACCTGAAAACTGTAGCGGTGGTCGGATGGATTGACACCCGGCTGCGCGCTGCCGCATCACCGAGTGGGAAACACCTGGCAAACGTGGGAACACGCGCCTGGCTACCCGCCCAATGATCTGGGCGGGCTTTCAGTCTAATCCTGGAGAAGCGCTCATGGTGCCTGACGCGACACTCGGTGTGCTCGCTCTTTGCGAGCAGGCTCGCGCCCACAGGCGTCCGGGTTATCTATAGGCTGAGCCGCTCTTCCGTCAACCGTTGGGCACGTGCCTCCGGACTGCCTGATGGTTGCGCGAGAAACTCGGTAATCAGCGATGTAATCTGGTGCTGGATCACCCCACGCGGACGACCGTTGTCACCATCGCGGCAAATGATGCCATCGCCAGGTACGTCCTCTTCCAGCAACGCCTGCGCGCCAGGCTTGCACATCGACAGGAAGCTGAAATGGCTGGCATCGCTGATTTCGATGTAACGGTTGGACGCCGGCGCCAGGCGTTTTGCCAGGTTGGCGGACTCCAACTGGGCGGGAAGATCGTGAGACGGTACGCCGGCGGCGATCACCAGCGTGGGCACTGGTAACATTGCCAGGCTTGCATCGGTCAGGCCTCGTGAAAGGCCCAGGTCCAATGTGACCACTGCGGTGACACGTTCATCGCGCCAATCGGCAGCCAGCGCCGCCTTCGATTCCGAGCTGCTTGCAGGGTTTATCTGTTCGTAGACAGTGCAACTGCTCAATTGCGGATGAACCCTGCAATCCTCGGCAAAGCGGTCCGGATCAAAGCGCGCCCCCGCGACCTCCAGTGCAGTCCAGCCGCCCAGGGAATGGCCCACGACAGCAATTCGGCGCTTCGCGACCACGCCGAACTTGTCAGGTTGGGTGGTCACCGCATCGATGACCCGGCGCAGATCCTCGGGACGTTTCCACAACTGCGCCGCGGCTTGGGGACTACGGTCATGGGTCGTGGTGCCAGGATGGTTGACCGCCGCCACGATGTAGCCCCGATGGGCCAACGCACTGGCCAGCCAGGTCTGGTTGCCCCAGTTGCCCCTGAATCCGTGGGAAAGCACCACCAACGGGTGCTCGCCTGCGGTTGGCGGCGCATTCCGAACAGCAGAACTACCGACAAAGACCACGTCATCGGCGATCAACTGCGCGGGCGCGGTGGTTGGACTGGGGTACCAGACGACCATCTCCAGTTCACGGCCGTTGTGCGTGTCCGGCAGTGTCGAAGCGTAGAAACCGATAGGACTTTCATCCGCGAGCGCGATGGTCGTCATGCAGGTCAGAAGCAAGGCGCCGAAAGTTGTTTTCAATGTTTTTATCTTCCTTGATCAGAAAAAGCGCGGAAACTTGAACGCGCTATCAGGCGCGGTCTTCACCCCATTGGCGGTGAAGATAAGTCGCACGGGCATTAAAGCCCATCTGGCATTCCCGCACATAGTTTTGATAACCAGCTCAACGGGCAATTTGAAGGAGCGACACGCTCGTATTTCGCGAGCAGGCTCGCGAAAGCGCCGGGTCAGCCTGCATCCGTATTGGCTGGGCCACCGCCATCGCGGGCAAGCCCGGCTCCCACAGGTACAGCGTCGTGCACAGATGTTGCGTTCACGCAGTCCAATGTGGGAGCGAGCCTGCTCGCGAAAGCGGCGCATCCGTCGCTGAAAGACCGAATCATTCCACCGCCAGCTCGCGCAACACGCCCCCCTCCTGTTCCAGGCGTTGTTGATACGTCGCCGCGTTCAGCAGTTGATAGGGAAAGCAGAGGCCCGGCGCGGTAGGCGGCTGTCCGTCCAGGCCGAGCAGCCGTTCAAGGAGCAACGCGATACTGAGGCCGGTCAGCGGTGCCGTGCCCGCGGGGTGGACGAGTGCGTGGCGTGTGCGCAACGCTTCGCCCTTCTGGTCCTCGCCAGCCAGTTCGATAATGATCTCTGTCGACATGGGTTCACCCTGACGTCGGGTCGAGCTCTGTCCGATGGCCATGTTGAACTGGACATTGGGCGCACCCGTGGCCGCTGCCAACCCGACGACGTCGATCGAAGAAAACCCGCTGGCTTCGATGTCCCTGCCATCCACCGCGCGGAAGCTGGCCTTGGCTTCTTCGCCTTCGCGCCAGACATACACGCCCTCACGCCGTGTCAGGGCAGCGGGAAGCATCCTGTTCAGGTGTTCGAAGTCGGTCGCGACCGTCGGGCCCCCAGTGTCCTGTTCATCGACCAATGCACTGATCCTGATGTCGTGCACACGGCTAAAGGCCTCGGCCACCCTCAGCGTCGATACCGTCGTGGCGCCGACCATCCATTCATACCCGAGGACGATCGGCGCGGCATCGGGCCGGTGCATGTACGTCGCGATTTCCGGTGCGATCTCGAAAATGCCGGAGGATATGCTGAGGTGCGGCACGCCACGCTTTTGGGCGTAACGCAGTCCCGCAAGGGCGCGGTCCATGTAGAAAACCACCACGCCGCTGACAGCGCGATCACCGAGCCCCAGGTCGTCTGCCGAAGCATCGATCAGCACGCCCTGGGCGTTGCCGAACTGTTCCGCGGCCCGTTGGGCCTTAGTGAGATCGCGGCCACCGATCAACAGCGGCACGCCGGGATGGGCGGCGCGCAGTGCCTGGGCAGTATGATGGCCGATGGCGCCAGAACCGCCCATGAACAGGATAGGATCAAGAGTCATGGTATGTTCTCCTTGCGTTGGGAACGAAACCTACCATTAGTAGGAAGAGTCATCCCGAACATACACCTCGATACCTACCATTGGTAGGTTTATTTATCTGGAGCGACGAAGTGCAAACCGACATCGAATCCCCGGGCGCCTCTTCTACCCGCAGGCTTTCAAAAGCCGAGCGGCGGCGACAGTTGCTGGATACCGCCTTGCTGGTCGTGCGCGAAGAAGGCGCCGACCGCTTGACCCTGGGGCATCTTGCGGTGCGCGCAGGTGTGTCCAAGCCGGTGGTCTACGATCATTTCGGCACTCGCTCGGTCCTGCTGATCGAACTCTATAAATGGATCGATACCGAGCGGGTCAACGCGTTCCGTGACGCGATGGCAGGTACCGAGCGGCCCCTGGAAGAAACCGCGCAGATGCTCGCCAGTGCCTATATCCAATGCGCGGCCGACAACACCGACGAGTTCTTCGCGGTGGGTGCGGCGCTGGCGGGAAGCAACGAAAAAGCCGCGGTCTTCCAGGAATTGCTGGATAACTGCGTGCAAATGTTCACCGGTGTGCTCAAGCCCCACACCGCGCTGCCCGCGACCGAACTGGAACGGCGTTGTACCGGCCTGGTCGGTGCGGGAGAAGCGCTTGCGGGAGCCTTGATGCGCGGTCGGCATGACAAGGACGAAGTGACCCAAGCGTTCGCGGCGCTTATCCGCGGCGTTTTACGGGAGACGTGAGGCCCGGACACCGGCGCGGACATGACGGGATGCAGCTCAGAACGAATAACGCACAGCATTCACCCACCGGCTTTGCTCGTCGAAATATCCGAAGCTCTGCCGACTACCATCGAATAGGTCCAAGCCGGTGCGCAACTGCCAATGGGCATCGAGGTCGTAACGCACTTCCAGGGCAGCGTATTGTGCGGAATTGCGCAGGTCCTGGGCCAAATAGCCCGTCAGGTAAAGCCGGCCCTGCCACATCTCCCGCCGGATCGCCAGGCTGACTATTTCAGAGCGGTCCTGATCGACGGCGTCCTTCACCTCGTCCTTCCAGAGGTTGTAGTACTGCATGCCGAAGAACCAATCGCCGCTCAGGTAATCGACCCCCAACAGCAGTTGTTGCTGGCGGTTTTTTTCAAGTTCCAGCACACCCGTCGGCGCCCTCGAGTAGCGATACGCGTCGGGAACCAACGCCGCCTCTCCCTTGAACACCACGGGGCCGATCGGCATGGCGAACGAACCACCGAACAGGGTACGGCGTTTCAGGGACTCACGATAACTCAGGCCGGCCTGGGACAAGCGGGCGGTGTAGCTCTCCTCCGTTTGCCATCCATGCCAGGCATTCAATGAATAGTCGATGCCCTGAAGGTTACCGCTCCATTTCAGGGCCGGTGTCCAGTCAGCGGGCTTACGCCAGTCCGGGTCGTCCGCCTCTGTCCGGGGAATGCCCGCCAAGGCATTCTCGACAGTCGGTTCGGCGAAACGGGAACCGGCATCGGGCAGCAGGTCCTTGCGCGTCTGCGGAATCACCAGCAGTTGTAGCGATTGATCCTCGAACACCGAACACTCGCTGTTGAGCATCGCCAGTGGCCGACGCTGTTGGACATAGTCGCCAAAATAACCTTCGCGTCGGTCGAACGCATGAATCACATCCAGGACCCTCAGGCGATCGGCACTGCCCCAGACCACTTGTTGTACACCCAACGTATTGGTGCAACGGTCGCCCTGATACTCGGCGAACAACTCACGAGGTTCCACTTCGTGATAGTCGCCGTCGAGTTGGTTTTCCTGCAACGCCCGGACTTGCACCTTGTACCGCCAGCCCGAATCATCCTGCCAACTGCCACCCAGCAGAGCTGAATACTCGTTGAGGCCCCACTCGCCCTCGCGCGTCAGTGCTTGCCGGGTTTCCAGGCGGCCACTGATATCCAAGGCCTCCAGCGAGGCGCCCTGGCAAGCGCTGCTGAGCAAACTCATCGCCAACCCGGCCTTCAATGCGGTGCGCTTCATAGGCCTTCCCGTGACATGAGCAGAGGATCGATGGTGCTGTCTTCACCAGGCTGGGGCTCATCGCACAGGCCTGCGTTGGCATTGATCCACTCGGCCAGTCCGGGCATTGCCCGCACCGGTGAGCGGGCCCGCTCCCAGGTGTGCAGCGCCTGTTCCAGGCGGAACTCGACCCATCGCCTGGATGACTCATCCAACGGCTGGGCGTAGAGCATCAGCCAAGCCACGCATTCCCCCAGGCGGAGCGTGCCAGCCGATAAGCGTTCCATCGGGCCCGCGTCGGCCAGCCATTGGCGAAGTCGCTGGGCGGCGATCTTTCCGGGCGTTGTCTGCTCCAGGTAGTCAAGCGTCGTGACGGGCTGCTCCTGTACCCGTTGGCCGATAAAGGTCGCCAGTGTTTCCGACGGTCCTTCGAACAGGCGGGTAATGCGCGCATCGCGCCATAGCTGGCCAATGGGATTATTGTCGCAGTACCCCCGAGCACCGAGCATCTGCAAGGCGGCGTCACTGACTTCACCGAGCATCTCGCTGGCCACCCATTTGACCGCGGCCAGTACCTGCGGCGGCGCCTCGGGCAGGCCCTGATCCAGGCGAAGCGCGAGATCGTCGACCCAACCGCCAATGGCGGTCGCGGCACACAGCGCATCGTCCACGACCCGTTGCGTGTGCTGGTGGTCCCAAAGCCGGTGACTGCCCAAACTGCGCCGGGTGCTGTAACGCATCATCAGTTGCAGACACCGCCATAGCCCGCCGACACAAGTGGCCGCGATGCCCAGGCGCCCATAGGCCATGGTGTCGCTGGCCACGGCCATGCCGGCGAACGGACTGCCCAGCACCCGGTCCGCGTCCACCAGCGCGGCGTCGAAATGCACTTGATTCTGCACCATACCTTTAAGCCCCAGGGTCAGCGCCTCGCTGCCCTGACGCATGCCTGGTTGCTCGGCATCCAGACACAAGCCGACGAAACCGCAGTCGCGCCCCTGTTCATCGAGATGCCGGGTGAATACCGAGATCACCCCAGCCCAGGCGGCTGAGCCCGACCAGGACTTGGTCCCGTCCACCCTGAAACCCTCCCTCTCCCGCCGGGCCGTCGCCGACAGGCCGAGAGGATTGGAGCCCGCGCCGTGTTCGGTCAACGCAAACGCGGCGAGTATTCGTCCGCTGGCCAATTGCGGCAAATAGCGCTCTTTCATGGCCGGCGAGCCAAAACGCTGGATCGGTCGAATGCCCAGCCCGTTGTTGAGCCCCACGAAAAAGGCCAGCGTCAGATCAATCGCTCCCAACTGACGCTGAACCCGCAGCAGTTCGAAATTCGATAACCCCAACAGGCCACCGTCGCGTTCGGCCACCTGCATGCCCAGCAAGCCTTTGTTGCCCAACGCCAATACCCAATGCGGCGGCAGGCAACGACGCTCGTCCACCAAGCGGAAATCCAGGCGCTTGGCCCAGTTCCGCAGCCAGGCATTCAACTGCACCACCGCCGGTGTATCGGCCAGGACACCCACCTCGGGCATCATCCTTTCGTTCAACGCTCACGCTCCTGTAGACGGGTCAACCAATGGGCCGTCTCGTGCACCAGATCTTCCAGCGACTGGCTGGGAACAAAACCCAATTGCTGTCGGGCCTTGTCGGTTCGGTAATGGACCTGTCGGCCCAACAAGGCCACCACGTCAGCCGATAGCCGCAGCGGGACCCGGCCAATCAGCAGATCCAACGGGCGCAGCAAGGCGACGATCCAAGCCAGTGACCGGGGGCGCCAGCGTGGCGCCCTGACGCTCAGCGCATCCGCCATGCAGCTGAAGAGCTCGCGGTAACTGGTGTTGTGGGCGCTGAGGATGTAGCGCTCGCCACGCTGCCCGCGGTCCATGACGGCCTGCAGCCCCTCGACCAGGTCCCGCGCACCGATAACGGCGATGCCGCCGGGCGGAATGAACGGCAGACGCCGGTACTGGAGATCGAGCATGACCTTGCCCCAGCCGTGCAGCACATCGCAGTGGGAGGCAATGACCGCCGACGGGCAGGCAATCACGATGTCCATGCCTTCGGCGCAGAAACGGCGTACCTGTTCCTCGGCCTCACGCTTGCTGTGCATATAGGCCAGGCGAAACGCGTCGCCGTTATAGGCCATGGTTTCATCCGCTTGCCGGGCCGGGTAGCCCACGGCGGCAATGGACGACACATGCAGGATGCGGCCGACACCGGCAGTGCGGGCGGCCTGCAATAAATTGACCGTTCCCTGCACATTCACCGCGAACATCCGTTGGCGCTCGCTCTCATAGGGCAAGGCCAGGCCGGCGGCGTGATAGATCCTGGTCACGCCACGGAGTGCCGGGGCAAGGCTGGCCGGAACTAGCAGATCGCCCTCACGCCAGTCCAGGCGTTCACGCAGGCCCGCCAGCGCCGGAGCCGGGTCCTCTGGCAGCACCAGCACTGCCACGGCTTCCCCCTGCGCCAGCAACCTGCGCACGATATGACTGCCCAGGCACCCACTGGCTCCCGTGACCAGAATCATCGACGCGACCCCGTGGCCAGCGCCAAGGAAACGTTGAGCCCCCCAAACGCAAAGGAGTTTTTCAGCCAGGCCTGGACGTTCGCCTGACGCGTGCCCTCGGTCACATAGTCCAGGTCGCATTCCGCATCCCGCCCCAGGTAGTTGAGGGTGCCGGGAATCTGCCCATGCATCGAGCCCATCAGGCCGCCAATCAACTCCACCACACCCGCTGCCCCCATCAGGTGACCGATGGCCGACTTCACCGAGGAGACGCACAGCTGCGATGCATGGCTGCCAAAAACCTGCTTGATCGCCGCGGTCTCGCAACGGTCGTTGAGCAACGTGCCGGTTCCATGGGCGTTGATATAGCCGAACGTCTCGGCGGGCAGCCGGCTGTCCGCGATGGCCTGGCGCATCGCCTGGGCCGGGCCGTCCACAGAAGGCTTGAGCAAGTCGCCGGCGTCGCTGTTGACGCCGTAGCCCAGCACCTGGGCCAGGATCGGCGCCCCCCGCGCTTGGGCGTGGGCCAGGGTTTCCATGACCAGGACACCGCCGCCCTCCCCCAGCACCATGCCCCGGCGACCGGAAGAAAACGGTCGGCAGGTATCCGGGGCCATCGCGCGCAAGGCCTCCCAGGCTTTCCACACCAGCGCGTTGAGACAGGCATCCGTGCCCCCCGCCATGACCAGGTCGGCATCACCGTGACGTAGGAGGCGATAAGCCTCGCCAATCGCCTGGGTCGAAGACGCGCATGCCGTGCTGATCGTCAGGGCGGGCCCTTTGAAGCCGTACTTGAGGCTCAAGTGGCTGGCGGCGGCGTTCGCCATGACCCGTGGCACGGTCCAGGGCGCCAGGGTGGAACTGCGGGCCTGATACAGATCCAGGTAAGCGCTGTGCAGCGACTCGCTGCCACCCACCGCCGTGCCCATGTAAACCGCACAGCGCGTCGGATCAACCTGTGCCAGGTCGATCGCGGCCATGTCCGCGGCCTCGGCGGCGGCCAGCAAGGCGAACTGGCTGGCACGGTCCAACAGCAGCAACTCGTTGGCACTGAACCGCCCGACCAGGGCGTCTTCGGGCGCCGCGCCGGCGTTGCAGGCCGCACCGACCGCCTCGCTCAGACTGGGCACCGGGCCAATGGCACCACGTCCCTGGGCCAGACCGTCCCATAAAGCCTGGCGGCCGACGCCGAAAGGCGAAACACAGCCGACACCGGTGATGACAACGGCGTTCACGAAACGGCTCGCTGGGTGGACAACTGTTCGGCCAATATTTCCACCAGGCGATGCACTGAACTGATGTCGGTATGGCTGTAGGCAGAGAGATTGACGCCAAAGCGCTTTTCAATCGCGTAAGTCAGCTTCAACACGTCCAGCGAGTCGAGCCCCAGCTCTTCCACGCTCAGTTGGACGTCCATCTCCGTGATATCCAGTTCCAGGGTGCTGGCCAGTAGATCCAATACCAGTGCTTGCAGCGATTGCGTCGACATAAATGACTACCCGGGATCAGTGTTCAGTGCGCAATGCACGTTGGGTGAACTCAGCGTCAGCGACGCCGAGATTGATGCTGACCTTCTCGACGATCAGGCGTGTGCTCTTGTTCGCAGCCAGGTTGTGCATGGTCTGCACCGTCGGCCTGCTGAAGCCATCGACGAATTGCAGGCCCTCGGTCTTGAGCTGTTTGACCAGCACGCCCTGGCGATCGAAATAGTCCACCTGCACCGGGTAGCGACTGGCCTCTTCGAGGTAGTAGACCTTGCGCGAATAACCGGACACGTCCGCCTCTTCGCTTTTTGCCTTCGCCTCGATACGCCGACAGGCCGGCCAACTCAGGCAAGGCTCGGGAGACGCCAGGCTGGTGAACTGATAGCTGTCCAGCTTGTAGTCTTCGAAATCCTCGTAGGTGAAGTCCGTGCCCATGAACCAATTCTGCTTTTGCGAGCCCGCCAGGCGCCGCAGGCTTTTGGTCGACGGGGTGTAGGACCAGATATCGTTGATGGCCTTGCCACTGTCTTCGATCAGCAGCGCAACGTTCTTCACGGCTGCCGGAGCGGTAAAGCGCACCAAGGTCCCCGTGCGATCGCTCATTCGCTTGTCCAGGCGGCTGAGCTGGCGGGTGAACGTCAAGCGCTCGCCTTCCAGCAACTCCATGCGGTAATCGACCCTTTCGTCCGCCGCTTTCATGCGGCGATCGGAATCGCGCATGACTGAAAGCGCGTCGTCGGCATGGGCTGACCCGATGCACATCATCAACAGGGAAAAAGTAACAGGCAGCTTGTGGTTCATCCGAAGTTCCTGAGCTTGAGAGTGTCAACCGCCGGGATGCGGAATACGTGGCGAATGGCAGGCATCGCCGCAAAGGGAATGATCACCAACGCCGGCAGGATGACTCGCCAGAAATCGCTGAAGGCAGGGTCGGTGTTGATCTTGAACCAGACATCGGTCAAGCGATGGTTGAGGACGGCGCCAAGGCCATACCCCAGGGGGATGGCGACAATGCCAGCGACCACGGCGATGCTCAGGGTTTCACAGAGCATGATCAGCGACACGCTGCGGTCGCTGAAACCGAGGATCCGCAGTACACCGTACTCACCGCGCCGCCCCACGATGCTGAAGTTCATGCTGGTGATGGCAAACAACAGGGCGATGGCGATGCTCATCAACGCCGAGATATGGATGATCACCCAGATGTGCGAGCTGATTTCGAGAATGGAAGCGACAATGTTCTGCTTGGACGTTACCCGTACCACGCCCGGTAAGGCATAGATCGCGGCGTCGTCCAGGCCGCTGCTTCCCGCATCGATCAGGTAGGCGCCGGTGAATTGCTCATCGAGGGCCAACATGCGCTGGGCGAAACGTCGGGTGGTAATGATTTCGCCCGGCAGCGCCCCGGAAAACACCCCGACAACCTTGGCCGGATAGAGATTGCCGCGCACCTTGAGGGTCAGCCGGTCTCCCGGACCCACATCCTGTGCGATAGCGATACGGCGCTCGATCACCAAAGCTTCAAGGTCGCCGTCCAACAGCATCCGGCCTTCCATGAGGTTCACATGACGCACGCCGTCCGCCGGTTCGATACCCAGCAGACTGGCGTTGTCCAACTGCCCCTGGCCGCTGACCTGGGCACCGCCCTTGACGAAGGTCGACCAGCGACTGCCTGGCGCCAGGCCATTGAGACGGGCGATGTCCTCGTCCCACCAGGCCACGTCCAGGTCCACCACGCGGCTCCAGTTGTCACGCTCGACGTTGCTGATGGCGGTGCGTTCCATCGACGTCAGGGAAATGTAGAACGCGATGGTGATCGCGATACTCGCTGACATGGCCAGGACCGTCACCAGACTGATGCGCCAACTGCGCAGCAAGTTGCGTAACGAATAGCGGAACCAGAAAGGTCCGCCAATGTGTCGCAGGCAAGCCACCATGCGCAGCGCCAGGGTTTGCTCCTGACCGGCGCCGACATCACGCAGGGCGTCCATGGGTGTGATGCTGAGGATGGAACGCATGGGCAGGTACATGCCCAGTGCAACGGTGCCGCACAGCAACAGGCCGGCTCGCCACAGATAAGGTGGCTTGAACATCAGTTGTGGCTCGGGCATGCCGATGGCTCGCGCGTAGTTCAAGCCGAACGCATACATGTCGAACAGCGCAAAGCCACAGCCCAGGACCAACGCCAGTGCGATCAACATCAGTGCCGGCAAGCCGTAGGCACAGGCTACCTGTCGACGGCTATAGCCCAGTGTCAGGAACATGGCGATCAGCGGCCGCTCTTCCTTGGCCCACTGATACATGAGGAAGAACACCACCAGGGTCGACGACAGCGCAAAAATCAGCACCACTGTAGGCAGGAAAACCTTGAAGGTGTTGAGGTCCAGTTCAAGGAACTTCTGGCTGAACTGCTCCTGGCGTGGCAACACATAATCCACCGCCAGGCGTGACTGCGCGCGCTCGGTGATGCGCTGCTTGACCTGCGTGAGCGACGCGTCCGGCGACAGGCTGAACAACAGGCTGTTGATCGCCGAAAAACCCAACTGCTGGTGCATCAGCGCCTGGTCGGCGAACAACACGCACAGCGAACCGTTGCTGGGTACATAGACGCTGGGGTTGAGGGGCGCAACCAGGTATTCGGGACTTTCGACAATCCCGACCACCTCCACCGGGTACTCGGCCCGCCCCGCGGTGAAGTTGAAGCGATCCCCCACGCCCTTGCCATGGAACTGCGCGCAGTTTCGCTCCAGAGCGATCCCGGTGGTCTCCATGGCATCGGGCAGGCGTCCCTGCAAAACCTTCAAGCGGTTGACCGCCAGGAAGTCCTGCGCGGGTGCACTGACCATCAATCCAGCGACCGGCTGCTCACCGCCAAGGGGCGCCAGCCCGGGCATCAATAACCGATGATGAATGGCGGTCACGCCGTCGATGTCATCGAACGCCGGCAGGTTGATCAGGTCATCGGGGGCAAAGATCACCTCCAACTCCGCCATGGCGGCATTGGACTGGATGTCCTCGACGGTGCTGAACAAACTGTCGATGGCCGAGTAGGCGCCCACCAGCACGCCAAAGGTCGAGGCACAGATCAGCGCAATGGTCAGCAACCGATAGCGAATCACCAGAACCGAGCGAAGCACATGCCGTACCAGCATGTTCATGAGTCGGCCCTGTGCAGATTGCCCGAGCGCATCTCGTAGACATGATCGGCATGTTGCCCCAGTCCGGGGTTGTGCGTGACGATCACCACGGTGATCTGTTTCTCTGCCTGCATCTGGCGCAACAGTTCGAACACCCGCATCCCGGTCTCTTCATCCAGGCTGCCAGTGGGCTCGTCCGCAAGAATCAATTGCGGTTCCTTGATCAGCGCCCTCGCGATTGCCACCCGCTGCTGCTGGCCGCCCGACAGCTTGGAGGGGAATTTTTCGGCGTGCTCATGCAGCCCGACTTTACGCAGGTACTCCTCGGCACGCGCATGGTCCCGTGGCGTGACCGAACGGATCGGCTCAAGCCCGGTCAACACGTTTTCCTTGACCGTCAACGTCGGGATCAGGTTGTGAAACTGGAAGATGAAGCCCACGCGCTCGGCCCGGAACCGGGTCAAGGCTTTGAAGTCCATGCTGTCCAGGCTCGCGTCTCCCACGCGCACCTGGCCCTCATCGGCCCGATCCAAGCCGCCGAGTATATTGAGAAGCGTGGTTTTGCCCGATCCGGATATACCCCGGATCACTGTCATGCTGGCGCGGGAAATGTCCAGGTTGATGCTGTTGAGCACCAGGCTGCGCTCATCGCCGCTGGGGTAGAATTTCTTCAGCCCACTCAAGGAAATCAAAGGGATATCCATTTCGTCTACAACTCCAGTTCAGAGCGCTGCTTCAGCCAGATCGAGTCCGAAAACACCATAGCGCTTGGTCCGGCGCATCCCGACATTGCGCGCCAGCACGTAGCTGGATGGGTTGCGGTCGTCGATCCACATGGTGTCCACCCGATCGAAACGCGGTTCGGCATAACGGACGATTTCATCACCGATCAACCGCCCGAGACCGCGCCCCTGTACCGACGGATCGGCGCCGATCAAGGCAATGACCGCCCCATTGACGCTGCGTTTGTAGCGCCCCAACTTGAAGAGGTCGAACAAACCGAAGTGGCCCTTGAGCTGGCTCAGTATCTGGTTCAGATCCGGCAAAATCACAAAGAACGCCACCGCTCGGCCGTCGAGCTCGATCAGCTTGATCCCCTCCAGGTCGATGAAGGCTTTCACGCTGTCGATATGAAACTTGAAGCTGGGCTGGGAGATCGGCGCGACTTCGTAGTTTTCGGCAAAGGCGCTGTTGAACAGGCAGCGAATCTCTTCCAGATTGGACTTGAGGTCGGCACGCGTCGCCGTGCGCACACTGAACTGGCTGCCGGGCAGCACTTTTTCGCTGCGGCTGGCCTTGCGTCGCGCACGATACTGCTCGGCATCGACACCGTAGGTGCTGAAAGTGAACGCCAGGTCGAACCCTACCTGCTTGAGGGTCTCGGCATACCAGAGCGGGTTATAGGTTTGCAGCAGCGTCGGGGGACGCCCGTCCAGGTCTTCCAGCAGCAGCGCGGCGTCCTGGGTCGAGGTGTAGCTGTAAGGCCCCAGTAGCCTGGACTTGCCGCGAGCCCGGGCCCAATTGGCAACCGCTTCGAACAAGGCTCGCGCAACGGCAGGGTCAGGGGTCACCTCAAAAAAGCCGAAGAACACATGCTCGTCGCCGAAACGCTGGTTGTACTCGGCATGGATGCTCACGCTTATCCGGCCTTGCGCCTGGCCCTGTCCGTCCACCGCCAGGAAATGCTCGATCTGCGCTTCGCGAAAGAACGGGTTGTGGCGTGGCGACAGGATGCGCTTCATGTCGCTGCGCAGGGGCGCCACCCACTTCGGATCGTCGGCGTACAAGCGGAAAGGCAGTTCGATGAACTGCTTCAGGCGCTTGGCTGTGTTCACTACTTCAATCGAGATCATGAGGCGTCCAGTAGTTGTTGCATATTGCGATGACGGGCTTCGAAGATGCGGTCCATGTAGGCATCCACAAACAACCGCTCCAGTAATGCTCCCCCTATCGCCTTGTAGGTGACCCGATCGGTATAGAGCGTGCCGCCGGCCGCCGCTGCGACACGATGCTCGTGCCGGAAGGCACTCAACGGCCCCTTGATCATCTCGTCGATGAAGTATTCATTTTCCTTGACCTCGCGAATGCCCACGGTCCAGTTGGCCGGGATGAACCCGAACATCCAGTGCCGGAAACGGAACTGGCGCCCCTGGGCGATCCGTAGATCGGCGATGTCGATGTTGCCCAGCGGGGTGACGCGCTCAGGGAAAATCTTCGGGAAATTGACCCCCTCCATGCAGAAATCGAAGACCTCCGCACAACTACGCCCCTTGATCAGCGTGGTTTTTTCCAATACCGGCATTCGGGCTTCCTCGGTCAGATAGGTTCGGCGGTGGCAAGATTGAAACGCTCGGCGTATCGCTGCCAGGCGACAGGGTCGAGGGCTTTGTCAAAACTGCGGAAGCCGGCAAGCTTGAACCCATGGCGGCTGGACAACGCCTGGACCAGTTCCAGGTCATCGTTGCTCAGGTCCAGGCCGAGGCTGGTATGCCGGGAGAGCCCCTCCAGGGCGAGCATCATGGTTTCGGCCATGCAGGCGTAAGCCAGGTCGTCGGGGATGCCGTAGCGCGAGCCGAGTCGGGCGTCGCCGGGCATTTCGACGATGCCCCCATCGAGCACCAGCACGTCCGGGCGGCGAATGGCGATGTCCTGGCTGACATTGGCCGGCCTGGAGATGTCGCACAGGATGGCATCGGCGGCGATATCGTCCGCGCTGATGAACCGTTCGGCACTGTTGGTCGCGATCAACACCAGATCGGCGTCGGCCAGCGACTGTTGGACATCGTTGCTCCAGCGCAACGCCGTGTGGCGACCGTTTTCCGCCAGGAGCAGCGAGCCGAGGCTGGCACTGTCCTGCTCGTCCAGGCGCTGCGCGATATGCGCCAGCACGCTACCCGGTGCCGCCGTCGCCTGCGCGCTGTAGGCCACGAGCTGGTTGATCACTGAAGCGAAGCGTGGGGTGTTGAAGCGTGCGCTCTTGGGGTTGCCCACCAGGGTGACCTGGCCGGCCTGCGCCACGATCAATCGTGCGATGGCCGAACCGATGCTGCCCGTCGCACCGACGACGGCGACGCGCATGTCCTGCATCCGTCGCCCGGTCATGCGCACCGCGCGACAGGCGGCTTCTACCGCCGTCAGCAGGGTGTAGCTGTTGCCGGTGGTCAGGGCCACGCCTTTATCCAGCAGGCGCATCCCTCCTCCCGTCACAATCGAAGTGTGCCCGCCCAATCCCACCAGGGTGGCGCCGCGCTGCCGCGCCATGTCGATGGCCTGGCCAATCACCGCACACGACTCCTCCACGGGCATCTCGGCAAGCTGGGCCGCCGAACGCGGCACCATGATGAAGTCGCCCGTGACCGTGCGGCCCGTGGCGGGCGATGTCAGCGTTACCGTGGAGACGAAGAATGGATCGAGCAGCGGGTTCAAGCGCTGTTCCAGCAGCTGCAACGACGACTGCGAGTAGTGGCTGAGGCTTTCATCGAACTCGGCATAGTTCGACAGCTCCAGCGGATGGAGGACGAACGCGAAGTGGTTCTCCGCCACCGGCTCGCTGAAATCCACCCCGTGCCTGGCTTGCCCGGCTGGACCCGCGGGGCTGGGTTCTGCGTCCAGCAGGTGCGCCAGCAGCGTGCCTGTGCGCCCGTCCTCGACCCATTGCAGGGTCCGGGCCAGGGCCTGGATGAACCGCTCACATTCGGCACGGCCGGCGATCAATGGCGGTTCGACACGCATCACGTTGGCGCCATTGAGTGTCGGCGCCACGCGTATGCCTTCGACGTTGAGCAGGTAACTGGCCAGGATCGGCACCAGGCTCTCCTGCTCGCCCATGATGCCAGTGAAACCACCGTGGAATTGCGGATAGTGGCTGCGATCAAGCTGGAACTCGATGCCAATCAGATAACCTGTGCCACGCACTTCCTTGATGAACGAGGGGTGTCGTGCGGCCAGGGCCTTGAGCTGTTCGAGCAGGTACTGTCCGTTCTCACGCACGTTGTCCAACAGGCCCTGGCGCTCGTGCAGCAGATCCAGCACTTTCAGGCCGATGCGACAGGCCAGCGTGTTGCCGCCGAAAGTGGACGAATGCTTGTTCTGGAAGTCCGCGCTGTAGGCGTTCTCGCTCAATAGACACGCACCGATGGGCATGACGCCGCCACCCAGGGCCTTGGCGAGCAGCAAGCAATCGGCTTGCACACCGGTACTGGCGAACAGGCTTCCGGTACGCCCCAGTCCGGTCTGCACCTCATCGATAATCAGCAATGTGCCGCTGCGGTCACAGGCTGCCCGGACTTGCCGCAGGTAATCGGCCGGCGGCAGATTGATGCCGCCCTCCCCCTGGACCGGCTCGACAATGACCGCCGCATAGGCGCCCGGATATTGCTGCAACTGGGTCTCAAGGGCGTGGATATCGCCGTAGTCGACAAAGTCGAAACCCGGCAATGGGGCCTGGAATCCCGCCTGGTATTTGTCCGAGCCGGTGGCAGAGAGCGCCCCCAGGGTCTTGCCGTGGAAACTGTGATACGTCGACAGAATACGTTTGCGTCCGGTCTTGATCAGACACGCCTTGAGAGCAGCCTCGACTGTCTCCGCGCCACTGTTCTGGAAGGTCACGCTGCGGTACTGACCCGGTGCGATGGCAAGCAGCCGTTGCGCCAGCAGCCCGCTTGCTGCGAGGCTCGACGGCTGGACGAAGATCGGTTCCCGGGTCTGCTGGAAACTGGCCAGCTCCGCCAGCAACTCGTCCGGGCTGTGACCGAACGGCAACGCACCGTAAGCGCCGAGAAAGTCCAGGTAGTCACGGCCTTCTTCGTCGTACAGATAGCAGCCTTCGCCTCGGACGAAGGTCTTATCGAGCCCGACCCGGCGAATCAGTTCACCAATCTCGGGGTTCACGTATTGCTCAAACGGACTGATTTGCTGCCAGCGACTCATGACGGATTCTCGGTGGAATAAGGCGTGGAAACGGAGGATGAATGGCCGCAGGTCTGCCGATAGAGATCTGCCGCCATGCCTTGGGCCGCCACGATGCGTTCATGGGCAGGCCGCATGGCGTGATAGGGCAACGCCGGAAACAAATGATGAAGCGCGTGATAACGCTGGCTCAGGGGCTCGAACAACTCCAGCCATCGCCCCTGGACGGCATGGGTCGAGGAATCGCTCAGTTGCCACTGCAAGGACACCGGCTGACCGCTGGAGGCATAGCGATGGGCCAGGCAGGTGCGGAACATGTTGATCCCCAGCACCCCATAGATGACAGCCAGGAACAGGCCGATACGGGACCAGGGCAACCATTCGGTCCCCGCCATCAGGACCAGCCCCCAGGCATACAGGCTGGTCAGCCCCTCGAGCAGACGGTTGTATCCTGGTGAAGCACCGAACCGTGCGGCGCTGTTTCGATAGGCCGCATGCAGGGTGACGGCGCTGTAGCGCTCGATCACCACCCGGCGTAGCGACGGAATGCACCATGACATCGGCCCGACCAGGGCAAATCGCACCAACAGCAACAGCGGCGTCAGGAGCGTGCCCACCAGCAGGGTGAACAGGCTGCGGCCAAACTGTCGTTGAAACGGCAGGTACTCCGGATCCTGTCGGGTGCCGTATCGCGTCAGCGTGTGGTGGTCCATGTGGCTCAGGTACAGAAACGACGGCAACAGCAGTGGAATCCCACAGGCCAGGTTCCACATCAGGTTGAATCCCGGTACTGCTCGCCGAGGCATATGGACCAGTTCGTGGATGAACATGGCCGACCGATACAAGGTGAACACCGCCACCGAATAGAGCGCCAGCCACGTCGGAAAGCGGCTGACTTCCAGCAATGACAAGGCGGTCCAGAACAGCGCGATGCTCACCCCGAAATCCAGGCGGTAACGCCACCCGTGATGGCGCCGCAAGTCCTCGATCAATGGGCGCAACGCCGCGATAAACGCTCGCCCCTCCCGCTCGGGGACAGTCTTCATCGACGTTTCCAAATGACACCGTCCAGGTAGAAGTGATGAAGAACGACGATCAGGGGCACCAATCCAACCGAGGGCAGTTCCAGGCTCAGGACCAGCAGACTGGCCAGACCCAGGGTACTCAGCCAGACCCAGGGCCTGGCGCCCATGCGCCTTACCCAGCCATGGGCCACCCCCACCGCACCGGAGGGTGTTGGCTGCGCCTGGGTTCTGCGCAGGCCCGCCAGGACCGTCGAGGTGCAGACCAGGTGGTATTGCAAGGCATGGATGCTGGTGCCGATCAGAATCAGCGCATACAGGTCATCCACCAGCAGGTACGCGGTGTTGTACAGCCCCAACGACACCGCCAGCATCACCAGCACAAAACGGGGCATGCCTTCCCCCTGTTGCCGATGGGCCCACTCGGCCACGATGAACTTCACGGTCATGACCGCAAATATCCCGTAGGCGAGCCAGGCCCAGTACGGATCGAGCGCCGGTGTCGGGATGGAAATATTGGCGAACGGCAGCGCCTGCCCGAACAGCTGGTAGTCGCCGAAGTGGAATCCGCCATGGGTGATGCGGTACATCAAAGGAGCTGCGAAGCCCGCCAGCACCATGTCGCGAACCGGCTGGGTCGAATGCCGGTACCCGGCCTTCTTCGCATAGAGCGCGGCCACACCGAAGTGTTGCTTGCACACATGGTAGGGCTGCCAGTACACCCAGATTGCGACCAGCCAGGGCAAGGCATTCATCGCATACAACCCGACGCAAACCACCGAGATCAGGAGCAGGCTCGCCCAGAAGCGCACCTTGTGGCGCTGGTATTCAAGCGGTTCGGCGAACAACCGGACGTGGGTGTGCAACACATGGGGAATGTCCAGGAACAGTGCGAACAGCAACGCACCGATCAGGAACGCCGGGCCCTGCATGATAGCCAGCAGCAGCGCCACCGAAATAAGCGGACCGCCAATCAGGATCGCCAGCGTGTCGGCTCGCGCACTGACGAACCACGCTGCCTTGTCAGAGATGGTATTGGACATGCTTTTGCCCCTTCAGACCGCGGCAGACAACTCGAATGTGCTGGCGTTTTCGAGCAACTGCGCCAACTCCTGGAGGGTGGTCATTGCGTCGATCAGAGACGCGGAAAAATCCGCCGACAGTTGTCCCCGAAGCTCCGACAGCAGCGTCAACTGGCCCATCGAGTCGAGCCCCAGGTCCAACAGCGTGTCGCTGGCCTTCAATGGGTAGCCATTGAGGTGGGCCGGCAGAATGCCTTGCGTCGAGAGGCGGTGGATGGTCTGGCAAATAACATCAAACACAGGTGCTCCTTGCACGTATGCAATCCGTGCTGCTAGGGAAGGATCAGGCGGATACAGCGTCTGTAGCGACCGCTGCGGGGTTCAATTTGCCACTCAGGTACAACCGACTCAGCGCCTGGCGCTGGATCTTGCCGCTGGTGGTCTTGGGGAAATCGGCGCGACGGATCAACACCAGGTCGTCGACTTGAACGCCGGCATGACGCGCCACTGTCCGGGCGACTTCGCGACGCAGTTCCTCCAGGTCACGATTGCCCAACGCATTGACGGCGATCACCACCACGACGCTCTCTTTGACATGCCGACTGTCAATGCAGGAAAACGCCGCGACAGAACCTGCCGCAAGACCCAGTCCATGCTCCAGCGACCATTCGACGATATGCGGGCTGACGTTCACTCCCGCACGGGTAATCAGGTCCTTGGTCCTGCCGGTAATGTAGACCTCGCCACCCAGCATGAAGCCCAGGTCACCCGTGTCGTACCAATCGCTGGCCTGCGGGCGTACGGGCTCCATCTTCAAGTACCGGCGAATCACGCTGCTGCCACGAATCTGCAGACTGCCCAGCAGGCCTTCGCTCACTTCCAGGCCGTGTTCGTCCACCACCCGCAATTCGACGTCACCGACCGCGACGCCGTTGCCCAGATAGGCCGCGGCGCCGGGCGCACCTTCAGGTTGCTCGCGGACCACACCGTCGGCATGCAGGCTCTGGGTATCCAGCCAGCGCACGCGCAACGCCTGGCCTGGAGCATTGAGGGATACGGCCACCACGGCTTCTGCCATGCCGTAGGCTGGTTGCAGTACCCCAGCTTGCAGGCCATAGGCGCTGAAGGCCGCTTCGAACTGGCGAAGATGCGCGTGGAAAACCGGTTCGGCACCGACCCATGCGTAGCGCCAATGGGACAGGTCCAAATCGCCATCGCGCAGGCGCCCCGCCAGACGGCCGAGCAACGCGAAGGCCGAGGTCGGCGCCGGTGACAAAGTGCCTTTGTAGCGCGACAGCGCATGAAGCCAGGCCATGGGCTGACGGCTGAATTCACTGGTGGGCATCAACACCAGGTCGATGGAGCACCACCAGGCCAGGGTCAGGGCAGAAAGCCCCATGTCATGATGCAGGGGCAACCAGCTCACCATGCGATCCGCCGCTGCGACGGCCACGCGTTCGGCGATCGCCTGGCAGTTGGCACTGAGCATGGCCTGGGTGATGCAGACCGCTTTCGGCGCGCCGGTACTGCCGGAGGTAAACTGCAGGATCGCGAGGCTTTCGGGACGGCTGAGCACCGGCTCATCGACTGGCGTTTCCACGGCCTGCATACGTTCGACCAGGGCGACGTCCGTCAAGACCCGCTCCGACCACGCTGGCGCAAGCTGCTGCGCGATGTGCTCAGAGGTAAGGATCAAGGCCGGATCGAGCAATGCCAGCATCGCTTCTATTCCTGCCCCTTCGCGTTTGCTTTCGTGGGGCAATTCGTGCGGCAGCAAGGCAATCGCCAACCCCTCGGCCCAGCATGCGAGCACCATGACCAACACTTCAACGCTGGAAGACAGGGCAATGGCAACTATCTGTTCAGGCGCCAAGGCATTCTGGCGCAAGACTTGACGTGCACGAGCCACCCGGGCGAGCATTTCGGACTGTTTCAAGGAGACAGCGGCATCCTGCGCCAAGACCGTGGTCAGGCGAGAAGATGGGCAAGAGAGGAATTTTTCTATCAGGCACAGGCGAGCAGGCGCAACTAATCCGTCAGTCATATTTTCAGTCCTTGAAACATTCAGCAAAGGTTACTGATTGTAGGACAATGGGTCAATATGGCTTTTTGATATTGATTTGAAATTATTGCCTTGGTCTTGTGCCTTCATGGTATTTCGTGACAGAACAACCGCTCTACATCGCGGGTTGTAGCCACCCCGAAAGGGCACGAACCGTCTTGCAAAAAATTGTCGATGCCCGCCCCGTCGTGGCGGACACCGCCAACCAGCTCCGCTTCTAGCCAGTCATGCTCACCAACAAGCATTCACCGCCGGCATCCGCCCCCGCCACGGCTGGGCCCGCTCCAGTTGCGCTGCCAGGGCCAGCAACGTGGCTTCCTCACCAAAGCGCCCGGCGAAATGCGCGCCCATCGGCAACCCCCTGGCACTCCAGCCTAACGGCACCGACATCGCCGGTTGTCCGCTGGCATTGAACAAGGCCGTAAAGGGCGAGTAGCTGTGGTAGCGCTCGATCAATTGATCAAGGCTCAGGCACACGTCCTGGATATCCAACTCGCCAATCGGTGCCGGCTCACGGGTCAAGACCGGCGTGAGGATCAGATCGTAATCCTGCATGAACAACGCCAGTTGCCGGCCCAGGCCGTGTATCCATTCCACGGCCGCCGCGTACTGGGCGCCACTCACATTACCCTTGTCCCGCAGGATGATCCGGGTGCGCACTTCCAGTTCTTCGGCCTGGACCGCAAGGCCGCGCATCTGGCCCAGCAGATCGACGTAGTGACGGGTGCTTGCACCGATGATAGTGAACACCTGGTCGAGAAACTCCGGCAACACCACCGGCAGGCTCACCGGCTCGACACGATGCCCCAGGGATTCGCACAACCGTGCCGCCTCGCCCACCGCCCGCAAGCTTTCAGGCGACGTCGGCCAGGGGCCGAGCTGCTCGACCAGGGCGATACGCAGCGGTTTCGGATCGCGCTGCACTGCGGTCACATAAGGCAGCGCCTGCACCGGGGCAGCATAGGGCGCGCCGAGATCCATCCCGGCGGTCGCGTCCAGCAACGCCGCGCTGTCACGCACCGACAAGGTGATCGCATGAGGCGTGCCCATCCCCGCCCAGCCCTCCCCCACAATCGGTCCCGACGGCAATAAGCCACGGCTGGGCTTGAGGCCGAATACGCCGCAGCATGAGGCCGGCACCCGCAATGAACCGCCGCCATCGTTGCCATGGGCGAACGGCACCACCCGGGCCGCCACCAACGCCGCCGCACCACCGCTGGAGCCTCCGGCACTGTAATCGGTGTTCCAGGGGTTGCGAGTCGCGCCGAAACGCGTGGACTCGGTGGAGTACGACGTACCGAACTCCGGCGACGTGCTGGTGCCAACCAACTGGCACCCTGCCCGCCGCAAACGCATCACGACTTCCGCCTCGAAATCTGCCCGAGCGCTTCCCAGGGAGCGGGAGCCATTGGTCATCGCCGCCCCGTTGACCGGCGAAAACAGATCCTTGATCAAGGTCGGCACGCCGGCCAACGGGCCCTGTCCCGTTTGAGCCGTATCCGCTTGCGCCCGCGCCGAGTCGTACAGCCGCTCGGCCACGGCATTGAGTTGCGGCTCGACCCGCTCCAGGCGCTCGATAGCCACCTCGAGCAATTCGCCAGGCCGGACCTCGCCGCGCCGGACCCACTCGGCCAGCCCCATGGCGTCTTCGCGATCCATCAACTGGTGGATGTCTTGCATACTCATGCTTCGGATTCCTTATTCATGACGATGGGCGTGAGCCGGGCGTGTTGAATCGACAGTAGTTGCCTGGTCGTGGCCGCGAGCGCGCAGGCCGGCGATCACCCAGAGGAGTGCCGCGACCAGGCCGGCGAAGACCATCCATTGAATGGCGTGGCGCAGGTCTCCGGCGAAGACCATCACGAAGGCCACCACCAGCGGGCTGACGAACTGGCCGATATAGAGGAACGAGGTGAACCCGCCCAACCCCCGGCCGCGGGTGCTGGCGGTCAAGGCGTTCATCACCGGCGCCATCACATTCGGCACCAGCAACCCGGAACCCAGCCCCTGGATGAAAACCGCCACCAGTACCGCGTTGTAGCTCTGCCCACGCATCAGCAGCCATAGCCCCAGACTGATGAGGCCCAGCAGCAAGGCGTTGCAGCCGGCGATACCCAAGCGGCGGCGCAACAGCGGCCACGTCAATGAACCCACCAGGGTGGCCAGCAGGCTCAGGCCCGCGGCCAGGCCGATCATCGTGCTCGACGTGATGCCCAGACTGACCAGCAGCATCGGCGCTTGCACCGGCACGACGAACGTCAGGACCATGCCGCCCAGAATCATCAGGTAGCCGACTACCAACTGCCGCACCGCGACCTTGGTCGGGCCCGTCTCATCGACCGGCTGCCGCACCACCTGATGCCTCGCCAGCGGAGGTTCCCACAACACCTTCAGCATCGCCGGCACCAGCAGCAACGGCAGCAGATAGAGCAGGAACGGTGAACGCCACGAGTGCTCCCCCAGCGCGCCGCCCACGACGAAGAACAGCGCGCCTACCAGGCCGATCGTCACCACCTGCCGGTTGACGTAGCGCAAGCGTTCCTCGCCGTGCCAATAGTCGGCGATCAGGGTCGCGCAGCAGGTCATGACGGCCGCCTCGGTGCAGCCGAACAACAGCCTTGTACCGACAATCGCAGGCAGGCTGTCGAGCAGCGCCGGCAACGCGCCGAGCAAGGCGTACAGCAAGGTGGCAAGCACCAGCAACGCCTTGCGCCCGATGCGGTCGGCCAGCCAACCGGCCAGTGGCGCACACACGGCAATCGCCAGGGCCGGCCCAGTGACGGCCAGCGGCACGAGCAGATCGGCACGGGGCTCGACGGGACCGAATTCGGCGCCCAACCGAGGCAGGATCGGTGCGACCATGACTGACCCCATGATGGTCAGGCTGCTGCCCAGCATCAGCACCAGGCCTTCACGCCGGCCAGCCTGGCGCGACGGGGTCGCGGCCGTTGAAGCGGAACTTGATTGGTTCATGGCGAGCCCCTTCAGAAACTTTGAGAAATGCGCAACGCCGCGGTATAGCCCTCGGCGCGGTTGCGCGCGTCGAACTCCTTGTAGACGTGCAGCCAGACCGGCGGAATGCCGGGTTTGAAGTAGCTCACCGCCGGCCCGACAGCCATCACCCGGGCGCGATTTCCGCTCTCCAATCCCGGTGCATCGTCATCAGTGAACTGGCGGTAGTAGTACCCGCCCACACCCATGGTCCAGGGCCCGACGTGCTGGCCCACGGCGAACTCGTGGCGGTACTCGACGCCGTTCTTGTAGTCGGTGGCGTTGTTGCGGGTGTTCACGTCGACTTCGAAGCTTGAGGACACTTCAAAGCCGCTGTCGGACAGGTAGGTGGCGTTGACGATGGGTGAGAACGTCCAGTGATTGAGCCCCGGTGAAATCAGCCGATTCTTGTCGTAGTCGCCGGTGGGCGCCTGGATCTGGAACTGGGTGTTGACGAACAGGTTCGGCGACAAGGTCCATTGCAGGATCACCGGCAGGAACTGGACGTCCGCCAGGCGAAATGGATCGGCCTCGAGATCCAGCGGGCCGACGGGTGTCTGCACCTGTACCGAGGCGTCCATCTTGAAGAATGGCACGACGGTGCCGAAGCCGTACTTGGCGCCCAGCACGGTGTAATCGGTCATGCGCATGTAAGCGACGCCGATGGACAGCACGTCCAGGGAGAAGTTGTTGTCCGCCGAATGGCCGTGGCGGTCTTTCTGCACGTTGGCCGAGTAGAACGCCGTACGCAGGCCGACGGTCCCGAAGGGCGTAGCCGGCGGCATCATGCCCGCGCCGAAATCATAGACCCCGACCGCGGTGGTCGGCGCGCCGTTTTCGGTGCCATGGGCGCCGGCGCAGAGGCCCAGCATCCCCAGGGTCAACCAGGTAAAGCGCAAGACGTTTGTTTTGTTGTTCTGATTCATCGAATGCCCCTTCCGACCGTATGGTGGTGGGGTCATCCTAGGGAGCAGGCCCTATCGGCCGTTATCCGTTTTCAGCACAGATGCGTGCGACGCAGGGTTTGCGAAGGTGTCTCGCCGAACAGGACCCGATAGTCGCTGGAAAACCGGCTCAGGTGCCAGAAGCCCCAGCGTGCCGCCACCTCTTGCACACCCTGGACTTGATCGCCGTTGCGCAGCTCACGGCGCACGGCATTGAGGCGCAGTGCCCGCAAATAAGCCACGGGATTGATGCCCAGGGTCTCCTGGAAGCAATACTGCAATTTGCGCCGGCTGGCACCGATGTGGTTGCACAGATCAAGGATCGACAGCGGCTCGTCGACATGGGCCAACGCGTACTCCCGGGCCCGGTCGACCATGCGCTTGCGCGCCGTGGGGCTGAGGGGCGGTGCCTCGTCCGGCGCCACCAGTTCCAGCATGTGCAGCATCACCGTATCCCGCAGGCCGCGACGGATCGACTCGTAGCCCAGCAATGATTCCCGTCCCTGGTCGCTTTCCAGCTCGCCGAACAGGGCCGCCAGTTCAGCCGGCAGCGTCGAGTCGCCGAGGCGGTAACACTTGGGAAGATCGGTAATTCGAAAACGACTGCCCTGCCGCTCCAGCACATGCGCCAACGCTTGCTCGTCGATGGCGACACCCAGCACGTCCAGATGCTGGGGCGTGCGCAACTCAGGCAAGTTCTGCCCCCGGGCCACCAACAGGCTGGGCTCGAGGATCGGATGCCCGGAGCAAAAGACCGGACCGTCCGCCACCAACGGCATGCTGAAGGTGATGGCCCCTTCCCAGGCCGTCCCACGCTTGGTCATGGCCTGGTTAGAGCGGTCGCGCACCAATTGCATCCAGTCGGAACGGAATTCGATCAACTCGCCTTCGAAACGCCCTGGGGTCAGTTGGTCGTAACAGACCTGCCAACCGCCCATGTTCCGGGCATGCTCATCGATGTCGACGGTACGGAACCGATTGACCGGCGATGCGATGTTGTTGTTATTCATTGACCCGACCTTCATCGATTCCTGGGCTGGTTGGGCAAAGATCAGGCAAGTTCCATTCCGTCTCCCAGGCGCACCGAGCAATTGTGCCGAAAATGGATAATCGACCCGGCATGGATTGCCTTCCGGTGTATAAAGCACAATGAAATCGACCTCTTGAACCTCCACGCCACCATGAACGAAATGCCCCGTGACATCGACCTCGCCAACCGGTCGATCACCCAACCACGCACGTTGGTCTTCCTGGCCTATCCGCATATGGGCCTGTTGGACCTGACCGGCGCCCAGACGGTGTTCTGGGCGGCAACCAAAGCCATGGCCGAACGCGGCCTGCCCGGCTACGCCGTGCATACCGCCAGCCTCGCCGGCGGATTGATGCGAACCGCCGAGAGCCTGGTCGTGGAAACCTGCTGCCTGCGCCAGTTCGACGACGTCCTGATCGACACGTTGATCGTCCCCGGCGCGCCCGACATCCGCCAGGCGATGATCGATTGCGTCGACCTGGTCGACTGGCTGCGCCATGCCTCGGCCAAAGCCCGACGCACCGCATCGGTGTGCAGCGGCACGTTCCTGATGGCCCAGGCCGGCTTGCTGGACGGACGCCGCGCCGCGACCCACTGGGCCATGTGCGACATGCTCAGGGACTGCTTCCCGGCGGTTGAAGTGGACCTGGACGCGATCTTCATCCAGCAAGGCCACGTGTGGACCTCGGCGGGGGTCAGCGCCGGCATCGACATGGCCCTGGCGCTGGTGGAAGCCGATTGCGGTCGCGACGTCGCCCTGCAGGTGGCCCGGGAGCTGGTGGTGTTTCTCAAGCGCCCTGGTGGCCAGGCGCAGTTCAGCCAGCTGTTGCAACTGCAAACCCAGGACAGCGCCGGCTTCGACGAGCTGCACCTCTGGATTGCCGAACACCTGGGCGACGACCTGACCATCGAACGGCTGGCCCGCCAGGCGCGGATGAGCCCGCGCAATTTTGCCCGGGTCTACAAGCGCCGGACCGGGCGAACCCCGGCCAAGGCCATCGAGCTGTTCCGCCTGGAAGCCGCGCGAAGGCTGCTGGAAGACTCCCAACGCAACATCGACCAGATCGCCCGGTCGTGCGGCTTCGGTGACGAAGAGCGGATGCGTCATACCTTCCAGCGCCACCTCTCGATTTCACCTCGGGACTACCGCAAGCGCTTTTCCCGCTGACCGGGCCGGGGCTCACAACGATTACCTCAACGAGCATGACTTCGTCCATGAGTGACTTCTCCTACACACAGTACATACGTTTCTGGACCCCATACTCAGGCATCGGCCCGCGTGAGCAAGCGCCGATGCTCCCCCAAGAACAGGCTTGGGCCCATGACTACGCGGCCCATCACCGCTTCAACTGGATCGTGGTGCTGATGCCGCCGCTGTGCTTCGGCCCCCTGTTGCCTCCCATCGCATTCATCCTGGGGCTGTTGCTCTATCGAACGCTGTTTGCCCCTGACCTGGACGTGGACCCCATCATCGGTGAGTCCCTGGGATGGCAGGTGGTCGCGATGGTGCTTTTCACCACGACCTGGGCGCTGCGTAATTTCCTGCGGGACAAACACGACCCGACCAAACGCTATTGGCAGTCCATGCCGGACCGAGGACTGGTCGAGCTTGAGCGCCATACCCTGGTCTCGGGCTTCTGCCTGTGGTCCAGCGACTATGACCCGGACTGCAACACCCTCATGCTCTGGGTCAACGATAAAATCGAGCACGTGCAAGACAGCGGTGTATCGCAGTGGATCCTGGCCAAGACCGAGGCAGGGCACTGGCTGGTGCTCAAGGAGCAATTCCCGGGCAACTTCACCTACGCCCGGATTGGACGGACGCCTGCGCCGGCCAAGCAGCTGCAACCACGGGCGCATCTGGCGATTGCCTTTGCCCCCGGCACCCAGCTGCCGTTGGGCCGGCGCTTCGACGGCCCAACGATCCCCTTGATCGACACGTCGTACTGGCTGGCTGGCGATGAACTCAAGCGCCTTGCCGAGGTGGCCCATCACTGGCGCTTTTTTCCTCCAGAGCGCTACGCCGTGGTCAACGAGCGGGATGCCGAATGGGTGCAGCGACTGGTGGCGAAGGCGCAAGCCAACATCGACCCCGAGGGATACGCCTCGAAAGACGATTAGCCGGCCCGCAGCGCTCAAGCGACTTTCCTGGCGTCCAGATGCTCGGCGCGCGCGGCCACGAACGCGCTGCAACGGGAGCGCAACCAGCACTCCCCCGGATCATTGTGAGAGGCTCCTCCCCAGACCATCGACAACGCGTGCTCGGGCAAGCGGATCGGCGCCGGCTCGGCCCTCAGGCCCGCGCTCACCGCCATTGCCTGGGCCACGTAGTCCGGCACGATGGCGATCATGTCGCTGTGGGCCAACAGCACGGGCAAGGCGCTGAACTGAGGCACGGTCAGCACCACCCGACGTTGGCGCCCGATCAGGCTCAAGGCGCGATCAGAATCATCGATGACATTACCCATGGACGACACCACTGCGTGGGGTCGTTGGCAGAACTCGTCCAGCGATAATTCGCCGGGCTGCGAATCAGCCCGCAGCAGCATCGGCCGGATCTGGCGCAAGTCCTTGCGCCGGGCATTGGCCGGCAGCTCCAGGGTGTGGCTGATACCCAGGGTGATTTCCCCACTGGTCAGCAGTTGGGACATCTGCCATTGATCGGCCCGGCGCACCACCAATGTGGTGCCCGGCGCCTCGACCCGCAGGCGGCGCAACAGCTCCGGCAGCAACGCGTATTCAACGTCATCGGACAGTCCGACATGAAAGGTCGCCTCACTGGTGGCCGGATCGAACGCCTGGCAGCGACTCAGGGCCGCGGCGATGCCATCCAGCGCCGGGCTCAGGTTGGCAAATATCTCCTGGGCCCGTGACGTCGGCTCCATCAAGCGGCCCGAACGGATGAACAAGGGGTCATCGAACATCAGCCGCAAACGAGCCAGTGCGCTGCTGATCGTCGGTTGACCGAGAAACAGCTTTTCACCGACACGACTGACATTGCGCTCATGCATCAAGGTCTCGAAGACAACCAGCAGATTGATGTCAGCACGACGCAGGTCATTTCTGTTCATCATAGTCGTCGCCCCAGGCGCCAGGCCATTGAGTCAGGAGAGGACAGAATCATCGTCGGCCTTTTCATCGAGACGCACCGGCGACGGTATGCCTGGCAGGTTATGTCCGCCGTGGTGCGCTTGTCTGTTGTACCTAGGGACAACCCATTCAACCTTTAGGCAAGCCCACCGATACTTCGGTATGCAGCGCTTCAGGACCGTGGCGCAATTTCAGGGTTTTATGTCCTACCGGGTGGCCAGCGGCACTTTTAAGATGCAACGATTTCCATGACGCGGAAAGCCGGACTCAGTGAGGCCACCCAAGGCACTTCGTTGCGGTTCGCGTGGCCCCTACTCACTTGTACTAGATCGTTTCGGACACCCAATGACGCCCACCTACTCCACCTGCCAGGCCATCAACGATGAGCCGCTCGTTTATATCGTCGACGACGATCAACCGCTGCGCGAAGCCCTCGGCGGCCTGTTGCGCTCCATTGGCCTGCAGGTCGCGTTGTTCGGCTCGGTGACGGAGTTCATGCAACACCCTCGCCCCGACCAGCCCAGTTGCCTGGTGCTGGACGTGCGGCTGCGAGGCATCAGCGGCCTGGACTTTCAGCAACAGCTGGCAACGACCAATATCAACCTGCCGATCGTGTTCATGACCGGCTACGGCGATATCGCCATGACGGTGAAGGCCATGAAAGCCGGCGCAGTGGATTTCCTGAGCAAACCTTTCCGGGAGCAGGACTTGATCGATGCAGTGTCCGCCGCCCTCCAGCGGGATCGGTTACGCCGCGAGTCCGACCTTAGCCGTCGGGCGCTCCAGGACTGTTACGCCACCTTGACCGCCCGAGAACAACAGGTGATGGGCCTGGCCGTGTCGGGCCTGATGAACAAACAGATCGCCGGGGAAATCGGCCTGAGTGAGATCACGGTCAAGATCCACCGGGGCCAGGCCATGCGCAAAATGTGCGCGCGCTCGTTCGCCGATCTGGTGCGCATGGCCCAGGCACTGGACATGCATCGCGCCGGGTGAACGTTCATACCCAGGTATAACTTGGCGGGGTGGCAGGACAAGGTATCTTGCAGGGAAGACGGGGCCTTTATGGCGACCTGACATCACCTTCGGTACCTAAATGTCCAATACCGCAATTATTTCAGTGGTCGATGATGATGAGTCCGTTCGAATCGCATTGGACGGTCTCTTGCGCTCCAGCGGCTATACCGTTCGCACCTATGCCAACGCCTTGGACTTCCTGTCCTCCGGCGGTCCCGAACAGACCGCCTGCCTGATCTCGGATATCACGATGCCCGGCATGAGCGGCATCCAGATGTATAACCAACTGGCCGACCAAGGCGTTCACATCCCGGTCATTTTCATCACCGGGCATCCCGCCCCGATGCCCCGGGTCAAGGCCGGTGCAGCGGAGCCGGTGGCATTCTTTCCCAAGCCGTTTCGCTGCGCTGAACTGATCGCCAGCATCGAATCGGTGCTCAATCGGCCGGTCGACTGAATAACCACACATCCTTGTGGGAGCGAGCTTGCTCCGGGCGGCGATCCGACGATGGCGGTGGGTCAGCTTGCATCTATGTTGAATGGACCGCCGTCTTCGCGGGCAAGCCCGGCTCCCACAGGTTCCGCGGCGTGCACAAAAGCAGCGTCCAACCACCAATCCTCTGTGGGAGCGAGCCTGCTCGCGATGGCGCCGGGTCAGCTTGCATCCATGCTGGAGGCAAGCCCGGCTTCCACAGGTTCCGCGGCGTGCACAGAAGCAGCGTCCAACCGCCAATCCTCTGTGGGAGCGAGCTTGCTCGCGATAGCGCCGGGTCAGCTTGCATCCATGTTGAATGGACCGCCGTCATCGCGAGCAGGCTCGCTCCCACAGGTACTGCTGCGTGCACAAAAGCAGCGTCGAACCGCCAATCCTCTTAACCATATCTCTAACACCTTCGTATAGATCCTTCATACGCAGACATGCCGCCGCTGACCTTATGTAGAAGTGTCGGACGCCGAACCGACGAATACCATTTCCTACAGCGAACCGAAGCTGAATGCATGAAGCCACGCACGTTCGGGTACCTCGCGACACGGTCACGCTGAAACAGTTGAACAATTCAACGTATCGATTTTGTCTTCGGGAGCACATCATGAAACAGCATATTCTGGTAGTTGGCGCAGGTTTCGGCGGGGTATGGAGCGCGTTGAGCGCGGCCCGCCTGTTGGACCAGCATGATCGCAACGATGTGCAGATTACTGTGCTGGCGCCCCAGGCGGAGCTGCGGATCCGGCCACGTTTCTACGAGCCTGACGTCCATACGATGAAGGCCCCGCTGGACGAGTTGTTCAACGCGGTCGGGGTGAATTTCGTGCAGGGCTCGGCGGACAGCGTCGATGCCGAGCGCAAGCAAGTGGGCTATCGCGACGCCTCCGGCATCCAAGGCACGCTGAACTATGATCGGCTGGTGCTCGCCGCCGGCAGTCAGTTGATGCGCGCTGACTTCAAGGGTGTGATCGAGCACGCCTTCGATGTCGATGAAATCGAGCAGGCAACCCGCCTCGAAGCTCATATCAAGTCCCTCGCAGACCGCCCGGACAGTCCCGCCCGCAACACCGTGGTGGTGGCCGGCGGCGGCTTTACCGGGATCGAAACCGCAACCGAAATGCCCGCCCGCCTGCGCGCCGCCTTGGGCGAACAGGCCAACATCCGGGTGATCGTCGTCGACCGCGCACCGCAGATCGGCGCCTCCCTGGGCGAAGGCATCCGCCCTTCCCTTATCGAAGCCTCGGCTCACCTGGGCATCGAATGGATTCTCAACGCCTCGGTCGAATCGGTGGATCCCAGCGGCGTCACCCTGTCGAACGGCCAGCGCATCGAGTCCAACACCGTGGTCTGGACCGTGGGCTTCCGCGCCAGTCCGTTGACCGAACACGTACCCGGCACCCGCGATCGCCAGGGCCGGTTGCACGTCGACGGCAACCTGAAGGTGTTGGGCCAGGACCATATCTTCGCCGCCGGTGACGTGGCCTATGCCGCCACCGACACCGTGGGCAACTACGCGGCGATGTCCTGCCAGCACGCCATTGCCCTGGGCCGCTATGCCGGCAACAACGTCGCTGCCGACCTGCTGGGCGTGGCTCCGATGACCTACAGCCAGCCCAAGTACGTGACCTGCCTGGACCTCGGAGCCTGGGGCGCGGTGTACACCGAAGGTTGGGATCGCCAGCTCAAATTGGTGGGCCAGGAAGCCAAGGACCTCAAGACCCAGATCAACTCGATATGGATCTACCCGCCCGCCGCCGACCGCGCGGCGGCCCTGGCAGCGGCCGACCCGTCGATTCCGGTGGCGTGATTTCACTTTCCGACTCCGGCCAGATCCCTCCTTTCTGAGCCGGTTTTTCCCAGACACCCGCTATGGAAGGTTCGGCGGGTGTTTTTTGCCGGCCAATACTGAGGTGACTGACAGGCCGCCATCGCGAGCAGGCTCGCTCCCACAGGGATGGTGAAACAGTGACCTCGCGACCAGCCCACAACCAGTGTGGGAGCGAGCCTGCTCGCGATGGCGGCGGATCAGCTGACGACAATCGGCGCATCCTCAGGCTCATCCACCGACGCCGCGACCTCCGGGACAAACGCAAAACCTGCTGCCTCCCAATCCCGCCAGTCAGGTGTCTCGTCCGGCAGCCAAGGCCATGGAATCGGCGCGATCGGCACGGCAGTCCATTTGCCTTCCACCTCCGCCTGCCAATACCACCACGCCTCCACCTGGCCGGCCTGCTCCACAGCCAAAGGCAGGAAGTCATCGTCCCCGCGCTCAAGTGGGACCAGCTTCCAATCCGGGCGGAGCTTCTTCTGGATACGAAGCAGACGTTGCGTCTGCAGGTCCAATAGAACGGCAGGCAACTCGTCATAGCTGCAACTGCGACGCTTGTTTTCAGCGCCCACGAATTTGGAGAATCCCAGTGACTGTTGCCCCACTGCCAGCGCGTCCAGTTCCTCACCGGTACGCACATGGAAAACGATGGCACCCAGGTCCAGTGCACTGTCATTGAGGCTCGCTGCCGGCCCCATCTGCGCAAGGATGTAGAACTGGGAAGGAAATACTGCCTCCTTGAGATTCCTGTCCTGGATGATGTTCCACCGGCACGTCTTGTTCAGCCGCCAGTTGTCCGGGGATGCCGTGCTCTTGATTTCCAAGGTCACGCCCCAGGTCAGTTGCAGGTCGAACACATCGCCGTGAGGCTGCACCTGGTAGTGTTTTTCAATGCTGCGGGTCAGATCGCCTTTGCGCGGGGTATAGGTGGTCAGCGCTCGTACCGTATCACCGACGATGTCGTCGCAATGGGCAATCAACTTCTTTGCCACCAGGTACTCGATCAGCACGCCTCGTAATACGGGCACATTCATATTGGAGAAGGCCCACTGCCAGAAATCATTGGCCGTGTGGGGCGTGATGGCATCGCCCATGGAGAAGGTCGTTCCTGCTTCCAGAAAGCGCTTCAGATTATCGATTTGCATGTCATCCCTGTCATTGAGCCCAAATGAAGGCTAAATGATGGCGCCTTTCCGCAGGTAATTCCACTTCGCCCCTGTTCGGTAATAAAGCCAATGGCTTCCTCGACAGCGGTCCTCCTCGCACCAGCCCCGCACCCTTTCATCACTCCAGTAACGAGACGATCCGCGGCTCGATCGAGCCTGCACTCACCTCCAGCAACCCCAGCGTCACCGGCAGTTTGAAACGCCGCCGGCCGGCGCTGCCGGGGTTCAGATACAAGCGCTCGCCACGCCATTCGATACCCGGCTTGTGGGAGTGCCCCGTGATGACCACCTTCACCCCCGGGTCGAGTGAAGCCGGTACATCGGCAATGTCATGCACCAGCAGAACCTGCCACCCACACAGATCGAATTGCAGGCTATCGGCAAGCTGCCTGGCCCAATCGGCATCCAGGTCGTTGTTGCCGCGCACCACATACAGCGGAGCAATGCATGCCAGTTGTTCGAGGATCCCGGGGCTGCCGATGTCTCCGCCATGAATGATCCGATCGCATCCCGCCAGCGCGGCAAGCGCTTCGGGGCGGAGTAATCCGTGGGTATCGGAAATGACACCAACTTTCATAAGAGCTTCCCACTGCGTCTGTGCCAACGTCGATCTCGCAACTGGCTAATGTGCTGGAATTGAATAAGATAGGCTGCGCATCCATAGTGCGCAGACTTGTCGTAAAAGGAAATGTTGATGCTCGGACGCAAACGGCCGGAGCCAAAAGGCGAAAGCCCTGTCGAGGATTTCGACCCCCAGGCTGCGCGGCCAGGCGCGGCATTGAGGCTGACCATCAGTTTCATGCTGGTGGTGGTGATAGCCTTCCTGTCCGTTGAAGGCTGGAGGACATGGCGTGACTACCGTGCTGCATTTTCGGCCGCCCGCGATTCGGTGACGAACCTGGCGCGGGCGACGGCCCAGCATGCCGAAGACACCATCCGCCAGGTGGACGTCGTCACCGCCGCACTCAGCGAGCGAGTGGAAGGCGACGGGTTCGAAAACATCGATATCCCGCGCCTCCATAAACTACTGGTGCAGCAATCCGCCATCATGCCGCAACTGCACGGGCTGTTTATCTATGGGCCCGATGGGCAATGGGTGGTCACGGACAAGGAGACGATCCCGGAACCGGCCAACAACGCGGACCGTGACTATTTCCAGTACCACCGCACCCACACGGATCGAAACGTACGCATCGGCGAAGTCATCAGGAGCCGGTCCACCGACGACCTGATCATTCCCATTTCCCGACGCCTGAACAATCCCGACGGTTCGTTCGCCGGCGTGCTGCTTGGAACGATCAAGGTCAGCTACTTCGTGGACTACTACGGCGACTTCAAGATCGACGACAAGGGCGCCCTGGTCCTGGCCCTGCGCAACGGCACCATTCTGGTACGGCGCCCCTTCGTCGAGACGGTGATCGGCAAGAGCCTGGTCAATAGCGTGATCTTCAAGAACTTCCTGCCGACATCGAACCAGGGTACTGCCGAAGCCCGTGCAGTGATCGACGACACCGAACGCCTGTACGGCTACCGCGCCCTGACTACGTACCCGTTGGTGGTGGAAGCCGGCCTGTCCCGGGACTCCATCACCGCGCCCTGGCGCCGCGACCTGCTCAAGACCGGCTTCGTGCTGGTTTTCCTGATCGCCACCCTGGTCGGCTTCGGCCTCATCGTCCTGAGCCAACTGCGCTACCGGATCACCATGGAAAAGCAGATCCGTCATGCGCACCAGAGCATGCGGGACATGGCGCTGACCGACAGCCTCACCGGGTTGGGCAACCGTAGGAAGCTGGACCTTGCCTTGACCGATGAGCTGCGCCTGGCCAAGCGCCAGGGCTCTTCCCTGGCCCTGATCATGCTCGATGTCGATTACTTCAAGCGCTTCAACGACAAATACGGGCACGCCGCCGGGGATGACTGCCTGCATGCCATTGCCGGGGCGATCCAGGACGCGGTCAAACGACCGGGGGACCTGGCGGTCAGGTACGGTGGCGAAGAACTCACCGTGCTGCTGCCCAATACCGACGGCACTGGTGCCGCCAAGGTCGCCCAGGACATTCTTGACGCCATCAGGGCGCTGGACATCGAACATGTCGACCATCCATTGGGCATCGTCACGGCCAGCGCCGGCATCACCACTACCCAGCCGGGCACGGTGGACGTAACGCCCGCCATGTTGATCAAGGCCGCCGACGCCTTTTTGTACCTGGCCAAGAACACCGGGCGAAACCGTTGGTGCAGCGCCAGCGCAACGTCGGCTTGACCCTGTTGGGAACCGCCGTGCATCGGTCCGGATCGCACAAATCCAAGTCCACAGGTGTCGGCAAGGCGCCTGACGGCTACAATGGTCGCTTCGACCGTGACCAGCCTGACTAAAAATACATGTCTTTGCCCAAACATCATCTGGAATTGCTCAGCCCTGCCCGCGACGTGACCATCGCCCGCGAGGCCATCCTGCATGGCGCCGACGCCGTGTACATCGGTGGCCCGAGTTTCGGCGCGCGTCACAACGCCTGCAACGAGGTGGGCGATATCGCCCGGCTGGTGGAGTTCGCCCACCGCTACCACGCCCGGGTGTTCACCACGATCAACACCATCCTCCACGACAACGAGCTGGAGCCGGCCCGCCAGTTGATCCACCAGCTGTACGATGCGGGTGTCGATGCGTTGATCGTCCAGGACCTGGGGGTGATGGAGCTGGACATTCCGCCGATCGAACTGCACGCCAGCACCCAGACCGACATCCGTACCCTGGCCCGGGCGAAGTTCCTCGACCAGGCCGGCTTTTCGCAACTGGTGCTGGCCCGCGAGCTGAACCTGCAGGAAATCCGCGCCATCGCCGACGAAACCGATGCTGCCATCGAATTCTTCATCCACGGAGCGCTGTGCGTGGCATTCTCCGGCCAGTGCAATATCTCCCACGCCCAGAACGGACGCAGCGCCAACCGTGGCGACTGCTCCCAGGCCTGCCGCCTGCCCTACACCCTCAAGGACGACCAGGGTCGGGTCGTCGCCTACGAAAAACACCTGCTGTCGATGAAGGACAACAACCAGAGCGCCAACATCCGCGCCTTGGTGGAAGCCGGCGTGCGCTCGTTCAAGATCGAGGGGCGCTACAAGGACATGGGCTATGTGAAGAACATCACCGCCTACTACCGCCAGCGCCTGGACGACGTCCTCGAAGACCGCCCCGACCTGGCCCGCGCGTCCAGCGGTCGTACCGCGCACTTCTTCGTGCCCGACCCGGACAAGACCTTCCACCGTGGCAGCACCGACTACTTCGTCAGCGAGCGCAAGATCGACATCGGTGCCTTCGACTCACCGACCTTCACCGGCGTGCCGGTGGGCGTGGTGGAAAAAGTCGGCAAGCGCGACCTGCAGGTCGTGACCTTCGATCCGTTGTCCAACGGCGACGGCCTGAATGTGCTGGTCAAGCGTGAAGTGGTGGGCTTCCGGGCCAACATCGCCGAGCCCAAGGGCGAATTCGAAGAAGACGGCCAGAAGCGCTACCGCTACCGCGTCGAGCCGAACGAAATGCCAGCCGGGATGTACCAGTTGCGCCCCAACCACCCGTTGAGCCGCAACCTGGACCATAACTGGCAGCAAGCCCTGCTCAAGACCTCATCCGAGCGCCGTGTCGGCCTGGCGTGGAACGCGCGCCTGCGCGAAGAGCGCCTGGAACTGACGGCCACCAGCGAGGAAGGCATCCGTGCCAGCGTCGCCCTGGACGGACCGTTCGGCGTGGCCAACAAGCCGGAGCAGGCCCTGGAGCAATTGCACGACCTGCTCGGCCAACTGGGTACCACCGAATACCACGCCACCGCCATCGAGCTGGATGCGCCCAAGGCGTTCTTCATTCCCAACTCGCAGCTCAAGGCGTTGCGGCGCGAAGCCATCGAAGCCCTGACCGCCGCCCGCGTCAAAGCTCACCCACGCGGTGGCCGCAAGGCCGAGACCAGTCCGCCACCGGTGTACCCGGAGTCGCACCTGTCGTTCCTGGCCAACGTCTACAACCAGAAGGCCCGGGACTTCTATCATCGCCATGGCGTCAAGCTGATCGACGCGGCGTTCGAGGCTCACGAAGAAACCGGTGAAGTGCCGGTGATGATCACCAAGCACTGCCTGCGCTTCTCGTTCAACCTCTGCCCCAAGCAGGCCAAGGGCGTCACCGGCGTGCGCACCAAGGTCGCGCCGATGCAGCTCATCCATGGGGATGAAGTCCTGACACTGAAGTTCGACTGCAAGCCTTGCGAGATGCATGTGGTCGGCAAGATCAAGGGCCACATCCTCGACCTGCCGTTGCCGGGCAGCACGGCGCAGCCGGTGGTCGGGTACATCAGCCCTGAAGACCTGCTCAAGACGATTCCTCGCGCACCGCATTAAGCAATGCCGCAATGGCCTGTGGGAGCGGGCTTGCTCGCGAAAGCGGTGGATCTGTCGCTGAAACGCTGACAGGACTGCCGTCATCGCGGGCAAGCCCGGCTCCCACAAGATCAGGTGGCATATGCAAAGACCGCATACACCCTGAGTCCTCTGTGGGAGCGAGCCTGCTCGCGATAGCGGTGGGTCTGTCACGCAGATGTTGAATGTGCCGCCGTCATCGCGAGCAGGCTCGCTCCCACAGTGGCGCTGCCCGCCTGGTTGTTTTTCATTTCTACGCCGTTTTTGCTTGAGTGTGCGACAAATCCACCTCATAGGCTCCCTGCCCGCTGGGCAGCAGTGTTAGGTTGCGTAGTTGTTTCGCCAATGAAACATCTTCCTTCAACTCGCCTGCAAAGGAATGCCCCCAGCAATGGACTTCTCGCTCAAGCACCTGGCTGTGACCACCCTGCTGCTATCCAGCTTCGCAACACTCTCCGCGCCAGCACTCGCCAACATCACCGCGCAGCAGAGCGCGACGCTCGTCAAGACCCTCGCTGACACATCGGTCACCGACTTCAGGCAATTCCTGGGCAGCGTGGCCAAGAGTGACCTGGCCAAAACCGCCGACCTGGGTCCGGCCATCAACGCCTTTCTCGACAACAAGCCCCTTTCAACCGAACAGCAGAATGAAATCCATCGTCTGCTGGGCATCTACGCGCGAGTGAAATACGGCAGCGCCGCCACCGAAACCCTGAAAGAACTGGTAGCGATCCCGACCTACCGCAAGGACGGCGTGGCCCAGCACGAGAATCCCGAATTCCTCAAGATCGCCGACAAGATCAAGAGCCTCGCCCAGACCTTCAATCTGAACTTCCGCAACATCGACAACCGTGTCTATGAAATTTCCCTGCCAGGCAGCGGCGACGAAGTCGTGGGTATCCACGCACACGCCGATGTGGTCCCGGTGACGCCGGAAAACTGGGTGCTGAAGGACGGCACACGGCTCGACCCGTTCAAAGTCACCCTGGTGGGCGACCGCATGTATGGCCGAGGCACGGAGGATGACAAGAACGGTATCGTCGTGGCGCTCTATGCCATGAAGATCATCAAGGAAGAGAAGCTGCCCCTGGCGAGGAACTTCAAGCTGTTGGTGGACACCACCGAGGAAACCACCGGCGACGCGATCCCCTACTACTTCGAACACAATCCGACGCCGAATTACAACCTGGCCCTGGATGGCGGCTACCCGGTCGTGATTGCCGAAAAAGGCTACGGAACGGTCATGGCAAACTTTGCCCGCCGCCCCGCACAAGGCAAGGGCGCCGAAATTACAGCCCTGACCGGCGGCCTGGCAACCAACCAGATTCCATCGACATCGGTGGCCACCTTCGTCGCTGACAAGCCTGCCGAACTGGCCGCCAGCCTGCTCAAGGCCGGTACCGATTATGCCAAGCGCAACGGCGGCAACTTCGAGGTCGCCAGCAAGGTCGTCGGCAAAGACGTCCAACTGACCTTTACCGGTGTTTCCGCTCACTCGTCAGAACCCGAGTCGGGCGTGAACCCGGTAGCGCGGATGCTGGACTTCATCAACGGCCTCGACGGCAAGGTCGCACTCAAGCACAACCACATCACCGACGCCGCCCGCTACGCCGCTGACAACTGGGGCCTGGACTACCTGGGCAAGCAGTTGGGGATTGGCTTCTCCGACGCGTTCATGGGCCCGCTGACCGCCTCCCTGACCTACGTCGGCATGGATGAGAAGACCTTCAAGCTCGCCGTCAACCTGCGTGTTCCAGTCGGCAAGCCCACTGAAGCGCTCAAGTCCGAAATTGCCGACAAACTGGCTGCCTGGAGCAAGAAGTCCCACGTGGCGGTGGCCTTCGATTACTCCATCGACGAACCGATGTACCGCAACCCCGAGGGTGAATGGGTCAAGGCGCTATTGGCCGTGGCCACCGAGAACCTGGGCATGGAGCACAAGTACGGCACCTCGGCGGGCGCCACTTCGGTCCACGACCTGCCCAACGGCGTGCAGTTCGGCCTGGCAATGCCCGACGTCAAATACACCGGGCATAACGACAACGAGTTCAAGACGGTCGAGCAGTTCATGTTGGACTTGCAGATCGTGACCGAGATGATGGGGCGGATCGGGCAGATGCCGAAGCTCTGAGTACACCTGCCGGCCAGTTATTTCCAGGCTGGCAGGTTTTAATGTGGCGAGGGGATTTATCCCCTAGCCACAGAGTGTTTTATTCCTTCAGGGAACCGGCGCTCGGGTCCACGACCTTTGCTGTTATGTCAGTCAATTCCAATCCCCACTCCCCATGCAGGTACCAATCCTCCCCGATCATCTCAGCCGGATGCATGGTCCGGTCGGCGCCGTTGCCACAGGCCAGGGCGTTCGACGCGCAGTAACGGTCGCAGCCCCAGCAGATGCGTTCAGGGTGTTTGGGACTTACGGGAAAGGGCTTGGCCATGGGAACCCCGCTGACAGATGGGTGTAGCTGCACCCTACCGCGCCCGTCCCGGACAGCCCTTGATTTCGATCAAGAACCGTCCTCTCATCGCCCTCGCAGAATCACACTGAAAATTGACAATAATCATTATTATTCGCAGCGAAGCTCCCTAGACTCCGGCCAACTCTTACGTCGTCCAGGAAGTCATCATGCGCACGCTCGTTCCCCTGTCTCTCGCCCTCCTCGTTCTCGCGCCACTGGCCCAGGCCAAGGAATACCCCATCGGCGAACCGCAACTGTGCCCGGGACTGGAAGTCGGCGCGGTGTACCTGCAACCGATTGAAATGGCCCCGGCCGGTATGATGCGCGCCACCACCGATTCCGATGTGCACCTGGAAGCGGATATCCGCGCCACGGCGGACAACCCGCAAGGCTTCCAGGAAGGCAGCTTCGTGCCTTACCTCAACGTGTCGTTCCTGCTGAAAAAACAGGGCAACGACACCGAGCTCAAGGGTGACTTCCACGCCATGGTCGCCAATGACGGACCGCACTACGGCGACAACGTGAAGCTGCTCGGCCCCGGCAAATATCAACTGACCTTCACCCTCCTGCCCCCCGGCGGTCATGGCTCTCTCGGTCGTCATACCGATAAGGAAACCGGTGTCGCGCCGTGGTTCGAACGATGTGAATTGCACTACGAATTCGTCTACGCCGGGATCGGCAAGAAAGGCGGATATTGAAGATGGCCCGCCGAACCTGCGGGCTGCCTGTCGCGAGGCATGGACGCCTGGCCTGGCTGATGCTGGCGGGCCTGCTGCCCTCACTGGCCCAGGCCGAGCTGCCGACCTATGAACTCAGCCTGCGCGACGGTCATTTCACCCCAGCGCTGTTGGAAGTAGCGGCCGGACAGCGCTTCAAGATCGTGCTGAAAAACGTCGGCCAGGGTCCGGCGGAGTTCGAGAGCACGCCATTACGCGTGGAAAAAGTGCTGTCGCCCGGGGTCACCACCTTTGTCGTGATCCACCCGCTGCGTCCGGGGCGCTATCCGTTTTTCGATGAATTCAATCCGCAACTGCCCGAGGGCGGCATCCTGGCCCAGTAATCGGTCAGCAGGAGGCGTTTGCATGACTCAATCGATGTTTATTGTCTGGCGCGAAAGCGTCGAGGCCTTGTTGGTACTCGGGATTCTCCAGGCCTGGGTCAGCCGGCAGCGACAGACCCGGCAACTACTGCGCTACGTCTGGAGCGGCGCAACCCTGGGCCTGCTGCTTTCGGCTGGGCTGGCCGGTCTGATCCTGCTGGCCGGCGAAGCCATGAGCGGCGCGGCCAACGAATGGTTCCAGGCCTCATTGGCGCTGTTCGCCAGTGTGCTGATCG
Organism: Pseudomonas sp. MAFF 730105; assembly: GCF_055380705.1. Classification (NCBI taxonomy): domain Bacteria; kingdom Pseudomonadati; phylum Pseudomonadota; class Gammaproteobacteria; order Pseudomonadales; family Pseudomonadaceae; genus Pseudomonas; species Pseudomonas sp. MAFF 730105. The sequence goes on from NZ_AP018438.1 coordinate 3,889,055, forward strand.
TGCAGATGGTGAGCTGGATGCACCGCAACGCCGGCACGCTCAAGCAGGAACTGACCCGTCACGCCGATCAGCGCCTGGACCGCCAGGGTGGCCTGGGCCTGCTGGTCCTGGCGCTGTTGGCCGTGAGCCGAGAAGGCAGTGAAACCGTGGTCTTCCTGTATGGTGCCGGGGCCCGCCTGCAGGGGCCGCAGTTGGGCCTGTTCGCCATTGGCGCGGTGGCTGGGCTGGTACTGGCGCTGCTGACCGTTTCCTTGCTGCACAGCAGTCGACGGTTCATCTCATGGCCACGTTTCTTTGCCATCAGCGAGGCAATTCTTTTGTTGCTGGGAGCGGCGTTGCTGGTCAGCGGTATCGAACGGGTCGGCGGACAGTTGCTTGCGATGGACTGGCCTGAGGCAGTGTATCGCGGCATCGGCGATGCCCTGTGGGACACCAGCGCGATCCTGGATGATGGTCATGGGTTCGGTGGTTTCCTGGCCGATTTTGCCGGGTATCGGGCGAGTCCCAGTGCACTGACGTTGCTGTTGTGGATCGGTTATTGGCTGACCGTCGTCGGCTGGCTGCGGCCACGCAAGGTGGAAACCCTGCCATGCCCGACCTGAATGCCTGGCTCCAGCGCCTGGGTGACGGCATGCGCCGCCACGGCGCGATCATTCGTGCGGTGCAATGGGCGGTGGTGCTGTTCTATGGGGTGCTGCTGGTGATACCTGCATTCCTGCCCTTGCCGGACAGCCAGGCGCGCCTGTTCGACAACCTCACGTTGCTGGCTCAGTTTCTGTTCTGGGGCCTCTGGTGGCCCTTCGTGTTGCTGTCGATCGTGCTGTTCGGCCGGCTCTGGTGTGGCGTGCTGTGCCCCGAGGGCGCCTTGAGCGAATGGGCCAGCCGATATGGCAAAGGCCTGGGCATGCCGCGAGGCCTGCGCTGGGCCGGTTGGCCGACCCTGGCGTTCTGTTTGACCACGATCTATGGCCAACTCATCAGCGTTTATGACTATGCCCAGGCTGCGCTGCTGATCCTCGGCGGCTCGACCGTCGCGGCGGTGCTCGTCGGCCTGCTGTTCGCCCGGGGCAAACGGGTGTGGTGCCGCTACCTGTGCCCGGTCAGCGGCGTCTTTGCCCTGCTCGCCCGCCTGGCGCCGGTGCATTTTCAAGTGGACGAACAACGCTGGCTGGAAAATCCCGGGCCCCGTCAACCACCGCCCAACTGCGCGCCCTTGCTGGACATTCGTCGCATGCGCGGCGCCGCCGACTGCCACGCCTGCGGTCGTTGCAGCGGCCAGCGCGATGCCGTACGCCTGATCGCCCGGTCCAGCAACCAGGAAATCCTTCGCTCGACACCGAACAGCGTCTCGCCGTGGGACGTGCGCTTGCTGTTGTTCGGCGTGATTGGCCTGGCCATGGGCGCTTTCCAGTGGACCGTCAGCCCGTGGTTCATCGCCTTGAAACAGAACCTGGCCCAATGGCTGGTCACCCACGACCTGCTCTGGCCCCTCCAGGACAACGCACCGTGGTGGCTGTTGACGCACTATCCGCAGCTCAATGACAGTTTCAGTTGGCTCGATGGGTTGTGCATCCTTGCCTACCTGGGCATGAGTGCCTTGCTGCTGGGGGGTTCGTTGACGCTGCTGATACGCCTGGCGGCGAGAATATCGGGGGATGCTGCACACTATTGGCCTCTGGCCATCACCTTGGCGCCCCTGGGTGGTGCAGGGCTGTTCCTCGGCTTGTCGGCCACCACGGTGAAACTGTTGCGCTATGAAGGGTTGTTGCTCGACTGGGTGCAGCCGGCGCGGGCCGCGCTTTTACTGGCGGCGATCGCCTGGAGCCTGTGGCTGGGTTGGCAACGCCTGGAACAGGTGCCCCCGGTTCGACGACTACCCACCATGACATGCCTGGCATTGGCCTGCGGCCTGGTGGGATATGGCTGGTGGTTGCAATTCTGGGGATGGTGATCCCACAAGACAGTGTATACACCGCCAGAACCTGTGGGAGCGAGCCTGCTCGCGATAACGCCGGCACATCCAACATCATCCTGGACTGACCCACCGCTATCGCGAGCAGGCTCGCTCCCACATGGGGTTTGCGGCGTACACAGCATCCCGTACAACGCAAAACCTGTGGGAGCGAGCCTGCTCGCGATGACGCCGGCACATCCAACATCATCCTGGATTGACCCACCGCTATCGCGAGCAGGCTCGCTCCTACATACCTTTCACCCCGACTCGGCTACACCTTGAACCGCGCCACCGTCTCATGCAGCGAGCCGGCCATCTGCGCCAGGTCCTGGCCGGCCGTATCGGTGTGCCTTGCCCCCAGCAGCACCTGTTCCGACAGGTTGCGAATGCCCACCAGGTTGCGGTCCACCTCTCGGGCCACCAGGGCCTGTTGTTCCGTGGCGCTGGCGATCATAAGGTTGCGCTCGTTGATCTGCGAAATCGAGCGGGCGATTTCATCCAGGGCGTCGCCGGAACGCTGGGCGACTTGCAAGGTGTCCTGTACCCGCTCGCTGCTGCTTTGCATGGCCGTCACGGCATGCCCACTGTCCTGGCGGATGTTGCCGATCATGTCCTCGATTTCCCGGGTCGAATCCTGGGTGCGATGGGCCAGCGCGCGGACTTCGTCAGCCACCACCGCGAAGCCACGCCCGGCATCGCCGGCCCGGGCGGCTTCGATGGCGGCGTTCAGGGCCAACAGGTTGGTCTGCTCGGCGATACCACGGATCACATCCAGTACCGAGCTGATGTCCTCGACCCGTCCCGCCAACTGCTGGATGCGCGCCGACGTGTCCGTCACGCCGTCCGCCAGCGCCGAGATGGAAGCGACCGTCTGCTGAACCTGCTCACGGCCACGCTGGGCGGTCTGCTCCGAGACTCGCGAGGCTTCGCTGGTGCTCACGGCGTTGCGCGCCACCTCGTCCACCGCCGCCGTCATCTGGTTCACCGCCGCCGCAGCCTGCTCGATTTCCATGCCTTGCAACTGCAACGTGCTGTTGGTCTGGCTGCTCACCGCACTCAGCTCTTCGGATGAACTGGCCACCCGATCCACCGAGGCCGCAATGTGCCTGACCATGGTGTTGAGGTTCTGCTGCATGTCGTGCATGTTGCTCATTACACTGTCATTGGCGCCGACGCCTACCGGCACGCGGATCGTCAGGTCGCCCTGGGCGATGTGGCTCAGCACCCGCGCGGCGTCATCGGGCTCGCCGCCCAACGGACGGGTCACGCTGCGGGTCACCAGTATCGCCACGGTACTCACCACGGCCAGGCAGGCCAGGACCAACATCAGCATGTTGCGCCGCGCATCGCTGTAACGCGCCTGGGCCAGGCGCTCGCGTTCGGCGAATAACGTGCCTTGCATCGCCATCAGCCCTTCCAGGCTTTTGTACACCTCAAGCTCCGCCGGGATCACCCCTTGCCTGAGCTGCATCATCGCCTCATCCATCGCGCCCTGGCGGATCAGCGCCTGCACCTGGACGAATGCGGCCACGTAGGCCTCTCGACGCTTCTTCAGTTCGGCAAAAGCCGCCTTGCCTTCGGGCTGAAACAACAGCGGCTCCAGCGTCGCGAAAGCCTGGGTGATGCGTTGCCGCGTGGCATCGATGGATTGCTGCACCTGCACGTTGTTCTTGTCGATCAGCAAGTCCCGGGTGTTCCTGGCGTTATCGCGCACGCCCGTGGCGATCACCATGATCGGGTCGATCTTCGGCCAATCCTGCCTGACGATCTGCTCGGCCTGGTCGCGCAGCACAGCCAGATCGTGCAAGGCATACAACGCCAGAGCGATCAAGGCCAGCGGCGCGATGGCAAAGCCAATCACGATACGTTGGGCGGTGGTGAGTCTGGTCATATCAAATGCTCCCTGTTCAACTACCTGCCGATCCGGCAGCGCATTTGAAAACCTTGGAAAAAAGTGAGCGGGTCATTCCGAGCCGCGGTGTCGTTCGTCCTGGCGCAGGCTTAGCTGCGCAACACGAACGAGGGAAACAGCTCCCGCAGGGCGGCCCACAGTTCGGGCTGCAAGGCGTGTGCCGAAACGCTGGAGAGGTGCGGGTCGAGCATCCGGGCCGTGCGCACCAGTTGCACGGCGAAGCGGGTCACACCCCGCTCGCTCAGGCGCCGGGCCAGGGTCAACAGCCGCTCGGGGTCGAACAGATGCCAATGCACCGTGGTGCGACATTCGTAATCCACACCGCTGTCCAGCAGATGGTCGAGGCTGCGCCAGTTGGCCGCGCCACTGCCTTCAACCCGGGTCACGTCCAGGGCATCTTCGGGCAGTGCCTTGATGTCGAAGCCCACCCAGTCGGCTTGCCCGACCACCTTGGCGAACGCCGCCGGCTTGATGCCGGCGCTGTGCAGGCCGATGCGAAAGCCCATCTGCCGCACCTCCGCCATGGCCGAGGCCAGGCCGTCCTGCAAGGTCGGCTCGCCGCCGCTGAACACCACGGCATCGAGCAGGTCCTGGCGGCGTTGCAGGAACGCCAGCACCCGGCACCAATCCACTTCCTCGCTGCCACGGGGCGGGATCAGTTGCGGGTTATGGCAATAACGACAGCGCCAGGCGCAGCCCTGGCAAAACAGTACGCAAGCCAATTGGCCCGGATAATCGAGGGTGGTCAGGGGCACCATGCCCCCGACCCGCAGCACTCGACTCATGGACGCCCGGCCGCGCGTTCAGTGAAATGCACCCGCTCGCGGTGCTCGGACTGCTTGCCCGGGTTGAACGCCGCCACCGGGCGGTGATACCCCATCACCCGGGTCCAGACTTCACAACGTTGGCGCTGGGCCTGCGGAAGGTTGCTCGATTCATTCATGGTGAAACTCCTTGCGGTGGATGATCGGATCAGTGGACGCTGCGTGCCTGCTGCTGTTGCAGCAGCAACGCCTCGTCGCATTTGGGACAGAACTCGTGTTCACCGGCCAGGTAGCCATGCACCGGGCAGATGGAAAACGTCGGCGTGACCGTCAGGTACGGCAGCCGGAAACGCCCCAGGGCCTTGCGCACCAATTGCTTGCAGGCCTGGGTGGATGAAATCTGCTCGGCCATGTACAGGTGCAACACGGTGCCGCCGGTGTACTTGCATTGCAGTTCGTCCTGCAGTTCCAGGGCTTCGAACGGGTCCTCGGTAAACCCCACCGGCAATTGCGAAGAGTTGGTGTAGTACGGCGCGACCGGACTGCCGGCCTGCAGGATATCGGGGTAGCGCTTGAGGTCTTCCTTGGCGAAGCGGTAGGTGGTGCCTTCGGCGGGCGTGGCTTCCAGGTTGTAGAGGTGGCCGGTCTCCTCCTGGAAACGCAGCAGCGTCGCCCGTACATGATCGAGCAACTGCAGCGCGAACTCGCGTCCCTGCCCGGTGTGCAGCCCCTGCTGGTCATCGGTGAAATTGCGCAGCATTTCGTGCAGGCCATTCACGCCGATGGTGGAGAAGTGATTGCGCAAGGTGCCCAGGTAACGCTTGGTGTAGGGATACAGGCCGGCGTCCATGTGGTGCTGGATCACCTTGCGCTTGACCTCCAGGCTTTCCTTCGCCAGTTCCATCAGGGCATCGAGACGCTGCAACAGTGCGCTGGTGTTGCCCTTGTACAGGTAGCCCAGCCGTGCGCAGTTGATCGTCACCACCCCCAGCGAGCCGGTCTGTTCCGCCGAACCGAACAAGCCGCCACCGCGCTTGAGCAGCTCGCGCACATCCAGTTGCAAGCGGCAGCACATTGACCGCACCTGGTTGGGTTGCATGTCCGAGTTGAGGAAATTCTGGAAGTACGGCAAGCCGTAGCGGGCCGTCATTTCGAACAGGCGGTCGGCGTTTTCGCTGTCCCACGGGAAATCATGGGTGATGTTGTAGGTCGGGATCGGGAAGGTGAACACCCGCCCTTTCGCATCGCCGGCTTGCATTACCTCGATGTAGGCGCGATTGATCAGTTCCATTTCCGCTTGCAGGTCGCCATAGGCGAACGGCATCTCTTCACCACCGATGATCGGAATCTGTTCGCGCAGATCCTGCGGACAGACCCAGTCGAACGTCAGGTTGGTAAACGGCGTTTGCGTGCCCCAGCGCGAGGGGACGTTGAGGTTGTAGATGAACTCCTGCAACGACTGGCGGATCTCGTCGTAGCTGAGCCGGTCCTTGCGCACGTAGGGCGCCAGGTAGGTGTCGAACGAGCTGAAGGCCTGGGCCCCGGCCCATTCGTTCTGCAGGGTGCCGAGGAAATTCACCATCTGCCCCAGGGCACTGCTCAGGTGCTTGGGCGGCCCGGCCTCGACCCGCCCCGGTACACCGTTGAGGCCTTCGTGCAATAGCGTACGCAGGGACCAACCGGCACAGTAGCCGGCGAGCATGTCCAGGTCATGGATGTGCAGGTCGGCCTCGCGGTGCGCCTCGCCGATGGCCTGGCTGTAGACTTCATCGAGCCAATAGTTGGCGGTGACCTTGCCGGAGACGTTGAGGATCAACCCGCCGAGGGAATACCCCTGGTTAGCGTTGGCCTGCACGCGCCAGTCTTCACGATCGAGGTATTCGTTCATCGACGTGGCGACTTCCACCAGGGTGCGGCGGTCCCGGCGCAGGCGCCCGTGTTGCTCGCGGTAGACGATGTAGGCGCGCATGGCGAGGAAGAAACCGGCGTCCATCAGCACCCGCTCGACCCGGTCCTGGATCTGCTCGACGTTCAATCGTGACTGCCCTTCCAATCGGGCAAGCACGGCGTCGAGCAGCGCTTCGGCTTCAGCCTCGGCGTATTCGCCGGTGGCCTTGCCGGCGGCGATCAGCGCCTGGCGGATCTTGTCCGCATCGAAGGCGACCACACTGCCGTCGCGCTTGTGCAGGCGGTTGCACCCTACTGAGATCAACGTACTTTGCATTTGGGCTCCAGACACTACATATAGGCCTTTCAAGTTCATAAAACACAATATGCAGTGGAGAGTACGGGTTGAAGGCTGGTTTGCAATTGACTGATGTCAAGAATCGGGGGAGTCAATTGATAGGGATGTGACTGGGCTGCCGTCATCGCGAGCAGGCTCGCTCCCACAGGGGACCTGGGTGAGCACAAATCTCGCAATCAACTCAAACCCATGTGGGAGCGAGCCTGCTCGCGATAGCGCCAGCACAGGCAACGATGCTCCTCACCCCCCACTCATGTTCATGAACCGTACGATCTGCACCTCCCCACCCGGGTTGAAGTCGTGGCGCAGAGGCTTGCCGCGCAAGGCGTGTTGCACCGCCTGGATCACCGGCTGGTCCTCCAGCGGATAGCGCCGCAGCAGGCCACGCAGGTCGAGGGAGTTCTCTTGTCCAAGGCACAGCAGCAAGCGACCTTCAACGGTCATGCGCACCCGGTTGCAACTGGCGCAGAAGTTGTGGGTGTTCGGCGAAATGAAGCCGATCCGCGTGTCAGGATGGCGCTCCAGGCGCACATAACGCGCCGGCCCGCCGCTGTTCTCGGCGCTGTCGAGCAACCGGTGATGACGGGCGATCGCCGCCCGGACCTCTTCGCTGGAACAGAACGACTCGCCCCGGGAACGTCCTACCTCTCCCAAGGGCATTTCCTCGATGAAGCTGATGTCGATGCGTTGCTCGATGGCGTACTGCACCAACGCCGGCACCTCATCGAAATTGCGCCCCTTCATCACCACGCAGTTGAGCTTGATCCGCTCGAACCCGGCCGCCTTCGCCGCTTCGATGCCAGCCAGCACCTGGTCGAGGTTGCCGTTACGGGTGATGGCCCGAAAACGCTCGCCGTCCAGGCTGTCGAGGCTGATGTTCATGCGCTTGACGCCGGCATCGACCAGCGGCCTGGACAACCGCCCCAACTGCGAGCCATTGCTGGTCATCACCAGCTCCCGCAGGCCGGGCAATGCCGCGATATCGCGGCACAACCCGACGATACCCGGGCGAATCAGCGGCTCGCCGCCGGTCAGGCGGATCTTCTTCACTCCCAGGCCGACGAACAACCGCGCCAACCGCTGGAGCTCTTCCAGGGTCAATACCTGCTGACGCGGCAGGAAGGTCATGTGCTTCGCCATGCAATACACACAGCGAAAATCACAACGATCGGTCACCGACATCCGCAAATAATCGATCTGGCGCCCAAATCCATCCTGCAGCACAGCGTTCATGAATGCCCCCTGTTCGAGTCGATGCTCACTGCACCAGCGGCGAGTCGGCGCCCTGAAGATGAATGCCGCGAATGTCCGCTGCACCGATCAGGGTTTGCAGGTACTGCACCAGCGCTTTCTGCCAGACGCCCTGCTGCAACTGGGTGCGGATCGCCGTCGCCACCGCCTCGTAAGGCAACGGCTGGCCGTCGATGCGCTGGTCGATGCTGATCACGTGCCAGCCATAGCGACTCTCCAGGGGTTTGCCGCACAGTCCCGCCGGCAAGGCGAACAACTGACGCTCAAGCTCAGGCACGGTCTGGCCCTTGCTGATCTGTCCCAGCGACCCGCCCTGCTCCTTGGACGGGCAAGCCGAATATTTCTGGGCCAGGTCGGCGAAGCTGCCCGGGGCCTGGTCCAGTCTTTCCAGCAGCAGCTCGGCCTGGACATGGGCGAGGCTGCGTCCCTCGGCATCGTCCGGTGCGCATTCGAGCAGGATGTGCCGCACCGCCAGCAACGGTGCGCTGTGAAAGCGCGCCCGGTTGCTTTCGTAGTAGCGCAGGCAGGTCGCTTCGTCGCATTGCGGCACCTGCACCTCGCGCTCGAGCAGCAGCCGCGTCGCAGCCTCCTCTTCGTTTTCGCCAGCACCGACCTGCAGGGACAGGCCCAGCTCGGCGATGCGTTGCTGGAGCAGTTCCCGAATCACCAGGGCCCGCGCCGCCTGGTAGACCGCGTCCTCCCGACTCTGCGCCGGGTGGTACTGCAGCTCCTGGGCCATCGCCTGCGGGGTGATCGACACCCCGTTGACGCTGATGATCGGCCACTCCTGTTCACTGCTGGCAATCAACTGCGGCGACTCTTCGTCAACCGTCACCGGATCGAACTGCACCGCCCCAAGGGGCGCGACATCCGCCACGGGCGCCGCGCTTGCCGAAGATCCACAGCCGCCGCTGCCGCCATTACCGCCACCACATCCGCATCCACTGGCCATGATCGCCTCCTCAGAATTTCTGCCGAACGATTTGATAACGCCGTCCCAGGTACCAGACCGGCGCACTGACGATGTGCACCAGACGGGTGAACGGAAACAGCACGAACAGGGTCAGGCCGAGCAGCACATGGAGCTTGTAGACCAGGCCCACTGGCGCTATCGATGTGGCGGCGTCGACCGGACGCAACATCACGGTGTTCTGCGCCCAGTCGGCTAGCATCACCATCACCGAACCGTCCATGTGGGCGGTGGAGGCAACGATGGTCATCAGCCCCAGCACCAGTTGCACCAGCAAGACCACCAACACCAGGATGTCCGAGGTGTTGGACGTAGCGCGAACCCGTGGGTCGCTCAGCCGGCGGTTGAGCAGCATCAGCAAGCCGATCAGGCCCAACGCGCCGAAAAAGCCACCGGAAACCATCGCCAACAACTGTTTGTTCTCGGTACTCAGCACATGGTGGTAGACCGCCGACGGCGTCAGCAGCCCCACAAAGTGGCCGGCCAGCACGAACAGCACGCCGACGTGGAACAGGTTGCTCGCCACGCGCATGCCGCGTTTGTTCAGCATCTGGCTGGAGCCGGCCTTCCAGGTGTACTGGGCGAGGTCGAACCGCGCCCAGCTGCCGAGCAGACAAATCGCCAGGGCGACATAGGGGTAGACCCCGAACAACAACAGATCCCACTTAGACATTGCCCACCTCCCCGGCTGGCGCAGCGGCCCGCCCTTCATGCTGAAAATCCACCCAGTGCAACGGCACCGCACTTTCTTCCCGGGCCCTGCCCGGCGCGCTCGGCAGCGAACTGCAACGGTCCTGCTGTTCGGCCTTCATGAAATCCACCGCCTCTTCCTCCCAGACCCGGTCCAGGGCTTCCAGGGAATCGTCCCGGGGCTCGGCTTTCACTTGCTCACGCAACTCGGCGACCGCGCCGTGGGGTTCGGCCCCGGCGATTTGCAGCAAGGCCCGGAAGCAACTGGCGTAGGCGCTTTCACGCTCATCCAGGCGTGCGGCGAGCAAGGCCAGCAGGTGCGCGACATCCGCGAGGCCCTCGCGGGCCTCGAGGTCTTCGCGGGTGGAGAGATATTCCAGGTACAACGGGATGTAGTCGGGCAGCTCCTTGACGCCGATGGCGAAACCGGCCGCCTCGTACTGGGCCATCATGTCCACCATCGCCTGGCCCCGGTCGCGGGATTCGCCGTGGACATGTTCGAACAGCAGCAGCGACAGCGAACGTCCGCGACCGAACAACGCGCCGTAATGCTCCTGGCCGTCCATCAGGTCCTTGGCGCAGATCACCTCCAATAACTCGAACAATCCGGCGCGCTGGTTGGGACTGATTTCCCGCGCCTGGAGAATCGCCTCTTCCAGCTCGTCGCGACCGCCCACCAGGGTCTCGGTCGGGTAGTCGAGCAACAACGAAATCACCTTGAGAATGCGCATGCTCAGTCCTCCCACAACTGCACGGTCTTGATCACGTCACGACGGTTGGCTTTCTTGCCGCCGAACATGTTGGTGTCGGAACTGCCGCTGCAACCGCTTCCGAAGCTGAAACCGCACCCGGAGCGCTCGGCGAACGCGTCACTCATGGCGTCTTCGCGGTGAGCACTCGGCACGACGAAACGGTCTTCGTAGTTGGCGATGGCCAGGTAACGGTACATCTCGTCGACCTGATTCACGCTCAAGCCGACATCGGCCAGCACTTGCAGGTCCTTTACGCCGTCCACCTGTTCGGAACGCTTGTAGGCACGCATCGCCAGCAGGCGCTTGAGGGCCAGCTTGACGGGTTTCTCATCGCCGGCGGTCAGCAGGTTGGCCAGGTAGCGCAGTGGAATGCGCAGGCTGTCGACGTCCGGGATCACCCCGTTCATGCCCACGGTGCCGGCGGCGGCAGCGTTCTGGATCGGCGACAGTGGCGGCACGTACCAGACCATCGGCAAAGTGCGGTATTCCGGGTGCAGAGGCAGCGCAAGCTTCCAATCCACGGCCATCTTGTAGACCGGCGAGCGTTGCGCCGAATCGATCACCGACTGCGGCACGCCATCGGCCAGGGCCTGGCGAATCACCGCCGGGTCGTTCGGGTCGAGGAAGATCTCCAGTTGCTTCTCGTACAGGTCCTGTTCGTTGGCGGTGCTCGCCACTTCGCTGATGCGGTCGGCGTCATACAGCAGCACGCCGAGGTAGCGGATCCGGCCGACGCAGGTTTCCGCACAGACCGTTGGCATCCCGGCTTCGATGCGCGGGTAGCAGAAGATGCATTTTTCCGACTTGCCGCTCTTCCAGTTGAAATAGATCTTCTTGTACGGGCAGCCGCTGATGCACATGCGCCAGCCGCGGCATTTCTCCTGGTCGATCAGGACGATGCCGTCCTCTTCGCGCTTGTAGATCGCGCCGCTCGGGCAGGACGCCGCGCACGCCGGGTTCAGGCAGTGCTCGCACAGGCGCGGCAAGTACATCATGAAGGTGTTTTCGTACTCGCCGTAGATGTCCGCCTGGATCTTGTCGAAGTTCTTGTCCTTGCGCCGCTTGGCGAACTCGGTGCCGAGAATCTCCTCCCAGTTCGGGCCCCACTCGATCTTCTCCATGCGCTTGCCGGACACCAGCGAGCGCGGCCGCGCGGTGGGCTGGTGCTCGCCCAAAGGCGCGGTGTGCAGGTGCTGGTAGTCGAAGTCGAACGGTTCGTAGTAATCATCCAGGCCTGGCAGGTCCGGGTTGGCGAAGATGTTCGCCAACACGCGGAACTTGCCGCCGATGCGTGGGTTGATCGAGCCGTCGGCATTGCGCACCCAGCCGCCCTTCCACTTGTCCTGGTTTTCCCATTCCTTGGGGTAGCCGATGCCGGGTTTGGTCTCGACGTTGTTGAACCAGGCGTATTCCATGCCTTCACGGCTGGTCCAGACGTTCTTGCAGGTGATCGAACAGGTGTGGCAACCGATGCATTTGTCCAGGTTCAGGACCATGCCGATCTGTGAACGAATCTTCATTTCAATCTCCTCAATCCAGCTCAGTCGGCAGGGGACGCGGCAGGTCATCGCCGCTGGAACCGTCGAGCCAGTCGACCTTGGCCATCTTGCGCACCACGACGAATTCGTCGCGGTTGCAGCCGACCGTGCCGTAATAGTTGAAGCCGTAGGCCTGCTGGGCGTAGCCACCGATCATGTGGGTGGGCTTGAGCACCACGCGGGTCACCGAGTTGTGATGGCCGCCACGGGTCTTGGTGGTTTCCGAACCGGGCACGTTCACGATCCGTTCCTGGGCGTGGTACATCATCACCATGCCCTCCTTGACCCGCTGGCTGACCACCGCCCGGGCGGTCAGCGCGCCGTTGGCGTTGAAGCACTCGACCCAATCGTTGTCCTCGATGCCGGCGCGCCGGGCGTCGATCTCGGAGAGCCAGATGATCGGCCCGCCACGGCTCAAGGTGAGCATCAACAGGTTGTCGGTGTAGGTGCTGTGGATGCCCCACTTCTGGTGCGGCGTGATCCAGTTGAGGACGATCTCGGGCTCACCATTGCTGCGCTTGCCCTTCACCCCTTCGATGGTCCGGGTGTTGACCGGGGGCCGGTAGCTCATCAGCTGTTCGCCGAACGCCTGCATCCACGGGTGATCCTGGTAGAACTGCTGGCGGCCGGTGATGGTGCGCCATGGGATCGACTCATGAACGTTGGTGTAGCCGGCGTTGTAGCTCACGTGATCGTCTTCCAGGCCGGACCAGGTCGGGCTGGAAATGATCTTGCGCGGCTGGGCCTGGATGTCGCGGAAGCGGATCGCCTCGTGCTCCTTGGATACAGCCAGGTGGCTGTGGTCGATGCCAGTGAACTCCGACAGCGCCGCCCAGGCCTTGACCGCCACGTGGCCGTTGGTTTCCGGGGCCAGGGACAGGATCACTTCGGCGGCGTCGATGGCACTGTCGATTTTTGGCCGGCCCTGGCTGATACCGGCGTCCACTTCGTGGTGGTTCAGCTCGCCAAGGAATTTCACCTCGGTGTCAGTGTTCCAGTTGATGCCCTTGCCGCCGTTGCCGAGCTTCTCGAGCAGCGGGCCCAGGGAGGTGAATTGCTTGTAGATGTTCGGGTAGTCGCGCTCCACCACTTGCAGGTTCGGAGCGTTCTTGCCCGGTTGCGGCGCCTCGCCGGCGGTTTTCCAGTCGGTGCCGCCAAACGGCTGGGCCAGCTCGCCGACGCTGTCGTGCATCAGGGGTACGGTGACCAGGTCTTTCTCGACACCCAGGTGTCCGACCGACATGGCCGAGAACGCCTTGGCGATACCCTTGTAGATTTCCCAGTCCGAACGCGACTCCCAGGCCGGATCGATGGCCGCCGACAACGGATGGATGAACGGGTGCATGTCCGAGGTGTTCATGTCGTCTTTTTCGTACCAGGTGGCGGTCGGCAAGACGATGTCGGAATACACGCAGGTCGAGGACATACGGAAATCCAGGGTGGTCACCAGGTCGAGTTTGCCGATGGCGCCCTCGTCGATCCATTCGGCCTCGGTCGGCTTGCAGTCGCCGACTTGGCCGATGTCCTCGTTCATCACGCCGTTCTTGGTGCCGAGCAGGTACTTGAGCATGTACTCGTGGCCCTTGCCCGAAGAACCCAACAGGTTGGAGCGCCAGATGAACATGTTGCGCGGGAAGCTCACCGGGTTGTCGGGCTGTTCACAGGCAAAGCGCAGCGACCCGTCCTGCCAGGACTTGACCACGTAGTCCTTGGGTTCCATGCCCGCGGCGGCGGCATCGCGGCAGATGTGCAACGGGTTGGTGTTGAGCTGCGGCGCGCTGGGCAACCAGCCGGCGCGTTCGGCGCGGATGTTGTAGTCCAGAGCGTGCTCGGGGAATTGCGACTTGTCCGCCAGGGGCGAGAGCACGTCGTGCATGCTCATTTTCTCGTGGCGCCATTGGGAGCTGTGGCCATAGAAGAAACTGGTGCCGTTCATCTGCCGTGCAGGACGATTCCAGTCCAGGCCGAAGGCCAGGGGCAGCCAGCCGCACTGCGGGCGGAGTTTTTCCTGGCCGACATAGTGAGCCCAGCCGCCGCCGGTCTGGCCGATGCAACCGCAGAGCATGAGCATGTTGATCAGCCCGCGGTAGTTCATGTCCATGTGGTACCAGTGGTTCATTGCCGCACCGACGATGATCATCGAACGTCCACGGGTCTTGTCGGCGTTGTCGGCGAATTCACGGGCGATCTGGATCGCTTTCTCGCGGCTGACGCCGGTGATCTGCTCCTGCCAGGCCGGGGTGCCGGGCACCGAGGCGTCGTCGTAGTCCTTGGCCACGTTGGCGCCGCCCAGGCCACGGTCGATCGCCAGGTTGGCCGCCGACAAGTCGAACACCGTGGCGACTTTCGCCACGCTGCCGTCGGCCAGCACCACGCTGTGTACCGGTACGCGGCGGAACTGCACCGCGTCACCGGCCACGTGCTGGAAGTGCTCCTGGGTTTCGCCGGCGAAGTACGGGAAGGCCACTTCAGCCACGTCACCGCCGATCAGGCTCAGCTTGAGGTCGATCTCGCGCCCCTCGTCGCCTTCACGGGGCAGGATGTTCCACTTGCCCTTCTCACCCCAGCGATAACCGATGGAGCCTTGGGGCGACACCAGTTCGCCAGCCGCATCGAGGGCGATGGTCTTCCACTCGGGGTTGTTGTCCTGGCCGAGGTTATCGGTGAGGTCGCTGGCCCGCAGGAAGCGGTCCGGCTGGTAACCCGCGCCCGGCGCCGTGCCGAGCATCGGCTTGAGCATCACCAGCACTGGCAGGTCGGTGTAGCGCTTGGCGTAGTCGGTGAAATAGGCGCTCGGCTTGTCCAGGTGAAATTCCTTGAAGATCACATGGTTGAAGGCCTGGGCCAGCGCGGCGTCGGTGCCCTGCTTGGGGTTGAGCCACAGGTCGGTGAGCTTGGCGACTTCCGAATAGTCCGGGGTGATTGCCACGGTCTTGGTGCCCTTGTAGCGCACCTCGGTAAAGAAGTGCGCGTCGGGGGTACGGGTCTGCGGGACGTTGGAGCCCCAGGCAATGATGTAGTTGGAGTTGTACCAGTCGGCCGATTCCGGCACGTCGGTCTGCTCGCCCCAGACCATCGGCGAGGCTGGCGGCAAGTCGCAGTACCAGTCGTAGAAGCTCAGGCACACGCCACCGATCAGCGACAGGTAGCGAGCGCCGGCGGCGTAGCTGACCATCGACATGGCCGGGATCGGTGAGAAGCCCACCACCCGGTCCGGGCCGTGTTGCTTGACGGTATAGACGTTGGCCGCGGCGATGATTTCGTTGACTTCTTCCCAGTTGGAACGAATGAAGCCACCCATGCCGCGCTTGCTTTTATACGAGTCGGCCTTGGCCTTGTTCTCGACGATGCTGGCCCAGGCTTCCACCGGCGGCAGGGTCTGCCGGGCTTCACGCCACAGTTTGAGCAACGGCTTGCGTACCTTCGGGTACTTGAGCCGGTTGGCGCTGTAGATGTACCAGCTGTAGCTGGCGCCACGAGGGCAGCCGCGTGGCTCGTGGTTGGGCAGGTCGTTGCGGGTGCGCGGGTAGTCGGTCTGCTGGGTCTCCCAGGTGATCAGGCCGTTCTTGACGTAGATTTTCCACGAGCACGAGCCGGTGCAGTTCACCCCATGGGTGGAGCGCACGATCTTGTCGTACTGCCAGCGGGAACGGTAGACGTTCTCCCAGTCCCGGGACTCCTTGCGGGTCTCGCCATGCCCCTCGGAAAACTCGCCTTGCTTGCGGTTGAAGAACCGCAGTTGATCCAGTAAATGACTCACAGTGTCTTTCCTCTCAGGCTTGCTCCGCGGGGTCTGCGCCCCGCCCACGCACTGGTGGCCTGTGTGGCTAATTAGCGCACTCAATTTCGGCGCCAGGACTCGTCAAGCTGCGTTGCCATTCCTCGCCGTAGCGGGCTACGACTCGTCATGGCGCCTTGCCCGACGAGTCCTGACACTCGAACTTGAGCACGCTAATTAACCGTACAGGCCACTGTTTGAATTCGTCTTAGCAGGGAGTCGCGGCGCCCTTGCGCGCGTACCACCACCAGGTCACCACGATGCAGCTCAGGTAGAAGCCGACGAACATGTAGAAGGCCATCTCCGGGCCGCCGGTCAGGGCCATCGAAGTGCCGAAGGACTTGGGAATGAAGAACGCACCGAAGGCACCCATGGCCGAGCTGAAACCCAACACCGCGGCCGATTCCTTGCCGGCGTTTTTGAGCGCTTGCTCACGCTGCTCGGGCTTATTGCCCAGGGCGGTTTTTTCGTGAAGGGTGCGGAAGATCACCGGGATCATGCGGAAGGTGGAACCGTTGCCCACACCGGTGGTGATGAACAGCAACATGAACATGCCCAGGAAGCCGTAGAAGCTGCCGCCCTGGCCGCCTTGCGGCAGGAAGTGCAGGACGCCGAACACCATCGCGATCATCAGCACGAAGTTCCACAAGGTGACTTTCGCGCCACCGAGCTTGTCCGCCAGCCAGCCACCCAACGGCCGTACCAGTGCACCCACCAGGGGGCCGAGGAAGGCAAACTTGAGGGCGATGACGTCAGGGAACGAGGTCTTGATCAGCAGTGGGAACGCGGCGGAGAAACCGATGAACGAGCCGAACGTGGCCAGGTACAGCCAGCACATCAACCAGTTGTGCTTGCGCTTGAAAATCACCGCCTGCTCGCTGAACGAAGCACGGGCACTGGACAGGTCGTTCATGCCGAACCAGGCAATCAGCGTCACAGCGAGGATGAACGGCACCCAGATGAAGCCGGCGTTCTGCAGCCACAACGAACTGCCGTCGGCCAGCACCTGGGGTTGACCGCCCATGAAGCCGAACACCCCGAAGGAAATCACCAGCGGCACGCTGAACTGCATCACCGACACGCCCAGGTTGCCCAGGCCGGCGTTCAACCCCAGGGCGGTGCCCTGTTGGGACTTGGGATAGAAGAAGCTGATGTTGGACATGCTCGAGGCGAAGTTGCCACCACCAAAACCGCAGAGCAGCGCGATCAGTACGAACACGTTGTAGGGCGTGGTCGGATTCTGCACGGCGAAGCCCATCCACAGCGCAGGTATCAGCAGCGACGCGGTGCTCAGGGCGGTCCAGCGCCGTCCGCCGAAGATCGGCACCATGAACGAGTAAAACACCCGCAAGGTCGCACCGGACAACCCCGGCAGTGCCGCCAGCCAGAACAACTGGTCGGTACTGAAGCTGAAACCGATGGCATTCAGGCGCACGATCACCGTGCTCCAGACCATCCACACCGCGAAGGCCAGCAGCAGCGCCGGGATCGAGATCCACAGGTTGCGACGCGCGGTCTGTTTGCCACTGCGACCCCAGAAGGCCGGGTCTTCGGGGCGCCAGTCATGAATGACCGGGCCTTTGTCAGGCGTTTGCAGAACGGACATGTTCTTCTCCTTGGGCAATGCTGGAAAACGGGGGTTGGCTGGCAAGCGGTTGCTTACCGAGCAGCGGGCGCTTGCGGATTTCGCTGAGGTACATCCAGATCAGGGAGACCCAGACCACGCCGTACAGCAACATGAAGCAGGACGAGCGCACGCCGGTGAGATCCACCAGGGCACCGAACAGGATCGGCAGCACGAAGCCGCCCAGGCCACCGGCCAGGCCGACAATGCCGGACACCGCGCCCATGTTTTTCGGGTAGTCGTTGGCGATGTATTTGAAGACCGAGGCCTTGCCAAACGCGAAGGCGACGCCCATCACGAACAGCAGCACGGTGAACAGCGTGGCACTGAGGCCGATGTGAAAGTCGACGATGCCGTTGACGGTGTGCACTTGCAGTTGGGTCTGCGGGTACGACAGCAGGAACAGGCAGATCCAGCTGACCCACAGCACCCACCAGGTCACGCTCTGGGCGCCCCAGCGATCCGACATCCAGCCGCCGACGGCCCGCAGCACGCCGCCCGGCAGGGAGAAACACGCGGCCAGCAGCGCTGCGCTTTGCAGACTGAAACCGTATTCCTGCACGTAGTATTTGGTCATCCACAGGGCCAGGGCCACGTAACCGCCGAACACGATCGAGTAGTACTGGCAGTAGCGCCACACGGCCGGTTCTTTCAAGGCCTTGAGTTGTTCACGCAGGCTCGCGCCGCTGACGCTGCGATGTTCTTTTTTCTCAGCGGTGAGGAACCAGAACAGCAGCGCGGTGATGAACAGGATGGCGCTGAACACCTTCGGCACCAGGTGCCAGGTGCCCAGGGCGATCAGCGCCGGAGCCAGGAACTTGGTGAGCGCGGATCCGGCGTTGCCGGCGCCGAACACGCCCATGGCGAAGCCCTGGTTCTGTTTGTCGAACCACTTGGCGACGTAGGCGATGCCGACTGAAAACGAACCGCCGGCCAGGCCGACGAACAGCCCCAGCACCAGGAACTGCCAGAACTCGGTCGCCAGGGTGATCAGGTACAGCGGCAACACGCAGGACAGCATCAACAGGAAGAATACGATCCGCCCGCCGAAGCGATCGGTCAGGATCCCCAGAGGCAGGCGTACCAGCGAACCAGTCAGTACCGGGGTGGCGGCCAGCAGGCCGAACTGGGTCTCGTTGAGCGCGAGCATTTCCTTGATCGGAACGCCCAGCACGGCAAACATCATCCAGACCATGAAGCACACGGTGAAGGCCAGGGTACTCATCCCCAGTACCAGCCCTTGTTGCACTTGCGCTCGCATCACGCTGCACTCCCCTCGATTCGATGAGCGCAGCCTAGTGATGCGAACCCGGTAAAAACTTGACCTGGGTCAACGTGCCCAGGAGCCGTTCTAGCCTATGCTGGGCCCGTCTACCTCCAAAGGGGTAGACCTTGAAATTGATAAAACCCTTTGTTTATCAATATCTTGACCGAGCAGGCCGAAGCTTTTATCGAAACGGAACGGCCAACAACTCTTTAGAGGTAGTGCACCCAGGACGGCTGCAACACCCCTCGTCCGGGACGCTCCCATGCCAGGCTTGAACAGATTCTTCCAGGGCCAGCCACAATGATGAGCTGGCTGCGCAGCTCCCTGCCCGCGCGCGCCGGGGTCGCGGTGATTCTCATCGCCATCCTTGCCCTGGCCAGCTCCCTGAGCGCCGGCTTGATCGCCTGGTTCAGCCAGGGCGACGCAGCGGCGATCAACACCGCCGGTTCTGTGCGCATGGAGACCTACCACCTCAGTTGGAAGCTGGCGGCCGGTGCCACCGGGGACATCGCCCCGATCATCGACAGCCTGCAACAACGCCTCGACAGCCCTTCCCTTCATGCCGTGCTGGAAGACGGCCCGACCACCGCCCTGCATCAGAGCTATCGCGACCTCCTGCAACGCTGGAACCAGACACTTCGCCCTGCCGTCGAGCGCGGCGATTCGGCGTTTTTCCAGGCCAGCGCCGACTCGTTCGTCGAGCAACTGGACCAGTTCGTCACCCTGTTGCAACGCCAGAGCGAACACAAACAGGGCTGGCAACAGACGATCCAGGGCATGGCGCTGTTCAGCACCATGATCATCCTGCTCATTGGCCTGTACGAACTGCAATACAGCGTGGTCACGCCATTGCAGGAGCTGGTGGTCGCGACCCAGCGTTTTCGTCGTGGCGAATTCCAGGTGCGGGTCAATCACCAATCCGAAGATGAACTGGGCCAATTGGCGACCAGCTTCAATACCATGGCCGAAACCATCGAGCAGTCCCATCGCACCCTGGAAGATCAGGTTCGCCAGAAGACCCTGAACCTGCAGCACGCCAACGCCGCGTTGGAGTTGCTGTACCAAAGCAGTCGCAGCCTGGCCACCCGCCAGGCCAATGCCCAGGGCCTGGACGAATTGATCCAGCGCTTCCAGCAACGGCTCCCGGGCCTGCGCCTGTCGCTGTGCCTGCAGGGGCAGTTGCAGGCACCCGCGCGGCAACTGCTGGCCATTCATGGCGCCAACAACCGCGAGGTCTGCGCCAGCAGCGACTGCGCCACCTGCGAGAAACATCATGGCGCCCGCCCGCAAACTTTCAGCATCAGCAACCAGGGCAATGAGTTGGGAGAACTGAAGGCGCACTTTGTCGACGGACACGCAGCGCAGCCCTGGGAAACCGCATTGATCCAGGCCCTGGCCAACCTGATCGGCACGTCGCTGTCACTCAAGCGCCAACGCGAGCAGGACCATCGCCTGTTGCTGCTCGACGAGCGCACCATCATTGCCCGGGAACTGCACGACTCCCTGGCCCAGGCCCTGTCCTACATGAAGCTGCAAGTCAGTCGCATGCAGACCCTGATGCGTCGCGGCGAACCGGTGCAGACCCTGGAGACAGTCACCGGTGAGTTGCGCGAAGGCCTCAACAACGCCTACCGGCAGTTGCGCGAATTGCTCACCACCTTCCGCCTGCAGATCCATGACGACGGACTGATCCATGAGCTCAAGGAGACCGCCGAAGAGTTCTCTCACCGTGGCGATTTCCAGGTGCACCTGTTCGTCGACACCCTGGCCTTCGAGCTCTCGGCCAGCGAGCAGATCCACATCCTGCAGATCACCCGCGAAGCCTTGTCCAACTGCCTGCGCCATGCCCATGCCGAAAACGCCTGGCTGCAGTTGCGCCAGGAAGGCGAAACAGTCCAGCTGTCGATCGAAGACGATGGCCGTGGTTTCAGCGGTGAGGTGGACCAGCGCGAGCACCACGGCCTGAACATCATGAACGAACGGGCCCGCAGCCTGCGCGGCCAGTTGCAGATCCTCTCCCGAACACCCCAGGGCACCCATATCCAGGTGCGCTTCCAACCGGAATTCCTGGGCCAACCCACCGAAGGCCTTGCTACATGAACGCTCCCCTGCGCCACACCCTGCTGCTGGTCGACGACCATCCGATGATGCGTCGCGGGATCCGCCAGATGCTTGAACTTGAAGATGATCTGCAGATAGTCGGCGAAGCCAGCCATGGCGAGGAAGCCCTGACGCTGATCGAGCCGCTCAAGCCCGATCTGGTGCTGCTGGACAACAACATGCCGCAGATGAACGGCATCGAGACCCTGCGCCGACTGCGGGCCATGCACTACAGCGGCAAGGTGCTGTTGTTCACGGTGTCCGACGCCGAGGACGACATTCGCGATGCCCTGCGCCTGGACGCCAATGGCTACCTGCTCAAGGACATGGAACCCGAATTGCTGATCCAGTACATCCGCGACGCCCTGGGCGGTGCCCTGGTGATCAGCCCCGGCCTGACCCGCGTCATGGCCCAGGCCCTGCGCTCCCCGCCGCGCCAACCCGAAGTGGAACTGACCGAGCGCGAACGCCAGGTGCTCAAGACCATCGCCAGCGGCCACAGCAACAAGGTCATCGGGCACAAACTGGGCATCACCGAAGGCACGGTCAAGGTCCATGTCAAGAACCTGCTGCACAAGCTCGGCTTGCGCTCGCGGGTCGAGGCGGCGGTCTGGGCGATGGAGCATCTGCGCGGAGCCGGCTGAATCAGATTCCCCACCTAGTGCTTGCA
Source organism: Pseudomonas sp. MAFF 730105 (assembly GCF_055380705.1). Lineage (NCBI taxonomy): Bacteria > Pseudomonadati > Pseudomonadota > Gammaproteobacteria > Pseudomonadales > Pseudomonadaceae > Pseudomonas > Pseudomonas sp. MAFF 730105. The sequence goes on from NZ_AP018438.1 coordinate 3,910,570, forward strand.
GGCAGTGTGTCTGACACAGATCCCCTGTGGGAGCGAGCCCTGCTCGCGATGGCGTCAGCACAGCCAACATCCGGCCAGCTGACCCACCGCTATCGCGAGCAGGCTCGCTCCCACAGTAGTTTCTGGTGCCGGTTAGCTCTGCGTCCGACATAAGTCCCCTGTGGGAGCCAGGCTTGCCCGCGATGGCGTCAGCACAGCCAACATCCGGCCAGCTGACCCACCGCTATCGCGAGCAGGCTCGCTCCCACAGTAGTTCCGGGTTTCTGTTGGGTTTGTGTCTGGCACTGATCCCCTGTGGGAGCGAGCCCTGCTCGCGATGGCGTCAGCACAGCCAACATCCCGGCAAGCTGACCCACCGCTATCGCGAGCAGGCTCGCTCCCACAGTAGTTCCGGGTTTCTGTTGGGTTTGTGTCTGACACAGATCCCCTGTGGGAGCGAGCCCTGCTCGCGATGGCGTCAGCACAGCCAACATCCCCGCAAGCAGACACACCGCTTTCGCGAGCAAGCCCACAGAGGTTGAGTTCGCCATAGGGCCAACCCATCCCTCTTCAGAGGTAGGCCTGCCGAGGCATAGGCCGGCGACGCGAGGGGTTCTACCATGACGGTACGCGGAGGTACGCCATGCTGACTCACCCTTCCATCGTTCTAATGTTGCGCCGTCACCACTTGTTCAGTCACTTGCCGGAGCGCGTCTTCGAAGACGTGTGCAACCTGGCCGTGCTCAAGCGCCTGGAGTGCAACAGCACGCTCATGCACCAGGGCGACCCGGCCAAGCGGTTCTTCCTGTTGATCAGCGGCCAGGTCAAGTTGTTCCGGGTCACTGGCGAGGGCCAGGAGAACCTGGTGGAGATCATCCAGCCCGGCCAGACCTTCGCCGAGGCGCTGCTGTTCAGCCAAGCCCGTTGTTATCCGGTGAGCGCGGCCGCGATCAAGGACAGCGTGCTGGTGAGTATCGAAGGCACCCATTATCGCAAGGCCCTGGAAGACCAACCCAAGGTCTGCCTGGCGATTCTGGCGAGCATCAGCATGCATTTGCACCAGCGCCTCAAGGACATCGACAACCTGACCCTGGCCAGCGCCAGCCGGCGTGTCATCAATTTCCTGTTGCAGGAACGCGATCCCCGCGACGGCCAGGTGGTGCTGCAGGTTTCCAAGCGCTTGGTGGCCTCCAAGCTGGGCATCCAGCCGGAAACCTTCTCGCGCATTCTCCATCGCCTGGTGGACGGCGGCCTGATCGCCATGGAGCGGCGCAACATTCGCATCCTGGCCGAGGATGCGCTGGCGGACTATCAGCAATAGCGCAACGACGACAGTTCCTTGGCGAGTGAGCCTGCTCCCTCGCCAAGGATCATGTTGTGCTCTCTAATCTGTCTCTGGCACACCCGCCATCATCGTCACCAGATACTCAAACAGCACATCCCCCTGCTCCTCCGTGCAATCGACCCCATACCGCTTGCGCAAGCCCAACTGGCTCAGGATCACAGGCACATCCGCCTTCAACCCGTGTTGCTGCAAACAGCCCTGCACGCATTGCAAGGGGCAGCCGTCCAGCGCGATGATCCGCCGTCCCGAGCGTGCCTTGTTGACCAGCGCCGCGACATGCCCACCTACCCCGACGATGCAGGACATCTCGGCCAGGCCTGCGCGGTCCAGGCGCAGGGCGACGGTATTGGCCAGTTGGGCCACGTTGGAGCAGCCGGAGCAGGAGTACACTAGGGGCAAATCATCAAGTGCCTTCATCTCATCCCACCGTTGCCAGGCCTTTTCCCGCCCGCTCCAGGTTGCGCCACAACCAGCGCGGCAACACATCCGGGTCGAGACTGTCGATCAGGTTCTTCAGTGCCAACCCCAGTTCGGTATCACCTTCGATGACCAACCGCCGTCGGAAGAACAGCGTATCGGGGTCTTCCTGGCGGCTGGCCAGCAACAGGAACTCGCGCCAGTTGCCGCTGATGGTGACCTGGGCTTCGGCCCGTCCGGCAATGCGCAGCCCCTCGCGCCCCAGCGTCAGGTACCAGCGCAAGCCCAGGTCAGGCACTCGCAGACACAGCCAGCGATCACGCAGCACATCGAACCCGCCATCGCGCAGCGGTTCGGCCAGGCACCGATTGAGCGCCTGCTGCAACGCCAGTCGCTGGACCACGAACGGCACCTTGCCGATCAGCGGCAGCAAGCGATCAGCACCTTTGAGCATCCACTTCTTCGGACTCAGCACAGCCCCGCCTCCTCTACTTTCAGCATGCCGGCGTGACCATGCCAGTAGCCGTTACATCCTTCCACAAACAACGGTGGCGCCTCGCCCCGGCGGACCCGGTCGAAGGCACTGACCACCTCGGCCATGCCCTGGGCCCGTGGGCTCAGGCGCAGCACGTCGGCACCGCATGCTTGCAGGGCGCTGTAATCGGCCAGCAGGTTGCTCACCTCGCCAGACATGGTCTGGATGCCGTTGAGGGTGAACAGTTGCTGGCCTTCCTGGCTGCTCAACGCCAGGCCGTCGGGGTAGTTGATGCAACAGAACTGGCAGTCGTCCTTGGGCCGGTTTTCCGCCCGGGCGGTGAAGCAGCGCGCCGAGTAAGCGAGGGGCAGATGACCGTAGGCGAAGATCTCCAGCTCGGGTACGTCGCGATCCATTTCCCGCACTTGCTCCAGCACATCGCTGACCAGCGCCGCCGAACACTCCACCGGCGGCACCCAGCGGATCATGCCGCTGTCGAGCAACTGCGCCAGGGCGTGACCGTTGTACAGGTTCAGCGCCGGGCCAGCGACAAACGGCAGTTTGCGCTCGGACAGCACTTGCACGGCGCCCATGTCGTTGGCCTCCACCAGCAATTGGCCGTTGTCGCACAGGCGACGCAACGTGGAAAACTCCGAGGCTGCCTCAATCAGCGTCAGACTCGACAGCACGATCTGGGCCTGGCTGCACGCCTGTAGTTCGCGCGCCAACCCCAGCCATTGGTCCAGGGAAAAGGCCCGGCGCTTGGAGCACACCGTTTCCCCCAGGTAGATCACATCCAGCGGCAAGGCCGACATCTCGGCGTAGAAATTTCCCAGTTGTGTTTTGTCCCAGTAGAACAGGACCGGTCCCAGGCTGAGCTTCATCTGGCCTTCCTCATTGCCATGATCGATGGTAGGCGCCCAGGGTGGTCTGGCTGCCTTCCGACAGACCTGCCAGCACCTGGCGCCATTCTTCGCGCACGCGGAAACGCTGCGGCGCGGCCCGGTGAGCATCCAGCGCGGCGCGCCAGACCCGGGTCACTTGTTCCACGTAGGCCGGGCTGCGCTGGCGGCCTTCGATTTTCACCGCCTCGACGCCGATGGCCGTCAGCTCCGGCAGCAGGTCCAGGGTGTCCAGGCTGGTAGGTTCTTCCAATGCATGGAAGCGCTTGCCGCCCACCAGGAAGCGACCTTTGCACAGGGTCGGGTAACCGGCCGACTCCTGTGGGGTGTAGCGGTCGATCAGCACTTCGCTCAAGCGTGCGCTCAACCCCTCGGCATCTTCACTCCAGCGCACGGCCTTCGCCGGCGAGCAGACGCCACAGAGATTCGGTGATTCGCCGGTGATGTAAGAGGAAAGGTGGCAACGTCCCTCGGCCATGATGCACAGGCTGCCGAAGCCGAAGACCTCGATGGGCACCGGGCTGCCCGCCGCCACCTGCCGGACCTGGGCCAGGGACAGCACCCGAGGCAACACCGCACGGCGGATGCCATAGCGTTGGGCGTAGAACGCCAGCGCGGCGGCGTGGGTCGCCGAGCCTTGGACGGACAGGTGCAGCGCCAGGTTCGGATGGCGCTGGCTGGCGTAGCCGAGCACGCCGGGGTCGGCGGCGATCAGGGCGTCCACGCCGAAATCGGCGGCACGATCCACCGCTCGTTGCCAGCGTTCCCACCCCTTGGGTTGCGGGTAGGTGTTGACGGCGACATAGAGCTTGCGTTGATGCTGGCGAATGTGTGCGACAGCTGCGTCGAACTGTTTGTCGTCCATGTTCAGCCCGGCGAAATGCCGGGCATTGGTGTCATCGCGAAAGCCGACATAGACGGCATCGGCGCCTTGGCGCACCGCCGCTTTGAGGGCAGGCAGATTCCCTGCCGGGCAAACCAATTGCATGGGGCATCCTCGTGAGAAAACCTGGGGCGCCGCCAGTCTAGCCAGCCGTCAGCCGGCGACCTTGACGGCAATCAATTGCCGTCAATGCATCAGCTCGGCGAACGGCAGGTACATCACCCGGTCGTGCTTGTGCACCTGGGCTTCGCACTCCACCACCGCCAATCCATCGGCCCAGCAGGCGGCGGTCAACATGGCCGAGCTTTGCTGAGGGTGCGGCACCACGCACAGATGACCTTCGGCGTCCGGCACCAGCCGGGCCCGCAGGTACTGGCGGCGACGATTGCGTTGCAACCAGTCGAAACCGGCCGGCAAATACAAGGACACGGGCAGCACCTGAGCCATGCCCTGGGCGCGAAACAGGAACGGCCGCACCACCACCAGCGCCGTGATCAGCGCCGCCGACGGATTACCCGGCAAGCCGATCCAGGGGTACCGGCCACCTCGCCGAAGGCCAGGGGTTTGCCCGGCTGTATCGCCAGGCGCCAGAGGTCGATGCTGCCGAGGCGCTCGATGGCTTGCTTGAGATGGTCTTCCTCCCCCACGGAGACGCCGCCGGAGGTCAGCAGCACGTCGCAGTCAGCGGCTGCCAGGCCCAGCGCCTGCTGGCTGGCCTGGAGTCGATCGGGCATGACGCCGAAGTCATGCACCTCGAAACCCCAGCCACGCAACAAGGCGGCAATACTGCGGCGATTGCTGTTATAGATCTGCCCTGGCGCCAAGGGCTCCCCCGGCTCCCGCAGTTCGTCGCCGCTGCTGAGCAGGACGACCCGCAATGGACGATAGACCTCCACCTGAGCGATCCCGGCGCCGGCCAGCAGCCCCAGCTCCTGGGCCCGCAAGCGAGTACCGGCCTCGAACAATCGTTCGCCTCGCCGCAGCTCTTCACCCTCCTTGCGCACATGGTCGCCTTGGCTGACCGACGGCACCCAGACCCGCTCGCCCTCCTCCCGGCAGCTCTCCTGGGGTACTACGGTGTCGGCACCCGGCGGCACTGGTGCGCCGGTGAAAATCCGTACCGCCTGGCCTTCCCGCAACGGCTCACCCGGCCCGTCGCCGGCGGCGATTCGCCCCCTCAACGCCAGGTATCCCCCGGCGGGAGACAGATCGGCGGCCCGCAGCGCGTAACCGTCCATGGCGCTGTTGTCCCAGGCAGGCAGGTTCATCGGGCAAAGCACATCGGCAGCCAGCACACGACCCAGGGCCTGGTCCAGGCCGATCCGCTGGATCGGTGGTGGCGGCGGTGCCTGGTCGAGCAGGTGACGGATGGCTTCATCCACCGGCATCAGCGTACCGCTGTCGCACGCCGATCCACATACGCGGCCGCTCATGAGCGCGTCTCGCAGGCCACCGGCTCGACGCCCGCCTGGGGCTTGAGATGAGGGGTGAAGTTGCACGGCCCGGTGCGACTGTCCAACTGCCCGGCCAGGATCTGCTCCCAACCAGTCCGGCAAGCGCCCGGCGAACCCGGCAGACAGCACACCAGCACGCCGTTGCTCATGCCGGCCAATGCGCGGGATTGCAGGCTGGACATACCAATCTCCGCCAGCGAGACCTGACGGAACAATTCGCCAAAGCCGTCCACCTGCTTGTCCAGCAACGGTGCCACCGCTTGTGGCGTGTTATCGCGGGCGGTGAAACCGGTGCCGCCAGTCATCAATACCACTTGCACCTTGGGGTCGGCGATCCACTGCGAAACCTGGGCGCGGATCTGGTAGATGTCGTCTTTCACCAGCCCCCGGTCGATCAATACGTGACCGGCAGTCTGCAGCTGATCGACGAGGGTCTGGCCGGAGGTGTCGGTGTCGAAGCTGCGGGTATCGCTGATGGTGAGCACCGCAATGTTCAGCGGTTGGAAGAGGCGTTGCGTCAGATGGGCCATGATCAGCCGTCCTGTCAGAAAAGATGGCCCAGCCTGCACCGCAATCCGTGCCGGGCCTATTCCTCCATGGAGGTACCTCCCCTGGCGCTCAGGGCGCCAGGCGGCTGCACTGCCAATCGCCAACCTGCCGGCGATAGTCGAGACGGTCATGCAAGCGATCGGCGCGACCCTGCCAGAATTCCAGCCGCTCCGGTCGCAGGCAATAGCCGCCCCAATCCCCGGGGCGCGGCACCGCTTGGTCGGCGAAGCGTTGCTCGGCGTGTGTCAGCAAACGCTCCAACGCGGCACGATTGTCCAGCGGTTGGCTTTGCGGCGACGCCCATGCTCCGAGCTGGCTGGCCAGTGGGCGCGAATGGAAATAGGCATCCGACAGTGCCGGGTCGAGTCGGCGGACTTGCCCTTCGATGCGCACCTGACGTTCCAGGCCCGGCCAGAAGAAGGTCATCGCCGCCCAGGGGTTGACTGCCAGATCCTGGCCCTTGCCACTGTCGTAGTTGCCAAAGAACGTGAAACCGTCTTCGCCGAAGCCTTTGAGCAGCAGCACCCGGGCATGGGGACGGCCCTGCTCGTCCACAGTGGACAGGACCATGCTGTTGGCCTCGACCGGCGGGCTTTCGGTTTCCCGGGCCTGTTGCATCCATAGCCCGAACAGCGCCAGCGGATCATCGGGGACATGGGCTTCGTCCAGGCCTTCGCGGGTGTACTGGCGGCGCATGTTTGCCAGGGACAGGGGCATGAGAGTGATCTCCACAGGGGTTTGGCCCAGTGTGGGTGCTATGACGTGGGCCGACCTTGATCGTCGTCAATGCGGGTTCCTGTGGTGATCTTGCCGACGCTATCGCGAGCAGGCTCGCTCCCACAGGTCCAGCGCAAATCCTGTGGGAGCGAGCCTGCTCGCGATGAAAGCGACTCGGTCCCCCCTGTCTCTACTTGAGCCCCAACCGCCGCGCCAGTTTATGCAGGTTGCTCGGGTCCACCTCCAACAGCCGAGCCGCCCCGGCCCAATTCTGCCCGCAACGGTCCAGGGCCTGGAGAATCGCCTGGCGCTGGCACGCATCGACGGTTTCGCTCAAGGGCTGGAGCGGCGCATCGATCAACGCCTCGGGCTGTTCGAGCAGAACCCGTGCACCGGGGACACTGGCATTGACGTCGAGGTCCAGCACCTGTGGTTCGAGCGTCATGATCAAGCTGCGACTGGCGCCCCGGCTGAGCTGCTTCAGTGCCGCGCGGCTGATCACATGCTCCAGCTCCCGCACGTTGCCCGGCCAGCTATACGCCAGCAGCGCCTGCTCGGCGGCAGGAGACAGGCGCAAGCCACGCAAACCCAGTCGCGTGCGGTTCAGTTCGAGAAAATGCCCCGCCAGCATCAGCACGTCGTGACCGCGCTCGCGCAGCGACGGAATCGGCACCGGATAGACTGAGAGGCGGTGATACAGGTCGGCGCGAAACAACCCGTCGCGAATGCTGTCGGGCAGATGTCGGTTGGTGGCGGCGATGATCCGCACATCGACGTGCAGCGGCTTATCCGCGCCCAGGCGCTGGATCTCGCCGTTTTGTAGCGTGCGCAGCAACTTGGCCTGCACGCTCAGCGGCAACTCGCCGACCTCATCGAGAAACAGCGTGCCGCCATTGGCCGCATCGAAACGCCCGGCGCGGTCGGTGGTCGCACCGGAAAACGCGCCTTTGACGTGACCGAACAACTCGCTTTCCGCCAGGGACTCCGGCAATGCCGCGCAATTGACCTGAATCAGTGGCTTGTGACTGCGCCGGGACAGCCTGTGCAGGCGCCGCGCGAACAGCTCCTTGCCGACGCCGGTTTCCCCCAGCAGCAACACCGGCAGCTCGGAATCGGCCAGGACGTCCAGTTCGTTGAGCAACTGTTGCAGGCCCTCGCTGCGACCGAGGACCTCGCCCTCTTCGACGGGCAAGTGCAGGTCCGGCGAATCGCTGCGCGAAGCCCGCAGACTGCGGTTCTCCTGCTCCAGCCGGGTCACCCGCACCGCCGCCTCGATCTGCAGGGTGCAACGCTTGAGTTCCTCGCGGGCACGGCTGTCGAAGGTGCCGGCGTGCAACGCATCCAGGGTGATCGCCCCCCAGAGGCGCCCTTCCACGTACAGACTTACCCCATGCAGTCGTGCACCGGCAGCGGTTCGCCGACGTGGTGATCGAGCAAGCCGTCATAAGGGTCCGGCAATCGACTGTCGGGCTCGAACCAGGTGGGCTCGCGCGAGGCCATGATTGCCGCGAGGCGCGGATGCTGGGCAATCACGAAACGACGGCCCAGTGCCTCATGGACCAAGCCAACGGTGGCTACGGGCCGGAGGCTGTCATCGTCCAGGCGCAGCAACCCCACGGCACCACTGTTGAAATATTCGCGCAGGGTCTGCACCAGACGCTGCAACCGCACGGCATTGGGCAACTCGACGATCAGGTCGGCGGCCAGGCTTTCACGCAGCATGGTAATGATGACCCTCCAGGGTTGGTTTGACCCTTTCCCACTCGGGTCATAATCACCCGATAACGAAACAAATACTTTTAATATCAATCAGTTAAAAATGGCACGTCGGCTGCAATGCCGAATCATCTGTCCCTAGCGGGATTCAACCCAAGGAAACATGATGAGCCTCGAACTGCTGGAACAAAGCCTGGGCCAATTGGCCTGCGACATTCCCGGTGCCACCCGTACCTTCCATCATTACAGCCTCGATTTCTGTTGCGGCGGGCAAAAGACCTTGCGTGAAGCCGCGCTGGGCAAAGGCCTGAACCCGCTGCTGATCGCCGACGCCCTCAAGACGCTACGAGCCGCCGGGGAGCTAGGCCATGACTGGCGCGACGAACCCCAGGCTAAGCTGATCACTCACATCCTGGAGCGCTACCACGCCCGCCACCGTGAACAACTGCCGGAACTGATCCGCCTGGCTCGCCGCGTCGAGCAGGTGCATGGTGCCCGCCCCAGCTGCCCGAACGGCCTGGCCGATCACCTCCAGGACCTGTATCAGGAACTCGAAGGCCACATGCTCAAGGAAGAACAGGTGCTCTTTCCAATGCTGCAACAAGGCCTCGGCGAACGGGCCTCGGCGCCGATCCAGGTACTGCGCTACGAACATGACCAGCATGGCGAGGCCCTGGAAACCATGCTCGCCCTGACCGACCAGATCACCCCGCCCGCCGACGCCTGCAACACCTGGCGCGCCTTGTATCGCGGCCTGGTGGAACTGCGTGACGACCTGATGCAACACATTCACCTGGAAAACAACGTGTTGTTCGTCAAGGCGATGAGCCCTTCCAACCACTAGCCCACCAACCCCTGACCCTGTGGGAGCGAGCCTGCTCGCGATAGCGGTCGGTCAGTTGACTCAGCGCTGACTGACCCTCCGCTATCGCGAGCAGGCTCGCTCCCACAGAAGAATCCTCCACTACCTGCGTTTAGTCAGAACTGCCAGTAGAACATCCCCTTCGCCAGCACAACGATCACCAGCATATGCCCCAGGATGCTGCGTCGCAGCCAGCAGGCACGGGCCGGGTTCAGGCGGCCGCGCTTGAGCCAGTAGGCCAGCAGCAGGTAGTGCCCGATGATGCTCAGGGCCAGCAGGATCTTCAGGCTGAGCAGCAGGCCGAAGCTGCTGCTCAGCGGCTGGCTCAACGCCCCGCGATGCTGCCAGGCCAGGCCGATGCCGGCGCCGTACAACAACAGCACCACACCATGCAACACCCGGCGCGAACGCTGGGCGATGGCCTGGTCGGCGGCATCCCGGGTGCCTTGGGCCAGTGGCCGGCGGGCGGTGTGCCAGATGCAGACCTCGAAGAACAACGTGCCAATGAAAGCAATGGCCGCCAACAGATGCGTGACCAGCAGGACCCCATACATCATCGATCGTCTCCGTTCATTCGGCTCATCCCGGATGCCCATCCACCCGAGCCCGGCAGAGCATTGGCCCATATCGCCAGGCATAGAGCCCGAACGCCAGCGTCCAGCACACCCCCGCCAGCCACAACGCGCCCAACGGGAATACCAGCACCAGCAACACCCGGCTCAGGCAGGCCAGATTGAGCAGGATGAACGCCAGGGTCATGCCCAGCGGCGGTTCCAGGGGACGCCCGGTATGGCCAAGGCTGACGCGGGCAATCATCGCCAGGATCAGTCCGGCCATGGCGCCGATGGTCAGGCTGTGCACCGCCAGGCTCGGGTTCAGCGGCGCACCGAAATGCCACAGCGCCATGCCCAGGCAAGCCAACGCCAGCCAGGCGTAGGCCAGGTGCAACGACCACAGCAGCGGCACCCGCCACAAATCCCGATCATGCCAACGGATCAAGCGAATCCCATGTCCCGTCGCCAGTGCGGCAAACACCAGGCCGGTCCAGGCATTGGCCGACAACGCCGCACCGCTGGCATAGAGCAGCGCCACCAGGGCCGAACCGGCCAACAGCAATCGATCGAGCCACGGCCAGGGCGCAACGCCCTTGACGCGCCCCAATCCGCGCTGGGTAAAGAACGGAATCACCCGTCCGCCGATCAGCCCCATCATCGCCGCCACCAGCCACAGGCCGGTGAGCACGCTTTGTCGTTGCACGCCGTCATCCTGTTGAACCAGGCCGTACACAGACAACCCATCGGCGGCGGCCAACAACAGCAACACCAGCACGATCGGGTAATTGCGCTTCTGCCGCACGCGCCATAGCGTGACGCCCATCAGCGCCGCCACCGCCAGGGCGAAACCCACTTCCAGTACCGCCAGCAACGGCCAGGGTGCATCGACCAGCCAGGCCAGCGCGCCCCCAGCCACACCAGCGCCAATGCCACCAGGCGCTTGCCGCTGAGCCCTGGCGTCCCCGTCCAGGTCTGCACCGCCGTCAGCAGGAACCCGGCGATGATCGCCAGGCCAAAGCCGAACAGCAGCTCATGGCGGTGCCAGGCCAACCAGCCTCCCGCCGGTTGCCAGGCCGACAGCCGCCCGCTGAACACTGCCAGCCACAACGGCACGACACACAACGCAAGCACACAGCCGGCGAGGAAAAACGGCCGGAACGCCAGACGCCATAAAGGCAGGATGGCCATGGCCTTGCGACGGTCAAGCACTTGCATACTTCACTCCTTAACCCCTCCCGGGAATGGCCCAGGAACGAGGGTCGACATTCAGATCCGAATGATCGGCTATCGGTCCCGACGGGGCTTGTCTCAGATCAAGCAAGCCCTCGGCGGTCCGCTTCGAGCGGGGACTTGCAAGGGGCTTGCCGAAACCGCACGAAGCGCGTGCCCATCCTTCAAAGAACAACCCTCTTCCCCTGTGGGAGCGAGCCTGCTCGCGATGACGGCCTGGCAGTTGGCATCGAGTCGGCTGACACACCGCTATCGCGAGCAGGCTCGCTCCCACAGGCGGACAGGGTATTTATGACCGTTTCGTGGTTATTTTTACCCGGCAAGGCCGAGGTAGTTTTGACCCTGATCAACGGAAACCGCCGACACACAAGGCCGGCAAGCATGGCCCGGCTCTTGCTCAGGCACGGCATACCCCTTTTGCCGAGAACCCCATGAAACCTATCGCCCTCCCTCTCATCTGGTTCCTCCTGCTCTCCTGCGTCGTGGCGCTGGCGAGCGGCCTTTCGCTGAACCTCGTCTGACCCCGACCGATTTTTCGCTTACCACAAGGATTCACGCCATGGTGCTCCACCGCGTCCATCACCAGATTCTGCGCAGTCATCATCTGTTCGAACCGCTCAATGACGAACAGCTCGACGAACTGATGGGTTCCAGCCAATTGCTGAACATCGACAAAGGCGACCCGCTGTTTCGCCAAGGGGAACCGGCGCAGGCGTTTTACTTCGTGATTGCCGGAGCCGTGAAAATCTATCGCCTGACCCCGGACGGCCAGGAGAAAGTGTTCGAAGTGATTGGCGAGCGCCAGACGTTCGCCGAAGCCATGATGCTGATGGACACATCCAACTACGTCGCGTCCGCCGATGCCGTCTGCCCGACCCAGTTGTATCGCCTCTCCAACGCCACCTACATACGGCTCTTGCAAAGCAACAGCCGGCTGACCTTTGCCCTGCTCGGCAAGCTCTGCGTGCGCCTGCACCAGCGGGTCAACGAGATCGAAACCCTGTCGCTGAAAAACGCCACGCACCGCGTGGTGCGCTACCTGCTGACGCAACTGGTTCGCCTGCAGACCGTGGACAGCCAGTTCGAACTGCCAATGGCCAAGCAGTTGATCGCCGGCCACCTGTCCATCCAGCCGGAAACCTTCTCGCGGATCATCCGGCGGCTGATCGACGAAAAGATCATCACCCAGGACGGCCGCCAGATCGCCATTCTCGACCGCCTGCGCCTGGAGCAGTTCGAATGAGCGCCCAGGCCACTTGCTTGTACTGCCAACAGGCCAACCCGGCGGATGAACCCGAGTGTCGCCAGTGCGGCATGCCCTTGCCGGACAGCACCGCGGTAGCCACGGAGCGCCGGTTGCGACACTTCACCTGGTTTTGCGTCGGGTTGACGATTTTCTGCATCGTCATGTTCTTCTGGTTACCCCGCGACATCGTCTGAGGCCTTAGTCCTGGGTCAATTGCCGGTACAACTGCGGCAGACGCAGCGGCAGCTGTTCGGGCTGGCGGATCAAGGTGTAGCCGTTGCCGCCGAACATGTACGGCAAGTAGTCCCCGCTTCGCGATCGATGGTGATGCAGAACGGCGTCAGTCCCTGGCGCCGCGCTTCCAGCACGGCCTGGCGGGTGTCCTCCACGCCGTAGCGTCCTTCGTAGAGGTCCAGGTCGTTGGGTTTGCCATCACTGAGAAGCAACAGCAGTTTGTGCCGCCGCTTGCAGCCCGCCAGCCGTTGTGTGGCCTGGCGGATCGCCGCGCCCATGCGCGTGTAGTAGCCGGGCTTGAGCGCCTGGATACGGCCACGGGTGTGGTCGTCGTAGCGTTGATTAAAGGCCTTGAGCTCATGCATCCGCACATGATGGCGGCGCAACGACGAGAAGCCGTACAACGCGAAATCGTCCCCGAGTACCGACAGGGTTTCACCGAACAGCAGCAAGCTGTCGCGGATCACATCGATCACTCGGTGCTCGTCGTTGAGGTGGGCGTCGGTGGACATCGACAGGTCGGCCAGCAACAGGCAGGCCAGGTCGCGACGGGTCTGGCGCTGCTCGATGAACAAGCCGCGCTCGCTGCATTGGCCGTGCTGGCGCTCGACGTGGAAATCCAGCCAGGCCTGCAAGTCCAGCTCCGAGCCCTGGGTTTGCTGGCGCAACCATTGTCGGTCGTTACGCAGGTGTTCGAACTGGCGACGCAAGCGCTGGGCCGGCGTTCGCAGGCGTGACGGCAGGGGCTGGAGTTCGCAATCCCTGGGAATGAAGGTTTGCAGGCTGACGAAGTCGTCCTGCAGGCGATGCTTGCGATAGTCCCATTCCGGCAGCCGGATGCCTTCGCCCAATGGCACGTCATCCACATCCGCCGGCGGCAGGTCCAGGTGCAGCTTCAAGCCGCCGCCCTTGCGCAACCGTGTGCGCGACAGGGTCAACTGGTCCAGGTCTTCGGCGACCCGTGCCGCGTTTGGGTCCTCGCTGTCGTCGGACCAGCGATCCAGGTCCACGTGCTCGGTCCAACTGAACAGGTTTTCCAGGCGAACGATCAGCAGCCCTCCGTCCCGGGTGGTTTCGTCGATCCGCTCGGCGCGTTTGCGTCCGCCCTGCTGCTCACCCGGCGGGGTCGCCAAGTATTGCTCGGATTCCTCAAGATTGCCGGTCTGGGGATTGCCCAAATGCCGGGGTGGATACAGCCACAGCGGTAACGGCCAGGCCGCCCGTTCGCTGCGGGGAAAATGCTCGACACTGCCGGGGTCGCGCAAGGCCTGGCACAGGGCACGCTCCAGCAAGGCTTCGTCCGGGTTCAACTCCGCCGGATCGGGGCGCAGGGACAGGTGTGCCTCCATCAGCCGCCGATAGCGAGGACGTAACGCCGGGTAGCGCCGCAACACGACTTGGGTCCAACGCTGATTGTCCCGCCCCCAGTGTTTCATCGGCCCCGACTGCGCGGCCAGCAAGGCCAGCCAGCGATACAGCTCTTCGTTCAAGCCGGCATCGGGAAACACCGCCAGGCTCGCGGGCAGACGCAAGTTATCAGCATCGCACCAGGCCAGCGGCGTTTGTTTGCAGGTGCCGGCGATCTGCTGGAGCAGGTTGCGGCGCAACAGCAGGTCGCGATCACTGACCGCCTCAACCCCCTGGTGACGAGCGCCGCCGGTGGCGTGAAACAGCACTTGCAGGGATCGCTGCCGATCACTCAGCTCAACCCGTGCCTCGGGAAAATCGGCACTGGCACGCCGCGTGATGAAACGGTGCCAGACACTGCCGACCCACTCTTCCAGTTCGAGGGTGAATGCCACGGTTATTCTCCTCTTGTGGCGAGGGGATTTATCCCCGTTGGGCTGCGCAGCAGCCCTTAGATCCACCGCTGAGGTGTGTCAGGCAGACTGCAATTCAGATTTTTTGGGTCTGCTGCGCAGCCCAGCGGGGATAAATCCCCTCGCCACAAATCATGGGCCGGTTTCAGTGGTTGTGATCACTCACGAAGACACCACCGCTGCCGGAATGCGTTGAGCCGCACGCCCGCGCTGCCTGAAGCTCAACAGATAGCAGAGCAACCCCAGCAGGAAGCCAACCCCGCTGACCAGCCGTGCCCAGAACAGCGGACGCAAGTGATCGGTCGTGGCCATGAATGGCAGGGCACTGCCGTCCGCCGCCCAGCGTTGCAACCACACCTGGACAATACCGGCCGCAGTGAGGAACAAGGTGATCATCACCATCGACAAGGTCATCAGCCAGAAGCCCCAGATTTCCAGGCGCTGGGAGCGCTCGTCCGCCGCCTCGCCCAGACCGCGCAAACGAGGCATGGCGTAGCTGATCAACGTCATTACGATCATCGCGTAGGCTCCGTAGAAGGCCAGGTGGCCGTGGGCCGCCGTCAGCTGCGAACCGTGGGTGTAGTAGTTGACCGGTGCCAGGGTGTGCAGAAAACCCCATACCCCCGCGCCGAAGAACGCGGTGACCGTGGTGCCTTTGGCCCACAAGGTCGCGGCGCGGTTCGGGTGCTGCCGGCGACGGTTTCTTACCATGCTGAACGCGAAGATCACCATCGCCAGGAACGGCAGCGGCTCCATTGCCGAGAAGATCGAACCCACCCACAGCCAAACCTCCGGCGCGCCGATCCAGAAGAAGTGGTGACCGGTGCCGATGATCCCGGTGATCAAGGCCATGGCGATGATCACGTAGAGCCATTTCTCCACCACTTCCCGGTCCACGCCGGTGACCTTGATCAGCACGAAGGCAAGCATCGCGCCCATGATCAGCTCCCAGACGCCTTCGACCCACAGGTGCACCACCCACCACCAGTAGAATTTGTCGCGGGCCAGGTTCTCCGGGTTGTAGAAGGAGAACAGGAAGAACACCGCCAGGCCGATCAGGCCAGTCATCATCACCATGCTGACGGTGGTCTTGCGCCCTTTGAGCAGGGTCATGCCGATGTTGTAGAGAAAGCCCAGGCACACCACCACGATGCCCATCTTGGTGATGGTCGGCTGCTCCAGGAACTCGCGGCCCATGGTCGGCAGCAGGTCGTTGCCGGTGATCCTGGCCAAGGTGGCGTAAGGCACCGACAGGTAACCCAGGATGGTCAGCACCCCGGCCGCGGCGAACACCCAGAACAGCACCCGCGCCAGCATCGGGCTGTGCAGCTCGCGGTCGGCCTCCTCCGGTATCAAGTAGTAGGCCGCGCCCATAAAGCCGAACAGCAGCCAGACGATCAGCAGGTTGGTGTGGACCATGCGGGCCACGTTGAAAGGAATCAGCGGGAACAGGAAGTCGCCGACCACGTATTGCAGCCCCATGATCAAACCGAACAGCACCTGCCCCAGGAACAGCATCAGGGCAAACACGAAGTAGGGTTTGGCGACGGCCTGCGAGGCGAATTTCAGATGCGGATTAGCCATGCTCATCTCTCAGCCCTCCTTGTTTGGCGGCCAGCCATTGGTATTGATCTTCGAACTCCACTTGAGGAACTCGGCGATGTCGTCGACCTCCTGCTCGCTCAGGTGGAACTGCGGCATGGCCCGGCGCCCGGGTACCCCCAGGGGTTGCATTTTCATCCAGGCATGCAGGAACGGCTTGAAGGCTTCCTCGCCGCCGCGGCGGTTGACCACGTTGCCCAGCTCCGGCGCGAAGTACGCGCCCTCGCCCAGCAGCGTGTGGCAGCCGATGCAGTTGTTGCGCTCCCAGACGCCCTTGCCGCGTATCACCGATTCAGTCAATTGCGCCTGGTTGCTGCGCTCCGGAAAGGTCTGTTCCGTGTGGTAGGTCAGGGCCAGGAATATCAGGAAAAAGAACACGCTTCCCCCGAAATAAATATTCCTGGCCATGCCTTTGGTGAAGGTATCTGACATGGTCACTTCCTCATTGCTTGGCGTGTTCATTCTAGGAAGCGAGGGGCCTGGAACCGCTTGATGGCGATCAAGAATCTCCGATGGTTTTAGTGGGTTGTTCCGGGTAGATGAGCTTAATCGTTTTGATCGTTCCCACGCTCCTGCGTGGGAACGCCGTCAGGGACGCTCCGCGTTCCGCTTTTGGAAGGTGACGCAGAGCGTCACGGGATGCATTCCCACGCAGAGCGTGGGAACGATCAGCTCGTGAAAGAGATGACGATCCCTATAGCGGTCGCCAACACCACCGCCCAACTCAACACCAACCACCGCCACAATCGCGGCGCATGGCGCAGCTCCATGAAGCCGTCGGCGATCAGCCAGGCCTTGGTGACCGCCACGCTGAGCAGGGCAACGGAGACGACAGCGGAACCGGCGAACTGGCCCAGGGCGACGGTGCCGCCGCTCAGCACGGCCAATGCCGTCCAGCAAAGAATCAGAACAAGGGAATTCGACACGAGCGCCTCGGCTCAATCCAGGATGTAGACCAGTGGAAACAGCAGCACCCACACCAGGTCCACCATGTGCCAATACAACACGCCGGACTCCAGGCCGCTGTACTGCCGGGCACCATAGCGCCGTCGCCGACAGCCCTCGGCCAACCAGCCGAGGATCATCATGCCCAGCAGTACGTGGAGGAAATGGAACGCGGTAAGGATCCAGTACAGGGTGAAGAAGGTATTGTGCTCAAGGCCCAGGCCACTGGCCGAGAGATGGGCATATTCGCTGAGCTTGATACCCACATAGCCTGATGCAAACAGCAACGCCATGCACAGGAGCAGAGCACTCCGGCGCGGCCGATCCAGCTTGATCTGCTCCAGGGCCAGCGCGGCGAACAGCCCGGCGGTCAGCAGGCTCAGCGTCATCGCCAACCCCGTGGAGCGATCCAACAATTGCCGGCCTTCGCTGAAGATTTGCGGATACAACGCCTGGGCGACGGCAAACGCCAGCATCAGCAGCGCGAACACCGAGAGCTCGGCGAGAATGAAGAACCACATCGCCAGATCCCCCGGCAGACGCCGGGGCATAACAGTGGTTTCAGCCGAAGTGGACATCGACCACATCCATCAAGGCGGCGACGGTCTGCGGATCATCACTCAACGGCTCGGCCAGACAGGCCAGGCAGGCCTGGCGCGGATTCATGCCGGCGCCGATCATCCGCGCGGCGAAAATCAACAGGCGGGTCGAGGCCACTTCTTCCAGGTCATGCTGATCGAGCCTGCGTAAAGCCTGGCCCAAGCGTACCACCTGGGCGGCCAGCTCCAGGTTCACGCCCGCCTCACGGGCGACGATACGTTCTTCATCCGCCACGGACGGATAGCCGAAACGCATCGCCACGAAACGCTGGCGCGTGCTGGGCTTCATGCCCTTGAGCAGGTTCTGATAGCCCGGGTTGTAAGACACCACCAGCATGAAGGATCGAGGTGCCTGGAGCACTTCGCCGGTGCGCTCCAGGTACAACTGCCGACGGTCGTCGGCCAGCGGGTGCAACACCACTGCGGTGTCTTGCCGTGCCTCGACCACCTCGTCCAGATAACAGATGCCGCCCTCGCGCACCGCCCGGGTCAGCGGCCCGTCCTGCCACCAGGTGCCCTGGGCGCCGATCAGGTGGCGGCCCACCAGGTCGGCGGCGCTCAGGTCATCGTGGCAAGCCACGGTGTACAGCGGCAGTTTCAGGCGGTGGGCCATGTGCTGGACAAAACGGGTCTTACCGCAGCCCGTCGGCCCCTTGATCAGCACCGGCATGCCGTGCTGCCAGGCCTGTTCGAACAGTGCCTGTTCGTTGTCCTGGGGTTGATAGAAGGGTTCGTCCGGATGGGGTGAGAGCAGACTCAGGTTCATGGCGTGTCCTGCGCGAACAATACGATTGCCGCTCACGCTACGAGGGCCTGCGACAACCTGGCAAGGCGCTCGGCGGGCAAACTTGATCGACGTCAAGCGAGTAATCAGCGACCAGGGAATAGCCTTGCATCGCACCCGGAACCTGCGCGCCGAACATCCATTACAGCGCAGCGCGGGTCATGCCTGAGGAGAAATGGAATGCTGATCAGCCACAAAAAATCGTGGGTCTTGAGGGTCACGGCGCTGTGTACGGCGCTGGTGGCGCCCCACGCCTTCGCCGACCAATCCGCCGCCCCGGACCAACCGCGCATGGTCAAGACCGAAGGCGCGCCGGATCTGAGCCAGGCCGACTTCGACGCGGCCAAGGAAATCTACTTCCAGCGCTGCGCCGGCTGCCATGGCGTCCTGCGCAAGGGCGCCACTGGCAAACCGCTGACCCCGGACATCACCCAGGCACGTGGCCAGGCCTACCTGGAAGCGCTGATCACCTACGGCTCGGCCGCCGGCATGCCGAACTGGGGCACCTCCAATGCGCTGACCAAAGACCAGATCACGGTGATGGCCAAGTTCATCCAGCACACCCCGCCGACGCCACCGGAATGGGGCATGGCGGAAACCCTCAAGACCTGGAAAGTGCTGGTCAAGCCTGAGGATCGGCCGACCCGGCAGCTCAACAGCCTCAACCTGCAGAACCTGTTTTCCGTCACCCTGCGCGATGACGGCAAGATCGCCTTGATCGATGGCGACACCAAGAAAATCGTCAAGCTGATCGACACCGGCTACGCGGTGCATATTTCCCGCATATCCGCCTCGGGACGCTACCTGCTGGTGATCGGCCGGGACGCCAAGATCGACATGATCGACCTGTGGCCGAAAGAGCCGACCAAGGTCGCGGAAATCAAGGTGGGCATCGAGGCCCGCTCGGTGGAGACCTCCAAGTTCAAGGGTTACGAAGACAAGTACACCATCGCCGGGTCCTACTGGCCGCCGCAGTTCACCATCATGGACGGCGAGACCCTGGAGCCGAAGCAGATCGTCTCGACCCGAGGCATGACCGTCGACACCCAGCAATACCATCCCGAGCCGCGTGTGGCGGCCATCATCGCCTCTCACGAATGGCCGGAGTTCATCGTCAACGTCAAGGAAACCGGCAAGGTGATGCTGGTCAATTACCAGGACATCAAGAACCTCACCATCACCAGCATCGACGCCGCGCCATTCCTCCATGACGGCGGTTGGGACAGCAGCCATCGCTACTTCATGACGGCCGCCAACAACTCCAACAAGGTGGCGGTGATCGACTCCAAGGAGCGCAAGCTCACCGCCTTGGTGGACGTCGGTAAGACCCCGCATCCGGGGCGCGGCGCCAACTTCAATCATCCGCTGTACGGGCCGGTCTGGGCCACCAGTCACCTGGGCGATGCCGGGGTTTCGATGATCGGGACCGACCCGCTCAAGCACCCTCAATATGCCTGGAAACAGGTCGGCTCGCTGCAGGGCCAGGGCGGCGGTTCGCTGTTCATCAAGACCCATCCCCAGTCCCGTCACCTGTATGTCGACACCACCTTGAGCCCCGACGCCAAGCTCAGCCAGTCGGTGGCGGTGTTCGACATCGACAAGCTCGACGCCGGCTACACCGTGCTGCCGATTGCCGAGTACGCGGGCATCAAGAAAGGCGCCCTGCGCGTGGTGCAACCGGAATACAACAAGGCCGGCGACGAGGTCTGGTTTTCGGTCTGGAGCGGCCAGGAGGACGAGTCGGCACTGGTGGTGATCGACGACAAGACCCTCAAGGTCAAGGACGTGATCAAGGACAAGCGCCTGATCACCCCGACCGGGAAATTCAACGTCTACAACACCCAACATGACATCTATTGAGCTCCATCAATAAGAGGAAAAACCATGAGACCTATTCTGGTCGCGCTGGCACTGACCGCCCTCTCCAGCCTGCAACCGGCGCTGGCTGAGGATGGCCCGACACTGTTCAAGAGCAAACCTTGCTCGGCCTGTCACTCCATCGACACCAAGGTGGTCGGCCCGGCCCTCAAGGACGTCGCGGCAAAAAACGCCAGCGTCCCCGGGGCACAGGACGTGCTCGCCAAGCACATCAAGGAAGGCACGCAAGGTAACTGGGGACCCATGCCGATGCCGGCCAACCCGGTGACTGAAGAGGAAGCCAAGATCCTCGCGGCGTGGGTGTTGAGCCTTAAGTAACCCTGCGAGAGACACTTTGTAGCGAGGGATTTGTAGCAAGTGGACCTGTGGCGAGGGGATTTATCCCCTCGCCACAAATCAATCCCTTAGCCACAGATCACCCCCCTAGCCACAGATAATCGTTGTTGCTCGCACCCTTTCAATTCAGGAGGACGTCATGGAACGACACAGCGCTGCAACCTGGATGATGACACTGCTCCTGACCTTTTCTGCCTGCGCGCTTGCCGCCCCCGGGCCTCAGCGCCAGGCCCAATTGCAACACCTGCTGGACCAGGACTGTGGCGCCTGCCACGGCCTGTACCTGACCGGCGGCCTCGGCCCGCCCCTGACCCAGGCCGCCCTGGCCGGAAAATCCCGCGACAGCCTCATCGCCACCGTCACCCAAGGTCGCCCCGGCAGTGCCATGCCCGGCTGGGCACCGCTGCTCGGGCCTGACGACATCCGCTGGCTGGTGGACCGGCTCCTGCAAGGAAAAACCGACCCATGATCCGTTCCCTCCTGTCCTATACAGCCGCTGTGCTGTTGCTGTCGGCCTGCGCCCAGGCACCGCTGCGCGGCACCGGTGACCTCGGTGTGGTGGTGGAACGCGCCAGCGGCAGCATGCAGGTCATCGAAAGCGACGGCCGCACCGTGCTCGGTCGTGTCGAAGGGCTGGGCGACCTCTCCCATGCTTCAGTGGTGTTTTCCCGTGACCAGCGCTATGCCTACGTGTTCGGTCGTGACGGCGGCTTGAGCAAGGTCGACCTGCTGACCCTGAGGATCGAGCGGCGCATCCTCCAGGGCGGCAACAGCATAGGCGGCGCGATCAGCCAGGACGGCAAGCTGATTGCTGTCTCCAACTACGAACCCGGCGGCGTCAAGGTGTTCGACGCCCGGACTCTGGAACAGGTCGCCGACATCCCGGCCACACCCTTGCCGGACGGCAGCAAACGTTCCCGGGTGGTCGGCCTGGTGGACGCACCGGGACAGCGCTTCGTGTTCAGCCTGTTCGACACGGGCGAAATCTGGACGGCCGACTTCAGCCAGGGCCAGGTACCACGCATCGAGCGTTTTACCGCCATTGGCCAGCAGCCTTATGACGCGTTGATCACCCCCGAGGGCCGCTATTACATGGCGGGTTTGTTCGGCGAGGACGGCATGGCGCAGCTCGACCTGTGGCATCCGGAACGCGGCGTGAAGCGCGTGCTGGGGCATTACGGGCGCGGTCAGGCGCGGCTCCCGGTTTACAAGATGCCCCATCTGGAAGGCTGGGCCATGGCCGACGGACAGGCTTTCGTGCCCGCCGTCGGGCATCACCAGGTGCTGGTGATGAATGCCCGCGACTGGCAGCAGACCGACGCCATCGCCGTGGCTGGTCAGCCGGTGTTTGTCACGGTACGCCCGGACGGACGACAGTTGTGGGTCAACTTCGCCTATCCGGACAACGACCGGGTCCAGGTCATCGACACTCAGACCCACGCCATCGTGGCTGATCTGCGGCCGGGGCCTGCAGTGTTGCACATGGAATTCACCGCTCGCGGCGACCAGCTATGGCTGTCGGCTCGGGATGGCAACGACGTACAGGTCTGGGACCCCTACCGGCTCGAACGCCTGGCGACCCTGCCCGCCCTCAGCCCCAGCGGCATTTTCTTTACCAGCCGCGCGCATAAACCGGGGTATTGACCATGACGGAGAACTCACTGGCCCGTCGCCTGATCGACCGTTTCCAGCATGGCATGCCGTTGTGCGCCGAACCCTATCGGGCGATGGCCGACGCCCTCGGCTGCAGCGAAGCCCAGGTCCTTGACTGCCTGCAACACCTGCAAGTAGCCGGCACCCTGTACCGGGTCGGCCCGGTGTTCGAACACACCCGGGCCGGTACCAGCACCCTGGCGGCCCTGGCCGTGCCCGAGGACCGCTTGCAACAGGTGGCCGCCCGCGTCAGCCAGTATCCCGAGGTCAACCACAACTATGCGCGGGAGCATCGCTACAACCTGTGGTTCGTCCTCACCGGTCCCGACCGCGCTCATCTGGACAACATTCTCCGGGAACTGGAGCACGACACCGGCCTGATACCGCTGGACCTGCCCATGCTCACCGCCTACCGCATCAACCTGGGCTTTGCCCTGGAGGCCACCTCATGAACCAGCCTTTGAGCGAACACCAGTCGTTGGCCCTGCGCCGTCTTCTGGAGAGCGGCCTGCCGCTGACGCCGCGCCCCTTCCAGGCCCTGGCCGAACAGGTCGACGCCGACGAACAACAGGTGCTCGACCGGATAGGGCAATGGCAGGGACAAGGCCTGTTCCGCCGGGTCGGCCTGGTGGTCAACCACCGCGCCCTGGGTTTTGCCGCCAACGCCATGCTGGTGCTGGACGTGCCGGACGCCTTGGTCGATGAAGTCGGTCGCCGCCTCGGCAAGGCCCCGGGCATCAACCTGTGCTACCAGCGGCCACGGCGGCTGCCCCAGTGGCAGTACAACCTGTTTTGCATGATCCATGGCCGCCAGCGAGACCGGGTCGAGGCCCAGGTCCAGGCATTGCTGGCCGAGCATCTGCTGGACGATCTGCCTCACCAACTACTGTTCAGCACCCACCTGTTCAAGCAGTGCGGCGGTCGCTTCACCCCACCGGCAGGAACCCGTATCGATGGATGACCTCGACCGCCGCCTGATCAACCGCCTGCAGTTGGGCCTGCCGCTGGTGCGCCAACCCTGGCAGGCACTGGCCCTAGAGCTGGGCAGCAGCAGCGACGAACTGCTCGACCGGCTGCACGAACTGCTCAACGACGGCGTGCTCACCCGTTTCGGCCCGATGTTCGATGTAGATCGCCTGGGCGGCGCGTTCACCCTGGCAGCGCTGGCAGTGCCCGAAGCCCGCTTCGAAGCCGTTACCGAGCGGCTCGCGGCGATGCCCGAGGTGGCCCACAACTATCGCCGCGAGCATCACCTGAACATGTGGTTCGTGCTGGCCTGCGCCAGCGAACAGGCCATCAGCGAAAGCCTGCTGCGCATCGAGCGCCTGACCGGCCTGGTGCCACTGAACCTGCCCAAGGAGGAGACTTACCATGTCGGCCTGTATTTCCCCGTCTGAACCATCGCTGCAAGCGCCACCGCGGTTGAATGAAACATCTCTGGCGCGGCGCCTGGTCGAACTGACCCAGGAAGGCTTGCCACTGCTGGAAGACCCGTGGGCCTGGCTCGCGGAGCAACTGGAGCTGAGTGTGGAATCCACCCTCGACCTACTCAAACGTCTGCAAGCCGAAGGTGCCATCCGCCGCATCGCCGCCGTTCCCAACCACTACCGCCTGGGCTATCGCCACAACGGCATGACCGTCTGGGACGTCGCCGACGCCGACATGCCGCGCCTCGGTTCGTTGCTGGGCGCGCAGCCCTTCGTCAGCCACTGCTACCGGCGCCCGCGCAGGCCTGGCTGGCGCTACAACCTGTTCGCGATGGTCCACGGCCGCAGCCGCGCGGAAATCGACAGTTACCGCGACCATCTGCGCTACCTGCTGGGAGATGCCTGTGCCGCCGACGACATGCTGGTGAGCAGCCGCATCCTGAAGAAAACCGGCCTGCGCCTGATGCCTGTCAGTTAAACCAGGACCTGTAGGAGCAAAGCTTGCTCGCGATTGGGGCAAGTCAGTCGACCGCTATTGGCTGTTCCACCTCTATCGCGAGCAAGCTTTGCTCCTACAGGTTTGTGCACTGAGCACATAGATCGAGAATCGTGTATCGGAAGGAGCGACCATGTTGAGGATCAGCCATTATCTGCGCGCCCTGGCCGGCCAGTGCCCCGCTCCACGCACCGCCCCCGCGGGCAGCAGCCGGGCGCCGGTGGTGATCTGGAACCTGCTCAGGCGCTGCAACCTGACCTGCAAGCACTGCTACGCCACCTCGGCCGACAGCGTGTTTCGTGACGAGCTGGACACTGCTGCCGCGCTCAAGGTCATCGACGACCTGCATGACGCCGGTGTGCGCGTACTGATCCTCTCCGGCGGCGAACCGCTGTTGCGCGAAGACCTGTTCCAGCTCTGCGCCCATGCCCGCGACAAAGGCTTCTTCCTCGCCCTGTCCACCAACGGCACGCTGATCGACCCGAGCAACATCGAGCAGATCCGCGCCGCGAACTTCGACTACGTCGGCATCAGCATCGATGGCCTGGAAGCGACCCACGATGCCTTCCGCCAGCTCAAGGGCAGTTTCGCCCGCTCCATGGCCGCCATCCGGCTCTGCCGTGAGCAGGGAATCCGGGTCGGACTGCGCACTACCCTGACCCAGCAGAACCATGCCCAACTGCCCCGGCTCCTGGACCTGATGAATGAGTACGACGTGCAGAAGTTCTACCTGTCGCACCTCAACTACAGCGGCCGGGGCAAGCGCAGCCGCAAGCTCGATGCCCATCAGCAGATGAGTCGCGAGGCCATGACGATGATCTTCGAGCGGGCCTGGCGCGACATCGAACAGGGCCGCGAAAGTGATTTCGTCAGCGGCAACAACGACGCCGATGCAATCCTGCTGCTGCAATGGGTCGCCCGCCGTCAGCCCCATCGTTATGGCGAACTGGAGCGGATGCTGCGGGCCTGGGGCGGTAACGCTTCGGGCAGCGGTATCGCCAATATCGACAACACCGGCGAGGTCCACCCCGACACCTACTGGTGGCAGCACTCGGTGGGCAATGTCCGCCAGACGCCGTTCAAGGCCCTCTGGCTGGACCGCCCCGACGCGCTGCTGCTGAAACTGCGCGAGCATCCGCGAGCTGTCGGCGGTCGCTGCGGACAATGCCGCTGGCTGGCCATCTGCAACGGCAACACCCGTACCCGGGCCTGGGCCGATGGCGACCTGTGGGGCCAGGATCCCGGTTGCCATCTCAGCGACAAGGAAATTGGCCTGGATGCGATTCCCAGCGTGGCGATGCCTTGCACCCGATAATTTGAGTCCGAACCAAGGAAACCTCATGCCCGTCCCCCTCGTTCTACCCGCGGCGCTACAATCCCCTTTCAGACCGGGCGAAGTCGCTCTGGTTGGCGCCGGCCCCGGTGACCCTGGCCTGTTGACGCTGCGTGCCTGGAGCCTGTTGATGCAGGCCGATGCGGTGGTCTATGACCGCCTGATCAGCCCGCAATTGCTCGGCCTGATCCCCCTGCCGTGCGCCCGGCATTATGTCGGCAAGGCGGCTGGCTGCCACAGCCTGCCCCAACCGCAGATCAACGAACTGCTCGCCGATCTCGCCGACCAGGGTCAACGGGTGGTCCGGCTCAAGGGTGGCGATCCGTTCATTTTCGGCCGTGGCGCCGAGGAGCTGGAGTACCTGCTGGCCCGTGGCATCGATTGCCAAGTGGTACCTGGCATCACCGCCGCGTCCGGTTGCAGTGCCTACGCCGGCATCCCGTTGACCCATCGCGACCTGGTCAACTCCTGTCGCTTCATCACCGGCCACCTGCAACGCGAAGGCGACCTGGGCCTGCCGTGGCAAAGCCTGGCGGAGGCCAGCCAGACCCTGGTGTTCTACATGGGGCTGTCGAACCTGGGCACCATTGCCGCGCGGTTGATGGAGGCCGGCCTGGCAGCTGACACCCCGGCGGCACTGGTCAGCAACGGCACCCGCCCCGACCAGCAAGTGCTGCGCGGCACCCTCGCGCAACTGCCGGAGTTGGCAAGAAGTTGCGCCGAAGGCCTGCCGACCCTGACGGTGATCGGCCAGGTGGTCGGGCTATTCGCCCACCAACCGCTGCATCATCCGGCGCGCCTGCTGCCCCTACCCACCCGGCCTCAACTGTCGAAGGTAGCGCCATGAGGCGCTGGTGGGTGATGCCGTTGATGTGGGTCGGCGCAGCCCATGCCAACGTGACCGGCGGGCCGGACCTGGAACAGGCCGAGCGCGATTACCAGCAGCACTGCCAACAGTGCCATGGCGCCAATCGCATCGGCGGCGCCGGGCCCGCGCTGTTGCCCCAGAGCCTGAGCCGGATCAAACCCGACGAAATCCGCCAGGTAATCGAAAAGGGTCGCCCGGCCAGCCAGATGGCAGCGTTCGGCGCGGTGCTCGAGCCTGCACGGATCGACGGCCTGACGCTATATCTCCAGCGCTCGCTCGCCGTCGAGCCGACCTGGAGCGAAGACGACATCCGCCAAAGCCACCGAGTGCTGGCGGATGTCGCCAGCCTGCCCGATAAACCCCAGCACAACGCCGACCCGTTGAACCTGTTCGTGGTGGTGGAAGCCGGTGACCATCATGTCGACATCGTCGATGGCGATCGCTTCGAGGTGCTGGCCCGCTTCGCCTCGCACTTTGCCGTGCACGGCGGGCCGAAGTTCTCCCCTGACGGGCGCTTCGTCTATCTAGCCTCCCGGGACGGCTGGATCAGCCTGTATGACCTGCACAACCTAAAGTTGATC
This sequence comes from Pseudomonas sp. MAFF 730105, assembly GCF_055380705.1. Taxonomy (NCBI): domain Bacteria; kingdom Pseudomonadati; phylum Pseudomonadota; class Gammaproteobacteria; order Pseudomonadales; family Pseudomonadaceae; genus Pseudomonas; species Pseudomonas sp. MAFF 730105. Next base: position 3,937,455 of record NZ_AP018438.1, read on the forward strand.
GCCGAGGTGCGCGCCGGGCTCAATACCCGCAACCTGGCGGTGAGCAAGGACGGGCGCTGGGTGCTGGTGGGCAATTACCTGCCCGGTAATCTCGCGGTGCTGGATGCCCGGGACCTGTCGTTGGTGAAGATGATCGAGACGGTGGGCCGCGATGGCAAGGCCTCGCGGGTCAGCGCGGTCTACACCGCTCCGCCGCGCAACAGTTTCATTGTCGCCTTGAAGGATGTGAAGGAAGTCTGGGAGCTGTCCACCGGTCCGAAGCCGGACTTCGTGCCGAGGCGTATCGAGGTACAGGACCAACTGGATGATTTCTCCTTCTCGCCCGACTATCGCCAGTTACTCGCCACCTCCCGCCAGGCCCAGGGCGGACAGGTGATCGACCTGGACAGCGGCCGCGTGGTGACCGACATCGCCTTGCCGGGGATGCCTCATCTGGGCTCGGGCACCTATTGGAAACGCGACGGGCGCTGGCTGTTCGCGACGCCCAACATCAGCAAGGGACTGGTGTCGGTGATCGACCTCGATACCTGGAAAGTCATCAAGCAGATACCGACCTTGGGGCCGGGCTTCTTCCTGCGCAGCCATGCCAATTCCCGCTACGCCTGGACCGACGTGTTCTTCGCCCAGGGCAACGATGCCATCCACCTGATCGACAAACAGACCCTGGAAATCGCCCACACCCTGCGTCCCATGCCCGGCAAGACCGCCGCCCATGTCGAGTTCACCCGTGACGGCCGTTATCTGCTGCTGAGCATCTGGGACACCGACGGTGCGCTGATCGTGTATGACAGCAATACGCTCGAGGAAATCAAGCGCCTGCCCATGAACAAGCCTTCGGGTAAGTACAACGTCGGCAACAAGATCGAGTTTGTCGAGGGTACATCCCACTGAACAGCGGTCATTCGTTAAGGATGGCCCCCCGACCTCAGCCTGACCCCATATTGACCCTGCCACCGCTATCGCGGGCAAGCCCAGCTCCCACAAGTCCAGCGCCCGGCGTCAATGCTGCATTCACCGCAAATCCACTGTGGGATCGGGCTTGCCCGCGAAGGCGTCGGTCCAGTCTGCATCCCTGCGGAATGTGCCACCGCCATCGCGAGCAGGCTCGCTCCCACAGGTCCGGCGCCCGGCATCAATAGTGCATTCACCGCAAATCCACTGTGGGAGCGAGCCTGCTCGCGAAGCACCAGGCCAGACAACGCAAATCAGACAATCATTCAGTGCAACCCATAGGAATAAAGCCCACCATCATGATTGTCGAACCAATTGCCTTTGCCCCAGATCACCCGGTCCTGTGCCGGCTGAAACCCGACGATGCCCAGGTAGCCATCAATGGCCAGGCGTTTCCAGGACTGGCCCCAGTCGTTGGAGTAGAACACCCCGTCGGCCGAAATGGTCGCGTCCGACCACCAGTAGAGCCAGCGCGGCGGGTGGTGTGCGCTGGTGGTGTTGATCAGCAGGCTGTTTTGCCCAACCCAGAAATGCTCCTCGCGCACCCGGCTCTCCGAGGCCAGGGGTGCAAACGGGCTGGGCAACTCGCTCAAGGTGCGCCAAGTCAGCGCGCCGGTGTCCAGTTCGGCGATAACGTCGCGGCCACCGTTGCCTTGGTCGATCAGTCCGATGACCCGTCCGCTGTCGTTCTGGATCAGCATGCTGACAAACAGATTGTCCTCACGCTGTACCTCCACTACCCGCCACTCCCCCGCTTCACGCTGCAAACGGGCACGGGTAGTCAGGTTGAACGCAAGGTTGTTGCTGACGCCGTCGGGGTTGCTGGCCCAGAAGCGCTGGGACACCCAGATGAACGCATGCCGGTCATCCAACTGCAGGACGTTGGTTCGCACCTCCCCTTGCTCGCCCAGGTCGGTGCGCCATTCAGTGATGCCGGGGTGTTTTTCGTGCACTGACTCAGCGGACACCAGCAACGACTCGGACGCCACGATCGGTGTGCTGCTCATGCCACGATCGGCAGAATAGAAGACCCCGGTGGGAACGACACCCGGGGTCGTCTCGCCGCCGAAGTCATCGGCAGTAGCCGGCCGGCCCCAGGCCCAGACTTCATCCGCGCCGTGAAAATACGGCTTCAGATTCCAGGCCAACGAGTCGGCGCCGGCAAACCAGCCTTTGCTCAACCAGGTCCAGTGCTTGCCTTGATCGTCGCTGCGCAAGACCACGGTCTGGCTGACGTCGTCGGCGTTGGCACCTTCAGGCCGGTCCAGGCCGGTCAGCAGGAATACACTGGCGCCGTCCGGACTGGCGACCAGGCAAGCCGCGCCGCTGACGTGAGCCACCAGTTGGAACTGCCCCTGGGCATCCAGGCGTGAAATGAAGGAGGTTTCTTCTTCACGGACGATGAGATTGGCGTAATACCCTCCCGGCTCTGGCGCTTTAGGTCTGCCATAGACCACAGCGTCCAGGTTCACCACCTCGGCGCCGGGTTTCAACTGGTTGGCGTCACCGTCCAGGCGCCCGACCAGCCAGGTGCTTTGCCCGGTCACGGCGACGCCCGTGCAGTACTGGGTCATCGCCCGCAGTCGGGTATCCTTCACCGCGCCGAGCTGTTGCCGGTCCGGGCTGGCACCACCCCATTCCAGATTGGCGCTGGCGAGTATCCACATGTACCACAGCCCGGCAACGCCCAGCAGCGCGACAAACAGCGTAATGAGGCGTTTCGATCGAGGCATGAGAAGTCCATATCCATGGGAAAACTGAGAAGCTTTTCGCATTTCTCTCAGTGCTAGTAAATTTTTATCGCACGAAAACCGCTAAAGCCTGTCGCATGATTTTCATCGCTGTGACTCAGATTGCATTTTGCACTCGTCGAGCGATGCAGTTTCGCCGCGCCACCTTGACGGGTTAAGGTCGCACTGAACCACAAGGAACACCCGATGCCCCCACGCGCCAGCCTGGATAGCTCTGCCCCACCACTCGAGTACAGCGGTTTCGTCCGGGTGCGTGGCGCGCGCGAACACAACCTCAAGAACATTGATGTCGATATCCCGCGCGATGCCCTGGTGGTGTTTACCGGCGTGTCGGGCTCGGGCAAGTCGTCGCTGGCCTTCTCGACGCTCTACGCGGAGGCCCAGCGTCGCTACTTCGAATCCGTCGCGCCGTATGCGCGGCGTCTGATCGACCAGGTGGGCGTGCCGGACGTGGGCAGCATCGAGGGGCTGCCGCCGGCGGTGGCTTTGCAGCAGCAACGCGGTACGCCCAGTGCGCGATCCTCGGTGGGCAGCGTCACCACCTTGTCGAGCCTGATTCGCATGCTGTACTCCCGGGCGGGCAGCTATCCGGCCGACCAGCCGATGCTCTATGCCGAGGACTTCTCGCCCAATACGCCACAGGGCGCATGCCCGCAATGCCATGGCCTGGGGCTAGTCTACGAAGTGACCGAGGAGTCCATGGTACCGGACCCTTCGTTGACCATCCGCGAGCGCGCAGTCGCAGCCTGGCCGATGGCCTGGCAGGGGCAGAACCTGCGGGATATCCTGGTGACCCTGGGCTACGACGTCGATATCCCATGGCGCGACCTGCCGAAAAAGCAGCGCGACTGGATCCTCTTCACCGAAGAGACACCCACTGTCCCGGTATACGCAGGGCTTACGCCGGCCCAGACCCGCGCCGCCCTCAAACGCAAACTCGAACCCAGTTACCAGGGCACTTTCAGTGGCGCCCGGCGCTACCTGCTGCATACCTTCATGCACTCGCAAAGTGCCCAGATGCGCAAACGCGTGGCGCAATACATGCGCGCCAGTGCCTGCCCCGAATGCGCCGGCAAACGCCTCAAGCGCCAGGCACTGACCGTCACGTTCGCCGGCCTGGACATTGCCGAGCTGTCGCACCTCTCCCTGTTGGAACTGGCCGATGTGCTCAAGGGTGTAACGGCTGCGGATTATCTGGAGCAACCCGAAGAATCGACCGACGTCCTCACGCACCGGCAAACCCGAGAGGCTCGCGAGCAACGGGCTGCCAGGGGCGAAAGCCCCCACGCAGGCGGGCCGGACGCGCGCCATACGCCCAATCTGTCCCTGGAAAAACGCTTGGCCGCGCAACGCATTGCCGCCGAATTGCTGGAGCGGATCGTCACCCTGATCGACCTCGGCCTGGGCTACCTGGCCCTGGAGCGCAGCACCCCGACGCTGTCTTCCGGCGAGCTGCAACGCCTGCGCCTGGCAACCCAGCTCAACTCCCAGCTGTTCGGGGTGATCTATGTGCTGGACGAGCCTTCCGCCGGCCTGCACCCTGCCGACAGCGAAGCGCTGTTCGACGCCCTGCAACGTCTCAAGGCCGCTGGCAATTCGGTGTTCGTGGTCGAACACGACCTGGACACCATGCGCCGCGCCGACTGGCTGGTCGACGTGGGCCCGGATGCAGGTGAACAGGGTGGCAAGATTCTCTACAGCGGCCCGCCTGGTGGGCTTGCCCAAGTACCCGAGTCGCGAACCCGCGCTTATCTCTTTGCCGAAAAGACTCATGTCTCGCGCAGTCCTCGAGCGCCGGACGACTGGTTGCGCCTGGAGGGCATCACCCGCAACAATCTCGATAACCTGAGCGCAGCGTTTCCCCTCGGTTGCTTCACCGCCGTGACCGGCATTTCCGGCTCTGGTAAATCCAGTCTGGTCAGCCAAGCCCTGCTGGACCTGGTAGGTACCCACCTGGGCCTGGCCAGCCACGACGCCGAACCGGATGAGGCAAGCCTGGAAGACGAACCCGAACAAGCCAGCGGCGGACGTGTCACCGCCGGACTCGACGCCATCAAGCGTCTGGTCCGGGTGGACCAGAAACCCATTGGCCGCACGCCGCGCTCCAACCTCGCCACCTACACCGGCTTGTTCGACCACGTGCGCAAGTTGTTTGCCGCGACGGAGCAGGCCCGTGAACTGGGATTCGATGCCGGAAGGTTTTCTTTCAACGTCGCCAAGGGCCGTTGCGAAACCTGCGAAGGTGAAGGCTTTGTCAGTGTCGAGTTGCTGTTCATGCCCAGCGTGTATGCACCCTGCCCGACCTGCCAAGGTGCGCGCTACAACCCGCAGACGCTGACCGTGAACTGGCAGGGATTGAACATCGCACAGGTATTGCAATTGACCGTCAACCAGGCGCTCGAGGTATTTGCCGGGCAAGCGGCGCCAAAACGCGCGTTGCAGGTCCTGCAGGATATCGGATTAGGCTACCTGCGCCTGGGCCAACCGGCCACGGAACTGTCCGGCGGCGAGGCGCAACGCATCAAGTTGGCAACGGAACTGCAGCGCAAAGCCCGAGGGGCTACGTTGTACGTACTGGATGAACCGACCAACGGACTGCACCCCCAGGATGTGGATCGCCTGCTCGTGCAGTTGAATCGCCTGGTGGATGACGGTCATACGGTGGTCGTGGTGGAGCATGACATGCGGGTGGTGGCGCAAAGCGACTGGGTCATCGATATTGGCCCGGGAGCGGGTTCCCAGGGTGGGAAAATGGTGGTTTGCGGAACGCCAGGCCAGGTGGTCGACTGTGCCCAGAGTCGAACGGCAGGGTTCCTGAAAAGGGCATTGCAGCCTGAAAATTAAAGCTTTTTCAATGTCACTGGCTGTATCGGAAAAGCTGTCTATACTACCTCCCAGTTAATCGTTTCAGTACATATAGTTTAACTAGCGGTCTCGCTGCCCATGGTGTGAGGCCGTACTTGCCAGGAGGCACAATGACATCGATTCATCGATCAAAGCAGCAACATCATGGGGTGCTGGAACAGCATGACCACCCCTTGATAATCCCCCTGATGAACAGGGAGATGCCTCTCGCCCCGAGCGCCTTCGTAGCACTGAGCAAAGCCCCGACCTGTTCGTGTCGTTGTTGAGCCGGCTCTGAAAACTTTCACTCCCATTTGGCGACTCTAAAGGTATAGAGCCTGGCTACGTCAAAGTCCTACATTCAAACTTTCGAGCTCGCTCATCATGCTCAAGCCCATTTCAAGTCATCTGTTCAATTTAATCCAAGAGGTGGAGAACAACATCTCGGGCGTGAGCGAAGAGGAGTACACCGAGATACTGGGATGGATATTTTCCAAGCTGGGGATCGATAAGTTCGCCTACGTCCATCTGGAGCCCACACCGTCCAACAACTCCAAGGTTTCCATCTATAGCAACTACCCATCCGAATGGGTGGACACCTACCGCAAGAACTCACTCTACAAATCAGATCCGGTCATGGCTAACACGGCCATCACCGCTATACCTTTTTTCTGGAATGAAATACCGGCGGAAATAGACAACAACCCCGAGATATTCGACCAGTCAGCCTCCTACGGCATCAAACAGGGTTACACCGTTCCCATCCATGAACCCGGTCGAGCATTCGGCTCCCTTCACCTGTCTTCAGAAGAGAATGATCCCGACTTCCCCACCATCGTCCGCTCGAACCTGTTCATCATCAAAACTCTCAGCGTCATCGCCAATCAATATCGGCCCATGGAAATCGCCAGTGAAAGCAACTTGAAACTATCCCCCAGGGAAATTGAATTCCTGCGCTGGCTCGCACTGGGGAAAAACTACAAGGAGATAGGCTTGATCATGAACATCACCGAGCGAACAGTGAAGTTTCATGCAAAACAGATGACCGAGAAAATGGATTGCACCAATGTCAAACAAGCAATGATCAAAGCGGTGCAACTTAACTTCGTTTAACTCCCCTTCCTCATAGCCCCTACGATGCCGGCGACGGTCTTGTCGAGACCCGACGCCATGCCCGACATTACCGAACACACACTCAGGCGAACAAAACCTGTGATGCGATGTTGAAAAGCATCCCGCATGCGAACAAACCAATCACCAACGAAATAGCCCGACTCAAAAGCCGGCCGGAAACAATGGTGTGGAGCTTACGTCCACAGAAGGCGCCGATCGCGATCCAGACCAGTCCGACCGGAAAGATAATAGCCGTGAACAGCATCATGAATGGCAGGTAGTTGTTCAGCGACAGAAACGTTCCAGTCGGTGCAACAAAGGAAACGAAGAACAGCCCTTTCGGATTGGTCAACGTCGCCACAAACAGGTCAGGCACATTGATACCCACCGAGTTGCCAGGTAGATGATCCTTTACCGAAAACCACAGTTTCAGGGAAATATAAAACAAAAAGCACACTGCAAAGCATTTGGTCGCAATGACCACCCAGGAATGATCAGTCATCAAAAGATCGATGGACACCCCCCATATCGTCATCTGAATGACATAAGCCAGCCATTCGGCCACGACAAACCTCATGGAGCGGGCGTTCAACCCTCTCTTTATCCCGGTTTGCAGCAGCAATGAATTTGTCGGTCCTGGAACCAGCAAGACAGTCATCAGTGAAAACGCGATATAAGACATAAGGTCATCCATGCCAGGAGCCGCGATGGCTCGTCTTTTTCAGGTTTGGAAAGGTCTTCTACGCACAACATCAACTTTTTAGTTGTATGACATCAGACCAATTTCCCCGTACTTAGAGCAGTTACACTAAAGTCACGCCAGCACTCGATTGTACTTTCCACCTACTACTCATACAGTCGTTTAAACATCCAGCAGGGGCTGCGACCTGCTATTTAAGAACGCTCCCACACCTCTATTACAAGCTGGTTACTTATCTTGATCCTGGCGTCAATTTTTCGACCCAAGAGCTATCAGTGTGTTATCGACCTTTTAGGCTACCGTCAAAAAAACAGACACTCACTCCCTGCCTGAATCCGCCGCCTTGCTGCCTCTCAACGACATCTAGCGCTTATTTCAATCCGGTACTTTTTTGGACTCTAGACGATACTAAACCACCCTCTCCCATCCTCTTTCCGAACACTATTCATCGCATTTATCCAGCAACTAATTAGACTATACACTCTACAAAATCACACACTGTACTTTAGGACAGTTGAAATGATTTAGTGCAAAGTTAACAGTAGCTTCACCCACAACCAAGAAACGTCATCCATGAACTACTCCTCCTGTATTCATCATCTTTCCGGCGTATCTACCCGCATCGCTTCCTACTCAAAAATCCCACCCCAGACGCTACAGCAGATACTTGCCATTCGTAAAACCGCCTTCATCGACAGAAAGAAGTGGGACATTGAAAGTTATCAGGGCACCGATTACGAATGGGATGAATATGACGATCCTGACGCATTCTATATTTATACTCACACCCATGAACGTGTCACCGGCTGTGTACGTTTACGCCCATCCAACAAACCGACTCTCATGAGTGGCGCTCTAAGTTTCATTCTCCCCGAAGGCAACATCAGGCCGCACTCAAATCACTGTTGGGAAGCCACCCGATTTGCACTTTCGGCAGATAAAGCCTCAGCAGGAGAAGTCACCCAGGCCAACATAGACGTTCGCACGGTGGCACTTTTCCTGTCAATGATAAAGTTTGCACAACTGCAAAATATAGACACCTATGAAATTGTCGTTGACACCATGATGGAAAAAATCCTGAAACGCTCCGGATGGACCGTTGCCAGGCACAACACTGCGTTGGGCTCAAAGGGAGAAACCATCATCTACGGCACCCTGCCATGCACGCCTGGCACTTATACAGAAGTGCTCAGAAAGAATGCCATCCAGACAATCACCGTCCACGAACAATTCCTTATGGCCAGCCGTTCGTCAGACACCTCCCATAAACCCTTTGATATCGACCAAACATTCACCGACCGAAACATTCCAGCAAAAAAACACATGCATACTGAGCTGCATCTATAACACCAAGACTCTGGCATGAAATTGGAGAAAGGATGAACCTACAACGACTATTCCCGCATGTTGGCAAAGTGATTGCCAGTACTGGAAGCCGCAACTTTCCTCGTTTGTTGCACGATCTGATACTTACCGAAATACCTGTCGATGCAACGCATATTACCGAGCAAAGGATAGGATCGAGCCATATTTCTGAACCCAGCACTTCCAGCATAGGCGGCGTTGGTATGGACAGCGCCTGCATCGACGCTGTCATAGATGCTCATACCGCAAAGCCTTTTTTCCTGGCCGATGATATTTTCTTCGAGGATTCGACTCCTCACAAAGTCCCCAATTTTTCTCGCTGTCTGCTCAATCGTGAACAATCGGACAGCCTTCCCCGTCACAACACCACCACCCAACTGCACCTGACCACCCGAAAAAACGGCATCCGCTACGTTCTTTCCGTCTACCGCTCACCTTTTTCCAGCGGCTTTACTGCACAGGAACATGCGCTGCTGAAAGATTTTTCCTCCCTTCTGTTGCCCATGGTCGAAGAGCATGTTGCCGCCCTGGTGCCAGCTGAGGTCAACCGACAGGATGCTTGCCTCCCATTGGAAGGTCCGGAAAACGGCGGGATGGAAGCACTACGCCAGAGATTCGCCGACCGACTGGCTTTGTCCGGATTGAGCTTGTCCTCCCGTGAAACCGAAGTGTGTGTAGGTTTACTGGCCGGTCGCACTGCCCCGGAACTGGCGGAACAACTCAACCTGAAAGTCAACACCGTCGAAAGTTATCTGAAACGTGCTGCCATAAAAATGGGCATTGGTGGACGCCGCTCGCTCATCCGCTGGATGCACTCGATGGATGCCACGCCATCGGGCATCGAGTGGAATGGTGCCCCCGCTATTCGCCAAGCTGTATAAAACGTCCCCCCAACCTTTGCTCGGTCACTGCAATCGAGCGGGTGTTGGGGGATGATTTACACCCTCGCATTCCCGCCTTCCACTGTCTTGCCCGTTGACCTGCGCGTGCGGTGTTTCAACCACTCCAACACATCGTCGACATAAGTGAAAATCACCGGCACCACCAACAGACTCAACAGCGTCGAAGTCAGCAAGCCGCCCATGACCACCACAGCCATCGGCTGCCTGAAGCTGGGGTCTTCACCCATGCCCAGCGCGGTGGGCAGCATGCCTGCGCCCATTGCGATGGTGGTCATCAGGATGGGGCGGGCACGCTTGTGGCAGGCATCCACCAACGCGTCATATCGACCCAGGCCATAATCGCGGCGAGCCATGATCGCGTACTCCACCAACAGAATGGAGTTCTTGGTCACGATCCCCATCAGCATCAGCAAACCGATGACCGATGGCAGGGAAAAGCTGAAATTGCATACCAACAACGCCACCAGAGCGCCGCCCAAGGAGAGCGGCAGCGCCGATAGAATCGTGGCCGGCTGCAGGAAATCGTGGAACAGCAACACCAGGACCGAGTAGATACAGAACACACCGATGGCCATGGCCAGGCTGAAGCTCCCGAACAACTCAGTCATCAGTTGCAACTCGCCCTGCTCCACCCTTTTTACCTCGGGTGGAAGATTGCGCATCGCCGGTAGTTGGCTGGCCTCGGCCATGACTTCACCCAGGTTGCGCCCGTTGAGTTCGATGGACAGGGTGATATTGCGCAAGCGATCGAGCCGACTGATCTGCGCCGGCCCACTGCCCATGCTGATCTCTCCCAGCGAGGACAGGGCGACTTGGCCGTCACGGCCGGTCACCCGTAGCTGGTTGATACTCTGCAAATCGTCGCGCAGCAGCGAATCCATCCGTACCCGCACATCGACCTGGCGCTGCGACAAATTGATTTTCCCCAGTTGCGAGGAATATTCGCCGTAGGTCGCCATGCGCAAGGTATCGGCGATCTCCTGGCTGGTGATCCCCAGCTCCGCCGCGCGGGCGAAGTCCGGGCGCATCTGGATTTCCGGGCGTTGCAGGGCGCTGCTGGAGGTGACGTTGCCGATCCCGTGCAGCTCGCGCAGTTGCGGTTCCAGCGCACTTGCCGTTCGCTCCAACAGGTCTCCGTCGTCGCTGGCCAGGACGATATTGAGTTTCTCGCCGCTCCCGTCGCCCCCGACATTGATCCGTACTCCGGGCAATGTACGCAGCACCTCGCGCATCTGCGCTTCGACTTGCACCTGCTTGAGATCGCGCTGGTTCCGGTCCACCAGATCCACCGTCAGGATGGCATCGCCGGCGCCGGTTATATCTGCCGGCCCGGCCCCCGAATTGCTGGCCGTCCCCACCGAGATGAACACATGCTTGACCTGGGGCATCTCGCTCAGCCTTTCGCTGGCCTGCAACGCCATCCCGGTGGTTTGCTCCAGCGTCGTACCGGGAGGCAATTCCAGGGTTATCCGGCTGCGACCGACGTCCTGGGCCGGCAGGAAACTGGTGGGCAACAACGGCACCAGTGCGAGGGCTCCGATAAAAAACAGGCTGGCCAGGACCATCGTGGTTTTGCGGCGGGACAGACTGGCATGGATCCAGCCCAGGTAGCGGGTCATCAACGGGCCGTCGTGCTCGGTATCGGTCTTGGCCTTGAGGAAATAGGCCGCCATCATCGGGGTCAGGACCCGGGCCACCAGCAGCGAAAACAACAGCGCCACCGAGGCGGTCACGCCGAACTGGCGAAACAGTTTGCCAGCCACCCCGCCCATGAAGGCTGTGGGCAGAAACACCGCGACCAGGGTGGCGGTCGTGGCGAGCACCGCCAGGCCGATCTCGTCCGCAGCTTCGGTGGCCGCCTGAAGCGGGGTCTTGCCCATGCGCAGGTGCCGGGCAATGTTCTCGATTTCGACGATGGCATCGTCCACCAACACGCCGATGACCAGCGCCAGGGCCAGCAGGGAGACGGCATTGAGCGTGAACCCGGCCAAGTACATCACGCCAAAGGTGGGGATGATCGACAACGGCAACGCGGTGGCGACGATCAGCGTGGCGCGCCAGTCCCGCAGGAACCACCAGACCACCAGCACCGCCAGCAGCATGCCTTCGTACAACAGGTTCATCGAGTCGTGGTAGTTGGCGAGCACGGCCTTGACCGTATCGCTGGCCTCATCGATGCGCACATTGGGATGCTGCTGCACAAACTCGGTCATGCGCTTGCGCACGTCGTTGGCCACACCGATATCGGAGAACCCCAGTGACCGGGTGATCTGAAAACCGATCACCGGCTTGTCATCGCGAAAAGCCCGGCTGCTGCGCTCGGCGTGGGTGTCGTGAATGTCCGCCAGTTGGTTCAATGCCAGCAGACGCCCATCGCCGCTGGGAATATCGATGGTGCCGAGGACAGCCGGATCATCGATGGCCCCCAGGGTGCGCACGGCCTGCTGGCCGCTGCCCAGATTACCCTGGCCACCGGAATTGTCCTTTTGCATCGCCCTCAGCTGCGCGGCGACGTCCGCGACACGAATGCCCAACCCGGCCATCAAGGCTGGATCGAGATTGACCTGGACCTCCCGATCAACCCCGCCGATACGTGAAATCAAGGCCACGCCCGGCACCGACAGCAGCTGTTTGCTCAGCTCATTATCGACAAACCACGACAGCGCTTCCTCATCCAGGGCGTCGGAGGCGATGACATAGGTCAGCAGCGGCGACGCACTGGTGGTCAGCCGCGACACCGAAGGCGTATCCAGGCTGGCCGGCAACTGCGGCATGGCGCTGTCGACCGCGTTGCGCACTTCGTTGAGCGCCTCGTTGCCGTCCTTGTCGATGTCGAAACTGACGCTGATGCTGACGGCCCCGTCGGTGATCACGGTCGTCACATGCTTGAGCAGGCGCAAGGACGTGAGCTTGTCCTCGATCTTGCGCGCCACCTCGGTTTCCAGCTGTTCGGGGGCCGCCCCCTCCAACGAGGCGCTGATCACCACCACCGGCAGGTCCATGTCCGGAAAGTCCTGGATGGCTAGCTTGCCAAAGCCCAACAGACCGAAGAGCGTAAGCAGAATGAACAGCATCACCGCCGGGACCGGATAACGGATCGACAAGGCTGAGATATTCATGGCTGAGCGACCTGGGATTGCACGAGGGTCACACTCGCGCCGTCATTGAGGAAGGCGCCACCGGCGCGCACGATACGGGCTGCCTGATCATCCAGGCCACTGAGTATCTCCACCGCCTCGTGCATTCGCCTGCCCACCACCACCGGTCGCTGGACCACATGCATGTCGTCGTTGAGGGTGAACACATAAGAGCGGCCATCACGCAGGATCACCGCCGTGTCCGGCACCGTGAGGGCTTCGCGGGGTGCCAGTTCGATCTGACCGCTGGCGTACATGCCGGCCTGGGCGGGGCTGCCGGTGGGCAGGGAGATGTACACCAGAGCGCGGCTGGTCTTGGTGCTCAAGGTAGGCGACACCAACCGTACCTGCCCTTCCAGGCTCTGCCCGCCAGGCAGCGTCAGTCGGGCAACCTGACCGGCCTGGACCTGGGCCAACTGGCGGGCGTCCAGCTCGGCCTGCCATTCGATGCGACCGTCGCGTACCAGGCGAAACAGCTCGTCGCCGGCGGACAACACTTTGCCGAGCAGCGCGGTGCGCGCGGAGATGATGCCGTCGTCCACTGCCACGATGCGGGTCTGCCGGAGCCTGATCCGGGTGCTCTGCAATTCCGCCCGGGCTCCGGCCAGATCAGCCTCGGCCAACGCTACCTTGATGCGATAGTCTTCGCGCTGCTGCTCCGACAAGGCGCCGCCCTGGCCGACGACCCGGGCACGTCGGTCATTGGACCGGGCCTGTTCCAGGTTCGCCACTGCCTGGGCGACCAATGCCTTCTGCTTGCTTTCCTCGGCAAGCACCGTGTCAGAGGCCAGCGTCGCCAGCAATTGACCCTTCTTTACCCGGCTGCCTACATCGGCATCGAGGCTGGCGATACGCAGACCACTGGTCTCGGCATTGATGACGGCCTCCTGCCAGGGTGCCAGTGCACCGTTGGCGAACAGCAGTTGCGGCCAGAGCTGGGGGCGGACCTGGACCACCTCCACGCTCAGGCTGCTGATGCTGGGGGCGGCCGCGACCGGCTCGGCGCCACGGCGAAACGTCAGCAGGATCGCCACGACCGCGAGCACGACGATGGTCAGCAGGATTTTTCGCAACGTCGGCCTCACACGCCTTCTCCATTCGATGTCGGGTGCCGAGCCAGGGGCTGACTGGCTTGCCATCCGCCGCCCAGAGCTTTGTACAGGGCGATCCAGTAGCGAACCTGATCCTGTTGCAAGGTGATCAATTCGATTTCCGCGGTCAGCGCCTGGCGGCGCGCGGTTTCGCGGTCGAGCAGACTGACGCTGCCAGCCTGCCAATTGCGGTCGATGGCCTCGAACGACTCACGAAAGCCGGCGGTGGAACGCTCGACATCGGACTCCCGTCGCCGCGCCGCATCGAGGCGTACCAGCGCCTGTTCGACTTCCATGACACTGGTGCGCAGCGTCTGGCGATAAACCGCGAGGGCCGCGTCGTAAGAAGCCCTGGCACCGTCCACCGCCGCGCGACGTTTGCCACCGTCTAGCAGTGGGACCGACAACACCGGGCCCAGCGACCAGGAACGGTTGTGCTGCCCCACCGTGTTGCCGACCGAAAAGGTGCCGGACAGGCTCAGGCTCGGCAGCCGGTCGGCCTGGGCCACGCCGATCTCGGCATTTGCCGCCGCCAGCTCTCGTTCGCTGGAGGCTACATCCGGGCGCTGGCGCAGCATGTCGGCAGGAATCTGCAGCACGTTGAGTCCGGCGGGTTCTGGCAGTTGCGCCGGGGTCTTGCCGAGCACGCCGATCAGCCGCTCTTCATCGCCCCCGGTCAGCGCCACCAGGCTCTTGAGCAACACCTCGCATTCGCTTTGCTGCTGGACCAAAGCCGCCGCGCTGCTGGCGGCACTGGCATCGGCCAGGGCGGCATCGGCGGACGACGTGAAGCCGGCACTGAACGACTGACGGGTGATGCGCGCCGTGTCCTGTTGCGACTGAGCCTGATCCCTGTAGGCCAGCACCAGTTTCTGGCAGCCACGGTATTGCACGTAGTAGTCGCCCACCTGTGCCGCCAGTGAGACCCGAGCGTCATGCCAGTCATCCACCCGCGCCTCGACCCGCGAACGGGCCGCTTCGTTATTGCGCCGCAGCTTGCCGAACAGGTCGATCTCCCATGCCGCGTCCAGCTCGGCGGAAGCACCTGAACCACCCAGGCGCTGGGTCCCCGTCTGTTGGCCGCCACGACCTTTGGATAACCGGCCATCGACCCTGGGCATGGCATCGGCCGCATCGCTGTCTGCGGTCGCCCGTGCCAGCGCGATATTGGCCCATGCCTGATCCATCGACGGGCTGTCGGCTTCGGCCAGGCGCAGCAGCTCGGCCAATGCCGGGTCGTCGAACTGCTGCCACCAGTCAGCCAAGGCGGCCACGGACGCACCATGGGGCAAGGGGGCCTGCCACTGGGTCGCAACCGGGACGGCCGGCACCCGATAATCCGGGCCCAATACGCAGCCACTCAGCAGCGCCGCACACAGAGTCGCCAGCAGTAGGTTTTCCCGGGGCTTGAAGGCATGCATAGGTTTTTTGGAGGCCTGGCAAAAGTGAACGAACCGTTCGGGGACGCGGCAGATTTGATTCGGTTATTTAACCCTGGGGCCGGTTTTGTGTCTGGCGTGGGAAACGGGGACAGGTGCCGGCCAGAAAGCTCGCGATAAATTCAGAGGCCTGCTGAAATGGCCCGGACTTGCGAATACCACCCCCTGTGGGAGCGAGCCTGCTCGCGATAGCGGCGGTACATGCACCCTCGATGCGACTGCCCTACCGCTATCGCGAGCAGGCTCGCTCCCACAGGGTCTTGCGCAGAACCTGCGGATGTCCTGCGCCCCTCCCTTTCCATAGCCAACGGATGATCGAACATGGAAGCACTCAGTTACCTCGAAAATATCGAGTCGAATGCGCGAACCTATGCGCAGACTTTCCAGCGGCTATTTGTCAGCGGCAAGGGGATGCGGATCAAGGACGCCAGCGGCCAGGAATTTCTCGATTGCCTGTCGAACGCCGGAACCCTGGCCTTGGGGCACAACCCGCCGGAAGTCCGCGACGCCGTGATGGCGTTTCTCGCCAGCGATCATCTGCAGCAGGCCCTCGACCTGGCGACACCGGCCAAGCATGCGTTCGTGCAGGAGCTGTTCTCGATGCTGCCGGCGAACATGTGCGAGACCAGCAAGATCCTGTTCTGCGGGCCCAGCGGCTCGGATGCGGTCGAGGCCGCCATCAAGCTGGCACGCCATTACACCCGGCGCTCGCCGTTGATGGCTTTTCACGGCGGGTATCACGGAATGACCGCAGGGGCCCTGTCGGCGATGGGCAAGCTGTCGCCAAAAACCGGTGACGGCCTTATCGCCCAGGGCACGCACTTCCTGCCGTTCCCCTATCGATTCCGCTGCCCCTTCGGTACCGATGGCGCACACACCGATCAGTTGTCCATCGACTATATCCGCACCGTGCTGTCGGACCCTGAGGGAGGCGTTGCCAAACCGGCGGCGGTGATCGTCGAGGTGGTGCAAGGCGAAGGCGGCTGTATC
The DNA here is from genome assembly GCF_055380705.1 of Pseudomonas sp. MAFF 730105. NCBI lineage: Bacteria > Pseudomonadati > Pseudomonadota > Gammaproteobacteria > Pseudomonadales > Pseudomonadaceae > Pseudomonas > Pseudomonas sp. MAFF 730105. The sequence continues at coordinate 3,953,738 of NZ_AP018438.1, forward strand.
CCGGCCTCGGCCAACTGGCTGCGGGCGCTGCGGGAAATCACCCTGGAGCAGGACATCCTGTTGATCGTCGACGAAGTCCAGACCGGCCTGGGCCGTACCGGCAGCACCTTTGCCATCGAGCACGCGGGTATCGTGCCGGACATCCTGGTGCTGTCAAAAGCCATCGGTGGCGGCTATCCCCTGGCTGTCGTGGTCTATGCCGAACACCTGGACACCTGGGGCCCGGGAATGCATGCAGGGACGTTTCGTGGCAATCAGGTGGCGATGGTCGCCGGGGCTGCGACCATGCGCCAGATCAGGAAAGACAACCTCGTCGCGAATGCCGCCCGGATGGGCAAGCGGCTGGAGAACGGTCTCCAGGAGATCGCGCGGCGGTTTCCCTTCATCGGCGACATCCGCGGTCGCGGCTTGATGATCGGCGTGGAAATCACCCAACCGACCACCACCCAACGCGCCGGCCAGGCGGATGGCGCCCTGGCACACGCCATCAAGCTCAAGTGCTTCGACAATGGCTTGATGATGGAAACCGGAGGACGCCACGGCGCGGTCCTCAGATTCCTGCCGCCCCTGACCATCACCGAGGGTGAAGTCGACATGGTCCTGGACCGGTTTGAACAGTCAGTCGGAAAGGTCGTCGAAACACGCCCCCAAGTGGCGCGTGACACGGTCTGAAAGACAAGCCTTTTCGGCAAATCGCTAGTCCGCTGACATCCGCTCCCTTTGTGGGAGCGGGCTTGCTCGCGAAGGCAGCGGCATATCCAACATCAGTGCAAGCTGACCCACCGCTTTCGCGAGCAAGCCCGCTCCCACACTTGACCTGTGCCAACCGCGATATCTGCAACAACACCCATCACACTGTGGGAGCGAGCCTGCTCGCGAAGGCGGCAGCATATCCAACATCAGTGCAAGCTGACCCACCGCTATCGCGAGCAGGCTCGCTCCCACACTTGATCTGCGCCAACCGCGATATCTGCAACAACACCCATCACACTGTGGGAGCGAGCCTGCTCGCGATGGCGGCGGCATATCCAACATCAGTGCAAGCTGACCCACCGCTTTCGAGAGCAGGCTCGCTCCCACACTTGATCTGTGCCAACCGTGATATCTGCAACAACACCCATCACACTGTGGGAGCGAGCCTGCTCGCGATGGCGGCGGCACATTCAACATCAGTGCAAGCTGACCCACCGCTTTCGCGAGCAAGCCCGCTCCCACACTTGACCTGTGCCGAACGTGATATCCGCAACAAGCACCAATCCCACAGTTGATCTAGGTTGAACTCGCTACCTCAATCACGCGCCAGGGCATTGATCGGATCCAGCCGCGCCGCATTGCGTGCAGGTACGAAGCCGAACACGATGCCGATGAGTGTCGAGCAAACGACCGCGGTGATGATCGATCCCATCGAAAACACCATCTGCCATTCCTTGACGAAGATCGAAAAGACGTAGCCGATGCTGAACGACAAGCCGATGCCAATCGTCCCTCCGAGCAGGCAGACCATCACCGCTTCCACCAGGAACTGCTGGCGTATATCGGACTGACGCGCCCCCACCGCCATGCGGATGCCGATTTCACGGGTTCGCTCAGTCACCGACACCAGCATGATGTTCATCACGCCGATCCCCCCCACCACCAATGAGATGACCGCGATGAGCGAAAGCAGCAGGGCCAGCGACTGGCTGGTCTTCTGCACCGTCTGCATCACGCTGTCAAGGTTGTAGGTGAAGAAGTCCTTGGTGCCATGGCGCTGCGTCAGCAGCTTGACCACGTTGTCTTCCACCAGCTTGCTCGGCTGCCCGTCCTTGATCCGGACCGTGACGCTGTCCAGGAAACGCTGGCCCAGCAAGCGCCCCGCCGCTGTTTCATAGGGCATCCAGATGTTCAGGTTCTTGCTGGTGTTGAAGACGCTCTTGCGGTCCTCGGTCACGCCGATGACAGTGCAAGGCAGGTTGTCGACGAGGATCACCTTGCCCAGCGGGTCCGTGTGCGAGCCGAACAGTCGCTGGCTGGTATTATGGTCGATCACCACCACTTGCGACTGCCGCCGGGAGTCGTCCTTGTTGAACGCTACGCCCGAGCCGATCTTGATCCCGCGGACCTGGAAGTAACTCTCGCTCACACCGTTGACGGTCGCATTGACATCGATGTTCTGGTACCGCAACAACAGGTTGCGCCCAAGGTTGGGGGTGGCGCTGTCGATGTAGTACAGGTCGGCCAGCGCCGTGACGTCGGAGAGCACCAGGGTTTCGATGGCCGTCGAGCGGCTGTCGCCCCAGTCGGCCCCGGGCATGATCTCGATGGTATTGCTGCCGATCGCCTCGATATCCTTGAGGACATATTGCTTGACCCCTTCGCCGATGGCCACGATCGACACCACCGACGTGATACCGATGATGATGCCCAGCATCGTCAACAACGTCCGCATCCGGTGCGAGATCAGCGCCACCCATGCCATGTTGAACGCTTCGCTGAACAGCCCGAAGCTGGCGAGCAGCCGGTTCGACGGCTTGACCTTGGCCGGTGGGGTGCCTTGTGTCGGCTGGTCTTCCATGGACCGCTGCGGATTGGCCCGATCGCTGACGATCTCGCCGTCGCGGATCTCGATGATGCGTTGGGCGTAGGCCGCCACTTTCTCATCGTGGGTCACGATGATCACCGTGTGCCCCGCCGCGTTGAGTTCCAGCAGGATCTTCATCACTTCCTTGCCACTGGCGGTATCCAGTGCCCCGGTGGGTTCGTCGGCGAGAATGATTTCGCCGCCGTTCATCAAGGCCCGGGCGATACTCACCCGCTGTTGCTGCCCGCCGGAAAGCTGGCTGGGTCGATTGGCCAGGTGCCCGGTCAACCCCAGGCGCCCCAGCAACTCCCCGGCACGGTTGTGCCGTTGCGACTCGGCGGCACCGGCATAGATGGCCGGCATCTCGACGTTGTGCAAGGCACTCAGGTGGGGCAGCAAGTGATAACGCTGGAAGATGAAACCGAAGTGATCGCGACGCAGCTCCGCCAGCTCATGATCGTCCATCGAGCCAGTTTCGCGCCCATTCACTTTATAGCTGCCGGAACTCGGATGATCGAGGCAGCCGAGCACATTCATCAGGGTGGATTTGCCGGAGCCGGACGCCCCCGTGATCGCCACGATTTCCCCGGCATTGATCGTCAGGTTGATGTCCTTGAGCGCGATGAACGCCTTTTCGCCCGCTTGAAAGCTACGGGTGATCCCTTCGAGTTCCAACAGTGGTCGCGTCATGGTCAGGCTCCCGCCACGGCTGGGGTAGGCTCGCCGATGACGACCTTGTCGCCTTCAGCCAGGCCGTCCTTGATTTCAGCCCTGACGTTGTTATTGATCCCCGTCTGGACGTTACGCGGCTGGGCCTTGCCTTCGGCGTCGAGGACCCGGACCACGTAGCTGCCATCCTGGTTTCTCGGGCCCAGGGCCGCGACCGGAACCGTCAGCACCGCCTTGGCCTTGTCCAGGACAATGCGGACCTGGGCGGTCATCGAGATACGCAGGCGATGATCGGGGTTCGGCACGTCGAACAGGCTGTTGTAGAACACCGCGGTGTTCTGCTTGGGCGTCCCGGCGTTCTGGGTCTCGAGGAAGTTCTGCGGTGCCGGTTCAGTGCCGCGCAGCGTGGCGTAATAGCGTTTTTCCGCTTCACCGAGAATGGTGAAATACACCTCTTGCCCGGGCACGATATGAATCACATCGGCCTCGGACACCTGGGCCTTGACGGTCATGGTGTCCAGGTCGGCCAGCTTCAGCAGCACGGGCGCCAGTTGCTCGGCGATCACGGTCTGGCCTTCCTGGGTCACGATCCCCACGACGTAACCGTCGATGGGCGCGACGATGTGGGTATAGGCCAGGTTGACCCGGGCCGTTTCCACCTGGATCTGCGCGTCCTTGATCTGTGCATCGAGGGACAGCAGGTTGGCAGCCTCCACCTTGTAGTTCGATTCGGCGGTCTCGTATTCCTGCTTGGAAATCGCGTCGTCCGGTTGCAGCACCTTATAGCGATCGTAAGTGGCTTTCGCGTCCTTGAGTTGTGCCGCGGTGGCTTGCCGCTTCGCCTTCAGGTTTTCTTCGTTGACCTGGGCCTGGCGCAAGGCGTTCTGCGCCAGCAGCGGGTCGATTTCCGCCAGCCACTGGCCCTTCTTCACCTTGTCGCCCAGCTTGACCTTGAGCGACTTCAGTTGCCCGGACACCTGGGCACCGACGTCGACCTGCTTGACGCCCTGGAGCGTCCCGGTGGCCAGCACGGCGTTCTCGATGTCAGTGCGCTCGACCGTGGCGGTCAGGTACTCCGGCGGTTTGCCCGGCGACTGAGCGCTATAGAAAACCAGGCCGGTCACCGCGACCAGGACAAGCACGACAGCGATTTTTCGAAACTTCGACTTTTCCATAAATAACCATGAGTGCGTTGAGTTCAGGCCCGGCCAACGTAGCGCCGGGTTCCATGGGTGCGCCCGAAGGAAGGACGGCTAGACGTAGTCACTGGCCTCCTCCTCATCGAGCATGGGAAGGCCGTCCTGCCACCAGGCAGCCAGGTTATGTACGTGTGGTGCCTTGAGAATCGTGAAGTGGTTGCCCGGCCCGTACCAGATGCTCAGGTCCGGTACATGCTTGCGCCACCCTTCGATCATTTGCTGTTGCTCGCGCTTGTTGCCGGCGGTATCCAGGGTCGGATCATTCGCCAGCACCAGTCGCACCGGCCCGGTGTATTGATGTTGCGGTTGATAAACCGTACGCAGGGCCGTACCGAAGGCCCGCGCCGGACCACGCATCGAATCCACCGCCGAACGCTGTGGCAACATGCCGGCGCGGACCATGCCGGCATGCAACAAGCGCATCTGCGCCGTATCGTCCTGGGCACCGAACACCGTGGCATCGATACCGAGGGATTTGCCCGAGGCCAGTTGCATCGCCTCGATCAACCGGTTCAGCACGCCAGTCCCGGTATAAGGCCTGCCCACCACGCCGTTGCCGCCTGGCGATTCGCTGTCGATCAACGTCAACGAGGCCACCTTGCGGCCACGAGCGTGCAGGCGAGCCGCCATCTCGAAGACAATCCAGCCACCGAAGGAATGCCCCAGCAGATGCACCGGCCCCTCCGGTTGCACCTTGTCGATGGCTTCGAGGTAAGCCTGGGCGGCGGTTTCCACCAGGCTGAAAGGCTCTGTGCTGCCGTCCAGACCCCGATGTTGCAACCCATGGATAGGCCAGTCCGGGCCGAAGGCGTCGGTCAGGCCGATGAAACCGGTGACGCTGTCGCCGGCACCCGGTACGCAGAAGATCGGTGCCCGGTCGGCGCGCCCGCCCTGGATCGTCAGCAGCGGCTGGTAACCGCTCTTCGCTGAGGGCACCGGACGCGATGCGACGGTGTGGAGTGCAGCGCTGATGGCCTGGCCCAACGCCTGGACATGGGGCATCTGCATCATGCTCTGGTGGTTACCCGGAACCTTGACGCAATGCAGCTGCGACGTCGGCAGGACAGCGTCCCAACCCAGGTAGCCTGCGTGCTCGGGAGCGTCGTCCTTGCGCTCTTCGGCCACCAGCAGATGCACCGGTACGGAAATCGGGTACACCATGTAATGGGCCAACGCATGACCGTGGGCCACTTCGCGATCGAGGTACTGCCAGAGCTGCTCGGCACTGTAGACGGCCAGCTCGGCAGGCAGCACCGCCTCATCGCGGCAATGCTGCACCAGGCCGTCGAAATCGAATCGATCCAACTGTCCTTGCAGATCGACCAGTTTCTCCAGGATCGCTGCAAGTACTTCTTCGCCAGGCAACGCAGCCCTCCAGAACACATCGCAGCGGTCCAGCAGATGCAGCTTGTGGGCTTCGTCCAACGCCCAGCGCGACCGGCCCTGATCCACCAGCCGAGGCAAGTAGCTGTCGATCAGGCCGACGAACTCGACCTTCTCGTCCAGGCCGATCAGTTGGATCGCGGTCTCGTAGGCCAGCACACCACCAAACGACCAGCCGGCCAGACGATAAGGCCCTTCTGGCTGTACCGAGCGAATGATCCCCACCAGCCGCGAGGCCATGCATTCCATCGTCTGCAACTGCGGCTCGCCCCACTCGACGGCAGGCAGGCCATACACCGGGATATCCGGGTCGATGTGCTTGCCCAGCATCGGGAAGTACAGGTCCAGGCCACTGAACTCGTGCACCAGGAACAGCGGATTCTGCTGGCCGGTGGTGCGCACCGGTACGATGACCTCCTTGACCTGGACCTCCTCGGTGCGGGCCTGCAGCATCGCTGCCATCGACGCCACGCTTTCGTGCTGGAACAGCTCGGCCAGCGAGACGGTCAGGTTGGCCTGTGCCAACAACCCGACCAGCCGGATTGCCAGCAATGAATGACCGCCCAGCTCAAAGAAGTTGTCGTGACGACCGACCTGCTCCAGCTTCAGGACGTCGGCCCACAAGCCTGCCAGCGTGACTTCCAGGTCACCTTGCGGTGCCTCGTAGCCCTGGCGCCCATAAGCGTGCAGTTCCGGTACTGGCAACGCCCCGGTGTTGACCTTGCCGTTCAGTGTCAGCGGCAACGCCGTCAATCTCACATAGGCCGCCGGGATCATGTATTCCGGCAGCACGGAGCGCAGTTGGGCACGCAGGACGTCTGCATCGAGGCCCCCACCGTTCTCGTGCTCGGTGTAATACGCGATCAGGCGCTTGTCGCCCGGACTGTCTTCACGCGCAACCACCAGGGCCTCGCGCACCCCATGGCACTCGTGCAAACGGGCCTCGATCTCACCGAGCTCAATACGGAAGCCACGTATTTTGACCTGACCGTCATTGCGATCCAGGTATTCGATGGTGCCGTCGGGCAGCCAGCGGCCAAGATCGCCACTGCGGTACAGACGCGCGCTGCCCGAATCGCTGAACGGATCGGCAATGAAGCGTTCCTCGGTCAGGTCCGGCCGGTTCAGGTAACCGAGGGCTACCCCGACACCACCGATATGGATCTCCCCCGCGACACCCACAGGTACCGGTTGGCGCGCGGCATCGAGGATATACACCCGGGTGTTGGCAATAGGACGGCCGATCGGAACACTCGTTGCGCCATGGGGCACGGCAGTGACCGCATGGGTCGTCGCAAAGGTGGTGGTCTCGGTGGGACCATAGCAATTCAACAGCCGCAGCGAGGGAGCATGGGCCAACAGCCGCCGGAAGGAAGCCGGATCACCGCGCTCGCCACCGGACAGCAGGATCCGCAGGCCTGCCAGGGCATCCGGAATCAACATCAGGTATTGATTGAACATGGCGGTGGTGAGGAACAGCACCGACACTTCGGCCTCTGTCAGCGCCTGGGCGAATTGCGTCGGGCTGAGCAATGTTTCGTGATCGATGATCACGAGGCGCCCGCCGTTGAGCAACGCCCCCCACACTTCCATCGTACTGGCGTCGAACGCCGGGTTCGAGGCGAACGCCACGCGATCCTGTACACCGAAATCAGCGTAACCGTTGTTGATCGCCAATCGGCCTATGGCCTGATGCGGCACGATCACCCCTTTCGGGTGGCCCGTCGAGCCTGAGGTGTACATGATGTACGCCGGTGTATCGCTGGTCTGGTCGGGGAACACCGCCGGCCGTGCAGCCTGGAGCAATTGCAGCGTGTCCAGGTCCACTCGCGGCATGTCTTCCGGCAAGGCCCTGTCACGGGTCGTCAACACCAGCACCGCGGCACTGTCTTGCAACATGAAACGCTGCCGCTCCTCGGGCGCATGGTGATCCAGCGGTACATAGACGGCGGCGCACTTGAGGATCGCCAGTTCGCTGATGACGAGCTCGAACGAACGGTTCAGCATGATCGCGACCCGCGACCCTGGCTGGACACCCCGTTCAAGCAAGCAATGCGCCAGGTGATTGGCTCGCTCGTGCAGCTCCCGATAGGTGAGTTGCTGCGCCCCATGCTGAAGTGCAATCCCGTCAGGCCGGGCCCTGACCTGGGCTTCGAATAGGCCGTGGACCGTTTCCTCGCGGGGATAGACTGTGTTGGTCGCATTGAAGTCGACCAGCAGTTGCCGGCGCTCCGTTGCCGGCAATATCGACAGTTCACGCAAGGGAACCTCGGGCGCATGCTCAAGCGCATCGACCAGGCTTTCCAGCGCCGTGTGCATGTAGCCGCAGATGCGTTCTGCCCCGATGCGCGACTCCGCCAAGGCGGTCAGCACGAAGGCCTCGCCGAGATCGTCGATGTTCAGCGACAGTGGATAGTTGCTCCACTCCTCACCGCCGAGCCCCTCGATCCCGTTCCAGGCCGACTGGGCCTCCTGGGTGACCTGCGTCGCAGTGTGCCGGTAGTTCAGCAGCGCACTGAACAACGGCGTCGACGTAGCAACACCGCTGCAACGCTGTGCCAGCGCCAGCGACGCATGTTCGTGTCCCAGCAGCGCGGTGAGACGCGTATGCGTCGTCTTGACGCCTGCCCGTGCCCCGTCGACGCCGACGTCAACCCGCAGCGGCAAGGTGTTGATGAACAACCCCAGCGCCCGATCGGCCCCCTCACCGCCCTGCATCCGGCCCATCAGTACGGTACCGAACACCACGTCTTCGCGCCCGGACACAGCGCCCACCACCCGCGCCCAGGCCAGGTGATGCAGGCTCGCTGCGCTGACGCCAAGCAGACGCGATTGTGTCCGCAGACGACGATTCAAACTGTCGTCCACGCCCAACCGGGCCTGTTCGATGACATGGCTGTCGCCCTGCACATCCTGCAGGCCGAATGGCAGGGTCGGCTCCTGGATATCCGCGAGCATGTCCCTGAAGAATGCCTCGTGGGCGCTTTGCGTCACGCCAAGCCGGGCCTGGGCCACGTAGTTGCGATACGGCACGGCATCGCCCAACTGTGCCTGTTGCCCGAGCAAGTACGCTTGCATATCGTGCTGGATCACCTCCAGCGCGGTGTGATCGAGTGCAATGTGATGAAACAGCAGCAGCGCGACCCAGCGCTGGTGCTCGTCGTCATAGGCACAGGCAAGCCGCATCATGGGTGCCTGGCGCACATCGAGCCGATAGTGCCGAGGGTCGAAACGCTCACGAAGCTGAGCCATCACGTCCTGACCCGGCTCGACCGTACAGGTCTGCACCGCCAGTGACGCTTCCCGCAGCACCACCTGCACCGGCTCGCGCAAGCCGTCCCAGAGCACGGCCGTGCGCAGGATATCGTGGCGGTCGATCACGCCCTGCAGCGCGTTCACGAACGCATCCAGCCGGGCACGGTCATCGAGGTTGAACATGGCTTGCTGCACATAGAGATCGCCCTGCGGCGAAACCAGGTGGTGATACAGAATCCCTTCCTGCAACGGCGCCAGGGCGTAGATGTCCTGGACATTGCTCACGCCACCGGGCACGCCGGCGACGATGGCGTCGATTTCCTGCTGGGTCAGGTCGGCGAGCGGCAACATCTGCGGGGTGATCCGCTCACAACCCGGCACGATGCCGTTGTCCGGCACCACGATTTCCGTCGCGCCGCCCACGGCTGCCGCCAACGCGGCCAGGGTCGGCTGGCCGAACAGCACGCGCACATCGGCGCTCAAGCCGGCCTGGCGCATGCGCTCGATCAACGTGACCGCCAACAACGAGTGCCCACCCAATTCGAAGAAATGGTCATGACGTCCCACCTTTTCGACCTTGAGCAACTCGGCCCACAGCTGTGCCAGTGTCGTTTCCACAGCACCCTGCGGCGCTTCGTAGTCACGGGTAATGACCGACGACAGGTCCGGCGCCGGCAACGCCTTGCGATCCAGCTTGCCATTCGGCGTCAGCGGCAACGCCTCAAGTTGCACATAGGCTGCCGGCACCATGTATTCCGGCAGTTGCCCTTGCAACTGAGTTCGCAGACTTTCGATCTCGACGCGGTGCTCGTCACCGTGCACGGTGAAATACGCCACCAGGCGCTTGGCCCCCGGCGCGTCTTCGCGAGCCAGCACCACGGCTTCCTTGATCGCCCCGTGCTGGGCAAGCTTGGCCTCGATCTCGCCGAGTTCGATACGGAAGCCACGGATCTTCACCTGGTCATCGTTACGCCCCAAGTAGTCGATGTTGCCGTCCGCCAGATAACGCCCCAAGTCGCCGGTGCGGTACATTCGGGCATTCGGGCGGTCGCTGAACGGGTCGGCGAGGAAACGCTCGGCCGTCAACTCCGCACGGTGCAGATAACCCCGCGCCACCTGGACGCCACCGATGTAGATCTCCCCGGCCACGCCCATAGGCACCGGTTGCTGGTGGGCGTCGAGCAGATAGATCCGGGTGTTGGCGATCGGCTTGCCGATCGGCGTGCTGTCCGGCGTCTCGGCACCGGAACAGTCCCACGCCGTCACGTCGACGGCCGCTTCGGTCGGACCGTACAGGTTGTGCAACGCAGTTTGTGGCAATTGCGCCTTGAAGCGCCGTACCAGATGCCCCGGCAAGGCTTCGCCGCTGCACATCACCTGGCGCAGCCCTTCGCACTCGCCAGCCTCGCCATGGGCCAGGAACACGTCCAGCATCGACGGGACGAAGTGCAGCGTGGTGATGCCTTGGGTCTGGATCACTTCGCGCAGGTACGCCGGGTCGCGATGTCCACCGGGACGCGCCATCACCAGCCGCGCACCGGTGAACAGCGGCCAGAAGAACTCCCATACCGAGACGTCGAAGCTGAACGGGGTCTTCTGCAGCACCGCGTCCGCGGCGCTCAGTGTGTAGGCGTCCTGCATCCACAGCAGGCGGTTGACCACCGCGCCATGCTCGTTCATCACGCCTTTGGGCAGGCCGGTCGAACCGGAGGTGTAGATGACGTAGGCCAAATGGCTGGCATGCAGGCCCGAGACCTGCGGATTGCCGGTCGGCTGCGTGGCGCAGTCTTCGTCTTCGAACACCATCACCCTGGCGTCGGTCGCGGGCAGGCTCGCCTGCAAGGCGCGTTGGATCAGCACCACGGCTGGGGCGCTGTTTTCCAGCATGTAGGCCAAACGGTCGGCCGGATAATCCGGGTCGAGCGGCACGTAGGCGGCGCCCGATTTCAGAATACCCAGCAGCGCCGCGACCATTTCCACGCTGCGGTCCATGCAGACAGCCACGCGGTCATCCGGGCGAATGCCCAGGGCAAGCAACCGGTGGGCGATCTGGTTGGCTCGCTGGTTCAGTTGGGCGTAGCTCAGTTGTTGCGCTTCGAACACCACGGCGACGGCATCCGGACAGGTCGTGACCCGTGCCTCGAACAGGCCATGCAGGGTCAGGCCTTGCGGATAGTCGACGGCTGTAGCATTGAAGGCTTCCAGCAGATGCCGGCGCTCAGCGTCTTCCAACAGCGGGATCTGCGCCACCAGGGCCTGCTCATCGGCAACCATGGCGTGCAAGATGCATTCGAGATAACCGAGGTAGCGCTCCATCGTGGCCTGGTCGAACAGTGCCGTGGCGTACTCCAGCGAACCGAACAGGCGCCCGTCGATCAGGGCCATGTCCAGCAGCACATCGAACTTGGCGGTGCGGCTGGTCACTCCCAACCCTTGCAGTGACAGCTCGGACAATTCCATCCCGCCGGTTTCGCTGTTCTGCCATGACAACATGGCCTGGAACACCGGGCTGTGGGACAGGCTGCGCAATGGCCGGACCACTTCCACCACCTGTTCGAACGGCAGATCCTGATGCGCCTGGGCGCCCAGGGTCTGGGCCTTGACCCGTTGCAGCAAGGTCTCGACGGTCAGTTCGGGCGAAACCTCGACGCGCACCGCCAGGGTGTTGACGAACAAGCCGATCAAGTCTTCGACCTCCGCCTGCATGCGGTTCGCCGTCGGCGTACCGATGACGACATCATCCTGCCCGGACATCCGACTCAGCAACGCGGCCCACGCGGCCATCACCGTCATGAACAACGTGGCGCCATGACGCTGGCTCAAGGCCTTGAGGCCTTCGGTCAGCGCTTCATCGAAGGCGATCCCTACCGCATGACCGGAATGATCCTGCTGGGCCGGCCGTGGCCGGTCCGTCGGCAAGGTCAGCAATGCCGGTGCACCGGCCAGGGTGTCCTGCCAGTAGTGTTCCTGGCGGCTCAACACCTCGCCGGTGAGCCAGCGCCGCTGCCAGACGGCGTAGTCGGCGTATTGCACCGACAAGGCCGGCAGCGGGTCGTCCTGGCCTTGGCTGAACGCCGCGTACAGCACGCCCAGCTCACGGGTCAGGATATCGGCGGACCAGCCGTCCGAGACGATGTGGTGCAGGGTCACCAGCAACACATGGTCGGCATCGCCCATGCGCACCAGGCGACCACGGGCCAGCGGGCCACGGCTCAGGTCGAAGGCCTGCCGCGCCTCCTCCCCGGCCATGCGCGACAGCTCGGCCTCGGCATCCGGGTGGGCGGACAGGTCATGCCGTTGCAAGGCGAAACCGATGTCGGCCGGAGCAATGCGTTGCTCCACTTCCTGGCCTTGGACAAAGGTCGTGCGCAAGGCTTCGTGACGGGCGACGATGCGATCCAGGGCACGGCCCAGGGCGGCGGTGTCCAGCGCACCGCGCAGACGCAAGCCGGTGGGGATGTGATACGCCGCGCTGGCGTTGTCCAGCTGCGCGAGGAACCACAGGCGTTGCTGGGCAAACGACAGCGGCAATGCCTGCTCACGGGACACCGGCACGATGTCCGGACGGGTGCTGCGTGCCGCTCGGGCCAGCACTTGGGCCAACGCGCTCAGCTCGGGTTGGGCAAAGACCTCGTTCAGGCTCAGTTCCACCCCCAACTGCTCGCGCACCTGGGCAATCAAACGCATCACCAGCAACGAATGCCCACCCAGCTCGAAGAAGTGGTCGTGACGCCCCACCGCTTCGACGTTGAGCATTCCCTGCCAGATCTGCGCCAGGGCGACTTCCGTGGCTCCTTGCGGCGCTACATGCGTACGACTGGCGAAGGCCTCGGCATCCGGCGCCGGCAATGCCTGGCGGTCGAGCTTGCGGTTCGGCGTCAGCGGCAGCGCGGCCAGGCTGACGAACGCACTCGGCACCATGTACTCGGCCAGCAGCGTCGACAGCTCCGAGCGCAAGGCAGCAGCGTTCAGAGTGATGCCAACCTGCGGCACGACATAGGCCACCAGGCGCTTGTCCCCTGGCGTGTCCTCGCGCACGATCACCGCCGCTTCCTTGACCCCGGCGCAGTGACTGAGCCTGGTTTCGATTTCACCCAGCTCGATACGGAATCCCCGCACCTTGACCTGGAAGTCATTGCGCCCCAGGTACTCGATGCGTCCGTCGGGACGATAACGGGCCAGGTCGCCGGTCTTGTACATGCGGGCATCGGGCTGGTCGCTGAACGGATCGACGAGGAAGCGCTCGGCATTGATCGCGTCGAGGTTCAGGTAACCCCGGGCCACGCCATCGCCACCGATGTAGATCTCCCCCGCCACGCCGAATGGCACTGGCTGACGGTGCATGTCCAGCAGGTAGATACGGGTGTTCGCCATCGGCGTGCCGATGGTGGCGTTGCCGACCGCGCCGTCGGCGTCGTAGCGCATGTAGGCGGCGGTGCACGACACAGTCGCCTCGGTCGGGCCATAGGTGTTGATCAGCCGGGTATGGGCCGGGCGTACCGCGTCCCACATCTGCAGTTTCTGCATCGACAGGGCATCACCGGTGACGTTGACCAGGCGTACGTCGCACAGATGATCGCGGGCCTGCGCCGGCGTGCTGTGCCATTCAGCCGCCAGGGTATGCCAATGCGCAGCGGTCAGATGCACGAAGGTTGGCCGGAGCCCGGCGTCCTGCTGCAACTCGACACTGCCGAACAGCACACGGGTCGGCGCCAGGGTGGCGCCGGCGACCAGCGCCGGGAAAATCTCTTCCACCGACAGGTCGAAGTTCAACGTGTTTTGCTGCAGCACCGTGTCGGCCGGCGTCAGTTCGAACAGGCGCACGGCATCCACGCAGTAGTTGACCAGGCCCCGGTGTTCGATCATCACGCCCTTGGGCGCACCGGTCGAACCCGAGGTGTAGATCACGTAGGCCAGGTGACGCACGCCAAGGCTCGCCACCACCGGGTTGTCTTCGCGGCCTGTGGCAATGCCGCTGCGCACCCGTTCGACGTAGTCGAGCAGCACCACCGGCGTAGCCAGTGGCGGCAAGCGGTCTTGCAGTGCGCGCTGGGTCAGCAGCGCTACCGGGGCACTGTCGGCAATCATGTAAGCCAATCGTTCGGCCGGATACGCCGGATCCAGCGGCACGTAACCGCCGCCGGCCTTGAGTACCGCCAACAGGCCCACCAGCATTTCGGCGCTGCGCTCGACACAGATCGCCACGCGGTCGTCCGGACGGATGCCCAGACCGATCAGGTGATGGGCCAATTGGTTGGCCTGGCGATTCAGTTCGGCGTAGCTCAGGCGCTCGCCTTCAAATACCACGGCAATGGCCTGCGGCCGGGTCGCGACCTGGGCCTCGAAGAGTTGATGGATGGTCTGTTCACGGGGGTACAGTGCCTGGTTCGCGTTGAGCCCGACCAGCAGATGCTGGCGTTCGGCGTCGTCCACCAGCGGGATCTGCTCGATCAGCGTCTGGTCACTTGCCGCCATGGCACGCACCACCCGCTCGAAATAACCGAGGTAACGCTGCACCGTGGCCTCGTCGAACAAAGCCGTGGCGTATTCCAGGGCGCCGAAGATCTGCCCCTGGGCCTCGCCGAGTTCCAGGGACAGGTCGAACTTGGCGATATTGCTCGCCACACCAAGGCTTTCGAGCTTCAGGTCGCCCAACACCAGCTCGCTGTTGTCCAGGGTCTGCCAGGACAACATGGCCTGGAACAGCGGGCTGTGGGACAGGCTGCGTACCGGATTGAGCACTTCCACCACCTGCTCGAACGGCAGGTCCTGATGCGCCTGGGCACCAAGGGTCTGGTGCCTGACCCGCGCCAGCAAGGCCTCGACCGTCGGTGCGCCCGAAACATCGATACGCACGGCCAGGGTGTTGACGAAGAAGCCAATCAGCCCTTCGACTTCCGATCGTGTGCGGTTGGCCACCGGCGAACCGATCACCACGTCGTCCTGCCCGCAAAGGCGACTCAACAGCGCCGCCCAAGCTGCCATCAACGTCATGTACAGGGTGACGCCGTGACGCTGGCTCAAGGTTTTGAGATTGGCCGTCAGCTCAGCGTCGAACGCCAGGGGCAGCGCCGCCCCGCTGTAGTCCTGCTGCGCCGGGCGCGCCCGGTCCGTCGGCAACATCAGCAGCGCCGGCGCATCGGCCAGGGTTTGCTGCCAATAGCGGCTCTGGGTCTGCAACACCTCGCCACTCAACCAGCGGCGTTGCCACAGGGCATAGTCGCCGTACTGCACGGCCAGCGTCGGCAGCGGATCGTCCAGGTCATGCCGGAACGCTTCGTAGAGCGCTGCCAGCTCCTTGACCAACACCCCCATGGACCAGGCATCCGAAACGATGTGGTGCATGGTCACCAGCAGCACATGTTCCTCGTCACCCAGGCGGATCAATCGGCCACGGATCAGCGGGCCATGCTCCAGGTCGAAGGCGTCGACGGCTTCCCGCGCCGCCAAGGCGTGTACTTCGGTTTCGGCATCGATCCGCTCGGAAAAGTCATGCTGCAGCAAGGCAAAACCGCTATCGGCCGCGGCGATACACTGCCAGGGCTCCTCGCCCTGGGCCTGTACGAAAGTCGTGCGCAACGCCTCATGGCGGGCAACGATGCGATCCAGTGCCCGCTGCAGGGCGACGTGGTCCAGCGTGCCGCGCAGGCGCAGGCCGGCCGGCATGTGGTAGGCCGAGCTGGCCCCTTCCATCTGCGCCAGGAACCACAGGCGTTGTTGGGCGAACGACAGCGGCAAGGGTTCGTCGCGGGAGGCCCTGACAATCTCGGGCAATGTGCTGCGCCCCGCCTGAGACACGGCCTGCGCCAGTTCCATGAGTCCGGGATGAGCGAACAGAGCGGTGAGGCTCAGCTCCACGCCCAGGCGCAAACGGACCTGGGAGATCAGTTGCATCGCCAGCAATGAATGGCCACCCAATTCGAAGAATTGGTCGTGACGGCCGACCTGTTGCAGGCCCAGCAGGTCCTGCCAGATCTGCGCCAGGGTCGTTTCGATTTCGCCTCGGGGGGCTTCGTAGCCGCGGGTGATGACCGAATCCAGGTCCGGGGCCGGCAAGGCCTTGCGGTCGAGCTTGCCGTTGGGGGTCAGCGGCAGTGTGGCGAGAAGTACGTAGGCCACCGGGACCATGTATTCCGGCAACTGCGCTTGCAGGTGGCGGCGCAGGGTTTCGATGTCCACCGTTTCTGACTGGGTGAAATAGGCGACCAGACGCTTGTCGCCTGGTACGTCCTCGCGGGCCAGCACCACCGCCTCCTTCACGGCCTCGTGCTGAGCGAGCTTGGCTTCGATCTCGCCCAGTTCGATACGGAAGCCGCGGATCTTCACCTGGTCGTCGTTGCGACCCAGGTATTCGATGTTGCCGTCCGGCAGGTAACGGCCGAGGTCGCCGGTCTTGTACATCCTGGCGTTCGGTTCGCTGCTGAACGGATCCTTGAGGAAACGCTCAGCCGTCAGGTCATCACGATTGAGATAACCACGGGCGACACCCGCGCCGCCGATGTAGATCTCACCCGGTACGCCCAGCGGTACGGGCTGTTTGTGTTCATCCAACAGGTAGAACTGGGTATTGGCCACCGGTTTACCGATATGCGCGGCAAACCCGTCTTCACGGGCCATCGACACCCAACTCGAATAGGTCGTGGTTTCCGACGGACCGTAGAGGTTGCACAGGCGTTTGACTGAAGTCTGCTCGAACAGCGCCTCCACCAGGCTGCGCTTGAGGGCTTCGCCGGCCACGTTGACTGTATCGACACCCTCACCCAGCCCACCGGATTCCAACAACGCCTTGAGCGCCGACGGCACGGTGTTGATCAGGGTGATGTCGTGCTCGCCTTGCTGCAGTTCCAGCACATTAGTGACGACTTCGATGCTGCCGCCCGACGTCAGCGGCGCGAAGCATTCGTAGACCGCCAGGTCGAAGTTCAGCGAGGTCGAGAACAGGGTTTTGGACAGGGTTTTGGCATCGAATGACCGATGGGCCCAGGTCAGGAAATTCACCGTATTGCGGTGTTCGATCATCACACCTTTCGGCAAACCGGTGGAACCGGAGGTGTAGATCACGTAGGCCAGATGCGCCGACGTCAGGCCATCGACCTGCGGATTGGGCGCCGCCTCGTCCTGCCAGATGCCTTTGTCGAGATCGATCAACGGGATTGCCGTCTCGCCCAGCAAGCCACGTGTGGCCGTCTGCACCAGGATCGCCGCCGGAGCACTGTCCTCCAGCATGTAGGCAATCCGATCCGCCGGATAGGCCGGATCCAGTGGCACGTAACCGCCACCGGCTTTCAGGATCGCCAGCAACCCAACGACCATGTCGAGACCACGTTCGACGCAGATCGCCACCCGCGAGTCCGGCTGCACACCCTGCTTGCGCAGGTAATGGGCCAACCGGTTGGAGAGTCCATTGAGTTCGCGATAGTTGAGCTGGTGCCGGCCATGACGCACCGCCAGCGCATCCGGCGTGCGCCGCACCTGGTCCTCGAACAAGCCGTGAATGGTCTGCTCCAGTGGATACTCGGCGTCAGTGGCGTTGAACGCCACCAGCAATTGCTCGCGCTCGTCGGCAGGTACAATCGACAACTCGCGCAACGGCGCGTCAGGTGCATGCTCCAGCGCCTGCACCAGGCTCTCCAGCGCCCTATGCATGTAGCCGCAGACACGTCGCGCACCCACTTCGACCACCGCCTGGGCCGTCAGCAGGAAACCTTCGCCGAGGTCGTCGACGTTCAGGCACAACGGGTAGTTGGTCCGTTCTTCCATGCCCAGGGTGTGAATCCCGTGCCAGGCCGAGATGGCCTGCTCGGACGCGGCTTCACCGGCGCTGTGCCGATAGTTCAACAGCGTGCTGAACAATGGAAGAGAGGCCGGTACGCCGCTGCAACGCTGGGCCAAGGCCAGGGAAGCATGTTCATGCCCCAGCAACCCGCTCAACCGGGCGTGGGTGGCCTTCACGCCTGTACGGACGTCGGTTTGCCCCACACTCACCCGCAGCGGCAAGGTGTTGATAAACATCCCCAGCGCCCGGTCTGCACCGTCGCCGCCCTGCATCCGGCCCATCAGTACGGTGCCGAACACCACTTCTTCACGCCCTGAGACGCGCCCGACTACCTGGCCCCAGGCCAGGTGGACCAGGCTCGCCGCACTCACCCCGAGCTGACGGGCCTGCGCCCGCAAGCGCTGGGCCAATGCCGCATCCACGCCTTGTTGCACTTCTTCGATGCCGCTGCCGTCGCCCTGCACATTCAGCAGACCGAACGGCAACGTCGGTTCGTCGATGTCACCCAGCATGTCGCGGAAGAACGCTTCGTGCTGTTCGCGACTCACGCCCAACCGGGCCTGGGCGACATGATTGCGGTACGGCACAGCCGGTGCGAGCAGCTCTGCCTGATCCAGCAGGCTGGCCTGCATTTCATGCACCACCACCTCAAGGGCGGTGTGGTCCAGCGCCACGTGATGGAACAGCAGCATGCCGACCCAACGCTGGTTCGCCAGATCCTGGGCATAGGCCAGCCGCATCAACGGTGCCTGGGCAATGTCGAGGCGGTAGTGACGCGGGTCGAAGCGTTCGTGCAACTGTTGCACTGCATCGCCCGCCGCCGGATCCAGGCCGATTTCTTCAAGGGCCAGCGTCGCGTGGCGCCAGACCACCTGCACCGGTGACTCCAGGCCCTGCCAGGCCATGCTGGTGCGCAGGATATCGTTACGCGACACCACGCTCTGCAAAGCCTGGGCAAAGGCTTGCAGGCGCTCGCGACTGTCAAAGCCGAACATCACCTGCAACACGTAGGGGTCGCCCTGCTCCGCGGCCAGGTGATGGTAGAGAATGCCTTCCTGCAACGGCGCCAGGGCATAGATGTCCTGCACGTTGGCGACGCCGCCAGGCACTGCGGCCACGATCCGGTCGATGGCCTCCTGGTCCAGATCGGCCAGGGGCAACATGTCCGGGGTGATTCGCATGCAGCCAGCGGGAATGAGGTTGGCCGGCACCACGATGTCTGCGTGTCCGCCGACCGCAGCAGCCAGCGCAGCCAATGTCGGCTGGCCGAACAGCACCCGCACGTCGGCGCTCAGATCCACCTGGCGCATGCGCTCGATCAACTTGACCGCCAGCAGCGAATGACCGCCCAGCTCGAAGAAATTGTCGTGGCGACCTACTCGTTCGAGCTTGAGCAAATCCTGCCAGATCCGGGCAATGGCGCTTTCCACTTCCCCTTGGGGAGCTTCGTATTCGCGGCTGATCACCGCCGATTGATCCGGTGCCGGCAACGCCTTACGGTCCAGCTTGCCGTTGGTGGTCAACGGGAAGGCGTCGAGCACCACGAAGGCGCTTGGCACCATGTAGTCGGCCAGCGAGCCCAGCAACTGCGTGCGCAGCTCGGCAGCTACTGGCTGCGCGTCCTCCCTGGCGATGACATAAGCCACCAGGCGCTTGTCGCCCGGCTCGTCCTCGCGGGCGATGACCACCGCCTCGCTGACCCCTTCGCAAGCCGCCAGCGCGGCCTCGATCTCGCCCAGCTCGATACGGAAACCACGGATCTTCACCTGGTCGTCGTTACGGCCCAGGTATTCGATGCTACCGTCCGCCAGCCAGCGACCGAGGTCGCCGGTCTTGTACATGCGGGCGTTCGGTTCATCGCTGAACGGGTTCTTCAGGAAACGTTCGGCGGTCAGTTCGTCGCGGTTAAGGTAACCGCGGCTCACACCCGCGCCACCGACGTACATTTCACCCACCACGCCCACCGGCACCGGCTCGCGCCGGGCGTCGAGCACGTACAGTTGCAGGTCGGGAATACGTCCGCCAATCGGGCTGACGCCGACCAGCTGGGCATCCGCCGCGCACAGTGCACGGTAGGTCACGTGCACGGTGGTTTCGGTGATGCCGTACATGTTCACCAACTGCGTACCGGCGTTGATTGCCCGGGCGTACCACGGTTTGAGGATGCCGGTTTCCAAGGCCTCGCCACCGAAGATCACCTGGCGCAGGCTGTGGCTCAGGTCGCTTTCGCCCTGGGCCGCGATCAATTGGCGGAACGCGCTTGGCGTCTGGTTCAGCACCGTGACGCCCGCTTTGCACAACAGCGCATAACACTCCTGCGGCGAACGGCTGACCAGTTGCGGCACCACCAACAAGCGGCCGCCGTGGGTCAGCGCGCCCCAGATTTCCCAGACCGAGAAGTCGAAGGCGAAGGAATGGAACAGTGCCCAGACGTCCTGCGGGCCGAAGTCGAACCACGGCTGGGTGGCCGAGAACAGCCGGGCCACGTTGCGGTGCTCGACCATCACGCCTTTGGGCAAACCAGTGGAACCGGAGGTGTAGATCACATAAGCCAGATGACTGGAATTCAACCCCTTCACCTGCGGATTGCGCACGGATTGCTCCTGCCAGTCGCTACCGTCGAGATCAACCACAGCGACCGGACTGTCGGCCAACAAGCGACGTGTCGCGGTCTGTGCCAACACCGCAACCGGCGCACTGTCCTGCAACAGATAGGCGAGACGTTCGGCCGGATAGGCCGGATCCAGCGGCACATAACCGGCGCCCGCCTTGAGGATGCCCAACAGGCCGACGATCATGTCCAGGCCACGCTCGACACAGATCGCCACCCGATCATCCGGGCGAATGCCCAGGGCCAGCAAATGATGCGCGAGCCGGTTGGCCCGGGCATTGAGTTCACCGTAGGTCAGCGTCCGGCTCTCGAACACCACGGCCACCGCATCAGGGTGTGTCGCCGCACGTGCCTCGAACTGCCCATGGATCAGCGCATTGTCGGCATAGACCACATCCGAGGCATTCCAGGTTTCCAGCAGTTGTCGGCGCTCGGCCGGCGGCAGGATCTGCAACTCGCCCAATGGCGCCAGGGGCGACTGCTCCAGCGCCTCCAGCAGATGCTCCAGCACGCATTGCACATAGTCGCAGACACGCCCGGCGCCGATCGACGCTTCAGCCATGACGGTCAGGTTGAAGCCTTCGCCCAGGTCATCCACCGACAACGTCAACGGATAGTTGGTCCGCTCTTCGCCGCCCAGAACCTGGATACCTTCCCAGGCCGCGATGGCTTCGCTGGAAGCCGTCTGCGCACCAAGGTGACGATAGTTCAGCAGCGCGCTGAACAACGGTGCCGGCGCGGTCACGCCACTGCAACGCTGGGCCAGCACCAAAGAGGCATGCTCATGGCCGAGCAAAGCGGTCAAGCGTGCATGGGTCGCCTTGACCCCGGCACGTACACCCTGCGTGCCCAGTTCCACCCGCAACGGCAAGGTGTTGATGAACATCCCCAGTGCCCGGTCGGCCCCCTCGCCGCCCTGCATCCGGCCCAGCAACACGGTGCCGAACACGACATCGTCCTTGCCCGAGACACGGCCCAGCACCTGCGCCCAGGCCAAGTGATACAGGCTCGCCGCGCTCACCCCGAGTTGACGGGCCTGCGCCCGCAAGCGCTGGCTGAGCGCTCCATCGACCGGCTGACGGACTTCTTCGATCCCACGTCCGTCGCCCTGCACATCCTGCAGGCCGAACGGCAACGTCGGCTCGGTCACATCGCCCAGCATCTCGCGGAAGAACCCTTCGTGCTCTTCGCGGCTGATGCCCAGACGGGCCTGGGCTACATAGTTGCGATACGGCACCGAGGCTGCCAGCAGATGCTCGCGCCCCATCACATGGGCCTCGATTTCCGCCGTGAGCATGGCCAGGGACGTCGCGTCGTCGACCATGTGGTGGAACAGCAGCATGCCGACCCAGCGATTGTTCGCCACGTCTTCGGCATAGCCGATGCGCATCATCGGCGCCTGACGGATGTCCAGGCGATGATGGCGAGGGTGCAGGTGCTCGCGCAGTTGTTGCGCGATATCTCCCGCCGCCGGGTCCAGCACGATCTCATCGAGCCCCAGTCGGGCCTCGCGCCAGACCACTTGTACAGGCTCGTCCAGCCCTTCCCAGACCACGCCGGTGCGCAGGATATCGTGGCGAGACACCACGTCTTGCAACGCCCTGGCGAAGTCGTCCAAGCGGGCGCGGCTGTCGTAGGTGAACTGTACATATTGCAGATAGGGGTCGCCCTGGGCCGCAGCAAGGTGGTGATACAGGATCCCCTCCTGCAATGGGGCGAGGGCATAGATATCCTGCACATTGCGTACACCGCCCGGCACCGACGCGACGACGCGGTCGATACCGTCCTGGTCCAGATCGACCAGGGGCAACATGTCCGGTGTGATCCGTGTGCAGTCGGCGGGAATGCGGTTGGCCGGCACCACGATTTCGCGCACGCCGCCTACGGCCGCCGCCAATGCCGCCAGCGTTGGCTGGCCGAACAGCACGCGGACATCGGCAGCCAGGTCGATCTGGCGCATGCGCTCGACCAGTTTCACTGCCAGCAGCGAATGGCCGCCCATTTCAAAGAAGTGGTCATGACGGCCGACCTGCTCCACCTGCAGCAGGTCTTGCCAGATCCGCGCAATCGCTGTCTCGACCTCGCCTTGGGGCGCCTCGTATTCGCGGGTCACCACCGAGGACTGGTCGGGCACCGGTAACGCCTTGCGGTCCAGCTTGCCGTTGGTGGTCAGCGGGAATACCGTCAACATCACGAACGCGCTGGGCACCATGTATTCCGCCAGGGAACCCAGCAGCTCGGCGCGCAGTTCGGCCGCCGACGGTGGCTCGCCCTCTTCGGCAATTACATAGGCCACCAGGCGCTGGTCCCCCGGCGTGTCCTGGCGCGCCAGAACCACGGCTTCGCGCACGCCGTTGCAGGCGGCCAGCTTGGCCTCGATCTCACCCAATTCAATACGGAAGCCGCGGATCTTCACCTGGTCATCGTTACGCCCGAGGTATTCGATACTGCCGTCCGCCAGCCAGCGACCGAGGTCACCGGTCTTGTATAGGCGGGCGTTCGGCTCATCGCTGAAGGGATTGTCGAGGAAACGCTCGGCGGTCAGCTCCTCGCGGTTCAGATAACCGCGGCTCACACCCGCGCCACCGACGTACATTTCGCCGACCACACCGACCGGTACGGGTTCGCGTTGTGCGTCGAGCACATACAACTGCAAGTCAGGGATGCGTTTGCCGATAGGGCTGACGCCGGTCAGTTGGGCGTCGGCAGCACACAGTGCACGGTAGGTCACGTGCACGGTGGTTTCGGTGATGCCGTACATATTCACCAGTTGCGTGCGGGCGTTGGCTTGACGAGCGTACCAAGGCTTGAGGATCCCGGTTTCCAGCGCTTCACCGCCGAAGATCACCTGCCGCAGGCTGTGGTCCAGGTCGCTCTCGCCCTGGGCCGCGATCAACTGGCGGAACGCGCTCGGCGTCTGGTTGAGGATGGTCACCCCGGCCTCGCACAGCAACGCATAGCAGTATTGCGGGGAGCGGCTGACCAGTTGTGGCACCACCAGCAGACGGCCGCCCTGGGTCAGTGCGCCCCAGATTTCCCAGACCGAGAAATCGAAGGCAAAGGAATGGAACAGTGCCCAGACGTCTTGCGGGCCGAAATCGAACCACGGTTGGGTGGCCGAGAACAATCGCGCGACGTTGCGGTGTTCGACCATCACGCCTTTGGGCAATCCGGTAGAGCCGGAGGTGTAGATCACATAGGCCAGGTGACTGGCCCCAAGGCCCGGTACATCCGGGTTATGTCGTGGCTGCTGCTCCATTTCGCCGGCTTCGAGCGGATCGAGCAGCACGGTCGGCACGCTCAATGGCGGCAGGGTTTCACACCACTCACGCTGGGTTACCAGCGCCACCGGGCGGCTGTCGTGCAGCATGTAGGCGATGCGTTCCGCCGGATAGGCCGGGTCCAGCGGCACGTAGCCCGCCCCCGCCTTGAGGATGCCCAACAGGCCGACAATCATGTCCAGGCCGCGCTCGACACAAATCGCCACCCGGTCGTCCGGGCGAATACCCACGGCCAACAGGCTGTGGGCCAACTGGTTCGCGCGGGCATTGAGCTGACCGTAGGTCAGCGTCTGGTCTTCATGGACCACCGCCACGGCGTCCGGCTGGGCCATTGCCCAGGCTTCGAATTGACGATGGATCAGGGCGTCTGCGGCATATTCGGCATCCCGGGTGTTCCAGGTTTCCAGCAACTGCCGGCGTTCAACTGGCGGCAGGACCGTCAAGGCGTGCAGCGCAGTGTGCGGCGCTTGCTCCAGGGCGGTGACCAGGCTGTCCAGTGCCATCTGCATGTAACCGCAGATGCGTGCGGCACCGATCGAGGTATCGACCAGGGCCGTGAGGGAGAAACCTTCCCCAAGATCATCGACGTTAAGGGTCAGCGGGTAGTTGGTACGTTCGTCACCATTGAGCGCCTCGATCCCGTTCCAGGCCGTGAGGGCGTCCTGGGTCACCTCGGCGGCGCTGTGCCGGTAGTTGAGCAAGGCGCTGAACAGCGGCGTCGGCGCCGCCACGCCACTGCAGCGCTGGGCCAGCGCCAGGGAGGCATGTTCATGGCCCAGCAAATCCGTCAATCGGGCGTGGGTCGCCTTGACCCCGGTACGAACATCCTGAGCGCCCACGTCCACGCGCAACGGCAAGGTGTTGATGAACATCCCCAGGGCCCGGTCGGCCCCCTCGCCGCCCTGCATCCGGCCCAGCAATACTGTGCCGAACACCACCTGCTGGCTGCCGGACACCTTGCCCAGCACCTGCGCCCACGCCAGGTGCACCAGGCTGGCGGCACTGACGCCTAATTGCCGGGCCTGGGCCCGCAGACGCCTGGACAGCTCAGGATCCACCGCCTCGCGGACCTCAGCAATGCCATGGCCGTCCCCCTGCACATCCTGCAAGCCGAAGGGCAGTGTTGGCTCATCGATATCGCCGAGCATGTCGCGGAAGAACGCCTCGTGCTCCGCCTCGCTCGCACCCAGTCGTGCCTGGGCCACATAGTTGCGATAAGGCATCGCTTCGCCCAATCGCTCGCCTTGCCCCAACAGGTGCAGTTGCATTTCATGCTGCATCACATCCAGCGCGGTATGGTCCAGCGCCATGTGGTGGAACAGCAGGATCGCCACCCAGCGGTCCTGGGCCTCGTCCTGGCTGTAGACCAGTTGCAACATCGGTGCACGGCGCAGGTCCAGGCGGTAGTGGCGCGCATCGAAGCGGCTCGCCAGTTGCGTGGCGACATCGCCGGCCGTGGCGTCGGCCTCGAAGCGCTGTGGCTCCAGCTTCACCTGGCGCCAGACCAACTGCAGTGGTTCGTCCAGGCCTTCCCAGGCCACGCTGGTGCGCAGGATGTCGTGGCGGTCGATCACCACCTGCAACGCCTCGACGAACGCCTCGAAGCGTTCGAGGCTGTCGAAGGCGAACTGCGACTGGAGCACGTAGGGGTCGCCCTGTTCGGCGGCCAGGTGGTGATAGAGAATGCCTTCCTGCAACGGCGCCAGCGGGTAGATGTCCTGCACATTACGGGCACCACCCGGCACGGTCGCCACGATCTGGTCTATCGTATCCTGGGTCAGGTTGACCAGCGGCAACAGCTCCGGAGTGATGTGTTCACAATCCAGCGGAATCAGGTTTTCGGGGACCGCAATTTCCTTGCCGCTGCCCACCGCCGCAGCCAGCGCGGCCAGGGTTGGCTGGCTGAACAGCACCCGCACATCGGCACTCAGACCGGCCTGGCGCATGCGTTCGATCAGGGTCACCGCCAGCAGCGAGTGACCGCCGAGTTCGAAGAAGTGATCGTGACGACCGATCTGCTCAACCTTGAGCACCTCGGCCCAGAGCCGGGCCAGGGTCTGTTCCACTTCACCCTGCGGGGCTTCGTATTCACGGCTGGCATAGGCCTCGGCGTCTGGCGCCGGCAGTGCGCGACGGTCCAGCTTGCCGTTGGCGGTCAATGGGAAGGATGGCAGCACGACGAAGGCGCTGGGGACCATGTACTCGGCCAGCGTGCTGGCCAGTTGGCTACGCAGCTCGTGTACCGACAGGGTGATGTCCGCTTCCGGAATCACATAACCCACCAGGCGTTTCGGCCCGGCTTCGTCCTGCCGCGCCAGCACCACGGCGTCTTTCACGCCGGCACATTGGCCCAACCGGGCCTCGATCTCGCCCAGTTCGATACGGAAGCCACGGATCTTCACCTGGTCGTCGTTACGCCCCAGGTAATCCACGGCGCCGTCGGCACGCCAGCGCGCCAGGTCGCCGGTGCGGTAGAGCAAGGCCGCCGGATCGGCGCTGAACGGGTCGGCGACGAACTTCTCGGCGCTCAGTTCCGGACGGTTCAGGTAACCAAGGGCTACACCGTCACCACCAATGTACAACTCGCCCGCCACACCCACTGGCACGGGTTGCTGTTGGGCGTCCAGCACATAAACCCGACTGTTGCCGACGGGACGACCAATCGGAATTCCCCCCTCGCCCACGGTACGGATTTCGTGCGTGGTGGTGAACGTGGTCGCTTCCGTCGGGCCATAGCCGTTGAGCAGATGCTGCGGTGCGCCATCTTTCAGGACGCGACTGATTACCGCCGGATCCAGCACGTCGCCACCCACGATCAGGTAGCGCAGCTGTTTGAACACCGGCAGCATGCCCGCAGCGTACTGGTGGAACAGCCCGGCAGTCATCCACAGCACGCTGACCGATTGCTCGGTCAACAGCGCGGCAAAGCGCGCCTGGTCCAGCAGCACATCCTGTTCGACCACCACCACGCAACCGCCGTTGAGCAACGGCGCCCAGACATCCAGGGTACTGGCATCGAACGCCGGGTTGGAAGCAAACGCCACCCGATCCCCGGCGTTGAAATCCGCGTAGCCGTTGTTGATCACCAAGCGGTTGATCGCCCGATGCGGCACCAGCACGCCTTTCGGGGTGCCGGTGGAGCCGGAGGTGTACATGATGTAGGCAACCGCTTCGGCGCTCAGGGTCAGATCGAGGTTATCGGCGGACTTGTCCAGCTCGACGGTATCCAGGTCGACACGCACAGGGCCTCGCGTCGCGGTCGTGGCACTCAGGGTCAGCAGTACCCGCGCCCCGCTGTCTTCGACCATGAACTGCTGGCGTTCCAGGGGCGCGTGGATATCCAGCGGCACAAAGGCAGCGGCGCATTTGAGCACTGCCAGTTGGCTGACCAACAGTTCAAGAGAGCGCTCCAGCAAAATCGCCACGCGCTCCCCCGGCTGTACACCCAGGCCGACCAGATGACGGGCCAGGCGATTGGCCCGGTCGTTCAGCTCGGCGTAGGTCAGGCTGTGCTCGTCATGCACTGCCGCCAGCGCCTCGGGATTGGCCTGCACCCGTGCCTCGAACAGACCATGGACGGTCCTGTCCTGCGGATAGCTGCGGGTCGTGGCATTGAATTCCACCAGCAGTTGGCGACGCTCGGCCGACGGCAGGACCGATAGGCTGTTCAATGGCGTCTGTGGCGCCTGCTCCAACGCAGACACCAGGTTCTCCAGCACCACGTTCATGTAGGCGCAGATCCGCTGCGCGCCGATCTGCGGCAGCGCCAGCGCGGTCAGGTGGAAATCTTCGCCCAGGTCGTCCACCGACAGCGTCAGCGGGTAGTTGGTGCGCTCTTCGTTGCTCAGGATCTCGATGCCGTTCCAGGCCGCCAATGCATCGGCCGAAGTCACATCCGCGCCGCTGTGCCGATAGTTGAGCAAGGCACTGAACAGCGGCATCGGCGCGACCACGCCGCTGCAACGTTGGGCCAGGGCCAGGGACGCGTGCTCATGCCCCAGCAGGCCGGTCAACCGGGCATGTGCGGCCTTGGTACTGCCGCGCACATCCTGGTCGCCCACGTCCAGCCGAAGCGGCAAGGTGTTGATGAACATGCCCAATGCATGTTCGGCACCGTCGCCACCCTGCATCCGGCCCATCAACACAGTGCCGAATACTACGTCCTGTTTGCCGGATACCTGGCTCAGTACCCGCGCCCAGGCCAGGTGATGCAGGCTCGCCGCACTCACCCCCAACGTCCGGGCCTGGGCCCGCAGACGGCGACTCAGGTCTGCGCAAAGGTGCAACCCGGCCTCCTCGATATCGCTGCCGTCGCCGCGTACATCCTGCACACCGAAGGGCAGCGTCGGTTCGTCGATGTCACCGAGCATGTCGCGGAAGAATGCTTCATGTTCCTCGCGGCTGACACCCAGGCGAGCCTGGGCCACGTAGTTACGGAAAGGTGCCGCTTCACCCAGTTGATCGCCCTGGCCCAGCAGATGCGCCTGCATTTCGTGGCGCACCACTTCCAGTGCCGTGTGATCCAGTGCCATGTGATGGAACAGCAACAGCGCGACCCAGCGCTGGTTGGCCGGGTCATGGGCAAAGGCAATGCGCATCAGCGGTGCCTGTTGCATGTCGAGACGGTAATGCAGTGTGTCGAAGCGCTCACGCAGCTGTCCGGCGATATCGCCCGCCTCGGCGGCCAGTACCACCTCCTCGACCGCCAGTTGCGCTTTGCGCCAGACCACCTGCACCGGCTCGTCCAGGCCTTCCCAGACCACCGACGTACGCAGAATGTCATGGCGATCGATCACCGCCTGCAGCGCATGGGCAAATGCGTCCAGGCGCCCATGGTCGGTGACGGTGAACGTCGCCTGCAACACATAGGGGTCACCGGTGGCCGCTGCAATGTGGTGGTAGAGAATGCCTTCCTGCAACGGTGCCAGGGGGTAGATGTCTTGCACATTGCGCGCACCACCCGGCACCGTCGCAACGATGCGGTCGATGGCCTGCTGGTCCAGAGCGACCAGCGGTAGCATCGACGGCGTGATCCGAGTGCTCCCCAGCAGAATGCCGTTGTCCGGTACCTCGACATCGCGACCGCTACCGACCGCGGCGGCCAGCGCCATCAAAGTCGGCTGACCAAACAGCACACGGATGTCCGCCGACCAGCCGAGCTGGCGCATGCGCCCGATCAGGCTGACGGCCAGCAGCGAATGGCCGCCCAGCTCGAAGAAGTGGTCGTGACGCCCCACTTGTTGCAGGCCCAACAGGTCCTGCCAGATCTGCGCCAGGGCGATTTCAGTCTCACCTTGTGGAGCTTCGTAGCCGCGGGTGATGAGTGCATCGTGTTCCGGCGCCGGCAAGGCCTTGCGGTCGAGCTTGCCATTGGGGGTCAGCGGCATGGCATCGAGACGCACATAGGCCACAGGCACCATGTATTCCGGCAATTGCCCTTGCAGGTGGCTGCGCAGGGTCTCGATGTCCACCGCTTCTGACTGGGTGAAATAGGCGACCAGACGCTTGTCGCCTGGTACGTCCTCGCGGGCCAGCACCACCGCCTCCTTCACGGCCTCGTGCTGAGCGAGCTTGGCTTCGATCTCGCCCAGTTCGATGCGGAAACCACGGATCTTCACCTGATCGTCGTTACGGCCCAGATATTCGATGTTGCCGTCCGGCAGGTAACGGCCGAGGTCGCCGGTCTTGTACATCCGGGCGTTCGGTTCGCTGCTGAACGGATCCTTGAGGAAACGCTCGGCAGTGAGGTCATCACGATTGAGATAACCACGGGCGACACCTGCGCCACCGATGTAGATTTCACCCGGCACGCCCAGCGGCACCGGTTGTTTATGCTCATCCAGCAGGTAGAACTGGGTGTTCGCCACAGGCTTGCCGATGTGGGCAGCAAAGCCGTCTTCACGGGCCATCGACACCCAACTGGAATAGGTCGTGGTTTCCGAAGGCCCGTAGAGGTTGCACAGACGCTTGACCTGAGTCTGTTCGAACAACGCTTCCACCAGACTGCGCTTGAGGGCTTCACCGGCCACGTTCACCGTATCCACGCCCTCGCCCAGCCCACCGGATTCCAGCAAGGCCTTGAGCGCCGACGGCACGGTGTTGATCAGGGTGATGTCGTGCTCGCCCTGTTGCAGTTCCAGCACATTAGTGACCACCTCGATGCTGCCGCCCGACGTCAGCGGTGCGAAGCATTCGTAGACCGCCAGGTCGAAGTTCAGCGAGGTCGAGAACAGGGTTTTGGACAGGGTTTTCGCATCGAACGAACGATGGGCCCACGTCAGGAAATTCACCGTATTGCGGTGTTCGATCATCACACCCTTGGGCAACCCGGTCGAACCGGAGGTGTAGATCACATAGGCCAGATGCGACGAGGTCAGCTCGGCAACCTGCGGATTCGAGACGGACTCGTCCTGCCAGAGCCCGCTACCGAGATCGATCACAGGCATCTTGGCACCAGCCAACAACCCAAGGGTCGCCGTCTGGACCAGGACCACGGCCGGCGCGCTGTCTTCCAGCATGTAGGCAATCCGATCCGCCGGATAGGCCGGATCCAGTGGCACGTAACCGCCACCGGCCTTGAGAATCGCCAGCAAGCCCACGACCATGTCGAGACCACGCTCGACGCAGATCGCCACCCGCGAATCGGGTTGCACGCCCTGCTTGCGCAGGTAATGCGCCAAACGGTTGGCCCGTTCGTTCAGCTCGCGATAGCTCAGGCGCTGATCGCCATGCAGCACCGCCAGCGCATCCGGCGTGCGCTGCACCTGATCCTCGAACAACCCATGAACGGTCTGTTCCAGCGGGTACTCGGCCTCGGTGGCGTTGAACGCCACCAGCAGTTGCTCACGTTCCGCTTCAGGCAGAATCGGCAAGCGATACAACGCCGCCTGGGGCGTCTGCTCCAGCGCCTCCACGAGTTTTTCCAGGACCGCATGCATGTAGCCGCAGACCCGCTGCGCGTCAACCTGCGCCGCTCCCTGCACCGTCAAGCGCAAACCGTTGCCCAGGTCGTCGACGTTCAATGTCAGTGGATAGTTGGTACGCTCTTCGCCATCCAGGGCATGAATACCCTGCCAAGCATCCGTCACCTGCGCCGAAACGTCGCCCATGGCGCTGTGTCGATAGTTGAGCAAGGCGCTGAACAGCGGCAACGGCGCCGCCACGCCGCTGCAGCGCTGGGCCAGTGCCAGGGAGGCATGTTCGTGACCCAACAGCGAAGTCAACCGGGCATGGGTGGCCTTGACGCCCGCCCGCACGCCCTGGTGCCCCACCTGAATCCGCAACGGCAAGGTGTTGATGAACATCCCCAAGGCGCGATCGGTGTCGGTACCGCCCTGCATCCGTCCCATCAGCACAGTGCCGAATACCACATCCTGCTTGCCAGATACCTTGCCCAGCACCTGGGCCCAGGCCAGGTGCACCAGGCTGGCGACGCTTACCCCCAACTGACGGGCCTGGGCCCGCAAACGCAAGTCCAGGGAAGCCGCCACCGATTGCCGGGCCTCTTCGATATCATGGCCACTGCCCTGCACATCCTGCAGGCCGAACGGCAACGTCGGTTCGTCGATATCGCCGAGCATCTCGCGGAAAAACACCTCATGTTCTTCCCGGCTCATACCCAGGCGTGCCTGGGCCACATAATTGCGATAGGGCACCGCGTCGGCCAGTTGCCCGACGTCGCCCATCAGATGCGCCTGCATCTCGTGCTGCACCACTTCCAACGCCGTGTGGTCGAGCACCATGTGATGGAACAACAACGTCGCAACCAATCGATGATTGGCGGCATCCTGTCCATAGGCCAGGCGCATCAACGGTGCCTGGCTGACATCCAGGCGATGGTGTCGTGGGTCGAAGCGCTGCTGCAACTGTGCCACGGCATCCCCGGCGGCCGGATCGAGGTCGACCGCTTCAACGTGCAGCTTCGCCTCGCGCCAGACCACTTGCACCGGCGACTCCAAGCCTTCCCAGACCACGCTGGTCCGCAGGATGTCGTGACGATCGATCACCCCCTGCAACGCCTCGACGAACGCATCGAGCCGTTCGCGGTGGTCGAAGGCGAACTGTGACTGCAAGACATACAGATCGCCCTGTTCGGCCGAAAGATGATGGAAGAAGATGCCTTCCTGCAGCGGCGCCAGCGGGTAGATATCCTGTACGTTGCCAGCGCCGCCCGGCACCGTCGCGACGATGCGGTCGATGGCTTGCTGGTCCAGCGCCACCAGGGGCAGCATCGGCGGCGTGATCCGCGTGCAGCCCGGCAGGATGCCGTTGTCCGGTATCTGTATTTCGCTGCCGCTACCCACCGCTGCCGCCAGCGCCATCAAGGTCGGCTGGCCGAACAGCACGCGCACGTCGGCGCTCAAACCGACCTGGCGCATCCGCCCGATCAGGCTGACGGCCAGCAGCGAGTGGCCGCCGAGTTCAAAGAAGTGGTCGTGACGGCCGACGCGCTCGACCTTGAGCAGATCCTGCCAGATCTGCGCCAGGGTGGTTTCAACTTCACCTCGGGGGGCTTCGTAGCCACGGGTGATGACCGAATCCAGGTCCGGGGCCGGCAAGGCCTTGCGGTCGAGCTTGCCGTTGGGAGTCAGGGGCAAGGCGTCGAGGTGTACGTAAGCCACGGGAACCATGTATTCCGGTAGCTGCCCTTGCAGATGAATGCGCAGAGCCTCGATGTCCACCGCTTCCGACTGAGTGAAATAGGCAACCAGGCGCTTGTCGCCGGGCACGTCTTCGCGTGCCAGCACCACGGCCTCTCTCACAGCGTCATGTTGGGCGAGCTTGGCTTCGATCTCGCCCAGTTCGATACGGAAGCCGCGGATCTTCACCTGGTCGTCGTTACGACCCAGGTATTCGATGTTGCCGTCCGGCAGGTAACGGCCGAGGTCGCCGGTCTTGTACATCCGGGCGTTGGGCGTGGCGCTGAACGGATCCGTGAGGAAACGTTCGGCGGTCAGATCATCACGATTGAGATAGCCACGGGCGACACCGGCGCCGCCGATGTAGACTTCACCCGGAACGCCTAGCGGTACCGGTTGCTTGTGCTCATCCAGCAAGTAGAACTGGGTATTCGCCACCGGTTTGCCGATGTGGGCAGCAAAGCCGTCTTCACGGGCCATCGACACCCAACTGGAATAGGTCGTGGTTTCCGAAGGGCCGTAGAGGTTGCACAGGCGCTTGACCTGAGTCTGTTCGAACAACGCTTCCACCAGACTCCGCTTGAGCGCCTCACCGGCCACGTTGACCGTATCGATGCCATCGCTCAAACCACCGGATTCCAATAGCGCCTTGAGCGCCGACGGTACGGTGTTGATCAGGGTGATGTCGTGCTCGCCTTGCTGCAGTTCCAGCACATTAGTGACGACTTCGATGCTGCCGCCCGACGTCAGCGGTGCGAAGCATTCGTAGACCGCCAGGTCGAAGTTCAGCGAAGTCGAGAACAGAGTTTTGGACAGGGTTTGCGCATCGAACGAACGATGGGCCCAGGTCAGGAAATTCACTGTGTTGCGGTGTTCGATCATCACGCCTTTCGGCAAACCGGTGGAACCGGAGGTGTAGATCACGTAGGCCAGATGCGCCGAGGTCAGCTCAGGCACCTGCGGATTCGAGACGGACTCGTCCTGCCAGCGCCCGCTACCGAGGTCGATCACCGGCATCGAAGCACCGGCCAACAAACCAACCGTTGCCGATTGGGCCAGCACCACGGCCGGAGCGCTGTCTTCCAGCATGTAGGCAATCCGATCTGCCGGATAGGCCGGATCCAGCGGCACGTAACCGCCACCCGCCTTGAGGATCGCCAGCAAGCCCACGACCATGTCGAGGCCACGTTCGACGTAGATCGCCACCCGCGAATCCGGCCGCACGCCCTGCCTGCGCAGATAATGCGCCAAGCGATTGGCCTGCTCGTTCAGCTCTCGGTAGTTCAGGCGCTGCTCGCCATGCAGCACCGCCAGCGCTTCCGGCGTACGCTGCACCTGTTCCTCGAACAGCCCATGAATAGTCTGTTCCAGCGGGTACTCGGCATCGGTGGCGTTGAACGCCACCAGCAGTTGCTCGCGCTCCGCTGCGGGCAGAATCGGCAAATCAGCCAGCGACGACGCAGGCGCACACTCCAGCGCCTGGGCCAAAGTCGCCAGCGCCGTTTCCATATAGGCACAGATCCGCGGCGCGTCGATCCCGTTCACCGCCTGGACGGTCAGGCTGAAGTCCTCGCCCAGATCATCCACAGAGAGCATCAGCGGGTAGTTGGTCCGCTCCTCGCCACCGAGCACCTGGATACCGTTCCAGGCAGATACCGCTTCAGTCGAAGTCGCCGTACTGGTGTGACGGTAATTGAGCAAGGCGCTGAACAGCGGCGCAGGTGCAGCCACACCGCTGCAACGCTGGGCCAAGGCCAGGGAGGCATGCTCGTGGCCGAGCAATGCGGTCAACCGTGCATGGGTCGCCTTGACCCCGGCGCGTACATCCTGCCCGCCAATGCTAACCCGCAGCGGCAAGGTGTTGATGAACATGCCCAAGGCGCGGTCGCCCCCTTCGCCGCCCTGCATCCGCCCCATCAGCACGGTGCCGAACACCACATCGTCCCGACCCGACACACGGCCCAGCACCTGCGCCCAGGCCAGGTGAACCAGACTCGCCGCACTCACGCCGAGCAGACGCGCCTGGGTCCTCAAGCCCAGACTCAGGCTGCTGGCGAGTGTCAGTGTGGCATCCTCGATGCCCGGTCCTGCGCCCTGCACCTCTTGCAGGCCGAATGGCAGGGTCGGTTCATCGACATCGCCCAGCATCTCGCGGAAGAACCCTTCATGGGCTTCAGCACCTATGCCCAGGCGCACCTGTGCCACGTAGTTACGAAAAGGTACCGGCTCAGGCAATTCATCGGCCCGGCCGAGCAGGAATGCCTGCATCTCATGCTGCACCAGCTCCAGGGCTGCATGGTCAAGCGCCATATGATGGAACAACAGAATCGCCACCCAGCGGTTGTTAGCCCGATCCTCAGCACAGACCAGGCGCATCAACGGCGCCCGTCCCACATCCAGACGGTGGTGTCGGGTATCAAAACGCTGATGCAATTGCCACTCGATATTGCCCTCGGCCGGATCGAGCGCCAGCTCCTCCAGCGTCAGAGTGGCCTCGCGCCAGACCACTTGCATCGGTTCCTCCAACCCTTCCCACACCACCGAGGTGCGCAAGATGTCGTGGCGATCGATCACGCCTTGCAAGGCCTGGAGAAAATCGTCCAGGCGAGCCCGCTGGTCTACGCCGAACAAGGTCTGCAACACATAGGGATCACCCTGCTCTGCGGCAAGGTGATGGTAGAAAATACCTTCCTGCAACGGCGCCAGCGGGTAGATGTCCTGGACATTGCCGGCGCCACCGGGCACGCCGTCGACGATCCGGTCGATCTGCTCTTGAGTCAGGCTCGCCAGCGGCAACATGTCCGGTGTGATGCGGAACGCCGGGCTCAACCAGTCGCCACCGTTTCTCTCCACCAGGGCGAGCAGTTCATGCTTATGGACGGCCAGACTGTCCCATACCGTGCTCTCCAGCCCTTCGTCATCGCCCTCGATCACAAGGTTTTCGCCATCCTGCTGGAGACGAATCGGGTGCTTGGAAAGCGCTGCCATCAGTTCGCTGAATTGCATCGAAGGACCTGCTTTTCTGGTTCGGAGTGGTTGACGATCAATGTGGTTTTCAGACACGGCGTGTCGCCTGGACGCGAGGATTGGCGGTGGACGGGCCGATCACCGCGTGCGGGCCAATGCAATGAATATCGTCATGTGCAACCGAAGGAGATCCCTCTCCGGGACTGTCTCCTTACAGGCCAAAAAAAATTAGAGCATTCAGTAGGGCATGTCTGTCATGGGAAGCAGGGACAAGTCCCGACGACGAACAGGTGGATGCCAACCCTGTGGAAACCGGGCTTGCCCGCGATGGCGGTGGCACATTCAACATCTGTGTGACAGACACTCCGCTTCGCGAGCAAGCCCGCTCCCACAGAGGGATCTGGGGTGAACAGGATTGGCGAGGCGATGCGGAAAAACTGTGGGAGCGAGCCTGCTCGCGATGACGGTGGTACGGCGAACATCACCACAAGCTGACCCACCGATATCGCGAGCAGGCTCGCTCCCACATTGGATTCAGGGTGTACGCAGCATCTGCATACCCCGCCCAACCCTGTGGGAGCCAGGCTTGCCCGCGATGGCGGCGGCACATCCAACATCTGCGTGACAGACACTCCGCTATCGCGCGCAGGCTCGCTCCCACATTGGACTTGGAGTGAGCTGGCCTTTGCGGACACCGCCAGACCTGTGGGAGCCGGGCTTGCCCGCTCCCACAGAGGGATTTGTCAGCAGGATTTGCGCGGCGCCGCGGAAAACTGTGGGAGCGAGCCTGCTCGCGATGACGTCAGCCCAGCCGACATCGCCGCCAGCAGACAGGCCCCCAGGGGTTCAGATGCGTCGCTGGCGCGTGAGCGCCGGAATCTTCGTCTCGGGCACTTCGATGCGTTGTACCTGCCCCACCGCCGCGGCCACCAACGCCAGCGTCGGCTGACCGAACAACACACGGACATCGGCCTCCATGCCTTCCTTGCGCATGCGTTCGATCAGCGCCACGGCCAACAACGAGTGTCCGCCCAGTTCAAAGAAATGGTCATGGCGACCAACGCGCTCGACCTTCAGCAACTCGGCCCACAGCGCGGCAAGCTTCATCTCGGTGTCACCCATGGGGGCTTCATAAAGACGCAGGGAAAACGCGCTGCTATCGGGTGCCGGCAAGGCCTTGCGGTCGAGCTTGCCGTTGGGGGTCAGGGGCAGTTCATCGAGGTGCACGTAGGCCACGGGGACCATGTAGGCCGGCAGTTGCCCTTGCAGATAGCTGCGCAGAACCTCGATATCCACCGCTTCCGATTGAGTGAAATAGGCCACCAGGCGTTTGTCGCCCGGCACGTCTTCACGGGCCAGTACCACCGCTTCTTTCACCGCGTCGTGTTGAGCGAGCTTGGCTTCGATCTCGCCCAGTTCGATGCGGAAACCACGGATCTTCACCTGGTCGTCGTTACGGCCCAGGTATTCGATGTTGCCGTCCGGCAGGTAACGGCCGAGGTCGCCGGTCTTGTACATCCGGGCGTTCGGTTCACAGCTGAACGGATCCTTGAGGAAACGCTCGGCAGTGAGGTCATCACGATTGAGATAACCACGGGCGACACCGGCACCACCGATGTAGATTTCTCCTGGGACACCCAATGGCACCGGCTGCTTATGCTCATCCAGCAGGTAGAACTGGGTGTTCGCGACCGGCTTGCCGATGTGGGCAGCAAAGCCGTCTTCACGGGCCATCGACACCCAACTCGAATAGGTCGTGGTTTCCGAAGGGCCGTAGAGGTTGCACAGGCGTTTGACTGAAGTCTGTTCGAAGAGCGTTTCCACCAGACTGCGCTTGAGCGCTTCACCGGCCACGTTCACCGTGTCCACACCCTCGCCCAGCCCACCGGACTCCAACAGCGCCTTGAGCGCCGACGGCACGGTGTTGATCAGGGTGATGTCGTGCTCGCCGTGTTGCAGTTCCAGCACATTAGTGACTACCTCGATGCTGCCGCCGCTAGTCAACGGTGCAAAGCACTCGTAAACCGCGAGATCGAAGTTCAGCGAGGTCGAGAACAGGGTTTTCGACAGGGTTTGCGCATCGAACGAACGATGGGCCCAAGTCAGGAAGTTCACCGTGTTGCGGTGTTCGATCATCACGCCTTTCGGCAAGCCGGTGGAACCGGAGGTGTAGATCACGTAAGCCAGATGCGCCGAGGTCAGCTCGGCAATCTCTGGATTCGAGACGGATTCGTCCTGCCAGCGCCCACTACCGAGGTCGATCACCGGCATCAAAGCACCGGCCAACAAACCAACCGTTGCCGATTGGGCCAGGACCACGGCCGGAGCGCTGTCTTCCAGCATGTAGGCAATCCGATCCGCCGGATAGGCCGGATCCAGCGGCACATAACCGCCGCCCGCCTTGAGGATCGCCAGCAAGCCCACGACCATGTCGAGGCCACGCTCGACACAGATCGCCACCCGTGAATCCGGCCGCACGCCCTGCTTGCGCAGGTAATGCGCCAAGCGGTTGGCCTGCTCATTCAGTTCGCCGTAGCTCAGACGCTGATCGCCATGCAGCACTGCAAGCGCATCCGGCGTGCGCTGCGCCTGCTCTTCGAACAACCCATGGACGGTCTGCTCCAGCGGATACTCGGCCTCGGTGGCGTTGAACGCCACCAGCAGTTGCTCACGTTCCGCTGCCGGCAGAATCGGCAGATCGTGAAGTGGTG
This sequence comes from Pseudomonas sp. MAFF 730105, assembly GCF_055380705.1. NCBI lineage: Bacteria > Pseudomonadati > Pseudomonadota > Gammaproteobacteria > Pseudomonadales > Pseudomonadaceae > Pseudomonas > Pseudomonas sp. MAFF 730105. Next base: position 3,991,789 of record NZ_AP018438.1, read on the forward strand.
CCCCCGGTGTCTGCTCGAGCATTCGGATCAGGCCTTGCAGCGCGTGCTGCACATAACCGCAGATGCGTTGTGCGCCCATCTGTGCCGGCGTCATGACCGTGAAGCTGAATGCCTCGCCCTGGTCATCGACGTTCAAGGTCAGCGGATAGTTGGTGCGCTCCTCGCCACTGAGTATCTGGATACCCTCCCAGGCCGACAACGCTTCGGTCGACGTCGTCGCCCCGGTATGACGGTAGTTGAGCAAGGCACTGAACAGCGGCGTCGGTGCTTCCACGCCGCTGCAACGTTGCGCCAGGGCCAACGAGGCGTGCTCATGGCCGAGCAACGCGGTCAAGCGTGCATGGGTCGCCTTCACGCCCGCACCGACAGCGGTTTGCCCCAGGTTCACCCGCAGCGGCAAGGTATTGATGAACATCCCCAGCGCCCGGTCGGCACCCTCGCCGCCCTGCATCCGGCCGACCAGCACAGTACCGAACACCACGTCGTCCTTGCCCGACACCTTACCCAGCACCTGCGCCCAGACCAAGTGATACAGGCTGGCCGCGCTCACGCCCAACTGACGGGCCTGGGCTCGCACCCGTCGACTCAGATCGGCATCGACGTCCTGGCGAACCTCTTCGATGCCACTGCCGTCGCCTTGCACATCCTGCAAGCCGAACGGCAGCGTCGGTTCGTCGAGGTCACCCAGCATGTCGCGGAAGAACGCTTCATGAGCCTCACGGCTTACGCCCAAGCGGGCCTGGGCCACGTAATTGCGATACGGCACCGATATTGGCAAACGCTGTGCCTGCCCGAGCATGTACGCCTCGATTTCCGCCGCCAGCGCCGCCAGGGAGGTGGCATCGTCCACCAGGTGATGGAACAGCAGGATGCCCACCCAGCGTTGATTCATCGGATCTTGCGCATAGGCAATTCGCATCATCGGCGCCTGGCGCACGTCCAGGCGGTAGTGCCGCGGGTCGAAACGCTGATGCAGTTGCATGGCGATATCGCCTGCCGTCGGGTCCAGCGGTACCGCTTCCACACCCAGCTCCGCGTTACGCCAGACCACCTGCACCGGCTCGGCCAGGCCTTCCCAGACCACACCGGTGCGCAGGATGTCGTGGCGGGCGACGACCGCTTGCAACGCTTGGGCAAAATCCTCCAGGCGGGTGAAATTGTCGAAACCGAACATCACATATTGCAGGTAGGGATCACCCTGGGCGGCGGCGAGATGGTGATACAGAATGCCTTCCTGCAACGGCGCCAGGGCATAGATGTCCTGCACATTGGCGACGCCGCCGGGCACCGTGGCAACGATCCGCTCGATGGCCTCCTGGTCCAGGTCGGCCAGGGGCAACATGGCGGAAGTGATCCGCGAACAACCGTGCGGGATCCGGTTGACCGGCACCACGACGTCCGTGCACGTACCAACCGCAGCGGCCAATGCAGCCAATGTCGGCTGGCCGAACAGCACGCGCACATCGGCGCTCAAACCGGCCTGGCGCATGCGTTCGATCATTTTCACCGCCAGCAGCGAATGACCGCCCAACTCGAAGAAGTTGTCATGGCGACCGATCCGCTCCAGGTCCAGCAAATCCTGCCAGATTCCGGCAATGGCGACTTCGACTTCACCTTGCGGCGCCTCGTACTCACGGGTAATGACCGACGCCAGGTCCGGTGCCGGTAGCGCCTTGCGATTCAATTTGCCATTCGGCGTCAGCGGCAATGCCTCAAGTTGCACATAGGCTGCCGGCACCATGTATTCCGGCAGTTGCCCTTGCAACTGAGTTCGCAGGCTTTCGATCTCGACGCGGTGCTCGTCACCGTGCACGGTGAAATACGCCACCAGGCGCTTGGCCCCCGGCACGTCTTCGCGAGCCAGCACCACGGCTTCCTTGATCGCCCCGTGCTGGGCAAGCTTGGCCTCGATCTCGCCGAGTTCGATACGGAAGCCACGGATCTTCACCTGGTCATCGTTACGCCCCAAGTAGTCGATGTTGCCGTCCGCCAGATAACGCCCCCGGTCGCCGGTGCGGTACATTCGGGCATTCGGGCGGTCACTGAACGGGTCGACGAGGAAACGCTCGGCCGTCAACTCCGCACGGTGCAGATAACCCCGCGCCACCTGGACGCCACCGATGTAGATCTCCCCGGCCACGCCCATAGGCACCGGTTGCTGGTGGGCGTCGAGCAGATAGATCCGGGTGTTGGCGATCGGCTTGCCGATCGGCGTGCTGTCCGGCGTCTCGGCACCGGAACAGTCCCACGCCGTCACGTCGACGGCCGCTTCGGTCGGTCCATACAGGTTGTGCAAAGACGTCCGTGGCAATTGCGCCTTGAAGCGCCGCACCAGATGGCCCGGCAAGGCTTCGCCGCTGCACATCACCTGGCGCAACCCCTCGCACTCGCCAGCCTCGCCATGGGCCAGGAATACGTCCAGCATCGACGGTACGAAGTGCATCGTGGTGATGCCTTGGGTCTGGATCACTTCGCGCAGGTACGCCGGATCGCGATGCCCGCCCGGACGCGCCATCACCAGCCGCGCGCCGGTGAACAGCGGCCAGAAGAACTCCCACACCGAGACGTCGAAGCTGAACGGGGTCTTCTGCAGCACCGCGTCCGCGGCGCTCAGTGTGTAGGCGTCCTGCATCCACAGCAGGCGGTTGACCACCGCGCCATGCTCGTTCATCACGCCTTTGGGCAGGCCGGTCGAACCGGAGGTGTAGATGACGTAGGCCAAATGGCTGGCATGCAGGCCCGAGACCTGCGGATTGCCGGTCGGCTGCGTGGCGCAGTCTTCGTCTTCGAACACCATCACCCTGGCGTCGGTCGCGGGCAGGCTCGCCTGCAAGGCGCGTTGGATCAGCACCACGGCTGGGGCGCTGTTTTCCAGCATGTAGGCCAAACGGTCGGCCGGATAATCCGGGTCGAGCGGCACGTAGGCGGCGCCCGCTTTCAGGATGCCCAGCAGCGCCGCGACCATGTCCGTGCTGCGGTCCATGCAGACAGCCACGCGGTCATCCGGGCGAATGCCCAGGGCAAGCAACCGGTGGGCGATCTGGTTGGCACGGTGGTTCAACTGCGCGTAACTCAGCTGCTCTGCGTCAGCCACCACTGCAATGCCGTCTGGTGACGCCAGTGCCTGCGCTTCGAACAGACCGTGCAAGGTCAACCCTTGCGGATAGTCGACGGCCGTGGCGTTGAACGCTTCCAGCAGGTGTTGGCGCTCGACTGCCGGCAGGCTCTCCAGCTCGTACGGCGGCGTGTCGGATCCTTGCTCCAGTGCGGTTACAAGGCTCTCGAGGGTGGTTTGCATGTACTCACCGATGCGTTGCGCACCGATTCCGCGCGCCACCTGCACCACCAGGCTGAACCCTTCGCCCTCATCATCCACGGCCAGCGTCAACGGGTAGTTGGTACGTTCCTCACCACCGATGGACTCGATCCCCTGCCACGCCGACACCATCTGCGCGGTGACTTCGACCGAGCAATGGCGATAATTGAGCATGGCACTGAACAGCGGCGTCGGCGCTACCACGCCACTGCAACGCTGGGCCAGGGCCAGCGGAGCGTGTTCATGACCGAGCAGTGCGGTGAGCCGTTGATGCGTGGTTTTCACACCCTCCCGCACACCGCACCCAACCAGGCTCACCCGCAACGGCAGGGTATTGATGAACATGCCCAGCGCATGATCGGCACCCTCTCCGCCTTGCATCCGACCCAGCAGCACCGTGCCGAAGACCACTTCGTCGCGTCCGCTGACACGGCCCAGCACCTGTGCCCAGGCCAAATGCATCAGGCTCGCCGCACTGACACCCAACTGCCGCGCCTGGCCACGAAGACGACGACACAGCCCCGCCTCCAGCGCCAGCTTTACCTCCTCCACGCCGTTACCGTCACCTTGCACATCCCGCAGGCCGAACGGCAGCGTCGGCTCATCGATATCGCCAAGCATGTCGCGGAAGAACCCTTCGTGCTCCTCCTGGCTGACGCCGAGGCGCGCCTGGGTCACGTAGTTGCGGTAAGGCACCGCAGCACCCAACTGGTCGGCCCTGCCGAGCAAGTGGGCCTGCATTTCCCGCTCCAGCACCTCCAGCGCGGTATGGTCCAGCACCGAGTGATGGAACAACAGCATCGCCACCCAGCGCTGATTGGCGACATCTTCGGCGAACACCAGGCGCAACAACGGCGCCTGGCGCATATCCAGCCGGTAATGACGGGCATCGAAACGCTCATACATTTGTGCAACAACTTCTGCGCCGTCAGCTTCCGGTTCGAATGCCTCGAAGCTGAGTTGCGCCCGACGCCACACGACCTGCACCGGTTCGTCGAGCCCTTCCCAAGCCATCGATGTCCTGAGGATGTCATGGCGATCGATCACCTGCTGCAACGCCTGGGCGAAGCTGTCCAGACGACTGCGGTCATCAAAACCGAACAGCGTCTGCAACACGTAGGGGTCACCTCTGTTTGCGGTCAGATGGTGATACAGGATGCCTTCCTGCAACGGCGCCAGGGGGTAGATGTCCTGGACGTTGCCCGCACCACCCGGCACGCTCGCCACGATCCGGTCGATGGCCTCCTGGCTCAGAATGGCCAGTGGCAACATGTCCGGGGTGATCCGCTCGCAACCTTCGACAATGGCATTGGCCGGTACCACCACATCGCGATGCCCACCCACCGCAGCGGCCAATGCCCGTAGCGTTGGCTGGCTGAACAGGTCGCGCACGTCTACCGACAGACCGGCCTGACGCATCCGCTCGATCAACCTCATCGCCAGCAGCGAATGACCGCCCAGTTCGAAGAAATGATCGTGACGGCCGACCCGTTCCACCTTCAACAGGTCCACCCACAAGCCGGCCAGGGTCTGTTCGATTTCCCCCTGCGGCGCCTCGTAGGCTTCGCTCGCGTAGGCCTCGGCATGCGGCGCGGGCAGCGCCTTGCGGTCCACCTTGCCGTTGAGTGTCAGAGGGAAAAGCGGCAGGAACACGAACGCGCCGGGCACCATGTACTCGGCCAGGGTTGCGGACAACTGCTCCCGCAGCCCGGCCACAGTCAACATGACTTCCGGCTGCGCAACGACATAGGCCACCAGGCGTTTCTCGCCCGATTCATCGGCCCGCACCATCACCACGGCATCCTGCACCCCTGCACAGGTGACCAGTCTGGCTTCGATTTCACCCAGTTCGATCCGGAAACCCCGGATCTTCACTTGATCGTCGTTACGCCCCAGGCACTCCAGGCTGCCTTCCGGCAACCAGCGGCCAAGGTCGCCCGTGCGGTACAACAACGCACCAGGCTCGTCGCTGAACGGATCGGCAATGAATTTCTCCGCAGTGAGGTCGGGGCGGTTCAGATACCCCTTCGCCACGCCTTTGCCGCCGATGTAGATTTCGCCGACGACACCCAACGGAACCAGTTGCTGACGCGCGTCCAGCACGTACACCTGGGTATTGGAGATCGGTCCGCCAATCGGCACGCTCTGCGCGTCTTCGGCCACCGCCTTCACTTCCAGCGTAGTGGCGTAGGTGGTGGTTTCAGTCGGGCCATAGCAATGCACCAGGCGCAACGCCGGCGCCAGGCTCAGCAGGCGCCGGAACGACGCCACATCGGCCCGTTCGCCACCGCACAGCAGAATACGCAGACCAGCCATGGCCTCAGGAATCAGTTGCACGTACTGATTGAAGATCGCCGTGGTCACGAACAACACCGTGGCCCCCGAGTCACTCAGCACCTGGGCGAAACGTGCCGGCTCAAGCAGCGTCTCATGGTCGATCACCACCACCTGCCCACCGTTGAGCAGCGCGCCCCACACGTCCATGGTACTGGCGTCGAACGCCGGATTGGAGGCAAAGGCGATCCGGTCATGCTCATTGAAGTCGGCATAACCGTTGTTGATCACCAACCGATTGATTGCCCGGTGTGGAACCAGTACGCCCTTGGGCTGCCCCGTGGAGCCCGAGGTGTACATGATGTAGGCAATCGACTCGCTGGACTGTTCAAGCCCTGGATTGTGGGTGGCCCCGTGCGGTTCCAGCGTGTCCAGGTCAACGCGGCGCACGTTCGGAGGTATCGACTCGCTGCTGGACGTCAATACAAAGAACGCCCGGCAATCCGCGAGCATGAATCCCTGCCGCTCCAGCGAAGCATTCCGGTCCAGCGGGACGTAGGTCGCCGCGCACTTGAGAATGGCCAACTGGCTGGTCAGCAGATCGATCGAACGCGGCAACAAGATCGCCACACAGTCGTTCGGTCGCACGCCAAGACCGATCAGGTGATGGGCCAGGCGGTTCGCTTGCGCGTTCAGCTCCCCATAAGTCACTTGCCGCTGTCCATGTTTCACCGCAATTGCCTGCGGCAAGTGGGCCGCCCGGGCCTCGAACAGCGCCAGCACGGTCTCGTCCTGAGGATAGATGCGCCGGGTGGCGTTGAAGTCCACCAGCAACTGGTCGCGTTCGACCTGCGGCAGGATTTCCAGACGGTTGAGCGGGGTTTTCAGCGCTTGCTCCAGCGCCTGCACCAACCGCTCGAGCGCGGTGTGCATATACGCACAGATGCGGCTTGCGCCAACGCCTTGCGACACCAGGGTACTCAGGGAAAAGCCGTCGCCCAGGTCGTCCACCGACAGCGTCAGCGGATAGTTCGTGCGTTCTTCGCTGTCCAGGGCTTCCATGCCCTGCCAGGCGGCCGTGGCCTGCGCCGAGATGACCCCGGCGGCGCTGTGCCGATAGTTCAGCAAGGCACTGAACAGCGGGGCCGGAGCCGCGACGCGGCTGCAACGTTGCGCCAGGGCCAGCGAAGCATGCTCATGACCAAGCAATGCAGTCAGCCGCTCGTGGACCGCCTTGACCCCGGCCTCCGCGCCCTGTTCATCCAGCATCACCCGCAGCGGCAAGGTGTTGATGAACATCCCCAGGGCCCGGTCGGCGCCTTCGCCGCCCTGCATCCGCCCCATCAGTACGGTGCCGAACACCACATCCTCGCGCCCGGACAAGCGCCCCAGCACCTGTGCCCAGGCCAGATGGTGAAGGCTGGCCGCACTCACGCCCATCCGGCGTGCCTGGGCCCGCAGACGGCGACTCAAATCGACATTCACCGCGAGCCGCGCTTCCTCGATACCGCGACCGTCACCCTGCACCTGCTGCAAACCAAGGGGCAGCGTCGGCTCATCGACATCACCGAGCATGTCCCGGAAAAAGGCCTCGTGCTGTTCCTCGCTGATACCCAGGCGCGCCTGGGCCACGTAATTGCGGTACGGCATCGCTGCCGGCAATTGTTCCTGCTGCCCCAGCAGGTGCATCTGCATTTCCTGTTGCACCACGTCCAACGCGGTATGGTCCAGGGCGATGTGGTGGAACAACAGCATCGCCACCCAGCGCTCGTTGAGCGGGTCATGGGCAAATCGAAGACACATCAGCGGAGCCTGGCGGATATCGAGGCGATGATGACGGGAATCGAAGCGCGAATGCAGCTGGGCCACGACGTCGCCATCCGATGCTTGTGCATCGAACGGTTCGACGCTCAGGACGGCCTTGCGCCAGACCACCTGCATCGGCTGTTCCAACCCCTCCCACAGCACCGAAGTCCGCAGAATGTCGTGGCGATCGATCACGCCTTGCAGCGCTTGCGCGAAGGCATCCAGGCGCGGCTTGTCCTGGAAGGCGAACATCGCCTGCAGCACATAGGGGTCGCCCTGTTGCGCCGAGAGGTGGTGATAAAGAATACCGTCCTGCAGGGGCGCCAGCGGGTAGATGTCCTGGACATTCGCGGCACCGCCCGGCACCGTTGCGACGATGCAGTCGATGGCATCCTGGGTCAATGTGGCCAGGGGCAACATGTCCGGGGTGATCCGTTCACAACCGGGAGCGATACCGTTGGCCGGCACCTGGACTTCATTGCCGCTGCCCACCGCCGCGGCCAGTGCCGCTAGGGTCGGTTGGCCGAACAACACCCGTACATCGGCGCTCAAGCCGACCTGGCGCATCTGCTCGATCAGGTTGACCGCCAGCAGGGAGTGACCGCCCAGTTCGAAAAAGTGATCGTGACGCCCCACCCGCTCGACATTGAGGATCTGCGTCCACAACTTCGCCAGGAGGGTTTCGGTTTCGCCCACGGGCGCCTCATAACCGCGCGTCAGGATCGACGCCTGGTCCGGCATCGGCAAGGCCTTGCGATCGAGCTTGCCGTTGGCAGTCAGTGGCAAGGCATCGAGCCGCACATAGGCAGCCGGTACCATGTAATCCGGCAAGCGGGTTTGCAGGTGGGTGCGCAGCGCTTCGATATCCACGTTGTCGCAAGGCGGTTGCAATGTGAAGTAGGCGACCAGGCGCTTTTCCCCCGGCACGTCTTCACGAACCAGTACCGCCGCGTCTTTTACGCTCTCGTGTTGTGCCAGTCGGGCTTCGATCTCGCCCGGCTCGATGCGGAACCCGCGGATTTTCACCTGACCGTCGTTCCGGCCCAGGTATTCGATGTTGCCGTCTGGTAAATAGCGCCCCAGGTCACCGGTGCGGTACATCAAGGCCTGTGGGTTGAACGGATCAGGGATGAACTTCTCGGCGGTCAGCTCCGGCCGGTTCAAATAGCCGTTCGCAACGCCCAGGCCGGCGATATACAACTCGCCGGGTACACCGTGGGGCACGGGCCGATGCTGGGCGTCCAGCAGGTAGACCCGAGTGTTGCCGATCGGACGACCAATCGGAATGCTGCCCGCGTCGACCGACTTGATCTCGTAGGTGGTCGAGAAGGTGGTGGCTTCCGTTGGTCCGTAGCCGTTGAGCAGATGCTCCGGTGCGCCGTGTTCCAGGACGCGGCCAATCACGGTCGGATCCAGCACATCGCCGCCGACGATCAGGTAGCGCAGTTGCCTGAACACTGCCATCAGGCTGGCGGCGTACTGGTGAAACAGCCCCGCCGTCATCCACAACACATTGACCGACTGTTCAAGCAGGAACGTTGGCAGCCGTTCCTGGGACAGCAATACGTCCTGCTCCACCACAATCACACAACCGCCATTGAGCAACGGTGCCCAGACTTCCAGGGTGCTGGCGTCGAAAGCCGGGTTCGAAGCGAACGCCACGCGATCCTGCTCGTTGAAGTCGGCATAGCCGTTGTTGATGACCAGCCGGGAAATGGCCCGGTGCGGCACCAGCACGCCTTTCGGTGTGCCAGTGGAGCCGGAGGTGTACATGATATAGGCCGGTGCTTCGCTCGACTGCGGCGGCGCCCCGTTCCAGGTCGGCAGTCCCTCCAGGTCGAGGCTATCGAGATCCACCCGCCGCACGCCATCGGCCAGGCTCTCGGTACCGTGGGTCAACACCAGCACGGCCCGACTGTCCTGCAGCATGAACTGCTGGCGCTCCGCGGGTGCATTGACGTCCAGCGGCAGGTAGACCGCCGCGCACTTGAGGATCGCCAGTTGACTGATCAACAGGTCCAGCGAGCGCGGCAGCACGATGGCCACCGTATCCTGGGGCCGCACACCGAGGTCAATCAGATGCCGGGCCAAGCCATCGGCTTTGGTATTCAGTTCACGGTAGGTCAGGGTCTGTCCTGCCTGTACTGCCGCCAGCGCATCCGGACGGGCCTGCGCCTGCGCCTGAAACAAGGCATGAACCGTTTGCGCCTGCGGATAAGCGCGATCGGTGTGGTTGAATGACTGCAAGACTCGCTCGCGCTCCTCCTGCGGCAGCACCGACAGGTCGTTGAGCAGTGACTCCGGAGCGCATTCCAGTGCGGTGATCAAGTACTCGAGCGCCGCCTGCATGTAATTGCAGATGCGTTGTGCACCGATCTGCCCGCTCGCCTGCACCTCCAAGGCAAAGTCATCGGAGAAATCATCCACCGAGAGGATCAGCGGATAGTTGGTCCGTTCCTGCGCGCTCAGGGCTTCAATACCCTCCCAGGCCTGGAGCACTTCCGGCCCGGGAACCTGGTCCGCACCCGCGCTGTGGCGGTAGTTCAACAGTGCGCTGAACAGCGGCGCCGGCGCCGCCACGCCGCTGCACCGTTGTGCCAGGGCCAGGGAGGCATATTCATGACTGAGCAAGGCGCTCAGCCAGCCATGGGTGCTTTTCACCCCGTCGCGCACGCTCTGCGCGCCCACGCCCACCCGCAACGGCAAGGTATTGATGAACATGCCCAGCGCCCGGCTCAGGCTTTCACCGGCCTGCATGCGCCCCAGCATCACGGTACCGAACACCACATCTTCACGCCCCGAGACGCAGCCCAGCACCTGGGCCCAGGCCAGATGGAAGATGCTTGCCGCGCTGACCCCGAGCTGACGCGACTGCATCCGCACCCGGCGACTGAGCTCCTGGCTCAGCGGTTGATGGTGCTCTTCGATGGCGCTGCCGTCGCCCAGCACATCCTGCTGGCCGAACGGCAAGGTCGGCTCATCCAGATCACCCAGCATCTTGCTGAAGAACGCCTCATCGGCCTGGCGCTGACCCGCCTGGCGGGTTCGCGCCACATAGTTACGGTAAGGGATAGCCGGCTGCAATTGCCCGGCCTGTCCCATCAACCAGGCTTGCATTTCGTTCTGCACGACCGCCAATGCGGCATGGTCCAGAGCCATGTGATGAAACAACAGCATAGCGACCCAGCGCTGGTTGGCGGGGTCCTCGGCACACACCAGCAACAGCAGCGGTGCCTGGCTGAGATCCAGGCGATAGTGACGAGGGTCGAAACGGGCTTGCAGTTGCGTAAGGACGTCGCCCTCGGCCAGCTCGGCGCTGATGTCCTTGACGCCCAGTCGAGCCTGACGCCAGACCACCTGGAGCGGTGCCTCCAGATTCTCGCGGACGATGGCCGTGCGCAGGATGTCATGGCGATCGATCACGTGTTGCAGGGCATCGACAAAGTCCGACAGACGCTCGCGATTGCTGATGCTGAAATGCGCCTGCAGGACATAGGGATCGCCCTGGGTCGCGGTCAAGTGGTGATAGAGGATCCCTTCCTGCAAGGGTGCCAGCGGATAGATATCCTGCACATTGGCCGCCCCGCCCGGCACCGTGGCGACGACGCGATCGAGGGTCGGTTGATCCAGTGTGACCAGCGGCAGCATTTCTGGCGTGATCCGAGCGCAATCGACAGCAATGCCATTGGCTGGAACGTCGACCTCAGCGGTCTTGCCGTCGTCATACTCGCCGCTGTTGATCAACTCGATCAGTTTGGCTTTGTGCTCTCGCAACAAGGCCAGTACCGCCGGCTCCTTCAATGACTGTTTCCGGCCCCGTACAACGAGCTGGTCGCCGTTGACCGAAAGCTGTACGTCTTTTTCTTTTAATGTCGCCAACAGTTCGATCACACTCACAGGACAATCTCCATTTTTTCTGTCATGGCCGCGTATTCCGAGAGCGTGGGTTGCTCGAACAGCGTCCGTACATCCGCTTCCATGCCCTCCTGGCGCATCCGCTCCATCAGGCTGACGGCCAGCAAAGAGTGCCCGCCCAGCTCGAAGAAGTGATCGTGACGGCCAACGCGTTCCACGTTGAGGACCTCGGCCCACAGGCGGGCCAGATTGATTTCGGTCTCGCCGATCGGGGCTTCGTAACCACGGGTGATGACCGACGTCAGATCCGGTGCCGGCAACGCCTTGCGGTCGAGCTTGCCGTTAGGGCTCAACGGCAATGCGTCGAGGCGCACGTAGGCCATCGGCACCATATGGGCCGGCAGGTGTGCCAGCAGGTAGACACGCAGTGCCTCGATGTCCGTCGTTTCGTCCGGCGAACAGGCGGTGAACCAGGCCACCAGGCGCTTGTCGCCCGGCACCTCTTCACGCACCAGTACCACGGCCTCCTTCACCACCTCGTGCTGGGCGAGCCTGGCTTCGATCTCCCCCAGTTCAATGCGGAAACCGCGGATCTTCACCTGATCGTCGTTACGCCCCAGGTATTGCAGGGTGCCGTCGGGCAGCCAGCAGCCGATGTCGCCGGTCTTGTACAGGCGGGCATCGGCCCGCTCGCTGAACGGGTCGGCGATGAAGCGTTCGGCACTGAGCTGCGGCAGATTGAGGTAACCGCGTGCCACGCCGACGCCACCGATATGGATCTCACCGGGAACGCCCACCGGCACCAACTGGCCGTAACTGTCCAGCACATGCAATTGCATGTTGCGGATCGGCCGGCCGATCGGAATCGAGCGGTTGCGGTAGGTGTCCAGATCGGGATCGACGGTGTGCCAGGCAACCACGTCACTGCACTCGGTGGGCCCGTAGCTGTTGATGATCGCTGGCCGTGGCAGCGGCAGTTTTTCCAGCATGGCGACTTGGATCGGTTCGCCACCCAGTACCACCCGTTTCAGGCAGGCCAGTGACGCGTGGCGATCGGCGTCCACCAGTGCATGGAAGGCGCTGGGGGACATGTTGAGGCAGGTGATCCCGGCCTCGGCGACCTGGGCGACGATGGCGCTCGGGTTGAACGGTTCTTCGGCCAGGTGCAACGAGGCGCCCACCATCAACGGGGCGAGGATGTTCTTCTGGGTCAGGTCGAAGTTATAGGACGAGGCCAGCAGCACCGCATCGCCGGCATGGAAGGCCAGGTCGTCGAGGTACCAGTCCAGCAGGTTGTTCAAGCCGCGATGTTCGACCATCACACCTTTTGGCAGCCCGGTGGAGCCAGAGGTGTAGATTACGTAGGCCAGGTGGCCCGGCGTCAGATCCGTTGCCTGCGGGTCGTGGTCCGGTTCGTCCTGCCAGACACCGGCATCCAGGTCGATCAGTGGCACCGCCCCGTGGGACAGCAGGCCCCTGGTCCGGGCTTGCGTGAGTGCGGCAATCGGTGCGCTGTTTTCCAGCATGTAGGCCAGGCGATCCGCCGGGTAAGCCGGATCCAGCGGTACATAGCCACCGCCGGCCTTGAGCACCGCCAGCAGGCCGACCACCATGTCCGCGCTACGCTCGACACAGATCGCCACCCGCGAATCCGGCTGTACGCCCTGTTTACGCAGGTAATGCGCCAACCGATTGGCCCGGGCATTCAGCTCGCGATAACTCAGGCGTTGTTCGCCATGCACCACCGCCACGGCCTCAGGCGTGCGATGCGCCTGGGCTTCGAACAGCTCGTGAATGAACGATTGCTGCAGGTCATCGGCTTCGTTGGCATTGAATTCCAGCAGCAACTTGCGGCGTTCGTCGTGGGGCAGGATGGACAACCGATGCAACGGCGCTTCAGGTGTCTGCTCCAGCATCACGATCAGACTTTCCAGCGTCTGTTGCACGTAGCCGCACAGGCGCTGCGCACCAATGCGTGCCGGCGTCATGACCGTGAAACTGAATGCCTCGCCTTGGTCGTCGACGTTCAAGGTCAACGGGTAATTGGTCCGCTCTTCACCACCGAGCACCTGGATACCGCTCCAGGCCGACAGCGCCTCGGTCGAGGTCAGCGCGCCGGTATGGCGGTAGTTGAGCAAGGCACTGAACAACGGCGTCGGTGCTTCCACGCCGCTGCAACGTTGCGCCAGGGCCAACGAGGCGTGCTCATGGCCGAGCAACGCGGTCAAGCGTGCATGGGTCGCCTTCACGCCCGCACCGACAGCGGTTTGCCCCAGGTTCACCCGCAGCGGCAAGGTATTGATGAACATCCCCAGCGCCCGGTCGGCACCCTCGCCGCCCTGCATCCGGCCCACCAGCACAGTCCCGAACACCACGTCGTCCTTGCCCGACACCTTGCCCAGCACCTGCGCCCAGACCAGGTGATACAGGCTGGCGGCGCTCACGCCCAACTGACGGGCCTGGGCTCGCACCCGTCGACTCAGATCGGCATCGACGTCCTGGCGAAGCTCTTCGATGCCACTGCCGTCGCCTTGCACATCCTGCAAGCCGAACGGCAGCGTCGGTTCGTCGAGGTCACCCAGCATGTCGCGGAAGAACGCTTCATGAGCCTCAGAGCTCACACCCAGGCGGGCCTGGGCCACGTAGTTGCGATACGGCACAGAGGCCGACAGGTGCTGCCCCTCGTCGAGCATGTGCGCCTCGATTTCCGCAGACAGCACCGCCAGCGACGTCGCGTCGTCCACCAAATGATGGAACAGTAGGATCGCCACCCAGCGCTGGTTCGCCGGGTCTTGCGCATAAGCGATGCGCATCAGCGGCGCCTGGCGGATGTCCAGGCGATAGTGCCGCGGATCGAAACGCTGGTGCAGTTGCATGGCGATATCGCCTGCCGTCGGATCCAGCGACACCGATTCGACCTGCAACCGAGCATCGCGCCAGACTACCTGCACCGGCTCGGGCAGGCCTTCCCAGACCACACCGGTGCGCAGGATGTCGTGGCGGGCAACGACCGCTTGCAACGCCTCGGCAAAACTTTCCAGGCGCGTGAAGCTGTCGAAACCGAACATCACATATTGCAGGTAGGGATCACCCTGGGCGGCGGCGAGATGGTGATACAGAATGCCTTCCTGCAACGGCGCCAGGGCATAGATGTCCTGCACATTGGCGACGCCGCCGGGCACCGTGGCAACGATCCGCTCGATGGCGTCCTGGTCCAGGTCGGCCAGGGGCAGCATGTCCGGGGTGATTCGCGTGCAGCCAGCGGGAATGAGGTTGGCCGGCACCACGACTTCGTGGACACCGCCCACGGCCGCAGCCAACGCAGCCAGGGTCGGCTGACCGAACAACACCCGGACGTCGGCGCTCAGGTCGACCTGACGCATGCGCTCGATCAACTTCACCGCCAGCAGCGAATGACCGCCCAATTCGAAGAAGTTGTCATGGCGTCCGATCCGCTCCAGGTCCAGCAGGTCTTGCCATAGCGCGGCGATGGTCGTCTCGACCGTCCCCTGCGGAGCTTCGTATTCACGGGTTGCCACCGCCGACCGATCCGGTGCCGGCAAGGCCTTACGGTCCAGCTTGCCGTTGGTGGTCAACGGGAAGGCTTCGAGCATCACGAAGGCACTCGGCACCATGTAGTCCGCCAGCGAACCCAACAACTCGGCACGCAGGTCGGCAGCGGATGGCTGCACGTCTTCCTTGGCGATGACATAAGCCACCAGGCGCTTGTCGCCCGGCTCGTCTTCGCGGGCGATGACCACCGCTTCGCTGACACCCGCACAGGCCGCCAGTGTTGCTTCGATCTCACCCAATTCGATACGGAAGCCACGGATCTTCACCTGGTCATCGTTACGGCCCAGGTATTCGATGCTACCGTCCGCCAGCCAGCGACCCAGGTCGCCGGTCTTGTACATGCGGGCGTTCGGTTCATCGCTGAACGGGTTCTTCAGGAAACGTTCGGCGGTCAGTTCGTCGCGGTTCAGGTAACCGCGGCTCACACCCGCACCACCGACGTACATTTCACCCACCACGCCCACCGGCACCGGCTCGCGCCGCGCGTCGAGCACGTACAGTTGCAGGTCGGGAATACGCCCGCCAATCGGGCTGACGCCGACCAACTGGGCATCCGCCGCACACAGTGCACGGTAGGTCACGTGCACGGTGGTTTCGGTGATGCCGTACATGTTCACCAGTTGCGTACCGGCATTGATTGCCCGGGCGTACCACGGCTTGAGAATGCCGGTTTCCAATGCTTCGCCGCCGAAGATCACCTGGCGCAGGCTGTGGCTCAAGTCGCTTTCGCCCTGGGCCCCGATCAACTGGCGGAACGCGCTTGGCGTCTGGTTCAGCACCGTGACGCCCGCCTCGCACAACAGTGCGTAGCAGTCCTGTGGCGAACGGCTGACCAGTTGCGGCACCACCAACAAACGACCGCCATGGGTCAGCGCGCCCCAGATTTCCCAGACCGAGAAGTCGAAGGCGAAGGAATGGAACAACGCCCAGACGTCCTGCGGGCCGAAGTCGAACCATGGTTGCGTGGCCGAAAACAACCGCGCGACGTTGCGATGCTCGACCATTACCCCTTTCGGTAAACCAGTGGAACCGGAGGTGTAGATCACATAGGCCAAGTGCCTGGACGTCAGCGTCTCGAGACCAGGGTTGTGCTGCGGTTGTTGCGCGATACCCGCTGTTTCAGGCTGATCGAGCAGCAATACGGAGGCAGACAGCCCGGGCAGATGAGCTAACAGATGCGACTGGGTGAGCAATGCCACCGGCGCGCAGTCGTCGAGCATGAACGCCAGGCGCTCCTGAGGATAAGCCGGATCCAGCGGCACATAACCGGCACCCGCCTTGAGGATGCCCAACAGGCCGACAATCATGTCCAGGCCACGCTCGACGCAGATCGCCACCCGGTCATCCGGACGAATGCCCAGGGCCAGCAGGCGATGGGCGAGCTGGTTGGCCCGTGTGTTGAGTTCGCCGTAGGTCAGCGTGCGGTCCTCGAACACCACAGCCACGGCGTCGGGTTGCGCCGCCGCCCAGGCCTCGAATTGCCCGTGGATCAATGCATCATCGGCATACACCGCGTCCGAAGCATTCCAGGTCTCCAGCAACTGCCGACGCTCGGCCGCAGGCAACACCGTCAGGCTGTGCATCGGCGTTTGCGGGGCGTACTCCAAGGCATCCACCAGGCTTTGCAGGGCAACCTGCATATAGCCACTGATGCGTTGGGCACTGAGCTGCGCATCCACCTGGACCGTCAGGCTGAAATCGTCACCCAGGTCATCGACATTCAATGTCAGCGGATAGTTGGTCCGTTCCTCGCTGGACAGCCTCTGCATGCCGCTCCAGGCCGACAACACTTCGTCCGTTATCTGAGTCGCACTGTGCCGATAATTCAGCAGTGCGCTGAACAGCGGGGTTGGCGCGGCCACGCCGCTGCAACGCTGAGCCAGGGCCAGCGACGCATGCTCGTGGCCCAACAGGCCGGTCAAGCGCCCGTGGGTCATGCGGACCGCGTCACGCACACTCTGCTCATCCACCGGCACACAGACCGGCAAGGTATTGATGAACATGCCCAGCGCCCGGTCGGCTCCTTCGCCGCCCTGCATCCGGCCCAGCAATACCGTGCCGAACACCACTTCTTTCTGTCCGGTCGCCATGCTCAAGACCTGGGCCCAGGCCAGATGGACCAGGCTCGCGGCGCTCACACCGAGCAGTCGCGCCTGGGTCCGCAGACGAAGGCTCAGCGCTTGACCGAGCGCTTCGCTTACTTCCCCGATGCCGCGTCCGTCGCCTTGCACCTGTGCCAACCCGAAGGGCAGCGTTGGCTCATCGACGTCAGCCAGCATCTCGCGGAAGAACGCCTCGTGTTCCGCCTCGCTCATGCCCAGTCGGGCCTGGGCCACGTAGTTGCGATACGGCACGGCTTCAGTCAGTTGCCCGGCCTCGCCGATCAAGTGCGCCTGCATCTCGTGTTGCACCACTTCCAGCGCAGTGTGGTCCAGCGCCATGTGGTGGAACAGCAGGGTCGCCACCCAACGCGCCTGAGCTTCATCCTGGGCATAGACCAGCTGCAGCATCGGTGCTCGACGTAGGTCCAGGCGATAATGGCGAGCATCGAAGCGGCTCGCCAGTTGCGTGGCGACATCGCCGGCCGTGGCATCGGCTTCGAAGCATTGCGGCTCCAGCAGGACCTTGCGCCAGACCATCTGCAGCGGTTCGTCCAGACCTTCCCAGGCCACGCTGGTGCGCAGGATGTCGTGACGGTCGATCACCCCCTGCAACGCGTCGACGAACGCGTCGAGACGCTCACGGTTGTCAAAGGCGAACTGCGATTGCAGCACATAGGGGTCGCCCTGTTCGGCGGCCAGGTGATGATAGAGGATGCCTTCCTGTAGCGGCGCCAGCGGGTAGATGTCCTGCACATTGGACGCGCCACCCGGAACGGTGGCGACGATCCGGTCGATCGTTTCCTGGTCGAGGCTCACCAACGGCAGCATGGCCGGGGTGATGCGCCCACAGCCGGACTCGATGAGATTCGCCGGCACCTCGACTTCCTTGCCGCTGCCGACGGCGGCCGCCAGCGCCGCCAGGGTCGGCTGACTGAACAGCACCCTCACATCGGCGCTCAAACCGACCTGGCGCATGCGCTCGATCAGGGTCACCGCCAGCAGCGAATGGCCACCGAGTTCAAAGAAGTGGTCGTGACGCCCCACCTGCTCGACCTTGAGCACCTCGGCCCAGAGCCGAGCCAGGGTGGTTTCGATCTCGCCCAGTGGGGCTTCGTATTCGCGACTGGCATAGGCATCGGCATCCGGGGCCGGCAGCGCGCGGCGGTCCAGCTTGCCGTTGGCAGTCAATGGGAAGGATGGCAGCATCACAAAGGCGCTGGGGACCATGTACTCGGCCAGCGTGCTTGCCAACTGGCTGCGCAGGTCGTGTACCGACAGGCTGACGTCCGCTTCCGGAATCACATAACCCACCAGGCGTTTCGGCCCGGCTTCATCCTGCCGCGCCAGCACCACGGCGTCTTTCACGCCGACGCACTGGCCCAGCCGCGCCTCGATCTCGCCCAGTTCGATACGGAAACCACGGATCTTCACCTGGTCGTCGTTACGCCCCAGGTAATCCACGGTGCCGTCCGTGCGCCAGCGCGCCAGGTCGCCGGTGCGGTAGAGCAAGGCCGCCGGATCGGCGCAGAACGGGTCGGCGACAAACTTCTCGACGGTCAGCTCGGGGCGGTTCAGATAGCCGAGAGCGACACCGTCACCGCCGATGTACAACTCGCCGGTCACGCCCATCGGCACGGGCTGCTGGTTCGCATCCAGCACGTAGACGCGGGTGTTGCCGATAGGACAACCAATCGGGATACCACCCTCGCCCACGGTTTGGATTTCATACGTGGTCGTGAACGTCGTGGCTTCTGTCGGACCATAGCCGTTGAGCAGATGCTGCGGCGCGCCGTCTTTCAAGACGCGACCGATCACCGCCGGATCGAGCACATCTCCGCCCACGATCAGGTAGCGCAGCTGTTTGAACACCGGCAGCATGCCCGCGGCGTACTGGTGGAACAACCCAGCGGTCATCCACAGCACACTGACCGACTGCTCGGTCAACAGCGCCGCAAAGCGCTCCTGGTCCAACAATACATCCTGCTCGACCACCACCACGCAACCGCCGTTGAGCAACGGCGCCCAGACATCCAGGGTGCTGGCGTCGAACGCCGGGTTGGAGGCAAACGCCACCCGGTCCTGCTCGTTGAAATCGGCATAACCGTTGTTGATCACCAAGCGGTTGACCGCCCGATGCGGCACCAGCACGCCCTTCGGTATTCCGGTGGAACCGGAGGTGTACATGATGTACGCGACTGATTCGGCGCTCAGGGTCAGATCGAGGTTATCGGCGGATTCATCCAGCTCGACGTTATCCAGGTCCACCCGTTGCACACCTTCAGGCACAACCATCGTGCTCAGGGTCAGCACCAACCGTGCGCCACTGTCCTGGACCATGAACTGCTGGCGTTCGACCGGTGCGTTGACATCCAGCGGCACGTAGACGGCAGCACATTTGAGCACGGCCAATTGACTGACCAGCAGGTCAACCGAACGCGCCAGCCCGATGGCCACGCTGTCGCCCAGTTGGGTGCCCAGACCAGTCAGGTGGCGAGCCAGGCGGTTGGCCCTGGCGTTGAGTTCGCGGTAAGTCAGGCCATGCCCGGCATGGACCACGGCAACGGCGTCGGGATGCACCTGCACCTGGGCTTCGAACAGGCCATGGACGGTGCTGTCCCGTGGATAGCTGCGAGTGGTCGCGTTGAAGTCTGCCACCACCTGCTGGCGCTCGTCCGCCGGCAGGATCGACAGACTGTCCAATCGCGTCTGCGGTGCCTGCTCCAGGGCCTCCACCAAATGTTCCAGCGCGACGTTCATATAGACACAGACCCGCTGTGCGCCGATCTGCGGTACAGCCAGCGCCGTCAGGCCGAAGCCTTCGCCCAGGTCGTCCACCGAGAGGCTCAGCGGATAGTTGGTGCGTTCTTCGATGTCGAGGGTCTCGATGCCTTCCCAACCGGCCAGGGTCTCGCTCGAATGCTCGTCAACCGCGCTATGCCGATAATTGAGCAACGCACCGAACAACGGCATCGGCGCGGCTACGCCGCTGCAACGCTGGGCCAGCGCCAGGGAGGCATGCTCGTGCCCCAGCAGGCCGGTCAACCGGGCGTGAGTGGCCTTCACGCCGTCACGCACGCCCTGGTCGCCCACATCCACCCGCAACGGCAAGGTGTTGATGAACATGCCCAGCGCCCGATCAGCCCCATCGCCACCCTGCATCCGCCCCATCAACACGGTGCCGAACACCACATCCGGTTTGCCGGACACCTGGCCCAGCACCTGCCCCCAGGCCAGGTGAACCAGGCTGGCCGCACTCACGCCGAGCTGGCGCGCCTGGGCTCGCAGACGCAGGCTCAACGACAGGTCGACAGGCAGCCTGGCTTCCTCGATATCCCGTCCATCCCCCTGCACATCCTGAAGACCGAACGGCAGCGTCGGCTCGTCTACATCACCGAGCATCTCGCGGAAGAACGCTTCGTGCTCCGCTTGGCTCACGCCCAGGCGAGCCTGGGCCACATAGTTGCGATACGGCACAGCCGCGGCCAGCGGCTCGGCCTCGCCCAACAGATGCGCCTGCATCTCGTGCCGCACCACCTCCATGGCGGTGTGGTCCAGCGCCATATGGTGGAACAGCAGCATCGCGACCCAACGCTGGTTGGCCGCGTCCTGGGCAAACACCAGGCGCATCATGGGCGCCCGGGTGATATCGAGACGGTAATGCCGTGGATCGAAACGCTCCTGCAACAGGGTAGCGACATCGCCCGCCCCGGCTGCCAGCGCCACCTCATCCACCGCCAGCGGCGCGTTGCGCCAGACCACTTGCACTGGCGAATCGAACCCTTGCCACACCACGCTGGTACGGAGGATGTCGTGCCGGTCGATGACATGCTGCAACGCATCTGCAAAGGCCGACAGCCGATCCCGACTGCATACTTCAAACAGGATTTTCAACACATAGGGATCGCCCTGCTCGGCGGCCAGGTGATGGTAATGGATACCTTCCTGCAGCGGCGCCAACGGGTAGATGTCCTGCACATTGCGAGCGCCGCCCGGCACCGTTGCCACGACCCGGTCAATCGCCTCCTGATCAAGCTGGATCAGCGTGAGCATGGCTGGCGTAATCCGTTCACAGCCGCAGGCGATCAGGTTCGCAGGCACCTTGACCTCCTTGCCGCTGCCGACGGCCGCGGCCAGCGCCGCCAGGGTCGGCTGGCTGAACAGCACCCGCACGTCAGCGCTCAAACCGGCCTGGCGCATGCGCTCGATCAACGTCACCGCCAACAGCGAGTGACCGCCCAGCTCGAAGAAATGATCATGACGACCGATGCGCTCGACGTTGAGCAGGTCTTGCCATAGCTGTGCCAACGTGGCTTCGACTTCGCCTTGCGGGGTCTCATAGGCCCGTGTGGCGAGTGAGTCAAGATCCGGCGCCGGCAGTGCGCGACGATCCAATTTGCCGTTGGCGGTCAGCGGCCATGCGTCGAGGCGCATGTAGGCCACCGGCACCATGTACTCCGGCAGTAGCCCTTGCAGATGGGCGCGCAACGCCTCGATGTCCACGTCCTGCGCTTGAGTGAAGTAAGCCACCAAGCGTTTCTCACCCGGCACGTCTTCGCGGACCAGGACCACGCAGTCCCTCACAGCATCATGTTGTGCGAGTCGGGCTTCGATCTCGCCCAGTTCGATGCGGAAGCCACGGATCTTCACCTGGTCGTCGTTGCGACCCAGGTAATCCACGGCGCCGTCGGCACGCCAGCGCGCCAGGTCGCCGGTGCGGTAGAGCAAGGCCGCCGGATCGGCGCTGAACGGATCGGCAACGAATTTCTCGGCGGTCAGTTCCGGACGGTTCAGGTAGCCTTTCGCTACGCCATCGCCACCGATGTACAACTCGCCGGTCACGCCCATCGGCACGGGCTGCTGGTTCGCATCCAGCACGTAGACGCGGGTGTTGCCGATAGGACAACCAATCGGGATACCACCCTCGCCCACGTTCTTGATTTCATAAGTGGTGGTAAACGTCGTGGCTTCGGTCGGGCCATAGCCGTTGAGCAGATGTTGCGGTGCGCCATCTTTGAGCACGCGCGCGATTACCGCCGGATCCAATACATCGCCACCCACGATCAGGTAACGCAGTTGCTTGAACACCGGCAGCAGGCCGTCGGCGTACTGGTGGAACAGCCCGGCGGTCATCCACAACACGCTGACCGATTGCTCGGTCAACAGCGCCGCGAACCGCTCCCGGGACAGCAACACATCCTGCTCGACCACCACCACGCAGCCGCCGTTGAGCAACGGCGCCCAGACGTCGAGGGTACTGGCATCGAAGGCCGGGTTCGAGGCGAACGCCACCCGGTCCTGCTGGTTGAAATCGGCGTAGCCGTTGTTGATCACCAAGCGGTTGATCGCCCGATGCGGCACCAGCACGCCCTTCGGCATCCCGGTGGAACCGGAGGTGTACATGATGTACGCAACCGACTCGGCATCCTGGGTCAGGTCCAGGTTATCGGCAAACTCGTCCAGCTCGACGGTATCCAGGTCCACCCGTTGCACACCTTCAGGCACAACCAGCGTGCTCAGGGTCAACACCAGCTGTGCGCCACTGTCCTGGACCATGAATTGCTGGCGCTCGACCGGTGCGTTGATATCCAGCGGCACATAGACGGCAGCACATTTGAGCACGGCCAATTGACTGACCAGCAGGTCGCTCGAACGTGCCAAGCCAATAGCCACGCTGTCGCCCAATTGAGTACCCAGACCGATCAGATGACGGGCCAGGCGGTTGGCCCTGGCATTGAGGTCGCGGTAAGTCAGGCGTTGCTCGTCATGGACCACGGCAATGGCATCGGGATGCGCCTGCACCTGTACTTCGAACAAGTCATTGACGGTCCGGTGCTGCGGATAACGACGGCAAGTGGCGTTGAACCCCATCAACACTTGCCGGCGCTCGACTTGCGGCAGCACCTCCAGACTGTGCAGGCATGTCGTGGGGTTGAACTCCAGGGCCTTGGCCAGGCTGTGCAGGGCGGTTTCCATGTAGGCACAGATCCGCTGCGCGCCCACGCCGTGGCTGGCCAGGACGGTCAAGGCGAAGTCTTCACCCAGGTCATCCACCGACAGGGTCAGCGGATAGTTGGTGCGTGCTTCACCGCCCAGGGTTTCGATGTCCTGCCAGGCCGCCAGGGTGTCCTGTCCGTTGGCTTGTTCGCTGGAGTTACGGTAGTTGAGCAAGGCACTGAACAGCGGCGTCGGCGCGGCCACAGCGCTGCAACGCTGGGCCAGTGCCAATGGGGCATGCTCATGCCCCAACAGGGCGGTCAGTCGACCGTGCACTTCCTTGACGCCGGCCTTGACGTCCCGCTCATCGACACCGACGCGAAGCGGCAGGGTATTGATGAACATGCCCAACGCACGATCGGCCCCTTCGCCGCCCTGCATCCGGCCCATCAGGACCGTGCCGAATACCACATCGCTCCTGCCCGAGACCCGGCCCAGCACCTGCGCCCAGGCCAAGTGGTGCAGGCTCGCCGCGCCCACGCCCGACTGGCGGGCCAGACGCCGCAGGCGACGGCTCAGGTCGCTGTCGAGCAGCTGTGTCGCCGTCTCGATATCGTCACCGTCGCCCTGTACATCGTGCAGGCCAAACGGCAGCGTCGGCTCATCCACATCGCCGAGCATGTCGCTGAAGAAGCCTTCATGTTCTTCACGACTCACCCCCAGGCGGGCCTGAGCCACATAGTTGCGGTACGGCGCGGGGGTGTCCAACTGGTCAGCCTGACCCTGCAGATACGCCAGCATTTCGCGCTGCACCACTTTCATCGCCGCATGATCGAGGGCGATGTGATGGAACAGCAGCATCGCGATCCAGCGCTGGTTGGGCTGATCTTCCGCGAACGCCAGGCGCATCAGCGGGGCCTGGGTCAGGTCAAGGGCATAGTGCCGGGCATTGAAACGACTGTGCAGTTGTTCGCTGACGGCACCGGCCTGTGGATCCGCAACGAACGCCTCCAGCCCCAGACGCGCCTCGCACCAGACCACTTGCTGAGGCTCATCGAGGCCCTCCCAGACGATGGCGGTACGCAGGATGTCGTGGCGATCGATCACCACTTGCAGGGCCTGGACAAACTCATCCAGGCGCGCGCGGTTGTCGAAGGCGAACTGCGACTGCAATACATAGGGGTCGCCCTGTTCGGCAGCCAGATGGTGATAGAGGATGCCTTCCTGCAACGGCGCCAGCGGGTAGATGTCCTGTACGTTGCCCATGCCACCCGGCACTTTCGACGCGATATGGTCGATGGCCTCCTGATCCAGGTGGGTCAGTGTGAGCATGTCGGGGGTGATCCGCGTGCAACCCGGCGGGATACCGTTGTCCGGCACCACGATTTCGCTGCCACTGCCCACCGCTGCCGCCAGCGCCATCAACGTCGGCTGGCCGAACAGCACGCGCACGTCGGCGCTCAAGCCGGCCTGGCGCATCCGCTCGATCAGGCTGACGGCCAGCAGGGAATGACCACCGAGTTCGAAGAAGTGGTCATGACGGCCGACGCGCTCGACCTTGAGCACCTCGGACCAGAGTTGTGCCAGGGCAATCTCTGTTTCGCCTTGCGGGGCTTCGTAACCACGGGTGATCAGTGCATCGTGTTCCGGGGCCGGCAAGGCCTTGCGGTCGAGCTTGCCGTTAGGGGTCAACGGCATGGCATCGAGGCGAACGTAGGCCACGGGGACCATGTATTCCGGTAGCTGCCCTTGCAGATGGCTGCGCAGGGTTTCGATATCCGTTGTGTCGCTCGCCGGCGTGAAGTAGGCCACCAGGCGCTTGTCGCCCGGCACGTCTTCGCGGGCCAGTACCACCGTTTCTTTCACCGCGTCGTGTTGAGCGAGCTTGGCTTCGATCTCGCCCAGTTCGATGCGGAAACCACGGATCTTCACCTGGTCGTCGTTACGGCCCAGGTACTCGATGTTGCCGTCCGGCAGGTAACGGCCGAGGTCGCCGGTCTTGTACATCCGGGCGTTTGGAACAGCACTGAATGGATCTTTCAGGAAGCGTTCGGCGGTGAGGTCATCGCGATTCAGATAACCCCGAGCCACACCGGCACCACCGATATAGATTTCCCCAGGAACACCCAATGGCACCGGCTGTTTGTGCTCATCCAGCAAGTAGAACTGGGTGTTGGCGACCGGTTTGCCAATATGCGCGGCAAACCCGTCTTCGCGAGCCATCGATACCCAACTGGAGTACGTCGTGGTTTCCGAAGGACCATAGAGGTTGCACAGGCGCTTGACTGAAGTCTGTTCAAAGAGCGTTTCCACCAGACTGCGCTTGAGGGCTTCACCGGCCACGTTGACCGTGTCCACGCCCTCGCCCAGCCCACCGGACTCCAACAGCGCCTTGAGCGCCGACGGCACGGTGTTGATCAGGGTGATGTCGTGCTCGCCGTGTTGCAGTTCCAGCACATTAGTGACCACCTCGATGCTACCGCCGCTAGTCAACGGCGCGAAGCACTCGTAGACCGCCAGGTCGAAGTTCAGCGAGGTCGAGAACAGGGTTTTCGACAGGGTTTGCGCATCGAACGACCGATGGGCCCAAGTCAGGAAGTTCACCGTGTTGCGGTGTTCGATCATCACCCCTTTCGGCAAGCCGGTGGAACCGGAGGTATAGATCACGTAAGCCAGATGCGCCGAGGTCAGCTCGGCAATCTCTGGATTCGAGACGGATTCGTCCTGCCAGCGCCCGCTACCGAGGTCGATCACCGGCATCGTTGCATCAGCCAACAACCCAAGGGTCGCAGCCTGGGCCAGCACCACGGCCGGCGCACTGTCCTCCAGCATGTAGGCAATCCGATCCGCCGGATAGGCCGGATCCAGCGGCACATAACCGCCGCCCGCCTTGAGGATCGCCAGCAAGCCCACGACCATGTCGAGGCCACGCTCGACACAGATCGCCACCCGCGAATCCGGCCGCACGCCCTGCCCGCGCAGGTAATGCGCCAAGCGGTTGGCTTGCGCGTTCAGCTCGCGATAGCTCAGGCGTTGCTCACCATGCCGCACCGCCATCGCATCCGGCGTGCGCTGCACCTGCTGCTCGAACACCCCATGAACGGTCTGCTCCAGCGGATACTCGGCATCGGTGGCGTTGAACGCCACCAGCAGTTGCTCACGCTCCGCTGCGGGTAGAATCGGCAGATCGGCCAGCGACGACTCAGGCGCATACTCCAGCGCCCGGGCCAGACTCGCCAGCGCGGTTTCCATATAGGCACAGATCCGCGGCGCGCCGATCCCGCTCACCACCTGGACGGTGAGGCTGAAACCTTCGCCCAGATCGTCCACCGACAACATCAGCGGGTAGTTGGTCCGTTCTTCACCACTGAGCACCTCAATACCGCTCCAGGCAGACGGGGCCTGGTTCGCATCGGTGTGACGGTAGTTGAGCAACGCACTGAACAGCGGCGTCGGTGCCGCCACCCCACTGCAACGCTGCGCCAGCGCCAGGGACGCATGCTCATGCCCCAGCAGCGCGGTCAAGCGGCCATGGGTCGCTCTCACGCCTGCACGGACGGCGGCCTGCCCCAGGTTCACCCGTAGCGGCAAGGTGTTGATGAACATCCCCAGGGCGCGGTCGGCGCCCTCGCCGCCCTGCATCCGGCCCATCAGCACGGTGCCGAACACCACGTCGTCCCGGCCTGATACACGGCCCAGCACCTGCGCCCAGGCCAGGTGGACCAGACTTGCCGCGCTCACACCAAGCCGGCGTGCCTGAATCCTCAGGTCATGACTCAAGCTGCTGGCGAGCGCCAACGTGGCTTCTTCGATCCCCTGTCCTGCGCCTTGCACATCGTGCAGGCCGAACGGCAACGTCGGCTCGTCCACGTCGCCAAGCGTGTCGCGGAAGAAACCTTCGTGCTCCTGCTGGCTGACGCCCAGGCGCGCCTGGGCCACATAGTTGCGATAAGGCATCGCCGCCGCCAACTGCCCGGCCTGTCCGAGCAAGTGCGCCTGCATCTCATGGCGCACCACTTCCAGTGCGGTGTGATCGAGCGCCATGTGATGAAACAACAGGGTCGCTACCCAACGCTGGTGGGTTGCATCCTGAGCAAAGCGGATGCACATCAACGGCGCCTGGCGGATATCCAAGCGGTGGTGCCGCGCATCGAAGCGTGCTTGCAACTGACCGGCGATGTCACCGTCCTCATCCCGCAGCAACACCTGCTCGACGCCGAGCGACGCGTTGCGCCAGACCACTTGCACCGGCTCGTCCAAGCCCTCCCAGGCCATGGCTGTGCGCAGGATGTCGTGGCGATCGATCACGCCTTGCAAGGCCTGGGTGAAATCGTCCAGGCGTTCGCGGCTGTCGAAGGCGAACTGCGCTTGCAGCACGTAGGGGTCACCCTGTTCGGCCGCCAGGTGATGATAGAGGATGCCCTCTTGCAACGGTGCCAGCGGGTAGATGTCCTGCACATTGGCCGCACCGCCCGGTACCGTCGCGACGATACGGTCAATGGCATCCTGGTCCAGCGATACCAGTGGCAGCATGGCCGGGGTGATGTGTTCACAATCCGAAGGAATCAGGTTTGCCGGGACACTCACTTCGCTGCCGCCACCGATGGCCGACGCCAGCGCAGCCAGGGTCGATTGATTGAACAGGATACGCACATCGGCACTCAGGCCGGCCTGACGCATCCGTTCGATCAGGCTGACGGCCAGCAGGGAGTGGCCGCCCAGTTCGAAGAAGTGATCGTGACGACCGATGCGCTCGACCTTGAGCAGGTCCTGCCAGATCTGCGCCAGGGCGGTTTCAACTTCGCCTCGGGGGGCTTCGTAGCCACGGGTGATCAGTGCATCGTGTTCCGGAGCCGGCAAGGCCTTGCGGTCGAGCTTGCCGTTGGGGGTCAACGGCATGGCATCGAGACGCACATAGGCCACAGGCACCATGTATTCCGGCAATTGCCCTTGCAGGTGGCTGCGCAGGGTCTCGATGTCCACCGTTTCTGACTGGGTGAAATAGGCGACCAGACGCTTATCGCCTGGTACGTCCTCGCGGGCCAGCACCACCGCCTCCTTCACGGCCTCGTGCTGGGCGAGCTTGGCTTCGATCTCGCCCAGTTCGATGCGGAAACCACGGATCTTCACCTGATCGTCGTTACGGCCCAGATATTCGATGTTGCCGTCCGGGAGATAACGGCCGAGGTCGCCGGTCTTGTACATCCGGGCATTCGGTTCGCTGCTGAACGGATCCTTGAGGAAACGCTCGGCGGTGAGGTCGTCGCGATTGAGATAGCCACGGGCGACACCGGCACCACCGATGTAGATTTCTCCTGGGACACCCAATGGCACCGGCTGCTTATGCTCATCCAGCAGGTAGAACTGGGTGTTCGCGACTGGCTTGCCGATATGGGCGGCAAAGCCGTCTTCCCGGGCCATGGAGACCCAACTGGAATAGGTCGTGGTTTCCGAAGGACCATAGAGGTTGCACAAGCGCTTGACTGAGGTCTGTTCGAACAGTGCCTCCACCAGACTGCGCTTGAGGGCTTCACCGGCCACGTTGACCGTGTCCACGCCCTCGCCCAGCCCACCGGACTCCAACAGCGCCTTGAGCGCCGACGGCACGGTGTTGATCAGGGTGATGTCGTGCTCGCCGTGCTGCAGTTCCAGCACATTAGTGACCACCTCGATGCTGCCGCCGCTAGTCAACGGTGCAAAGCACTCGTAAACCGCCAGGTCGAAGTTCAGCGAGGTCGAGAACAGGGTTCTGGACAGGGTTTTCGCATCGAACGAACGATGGGCCCAGGTGAGGAAGTTCACCGTGTTGCGGTGTTCGATCATTACGCCTTTCGGCAAACCGGTGGAACCTGAGGTGTAGATCACATAGGCCAGATGCGACGAGGTCAGCCCTGCAATCTCTGGATTCGAGACGGATTCGTCCTGCCAGCGCCCGCTACCGAGATCGATCACCGGCATCGTTGCATCAGCCAACAACCCAAGGGTCGCAGCCTGGGCCAGCACCACGGCCGGCGCGCTGTCCTCCAGCATGTAGGCAATCCGATCCGCCGGATAGGCCGGATCCAGCGGCACATAACCGCCTCCCGCCTTGAGGATCGCCAGCAAGCCCACGACCATGTCGAGGCCACGCTCGACACAGATCGCCACCCGCGAATCCGGCTGTACGCCCTGCCTGCGCAGATAATGCGCCAAGCGATTGGCCTGCTCGTTCAGCTCTCGGTAGTTCAGGCGCTGCTCGCCATGCAGCACCGCCAGCGCTTCCGGCGTACGCTGCACCTGCTCTTCGAACAACCCATGGACGGTCTGCTCCAGCGGATACTCGGCGTCGGTGGCGTTGAACGCCACCAGCAGTTGCTCACGCTCCGCTGCGGGCAGAATCGGCAGATCGGCCAGCGACGACTCAGGCGCACACTCCAGCACCTGGGCCAGACTCGCCAGCGCGGCCTCCATATAGGCAGCGACTCGCCGCGCACCGACGCCACTCACCGCCTGGACGGTGAGGCTGAAGCCTTCGCCCAGATCGTCCACCGACAGCGCCAACGGATAGTTGGTGCGCTCCTCGCCACCCAGCGCCTCAATGCCTTGCCAGCCAGAGGACGGTTGCAGTGCGAGGGGCTCAGCCATCGAATGACGATAGTTGAGCAAAGCACTGAACAATGGCGTCGGTGCAACCACGCTGCTGCAACGCTGGGCCAATGCCAGGGAAGCGTGCTCATGCCCCAGCAATCCGGTCAGCCGCGCATGCGTCGCCAATACACCATCGCGCACGCTCTGCGCCCCCACCTGCACGCCCAGCGGCAAGGTATTGATGAACATCCCCAGCGCGCGGTCGGCGCCCTCGCCCCTTGCATCCGGCCCATCAATACGGTGCCGAACACCACGTCTTCGCGACCCGATACCCGGCCCAGCACCAGGGCCCAGGCCAAGTGATGCAGACTTGCCGCGCTCACGCCCAACCGACGGGCCTGGCCGCGCAAACGACGGCTAAGATCGATGGCAACCTCTTGCCTGGCCTCCTCGACCTCGCTGCCGTCGCCACGGACATCCTGCAACCCGAACGGCAAGGTGGGTTCATCGATGGCACCCAGCATGTCGTGAAAGAACGCTTCGTGTTCTTCACGGCTCACACCCAGGCGGGCCTGGGCCACATAGTTGCGGTACGGCACCGCGTCGCCCAATTGGTCAGCCTGGCCCGACAAGTGTGCCTGCATTTCGTGGCGCACCACTTCCAGTGCGGTGTGATCGAGCGCCATGTGATGAAACAACAGGGTCGCCACCCAGCGCCGGTTAGCCCCGTCCTGGGCAAACCTGATGCGCATCAGTGGAGCCTGGCGGATATCCAGGTGCTGCCGGGTGTTCAAC
Organism: Pseudomonas sp. MAFF 730105; assembly: GCF_055380705.1. NCBI lineage: Bacteria > Pseudomonadati > Pseudomonadota > Gammaproteobacteria > Pseudomonadales > Pseudomonadaceae > Pseudomonas > Pseudomonas sp. MAFF 730105. Next base: position 4,022,011 of record NZ_AP018438.1, read on the forward strand.
TGAACGGCAACGTCGCCGTCCTCAGACAGCAGCTCCACCTGTTCAATGCCCAGCGAGGCCTCGCGCCAGACCACTTGCACCGGCTCGTCCAAGCCCTCCCAGGCCATGGCCGTGCGCAGGATGTCGTGGCGATCGATCACGCCTTGCAAGGCCTGGGTGAAATCGTCCAGGCGTTCGCGGCTGTCGAAGGCGAACTGCGCTTGCAGCACGTAGGGGTCACCCTGTTCGGCCGCCAGGTGATGATAGAGGATGCCCTCTTGCAACGGTGCCAGCGGGTAGATGTCCTGCACATTGGCCGCGCCGCCCGGCACGGTCGCGATGATGCGGTCGATGGCGTCCTGGGACAACGTCACCAACGGCAGCATGTCGGGGGTAATGCGTTGGCAATCCGGCGCAATCAGGTTGGCCGGAACTTTTACCTCATTGCCGCCATCGTTGCCGACAGCCACCGCCAGCGCGGCCAGGGTCGGTTGGCTGAACAACACGCGCACATCGGCACTCAGGCCGACCTGGCGCATCCGCTCGATCAGGCTGACGGCCAACAGCGAGTGGCCGCCGAGTTCGAAGAAGTGATCGTGACGACCCACTTGTTGCAGACCTAGCAGGTCCTGCCAGATCTGCGCCAGGACGGTTTCGGTCTCGCCTCGGGGGGCTTCGTAACCACGGGTGATCAGTGCATCGTGTTCCGGGGCCGGCAAGGCCTTGCGGTCGAGCTTGCCGTTAGGGGTCAACGGCATGGCATCGAGGCGAACGTAGGCCACGGGGACCATGTATTCCGGTAGCTGCCCTTGCAGATGGCTGCGCAGGGTTTCGATGTCCGCTGTGTCGTTCGCCGGCGTGAAGTAGGCCACCAGGCGCTTGTCGCCCGGCACGTCTTCACGGGCCAGTACCACCGCTTCTTTCACCGCGTCGTGTCGAGCGAGCTTGGCTTCGATCTCGCCCAGTTCGATGCGGAAACCACGGATCTTCACCTGGTCGTCGTTGCGGCCCAGGTATTCGATGTTGCCGTCCGGCAGGTAGCGGCCCAGGTCGCCGGTCTTGTACATCCGGGCGTTGGGCGTGGCGCTGAACGGATCCGTGAGGAAACGCTCGGCCGTCAGGTCATCGCGGTTCAGGTAACCCGCGCGACACCGGCACCACCGATGTAGATCTCACCCGGTACGCCCAGCGGGACCGGTTGCTTGTGCTCATCCAGCAGATAGAACTGGGTGTTCGCGACTGGCTTGCCGATATGGGCGGCAAAGCCGTCTTCCCGGGCCATGGAGACCCAACTGGAATAGGTCGTGGTTTCCGAAGGACCATAGAGGTTGCACAAGCGCTTGACTGAGGTCTGTTCGAACAGTGCCTCCACCAGACTGCGCTTGAGGGCTTCACCGGCCACGTTCACCGTATCCACGCCCTCGCCCAGCCCACCGGATTCCAGCAACGCCTTGAGCGCCGACGGTACGGTGTTGATCAGGGTGATGTCGTGCTCGCCGTGTTGCAGTTCCAGCACATTAGTGACCACTTCGATGCTGCCGCCCGACGTCAGTGGCGCAAAGCATTCGTAGACTGCCAGGTCGAAGTTCAGCGAAGTCGAGAAGAGCGTCTTCGACAAGGTTTGGGCATCGAACGAACGATGGGCCCAGGTGAGGAAGTTCAACGTGTTGCGGTGTTCAATCATCACGCCCTTGGGCAACCCGGTCGAACCCGAGGTGTAGATCACGTAAGCCAAGTGCGATGAGGTCAGTTCAGTGACTTCAGGATTCTGGACGGATTCGTCCTGCCAGCGCCCACTACCGAGGTCGATCACCGGCATCGAAGCACCGGCCAACAAACCAACCGTTGCCGATTGGGCCAGCACCACCGCCGGCGCGCTGTCCTCCAGCATGTAGGCAATCCGATCTGCCGGATAGGCCGGATCAAGTGGCACGTAACCGCCACCCGCCTTGAGGATCGCCAGCAAGCCCACGACCATGTCGAGGCCACGTTCGACGCAGATCGCCACCCGCGAATCCGGCTGTACGCCCTGCCCGCGCAGATAATGCGCCAAACGATTGGCTTGCTCGTTCAGCTCGCGATAGCTCAGGCGTTGCTCGCCATGCCGCACCGCCAGCGCATCCGGCGTGCGCTGCACCTGATCCTCGAACAACCCATGAACGGTCTGTTCCAGCGGATACTCGGCATCGGTGGCGTTGAAGTCCTGCAGCACCTGCCTGCGCTCGTTTTCAGACAGGATTTCCAGATCGTTGATCGCGGATTCAGGCGCACACTCCAGTGCCTCCACCAGGCTCGCCAGGGCCGTCTGCATATAGGCACCGACCTGACGCGCATCAACCCCACCGGCCGTCTGCACGCTCAGCAGGAAGCCTTCGCCCTGATCGTCCACCGACAACATGCATGGATAGTTGGTCCGCTCCATGACCTCCAACACCTGCGTACCCGCCCAGCGGTCGACACTGTCGCCGTCCTGGAGCGGGCTGTGCCGATAGTTCAGCAACGCACTGAACAGCGGTAGCGAAGCCGGCACGCCACTGCAACGCTGGGCCAAGGCCAGCGAGGCGTGTTCGTGGCCCAACAGGGCCGTCAGGCGGGCGTGGGTCGCCTTGACCCCGGCACGCACGTCCTGCCCGCCCACGTTGACCCGCAACGGCAGGGTATTGATGAACATGCCCAGGGCGCGGTCCGCGCCCTCGCCGCTCTGCATGCGCCCCAGCAGTACGGTGCCGAAGACCACGTCCTCGCGACCGGACACACGCCCCAGTACCCTTGCCCACGCCAGGTGATGCAAGGCTGCCGCGCTCACGCCCAGTTGGCGCGCCTGCTGCCGCAGACGCCGGCAAAGATCTGGATCGAGGTTCAGTTTGACCTCTTCGATACCCCGGCCATCCCCCTGGACTTCCCGCAGTCCGAACGGCAGCGTCGGCTCGTCGACATCAGCGAGCATGTCGCGGAAGAAGCGCTCATGCTGCTCACGCGGCACGCCCAACAGCGTTTGCGCCACGTAATTACGGTAAGGCATGGCCGCTTCCAGGCGGTCGCCCTCGCCATTGAGGAACGCCAGCATTTCCTCCTGCATCACGTCCAGGGCGGTATGGTCCAGGGCGATGTGGTGGAACAGCAGAACCGCGACCCAGCGCTGGTGCACACTGTCCCAGGCGCAGGCCAGGCGCATCAATGGCGCCTTGTCGAGGTCCAGCCGGCAATGGCGCGGATCGAACAACCCTTGCAACTGCGCCGCGATATCGCCCCTGGCCGGATCGAGGGCCTGCTCTTCGAGCGTCAACCGGCTCTGGCGCAGAACCACCTGCAACGGCGCCTCAAGACCTTCGCGCAGCAGCGCGGTCCGGAGGATATCGTGCCGGTCGATTACGGCCTGCAAGGCAGTGACGAAGCCGTCGAGTTGAGCACGGCTGTCCATGGCGAAGGTGGCTTGCAGCAGGTAGGGGTCGCCTTCTTCGGCGGCGATATGGTGATAGAGAATGCCTTCCTGCAACGGCGCCAGCGGGTAGATGTCCTGGACATTGCCGACACCGCCCGGTACACCGGCGACGATCCGATCGAGGGTAGCCTGGTCCAGCGTCACCAGCGGCAGCATCGACGGAGTGATCCGTTCGCACCCCGCAGCAATGCCGTTGGCCGGCACGCTCACCTCGGTACGACCGCCCACTGCCGCCGCCAGGGCAGCCAAGGTAGGTTGACCGAACAGCACCCGCACATCGGCGCTCAGCCCAGCCTTGCGCATCAGTTCGATCAGTTTTACCGCCAGCAGCGAATGGCCGCCCAGTTCGAAGAAATGATCGTGTCGCCCCACCTGCCCGACACCGAGCACGTCAGCCCACAACCCTGCCAGCGTGGTTTCCACCTCGCCCAGTGGCGCTTCATAGGCACGGCTGGCGAAGGCGTCCGCTTCCGGGGCCGGCAGCGCGCGGCGGTCGAGTTTGCCGTTGGGCGACAAGGGCAGTTTGTCCAGGCGCACGTAGGCCGCCGGAACCATGTAGTCCGGCAGCAGCGCCTGCAAGTGCGCGCGCAGTGCATCGGCCTCCGGCGCCGCATCCGCCACCTGGGCGGTGATGTAGGCCACCAGGCGTTTCTCGCCGGGTTGGTCTTCACGGGCGACAACAACCGCCTCCTTGACTTCGCCGTGTTGGCAGAGCCGGGACTCGATCTCACCCAGCTCGACACGGAAGCCACGGATTTTGATCTGATCGTCGTTGCGTCCCAGGTACTCGATATGACCATCGGGCAAGTAGCGGCCCAGGTCACCGGTCTTGTACAGGCGAGCCTGTTTATCGGCCGCGAACGGATCGCGGACGAAGCGCTCGGCAGTCAAGTCATCGCGGTTCAGGTAGCCACGGGCAACACAGATGCCGCCGATGTGAATCTCGCCGGCCACACCGACCGGAACCGGTTGCTGCTGTGCGTCCAACAGATAGACACGGGTGTTGGCCACCGGTTGCCCGATGGCCGGCAGCGTCGGCCAGGCGGCGACATCGTCCGGCAACGTCAGGGCGGTGGCGACGTGGGACTCGGTCGGCCCATAGTGGTTGTGCAAGCGGCAGCCGTCCAGGCGCTCGAACAATGCACGGATCTGTGGCGTGATGCGCAACTGTTCGCCGGCGGTGATCACGTCTTTCAAGTCGCAGGTCAGCGGCGTGCCTTCACGCTCGCCGGCAACCGCTTCGGCCAGGGCCTGCAGGGCGATGCACGGCAGGTACAGGCGTTCGATGCGCTGTTGGCAGATGTGTTCGAACAGGCGGTGGAAATTCAGGCGGATGTCGGCATGGATCAGCGACAGCTCGCCGCCGGCACACAAGGTGCTGAAGACTTCCTGGAACGCCACGTCGAAGCCGAGCGCGGCAAACTGCAAGGTGCGCGCAGCGGCCCGTCCCTGCTGCGCGGCTTGGTCGATCTGCCACTGCATCAGGTTGACCAGGGCGCGGTGCGGCATCGCCACGCCCTTGGGCTGGCCGGTGGAGCCCGAGGTGTAGATGACATACGCCAGGCTGTCGGGGTTGAGGCCGATCACCTGTGCGTCCGGGTTGGTGGACGGCTGGCGGTCGATGCCGGCGGCGTCGCGGTCCTCACCGTCGAGCAGCAAGGCTGACACGCCCGCCGTGGGGAAGCGCTCTTGCAGGCTGCGCTGGGTCAGCAGCACCTTCGGTGCGCTGTCCTCCAGCATGTAGACCAGGCGCTCGGCCGGGTAAGCAGGATCCAGCGGCACATAGCCCGCCCCGGCCTTGAGGATACCCACCAGCCCCGCGACCATTTCCAGGCTGCGCTCCACGCAGATCGCCACCCGGTCGTCGGCACGGACACCCAACTCGATCAAGCGATGGGCGATCTGGTTGGACAGCCGATTCAATTCGTCGTAGCTCAGGCGCTGCCCCTGATACGTCAGCGCAACGGCTTCCGGATCAGCCTCGGCATGGGCCTCGAACAGTTGATGGAGCAGCAACCCCGACGGGTACTCCGCATCGAAGGCGTTGAAATCGTGCAACAACTGCTGGCGTTCGTTGGCGGGGACAAAGGCCAGCGTGTGCAGCGGGGTGTTGCCATCCTGGTCGAGGGCATCGGCCAATGCTTCGAGCACGGTGTGCACGTAGCCGCAAACCCGCTGCGCACCGATCCCGGCCACGGCTTGCACGGTCAGTCCAAACGAATCACCGAGATCATCCACCGACAGCGACAGCGGGTAGTTGGTCCGTTCTTCGCCGCCGAGAATTTCCGCTCCGGCCCAGATTCTGGCCTGGCCCGCATCCTCGCTCGCCTGTGCCGCCACGGCGGTCTGCCGATAGTTCATCAGCGCACTGAACAGCGGCGCCGGCGCCGCAACACCACTGCACCGTTGTGCCAACGACAACGGCGCATGTTCGTGGCCCAGCAGCGCCGCCAGGCGGCCGTGGGTCGCCTGCAGCGCGGCCAACACACCCTGGTTCCCCGCCTCGACCCGCAACGGCAGGGTGTTGACGAACATGCCCAAGGCATGTCCGGCCTCCTGTCCGCTGTGTAACCGGCCCATCAATACGGTGCCGAATACCACGTCCTGACGGCTGGACAAGCGCCCCACCACCTGGCCCCAGGCCAAGTGGTGCAGGCTGGCAGTGCTCACCCCAGGCGCCGGGCCTGGGCACGCAGACGCCGGGCCAGCCCGACCTCCAGCGCCAGCGTCGCCTCTTCGATGCCGCTGCCGTCGCCCTGCACATCCTGCAGGCCGAACGGCAGGGTCGGCTCGTCCACGTCGCCGAGCATCTCGCTGAAGAACGCCTCATGTTGCTCGGGATGATTGTCCAGGCGGACCTGAGCCACGTAGTTGCGGTAAGGCACCGACACCGGCAGCTCCGTCGCACGACCTTGCAGGTACGCATCGATTTCCTTGCCCAGCATGCCGAGGGAGGTCGCGTCATCAATCAGGTGATGGAACAGCAACACCGCCACCCAGCTGCCGCTGACGGCATCTTCGGCAAAATGAATACGCATCATCGGCGCCTGGCGCAGATCGAAGCGGGTATGGCGCGGATCGAAACGGACCTGCAACTGGTCGGCGATGTCGCCTTCGGCCGGGTCCAGGACCAGCTCTTCGACCCTCAGGCGCGCCTCGCGCCAAACCACCTGTATCGGTTCGCCGAGCCCTTCCCACGCCACCGAGGTGCGCAGGATGTCGTGCCGGGCGATGACCGCCTGCAAGGCTTGCGCGAACGCGTCCAGCTGCTGGCGGGTGCCGAAGCGCAACAGGGCCTGCAACAGGTACGGGTCACCTTCGCTGGTCGCCAGGTGGTGATAGAGAATGCCTTCCTGCAACGGCACCAGGCCGTAGATATCCTGCACATTGTCCACGCCGCCCGGCACGGTTGCGACAATACGATCGATTTCGTCCTGGGTCAGGGTCGCCAGGGGCAGCATGTCTGGGGTGATGCGCTCGACGTCGCGGGGAATCCGGTTCTCCGGCACCCGCACGCCGCCGCTGTTACTGGTCGCAGCAGCCAGGGTCTCCAGCGTCGGCTGGCCGAACAACACGCCCACGTCGGCGTTCAGGTCCAACTGGCGCATGCGTTCGATCAGCTTGACCGCCAGCAGCGAGTGGCCGCCCAGTTCGAAGAAACGGTCATGACGACCCACCTGCTCGACGCCAAGCAGCTCGGCCCACAGCGCAGCCAGGGTGATTTCCACATGGCCCACCGGCGCTTCATAGCTGCGTCGGGCAAACGCCTGCGAATCGGGTGCCGGCAGCGCCTTGCGGTCGAGCTTGCCGTTGGTGGTCAGCGGGAAGGCTTCGAGCATCACGAAGGCGCTCGGCACCATGTAGTCCGCCAGCGAGCCCAGCAGCTCACTGCGCAACTCGCCAGCAGACACGCGGGCGCCGTCTTCGGCAAGCACATAGGCCACCAGGCGCTTGTCCCCCGGCTCGTCTTCCCGGGCGATCACCACGGCCTCGCGCACTTTCGTGCAGGCCGCCAGCCTCGCTTCGATTTCACCCAGTTCGATACGGAAGCCGCGAATTTTCACCTGCTCATCGTTGCGCCCCAGGTATTGCAGTTCACCGTTGTGCAGCCAACGACCAAGGTCGCCGGTGCGGTACATCCGCGCGTTCGCATCGGTGTCGAACGGATCGGGCAGGAACCGCGTTTCATTGAGCTCCGGCCGGTTCAGGTAGCCTCGCGCCACACCGGCGCCCCCTACGTACAACTCGCCCTCCACGCCCTTGGGCACCGGCTTGCCATACTTGTCCAGCAAGTACAGGCGCAAATCGGGAATCCGCTTGCCGATCGGGCTGACACCGATCAACTGGGCATCGGCCGCTTGCAACGCACGATAGGTCACATGCACCGTGGTTTCGGTGATGCCGTACATGTTCACCAGTTGCGTGCCGGCATTGGTTGCCCGGGCGTACCACGGCTTGAGGATGCCGGTTTCCAAGGCCTCGCCACCGAAGATCACCTGGCGCAGGCTGTGGTTCAGGTCACTTTCACCCTGGGCCGCGATCAACTGGCGGAACGCGCTCGGCGTCTGGTTCAACACCGTGACACCGGCCTCGCACAACAGCGCATAGCAGTCCTGCGGCGAACGGCTGACCAACTGCGGCACTACCAGCAGACGACCGCCGTGGGTCAGCGCGCCCCAGATTTCCCAGACCGAGAAGTCGAAGGCGAAGGAATGGAACAGCGCCCAGACATCCTGCGGGCCGAAATCGAACCACGGTTGCGTGGCCGAGAACAGCCGCGCAACGTTGCGGTGCTCGACCATCACCCCTTTGGGCAAGCCGGTCGAGCCCGAGGTGTAGATCACGTAGGCCAGGTGATGGGATGCCAGGGTGCCGATATTCGGATCATGCCGTGGTTGCTCGGCAAAACCTGCGGCTTCTGGCTGATCGAGCAGCAGCACCGGGACAGCCGGCGCAGGCACTCGGTCTTGCAACGCAGCTTGGGTCAGCAACGCCACCGGCGAGCTGTCCTCGAGCATGAAGGCCAGACGGTCCAGGGGATAGGCCGGATCCAGCGGCACATAGCCGGCACCGGACTTCAGGATGCCCAGCAGGCCGATGATCATGTCCAGGCCACGCTCGACGCAGATTGCAACCCGGTCATCCGGGAACACACCCAGGGCCAGCAGCCGATGGGCGACCTGGTTCGCCCGGGTATTCAGTTCGCCGTAGGTCAGGCTCTGGCCTTCATGGACCACCGCCACCGCGCCAGGCCGCGCGGCGGCCCGCGCTTCGAACAGACCATGGATCGTGCGGTCGTGCTCATACCGCTGCGCATCGCTCGTGTTCCAGACCTGGAGCAGACGGGCCTCAGCCGGTGTCGGCAGGACAAAGTCCTGGATCGGCAGCGTATCGTCACTCAGTCCTTGCTCCAGCACGTGGACGAAGCGCTCGGCCATTGCCTCGATTTCGTCGGCCTGCAGGAATGCCTGGTTGTAGATCCAGTGCACCCAGGCATTTTTTTCGTTGGGGTTGGTCCGGAAATGAATCGCCAGGGGCATCTGCTCCTGACCGTTGGAACTCTTCACCGAGTAGGCCGTGGCGTCGCCGAACCGGTATAGATAGTTCTCTTCCTCGTAGGAGAACGACACATCGAACAGCTGGGCACGATTGTCACGCCGCAGCTCCAAGGAGCGGTGAATGTCGCTTAACGGAAACCGCTGATAGCGATAGTCCTGCTTGAGCGCGCGCGCCACTTCTTGGATCAACTCGCCGAACGACAGGTCATCGGCGAATCTCAAGCGCATGGCACTGACCTGGGTGAACAACCCCACGGTTTGCTTGAAGGTCGGATTGGAGCGATTGAGGATCGGCAGGCCCACCACCAACTCGTCGCGCTGGGTGGTGCGGACAAAGTACACGTACAGCGTCGCCAGCAGCACCGGGAAACGCGAGACCTGATGGGTCAGCGCCAGGGCGTCGATCCGCTCGTTCAGCGTCTGTGGGAAAGACGTCATGGCATGAGCGCTGGGCACCACGGGCTCGACAAAGCGATCACGGTAACGGGCAGTGAACAATGGATCCGGCACATCCCGGTATTTATCGAGCCAGTAGGCCTGGTCCCGCTGGAAACGGTCCGATTCGTGGTAACGGGCGTCATCCTCGATGAACCCTGCATAGGATGGAGCCGACAGGTCAGGTTCGCGGTTTTCTTCCAGCGCGTTGTACAGGTCACTGAGGGACGCGAGCATCAGGTTGATGCCCCAGCCGTCCTGGATAATGTGGTGCAGGTTGACGACGAAATAGAACGAAGCGTCATCGAGCTTGATCAGGTAGAAGCGGAACAGCGGCCCCTTATCGAGCTCAAATGCCACTTCCAGCCCCTGTTGTACCCAGGTCTGGGCCGCAGTCTGCGGTTCGGGGCGATTGGAGAAATCGATCAGCGGGACCCGCACCTCCAGCGACTCCACCAGGGTCTGCATGGGCACGCCGTCGCCACCGACGTCGCAGTGCAGGACCGTGCGCAAGGCATCGTGCTTGCGGACCAACAGCTCGACGGCCTGCTGGATACGTTCAGGGTCGACAGCACCCCGGATGTGAAGGTAGCCGCCCATGGTGTACAGGGGTGAATCGCCCTTGGTCATCTGGTCCAGCCAGATGTCCCGCTGGGACGCCGTCAGCGGATAGGTCGCAGCAAGCTCCAGGGGCTGGTTCATACGCGGCCTCCTGTCACTTGCACTCCGGCAGGCTCTGGATGACGGCTGGCCGAAAGGCCCGTTGCGACAACAACGCCCACAGCAAAGAAAAATGTCATACGTTCCTTCTCAGATATTTGTCAGTGCTGCCCGGGGCAAACGCAACAGGGCACGCCTGGAGTTGATGATGCAGATCCGCGCAGACAGCCAGCGCCACCCGGCAGGAGGTTCACTGCTGTCGGGTGGGTTCGATGTCAGGCGTCTTTCATGGGTTGGCGGAGATGTTGTCGCGACAACATCGCCAGCCGGACGGTGCAGTCAGAACAGCCATTCAGGCGCGCTTGTCGCGAATGGCGCAGTTGATATCGGAGGCAATGTGCCCGTCCGCCAGCTTGATGATCCGGTCGGCCAACTGGAAGTACTGGTCGTCATGGGTAATGATCAGCACCGTCTTGCCGCGCCGCTTGAGGTCGGGCAGCAACTCTTCGTAGAAGAATTTCTTGAACGGCGGATCCTGGTCGGCCGCCCATTCATCGAGCACGTACACCGGCCGGTCTTCCATGTAGGCGCATACCAGGGCCAGGCGTTTCTGCTGTCCGTAGGACAACGCCTTGAGGGTCGAATAACCCAGCCCTTCGATCTTGATCTTGTCGGCCAACCCGAGGGTTTCCAGGTATTTGCTCGCCAGATCCGGGTTGCCATCCTCTTCGTCGGGGCCGATGAGGCGATTGAACAGATGAAAGTCCGAGAACACTGCGGAAAACAGATCACGGTATTCACTGCGGCTCTCGTCAGTGATCGCCACGCCGTCGAGCAGCACCTCGCCGCTTTGCGGGATGTAGAGCCCGCACAACACCTTGGCCAGGGTGCTTTTGCCGCAACCGTTGCCGCCAACGATGTAGATCAGTTCACCCGCCTGTACCGTCAGGTCGATGGGTCCCAGGGAGAAACCGCTTCCGGCATGCGGGTCCTGGTAATGCATCCGCACGCCCTTCAACTCGATGCTGTCCCAGGTCTTCTTGTGCTCGAGCAGATGCACCTTCGGCGCTTCGACTGCTACGGGTTCGGGATGCGGATCATTGATCGCGAAACCGAACTCCGCCAGCCGGGTACAGGCGACCCGGCCCGCCGCCAGCACCGGCATCGCCCCCACCAACAGCGACAGCGGCCCCATGATGTAGAGCACCGCCAGCACACTGGCGGTCATCACCTTGGGATCGACCGTGCTGACCAGCGGCGCGGCGAACAACAGGCAACCAATCAGCAACGACAGGGTGAACTGGCCCACGTTGTCGGCGGCGGTGTACCACAGGCGCTCGACGAAGTTGTAGCGCGCCACCCGGGTCGAAGACGCCTCGATAGCGGAGCGGCCAAACCAGCGACGACGGATGCCGTTGAGCTTGAGTTCCTTGAGGCCGAACACCAGGGCGTGAGTGTATTCGTTGAACGCGGTGAACTCGTCCCGAACCCGATTGGTGGACCTAACGCCGCTGGCGAAGAAGAACAGGTACAAGCCCACGCCCAGGATCATCAGCGAAACCGTCAAGGCCAGGACCACCCATGACAGGTACGCCAGGTAAGCGATACCGAACAAGAACACCGTCGCTTCCACCAGCACCGTGGGCATGACGATCAGCGTCGTGTTCAATTGCGGGATGTCGTTGGTCAGCATGGTCAGTACGTTGGGCGGGCCGCGCCGGTCCACCTCTTCCAGCGGCGTGGCGAGGATCTTGCGACACAGGGCGATGCGCAACCGGGTCATGATCCGCATGCTGGCGTAGGCCGGGAACAGCGCAGCACCGTTGCGCAGGATCAGCGCTATGGCACTGAGCCCGACGAACCAGTACAGCGCCTGCATGCGATCGCCATCATTGTGGATCGCCTGGTTGATCACACTCACCACCGCGATGGATGCGACCCCGCTGATGACACCACAAATCAAGGTGAAAAACGTCAGCCAGGGGTGGTTGCGCCACAGCAGGCGCATGACCGACCCCGGCTTGGGTTTCTTCTCTTTCTGGTTTTTCATGGGTTGCTATCCTCGAATGAACTCGCGATATGGCTCAGGCCGGCTGCCAGACGTCGCCCCGGGCGGTCATCTCGCCCATCGCCACGACAATGAGGCGCGGCTCCTCGTAAGGATCACGGGCATGGGCGGCCAGCATGTTGTCGAGCATGACCACGTCGCCCTTGCGCCAGTCGAACCTGACGGCGCAGGCCTCATAGGCGTCGCCGACCAGGGTCATGACCTCGTCTTCAATCGGTGTTCCATCGCCGTAGCTGACCATGCGCGGCAAACGGTCCGCGCCGAACATGTCGAGCAGGTCTTCGCGCATTTCCTCGCCGAGGCAGAACGGATGGTGCAGCTGCACCTGGTTGAAGAACGCCGCCTCGCCGGTTTGCGGATGCCGGATCACCGCCGGGCAGAGGGTGCGCACTTGCAGGCTGTCGCCGTCGAGCCATTCGAAATCGGTGCCCTGCTCCTGGCAACGCCGTTCGACTTCGCCGCGGTCGGTGGTGCCGAAGAACGACTCCCAGCTCGGTTCGACGCCAGCGGTAAAGGTGCGGCTGTACATCAGCCCTTTTTGGGCGAAGCGAGCCACCACGTCTTCGGGCAGGTGCCGTAGCACTTGTCGGATGTCCGCCAGCGGCGTCGCACCACCAACCCGGGAAGGCTGTTCGCAATAGAACCACTGCTTGCGTGGCCAGCTTTCCAGGTGCGAGCTCTCGTTGTGGTAGAGGATCATTTCCCGTTCGGGATAGGGCGTGGAGCGGTAGACGTTACGTCCGCCCTCCTTCTTCGGCAGGTCGCCGTAGCTGCCGTGCAACCCAGGAGACAAGGCTTCGGCAAACGCTTCGAAGGCCGGCACCGAGGCGAGCTCGAAACCACGAAACAGCACCGCGCCATGGCGACACAGCAAGGCCTCGATGGCCTCGCGATGGGTGCCGGCCCATTCCGATGGATCCAGGCCAGGGGCGATCGCCTCGATCACCACGGGCAGGCTCAGGCCGTCGGCGAGCAGCGACAATCGGACCTGCCCATCGACTGGCTGACCGGGCCAGGAAAGCGAATCCGCCGTCCCGTCATCGCTCATCACGGGCGAAGCGTTAGTTTGAAGACTCATGAATAACTCCTGAACCACGGATCCTCGGATCCACGTCGTACGGGGCAAAACCAATGCGCCCCACTGTCGGGCAAGGATAAAAACACTGATCCACGGTGATGTCTGGCACCGCAAACCGGGACAGACCCGACACCCCCGGTTACACCACCGGTGTCGACGCTCATCCCAAAGCGGCTTGTCCCCATTTCCCGCGACAGACGCCGGCATGAGTCGGTGCTGAAATGCGGCAGCTGCGAATCGCACAGGCGCATTAAACGATCCCGTGGGCCGCAGTGACGTCTCGAGTGCAACGGTTTTCGCAAATGCGCAAATACGCTGCACCTGGCAATTAACAGGAGCGTTAGTCATGCCGATTAAGAACACTGGCGGATCGGTCAACCCCGCGCCAGCCCCCCTCACGCCCGGTGCATTCCTGCATGAAATCTTTACCGCCCGGGCCCGTGAATTTCCCGAGCGAACGGCCGTCTCCGACGCCACTCGCGCGTTGAGTTATGCGCAACTCGATGCGGCCTCGTCGCAACTGGCAGCGCGTCTTCGCCAGGAAGGCGTCAAGGACGGCATGCTGGTCGGGATGAGCCTGACGCGCAGCGTCGACCTGGTCGTCAGCCTGCTGGGCATCCTCAAGGCCGGCGGCGCCTATGTCCCGGTCGACCCGCAATACCCCGGCAAGCGCGTCGAACACATCGTGCGCGACAGCGGCCTGAGCCTGATGATCGGCGAGCCCGCCGACCTGGCGCAAAGCCCGTCCGTGCGCGTCCTGCCCCTGGCCGATCTGCTGGCCGGCCCGGCACTGGAACCGATTGGCGAGGTCGACCGTCGCAACCCCGACCAGGCGCCGGCCTACGTCATCTACACCTCCGGCTCCACCGGTGAGCCCAAGGGTGTGCTGGTGGCCCACGCGAACGTCAGCCGCCTGTTGGAAAGCACTCAACGTGAATACGCTTTCAACGAGCACGACGTCTGGTCGATGTTCCACTCCATCGGCTTCGATTTTTCGGTCTGGGAGATCTGGGGCGCGCTGGCCCACGGTGGCCACGTGGCCGTCGTGCCTTACGATGTGTCGCGCTCGCCAACCGCCACCCGTCAATGGCTGGTCGATCTGGGCGTGACCGTCCTGAGCCAGACCCCCTCTGCCTTCCGTGGCCTCGAAGAGGCGGACCGCCAGGCCAAGGCGCCATTGGCGCTGCGCTACGTGGTCTTCGGCGGCGAGGCGCTGCCGGCCACGGTATTGCGCCCTTGGGTCGAACGCCATGGCGACCGGAAGCCTGCGCTGATCAACATGTACGGCATCACCGAAGCCACGGTGCACACCACCTTCAAGCGCGTGCTGGGCCAGGACCTGGAAAGCGCGGCCATGGTCTCGATCGGTGCCCCGCTGGATGGCTGGCGCCTGAACCTGCTCGATGCTGATCAACAACCCGTACCCCAGGGCACCGCCGGTGAGTTGTACATCGAAGGCGCCGGTGTGGCGCTGGGTTACCTGAACCGCCCGGCCCTCAACAGCGAGCGCTTCGTGCAACTGCCGGGGACGTCAAGCCGCGCCTATCGCACCGGCGACCTGGTGGTATTGGGCGATGACGGCGAGTACCGCTACGCCGGTCGTTGCGACGAGCAACTGAAGATCCGCGGTTTCCGCATCGAGCCCGGCGAGGTCGAAGCCTGCCTGCAAACCAGCCCCGCCGTGGCCGCCGCCCATGTGGCCGGTCACGACTACGGCGACGGCGACTGGCGCCTGGTCGCCTACGTAGTACCGGCCCAGGGCGTGAAGGCCTGGACCGAACAGACCCGCAGCGAAGTCGCCGCGCTGGTGGCCGCCAACCTGCCGGACTACATGCGTCCGTCGGCGTACATCCCCCTGGCGCAACTGCCGGTCACCGATCACGGCAAGATCGACAAGCAACGCCTGCCCTCGCCCGAATCCGTTGAAGCCACCGTGCAACATGCGGTCGACGGCCTTACCGAGCAGGAGCAGTTCGTGCTCAAGGTCTGGTCGCAGGATATCGGTCTGAAGAACATCGGCCTGAACGATGACTTCTTCGACTTTGGCGGTACCTCCCTGGCACTGATTCGCTCCCTGAGCACCTTCAAGGCCCACTACAAGGTCAACCTGGACCCCGGTGTGCTGGCCAACGGTGCGACCGCCAAAGTATTGGCCGACTGCATCCAGCGCTCCCTTGTCCAAGCCCATTGACCGAAAAGGAACAGCCCATGAGCAAGAAATTCGCCTTGACCCCGGAAGAACGCGCGTCCTTCGAGAAGAACGGTTTTATCGGTCCTTTTGACGCCTATACCCCCGAAGAAATGAAAGAAACCTGGAAACGCACCCGCCTGCGCCTGCTCGACCGCAGTGCCGCGGCCTACCAGGACCTGGATGCGATTTCCGCCGGCACCAACATCGCCAACTATGATCGCCACCTGGACGACGAATTCCTCGCCAGCCACATCTGCCGTCCGCAGATCTGCGACCGCGTCGAAAGCATCCTCGGTCCGGATGTACTCTGCTGGCGCACCGAGTTCTTCCCCAAATACCCAGGTGACGAAGGCACCGACTGGCACCAGGCCGACACCTTCGCCAACGCCTCGGGCAAGCCACAGATCCTGTGGCCGGAGAATGAAGACTTCGGCGGCACCATCACCGTCTGGACCGCGTTCACCGACGCCAACATTGCCAATGGTTGCCTGCAGTTCATTCCTGGCACCCAGAACAGCATGAACTACGACGAAACCAAACGTATGGCCTACGATCCCGATGCCAACAACAGCTCGGTGGTCAAAGATGGCGTGCGCCGTGGTTTCTTCGGCTACGACTATCGCCAGTTGCAGATCGACGAGGACTTCAAGCCTGACGAGTCCGCCGCCGTGCCGATGCAGATGAAGGCCGGCCAGTTCATCATTTTCTGGTCGACCCTGATGCACGCCTCCTACCCCCACAGCGGCGAGTCCCAGGACATGCGCATGGGCTTCGCCTCACGCTATGTCCCGTCCTTCGTGAAGATCTACCCGGACTCCGAGCACATCGAGGAGTACGGCGGTCGCATCAGCCTCGAGAAATACGGCGCGGTCCAGGTGATCGGGGACAAGACCCCGGAATACAACCGCCTTGTCACCCATACCACCCGAGGCAAGAAATTCGAAGCGGTCTGATTTTTCAGTGCCATAAGACAGTGGCATGCGTAACGTGCCTGACAGGAGTCCCCCAATCCATGACTATTTCCACTGACGCAGCGACGCGCCTGTGCGAGACCGTGAGGATGCTTAGGCACCTTGCCATCCATCTGCCCGATCCCATTTGCCTGAGCTTTCTCGCTCAGGCAAATGAGCCGCCACCCGACCAGGCCTCCCCCAGCGTGAGAGCCACGGAACGGGCGGTCAGCGCCACCTTCGCACGCATCGGTGTCAAAGCCGTGCAGTACGTGCACGATGGCGAGGCGCAGCTGTCTTCCTTCGAGATGTTTATCAGCAAGAAAATCTGCCAGGCGCTGGATTTTTCCTATGACCACTTCGACGAGTTCGAAAGCGTCAGGGAATTCGGGCGCCTGGTCAGACACTTCGATTTCAGTGGTTCGGTGCCCGAGGTTGAAACGGTGCACCTGATCACCCGCGACAACGTTGCGTTGTCGGTGCATGCCAGCACGGATCAGAACCGCCCGGCGATCGTCCTGGCATTGCCCTGCGGCATGCCGTTCGACCTGTGTCGCGACTGGTTCAACGCCCTGAGCGAGCGATTCTTCGTGGTCACCTGGGAAACCCGGGGGCTGTTCGGTTCCTGCACCTCGTTCGACCAGCTCTCCGTGGACACCGATGCCCAGGTCGGCGACCTGATCAACGTGATGAACCACTACGAGCTGCCCAATGCGCACTTGATGGGGATTTGCGGCGGCGCGGTGATCGCGTTGAGCGCGGCAGCCATCCACCCTGAGCGGGTGAACTCCCTGAGCCTGTGGCACGGCGACTACAACTTGGGCGACAACAGCCTGCGCACCGCCCATCAGCAGAATTTCGAATGGCTGATGGAGTCGGCCGCCGTCGACCGCAACGAAGCCAGCGACTTGCAGGCGTTATTCCTGGACCAGGCGACACTGGCGACCATCCCGGACTCGATCGCCCATGCGGCGCTCTATCCCTATGTCAACGAGGAGCTGTTCTACCGTTATGCGCGGCTCAACGATGCGTTGAACAAGACCGAACTGCAGTCACGGTTGGGGCAGATCAGCGTACCGACACTGGTGGTCGCCGGCGACGCCGACGAAACCACCCACATCGGCGGCTCCCAGCGCATTGCCGAGTCCATCAGCGACGCACTGCTGCACGTGGAGAGCAACGGCAGTCACCTGGCATTCTTCGAGTCGACCCATCACTCGAAACAGACCGCCTTCCGCTTCCTTGAATCGACCCTGGAATCGGTCGCCGTCTGAGCTGCAAGACAGAGGCCTGCCCTGATGCCAGTCAATCAAGGCTCAAACCTGTGGCAGCAAAGCTTGCTCGCGACTACGGTACGTCAGTCAGCAACAATCTTGACTGGTCTGCCGCTATCGCGAGCAAGCTTTGCTCCCACAGGGTTTGCGCCGCTAGCTGGCATCACGCTCTGCCCGCCTTTGGACTCATGACCTGAGCACGGTGCCAACCATTGAGGTCGGCACCCTGTGGTTGAACAGGCAGTGTGCTCAAGGCGGGCTGACCACGCTTCTACTCTTGCCATCGACATGACGCAACGGCACTGCGCGGTAATCCAACCCATCGATACAGCACGCATTCACACTGAGAATCTCAGGATTGCTACGCCGTCGGTGGTACACATAGATACCGCATGTCCCGCAAAAGTAATGCTGGGCCACGCCGCTGTTCCAGCGATACAGACGTAGCACGTCTTCACCACGGCTGATGCGAAACTGCTCCCGCGGCACCGTAGCCATCAACGCATTGCGCTTGCTGCACAGCGAACAGTCGCAACTGATCAGTTCTTCAATTTCGGCCTCAAAAGCAAAGCCAACCGCTCCACAGTGACAGGCGCCCGTGTAGTTCATCGTGGGTAATCTCCATTGTCAGTGAGTTCGCCGCCTCATCGTAGTGGATTACCCGCCGCGTTGCGTCGGAGGTTCGAAGATCCTGCAGGCATTAAAAAGCCCCGATACCGCACGGTACCGAGGCCAGGTGCCTGCACCCGCAGGCTTTATTTTTTCAGCGAGTCGTACGCTTCCAACGTGCGTAACGAATAGATGTAGGCAGCGCCAGCGTTGAGCGAAATGGCGGTTGCCAAGGTAGCCGCCACTTCTTCGCGGCTCGCTCCAGCCTTGATCGCCGCGTCCGCGTGAACCGCGATGCAGCCGTCGCAGCGAGTGGTGACAGCGACGGCAATCGAAATCAATTCTCGGGTTTTCCCATCCAGCACATCGTTTTCGGCGGAGGCTTCGCCAAGGGCCATGTAGGCCTTGACCATTTTCGGGTTGCTTTTTCCGAGCGAGCCGAAAGCCTTCTGAATGGTGGGTAGCAGTTCGGACCAGTTGTTGAACATCGCATGACTCCTGAGCAAGTTGGTGTACTGTTTCGACAGGCTCAGTCTCCCTCCAGGGCGAGATTCGAGTTTGTCCGATCCGCTCAAATTTTTATGCGAAGCGCTCAAATGAATTCGATCGATAAACTCATCAGCTTGGCCAACGTGCGAGGCAGTGTGGATCTGCGGTGTCAGTTTCAAGGCGATTGGGCACTCGATCATCAGCAGGAAGCCTTGGGAAAAGCGCCCTATCACATTGTGTTGACGGGAGAGTGCCGCGTCGAACTTCCGGACGGCCAGCGCCTGCCAATGCGCGCAGGAGACATTCTGCTTCTGCCTCGTGGGGCACCGCACCTCCTGCATGGCTTCGGAAGAACGGCTGAGCCGCAAACCCCGAGGCTGGTGTCCGGTGGAACGCTGCCGCTTTACCGCATTGGCCGCGGGAGCACGGACCTGGACATGCTTTGCGGAAGTTTTCACTACAATCGTGCCTCCCTGTTGTTCAGCGCCCTCCCCGAACATCTCGTGATACCCAGTGCGGCTCTCCCTGCAAGCGCTCCCCTGCCGGCCCTGGTCGACATGTTGCGAGGTGAAGCCGATAGCGATCAGGTTGGGGCGCATTTCTTACTCGATGCCTTGTCCCAAGCGTTGTTCACCCTGATCCTGCGCGCTCACCTCGCGAGCCACGGCCAACACACCGGCACCCTGGCCTTGTTGTCCGAAAAGCAGCTAGGCCGCGCCTGGCAGTCAATGCTGGCGGACCCGGGCTACGAATGGACAGTGGATGCGCTTGCCGAGATTGCGAGCATGTCCCGTGCAACGTTCATGCGGGCTTTCGTGCGGGTAGCCGGCGTTTCGCCTTGGGTCTTGTTGACGCAGGTTCGAATGGAACTGGCCTTCAGCCTGCTGAGCCATTCGCACTTGGGACTGACTGACATTGCATCCCAGGTGGGGTATCAATCCCAGGCGGCTTTCAGTAAGAAGTTCAAGGAGGTATATGGTGAGGCGCCGGGGCGGGTGCGGCGTGGGATGTAATTGATCGTCCGGGTAGAGCGCTACATTAATGCGCAGGAGCAGCAATGACGGAACAGCCAGAAGAAAACAGCCTATTCCGAGTCAGGACACCCGACGATCTCGACGCGCCTGACGCACTGGGTTTTACCGCCTGGGCTCGCGTCTGGACGGAGCTTGGGGTCAGATGCGTACCGCGAGAGGCACACCAGGAACTCATTCGACATTACGACGAGCCACACCGCGCGTACCACAACCGCCAGCATTTGGCTGAGTGCCTCCAGGTGCGTCGACTCGTCAACGCGGCCTGCCAGGCACCCGCCGTAGTCGACCTCGCGCTGTGGTTCCACGACGCGATCTACGACCCCCTACGCAGCGACAACGAGTTGCGCAGCGCCCAATGGCTGGACGAAGTGGCCCGTGATAGTGGCCTGGACGACGAAACGCGCCGCAGGCTTTACGACCTGGTCATGGCGACGCGACACGACAGTGCCCCGCAGTCGTTAGACGAGGCGGTGTTGGTGGACACGGATCTGGCGATCCTCGGGGCGTCGTTCGAGCGGTTCGAAGAGTACGACCAACAGGTCCGCCGCGAGTACCTGCACGTGCCGATGTCTATATATCGCCAAAAGCGACGTCAGATCCTGGAGGGCTTTCTAACGCGCGACCGCATTTATGCCACCGCCCCTACTTCGACGCATTCGAGCAGCAGGCACGCGCAAATCTTGCCCGCGCCATCGGCCGTCTCGATTGACATCGGATTCATGCAGCAGCATCGGCGCTTACTTGCACGCGCCTCGTCGACAGGGCTTACCGTATCCGATACAGCACAGCAGCCCCTGACTTGGGTTCGAAAGCCGGCACAGTGCGCTGCTTGAGGGGCATACCCGTCGCATCCCAAACCAAGGTGTCCGATGGGTACTCGTCCTTGCGGGTCATGGTGTCGATCTGCTTGACGATCACCTCCGAGCTTGCAGGCACTTCAGGGTTCCACCCGAATACGCCAACCCTCCCGTAAAACACGGCAGGTGCATCGACATCAAGACGCCGGTCGGGACACATCACCAGGCCGCGATCAAGCATGACCCGCAACGCGCCGACAGGTACCGCCTTCACCGTGGGCGTGGTGCGCTCGGTGCTGTGGCCTGGGCAGACGTTGGCCGAGCGGGTCACCATGTCCTCGACCACTTCACGATCAGATTGGGCCTGCGCCGAAAAGGCAACGGCAGACAGGGCAAGCACTACAAGATTTGATTTCCAGGGCACCCGAAACCTCCTATGTAAAAAATACTCCAGCGTTGCGGACCGCCCCCGGTAAGAACAGCCTGTTGCCTGGGGCACACTTGAAGACTACAACGGCGTTGGTTTGTTCCGCTTGCTGACTGATACCCCTGGCTCTGGATATCTGTCACATTAATTTGTCCGCTTCTGGCCGGTTAGCGACGGTCTGACTTCGACCGTCGCTATGCATGGTCAAACCTCAGTCTGTTCCGCCATCTCGTATGGCCGAGTAATAACTGAACCGCCCGCCGGTCTTCGTCCTACGATAGATCAGTGATTCGTTCGTCTCATTGTGTGGGTGCCATACATTGCCGGATCAAGCCGTACGGCTTTCACCCCAGTCTTTGACGATACGACCGTATTGACGAGTGGATAGATGGTCTGAAGTATGCAGCCGGCTAGGAAAAAAGCAGTCCTCGCTGCGTAGCTGGGCCCGATGTATCCAGATCGAAGAGAGCCAGGTCTCGGGTTCTTTCCGCAATTTGAAGCCTTACTCGGATGGCCCAGATATCTCTCAGTCGGAGTGGTGCAGTCTGTTTTTTTATTGAGCCTGTTATTACCACGTCACAGGCTGGGCTTAGCTCCGTCCAGATTGACGAGCACAGCTATTGCACATTTAGCTGAACGGATACCTCTTTAGCCACCTCGATGAAAACTCGCATCGCTGCGCTCTGAAAGGCATCTTTGCGCCGCAAAAGGACGGCGGTGCGCTGCAAGCGCTCAGGCTCCAGTGCGATGGCCACCAGATCGTCATGGGCCAACGCGATTTTAGCCGGCAATAAAGTCGATAGATTCGTCCTACGAACGATTTCGATCACTGCACCGAGGGCATTGGCCTCCATTTGCACCTGAGGGCGAATCGCGTGTTTGCGGCAGTAGCGATCGATTTGTTCGCGGGTTGCAAACTCTGGGCTGAGCAGAATCAGGGACTCGGCATTCAGAGCCTGTAATCCAATGGACCGCTCCTCGGCCAAGCGGTGTCTGCGACTCACCACTAAAGCGAGGGTTTCGTTCAGCAAAGGGATGGCATCAATATTCGGTGTATTTATTTCATCGAACGCGATCCCCGCGTCCAATTCTCCAACCAAAAGCAATTCCTCAATGCGCTCTTGGGAAATCTCCTTCAGGTTGAGAGTGATCTTAGGATACCGAGAGTGAAATGCTTCGATCACGGGCCCTACCAGATAAGTCGTGAACGTGGGCGTCACGGCCACGCGCAATGAGCCTCGAGAGAGGTCGCTCACATCGTGGATGGCGCTTTTAGCATCTCGCAATTCCTGATAAGCACGGCGCGCATACAGAAGATAGACGTCTCCCGCGTCAGTCAAGCGAGTTGTGCGTCCTGAGCGGTCGAACAACTGGGCTCCAAGACTTTCTTCCAACTGTTTCACCTGCTGCGATAGGGCTGGCTGAGACACGTGCAGCGCCGCTGCGGCCTTCGTGAAGCTGAGATGTTCCGCAACCGCGAGGAAGTATTGGATGTGACGAGCAAGCATGATTTCACTCATAAGATAATCTGATGCACACCATAATAAATGAGACTTTTATCTTATGTAATGTGTTGCTTAATCTTTGTTTCACACCCAGAGACATTGAGACAGCAACCATGAAAGCGATCATCGACGGTTTTCTGAAATTCCAAAAAAACGCCTTCCCTGAGCGGGTCAAACTGTTCAAGGACTTGGCTAATCAGCAGAGCCCAAGAGCGTTGTTCATCTCTTGCTCAGATAGCCGATTGGTGCCTGAACTCGTCACCCAGCGCGAGCCAGGCGATCTGTTTGTAATCCGCAATGCCGGCAACATCGTGCCGTCATATGGCCCGGAGCCGGGTGGCGTTTCGGCCTCTGTTGAATATGCGGTCGCCGCTCTCCAGGTCGCAGACATCGTGATCTGCGGCCACTCCGACTGCGGCGCGATGACCGCCATAGCAACGTGCAAGTGTCTGGATCACATGCCTGCCGTTGCCGGATGGCTCCGTTACGCCGACTCGGCCAAGGTGGTTAACGAAGCCCGCAAACATGCGGATCTACCGAGCAAAGTTACGTCCATGGTGCGTGAAAACGTCATCGCGCAACTGGCCAACCTCCAGACACATCCATCCGTTCGCCTGGCTCTCGAAGAAGGCCGCGTCACCCTGCATGGTTGGATCTATGACATCGAGAGCGGGCGTATCGATGCCTTCGATGGCAATACCGGGACTTTCGTGCCCCTCGCAGACAACCCCGAAGTTCACGCCGTTTCCCAGCAAGCCAGGCACGTCGCCTGAAACCCGTACCTGTAACCCTTACTAACCTAGGAGATTCGCCATGATCCAGACTCAAGCCACCCGCACCGCGCGCCAAGAACTGACCGAAACCATCATTTTGGCTAAGGCTCGCAAGGACCTGTCCTTCGCCGAGATCGTTGACGGCACCGGCCTGTCCGAAGCCTTCGTCACTGCCGCCCTGCTCGGCCAGCATCCGCTGCCTTCCAGCGCCGCCCACGTCGTGGGCAAGAAACTCGAGCTTGATGCTGATCAAGTCGCTTTGCTGCAATCGATGCCAGTTCGCGGCAGTTTTTTTGACGGCGTACCGTCCGACCCGACTATCTATCGTTTCTACGAAATGATGTCGGTATACGGCACCACCCTCAAAGCTCTGGTTCACGAAAAGTTCGGCGACGGCATCATCAGTGCCATCAACTTCAAGCTGGACATCAAGAAAGTCGAAGATCCGGAGGGCGGCCATCGCGCTGTGATCACCCTGGACGGCAAGTACCTGCCTACCAAGCCTTTCTGATGTAAGTCAGCCCGGCGTCTGACGGCAACCGGGCTACACCTCAACCCTTTTTACGACTGAGCACCGCTCAAGTGCTTTGGTCTTCTCACGCCCTCACTACAGGTGTTCACTATGAAACTGTTACTCGTGTTACTCCTAGGCTCCATTGGCTCTGTCGCTATGGCCGATGAGCAAGATACTCAGACTGCGCATATTACGGTCGAGCCCTATCGCTACTCTCAACACCTGGACATCGCTCACATTGTGTCGATTACTCAGATACCCGATAGCTGCGATGTAGTGCCGGCGCAGATGACTTACGACGACTCCAAGGGCGACCGGCACATCATGGAGTACCACGTTATAGGTACCGGCTGTACGAATTGACTCTTCTCCCGTCCGCTCATCTGGCGCTAGATCGCTCGGCGCCAGGGACGGGGGCTCAAACACCCGCTGTCTCCTGTCCTTCTGAGAAAATAACTCTTCGCTACTTGCGCCCATACAGCGCGCTTCCCGCCTCTACTCGGCAGTAATAGCACGGAAGTGCATTTACTCAGTCC
This sequence comes from Pseudomonas sp. MAFF 730105, assembly GCF_055380705.1. Taxonomy (NCBI): domain Bacteria; kingdom Pseudomonadati; phylum Pseudomonadota; class Gammaproteobacteria; order Pseudomonadales; family Pseudomonadaceae; genus Pseudomonas; species Pseudomonas sp. MAFF 730105. Next base: position 4,046,330 of record NZ_AP018438.1, read on the forward strand.
GTATCCACTACCAAGAACCGCCAACGGCTGACTGCCAAAATCCAGCTCACCGCGAGTTCCCGCTTGCTACAAACGGAGTAGCGAGAGGAAATCGGCCAACGTGGCACTTCTGTCACTCTCATGTCGACGTAAGGCAAAATCAGAAGCGGAACCCTTACCTTGAATCCTCTATTCGGGCCAGCACACCTTGCCGTGTCTTCAGGCGGGGAAGCCATACGACCACGAGCGCTGTTGCTTGAGCGAGATGGATTGCGTTCAGTCTGTAAGTGCGGCAGTCATCAGCGCGCACCACTTGGCTGCGCATGGATCTGAGAAACAACTTGCTACCACCTCGTGCATTACGGGGAATCAGTTGCCGCCGTTAAGAATAGGGCCACAGCACCGCGCCGACTGGACTTGATTCGTATAGTCCAGATCAATCATGGAGCATCACATTGAGAATCGAGTACACAAAAGTGCAGGTAACTCTATTTCCCTAAACGGTAGTGCCTGAAAATTACGCACCTCTCGTCTGTCCCGCCGGTACTGATGCCTGCTTTAGCCGGCTGCCCTCAGAACCCTTACGAAGCCTTTGCAGCCTCATGGATGGACCTGATGGAGCAGGCATTGCTAGAGGACTTCAGTAATAGACTCATGGCTGGAAAACTGCGACCGCTAGACCTTTCGCGAAGCAGGCGGTGAGGATCGTTGGCAGGTGGAAGAGCTGGATAGGACCGGCAAAGAATTGGAGGATAGAACTTTGGAGGGACTGCGGGCGGTTACGGGTTAGAGAATTTTTGATGAAGAAACTATTTATAGCGTTAGGCTCAAAAACCGACCTGAGCCTTTTCAACAAAAGGATCAGGTCGGTTGAAATATTTACAGACCGAGGTCAGACAGGCTTGGATGGTCATCTGGGCGGCGTCCCAGTGGCCAATGGAACTTGCGTTCGCTCTCCTTGATAGGCATGTCGTTCACGCAGGCGAAGCGACGGTGCATCAGGCCATCCGCTTCGAATTCCCAGTTTTCGTTACCGTAAGAGCGGAACCAGTTACCTGAATCATCATGCCACTCGTATGCGTAACGTACAGCGATGCGGTTGTCGGTAAACGCCCAGAGCTCTTTGATCAGGCGATAATCAAGCTCTTTTTTCCATTTGCGAGTAAGGAAACCTTTGGCTTCTTCGCGGTTGGTAGCAAATTCCGCTCGGTTGCGCCATTTGGTATCCAGTGTATAGGCAAGCGATACTTTTTCGGGATCGCGGCTGTTCCAGCCATCTTCAGCGAGTCGGACTTTCTCAATCGCCGTTTCACGAGTGAACGGAGGAAGTGGCGGACGAGTTTGTGCATTGGACATGGTAGTGCCTCCAGGACAATTGGATGTATCGGTTTATTTAACGTTTTCGGAACTCAGCAGAGCGGTACAACTTTCTTTCAGCGATCATCATCACAACATCAACGCGTCACGATAATCGCGATTTACATCAGCATCTCAACAATCCAGCTATGCGAACGGATACGAGCAGCCACGCAGACTAATATGCGTCAGGGGCATATTTGAACCGCACGTCTTGCGAAGATGTCAGAAAGTCACTTTCTTGAAGCGACACCTATTCAATCAGCAACTGTGCAACTTTTTTTGCGTCATCGACGGCACTGTAATCGCCCATCACGCGCGCCATGGTGATTGCGCCTTCGATTAATATGAGCAGTTGTCTCGCCAAGACGACTGGGTGCTCCGTATTCAACTGCTCGGTCAGCTCGAGTGTGTAATTGAGTAATTTCTGCTTATGCAGTTTGGCAATATGGCGAATAGGATCATCGGGGTCCCCAACTTCTCCGGCAGTATTAATGAAAGCGCAGCCTCGAAATCCGTCTGACTCAAACCATCCCTTGAGCACCGTGAATATATTGAGAATACGCTCTTGCGGAGTATCCGCTCTGTCGCATTCCGTTCTGAACCATTGCATCCAACGTACATCACGAGCATTCAGTGCAGCAGCTGCCACTTCATCTTTGGTCGAAAAATAGCGATAAATACTTTTGCGAGCGACACCTGAGGTCTTCACCAGAAGATCCATGCCCGTCGCATGAATGCCATTCTGATAAATAAGTTTCTCAGCGGTCGTTAGAATCTTTTCTCGGGTATCTGTCATTTTCATCTCCACGGACTCAATGTAGAACGATCGTTCTCCTCGGTCAAGCCTCGCTTGAATTTTTTTTGAGCGACTGTCGAGCACTGACGATACGAGGGACCGCATAGCCGGGCCTGATGCATCCAGTCTGCGACAAAAAACCTTGTCGCTCAGTTTCTCGAACTGCACTGGCCTGCTTTTTCTGCTGCATCAGCCCCAGCTCTTTGACCAGACCTGCGTCCATGCAGCGACGCAGCACTTCATTAAACAGCCAGCGAAACAGATCGCTGTCCCGGAAACGGCCGTGTCGATTCTTGGAAAGCGTCGAGTGATTAGGTACTTCATCCTCAAGGCTCAACCGGCAGAACCAGCGATACGCCAGGTTCAAATGGGCCTCTTCACACAAGCGCCGTTCGGAGCGAATGCCATAGCAATAGCCCACGATTAGCATGCGGATCATCAGCTCAGGATCAATCGAAGGACGCCCGATCGGGCTATAGAAATCGGCGAGGTAGTGGCGCAGGTCACTCAGATCGAGACATCGATCAATGCTGCGCAGCAGATGATTTGTTGGGATGTGGTCTTCAAGGTTGAACGAGTAAAACAGCCGCTCCTGCCCACTCGATAACTGTCCCATCATGCTGCGAATCCTCCCGCTGGCCGATGTGCAGATTGTCTTCCGCGTCGGCGGGAAGCACTAATTTTTCCGACGCGCTGTGCTGTGTTTGAGCTATGTTCGCGCGGGCAGAGATCTGACCATGGCTGGTCATTCCCAACCTAGTTTTCTGTAGGGGGTCATGCCTTGTTCAGGAAAGTGAGTCAGGTATTCACCCCACTGCATGTGCGCATAATATTTAGTCATCGCCTCGAAATGACTTTCAGCCTCGACCTCCCAAACAAGCTTTGCTTCTGAATGCATAAGCGCACGCGCACTATCACCGTGAGCACCAGCTAGGCAAAAGGTCTAACAACCATCAGGTTCCTGCCAAAGTTCGTGATTCATCTTCGAGTCTCAGTTTTCTAGGGTTGTCATGATGCCCCAAACTCTGACGGCATTCCGCGACGGATCGATTCGCTACAAGAACTGAATCCGAATGCCGACTTTTTCAACAGGATCGGCCAGAAGCAGCCCTTCGCGCATGCACGCTTTGAGCCGATAGCTGCCTCGCTCACCGAAATCCAAATCCAGCAGTTCGGAATTCTGTTTCGAGGGAAGAAATGTTGCCCCGTCCAGGCCATCAGCCGCGATATGGAGAATAAAGCCATACCCACTGAAAAATCACCGCAAATTAAAAATCAATTTTCCTGCCGCCGATTTGAGTTTCCGTATCATTCTGACCGACAACCATAGCTGAAGCGCTAATTGCATTTTGATTCGCCCAATCACGAAGTTTTATAAACTCGTCTTTGCGCATTTTGCTCATGGGTACTAAACGCGAAATAGTAGTTTCAAAATCAACCATGGTCAGGTCGCTTACATCATCAGGGTTATTCATCCGTCGTGAGAATGCTTCAATCAGCGAGTCCCCAACCCAAGCTTCGATTTCAGCACCAGAAAGCACAACGTCTTTACCAAAATTCGACTCGCCCCCTAGAGCAGACAAACGATCCAAATCAAATTTTTCTGGGTCTCGTCTCAATTTTTTCAAATGTATTTCAAGAATCTTCTTTCTTTCCAGTTTCGACGGAAAATCAACAAAAAATATTTCATCGAATCGCCCCTTTCTCAACAACTCCGGAGGTAAGTTGTTGATGTTATTTGCGGTAGCAAACACAAAAACAGGCGCCGTTTTTTCTTGCATCCAAGTCAACAGTGTGCCGAATACGCGTGTAGCCGTGCCCCCATCAGATGATCCTCCGGAAGAGCCGGAAAGTCCTTTTTCAATTTCATCGATCCATAGGATGCAGGGTGAAATAGCTTCGGCAGTACGTAGTGCTGAACGGATATTGGATTCTGAAGAGCCAACCACCCCTTGGAATATTTTTCCCATGTCCAAACGTAATAAGGGCATATTCCATGACGACGATACGCATTTCGCCGTTAGAGACTTACCGCAACCAGGAACTCCAGTTAAGAGCAGCCCCTTCGGGGTTCCGACACCGAAATCCTTAGCAATCTGTCCAAAACACTGGCTACGCAAATGGAGCCACTTCTTAAGCGTTGCCAGGCCGCCTACATCCTCAAGACTTACTTTTGAATCAATGTATTCTAAAATACCTGTTTTCCGTATAATTTGCTTTTTTTCGGAAAGCAGATCCTTTACTGTACTTTCATTTAAACTCAGGCTGGATACCAGCGAGCGAGACAAGCTATTGTCAATTTCTAATCCCGTGAGGCCCAAAGCGGCATCAATAAGTTTATCTTTGGTTTCGCCAGAGAGATCAATTTTAATGTTGTTACTGCCTTGCCAGGAGTTAACAAAATTATTTATCTGATCCTTAACTTCATCTCTTGATGGCAAAGGAAAATCAATCAACGTGATTTCCTTTTGAAGATCATTGGCAATTTCAAAGCTGGGCGCCACGACAATGCAGTTGCTGCGATATCCACGAGAGCGGATATTAATGGCCAAATCTCGAAGCCGACGACGATAGACAGGATTTGAGCTTGAGGTAAGGTAGTTATGAGCATCACAAAAAACAAAAATATTTTTGCTGCCCTCCTCTTTCGCTTTTTCTTCGCAAAAGTCCAAGGCCATTTTCAGATCAAAGGTTTTATCCCCAGCCACGACGCCATTTATCTGGACCCCCAGCGTCGAGTTCCAAACGAACAAACGATGACTAAGCGCCTTGGCAATTTCAGAAACTTCATTGAGCGCACGCTCTTCCTCGAAAGTTTCAATCACCAAAATCGCATAACGCGCTTTGAGGTAATCTGTTATCTGCTTGGTACGCCTCATGCCTATTACCCCTGCTCTTGAACTGAGTTATCCATGCATCGGAAGACCGGTTTTGGTAACGCCAGAATTTGAAATAGCAAACTCGACGACTCTTCTTGTACGAAAAAAATCAACACTGACTCTGTCACTGGTTTTAATAATCTGCTTGTGCTGATAGGGATGCTTCGCGTTATGTCGATACCGCCCCGCCAGCGTCAGGTCTACGACTTTAACAACTCGAATCATGGCTTCATTCTGGAATATTTCTTTTGGCGTATAGCCTGTATAAAGTACCCAGTCTTTCTCGCCATTCACGGCCTGTATTAATTGCTCCAAGGCCGGCGCCTGATCGAGCGGCTCCCCTCCAGAGAGGGTAACCCCAGCGATGTCTAATGCATTTATCTTCTGTGCCAATTCATAAATAGGTATCAGCGTACTCGCTTCGCGAGGGTGGGTGCTCTGATTGAAGCAGCCCTTACAATTCAGCGCACAACCCTGCACCCATAATGTCAAGCGTAACCCGGGGCCGTTAACGCGGCTCAACTCCATATGGTGTACGTTGATTTTCATTTAGAAATTCGCACTGAGAATTTGAAGGGTTTGCTCTTCATGGACTACGGTATATTCCGGTTTCCACTCAGTCATAAGCTCCGCAGTAGGGCTAGAAAGTAGAGATTCAAGCTCTTCAGTAAGTTTTATGCAGATATCTCCTTTCACCCCACGCACTTCCTCCGTAACTTTATCGCCCGTAAAGGTGACATAAATGCTGTATTCGTGGTTAGGTCCAAATTCAATCTCGAACCCTTGAAGAGTTTCTTTCACTCTTGCTGGAACACCTGATGCTTCTATGCGCTTGATGGTTTCATCGATGGCGACGCTGATGTAGGCTTTCTGAAATTTTAAAGCCAAATCAGTCATTATCGTTTCATCGCCGGCCGAAAGAGTTCCACGTTCGATGAGGAGTTTATAGGAGTCCTTCTCAATTTGGCAGACAAATAGATTGTAGTTATCCGCTTGACCACAAATAGCTCTAAATTGTTGCTTGCCCATGTAACCTATTTTGCTCAACACCTTTTTACTGAAGTCGCTGACAAATACCGAAACCAGATCGGTCGTTGGGCTAAGGCCCATCTTGCCGAACGCTTTGGCAATAGCTTCTTCATCAACATAAGAAAATTCAAACGTTGTACAATGAGACATTGTTAAAGCTCCAGCCTGCGACGGAGAACATCTTCTTCAGCGTTCTGGATAGCAATTAATACGTCGGGGGCAACCTCAATGTTGCGCATAGGTGCCTTGGATACAAGCGTAGCCTCAGGCGCAACGGTTTTTGAACCCGAGGTTGGTGTTCCAGAGTTGACAACCACTCGACGTCTTTGGGCTGCCGGCGATGCACCACTATCACCAAGGAGACCTGCATCAATCGTTTCCAACAGCCTTCTTATTACCAGAGTTGGATTTGATGTGAGCTTTTCATATAGTCCAATGCGCAACAAAACATCGGCTCCATCATTGAATTGTAATTTAACGAAGTAATTTTGATTTTCATCGCCAATGACGCCAATGCGCGAGACCTGACTCAGATCCCGTGACAGTTTTCTCCAGAGCTCACCATCAAACGTTGCTACAGTTAATCTTGTCGCTGTTGCGGCAAAAGCATTGCTACCAATTTCAACCTCGTCCGCATCAAAATTCTGGTAGCTAACCAGAATTTTCTCCCCTACAGGAAATCCCAGAGCGGTTGCCAAGTATTCATTGGTCGAAAAATCGATATCGGCATGAAACTTTAAGCTTTTTGACAGAACATAAAGACTAAAGAGGCCTATTAATCCATAACCTATTGCATTCGACGCGTGTTCCGGCGCAAGAAATACAAAAACTGCTAAAATGAAAACAATGATCCCGTAACCGTAATTTATGGCCGTTTTTGTGCTGAGTTTTTTATCTCTATAACCCTGAAATGTTTTGCCGGGAATATATTTTTTTGAAGGTGCAAATAGCAGGGTACATGCACCAAAAAAAGTCAGACAAATTAGCCCTATTGCAGCTTGGCGCTTTTGCCCATTTTGCAACCCGTCAATAAACATCCACGTACCAGTAACGATAAAAATAGGTAAAGATGCCAGTACTGCAAGTCCGGTTTTCTTACCTTTGGTGGCCATCATCATAGCCCACATCGGGATAGTCTTTATCATTCACAAACCTTCTAGATTTGATGTAGAAGCGCGGCAGGGAGGGGATGATTGTAGAACTACTCATCGTTTTATACTACATGACGATCTTTGGTTTATCACGCACTAGAATGGTCTAAAGTAGCCACACGTTTCGAGCTAATTTCGACCATTGCCGATCTGAAAGTGGCGATTCGATCCAAAACGGATCATGCGAAGACGCTCTTTTACCGCTTACTCCAGTTCGTTCGGCGAGCTCGTCAATCAGCGTTTCATGGCTTCACACTCGTTGCGCAAGTCGCTATTGCTGATAGAGCCACAGCTTTCCCCTTTCGTCTTGGCATAGCAAAAAAGGCGCTGGTCGCTGTCGCTAATGCTACCGCAGCTCTCGCCCTTGGTTTCCGCATAGCAGGTATTACGGAGGTCACTGTTGTTGATCATGCCGCAGCTTTGCCCCTTCGTCTTGGCATAGCAATAATTGCGCTGGTCGCTGTCGCTGATGTTACCGCAGCTTTCGCCCTTGGTTTCGGCATAGCAGGTATTACGCAGGTCACTGTCGTTGATAGAGCCACAGCTTTCCCCCTTCGTCTTTGCATAGCAATAATTGCGTTGATCGCTGTCGCTGATGTTGCCGCAACCAGCATAAGCGTATCCACTTAACATCATTAACATTGCAATAATGACCTTCATCTTCCTCTCCATTGATTGCCAGGGCGCCCCCGGCGCTTATTGATCCAAGATAATTCGCGATAAAAGGCTATCATATTGACATCAATCTGTGGATAAGTTCCATGATCGGATATGAGGGCCGTAGCTCCCCAACCTGCATATAGTTGCCGCCCACTGCTTGGCGACGATTCGTTGAAAAGGCACCGGAAATACCGCCTTTCGCGCCACACTCGATTGCGACATGGTGATGCTCAAGGATTTTTCGCCGCTGCTCGCCATCCCCTTGCGCGACGGCTATGACTTGATGGATGTGTTGGCTCGACGCTTGCGGGCACAAGCTAAGGGGTGGAAGAAAACGAGCGCTTAGACGTCATTTTTTTGCCATGAAATGAAAGGGGACTGAAATGAAAGGGGTGGGGGTGAATGAGTCTTGATCTGCACATAGAAGCTGATAGCGTTTTGATGGTTCCGATGCTGAGCATGGCATTGATAAAGGCCGGTGCGATAGAGGTCAATAATCTGAACGGCGCTTTGGTGGCCGTCTTCGCCTCAGGGCTAAGGCTGACAGCAGAAGACGAAACCACTGACTTCACGATATACGCCGAAGACAAGAAAGGGCTTGAATTCAAAGTCGGTTTGCGTTGCAGCATTAGAATCAAAGGTCCTGAACCTGAGGGTCAGTCATCTATGAGCGAATTGGAAAAAATCGCTGAGTCCATTGCTCAAATTTGCTCATCCCTCTTCCTGCTAACCTTCCAGTATGAGAGTACGTTGTACTGGCGGGACGTAATGGGCCTGCATCGTTCCCGGGATTAAGGTCGCCGAGAAATTTGCCCGTCCTGCTATGGGGCGGAAGCAGCCGCTGACCGCTTTTGGGCGATTTCTGCCTGTTGTGAAGGCAGCTTCTGGCCACTTTCTACCACTCGCGAGAGGCTACAGCCGGCCAGAAGCCTGGAGTCGCTCCAGCGCTGCTCGACTGAATCTCGGGCCATCTCATGATTCTCAAAAAAACCACAAACAGCTCACAAAATTTTCATCCGCTTTCGCCAACCCTGTAATCGCTGGCGAAGGGCCAGCTCTCGAAGGCGTTACGTGGTACGCCACCGGAGCCAAACATGAATTTGAGATCGCTCAATATCGCGCGCAGAGCTGCATTCTGCTTCGGTGCTATCACCTTGCTTTTGATCGGGCTGGGAGGCTTCTCCTACGTTCAAGTCGGTCAATTGCGCGCCGCAGAACAAGACATAGAAGAAAAATCACTGCCTAGCATTCAAGTGGTCGATGACATTCAAATTGCACTTCTGCACGCTCGCCTCGAGAGCATCAGAATGCTGGCCAGCACCGATCCCTCAGTCAAAAGCGCGTCGCAAGCCAAAGTACGACAAGCCATGGAGACCCTGCAGTCGCGCAGCGAATACTATCGGCAGAATCTGATTACAAGCGATGAGGACCGCGCGCAGCTCGATGACGCTCAAATCGCGATGAACACCTACATCGATGGATTGAAGCAAGTCATTGCATTGGACACTTCCGACCATGACAAGGCCGTTGCCTTAGCCAACTCCGAGCAGGCAAACCGCGCCACGGCCTATCAAGAAAAACTCACGCTCATGCGCGAGCTGAACGCAAAAGAGACGGAGCAGTCAGGCGCCATTGCAACGGCGGTGTATAGCCATAGCGTCAACGTCCTGATGATTGTGGTAGTCGTCGCGCTGATTCTCACCATCTTCCTCGCTATCGCCTTGACCCGCAGCATTGTCGATCCGATCAATACATCGCTGAAACTGGCTGAAGACATTGCCGAAGGGGATCTGACCCGGCAGCTTGAGGTTACCGGGAAAGATGAAGCATCCCGTCTGATGCAGGCGCTAAACATCATGTCGGAGAAGCTGCGGCGAACTGTCCTGGAGATTTCCGGTGCATCTACGCAACTGAGCACTGCCGCTGTCGAAATGACGTCCATTACTGAAAGCGCTGACCGGACATTGCAGCAACAGAACAGCGAAATCGAGCAAGCCGCTACCGCAGTCAACGAGATGAGTGCGGCCGTTGAAGAAGTGGCCCGCAATGCTACGTCAACCTCTCAGGCAGCCCAGCAGTCGAGCCTGTCGGCAGACTTGGGCAATGAACGTGTGACTGAAACCCTGGCGGCCATGCGCAACCTGACGAGCCTGGTGGAAGGTTCATCCGCACAAGTGCTGGCGCTGGCCGGCCAAGCCCAAGACATCAGCAAAGTGTTGAGCGTCATCCGGGGCATTGCCGAGCAGACCAATCTCTTGGCATTGAACGCCGCCATCGAAGCGGCGCGAGCAGGCGAGCAAGGTCGAGGCTTCGCCGTGGTTGCCGACGAAGTCCGCGCCTTGGCGCATCGTACGCAAACCTCCACCCAGGAAATCGAACAGATGATCGCGGCGATCCAGGCAGGCTCTTCTGCCACGGTGGAGTCGATGCACAAAAGCACCCAGGAGGTGCATAGCACCCGGAAAACTGCCGAAGACGCCGGGCAATCCTTGCAACAAATCACCCATGCCGTACTGGAGATAAACGAACGCAACCTGCAAATCGCAACGGCGTCCGAGCAACAGGCGCATGTAGCACGTGATGTGGATCGAAGCCTGGTCAGTATTCGCGATCTGGCGGTGCAAAGCAGCGAAGGAACCCGTCAAACCCTCATTGCCAGCAACGAGCTGTCGCAACTGGCAGTGAACCTGAACAACCTGGTGCTGCGTTTCAAGACTTGACCACTCGCCGTCTCTCTGGAAGGTCCGGACAGGGGCTTCCAGGGAATCACCGCCTTGGCCCATTTCCAAGCGGGTACTCACCCTTTCCCGGGCTATTTCGCCTTCTTCTTTTTAATGCTTTTCATCCGAGCGGACGCTTTCTGCACGGTGGTGATTTTCTCGGGCCGTTTCATGCTCCGCCATTTGCGTATTTCGTCCCTGGTACGCCCACAACTCACGCACATCTCACTGTTCAACTGACAAAGTGAAACGCAGGGATTTTCAATGTCTTTGGCCATGCTTGTTCCGGAAATAATGGCGAGCGGCTAGTTTCCCAGCGTCCTGTATTCGATCGTGAGATGAGTCACCTCATGGACCGCAACCAACGTGGCACGCACCTCATCGGCAGAAAACCCTCGCGGCCCCTGCACGCTGACGATGGCGGCACGCGCTGCAGGTCCCACCCGCCATACATGCAGGTCGGTTATCTGGAACTGGGCTGCTTGATCAAGGAGCTCCCGGATTTCTTCGGCGACGTGCTCATCCGTCTTATCCAGCAGCACCGACGCGGTATCTTTCATCAGGGACCACGCCCAGCGGGCAATGACGAGCGACCCAACAATCCCCATGAGCGGATCGAGCCATACCCACCCCAGGAACCTGCCGGCCAGCAACGCAACGATGGCCATGACTGACGTGACTGCATCGGCGAGCACGTGGACATAAGCGGAGCGCAGGTTGTTGTCCTGGCCGTGGGAGTGGCCGTGATGGCCATGGGAGTGATCATGGGAATGACCGTGATCATGACCGCCCCCGGCCAGAAGCAAGGCACTGGCAATGTTCACGAACAGTCCGATGACCGCGATCACGGTCGCCGTTGTGAACTGCACCTGGGACGGTTCGAAAAGCCGAAGGACCGATTCGACTCCGATGCCTAACGAAATCAGGCCAAGGATCAACGCGGAGGCGAACCCTCCCAGGTCACCCACCTTGCCGGTACCGAAACTGTAGGCGGAATTCTCCGAATGCTTGCGTGCGTAAGCATATGCCGCCGCCGCGATTCCCAGTGCGCCGGCGTGGGTTGCCATGTGGAAGCCGTCCGCCAGAAGCGCCATCGAGCCGGTGATGTAACCGGCGGCGATCTCGCCCACCATCATCACGACGGTGAGCGTCACCACCCACAATGTGCGCTTGGCATTGGCGTCGTGAGCGGCGCCCAGGAAATTGTGGCTATGAACGGAATGAGTGCTCAAGGTATCTCTCACTTTGAATACCGACGTATGGCTTCGAGCAGTTCCTCTACGCCCTGTGCCCGCTCCTGATCGGTAAGGCCAGGCTTGGCGACATGCTCCCGGGCATGGTCCTCGATGATTTCGTCGAGCAGACCGTTTATCGCCCCACGGGTCGCCGCCACCAGGTGCAAGGTCTTCGCGCAGTCGGCCTCGCCCTCCAGTGCGCGTTCGATTGCCTGTACCTGCCCGGCAATACGCTTCACGCGCTTGAGCAGATCTTCTTTTCCCGCCTGCGCATGCGACATAGCATACCCCCCTACCCTATATTGGCGACGAGCATACCACGTAGACAGGTCTTTCATCAGTTGAGGATCAGACAGCGCAGAACCTGTAGGAGCAAAGCTTGCTCGCGATTGCGGTAAGTCAGTCAGCAGCGATGTTGACTGGTCTGTCGCTATCGCGAGCAAGCATTGCTCCTACAGGTTTGTGGCTTGATTGGGATACCAGGGGAGACGCCGCCCGACAGCGCCGATATCTACAAGCCCGCCGCCTGTGCGATCTGCAACCGCCAGTTCTCGGCGTCCTGCCAGTCGTTGCCAAACGACCAGGTTGTCCAGCAAGGCGTGCCGGAGCCGATCTGAAACTGAATCTGCAAGGTAAAGGTGTGGTGGGTCGTACTGGACGTATAGGTGGTGGAGTTTGACGTGCCTTTGCCGATCTCGCCGCCAAAGTGCGTGCTGCTGACCCTTCGCTCACTGTGGGTGGTATGAGTGTTGGAGGTATGGACGGTCTGGGTTTTCTCGTCGACCCGTACCTGACGGACCACCTGCGGCGCATCGATCAGCGCATGCTGGTAGCCGGACACCTCTGAATAGAGATAGAGCACGGCGGTTTCCGGAAACAGTCCGAGCATGCTCTCGCCGCGAGAGATCCAGCGATACGGCCCCAGGGCCTGTTCGGCAAGGAAGTCCGTGCACGTCTTGTGCAAGACGACGCCGACGTTATCCTGAACACGCTTGAGTTCGCGACTTTCCTTGCGCCATAACAACCCCAGCGGCAGGCTGAAGACCCAGGTCACGCACCAGAGCAGTCCCGCGAGAATCGGGCCACCGAAGTAGTGCCCCTGCGCCACCCATTTGATCAGGAAGTATCCACAGACGAGCCCTTGGACGATCTTGAACGGTTTGAGCACCACGCGCTTGCGCTGCGCCAGGCGCTCTTCGGCGGGAGGGATCAGTTGGCGGGCCTGTTCAACGCTTGGGGAAAGTGGAAAGTGGGTGATTTCAGGGCGGGTAGCGATTTCGCCATGGGACATGTGAAGGGTTCCTGTGACTGCCGTGTCAGTGCCGGAGCGGCGTAAAGCGGGCACTATAGCGACTACTGGACAGGCTGCCCACGCAGGCGTCGGTCAAATGTGCGCTGATTCGCGCTTGCGTAGGTTTCGAGCAACCCCGCCAAAGCCAGGTAGCCAGCCGCCAGGTCATGGGCGTCAAGGCGGGTCAGTGACCTGGACGTTCGACGGGCCTGGACCGCGCTGATCGCTGGATGGGAGGCGGACCGGGAAATCCGTCGGTCGCCCCGTCGTGCGCACTTGCCCACCGATGATTCAGGGTCCAGGTCGCGGGTTTGACGTTGCAGTCGAATCCATTGTCGGCTCAATTGCAGGGCCGTCGAACCAGCCTGCGCAGACTGCTGATCATGTGCCCCCGACAGCGCCTGCAAGGTCACCAATCGGTGCTGCTGCCTTGCCTGCCACTTGAGCAGGTCCATCCGGTGTCCATGACGAAGCAGTCGCCGGGTGTCCTGGAGTATCGCCCTCTTCAGGACGTGCGGGTGGCGGTGGGGTTTTCCCGGCAGTAACAGGAAGGCCAACAGGCATATGGCAAGCGCCACGATCCAGGCGAGAGCCTGGTTGGCGAAGTCGGCGAAGTCGTACCGGGCGGCCAGGCCTGTGCTGACGAGCGTGTTGAAGCCGATCAGATAAGCGATACCTTGCAGGGCATGACGCGGGCGGGTCGTGGCCTGAATCCCCACGGCCCAGAACGCAATCATCACGACCGTGAGCAATGCGAGCCCACTGATGTGTGGCAACACCAGGAACTTGCACGCTGCTGCCGCCACTATTGCGTAGACGGTGCCCTCGAAGAAGCGAGCCAGGCCTTGAGCAGGCGCCGGGCTGGTGGCCAGCAAAGTACAGCACGGTCCCGATACCGCCAGCAACGTTGGCCCTTGGTCCCAGGCAGACAGGTACCAGAAAGCTGCGATTGCCAATGTCGCCAACAGCGCTCGCACGCCGTTACGCAGCGCGTCGCCATAATGTCGGTGAAAACCCACCGCGCGGGCAGGCATCTGACGCCCATGCTCAAGGCTGGCGAAGCTCGACAAGGCGCTGGACAGGTCTGCCAACTGTTCCTTCAGGCGCTGTTGGCTCGTGTTGTTTTCCGGCCATTGCGCAAGGCGGTGTTGCATCTCCCGGACTTCATCGGCCGCCACGCAAAAGCCCGGCAATGCGTCGGCCAACCGTTGCAGGTCCATGCCCGTTCGGGCGAACGAAGGCGAAACAGGCTGATCGGTCGCGCCTTCGTCCAGAACCACGGCATGCAGATACGCCAGCCCTGCCTGCAGGGCCGCAAGCCTGGAACGGATCAGCAAGGACTCACCTCGGCCGATCCCGAGCAGTTCGTCCACCTTGCTGATGTCGATGGCGAGCGGGCGTTGCGCAATCGCCGGATCCGCACTGTGTTCCCCCTTGAATCGCGTGGCCAGCAACCGCACGGTGCGAGAGCAGACGTCGTGGAGGGCCCGGTTCAGTTTGGGCTCGACGGTCTTGCGGCTGAACAAGGTGGCCACCAGGCTCAGGCTCAACACCCCCAGTGCGACCGCCGTGCAGCGCGCCACGATATGATCGAAACCCAACTGCGGCGTGACGATGGCGGGGCCCAGGGCAAGGCAGACCGTGTAGCCAGCGACGACGGCCGCCGTGGCGTGATAGTGCCGAAGCAGGGTCATGGCCCCCACACAGAGACCGAGCCATACCCCGATCCCGAGGATGAGCAGCAACATTTTCTGGGCGAACATGCCGGTCAGGAGCAACGCAACGGCCAGTCCCACCACGGTTCCCAGGACCCGATTGAAACCCTTGCCGACCACCGCGCCTTGAAGCGGATGGATCAGCAGCAGCACCGTCGAAGCCGCCGAGAATGGCGCCTCCAGATGTAACTGGAAGCCCAGCCATAGCGCCAGAGAGGCCGCCGCAAGACTGCGCAACATGTAGCCAGATGCCAGGGGACTCCATGATCCGGCCCATGCGCCGAGCGTTCGCCATGCGCGGCCCTTCACAGGAGCGCCTGAAGCCACTGCGTCAGCCTCCAACGTGGCCCTGCCCCCGTCTCGGCGACCTCGATACTGGCGGTCATCCCGGCTGCCAGCTCCACGTCCGGCGGCACGTGGTCCAGCTCGATCCGTACAGGCACCCGTTGGGCCAGGCGTATCCAGCTGAATGTCGGCGCCACTTGAGGCAAACCATTGTTGCCGCGCTGTTCGTTGCCGTCGGCGATACCCCTGCCCATGCTTGCGACGTGCCCTTCGAGCAACGGCGAAAAGCCCATGAGCTTGATCGACGCCGCAGCGCCCACTCGAATACCCGCCAACTTGGTCTCTTCGAAATAGCCGGTGACCCAGAAGCTATGGCTATCGACCACAAAGATATTGGTGTCACCCGCCGAGGCGTAGTCACCTGGCTGAAGGCGCAGCTGGGTCACGTATCCATCGACCGGTGAGCGAATGGTCGTGCGGTCCAGGTCAAGCCGCGCCTGGGCCAGCTGGCTCTGGGCGGCGTCCAGACGCGCCCTGGCCACCGCCAGATCCCGGGCGGCGTTGTCGATCTCCTCCCGCGCAATGGCATCGCCGAGCTGGTTGCGACGCTTGAGCTGTGCGCTGCGCTGTTCGAAGACACTGCGCGCCTCGGCAAGCTCGGCCGTGCGCTGTTGCTGGGCAAGCAGATAGGCGCTGCGATCGATCTGATACAGCGAAGCGCCCTTGGCGACCCATTGGTTGTCTCCCACGAGCAGTCGTTCAACCTGGCCAGACACCTCGGGGGCGATACGAATGACGTGCGCACTGACCCGCCCGTCCCGCGTCCAGGGTGCCAGCTCATAGGTGCGCCACAACTGCATGCAGAACAGCAGTGCAATCAGGCCGAGCCCAAGGGTTACGAGCATCTTGAGGAAATGATTGATGGTCATCGCGCCGCCCTCAACACTTCAGGACCAGGATCGAGAGGACAATCAGCGACACGAAGAAGCGCGCCATGCTCGGGTGCCAGGTCCAATCCAGCCAATGCCGCATGCTCCGCTCCAGCACGCCGTACACCAGCACTGCGACGCCCAGGTAGAGCAGCAAGGGTGGAAGGTAGAGGTGGGCAATCGTGATTTCGCTCAGCATCGTTGAGTCTCACCGGAGGCAATCACCTTGATGGCCTTGATGACGATGGTAGGGACTGCGAGAACGTGCCGATATTGAGTATGCTGCCAATCTATAATCAAATTCGGACAATCCGGATGGAGTGCCATGGACGAGACGAATCGCTATGCGGTTGATCAGTTCGAACTGGATAGCTTCGACCAGCCCGCCGTCGCGCTGATGTTGGAGAACCAGCGAAACGACACCGAATTTCCCGTGCACACCCATCGCAAGGGCCAACTGGTGGTGGCTTATCACGGGGGCATCGTATGCACCGTAGAGGATGGTGTCTGGATGGTGCCGTCGGGTTTCGGCGTATGGATTCCGGGCGGTATCGCCCATAGCAACCGGGTGACTGCCAACGGCAAGATCGGCTATTTGTTCGTAGAGCCCGGCGCCGCCGCTCTACCGGAGAAATGCTGCACGCTGGTGCTTTCCCCATTGATCCTGGAGTTGATCCTGCACCTGAGCGCACAGGCCCAGGACTATCCGCCCACCTCTGCCAACGCACGCGTGGCGAGCGTACTCCTCGAACAATTGGCGCTGGCCCCTTCGGAACAGCTGTACCTGCCGCTTCCCGCCGCCACGCAATTGCGTTTCATCGCCCGCGGCTTGGCCCAGGACCCGTCGAATCGTTGCACCATGGCCCAGTGGGCACGCCAGGTCGCCATGAGCGAGCGGTCCCTGGCGCGTCTGGTCAAGAGCGAAACAGGGCTGACCTTTGGCCAATGGCGCAAGCAATGGCAAATCATCGTGGCGTTGCAGAGCCTTGCCGAAGGTGAGTCGGTGCAACGAACCGCAGAAGCGCTCGGGTACGAGTCGGTCAGTTCGTTCATCAGCATGTTCCGCAAGACACTGGGCTCGTCGCCGGCGCGTTACATCCGCAGCACCGCGATGCGTTAGCCGGAACCGCGCAAGCCAAGTGCGAACACAGATGCGCCGTGATGCCAGGACGACGCTCCCCTTTCAAGGGAGAGTCCGCTCGCGATGACGTCGGTCCAGCCGGCGATGATATCGGCTGGCACACCCCCCTACGAGCAGACTTGGCCCCACCCAGACCTCACGCCGCCATGTGCTTCTCGCGATAGAACTCAAGATAAAGCACGGTGCGGTGCGCCCGTGAAGCGTTGACGGCGAAGTGGTCGAGGGAGCCGTCGAAGATCACCAGGTTGCCGTTGGTGCTCTGGTTGAAGTTGCCATTGACGTTGAGGTAGGCATAGTTCTGGGTGGTCGGGGCATCGATGGTCAGTTGCATGTGCAACAGGCCTTCTTCCCAAGTGCCGGTGTGCGAGTGGGTGCCAAGGAAAACGTTGGGCTCCATGCGCAGCAAGGCGCAGAGCTTGATGCCGGGGATCTTGCTCAGCAGGTCGATGGTCCCGGGCATGGCGGCGCGGGCATAGGGGATCGGGGTGTCATAGGCGACCAGGCCGTATTGGGTCCATTCCGGCATGACGTCCATGTCATCACCCCAGCCCCAGAGCCAGCCATACTCACCGCCGGCCTCCATGTGCGCGGCCACTTCATCGACGATCTCGGTGATCGACTTGCCCACGCGGTTGATGGTCAGGGTCGGTGCATCGAGGGCCAGGAACTCCTCGCGGATCACTTCCCAATTGTCGGCAAGGTTCTTGAGGTGCGGAAAACGGCTGGAATCATAAAACGACGGGCGCATAGGTGCTCCTTTTGTTGAGGGTTGTCGATTCCGGTGGCGATGAGGGGCGCAGCGGACCAGCCTGAGAAGGTTGACCCAGCGGGCCCGGCCTGTCTGTCACGGGAATCCGGTACAGCATCACAGCGGGTCGACCTGCGGGCCGTCGGCCATCCGCACCACGGCCACTGGCGTGGGCGCTTCGTCCAGGCGACGCATCGGTCCGTAGAGCAGGACACCCAGCGGCAGTAGCGCAAACAGCGCCCCGGCGACCACGAACAGCATCCCCACGCCACGTCCCGGGCCGGTCCCCAGCCAGCGCCCGATCGAATCGGCATACAGTCCGCCAGGCATCAGCGCCGGCTGGAACCAGTGATCGACCAGGAAACCGCCGACGATGACGGCCAGGCTGGTGGCGGCAATGGTCAACATGCTGATCAAGGCAAACACACTGGCGCGGCTGCCGGCGGGAATCCGGCGCATCCACAGCGCATTCACACTGGCGTCGGCGATGCTGGCCATGGTGATCGCCACGAATGCCAGGGCGCAGTAAGCCACCGCCTGCGAGACCATCCCCAGGGCTACGACGCACCCCGCCAGCAACAGGTCGGCCACCGCCACCATTGCCATCAAACGGCGCGGATTGCCCATGGAAATCAACAACCCCGCACCGGCCAAACCACCCAGGGCCGCCCAGGTATAGGCCATGCCCAGGACCTGGCTGCCCAGGGTCGACAACAGCAACGGCGTCATCATCAAGGTCGCCAGGGCCAACAGCGCGCTGCGCATCATGGTGTACACCAGCAGCCCGGCCATCAGCCGCTCGGCGACGAAGAACTTCAGCGCCGCGGCGACATTGCCCAGGGCTCCGCCGAACACCGTGCCCTTGGCCAGCGCGTCGTGATGGGCCGCTGGCGGCCGCACATGGGAAAACGCCTTGATCACCAGCAGCGTGCCGGAACAGAACGTCACCAGGTCCACCGCCAGGATCGTCACCAGCCCGGCCTTCGCCATGATCGCCCCGGCCAAGAGGGGCGCCACCAGGGCCGAAGCGTTCTTGCTGATGCTGATCAATCCCGAGGCCCGGGTGAACTTATCCGGGGCGACAATCGTGCTGACAGCCGCCTGGTAGGCCGGCTTGCGGAAGGCACTGACAATCGATGCCAGGCAATTGAAGATGTACAGGTGCAACGGCTCCAGACGCTCGAACCAGAGCAACGCCATGACGCCCAGCAGCAGCACCGCCAGGCTGACATCGCAACAGACAATGATGACCCGGTGGCTGATCCGGTCCGCCAGCCCTCCCGCCAGTGGCAGGAACAGTACCGCCGGCAAGGTGGCCGCCAGTACCACGTTGGCGAACGCCACCGCCGAACCGGTGTGGGTGTACACCCAGACGCCGAGGGCGAACTCCATCAGTGCCGTGCCGATGACCGCCAGAGACTCGCCACACCAGAGGAAATAGAAACCCCGTCCCAGATCGAAGCCCTTGCGGTCGCTCACCAGGCTCATGTGCGCACATCGCGGGACGTGGCGACATCGACCAGCTTGCTCATCAACCGGTAGACCATGGAGTACGCCACCGCACCCACCACCAGGGGCGCGTAGCGGGAAAACAGGTAGTTGCGCAGCACCCGTCTGGCGATGGGCGAGCTGATGTTGCCGCTGACATGCAGAGGTGTCGGGAACGTGGCCGCGACCGTGGCGCCAAATGCGTCGTCCATGGACTGGACCGCATGCCACCAGTAGACCGGGATGTACAACGCATCACCCGGCTCCACCACCGTGCGCAGGGCACGCAGGTCCCGCGTCCCGGGAAAACGCCCGGTATCGATGTCGTACAGGTAGCCCGCTTCCTCGATCACCGGCCGCAACGCCCGCCAACTGGTTTCGTCCGGCGGCAGCAGCAGGACTTCCTTGGCCCCGACCACCTGGGCCATGAACGTCTCGTCGGTGACATGGAAATGCCAATCGGTGTAGGAGTTGCGGTACAGGAAACTGCGATGGGGAGGATAGGCCCGGGTCTTGCCCAACTGAGGCATGAACGGCAGGCCACCGACGTCCTCCTTCAGCCGCTCGATGGCCGAGCCTTCGGAGAAACGGCAACTGTCGGCCACCAGCGGCGAATCGCCCTCGCCCAGGCTGTCGAGGAACTCATGGAACGGCATGTCCCGGTAGACCGTGTTCGCATACTCGGTCAGCTCGGCCTTGACCTTGGGATTGGACCAGCCGATGACCTCCGAGACGATCTGCGAACGAACCACCACGGCACTGTTGTGGGAGTGAGCCTTGAGGTAGTCCAGGCGATTCCACTTATGGAAGGCCGGCCAGTGCCGCACGGCATTCTTGATCAGGCAGGGCCGGTTGCGATTGACGTAGCGGCGGGTGAAATCCTCTTTGGAAATCGCCAGCGCATCGATCACTTCGACCGCCCCTGCCTGCGGGTGATTGGGAAAACGGGACAGGCTCCAGAACTTGGAAACCGGACGCTCCGATTCGGCGATCAGTGACATGTTCAACCCTCGCAAACTCACTCAGGGTCGTTGGTATAACAGACTCGCGCGACCACGCCCAAGCGTCGCAAAGCCGCGTTTCCCGCCGTTGTCCCTGCTTCCCATGACAGACATCGGGAAGCGGATCCTCTAATTTTTTCCCACATTGTGAAGGGACATCAGGCGTGACCGGACGGCAGGACGGCCCATCGACAGCCGCACCGCAGCCCCCGACGCCCCCATCGCATCAGGCGCCTGCCCACGGCCCCGATGTCCCTCCCCACGACTATTTGCATCCGCCGATTGGCAGTCGCCCAGGCCTTCATGCACCGCCATTCGAACGGAGACAAACCTCAATTGATTCTGCCTGCAGGTGCTCCGAAATGGATTCGTCGACCGAAAAGCTGCCCACGCAAGACTGCGCCACCCACGAACTGGCCTCCGTCCAGCAGGGCATCTGGCTCGACCAGATCGCACACCCGGACCTGCCCTACTACAACATCGGCATGTCCCTGGAAATCAAGGGCGAAATCGACATCCCGCTGTTCGAGAAAGCCATCGAGCTGGTCGCCAATAACCATGACGCCCTGCGGCTGAGCTTCAGCCATGAGGGCGGCATCGGCCGCCAACGGGTCTTGCCCGAGGTCAAGGTCAAGCTGGACATCGTGGAGTTCACCGAGGCCGAAGCCGACGCCGGACTGGCGATGGAGTACCTGCGCAACGCTTTCCGCCAACCGTTCCCGGAACTGACCGGCCAACTCTGGGAAGCGCGCATGGTGCGTTGCGGCCCGAACCGTCACTACTGGCTCAACCGTTATCACCACCTGGTCACCGACGGTATCGGTGTGGCGTTGATCGGTCATGCCGTGGGCGCTGCCTACAACGGCTTGCTGGCTGGTAACGACGAAGTCGCCGAAGGGCATTCCTACCTGTCGTTCCTGGAGGACGACCGCGCCTACCTGCAATCGTCACGCTACGAGCGCGACCGCGAGTTCTGGCAGGAAACCTACGCGCAATTGCCGCCGTCGCTGCTGCAACGCCGGGCCGACTTCAAGACAGGCCAGGCCAATGAACTGGCCCCCAGCGCCCAAGTCCAGGCGATGCTGCCGCGGGCGCTGTACAACGCCCTGACGGAATTCGCCAGCGAGCGCAGCCTGTCGGTGGCCCATGTGCTGATCAGCGTGGTCGCCACCTATTTCTGCCGGACCGTGGGCGTCGACGAGATGGTCATCGGCATGCCCGTGCACAACCGTACCAACGCCCGCACCAAGGAAACCGCGGGGATGTTTTCCTCGGTGAGCCCGATTCGCCTGCCCGTCGACCTCGACGCCTCGCTGCTGGACCTGATGCACGCCGCCGGCGGCCAACTGCGCCGCTGCTACCGCCACCAACGCTTCCCGATTGCCGAACTCAACCGCATCCTGCGCCTCGCACAGGCCGGGCGTCGGCAACTGTTCGACGTTTCGCTGTCATTCGAAAGCCTGGACGGTGACGACCAGTTCGGCGGCACCTCTTCCACCGTCATCACCATGGACAACGGCTACGAACAGACGCCCATGGCGATCTTCGTGCGTGACTACCACCCATTCGAAGACGTGCACCTGGACTTCAACTTCAACACCGCCTACTACAGCGTGGAAGAAGCCCGCCTGCTGCAACAACGCATCGTCTCGATGCTCGAAGCGGTACTTGAGCAGCATGACACGCCGGTGGGCGACTACCCGCTGATGAGCGCGGCCGAACGCCAGCGCCTGCAAGTCGAGTTCAATGCCACCGCCCGCGAGTATCCGCGGGATGTGTTGATTCACACCCTGTTCGAACAGCAGGCCGAGCAACGTCCTCATAACTGTGCCGTGCGTGGCGACGGCGGGCCGCTGCTCAGCTACGAACAGCTCAACCGCCAGGCCAACCAGCTCGCCCATCGCCTGATCGAACTCGGCGTGAAGCCGGATGCCAGAGTGGCTGTGTGCCTCAAGCGCAGCCCGGAAATGGTCGTCGCCCTGCTGGGCGTGCTCAAGGCCGGCGGCGCCTATGTGCCCATCGACCCGGACCTGCCGAGTGCGCGCCAAGCCTATATGCTCGAAGACAGTGCCCCCCGCGCTGTACTGAGCAGCCACGCCTTGCTGAACCAGTTGCCGCCATTGAATATCCCGGCGCTGGCGCTCGATGACGAGGACGTCCTGAGCGCCCTTCCCACACACAATCCGGATTCGCAGGCGCTTGGCCTGACGCCGCAGCACCTGGCCTACGTGCTCTACACCTCGGGTTCCACCGGCACCCCCAAGGGGGTGATGAATGAACACCTCGGCGTGGTCAACCGCTTGCTCTGGGCCCGTGACGAATACGGCGTCGACGCCAGCGACCGGGTCCTGCAAAAGACCCCGTTCGGTTTCGACGTGTCGGTCTGGGAGTTCTTCCTGCCCTTGCTGGCCGGCGCCGAGCTGGTCATGGCCCGTCCCGGCGGTCATCAGGAACCGGCTTACCTGGCCCAGGTGATGCGCGAGGCGAGCATCACCATGCTGCACTTCGTGCCGTCGATGCTCGACCTGTTCCTGGAGCACCCCGACAACCGTGACTTCCCCGAACTGCGTCGGGTGCTGTGCAGTGGCGAAGCCCTGCCCCGTGCCCTGCAACGGCGTTTCGAACGGCAGCTGGCCGGCGTTGAACTGCATAACCTCTATGGTCCGACCGAGGCGGCCATCGACGTGACCGCCTGGCACTGCCGCCCCAGCGATCCCGGCGAGAGCGTGCCCATCGGCAAACCGATCGCCAACATCCAGATGCACGTGCTCGATGCCCGTGGCAGACCGCAACCGTTGGGTATCGCCGGGGAAATCCATATCGGCGGTATCGGCGTGGCGCGCGGGTATCTCAACCTGCCGCAACTCAGCGCTAAAAGCTTTATCGCCGACCCGTTCAGCAATGCCCCGAACGCGCGGCTGTACAAGACCGGTGACCTCGGTCGCTGGCTCGCCAACGGCGCGCTGGAGTACCTGGGCCGCAATGACTTCCAGGTGAAGATCCGCGGTTTGCGCATCGAGATCGGTGAAGTCGAAGCGGCCCTGGCGCTGTGCCCCGGTGTCCGCGAGGTGGTGGTGATTGCCCGCGAAGACCATCCCGGCCAACCCGAGAGCAAGCGCCTGGTAGCCTATGTCTGCGGCGAACCGGTTCCTGCCGAGCAACTGCGCAGCGCCCTGCTCAAGCACCTGCCCGAGTACATGGTGCCCAGTGCTTTCGTGCACCTGGACGCCCTGCCGCTCACCGCCAACGGCAAGCTCGACCGTCGCGCCCTGCCCGAGCCCGGCCTGGAAGCCCTCGCCAGCAAGGCCTATGAAGCGCCGCAAGGTGACACCGAAGTCGCCATCGCCGAGATCTGGAAAAACCTGCTGCACCTGGACCAGGTCGGCCGTCACGACGGCTTCCTCGAACTGGGCGGCCACTCCCTGCTCACCGTGCAACTGCAAGCACGCCTGCACCAGGACCTCGGCGCCGAGATCGACCTGCGCACCCTATTCGCCCAGACCTCCCTGAGCGAACTGGCCCAACACGTCGAACAGGCCGGTCAATCCCGGCTCCAGGCGATTGCCGTGGTTTCTCGCGAGCAACCGCTGCCGCTGTCCCTGGCCCAGCAACGCTTGTGGTTCCTCGATCAACTGGACCATGCCGCCAGCGTCGCCTACCACATGCCTGCCGCCCTGCACCTGCGCGGCAGCCTGGACCGAGACGCCTTGCAGCGGGCCCTGGACCGCATCGTCGCCCGCCACGAAAGCCTGCGCACCACCTTCGAACGCCTGGACGGCGAAGTACGCCAGCGTTTCGCCCCGGCCGACATCGGCTTCGCCCTGGTCGAGCACGACCTACAAGCCCTGGCCCCCGAAGCCCGGCAACCGGCCGTTGAACAGCTGTCCCAGGAAGAAGCCCGCGCCGCATTCGACCTGAGCAGCGGCCCGCTGATTCGCGGACGCCTGCTGCGTCTGGCCGAGGACGAGCACATCCTGCTGGTGACCCAGCACCACATCGTCTCCGACGGCTGGTCGGTGGCGGTGCTGATCGGTGAGTTCAATGCGCTATACGCGGCGTTCAGCCAGGACCGCGAAGATCCGCTGCCGCCCCTGGCCCTGCAATACGCCGATTACGCCGCCTGGCAACAACAGCACCTGCAAGGCGAACGCCTGCAAGCCCAGACGCAATTCTGGAAGGAGCATCTCACCGGTGCCCCGGCGCTGCTGGAACTGCCGGCCGACCACCCACGGCCCCAGGTGCAGAGCTACCAGGGCGCCGCACTGGCGCTGCAACTGCCCGCACCGCTGAGCGCGCGCCTACGGCGCTTCAGCCAGCAGCGCGGCCTGACCCCGTTCATGACCCTGCTGGGGGCCTGGTCGATCCTGCTGTCGCGCCTGAGCAATCAGTCGGAGGTGGTGGTCGGCACGCCCGTCGCCAACCGTCCACGGCGCGAAACCGAAGCGCTGATCGGCTTCTTCGTCAATACCCTGGCCCTGCGCATCGACGTGCCGGCCGACAGCCCTGTCGAGCAGTTGCTCGAACGCATCAAAGCCACCACCCTCGACGCCTACGGCCATCAGGACCTGCCGTTCGAACAAGTGGTCGAAGCCTTGCAACCGGAGCGCAGCCTCGGTCATAGCCCGCTGTTCCAGGCCATGCTGGTGCTCGGCAACACGCCACAGGACCAGACTTTGGAATTGCCAGGCTTGAGCCTGAGCCCACTGGCCCAGCCCACCGGCACCACCCAGTTCGATGTGAGCCTGTCCCTCAACGACGACGGCGAGACCATCAGCGGCCAGTTCGAATACGCCACCGACCTGTTCGACGAAAGCACCATCGCCCGTTGGGGCCAGCACCTGCTGCACTTGCTCGACGGGATGCTGGAGGACGCCACGCAGCCGGTGGCAACGCTGCCCTTGCTGGATAACCAGCAACGCCGACAATTGCTCGGCGGTTTCAACCAGACCCACGCGCCGTTTGCCGAAGGCCGACTGCTACAGGAATGGTTCGAGCAGCATGTACAGGCACGCCCCCAGGCCATCGCCGTGCAGGCCGAAGAGTTCCGTCTCAGCTATGGCGAACTCAACACCCGGGCCAATCGCATCGCCCATCGCCTGATCGCCGCGGGCCTGCGTCCGGATGAACGGGTCGCCCTGTTGGTGGAACGCAGCCCGGAAATGATCGTCGGCATCCTGGCCATTCTCAAGGCCGGCGGCGCCTACGTGCCGCTGGACCCGAACTATCCGCAGGATCGCTTGCAGCACATGCTCGACGACAGCACCCCGCGGGTCCTTCTCACCCAGGGCTACCTGATCGAAACGATGGCCGAACAACTGCCGGCGCTGCACATGCCGCAGCTGTTGCTCGACGACCCGGCGGACGGGGACGACAGCAACCCAAGGGTCGAGGGCCTGACCTCCCGGCATTTGGCCTACGTCATGTACACCTCCGGCTCCACCGGCAAGCCGAAAGGCGTGATGCTCGAACACCGCTCGGTGTGCAACCAGATCGGTGCCCTGCAGGAACGCTACGGCCTCAACCCCCAGGATCGCATCCTGCAATTCGCCACCATGACCTTCGACATGTCAGTGGAAGAGATCTTTGGCGCCTTGCTGTCCGGCGCCACCCTGGTGCTGCGCAGCGATGCCTGGATCGCCGGCACCGCTGCCTTCGCCGCGCTCTGCGAGCAGCATGCAATCAGCGTCGCCAACCTGCCGACCGTGTTCTGGCAACAGGTCGCCCGAGACGCCCATGTCGCCCTGCCCGTTTGCCTGCGTCAGTTCATGATCGGTGGCGAAGCGGTGGGCAAGCAGGCCGTGAGCCAGTGGTTCGCCCGCGCCGGCCATCGCCCGGCGCTGTTCAATGCCTACGGCCCGACCGAAGCCACGGTCAACGCCTCGATCCGCCGCATGGAAAGCGAGCACGACGATTTCCGTTCCATCGGCAAGCCGCTGCGCAACACTCAACTGCATGTGCTGGATGCGCTCGGCAACCTGGTCCCCATGGGCGTCGCCGGGGAAATTCACATCGGCGGCGTCGGTGTCGCTCGCGGCTACCTCAATCGCCACGAGCTGACAGCCGAGCGTTTCATCGCCGACCCGTTCAGCACCGATCCGGACGCACGCCTGTACAAGACCGGCGACCTGGGACGCTGGTGCGCCGACGGCACCCTGCAGTACCTGGGACGCAACGACGACCAGGTGAAGATCCGCGGTTTCCGCGTGGAACTGGGGGAGATCGAAGCCGTGCTTGCCGGGTGCCCCGGTGTCCGCGAAGCGGTGGTGGTTGCCCAGGAAAGCAAACCGGGTCAATCCGACAGCAAGCGCCTGATCGCCTACCTGTGCGGTGAGCCAGTACCGGTGGAACAACTGCGTGCCGCGTTGCTGGCGGCGCTGCCCGAGTACATGGTCCCCAGCGCCTTCGTCCAGCTTGAAACGCTGCCGCTGACCCCAACGGCAAACTCGACCGCCGCGCCCTGCCCGCACCGGGCCAGGAAGCGTTCGCCAGCCGCGCCTACGAGGCCCCACGGGGCGAGATCGAACAGATCGTTGCCAACGTCTGGCAAGACCTGCTGGGCATCGACAAGATTGGCCGTCACGACCGCTTCTTCGAACTCGGCGGGCATTCGCTGCTGGCCGTGAGCCTGATCGACCGCTTGCGCCAGCATGGCCTGAGCGCCAGCGTGCGCACCGTGTTCACCGCCCCCAGCGTGCGGGAAATGGCCCAGGCCCTGAGCCGCAGCCATGACGTGCCGTTCCTCGCACCGGCCAACCGGATTCCGGACGCCTGCACCGCCCTGACGCCCGACATGCTGCCCCTGGTGGAACTGAGCGAGGCCCAGCTCGAACGCATCGTCGCCGCCGTACCGGGCGGGGCCGCCAATATCCAGGACATCTACCCGCTGGCCCCGTTGCAGCAAGGCATCCTGTTCCATCATCTGCTGGGACACGAAGGCGATGCGTACCTGGTCCGTTCGCTGATCGAATTCGACAGCCACGCGCGTCTCGAGGCCTTTATCGGTGCCTTGCAGCAGGTGATCGACCGCCACGACATCCTGCGCAGCGCCGTGCATTGGGTCGGCCAGCCGCAGCCGGTACAGGTGGTGCAACGCCAGGCCACGCTGCCGCTGCAGCACATCGCCCTGGCCGCCGATGAAGACCCGCGCGCTCAACTGGAACGCTTGAGCGATCCCCGGCACCTGCGCCTGGACTTGCAGCAGGCGCCGCTGATGCGGGCCTGCATCGCCCGGATTCCGCACTCCGAACGCTGCTTGCTGGCCCTGCTCGACCACCACATGATCAGCGACCATGTGTCCCTGGGCATCGTCCTCGAAGAAGTCCAGGCCCTGTTGCAAGGCCAGGGCGACAACCTGCCGCCGCCGATGCCTTATCGGGAATTCGTCGCCCAGGTCCTGGCGACGTCGCCCCAGGCCCATGAAGCCTACTTCAGCCAACGCCTGGGGACTGTCGACGAACCCACCGCGCCGTTCGGCGTACTGGATGTCCAGGGTGACGGCAGCCAAGTCGCCGAAACCAGCGTGCGCCTCGATCCGGCACTGAGCCAGCGGATCCGCACCCAATCCCGTGCGGCCGGCGTCACGCCAGCCGTGCTGTTCCACATCGCCTGGGCCCAGGTACTCGGGCGCTGCACCGACCGCGACGACGTAGTGTTCGGCACCGTGGTAGCCGGCCGCCTGCAAGGCTCGGTGGGCGCCGACCGGGCGCTGGGGGTGTTCATCAATACCTTGCCGGTGCGGGTCCGACTGGCCGGGTTCGGGGTGGCCGCGTTGGTGGACGAAACCTACCGCGACCTCAGCGAACTGCTGAACCACGAACAGGCCTCCCTGGCCCTGGCTCAACGCTGCAGTGGCGTCGGCCCTGGCCTGCCGCTGTTCACCACACTGCTCAACTACCGCCATCAAACCGACGGCGGTTCGCTGGCCAACACCGATCAGGTCCTGGCCTGGGACGGTGTGCGCTTCTTGAGCAACGAAGCCCGCACCAACTATCCGGTCGAAGTGGCCGTAGCGGATGAAGGGGATGATTTCTCCGTGACTGCTCAGGCTATCGCCGGCATCGATCCGCAACGCATCGCCGCTTATCTTGGTCAGGCCGTAGCCGCCTTGGTGGATGCCCTGGAGCAAGCCCCTGGTCGTCTCACCAGCAGCCTCGACGTGCTGCCCGCCGGCGAGCGCCAGTTGCTGCTCGAAGACTTCAACCGCACCGCCAGCGATTTCGGCCCGGCGCAACCGATCCACCAGCTCTTCGAAGCCCAGGTGCAGGCCAACCCCGACGCCGTGGCCCTGGTCTGCGAAGACCGTCAGTTGAGCTATCGCCAGCTCAATCGTCGCGCCAACCACCTGGCCCGGCAACTGCTCGACCTGGGCGTGCAACCCGATCAGCGCGTGGCCATCTGCGCCGAGCGCAGCCTGGACATGATCGTTGGCCTCTTGGGCGTGCTCAAGGCCGGTGCGGCCTACGTGCCCATCGACCCGGCCCACCCGGCCGAGCGCATGGCGTTCATGCTGCAGGACTGCCAACCCCAGGCGCTGTTGACCCAATCGGCGCTGTCCCTGCCGTCCGGGGAACTGCCGGTGGTGCTGCTGGACACCGTGGAATCGTTGCAAGCGGCCGACGATGCGGCGTTCGACAGCAACCCTCAGGTAGCGGGCCTGACCGCGGAAAATCTGGCCTACGTGATCTACACCTCCGGTTCCACCGGCCAGTCCAAGGGCGTGATGGTCGAGCACCGTTCGGTGTTCAACTTCTGGCACGTGCTGACCCGCACCACCCACCAGCACTGCCCGTCACCGGCCACCGTGGCCCTGAACGCCGGGTTCTTCTTCGACATGTCGATCAAGGGCATCTCGCAGCTGTTCTCCGGCCATCGCCTGGTGATCATCCCGCAACTGATCCGCGCCAGCGGCAGCGAGTTGCTGGACTTCCTCGAACAGCACCAAGTGCATGCCTTCGACTCCACCCCGTCGCAGCTCGACACCCTGCTCGCCGCCGGCCTGCTGGAACGTCAGAGCTACCAGCCGGTGAGCGTGCTGCTCGGTGGCGAAGCGATCAACGCCGCCACCTGGGACAAGCTGCGCAACTGCCAGAGCATCCGTTTCTACAACATGTACGGCCCTACCGAGTGCACGGTGGACGCCACCATCGACCTGATCCGCGACTTGGGGGAACGGCCAAGCATCGGTCGGCCGTTCGCCAACGTCCAGGTCCACGTGTTGGATGCGCGGGGTGAGCCGGCACCGTTGGGGGTGGCCGGGGAAATCCATATCGGCGGCGTCGGTGTGGCCCGGGGTTACCTGAATCGGCCGGAGCTGAGCGCCGAGCGTTTCATCGCCGATCCGTTCAGCAGTGAGCCGAACGCCCGCCTGTACAAGACCGGCGACCTCGGTCGTTGGATGGCCGATGGCACGCTCGAATACCTGGGCCGCAACGACTTCCAGGTGAAGATCCGCGGCTTCCGTATCGAGTTGGGCGAGATCGAGAACGTGCTGCTCGGCTGTGCCGGGGTCACCGATGCCGTGGTCATTGCCCGGGACGATAATCGCCTGGTGGCCTATCTGTGTGGCGAACCGAGCAGTGCCGAGCAACTGCGCAGCGCCCTGCTCAAGCACCTGCCCGAGTACATGGTGCCCAGTGCTTTCGTGCACCTGGACGCCCTGCCGCTCACCGCCAACGGCAAGCTCGACCGCCGCGCCCTGCCCGAGCCCGGCCTGGAAGCTCTCGCCAGCAAGGCCTACGAAGCACCGCAAGGTGACACCGAAATCGCCATCGCCGAGATCTGGAAGAACCTGCTGCACCTGGACCAGGTCGGCCGTCACGACGGCTTCCTTGAACTGGGCGGCCACTCCCTGCTCACCGTGCAGTTGCAAGCCCGCCTGCACCAGGACCTCGGCGCCGAGATCGACCTGCGCACCCTGTTCGCCCAGACCTCCCTGAGCGAACTGGCCCAACACGTCGAACAGGCCGGTCAATCCCGGCTCCAGGCGATTGCCGTGGTTTCTCGCGAGCAGCCGCTGCCGCTGTCCCTGGCCCAGCAGCGCTTGTGGTTCCTCGATCAACTGGACCATGCCGCCAGCGTCGCCTACCACATGCCCGCCGCCCTGCACCTGCGTGGCAGCCTGGACCGCCAGGCCTTGCAACGGGCCCTGGACCGCATCGTCGCCCGCCACGAAAGCCTGCGCACCACCTTCGAGCGCCTGGACGGCGAAGTACGCCAGCGTTTCGCCCCGGCCGACATCGGCTTCGCCCTGGTCGAGCACGACCTGCAAGCCCTGGCCCCCGAAGCCCGGCAACCGGCCGTTGAACAGCTGTCCCAGGAAGAAGCCCGCGCCGCATTCGACCTGAGCACCGGCCCGCTGATTCGCGGACGCCTGCTGCGTCTGGCCGAGGACGAGCACATCCTGCTGGTGACCCAGCACCACATCGTCTCCGACGGCTGGTCGGTGGCGGTGCTGATCGGTGAGTTCAATGCGCTATACGCGGCGTTCAGCCAGGATCGCGAAGATCCGCTGCCGCCCCTGACCCTGCAATACGCCGACTACGCCGCCTGGCAACAACAGCACCTGCAAGGCGAACGCCTGCAAGCCCAGACGCAATTCTGGAAGGAGCATCTCACCGGCGCCCCGGCGCTGCTGGAACTGCCGGCCGACCACCCACGGCCCCAGGTGCAGAGCTACCAGGGCGCCGCACTGGCGCTGCAACTGCCCGCACCGCTGAGCGCGCGCCTGCGACGCTTCAGCCAGCAGCGCGGCCTGACCCCGTTCATGACCCTGCTGGGGGCCTGGTCGATCCTGCTGTCGCGCCTGAGCAATCAGGCGGAAGTCGTGGTCGGCACGCCCGTCGCCAACCGTCCACGGCGCGAAACCGAAGCGCTGATCGGCTTCTTCGTCAACACCCTGGCCCTGCGCATCGACGTGCCGGCCGACAGCCCTGTCGAGCAGTTGCTCGAACGCATCAAAGCCACCACCCTCGACGCCTACGGCCATCAGGACCTGCCGTTCGAACAAGTGGTCGAAGCCTTGCAACCGGAGCGCAGCCTCGGTCATAGCCCGCTGTTCCAGGCCATGCTGGTGCTCGGCAACACGCCACAGGACCAGGCTTTGGAATTGCCAGGCTTGAGCCTGAGCCCACTGGCCCAGCCCACCGGCACCACCCAGTTCGACGTGAGCCTGTCCCTCAACGACGACGGCGAAACCATCAGCGGCCAGTTCGAGTACGCCACCGACCTCTTCGACGAAAGCACCATCGCCCGTTGGGGCCAGCACCTGCTGCACTTGCTCGACGGGATGCTGGAGGACGCCACGCAGCCGGTGGCAACTCTGCCCCTGCTGGATAACCAGCAACGCCGGCAATTGCTGGAGACGTTCAACCCTGCCCCCGTCAGCCTGGATGAAAGCCCGAGTCGCTTCCCCCATGCTGTCTTCGCCGCACAGGCGGGTCGCACGCCAGATGCAGTGGCGCTGGTCGGTGCCGGGCAAACCCTGAGCTACGCCGAACTCAATGCCCAGGCCAACCGCGTGGCCCACGGTTTGATCGCCCTGGGCGTGCGGCCCGACGACACCGTCGGCCTCTGTGCGCGTCGCAGCCCGGAGATGGTCATCGGTCTGCTGGGCATCCTCAAGGCCGGGGCGGCCTATGTGCCGCTGGACCCGCAATACCCGGCGCAACGCCTGACCCACATGCTCGCCGACAGCGCGCCACGGGCCCTGGTGCGCCAGCAAGGCCTGGACGAGTTGCCGGTGCCCCTGGGCCTGGCCACCCTCGAACTGGGCAGCACGGCACTTCTGGAGCAACCGGCCCATGACCCGCAAGTGAGCGAACTGAATGTGGGCCATCTGGCCTACGTGATCTATACCTCCGGTTCCACCGGGCTGCCAAAAGGGGTGATGGTCGAACATCGCGGCCTGCGCAACCTGCTGGACTGGTACATCGACGACCTGGCCTTCCATGCCGGCGACGCGGTGCTGCTGGCCTCGTCCTATAACTTCGACCTGACCCAGAAGAACATCCTCGCCCCGCTGATGGTCGGCGCCTCGTTGCACCTGGCCGAAGAACCGTTCAACCCGAACGCCATCGTCGCCCAGATCGCCGAGGCCGGGATTACCCACCTCAACATGTCCCCCAGCGCCTTCCACGCCCTGGTGGATGCCGACCGGCACGAAGCACTGGCCTGCCTGAAACGGGTGGTACTGGGCGGCGAGCCGATCCAGGTCGCCATGCTGGAAAAACTGCCGCTGCCACGGCCGGCGATCATCAACAGCTACGGGCCGACCGAGTGCAGCGACGTGGTCGCCTGGTACACCGCCGACGCCGATCTGGACACCTACCGCAACCGCTCGATTCCGATCGGCCGACCGATCCGCAACATGCAATTGCATGTGCTGGACAGCCACGGCCAGTTGCTGCCCCTGGGCGTGCCCGGCGAAATCCATATCGGCGGTGTCGGTGTGGCACGGGGTTACCTCAACCTGCCGCAACTCAGTGCCGAACGCTTCATTGACGACCCGTTCAGCGAGCGGGCCGGAGCCCGCCTGTACAAGACCGGCGACATTGGCCGCTGGTTGCCCGACGGCACCCTGCAATACCTGGGACGTAACGACGATCAGGTGAAAATCCGTGGCCTGCGGGTCGAGCTGGGGGAAATCGAAGCCGCCCTCGCCGCCCTTGCCGGGGTCCGCGAAGCGGCCGTCATCCCCCGTGACCACCAGACCGGCAAACGCCTGGTGGCCTACCTGTGCGGTGAACCGGCGGCCGCCACAGAATTGCGTGCCGAACTCCTCGGCCGCCTGCCCGAGCACATGGTACCCAGTGCCTTCGTGGTGCTGGACGCCCTGCCACTTACGCCCAACGGCAAACTGGACCGCCGCGCCCTGCCTGAACCGGATCAGGACGCCTACGCCAGCCAGGCCTATGAGGCACCGCAAGGCTCGGTGGAACAGACTATCGCCGATATCTGGCAACAACTGCTGGGCCTCGAGCAGGTCGGCCGCCACGATGGGTTCTTCGAACTCGGCGGCCATTCGCTGATGGCGGTCAGCCTGATCGAACGCCTGCGCGAACACGGCCTGAACGCCGACGTGCGCAGCGTCTTCGGCGCACCGACCCTGCGGGACCTTGCCTCGGCCCTGACCGACACCACCAGTACGGCCTTCCAGGCCCCGGCCAACCGTATCCCGGCTGATTGCAGCAGCCTGACGCCGGACATGTTGCCCCTGGTGGACCTGACGGCGGACCAGCTCGAACGCATCGTCGCTGCGATACCTGGCGGCGCCGCAAACATCCAGGACATCTATCCCCTGGCCCCGTTGCAGCAAGGCATCCTGTTCCATCACTTGCTCGGACACGAAGGCGACGCCTATCTGGTGCGCTCGTTGCTCGAGTTCGACGACCGCCAGCGCCTCGATGCCTTTATCGGCGCCTTGCAGCAGGTGATCGATCGCCATGACATCCTGCGCACCTGCGTGCAGTGGGACGGCTTGCCCCAGGCGGTGCAAGTGGTGCAACGCCAGGCGCGCCTGCCGGTGCACAGCGTCACTCTGGACAGTCACCAGGACCCGCTCAGTCAACTCGAAGCCCTGAGCGACCCACGGCAACTGCGCCTGGATCTGCGCCAGGCACCGCTGATGCGGGCCTGCATCGCCCGGGATCCGCGTTCCGAACGCTGGATGCTGGCGCTGCTCAATCACCACATGGCGAGCGACCACGTCACCCTGGAAATCGTCCTGGAAGAAATCCACGCAATCCTCCACGGACACGGCGACAGCCTGGGCACACCGCAGCCTTATCGCGACTTCATCGCCCAGACCCAAGCCACGCCGGCCCAGGTTCACGAGGCCTACTTCAGCCGCCGGCTGGCGGATGTCGATGCGCCCACCGCGCCCTTCGACCTGCTCGAAGTACAAGGGGATGGCAATCACATCGAAGAAGCCAGCGTGCAACTGAGCCTCGAACTCAACCTGCGCCTGCGGGCTCAGGCCAGGGAACGGGGCATCACCCCGGCGGCGCTGTTCCATGTGGCCTGGGCGCAAGTGCTGGCCCGCTGCACCGGGCGCGACGACGTGGTGTTCGGCACCGTGGTCGCCGGGCGCCTGCAAGGCTCGGCGGGGGCCGAACGGGCCCTGGGGGTGTTCATCAACACCTTGCCGGTGCGGGTGCAACTGGCCGGCGCTGGCGCCAACGACAAGGTCCTGGCGACCCATCGCGACCTGATCGAACTGCTGGCCCACGAACAGGCCTCCCTGGCCCTGGCCCAACGTTGCAGCGACGTGCCCAGCGCTTTGCCGCTGTTCACCACCCTGCTCAACTATCGGCACCAGCGCGACGACAGCCAGTTGCAATGGCCGGGCATGCGCATCCTCAACAGCGCCGAGCGCACCAACTACCCGCTGACCCTGTCGGTCAACGACTATGGCGATGCCCTGGGGCTGACGGTACAGAGCGTCCGGGCAGTGGACCCACAACGCATCTGTGCGCTGATGCAACGGGCCCTGGAACAACTGACCCAGGCCTTGATGTACACGCCACGGATTCCACTCACGCAACTGGACGTGCTGCCGCCCCAGGAACGCAGCCTGCTGCTGGAGACCTTCAACCAGACCCGCGAGGACTACCCGACACACCTGTGCATCCAGCATCTGTTCGAAGAGCAGGTGCTCCGCACACCGGACGCCTGTGCCCTGGTCGACGCTCGGCAAGCCTTCACTTACGCCGAGCTCAATGCCCAAGCCAATCGCCTGGCCCATCACTTGATCGCCACCGGGGTTCAACCGGGGGATCTGGTGGCGATCTGCGTTGAACGCAGCGCGGCGATGATCAGCGGCCTGCTGGGCATTCTCAAGGCCGGCGGCGCCTACGTGCCACTGGACCCGAGCTACCCGGCCGACCGCCTGGCGTCAATTGTCGAGGATGCTCGGCCGCGCCTGCTGCTGGCCGATCCGGTCGGTCGCGCCGCCATCGGCACGCTGCAGGAAGGCACCCGCTACCTGGCCATCGAACAGGCCCTGGCGGCGCAGACGAGTACCCGCGATCCGCGCTGGGATGCCACCGGCCTGACCCCGGCGCACCTGGCTTATGTGATCTACACCTCCGGCTCCACCGGCAAACCCAAGGGGGTGATGATCGAACATCGCAACCTGGTTGCTTCGACGCTGGCCAGGCGCACGGTGTATGGGCCATCGATCGACAAGCGCTTCCTGTTGCTCTCGTCGATTGCCTTCGACAGCTCCGTGGCAGGGATCTTCGGCACGTTGATCAGCGGCGGCACCTTGTGCGTTCCGGCGGCCGAAGCCGCTCGCGACCCGCAAGCCATCGCCCGCTTCATCGGCGAACAGGCCATCACTTCACTGCTGTGCGTGCCGTCCCTGGGCCGTCTGGTGTTGGCGAGCCTTGCCAGCGAAAACGGGCACGGCAGCCTGCGGGAGATGATCGTTGCCGGCGAAGCCTGCCCGGCACAATTGGTTCAGGAATGTGCGGGCCTGGAACCGGCCATCGCCTTGTACAACGAGTACGGCCCCACCGAAGCCACCGTCTGGGCCACGGTGCATCGCTGCACCGCCCAGGACCAGGGCACGGTGCCAATCGGTCGTGCCATCCCGAACAGCCGCCTGTACGTGCTCGACGAACAGGGCCGGCCGGCACCACTCGGCGTGCCGGGTGAACTGTACGTGGGGGGCGCGGGCGTCGCCCGAGGCTACCTGGACCGTGCGCAACTGAACGCCGAACACTTCCTCACCGACCCGTTCAGCCCGGACGACGAGGCGCGGATGTACCGCACCGGCGACCTGGTGCGCATGCGCGCCGACGGCGTACTCGACTTCCTCGGACGCAACGACCAGCAGGTCAAGATCCGCGGTTTCCGCATCGAGCCCGGCGAAATCGAAGCCCTGATGCTGACCCTGCCGGGGGTGCGCGAGGCGGCCGTCATCGCTCGCGAAGACAGCCCCGGGGCCCTGCGCCTGGTGGCCTACCTGAGCGTCGAGCCGCACCTGGCCGGCCGCAATGCCAGCAGCACCTTGCGCCCGTACCTGACCTCGCAGTTGCCGGACTACATGGTCCCGGCGGCGTTCGTGGTGGTCGAACAATTGCCGCTGAGCCCCAACGGCAAGCTCGACCGCCGCGCCCTGCCCGCGCCTCGCAGCGAGGACTTCGCCTACCGCGAGTACGAAGCCCCCAGCGGCGAAACCGAAGAACTGCTGGCGCAGATCTGGGCCGAGCTGCTGGGCCTGGAGCGGATCGGTCGGCACGACGACTTCTTCGAGCTCGGCGGTCATTCGCTACTGGCGGTGCAAGTCACCCTGCGGGCACGAGAAACCTTCGCCGTCGAAGTGCCCCTCAGGAGCCTGTTCGAGCACCCGTCGCTGCTGGCACTGGCCGACCTGATCAACACCCTGCAACTGGCCCAGTACGAGTCGGATGAATTGATGGACCTGCAACAAGAAATGGCTTCGCTGTCTGAAAGCGAACTGCTCGCTATCGTCTCCAAGGATGCTTAACAATTGAACGAACATAACGATAGTCTCGACCAGTTGAAACGTGCCGCACTGCTGCGCCTGCTCAAGCAGCGCGGCGCCACACGGGTCATCGAAACGGCTCCCGACGACATCACCGGCGCGGATCGCGAAGGTCCGCTGGCGCTGTCGTTCGCCCAGCAACGGCTGTGGTTCCTCGATCAGCTGGACCCGACGGCCAGCGCCGCCTATCACATCCCCGCCTCTCTGGTGCTGCGCGGCACCCTCGACCGTACCGCGCTGAAGAACGCCCTCGATCGTCTGGTGGCGCGGCATGAAAGCCTGCGCACCACCTTCCGCCGCGACGGCGAACACCCGGTGCAGGTGATTGCCCCGGCCGACTGTGGCTTCAACCTGCAGGAACAGGACCTGCGCCACCTGCCTCGGGACGAGGCCGGGCGGCAAGCGGCCCGACTGGCAGAAGAGGAAGCGGCCCGAGCGTTCGACCTGCTGCACGGCCCGCTGATCCGCGGCACATTGCTGTGCCTGGCCGACGATGAGCATCGGCTGTTGATCACCCAGCACCACATCATCTCCGACGGTTGGTCCATCGGCCTGCTGGTCAAGGAATTCGCCGCGTTGTACCAGGCATTCAGTGCCGGCCAACCCGATCCGCTGCCGCCACTGGCCCTGCAATACGCCGACTACGCCGCCTGGCAGCGCCGTCAACTGCAGGGCGAGCGCCTCGACCAGCAAGTGGAATTCTGGCGCGCTCACCTGGCCGGCGCCCCGGCGTTGCTCGCGCTGCCCACCGACCGGCCACGTCCGGCGGTGCAAAGCTACCGGGGTGAAACCCTGGGCTTCGACCTGCCCGCAGCGCTGTCCGCTGCCATCGCCCGGTTCGCCCAGTCCCGCGCGGCAACGCCGTTCATGACCCTGATGGCGGCCTGGGCGGTGTTGCTGGCACGGATCAGCGGCCAGCAGGACCTGGTGATCGGCACCGTTGCCGCCAACCGCGACCGCCAGGATGTGCAGTCACTGATCGGTTTCTTCGTCAACACCCTGGCCCTGCGCATCCGCCTGGAAGCCAACCCAACCCTCGAACAGGTGTTGCAACAGGTCAAGGACCTGATGCTGGAGTCCTCCAGCCGCCAGGACACCCCGTTCGAACTGGTGGTCGAAGCCCTCAAGCCACCCCGCAGCGCCAGCTACAGCCCGGTGTTCCAGACCATGCTCTACACCAACGCCGGGGGTGCCGGCGGCCAGTTGCAATTGCCGGGGCTGGACCTGGAGTTCCTGCCGTCACGCAAGGACAACACCCAGCACGACCTGTCCCTGCACATCGACGAAGGTGGCCCGAACCTGTCCTGCAGCCTGTCGTATTCCACCGCGCTATTCGATGCCGCCACCGTCGAGCGTCTCGCGGCGCGCTTCGAACGCCTGCTGCAGTGTTTCACCGAAGCACCGGACACCCGTGTCGGTGCAGTGGAACTGGACCCGACCCTGCTCCTGCCGCCCATCACCGCGCTGACGCCAGTGCCGCAGCGCATACCGCTGTCCTATCACCAGGAACGGCTCTGGTTCGTCGACACCTTCGAGACCGGTTACCTCTACGACGCCAACCCGGTCTATCACAACATCCCATTGCTGCTGGAACTGACCGGCGAGATCAACCAACCAGCCCTGCAAACCGCCCTCGACGCCCTGCTGGCCCGTCACGACATCTTGCGTTGCCGGGTGCTGAGCGACGGCGCAAGTGCCTGGCAGTGCTTCGACGGGCCGGCCACCCTGGCCCTTGAACGGCTCCAGGGCAACCCGGACACCCTCGCCGCTCAGGCTCTGGCCGCGACCCGTCGGCCGCTGGCCATGAACGGCGGCAGCCTGGTGCGCGCCAGCCTGGTGCAGGCGGACGAACGCACCGCCGTGCTGGCGATTGCCGTGCATCATTTGCTGGCCGACCGCACCTCCATGCAATTGCTCAAGCGCGACCTGCTGGCCCTCTATGCGGCCGCGTGTGCCGAACGCGACGCCGAGCTGCCGGCCCTGCCGCTGGGCTATGGCGACTTTGCCGCCTGGCAACGCCAACTCCCGGCCGCGGTGCTGGAGAACCTGCGGGCCTATTGGAGCTATCAGTTGCGCGGCAAGCTGCAAGCCCTGGAACTGCCGCTCAATCGCCCGCGCATGGCCGTGCATGTGTTCGCCGAAGCGACCCACGCCTTCACCCTCGAAGCGCCACTGGTACGCCGCCTCGACGCCCTGGCCCGGGAGGTCGGCGTGAGTACCGACAGCCTGGCCCTCAGCGCCTTTACCGCGTTGCTGCGCCGCTATGCCGGCCACGACGAACTGGTGATCGGCACCACGGCCGCCTGCCGCGAGCCCGGCCTGAACGACGTCGTCGGGCCGCTGGACAACCTGCTGGTCATGCGTGGGTTCTGCGACAGCGACACTACCTTGCAACAGCTCTGGGAGCAGACCAGCCACAACCTGACCCAGGCCCTGCGCCATCGCCATATGCAGTTCGATCAGTTGGTACTGGCCCTCAACCCGGCCAAGGACATGAGCCGCACCGCGCTGTTCGACGTGCTGTTCAACTTCCAGCACGACACCGACGCCAGCACGCTGGTCGCAGGGCTGGCGGTCAATACCCTGGAAAGCAACCTGGGCTACGGCAAGAACGACCTGCACCTGCTGATCAGCGCAGGTGAACAACGCTGGGCCGGGCATGTGGTGTACAACGCGGAGTTCTTCGACGCCGGGTTCATCCAACAGTTGATGCGTCACTACGTGCGCCTGCTGGAAGCCTTTGTCGAGAATGCCCGGCAGCGCGTCGACGATGTTCCCCTGCTGGACAGCGCCGAGCGGCAGCGGCAGATCATCGACTTCAACGACAGTGAAGCGGCCTGGCCCGACACCCTGACCCTGCAGCAGATTTTCGAGGAGCAGGTTCGCCAGACCCCGGAACGCATTGCCGTCAACCTCGGCGAGGAACAGCTGAGCTATCGCCAGCTCAACGAACAGGCCAACCGCCTCGCCCATCGTTTGCGCGCCGCAGGCGTGCGGCCCCAGGAACTGGTGGCCATCACGCTGGAGCGCTCGGTGCAAATGATCGTCGCCACCCTGGCGGTGCTCAAGGCCGGCGGCGCCTATGTGCCCATCGACCCGGCCTCACCCCAGGAGCGCATCGCCTACGTGCTGCGCGACAGTGGCGCCGGCAAGGCCATCGCACGCCAGGACATGGCGCCGGCGCTGCAGGCGCTGGGTATCGAAGTCCTTGATCCGACCCTCGGCAACGTCGACGCCAGCGTCGCCAACCCGACCCACGTCAACACCCCGGAGCACCTCTGCTATGTGATCTACACCTCGGGTTCCACTGGTGAACCCAAGGGTGCACTGCTCGAACACCGTAACGTCGTGCGCCTGCTGCACAACAATCGCCCGGACTTCCAGTTCGATGCCGAGGATGTCTGGTCACTGTTCCACTCCAACGCCTTCGACTTCTCGGTCTGGGAAATCTTCGGTGCGTTGCTCCATGGCGCACGCCTGACCCTGGTGCCCGAGGCCCTGCGGCGTGATCCGGTAGAGCTGCTGGGTTTCCTTGA
This sequence comes from Pseudomonas sp. MAFF 730105, assembly GCF_055380705.1. Classification (NCBI taxonomy): domain Bacteria; kingdom Pseudomonadati; phylum Pseudomonadota; class Gammaproteobacteria; order Pseudomonadales; family Pseudomonadaceae; genus Pseudomonas; species Pseudomonas sp. MAFF 730105. The sequence continues at coordinate 4,086,779 of NZ_AP018438.1, forward strand.
ACGCGAACAGGTGACAGTGCTGAACCAGACCCCCTCGGCGTTCCATCAGCTCAGTGCCGCCGCGCTGGCGACGCCGGATGTGCGCCTGGCGCACTTGCGCTACGTGATTTTCGGTGGGGAAAGCCTGGAGCTGGGCAAACTCGATGCCTTCCACCGTGCCTTCGGGCATGTGGCCCTGGTGAACATGTATGGCATCACCGAAACCTGCGTCCACGTCACCTACAAAGCCATTGGCGCGGCCGACATCGCCGCAGGCATCTCCAACGTCGGCAGGCCGATTCCAACCACCGTGGCCTACGTGCTCGACGCCCAGCAGCGGCTGCTGCCCGTCGGCGTGGCGGGTGAGATCTGCGTCGGTGGCCTGGGGGTCGGCCGCGGCTATCTGAACCGTCCGGCCTTGAGCGCTGAACGCTTCATTGCCGACCCGTTCCGTCCCGGCGAGCGGCTGTATCGCTCCGGCGACCTGGGCAAGTTGCTGGACAACGGCGAGATCGTGCACCTGGGCCGGATGGACGCCCAGGTGAAGATCCGCGGTTTCCGCATCGAGCTGGGGGAAATCGAAGCCAAGCTGCTGGCCTGCGAGGGCGTGCGGGAAGCCAAGGTGCTGGCCCGTGATGATGCGAACCAGGGCAAGCGTCTGATCGCCTATCTGATTCCCCGTGCGGGCGCGGTGCTGGAAGTGGCCGCCTTGCGTAAGCAATTGGGCGCGACCCTGCCCGACTACATGATCCCGACGGCCTTCGTCAGCCTGCACGCCTACCCGCTCACGGCCAACGGCAAACTCGACCAGGAGGCCTTGCCCGAGCCGGACCTGGGCGCCATGTCCGAGCGCGGCTACACCGCCCCGAGGGCGCCACCGAAACCGCCCTGGCGCAGATTTTCCAGGAATTGCTAGGCCTGGAGCGCGTGGGTCGTCGTGACAGCTTCTTCGAACTGGGTGGGCACTCCCTGCTGGCTGCGCAACTGGTTTCCCGGGTGCGGCAACAGTTGGGCTGCGAGCTGATGCTGCGCGAGCTGTTCAGCCACCCCACCGTGGAAGAACTGGCACGGGTGGTAGGTCACCCGCTCACCGCCGAGGCCGAGACCATCGGCCTGGTCGACCGCAACGGGCCGCTGGCGTTGTCGTTCGCCCAGCAACGCCTGTGGTTCCTCGACCAGCTCGATTCCGGCGCCGGCAGCGCCTATCACATGCCGGCCGCCTTGCTGCTGCGTGGCGATCTCGATCGTGTTGCCCTCAAGGCCGCGCTGGATCGCCTGGTGGCCCGGCATGAAAGCCTGCGTACCACCTTCGAACGCCGTGGCGAACAGCCGGTGCAGGTCATTGCCCCCGCGGACTGTGGCTTCGCCCTGGCCGAACAGGACCTGCGCGTACTGCCCTACGAACAAGCCAGCGTCAGTGCATCGCGCATCGGCAACAACGAGGCCCTGGCGCCGTTCGACCTGAGCCGTGGGCCACTGATTCGTGGACGCCTGCTGCGCCTGGCCGATGACGAACACATCCTGCTGATCACCCAGCACCACATCATCTCCGACGGCTGGTCGGTGGGTGTGCTGGTCAAGGAGTTCGCCGCCCTCTACCGGGCCTTCAGCCAGCAGCAGCCCGATCCCCTGCCGGCGTTGCCGATCCAATATGCCGACTACGCCGCCTGGCAGCACCAAGCCCTCGACGGTGAACGGTTCAATCGCCAGGCCGAGTTCTGGCGCGAACACCTGGAAGGCGCGCCGGCCCTGCTGTCTCTGCCCACCGACCGCCCAAGGCCGGCGATGCAGAGCTATCGGGGCGGCGACGTTGCAGTGGCCATCGCCCCGGCACTGCGCGAACGCCTGGAGCACTTCTGCCAGGCGCACAACGTGACCCTGTTCATGGCGCTGCTCGGTGCCTGGTCGGTGCTCATGGCGCGCCTGGGCAACGAACGGGACGTGGTCATCGGCGTACCGACGGCCAACCGCAGTCGCACCGAGACCGAAAACCTGATCGGTTTCTTCGTCAACACCCTCGCCCTGCGCGTAGACCTGTCGCAGAACCCGAGCGTGACGCAACTGCTGGAGCAGATCAAACAGACCACCCTGGCGGCCCACGAGCACCAGGACATTCCTTTCGAGCAAGTCATCGAAGCCGTACAGCCGCCGCGCTCCCTTAGCCACAACCCGCTGTGCCAGGTCGCCCTGTCGCTGGACAACACCCCGGGCGGTGGCGAATTGAGCCTGCCCGGCCTGACCTTGGTGCCTGTGGCCCAGGCCCATGAAACCTCCCAGTTCGACCTGATGCTGACCCTGGGCAATGACGGCGGCACGCTGTCGGGCGTGATCGAATACGCCAGTGACCTGTTCGACCGCGTCACCGTAGAGCGTTTCGCCCAGCATTTCCAAATCCTGCTGGAAGCCATGGTGGCGGATGTCGAACAGCCCGTGCTCGGTTTGCCGTTGCTCAGCCCCGCACAGCGCCAGGCCTCGCCTGCGGCCTTGCCACCCAAGGCCGTGTTCACCCCCGAACCGTTGATTCATCAGCGCTTCGAACAACGCGCCGCGGCCCAGCCCCAATCCATTGCCCTGGTCTTTGGCGACACGGCGTTGAGTTACCAGGCCCTCAATCGCCGGGCCAACCGCATCGCCCAGACGCTGCTGGCCCAGGGCGTGCGCCCTGACGACCGGGTGGCGATCCTGGCCCAGCGCGGCGTGGAAATGGTCTGCGCGGTACTGGCGGTGCTCAAGGCCGGTGCGGCCTATGTGCCGCTGGACCCGGCCTACCCCGCCGAACGACTCGGCTACTTGCTGGACGACAGCACTCCGGTCGTGCTGCTGGCGCAACCGACGTGCCTCGCCGCGCTGCCCGAGCATGCCGTGCCGGTGGTGAATCTCGACGATGACCCCACGGCAGATGACCTGGCGGAACTGGACCGCAATCCGGACGCCCAGGCGCTCGGCCTGACATCGCGGCACCTGGCCTATGTTATCTACACCTCGGGTTCCACCGGTTTGCCCAAAGGGGTATTGGTGGAGCACGGCAACGTGGCGCGCCTGTTCGACGCCACTGCCGAACTGTTCGACTTCGGTCGCAACGACGTCTGGACGCTGTTCCACTCCTTTGCGTTCGACTTCTCGGTCTGGGAAATCTGGGGCGCGCTGAGCTATGGCGGCAAGCTGGTGGTGGTCCCGAACGAAGTGGCCCGTTCACCCGACGATTTCTATGCGCTGGTCTGCCAGCAACAAGTGACCGTGCTGAACCAGACGCCGAGCGCCTTCCGCCAGTTCATCGAAGCCCGTGAGCGCAGCGACCTGGAACACGGCCTGCGGGAAGTGATTTTCGGCGGCGAGGCCCTGGACTTCCGCAGCCTGCGGCCATGGACCGCACGCACGGCCCTGTCCCGCACGCGCCTGGTGAACATGTACGGCATCACCGAAATCACCGTGCACGCCACCTACTACCCCGTCAGCCAGGAGGAAATCGACGCGGGCGCGCCAAGCCTGATCGGCCCGCCATTGCCCGACCTGTGCCTGCGGATTCTCGACGACTACGGACAACCGGTGCCGGTGGGAGTCAATGGCGAGATCTACATCGGCGGTGCCGGTGTGGCCCGGCATTACCTCAATCGCGACGAACTGAACGCCGAGCGCTTCATTCCCGACCCGTTTGCGACACAAGTCGATGCCCGGCTCTACCGCACCGGCGATATCGCCCGCTACCGTGCCGACGGCGGGGTGATCTATGTGGGCCGCAACGACTCGCAGATCAAGATCCGCGGTTTCCGCATCGAGCTGGGCGAAATCGAAGCCCAACTGCTGGCCTGCGCCGAAGTCCGCGAAGCCCTGGTGACCGTGCGCGAAGACCAGCCCGGCGACAAGCGCCTGGTGGCGTACCTGATCGCCCATGAAGGGGTCGTCGTAGAGTCGTCGGCCTTGCGTAGCCAACTGGCGAGCGTGTTGGCCGAACACATGGTGCCCAGCGCCTTCGTGACCCTCGCGGCCTGGCCGCTGACCACCAACGGCAAACTGGACCGCAACGCCTTGCCGGTGCCGGATGCCTCCGCCGCCGCGAGCCAGCGCTACGAGGCACCGCTGGGCGCCATCGAAATCACCCTGGCCAATGCCTGGCAGGAGTTGCTCGGGGTAGAACGGGTGGGTCGCCAAGACCACTTCTTCGAACTCGGTGGCCATTCCTTCCTGGTCATCAGCCTGATCGAGCGTCTGCGCCAGGCCGACCTGCAACTGGACGTGCGCACGGTGTTCTCGGCGCCAACCCTCAAGGCCATGGCCGCGGTCCTGGCCGGCGGCAACAACACGCAGCGAGTCGTACCGGCGAACCTGATCCCCGCCGACTGCACCGCCATCGAGCCGCAAATGCTGCCGCTGGTAACCCTCAGCCAGCAGGAAATCGAGCAGATTGTCGCCGATGTTCCCGGCGGCGCCGCCAATGTGCAGGACATCTACCCACTGTCGTCGTTGCAGGAAGGCATCCTGTTCCATCACCTGTTGCAATCCGAAGGTGACGCCTACTTGATGCGCACGGTGGTAACGTTCAATCGGCGCCAGTTGCTCGATGACTTCCTCGCTGCGGTGCAGGTGGTGATCGACCGCCACGATATCCTGCGCACCGCCCTGCGTTGGCAGGGCCTGCCGCAGCCGGTGCAGGTCGTCCATCGCCAGGCGCAATTGCCGGTGGTGACCCTGGATTGCCTCCCTGGCGAAGATGCTTTGCAGATCCTGCGTGACACGACCGACACCCATCATCTGCGCCTCGACCTGCAGCGGGCACCGCTGATTGCCGCGTACATCATCGAGGATGAGCCTCGTGGACAATGGCTGCTGGCGCTGCTCGACCATCACCTGGTCAGCGACAACGTGACGCTGCGGTTGATCATGCTGGAGATCCAGGCGGTCCTGGCCGGCCAGGCCGACAGCCTGCCGCCGTCCCAGCCTTACCGTAACTTCATCGCCCAGGCCGCCAGCGTGTCCCAGGCCGACCACGAAGCCTACTTCCGGCGCTTGCTGGCGGATGTCGATTCCACCACCGCGCCTTATGGTGTGCTGGATGTGCGTGGCAACGGCGCCGGGATCAAGCGCGCGGTCAAGCACCTGGGCGATGAGCTCAGTGCCCGGGTGCACCGCACGGCGCGCCAGCAAGGGGTGCCAACCTCGGTGCTGTTCCATGCGGCCTGGGGCCTGGTGGTCGCCGCGACCAGCGGCCGTGACGACGGGATTTTCGGCACGGTGCTGTCGGGTCGCTCCCAAGGCACCGCCGGTGCCGACCATGCGCTGGGGATGTTCATCAACACCTTGCCGATGCGCATCCGCTTGCAGCAGCACAGCGTCAGCGACATTGTCCATGACGCCTACCAGCAACTGAGCGAACTGCTGACCCACGAACAGGCCTCCCTGGCCCTGGCCCAGCGTTGCAGTGCGGTGGACGCTTCGTTGCCGCTGTTCACGGTGATCCTCAACTGCCGTCACGGCGACCTGGTGAACGCCTCCGGGGAAAACGTCGAGGACATGGGCGAGCACGAAGGCATGCACTTCATCGCCTCGGAAACCCGCACCAACTACCCCATCGAAATCGCCGTGGCGAATGTGGCTGACGGCTTCTCCCTGACGGCCCAGTCCATCACCGGCATCGATCCGCAACGCATCGCCGCCTACCTGGGCCAGGCCGTGGCCGCCCTGGTGGACGCCCTGGAGCAATCCCCCGAACGCCTCGCCAGCAGCCTCGACGTGGTGCCCGCCAGCGAACGTCAGTTGCTGCTCGAAGACTTCAACCGCACCGCCAGCGATTTCGGTGCGGCGCAACCGATCCACCAGCTCTTCGAAGCCCAGGTACAGGCCAACCCCGACGCCGTGGCCCTGGTCTGCGAAGAGCGCCAGCTGAGCTATCGCCAGCTCAATCGTCGCGCCAACCACCTGGCCCGGCAGTTGCTCGCCCTCGGCGTGCAACCCGATCAGCGCGTGGCCATCTGCGCCGAGCGCAGCCTGGAAATGATCGTCGGCCTGCTGGGCGTGCTCAAGGCCGGCGCGGCCTACGTGCCCATCGACCCGGCCCACCCGGCCGAACGCATGGCCTTCATGCTGCAGGACAGCCAACCCCAGGCGTTGTTGACCCAGTCGGCGCTGTCCCTGCCGTCCGGGGAACTGCCGGTGGTGCTGCTGGACACCGTGGAATCGTTGCAAGCGGCGGACGATTCGGCTTTCGACAGCAACCCACAAGTACCGGGCCTGACTGCGGAAAATCTGGCCTACGTGATCTACACCTCCGGCTCCACCGGCCAGTCCAAGGGCGTGATGGTCGAGCACCGTTCGGTGTTCAACTTCTGGCACGTGCTGACCCGCACCACCCATCAGCACTGCCCGACCCCGGCCACCGTGGCCCTGAACGCCGGGTTCTTCTTCGACATGTCGATCAAGGGCATCTCGCAGCTGTTCTCCGGCCATCGCCTGGTGATCATCCCGCAACTGATCCGCGCCAGCGGCAGCGAGTTGCTGGACTTCCTCGAACAGCACCAGGTGCATGCCTTCGACTCCACCCCGTCGCAGCTCGACACCCTGCTCGCCGCTGGCCTGCTGGAGCGCCAGAGCTACCAGCCGGTGAGCGTGCTGCTCGGTGGCGAAGCGATCAACGCCGCCACCTGGGAGAAATTGCGTAACTGCCAGAGCATTCGTTTCTACAACATGTACGGCCCCACCGAGTGCACGGTGGACGCCACCATCGACCTGATCCGCGACTTGGGCGAACGGCCAAGCATCGGTCGCCCCTTCGCCAACGTCCAGGTCCATGTGCTGGATGCGCGAGGCGAACCGGCACCGTTGGGGGTGGCTGGAGAAATCCATATCGGCGGCGTCGGTGTGGCCCGGGGTTACCTGAATCGGCCGGAGCTGAGCGCCGAGCGTTTCATCGCCGATCCGTTCAGCAGTGAGCCGAACGCCCGCCTGTACAAGACCGGCGACCTCGGTCGTTGGATGGCCGATGGCACGCTCGAATACCTGGGCCGCAATGACTTCCAGGTGAAGATCCGCGGCTTCCGTATCGAGTTGGGTGAGATCGAGAACGCCCTGGTGGCTTGCCCGGGTATTCGCGAAGCCGTGGTGATCGCCCGTGAGGACAGCCAGGGCGACGCGGAGAGCAAACGCCTGGTGGCCTATGTCTGCGGCGAGCCGGTCCCGGCCGAGCAACTGCGCAGTGCGCTGTTGAGCGGATTGCCCGAGTACATGGTGCCCAGCGCCTTCGTGCACCTGGACGCCCTGCCGCTCACCGCCAACGGCAAGCTCGACCGCCGCGCCCTGCCCGAACCCGGTCAGGACGCCCTCGCCAGCAAAGCCTACGAGGCGCCGCTGGGTGACACCGAGATCGCCATCGCCGAGATCTGGAAAGGCCTGCTGCACCTGGATCAGGTTGGTCGTAACGACGGCTTCCTCGAACTGGGCGGTCACTCGCTGCTCGCCGTGCAGTTGCTGTCCAGGCTGCGCCGCAAACTGGGCGCGCGGATTACCTTGCGCGAACTGTTCGACGCACCGACGGTGCGTGGCCTTGCGGCGCTGGTCCACAGCGCGTCGCCCAATGAGACGGCATCGATTCCACTGGCCAATCGCTCGGGACGGCTGCCGTTGTCCTTCTCCCAGCAACGGCTTTGGTTCCTCGATCACCTGGACCATGCGGCCGGCGCCGCCTACCACTTGCCCCTGGCCCTGCGCCTGACGGGCTCGCTGGATAAGGCCGCCTTACAAGCCACACTCGACCGCCTGGTGGCGCGCCATGAAACCCTGCGTACCCGTTTCGAGCTGGTGGACGGCGAGCCGGTGCAAAAAATCGCCCCGGCCGACTACCGCTTCCAGCTGGAGCAACAGGACCTGCGCCCGATGCCGGCCGACGAACGCACGGCCACGCTGGAGCACCTCGGTCACCTCAACGCCACGCAGTTGTTCGACCTGGGCCAGGGACCGTTGATGCGCGGCCACCTGGTGCAGCTGGCGGACGACGAGCATGTGCTGTTCATGACCTTGCACCACATCGTCTCCGATGGCTGGTCCAACAGCGTCCTGGCCCGGGAAGTGAGCGTGCTCTACAGCGCATTCGCCCAAGGCCAGAAAGACCCGTTGCCACCGCTGGCGCTGCAATATGTGGACTATGCCGCCTGGCAGCGAAAATCCCTCGAAGGCCCGGCGTTGCAGGCGCAGATCGACTTCTGGCGACAACATCTGGAAGGCGCGCCCGCCCTGTTGAACCTGCCGCTGGATCGTCCGCGTCCGGCGATACAGAGCTATGCCGGCGGTATCGTCGACTGTGCCTTCTCCGCATTCCTCAGTGCCGAACTGCGTGCCTTCAGCCAGGCCCAAGGCACCACGTTGTTCATGGTGCTGCTGGCCGGCTGGTCGGTGTTGATGAGCCACCTGAGCGGACAGCACGACGTGGTGGTCGGCACGCCGGTGGCCAACCGTCAGCGGCCGGAGCTGGAGGCGCTGATCGGTTTCTTCGCCAACACCCTGGCGTTGAGGATCAATACCGGGCGCGACAGCCGTATCGACGGGTTGCTGGCGCGGATCAAGGACCAGACACTGGCGGCCTACAGTCACCAGGACCTGCCCTTCGAACAGGTGGTCAGTGCATTGCAGCCGACTCGCAGCATGAGCCACAGCCCGTTGTTCCAGGTGATGTTGAGCCTGGACAACACGCCACCGGCGCCGCTGCAACTGCCGGGGCTTGCGGTGCAAACCCTGGAAAGCCCGCACAACACCAGTTCGACCTGTCGCTGTCACTGGTCGACAATGGCGAGCGCATCGGCGGCAGCCTGCAATTTGCCAACGACCTGTTCGACCGAGAGACCGTGCAAAACATCGCCGGACTGTTCGCCAAGGTGCTGGAAAACCTGGTCACCGACCCACGGCAGTCCATCGGCCAACTGCTGGAAAACACGCCGCCGCTGGTGCGCTCGGTCACCGCCGTGGCCTCGCCGACCGGCACCGAAGACAGCCCGGTCCCGGCCTTGCCTTACGAAGCCCCTCGGGGCGAGACCGAAATCGCCATCGCGGCGCTCTGGCGGGACCTGTTCAAACAGGAGCGCATCAGCCGTCACGATGACTTCTTCAGCCTCGGCGGTATTTCGTTGATGGCGGTGCAGATGGCTTCGCGCTTGCGCAAGGTACTTGGCAAGCCCATTGCCGTGCGCGACCTGTTCGTCGAACCGACCATTGCCGGTTTCGCCAGGACCCTCGATGGGCAAGCCCGACCGGGGGCCAACAGCAACCTGGTGCCGATCCGTCGCAGCGGTTCCCAACGGCCGCTGTACCTGGTGCACCCACTCGGTGGCGAAGTGCAATACGCACGGGACCTGGCACCGTCGCTGGATCCCCAGGTTCCGGTCTATGGCTTGGCCGCCAGTGGCCTGGTGGCGGGAGAAGCGCCGCTGTCGGACGTTCCGTCCATGGCCACGCGTTACCTGGCGAGCATCCGTCAGGTCCAGCCGCAAGGTCCGTACCGGATTGCCGGTTGGTCGGCCGGAGGTCTGATCGCCTATGAAATGGCCCGTCAACTGCTCGCCAGCGGTGAGGTCGTGGAATTCCTTGGCATCATCGATGCGTCGGCCCGTCCTGAACCGGTGCCGACACACGAGGTGAGCGAAGCGCAGTTCCTGATGGCCTGGCTCCCCGCGCAGATCGCCCCCGACCTGCTCGGACAACTGACAGAACTGGCACAGCACTCGGCCATCGACGCGATGCTGACGCTGTGCATCACTCACCGCCTGTTACCGGAGGAACTGCCCCACGACATCGACGCCGCCCTGCTGCGTACTCACCTGGGGGTTGCCTATGCGATGCGGCAGGCCATCGGCGCCTACGTCAGCCCACCGAGCCCGCTCGAGGTATCGCTGTTCACCGCGAGCGAACAGCAACGCAACGACCCGACCCTGGGCTGGCGCGGGTTGCTCAATGACCAGGTGAACGTGACCGCCCTTCCCGGCACCCACAACACCGTGGTCAAGGCCCCTCATGTGGCCAGGTTGGGCGAGGCGATGTCCCAGGCCTTGAAAGCTCGCGCCATGTCATAGGATCGGGTTTGTGCAAGTCAGTCAGCATGGACGCTGGCTGACCTACCGCTATCGCGAGCAGGCTCGCTCCCACAGGAGATTTGGGGTGTACGCAGCTTTTGCATACACCACCAGCCCCTGTGGGAGCCGGGCTTGCCCGCGAAGACGGCGGCACATTCAACATCTGCATAACAGACACCCCGCTATCGCGAGCAGGCTCGCTCTCACATTGGACTTGAGGTGTACGCAGCCTTTGCATACACCACCAGCCCCTGTGGGAGCCGGGCTTGCCCGCGAAGACGGCGGCACATTCAACATCTACATAACAGACACTCCGCTATCGCGAGCAGGCTCGCTCCCACAGGAGATTTGGGGTGTACGCAGCTCTTGCATACACCACCGGACCCTGTGGGAGCGAGCCTGCTCGCGATGACGGCGGCACATTCAACATCTGCATAACAGACACTCCGCTATCGCGAGCAAGCTCGCTCCCCCACTGGATCGCGGCTGCACGCCTACCAACCGTCGAGTGTCCCCATTTTCCGCCACAGACTTTTGCTCCCCGCCAATGCTTAATGCCCCCCGACAGGCTGAACCGTTTTAGTGGACGGAGTCCACGGACAGTCTCTGATCGCTGCTGATCAGGGTGGCCTATAACCGCAAGATCACTTTGGAGGGAACCTTATGCATGTGATCATTACGGCCGTCGGCTCAGCCGGTGACGTTCATCCATTTGTCGGCATCGGGCGTACGCTCGTGGCACGCGGGCACCGGGTCACGTTTTGCGCCAGCGCGGCGTTCGCGCCGTTGATCGAGCGCTGTGGTTTCACCTTCTTGCCATTGGGTACCCGTGAGGAATATGACGAGGTCATGGCTGACCCGGCGCTGTGGCATCCGCGCACGTCACTGCCTACCCTCTGGAAAACCATCGCCAGCACCCTGCGCGAACAGTACCGGCTGCTGGAACAGGCCTGTGACGACGAAACGGTCATGCTGGGGTCCTTGTGGGCATTCTCCGCGCGTCTGCTGCAGGAAAAACTCGGTATCCCGCTGGTCACCGCGCAGGTGTCGCCGTTCGGTTTCTGGTCGGCCGCCGCGCCCTCGACCCATCCACCAGGCACCAACCTGCCGGCATTCGTGCCCTATCCCGTTAAAAGGCTGCTGCTGGGGGTGATCGAACGGGCATTTCTCGACCGGGTCATGGCCCCGGAACTCAACAGCTTCCGCCAGGAGCTGGGGCTCGCGCCGACCAAACGCATTATCAGCCAATGGATTTCCTCGCCTGATCGGGTGCTGGGGCTGTTTCCGGAGTGGTTCGCCCCCGTGCAACACGACTGGCCTGCACAGACCGTCCTGACCGGCTTCCCGTTGTTCGATGAGTCCGGGCTCCAGCCGCTCGACGCCGAACTGGAAGACTTTCTGAACGAGGCTTCACCGGTGGTGTTTACCCCGGGTTCGACCATGGTCAATGGCGAGCAATATTTCACCGCAGCGGTTCAGGCACTGAAATTGATCAACCGTCGCGGCGTGTTCCTGACCAGCCAGCCGGTGGATCCTTCAGTGTCCAGCGAAGGCAGGATCCTGGTACGGCGCTACGTGCCGATGAGTCGCATCCTGCCCCACAGCGCAGCGCTGGTGCATCACGGAGGTGTCGGGACCACGGCCCTGGCCATGGCCGCCGGCGTGCCGCAGATCGCCACGCCATTCGCTCACGACCAGTTCGACAACGCTGCACGAATGGAGCGCCTGGGCTGTGGCTTGCGGGTCTTCCCGCCTGCCTCCGCCGAGTCGCTGGCCGCGGCGCTGGAAAAGGTCTTGAACAGCCAGGAAGTACGCGCCAGTTGCGACCGCTATCGCACACTGATTCCGAGCGGTGACAGCGCCAGTGAAGCGGCAGCCCTGCAGATCGAGGCGCTCGCCCGGACTGCCAGGTCACGCGCAGCCTAAGGCCGACATCGCCCAGCGCAATCATGGATGAAACAGCCACCGACAGAAGAACGCCAGCCGTTTTTCTGTCTGGCTTTGAAAAGGACGACGAACATGGACGTACTCTACCCGCTTACCGCCCCGCAGCTGGACATCTGGCTGGATCAAGTGCTGCACGGCGACAGCCCGCTGTACAACATAGGCGGGTATGCCTGCATCAACGGCCCGGTCGATGCCGCAAGGTTGAAACAGGCCATCGACCACGTGGTCAGCCGCCACGACGCCTTGCGCATTCAACTGGTGCCGGGCTCGGCGGAGCATCCCCTGCCGCGCCAACGCTTCCTGGAATCGGCCAGCGCACCGCTGACGTTGCACGATGTCTCGGCAGAAGCCGATCCGCAGGCCAGCGCCCTGGCCCTGCTGCAAGTCAACCTGCAAACGCCGTTTTCCTTTGACGGCGGATTGCTGTTTCGCACGGACCTGATCAAGGTTCGCGACGACCTCCATTACTTTTTCGTCAACGGCCACCACCTGGTCATCGACGGCTGGTCCTTCGCCATGATTGGCCGAGCGATCAGCGAAACGTATACCGCCGCACTGGACCCAGCGGAAACGCCCATGCCGGCGCCGACCTACCAGGCGTATGTCGAGCAACAGAAGAACCACAAGGACTCACCTGCCTTCCAGCGTCAGCGCCAGTACTGGCTGGACAAATACCGCAGTGTGCCCGAACCCCTGCTCGCGCCCCGCCACCCGGGTCGATTCGAGCAACGCCTGGCCCCCAGCCAGAACCACGCCTGGCGCTTGCCCCGTGCGCTCTACAATCGTCTTGGCGAACGGGCCAAGGCCTGCGGACAGGCGACGGTTTTCCATGCCATGCTGGGGCTGCTCTACAGCTACTTCGCGCGCATTGCGCAACGGGATGAAATCGTGATCGGCATGCCGGTCCTCAACCGTGCCAACGCCACACACAAGGCCACCCTCGGCCTGTTCGTCGGCATGAGCCCGGTACGCCTCAGCCTGGGCACCGAACTGAGTTTCAGTGAGCTGGTGGCCAGGATCGCGTTGACACTCAAGCAGGACTATCGCCATCAACGTTATCCGTTGAGCGAACTGAACCGTGAGCTGGGCCTGCAGAACGTGGGCCGCCGGCAATTGTTCGACCTGGTGGTGTCCTACGAGCAAGACCAGGACACCTGGTACGGCTCCGCACCCGCCCAACCGGTCAAGCTCAGCAATGGCTACGAACAGATGCCCCTGGCGATGCACATTCGCGAAGCCGCGCCGGACGACGACGTATGGATGCATTTCATCTACAACGAGGCCTGGTTCGACGCGGCGCAGATCGAGGCCTTGCAACAGCGCTTCATGACCGCACTGCACGGTGTGGTCGATGATTTCGACGTGCCGGTCAAGGCCCTCGACATCATGCCTCCCGTTGAGCGCTACCGGGTGGCGAATGAATGGAACCACACCCCTGTCGACTACCCCAGGGACGTACTGCTTCATCAACTGATCGAAACCCAGGTAGCCGCGCGCCCCGAAGCCACAGCGGTACGTTTCGAAGACCGGACGCTGACCTACGACGAACTGAACCGACGGGCCAATCAGGTGGCCCACGCCCTGCTCGAAACCGGTATCGGCCCCGACGCACGGGTCGCCATCTGCCTGGAGCGCAGCCTGGAAATGGTGGTGGGCCTGTTGGGCATTCTCAAGGCGGGCGGCGCCTACGTGCCCCTGGACCCGGGCTATCCTGCCGACCGCTTGCGCCACATGTTGAGCGACAGTGCCCCCAGCACCCTGATAACCACGCGCGCGTTGCTCACGAACCTGCCCGCCGTGACGATGCCAGTACTCTGCCTGGACAGCGATCTCGAGCAACTGTCCCGCCAACCGCAGCACAACCCGGACCCCGTCGCCCTGGGATTGACCCCGCGGCACCTGGCCTACGTGATCTACACCTCCGGCTCCACCGGCCTGCCCAAAGGCGTCATGAACCAGCATGACGGGGTGGTGAACCGATTGCTCTGGGCCCGCGACGCTTATCAGGTCGATGAACACAGCCGTGTCCTGCAAAAAACCCCGTTCAGTTTCGACGTGTCCGTCTGGGAGTTTTTCCTGCCGCTGCTCAGTGGCGCGCAACTGGTGGTCGCCGCTCCCGGCGGGCATCAGGACCCCCGCTACCTCCTGGACATCATGGCGAGTGCCGGCATCACCCTGCTGCACTTCGTACCATCGATGCTTCAGGTCTTCCTCGATCAGGTCACGGCGCAACCGTTGCCAGACCTGCGAAAAGTCCTGTGCAGTGGCGAAGCCTTGCCCTATGCCTTGCAGACGCGTTTCTTCGAGCGCCTGCCAGGGGTGCAGTTGCATAACCTGTATGGCCCCACCGAGGCGGCCATCGACGTGACGGCCTGGCATTGCCGACCCGATGTGCACCCGGGCATCGTTCCCATCGGCCGGCCGATCGCCAATACCCAGCTGTACATCCTCGACGCCAACCTGCAACTGTTGCCACCGGGCATCGCTGGTGAGCTTCACATCGGCGGTATAGGGGTCGCACGGGGTTATTTGAACCGTGAGCAACTGACCGCCGAACGGTTCATCCGCGACCCGTTCCAGGCCGACCCGCAGGCGCGCCTGTACAAAACCGGCGACCTGGGTCGCTGGCTGCCCGACGGCAGCATCGAATACCTGGGCCGCAACGATTTCCAGGTGAAAATCCGAGGCCTGCGTATCGAACTCGGTGAGATCGAAGCGCACCTGGCGGCTTGTGCAGGCGTCAAGGAAGTCGTGGTCATTGCACGCCAGGAAACCGAAGGCGATGCCTGCCTCAGCGCCTACCTGGTGGGCGAGTCCGGCTGTGTGCTGTCACCCCAGGCCCTGGGTGCAACCTTGCGCCAGCACGTGCCCGACTACATGGTGCCCCGGCACCTGATCCAGCTTGAACAATTGCCCTTGAACGCCAACGGCAAGCTCGACCGCAAGGCCTTGCCGGAACCCGCACAATCCTTCGGCAGCACCGACGCGACCGCGCCGCGCAACGCCCTGGAACAGGCATTGGCCGAACTCTGGGCGGACAATCTGCAACGCCCCGTGCCCGGTGTCCACGACAATTACTTCATGCTCGGTGGCGACTCCCTGAAAGTCATCCACTTGCAGATCAAGGCCCGTGAACACGGGATCGCCCTGACGCTGGCACAGGTCTATCAGCACCCGACCATCGCTGAACTGGCCCAGAGCCTGCAGGCGCAGGCCGTCGCGCCGGCGGACCTGGCGCCCTCGGCCCATGTCGCCCCGTTCGCCCAGGTGCCGGAGGCGATCCGCCTGGCCAATGAAGGTGAGTTCGAGGATGTTTTTGCCGCCTCGCAACTGCAGGTCGGGATGATCTACCACTCGATGATGCACCCGGATTCGGCGATCTATCACGACATCTTCCGCTACCGCCTGCGCCTGCGCTGGGATCCGCTCGCCTGGGACCGGGCCTGCCGCGCGTTGATCTGCCGTCACCCGGCATTGCGCATGTCGTTCGACATCGGCCATGCCGAAACCCCGATGGCCCGGATTCATTCAAGCGTCGAACCGCCGGTGCAAGTCATCGACGCCGTGTCACTGAGCCCTGAAGCCCGGGCCCAGGCGATTGCTGCCTATGTGGAGGAGCGCAAGCGCTACCGCGAAGACTGGCAACGGGCGCCGCTGTATCAGTTCTGCGTGTTTGTCGCGGCCCAGGAAATCGACCTGGTGTTGAGTTTCCATCATGCGATTCTCGATGGCTGGAGCGTCGCTACCCTCATGCGTGACCTGATCACGCTATACACCTCGGAACCCGGCACGGACGTATTGCCCGCCCTGACCACGACACCCGCCGACTTCGCCGTCCTGGAGCGGGAAGCCATGGCGTCCGACGTCCACCGCCACTTCTGGAGCGAATACCTGCGCGATGCACCGGCCGCCTCCATGACCAGTTGGGTCTCCGTGGTCGCCCCCGACCCGGTTCAGCACCGCTCGGCCTGGCGGGAACTGCCCCCGGCGGACCTGGCGCGGCTCGAGGCGTTCTGCCGCGTCCAGGACCTGCCGTTGCGCGCGGTCCTGCTGGCAGCCCACGGTTTCGCCCAAGCCATTCTGTCCAACCAGACGGAAGTGCTGTGTGGCGTCATCAGCCACGGTCGTCCGGAATTCGAAGATGCGGCCTCGGTGCTGGGCCTGTTCCTCAATACCCTGCCCATCCGTTTCGACACCCAGGGCTGCAATTGGCTCGAGGTGATCCGCGCGCTGATCGCCCAGGAGCAGCAGGTGTTCGCCCATCGGCGCTATCCCTTCGCACTGATCCATCGCGAAACCGCCGTGGCCCTGAACGTGGTGTTCAACTACGTCGACTTCTATGTGCTCAAGGACATGCTGACGCAGGACGAGGGAATCCTCACCGAATGGGACACCACCGAAGCCAGCAACTATGACCTGCTGACCACCATCGGTCGCCATCCCGCCAACGGCTCACTGATGCTGAAAATGGACTACTGCACGGCGCGGGTCGCCACCAGCCAGGTCGAGGCCTATGCCGACTACCTGCTGCGCACCCTGGAGCTGATGATTGCCGGGCCCGGTTCCGCGCCAAGCATACCGGCCTGGCTGCCCAACCCCGTCCAAGCCATGCCGACGGCCGTCACGGCAATGCCCCATGACAATCTGTCGTCCTTGTTGCTGGACCGCCTGGCGGGCCACGACGAACGAATCGCTGTGAGCTTCGAGCAGACCCACCTGTCCTATCGCCAACTGAGCGACACCTGCGCGCAACTGGTGAGTTGGTTGCACCGACACGGCATCGGACAAGGCGATCGGGTGGCGATCATGATGCCCCGCTCGCCCGAGCTGATCGTTGCCCTGCTCGGCGTGGTGCAGGCGGGCGCGGCGTATGTGCCGATTGACCTGAGCTACCCCCATGAACGTATCCGGCTGATTCTCGAAGACTCCCAACCGAGCCTGCTGCTGTTTGCCGATGCGTCGGCCACCCTGGCGAACACCCTGGCAGGCCAGACAGTCAAGCGTCATTGGAACGACGTGGTCGCCGGATTCGATGACGACCTGGCCCGCAGTCATGAGCTGGTGGCCCAGATTGCCGCCGGCATTGCAGGCGAAGATAACGCCTACCTGCTCTATACCTCGGGCTCGACGGGACGCCCCAAGGGCGTGGCCATGCCACACCGTGCGCTGACCAACCTGGTGCTCTGGCAGAACCGCCAGCAGGACACCGGCAAACCGTTGAAGACACTGCAGTACGCGCCCATTTCGTTCGACGTATCGTTCCAGGAGATTTTCTCCACCCTGTGCGGCGGTGCAGAGCTGGCCATGATCGACGAAGGGCTGCGCTATGACTTCATCCGGCTGCTTAAATTTATCCAGCTGCAAGACATCAATCGGCTGTTCCTGCCCTACGTCGCCTTCCAGGGGTTGGCGGAAGTTGCCCAGCAACTCGATCTCCGCCCCGCCTCGCTGCGCCAGATCAGCGTGGCCGGCGAGCAGCTGAAAATCACCGCCGAAATCCGCAACCTGCTGGACAGTCTCGACGATTGCCGAGTGGAAAATCACTACGGCCCGACGGAAGCCCATGTGGTCACTTGCCTCAAGCTGGAAGGCGCCGCAGCGTCCTGGCCGAGCATGCCGCCGATTGGCACCGCCATCGACAGGGTCCGCATGCATGTCCTGGATGCCACGGGCAACGCCTGCCCGGTCGGGGTCACAGGAGACTTGTTCATCGAAGGCATCTGCCTTGCGAACGGCTACTGGAATCGACCTGACCTGACTGACGAGCGCTTCATCTATCGCCAGTTGGACGGCAAGACCCGGCGTCTTTATGAAACCGGCGACATCGGGTTCTACCTGCCTTCGGGTGACCTCGTCTATCAGGGCCGCAGCGACGCGCAGGTGAAGATCCGCGGTTATCGCGTCGAACTGGGGGAAATCGAGGTGGCCATGCTCGGCTCCAGCCGGTTCGGTGCCGACATCCAGCAGGTGGCGGTCATCGACAAGGCGGCAGCGGACGGCAGTCGTTATCTAGTGGGCTTCGTCCAGGCCATGCCGGGGCGCGAGCCGGACCTGGATCAACTCAAGGCCGAGATGCGCCTGGCGCTGCCCGACTACATGGTGCCGAACACCCTGGTCGGCATCGCGCGGATCCCCCTTGGCCCCACCGGCAAGATCGACCGCCGACAACTGCAGAAGGTCGAGGTGCAAACCACCCTGCTACGCCCGTTCACCGCGCCCAGGAACGCCACGGAAGACCTGTTGCAAGCCTACTGGCAAGAAACCCTGGGCCTGGAAGACATCAGCGTGCACGACAACTTCTTCGAGCTCGGCGGCAATTCGCTCAAGGCCGTGCAACTGGTTGCCATGCTGACCCGGCACCAGGGCCTGGAGCCGTCACTGTCCGACTTCATCCAGGCTCCGACCATTGCCGAATTCGCCCAGGTCCTGCAGCGGACCGACGCCGCGCCCTCCGACACCGGCGCGCTGGTGGATTTCAAGAATGCCAGCCGGGCGCCGACGCTGTTCCTGGTCCACCCCATCGGTGGGCATGTGCTGTGTTACGCCGCCCTCGCCCGGACGCTCAAGGATCAGGTTCATCTCTATGCGCTGCAAGCGCCAGGGACCTGGGATGCCCGTGAGCCGCTGCAATCGGTGCAGGCCCAGGCCGTGTGCTACGCGGACGCCATTGAACAGGTCGCCCCCCAAGGCCCGCTGAACATCGGCGGCTGGTCCTACGGCGGCATCGTGGCCTATGAGCTGGCGAGCGAGTTGCGGCGGCGCGGACGGCGCCTGCACAACGTGTTCCTGCTGGACACCATCGTGCGCGTCAAGCAGGGCGAGGTCCGAATAGAACGCAGCGAGTTCATGAACTGGTTCATGTGGGAATTGCTCAGCGGCGACGGCCAGAAGGAATACGACTACCAGGCCCTGGACTTCTCTTCCATGACTGACGCGGACGCCTTCGATGCGATCAAGCAGCATGGTATCGAGCAAGGCATTTTCGACAACAACATCACCCGGACCGCCTTGACGCAATTGTTCCAGGTCTTCCATGCCAACTGGCAATCGCTGCTGGACTACCGCTTCCCGCCGATGGACCTGCCGATCACGTTGTTCGCCGCGGATGTCGAGCTGCCCGACGTGCTGCAGGCGCCCCATGAGCAGGTGGGCACTGCCTTTCACGACCCGTATCGCGGCTGGCGGACGATTGCGCCCCAGGTGCAGCGGGTGGCCGTGGAAGGCGACCACCTGACCATGATGCGCGAGCCGCACATCGAGCGGGTGGGCGACATCATCCGCTCACGAATGGACGCGGCCCGGGCTGCACATGCCGGTGCCCTGGCGGCGTTGGCCTAGCAGTTGAATCTGTGGCGAGGGGATTTATCCCCTCGCCACAATGATTCATACAAATCTCAAGTGAATAGCACCACGGAACAGGTGAAACCAACATGACAACACCCAGGAAAGCCATCGTGGCAGGCGCCGGTATCGGCGGACTGACCGCAGCCATCGCCCTTCAACGAGCGGGCTGGCAGGTCAAGGTCTTCGAAGCGGCCCAGACGCTGCGCACCGGCGGCACCGGTCTGTCCATCATGGCCAATGCCATGGCGGCGCTGCACTCGATCGACGCCCACGTTCCGGTGGAGCAGGCAGGCCAGGCGATCCGCCAGTTTTTCTTCAAGAAGCACAACGGCGAGCCCATCACCCGCATGCCGATTCACGAGGTCGGCGAGCAACTGGGCCATCCCAATGTGAATATCCAACGCCCGTTGCTGCTGCGCGCCCTGGCCCAGCAGCTCGCACCCGACAGCCTGACCACCGGGTTGCGTTGCGTGGGCTACAGCCATCGCCCGGATGGCGTGGCGGTGCAGTTCGAAGATGGCAGCACCCAGGAAGCCGACCTGCTGATCGGCGCCGATGGCCTGAATTCGGTCATCCGCCGGCAGATGCTCGGCGAGACACCTACACGCCCCTCGGGCTATATCGCCTGGCTCGCGGTAACGCCGTTGCGCCATCCGGTGATGACCGAGGGCTATGTGGCCCATTACTGGGGTCGCGGCAAGCGGTTCGGGCTGTGTGACGTAGGGGATGGCCATGCGTACTGGTGGGGCACCTGCAACCGTGCCAATGCGGCTGACGACGCCTTGAACGTCAATAAACAGGAAGTGCTCGCCGCCTATGCCGGCTGGGCACCGGAGGTCGTTGCCGCCATCGAGGCCACGCCCGAGAGTGACCTGCTGAAAATGCACGCCCGGGATCGTCATCCCGTGAAGCAATGTCGCGATGGGCACGTGGTGCTGCTGGGCGATGCCGCTCATCCGATGCTGCCCAGCCTGGGCCAGGGTGCGGCACAGGCCGTTGAGGATGCCGTGGTGCTTGCCGATTGCCTGGCGCAGGCGCCGGACCTTGGCAGCGCGCTGGCACATTACCAGGCGTACCGACTCCCCCGGGCCAACGGCATCGTCAATGCCGCACGTTTCATGAGCGGTATCGAACAGGCCGAATCGACATTCGCCTGCTGGGCCCGGGAATGGTACTTCCGCCTGACACCACAGAGCAGCTGGCGCAAAAAGAACCTCGACATCCTGTCGTTCAAACCCGGCCTACAACCGGTTGCAGCCTACGTCAATGACTGAAATCGACTCACGCATAGACAAAAATGAAAAAAAATTCAAAAATAGGAGGCGTCCTACAGATTTGGAACTTTAATTCTGGGCGTTTACCCCTAGAAAAAAAGCGCTATCGAGGCGTCGAAAACCAGACACAGGAAGCAGCCAACGGCCCACCCGCTTCTATAACCTTATGTTTTTAGGGGTTAATTTTAAAATCAGCCAATCAGGCTGGCTAACCGTACTGACCAGGCATTTTGCAAAGGGAGAGGTTTTTGCCAGGAATCGTCAGCTAAAACAGGACCGTCGGACTGTCCCTGTTTTCCCTTACAGACTTTTCCTACATGAGAATGCTTAATAGTCCCACCGGCTGAATCGTTTTTCATGTGAATGGATTCACAGGTGATTTTGATCCTCAGGTCTTAAATCCAGAAAAGGCTTCAGCATTTTAGGAAGCGATCGGATTTTTCTCCGTCGACGGTCACTGAGATGCAAAGCAGTTTCGATATGCAGGATAAGCATATGAATCGACATGCGGTTTTTGGAGGTGCGCAAAACACGCACATCTACGCGGAGCTAGGGAAGCTGATTTCAAGTGTCGGACACGAGAGTTTCTTGACCAACATGCACCAACTGATCGAAACATCGGTGCCTGTCAGTCGACTCGAACTGAGTGAGTGGACAATTGACGATGCCCAGGCAACGGTCCTCGATGTGCAGTTGCTCGGGGATGCAGGCCAGCCGAAAAGCCCGCAGATGCAATCCGTCTGCCCTACCACTGCAATACAGCGCAACGACCACCCCCTGGTGAAACGGGTGCTGGAAGTGGACGACGCCCTGCTGATCCACCTGGGCGCACGGATGAAGAACGAAAGAGACAACAACTGCCTGGGTACTTCCCATCAATGCAGCCTGATTTCGCGCAAGGGCAATCGTCGCTGCGTGATCTCGTTGCACCGGCCCCAGGCACAGCGCGACTTTTCCCTGCAGGAACTGTCCTTTTTGAAATACCTCTCCGAGACACTGTTGCCGCTGGGGGAGCGTCATGCCCACCTCAATCGGCAATCGTCTCTCAGGAGCCCGGGCAGCGCCACCTCTCATCCACTGAACATCGCTGACCAGACACAATTGCAACGGGATTTCGATGAACGATTGAGCCCTTGTGACGTGACCCTGTCGGTGCGGGAAAAAGAGGTCTGCCTGGGACTCCTGGCAGGCGGCACCGTCCCGGAGATAGCGGAAAAGCTGCAGGTCAAAAACAGCTCCATCGAAACCTACCTCAAACGCGCCGCCGCCAAACTTGGCGTCAGCGGACGGCATGGGCTGGCGAAATGGATGATCGGATCCTGATGCGCAGGCACCGGCGCGCACGGATCTAACCGAACCCCTGCCCGTGCCACCGGGGCCTGGCAGGCATCACGATGAGACAGGTCGATGCGTAAACTTCTGAGCCCTTTGACGGCCGCGACACTCCTGCTCGGCGGTTGTTCGCTGATCCCGGACTACCAGCGCCCCGATGCCCCCGTCGCCGCGCAATATCCCCAGACGTCCGCCTATGCCCCGGCCCTGTCGGGACCTGCCGCGGCCGATCAGGGCTGGCGGGACCTGTTCCATGATCCGGCGCTGCAGCAAGTCATCGAAAGCGCGTTGATCAACAACCGCGACTTGCGCGTGGCGGCCCTGAACGTCGAGGCCTACCAGGCGCAATACCGGATCCAGCGCGCGGACATCTTCCCGGCGATCAGTGCCAACGGCACCGGCTCGCGCCAGCGGCTGCCGGGCAGCCTGACGGGAACCGGCAAACCGGGGATCAGCAGCTCATATTCCACCACGCTGGGCATCAGCGCTTATGAGCTGGATCTGTTCGGACGCATACGCAGCCTCAGCGACCAGGCGTCCCTCATCTATCTGTCCAGCGAAGAAGCTCGCCGCAGCACCCAACTGAGCCTGGTGGGCAGTGTCGCCAGTGCCTACCTGACCTGGCGTGCCGACCAGGAATTACTGGCACTGACCCAGGACACGCTGCAGTCCTATGAACAAAGCCTGCGCCTGACAGAACGAAGCAATCAGGTGGGCACCGCCTCGGCCCTGGCCCTCAGCCAGTCTCGTACCTCGGTGGAAGATGCCAGGGCCCGCCTGGCCCAGTTCCAGCGCCAGGTTGCCCAGGACTTCAACAATCTCACCTTGCTGGTCGGCACTTCGGTCGCGGATGACCTGCCCGCCCGCCCCCTGGCTTCAGAGCTGCTGAGCGAGGTTCCGGCCGGCCTGCCTTCGGACCTGTTGCAACGCCGTCCGGATGTGCTTGAGGCCGAGTACCTGCTGCAAGCGGCCAACGCCAATATCGGCGCGGCCCGTGCTGCCTTCTTCCCGAGCATCAGCCTGACCGCCAACGCCGGCACCTCGAGCAATGAGTTGTCCGGGCTGTTCAAGAGCGGGTCGGGCAGCTGGCTGTTCCAGCCCCAGATCAACCTGCCGATTTTCAATGCCGGCAGCCTTCGGGCGAGCCTGAACTATTCGAAAATCCAGAAGGATATCCGCGTCTCCCAGTACGAGAAGTCGATCCAGACGGCTTTCCGGGAAGTCTCCGACGGCCTGGCGGCGCGCAAGACCTACAAGGAACAGTTGGTCGCGCAGACCGATCTGGTACAGGCCAACCAGGACTACTACAGGCTGGCGGAGCGTCGCTATCGTATTGGCGTCGACAGCAGTCTGACGTTCCTCGATGCACAACGCTCACTGTTCAGCGCCCGGCAGACCCTTATCGTCGATCGACTGTCGCAGCTGCTCGCCGAGGTCAACCTGTACAAGGCGCTGGGTGGGGGTTGGGTCGAACGCACAAACACCATGACTGTGAGGTGAACGAAGATGGGCACATTCGAACCTGGAACACTTGTCCGTTTACGCTCGGGAGGCAAGACCATGGTGGTCAAGCCTGCCTCATCGATCGCCCAGTTGCCCGACACCCTGCTGCTGCTTTGCGAGTACCGGGCCAAGAATCGGCTGGTGCAGGGTTTCTATGCCGTGCGCGACCTGATCCCGGCGTCTGCGACACCCGACGGTGAAAGAACCTGACCTGGCTCGGGCACCTTCAACACCCACGCAAGCTGACCTATCGCCATCGCGAGCAGGCTCGCCCCCACAGGGGATTGGCGCCGGACGCAAATGCCGAAAGCGCCCCGGATAATGTGGGAGCGAGCCTGCTCGCGATGACGGCGGCACAGCCAACATCGTAGA
This sequence comes from Pseudomonas sp. MAFF 730105, assembly GCF_055380705.1. Taxonomy (NCBI): domain Bacteria; kingdom Pseudomonadati; phylum Pseudomonadota; class Gammaproteobacteria; order Pseudomonadales; family Pseudomonadaceae; genus Pseudomonas; species Pseudomonas sp. MAFF 730105. Next base: position 4,110,579 of record NZ_AP018438.1, read on the forward strand.
GCTTCATCACGGCCTTACACCGTTCGCGAATACTGGACCGTCGGGGCTGCTTCCAGGTAGGCGTCGAAGGCCATGGCAACGCTACGCATCATCAGTTGTCCCTGGGGCAGCAGTACCAGCGCGTCGGGGTGGATTTGCAGCAATCCGTCACGCACCTGTTCCTGGAGCCGGGACAACGCGCCGGCGAAGTATTCGCTGAAGCAAATGCCGTGGCCAGTCTCGATCCGGCTGACATCCACGCGCCCATGACACATCAATTCGCTGATGACTTCACGCCGCAAGCGGTCGTCATCGCTCAGGCGATAGCCGCGCTGCACCGGCAGCAGGCCCTGGTCCAGGCGGGCGTAATACTGGGACAGCTCCTTGACGTTCTGGTTATAGCTGTCGCCGACCTTGCCGATCGAGGACACGCCCAGGCCGATCAGGTCGCAGTCCGCGTGGGTGGAGTAGCCCTGGAAATTGCGCTGCAGGGTACCCTGCCCACGGGCACGCACCAGCTCATCGTCCGGCAGCGCAAAGTGGTCCATGCCGATGTAGACATAACCCGCCTCGCTCAGCCGATTGATGGTCAGTTCGAGCAGCTCCAGTTTGCGCTCTGGCGGGGGCATGTCTTCAGGGCGGATCATCCGCTGCGCCCTCACCCGCTGCGGCAGGTGCGCGTAGCTGTAGGCCGCAATCCGGTCGGGGCGCAGGGCAATGATCTTGTCCAGGGTAGTATCGAAACTGGCGAGGGTCTGCAACGGCAGACCATAGATCAGATCGACGCTGACCGACTTGAAGCGCGCCTCCCGGGCCGCCGCCACCAATGCCGCGACCTGGGCCTCGCTTTGTACCCGATTGACGGCGGCTTGCACCTGGGCATCGAAATCCTGGATGCCGAAACTCAGGCGGTTGAAGCCCAACTGACGCAGCCCCTTGACCTGCTCGGCAGCGATGGTCCGCGGATCGACCTCGATGGAAAACTCATGGGCGTCGCTGTCGTCCATGTCGAACGACTGGTGCAGGCAGGCCATCAGCTCGGCCAGTTGTTCGTGGGTCAGATAGGTCGGCGTGCCGCCCCCCAGATGCAGTTGGGTCAGCTTGCGCGTGCGATCGAACAAGCTCGCTTGCAGGGCGATTTCACGCTTGAGGTAGGTCAGGTATTCGGCGGCGCGATGGGTCTTGCGGGTGATGATCTTGTTGCACGCGCAGTAGTAACACAGGCTCTGGCAGAACGGGACGTGGATGTACACCGACAACGGCTTGGGCACCAAGGCCTGGTTGCTACGCCGGGCAGCCTCGCGGTATTCATCCATGGCAAATGCCTGGTGGAACTGCGGCGCCGTGGGATAGGAGGTGTAGCGCGGTCCCGGGCAATCGTACTTCTCGACCAGGGCACGATTGAACGTGGATGGGGCATTCATGATGGATTCAACCTTTCAAAAGGCTTGGTCGGTATCGGTTCGAAGGGCATGGCAAGTGCATCGTCAGGGCACGGGTCGAACAGACTGCAAATCGCGTCCACGCTCAATCGACCGGCCGGCAGGATGCCGATGAAGCGGCTCGACAACTCGATCAATCCATCGACATTCAAGGCTTCCAGCTGCGACCAGATCGACGCGAAATGGTCGCGAAAAACCAGTCCGAAACGGGCCTCGATGGCGGGGATGTCCAGTTCCAGGTCACAGGAAAGCTGTTCGGTTACCGCCGCCCTGACCTGAGCCCCAGCCTCACAACGCCAACCGCGACAGACCGGCAGTTGCCCGGCCCCCAGTTGCTGGCGGTACAGCAACAAATCCTCGGTGTTCTGCACGTACAGATCGTCGATCTGGGTGATGGCCGCCAGCCCGAACCCCACATGGTCACAGCAACCATGCCGGGTAAAACCCTGGCAGTCATGGTGCAAGCGCCCATGCTCCTGGGCGACCGCCAGGTCATCGTCGGCCCGGACAAACAGTCCTTTCCCAATGTAGTGATACCCCGCTCCGATCAGCTGTTCGCAGCTGATCCGGCGCATGGCCTCCTTGTCCGCCTGGCTGCAAAAACTGCCGGCCATGGTGGCGTCCGTCAAACGGTAGCGATAAGGCGCCCGAGCGTAATCGAACACGTGCAGCCGATCCGGCTCCAGTTCGATCAAAGTGGCCAGCTTCAATGCGAAGCTGTGGGGTGTCTGCCAGGCGTGACCATAACCGAGGTCAATACTGATGGAGCGAAAGCCGAAAGTCCGCGCCGCGTCGATCAATGAATGGATCGGTGCCGGATTCTGGTAGCAATCCACCGACAGGTCGCGGTCGGCGCCCATGTCGGGGACACCGATGCTGACGTGGGTGAAGCCCTGGTCGCGGATCAGGCCCATGGTCGACCAATCGGTGTGATGCAGGTCCAGCTCGATGCCCCGGTCGCCGCTCTCGGAAAAGTCGAAGCGCTTGCGCAATTCCCCCATCAGCCGCTGTAGATGAACGATCACCGGCGTGCCGCCGGTCAGCCAGAACTGATCGACCCGCCGGCCCGTCCCCAGGTGACAGCCGACCAGGCCCATCTCGTACATCAGCGATTGCAGATAGACATCGATCCCGGCGCACTGGCAAACGCTGGCAAGGGGTGAACACGACGCCAGCCTCAGGCGCGACGGCAGGTGCACCGACAACGATAGGGGTCGCCGTTTCTGGCGGCTGTGGCGCAACCCTCGGAGCAGATCGAGGGAGCCGACGCCTCCGTGGAATTTATGTAGCAGGTCGAACATGACAATCTCCGAGTGGCTGCGCGGGGATATTGTCCGGCCTCACCCCCCAAGCCACCTTGACCTGTATCAAGCGCCTTGAACCCATGCCACCCTGTTACCAACTGACGTAGAACATGCCCTTGGCCAACAGCACGATCGCCACCAGATGCAGGAACACCCGAGTGTGGATGACTTGGACGTAGCGTGCGTTCATGTGCCCGCGCCTGAACAGCCACATGGCCCAGAGAAAATGCCCCAGCACACTGCCCGCCAGCAGGATCTTCAACCCCAGCAACAGACCGAACGACGATTGCCACGGCGAGATCAACAACGGCCAGTAGCGCAACCAGACCATTCCAACCCCCGCACCGAACAGCACCAGCAGCACCCAGGGCATCAACTGGCGGGCACGCCGGCTGATGCCCTGTTCGAGCAGCACCATGACTTTGGCGGGCAATTGCTGGCGGATGCTCTCCAGGAACAGCACCTCGAAGAACACCGTGCCGATGAACACCAGGGCGGCGAAGAGGTGCAGGGTCAGGAACAGCGGATAGATCATGGGGGCCGTCCGGTTGCGCTCGATGGTTTACCCGAGACTAACGCGTGGGCCGGATCCCCGGGTTGATGCCAATCAAGCAACCGCTCATCAAGCCACCACTCCCCTGTGGGAGCGAGCCTGCTCGCGATTGGCGGCTGCACATTCAGTATCGATACCAGCTGATCCATCGCTATCGCGAGCAGGCTCGCTCCCACAGAGGGCGCGGCGTCAATGAAACGTAACTTTCCCGCACAAGGTTCCCGACCGCTGATCAGGTAGTTCAGCTTTTTGACACTTCCCCGACATTCGGTCACAACTTTCACGCTCCGTCAGGTCATAACCCTGTGGTCGCCGATGGAATATTGGCATCTACCGTGGTTCCAGCCCGATACGGAGATAAGCTCATGATTTTCAACGTACAAAATTTTGGCGCCAAAGGAGACGGTATTACCGATGACACCGCGGCCATCCAGGCAGCGATAGACGCGGCGGCAGCGGCAGGTGGGGGGCAGGTGTATGTGCCGGCGGGGACCTATATCGTTTCGGCCGGCGAAGAACCTTCCGATGGTTGCCTGATGCTCAAGAGCAACGTCCACCTGTATGGCGACGGCATGGGCGAGACCACCGTCAAGGTGGCCGACGGTTCCGACACCAAGATCACCGGCGTCATCCGCTCCGCCTACGGCGAAGAGACCCACGATTTCGGCATCAGCCAGCTCACCATCGACGGCAACCGCGACCACACCACCGGCAAGATCGACGGCTGGTTCAACGGGTACATTCCCGGCGAAGAAGGCTACGATTCCAACGTCACCATCGACAGCGTGGAGATCAAGGACTGCTCGGGGTACGGCTTCGACCCCCACGAACAGACCGTCAACATGGTCATCAAGAACAGCGTGTCCCACGGCAACGGCCTGGACGGCTTCGTGGCCGACTTCCTCAGCGACAGCACCTTCGAAAACAACGTTGCCTACGACAATGACCGGCACGGTTTCAACGTCGTCACCAGCACCCACGACTTTACCCTCACCAACAACGTCGCCTATGACAACGGCGGCAACGGCATCGTGGTGCAGCGCGGCAGCGAGAACATCCCCTCCCCCAGCAACATCACCATCACCGGTGGCGAGGTGTACGGCAACGGCGCCGAAGGGGTGCTGATCAAACTGTCCAGCGAAGTGACAGTCACCGGCGTCGATATCCACGACAACGCCAGCGCCGGGGTACGTATCTACGGCAGCAACCACGTCGAGATCATCGACAACACCCTCAACAGCAATTCCCTGGGCGGCGCCGTTCCCGAGATCATCATCCAGTCCTACGACGACACCCTGGGTGTCTCCGGCAAGTACTTCAACGGCAGCGATAACACGATCCAGGGCAACCTCATCAGTGGCAGCGACCTGTCGACCTATGGCGTGGCCGAGCGTAACGAAGACGGCACCGATCGCAATGCGATCATCGCCAACACCATCAGCCACACCAGCAAGGGCGCGACGCTGGTCTATGGCGATGGTAGCTACGTCAGTGCCACGGAACCGATGACCACCGTACAAGGCACCGCCGGCAACGACACGCTGCTGGGCACCAGCGCCAGCGAGATTTTCTACGGTGGCGCCGGTAACGACACCATCAACGGCGCAGCCGGCGGCGACATCCTGGTGGGCGGCGCGGGCATCGATAAACTCACCGGCGGCACAGGCGCCGATACGTTCCGCTTCTCCAGTCAGTCCGACAGCTACCGCAACGCAACCACCAGCTTCGATGACACCATCACCGACTTCGATGTCACCCAAGACAAGATCGACCTCGCCGGCCTGGGCTTTACCGGCCTGGGCAACGGTCGTGGCGGCACTCTGCAGATCAGCTACAGCGCCAGCAATGACCGCACCTACATCAAGGATTTCGACGCCGATGCCAGCGGCAATCGCTTCGAGCTGATTCTCTCCGGCAACCTCGCCAGCACTCTGACGGCCAACAACTTCATCTTCAACCGGGTGGTCACCGGCACCAGTGGCAACGACACGCTGACGGGCAGCGACTCGGCCGATACCCTGCTTGGCCTGGCGGGCAACGACAGCCTCAGTGGCGGCGCCGGCGACGACAAGCTCGACGGTGGGGCCGGCATGGACACCCTCACCGGCGGTGCCGGGGCGGACACCTTCGTGTTTTCCAGCCGCCTGGACAGCTACCGCAACTACAACACCGGCGGCGCCAACCTGGGCGACCTGATCACCGACTTCAACGTCGCTTCCGACAAAATCGACCTGTCGGCCCTGGGCTTCACCGGCCTGGGGGATGGCAAGAACGACACCGTGTACCTGGTGCTCAACAGCGCCGGCACCAAGACCTACATCAAGTCCCTGACCGCCGACGCCAATGGCAACCGCTTCGAAGTGGCCCTGGACGGCAATTACCTGAACACGCTGACCAGCGCCAACTTCGTCTTCGCGACGACGTCACCGACCAACCATGCGCCGGTGGTGGCGACGCCGTTGCTGGACCAGAATGCGACGGAGAACACACCGTTCAGCTACGTGGTGCCTGCCACCAGTTTCAGTGACCCGGACAACGACAGCCTCAGCTATACCGCCAAACTGGCCGACGGCAGCGCCCTGCCCAGTTGGCTGGTGTTCGATGCCGCCACGCGCACCTTCAGCGGTACGCCAAGCGACACCGCCTCGGGCACCTATTCCATCCAAGTCACCGCAACCGATGGCAGCAACGCCACTGTCAGCGACAGTTTTACCCTCGCCGTGCAGGACGTGCCCACCTCCGTCGTCATCAATGGCACGCCGAACAACGACACGCTGACCGGTACCGCGGCCAACGAGCAACTGTTCGGTGGCGCCGGGAACGACACTCTCAATGGCGGCGCCGGGAACGACATCCTGGTCGGCGGTACCGGGGTAGACAAACTCACCGGCGGCGCGGGTGCCGACGTGTTCCGCTATACCTCGAAGCTCGACAGCTACCGCACCAGTTCCACCAGCGCCAGTGACCAGATCCTCGACTTCGATGTGGCCGCCGACAAGATCGACGTCTCGGCGCTCGGCTACACCGGCCTGGGCAATGGCTTGAATGGCACCCTGCAACTGACCTACAGCGCCTCGACCAACCGTACCTACCTCAAGGACCTGACCGTCGACGCCAACGGCAACCGCTTCGAAGTGTCGCTGGCGGGCAATCTGGTCAGCAGCCTGACGGCCAGTCACTTCGTATTCGCCGACCAGAACAGCCCCGGCAACGTGGCGCCGGTCGTGGCCATTCCGCTCCTCGACCAGAATGCCAGCGAAAGCACGCCGTTCCGCTACACCGTGGCCCACGACAGCTTCACCGACGCCAACCAGGACGTCTTGACCTACACCGCGACCCTCGCCGATGGCAGGGCCCTGCCTACGTGGCTGAGCTTCAATGCCACCAGCCTGACCTTCAGCGGCACGCCGACCAGCACCGCTGCCGGTAGCTATGACGTGCTGGTCAAGGCCACCGATCCTTCAGGTGCCTCGGTCAGCGACAACTTCGCGCTGGTGGTCGCCGACGCACCGGCCAACACCATCACCGGGACCAACAGTGCCGAAACCCTCAACGGTACGACCGGCGCGGACCTGATCCTGGGCCTGGGCGGCGACGACACGATCAAGGCCGGCACCGGCGCGGACATCGTCGACGGCGGCGCCGGACGCGACTCCCTGTACGGTGGCGACGGCGCCGATACCTTTCGCTACACCAACGTGCTCGACAGCTACCGCGACTACGACACCGGCGGCGTGACGGCCACCGACACGGTCTATGACTTCACCGTGGGCGTGGACAAGATCGACGTGTCCAGCCTGGGCTTCATCGGCCTCGGGGACGGCACCAACGGCACCCTGTACATGACCCTGAACTCGGCCGGCGACAAGACCTACATCAAGTCCGCCGAAGCCGACGCCAATGGCAACCGCTTCGAGATCGCCCTCAGCGGCAACTACCTCAACACCCTGACCGCCAGTGATTTCGTGTTCGGCGAGCGCGCCCAGCAAGACATCCTCTACCTGCCGACCCTCGGTCAATCCAATGCGCGCCTGCTGCGCATGACCGAGGACGACGATCAATCCGGCACCTCCATGCTGGTCAACGACCTGGACCGCTACACCACCTACGACGTGCGCAGCCAGTTCACCGACGCCGACGGCAATGGCATCGATATCGCGGTGGGCGGCAGCACCGTCAACGGCTTGTCGACACTGAGCCCCGAAGAGCTGAAGTTGTGCTGGTGGCTGACCGACACCAACCAGCCCGGGCCCGCGCTGTTGCGCGCCGTGACGTTGCTGAAGGATCAGCTCACCGAACTCAAGTCCATCGATAACGTCACCATGGGCATTATCTGGGGCCAGGGCGAGGAAGCCGCCCAGGAGATCGCTCGCGCCACCGACAAGCAGGCTGCAGCCGCTGCCTACAAAGCCGCGACGCTGAAGGTGTTCGACTACCTGCATGCCCAGTTCGGCAATTTCAGCGTGTACCTGATGGAAACCGGCCACTACGAACAGGACGCAGCGCGGGCCCGTGGCTATTCCGAGGACAAGATTGCTTCGATTGTCGAAGGTGTCGGCTATGTCCGCGCCGCCCAGGAAGCCATGGCGGCCGAGCGCGCCGACGTCAAGCTGGCGGTGGACTACACCGACCTGCCGTTGCGCTATGAAGTCGATCCGCTGGTGTACCCCGACGACGTCTGGCATCTGCACGAGGAGTCGGCGGAAATCGTCGGCCAACGACTGGCCGACTACATCGCCGATGACCTGGGCTTTCATGGCAATCCCAACGACAACAACAGCGTGCAGGACATCTTCGACCACGCCAACCAGGGCGGGATGATCACGGGTACCGACCAGGCGGACACCCTGGTGGGCAGCTCGGGCAACGATACCTTGGACGGTGACCTGGGAGCCGACACCATGACCGGTGGCGATGGCAACGACATCTACGTGGTCGATAACGCGTTCGACAGCGTGGTGGAAACCAACACCTCGGCCTCGCAGATCGATACGGTAAAGGCCTCGGTCAGTTGGACCCTGGGGGCCAATCTCGAGAACCTGGTGCTCACCGGCGTCTCGGACATCGATGGCACCGGCAATGAACGACGCAATTTCATCACCGGCAATATCGCCGACAACGTGCTCGACGGTGCCGCCGGCAACGACAGCATGAGCGGCGGCGATGGCGATGACACGTACTATGTCGACAACACCGGCGACACGGTGATCGAGACCAACAGCAATCCGCTGACCGGAGGCATCGACAGCGTGCACAGCCGCCTGGCGAGCTACACCCTCACCAGCAACGTCGAGAACCTGTACATCGACACCCCCGACGCGGCCAACGGCACGGGCAACACACTGGACAATACGCTGTTCGCCGGGGCCGGAAACAATGTGCTGGATGGGCGTGAAGGCAACGACACGGTGTCTTTCGCGCAGTCGCTGGCCGGGGTCACCGTGACCCTCTCGACATCCGCGCAACAGAACACCGTAGGCTCGGGCCTCGATACGTTGAAGAATGTCGAGAACCTGACCGGCAGTGCCTACGCCGACACCCTGACCGGCAACAGCGCCGGGAACATCCTGGATGGCGGTGCAGGCAACGATACGCTGGTGGGAGGCTCGGGGGATGATCGACTGATCGGGGGGCCGGCACCGACAACCTGACTGGTGGCACCGGCGCGGACACTTACGTGTTCAACGCACTGGCGGACATGGGGACCGGCGCGGCGCGTGATGTGATCAACGGCTTCAAGAGCACCGAACTGGACCACTTGGACCTCACCGGCCTGGACGCCAACCCACTGACCGCCAACATCGATGCCTTCACTTTCATTGGCAACAACGCCTTCGACGCCACCAACGCCACCGGTCAGCTGCGCTTTGCCGACGGCATTCTCTACGGCAGCGTCAACGCCGACGCTACCGCCGAGTTCGAGTTCGAACTGGTCGGCGTCAAGGAGCTGCACGCCAGCGACTTCACGGCGTGAACTTTATGTGAGGGCTGGGCATGTCCGAATGCCAGTCAGTTAAGCCATACACTTGTGGGAGCATAGCTTGCTCGCGATTGCAGTAAGTCAGTCAGCAACAATGTCGACTGGTCTGTCGCTGTCGCGAGCAAGCTTTGCTCCCACAGGTTTCCGCGCCGCCATCGCGAGCAAGCCCGCTCCCACAGGGTTCCGTGGCGTGTGCAAATCCTGCACTCACCCAGAAACCACTGTGGGAGCGAGCCTGCTCGCGATGGCGGCCGTCCATCCAACCTCAATGGAGCGGTCACCCCGCGATCGTCAGAGCGCCTCGCGCCCCGGTACTCCGTCCACCAACCGCAGGATCCCCAATGGATTGGCATTTTTCAGGGGTTCCGGCAGCAGGTTGTCGGGGTAGTTCTGGAAGCACACCGGCCGCAGGAAGCGGTCGATGGCCAGGGTGCCCACCGACGTGCCACGGGCATCGGAGGTGGCCGGGTAAGGGCCGCCGTGGACCATCGAATCACACACCTCGACACCCGTCGGGTAACCGTTGAGCAGGATCCGGCCGACTTTCTGCTCCAGCAACGGCGTCAGTTCGCTGAACCGCTCGAAATCACCCGGCTCGCCGATCATGGTCGCGGTCAGTTGGCCGTGCAGGCCGTTCAGCGCGGCGCTGAGTTGCGCCTGGTCGGCCACTTCGACGAACACGGTGGTCGGGCCGAACACCTCTTCCTGCAACGCCTCGTCCCCTTCGATCAACAGGCTGGCGTCGGCCTTGAACAATTGCGGCCGGGCCTGGTTGCCTTCCTGTGCGCGCCCGGCCAGGTGCTCGATGCCCGGGTGGGCCAGCAACTTCTGCAAGCCCTTGCCATAACTCTGCAAGGTGCCGGCATTGAGCATGGTTTGTGGCGCCTGGTCACCGATCAGCGCGGCGACCTGTTGGGTGAATGCAGTGAACTGCGGCGAGCGGATGCCAATCACCAGGCCCGGGTTGGTGCAGAACTGGCCACAGCCCATCACCACCGAGGCGGTCAGGTCGCGAGCAACGCTGTCGGCGCGGGTCGCCAGCGCTTCAGGCAGGACGATCACCGGGTTGATGCTCGACATTTCGGCGAACACCGGGATCGGCTGTGGACGCGCGGCGGCCATGTCGCACAGGGCACGTCCACCCCGCAGGGAACCGGTGAACCCCACGGCCTGGATCGCCGGGTGTTTGACCAGCCATTCACCGACGCCACCGCCGTAGATCATGTTGAAGACGCCGGCCGGCATCGCGGTTTTTTCGGCGGCGCGGATGATCGCATCGGCCACCCATTCGGCTGTCGCCATGTGGCCGCTGTGGGCCTTGAACACCACTGGGCAGCCAGCCGCCAGGGCCGACGCGGTGTCGCCACCGGCCGTGGAAAAAGCCAAAGGGAAATTGCTGGCGCCGAACACCGCCACCGGGCCCAGGCCGATGCGGTACTGACGCAGGTCCGGGCGCGGCAGCGGTTTGCGCTCCGGCAAGGCCCGGTCGATACGCGCACCGTAGAAATCACCACGGCGCAGGACCTTGGCGAACAAGCGCATCTGCCCGCTGGTACGGCCCCGCTCACCCTGGATCCGTGCGGCAGGCAATGCGGTTTCACGGCAGACCACGGCGACGAACTCATCGCCCAAGGCGTCCAATTCATCGGCAATGGCCTCAAGGAACTCGGCCCGGCGCACCGCGCTCAGGCTGCGGTAGGCCGGGTAAGCCGCGGCGGCGGCCCTGGCGGCGGCGTCGACCTCTTCCGCCGTGGCCTGGATGAAATCACCCGGCAAGGCTTCGCCAGTGCTGGCGTCGAGGCTCTGCAAACGCGTCTGGCCGGCCGCGCTGCGCGCCCCACCGATGTAGTTGTGACCAAGGATCTGGTTCATCGCAAGTCTCCTCTTAAAGTGTGCCGATAGTACCCGGGTTGAACACCGCGTCCACCGGGGCTATGCCGTTGACCAGCGGCGCGCCGAATTCGGCCTGGCTGATTTCGAACACGTCACCCGGCTGGGTACGGATGCCATCGGCGAACGACAGGGTCGCGGTGCCGAAGAAGTGAACATGCACATCCCCCGGACGCAGGAACTGACTGTACTTGAAATGGTGGAATTCCAGGTTTTCGAGGCTGTGGCACATGTTGGCCTCGCCGCTGAGGAATTCGTTCTGCCACAGCACTTCGCCGTTGCGCAGGATACGACTGGTCCCGGATAGATGTTGAGGCAATTCACCGACACGAAGTTCCGGCCCGAAACTGCAGCTGCGCAGTTTCGAATGGGCCAGGTACAGGTAATTCTTGCGCTCCATCACGTGATCGGAAAACTCGTTGCCCACCGCAAAGCCCAAGCGATAAGGCTTGCCGTCGAGACCGATGACGTAGAGGCCGCTGATCTCCGGCTCTTCGCCGGCGTCTTCGGCGAACGGCGGCAACGGGAACGGATGCCCCGGACGGACGACGATGCTGCCGTCGCCCTTGTAGAACCACTCCGGTTGCACGCCAGCCTGGCCGGCCTCGGGTTTGCCACCTTCGACGCCCCACTTGAAGATGCGCATGGTGTCGGTCATAGCGGCTTCGTCGCCGGCCTGCTGGTGCATCTTGTCCCGGGCCGAGGCACTGCCCAGGTGGGTCAGGCCGGTGCCGCTGACCAGCAGGTGCGCCGGGTCCGGATGATCCAGCGGCGGCAGGATGCGCAGCTCACCGAGCAACCGCGCGTAATCATGCTCGGCACCGAATCCCAGGCCGTTGACCTGCTCTTGCAGCTTCACACCCGCCCCGATGGCCGCCAGCGCCAGCTCACGCACGGTCGTCGCGCATTGCACTTCCCGCACCCGGTCGCCGTCCACCACACCGACGCGGCGCTCACCGTTATCCAATTCGAACTGAACTAAACGCATGGTTTTCTCCTGTAAACAAAACTCAAATACAGCACCAGCCCCCCTGTGGGAGCGAGCCTGCTCGCGATGACGGCGGCACATTCAACAGGGTGCAAGCTGACCCGACGCTATCGCGAGCAGGCTCGCTCCCACAGTGGATCGGGGCGCCCCCCTGAATCAGGTACGCGTCGCTCCCCGCGCACTGGCCGCGAACTGGTCCGCCGGCAGTACATGCTTGCGCTCCAGCAAGCGATACACCACGCCGGTCAACACCAGGCCGAACACCATCACACCGGACAGGAAGTACAGCCCCGAGGCCAGGTTGCCGGTGTATTCCTTCAGCGCACCGATCACGAACGGCCCGATATAGCCACCCAGGTTGCCCACCGAGTTGATCAACGCGATGCCCGCCGCCGCACTGGCGCCGGCAAAGAATCGTCCCGGCAAGGTCCAGAACACCGCCGTGCAGGAAAACAGTGCAAATGCCACCAGGCACAGCGCCGCCAGCTGCAACACCGGCACCGACAGCCAGGCGCTGAAGAACAACCCCATGGCGCCCAAGACATAGAGCACCGCCAGATGACCATAGCGATCATTCAAGCGGTCGGAGCTGCGAGGAATGATCAGCAAACCGATGATGCCGAAAATATAGGGCACCGAAGACACGAAACCGGTCACCAGGTCGCTGCCGCCGAACTGCTTGATCAGCGTCGGCAACCACAGGCCCAGGCCATAGATACTCAGGGTCACCGGCAGGTAGAACAGCGCCAACAGCAAGACCCGTTTGTCCTTCAGGGCATGCAGCGGATTACCGTGACGGGTCTGGCCGTACTCCTGCAGGTCCTTTTTCAGTTCACCGGTCAGCCAGTCTTTCTCGGCCTGGTCCATCCACTTCACCTGTTGCGGGCCATCCGGCAGGTAGCGCAGCACCGGCCAGGTCAGCAACACCGCCGGCAGGCCGATGACAATGAACAACCACTGCCAGCCGTGCAGGCCCAGGACACCGTCCATGCCCAGCAAGCCGCCGGACACGGGACCGGTGATCATCATGGCGATGGGTTGGGAAAGAATGAACAGGCCCAGGATCTTGCCGCGGTGGCGAACCGGAAACCATTGGGTGATGTAATACAGCACACCGGGGAAGAAACCGGCTTCGGCGGCGCCGAGCAAGAAGCGCATCACATAGAAGCTGTGGGGCCCCTGCACAAACGCCATACCGATGGTGATGGCGCCCCAGGTGATCATGATCCGGGCGAACCAGCGCCGGGCACCGAAGCGTTCGAGCATGAGATTGCTGGGAATCTCCAGCAGGAAATAACCGATGAAAAACAGCCCGGCGCCCAGGCCGTAGGCGGCATCGCCAATACCCAGGTCGGCGCCCATGTGCAGCTTGGCAAAGCCCACGGCAGAGCGGTCTACATAGGCGATCAGGTACAGCAGGATCAGGAAGGGAATCAGTTTCAGCGTGATGCGACGGATAAGCCGCAATTCCTGGCTCATGGGACCGGTCTCCGATTGTTGTTGTTATGGAACCTCGGGGGATTTCTCTCGCGAATGCACGCCAGGACAATCCCTCCATTGAGCAGGACTATATAGTAATACTATTTACCCAACAACACTTCCAAACCGCGTAAATTGCGCTTATGTTACGCTTCATCCAGAACAATATAGTCATACAATAAGAGAATCGATCATGTCTGATAAAAAACCCTCCCTGCGCTCGGCCCAATGGTTTGGCACCGCCGACAAAAACGGCTTCATGTACCGCAGCTGGATGAAAAATCAGGGCATCGCCGACCATCAGTTCCATGGCAAGCCGATCATCGGCATCTGCAACACCTGGTCGGAACTGACCCCGTGCAACGCGCATTTCCGGCAGATCGCCGAGCACGTCAAACGCGGCGTGATCGAAGCCGGGGGTTTCCCGGTGGAATTCCCGGTGTTCTCCAACGGCGAATCGAACCTGCGCCCTACCGCCATGCTGACCCGCAACCTGGCGAGCATGGACGTGGAAGAGGCGATTCGCGGCAACCCGATTGACGGCGTGGTGTTGCTCACCGGCTGCGACAAGACCACCCCCGCCCTCCTGATGGGCGCCGCCAGTTGCGACGTACCGGCCATCGTCGTCACCGGTGGCCCCATGCTCAACGGCAAGCACAAGGGCCAGGACATCGGTTCGGGCACGGTGGTCTGGCAATTGAGCGAACAGGTGAAGGCCGGCACCATCACCCTCGACGATTTCCTCGCCGCCGAGGGCGGCATGTCCCGCTCGGCCGGCACCTGCAACACCATGGGGACCGCCTCGACCATGGCGTGCATGGCCGAAGCCCTCGGCACGTCGCTACCCCATAACGCCGCGATTCCAGCCGTGGATGCACGCCGCTATGTGCTGGCCCACATGTCCGGCATGCGCGCCGTGGAAATGGTCCGCGAGGACCTGAAGCTGTCGAAGATCCTGACCAAGGAAGCCTTTGAAAATGCCATCCGCGTCAACGCGGCCATCGGCGGCTCCACCAACGCGGTGATCCACCTCAAGGCCATCGCCGGGCGCATCGGCGTGCAGCTGGACCTGGACGACTGGACCCGCATCGGTCGCGGCATGCCGACCATCGTCGACCTGCAACCCTCGGGACGCTTCCTGATGGAAGAGTTCTACTACGCCGGTGGTTTGCCCGCCGTGCTGCGTCGTCTCGGTGAAGCCAACCTGATCCCCCACCCGAACGCCCTGACCGTCAATGGCAAGAGCCTCGGCGAGAACACCAAGGACGCCCCGATCTACGGTAAGGACGAAGTCATCCGCACCCTGGACAACCCGATCCGCGCCGACGGCGGTATCTGCGTGCTGCGCGGCAACCTGGCGCCATTGGGGGCGGTGCTCAAGCCCTCCGCCGCCACCGCCGAGCTGATGCAGCATCGCGGTCGCGCGGTGGTGTTCGAGAACTTCGACGAGTACAAGGCGCGAATCAATGACCCGGAACTGGAGGTAGATGCCAGCTCGATCCTGGTGATGAAGAACTGCGGGCCCAAGGGTTATCCGGGCATGGCCGAAGTCGGCAACATGGGCTTGCCGGCCAAGCTGCTGGCTCAGGGCGTGACCGACATGGTGCGGATTTCCGACGCTCGCATGAGCGGCACCGCCTATGGCACCGTGGTGTTGCACGTGGCACCGGAGGCCGCGGCCGGCGGTCCTCTTGCAGCGGTGAAAGAAGGTGACTTCATCGAGCTGGATTGCGCCAGCGGCCGCCTGCACCTGGACATTTCCGACGCCGAACTCGCCGCCCGCCTGGCCGACCTGGCCCCGCCACAACAACTGCTGGTGGGTGGCTACCGTCAGCTGTACATCGACCATGTGCTGCAAGCGGACCAGGGCTGCGACTTCGACTTCCTGGTGGGCTGCCGCGGCGCCGAGGTGCCGCGACACTCCCACTGACCCATCAGCCCCTGTGGGAGCGAGCCTGCTCGCGATGGCGGCGTGTCAGCCAACATGGATGCTGGCTGACAGAGCGCTATCGCGAGCAGGCTCGCTCCCACAAGGGATCTGTGTCCACCTCAAAAAATCGCACTAGCGACCCGTCCTCGCTGCGCCTGCTATCATGCGCAGCATCTCCTCCACAGGATCGCGCCGTACCCCATGGATTACCGCAAACCCTCCGACCGAAAAAGCATGCACGCGCGCATCGTCCAGGAACTGGGCATGCAGATCGTGTCCGGACGCTTCAAGCCCGACGACAAGCTGCCCGCCGAAGCCTTGCTGTGCGAAGAGTACGCCGTGAGCCGTCCGGTGCTGCGTGAAGCCACGCGGGTGCTGGTCGCCAAGGGCCTGGTGTATTCGCGGCCGCGAGTGGGCACGGTGGTCAAGGCCCGGCGGGAATGGCACATGCTCGATCCGGATGTGTTGCACTGGCTGATGCAGAGCAGCCCGCAGAATGAGTTCTTCGGTTTGCTGACCAGCGTGCGCAGCATCATCGAACCGGCCGCTGCTGCCCTGGCCGCACAGTTCGCCACCGACGCCGACATCGCCGCCATCCGTGAAGCCTATGAGCGCATGGACGCGGCACCGACGCCCGAAGCGCTGCTGCAACCGGACCTGGATTTCCATAGCCGGATCGCCGACGCCACCCACAATGACCTGCTCGCCAACCTGTGCAACATGCTGTCGGTGGCCATTGCCGAAGCACTCAAGCATTCCAACCAGCGACCCAACCTGCATGAGCTGGCGATGCCACGGCACAAGGCGATCCTCACCGCCATCGAAAACCGCGACGCCCTCGGTGCCCGCCATGCGACGTTGGTGCAACTGGACGACGCCCGCAGCGCGCTGAACGTGGTACTGGGCAACGAAACCAACTGATCCGCCATCGTTGCCGAACAGCCCCGGCACACTTCTTCCCAGGCACGGTGGTATCTATGTACCACCCGCACCGGACTGAGCAGTCGATACTTTTCACGCCGTCATCCCGACGGCCATGTTTTGTGAAAAGGACTTCTCATGACCACCCTCTCCACCGCTGACGCGATCCCCGCGCTGGCCCAAAACGTCAGCCTGCACTTCGCCAGTCGCCCGACCTTCGAACAGGTCGCCCGAGGCATGCTCGAACAAGCGATCAAGCAAAGAGACCCCTGGCTGAAGATCGACCTCTCCAAGACCCAATTGGCGATGCCAGACCCGGTCACGCGCGGTTGGCACTTCCAGCCCTTGATGTCCGCGGTCCTCGATTACCTGGCCACCGGCACGCCCCCGGACTTCGCCCCACAGGGCGCGCTTGACTGTTTTCTCTCCGACAGTCCGCCACGCCGCCTTTGGTCAGGCGCTCGGGGACTGGACATGCAGCTCATCAAGAAATCCATACTTGAACTGGCCTGGACCCTGCCGATCGGGTTGGAGGATGCGCTGGTCCGTTACTGGAACGAGGGCATCGACAGCGGTGACCAGACCGCGACAAGTGGCCGAACCAGCCGCTGGTGCTGGCTCAGCGACGTACTCAGGAACACACTGAGCATCCGTGGGCTGCAACAACCCGGGCTCACGGATACGGCACGGGAAGCCCTGGACCAGATCGTCCGTTGGCCAGACCGGGCGCTGCGTTTTTGTCGCAACCGACAGGCACCGGTGTACGCCTACACCCTGGAAACCTGGCTCACCCAGGACAGCACTCGCACCGTGCTGGTCGGCGGCGATATCCTCCTGGTCCGCATCAAGAACGGCACCACCGAATTCCTGCTGTGCAGCCCCGGCAGCGCCGTCAAGTCTTTTGCTTCCCTGGAGGCCTTCAATCAGCATTGGGGCGAATGGATTGCCCGCCAGTACACCGTCGACACCATCACTTGCCAACGCTACGAAATCGGCGGCAACGTCTTCGAGCGCCAGGCGGCGATGTTGCTGGAGCAGCAATTGGCCGACCTCAAGGCTGTGCAACTACCTGCCCGAATCGACCTGCAAGACCTGAAGCGCCTCTACGCCGACTTGAGCGACCCGGCGCGCTCGCTGCTGGAGGCTCCCCGGCCATCGCCTGACACTTCGGCACGCCTTGGGTCGCTGTTGCCCGAATGGCTGAAAAACGCCTCCATCGTCGACCAGACGACCTTCCAGCACTACAGCCTGGTCCTGGCCAGCGCAAAAAAACGCCATCAGGGCCAGACCTTTCTCGGTGGCATCGACGACATCAAGGCCTTCACCGTCGACGCCTTGCTCGGCCGCCTGCGGCAGACCAACGACAACAGTTCGGACAAGCGGCCATCGAGCCGCTACCAGCCCGACGATGTGGTGCTGACGTTCAGCGTTTCGGCGGGCTATCCCGGGACCATCGGCGTCACCGAGAAGCGACCGATGAGTCTGACCGAGCTGGCCATCCACAATCTGGTCGCCCGCCCCAGCGGCACCTTCACCCTCAGCCATCGCCAGGGCCAGACGCTGCCGGCCTGGCTGACGCCGGGCTTCATAACCGGGTTGATCGAACAGGTCGACATTGGCGCGACCTATCCTCGCTATCTGCAACAACATTTACTCGGCGATTCGCCCCAGGCGCAGAACCGGCAACGGATCTTCGCCGAACAGATCCCGGCGCAACTGATGCTTGAGGCGCTGAAGCAGCAGCTGAACCGCGAAAATGGCGTGACCCTCCGAGGCTTGCGCCTGCTGGAAGCCGTCCTGCAACCCGACGCAGCGAGCCAGCAGGTCGAGGGTCGCCCGGTGGTGATTCGCCACCTGGGTTTGCTGCGCAAGCCCCAGGCCCGGCCCGATATCGTGACCAACATGTTCATCATCGAAGCGCAGGACATCGCCACCGGCCCGCACCTGTTGTATCGGCCGCTCTACGCACCCTCGCTGCAAGAATTTCCCACACGCGAAGCGCTGTTGCAGGCCATCGCCGCCACCGGGAGTCTGCAGGACAGCATCCTGACCTGGTTGCCTGACGCCGCACGCCCGATCTACGCCAACGGCGGATTCCTGGAACCCCATATTGTGCGGTTCTTCACCGGCGACGAATTCAGTCTCCCCGACAAACCCGCTCCAGCCGCCCTCGCCGTCGACGATACCCGCGGCGAGCTGTTGCAATCGCTGCAGGAGGGCGAGCTGATGCAGTACCTCTACGGCTGCAACGCCCAGGCACTGGTCACCCAGGCCGACCGGGATTCGGTGTCCAACAGCGAGAGCCGCTGGGCGGTGTTGCTCGAAGGTGGCGGCCTGTTGTTCAACACCTTGCTGTTTCCTTTGCTACGCGGCCCGGCCATGACCACCGTCTGGCTCTGGAACCTGATGGCCAGCGCCCAACAAGACATTCCGGCGCTGACCAGTGAAGACCCGGTGGCCCGGGAGCTGGCTGCCGTCGATCTGCTCGTCAACCTGGCCCTGCTGGTGAGCCAGTTGCCCGCCGGTCATGGGCCTGCGACTCGTGCGGTCGTACCCGAATCGATAAAGGAACAAGCCATGCGCCCTGTCGCGCCCCGCGCCATCGCCGAGCAATGGCCGGCACCAGAGGCGCCCACCCTCGTGGAGGGAACCGTCACCTTGCCTGACGCCAACACCGACATCGGCAGGCGCCTGGACTTCAGTTTCGCCAGGGCCAGTGGACGCCTGACGCCGGCACTCGAGGCCAGGCTACAGCGTTTGCAGGTTTCGCCCCCCTCTTCCCCCCTCGCACCGATTGAGAACGGCCCCTACAAGGGCCTGTACGTGATCGACAATAAATGGCATGCGAAGGTTGAAGGTGCCCTGTATCGGATCACGCCTGAAGCGGGTGGCAGCGCAACCATCGTTGACCCGCTCGATCCACTGGCCCCCGACAAGAACGGTCCGCCGCTGCGAGTCGATACAAACGGACTCTGGCACCTGGATCTGCGCCTGCGCCTGCTCGGTGGCTCACCGCCCAAGCGGGTGGAAGCACAGCGTCGCATCAACCTGCAGCGAGCCCAGCAGTTGACTGATGAACTCGACCAGGTGGTGGCACAAGAAGTCGATCGACAAAAAGCCCTGGACGTGGCCCAGCAAGTCATGACCCGGACCGAAGAAGGCAGCAACTACACCGAAACCCAGCGGGCGGCGAAACGCAAGCTGTTCTATGACCTGCTCCAGGAGCAGACCGATATCTACCTGAAGCTGGCGGACAGCGCATCCGAACGCGCCATCCTGGGCATCGGCTTTCCGTCCGGCTACATGCACAGCCTGATGGAAAACGTGATCAACAATGCCCGCAAGGCGTTCCTGATCACCGAAAAGGAGCGCGTGGCCATCCAGCGAGTACATCCCCAGTTTGGAGAGCATGCCGACATCAGGGAAATCGTCGACCGCGACTACGAAGCCTACATGAAGTACCTCGATGCCAAGAGTGACATCAACGACCGAGCGATCTACTGGTTGGAACTCAAGGACAATTACCTTGAGCAACTATCGAACCTTGATGCGTCGGGCGCACGGGCATTTGAACGACTGACCAGCAACCGGCCCCTGGATGAGAAGAACGCCATCGGTAGCAAAACCATGCAGCTCTCCACGCTCCCCGTACTGTCGGTGAAAAACCGGCAATCCGCCCTGCCCAACCGCCTGCTTCGCGTTCTCATGCCATTGATGGAGCACATGCGCTCCCATTGGGACCTGCAAACATACGAAGTCTCCCCGGCGGAAAAACTCGAAGTGCTGGAAAGCCTGACCGAGCATTACGGCAAGACCCTGGATACGTTGAAGGGGACAAAGGCCCTTTACCTGGACGACATCAACGAGTCCTATTTCGACAGGCTGGTCAAACTGGTCGAGGGCCTTTACCAGGAGGTCTCCAGCAAACTCGCCGCCGAAATCAAACCCGAGCCAAAACCGCGCAAGCGTACGCCGAAACGCCCCAGGACCGGCGCCGGGCTGCCACAGAAAAAGTTGATCAGAACCCGCCACAATGGCGTCTTGATCGGCGACCTGAAACCCGCCGGCACGAGCCTGCCCATCGAAGTCGTCGAAATGCGCTCCGAAGCCAACAACCAAGTACTCGCCACCTATTCGCGCCACGAGGATGTCTGGGATGTGGTCGATGTACGCCGCCCGACCCCGGCGCCCCAGACGCGATCGATCAAGGCGATCCGGGCCCACGGGCGAGCACTGCTCGACGAGCTGGACAAGCGCATGAGCCGCGCTGAAAGCTACAAGACCCACTGCCGCCATCCTCAGGAAATCGAGGAAATCCTGAACAATGAAGCGAGTCACTTCCGCACACTTTCCGAAGAACTCGATCGTGCCCTCACCGCATCGCCAACCTCACGCACCCCGGCAAACGAGGCCCTGGGCCAGCTGTTGTCAGACGCCGCCGCCAACCTGACCGCTAAGGGCAGTGACCTGCGTATCGAACTGAGCCTGAAACTGCCACCCACCGACGGCAACCTGCGGTTCCTGTTCGAGAAAAACCTGATCCAGGTGGCCCGGCTCGGCGACCGCACGGCCCTGCAAGGCGCCCGCAAGGACTTCCTTCAGGAATACGCCATCAACGACCGTGACGGCTTCGCGATCTGGTATGCACACTTTCATTACGAAGCGGCCGACACGCCGAAAGAAAACTTCAGCGTCGCGCACCTGAAGACCAAGGAACAACGCAAGGAGCACTACCACTCACTGCTGGCCAAGGCCACCAGCCCTTATGCGGTGGTGAACGTGCACCGGGGACAGATCAGCAAGTCGCTGGCGCAGAGCAGGTTCCTGCCGTTGGCGCCTTGATTGCTGGAGGGATAGCGTCCGCCTTTGTGGCGAGGGGATTTAGCGAAACGTCGCACCGCCCCGCTCTGTAGGAGCAAAGCTTGTTCGCGATAGCGACAGACCAATCAACATTGTTGCTGACTGGCTTATCGCAATCGCGAGCAAGCTTTGCTCCCACAGGTATCAGTCAGTGGGCAAACAACGAATTTCCCCGCTGCCCCGCCAGCTTCTCCGGCTTGATCAGGAACCGCGCCAACGCCGGCAACAGCCACAACGCGCCGAACATGTTCCACAGCAGCATGAACGTCAGCATCAACCCCATGTCCGCCTGGAACTTGATGGCCGAGAAGATCCAGGTGCACACCCCGATCGCCAGGCACAAGCCGGTGAACAGAACGGCTTTACCCGTGGACTTCAGCGTCTGGTAATAAGCTTCCTGCAACGGCAATCCGGCCCGCAGGAAGCTTTCCAGGCGGCTGTAGATGTAGATGCCGTAGTCCACGCCAATCCCCACGCCCAACGCCACCACCGGCAGGGTCGCGACTTTCACGCCAATGCCCATGAAGGCCATCAGGGCGTTACCCAGCACCGAGGTCAGCACCAGCGGCAGCACGATGCACAGGGTCGCCGCCCAGGAGCGGAAGGTGATCATGCACATGGTCGCCACGCAGATGTACACCAGGATCAGGATGGTCAGTTCCGATTCCTTGATCACTTCGTTGGTGGCCGCTTCGATGCCGGCGTTACCGGCGGCGAGGATGAACTCCAGGCCATCGCGGTTGTTTTCCTTGGCGAAGGCCTGCACCGCCTTCACCGCGCGGTCCAGGGTCTCGGCCTTGTGGTCGTTGAGGAACACCAGCACCGGTGCCAGGGAGCAGCTGTTGTTGTACAGGCCATCGGCCCGGGCAATGGAGTTGTTCAGCACGTCAGGGTTGCGCGACAGGGTTTCCCATTTCAGGTTGCCCTCGTTCATGCCCTTGATCATCTGCTTGGACACGGTCACCAGGGAAATCGCCGATTGCACGCCCTCGGTGTTCTGCATCTTCCACATCAAGTCATCGATCGGTGCCATGGCTTCATAGCGCGAGCAGCCTTCGGCCTTGGTCTTGACCATCACCACCAGCACGTCGGAACTGGTGGAGTAGTTGCTGATGATGAAGTTGTTGTCCTGGTTGTAGCGCGAGTCGGGACGCAGTTCCGGCGCACCCTGGTCGAGGTCGCCGATCTTCAGGTTCTGGCTGTACCACAGGCCCCCACCGAAGGCGAGCACCGCCAGGGCAATGGACACCGGCGCGACCTTGGGACTGGCGAAGTTCGACAGCGACCGCCAGAACGGATGCTCGCGGGTCGCGTCTTTCTTGCTGCGCTCGACGGCGCGTTTGCTGATGCCGACGTAGGAGATGGCCACCGGCAGCAGGATCAGGTTGGTGAACACGATCACCGCCACGCCGATGGACGCCCCGATGGCCAGCTCACGGATCACGCCGATGTCGATGATCAGCAAGGTAATGAAACCCACCGCATCCGCCAGGATCGCGATCATCCCCGGCAGGAACAGTTGCCGGAACGTGCGCCGCGCCGCGGTCAGGGCGTTGTCCGCCTCGCTGGACTGCAAGGCGATGCCGTTGATTTTCTGCACCCCGTGGGAAATCCCGATGGCGAAGATCAGGAACGGCACCAGCATCGAATACGGATCCAGCCCGAACCCGGCCGCGTGCATCAGCCCCAACTGCCAGACCACCGCCACCAGCGTGGTGCTCAACACCGCGACGGTGCTGCGCATGCAGTGGGTGAACCAGTACAGCAGAACCAGGGTGATGACGAAGGCCACGCCGAAGAACATCACCACCATGATCAGGCCATCGATCAGGTCACCGACCTTCTTCGCGAAACCGACGATGTGGATCTGTACGTTGGGGTTCTGGGCTTCGAACTTGTGGCGGATCTTGTCTTCGAGCTCATGGGAGAACTTCTGGTAGTCCAGCTTCAGCAACTTGCCCTGGTCCTGGGGATCCGGGTAGGACTCCAGCAACGGGATGTCGACGATGCTCGATTTGAAATCGTTGGCCACCAGGCGTCCGACCTGGCCGGACTTGAGCACGTTGTTGCGCAGCAGTTCGAGGCTGTCGGCCGAGCCGTTGTAGCTCTGGGGAATCACCTCGCCGCCGGCGAAGCCCTCTTCCGTCACTTCGGTCCAGCGCACGCTCGGGCTCCACAGCGACTTGAGGCCGGAACGGTCGACACCGGAAATGTAAAAGACCTCGTCATGGATCTGGCGCAGGGTCTCCATGTAGTCCTTGGAGAAGATGTCGCCGTTGGTGGCCTCCACGGAAATCCGTACGGTGTTGCCGAGGTTCGCCAGGTCGTTGCGGTGTTCGAGCATCTTCTCGATGAACGGATGCTCGAGAGGGATCATTTTTTCGAAGCTGGTGGACGGACGGATCAGCGTGGCCTGCCAGAACAGGAAAATACTGACCAACAGGCAAATGACGATCACTGCCGGGCGGTTGTTGAAAATCAGGCGCTCGAGGAACGTCGCCTTGTCTTGGTGATGACTGCTCATGGGGTCCGCCTTCTTGTTATTGTGCCCGACTCATATCCGCGGCTCATTTGTTCAGTTCAGCGCCGCTGGCGGTGGTGGTGCGTACGCCCCCCTGCCCAGCCAGGATCAGGTTGCCATTGCCCGCCGCCGTGACGGCTGCCACGGAAATCCGGTCCGGGCGGTTGAAGACGCTGAAGGTCACGCCGTCGTCGGTGCTGCGCACCACGCTGCCGCCGTTGCCGACGATCACGATGGAGCCGTCCGGCAACAAGGTCGCCCCTGACAAGCCAAACTCCAGGGCACCCCGGGCGGCCTTGAGTTCGATCTGCTCCCAGGAGCCACCGAAATCGGTGGAGCGATAGAGGTTGCCGCGCAAACCGTAGGCCAGCAGCGTCGAAGGCTGGGCGGTGCCGATGACACCGAAAAGCGAACCTTCGTATGGGCCTTCGAGCTTCTCCCAGGTCTGGCCCCAGTCGGCGGAGCGGAACATGCTGCCGGCCTCGCCGACGATGAACAGCCCGGCGTCTTTGACCGCGGCGATGGCGTTGAGGTGGAACTGATCTTCGTTGTCGAGACGGTCGCTGGCGTCTTCCCAGTGCTTGCCACCGTCGGTGGTTTCGAGCAACGCACCGTAGGCGCCCACGGCGAACCCCTGGCTGGCGTCCTTGAACCAGACGTCCAGCAGCGGCGCTTCACGGGTGAGGTCTTCGTACTGCCGGGTCCAGGTGCTGCCGCCGTCTTCGCTGGCGAGGATCTGCGCATCGTGCCCCACGGCCCAGCCATGCTTGTCATCGACGAAGAACACGGCGGTGAGCAGTTGGCGGGTCGGCACCTTGGCCTGGGTCCAGGAAGCGCCCTGGTCGTCCGAATAGACAATGTGCCCACGATCACCGACCGCCACCAGCCGCTGGCCGGCGTGAACCACGTCGAGCATCAGGGTCTTGCTGGCCTTGGCCGATTCGACCGAATAGATGACATCGGTTGTCGTGGCTGCAACGGCCAGCGCCGGTGCCGACAACACCACAGAGCCCAGCAGCGAGAGCGCCGAGGCCAGCAACGCGACTCGGCGCAGCACCGGCTGGTGGGCGCGACCCACGGCCATGACAGGCTCGTTCATAGACCTTTTCCCCCATTATTATTGTTAGGCCATTCGGCCTTTCAGGGCGCCGTAGGCAGCTCGATCGGGGCGCAAACCTGCAATCTAGAGCCACTTCGGAAGCTGACCTATCCTATCGGGCTTTCGGAAGGCCTGACAATCGACGCCGCGTTATCTTTTGTTAACCAGGGGGGTTGGCGCAGGGGGTGAATGGCGGGGTATTCGGTGGGGTGATGGCTGCATTTCACGGCATCGATCGTTCCCAGCTCTGCGTGGGAATGCAGCCATCGACGCTCAGCGTCCGCTTTGAGGCATGACGCAGAGCGTCACCAGATGCATTCCCACGCGGAGCGTGGGAACGATCAGGGCGCCTGCGATGCGCTCCAGTTATCGATCGTTCCCACGCTCTGCGTGGGAACGCAGCCATCGACGCTCAGCGTCCGCTTTGGGCCATGACGCAGAGCGTCACCAGATGCATTCCCACGCGGAGCGTGGGAACGATCAGGGCGCCTGCGATGCGCTCCAGTTATCGATCGTTCCCACGCTCTGCGTGGGAATGCAGCCATCGACGCTCAGCGTCCGTTTTGAGGCGTGACGCAGAGCGTCACCAGATGCGTTCCCACGCGGAGCGTGGGAACGATCAGTGCTCCTGCGTGGGAACGATCAATGAGTCAAGCCAGGCTCTTGCTCACCACCTCGAACACATCACTGGACAGCGCGCCAGTCGCCAGGATGCGCTCCAGCTCGGCTTTCATCAACGCCTGGCGGGCGCTGTCGTATTTGCGCCAGCGGGTCAGCGGCGCCAGTTGTCGCGAGGCGATCTGCGGGTTGAAGCCGTTGAGCTGGATGACCAGATCCGCCAGGAAGCGGTAACCCGAACCGTCGGCGGCGTGGAAGTTGATCAGGTTCTGCCCGGCGAACGCACCGATCAGCGCCCGCACCTTGTTCGGGTTCTTGATGTTGAACGCCGGGTGCTCCATCAGCGCCTTGACCCGCGCCAGGCCCCCCGGCAGCGGGCTGCCGGCCTGGACGCTGAACCATTGGTCCATGACCAGCGGGTTGCCCTTGAAGTTTTCCGCAAACACTTGCAGCGCCCGGGCCTTCTCGGTTTCGAACGGAGAATTGACCAGCACCGCCAGCGCCGTGAGGCGTTCGGTCATGTTGTCGGCGCTGTCGAACTGCTCCAGGGTGGCACTCAGCACCTCGGGCTTGTCCGTCAGCATCAGGTACGACAAGGCGATGTTCTGCAAGGCACGGCGGGCAAAATGCTCGGCTTCGGCCACATAAGGTGTGCGCTTCGACAGGTCGCGGTTGGCCTCGTAGCGCAACCACAAGGCTTCGAACAGGTTGTCGGCCAGTTGCTGGCGAGCGAACTCACGGGCGGCATGGATCGCCTCGACGTCAGCCACTTCGCTGATTTCCGTCAGATAGGCTTCGCTTGGCAGCGAGAGCATTTCCGCGACCATGGCCTGATCCAGGGATTCGTCCGACAGTACCGTGCGCAATGCGCTGACCAGACGTGGGTCCAGCACCAGGCTCTCGCCCTTCTGATGCTGGGCAATCAGTTCCTGCAACACCTGCACCGACAGTTGCTGGCCGGCATCCCAGCGGTTGAAGCCGTCGCTGTCGTGCTGCATCAGGAACATCAGTTGGTCGCGGTCGTACGGGAAGCTCAGCTTCACCGGCGCCGAGAAGCCCCGCAGCAAGGACGGCAGCGGTTTTTCGGCGATGTCGACAAACGTGAAGGTCTGCTCGGCCTCGGTCACCGAGATCACCCGGGACGTGCCGTTTGCCGCCGCCTCGCCGCTCAGGCGCAGCGGGATCTCGGCGCCCTGGCTGTCCAGCAGGCCCAGCTCGACGGGAATCACGAACGGCAGCTTTTCCGCCTTGTCCGGGGTCGGCGGGCAGCTTTGGCGGAAGGTCAGGCTGTAGGTCCGGGCGGCCGCGTCAAAGGACTCGCTGACCGCCAGCCGTGGCGTACCGGCCTGGCTGTACCAGCGCTTGAACTGGGTCAGGTCAACGCCGTTGGCATCCTCCATGGCCTTGACGAAATCGTCGCAGGTCACGGCCTGGCCGTCGTGGCGCTGGAAATACAGGTCGCTGCCCTTGCGGAAGCCCTCAGGGCCCAGCAGCGTGTGGATCATGCCGACCACTTCCGAGCCCTTTTCGTACACGGTCAGGGTGTAGAAGTTGGAAATCTCGATGAAGCTGTCCGGGCGCACCGGATGGGCCATGGGGCCGGCATCTTCGGCGAACTGATGGGTACGCAGGTAGGCCACGTCCTGGATACGCTTGACGGTGGCGGAGTTCATGTCGGCCGAGAACCCGGCGTCGCGGAACACCGTGAAGCCTTCCTTGAGCGACAGCTGGAACCAGTCGCGGCAGGTCACGCGGTTGCCCGACCAGTTATGGAAATACTCGTGGGCGACGATGGCCTCGACCCGCTGGTGCGCGGCATCGGTAGCGGTTTCGGCACGGGCCAGCACCGCGCTGGAGTTGAAGATATTGAGGCCCTTGTTCTCCATGGCGCCCATGTTGAAGTCGTTGACCGCGACAATCATGAAGATGTCCAGGTCGTATTCACGGCCGTACACCTCCTCGTCCCAGCGCATGGACTTCTTCAGGCTGGTCATGGCGTGCTGGCATTTGTCGATGTTTTCCGGCTCGACATAGATGCGCAGCGCCACGGTGCGTTCGGTCATGGTGGTGAAGGTGTCTTCGACGCACCACAGGTCACCGGCCACCAGGGCGAACAGGTAGGCGGGCTTCTTGAACGGGTCTTCCCAGGTCACCCAATGCCGGCCGTCCTCGCCGGGACCACTGGCAATCGGGTTGCCGTTGGACAGCAGCACCGGATAGCTGTGCTGCTCGGCCACCACGGTGGTGGTGAACTTGCTCATGACGTCCGGGCGGTCGAGGTAGTAGGTGATCTTGCGGAAACCTTCGGCCTCGCACTGGGTGCAGAACATGCCGCCGGATTTGTACAGGCCCTCCAGGGCCGTATTGGTTTCCGGGTGGATCCGCACAGTGGTGTCGACCGTGAACGCCTGGGCCTTGGGCTGCAAGGTCAGGTGGCTGTCGTCCAACTGGTAATCGCCCGACGCCAGGTCGGTGTCGTCGAGCTTGATGGAGACCAGTTCCAGATGCTGCCCGTCGAGCACCAGCGGCGGCAGCCCGGCACCGCGCTCGGGGTTGCGACGCATCACCAGTTGCGCATGGACCACGCTGTGGTCCTCGAACAACTCGAAGGTCAGGTGTGTCTCGTCGATCAGGTACTCGGGAGCCTGATAGTCCTTCAGGTAGATCATCTTCGGTTGTTCGGTGCGCATGGGTCGAATCCTTCTACTGATGCACGGCGAGCTGGTAAGCCGTGTATTTACGAATGTTGATCACGCCGGTGTCGAAAATCAGGTACTGGCCCTTGATCCCCAGCAGCGTGCCTTCGGCAATCGGGTCCTTGTCCAGGTTGAAGCTGACGATCTTGGCCGGGTATTGCTCCACCGGGTAACGGATCTCCAGCGGTTCGACGTCCGCTATGGTCTGGATCGCCTGCAGGCCGAATCGTTCCTGCAAGCCCTGCAGTCCCTGGGCGCAACTTTCAAACAACGAATCGCGGATCCGCGGCAGGTCCACCGCGACCGCATCGCCCTTGAGCAAGGCGCGCCAGTTGGTCTTGTCCGCCACCTGGCTGCGGAACAGGTCTTCGACGAACCCCGACTGCTGACGCGTGGCCACCCGCAGGATCGGCAACGCCTGGCTCGCACCCTGGTCCAGCCAGCGGGTCGGCAGTTGCGTGGCGCGGGTAATCCCGACCTTCACGCCCGAGGAGTTGGCCAGGTACACCACATGATCGGTCATGCAGAACTGCTCGCCCCACGCCGGCTCACGGCAGGTGCCCGCGTCGAAATGGCAGCGCTCGGGGCTCATGATGCACACATCGCATTGCGCCAGCTTGGTCATGCAGGGGTAGCAATAACCCTGGCTGAAACTGGTCTTGGTCCGGCGCCCGCAGTGGCTGCAGTGGATCGCGCCAAGAAACTCCAGGCGCACCGTGCTGCCGATCAACGGGTTGACCGGCACCTCGACATCGCCCAGGCGAAAGGCATATTGAACGGTCGGCCCGTCCAGGCGCGCCGACATTTTGCTGATTGCACCGCGGCCAATCTCGATCAATGGATGGCATCCGACTTGAACAGGATGTTCGGCACCTCGATCGACTTCGACTGGCACTCCTGCGGGCCCATGTAACCGGTGCGCTCTTCTTCGGGCAGGTTCTGGATTTCCCAGGCGATCATTGCCTGCAACGACAACTCGCGCTGTTCGGCGGTGAGCTTGTTGCCATCGGCCCATTTACCGATTTCCACGGCCAGCTTCAGGCTTTTGTAGATGTCCGGGGTGATGTTCTGGATCATTTCGTTGAACGAGGACATGGGGTCTCCGCGCGTTCGTTTAAGTGCCAATAATAAAAAAAGGTAAAGCTGACTATTGGGGCATTCGTATCATTGCCGGGGCATCTTACGGCGGGCGAAGAGCCCACCCAACAAGCCCGTGAAGCAGCCGACGAGCAGGCCGCCGACGTGGGCCCCGTTGGCGATTTCTCCGAAACCGATCATCGAGACCAGCCCGGACAGGCACAGCGCCAGCCACACCAGCATCATCACCAGGACCCCACGGGGCAAGTGATAAGTCGGGTTCGGCGACAGCAGTTGATAGATCCAGCAGTGTCCCAGCAGACCGTACAACACACCGGACAAACCGCCGAACAGCGTCGCACCGCTGAACAAATACTGGACGAAATTGGACACGAAGCTGAACAGCAGCGTCAGCCCGAGCAGGTTGATACTGCCCTGGCGCGCTTCGATCCGTCGCCCCAGCTCCCAGTACCACATGCCATTCATGGCGATGTGCAGGAAACCGAAGTGAATCAGCATCGGTGTCACCAGGCGCCACCACTGCCCCGCCGCCAGGCTGTCGGCCAGGGGCGAGAACTGGATGTAGTCACCGACGACACGAAACTCCAGGAAGGTCAGCCACCGCAGGGCCTGGAGATTGTCCCCCAGCAAAGTCACGGCGCTGACAATCAGGCTCAGCAACAGCACCAGGGTGGTGACGGGGCTTCGGGTCAGTTGCTCGACGATCCCGGGCCGCCGCGAGCCAGTGCCCATGGTCGGGAGTTCCAACAGTTGCTCCGGATCGCCCACCGGAAAGCGCGCGTACAGGGAGCGCACGTCTTCACCGATCTCGTCCGGCACCCAAAGCACCTGCTCGCCCGCTTCTTCGCTGACGCGATGGGGCACTTGCATGCGCTGCAACAGCTTGACGAAGCCGCTCAGGTCCACGGTCAAAGGCAGGCGCAACACCGCAACGAGGCTCATTTGACCATCTCCGGACGTTCCACATCGACCCAGACGAACTTGTGCGGGTCCAGATGGGTTTCCTGGTCCAGGCGATAGGCGGCCAACTTGCCGTAGAGCACGGCGCTGTAGTCCAGGCATGCCAGGTTCGCGCGGATCGGCGCGGGTTTGCCGCTGCGCCAGTAATGACCGACAAACAGCAGTGGCTCATCGGCGCCGTAGCGCAGCAGGTTGTTCTTTTCATCCGGGGACAGTGGCCTGCGTGCCACCGGCTCGGGCAAGGCATCGGGTTGGAACACGATGTCCCCGTAGGTTTTCGGATCGTCCTCCCAGAACTTGGTGCGGAAGAACGAACGGGTCAGGCCATCGCCCCCGGTCAGGGTCATGCCGTGGGGCAGGCGCATGTCGGTGCCACGCAGCAGGCGGTCGAACACCGTGCAGGCGAAACTGCCCGTCTGCGCCGAGGCCTGGAGAAAGTGTTCGTCGATCCGGGCGTCCGGGAACAGACCACGCAACGGTTCGATCAGGCCGGCGTCCCAGCAGGCGTGCACCACCCGGAAGCGACCGGCATCGATCAACAGCGGCAGTTCATAGAACCACTGGAGGAAATCGTGCCATTCGTCGGGGTACTGCTCGAACTGGGTCAGGGTTTCGTTGAGCAGGCGGGCATGGCGCGGCGTGTGTTCACGCACATACCGCTGGCCGCTGCCGGGCAGTGCCGGTGTGCTCCAGCCCAGGGCGTTGAACTCGTGGTTGCCCATGATGCACAACGCCTGGCCGGCCACGACCATGTCGCGGACGATATGCAACGCCTCGCGGATCCGCGGCCCACGGTCGATGATATCGCCCAGGAACACGGCCATGCGCGACGGATGGCGCCAGACCCCGCCCTGCTTGTGGTAACCGAGTCGGTCCAGCAGGTGTTCCAGGGTCAGGGCGCATCCGTGCACGTCACCGATCAGATCGTAACTGCGCGCAGGATCGAGCATCAGTCGCCTCTACCTCCCAATCGACTGCCCCAGCCGAGCTTGGTCCGGCAGACTTCGTAGTAATTGTGATCCAGCGGATGGATCAGGCGCAGCTTCTGCGCCTTCTTGCTGACGGTGATGGTGTCGCCCGGCGCGCAGGTGAAATGGTTCTGGCCATCGCAGGACACTTGCGGGTAGATCTGCATATCCTTGGACACGACGATTTTCAGCTCACTGTTGCCATCGACCACGATGGGTCGCCCAGACAAGGTATGGGGGTACATGGGCACAATCACAATAGCGTCGAGCTTGGGGTGCATGATCGGGCCACCGGCGGACAGCGCGTAGGCAGTGGAACCGGTGGGCGTGGCGACGATCAGGCCGTCAGCCTTCTGGCTGCAGACGAACTGGCCATCGATGTACAACTCGAATTCGATCATGCGCGTGGATTTGCCGGGGTGCAGCACCACGTCATTGAGGGCGTCGCCCTGGCCGATGGCCTCGGCGTGACGGCGGACCTCGGCTTGCAGCAGGAAGCGGTTTTCCACCAGGTAATGGCCGTCGAGCACCTCGGCCACTTTGGTTTCCAGCTCATCGGGGCGGATATCGGTGAGGAAACCGAGGCTGCCGCGGTTGATCCCCAGCACCGGAATGTTGTGCCGCGCCAGGGCTCGTGCGGCCCCCAGCAGGCTGCCGTCACCGCCAACCACGATCACCATGTCGCAGACTTCGCCGAGCATCTTGCGCGACGACGTCTGCAGGCCATGGCCCGGCAGCACTTCGGCGATGGTATCTTCGAGGATCACATGCAGGTGTCGCTCCAGGAGAAAACGTTTGAGGCGGCGAACGGTGTCCAGGACCTGCGAACTGCCCAGGCGACCGATGATGCCGATATTGCGAAATTGCTCCATGGGGCTCCTGCGAGGGTCTGCGGCGGGCGAAAAACCCGATTATGGGCGAAAGCGGCCCATAGACAAAATTCTTTAAGCCTTCTCTACAGGCTATGCTCGCAAAATGATCCTGCTTCCCGAATTGCTGGACCTGCCCCGCCGCTTGCGCCATCCCGAGGTGCGCGATCTTGCGTGGGTGATACTCGCCCCGCCGATGCTCATCGACACGCCCTGGCCCCAACGTCATCCCCTGACCGGCAGCGATTGGGTGCAACACCCCCACCGACTGGAACATTGGCTGCAGCAGCTGGACCGCGACAGCTACCCGCTGCTGCACTGGTTGTCCCAGGGACGAACCCAGCGCCTGGGCCTCTATTACGAACGGCTATGGCAATTTGCTGTGCAGCATGCGCCGGGCATCGAGCTGATCGCCGCGAACCTGCCGATCCGCCGCGAAGGCCAGACCCTGGGTGAACTCGACCTGCTGCTGCGCGATAAGGACGGCATCCATCACCTGGAACTGGCGATCAAGCTGTACCTCGGACCGCAACAGGGCGATGGCCGGGACACCGCGCAGTGGCTCGGCCCGGGCTGCCATGACCGGCTCGACCGTAAACTGACTCATCTGCGGGAGCACCAACTGCCGATCTCGGCGCGCCCGGAAAGCCGGGAAGCCCTGGGGGCACTGGGCATTGAACCGTCGGGGCTCGAGTTGTTTCGCTCCGAGCTCTGGCTGGGGGGCTACCTGCTCTATCCCTGGCCCGGACAGGCCGAACCGCCAAGCGGCGCGCATCCCAGGCACCTGCGGGGCAGTTGGCTGCGCCAACGGGACTGGCCGGCGTTCATTGCCCAGCGCCCGCCGGGCCGCTGGCAACCCCTGCCCCGCGCCGCCTGGCTGGCGCCGGCCCACTATCCGGCGGAGCAGACCTGGAGCATTGCTCAACTGGACGCTTGGCGAATGGCCCTGGACCCAATGGCGCCCGCACAACTGATGGTGCGCCTGAGTGAAAACGCCGAAGGTGAGTGGGAAGAGGCCGAGCGGGTGTTCCTGGTGGCGGATCTTTGGCCGGATGTGCCGGGCAATGGTTGAGTTTTGTGCTGCCTGGGCGGCCCCCATCGCGAGCAGGCTCGCTCCCACAATGGATCTTCAGTGAACACAAGTTTTGTGTTTGTCATACTCCCCTGTGGGAGCGAGCCTGCTCGCGATAGCGTCGCTACGGTCTAGAAGGACAAACGCAACGCCAACGCCGCCAACGTCACCAGCAACACCGGCACCGTCAACACCACGCCAACCTTGAAGTAGTAGCCCCAGCCAATCCGGATATCCTTGCGCGCCAGCACATGCAGCCATAGCAGCGTTGCCAGGCTGCCGATCGGCGTGATCTTCGGCCCCAGGTCGCTGCCGATGACATTGGCGTAGACCATCGCTTCCTTCACCGCGCCAGTGGCATGACTGGCGTCAATGGACAAGGCACCGACCAGCACCGTCGGCAGGTTGTTCATGACCGACGAGAGCAACGCCGTCAACACCCCGGTGCCCATGGCCGCGCCCCACACGCCGTAACCGGCGAACACGTCGAGCCAGCGGGCCAGGGAGTCGGTCAGTCCGGCATTGCGCAAGCCGTAGACCACCAGGTACATGCCCAGGGAAAAGATCACGATCTGCCACGGCGCTTCCTTCATGGCTTTGCGGGTGGAGATCTTGTGACCGCGAGCGGCTACGGCCAGCAGCAACGCGGCGCAGACAGCCGAAATGGCACTGATGGGAATGCCCAGGGGCTCCAGGGCAAAGCACCCCAGTAACAGAATCACCAACACGGCCCAGCCGGCATAGAACGTCGCGGTGTCGTGGATGGCACTCGCCGGATCGTCCAGTTGATGCGGGTCGTAGTCACGGGGGATATCGCGACGGAAAAACCACATCAGGATCGCCAGGCTGGCCGCCACGGCCACCAGGTTCACCGGCACCATCACCGCCGCGTAGCGGTTGAAGCCGATGCCGAAGAAGTCCGCCGAGACGATATTCACCAGGTTCGACACCACCAGCGGCAGGCTCGCGGTGTCGGCAATGAAACCGGCCCCCATCACGAAAGCCAGGGTCGCCGCCGGGGAAAAGCGCAGGGCCAGCAGCATGGAAATCACGATGGGCGTGAGGATCAGCGCCGCGCCGTCATTGGCGAACAACGCCGACACCAGCGCACCGAGCAGCACCATGTAGGCGAACAGCTTGCGCCCACTGCCCCGCCCCCACCGGGCCACGTGCAGCGCCGCCCAGGCGAAAAAACCCGCTTCGTCCAGCAACAGGCTGATGATGATCAGCGCAACGAAGGTACCGGTGGCATTCCAGATGATATGCCACACCAGAGGGATGTCGCTGATCTGCACCACCCCGCTCAACAACGCCAGCAGCGCGCCGAACGTCGCGCTCCAGCCAACGCCGAGCCCTTTGGGCTGCCAGATCACCAGGGTAATGGTCAGGAGAAAAATCAATGACGCGACAAGCATGCGCTACAGCCTTGGAAGGAGGGATTGATAAGAAACGTCAGCAGCAACGCGCCACCGGACGATCGGCCATCGCCGCCAGGCGCT
Organism: Pseudomonas sp. MAFF 730105; assembly: GCF_055380705.1. Lineage (NCBI taxonomy): Bacteria > Pseudomonadati > Pseudomonadota > Gammaproteobacteria > Pseudomonadales > Pseudomonadaceae > Pseudomonas > Pseudomonas sp. MAFF 730105. The sequence goes on from NZ_AP018438.1 coordinate 4,145,305, forward strand.
CGACATCCGCCGCCAGCCAGGCCGCATTGGCCGCCAGCGCCTGCTCCAGCAACGTGCGGATCCAGGCGGGCAATTGCGGATGTAGACGGTAGTAGACCCACTGTCCTTGCCGTCGGTCACTGAGCAGGTCGGCATGACGCAACTGCGCCAGGTGCCGGGAGATTTTCGGCTGGCTCAGGTCCAGGGCGGCGGTGAGTTCACAGACACACAACTCCCCCTCGCGGGCCAGCAGCAACGCAATGCGGGTTCGGGTGTCGTCGGCCAGGGCCTTGAAGACCTCGACGGGATTGTGGGGATTGGACATGACGGAAAAAAGTCTGGGGAAGCGAAGGACGAATATATGGAAGCCCGAATATTCAGTAAAGCGGCGATTGGGGTGACCGATGAACCCATGGCGAGAGAGCTTGCCCCCTCGCCATCGGGATTATCGCAGGGGCATCAGACCTTTTTATGCTGCTCGACCCACTGACCATAGGCATTGATGAATGTCTGCAGGAACGGCTTCACCGACTCCGACACATGACCCGCCTCATCGAACGCCGTGCCGGCATTGCTCAGGTAGCCTTCAGGTTGCTGCATGCACGGCACATTGAGGAACACTAGAGACTGGCGCAGATGGTGATTGGCGCCAAAACCGCCGATGGCGCCCGGCGATGCGCTGATCACTGCACCCGGTTTGCCGCTCAGGCAGCTCTGGCCATAGGGACGCGAACCGACGTCGATGGCGTTCTTCAACGGTGCCGGCACGGAACGGTTGTACTCCGGGGTGACGAACAGCAAGGCATCGGCTGCGCCTACCCGTTGGCGGAAGGTGCTGTAGGCAGCCGGGGGCGAGGCATCAATGTCTTCGTTGTAGAGCGGCAGGTCGCCTATCTCGACGATCTCCAGCTTCAGGTTGGCAGGCGCCAGGTCCGCCAGTGCCAGTGCCAACTTGCGATTGATCGACGCCTTGCGCAGGCTTCCCACTAAAACGGCCACTGTATAGACATTACTCATTGGATGTTCTCGGCTAGGGATCAAAGGGGACTCTATTTATAGATGATCGGGCGGATTATTGGACCAGCGGAAAGTCGAAAACCGGCCGCTTGGACTATTTTTTTCTTGTAGGAAAACTTACCGCGCATGGGCAAGGTCTACAGAACCGTAAATCGAGTGATCTATTTCCAGAGGTTCTAAGCAATGGCAGCAGTACTTGTCGGACAATTTCATGCGCGGGACGCCGAAGGTCGCGTCTATTCGGTGCATGAATTCCAGGAATCGACCCCGTCGCCGGACGGAAACGGCAAGGAGCCTGTCACCACTTACAAACTGGCCATCGGTGATCGGGTCAGCAAGCTCGATGAGGACAGGTTCCTGCTGGTACAGTCCGGCATTGAATTGGTGCGCGAACCCGAAACGCAAATAGCTTTATGACATAAGCAGAAGTCATGCCCGGACTTGGGTTAGGATTCAGCCATTCAATGGCTCTCCCGCCGCACACGGACTTCTTGCATGCGACTACGCCACATCGAAGTGATCCAGGCGCTGCTGCAGACCGGCCACCTGGGCACGGCGGCCGAATGGCTGCAATTGCCGGTCGCTGAAGTCGAGTCGACCCTGCGCGATGCCGAAGCTCAACTGGGCTTCATGTTGTTCGCCAGCGTGCGCGGACGCTTGCAGGCCACTCGGGAAGCCCTTGAACTGCGCGACGGCATCACCGGCGTGTATGACGCCCTTGAGCCGGTGCAGCGCTTGGCCAGCAGTTTGAAACACTACCAGGCGCCGCCCCTGCGGATCATCTGCACCCCGCCACTGGCCCAGCAATTATTGCCCCGCAGCATGGCTGCCCTGCGCCGCCGCTACCCGGATGCGCCATGCACGCTGCTGAGCCAGCCGACCCGTGAGATCGTCCGCAGCCTGCTGCTGCGCGACAGCGACCTGGGTCTGAGCCTGCACGACCCCGAGCACCCCGATATCCATTGCCAGATGATCGCCCAGGGCAAACTGCAATTGCTCGCACCTCACGGCTGGCTGCAGCCACGACAAAAGTACATTTCGCTTCAGGATCTGGCGGGCCAGTCGTTGGTGGGGCTCGATGGCCAGGACCCGCTGAGCCCCGCATTCGACAACAAACTCGGAGCGCTGCGCCCGGCGCCGGTGATCCAGATCCGCGTCCAGACTCACCAGATGATGCGGGCCATGGTCGAGGCCGGCGAAGGCCTGGCCATCGTCGACCCCTTCACCGCCTCGGGCGCCAAGGATGGCGGGTTGGACGTATGCCCGGTGTCGCCCGCAATCCCCATCTGCCTCTACGCCCTGCACCTGACCGGTACGCCCCCGTCACCCACGCTTCAAGCGCTGCTGGAGCTGGTTACGGAACAAGCCGAGGCGTTGCTGAACCATTGACCGACATGCCCAACGGATCGTCGAACAACCGGTACCAGAACAACGCCACTTCGGCGGTATGCCGGTCGATCCCGCGATAGCGCAGCTGATCAATGCCGCCGAGCACATAACCGCAGCGCTCATAGAGCCGGCAAGCCCCCAGGTTGTTGTTCTGGGTTTCCAGCATGATCCCCGGCAGTTTTTTCTTGCGACTCCAGAATTGCGCCACGTCGAGCAAGGCCTTGGCCACCCCATGACGACGGGCCGGGGCATGCACCGCCAGTTCGTCGATGTGGGCAAAGCCGTTCCAGTTGGTACTGACCACCAGATGCCCTACCGGCTGGTCGTCCAGGTAGGCCATGAAGATTTCGCTGTCCGGCGCGTCGTGGAAGCTGCTGAACTCTTCCGGGTCGATGCCATAGCACTTCTGATAGGGGGCAATGGGCGTGACCAGCCATTGGCTCACGGGACGGCCGATCTGCGCGGTGCCATAGGCGCTGACTTCGAAACTGAAATCACTGCCCCATATATACGCAGCGAAGCCGTCATCGACGACCCGCACCGACAGGCCAGGGTGTTTGGGATTCATGACCGATTGCATACTGGTTAAAGTCCTCATTCCTTGAGCCAACCAACGGCACGTTGCAATCCATTGCCCTTGCCTCTCGAAACTGTGTACATCAAGCGGCTACCCATGGACTGCCGTTACCTCAGGTTAGAAGGTACTGGCGATTGTGGCGAGAAATGAACAATAAACAATGACCCCACCGTCCTGTGGGAGCGAGCCTGCTCGCGATAGCGGTGTGCCAGTCATCTCGTGAGTGACTGTTCGACCGCTATCGCGAGCAGGCTCGCTCCCACAGGGGTTCAATCGTCAATTCCTCACTGGCCGGCTTCAGCCAACTGCGTCCACAGGGCTGGAGCACCGGCGGACTTGGCGATGGCTTCCAGGCGCGCGACATGTTCGGCCAGGTCGGCTTCACTGGCACGAATGATCCGGGCGGGCCGACGGTCGGCGGGCAAGCGACGAATTTCGCTGGCCTGGGCACCCGAGCCTTCGCCGGTCCCATTGCCGTCCGACGCGTTACCGGCCAGGGACAGGCTGGTCTGGCCGCCGGTCATCGTCAGGTAGACGTCGGCAAGGATCTCGGAGTCGAGCAAGGCGCCGTGCAGTTCACGGCCGGAGTTATCGACGCCATAACGCTTGCACAAGGCGTCGAGGCTGTTGCGCTGCCCCGGGTGCCGCTCGCGAGCCATGAGCAGGGTGTCGAGAATGGTGCAATGCTGGCTGATATCGGCCCGGTCGTGCTGCCCCATCAAGGCGAATTCGTTGTTGATGAAGCCAACGTCGAACGCCGCGTTGTGAATGATCAGTTGCGCGCCCTGGATGAACTCGAAGAATTCATCGGCCACTTCGGCGAAACGCGGCTTGCCCACCAGGAATTCGTTAGTGATGCCGTGGACACCGATGGCGCCCTCGTCACTTTCGCGGTCCGGTTGCAGATAGACATGGAAATGGCGACCGGTCAGCCGCCGACCGATCAGCTCGACACAGCCGATCTCGATAATCCGGTGACCATCGGTCACCGGCATGCCGGTGGTTTCGGTATCCAGTACTACAGATCTGTTGGCCATCAGTGTTCAGCTCTCAACGGGCGTGCTTGCAAAGGCGGGGATGGTAACACGCTCAAGGAAAACTGCCGCAGTCAGAGCTGTGGGAGCAACGCTTGCCCGCGATGCAGTCGATGCGGTCTTTGGAGTAGAGGCGTCTGTTTCGCGAGCAAGCTTTGCTCCCACGGAGCCCCTCCCCGCAGGGGGCTTCGCTGAAGTATCAAGCCTGCTTGTAACCCCGCACCTCATCCACCCCACGGTTGGCCAACTGGTCGGCCCGTTCGTTGCCGTGGTGGCCGATGTGCCCGCGAACCCACTTCCAGGTCACGTTATGGCGGCTGACCTGCTCGTCCAGGAGCTTCCAGAGGTCGGCATTCTTCACCGGTTCCTTCGCGGCCGTCTTCCAGCCGCGCTTCTTCCAGTTGGCCATCCACTCGTTGATGCCTTTCATCACATATTGCGAGTCGGTCACCAGCAATACATCGCAGGGGCGCTTGAGCTCTTCCAGGCCGCGGATGGCGCCCATCAGCTCCATGCGATTGTTGGTGGTATTGGCTTCGCCTCCCCAGAGTTCCTTCTCCACGCCCTTGAAGACCAACAGCGCGCCCCAGCCGCCCGGGCCGGGATTGCCCTTGCAGGCGCCGTCAGTGAAGAGTTCTACGCTATCGCTCATGCCCATCCATCCAGAAAAAATGCAAAGGCCTGCCGGTCGGGACCGCCAACCTCCAGGTTGACCATGCCGGGCAGGCCATCAGAAACGGTTATGGCTCGATATGGCGACGATTGACCTTGGCCATCGGCAAGGGAATCAGCTTGCCCATCGGCTCGCGTCGCACCTGGCGCACCGGGCGCAGCCCGACTGCGATCTTGCGCGCCACCAGCAGATAGAAGCCGCCACCGGACAGTTGCCAGTCGCCGGCCCTGCGCTCCCACCCGGCCAGGCGGGCTTGCCACTTGGGCGACGCAAGCGGCGGACGATAGCACCCGAAGCGGCGTTTCTCCAGCGCGAAGCCCAGCAGGTTGAGCCAGTCGCCCACCCTGGATGCCGAGATGCAGCGGGCCTGGCGCAGGGCGTCATGGGCGAAAACGTGGCGCAGCCCCCAACTGCTCCAGGGATTGAGGCCGATGATCAACAGATGCCCACCCGGACGCACGCTGCTGGCGGCTTCACGCAGCAGGCCGTGGGGGGACAGGCAGAAATCCAGGCCGTGTTGCATCACCACCACATCGGCGGCGTGCTCGCTCAGCGGCCAGGCCTGCTCCTCGCAGACGATCTCCACCCCGGGCAGTGGCGCGCCCAGGCGCACATTGCGCTGGACCTGCGGTGCCGATGGCGGCGTCTGCGCCGACGGACCGTAATGCACCAGGTAACCGCCGAAGAAGCGACCCAGCTCGTCTTCGAGCATGCGCCGTTCCTCTTCCAGCAAAAATTGCCCGACGGGGCCGGACAGCCATTCACGGGCTGCGCTGATCAACGCCAGCCAGTCGGGATCAGCCTGAGCGAACGCTTCGTCAGTCATTGCATTCTCCAACGCGTCAGGAAGTTCTAAGATGCGCCTTTGTTTTCCGCTTGGCGAATTCCGCGATGATACAGATCAGTGCCCTGCCCGCCTTCACCGATAACTACATCTGGTTGTTACAGGATCACTCCAGCCGCCGCTGCGCCGTGGTCGATCCCGGTGACGCCGCGCCGGTCCAGGCCTGGCTCGATGCCCATCCGGACTGGATCCTGAGCGACATCTTGATCACTCACCATCACCATGATCATGTCGGCGGCGTCCAGGCGCTGAAAAATGCGACGAACGCCACCGTGCACGGCCCCGCCAGCGAGAACATCCCGGCGCGGGACGTGGCCCTCAAGGACAACGACCAGATCGAAGTGCTCGGCCTGGACTTCGCTGTCTACGCCGTGCCCGGCCATACATTGGGGCATATCGCCTATTACCACCATGGCTTGTTGTTCTGCGGCGACACCCTGTTCGCCGCCGGTTGCGGACGGCTCTTCGAAGGCACGCCGGAACAGATGCACCACTCCCTCGGCCGCCTCGCCGCCCTGCCGGACGATACGCTGGTCTACTGCACCCATGAGTACACCCTCAGCAACCTGAAGTTCGCCGCGGCGGTGGAGCCGGGCAACCCGGACATCGCCGCCCGCCTGGAAAAAGTCGGCCGGCAACGCAGCGAGGGCATCATGACCCTGCCCTCGACCCTGGCCCTGGAAAAACTCACCAATCCGTTCCTGCGCACCGCTGAAACATCCGTTAAACAAAAAGCAGACGAACGGAACGGCCAGCGAAACGGGACGCCGAGTGAGGTTTTTGCGGCCTTGAGGGCTTGGAAAGATAAGTTCTAAGGCCCCCATCGACTGATACAAAAATTCTGAATGGTTGACCTGTTGGGGTGCGCTTTCTAGAATCGGCCGACATTTTTGCCCGGAACTTACTTCCAGCCAATGTCGTCATCCATACGTAGGTCCGTCCCGTCAGCTACATTGACCCGCCTGGCTCAAGCCATCGCGGTGGCTGTGTCCGCCATCCTGGCGGGCTGCCAGAGCACGGGCCAGATGCCCCAGAACGACACAGCCAAGCCGAAGAACATGGCGGCCCGCGCCAAGCAGAAGCCGGTCTGGCTCAGCGAGAAGCCCAGCCCCCAGGTTCCCCAGGACATATGGGAACGCATGCGCCAGGGCTTCCAGTTGCAGGAGACCGCTGGGGTCAACCCGCGTATCGAGCAACAGCGCCTTTGGTTCGCCAGCAACCCGTCGTTCCTCGAAGGTGCCGGTGAACGCGGCAGCCTGTACATGCACTACATCGTCGAGCGCCTCGAAGAACGCAACATGCCGCTGGAGCTGGCGCTGCTGCCGGTGATCGAAAGCGCCTACAACCCCATGGCCTATTCCCGGGCCAATGCCGTGGGCCTGTGGCAGTTCATCCCGTCCACGGGGCGTTACTTCAACCTGCGCCAGACCCGCTTCTATGATGGCCGCCGCGACATCACCGCCTCCACCACGGCGGCCATGGATTACCTGACGCGCCTGCACGACATGTTCAACGGTGACTGGCTGCTGGCGCTGGCCGCCTACAACGCCGGCGAAGGCACGGTCAGCCGCGCCATCGAACGCAACGAAAAACTCGGCCTGCCCACCGACTACTGGAACCTGCCGCTGCCCGCCGAGACCCAGGCCTATGTGCCCAAGTTGCTGGCGCTGTCCCAGGTGGTGCTCGCCCCCGATGCCTATGGCGTGAACCTCAACCCGATCGCCAACGAGCCCTATTTCCAGGTCGTCGAGATCAACCAGCGCATGGACCTGTCCAAGGTCGCGGCGGTGGCCAACATCGACGAAGACGAGCTGTTCCAGCTCAACCCGGCCTTCAAGCAGCGCACCACCATCGATGGCCCGCAGCACCTGCTGGTGCCCACCTCCAAGGCCCAGTTGCTGACCGCCAGCCTGTCGACCATGCGCCCGGAAGAACTGATCAGCCAGCGCTCGCTCAAACCGGTTTTCGAAACCGCCGATGACAGCGAAGTGGAGGGAGTCAGGCGCAGCTACCGGGTCAAGCGCGGTGACAACCTGGCCCAGATCGCCAAGGCCAACAACGTCCAGACCAAGGACCTGCAACGCTGGAACAAGCTCAGCGGCAACAAGCTCAAGGTTGGCCAGACCCTGGTGATGCAGGATGCCAAGGCAACCAAGGCCACCGGCAAGCGCGTCAACACCGTGGTAGCCGCCAACAGCAAGGACCAGAAGAAGCAGCAGACCCAGTACAAGGTCCAGCAGGGCGACTCGCTGTACGTGGTAGCCAAGCGCTTCAATGTCGAAATGCAACACCTCAAGCGCTGGAACCCACGCATGGGCAAGGCCCTCAAGCCTGGGCAGATGCTGACGGTCTATTCCCCGCACTGACCTGTGGGAACCCCACAGACCTGTGAAGCAAAGCCCTGTGGGAGCAAAGCTTGCTCGCGATAGCAGTGCACCAGCCGACACAGTTGTCGACTGCCCCGCTATCGCGAGCAAGCTTCGCTCCCACAGGTTTGCCGCTTAACTGACCGGCATTCACCCCAGGCCGCCTTTTTCCTGCCGATACAAGCTGTTACTGTACAGGCCATAAAAGCCATAGCCGCCTGGATCGGATACCAGACTTGATACGTCCCCTCCTCCTGCTCCTGATCAGCCTGGCCCTGAGCTTCCCCGCCAGCGCAACCATCAGCGAAAGCCATGGCTACGCACAATTCGGCACGCTCAAGTACCCGGCCAGATTCACCCACTTCGACTGGGTCAATCCACAAGCGCCCAAGGGCGGTACCTTGCGGGTCATGGCGTTCGGCACCTTCGATACGCTCAACCCCTACACCTTCAAGGGCAGCAGTCCGGTCTCCACGCCCAATTTCCTGCAATACGGCATCAACGAGCTGAACGAGCCGCTGATGGTCGGCACGGGCCAGTACGCGCCCTCCGGCGATGAGCCCACGTCGAGCTATGGGCTGATCGCCCAGAGTGTGGAATACAACGAAAACCGTAGCTGGGTGGTCTTCAACCTGCGGCCCGAGGCGCGGTTTCACGATGGCGTGCCGATCACCGCCTATGATGTGGCGTTCTCCTACCGGACGCTGCTCAAGGAGGGCCACCCGCAATACCGCACCAGCCTGCAGGAAGTGCTGCGGGTCGATATCCTAAATCCGCTGAAAATCCGTTTTGTCTTCAAGCGCGCAGGCAATCCCTTGTTGATCCTGCGCCTGGGCGAGCTACCGGTGCTACCCCAGCATTACTGGGAGAACCGCGACTTCAAGGCCACCACGTTCGAGCCGCCCCTGGGCAGCGGCCCCTACCGCATCACCAAGGTGCAGCCTGGGCGCCAACTGGTGTTCGAGCGGGTCAAGGATTACTGGGGCAATGACCTGCCGGTCAATCGAGGCAAGTACAACTTCGACCGGATGGAGGTGGAGTTCTACCGCGATAGCGACGTGGCCTTCGAAGCCTTCAAGGCGGGCGAGTTCGACATCTACATCGAGCACCAGGCCAAGAACTGGGCCAACGGCTACGACTTTCCGGCGGTCAACCGCGGCGATGTGATCAAGGCGCAGATTCCCCACCAGATCCCGACCCAGACCCAGGGTCTGTTCATGAACACCCGACGCAGCACGTTTGCCGAGGTCAAGGTGCGTGAAGCCCTGGGGTTGATGTTCGACTTCGAATGGACCAACCGCACGCTGTTCAGCAACGCCTACAAGCGCACCCTCAGTTACTACCCCAACAGCGAATTCTCCGCCAGCGGCCTGCCGGTGGGGCACGAATGGCTGTTGCTCAAGCCGTACCGTGAACAATTGCCGCCGCGGCTGTTCACCGAGCCCTTCAGCCTGCCCCATACCGACGGCCGCGGCATTCCCCGGGAAACTCTGCGCAGGGCCCTCGGCTTGCTGAAGGAGGCCGGATGGACCCTCAACGGCCAGCGCCTGTTGAACGCCGACAGCAAGCCCCTGAGTTTCGAGATCCTGCTGGTGAACCCGAACCTGGAGCGCATCCTGCAGCCCTACATCGAGAACCTCACCAGCATCGGCATCCAGGCCCGCCTGCGCACGGTGGATCGTGCCCAGTACAAACAGCGCCTGGACCAATTCGACTTCGACATGGTCCTGCTGACCCTGAACCAGACGCTCAGCCCGGGTCTGGAGCAGTGGCAGTACTTCCACTCCAGCCAGGTCGGGGTCAAGGGCAGCAAGAACTACGCAGGGATCGCCAACCCCGTGGTCGACCACCTGCTGGAAAAGCTGCTCGCCGCCCAGACCCGCGACGAACAGGTCGCCGCCGGCAAAGCCCTCGACCGTGTGCTGTTGTGGCAACACTACTGCATTCCCAACTGGTATCTGAATTATCATCGCCTGGCCTACCGTAACCGGTTCGCCTTTGTCACCACGCCGCCCTACACCCTGGGCCTGAGCGCGTGGTGGCTGAAATCTTCGGAGAAAGATCAATGAAGCCTTTACGCGCCCTGCTCCTGCAGGCCGGCGGCCTGCTTTTCGCCGGGCTGGCCTGTGCCGCGCCGCAGCACGCCGTGACCTTGTACAACGAGCCGCCGAAATACCCGGCCGACTTCAAGCATTTCGACTATGTGAACCCGGACGCGCCCAAAGGCGGGATATTCCGCCAGGGTGGCTTTGGCGGGTTCGACAGCCTCAACCCGTTCATCAGCAAAGGCGTGCCGGCGGATGACATCGGCCTGATCTACGACACCCTGGCCAAGCAAGGCCTCGACGAACCCTTCACCGAGTACGGCCTGATCGCCGAAAAGATCGAGAAAGCCCCGGACAATGCCTGGGTGCGCTTCTACCTGCGCCCCGAAGCCCATTTCAACGACGGCCATCCGGTACGCGCCGAGGACGTGGTCTTCAGCTTCCAGACCCTGACCAAGGACGGCGCGCCGATGTTCCGCGGCTATTACAACGACGTCGCCGAAGTCATCGCCGAAGACCCGCTCAAGGTGCTGTTCAAGTTCAAGCACACGAATAACCGTGAACTGCCGCTGATCCTCGGCCAACTGCCGGTTTTGCCCAAGCATTGGTGGGCGGATCGCGACTTCAACAAGGGCAACCTAGAGATCCCCCTGGGCAGCGGTCCCTACCGGGTCACCGAGGTGAAAGCCGGGCGCTCGGTCCGCTATGAACGGGTCAAGGACTATTGGGGCAAGGACCTGCCGGTCAATCGCGGCTTCTACAATTTCGATGTGCTGACCACCGACTACTACCGCGACAACACCGTCGCGGTCGAGGCCCTGAAAGCCGGGCAGTTCGATTTCTGGCTGGAAATGACCGCCAAGAACTGGGCCAACGCCTACAACATTCCGGCCGTCACCGAAGGGCGGCTGATCAAGGAGCAGATTCCCAACGGCAACCCCACCGGCATGCAGGGTTTTGTCTACAACCTCCGCCGCCCGGTGTTCCAGGACGTGCGGGTGCGCAAGGCCCTGAGCCTGCTGCTGGACTTCGAATGGACCAATAAACAGCTATTCAACGGTGCCTATGCCCGCACCCGCAGCTATTTCGAGAACTCGGAAATGGCTGCCACCGGCCTGCCCGGCGAGGACGAACTGAAGATCCTCGAACCCCTGCGCGGCAAGATTCCCGAACAGGTCTTCACCGAAGCGTTCCAGCCCTCGATATGCGATGGCAGCGGCATGATCCGCGACCACCAGCGCCAGGCCTATCAATTGTTGCAAGAAGCCGGCTGGCGCATCGTCGACGACAAGATGGTCGATGCCCAGGGCAAACCGGTGGTGCTGGAGTTCCTGCTGGCCCAGACGGAGTTCGAACGGATACTGTTGCCGTTCAAGCGCAACCTGAGCGACCTGGGCATCGAGCTGGTGATCCGCCGAGTCGATGTGTCCCAGTACATCAACCGCGTGCGCTCCCGGGATTTCGACCTGGTGGTGGGCAGCTTCCCGCAGTCCAGCTCGCCGGGTAACGAACAGCGCGAGTTCTGGATGTCGGCCGCTGCCGACAAGCCCGGCAGCCGCAACACCATGGGCTTGAAGGATCCGGCCGTCGACCAGTTGGTGGAGCAACTGATCAACGCCGATTCGCGCAAGAGCCTGGTCGCCCACGCCCGGGCCCTGGATCGCGTGCTGCAATGGGGTTACTACGTGATTCCCAACTGGCACATCAAAACCTGGCGCGTAGCCTACTGGAATCACATCGGCCACCCGAAAGTCACGCCGACCTATGACATCGGCACGACCACCTGGTGGGTCAAGCCGGACACCAAGCCTGCCGATGAAGTAAAGCAAGTGATCGAACAACAGAACAACGCTGCCCCGGCGAGCGTGGAGTAACCCGATGCTGGCTTATATTTTCAGGCGGCTGCTGCTGATTATCCCAACGCTGTTCGGCATTCTGCTGATCAACTTCGTCATCATCCAGGCCGCGCCCGGCGGGCCGGTGGAGCAGATGATCGCCAAGCTCGAAGGCTTCGAAGGCGCCACCAGTCGCATCGCCGGTGGCGGCGCGGAAGTGTCGGTGGCCGGTTCTTCCTATCGCGGCGCCCAGGGCCTGGACCCGGCGCTGGTCAAGGAAATCGAGCGCATGTACGGCTTCGACAAGTCGGCGCCCGAACGCCTGTGGATCATGATCAAGAACTACGCCCACCTGGATTTCGGCGACAGTTTCTTCCGCGACGCCAAGGTCATCGACCTGATCAAGGAAAAGATGCCGGTGTCCATCTCCCTCGGGTTGTGGAGCACGTTGATCATGTACCTGGTGTCCATCCCCCTGGGGATCGCCAAGGCCACGCGCCATGGCAGCCATTTTGACGTGTGGACCAGCTCGGCGATCATCATCGGCTATGCGATTCCGTCATTTCTGTTTGCCATCCTGCTGATCGTGGTGTTCGCTGGCGGCAGCTATTTCGACTGGTTCCCGTTGCGCGGGCTGACCTCGAACAATTTCGATCAATTGAGCTGGGGGGGCAAGATCCTCGACTATTTCTGGCACCTGGCCCTGCCGGTGACCGCCCTGGTGATCGGCAACTTCGCCACCATGACCCTGCTGACCAAGAACAGCTTCCTCGATGAGATCAACAAGCAGTACGTGGTCACCGCCAAGGCCAAGGGCCTGACCCGCAACCGGGTGCTCTACGGCCATGTGTTCCGCAACGCCATGCTGCTGGTGATCGCCGGCTTCCCTTCGGCGTTCATCGGTATCTTCTTTACCGGTTCCTTGCTGGTGGAGGTGATTTTCTCCCTCGACGGCCTGGGACTGATGAGTTTCGAAGCGGCCATCAACCGCGACTACCCGGTGGTCTTCGGCACCTTGTTCATCTTCACCCTGCTGGGGCTGGTGGTGAAGCTGATCGGCGACCTGACCTACACCTTTGTCGATCCGCGCATCGACTTCGAAAGCCGGGAGCATTGAGATGAACCTTTCCCCTCTCAATCGCCGTCGTTTCGAGCTGTTCAAGGCGAACAAGCGTGGCTGGTGGTCGCTGTGGCTGTTCATGATCCTGTTCGTGCTCAGCCTGGGCGCCGAACTGATCGCCAACGACAAGCCCCTGGCGGTGCATTACGACGGCGGCTGGTACTTCCCGGCCCTCAAGCGCTACCCGGAAACCACCTTCGGCGGCGAATTCCCGCTGGAAGCCAATTACAAGAGCCCGTACATCCGCGAATTGCTGGCGGCCAAGGATGCCTGGGTGCTATGGGCACCGATTCCGTTCAGCTACCAGAGCATCAACTACGACCTGAAGGTCCCCGCCCCCGCCCCGCCCTCCGCGGTGAACTGGCTGGGCACCGACGACCAGGGCCGTGATGTGCTGGCCCGGGTCATCTATGGTTTCCGCATTTCGGTGCTGTTCGCCCTGACCCTGACACTGCTCAGCTCGATCGTCGGCGTCATCGCTGGCGCCTTACAGGGGTTCTATGGCGGTTGGGTCGACCTAGCCGGCCAGCGGTTCCTGGAGATCTGGTCCGGTCTGCCGGTGCTTTACCTGCTGATCATCCTGGCCAGTTTCGTCCAGCCCAATTTCTGGTGGCTGCTGGGGATCATGTTGCTGTTCTCCTGGATGAGCCTGGTGGACGTGGTGCGCGCCGAGTTCCTGCGCGGGCGCAACCTCGAATACGTGCGCGCCGCCCGGGCCCTTGGCATGCAGAACGGCGCGATCATGTTCCGGCATATCCTGCCCAATGCCATGGTCTCGACCATGACCTTCATGCCGTTCATCCTGACCGGCGCCATCGGCACCCTCACCGCCCTGGACTTCCTCGGTTTCGGCCTGCCGGCCGGCGCGCCGTCCCTGGGCGAGCTGGTGGCCCAAGGCAAATCCAACCTCCAGGCGCCCTGGCTGGGCATCAGCGCGTTCGCCGTACTCGCGATCATGTTGAGCCTGCTGGTGTTCATCGGCGAGTCCGCTCGCGATGCCTTCGATCCGAGGAAGTGAAATGAACCAGGACAATCTGATCGAAGTCCGCGACCTGGCGGTGGAATTCGTTGTCGGGCAACACCGCCAGCGCGTGGTCGAAGGCGTCAGTTTCGACATCAAGCGCGGCGAAACCCTGGCCCTGGTGGGGGAAAGCGGCTCGGGCAAGTCGGTGACCGCCCACTCGATCCTGCGGTTGCTGCCCTACCCGCTGGCCCACCATCCCACCGGCGCCATCCAGTACGCCGGGCAGAACATGCTGGGTTTGAAGGAAAAAATCATCCGCCACATCCGCGGCAACCGGATCGCGATGATCTTCCAGGAGCCGATGACGTCCCTCAATCCGCTGCACTCCATCGGCAAGCAGATCAATGAAGTGCTCGGCATCCACAAGGGCCTGACCGGCAAGGTCGCGACCCGTCGAACCCTGGAATTGCTGGAACTGGTGGGCATCCCCGAGCCGCACAAGCGCCTCAAGGCCCTGCCCCACGAACTGTCCGGCGGCCAGCGCCAACGGGTCATGATCGCCATGGCCCTGGCCAACGAGCCGGAACTGCTGATCGCCGACGAGCCGACCACCGCCCTGGACGTCACCGTCCAGCTGAAAATCCTCGATCTGCTCAAGGATCTGCAGGCACGATTGGGCATGTCGCTGCTGCTGATCAGCCACGATTTGAACCTGGTCAGAAGAATTGCGCACCGCGTATGTGTCATGCAGCGCGGTTGCATCGTCGAACAGGCATCGTGCGCAGAATTGTTCCGCGCGCCGCAGCATCCGTACACTCGGGAACTGCTGGCCGCCGAGCCCAGCGGCAACCCGGCGAGCAACGTGATGGGCCCGCCGTTGTTGCAGGTCGAGGACCTGAAAGTCTGGTTCCCGATCAAGAAAGGCCTGTTCAAGCGCACGGTGGACTACATCAAGGCCGTGGACGGCATTCGCTTCAGCCTGCCCCAGGGCCAGACCCTGGGCATCGTTGGCGAGAGCGGTTCCGGCAAGTCCACTCTGGGGCTGGCGATCCTGAGGTTGATCGGCAGCCAGGGCGGGATCCGCTTTGAAGGCAAGCAGCTGGACAGCTTGACGCAGCAGCAGGTGCGACCGCTGCGCCGGGAGATGCAAGTGGTGTTTCAGGACCCGTTTGGTAGCCTGAGCCCGCGGATGTCTGTGGGACAGATCGTCGGTGAAGGCCTGCGGATCCACAAGATCGGCACCGAAGCCGAACAGGAACAAGCGATAATCGCGGCATTGAAGGAGGTAGGCCTGGACCCGGAAACCCGGAACCGCTACCCCCATGAATTTTCCGGAGGGCAACGGCAGCGTATCGCCATTGCCCGGGCCCTGGTGCTCAAGCCGGCGTTGATTCTGCTGGATGAACCGACGTCGGCCCTGGACCGTACCGTGCAACGCCAGGTGGTGGAGCTGTTGCGGTCGCTGCAAACCAAGTACAACCTGACGTACCTGTTTATCAGCCATGATCTGGCTGTCGTCAAAGCGCTGAGCCACCAATTGATGGTGGTCAAGCATGGCCAAGTGGTCGAACAAGGTGACGCCCGCAGCATATTCGCTGCGCCGCAACACCCCTATACACAGCAGTTGCTGGAGGCCGCCTTCCTGGCCCCAACAGCTGCCGAATAACCTGAAAGAGGAGCAACACATGGGTTTTCTCGCCGGTAAGCGCGTACTGATCGTCGGTGTCGCCAGCAAGCTGTCCATCGCATCCGGCATCGCCGCCGCCATGCATCGCGAGGGCGCTGAACTTGCCTTCACTTATCAGAACGACAAACTCAAAGGTCGTGTCGAAGAGTTCGCCCAAGGCTGGGGTTCGAGCCCTGAGCTGTGCTTCCCGTGCGACGTGGCCAGCGATGAAGAAATCGCCAAGGTCTTCGAAGAACTGAGCAAGAAGTGGGACGGCCTGGACTGCATCGTGCACTCCGTGGGCTTCGCCCCGGGCGACCAGTTGGACGGCGACTTCACCGAAGCCACCACCCGTGAAGGCTTCCGCATCGCCCACGACATCAGCGCCTACAGCTTCGTCGCCCTGGCCAAGGCCGGCCGCGAAATGATGAAAGGCCGCAATGGCAGCCTGCTGACCCTGTCGTACCTGGGCGCCGAGCGCACCATGCCGAACTACAACGTCATGGGCATGGCCAAGGCCTCCCTGGAAGCCGGCGTGCGCTACCTGGCCGGCTCCCTGGGCCCGGACGGCACTCGCGTCAACTGCGTCTCGGCAGGTCCGATCCGCACCCTCGCCGCTTCCGGCATCAAGAACTTCCGCAAGATGCTGGCCGCCAACGAAGCGCAAACCCCGCTGCGTCGCAACGTCACCATCGAAGAAGTCGGCAACGCCGGCGCCTTCCTGTGCTCCGACCTGGCGTCGGGCATCAGCGGTGAAATCATGTACGTGGACGGCGGCTTCAACACCACCGCCATGGGCAACATCGAAGAGTAATCTTCGCCGCGCCTGAAAAACGCCGCTCGTCCTGGAAGGGACGAGCGGCGTTTTTCATTCCCGATGCCCCTGCCACGACTCTCCAGTGTGGGAGCGGGCTTGCTCGCGAAGACGTCGGCACAGCCAACGTCAATGCCAACTGACCCGCCGCTTTCGCGAGCAAGCCCGCTCCCACCTGGGTCCTGGGTCGGCCGCAAAAATCTCCATCCACCGCCAATCCCCTGTGGGAGCGAGCCTGCTCGCGATGGCGGTTGATGGGCATCAGCACCGCTTGTCCTGTTTCTGCGCATACATGGCGGCATCCGCGTCAGCCAGCAAGCTGTCGATCGATTCGTGGTGTTGTGGCCCGTACTCGACCTGCCCGACGCTGAAGCGGATGTCGTAGCCGCGCTGCTGCATCGCATTGCGCTCATCGAGGACTTCCCGGAGTCGCTCCATGATCGCCGAGATCTCGACATGGGAAGAGCCAGTGAGCAAGGCCACGAACTCATCACCGCCCAGACGACCAATCACGTCGCTTTCGCGAAAGGCGATGCGCAGTACGTCGGCGAAGGTCTTCAGCGCGCGATCACCCTCGGCATGCCCAAAGCGGTCGTTGATGGGTTTGAAATCGTTGAGGTCGAAGTACAGCAGCGTCGCCGGTCGCGACAGGCGCTCACAAACGTCCAGAGCATGTTGGGCCAGTGTCCTGAAGCCACGTCGATTGGACAGCAGGGTCAGTTCGTCCATGCTTGCCATCTGCACGGCGACCATTTCCTGCTCGGCCATCCGCGCCAGGTCGCGCAGCAGCTCGCGCTCTTCGTCATCGAGTTTGCGCGGACGGGTATCGATCAGGCATAGCGTCCCCAGCTTGCTGCCACCCTCCAGTCTCAACGGTTGCCCCGCATAGAAGCGAATGCCGGGGTCACCCGTGACCAACGGATTGTCTCGAAAGCGTTCGTCCTGCTTCGCGTCGCTAACCTCCATGATCTGATCCTGCAAGATCGCATGCCCACAGAAGGAAATCGCCCGCGGCGTTTCACTGATGCTCATGCCACTCTTGGATTTGAACCACTGCCGGTTGGTATCCACCAGGGACACCAGCGCGATGGGCACATCGAACAGGCGTCGAGCGAGGCGGGTCAATCGATCGAAGCGCTCTTCGGGTGCGGTATCGAGCAGTTTCAGCGATTGCAGAGTCTTGAGACGGACGGCTTCGTCATCAGGTTTACCTGGTTCGAGCATCGGTCACTCCGTTGTGGGTACTGGCTCAAGTCTAGCCCAGCTTCAACCGCTGACGAACCGCATGACTGAATCAGACGGGCATTTGCCGACGAGGGCTTATACACTGCGACACAGGTTCAATAAGAGGCGCTGACCGATGAAGCCCATCCCCCAGGATTCCGCCCCCCGTTTCTGGCGCGATGCGGCCTTGCCCTTCATTGAAGCCAGGGCCATCGCGGATGGGCGCAAGGTCTGTTATTCACGGCATTCCCACGACCATTTCTCCATCGGGGCGATCACCGCCGGATGCAGCACCTACGTGCATGAGCAGTCGAATTTCAAAGTCCAAAGCGGCACCGTGGTGCTGATGAATCCAGGGGATGTCCACGCCTGCAACCCGATTGACGATCAGCCATGGTCATACGTGATGCTCTACGTCGACACCCTGTGGCTGAGGGACCTGCAACGGCGAATCGGCTTTGACGAGGAGCTGGATTTCCAGGGCTTTGCCACCACCCACAGCCGCGATGCCGAGCTGTTTGCCGCGTTGCAAGGGTTGTATGGGCAATTGGTGGATGAACGGCTCGCCCCCCCGTCCAAACAAGCCGCCGCCGAGGCGTTCTTCATCGATCTGCAACAGCGCCTCAACCCGGCGGGACGTCCGGACCGGGGCAGCCATCCCGGTTTGATGCGAGCGGCACAGTTCATCCATGACCATTGCGCCGAAGCCTTGAAGCTCGAAGACATCTGCAGCGCCGCGCAACTGTCGCCGTCCTACCTGAGCCGGGCTTTCAAGCGTCACTACGGGATGACGCCCCATGCCTTCCTGGTCAATCGCCGGATCCAGTTCGCCCGCCGGCAATTGCGCGAAGGCAAGCTGATCGCCGACGTCGCCCTGGACAGCGGATTCGCCGACCAGGCGCATTTCCAGCGAGCCTTCAAGCAGCACCTGGCGGCGACGCCAGGGCAGTATCGAGGCTGACACGGGCCATCGGGTGATCCCCTGTGGCGAGGGGATTTATCCCCGTTGGGGTGCGAAGCAGCCCCTGCAACTTGCAACGCAGTGAATCAGGTACGGTTAATTGAACGTTTTAGAGGGGCTGCTTCGCACCCCAGCGGGGATAAATCCCCTCGCCACAAAAAGCTTGCAGGTCAAAACACCCGTGACACCTCAAGGCAGCAACAGGTACATCGCGCTGGCTACCAGCAACCCCGCCATCGTCCGATTGAACCAGC
This sequence comes from Pseudomonas sp. MAFF 730105, assembly GCF_055380705.1. Lineage (NCBI taxonomy): Bacteria > Pseudomonadati > Pseudomonadota > Gammaproteobacteria > Pseudomonadales > Pseudomonadaceae > Pseudomonas > Pseudomonas sp. MAFF 730105. The sequence goes on from NZ_AP018438.1 coordinate 4,164,067, forward strand.
GCATGGTCGCCGGATTGCCCAGCCAGTTGCGCAGGAAACTGCCCGCATACGCCCAGCACCCCACGGAAACGTAGCAGATCACCAGGTAGACGGCTGCGAATTGCCAGACCAGCCTCGCTTCACCATCGGCCACGAAGGCCCCCATTCCCGCGACACAGGCCAACCAGGCCTTGGGGTTGAGCCATTGCATCAGAGCCCCATGGAACATCGAGGGCGCGCGCCCTTCATTCGCACTTCCCAGGTGTCCGTTATCCCGGGCCAGCTTCCAGGCCATGAACAACAGGAACGCCACGCCGCCCAACTGCACCACTCGCGTGAGACCGGGCCAGCGCTGCAGGACTTCATGCAAACCCAGCCCCATCAACACCAGCAGCAGGACAAATCCCAGGGTTGCACCGGCCACATGGCGCAACGTCGCACGAAAGCCGTACCGGGCCCCGGAGCTCAGGGCTACGATATTGACCGGGCCTGGCGTGATGGAGGCGACAAGCGCAAACGCCGCCATGGAGAAAAACAGAGTCATCGCATACCTTCTTCAAGTTGGTGAGGTGGCGCACACAGTAAATCTGCGCAAGCCGCAGGTATTGAACAAAACTGCCCCATTGCAACCACGCGGTACCCGGTGATTTTTTTGTAAACTCTATGCGAATCCGGCCAGTGGAGCCGATACTGTGCGGCTATCTCAGTCAGGCGCGCCCTATGTCCTTTGCGGTATTGCGATTCATTGGCTTCATTCTCGGTATTTTCCTGATCACGCTGGCCGCGAGCATGGTGATTCCGCTCATCACACTGATGATCTATGGGCGAAACGATGACCTCTCGGCGTTCTTATGGTCGAGCCTGATCACCTTCACCTGTGGCATCGTGCTGGTCGCTCGCGGACGGCCCGCACACACGCAGATGCGCCCTCGGGACATGTACCTGTTGACGACCGCCAGCTGGGTCGTCGTCTGCGTGTTCTGCGCACTGCCGTTGGTGTTCATCCAGCACATCAGCTACACCGACGCCTTTTTCGAGACGATGTCAGGCATCACCACCACCGGCTCGACCGTCCTGACCGGGCTGGACAGCGCATCCCCCGGCCTGCTGATCTGGCGCTCGATGCTGCACTGGCTTGGCGGGATCGGCTTTATCGGCATGGCGGTAGCGGTCCTGCCGCTGCTTCGGGTCGGCGGCATGCGACTGTTCCAGACCGAGTCGTCGGACTGGTCGGAAAAAGTCACCCCGCGCTCCCACGTCGCAGCGAACTACATTCTGTGGATCTATATAGGATTGACCGCTCTGGCGACCCTGGCCTTGTGGCTGGCAGGCATGACGCCTTTCGAAGCGATCAATCATGCGATGTCCCTGATCTCCACGGGCGGTTTTTCCACGTCGGACGCATCCCTGGGGCACTGGCCTCAACCGGCGATCCATTGGGTATCAGTCGTCGTCATGATGGCCGGCTCGCTGCCATTTACCTTGTATGTCGCCACCTTGCGCGGCAACAGGCGAGCCTTGTTCAAGGACCAGCAAGTCAGGGGTTTTGTCGGCTTCCTGGTCGTCACCTGGCTCGTGGTAGGAACCTGGCTGAGCCTGAACAGTGACTACACATGGTGGGATGCGGTCCGTATCGTGGCCGTCAACGTGACGTCCGTGGTCACCACCACGGGCGTTGCGCTGGGTGACTACACCCTATGGGGCAGTTTTGCCTTGTTGCTGTTCTTCTACCTGACGTTCGTCGGCGGCTGTTCCGGATCAACCGCCGGCGGCCTGAAGATCTTTCGCTTTCAGGTGGCCCGAGCCTTGCTGATGGGCAGCTTGAAACAACTGATTCATCCCCGGGCAGTGATCCAGAAAAAATACAACAACCATCCCATCGATGAAGAAATCGCCCGCTCGCTGCTGACGTTTTCATTTTTCTTCGCCATCACCATCGGCGCTATCGCCCTGGGGCTGGCACTGATCGGCCTGGACTGGACAACCGCCCTGACCGGCGCGGCCACCGCCGTGTGCAACGTGGGACCGGGGCTGGGGTCGATCATCGGGCCGGCAGGCAACTTCTCGACCTTGCCGGATGCCGCAAAATGGCTGTTGACCGTTGGCATGTTGCTGGGTCGCCTGGAGATTCTGACCGTCCTGGTGTTGTTCACACCGGTGTTCTGGAAGTACTGAGCCCCTCGCCCTGTTGCAAAGTACAAGGCAAAAAAAAGCCGCGACACCTCGATGGAGGCGTCGCGGCTTTTTTCAGACGATCAGCGGTCGTTCTTGATCGACGAACTGGTCGCGTTGGTCAGTCCCTTAGTGTTGTGGGTACCAGGCGTGCTGTCGGAAATAGCCGAAGCTTTGGTCAAGCCGCGGGTATCGCGGTCGTTGGCAATGCTCGAAGTGACCGACGCATGGCTCGTACGGTCAGTGCGAGTGGTCCCGGTGTGCTTGCCGCTCACGCCATGATCGCGGGTGCGTGTCGCGGTGCCGGTGTGATCGCTGCTCAGGCCTTTGCCGTGACCACTGGAGTCGCTGGATTTCCCACTGCCCTTGCCACCACCATTGCCGCCTCCGTTGCCGCCGCCATTACCACCTCCGTTGCCACCTCCATTACCACCGCCATTTCCACCCGCAGCAGCGTAGCTCGCGCCAATGGGCGACAGATCCGCCGGCAGCAAGGCAGAGGCCCCTAGCATCAGGGTGCAAACTGCGACGGCAATTAATGACTTCTTATGTTTGGACATGTTGTCTCCGAAAGACAAAATCAACGGTTGAACCTCTAAGACGTCAAGGTTCAATTTTTGTTCGCGTTTCTCCGACCAACGACAGGAAATTCACTGTCGATTTTTCGGTGGAGCTGTGTCGAAGGCAGCTCTATGCTCAGCCCCATGAACAAACAAGACTCGCAGCTCCCACCCCACGCCGAGATGGTCCGCGCCATGCTCGAACGAGACACCGCCTACGAGGGAGTGTTCTTCACCGCGGTCAAGACCACCGGCATTTTTTGTCGTCCCGCCTGCACGGCGCGCAAACCCAAACCGGAGAACGTGGAGTTCTTCGCCCATGCCGACGACGCCCTGTCGGCCGGCTACCGCGCCTGCCTGCGCTGCAAGCCCCTGGACGCTGCCGCCATCGCTCCGGACTGGATCCAGGCGCTGCTCAAGGCCGTGGACGCCGAACCCGATCTGCGCTGGACGGACGCCCTGCTGCTGGAACAAGGCATCGAACCGTTGAAACTGCGGCGTTGGTTCAAGCAGCATTTCGGCATGACCTTTCACGCCTACCTGCGCACCCGACGCCTGGGCATCGCCCTGGGGGGGATCAAGGAAGGCAATTCCATCGACAATGCGGCGTTCGATTCGGGCTACGAATCCCTGAGCGGATTTCGCGATGCTTTCGTGAAGTCTTTCCACATCACCCCCGGCCGTGCCGCTCAAAGCGAACCCCTGCTGTTCACGCGCCTGACCACCCCATTGGGGCCGATGCTGGCCATGGCCGAACGACGCGGACTGGTGCTGCTGGAGTTTCTCGACCGTCCGGCGCTGACCCGGGAAATCGAAGAACTGCAACAGCGCTACGGCTACACCGTCGCGCCGGGGCACAACGCACACTTGCAGCAGATCGAAACCGAACTGACGGATTATTTCGCCGGCAACCTCACAACCTTCAATGTCCCGTTGCACATGCCCGGCAGTGCATTTGCCATCCGGGTCTGGGCCGAACTGCAAAAAATCCCTTATGGCGAGACTCGCAGCTACGGCGCCATCGCCACCGTCCTCGGCAGCCCTGGCGCCAGCCGCGCCGTAGGATTGGCCAATGGTCAGAATCGCCTGGCCATCGTTGTACCGTGCCATCGGGTAATCGGTGCGGACGGCTCCCTGACCGGCTATGGTGGCGGGCAACCGCGCAAGGCCTTCCTGCTGCGACTGGAAAAAGCCGCTGTGCAAGTTTCCCTGCCCCTGGCGTTCTGACCATCCCGAGGACACAGACCCGATGCCCGTGCCGTACCACGATGCCAGTGTCTTTCTTGCCAACCTCGATGAAGAGTGGCGGCGTCACGTCGAAACAACCGGCCCCTGCCTGCTGCAACCCAAGCCGGCCCGCGATCCCTACGAAGTCCTGGTGCGGGCCATCGCCTACCAGCAGTTGCACGCCAAGGCCGGCGATGCGATCTTCGGTCGACTGCTGGCGTTGTTTCCGACGCAGCCATTCCCAAGGCCGGAGCAGATTCTGGCGACCGACTTCGAGCAGTTGCGGGGTTGCGGTTTTTCCGCCAGCAAGATCGCAACCATCCAGGGCATCGCCCAGGCAGCCCTGGACGGTGTGGTGCCGGATTACCCGACAGCGTTGGCGATGGACGACGAAGCCCTGATCGAACGCCTGGTCACCCTGCGCGGCGTCGGTCGCTGGACCGTGGAGATGTTGCTGATCTACAGCCTGGAGCGACCGGACATCCTGCCAGTGGACGACTTCGGTGTGCGCGAAGGCTATCGGCGTCTGAAGGGCCTCGAACGACAGCCCGGTCGCAAGCAGATGATCGATATCGGCCTGGCCTGGAGCCCCTATCGGACGGTGGCGGCGTGGTACCTGTGGCGGGTGCCGGTGCCTGCCCGTGGGACCGCGTGATCGTTCTTCGCGAGCAAGCCCGCTCCCAGGGGATCGCATTTCAATGTGGGAGCGAGCCTGCTCGCGATGGCGTCAGACCTGTCGAAACGCTGACCGTCTACGCTATCCCAGGTCATCCCAACCCCATCGGAGGCTCCCATGCTGCTCGAAGGTTCCTGCCATTGCGGCGAGGTGTCATTCAGCCTGACCTGTGCCCACCCCTACCCTTACCAGCGCTGCTACTGCTCGATCTGTCGCAAGACCCAGGGCGGCGGCGGTTTCGCGATCAACCTGGGCGGCGATGCCCGCAGCCTCAAGGTGCGCGGTCGCCGGCACATCTCGATTTATCATGCGCGGCTCAAGAACGAAGGCGATAAACGCGCCCACCGCAGCAGTGCCGAACGGCATTTCTGTTCCCTCTGCGGTTCGGGATTGTGGCTGTTCAGCCCCGAATGGCCGGAATTGATCCACCCTTTCGCCTCGGCTATCGATACGCCGCTGCCGGTTCCGCCAGAGCGCACCCATCTGATGCTCGGCTCCAAGGCCCCCTGGGTGGAAATCGAAGCGCATCCCGGCGACCAGCGGTTCGAGGTTTACCCCGAGGAATCGATTGCCCAGTGGCATGAGCGCCTGGGGTTGAAGGCTTAAGGCCCCCATCGCGAGCAGGCTCGCTCCCACATGGAAACGCATTCCCCCTGTGGGAGCGAGCCTGCTCGCGATGGCGTCAGTACCGACAACGCTGTACTACAGCGCCGGCACACCACTGTGAAAACGAAACTCCACATCCGGCGACTCGATCAGGTCCCGCTCGGCCTCACGCACCTTGTCGATCACCTGGGCGATGTCCTTGGCATCACCGTACTGGTAGGCCAGTTTCAGATAGCCCTGGAAATGCCGGGCCTCGCTTTTCAGCAGGCCGAAATAGAACTTGCCCAGCTCTTCGTCCAGATGCGGCACCAATGCCTCGAAACGCTCGCAACTACGGGCTTCGATGAACGCACCGACCACCAGGGTATCCACCAGCTTGACTGGCTCGTGGCTGCGCACCACTTTGCGCAGACCCGAGGCGTAACGCCCGGCGGAGAGCTGACGCAAGCCGACCTTGCGCTTTTTCATCAGGCGCATGACCTGCTCGTGGTGCACCAGCTCTTCCCGGGCCAGGCGCGACATCATGTTGATCAGATCGACATGGGAATGGTACTTGGCGATCAGGCTCAGGGCGGTGCTGGCGGCCTTGAACTCGCAGTTCTTGTGGTCGATCAGCAACGTTTCCTGATCGGCCAGCGCAGCCTGGACCCAGGCATCGGGAGTGCGGCAGCCAAGGAATTCGTGGATTTCGGGAAGGATCATGGGGCTCACGGGCAAAAGGTAGTCGAGCGAAGGGCGCCGATTATACCGGCCTGCCCCCAGACCACCAGCCACCCCTGTTGATATGCATCAAGTCGACGACTCACCGGCAAGAACTATAGTTGAGCAACATCATGCCTTTTCATTGCTGGAGACGCCGATCATGCAAGCCATCCGCAGCATCCTGGTGGTCATCGAACCCGAACACTCGGAAAGCCTGGCGCTCAAACGCGCCAAGTTGATCGCCGGTGTGACCCAGGCCCATCTGCACCTGCTGGTCTGCGACAAAAAACATGACCATGCCGGCATGCTCAGCGTATTGAAAGCCGCGCTGCTGGCGGACGGCTACAGCGTCACCACGGAACAGGCCTGGAACGAAAGCCTCCACGACACCATCATCGATGTACAACAGGCCGAAGGGTGTGGCCTGGTGATCAAGCAGCATTTCCCGGACAGCCCGCTGAAAAAAGCCCTGCTCACCCCGGCGGACTGGAAACTGCTGCGCCACTGCCCAACCCCGGTGCTACTGGTGAAAACCGCGGGCTCCTGGAAAGACAAGGTGATTCTTGCCGCCGTTGACGTGGGCAATACCGACGATGAACACCGGCACCTGCACAACACCATTATCGATCATGGCTATGACATTGCCCTCCTGGCCAAGGCGCACCTGCACGTAATCAGCGCCCATCCGTCGCCGATGCTGTCGTCCGCCGACCCGACGTTCCAGCTCAAGGAAACCATACAGGCCCGTTATCACGAACAATGCCGGGCGTTCCAGGCCGAATTCGACATCGACGACCAACATCTGCACATCGAGGAAGGCCCGGCGGATGTGTTGATCCCCTATATGGCGCGCAAGCTCGAGGCCGCCGTGACAGTCATTGGCACCGTGGCCCGCTCCGGGCTGTCAGGGGTGCTGATCGGCAATACCGCCGAAGCGGTGCTCGATACCCTGGAAAGCGATGTGCTGGTGCTCAAGCCCCAGGAAGTGGAGGATCACTTGGTGGAGTTGGCGGTCAAGAGCTGAAACACCACCCTTGTGGGAACTACCTTTGTGGCGAGGGGATTTATCCCCGCTGGGGTGCGCAGCAGCCCTGAAACCAGCCGCCTCGCTGTGTCAGACAGATTGAGCTCACAGTGATGGGGCTGCTACGCAGCCCAGCGGGGATAAATCCCCTCGCCACAAAGAATGTCAGCGGGCCACAAAGGAGCACAGTCTCAACCGCCAAACGCGTCCTTCAGGAACCCCGGCGCGATGTAGCGCTGGTAATGGGCTTCGGACAGCAGGAAAAACTCCCGATCGATGGCGTCCCGCAGGTCCGGCAGTTCCCAGTCGCGGAACTCCGGTAGCAGCACCATGCCGTAGGCTTCGAGGTTGTTGATCACCCGGGCGCCCCGGGCGATCAACTGATAGGCCCAGCAATATTCCGACTGGTGCGCCACGAAGCGGATCTGGCGCGCCACCAGTTGCTCGCGCAGCAGCCCGGGGTCGAACACCTCGAGTTTCGCCACCATGACTTGCACCAGCAACTGCTCCAGGCGCATCCACACCGCGCGTTTCTCGTCTTCGCTGTAGCCGTTCCAGTGAATCACCTCGTGGTGGAAGCGCTTGCAGCCACGGCACACCAGGTCACCGTAGACAGTGGAGCAAAGGCCGACGCAGGGGGTCTTGATGAGCTGGTTGGGCATAACGGAACGCACACGCAAAAGCAGGACAGGCCGGCATGTTAGCCCTTTGTCTAAGATTGATCACCCCTCAAACTTCCCGGCCCAACTTACCTTTAATTTTTTTTTCCCGTAGAATCAGCCAGCCTTTTAAGGCGCCAATGTCCGTTAGAAGCTGTTTTCAAAGCGTCACGAGCACAGTCGTTCCTTCAGAACGGTGTTGGCGAAGGGTCTTTCCAGCGGGGAAAGCCCAACGCCAACCCTCATCAGCTCCCCGTTCTGCAGGCGTAAAACTTTGAAAGCAGCTTCTGTGAGGAACCCCGGAAACCCTGGCGTGGTGGCTCAAAAAGCCCCCGACGCGCATGGGTACCGCGGGTTTCTGGATGAGCGTCCCGGACACCCATTTGGGACCACTGATGAGGGTAATACTGTGCTTGAAGCCTACCGCAAACATATCGAAGAGCGTGCAGCACTGGGTATCGTTCCCCAGCCGCTCAACGCCGAACAAACCGCAGGCCTGGTCGAGCTGCTGAAGAATCCCCCGGCTGGCGAAGAAGCTTTCCTCGTTGACCTGATCACCAACCGCGTTCCGCCTGGAGTCGACGAAGCCGCCTACGTCAAGGCCGGTTTCCTCTCCGCCCTGGCCAAGGGCGAAGTCCAATCCCCTCTGCTGGACAAGAAACGCGCCGTTGAACTGCTCGGCACCATGCAGGGCGGCTACAACATTGTGACCCTGGTGGAACTGCTGGACAGCGCCGAGCTGGCGCCAGTGGCCGCCGAAGAACTCAAGCACACCCTGCTGATGTTCGATGCCTTCCACGATGTGGCTGAAAAAGCCAAGAACGGCAACGTCCACGCCAAGGCCGTGCTGCAATCCTGGGCCGACGGCGAGTGGTTCAAGAAGCGTCCGGTGCTGGCCGACAAGATCAGCCTGCGGGTGTTCAAGGTTCCTGGCGAAACCAACACCGACGACCTGTCCCCTGCCCCGGACGCCTGGTCGCGCCCTGACATCCCGCTGCACGCCCTGGCCATGCTGAAAATGGCCCGTGACGGCATCGTTCCGGACGAGCAAGGCAAGACCGGCCCGATGAAGCAGATCGAAGAAATGCGCGGCCAGGGGTTCCCGATCGCCTACGTCGGTGACGTGGTCGGTACTGGTTCCTCGCGTAAATCCGCCACCAACTCGGTGCTGTGGTTCTTCGGCGACGACATTCCTTACGTGCCGAACAAGCGTGCCGGTGGTTTCTGCTTCGGCAGCAAGATCGCCCCGATCTTCTACAACACCATGGAAGACGCCGGCGCCCTGCCGATCGAATTCGACGTGTCGAACATGAACATGGGCGACGTGATCGACCTGTACCCGCACGCCGGCAAGGTCTGCAAGCACGGTACCGACGAAGTCATCACCACCTTCGAAATGAAGACCCCGGTCCTGTTGGACGAAGTCCGCGCCGGCGGCCGTATTCCGCTGATCATCGGCCGTGGCCTGACCGAGAAGGCCCGTGCCGAGCTGGGCCTGCCACCGTTCGACCTGTTCAAGAAGCCTGAAGCCCCCGCCGCCAGCACCAAGGGTTTCACCCTGGCGCAGAAAATGGTCGGCAAGGCGTGCGGCGTAGCCGGTGTGCGTCCTGGCACCTACTGCGAACCGAAGATGACCACCGTGGGTTCCCAGGACACCACCGGTCCAATGACCCGTGACGAGCTGAAAGACCTGGCCTGCCTGGGCTTCTCCGCTGACCTGGTGATGCAGTCGTTCTGCCACACCGCGGCGTATCCAAAGCCGATCGACGTGACCACCCACCACACCCTGCCTGACTTCATCATGACCCGTGGCGGCGTTTCCCTGCGTCCGGGCGACGGCATCATCCACTCGTGGCTGAACCGCATGCTGCTGCCAGACACCGTCGGTACCGGTGGTGACTCCCACACCCGTTTCCCGATGGGTATCTCGTTCCCGGCCGGTTCCGGCCTGGTGGCGTTCGCCGCTGCCACTGGCGTCATGCCGCTGGACATGCCGGAATCGATCCTGGTGCGCTTCAAAGGCAAGATGAAACCTGGCATCACCCTGCGTGACCTGGTTCATGCCATTCCTTACTTCGCGATCCAGAACGGCCTGCTGACTGTCGAGAAGAAAGGCAAGAAAAACGCCTTCTCCGGCCGCATCCTGGAAATCGAAGGCCTGGAAGGCCTGACGCTGGAACAGGCTTTCGAGCTGTCCGACGCATCGGCCGAACGTTCGGCTGCCGGTTGCACCATCAAGCTGTCGAAAGAGTCGATCACCGAGTACCTGCAGTCCAACATCACCCTGCTGCGCTGGATGATCGGCGAAGGCTACGGTGATGCCCGTACCCTGGAACGTCGTGCCCAAGCGATGGAAGCCTGGATCGCCAACCCTGAGCTGATGGAAGCCGATGCCGACGCCGAATACGCTGAAGTCATCGAAATCGATCTGGCCAACATCAACGAGCCTGTGCTCTGCGCCCCGAACGACCCGGACGACGCCCGTCTGCTCTCCAGCGTAGCTGGCGAGAAGATCGACGAAGTGTTCATCGGCTCGTGCATGACCAACATCGGTCACTTCCGCGCTGCCGGCAAGTTGCTGGACCAGGTCAAGGGCCAGCTGCCAACCCGTCTGTGGCTGTCGCCGCCGACCAAGATGGACGCTCACCAGCTGACCGAAGAAGGCTACTACGGCATCTACGGCAAGGCCGGCGCACGCATGGAAATGCCAGGCTGCTCGCTGTGCATGGGTAACCAGGCACGCGTCGAGCCGAACAGCACCGTGGTGTCGACCTCGACCCGTAACTTCCCGAACCGTCTGGGCGACGGCGCGAATGTCTACCTGGCTTCGGCCGAGCTGGCATCCGTTGCGTCGATCCTGGGTCGCCTGCCGACCGTCGAGGAGTACATGGAATACGCCGGTAAGATCGACAGCATGGCAGCGGACGTGTACCGCTACCTGAGCTTCGACCAGATCGCCGAGTTCCGTGAAGCGGCTGCAAACGCCAACATCCCGGTCGTTCAAGCCTAAGGCTTCGACGCTCGACTGAAAACGCCGCCCTTCTTGCGAGGGGCGGCGTTTTTTTTATGCCTGGGCTTTTGATGCAAGCCGCACCGCCGCCATCGCGAGCAGGCTCGCTCCCACAGGGGATCTGGGGTGAACACAATTCCCGAGAACACCTCAGAGCCTGTGGGAGCCGAGCTTGCTCGCGATGGCGGCGGCACATCCAGCATCACCGCAACTGACCCACCGCATTCGCGAGCAAGCCCGCTCCTACAGGGGATTTGGGGTGTCAAGCCGTAAGGGAATAGACCAGTGCAGTAATCGCCACCAGTCCCACCGATACCACGAAGACGTTGGACGCCTGACCACGATAGCGGGCCATGGCCGGGACCTTGCGGATGGCGTACATCGGCATCAGGAACAGGATGGCCGCGATCACCGGGCCGCCCAGGGTTTCGATCATGCCGAGGATGCTCGGGTTGAGCGTGGCAACGATCCAGCACACCAGCAACATGAACACTGCCGTCAGGCGGTCCAGGGTCTTGGCTGCCGGGCGACGGCCGCTCTTGACGATCAGGCCCTTGAGGCCTTCACTGGCGCCGATGTAGTGCCCCAGGAACGACTTGGAAATCGCCACGAAGGCAATCAACGGCGCCGCAAACGCGATGGTCGGGTTGCTGAAATGGTTGGCCAGGTACGACAGGATCGACAGGTTCTGCGCCTTCGCTTCGGCCAGTTGCGCCGGCGACAGGGTCAGCACGCAGCTGAACACGAAGAACAGCACCATCACCACCATCAACACATGGGCGCGGGACAGGATCTGCGCGCTGCGCTGCTCGGCGCCCTCCCCGTAGCGGCGTTTCTGGTCCACCGCGAACGCCGAGATGATCGGCGAGTGGTTGAACGAGAACACCATCACCGGAATCGCCAGCCACAGGGTATGCAGCAGCGCCGAAGGGGCCGGCAGCGTGGACGCGGTGCTCAAGATGCCGCCGCTCCAATGTGGGATCAGGAACACCGCCAGGAACAGCAACGCAACGATAAACGGGTAGACCATCAGGCTCATGGCCTTGACGATCGCCTGCTCGCCACACCGTACCACCGCCAGCAGGCCCAGGATCAGCACCAGGGACAGCACGGCACGGGGGGGCGGCTGGATATGCAGTTGATGCTCCAGGAAGCTGCCCACCGTGTTGGTCAGCGCCACGCTATAGATCAGCAGGATCGGGAAAATCGCAAAGAAATACAGCAAGGTGATCAGCGCGCCGGCCTTGATGCCGAAATGCTCTTCCACCACCTCGGTGATGTCCGCCCCGGCGCGACCGGACAGCACGAAACGGGTCAGGCCCCGGTGCGCGTAGAACGTCATGGGAAATGCCAGCAATGCCAGGATCAGCAAGGGCCAGAAGCCGCCCAGGCCAGCATTGATCGGTAGAAACAACGTACCGGCACCGATGGCGGTACCAAACAAGCCCAGCATCCAGGTCGTGTCCTGGCGACTCCATTGGCTGAGGGTGGCTGGGGCTGTCGATTCAAAGCGCTCTTCGACGCTATTGGCCTGATCATTCATCCGGTCGGATCTCCGCTTTCCGGTCATATGCACCCGGCCGGGACGAGTCGGAAAACCCCGACAGGCAGCGCCCTGGCCGAAACAGGGGCGCGATTGTCCGGGATTAGCGAGCAGAAGCAAAGACTTAGCTGAGGAGCGGTGGTGAATGGCAAAAAATGCCAGGGCATGAGGTATCGCCGCTTTGCACCAGCTCCTACACTCACAAACAGAATCCACAAGACCTGTGGGAGCGAGCCTGCTCGCGATGGCGACCTGTCAGCCAACCTGGCGTCGACTGACTCGCCGCCATCGCGAGCAGGCTCGCTCCCACAGGGTATTCGTCAGTACGATTTGCCCACAGGAGCCCAGCATGACCGCAACCGTCCTGGTACTGGTTGAAACCGTCAATGACTACTTGCCGATCCTCGAACGCCAGGGTTATCACCTGGAACTGGCACCCACGCCGGCCGAGCGCAAAGCGGCGATTTTCGAGCATGGCGAGCGGTTCAATGCGGTGCTGACCCGCGGCCCCCTGGGTCTGACAGCCGACGAGATGGCGGCCCTGCCCAACCTGCAGATCATCTGCGTGATCGGCGCCGGCTACGAGCAGGTGGACCTTCAGGCTGCCCGGAACCGCGGCATCGTGGTCACCAACGGTGCCGGGGTCAACGCGTCCTCGGTGGCCGACCACGCCATGGCGCTATTGCTGGCGCTGGTGCGCGACATCCCCCGAGCCGACGCTTGTATACGCCGCGGAGAATGGACGAAAGTCATGCGCCCTTCCCTGGCCGGCAAACGCTTGGGGCTGCTGGGCCTGGGTGCGGTGGGCATGGCGATTGCCAAGCGCGCGGCCCTGGGCTTCGACATGAGCGTCAGCTACCACAGCCGGCAGGTGCGCAACGATGTGCCCTACACCTTCTGCGCTACGCCCACGGAGCTGGCCCGTGTTTCGGATTTCCTGATCGTCGCCACGCCTGGAGGGCTCGACACCCGACGCTTGATCAACAAGCAGGCCCTCGATGCCCTGGGTCCCAAAGGCTTCCTGGTGAACATCGCCCGGGCCAGTGTGGTCGCCACTGATGAGCTGATCAGCGCCTTGGAACATCGACGCATCGCCGGAGCGGCCCTGGACGTATTCGATCACGAGCCCGAAGTGCCCGAAGCGCTCAAGCACCTGCCCAATGTGGTCCTGACGCCCCACGTCGCCGGCCTGTCGCCGGAAGCGACCCGAGGCACGGTGGAGCTGGTGGGCCAGAACCTGAATGCGTTCTTTTCCGGCAAACCCGTGCTGACACCGGTGCCGCTGCCCGAGCCGAGTTGATTACAAAGCTGTAGAACTGACACCGAACCTGTCGCGAGGGGATTTATCCCCGCTGGGCTGTGCAGCAGCCCCAATACAATTTATCTGATGCACCGAGGTGTTAGGATTTAGGGCCGCTTTGCAGCCCAGCGGGGATAAATCCCCTCGCCACAAAAGCCGTTCATCTGAGCCAGCCATAGCACAACACGATCAGAGAACCCCCAACAACGTCCACAACCGTCGGGACTCGGCATCGGCGCTGATCAGTTCCCCCAGCAGCTCGCTCAACGGTTTGTTGCCCCACTCCACGCCCCGCCGGATCAGGTAAGGCACCGGGCTGTGGGGTTCGGTGCGCGACAGGTAGCCGGCGATGACCAGCAACTGCCGGTAGGCCTCTTCACGGCTGGCGGGCTCCTGGAAGACCTGGGCCGGCGCTGTACCCGCCTGGGCCTGGGCAGTCGATGGCGCGCCCGCGGGTGAGGCTTGCGCCGGCACGACAGTGGGCTGTTGTGGATGCATCGCGATGAACTCCTCTACCAGTGCCAGCAAGGCCTGTATCACGTCCTGCAGGGATTTGTAGCCGGGGGCCAGGTTGCCCAGGTAAGCGTCGCTCCAGGCTTCGAGCCGTTGCAGGTGCTGCTGGCTCAACATGAGGCTGCCCTGGCGATGCAGCCAGAACGACAACGGTGTGCCGCGAATCAGTTCGTCGAGCTTTTTCTGGTCGCTGCGCGCCGCTTCCGCCGAGGCCTTGGCGTTCTTGCTGTCGTTGGCCTGCACTTGCTGACGCCGCAAGCGCTGCCAGTCGTCCAGGCAGAAGCCGTCGAAGGCCGAGTCGCGGCCATTGAACAGCGGCACCCGCGTCAACAGCACCTCGCTATAGCGCCGGGCCAGCCATTCCAGCGGGATGACGCGCCATGACTGGTCGCCTTCTTCAGCCAGGGGATGCAACTGCTCTGGGTAGCGTTCACACAGGCCCGCCACCAGCGCCAGGCTGCCCGGCAAGCCCTCCAGGCCGGACAGGTGCAACCAGGCCTCCCCCAGCCAGGCGCTGATCATCAGGTCCTTGCTGCGTTCGAGCAGCAGCGCGGTGGCGAGTTTTTCCAGTTCCGGCCATTGGGCGCGCTTGATCTGGGACTGCCACACCCCGGTGGGCAGGCTGGTGTCGTCTTCCCGGCGTAACTCCCGCAGTTGATCGTATTCCAGCTCGTAGCGCAGGTCCTGGCCGCAGGGCGACTCGGCGCTGATCGGCTCGAGCAACTGGCTGATCAGCTCGGGCAAGGGGGAGATAGGTACGCTCACAGGCCCTCCTCACGGGTGGCGATGGCGGGGCTCGACGAGGTCGCCATGAAAGGTGAACGGGGTGCCTGGGTCGGCAGCGGCGGTATCGACAGCGGCAGCTTCGAACCCTGGCTCATCAATGACAGGCGCAGGAACATCAAGGTTTGTTGCGTTGTGCGGGCCTGGAGCTGGGCCTGGGCCGGACTCTGGGCTGGAATCTGGCCCGTTACCGGCAGTTGCAGGGTCAGCGGGAAATCGGTGTAGTCGACATTCGGCTGGCGTTGCACCGACACCAGCGAACGCATCAGGCGCAACAAGGACCACGGCCCCTGGTATTCCCAACCGGCCTCCAGGTCGCGCACCACCAGGTTCGGCTGCAGCGGGTCATTGGCCGGTCGCTGGTAACCGTTGCGGGCCCAGCGCAAGGTCAGCCGCACGGGCTGCCCGACCATCCAGCGCAGGTTCTGCTGGGCGTCACCTGGGTAGTTGATCTGTTGATTGCCGGCGTTCAGCCCCCAGGCGATTACCTGGTCGGCGCCGCGCTCCTCGTCGCGGTCGGTACGCCAGCGCACGTCCATTTCCACGCCGAGAATGCCGCTCTTGTCCCGCACGAACAGCGGCCCCAACCAGGTACCGGCCTGCTTCAACCGGTTCAGAAAGTCCTCGGCAGCCAGGCGCTCCGGGGTCTGGCTCAGTGCCAGCCCGGCCTGGGCCAGGGGCAGGCGTGTATCGATCAGCTCCAGCAAGCGCTGCACCCGCGCCGGGTCGGCGTCACTGGCCCGCAGGTCCTGGGAAAACGGAAAGCGCCCGGCCAGGTATTGGTTGAAGTAATTGGCCACATCGTTCCAGGCCGTCGCCGCCTGGTTCTGTTGCAGGTACAGGCATCGTTGCAGGGCCCCCTGCTGCAAGCTGACGGCACGCTGGGCCAGATCACCACGGCCGCCGGACAGGTTGGAGGTCTGCAGGATCTGCGCGCAGGAAGAGGTGTCCATCTGGTTGAAATCCCGGCTCACCAGTTGTTCCAACTGCGCCGCGGAACTGGCCGGGTTCTGGCTCTTGTACTTGAGCAACTCATCGTTGATGGCCATGAACCGCGACACCCGGTCGTGCTCCAGGGCCGAGAGATCGTCCTGCTGGACGATCAACCATTCCAGGGCCGGCATGCGCTGCTCGGCGATCTGCACCATGGCGTCGAACTGCTGGTTCAGGCTCAGTTTCAGACCTTGTGGATCGCTGGCCCCGTAGAGCTGCAAACCGAAATTCTTCGAGCCGTCCCAGCGCTGGACATCGGCCCGCTGGCTGAACAGGGGCTGGGCTTCGATTTCGTCCAGGCCACTCTTGATCTGCGCCAGGGCGCGACGGTTGAGCAGGCGCTGGAACCGCGTCGCCAGGTCGGCCCGGTGCACATCCATGAAAGCCTTTTGCAGCGCGACGGCCTGGGTGGTCTGGACATTGAAGCCCATGCCCGGCAACTGCTCCTCGCTTTCATCCAGGCTCAGCCACATGGCCCGGGCCGCGGCCCCTTCAGCCGTCTGGATCAGAGCATCACGGTAGTCCGGCGGGATGCGCGGCAGTTCCTCGTTGGCGTAGTTCTTGTAGCTGGCGAAATAGTTCAGGGCAACGCTGAAATCGTCGCTGCCGTCGCCCTGCCCCTTGGCATCGGCGCTGCCGCCAGAGGGGTCCTTCTGCAGGGCCAACGCCACGAAGTCTCGCTTGAACAAGGCTTTCACCGCGTCATCCAGGGCCGTGACATGCTCCTGCAACACCAACAAGCCACTGCCCTGCTGGACCAGCAGGTTGTCCCGGGAGCCGGTCTGGACGATCCACTGGTCGCGAAAGCTCTGTTGCAGCTTCGCCGCCTGGCTCTCCAGGTCCTGGGCAAGCTCCGGCCCCAGCAAGGTGCTGTGGCTGACTTTGTCCATCATCTGGGTGTAACCGGGCACCAGGTCCTGGCCCTTGCCCCGGCCCCAAGCCGCGTTGGTCAGGTTGACCAGGGTCTGCAAATCGTCGACCAGGGCCATCAGGTCTTCCAGCTCGCTCAGCGAGTTGCCGCTCCCCGCCTCCAACCGTTGCAGGTGCAGCTTGAGGTAACCGGCCTGGCGCACGAAGTTGTCCGCCAGGAAGTAATGATCGAGCCAACGCTGCATCAGCCCGGTGAAGTTATCGCCGATCACCGTGCGTGCAGCGTTCAGGTCCAGCCCTTGCAAGTCCTGTTGCGAGCCCATGCCTTGTGCATCGAACAGCACCCGGTTGTAGAACCGCGCCCGGCTCAGCGTGCCGGCGTTGAGACTCAGCGACAAGGCGTTATTGCTCAGTTGCACCAGCTCATCCAGAGGTGCCTTGGGGTTGCTCACCGCCTGGCTGAACATCTGGTTCTGCTGTTCGAGGCGCACGGCGCGCTCCACCAGATCCTTGGCCTTCACGTAGCTCTGCCATTGCGCCGGGTCTTCGCTTTCCACGTTGCCCCGCCGCTCGGTGTTGCGGATGGCCTTGAGCTGCTCCAGGTCTGCCGCCAGCAGGTCGCGCAGGGGTAACACCCAGTGATGCCGGGCGGTCAGGCGCAAGCCTTGCTCCAACTGAGTGTCCACAGAGGAGAACCACGAGGTGGGAAAAACTACCGCAACGTAGCGCCAACGCGGAGCTTTCTCCAGCATGTTCCAATAGGTCTGCACGTTGTAGCGGGTCGGTTCCAGCTGCGGTTGGTCAGGGTCGACCACCAGGTAGTTCTTATGCGTGCGCAAGATCAACTGCGACAACCCCTCGGCCTCTTCCACCGAGTCGTGCCAGACCCAGAGCATGCCCCCCAACCAGACCAGGCCGACCACCAGCGCGACCACGCCCGCCAGTCGATGCCAACGCAGGCGCAAACGCAACAGGCGCGGCACGGGCTGGGCCAGGCCGCGTTCGGCAACGAAACGCCGCGCCCACAGTTGCCGGGCGAACACCGTCTGGCGCAGGACCTTGTCGCTGGCGGCAAACCCATCCCCGGTGACGGTCGGCGCCTGACTCGCAGTGAAGTACACGCCGCGAAAGCGCGGCGCCTCGCCCTGGGCATTACCCTGGAACACCGGTTCCAGGAGGATCTGCAAGGCCCGCCGCAACCCTTCGAAGCGCTCCGGCAGCCCATACAGATCGCCGCTCAACTGCCCCGAAAGCGCGCCGATTTCGATGATCGACTGCGACAGCGCGGCGTTGACCTGATCCAGCGCCTGGTCGCTCCAGTGCGACTGCCAGGCCGCGTCGGGTGAGTACGGCGACGACCAGCCCAGCGTCGATTCCCGGGCCTCGGCGGGCAGCGCGCTGACCAGTTCCTGGAACCCGGGCAACTCTTCCATCCCGGTAATCACCACGTACACCGGCAGACTCAGGCCGAATCGCTGCAGCAGGTCGATGAAGCAGCGGCGAACCTTGAGGCTCAGCTCGGTGGTGTGCTCGATATCGTCGAGCCTGCTGAACGGCACAGTCCAGATCACCGCGTCCATCGGCCGGCGGCTGCGCAGCCGCAGGATCAGTCCCAACAGCCGCCACCAGTTGCCCCGTTGCCGGTTCATGCCTTCATCGGGCAGGAACAGCGCCTGGGGCACCACCAGCACCGCCCCCTCGGCATCCGACCACCAGCGTCCGAACCACGCGGCCTTGTCCGTTGGCTGCAAATGCCACTGGGTGCACAACTGGGCCCCGTCGGTCTCGTTGCCAAGCATCAACAGCCAGGGGATCTGGTAGCGGTCCCGGGTGCCCTGCTCCTGCTCCATGTGACGGACCGCCCCATAGAAACTGCGAATCGCCGCGCCGCCCTGGGTTCGCAGCCACCAGATCAGCGCCGCGATCACCAACACCACGACGATGACCAGCACCACCAGGGCGACGATGCTCACGGGGCTCATGAGTCCTGCTCCTGGACCACCGACTCGTTCAACTGCAACACCGGCTCGAGTTCCGAGCGGATGTCACGCCAGAACACCTGTCCCAGCCCGGTCAGCAGCAACACCATCGCCAGGATCGCCAGCCCCAGGCGCAACCCGTCGGGCAGCGATGTCTGCGCCGGCATGCGTACCGGCGGGGCTGCCGCCGACATCGCCAGGCGCTGGCTGACGTCGACATAGTCCGGCTCATGCTGCCAGGCGAACGTGAACAGCGCCGCGCGCCATTTTTCATGCTGGATCTGGCCGGGCTCGCCGCGCAGGCGCCCCTGGAACCCGAGGATCAGGCATTGCAGGTACACGTTCGCCAGGTCCCGGGTGCCGGGCATCTGCTCATCCAGCAGTTTCTTGATGGCCGCGGGCAGCCGTTCGCCAGCCTGACGGCTGGAATACATGCGTGATTCAAGGGGATGCTGCTGCCAGGCCAGTTGTCCCGGCCAAGGGGTGAACAGCAAGGTTTCGTCCACCAGGGCGACGAAGGCATAGACCAGCGCCTTGACCTGCTCGGTCGCCGAGTCGCCGACAGTGGCAAAGGCCACCCGCCACAAGCGTTGGGCACTACGTCCGGAAAACTCCACCACCCGGCTGACCAGGGCCGCGGAGTCGTTGTCCTTGGGCAAATCCTGCCATTCCTGGAACCACCTCAGCCAGACCTGACGAAACGCGCTGCTCAGCGGCGCCTCGTGCAGACTCCGGACCGCCCCGCCACTTCCGTCAGGCATACGACTCCCCTTTTGCGATCAGGCACTTTCACCGACTTGCGCGACAAACAACACCACTTGCCACGGGCTGCTGGCCTGGGTCGACGCCGGCGCCACGATGTGCAAGGGCAGTTGCCCGTCGAACCACTGCCCGCTGGCGGCCACCACAAACAACCGGGTGTCGTCGCCCACGCTATAGGCCACCTGCTCGTTGCGGCTCATGGCTTGGTGCGGCAGACCGCTCATGCGCTGCCGGCTCAACAGTGGGACGTGTGGCGCGGACGCGATGATCGCGCCGCGCAACCAATCGGCGGCGGCTTGTTCGCTGGCGCCGTTGGGCATGCGCAGGCCGATCACCAGGCGTTGGCTCGGCTGGTCGTCGGGCAACTGGATGGAGAACACCTGCTCATTGCGCTCGAAAGCCAGGCTGCGATAACCGGCGCGGACCAGTTCCAGGGTGGTGTCGAGCCAGTCGAGCAGCGGTTCGTAACCGCGCTGCAACTCGAGGAAATCCAGCGGCGCAAACGCCGGCACGCCGGCCAACGGATCGAGGGCCGACCAGGCGCCGGCCAGTCCCAGCAACAAACCGTACAGCGCCTGGGGGGTCGCCACCCGCGTGTTCAGGCTGCCTTCGACTTCCGGCAGGCGCGCCCACAAGGCGGTCATCTGCCGACGGATCTCCAGCGCATCGTCCTGGTTGCCGGCTGCCTGGGCCTGGCGCAAGCGACCGGCGAGGAACAGGCACTTTTCCCGGGCCCGGGCACACAGCCCGGCCACTCGCCGACCGAGCACCGACTCGGGCAACAGCACCGGCGTGGGTGGTGTATAGGGCATCCGCAGAAAGCCGCCGCCCTCCTTGCGAATGCGCAACAGCGGCAGGCAGATCGAATCGGCCTTGCTCAGTTGCGTGCACAGCCGCGGGTTCGGACGCCAGACGGTGATGGATTCGGGGAACTCGCCACTGGTGAGGTCCGGCAGCGCATCGCCGACCACCGATTGCAGGCGCCCCTTGAGCGGCAGCAATTGCCCGGCGCGCCAGAGAGGGCTGATCGCCAGGTACACGGTGACGGTGGCATCGTCGGTCTTGTTGACCGCCTCGGTGATGTCCAGCTCCAGGGTCGGCCCGACGCCGGCCTGAAGATTGACCGGCAAGCCGTCCGGCAAGGTGCCCTGCAATTGCAGCAGCCGGACCTGGCCGGCGCTAAGGGCCGATGGGTCGACCTCCAGTTGACTGACACCCCAGAACCAGGGGTTGCAGGCTGCCGCGACATGGGCGGCCAGGGCCTCGGCACGCAACCCTTGCAGTTGAAAATGTTGGGGCAACAGTTGCATGCCCTCATGCCAGCACACCGCGTCAGGTAACAGACTCATACGACTCCCTTCGACATCCCAGTGTCGCCGCACAAGGCGGCCCGCGGTCATTCAAGGCTGACTGGCATTGAGCTGGCCATCATCGACGAGGCTCATCTCACGACTGTCGAACTTCAGCCAGGCCTTGCGCTGATCGTCCAACCGGAGCCGGTGGGCTCCGGGAGTGTTATAGCTGGCGAAGACCAAAAGTCCAGCGGCGCGCCGGCCCTCCAGCGGAAAGGGTTGGCGGTCGATGAACTGCCCCGGAACCAGCTCCAGCCCCCACACCGACATGAGTTGACGATAGTCGCGCTGGAACTGTTCGCGCTCGGCGAACCACTGGCGGGCGGTGATCGCCGACAGTTGCTTGAGCAGGTCGGGATCATTCACCGCGATGAAATCCACGGCGATGGGCGTGTCGTCGTTGGCGCCGGACGCGACGTCGAGGGTCAGGCTGTCCAGGTCGACGCTGGGCGCAAAGAACGAGCAACCGCTGAGCGCCAGGCTGAAAAAAAATCCATAAAAAAACACACGCAAAATGAATCTTCCTTTTCGTCGCGGTCAAAAATTGTTTTTGCTTGCATTTTTATAGACCTGTTCTAGCGTCTTGGATAGTTCGACCTGCACGGTCGAATGGACCAGGTTCGTCAAGGGAATGACAGGTTTTCTGCCCTCCCTTTGCAACCTGCGGATCAGCAAGGGAATGCGATGAGCGGGCCTCCCGATGCATTGCTCCCCACATGCATCGGAGTCGGCCGCCATGGCAGAAAGTACCCAGCACAAGCTCGACAGAGTCCGTCCTCCCCGCGTCCAGATCACCTACGACGTGGAAATCGGCAATGCCATCGAAAAGAAAGAATTGCCACTGGTCGTCGGCATTCTGGCCGACCTCTCGGGCAAGCCATTGGACCCACTGCCCAAGCTCAACGAGCGGCGCTTCACGGAAATCGATCGCGACAATTTCAACGAGGTGCTCGCCTCCATCGCTCCCCGCGCCACGCTCCAGGTGAACAACACCCTCAGCGGCGACGACAGCAAGCTCAACATCGAACTCAACTTCCACCACATCGATGACTTCGACCCGGTCAAGGTCGTGGAGCAGGTCACGCCGTTGCGCCGCCTGTTCGAAGCCCGTCAACGCCTGCGCGACCTGCTGACCAAGCTCGACGGCAACGATGACCTGGACAAATTGCTGCGCGACGTGATCGTCAACACCGAAGGCCTGCAAGAGATCAAGTCGGCCCGGCCCCAGGACGCACCGCAAGAGCTGCCAACCGTGGCCGCCAACGATGATCCGGCCCCGGCCGAACCACAGGCCTGATCGTGCTCATCACTCAAGGGAGATAAAGCCATGCCTGCTTCATCCAGCGCTCAAACCAGCGAGAGCACGACCCAGACCTTGTCCCTGCTGGACAAGATCATCGCCGAAGGCCGTATGGCCCATGACGACAGCCAACAGGACTACGCCCGCGACATGCTGGCCGAATTCGCCACCCAGGTCCTCGACGAAGGCATGGCCATCGACAAGGACACCGTGGCGATGATCAACGACCGCATCAGCCAGATCGACCAACTGATCAGCGCCCAGCTCAACGAAGTGCTGCACCACCCCGACCTGCAGAAACTCGAAGCGTCCTGGCGCGGCCTGCACCTGTTGGTACAGAACACCGAAACCAGCACCCGGCTCAAACTGCGCCTGCTCAATGTCACCCAGAAAGAGCTGCAGAACGATCTGGAAAAAGCCGTCGAATTCGACCAGAGCGCGCTGTTCAAGAAAATCTACGAGGAAGAATACGGCACCTTCGGCGGCCATCCGTTCAGCCTGTTGGTGGGCGACTACACGTTCGGCCGGCACCCGCAGGACATCGGTCTGCTGGAGAAACTCTCGAACGTCGCCGCCGCGGCCCACGCCCCGTTCATTGCCGCCGCCAGCCCACGCCTGTTCGACATGACCAGCTTCACCGAACTGGCAGTGCCTCGGGATCTGTCGAAGATTTTCGAGAGCCAGGAGCTGATCAAGTGGCGCTCGTTCCGTGAAAGCGAAGACTCGCGCTACGTGTCCCTGGTACTGCCGCACTTCCTCCTGCGCCTGCCCTACGGCCCGGACACCCGGCCGGTGGAAGGCATCAACTACGTCGAAGACGTCAACGGCACCGACCACAGCAAGTACCTGTGGGGCAACGCGGCCTGGGCGCTGTCGCAACGCATCACCGAAGCCTTCGCCAAATATGGCTGGTGCGCGGCGATTCGCGGTGCCGAGGGTGGCGGTGCGGTGGAAGGCCTGCCGGCCCATACCTTCCGGACCAGTTCCGGCGACCTGTCGCTCAAGTGCCCGACCGAAGTGGCGATCACCGACCGCCGCGAAAAAGAACTCAACGACCTGGGGTTCATCGCCCTGTGCCACAAGAAGAACAGCGACATCGCGGTGTTCTTCGGCGGCCAGACCACCAACCGGGCCAAGGTCTACAACACCAACGAGGCCAACGCCAACGCACGGATCTCGGCGATGTTGCCCTACGTGCTCGCGGCCTCGCGTTTCGCCCACTACCTGAAGGTGATCATGCGCGACAAGGTCGGCAGCTTCATGACCCGCGACAACGTGCAGACCTACCTCAACAACTGGATCGCCGACTATGTGCTGATCAACGACAACGCACCCCAGGAGATCAAGGCGCAGTACCCGTTGCGCGAGGCCCGGGTGGACGTGACGGAAGTGGCTGGCAAGCCCGGGGCCTACAACGCCACGGTGTTCCTGCGACCACACTTCCAGCTTGAGGAATTGACCGCCTCGATCCGCCTGGTGGCGACCCTGCCGCCACCGGTTGCTGCCTGACCGCTGAAACCTGAGGCGAGGATGCTCGTTGTGGCGAGGGGATTTATCGAAACGTCGCACCGCCCCGCTGGGGCGCGAAGCGGCCCCAAATCCCGGCAACTCGGTCTATTCGAGAGATTGAGCTGACTGTTCAAGGGGCTGCTACGCAGCCCAGCGGGGATAAATCCCCTCGCCACAGGGGTTCGGCGTTCGTTTTTTAGCGGTATTGGGTACCCCCCACTTGTCTTCTTCTGGAGTTCCACACCATGGATGCAATCATTCTCGACCTCGGCGGCGACATCAAGGGCGACAGCCTGCTGGAGGGTTTCACGGACAAGATCGAGGTCATGTCCTACAGCCACAACGTGGCGATGCAAGTCACCAACGACGTCAGCAACTCGGAGCGCACCTCCGGTCGACCGCACATCGGTGAGTTCACCCTGACCAAGTTCATCGACAGCTCCACCCCTTCCCTCAACGAATATTGCTGCGCCGGCAAACCGATCCCGCAAGCCGTCATCACCATTGGCCGCAACGCCGCCGAAGGCAGCGGCAAGATCATGCCCTTCATCGTCTACACCCTGACCAATGTCGTGCTGTCCAACGTCAGTGTCAGTGGCGGTACGGGCGGCAAACCGGTGGAAACCCTGTCGCTGAACTTCACCAAGATCAAATGGGAGCTCACCGCCCAGAAAGACGACGGCACCAAGGAAGGCACGGCGGGCACCACCTGGGACCTGGCGGCCAACAAGATGACCAAGTAAGGACGCTGCCGCCATGGCTGGCTTCGGGCTGCGCCCGCCACTGTTCGAACGCCTGGCCAGCCAGGGGGATGAACAGGGCCGGGTATTCGATCGGCAGGCGCTGCAGGACTCGGTCCACGCCGAACTGCAGCGCCTGTTCAACACCCGGCGCGGCCCTCGGGCGCTGACCGAACCGCCGAGCATCCTGGATTACGGCATTGCCGATTGGACCGCGTTGCAACAGCAGCGCAGCGATGACCGGCGCCTGCTGACCAGGGAGATCCATCAGGCCATCAGTCATTTCGAACCTCGCCTGCAACTGGGCGAGGTCCAGGTCGTCCCGGTACCGGGCCACCCACAACAACTGGGCATACGGCTGTCGGGGGTGCTCCGCGGCGACCCGCACGCCTGGCCCGTGGCATTTGTCATCGAGCACGCCGGCGACGGTCTTGAGGTGCGACATGAGCGACTCGATTGACCCGCAACTGTTGGATTACTACCAGCGCGAGCTGACTTGGCTGCGCCATGCCGGAAGTCTGTTCGCCGAACGCTATCCCAAGGTCGCCCGGCGCCTGGAGCTGTCCCCCGGCGAATGCCCGGACCCGCACGTCGAGCGGCTCCTGGAAGGCTTCGCACTGCTGGCCGCCCGGCTGCAACGCCGGCTGGACGACGACTATGCCGAATTCAGCGATGCCCTGCTCGAACAGCTTTATCCCCTGGCCATGCGCCCGCTGCCTTCGTGCGCAATCGTGCAGTTCGAGCCCGACCCGAGCAAAGGCAACCTCGACGACGGCTACCCCCTGCCCCGGGACACGCCCCTGTTCGTCACCACGGACAAGG
The DNA here is from genome assembly GCF_055380705.1 of Pseudomonas sp. MAFF 730105. NCBI lineage: Bacteria > Pseudomonadati > Pseudomonadota > Gammaproteobacteria > Pseudomonadales > Pseudomonadaceae > Pseudomonas > Pseudomonas sp. MAFF 730105. The sequence continues at coordinate 4,189,148 of NZ_AP018438.1, forward strand.
GCCAGAGCATTCACTTTCGCACCACCGCCGCCGTGCACCTGTGGCCGCTGGAAATCAGCGAGGCCGTGCTGCTGGGCAGTGATGAAGCCCAGGCACTGACCGGCGTGGTCCAGGCGCGTTCGGCCTTGCGCCTGAACCTGCGGTGCCTGGGCGAGCGCCAATGGTCGACGCTGGGGATCGACTACCTGCGGGTGCACCTGGCGGCGTCGCCGATGATCAACGCCTGGCTGTACGATCTGCTCGGCGCCCACACGGTCAAAGTCCTGGCCGGCCCGCCGGGCAGCGTGCCGGAACCGCTGGCTGGCCTGCCCCGGATCGTCGGTTTCGCCAGCGACGAAGTCTTGCTGCCGGATGAGGATGGCGTGCATCCGGGCATGCGTCTGTTGGCGGAATACTTTGCCTTCCCCGACAAGTTCGGTTTCTTCGACCTGCCCCTGGCCGGAGCGACCAGCGACAGCTCATCCCTGTACCTGTACATCGTCTTCGATCGCGCCCCCGCCAATCGCCTGCCGCTCCAGGCCAGCGACATCGCCCTGGGCTGTGCGCCGGTGATCAACCTCTTTCCCAGGACCAGCGAACCCCTGCGCCCGGACGGCACCCGCAGCGAATACCGGTTGGTGGCCGACAGTCATCGGGAAAACAGTGTCGAGATCCACAGCATCCGCACCGTGCGTGCCACGTCCAGCCAGGGCGTGCGCAAGGTGCCGGCCTACTACGGCAGCCAGCACGGCAACGAGCAGACCTGCTATTGGCATGCGCGGCGGGTCAGCGGCATGAGCCCGAACCGGCTGGGCACCGACTTGATGATCAGCCTCGTGGACACCCAGCTCGACCCGCTCGCCGATACCCGCGACTACAGCCTCACCGCCGAATTGCTGTGCACCAGCCGGCACCTGGCCCAGAGCCTGCCGGCGGGTACGCCGCTGGGTTTCGAACGTCCGGGCCCGGTGGCCTGGGCCCGGCTGCGCAACTCGCCGAGCCCGCAGAGCCTGCCACGGCTGGACGGAGAATCGCGCTGGCGGCTGGTATCGCAATTGACCCTCAACCATTTGTCCCTGGTGGAAGGCCCCCAGGCACTCGATGCGCTGCGCGAGATCCTGGAGCTGCACAACCTGCGGGACGAGGCCAGTGCCCGCCGCCAGATCGAAGGGGTCATGGGCCTGGGCTGCGACCGGGTCATCGCCCATGTCGGTGAAGACGCCTGGCGCGGCTGGCGCAACGGCCTTGAAGTGCGCCTGCAACTGGATCCGCAACATTTCGTCGGCAGCAGCGCCGTGCTGTTCTCCGGCGTACTGGCGCAGTTCTTTTCACTGTATGCCACCGCCAATCGCTTCGTGCGCACGGTGCTGGTCCAGTCCGACAGGGAGGTGAAAACATGGCAACCCCAAGCCGGCAAACCCCTGACGCTCTGAACCTGAGTCAACGCCTGCGCCGCGATCCACAGCGTTTCGAATGGCTCCAGGCCCTGTTGCTGCTGGAGCGCGAACATCCCCAGGCCGAACCGCTGGGCAGCGGCACCGCGCCCCACGCCGAAGCGTTGCGCCTGCGAGGACCGTTGACGCCGCTGTTCGCCGCCAGCGAAGTCGAGGACTTGAGCCAGGAAGCCGGTTCTGCGCCCGTGCTGACCACGCCGATCTTTGGCCTTGGCGGCCCCGACGGCCCGTTGCCCTACGCCTATCAGGAATGGCTGCAACAACGGGCACGAGCGCGGGATCATGCACCGGCGGAATTTCTCGACCTGTTCCAGCACCGGCTGCTCAGCCTGCTCTACAAAGTGATGCGCAAGCACCGCATTGCCCTGGGCTTCACCCACCCGAGCGCCTCCGCCGTGCAGGCACAACTGCGGGCCCTGACCGGCCTGCTGCCCAAGGCCTTGCAGGAACGCCAGGCCGCTCCCGATTCCGCCGCGCTGGCATGCAGCGCGCTGTACGCCGACGGCCGCCGCTCCCTGGCCGGGTTCGCGGCCATTGTCCGCGAGCAGTTCGGTCTGCCAGTGGAACTGACCGCCTATGAAGGCGGCTGGCGCGAAATCCCGCCGGCCAGCCGCAGCCGCTTGCAACCGGGCGGCCGCAACTTGCGTCTGGGCCGTAGCGCGGTGGCCGGTACCCGGGTCTGGGACGAACATGCCGGCGTGCGCCTGACCCTCGGTCCATTGAGCGCAGCCCAGGCCAGCGGATTGCTGCCCAACGGCGAAACCCATCCGTTGCTTGCCAGCCTGTATGCCCTGTATTTCGGCCCCGACCTGGATTGCACCCTGGTGCTGCTGATCCGTGGCGCCGGCCCACTGCAACTGGGCCACCAGGCCCCGCCACGACTGAACTGGAACGGCGGCCTGCAACGGCAGTCGAGCCTGGCCCTGCAACGGATCGAAACCCGCCTTCGTCAGCCGGAGATCGCCTGAAATGGAACTGGCCAGCCTGATCGGACGCCTCAACCCGGACAATCGCCGCGCCCTGGAACGGGCCGCCCAGCGCTGCCTGCAACGCAGTCATCATTATGTGGAAATCGAACACCTGTTGCTGGAGTTGCTGGACATCGAAGGCGGTGACTTCGCCTGTCTGCTACCGCGCTTCGGCCTTGAGCGTGACGCGGTGGCGGCGGAGACCAACAAGGCCCTGGACCTGTTCAAGTCCGGTAGCACCCGCACACCCGCGCTGTCGGCGCAAACCATCGGCCTGCTGGAAGACGCCGTGGTCCAGGCCAGTGTGCTCGGCCTGACTAGCATCCGCTCGGGGCTGTTGCTGCTGGCGCTGCTGGACCGCGATGAGCGTCGCAGCCTGTTGCTCAACAGCGCCTCGTCACTGCTGCGCATTCCCCGGGACGCCCTGCGCACCCATCTGCTGGAATGGACCGAAAGCTCCCGGGAACATGCCGGCGTTGCCCGTCCGGCGAAACCCGGGCAGGCAGCGCAAAAACAGGACCCGGTACTCGACCAGTACACCCAGGACCTGACCGACGATGCCCGCAATGGCCGCATCGACCCCATCGTCGGACGCGACGGCGAGATCCGCCAATGCATCGACATCCTGCTCAGGCGCCGGCAGAACAACCCGATCCTGGTGGGCGCACCGGGTGTCGGCAAGACCGCCGTGGTAGAAGGCCTCGCCTTGCGCATCGCCGCCGGGGATGTGCCGCCGTCGCTGCAGGAGGTCACGCTGCGGGTGCTCGATCTCGGCCTGTTGCAGGCCGGCGCGGGGGTCAAGGGTGAATTCGAGCAACGCCTCAAAGGCGTGATCGACGCGGTACGCAGTGCCGAGAAACCGATCATTCTGTTCATCGACGAAGCCCATACCCTGATCGGTGCCGGCGGCGCAGAGGGCGGCAGCGACGCGGCCAACCTGCTCAAACCGGCCCTGGCCCGGGGCGAGCTGCGCACCCTGGCCGCCACCACCTGGCTGGAATACAAGAAATACTTCGAGAAAGACCCGGCCCTGGCCCGCCGCTTCCAGTTGGTACAGGTCGAAGAGCCGGACGAACTTACTGCCGTGGAAATGCTCCGTGGCGTGGCGAGCAAGCTGGAACAGCACCACGGTGTTCAGGTGCTGGACGCGGCAATCCACGAAGCGGTGAAACTCTCCCACCGCTATATTTCCGGACGGCAACTGCCGGACAAGGCCATCAGCGTGCTCGACACCGCTTGCGCCCGGGTCGCCCTTGGCCAGCACGATGTACCGCCCCCTCTGGAAAGCCTGCGGCACCGGCAGAACAGCCTCAAGGACGAAGTCGAACGCCTGCGCCGGGAACAGGCCACCGGCCTGGACCATCGCGAACGCATCACCCTGCTGGAGGGCGAGTCCACCGACAATGTACAGGCCATCCGCGAACTGGAAACCCGCTGGGGCGAAGAACGCGAAGCCGTGCGCGAACTGCTCGACACCCGGCGCGAACTGCTGGCCCTGAGCGAACGCGCCGACAGTGAAAAAGCCGACACCGAAGTCGATAACCGCATCGACCATCTGGCCGCCGAACTGCTGCGCCTGGAAGCCGGCCTCGATGCCATTCGCCAGGACGATCCACTGGTGCCCGAGCAGGTGGACAGCAAGACCGTGGCCGCCGTAATCGCCGGCTGGACCGGCATTCCCGTGGGCAAGATGCTCGCCGATGAAGCCCATGCCGTGCGCACCCTCGGCCAACGCATGGGCCTGCGGGTCATGGGCCAGGGCACCGCCCTCAATACCATCGCCCAACGCCTGCAGGCCTACCGCGCCGGCCTTACCGATCCGCAGAAACCGGTGGGCGTGTTCCTGCTGGTCGGCCCCACCGGGGTGGGCAAGACCGAAACCGCCTATGCCCTGGCTGACGCCTTGTATGGCGGCGAACGCAACCTGATCAGCATCAACCTCTCGGAGTACCAGGAAGCCCACACCGTCAGCCAACTCAAAGGCGCCCCGCCCGGCTATGTCGGCTATGGCAGCGGTGGCGTACTCACCGAAGCGGTGCGGCGCAAACCCTATTCGGTGGTGTTGCTGGACGAAATCGAAAAGGCCCACCCGGACGTGCTCGAAGCGTTCTACAACGTCTTCGACAAGGGCCTGATGGAGGACGGTACGGGCCTGGTGGTGGATTTCAAGAACACCGTGATGCTCGCCACCAGCAACGTCGGCGCCGAATTGCTACTGGACACACCAGCCGCGCAACTGGGCAGCGATGCCTTCAACGAAGCCTTGCGCAAGGTGCTGCTGCAAGCGTTTCGTCCGGCGTTCCTGGCGCGCATGACGGTTGTGGCGTATCGACCGCTCGATGAGGCAACGCTGGAGGGCATCGTGCTGGCGAAGCTGGAGAAATTGCGCGGGCGCTACAAGACCGCGACGGGCAAGCAGTTCGAGTTCGATGCCGGGATCGTCAAAGCGGTGCTTGCCAAGTGCAGCGCGGCTGGGGCGCGGGATGTGGAGAATGTGTTGATGACGCAGGTGACCGGAAAACTGGCGGAATGGGCATTGGAATAAAATGTTGCCCCAGTGCCTATCGGAGATGTGATCAAAACCTACAGGAGCTGCAAATATGGGCTATGCACAATCAACACTTACCGCAGCGAGTATTGCCACGCACGATCCTTGGACACCGATGGTGAACTCCATCATTAAATCCGGGGCTGTCTACGGAGAGGAACTTGATGTAATCGGTGCTGTGGGTGGTACAAATCTTGTCACCGGCACCCGCTCGGGAATGCTTCTGCTTGATGGCCTGAAGGTGGGTGACAATAGCGCGCATATTTCTATTACTCCGAACGATTCAGGCATGTGGACCTATTTTCATGTAACTATGGTAGGTGGAAAAAATAACGGATCTATTTACTTTCAACTTGAAACTGACCAAGACGATCAACTTGACGTCAAGTCTTCAACGAAGACCTTGCTGAAAGAAGAAGGTAAAAAAGCAAAAATATCCAAAGCCACTCATACCATTACCACGCCACCTGAACACTTACTCAAAGACCTGAAAACAGTGATGGAGAAGCTGTTAGGCAGTAATTTCGTGAAGGGTGAGGCGGTATAGAGGTATCAATCGATGGCCCGCTCCACCGACAGCAACACCACCCTATCCCTCACCGCCGCCACGGTGTCGGCGCTGTACCCTGAATCGCTGTCCGGCGAAGAAAGCCTCAATGCCCTGGGCTCGCATATCCTCAATGGCGTCGTCGACGGCGCCCCGCTGACGCTCGCCAGCGCGGTCGCCAGCCATGTCACCACCACCCTGCACAAGGACGCCCTGCTACGTCCGCTGGATTGGCTGGTCGCCGAAATCCGCCAGTTGCCCGCCGACGCTACCGCCGAGCGCTATCAGCTGTTGCTCAGGCCCTGGCTCTGGTGGCTGAGCCTGGCCAGCAACAACCGGGTGTTCCAGAACCTCGCCACATCGGACATCGTCACCACGATCTTCAAGGCCCACGCGTTTACCGATTTCCAGCTCAAGCTCAGCGGCAGCTACACGCCAAGGGAGTACTGCGTGCAGTACGGAGAAACCGATCTGGCCTTCGTTTCCCGGCTGTTGGAGGAAGACGGGATTTTCTGGTTCTTCAGCCATGAAGCCGGCAAGCACACCCTGGTGCTGGCCGACAGCAACGACGCCTTCGCACCGATCCCCAACGGGCCGACGGTGAACTATCTCGGGCAGGGAATGGGCGAGCGGGAACTGCATGGCATCCGCTCGGGGCACGTGTCCCTGCAAGCGGTGGCCGGGGTCTATCAGGCGACCGACTATGAATTCACCACGCCGACGACCTCGCTCTACAGCCAGGCCGAAGCCGTGGCCGGCCCCAGTTCGATGTACGAACATCCGGGCGGCTACAACGCCAAGGCCCAGGGCGATGCATTGACCAAGCAACGGGTGGATGGCTTGCGCAGCCAGGCGCAGCGGTTTGTCGGTGAAAGCGATTGCCGCTGGCTGGTGCCGGGGTATTGGTTCACCCTCGCCGGCCACGAAGATCCGTCGTTGAACATCGATTGGGTGGTGACCTCGGTCAGTCATGAAGCCAGCCACGACAGCTACCGCAATCGCTTCGAAGCGATTCCCAAGGCCACGCCATATAGACCGGCCCGCCTCACGCCGAAACCGCGCATGCACACCCAGACCGCACTGGTGGTGGGCAAGGCCGGCGAAGAAATCTGGACCGATGAATACGGGCGGATCAAGTTGCAGTTCCCCTGGGACCGCACCGGCAAGAATGACGAAACCTCGTCTTGCTGGGTGCGGGTGGTCCTGCCCTGGAGCGGCAAGGGTTTTGGCATGCAGTTCGTGCCCCGGATCGGCCAGGAAGTCATCGTCACATTCATCGACGGCGACCCCGACCGACCGCTGGTGACCGGCTGCGTCTACAACGGCGACAACGCCCTGCCCTACGCGCTGCCGGCGAACCAGACCCAATCCGGGATCAAGACCAACTCGTCAAAGGGTGGCGGCGGATTCAACGAGCTACGCTTCGAAGACAAGAAGGATGCCGAGGAGGTGTTTCTCCAGGCTCAGAAAGACTTCAACATCAACGTACTCAACGACACCACCGCCACCGTCGGCCACGACGAAACCCTCACGGTGCAGAACGCCCGCACCCGCACGGTAAAGGATGGCGACGAGACCGTGACCCTGGAGAAAGGCAAGCGCAGCGTGACGATCCAGACCGGCAGCGACAGCCTCGATGTGAAAGACACCCGCACCGTGACCGTGGGCTCGGACCAGACCCACAGCACCGGCGGCAACTACACGCACAAGGTCACCGGCAACTACGAGCTGACCGTGGACGGCAACCTGACCATCAAGGTCAGCGGCACCCTGACCCTGCAAAGCGGCGGCAGTTTCGCCATCAAGAGCGGCGCGGACCTGGCGGCCCAGGCCAGCACGTCCATCAGCCAGAAGGCCGGCACGGCCCTGAGCAACCAGGCCGGCACCTCGCTGGAGAACAAGGCCGGCACCACCCTGACCAATGATGCCGGCATCAGCCTGGTCAACAAGGCCGCCGCCGAACAGACAGTGGACGGCGGCGGCATGTTGACCATCAAGGGCGGCATGGTGAAGGTCAACTGACAGGAGCGCGACGATGGCCTCGAAGAAGCTGGACGTGGAACGTGGCGACAGCCAACTGAGCGGTCAGTTGATCGACGGCCGGCTCGACGGCCCGTTGCACATCGAAGAAGCCCGACGCCCGCAAGCGAAACTCAACTACAGCCAAGGTGAACTGCAAGGCACCAGTACCTTGTACCACCCCAATGGCAAGGTCTCGGCGGTACTGCCGTTCGTCAAAGGCAAATTGCAGGGCGTGGCGAGCTTTTACGCGGCCGAAGGTGGGTTGCAGCGCCAAGCCACCTATCGCGGCGGGTTGCTGCACGGCGAAGCCAACAATTATTTCCCGGATGGGCAATTGGCCGAGTCCGAGTTCTATCGCGACGGCGTGCGCGACGGCCGCTATCGCCGCCTGCACCCCAACGGTAACCCGGCCGTCGAAGCCCGCTACCTCAACGGCCAACTGCTGGAACCGGCCCATGCCTACGCCGAGGACGGACGACCGCTGGACGCCGACGGCAAGCCGATTTCCCGGGTACGCTGGTGGTTCAGGCGCTGGAATGATCCGGCGCAGGCATGAACGCCTAGCTTCTGCTGGACTTTGAGACCTGAACCCACCGGCAAACCTTGTGGGAGCGAGCCTGCTCGCGATGACAGCGGCACATTCCCCATCACCGTCAACTGACCCACCGCTATCGCGAGCAGGCTCGCTCCCACAGAGTATCGGGTGCGGCCGGGCAAAACACGCCAGTTGCAAAGCCGCTTTGCTTTAGCTTTTGCTTTTGATCCTGGGCGCCCCGTTAAACCACGCTGGCCGAACGCAGGCATTGCGTAGTGGGTACCCCGGCATGGATGCCGGGGTAGCCGCGCTGGGCCACGGATGGCCCTTCGCGGCGGGCCCACGGAGCAATGCCGGAGTGAGGGAACACCTCGCCTTGGCGAGGTGCCGAGTGGTGGGGCAAGAGCGTTTTGGTTACTTTTGCGCTTTTCAAAAGTAACCCGCCGTCAGGGCGGAACCATAAGCAGCCGTTACCGCAGCAATGGATATACACCCGGTCAACAAGATCCAGGCAGACCCACTCAGGGAATCAACATCTGCACCTGCCCCGGCACAACAATCTTGATCACCCCCGCCCAGGTACACATGAGGGTGCTGTTGGCATCGATCGCCGGCATGTTGCCCAACAGCAAGGTCGGCGCCCCACCCGGTATCCAGGGCGCGGCAGTAGCCGGAATACAAGGCATGGGCGTCAACACCCCCAGGGCCGCCGCAGTCGCAGCGGCTACGGTGGGGTTGGCCAGGCTCGTGCACATGCCGAACGTAGTGATGTTCACCAGCGGAATGTGATCCATGATATTCGCCGCCGGCATGCCACCGGTCAGCATTCGATTGACCGGCAAGACGTTGAGCACCGCCGGGGCTGCACCGAAGCTGCATTGCAGGATGGCGGTGCTGCAAACCTGTGGGCATCCCATCGCGGCGACTCCTTGAAGCGACCCCGAAACCATAGCTCACCCGCGCGCATCAGGCCCGCTGATTATCCGGCAACACGCTAACCTATAAGACCCGGGCGTGCTTGTTACGCCTCCCACACGCCATTAGGCTTTGGACGAAAAGTGCCTGCGCGACGATCAGGCTGCGTTGAAAACAGGCTCGGAATGCTCATTTACAACCCGTAAACTCCGCTTCCTCGCCTGTTTTCGCCTTGCCTGATCGCCGCTCGGCGACTTTTCGTACAAACCCTTGATTAGCCAATGATCGATGGCCTCCAGAATAAGCAGAAGGGATAAGCATGGCGTTTACTGATCAGTCCACCCGCGTACGCGACGGTGAAGAACTCGATGCCAACCTGATCGACCCGTACCTCAAGGCCCACATCCCCGGCCTGACCGGCGTACCACGGATCAGCCAGTTTCCCGGTGGCGCGTCGAACCTGACCTACCTGCTGGAGTACCCCGAACAGGAGTTCGTCCTGCGCCGTCCGCCGTTCGGCCACAAGGCCAAATCCGCCCATGACATGGGCCGTGAGTTCCGCATCCTCAACCAGTTGCGCGATGAGTTCCCGTATTGCCCGAAAGCCTATGTGCACTGCACCGATGAGTCCGTCATGGGCGCCGAGTTCTACGTGATGGAACGGGTCAAGGGCATCATCCTGCGCTCCGACCTGCCGCCGGAGCTGGGTTTCGACGCCGCCCGCACCGAGGCGCTGTGCAAGAGCTTCATCGACCGGCTCGTCGAATTGCACCGAGTCGATTACCACGCCTGTGGCCTGGCCGACCTCGGCAAGCCCGAAGGCTACGTGGCTCGCCAGATCCGTGGCTGGAGCGAACGCTACGAAAAAGCCCTGACCCCCGACGCGCCGAAATGGGAGACGGTCAAGGCCTGGCTCAACGACAAGATGCCGGCCGACCATCCAGTTTCCAGCATCGTCCACAACGACTACCGCTTCGATAACGTGATCCTCGACCCGGACAACCCGATGCAAATCATCGGCGTGCTGGACTGGGAACTGACCACCCTCGGCGACCCGCTGATGGACCTGGGCAACAGCCTCGCCTACTGGATCGAAGCGACGGACCCGGCACCGGTCCAGTTGATGCGCCGTCAGCCCAGCCATGCGCCCGGCATGCTGACCCGTCGCGAATTCGTGGACTACTACGCCGAGCGCGCCGGGATCCGCATCGACAATTTCGACTTCTATTACACCTACGGCCTGTTCCGCCTGGCCGGTATCGTCCAGCAGATCTACTACCGCTTCTTCCACGGCCAGACCCAGGATCAACGCTTCGCCCAGTTCGTTCAGATGAACAAACTGCTGGAGCAGATGAGCTTGCAGGTCATCGGTCAATCCACGCTCTGAGCGCCCCATGACAAGGAAACAGCATGTCCAAGACCCAGTTGTTCGACCTCGACGGTAAAATCGCCTTCGTTTCCGGCGCCAGCCGTGGCATCGGCGAGGCCATCGCCAAGTTGCTGGCCCAGCAAGGTGCCCATGTGATCGTTTCCAGCCGCAAGCTCGACGGTTGCCAGCACGTGGCCGACGCCATCATCGCCGCGGGCGGCAAAGCCACCGCCATCGCCTGCCACATTGGTGAAATGGAGCAGATCAGCCAGGTCTTCGCCGGCATTCGCGAACAGTTCGGGCGCCTGGACATCCTGGTGAACAACGCGGCCACCAACCCGCAGTTCTGCAACGTGCTGGACACCGACCTGGGCGCCTTCCAGAAAACCGTCGATGTGAACATTCGCGGTTATTTCTTCATGTCGGTGGAAGCCGGCAAGCTGATGCGCGAGCACGGCGGCGGCAGCATCATCAACGTGGCATCGATCAACGGCATCTCGCCGGGGATCTTCCAGGGCATCTACTCGGTGACCAAGGCCGCGGTAATCAACATGACCAAGGTGTTCGCCAAGGAATGCGCGCAGTTCGGCATCCGCTGCAACGCCCTGCTGCCGGGCCTGACCGACACCAAGTTCGCCTCGGCGCTGGTCAAGAACGACGCGATCCTGAAAACCGCCCTGGCGCAGATTCCGCTCAAACGCGTGGCCGACCCAAGCGAAATGGCTGGCGCCGTGTTGTACCTGGCCAGTGACGCGTCGAGCTACACCACCGGTGTGGCGCTGAATGTGGATGGTGGGTTCCTTTCCTGACACCGCACTTTCCCCCTGTGGGAGCGAGCCTGCTCGCGATGATGGTGGCTCAGTAACATTGATGTTGACTGATACACCGCCATCGCGAGCAGGCTCGCTCCCACAGGGGCCTTCACCCCAACAAGAATATTTATTCCAACATTTGCAATTTGCGAATATTTATTCCATAAAGAGCCCTTCTGAATATCACCATTCAAAGGGCTCTTTCTCATGCGCGAACTTGGCATTGGCTTGATTGGCACCGGTTTCATGGGCCGAGCCCATGCCTTGGCATTCAACAATGCCAAGGCGGTATTCGACCTCCCCCTGAACCTGACCCTGGCGGCCCTGGCCGATGCCGATCCGCAGCGTGCCCGGCAATGCGCCAGCAGCTGGGGGTTCGAGACGGTTCATAGCGACTGGCAACAACTGATCGACGACCCGAAGGTCCATCTGGTCGCCATCACCACCCCCAACCACCTGCATTATCCGATGGCCATGGCGGCGCTGGCGGCGGGCAAGGCGGTCTACTGCGAAAAACCCCTGGCGGTGTCCCTGGAACAGGCCGAGCAGATGCGCCAGGCCGCCAAGGCCGCCGGAGTGGTCACGCGGGTCGGCTACAACTACCAGCACAACCCGATCATTCATCTGGCACGGGAGATGATCCAGCGCGGGGAGCTGGGCCGGATCATCAGTTTCCAGGGTGAATTTAGCGAGGACTTCATGGCCGACCCGACTTCGCCATGGTCATGGCGCTGCGAAGCGGCCCATGCCGGTGGCGCATTGGCGGACCTGGGCAGCCATCTGCTGGCCATGGCCCGTTACCTGCTGGGCGATGTCGAAGCGGTCTGCGCCGACAGCCAGACCGTGCACAACCAACGCCCGGCCAGCACGGGCAATCCCGAGCAGCGCACCATCGCGGTAGACGATCAGGTCCACGCCCTGCTGCGCTTCAGCAGCGGCGCCCGCGGCACGGTGAGCAGCAGTTGGCTGAAACACGGCCGCAAGAATCACCTGGGCTTCGAGATCAGCGGCACCCTTGGCACGCTGATATTCGATCAGGAACGACTGAATGAACTGCAGGTGAGCCGTGTCGGCCAGACGGGTTTCCAGCGGTTGCTGGCCGGCCCGGACCTGCCGGGCTACGCCGCGTTCAGCCCGGCCGCCGGGCACCAGTTGGGCTACAACGAATTGAAGACCCTGGAGGTACAGGAACTGATCATGACCCTCGCCGATCAAGGTGGCAGTGGGACGGACTTCGAAGAGGCCTGGGAAGTGGAGCGGCTGGCGGCGGCGATTCGCCTGTCAGCACGGGAACAGCGGTGGGTGCAAGTCAGCGGTTTGTGACCCCGCGTTGCACCTCGCCACTGGCTGTCTCGTCTCCAGGAGTCAAATCACCACGTTGCGCACGAACCGCGTCGCCACCGCCCCATCGTTGCGATAACCATGGGGTTGGTTGCTGGCGAACATGAAAAACTCCCCCGCGCCGATCCGACGCTCTTCATTGCCCAGCAGCAAGGTCAGGCATCCCTCGAATACATAGAGTTGCTCACTCCAGCCATCGTTATCGGGCTCGGAAGCGTAGTGTTCGCCAGGCTCCAGGCGCCATTCCCACAGTTCGACTTCGCGGCTGGCATTGGCCTTGGCCAGGAGCACGGCTTTGCTGCCGGGGATCGCGCCGGCCCAGGCCAGCTCGTTGATGCGGCTCGGGTCGCGGGCATCGGGCGCCTGGATCAGGTCGCTGAACGCCACGTCGAGGGCTTCGGCGACGCGGTCCAGGGTGGTCAGACTGACGTTCTTCTCTCCGGCCTCGATGGCGACCAGCATCCGCCGGCTGACCCCGGACCGCTCCGCCAATACGGTCTGGCTGAGCTGCGCGGCGTGGCGCAGACGGCGGACGTTCTGGCTGACGTGTTGCAGGACGGACGCCCGCTGGCCGGATTCTTTGTGCACTATATTGCTCACATACTAGGGTTGCGCATTATACTGCCCAACTTCGGACGCATTGTGCGTCCCTCTCCAGTGGCGCGCAAGGTCATGGCATCGGTGAACTCTCCTCAAACTTCCTCCCGCTTTCTGCGGCTCAGCAAGGCCGAGTGCGTGCTGGTGCTGATCACCATGATCTGGGGCGGGACTTTCCTGCTGGTGCAGCACGCCATGACCGTCAGCGGGCCGATGTTTTTCGTCGGCTTGCGCTTTGCCGCCGCAGCGGCGTTTGTCGCGCTATTCTCCTGGCGCCATCTACGGGACCTGACCCTGTTCGAACTCAAGGCCGGCTGCTTCATCGGCGTGGCGATCATGCTCGGCTACGGTCTGCAGACGGTCGGCCTGCAAACCATCCCCAGCAGCCAGTCGGCGTTCATCACCGCGCTCTATGTGCCCTTCGTGCCACTGTTGCAGTGGCTGGTGCTGGGCCGTCGGCCGGGCTTGATGCCAAGCATTGGCATCATGCTGGCGTTCACCGGGCTGATGTTGCTATCGGGACCGGCCGGCGCGTCGCTGAACTTCAGCTCCGGCGAAATCGCCACGCTGATCAGCGCCATCGCGATTGCCGCCGAAATCATCCTGATCAGCACCTATGCCGGCCAGGTCGACGTGCGCCGGGTCACCGTGGTTCAGCTGGCCAGCACTGCGGTGCTGGCGTTCCTGATGGTGGTGCCCACCCAGGAAACGATCCCGGGATTCTCCTGGCTGCTGCTGTTCAGCGCCGTAGGCCTGGGGGCCGCCAGTGCGGCGATCCAGGTGGCAATGAACTGGGCGCAGAAAAGTGTCTCGCCGACCCGCGCCACACTGATCTACGCCGGTGAACCGGTGTGGGCCGGCATCGCCGGACGCCTGGCGGGCGAGCGCTTGCCGGGGATTGCCTTGCTCGGCGCGGCATTGATCGTGGCGGCGGTGATTGTCAGTGAACTGAAGACCCGGAATAAAACTGCCGTCGAGGCGGATAACGTGCTGGAGGGTGAAGGTTGAGGTCCGCCACTGAAACAACGCAAAGCAGGAAAAATCTGCCTATCTTGTAGGATTCTGCGACACCCTCGCGGTTGGTGATCGGGGACACGCCACGTATGATCCCTCACTATCTCCCGCCGAATAGAATCCTATGTCACTGATAGTTCTATTGCTTTTGCCCTTCATCGGCAGCGGCGTCGCGGCGCTGCTGCCGCATAACGCCCGTAACGCCGAATCGCTGCTGGCAGGCCTCGTCGCCCTGGTCGGCACCGTTCAGGTGGCCTTGCTCTACCCGCAGATCGTCGACGGCGGCGTGATCCGTGAAGAATATTTCTGGCTGCCGAGCCTGGGCTTGAACTTCGTGCTGCGCCTGGACGGGTTTGCCTGGTTGTTTTCGTTGCTGGTGCTGGGCATCGGTACGTTGGTGTCGTTGTACGCCCGCTATTACATGTCACCGGAAGATCCGGTGCCGCGTTTCTTCGCGTTCTTCCTGGCATTCATGGGGGCCATGCTCGGGCTGGTGATCTCCGGCAACCTGATCCAGATGGTGTTTTTCTGGGAACTGACCAGCCTGTTCTCGTTCCTGCTGATCGGCTACTGGCATCACCGCGCCGATGCCCGGCGCGGCGCCTACATGGCCCTGATGGTGACCGGGGCCGGCGGGCTGTGCCTGTTGGCCGGGGTGTTGCTGCTCGGCCATGTGGTGGGCAGCTATGAACTGGACAAGGTCCTGGCCGCGGGCGACCTGATCCGGGCCCATGCCCTCTACCCCATCCTGCTGCCACTGATCCTGATTGGCGCCCTGAGCAAAAGTGCCCAGTTCCCGTTCCATTTCTGGCTGCCCCACGCCATGGCCGCGCCCACGCCGGTCTCGGCTTACCTGCACTCGGCGACCATGGTCAAGGCCGGGGTGTTCCTGCTGGCACGGTTGTGGCCGTCGCTGTCGGGCAGTGAACAATGGTTCTACATCGTCGGCGGTGCGGGAGCCTGTACGCTGTTGCTGGGAGCCTACTGCGCGATGTTCCAGAATGATCTCAAGGGATTGCTGGCCTATTCCACCATCAGCCACCTGGGATTGATCACCCTGCTGCTGGGCCTGAACAGCCCGTTGGCGGCCGTGGCCGCGGTGTTCCACATTCTCAACCACGCCACCTTCAAGGCCTCGCTGTTCATGGCCGCCGGGATCATCGACCATGAAAGCGGCACCCGGGACATTCGCAAGCTCAGCGGCCTGGTGCGGCTGATTCCCTTCACGGCGACGCTGGCAATGGTCGCCAGCGCGGCGATGGCCGGGGTGCCGCTGCTCAACGGCTTCCTTTCCAAGGAAATGTTCTTCGCCGAAACGGTGTTCATTTCCGCCACCGCCTGGGTCGAGCTGGCGCTGCCGATCATCGCCACCATCGCCGGGACCTTCAGCGTCGCCTACTCCTTGCGCTTCACGGTGGACGTGTTCTTCGGCCCCGCGGCCACCGACCTGCCCCATACCCCCCACGAACCACCGCGCTGGATGCGCGCGCCGGTGGAGTTGCTGGTGTTCACCTGCCTGCTGGTGGGGATCTTTCCGGCCCAGGTGGTCGGCTCCTTGCTGGCGGCGGCCGCTCTGCCGGTCGTGGGCGGCAGCCTGCCCGAATATAGCCTGGCGATCTGGCATGGCCTCAATGCACCGATGATCATGAGCCTGGTGGCAATGTCCGGCGGCGTCGTGCTGTACCTGCTGCTGCGCAAGCAATTCAAGCGTGGGCAGATCACCCATACGCCGCTCATTGGTCGGTTCAGCGGCAAGCGTCTGTTCGAGCGCAGCCTGGTGCTGACGATGCGCCTCGGCCGGCGATTGGAACGACTCATCAGTACCCGGCGCCTCCAGGCCCAGTTATTCCTGCTGGTGTTGGTTGCGGTGCTGGCCGGGCTGATTCCGATGCTGCACAGCTCGCTGGCCTGGGGCGACCGGCCGAAGATTCCCGGCTCCATCGTCTTCGTCATCCTTTGGCTGCTGGCCATCGCCTGTGCCCTGGGCGCGGCGTGGCAGGCCAAGTATCACCGTCTCGCGGCCCTGACCATGGTCAGCGTCTGCGGCCTGATGACCTGCGTGACCTTCGTCTGGTTCTCCGCCCCCGACCTGGCCTTGACACAACTGGTGGTGGAAGTGGTGACCACGGTGCTGATCCTGCTGGGCCTGCGCTGGCTGCCACGGCGGATCGAGGACGCATTGCCCCGGCCCAACAGCGAACGGCGCGCGCGTATCCGTCGTCTGCGAGACTTGCTGCTGTCCGGCGCGGTAGGTGGCGGCATGGCGCTGCTGTCCTACGCGATGCTGACGCGCCAGACACCCAACGACATTTCTTCGTTCTACCTCAGCCGGGCCCTGCCCGAAGGCGGCGGCAGCAACGTGGTGAACGTGATGCTGGTGGATTTCCGCGGCTTCGACACCCTGGGGGAAATCACCGTGCTGGTGGCGGTGGCCCTGGCCGTGTTTGCCCTGCTCCGACGTTTCCGCCCACCGAAGGAAAGCATGCAACTGCCAGCGCAGCAGCGCCTGTTGGCGCCGGACGTGGTCACCGACCTGGTCAACCCACGGCACGCCAGCGATACCGCGCTGGGCTTCATGATGGTGCCATCGGTGCTGGTGCGCCTGCTGCTGCCGATTGCCCTGGTGGTGTCGTTCTATTTGTTCATGCGCGGCCACAACCAACCGGGTGGCGGTTTCGTCGCCGGGCTGGTGATGTCGGTGGCGTTCATCCTGCAGTACATGGTGGCCGGCACCCAGTGGGTCGAGGCGCAAATGAGCCTGCGGCCGCTGCGCTGGATGGGCACCGGGTTGCTGTTCGCAACGGCGACGGGCCTGGGAGCGATGCTCGTGGGCTATCCGTTCCTCACCACGCACACCTGGCATGTGGAGTGGCCGCTGCTGGGGGACATTCACCTGGCCAGCGCCCTGTTCTTCGACATCGGCGTGTATGCCGTGGTGGTTGGTTCGACGCTGCTGATCCTCACCGCGCTGGCGCACCAGTCGGTGCGCGCCCACAAGCCGGCCCAGCAGTCCAAGCCTGCCGCCCCCCTCAAAGGAGCCACCCCCTGATGGAAGAAGTCATCGCTATTGCAATCGGCGTCCTGGCCGCCTCCGGCGTCTGGCTGGTGCTGCGGCCGCGAACCTTCCAGGTGGTCATGGGCCTGTGCCTGCTGTCCTATGGCGTCAACCTGTTCATCTTCAGCATGGGCAGCCTGTTCATCGGCAAGGAGCCGATCATCAAGGACGGCGTGCCCCAGGACCTGCTGCACTACACCGACCCGCTGCCCCAGGCCCTGGTACTGACCGCCATTGTCATCAGCTTCGCCATGACCGCGTTGTTCCTGGTGGTATTGCTGGCCTCCCGGGGCCTGACCGGCACCGACCATGTGGACGGCCGGGAGCCCAGGGAATGATGCTGACGCCTCACCTGATCGCCGCGCCTATTCTCCTGCCATT
The DNA here is from genome assembly GCF_055380705.1 of Pseudomonas sp. MAFF 730105. Classification (NCBI taxonomy): domain Bacteria; kingdom Pseudomonadati; phylum Pseudomonadota; class Gammaproteobacteria; order Pseudomonadales; family Pseudomonadaceae; genus Pseudomonas; species Pseudomonas sp. MAFF 730105. The sequence continues at coordinate 4,206,685 of NZ_AP018438.1, forward strand.
GCTCACCGCCGCGTTGATGCTGATGCTGGGGGAAAAGCACCGCGCGCTCAAGGCACGGATCAACCTGTTCTCCAGCCTGCTGGGCCTGGGCATCGCGGTGCTGTTGCTGTACTGGACCCAGGACCAGACCCTGCCCGCCTCCATTGGCGTGTACCTGCCGGGCAACTGGCAGGCGCCGTTCGGCATCGTCCTGGTGGTGGACCGCCTGTCGGCGCTGATGCTGGTGTTGACCGGCATCATCGGCGTCAGCGCCCTGCTGTTCGCCATGGCCCGCTGGCACGGCGCCGGGGCCAGCTTCCATGCCTTGTTCCAGATTCAGCTGATGGGCCTCTATGGCGCCTTCCTCACCGGGGACCTGTTCAACCTGTTCGTGTTTTTCGAAGTCTTGCTGGCCGCCTCCTACGGCTTGCTGCTGCATGGCTCGGGCCGGGCACGGGTGTCGTCGGGCTTGCACTACATCTCGATCAACCTGCTGGCCTCCTCGCTGTTCCTGATCGGCGCGGCGCTGATCTATGGCGTCACTGGCACCTTGAACATGGCCGACCTGGCCTTGAAAGTGCCTCTGGTGCCGGAAGCCGACCGCGGCCTGCTGCATGCGGGGGCGGCGATCCTCGCGGTGGCGTTCCTGGCCAAGGCCGGCATGTGGCCACTGAACTTCTGGCTGGTGCCCGCCTATAGCGCCGCCAGTGCGCCTGTGGCAGCGCTGTTCGCGATCATGACCAAGGTGGGCATCTACACGATCCTGCGCTTGTGGACCTTGCTGTTCTCCGGCCAGGCCGGCGCTTCAGCGTATTTCGGCGGCGACTGGCTGATCTACGGCGGCATGGCGACCATTGTCTGCGCGGCCATCGCCATTCTGGCGGCCCAGCGCCTGGAACGCATGGCCAGCCTGAGCATCCTGGTATCGGCCGGCATCCTGTTGTCCGCCATCGGCTTCGCCCAGCCGAACCTGGTGGGTGCTGCACTGTTCTATCTGGTGAGTTCGACCCTGGCGCTGTGCGCGCTCTTTCTGCTGGCCGAGTTGATCGAACGCTCGCGTTCGGCCAATGAGCTGTCGCTGGAGGACGACCTCGATGCTTTGCCGCGACCGCTGGAGTCCCTGCAACCGCCCAAGGGCACCAACCTCGATGACGAGCAAAAAGCCGTGGTCGGGCAAGTGATTCCCTGGACCATGGCCTTCCTCGGCCTGAGTTTCATTGCCTGTGCGCTGCTGATTGTCGGCATGCCGCCGTTATCGGGGTTCATCGGCAAGCTGGGGCTGCTGAACGCCCTGCTCAACCCGCTGGGGCTCGGGGCCGACGCCGGAGCGCCGGTGTCGTATCAGGCGTGGGGTCTGCTGGCGCTGTTGATCCTGTCCGGGCTGGCCTCGTTGATCGCGTTCTCGCGCCTGGGCATCCAGCGCTTCTGGACGCCGCAGGAGCGCCCCTCGCCCCTGCTGCGACCTTTCGAATGCCTGCCGATCATTGCGCTGCTCGGCCTGGGTATCGCCTTGACGTTCAAGGCCGAACCGTTGCTGCGCTACACCCAGGACGCCGCTAACGCCCTGAACACGCCAGAACACTATGTGATGTCGGTGCTCGCCACACGTAGCATCCCCAGCCCCGACGCCCTTGGCGCAGTGCCGGAGGTGCAGCCATGAAACGGCTGTTTCCCGCACCATGGCTGTCCCTGGCACTCTGGGCGCTGTGGTTGCTGTTGAACCTGTCCCTCAGCGCCGGGCACCTGCTGCTGGGGGCGGCGCTGGGCTTCCTGGCACCGCTGATGATGCGCCCGCTGCGGCCACGCCCCATTCGTATCCGCCGCCCCTGGGTGGTGCTGCGACTGTTCCTGTTGGTGGGACGCGATGTGCTGGTGTCCAACCTGGCAGTGGCCTGGGGCGTGCTGAATGCCGGGCGACGCCCGCCGCGCTCGCGCTTCGTCAAGGTGCCCCTGGACCTGCACGACGCCAATGGCCTCGCGGCGTTGTCGATGATCACCACGGTGATCCCCGGAACGGTCTGGTCGGAACTGGCGCTGGATCGCCGTATCCTGCTGATGCATGTGTTCGATCTGAAGGATGAAGCGTCGTTCATCGCGCATTTCAAGGCCACCTACGAGCGGCCGCTGATGGAGATTTTCGAATGAGTCCGTTGCTGTCCAATGCCATTCTGCTCAGTCTGTTCCTGTTCGCCCTGGCAATGGTGCTGACCCTGTTGCGCCTGTTCAAGGGGCCGTCGGCGCAAGACCGGGTCCTGGCGCTGGATTACCTGTACATCGTTGCGATGCTGATGATGCTGGTGCTGGGCATTCGCTACGCCAGTGACACCTACTTCGAGGCAGCGCTGTTGATCGCCCTGTTCGGCTTTGTCGGTTCGTTTGCCCTGGCCAAGTTCCTGCTGCGTGGCGAGGTGATCGAATGACCGGGCATTTGTCGATGTGGGTGGAGATCCCGGTGGCGGTCCTGCTGGTACTCAGCAGCCTGTTCGCCCTGGCCGGGGCCATAGGCCTGGTACGGTTGAAGGATTATTTCCAGCGCATGCACCCGCCGGCCCTGGCCTCGACGCTGGGAGCCTGGTGCGTGGCGCTGGCCTCGATCATTTATTTCTCGGCGCTCAAGTCCGGGCCGGTGCTGCATGCCTGGCTGATACCGATCCTGCTGTCCATCACCGTACCGGTGACCACCCTGTTGCTGGCCCGGGCGGCGTTATTCCGCAAGCGCATGGCCGGGGATGATGTGCCGGCGGAGGTGAGCAGCCGACGTCAGTGAAGGATCAGACGGTGCAAACCTGTGGGAGCAAAGCTTGCTCCCACAAAATCTCCTGGGCACAACGGTGATGTTGTGTTTCAGGCCCAGGCCACCGCCAGCAAGCCGGCGCCCAGTACGACGCACAATGGCGAATAGACCCAGGTGTCGAGCCGGGCGAAGGTCGACTCCTTGAACTCCTTGAAGAAGCCCACCAGGTTCGACTCGCCAATGGCCCGGGCAAACATCAGCAAGGCAATCGCACTGATCAACCACTGCAGCGCCCGATGGGTGACCGGCGGCGCCAACAGGCCGCCCCGCAGACACACCAGCAAGGCGATGAACAGCAGCGCCAGGGCCACCAACAGGGTCAGCCAGCCCGAAGGGTCAAATGCCGGGCGCAGCACCTGCCCCTGCTCGACCGGAACCTGCGGCACTACCGCCTCGGCTGCCCAGCGTCCACCCAGGGCCCAGTACACATGAATCAAACTGATGGCCGCCAACACCGCGACCAGCGTCCGTGCCAATAAAAGCGTCATTCGCCAGCCTCCTGGAAAAGGTTGAACACTCATCCTAGCTCGAATTTGGCATTTCGCAGGACGGGCGCAGATTGCCCGTTTCCAGCGGATGACACATTGCTCGGGATCAATTGTTCAAGCCGCCTAGAGGCCAGCAGACACCTTGTCCGCCACTTCACTGGGCAGCCAGGCCTGCCACACCTGGGGATGGGCCTTGAGAAAGGCCTCGGCAGCTTCGCGGGGCGGCGTGCGCTTTTCGCTCATCTCGGCCAGGGCCTTGTTCAGGGGCTCGATGGGCAGGTCGACCTTGCTGAAGAATTCGGCAATCTCCGGATACTGTTTCTGGAACGGCGCCGAGACGCCAATCGACAGTTTCGACGCCAGGGAACGGGTCGGCCGGGGGTTGGGATTGTCGGCGTCGGTCAGGGTTTTCCAGGCCTCGGCATCGAAGGGCGGCTCTTGCAGTTGCACCAGCTTGAATCGCCCGAGCAACGGCGTGGGCGACCAGTAGTAGAACAGGATCGGTTTGCCCCGGCGAATCGACGAGGTGATTTCCGCGTCCAGCGCCGCCCCGGAACCACTGCGGAAATTCACGTAGCTGTCGGTCAGGCCATACGCCTTGAGCTTCTGCTTGTTGACCACCTCGGACGTCCAGCCGATGGGGCTGTTGAGGAAGCGCCCCTTGTCGGGACTTTCCGGGTCCTTGAACACCTGCTTGTAGCGCGCCAGGTCGCTGACGCTGCGCAGGTCCGGCGCGAGGGGCTTGATCCCCTTGGCGGGATCGCCCTTGATCACGTATTCCGGCACCCACCAGCCTTCCGTCGCACCCTTGACCGTATCGCCCAGGGCGATCACCTTGCCCTCGGCTTCAGCCTTGACCCATACCGGACTGCGACCGGCCCACTCTTCGCCGATGACCTGAATGTCGTTATTGGCCAGCGCGGTTTCCAGGGTGATGGTGGTGCCCGGCAAGGTGTCGGTTTTCAAGCCGTAGCCTTTTTCGACGATGATCCGCAGGATATCGGTAATCAGGCTGCCGCTTTCCCAGTTCAGATCAGCGAAGTGGATCGGTGCCGAAGCAGCCGATGCCGGAAATGACGAAGCCAACACAGCGCAGGTGGCCCAGGCAGCCAGCCACTGTCGAACTCGTTTCATGCAATGTCCCTCATACCAGGCAGCAAGAGCTGAACGGTCCTGCGTAATCGAACGCAAGCCCCCGAATAACTCAGTCAACTGACTGTAGCCGAGGTTCCAGCAAAACGGTCGCCGCCCCTGGGTATCACTCGCTGGCCTTGAACGTCACCAGTTCGCCCTTGCGCCACTTCGCGGCTTTGGCGGTGACCGCCTTCAAGGTCTTGGTCAAACCTTCTTGCAGCTGTTCGTTCGCCGCATACACGGTCACCACGCTGTGGCCTTCCTTGAACAGGATGGCCTGGCCGCCCGGGGTCGTTACGAACGCGTACTCTCCAAGGCCATAGACCGTCAGTTTGATTTCGCGAAACCTGATCTCAAACTTGCCCCCCTCGCGACTTGGCAAGACCGCCGCGCGAAAATGATCACCCACCTTGAGTTCGAGCCTGGGCTTGTCATCGACCACGAGAGCCGATTCGGTGTCGATTTCGGCGACGTAGATACCTTCGGCGGTCTGCTCGGTGATGTAGACGAAACGTGACTGAAACAGTTTGACCAGTTTTGCCCGAAGGTCACCCAGTACAAATAACGCATGCGTGTCGAGATTACTTACTGCCAAGGAAACATCCCCATCTTTGAAAACGGCCCGTTCCGCAGAAAGGACGGACCACGAGAACCCGTGCCGACTGTATTGTCGCAATGGACCTGTAACTGAAATTCGAAGTGAACGGCGCACCCTGTCCCGGGGCGAGAGAAGACTAAAGGATTGCCACTCTCGCCGTCTTTCCCGGGAGGTCGTCAGAAGCTGAAGGAAATAGCCACTCTGAGCATCGGAAAAGGTGGGACTACTAACTTTAGGGAAAATTCTCACTTAAAAAAGCATTTTTCTGACATCGAGCCTAAAAAAAATTGCTTTAGATAGGCGCAACCGTCCATACAGCGCTATCGATTCTAGAGCAGCCGGAGGTGCGGAGACTACTTGAAATACTTGGCAATTCGTCGGTAAACCATAGAAAAGGAATTCACATGGGCACTTTCACAACCTTGATCCACCCCATCACCCCTCGCATCGTCAACACCCATGACGCCTTTGACGGCGTCGACTACCTGCCGCTCTCGCTGATTCAACCGCGTTATCGGGTCGTCCTGGCCGGTAAGTGTTTTTTCCATATTGAAGAAACATCCACTGGACGTGTAAGAGGTTTCCGCACTGATCATAACGAAGCCTGCTACCTGGCCAGGTATCTCGAGCGAAGTGCCGGAACACAGCAATAATCGAACTCCTGACGCGCGCCTGCCTCAGATAAAGGGACGCAACCGAAGCGCCATGACGGCGCATGCCCAAAGGAGAACCCCATGGAACAACCCTCCCACGAACTCAAGACCCTGTTCGACCAACTGGGCCTGCCCTCGGATGACAAAGCCATCGACAACTTCATCGTGGCACACCCCCTGGACCCGGAAACAAAACTGGTGGAAGCCGACTTCTGGTCGGATCAGCAGAAGGACCTGCTACGGGAATGGCTGCTCGCCGATGGCGAAGAAGCGGTGTTGGTGGATCAACTGAACGTGCGCCTGCACGACGGTAAATAGCGGCTCGACAGCATCCGGGCTTGCTCGCGATGGCGGTGGCACTTCCCGGTATCGATGCAAGCTGGTCCACCGCTATCGCGAGCAGGCTCGCTCCCACAGTGGCCTTCGGTGGCCGCAAGATCCGCGAACACCACAAATCCCCTGTGGGAGCGAGCCTGCTCGCGATCAGCGGTGGGCCTGGCCTATCCAAATGAAAGCCTAGCGCGGCTTCTCGGGTTTATAGCCCAACCGCAACCCACCCCAGTGGCGGCCCTTGAGCATGATGGGCACGGACAGGTCATGCATCAGCTCGCCCGTGTCGCGGGTGTAGGTCTGCAACAGCACCGGCTGCTGGTGACTGCCGCATCGAATCCCGGTCCGATCGGAAAACTTGCGCTTGGTACGGTTGTTCAGCGTGTCAACGGCGGGGTCGCCGGTCAACGGCTGGCTGAAGACTTTGTTGTGGGTCGGCACATACCCCTGCTGGGTGCAGGCAATCGCAAACACCAGGCCTTCGTGCCGGGCGAGCAAAGGTTCCTGGATGGCCGGCAGGACCTGATCGGTATAACGGTCGAAACGGGTCTGGAACTTGGCGGGATGGGTATTGGGGATGGCCTGGTAGTTACGATCGAACAGATCCTCCAGACTGATACGCCCCTGATCGATATCCGCCTCGAATTGCGCGGCGATCTGACTCGCGCCTTCACGCGCCAGGTCGTAGACCCGCTGGTGATAATCGTCGAGACCCACCTCGGCCAGGCGCTCGCTGATGGTTTCAGCCTGGCCTTCCATCTGCACGGCCGCCTCGGCCAGACGTTGAGTCTGCTGGTCGCTGATGGACAGGTCGCTGCGCATCTGCTCGATGGCGTGGAACAGGCTGTCGAGTTGCTCGCGGTTGGTGTCGGTGCCCTGGGCGATGGCGCTGACCTGGGTTTCGACACCAGCCGCGAGCCGGGCAATGTTCTCCAGATGCTGGCCCGTGTGCTCGACCTGCTGCACACCGCTGTCCAGATCGGCGGCCAACTGGCGGATCTGCTCGACCACCTGGGCGGTGCGCTGCTGGATGTCCGCCACCATGACCCCGACCTCGCCGGTCGCCGCCGCCGTGCGCCCCGCCAGGCCACGGACTTCATCGGCCACCACCGCGAACCCACGGCCATGCTCGCCGGCCCGCGCCGCTTCGATGGCCGCGTTCAACGCCAGCAGGTTGGTCTGGCTGGCGATCGACTGAATCACCAGGCTGACCCGCTGGATCTCGTCGCTGCGCACGCTCAACGCTTCGATCAGCTCGCGGCTGTCGTTTGCCCGCTGGCTGAGCTGGTGCATGCGGCTGATGGACTCCACCAGTTCGCTGCGCCCGGCAACGCTGCTGCGATGGGCTTCGCTGGCAGCCCCCAGGGCTTGCTGGCTGAGTTGAGAGGTGGCCTGTTCGGTGACGATCATCGCTTCGGCATTGCTGACAATCTGCGCCGCCGCATCGAGTTGCGACTGGACCTTGCCGGCCAGTTGCCTGACCGAATAGGCGACACCGGCGGCCGACAACGCGTTATGACTGGTGGTGTAGGACAGGTCACGGGTCAGCTCGGCCAATGAGCCAGAGCCAGGCGAGGATTGCGGTGCTGTAACCAGACGCGAGCGCAGGCGCGGCAACCAGACGATCAGCATCGCCAGGGGCAGGCCCAAGTACAGCGACCAGCCTCCCAGCACAATGCCGCACAGCAGCAAGGTCAGGGCAAGACTCTGCAAGGTCGGCGTCAGCCAGCGCGCCGTGCTTTTTGTAGCAGATACCGAGGCAGGCACCGCCGCCAGAGATCCGTCTGTCGCCATGTTCGTCACCACACTTCTCGTTGTTATGTCAGCATTAAACGCCACTACCGAGCCATTATCCATGGTCCATTAGTCGCGTTCTTGCAGCAGATCAACGCAGGTGTAGAGATTTTTCGAAGGCCGCTACGCAACTTGGCGGGAGCAAGCTCCCTCGCCCAAGGTCTATGCAGCCTTCGGTATCGCGAATGGCAGGTCGAGGATCAGGCCTGGCGCTGGTGCTTGTCGATCTGCTCGTGACGTTCCTGAGCTTCGATGCAGTACTTGGTGGTCGGGCTGATCAGCAGGCGCTTGAGGCCGATCGGCTCGCCGCTGTCGTCGCACCAGCCGAAGCTTTCGTCGTTGATACGGTCCAGGGCCTGCTCCAGCTGGGGCAGCATGCGCTGGTCACGATCGATGGCGTTGACCAGCCAGGTACGCTCTTCTTCTACGGAAGCAGCGTCGGCCGGGTCAGCCGGGGAATCCAGGCTTTCAATGGCGATTCGGTTCTGTTCGATGCGCTCGTGGGTTTCGACTTTCATGTTCTGCAACAGCTTGGTGAAGAAAGCCAGCTGCTCGGCGTTCATGTAGTCATCCGCCGGCATGGCCAGCAACTTTTCCTTTGTCATTGATATCTCTATAAAAAAACGTGCATTAAGGCGAATTATGGAGCGTCCCGCAGCGCAGCTGCCACGCTCGTCAGGAAGGCGCCGTCTATTCCAAGCGCCACCCGGCACTCAATTTACGAGGGGCGGCAGTCTAAGGCCGAGTCGAGGCCTCAGCAACCGAAAACATGGGAAAATGTCCGACAACCCCTTCAAATGTTCTCTGACAGGCTTCTGGCGGTCATCGGAGTGCGTTTATAACAAGAAATTCGGTGTAATGGCTGTATTAAGAAGACAAATGGCAACGCCACGCGGGTCAGGCGTGGCGCTTTGTCGCAACAGGGCAATCGTTAACGCTTGAGTTTGCGCTTGTTGCGGTACTGGTCGATGACCACCGCGACCACAATGATCAGCCCCTTGATGATGTCCTGGATGTAGGCATCGACACCCACGAAGGTGAAGCCGCTGGCCATGACGCCAAGAATCAGCGCCCCGATCACCGTCCCGGTGATGCGCCCTACACCACCGGCCAGGCTGGTGCCGCCGATCACGGCTGCGGCAATCGCATCCAGCTCATAGGACATGCCCATGCCGGCCTGTCCGGTCGCGGCCCGCGCCGAGGCCACCACTCCGGCGAGGCCGGCCAGCAGCCCGGCGATGCTGTAGACAATGACCAGATGCCGCTTGACGTTGATCCCCGAGGTACGCGCCGCCTGCATGTTGCCGCCGATGGCATAGGTGTATTTGCCGTACTTGGTGTAGCGCAGGGCGATATGGAAAATCACCGCCACCACCAGGAAGATGATCACCGGCATGGCGCCATGCCCGATGGCGGTGTAGGAATCCGACAACATGCTCACCGGCTGACCTTCGGTGTAGTAACGCGCCAGGCCCCGGGCCGACACCATCATGCCGAGCGTCGCGATAAAGGGCGGAATGCCGGTGATGGCGATGATACTGCCGTTGATCGCCCCGGCCAGCAGTCCCACGCCCAGCCCGGCCACCACCGGGATCCAGACCGGCAAGTCAGTCAGCGACGGGAACACCGCTCGGGCGAAGTCCGAGGTCTGGGCCAGGCTGGCAGCAATCATCGCCGACAGCGCCAGCACGGAACCGGACGACAGGTCGATACCGGTGGTGATGATCACCTGGGTCACGCCGATGGCCAGCAGGCCGATGATCGACACCTGCAGGATCATCAGGACCAGGCGCTGGGAGTTCATCAGGAAGCTCTGGTCGCGCATGATCCAGCCGAACAGCTCGAACACCAGGCCAATGCCGATCAGTACCAGGAAGATACTCAGTTCCGTCGGCAACCGCCGGCGCGTCCTGGCCGGAGCGGCCGTGGGTTTGTTTTCCAGTATTGCGTTCATAGCCATCCACCTTTTTATTCTTCGACGAAGGCGCTCGTTCCCGCTGGGCGCCGCCATTGCTCTTGAACAGGGCCGCTTCGTGCTGGAGGGCCAGCCCGGCCCAGCGGGAGCAAGCTCCCTCGCCACGGAAATATTGCTCGATATCGCGTCTCTACCAGCACGCCTCAGGACAGCCCCGAGGCCAGTTGCATGACCCGCTCCTGGGTCGCTTCGCTCCGGTCGAGGGTGCCCATCAGGTCACCTTCGTGCATCACCAGGACCCGGTCGCTCATGCCCAGCACTTCCGGCAGTTCGGAGGAAATCATGATGACTGCCATGCCCTCGCCGGCGAGGTAGGCAATGAGCCGGTAGATCTCGGCCTTCGCGCCAACGTCGATGCCACGGGTCGGTTCGTCGAGGATCAGGATCCGCGGGTTGGTCATCAGCCAGCGGGCCAGTAGCGCCTTCTGTTGATTACCGCCGGACAGGGTATCGATGCACTGCTCCAGGGACGGGGTCTTGACCCGCAGCTTCTTGCACATGTCTTCGCACAAGGCGCGCAAGGCTTTCTGCTGGATGAACCCGTTGCCGACGTAATGGGGCAGCACGGCCATTTCCATGTTTTCCAGCACCGACAGGCACGGGAACAGCCCACTGAGCTTGCGATCCTCGGTCAACAAGGCGAAGCCCTTCTCGATGGCCATGTGCGGGTCGGTGATACGCACCGGTTGGCCGTCCAGCAAGATCTCGCCGCCGGTACTGGGCGTGACACCGAAGATCGCCTCGGCCACGTTGGTCCGTCCCGAGCCCATGAGCCCGGCGATGCCGAGGACCTCCCCGGCGTGGAGGTCGAAGGAGACCCCCTTGAAAATGCCATCCAGGCTCAGGTCGCGCACCGACAGCACCAAGTCGCCGATGGGTTTGTCCCGCTCCGGAAACAGCTGGCTCAATTCCCGTCCGACCATCATCGAGATCAGACTGTCGCCGTCCATGCTGTCGGCCCGTTGCAGGCCGATGTAGCGGCCGTCGCGAAACACCGCCACTTCATCGGCGATAGCAAACACTTCGTTCATTTTATGGGTGATGTAAATGATGCCCTTACCTTGGGCCTTGAGGTCGGCAATGATCGAGAACAGGTGGGCGACTTCCGTTTCGGTGATGGCCGAGGTCGGTTCGTCCATGATCAGGATGTCGGAGTCATAGGACACCGCCTTGGCGATTTCCACCATTTGCCGCTCGGCAATACTCAGGTTGCCCACCAGATCCTCGGGGTCGAGGTTGATCCGCAGGCGTTCCAGCAACCTGGCGGTGCAACGGTGCATCTCCCCGTGGTCGATCATGTGCAAGCCATTGAGCTGCTCGCGGCCGATCCAGATGTTTTCGGCGATGCTCATGTGGGGCATCAGGTTCAGTTCCTGGTGGATCATCGCAATGCCGGCCTGCAGCGCCGCCAGGGGCGTGTCGAAGGTGACCGGTCTGCCCCGCAGGCGCAGTTCACCGGCGTCCGGCTGGTAGATGCCGGCAATGATCTTCATCAGGGTGGATTTACCCGCGCCGTTTTCGCCCATCAGGGCCAGGACGGAGCCGGGACGTACCCGCAACTGCACGTCGGACAAGGCCACCACGCCGGGAAATCCCTTGCTGACATTGACGACTTCCAGCAGATACGGTTCGTCAGGTAATACGCCCGGCTGGACAGTCATTGCCGGGGCGCTCGAAGCTATCGCTGAGGCAAACATGGTCAGGTACTCCCTCGGCAAGGTCGGCGTGGCGTCCTTGCCTGCTTATTGTTGTGGTCGAACCAGTGGTGCGTGGAACGTTACTTGAACTGGTCGACGTTTTCCGGCGTGATCAGGCGATACGGCACCCACACGGCCTGCTCCACCGGCTGTTTCTTGATCATTTTCACCGCCGTGTCGATCGAACCGTCGGCCTGGCCCTTGGCATCCTGGAACACCGAGACCGCCATGTCGCCCTTCTTCACGGCGTTCAAGCCATCCGGCGTGCCGTCGACCCCGGCTATCAGAACGCTGCCCTTCTCCTTGCCGGCGCCCTTGAGCGCCATGGACGCGCCGATGGCCATCTCGTCGTTGTTCGCCACCACGGCGTTGAACTCACGCCCCTGGGTCAGCCAGTCGTTGACCAGGGTCATGCCCTTGTCCCTGGACCAGGTGCCGGTCTGTTCCTGTTCGATCTTGATGTTCGGGTACTTGGCGAGCACTTCCTTGACGCCCTTGGTGCGGTTGGTGGTGGAGTTGTTGGCCAGGTCGCCCAGCAGGATCACGATATCGCCCTTGCCCCCCATTTTGTCCGCCAGGTATTGCATCTGCATCCGGCCGGCTTCCAGGTCGTCCGAGGCAACAGTCACCACGCCCGCCGGCAGTTTCAGGTCATCGGGACGACGGTTGACGTAGACCAGCGGAATACCGGCGGCCACGGCGGACTTGGTGATGCGCTGGGTCGCAGCGGTGTCCACCGGGTTGACGATGATGGCGTCGACTTTCTGGCTGATGAAACTTTCCACCTGGCTCAATTGCTTGACCACATCACTGCGTGCGTCTTCGAACTGCAGGCTGACGCCGTCCGGCATGGACTTGGCTTTCTTGTCCATGGACTCACGCAGGTAAGTCAGCCAGGTGTCGTCGAACTGCGACATGCTGACCCCAATCTTCAGGTCCGCCAGGGCAGCGCCGCTGGCAAGCATCAACGACAGGGCCAACGAGGCGATACGGGTCTTGGTCTTCATGAACGGTCTTTCTCCACATTCTTGTTGGTTTTATGGATAAGGCGTGTCGGAGCTCAGGAACGGGGCAAACGCACGATGGGCGCACCGGGCATGCAACACACCACGGCGCCGTTGCGCTGGATGCACAGGGATTCGAACAGGGGAAGGACTGCGGACAAGCGCAGCAGATGTGACAGATGAAACGCAGAGCGGCTGAAGGTTTTCATCGACGGTACCTGGCTGTGTTTCTTGTTTTTGTTGAGTTCGCCGCTTGTTTAAGAAGCCATTGCACAAGCGGGAACAGGATGTCGGTAACCTGGAAAAGACTTTATTAGAAAATATTTTCCATATCAACAGATTTTAGAATTTTATTCGTTTTTTATTCCATGACCAATGGGCGTGGCTAACACCACCACTTCATGGCGCTCCGCGCTCTGCCGGGCAGCGTCCAGGATTCGGGTGGTCGCCAGTGCATCACAGGGCTGGACTGGCAGCGGGCCAGTTCCCTGCAATGCGGTTTGCAGGCGCTGGTAGAACTCGATCCAGCACCCCCGCTCCGACGTCACCCGCTCACGCTCGGTGCCGTGCTCGAACCAGCCCCAGCGTCGATGTTCTTCGGTCCCCAGCGTTCGCCCTCTGTGGCCGGGCTCAAACCGGCCAGGGCCTGGGCCTCCTGTCCGTCCAGGCCCTCGACGGTATAACAACCCTCGGAACCACTGACCCGGAACCGTGGACGCGGCGCGTTCTGCAGGCAACTGCCACTCAAGTGCGACACCACGCCGTCGGCATGGGTCAGGGACATGAAGAAGCCATTGTCGAAAACCTGGCCTGGCCGCCGGTAGTCCAGTTCGGCGTAGATTCGCACCACTGGCCCGAACAGCTGCAACGCCTGGTCCACCAGATGACTGCCCAGGTCACGCAGGAATCCGCCACCGCTGCCCTTGCCCACCGACGTCGGCGAATAACGCTCGACACTGGACTCGAACCGCAGGACCTGTCCCAGGACACCGGACGCCAACAATTTGCGCACGGTCAGGAAGTCCGAGTCCCAGCGCCGGTTCTGGTACACGCACAGCGGCACGTTGCGTCGCTCGGCGGCCAGCACCATCGCCTCGGCCTGCGCGGCATCAGGGGCGAAAGGTTTGTCGCTGACCACCGCCACGCCCCGCTCGATGGCCTCCATCACCACCGCCGGACGACCGTCCAGAGGCGTGGAAACCACCACCGCGTCGACACCGGCCGCCACCAGTTGCTCCAGCGTGTCGAAAGCCTGGACATCAGGATGTTCGGTCGCCAGTTGCTGGCGGCGCTCGGGAGACCGGGTCACCACACCCACGAACGTCGCCCCCGGCAAACTGCTGATCAGCGGCGCATGAAAGAATCGTCCACCCTTGCCGTAGCCCACCAGTCCGACTCGCATGAAAGCTCCTTGTCCCACAATTTAAATGCGGCCCTGTGGGAGCGAGCCTGCTCGCGATGGCGGCCTGTCAATCACATTGATGTCGCCTGACACACCGCCATCGCGAGCAGGCTCGCTCCCACATTTAAAACAGTGATCAACCGTAGAAACGCGGACGCTCGGGCAACTCCACCTTGACGATCTGCCCACTGCCCTGCGCCTCGATGCAGGCATCCGCCGCCACCGCCGCCGCGAAACCATCCCACGCCGAAGGGCCGCCCACCTGCCCGGCGCGGACGCCGTCGATAAAGGCCTGCAACTCGACGTCATAGGCGGCGATGAAGCGATCCTTCCAGTCCATCAGGATGGCATTGGACAGCTTGGCGCCACTGCGCAGCTGTACCTGGGACGGTTCCGGCAACTTGGCGATGCCGGTCTCCCCCACCACCTCGCATTGGATGTCATAGCCGTACTGACAGTTGACGAACACTTCCACGTCGATGCGCGTGCCCCTGGCGGTTTCCAGCAGGACGATCTGGGGATCGCGCAGGTGGGCCAGGGCCTTGCTGGTCTTGCGGGGGAAGACCACTTGCACCGACACGTAGTCGTCGGCCAGCAGCCAACGCAACACGTCCAACTCATGGATCAAGGTGTCGGTGATCGCCATGTCGGTCTTGTAGTTTTCACCCACGCTGGGGTTACGGTGGGCGCAATGCAGCATCAGGGGTTCGCCGATCTGGCCGCTGTCGATCACCGCCTTGAGCGCCCGATAGCCCTCATCGTACGGGCGCATGAAACCGACCTGCACCAATCGCTTGCCATGGGCCACCTCGGCCTCGACGATCCGGCGGCAGCCTTCTGCCGTGACAGCCAGGGGCTTTTCACAGAACACCGGCTTTCCGGCGGCGATCGCCGCCAGCACGAACTCCTCATGACTCGGCCCCCAGGACGTGACGAGGATCGCCTCGACTTCCGGCGCCTTGATCAATGCATGTCCATCGGGATAGACCTCGGCGGTCAGGTTCAGGTCGGCCACCACTTTCGCCGCCTGGGCCAGGTTGATGTCGGTCACCGCCACCACCTGGCTGTTGAGCAAGGTCTGACTGCAACGACGGATATGGTCCTGGCCGATGGCCCCGGTGCCGATGACGCCCAGCTTCAAAGACATGTAGAACTCCTTATGTAGGGTTGGGGCAAATCAGTACTGACGGGCCTGGGCCAGTCGTTCATTGAGGGCCTTGGCGACGGCGTTGGTCCGGGCGCTGGTGGAGACTTGCGCCACACCGACCCGCCACCAGGACAGGTAGCCGTGGATCATGGTCTTGGGCAGGACCTTGATGTCGATCAGGGTCGAGACCGTTTGCAGCCGTGCGTCCGCCAGGGCCGCGTGCAGTTCGTCGAGGGTCTTCACCTTGTAGGTCTTGCAGCCGTAGGCCGCCGCACTCATAGCGAAATCCACCGGCACGAAACCGCCGTCGAGCTTGCCGGTGTCGGGGTTGCGGAAGCGGAACTCGGTGCCGAAGCTGTCCATCCCGTTCCCCATCTGTAAATTGTTGATGCAGCCGAACGTCATGTTGTCCAGCAGCACCACATTGATCTTGCGCCGCTCCTGAATCGAGGTCGCCAGCTCCGAATGCAGCATCATGTAGGAACCGTCACCCACCAGGGCGTACACCTCTTTATCAGGCTCGGCGAGTTTCACCCCCAGCGCCGCATTCACCTCGTACCCCATGCAGGAATAGCCGTATTCGAGGTGATAGGTATTCACGCCCTTGCTGCGCCAACTGCGCTGCAAGTCCCCGGGCAGGCTGCCGGCGGCGGCGACAATGATCGCGTCATCGGCCAAAGCTTCGTTGAGCGTGCCCAGCACCCGACTCTGGGTCAGGCAGGAGCCGGTGAGTTCGATGAACTCGCGAAACACCGCCGGATCCATGCCGTCATCGATTTCCGGGACGAAACCCTCGGCCTGATAATCGGCCTGGTAGACCCGGTCCACCTCAGCCTCCAGTTGCCCCTTGGCGTCAGCGATCCGCCCGCCCCATTCGGCACGGTAATCCCCCACGGCACTGGACAGCGCCTCCAGCCCCGCACGAGCATCGGCCAGCAATTGCACGCCGTCGAGTTTCAGCGCGTCGCATGGGCTGACATTGAGGTTGAGGAATTGCACATCCGGATGCTGGAACAGCCATTTGGAGCCGGTGGTGAAATCGCTGTAGCGGGTACCGATGCCGATGATCAGGTCCGCTTCCTTGGCCAACAGGTTCGCCGCCAGGCAGCCGGTTTCGCCAACACCGCCGACGTTCAGCGGATGACTGGATATCACTGCGCTCTTGCCGGCCTGGGTCTCGGCAAAAGGAATGCCGAAGCGTTCGGCAAAGGCTTGCAATGCGGCGTTGGCGCCGGCGTACTTCACCCCACCGCCACAGATGATCAGCGGCCGACGCTTGCCCTTGAGCAGGGCCAAGGCATCGCCGAGCATCGCCGCGGTGGCCGGACGGCGGTCGATGCGATGCACACGCTTGGCCAGGAAGTAATCCGGGTAGTCATAGGCTTCGGCTTGCACATCCTGAGGCAGCGCCAGGGTCACCGCGCCGGTTTCAGCCGGATCGGTGAGCACGCGCATGGCGTGGATCGCGGCGCTCATCAATTGCTCGGGACGGTTGATCCGGTCCCAGTATTTGCTCACCGCCTTGAACGCATCGTTGGTGCTGATGCTCAGGTCGTGGAACTGCTCGATCTGTTGCAGCACCGGGTCCGGTTGACGGCTGGCGTAGACATCGCCGGGCAACAGCAGTAGCGGAATGCGATTGGCCGTCGCGGTGGCCGCCGCCGTCAACATGTTCGCCGCGCCGGGACCGACCGATGAGGTACAGGCATAGATCTTGCGGCGCAGGTGCTGCTTGGCGAAACCGATGGCGGCATGGGCCATGCCCTGTTCATTGCGGCCCTGATGGACCACCAGGTCGCCGCTGTCCTGTTCCAGCGCCTGGCCCAGGCCCAGCACATTGCCGTGGCCGAAAATGGTAAAGACTCCGGCGACGAACTTGCTCTGGACGCCGTCGACCTCGACGTACTGGTTATCGAGGAATTTCACCAGGGCCTGGGCCATGGTCAGTCGTGTTGTGGACATGCTTGCACCTTGTCTGGAATGCGATCCCTGTGGGAGCGAGCCTGCTCGCGAAGCGGTATATCAGACAACATCATTGTCGAATGTGAGATCGCTTTCGCGAGCAGGCTCGCACCCACAAGGGGGCTCATCATTTTTGAGAGGCGTGTCAGGCCTGGGAATTCTGCAGATGGCTCATGCTCGCCCCCAACGCCTGGCGGATATCGGCCAGTTCATGGACGCTCTCGGCGAACGGTTCGAAGGACAGGTAACCTTCATAGCCACCGGCCCGCAGCGCCTCGATCTGTGCGGCGTTGCCGAGGATGTCGGCCTTGCCTACCAACACCCGGTGGCCGTCGCGGATCGTCGCCAACGGCGCCTGGGCATCTTCCACGCCGGAGATGTGCACCAGCCCGGTCAGCTCGGGGAAGAACGCCTGCTCACCCGCCAGATGGTGGTGAAAAGTGTCGTGAACCAGGCGAAACACATCCAGCCCGCCGATGGCCTTGATCGCTTCCACCGCCGTCCCCTTGCGGCGCAACGAGCATTCCTCGAACCCCAGGGGCTCGATGAAGCCGTAGATGCCGAAGGCCCGCAGGATCGGCGCCAGTTCGCTGAGCGCCGTACGCAGCCCCGTCGCGCGCTCGGCCTCGCTGCGTGGGTCGGCACGCTCATTGAGCGGGCACATGACCAGGCCCTCGGCGCCACATTCGCGTGCATAGTCGGCCAACCTCACGGCCTGGGCGCGACGCTCTTCGTTCCATACATCGAAGGGATAGAGGGCGTTGATCGACAACACCTTGATGCCCCGCTCCTCGCACAATTCACGCACGCGAGCAGGTGCCATGCCGTTCTCGATCTCGACGCCTTTGAGATCGTTGCGGATCTCGATGGCATCGGTTTTCAGGGCCAGGGCCAGATCGATGAATTCGGGCAACGCCAGGCGCGGAGCGACCATTCGGTTCAAGGCAAAACGCAGGGGCTTATTCATCTTGTTATCCCTCCAGTGTCCATACGAAACGGTTTGGGTGATCGGGCAGCAAACGGTGTTCAGAGATCCAGCAACCAACTGTGCTGTGGGTCGTTATGGAACTGCCAGACCCGCTTCGGACCGGCCATGACATTCAGGTAATACGACTCGTACCCGTAGGGCACGCTGACCGGGTGGTAGCCCTTGGGCACCACCACCAGGTCGCCGTTCTCCACGGCCATGGCCTGGTCGATGCTGCGGTCGTCGGTGTAGACCCGTTGGAACACGAAGCCTTGGGACGGGCTGACCTGGTGATAGTAGGTTTCCTCCAGGAAACTCTGGTGCGGCAGGTCGTCGGTGTCGTGCTTGTGGGGTGGATAGCTCGACGAGTGACCCGACGGCGTGCGCACTTCCACTACCAGTAACGAATGGGCCGGTTCGCTGTCCGGTAGGATGTCGCAGACATACCGGGTGTTCGCCCCTTGCCGCGCACGCTGCGCTTCATGCTATCGGGACGGATCAGCCGTGGGCCGTAGTCGTTGTGGCTAGAGCCCGGCGCGGCACAGACGGCGACCTGAACATCGCTCAGGGCGATCACCTGGGCCTGGCTGCCGGGTGGCAGGTAGGCGGCATAGGGCGATTTATCCTCGAACACTGACTGACGATCGCCGAGGTTGTCCCAGGCGAAGCTGCCCTGCCCCGGCGCTTCGCCCTTGAGGCTGATGCGACCGCTGAGCAGCACCAGGCATAACTCCTTGTCGCCGGCGGCCACCGGCAGGGTCTCGCCGAGGCTCAGGCGGTAGGCCGCGAACCCGACGTATTCCAGCTCACCCTGGGGCAGTTGGACCATGGTCCGGCCACCGGGCTGGTTCTTGATCAACAGACTCATGACGAACTCCTTTCCTGCAGCAAGGCGCGCAAGGTGTCGTAACCCTTTTTGGCGTAGGCATAACTCGGCGCCACGGCCGGATCCTGCTCGGCTTCCACCACCAACCAGCCCTGATAATCGGCGGCCAGCAGGACGTCCAGCAACGCGGCGAAATCAATGTCGCCGTCCCCCGGCACGGTGAAGGTGCCGTTGACGATGCAATCCGGGAAGCTCCAGAGATGGTTGCGCGCCAGTTGCACCACCGGCTTGCGCACATCCTTGAAGTGCACATGACAGATCCGCTCGATGTGCTTGCGCAAGACCTGTAGCGGCTCGCCACCGCCCATATAGCAGTGACCCGAGTCGAACAGCAGGCCGACCTCACTGCCGGTCAGGGCCATCAGTTTGTCGATGTCCGAGGGCGATTCGACGTAGGCCCCCATGTGGTGGTGATACGCCAGGCGCACGCCCTGGGACAAGGTGAAGCGGGCCAGTTCGGTCAGCTTGTCGGCATAGGCCTGCCAGGCGGCGTCGGTGTGGAAACGCGGCCGCTCGATCAGGGGAATGCGCTGGCCCTGGATCGAGTCGGCGACTTCACCATAAACCAGCACCGTTGCGCCGTTTTGCGCCAGCAACTGGACGTGGGCGGCAATCGCGTCGATTTCCTCGGCCGCCGAGCGCCGGGCCAGGCGACTGGAGTACCAACCGGACACCAGTGCCAGGTCGTAGGGACGCAGCACATCGCCAACGCCCTTGGCGTCCTTGGGAAACTTGCCGTTGAGCTCGAACCCCTCGTAGCCGATGGCCTTGCCTTCGCTCAGCGCGGTGCTCAACGGCGTCTCACCGCCCAGGGACGGCAAGTCGTCGTTGCTCCAGGAAATCGGGTTGATGCCAATTCGAATAGCGGGCATGGCTGCACCTTTTATTGTTTTTACATAGCAATTGAAAGCTGCGCAGAACCTTGTGGGAGCGAGCCTGCTCGCGATAGCGGTCTTTCAGACGACTGATGGTCAACAGTTAGTCCGCTATCGCGAGCAGGCTCGCTCCCACATCAGGTTCAGTGTTCACATTATTCAGCTCCGGGCAGCACGCCACGCCTTGATCAACTCCACAAACGTGCCCTGCACCTGCTGGATCAGGGTTTCGTCATCGATGTCCCCCGCCAGCCAGGCCCGGCTCGGCTCTTGGAAAATCGTGCGGCCCACGGCGAATCCTCGGCAGCTGGTGCTCTGGCTGGCCTGGCGAAACCCCTCGGCCAAGGCCGCGGCCGGGGCGTTGAGCCCCAGGAGCACGACCCCGCGGCAATAGGGATCGCGCTGTTGGATCAGTGCGTCGAGCTGCTTCCACTCGTCCGCAGTCTGCGCTTCGATCTTCCACCACGCCGGGTAGATGCCCAGGTTGTAGAGGCGCTTGAGCGCGCGGTACAGCACATCGGGATGCTGCGAGGGATGATCCTTCGGTGGAATGACCTCCAACAGCAATTCATGGCCGCTGACCTGGGAAGCCTTGTAGAGCCCCATCAGTTGCGCCTCCTGCTCCAAACGCAGCAGCGGTTCGTCATCGGGGTGGAACTGCACCAGGCACTTGATGATTTGCTCGCTGGGCCAGGCGATCAGGTTGCTGCCGATGGAACGCCCGTGTTCGAACGCCAGCGGCCGCGAGCCTTGCACTTCCACCGGCCGCGCGACCCACCAACCGCGCCCGGTGGCGGCGTTCAATGAATCCTGGCCAAAGCGTTGATCGGCCAGCAAGCCGACATCGGCCTCGATGCCCTGGCGCTTCAGGTCGGCTTCGACCCGTTCCACCGCCTGGACGAACAGTTGCTTGAGCTTCCCAATGCAACTCAGGTCTCGATCACCCTTTTGCGCCAGTTCCACCAGTTGCCAACGATGGTCAAAGGCAAAGATGAACAGTTGTTTCCAGTTCTTGCGCGGCACGCTGACCTGATGCAACCGTTGCAGCACGACGTCCTGGTCCGGCCGGGTGATCGGTACCGGGCTGTCGAACAGATAGTCGAGTTCAGCCCGGGTCGGCATCGCTGGCGCACAGCCGTGGCGCGACACCACCAGACCACCGCAGGCGTTGGCCAATTGGCAGCAGCGCTCATCGCTGGCGTCCTCCAGCCAGCCGGCGAGGAAACCCGACATAAAGGCATCGCCGGCGCCCAGTACATTCAGGACTTCGACCCGGACTCCCGGATAAATCGCACCGTCCTCGAGCCGAGCCGGGATGGCGCCGTGAATCACCGTGCAACCCTGCGGGCCGAGCTTGACCACCAGGGTGGCCGCCGTCAGCGAACGGACAGTACGCAGCGCCGTCAGCAGATCTTCGCTGCCGCCGGCAATCAGGAACTCTTCTTCGGTGCCGACGATCAGGTCGAAGCGCGGCAGGATGCCTTGCACATGCTGGCTGACTTTCTGGTCGGCGACGAAACGGGTTTCCCCATCGGCCTTGCCCGTCAGGCCCCAGAGCACCGGTCGATAGTCGATGTCCAGTATGCGTTTGACGTTGTGTTTGGCGGCATGATCCAGCGCCTGGAGGCTGGCGTTGTAGACGCTTTCGGAGGAGAAATGAGTGCCGGTGATCAGGAGGGCCTTGCTCGAAGCGATGAAGGCCTCGTCAATGTCTTCGGCGCGCAGCGCCATGTCGGCGCAGTTTTCCCGGTAGAACACCAGGGGAAAGGTTTCCCGATCCTTGATACCCAGCAGCACCAGGGCGGTCAGGCGCTCAGGGTCAACCTTGATGCCGCTGACATCGCAGCCCTCGCGGGCCAGGGATTCCACCAGGAAACGGCCCATGTGGTCATCCCCCACCCGGCTCAACATCGCCGACCTGAGCCCAAGTCGAGCGGTGCCGAAAGCGATGTTGGCGGACGAGCCACCCAGGTATTTGGCGAAGCTCGACACATCTTCCAGCCGCGCCCCGACTTGCTGCGCGTACAGGTCAACGCCCAGGCGTCCCAGGCAGATCACATCCAATTGACGCCCACTGGCAAAACGAGTCTGGCCCATGCTGGCTCCTGTTATTTTTATCAGCCTGCGTTCGCTGCCGGACCGGCGCCAACGCTCTTGGTGGATGCAGACTAAAACGAGCAAGGGCCAATAATCAATAATTTTTCTATAAAAATTTTATGTGGAATATTTTTTCCAATAAACTTCCAATCAGCTGTATCAGACGCAGTGCATCGTTTCAGTCATGGATTGCGACGTTACCCATCATGATTTTCCCTGCGCCTACGCTGTAGACTGCGAACAGCCAACTTATTGTCGAGGGCCGGTCTTTCAGCGAACGGCCCTATAAGAACAAGCCAGAAGGATTATCTATGACCCGCCCCGATCTGCCGGCGCCATCCGAGAGCGCGTCCGAGGCCGCCCTCGCCAGCCCACCGATCAATGCCGAGCGTCTGTTGCAACTGATCACCGATGAATATGAAAGCCTGCCGCGCCAGCTCAAACGCATTGCCAGCTACATGAGCCAGCAAAGCGACCGGATCATGGTGGATCGCATCAGCGACATCGCCCGCGAGTGCGAAGTGCACCCGTCGGCCATCGTGCGCTTCTCCCAACGGTTCGGCTTCAGCGGGTTCAGCGAAATGCAGGCATTGTTTCGCGAGGCCTACACCCACAAGACCACACCGGTACAGAACTACCAGCAGCGTATTCGCAGCATGATCGCCAACAAGTCGCAGAAAGCCAGCGGCGGCGACCTGGCACGCGAATGCATCAACGCCACGCTGTCGGGCATCGAGCGACTGGGGCTGGAGCTGGACGACCAGGCGTTCGACAAGGCTGTCGACCTGGTGGTCAATGCCGACAACATCTATGTGGTGGGTGTGCGGCGCTCCTTCGCGGTGGCCGATTACCTGGTCTATAACCTTCAGCACACCAACAAGCGTATCCATCTGGTTTCCGGCCTGGGGGGCAGTTATCGCGAGCAGATGCGCAGTGTGCGGGCCAATGACCTGGTGATCGCCATCAGCTTCACGCCCTATGGCAAGGAAACCCAGCACTGCTTGCGCATCGCCCAGCATCACCAGGCCAAGACGCTGATCATCACCGACAGCAACCTGTCGCCCCTGGCGAAACGGGCCAACACCGTGCTGCTGGTGAACGAAGGCAGCTCCTTCGCCTTCCGCTCGCTGAGTGCCACCTTGTGCCTGTGCCAGGCGTTGTTCATTGCCGTGGCCTATCGGCTGGAACTCAAGGTCGATGAGATTCATGAACAGGTCGGGTTCGAGGATTGACGCTCGACCTACAACCCATCCCTGTGGGAGCAAAGCTCGCTCGCGATAGTGGCAGACCAGTCAATATTGTTGCCGACTGACTTACCGCAATCGCGAGCAAGCTTTGCTCCCACAGGGTGGAGGCTTCACTGACTTGCATTCGAGCATAGGCTCGATGCCTCAGGCCAACTCCATATCCTTCGGCTCAGCCACCCTCGGCATCACCTCGAAGCGGTCCGCCAGGAACGGCGTGATATCCAACGGCAGCGGCTCGTTGTTTACCAACCTGTCCAGCAAGACGCCGGTGATGGCCGAGGTCAGGATGCCCGTGCGGAAATGTCCGCAGGCATTGAGGTAGCCTTCCACGCCTCGCATCGGCCCCAGGATCGGCAATTCATCGGGAGAGCCCGGGCGCAGGCCAGCCCAAGTCCGCTTGAGGTTGATGTCGGCCAGTTGCGGGATGCACCGCATCGCCCCCTGCACCAGCCCCTCGATCTCTGGGTAGGTGGTGGTCACATCGAAGCCCTTGTCTTCCGTGGTGCTACCGATAAGGATTTCGCCGTTGTCTTTCTGCGCCACGTAGCAGTCGCTGGTGGTCAGGCACCCATTGAGAAGCTTCGGCATACGCTCGGTCAGCAGGATCTGCCCCTTGACCGGCTTGACCGGAATCCGCACGCCGGTGGCCTGCTCGCTCAGGTCCGCCGCCCAGGCACCGGTGGCATTGATCAGGGTCCGGCAGTTGAAGGTGCCGGCCTCGGCGGTGTTTACCCCGTCACCCGCGTCCCGCTACGCAACACCTCGGTAACGTGGGTATTGAAGTACAGGTCGACACCATTCTGCCGGGCACCTTCGGTGTAGGCGTCGGCCAGCCGGAACGGGCTGACCTGGTGGTCGCACAGGAATTCCAGGGCGCCCCGGGCTTCATGGCTGACGCTGGGCTCGGCCTCGCGCAGGGCGGCCTGGTCAAGCCAGCGCACCTGATCGGCCAGTGGGGAATGCAGGCGACGATGTGCTCGGCATACAAGCGATCCTCATCGTCGTAGATCACGAACTTGAGCCGGTTTCCTCGAATTTGATATCCATGCCATGGTTGTCCAGCAGCTCCCGGTGCAGTTGGGGGTACATCGCATTGGACTGCAAGGCAAAGTCGAAGAACGACTGCGGCAGGATATGCGGCGTGCTGGCATCCACCGCCACAGCCGCTCCCTGGGTCTGGCGCTTGCGGTTGGCCGACATCATGCGAAAGAAGATCACCCCGCACCCCAGCCCCACCGACTCGCCAATGGCCCACAGCCCGCCGGCCGAAGCGCGGGTCGCGTTGCCGGGGCGCTTGGCATCGATCAGGGCGACCCTCAGGTGCTTGCGCTTGGACAGTTGGTAGGCACAGGAAGCGCCGATCACGCCGCCACCGGCGATGACCACATCGTAGTCCCGGGTCTCTAAATGCTTAGTCATGCCGAGCGACCTCCATGCCAACATTACGGAAAGCTGAAAACGGTATCGGATCGATCGGAAAGCGTGGTCGCAGCCAGCCAACATCGGCACGCCCGGTGGCTTCGCGCAGGCGGTCGCTGCAGTACCCGACGCACATCCGTCCCTGGCAATCGCCCATGCTCACGCGGGTGCGCATCTTCAGGCTGGCCATGTCCTGCACACCCTGCTCCAGGGCCCGGTCGATGTCGGCGCGGGTGGCGTGTTCACAGCGGCAGATCACCGTATCGGCCGCCGGCAGGGCGGTTTGTCCGGCACCGCGTCGGGTGTAGCGATCCACGGCGGCACGGAAACGGATGATCCGATCCAACTGTGCCTGATACTGTTTGCGGCGCTCGAGGGCGACATGGGGCTCCAGCACATTGCATTGCATCAGCACCGACAGCGCGGCAATACGCCCGCTGAGCATGGCCGCTTCACCGCCGCGAATCCCGCCCATGTCACCGGCAAGGTGGATGTGCGCCTCGCTGCTTTGCTGCCAGGCATCGGCCACCGCCCGCAGGTAGCCATCGTCGCTGAAACCATGCTCAAGGCCCATCTGCTGGCTCAACTGGGTGCGCGGTATGAAGCCGTAGCCGACCGCCAACGTCTGGGCCGGCACTTGTTCGGCGCGTGCGAGGTCGGGCTCCCAATCGCTGGAATACGGCGCGACGGTGACCATGTTCAATTCATCCTCCCCGTGGGCCTGCACCACGCCCCAACCATAGCGCACGGGTATGCGATAACGCTTGAGATAGGCCAGCATGCTCAGGCCGTCGAGAAAAAGCTGCGGCTTGTTCAGTAACGCCAGGCTTTCCTTGGCGATCCGGCCGAATGCGCAGGCTTCATAGACACCAGCCACGGCCACGCCTGCGGCATGCAGCTGACACGCCACCAGCGGCAGCAACGGACCGGTACCGGCGATCACCACCGGGCTCGGAGGCTTGACCACCCCGCTCTTGATCTGCAGTTGCAGGCCACCCAACAGCATCACCCCGGCAAGGTCCAGCCGGGGAACGGCACGCTGCGCTCATGGCAACCGGCCGCCAGGACCAGATGGGAATAGGCAACCTCGCGCACGCGTTCATCGGCATCGAGCAGCATCAGCGCCCGCAACCCTTCGGCGCCGATGACGCGGTTGTTGAGCCGGACGTCGATCAGTCCGGCGTGCTGGTCAAACTCACCATGGAGTTTCTCCAGGGCTTCGCTGTAGCGCGGTCCCAGGTAGTCCAGGCTGACGCCGTCGCGCAATGGCCCCCGATACACCACGCCGCCCAGGCGCGGCGCCTCTTCAAGCAAGGTGCAGCGCAGCCCATGGCCGCCAGTTCGATGGCCGCCGCCATGCCCGCCGGCCCACCGCCGACAATCACCGGATCGAGGTTCATGGCGCCTCCGTTTCGACGATACGGTTGGTCCGGGTTTCGATCTGCATGCCGGGGCGCACCTGGGTCTGGCAGGCCCGGCGCTTGTGCCGGCCGTCGATCCTGACCAGACAGCATTGGCAGACGCCCATGCCGCAGTAGGCGCCGCTGATCTGGCCATGATCGTTGCGGGCCACCTGGCGCTGGCCCTGGGACTGGATGACGGTCAGGACGGTTTCACCCCGGGCGGCATTGACGATCCGCCCGTCCAGGTGCACCGTCATGTCAGGCCGGGTCAATGGCTGGATATCGAATTTTTGGCGTAGAAGGTCTTGAGGCTGCATGATGCGGCTCTTCCTTGATGCTTTTATTGAAGACCGGTGAGGTCTCGGCTCCTTGCAGCACACCATCACCGGTTAGCGTCGTTACCCGACGGCGACAGCGCGCCAAGGCAGGGTAACGGACGCAACATAATGGTGCGCACTCAATTCATGTTAGGGATTATTTGTGACCAAGTGTTGATCCAGGCCAGTGAAACCGCTTGGCCGTCCATGAACTTTTTTTCAGAAAGCCGACAGGTTTTCTTTGGCAGAATGCCGCGCAATGGCATCAATTTCTCAACTCGGTACCGCCCATGAACCGCATTCTGACCATCGAAGACGACGCCGTGACCGCCCGTGAAATCGTCGCCGAGCTGACCCGTAACGGCCTGAACGTCGACTGGGTCGACAACGGTCGCGAAGGCCTGGAGCGAGCGGTGAGCGGGGACTACGACCTGATTACCCTCGACCGCATGCTGCCCGAGCTCGACGGCCTGGTGATTGTCACGACCCTGCGCACCATGGGCGTGGCGACACCGATCCTGATGATCAGCGCCCTTTCCGATGTGGACGAGCGTGTCCGTGGCCTGCGGGCCGGCGGCGACGATTACCTGACCAAACCGTTCGCCACCGATGAAATGGCCGCCCGCGTCGAAGTGTTGCTACGACGCAACAATGGCACCCGGGAGCCGGAAACCATCCTGCGCGTGGCCGATCTGGAACTGGATCTGATCAGCCGTGAGGCCAGCCGCAACGGGCAACTGCTCAGCCTGCTGCCCACCGAATACAAACTGCTTGAGTTCCTGATGCGCAACAGCGGGCAGATTCTTTCGCGCATGATGATTTTCGAGGAAGTCTGGGGCTATCACTTCGACCCGGGCACCAACCTGATCGACGTCCATATCGGTCGCCTGCGCAAGAAAATCGATCCGCCGGGCCTGGAACCGCTGATTCGCACCGTGCGGGGTTCGGGCTATGTCATTGCTGAACCCTGCTAAGGGCTGGCGCTCTTCCAGCAGCCGCCTGCTGGCGCTGTACAGCGCGCTGTTCGTGCTGTGGAGCGCCATCCTGATGGGGGTGATGTACTACGAGGTTTTCGGCTACCTCGACAGCCTGGCCAAACATTCCCTGATGCAGCGCCAGCATCTGTTCGCCCGCATCCACGGCGATCAACTGGAAGACGCGCTCATGGCCAGCCTGACCCTGGACGACCGCGGTGTCGACGCCTACGGCCTGTTCGACGCCCAACTGCGACACCTGAGCGGGCCGATCCTGCGGGTCCCCGCCGACCTGCCGCTGGACGGCAAGATCCACATACTCAGCGATTGTGTCGACTACGACGACCCGAGCGTACCCTCCGACAGTTGCGATGCCGTGGCGAGCCGGACCCAGGACGGGCGCTGGCTGGTGCTGGCGCGGGACAACGGCTCGCTCTTCGCGGTGACCCGCATCATCCTCCATGCGTTGTTATGGGGTGTGTCGCTGACCATTCTGCCGGGGATCGCCGGTTGGCATCTTTTGCGCCGCCGACCGCTGCAGCGCATCCGCAAACTGCAGGCCAGTGCCGAGGCCATCGTCGCCGGCGACCTGACTCATCGCCTGCCGCTGTCGAGTCGGCGGGATGAACTGGACATGCTGGCGGCAATCGTCAATGCCATGCTCGATCGCATCGAACGCCTGATGAACGAGGTCAAGGGCGTATGCGACAACATCGCCCACGATCTGCGCACGCCGCTGACCCGTTTGCGCGCCCAGCTTTATCGTATCCAGCAGCAAGCCGCGGATGGATCACCCGAGGCCTTGCAGATGGATCAGGTGATCGCCGAGACCGATACCCTGATGGCACGGTTCCGAGGCTTGCTGAGGATCTCCGAGCTGGAAGACCAGCAGCGCCGCTCGGGTTTCGTGCGCGTCGACCCGCTGCAGTTGCTACAGGAGCTGCACGACTTCTATCTGCCCCTGGCCGAGGAAGGCGAGTTGACCTTCAGCCTCGAAGTACCCGAGACCTTGCCTTTGCTCAACGGCGACCGGGCGTTGCTGTTCGAAGCAGTGTCGAACCTGTTGAGCAACTCCATCAAGTTCACCCCGGCGGGAGGCAAAGTGACTCTGCGCGGTATCGACCAGGGCGACAGCACCCGCATCGAGGTGCTCGACTCCGGCCCCGGCATTCCGGAGCCAGAGCGCAAGGCCGTGTTCCGCCGCTTCTATCGTGCCGAAGGCAGCAGCCACCATGGCGGGTTTGGCCTGGGGCTGTCGATCGTCGCGGCGATTGTCAATTTGCACGGCTTCACACTGGAGGTGGGCAACAGCGAACACGGCGGCGCGCGGCTGGCGCTCGATTGCCGGGCGACGCTGTTGTAAAGATCGAGCCCAGTCTATTTGTGGCGAGGGGATTTAGCGAAACGTCGCACCGCCCCGCTGGGGTGCGAAGCAGCCCCAAAATAGTCACGTGATCGACGAACTTAGGGGGGCCGCTCCGCGACCCAGCGGGGATAAATCCCCTCGCCACAGAAGACTGCATTCAGTTGATTATCTACACGGGATCGTTGCGATGCCCTGGGGTGTTCTGCAGTTCATACCGCAATTCGTCGATCAGCTTCGCCAGGCTTTCTTCCGAGCGAACGCTGTCGAGGTTCAAGCCGCTCACCACCAGGTCCACCTCTCCGCTTCCGCGGTGATAAAGACGGACAGTCAAAGTACCATCACCGTTGAGGTTGCAGTCGCAGGACAGCGGCGAGAAACTTTCTTCGAGTCGGGCGCGCAGGGGGGCCAATTGGGTCATGGTCTGCCCCCTCAAAACAAGACACACAAAGGAGCGGCAAACAACGCCGAGCCCCGGGTTTCAGCAGACGTCCTGTCAATGACTCGTTGGCTTTGATCACTACACATTGTGGCGTATTCCTTGACTGTTTCGTGGGGACGCGGCACTGCTCTGACACTGCCGCACCCTCACATCCTAAGCAGCCACCTGCCCGTCAGAAACCCGAATTTGCACTAACCCATCCGGTGCATTTGCACTGGCTATCATGGTGCCTTCATGTTCCAGTCATTCCCGAACAGACCTCGCTCCCGAGCCCAGACAATGGCCTCGCTACGGCTGTGAACATCCAGTTTCGAGTACAGGGTGGCGACGTGATTTCGCACGGTGTTGGGCGCAAGTTTCAAACGTGCGGCAATCTCCTTGTCTGCCAGGCCCTGGCAAATGAGCCCCAGCACATCCCGTTCCCGGGCAGTCAACTCGGTATAGGAAGTGCTGGGCAATTGCGTGTTGATGCTCTTTACGTTGGCCAGCTTCTCGATCAATGTACGGCTGAACCAGGAAGCGTCCTTCATCACCTCCTCGATCGCCGCCACCAGCTCCAGTTGCGAGCGCTTGCGTTCGGTGATGTTCACCAGGACCAGCAGATAACAAGGCTGGTCCTGAATGACCACGGTGTCGGCCGCCACCTCGCAGTCGATCAGCTCGCCGCCCTTCTTGCGTACCTTGACGTCGACATTGGACACCGTCGTGGTCTTCTCCAGACGGGCAAACAGCGTGGCACTGGCGTCCTTGTCGAGAAAGCCGATTTCCGCCACGGTCTTGCCAAAGAGTTCTTCACTGGCGTAGCCGGTGGTCTCGAGAAAGGCGTCGTTGATTTCCAGCAACAGCTGTTCGGCGCTGCACACCAAGGTGGGCACCGGGGACAGGCGAAACGACTTGGCGAAGCGCTCCTCGCTCTGGCGCAGGGCCGTTTCGGCCTTGCGTCGCGGCTCCATGTCCATGAAGGAAAACAGCATGCAATCTTCGTCGTGCAGGTCCAGTGGCTGGCCGGCGACGATGACTTGCTTGCTCGTGCCTTCCGGCAACTTCAGCTCGGCCTGCATCTGCGGAATGGTTGCGCCCTGCCCCAGGCGCTCGATGGCCAGCTCACGTCGCTCGGCGGCCTCCAGCACGTCCAGCTCGTAGACCGAACGGCCGATCACCTGCTCGCGGCTGTAGCCGGTCATCTCCAGAAAACCCTGGTTGACCTTGATGTAGCGCAGGTCGCTGAGGCGACAGATCACCGCCGGCGCCGGATTGGCGCCGAAGGTTTTCTCGAACCGCTGTTCGGCGCTGGCCCACTCCGTGGCGTCGCTGAGAATCAGCACCAGTAACTCCGGTGCGTCGTTGCGATCGGTCAGTACCATGCTGCGGATGCGATGGACCCAGGTGCGGTCCGGATCGTCCACCGGTGTGACTTCCACCAACACATCGCTGAACTCCTCGCCACGGGCGACCCGGGCGATGGGGTAGTTGTCCGCGGTCAAGGGATGGTTGTTGCGATAACGCAAATTGAAGCGCTGGGCATACTCCCGGGCATTGGCACCCAGTTCCCCGA
Source organism: Pseudomonas sp. MAFF 730105 (assembly GCF_055380705.1). Taxonomy (NCBI): domain Bacteria; kingdom Pseudomonadati; phylum Pseudomonadota; class Gammaproteobacteria; order Pseudomonadales; family Pseudomonadaceae; genus Pseudomonas; species Pseudomonas sp. MAFF 730105. The sequence goes on from NZ_AP018438.1 coordinate 4,237,187, forward strand.
GGTTCTTGACCCCGTGCATGTTCAGCACGGCTTCGTTGGCCCAGGCGATGGTCTGGTCGACCTCTATCAACATCACCCCGTCCGACAGTCCGGCGATGATTTGCAGCAATTGACGACGATTGGTCTCCGTGGTGGGGACGTCCTGGCTCATTGGGTCTCCATAGGTCAGAAGCGCATGGAGGTTACGACCGTCCGTGGTCGTCGTGCGTTCCCTTGCGAGTACTGGTGAAGCCGCCGATTCCCCCGTTCAAGCCGCCATGCGCCCTTCGGCGATGGCCTGGGAGGCGGCGAGCATCGCCCGCAGCAACACCGCGCAGCCGGCAGCGAGATCGTCGGGGGCGGCGTTCTCGATTTCGTTGTGGCTGATCCCGCCCTCGCAGGGCACGAAGATCATCCCGGCCGGGCCCAGCTCGGCCAGGAAAATCGCGTCATGGCCGGCGCCGCTGACGATGTCCATATGGGACAGGCCCAGCCCCTGGGCAGCCCCGCGTACGGCTTCGACACAGCCCGAATCGAAATACAGCGGCGGGAAGTCGGCGGTGGGGGTCAACTCATACGTCAGGCCGTGTTGCCGGCAGGTGTCGTCGATCACTTGCTTGACCTCGGCGATCATCGAATCCAGCCGCGCCGGTTCCAGATGACGGAAATCCAGGGTCATGCGCACTTCCCCCGGAATGACGTTGCGCGAGCCCGGATAGGCTTGCAGGCAACCGACGGTGCCGCAAGCATGGGGCTGATGGCCAAGGGCGGCACGGTTGACGGCGCCGACAATGATCGAGGCGCCAACCAGGGCGTCCTTGCGCAGGTGCATCGGGGTCGGACCGGCATGGGCCTCGACACCTCGCAGCGAGAGGTCGAACCACTTCTGCCCCAGTGCGCCCATGACGATGCCGATGGTCTTGTGTTCGTCTTCCAGGATCGGGCCCTGTTCGATGTGCGCCTCGAAATAGGCGCCCACCGGATGACCGGTGACCTGGCGAGGACCGGCATAGCCGATGGCATTCAGCGCTTGCCCCACGGTGATGCCTTCGGCGTCGACCTTGGCCAGGGTTTCTTCGAGGGTGAATTTCTCCGCGAACACCCCGGACCCCATCATGCACGGGGCGAAGCGCGAGCCTTCTTCGTTGGTCCACACCACCACTTCCAGCGGCGCTTCGGTTTCGATGTTCAGGTCATTGAGGGTGCGCAACACTTCCAGACCGGACAATACGCCGAAGCAACCATCGAACTTGCCGCCGGTGGGCTGGGTGTCGATGTGACTGCCGGTCATTACCGGTGGCAGGATCGGATTGCGCCCCGGACGACGGGCGAAAATATTGCCCACCGCATCGATGCTGACGGTGCAGCCAGCCGCCTCGGCCCACTGCACGAACAGGTCCCGGGCCTGGCGGTCCAGGTCGGTCAGGGCCAGCCGGCATACACCGCCCTTGACCGTGGCGCCCAATTGGGCCAGATCCATGAGCGACCGCCAGAGGCGATCGCGGTTGATGTGTTGATGGGTGGATTGCAGGACGTCGATGGCGGCGTTCATGGAGATCTCCTTTTCCAGGCATTTTTCGCTGTATTCGAAGCCGCCATCGCGAGCAGGCTCGCCCCCACAGGGGAGTGCATTGCACATGTGGGAGCGAGCCTGCTCGCGATAGGGCCCTCCTCTACACGGCGGACTTGGCGACGGATGGGCTCGCACGCAAACTGCACAACCCGTAATAAATCACCCCACCCAGCGCCGAGCCGGTGAACCAGCCGTAGCTGTAGAACCAGTTGAACGCATCACTGCCCAGGGACAGCAGCGTCAATGCCACCGGCACGCCGAAGGCGATGAAACCGTTCCAGTTCCACGCAGGGTAAACGTCGTCGCGGTACAACCCGGCCAAGTCCAGCTGTTGTTTCTTGATCAGGAAGTAATCCACCACCATGATCCCGGCAATCGGCCCCAGCAGACTCGAATACCCCAGCAGCCAATTGGAATACACCGATTCAAGGCTGACGTCGGAGACAATCCAGCCGAGTTTTTTCAGCAGTTCGTGGGCCATCAGTGCCAGCCCCACCAGCCCGGTCAGCATCACGGCCTTGGAGCGGCCGATCACCTTGGGCGCCAGGTTCTGGAAGTCATTGGTGGGCGAGACGATGTTGGCGGCGGTGTTGGTCGAGAGCGTGGCGACGATGATCAGCACCATGGCCAGCGCGACCCACAACGGGCTCTGGATATGCCCGATCAAGGTCACCGGGTCGGAGACGGTCACACCCACCAATTTTTCCGAAGCGGCGGTCATGACCACGCCGAGGGAGGCGAACAGGAACATGGTCAGTGGCAGGCCTATGATCTGTCCCACAATCTGGTCCTTCTGGCTCTTGGCATACCGGCTGAAATCCGGAATGTTCAATGACAGGGTCGCCCAGAAACCAACCATGGCCGTCAGTCCGGCAAGGAAGTAGCTGGTCACGCCGGCACCCTCGGGTCGCTTGGCCGGCACCGCCATCAGCTCGGTCAGGGAGACATTCGGCAAGGCCCACATCAGCAGGCCGGCCCCCACCAGCACCAACAGCGGCGCGGACAGGGTTTCCAGCCACTTGATCGATTCGGCGCCCCGCAGCACCACCCACAGGTTCATGACCCAGAACATCATGAAGCCCAGTACCTCGCCCGTGCCCCCGAGGCTTTTCCAGCCTTCGAACACCGAACCGAGAAACAGGTGGATCGCCAGCCCGCCGAACATGGTCTGGATCCCGAACCAGCCGCATGCCACCAGGGCGCGGATCAGACAAGGAACGTTGGAACCGATGACCCCGAAGGACGAGCGCAGCAATACCGGAAACGGAATGCCGTACTTGGTTCCGGCAAAGGCGTTCAGGGTCAGGGGAATCAATACGATGATGTTGGCGAACAGAATCGCCAGCAGCGCCTCGCCCACCGTCAGGCCGAAATAGGCGGTGAGTACACCGCCAAGGGTGTAGGTCGGCACGCAGATCGCCATGCCGACCCACAGCGCAGTGATGTGCCATTTGTTCCAGGTTCTCTCATGCACTTTCGTCGGTGCGATGTCGTGGTTGTAACGGGGGCTCTCGAATACGTCGCTGCCGGCTTCAAGCTCGAACAACCCATCGCGCTCGGTCACAGTTGATCTGGTCATGTCCGCTCCACTGTTTTCATTATTTTTGCTCATCGACAGGGCGATGGCCGGAGTACTTGCATGTAAAGCACGCTGGCGACCGACGACCCTGCTTGGCAACGCAGACACTCAATTACCGTGCCGAATAACGCGCCGAGTTGACCGTTCGATCGATATAAGCGTTACAACCCTCTGATTCCTGGAAATAAAACAGCCATTCAAGGCCCTGCTGCTTTGCGCTGTTACCGTCTTCAGGCTAGATGACGTGCGCATTCTGTCGAGCCCGGGATTCAAAGTGGTGCATCCCGAATGAATGCGACGTGTCTAGGCCGCACGTCCACTGCTTTCAAGCCGCTGATTTACCATGACAAATCTCGCTCAAATAAGAATCCTGTCAAGTGCGTCAAAATGGTGAGCCCCCTCATCATTTTGGTGATTTGAATAATTATTTATTAAATATCAACAAGTTGAATTCACAAGTAACTTGTTAAAAATAATCTTGATCATTTCAATAACTCCAGCTAGCGTCTAATCCTGACAGCAATGACAGGATCAACAACCTGCATGACTGCGTCACTGTCCAATCGTGATCTATAAAACATAAAGAACCGACATCAGTCGGTCATTGCCTGCGAGGAACTCGGAATGTCTCTGTTGATCCGTGGCGCCACCGTTATTACCCATGATGAAAGTTACCGCGCCGATGTGTTCTGTGCCGACGGCCTGATCAAGGCCATCGGCGAAAACCTGGAGGTTCCGGCCGCGGTCGAAGTGCTCGATGGCAGCGGTCAATACCTGATGCCCGGCGGCATCGATCCCCATACCCATATGCAGTTGCCATTCATGGGCACGGTCGCCAGCGAAGACTTCTTCAGCGGCACCGCAGCAGGCTTGGCCGGCGGGACCACCTCGATCATCGACTTCGTGATCCCCAATCCCCAGCAGTCGCTGATGGAAGCCTTTCATCAATGGCGCGGCTGGGCCGAGAAAAGCGCCAGCGACTACGGTTTTCACGTCGCAATCACCTGGTGGAGCGAGCAGGTCCGTGAAGAAATGGCCGAGCTGGTCAACCACCACGGCGTGAACAGTTTCAAGCATTTCATGGCCTACAAGAACGCGATCATGGCCGCCGACGACACCCTGGTGGCGAGTTTCGAACGGTGCCTGGAACTGGGCGCGGTGCCCACGGTGCACGCCGAGAACGGCGAGTTGGTCTACCACCTGCAGCGCAAGCTGTTGGCCCAGGGCATCACCGGGCCCGAAGCGCACCCGCTGTCACGGCCTTCGCAGGTGGAAGGCGAAGCCGCGAGCCGGGCCATCCGCATTGCCGAGACGCTGGGCACGCCGCTGTACCTGGTACACGTTTCCACCCGGGAAGCGCTGGACGAAATCACCTATGCCCGCAGCAAAGGCCAACCGGTCTACGGTGAAGTGCTGGCCGGGCACCTGTTGCTGGACGACAGCGTCTATCGCCACCCCGACTGGCAGACCGCAGCCGGTTACGTGATGAGTCCGCCCTTCCGTCCCCGCGGACATCAGGAAGCGCTGTGGCACGGCTTGCAATCGGGCAATCTGCACACCACCGCCACCGACCATTGCTGTTTCTGCGCCGAACAGAAAGCCGCCGGCCGCGACGACTTCAGCAAGATCCCCAACGGCACCGCCGGCATCGAAGACCGCATGGCCGTGCTCTGGGACGAAGGGGTCAACAGCGGCAAATTGTCGATGCAGGATTTCGTCGCACTGACCTCCACCAACACCGCGAAGATCTTCAATCTCTACCCGCGCAAAGGGGCAATCCGCGTCGGTGCCGACGCCGACCTGGTGCTCTGGGATCCCCAAGGCAGCCGCACGATTTCGGCCAAGACCCACCATCAGCAAGTGGATTTCAACATCTTCGAAGGCAAGACCGTGCGCGGCGTGCCCAGCCACACCATCAGCCAGGGTCGGCTGGTATGGGCCAACGGTGACTTGCGGGCCGAGCGCGGTGCCGGGCGCTACATCGAACGACCGGCGTATCCGGCGGTGTTCGATCTGCTGAGCAAGCGGGCTGAGTTGCAAAGGCCCACTGCCGTTAAACGCTGACAGCGGCCTTCGGCCGATCGCGAGCAGGCTCGCTCCCACAGGGGCCGCATTTCCAATGTGGGAGCGAGCCTGCTCGCGATGGGGCCAGCGCAGCTCCCCAGAAAAACACTGCCCATCAGAGGCAGCACCTCCAACACCGTGAGGCCCATTCCATGATCCAGCCCTTGAGCCACCTTCCCCATTCCCAGGAAGACCCGACCACCCTCGCCGCCCGCTTCAGCGACTTGGCGCCACCGCTCAACGCCAGGCAAGCCCACCTGGAAGCGGCCCGGTGCCTGTACTGCTACGACGCCCCGTGCGTGAACGCTTGCCCGAGCGAGATCGATATTCCTTCGTTCATTCGCAACATCCACCAGGACAATGTCCAGGGCGCGGCTCAGAAGATTCTCTCGGCCAACATCCTCGGCGGCAGTTGCGCCCGGGTCTGCCCTACGGAGATCCTTTGCGAGCAAGCCTGCGTGCGCAACAACAGCCACGAATGCGCCCCGGTGTTGATCGGCCTGTTGCAGCGCTACGCCGTGGACAATGCCCACTTCAGCGAACACCCGTTCAAACGGGCCGCCACCACGGGCAAGCGCATCGCCGTGGTCGGTGCCGGTCCGGCGGGCTTGTCCTGTGCTCACCGCAGTGCGATGCACGGTCATGACGTGGTGATTTTCGAAGCCCGGGACAAGGCCGGCGGTCTCAACGAATACGGGATCGCCAAGTACAAACTGGTGGACGACTACGCCCAGCGCGAGCTGGACTTTCTGCTGGAGATCGGCGGCATCGAAATCCGCCACGGTCAGAAACTGGGCGGGAACCTCAGCCTGAGCGAACTGCACCAACAGTTCGACGCGGTGTTCCTCGGCCTCGGCCTGGCCGCCAGCAAACAACTGGGCCTGAGCGACGAACAAGCGCCGGGGCTGCTGGCCGCCACTGACTACATCCGCGAGCTGCGCCAGACCGACGACCTCAGCCAATTGCCGCTGGCCGACCGTTGCATCGTGCTCGGAGCCGGCAACACCGCCATCGACATGGCCGTGCAGATGGCCCGCCTCGGTGCCCGGGACGTCAGTCTGGTTTACCGTCGCGGACTTGAGGACATGGGCGCAACCGGGCACGAACAGGACATCGCCAAGGCCAATCAGGTCCGCCTGCTGACCTGGGCCCAACCGCAACAGGTGCTGCTCGACGACGCCGGGCACGTGCGGGGCATGCGCTTCTCCCGCACCCACCTGGAGAACGGCCGACTGGTCATCGATGCCGACACGTTCGACCTGCCCGCCGACGGCATTTTCAAAGCCATCGGCCAGGCTTTCGATGAGGACGCACTGGCGGACCCGCTGGCCCGGGAACTCAAGCGCCAGGACGGACGGATCCTGGTGGACGAACACCTGCGCACCAGTATCCCCGGCGTGTATGCCGGCGGCGACTGCACCAGCCTGGACCAGGACCTCACCGTACAGGCGGTGCAGCACGGCAAGCTCGCCGCCGAGGCGATCAATGCCCAACTCATGCTCAACGTGGAGGCTGCGTAAATGGCCGATCTGTCGATTGTCTTCGCCGGCATCAAAGCCCCCAACCCGTTCTGGCTGGCCTCCGCGCCGCCCACCGACAAAGCCTACAACGTGGTGCGTGCCTTCGAGGCCGGCTGGGGTGGCGTGGTCTGGAAAACCCTGGGGGAAGACCCGGCGGCGGTGAACGTGTCGTCTCGCTACTCGGCCCACTTCGGCGCGAATCGCGAGGTGTTGGGCATCAATAACATCGAGCTGATCACCGACCGCTCCCTGGAGATCAACCTGCGGGAAATCACCCAGGTGAAGAAGGACTGGCCAGACCGGGCCTTGATCGTGTCGCTGATGGTGCCCTGTGTCGAGGAGTCCTGGAAACACATCCTGCCGCTGGTGGAAGCCACCGGCGCCGACGGTATCGAGCTGAACTTCGGTTGCCCCCACGGCATGCCGGAACGGGGCATGGGGGCGGCGGTCGGCCAGGTGCCGGAGTACGTCGAGCAGGTGACCCGCTGGTGCAAGACCTATTGCTCGCTGCCGGTGATCGTCAAGCTCACGCCGAACATCACCGACATCCGCGTCGCCGCCCGGGCGGCCCATCGCGGTGGCGCGGACGCGGTGTCGCTGATCAACACCATCAACTCCATCACCAGCGTTGACCTGGACCGGATGGTCGCGCTGCCCACCGTCGGCAGCCAGAGCACCCATGGCGGTTACTGCGGCTCGGCGGTCAAGCCGATCGCACTGAACATGGTGGCGGAAATCGCCCGTGATCCGCAGACCCACGGCTTGCCCATCTGCGGCATCGGCGGCATCGGCAGTTGGCGCGACGCCGCGGAATTCATCGCCCTGGGCAGCGGCGCGGTGCAGGTGTGCACGGCGGCGATGCTGCACGGTTTTCGCATCGTCGAAGAGATGAAGGACGGCCTGTCACGTTGGATGGACAGCCAGGGGCACGCCAACCTCCAGGCGTTCTCCGGTCGCGCGGTGGGCAACACCACCGATTGGAAATACCTGGACATCAACTACCAGGTCATCGCGAAAATCGACCAGGAGGCCTGCATCGGTTGTGGTCGCTGCCACATCGCCTGTGAAGACACCTCACACCAGGCCATCGCCAGCCACAAGCAAACTGACGGAACGCGCAAATATGAAGTGATCGATGAAGAGTGCGTAGGCTGCAACCTGTGTCAAATTACCTGCCCGGTGCAGGATTGCATCGAGATGGTCCCGGTGGAAACGGGCAAGCCGTTTCTGGATTGGGACCATGATCCGCGTAATCCCTATCATGTAGCCGTTTGAGAGCTGCGGTGCCTGGACTGGCGCCATCGCGAGCAGGCTCGCTCCCACAGGGGATCGCATTTCCAATGTGGGAGCGAGCCTGCTCGCGATAGCGCCGTCAGCCCCGACACAACACTAAGGCTCCAACCCGATCCCCCGCAAAATCACCCCGGTCACCGTCTGCACCGCCCGCTCGAACTGCATGTCCGACAACGGCTGGTGATCGTTGAGGATGTTGATCTGATGGTCGAAGTCGGCGTAGTGCTGGGTCGAAGCCCAGATCATGTAAAGCAGGCTCGACGGCTCCACCGGCAGGATGCGTTTGTCCTCCACCCACTGGCGAATTTTCGCTTCCTTCATCTTGGCCCATTCATAAAGACTGGCGTCCAGCGCCTGCCCCAGCGTGGGCGCGCCATGGATCACTTCGTTGGCCCAGACCTTCGAACCATAGGGCCGGCTGCGGGAATGGTTCATCTTGGCGCGGATATAACTGCTGAGCACCACCCGCGGATCGTCGAACATTTCGAAGCACAGGGCGTCCTGCTTCCAGACTTCCAGCAGATCGAACAGCACGGCGCTGTAGAGCTCGGTCTTGGTGCTGAAGTAGTAATGCAGGTTGGAACGGGGCAACTGCACTTCAGCCGCGATGTCGGCCATGGCAGTGCTGCCGAAACCTTTCTCGGCAAAGACCTTCTCGGCGGCCAGAAGGATTTTCTCGACGTTACTGCGACGAATCTCGATCTTGTGATTGCCCATGAGGGCTCCCTGGCAACAGCGATGCCCAAGACTAGCATTCCCCACTGTCGAAAACACCGGGATTGCCTGTGGGAGTCGCTCCTTGTGGCGAGGGGATTTATCCCCGCTGGGCTGCGAAGCAGCCCTAATTACAGACACCTGGATGTATCTGACCTATTGTGCGAGTACCCAGGGGCTGCTCCGCAGCCCCAGCGGGGATAAATCCCCTCGCCACAAAAACTGAGGTGCTTCGAGGGAACCATTCGACCAATGTCTTAGACCAGTCATCGCATAACTTTCAGGCAAGGCGGCTACCTGCATCGAACCACTGCCAAGGCCGCGTTCTGCACTCCCCTCTGCTGCAACCGTCGACCCAGGCGACTTTCAAGCATCGCTCAATTGGATAATTCCGATCATGGCCAGTTGACAACGCGCAACGGCCCACAAATAATCGACGCCATGTTGTACGACGACGTATGACAAAAATAAAAACAACAAAAGTAGGAAGCCATCATCGTGAGCACACGTGTCCGTTTTTCGCCCGACAGCCGTCCAACCCGCCGTACCCTTCTCCATTCCAGCCCCGCGATGCTCCTGCTCGGTTGCAGTGGTCTGGCCGCGTTCCTGCCAACCGCCGTCCACGCCGAAGGTTTCGTCGACGACGCCAAGGCCACGTTGACCCTGCGCAATGCCTACTTCAACCGCAACTTCATCAACTCGAACAACGCCCAGGGCAAGGCCGAGGAATGGACCCAGAACTTCATCCTCGACGCCAAGTCCGGTTTCACCCAGGGCCCGGTGGGGTTCGGCATGGACGTGCTGGGCCTGTACTCGATCAAGCTCGATGGCGGCAAAGGCACCGCCGGCACCCAGTTGCTGCCGGTCCACGATGACGGCCGCCCGGCCGATGACTTCGGTCGCCTGGGGGTAGCCCTCAAGGCCAAGGTGTCGAAGACCGAACTGAAGGTCGGCGAATGGATGCCGGTGTTGCCGATCCTGCGTTCCGACGACGGTCGTTCCCTGCCGCAAACCTTCCGCGGTGGCCAGGTCACTTCCACCGAAATCAGCGGCCTGAGCCTCTACGGCGGCCAGTTCCGCGGCAACAGCCCGCGCAACGATGCGAGCATGGAAGACATGTTCATGAACGGCCGCCCGGCCTTCACCTCCGACCGCTTCAATTTCGGCGGCGGCGAGTATGCCTTCAACGACAAACGCACCCAGGTCGGCGTCTGGTACTCGGAACTGAGCGACATCTACCAGCAGCAGTATTTCAACCTGACCCACAGCCAACCCATCGGCGACTGGACCCTGGGCGCCAACCTCGGCTACTTCATCGGCAAGGAAAACGGCAGTGCCCTGGCCGGCGACCTGGACAACAAGACCGCCTTCGCCATGCTCTCGGCCAAGTACGGTGGCAACACCTTCTACGTCGGCCTGCAGAAACTCAGCGGCGACGATGCCTGGATGCGCGTCAACGGCACCAGCGGCGGCACCCTGGCCAACGATAGCTACAACTCCAGCTACGACAACGCCAAGGAAAAGTCCTGGCAAGTGCGCCACGACTTCAACTTCGCCGCCGTTGGCGTGCCGGGCCTGACCCTGATGAACCGCTACATCAGCGGCGACAACGTGCACACCGCCACGGTGGACGACGGCAAGGAATGGGGTCGTGAAAGCGAACTGGCGTACACCGTGCAGAGCGGTGCGCTGAAGAACCTCAACGTAAAGTGGCGTAATGCGTCGATTCGTCGGGACTACAGTACCAATGAGTTCGACGAGAACCGCATCTTTATCAGCTACCCGATCAGCTTGTTGTAAAGCGGCTGCGGTGGGTCTGTCGCTCAAGTGACGGCTGACCCACCACTTTCGCGAGCAGGCTCGCTCCCACAGGGGATGGTGATGAACACATTATTTGCACGCGACGCCAAACCACTGTGGGAGCCGAGCTTGCTCGCGATGGCGGCGGTACATCCAACTTCTATGCAAGCTGACCCGCCACTTTCGCGAGCAAGCTCGGCTCCCACAGTGGAATGGCGCTGAAGATCAGCATGAGGACAAGGATATTTTCCAGCGGTCAAACGGCAACCCATAACTGATACCTCTCACTGTTTTGCTCAGGTAACTCCATGACTACCACACACATCCGTCATCCCTTCAATCGCTTGCTGCTGACCGGCGCCGCCGGCGGCCTGGGCAAAGTCCTGCGCGAACGTCTCAAGCCTTTCGCCCGACACATTCGCCTGTCGGACATCGCCAACATGACCCCGGCCATCGACGAAAGCGAGGAAGTGGTGCTGTGCGACCTGTCCGATAAACAGGCGGTGCATCAACTGGTGGAGGGCGTCGATGCGATCCTGCATTTCGGTGGCGTTTCGGTAGAGCGTCCGTTCGAAGAAATCCTCGGCGCCAACATCAGCGGTGTGTTCCACATCTATGAAGCCGCCCGCAAGCACGGCGTCAAACGCGTCATTTTCGCCAGCTCCAACCACGTCATCGGTTTCTACAAGCAAGATGAAGCCCTCGACGCCCTCTCCCCTCGCCGTCCGGATGGCTACTACGGCCTGTCCAAGTCCTACGGCGAAGACATGGCCAGCTTCTACTTCGATCGCTACGGCATCGAGACCGTCAGCATCCGCATCGGCTCTTCGTTCGTCGAACCCCAGAACCGCCGGATGATGAGCACCTGGCTGAGCTACGACGACCTCACCCAGTTGATCGAATGCTCGCTCTACACCCCGAACGTCGGGCACACCGTGGTGTACGGCATGTCCGCCAACCGCGATGTCTGGTGGGACAACAGCCACGCCGCGCACCTGGGTTATCAGCCCAAGGACAGTTCCGAAATCTTCCGTGCCAAGGTCGAAGCCCAGCCGATGCCGGCCGCCGATGACCCGGCCAGGATCTACCAGGGCGGTGCTTTCGTAGCGGCCGGCCCGTTCGACGACTGATTCGCCTGTTTTTCATGGGATACGAATGCACAAGGGAATCACCATGCAAGCTGAATTGATTGTCGACGCACGCAACGCCGTCGGGGAAAGCCCGGTGTGGGTCCCCGAGGAAAACGCGCTGTATTGGGTGGACATCCCCAGTGGCGGCCTGCAGTGCTGGAACGCCGGGACCGGCCAACTAAAGGGCTGGGGAACGCCGGAAATGCTCGCCTGTATCGCCCGTCACCAGGACGGTGGCTGGGTGGCCGGCATGGAGAGCGGTTTCTTTCGCCTGCACCCCAATGACGACGGGACGCTGGACAGTGAGTTGTGCGCCAGCGTCGAGCATAGCCGCGCCGACATGCGCCTCAACGATGGCCGTTGCGACCGTCAGGGGCGTTTCTGGGCCGGCAGCATGGTACTGAACATGGGCGCCAATGCCGCCGAAGGTCGGCTGTACCGTTATGAGGCGGGGCAACGCAGCCCGGTCGAGGCGCAACTGAGCGGTTTCATCGTGCCCAACGGCCTCGGTTTCAGCCCGGACGGACGGACGATGTACCTCTCCGACTCTCACCCCCTGGTGCAGCAGATCTGGGCCTTCGACTACGACCCCGACAGCGGTACGCCCTCCAACCGGCGCGTGTTCGTCGATATGCAACCGTTGGCCGGGCGTCCCGACGGCGCGGCCGTGGATGCCGAAGGTTGCTACTGGATCTGCGCCAACGATGCCGGGCTGATCCATCGCTTTACCCCGGATGGCCGCCTGGACCGTTCGCTGGCCGTACCGGTGAAGAAACCAACGATGTGCGCCTTTGGCGGCAGCCGTCTGGACACCCTGTTCGTCACCTCGATCCGCCCAGGCGATGACAACGACCCGCAATCCCTGGCCGGTGGCGTGTTTGCCCTCAACCCCGGCATCAAGGGCCTGGCTGAACCTGCTTTCGGAGGACGGAAACACTCCGCGAACTGATCTGCTTTGCCGCTTCACATCGATAGACATAAAAACAACAACACTGGAGATTGATCATGAATTTCAAACGCACGCTTTTGATCGCCGCTTTGCCCCTGGCCTTCCTGGCGCAGGCAGCTCATGCCCTCGATATCAAGATCGCCGACATCCACCCCAAGGGCTACCCGACCGTGGTCGCCGAGGAATCCATGGGTAAAACCTTGGAGAAGGAGAGCAACGGCGAGCTGAAATTCAAGTACTTCCCAGGTGGCGTACTGGGCTCTGAAAAAGAAGTCATCGAGCAGATGCAAGCCGGCGCGATCCAGATGTCCCGCGTCAGCCTGGGTATCGTCGGCCCTGTGGTGCCAGACGTGAACGTATTCAACATGCCATTCATCTTCCGCGACCAGGCCCATATGCGCGCCGTCATCGACGGTGAAGTGGGTGATGCGATTCTCGACCGGATCACCAACTCCGAATTTGGCCTGGTGGCCCTGGCCTGGATGGACGGCGGCACGCGCAACCTCTACACCAAGAAGCCAGTGCGCAAGCTCGAAGACCTCAAGGGCATGAAGATTCGCGTGCAAGGCAACCCGATGTTCATCGAGACCATCAATGCCATGGGCGGCAATGGTATCGCCATGGACACCGGCGAGATCTTCAGCGCCTTGCAGACCGGCGTGATCGACGGCGCGGAAAACAACCCGCCGACCATGCTCGAGCACAACCACTACCAGAACGCCAAGTACTACAGCCTGACCAATCACCTGATCCTGCCCGAGCCGATCGTGATGTCGAAGATCACCTGGAACAAGCTCACACCGGAACAGCAGGACATGGTGAAAAAAGCCGCCAAGGCAGCCCAGGCCGAAGAGCGCGTGCTGTGGGACAAGAAGTCCATCGCCAGTGAAGAAAAACTCAAGGCTGCCGGCGTCGAGTTCATCACCGTCGACAAGAAACCTTTCTACGACGCCACCGCACCGATCCGGGCCAAATACGGCGCGCCTTATGCCGATCTGATCAAGCGTATCGAAGCGGTCCAGTAAACCTCGATCTGTACTCATGAAAAGGCCGGGCGCGCCTGCGGTTAAAAGGCGCGCCCGGTTACGGTGGAACCCGATGAAGAATTTACTGCTGCGTATCAACGACACGATTTACATGACTTGCATCTGGGTGGCCGGCCTTTCTGTCCTTGCCGTTGCGCTGATGATTCCGTGGGGGTGTTTGCCCGCTACGTACTCGGTACCGGCTCAAGCTGGCCGGAGCCCACCGCCATTTTGCTGATGATCGTTTTTACGTTCATCGGTGCCGCCGCCAGCTATCGCTCCGGCTCGCACATGGCCGTGGACATGGTCACCAGCCGGCTGCCCCCGCGCTGGCAAACCCTGGCTTCGATTTTCACCCAACTCCTGATGGCCGCGGTGTGCATTTTCATGACCGTCTGGGGCACCAAGCTGTGCATGACCACCTGGAATCAATTCATGAGCGCCATCCCCACCCTGCGCGTCGGCATCACCTACATGCCGATCCCGGTCGGTGGTTTCCTGACACTGATTTTTGTCCTGGAAAAGCTCTTGCTGGGTGATCAAAGCAAGCGTCGGGTCGTGCAGTTCGACCTGGTTGAAGAAAACGAAGGTGCCGCTTAATGGACGCTCTGATTCTGCTAGGCAGTTTTTTGTTGTTGATCCTGATCGGCATGCCGGTCGCCTACGCGCTGGGCGCTGCCGCCCTGATCGGGGCGTGGTGGATCGATATTCCGTTCCAGGCCATGATGATTCAGATAACGGGCGGCGTGAACAAATTCTCGTTGTTGGCCATTCCCTTCTTCGTCCTGGCCGGTGCGATCATGGCCGAGGGCGGCATGTCCCGCCGATTGGTGGCATTTGCCAGTGTGCTGGTGGGCTTCGTGCGCGGCGGCCTGTCATTGGTCAACCTCGTGGCCTCGAGTTTTTTTGGTGCAATCTCCGGTTCCTCGGTAGCCGATACCGCTTCGGTCGGCTCGGTGCTGATCCCGGAAATGGAACGCCGCGGCTATCCGCGTGAGTTCGCCACCGCCGTCACCGTCAGTGGTTCGGTGCAAGCGCTGCTGACGCCGCCCAGCCACAACGCGGTGCTGTACTCCCTCGCCGCTGGCGGCACCGTTTCCATCGGATCGCTGTTCATGGCTGGCATCGTCCCCGGCATCATGATGAACCTCTGCCTGATGGCGCTGTGCCTGGTCTTTGCGAGAAAGCGCAATTACCCCAAGGGCGAGGTGATTCCGCTCAAGCAAGCGTTGAAGATCTGCAAGGAAGCCATGTGGGGCATGATGACGCTGTTCATCATCCTTGGCGGCATTCTCTCGGGTGTTTTCACGGCCACCGAGTCGGCCGCCATTGCCGTGGTCTGGGCATTCTTCGTGACCATGTGCATCTATCGCGACTACAAGTGGAGCGAGTTGCCAAAACTGATGCACCGTACGGTGCGCACCATCTCCATCGTGATGATCCTGATCGGCTTCGCCGCCAGCTTCGGCTACATCATGACGCTGATGGAAATCCCGGCGAAGATCACCACCGCGTTCCTGACCTTGTCGGACAACCGCTATGTGATCCTGATGTGCATCAACGTGATGTTGCTGTTGCTCGGCACCGTGATGGACATGGCGCCGCTGATCCTGATCCTGACACCAATCCTGATGCCGGTGATCATGGGCATCGGCGTGGACCCGGTACAGTTCGGCATGATCATGCTGGTGAACCTGGGCATCGGCCTGATCACGCCGCCGGTGGGCGCAGTGCTGTTCGTGGGCTCAGCCATTGGCAAGGTCAGCATCGAATCCACCGTCAAGGCCCTGCTGCCGTTCTACGCCATGTTGTTCCTGGTACTGCTCCTGGTGACTTACGTCCCCGCCATTTCGCTGTGGCTGCCGCATCTGGTGTTGTAACTCGAAGTAAATCCCCTGTGGCGAGGGGATTTATCCCCGCTGGGCTGCTCAGCAGCCCCATCACAGCAGACTCAATCTGTCTGACACACCGAGGCGGCTGGTTTTAGGGCTGCTTCGCAGCCCAGCGGGGATAAAATCCCCTCGCCACAACAGCGTTTACATAGAAGCCCTTGCACCGCCCCTCCTACCCTGCAGACAGCGCCCACATGACATCCCTCCTGCACCTCGAAGACGAACTCACCCACCTCACCGTGGCGCCGCACCTGGGTGCCAGCCTGGTCAGTTGGACCTTGCGCAGCAACGGCCAGCCTCTGTTGCGCCCGCCCGCACCGCAGGCGCTGGAAAACCGCCTGCCTGGCAAGCTCGGCTGTTTTCCATTGATCCCCTGGTCGAACCGGATCGCCAACGGCGGCTTCGATTGTCCCGGCGGCTGGCTGGCATTGGAGGCCAACAGCCCCAACGACCCGTTTCCGATCCATGGCAGCGCCTGGCAACAGGCGTGGCAGGTGAGCGAACAGAGCCCTCAGGAGGCATTGCTGCAACTGCACAGCCAATACCCATTCGCCTATTGCGCCAATCTGCGCATCCGCCTGGACGGTGGCCAATTGCAGGTTTCGATGCAGGTCACCCACCTGGCCGAACAGCCGGCCTGGCATGGGTTGGGCTTGCATCCTTACTTCCCCCGGACCATCAACACCCGCTTGCAGACCTGCGCCACCGACGTCTGGTTGTGCGACGCCACGAAGCTGCCGACGCAGTTGAGTGATGTTCCCGCACACTGGGACTTCCAGCAGCCTCGTGCGCTGCCGGATGCCCTGGTGGATAACGGTTTCGGCGGTTGGGACGGACACTGCCTGATCGAACAACCCGACCTGGGCTATGCATTGGAATGCCGAGCCAGCGGCAGCGATTACTTCCTGCTGTACTGCCCGGTGGGCCTGGACTTCTTTTGCATCGAACCGGTCAGTCATCCGGTCAACGCCCACCACCTGCCAGGGCGACCGGGGTTGCGCCTGCTGGAACAAGGGCAGTCTGTGGCGTTGGGGTTTTCTATGCAGTGCAAGCCACTGTAATCCCTGTGGCGGGGGAGCTTGCCGTGGGAGCAAGGCTTGCCCGCGATAGAGGCGACACGGTTCCAAGGTAAAAACCGCGCTAACTTCATCGCGGGCGCGCCTTGCTCCCACACTGGGTTTCCACAGCTGCGCGCATTACGCCCGCACCCACATGTACACCGCTACCCCCAGACACACTCCGGCAAACCCGACCTGCAACACCCGGGCCGGGACCCGGGACGCCAGTCGCCGGCCCAGCACCATGCCGACAATGCTGGCCACGATGAACATTGCCCCAACCTGATCGATACGCACCCCGGCATGAAGGGCCCCCGCCACGCCGATCAGCGAAATCAGGCTGATGACCATCAGCGAGGTGGCGACGATCCCGCGCATCTGCACGTCGGTCAGTTGCTTGAATGCCGGCACGATCAGGAAACCACCGCCCACGCCCAGCAGGCCGGACACCACGCCGGTCACCGCGCCGAGCGTCGCCAGCGTGGCGGTGCAGCGCGGGGTCCAGGCCAGGCGTCCGGTCTGGCGATCGAGCATGCAATTCTTCTGGCCCCAACTGGCCGCACCGTGGTCGCTCGGCCCCGGCTGCGCGCTTTCCCGTCGCAACATGCGCACCGCCACCAGCACCATCAACAAGCTGAACAGGATCATCAGGATTTTTTCCGGGAGTTGATGGGCCAGGAAGATGCCCAGTGGCGAAAACACCGCCCCCAGCAATGCGATCAACAACGCCGCGCGATAGCGCACCAGGCCATGGCGCAAGCCATCGATGGCGCCTACCGCCGCCGAACTGCCCACGGCGAACAACGCCACGGGCGCGGCCTGGGTCATGGTCAAGCCCAGCCCCAGCACCAACGCCGGAACCGCGAGGATGCCGCCGCCCGCCCCGGTCAATCCCAGGACCAGGCCCATGACCACGCCGAAAAAACTTGCCAGCAACATAAGATTCTCTCAAGCCGCGCACACCTGTTGGCAGGTGCGATCGCATTTGCAGGAGGCCTTGGCCCTCACTAAGCTGCGGACCATATGTTGCCAACCTTACGTGTTGCAACCGGTTCCTTCCGTACAGGTTAGTCGTCATGCCCGCGCAGATCCAAAGCTTCCTCGACCCCGCTTCAAAGACCTACACCCATGTCGTTTATGAGCAGGACGCAGGGCAATGCGCGGTGGTCGATCCGGTGCTCGACTACGACCCGGCCTCGGGGCGCAGCGGCACCACGCAGGCTGACCGGGTGATCGCGTTCGTACGCGAACACCGGTTGACCGTGCAGTGGCTGCTGGAGACCCACGCCCACGCCGACCACCTTTCCGCCGCGCCCTACCTGCGTCGGGAACTGGGCGGCAAGATCGCCATCGGCCAGTCCATCGGCCAGGTCCAGAACGTCTTCAAGGCACTGTTCAACCTCGAAGCGCAGTTTGCCGTGGACGGTTCGCAGTTCGATCATCTGTTTGGCCCCGATGAAACGTTCTTCATCGGCAACCTCAAGGCCACCGCGTTACACGTGCCCGGCCATACCCCGGCGGACATGGCCTACCTGATCGACGACGATGTGATCCTGGTGGGCGATACGCTGTTCATGCCCGATGTCGGCAGCGCCCGTTGCGACTTCCCCGGCGGTAACGCGCACCAGCTCTACGCCTCGATCCGCAAGCTGCTGGCCTTCCCCGCCAGCGTGCGGCTGTATGTGTGCCATGACTATCCGCCGGATCATCGCGAGCCCCACTGCATGAGCACCGTGGGCGAACAGCGCCAGCACAATATCCACGTTCACGATGGCATCGACGAAGCCACCTTTGTCACCATGCGCACCCAGCGCGACGCCACGTTGGGTATGCCAACGCTGCTGTTGCCGGCGATCCAGGTCAATGTGCGGGTAGGCAACCTGCCGCCCGCCGAGGCCAATGGCGTGACGTATCTGAAGATTCCGCTCAATCAGCTTTAAGGGCAAAAACCCTGTGGAAGCGAGCCTGCTCGCGATAGCGGTGGGCCAGCTTGCATTGATGTCGCAGGCGCTGACGCTATCGCGAGCAGGCTCGCTCCCACAGGGGATTGCGACTATCCGTTGAGGTTCAGGTACCCAAGGTCAACCCATTGGCCGGCAGCGGCAATGCCGTCTTGTAGCGTACCTGCTTGAGCGCGAAGCTGGAGCGGATATTCGCCACGCCCGGGACCTTGGTCAGGAAGTCCATCATGAACCGCTCCAGGGACTGGATCGTCGGCACCAGCACGCGGATCAGGTAATCCGGATCGCCCGCCATCAGGTAGCACTCCATCACCTCGGGCCGGTCCGAGATCGCTTCTTCGAAATGCTGCAGCGCCTCCTCCACCTGCTTCTCCAGGCTGACGTGGATGAACACGTTGACGTGCAGGCCCAGCAGGTCGGCATCCAGCAGCGTGACCTGCTCGCGGATCACCCCCAGCTCTTCCATGGCGCGGACCCGGTTGAAGCACGGCGTCGGCGAAAGATTGACCGAACGGGCGAGATCGGCGTTGGTGATGCGGGCGTTTTCCTGAAGGCTGTTCAGAATGCCGATGTCGGTGCGATCCAGTTTACGCATGAGACAGATATTCCTGATTTTTATCGTTGTGCAGATTTTTTATCTGCAAATGGTCCGAACAGCAAGCCAACTGAGAAAAATATTCTTCGCCGTCGAGCCTATGATTGTTGTAGGACAATTCTCCTCACCCAGGGGATTTGTCAGCTAGCGCGCCCACTACAAGAAATTCACAAGATCGAGCGTAGAAAGCCATGAACCCAGCGTACGAACCGCTACGCCTGCACGTCCCCGAACCTACGGGCCGTCCCGGCTGCAAGACCGACTTTTCCTACCTGCATCTGAGCGATGCGGGCACGGTGCGCAAACCTTCCATCGACGTTGAGCCGTCCGATACCGCCGACCTGGCCCGGAGCCTGATCCGCGTGCTCGACGACCAGGGCAATGCCCATGGTCCCTGGGCCGAAGACGTGCCCCTCGACATCCTGGAAAAGGGCATGCGCGCCATGCTCAAGACGCGGATCTACGACAACCGCATGGTGGTCGCCCAACGCCAGAAAAAGATGTCGTTCTACATGCAGAGTCTCGGCGAGGAAGCCATCGGCAGCGGCCAGGCCCTGGCGCTGAACATCGACGACATGTGCTTCCCGACCTATCGCCAGCAAAGCATCCTGATGGCCCGTGACGTGCCATTGGTGGACATGATCTGCCAGTTGCTGTCCAACGAGCGGGACCCGCTCAAGGGCCGCCAGTTGCCGATCATGTATTCGGTCAAGGAAGCCGGTTTCTTCACCATCTCCGGCAACCTCGCCACGCAGTTCATCCAGGGCGTGGGCTGGGGCATGGCGTCGGCGATCAAGGGCGACACCAAGATCGCGTCGGCCTGGATCGGTGACGGCGCCACCGCCGAGTCGGACTTCCACACCGCCCTCACTTTCGCCCACGTCTATCGGGCGCCGGTAATCCTCAACGTGGTCAACAACCAGTGGGCAATCTCCACCTTCCAGGCCATTGCCGGCGGTGAAGCCACCACCTTCGCCGGACGCGGCGTCGGTTGCGGCATCGCCTCGCTGCGGGTCGACGGCAACGACTTCATGGCCGTCTATGCCGCCTCGCGCTGGGCCGCCGAACGCGCCCGCCGCAACCTCGGCCCGACCCTGATCGAATGGGTCACCTACCGCGCTGGCCCGCACTCTACCTCCGACGATCCTTCCAAGTACCGGCCTGCCGATGACTGGAGTCATTTCCCGTTGGGCGATCCGATTACCCGTCTCAAGCAGCACATGATCCGCATCGGTCAATGGTCGGAAGAGCAACACGCCGCCGTCACCGCCGAGCTGGAAGCGCAGATCATCGCGGCCCAGAAGGAAGCCGAACAGTACGGCACCCTCGCCGGCGGCCAGGTACCGAGCGCCGCGACGATGTTCGAAGACGTCTACAAAGAGATGCCGGAGCACTTGAAGCGCCAGCGTCAGCAGTTGGGGATCTGACATGAACGATCACAACAACACTATTGCGCTGGATACCGCCATGACCACTACCACCATGACCATGATCCAGGCCCTGCGCTCGGCCATGGACGTGATGCTCGAACGTGACGACAACGTCGTGGTGTTCGGCCAGGATGTGGGCTACTTCGGCGGCGTGTTCCGCTGCACCGAAGGCCTGCAGAACAAATACGGCACCTCGCGGGTGTTCGACGCGCCGATCTCCGAAAGCGGCATCGTCGGCGTGGCCGTAGGCATGGGCGCCTACGGATTGCGGCCGGTGGCCGAGATCCAGTTTGCCGACTACGTCTACCCGGCCTCGGACCAAATCATTTCCGAAGCAGCGCGCCTGCGCTATCGCTCGGCCGGCGAGTTCACCGCGCCCATGACCCTGCGCATGCCCTGCGGCGGCGGCATCTACGGCGGCCAGACCCACAGCCAGAGCATCGAGGCGATGTTCACCCAGGTCTGCGGCCTGCGCACCGTGATGCCATCGAACCCCTATGACGCCAAGGGCCTGCTGATCGCCTCCATCGAAAACGATGATCCGGTGATCTTCCTCGAACCCAAGCGCTTGTATAACGGCCCGTTCGACGGCCATCACGACCGCCCGGTAACGCCGTGGTCGAAACACCCGACGGCACAAGTACCCGACGGCTACTACACGGTACCGCTGGACGTCGCCGCCATCACCCGTCCAGGCAAGGACGTGACCATCCTCACCTACGGCACCACGGTCTATGTGTCCCAGGCCGCCGCCGAGGAAACCGGCATCGATGCCGAGGTCATCGACCTGCGCAGCCTGTGGCCGCTGGACCTGGACACCATCGTCAAGTCGGTGAAGAAGACCGGCCGTTGCGTGATCGTCCACGAAGCCACCCGCACCTGCGGCTTCGGCGCCGAGCTGGTGTCGCTGGTCCAGGAACACTGCTTCCATCACCTGGAAGCCCCTATCGAGCGTGTCACCGGTTGGGATACCCCCTACCCGCATGCGCAGGAGTGGGCATATTTCCCAGGGCCGTCCCGGGTGGGCGCGGCGTTGAAACGGGTCATGGAGGTCTGAATGGGCACGCACGTTATCAAGATGCCGGACATCGGCGAAGGCATCGCGGAAGTGGAATTGGCGGCATGGCACGTCAAGGTTGGCGACCTGGTGACCGAGGATCAGGTTCTGGCCGATGTCATGACTGACAAGGCCATGGTGGACATCCCCTCGCCCGTGCATGGCCGGGTCATCGCCCTGGGCGGTGAGCCGGGTGAAGTCATGGCGGTGGGCAGCGAACTGATCCGTATTGAAGTGGAAGGTGCCGGCAACCTGAAGGAATCGGCACAACCACCGGCTGCGGCTACGACTCCGGCCGCCGAGCCCGCACCGTCCAAAGCGCCTGAGCCGGTGGCGGAAAAACCTGCCGCCGCGCCCCGCCCGGCCCAGCAACCCCAGGCCCCTGTGGCCCGCGATCCCGACGAGCGCCCACTGGCCTCGCCGGCTGTGCGCAAACACGCCCTGGACCTGGGCATCCAACTGCGTCTGGTCCAGGGCAGCGGCCCTGCCGGCCGGGTACTGCACGAGGACCTGGAAGCGTATCTGGCCCAAGGCCCCTCGACGCCGGCCAAGGGCGGCTCAGGCTACGCCGAGCGCCACGACGAGCAGCAGATCCCGGTGATCGGCATGCGGCGCAAGATCGCCCAGCGCATGCAGGAAGCCACCCAGCGCGCCGCCCATTTCAGCTACGTCGAGGAAATCGACGTCACCGCCCTCGAAGAGCTGCGGGTTCACCTGAATGAAAAACACGGTGCCAGCCGTGGCAAGCTGACCTTGCTGCCGTTCCTGGTGCGGGCGCTGGTCGTGGCCTTGCGGGATTTCCCGCAGATGAACGCGCGCTATGACGACGAGGCCCAGGTCATCACCCGCTCCGGTGCGGTGCATGTCGGGGTCGCGACCCAGAGCGATGTCGGCCTGATGGTGCCGGTGGTGCGTCATGCCGAGGCCCGCAGCCTATGGGACAGCGCGGCGGAGATCGCGCGCCTGGCCACGGCAGCCCGCAATGGCAAGGCCAGCCGCGACGAACTGTCCGGCTCGACCATCACCCTGACCAGCCTCGGCGCGTTGGGCGGGATCGTCAGCACTCCGGTGCTGAACCTGCCGGAGGTGGCAATCGTCGGCGTGAACAAAATCGTCGAGCGGCCCGTGGTCATCAAGGGCCAGGTGGTGATCCGCAAGATGATGAACCTCTCCAGCTCCTTCGATCACCGGGTGGTCGACGGCATGGATGCTGCGCAATTCATCCAGGCCCTGCGCGGCCTGCTTGAACAACCCGCCACCTTGTTTGTGGACTGATACCAGGAGCAGGCATGCAACAGACTTTGAACACCACCCTGCTGATCATTGGCGGTGGCCCTGGCGGTTACGTAGCGGCGATCCGCGCCGGTCAGCTGGGCATCCCGACCATTCTCGTGGAGGGCCAGGCGCTGGGCGGGACTTGCCTGAACATCGGCTGCATCCCGTCCAAGGCGTTGATCCATGTGGCCGAACAGTTTCATCAGGCACAACACCACAGCCAGGGTTCAACCCTGGGTATCACGGTGTCCGCGCCGGTGCTGGACATCGGCAAGAGCGTGGAATGGAAGAACGGCATCGTCGATCGCCTGACCACCGGTGTGGCGACACTGTTGAAAAAGCACAAGGTCCAGGTCATTCACGGCTGGGCCAAGATCATCGACGGCAAGACCGTCGAGGTCGGCGATAGCCGCATCCAGTGCGAACACCTGCTGCTGGCGACCGGCTCGAAAAGCGTCGATCTGCCGATGCTGCCCATCGGTGGGCCGATCGTTTCTTCCACCGAAGCCCTCGCCCCGACCTCGCTGCCCAAGCACCTGGTGGTGGTCGGTGGCGGTTACATCGGCCTGGAATTGGGCATTGCCTACCGCAAGCTCGGTGCCGAGGTCAGCGTCGTGGAAGCCCAGGAACGGATCCTGCCGGCCTACGACGGCGAGCTGACCCAGCCGGTGCATGAGGCGCTCAAGCAATTGGGCGTGAAGTTGTACCTCAAGCACAGCGTCGAGGGTTTCGACGCCCAGGCCAGCACGTTGCAAGTGCGCGACCCCGTCGGCGACACCTTGAGCCTGTCCACCGACCGGGTCCTGGTGGCGGTCGGTCGCAAGCCCAATACCCAAGGTTGGAACCTCGAGGCCTTGAACCTGACGATGAACGGCTCGGCGCTGAAAATCGACAGTCGCTGCCAGACCAGCATGCGTAACGTCTGGGCTATCGGCGACCTGAGCGGTGAACCGATGCTCGCCCACCGGGCCATGGCCCAAGGTGAAATGGTCGCCGAACTGATCGCCGGCCAGCCTCGCGAGTTCAACCCGACGGCCATCGCAGCCGTGTGCTTCACCGATCCGGAGCTGGTGGTGGTGGGCAAGACGCCGGACGAAGCCAAGGCAGCCGGTCTGGACTGCATCGTTTCCAGCTTCCCGTTCGCCGCCAACGGCCGGGCGATGACGCTGGAGTCGAAGAGTGGTTTCGTGCGGGTGGTGGCGCGTCGGGACAACCATGTGATCGTCGGCTGGCAAGCGGTCGGCGTGGGTGTCTCGGAACTGTCCACCGCGTTTGGCCAATCCCTGGAAATGGGCGCACGACTGGAAGACATCGCCGGCACCATCCACGCCCATCCGACGCTCGGCGAGGCGGTACAGGAAGCGGCGCTGCGGGCATTGGGGCATGCGTTGCATCTGTGAGATAGCGACCTGAGGATCGTTCCCACGCTCCGCGTGGGAATGCAGCCAGGGACGCTCCGCGTCCCAAAGCCGAACGCGGAGCGTCCGTTGAAGTATTCCCACGCGGAGCGTGGGAACAATCATGCGAGTGAGGCTGCGAAACACCCCTGGAATGAAGTATTGTTGTCCCCATCCAAAAAACGTCAGAAGCCTTGACCGTTTCGACGGTTATGAAGATATAGAGGGTGTCATGGGTAACGAGAGCATCAATTGGGACAAACTGGGCTTTGACTACATCAAGACCGACAAGCGCTACCTGTCGCACTGGCGCAATGGTGCCTGGGACACCGGCACCCTGACCGACGACAACGTGCTGCACATCAGCGAGGGCTCCACCGCCCTGCACTACGGCCAGCAGTGCTTCGAAGGCCTCAAGGCCTACCGCTGCAAGGACGGCTCGATCAACCTGTTCCGCCCGGACCAGAACGCCGCCCGCATGCAGCGCAGCTGCGCCCGCCTGCTGATGCCACACGTCGACACCGAGCAGTTCATCGACGCCTGCAAGCAAGTGGTTCGCGCCAACGAGCGCTTCATTCCACCTTACGGCACCGGCGGCGCGCTGTACCTGCGCCCCTTCGTGATCGGCGTGGGTGACAACATCGGCGTGCGCACCGCCCCCGAGTTCATTTTCTCGGTGTTCTGCATTCCAGTCGGCGCTTACTTCAAGGGCGGCCTGACCCGCACAACTTCCTGATCTCCAGCTTCGACCGCGCCGCCCCACAAGGCACCGGGGCCGCCAAGGTTGGTGGCAACTATGCCGCCAGCCTGATGCCGGGCTCTCAGGCCAAGAAAGCCAGCTTCGCCGATTGCATCTACCTTGACCCGCTGACCCATTCGAAAATCGAGGAAGTCGGCTCGGCCAACTTCTTCGGCATCACCCATGACAACAAATTCGTCACGCCCAACTCCCCGTCGGTCCTGCCGGGCATCACCCGCCTGTCACTGATCGAGCTGGCCAAGACCCGCCTGGGCCTGGAAGTGATTGAAGGTGATGTGTTCATCGACAAGCTGTCGGACTTCAAGGAAGCTGGCGCCTGCGGTACCGCGGCGGTGATCACCCCGATCGGTGGCATCAGCTACAAGGACAAGCTGCACGTGTTCCATAGCGAAACCGAAGTCGGCCCGATCACCCAGAAGCTCTATAAAGAGCTGACTGGCGTGCAGACCGGCGATGTGGAAGCGCCGGCTGGCTGGATCGTCAAGGTCTGATCCGATTGTACCGGGGGGGCTTGCTCCCCCGCGTGGCAGTGCTGCTGATGACGCCATCGCGAGCAGGCTCGCTCCCACAGGGATTCTCAGTGGTCATGAGGCTTGCGTTCAACGCAAATCCACTGTGGGAGCGAGCCTGCTCGCGATAGCGCCGGCGGGTTCGACATCCCTCTGCGCACTGACACCCAATCGCCCGGGCATTTCCCGGCGCCCCTTGGCCGTCACGGCCAATGCCCGGCTGTCCAGATCCTGAGTCAGCCACTGGCGCCTGATCGCCAATTGCAGCAACGCGGCCCCCAAGGCACCGCCCAGATGCGGCCGACGCATGCTCCAGTCCAGGCAGGGGCAGGCAAATCGGCGCCGTTCACTGGCCAGGGCCTGGACGTCGATGCCTAACGCCTCGAACAGCGTCTTGCCGGATTCGCTCAGCCGATAATCCTGCCCCTCCCCTCTACCAACCATCCGGCGTCAATCATGCGGTCATGCAACCGCACCGCCAGGGTGCCAGCCATGTGGTCGTAGCAGGTGCGAGCAAATTGCAGGCGATCCGGAGTACGCGACACAAAAGCCGGCACGGGCTTCTGACCGATCACCATCAACGCTTCCAGCGCCTGGGCGACACGCTTGTCCGCCAGGCTGTAGTAGCGATGACGGCCCTGGACATGTAGACGGACCAGGGCCAGGTCCTTGAGCTTCGCCAGATGGGCACTGGCGGTGGAGGCGCTAACCTCGGCGATGCTCGCCAATTCTGTGCTGGTACGGGCATGACCGTCCATCAACGAACAGAGCATCCGGGTACGCGCCGGTTCGGCAATGGCCGCAGCCACCTGGGACACACCTAGATCAAAGTGTTCTGCGCTCATATTTCGCTCCCGGACGAATCAAGTCATGCATCGACTGGGGATAGTAGCAACACTTTCGTCAACACGAACAAGGCAGCGCTGCATGGACCCGATCACCGCCGCGACCCATCCCGACCCCTACCCTTACTACGCCAGCCTGCGAGCCCAGGGAGGGCTGACCTTCGATCCGCACCTGAAATTGTGGATCGCCAGCAGCGCCGAGGCGGTGTGTGCCGTGCTGCGCCACGCCGATTGCCATGTGCGCCCGGCCCACGAACCCGTGCCGAAAGCCATTGCCGATGGCCCTGCCGGCCGAGTATTCGGGCGCCTGATGCGCATGAACGAAGGCGAGCGCCAGCGTTGCCCCCGAGCGGCCATTGCATCTGGGCTACAGGACATCGACCCGCAACAGGTGGAGGCACTGGTCAGGGCACGTTTCATCACGGAGGACGACGTCGACCTGCACCCTCGGCAGTTCATCGGACCGGCCAGCGTGGTAGCGACGCTGCTGGGTTTCAGTCCGACGCAAAGCCACTTGGTCAGTGAACTCACCGGGGATTTCGTCGCCTGCCTGTCGCCCTTGAGTCAAGCCACGCAGTTGGATGCGGCGCACCGGGCCACCGAACAACTGGAAATGCTGTTCCGGGAACGCATCGACACGCCGGACAACCCTCTGCTGAAACGCATCTGCCAGGGCTTGGCAACCGATCCGGACAGCCTGGTCCCCAACCTGATCGGCCTGCTTTCGCAGACCTATGAAGCCACGGCGGGCTTGATCGGCAACGCGGTGCTGGCACTGATCCGCGACCCGGCGTTGCGACGGACAGTCATCGCCGCCCCCAAGCAGATCAGCCCGCTGCTGGCCGAAGTCCAGCGCTTCGACCCGGGCGTGCAAAACACCCGCCGCTTCGTCGCCGCCCCCTGCGAAATCCTCGGCGCGACGCTGAACAGCGGCGATGTGATCCTGGTGCTGCTGGCCTCGGCCAACCGTGACCCGCGGCTCAATCCGCAACCGGACGACTTCCTGCTGGATCGCTCGAACCGTCGCAGCGTCAGTTTCGGAACCGGGCGTCATGAATGTCCCGGGCAAACCCTGGCGCTGAGCATCGCCCACGCCACACTCGAAGCGATGCTTGAACGAGAACCGCGATGGGACCGTTTGACCTGGAGCTACCGCCCCTCGATCAACGGGCGCATCCCGATATTCAGCGACCGGTCAGGCCCCCAAGCACCTTGACGTGCCCCAGCGCTCGTCAATCGTCCCTGGTCAGCACTTCCAGCAGTTCGATTTCAAAGATGAGGTTGGCGTTGGGCTTGATGTGGGCGCCCATGGATCGCTCGCCATAGGCCAGGTGCGCCGGCACCAGCAGCTTGCGCTTGCCGCCGACTTTCATCCCCATCAGGCCCTGGTCCCAGCCCTTGATGACGCGCCCGGTGCCGATCACGCACTGAAAAGGCTTGCCGCGACTGTAGGACGAATCGAACTCGGTGCCGTCCTCCAGGGTGCCGCGGTATTGGGTGGTAATCAGCGCGCCTTTGACTACGCTTTTGCCGTCGCCCTGTTCCAGGTCGATGATTTGCAGTACTTCGTTCATGGGTATTCCCGAGTGATTCCAGGCGCGGTTTTTCGCAGAAATCGGCGCGCCTGGCAACTCCAATGGTCTTTGAGCGCAACGTGCGCCGGCGGATGAATCCGGTAAACAGGAGGGAACCGTAGCGCCCGCGTCGGTTCACATGGGTATCGACCCTGCTATTCAGATAAGGATGTTCTGATGATCGACTCTCGCCCTCTCAACGGCTTTATTCCTCCCTATATCCTCAATCGCATCATCGCCCACGGCTCAGAACAGCAACGCTCCAGTGCCCTCGGCACCCTGACCCATGTGCGTAGCCTGCGGCACAACCCGGGTCCGCCTGGCAACTCTCCCGCCGCCGCTGTGCTGCCCAAGGGTAAGGCCGGACACCCACAGCGCAGCGTGCACGATGCCCAGAACAGCATGGAGCTGCCCGGCCAGCCGGTGCGCCTCGAGGGTCAAGCGGCCAGTGGCGATGCGGCCGTGGACGAGGCTTACGACGCCCTGGGCGCGACCTATGATTTCTTCTGGAAGGTCCTGGGCCGCGACTCCATCGACAACAAAGGCTTTGCCCTGGTAGGCAGCGTGCATTATGGCAAGGGCTATGAGAATGCCTTCTGGAACGGCGCGCAGATGGTCTTTGGCGACGGCGATGGGGAAATTTTCCAGCGTTTTACCCGCTCCCTGGACGTCGTGGCTCATGAGCTGGCCCACGGCGTCACCGAAAGCGAAGCCGGGTTGATCTATGCCAATCAATCCGGTGCCCTGAACGAGTCTATCTCCGACGTGTTCGGTGTGCTGGTCAAGCAGTTCGTCCTCGAACAGACGGCCGACCAGGCCGATTGGCTGATCGGTGCCGACCTGCTCACCGATAAGATCAACGGCGATGGCCTGCGCAGCATGGCCAATCCCGGCACCGCCTACGATGACCCGCTGCTGGGCAAGGACCCGCAGCCCGCTCACATGCGCCAGTTCGTCATCACCCGTGAGGACAACGGCGGTGTGCACATCAACTCCGGTATCCCCAACCACGCCTTTTATCTGATAGCCACCGCACTGGGCGGATTTGCCTGGGAAAAGGCCGGGCGGATCTGGTATGAAACCTTGTGCGACAGGAACCTGGCCAACGACGCGACTTTCAGTGCCTTCGCCCACCTGACCGTCGAGCATGCACGCCAGCGGTTCGGCGAGCGGGAGGTACGAGCGGTACAGGACGGCTGGGCCCAGGTCGGCGTCAACCTGACCGAGGAGAGCTGATGAAAACCCTTCCAGACCTTGACGACAACGCCGTGGTGCGCCTGTCGCGCCAGGGCGGCGTGGCAGCGATCCATGCCCTGACCCGCCCGCGGGAAATCGAGTTCGCCCAATGCGACCTCGACCAGCGCACGCGCATCCATTCGGTTCTGGAGGGTTGCCTGCCGCTGACCTCCTCCACCTCGGGTCAGGGGGATCAACGTTTCTTCCAGATCGAAGTACGC
The DNA here is from genome assembly GCF_055380705.1 of Pseudomonas sp. MAFF 730105. Lineage (NCBI taxonomy): Bacteria > Pseudomonadati > Pseudomonadota > Gammaproteobacteria > Pseudomonadales > Pseudomonadaceae > Pseudomonas > Pseudomonas sp. MAFF 730105. The sequence continues at coordinate 4,266,623 of NZ_AP018438.1, forward strand.
TATCGCACCGACGATCAGGACAATGAAATGGTGTTACAGGTGCCCGAGGACCGGGCACCCGGCGAGCTGGTTCACTTGTGGGACAAAGGAGAAGTGCTCTGAAGTCCTAAAGACTTTCCACACAGAGCCTAACGCGTGGCCGGAACGATCTTGACGATCGCGCCGGACACGGTTTCGATCAGCAAGTATTTGTCGTCGATATGCACCCATTGCTGGTCGTTTGTCGGCTGTTCGAGCTTCTTCTGTTTCCAGTCTTTCATGGCCCTGTCCGCGCGCTGGTAATCCGCGGGTACCCGGTCGTTCTCCACCAGCCTGCGGCCATTGCTCGGCGAATGCTCCAAGGCATCCCCGGTTTTCTCGACCGCTTGTGCAACAGGCCCAAGGGCTCCAAGGCCGACGATCAGCGCCAGGCTGGCGATCAAGGTTGGTTTACGCATAGAAAGACTCCAGTTATCAAGGTACTGAATCTCCGACTTCAACGGTGGCGAATCATTCCTTTTACTGTAGCGACCAACCAAGATACATAAAGCCTGTGGGACCGGCTTGCTCGCGATAGCGGTGTATCGGCCACAAAGATGTTGAATGGACCGCCGCCTTCGCGGGCAAGCCCGGCTCCCACAGGTCCAGCGGCGTACTCGATATCTCCTGCACCATGACTCCCCCTGTGGGAGCGAGCCTGCTCGCGATGACGGCTGCACAGTCGACTCACCTGCAACTGAGCCATCGCTATCGCGAGCAGGCTCGCTCCCACAGGGAATGGCGGTAGACATGAACTCTCCGGTCATCCCGGAACCAGGTTCGCTCCCACAGGCGATGCTGTTTCAGACCACCGCCAAGCGTGGCACCTGGCGGATATTCTGCAGGAAGCGATCGGCCGGCATTGGATGGCCCAGCAGGTAGCCTTGCAGTGAGTCGCAGCCCAGTTGGGTCAGGAAGTCCTGTTGCACATCGGTCTCCACCCCTTCGGCGACGATCCGCAGGCCAAGGGCCTGGCCGAGGGCGACGATGGCCGAGACGATGGCGGCGTCGTCGCTGTCGTGCTCCAGGTCGCGCACGAAGCCGCGATCGATCTTCAGCTCGTTGGCCGGCAGCCGCTTGAGGTACATCAGGCTCGAATAGCCGGTGCCAAAGTCGTCGATGGACAGGTCCACACCCATGTCCGAAAGCTGCTGCAATACCGTCATGCTGGCATCCGCGTCGCTCATGGCGGTGGTTTCAGTGATTTCCAGGGTCAGGCTGTTGGGCAGCAAATGGTGCACCTCCAGGGCCTTGGCGACACTTTGCACCAGTCCGGCATGGCAGAACTGCAAGGCCGAGAGGTTCACGGCGATACGCCAATCGGTATAACCGAGCACGTACCATTCACGCATCTGCCGACAGGCCTCGTTCAGTACCCATTCGCCAATGGGGATGATCAGCCCGGTCTTTTCCGCCAGGTCGATGAAGGTGTCGGGCATCAACAGGCCCTGGGTCGGATGGTGCCAGCGCAGCAACGCCTCGGCGCCGACCGGACGACCGTTGGCCGCGTCGAACTTGGGTTGATAATGCAGGCTGAACTGCCGCTGTTCGACGGCGATGCGCAAGTCTTGCAGCAACTGCAATTGCTTGCGGGCATTGCTGTTCATCGAAGCATCGAAAAAGCTGTAGCCATTCTTGCCGGCGCCTTTGGCGTGGTACATCGCCGCGTCGGCGTTCATCAGCAGCTCTTCGGCGCTCAGACCGTTACCGGGGAACAGCGCGATACCGACGCTGGCGGAAATCTGCAGATCATGCTCAGTGACCCGGAACGTGCGGCCGATCAAGCCGACCTGGCGCGCCGCCAGCCGCAGGGCATCGTCGGGCTCGGCCAGTTGCACCAGCAACACGAATTCATCACCGCCGATCCGCGCCAGGGTGTCCTGGCTGCGCAAATCTTCGCGCAGGCGCAGGGCCACGTCGCGTAGCAGCAAATCACCCATGTGATGGCCAAAGGCGTCGTTGACCGGCTTGAAGCCGTCCAGGTCGATGAACATCAAGGCGAAGCAGCCACCCTGCTCCTGCACCCGGTGCATGGCCTGGTCGATGCGATCCGCCAGCAGCACCCGGTTGGGCAATCCGGTGAGGGGGTCGTGCAGGGCCAGTTGAGTCAGTTCCCGGTTCGCCTGGGTCAACGATTGGGCCAGTTCCGCGGTACGGGCCTCCAGGCGTGCGTCGAGAATCGACGTCAGCAAGGCAATGGCCAGCACCGCCAACGTCGTGATCAGCACCACATTGTCCAGGCCTTTGCCGCTCAAGCCGTCGAGGGAACCACAGAAGCTGCCCTCCCTGAACTGCGCCCCCGCCATGCCGGTGTAATGCATGCCGACAATGGCCACGCCCATGATCACGGCGGCGCCGGCACGGGCCAGTCGAACACGGGGACTGTTGTGGCGCAGGCGAAAGGCAATCCACAACGCCGCGGCGGAGGCCCCTACCGCGATCACCAGCGAAGCGCCGAACAGCGTCGGGTCGTAGTCGATGCCCGGCTGCATCCGCAGGGCCGCCATGCCGGTGTAATGCATGGCGCTGATGCCGGCGCCCATGATCAGCGCGCCAAAAGCCAACTGCCAGGCCGGCAAACGTGGCTGGCTGACCAGCCACAGGGCAAAACCACTGGAAAGAATGGCAATCAGCAACGACAGCGCAGTGATGGACAGGTCGTAACCAAGTTCCACCGGCAAGGTGAATGCCAGCATGCCGATGAAATGCATTGACCAGATACCCACCCCCATCGCGAATGCGCCACCGGCCATCCAGAGGTGAGCAGCGTGGCCACGGGTGGTGGCGATACGTCCGGCCAGATCCAGCGCGGTGTAGGACGCCAGTACTGCAACCAATAGGGAAATCAAAACAAGGGCGGGGGAATAACTGCCGATGAGCATGGGGGTTTTCTCGTAGCTGAAACGCCGAACTGCCTCCATGCCCGGTTGAGGCTGCGATTGTACTCAATCCCTTCGCAGGAAGTATCAAAAAGCCATCAATCTGGGAATGTTTACGACGAAAGACACTTCGCCGTGCATGGAGATTACTGTTGGGTGTGCCGCCGCTTCGCGCGGCTGTTCGCGATGACGTAGTAGCCCGCGACGATACTGGATCCGATCCGGTTCCGCTAAGCTTGCAGACGACTTCAAGGAGAACGTAGCCATGACTCGCGCCACAACTACTGCATTGCTGGTGATAGACGTACAGAACGATTTCATCCCGGGTGGCCAGTTGGCCGTGCCAGGGGGCGATGAGATCGTGCCACTGATCAACCGTCTGGGCCGGTCATTCACGCGGGTCATCCTAGCACAGGACTGGCACCCGGCCGGACACGCTTCGTTTGCGTCCAGCCACCCTGGCAAGCAACCGTTCGACACCATCCCGTTGCCCTACGGCGAACAAACCCTGTGGCCCGACCACTGCATACAAGGCAGCCAAGGCGCGGCGTTGCACCCGGCACTGGACCTGCCCCATGCCCAACTGATCATCCGCAAGGGCTGCAATCCGGACATCGACAGTTATTCGGCGTTCATGGAGGCCGACCGCCAGACACCCACCGGGTTGGCGGGTTACCTCAAGGAGCGCGGCGTCGACACCGTCTATGTGGTGGGGCTGGCCCTGGATTTCTGCGTGATGTTCACCGCCCTGGATGCGCGGATCGCGGGGTTCAATGCCGTCGTGGTACTCGACGCTTGCCGGGGCATCGATATCGAGGGTTCGATAGACGCGGCGCTACGACGGATGCAACAAGCGGGTGTGCAATTGATTCAGTCCACCGACATGACGAACTAACCTGTGCCCTTCCTCGCTCGCACCCACCCACGCCTTTCCGGCGCAACGGCCCTTGGCCTGATCGCGGGACTCCTGGTTCCCGCGGATTCAGTCATCGGCAAAATCCTCATCGGCTGGAATGTCGGAGTCTGGACGTACCTGGCACTGATGGTCTGGCTGACCGTGCGCGCCAAGGCGCCCGACGTCAGGCGCATCGCCGAGATCGAAGACGAAAATGCCGGGCTGGTCCTGCTGGTGGTCTGCATCGCGGCGCTGGCCAGCCTGGCGACCATCACCTTCGAGCTGGCCGGCAGCCGCGACCTGCAAACCGCAGGCAAGCTGCTGCATTACGGTTTCACCGCGCTCACGGTGATCGGTTCATGGCTGCTGATCGGGGTGATCTTCAGCGTTCATTACGCGCGTTTGTATTACACCTGGGACGGTAAGGAGCCGGCCCTGCGGTTTGCCGAAGGGCTGACCACGCCCAATTACTGGGACTTCCTGTATTTCTCGTTCACCATCGGCGTGGCCGTCCAGACCTCGGACGTGGGCGTTGCCACCCGGCAGTTACGCAAGATCGTGCTGGCGCAGTCGTTGATCGGGTTTGTGTTCAACACGGCGATTCTCGGGTTCTCGATCAATATTGCGGCGGGGTTGTTTGGGTGATGAAGGGGGGGCCGCTTTGCGGCCCAGCGGGGCGGTGCGACGTTTCGCTAAATCCCCTCGCCACAGTAAATCCTCGCCACAGGAAACTGCAGGTTATGGCTGGGGCGTTGGCAGCCACAACCTGAAGCGTGCGCCGCCCAGCGGTGAGACGTCAGCCGTCAAGGTGCCCCCCTGGGCTTCCAGGGCGCGGCGACTGATGGCCAGGCCCAGGCCGAAACCGCCCGTGGCGCGGTCGCGGCTGCGGTCCAGGCGGTAGAACGGCTCGAACACCCGCTCGCGCTCGCCGTCGGGAATGCCGATGCCGTCGTCGTCGACCCAGATCTCGCAGCCCTCGTCGCCCACTCGCACACCGACCTGGATCCGCTTCTCGCAATAACGCATGGCATTGCGCAACAGGTTCTGCAGTGCCCGGGCCGTCAGCCGCGGGTCCAGCACAAAACGCTCCAACGTCCCATGCAAGAGCACGTCGATCACCACGTCCGGCGCAGCCAGGTCCTCGTCGACGCTGCCCAGGATGCTGTCGATGAACTCGTCCAGCGGCACTTCGACCTGCTCCGGCAGGCGCTCGGGATTCTGCAACCGACTGTAGGAGAGCAATTCCAGTACCAGCTCGTCCAGTTCACGAATGTGCGCCACCAACCCTTGCAGGCGCTCGCGGCTGGCCGGTGGCAAGTCATCGGACAGCGCCAGGGCCAGACCGAAGTCGAGCCGGGTCAAGGGGTACGCAATTCATGGGAGACCGCATTGAGCAAGTCCCGCTGCTGGTTGAGCAGGTTCTCGATGTCACTGGCCATGGTGTCGAACACATGGGCCAGGCTACCGATGTTCGAGCTGGAGGCGATGTGCGTGCGCTCGCTCAAATGGCCCTTGCCGAAGCGTTCGGCGGTGCTCCTGAGGCGCTCCAGGTCGCGCCAGTGCGGCCGCAGCCACAGCAACAGGCACGCCAGCATCGTCGCGCCGATCAACACGTTGATGCTCCAGTACAACCAATTGACGTCGGTCGGGTCAGGAGGAACGATCATCTTGACCACCGTGCGCTCGTCCAGAGGCGCCACCGCCAGGGTGCGCCAGGCCCAGTCACCCAGGCGCACCACGTTCTCGCCACGCTTGAGACGCGCCTGCTCATCCGCGCTGAAATCCGCGTCATCAATGGCAGCCAACTCGATGCGCAGCGGTTCGAATTCCTTGTCCATCTGCGCCGCCAGCGCCGGCCATTGCTCACTCGGCACGGCATGGAACTGCTTGCTCATCAGGGTTTGCAGGCCACGGGAGTAGTCGAGGTTGTAGCTCATGAACCGCTCATGGAACAGGCGGATCACCAGTTCCGGCATCAGGTAGATCGCTGCGCTGTAGGACACGATGGTGACCAGGTAAAGGCGGATCAACAGCTTCCACATCGACTCAGCACTCCCACTCGGAGCGGCTGAACAGATACCCCTTGCCCCACACTGTCTTGATCTTGCGCGCTTCGCCGGCGTTGTCGTCGAACTTGCGCCGCAGCTTGGAAATCGCCACGTCCACCGAGCGGTCGGTGCCGTTGAATTCGATGCCGCGCAAGCGTTGCAAGATCTGGTCGCGGCTCAACACTTCGCCGGAATGACGGGCCAGCACCACCAGCAGGTTGTACTCGCCACTGGACAACTCCACCGCTTGCCCGCGCCAGGTCACGGTACGTTCGGATAAATCGATGCAGAGGTTGCCCATGAGGATGCGGTCGTTGGCCGTCTGCGGCTCGCTGAGGCTGCTGCGCCGCAGCAAGGTGCGCACCCGCGCCAGCAACACCCGCGGCTCGCACGGCTTGGTGACGTAGTCGTCGGCGCCCATCTCCAGGCCCAGCACCTGGTCGTGACTGTCGTCCCGGGCGGTCAGCATCAGGATCGGCAGGGTCGCCGAATCGGCCCGCAGCAAACGGCAGACCTGCAAGCCGTCCAGCCCCGGCAGCATCAGGTCGAGGATCACCAGGTCCGGCGGATCGACCCGCGCCCGTTCGCGCACATGATCGCCCCGGCTGAGCACGCTGACCTGATAGCCGTTGCGTTCCAGGTAACTGGCGATCAGTTCGCTGAGGGCGGTGTCGTCTTCCACCAGGAGGATGTTGGGCATGGGGGATTCCAGAAAGTGCTGTGGCGCCTGGCACACCGCTATCGCGAGCAGGCTCGCTCCCACAGGGTTTGCGTGAACCTTGTGGGAGCGAGCCTGCTCGCGATGAGGCCCTGCCAGGCGCAGAAAATCTCAAGCAGCCAAGGATATACGTCCTCACCCGCTCGCGAGCAAACCCCTTACACAATTTCACACACCCCCTACAAACCTTTACCGCTGTCCCCCACCGCTCTCCGTAGCATGGCGATGTTCATCATTGGGGAAGCACCATGCCAAAGAACTCTTTCGCCACCCTGGGCCTGTTGCTCGGGGTACTGTCGTTGAGCGCCTGCGACAAGGCCTCGCCACCCACGGACGAGGCACCGCGCCCCACCGTTGCCATCGAAACCGTCGAAGCCCGGCCGCTGTCCATCAGCAGCGAATTGAGCGGGCGTATCGCCGCGCCGCGCATCGCCGAAGTCCGCGCACGGGTGCCCGGTGTGGTGTTGCAACGGGTCTACCGCGAAGGCAGCGATGTGAAAAAGGGCGACGTGCTGTTCCGCATCGACCCAGCGCCGTTCAAGGCCGACCTGGACAGCGCCGAGGCGGCGTTGCGCAAGGCCGAGGCCAACGCGTTCCAGGCGCGCTTGCAGGAGCAGCGCTACGCCCGGTTGATCGAGGACAACGCCATCAGCGCCCAGGACTACGACAACGCCCGCGCCGCCGCACGCCAGACCGCCGCCGATGTCGCCGCCAACAAGGCCGCCGTCGAGCGGGCCCGGTTGAACCTGGGTTATGCCACGGTCACCGCGCCGATTGCCGGACGCATCGGCCGGGCACTGGTGACCGAGGGCGCGCTGGTGGGGCAGAACGAAACCACGCCGCTGGCCCTCATCCAGCAATTGAACCCGATCCACGCCGACCTCACCCAATCGACCCGCGAACTCAACGAGCTGCGCCGGGCCTTGCGTGCCGGTCAGTTGCAGCAGGTCGGCCAGGACCAGGCCAAGGCCACGCTGATCCAGGACGACGGCAGCCTCTACCCGCTACCGGGCAAGCTGTTGTTCACCGACATCAGCGTCGACCCGGGCACCGGCCAGATCACCCTGCGCAGCGAGTTCCCCAACCCCGATCTCGACCTGCTGCCCGGCAGCTTCGTGCGCGTGCGCCTGGAGCAGGCCGTCGACCGCCAGGGCATCAGCGTGCCGCAACGGGCCATCCAGCGTGACAGTGCCGGCGTCGCCCAGGTGTTGCTGGTCGACGCCGAGCAGCAAGTCAGCCTGCAACCGGTGGAACTGGGCGGCGTACAGGACAACCGCTGGATCGTCACCCACGGCCTGAAGCCGGGCGACCGCATCGTCGTCGAAGGCCTGCAACATGCCCGCCCCGGTGAAAAAGTCCAGATCGACAACTCCCCTCTTCCACTCGCCCAGGCACCTGGTCAGTAAGCAGGACGTTTCCCATGCCGCAGTTCTTTATCGACCGTCCGGTGTTTGCCTGGGTGGTCGCGTTGTTCATCCTGCTGGCCGGTGTGCTGGCGATCCCGCAATTGCCGGTGGCCCAGTACCCGGACGTCGCGCCACCACAAATCGAGATCTACGCGGTGTACCCCGGTGCCTCGGCGCAAACCGTGGACCAGAGTGTCGTCAGCCTGATCGAGGAAGAGCTCAATGGCGCCGACAACCTGCTGTACTTCGGTTCCCAGAGCAGCCTGGGCAGCGCCACTATCACCGCGACGTTCAAGCCCGGCACCAACCCGGAACTGGCCCAGGTCGACGTGCAGAACCGCCTCAAGGCGGTGGAGTCGCGCCTGCCCCAGGCGGTCACCCAGCAAGGCTTGCAGGTGGACAAGGTCTCGGCCGGTTTCCTGCTGCTGATCACCCTCACGTCCAATGACGGCAAGCTCGACGACGTCGCCCTCAGCGACTACCTGGCGCGCAACGTGATGAACGAGATCAAGCGCCTGGACGGCGTCGGCAAGGCGCAGTTGTACGGCGCCGAACGGGCGATGCGGATCTGGATCGACCCACAGAAACTGCTCGGCTTCAACCTGACTCCGGCCGACGTCAACGCCGCCGTCCTGGCGCAGAATGCCCAGGTTTCAGCGGGCAGCATTGGCGACTTGCCGAGCCGCGGCACCCAGGAAATCACCGCGACCATCCTGGTCAAGGGCCAGTTGTCGACGCCGGAAGAATTCGCCGACATCGTGCTCAAGGCCAACCCCGACGGTTCCACCGTGCGCATCGGCGATGTGGCGCGGGTGGAAGTCGGCAGCCAGGAGTATCAGTTTTCCACCCGCCTCAACGGCAAGCCCTCCACGGCCGTCGGCGTGCAGCTGTCGCCGGGGGCCAATGCCCTGAGCACGGCGACCCTGGTGCGGGCGAAAATGGACGAACTGGCGCGCTACTTCCCGGCCGGCGTGGAATACAAGATTCCCTACGACACCTCGCCATTCGTCAAGGTCTCCATCACCAAAGTGATCTACACCCTGGGCGAGGCCATGCTGCTGGTGTTCGCCGTGATGTTCCTGTTCCTGCAGAACATCCGCTACACCCTGATCCCGACCCTGGTGGTGCCGGTGGCGCTGATGGGCACGTTCGCCATCATGCTGGCGCTGGACTTCTCCATCAACGTGCTGACCATGTTCGGCATGGTGTTGGCCATCGGCATCCTGGTGGACGACGCCATCGTCGTGGTGGAGAACGTCGAACGGATCATGGCCAGCGAAGGGCTGTCGCCCAAAGATGCGACGCGCAAGGCGATGCGCCAGATCACCGGGGCCATCATCGGCATCACCCTGGTATTGGTGGCGGTGTTCATTCCAATGGCGTTCATGCCGGGTTCAGTGGGGGTCATCTATCGACAGTTCTCGCTGTCCATGGCCACGTCGATCCTGTTCTCGGCGTTCCTGGCCCTGAGCCTGACGCCCGCCTTGTGCGCCACCCTGCTCAAGCCCATCAGCCAGGACGAGCATCACGCCAAGGGCGGCTTCTTTGGCTGGTTCAATCGCCGCTTCGATCAACTGGGTGAGCGCTATCAAGGCTGGGTCGCCTATGCCCTCAAGCGTACCGGACGCTACCTGGTGATCTACGGTTTGCTGCTGGTGGGCATGGGTCTGCTGTTCAGTCGCCTGCCCTCCTCGTTCCTGCCGGTGGAAGACCAGGGCTACACCATCACCGACATCCAATTGCCGCCCGGCGCGAGCAAGAACCGCACGGTGCAAGTGGTCGAGCAGATCGAAGCCCATAACGCCGGCGAGCCGGGTGTCGGTGACAGCACGGTGATCCTGGGCTTCAGTTTCTCCGGTAGCGGGCAGAACGCGGCGCTGGCGTTCACCACCCTCAAGGACTGGTCACACCGTGGCAGCGACGACTCGGCCAGCGCCATAGCCGAGCGAGCCAACCAGGCCTTCGGCGGGATCAAGGACGCCATGGCCTTCGCCGTGCTGCCACCACCGGTGGATGGCCTGGGGACGTCCAGCGGCTTCGAGTTCCGCCTGCAGGATCGCGGCGGTCTCGGCCACGCGACGCTGATGCAGGCCCGCGACGCATTGCTCGCCGCCGCCGAAAAAAGCCCGGTGCTGATCAACGTGCGCGAAAGCGCCCTGGCCGAAGCGCCGCAAGTACAGCTGGAAGTCGACCGCAAGCAGGCCAATGCCCTGGGAGTATCTTTCGCCGATGTTGGCAATGTGCTGGCGACCGCTGTGGGTTCGAGCTACATCAATGACTTCCCCAACCAGGGGCGCATGCAGCGGGTGGTGGTCCAGGCCGAAGGCGACCAGCGCAGCCAGGTGGCCGATCTGCTGAAGATCCATGTGCGCAACGATGCCGGGAAAATGGTGCCGTTGTCGGCCTTCGTCCAGGCCAAGTGGACTCAGGGCCCGACGCAACTGACCCGCTACAACGGCTACCCGGCCATCAGCATTTCCGGCGAACCGGCACCGGGCTACAGCACCGGCCAGGCCATGGCGGAGATCGAACGGCTGGTGGCCCAGGGGCCGGCAGGCCTGGGCCAGGAATGGACCGGTCTGTCGTTGCAGGAACGCCTGTCCGGCACCCAGGCGCCAATCCTGCTGGGCCTTTCATTGCTGGTGGTGTTCCTGTGCCTGGCGGCGCTGTACGAGAGCTGGTCGATTCCCGCCTCGGTGCTGCTGGTAGTACCGCTGGGGGTACTCGGCGCGGTGCTGGCGGTGTCGTTGCGCGGTATGCCCAACGACGTGTTCTTCAAAGTCGGCCTGGTGACCATCATCGGCCTGTCGGCGAAGAACGCGATCCTGATCATCGAGTTCGCCAAGAGCCTGTACGACGAAGGCCACGACCTGGTCGACGCCACCCTCCAGGCCGCACGCCTGCGCCTGCGGCCGATCATCATGACCTCCCTGGCGTTCATCCTTGGTGTGGTGCCCCTGGCAATCGCCACCGGGGCCAGTTCGGCGAGCCAGCAGGCCATCGGGACCGGGGTGATTGGCGGGATGATCAGCGCGACGTTGGCGGTGGTGTTTGTGCCGGTGTTTTTCGTGGGGGTGATGAGGCTGGTGCGTGGCCGCCGGAAGGATCTCAACTGAATGGCGTCCAGATGATTAACTCCAAAAGAGTCACAGGAATGTCGGTGCGTAAACTGTCAGGTCTTACAGTTTACAAGTTCGTCAGGGCGGCATTACATAGGTTGATCTCGCCTGTTTTCCATTGGTGAGACATCACTTGTCATGACAGTGGAGACTATATCAATGAACGCACTTGCGAGCACGAATACGCAACCTCAGTTACTGGGAATGTGCCAAGGAGTTATCAATGGAACAGAACCCTTTAGCGCCAGTCTGGTAGAGCTTTCGGAGGCCGACTATCCCGACTATCCTCCACCTCACGAAAGGGCTCATGTCATGCTGGCCACACAGATTGCCCCTGGGCCGGACTACACGTACAAAGAGTTACTGATGTCCTTCACCAAGGACTTTCAGAATGGCCGGTATAAACTGGGTGAGACTCCCTACCCTGTAGGTATGAGCTTCATTGATCGGTCAACACCGGCTACACCGGTGGTCTATACCCCCATCCAAGGCGTCGTCGGGCTTGAGTACGATCCAGAAAAATCAACGCTCTCAGGTGAGCTCAGTGCAGAACTCGAGAATCGGGATGAAGACACCGTCAAGACACTGAACCTGCGGGTCATATTTCATGCCTATCCTCCCGTAAGGACTCCCAGGAACTTGCGTCATCCCAAATCGCGCGCAAGGAATTGCTAATGCTTAGCGCGATATCACGCAAGTCGTAAATAAAAAAGGAGGCCAAGGCCTCCTTTTTGACTTACGTTGATATTAAAACGCGTATCGCAACCCCAGTGTCAAGCCTCCCGGTTGTCGGAAGTTCTTGCCATCGTTGTATTCGTAATCCGCATGCACCTGCAACTTGTCTGTCATCGCGGCGGCAATACCGGTCCCGAAACCCGCTCGAGAGCCGGAAAGGTCGTTTTTAAATACATTGTCATTGACCTGCACTTCATTGTTTTTTGCGAACTCATAACCGCCTGAAACACGGACATAAGGCTGCAACTCAACGTCGTTTTCCAGTTTGAAGTTGCGTCCTGCGGTCAACCCGACCTCGCCCAACAATGATCGAGCGCGGTCCCCTTCGGCACGCAGATCATTATCCAGGGAATAGCTCTTGCCCTGGATGACCACCGCCGACCACTTGGTGAACGGCTCGATGAAATACCCATCGTCGAGCTTGATGTGCCGGCCGAACTCGACCGATCCACCCACGCCGCTGTTGTCATAGTCACCTTTGGCTCGGGTTCCATCGCTCAGACGGGCTTTGGCTTCGTTGCGAAACCGGTTCACTTTCAGCACGGCATCCGCGTAGTACCCGCTGCTCGCATCGAGCCAGGTGGCATATGTGCCCAGGTAGAAGCTGTCGACGTTACCCGAGCTGCCGCCCTGCAAATTGAGATCGGAGGTGCTATGGCCTCCCATGATCCCCACCAGCCATTGGCCATCCCCCGCCGGCAACGCAGCGTCAGCGCCGAGAGTGAATCCACGTTGGGACTGCCGATAACCGACACCGGAACCATCGGCGATGTCGAACTTGTTGCCATAGGTACGTCCCCATGCCCCGGACTGGCCAGGATTGAAACGCAACTCACCCATGCGAGAGCGCAATGACGTCAACTCACCGTACCAGGTAGGCAGTGGCGTATTGAACAATGCCAACACCGAGCGCGTCCCTGGGCTGATGACACGCGTTTCCGGGTCCAGGATCCAGTCATTGCCGCTCTTGGCCAGCCCATAGGAATAAGCGCCCTGATCCACAACGTCATTGAACAATGTGAATGTTGCGTTCCCCCCGGCGGTGGTCACGACGGTGATCGGCCGACCGGCCGCGGGTTCGGTACCGCTGCTGGCAATCAGCAATTCATGAGTGCCGCTGGCGGTTCCGGTCACGTTAAGCACATCCGTCCGGCCCGTGGCGAAGTCGGTGCCCATGATGAACCTGCCCTGGCCCGACAGGTTCGTCACGTTCAATTGGTAGAACGCATTGTCAGCCCCAAAACTGACCGAACCGCCATTGAGTGCAAGGTCACCGACCTGGCTGTCACCCACCAGTACCCACTGAGAGGTGTCGTTGATGGTCGCACTGGCAACATTCTCCAACTGCCCGGTCAGCACGGAGTTGTTTTGCAGGGTCAATGCCGTGCTGCTGCCGGCCTCGGTGACAATATTGCCATTCAGTACACTGCCATTGACCGTCATCGTAGAGGTGGCGCCGCCCTTGACCTCAAGCAACGTACCGTTGCCGGCCAGCAGGTTGGAGTTGGTCAGGGTCAAATCAGCCGTGGAACTGCCCTGATTAGCGAAATCCACCACGATGGCAGAACCGGTCTTACCCTGGACCGTCGTGTTTTCCAGGTTCAGGGTGGCCGGAGCAATGCCGGTGATATCCAGTTCGACAAGCACGCCGTTCTGCCCACCGACGATCGTACTGCCCCTGGCAACGGCGCTGGCACTCTGTAGCCGCAGGCCAGAACTGGTGGCCGACGTCCCTTCGAGGATGGAATCGGTGACATCGATAAGGCTATGGGAGGAAGCAAAGGCACCGGAATTAACCCCGGAAATGGTGCTATTTCCCGTTATGTGGACTGTGGAGCCGTCCTGGGTATTGTTGACCCGTACCGCTGAGATCCCATTGAGTCCGCCACTGATATGGGTGTTGTCGACATTGGCCTTGCTGGAGACCAGCTCGAGTCCCGCTCGCCCACTGCCCGCCACGTTGGCGCCACTGAGATTGACTGTAGAATTCCCGCTCGCCGATATCGACTGGGTGCTGCTGCCGGCATTGACATTGACCGTTGACGCATTGGCGCTGATGTTCAACGTCTGGGCATTGTTCACGTTCAACGTTGCGCCTTGGCTTAGTGCCCAACTTTCAACAGGATCGCCACTAAGGACATCCTCGACCCCGCCCACAACGGGTGCCGCTTCAGTAAAGGAAGAAAGTAACAAGACGGGCAGGCACAACACCGTCTTTGTGAAAGGGGGGGCGAAAACAGCAAGGATTTGAAGTGCATACTGAATACCTGCATCGAAAGTACGGATCGAATTTCGGAAGCAAGCCGTGAAATTCAACGACCTACTTTTTGAGGTCCGCAAGGCTATCGAGTAATGGCGCGCCATTATGTAGGACTTTTCCCAATGCGCGGCCAGATAAATCCTTTAACAACCCCAACGACTCGGAATGCGAACCATGTGGGCATGACAATGAAACCTCTCATATCCACACGGTTCAATAACCCGTATCACGGGATCGGGTTGGCGATCTCACAATACTCACCGTTGTTATCCAGCAAGAACACCCTATGAATAGCTGCATCCGAATCCGGCACTATACCAGTGATGGTATAGGTCAACTTCCCATAACCACCTGAAACCGGCTTGAAATTATCAAAGTAATCACCTATTTCCAACTCTATTCCATTTACGGGTACTGGCCCTACAACAGTATGGGTCACGGTCACTTCTGTACCCTGAATGGGAACCGTCGCAAACTCATCAGTGTACCCGCCCCATTTCAACACCACGTCCTTACCATCGACAAGCGATGAGCTGGGTGGAATGATAACTTTCAGATTTCTACGAGACGTCCCATCGCCCGGCGGCACGAAGTTCAATGTAGGACAGGAGATATTGTTCCTTACAAGCCCTTGCACCAATGGCTTAGGTAAGTCGATCTTTGTAATATCGACATTCACGTCTTGGAATCGTGAGGAAACTGGATTATTACCTCCGATAATTGACAGGACCCACTTCACCTTCACGATGCCATTGGGCTTTTGTGCAATGATATCCCAAGGTACTGTCGCCGCGAGAATTTCCGTGCCTTCCTCCCCAGCCGCCAGATAATAAGGTGGTGAAAGCTCGTTATCATCATACCAGACGGTTACGAGCTGCCCCGCCTCCGTTGCGGGAGAGTCATAGAGCTGAACAAAAACTTTTGCATCCTCACCATAATCGTTATCGTCAAGGATATTATCCACACCTTGAGATGAGACCAGACGAGGATATTCGAAGTCTGGGTTAACCGGCTTTGGTTTGTCAGGGTTTTCCGGCCCAGGATAGGAAATATCGACATCAATAGTTGTTTCCTGCCTCACTACGACGTTGCCCGACCCGCGTAACATGACATAACTGACCCTTGTTGGAACAGATCCATCAGTCACACCATAAGCCGTCTCGATATCCGCGAAGTTTACGTTAAAGACAAGCAGCGTCTCCGTTCCTACCGTCTGCGGAGGCAAATCAATGTCCTTCCAGGTCGCAACGATCCGGTCATTGGGAGAGCTGGGCACAGGCACCTCGATCTCTATCGTGACCCCTTGATCACAATCGGCCAGATCGATCAAGGTATCGCCATCGGTCCCGTCTGCCAACGGTACGACGGGCGGCTTACCCACGGGAGGGGCCAAACGACGGACGTTCCGCTGATTCTGCCTGGATACGCGGCTGACATTGCCTGGCAGATCTGTCACTCGAAAAGTCAGGGTATTCAAGCCTTCGTTGGAGTTCTCGAAAATATCGATCGGAAGCACGATCTTGCCGTCACTGGGCACCAATACATTGCTCAGAATAGGGGTGGCATAAGCGGGATCGGCGGGATCGCCCCAATAGATATCAACCCTGTCGGTGGCTTCAGCGTTACTGGACGCTAAAGTCAATGTAATCTCGATGCCGCCTGGGTGGTTGCCGATATATTCGTCATCAATATCCTGGCTAGGGGGCAAATCAGCGGGAAATGCCGCCGCTGGAGGCGAAAGATCCGTCGCAGGTGTTTTGGTCTGATAGGGCCTGGTCTTGTCAACATGAAACTCGGCGACCCCCTCTTCAGTCGGGTTAGCACCATCAGCAACGACTATATATACCAGTTCATATTGGGTGGGCGTTTCTGGTGTCGCAAGTTCCACAAGTTTGCCGAGTGGAACTTTCATGGGCAGCGGCCAGTCACGATCGGCAATCGGCCCTAACGGCTTGTCATACTCAAGGTAATCCATCGTAGGATCACCTTTGAGCCGTAAGAAAACATCCAATGTATCCCCCTCATACTCCATCAAGGGCTTTGGAATTGTGAAATCCAGATCGGCATCCAGCGCAGCGCGTGGAATTCGCAAGTCGCCGCCTGGCAAATTCTGCGCGGGGATGTCAGGTGGATCGGTTTGCAGCACACCATCATTCTGCAGCGAAACCTGCCTGCTTGAACCGAGACTTCCAACTTTAATATTCATAGAAACAAACTCCCTTTTTATGCACGATGGCGCCTCGTCGACAATGCGACGCACATGAATTACATACACTTACAACAAATTATGATGGCTCAAGGCCCGCAAGGACGTGATTCGCCCGGAATGATTCGATCAATTTTTACCAATCGTTTGACCGAGCCACCGATTTTTTTCCTGCCGCGATACAGGTTGTAGTTCGCCAAGGCCGATGCATTACTCTGCATGGGTTCAAGATGGGGGCGAAAAGGCTCTATCGTGACTGAGAAGCCATTTCTTATTTCCTGATCAGTCAACAACGGTTTTTCGATGTTTTTATAGGTGGAAGCAATTGGCGGACCACTACCGTTCAGGCTCTGATAGCCAATCCATTCCACGCTGCAAACATCACCTATTCGGCAAAAACCAGGAAGTGGCGGAACTTTAACTTCCACGCCCTCCCAGATTGGAGGTTTGGTTTCACAATTGAGGTAGCCGTGTAGATTCTTTGCGGGAAAATCAACGCCCTCAAGATCCAGGGGAATGGGTGTGTGATCGATGGTCAGAGGTCGAGGGTCTGAAGGATGTGGATTCCCGGCATAGTTATAAGTCGTATATGAAACCTGCACCACACCATCGTTCACAAGGTAATTCGGAGCAATGAAAATGAAAAACTCCGTCTCGGTAATCGGCCCAGGATGAGAAGTATCCGACACGAACTCTTCCACCCCGCCACGCTTCATTTCGACAACAAGTCTGTCAACTTGGCCAGGACCTGCGGGAAAAGGCCAGATCGGCACCCTGACCTCAATGCCGCTCTGCAGTAATTCAAACGGAATATGACCCTCCGGATCGTTTTCATCGACCCCGACCACTGTCGGCGGATCATAGGCCTGGATTTCCAAAGGCGGCATGATTGCTCTCCCTTGCACTCATTTTTGAGTACGTCGTCAGAGCAAATTAGGCATCCAATTGCTTTTATGAACCACTGTCAGGTTTGACAGTTAATATGACCGCTCGTCGGTTTATATAGGTCCGACCAAACAAGTTTCCTCAGAAATAATCGGACTGATCATGCCCGCCGTTCCTGCAGCAAACCCGCCGCACACAACGCAATCCGCCGGCACGCCTGCGCCAGCTTCACCCGGTCGACCACCAACCCAATCCGAATATGCCCCGCCGCACTCGGTCCAAACGCCTCGCCGGCCAGCACCGACACGCCATACCCATCCAACAGCCGCTCGGCAAACGCCTGGGCAGCGAGCCCCGTCTGGCGTACGTCCACCATCACGAACATGCCACCATCGGGCCGAATGGGCGTCAGCCCTGGGCAGTCATCCAGCATGGCGCACACCAGGTCCCGACGCTGGCGATACTCGTCTTGCATGGACACCACTTCAGGCAGTTGCTCCTCCAGCGCAACCAGGGCCGCCCGCTGCACGAATTCCGGCAGGCCGAACAGCATGCACAACGAAAGATTCGCCAGGTGTGAGGCCAGGGGTTCGGGGCCGATGACCCAGCCGATGCGCCAACCGGTCATGGCGTGGGATTTGGACAGGCTGTTGATGGTCGCGGTGCGTTCGGCCATGCCCGGCAGGCTGGCCGGGCTGATGTGCTCACCTTCGTACAACAGGTCGCTGTAGACCTCGTCACTGATCAGCCACAGGTCATGCTCGATGCACAGTTGCGCCAGCGCCTGCCAGGTGGGCAAGCGCAGGCTGGCCCCGGAGGGATTGTTGGGGCTGTTGAGTAGCAGGGCTCGGGTCCGAGGGGTGATCAGGCGGGCAACATCGGCCGGTTCGACCCGGAATGCATTCTCCGGGCGTACCGCCACCGGTATCACTTTCGCGCCACAGGCACCGAACACCGCTTCGTAGGTAACGTACATGGGCTCGGCCACGATGACTTCGTCGCCGGGGTCGAGCAGGCATTGTGCGACCGCATACACCGCGCATTGCGCGCCCGGCAGCACCGTGACGTGCTCAGCCCCGACCGACTGGCCGCTTCGCCGACGATGACGACCCGCGATGCTGGCGCGCAGACCGTGGAGGCCGCGCACGTCGCAATAGTGAGTGTCCCCGGCTCGCAGGCTGTCCACGGCGGCGTCGACGATGGCCCGTGGCGTGTCGAAATCCGGATCGCCCACCGACAGCAACAACACGTCCCTGCCCTGCTCACGCATGGCCAGTGCCCGGTCGTGGATCTGCCACGCGGCGGCACCCTCGCCGGTGATGCGTTGGGTCAAGGCTGAATAGCGCATGTACGGCTCCTGGTTTATGCGGTGTCCAGCCTCAACCCTATCTCAAATCACAAACCGCGCCACCATCGCATTCAAGCCCACTGCCAGGCGCGACAGTTCGTGGGTCGCGTCGCTCGTCTGCTGCGCGCCCGAAGCCGATTGCGTCGCCAGGTCGCGGATGTTCACCAGGTTGCGGTCCACTTCACGGGACACCTGGGCCTGTTCTTCCGAAGCGCTGGCAATGACCAGGTTGCGTTCGTTGATCTGGTGGATCGACTGGGTGATCTGTTCCAGGGCGACGCCGGCGGCACGGGCCAGCTCCAGGGTGCTCTGGGTGCGCTGGTTGCTCTGCTGCATCGATTGCACCGCCTCGCCGGTGCCGTTCTGGATGCCGGCGACCATCCTTTCGATTTCCTGGGTCGACTGTGCGGTGCGATGGGCCAGGGCCCGGACTTCATCGGCCACCACGGCGAAACCGCGTCCGGCTTCCCCTGCGCGAGCCGCTTCGATGGCGGCGTTGAGTGCCAGCAGGTTGGTCTGTTCGGCGATGGCACGGATCACGTCCAGCACCTTGCCAATGTCGCGTCCCTGGACGGCCAGGCCCTCGACCATGGTGGCGGTGGCTTGCACGTCATGGGTCATGGTCTGGATCGCCTCGACGGTTTCCACCACCCGGCTGCGACCTTCCTGTGCGGCCTGGGTCGACTGGTTTGACGCTTCGGAGGTCGACACGGCGTTGCGGGCAACCTCTTCCACGGCGGCGGTCATCTCATTGACGGCGGTCGCCGCCTGTTCGATTTCATTGTGCTGGCGTTGCAGGCCACGGGAGAATTCCTGGGTCACCGCACTCAATTCCTCGGCCGCCGCGCCCAATTGGGTGGCGGAACCGGCAATCTGCTCGATGGTCTTGCGCAGGCTGCTTTGCATGTCGGCCAGGGCCTGGAGCAAACGAGCAGGTTCATCCTTGCCGTCGACTTCAATGGCCTGGACCAGGTTACCGCCGGCGATGACCCGTGCCGCCTCCAACGCGCGGTTGAGCGGCGTGACGATGCTGCGAGTCAGGAGCACAGCGAGCAATACGGTGGCTAATGCGGCAATGACCGAGACGGCGATGATTCCGGTGATGGCGCCGCTGTAGTGTTCACCCGCGCTGGCCGAGGCCTTGCTGGCATTGGCCACATTCAGCGTGATCAGCCCGTTGAGCTGCTCGCCCATGAGGTCAGTGCCTTCCTTGATCCGAGTATTGATGTGCGCACGTAGCTCATCAAGCTTGTCCTGTCGCGACAGCTCGAGCATTTGCTCCTGATCCTTCAGGTATTTCTCAAGGGTCACGGAAAAGGTCTTGTACAGCCCGGCCTCTTCGGCGCCGGCCGGGAGCGCCGCGTAAGCGGCGTTAGCCTTGTTCAGCTTTTCCACCAGAACACCGATACGGGTCTCGGCTTCCTTCAAGCTGGCCGGGTCCCGGTTGACCAATATGCGAAACGAGAGAATGCGCATGCGCAGCACGCTCTCCATCACATTGGACAGGTGGCCGAGACTGGGTACCTCATTCTGCTCCATGTCCAGCGAGGCCTGGCGAACGTCGGACATACGATCGGCGGCGAAAACACCGAGGATAATGACCAGCAAGGCAATGAAGGCAAAGCCGAGAAAGGCTCGGGGGGCGATATTCAGGCTGCGTAACGACATGGGTGGACCTCGGTGTGATGGGGTCGAGCGTCCATGCCGGTCAGCGTATCGATTGCAGGAGTTATGAGAACGCTTGCCCCGTTATCGGCTGGACGTGAGCCTTCATTTAGGGCACCCATGAAATATATTTCATAATGTGTCAAAAAATCGTGGCAAGGGCGCGTGCTCCCTGCGCCACGGTTAGCCGGTCACCGGGCGGCGACCCGCCAGAGCCGGGCGATGTCCCGGGCTCGTTCGCGCAGCAAACGTGGTGCGTCGACGCAAGCCTCTTGCAGCGTCATCGGCCCGCTGACCAATGCGAAGGCGGCATCGATGCCATGCTCGTACAGCGCCTGGTAACCCTCCCCCAGCGTGCCGGCAATGACCAGCACCGGCACGCCATGACGGCGTGCAACGCGAGCCACGCCAAAGGGTGTCTTGCCCCGCAAGGTCTGGGCGTCGAAGCGGCCTTCTCCGGTAATCACCAGGTCGGCGTCCTCGATGCCATCGGCCAGGCCAGTCAGTTGGGCGACGACGTCCACGCCGGCCCGAAACTGCGCATCCAGAAATGCCTTGGCCGCGAATCCCAGCCCACCGGCGGCGCCGCTGCCCGGTTCGTCCCTGACGTCGCGGCTCAACACCTGGGCGCAGTGTCCGGCGAAGTGCGCCAGGGCCTGGTCCAGTTGCTGCACCTGCTGCGCGGAGGCGCCTTTCTGGGGACCGAAAATCGCTGAAGCGCCATGGGGCCCGCACAGGGGATTGTCGACATCGGCGGCAATCTCGACATTCACCCCGTCCAGGCGCGGGTCCAGGCCACTCAGGTCGATACGCGACAGTTTTGCCAGGGCCAGGCCGCCGGGTGGCAGGGGTTGCCCGTGCTCATCCAACAACGCCACGCCCAGCGCTTGCATGGCACCCGCACCGGCATCGTTGGTGGCGCTGCCGCCAATCGCCAGGATCACCCGCCCAGCCCCTTCATCCAGGGCCGCACGAATCAACTCGCCGGTGCCATAGGTGCTGCTGGTACAGGCATCGCGCTGCCCCGGTGGCACCAACTGCAAGCCACTGGCCTCGGCCATTTCGATGATCGCCGTGCGACTGTCGGCCAACCAGCCCCAACGCGCCTCGACCGCAGCGCCCAAGGGGCCCCGGACGCGGGTATGACGCCATTCGCCGTTGCACGCGGCCAGCACCGACTCCACCGTCCCCTCGCCACCATCGGCCATCGGGCATTTGATCAACTGCGCATCCGGCCAGACCTCACCCAGCCCGACGGCGATGGCATCGGCTACGCCCTGGGCGCTGAGGCTGTCCTTGAACGAGTCGGGGGCGATGATTATTTTCATTTTGGTCTCCGGTTCCGATGCTCGACATGCTGCCAGCAGACCGCCGACGTCGCGCCGGTCTGCCGCACAAAAGACACGTGGGATTATTGTTCAGATTCACAAAAGCAGGTGCGTACACCGAAGATCCACTGTGGGAGCGAGCCTGCTCGCGATAGCGTCAGTTCAATCAACCTTGATGTGGACTGACACAGCGCTATCGCGAGCAGGCTCGCTCCCACAGGGTTATGTGGCGGGACTTTCGGTCTGTGGCAGCAGTTGGATGCCAAGGTACAACGCCAGCATCCCATCCAACCGCAGCGGGTCTACACCACTGAGCTCGGCGATGCGCTCCATACGGTAACGCAGGCTGTTGCGATGGATGCCGAGGGCTTCGGCGCAGGCCTGGCTCTGGCCGTCGTGTTCACACCAACTGCGCAAGGTCGCGAGCAGTTGGCCGTTGCTGTCCTTGGCGATGACTTTGCGCAACGGCGTGAGCAACTCGTCCAGGGCGTCATCGTTGCGATGGCGCCAGAGCATCACCGGCAGCCGATAGCGATTGAGCGTCAGCAACCTCGATTGCGGCAGCACATCACGCCCATAGGCCAGCAGGTCCCCTACCCGTCGGTAGCAACGCCGCAGACCCCCAGTCCCTCGGCCTGGCCGCCCACCGCGACCCGCAGGATATTCCAGCCCAACCCGTCGAGCTTGCCCAGCAAGCGCTCGTTCTCCACCGAGGCGGTGACCGGTCGGCACCAGAGCAAGGAGGACTTGGACGAGGTCAGGCACCAACTGTCGGGGTAGCGGGACATCAGCCAGGCGCTCAGCGCCTCGACGGTCTGCCCCGGCCCATGTTCCAGCCCCAACTCGAACAGATACGGCACCCGTGACAATTGCGGCTTGAGGCCCATCTGCCGCGCCTCATCCAGCAACCGCGGCGAATCCCCCGCGTCCCCAGCAACAACGCCAGCAAGTCATCGCAACGCTGGCGGCGCCACTGCTGTTCGGCCTGTTGGTTGCGCTGGCCCAGGAGCATTTCGGCGGTCATGCGCACCAGCTCGGCATAGGTGCGCAACGGCTCCGGCTCGCCGGTGATGCCCAGCACACCGATCAGCCGTTGATCGAGCATCAGCGGCAGGTTGATGCCCGGTTGCACGCCCTTGAGCCGCAGCGCCGTGTGCGCATCGATCTCCACCACCCGACCATTGGCCAGGACCAGTTGCGCGCCCTCATGACGGGTGTTGATCCGCTCGCGCTCGCCACTGCCCAGGATCAGGCCCTGGTTGTCCATGACATTGACGTTGTACGGCAGGATCGCCATCGCCCGGTCGACGATGTCCTGCGCCAGGTCGTGATCGAGTTCGAACATGGGCGGAGTTCCTTGCAAGGGGGATTGGTCAGGCGCACAGGGTCCGGGCGCAAACCCTGTGCCCAGGCACAAAGACACGGGGCCTTGGGCTGGCCGAGACTCAAGGGGCGGTCAACGTTACCCCTTGGCTCGCAAAAATCATAATAAAGAGAGACTCGCCATGTCCCAGAGCGCCACAGCCGTCCTGGCTACTCCAGACGAAAAAAACAGCGTCTACAAACGCATCACCCTGCGTTTGATCCCCTTTATCTTCATCTGCTACCTGTTCAACTACCTTGACCGGGTCAACGTCGGCTTCGCCAAGCTGCAGATGCTCGACGCGCTGAAGTTCAGCGAAACCGTGTACGGCCTCGGCGCCGGGATCTTCTTCATCGGCTACGTGCTGTGCGGTGTGCCGAGCAACCTGGCCCTGACCCGATTCGGCCCACGGCGCTGGATCGCGCTGATGATGATCACCTGGGGCACCTTGTCGACCTGCCTGCTGTTCGTCACCACTCCTACCGAGTTCTACACTTTGCGGCTGCTCACCGGCGCCGCCGAAGCCGGGTTCTTTCCCGGCGTGGTGCTGTACCTCTCGCAATGGTTCCCGACGTTCCGCCGCGGCCGGATCATGGCGTTGTTCATGTCGGCCATCCCGGTGTCCGGCCTGCTGGGCAGCCCGTTCTCCGGTTGGATCCTCAACCACTTCGCGGCGGGCCAGGGTGGCCTGGCGGGCTGGCAGTGGATGTTCCTGCTGCAGGGGATCCCCACCGTCATTCTCGGCGCCCTGGCGTTTTTCCTGCTCAGCGACACCTTCGCCAACGCCAAGTGGCTGACCGCGGAAGAACGCGCCGTGCTCACCGCCGACCACGCGCAAGACCTGGCGAACAAACCGAAGACCAGCAGCGACTCCCTGCTCGCCGTGTTCAGGAACCCGGCGATCTGGGCGTTCGGCCTGGTGTACTTCTGCATCCAGAGTGGCGTGTACGCGATCAACTTCTGGCTCCCGTCGATCATCAAGAACCTGGGCTTCAGCGATAACCTGACAATCGGTTGGCTGAGCGCGATTCCCTACCTGCTGGCTGCGCTGTTCATGCTGTTGGTGGGGCGCTCGGCGGACCTGCACAAGGAACGTCGCTGGCACCTGGTGGTGCCGATGCTGATGGGCGCGCTGGGGTTGCTGATCGCGGTCAACTTCGCCGGCACCCCGGTCATCGCCATACTGGGCCTGTCCATCGCCACCATGGGCGCCCTCACCGGCTTGCCAATGTTCTGGCCGGTGCCCACCGCCCTGCTCAGCGCGGGCGCGGCGGCCGGCGGCCTGGCGCTGATCAATTCCATGGGCCAGATGGCGGGCTTTCTCAGCCCATACCTGGTGGGCTGGGTGAAAGACGCCAGCGGGTCGACCGATGCGGCGCTGTACCTGCTGGCGGGGGTGATTGTCTGCGGGAGCGGGCTGGCATTGCGCATGACCCGTACTTTGAAAGCCTGACACCAGATCTGCGACAGCAAGGCTGTGACAGCAAGACTGTGGGAGCAAGACTGTGGGAGCAAGACTGTGGGAGCAAGACTGTGGGAGCATGGCTTGCCCGCGATGAAGGCGCCTCGGTTCCCAGGTGAATCGCGTTGACTTCATCGCGGGCAAGCCATGCTCCCACAGAGGCCCGCCCATATGGGTTCCTGGGTGTTTGATAAATGTGTTTGATCCGTGCGGTCGTTCTGGGGTTTGATTGAGCCTTTCCCATCGATAAAAAGGATCTTGTCATGAGCTACCGCACACTGGGTCACTCCGGGTTACACGTCTCGACATTGACCCTGGGCACCATGATGTTCGGCGAACAGACCAGCACCGAGGATTCGTTGCGGATCATCGACAAGGCCTGGGACCAGGGCATCAACTTCATCGACACGGCGGACGTCTACACCAACGGACGCTCCGAAGAAATCGTCGGCGAGGCGATTGCCAGTCGCCGCCAGGAATGGGTGCTCGCCACCAAGGTCGGCTTCGGCCCGGCGGACGGCGTGCCCAACCGCAGCGGCCTGAGCCGCAAGCACCTGTTCAATGGCATCGAGGCCAGCCTCACCCGCCTGGGCACCGATTACCTGGACATCTATTACCTGCACCGCGAAGACCACAACACACCGCTGCACGTCACCGTGTCGGCCATCGGCGACTTGATCCGCCAAGGCAAGATCCGCTATTGGGGCCTGTCGAACTACCGTGGCTGGCGCATCGCCGAAGTGATCCGCATCGCCGACAGCCTGGGCATCGACCGGCCGGTGATCAGCCAGCCGCTGTACAACATCGTCAACCGCCAGGCGGAAACCGAGCAAATCACCGCCGCCCAGAACTATGGCCTTGGCGTGGTGCCCTTCAGCCCTCTCGCCCGGGGGGTACTCAGCGGCAAATATGCGCCGGACGTGGCACCGGACGCCAACAGCCGCGCCGGCCGCCAGGACAAACGCATCCTGGAAACCGAATGGCGGATCGAGTCCCTGCGCATTGCCCAGCAGATCCAGCAGTACACCCGGGAACGGGGCGTGGGTATCGTCGAGTTCGCCATTGCCTGGGTGCTGAACAACCGCGCCGTCACCTCGGCCATCGTCGGGCCGCGCACCGAGGAACAGTGGGATGGCTACACCAAGGCGCAAGCCGTGACGATCACCGCCGAGGACGAAGCCTTCATCGATTCGCTGGTGACGCCGGGGCATGCGTCGACACCGGGCTTCAATGACGTGGGGCATTTCGTGCCGGGGCGCGTGCCGCGGACGTCATAAAACCACTGCGTACAGCGAACCTCATTGTGGTGTGCCGGGCTGTGGGAGCAAGGCTTGCCCGCGACGAAGACGCCTCGATTCCCAGGTGAATCGCGTTGACTTCATCGCGGGCAAGCCTTGCTCCCACAGTGTTGCGCTCATTGTTCTGGTGCTGTCTCATTTTCCAGAGAGTTATCGTGTCCAAAGGCATCGCCCTATCGGTTTCGGCCTCCACGCTGTTCGCCGTCATGTATTACTACACCTCGCTGCTCTCTCCATTGAGCGGCCTGGAAATCTTTGGCTGGCGCATGTTGCTGACGATGCCCTGCATGACCGTGTTCATGCTGATGGCAAAGGAGTGGACGCGGGTCACTGAACTGGTCCGGCGCCTGATCGCCACGCCGCGCCTGTTGCTCGGGGCGATGGCTTCTTCGGCGTTGATGGGGTTGCAACTGTGGCTGTTCATGTGGGCGCCGCT
Organism: Pseudomonas sp. MAFF 730105; assembly: GCF_055380705.1. Lineage (NCBI taxonomy): Bacteria > Pseudomonadati > Pseudomonadota > Gammaproteobacteria > Pseudomonadales > Pseudomonadaceae > Pseudomonas > Pseudomonas sp. MAFF 730105. The sequence continues at coordinate 4,292,692 of NZ_AP018438.1, forward strand.
CAACGGCTACAGCCTGGATGTGTCGCTGGGGTATTTCCTGTTGCCGCTGTCGATGGTCCTGACCGGGCGCATGTTCTTTGGCGAACGCTTGTCCTACTTTCAGAAAATCGCCGTCTTCCTCGCCTCCCTCGGCGTGCTCAACGAGCTGATCCAGGTCGGCGGTTTTTCCTGGGCGACCCTGTTGGTGGTAGTGGGTTATCCGATCTATTTCATCTTGCGCAAACGCCTTAGGACCGACCACCTGGGCGGCCTCTGGCTGGACATGGCCCTGATCGTGCCGGTCGCCCTCTGGTTCGTCCAAAGCGGTGAACAGGGTTTCGCCGTTTTCGATCAACACCCATGGTTATCGCTGCTGATCCCCGTGCTCGGCGTGATCAGCACGTCAGCGCTGGTGACCTACATCGTCGCCAGCCGGTTGTTGCCGTTCAGCCTGTTCGGGTTATTGAGCTACGTCGAACCGGTGTTGCTGCTGGGGGTTGCGCTGCTGTTGGGAGAAAGCATCAAGGCCGCCGAGTGGCTGACCTACATCCCCATCTGGCTGGCGGTGGCGGTGTTGGTGTTTGAAGGCTTCAAGCATCTGACGCGGCAGCGGCGCCGGACTTGACCCATGTGGGAGCGAGCCTGCTCGCGATGACGGCCTGTCAGTCAATGCATCGGTGACTGACACACCGCCATCGTGAGCAGGCTCGCTCCCACAGGATTCGGGTATTACTCGGTCGTCAACACCCCACGCCGCACCTGGTCACGCTCGATGGACTCGAACAATGCCTTGAAGTTGCCTTCGCCAAACCCATCGTCGCCCTTGCGCTGGATGAATTCGAAGAACACCGGCCCCATCAGGGTTTCCGAGAAAATCTGCAGCAGCAGGCGCTTGTCGTCCGGGTTGGAAGAACCGTCCAGCAGGATGCCCCGCGATTGCAGTTCATCCACCGGCTCGCCGTGGTTCGGCAAACGCCCTTCGAGCATCTCGTAGTAGGTGTCCGGCGGAGCGGTCATGAAGCGCATGCCGATCTTCTTCAGCGCATCCCAGGTCTTGACCAGGTCGTCGGTGAGGAACGCCACGTGCTGGATGCCCTCGCCGTTGAACTGCATCAGGAACTCTTCGATCTGCCCTGCGCCTTTGGACGATTCCTCGTTCAACGGAATACGGATCATGCCGTCCGGAGCGGTCATGGCCTTGGACGTCAGACCGGTGTACTCGCCCTTGATGTCGAAGTAACGGATCTCGCGGAAGTTGAACAGTTTCTCGTAGAAGCCCGCCCAGTAGGCCATGCGGCCGCGATACACGTTGTGGGTCAGGTGGTCGATGATCTTCAGGCCCGCGCCCACCGGATGACGGTCGACACCGTCGAGGAACACGAAGTCGATGTCATAGATCGAGCTACCTTCGCCAAAACGGTCGATCAGGTACAGCGGCGCACCACCGATGCCCTTGATTGCCGGCAGGTTCAGTTCCATCGGACCGGTTTCGATATGGATCGGCTGGGCGCCGAGTTCCAGGGCACGCCGGTAGGCCAGCTGTGAGTCCTTGACCCGGAACGCCATGCCGCAGACCGACGGACCATGCTCGGCCGCAAAGTACGACGCCACGCTGTGGGGTTCGTTGTTGAGGATCAGATTGATCGCGCCCTGGCGATACAGGTGCACGTCCTTGGAACGGTGCGTGGCGACTTTGGTGAAGCCCATGATCTCGAAGATCGGCTCCAGGGTATTGGGTGTAGGCGATGCGAATTCGATGAATTCAAAGCCCATCAGGCCCATCGGGTTTTCGTATAGATCTGCCATGTCGGCGCCTCATCATGCTTATCAATTAACGGAACGTTAGTTGCTGGCCATGCTGAGGGTGCAAGGTGGCGCGCAGGAGATACCGCGAACGCTGCGGGCGAGGAAATCGCCATAGATCAGTTGTAACCCAAGTATCTTCATTGTCGACCCAAGGCTTTTGCGGGCGAGGCTTCTGCTGCCAGAAGACGTTATTCTTATATGCGTAAATCGATTCTACACAGCGTAACCGGATTTGTCCGCCTCCTCTATCAAATCGTCTTTTTCGCCGACCGCGCAAGGGGTCTGTTACACAGGAAAATGCCTGTCAGGATCAGCCCGCCGCCCACGCTCATCAAGGCCGTGAGCCGTTCGTCCAATAGCACCGCCCCCAACAGCACCGCCGTCAGTGGGTTGAGGGCAATGAATACACCGGAACGGGTAGCGCCGATCCGGCGAATGCCGTCGTACCAGGCGATGTAGGCCAGGGCGGAGCCCAACACCCCCAGGTAAAGCAAGCTCAACCATTGCCTGCCGTCCAACCCGCGCAGGGCTTCGAAACGAACCTCACCGCCGACCGCACAGGCCAGCCACAGCATCAGCGTGCCCAGCAGAATCGACCAGGTGACGGTCTGCAACGGGCCGAGACTTTCATTCAGGCTGCGCGAAAACAACGAATAGACGCCCCATCCCAGCACGCAGCCGAAAATCAGCAGGTCGCCAATCCAGCCCTGCGCGGACGCCTGCAGCAAGGAAGGATCGCGACTGACAATGACCAGCCCCGCGCCGCCGATGCACAGCGCGATGCCACCGACCTTGGACCGACTCAACCGCTCCTTGAACAACCACCAGGACGCCAGGCCGATCACCGCCGGGTTCAAGGCCACGATCAGCGAGGCCCGCGACGCATTGATGTAGTGCAAGCCGTAGAAGAAACACAGGTTGTAGAAAAGGATGCCGAAGAATCCCAGCACCGCCAATTGCAGACCCTGTTTCACCGTCGGCCTGGCCAGCGGGATCCTCGCCAGGCCGAGGAACAGCAGCAGTGCCACACTGGCCAGCAAAAAACGCAGACTGGCGGCCAACAGGGGCGCCAGGGCATCGGACAGAACCCTGCCAGCCACGAAGGTGCCGCCCCAGATCATGGTGACCATGGACAGCTTCAGGTAGACCGGCAGGTCCGAGGGGGTCGAAAAGGTGTGTTCGAGGGTTTTCATGTTCACCACAGACAAATAAAACGAGGTACACCACCTCGCCACAAGGTGGTGTCTATCCAGTTCGAATCGGATGCCCCATTATCCAGCTCATGTTAAGTCATCGTAAAATGAGCAATTCCTCATGACCCTCACCCAGCTCGAAATCTTCTCCCTGGTGGCCGAACTGCATGGTTTCACCGCTGCGGCGACGCGCTTGGGCATCAGCCAATCAGCGGTGTCCCATGCCATCAAATCGCTGGAGCAGGAACTGGGGGTCGAACTGTTCAGGCGGCACCAGTCCTTGGTAGAGCTCAGCGACATCGGCCAGCAATTGCTCCTGCGCGCCCGCGCCATGCTTGGGCTGGCCAACACCCTGCGCCAGGAAGCCGCCGACGCCCGCGGCATGCGCCGTGGCACTTTGCGCATCGGCTCGTTCGGCCCGACCTCATCGATGAAGCTGTTGCCGGCCATCCTGCAGCGCTATCGTGCCTTGCATCCGGGGATAGAGGTGCACATCGACGAAGGGCCGGACCGGCAAGTCATCCAATGGCTGGATGAGCGACGGATCGATGTCGGCTTCGTGGTACTGCCTGAGGACCGTTTCGATACGTTTGCCCTGATGGAGGACCAGATGGTCGCCCTCCTTCCCACCGCCCACCCCCTCGCCGCCCGAACCAGCTTGAGTCTCAGCGATCTGTGCCACGACCCCTTCGTGCTCACCGAGGCCGGATCGGCGGAGCTGGTCACTCGCCTGTTCAGTGCCGCCCGGCTCACCCCGAATGTGCGTTATCGCTGTTCACAGTTGCTCAGCACCTTGAACACCGTCAGCCGGGGCGAGGCCGTGACCGTGATCTCCGAAGGCTCGCTGCCACAGGGGGACCAACCGCACTTCGTCGTACGGCCCTTGTCGCCCCCGGTACCGCGCCAGATCGGCCTGGCGGTGCTGGACAGTCGCCAGGTTTCGCCTGCCACTCGGGCATTTATCGAATTGGCTTTGGCTATTGAATGAAGAAAGCCTGGGTTGTACTGGGCGATATCGTAATGCCATCTATCGACAAGCGAAGCACAACTTCCAATCGGATTACCCATTTGAATCTATACTTTGTACACACACCGACCTGGCGCAGACTGCGATGCAACTTGAGGAAAACGTTTGCTCTTGTTACATGATGAAAAAGATACGATTTACACTGTCCGGTTTAACTACTACAATTTTTCTGCCTGTGCTGGATAGCAGGAGAGTCATTTATCACGAGGCGCTTCAAAGCGCTTGGCTTATAGCTTTGTCTGCGGTTGGTCTCAGCCAAATATTTGATTGGAGTAACGATAATTGTCCAGACTCGTTGAATTTCGTAAAGCCGAAAAGGCCCTTCAGGATCAGCTCAAACAGTTGGAATTGCTGAAGAATGATGCCGGGCTCAAGAAAGAAATCGAATTCGAAGAAAAGCTCCAGGCACTGATGAAGACCTACGACAAGGGTTTGCGCGACATCATCGCAATTCTTGACCCAAACCCGTCAAAAGCGGGGGCTTCATCGGCCAAGGCGCCTAAAACCCGCCGTGCCCGAGTGGTCAAGGTCTATCAGAACCCGCACACCGGCGAACTGATCGAAACCAAGGGCGGTAATCACCGCGGCCTGAAAGCCTGGAAAGAACAATACGGCGCAAGCACCGTCGACTCCTGGGTACGTACCTGACATCCAGGATGAATAAAAAAGCCCTGAACATAGCAGGGCTTTTTCATGGACTCACACTTCTGGAGTAAGCCTGGCGCATTAGGTGGATAGCCTTATAGTTTCAGACTATTTCGTACCGCCTGTATTTCATCCTGGCTTTCAACAAACACCTGGGCCTGTCCCGCATAGGACAGTACATAAGCCCGACCTTCATTAAGTGCTGCGACCAGTGTCTGAGACAACACATGTCGGCCGTTCTGCGTGATCGTACAGGTAGTTTCCAGGGCGGTTACCCCGCCCAATAGGGATGCATGAATCTTATTGCATACACTTTGATAACCACCCTGAAAAAAATCCTTCTGGATCGACTTGCGCATTTCCAGAAGCACGCCTTGCAAGTTGACTTGATGACCGGGCTCGGTGGGCGTGGTGGTCAGTTCCATGACCATCACGGCATTGCCTGCCGGGTCATTCTTGGTCGCCCGTTGCCGAGAGGTTCCCGGTGCCACCGGCGCGACAGATGCATCGGCAGGCAGCGGCTCGATGAACCAGCCCTGGGGCCAGGTGACCTGCGGTTCGGCGGCCTGGACGGCGGTATTTGCAGCCATGGCAAAAAACAGGACGAACAACGAAAGGAACGGTCGAATCATTGCGCTGCACTCAAGGACGAATCGCGAAGTCTGAAGCTCACTGCAGCACCAGGCAATAGCCGCACATGGTTTGGCGATGCCGCGCACCCTGCGTATCATGTTTGACGCAAGCCACAGAACCGTCGCGCCAAGCCCTGCGACGTCGTTTGCCCCACTTATTTTCCGGAGGGCCCATGAGCCTGCACGAACTCGACACTTTCCCGGGCGTCACCGCCCAACCCGATGCTGCCACGGCCAACTTCGTCTTCAACCACACCATGCTGCGGGTCAAGGACATAACCAAGTCCCTGGATTTCTACACCCGCGTACTGGGTTTCTCGCTGGTGGAAAAGCGCGACTTCCCTGAGGCCGAATTCAGCCTGTATTTCCTCGCCCTGGTGGACAAGCGCCAGATCCCGGCGGACGCTGCGGCGCGCACCGAGTGGATGAAATCGATTCCTGGCATCCTGGAACTGACCCACAACCATGGCACCGAAAGCGACCCGGCGTTCGCCTACCACAACGGCAACACCGACCCACGCGGGTTCGGTCACATCTGCATCTCGGTACCGGATGTGGTCGCAGCCTGCGAACGCTTCGAAGCGTTGGGCTGTGACTTCCAGAAGCGCCTGAGCGACGGCCGCATGAAAAGCCTGGCGTTCATCAAGGACCCGGATGGCTACTGGGTCGAGATTATCCAGCCTGCGCCGCTCTAAGACCCACCGAGAAACCTAGCTGTGGTAGCAAGGCTCTCCCTCCACAAACCTGTGGGAGCAAAGCTTGCTCGCGACGACGGTAAATTCAGTCAGCAACAATGTTGACTGGTCTAGCGCTATCGCGAGCAAGCTTTGCTCCCACAGGGCTCGGTGGTGGATATGAAAGCTCAATAAAAAACCCCACGGGCCAGGCCCATGGGGTTTTGTTTTTCCAGTGCCTGGCTGTTTATGCTGGCGCGGAAGTCCGGATCAGATGGTCGAAGGCGCTCAACGAAGCCTTGGCCCCCTCGCCTACGGCGATCACGATCTGCTTGTACGGCACGGTGGTCACATCGCCAGCGGCGAACACACCGGGGATGGAGGTTTCACCCCGGGCGTCGACGATGATCTCGCCACGCGGTGACAGCTCGACAGTACCTTTGAGCCAATCAGTGTTGGGCAACAGGCCGATCTGCACGAATATCCCTTCCAGCGCCACGTCACGCACTTCACCGCTTGGACGGTCCTTGTAACGCAGGCCGTTGACCTTCTGACCATCGCCCGTCACTTCGGTGGTCTGGGCATTGGTCACCACCGTCACGTTCGGCAAACTGTGCAGTTTGCGCTGCAACACCGCGTCGGCGCGCAATTGCACATCGAACTCCAGCAAAGTCACATGGGCCACGATGCCGGCCAGATCGATGGCCGCTTCGACACCGGAGTTGCCCCCGCCGATCACCGCCACGCGCTTGCCCTTGAACAGCGGACCGTCACAGTGCGGGCAGTACGCCACGCCCTTGTTGCGGTATTGCTGCTCGCCCGGCACGTTCATTTCACGCCAGCGGGCGCCAGTTGCCAGGATCACGGTCTTGGCCTTGAGGCGCGCACCGCTGGCGAACCGGACTTCGTGCAGAGCGCCGTCCGTGCCTGGTATCAGCGCATCGGCACGTTGCAGGTTCATGATGTCCACGTCGTACTGCTTGACGTGCTCTTCCAGGGCGACGGCCAGTTTCGGCCCTTCGGTTTCCTGGACCGAGATGAAGTTCTCGATGGCCATGGTATCGAGCACCTGACCGCCGAAGCGTTCGGCCGCCACACCGGTGCGGATGCCTTTACGGGCCGCATAGATCGCTGCCGACGCGCCAGCCGGGCCACCGCCGACCACCAACACATCGAAGGCGTCCTTGGCGCTGATTTTTTCGGCCTGGCGTTCGATGCCGCTGGTGTCGATCTTGGCGAGAATCTCTTCCAGGCCCATGCGGCCCTGACCGAAGTTCTCACCGTTCAGGTAGATGCTCGGCACGGCCATGATCTGACGTTCATCGACCTCGGCCTGGAACAGCGCACCGTCGATGGCTACGTGGCGGATGTTCGGGTTCAGCACCGCCATCAGGTTCAGCGCCTGGACCACGTCCGGGCAGTTCTGGCACGACAGCGAGAAATAGGTCTCGAAGTTGAACTCGCCTTCAAGGGCGCGGATCTGTTCGATAACTTCGACACTGGCCTTCGAAGGGTGGCCGCCGACTTGCAGCAAGGCCAACACCAGCGAAGTGAATTCGTGGCCCATGGGAATACCGGCGAAACGCAGGCTGATATCGGCTCCCGGGCGGTTCAACGAGAACGAAGGCTTGCGCGCATCGGTGCCGTTGTCGAGCAAGATGATCTGGGTGGAGAGACTGGCAATGTCTTTGAGCAGCGCCAGCATTTCCTGGGATTTCGCACCGTCGTCGAGGGATGCAACGATCTCGATCGGTTGGGTGACCCGTTCCAGATATGACTTCAACTGAGCTTTAAGATTGGCGTCCAACATACGGGCGATTTCCATTTTTGAATTTCAGAAAAAACAACGCCCGAGCGAATCTCGCCCGGGCGTTTTTTGGGGGCGAAGCGGCTTACTTGATCAAGAGCTGATCGCCCTCGGATGACCCACGGGCTTAGATCTTGCCAACCAGGTCCAGGGACGGAGCCAGGGTGGCCTCGCCTTCTTTCCACTTGGCTGGGCAGACTTCGCCAGGGTGAGCAGCGACGTACTGGGCGGCCTTGATCTTGCGCAGCAGCTCGGAAGCGTCACGGCCTACACCGCCGTCGTTGATTTCGACGATCTTGATCTGACCTTCAGGGTTGATCACGAAAGTACCGCGGTCAGCCAGGCCAGCTTCTTCGATCAGCACGTCGAAGTTGCGGGAGATGGTCAGGGTCGGGTCGCCGATCATGGTGTACTGGATCTTGCCGATGGCTGGCGAAGTGTTGTGCCAGGCAGCGTGGGCAAAGTGAGTGTCGGTGGACACGCTGTAGATCTCGACGCCCAGTTTCTGGAATTCGGCGTAGTTGTCGGCCAGGTCTTCCAGTTCGGTTGGGCAAACGAAGGTGAAGTCAGCCGGGTAGAAGAACACGACAGACCACTTGCCTTTCAGGTCGGCGTCCGACACTTCGACGAAAGCGCCGTTTTTGAATGCGGTAGCTTTGAACGGTTTAACTTGGCTGTTGATGATAGGCATCGGTGTTTCTCCATCAGGGTTGAAAAGTTGATGGAGAGAAGCTTACCCACTCATGCCCAACCTGGCTCATTGGCAAAGCTGATGCGAATAATTGGTTTTGGCTATCAGGGAACGGTATAGATAGAAAAAATCTGTAGAAGCTGCCGCAGCCCGGCAGCTTCTACTCCACAGCGTCAGGCCGCGGGGGTGCGCATGGTGACGAACTCTTCGGCGGCAGTCGGATGCACGCCAATGGTTTCGTCAAAATCGCGCTTGCTGGCGCCGGCCTTGAGGGCAATGGCCAGGCCCTGGACGATTTCCCCGGCGTCCGGGCCAACCATGTGGCAACCCAGGACCTTGTCGGTCCGGGCATCCACCACCAGCTTCATCAGCGTACGTTCCTGACAGTCGGTCAGGCTCAGCTTCATCGGCCGGAAACGGCTTTCGAAAATCTGCACCTCATGCCCCTCTTCCCGGGCCTGCTCCTCGCTCAGGCCAACCGTGCCGATGTTCGGCAGGCTGAATACCGCGGTGGGAATCATCCGGTAGTCCACCAGGCGGTACTGCTCGGGCTTGAACAGGCGCCGCGCCACCGCCATGCCTTCGGCCAGGGCGACGGGTGTCAGCTGTACGCGCCCGATCACGTCGCCAATGGCAAGGATCGACGGCTCGGAGGTCTCGTATTTTTCATTGACCTGGACAAAGCCCTTCTCATCCAACGTGACAGCGGTGTTCTCCAGGCCGAGGTTATCGAGCATCGGCCGCCGGCCGGTGGCGTAGAACACGCAATCGGTCAACAGCGTGCGGCCGTCCTTGAGCGTCACCTCCAGGCTGCCATCGGCCAGCTTGTCGATGCGCTGGATATCGGCATTGAACTGCAGATCCAGGCCCCGGCGCGTCAGTTCCTCGGCCAGGTGCTTGCGCACCGCGCCGTCAAAGCCGCGCAAGAACAGCTCACCGCGATACAGCAAGGACGTCTGCGCCCCCATGCCGTGGAAAATCCCAGCGAACTCCACCGCAATGTAGCCCCCCCCACCACCAGCACGCGCTTGGGCAGTTCCTTGAGGAAAAAAGCCTCGTTGGAGCTGATGGCATGCTCACGCCCCGGAATCTGCGGGATGACCGGCCAACCGCCGGTGGCAACCAGGATGTGCTCGGCAGTATGGCGCTGGCCATTGATCTCGACCTCATGAGGACCGGTGATCTTCGCATGGCCCTCATGCAACGCCACGCCGCTGTTGACCAGCAGATTGCGATAGATGCCGTTGAGGCGGTTGATCTCCTGGTCCTTGTTGGCAATCAGCGTGGCCCAGTCGAAACTCGCCTCGCCCGCCGACCAGCCGTAGGCTGAAGCCTGCTCGAAGTCTTCGGCATAATGCGCGCCGTAGACCAGCAGCTTTTTCGGAACGCAACCAACGTTCACACAGGTACCGCCCAGGTAACGGCTTTCCGCCACGGCCACCCTGGCGCCAAAACCGGCGGCAAACCGCGCAGCCCGCACACCACCGGAACCGGCGCCAATCACATACAGGTCAAAATCGTAGGCCATTTACTGTCTCCTTAGGCAGGCCATCAGCATACCCGCTGTTTCCAGACGGGTCAGCGTTGCGTGGGTTATGGGGGCGGAAAATGAAAAAGCCAGGGTGAGCGTCATCAAGCCAAGCGCGGCTCCTGTGGCGAGGGGATTTAGCGAAACGTCGCACCGCCCCGCTGGGCTGTGAAGCGGCCCTAAAACCAGGCGACTTGGTGTGTCAGGCAGATTGAGTTGGTTGGTTTGGGGCTGCTATGCAGCCCAGCGGGGATAAATCCCCTCGCCACAGGGTTCTATGCCAGACACGGCAATACATTGCCCCAAAAAAAACGCCCCGAACCAGTCGGGGCGTTTTTCAGTCCGCGGCGTGGGCTATCAGTAAGCCTTGCCGGTCTTGTAGAAGTTCTCGAAGCAGAAGTTGGTCGCGTCGATGTAGCCTTCGGCACCACCGCAGTCGAAACGCTTGCCCTTGAACTTGTAGGCCATGACGCAGCCGTTCTGGGCTTGCTTCATCAGGGCGTCGGTGATCTGGATCTCACCGCCCTTGCCTGGTTCGGTCTGTTCGATCAGGTCGAAAATGTCCGGCGTCAGGATGTAACGGCCGATGATCGCCAGGTTCGACGGAGCGTCTTCAGGCTTTGGCTTTTCAACCATGCTGTGCACACGATAGATGTCGTCGCGGATCATTTCGCCGGCGATCACGCCGTACTTGTTGGTTTCCTGCGGATCGACTTCCTGGATCGCCACGATGGAGCAGCGGAACTGCTTGTACAGCTTGACCATCTGGGTCAGCACGCCGTCGCCTTCCAGGTTGACGCACAGGTCGTCCGCCAGTACCACGGCGAAGGGTTCGTCGCCGATCAGCGGACGGCCGGTCAGGATCGCGTGGCCCAGGCCTTTCATTTCGGTCTGGCGGGTGTAGGAGAACGAACACTCATCCAGCAGCTTGCGGATACCGACCAGGTATTTTTCCTTGTCGGTGCCCTTGATCTGGTTTTCCAGCTCGTAGCTGATGTCGAAATGGTCTTCCAGCGCGCGCTTGCCACGGCCGGTCACGATGGAGATTTCCGTCAGGCCCGCATCAAGGGCTTCTTCGACACCGTACTGGATCAGTGGCTTGTTCACCACCGGCAGCATTTCTTTGGGCATGGCCTTAGTCGCTGGCAGGAAGCGAGTACCGTAACCGGCTGCTGGGAACAAGCATTTCTTGATCATATGAATCCTTTAAAAGGCGGTGTGTACGACGAGTTTCGGCGCAGTCTAATCAGGCCGCAGGCACCTTACAATGCCTGCACTGGCCAACCGATGCCATCATAGAGAAATAAACCGGCGGATAGTTCAATCGCCTTTCGTTTCGGGGGTTCAACGGTCTTGCTGCAAGCCCGCAGGCACCGTTTGCGTGCATTTGGCGTATCATGGCGCCCTTGATCCCGCCAATGAGGCAGCTAGATGTCGGCAACACGAAACGCAAACGGTTATTCGGTCAGTCAGGACAAGGACGGCCAGTGGTGGATTGTCAATTACCATGGCGAGCAGGTTGCCGGTCCCTTGCCCACCAAGACCATGGCGGTGGAAGTGGCCGCGGTGTTCCAGGATGAGCGTCCTGCGCCCGCCGCCAAGGAGCGCGAAAAAGCTCCGGCACGCACCGATCGCCGCAAGAAATAACCGGACGGGCCTGGGTCAATTGCCTTGTGGCGTTGGCGCAGGCCTGTTGTTTATCTGTACCGAAATGACCATTCGCTATAACCTCGCGCTTGTCCCTTCCCTTGCGATGACCACTCCATGAGAACTTTTCTGGCGCTGTTTACGGTCCTGGCCCTGGCGGGTTGTGCCTCGACTGAAAATACCTATCTGGCCAACGGCGAACAGGGCCTGACCATTGACTGTTCAGGCGAAGCCAATTCCTGGGCCGCCTGCTATGAAAAGGCAGATGCCTCCTGCGCCGGCACCGGCTACCGTATCGTCGGCACCGAAGGTACGCCCCAGGCCAATGAAAGCGACAAGACCCTGGGCGTGAATGTCGGCAACTTCACCAGCCGCAGTGTCGTGGTGGTATGCAAGTAAGCTCCAGACGGAGCTGATACCTTTCTCAGCCGGAAATACAGGCGTTGGCCGCATCCTGCACATCACCCGGGCGCAGCGGTACATTGGACATGCTTTCATGCAGCTTGATGCTGCTGCCGCTGGAGCGTTCGTCAATATCGAACACGGCCGCCGGCAGGCTCGATAGTTTGCCGGGAACGATCAGCCGGACGCCGTTCTTATGGGGTTCCATCTGCAATGCGCCACGGCTGCCGGCCAGCTTGTCGGCGACGCATTTGGCATATTCGTGAGGTTTCTTACCGGAGATAACGCTCATGGTGGGCGGCGTCTGGTTGATGTCCGATACCGATGCACATCCACTTACGGCCACTGCCAACACCCACGCACTACGCTTCATATGATTCCTCCGACAAAGACCCTCCGACAGCGTAGAAGCTGTTTTTCTCCGGCGCCCTGCATTTTTTTATCCGCTACTGCTGCGCTAAATCAGCAAAGCCGGGTCGAGGGCTAATGCCAGTCAGTCAAGCCACAAACCTGTTGGAGCAAAACTTGCTCGCGATTGCGGTAAGCCAGTCAGCAGCAATGTGGACTGCTCTGTCGCTATCGCGAGCAAGCTTTGCTCCCACAGGTTTTGCGCCGTATTAGGCTTTTCGTACAGAGCCTAGGTCGAGGGCCGGCTATTTCACCCTCGGTGCTGATAAACTGCGTCCCATTATTGCAGCCCCCTACCGTGTCGAGCGTGTAGAAAAAGCCCTTCTGGAGGCGCCCATGAAATTCATCCACCAACGCGAGCACCTCAACGAAGACGATATTGTCGTCATCGAATGCTCCCAAACGTGCAACATCCGCTTGATGAACGACGCGAACTTCCGCAGTTTCAAAAATGGCGGACGGCATACTTACCATGGCGGCGCGTTCGATACGTTCCCGGCGCGGATCACCGCACCGAGCACCGGTTTCTGGAACATCACCATCGATACCGTCAGCCGTCGGGCCATCAGCGTCACGCGCAAGCCGACCCTGACCCACAAGATCAAAATCATCCGGCGCTCCAGCTCGAAACTGAGCTGAGCCCCCAGCTCACATAGGCAAAACCGTGGCCCAGACAACCAAATACGTCATCAAGTACAAACTCAACGACGAACGCCGCTTCGAGTTCGCGCAGCTGGAAACCGGCACCAAGGAAGAAGCCCGGGCGGCGCTGGAAGCGATGCATGGAAAGTCCGACGATGTGATCAGCGAGGTCAAGGTCAGCAAGGCGTTGTAAAGCTTTTTGTGGCGAGGGGATTTACCCCCTCGCCACAGGGTGATGCGGCGTGAGAGATGGCCCCCGGTCCAGAATGGAACATTGACCGCAAGCCCCGGAGTGTTGGCCAACAGGACATCCACCAAACTGACCAATCCTCTCCCCCAGGATTGTCACCATGTCTCCTCCGCCCCAGTTCATCAACGCAGTCGACCTTCCAGCCCTGGAACAGAGCCTCGAGCAGGATGGCAGCGGCGTGCTTCGCCACCTGTTGTCGGCGACTCAATGCCGACAGCTCAGCAGCCTGTACGCGCAGTCCGGGCTGTTCCGTTCCCGGGTGATCATGGCTCGCCACGGCTTCGGACGCGGCGAATATCAGTATTTCCGCTACCCGCTGCCCGCTATCGTCCAGCAACTGCGAGAAGCGTTGTATCCGCTGTTGGTGCCCCTGGCCAATCGCTGGAACGAACGCATGGACCTTGAGGTGAGATACCCCGACGCGCACAGCGATTTCATCCAGCACTCCCATGACGCCGGGCAACAGCGTCCGACGCCGTTGCTGCTGCAATACGGTCCCCAGGATTACAACTGCCTGCACCAGGATCTGTACGGCGAGCAGGTGTTCCCGCTGCAGGTGGCGATTCTGCTGTCGGAACCGGGCCAGGACTTTACCGGTGGCGAGTTCGTGCTTACCGAACAACGCCCGCGCATGCAGTCACGTCCCCAGGTCATCGGTCTGAAACAAGGCGATGCCGTGGTGTTTGCCGTGCATCAACGACCGGTCAAAGGCGTTCGCGGTTATTATCGGGTGAACATGCGCCATGGCGTCAGCCGCGTGCACAGCGGCCAACGGCACACCCTCGGAATCATTTTTCATGACGCGCAATGACGACACCCCGATCACGCTGGACCTGTTCGCCGACGAGCCGACGACGACACCCGGGCAGATCGAACAGATTGGCCAGCAGGCGTTCGTGCTGCGCGGCTTCGCCCTGCCTTGGCTGGAACGGTTGCTGCCGGACCTGGAAACGATCCTGGAGGCTGCGCCGTTTCGGCAGATGGTCACGCCCGGCGGCTTTACCATGTCGGTGGCCTTGAGCAATTGCGGCGCGTTGGGCTGGACCACCGACCGCAGCGGCTATCGCTACACCACCTATGACCCACAGAGCGGCCGCCCCTGGCCCGACATGCCGACGCTGTTCCGCGAACTGGCCCGGGCCGCCGCGCGGACAGCACATTTCGAGGACTTCGTGCCCGACGCCTGCCTGATCAACCGCTACGTGCCGGGCGCGCGGATGTCGTTGCACCAGGACAAGGACGAGCACAGCCTCACCGCCCCCATCGTCTCGATCTCCCTGGGTCTGCCGGCGGTGTTCCAGTTCGGCGGATTCGAGCGCAGCGACAAGCCCTTGCGCGTTCCGCTGTTTCACGGCGACATCGTGGTCTGGGGCGGCGTCGACCGGCTGCGTTACCACGGCGTGCTGCCGCTCAAGGACGGCCGGCATTCACGGCTGGGCGCGCAGCGCATCAACATGACATTCCGCACCGCCGGATAACCGTGCAGAATTCAACCGCAAGAGCCGGAGTGTCGCCCTCCCGCAGGCTGGTTACGGTAGCCAAAACGGGCCAATGGACAAAACGACCATGAACACCACTTCGAACACCCTCGCCCCTGAACTGGATCCCCGCTGGGCCGCCGTGCTCGCCCGGGACCCACGCGCTGATGGGCAATTCGTCTACGGCGTGAAAACCACCGGTATCTACTGCCACCCCAGCAGCCTGTCGCGCCTGCCCAATCCGCGGAATGTCGAATTCTTCGACACGCCGGAACAGGCCCAGGCCGCCGGCTATCGTCCCAGCAAACGCGCCGCCAGGGACCAGACCCAGGTGGCCGCCCAACAAGCCGCCCGGGTCGCGGCGGCCTGCCGGCAGATCGAGGCGGCAGAGGAGCTGCCAGGGCTCAATGAACTGGCGCAAAGCGCAGGCCTGAGCCCCTTCCATTTCCATCGGATCTTCAAGACCGTCACTGGCCTGACCCCCAAGGGCTATGCCGCCGCCCACCGCTCGCGCAGGGTGCGCGAACGCCTGGCCGACGCGGGGACCGTCACCGAAGCGTTGTACGACGCCGGCTTCAACTCCAACAGCCGCTTTTACGAAGCGGCCGATAAAGTGCTGGGCATGAAACCCGCCGACTACCGTGCCGCCGGGCAGAACACCGACATCCGCTTCGCCGTCGGGCAATGCTCCCTGGGAGCGATCCTGGTGGCGCAAAGCGAACGAGGCGTGTGTGCCATCCTGCTGGGGGACGACCCGGACGCGCTGGTCCGCGACCTGCAGGATAAATTCCGCCGCGCCAACCTCATCGGCGCCGACCGGGAATTCGAGCAACTGGTCGCCCAGGTGGTCGGCTTCATCGAAGCGCCCGCCCTGGGCCTGAACCTGCCCCTGGATTTACAAGGCACGGCGTTCCAGGAGCGAGTCTGGCAGGCCCTGCGGGAGATTCCGTCCGGCAGCACCGCCAGCTACGCCGAGATCGCCCAGCGCATCGGCCTGCCCAAGGCCGTGCGCGCAGTGGCCCAGGCCTGCGGCGCCAACAGCCTGGCCGTGGCGATCCCCTGTCACCGGGTGGTGCGCAGCGACGGCAACCTCTCGGGCTATCGCTGGGGCGTGGAGCGCAAGCGTCAGTTGCTGGCGTTGGAGCGCTCGTCCGGGGACTGAACGCCAATGTAGATCGCCACCGAATCGGGGCCGCTGTAGACCTCGAAGTCGGTGGCGAAGCGGCGCACCGTCTGTGGGTTGTCGGCGAAATACGCCCAGATCAGACCCCAGGTCTGGATCACGCAGTCGGGCATCGGCCCCTTGGCCGAGAACACCAGGTAATCCCCGCCCTCGATGTCCACGGCGGGGTAGCCTGGACTCGTCGCGTCGACCTCCACGCCGGCCGTCACATCGAAGTGCCCGGTCGCATCGGACTCATAATTGGAATACACCCCATAGACGAACGACTCCGAGCGTCTGGCTGGAATCCGGTCGAACAGGCCCTCGGTGAAGAACTGCTCCCACATCGGGCCGATCCTTGCCGTGTCGGGTTGCTGCTCATCGGTGTTGCGGGTGCGGACCTGCAAACCCGCCACGCTAAAGGGTTCGACTGCCTTGAGTTTTACATCCATGGCTAAGGCTCCTGGGTGAGTGAAGCACGCATGGTAATCCTCTCGCCCGAGGGATCAAGCGCTGCCTTCGATTGAAAAACTCGACTGGCCCTGGCGGGGCCACACCTGCTACAAACGGGGTTTCTTGCCCTGCCGGAGCACCCTGCACATGAGCCAATGGCCAGACACCCGCCTCCTCGACCTGCTCGGTATCGAGCTGCCCATTATCCAGGGGCCGCTGGCCGGGGTGACCGGGCCCGCCATGGTGGTCGCCACCTGCAATGCCGGCGGGCTGGGCTCGATGCCGGCGGCGATGCTGGACGTCGAGCAACTGCGCCAGGCATTGACGACGATCAGCGAGCAGACCGACAAGCCGTTCAATGTGAACTTTTTCTCCCATCAGCCACCGGCCTTCGACGAGCAGCGGGCCGAGGCCTGGAAGCAGCGACTCAAGCCCTACTATGACGAACTGGGCGCCGATTTCGAGGCGCCGACGCCGGTGTCCAACCGCACGCCATTCGACGATGCCGCCTGCCGGGTGCTGGAGGAGATGCGACCGAAAGTGGTCAGCTTCCATTTCGGCTTGCCGGAGCAATCCCTGCTGGATCGGGTAAAGGCCACCGGGGCGAAGATCCTTTCTTCGGCAACCACCGTCGAGGAGGCTATCTGGCTGGAACAGCACGGTTGCGACGCGATCATCGCCATGGGCTACGAAGCCGGCGGCCACCGTGGGATGTTTCTCAGCGACGACCTCAACACCCAGGTAGGTCTGTTCGCCTTGCTGCCCCAAGTGGTGGATGCGGTGAAAGTGCCGGTGATCGCCACCGGCGGCATCGGCGATGCGCGGGGAATCGTTGCGGCGTTTGCCCTCGGCGCATCGGCGGCGCAACTGGGCAGCGCGTACCTGTTCACCCCCGAGGCCAAGATCAGCGCATCCCACCACCGGGCGCTGCGCACCGCCCGGGAAAGCCAGACCGCCGTGACCAACCTGTTCACCGGGCGGCCGGCCCGGGGCATCGTCAACCGGGTGATGCGCGAAGTCGGCCCGATGAGCCCGCTGGCACCGGCATTTCCCCTGGCAGGTGGTGCCTTGATGCCGCTACGGGCCAAGGACGAAGCCGATTTCAGCAACCTCTGGGCGGGCCAGGCGTTTCCCATGGGCCGGGAGTTGCCGACCGGCGAACTGACCCGGCGCCTGGCTGATGAAACACTGGCGCGGCTTGGCAAGTGTTCAAGTGCCTGAGAGCCTCATCGCCGGCCCGGACGCCATCGCGAGCAGGCTCGCTCCCACAGTGTCCGGTACTAGAACAGGATCAAGCACAGATCCCTGTGGGAGCGAGCCTGCTCGCGATGAGGCCGGCACATTCTCACCCCACTGCCAACAGCAACAACACAAAACTCACATTCCGTTTGTCAGGCATTCGCTATATATTTCCGTATATAGCGAAACCACCCCTTACGGAGTCTTCAATGCGCCCCACCCGCTTCGCGTCATTGCTGCTGACCACCTTCCTGGCCGCTGGCGCCGTCGAGGCCGATGAAGTACAGGTGGCCGTGGCCGCCAACTTCACCGCACCGATCCAGGCCATCGCCGCTGACTTCGAAAAAGACACCGGCCACAAACTGGTGGCAGCCTACGGTGCAACGGGGCAGTTCTATACCCAGATCAAGAATGGCGCGCCCTTCGAAGTGTTCCTCGCCGCCGATGACACCACCCCGGCCAAGCTGGAAAACGAAGGTGACACCGTCAAGGGTTCACGCTTCACCTACGCCATCGGCACGCTGGCGCTGTGGTCGGCCAGGGACGGCTATGTCGACGACCAGGGCCAGGTCCTCAAGAACAACGGCTTCCAGCACCTGTCCATCGCCAATCCCAAGGCCGCGCCCTACGGCCTGGCCGCGACCCAGGTGCTGGACAAACTGGGGTTGGCCGCAGAGGTCAAGGGTAAGATCGTCGAAGGCCAGAACATCACCCAGGCCTATCAATTCGTCTCCACCGGCAACGCCGAACTTGGCTTCGTGGCGCTGTCCCAGGTGTACAAGGACGGCAAGCTCACCAGCGGTTCGACATGGATCGTCCCGGCCGAACTGCACGACCCGATCAAACAGGACGCGGTGATCCTCAGTAAAGGCCGCGACAACCCCGCCGCCAAGGCATTGATGGACTACCTCAAGGGCCCGAAAGCCACCGCCATCATCCAAGCCTACGGTTACCAACGCTAAATGCCGCTGACCAGTGCCGATTATTCAGCGATCTGGCTGACCCTCAAACTCGCCTCGCTGACCACAGTGATTCTGCTGCTCATCGGCACGCCCGTCGCCCTGTGGCTGTCGCGCACCCGATCCTGGTTGCGCGGGCCGGTGGGTGCGGTGGTGGCCCTGCCGCTGGTGCTGCCGCCTACGGTGATCGGTTTCTATCTGCTCCTGGCATTGGGGCCCAATGGCTGGATCGGTCAGTTGACCCAGGCCCTCGGGCTGGGCACCCTAACGTTCAGTTTCGCCGGGCTGGTAGTCGGCTCGGTGATCTATTCCATGCCGTTTGTGGTGCAGCCCCTGCAGAACGCGTTCTCGGCCATCGGCAGTCGCCCCCTGGAGGTCGCCGCCACCCTGCGCGCCGGTCCCTGGGACACCTTCTTCAGCGTCATCCTGCCCCTCGCCCGCCCCGGCTTCATCACCGCGGCCATCCTCGGCTTCGCCCACACTGTCGGCGAGTTCGGCGTGGTGCTGATGATCGGCGGCAATATCCCGGACAAGACCCGGGTGGTGTCGGTGCAGATCTACGACCACGTCGAAGCCCTGGAATACGCCCAGGCCCACTGGCTGGCGGCGGCGATGCTGGTATTTTCATTCGTTGTGCTGCTGGCGCTGTATACCCGCCGCAGGACCCGGACAGCCTGGAGCTGATCGATGATTCAGGCGCGTTTGCAGCTCGACCAGGGCGATTTTTCCCTGGACCTGGATGTGCAACTGCCGGGCCGGGGCGTGACGGCGTGGTATGGTCCATCCGGCTCCGGCAAGACCACCTGCCTGCGCTGCATCGCAGGCCTGGAGCGCGCGCCACGAGGCTTCGTGCGGATCAACGGCGAGGTGTGGCAGGACAGCGAGCGCGGTATGTTCGTGCCGCCCCATCAACGGGCAGTGGGATATGTGTTCCAGGAGGCGAGCCTGTTCAGCCATCTGTCGGTGCGGGCCAACCTGGCATTCGGTCTCAAGCGCATCGCCCCGGGGCAACGGCGGGTGGACATGGACCAGGCCACCGAACTGCTGGGCATCGGCCACTTGCTCGACCGCCAGCCCCACAACCTGTCCGGCGGTGAGCGCCAGCGGGTGGGCATCGCCCGCGCCCTGCTGACCAGCCCACGCCTGTTGTTGATGGATGAGCCGCTGGCCGCGCTCGACATCCGGCGCAAGAACGAGATCCTGCCCTACCTGCAACGGCTCCACGATGAGCTGGACATCCCGGTGCTGTACGTCAGTCATTCCCAGGACGAAGTGGCGCGCCTGGCCGATCACATTGTGTTGCTCGACGGTGGCCGCGCGCTGGCCAGCGGGCCGATTGGCGAGACCCTGGCGCGGCTCGACCTGCCGCTGGCCCTGGGGGATGACGCCGGCGTGGTGATCCAGGGTACGGTCAGCGATTACGACCCCGCCTATCAATTGCTCACCCTGACACTGCCCGGTAGCCCGCTGCACGTGCGGGTAGCCCATACGCCGCTGGCCATCGGGCAGCCGCTGCGCTTCAAGGTCCAGGCCCGGGACGTCAGCCTCAGCCTGGCGAACGATGCCCAGACCAGTATCCTCAATCGCTTGCCGGTCACGGTGACCAGCGAACTGGCCGCCGACAACGCCGCCCACGTGCTGATCCGCCTGGAAGCCGCCGGCACGCCGCTGCTGGCCCGCATCACCCGCTATTCCCGCGATCAGTTGGCGCTGCACCCGGGGCAGGTGCTGTGGGCGCAGATCAAGGCGGTGGCGGTGTTGGCCTGAGCAGTAGACGCGGCCTGACAGCCGACCGGTCTTTTGAAGCGTTCGCTATTCCCTGTGGGAGCGAGCCTGCTCGCGATAGCGGTGGTTCAGTTGCATTGATGCTGAACGTACCGCCGTCATCGCGAGCAGGCTCGCTCCCACAGGGGTTCTGGGTGTTCTCAGAATTTCGGCACGACCGCAACGGGCCGCGGTCAATGAATCCATAGGCCACCGCATAGCTGCCAAGGATTTCTCCATGCCCGACACTCCGCTGCCCGAAGCATTGCCGGCCGATCTGCATTATGTCGACGACACCGGCCCCGGTATCACCCGCAGGAAGTTACGGGGCAAGTTCTGTTATTTCGATCCTCAGGGTCAACGTATCACCGATGCGGCCGAAATCCAGCGCATCAATGCCCTTGCGGTGCCGCCAGCCTATACCGATGTGTGGATCTGCACCGACCCGCGCGGGCATCTCCAGGCCACCGGCCGGGACGCACGCGGGCGCAAGCAATACCGTTACCACGCGCGCTGGCGCGAGGTGCGCGATGCCGACAAGTATTCGCGGATGCTGGAGTTCGGTCGCACCCTGCCCCGCTTGCGCAAACGCCTGGAGGCGATTCTCGCGACACCCGGTTTCAGTCGCGACAAAGTCATGGCCACCGTCATCACCTTGCTGGACGTGACCTTGATCCGCGTCGGCAACAGCCAGTACGCCCGGGAGAATCGCTCTTATGGCCTGACCACCCTGCGCAGCAAACATGTCGAGGTCAACGGCAGCGCCATCGCCTTCCAGTTCCGTGGCAAGAGCGGCGTCGAGCACCAGATCACCGTGAAGGACCGGCGCCTGGCACGGATCATCAAGCGCTGCCAGGAAATACCCGGGCAGAATCTGTTCCAGTACCTGGACGAACACGGTGAGCGCCACGCCATCAGTTCCTCGGACATCAATGCCTACCTCAAGACCCTGACCGGCGCCGAGTTCACCGCCAAGGATTACCGCACCTGGGCCGGCAGTGCGGCGGCCCTGGCAGGCTTGCGGACGTTGGGCTGGGAAACCGAGACAGAAGCGAAAAAACACATCGCCGAGATGGTCAGGCAGGTCGCCCGGCAATTGGGCAATACGCCGTCCGTCTGTCGCAAGTGCTACATTCATCCTGCGGTGCTGGAAGGTTTCCTGCTCGGCACGTTGAAGCAACTGCCCAAGCCCCGGGCCCGTAAAGGTCTCAGCGAAGAAGAAGCCGGGCTGGCGATTTTTTTGCAACGGGTGATGCAAGCCACGCAAGCGTGCGAGTCGAAGTTCGGAAGCTGACACGACCCGAACAATGGTCTCTCCCTCAGGAACATCCAGCCAACGGTGAACTCCCAACTGTACGGTCCCGCAATACCTCACGCGTGAAATCGACAGGAGTCCTCGATGTCTGAACACATTGTCCATTTTCATTGCCAGATCGATCAGGGAACCACCGAACGTTTCCGCGACAACTGCCTGGAGGCGATCGAGAAAGGCGCAGATTCACTGATGCTCAATCTCTCCACGGTCGGCGGCAGCACCAACTTCGGCTTCACCCTCTACACCTTCATCAAGTCCCTCCCCGTGCCGGTGCGTGCGGTAAACGCCGGCAATATCGAATCCATGGGCATCGTCATGTACCTGGCCGCCAGCGACCGCACCACAACCCCTCATTCGCGCTTCCTGATCCATCCCATGAACTGGTATTTCGGCCAGAAATCGGTGGATCACTCGCGTCTGCGCGAATACCTGTCCAGCCTGGACAACGACGTCGCGCGATACGTGGAGATCTACGTCAAGGAAACCGCCGGGGCTGCCACGCAGCTGGATATATTCAAATGCCTGTGCAATGAGGAACGGGTCATTCCGGCGGAAAACTCCCTGGCCTTCGGCATCGCCCACCGGGTCGAACAGGTGGTCTTCCCCACGGACGCCAGGCACTGGAAAGTCAGCGGTGGTGAGGATTGAGGCCCCGGGTGGCGCAACGCCTGTCAGTTAAGCCACCGTTTGTGGGAGCAACGCTCTTTTAATGCGATTAACAAAATGAGGTATTCCTTGCTTCATTATAAAAATATTCAATTCCTTACAACTACGAAGCGAAGCGGCGAGACAACTCTTTTAATTAACATCCAATGACCATTCGTCGCCAGTACAACGCTTTTATTAAACTTCCTTCGCCACTTACCTTTCACATTTAATGCGAGGCACGTTGCTCGCTTAAACCAGTATGAGGATTCTCGAAATGGCTAACAGCGGAAACAAAAACCCAGGCAACTTCGCAAATGATCGTGAAAAAGCATCTGAAGCCGGTAAGAAAGGCGGACAGGCATCGGGCGGCAGCAACACCAACGACCGCCAAAAAGGCTCTGGCGCTGGCAGCAAAGGCAGCGAACGCGGCCAGAGCGGCGCTGGCAGGAAGTCCTAACCCCTGAGACCCGCTGGGGCGCAGCCTTGCTGCGCCCTGGTGCTCGATGAATCGAGGTGAAGCATGAGCACCCCGGAGCGGTTCATCGTCAGCTTTATCGCCAACGGCCAACCTGATAGCCGCGTGATGCAAGCCGACAGCGAGACATTGAGTGTCAGCGAAGCCGAAGCCCTGTTAAGAGTTTCTTTCAGTGAACTCCAAGACGCTCAATTGAGTGATGTTCAAGTTCAGAAAAGAACACGACCCATTGAACAGGAACATGGCGTACCCGGACACTTTAAACAGCCATAGCTGATAGTGTTTAAATGTTTATCAGGTTATCCGAGAGCCGATCAACGCTGCGCATAAGTCTTCTTCAGCGTATCGATCCACGCCAGGTCCAGGCTCGACTGCTCAGTGTCCAGGCCCATCCCCCGCATCGTCTCCGCATGTCCATCGGCTTCTCGCACCAGCGCCTGCTGATCACTTGAATTGCCATCCAGCTGATGCATCTGGGCCAGCCCCAGGTGATAGAACCGCAACACCTTCATGGCGACCGGATCCCGGGCCTGTACGCCGTCCGTCACCTGATGCATGACGTTGGTGACGCGCATCAGATTGCGCTTGAGTTGCCAGCCGTACACCGCCGCCGCCATCCAGGGTTGCGTCCAGAGATACAGACGCATCAGCGCGGCCATCACCAGCACTGCCACAATCACCCCGCCGAGGTTGAAGCGAAAATTATCGGCCCCAGGCGTGCCGAACAGCATCACGGCCAGGCTGGACAACAGCATGGCCAGCGCCAGGAACACCACGGCGATGATCAGTGTGCTGCGGCGGGTCTGCTGTCGGTAGAGGTCGGCGTCCCACGGTTTGATCTCGAACATCGCAGTGCAATTTCCTTGTACGGGACAAAAAGAGTCGAGCATTATCGCCTGCCCGGCCGATTTAGCTATGCTGGGGCTCATTTTGTGCGGCAGACGAGCCGAAGGAACCGGATCAAAGTCCATGGCGATACCACAAGGATCGTGCGATCTTTGCGCGGGGACGTTTTTTTCAAGATGCCGTCGTTGTGTGCACGGCATCGTTTTCAAGGAAAGCTGAATGACTCAAAGACATGTAATCAACGCTTCAGTGAGCCCGAAAGGCAGCCTGGAGACCCTGTCCCAGCGCGAAGTCCAGCAACTGAGCGAAGCCGGTTCCGGCAGCATCTATACCTTGTTCCGCCAGTGCGCCCTGGCCATCCTCAATACCGGCGCCCATGTCGACAACGCCAAGACCATCCTGGAGGCCTACAAGGACTTCGAGATCCGCATTCATCAACAGGACCGTGGCGTGCGCCTGGAACTGTTGAACGCGCCGGCCGACGCCTTCGTCGACGGCGAGATGATCGCCAGCACCCGGGAAATGCTGTTCAGCGCCCTGCGCGACATCGTCTACACCGAGAACGAGCTGGACAGCCAGCGCATCGACCTGAGCTCGTCCCAGGGCATCAGCGACTACGTCTTCCACCTGCTGCGCAACGCCCGCACCTTGCGTCCAGGTGTAGAGCCGAAAATCGTCGTGTGCTGGGGTGGTCACTCGATCAACACCGAAGAATACAAGTACACCAAGAAGGTTGGCCACGAACTGGGCCTGCGCAGTCTGGACATCTGCACCGGCTGCGGCCCGGGCGTGATGAAGGGCCCGATGAAAGGCGCCACCATTGCCCATGCCAAGCAACGCATCCATGGCGGCCGCTACCTGGGCCTGACCGAACCGGGCATCATCGCCGCCGAGGCGCCAAATCCGATCGTCAACGAGCTGGTGATCCTGCCGGACATCGAGAAACGCCTGGAAGCCTTCGTGCGTGTCGGCCATGGCATCATCATCTTCCCGGGCGGTGCCGGTACGGCGGAAGAGTTCCTGTACCTGCTGGGCATCCTGATGCACCCGGCCAACCAGGACCTGCCCTTCCCGGTCGTGCTCACGGGGCCGAAAAGCGCCGCGCCGTACTTCGATCAGTTGCATGCCTTTGTCGGTGCGACTCTCGGCGAAGCGGCCCAGAAGCATTACCAGATCATCGTCGACGACCCGGCCGAAGTGGCACGGCAGATGACTCAGGGGCTCAAGGAAGTGAAGCAGTTCCGCCGCGAGCGCAACGACGCCTTTCACTTCAACTGGCTGCTGAAGATCGATGAAGGCTTCCAGCGTCCGTTCGATCCGACCCACGCCAACATGGCCAGCCTGGGCTTGAGCCTCGACCTGCCGTCCCATGAGCTGGCCGCCAACCTGCGCCGTGCGTTCTCCGGAATCGTGGCCGGTAACGTCAAGGACAAGGGGATCCGCCTGATCGAAGAACACGGCCCTTACGAAATCCACGGCGACCCCGCCATCATGGAACCCCTCGACCGCCTGCTCCAGGCCTTCGTCGCCCAGCACCGGATGAAACTGCCGGGCGGCGCGGCCTATGTGCCGTGCTATCGCGTGGTGACCTGACCCTCCGGAACACCCGGCCCCTTGTGGGAGCGAGCCTGCTCGCGATAGCGGTGGTTCAGTTGCATTGATGCTGAATGTACCGCCGTCATCGCGAGCAGGCTCGCTCCCACACAGGGGTCTGCTGCGGCTACAGAATTGTGTTCAGCTGCATCAATCCTGATGCATCCAATCCAACGCCAAGCCCAAGGTAATCCTTGATCGACGGATGGACAGTGTGCACCGGATGCACGTGCGTCGCCGTCACCACCATCACATCCGCCCCCGCCGCCTCGCCGGCCCGAATACCGGCGTCGGCATCCTCGAACACCAGACAATCCTCCGATGCCACTCGCAACCGCTCGGCAGCCAATCGATAACAGGCGGGGTTGGGTTTGCCGTCGCTGACATCTTCGGCGGTGACCATCACGGCGGAACGCGGGATGCCGGCGGCCTCCATCCGACGCAAAGCCAGTGCCATAGGGGCCGAGGTGACGATCGCCCAGCGCTCGGGAGGCAGGCCATTCAAGAACGCCACGGCGCCCGGCACGGCCACCACGCCTTCGACGTCTTCGATTTCCTCCCGGGTAATCCGCTCGGCTTCAGCCTGGGCGTCCACGCCCGGCAGATGTTGGCGCGCGATGGTGTCGATGGCCCTCACGCCATGGATGGTGGGCAGGAACGCCGCCACGTCCACGCCGTGGCGCAGCGCCCAGCGGGTCCAGATCCGCTCGGCGGCGGCGATGGAGTTCAGCAGGGTGCCGTCCATGTCGAAGAGAAAGGCGTGGTAGGCCTTGGATGAGTGCTTTACGGACATCGGATTCTCACAGTCAAAACATTGGTCCCCGGTGGGAGCGGGCTTGCTCGCGAATGCGTCGGCACCGTCGATTGGAGGTTGCCTGACACACCGCTATCGCGAGCAGGCTCGCTCCCACAGGGGGGCTATGGTGTCTGGGGTATTTATACCAACCGCTCGATCGACTGATGTTGCCAGACCCGTTTGTAATACAGCACCTGCAGCAACAACATGCTCAGGTACGCCACGGGAAACGCTATCCATACCCCTTCCAGGCCGAAGTGAGCGTCGAGCAGGTAAGCCGCCGGCACCTGCACGCCAATGATGCAGAAAATCGAAATCGCCACCGTCGGCAGCACCGTGCCGCTGGCGCGCATGATGCCGCTGACGATGGCCTGGAAACCGAACACCAGCAAGCTCCAGAGCATGATGTGCAGCAGGTGTTCGGCCTGGACCCGTGCCGCCGGGTCGGTGATGAACAACCCCAGCAGCCAATGGGACAACAGGTACCCCAGCAACACCAGTCCCCCGTCAGGTAGACGTTGATCAGCAGCCCCGTGCGCAGGATCGGCCCCAGGCGCTCCAGGCGTCCGGCGCCAATGGCCTGGGCACCGAGGATCGAGGCACTGATGGCAATCGACAACGCCGGGAACTGCACGTAGTTGACGATCTGCGTCACCGCGCCGTAGGCCGCCGTGGCCTGTGAACCGTGGCGATTGACCAGCGCCAGGATCACCAGTTCCGACAGGGAGATCACCACCATCTGCAACCCCGTCGGCAGGCCGATGCGCAGCACCTTGGCGAGGATCTCCCGGTCCAGGCGCATCGCCGCGAACAACGCCCGGTCCGGTGCCAGGGCATGCTCACGACGGTTCAAGCGCCACGCCAGCAACACCATGGCCGACGCCGTGCCCACCAGCCCCGCCAGTGCCGCGCTCTGGATGCCCATCTGCGGCAAGCCCAGCCAGCCACGAATCAGCGCCGGGGTGAGCAGCATCCCGACCCCGGTGGACACCATCAACGCCAGCAACGGCGTCAGCGTATCGCTGACCCCGCGCAACAGCTGGGTGAACAATACGAACACCAGCAATATCGGCAGAATCCACATCATGACCCGGGCATAGGCAACGGCGTCTTCCAGCACATCCGCCGGCGTGCCCAAGCCTTGCAGGGCCTGACGCGTAAAGACGCTGCCGAGCACCGCCGCCACCAGTCCGATGATCGCTCCCAACAACAGCGTCGAGCCGGCAATCGCCTTCACCGTGCCGGTTTCCCGGGCGCCGTAGGCCTGCCCGATCAACACCCCGGCCCCCGCGCCCAGGCCGATCACCAGTGCAATGAAGAAAAACAGGATTGGAAACATCCCCGACACCGCCGCCAGTGCCTGGGTGCCGAGCATCTGACCGATGTAGATGCTGTTGAGCGTGCCGGACATGGACTGCAAGAAATTGGACAGGACCATGGGGATGAGAAAAAGGAGGTAGGTTTTCCAGAGCGGCTGGGTCGGCATGGGGGCTCTTGATGGCAGGTTCAATTCGGGTGTGGCTAATTTAGCGCAATCCATACTTGTGGCGAGGGGATTTAGCGAAACGTCGCACCGCCCCGCTGGGCTGCGAAGCGGCCCCGAACCAGTCAAACCCGAACAACCTGACACACCGAGGTGTCTGGTTTTGGGGCTGCTACGCAACCCAGCGGGGATAAATCCCCTCGCCACAAGGTTCACTAAGGCTGGCAGCTACCTTCGTCAGGCCGATTCGACATTTCACAGACTGTGACTAATCTGAAGTAGCACAGTGCCACGCCCTGAGTAGGTCGTTGCCTACAGAAGTCGGAAATCGGACGACTGGTCTTCAAGTCAAATCCGAGGTCGCAGATAACCAGTTATTCGCCAATAACCAGTTAGCAACACTGTTCAAGGACCGAACCATGACGTCGTACCCACACGGTCATTCCTTATCTTCAACCCCTTCTCGCCTGCTCTGGAGCCCCGTGCTCGTGGCCGTTGCCGCGGCTGTCGGCGTGTTGACGCTCAACGAGACGAATGCCCAGAACATCGGTTTCAGCGCGGTGCTGCTGGCCCTTGGCCTCGGCGCAGGCGTATGGGGCGCACGTGCACAACGCCGGCAATGGGACGACACGGTCAGCGCCTCCGCCGCCCGGCACGACCTGCAAGCCAGCGAGCACGCCACCCATAAGGCCAGCGCGCAACTCAACGAAGTCATCCTCGGTGCCATGCCGATCTGGGCCAAGCAGGTGGAAAGCTCCCGGCAACAGACCGAGGCCGCGATCGTCTCGCTGACCAGCCGCTTTACCGGCATTTCGTCACGCCTGGAAGAAACCGTGCAAGCCTCGCAACTGGCCGCCGGCGAGCTGGCCGGGAAAAGCAATGGCGGCGCCTTGCAGGTGCTGGCCCAGAGCGAAAACGAGCTGGTGCGGGTGATCGATTCCCTGAAAGCCACCCAAGCCAGCCGTGACGAAACCCTGGCCCAGGTGCGTAACCTCACCGCCTACACCGGCGAGCTGCGGACCATGGCCGCCGACGTCGCCGCGATTGCCGCGCAAACCAACCTGCTGGCCCTCAACGCCGCCATCGAAGCCGCCCGGGCCGGTGAAGCCGGGCGCGGTTTTGCGGTGGTGGCCGACGCCGTGCGCAGCCTGTCGAGCAAGTCCAGCGAGACCGGCCAGCAGATGTCGGCCAAGGTCGACATCATCAACACCGCCATTACCCAACTGGTCCAGGCCGCCTCCAGTGGCGCCGACCAGGACAGCCAATCGGTGTCCACGTCCGAGGACAGCATCCAGCGCGTATTGGAGCGTTTCAAAAGCGTCACCGGGCAGCTCGCCGACTCGGCGGACCTGCTGCAACAGGAAAGCTTCGGCATCCGCGACGAACTCACCGAGGTGCTGGTCAGCCTGCAATTCCAGGATCGGGTCAGCCAGATCCTCAGCCACGTGCGCGACAACATCGAGGACCTGCACGTGCATATGCAGCAGGCCAGCCAGTCGCCCGACCAGGCCGTGTCCATCGATGCCCGCCAATGGCTGGCCCGCATGGAAACCACTTATGCCACCGACGAGCAACGCCGCAACCACCACGGCGACTCGGGCGTGCAACAAGCTTCACAGGAAATAACCTTCTTTTAGGAGAGCCGTTCATGGCTAAAAGTGTATTGGTTGTCGACGACTCCGCGAGCGTTCGGCAGGTCGTCGGCATTGCGTTGAAAAGTGCCGGCTACGACGTGATAGAGGCCAGCGATGGCAAGGATGCGCTGGGCAAGCTCAATGGGCAGAAAGTGCACCTGATCATCAGTGACGTGAACATGCCAAACATGGACGGCATCACCTTCGTCAAGGAGGTCAAGAAGCTGGCCAGCTACAAGTTCACGCCGATCATCATGCTCACCACCGAGTCCCAGGAATCGAAGAAACAGGAAGGCCAGGCGGCAGGCGCCAAGGCCTGGGTGGTCAAGCCGTTCCAACCCGCGCAAATGCTGGCGGCGGTTTCCAAACTGATCCTTCCTTGATGGCCGGAGGCTGTGATGCCGCTGCTGTACGAAACACAGGGTGACACCGCACAGGTGCAGATCGACGGCGAGCTGACGATCTACACCGCCGCCGACCTGGCCGCGCAATTGCTGCCATGCCTGGGCAATGCGCCGGCCATGGAGCTGGACCTGTCACAGGTGACCGAAATGGACGGCGCCGGCCTGCAACTGCTGCTGATAGCCCTGCGCGAGGCGCCGAAGGCCGGCACCCAGTTGACCCTGACCGCTCGCAGCAAAGCTGTCAGCGAAACGCTCGAGCTGTGCAACCTGCTGGCCTAGGGTCCAGCCGTCACCGCCCGACACGACAAAGGATATGAGCGTGAGCATCAATCTCGACCAGGCACAACAAACGTTCATCGTCGAGGCACGGGAGCAGTTGCAGGCAATGGAAGAATCCCTGCTGCAACTGGAAAACGACCCGGCCGACGATGACGCCATCGGTGCGATCTTCCGCGCGGCCCACACCATCAAGGGCTCGGCCGGACTGTTCGGCCTGGAACCGATCGTCAGCTTCACCCACATCGTCGAAGATGTGCTCGACCGCTTGCGCAACGGCAGCGTCGAAGTCGACACCGGCCTGATCGCCGTGCTGCTCAAGTCCAGCGACCACATGCTGGAACTGATCAACGTGGTGGCCAACCAGGGCGGGACACTGGCGCCGCCGGCCCTGAAGCGGGAGATGGAGCTGTGCCAGGTCCTGCAGGAGTACCAGGCGCCCCCGCCTGACGACGCGCCGGCACCGGTGGCTGAAACCGCCACACAGGAACCGTCCGAGACGCGCCTCTGGCACATTTCCCTGCGCTTCGGCCAGGACGTGTTCCGCAACGGCATGGACCCGCTGTCGTTCCTGCGCTATCTGCAGACCCTCGGCGAAATCGTCCACCTCGACACGCAGACCGAGACGTTGCCCAACGTCGAAGCCTTTGACGCCGAATCCTGCTACCTGGGGTTCGACATCGACTTCCGTTCAGCCGCCAGCCACAGCGCAATCAATGAAGTCTTCGATTTCGTCCGGGAGGATTGTCTGATCGAGATCGTGGCCGTCGACGAGCGTGCGAACACCGGGCTGGTCGCCACCGCCCAGGAATCGAACGACGAGAGCACGGCGCTGGTCGCCACCGGCGAACTGCTGCCGGACCAGCGCAAGACGCCGCGAACGGCGGCCCAACTTCCTGCCGAAAGGCCACCGGCCAGCAGTGAAAACAAAGCCAAGGATGGCGCCTATGTGCGGGTCAATGCCGACAAGCTCGACGAACTGATCAACCTGGTGGGTGAACTGGTCATCGCCAGTGCCGGCACCAGCCTGCTGGCCCGCAACTGCCACGACGATTCGTTGCAGGAAGCCACCTCGACGGTGTCCGGGTTGGTGGAAGAAATCCTCGACGGTGCGTTGCGCCTGCGCATGATCCCCATCGGTGAAACCTTCAACCGGTTCCGCCGGGTGGTGCGCGATGTCAGCCAGGAACTGGGCAAGGACATCGACCTGATCATCAGCGGCGCGGAAACCGAACTGGACAAGACCGTGGTGGAAAAAATCGGCGACCCGCTCATGCACCTGCTGCGCAACGCCATGGACCACGGCATCGAGACCGCCGAAGCGCGGCTGGCCGCCGGCAAGCCAGCCAAGGGGCATCTGCACCTCAACGCCTACCACGACTCGGGCAGCATCGTGCTGGAGATCGCCGACGACGGCGCCGGCCTGGACCGCGACCGGATCCTGGAAAAGGCCCAGGAGCGTGGCCTGGTAGCCCCAGGCGCCAGCCCGACCGACCAGGAGATCTACAACCTGATTTTCGAACCCGGCTTCTCCACCGCCCAGGCCGTCACCAACCTGTCGGGGCGGGGCGTGGGCATGGACGTGGTCAAGCGCAACATCACCCTGCTGCGCGGCGCCGTGGACCTGGACAGCCAGCCGGGCCGGGGCACCGTGGTGCGCATCCGCTTGCCGCTGACCCTGGCGATCATCAATGGCTTCCTGGTGGGCATCGATCAGTCCACCTATGTCATTCCACTGGACATGGTCCAGGAGTGCATCGAGCTGAGCGAAGACGACGGCACCGCCAGTCGCGAACAGGGCTACCTGGATCTGCGCGGCGAGGTGCTGCCCCTGGTGTACCTGCGCGACCACTTCAATCACGAAGGCCGGGCTTCGCGCCGGCAGAACGTGGTGGTGGTGCGTTATGCCGAACTCAAGGCCGGCCTGGTAGTGGATGACCTGCTCGGCGAATTCCAGACTGTCATCAAGCCCTTGGGCAAGTTGTTCGGCGCACTGCGCGGCATCAGTGGCTCGACCATCCTGGGCAGCGGCGCCGTGGCCCTGATTCTCGACGTGCCGGCGCTGCTCACCCAGATCGCCCAGATAGAAAACCGCTACACCCCTACCCAATTCTCACAAGCCAACGCTCGCTGACGCTTTAGCAACTCCATGGAGAGGTATTTCCCAATGAAATGGTTCTACGATCTTAGAATCGCCACCAAACTGATCACCTCATTTCTTGTGGTGCTGGCCCTGACCGCCGTCATGGGGGTGTTCTCGATCATCCAACTGGGCGAAGTGAACGGCACCACCACCGAAATCCGTGAAAACTGGATGCCGTCCATGCGCGCGGCATCCGGCATGCGTTTCTACGCTGCGAACTATCGCCTCAAGGAAAACCGTCACATCACCGCTGATTCCGAGCAGGAACGCACCACAGTCGAACAGGAAGCGGAAGAAGCCAGGAAAGGTTTCGAGACCCGTATGGCGACCTACGAAAAACTGCTTTCCAACGCCGAAGACCGTCAGCTGTTCGAGACAACCCGCAATGACTGGGTCGCCTATCTGGCGATCAGCAAAGACCTGATGGCACTGTCCCGGCAAAACCTCACCGAGCAAGCCCATGCGCTGCTCAAGGGCGAGTCCCGGCGTCGTTTCGAGCTGGTGACCGGTGACCTGCAGAAACTGGTGGAACTCAATGACGTCGGTGCTGGCGCGGCCAGCGAACGCGGCACGGCACTGTTTGAAAAATCACGTCTGTCGATCATCGCCGTGCTGGCTGCGGCCCTGCTGATCGGCCTGGGCCTGGCGCTGTTCATCTCCCGGATCATTTCCCGTCCCTTGAAGCAAGCCGCATTGGTGGCCGAACAGCTGGCCGAAGGCAACCTGAACGCGAAAATCGAGGCCGGCTCCAAGGACGAAACCGGCATGGTGCTC
Organism: Pseudomonas sp. MAFF 730105; assembly: GCF_055380705.1. Classification (NCBI taxonomy): domain Bacteria; kingdom Pseudomonadati; phylum Pseudomonadota; class Gammaproteobacteria; order Pseudomonadales; family Pseudomonadaceae; genus Pseudomonas; species Pseudomonas sp. MAFF 730105. The sequence continues at coordinate 4,325,465 of NZ_AP018438.1, forward strand.
AACGCCATGCAGAACATGGTGGGCAAGCTGTCCCACATCATCGGTGAAGTGCGCAACGCCGCGGACAACCTGGCCAGCGCCTCCGAAGAGGTCAGCGCCACCGCGCAGTCCATGAGCCAGGCCACCAGCGAACAGGCGGCCAGCGTCGAGGAAACCAGCGCCTCCATCGAGCAGATGAGCGCCAGCATCAACCAGAACACCGAGAACGCCAAGGTCACCGACGGCATGGCCAGCAAGGCCGCCAAGGAAGCCACCGACGGTGGCGAATCAGTGCAGCAGACCGTGGTGGCGATGAAGAAAATCGCCCAGCGCATCAGCATCATCGACGACATCGCCTACCAGACCAACCTGCTGGCGCTCAATGCCGCCATCGAAGCCGCCCGTGCCGGCGAGCATGGCAAAGGCTTCGCCGTCGTCGCCGCCGAGGTACGCAAACTGGCCGAGCGCAGCCAGGTCGCCGCCCAGGAAATCGGCGAACTGTCCTCCAGCAGCGTCGACATGGCCGAGAAGGCCGGCAATCTGCTCGATGAGATGGTGCCCTCGATCAACAAGACCTCGGACCTGGTGCAGGAAATCAGCGCTGCTTCCGAAGAACAGGCCGCCGGCGTGGCGCAGATCAACACCGCCATGACCCAGCTCAACCAGGTGACCCAGCAGAACGCCTCCAGCAGCGAGGAACTGGCTGCCACCGCCGAGGAAATGAGCAGCCAGGCCGAACAACTGCAACAGGCCATGAGTTTCTTCACCCTGGACACGCCGCCCAAGTCGGCCAGCCTGCCAGTGAAGGTCGACCACACACCCGGACCGACCAACCGCAAGCCGGCCCGGGCCTCGGTGACTACTCTGCCCAAGGCGTTCGCCTACAACATGGCCGGCGCACCGGACGAATCCGAATTCACCCGGTTCTGACGGTCCGCTTGCACAGGCTCGCTTAAAGGAGAAAAGCCATGGGCGCCATCGCTACTACCCGTCAGACCGCCATCGCGGTCGAGGAAGAAGCGCAATACCTGACATTCATGCTCGGCACAGAGATGTTTGCCATCGGCATCCTCTGCATCAAGGAGATCATCGAGTACGGCAACCTGACCGTGGTGCCGATGATGCCGGCCTTCGTCCGCGGGGTGATCAACCTGCGCGGCGCGGTCGTGCCGGTGGTGGACCTGTCGGCCCGTTTCGGTCGGCAGAACTCGTCGATCACCCGGCGTTCGTGCGTAGTGATCATCGAGGCCAACACCGAAGACGGCCACGCCCAGGACATCGGCCTGCTAGTGGACACAGTGTCGGCGGTGCTGGAAATCCCGGCCTCGCAGATCGAACCGCCACCGAGTTTCGGGGCGAAGATCCGTGCTGACTTCATCAGCGGCATGGCCAAGGTCGACGGCAAGTTCGTGATCGTGCTGGAGGTGGGGCGTGTGCTGTCCATCGACGAAATGTCCCAACTGGCCGAAGCCAGCCCCACCGCGCTGGAGTTTGAAAGCCAGTGAACGCCGACACCTGCAAGGAACGCACCGTGAACTCACTGGCCCTCAGTGATCGAGAGTTCAGCCAGTTTCAATCCTGGCTGTACAAGGCTGCCGGAATCAACCTGTCCGACGCCAAGAAAGCCCTGGTGGCCGGACGTTTGTTCAAGCGCCTCAAGCACTATGAGCTGGGCAGCTACGGCGAGTATTTCAAACTGATCATGAACGGCCAGCGCAGCGATGAATTGCAGGTGGCGCTGGATTTGCTCACCACCAACGAAACCTACTTTTTTCGCGAACCCAAGCACTTCGATTTCCTGCGCCAGCATGTACTGCCCAAGGCGACACCGGGCAAGACCTTTCGCCTCTGGAGCGCGGCCAGTTCGTCGGGAGAAGAACCCTACAGCCTGGCGATGACCCTGGCCGAAGGGCTGGGCACCACACCTTGGGAAGTGATCGGTTCGGACATCAGCACCCAGGTGCTGGCCAAGGCGCGCTCCGGGCACTATCCGATGGAGCGCGCCCGCACCCTGCCCCAGCCGCTGCTGAAGAAATACTGTCTCAAGGGCACCGGCAGCCAGCAAGGCACGTTCCTGATCGACCGGGCGTTGCGCAACCGCGTCAACTTCGTCCAGGTCAACCTCAACGACACCCTGCCGGAGCTGGGGGAGTTCGATGTGATTTTCCTGCGCAACGTCATGATCTATTTCGACCAACCCACCAAAAGCAAAGTGGTTGCCCGACTGATCCCCCGACTCAAGTCCGGGGGTATTTCATCGTGAGCCATTCGGAAAGCCTCAACGGGGTTTCCGATGCCTTGAAGATGGTGATGCCATCGATTTATCGCAAACCATGAGCGCCGCCATGCAACCCGCGACAAGGGACGTTGCCGAAGTCTACCTGGCACCGGGCGAATTCCGCTTCGCCACGTGCCCGACCCGGCTGCGTACGATCCTCGGTTCCTGCGTGGCGATCACCTTGTGGCATCCCGAACACCGGATCGGCGGCATGTGCCATTTCATGCTGCCCAGTCGCATACGCTGCTCCACGGCCCTCAACGGCATGTACGCCGACGAAGCCATCGAACTGTTCATCCGTGAGGCGCGGGTCCATCATACCGAACCCGAGGAGTACCAGCTCAAGCTGTTCGGCGGCGGCGAGATGTTCCCCGAGCTGCAACGGCATGTCCCCTTTGGTGATGTCGCGCGGCTGAACGTCAATGCGGCGTTGGAAATGGCCGCCCTCTACCGCCTGGACCTGATTGCCCAGGACATGGGCAGCACCGGCTACCGCAACATCATCTTCGACCTGTGCAGCGGCGATGTGTGGGTCAGGCACCAACCGATAAGGACCCGGCATTAACCATGTCAAAAAAGATCAATGTATTGCTGGTGGATGACTCTGCCGTGGTTCGCCAGGTATTGCTGGCGATTCTCAGTGACACCCCGGATATCCACGTCATGGGCGCGGCCTCCGACCCGATTTTCGCCATGGAAAAACTGGCCCGGGAGTGGCCCGACGTGATCGTGCTGGATGTGGAAATGCCACGCATGGACGGCATCACCTTCCTCAAGAAAATCATGAGCGAGCGCCCGACTCCGGTGGTGATCTGCTCGTCCCTGACCCCCAAGGGCGCGGAAACCACCTTGCAGGCGATGGCCGCCGGCGCGGTGGAAATCATCACCAAGCCCACCAGCGGCTTGAAGAGTTTTCTGTTGGAGTCAGCGGCGGAACTGGTGGCGGCAATCAGGGGGGCCGCCCAGGTCAATGTCCGCAATCTGGGCAAGCGTCCCGCGCCACTGGTACCGGCCGTCAAGCTCAACGCCGATGCCATGCTGCCCGCCGCGAACGGCCACGCCATGGCGCAGACCACTGAACGCATCGTCGCCCTCGGTACCTCCACCGGCGGCACGCAAGCCCTGGAGGCGGTGTTGACTGCCCTGCCGCGGGTGTGTCCGGGGATCGTCATCGTCCAGCATATGCCGGAAAAATTCACCGCCTCGTTCGCCGCCCGGCTCAACAGCCTGTGCCAGATCGAAGTCCGCGAAGCCCGCAACAACGACCGCATCCACCCGGGCCTGGCACTCATCGCCCCCGGCGGCAAACACATGATGGTGACCCGCAGCGGCGCGTTCTATCACGTGCAGGTGGTGGACGGGCCGCTGGTCAATCGCCATCGCCCGTCGGTGGACGTGCTGTTCCGCTCAGTGGCCAAATTCGCCGGCCGCAACGCCACCGGCGTCATCATGACCGGCATGGGCGACGACGGCGCCCGCGGCCTGAAGGAAATGCTCGACGCCGGCAGCGCCACCGTGGCCCAGGACGAAGCCAGCTGCGTGGTCTTCGGCATGCCCAAGGAAGCCATCAAACTCAACGCCGCACAACGGGTGATGGGGTTGCAGGAGATTGCGCAGGTGATTTTGCATCGGTAGCCATCGGGGGCTTTGTGGCGAGGGGATTTATCCCCGCTGGGCTGCGAAGCGGCCCCCAAAGCGGTCACCTCGATCTACCTGGCACCGAGTCGGCTGATTTCAGGGCTGCTTCGCAGCCCAGCGGGGATAAATCCCCTCGCCACAGGCGTCTACACCGGCGGAATCGTCGCAAGCACGCCAATCAGCAAGGTCAACGCCAGGAAACCACCCAGAAAAATTGCCATCTTCGTCATAAGCACTCCAGAAAGAAACACACAGCAAGCAGCCACTTCATAACCCCTGTGGGAGCGAGCCTGCTCGCGATGACGTCGGCACAGTCAACTTCCTTGCCGACTGACAGAGCGCCATCGCGAGCAGGCTCGCTCCCACAGGACTCTGAGGTGAACTCGGTTTCCGATGAATACCTCGCAATATTCTGGCTTGAAACTCAGGTTGCATTACAGCCGCACCTGTCAGCAAAAAAAACCGGATCAGATCCCCTTGCCACGCCCCTCGATATACCAACGTATATTTTCCCGCCCTTAATCTCAGTGGTCATCGCCAGAGGCTGGACTTAATCTCGCCGCACTCAAACACCGACGATACAAAAGAGGTGCACGATGCGCTCTCCACTCGCCGCCTCAGCATTGACCCCTTTCAAATACAACGAGCCAGGTGCCTGGTGGGCTGATGTCACGCTGGTTGGCCTCATCGTGGTGCTGGTCGTATTCATTACCTACGGCGTCGAGCAAATGAACCAGCCGCTCGGTGTGCTGGATGCCTCGCCGCTGTCACTCGATCTGGCCCACTTGCCGGGATACACCCTGCGTACCACCTTGCGCATGTTCATCGCGCTGTTTGCGTCCTTTGTGTTTTCCCTGCTCATCGCCACGTTGGCGGCGAAAAGTCGCAAGGCCGCCCTGGTCATCCTGCCGGCGCTGGATGTTCTTCAATCCGTGCCGGTCCTGGGGTTCCTGACCTTCACCGTGGTGTTCTTCATGGGGCTCTTCCCAGGCAAGGAGTCCGGAGTGGAGTGCGCAGCGATCTTCGCCATTTTCACCAGCCAGGTCTGGAACATGACCTTCAGCGTCTATCAATCACTGAGGACCGTACCCAACGACCTCTACGAAGTCAGCCGGCAGTTTGCGTTTTCGCCCTGGCAGCGGTTCATCAGGCTGGAGTTGCCCTTCGCCACGCCAGGGCTGGTGTGGAACATGATGATGTCCATGTCCGGTGGCTGGTTTTTCGTGGTGGCGTGCGAGGCCATTACTGTCGGCAACACCACCGTGAATTTGCCGGGGATCGGTTCCTGGCTGGCGCTGGCGATCGAACGCAAAGACATCGTCGCGACCGCCTGGGCCGTGCTGGCCATGGCCGTGGTGATCATGCTCTACGACCTGTTGTTCTTCCGGCCGATCGTGGCCTGGGCGGACCGGTTTCGCTTCGAGCAGACCGCCTCCCAGAAGCGCCCTCGCTCCAGGGTCTACGACCTGCTGCGCTCGACTCGCCTGGTGCCCTTGGCGCTGCTGGCACTGGGCAGTCTCGGGAGCTCCTTATTCCTGGACAAACTCCCCACGCTGCCCCGCCTGCGCTTCAAGGCCAGTGCCCGTTTCAGCCGCGCGACCGACCTGCTCTGGATTGCCTTGATCGTCCTGGCCTGCATGGCCGGAATCTTTCAGTTGTCAGCCTTCATTAGCAGTACCTTGGGCCTGGAGGACGTCATCAGCGCCGTCAGCCTGGGGCTTGCCACCCTGCTGCGCGTCGTCGTGCTCATCGCGCTCGCCAGTCTGGTCTGGATACCCGTCGGCGTGTGGATCGGCCTGAACCCGCGCTGGGCCGAACGCCTGCAGCCCATTGCACAACTGTTGGCGGCCTTTCCCGCCAACGTACTGTTCCCGTTTGCGGTGGTCGCCATCGTTGCCCTGAAACTGAACCCCGATGTCTGGCTGTCGCCGCTGATGGTGCTGGGCACCCAGTGGTACATCCTGTTCAACGTGATCGCCGGGGCCAGTGCGCTCCCAACCGACCTGCGAGAAGCCACCCGCAGCTTCCACCTGCGCGGTTGGCAATGGTGGCGACAGTTCGCCCTGCCCGGCGTCTTTCCCTACTACGTCACCGGCGCCCTGACGGCGGCGGGCGGATCGTGGAACGCCAGCATCGTCGCCGAGGCCGTATCCTGGGGTAACGAGCATCTGTACGCGTCAGGGCTCGGCGCCTTCATTGCCCAGGCCACCGAGGCGGGAGACATGCAACGGGTGGCGCTGGGGGTTTCGGTCATGGCGATCTTTGTCGTGGGTTTCAATCAACTGCTGTGGCGTCCCTTGTACGGTTTCGCCGAGCGCCGACTGCGAATCGATTGAGGATGAACCAATGCAAGTGATGGAGAAGCGCTGCCTGGTCGACGTGCAGCAAGTGGGTCATGTCTATGGCACGGCCGGCGGCGCCGAGCGGCGGGTCCTGGACGATGTCTGCATGCGCCTGAACGAGGGCGAAATCGTCGGTCTGCTGGGACGCTCAGGGTCTGGAAAGTCGACCTTGCTGCGCTCCATCGCAGGCCTGATTTCGCCGACCGCGGGCGTGGTTGAATTCCCCGTCGATGCCCAGGGATCAGCGAGTTCGGTACGCATGGTGTTCCAGAGCTTCGCCCTGTTTCCCTGGCTGACGGTATTGCAGAACGTCGAGGTCGGCCTCGAAGCCTTGAACGTGCCGGTGCCCGAGCGCCGCCGACGGGCCCTGGCCGCCATCGACATGATCGGCCTCGACGGCTTTGAAAGCGCCTTCCCGAAGGAGTTGTCCGGCGGCATGCGCCAGCGTGTCGGCCTGGCGCGGGCGCTGGTGGTCGCCCCGGATGTGCTGTTGATGGACGAGCCGTTCTCCGCATTGGACGTGCTCACCGCCGAAACCCTGCGCACCGACTTGCTGGACCTGTGGCGCGAAGGGAGGATGCCGCTCAAGTCGATCATGATGGTCACCCATAACATCGAAGAAGCCGTGCTGATGTGCGACCGGATACTGATCTTTTCCTCCAATCCGGGGCGCATCATGAAGGAAATCAGCGTCGACCTACCCCAGCCGCGCAATCGCTCCGACCTGGCGTTCCAGGCCTTGGTGGAACACATCTACGTGCAGATGGCCGGTGGTGGACGTGCGGATTCTCCACGCCAGGGTGTGTTTGCAGGTACGGGCGTGGGCATGGTCTTGCCGTCGATCTCCACCAACGCACTGGCCGGATTGATCGAAGCGGTCCAGGATCACCCCTTTGACGGCCAGGCCGATCTGCGGGAGCTTGCGGGGGCGCTGCGCTACAGCGACAGTGATCTTTTTCCGGTCGCCGAGGTGCTGCAGCTGATGCGTTTCGCCGACCTGCATGATGGGACCCTCACCCTGCTACCCGCCGGGCATCGCTACGGGGAGTCGGATGTCGATGAGCGCAAGCAATTGTTCGCCCGGCACCTGCTCCGGTATGTCCCGCTGGTGGGGCATGTGCGAAGAGTACTGGACGACCGCCCTACCCGCACGGCGCCCGCCCGACGTTTCCGGGACCAACTGGAGGACTTCATGTCCGAGCACGACGCCGCCCACACCCTGGACTGCGTCACGCAGTGGGGACGCTATGCGGAACTGTTCGCCTACGATGAAGTGGCCGATCAGTTCAGCCTGGACAATCCGTCCTGAGGTGATTCAAATGACAAGGTCGAAGCCCGGCCGGATCGAGCGATACGAGATGAATATTCAATGAGAAAAACTCAATGGGCGCTGCGTCTGCTGCTTCTGCTGGGGCTGGCGCTCGGCATCGCGGCGATAGACACCATCACCGATCTCGAGATCGCCGTGGGAGTCTTCCAGATAGTCGTGGTGCTGATTGCCGTGAGGATCCTGCCAGCGCGTGCGGTCGCGGGCGTATCGTTCATTTGCATGGTGCTGACGATCTTCAGCTATCGGCTGACACGCTTCGGTGATTCGGAGGCCGGCCAGATCAACGTGCTGATCAGCCTCGCCGCCATCGCCGGCACGACCTACCTGGCCCTGCGCCTGTCGGCCGCCATCGAAACCGTGCATCGAACCCGCGCACACCTGGCACACATCGCTCGGGTCAACATGCTGGGCGAACTGGCCGCCTCCATCGCCCACGAAGTGAACCAGCCCTTGGCCGCCGTCGCCAACAGCAGCGGCGCCTGCCTGCGCTGGATGGCAACGGAGCCACCCAATTTGCCCAAGGCCCGCCTGGCGGTGGAACGCATCATCGCCGATACCCATAGGGCCAGTGAAATCATCACCCGCCTGCGCGGCATGGCCCGGCACCAGGCCCCCACCAAGCAATGGTTGAACGTCGCCGACACGGTCAATACCGCCCTGCGACTGTTGGCCGGAGAACTGAACGAGCAAGGCATCACCCTGCGCGTGCATATCCAGGAAGGCCTGCCGCCGATGCTGGCGGATGAAGTGCAGATCCAACAGGTGATATTGAACCTGGCGATGAATGGGATCGACGCGATGCGCCAGGTCGACGCCGACCAGCGGTTCCTGGAGTTTCATGCCGTGCTGGAGTCCGGTCAGCAACTGTTGTTTTCCGTGTCCGACCAGGGCAAGGGCCTGTCTGGAAACGACCACGAGCGGGCGTTCGACGCGTTCTACAGCACCAAGCCAGACGGCATGGGCATGGGCCTGGCCATCAGTCGCTCGATCATCGAGGCCCATGATGGGCGTATCTGGGTATCCAGCAACCCGCAATCCGGCGCAACCTTCCACTTCACCCTGCCGGCGGTGACAAGAGAATCCGATGACTGAGCCCCAACTTGCCGAAGCGATGGTGTACATCGTTGACGACGACAGCTCCGTACGCGTCTCACTGCAAGACCTGCTGGCCTCCGTGGGCCTGCCGAGCATGGCTTTCGCCTCGGCGCGCGAATTCATGGACGCCACGCTGCCAGACATCCCCGCCTGCCTGATCCTCGACGTGCGCATGCCGGGGATGAGCGGGCTGGACTTCCAGCAGGAAATGGCCCGCTTGAACCTCCAGCTCCCCGTGATCTTCATCACCGCCCACGGCGACATCCCCATGTCGGTAAAAGCCATGAAGGCCGGGGCGCTGGAGTTCTTGACCAAGCCCTTCCGTGAGCAAGACCTGCTCGACGCCATCAGCCAGGGCCTGAACCGCGACAGGGAACGGCGCAAGGCCGCCTCGGTGATGGATGACTTGAAACGGCGCTATGACAGCCTGACTGACGGCGAACGGGACGTGATGGAGTGGGTGGTGTCAGGCTTGCTGAACAAACAAGTGGCCGGACGCTTGGGGTTGAGCGAAGTGACCGTGAAGGTCCGGCGCGGCGCGTTGATGCGCAAGATGGATGCGGACTCGTTGGCGGCGTTGGTCAAAATGTCGGAGCGGCTCAAGGGTATGAGTCACTAAGGAATCCCGAGGCTCTGCTTTTTGTGGGAGCGAGCCTGCTCGCGAAGACGGCAGCACATCCAACACCGATGCCAACAGACCCACCGCTATCGCGAGCAGGCTCGCTCCCACAGGGGATCTGGGACGAACTCAGGTCATGTAACCAGGCCACAATCCAATGTGGGAGCGGGCTTGCTCGCGAAGACGGCAGCACATTCAACACCGATGCCAACAGACCCACCGCTATCGCGAGCAGGCTCGCTCCCACAGGGGATCCGGGGACGAACTCAGGTCATGTAGCAGGCCACAATCCAATGTGGGAGCGAGCCTGCTCGCGATGACGGCAGCACATTCAACACCGATGCCAACAGACCCACCGCTATCGCGAGCAGGCTCGCTCCCACAGGGGATCCGGGGACGAACTCAGGTCATGTAGCAGGCCACAATCCAATGTGGGAGCGAGCCTGCTCGCGATGGCGGCAGCACATCCAGCACCGATGCCAACAGACCTACCGTTTTCACTCCCATCCCAGTCGACATCGATACCGGAATCCAATTACCTTCATCCATCCGCGCTCAAGGACCGACCGCCATGCCCAGCTTCCCGACCTTCCAAACCCAACGCCTGATCCTCACTCCACTGCAACTGACCGACGCCCCCGCCATCCAGGTGCTGTTCCCCCAATGGGAAGTGGTCCGCTACCTCGATAGCCGAGTGCCTTGGCCCTACCCCGCCGACGGCGCTCTGGCCTACGTGCGCGACCACGCCCTGCCCGCCATCGAGCGTGGCAAAGAGTGGCACTGGATGATCCGCCTGGCGTCAGACCCGGCCCAGATCATCGGCAGCATTTCCCTCTTTGACCAACCAGACAACCACCGCGGCTTCTGGTTGTCACCGCAATGGCAAGGGTTCGGCTACATGAGCGAGGCGTGCGAGGTGATCAACGAGTATTGGTTCGTGACGCTTGATCGCCCGGTAATGGTGGTGCCCAAGGCCGTTGGTAACCAGGCCTCTCGGCGCATTTCGGAACGTGAGGGGATGCGATTGCTCAGGACTGAACGAGGGCGATTTGTCAGCGGGGAATTGGACAAAGAGGTATGGGCATTGGACCGTGAGCAGTGGCTGGGGCGTACTACTCAGGTACGGTAATTGAAAGCTGCATCGGCTATACCGAACCAAAGACAAAATCGGCAGGCTCGAACCGCTCGCTCGTGTCCATCCGGATATTCCGTAAGTGTGCCGTTTCCAGGTGCGACGCATAAAGCTGTTCCGAAAAATAGCCCACCAAGATCGAACGACGACGAGCCCCACTCACGTTCAGACTGGCCGCGTGGACCAGCTCGGCATCGAACACCAGGATGTCGCCGGCATACCCCGAAAGCTGCATGGAGCGGGACTCGTCAGCGAAGTCGAAGGGTGGCGTTCCCGGCGGCGGGCGATGGCTGCCAGGCACAATACGCGTCGCGCCGTTCCCAGGGCCATAGTCGTCGAAAAAAGCCAGGGCGACCGCCGTATCGCCCGGCCGTTGGGCCGACAGGTCGCGGTGCAACTGCTGATGACCGCCACCTGCCAGGGGCTCGCGTCCTTCCACCTGCGCGAGAAAAAAACGCTCGCCGATCAACTCGCCCACTGCCGCCAGCAACGGTGGCAGACGACACACCGCCTGGATCGTTGGATTGCAGTCCAGCAGCGAATGACGCCAATCCCAGCCACGGGGGGTTGGCCATTGATCAGACGGTATTACGCCCGCATCGAATAGGCTACGCAGCTCTGCGAGCCACTCGGTTGGGATCGCACGATGCAGCAGGACGTAGCCATCCAGGTGGAGTTGATTGCGGTTGGTCATGGCGCTGGCAATATCCTTGTATGTGGCGAGGGGATTCATCCCCGCTGGGCTGCGAAGCGGCCCCCATCGAGGCTTCAGAATTACCCTCTGGAATTGGAACCCATCCGCCCCCGAAACGCCATGCGCAGGCACCCCCAGGCGATGGCTCCAACGATCAACACCTCCGCGACACCCATCAGCAAATTGAAGGAAAAGCTCAGCGGTTGCTCCGCCCAATAGAAAATCGTCGAGCCCGTCCGAAAACCGCTGGCGTGCAGCCGTCCGGTAAACACAGACGGCACCAATGCGACCAGGTTAATCAGCTCCAGCACCGCGAGGAAGGTACCCAACAGCATGAGCAAGGCGCGGGCAGGCATACCAAGCTCCGCGCTCGATTCGGACGCAGCCGCGGCCTCCTTCCCTCTCCGTCTTCTAGCTTCCCTCACCGCCTTACCGCTGGTGGGCGCTGGAGCCGGCCTGTAGGCAGCCTTCGCAGCCATCGCCGAAGCACCGACGACCTCGGTAGGCACCGCCACGTTCAGGTAATCGGCCAACTCACGCAACCACAAATCGGTGCGCTGACTGCCCGGCACTACCGGAACGTTATCGGTGGTCAGGCGATGCTCACTGCCATCGCGCATCACCAGCCACAGCTGGGTTCGGGCTTGCTCAGCCTGCGGAAGACGACGAAGTTCAAGGCATTTGACGGCATTGATTCTGAATACCGACTGCACACGCTCGCGGCGTCCAAAAAAGTTTCGGGTCAGGCGTTTGCCTTCACCATTGACGCGCGACAACACCAAGGTCTCGCGGACTCCGGTGTAAACCATCAGCATCAGGCCAAGGGCCGGAATCAGCAGCAGCCCGAGAACGATGAGCAACGAGGACAGCGGATCCAGGCCAACCGATGGCGAAAGTCCCTCAGCGACCGCGAACACGGCGAACGCCATCGGCAAGAGGAAGGCAAGCGCGCCTACCAGCAACACGGCGGTACTCTGCATCTTATTGTGCGAGTGGATATGCAGGTCATCCTGGGCGGTGCGTTCGAAGCGGTGTCCGATCAACATGCAGAACTCCTTCTCACTGTCCTACGAATCCTGAAAATGTTGGTTCGTTTCCGCGCAGAACTCTCACGATTCCTACGATGCTCTCGGAATCTCTCACCTTGTCCGGTTTGGGCGCGAAAAACTATAGTCTTTCCCGTCGCCCAAGGGGGGCGATCAGGTTTGGCGACCTGGGATCACGTGCAAAAGTACTGCGCTTTTTGCGAAGGCTTTGGCACACTTGCGCGGCTACCCGTTATGGTAGTTGCGCGTGGGAGACCTTCGGGTCTGCCGGTTTCCGATCCCGGTTCGCCAACCTGCGTGCAACTGCCACCCAATTGTTTGGCGACGATTGAGTGGTCCAACCTCACTAGATCGGAGTTTCAAACATGGAACGATACGTCCCCATCACAGGCATTGACTGCACCCCGGCTTCCCTGCTCATCGATACACAAGCACCGCTTGACGTTCTGCACGCAACCGCTGACTACCGGATTCGTGTGGTGACTCAGGTACTGGAGAACATGGCGTTCCGATCAGAGATTGCCAGCGATACGGTGGTGCTTTCGGACTTTGCACAGCTTCTGGTGATTCCGTTGCGTGATGGGTGTGATTTGCTGGAGGTGATTGGACGAAGACTTCAGGCGCAGGTTGAAAGCTGATAGAACGACGGGCGCTTGAGAGTGCCCGTTTTTTCCTCCCGGAGGATTGCACAGGCAGACTCACCCGTTCGCGTCCTCAAGCCTTACTAATGCGTCGGTTTTATCGAACATGTCAGTGATCATGCGTAACCGAAGACTGCCATCAAAACTCACAACCCGGAAGGCTGCTTTCGGCCGATTCTGTTGAAAAAGTCTGCCATGGTTTCCACTGCAGAAAAGTAAGCGCTTGAGATTGAAATCTTTACTTTGTGCAGAGGATTCCGAGCTCAGATTTCGCATAGCTGCGCGCAAAAAAGGCATTTTCAGCAGCCAGTATGTGGGCAATCAGGAAGGACCGACTTTTTCAACACAATCGGCCGGAAGCAGCCTGTCCCGCTGACCGATTGTTGTTGACGAAGACGCTTACTGACGTAGTATCGCCGCCCCCAAAAACACCCGAAAAGAGTCCTACACCCAGAGATCCACCACTCCGATCAATTGAAAAACCTCCTCTCCCGAAGGCTCGGCGAAGATGATGTCCAGGTTCAGGTAACCGGAGTGGTCCCCTACCAAGCTCAACTCGAATCGAGCCCCATGATCGTCGGTTTCATAGGTCTTCAAGTACGTCAGGTTCTTGGTTTCATTGAACACCACGTCCAAGGTGCCGTTGTAACCATTTCCCAACTGGGTGAAGCCCAAGGCGGACACATCGATCCTGTCTTCACCCACGGTGTAGTCAATCAGCCGATCAGTGTGGTTCTCGGTGGCGGTACGGTAGCTGTCGTTCAGTGCATCGAAGCGGAACACATCGTTGTTGCCGCCCCCCACCAACAGGTCCCGGCCCTCCCCGCCAACCAATATGTCATTCCCCAGCGCGCCATGAAGACGATCATCGCCCGCCAATCCTTCGATGATTTCGCCTCGGGCGTTGCCCTGTAAACGATCGGCTTCTTCGGTGCCCGTCAAGCTGGCTTGCTGAAACAGAAGGTTGGTTTCATTCAGCGTTTGGCTCAAGTCACCGTCGAAAACCAGTTCGAAGCGTTCCCCATTCGCGTTGGCATCGAAGCTTTTGAGGTAGGTCCGCGTCCCGCTTTCATTGACTCGTATCGCCAGCGTTCCGTCATGTCCATCGCCCAGCCCGAGGAAGCCCAGGGAGAAGAGCTCGATGGTATCGGTGCTGGGGTCGAAGTCGGTGATTCGGTCGCTATGGGCGGCCGTTGCGGTTCGGTAGCTATCCGTGACTGACTGGTAACGGAACGTATCGGTCCCGGCACTGCCCGTCAGCAGGTCACGGCCTTGCTGGCCATCGAGCAGATCGTTACCGGCGCCGCCCGAAATCGCATCGTCGAACGAGGCGGTACCCAGCAAGAAATCATCATCGCCGCCACCATCAAGGTGGTGATAGCCGTCGTCGGGATTGCCGAAGCTGTGGTCCAGGCTGCCGTCGGCGTTCAACTGAACCAAGGCGGCCAGATAGCCGTCCGCGCTCGTACCCTGACTTCCGCCAATCAACAGCTTGCCGTCGGCCAGCACGATCATGTCGGCTACAGCGAAAGGAGCGCTTTCCGAACCCCAACTGACCTGCCCCTGATGACCGAAATCGGTGTCGAGCGAGCCGTCGCTGTTGAGTCGGATGACAGTCGCCACGCCGCCCGAGGCGCCCGCCAGGAGGATTTTGCCGTCGTCCTGGATGACGAGGGCATTTGTATGGACATCCAGAGCCAGGCTGCCCCCGTTCGCAAAGCTGCTATCCAGAGTACCGTCCTGGTTGACGCGAGTCAGGGTATCCCGCCCCGTGATCAATACTTTTCCGTCTGTCTGCAGCGAAACGTCGATCATGCTGGCAGGGTGAATGCCGACGGACGCCGTCAGGTCCAGGATCCCGCCCTCGGCGAAAGACGAGTCCAAAGTCCCCGTCGCGTCGAAGCGGGCGATATGGATCTCCCCGGAGGGATACCCAGCGCTTGCGAAAAAGCTGCCGTCGGTTTGTACAGAGAACGACGCTTGCTGGCTTAGAAAATCATTCCAGTAGAAAGGCACTGTCGCGGTGCCTCCGTTCCCGAAACTCATATCGAGGCTGCCGTCAGCCAAGGTACGACTTATGCCCGACACCCAGGCGTCGCCAACTTTCACGTAATGCGTCACCAGGTACCCGCCTCCCGGCTGCACCGCGGCATTACCGCCGTCCTCGATATCGAGCGACACAGGCAGGAGCGATTTACCGTCTTCACTGAAGCTGCGGTCCAGGCTTCCGTTAGCGTTGAACCGGACCAGGCTACCGGTGAAGCCTGAATCCTCTTCGCCTCCTAGTCCCAGGCGACTATAAGCGCCAAGCCAGATAGCACCGTCCGGATCGACCGTGATGCCTCCGATTTTGTCCGAGCCCCATAAGGGCGTGACCACCATGCCTGTATTCCGCACAGCTGAAGCGGCGGGCGAAATGCTCTGGCCCATGTCCATGCCTCCGTTAGCCATCTGTCGCCCGAAACCATAGACACGGGTCAGTCTGGTTGCCACTTTACGAGACGAAAGGAGGTTCTTGGGCGCCCCCCTACGCTGCTATCGATGCAACCAATCCCCTTCTCGCTAAATGCGGCCCCAGCCGATTTGCCCATCTGAATCACTTCACCGATGGTGAGGCAACAACAGGCACCGGTGGTACTGTAACGCCTAAATACTTCGCAATTCGCGCTGTGTCTTCTCGGCACCCATGGGCGAAAGCCAATCTCAAGAATCCCGCCTTGGATGCTTTCGTTTGCTCGTTTGCTCCCGACATAGCCAGCGTGTAATAACCCTCCGCGCGGAAATCCTCGGCGCTCAATGCTTGGGGCCTCGCATTGTCCACGACCCATTGGACAGCGTCTTCGCCCGGCTGCAACGCTGGTTTGTGCTTGGGAAAGCAGTATGGGAATGAGGTCATTAGCGGGTACTCCGACAAATAGGGATCCCGGCCCTCAATCGTCACCCGAAGTATTTCCAGCCGCCTGGAGTACTCTTCGCTGGGCGGGTAAAAATCAACGCATTTGGCATACTCCAAAGCACCCGCCATCAGTCCACGCTCGGCGGCACGACTATATAGCTCACACATGTCCTTGTTGTCTTTAAATGGCTTTTTTGCAAACAGCAGCTTAGCCTTTTGGTACATCGCGACGGCGTGCCCAGCGGCGATGGCATTATCCAGGTGCGTGTACATGCGCTTGCTGATGTTGATTAACTCATCAGCAAGTGCTCTTCCTTTCGCCGGGTCAGTGTCAGCCTGCGCAGCCAGGGTCTGAAGTTGCGCATAGCCGTTTTGTAAATCATCCATGTCCTTCTGTGCTGCGAGATACTCGGCAATAGCTTCAGGCCGCGGTGCTTCAGCGAATGACAACGAAGAAATGAAGCTAAGACACAGAATTGAAAGGCAACGGTGGTACATGCAAAACACCTTGGTGAGTAAATGAGAAATTTTTCTGATGTGATTATTCGCGAGAGGCCAATTTTGGCCCATCACCCACAACAGCGCTTCCAATCCTTGATAGCTTAATGCCATCCACCGATAATCCCCCTTCCAAAAAAGCACATAAGGATTTGCTGTGAAGAAGCTCTACCTGGCTCTACCGTTCTGCGCTCTCCTGCTCCAAGGCTGCGGCGTCACCATGGCTCGCTATGAACCCAATTTCCAGAACGTCCAGCAGCTCAAGCAACATGAGCCGATGCAACCCCTGCGCGAAGCCCAGGTGAATGCAGATTCCGGTCAAGGGTCGCTGATGGTGCGCATGAACCCGATCTCTTCACCCGCAGGCAGCGTTCCACTGCACATCCAGGCGGCGATCAACGATGAGCTGCGCCAGGCGGGTCTGCTGGACCCACGTGCTGACCGGCAATTGCAGGTTCAACTGATCAAGAACCAGCTCACTGCCGGCATGGGCAGCGGTCATGGCGAGCTGTCTGCGCGCTTCACGCTGCGCAAGGGTGACCAGGTTCTCTACGAAACCACTAAGGACGTGCAGCGTGAGTGGGATAGCAGTTTCTTCGGCCCGATCGCCATTCCGGCGGCTGCGAACAACTACAACCCGATGGTGCAGGACCTGCTCAAGAATTTGTACAGCGATCCACAATTCACTCAAGCGTTGAAGTAAGCACAAGAAAAGAGCCGCAATCGCAGCTAATGCCAGTCAGTTAAGCTACACACCTGTGGGAGCAAAGCTTGCTCGCGATTGCGGTAAGTCAGTCAGCAGTAATGTTGACTGGTCTGTCGTTATCGCGAGCAAGCTTTGCTCCCACAGGCTTTGCTGACGGGTATTACGCAATCGCAGCTCTTTTCTTATCGGTTGTCAGCCCCGTGGAATGCGGGTGTCGACAGCGGAGTATCTCATGCGGTTGTTGTCGACCCAGTTCTTCAACAGCGCATTGACCTGGCGGTTGAAGGTGTCGGTGACGGCCGCCTTGGGCGTGTTGCCTGCCAGCGGCAGGAACCAGATGCCGATCCAGGTGTTGATCGCATCGTGGTTGCTGGCCTTGGCCAACGATTGACCCCGCTCGTCCACGGTTTCCAGGCTCATTGTGTACTGGTCTGTTCCCAGTGCAGGAATAACCCCGAGCGAAAAACCGCTGATGAACGCCAGGACCATTTGCCCACCGCCTGGCGCGTGGTTGTACACCTTCAGGCGCAGGCTGTAGTCGCCGGGTTGCTTCTGGAACTCATCGAAAACCACACGGCCAAACAGCCCTGATTCATCGAAGGTACGTTTCAGCTCGGGCTTGAGCATGTCCCGGGCTTGCGGCATCTCGGTGGCCTTGGCGCTGTCGGGTTCGCCCTGGTAGAAATCGAAGTCGACATAGACGTTCGGCTTGTTCGAGTAGCTGGCCATCGAAGGCAGGTTCACGGGGGCGACTTCATCTTTGGTGAAGCTGGCGCAGCCAGTGAGGCTCAGGGTCAGGGCGAGGCCTATGGCTTTTCCAAATTGCATATCATCTTCCTTGCGTAATTTGCTATATGCCGCTCATGAGGAGGGTGGCGGATTCTAGCGGGATCCAACTAAAATCAAAAGGCCATCACTTGGATGGCCTGAATGCTTGTCCGCAGAGTCGTGCAAACGCTGGTCACAGATCCAGGTTGCCCCTGATCAAGGCGTTGAGCACGCCCTCGACATCGGCGTCCTGTTGGTTCAACAGGCACAGCGGAATGCCTTGCAAGGCGGCTTGCGAGCGGTCCAGCCCCGCGCCCATCAGGGCCAATGGACAAGCGATGTCCATCTGCAACGAACGCAGGCGCCTGGCCAGGATGGGGTTCACCGGCGCTTGCAGCGCAATCACCAGTGCTGCTGGCTGGATGGCCGCGCACACCAGGGGAAGTTCCTCCAATGGCTGCCCGCAGCCGAGCACCTCGACGCCTTGTTGCTTGCCGCCCAGCAGCACCCCGGCGCACAGCAATTGCAGTTCGGCATGCCCTTCGGTGCCTGCCAGCAGCACCCGCGGCGCATCCGCCTGGTCCATCTGCAGGCGCAGCAGCAGCCGGCCACGCAGGAACGTGTCGAGGAACAGCCATTGGCTGCACTCACCCGGCGCACTGCCCGAAGCCAGGTCATGCCAGACCGGCATCAGCACCTTGCGCAGCGCGACAGCCTTGGGCAAAACCATGAACAGCTGTCGATAGAGCGCATCCAGAGCCTGGGTATCGAAAGCTCTCGTGGCGTGCACGACGGCCTCACGCCAATCGTCAAGCTCGCTGTCCTGGGGTGGGACCACCTCACGCTGGCCTTCGAGCATTTCGCCGACTTTGCTGATGGACAAGCCTGCGGCCGTCCAGCGCAGGATGTCGCGTATGCGCTGCACGTCATTGGCCGTGTACAACCGATGGCCACCGTCGGTGCGCTGCGGGCGGATCAGCCCATGGCGCCGCTCCCAGGCACGCAGTGTCACCGGATTGATGCCGGTCAGGCTGACCACATCACGCATGGGCAGCAAATCGGGTGAAGTGGCTTCAGTCATATGAGGGGTTTATCCGAAAGGTGGCACATTCTAAACCCATACAGTCTTTCTGCGGCGAGCATCCGTAGGTCATCATGTGGCAAACCGCGCCGGCGCTCCGCACAGGTGCGCTACGCAGACTGCTGCATAATTTCGTGGGTGGGCCAAATGATCGACGCAAAACTCCTGCAATTGATGGTCGAGAACTCCAACGATGGCATCGTCGTCGCCGAGCAGGAGGGCAGCGACAGTATCCTCATCTACACCAACCCCGCCTTCGAGCGTCTCACCGGTTACAGCGCCGATGACATCCTCTACCAGGACTGCCGCTTTCTCCAGCGCCAGGATCATGAACAGGCAGGCATCGCCGCCATCCGCGAAGCGATCAGCCAAGGCAGGCCCTGCCGTCAGGTCCTGCGTAACTACCGCAAGGACGGCAGCCTGTTCTGGAACGAATTGTCCATCACGCCCGTGCACAACGAGGCGGACCAACTGACGTACTACATCGGCATCCAACGCGACGTCACGGCGCAAATAGCCGCCGAGGAGCAGGTTCGCGCGCTGGAAGCAGAAGTTGCGCAGCTGCGCCAGCAACTCGCCGAGGCCAATCGCTGAAGAAATAACTGTACAAGAGGATTGACTTGTACAGATTTAACCGTACGCTTCAGACATACCTGTACAACATTTCTTTTTTGTACAGGATTACCTGGAGCGCCCCATGTCAGCTTACCTACAGCAATTCGCCGAGGCGTTCGCCACCCTCACGGGAGACAATCTCGACGCGGTGGAAAAGCTGTACAGCGAAGACATTATCTTCTGCGATCCCCTGCATCAGATTCAGGGCCTGACGGACCTGCGGGCCTACTTCACCGAGCTGTACGCCAACGCCGACGATATTCGCTATGCCTTCGCCGGCGCCGACGAAGTCCGCCCTGGCGAGGGTTACCTGCGCTGGACCTTGCAATTCCGCCACCCACGCCTGGCCCGCGGCCAGCCGATCACTTTGCAAGGCTGCAGTCACTTGCTGTGGCGCGACCGGGTTCATTTTCACCAGGACTATTTCGACGCAGGTGCCCTGCTCTATGAACACATTCCGGTCATGGGCGGCGCTATCCGCTGGCTCAAAGGCAGGTTGGCATGAGCCGCTGCTGGTTGACCGGTGCCAGCAGCGGTATCGGTGCCGCGCTCGCGCAAAGCCTGCTGGAGCAAGGCCACCAAGTGGCTTTGGGCGGTCGTCACGCGGATAGCCTGGCGTCTCTGGCGGAACGTTTTCCAGGCCAGGTGCTGCTGGCGATCGGCGATCTCGATGACCCGGAGCAAGTCGCCGAGATCGCAGCTCGGATACAGCTGGCTTGGGGAGCGCTGGACATGGCGATCTTCAATGCCGGTACCTGCGAATACCTGGAGCCTGGCCATTTCGACCCGGCCGTGGTCGAGCGCGTGATCCGCACCAATCTCATGGGGGTCAGCTACTGCCTGGCGGCCGCCCTGCCCTTGCTACGCGCCGGCCATCGTCCTCACCTGGTGGTGATGGGCAGTTCAGTGACCTGGCTGGCGTTGCCCCGCGCCGGTGCCTACGGCGCGTCCAAGGCGGCCGTGCGCTATCTGGTGGAGTCGCAGCGTATCGACCTGGCCCGCGAAGGCATCGACGTCACCCTGGTCAGCCCGGGCTTCGTCGACACGCCACTGACCCGCCGCAACGATTTCCCCATGCCGCAACTTTGGTCGGCACAGCGCGCCGCCCGGCATATCGCCAAGCGCCTGTCGCGGCGCCCATTGGAGATCAATTTTCCCGGCATTTTCACTCTGGCGTTGCGCCTGCTCGGGGCCATGCCCGCGCGCCTGCGCCTGGTACTGGGCCAACGCCTGGCTCGCCATGAACAGGACCGATGATCGATGCGTATAGCAATCATTGGCAGCGGCATCGCGGGCCTGACCTGCGCCTACCTGCTGTCCCGCAAACACGAAGTGACGGTTTTCGAGGCGGACGAATGGATCGGCGGCCATACCCATACCGTCGATGTGAACTGGCGCGGCGAACGGCATGCCATCGACACCGGCTTCATCGTCTTCAACGACTGGACCTATCCGAACTTCATCCGCTTGCTCGATCAGCTCAAGGTTGCCTCACGGCCGACCGAGATGAGTTTCTCCGTGCATGACCCGCTCACTGGCCTGGAATACAACGGTCACGACCTGAACACGCTGTTTGCCCAGCGCAGCAATCTGGTGTCGCCGGAGTTCTGGGGAATGTTGCGCGACATCCTGCGCTTCAACCGCCAGTCACTCGCAGACCTGGACGCCCGACGTATCGACGCCAGCACCACGCTGGGCAGTTACCTCCGGGCGCAGGGCTACGGTCATCGCTTCATCAAACACTACATCGTGCCCATGGGGTCGGCGATCTGGTCGATGTCCCCCGCGGACATGCTCGATTTCCCCCTGCAGTTCTTCGTGCGTTTCTGTCGCAACCACGGCTTGCTGTCGGTGAGTCAGCGTCCGCAATGGCGGGTCATCGAAGGTGGCTCGCGCAGTTATGTCGCGCCGCTGTGCCAACCATTCGCGGAACGTATTCGCCTCAACTGCAAGGTTCGCCGCGTCAGCCGTGACGAAGGTGGTGTAACGCTTATCACCGCCGCCGGTCCGGAGCGTTTCGACACGGTGGTGTTCGCCTGCCACAGCGACCAGGCCCTGAAACTGCTGGAAACCCCAAGCCTGCAAGAGCGCGCCGTGCTGGGCGCCATCCACTACGCCGAGAATGACGTCGTGCTGCACACCGACAGCCGCCTGCTGCCGCGTCGCCGGAGGGCCTGGGCCAGCTGGAACTATCGCCTCGGCGGCAGCGACCAGGCTCCGGCGGCGGTGACCTACAACATGAACATCCTGCAAGGCATCCAGGCAGCGGAGACGTTCTGTGTGAGCCTCAACCAGACGGCTCTGGTGGACCCGGCAAAGATCATCGCCCGCTTCCAGTACGCCCATCCGCAATACAGCCTCGCCGCATCTGCCGCGCAAGCGGACCAGGCGCAACTGCAGGGCCAGCAATTGACCTACTACTGCGGCGCCTATTGGGGTAACGGCTTTCACGAGGACGGGGTGGTCAGCGCGCTGAAGGTGGCTGAGCATTTTGGAGAGACGTTGTGAACAGCAGCCTTTGCCTGGGCTGGATCAGCCACCGTCGCTTGTCGCCGCAACGCCATGCCTTTCGCTACCGGACGGGCCTGTTCTACCTGGACCTGGACGAGCAGGCCTGGCTACTCGGCCTGTCGCGCTGGCTAGGACGCTGGCGCCTGGCGCCGCTGAGCTGGCGCGAGACCGACTACCTACCCGCCCGGACCCGACAAGGCGAGTCATTGGCCCAGGCCGCCCGCTTACTGGTCGGACAAGCCACGGGGCAAACGCCCGACGGCCCGGTTCGCCTGCTCACCCAACTGCGTTGCTGGGGCCTGTCGTTCAACCCGGTGAGTTTCTATTTCTGCCATGACCGCGACGGGCACCTGGCGGCGATCCTGCTTGAAGTGCGCAACACGCCGTGGCGTGAACGTTTCCATTACGTGCTGCCGGTGCAAGGCAACCTCGCCAGACCGTTCGCCGTGGCCAAAGCCTTCCATGTGTCGCCGTTCATGCCACTGGACATGGACTATCACCTGCGATTTGCGTTGGACGAGCGACACGTGCGCATTCACATGGAGAACTGGCAAGGCGCCGACAAGGTTTTCGAGGCGGACCTTGCCTTGCGCCGCCAGCCGCTGGATCGAAAGGCGCTGCACCGATACATCCTGACTTTCCCATGGATGAGCCTGCGCACTGTCTCGGCCATTTATTGGCAAGCCCTGCGCCTGTTGTTCAAACGCACCCCCATCCATGACCACACGACCTGCCAGGGCGACCTGGCGCTCGGCCAACCTTGCGAGAACCCCGACCATGTCCAACCCAACCCTGAGCGTTAACAAGTCCACAGGCCTGGCGCCGTTGCTCGGCGGGCTGGCGCGCAGTGCCGTGCTCGCTCAACTGGGCAAACTGCGCCACGGTCATCTGCGGCTGCTCAGTCACGGGCGCCAGTGGAACTTTGGTGATGCCGCCAGCCCGTTGCAGGCCGAAGTGGAGATCCTCGACGACACCACCTGGAGCATGATTGCCGGCAATGGCTCGATCGGCGCGGGCGAGGCCTACATCCACGGCTTCTGGCGCAGCCCGGATCTGGCGCTGGTGACCCGCCTGTTCGTCGCCAACCTGGACGTGCTCGATGCCCTGGAAGGCGGCCTGGCGCGCTTGGGGCGCCCGGCCCTGCGGCTGCTGCATCGGCTGAACCACAACAGCCGGCGCGGTTCCCGACGCAATATCCTGGCCCACTACGACCTGGGCAATGCCTTGTTCGAGCGGCTACTGGACCCGACCATGATGTATTCGGCCGCCCAGTTCGAGCACCCTGGACAAACGCTGGAGCAAGCCCAGTTGCACAAGCTGGAAAGCATCTGCCAGAAGCTTGAACTGCACCCCGGCGATCATCTGCTGGAAATCGGTTGTGGCTGGGGCAGTCTGGCGATCCACGCGGCCACCCGGCATGGTTGCCGGGTCACCACCACGACGCTTTCCGAGGCGCAATACGCCCATACCCTGCAACGCGTCCACGCCTTGGGGTTGGAGCAGCGTGTGACGGTGCTGCGTGAAGACTACCGCGACCTCAGGGGCACATTCGACAAGCTCGTCTCGATCGAAATGATCGAAGCGGTCGGCCACCGTTACCTGCCGGTGTACTTCCGCCAGTGTGCGGCACTGCTCAAACCCGATGGCCTCATGCTGTTGCAGGCAATCACCATTCGCGACCAGCGCTATGCCCAGGCACGGCGCTCGGTGGACTTCATCCAACGCTACATCTTCCCGGGCGGCGCCCTGCCCTCGCTGAGCGTGATGCTGGACACCGCCAGCCGTCACACCGGGCTCAACCTTGTGCACCTGGAGGATTTCGGCCTGGACTATGCCCGGACCCTGGAACACTGGCGCGACAACTTGCGCCAGGCCCGCACCGAACTGGCGACGCTGGGCTATGACGATACGTTCCAGCGTCTGTGGGAGTTCTACCTGTGTTATTGCCAGGGCGGTTTCCAGGAGCGCGCCATCGGCGTGGCGCAACTGCTTTGGGCTGCGCCTCAGGCACGGCGTGCGGCCTTGCCCGGGCAGGCTTGATGCCCGGGCGTTGGCAGGTCGCCAATGCACTTTGGTTGCAGGTCGGCTGGTGGATCTGCGTGCTGGGGGCCCAACGCCCCTGGCTGTTACTGCTGGTGCCCCTCGGCTTGGCCTTGCACCTGTGCTTGTGCCGGGATTTCAATGCCGAGGTAAAGGCCCTGCTGCGCACCGCACTGGCCGGCTGCGCGCTGGACAGCCTGCTGGGCGCATTTGACGTGTTCCGATTTGATAGCTGGCCACTGCCCCTGTGGCTGGCATTGTTGTGGCTGGTCCTGGCCAGCGGTTTGCGCCATAGCCTGGCCTGGGCCGGCGGGTCCTTTTGGCGCGGGGCGTTGCTGGGCGCAGTTGCAGGCCCGTTGGCGTACGTAGGCGGCGCCAGGGTGGCATATGTCGACTTGCCGCTGGGCACGATGGAAACCGGCCTGCTGTTGAGCGCGATCTGGGCGTTGGCCTTTCCCCTGCTCGTGTACATCGCGGCGTGGCGCTGACCCGTGGCGTCTTCCGCTCTACCACTGGCTAGCCAGCGTCAACGGCAGCCGCAAGGGCGCGACGGGGCCGTCACGCTGCCCGCACATTTCATCATGCACCACGTGCTGCACCAGCGTGCAGGGCAACGGTGGCAGGTCGATCAACAACTGACGCAACTCGGTGGATGAACGCAATCGAACAGGCTGCCCCTGCGCATCGCTCAGTGTGACCGGGCCGGCAGCGGTCATGGCGCGCAGGATGTAGAAGCCGCCTTCCAGCGATAGCAGTTCAAGCGCTTCGACTTCCCCGGCCGCGACCCGCTCGATGAGGTTATTCAAATTCATGGCGTGCCCTCCGGCAGACGACGGAAAAACAAGGTGATCTGGCCGATCTCCACCCCCAGTTTGCTCATGCTCGAACGGTTGATCAGGGTGTCGTCATCCATCAGGTACATCCAGTCGTCCAGGTCTACTTCCCAGTGCCGCCCTTCGACAGGCAGGTCCAGTCGGTAACGCCAACGCAGCGCATTACCGGCCACTTCACCCTGGGCCTCGCCGATCACGTCCCCTGCCGTTCCACGCCAGCGACCCGGGCCGTCCGGCACAATCGTCCAGGTACGCTGCTGTCGCGTGCCGTCGCTGTAGAGGAAATGTTCGTCGAGGATCAGCCGCTCGCCTTCACGACGACTGTCGATGCGAACATGGAAGCGCTTGACCACTTCCCCGGACCGCTTCTGGAACATCCCCCAGGCCTGCACCGGTCGCGAGAAGAACGCCGCCAAGTCCAAATGCGGTTGTTCACCAGCGTAGTGGTCGACACCGACATTGCCGCAACTGCCGAGGAACAGGCAGGCGGCCAGCAACAGTGCTTTGTACATGTTCAGGTCCCTCGGTCGTTGTCGGCCAGGCCGAGCAGGCGCTGGCGCAATTGTGGGTCCCGGGCCCGCGGATCGAGCCAGATGGCGAAGAACGCCCGGGCAAACACCGGGTCGGCAATTTCATGGCTGAGCTTGCCGTCCACGTAGAAGCGGCAGCCCTTCCCCGGCAGATACAGGCCAGTGATGCGCATGCCGGGACGCACGTCCACGAATGCGGCCCCCATCGCCTGGGTCCAGGCCTCAAGGGACTGGGCCGTCACGCTGCCGGGGCCAAGCCGCTGCATTTCCTCAAGGCTGGCCTGCACCAGCGTTTCCCGGGACATCGATCGGTGGTAAAGCAGCTCCAGCGCGAAGGGCCGGTTCCAATCCTGCGCCGGGCCGGCGGTCCACAGCCGGGCGGTGTACAGACGCAGGCCAAACCAAGTGAAATCCCCCTCACCCAGCCGTTGCGCGGTTGGCAGTGCCGCTCGCCAATCTGCGGCGGCCGACGACATCACCGTCAACATCAGGCAGAGGCAGGCCCAACGAACAGGATGCGCCATGAGGAACCTGTAGAATGATAAAATATCTGTACAAAGTTAGTTTCTTGTACAGATAAATGCAATTCATGTATAGATTTTTGCGCTGCACGGCCCCCTGAAAAGGAGTTTTCATGCTGTACGTAGTCATGCTCGGCGGTCGTCACCCCCGCGCCAGCATCGAGATACACGACGTGGTGTTCGCGCAGGCGGACTCGCTGGAACACGCTTATCCCCAACTGCGCCAGGCCTGGTTTGGTAGCCAAAAGGGTTTGCACATCGACGCCTGGCTGGAAGTGGACGGCATCGACACCTACCGGGTCGAACTCAGCCCAATGGCCCCAGGCCCTGATGAGCCAAGGCTGTTTTTCATCAACCTTGGCGGCTACGAGCGCGATGTGTTTGGCGAGGCTCACCGCTACCTGCTGGTGGTGGCTCGGGACAAAGCCCAGGCCAAGCAGCTGGGCAAGCGACGCATGCCGACGGATTGGCTCAAGTCACACACCGACGCCGTGTTTGAGGTGGATGATTGCCTGCCGGTTGACTGGGTGAACGGCCACTACGTCCATCTGGTCGCAGGTGCCCACAAGGGTATTCGCCCATGCAGCGATTACATCCAGATATGAAGTTTGGCCGCCAAGCCCCTTACTTGATCCTGACCACAACCTTCCCCTTCGCACGGCCCTGAGCCAAATAATCAAGCGCCCCCTTGGCTTGCTCGAAGGGAAAGACCTGATCGATCACTGGCTTGATGTGCCCGGCTCTGATCAGTTCGCCAATCGCATTCAATTGAGTTCCCTCCGGGCGAACGAAGAGAAATGAATAGCTGATGTCGTTTTTCTTCGCCAGGCCCATGATCTTGCGACTCATCAGGCCGAATACGAAGGCGAGGAAGAAGTTCAGCCGGCGAGTTTGCGCGAAGGCTTTGTCCAACGGGCCGATGAGGGAAACAATTTTTCCTCCGGGTTTGAGAATACCAACGGACTTTTCAAGGGTATCGCCCCTGGTCGTACCGAGTACCACATCGTATCCCTTCAGTACCTGTTCGAACGCCTGTTTCTTATAGTCGATCACCTCGTCCGCGCCCAAGTTGCCAACCCACTCGGTATTGACGGTGCTGGTGGTCGTGGCGACCTTGGCGCCCAGGTATTTTGCCAGTTGGATCGCGAACGTCCCGATGCCCCCCGAGCCAGCCGGTATAAATACTTTCTGGCCGGATTCAAGGTGCGCACGCCCTTTCAACGCTTGCCAGGCGGTGAGCCCCACCATCGGAATAGAAGCGGCTTGCACGAAGTCCAGGTTGTCTGGCTTTAGCGCTGCAACACGCTCCGGTACGGCGACATACTCGGAGATTGAACCGATGCCAAGGTCAAACACACTGGCAAAAATGGCGTCACCGACCTTGAAGCGAGTCACAGCGCTTCCAACCTCCCTGACTACGCCAGCGAGATCGCTGCCCATCGTGGCGGGCAGCTGGAATTTCAAGACGGGTTTGAACATGCCGGTGGTAATCATGTTGTCGATCGGATTCAACCCGGCAGCGTGGACCTCGACCAATAATTCGTCAGGCTTGATGCTCGGGCGAGCAACTTGCTCAAACCCGACATCCGGCGACTTGCCATAGCGTTTGAATGTGAGTGCTTTCATATTGATTCCGATAGATGAATGGGGCTATGGCGTATCGCGGCTCAGATCTGATTTCGGCTTCCAATGGAAGTGCACATAATGATTACGACCAAACTCTAAAAAGTCAATATTTTGATGTCGGACGACATCAATGTATGCTGACGGCATAGAAAACACGTGGATAGACCATGAAAGTCTCGAAAAAACAGGCGCAGGAAAACCGTGCGCACATCGTGGCAACGGCATCGGCTCTCTTTCGAGAGCGCGGTTATGACGGCGTCGGCATAGCGGATTTGATGGCCGCCGCCGGTTTTACCCAGGGAGGGTTCTACAAGCATTTCAACTCCAAAGCCGATCTGATGGCGGAGTCGTCTGCGTGCGGCATTGAACAGTCTGCGGCGCTATTGGCTGGCGCCTCGGCTGAGGATTTCGTGAAGACCTACCTGGCGCGCGATCATCGCGATCATCGCGCCACAGGTTGCACACTGGCGGCCTTGTGCGCTGACGCCGCGCGCAAGGAAGAAACGGTTCGCACCACGTTTGCGGCCGGTATTGAAGCCCAGCTCGCGGCACTGTGTGAAGGCAGTAGCGAAGCGGACGGCCCAGACGCTGCGCAGGTCCGTGCAAAACATCTTGCCTTGATGGCCCATGCCCTTGGCGCCGTGGTCATGTCCCGCGCCTGTCCGGATGACTCGCCGCTGGCCGATGAAATTCTTGCGGTGTGCCGTGATGCGATTCTTGGAATGATCGCGCCCGCGGGAACGGCGGAGGCGGCCGAACAGGAAAAATGATGCTTGGGATGGCGAGGCTGCTCGCGATGGCAGCGGCACATTCAGCCTCTCGGTGACTGACATACCGCTTTCGCGAGCAGGCGCGCTCCCACAGAGGGATAGCGCTTTTAAACGCCTTTGGTCGAAGGCAGCAAAATGGTCAACACACCCAGCAACGGCAGGTAGGAACACAGCGTGTAGACATACTCGATACCGTGGATGTCAGCGAGGTAGCCCAGCAACGCAGCGCCGATGCCGCCGAAACCAAACATCAGGCCGAAGAACACGCCGGCAATCATGCCGACATTGCCCGGCACCAGCTCCTGGGCAAAGACGACGATGGCGGAGAACGCCGAGGCGAGGACGAAGCCGATGATCATGCTGAGCACGCCGGTCCAGAACAGGTCCACATAAGGCAGCGCCAGGGTGAAAGGCGCGACGCCGAGGATCGAGAACCAGATGACCTTCTTGCGACCTATCTTGTCGCCGATAGGGCCGCCGAAGAACGTGCCGGCAGCCACCGACCCCAGGAAGAGGAACAGGTACAGCTGGGAGCTGGTCACCGACAGGTGGAATTTTTCGATCAGGTAGAACGTGAAGTAGCTGGTGAAACTCGCCATGTAGAAATATTTGGAGAACACCAGCAACGCCAGGACCACCAGCGCAGCGGTCACCCGGCCCTTGGACAGGCCGTGGGTTGCCTTGCCGCCCTGTTTCAACTTGAACAGGTTGAGGTGGTTGCGGTACCAACGACTCAGGCCGTACTGCACGAAGATGGCGAAGACGGCAAACAGACCGAACCAGGCAACATGGCCTTGACCATATGGGATCACAATGGCCGCGGCCAGCAACGGACCGAAGGCACTGCCCGCATTGCCGCCGACCTGGAACGTCGACTGCGCCAGACCATAGCGACCACCTGAAGCGAGCCGTGCGACACGGGAGGTTTCCGGGTGGAAGGTTGAAGAGCCGATGCCCACCAATGCGGAAGCGATGAGGATCGCGCCAAAACTGCCGACGAACGCCAGCATCATGATGCCGATGAGGGTGCAGACCATCCCGGCAGGCAACAGCCAGGGTTTGGGATGACGATCCGTGTGATAGCCCACCCACGGTTGCAACAGCGAGGCGGTCAGTTGGAACGTCAGGGTGATCAATCCCACTTGGGTGAACGTCAGGCCGTAGTTGGCCTTCAGCATCGGATAGATGGAAGGCAGCACGGCCTGAATGAGGTCATTGATCAGGTGCGCGAGGGCACAGGCACCGATGACCCGCATGACAAGCGGGCTCGTTTGGTTGACGACGGATGCCGTGGTCGAGGCTGTGGCGGTGGTGGACATGACAAAAGCTTCCAGGCGATAGGTCTGAAAAAAAACCTGGGCAGAAGGTGACAGGACTTTCTGACAGGCGCGTCGTCATCCTAGAATCCACGGAAATGTCTGTCTCACTGGACAAGGGAATCAACCATCGCAAAAAGGACATCATGATCAAGCCCTTGAATGAAGCGTTGCTCGAGATCGACGAAGGTGCCTGGACCATGATCGGCAGGGCAACCGATTACCCTGCGGATTGGTTCATCTCACCCCACTCCCATGAAAAGCACCAACTGATCTACGCCGTCGAAGGCGTGATGGTTGTACACACGGCATCAAGCCAGTGGACGGTGCCGTCGAACCGGGGGCTATGGATGCCATGCGGGCAGGTACATTCCGTGCGGTGCGTGGGGCACGTCAAAATGCGCAGCGTATTCGTCCGGCCTGATGCCGTGGCAGACCTTCCAACCGAAACGAAGGCGGTCAGCATTTCCGCCCTGTTGAGTGAGTTGATCAAGGTCGCCGTGCACCTGCCGCTCCCCCATGCCCCGAACACCCGCGCGGCCAGGGTGATGGCGTTGATTCTCGATGAGCTCGCCCTGCTCCCCACCCTGCCGCTGCACCTTCCGCAACCCACGGACCCGCGGATCAAGAAGATCTGCGTCACGCTGCAAGGCGACCCTGCCGATGGCTCGACACTGTCGGACTGGAGCGCCCGACTCGACCTTGACGGGAAGACGATCCAGCGGCTGTTTCGCAAGGAAACCGGGATTACTTTCGGACAATGGAGACAGCAGGCTCGCCTGCTGCAAGCGGTTGAGCGAATGGCGGTGGGAGAAAAAATCATCGATGTCGCGCTGGCACTGGGATACGACAGCCCCAGCGCGTTTACGAACATGTTCAGGAAGCAGTTCGGCAAGACGCCGAGCAAGTTTTTTACCTGAAAGGAGCGTTTCCAGATTTGCCAGTGACGGCTGACAGGCCGCCATCGCGAGCAGGCTCGCTCCCACAGGGTTTGTGGTGAACACCAACCCTGTGGCCACCCAGCAAAAATGTGGGAGCGAGCCTGCTCGCGATGGCGGCAGATATTGAACATTTCAGCGACTGACACTCCGCATTCGCGAGCAAGCCCGCTCCCACAGGTTCTGTGATCTACTCACTGACACTACTCAGTTTCAGGGATAGTGGCTGATTCTTCACTGGACTCAGCAGCCAGTTTCAATCGATCCGCTTTACTGATGTACTTGGGTTTGTTCTTCGGCGCCAACTTGGCACTCGCCTTTTTGGCGTGGGCCTTTAGTAGCTGCTTGATTTTTTTCTGACGATTCATACGCTTCTGCTCAAATTCCGGCTTCCAGGATAATGACAGACCTCAACCCGTGAACGCCACAATCCCCTATGATCGGACCTACATGAACCCCATCGACGCCCTGTCGTTCCAACGCATCATCGCCGCCCATGGCTCGCTCGAGGGCGCGGTGTATTTCGACGCTGAAGAAGACCTCGTCCAGGAAATATTTCCCGATCGCATCGTTTTCCAGACCAACTACCTGGATTACCGCAGCTATGAAGTCGATCTCGCCGACGGCGCGATACGTGTCCTCAAGACACGGCTGGACAACTACCAGCGCGGCGACAAGGCAAAGGTGGTCGAAGATGACATGGATGAGGAAGACTGGGAGGAGCTGGGCACGCTGTGGCAACGCTTGAGCCGGGACCTGGACAGTCAGGGGTCACAGCCCAATCGGGTCGAGACGTTGGCCGATCTGTACGATTGCCTGTTCGACGAGGATCGCGCGCAAGTGCTCATTCAAGGCATTGCGCCCCCAACGGCACAGTGGGACTGGGCGTGGACTCAAGTCGCATCAGCCCTTGCCCAGGCCAATCAATTGGCCGAGTTCGAATGGAAAGAGTGGTCGTCCTGCGGGATCATCGCCGTCAACACCCTTGCCCCGCTACAGCAACTGAACATCGAGATCGCGATACCCGACCGTAAAACCGTCGATGCCATCAACGGCGCCAACGATTGGGAGCGGGCGCTGCTCCAGTATTTCAACGCACAGCTGGATGCCCATGATCTGAAGCTGCTGGCCATCGGCACTCACTTCGATGAGCACCAGACCTTTGCCTGTCTGCCCATGAACGGCTTGGGCCTGGTCAATGCGTTGGAAATCATGGGTAGGCTGGGTATCGTCCACAAATTCTGAGCCCCGAGTCGACGACATGAAAATCTGTGATCAATGCAGGAGCCTCATCCTCGACGACAACGCGGCCTGCCCGCGATGCGCCGAAGAGATGAGGGTCACCGTAGAAGCCCTCGCGCCACGGTCCAAACTGCCGCTGTTGCCGAGGGTCCTGAAGTGGCTGTTCATCGGCGTGGTAGTCGCGGTACTCGTGGCGGTGGCAGCGATCACCTGGATTCTGAATTCGCTGGGGCCGATGCCTTCTTTCGGTTAACGTTCATTGCCCAGCGAGCTGCTCGTACCGATGCTGGATACGCCTCAACTCGCCAGACTGGCGCAACTGTTCCAAGGCACTGGCCCACGCGGCGACCCGTTCGTCGTCACTGTCGGGACTGAAGGCGATGTACAGCGATGAACGGTACAGTTCAATAGGTATTTTTCGCAGCGTGCCGGGGGCGATGTTCAACTGGCGGGTGTAGTACGCCACCCCCGCATCGGTGTCCCCCACGATGATATTGGTGCGCCCCGCCAGCAGCATGCGGTAGAGCAACTTGCTCTCGGTTGCGCTTTTGTCGAGGTTCTTGAAGCCCAGCGATTGCAGCTTTTCAGGTACCAGCCCGGCGTGCCGCGTGGTGATCTGCTGGGCGCCCAGCAGTTGTTCCAGAGAATGCACCGGCGGCGTACTCGCCAGTTGATAAGGATAAATGGCCTCCTCCACGATCGGTCCGACCCACTTGTACAACGGCTCACGCTCCGGCGTGCGGAACAGCGAGTACATGATCGTCTTGGGCCGGGTTTTCAACACCTGAGTGGCGCGCATACTGGGCTGCAGCACCACTTCGAATTCATCCCCGGTCAGCGCCATGATGGCCCGAACGATCTCGGTGGTCATGCCGGTGAGCTGATGGTTCTCCTGATAGTT
Source organism: Pseudomonas sp. MAFF 730105 (assembly GCF_055380705.1). NCBI lineage: Bacteria > Pseudomonadati > Pseudomonadota > Gammaproteobacteria > Pseudomonadales > Pseudomonadaceae > Pseudomonas > Pseudomonas sp. MAFF 730105. The sequence continues at coordinate 4,358,051 of NZ_AP018438.1, forward strand.
GTACGGTGCCCACTCCTCGGTGACGACCTGATATTCCTCGGCCCTGACAGCCCCCGTGCCAAGCAATAGACAGAACAGCGCCGTGGCGGGTATCGAAGGTTTCACGTGGTCTCCTGGAGGGGTCCGGGCCGTTCATGGGTGGGCTGATGGGAAGGATAAGGTAAGCATAGACCCAAACACGGGTGTGCTTGACTGAGCCGGCGATCTACCTTCAAGGCCCCATCGCGAGCAGGCTTTTCACAACCAAAGCCTCCCAAGTATCTGTTATTCCTATAGTCGCTATCGATACCGGCACCGTTCTCGTCATCGTCCTCTCTCTCTAATCTGCCCACCAACGCGATCGACAGCGGTCGCGACAGTCAACCAGCCCTTATGGAGAGAGCCCAATGAACACACTCAACCGCACCCTGGCCATCGCTACCTTGGCACTCGCGACTCTCGGCGCAGAAGCCGCACCGGCACAGACCACTGCTACGACCACTGCTTCGGCTATCGGCAGCGTCATCCAATCCGCCAGCTACGTCACCACCAAGGACGGCGTTCAGCTGTATTACAAGGACTGGGGCCCGCGCGATGGCCAGGTCGTCACCTTCAGCCACGGCTGGCCGCTGGACTCCGACAGTTGGGAAGCGCAGATGATGTTCCTCGCGTCGAAAGGTTATCGGGTTGTCGCCCACGATCGTCGCGGCCATGGACGTTCCAGCCAGCCTTGGGAAGGCAACGACATGGATCACTACGCCGACGACCTGGCGGCGGTCATTGAAGCGCTGGACCTGAAGGATGTGACCCTGGTGGGCTTCTCGACAGGGGGCGGTGAAGTGGCTCGCTATATCGGTCGCCACGGGACTGCCCGAGTCAAGAAAGCGGTGCTGGTGTCCTCTGTTCCGCCATTGATGCTCAAGACCGACACGAACCCCGGTGGCCTGCCACTCGCGGTGTTCGACGGCCTGCGCAAGGCGTCCCTGGAGAACCGCTCGCAGCTTTACCTGGACATCGCCTCCGGCCCCTTCTACGGTTACAACCGCAAGGGCGCCAAGCCGTCCCAGGGCCTGATCCAATCGTTCTGGGCCCAGGGCATGCAGGGCGGCGCCAAGAACACCTATGACTCGATCGCCGCGTTCTCGGCCACCGATTTCCGCGACGATCTGAAGAAGTTCGACGTGCCGACCCTGGTGATCCATGGCGACGCCGACCAGATCGTGCCGATAGATGCGTCCGGCAAGGCTTCGGCGGCACTGATCAAGGGCGCCCGACTGATCGTCTACCCTGGCGCGCCGCACGGGTTGACCGAGACCCACAAGGATCGTCTGAACCAGGACCTGCTGACCTTCCTCAAGGAATAAAGCCAGCACACCCACGACAACCTCTATGGGAGCGAGCCTGCTCGCGATAGCGGAATATCAGTCAGCATCTTATGCGTCTGATACACCGCCATCGCGAGCAGGCTCGCTCCCACATTTGTTCCCGGTAGGTAATCGGATCAGTGCCGCAGCAACTTGCGCAATGGAATCTCGTCCTTGCGTACCGGCGACTTGATGACGATGTAGCTGAAGTACTTGGAGATGCCGATGTTCTTGTCCAGCAGACTTTCCATCACGTCCTGGTAGTCCTGGATGCTGCGGGTCATGAAGCGCACCAGGTAATCGTAGCCCCCGCTGATCAAGTGGCACTCCAGCACTTCGTCCACCAGGCGGATGTTGGATTCAAATTTGGCGAAGTCTTCGCGCTTGTGGTCGCTCAGGGTGACTTCGGTGAAGACCGTCACCGAATCGGTAATCTTCGCCAGGTTCAGGTGCGCCTTGTAGCTGGAGATGTACCCCAACGACTCCAGCCGCTTGACCCGTTGCAGGCAAGGGCTGGCGGACAACCCCACGGCATCGGCCAGGCTGACGTTGGTCATGCGGCCGTCTTTTTGCAGCTCGACCAAAATGCTGATGTCAATACGGTCCAGTTTCGCTAAACCTTCCATCGCATACCCCTTGCGTGCCGTTTGTAGACTATCTTCTAACAAAATCAGTGACGTAGCGACAACTGGTGCTGCGCCACCAGATCCGCCATGCTGCTGATGCAGTAGTCCGCCGCGCACGGCTGGAGCGGCAGCTCGGGGTTTCGGCAGATCAGGCACACAGCCCGATCCCGGCGTGAATGGGCGCCCGGACGGGTTACCTGGAGAATAGCGCCGGGATCGAGACCGTTGGCCGCCAGCCAATCGGGATCCTGCAAAGGATCGTTCGCCAGTGAGATGAAATCCTCCGGCTCGATACCCAGGCGTTCGCACAGCACGCCCCGGTCCTCGGCATCACGGTCGCCCAGCACCAGCAGACGGTAGAACTTGCGCAGGTAGAGCATCGCACCCGGTGCATCCTCGAACAGCGTCCAACTGGCCGCCGAGCGGGCGAAGCTCATGCCCTCCTCCCAGCTGACCTTGAGCTGCCAGCGCTCAGCCAACTGACGGTGGGCGAAGCACAGCAGCCCACTGAAGCCGAGCTCGCCAAAACGTGGATAGAGGGCCCGCAGCGCCTCATCGAACTCGGTCAGCACCTGAGTTTTGTCCGGCGGGTCGCCATGGGTCTCCAGCAGCGGCTGCAAGGCCGTCCAGATGCCGGAATCCCGATCCACCAGGACCTCGTCGCAGTCGATCAACAACGCTCGATATTCAGTCAGCCTCATGGCTAAAAGCCTCCGATGAGTCCCTAATGCAGTTCATCCAACGCGTTGGAACGAGTGTGGCGAGGCAGCCTGCTTCCTCGCCACAGGCGCTCAGTTCAAGACCCGCGCCAGTGCCCCTTCAAGAATCTGCAACGCTTCATCGATCTGCGCCTCGCTGGTCACCAGCGGTGCCAAGAAACGCATCACGTTGCGGTAGACCCCACACTTGATGACCAGCAACCCGCCCACACGGGCTTCGTCGATCAGGCGTTGGTTCAGGTCCGCGTCGGGGGTGCATGCTTCATCATTCTTGATCAACTCCATGGCCAGCATGAAACCGCTGCCACGCACATCACCGATCTGCGGGTAGCGGGCTTGCAGACGCAACAGCCCCTGACGCAGGCGCTCGCCCAGGGCGTCTCCGCGCGCCAACAGTTGTTCCTGCTCATAGGCCTCGATCACCGCCAGCGCCGCCGCGCACGACAATGCGTTGCCGCCATAGGTCCCGCCCAGGCCGCCAGGCAGTGGAGCGTCCATGATCTCGGCCTTGCCGACCACACCCGACAATGGCAGGCCACCGGCGAGGCTCTTGGCGACGGTGACCAGGTCTGGCTGGATACCGGCATGCTGGAAACCGAACCACTTGCCGGTGCGCCCGAAACCGGTCTGGATTTCATCGAGGATCAACACGATGCCGTGTTTCTCGGTCAGCGCACGCAGGCCCTGGAGGAACTCTACCGGCGCCGAAAGGAAACCACCATCGCCCTGCACCGGTTCGATGATGATCGCCGCGACCCGCTCAGGCGCCACTTGGGTGGCGAGCAGTTCGTCCAGCGCCTGGAGCGCCATCTCGCTGGTGACACCCCGATAGGCATTTGGATAGGGCGTGTGGAAGACTTCCGGCGCGAATGGCCCGAAGTTCTGTTTGTAGGGCTGGCTCATTCCGGTCAGCGTGGTGCCGAGCAGCGTCCGGCCATGGAACCCGCCGCGAAAGGCGATCACCGCCGAACGATGGGTGTGGGCGCGGGCAATCTTCACCGCGTTTTCCACCGCTTCGGCGCCGGAAGTGAAAAAGGCCGCTTTATAGGCGTGCTGGCCACCGATCATCTGGCACAGCCGCTGGGCGAGGTCCAGGTACGGCTTGTAGGCCACTACCTGGAAGCAGGCGTGGGAAACCTTTTGCAGTTGCGCCTGCACTGCCGCCACTACCTTGGGGTGATTGTGCCCGATGTTCAGCACACCGATACCGCCCACGAAGTCCAGGTAGCGCTTGCCGTCGACATCCCACAACTCCGAGCCCTGGGCCCGATCGATCACCAGCGGGTGCGCGGTCACCAGACCACGGGGGACGAATTGATCACGCTGACGGAGCAGACTTGGGGTTTCTTCGACTTTACTGTTCATGGCATTTCCCATAGTGAGCCAGGCAACCCGAAGCGGCTGCGATGTGTTCACAGGTTAAGCCTTCGACACAATGCTCTAAGCCGAACTTGCCCGCTGAGAAATCCGGATCGACTGTTTACACCCCGGCAAACAGCAGAATCCTCTCGCCCCATTGAGGCATGCTGGATACTCCTTATTTCCCGGCGAGAAGACCCATGGCCCTGCTCTACAAAGCTGACCCGGTACGCGGCGAACAGTGGAAGCGCCTGTTCGCCGAACATGCTCCGGATATCGAATGGCGCGCCTGGCCGGACATCGGTGACCCACGGGATATTCGCTACCTGGCGGCGTGGCAGGCACCGGACGATATCGAAACGGTGCTGCCGAATCTTGAGGTGCTGTTCGCCTTGTCGGCGGGGGTGGATCAGCTCGATCTGGGTCGCCTGCCGACGAACCTGCCGGTGGTGCGCCTGCTCGATCCGGGCATCAGCCAGGGCATGTGCGAATACGCCACGTTCGCCGTGCTCGGCTTGCACCGGGACATGCTGCGCTACCGTCAGCAACAGGCCGAACGGTGCTGGCAGGCACACCGACTGGTTCCCGCCCGGCAGCGTCGGATCGGGGTCCTGGGGTTGGGCCTGCAGGCCCGGAATATCCTCACCGCCTTGCAGCCATTCGGCTTCGCCCTGTCGGGTTGGGCCCGCAGTGAACACCAGATCGCCGGGGTGGCGTGCTTTGCAGGTACCGAACAACTGCCGGTGTTTCTGGGCCAATGCGATATCCTGCTGTGTGTGCTGCCGTTGACCGAGCAGACCCGGGGGATCCTCAAGCGCGAGGTATTCCAGCAACTGCCCAAAGGCGCGGCCCTGATCAACATGGGCCGAGGCGGCCATCTGGTCGAAGCGGATCTGCTGGAAGCGCTTGCCGACGGCCAGCTCAGCGCGGCCGTGCTCGACGTACTGGAACAGGAACCGGCCGCACCGGATCATCCCTTCTGGCATCACCCGCAGATTCTGTTGACCCCGCACATCGCGGCAATGACCCAACCCGAAAGTGCGTTTGGCGTTCTGCTGGACAATATCCGCCGGCATCAGCGGGGCGAATCGATGCTTGGCCAGGTGAATCGCGAACGGGCCTACTGACGTTTCGAAAACACTGTGGGTGCGGGCTTGCTCGCGAAGACGGCGGCACGGGCAACATCACTGCCAACTGACCCACCGCTTTCGCGGGCAAGCCCACCGGGGATTCGGGGTGGAGATAGCTCCTGTGAGCACCCCGCAAACACTGTGGGAGCGAGCCTGCTCGCGATGGCGGCGGCACAGCTGGCAACACTTCCAACTGCCCCACCGCTTCGCAAAACCGCCCCGATATTTACTGCTGGCCCGACACAGGATTTGAGCAAAAAATGTGGCCGGTGAAGCCGTCGTCAACGGAACCTGCCGAATCCATTCCAGCCTATTGTCAGGCCCGGTGGCAGGTGAGATACAGGGGCTCTCAGCGGACGAATCCGTCCGATTCCACGCCTTCCCAACGGGGATCTGCCATGTCCATTTCGCAACGCCCTGCTTACCTCTATCGACCCATGACTGCGGCAGATGTCCCCCGCGCCCATACGTTGTCCGTGAAACTGAAATGGCCCCATCGCCTGGAAGACTGGGCAATGCTGGAGCGTGTCGCCCAAGGGTTTGTGGTGGAAGACCAGGGTCGCCTCATCGGCAGTGCGTTCACCTGCCCACAGGGCAGCCATGCCAGCATTGGCCTGGTCATCGTCGATGACGAATACCAGGGCCAAGGCATTGGCCGCAGGCTGATGGAGCTGGCCCTCGAGGCCTGCGGGACGCGTACGCCCATGCTCAACGCGACGTTGGCCGGTGCACCGTTGTATGCCAGCCAGGGCTTCGTCGATTTCGGGCATATCCAACAACATCAGGGACAGGCGCTTTCGCTTGCACCGCAGCCACTGTCCCCTGGCGAACGCTGCCGCCCGCTGACCGAAGCCGATCAGGCCGCAGTGATCGAACTGGCCAATGCCGGAAGCGGCCTGGATCGAACTGTCGTGCTGAACGATCTGTTCGATGTCGTCGAGCAGGCGGTAGGCATAGAGCAGGACGGCCGCCTGTGCGGCTTCGCCCTGCTGCGCCCGTTCGGGCGGGGTCGCAGCATCGGCCCGGTCGTTGCGCAGACCCTGGAGCAGGCCCGGCACATGATCGCGGTCCTGCTGGCGCAGATCCCGGACGCTTTCGTACGCATCGACATTCCTTCCAATAGCGGCTTGACGGCCTTTCTGGAAGAGGCCGGGCTCAAGCAAATCGACACCGTCGCCCAAATGGCCCTCGGCACACCTCCCCAGGCCACCGGCGCGGTGCAACAGTTCGCGCTGGTGACCCAGGCCATTGGCTAACACATACTTTTCCTGGAGAGTCACCCTCATGCCCGAACCTACTGCAATGCTGTTGGCCCGCGCCGACGGCAGTCCTGTCGCCACGACCTTCATCCTGACCTCGTTGGGCGCCAACGACCCTTTCGACCGGCTGATCGCCTTTGCCGGGGAGGATGGCATCGCCGCCGGTGTAGTCGAGGTGAGCGGCCAGACCCGAGTCGACCACTATCCGTTCAGCGAAATGATCGTGGTGCACGCCGGTGCCGTCACCCTGCGCAGCCAGGAGCAGACGCTCCAGCTCAAACCCGGTGAAAGCGCGGTGATCGCCCGCGGCACAGCAGTGGAGATCGACGCACAGCCCGATTCGCGCTGGGCCTTCTGCGCCGACACCCAACCCGTCGCAGCGAGCACCCCCGGGCTCACGGCACTGCCTGCGCACACCCTGCTCTCGCCTTCCGCTGCGCCCGATGCCGAGATCCTGCTCAGCCCGGCGCCGCAGTGCCGCTCGTACAACGTGTTCGTCGAACAAGCCACCGACCTGCGCATCGGTGTCTGGGATTCGACCCCCTACACGCGCAGGGCACGGCCTCACAAACTGCATGAACTGATGCACCTGATCGAAGGCAGCGTCACCTTGCAGACAGCCGACGGCAGTGACCTGATCGTCAACACCGGCGACACGGTCTTCGTTCCCCTCAATGCCCGTTGTGCCTGGAAGAGCAATGTCTACGTGCGCAAGTTCTATGTCGTCAGATAGCCCTGATTGAGCAGCACCACCGCCATCGCGAGCAGGCTCGCTCCCACAGTGTTTCCGGGTGTTCACAGAAGTGGTGTCCACCTCAGATCCCTTGTGGGAGCGAGCCTGCTCGCGATGACGGTGGCACAGTCACCATCACCTTCAACGGCCCCACCCGCTTCCACAAAGAAAACCACGCAAAAAAAAGCCCGCAGTGTGAGCGGGCAAAAGGTGTTGCGTGACCGTGGGCTCAAAGCGCCGCAGCAATCGCCCCGCCAACGTCCTGGGTCGAGCCCTGCCCGCCCAGGTCCGGTGTGATAGGCCCTTGGGCGATCACGCGTTCGATGGCCTTGAGAATCCCGTCATGGGCCGCCCGGTAACGCTCATCCCCATTCCCCAGGAAGTCGAGCATCAAGGCGCCCGACCAGATCATCGCAATCGGGTTGGCGATGTTCTGCCCATAGATATCGGGGGCCGAGCCATGCACTGGCTCGAACAGCGACGGGAAACGTCGTTGCGGGTCGAGGTTGGCCGAGGGCGCAATGCCGATGGTGCCGGCGCATGCCGGGCCGAGGTCGGAAAGGATATCGCCGAACAGGTTCGACGCCACCACCACGTCAAAACGGTCAGGCTGCAAGACGAAACGCGCGCACAGGATGTCGATGTGCTGCTTGTCCCACGTCACCTCGGGGTACTGCTCGCCCATCAGCGCCGTGCGTTCGTCCCAGTACGGCATGCTGATGGAGATCCCGTTGGATTTGGTCGCCGACGTCAGGCGCTTGCGTGGCCGGGTCTGGGCCAGGTCGAAGGCGAACTTGAGAATCCGGTCGACACCACGGCGGGTAAACACCGACTCCTGGAGCACGAACTCGTGCTCGGTGCCTTCGAACATCTTGCCGCCAACGGAGGAATACTCGCCCTCGGTGTTTTCACGGATGACGACGAAATCAATGTCTCCCGCCTCGCGCCCGGCCAACGGACACGGCACGCCGGGGAACAGTCGCACCGGGCGAATGTTCACGTACTGGTCGAAGTCGCGACGAAACTTGAGCAACGACCCCCACAGGGAAATATGATCCGGCACCTTGTCCGGCCAACCCACGGCACCGAAGTAGATCGCGTCGAAGCCCTTGAGCTGTTCGAACCAGTCGCCGGGCATCATCTGCCCATGTTCCAGGTAGTAGTCGCAGTGAGCCCAGTCGAGCACTTCGATGTGCAAATCCAACTGCCATTTCTTCGCGGCCTGCTCCAACACCCGTAGCCCTTCCGGCAAGACTTCCTGGCCGATGCCATCGCCGGCAATGGCGGCGATTCTGAATGGTTTACTCATCAATCCTGGTCCCCTGCTGTCTGTTCAAACGATGACCGACTCACAACCCACCGATGTGGAAAGCCTTGACTTCGAGGTACTCGTCCAGCCCGTACTTGCTGCCCTCGCGACCCAGGCCCGATTGCTTGATACCACCGAAGGGCGCCACTTCCATGGAGATGATCCCGGTATTGAGGCCGACCATGCCGAACTCCAGTGCCTCGCCGAAACGCCAGGACCGACGCAAGTCCTGGGTGAAGAAATAGGCGCCCAGGCCATACGGCGTGGCATTGGCCAGGGCCAGCGCCTCCTCTTCGGTGGTGAAGCGCATCAACGGCGCCACCGGGCCGAAGGTTTCTTCGTTGGCCAGCAACATTCCGGCATGGGCTTCGCCAAGCACGGTGGGCTGCACGAACTGGCTGTCACCTTCAGGGATGCCACCACAGAGCAGGCGAGCGCCCTGGCTCAACGCATCGTCGATGTGCCGGGCGACCTTGCTGACCGCCGCAGGGTTGATCAGCGGGCCGATCGTCACATCCGCTTCCAGGCCATTGCCGATCTTGAGCTTGCCCACCTCTTGCACCAGGCGTTCGGCGAAACGCTCGTAGATGCCATCCTGCACCAGGATGCGGTTGGCGCAGACACAGGTCTGGCCGGCATTGCGAAACTTGCTGAGCATGATGCCGGTCACGGCCTGCTCCAGGTCCGCGTCATCGAACACGATGAAGGGAGCATTGCCGCCCAGTTCCAGGCTCAGGCGCTTGATGTGCTCGGCACTCTGGCGCATCAGCAGCCGACCGACCGCCGTGGAGCCGGTGAAAGAGATCTTGCGCACCGTCGGGTTGCCGGTCAGCTCTTCGCCGATGCCCGCGGGCAGGCCGGTGACGACGTTGAACACACCTGCGGGAATCCCGACCCGCTCGGCCAGCACCGCCAGCGCCAGGGCCGACAGCGGCGTGAGGTCCGAAGGTTTGACAATGACCGGGCAACCCGCCGCCAGGGCCGGGGCGCACTTGCGGGTGATCATTGCGTTGGGGAAATTCCAAGGGGTAATGGCCGCGCAGACCCCCACCGGTTGCTTGAGGGTGAGCAGGCGACGGTCGCCGCTGGGCGCCGGGATGGTTTCGCCATAGATCCGGCGGGCTTCCTCGGCAAACCATTTGGCGAAACCGGCACCGTAGCGGATTTCACCCTTGGCTTCGTTCAGCGGCTTGCCCTGCTCGCAGGTCATGATCAGCGCCAGGTCGTCGAGGTTGTCGATCATTGCCTGGTACCAGCGCTCCAACAGCACCGCACGCTCCGCCGCCGGACGGGCGCGCCAGGCCGGCCAGGCACGCTCGGCGGCCTCGATGGCACGACGGGTCTCCACACCCTGCAGGGCCGGTACGCGGGCCAGCAGCTCACCACTGGCCGGGTCGATGACGTCAAGGGTGGCGGCATCGTCAGCGCCGGTCCACTGACCGTCGATATAGGCGAGCTCTGCCAGCAGGCTGGGGTCTTTCAATAGCGTCTTGAGCATGGTCGTGTCCTGTTCCGAGGTATTTCCAGTCTAGGGAGATGCCGCGGCGCAGGATGCTGAAAGCGGGTGTTGGGCAGTGCGGGATGCTGAAGTTGCGGGGTGGGACGGCAGGCTCTACCGGGACATGAAAATCACCACCAACCCTTGTGGGAGCGAGCCTGCTCGCGATAGCGCTGGGTCAGTCAACGACGATGTCGACTGTGACATCGCCATCGCGAGCAGGCTCGCTCCCACAGGGGTTCGGTGGTGATTCAAGAGGCGTTTACAGTTTCAAGGACCCCAACACCCCTTCCAGAAACCGTTCACCCGCGTCCATCTGGCTGACCTCGATGAACTCATCGGGCTTGTGCGCCTGTTCGATGGAGCCTGGGCCACAGACCACTACGGGTACATCCAGGCGTTGTTTGAACAGGCCGCCTTCGGTGCCGAAGGACACCTTGGCGGTGCCGGTGTCCGGGGCGGCGAAGTTTTTCAGGAAGCGCACCGCCTCCACGCTCGGGTGGGTATCCAGGCCCGGGTAGACGTTCAAGGTGTCGATCTCGATAGCCGCCACGCTGGAGAGTTTTTTTGCTTCACCGACGATCATTTCGGCGCGCTCGCGCAGTTGCTCCAGGAACTGATCCAGGTTGTCAGCCGGCAAGTTGCGCACCTCGAAATCCAGGGTGCACAGGTTCGGCACGATGTTCAGGGCCTTGCCACCGACGATCTGCCCGACGTGCACGGTGCTGTAGGGCACATCGAAATCCGCATCCCGGGCGCCCTGCTCCTGCAACTGCTGCTGGCTCTGGCGCAGCGCCGCGATGAAATCGCAAGCCACGTGAATCGCGTTCACCGAAAGCGGCGCCAGCGACGAGTGCGCCTCCAGGCCCCGACAGTAGGTACGGTAGGAACCCTTGCCCTTGTGCCCGAGCACGAACTGCATGTTGGTCGGCTCGCCGATCACGCACAGGAACGGCCGGACCGGCGCCAGGTGAAGCACATCGAGCAGACGACGCACGCCGACACAACCGATCTCTTCGTCATGGGACAGCGCCAGTTGCAACGGTCGGCTCAACGAGCAGTCGGCGGCATCGAGCATGGCGTCGATGGCCAGCGCGATGAAGCCTTTCATGTCACAGCTGCCGCGACCGTAGATCCGGCCGTCGCGCAGCGTCGCCTGAAACGCCGGGACGGTCCACGCCTGTCCCGCCGCCGGCACCACGTCGGTGTGCCCGGACAACAGGATCCCCGGCTGCTCACGGGGGCCGGTGCTGGCGAAGAGGTTGGCCTTCTTGCCGCTCTCGTCCTTGACGATCAGCGACTCGATGCCCTTGCTCGCCAGCAGCTCGCGCACATACTCGATCAAGGCCAGGTTCGACTCCGAAGAGACCGTTTCAAATGCCAGCAGGCGTTCGAGAATCGCCAGTACCCTTGGTTTCATGACGCTTTGCTCCGTTGCTCGGCAGAAGAGGCGAACCGGCAAATGGAGAACGGTTCGATGGAAGTGCTGGTACTGCCGGTGCTGATCAGCTCGGCCATGACATCACCGACACCCGGGCCGAGCTGGAAGCCGTGACCGCTGAAACCGAACGCATAGTACAGACCATCCACATTGCCACTGGGCCCCATCACCGGCAGCGAGTCGGACAGGTAGCCTTCGATGCCGCTCCACACGCGGATGATGTTCAGGTTGCCGATACCTGGCACCAGGCGGTGCATCTGGTCCAGCTGATTGAGAATACTGCGCGGCTCGACATGGGCCCGACGGTTGAGCATGTCCGGCTTGCAGCGATAGCCACCGCCGATGATGATGTTGCCCCGGGGGATCTGACGGAAGTAGATCACCTCTTCGGGTATCTTGGTGTACACGCCGATCACCGTCGGCAAGGCATACGGCACCGGCTCGGTGACCGCCATCTGCGGGCCGTTGGTCTCCAGCGGCACCGGTTCACCGAATTGCTCCGAGAGCTTCTGGCCCCAGGCCCCCGCCGTGATCAGCAGGCGCGCGGCGCTGAACCGGCGACCGTCGGTGGTGGTGACGCTGAACGTATCGGCGTTGACCTTCTGCACTTCGGCCACTTCGGTCCGCTCTTCGATGCGTGCCCCCAGCCGCCGGGCCGCCCGCGCAAACGCAGGCGCCGCCAGACGCGGGTTGGCGTGGCCGTCGTGAGGCGCATAAGAGCCTCCCTTCACGTCTTTGCCAAGGAACGGAAAACGTTCATGCAGTTCGGCGCCACGGTAGATCTTCAAATCCAGCTGCACCGCTTCAGGGGCTGCGGCGTAAGCCTCAAGCTCAGCAATCTCGTCTTCGCGATAGCACACGCGCATATGCCCGCTGGCGATGAATTCCAGGTCGTCGTCGATCAATTCCGGCAAGCGTTTCCACAGGGCAAAGGAGCGATTCGCCAGCTCCAGTTGCCCGAGGTAACGCCCCTGGCGCCGGACGTTGCCGAAGTTGACGCCGCTGGCGTACTGACCGATCAGGTCGCGTTCCAGCAGAATCACCGACTGCCCTCGCTGGCGCAGGAAAAATGCTGACGCCGCGCCCATCACACCACCGCCGACAATCAACACATCGGCCTTGTTCTGGGTCATGGCGTCACCTCCCGGGTGAGCATCGAAAGCGGTTTGACTGGCGCCTGGCCACGTTGGCGGCCGACCTCCCGGACGTCGACACCGGCCGCCGCGGCAATCACTTCGGCCCCGGCCTGGGCGCAATAGCGCCCCTGGCACCGGCCCATGCCGACCCGGCTGAAGGCCTTGGCCCGGTTGACTTCGCAGGCGCCCTTTTCACTGACGGTGCGCCGCAGCTCGCCAGCGGTGATCATTTCACAACGGCAGACAATGGCCTCGTCCGGCAATGCCTTGGCTTGCGCCGCCGGCCAGGGAAACGCCTGGGCCAGACCGAGGCGAAACGCGTCCATCACCTTGAGCGCCTGGCGCTGTTCGGTGACCTGGGCGGCATCCACCGGCTGCTGTAGATCGCTCAGCACCGCCAGGGCGGCCAGGCGACCGGCGCATTCGGCGGCATCGGCGCCACGGATGCTCGAACCATCTCCGGCGGCATAGACACCGCTGACCGAGGTTCGCCCGTCCTCATCCGTCGCCAGCAGCCACTGGCTGGATGCCTCGTCGAAACGCAAGACACAGCCGGCCAGATCGGCCAACTGGGTTTCCGGACGCAAGTGATAACCCAGGGCGACGGCGTCGCAATCCACCGTCAACGTTTCGCCGTTCGCGGTACGCACGCGCACGCCACTGACACCACTGTCCGCCTCCCCCAGTATTTGCAGCGGTGAAATACCCAGGTGCACCGGGACTTTCGCCTGGCGCAACTGCGCCAGCAGCTTCATGCCGGTGAACAATAAACGGGGACGCGCCATGAGTTTGGGCAGGGCCTTGATACGCTTGCCCAAGGGCGAAGTGTCGAGCACCGCAGCCACATTGGCACCGGCCTTGAGGTATTGGCTGGCAACGAGATAGAGCAACGGCCCGCTGCCCATGAACACCACCCGGTGACCAATGGAAACCGCCTGGGCCTTCAACGCGATCTGCGCCCCGCCGAGGCTGTAGGTGCCGCCCAACTGCCAGCCTTCGATGGGCATCAGGCGGTCGGTGGCGCCGGTGCAAAGCACCAGCGCGTCGTAATCCACCGTCAAATGTTCGCCCTGGCTGACGCAACACAGTTGCCCCGATGTCAGGTTCCACACCAGGGTGTCCGGACGGTAGTCGATCTGCGGGCGCAAACGGTCGAAACTGTCGTGCAGGTCCCGGGCCTTCTCGGCCTCGGTGCCGTACAGCGTGGTGTAGGTACGGGTGAATCCTTCGGGCTGGCGGCGGTAGATCTGTCCGCCGTCGCGCCGGTTTTCGTCGATCAGGATCGGCCTGAAGCCCGCCGCGACCAACGTCTGGGCACAGCGAATGCCCGCCGGCCCGGCACCGACTATCGCTATCCGCGCAGTGGCCATATTGCCTCCGGTTGCCGGGTGATGATGTCCAAGCCCTCGCGGACTTCATTGGAGCAGGCACGCAGGCGTTCGCCGCTGCGGGTCCAGACCCAGCAGTCCTGGCAGGCGCCCATCAGGCAGAAACCGGCGCGGCTGCCCGGATCGAACTCCGACTGGCGCAACGCCAGGCCGTGGGTCAGCAGCGCGACCATCAACGTGTCGCCCTGCAACGCCTCGACGGGGACGCCATCCACGGTCAGTTTGACGACGGGCCGGCCCTGTTCGGCCAGCCTTACGAAACGAGCGCTCATGCGTAGGCTCCGACAATCATGCTGTTTGCATCCTGCTGCGTCTTGAGCAGCTCGCCACCGTCGTGATGACAGAGCACCTCGCTGCCCCCTCGATGACGCGCCGGGGCGGCGCGGTGCGGTTGCACAGGCCGTCGACGCGCACCGGGCAGCGATTGAGAAAGGTGCACAGCGTCGACGCCTCGGCCTTTTCACCCAGTGCGGGCAGCGTGCCGCAGGTGGTCGTGCCACAGCTTTCCAGCCAGCCCTGGCGCAACTCAGGCACCGAATGGATCAGCAGGTCGGTGTAGGGATGGAACGGTGCCTGGGCGAACGATTGCCGTGAGCCCTCCTGGACCTTGTGGCCGCTGTACATCACGACGATGTCATCGCACAGCGCCCGCACCGTGGAAATGTCGTGGCTGATGAACAGGTAGGAAACCCCCAGTTGCTGGCGCAAGTCGCGCAGCAGTTCGAGAATCGCCGCGCCCACCACCGTATCGAGGGCCGAGGTCACTTCATCGCAAAGAATCAGGTCCGGCTTGGCCGCCAACGCGCGGGCCAGGTTGACCCGCTGCTTCTGCCCGCCGGACAGTTCGCCCGGACGGCGCTCGGCCAGGGTTCGCGGCAGGCGCACCAGGTCCAGCAACTCGCCGATACGTTCACGCAGCGCTGCACCCTTGAGGCCGAAATACATTTTCAGTGGTCGGCTCAGTATGGTGCTGATGCTGTGCATCGGATTGAGCGCGGTGTCGGCGTTCTGGAACACCATCTGGATTCGCCGGAACTGTTCATCGGTGCGCTCGGACAGGCTGCCGCCCAAGGGCTGGCCATCGAACGTCAACCCGCCAAGAGCCGGTGGCAACAGCCCCGCCACCACCCGCGCCAGAGTGGATTTACCCGACCCCGATTCGCCGATCACCCCGATGGCCTGGCCCCGGCGCACGGTCAGGTCGATGTCCTCGAGCACGCGGATCATCGGCATCCCGCGACGGTCCTTGTCGCCATAGCCGGCGGTCAGGCCCTGGATCGTCAACAGCGGCGTGTCCGCGGCCACGCCGCAGGGTGGACGAATCGTCGTGTCCGGCCGCGCCGCCGCCAGCAGGCTGCGGGTGTATTCGTGGGCCGGCCCCTTGAGCAGTGGCGCGGTGGCGCTCTGCTCGAAGATCTGCCCGCCGTTGAGCACGACGATCTGGTCGGCCATCTGCGCGACGACCGCCAGGTCGTGGGACACATAGACCGCCGTCGCGCCACGCTCGCGTACGACCCGCTTGAAGGCCCGCAACACGTCGATCTGGGTCGTGACGTCGAGGGCCGTAGTCGGCTCATCGAGCACCACCAGCAGCGGATCGCTGATCAACGCCATGGCGGCCATCACCCGTTGCAGCTGGCCGCCGGAAACCTGATGGGGGTAGCGCTGGCCGATGCGTTCGGGGTTCGGCAGCGCCAGGTCCCGGAACAGCCCGATGGCCTTGGCTTCGAGCGTGGCCCGGTTGCCCAGGCCATGGATCAGCGCGCCTTCTACCACTTGGTCGATCAGCTTCTTGGCCGGGTTGAACGCCGCGGCGGCGCTCTGGGCAATGTACGAGACACGGTTGCCGCGCAAGCCTTGCAACTCGCTTTCACCGAGGGCCAGCATGTCATGCTCGCCGATGCGCACGCTGCCGCCGGCCAGGCGACAACCGCGCCGTGCGTAACCGAGCAGTGCCAGGGCAATGGTGGTCTTGCCGGAGCCGGACTCGCCGATCAGCGCCAGCACTTCGCCTTTCTCCAGGGAGAAACTCACACCCTTGACGATTTCGACTTCGCCGCGTTCGTCACCGGCGACGACCCGCAGGTTTTCGACTCGGATCAATTCGCTCATCTCAATGGCCTCCCGAACGTCGATTGCGCCGCGAAGACAGGCGGTCGATAAACAGATTCACGCCGATGGTCAGGGTGCCGATGGCCAATGCCGGAATCACGATGGCCGGCGCGCCCTGGTTAAGGCCGCCAATGTTCTCGCGCACCAGGGAGCCGAGGTCGGCGTCCGGCGGTTGCACGCCCAGGCCGAGGAAGCTCATGCCGCTGAGCAGCAGCACGATGAAGCCGAAGCGCAGGCCCAGGTCCGCCAGCACCGGGTTGAGCATATTGGGCAGGATTTCCACGCAGGCGATGTACAGCCGACGCTCGCCACGGGTGCGGGCCACTTGCACGTACTCCAGGGCCTCGATATTCACCGCCATGCTGCGGGCGATACGGAACGCCCCCGGGGTGTAGCTCAGTACCGCCGTGCACACCAACAAGGTCACCGACGAGCCGAACGCCGAAACCATGATCAACGCCAGCATCTTGCTCGGAATCGAAATGAACGCGTCCATCAGGCGGCTGATCAGTTCGTCCAGCCACTTCGGTGAAACCACCGAGAGCAACGCGCAAGTGGTTCCCAGCCCGCTCGCCAGTACCGCGGCGACCAACGCCAGGCCCACGGTGAATTGCGCGCCGACCAGGATCCGGCTGAGCATGTCACGGCCCAGGTAGTCGGTGCCCAGCGGGTAAGCGGCACTGAAGCCGTCGAAGACATTGTCGGACACCACTTCCCCCACCGGGTGGGGTGCCAGCCAGGGGCCGAAAATCGCCACCAGCAACCACATGACACACATCACGGCACCGATCAGCCCAAGCCAGGACGAACCATGAGCGTCTTTGCCCAATGCCAGTGCTACCGCCGCAGTCGGGGATTTCACAATGGGATTGTTCATTGGTTTCTCAGCCTCGGATTGGAAAGGATCGCGCACAGGTCGGCAATCAACACCAGCGACAGGTATGCGGTACAGAACAGCATGGTGCAGGCCTGGACCAACGCCATGTCACGGTTGGTCACGGCATCGACCATCAGGCTGGCGATGCCGGGATAGTTGAAAATCGTCTCGACGATCACCACGCCGCCCAACAGATACGACAGGCTCAAGGCAATGGCATTGGCAATGGGCCCGATGGCGTTGGGCAGCGCATGACGCAGCACCACCCGCACCGGGCTCACGCCCTTGAGACGGGCCATTTCCACGTAAGGACTGTCGAGTTGATCGATCACCGCCGCCCGGGTCATGCGTGCCATCTGCGCAACGATCACGCAACACAACGTCATCACTGGCAAGGCGTAGGTCCGCATGAATTGCAACGGCGAAGTGATTTCACTGGAATACGACAGCGCTGAAAGCCAGCCCAGGTTCACGGCGAAAATCAGCACCGCCAGGGTGGCCACCAGGAACTCCGGCACAGCCACCATCATCAGCGTGAAGAAGCTCACGAAACCGTCGATGCGACCGCCGCGGCCCATGGCCGAACCGATGCCCAGGACCAGCGCCAGCGGCACCGACACCAGCGCCGTCGCGATCGCCAGCATCAGGGTGTTGGGTACCCGTCCCGCCATCAGTTCCGCAACCGACGTGGCATTGGACGCCGACACCCCAAGGTCGCCGCTGAGCAGGTTCGTCAGCCAGTGCAGGTAACGCAACACACCCGGCTGATCCAGCCCCATTTTCACGCGCAGCGCCGCGACCTGCTCTGGCGTGGCGAATTGTCCGAGGGCCTGCTGTGCCGCGTCTCCCGGCAATACCGCCGTGATGGCGAACACCACCATCGATACAATCAGAAGGGTCACGATCGCTGCACCGAAGCGCCGGCCGATCAACCACAGTGTGTTGCTATTCATCGCCCTATCCTCGTGCACTGTCAGCCAGCGAAACACCGACGCTCATCAAGCGTCCAGCCAGACCTGCTCGGCGAACATGTAGCCCATGAAGCCGCCCAGCGGGTTGGTGCCATAGCCCTTCACGCGCTGGTCGACGCCATCGATGTTGCTGATGAACACCGGGATGCCGATACCGCAGTGATCATGCACCAGGGTCTGCATGTCGGCGTACATCTTGCCGCGCTTGGCTTCGTCGGTTTCGCCCCGGGCCTGTATCAGCAGCTGATCGAACTGGGCATTTTTCCAACCGGACTCATTCCACGGTGCCGTCGACTGGAAGAACTGCGAGAACAGCATGTCGGCGTTGGGCCGTGGGTTGATGTTGCCGAAGCTCAACGGATGCTTGGCCCAGTGGTTGGACCAGTAGCCGTCGCTCGGCAGACGGTTGACGTTGAGCTTGAGCCCAGCCTCCTTGGCCGACTGCTGCAGCAGCACCGCAACGTCCACCGAACCGGTGGCAGCCGGCGAACACATTACCGGCATGCTGATGCTTTCCATGCCGGCCTTTTTCAGCAGGAAGCGCGCCTTCTCCGGATCGTAGGTCCGTTGCGGCAGGTCGGCATTGTGGAAACGCGAACCGGGGGCAATCGGATGGTCGTTGCCGACCCGGGCAAACCCGCGGAAGATCGCCGACTTGACCTGTTCCCGGTCCAGCAGCAGCTTCATGGCTTCGGTGAATTCCGGGTTCTGCCCGGGCATCTGGTCCTGGCGAATGATCAAGTCAGTGTAGTTACCCGACGGCGAGTCCACGACCCGGTGGGTGGTGCTGTCCTTGATGCGCGTCGTCGAGCGAGGGTTGACCTCATTGATGATCTGCACGTCGCCCGAGAGCAGCGCGTTGACCCTGGACGGCTCGTCGGCAATGCCGATGAACTCGATCTCGTCCAGGTACGGCAAACCGGGTTTCCAATAGTTGGTGTTGCGTGCACCGATGGACCGCACCCCCGGCTTGAACTCCTTGACCTTGAACGGACCTGTACCGACACCCTGGCTGAAGTCGCTGGTACCTTCGGGCACGATCAGCATATGGGAAACAGCGAGAATCGATGGCAGCTCGGCATTCGGGCCACTCAAGCGGATCTGCACTTCATGGGTGCCGTTGGCCTTGACCTCGGCAAACTGCTCGGCCAAGGGCAGGACCTTGGATCCGGTAATCGGATCCTTGTGTCGCAACAGGGAATACACCACATCAGCGGCGGTCAGGCCCTTGCCGTTGTGAAACGTCACTTCCTTGCGCAGGGTAATCACCCAGAGCGTGGCGTCAGTGGTATCGATGCGCTCGGCAAGCTCCAGTTGCGGCACCATGTGGCTGTCGAAACGGGTCAGGCCGTTGTAGAACATGTAATGGCGCACGTAGTCCGTGGAGGATGAACCCTTGGCCGGATCCAGCGTATCGGAGGTGGAGCTGGAAATACCGGCGACGCGAATGCGCCCACCCGGCTTGCCCTTGCCAGGGCTCGCGGTTTCGTCGGCCAGCAGTTTGCCAGCGGCGCCGAACAGGCTGCCGGCCCCTGCCGCGGCCACCCCGGCCAAGCCCAGCATCTGCAGCGCATGACGGCGCGACATGCCCCGATTGAGCCCTTCAAAAACACGCAGACTGTCTGTACCGGTAATCAACTGGCTATCAATGCTGCTCTTAGTGTCAGTCATGTCAGTTCTACCTTTCGCTTATGGTAAGGGCTCGGTTGCGCACGGTTGACGCAACGTGGATGAAACGTAAAAACAACGTCATATGAATCAGTGGAGATAGTCCTGCAGGCGGTAATACGCGCCTACCAGCGGCAAGAACCAGGGCTTGCCGAAATGCCCGGGAATCGCCGGCCAGTCGAGCTCGCGCCACGGATTGGCCTCAGCCTTGCCAGCCATGACCTCGGCCATGACCTGCCCCATGTGCACCGACATCTGCACGCCATGGCCGCTGTAGCCCATGGAGTGATACACCCCGCCATGCTGGCCGGCCCGGGGCAACCGGTCGGACGTCATGTCCACCAATCCGCCCCAGCAGTAGTCGATCCTGACGTTGGCCAGTTGCGGGAACATCCGCACCATTGCCGCTTGCAGCACCTTGCCGCTCTTGGCATCGGAAACACTGTCGGACATGGCAAACCGCGCACGCCCGCCAAACAGCAGACGGTTGTCCGGGGTCAGGCGGAAGTAGTTGCCGATCATGCGACTGGTGACATAGGAGCGGCGCGCCGGCAGCAAGCTGTCGATCAGCGCCTGGGGCAACACCTCGGTGGCGATCACGAAACTGCCCACTGGGACGATTCGCCGCCGATACCAGCCCAAGCCGCCATGCTGACTGGCACCGGTCGCCAGCAAGACCTGCGAAGCGTGCAGTGTTCCCTTGCTGGTGTTGACCTGATAACCACCGGCGCTGGCCTTCCAGTCCTTGACGGCCACGCCCTGGAAAATCAACGCGCCGTGACGCGCGGCGGCCTCGGCCAAGCCGACGCCAAAGCGCCCGATGTGCATCTGCACACCATTGCGCTGCAGCAGGCCGCCATGAAACTGGTCGGACTTGACCTCCGCCCGCGTCTCTTGGGCGGACAGCAGCTCGACCTCGGCATCGACTTCCTTGCGGATCAACTCACAGGTGCGTGCCAATCCCTCGTAGTGCATCGGCTTGGCGGCGAGTTTGAGCTTGCCGTTGCGCTTGAGGTCGCAGGCAATCCCCTCCTGTTCCACCAGCGCGACGACGCTCTGCACGGCGCTCTCGTAGGCCTGGTAATACGCCCGCGCTTTATCGGCGCCGAGACTGGCGGTGAGCGCCGCGTAATCCTGGGCGACGCCGGTGCTGCAATGCCCGCCGTTACGCCCCGACGCCTCGCCAATCACCCGTCCCGCTTCCAGCACCGCCACGCTGGCCCCCTTCAGGGCCAGGGCACGGGCGGCCGCCAGCCCGGTGAAACCGCCACCGACGACGGCGACATCGACCTGCCTCGGCAACCCGCCGAGTTGAGCACCTGTGAAGGCCGGTGCGGTATCGAGCCAATAGGACTCACTGCCCATGTCTAACCCCTTTCGCCTTGGAAAGTGCGTGCGTCTCAGAGCCCGACCAGAGCGGCCAACCCGCCGATATCGGGAATCTGGTGATAGCCATAGATCGCGTTGCCCGGCTGCTCGTGACCACGGGCAACAAAGGCCTTGTTCTTGATCTTCATGTCATGGGCAGGCATCAAGTCGTAGCGGAAGCTGGACGATACGTGCAACACGTCTTCCGGCCCGCAGCCGAGGTTATCGAGCATGAATTCGAAGGCCGCCAGGCGCGGCTTGTAGGCCTGTGCCTGCTGGGCGGTGAAAACTTTATGGAAAGGCGCGCCGAGCTTGTCGACGTTGGACATGATCTGCTCGTCCATCGCGTTGGAAAAAATCACCAGGGGGATCTTGTCGGCGATTTTCGACAGGCCCGCCGGCACATCGGCGTGAGGGCCCCAGGTCGGCACGGCGTCGTAGTAGAGCTGACCTTCGCCCCGATACTCAACACCCCAGCGCTTGCAGACGCGGGCCAGGGACGTCTTGATGATTTCATCATAGGGGCGCCAGTCACCCATCACTTGATCCAGGCGATAAGCGGCGAAGTCCTTGACGAACTGATCCATCTGCCCGGCATCGACACGATCGGCGAACAGCTCGCGGGTCATGCTGCCCATCTGGAAGTTGGTCAACGTGCCGTAGCAATCGAAGGTGATGTACTTGGGTCGAAGAAAGCTCATGGGTGCGGTCCTGAATGGTTGTTGGAGGCATGAACGTGGCAAGCATCGGCGCCATTCGTTAAGCACCGGCACAACGCTGCATCACATTTTCATTACAACACCATGAGACCGTGGATAATCGGTTAAAAATAGTGGCGGCTTGGTACAAACCACCGTTTTGCGGGGCTCCCTCAGCAGACTTTGCGGGATGCTCCAGGCACGGGCGTTGCGCCCATGTTTCAGTGGGTTTGCGGGCAGTTCTGGTGCACCAAACGGCACTGCGGCGAGCTGTTTGCGGCAGAATCTGCGCAGGAACCGTGGGCGTTTCAGCATCTTTGTCGAACGGGCTGACGCCATCGCGAGCAGGCTCGCTCCCACAGGGATTTGGCTTGGATCACAAAGCGCGATGGCTCCCAGAATTCCATGTGGGAGCGAGCCTGCTCGCGATGCCAGTAGCACTGTCAAAAGACAGCATGGCGCTGCCTTCGATCAGGCTTTCAACTCAGCTTCCAGGAAGCTGACCAACGCCTGGACCCGTGCGCTGCGCACTTTGCGCGAAGGCACCAGCAGGTTGATGGGGGCGCTGTCGAATTGCCAATCGGCGAGCACCCGTACCAGCCGCCCGTCGGCGATGGCCCTGCTGACATCCCACTGCGAACGCAGCACCAGCCCCAGCCCTTCTTCTGCCCAACGCCGCGCCACGCTGCCATCGTTGCTCAATAAAGCCGGTTTGATCCGCAGCGTCTTGTGCTGCTGATCTTTACGCAAGTGCCACAGGGTGACGTCCTCGTCGTTTTCGCGAATGCAAATGCAACGATGATCAGCCAGTTGCTCGGGCGCTGACGGCGTGCCGTTCAGCGCCAGATAGGCGGGACTCGCGCACAGCCACCGATCATTTTGCGTGAGGGTCCGGGCGACCCACTGGCTGTCGCTGAGGTTGCCGATGTGAATCACCGCGTCGCTGTCATGCCGATCCGGCCAAGGCGTTTCCCGCAGATCCAGGTGCAGGCACAGCTGCGGATGCAACCTGGCGAAACGCGCCAGCAACGGCGCGAGGCGCTGGCGCCCATAGCCGAACGGCGCCGCCAGCCTCAGGGTGCCGACCAGTTGATCATCCTGCCGCCTGAAGGACTCGGGGAGGGCCTCAAGCTGCTCCAGCAACAGCGCGCTCTGACGGGAAAAACGCTCGCCGTCGGCGGTCAGGCTCAGGCGCCGGGCATCGCGATTGGCCAAGGTCAGCCCGAGGACGCCTTCCAGCTTGCGCAGACGCATGGACAGCGCCGGTGGCGAGACATCCAATGCCCTGGCGGCCGCGCTCAAGGAGTCGCAACGCGCCAGTGTCGCGGCCATTCGCAGGTCTTCGATGCTGATCATTCAGTTCAACTTAATGATTGATGACACCGCATTGAACCATGACTTCACGACGCCTGAGTAGAGTCGACCCCGTCTTCCACCACCGGGCCCTGCCATGCCAGCCTCGACCGCTTCCCTCGACACCCCCGCCGCGCTCATCGATAAGCCACGCATGCAACGCAATATCCAACGCATGCAACAACGCATGGACGACTTGGGCGTGCGCTTGCGCCCCCACATCAAGACCAGCAAATGCCTGCAGGTGGTACAGGCCCAGATTGCCGCTGGAGCCAGCGGTGTCACGGTGTCCACCTTGAAGGAAGCGGAGCATTGCTTCGCCAACGGCATCCAGGACATCTTCTATGCCGTGGCCATCGTGCCCGGCAAACTGGACCAGGCCCTGGCGCTCAGGCGCAAAGGCTGCCGGCTGAGCATCCTGACGGACAGCCTGGTGGCAGCCCGGGCGATTGTCGAATTCGGCCAGCGTCACGACGAACCCTTCGATGTATGGATCGAAATCGATTGCGACGGCCATCGCTCCGGCGTGCGCATCGAAGACGGAGCGCTCGTCGATATCGCACGAGCCCTCGGCGAAGGTGGACAGCGGCTTTGCGGCGTCATGACCCATGCCGGATCCAGCTACGAGCTGGACACCCCCGAGGCGCTGCAAGCCCTGGCCGAACAGGAGCGGCAGGTCTGCGTCAGCGCGGCCCGACGCATCCGCGACGCCGGGCTGGCATGTCCGCAGGTCAGCATCGGCTCGACGCCCACGGCCCTGTCGGCACTGAACCTGGACGGCGTCACCGAGGTTCGGGCCGGTGTGTATGTGTTCTTCGACCTGGTGATGCACAACGTCGGCGTTTGTCAGGCGGATGAGTTGGCGCTGAGCGTGCTGACCAGCGTCATCGGTCATCAGCCAGACAAGGGCTGGATCATCACCGATGCCGGTTGGATGGCGATGAGTCGTGACCGGGGCACTCAGCGCCAGCAGCATGATTTCGGCTATGGGCAGGTATGCACCGACGCCGGCGACTGGATCGAAGGGGCACGGCTCACCGGCGCCAATCAGGAACACGGCATCGTCACCCTGTCAGGTGCCGAGCACGTCGACATCACCGCGCGCTATCCCATCGGCAGCCGCCTGCGCATCCTGCCCAACCACGCCTGTGCCACCGGCGCCCAATTTCCCCATTACTGCGCCTGTGATGACACTGGCGAAGTCCAACTCTGGAGTCGCCTGCATGGCTGGTGAAATCGAGACGATCCGCACAACCGATGCCGCCTTGCCGGGTGGGCACTACGCCCAGGCGGTTGCGCACCAAGGCGTCTTGTACGTGTCCGGGCAACTGCCGGTGCACGCCGATGGCAGCCACAGCGTCGAGCAACCGTTCGACGTGCAGGCCGCCCTCGCGCTGGACAACCTGCTGGCGATTCTCGCGGCGGCCGGCCGACAGCCAAGGGATCTGCTGAAGGTGACCGTCTACGTTGCGGGCATCGAACACTGGCCGGCTTTCGACCGTGTCTACGCCCGTTATCTCGGTGAGCACCGGCCCGCACGCGCCGTGGTGCCGGTTCCAGCCTTGCACCATGGCTACCTGATCGAAATCGAAGCGCTGGCCCGTATATGAAGCGCAGCAAGGGGTCAGGCGAGCGCAGTGCACGTTTTGTCCGGTTAGCCCGGCAGATTCAGCAGATTCTCCTTTGCCAACCTCAAGAACGGCACATCCCGTCAGGGTCGCTTTGTTAGTTTATTTGAGCAGGCACAGCCTCACGATCTGCTGCTGGCAATGTCCTCACTGCTCTATGGGAGCCCGTTGCATGACAACCCGATCTTCTGACAGCTACCTCGACCCACAGACTTTGGGGCAGCTTTATATCAATGGCGCCTGGTCGTTTCCGGCGTATCCGACCACGCTGCCGGTGATCAACCCGGCCACCGAGGCGATGGTCGCCGAAGTCGCCCAAGGCTCCTGCGCGGACGTCGATCGGGCGGTAGCGGCGGCACGGGCGGCGTTTCCCGGCTGGTCCACGACCGCGGTCGCATCCCGTGCGCAGGTCCTGGGCAAGATCCATGAACTGATTCTGGAACGACAAGAGCAACTGGCCCAGGTGCTCTCCCTGGAGATGGGCGCGGCCATCGGTTTCGCACGAGCCATGCAGGTCCCTCTGGCGGCCGAGCACGTGCGGGTCGCCCGTGATCTGCTGTCCAACTACAGTTTCCGCAACGTCGAAAACGGTACGGCCATCCAGCGCGAACCCATTGGCGTCTGCGGGCTCATCACGCCGTGGAACTGGCCGCTTTACCAGATCACCGCCAAAGTCGCCCCGGCGATTGCCGCCGGCTGCACCGTGGTGCTCAAGCCCAGCGAACTGTCCCCCCTGAGCGCCCTGCTGTTCGCCCAGTTGCTGCATGATGCAGGTCTTCCACCGGGCGTGTTCAACCTGGTGAATGGCAGCGGCGCGGACGTCGGCGCAGCCATGGCCGCCCACCCCGATATCGACATGATCTCCATCACCGGCTCCAACCGCGCAGGCGCGCTGGTGGCCCAGGCTGCCGCCCCGACGGTCAAGCGCGTCACCCAGGAACTGGGCGGCAAGTCACCCAACGTATTCTTGCCGGACGCCGACTTCACCAAAGCCGTGCCACCCGGCGTGATGTCTGCGTTTCGTAACGTCGGCCAGTCATGCAGTGCACCGACCCGGATGATCGTGCCGCGTAGCCGGCTGGCGGAAGTCGAAGCCCTGGTCACCGCCACCGTCGAAGCGATCATCGTCGGCGATCCTCGGTCGGAAGAAACGCAACTCGGCCCCATCGCCAACGAAGCCCAGTTCAATCGCGTGCAGGCGATGATCGAGGCAGGCCTGAGTGAGGGCGCCAAGCTCCTCTGCGGCGGCCCAGGACGAGTGCCAGGGTTTGCGAAAGGCTTCTACGCCCGCCCAACGGTCTTCTCCGAAGTGGATAACGCCATGCGCATCGCCCAGGAAGAAATCTTTGGCCCGGTGTTGTGCCTCATCCCCTATGACACGGTGGAAGAAGCCATCGCCCTCGCGAACGACACCGTCTACGGCCTCAGCGCCCATGTGCAAGGCCAGGACCTTGAAGCTGTACGCACCGTGGCCTCGCGCATCCGCGCCGGGCAGGTGCTCTTGAACTACCCGGCGTGGAACCCGTTGGCGCCGTTCGGCGGCTACAAGCGCTCGGGCAATGGTCGGGAATACGGTGTTCATGGGTTCGAGGAGTACACGGAGGTCAAGGCGATTGTCGGGTTTGGTTGATCGCCCTACTCCTCGGACCGACCTTTGCCGGCACGATCATGCTCGTATCGCGTCAACGGAAACGCCGGCAGCCAGGCCTCGCGTCGCGAGGTCCAGCATTCGTAGCTAGGCATCAACTGGTCAGGGGCGTCCAGGCTGCCCAGGTTCACTTCGATCTCGTCACCGCTGCGGGCAAAGACCGGCGAGCCGCAGCGGGGGCAAAAGAATCGACCGGCGTAGTTGCGGGTATCACCTTCGACCTTCACTGCTTCCTGGGGAAACATGGCTGCGGCGTAGAAAAGCGCGCCGTGGTGCTTGCGACAGTCGAGACAGTGGCAGAGGCCGACCCGGTAAGGGCGGCCCGAAGCTTCGAAACGGACGTTGCCGCACAGGCAGCCGCCGGTGAATCGGTCCATGGAATGTCTCCTCTGCAATCGAGCGGTGTAAATCTTCGACCGTCCTCGTCTCTACGGGTTTAATCCATTGGTGCCCGGCAAGTCAGGCTTCTGTTTACACACCACTTCGATCAACAACCGGCGCATGCTGCGCCATCAGCTCCACCATCCATTCGATGAATACCCTCAACCGGGCGCTGAGGTGCCGGTTCGGCGGGTAAGCCAGGTAGAGCGGCATCGGGTCGATGCGCCACGTTTCGAACAGCGGCACCAGTTCGCCGTTGGCTTCGTGGGGCCTGGACATGTACGTGGGTAGCCACAGTACCCCAGCCCCGCCAGGCCTGCCGCGAGGTAGGCGTTGCCGTCGTCGACGGCCAGGGCATAGCGTCCATTGATGTGCAGGTGCTCATTGTCGTTGTGCATGGCATAGGGCACGGCTTTGCCAGTGCGGGCCCACAGGAAGCCGACGATACGATGCAGGGAATCCTCGAGGTCTCGTGGATGCGCGGGCGTGCCGACGCGTGCCAGGTAGCTCGGCGCCGCGAAGACGCCCAGCTCAAGATCACCGATGCGTCGGGCTATCAGCGACTGGTCCGTCAGTTCACCACCGCGCACCACGCAATCGACGTTTTCATCGATGATGTCCACGATGCGATCGCTGACGCCCATGTCGATCTGGATGTCCGGGTATCGCGCATGGAACGTCGGGAGCGCCGGCATCAGGATCAGCGCAGCCAGCGGGCTGGGGACGTCTACCCGCAACCGCCCCCTGGGCAGTGCCTGGGCGTCGGACAGACTGGTTTCGGCATCTTCCATGTCGGCCAGCAAGCGCAACACCCGCTGGTAATAGACGGCGCCCTGGGCGGTGATGTTGACTTTGCGTGTCGTGCGGTTGAGCAGCTTGACCCGCAGGCGCGCCTCCAACTGCTGCACCAACTGGGTCACGGTGGTCTTGCTCATGTGCAGAGTCTCGGCGGCCTTGGTGAAACTGCCCGCCTCCACCACCCGGACGAATGCCTGCATCGCATCAAAACGATCCATTGCTGCTCCGCATGTCGATGATTATTTGGATTTCACAAACAGTGATCGCCAAGGTTGCGCGTTTATCGCCCGGGCACAAGCCCCTAGAGTGACTTCATCGTTGTTTCCCTGGCTGATGACCGATGGAGGTTCCCATGACACCGCGTGATGTAGTTTTCCCACCTGGACGCCAAGCGCTTTACGAGCGTAATCGTTATTCACCGGCGATCCGGTCCAATGGTTTTCTCTTCGTATCGGGGCAAGTCGGCAGCACCGACGACGGTTCGCCCGAACCCGATCTGGAGGTTCAGGTCCGGCGTGCGTTCACGAACCTGGAAGCGATTCTCGCCGCGGCCGATTGCAGCTTTGACGATGTGGTGGATGTCACCGTTTTCATGGTCGATCCAGAATCGAAGTTCGAGACGATCTGGAAAGTGGTGCCTGAATTCTGGGGCAACGCGCCGCACCCGACACTGACGGCGGTGGGGGTGACGTGGTTGTATGGGTTCGAGTTCGAGATCAAGGTGATTGCCAGGTTGCCTGACGCTGGGCGGTGAATCAGTGATGACGCCATCGCGAGCAGGCTCGCTCCCACAGGGAGTTGCGGTGTGCTGTGGATACCGGGCCCACTGGAGATCCATTGTGGGAGCGAGCCTGCTCGCGATAGCGGTGGGTCAGCTGGCATCGAGGCTGGATGTGCCGACGCCTTCGCGGGCAAGCCCGCTCCCACAGGTTTTGGGTGTGCTGCGGATATCGGGTCCACTGAATATTTACTGTGGGAGCGAGCCTGCTCGCGATGGCGGTGGGTCAGTCGCCAGCCGGTTAGCCTTTCAGCGCCGCTTCAATCGCTGCGACGTCGATCTTGGTCATCTGCATCATGGCCTCGAACGCGCGCTTGGCGGCGGCTTTGTCGGGACCGGCGACGGCGTCGGTCAGGACGCGCGGGCTGATCTGCCATGACAGGCCCCACTTGTCCTTGCACCAGCCGCAGACACTTTCCTCGCCGCCGTTGCCGACAATCGCATTCCAGAAACGGTCCGTTTCAGCCTGGTCATCGGTGGACACCTGGAACGAGAAGGACTCGTTGTGCTTGAACACCGGGCCGCCGTTCAGCCCGATGCAGGGAATGCCCATCACCGTGAACTCCACCGTCAACACATCGCCTTCCTTGCCCGATGGATAATCGCCAGGCGCGTGATGAATGGCGTGTACTGCGCTGTCTGGAAACGTCGCAGCGTAGAACTGCGCCGCCTCCACAGCATCACCTTCGTACCAGAGACAGATCCTGTTCTTGTTATTCATCCGGCTTCTCCGAGAGGGATTGGTCGATGCAGTCTAGCAGCGCACCTTTTCCAGGATCGATCAGGTGATGAGCGGCTTTTTGCACTTGCAAGACGTTCCGACTCGTCGCGGCTATCGAGCAATCGTGCCGAGAGATTCGGCGACCGCGCCCCGGCTACACCCTCACCCGCTCCCCATGCTCCATCATCCAGCGAATCAGGTGCGTCATCGATACCTGATGCTGCTGGATAACGCATTCACCGCCTTGTTCATGGCGGTAGCGTTCGACGTAACGGCTGAGCAACACATGATCGCCATCCTCCGCCAACCGTAGCTCTACCTCGCGGCACTGCAGACCACCCTGGCCGAGCGCCTTCACGCTTCGCCGCAGAACCAACGCATCGTTAGTCATCGGCCTGCCCTCCCTCGCATTGGGCGGTCACCGCTCCCAGTTTGCCTTGCGCGACAACATCGGCGCGCTGCTGCGCCACGGCGTCGCGCAGGGCCACGTAGTAATCCGGCTGGGTGCGAAGTTGGTCGGTCAGCGGCAGCGCCTGTGCGCGGCCATCGACGATGCCGCCTGCGGTATTGATCGTGCCCAGGGTATCGACAGTGCTGCTGTCGCCGCCAAACGGGTCGACCACGAAACTGATCACCTTGCCGGTGGCATCCCTCAGGTTGGCCGTCCCCAGCAGTGGCAGTTCCACCGTCGGCCCCGGGGCGATGTTCCAGACGCCGAATGTCTGGCCAAAATCAGCCTCGTGGCGCTCGATACCGAGTTTGCCCGATACATCGATCAAGCCGACGATGCCGGCCGTGGTGTTGATGACAAAACGCCCCAGGGTGTTGACCGAGCGCTGCGCATTGCCTTGCAGCAGATCGTTGATGAACACCTTGGGCTCACCGAAGTTGGCCACGAAGTTGTGCATGCCGGTCTGCACGGCATCCGGAAGATGGCGATAACCACGGGCGATGGGGGCCAAGGCGTAGTCGTCTACGGTGCGGTTGAAGGCGAAGATGCCGCGGTTGATGGGCTGCCCGGGATCGTAAACGGTGTACGGAACACTCTCGCAACTGCCAGGTTTTGCAGCGGGCGTGCTGGCGCAGCCGCTGGCGAGTGCTGCGAGCATGATGACCACGGAGTGACGAACGCGGAGCGAAGCGGGATCGGTGAGCGGCATACGGGGCTGTCTCGGCAAGGAATGGGCGACGCCAGTCAGTCGAGGAATGAAGCCATTCACAGTTCCCGTGGGAGCCGAGCTTGCTCGCGATAGCGGTGGTTCAGCCAACATCTTTATCAACTGACCAGCCACTATCGCGAGCAAGCTCGGCTCCCACAGGTTCTGCGCTCAACGGGACGGGCATTGAGCAATCCTGCCGCTGTTTTTTTGCCTGGAGATTTCCAGAATATTGCCCGCCGGCAACTTTATTGCAGGATTGAAATATATGACGCAGGGCGTGGATTGACCCTAGTATCGCTCCCTGTATTCATGACCCGACGTGCCCCACCGTGAGCCATTTACTACTGGTGGACGATGACCTCGAAGTCCTCGCCCTCTTGCGCAAATTCCTCGAACAACATGGCTACAGCGTCGACGTGGCCGCCGACGGTGCCGCCCTGTGGCAGGCGGTCGAGCGCCAATTGCCGGACCTGATCATCCTTGACGTCATGCTGCCAGGAGACAACGGCCTGGTACTCTGCCAGCGCCTGCGGGCCGAACACAGGGTCGGCATCATCATGCTCACCGCCATGGGCGAGTTGAGCGACCGCGTCGTCGGCCTGGAGATGGGTGCTGACGATTACCTGACCAAGCCTTTCGACGCGCGGGAGTTGCTGGCCCGGGTGCGGGCCGTGCTCAGGCGTACCGCCGAAGCCAGGGGCACGCCGAACGACGCCTCGCGACCGGTCCTGGAGTTCGAAAAGTGGCAGTTGGACGTCACCCGGCGTGAATTGCGCTCACCGGATAAGGTCATGATCCCGCTTTCGGCGGGCGAGTTCGAATTGTTGCTGGTGTTCGCCGAACACCCGCGTCGGGTGCTGAGTCGCCAGCAGTTGCTGGACCTGGCGCGCGGCGAAACCTTCGACGCGTTTGACCGGAGCATCGATGTGCAGGTCAGCCGCTTGCGTCGCAAGCTGGAGACCGATATCAGCGGCGCGTCGATGATCCGCACCGTGCGCAACAGTGGCTACTACTTCAGCCCCCACGTGGTGAAACGATGAAACCGCCGATCCCTGGCACTCGCCGCCCGCGCGATACCCTGGCGCGCTGGATCGCCCTGACCACCCTGGTTGCCATGCTGACGCTGCTGGCCCTGAACGCGTTGTTCAGCCAACTGGCCGGAGCCTGGGCACGCCCGCCCCTGATGGAAACCGGCCTGTTTGAAAAGATCTCCGCCATCGCCCGCATCATCGACTCGGTAGCGCTTGAACAGCGGCCCGCCATTGCCAAGGCCGCCAGTGACCGGGAATTTACCACCCAATGGCTGCAAGACCATGCCGAGGCGCGAGTGCCGGTGGTCGACGACGACCCGGAATACAGCGACGGCGTGGCACGGCTGCGCCAGCAACTGGGCAGGTCCGACGCACGGATAGAAGGCTACGAGCCGAGCGACTGGCCCGCCGACCAGCCCGGCGGGCGCTACGCCGCGCTGATCGAGCTGAGCGACCATTCATGGGTGATGTTTTCCATGCCCGCGCGCAACTGGGGCCTGGAGGAGTGGGAGCGCAATCTGATCATCATCGCGCTGATCCTGCTGTCGGCATTCATCGTCGCGCTGGTTGCCACCCGGCATCTGGCCGCGCCGCTGGAGCGCTTCGCCGAAGGCGCCAGGCGTTTCGGCATGGACCACAAGGCACCGCCCATTCCGGTCATCGGCCCCTACGAAATCCGCCAGGCCATTCTCGCCTTCAATGCCATGCAGGCCCAGCTCAAGCACTTCATCGAAGACCGCACGCAAATGCTCGCCGCCATCTCCCATGACCTGCGCGCGCCGTTGACCCGCATGCGGCTGCGCGGGGAGTTCATCGAGGACACCGAGCAGCAATCCCGATTGTTCAGGGACGTGGACGAGATGCAGACGATGGTCAATTCGGCCCTGGAGTTTTTCCGCGACGATGCACGGCTCGAACATGCCACCGCCTTCGATCTGGCTGAGCTGCTGCACACCGTCGTCGATGACTTCAAGGACGCCGGCAGCGAGGTTGCCTTCGAGGGCGCCCCCCGCTTCGTTTACGTAGGTAGGCCTATCGGGCTCAAGCGAGCGTTGGTGAACCTGATCGACAACGCGATCAAATATGGCACAGAGCCCGGTGTTCAGCTCAAGGCCTGGAGCGACCGCGTTGAAATCCGCATTCTGGATCGGGGTCCGGGCATCGAGGCCAAGTACCACGAGCAGGTCTTCACCCCGTTCTTTCGTCTCGAAGGCTCACGCAACAAGAACACCGGTGGCGTCGGGCTCGGCCTCTCGGCGGCGCGGGCGACCGTGCTAGAACACGGTGGAACATTGACCCTCGGTAATCGGCGCGATGGTGGGCTGGAAGTGACGATTTCGCTGCCATTGAGCTGACCACTGCGGGCCCGTTGGCAAACAAAGCCTAAACAACCGGGGCCATCCTCGGTAGGATGGCCGGCCTTTCCGCCTGGACCCGCCCTGGAATCGCCCCGATGATCCTGATTGTCTACGCCCACCCCTACCCCGACCAGTCGCGGGTCAACCAGCAGATGCTCGAACGAGCCTCCAGCCTTCCGGACGTGGTCGTACGGTCCCTCTATGATCTCTACCCGGATTTCGACATCGACGTCGACGCCGAACAGCGCGTCGTCGAGCAGGCGGACCTGATCGTCCTCCAGCACCCGATGTACTGGTACAGCATGCCGCCCCTGCTGAAATTGTGGATCGACAAAGTGTTCACCCATGGTTGGGCATACGGCAAAGGCTCCACGGCCCTGAAGGACAAGAGCCTGCTGTGGGCCGTCACCACCGGTGGCGAGCCGGACCATTTCGAGATCGGTGCCCATCCGGGCTTCTCCGTGCTGGCCCAGCCCCTCCACGCAACGGCTGTCTATTGCCGCATGCGCTGGCTGGATCCGGTCGTCGTCCATGGCGCCTATGCCGCTGAATCGCATTCCCAACAAGCACAGATCGAACACTACCGCGCCCGCCTGGCCTCCTGGAAGGAAGATTGAAATGGAGACTCATAGCCTGATCGAGATGCTCATCTACCTGGCCTCGGCAACCTTGATCGTGCCGATTGCCGTCAGGTTGGGCCTGGGACCGGTGCTGGGCTACTTGCTGGCCGGGTGCGTCATCGGCCCCTGGGGCCTGAAGCTCATTACCGACGTCAAGGCCATTCTGGAATTCGCCGAAATCGGCGTCGTGCTGATGCTGTTCATCATCGGGCTTGAGCTCGACCCCAAACGGCTGTGGGCGTTGCGCCGGATGGTGTTCGGTGGCGGAGCCTTGCAGATGCTGGCTTGTGGCGCTGCCATCGCGGTGTTCTGCGCAGCCCTGGGCCTGAACTGGACGGCCGCGTTGCTGGTCGGCCTGACCCTGAGTCTTTCCTCCACGGCTATCGCCATGCAGGCGATGAATGAACGCAACCTGACGGCAACCGCCGTTGGCCGCAGCAGCTTTGCCGTGCTGTTGTTCCAGGACATCGCGGCCATTCCCCTGGTCGCCATGATCCCCCTGCTGTCGGCCCACGGTGAAACACCGTCAGGCACTGCCCTGGCGCTGTCGATCGTCAAGATCGTCGCGGCCATCAGCGTCGTCGTGCTACTGGGACGCTATGTGACACGGCCATTGCTGCGCTTCGCCGCCCGCTCGGGCCTGCGGGAGATCTTCAGCGCCGTGGCACTGTTCCTGGTGTTCGGCTTCGGTTTTCTCTTGGAAGAAGCTGGCCTGTCGATGGCCATGGGCGCCTTCCTCGCCGGGGTGCTGCTGGCCAGTTCCGAATACCGGCATGCCCTGGAAAGCGACATTGAACCGTTCAAAGGCCTGCTGCTGGGGCTGTTCTTCATCGGCGTCGGCATGTCGATCGACTTCGGCACCCTGATCAACGCACCGTTGAAGGTCACCACCCTGACCCTGGGCTTCATCCTGATCAAGCTGCTGGTGATCAAGACCGTGAGCCGGTTTCTCAATGTCCCCGCGGGCCAACGCTCATGGCAGGCGGTGTTGCTGGGCCAGGGCAGCGAATTCGCCTTCGTGGTGTTCGGCGCCGCGACGCTGGCTGGCATCCTGACCGATCAGTGGGGCAAGAGCCTGACGCTGGCGGTGGCCCTGTCCATGTGCCTGACACCCTTGCTGATCCTGCTGCTGGGTCGACTGGAATCCGTCACCAAGAAAAACCACAAGGAATCCGACCTCGTCGATCAGCAGAATCCACGCATCATCATCGCCGGGTTCGGTCGCTTCGGGCAGATCGCCGGCCGCTTGCTGATGTCCTGTGGCGTCGAGGTGGTGGTTCTGGATCACGACCCCGACAACATCGAGACGCTGCGCAAATTCGGCGTGAAAGTGTTCTACGGCGACGCCACGCGCCTTGACCTGCTGCACGCCGCCGGCGCGGCCCAGGCCGTCGTGCTGATCAATGCCATTGACGATCAGCAGGACAACCTGACGCTGACCCGGCTGGTCCAGGAGCATTTCCCCACCTTGAAGCTGATCGTGCGGGCGCGGGACATGGGACACCTGATCACCCTGCGGCAGATGGGGGTGGAGGCGGCCGAACGGGAAACCTTCGAAAGTGCGCTGTCCTTGGGCCGACGCGCGCTGATGCAGATGGGCGTCGGGGCTTACGAAGCCCGCGAACGGGCGGATCAGTTCCGTCGCCTGAACCTGCAAATGCTGGAAGAAATCGTCGCCCAGCCGGAAGATGACCTCAAGTTCCGGCACGACGCCTACCGCCGCGCCAATGCGCTGCTCACGGACATGTTCAACGAAGACCGCGCGCGCCCCGTCGACCGCTGGCCTGAACATCATCGCAACGAGACGGATGAGGCGCGTAGCTGAGGTCGCTGCAATGGCCGACGGGCTCGACATCGGAAGATGGCGAGACGCCGGGGTTCCAGGCGGCTTAGGCCAATGCGTCCAACTCGGCCAGCATCGGCGCCGGAATCCGCAGCTCGCTGGCCGCGAGGTTTTCCCGCAGGTGCGCCACCGACGATGTACCTGGAATCAGCAGCAGATTCGGCGCACGTTGCAGCAGCCACGCCAGCGCAACGCACAGCGGTGACGCCTCCAGGCGCGCCGCGACGATGGAGAGGGCCTGTGATTGCAGCGGTGTGAAGCCACCCAGAGGAAAGAACGGCACGTAGGCGATGCCCTGCCGACCGAGATCGGCGATGAGTGACTCGTCACCTCGATGGGTCAGGTTGTAGTGGTTTTGCACACACACCACGTTGGCGATGCCCTGGGCTTGCTTGACCTGCGCAGCCGTGACGTTGCTCAACCCCAGGTGGCGGATGAGACCCTGGTGCTGCAACTCAGCCAATGTAGAGAACGACTCCTCGATGGAGCCCTCCGTAGGCGCTTGCATGTTGCCCCAAGCCCGCAGGTTGACTACGTCCAATGCGTCAACACCCAGGTTGCGCAAGTTGTCGTGGACGGCCTGGGTCAACTCGGCGGGGCTCAGGGCGGGATTCCACGAAGCGTCGGCGCCACGGACGGCACCCACCTTGGTGACGATCACCAGATCACTGGCATAAGGGTGCAGTGCTTCGCGAATCAGACGGTTGGTGACATGGGGCCCGTAGAAGTCAGCGGTGTCGATATGATTGACCCCAGCCGCCAAGGCTTCACGCAGCACGGCGAGGGCCGCTGCCGGGTCTTTCGGTGGCCCGAACACGTGAGGCCCCGCCAGTTGCATCGCGCCATAGCCCATGCGATTGATCTTGCGGTCGCCCAGTAAAAAACTACCTGCCTTGTCTACCCTGCTCATCGCGAATACCTCGGATTAAATGCGTGAGCCGACTATAGGCGTTGACCACTCCACTGATAATCAGGTGCAATCCGCACAGGTTGTACGGTACAGAGAACACTATGACGGATATCCAGGACCTGCTGTCCTTCGTGGCCGTGGTCAATGCAAAAGGGTTTCGGGAAGGCGCTCGGCTGAGCGGTAAGTCCGCCTCCAGCCTCAGCGATGCGGTACGACGGATGGAAACTCGGCTTGGCGTGCGCCTGCTCAACCGCACCACCCGCAGCGTGGTGCCGACCGAAGCCGGTGCCCGACTGATGGAGCGCATCGTGCCGGCCCTGGGTGAAGTCGAGTCCGCGCTGGACGTGGTCAACGAGTTCCGTGATCGTCCTTCGGGCACCCTCAGGCTGAATGTGCCGGTCAGTGCAGCGACGCTGGTGTTGCCGTCGATCATCACTCCGTTTCTGAAAAGTTACCCCGATATTCGCCTGGAGATCATCACCGAAGAAAGCTTCGTCGACATGCTCGCGGCCGGTTGCGATGCCGGTATTCGCTACGACGATCGCCTCGAACAGGACATGATCGCCATTCCCATCGGTCCACGCGTGCAGCGTTTCGCAACGGCCGCCTCACCGGCCTATCTCCAGGCCAGGGGACGCCCTGCTCATCCTCGGGACCTGCTCCAGCACGCCTGCCTGCGGGGCAAGTTCCCCAGTGGGGCCATGCCGCTCTGGGACTACGAACGTGACGGCGAAACCGTCAGCGTGGACCCGGGCGGCCCCTTGGTTTTCCGCGTGGCAGGCGCCGTGGACCTGGCCATAAAAGCTGCGCTGGATGGCTTGGGGGTGATCTATCTGTTCGAGGATTGGCTCAAACCCTACCTGGACAGCGGTGCGCTGGTGCCGGTGCTAGAGCCCTGGTGGCAGGGTTTCAGCGGGCCATACCTCTACTACCCCGGCCGCCGTTACCTGCCCTCGCCATTGCGGGCTTTCGTGGACTTCATCAATGAGAACCGAGAGCACTGACCCTCCGTTGTACTGCTCATCCTGCTCCGCACAGACGGCTACAGCCGCTCGTCTCCCCGTTCCGAAGATTTTCGAACCAAGCCCCTGCGCACGGCTCGGACCTACATGACACCACTGAAATCAGTGATGACGCGCTTGAGCAGTCGAGACTCGAACGGCTAGCGCGACGGTCCGTTGCGTTTCGATTCCGGGAGTTTTCGCCATGTGTGAGGGTTTTGTTCAGCACGTTTCCTCAAAGGACGCCCTGGCGTATTTCGCCCAGCGAGACACCCCGGGAGGACGTTTCGATTCCAGCGTGACGCACCTGGACTTGTACAGGATGGTACCCGCCAGGCCACAGGAGCGGCACAACCTGATCAAGCCGAACATGCAGGTCAGCGCCATTCGCCGCCGTGGCGGGCACTTGGAATCCATCAAGGTTCGTTGGGGCTGGTCACCCATCTGGTCGGTGGGAACGATGCCTCCGCTGACGCATCTGCCGCTGCATCTGGTGATGCGCTCCAAGGTCTTCGAACCTATCAAGGGCGAAGGCCGCGTGCTGGTGCCCGTGGAAGGCTGGTACGACTCACAAGCGCCCTGCGACTCAGCCCAGGCGCAACCCTTCAGCTATACGACCTCACGGCAGCCGGCGCCGATTTTCCTGGCGGCCCTGGCCCAGGCCAGCGAGACCTCCTTTGGCTGCGACGGCCTGGCCCTGGTGACTTATGGCGATATTGCCAGCCAACAGCAACGCGTACTGGCCTTGAGCACAGACGAAGCACTCGATTGGCTGGGACCTGAGTTCGGTTGGGAGCAGGCACAACAATGGGCCGAGCGCCTGAACAGCGTGGAAGCGCACCTTGAACCGGCGATAACAGCCCAGGTCCAGGCCAACCTTTGACCCTGGCCCCGGAGGGAGGTAAATCATGTACGTGATCATGGGAGGTACCGGGCATGTAGGCTCGGCCACCGTCCAGGCATTGCTGACCCAGGCAGCGCCGGTGATTGTCCTGACCCGCAACGCCGCCCATGGGGAGGAGTGGCGCGCCAAAGGCGCTCGGATCGTCGAGGCGGATGCACAGAGTGTGGAATCGCTGCGGGCCGCCTTGCGACTCGGGCACCGGGCTTTCATCCTCAACCCGCCAGCCCCTCCGAGTACCGATACCGATGCGGTGGAACGGCACACTGTGGCCAACATTCTCGCCGCGCTGGACGGCTCGGGCCTGGAGAAGATCGTCGCCCAGTCCACCGCCGGTGCCCAACCCGGCGAGCGTCTCGGCGACCTCAGCGTCTTGTGGGAGCTGGAAGAAGGCTTGCGCAATCAATCGATCCCGGCAGCGATCAATCGCGCCGTTTATTACATGAGCAACTGGGACGGCGTGCTCGACACCGTCCGCGCTAAAGGCAAGCTACCCACCCTGCTTCCCGCAGACCTGGCCCTGCCCATGGTCGCTCCCCAGGACATGGGCGAAATAGCAGCGGCTAGGCTGTTGTCGCCGGTGACCGATGTTGGCGTTCGTTATGTGCAAGGGCCTCGCCTGTATTCACCCAACGATGTTGCGCAGGCTTTTTCCGAGGCGCTCGGTCGGCCGGTCGAGGTGCAGGTGATACCGAGGGACCGTTGGGAACAGGCCTTCCTGGAGCTCGGCTTCAGCCCTGCCGCCGCGCAATCCTATACTCGGATGACCGAGGTCAGCGTCGACAGCGGCTTCGAGATTGTCGAGGATGGGCTGCGCGGCACCACCACGATCGAAGCCTACATCCGGGCGCTGGTGCGAAACGAAGATAGATAAGGAAACCGGGAACGGCGCACCAATGGACGGTAGACTGCGTCTTTTTCCTTTCCTGCATGAGGCACCGCATGGCTAACCCAGACATCACGTTCACTCCCGACCCGGATGCGGACTCCATCTCCTCCGACGTCGCCGGCTTCGGCGGCCTGCTGGTCACTACCCAGATCCCGACGCGCGCCGACGGCAGTTTGGAGCTGGGCGACATCACCCTGCAGAGCGAATGCACGTTGCAAGCGCTCAAGACCGCGCTGGAACGTGCCGGCAGTTCCCTGGACCGGGTCTTGCACCTGACCATCTACCTCACCGACATGACCGAACGCGCCGCCTTCAACGAAGTGTACAAACGCTTCTTCGCCAAACCCTGGCCGGTCCGCGCTGCGATCGGCGTGGCGGCACTGGGGGTCGAGGGCATGCGGGTGGAAGTCACGGCGATGGCGGCCAAAGGCTGAAACGCTCCTCGCACGCTTGCTTGCAGTGGGGTCGATTGTGCCGACGCCATCGCGAGCAGGCTCGCTCCCACATGAGTTTTCCCGGCGGTCACAGAGCCAACGTATCCCGCAGACCCCACAGTTTTTCTGCGGCGCCCCGCAAATCCTGTTGACCACAAATTCCCCAGTGGGAGCGAGCCTGCTCGCGATAGCGGAGTGTCTGTCACGCCGCTGTTGAATCTGCCATCGCCTTCGCGGGCAAGCCTGGCTCCCACCGGTCTGGTGGCGCCCCACACAGGTTGCGCGCAACCCAAATCCAATGTGGGAGCGAGCCTGCTCGCGAAAGCGGAGTGTCTGTCACGCTGCTGTTGAATCTGCCATCGCCTTCGCGGGCAAGCCCGGCTCCCACCGGTCTGGTGGCGCCCCACAAAGGTTGCGCGCAACCCAAATCCAATGTGGGAGCGAGCCTGCTCGCGATAGCGGAGTGTCTGTCACGCCGCTGTTGAATCTGCCATCGCCTTCGCGGGCTAGCCCGGCTCCCACCGGTCTGGTGGCGCCCCACACAGGTTGCGAGCAACCCAAATCCAATGTGGGAGCGGGCTTGCTCGCGATAGCGGAGTGTCTGTCACGCCGCTGTTGAATCTGCCATCGCCTTCGCGGGCTAGCCCGGCTCCCACCGGTCTGGTGGCGTCCCACAAAGGTTGCGCGCAACCCAAATCCAATGTGGGAGCGAGCCTGCTCGCGAAAGCGGAGTGTCTGTCACGCCGCTGTTGAATCTGCCATCGCCTTCGCGGGCTAGCCCGGCTCCCACCGGTCTGGTGGCGTCCCGCAAAGGCCGCGTGCAACCCAACTCCAATGTGGGAGCGAGCCTGCTCGCGATAGCGGAGTGTCTGTCACGCCGCTGTTGAATCTGCCATCGCCTTCGCGGGCAAGCCTGGCTCCCACCGGCCTGGTGGCGCCCCGCAAAGGTTACGAGCAACCCAAATCCAATGTGGGAGCGAGCCTGCTCGCGATAGCGGAGTGTCTGTCACGCCGCTGTTGAATCTGCCATCGCCTTCGCGGGCAAGCCCGGCTCCACCGGTCTGGTGGCGCCCCGCCATTTCTACATCGGTGCCAGCGGCTCATAGCTGGGTGTGAGCAATCAGGCATGCAGACATGTCCCAAATGCGCGTTTTGCCGGCAAACAGTCATTTACGCACCTGGCCCGGGCCACCCCACCTGTCTAAAGTGGGCTTTTTTCCCTTTGCGGTATTTCCATGAATCTCTGGTTCCGACTGTTGCTGATGCTGTTTCGTCGTCCCTGGCGCAAGCCGACGGCCCCCCTGGACACCACCGTGGTGCGCATGCGTGTATGGCCGCTGGACCTGGACTTCAACCGCCATGTCACCAATGGCCGCTATTTCACTCTGGCGGATGTTGGACGCATGGATTACGTCCTGCGCAGCGGCGCCTACAAAGTGGCCCTGCGCAACCGAGCGATACCCATCGTGGGAGATGTCTGGGGCAAGTTCCGGCGCGAATTGAAGCTATTCGAAGCGTTCGAGTTGCATACCCGGATGCTCGGCTGGGATGACAAATGGACCTTCATGGAGCACCGTTTCATGAGCCGCGGGCGTGTGGTCGGGGTGGTGATCATGCGTGGCCTGTTCCGCTCGGCCAAAGGCACGGTGGCACCAGGTGAATTCATCCGTGAACTGGGGCTGGCAGAACAGTCGCCGGCCATGCCGCAATGGCTGACGGCCTGGTCGCGAAGCTGCGATGATTTGAGCCTTGAGCTTCGACTGGAGGAAGGCCCGCGCACCGACGCGCGTTAGTCGCCACAGGCATGCCCCATGCCCTGCCCGATCCCCGCCTATACTCTTCTGCCAATCCCCCCTGGGGCCTGCACTTCCAACAATAAAAAGCAGAGGTGGAACATGGTCTGGCAACAAGTCTACGATCCCTTCGGTAATGCGGTGCTGTCGACCTTTCTGGCGGCGGTCCCGGTGGTGGTGATGCTGGCGTCCCTGGCGTTCTTTCATATCAAGGCGCACCTGGCGGCATTGCTGGCCCTGGCCTCGGCCCTGCTGATCGCGATTTTCGCCTTCGGCATGCCCGCCGGCATGGCCGGTTCGGCGGCGCTCTTTGGCGCGGCCAACGGGTTGCTACCCATTGGCTGGATTGTGCTCAACATTATCTTCCTGCATCGGCTGACCACCGAAAATGGTTCGTTCAAGGTCCTGCAGGATTCCCTGGCGCGCATCACCGATGACCGGCGCCTGCAATTGCTGTTGATCGCCTTCTGCTTCGGCGCGTTTTTCGAGGGGGCGGCAGGCTTCGGTACACCGGTGGCGGTGACTGGAGCGATCCTGATCGGGCTGGGCTTCTCCCCGTTGGCCGCCTCGGGCCTGGCCCTGATCGCCAACACCGCGCCGGTGGCGTTCGGCGCCTTGGGCACCCCTGTCATCACCTTGGCCAAGGTCACCGGGCTGGATGAAATGGAGCTGTCGATGATGGTGGGCCGGCAGCTGCCGTTCTTTTCGGTGATCGTGCCATTCTGGCTGATCTGGGCCTTTGCCGGATGGCGCAAGATGCTGGAGATCTGGCCGGCGATTCTGGTGGCCGGCGTCAGCTTTGCCATCCCGCAGTTCGTGGTTTCCAACTACCACGGGCCGATGCTGGTGGATGTGATTGCCGCGCTGATTTCCATGGCCTGCCTTACCGGGTTTCTCAAAGTCTGGAAACCGGCGACGGTCCACACCTCCGCAGCGTTGTCGGGACGCCACGATGATTCGAAGATCGACGCCAGCGAAGAACAACAGCCGGTGACCGGCGGGGCGTTCTCCAATGACACCCGGCCGGCGGTGCTGCGGGCCTGGATGCCGTGGATCATCCTCACGGTGTTCGTGTTCGCCTGGGGTACCCAGGGCTTCAAGAACCTGTTCGATACCCGTCCAGCGATCGACCCACAGTCCCAGTCGGCCAAACTCGATCCCCAAGGCAAGCCGATGCGCGAGGCGAATCCGCTGTTCTCGCCCATGGTGACCTTCAGCACCCTGCACCAGCAGATCGAAAAAGTCCCGCCCGTGGTGCCGCAGCCTAAAACCGAGGAAGCGATCTACAAGTTCAACTGGTTCACCGCCACTGGCAGCGGCATCTTCCTGGCGGCGATTCTCGGTGGGTTGCTGATGGGCTACTCGATCCCACAATTGGTGCGCCAGTACCTGCGAACGTTGTGGGTGGTGCGTTACTCGCTAATCACCATCGTCGCGATGCTCGCCCTGGGGTTCCTGACGCGCTATTCGGGCCTGGACGCCACCATGGGCCTGGCCTTCGCCGCAACGGGCATTTTCTACCCCATGTTCGGCACCCTGCTGGGCTGGCTCGGCGTTGCGCTGACCGGCTCGGATACCGCCTCCAACGTGCTGTTCGGCGGCTTGCAACGGGTAACGTCAGAGCAGTTGGGCCTGAGCCCGGTGTTGATGGCCGCCGCCAACAGTTCTGGCGGGGTGATGGGCAAGATGGTCGATGCCCAGTCGATCGTGGTCGCCTCCACCGCCACCCGTTGGTATGGCCATGAAGGGGAAATCCTGCGCTACGTGTTTTTCCACTCGGTGGTGCTGGCGATTCTGGTGGGCGGGCTGGTGACGCTGCAGGCGTATGTCGAGCCGTTCAGTCGCATGGTGGTTGGCGGGCATTGACCGGCACGTCTACCGATCGTTCCCACGCTCTGCGTGGGAATGCATCCAGTGACGCTCCGCGTCACGCTTTGGCAGCGGAACGCAGAGCGTGGGAATGATCGAACTGACCTTTACTGAACGTTCTTCAGCTTGACCACGTCCCCGGACACCGAGGTGGTGTAACCGGTCAGGACCCAGGCCCAGAACCAGTTTTCCTGCACCTGGGTGTTGATCATGGCGTCGCCGCCCTTGGCCAGGATCGCGGCGTTCTGGGCGCGTACGAAGCGGTTGTTCTGACGAATCGGGATCACGCCAAACAGCAACAGGCCGGTGGCCTTCGCTTCACTGTGGCCGACAACGGTGTATTGGCTGCTGTCGTACTGCTGGGTCTTCATCGGGGTGCCGGTGCAACCCGCCAGGACCAGGCCGAACAGTGCGCTGGCAACAACCTTGCTGAAACTTTTCATTGACTACTCCATGGGGAAACGCCCGGGATCCATCTCTCGGGCGGCGCGTACTCTACCCGATCAACATCAAATTGACATTATCCATGATCAATTTGCAGCCTCGCCCCTGAAGCTCATGCTAGAGCCATTCGTCAGCTGCTCCTCCAACGTCCTCCAGTGCCCAAGCGCCATGTCGATAACCAAGTAACAGTGCCACGGAAGGCAAAACCTGCCTTTGCCGGCTGACATCGATCTGCACCGGCTGTACCGTTGGAGCGCTTGACCATGATTGACCTGACTGTCTGGAACCTCACCCTTCCAATCGAAACCCCTGCCCTGACCATTGCAACCAAAGCGGTTCCGACCCTGCAGAACCCGTACTTCACCAACACCGGCGACAAGATCGTCTTCTGGGCCCCGGTGACCGGTTCCCACACAGGTAAAAGCGAGTTCCCGCGCTCCGAGCTGCGGGAAACCTCGAAAGACGGCAAGCTGCGCAACTGGCTCTACAACAGCGGGATCAACACCCTCAAAGGCACCCTGGCCGTGAACCAGGTGCCCTCGGCCGGTCGCGTGGTCGTCGCGCAGATCCACGCCAAGGATGCGCCTGCCCCCTTGCTCAAGCTCGTTTACCGTTTCACCAAGGGTGTCGGCAACCTGGATGTCGAATACCGGGTCAAGCCCAAGGATGCAAAAAGCCCGGTGATGTTCACCGTGCCGAACGTTGCCTTGAATAAAGTCTTCACCTATTCCCTGCAGATGAACAAACAGGGCATGGTCACCGTGATGATCAACAACCTCGGCAAGCAGGTGAAGCTGGATCCGTCCTGGTATGGCTACAACTTCTACTTCAAGGCAGGCGTCTACACCCTGGACAACGTCGGCTATGCCACCGAAGGCGGAAAAGTGACCTACACCAAACTGGACGTCAGTCATCTATGACCGATGTCC
Source organism: Pseudomonas sp. MAFF 730105 (assembly GCF_055380705.1). Classification (NCBI taxonomy): domain Bacteria; kingdom Pseudomonadati; phylum Pseudomonadota; class Gammaproteobacteria; order Pseudomonadales; family Pseudomonadaceae; genus Pseudomonas; species Pseudomonas sp. MAFF 730105. Next base: position 4,402,175 of record NZ_AP018438.1, read on the forward strand.
AGCCTGGTGCTTGTACTTCAGGCCTTTGAAGGAACGGCGACCGCCTGCCGGCCGCTGAAAGCCACCAGGAAACAGACGAACACCAGCAGCGCAAACCCGGCAGGGAACAGCCAGATGCTGGTCCAGTCATGAGCGCCCGCCTCGGCAAAACGATCGGTGACCTGCCCCGCTACCCGGAAGCCGATCAACATGCCCAGGCCATAGGTCGCCAGGGTGATCAGCCCTTGGGCCGAACTGCGCAGATGCTCCGGCGCCTTGGCGTCGGTGTAGATCTGCCCCGAGACAAAAAAGAAGTCATAGCAGATGCCGTGCAGGGCAATGCCGGTGAACAGCATGAACGCCAGGTCACCGTTGTTGCCATAGGCGAACAGCAGGTAGCGCAACGCCCAAGCCAGCATCCCCACCAACAGCGCCAGCTTGATCCCGAAGCGCTGGATGAATAGCGGCAACAGCAGCATGAACAGCACCTCGGACACCTGCCCGATGGCCATCTTCGCCGTGGGGTTGGTCATGCCGGTTTCGGCCAGGAACGGGTTGGCATTCTGGTAATAGAACGCCAACGGGATGCAGATCAGGATCGAGGCGATGAAGAACACCAGGTAACTGCGGTCCTTCAGCAGCCCCAGGGCATCCAGGCCCAGCAGTTGCTTGATTCCGCCGCCAGCTTCAGCCTTGAGCGGCGCCGTGGCCGGCAGCGTGAGGCTGTAGATGCCCAAGGCCAGCGAAGCAATCGCCGCCATCAGGAAGGTATTGCGCAAACCGCCCGCCGCAATGGCCTCCCGTGAATCCCAAGCGAACACGAAACTGATGACCACCCCGGCGACGATCCAACCGAGGGTGCCCCAAACCCGCACCCGGGAAAACTCCAGCGCCGGATCGCGCATCTGACGGAACGCCACGGAATTGACCAGGGCCAGCGTCGGCATGTAGACCACCATGTACGCCAGCACGAACGGGTAGAAGCCACTGAAGTCCTGCGCCGAATACAGCTGGTACAGCAGCACCGCGCCCAGCAGGTGCAGCACCGCCAGAATACGTTCGGCATTGAAGTAGCGGTCGGCGATCAGGCCGATCACGAACGGCGCGATGATCGCCCCCCAGGACTGGGTGGAAAACGCCATGCCGACCTGCCCGCCGCTGGCACCCAGGGTGCTGGAAAGAAAGGTCCCGAGGGTGACGAACCAGCCACCCCAGATAAAGAACTGCAGGAACATCATCACGCTCAAGCGTGCGTTCATCGTGGTCATGACAGTCACCGTCTATTTGTTGTTCTTGTAAGCCAGCCAGTTGGTAAAAGCACTTTGTGGACAGGGGACCATTGTGGGAGCAAGGCTTGCCCGCGATGCAGGCGCCTTATTCTTCCTAAGGACCTCGTCGGCTTTATCGCGGGCAAGCCTTGCCCCCACAATGAACTCCCTTGCCACAGTTTTTTTGGTATCGGTTACCTCGGCAGCCCCAGCAGCCGCCGATTGGACGCTTCATCCGCCGTCACCCCGGCAAAATCATCGAACGCCTTGCGGCTCTTGTTGATCATGTGCCGCTGAATGAACGCAGCCCCTTCAGCGGCACCCTGTTGCGAGTCCTTCAGGCAGCACTCCCATTCCAGTACCGCCCAGCCGCTGAAGTCGTACTGGGTCAACTTGCTGAAGATCGATTTGAAATCGATCTGCCCATCCCCCAGGGAACGGAAACGGCCGGGGCGATCCACCCAGCCCTGATAACCGCCGTACACCCCGGACCGGGCATCGGGGCGAAACTCCGCATCCTTGACGTGGAACATGCGGATGCGCGCGTGGTAGCGGTCGATGAAACCCAGGTAGTCCATCTGTTGCAGCAACAGGTGGCTGGGGTCGTAGAGGATGGCTGCCCGTGGATGGTGATCGACCGCTTCCAGGAAGCGCTCGAACGAGGCGCCGTCATGGAGGTCTTCGCCGGGATGGATTTCGTAGCACAGGTCCACGCCGGCCGCCTCGAAGCAATCGAGAATCGGCAACCAGCGCCGGGCCAGTTCAGCGAATCCTTGCTCGACAAGCCCGCTCGGGCGTTGTGGCCACGGGTACATGTAGGGCCACAACAGCGCGCCGGAAAACGTCGCATGGGCATTGAGGCCCAGGCGCTGACTGGCCCGGGCCGCCAGCTTGAGCTGCTCGATGGCCCACTCGGTCCGGGCCTGGGGTTGGCCGCGCAAGTGGGCCGGGGCAAAGTCGTCGAACAGCGCATCGAACGCCGGGTGCACCGCCACCAGTTGGCCTTGCAGGTGCGTCGACAGTTCGCTGATCTCGACCCCGGCCTCTGCGCAGGTGGCCTTGATCTCATCGCAATAGGCCTGGCTGTCGGCGGCCTGGGCCAGGTCGATGTAACGTGTGCCCAGGGTCGGCAACTGAATGGCTTTGTACCCTTGTGAGGCGGTCCACCGGGCGATGTTCGCCAAGGTGTCGAACGGCGGCTCGTCGGACATGAACTGGGCCAGGAAAATAGCCGGCCCGCGCAGGCCGTTCGGTGTTTGATCGGCGGTATTCACAACAGCGACTCTCCGGTCTGCAGCGCGGTCCACTTCGCCTCGCCACGATGATTGATGAGGGCGGCCTCGATGAACGCCATGCCGCGCAAGCCGGTTTCGATACCGGGTACGCCAGGCACATCGGGGCCTTCGATCCGCTCGCGAATGGCGCGGGCAAAGTCGCCGTAGAGGTTGGCCATGGCCTCCAGATAACCCTCGGGATGTCCCGCCGGCAGGCGCATGCGGCGTGTGGCGGCCTCGCACAACCACGGCTGGCCGACGCCGCAACGCAGGATGCTCAGGGGTTGGTCGAGGGCACGATGGATCAGGCTCGACGGTTCCTCCTGGCGCCATTCCAGGGCGCCTTTATCGCCATAGACGCGGATCTTCAGCGGGTTCTCTTCACCGGCGCAGACCTGGCTGGCGATCAACACGCCGCTGGCGCCATCACTCATGCGCAACAGCATCGCGGCGTCGTCGTCCAATTGCCGGCCCGGAATGTGGGTACCCAACGCCGCACAGAGCTGTTCGACGTGCTGGCCGGTCACGAACTCTGCGAGGGAAAACGCGTGGGTACCGATGTCACCAATGCAGCCGCCCAGGCCGGACTGCTCGGGGTCATCGCGCCAACCGGCCTGCTTGTTGCCCTGCCTGGCGACGTCCTGGCTGAGCCAGCCCTGGGGATACTCCACCAGCACTTTGCGCACCGTGCCGATCACGCCCGAGCGCACCATCTCTCGCGCCTGCCAGACCATGGGATACCCCAGGTACGTGTGAGCCAGGCCGTACAAGCGGCCGCTGCCTCGCAGCACGTCCTTGAGCGCGAGCAACTCACGCAGGTTCAACGCTGCGGGCTTTTCGCTGAACACATGAAAGCCCGCCTTCAGCGCCCGACCGGCAATCGGTGCATGCAAATGGTTGGGCGTCACGATGACCAGCAACTCCATGCGACGGTCGGCGGGCAATGCCGCTTCGGCGTCCAACAGTTGCTGCCAGTCGCTGTAGCAGCGGGAAGCGTCCAGCCCCAGGGCTGTGCCGGTTTGCTGGTTATTGCGGGCATCGCGACTGAATGCCCCACACACCAACTCGAACCCGCCATCCAGGCCAGCGGCCTGACGATGGGCCTGGCCGATGAAAGCACCCTCCCCACCGCCCACGAAACCCAGTCTTATTTTCGGTGCTACAGGACTCATCACGACTCTCTCAGGTCAGGGCTGATGACAATGTAACCGGTTACATCACGGCGGAATCTAGGCGCAGTTTCGCGGCGTGTCAAACCCTACGGTCTTCATGCAGGGACGTTTGTGAGGCGCCCAACCTGCGGTAAGCTCCCCTTCGCGCCGCTATGTTCCGGCGCTCGATCGAGGTGCTTTTGTCCAATATCCGTGAAGTAGCCCGGCTGGCCGGCGTGTCGGTGGCTACGGTTTCCAGAACGCTCAAATCCCCCGAACGGGTACTGCCCGAGACACGGGACAAGGTCAACGCGGCGGTGGAACAGGCCGGCTACCGGCCGAACCTGATGGCTGTGCAATTCCGCTCCCGTCGCACCGGCAACCTGGTGATCCTGGTGCCGACCATCGCCAATACGTTCTTTGCCCGGGTCATCAGCGGTGCCCAGCAGTCCGCCCAGGCGGCGGGTTATCGGCTGTTGTTGTGCGACACGCAAGGCCAGGCAGAAGTCGAGCGGGAGTTCGCCGCGCTGGTCTATGCGCACCAGGCCGACGGGGTGATCCAGTTACGCGCGAGCAATCCTTTCGCGTCACTTCCCCCTGGCGCCGAAGCCCTGCCGCTGGTCAACGCCTGCGAAGTGGTCAAGGGTGCCGACTACCCCACCATCAGCCTCGACAACCGCGCCGCCGCCCAGGCCATGACCGAGTACCTGATCGGTCTTGGTCACCGCCGCATCGGCATTATCAAGGGCCCCCGCAGCAGCCCCCTGACGCTGGACCGCGTGGCCGGTTACGAGGACGCCTTGCGTCAGTCCGGTCTGGTCGTCGACCCAGGCTTGATCTGCCACGGCGACTTCACCTTGAACGCCGGGTACGACGGAGCCGAGGCGATGCTGGCGCTGGCCGAGCGACCCAGCGCGCTGTTCTGTGAAAACGACGAGATGGCCATCGGCGCCCTCAAGCGCATCAAGGAATCAGGGTTGCGGGTGCCCGAGGACATTTCCCTGGTGGGGTTCGACGACATCCCGTTCGCGGCGTACTGCGATCCGCCGCTGACCACCATTTCCCAGCCTGCCGAGACCTTTGGCCGCAAAGCCGTGGAAATGCTGATCGCACTGATCGAGAAAAAGCCTATTCCGCAACGGCATGTGCTGCTGCCGTTCGAGTTGACCGTGCGTGGCAGCAGCGCAGCTCCGGGTCCCGGCAAGGCCTGACCAGGCACATCAGTTTTAACAACTCGCCATCGGGCCCGTTTCAACTACAGTGGAAAGACTCTGCATAAAGCCATAACAAGACGGAGAGTTTTCCATGCGAGTCAACAAACGCTTCACCCTTCTGGCCGCCGCGGCAGCCTTGGTGGTCACGACCACGGCCCAGGCCGCCCCGGTGTACATCAACATCCTGACGGGGGCACCAGTGGGGTGTATTACCCGATCGGGGTCGGGCTGTCGCAGATCTACAGCACCGGCATCAAGGACGCCAAGACCTCGGTGCAAGCCACCAAGGCTTCGGTGGAAAACCTGAACCTGCTGCAGGCCGGGCGCGGAGAATTGGCCCTCGCGCTGGGCGACTCGGTGGCTGACGCCAAGAATGGCGTGGAAGATGCCGGCTTCAAGACCCCCTTGACCAAACTGCGCGCCATCGCCGGCGCCTACCCCAATTACATCCAGATCGTTGCCAGCCAGGAGTCGGGCATCAAGACGCTGGCCGATCTCAAGGGCAAATCCATCTCCGTGGGGGCGGCAAAATCCGGCACCGAGCTGAATGCGCGAGCCATTCTCAAGGCCGCGGGACTGAACTACAGCGACATGAAGGTTCAATACCTGCCCTTCGCCGAATCGGTGGACCTGATCAAGAACCGTCAACTGGACGCCACGCTCCAGTCTTCGGGGCTGGGGATGGCGGCGATCCGCGACCTGGCCTCGACCATGCCACTGAACTACGTGTCGATTCCGACTGACGTGGTGACAAAAATCGGCAACCCGGCCTACCAAAGTGCAACGATCCCGGCCAATACCTATGACGGCCAGGCCGAAGCCGTGCCCACCGTGGCAATCACCAACATCCTGGTCACCCGTGAAGACGTTTCGGACGAAGTAGCCTACCAGATGACCAAGCTGCTGTTCGAAAACCTCTCTCGTCTCGGCAGCGCACACTCCGCAGCCAAAGACATCACCTTGGATAAAGCCGCGAAAAACTTGCCTATCCCCCTCCATCCCGGTGCCGAGCGCTACTACAAGGAAGCCGGCGCCCTGTAAGCCGATCTGGCGCGGCGGTGGTGATCGTCGCCGCGCCCTTGCGGTTCGCACCTTCGATGCAGGCAAGAGGACATCCTTGATGAGTGAGATTCAGCCCGGCATTCCCAGCGATCCACGGGACTGGCCCAGAACACTGTTCTACGTGGCCCTGCTGTTTTCGGTATTCCAGATCGTCACCGCGGCGTTCGCCCCTGTCTCCAGCCAGGTCCTGCGTGCCGTGCACGTGGGTTTCCTATTGTGGGTGGTGTTCCTGAGTTATCCCGCCCATGGCACCGGGCGTCCCTGGCAGCCACTGGCATGGGTGTTGTCCCTGGCCGGCGTGGCCACAGCCCTGTACCAATGGGTATTTGAAGCCGACCTGATCCAGCGCTCCGGTGACCTGACCGATACGGACCTCATCGTCGGTATCGTGCTGATCGTATTGGTATTCGAGGCAGCCCGACGGGTGATGGGGATTGCGCTGCCGTTGATCTGCGGTCTGTTCCTGGCCTATGGGCTGTTCGGCGAATACCTGCCGGGCGATCTGGCTCATCGCGGTTATGGCTTCGATCAGATCGTCAATCAACTGTCCTTCGGCACCGAGGGGCTGTACGGCACACCGACCTACGTGTCGGCCACCTACATCTTCCTGTTCATCCTGTTTGGCGCCTTCCTCGAAAAAGCCGGGATGATCAAGCTGTTCACCGACTTTGCCATGGGCCTGTTCGGCCACAAGCTCGGCGGCCCGGCCAAAGTCGCCGTCGCTTCCTCCGCCTTGATGGGGACCATTACCGGCTCTGGCATTGCCAACGTGGTGACCACCGGGCAATTCACCATCCCGCTGATGAAGCGCTTCGGCTACAAAGCCGCGTTCGCCGGTGGCGTGGAAGCCACTTCCAGCATGGGCAGCCAATTGATGCCGCCGATCATGGGGGCCGTGGCGTTTATCATGGCCGAGACCATCAACGTGCCGTTCGTTGAAGTCGCCAAGGCCGCCTTGATTCCCGCGTGCCTGTACTTCGGCTCGGTGTTCTGGATGGTTCATCTCGAAGCCAAGCGCTCCAACCTCAGAGGCTTGCCCAAGGACCAATGCCCCAGCGCACTGGGCGCCGTAAAAGACAACTGGTACTTGCTGATCCCGCTCGCGGTCTTGATCTATCTGCTGTTTTCCGGGCGCACGCCGCTTTTTTCCGGCATGGTGGGACTGGCGCTCACCGCCATCGTGATCCTCGGCTCGGCGATCATCCTGCGCGTGTCGAGCTTTGCCTTGCGCTGCGCTTTCTGGATCGCACTGGGTGTCCTGTGCGTGGGCTTTTTCCAACTGGGCATCGCCGTCATCTTCGCGGTGATCGCGGTGTTGGTCATCATCTGCGGGCTCATCAAAGGCGCGCGGGAAACCCTGACCATCTGCCTCCATGCATTGGTGGAAGGCGCGCGGCATGCGGTTCCTGTAGGGATTGCCTGTGCCCTGGTGGGCATCATCATTGGCGTGGTGTCGCTGACCGGGGTGGCGTCGACCTTCGCCGGTTACATCCTGGCCATCGGCAAGGACAACCTGCTGCTGTCGTTGATCCTGACGATGCTCACCTGCCTGGTGCTCGGCATGGGCATCCCCACCATCCCCAACTACATCATCACCAGCTCGATCGCCGCCCCCGCCCTGCTGGAACTGGGCGTACCGCTGATCGTGTCCCACATGTTCGTGTTCTACTTCGGCATCCTCGCCGACCTCACGCCGCCAGTGGCGCTGGCTTGCTTCGCGGCCGCGCCGATTGCCCGGGAAACCGGCCTGAAAATCAGCTTCTGGGCGGTGCGCATCGCGCTGGCTGGCTTCGTCATTCCGTTCATGGCGGTCTATAACCCGGCACTGATGCTTCAGGGTGACAACCTGTGGATGAGCGCTTACATGCTGATCAAGACGATGCTGGCCGTCGGGCTCTGGGGCATGGCGTCCACCGGCCATCTGCAACAGAAGATGCCAATCTGGGAGCGTCTGCTGTGTTTTGCCGCCGGAGCCTTGCTGGTCGTCGCGTTACCGCTGACCGATGAGATTGGCTTCGTGCTGGCGGGACTGTTGATCTTCCAGCACCTATGGCGCTCGCGGCGTATCGGACGGGCCCAGGCGTGATCGGCTTATGCCTGGGCCTGGCCGGCGTGACCTGGGCCCAGCTTCCCCTCCGGGATTTCACGCTGGCGTGGAATCACACCATCGAGAAAATCCGCTGGGAGGAAGACTACCGGGTTACCGCGCAGGGGTTGGTGCTGGGGGAAGCCAGGGTCAAAGGCAACGGCGCTGGCATGGAGATTCCCGACGGCGCCTGGCTGAAAAACGACAGCTGGCACTACCTGCGCCAACTGCCGCCTCTGCAACCGCTGAGACTGGGCCGCACACCCCAGGCTGGGGATTACCAGCTGTGTTTGAATGGACATTGCGAGCCAATGAGCCATTGGCTGGGGCCACCAACGGCAGATCAACCGTTGGTGGAATTGTGGAGTTGCGATCCGTCCTGAGCCGACCCACGGCGGCGAGGCCCGCGGCCCAAGCCATTCAGTCAGCTGAATGTGGCCCCTCGGGTATTCACGAACAGCGAATACAGCGAGTGACTGCCGGCCATGAACAAGCGATTACCTTCCCGCCCGCCAAAGCAGATATTGGGGCAGCGTTCCGGCAGGGAAATATGGCCGATTGCTTTGCCTTCCGGGTTGAACACCCGTACACCGTCGAGCTTTTCCAGGTCGGCCTTGGGGTCGCCGTTGCCGCCCCAGCCGCACCAGAGGTTGCCGCTCTCGTCGCATTTGATGCCATCGATGGCCGCGTAATCCAGACCTTCGATGTGCTTGCGCCGCTCGCCCAGCGTCCCGTCGTCCTTGACCGTGATTGCCCAGATCAGCCGGTTGGGTTTGGCCCTGCCCTCCACCACATAGAGAATTCTCTCGTCCGGGGAGAAACACAGGCCGTTCGGCCCCGCCAAGTCATCGATCACCCGGCTGACCTTGCCGGTTTCGCCATCGACGCGGTACACCGCGTGGGGCTGGGACGGGGTGACCTTGTGTCCTTCGTAGTTGTTGCCGGTCTGGAATGGCGGGTCGGTGAACCAGACCGAACCGTCGCGCTTGCACACGATATCGTTGGGCGAATTGAAAGGCTTGCCCTCGAAACTGTCCGCCAGCACGGTGATGGTGCCGTTGTGCTCGGTACGGGTGACGCGCCGCCCCTCGCTCGAGGTGGTGGAGCCTTCGCACACCAGCAACCGCCCTTGGCGATCACGGCACATGCCGTTGGAGAAATTGGCATTCTCGCGGTACACCGACAGACCGCCAGTAATCTCATCCCAACGCACTATGCGGTTGTTCGGAATGTCGCTGACCAGCAGGTAGCGGCCGTCGCCGATCCACACCGGCCCTTCGGCCCAGCGCAGGCCAGTGGCGAGTTTTTCCACGCTGGCATTGAAGAGGCGCAAGTCCATGAAGCTGGGATCGAGGATGTTGATCAGCGGGTCCGGGTAACGCTGGCTCAACGGCTCGGCCTGGACGAGCCCGGGCAGGTTCCCCAAAGTAGCGGCAGCCGCCGAGACCACCAGGGATTTTTTCAGGAATACCCGACGACCTTGGTCGGCGGGGCTGATCAGTTGTGAAGTTTCCATAGCGCGTCTCTCCGTTAATTATTATTGGACGGGACGACAGTTTTACTACGTGATAAGACATCGTACAAGAATACTGTCTTTGTCCCCAGTGAAAGCATACGGACGCGCGCCCGCTAAAGCCGTCTTCTTTAGAGTTCCCTAGAGCGCTACGGTCTCATCGCCACTTGTTCCAACGGACAAGATGCGGTAAAAATTCCGCCACGTTGTACGACAACAATAACTAAAATCACCGCCCGAGGCCTCTCGCTTCGGCGGTCGTTCTTTTGAGAATTCCTGCCATGGCCCACTCCACCTACGCATCGGACACCCCCGCCCCGTTTCCACGCCAACTCGCCGTGCTCGTCCTGCTGTGCATGGGGTGTGCCTTCGCCGGCAACCATGTCGCGGCGCGAGTGGCGTTCGATGATGGCGCCGGCGTGCTGCTGGCGATCCTGATGCGCTCGGGTGGGACGCTGCTGGTGCTGGCTGTGATGGTGCTGTGGCAGCGCCAGGGCCTGCGCCTTCCAACGGGCGCCTGGCGCTGGCAGTTGCTCCTTGGACTGTTGATAGGCACGCAGAGCCTGTGTCTGTATTCGGCCGTGGCAAGGGTACCGGTGGCGCTGGCATTGCTGGTGGGCAATGTGTTCCCGATTTTGCTCGCATTACTGACTTGGGCACTGGGCGGCCCCCGCCCCACCACCCGCACAGCCGCGCTGATGGGGATGATTCTGCTGGGCCTGGTCTTCGTGCTGGAGGTGCCGGCGCGGTTATCGTCCGAACAGAGCGTCGGTCCGCAATGGCTGTTGGGCGTCGGCCTGGCCTTCTGCGCGGCTTGTGCGTTCGCCTGCGCACTGTGGATCACCGACCACAAGCTGGCCCAGGTCCGTGGCTCGGTACGCAGTCTGCTGACGATCTTCATCGTGTTCAGCAGCGTCAACCTCGCCGGCCTGAGCGGTGCCCTCCCCGGCGGCTTCAATCTGCCGGCCACCAGCACCGGCTGGTTGGCCCTGGCCACCCTGGTGACGCTCTACGGCACCGGGTTTATCGTGCTGTTCATTTCCGTGCCGCGCCTGGACATGCCGCGCAACGCTCCGGTGATGAACATCGAACCGTTGGCCACCCTGCTGATCGGCTGGCTGGTGCTGGACCAGATGCTCAGCCCCGGCCAGATACTCGGCGGCGCTATCGTGGTGGCCGGCATCGTGCTGTTGACCTATCGCAAGGTCGAACGGATCAAGGCGCCCGTGGCCGGGGCGGCTGGAAACAACTGAACTCGCCACAGGGGTTGGGTGCCCCTGCTGAAACTTGTCTTCAAACCCACAGTCCTACCCCAGCCGTGAAAGCCTCGCCGTCCTGTGCGAAGCGCTTGCGGCTGATGGGCGCCAGGCCTGGCGTTCGCGTAACTCTCCCTCTTGAGCCGTCCGCACCATGCGCCACCCTGTTCGCTCTTGCCGTCTCGCTTCGCTTTGCCTGCTCCCCCCTGCTGCCCTTGCTCGCCAGTCCTGCCCACGCTCGAGGCGAGGGGCAACTGGTGGACGCCATCAACGACTACCGCAGCCAGTCCCGTCGCTGTGAATGGCGCACGGTCCGGGCCTCCCCGCCTTTGGTGCTGCGCTCGCGCCTGGCCTTGCCGATCGGCTTTCGTGACGGCTTGCGGGAAACCTTGAATGACGCCGGCTATCGAGCCCGGGCCGTGCGCAGCATCCGCCTGACTGACGCGCGGGATGCCCAAGAGGCTTTCGACATGTTGGCGGACGAGCACTGCGACGCCTTGCTGGACAACCAGTACGCCGACATCGGCGTCAACCGGGTCGGTGATGAGTGGCGAGTGGTGCTGGCGCAGCCCATGGGCGGTGCACCGGCCAGCGACGCCTCATCGATCGGCAAGGCGCTGCTGGCCCAGGTCAACGCGGCGAGGGCCAAGTCCCGTGTGTGTGGTCGCCAGCGCTTTGCCGCCGCCCGGCCACTGAGCTGGAACGCCGCACTCGGAGCTGCCGCCCAGGGACACAGCCAGGCCATGGCCCACGGCAACTATTTCGCCCACCGCGATCCCGACGGCCGCTCCGTCGCCGACCGGGCCAAGGGCGCGGGCTATCGTGGCCGCAAGTTCGGCGAGAACATCGCCGCCGGCCAAAGCTCGCCGAACCAGGCCATGCAAGACTGGATCGCCAGCCCCGGGCATTGCGCCAACCTGATGAACCCGATGTTCACGCAAGTGGGCGCCGCCTCCGCCAGTGACTCACGCAGCGATGCGGGGGTTTACTGGACAATGGTGTTTGGCGCGCCTTGAGCGAGTGCGAACCCCCTCTCTCGTAGCGTTGTGACAAGAAGCTTGCTACCCCGTCACAGGTTGATATCGCTTACAGACGGACCTCGGCCGCCGGCACCACATCGATCCGTGACACTGCGCTGCTCAGGCGTCCCAAGCGCTCATTGTGGTTGGCGATGATCTGCTCCGCCGCCAGGCTGCCGTTGTCCAACGTGCTATGGGCATCGGCAGCCAGGACCACTTCATACCCCAAGGTGTGGGCCTGGCGCACCGTGGCGTTGACGCAGTAATCCGTCTGCATGCCGCAGATCACCAGGCGGTCGATGCTTCGGGCCTGCAGCAACGACAGCAGGTCCGTCTGGTAGAACGCATCTGGCGTGGTCTTGCGCACCCGCAGGTCGTCCGTGGAGGTCAACAGCCCGTCCGCCAGTTGCCAGGCAGCAGAGCCGTATACCAGCGAACCTTGCAGCTCCTCGTGCTGGATCAGGATCACTGGCAAGTCTAAAGCCCTGGCCCGGGCACTGAGGTCGTTGATGGTCCGGATAACCCGCTGGCTCTCGAAACATTCTTCTTCACCGGTGCACAGGGCGCTCTGGACATCGATGATCAGCAAAGCGGTGCTCATGGTTTCCCTCTTCAAGACAATGATGAACGGCCACGGGGTTGCCTCCGGCAGCCCCCCTCTGCTCAATAGCCCAACGATAACCCCGTGTTGCGACGTGGATCGTTGGCCCCATAGAACCGGTTCTTGCCCACCGGTTTTCCACCCAGCGACGGTGCGCCCACCAGTATCGCGGCAATGTGGTTGGGGTCCTGGGGACCCGCAAACTTATGCCCCCAGCTTTCCAGGATCTTTTGTGTGTCGGGGCTGGCGGCGTAGGCTTCCAGGTTGGTCTGCTCGGGCATCCATTGCTGGTGGAAGCGCGGCGCATCGACGGCTTCCTGCAGGTTCATGCCGTAGTCGATCACATTGAGGATCGTCAGCAAAGTCGCGGTAATGATCCGGCTGCCGCCCGGCGTCCCCACCACCATGACGGTCTTGCCATCCTTGGTGACGATGGTCGGGCTCATGGACGACAACGGTGCCTTGCCCGGCGCGATGGCATTGGCCTCCCCCTGCACCAGGCCATACATGTTGGGGACGCCGATCTTGGCGGTGAAGTCGTCCATTTCGTCGTTGAGGATCACCCCGGTCTTGCTCGCCATGACGCCCGCGCCGAACCAGTCGTTGAGGGTGTAGGTGACGGAAACAGCGTTGCCCCACTTGTCGACGATGGAATAGTGGGTGGTGTTGCTGCCCTCATGAGGCGCTACGCCGGGCTTGATCGAGTGCGAGTCACCGGCCTTTTGCGGTTCGATGGCGGCCCGCAATTTGGCGGCGTAGCTTTTGTCCAGCAGATGGTCGATGGGGTTCTGTACGAAGTCCGGGTCACCCAGGTAGCTGTTGCGATCCACATAGGCATGCCGCATGGCTTCGATCTGGTAGTGCATGCCCTGGGCCGAATGGAAGCCCAGTTCTTTCATCGGATAGCCGTCAAGGATGTTCATGATCTGGCACAGCACCACGCCGCCGGAACTGGGCGGCGGCGCCGAGATGATGTGGTAGCCGCGATAGTCGCACTCCACCGGTGCCAGCTCACGGGTCTTGTACTTGTCCAGGTCGGCCTGGGTGATGATGCCTTTGTTGGCCTGGCTGGAGGTGACGAGGGCATCGGCGACCCAGCCCTTGTAGAACCCGTCGGCGCCCTTGGTGGAGATTTCCCGCAGGGTCCTGGCGAGGTCTTTCTGCACCAGCTTCTGGCCGACCTGCATCGGTTCGCCGTTGTGCAGGAAGATCGAGCCCGAGTCACGCATGTCCTTCTTGAACACGTCGGTGGCAGTCTCCAGCAGGTCTACATCGCCCTGCTCCAGGGTGAAACCCTCTTCGGCGAAGCGGATGGCCGGGGCGATCAGTTCGGCCCGGGGTTTGCTGCCATACTTCTTCAGCGCCAGCTCCATGCCGGACACCGTGCCGGGCACACCTACCGCCAGGTGCCCGCGAGTGCTGAGGTCGGGGACGACATTACCGTCCTTGTCCAGGTACATGTCCGCCGTGGCGGCCAACGGCGCTTTTTCGCGGAAATCCAGGAAGGTCTTGCGCCCATCGGCCAGTTGCAGGGTCATGAAACCGCCGCCCCCCAGGTTACCCGCCGCCGGATACACCACTGCCAGGGCATACCCCACCGCCACCGCCGCATCCACGGCATTGCCGCCGTTCTTGAGTACATCGACCCCCACATGGGTCGCCAGGTGCTGGGCGGTGACCACCATGCCGTTTTCGGCGGCGACCGGGGCCTGGGAGGCGGCCTGCACATAAAAGCAACTGAGGGTCAGGGATGTCGCAACCAGGGTTCGGGTCAAGGATTCGAACTTCATGAGCCGCTCTCTTCTTGTTTTTGAAATCCAGGGAAGTATGGCCCGGTTTGCGAAATGCGCCCGTTCGCTGCCGGACGGTCTTTTGGGGTAGGCTCATGCCGTTCATTCTCCCCGCAACAAGGACATCGCTGATGACGCTGCGAATCGAACGCACCGACACTCCCACCGACGAGGAGCGCCAGGCTATCCTGGCGCCGCTACGCGCCTACAACACCGCCAAGACCGGCGGCACCCTGCCGGAACTGGTCGCCTGGCTGGTACGGGACGAACACAGCAATGAAATAGTGGGCGGGCTCTACGGTCGGGTGTTCTTCCGCTGGTTCTATATCGAGTTGCTGGTGGTGCCGGAACAGGCCCGCGGCCAAGGCACCGGATCGGCATTGATGCAGAAGGCCGAAGCGCTGGCCAGGGAGAAGAACTGCGTCGGCATCTGGCTGGATACGTTCGACTTCCAGGCCCCAGCGTTCTACCGCAAACACGGCTTCACAGACATCGGCCAGATCGACGATTACCCGCCGGGGCACCAGCACTTCTTCCTCCAGAAGCGCCTGACTTGAAACACACATCCAGCGGACTTGCTCGCGAAAGCGGTCTACCCTTCAATAATGTTCTCGACTGACCCACCGCCATCGCGAGCGGGCTCGCTCCCACATGGGTTCCGGGCTGGCCGGGAGATTTGCATCCACCACAAATTCCTGTGGGAGCGAGCCTGCTCGCGAAGCGGTCTACCCTTCGACACTGTCGTCGACTGACCCGCCGCCATCGCGAGCAGGCTCGCTCCCACATGGGTTCCGGGCTGACCGGGAGACTTGCATCCACCACGAATTCCTGTGGGAGCGAGCCTGCTCGCGAAGCGGTCTACCCTTCGACACTGTCGTCGACTGACCCGCCGCCATCGCGAGCAGGCTCGCTCCCACATGGGTTCCGGGCTGGCCGGGAGACTTGCATCCGCCACAAATCCCCTGTGGGAGCGAGCCTGCTCGCGATGCTCTACCGGCTTACAGGCAAGTCGCCAACGCCGCCAACCGGCGCTTGGCCATGAAGTCGTCGTGCTTGGCGTAGTAGTTCAACGTCGTACCGGTAGCACCGGTTTCCAGGTCGACAAAGGATTCAGCGGAGCGGGTGTACACCGTCGAGCCGCCTTTCTTGTCCGGTTGCAGGTAAGCCCCGGCGTCGACGCCGAATACCGCCTCGTCCTGCCAGGAAAACTGCACGCACTGGGCCACGACCTGTTCCGGCTTGTCCGAGGCCAGCGTCTTGTAAGGCGCCTGGGTCCGGGCCTGGTTCATCGCCGAACCCGCGCAGCCGGCCAGCAAGGTGGCGGCCAGGGCCACCGTCAGCATTCGCATTGCGTTCACTCATCGAGAAAAAAGCGGACTGTAGCACCACGCCCCCGCTCTTCGTGCGGCTTTACTGAAATTTATACGCGACACCGGACGACGATTCGCGCAACCTGTCACGCCTTTTGTCATCAGCAGAGAGTCACCATGGCGGCAACCGAACAGCAGCATGAGCGGGCGTTGGAAAAGTTTCTCGACGAGCGCCCCGAACTCCGCACCGAACTGGACCACCTCAACCCACTGCTGGCCCAGGCCAAGGGCGAGACGGCGGAACAATACCGCGCCGAGCGGTTGCATGAAGCCTTCGAGGCCGAGGCCGAACGCCAGGGCCTGTTCGCCTGGGAACTGACCCTGCAATTGACCGCCGCCTCGCCAGAGGACTATCAGTCCCAGCGCATGGACGTGCACCGGGAAGTGGCAGAGATGGCGGGGATGGATTGGGCGGAGTATTGCGAGTTGCATGGCCTCACGGACGACTGCTGAACCAGTGTGGCGAGGGGATTTATCCCCGCCGGGCTGCGCAGCAGCCCCTCCTTCAAGGCACAGTAATTTGCCTGATGTACCTCGCGGCCTGGTTTTGGGGCTGCTGCGCAGCCCAGCGGGGATAAATCCCCTCGCCACAAGGATGTCCCCACAATCCTGCAGTGCCAATCGCCCCCCTGCCCATAAAGCTTTATCATGGCCGCAGTTTTGCTGATCGGATCTGCCATGAAGTTCGCCATTGCGCTGTTTTCCGCCGCCCATGCGCCGTCCTCGCGCCGAGCCTTGCTGTTTGCCCAGGCCGCGCTGGCCGGCGGGCATGAAATCGTGCGGCTGTTTTTCTATCAGGACGGTGTCTATAACGCCGACAGCGGTGTGGTCACCCCCCAGGACGAACAGGACCTGCCCAAACAGTGGCGCAGCTTTGTCAGCGACCACCAGCTCGACGGCGTGGTCTGCATCGCGGCGGCGTTGCGCCGTGGGGTGTTGAACGCCGAAGAAGCCCAGCGCTACCAACGCTCGGCCGTGAGCGTCGAGACACCCTGGGCGCTGTCCGGGCTCGGCCAACTGCACGACGCGATCCAGGATGCCGACCGCTTGATCTGTTTTGGAGGCCCATGATGGCCAAGTCCCTGTTGCTCATCAGCCGCCAGTCCCCATGGTCGGGCCCAGGCGCCCGGGAAGCGTTGGACATCGTCCTGGCCGGCGGGGCGTTCGACCTGCCCATCGGCCTGCTGTTTCTCGATGACGGCGTACACCAGTTGCTCCCCGGCCAGAACGCCAAGGCCGTCCAGCAAAAAGACCTGAGCGCGAACCTGCAGGCATTGCCCATGTTCGGCGTCGAAGACCTCTTCGTCTGCGCAGACAGCGCCGCCGAGCGCGGCATCGACGCCGATGCCTTGGGCCTGGGCGACCTGAAGGTGCTGACCGCGCCGGACATCACCGCTCTCATTGACCGTTACGACCAGGTGATTACCCTCTGATGTCGACTTTGCATGTGTTGTCCCATTCACCTTTTGGCGATAACCGCCTCGCCAGTTGTCTGCGAGTCCTGGGAGACAAGGATGCACTGCTGCTGTGCGGCGACGCGACTTACGCATTGCAGCCCGGCACCGCACCGTTTACCCGGTTGCAGGCCGCTGGCCTGAAGCTGTTCGCACTGGCCGAAGACCTCCAGGCCCGAGGCTTGCCGGCCCCTGACTGGGTCGAGATCATCGACTACCCGGCCTTCGTCGAACTGTCGATCCAGCATGACAAGGTCAACACCTGGCTATGAATGCGCTGAACGTGGGCGAACGCGCCATCGCGCTGGACAAGGACGGCTACCTTGCCGACCGGGACGACTGGTCAGTCGAAGTGGCCACGGCCCTGGCCGCCGCCGAAGACATCGAGTTGAGCCCCGAACACTGGGAAATCCTCGAACTGCTGCGGGCTTTCTACGACGAGTTCCAGCTCTCCCCCGCCACCCGACCGCTGATCAAGTACACCGCGCTGAAACTGGGTGCGGACAAGGGCAACAGCCTGCACCTGAACCGATTGTTCAAAGGCACTCCCGCCAAACTCGCCGCCAAGCTGGCGGGCCTGCCCAAACCGACGAATTGCTTATGACCGACGTTCCATCGCTGACCCTCGAGACCCCGGCCGAACATCCATTCGCCCAGTTCGTGCGCATCCTTGGCAAAGGCAAGCGCGGCGCCCGTGACCTCACCCGTGAAGAAGCCCGCGAGGCCATGGGCATGGTGCTCGACGAGCAGGTCGAGGACAGCCAGCTTGGCGCCTTCCTGATGCTGTTGCGGCACAAGGAAGAAAGCGCCGAGGAAATGGCCGGTTTCACCGAAGCCCTGCGCGCACGCCTGGCTGCCCCGGCGCTGGCGGTGGACCTTGACTGGCCGACCTATGCCGGCAAGAAACGTCATCTGCCCTGGTACCTGCTGGCGGCCAAGTGCCTCGGCCAGAACGGCGTGCGCATCTTCATGCACGGCGGCGGTGCCCATACGGCGGGTCGGCTTTATACCGAACAGTTGCTGGGATTTCTGCACATCCCGCTGTGCCGTGACTGGCAGCAGGTCGGCACGGCCCTGGATAACGGCGGCCTGGCCTTCATGCCGCTGGTGGACTGGGCACCCCAGATGCAGCGCATGATCGACCTGCGCAACACCCTGGGCCTGCGCTCACCGATCCATTCCCTGGCGCGGATCCTCAATCCGCTGAAGGCCCGGTGCGGACTGCAAAGCATCTTCCACCCCGGCTACCAGGCGGTGCATCGCGATGCCAGCGGCTTGTTGGGGGATACGACTATCGTGATCAAGGGCGACGGTGGCGAAATCGAGATCAACCCGGATGCCGACAGTCACCTGTATGGCACCACCGGCGGCGCGAGCTGGGATGAAGAATGGCCAAGGCTGTCACAACAACGTCACGTCAAGCCGGAGAGCCTCGACCCCGAGCATCTGAAAGCTATCTGGCGCGGCGACATGGAGGACAGCTACCCGCAACTGGCCCTGGTCGCCACCATGGCCCTGGCCCTGCGCGGCCTCGGCCTGACGCGTGAAGACGCGTTCGAACGGGCCCGGCAGTATTGGGATGCTCGGGATCGATCGATTTAATCGATCATCAAAGCCCAACCTTTGCGCTTTTAGTTCGAACCTATCGGAATAGACTCGCCTCCAATGTTTATGGTTCGAGGAGATCGAGATGGGTTTGTTAGTCGAAGGCCGCTGGCAAGATCAGTGGTATGAAAGCAAGGACGGCACCTTCCAGCGCGAACAGGCGCAACGCCGTCACTGGATCACCGCAGACGGCAGCGCCGGCCCCACGGGCGAGAGTGGCTTTGCCGCCGAGGCCGGGCGCTACCATTTGTATGTATCCCTGGCCTGCCCCTGGGCCCATCGCACCCTGATCTACCGCAAGCTCAAGGGCCTGGAAGACCTGATCGATGTCTCGGTGGTCAGCTACCTGATGCTGGAAAACGGCTGGACCTTCGACAAGGTCCACGGCTCCACCGGCGACAAACTGGACAACCTGCGCTTCCTGCACCAGCGCTACACCGCCGATACAGCGGATTACACCGGTCGCGTCACCGTACCGGCGCTGTGGGACAAGCGGCAACAGCGCATCGTGAACAACGAATCGGCGGAAATCATCCGCATGTTCAACAGCGCCTTCAATGACCTGACCGGCAACCACCTGGACCTGTATCCCGAACACCTGCGCAGCAAGATCGATGCGCTGAACGAGCGGATCTATCCGGCGGTGAACAACGGCGTCTACCGCGCCGGGTTCGCCACCACGCAACAGGCTTACGAAGAAGCGTTCGACCAGTTGTTCGCCGAACTCGATCGGTTGGAGGCGCTCCTGGGATCACAGCGCTACCTGGCCGGCGAATACCTGACCGAAGCGGATATCCGCCTGTTCACCACCATGATCCGTTTCGATGCCGTGTATTTCGGCCACTTCAAATGCAACCTGCGGCGCATCGCCGACTACCCGAACCTGTCGAACTGGCTGCGGGAGCTGTACCAATGGCCGGGCATTGCCGAGACGGTGGATTTCACCCACATCCAGCGGCATTACTACGGCAGCCACAAGACCATCAATCCCAACGGGATCGTGCCCAAGGGACCGGAGCAGGATTTCAGCGGGGCCCATGACCGGGCGCGGTTGGTGGGGAAAGGGATCTGGGGCGGGGACTGATCCGGGATTTGTCGTGGATGTAAAGGCCTCATCGCGAGCAGGCTCGCTCCCACATGGGATCAGGGTACAACCATAAATTCCTGGTTACACCCAGCCCTGTGTGGGAGCGAGCCTGCTCGCGATTTGGGACAACGCGGTCTAGACCTGCCCCTGAGCCCCTTCGAACCACGCCAGTTTCTCGCGCAGCTGCACCACTTCCCCCACGATCACCAGCGTCGGCGCATGGACCTCATGCTCGGCCACCAGCTTCGGCAAGTCTGCCAGAGTACCGGTGAACACCCGCTGGTTGGACGTCGTGCCTTGCTGGATCAGCGCCGCCGGCGTATCGGCCGCGCGACCGTGCTTGATCAGCTCGCTGCAGATGCTCGGTAGTCCCACCAACCCCATGTAGAACACCAGGGTCTGGGCCGGGGCGACCAGGTCCGCCCACGGCAGATCGCTGGTGCCGTCCTTGAGATGGCCGGTGATGAAACGCACCGACTGGGCATAGTCGCGATGGGTCAGCGGAATGCCGGCGTACGCCGCGCAACCACTGGCTGCGGTGATGCCCGGCACGACCTGGAACGGGATGCCCTGGGCCGCCAGCTCTTCGATCTCTTCCCCGCCGCGCCCGAAGATGAATGGATCACCGCCTTTGAGGCGCACCACCCGCTTGCCTTGCCGGGCCAAGTCGACCAACTGCTGGTTGATCTGGTCCTGGGGCACGGCATGCTCGGCGCGGCGCTTGCCGACGTAGACCCGCTCGGCGTCACGCCGGCATAGCTCAAGGATCGCTGGCGCGACGAGACGGTCGTACAGCACCACATCGGCCTGCTGCATCAAACGCAGGGCGCGGAAGGTCAGCAGGTCGGGATCACCCGGCCCGGCACCCACCAGATAGACTTCTCCCGGTGCGTGCGGGGCCTGGCCGGCGATTTTCTCGCGCAACAGACGCTCGGCTTCAGTGCCCTGCCCGGCCAATTGGCGGTCGGCGATAGGGCCCTGGAACACATCCTCCCAAAACGCCCGGCGTTGTTGCACATCCGGGAACAGCCGTTTGACCTGGCTGCGAAACTGCGCCGCCAAACCCGCCAACTGCCCGTAGGTCGAGGGAATCCAGGTTTCCAGCTTGGCCCGGATCAGCCTTGCCAGCACCGGCGCATCGCCGCCGCTGGACACCGCGATCACCAGTGGCGAGCGGTCGACAATAGCCGGGAAAATCACGCTGCACAGTGCCGGCGCGTCCACCACGTTGACCGGCACACAACGCTTGTGGGCGTCGGCCGACACCCGGGCATTGAGGATTTCGTCGTCGGTGGCGGCGATGATCAACCCGCAACCGTCCAGGTCCGTTTCGAGGTAACCGCGCAGGACGCATTCGCCCCCGCTGCCACTGACCAGATCCCGCAGTTGCGGCTCGATTTCGGGTGCGACCACCCGCAGCAACGCACCGGCGTCGGCCAGCAGGCGGGACTTGCGCAAGGCAATCTCGCCGCCGCCGACCACCAGCACGCGGCTGCCGCGCAGGTTATGGAACAGTGGCAGATAGTTCATTTAGCCGATGACCTCGATGCCACCCATGTACGGTTTCAACACCTCGGGCACACGGATCGAACCGTCGGCCTGCTGGTAGTTTTCCAGCACCGCCACCAGGGTACGGCCCACCGCCAGGCCCGAGCCATTGAGGGTGTGGACCAGTTCCGGCTTGCCGGTTTCAGGGTTGCGGAAACGCGCCTGCATGCGACGGGCCTGGAAGTCACCGCAATTGGAGCACGACGAAATCTCGCGGTATTTGTCCTGGCTCGGAATCCACACTTCCAGGTCATAAGTCTTGACCGCGCTGAAACCCATGTCGCCGGTGCACAGGGCCAGGGTCCGATACGGCAGTTCCAGCAGTTGCAGGACCTTCTCGGCGTTGGCGGTCAGACTTTCCAGGGCTTCCATGGATTTTGTCGGTTCGACGATCTGCACCATCTCGACCTTGTCGAACTGGTGCTGGCGGATCATGCCGCGGGTATCGCGTCCCGACGCCCCGGCTTCACTGCGGAAGCACGGCGTATGGGCGACGAATTTGATCGGCAGTTGCTTGGCATCGACGATCTCGCCGGCCACGATGTTGGTCAGCGATACTTCGGCCGTCGGGATCAGGTACAGGTCGGCTTCACCTTCGCGGCCGATCTTGAACAGGTCTTCCTCGAACTTCGGCAACTGGCCGGTGCCTTGCAGGGCCGGAGCCTGGACCAGGTACGGGGTGTAGGCTTCCTCGTAACCGTGCTCGGTGACGTGCAGGTTGATCATGAACTGGGCCAGGGCGCGGTGCAGGCGGGCAATGGGTCCGCGCAGCAAGGCAAAACGGGCGCCGGACAGCTTGGCGGCGGTTTCGAAGTCCAGCCAGCCGAACTTCTCGCCCAGGGCCACGTGGTCCAGCACCGGGAAATCGAACGCTTTGGGCGTGCCCCAGCGACGGACTTCGACGTTACCTTCTTCGTCTTCACCGACCGGCACCGACTCGTGGGGCAGGTTCGGGATGCCCAGCAGGATCGAATCCAGTTCGGACTGGATCTTGTCCAGGGCCACCTTGCCGTTGTTGAGTTCGGTGCCCATGCTCTCGACGTTCGCCATCAACGGCGCGATGTCTTCACCGCGCTGCTTGGCCTGGCCAATGCTCTTGGAGATCGCATTACGCTCGGCTTGCAGCTTTTCAGTCTGGGTCTGGACGGTCTTGCGCTGCTCTTCCAGCGCTTCGATGCGCGCGACGTCCAGGGCGAAGCCACGGGACGCCAGGCGGTCCGCTACGTCCTGAAGGTTGCTACGTAACAGTTTGGAATCGAGCATGTCGGTCTCTCGTTTAGATAAGTTTGGTCAGGGACAGGCCGGCCCAGGTGGCGAGCAGCCCGCCGAATACGCTGGCGGCCGCATAGCCCAGGGCCAGCGGCACCTGCCCGCTTTCCAGCAGGCGCACCGTATCCAGTGAAAAGGACGAAAAGGTCGTCAGGCCGCCAAGGAAGCCGACGATCAGCCCCGCGCGCACTTCGACAGGCACCTCGGGACGAATCAGGAACAGACCGTATAAAACGCCGATCAGCAGACAGCCCACGATATTAACGGTCAGCGTCGCGGTATAGAAGTGCCGGGGCCAATTTGCGTTGACCCAATTGCTAGCGGCGAAACGTGCCAGGGTGCCGGCGATACCGCCAGCGGAAACTGCAAGTATCAGGGGAATCAAGGTTTTCTCCGCTGCCGTGGGCTCAGGCGATCCAACTGCGCCAGATGGTTCAGCTTCTCGCCGATCTTCAGCTCCAGGCCACGGGGCACCGGCTGATAGAACGACTGGGGTTCGAGTGCTTCGGGAAAATAGTCTTCGCCAGCGGCATAGGCGTCCGGCTCATCGTGGGCGTAACGGTATTCTTCGCCATAACCCAACTGCTTCATGAGCTTGGTCGGCGCGTTGCGCAAGTGCAGCGGAACCTCGAGGGAACCATGTTCGGTGGCGCTGCGCATGGCCGCCTTGAAGCCCATGTACACCGCGTTGCTTTTCGGCGCACAGGCCAGGTACGTGATGGCCTGGGCCACGGCGAGTTCGCCTTCGGGGCTGCCCAGGCGCTCTTGCACATCCCAGGCCGCCAGGCACAGGCTCAGGGCCCGGGGATCGGCATTGCCGATGTCCTCGCTGGCCATGCGCACCACCCGCCGCGCGAGGTACAACGGATCGCAGCCACCGTCGATCATCCGCGCAAACCAGTACAGGGCGGCATCGGGGTTGGAACCCCGTATGGATTTGTGCAATGCCGAGATCTGGTCGTAGAACGCCTCGCCGCCCTTGTCGAAGCGCCGCCGGGTGTCCCCAAGCAGGCTTTGCAGCAGCTCGACACCGATCTCGCTGTCATCCTCGGCCAGGTCCGAAGCATTCTCCAGCAAGTTGAGCAAGCGGCGGCCATCGCCATCGGCGGCTGAACACAGGATCTGGAAACCTTCGTCGCTGAGGCTCAGCTTGCGCTTGCCCAGGCCGCGCTCCTCGGTCAGCGCGCGGTCCACCAGCTTGCGCATCGCGGCCTCGTCGAGGCTCTTGAGCACATAGACCCGCGCCCGGGACAGCAAGGCGTTGTTGAGTTCGAAGGAAGGGTTTTCGGTGGTGGCGCCGATGAAGATCAACGTGCCGTCTTCGACATACGGCAGGAACGCGTCCTGCTGGGACTTGTTGAAGCGATGCACTTCATCGAC
Source organism: Pseudomonas sp. MAFF 730105 (assembly GCF_055380705.1). NCBI lineage: Bacteria > Pseudomonadati > Pseudomonadota > Gammaproteobacteria > Pseudomonadales > Pseudomonadaceae > Pseudomonas > Pseudomonas sp. MAFF 730105. The sequence continues at coordinate 4,426,101 of NZ_AP018438.1, forward strand.
GAACAGAATGGTGCGCTTGCCGTATTGCCCGGCCTGCTGCTTGGCGACTTCCACCGCCTGGCGGATCTCCTTGACCCCGGCCAGGACCGCCGAAACCGTTTCGAAATGGGCATCGGACACTTCCGCCAGCAGCCGGGCCAGGGTGGTCTTGCCCACACCCGGCGGACCCCAGAAGATCATCGAATGCAGCGCACCCTGCTCCAAGGCCTCGCGCAGGGGCTTGCCCCGGGCCAGCACATGCTCCTGGCCGACGTACTCATCCAGGTTGGTCGCGCGCAGGCGGGCGGCCAATGGCTGGGCAATCGGGGCGCTTCGAAACAGGTCCATCACTGCTTATGCAACCTCACTTGATCCTGGTGCCGATACTCTCTGCCGGAAGGCCGCTCTGCTGGAGCAGCTTTGTAGGAGCAGCTTTGTGGGAGCAAGGCCATATCCCACAGGGGGGCGGCACTTATTCCTGGATGACGTCGGCACCCTTGGGAATGTCGAACTTGAACTTGGACGCCGCGATCGGCTCGTTGGCCTTGACCCCGGTGAACAGGATGTTGGTACGCTGGCCGACGCTGTCGATCAGTTGCATGTCATTGACCAGGCCGTTGCGGAACGACAGGCGCAGGCTGTCGAACAGACTGTCCTTGGTCTTGGGCTTGAGGGTGAAGTCGATCACGCCGCCCGCTTCCTTGGCCGTGATGTCGAAGCTCTGGCTGATCTTGGAAATGTCCCCCGACAGCAACAAGGCCGGCGTCTGGGTCAGGCGCTGGTCGAGATTCTTGATGGTGACCTGCTCCAGGTCCGGGTCCCACAGGGAGACTTTCTTGCCGTCGGACACCATCAACTGCTCGGCCGGTGCATCGGTGTGCCAATAGAACAGCCCCGGACGCTGGAGCGCCATGTCACCGGCGGTTTCCTGCAACTGGGTGCCGCTGCCGTCCAGGGTCAGCTGGGAAAAGCGTGCGGTCAGGGTCTTGGATGTTTCCAACAACTGGGTCAGGCGAGCCACATCCTTTTCATCGGCATGGGCCGACAAGGTGGTCAGGGCCAGTACGGGCAACAGCAACATGCGAATCAGGCGCATGGGAGTCCTCATGAATTCGTGGGGACGAGCGGCGCGTACAGGGCCGCCCGGAGTCATTAGTCACGCATCGGGCCCGGCGCCAGCACTTCGCGCGAACCATTGGTGTTCATGGCCGTCACGACCCCAGCCATTTCCATGGCTTCGATCATGCGTGCGGCACGGTTGTAGCCGATCTTGAGCTTGCGCTGGACAGCGGAGATCGATGCCCGGCGGCTTTCCAGAACGAACTGCACCGCTTCGTCGTAGAGCGCATCGGTTTCCGCATCCTCGTCGCCACCGCCACCACCGCCCTCGAAACCGCTGCCGGCTTCTTCGACGCCGTTGAGGATGTCGTCGTTGTATTCGGGAGCGCCGCGCAGTTTCCAGGCTTCCACCACGCGGTGTACTTCATCGTCGGAGACGAACGCACCGTGCACCCGGATCGGCAGGCTGGTGCCCGGCGGCATGTAGAGCATGTCACCATGACCGAGCAATTGCTCGGCGCCGCCCTGGTCGATGATGGTCCGCGAGTCGATCTTGCTGGACACCTGGAACGCCATACGGGTCGGAATGTTGGCCTTGATCAGGCCGGTGATCACGTCCACCGACGGCCGCTGCGTGGCGAGGATCAGGTGGATACCGGCCGCACGGGCCTTCTGGGCGATACGGGCGATCAGCTCTTCGACCTTCTTGCCGACGATCATCATCATGTCGGCGAATTCGTCCACCACCACCACGATGGTCGGCAGCTTGTGCAGCAGCGGCGCCTCGTCGTGGATGTTTTCGCGGTGGTACAGCGGGTCGGTCAATGGCGTGCCCGCCTCTTCGGCTTCCTTGACCTTGGCATTGAAGCCCGACAGGTTGCGCACCCCCAGCTTCGCCATCAGCTTGTAGCGGCGCTCCATCTCGGCGACGCTCCAGCGCAAGGCGTTGGCGGCGTCCTTCATGTCGGTGACCACCGGACACAAGAGGTGCGGGATGCCTTCGTAGATCGACAATTCAAGCATTTTCGGATCGATCATGATCAGTTTGGCGTCTTCCGGGCCGGACTTGAACAGGATCGACAGGATCATCGCGTTCACACCCACCGACTTACCGGAACCGGTGGTACCGGCCACCAGCAGGTGGGGCATCTTCGCCAGGTCGGTGATGACCGGCTTGCCGCCGATGTCGTGGCCCAGGGCCAGGGTGACCGGCGACTTGTGGTTATCGTACTCAGGGGTCGACAGCACTTCGGAGAAGCGCACGATCTGACGGTCTTCGTTGGGGATCTCGATACCCACGGTGGTCTTGCCGGGAATCACCTCCACCACCCGCACGCTGGTCACGGCCAGCGAACGCGCCAGGTCCTTGGCGAGGTTGGCGATGCGGCTGACTTTCACACCGGCAGCCGGCTGGATTTCGTAACGGGTGATGACCGGGCCCGGGTGAATCGAATCCACCGACACCTCGACACCGAACTCCTTGAGCTTGATCTCCAGCAGATGACCAACAGCCGCCAGGGATTCGGGAGAGTAATTGAGTTGTTTCTTTTCCGCCGGATCCAGGATCGAAATCGGTGGCAAGGTGCCTTCCACCGCACTGTCGACGAACAGCGGCACCTGTTTTTCCTTCTGCACGCGCTTGCTCGGCTCCGGCGCCTTGGCCGGGGCCATGGTGATCACCGGTGGCACCTGCTTCTCGCGCTCGGACATGTGCTTGCTCAGGGCCTGCTCGCGCTCGATCAGGCGTTCCTTGACCTTGGCCTGCTCGCGCTTGTCGGGCACCGTCGGGGCCACCACGTCATGGACCCGGTCGTCCACTTCACGCAGTTGTGCCACCAGTTGCTTGCGCTCGACGCGGGCCGCCCACCAACGATTCACGGCGCCCTGGATCAGTTCGATCAGGTCGAGGGTGATCTTGCCGGTGACGTCCATGACCTTGAACCACGACAGGTCGGTGAACACCGTCAGGCCGAACAGGAACAGGGCGATGAACAACAGCGTGCTGCCCTGGATATTCAAGGCGTTCCTGGCCAGGTCGCCGAGGCTTTCTCCCAGGGCGCCGCCCGCCCCGGCCGGCAGGCCGGTGGGGGCATGGAAATGGATATGGGCCAGCGCGGCCCCCGACAGCACCAGGAACACCAGGCCGATCAGCCGCCAGGAAAACAGCCAGCCGCTCCACTGCCACGGCTCGTGGCGCTGGCGAAAGATCTGGTAGGCCTTGATTGCCAGCAACAGCGGGAAGATATAGGCGAAATAACCCAGCACCATGAACAGGATGTCGGCGCTGTAGGAGCCGGCCGGACCGCCGAAGTTCTGCACGTCGTCGATCTTGCTGTTATGGCTCCAACCCGGATCGTCCTTGCCGTAGGTCAGCAAGGCCATCATCAGGAACAGGCACAAGGCACCGATGGCGATCAATGCACCTTCCTTGAGCCGGTAGTGCAACTGCTGGCGCCAGAGCGGAACGACTGTTTTAGGTGCTGCGGTGGATTTCTTCAAAACGCTTCTTTTCCTGCGCCAACGGCGCGTCCATCTGTTGAATGACTATAAAAAACTGCTCATTACAAGCAGGTAAAAAAGTGAATGTGCACAACCAGTACTACTTTTACCACTGAGAGGTGCGTCCAGAAAACCGCAGGTGTTGCCGAAGATGTTGATCTTTAGCCCATCCTGCGTTCAAAACTCAAGCATTGTACGGGTTTGTTGACACCAAGGCATTGCCCGCACGCCGGGTGACAGGGTAGCCGTAAACGGACCGTACAAGCGCCAATTGGACCATGCATTGTCTTTTGTGACAAAGGCTTATGAGGTGTTTTTTATGAACGAAGTGAAGCATTCACGCCTGATCATTCTCGGTTCCGGCCCCGCCGGGTACAGTGCAGCGGTCTACGCGGCCCGAGCCAACCTCAAACCCGTCGTCATTACTGGCATGCAGGCCGGAGGCCAGCTCACCACCACGGTCGAAGTCGACAACTGGCCCGGCGATGTCGAAGGGCTGACCGGCCCAGTCCTGATGGAACGCATGCAGCGGCACGCCGAGCGCTTCGACACGCAGATCGTCTACGACCATATCCACACCGCCAAGTTGCAGCAGCGACCATTCGAGCTCATCGGCGACAGCGGCACCTACACCTGCGATGCCCTGATCATCGCCACCGGCGCGTCAGCCCAGTACCTGGGCCTGCCATCGGAGGAAACCTTCGCCGGCAAAGGCGTTTCCGCCTGCGCGACCTGCGACGGATTCTTTTACCGCAATCAGGTGGTGGCCGTGGTCGGCGGCGGCAACACCGCCGTGGAAGAAGCCTTGTACCTGTCCAACATCGCCACGGAGGTGCATTTGATCCACCGCCGGGACAAGCTGCGCTCGGAAAAAATACTGCAGGACAAGCTCTTCGAAAAAGCCGCCAACGGCAATATCAGGCTGCACTGGAACCAGAACCTCGATGAAGTGCTCGGCGACGCCAGCGGCGTGACCGGCGCGCGCCTGCGCAACAGCCAGAGCGGCGAAACCAGCACCTTGCAATTGGCCGGGGTATTCATCGCCATCGGCCACAAGCCCAATACCGATCTGTTCCAGGGCCAGTTGAGCATGCGCGACGGCTACCTGCTGGTGCGCGGCGGCAGCGAAGGCAATGCCACTGCCACCGATATCGAAGGCGTATTCGCAGCCGGCGACGTGGCCGATCATGTGTATCGACAAGCCATTACCTCGGCCGGTGCCGGCTGTATGGCCGCGCTGGATGCGGAGAAGTATCTCGATGACATCCCGGCCGCTTGACGGTTAATCTTCGAACCAGTGCTCATGGCGAGGGGCTTCCCCCCTCGCTACATCACCCTCCCCTTCTGCAAGTTCGGACAACAATGCTGACGTGGTTACAACGCAACACCTTCGATTTTCCACCCCTGGAAAAAGCCATGCGCGATCCCAACGGCTTGCTGGCCGCGGGTGGCGATCTGTCTGCGGACCGGCTGATCCAGGCCTATCGCCATGGCTGCTTTCCCTGGTTTTCCGAGGGACAACCGATCCTGTGGTGGTCTCCCGACCCTCGCACGGTGCTGTTTCCCGACGAACTGCACGTCTCGCGCAGCCTGGGCAAGCTCCTGCGCAAGCAGCGCTATAAGGTGACGTTCGACAAGGACTTCGCGGCGGTCATCCAGGCCTGCGCCGCGCCGCGGGCGTATGCTGAAGGCACCTGGATCACCGAAGCCATGCAAACCGCCTACCTGGAGCTGCATCGACGCGGCTTTGCCCATTCGGTGGAGGTCTGGGACCAGGGCCTGCTGGTGGGCGGCCTGTACGGCCTGGCCATGGGGCAGCTGTTTTTCGGCGAATCCATGTTCAGCCGGGCCGACAACGCGTCAAAATTCGGCTTCGCCACCCTGGTCCAACACCTCAAGGCGGCCGGTTTTGTGCTGATAGACTGTCAGATGCCCACCGAGCACCTGCACAGCCTGGGCGCCCGGTCGATCGCTCGCACGGCATTTGCCGGTTACCTCAAGGCGCACCTGGACCAGCCCAACCACGCGACCTGGGTTTGCTGAGCGACATTCTCACCAGTGGCTTACACTTAATCCAAAGCTTATCCCGGGGGTTGATCATGACCGAGTTGGCGCGCTTGAAGTTTTATGCCACTCAACCTCACTCTTGCAGTTATCTGCCCGAAGAGCAGGCCACGACGCTGTTCCTCGACCCTAGCCAGCCCATGGATGTGCATGTCTACGCAGACCTGTCGGAAATGGGCTTTAGGCGCAGTGGCGATCATCTCTACCGACCCCATTGCCAGCATTGCAATGCGTGTGTGCCGGCGCGTATCCCCGTGGCGCAATTTACCCCTGATCGCCAGCAGAAACGTATTTTCAAGCGCAATGCCGACCTCCAGGTCCGGCCGGCCAAGCCACAGTTCAGCGAAGAGTATTTCGACCTGTACCAGCGCTACATCGAGCAGCGCCATGCCGACGGCGACATGTACCCACCCAGCCGCGATCAGTTTTCGACCTTTCTGGTACGCGACCTGCCCTTTTCCCGTTTCTATGAATTCCGCCTCGAAGGACGACTGGTGGCGATTGCCGTGACGGACTTGCTGCCCAACGGACTTTCGGCGGTGTACACCTTTTATGAGCCGGAAGAAGAACGGCGTAGCCTGGGACGTTTTGCCATCCTCTGGCAAATCAACGAAGCCCGACGCCTGGGCCTGGAAGCGGTGTACCTGGGCTACTGGATCAAGAACTGCAAGAAAATGAACTACAAGACCCAATATCGGCCGATTGAACTGCTGGTTAACCAGCGCTGGGTTGTCCTCAGCTAGCGTCCTGTCTCGGAATTAGGCTGTTCATTTTTGGCGGCGTCTGAGACAGGCCACTAGAACCCCTTGGCTTGCCCCCCCTTTTTCGGGCACAATGCACGCCGCTTTTGCCTGGCGCAGTTGCACCGGGCCATTCACTGGACACCGAGGGCTTTACTGCATGTCGAAAGAAGACAGCTTCGAAATGGAAGGCACTGTCGTCGACACCCTGCCCAACACCATGTTTCGCGTGGAGTTGGAAAATGGGCACGTCGTTACCGCGCACATCTCCGGCAAGATGCGCAAGAACTACATTCGTATTCTTACCGGCGACAAAGTGCGCGTCGAGCTGACGCCCTATGACTTGAGCAAAGGGCGCATCACTTACCGCGCTCGCTAACAGGTCAATACAAAACGCCCGGCTTATACCGGGCGTTTTTGTTTGCCTGGGATTTGATAACCACGCAGATCCCATGTGGGAGCGAGCCTGCTCGCGATAGCGGTGGATCAGCTTGCATTGATGTTGAATGTGTCGGCGCTATCGCGAGCACGCTCGCTCCCACAAGGACAGACAGCAAAAAGGCGCCTTCCGGCGCCTTTCTGCTTATTACAGGTTTCGATCAGGCCATTTCAGCCGTGGTTTCGAAGTCGAAGGTCAGCTCGCCGTCCTTGATGTCGATGTGGACCACACCGCCATGCTCGGCCAGTTCGCCAAAGAGGATTTCCTCGGCCAGCGGACGCTTGATCTTGTCCTGAATCAAGCGAGCCATCGGCCGCGCGCCCATCGTCACATCGTAACCACCTTCTGCCAGCCAACTGCGGGCCGCGTCGGTGACTTCCAGCAGCACACGCTTGTCTTCGAGCTGCGCCTGAAGTTCGGTGAGGAACTTGTCCACCACGCTTTTGATGACCTCATGACTGAGGCGACCAAACTGGATGATGGTGTCCAGGCGGTTGCGGAATTCAGGCGTGAAGCTCTTCTTGATCACTTCCATCGCATCGGACGAATGGTCCTGATGGGTGAAACCGATCGAAGCACGCGCTGCGGTTTCGGCACCGGCGTTGGTGGTCATGATCACGATCACGTTGCGGAAGTCCGCCTTGCGCCCGTTGTTATCGGTGAGCGTACCGTGGTCCATGACCTGCAGGAGCAGGTTGAAGACTTCCGGATGCGCCTTCTCGATTTCATCGAGCAACAGCACGCAGTGGGGCTGCTTGGTGATGGCTTCGGTCAACAGGCCGCCCTGGTCGAACCCGACATACCCCGGAGGTGCACCGATCAGACGCGATACGGTGTGACGCTCCATGTACTCGGACATGTCGAAGCGCACCAGCTCGATCCCCATCGCCTTGGCCAGTTGCCGCGCAGCCTCGGTCTTGCCCACACCGGTAGGACCGGCGAACAGGAAGGAACCGACCGGCTTGTCCGGCGACTTGAGACCGGCGCGGGACAATTTGATGGCGGTCGACAGCGAGTCGATGGCCGCGTCCTGGCCGAACACCGTCAGCTTCAGGTCACGCTCCAGGTTACGCAGCAGCTCCTTGTCGGAACTGGTGACGTGCTTGGGCGGAATACGTGCGATTTTCGCCACGATGTCCTCGACCTGAGGCACTTCGATGCGCTTGACGCGCTTCTCTACCGGCTGCAGGCGCTGATAGGCACCCGCCTCGTCGATCACGTCGATGGCCTTGTCCGGCATATGCCGGTCGTTGATGTAGCGCGAGGCCAACTCGGCAGCGGCCCGCAGGGCTTCATCGCTGTACTCGATACTGTGGTGCAGCTCGAAACGCCCCTTCAGGCCGCGCAGGATACCGATGGTGTCTTCCACCGAAGGCTCCGAGACGTCGACTTTCTGGAAACGCCGGGCCAGGGCACGGTCCTTCTCGAAGATCCCGCGGAACTCCTGGAAGGTAGTCGACCCGATGCAACGGATATCGCCCGACGACAGCAATGGCTTGAGCAGGTTCGAGGCGTCCATGACCCCGCCGGACGCGGCGCCCGCACCGATGATGGTGTGGATCTCATCGATGAACAGGATGGCCTGCGGACGTTTCTTCAACTCGCCCAGCAACGCCTTGAAGCGCTTCTCGAAATCGCCGCGGTACTTGGTGCCGGCCAGCAAGGCACCCAGGTCAAGGGAGTACACCACGCTGTTGGCCAGCAGGTCAGGCACCTGGTTGTCGACAATGCGCTTGGCCAGGCCTTCGGCAATCGCGGTTTTACCCACGCCCGCCTCACCCACCAGCAACGGGTTGTTCTTGCGACGCCGGGCCAGGATCTGCGCGACACGCTCGACCTCGGCTTCGCGCCCGACCAACGGATCGATACGCCCCTGGCGCGCCAGTTCGTTCAGGTTGCTGGCATAGGCATCCAGCGGATTGCCCGAAGAAGAAGACTCACCACCCTCCTCGTCCTGCATATCCTGTTCACCTTCGGAATGATCGCCATGCCCAGGCACCTTGGAAATGCCATGGGCGATGTAGTTGACGACATCTATACGGGCAACGCTCTGCTGCTTGAGCAGGAAGACCGCCTGGCTTTCCTGTTCGCTGAAGATGGCAACCAGCACATTGGCACCGGTGACTTCACGCTTGCCCGAGCTCTGCACATGAAAGACAGCACGTTGCAGGACACGCTGGAAGCCCAGGGTTGGCTGGGTTTCACGATCCTCGTCATGGACGGGGATCAACGGCGTGGTGGAGTCAATGAACTCCTGCAGGTCATGCTTGAGTTTATCGAGGTTCGCGCCACAGGCACGCAAAACGGTGGCGGCAGCCTCGTTATCCAGTAGGGCCAGCAGCAGGTGCTCGACCGTCATGAATTCATGACGCTTCGAACGGGCCTCCTTGAAGGCTAGATTGAGGGTGACTTCGAGCTCGCGGTTTAACATGGCTTCACCTCATACCCAAGTGGTCGGCGTTAACCGTCCTTCTCGATTTCACAGAGTAGCGGATGCTGGCTTTCCCGGGCGTACTGGTTGACCTGCATAGCCTTTGTCTCGGCGATGTCGCGGGTAAACACTCCGCATACTGCCCGTCCCTCTGTATGAACGGCCAGCATGACCTTGGTCGCCAGCTCGCGATTCAGGTTAAAAAACACCTCGAGCACTTCGACGACGAAATCCATCGGTGTGTAGTCATCGTTGAACAAAACCACCTTATACATCGGTGGCGCCTGCAACGTAGGCTTTGCTTCCTGAACAGCAATGCCTGCGGAATCGTCGTCATGTAGATCCGGGCGATCCTGATTGAATGTTAGTCGAATCTGGCTGATTGCATGCATGGAAAGAAAGGTTCGTTTAGTTGGCAAATACAGTGATGGGGGCACTGGCTGGCGATTTCAACCACCGCCGCCAGGTCACCTTGACTATCGGCAAAACGGTGTTACAACCAATAGAGCCCATCGCGGGTTAAAAAGGTCCGTGGAATCGATCCTTAAAACAAGATTAGATTGCGGATGAACTGGATGATACTCCAGTGATGGAGTGCGTTGCAGAGGGAAATGGTCTATGTCGGTCGTCAAGATGAGTGGCAAGGTGAAATGGTTCAACAACGCCAAGGGCTACGGCTTTATTCTGGCGTCTGGCAGGGATGAAGACCTTTTCGCGCATTTCTCGGCAATCAGGATGGACGGTTATAAAACCCTGAAGGCCGGGCAGCCCGTGACATTCGAAGTGATCCAAGGCCCCAAGGGCCTGCATGCGGTCAATATTTCGCCGGTCGAGGTCGAAAGCACCTCCACCCCCGAAAAAGTCAAAGTCAAAACCAGAGTCACCGAAACCCACTGACCTGCTGTCATCATCGGTCAACAAGACGCCCGGCTCGATCACTCGAGCCGGGCGTCTTTTATTACACGTCGATCCGCTTACATGTGCGAAATCAAGGCATCGCCGAAGCCTGAGGACGACACCAGCTTGGCACCTTCCATCAGGCGTTCGAAGTCATAGGTCACGGTCTTGGCCGAAATCGCGCCGTTGGTGCCCTTGATGATCAGATCGGCTGCTTCGGTCCACCCCATGTGACGCAGCATCATCTCCGCCGACAGGATCAACGACCCCGGGTTGACCTGGTCCTTGCCCGCATACTTGGGCGCGGTACCGTGGGTGGCTTCGAACATCGCCACGGTGTCGGAGAGGTTGGCACCCGGCGCAATACCGATACCGCCCACCTCCGCCGCCAAGGCGTCGGAGAGGTAGTCGCCGTTCAGGTTGAGGGTGGCGATCACGTCATACTCAGCCGGACGCAGCAGGATCTGCTGGAGCATCGCATCGGCGATGGCGTCCTTGACCACCACGTTCTTGCCGGTCTTCGGATTCTTGAACTGCATCCACGGTCCGCCGTCGAGCAGCGTGGCGCCAAATTCCTCGGCTGCCACTTCATAGGCCCACTCCTTGAAGGCACCTTCGGTGAACTTCATGATGTTGCCTTTGTGCACGATGGTCAGCGAATCGCGGTCATTGTCGACCACATATTGCAAGGCCTTGCGCGCCAGACGCTTGGTGCCTTGTTTGGAGACCGGCTTGACGCCGATGCCGCAATCCTCGTCGAAACGGATCTTGGTGACACCCATTTCTTCTTTCAGGAACTTGATGACCTTGGTGGCTTCGGCCGAACCGGCTTTCCATTCGATGCCAGCGTAGATGTCTTCGGAGTTCTCGCGGAAAATCGTCATGTCCACGTCGCCTGGCTTCTTCACCGGGCTCGGCACGCCTTCGAACCAGCGCACCGGGCGCAGGCAGACATACAGGTCCAACTGCTGACGCAGGGCCACGTTCAACGAGCGAATGCCGCCACCGACCGGCGTGGTCAGGGGGCCCTTGATGGAAACCACGTAATCCTTGACCGCATCCAGGGTTTCCTGGGGCAGCCAGGTGTCCTGGTCGTAGACCTGGGTGGCTTTTTCACCGGCATAGACTTCCATCCAGGAAATCTTGCGCTTGCCGCCGTAGGCCTTCTGAACCGCAGCGTCCACAACCTTGATCATGACCGGGCTGATGTCGACACCAATGCCGTCACCTTCGATGAAGGGGATGATCGGGTTGTCGGGAACATTAAGAGAATGGTCTGCATTGACGGTGATTTTGTCACCGACGGCTGGAACCTGAATCTTTTGATACCCCATGCTGAACTCCATTGCTTGGATTGAACATCTGGCTGCGTTCGAGCGTACCCCAGTTGAATCGACGCGCAAACCCTACGTTAGGCCCATCGGCGGGAAAGTCGCCCAGTTCGCGGCGTACAAGCCTGAAAAACAAGGGAAAAACGCCAAATATGAGCATAGCCCAGCACGCCGGACCTGCGACGTTTAGACCAATGGACGTGTACGGAGGTCTATGAACCATCGGCAGATTGCCAGCTACCTATGTATAATGCCGCCGCTGACCGCAGGGTCACTACGGCTGACTGCTCTACCAAGGGCCTTCCCGCCAGTTGTAAAGCCGGACCGTTACCGCGGCCCGACCGCTTGACGCTCGACTGATGCACCCAACATCACCGCGAAGAAACCTCGACATTCGGCTCACGGCTGACTTTGAACGAACGCGCTTACCCGGCGCCCCTCGAGTTTCTGCGCATGCTTTAGCAAAGAAGAGAGTTAATCCGAATATGCCCACCCGCTCGAAGATCATCTATACCTTCACCGACGAAGCGCCCGCCCTCGCCACCTATTCACTGCTGCCGATCATCGAAGCCTTTACCGCTTCGGCCGAGATCGCCGTGGAAACCCGCGACATCTCCCTCGCAGGGCGCATCCTGGCCAGCTTCCCCGAGCAACTGGGTGACAAAGCCGTAGCCGACCACCTCGCCGAACTGGGCGACCTGGCCGTTACGCCTGAAGCCAACATCATCAAGCTGCCGAACATCAGCGCCTCGGTGCCGCAACTGCAGGCCGCGATCAAGGAATTGCAGGCCCAGGGCTACGCACTGCCGGACTACCCGGAAACCGTGACCAGCGAAGCCGACAAAGAAGCCAAGGCCCGTTACGACAAGATCAAGGGCAGCGCCGTGAACCCGGTCCTGCGCGAAGGCAACTCCGACCGCCGCGCACCGCTGTCGGTCAAGAACTATGCCCGCAAGCACCCGCACAAGATGGGCGCCTGGGCAGCCGACTCCAAATCCCACGTGGCCCACATGAGCACCGGTGATTTCTACGGCAGCGAAAAAGCCGCACTGATCGACGCCGCCGGCAGCGTGAAAATCGAGCTGATCGCCCAGGATGGCACTGCCACCGTCCTGAAGGAAAAGACCACCGTGCAAGCCGGTGAGATCCTCGATTGCGCCGTGATGAGCAAGAAGGCCCTGCGCGACTTCATCGCCGCCGAAATCGAAGACGCCAAGCAAAAAGGCGTCCTGCTGTCGGTTCACCTCAAAGCCACCATGATGAAGGTCTCCGACCCGATCATGTTCGGTCAGATCGTCGCCGAGTTCTATAAAGACGCCCTGGCCAAGCACGCCCAGGTGCTGGAGCAGATCGGCTTCAACCTGAACAACGGCATCGGCGACCTGTACGCCCGCATCAAGGCCCTGCCGGCCGAGCAGCAGGCGCAGATCGAAGCCGACATCCAGGCGGTCTACGCGGCACGCCCATCCCTGGCGATGGTCAACTCCGACAAGGGCATCACCAACCTGCACGTGCCGAGCGACGTCATCGTCGACGCCTCGATGCCAGCCATGATCCGTGACTCCGGCAAGATGTGGGGCACCGACGGCCAGCTGCACGACACCAAGGCCGTGATCCCGGATCGCTGCTACGCCACCATCTACCAGGCGGTGATCGAAGACTGCAAGGCCAACGGCGCCTTCGACCCCACCACCATGGGCAGCGTGCCGAACGTTGGCCTGATGGCCAAGAAAGCCGAAGAGTACGGCTCCCACGACAAGACCTTCCAGATCAAGGCCGACGGCGTGGTTCGCGTCTCGGACAGTACCGGTCGCACCCTGCTGGAGCAGAGCGTCGAAGCTGGCGACATCTTCCGCATGTGCCAGACCAAGGACGCACCGATCCAGGATTGGGTCAAGCTGGCCGTCAACCGTGCCCGCGCCAGCAACACCCCGGCGATCTTCTGGCTGGACCCGATGCGCGCCCATGACGGCGTGGTGATCGAGAAGGTCCAGACTTACCTGAAGGACCACGACACCAGCGGCCTGGACCTGCGCATCATGTCGCCGGTCGAGGCGATGAAGTTCACCCTGGCTCGTACCCGCGAAGGCAAGGACACCATTTCGGTGACCGGTAACGTCCTGCGCGACTACCTGACCGACCTGTTCCCGATCATGGAACTGGGCACCAGCGCCAAGATGCTCTCCATCGTGCCGCTGATGAACGGTGGCGGCCTGTTCGAAACCGGCGCTGGCGGCTCGGCACCCAAGCACGTTCAACAACTGCTGGAAGAAAACTTCCTGCGTTGGGACTCCCTGGGCGAATTCCTGGCCCTGGCCGCTTCCCTGGAACACCTGGGCGTGACCTACAACAACCAGAAAGCGCTGGTGCTGGCCAAGACGCTCGACCAGGCGACTGGCGAGTTCCTGGACCGCAACAAGTCGCCTTCGCGTAAGGTCGGCGGTATCGACAACCGTGGCAGCCACTTCTACCTGACCCTGTTCTGGGCACAGGCACTGGCCGCCCAGGATGACGACGCAGCCCTCAAGGCACAGTTCACCACCCTGGCCAAGACGCTGACCGACAACGAAGAAAAGATCGTTGCCGAGCTCAATGCCGTTCAAGGCAAGCCGGTGGACATCGGCGGTTACTACTTCGCCAACCCGGAGCTGACCAGCAAGGCCATGCGCCCGAGCGCAACCTTCAACGCGGCCATCGCTGCGCTGGTGTAAGGTTGTAAGGAAGCACCACAAACCCCGGCCTTGTGCCGGGGTTTGTGTTTCCAGCCCATTCCCTTCTGGCTGGGGATCAGCTGCAGTTTTTGAATTCACCGCCCCTGTGGGAGCGAGCCTGCTCGCGATAGCGGTTTATCATCCGACACTTGTATTGGCTGACCCACCGCTATCGCGAGCAGGCTCGCTCCCACAGGGCTTGTGTTTCACTATCAAATTTCGAGGAAACCACATGGATTGGAAACCCCACATCACCGTCGCCACCATCGTCGAGGACAACGGCCGTTTCCTGATGGTGGAGGAATCCAAGGGCGGGCGCGCCGTGCTCAACCAGCCCGCCGGGCACCTGGACCCGGACGAGACCCTGATCGAAGCCGCCGTGCGCGAAACCCTGGAAGAAACCGGCTGGGACGTCGAGCCCACCAGCGTGATCGGCATCTACCTGTACACCGCCCCCAGCAATGGCGTGACCTACCAGCGGGTCTGCTTCGCCGCCAAGGCACTCAAACACCACCCCGACTATCAACTGGACGACGGCATCCTGGGCGCCCGATGGCTGACCCGCGACGAACTGCTCGAACGACGCGACCATTGGCGCAGCGAGCTGATCATCCGTTGCATCGACGATTATCTGGCCGGCCATCGCCACAGCCTGGCACTGATCCGTCCTTCCCTTTAGCCTTGCGCGCCCGGGCCTGATAGAATCGCGTCCTTTTTCAAGACACTCATTGAATCCCTATGCGTGATCCAGCTCCTTCCGGTACCACCAAGAAGCGCGTCATTGTCGGCATGTCCGGCGGCGTGGACTCTTCCGTTTCCGCCCTTCTGCTGATCGAGCAGGGTTATGAGGTGGAAGGCCTGTTCATGAAGAACTGGGAAGAAGACGACGGAACCGAATACTGCACCGCCATGGACGACCTCGCGGACGCCCAGGCCGTGTGCGACAAGATCGGCATCAAGCTGCATACCGCCAACTTCGCCGCCGAGTACTGGGACAACGTGTTCGAGCACTTCCTGGCCGAGTACAAGGCCGGTCGCACACCGAACCCGGACATCCTCTGCAACCGCGAAATCAAGTTCAAGGCGTTCCTCGACTACGCCATGATGCTGGGCGCCGACCTGATCGCCACCGGTCACTACGTGCGTCGCCGCGACATCGACGGGCGCACCGAACTGCTCAAGGGCCTGGACCCGAACAAGGACCAGAGCTACTTCCTGCATGCCGTCGGCGGCGAGCAGATTGCCAAGACCCTGTTCCCGGTAGGTGAACTGGAAAAGCCCGAAGTCCGGGCCATCGCCGAGAAACACGCCCTCGCCACCGCGAAGAAGAAGGATTCCACCGGGATCTGCTTCATCGGCGAACGGCGCTTCAGCGATTTCCTCAAGCAATACCTGCCGGCCCAGCCGGGCGAGATCAAGACCACCGAAGGCGAAGTCATCGGCCGCCACCATGGCCTGATGTATCACACCATCGGCCAGCGCCAGGGCCTGGGCATCGGCGGGCTGAAAGACGCCGGCGAAGAGCCGTGGTACGTGCTGATCAAGGACCTGGAACACAACGAGCTGATCGTCGGCCAGGGCAACGACCACCCCTGGCTGTTTTCCCGCGCCCTGCTCGCCTCCGACATCTATTGGGTCAACCCGATCGACCTGAGCGAACCGCGCCGCCTGACGGCCAAGGTGCGCTATCGCCAGAGCGACCAGCCCTGCACGCTGGAAAAGACTGCCACGGGCTACCGTGCCACCTTCGACGATCCACAACGGGCAGTCACCCCCGGCCAGTCCGTGGTGTTCTACGACGGCGAAATCTGCCTGGGCGGCGGCGTGATCGAAGTCGCAGAGCCATGGAGCAGCAAGGCATGAGCCCGACCCAGGAGCAACTGACGGCGCTGGGCGGTGTGTTTCTGGCCGCAGTGCTGGTGGACCGGATCGCCAAGACCGGCCAGACCTCCGAGGCCGGCCTGAGCTGCATGCTCGGCAGCCTGCTGGTACGCGACCCCAAGGACACCCTGGAAGTCTACGGCGGCGACGACTTGAACCTGCGCGAAGGCTATCGCGCGCTGATCGGCGCCCTGGAGCGCGATCCCAGCGCCCTGCAACGCGAGCCGCTGCGCTATGCCCTGTCAATGCTGGGCCTCGAACGCCAGCTCGCCAAGCGCGACGACCTGCTGGACACCATCGGCAAGCGCCTGCCGCAGATCCAGTCCCAGGTCGAGCACTTTGGCCCCTCTCACGAAAACGTCGTGGCCGCCTGCGGCGCCCTGTACCAGGACACCTTGAGCACCCTGCGCCAGCGTATCCAGGTGCACGGCGATATGCGCAACCTGCAGCAACCCAGCAACGCCTCGAAGATTCGCGCCCTGTTGCTGGCGGGCATCCGTTCGGCACGGCTGTGGCGGCAACTGGGTGGGCATCGCTGGCAGTTGGTGATCAGCCGGCGCAAATTGCTGAAAGAGCTTTACCCGTTGATGCGCAACGAATAAGTCGCCTCAGCCCGTTTTTTACTTAATCACGCGTAATACGCCGGTCAGTTGGCGACGGACCGGCGCTTGTTTTCATGTATGATACGCGCCCCATTTCGTTGCCCGACTGTCCGAGAACACCCCATGCAGCTCTCTTCGCTCACTGCGGTTTCCCCTGTAGACGGCCGCTACGCCGGCAAAACCCAGGCCCTGCGCCCGATTTTCAGCGAGTACGGCCTGATCCGTGCCCGCGTCCTGGTTGAAGTGCGCTGGCTCCAGCGCCTGGCCGCCCACCCCGCCATCGGCGAAGTCCCGGCGTTTTCCGCCGAAGCCAACGCGGTGCTCAACACCCTGGCGGACAACTTTGCGCTGGAGCACGCCGAGCGCGTCAAAGAGATCGAGCGCACCACCAACCACGACGTCAAGGCGATCGAATACCTGCTCAAGGAGCAGGCGGCCAAGCTGCCGGAATTGGCCAACGTCAGTGAGTTCATCCACTTCGCCTGCACCAGCGAGGACATCAACAACCTGTCCCACGCCCTGATGCTGCGCGAAGGCCGTGACGACGTGATGCTGCCGCTGATGCGCCAGGTCGCCCAAGCCATCCGCGAACTGGCGATCCGCTTCGCCGACGTGCCTATGCTGTCGCGTACCCATGGTCAACCGGCGTCGCCGACCACCCTGGGCAAAGAGCTGGCCAACGTGGTGTATCGCCTGGAGCGCCAGATCGCTCAAGTCGCCGCCGTGCCGCTGCTGGGCAAGATCAACGGCGCCGTGGGCAACTACAACGCCCACCTGTCGGCCTACCCGCAGATCGACTGGGAAGCCAACGCCCGCGCCTTCATCGAAGACGAACTGGGCCTGAGCTTCAACCCGTACACCACCCAGATCGAACCGCACGACTACATCGCCGAGCTGTTCGACGCGATCGCGCGCTTCAACACCATCCTGATCGACTTCGACCGCGACATCTGGGGCTACATCTCCCTGGGCTATTTCAAGCAGCGCACCATTGCCGGCGAAATCGGTTCGTCGACCATGCCGCACAAGGTCAACCCGATCGACTTCGAAAACTCCGAAGGCAACCTGGGCATCGCCAACGCGCTGTTCCAGCACCTGGCGAGCAAACTGCCGATCTCCCGCTGGCAGCGCGACCTGACCGACTCCACTGTGCTGCGCAATCTGGGCGTGGGTTTTGCCCACAGCGTCATCGCCTACGAAGCCAGCCTCAAGGGCATCGGCAAGCTGGAACTGAACGAGCAGAAGATCGCCGCCGACCTGGACGCCTGCTGGGAAGTCCTGGCCGAACCGATCCAGACCGTGATGCGTCGCTACAACATCGAGAACCCGTACGAAAAACTGAAAGAACTGACCCGTGGCAAGGGCATCAGCCCCGAAGCGCTGCAAACTTTCATCGACGGCCTGGACATGCCTGCCGATGCCAAGTCGGAGCTGAAGAAGCTGACCCCGGCCAGCTACATCGGCAACGCGGCGGCACAAGCCAAGCGCATCTGACACACGGCTGCACCCTTGAGACGCCCGGCCGCGCCGGGCGTTTTTATTCGCGTCTGAAAAGTATATTTTTTCAATAGGTTACACATGAATCCTGACATTCCTCTGCAACTCCTGGGCGGTATCACGGCACGGGAGTTCCTGCGTGACTACTGGCAGAAAAAGCCGCTGCTGATCCGCCAGGCGATTCCCGACTTCGAAAGCCCGATCGATGCCGACGAACTGGCCGGCCTGGCCCTGGAAGAAGAAGTCGAATCGCGCCTGGTGCTCGAGCACGGCGAGCGCCCGTGGGAACTGCGTCGCGGCCCGTTCGCCGAAGACGAATTCAGCAAACTGCCGGAGCGCGACTGGACCCTGCTGGTGCAGGCGGTCGACCAGTTCGTCCCGGAAGTCAGCGAACTGCTGGAGCACTTCCGCTTCCTGCCGAGCTGGCGCATCGATGACGTGATGATCAGCTTCGCCGCCCCGGGTGGCAGCGTGGGTCCGCACTTCGACAACTACGACGTGTTCCTGCTGCAAGGCCACGGCAAGCGCAACTGGAAAATCGGCCAGATGTGCGACTCCGACAGCCCGTTGCTGCCTCACGCCGACCTGCGCATCCTCGCCGACTTCGAAGCCACCGATGAGTGGGTCCTGGAACCGGGCGACATGCTCTACCTGCCGCCACGCCTGGCCCATTGCGGCGTGGCCGTGGATGACTGCATGACCTACTCCGTGGGTTTCCGCGCACCGAGCGCCGCCGAAGTGCTGACCCACTTCACCGACTTCCTCAGCCAGTTCCTGCCGGACGAGGAACGCTACACCGACGCCGACGCGCGCCCGGTGAGCGATCCGCACCAGATCCAGCACGACGCCCTCGACCGCCTCAAGGGTCTGCTGGCCGAGCACATGAGCGACGAACGCCTGCTGCTGACCTGGTTCGGCCAGTTCATGACCGAGCCGCGCTACCCGGAACTGGTGGTTGGCCCGGAACTGGAAGAAGAGGACCTGCTGGCCGGCCTGGAACAGGGCGCCGTGATCATCCGCAACCCGAGCGCGCGCCTGGCCTGGTCGGAAGTCGACGACGACCTGCTGCTGTTCGCCAGCGGCCAGAGCCGTTACCTGCCGGGCAAGCTGCGCGAGCTGCTGAAAATGATCTGCGCGGCCGATGCCCTGCACATTGAAAACCTCGGCCCATGGTTGGCCGACGAAGACGGCCGCGGCCTGATCTGCGAGCTGGTCAAACAAGGCAGCCTGGGGTTCGCCGATGAATAAAATCCACGTTCGTGTCGCAGACTGGCAAAAGGATAACGCCGAGATCCGGCGCATTCGTGAGAGCGTGTTCATTGTCGAGCAGTCCGTTCCGCCCGAGCTGGAATGGGATGCCGACGATCAGGGCGCGGTGCACTTCCTCGCCTTCGAAGGCGACTTCCCCATCGGCACCGCACGCCTGCTGACCGACGGTCATATTGGCCGCGTCTCGGTGCTCAAGGACTGGCGCGGCCTGAAAGTGGGCGATGCCCTGATGCACGCACTGATCGCCGAAGCCGAGAAACGCGGGCTCAAGCAACAGAAGCTCAGCGCCCAGGTGCATGCCACGCCGTTCTATGAGCGGCTGGGCTTTGCGGTGGTCAGCGAGGAATTCCTGGAAGCCGGGATTCCCCATGTGGATATGGTGCGGCATTCGGCTTGATACCACGGCGCAGCCTTCGCGAGCAGGCTCGCTCCCACAGAATCAGTGGTGTTCATGTAATTTGTGCACACTCGACCTCGATGTGGGAGCGAGCCTGCTCGCGAAGAGGCCCTGAAGCGTAAGAAACGCCCCGCCATCCACCGATGCCGGGGCGTTTTGCCGTCTATCATTCAACTTGCCCCACCCTGGGCCGACAAACTGGCAATATCAAGCCTTTGTCCCGCGGAGAAATGGAATGTCGCTACGCACCCTCCTGGCCACCCTGCTGCTCGGCTGCAGCCTGTCGGTCATGGCCGATACGCAAATCGTACCGCTGAATTACCGCACCAGCGCCGACCTGCTCCCGGTGGCGCAGAACTTCATCGGCAAAGATGGCCAGGTCAGCGCCTATGGCAATCAACTGATCGTCAATGCCGAGCCCGGCAAGATCGAGGAACTCCGGCAATTCCTCGCGCAACTGGACACCGCCCCCAAGCGCCTGCTGATCACGGTCGACACCAACGAAAACAACCTGCAAGGCGACCAGGGGTACTCCATCAACGGCGCGGCACCCAGCCAGACCCGCATCATCAACCGCAGCACGGCCAGCCGTGACGGTGGCGTGCAACAGGTACAAGCCAGCGAAGGTCAACCGGCGCTGATCCAAGTCGGCCAGAGCGTACCGTTCACCAGCAACCAGACCGACAGCTACGGTCGCATGCAAAGCCAGACCGAATACCGCAACGTCACCCAGGGTTTCTATGTCACGGCGAGCGTCACCGGCGAGACCGTTCATCTGAGCATCAGTACCAACCGTGACCGCATGAGCCAGGAACGTCCCGATGTAGTGAACGTTCAGAGTACCGACACAACTGTCAGCGGACGGCTGGGTGAATGGATCACCCTGGCGGGCGTGAATCGTCAGACCCAAGCCGATAAACAGGGCCTTACCCGCAGCTACTCGACACAAGGCCGCGACGACATGATTCTGCGGGTCAAAGTCGACACCCTGAACTGAAGCACCAAAAACTGACTGATGAGTCGTATTAGACCAAAGATGTAGTGCCACAAAAAAAGCACTACAAAACGTTTGACGAGCCAAAAAACCGAAGGCATGATGGCCTCGCTCCCGCTAATCAGGGGCCCTGGCAAGGGCCTTCGGGTCGCCGCTTGCAACTACCCCGCAAGCCGATTCGTGTCTGTACCGCCCACAAGGTGTGTTTGACGAGGTTGCGACTGGAACGAAGTTGTCCCGAGGGACGGAAGCGTAACTAGGTAACCCGGCATCACTCTGAGTTCGTACAAGGGCCCACGACGCCCGAATGCGCCCGCAGTCCGCCTCTACCTGCTCACTTTCCCCTCGAGCCCATCGTTCATCCCGTCGCCTCCCCGCCTGAACCGACTTGTATGCCCGGCCCCCTGGCCAGCGAGCAGCCTTCTTCGCCAACGACTGGCGGATCGGCAGGAGCAGGAATCTTCCACACCCGACGATGCGACGAGGTTTATTTCCATGGCACTGACACGCGAACAGCAAATTGCAGCCCTTGAAAAAGACTGGGCTGAGAACCCACGCTGGAAAGGCGTGAAGCGCAATTATTCCGCTGCTGACGTCGTCCGCCTGCGTGGCTCGGTTCAACCTGAGCACACCTTTGCGAAAATGGGCGCCGAAAAGCTGTGGAACCTGGTGACCCAGGGCGCCAAGCCATCCTTCCGTCCCGAGAAAGATTTCGTCAACTGCATGGGCGCCCTGACCGGCGGCCAGGCCGTACAGCAAGTCAAGGCCGGCATCCAGGCGATCTACCTGTCGGGCTGGCAAGTGGCAGCGGACAACAACTCCGCCGAGTCGATGTACCCTGACCAATCCTTGTACCCGGTGGATTCGGTTCCGACCGTGGTCAAGCGCATCAACAACTCGTTCCGTCGCGCCGACCAGATCCAGTGGAAAGCCGGCAAGAACCCGGGCGACGAAGGCTACATCGACTACTTCGCGCCGATCGTGGCTGACGCCGAAGCCGGTTTCGGCGGCGTCCTGAACGCCTACGAGCTGATGAAGAGCATGATCGAGGCAGGCGCCGCCGGCGTTCACTTCGAAGACCAGCTGGCGTCGGTGAAGAAATGCGGCCACATGGGCGGCAAGGTACTGGTACCGACCCAGGAAGCCGTGCAGAAGCTGACCGCTGCCCGCCTGGCCGCCGACGTTGCCGGCGTACCGACCATCATCCTGGCCCGTACCGACGCCAACGCCGCCGACCTGCTGACTTCCGACTGCGATCCGTACGACCAGCCATTCGTGACCGGCACCCGCACCCAGGAAGGTTTCTACAAGGTTCGCGCCGGCCTTGACCAGGCCATCGCCCGCGGCCTGGCCTACGCCCCATACGCCGACCTGATCTGGTGCGAAACCGCCAAGCCAGACCTGGATGAGGCCCGCCGCTTCGCTGAAGCGATCAAGAAGGAATACCCGGACCAGATCCTGTCGTACAACTGCTCGCCTTCCTTCAACTGGAAGAAAAACCTGGACGACGCGACCATCGCCAAGTTCCAGCGCGAACTGTCCGCCATGGGCTACAAGCACCAGTTCATCACCCTGGCCGGCATTCACAACATGTGGCACAGCATGTTCAACCTGGCGCACGACTACGCCCGCAACGACATGACCGCCTACGTGAAGCTGCAGGAGCAGGAATTCGCCGACGCCGCGAAAGGCTACACCTTCGTGGCTCACCAACAGGAAGTGGGCACCGGCTACTTCGACGACATGACCACCGTGATCCAGGGCGGCACTTCGTCGGTGACCGCACTGACCGGCTCCACCGAAGAAGAGCAGTTCCACTGATCGATGGGTAACGGCCCTTGCGGACCGAATAAAAGCTAACCGCAAAGCCGACGATCTGAAGCCCCGACTGGTTCGGGGCTTTTTTTTCGCCGTTTTTACACCTTGAAGTGACTGACTAGTTGCTGCAACTGGTTACCCAGGCGCGCCAGCTCGATGCTGGAAGCGGCGGTTTCTTCGCTGGCCGAGGCGGTCTGTTCGGATACATCGCGCACGCTCAGGATACTGCGACTGATGTCCTCGGCCACCGAGCTTTGTTGCACCGCAGCAGCGGCAATCTGCTGGTTCATGGCCTGGATGCCTGAAACCGCCTGGGTGATGTTGCCGAGGGAGATGCCAGCCTTGCCGGCCAATTCCACGCTACTGTCGGTCAGTTCGCGGCTATTTCGCATAATGCTCGATACCTGGCGCGTGCCGCTCTGCAAGCCCGCCACCAGGCTTTCAATCTCTTCGGTGGAATGCTGGGTACGCTGGGCCAGCCCACGTACTTCGTCAGCGACCACCGCAAAACCGCGCCCGGCGTCACCCGCGCGAGCAGCCTCAATGGCGGCGTTAAGGGCCAGTAAGTTGGTCTGCTCAGCCACCGCCTTGATCACGTCCATGATCTTGCCGATGCGCGCGCTTTCTTGCTCCAAGTCATCCATGGCATCGACGGAGCGCCCGACTTCGCTGGCCAAGCGCTCGATCTGAACGATGGCCTGCGCGACGACCTGGTCGCCAATACGGGCCTGTGCATCGGCCTCTGAGGCGACCGTGCAAGCCTGCTCTGCATTACGCGCGACTTCATGCACGGTGGCGGACATTTCGTGCATGGCGGTAGCCACCTGGTCGGTCTCGGTCTTCTGACTATTGACCCCGGCACTGGTCTGCTCGGTGACGGCCGATAACTCTTCGGCGGCGCTGGCGATCTGAGTGACGCCATCGCGGATACCACCGATCAGGTCGCGCAACGTGGTGCCCATGCGCTGGATGCCTTGCTGCAAGACACCCAGTTCATCACTACGGGTCACGACCATGTCTTGCGTGAGATCACCTGCTGCAATGCGATCGACCACAGCCAAGGTGTCCTGCAACGGCCGCGTAATCTGGCGAGTGATGATCATGGCCGCAAGAATCCCCAGCAGCATCGCCAAGGCCGTACAGCTCAGTTGCAGGATGCGGGCCTGGGCGCTGTCTTCGTCACGGGAGACCAGTTGGCTGGCATACATTTCTTCAGACAGACGGGTAATCGTCTCGCCCAAATCGATGGTGTCCTGCACAGCCTTCACAATGGCCTGGTTGCTGGCGGTGAAATTCTGCACCGAACGGCGGTAGGCAATCAGTGCGGTTTCCAGCTGCTTGATGGTGTCGGCATAGGCCGGGCCGAAAGCGCCATTGAGGGTTTCAATGCCCTTGAGCGCATTTTCGATCTGGCGGCTGGCGGCTTGTTCGGTGGTGCTGTTGGGGTTGCCCGTGTAGCCACGCACCTCATAGCGCACCAAGGCCACGTCCTCCTTGGCCTTGAGGATGATCCTGTACAACTCGAACCGTCGCTCATCCGAAGCAGGCATTGCTTCTACATCATTGATGACCTTGGCAATCAGCGCGGCCCCCTTGACCGCATTGACCCCCATCTCCTTGCGCATGGCTGCGTCATTGCGATAAGCCTCGCGCATCGCATTCAGTGCCACTTGATACTGCGTGCTGGCCTGCTCGATCAGCGCAAGTTTTTTCAGGTTTTCAGCTTTCTTCAACTCGCTTGCAAGGCTTTTCTGCTTGGCGACAAACTGCTCCAGCGCCGCCTGGATCAACGCCCCCTTTTGTTCATCGCCCTTGTCCAGCTGGTATTGCAAGCGAGCCCTGCGCAGGAGATCAAGACGGTTGCCGAGTTCGGTAATGCTGGTCATTCGATCAGTGCGCTCGATCATTTTTCCCAGGCTGAACCAGCCGGTCGCGGCAAGGACAGCGGTCAGAAGCAGCACAACGGCAAAGCCCAAAGCCAACTTGAGCATGACGCTAATATTCGCGAGCCAAGAATTCATGACATTCCTTTGGTAATCAGCCGCGAACGATGAAGCTGACGCAGCTATGAAGGGAGCGATTGTCTAACCAGCATTGATATAGATGATTAGATGAGTGAATCGCAAAGATAGCTATTTGCCATCAATCCTTCAAGGCTCTAGACCAGGCCTCGTGCCGATTTTTGCTGGCAAAGATCTTTTGCTAGATGCCCCAATGCCCCGGGACCGCGTTGCTGACAGCGCGAACAAGCCTGGCTTCCACGGGAGCGGCCATCATGCAGATCCAACCCTTACCGAGCCCTTCCCTTCGACGCGCCCATAGAAAAATTGATCGAACGCAGTAACAGGCAGTCTGAAAAAGAGTAAAACGGCCGGCGCTGACAATTGCAGTAGCCACCCTGTAAGAAAAGTTCTCAGCTACTGCACCGGGTTATTGATGAAAAGCCCGGGCAAACAATAATAATTATCATTTGAAAGGCATTATCATTGTTACAGCGCAAACGAAATAAAGTCGATGATTTATCGGCCAATGCCCGCTGGGCCTGGGCTGCGCAGCCTTGGAGGTGCGCTATGTCCTTATTCCAATAAATAATTTCGCTATAGGAATTTTACTTGCCCGGTGTTTAGCCATAAAATCACCGCGATTGATTGCTGCGACATATCGTCACTGCGTTATTTCTTTCAAGCTCAGAGGCCTTTGCCCTCTGTTAAGGATTTCCAGCATGCCCGAAGCGACAGGACTCATGGCCCACAACTGGGGCTTTGCCATTTTCCTTCTGGGTGTCGTCGGCCTGTGTGCCTTCATGCTCGGGCTGTCGAGCCTGCTCGGGTCAAAAGCCTGGGGCCGCAGCAAAAACGAACCGTTCGAGTCCGGCATGCTGCCTACCGGTGGCGCCCGCTTGCGGCTCTCAGCCAAATTCTATCTGGTCGCGATGCTCTTCGTGATCTTCGATATCGAAGCCCTCTTTCTCTTTGCCTGGTCTGTGTCCGTCCGCGAAAGCGGCTGGACCGGATTTGTCGAAGCTCTCGTTTTCATAGCAATTCTGTTGGCAGGTCTTGTCTACCTATTCCGGGTGGGGGCACTTGATTGGGCTCCGGAAGCTCGGCGCAAGCGGCAAGCGAAGCTGAAACAATGAGGCTTTGGCAATGCAATACAATCTCACCAGGATCGACCCCGATGCTCCTAACGAGCAGTATCCGATTGGCGAACGGGAAACCGTCTCCGATCCGTTAGAAGATCAAGTCCACAAAAACATCTTCATGGGCAAGCTCGAAGACGTGCTGAACAGCACGGTCAACTGGGGTCGCAAGAACTCCCTGTGGCCGTACAACTTCGGCCTTTCGTGCTGCTACGTGGAAATGACCACCGCCTTCACGGCGCCCCACGACATCGCGCGCTTTGGCGCCGAGGTGATCCGGGCATCGCCGCGTCAGGCGGATTTCATGGTTATCGCCGGTACCTGCTTCATCAAGATGGCGCCGATCATCCAGCGTCTCTATGAGCAAATGCTCGAACCGAAGTGGGTCATCTCCATGGGTTCGTGCGCCAACTCCGGTGGCATGTACGACATCTATTCCGTCGTTCAAGGGGTGGACAAGTTCCTGCCCGTGGACGTCTACGTGCCTGGCTGCCCGCCCCGCCCCGAAGCTTTCCTGCAAGGCCTGATGCTGTTGCAGGAATCGATTGGCCAGGAGCGTCGCCCACTGTCCTGGGTCGTTGGCGATCAAGGCGTCTATCGCGCCGAGATGCCGTCGCAAAAGGAACAGCGCCGCGAACAGCGTATCGCAGTCACCAACCTGCGCAGCCCCGACGAAGTCTGATCCAGCTCTGTTCCTGAACAAGAAACACGAACCTGGCTTCATTCTTTACGTTGACCGAAAGCGATAAATAACCATGACTACAGGCAGTGCTCTGTACATCCCGCCCTACAAGGCAGACGACCAGGATGTGGTCGTCGAACTGAACAACCGTTTTGGCCCCGAGGCGTTCACCGCCCAGCCGACCCGCACCGGCATGCCGGTGCTTTGGGTTGCCCGCGCCAAACTCGTCGAAGTCCTGACCTTCCTGCGCAACCTGCCCAAGCCGTACGTCATGCTCTATGACCTGCACGGCGTGGACGAGCGCCTGCGCACCAAGCGCCAGGGCCTGCCCGACGGCGTCGACTTCACCGTGTTCTATCACCTGATGTCGATCGAGCGTAATAGTGACGTAATGATCAAGGTCGCCTTGTCCGAGAGCGACCTCAGCGTACCGACCGTGACCGGCATCTGGCCGAACGCCAACTGGTACGAACGTGAAGTGTGGGACATGTACGGGATCGATTTCCCCGGCCACCCGCACTTGTCGCGCATCATGATGCCGCCGACCTGGGAAGGTCACCCGCTACGCAAGGACTTCCCGGCCCGTGCCACCGAGTTCGACCCGTTCAGCCTGTCCCTGGCCAAGCAGCAGCTCGAGGAAGAAGCCGCGCGCTTCAAGCCTGAAGACTGGGGCATGAAGCGTTCGGGCGCCAACGAGGACTACATGTTCCTCAACCTGGGCCCGAACCACCCTTCGGCCCACGGTGCGTTCCGCATCATCCTGCAACTGGACGGCGAAGAGATCGTCGACTGCGTCCCGGACATCGGCTACCACCACCGTGGCGCCGAGAAAATGGCCGAGCGCCAATCCTGGCACAGCTACATTCCGTACACCGACCGCATCGACTACCTCGGCGGCGTGATGAACAACCTGCCGTACGTGCTTTCGGTCGAGAAACTGGCCGGGATCAAAGTGCCGGACCGGGTCGACGTCATCCGCATCATGATGGCCGAGTTCTTCCGTATCACCAGCCACCTGCTGTTCCTGGGCACCTACATCCAGGACGTGGGCGCCATGACGCCGGTGTTCTTCACCTTCACCGACCGCCAGAAGGCGTACACGGTGATCGAAGCCATTACCGGTTTCCGCCTGCACCCGGCCTGGTACCGCATCGGTGGCGTTGCCCACGATCTGCCACGTGGCTGGGAAAAGCTGGTCAAGGACTTCGTCGAGTGGATGCCCAAGCGCCTGGACGAATACACCAAGGCCGCCTTGCAGAACAGCATCCTCAAGGGCCGTACCATCGGTGTCGCCGCCTACAACACCAAGGAAGCCCTGGAATGGGGCGTCACCGGTGCAGGCCTGCGTTCCACCGGTTGCGACTTCGACCTGCGCAAGGCACGCCCCTACTCCGGCTACGAGAACTTCGAATTCGAAGTACCGCTGGCGGCCAACGGCGATGCCTATGACCGCTGCATGGTTCGCGTCGAGGAAATGCGCCAGAGCGTCAAGATCATCGAGCAATGCATGCGCAACATGCCGGAAGGCCCGTACAAGGCGGATCACCCGCTGACCACGCCGCCGCCCAAGGAGCGCACGCTGCAGCACATCGAGACCCTGATCACGCACTTCCTGCAGGTTTCGTGGGGCCCGGTCATGCCGGCCAACGAGTCCTTCCAGATGATCGAAGCGACCAAGGGCATCAACAGTTATTACCTGACGAGCGACGGCGGCACCATGAGCTACCGTACCCGGATCCGCACCCCAAGCTACCCGCACCTGCAGCAGATCCCTTCGGTGATCAAAGGCAGCATGGTCGCGGACTTGATCGCGTACCTGGGTAGTATCGATTTCGTTATGGCCGACGTGGACCGCTAAGCATGAACAGCACGCTTATCCAGACAGACCGTTTCGCCCTGAGCGAAACCGAGCGCTCGGCCATCGAGCACGAGCTGCATCACTACGAAGACCCGCGCGCGGCGTCGATCGAAGCCCTGAAGATCGTCCAGAAGGAACGTGGCTGGGTGCCTGACGGCGCGCTCTACGCCATCGGCGAGATCCTCGGCATTCCGGCGAGCGACGTCGAAGGCGTCGCCACCTTCTACAGCCAGATCTTCCGCCAGCCCGTAGGCCGCCACATCATTCGCGTCTGCGACAGCATGGTCTGCTACATCGGTGGCCACGAATCCGTGGTCAGCGAAATCCAGAGCAAGCTGGGCATCGGCCTCGGCCAGACCACCGCCGACGGCCGCTTCACGCTGCTGCCGGTGTGCTGCCTGGGCAATTGCGACAAGGCCCCGGCGCTGATGATCGACGACGACACCTTCGGTGACGTTGCACCCGCTGGCGTCGCCAAATTGCTGGAGGGCTACGTATGACCCTGACTTCCTTCGGGCCCGCCAACCGCATCAAGCGCTCGGCCGAAACCCATCCCCTGACCTGGCGCCTGCGTGACGACGGCGAAGCCGTGTGGCTGGACGAGTACCAGGCCAAGAACGGCTACGCCGCCGCGCGCAAGGCGTTCGCCGACATGGCCCAGGACGACATCGTCCAGACCGTGAAGGACTCCGGCCTCAAGGGTCGCGGCGGTGCGGGCTTCCCCACCGGCGTGAAGTGGGGCCTGATGCCCAAGGACGAATCCATCGACATCCGCTACCTGCTCTGCAACGCGGATGAAATGGAACCCAATACCTGGAAGGACCGCATGCTGATGGAGCAACTGCCCCATCTGCTGATCGAAGGCATGCTGATCAGCGCCCGTGCGCTGAAAACCTACCGTGGCTACATCTTCCTGCGCGGCGAATACACCACCGCCGCCAAGCACCTGAACCGTGCCGTGGAAGAAGCCAAGGCTGCGGGCCTCCTGGGCAAGAACATCCTGGGCAGCGGCTTCGATTTCGAGCTGTTCGTCCACACCGGTGCCGGGCGTTACATCTGCGGTGAAGAAACCGCACTGATCAACTCCCTGGAAGGCCGCCGCGCCAACCCGCGTTCCAAACCGCCCTTCCCTGCCGCCGTGGGCGTGTGGGGCAAGCCGACCTGCGTGAACAACGTCGAGACCCTGTGCAACGTGCCGGCGATCATCGCCGACGGCGTGGACTGGTACAAATCCCTGGCCCGCGACGGCAGCGAAGACATGGGCACCAAGCTCATGGGCTTCTCCGGCAAGGTCAAGAACCCCGGCCTGTGGGAACTGCCCTTCGGCGTCACCGGCCGCGAGCTGTTCGAGGATTACGCCGGCGGCATGCGCGACGGCTACAAGCTCAAGTGCTGGCAGCCCGGCGGTGCCGGTACCGGTTTCCTGTTGCCGGAACACCTGGACGCACAAATGTATGCCGGCGGCATCGCCAAGGTGGGCACCCGGATGGGTACCGGCCTGGCCATGGCGGTGGACGACAGCGTCAACATGGTTTCGCTGCTGCGCAACATGGAGCAGTTTTTCTCCCGTGAGTCCTGCGGCTTCTGCACCCCTTGCCGCGATGGCCTGCCCTGGAGCGTCAAGCTGCTGATGGCCATTGAGAACGGCGAAGGCCAGCCCGGCGACATCGAGACCCTGCTGGGTCTGGTGGGTTTCCTCGGCCCAGGCAAGACCTTCTGTGCTCACGCACCGGGTGCCGTGGAGCCGTTGGGCAGCGCGATCAAATACTTCCGCTCTGAATTCGAGGCCGGCATCGCGCCTACCCGCGCAGGCGATCTCAATCAGGTGGTCACGCCGACCATGGTCGGCGCGTAACACGCTTAAGAAGGCGAAGGGTCCGTGCCCTTCGCCTTTCGTCCGATGACGCCTTTGCAGGCTGTTTGGATTCGGACGAACGACAAGATTCCATTAGCCACGCCCGCTGACACCGGGCCAACGAAGAACTTTGAACCATGGCCACTATCCACGTAGACGGCAAAGCGCTCGAAGTCGACGGGGCAGACAACCTGTTACAGGCATGTCTGTCGCTAGGCCTCGACATCCCATATTTCTGCTGGCATCCCGCGCTTGGTAGCGTCGGGGCCTGCCGCCAGTGCGCGGTCAAGCAGTACACCGACGAGAACGACACCCGTGGTCGGATCGTCATGTCCTGCATGACCCCCGCCACCGACAACACCTGGATCTCCATCGACGATGAAGAATCCAAGGCGTTCCGCGCCAGTGTCGTCGAATGGCTGATGACCAATCACCCGCACGACTGCCCGGTCTGCGAGGAAGGCGGTCACTGCCACCTGCAAGACATGACCGTGATGACCGGCCACAACGAGCGCCGTTATCGCTTCAAGAAACGCACCCACCAGAACCAGCAACTGGGCCCGTTCATCTCCCACGAGATGAACCGCTGCATCGCCTGCTACCGCTGCGTGCGCTACTACAAGGACTACGCCGGCGGCACCGACCTGGGCGTGTTCGGCGCCCACGACAACGTGTACTTCGGTCGCGTTGAAGACGGCACCCTGGAAAGCGAATTCTCCGGCAACCTCACCGAGGTCTGCCCGACCGGTGTGTTCACCGACAAGACCCACTCCGAGCGCTACAACCGCAAGTGGGACATGCAGTTCTCGCCAAGCATCTGCCACGGCTGCTCCAGCGGTTGCAACATCAGCCCGGGCGAGCGCTACGGCGAACTGCGTCGCATCGAGAACCGCTACAACGGTTCGGTGAACCAGTATTTCCTGTGCGACCGCGGCCGCTTCGGCTACGGCTACGTCAACCGCACGGACCGTCCACGCCAGCCGCTGCTGGCCGACGGTACCAAGCTGAGCCTGGACGCAGCCCTGGACAAGGCCGCCGAACTGCTGCGCGGCCGCAACATTGTCGGTATCGGTTCGCCACGGGCCAGCCTGGAAAGCAACTACGCACTGCGTGAACTGGTCGGCGCCGAGCACTTCTACAGCGGTATCGAAGCCGCTGAGCTGGAGCGCATCCGCCTGGTGCTGCAAGTGCTCAAGGACAGCCCGCTGCCCGTGCCGACGATGCGTGACATCGAAGACCACGATGCCGTGTTCGTCCTCGGCGAAGACCTCACCCAGACCGCCGCACGCATGGCCCTGGCCCTGCGCCAGTCGGTCAAGGGCAAGGCCGAAGACATGGCCGACGCCATGCGCGTCCAGCCGTGGCTCGACGCTGCCGTGAAGAACATCGGCCAGCATGAGCTGAACCCGCTGTTCATCGCCAGCCTGGCTGAAACCAAGCTCGACGACGTCGCCGAGGAATGCGTTCACGCCGCCCCTGACGACCTGGCGCGCATCGGCTTTGCCGTGGCCCACGCCCTGGACGCCAGCGCCCCGGCCGTCGAAGGCCTGGACAGCGAAGCGACCGCCCTGGTCCAGCGCATCGCCGACGCCCTGCTGGCGGCCAAGCGTCCGCTGGTGATCGCCGGTACCTCTCTGGGCTCCAAGGCCCTGATCGAGGCCGCCGCCAACATCGCCAAGGCCCTGAAACTGCGCGAGAAGAACGGTTCCATCAGCCTGGTTGTGCCGGAAGCCAACAGCCTCGGCCTGGCCATGCTCGGTGGCGAATCGGTGGATGCAGCCCTGCAAGCAGTGATCGACGGCAGCGCCGACGCCATCGTGGTGCTGGAGAACGACCTGTACACCCGCACCGACAAAGCCCGTGTGGACGCCGCGCTGAACGCCGCGAAAGTGGTGATCGTCGCCGACCACCAGAAGACCGCCACCACCGACCGCGCCCACCTGGTGCTGCCGGCGGCGAGCTTCGCCGAAGGCGACGGTACGCTGGTCAGCCAGGAAGGCCGCGCCCAGCGCTTCTTCCAGGTCTTCGACCCGCAATACCTGGACGCCAGCATCCTGGTCCACGAAGGCTGGCGCTGGCTGCACGCCCTGCGCGCCACCCTGCTGAACCAGCCGATCGACTGGACGCAACTCGACCACGTCACCGCTGCCTGTGCCTCGAGCACCGCGCAACTGGCCGGCATCGTCGACGCCGCGCCGTCCGCCTCGTTCCGCATCAAGGGCCTGAAACTGGCCCGTGAACCGCTGCGTTACTCCGGCCGTACCGCCATGCGCGCGAACATCAACGTTCACGAACCACGCACCCCGCAGGACCAGGACACCGCGTTCGCCTTCTCCATGGAAGGTTACTCGGGCTCCGCCGAACCGCGCTCGCAAGTGCCGTTCGCCTGGTCGCCGGGCTGGAACTCGCCGCAGGCCTGGAACAAGTTCCAGGACGAAGTCGGTGGTCACCTGCGTGCCGGTGATCCAGGCACCCGCCTGATCGAAAGCCAGGGCGATGGCCTGAGCTGGTTCGCCAGCGTACCGCGCGCCTTCAACCCGGCACCGGGCACCTGGCAGGTCGTGCCGTTCCATCACCTGTTCGGCAGCGAAGAGAACTCTTCCAAGGCCGCGCCGGTTCAGGAACGCATCCCGGCCGCCTACGTGGCGCTGGCCAAGTCCGAAGCCGACCGCCTGGGTGTCAACGATGGCGCCCTGCTGAGCCTGAACGTGGCCGGCCAGACCCTGCGTCTGCCGCTGCGCATCAATGAAGAACTGGGCGCCGGCCTGGTGGCCCTGCCGGCTGGCCTGGCGGGAATCCCGCCGGCGGTGTTCGGTAAAACCGTCGACGGTCTGCAGGAGGCAGCGCAATGAGCTGGTTCACCCCTGAAGTGATCGCTGTGATCCTGACGGTCCTCAAGGCCATCGTGATCCTGCTGGCCGTGGTGGTCACAGGCGCGCTGCTGAGCTTTGTCGAACGTCGCCTGCTGGGCTGGTGGCAGGACCGCTACGGTCCGAACCGCGTCGGCCCGTACGGCATGTTCCAGATCGCCGCCGACATGATCAAGATGTTCTTCAAGGAAGACTGGACGCCTCCGTTTGCCGACAAGGTGATCTTCACCCTGGCACCGGTGGTGGCCATGAGCGCCTTGCTGATCGCCTTCGCGATCATCCCGATCACCCCGACCTGGGGCGTGGCGGACCTGAACATCGGCCTGCTGTTCTTCTTCGCCATGGCCGGCCTGTCGGTGTACGCGGTGCTGTTCGCCGGCTGGTCGAGCAACAACAAGTTCGCCCTGCTGGGCAGCCTGCGGGCTTCGGCCCAGACCGTGTCCTATGAAGTGTTCATGGGTCTGGCGCTGATGGGCGTGGTGGTCCAGGCCGGTTCGTTCAACATGCGCGACATCGTCGAGTACCAGGCCCAGCACCTGTGGTTCATCATTCCGCAGTTCTTCGGCTTCTGTACGTTCTTCGTCGCTGGCGTGGCGGTGACTCACCGTCACCCGTTCGACCAGCCGGAAGCGGAACAGGAACTGGCCGACGGTTACCACATTGAATATGCCGGCATGAAATGGGGCATGTTCTTCGTGGGCGAGTACATCGGTATCGTCCTGATCTCGGCACTGCTGGTGACGTTGTTCTTCGGCGGCTGGCACGGTCCGTTCGACATCCTGCCGCAACTGTCCTTCGTGTGGTTCGCCCTGAAGACCGCGTTCTTCATCATGCTGTTCGTTTTGCTGCGCGCCTCGATCCCGCGCCCACGCTACGACCAGGTGATGGACTTCAGCTGGAAATTCTGCCTGCCGCTGACCCTGATCAATTTGCTGGTGACCGCTGCGATCGTGTTGATGAACACGCCTGCGGCCGCGGTTCAGTGAGGATTTGACCCATGTTCAAATATATTGGCGACATCGTTAAGGGTACCGGTACCCAACTGCGAAGCCTGGTCATGATCTTCGGCCATGGCTTTCGCAAGCGCGACACCCTGCAATACCCGGAAGAGCCGGTCTACCTGGCACCGCGTTACCGCGGCCGCATCGTCCTGACCCGCGACCCCGACGGCGAAGAGCGCTGCGTAGCGTGCAACCTGTGCGCCGTGGCCTGCCCGGTAGGCTGCATCTCGTTGCAGAAAGCTGAAACCGAAGACGGTCGCTGGTACCCGGACTTCTTCCGCATCAACTTCTCGCGCTGCATTTTCTGCGGCCTCTGCGAGGAAGCATGCCCGACCACCGCGATCCAGCTCACGCCGGATTTCGAAATGGCGGATTTCAAACGTCAGGACCTGGTGTACGAGAAAGAAGATCTGCTGATTTCCGGTCCCGGTAAAAACCCTGATTACAACTTCTATCGTGTTGCAGGTATGGCCATTGCCGGTAAGCCGAAAGGCGCCGCGCAGAACGAAGCCGAACCGATCAACGTGAAGAGCTTGCTGCCTTAAGGAAGAAAGATGGAATTCGCTTTCTATTTCGCATCGGGTATCGCGGTGGTGTCCACGCTTCGTGTGGTCACCAACACCAACCCCATACATGCCCTGCTCTACCTGATCATTTCGCTCATCGCCGTGGCCATGACCTTCTTCGCTCTCGGCGCGCCGTTCGCCGGGGCCCTGGAAGTGATCGCCTACGCCGGCGCCATCATGGTGCTGTTCGTGTTCGTGGTGATGATGCTGAACCTCGGCCCGGCCTCGGTCCAGCAGGAGCGTAACTGGCTCAAGCCCGGTATCTGGGCGGGGCCGGTGATTCTCGCCGCCCTGCTGCTGGGTGAACTGCTGTATGTGCTGTTCGCTCACCAGAGCGGCCAGGCCATCGGCCACACCAC
The DNA here is from genome assembly GCF_055380705.1 of Pseudomonas sp. MAFF 730105. Taxonomy (NCBI): domain Bacteria; kingdom Pseudomonadati; phylum Pseudomonadota; class Gammaproteobacteria; order Pseudomonadales; family Pseudomonadaceae; genus Pseudomonas; species Pseudomonas sp. MAFF 730105. The sequence continues at coordinate 4,461,039 of NZ_AP018438.1, forward strand.
CGTAGGTGCCAAGACCGTGGGCATCAGCCTGTTCGGTCCGTACCTGCTGGTGGTCGAACTCGCCTCGATGCTGCTGCTTGCCGCAGCCGTCACGGCGTTCCATTTGGGCCGTAACGAGGCGAAGGAGTAATCACATGCCTGCTATCCCTCTCGAACACGGTCTGGCGGTTGCCGGCATCCTGTTCTGTCTCGGTCTGGTCGGCCTGATGGTCCGCCGCAACATTCTGTTCGTGCTGATGAGCCTGGAGGTCATGATGAATGCCGCCGCCCTGGCCTTCATCGTCGCGGGCGCTCGCTGGGCGCAGCCCGATGGACAGATCATGTTCATCCTGGTGATCAGCCTGGCAGCCGCCGAGGCCAGTATCGGCCTGGCGATCCTGTTGCAGCTGTATCGCCGCTTCCACACGCTCGATATCGACGCTGCCAGTGAGATGCGCGGATGAACATGATCTTTCTGACTTTCGTATTTCCCCTGATTGGTTTCCTGCTGCTGGCGTTCTCCCGTGGACGTCTCTCGGAAAATCTTTCGGCCCTGATCGGCGTCGGCTCCATCGGCCTGTCGGCGATTGTCGCCGCCTACGTGATCTGGCAATTCAACGTCGCACCGCCCGAAGGTGGTCACTACACCCTGGTGCTGTGGCAATGGATGGCGGTGGAAGGCTTCACGCCGAACTTCGCCCTGTACATCGACGGCCTGTCGGTCACCATGCTGGGCGTCGTGGTCGGCGTGGGTTTCCTGATCCACCTGTTCGCGTCCTGGTACATGCGCGGTGAAGCCGGTTACTCGCGCTTCTTCGCCTACACCAACCTGTTCATCGCCAGCATGCTGTTCCTGGTGCTTGGCGATAACCTGTTGTTCCTGTACTTCGGCTGGGAAGGCGTGGGCCTGTGCTCGTACCTGTTGATCGGTTTCTACTACAGCAACCGCAACAACGGCAACGCGGCACTCAAGGCGTTCATCGTCACCCGCATCGGCGACGTGTTCATGGCCATCGGCCTGTTCATCCTGTTCCAGCAACTGGGCACGCTGAACATCCAGGAACTGCTGGTCAAGGCGCCCGAGCACTTCAAGGTCGGCGACTTCTGGATCGTCCTGGCGACCCTGATGCTGCTGGGCGGCGCCGTCGGTAAATCCGCGCAACTGCCGCTGCAGACCTGGTTGGCGGACGCGATGGCCGGCCCTACGCCGGTATCGGCCCTGATCCACGCTGCCACCATGGTGACCGCGGGCGTCTACCTGATCGCCCGTACCCATGGCCTGTTCGCCCTGGCGCCGGACATCCTCCACCTGGTGGGCATCGTCGGTGGCGTGACCCTCGTACTGGCCGGCTTTGCCGCCCTGGTACAGACCGACATCAAGCGGATCCTCGCCTACTCCACCATGAGCCAGATCGGCTACATGTTCCTGGCCCTGGGCGTCGGTGCCTGGGAAGGCGCGATCTTCCACCTGATGACCCACGCCTTCTTCAAGGCCCTGCTGTTCCTTGCTTCCGGTGCGGTGATCGTTGCCTGCCACCACGAGCAGAACATCTTCAAGATGGGCGGCCTGTGGAAGAAACTGCCGTTGGCCTACGCCAGCTTCATCGTCGGCGGCGCGGCCCTGGCGGCCCTGCCACTGGTGACCGCCGGCTTCTACTCCAAGGACGAGATCCTCTGGGAAGCGTTCGCCAGCGGTAACCAGGGCTTGCTCTATGCCGGCCTGGTGGGTGCGTTCATGACCTCGCTGTACACCTTCCGCCTGATCTTCATCGCGTTCCATGGTGAAGCCAAGACCGAAGCCCACGCCGGCCACGGGATTGCCCATTGGCTGCCGCTGTCGGTGCTGATCGTGCTGTCGACCTTCGTCGGCGCCATGATCACCCCGCCGCTGCACGGTGTACTGCCGGAGAGCGTCGGCCATGCCGGCGGCGAAGCCAAGCACAGCCTGGAAATCGCCTCCGGCGCCATCGCCCTGGCGGGTATCCTGCTGTCCGCCCTGCTGTTCCTGGGCAAGCGTCGCTTCGTCACGGCCATCGCCAACAGCGGCCTCGGCCGTGTCCTTTCGGCCTGGTGGTTCGCTGCCTGGGGCTTCGACTGGATCTACGACAAACTGTTCGTCAAGCCATACCTTGCGATCAGCCACATTCTGCGCAAAGACCCGCTCGACCAGACCATTGGCCTGATCCCGCGCATGGCCAAGGGCGGCCACACTGCCCTGAGCCGTACCGAGACCGGTCAACTGCGTTGGTATGCGGCTTCCATGGCGGCTGGCGCCGTGCTGGTTATCGGCGCCATCGTGCTGGTAGCGGTCTGATATGAACCTTGCGAACTTGCGAAAGGAAACGAGCCCGTCATGATTCTGCCCTGGCTAATCCTGATCCCCTTCATCGGCGGCCTGCTGTGCTGGATCGCGGAGCGCTCCAGCTCCACGCTCCCGCGCTGGATTGCGCTGCTGACCATGTCCCTGGAACTCGCGCTCGGCCTCTGGCTGTGGGCGACCGGTGACTATTCATTCGCCCCGGCCCCTGGTGCCAACCCGACCTGGGCGCTTGAATTCAAGCACCTCTGGATCGAACGCTTCGGCATCAGCGTGCACCTGGCCCTTGATGGCCTGTCGCTGCTGATGATCCTGCTGACCGGCCTGCTGGGTATCCTCTCGGTACTCTGCTCCTGGAAAGAGATCCAGCGTCACGTCGGCTTCTTCCACTTGAACCTGATGTGGATCCTGGGCGGTGTCGTCGGCGTGTTCCTGGCGCTGGACCTGTTCATGTTCTTCTTCTTCTGGGAAATGATGCTGGTGCCGATGTACTTCCTCATCGCGCTCTGGGGTCACAGTTCTTCGGACGGCAAGAAGACCCGGATCTACGCGGCGACCAAGTTCTTCATCTTCACCCAGGCGTCCGGCCTGATCATGTTGGTGGCGATCCTTGGCCTGGTGCTGGTCAACTTCAACAACACCGGCGTGATTACCTTCAACTACGCCGACCTGTTGAAAGTGCAGATGTCGCGCAGCACCGAGTACGTGCTGATGCTGGGCTTCTTCATCGCTTTCGCGGTGAAGCTGCCGGTGGTGCCGTTCCACTCCTGGCTGCCGGATGCCCACGCCCAGGCGCCGACCGCAGGTTCCGTGGACCTGGCCGGTATCTTGCTGAAGACAGCGGCCTACGGCCTGCTGCGTTTCGCCCTGCCGCTGTTCCCCAACGCCTCGGCCGAGTTCGCGCCGATTGCGATGACCCTGGGCCTGATCGGGATCTTCTACGGTGCGTTCCTGGCGTTCGCCCAGACCGACATCAAGCGCCTGATCGCCTTCTCCAGCGTCTCGCACATGGGCTTCGTGCTGATCGGGATCTACTCCGGCAGCCAGCTCGCCCTGCAAGGCGCGGTGATCCAGATGCTCGCCCACGGTCTGTCGGCGGCGGCACTGTTTATCCTCAGCGGTCAGTTGTACGAGCGCCTGCACACCCGGGACATGCGTGAGATGGGTGGCCTGTGGTCGCGCATCGCCTACCTGCCGGCCATCAGCCTGTTCTTCGCGGCCGCCTCCCTGGGCCTGCCGGGAACCGGCAACTTCGTCGGCGAGTTCCTGATCCTGATCGGTACCTTCGTCAGCGCGCCGTGGATCATCGCCATCGCCACCTCCGGCCTGGTGTTCGGTTCGGTCTATTCGCTGATCATGATCCACCGCGCCTACTTCGGCCCGTCGAAGTCGGACGAAGTGCTGCGCGGCATGGACGGTCGCGAACTGATCATGGTGCTGGGCCTGGCGATGCTGCTGGTCTACCTCGGCGTCTACCCGCAGCCGTTCCTCGACACGTCTGCCGCCACCATGCATGGCGTGCAGCAGTGGCTCGGCACCGCCTTCTCTCAACTCGCTTCGGCCCGGTAAGAGCGCTATGGAATTCACGATTCAACACTTTATCGCGCTTGCACCGCTGCTGATCACCAGCGCCACGATCATCGTGGTGATGCTGGCGATCGCCTGGCGGCGCAATCACTCACAGACCTTCCTGCTGTCGGTGGCGGGGCTGAACCTGGCCTTGCTGTCGATCCTGCCGGCCCTGAAAGTCGCGCCACTGGCGGTCACGCCGTTGCTGCAGATCGACAGCTTCGCCTGCCTGTACATGGCGTTGATCCTGGTCGCCACCCTGGCCTGTGTCACCCTCGCCCACGCCTACCTCGGCGATGGCGGTTCGGGTTACCCGGGCAACCGTGAAGAACTGTACCTGCTGATCCTGATGGCCGCCGCCGGTGGCCTGGTCCTGGTCAGCGCGCAGCACCTGGCCAGCCTGTTCATCGGCCTGGAACTGCTGTCGGTGCCGGTCTACGGCCTGGTGGCCTACGCCTTCTTCAACAAGCGCTCCCTGGAAGCCGGCATCAAGTACATGGTGCTGTCGGCGGCCGGTTCGGCGTTCCTGTTGTTCGGCATGGCGCTACTCTACGCGGAAGCCGGTACCCTGAGCTTCGTCGGTATCGGCCAGGCCCTGGCGGCCACCGGCCTGCCTAGCCCGATCGCGCAACTGGGCCTGGGCATGATGCTGATCGGCCTGGCGTTCAAGCTGTCGCTGGTACCGTTCCACCTCTGGACCCCGGACGTCTACGAGGGCGCCCCGGCGCCGGTGGCGGCGTTCCTGGCCACGGCCTCAAAAGTGGCGGTGTTCGCGGTGATGGTGCGTCTGTTCCAGATCTCGCCAGTGGCCAGCAGTGGCGTCCTGAGCAACGTGCTGACCATCATCGCCATCGTGTCGATCCTGTTCGGTAACCTGCTGGCACTGACCCAGAGCAACCTCAAGCGTCTGCTGGGTTACTCGTCCATCGCCCACTTCGGTTACCTGCTGATCGCCCTGATCGCCAGCAAAGGCCTGGCGGTGGAAGCCATCGGCGTGTACCTGGTCACCTACGTGATCACCAGCCTCGGCGCCTTCGGCGTGATCACCCTGATGTCCTCGCCTTACAACGGCCGTGACGCCGACGCCCTGTACGAATACCGCGGCCTGTTCTGGCGCCGTCCGTACCTGACCGCCGTGCTGACCGTGATGATGCTGTCCCTGGCCGGCATCCCACTGACCGCCGGCTTCATCGGCAAGTTCTACATCGTCGCCACCGGCGTCGAGGCTCACCAATGGTGGCTGGTCGGCTCCCTGGTGCTGGGCAGTGCCATCGGCGTGTTCTACTACCTGCGTGTCATGGTCACCCTGTACCTGATGGAACCCAACCTGCGTCGCCACGACGCCGAGTTGCACTGGGAACAGAAAGCGGGCGGCGTGATGCTGCTGGCCATCGCCATCCTGGCGTTCTTCCTCGGTGTGTACCCACAGCCGTTGCTGACCCTGGTCCAGCAGGCGGGCCTGACAGGCTGATTGCCTGAACCCCGTCGCAGTGAAAAAACCCGTATCGCGAGATGCGGGTTTTTTTATGGCTGTGGAAAGACAATCGTGGCGAGGTAGCTTACTCGGCTTTGTTCCTCGTCCGCCTCCCGCAGATTCGTTACTATGTCCGCTCCCCTGCCCTCTCAGTTACCGAGCCCACACCAATGCCCACCTCCAAGGACATGGCCAACGACAGCCCCGCACCGATGATTCCCGAGCAGCGCCGGGAACAGATCCTGCGTCAGTTGCGCAAGCATCAGGTGCTGAGCGTCCATCAGTTGATGGAGATGTTCGATTGCTCGCACATGACCGTGCGTCGCGACATTGCCCTGCTGGAACAGGAAGGCCGGGCTTATTCGGTGACGGGTGGGGTGCGTATCGCCAGCCAGCTGCACAGCGAGCCGAGCCACCAGTCCAAGGCCGTGGTGGAGCTGCCGCAGAAGCAGGCCATGGCCAAACTGGCGGCCAGGCTGTTGAAGGATGACATGACGGTGTACCTGGATGCCGGCACCAGCACGCTGGAGATCGTGCCCTACATCAAGGCGTTGTCGGGAATGACGGTGGTGACCAACGATTTCGGCGTGGTCCAGGCGCTGATGGAAGCGCCGCAGGTGACGGTGATTCATACCGGCGGGCAGTTGGATCATTCCAACCACTCTTGCGTCGGCGGGCTGGCGGTGGCGACCTTGCGTCAGGTGGTGACGGACATTGCCTTCATGTCCACCAGTTCGTGGGACCTGCAACGGGGCATCACCACGCCGTCGGCCTTGAAAGTGGAGGTCAAGCAGGTGGCGATGCAGTCGGCCTCGCAAGTGGTACTGGTGGCCAGCAGTTCCAAGTATGGCACCTTCAGCATGTACCGCATCGCCGGGCTGGAGCAGTTCGACTTCATCATCAGCGACAACGCCCTGGCACCGGCAGCGGCAGATGGCATCCGCAAGCAAGGCGTCGAGTTGCTGCTGCCGGATGGGCAGCCTGCCTGACATCGTCGCAAGCCGGTCCATCGCTATCGCGAGCAGGCTCGCTCCCACAGGGGATTGATGGCGAACGGGAATCTGGCGAACAGCCGAAATCAGTGTGGGAGCCGGGCTTGCCCGCGATGGCGGTGGCACAAATAGATTGATGCAAGCTGACCCACCGCTTTCGCGAGCAAGCCCGCTCCCACAGGGGATTGATGGCGAACGGGAATCTGGCGAACAGCCGAAATCTCTGTGGGAGCTGGGCTTGCCCGCGATGACGGCGGCACAAATAACATCGATGCAAGCTGACCCACCGCCATCGCGAGCAGGCTCGCTCCCACAGGGGATTGATGGCGAACGGGAATCTGGCGAACAGCCGAAATCAGTGTGGGAGCCGGGCTTGCCCGCGATGGCGGCGGCACAAATAACATCGATGCAAGCTGACCCACCGCTTTCGCGAGCAAGCCCGCTCCCACAGGGGTATTGATGGCGAACGGGAATCTGGCGAACAGCCGAAATCAGTGTGGGAGCCGGGCTTGCTCGCGATGGCGGTGGCACAAATAGATTGATGCAAGCTGACCCACCGCTTTCGCGAGCAAGCCCGCTCCCACAGGGGGATTGATGGCGAACGGGAATCTGGCGAACAGCCGAAATCTCTGTGGGAGCGAGCCTGCTCGCGATGGCAATGGATCAGTCAACATCAAAGCCGGCTGACCCACCACCATTTCTCACAGTTCCTAGAACGCTTTCCAGTCCCGCAGCCACTGCAGGCCGGCCGAGGTATCGCCACGGGGACGGTATTCGCAGCCGACCCAGCCGTCATAGCCCAGCTCGTCCAGCAATCCGAACAGGAACGGATAATGAACCTCCCCCAGGTCCGGCTCATGCCGATCCGGCACGCCGGCGATCTGGACATGCCCGATACCGCTGAAGTCGCGCCTGAGTTTGCTCGCCAGGTCGCCCTCGACGATCTGGCAGTGGTAGCAATCGAACTGGACCTTGAGGTTATCCGCCCCCACCTCCCGGCAGATGGCATGGGCCTGATCCTGACGATTGAGGAAAAAGCCCGGCATGTCCCGGGTGTTGATCGGCTCCAGCAACACCGTGATCCCGGCTTTCGCCGCCTGGGTCGTAGCGTAGGCGAGGTTTTCCAGGTACACGGCGTGGTGCCGGGCACGCTCGGCTTCGGACGGGAGCAAGCCCGCCATCACATGAATGTTCGAGTTGCCGAGCACCGCGGCGTATTCCAGGGCACGCTCGAAGCCTTGACGAAATTCCTGCTCGCGCCCCGGCAACGTCGCCAGCCCCCGCTCCCCCGCCGTCCAATCCCCGGGCGGTGCGTTGAAGAGCGCCTGGACGAGGCCGTGGTCATCCAGCCGCTGCTTGAGCACCTCGGGGCCGTACTCGTAGGGGAACAGGTATTCCACGGCATCGAAACCATCGGCCGCCGCGGCCGCGAAACGGTCGAGGAAATCATGTTGCGGGTAGAGCATGCTGAGATTGGCTGCGAAACGAGGCATACCGATATTCCTTAAACAAAAGGCCAGATCAACAAGGTGATACCGAAACCGAGTGTACCGAGCAGCGTAGTGATCACGGTCCAGGTGCGCAGGCCGTCCGCCACGTTGAGCCCTGCCAGTTTAGTGAAAATCCAGTAGCCGGCGTCGTTGATGTGAGACATCGCCAGCCCGCCACCGCCCATGGCCAGGCACAGCAGCGCCAGGTGATTGGGGGTCAGGCCGAGCGTCGCGATCAACGGACTGATGATACCGGCGGTGGTCACCAGCGCTACCGTGGTCGAACCTTGCACGGCGCGCAGCAGCATGGTCAGCAAAAAGCCCAGCGCCAGCACCGGCAACCCGGTGGTGCGCAACATCTCGGACACCACCGCACCGATCCCGGTGTCCACCAGCACCTTGCCAAAGACGCCACCGGCACCGGCGATCAGGATCACCATCGCCACCCCGGGCAACGCCGAGCCGATCACATCGGACACTTGGGTGCGACTCCAGCCCCGCCGTGAGCCCAACAGCCAGGCGCAAAGCAAGGTGTCGATCAGCAAGGCCACCAGCGGCGCACCCAGCACCGTCATGACCCCACGAACCGTGGATTCCACCGGCAGCAGCGTGGTCGACAGCGTCCCCAGCAGGATCAGCACGATCGGCAACAGGATCAATCCCACAATCAGGCCGAACCCCGGTGGCGGCGCCGGTGGCAGCTTGGCGACCAGCGAGCCGGTGGACTCTTCCAGTCCCATATGGGACACCGCAACGGCGGCTTGCAGCGGATCCCTGCCGTTGCCATTGCTCCAGGCGGCCAGGTCGTCGTTGGTGACGTGGGGGCCGTAGACTTCAGCGCGGATGTCGTCGGTCATCGGATAGAAGCGACGCGTCATGCGCCCTGCCACCTTATAGCCGACAAAACACAGAAAGGCAGTCAGCGGTAGGCCGAACATCAACACACGGCCCAGGTCGGCACCCAACTGGCTGGCCGCCGCCACGGCCCCTGGATGCGGCGGCAGGAACGCATGCACCGTGAGCAACGCCGCGCACATCGGCAAGGCGAACACCAGCAACGGCTTGCGGGCACTACGAGCCACGCCATAGGCCAGCGGCATGAGGATGATGACACCCACCTCGAAGAACACCGGCACGCCGATGATGAAACCGGCGATGGTCAGGGCCAGCGGTGTACGCCGGTTGCCAAAGCGTTCGATCAGGGTTTTCGCCAGGGCCTCGGCGCCGCCCGACAACTCGATGATGCGCCCGATCATCGCGCCCAGAGCGATGATGATTGCGATATGGCCGAGGGTCTTGCCCATGCCGCCTTCAATGGTCGCCACCAGGTCGGCCGGTTTCACCCCGGCCACCAGCGCCACCAGGATGCTCACCAGCATCAGCGCCACGAACGGTTGGAACTTGTACTTGAGCACCAGGAACAGCAACAGCGCGATCCCGGCACCGGCCGTGATCATCAGGATGACCGGGCTCATGGGCGCGACCCTCCGGAGAGGATCGGGAGAACGCTTGCGCGACAAACACTGCGATTGAAGTGGGTCATGGAGTGAATCCTGTTGTTATTGTTTTTTCAGCCAGCCCGCACGACACCGGTAGCGAGGGAATCAATCCCCTCGCCACTGGCTGTGCAAGGCTTTGGTTCTTGTGGCGGATCCCTTACCAATCGGCGCCGAAGATAGCGCGCAGCTCATCCAGTGCCGCCTGATCGAGCGGCTCGGGCCTGGGATTGCTCATCAGCCAGAGCCGCGCGGTCTCTTCCAACTCTTCCAGGGCGTAGCTGGCCCGGGACACCGTACTTTCCCAGACCACCGGGCCCAGGCGTTCGAGCATCACGCCGCGAACCCGATTGGCCAGTTGCGCCACCTGCTCGGCCACGTTGGGCGAGCCGGGACGCTGGTAGCCGATCAACGGAATGTGCCCGACCTTCATCACCTGATAAGGCGTGAGCGGAGGCAAGATGTCGTCGGGCCGCCAGACCCCGGCCAGGGTCAGCGCCACCAGATGGGTGGAGTGGGTGTGCACCACGCCGCCGACCGTCGGGTTGCGGTCGTAGACCTGGCGATGCAACGCCAGGGTCTTGGACGGCTTGTGTCCGGACACCCAATCGCCGGCGGCATTGACCTTGGCAATGGCCGCTGGATCGAGACGTCCCAGGCAGGCATCGGTCGGCGTGATCAGCCAGCCATCGTCGAGCCGGGCGCTGATGTTGCCAGCGCTGCCGACGGTGTAGCCACGCTGATAGAGGCTCAGGCCGACTTCGCAGATCTCTTCACGCAAGGCGCTTTCGGGGCTCATCGGGCGCCTCCGGCCAATTGCGCGAGGGCCTTGGCGAAGAAATCGCGACCGCCGAAATTGCCCGACTTGAGTGCCAGGGCCAGCGGTTCCGCGCCACTGCTGAGGGTGGCAGGCACACCCGGATCGATCTGCGCGCCGATCTGCAGCAACGTCACCTGCAGCGCCTTGACCACCGCGCCGGAGGTTTCGCCACCGGCAATCACGAAACGCCGTACACCTTGCTCGCGCAAACCCCGGGCGATCTCGCCCAAGGCGTTCTCCACCAGCGCACCGGCCCGACCAGCGCCCAACTGTTGCTGCACAGCCTTGACTTCATCGGCGCTGTTGGTGGCATAGATCAGCACGGTGTCCGCCGCGTCGCGGGCAAACGCCAGGGCTCGGGCGACCACCGGCTCACCAGCCGCCAACGCCACGGGATCGATGCGCAAGGCCGGCCGCCCAGCCTCGAGCCAGGCGGCCACTTGTCCATTGGTGGCGATTGACGCGCTGCCAGCCAAAACCACTTCACCGCCAGGAACCTGGGGCAGCGTCGACACATCGAAGTCCCTCAACTGGCCGGCTCGCCGGAAGTTGTCCGGCAGCCCCAGGGCCAGCCCGGAGCCGCCCGTCAGCAAGGGCAAGTCCGCGCAGGCCGCGCCGAGGGTGTACAGGTCCGCATCGGACAATGCGTCGGCGATGGCCATGCCGACGCCCCGGGCGCGCAACTCGGTCATCTTCGCCCGCACTGCATCCACGCCCTGGGCGACACTGTCGTAGCGCAACAGGCCAACCTCGAGGGAGGTCTGGGCTTGCAGCACACGCACCAGGTTGGCGTCGGTCATCGGCGTCAACGGGTGGTGTTGCATGCCCGACTCGTTCAGCAACTGGTCCTGCACGAACAGATGGCCGCGGAAAATCGTCCGGCCGTTTTCCGGAAACGCCGGGCAAGCCAGGGTGAAATCACTGCCCAGGGCCTTGAGCAGGGCTTCGCTCACCTGGCCGATATTGCCCGCGGCGGTCGAATCGAAGGTCGAGCAGTATTTGAAGAAAATCTGCTGGCACCCCCGTTCACGCAGCCAGGCCAGCGCCGCGAGGGATTCATCGATGGCCTCGGCCACAGGCAGGGTCCGCGACTTGAGGGCAATCACGATCGCATCGGCCGCCAGGCCTTCAGCGTCTTCGGCACCGGGGATGCCGATGCTCTGCACCGTACGCATGCCGCCGCGCACCAGCATGTTGGCCAAGTCCGTGGCACCCGTGAAGTCGTCGGCAATGCAGCCCAGCAGCGGGCGCGCGTTGGAAGGGGTCATGGCGGCTCCTCAGATCGAATCGGGCTTGGCGGTCGGCAAGTCGATGCCCGGAAAAATCTTGATCACCGCCGAATCATCCTCCCGGCCGAAACCGGCGCTGGAGGCCTGCATGAACATCTGGTGCGCGGTGGCCGACAACGGCAACGGAAATTTGCTGGCGCGGGCGGTATCGAGCACCAGACCCAGATCCTTGACGAAGATGTCCACCGCCGACAGGGGCGTGTAGTCAGCCTTGAGAATGTGCGGCACGCGGTTTTCGAACATCCAGGAGTTGCCGGCGCTGTGGGTGATCACTTCGTACAACGCATCGGCATCCACGCCTTCACGCAGCCCCAGGGCCATGGCTTCGGCCGAGGCGGCGATGTGTACGCCGGCCAGCAATTGATTGATGATTTTGACTTTGGAACCCAGGCCGTGGACATCGCCCAGGCGATAGACCTTGCCCGCCATGCCCGCCAGGACCGCTTCGGCCTTGGCGTAGGCCGGCGCCGGGCCCGAGGTCATCATGGTCATCTCGCCAGCCGCAGCCTTGGCCGCGCCGCCGGAGATCGGCGCGTCGAGGTACAGCAGGCCAGTCTGCGCCAGGCGCTGGCCCAGCTCCACGGCAAAGGTCGGCGCCACGGTGGCACAACCGATAACCAGGCTGCCCTCGCGCAAGGCTTGCACGGCACCGTTCTCGCCAAACAACACCGTGTCGGTCTGCTCGGCGTTCACCACCACGGTGATGATCACATCGCATTGAGCCGCCATGTCGGCGGGTGATGCACAGGCCACCCCGCCCTCGCCGGCAAATTGCTCGGTGACGGCGGCACGTACATCGCAGGCATGCACATTGAAGCCTGCGCGCAGCAACGAGCGGGCAATGCCCAGGCCCATCGCGCCGAGACCAATCACACCGACATTCTTGTTATTCATGAGGCACTCCGGAAAAGACAACGAACCGTTCTGGTGGGTCTTGTAGCGAGCTTTGTCCTACAGGTTGGTTTCGATCATCCACCAATGAACAGATCTTGTGAAGTATTTTTTCAATCTAACATTTTTTAACATTGCTCTTTTCCATGAACATCGTCTTCACCTGTCTTCCAGGCAGGGCTACCCTGAACGTCACGCAGCCCTGAAGGAGCAAAGAGCTTGAGCGTCGATATCGAGTGCGTGGTGGTGGGTGCGGGGGTCGTCGGTCTGGCCGTGGCCCGGGAGATGGCCCAGGCCGGCCATGAGGTGCTGTTGATCGAAGCCGGCGGCGCCATCGGCATGGGCACCAGTTCGCGCAATTCCGAAGTCATCCATGCCGGCATCTACTACCCTCCGGGCAGCCTCAAGGCCCGGTTGTGCGTCGAAGGTCGGCACCGGCTGTACGCCTATTGCGAAAGCCACGGCGTGACGACTCGCCGGCTCGGCAAGCTGATCGTCGCCAAGGACCCGGCGCAGGTGGCCGGCCTCCAGGTCTTGCTGGAACGCGGCTTGACGAACGGCGTGGACGACTTGCGCCTGCTCGATCAGGAGCAGGCGTTGGCCCTGGAGCCGGCGCTGGCGTGTGTCGCCGCGTTGTATTCGCCTTCCACGGGCATTGTCGATTCCCATGCCTTGATGCTGGCCTTGCAAGGCGATGCCGAAGCGGCCGGCGCGAACCTGGCCTTCCACACGCCGTTGCTGGGGGTTCGCATCGGCGCGGGGCAGTTTCTGCTGGAGTTGGGTGGCACGGCCCAGATGAAGCTGTCCTGCCGCCGACTGATCAACGTCGCCGGCCTCCAGGCGCCCGCCCTCGCCCGTCGCATGGAGGGCCTGCCGGCGCAAACAGTGCCCCCCGACTATTTGTGCAAGGGCAATTACTTCAGCCTTGCCGGACGCGCGCCCTTCCGGCATCTGGTCTACCCGGCTCCGGAAGCCGCCGGGCTGGGCATCCACATGACCCTGGACCTGGCGGGCCAGGCCCGTTTCGGGCCTGACATCGAATGGGTCGAACACGAGGATTATCGGGTCGATCCGGCGCGCGCCGAAACCTTCTACCCGGCGATTCGCACTTACTGGCCCGACCTGCCCGACCACAGCCTGCAACCGGCCTACAGCGGCATCCGCCCGAAGATCTCCGCCCCCGGCGAACCCTCCCGCGACTTCCTCATCAGTAGCGCTGCCGAGCACCAGGTACCTGGGCTGATCAACCTGTTCGGCATCGAATCGCCAGGGCTGACATCTTGCTTGGCGATTGCCGAGCGGGTGCGGCAATTGCTCGACGACTGAGCTGCAAAATCCTCTGTGGGAGCGAGCCTGCTCGCGATGAGGCCAGGCCAGTCGACTTCATCATTGGCTGAACGACCGCTATCGCGAGCAGGCTCGCTCCCACAAGGGGTTCTAGGTCAGGCAACGCAAAGTGCAAGGCGCTTTGGCCCCTCTTCATGCAGCCTGCACGATGATAAAAATGGCATCCATCTCAACCCATTGTTTTAAAAGAACTTTATAAAGCCACCTGGCTGGCACGGCCGATGCAATCCTTGGTTAACGCGACGTCGGCGCTTGAAGCCGGCGCGTAACCGTGAATTGCCGAGGAGCTGTATATGAACGCCATCGATCTGTTGAAAGCTGACCATGAACGCGTCAAAGGTATTCTGGCTCAACTGAGCGAATCCACCGAACGCGGCGTCAAGAAACGTACTGACCTGTTGGCGAAGCTGGAAATGGAAGTCACCATTCATACCCGGCTGGAAGAAGAGATCCTGTACCCGGCCTTCAAGCAAGCGGGGGGCAAGGACGAGGCCGAAATGTACTACGAGGCCAAGGAAGAACATCGCACGGTCGATTCACTGGTGCTGCCGGACCTGAAGGCCACCGATCCTTCCCAACCGGAATTTGCCGGCCGGGTGAAAGTGGTCAAGGAACTGCTTGAGCACCACATCGAAGAAGAAGAAAAAGAGATGTTCCCCCAAGCCAAGAAAGTGCTGGGCAAAGCCAAGCTGGATGCCTTGGGTGAACAGATGGAAACCATGAAGGCGCAGTACAAGAAGGAACTGTCCGGCGCCAATATGGCCGCCTGATTGGTATCACGCAAGCTTTCAGCCGTCTGGTGGCGGCTGAAAGCTCAGCCACTCATTGCATGTGCTCACGTAGAAATTCCACCAGCGCTTGCACCGGGGGAGCGCTCTGGCGATGTTGCGGGTAGACCGCCGACAGGGCGAGGGGCTCGGTTTCGAAACCCTCCAGGACCTTGATCAGCCGTCCGTCCTTCAGCGCATCGCCGAGGATGAAGGTGGGGAGATAGGTAATACCCATGCCGGCAATGGCCGCATCCCGGAGCAGATCACCGTTGTTGGCGCGCATGCGCCCGGCGACTTCCAACACCAGCGGTTTACCCCCTCCTCCAAAACGCCATTGAACCTGACGGCTGTGACCATAGGGCAGGCAGTCATGGTTGCGCAGGTCTTCGGGGCGCAAGGGTGTGCCGCGTTGCGCCAGATATGACGGGCTGGCGCAGTAGACCCGGTCGATGGTTGCGATGCGGCGGGCGATCAAGGTCGAATCCTCCAGCACCCCGATCCGTAGCGCGAGGTCGTAGCCCTCCCCCAGCAAATCCACCGAGCGGTCACTCAGGTCCACTTCGACGCTGACCTGCGGATAACGCTCCAGGAACAACGGCAGCAGACTGCCCAGGTGCGCCACGGCAAAAGACAGCGGTGCGCTGAGCCGAAGGGTGCCGCGAGGCTCGCTGGTCTGGCCGCTGATGCCCTGCTCCACCTGCTCGATTTCGTTGAGCAGACGCAAGGCGGCCTCGTAATAGCGCTGGCCCAACGGGGTGACATCCAGCCGCCGCGTCGAACGGTTGAGCAGACGAACCCCCAGCCGCTGTTCCAGCTCCATGAGCTTGCGGCTGACGAATTGCTTGGACAACCCCAACTGGTCCGCCGCCGCCGTGAAGCTGCCCGACTCCATGACCTGGGCAAAAATGCGCATTTCTTCGAAGGGGTTCATTGTCACTCCAGAGGTGGACAGTGAGGGAGTTCAGTTGAGCATTGTGGTCGGGGTGAGACAGGTTGGGAAGGGTTGAATGGGCTGACGCCATCGCGAGCAGGCTCGCTCCCACAGGGGATTCGGGCGTTTCAAGAGACATGTCCACCACAAAACCCATGTGGGAGCGAGCCTGCTCGCGATGGCGGCCTGTCAGTCGACCAAAAACCAAAACGCCCGCACAAGGCGGGCGTCGTCCAGCAACAACCACTGAAGCTTACTTGGCAGTCAGCGCCGCGTAGCTGTTCATCAGGTTGCGGTAGTTCGGAATGCGCTGGGACAGCAGGTTGCCCAGGCCTTCAATGTCGTTGCGCCAGTCGCGGTGCAGTTCGCAAGCCACCGAGAACCAGTTCATCAGTTGCGCGCCGGCAGCGCTCATGCGAGCCCAGGAGGCCTGCTGCACGGTTTCGTTGAAGGTGCCCGAGGCGTCGGTGACGACGAACACGTCGAAACCTTCGGCCAGGGCCGACAAGGTCGGGAATGCCACGCAGACATCGGTCACCACGCCAGCGATGATCAGTTGCTTGCGGCCGGTGGCCTTGATCGCCTTGACGAAGTCTTCGTTGTCCCAGGCATTGATCTGGCCTGGACGCGGGATGTACGGCGCGTCCGGGAACATTTCCTTGAGCTCCGGCACGAGCGGGCCGTTAGGGCCTTTTTCGAAGCTGGTGGTCAGGATGGTCGGCAGACCGAAGAACTTCGCCAGGTCAGCCAGGGCCAGCACGTTGTTCTTGAACTCGTTGGGCGAGAAGTCCTGGACCAGGGAGATCAGACCCGTCTGGTGATCGACCAGCAGGACGACTGCATCATCTTTGTTCAGGCGGTTGTAGACAGGGGCATTGCTCATGGGATGACTCCTTATACATGGTTGTTACAAATCCTGTGGGAGCGAGCCTGCTCGCGAAGCGGTGTGCCTGTTGCGAAGGTGTCGGATGCGCCGACGTCTTCGCGGGCAGGCTCGCTCCCACAGGGGGATGTTGATGTCTGTCAGAACGCGAAGCAGGAACAGCCAAACGCGCCCCAGAAGCCTTGGAAATCGCTGACCGGGACGTTCGACAGCCGCGCCCGCTCATGGCTATGGGAATGCACCGTGCAAGGACCGCTGCACTGGTGAACCTGGGCCTGCAACGGCGAAGTCGGGCGCCAGTGACCTGGCACCTTGACCACCGGTGACCAGTCCGGCAGCACCGGGACGCTGGCAGGGCCGAGTTTTTCGAAGTCACCGGCGGCGTACACCACCTTGCCGTCGACCACCGTCAGCACGGACTCGATCCACTTGATGGCTTCTTCCTCGACGCTGAAGAAGTCGGCGCTCAGTGCCGCCAGGTCCGCCAACTGGCCGACCTTGATCTGGCCCTTCTTGCCCTGCTCCGAGGAGAACCAGGCGCTGCCATGGGTGAACAGCTCCAGCGCGGTCAGGCGCGGCAGGCCTTCTTCGTGCAGCGCCAGGCCACCGACCGTGCGACCGCTGACCATCCAGTACAGCGAGGTCCAGGGGTTGTAGCTCGATACCCGGGTGGCATCGGTGCCGGCACCCACTGGTACGCCTTCGGCCAGCATGCGCTTGATCGGCGGCGTCGCTTCGGCGGCCTTGGCGCCGTAGCGATCGACAAAGTATTCGCCCTGGAAGGCCATGCGGTCCTGGATGGCAATGCCGCCGCCCAGTGCACGGACCCGCTCGATGTTCTGCGGGGTGATGGTTTCGGCGTGGTCGAAGAACCATGGCAGGCCGTTGAACGGGATGTCACGGTTGACCTTCTCGAACACGTCGAGCATGCGGCTGATGGACTCGTTGTAGGTGGCATGCAGGCGGAACGGCCAACGCTGCTCCACCAGGTGCCGCACCACGGGCTCCAGGTCCTGCTCCATGCCAGGCGGCAGGTCCGGACGCGGCTCGAGGAAGTCTTCGAAATCCGCCGCCGAGAACACCAGCATTTCACCGGCGCCGTTGTGCCGCAGGAAATCATCGCCCTGGTGCAGCTTGACGCTGCCGGTCCAGTTCTTGAAGTCGCTGAGCTCTTCCTTGGGCTTCTGGGTGAACAGGTTGTAGGCGATGCGCACCGTCAACTGTTCTTCCCGGGCCAACTGCTCGATCACCGCGTAGTCGTCGGGGTAATTCTGGAAACCACCACCGGCGTCGATGGCACTGGTCAGCCCCAGGCGATTGAGTTCACGCATGAACTGGCGAGTGGAATTGACCTGGTACTCCAGCGGCAACTTCGGCCCCTTGGCCAACGTCGAGTAGAGGATCATCGCGTTGGGACGCGCCACCAGCATGCCGGTGGGTTCACCCTTGCTGTCGCGCACGATCTCGCCGCCCGGCGGGTTCGGCGTGTCACGGGTATAGCCGGCCACCCGCAACGCGGCACGGTTGAGCAAGGCGCGGTCATACAGGTGCAACACGAACACCGGGGTGTCGGGGGCGGCCTGGTTGAGTTCTTCCAGGGTCGGCATGCGCTTTTCGGCGAACTGGAATTCGTTCCAGCCGCCCACCACACGTACCCATTGCGGCGTCGGCGTACGGTCGGCCTGGTCCTTGAGCATGCGCAGGGCATCGGCCAGGGACGGCACGCCTTCCCAACGCAGTTCGAGGTTGTAGTTCAAGCCACCGCGGATCAGGTGCAGGTGCGAGTCGTTAAGCCCGGGGATGACGGTGCGGCCCTTGAGGTCGATGACCTGGGTACTGCCGCCACGCAAGGCCATGGCCTCGGCGTCGGTGCCCACGACAACGAACTTGCCCTGGCTGATGGCCACGGCGCTGGCCCGGGGCTTTTCCCGGTCGACGGTGTGGAACTGGCCATTGAACAGAATCAGATCGGCGTTCATAGGGTTCTCCTTCAACTATCAAAAAATGTGTGGCTAGGGAGCTGGTTGTGACTAGGCACAACGGCTCGACAAGCTCAGGATTCCAAATGCTCGTGTGCTGTCGAGGCTTGCAGCCAGGGTGCGAACAGACGGGTCGCCAGCGGCATGCACACGTAACAGACCGAGAGCACGATGGTCAGGGTGATCAGGAACGTGGCGACGACGTAGTTGGAAAGAAATGCGTTGAGTTGCAGCACGGGCCCCCAGATCAGCGGCACCAACAAGGTGTGCGGCAGGATGACCAACAGCGTCACCACGGCCTGCTTCCAGCGCGGTGGCGGCGTGGAGGCGTCGGCCAGCGGGGCGAACCAGAACTCCTTGTGGGACGCGACCTCGGTCTGGTCACCATCGGCCAGCAACGGCGTGGCCTCTTCCACCAACTCGCGGCGCTCGGGCGAATCGAGCCAGCGCTGCATGGCCTCGGTGGAACAGAAGCGCAGCACGCAAGTGAACAGCGACAACCCGCTCTGCTTGCCTCGCACCACATCCACGCCCAGGTGTCCCGGCCAACTGCCGGCCACGGTCACGATGCGTCGCAACCAGGCCTCATAGGCCGCGTCCTGGCCGGCCTTGACCCGGTGCTTGACGATCAGGGTCACGATTTCGTCGAAGCCAGGTGTGGCAGCACCCGTTGTGGGCTCGACAGCTTGAGATTCAGACATGGCGTAACACTCCGGTAAAACGCGCATTCAGCGCCAGGCGGCCCGGCCCGGCGATGAACACAGTGGTAAAGATGATCAGCAGCAGCCAGCCGAACTGCCCTTCTTCGAGGCTCCATTGCGGGTGAACCACCCACAGCGCAACCGCCAACAGGAACAGGATGGGCAGGCACGCGAGGCGCACCAGGACACCGACTGCGATCAGCAACGGGCACAGCACTTCGGCGAAGATCGCCAACATCAGGGTAAGGCTCGCCCCCAAGTGAAACGGGTCTTCGATGCGGGTCAGCTCGTCGCTGTAGTGCAGCCACTTCGGCAACCCGTGGACCCATAGCAGAAACAGCGCGCCACTGAGGCGCAGGAACAGCAGTCCCCAGTCCTGCAGGGTACGTTCGTCGGTGACGTTCATCGGTGTGCTCCGTCCGGGTCCGCATAGGCAGCGGCCGGCAATGATTGGGACATGTGGGTGGCAATGCGCGAGCGCAGCCAGCGCTCGGCCGGGTCGTTGTCATGCACGCCACTCCAGACCATCGACAGCTCGGCCGCGTTGATCTCGAACGGTGGATCCTCGGCCCGCAACGCGCAGCCTTCCACCAGCGCGCAGGCCGCGTAGTCGGGCACGGTAGCGATCAGTTCGGTGCCGGCCAACAACGCCCGCAAGCCACTGAACTGCGGGACGCCCAACACCACTTTGCGGGTCCGGCCAATACGCGCCAGGTCCAGGTCGATGTTGCCGCTCAGGTCCCCCGAGAACGACACCATGGCGTGGGGACGCGCGCAGTACTCGTCCAGGGTCAGCGGGCCCGGACGCTTGTCGCCGCGCAAGACCTTGCAGGGGATGTCCCGCAGTTTCTTGCGCTTGGCGTTGGCCGGCAGATCGGTGGTGTAGCTGACCCCGACGCTGATTTCCCCGCTGCCCAGCAACGACGACATCAGCAGGTAATTGGCCCGGCGCACCACCACGATGATGCCCGGCGCTTCTTCGCGCAGTTGGCTCAGCAACGGCGGGAACAGGCCGAACTCGGCGTCGTCCGACAGGCCGATGCGAAACACGTCGCAACTGGTGGACGGATCGAACGCCTTGGCCCGGCTGACCGCGCCGGAAATCGTGTCCATGGCCGGTTGCAGCTCACGCAGGATCGCCATGGCCCGAGGCGTCGGCTCCATGCCGCGACCGTGGCGGATCAGCAGCGGATCATCGAACAGATCCCGCAACCGCCCCAGCGCCGCGCTCACGGCAGGCTGGCCCATGAACAGCTTTTCAGCGACGCGGGTCAGGTTCTTCTCGAACATCAACGCCTCGAAGATCACCAGCAGGTTCATGTCAAGACGGCGTAAATCGTTGCGATTCATCGATTAGGATCCTGTGGAATACCATCCTGTGGGAGCGAGCCTGCTCGCGAAGCGTCGACACATCCGACGTCGTCACAAGCTGACCCACCGCTATCGCGAGCAGGCTCGCTCCCACAGGTTCTATGCTCGATCAGCCTCGGATGAACGCCAGCAGGTCGGCGTTCAGTCGATCCTTGTGGGTGTCGGTCAAGCCGTGGGGCGCGCCGGGGTAGACCAGCAGTTGCGAGTGCTTGAGCAGTTTGGCGGCTGCAATGCCGGCGGCTTCGATGGGGACCACCTGGTCGTCATCGCCATGGACCACGAGGGTCGGCACGTCGATGTTGCGCAGGTCTTCGGAAAGATCAGTCTCCGAGAACGCCTTGATGCAGTCGTACGTGTTCTTGTGGCCGGCGAGCATGCCTTGCATCCAGAACCAGTCGATCATGCCTTGGGACACCTTGGCACCCGGACGGTTGGCGCCGAAAAACGCGCTGGCCACATCCTTGTATAGCTGAGAACGGTCGGCCAGGGAGGCCTGGCGGAAACCGTCGAACACTTCGATGGGCAGGCCGCCCGGGTTGACCGGGGTCCTGAGCATCAACGGCGTCACTGCCGAGATCAGCCCGAGCTTGGCGACGCGAGCGGCGCCATGACGGCCGATATAGCGTGCCACTTCACCACCG
Organism: Pseudomonas sp. MAFF 730105; assembly: GCF_055380705.1. Lineage (NCBI taxonomy): Bacteria > Pseudomonadati > Pseudomonadota > Gammaproteobacteria > Pseudomonadales > Pseudomonadaceae > Pseudomonas > Pseudomonas sp. MAFF 730105. The sequence continues at coordinate 4,481,979 of NZ_AP018438.1, forward strand.
CCGGTCGAGAAACCGAGCAGTACGGCGTCCTTCAGGTCCAGCCGCTCGATCAGCTCGGCCAGGTCATCGGCGTAGGTGTTCATGTCATTGCCGTCCCAAGGCTGGCTGGAGCGCCCATGCCCACGACGGTCGTGGGCGATCACCCGGTAACCGTTGGACGCCAGGAACATCATCTGCGCCTCCCAACTGTCCGAGCTCAACGGCCAGCCATGACTGAAGACAACCGGCTGACCACTGCCCCAATCCTTGTAGTAGATCTCGGTGCCGTCGCGGGTGATGAAGGTGCTCATGACATGACTTCCTTGAGAGGGGTGGAGGTCTCCATGGTCGTGTCAGAGGGGGTGTATGCGTGAGTTAAACGTTGTTAATTTTTTTGATTGAGGGCAGGACTGTGGTGCTTTTTGTGGCGAGGGGATTTATCCCCGCTGGGCTGCGAAGCAGTCCCAAGACTGACGCCTCGGTGTGTCAGTGTTAATGGACATCAAGCGTTTGGGGCCGCTTTGCAGCCCAGCGGGGATAAATCCCCTCGCCACAGGGTGTCTCACTGCGGGCTATGAGAGAAGGCTCTAACCGTTGCACCTGAAGCCAAACCTGAGGAATATGCTCGGATATGCCTTGTGCACCAGACCAGACGTTGAGAACACGATGAACCACCCCAGCGCCCTGCCCGTCGAACAGACCGTGCATTTCGGCCCTTACCACGTCCATCCTCGCCAGCGCCTGGTGCTGGAGGGCGGGCAGCCGTTGCGCCTTGGGCGACGGGCGGTAGAGATCCTGCTGGTGCTGCTCGAGCACGCCGGAGAGGTGGTGAGCAAGCAACAGCTGATCGCCCGTGTCTGGCCCAGGAGTGTCGTGGAAGACACCAACCTGCGAGTGCATGTCGCGGCATTGCGCAAGGCGCTGGGGGATGGCCAGGCCGGGCAGCGTTACATCGTCACCGTGGCCCAGCGCGGCTACAGTTTTGTCGCGCCGGTGTCGACCGCGCCCCTCGCCCCCATGGCGGATATTGCGCCTGCATCACCGACCCACAACCTGCCACCCCGTCGCAACCGGATGATCGGCCGCCAGGCGGTGTTGGAAAGCCTGGTGACCCACCTGCCGCGCAAACGCTTCATCACCCTGGTCGGGACCGGTGGCATCGGCAAGACCACTGTGGCCCTGCGGGTCGCCGAGCGGCTGATCGATCACTACCGCGACGGCACTTATCTGCTAGACCTGTCATTGCTCAACGAGCCGGCCTCGATCATGCCGGAGCTGTGCGCGCTGCTGGATCTGCCACAGCCGGACAGCGATCCGCTGGCGACCATCGCGCGACAGCTCAAGGACCGACATCTATTGCTGGTGATCGATAATTGCGAACACCTGATCGACGCCATCGCCCAGCTCTGCGAAACCCTGCTGCGCGGTGCCCCGCACCTGCATATCCTGGCGACCAGCCGTGAAGGCCTGCGCGCCGAGGGCGAACACGTACAGCGCCTGGACGCCCTGGCCTGCCCGCCCCGGGAGATCCCCATCGAAGGCTACCCGGCCCTCGAATACCCGGCCCTGCAACTGTTCGCCGAGCGAGCGATGGCCAGCCAGGACGACTTCGAGCTGACCGACCGCGAGGTGCCCTTGGTGGCAGACATCTGCCAGCGACTGGACGGGATTCCCCTGGCCATCGAACTGGCCGCCGCGCAAGTGGGCCGCTTCGGGCTGGAAGCGCTTCACCGACAACTGCAAGGCAGCGTCGCCCAGCTCCACAACGACAGCGACGTTGCGCCGCGCCAGCAAACCCTGCGCGCTACGCTGGATTGGAGCTTCGCACTGCTCACCGTGTGCGAGCAGATCTGCCTGCGACGGTTGTCAACGTTCATGGGCAGCTTCAACCTGACGTCGGCAGCCGCGGTGATCATCGGACCACATGTCGCGCCCGACCAGGTGCTGGTGTCGATCAGCCAACTGGTGGCCAAATCCCTGCTCAACGTCGAAGTCGGCGATGAAGAGGTGCGCTATCGCCTGCTGGACACCACCCGCAGTTATGCCCTGGAAAAACTGGTCGAAGCCGGCGAACTGGCAGCCAGCCAGGAACGCCATGCCGAGCGCTGCCTGGCCCTGATGGAGCAAGCCGAGCAGGATTGGGAAAACACCGCCACGCCAGTGTGGATCGCGCGCTACGCCGCCTATCGCGATGACATCCGCGCGGCCCTCGATCGCGGGTTGGGCCCGCACGGTTCCCATCAGGTGGCCATCCGCTTGACCGCCAGCACCCTGCCCCTCTGGCAGGAGCTGTCATTGCTCAGGGAGCATGGGCTTTACGTCAATAAGGCGCTGCAATTACTGCGGGCCGCCCCGTCGCCATGCCCCAGGCTGAGCCTCGCTTTGGAATTGGCCCACGCCAGTTTCAACTACCACACCGAGGGCGGTACGCCGGCCACGATCCGCGCCTTCGTCACCGCCCGGCAGCTGGCGCAACAATGCCAGAACCGCGCCGGCGAGCTCCGGGCGGTGTCGGGGCACATGGCGGTCAACCTCAGTTGCGGCTATTACCAGCAGGCGCTGGAACAAAGCCAGGACTTCGACCGGCTGGGCACCCTGGGCGATCCGCTCCTGTCTTTGAGCGCCCAACGCCTGCGGGTGCTGGCGCTGCACTTTGCCGGCGACCAGGGCGCGGCCCGACAAGATGCCGAACAGGTCATCCAGCGCCTGGCCCAGAGCGGCCACCTCAGCCGCTTCACCCACGGCTTCGGCGTGCAATACGACCAGAGCGTAGCGTCGCTGACCACCCTGGCACGCGTACTCTGGCTACAAGGCTTTGCCGAAAAAGCCCGGCGGGCCGCCAATCTCGCCCTGCAAATTGCCTTGCAGATCAATCACGGCACCTCGATCTGCTACACCCTCGCGCTGGCCGGTTGCGTGATTGCACGCTACAACGGCGATCATTCAGTCGCGCGGGAAAGGCTCGATCTGTTGCGACACCAGGCCAACAAACATTCGGTGATGCTGTTTCATAGCTGGGCCCGCCACTACGATGCTGCGTTCAATGACGCGCCCCTCGAGGCGAATCCGGTCAACGGTCTGATCCAGGACATTGTCGTGACCCTGCGTGCCGATCAGGTCAGCGCCGAGCAACTCGATCGCGCCCATAGCGGCGCCGCGGGCTGGTGCACAGCCGAGATCCTGCGGGCCGGGGCGCAGGCCTTGTTGGCACGCAACGACCCGACCCTCGACGAGCGCGCCGAAGAACAGCTGGTGACCGCCCTGGGCGTGGCCCGCGGTCAGGGTGCCCTGGCCTGGGAGCTGCGCAGCACCACGACCCTGGCGCGACTATGGCAACGCCAGGGCCGGGAACGGGCCGCACAAGAATTGCTCGAGCCGATCTATCGACGCTTCACCGAAGGCTTCGATACCCCAGACCTAGTGGAGGCCGACGCGCTGCTCCAGACGTTGTCTCAACGGTGCGAGACTTGAATGGACAGGCTTCCATGCGTTCTGCAGCGCATGACGCCGATGATACAAATGCCATTGGCCACTGCGCCGCAGCTTTTCCACGGCATAGGCACGCGTGGTGTGGAGCCAGTGGAAACGCACCCCATTGGCGCAGGGTTCGACTCTCAACAGAGACTGCTGGGCCAGCCGTGACAGCAGCCAGGGCAACTGCCCGACACCCAGTTCCGGACAACTGATCACCGCAATGGCCGCCTTGGCGGTAAAAGGCCGGTCGAACACCGCGAGGCGCTGGAACACCACCCGCTCGGGGGGCTCAAACGCTCGAAACTCCAGTCCAGCAAGGCCTCCAGGCTCCGGTGACGGGGCACGGCCGTGCGCCGGCCAAAGCTCAGGAGCGACAGTCCGAAGTCCAGTTGTTCCAGTACACCCGCCACGCCCAAGACACAGACCTGGGCTGCCGCCAGCTCCAGGGCCAGCGGTAAACCGTCCAGGCGCTGGCAGATTTGCGCAATCGCCACCAGGTCGCGGTCGCTGGGTTTGAAACCTTGCTGCCGGGCGCCAACCCGTTCCACCAGCAACTGTACCGCTGGGCATGCCAGTAATTGATGCTCGGGCTCAAGGGGCGATGCCACCGTCAGGCCTGGCAGTTGCAGGACGCGCTCATCGGTGAGGTTCAGCGGCTCGCGACTGCTCAACAACAGCGACACGCCCGGTGCCGACGCTCGCAACGCCAAGGCCAGTTCACGACAGGCCTCAAGCAGATGTTCGCAGCCGTCGAGCACCAGCAGCAGCCGACGATGTTCGAGTTGCCGGCCCAGGGCCTCGGGCGCCAGGCCCAGCGTACAAGCAATCCGCGCCCGTACCTGGCAAGGCTCGGTGATGGCCGCCAGGTCGACGAACCACGCCCCGTCGTCAAAGTGTTCCAGCAACAGCTCCGCGACCCGCAGCACCACGGTGGACTTACCAACGCCGCCCGGGCCGACCACGGTGGTCAGGCCCTGGCGCGGCACCTCGACCAGCAACCGGCCCAGCACTTTATCGCGGCCGATCACCGGGCTCAGCCGTGCAGGCAGGTTGTGCTTTTCGCCTCTGGACGAAGCCAGCGGCGCGGCAAAGCAATAGCCACGTCGCGGATCGTTGAGGATGTACCGGCAGCCGTCCCGCCCGTCACCGAACGCCCGCCGCAATGCCGCAATGTGCACCCGCAGGTTGATGTCTTCCACCACATTGTCCGGCCAGACCTCGGCGATGAGCGCTTGCTTGCTGATATAGCTGCCGGCGTGATCCACCAGGACCTGGAGAACGTCCAGCGCCCGTCCGCCCAAGCTGAGGGGTTCGCCATCTCGGGTGACGAGCCGCTGCTGCCGGTAGAAGGCAAACGGGCCGAAGCCCACCGCCGGTTCGGTATCGGGTTTGACGAAACTGTTCATGGTGATCCAGCGCCAAAGAACCGGTGTGGGCATGGCGTCGCGGTCATCAAACGCGTCTGCCCCGGCTCTCTTGCATCCTTTCCAGAGGGTTCGCCGTTATCTTGGCAGCCCACGACCGGAGAACAATGCTGGCACAGGGTGCATGACGGACATCACGGTGCCCTGGACGGACACCGGAGGGCTCAACTGAACTGCTGGCGGTATTGCACTGGGGTCAGGCCGAGTTTTTCGCTGAACAGAGAACGCATGTGCCGGACGCTGCCAAACCCACTGCGAAACGCTACGGTCTTGAGGGGTAAGTCCGTGCTTTCCAGCAACTGACGGGCCCGGTCGATACGGGCCCCCTGCAGGAACTCCATCGGCGTCATCATCACTTCGCGGGCGAACATCCGGGCGAAATGCCGCGGACTCATGGAGGCCAGCGTCGCCATGCGCTCGACGGTGAACGGCTCTTCGAGATGCTCCATCACATAATGCTGCACCCGGGTGACGGCCGACTCCTGGGACGCCACCGCCGCCACCAGAGGGCTGAACTGGGCTTGCCCGCCTTGGCGCTTCATGACCACCAGCAACACCTTGGCCACATCCAGTGCCACTTTGCGGCCATGGTCCTGGGCTACGATGGCCAATGCCAGGTCGATGCCGGCGGTGACGCCGCCGGACGTGAACAGGCGCCGGTCCTGCAGGAAGATCTTGTCGGTTTCCACCAGTGCCTTGGGGAAACGCCGGATCAGGCGTTCGGTGTAATGCCAGTGTGTGGTGACGCGGTAGCCGTCAAGCAATCCCGCCTCACCCAGCACGAAGGCCCCGGTGCAGATGGAGCCGTAGCGCGTGGCCCGTTGCGTCGCGGCCCGCAGCCAGGTGTGCAACCCCGGATGTCGATCGTTGTAGGCCCCCGGCCCGCCCGGCACCAGCAGCACATCATAGGCCGCCCAGGCCTGGTCGATGTGGATGTCGGCCTCGACCGCCACGCCGTTGGAGGCCCGCAATGGGCCGCGATCAGTGCCCAGGGTCAGTAATTGATAGCGTTGATCCGGCTCAAGATAGCGGTTGGCGATGGAAAACACCTCCATCGGCCCGGCCATGTCGAGTAGTAAAAAATCCGGGAACAGCACCATTGCAACGGTTTTCATCAGTTAACACGCCAAAAAATCCAGAGGAACGCAGCAAGCCCGCCTGATAAAACCTGTGGGAGCGAGCCTGCTCGCGATAGCGGTGGGTCAACTTGCAGGGATGTTGACTGTACCAACGCCATCGCGAGCAGGCTCGCTCCCACAGGTCCGATGTCGCACCAGACGCGGCTTCGACATCATGTTAACGCACCGCACCGGCTGGCAGGCCTGCTTATTGTCCACTTATAAGTGACAGTCTTTCGTTTTTCACCTACTTATTAAGCAGCAGCATAACCATTAACCTTCTTCTGTCCCCGGCGAACGGCCAAAGCCGTCGCCCACAGAACCAGGAGAACTACCATGCTGACCCTTCGCAAAGCTGCGGACCGCGGAATCGCCCGTCACGGCTGGCTGACCTCGTTCCACACCTTTTCCTTCGCCAACTACCGTGACCTCAATCAACAAGGCTTCTCCGACCTGCTGGTCATCAACGATGACCGGGTGGCCGCCGCCAAGGGTTTCGGCCAGCACCCCCACCGGGACATGGAGATTTTCTCCTATGTGCTCGAAGGCGCGCTGGAACACAAGGACACACTGGGTACAGGCTCGGTCATTCGCCCAGGCGATGTGCAACTGATGAGCGCCGGCAGTGGCGTGGCCCACAGCGAGTTCAACCACAGCGCGGACGAGCCGGTGCACTTCCTGCAGATCTGGATCGTGCCGAATGTCAGCGGTGCCAAGCCACGCTACCAGCAGGAGCATTTCAGCAGCGGGCAGAAACGCGGTCGCCTGCAATTGATCATCTCGCCGGACGGCGCCGACGGCTCCCTTGAGGTGCGCCAGGACGCACGGGTTTATGCCGGACTGTTCGATGGCAGCGAAAGCGCCACCCTGACATTGGCACCTGATCGCTATGCCTATGTGCATGTCGCCCGGGGCAACGTCGAGCTCAATGGCGTGTCGTTACAGGAAGGTGATGGCGTGCGAGTGCGGGAAGAACAGGTACTGACGTTGAGCAATGGCCAGGATGCCGAGGTGCTGGTGTTCGATCTGCGACCGCAGGAACTGCCGCAGATGCCGTGAGCCCTCACCGGGGGGAACGAGCTTGCTTATGACAGCGGGGTATCGGCCGGCATGGATGCAAGCCGGCCGATACCCCGCGAACACGTCGCTGCTCCAGCCCTACTTCCGCCCAAACGTCGAACGATAGCTGCCTGGCGGAACGCCGAAAAAATCCCGGAAACGCCGCTGAAAATGCGGGGAGCTGACAAAGCCCGTCGCCACGGCGACCTCTGTCATTGATCGATTGGTCTGCTGGATGAGCTGGCGTGCCCGGGTCAGGCGCAACTCCAGGTAGTAACGCGTTGGGGTCGCGCCGAGAAAACTGCAGAAGCGCCGCTCCAGCTGGCGCTTGGAAATCTTCACGCAGGCCGCCAGTTCATCGATGGTCAATGGCTCTTCGATGTTCTGCCACATCAACTCCAACGCCAGCTTGAGGCTTTCCGGCAGCCTCGGGTCCGTCTCGACGAAGACGGGCGGCAAATCCGACGCATCGCCCGATTCGTCACACCGCAGAATTTCCTCGATGGCCCCCACCAGGGCCTCCCCTCCCGTCTGGCGGATCAGCTGGAGCATCATGCGCAGCGAACTGTTGGCACCGGCACAACTGACCCGTCCGCGATCAACGACATAGGCCCGGCTCGATACCTTCACATGAGGGAAGACCTCCACCATCATCGCTCGGCTTTCCGGGTGAACGGCGCATTCGAAACCGTCCAGCAGGCTGGCGTCGGCAACGAAGAAAACCCCATTCCACAGCCCACCCAGTATCGCCCCCGACGCCGCATTGGCGCGCAGCTTGCGCCGCAGCAGGGGGACACCTTGCAGCTTTACACGAAAACCCCCGGCGACGATGAGAACGTCCTGGTTTTCCGGCAATTGCGCCAACTCGATGTCAGTGGAAATGACAATCCCCAGGTCACTCGTCACCTGGCTCCCCGACACTCCGACCGTCAGAATCTCGTAGAGGGGCATGTCACACATCAGGTTGGCCGTTACCAGGGCATCCACCGCACCGGTGAAGGACATCATCGAGAAATTGTCCATCAATACGAACGCGACGCGGGTCGGCGCCTGATCCACCCCCGGCGAGCCGAGTGGCCGATAAGCCATGTTCTTGTTTTTAAGTACGCTCTCGAATGCGCTTGGCATAGGGCCTCTTCCTGAAGACGATCAGACTTGCGCCACTCTCGCATCTCAGGCAAGCGGCCATGGTATGGGGAACGTCGCTATCGTGTGGATTAGCGACGCGGGACGCCTTTAAGTACCTGCGGCTCTAAAGTCTGTTCGCCTTTAGTCGATAGGCTGAGAGTAGACATGGGCGCTTCCTTTCCAGCACTCGCAACTTACACCGCCATTGTTTCCGCCGACCCAACACTTATAAATACCCGCGGGAGAAGTCATGAATATCAAACAGAAGCTGACATGGGCGTTCGCGACCATCGCCTGCCTTCCGGTCGTCCTGGTGGCGGTGCTCGTCGTGCTGAACCTGCGCGAAGCGGCAAAAACCAACTTCCTCGACAGCAGCGGCCGGGAAATCCGCCAGATCGACAATGGCATGAAGACGTTCTTCGATGGCATCAGTCAGAACGTCGAATTCTTCGCCAAGGACCCGCGGATCGTGGCGGCAAAGGACCTGAAAAACTATTCCGCCGCCGACGCGGCACAAACGCCACTCCCTGAAACCAATAAACAGATCCTGGATATCTTCGACCGCTTCGCCAAGAGCCATCCGACCACCGCCTATCTTTCCGTGGGCCTTGCCGATGGCGGCTATGCCAGCTGGCCGGATGACCCCAAGATCTCCAACTACGACCCACGCGTGCGCCCATGGTACAAGGCCGCCATCGCCTCGCCTGGCGTGACTGTGCGCACAGACGCCTATTACTGGGCGCCGGATGATATATCGCTGATCGGCATCGTTCACACGGTATCCGACGCTGCCGGCAAACTGGTGGGCGTCGTCGGCCTCGACGTGTCGCTCAAGCAACTGACCGAACTGGTCAAGAACATCAAGCTGGGCGAAAGCGGCTACCTCATCCTGGTCGAGGGGAACGGCAACGTGCTGGTGGATGCCAGCGACGCCAAGCACAACTTCAAGCCTCTCGCCGACCTGGGCCCCAACTATGCCGCGCTGGCCAAGAGCGGCGACGGCATGACCCAGGTCGAGATCGATGGCGTGTCCTACATGGTCAACATCGTCACCTCCAAGAGCCTGGGCTGGCGCTTCATCGGCCTGATCAAAAGCGACGAAGTCATGGCCGGGGCCTCAAGCCTCACCTGGTTGATCGCGATTATCGCAGCGGTATTGGCAGTGATCTTCGCGGTCGTTGGGGCAAGCTTCGCCAGCGTCATCGTGCGACCGATTCGCGGCGTTGCAAACGGCTTGCAGGAAATCGCCGAAGGTGAAGGCGACCTCACCCGTCAACTCTCCGTACAAGGCAAGGACGAAACGGCCACCCTGGCCAGCTGGTTCAACCAGTTCCTGGGCATGATTGCACAGTTGGTACAGCGAATCGGCAGTGCCTCCTCCGACTTGCAAAGCGCGGCGGCCGACACCAGCGAAGTCGCCACCAACATGAACGAAGCCGCCGGTCGCCAACGCCAGGCAGTGGAGCTGGTCAGCACCGCCTTCAATGAAATGGTCGCGACCGCCAACGAAGTGGCCCGCTCCTGCAGCCAGGCCGCCACCAGCGCGGACACCGGCTACCGTGATGTGCACGATGGCCAGCATCACATCGGCGAAGCCACCGGCAGCGTGCTGAAACTGAGCGAAGACCTGCAGCAGTCGACCCAGACCATGCAGGCACTCGAGCAGGACAGCAAGAACATCAACACCATCCTCGACACCATCCGCTCGATTGCCGAGCAGACCAACCTGTTAGCCCTCAACGCCGCCATCGAAGCCGCGCGCGCCGGCGACCAGGGTCGCGGATTCGCCGTCGTGGCCGATGAAGTACGGGCCCTGGCACGGCGCACCGCCGACTCCACCGGCGAGATCGACAGCCTGCTCGGTAATCTGGCCCGCCGCACCCAGGAAGTGACCCAGCAGATGCAGAGCAGCCTGCTGGTGTCGCAAACCAGCGTGGAACGCATCCAACAGGCCCGCGACAGTTTCGACAAGATCCGCAACTCGGTGGACTCGATCCGCGACCAGAACACCCAGATCGCCACCGCCGCCGAGGAACAGCACCAGGTGGCCGAAGACATCAACCGGCACATCGCGCAGATCCATGCCGATGCGCAGCTGGTCGAGGAGTTTGCCCACTCGGCGCAGACCGGTTCGGGCCGTTTGACGGACATTTCCGGTCAATTGAGGGGGTTGGTGGGGCGATTCAAGTTCTAGGCACGGTTGCCTGAATGAGCCAGGGACGGCTCAAAGGCTAAATCAATCGCGAACCCTCCCGCTCGTTCAAGACACCTTCAGTCAAACAGGCACAACCTCTAAAAGTCCTCGGTAGCGCCCCCCCCTGAATCGGTTCACGCCCTACAGCCGAGGACTTACCCTCCCGACGCCAGTCGAACGATCGCCTCCCGGCTTCCCGCTTGTTCGCGAAGAATGAATTTCTGGATTTTCCCGGTTGCCGTTTTCGGCAGCTCCATGAACACGACCCTGCGTGGGCACTTGAATCGCGCCAGACGTTCTTGGCAGAAGGCAATCAATTCCGCCTCGCCGGGCGGCGTTGCGCCGACCTTGAGTTCGATAAAGGCACACGGCACCTCACCCCATTTGTCGTCCGGTTGAGCAACCACTGCCGCGTGCAGCACCGCCGGATGGCCGTGAATCACGTCCTCGATTTCGATGGACGAGATATTTTCCCCCGCCCGAGATGATCACGTCCTTGCAGCGATCGGTGATCTGCACATAACCATTCTCATGTACGACTGCGACGTCGCCCGTATGGAACCAACCGCCGCCAAACGCCTTTTCATTGGCACTCGGGTTTTTCAGGTAGCCCATCATCACCGTATTGCCGCGAAGCAATAGCTCACCGGTGGTGTGACCGTCGTGCGGTACCGGTTCAAGGGTCTCGGCATCCGCCACCATCAACCCTTCGAATGCCGCCGCTCGCGCACCCTGGCGTACCCGAAGTGAGCTCTGCTCAGACGATGGGCGATCAGACCAGTCGTCCTGCCATACACAACTGACAGGCGTGCCACAGACCTCGGTAATCCCGTAGACGTGCTCAACATCGAAACCAAGCGAGACGACCGCATTCAATACCGCCGCGGGGGTGGAGAACCGGCAGTCAATACCCGCACCGGCGACGCCAGCGGCGGTCGCGTCGTTGAGTTGGCAATCATTGCCATGACAATGGGCGCGGCACAGAAATGATCGATCCCGTGTTGGTCGATGGCATCGAACACTGCCTCTGCAGAGACCTTGCGTAGGCACACGTGCGTACCCGCCGCCGCCGTGATCGCCCAGGTAAAACACCATCCGTTGGCATGAAACATCGGAAGCGTCCACAAATAGCGCGGCGCTCTGGATACCGGCCAGTTGGTGAGTTGCAGCAGGCTCATCAGGTACGTTCCTCGATGGCTGGCGACAACCCCCTTAGGGTCGCCGGTGGTGCCCGAGGTGTAATTGAGTGCGATGGGTTGCCATTCATCAACCGGCCAAACGCCAGCAAACTCGGGATCGCCTTCATACAGCAGCGACTCATAATCGATCTCACCGATCGCTGAGCCCACAGGCGCCAAATGATCGTTGATATCGACGACTGTCGGGCGCTCCCCCAGCAGTTCGATAGCCGCCGCGGCCAGCGCGGAAAATTCGCGATCGACAAAAAGCAGCTTGCACTCCGCATGGCGGAGAATGAACGCCACGCCCTCTGCATCGAGCCGATAATTGACGCAGTTCAGAACCGCGCCGGATAACGGCACACCGTAGTGCGCCTCGAACATCGCGGGGGTGTTGGGCGACAGGATCGAAACGGTGTCGCCCGTCCCGATTCCCCTGGCAACCAGCGCAGAGGCGAGGCGAAAGGCGCGGTCGCGGGTTTCAGACCAGGTTCTTCGCAGATCGCCATGAATGACCGCCACTCGGCCCGGGTGCACCAGCGCCGCACGGTCCAGGAACCCGAGCGGTGTGAGAGGCAGATGATTCGCAGGATTTCGGTCGAGACCGTACTCAGGGGTTTCACGACTCATGCCATTGACTCCTTATTATTGTGATGGAACGTTGCGAACGCGCTCACCGGCTCTCGATCGGTCACCAGGCTGTTTTCCAGGCTGGACTCGTCCGCATAGCCAAGGCTCATGCCGCACACCAGCATCTGATCGGACGGGATGGCGAGTAACTCGGCAATCACTTGGTGATACTTCAAGAAGGCGGCTTGGGGACAGGTGTGCAGCCCTCTGCCACGGGCCGCTACCATCACGCTCTGCAGGAACATGCCATAGTCGAGCAAACTTCCTTTCTGAAGCACTCGATCGATGGTGAACAACAGGCCAACCGGCGCATCGAAAAATCGATAATTGCGGCCGTGCTGCTGGTGCATGCGTTGCTTGTCACCCTTTTCAATACCCAGCAGGCCGTACAACTCCCAACCCACTTGTCTTTTCCTATCGATGTAAGGAGCGACCCAGTGGCGAGGGTAATACTCGTAGGCATCTTCAAGATGAAGGCTCAACGCTGGATCGTCATCGAGCTGGGCGATGACCTGGGATAGCCGATCCTTGATCGCCCCCGTCACCACATGGACCCGCCACGGCTGCATGTTCACGCCAGTGGGGCAGAAACGGGCGATGTCGAGAATGGCTTCGACCTCTTCAAGCGGCACCGGGGTCGGCAAATAGGCCCTCATGCTACGACGCGTGGTAATCGCCCAATCCACCGTTCGACTCAACAATTCAGGCGAGAGTGGAGGTTGTGATAAGCGGTTCATGCTCTTGTCCCATGGATGACGAATTCAGGAGAACGCTGGCGCTTCAACCGTAAAGTCAGCCAGGCAACGCAGTGGTCTTTCGCACGCGGGCCGAATCGGCGCGGGTCTGATTGATCAGGGCGACGGCGGCGGCGCTAATGAGACCGGCCAGGCTGATCGCCATGAAGTTTTGTTCGAGAGGCAGAATGAGCACACACCAAAACAGGATAAGACCATTGAAGCGATTGAACTTTGAGTCGCCCGATCTGACGGGCTACCTGTGAGACATCCTAAAATTCAAAATGAAGTTGGCCCATGCCCGAAGGCCTCGTTGTGAATGACCGATCCGGGCACCCAATGGACTTGCCAGTCAGTCGAGCCACAAACCGTGGGAGCAAAGCTTGCTCGCGATAGCGGCAGGCCAGTCGGTCATAATGTTGACTGACCTGCCGCCATCGCGAGCAAGCTTTGCTCCCACAGGACTTGACCATTTGGTCTTTAACTGACTGGCACCAAGGCAAGTACAGGCCGCTAGGTAGCGACAGGATTACTGCGATAGGCCCCGGGGCTGACGCCCGTCCACTTCTTGAAGGCCCGGTGAAACGCACTGGTTTCCTGAAATCCGGTGAGGGCCGCGATATCGCTGACACTCAGCTCAGCCTGGCTCAACAGATTGATCGCCATGTCCCGTCGAAGATCGTCTTTCAGGCGTTGATAACTGGTGCCCTCGGCCTGGAGACGGCGCTGGAGTGTCGAACTGGAGATTCGCAGGTCTTTGGCGATTGCCTCCAACTCCGGCCAATTGTCGGGGCATCGTTCTCGCAGACGATGCCGAATCAAAGCACTCAGGCTTTCATCGTTGCGATACTTCACTAACAGATTGGCCGGTGCTTCTCGAAGAAAAGCGGACAGATGACTATTGTCCTGGGCAACTTTCAGGTCCAGGACGCTACGGTCAAAGCGAACCCATGTCCTCGCCGAATCATATTCAATGTCTGCACAAAACCGCATTCGGTAGTCGCTGTCGTCCTCTGGGCGGGCGGGTCGAAAGCGCACTTCTTGCAGCGGAATCCTTCTATTGGCCAACCAACAAAGCAGGCCATGCACCAGGATCAGCCAAGTGCCATAAGCGTATAAGCGGCGCTCGATCCCATGGTCATGAATGATGATCCGCGCGTCTTCCCCCTCGATCTCCAGTGTCCCGTAAATGTCATCCAGAACGCTGCGAAGAAAAGCCAATATGCGCTGTAAAGCCTGTTGCAGGGAGCGGCATCCGATGACCGTATGACACATCAACTGGAAGCTTCCCCTGCGCATCGGATGACTATCGATTCCGAAAAACTCGTCATCCAACTGGTCCGACAAGGCGATCCACAGACGTGAAAAAGCGGACGCCTCGACTCGCGCCTGCGGGGCCTTCAAAAGTTCAGGATCAATACGGGCGAACTGCAGAATCGGTTGTACATCCAGGCCACGTTGAATCGCCCCGGACAACGCTTCATGTACCAATCCGATTGAAGTGGTCCCCTTGTATTGAGCCTGTGCCATCTTTTCTCCCTAAAGCCATGTGCGGACGGGACTGCCTTCACCGGTCCGCGCTACGTGGCTTTGCCGGCGCGATCCTGGCTCGATCATAACCACGTTCGATTGCCCGCCCCCTTCTGTCAATGTCCAAAACGCTCACCTCGGCTGAGGTACTTGAACAGTGCCGCAGTCTAGTACGCCCTCCGAGATCCAAGATCAGGGGGACTTGTAGAGGACTCGTGGCTTGAGAAATAAATGAGGGGATTGGCCCCATGACGCAAGCAACGCTCTTCTGGGAAGTGCTGATCATGCGCCGTGGATCCGAAGGCTGCTGATCCAGCGGTGACGTGCGCACGTCCGACTGGTCAGCAGCGAGGCATTAATGAATCCCCCCCAAGCGCCATGAGCGCCAATCCCGCGGAGGACGTTTAATTGCCGAACACCCAAAAAATGTATATCGGAGTGCATTTTGTCGACTTTACGCTCGAAGTGCAGGCAAACCAAAAGTGAAAGCGACTGGAGAACGTAACCTATTCTGGTATTCAGGCCTCCACCGGACACCGCTATGCCCACCCACGAATCAGAGCTCCTTCAAAGCTGGCACCACAACGCCCAGGCCTGGATCGACGTCATCCGCACCGGCGCCATCGCCAGCCGGCGCGAAGTGACCGACCAGGCTATCCTGCTGGCAATACTCAGCCGCCAACCCGGACGCGTGCTCGACCTGGGTTGCGGTGAAGGCTGGCTATTGCGGGCCCTGGCTGGGCGGGGCATCCAGGCCGTTGGAGTAGATGGCGATGCCACGCTGGTGGCGTCCGCACGGACGGCCGGTTCTTCGCCCGTGCACCTGGCCAGCTATGAAGCGCTGGAGCAGGCGAAGGTGGATATTGGCAGCGACTACGACCTGATCTGCGCCAACTTTGCCCTGTTGCACCAGGACATCATCCCCCTGCTCACCGCCATGAAGGCTCTGCTCGTCCCTGGCGGCGCCCTGGTGATCCAGACCTTGCATCCCTGGGTCGCCGCCGCGGGCGACTATCAGGATGGTTGGCGGCAGGAACACTTCGAAGGTTTCAAGGGACAGTGGCAGCCCATGCCGTGGTACCTGCGCACCCTGCCCAGCTGGTTCAATGCCCTGGACATGGCTGGCTTTCGGCTGACGGGCCTGCAGGAACCGCAACACCCGCAGAGCACGGTGCCGCAGTCATTGTTGCTGGTGGCTGAATGAGAGCCGCCGATGCGCCGGATGACTTCGGCGCATAATCCTTGCACACTCCCTGCGCGGTGCCAGCCAGTGCAAGCTCTGTCGTACCACAATTCAAGCGCCCGAGGATGAACATACGTTCATCCCAATCACCGTCAAACGCGTCTACCCTGCGGGTTACAACATAGTGACTACAGGAGTACCCACCATGTTTTCGCACGAAAGCACGCCGTTGATTTTAATGTTCGTCATCTTGCTGCTGTGCACGCTTGCAGCTGTTCTACACCCGGTTCACGCTCTCTTTGACCGGGTTCGCAAGCGCAGGGAATCATCTGCCGAGGTGGCGAAAGAGGTGGACTCGCACTGAATGTATTCTCTGAACAGCCCGGCGGTGTCCGGGCTTTTTTGTGCCTGTGCCTCGAATCGCGGTCATGGACGACCTGGCTGGAGTCAGGCAAGCGGTAACCAGACACACACTTCGAAACCCTCCTGTCGACCTGTCGCAGGGGACACCAATTTCATTCTCCCGTTGACCCCTTGCACGATGGTTTTCGTAATCGCCAACCCCAACCCTGAACCACTGTTTTCACTGTGACCACGTACAAAGCGCTCTGTAAGACGCTGCAGTACCGACTGCGGCACCGCAGGGCCGCCATTGACCACCCGCAATAGCGCCTCTTCGGTGAGGCTGATTTCTATCGGTTGATCTGCTGCCCCATACTTGAGCGCATTCTCGATCAGGTTGCGCAGGAGGATGCCAAAGGCGTCCGGATCGATGCTTGAGTACACGCTGGCTTGGCCGGGCAAATGCAACTCGATGCGCTGACCATTGCGCTGGTTCCATTCATCGACCCCATGGGCGAGCAATGGAATCAGGTCCTGAGGTGTTTCGGACAGCAGCCCACCGCCCTCGGCCTTGGCCAGTTGCATGAGCTTTTCCGAAAGCCGCGCCAACTCGCGCAATGCGTTTTCGATCTTCGCCGCTCGTACTCGCAACGGGCCTTCGGGCGCCTCGTGGTGTAGCCGCTGGATCTGCGCCAGGGTCGCGGCCAATGGCGTGCGCAGCTCATGGGCGCTGTTGGCGGTAAAGCTGCGTTCGGCTTCCAGGGCCTTGCGCAAACGCTCCAGCAGATGGTTGACGGCCTCGGCCAACGGATCAATTTCTGCCGGCAGGCGGGCCACCTTGATCGGCGATAAATCACCCACGCCTCGCGCCTCGACCGCACGACGATATGCCAGCACACTGCGCAGACTGATTCGCACGAACAACCAAGTGCCCAACAGGCTGATGGGAATCAGCGCCAACAGTGGCAACAACAAGGCAAACAGAGCTTCTCGCGCGGCTTCACGGCGATGCCCCAGCGGCTCGGCGACTTCAATGAACAGCGTTCCGCGCAATGCGCTGGCGCCATACAAGCGGTACTTTCCAGAGGTGGAAAAACCCTCAATCGGTTGTTGATTGAAGATCTTCGGGTTGGCATCGTGGGACTGCATCAGGATCTGGCCGCTGGCATCTCGCACCAGGTACGTCAGGTATTCCTTATGCATTTTCAACGTCGCAACGTGCTGAGCCTCACGGGGCCCCTCACGGTTGCTGATTTCCAACACGGCCAGCGGCAGGATGCGTTGCGCGGTCTCTTCCAGTGCGCTGTCGAACGCCTCGTTCAACTCATGTTGTACCACCAGCCAGGCACCAACTGTCGCGCCCAGCCACAGCAAGGTCATGCCCAGGGTCAGCCCCAGGCCGAGGCGTTTTTGCAGGCTCGAAGAAGGCTTCATCCGGCCATCAACCGGTAGCCCATGCCACGCACGGTTTCAATCAGCTCGCGTCCGAGTTTCTTACGCAGACGACTGATGTAGACCTCGATGGTGTTGCTTTCGATTTCGGCACCGAAGGCATACAGCCGTTCTTCCAACTGCGACTTGGACAACAACGCGCTGGGACGCTGCACGAACGCTTCGAACAGCGCCCATTCGCGGGCCGTCAGGTCCACAATGGTACCGTCACGCTGCACAGTGCGGGCGCTCATGTCCACCTGCAGGTTACCGAGCCTGATCTGCGGGTTGGGGTTGCCGCTGTAACGTCGGGCCACCGCGGCGACACGGGCAGAGAGCTCGGACAGGTCGAACGGTTTGACCAGATAATCATCAGCCCCGGCATTGAGGCCGGCAATGCGGTCGGAAATCTGATCCTGGGCCGTCAGGATAATCACCGGGGTCACATTCCCCGCCGTGCGCTGCTGACGCAGAAAATCCAGCCCGCGACCGTCCGGCAGCATCAAGTCCAGCAGAATCAGGTCGTATGGTGTGGTGCGTACGCTGTCGCGCGCATGGTCCAGACGCTGCACCCAATCCACAGCGTGACCGTCATCTGCGATCTGCTCGCGCACCGCGTCCCCAACCCAAGGGCGTCCTCGACCAATAGAACCCGCATCTGGCAACTCCTGTGGTGGTTGTCGTGCCGCACCTTAATCGCCTTACCTGACGTGAATCTGAAGATTCAGCTGATTGTCAGGAATGCACTCTAGGGTATGCGACAGACGCCGACCGCGGCAGGAGACAGATCATGAAGTCAGGTTTTATTCCCCATGCAACCCTTTTGAGCCTGCTGCTCAGCGGTCACGTCCTGGCCGACGAAGACTGCACCGACCCGGTGAGCGACTGGCAACCCCGTGAAACCTTGCGTCTGCAAGTCGAGCGGCAATACGGCTGGAACGTGCAACGCATCAAGGTTGACGACGGCTGTTACGAGCTCAAGGGGTTGGATCGAAAAGGCAACGCCATCGAAGCCAGCTACTCACCGGCCTCGCTGCGCCTGCGCACCCTAGAGATCCATTTCCGCGACGATGGCGATGCCAACGACTACCTCCGCAGCCCGATCACCGAATGACGCCTCACCTCTCGATGAGTTTTTCCTGCGCTTCAGGTTGCTGTCAGCAAGCAGGTCCAGGCTCTCGACCTAACGATCAGAAGGAGACACTCATGAAGAAGATCATCGCAGCCACCTGCCTCGCCGGCACCATTGCCCTGCCGGGATTGGCCCATGCCCGTGAAGTGACGCTGACCACCCAGCTCAAGGACTACAGCGGCAATGATGCCTACCTGGCGATCTACGTGACCGACGCCAATGGCCAATACCAGAAAACCCTCTGGGTGGCCGGCAAAAAGGCCAAGTACTACAAGCACCTGGGAGACTGGGCCCGTGGTAGCGGAATGAACCGCACCGAGTTTGATGGGGTCAGCGGTGCCAGCGTCGGCAGTGGGCGCACGCTCAAAGTCAGCGTCGAGCTGGCAGATACCCTGATCGATGCCGGGTACCAGATCCGCATCGACAGTGCCGTAGAAGACAAACGTGACGCCCGCGCCGATGTCAGCGTGCCGCTCACGTCCAAGGGCGCGGGCCAGCCAGTGGCCGGCAGCACCTATGTCGAGTCGTTTACTTACGATCTGTAGCACCTGCCCTTTCCGGAGGCTGAACATGCTTCGCCAGTCCCATTCCCTGCCCGGTCTGATCGCGGCCCTGTTGGTCATGCTGTTGGCCATCAGCGGCGCGATCCTGTCGGTCGACCCGGCGCTGGAACGCTTGCACAGTACCACCACCGCGACCGGACAACTCAACGTCGGCCAACTGGCCGGACGTGTTGCCAATCACTTCCCGGGCGTAGAGCAGATCCAGCGTACAGCGTCCGGGACAGTCATCGTCTACTACAACCGGAACGGTCAGGCCGGGGCTGAAACGGTCGATCCGCTGACCGGCGAAGGCCTGGCACCCTATGCACCCTCCGCGTTCACGCGCTGGGTGAAAGAGCTGCACCGCTCGATGTTCTTCGGCTCGCCAGGCCACGGGGTGTCGGGGGTCGGCGCGCTGTTCATGCTGATGCTGTCGGTGTCTGGCGCGCTATTGCTCGCCCGACGCCTGGGGGGTTGGCACAACGTGCTGCGGCCACTGCGGGGCACCTTCAGCCAGCGCTGGCATGCTGAGGTCGGCCGACTGGCCTTGCTCGGGCTGCTGCTGTCGGCGTTGAGCGGGCTCTATATGTCTGCCACCACCTTCGGCTTTATCGCTGACGGCAGTCAGAGTGAGCCCGCCTTCCCCGCCCACGTCAGTAACGGCCCGGCCTTGCCGGTGGCGAGCCTTCAAGCCTTGCAGGCCACCGACCTCAATGAGCTGCGCGAACTGGTCTACCCCAGCCCCGGCAACCCGAAGGATATGTTTTCCTTGCGCACGATCCAGGGCGACGGCTACGTGGATCAGGTCAGCGGTGCCTTGCTGTCCTATCAGCCCCACGACTCGATGCATCATCTTTATGAATTGATTTACCAGATGCACACCGGCGAGGGCCTGTGGTGGCTGGGCCTACCCCTGGGACTCTGCGCCCTCTGCGTACCATTGATGAGCGTGACCGGCATACTGTTGTGGTGGCGCCGCCGCAAGGCTGGCCCGAAGATCCGCCACAACGCCCCGGCCCACTCTGCCGACAGCGTGATTCTGGTGGGCAGTGAAAACAACAGCACCTGGGGCTTTGCCAACACCTTGCACGCCGCCTTGCACCTGGCCGGACACCGGGTGCATAGCGCGACCATGAATCAGTACGCCAACGGCTACAGCAACGCCCAGCGGGTGCTCATCCTGACGGCGACCCACGGTGACGGCGACGCGCCAGCCTCGGCCTCGCAGTTCCTGGCGCGGCTGGCCAAAGCCGGTCTCAAGCCCGGACTGCCCTTTGCTGTGCTGGGCTTCGGTGATCGGCAGTTCCCGCAGTTCTGCCAGTTCGCCCATCAGGTGCACGACGCCATGTTGCAAGCCGGTGGCGCGCCGTTACTGGGGTTGGAAACCGTCAACCGCCAGTCCTCTCAGGAATTTACGCGCTGGGGCCACGCGCTGGGCGAAGTGCTCCAGCATGACCTGGCACTGATCCATGCCCCGCAGCGGCCACAGACTCACCCATTGCAGCTGACCGAGCGCATTGTCTACGGCGAACAGGTGAACGCCCCCACCCACGTCTTGCGCTTCAAAGCGTCCAGCGAGTTGCCGGACTTCCTGGCCGGTGACTTGGTCGCGATAGTGCCCCCGGGCAGCCAGACCCCGCGTTTCTATTCACTGGCCAGCGGCTCGCAGGACGGCGTGCTGGAAATCTGCGTGCGCAAACACAACGGTGGCGTGTGCTCGGAGTTTCTTCACGGCCTGGACATTGGTGCGTCGATCGAAGCGTTTATCCAGCCAAACCCGCAATTTCGTCCGGCGTCGGGCACGCACCCGGTGATCCTGATCGGCGCCGGTACCGGCATCGGCCCCTTGGCCGGTTTCATCCGCAACAACACGGCCCGCCACCCGATGCATTTGTATTGGGGTGGACGCAACCCGGCCTCGGACTTTCTCTATGAGCCGCAGCTCAACCAGTACCTGGCCGACCGCCGCCTGACGGCACTGCGCGCCGCCTTTTCTCAGGTTCAGGACCGCAGCTACGTGCAAGACCGACTGATCAGCGATGCCCTGGCCCTGCGTCGACTGATTGAGAAAGGCGCCCAGGTGCTGGTGTGTGGCAGCCGCGAGATGGCCAAAGGCGTGATGCAAGCCCTCGATGAAGTATTGGCGCCTCTCAATCTGGATGTTCTGACCCTCAAGGCACAAGGACGCTACCGTGAAGACGTCTACTGAGTTGCTGCGCTTCAGCCTGAGCGGCGAAACCATGGGCGCCCGCTACACCGCCCTGTTCTACGCCGGGGCCGGGATCGACACCGACGAAGTGGCACGTCACCTAGCCTGTGCCGTAGCCCGGGTGGACCAGCAAATGTCCACCTGGAAACCCGACTCGGACCTCAACCGCCTCAACGCGGCGCCCGAGCAGCAATGGATTGCCGTGCCACAGGAACTGGCAACAGTGTTGTCTGCGGCACTGCGTGTGAGTCAGCAATCCGGTGGTGCCTTCGACGTCGCGGTGGGTGACTTGGTTAATGCCTGGGGATTCGGCCCCGGAGAACAGACAGTCACAGAGCAGACGCTCGCTACAGTGCCTCCCCCCCGGCTATCAGCCAGCGCCGCGTTGGTGGTTGATCCTTTACGCAAACAGGTGCGCAAACGCGCACCGCTGCAGCTTGATCTGAATGGCATCGCCAAAGGATTTGGCGTCGATGAACTGGCCCGTTGCCTGGACGGTTTTGGTATCACTCGCTACCTCGTCGGCATCGACGGCGAGATGCGCGCCCGGGGCGTCAAACCCGACGGTCAGTGCTGGGTCGTGGCGGTGGAAAAACCTGAACGGGGCGTGCGTGAAGTCATGGGTGTGATGGAACTGGGCGATGCCGCAATCGCGACCTCCGGGGACTACCGACACTGGGTCGACGTGGCCGGTCAAGCCTATGCCCATACCATGAATCCGGCCACCGGCGCGCCGCTGTGCAACAGGCTCGCCGCTGTCACCGTGGTGGCCGCTTCGTGCATGCTCGCTGACGCCTGGGCCACAGCGCTGATGGTGTTGGGTGAAACCGAAGGGCCACGTCTGGCTCAGGAACGCGGGATGGATGCGTTGTTCGTGCTGCGCGACGAACAGCGATTCAAGGAAATATCCATTGTCGGCGGTCGGTTGCAGGCGCAGATTGAAACCCGTCCGATGTGAAACGCTTTGTCGGATCGCTGTTCGCAATGGTGGCTCATGAGGCGTACGTTCTCTTGTCGCCAACGCTCAATGAAACTTTACCCAGCCAGCAACCGCCAGCATTGCCAAACAGATCCAGCGTGAGAAAAGCCAACGCCACACGAGCATCCGCGGAACAAATCCCACACCTCTCACAAAAGCCACACTCATGGCTGCGAACAATGCAGTCGCCAGAGCATGGTCCGGCCTGCCGTCGGGAGCAGCCATCATGGGAGGATAGAGCGTACATGCAAGCATGATTGCTATAGCGATAACCAGACTCGGCAAACGAATCTGTGAGATCGGTTGTGGGTCAGCGACACGCGGCATCATGGCCGTGCCTCCTCGTTGTCACTCGAGGCTCGGCCGACTTCGTTCTCGCCCCACATCGCATTGAGAATAGCCAGTAGCAACGCAAAACCGACACCCAGCATCCAGGCGAAGTACCACATGTTCATGACTCCTTTGCCGGCATTAATAGGCCGAATGTTCGTTGGCTTTGATCTGCGCGATGGTTACCTTGCCCCGCATGACGCGGTAAGCCCAAGAGGTATAAAGCACAATCAGTGGCATGAAGATCAGCGTGGCCCAGAACATGATGGCCAGGCTCAAGTGACTGGAGACGCTGTCCCACACCGTAAGACTCGCTGCAGGCATCGTGGATGACGGCATAACAAACGGAAACATCGATATACCCGCCGTGCTGATAACACCGATGACCGCGAGCGATGATGCGATAAACGCTGAAAGTGTATGCCGCCCCCTCAACAACAAAGCGGCACCTGCTGCGCCACTCAACCCCAGCGCGGGCAGTAACCACAGCAAAGGATAATGGCCATAGTTGGCCATCCAGGCTCCAGCTTCGCGTACCACGGATTTGCCGAGAATGTCAGGTAATCCCGCCGTATCGACCACCGACGTGATGCGATAGCCATCAATCCATTGCAGCCAGATGCCGGCAGCTATAAAGGTACAGACCAGCACGACCGCTGCACCCACCGCGCCTTTGATTGCCCTTGCCTGGATAGCGCCCTCAGTGCGATGTGCCAGATAAGCACCACCTTGCAGGGTAATCATTGCGCTGCTCACAACGCCGGTAAGCAATGCGAAGGGATTGAGCAGTTGCCAGAAATTGCCGGTATACGTCGACACCAGAAAATTGTCGAAGTGGAAAGGTACACCTTGCAGCAGGTTTCCAAACGCAATCCCGAACACCAAGGGTGGCACGGCCCCTCCCACGAAGAGTCCCCAATCCCAGGTGCTACGCCAGGTGGAGTTGTGGATCTTGCTGCGGTAGTCAAAACCCACGGGGCGGAAGAACAACGCCCAGAGGACCAGAATCATCGCCCAATAGAAACCGCTGAACGCTGTGGCATACACCACAGGCCATGCCGCGAACAATGCGCCGCCCGCAGTGATGAACCATACCTGGTTGCCGTCCCAATGCGGACCGACGGTGTTGATGATGACGCGACGCTCCATGTCATTGCGGCCAACAAAAGGCAACAAGGTGCCAACCCCCATATCGTGGCCATCCATGATGGCGAAGCCGATCAGCAGCACACCGACCAGCGCCCACCAGATAATTTTCAGCGTGAAGTAATCAAGCATGGATGAGTTCCTTCAAATGGGCATCGTGAACGTAACGACCGGTACCCAGGCTGCCTGGACCTTGACGGGCAAACTTGACCATCAGGAACACTTCAACCACTAGCAACACGGTGTAGAAAACGATGAATCCCGCCAGCGAGCCATAGAGGTTGTTGACGCTGAGCGTGGATACGCTCATGTGGGTTGGCAGCACGCCGTAGATGGTCCAAGGCTGGCGGCCGTATTCAGCGACGAACCAGCCAAGCTCACAGGCAATCCATGGCGCAGGCAGCATGCAGAGCGCCCAACGCAGTAACCAGCGGCGGCGCGTACAGGTCGATTTCAGGGTGCTCCAGAAGGCCAGTCCGAAGAGCATAAGCATGGCAAAACCGAGACATACCATGATCCTGAACGCCCAGAACATCGGCGTCACGCGCGGCACCGTATCGTTTACAGCCTTTTCGATAATGGCCGGCGTGGCCTGGTTGACGTCCTCGACATACTTCTTGAGCAACAGGCCGAAGCCCAGATCGGCCTGGTATTTCTCGAATGTATTGAGCGCTGCTGAATCGGTGCGATTGGCCCTGACGGCTTCAAGAGCATTGACGGCGGTAATGCCTCGCAGAATTCGAGCGCGGTTCTTTTCTTTAATCTCGTGAATGCCTGGAATCTGCTTGCTGACTGATCGTGTGCCAATGAGTCCCATCAACCAAGGCACTTCGACTTCCCAGTTATTTTTGGACTCGGCTTCATTGATACTGGCCACCAACGTCAGGCCTGCCGGTGCAGGCTTGGTTTCCCACATGGCCTCCATGGCAGCCATTTTTGTTTGCTGTGCCTCACCCACCGTGTAACCAGACTCATCACCCAGTACGATCACACTCAGCACCGATGCCAGGCCAAAGGCTGCCGCCACCCGGAAGCTGCGTTTGGCAAACTCGACATCACGATTCTTGAGCAAATACCAACTGGAAATCGACAGCACAAACATCGAGCCAGTGACGTAACCGGCTGAGACGGTGTGTACGAACTTGGCCTGCGCCACTGGATTGAAAACCACCGCCCAGAAATCAACCACCTCCATGCGCATGGTGATGTAACTGAATTCTGAACCCACCGGGTTCTGCATCCATCCATTGGCGATCAAAATCCACAACGCTGAAAGGTTTGTGCCAATCGCCATCAGCAACGTGACCAGTAAATGGTGCTCTTTCTTCAGACGATCCCAACCAAAGAAGAACAGACCGATCATGGTCGACTCAAGAAAGAACGCCATCAAGCCTTCGATTGCCAGCGGGGCTCCGAAAATATCGCCGACGTAATGCGAGTAGTACGCCCAGTTGGTACCGAACTGAAATTCCAGAGTGATGCCCGTGGTCACCCCCAAGGCAAAGTTGATACCGAACAGCTTGCCCCAGAAACGTGTCATGTCTTTCCAGATGACATTACCGGTCATCACATAGACACTTTCCATGATGACCAGCAGCCAAACCATGCCAACGGTGAGCGGTACAAAAAGAAAATGGTAAAGCGCGGTGGCTGCAAACTGCAGCCGAGACAAATCCACCAGGTGTTCTGAAATCACTTGCTTGCCCCTTGAGTCGTGGTGGGTACGCCGAACCTGTCGCCGATAGTGTTCGAGTCGACGCTAACGCGCGAATCCCGGATGAACAGCCACCACAACACTGTCAGCACCAGTAGTTTGATCACTACTGCCGTGAGCAGATGGCGTCGCAGTCGTTTGTCGGGAATGGTCATGACTATGCAGATAGCACAGGGCATGCCAAGGGCAAGGGGTTGGATTTTATCTTTTTAAAACAGTCAGTTAATCACTAGACCGGTGATACGCGAGATGCCTCGGCAGGGCTAGTACACTGCCAATCTGCCAGGGCTGGCAGTCATTGGCAGTCTTGAGCTTGAACACTCGTTACTAGGCCAGACCTTGCTCTTTCAATCGTCGGTACAACGTCCGTTCGCTAATACCCAGGTGCCTGGCCAGCTCACTGCGAGTACCTTTGAAAGTTGCCAGTTCCTGTGTCAGCGAGTTGCCGTCGAGAGCAGTTGAAGGAGCGGACTGAGCAGACGCCGCCACGGATACCGAGGGCAAATGTACGGAGCGGATCACCCCATCGTCAGCAAACAGACTGGCTCTTTCCAGAACGTTGCGTAATTCACGAATATTGCCGGGCCAGGCGTACCGCTGCAATTGCATCAAAGCATCTGCATCTATCGTCAGTCGGCGCTTGCCTGTACCGGCACGTTGCAGAAATGAATTTACAAGCAGACCAATGTCTTCCACTCGGTTACGCAAGGGCGGTAGTTGAATTGGAAAGGCGCTGATGCGGTAGTACAGGTCCTGTCTGAACTCCCCCTTCTCCATCATCTTTTCCAATGGTTTGTGGGTCGCAGCAATTAACCTGAAATTGGCATGAAGGGTTTCGACACTCCCGACACGGCGATAAGTGCCCGACTCGATCAGGCGCAACAACTTCACTTGCATCGCCAGTGGAACATCGCCAATTTCATCGAGGAACAATGTGCCGCCTTGGGCAGTTTCAACCAGGCCAGGCTTACGCGTGGTGGCACCGGTGAATGCTCCTTTTTCATGGCCGAACAGTTCGCTCTCGAATAACGTTTCGGTCAATCCAGAGCAATCAACGACGACAAAGGGTCCAGTGGCCCGCTCGCTGGTTTCATGTACGGCGCGGGCAAACAGCTCTTTGCCCGTACCGGATTCGCCCAGCAACAGCACTGGCAGCATTGATGGTGCCACCCGCTGCAGCTCCGACAGGGCACGGTTGAAGGCGAGTGAGCAGCCGACAAGCCCCTCATTGCTGGGTCGTGCATAGGCACTGCGGACCAGGGTGAGACGCTCCACGTAGGCAGTAATAACACCGTGCTCATCCAGAATCGGACGCAACTCGACGTCGACATGCTCAGGCCCGCGAGGCGTATGGTGAATGTGCAGGACACGATCCGGTCCGCGCATTTCCTGCGCTTTCTTCATCGGGCAATTCTCACCCGCCTGATCACAAGGTACGTCGTAATGGTGTGAGATTTGATAACACTTATGACCGATAAAGGGTTTGTCAGCGCTGCCAAACTGCCGTTGATAGGCCGTGTTGGCAGCCAGGATGTTGTAGTCCGGATCGAGCACGATCATTGGCTGGGGTTCGTGCTCAAGGAACGAAACCAGTGACTGCACTTGTTCCGAGTGCGGCAGCGATTGGGTTGGTGTGGGCAGGATAGTTTTCATCGTGGCTCCAGAGAGTCACCCCATCCTGTAGTGGCACTGCCACCTCTGTCAACACGGACTGCCAATGGCAGTAAATCCACGTGAAAATGGAAAGAATCAAACCATCCCAATCAAAATAAAAATAAATAAAATCATGTAGATAAATCAAAACCTACAAGAAAACCCTGCCTGGCAGATTTATTGCTGTGTCAGTCCTTAGTGTGAGCGGCTTGGTAAAAGCCCCCTAAGGAGACAGATCATGAGCATAAAACTTCACGTCGAAGGATTCTTCGATTCTGCCACCCATACCGTCAGCTATCTGGTATTGGATGAGACCACCCACCACTGCGCGGTGATCGACAGCGTACTTGATTACGATCCCAAGTCCGGCCATACCGCCACAACGTCTGCCGACAAATTGATTGCGAGAGTGAACGAACTCAATGCGAGGGTCGACTGGATCCTTGAGACCCACGTCCATGCGGACCACCTGACGGCCGCGCCATACCTGAAGGAAAAGCTCGGTGGAAAAATAGGAATCGGTAGCCAGATTTCGACGGTGCAGGAAGTGTTCGGCACGCTGTTCAATACCGGTCGCGGCATGGCCCGCGACGGAAGCCAGTTCGATCACCTATTCGTTGATGACGAACCGTTTGCCATTGGCACGCTGCAATGCCATGCGCTCCATACACCGGGCCATACACCAGCCTGCATGACTTATTTGATCAGCGATGGGACCGAAACGGCCGCATTCGTCGGCGATACCCTGTTTATGCCGGACTACGGTACTGCACGCTGTGACTTTCCCGGGGGCAACGCGCGTACGTTATTCCATTCAATCAACAAGGTGCTGAGTCTGCCGGCCAACACCTTGTTGTACATGTGCCACGACTACCAGCCTGGTGGTCGCGAAGTGCAGTTCGTCAGTACCGTTGCCGACCAGCGCGCCCACAACGTCCATGTGCGTAATGGCATCAGTGAGGAGGAGTTCGTGGCGATGCGCACCAAGCGTGATGCGTCGATGGACATGCCAACACTGATCCTGCCATCCGTTCAGGTCAACATGCGCGCCGGGCACTTGCCTGAGCCTGAGGCGAACGGGACGCGCTACCTGAAAATCCCGCTCAACGCCGCCTGACGTTGCCCCTCCCCCTAAAAAATCAGAAGAAAAATACCCTTGACGGAGACCCTTATGGACATTCGTTGCCTTGCACCTGGACTGTCGGTATCAGAACAGATTTTTCCCAATCAATTGGCAGAACTGAAAGACGCCGGTTTTCGCGCCATCGTGTGTAACCGTCCCGATGGCGAAGGAGGCGACCAACCCCTATTTGCCGAAATCAAACGAGCCGCCCAAGCCCTTGGCCTCGAGGCGCACTACCTTCCCGCGGAATCAGGCAAAGTCACCGACGAGCAAGCTATCGCCTTCGGCAAGCTCCTTGAAACACTGCCAAAACCGGTGTTGGCCTATTGCCGTTCCGGTATGCGCTCGACAACGATGTGGGCGCTGTCACAAGCGGGGCAACAATCCCTGCCCCACATCGTCGAGACCGCCAAAAAAGCCGGGTTCGATATGAAAGGCGTCATTCGCAGGATTGTGAATCAGGGGCGCACGCCGGTCGAAGTCGCTGAGGCGCAGCACACTGTGGTCATCATCGGGGGCGGTGCGGCAGGTATTGCGGCGGCATCCAGCTTGCTGGCACGTGCCCCAGGACTCGACGTTGCCATCATCGACCCGGCAGATGTGCACTACTATCAGCCTGGCTGGACACTTGTCGGCTGTGGCGTCTTCGATGCGCCCCAAACTGCCCGCACGATGGGTACGACCATCCCCCGCGGTGTGCATTGGATCAAGTCGGCGGTCGCCGCTTTTGAACCCGAAAGAAATGCCGTCATTCTTGATGGATGCAGAGTCGTCAAATATGAGCAACTGATCGTCTGCCCTGGCCTGAAGCTCAATTGGCATGCAATCGAGGGGTTGTCGGACACCCTGGGTCGCAACGGCGTGACTTCAAACTACCTGTATCACCTTGCGCCTTATACGTGGGAACTCGTGCAGCAACTGAATGGTGGACGAGCCATCTTCACGCAACCGCCCATGCCAATCAAATGTGCCGGGGCGCCGCAAAAAGCCATGTACCTGTCTGCCGATCATTGGAAGCGTACCGGTGTATTGGATAACATCGAGATCGAGTTTTGCAGCGCCGGCGCGGTGCTGTTCGGCGTTCCCGACTATGTGCCTGCATTGATGGAATACGTCGCGGCCTATGGCATCGACCTGAACTTCGGCAACACCCTCACCAGCGTAAATGGACCCGCACGGACTGCAACGTTCAACTGTGTCAATCCGGATGGCAGCGCCCATCTTGTTAAGCGCGACTTTGATCTCCTGCATGTGGTGCCGCCACAGATTGCGCCGGATTTCGTTCGGATCAGCCCTCTCGCAGACGCGGCTGGCTGGATTGATGTCGACGCTGCCACTCTGCGTCATAAAACCTGGGCAAATATTCACGCACTGGGAGACGCCACCAACTCCAGCAACGCGAAAACCGCGGCAGCAGCACGTAAACAGGCACCAGTCGTTGCCCATAATGTGTTGGCAGCAATGGGGAAAGCGAAAGGCAGCGCCCATTACGACGGGTACGGCTCCTGCCCGCTGACGGTTGAACGCGGCAAGATCGTACTGGCTGAATTCACCTATGGCGGCAAGGTTGCCCCCAGTTTTCCATCCTGGCTGATTGACGGTACCCGGCCATCGAGGCTGGCATGGCTGCTCAAAGAGCGGATTCTTCCACCGCTGTATTGGAAGGGAATGCTCAAGGGCCATGAGTGGATGGCGAAACCTGAGATGGCTGATTTATGAAATCAGGACTGAAGGCAAGGAGACTGGGATGATCGTGGTCTTGCTGCTCGGGCTTACCGTAGGAATCATTCTGGCGCTGACCGGCGCTGGCGGAGGAATACTGGCCGTTCCACTACTGGTGTTCGGCGTCGGGTTGAGCATGGCCGAGGCGGGCCCCATTGGCTTACTGGCTGTCGGTTTAGCTGCGACCCTGGGTGCCGTGATGGGACTCAAGAACGGCACCGTCCGCTATAAAGCGGCGCTGTTGGTGGCAGGCGCGGGGATCGTCTGTTCTCCCCTTGGTCTTTGGCTGGCGCAGCGCACACCTAATCGCCCGTTGACGATCATGTTTGCCTTCGTGCTGATGTACGTTGCGTTTCGGGTCTATCGACGATCCCTCGCGCCCTCCACTGAGTCGAAGCCCTTCGTCACATCCAAACCACCACCTTGTCTGTTGGACGTCAACCGAGGAAAGCTCAACTGGACCGGTCCGTGTGCATGGGCACTCACCGTCTCCGGCATTGTCGCGGGGGGATTGTCTGGATTGCTCGGCGTGGGCGGAGGCTTTGTGATGGTGCCGGCGCTCCAGCGATACACCAATTTGACCCCGCAGTCAGTGCTCGCAACGTCTCTGGCCGTGATCGCGCTGGTTTCGATTTCCGGTGTTGCCGCAAGCTCGGCAGCCGGCCACCTGCAGTGGGCAGTGGCCATTCCGTTTTCCATCGGAGCATTGGCTGGAATGGTGTGCGGACGCCTGATCGCGGCCCGGCTAGCGGGTCCATACTTACAGAAAGGCTTCGCCGTAGTTTCCGTGGTAGTTGCGGTGGCGTTGCTGGTGAAGGCGATTTAGTCATGTGCATAAGCCGCCGTCACGCAAAGCAGGTGTTCTATCGCATCCGGAGCCCCGCAGCATTGGTTGTCATCCAGAACCTCTATCAACAGTTTCGCGCCGGAGAATCCTCATGAATGTCGACTGGCTCAACTTCACACCCTGGTCGTCCCTTGCCGGAGGCGCATTGATTGGCCTGGCCGCCAGTCTATTTGTCGTTGCCAATGGACGTATCGCAGGCATCAGCGGTCTGATCGGCAGCCTTTTGCAGCGCGGGAGCGAGGGGGTGAGTGAGAAAGCTCTTTTTCTCCTGGGCCTGCTCATCGCGCCGCTTATCTGGAGCTTGTTCGCCACGCTGCCACAGATCGAGTTCAAAAGTGGCTGGTTCGGACTGGCCGTCGCCGGTGTATTGGTGGGCATTGGCACACGATACGGGTCAGGTTGCACCAGTGGCCATGGGGTATGCGGCCTATCGCGCCTTTCGCCGCGATCGATGGTCGCCACTGTTTGTTTCATGTTCAGTGGTTTCGCCACAGTGTTTGTCCTGCGTCATCTGCTGGAGGGGTGGACATGATCAAACTGACCGCATTCATTGCTGGCCTGCTGTTCGGCTTGGGTCTGCTTCTGGCAGGCATGGCCAACCCGAGCAAAGTACTCGCTTTCCTGGATCTGGCTGGTGCCTGGGATCCGTCCTTGGCGTTGGTCATGATCGGGGCCATTGGCACAGCCGTTGGCCCGCTAACCTGGGCGCGACAACACACCAGTTCGCTGCTGGGAAGGCCCATGCAGCTACCGATCAAACGTGAATTGGACCGGCGCTTGATTGGCGGGAGCCTGTTGTTCGGCATTGGCTGGGGAATAGCGGGCATCTGCCCTGGCCCCGCAGTCGCAATTCTGCTGACTGGACGCTGGCAGATAATTGTATTCATGTTGGCCATGCTGGCCGGCATGTTGTTGTTTACCGCGCTGGAGACCCGGCGCAGCCATTGATCGGGAGATCGCCATGAAAGCAAACATCGGAACCATTGACCGTGGCCTGCGTATCGTCGTCGGTCTGCTTCTCATTGGCCTCAGTCTATCCGGTGTGATCGGCGTATGGGGCTGGATAGGTTTAGTGCCGCTGGCAACCGGCATTTTCCGTTTCTGCCCCCTCTACGCGTTGCTAGGCATCAAAACCTGTAACCGTCGCTGAACGAAAACCGTTGCACATCAGGTACGCAGCGCTGATCACGGTTCCTTACAAACCGTTGGCAGATCAGCACTGCATTCGTGTATCGAAAAGAGAATTCCATCATGAAATCCCATGTAGAAGCTTTTTTTGACTCCGCTACGTATACCTACAGCTATGTTGTCAGTGACCCAACTACAGGCCGCTGCGCCGTTATCGACTCTGTGCTCGATTACGCCCCCGCATCAGGTCGCACCTCCTGCAAAAGCGCGGAACGTTTAATTACCTATGTGCGCAAGCAGACGCTTACGGTGGATTGGTTACTGGAGACCCATGTACATGCGGACCATCTATCCGCGGCTCAGTATCTAAAGCGCGAGTTGGGCGGCCAACTGGCCATCGGCGATCAGGTCAGCGTGATTCAGAATACTTTTGGTAAGTTGTTCAACGTCGGCAGCGAGTTTGCCACCGATGGTCGTCAATTCGACCGGCTGCTGAAAGACGGTGAGCGCTTTTGGGTCGGAGGAATCGAAGCGCACGCCATCCATACGCCGGGACATACACCGGCCTGCATGACCTATCTAATCGGAGATGCTGGCTTTGTCGGCGACACACTGTTCATGCCTGATTACGGCACGGCCCGATGCGACTTTCCCGGCGGCGATGCGCGAAAACTCTTCCAGTCCATTCAAAAGTTGTTCAAGTTGCCCGACGATACCCGTTTGTTCATGTGCCACGACTACAAGGCCCCGGGTCGAGATGACTACCGCAATGAAACCACCATTGCTGAGCAACGTGCCCACAATATTCATGTGCATGAGGGCACGGGAGAAGCGGATTTCGTAGCTATGCGCCAAGCGCGGGACGCTACGTTGGGCATGCCGACACTTATCCTGCCATCCGTGCAAGTGAACATGCGAGCAGGTCATCTGCCTCCACCTGAAAGCAATGGCACTTGTTACCTGAAAATCCCTCTCAATGTGCTCTGAGAGGTTCGCCCGATGATTGATTCGCTCAGTGCTCAACCAGACGTGGTCATTATCGGCGGGGGGCAATCAGCCCTGGCTACAGCGTATTTTCTGCGCCGCACACCTCTTTCGTTCATCATCCTCGACGCAGAGAATGAACCGGGAGGTGCCTGGCGGCATGGCTGGAACTCGTTGCGTCTATTCTCGCCTGCCACCTGGAGTTCGATACCTGGCTGGATGATGCCCCCCACGCAAGATGGCTACCCTTCACGAAATCATGTGATCGAATACCTCACCCAATACGAACAGCGCTACCATTTCCCGGTGAAGCGTCCGGTTCGGGTCACTTCTGTTGAGCGAACGGAAACTGGCCTGCGGGTACATTCTGACGACAAGCATTGGGATACCAAGGTTGTTGTCAGCGCTACAGGCACCTGGAGCAATCCTTACGTTCCCCACTACCCCAATGCCGAGCTATTCGCCGGTCGGCAGTTGCATTCCGCCCACTATGTCGAAGCACAAGCATTCGCGGGCAAGAAGGTGTTGGTGGTAGGAGGCGGTAATTCAGGGGCACAGATTCTGGCCGAAGTCTCAAAAGTCGCCGAGACCACATGGGTCACTCCCGTTGAACCAATATTCCTGCCTGACGATGTGGATGGACGGGTCCTGTTCGAGCGAGCAACCGAGCGTTGGAAAGCCCAACTGGAGGGGCGTCTCATTGAGCAGCCAGTGGGTGGGCTAGGCGATATTGTCATGGTTGCGCCAGTTGTCGAGGCCCGAGAGCGCAACGTCCTCAAGTCGGTACGACCTTTCAAAAGCTTCACTCGCAACGGAGTTATCTGGGCCGATGGTTCTGAATCTGCGGTAGACGCGGTGATTTGGTGCACCGGATTCAGGCCGGCCTTACAGCACCTGGATTCACTGGGAGTGGTCAACGCCGAAGGCCGCGTTGAAGTCGAAGGCACCCACTCGACCAGAGAGTCAAGGCTATGGCTTGTCGGCTACGGCGAATGGACAGGTTCGGCCTCCGCCACACTGATCGGCGTGACACGAACAGCACGCAGCACAGTCAGTGACATCGTGGCGTTTCTCGTTGATTAGGCCGTCTGAGGGTGGTCGGGACGGAGTGATTCAAACACCTGAGCCCTAGCACCCTATGCTTGAAGGGGTTTATGGCAGCAGTTATAGACATTATGGTAACTCTCCAAAAAGGTCAGCCGTCTATCTGTCTTGGCCCATACAAGTGACGTAAACTCCGCGTCTCAAGATTCAGGACAGCGTGCGTCATGCTTTTCACTTCGTTCGAATTCATATTCGCGTTCCTACCGGTTGCATTTCTGGGTTTTTTTCTGCTCGCACGTTTCTGGGGGCGAGAAGCTGCGGCGATATGGTTGGCAGCGGCATCTTTGTTTTTCTACGGATGGTGGAGCACGACCTATATTGCTCTCTTGCTATCTTCCATCCTGTTTAACTACTGCATTGGGTATCTGATCTGCAAAAATCAGGAAGCAAACATACACGTAGCCAAAACAGCCTTATACGTGGGAATAGTCAGTAACCTGGCCTTGCTTTGCTACTACAAGTACACAAACTTTTTCCTTGGAGAAATCAGCAGACTCACAGGTGCCCACATCCCCTCCCTGAGCTTGATTCTGCCGTTAGGCATTTCGTTTTTCACATTTACACAAATTGCTTTTTTAGTAGATACATGGAAAGGCAAAGCGAAAGAATACAACTTTTCGCACTACATACTGTTTGTAACTTGGTTCCCCCACTTGATAGCCGGTCCGATTCTGCATCACGGACAAATGATGCCCCAGTTCAAAGACCCGGCAATTTACAAACCCAACTCAAGAAACATAGCAATAGGGATCGCCTTATTCGCCGTAGGCCTTGGAAAAAAACTTTTACTTGCAGACCCGATCAGCACCTATGCGGATCCACTATTCCACGCAGCGGCTACTGGACAGGCAATCGGAACAATGGTCGCGTGGGCAGGCGCAATGGCATACACCCTGCAAATCTATTTCGACTTCTCTGGCTACTCCGACATGGCTGTGGGGCTCTCCTTGCTTTTCGGAATACGCTTACCTGTAAACTTTAACTCGCCATACAAAGCCAAGAGCATCATTGAGTTCTGGCGACGCTGGCATATGACGCTATCTCAATTTTTGAGAGACTACCTTTACATCCCATTAGGTGGAAACCGTAAAGGTGAAATTCGTCGCCTCGTGAATTTGTCGCTTACTATGCTACTCGGTGGTCTATGGCACGGTGCGAGTTGGACTTTTATCATTTGGGGAGGGCTCCATGGCGCATACCTATGTGCTAA
This sequence comes from Pseudomonas sp. MAFF 730105, assembly GCF_055380705.1. NCBI lineage: Bacteria > Pseudomonadati > Pseudomonadota > Gammaproteobacteria > Pseudomonadales > Pseudomonadaceae > Pseudomonas > Pseudomonas sp. MAFF 730105. The sequence continues at coordinate 4,517,206 of NZ_AP018438.1, forward strand.
CCATATCTTCCAAAAACTGCCTCGTTCATACTTATCGGAGTTGATTCCTCGATTCGCAACCAATGCGATTTGCGTGGTAATGACATTCGCTGCAGTCATTTTTGCCTGGGTTTTCTTTCGCGCAGAAAACATCCATTCTGCCATCGCGATAGCTCATGCGATGCTAGGTTCTGAACAAGCTGTCTCCTGGGATTCTATTTTCAAAAATCTCAGCTTTATCACCTATGCAAGCTATTTTCTTGTGTCGATGTTTATCATTTGGGCGCTACCTAATATCTATGAGGTCATTGATCTGTTAGAAAATCGAGTTGCCGTTAACGATCAAGAAGGTCAGAGGATAAGCTCCACAGTATGCGTAGCTGCGGCGATGACCTGCGTGGCAATTGTGGTGACCAGCCTGCTTTCCACATTTGGAAACAACACTATCAGCCCTTTTCTGTATTTTCAATTTTGACTATGAACTTGTATAGAAAATTCGTCTTGACAGCGGCCTTAAGCCTAGCCGCTTGCATAGTGGCTTATATTGCACTTTTCTTTTACCAGTTCGGAGCGCCAATCGCATCGGGTTATGACGCCGCCAACTGGATAACTTATAAAGAGCTTGTAGGGAACAACACCGAAGGTAAACGCCTGTTGCTGTTTGGAGATTCAAGCACGGTCTTCGGAGTAAATAGCAAAACCCTGTCAGAAAAGCTCGGCGTCCCTGTTGCCAACTTAGCATTGCATGGAAACCTTCCATTAGACGCCATCACGGAATCAGCCATCAAAAATTCTCGCGCAGGTGACACTGTCGTCCTGGCACCTGTGTGGATATATTATCTCAATGATTACAGAGTCCCCAAGGATTGGATTCTGCGAGAAATGGTTGCATGGTACAGCGATTATTTCTATGGCCTTCCTTTAAAAACAAAATTGAAATATATTTCGGCAATAGATGTCAAAACGCTTTCCGTGAATGTGGATGCAAAATTTCGCAGAGTCGCCATACTGCAAGAATTTCCAAACCGCAGGGCGCTCACAGCCCAAGAAGTTAAAGATCAACACGCTAAAATAGACTGGACCGTCCCGCAACCGTTTTCATACACATTCTTGAACATGAACGAGTATGGGGATATGCAAGGAGCATGTGGTAACCAGCCTGGCGCTACAATAGCCAGCGTTCCAGTCGCCCTGGAACCTAAAGTAAACCCTCAAGTCTTGAAGCTTTTGAAACAAACCGCCCAGAGACTCAACGATAAAGGTGTGAATTTCTATATCATGCCGAGTGTTACAGTTGAGGACGAGCGCTCTGTGCAGCAGTGGTACCACCTAGCGCTGGGAAGTATCATGGACCAAATCAGAAAAGCGGGAATACCAGCCGTGGGTACGCCAGAAGACTTCTTCTTTCCAAAAACAAGCTTTTATGACACGTCTTTCCATATAAACTGCGAATCAACTCCAGAGCGCACATCGAGAATATATAACATCCTCAAGGACGTCTTACATAAAGACACATAACTTTCAGTTTTATCACTGTCTGTCAGGATCTTTCAGGCGTTTGGTAAGGCAAGAGCCCTCATGACTTGCCTTACACTTTAGATATATTGCCATTAGACGTTTACCATTCCCAGGGCATGGGACTTTCTTAGGTAAATGTGATACCCCAAGATCAGCGCCGTCTTCGCGTCACTCACGCATTTCGGCGCTGCCGGCATCGTGGTTGCGTAATAGCGTGTAGCGCCGCCGGTTGGCGCCGGACAGATACGACTGATTCGGATCGCCCTTGTTCCTTCCGCCGAATACCGGTTGAGCCCCGGCCAGATCACACCCCGATGTGGACGAAACCGCGGCCTATAACCGCCCACCTGCATAAGGCATGAAACAGAGCAAAGTGAGCAAGCGAGACAATTACTTCGCAGTGATGAACCCATCACAGAGACCGTCCAGCAACCCTTGGCCGCCTTTTGAGTTGAAGAATTCAGTCGACTGCTTCACCTCCATTTCGTACATGGGGTTTGTAGCGACATCACGGATGTGTTTCGCCATCTCGTCAGTTATGTCCGCTTTCTGTTCTGTCAGGAACTTTTCTAAAGTGATACCTGCTTCTGGATGTTTTTTTGCGCATGCTTGGGTGGATGCGACAGCCATAACCGCAATGGTGTGGTCTGTGACGACGTCCGTGGCAGCCGGAGCTGGAACGGCATAAGCAAGGGCAATCACCGCGATGGCTGCACCACTGCGAACTTTACTTAGAAACATTCAGATCTCCAGATCTCAAGTATTTGGCATTAATGCCAAGACGTATCGGTCAAGCTCGCTGGTTCTTTAGCGATTTGGCCGCGCACCTCCGACGCCACCCGAATGCACTTTCCGCCACGCCCAACGGCGCCGGAACTACTTGAATCCAGCGGGTGGCAAGCCGGTCACAACCGGACAGTGAACATCGCGCTTCAGCGGGTCATCAGGGTGTTGGACCTTTGCGCGCGCAAGTGGCGCGATGAGGAGCGCCGGCCATTACTGAACGTGGTGCCGATGATTTCCCTGCTGGACGAGAAGACGAACAGCCGAAAGCCCTACCCGCTTTCATGGGAAGAGCCGTCGATCCTGTTCACGGAGCTTCCGGCGCACCTTCAGACCATGGCGATGTTCAAGGTCAACACCGGATACCGGAGCAAGAGGTCTGCGGGCTTCAGTGGAACTGGGAGATTGCGTGCCAGCCTGGCATGAAAAACCGAGACGAGCGTCTGGCCGTGATGAACGACGTTGCCAAGTCAGTGATCGAGAAGCAGCGCGGCAAGCATCCGCCCTACGTGTTTCAGTTTGGCAAGCCTGATGGCGAAGGGAATGAAACAACAGTTCACCGCATGAACGACTCTGCCTGGAAAAAGGCTCGGGTTCGGGCTGCGAAGAAGTGGCAGAAGAAAATTCTTGCGGCCGGCTCATGACGGCTTTGCCAGGATCCGCATTCACGACTTGAAGCACACCTTTGGGAAGATTGCGTGCTGCTGGTGTGACTGAGGAAGATCGGAAAGCACTGCTCGGCCACAAGAACGGAAGCCTCGCCAGTCACTACTCAGCGACGGAACCGGATCAGCTCATTGCGGCGGCAAATAAGGTATCAGCAACGGACTCCGGGAGCCGATGTTGACGATTCTGAAGAGGAAGGCAGGATGAAGTCCCGAAAAACTCCCCACCAATGAAAAAGCCCAACTGGCTAGAGTTGGGCTAAGTCATTGAAAAATATGGTCGGGACGGAGTGATTCGAACACTCGACCCCTAGCACCCCATGCTAGTGCGCTACCGGACTGCGCTACGCCCCGACTAGGCGTGAATCTTGTTCCGCGTCTCAGCGGAACGCTCAGGAATATAACGCAAGCTTTTGAAAACTGGAAGTATTTAAAAGCAGAATTTTATTTCTTGAGCACCACCAGCACATCTTCAAGCTCGGCGATCATCTGGCGGATCATCTGTTTGTACTGGGTGGTATCGTCTTTGGCCTCGTCACCGGAGAGGCGCAGGCGCGCGCCGCCGATGGTGAAGCCCTGGTCGTACAGCAGCGCGCGGATCTGCCGGATCATCAACACGTCTTGTCGTTGATAGTACCGGCGGTTTCCGCGGCGCTTGACCGGGTTGAGTTGAGGAAACTCCTGCTCCCAATAGCGCAGCACGTGTGGTTTTACCGCACACAGCTCGCTGACTTCACCAATGGTGAAGTAGCGTTTGCCCGGGATGACGGGTAGCTCGTCGTTATGACTTGGTTCCAGCATAAGCCTCAACTCGGGCCTTCAACTTCTGCCCTGGACGAAAGGTGACCACACGGCGAGCCGTGATCGGGATTTCTTCTCCCGTTTTCGGATTGCGGCCAGGCCGCTGGCGTTTGTCCCGAAGGTCGAAATTGCCGAAACCGGACAATTTGACCTGCTCGTTGTCTTCGAGAGCGTGCCTGATTTCTTCGAAAAACAGTTCGACCAATTCTTTGGCCTCCCGTTTATTCAGGCCCAGCTCCTCATACAGACGTTCCGCCATCTCAGCTTTCGTCAGAGCCCCCATACGTCACTTCCTTAACGTGGCGTTCAACCTGTTTTCGAGCGAGGTGAGGATATTCTGCGTTGCGGTATTCACCTCATCGTCATTAAGAGTGCGCGATGGATGCTGCCAGGTCAAGCCGACTGCAAGGCTTTTTCTATGCGGATCAATGCCTTTACCCTGATACACGTCAAAGAGCCTTAGGTCCGTCAGCCATTCGCCTGCATTTTCACGGATTACGTCCAGTACAGCGCTGGAAGCAACGTCGCGGTCCGCCAGCAACGCCAGGTCACGGCGCACTTCAGGAAAGCGCGATAACTCCTGGAATTTCGGCATTTTCCCCAGTGCCACTTCGGCCAGAACCAGCTCGAAGACGAACACTGGACGATCGAGGCCCAGGGTTTTCGACAGTTCAGGGTGGATGGCGCCGACATAGCCGACTTCACGCCCGTCTCGCTCGATGCGCGCGGTCTGACCCGGATGCAGGGCTGGATGCTTGCCCGGCACGAAGGTGAATGCGTCAAGGGCACCGGCGAAGCCGAGTACCGCTTCCACGTCAGCCTTGACGTCAAAGAAGTCGACGACATCGCGACCTTGCGCCCAGCCTTCCGGCAGGCGGCTGCCGCAGACGACGCCGGCGAGCATCGGCTCCTGCTTCAAGCCGTCCAGTTGGCCAACGAAGCGCAGGCCGCTTTCGAACAGGCGCACGCGGTCCTGCTGACGGTTCAGGTTGTGTTGCAGCGACTTGACCAGGCCTGGCCACAGGGACGAGCGCATGGCCGCCATGTCGTTGGAGATCGGATTGGCCAGCAACAGCGGCTCGACACCCGGGTTGAACAGTTCGGACTGGCGCGGATCGATGAAGCTGTAGGTAATCGCTTCCTGATACCCACGAGCCACCAGCAGGCGGCGCAGCTCCGGCAGGTCGCTGCGGGCTTCAGCCTTGGCCTGTGGGGCCAGGCGAGCCTGCGGGTAGCGAACCGGTAGACGGTTGTAGCCGTACAGGCGGGCCAGCTCTTCGATCAGGTCGACTTCCAGGCTGATGTCAAAACGATGACTTGGCACTTCGACGCGCCACTGCCCTGCTCCATCGGCACTGACATTCAGGCCCAGGGCGCTGAGTAGACGCTCGACTTCGGCGGCGTCCATGTCCATGCCCAGCATCTGGGAAATGCGTTGGGCACGCAGGGTGACCGGTGCGATCTTGGGCAGGTGCTGTTCGCTGACGGTTTCGATGATCGGGCCGGCTTCGCCACCGGTGATTTCCAGCAGCAGGCCGGTGGCGCGCTCCATGGCTTCACGGGCCAGTTGCCAGTCCACGCCGCGCTCGTAGCGGTGCGAGGCATCGGTGTGCAGACCGTAGGAGCGGGCCTTGCCAGCGACGGCGATCTGATCGAAGAACGCGCTTTCGAGGAATACGTCCCGAGTCGACGTGGATACGCCGCTGTGCTCGCCGCCCATCACGCCGGCAATGGCCAGGGCGCGGGAGTGGTCGGCGATCACCAGGGTATCGCTGCGCAGAGTGACTTCCTGGCCGTCGAGCAGGACCAGCTTCTCGCCTTCCTCGGCCATGCGCACGCGGACGCCGCCGTTGATTTCGGCGAGATCGAACGCGTGCAGGGGTTGACCCAGCTCCAGCATCACGTAGTTGGTGATGTCGACGGCAGCGTCGATGCTGCGCACGTCGGCGCGGCGCAGGCGCTCGACCATCCACAACGGCGTCGGCTTCGACAGGTCGACGTTACGGATCACACGGCCCAGGTAACGCGGGCACGCTGTGGGTGCCAGGACCTCGACCGAACGCACTTCGTCATGCGCTGCCGGAACCGGCGCGACTGTCGGGCGAGTCACCGGGGTGTCGTACAAGGCGCCCACTTCCCGGGCCAGACCGGCCAGGGACAGGCAGTCGCCACGGTTCGGCGTCAGGTCGACCTCAATGCTGGCATCGTCCAGGCCCAGGTATTCACGGATGTCCTGGCCCACCGGCGCATCGGCCGGGAGTTCCATCAGGCCATCGTTGCCTTCGCCGATCTGCAGTTCGGCCTGGGAGCACAACATGCCGTTGGACTCGACGCCACGCAGCTTGGCCTTCTTGATCTTGAAGTCGCCCGGCAGCTCGGCACCGATCATCGCAAACGGGATCTTCAGGCCCGGGCGCACGTTTGGCGCGCCGCAGACCACCTGAAAGGTTTCCCCGCCATTGCTGACCTGGCAAACCCGCAATTTGTCAGCGTCCGGGTGTTGTTCGGTGCTCAGCACCTCGCCCACTACCACGCCGCTGAATTCACCGGCGGCCGGCGTCACGCTATCGACCTCAAGACCTGCCATCGACAGGCGAGCAACCAGCTCGTCCCGGCTTACCTGCGGGCTAACCCAGCCGCGCAGCCATTGTTCACTGAATTTCATCCTGCTCTCCTAATAGATTCGTTACGGACCGCGACCTAGCGAAATTGCGCAAGGAACCGCAAGTCGTTGTCGAAGAACAGGCGCAAGTCATTCACACCGTAACGCAGCATGGCCAGACGCTCGACGCCCATGCCGAAAGCAAACCCCGAGAACTCTTCCGGATCGATCCCGGACATACGCAGCACGTTCGGGTGAACCATGCCGCAGCCCATGACTTCCAGCCAGCCAGTCTGCTTGCAGACCCGGCAGCCCTTGCCGCTGCACATCACGCATTCCATGTCGACTTCAGCCGATGGCTCGGTGAATGGGAAGTACGAAGGGCGGAAACGCACGGCCAGCTCTTTCTCGAAGAACACCCGCAGGAACTCTTCGATGGTGCCTTTGAGGTCGGCGAAATTGATGTCGCGATCGACCAGCAGGCCTTCGACCTGGTGGAACATCGGCGAGTGGGTGATATCCGAGTCGCTACGGTACACACGGCCTGGGCAGACGATGCGGATCGGCGGCTTTTTCGATTCCATGGTGCGGACCTGTACCGGCGAGGTATGGGTGCGCAACAGCATGTTCGCGTTGAAATAGAAGGTATCGTGCATCGACCGGGCCGGGTGATGGCCTGGGATGTTGAGCGCTTCGAAGTTGTGGTAGTCGTCTTCGACCTCAGGGCCCTCGGCAATGCCATAGCCGATCCGGGTGAAGAACTGCTCGACGCGTTCCAGGGTCCGGGTCACCGGGTGCAGGCCACCGGAGGTCTGGCCACGGCCAGGCAGGGTCACGTCGATAGACTCGGCGGCGAGCTTGGCAGCCAGATCCGCCTCCTCGAACAACGCCTTGCGCGCATTGAGGACTTCTGTGACACGTTCCTTGGCGACGTTGATCAGCGCACCGACCTGCGGACGCTCTTCGGCCGGCAGGTTCCCCAGGGTCTTCATCACCTGAGTCAACTCGCCCTTCTTGCCAAGGTAGTGAACCCGGATTTGCTCCAGGGCATTGATATCTTCAGCGCTTTGCACAGCCTCTAGTGCTTGAGAGACCAGCGCATCCAGGTTTTCCATGTACAGACTCCAGATACAAAATAGGGGAAGAGCTTTAAGGCTCTTCCCCTATTTATGACGTTTAACACCTGGGCCCACAGAGGTGGACCCCGGTGACTGCCGGGGGTACTTAAGCCAAGGTGGCTTTAGCTTTCTCGACAATCGCAGCAAACGCCGCTTTTTCGTTCACTGCCAGATCAGCCAGAACCTTACGGTCGATCTCGATGGACGCCTTTTTCAGGCCAGCGATCAAACGGCTGTAGGACAGACCGTTGGTACGAGCACCAGCATTGATACGAGCGATCCACAGAGCGCGGAACTGACGTTTTTTCTGACGACGGTCACGGTAGGCGTATTGGCCTGCCTTGATTACGGCTTGCTTGGCAACACGGAATACGCGGGAACGCGCACCGTAGTAGCCTTTAGCAAGTTTCATAATTTTCTTGTGACGCTTACGGGCAATGACGCCACGCTTTACACGAGCCATGAGTTACTTCCTCTATATCTTGATCCAAAAATTAACGAAGGCGCAGCATGCGCTCGACTTTTGCCACGTCAGACGGATGCAGCAAGCTGCTACCGCGCAGTTGACGCTTACGCTTGGTCGACATTTTGGTCAGGATGTGGCTCTTGAAAGCGTGCTTGTGCTTGATGCCGTTAGCAGTTTTCAGAAACCGCTTAGCAGCACCACTTTTGGTTTTCATCTTTGGCATGTTCGGATACTCCGCATTCAGTTGATAAACATAATCGCAAGGCCTGCCGTGCCCTGGTGATTACTTCTTCTTTTTCGGGGCGATGACCATGATCAGCTGGCGTCCTTCCATCTTAGGATGCTGTTCGACCGAACCGTACTCGAGCAGGTCTTGTTCAACCCGCTTGAGGAGTTCCATCCCCAGCTCCTGGTGGGCCATCTCACGGCCGCGGAATCGCAAGGATACCTTGGCCCTGTCCCCGTCACTCAGGAAACGTACCAGGTTGCGCAGTTTTACCTGGTAATCCCCTTCCTCCGTCCCTGGACGAAACTTGATTTCTTTTACCTGAATCTGCTTCTGGTTTTTCTTCGCCGCAGCAATCTGTTTCTTCTTCTCGAAGATCGACTTGCCGTAGTCCATCACCCGGCAAACGGGTGGGACTGCGTCTGCGGAAATTTCCACCAGATCAAGCTTGGCTTCTTCAGCAATACGAAGCGCTTCATCAATCGAGACGATGCCAATCTGCTCGCCGTCAGCGCCAATTAACCGAACCTCGCGTGCCGAGATATTCTCGTTGATCGGGGCCTTCGGTGCAGCTCGTTTATCTTGTCTCATTTCACGCTTAATAATAATTACTCCGAATCTGGGCGACCACGCCGGGAAACCGCTTGCGCGAGGAACTCGGCGAATTCGGCGACGGGCATCGAGCCCAGGTCAGCACCTTCACGAGTACGCACAGCGACAGTCTGCATCTCGACCTCCCGATCTCCAATAACCAAGAGAAAGGGAACCTTGAGCAAAGTATGCTCGCGGATTTTAAAGCCGATCTTTTCATTTCTCAAGTCAGACTTGGCACGAAATCCGCTTTGGTTGAGAGTTTTTTCGACCTCAGCGGCAAAATCTGCCTGTTTATCAGTGATATTCATGATCACTGCCTGGGTCGGCGCCAGCCACGCAGGGAACGCGCCCTCGTAATGCTCGATCAGGATCCCGACGAAACGCTCGAAGGAACCGAGGATCGCACGGTGAAGCATGACCGGGTGCTTGCGACTGTTGTCTTCGGACACGTATTCGGCGCCCAGACGGATCGGCAGGTTGAAATCGAGCTGCAAGGTACCACATTGCCAGACGCGACCTAGACAATCTTTCAGGGAGAATTCGATCTTCGGACCGTAGAAAGCCCCTTCCCCCGGTTGCAGGTCGTATGCAAGGCCCGCGCTATCGAGGGCGGCCGCCAATGCGGCTTCGGCGCGATCCCACAGCTCGTCGGAGCCCACGCGTTTTTCCGGACGAGTGGACAGCTTCATCTCGACTTCGGTGAAGCCGAAGTCGCGGTAGACGTCCATGGTCAGCTTGATGAACGCAGCGGATTCAGCCTGCATCTGCTCTTCGGTGCAGAAGATGTGCGCATCGTCCTGGGTAAATGCACGCACGCGCATGATGCCGTGCAACGCACCCGACGGTTCGTTACGGTGGCACGCACCGAACTCGGCCAGACGCATTGGCAGCTCGCGGTAGCTTTTCAGGCCCTGGTTGAACACCTGCACGTGGCATGGGCAGTTCATCGGCTTGATGGCGTAGTCGCGGTTTTCCGACTGGGTGGTGAACATGTTGTCCGCGTAGTTGGCCCAGTGCCCGGATTTCTCCCACAGGCTGCGGTCCACCACTTGCGGCGTCTTGATCTCCAGGTAGCCGTTTTCACGCTGGACCTGACGCATGTACTGCTCGAGCACCTGGTACATCGTCCAGCCGTTAGGGTGCCAGAACACCATGCCCGGGGACTCTTCCTGGGTATGGAACAGGCCCAGGCGCTTGCCGATCTTGCGGTGATCGCGCTTCTCGGCTTCCTCGATGCGCTGGATGTAGGCCGCCAATTGCTTCTTGTCAGCCCAGGCAGTGCCGTAGACGCGCTGCAACTGCTCGTTCTTCGCGTCGCCACGCCAGTAGGCACCGGACAGCTTGGTCAGCTTGAAGGACTTCAGGAAACGGGTGTTCGGCACGTGCGGACCGCGGCACATGTCGACGTATTCTTCGTGGTAGTACAGGCCCATGGCCTGCTCGTCCGGCATGTCTTCCACCAGACGCAGCTTGTAGTCCTCGCCACGGGCCTTGAAGACTTCAATGACTTCGGCGCGCGGGGTGACTTTCTTGATGACGTCGTAATCTTTCTCGATCAGCTGCTGCATGCGCTGTTCGATAGCGGCCATGTCGTCCGGGGTAAAAGGACGCTCGAAGGCGATGTCGTAATAGAAGCCTTCGTCGATGACCGGCCCGATGACCATCTTCGCGCTCGGGTACAACTGCTTGACCGCATGGCCGACCAGGTGCGCGCAAGAGTGACGAATGATCTCCAGTCCCTCTTCATCCTTGGGGGTGATGATTTGCAGCGTGGCGTCGCTGTCGATGACATCACTGGCATCGACCAGTTTGCCGTTGACCTTGCCGGCCAGGGTGGCCTTGGCCAGGCCAGCACCGATGGATGCGGCGACCTCGGCTACGGATACCGGATGATCGAATGAACGTTGACTGCCGTCGGGAAGAGTAATAGTTGGCATGGCGCCTCCTCTCCTAGTGGTGACCCCTACCAAAGGTCACGTGGGTTGGGATGAGCCAGTACAAGATCCAGTCCAGGCCATTCAATCATGAACGCCTGCCTTACAGCGGCAGGAGCCTTACGGCCAACCGGGAAACCGAACCAGAGTGACTGGGATTCAAATCAGGGTTATTCGAACATTTGCCGCTGCCGGGACCTGTCGTCATCCGGTGCCTGAAAATACCCGAGCCCGGCATGCTAGCACAGATGAACGGTCATCGCCGTGCTCGAATTGCAGCCTGTGGGAGCAAAGCTTGCTCGCGATCAGGTATAACAGCCGACCACAATGTTTCAGGCCCGCCCTACTATCGCGAGCATCGCGAGCAAGCTTTGCTCCCACAGGCCCTGCTCGCACCAAGCGTAAACCCCTGGTTTTTATGCCAGAGTGCTGAACTGAAACGCCCCGCAATACCTCTGATAACAAGACATCGACCCAAAAGGAGCATCCCAGCATGCGTCTGAACACGTTATTGGCAGCAGTCGCCCCCTTCGCCCTGCTACTCCCGCTGACCGCCCACGCCGATTGGCCAAAGGGCGAGCGTGAGAAATACATGGCCCAGTGCACTCAGGCGGCCACACCTCAGATCGGCGCGGCAGCAGCCAAGTCCCACTGCGCCTGTGGCGCCGATGCGATCAAATCCTATCCGGTCGCCGACATCCAGGCCCTGATGGACAACAAGGCGCCCGTGGAATTGCAGCAGAAGGCACTCGGACAGATCGCCAAATGCAAGGCTGATCCCTCGAAGAAAAAATGAGCAAACAGGCCTTTGAAGACCGCCTTGAGCCCATGAAAAACTCCGAATTTGCCTTTTTTCAGACGAATTTTGCAGGTTTTACAGCTTTTTTTATCGCCTTTACACTTGGCTGAAAGCCTTTAAAACCGGGGCTTTCAGCGGGTCAAGGCAGTAAAGAAAAGACGACTGTTCGGCAAACAGCACGTCCGGGGGGCTCCCAAATCGAACATTTCGACTATGATACCCAGGTGTGCCCAGTTGGCCTGAGCAGCACAGCACTACTGAAAATATATGTTTCTTGGAGATACACCATGTCTAATCGCCAAACCGGCACCGTTAAATGGTTCAACGATGAAAAAGGCTTCGGCTTCATCACTCCTCAAGGTGGCGGTGACGACCTGTTCGTACACTTCAAAGCTATCGAAAGCGACGGTTTCAAAAGCCTGAAAGAAGGCCAAACCGTTTCCTTCGTGGCTGAGAAAGGCCAAAAGGGTATGCAAGCTGCACAAGTTCGCCCAGAGTAATTTCTCGGCGCGCTAAAAAAACCCCGTCCATGTGACGGGGTTTTTTATGGGCGGTTGAAAACGGCGGCTCAGCCGCAGTTCACCCGATTGACCACCAGGTTGGCATCGGTATTGAGATTCAGGCGATCGGAGCGGTACTCAAGCGTCACCATGTCGTTGGGCTTGAGGATCCGGGCAATCTGCGCGCCGGACCGGGTGCGGGCCTGTTCCAGCAATTGCGGCGAGGCCTGTTTGCCGATGGCAAATTCGGCGGCCTTTGCTTCGCAGCGGTCGTAATGGGTCTCGGCGGCAACCGGATCAGGGGACGATTCAGCGCTGCTGCAACCGTGCAAGAACCCGGCGGCCAGCAAAATACCCAATGACGCGAGCTTCCAAGGCATGAAGCCTCCTTTCTTTGATCAATAAACAGAGAGCGTGCGACAACCCAAACGAAGCTTGGTTTCAACGGAAGGGCCGCTCTAGCGCTCCCACCTGGAAAACCGGCAGTTTGCCTGAGCCGACACCTCTGGTCAGACATGAATCGTGACTGAATATGTTCGACGCTCAATAAACGTCAATGTAGTCGAAAGGTGGATTCGGCCAATTGTCTTTCAGGGCATTGTAGATCTGCATGACCCAGACCTCGTCACTGGCAGCGACCCGTCCGACATATCCCGAGCCCTTTGCCCACGTTTCGAGCCGAAACAGCAAGCCATCGATGTCGGTCCCCCCACCACACCCGAAGACAGATAGGCGATACCGCCCTTGGTCACGCGCAATTGCGTGTGTTCGTCGTCGCTGGCCGATGCCAGCAACTGGCGAACGGCGTCGAGGGTCAGCCCGTCAGGCGCGTTCAAATCGATCTGCACGGCGAACTCCTTGAACAATTAAAGAAACAAGTGTCGCACAGCCCTTACCCGATGCCTAAGTCGCAGTGCCAAACCCTGGGCAAAAGTGGTTAACTCAACCTACAGACCTCCCAACCCGCGAGTCCTGCCATGAGCATCATCAGCATCGAAGCCACCATCAATGCCAAATGGTCGGAGGGCCACAGCTCCTATAGCCCTGGCAGCCCCGAGGAACTGGCAATCATTGGTATAGAGCTGTTGGTGAAGGAATTGGGCACGGAGGTGGCCCGGAACTTCATCCAGCAAGCATTCGAACGCTACCCGAGCGCCATCGATGCCGTGAAGTGAGGCGACACCAGGAACCGGTGGGAGCCGAGCTTGCTCGCGATGGCGGCGGACCAGCCAACATTATTGTCGACTGAAAATCCTATCGCGAGCAGCTCGCTCCCACGGGTCTTGTGCTTGAGGCGGATTACTTGAGACGAGCCAGACGCTCGGTCAACAGGTCAAAGAAGCCCTGGGCATCGCCGTTTTCCACCCAGAATGCATTCTTGGGCGCCTTCAGGCCGTCGTACCAGTCCACGATGGTCTGCCCGAAGGTCGGTCCCTCGCGGCTGTCCACCACGACATTGACCGAGCGACCGGTGAACAGCTGCGGCTTGAGCAGGTAGGCAATCACCGTCGCGTCATGCACCGGCCCGCCCGACATGCCGTAGTGCTCCATATCGCCCTTGACGTATTCGTTGAGGATATCGCCCACCAGCTTGCTGGCATTGTTGTTCACGGCCGCGATCTGCTTGAGGCGAGCTTCGCTGGTGAGGATCTTGTGGGTCACGTCCAGCGGCAGGTAGGTCAGCTTCACACCGCTTTTGGCGACCACCTCGGCGGCCTGCGGGTCGGCGAACAGATTGAATTCGGCCACCGGCGTGATGTTGCCGCCATTGAAGTGCGCGCCACCCATGACCACCACTTCCTTGATGCCCTGGACGATGTCCGGCTCCTGGATCAGCGCCAGGGCCAGGTTGGTCTGCGGACCGAGCATGGCAATGGTGATGCTGTGGGGTTTGGCCGTCTTGAGGGTGTCGATCAGGTAGTTGACGGCGTTGCCCTTGGCCAACCCTTTTTTCGGCTCATGGACGGTGACACCCGACAGGCCTTCCTTGCCATGGATGTTTTCCGCGTAGATCGGGGTGCGCATCATCGGCTTCGGCGCTCCGGCGTATACCGGCACGTCTTCGCGCCCAGCCCATTCCCGGGCCAGGCGAGCGTTGCGCGAGGTCTTGTCCAGGCGCACGTTGCCCGCAACGGTGGTCAGCGCACGGATCTGCAATTCTTCGGGGGATGCCAGGGCGAACAACAAGGCGACCACGTCGTCGGCCCCGGGATCGGTGTCGATGATCAGATCGATTTTTTCCGCCGCCTGGGCGCTCGTAGCGGTGATCAGTGACAACAGCAGCAGACTCCGGAACAGTTGATGCATTTTCTGAGCATAGCGGTGCATGGTGCACTCCTTGTGCGGGGTTTTAGAAGGTGACTCCAGCAATCAGTACAACGTTGCAGTACGGAGAGCATTCTCCTGTGCGAACAATCGCCCGAGCTTGTCGGCTGAGGACCTTGAATTGCTCATGACTGACCAACTCCCGTGCCCCCATTGCACCTTCGGCCTGCAACGATTCCAGCGTCGACAGGGCCGAGGGTTGCTTATCGAAGATTTCAGTCGCCAACACATGGCTTTCCACCTGCATTTCGCTGAGCACCACTTTCAGGGTACTGACGAAATCGGGAATGCCGTGGGTCAGGGCCAGGTCGATCAACTCGACCCCGGGAGGGACCGGCAGCCCGGCATCACCAATGACCACCTTATCGCCATGACCGAGGGAGGCGATCAGTCGTGAGAGGGCCACATTCAACAAGGGTGTCTTTTTCATGATTGGAAAGCCTGTACTTCCAGCAATGTGGGGATGGAGGGCTGGGCCCCGACACGGGTGACCGACAGCGCCGCGGCGACCTGACCGAAACGAATCGCCTCGACTTCGGTTTTTCCATTGGCCAGGGCCGCCGCGAAGCCACCGACAAAGGTATCCCCCGCCGCCGTGGTGTCCACAGCCTTGACTCGCGGCGCCGGGAAGTGTTCGAAGCTAGAGCCGTTGGCGAACATCAGCCCTTGGGCGCCCAGCGTCACGACCACCTTGCCGGCGCCGGCGGCGATCAACTGCGCCGCGGCCGCTTCGGCGGTTTCCAGGGAGTCCACCGCCAGCCCGCTCAGCATGGCCGCTTCGCTTTCATTGGGAATCAGGTAGTCGACACACGCGTACCAGTCGGCTGGAAGCGCACGGGAAGCCGGTGCCGGGTTGAGAATGACGATCTTGCCCAGCTCGCGGCCGCGCTTGAGTGCATGGCCGACCGTGGCGTCGGGCACTTCGAGCTGGCAGATGATGACATCGGCGTCTCGCAGCGCCTGGTCGAAACCGTCCAGGACCTCAGGCGTGAGGGCACCATTGGCACCGGCGACGATGACAATCGCATTCTGGCTGTTGTCATCGACCACGATCAACGCCACGCCGCTGGCCCCCTCCACGACGCTGACCGCCTGGCAATCGATGCCCTCGGCCAGCAGCGCGCCTCGCAACTCCTGGCCATAGGCATCACTGCCCACGCACCCGACCATGGACACTTGCGCGCCGAGGCGCGCGGCAGCCACCGCCTGGTTGGCGCCCTTGCCCCCCGCAATGGTGGAGAACGACTCGCCGATCAGCGTTTCACCGCCCCGGGGCAGACGCGGCGCGCGCGTCACCAGGTCCATGTTCAGGCTGCCAATTACCACTACTTTTGCAGACATACGTCACTACTCATCCATTCGGTTCAGCGGTACTGGGCGAATGCGCCGGACAGCGGCGCAGTCGACTCTCGCAAGACAATGCTGGGCGTCACGATCCGTTGATCAGTGGCAAGCCCGGGCGCGGCGATCCGCCGCAACAACACTTCCGCCGCCATTTCGCCAAGTTGCAGGATCGATTGCCCCACCGTGGTCAGCGCCGGATAGACATAGCGGCTCATCTGGATATCGTCGAAACCGATGACCGACAGTTCGCTGGGCACCCGCACATTGCGCTCGGCGGCGGCTCGCAGTACACCGATGCCAATCATGTCGTTGGCCGCAAAAATCGCGCTGGGTGGCTGGCGTTCAAGCAACTCGGCTGCGGCGCGGTAACCGCCCGTGCTGGTGAAATCGCTTTCGAGCATACGCTCGACGGGCAGTTCGATCCCCGCCTCTTTCAGCGCACGGCAGTAACCGGCCAGGCGCATCTGCGCCACGCTGGTGTCCGCCGGCCCGCCGATAAAGGCGATATCGTGGTGCCCCAACTCCAGCAGGTGCCGGGTCGCCAGGTACGCGCCATATTCGTGATCGATGCGCACCAGGTCCGCATCGACGCCGTCCAGCCCACGGTCGACGATGACCATGGGCGTGCGCACGCCGGCCAGTCCCTGAGCCAGGCCGGCGTCGCCACCGGCGGAAGCGACGATCAGGCCATCAATGCGTTTTTCCAGCAGCACCCGCAGGTAACTGCGCTGCTTGTCCGGGTTGTCGTCGGAGTTGCACAGGATCACGCAATAACCGTTGCGCTCGCAGTAATCCTCGATCCCCCGGGCCAGTTCGGCAAAGTAAGGGTTGAGGCTGTTGGGCACCAGCAGGCCAATGGTCGCCGTGGTCTTGGCCTTGAGGGAACGGGCTACCGCGCTGGGAACATAGTCGAGGCGCTTGATCGCCGCCTCGACCTTGAGCCGCACCTCTTCGCTGACCGGCCGGGTCTTGTTCACGACATGGGACACCGTCGTATAGGAAATCCCCGCGAGCGCCGCTACATCCTTGATCGTCGCCATGGCTCAGGACCGCCGACTGGCGCGTTGGCTGCGGTAGGTGTCCAGCACCACCGCGACCACGATCACCGCACCGGTAATGATGCGCTTGGTCGGCTCGGTCGCGCCGATCTGCGCCAGGCCCGCCGCCAGCACGGAGATGATCAACACGCCAAAGAAGGTACTGATGACCGAACCGCGCCCGCCCATCAGACTGGTACCACCGATCACCACGGCGGCAATGACCTGCAGCTCGAGCCCGGAACCCGCATTCGGGTCCGCTGCCTCCAGACGGGAAATCTGGAACAGCGCCGCCACACCGGCCAGCAAGCCCATCAGGCTGAATACCAGGATCTTGTAAGGCTTCGGATTGATACCGGCCAGGCGCACCGCTTCTTCGTTGGTGCCGATGCCGATCAGGTAGCGACCGAACACCGTACGGGTCAGAACGGCCTGGGCAATGAAGATCACCAGCAAGGCAATGATGAAGGACGGTGAAATACCGAACGCAATCGGGTTGGACAACCAGGCGAAGGAGTCGCCGATATAAGCCGTCCGGGACCCGGTCATCTGGTACGCGAGGCCGCGGGCCATCTCCAGCACGCCCAGGGAGACGATGAACGATGGAATCCGCCAGGCCACGGTAATCGAACCGGTGACAGTCCCCGCCAGCGCCGCCACGGCCATGCCCAGCAAGGCCGAGGGCCAGACGCTCCAGCCCCAACCGAGCACGGCGACGCTGACCGTCGAGGCCGCCAGCGCCAGCACCGAGCCCACCGACAGGTCGATGCCGCCGATGATCAGGATGAACGTCATGCCGACCGCCAGCACCATGAGGTCGGGAATCTGGTTCGCCAGGGTGCTGAACGTGTCATAGGAAAGGAAGTGGCTGCTCAGGACCGAGAACAGCGCGACCATGGCCAGCAGCGCGCCGGCCAGGCCCAGGTAGGTGCCGAGGCCATAGAAGTTGCCACTCGGCTTGCTGACGGCAGATGCGGTTTTCATGAAAATTCCCTAGGCGCCGCTTCGTTGAGCAACGCGTCACGTTTCTGGTAGCCGGCGAATGCGGCGGCAAGCAAGTCATCCTGGGTCCAGCTGTCGCGCTCGAAGGTGTCGATCAGGCGTCCGGCGGACAGCACGCCGATCCGGTCACAGATCAGCATCAGCTCCCGCAGATCGCTGGACACCACGACCAGCGCCTTGCCCTGGCGGGTCAATTCGCCAAGCAACGCATAGATGTCGAATTTCGCGCCGACGTCGATACCACGGGTGGGCTCGTCGAACAACAGCACCGAACAATCGCGTTCGAGCCAGCGACCGATCACCACCTTTTGCTGATTGCCACCCGACAATTCAGACACCAGCTGTGTCGGGCTGGAACTGCGGATGCGCATGGCATCGATCTGCCGCCGGGCCAGGGACAGTTCGTCGCTGCCGTTGACGATACCGGCACTGGAAATCTCCGGCATGTTACCCAAGGCGATGTTGGCGGCAATGGATTGGGTCAACAACAAGCCCTCGCCCTTGCGATCCTCGGTGATCAAGGCAATGCCATGGGCCACCGCATCGGCCGGCGAGCGTATATTGGCGACGGTGGCGGGTGAACCCAACGCCACGGTCCCGCTGTCGGCCGCATCGGCGCCGAAGATCAGCCGCAGCAGTTCGGTACGCCCTGCCCCGATCAGGCCGGAGATGCCGAATATCTCGCCACTGCGGACTTCGAAGGACACATCGCGGACCTTGTCGGAGCGACTCAGGCCCTTGACGGTCAGTGCCGGCGCGCCGATCTGCCGCGGACCCAGGTCGATGTGCTCGCCCAGCTCCCGACCGACCATCAGCGTCACCAACTGCTCGCTGTTGTAATTGGCCATCGGCTCGACGCAGACCAGGTTACCGTCGCGCAGCACCGCAATGCGCTGGGCGACCCGTGCCAGCTCTTCGAGGCGATGGGAAATATAAATGATCGAAACGCCCCGGGCCTGCAAGCGAGTGATCTGTTCGAACAACATCTCGACCTCACGCGCCGTCAGCATGGCGGTCGGCTCGTCGAGAATCAGCACATGGCAATCGCCAATCAGGTTGCGGGCGATCTCGACCATCTGCTGGTGACCGATGCCCAGCTCGCCGACCAGGGTGTCGGGATCGATTGCATCGAGCCCTACCTGCGCCATGGCTGTCATCGCGGCCTTGCGCAACTGCTTGCGGCTGATCCAGCCGGCACGACTGGGCAGGTTGTCGAGGAACAGGTTCTCAGCCACGGACAGGGTCGGCAGCAGGTTGAGTTCCTGCATGACCATCCGCACGCCCAGCTCTTCGGCCTGGGTACGGCTGCCGGGGCGATAATCCTGTCCCTGGAATTGCATCTGCCCGGTAGTCGGTGTCACCAACCCACCGATGATCTTGGACAGGGTACTTTTACCGGCGCCATTTTCACCGGTCAGTGCCAATACCTCACCACGCATCAACGTCAGGTCGATGTCGGTCAGTACTGGCTGGGCATAGGTTTTACCGATGCCACTGACAGTCAGGACAGCGTTCGGGTCGGAAACGGACATAAAGACTCTCCATGTGCTCGCCCGAATGGGCGAGCACCACTACATCGCCAGGACGATTACTTCGTAACCAGCTCGACCGGCGTTTCGATCACACCGTTGGCGCCGCTGTCGACTTTCTCGCCCTTGAGGATCTTAAGGGCCGTCTCGATACCGAAGACCGCCTGCTTGGCGGCAAACTGGTCGGCGGTCGCCAGGACACGACCATCCTTGAGCATGGGTTTGATGGCGTTGATGTTATCGTAACCGACCACCTGCACCTTGCCTGCCTTGCCGGCGGCACGCACCGCGGAGACCGCGCCCACCGCCATGCTGTCGTTACCGGCCAGCAACGCCTTGATGTTCGGGTATTCGCTGAGCATCGACGCGGCCACCTGGTTGCCCTTGTTGATTTCCCAGTCGCCCGATTGCAGGGAAACGACCTTGACCTGCGCCGCCTCCATTGCATCCTTGAAGCCTGCGGTCCGCGCCTGAGCGTTGGTGGTGGTGGACACACCTTCGATGATGCCGACCTCGTCACCGGCCTTGAGCTGCTTGGCGAGGTATTCACCGACCAGGCGCGCACCCTTGCGGTTGTCGGGGCCTACGAACGGCACGTTGATGTTCTTGCTCTTGACCACGGCGGGGTCGAGTTGGTTGTCGATGTTGATCACCGTGATACCGGCGTCGACGGCTTTCTTGATCACCGGCACCATGGCCTTGGAATCGGCGGGCGCGATGATGAGGGCGTCGACCTTGGACACGATCATCTGCTCGACGATGCGGATCTGGTTGGCGGTGTCGGTTTCATCCTTGATCCCGTTGGAGATCAGGTCGAAATCGGCGGAGTGTTCCTTCTGATAGGCCTTGGCGCCGTCTTCCATGGTCAGGAAGAATTCGTTGGCCAGGGATTTCATGACCAGGGCGACCTTGGGTTTTTCAGCGGTCTGGGCGAATGCCGAGGAGAACGGCAACGCAGTGGATGCGGCCGCGAGCATGGCGACAGCGAGAAGGCGTCCAGCGAATGGCAACTTCATGGGTTCACTCCGATCTTATGATTATTGTGAGCAAATCAGTGCACGGAACGCCGCGCAAACGTTTGCGTGAAGTGAACTATGGTAAGGCTTTGGGGATTTGTCAACGTTGCGGTTGCGTTCACAGGGTCTAGTGATCACGCCACCGCTTCGAACCCATAGCGCTGGACAGCGTACCTGAAGTTACCGCTGTCAGCTTTTCAGTCTTAGCGATAAATAATCATTTTTTCCCACACCAAAACGTCAAAAGCGCTGTCAGACGATTTTCTTGAATTTTAAGCAGTTGCGTAAATGCCTACGGTTAAATACTGTATGCACGTACAGCTTAATAAGGATAATCCTGTGGCCACGCCCTCCGCTGCAACTACCCCCTTAGACTCCTATACAAAACTCGGCCTGCGGGTCTCGAAAATCATCAACGCCCCCACCGCACAAAAAGCCAAGGCAGCCCTGATCTTTCGCCTTCCCGACGAACCCATGGAGGAATGGGAGCGCCTGCTGGAAGAAATCGACGAGAACGACAACGTGACCCTCGCCTATCGCGACGATGGTGGTGTGCAGGTTTTCTGGGTTGTGCCGAAGGAAGATTGAGTCCGATGAAAGTCCGCTGTGTTGCTTTACTGCTTGTGCTCATCGCCACAGGCGCCCAGGCCGGGGCCCCTCGTACCTTCAACGAAGCCAAGAAAGTCGCCTGGAAACTCTACGCCCCGCAATCCACCGAGTTCTATTGCGGCTGCAAGTACACCGGCAATCGCGTCAACCTGGCGGCTTGCGGTTATGTACCGCGCAAGAACGCCAGTCGCGCCGCCCGTATCGAATGGGAACATATCGTTCCGGCGTGGCAGATCGGTCATCAGCGTCAGTGCTGGCAACAAGGCGGGCGCAAGAACTGCACCCGCTACGACCCGGTCTATCAACGGGCCGAAGCCGATCTTCACAACCTGGTGCCCAGCATCGGGGAAGTGAACGGTGATCGGAACAACTTCAGCTTCGGCTGGCTGCCGGTGCAAAAGGGCCAATACGGCTCATGCCTGACCCAGGTGGATTTCAAGGCGAAGAAAGTCATGCCACGGCCGTCCATACGAGGAATGATCGCCCGAACGTATTTCTACATGAGCAAGCAATATGGCCTGCAACTGTCGAAACAGGACCGGCGCCTGTACGAAGCCTGGGACAAGACCTACCCGGTGGAAAGCTGGGAACGCCAACGCAACCAGAGCGTGGCCTGCGTCATGGGGCGTGGTAACGAGTTCGTGGGCCCGGTGGACCTGAAAGCCTGCGGCTGACCTGTATTTGTGAACAGCACAAAGCAACTGTGGGAGCGATCCTGCTCGCGATAGCGGTATGTCAGTCACTTCAGCATCGACTGATTCACCGCTATCGCGAGCAGGCTCGCTCCCACAGGTTTGTTCTATCCGATCATTGAGCCGCCGGGAAATCCACCACCTGCGTCTCGATGTTGCGCTTCTTGGCCCGAACCAGGGCGGCAGTGACCTGCTCCTGCTTGGCCTCGGCCTCGGCCTTGGAGCTGAACGGTCCGACCAGGACCCGCTCCTTGCCATTTTCCCTGACCACGCTCGACATGAAGCTGTGCTCGATCAGCCATCCGGTCAGGTCGCTGATAGCCTGCGGCGTCTCGCCCCGAACCTCGACCCCCCATTGCGGCGCAGCAGCGACTGCCGGTGCGGAGGACGCGGATGGCTTCGGCTTCGGTGCTTCGACCTCACGCCCCTCACCGCATCCCGCCAGCATCAACACCGCGA
This sequence comes from Pseudomonas sp. MAFF 730105, assembly GCF_055380705.1. Lineage (NCBI taxonomy): Bacteria > Pseudomonadati > Pseudomonadota > Gammaproteobacteria > Pseudomonadales > Pseudomonadaceae > Pseudomonas > Pseudomonas sp. MAFF 730105. Next base: position 4,539,204 of record NZ_AP018438.1, read on the forward strand.
TAACCCAAGCCAATTTGCGCACAACGTTTCCTCTGGAAGACATGAGGGAAAGATTTTAGCACTCACATCCACCAAGAACCCCGCAAACAGTACGCAAAACACGAGAATCCTGCCCGGTCTCTCTGTATAGTCGCACCCTGGGAATTAATGCTGCATCTGCACGTCAGAAAGAGGCACCCACATTGTGCCACTTAGCACTAATCTATAAGCAGTACCGACATCTGCACTGTCTGAATCAGGTGCCCTAATAAAGTAATCAAGGAGAACACCATGCTGATACTCACCCGCAAAGTCGGTGAAAGCATAAACATTGGTGACGACATCACGATCACCATTCTGGGCGTTAGCGGCCAACAGGTCCGTATCGGCATCAATGCCCCGAAAAACGTCGCCGTGCATCGCGAAGAGATCTATCAGCGCATTCAGGCGGGCCTCACTGCCCCCGACAAGCCGCAAACTCCCTGAGCCTTGCAGCAGTCCGTAGCCAGCCCGTTTGCATCATCGCATTGGCTGGCTAAAGATTCGGGCCGTCCGTGCCTCCCTCCGCGTCACCCCGCCCCTGCTTCTGCGTCCACCCCGTGACACCGATATTAATGCCATGACTCGTAGCATGGCTGTCGGACGTTTCGTTTTAATGGTGATGAAGCGGGTGTTCGTGCCAGTCAGCTCATGCTCACGCCCCGGGCCATGCCAGTGGCGGCGACCACCATCAATACCATCAGCAAGGCTTCGATGTGACTGATCCGGGCCAACCGACCGGCTCTTGAAGCATCGACCGTCGCCCCTTTGCCCAGCGCCACCCGCCATTTGATCAAGGTGATCATCGGCACGAGTTCGAGCAGCAGGATCAACAGGAGCAAGGTCATCTTCAGGTGAAACAAGGGTTGATGCAGGTAATAGTCCGTGCCTTTCTCATAGCCGCCGAAAGCGCGCATCCCGCCGGTCACCAGCAGGACCAGGGCCGACAGGCCCCACACGGTATCCGCCATCAATACGTTTCGAACCGCATCCGCACCACCGGCCAAGCGTCGCAGCGCCGTACCGCGCGTGAGCACTGCCCACAAGCCGAGGGCGAACGCCAGGAGATGAATTGCCGCGAGAGACCAATGAGCCAACATGGAAGGTACCCGTCAGAGAGAACGTCGAATCGACCTGACAGTACTAGCTCATAAAAGAAAGATCGGTAGGTTGGACACAAAAAATTGTGGGAGCGAGCTTGCTCGAGATAGCGGTTCAGCACTCAACGAAGGTGTTGATTGATCTGACGCTATCGCGAGCAGGCTCGCTCCCACAGAGATCGGGGATGTACATGGGTGCCGGGTTCACCCGGAACAATGTGGGAGCGAGCCTGCTCGCTCCCACATGAAGGCCTTAGTCAGCCAAGCGCCAGGTTGTCCCGCCCTTCCCGTCTTCCAGCACTACGCCCATGGCGGTGAGCTGGTCGCGGATGCGGTCGGATTCGGCCCAGTCCTTGTTGGCCCGCGCGTTCAGGCGCGCCTGGATCAATGCCTCGACCTCGGCAGCGTCCACACGGCCTTCGGCACCGGCCTGGAGGAAGTCGTCTGCCTCGAGCTGCAACACACCCAGCACGCTGGCCAGTTCCTTCAAGCGTGCCGCCAGGCCCGCCGCTGCATTGAGATCGCTCTCACGCAAGCGGTTGATCTCGCGCACCATCTCGAACAGCACCGCGCACGCTTCCGGCGTACCGAAGTCGTCGTTCATCACCTCGGTAAACCGCGCCACGAATGCCTCGCCACCGGCGGCCGGCACGTTCGGCAGGCCTTTCAACGCATGGTAGAAACGCTCCAGGGCGCCCTTGGCGTCCTTGAGGTTGTCTTCCGAGTAGTTGATGGCGCTGCGGTAGTGACTCGACACCAGCAGGTAACGCACGACCTCGGGGTGGTACTTGTCGAGCACGTCGCGGATGGTGAAGAAGTTGTTCAAGGACTTGGACATCTTCTCGCCGTTGATCCGGATCATGCCGCAATGCATCCACGCGTTGGCGTAGGTCTTGCCGGTGGCTGCTTCGCTCTGGGCGATCTCGTTTTCGTGGTGCGGGAACTCCAGGTCGCTGCCGCCGCCATGAATATCGAAGGTCTCGCCCAGGCAGCAGGTGGACATCACCGAGCATTCGATGTGCCAGCCCGGACGGCCCTTGCCCCACGGCGAATCCCAGCTCGGCTCACCCGGCTTGGCAGCTTTCCACAGTACGAAATCCAGCGGGTCCTGTTTCGACTCGCCGACTTCGATCCGCGCGCCGATGCGCAGGTCTTCGATCTTCTTGCGCGACAGCTTGCCGTAGCCCATGAACTTGCCGACGCGGTAGTACACGTCGCCATTGCCCGGCGCGTAGGCATAACCCTTGTCGATCAGGGTCTGGATCATCGCATGCATGCCAGGGATATGATCGGTGGCCCGCGGCTCCATGTCCGGCTTGAGGATATTGAGGCGCGCCTCATCCTCGTGCATCGCCGCGATCATGCGCTCGGTCAACGCCTCGAACGACTCGCCGTTCTCGTTGGCACGGTTGATGATCTTGTCGTCGATGTCGGTGATGTTGCGTACATACGTCAGGTCATACCCACTGAAACGCAGCCAGCGGGTCACCAGGTCGAAGGCGACCATGCTGCGGCCGTGGCCCAGGTGGCAGAAGTCGTACACGGTCATGCCGCACACGTACATGCGCACCTTGTTGCCATCCAGCGGCTTGAAGACTTCTTTGCTCTTGGTGAGCGTGTTGTAGATCGTAAGCACAGGGTTTCCCTTAAGACTTGATCACTGACCCCAGGAATCGCGCAAGGTCACGGTACGGTTGAATACCGGGCTACCTGGTTTCGAGTCCTTGATATCCGCGCAGAAGTAGCCTTCGCGCTCGAACTGGAAACGGTCCTCCGGCAGTGCGTTGCCCAGCGAGGGTTCGGCACGACAACCAGTAAGCACTTGCAGGGAGTCAGGGTTGATGTTGTCCAGGAAGCTGGCGCTGTCTTCGGCCTTTTCCGGGTTCGGCGAGCGGAACAGGCGATCGTACAGGCGCACTTCGCACTCGACGCTGGCGGCGGCCGGCACCCAGTGGATCACGCCCTTGACCTTGCGACCCTCCGGGTTCTTGCCCAGGGTGTCGGGATCGTACGAGCAACGCAGCTCGACGATATTGCCGTCGGCGTCCTTGATGGCTTCGTCGGCACGGATCACGTAGCTGCCGCGCAAACGCACTTCACCGGCCGGCTCCAGGCGCTTGTAGCCTTTTGGCGGCTCTTCCATGAAGTCTTCACGGTCGATGTAGATTTCCCGGGCGAACGGCAGGACGCGCACGCCCATGTCTTCTTTCGGGTGGCGAGGCAGCTCGAGGTTCTCGACCTGGCCTTCCGGGTAATTGGTGATGACGACCTTCAGCGGACGCAGCACGCACATGGCACGCGGAGCGCTCTGGTCCAGGTCCTCGCGGATGCTGAATTCCAGCATGCCGAAGTCCACCACGCCGTCGGAACGGTTGGTGCCGACCATCTCGCAGAAGTTGCGGATCGATTTCGGCGTATAGCCACGACGACGGAAGCCCGACAGCGTCGACATGCGCGGGTCGTCCCAGCCGTTGACGTGCTTTTCATCCACCAGTTGCTTGAGCTTGCGCTTGCTGGTGATGGTGTAGTTCAGGTTCAGACGGCTGAATTCGTACTGGCGCGGGTTGGCCGGCACCGGCAGGTGCTCGAGGAACCACTCGTACAGCGGACGATGGCTTTCGAACTCCAGGGTGCAGATCGAGTGGGTGATGCCCTCGATGGCGTCCGACTGACCGTGGGTGAAGTCATAGTTCGGGTAGATGCACCACTTGTCACCGGTCTGGTGGTGATGGGCGTGACGGATGCGGTACATGATCGGGTCGCGCAGGTTCATGTTCGGCGAGGCCATGTCGATCTTGGCCCGCAGCACCCGCGCGCCGTCCGGGAACTCGCCGGCGCGCATGCGGGCGAACAGGTCCAGGTTCTCCTCCACGCTGCGATCACGGAACGGGCTGTTCCGGCCCGGCTCGGTCAGGCTGCCACGGTATTCCCTGGCCTGCTCCGGCGTCAGGTCGCAGACATAGGCCTTACCGGCCTTGATCAGCTCGACCGCCCAGTCGTGCAGCTGGTCGAAATACTGCGAGGCATAGCGCACTTCACCGGACCATTGGAAACCCAGCCACTTGACGTCGCTTTCGATCGCGTCGATGTATTCCTGGTCTTCCTTGGCCGGGTTGGTGTCGTCGAAACGCAGGTGCGTGACGCCACCGAACTCCTCGGCCAGGCCGAAGTTCACGCAGATCGACTTGGCGTGGCCGATGTGCAGGTAGCCGTTGGGCTCCGGCGGGAAACGGGTGACGATCTGTGTGTGCTTACCCGAATCCAGGTCCGCCTGGATGATCGGGCGCAGGAAATTGACCGGTACGGCCGGGCCGGTCTTCGAATTCGAGGTAGGGTCGACAGTGGGCTTGCTCATAGGATCCTTGAACTTACAAGTGCGCGGCCGGGTGCGGCCTGATAAATCAAAGCCCGTATCATAGCCGATGCTGTCAAGCCGCTGACAGGCCAGGCCGGCAAACGATTGAATTTAATCGGCCGCCGGGTGAAAAACCGCCTCGAATTTCGTGCCTGGCACGCTAAACTGCCCAACCTGGCCGATTGCAGCCAGACCGGTTGCGGGCTTCCGGGCCCCGAAACCCACGAATTCCTAGAAAGAGTAGTCATCATGAGCAAAGTCAAACTGACCACCAACCACGGCGACATCGTCCTGGAACTGAACGCCGAGAAGGCGCCAAAGACCGTTGCCAACTTCATTGAATACGTCAAGAAGGGTCACTACGAGAACGTCGTGTTCCACCGCGTGATCAAGGGTTTCATGATCCAGGGCGGTGGTTTCGAGCCTGGCATGCAGGAAAAGAAGGACAAGAGCCCGAGCATCCAGAACGAAGCCGACAACGGCCTGCCGAACAAGAAATACTCCATCGCCATGGCGCGCACCATGGATCCGCATTCGGCATCGGCCCAGTTCTTCATCAATGCCAGCGACAACAGCTTCCTCAACCACACTGCCAAGACCGCTCAGGGCTGGGGCTATGCGGTATTCGGTGAAGTGATCGAAGGCCAGGACGTGGTCGACAGGATCGAAGGCGTTGCCACCACCTCCAAGGCCGGCCACCAGGACGTTCCAAAGGATGACGTGATCATCGAGAAAGCCGAGATCATTGAGTGATCCTACTGATTTCAGATTTGCATCTGGAAGAGGAGCGCCCGGATATCACCCGGGCGTTTCTGGATTTACTCGCCACCCGCGCCCGCTCGGCGCAGGCGTTGTACATTCTCGGCGACTTCTTCGAAGCGTGGATCGGTGACGATGCCATGACGCCGTTCCAGCGTTCCATCTGCCAGGCCCTGCGCGAACTCAGCGACAGCGGCACGGCCATTTTCCTGATGCATGGCAATCGCGACTTCATGCTGGGGCAAGCCTTCTGCAAGGCGGCTGGCTGCACCCTGATCAAGGACCCGAGCGTTGTGCAATTCAATGGCGAACCGGTGCTGCTGATGCATGGCGACAGCCTCTGCACCCGCGACGAAGGCTACATGAAGCTGCGGCGCTGGCTGCGCAACCCGGTCACGCTGTTCATCCTGCGCCACCTGCCACTGGGCAGTCGCCAGAAGCTGGCGCGCAAGCTGCGCAGCGAAAGCACGACCCAGGTGCGGATGAAAGCCAACGACATCGTCGACGTCACCCCCGAGGAAATTCCGCGGATCATGCAGCACTATGGCGTGAAGACCCTGATCCACGGCCACACCCACCGCCCCGCTATCCATAAGTTGCAACTCGGCGAACACGCCGCCCGGCGCATCGTGTTGGGGGATTGGGACAAGCAGGGTTGGGCGTTACAGGTGGATGAACAGGGGTTTGCGCTGGCACCGTTTGGGTTTGCCCCACCACCATTGCTGGCAGCCCCCACCGACTGACAGACACAGCCCCCTTGTGGGAGCGACCTGTGGGAGCAAAGCTTGCTCGCGATGACTATCGCCGCCAGCATGGATGTTGACTGACACACCGCTGTCGCGAGCAAGCTTTGCTCCCACAGCGGATTGTGTTTCAGGTCCCGGTCAGTGCCCGCTGGCCGCCGGCCCCGCCTTCGCCGCAAATGGCGGCTTCGCCAGCCACACCAGCACGATCAAGCCCATGAACGCCCAGCCCAGCAGCGTGAAGTAATCCACGGTGGAGAGCATGTACGCCTGGCTGGTCAGAATGTGATCGAGCTGCGCATAGGCCGGCGGGCTCGCGCCGCCGAGCTGGTTGAGCGCCTCGCGGGTGGCCGGGTCGAAGGTGCTGATGCTCTCGCTCAGGTACGCATGGTGCTGGTCCGCCCGGCGGATCCAGATCCAGGTGGTCAGGGACGCGGCAAAGCTGCCCCCCAGGGTCCGCAGGAACGTGGCCAACCCCGCGCCGTCGGCAATCTGGTGCGGCGGCAGGTCGGACATCAGGATGCTCAAGGTCGGCATGAAGAACAGTGCCACCCCGATCCCCATGAACAGCTGCACCAGGGCGATGTGCTGGAAGTCCACTTCGTTGGTAAACCCGGCGCGCATGAAACAGCTCAGGCCGATGGCCAGGAATGCCAAGCCGGCCAGCAGGCGCAGGTCGAATTTATGGGCGTACTTGCCGACGAAGGGTGACATCAACACCGGCAGGATGCCGATGGGCGCCACGGCCAGCCCGGCCCAGGTGGCGGTATAGCCCATCTGCGTCTGTAACCATTGTGGCAGGATCAGGTTGATGCCGAAGAACCCGGCATAGCCGCCCACCAGCACGATGGTGCCGATGCGAAAATTGCGATAGGCAAACAAGCGGAGATTGACCACCGGGTGACGGTCAGTCATTTCCCAGATCACGAACACCGCCAGGGCAACCAGCGAAATCAACGCCCCAATAATGATGAAGTTCGACTCGAACCAATCCAGGTCGTTGCCCTTGTCGAGAATCACCTGGAGCGCGCCGACGCCGATGATCAGTGTGATCAGCCCGACGTAATCCATCGGCTGATAACTGGTCACCACCGGCCGCGCCTTGAGCTGCTGGCGCACCACCATCACCGCGAATACCCCGATGGGCACGTTGATAAAGAAGATCCACGGCCAGCTATAACTGTCGGTAATCCAGCCGCCCAGGATCGGCCCGGCAATCGGCGCCACCACCGTGACCATCGCCAGCAACGCCAGGGCCATCCCCCGCCTGGCGGGCGGATACACCGCAATCAGCAAGGTCTGGGTCATCGGGTACAGCGGCCCGGCCACCAGGCCCTGGAGCACGCGGAAGCCGATCAACTCCGGCATCGACGTGGAAATGCCGCACAGGAACGACGCAAGCACGAACAGCATCGTTGCCCATAAAAACAGCTTCACCTCGCCAAACCGACGGCTCAACCAGCCGGTCAGCGGAAGCGCGATGGCGTTGCTCACCGCGAACGAAGTGATCACCCAGGTACCCTGCTCCGAGCTGACACCCAGGTTGCCGGAAATGGTCGGCAAGGCGACGTTGGCAATGGTGGTGTCGAGCACTTGCATGAACGTCGCCAGCGACAGCCCGATGGTGCTGAGCAACAGGCTGGGCGGCGAGAAAGACGCGTTATTGCTCATTGCGAAATCCTATGAAGCGAAGATGGCAAAGCAGAGGCAAGCCAGGTAAGACCAGCCCCCTGTGGCGAGGGGATTTATCCCCGCTGGGCTGCGCAGCAGCCCCTGGATTGAATGCGTTACCCCTGACACACCGAGTCGCAGGGCTTTGGGGCTGCTGCGCAACCCAGCGGGGATAAATCCCCTCGCCACAAGGTTCTGCTGCAACACTGCCTTAGCGCTGCGCAGTCTTGCTCGCGGCAGCGCTGTTTTCGTGGATCAGGCGCGTGATCATCGCGTCGGCATCGGCCAGTTGGCGGTCATAGACCTGGGTGCTGAACGAGGCTTTCTGCGGAGGTTGCTGGGCCAGGACCGGACCGCTCTGATCCCGCAGGTTGACGCTGACCACGGTGGACAGCCCGACCCGCAACGGATGCTTGGCCAATTCCTGGGCGTTGACATGAATGCGCACCGGCACCCGCTGGACGATCTTGATCCAGTTACCGGTGGCGTTCTGCGCCGGCAGCAAGGCAAACGCGCTGCCCGTTCCCGCGCCGAGGCTGTCGACGGTGCCGCTGTACTTCACATCACTGCCGTAGAGGTCGGTTTCGATCTCTACCGGCTGGCCGATGCGCATCTCACGCAGCTGGGTTTCCTTGAAGTTGGCGTCGATCCACAGCTGATCCAGTGGAATCACGGCCATCAGCGCCGTGCCCGGCTGCACCCGTTGCCCCAGTTGTACGGTGCGCTTGGCGACATAACCGGTGACCGGCGCAATCAACGTGCTGCGGGCGTCGGCCAGGTAGGCCTGGCGCAACTGTGCGGCGGCGGCCTGCACGTCGGGATGGGACGACACCACGGTGTCATCCACCAACGCGCTGGTGGTCTTGAGTTGCTGGCGGGCATTGGCGAGGGCGTTCTGCGCCGAGGTCAGGTCATCCCGGGCGTGGGACAGTTCTTCCTGGGAAATCGCCCCGCCGGCCGCCAGGTTACGGCGTCGGTTGTAGTTCTCCTGGGCCTTCTGCACTTCGGCCTCCTGCGCATTGACCTGCGCACGCATGCCGTCGACATTGCTGTACAACCCACGCACCTGGCGGACCGTACGGGCCAGGTTGGCCTGGGCGCTTTGCAGGCCGACTTCGGCGTCGTTCGGGTCGAACTGCACCAGCACCTGGCCTTCGCGCACCAGGTCGCCATCGTCGGCACCGATGCTCACCACCGTGCCGTTGACCTGTGGCGTGATTTCCACCACGTTGCCGTTCACATAGGCATCGTCAGTGCTTTCGCTCCAGCGGCCGTACAGTTCATGCCAGGCCCAGACACCCAGGCCGGCGAGAATGACGATCACTGCCAGCGCCAGCAGCATCACCTTGCGCTTGCGTGGGTTGTTGTCCTGTTGGTTTTCGGATGCTTGAGTATTTTCTGCGGTGGCCATGACAAATACCTCGAATCAGTTATGCGGCGTGGCGGAAACCGCCGTGGCCGAAGCCAGGGTGTCGGTCTCGAAACCGCCACCGAGGGCTTGCATCAATTGGATCGACAAATCGATCTGCTCGGCGTTCAGGGTCGCCAGTTGGCGCTGGGCCTGGAGCAGTTGCTGCTCGATGCTCAGCACGTCCAGATAATTGCCGATGCCCGAGCCGTAGCGCTGGACCACGGTGTCGTAGGAACTCTGGGCAATATCGGTGGCGTGTTGCTGGGCACCGATCTGCCGGGCGATGTCGCGCACCTGGTTGATGGTGTCGCTGACATCCCCAAGGGCCGTGACCAGGCTCTTGTTGTATTGCGCCACCGCCAGGTCATAGTCGGCATCCCGGGCATCCAGGTCCGCCCGCAGGCGACCGCCGTCGAAAATCGGCAGCGACACCGTCGGCGCCACGTTGAAGAAGCGGCTGGCCGAACCGAACATCGCGTCACCCAACAAGGACTGCACCCCCGCCGCCGCGCTCAGGTTGAGGTTGGGGTAGAAATTGGTCTTGCCGGCTTCGATGCTCTTGCTCGCCGCCTCGACCCGCCAGCGTGCCGCCACCAGGTCCGGGCGACGCCCCAGCAACTCGGCCGGCAGGTTCGACGGCAACGCGACGGCACTGGCTTGCAATACATTGGGCCGAGCGATTTCGTTGCCACGGTCCGGGCCCTTGCCCAGCAGCACTGCCAAGGCGATCTTGGCGCTTTGCAGGCGTTTCTCCGTGTCGATCAGCGTCGCACTCGCGCTGGCTTCCAGGCTCTCGGTCTGTTGGAACTGGTATTCGCTGTCGATCCCGGCAGTGAGACGACGCTTGCTCAGATCAAGCATTTGCCGGGTGCGCTTGAGGTCTTCAGCGGCCAGGTCATGAATGATGTGGGCTTGCCCCAGGTCGCTGTAGGCCCGGGCCACGTCGGCGGCCAGGGTCAACTGCGCGGCCTGGCGGTCAATTTCCGCCGCGCGAGCCTGGCCCAATGCAGCCTCCCAGGCCGCCCGCTGGCCGCCCCAGAGGTCGAAGTTGTAATTGAAATCCACGCTCAGAGAACGCAGGGTGCTGTACGCACCGCCCTGCCCCGCCGGGTCCTGGTCACGGGCCAGCCGCGAACGGCTGACACTGCCGCTGGCATCCAGGGTCGGCAAGCGCGCCGCGTTGGCGGCGTAGGCAGCGGCACTGGCCTGATGCACCCGAGCGCCGGCGATCTGCATGTCCGGGCTGTCGCGCAGGGCTTCACGGATCAGACCGTCGAGTTGCGGGTCGCCCAGGCTGGACCACCAGTCGCTTTTCGGCCATGAAGCCGGCGACAGCTTGACGCCATTGAGGGATTGCCCGGCCTTGAGGTTCTGGGCCTCGAGGCTGACGCCTTCAGTCTTCAGGCCACTGTAGCTGGCACAGCCCGCGAGGCTCATGGCCAGCAGCACCAGGCTCAACCGGGTACGCAAGGTTTTACGCTTCATTTGTCCCCCAGTCGCAACACAGTGATGGGATCACCGGCAGCGAGCAGTATTTTCTTGAGGATCTGTTCGAGGGTCTGCAACTCCTCGCGGCTGATGGCGCCAGCGAGTTGATTCATGGCATCGGCACCGATGTAGGGCAGGCGATCGGCGAGCCCCTGGCCGGCTTCGGTCAGCACCAATCGCACCTGCCTGCGGTCCTCGGCCGAACGCTGGCGAACCAGGAAACCCTTCTGCTCCAGGCGATCGAGCATGCGCGTCATCGAGCCGCTGTCCAGGGACAGGTAACGGCACAGTTCGGCCGGCGTATCGATGCCGTGCTGGGCCATGATGATCAGCACCTTGAACTGCGCAGCCGTAATGCCGACCGGCTCCATGTGCGTGTCGATGATCCGGTCTTTGAGCAGCGCGGCCCGTCCGAGCAGCATGCCGAGGTGACAGTTGTGGAATTCGTCTGGAGTGAAATGCTTCATCAGGACACCGTTTGCTGCCTAGGCAGTGAATGTATGTCGAGATATTACTGCTTAGGCAGCAAATGTCAAACAAATCGTTAGCAGGCTACATAAAAGTCCGACGAACGCAGAAAAACCTGTGTGAGCGAGCCTGCTCGCGATGGCGGTGTGCCAGTCAGTGATGAGTTGACTGATAGACCGCTATCGCGAGCAGGCTCGCTCCCACAGGGGATATGGGGGGGTTAGAAATCGCGCTTGTAGAAGATGTCCAGCGAGCTGGCGACGCCGCTGGCGGCTTCGAGGTAGACCTTTTTGCTGAGCTTGTAGCGCAGGGCGATGGTGTTGGCCGGTTCGAACACCCCTACGCCATAGCGCAGGCTGAGTTTTTCCGACAGGTTGCCGCTGGCGACCACACTGGTGGCGTCGCCACTGCCCTGGGTGTCGAGCTGGAAATCCTTGATGCCCAGATCACTGGCCAGGCTGGTGGTCACCCCCGAACTGCCCATCAAACCCAAGCCCAGTGCCGCCTGGGCGAGCATGTTGTTGTCCTCGCCGGTGGTGCTGAGCGGTCGCCCCAGCACCAGATAGGACAGCGCCTGCTCCTGGCTCATGGCCGGTTCCGAGAAAATTTGCGTGACCGGCTGCTCGGCGCTCCCGCTCAAGCGGATGCCGGCGATCACATCATCGGTCTGGCGAATCGCCTCGATGTCCAGGTAGGGCTGGTCGATGGGTCCGGCGAACAGCAGCCGCGCCCGCCGTACCGTCAGCCGTTGCCCGTAGGCCCGGTAACGACCGTCGTTGAGCCAGAGTTCGCCGCGGGTGTCCATATTGTCACCGATGTGTACCTGGCCCTGGACGTTGGCCGTCAGGCCGAAGCCGGAAAACGCGAGTTTCTCCTGGCCCACGATCACATCGATGTCCATCGCCACGGCCATCGGTGCTTTGCCCTGTTCGGTCTGGTGGCCGACGATCACCGTGTCGTCCGAGACCTTGACGGTGGAGGGCGGCAATTCGCGGACGGTGATCTCGCCCTTGGGCACCAGCACCTTGCCGGCAATCGACAACCGCTCGCCGTGCAGCGTGATGTTGAGATCCGGCGCCATCTCCAGCACCGCATAGGGTTCCACGGTGACCGGCAGTTGCGACCCCTTGAGCGCCAGGTTCATGCTCAAGGCCTCGCCCCAGCCCAAGTTGCCGCTCAGGCTGCCCTGCCCGCTCTTGCCACTTTTCCAACTGCCGTCGAGGCGTACCGTTTCACCGGCGATCATCGCCCGCATCTGCAAGGCTTCGAGGCTGACCGGCAGTTCCGGCCCGGACACCTCGCCATCGCTGAGCACGAGATTGCCGTTGACCTGGGGCGCCAGCAAACCGCCGGACAATGTGCCGCTGCCGTTGAGGTGACCGGTGAGGGTTTCCACCATCGGCACGAACGGCCGGACCACGGACAGGTCCACGCCGGTCAGGCGGAACGAGCCGTTGAGGGGTTTGCTGGCGGGCAGTGGGTTGATCTGTGCCTGCACCATCAGTTCGCCAAGCCGGGCGCCGACAAAATTCAGCTCAGTGTCGATGCGCTTGGGGGTCAGGCGGCTGTCCAGCTTCAGGGTCTGGTAGGGAAAATCCAGCCACTGTTCCTTGTCTCGAATCCGCAGCGTGCCGCCGCTGGCGTCCACCAGAACCCGCCCGTTCGGACCGCTGGCCGGCAGGTCCAACTGCAGATCGGCGTTGAGCCGGCCCTGCCAGGCAAAGTCCTTGGGCATCCACTGGGCGAGGCTTTCAATGGGGAACTGCTGGAGGTGATAGCGCAGCTTCGGTTCCGGCATCAGGCGCTGGTCTTCGCCGCACAGGCTGGCCTGGCCGGAACGCCAACAGTGGGCGCCGAAATTGAGCGTGCCGTTGGCCAGGCGCTCCAGCTTCGCCGGGGCTTGCAGCCGCCAGTCCTGACCGCCGACCTGTAGATCGCCACTGTTCAGGCGCCCGCGCCAGTTGCCTTGATCCAGTGTGCCGTCGAACCCCAAGGCGGTGTTCAGTTGTGGTCCTTGCAGATTCAGGCTGAGTTTCTGCTGCTTGATATCCCCTGACCGCTGACCGTCAGCACGCCCAATGCAGTGTCGCCGGCGCGGATGTCGCTGGCCTTGAGATCGACCTTGCCCCGCTGCGCGCTGTCGAGGGTGGCGTCCAGGTTCAGGCTCTGCAGGCGATTGTTCTGGAAGGCAAGCTGAGTGCCTTGCAGACCGAGCTTGCCTTGGGGAGCCTTGAGGGTCCCGGCCACATCGATACGGCCGTTGAGCTGACCGCGCAGTTGCGGCCAGAGCTGGGCCAGTCGCGCGAGCTTGATGTCGATCTGGCCGGTGAGTTTCTGTTGCAGGCTGGCGCTGCCGTTGATGCGGTTATCCCCCAGGCGGATGTCCAGCGCGCCGAGGTTCCATTGCTCACCGCTGCCGCTGGCCTTGGCCTGGAACAGCGCCGGCTGCCCGCGCAGCTTGCCCTTGAGGTCCAGGTCCGCGTCGAGGTTAAGGGTGTCGTTTTTCAACGACCCTTTGCTGCGCAGTGGTCCGGCCAGGGTGCCGGGCAGTTCGCCGAGCCAGTAGGCCGGGTTGATGGCCGACAGGTCCAGCGCCGTATCCCAGGCAATGCCCTCGGCAAATTGCAGGTCCAGGTGCCCTTCGGCCTTGCCTTGCCCCGCCGCGAGCTGGAGCTGCGGCAAATGGATCTGCGTCAGGTCGCCACTGAACGGGCTGCCCAGGCTGAAGGCCCCCGCGGGGCCGTCCAGCGCGGCCTGGAAATTCCCCAGGTACTGACCGTCGGTGTAAGAGACTTCACCGTTGAAGTTGCGCAATGTCACCTGCGGCTCGTCGATCAGCGGATAGAGGCGATGCCAGGGGAAATCCAGCCAGGCGATTTTCGCGTCGGCACTCAGACCTTCGCGCCAGTCCACCTGCCCGGTCACGTTCAAACTCTGCCGGTCACCGGCGTTCAGGTCCACGCCAGCGATCTGTGCACCACCGGCGTCCACCTTGCCTTGCAGCGACAGCGCCACCGGTCCCTGCTCGGCGGGCAGCGTGGCCTTGCCAAGCAGTTGATAGCCGTTTTTCAGGTCACCTTCACCGGTCAGTTCCAGTTGATTGAGCAGCAGCGTGTCCGGTAGATCGGCGCTGGCCTTGAAGCCGTCGGCGGTGATGCGCACCTTGGCGGGCAGGTTGTCCGCCAACGGTTGCAGCTCGCCGGCCAGCCGACCTTGCAGGTAGCCGCTGCTGTCGGCGTTGACGTTGAGGGTCTTGAGCAGGTCGCCGTCGACGGTCAGGTCCAGCGCCCACGGCGTATCGCCCGGCGCCGGCAAGGTCAACCTCCCCTGGGCTTTCAGCGGCCAGTTGCCTGCGGGTTTCAACAGCCCGGAAAGCTTCAGGCTCAGCTCATCACGCTGCAATTGCACCGAATCGATCTGCAAGCCCGACGCGGTCCAATGGGCAACCAGTTGCAAGCCCTTGAGCTGTTCGCTGCCGTTGAACGTCAGACTGCCGACCTGTACCTCTCCCAACTCGATGGCGACCGGCAAGTCCAGGTCCGGCAAGCTCAGCGGACCACTGCTCGGCGCGTCGACCGAGGGTGGCAGTTGCAGGCTGGCTTTATCTACCTTGAGCTGTTCGATGCACAAGGTCATGCGCGCCAGGCACAGCGGCGACCACGCGAATATCACTCCATCGAGTTCCACGCGGCGGCTGTCCTGCTGCCACAAGAGGTGGTCGGCGCTCCACTGTCCGCCCAACCGCCCCTGGAAGTTTTCCACGCTCAGCCCCGGCACCAGACCCAGCATCCAACGGCTACCCGGCTGCGTGCCCAGCAGGGTGCCCAGTGTCAGCACGACCAATGCCAGCAACGCAGCAAGCACAAGCAGTGTTCTCTTCAAACCACGACTCACAACTCAGGCCCCATGGAAAAGTGCAATCGGATACCGCCCTCGTCGTCCAGTGCATGGGCCAGGTCGAGGCGGATCGGACCGACCGGCGACACCCAGCGCACGCCAACACCCACGCCGGTCTTGAGACTTGGCAGTTCAAGGCTGTTGAAGGCGTTCCCCTGATCGATGAAGGTCGCGACCCGCCATTTTTCCGCAATCGAGTACTGGTATTCGAGGCTGCCGGCGACCATGTAGCGACCGCCGATGCGATCGCCTTCGTTGTTTTCCGGCGACAGGCTCTGATAATCGTAGCCGCGCACGCTCTGGTCGCCGCCGGCGAAAAAACGCAGGGATGGTGGGATGGATTTGTAGCCATTGGTGGCGCTGCCGCCCACCTGGGCCCGAGCCAGCAGACGATGCTTGTCGAACACCGTGGTCAGGCCCTTGACCATGGCCGTGCCGTAGACCACGTTGTTGTCCGACCCCAGCCCCTCCTTGGCAACCTTGGTGTCGAACTGCAAGCGATAACCGTTATGCGGATCGATACGGTTGTCGCTGCGCAGGTACGAATAGCTGACGCCCGGCATCAGCAGCGTGCTCAGGCCCGAATCATCCCCCAGGCGATACTCCTCGCGCTGCCACTTGAGCGATATCACCCGCTGCCAGCCACTGGGCAACTTGCTGTGCCACTCGGGCCCCACGGTCAGCAATTTGCTGAGGCTGTCGGTATCGGCCAGCTCTTCATACTGATAACCACCGGCGTAGCGCAGCTTGTCGGTCAGTGGCGGGTCCAGCGGCACGTCGTACCACAGGCCGACGTTCTGCCGGGGTGCCGACACTTCCGTCTCCCAGCCGTAGCTGTGGCCCTGGGGATTGACCCAGTGACGCGTCCAGTTGGCCTTGGCCCGCGGGCCGACGTCGGTGGAGAACCCCAGGCCCAGGCCCATGGTGCGCGGCTTGCGGGTGTCGAGCTTGACGGCGACCGGGATCACGTTGTCCGTCGCGGCGGTGGGCGCCGCATCCACGCGCACCCCTTCGAAGTACCCGCTCGATTGCAGGGCCTGGTTCAGTTCGGCGATCAACTCGGAGTCGTAGGCCGTACCGGCCTTGAAGGGCACCATACGTCGCAGCAGGTCTTCGTCGAAGGGTGTATCACCCTCGAAACTCACCGCCCCCAGGGTGTAGCGTGGTCCACTGTTGTAGATCAGCTCGATATCGGCGACGCCGGCTTGGGGGTCCACCTGCAGTTTCTGGCTGACGAATCGCCCGCTGAAGAAGCCATAGCGCGAAGCCTGGTTCTGGATCGTCCGCTTGGCGTCTTCGTAGCGGCCATGATTGAGCACCGCGCCCGGCTTGAGGGCGGCGTTGTCGGGTACGCGAAAGGCCTTGAGTGAGGCCGCCGGGCCGTCGATGCGCACGGTGACGTTGCGCAAATGCACCGGCTCGCCGGGGTCGATGCTCAGGATCAGGCGAGGCTGCTTGCCGCCCTTGACCTCGCTGTCGATCCGCGGCTGATAGTAGCCCAGTGCCTGGGCGGCTTTGCGCGCCTGCTCCTCGGCGCCACGACTGAAGCGCAGCAAGGCCTCCTCGTCACGATCACCCAGGCCACCGATGTAACCTTCGACGTTGGCCTTGAGCGCATCATTGGACGGTTTGACCCGTACATCCAATTCACTTTGTGCCAGCACCGCGCAGCTGAGAGACAGCAGGAGCGCGCCACTGGTTATTCGTCCTGGGAATTTCATGGCGCGGATGCTAACACGGGCTTGGAAGCCTGATAGAACCGGACATGTCTCAAAAGTTCGCAGACGGGAGCAGGTTCAGGCCGTTGCGCTTTGCAAAACCTGGGGATTGGGGTGAAAAAACACGTGCTCGCGGATCGGTCCTACCGCAATCTCGCCGATTTCCTCATACCCCTGGCGCTTATAGAACTCCAGGTATCGCGGGTTACCGGTGTCCAGGACCACGCCCTGGGAGTGCTCGTCCACCGCGCACCAGTTGTGCACCGCCTCGAGCAACTGCTCGCCGAAGTGCTTGCCTTGAAACTGTGGATGCACCCCCAGCAGCGGTAGCACATGGACCGCATCCGACGGCAGGCAACCCGTCACAGCCGCGTGGTATTCCAGGTAGCGCCGGGTGCAGCGAAAACCGGTACTCAACACCATGCGCAGGCGCCAGGCCCAGCTTTCGGTGATGCCCAGGCGGCGTTGGGGGGGAGCGATCAGGGCGATACCGATCAGCCGGTCATTGACCAACAAGCCAATGGCGGGCAACTCCTGGAGAAAATGCTGCTTGACCAACTCCCGTACCGTCGCCCTCACCCTCTGCTCGTAACCCGGGCGCTCGGACTCGAACAGGTAGCTGAACGTCGGCTCATGGCGATAGGCCTGGTACAGCAACGAACGGGCTTCGCGGGAATAGCCGCTGTCGAGCATGTGGATATCGGCGATGGCGGTTTCAGGCATGGTGGGGAATCTCCTGGGCGGGCTTGGTGAGGCCTGGGCGGGGGCTTTGTGGGAGCAAGGCTTGCTCCCACAGTTTGCTCCCACAGAGCCCTCGCTACAGGACATTAGCAGTGCATTTGTCCTACTGCCACGCTGGCTCCTCTCCGACATGTCAGCTAGCATCGCAGTTTTGCCAGGACAGCCGACCATGAAGATCGTCTCCTTCAACATCAACGGGCTGCGCGCCCGCCCCCATCAGCTGGCGGCACTGATCGAGAAGCATCAGCCGGACGTGATCGGCCTGCAGGAAACCAAAGTCCACGACGAACAGTTTCCCCTGGCCGAAGTGCAAGCCCTGGGTTACCACGTGCATTACCACGGGCAAAAAGGCCATTACGGCGTCGCCCTGCTCTCCCGCCAGGCGCCGCTGAGTTTGTACAAAGGTTTCGAGGGCGACGATGAAGACGCCCAGCGGCGCTTTATCTGGGGCACGTTCGCCGATGCCAATGGCGTGCCGGTGACCATCATGAACGGCTATTTCCCACAAGGTGAAAGCCGCGATCATCCGACCAAGTTCCCGGCCAAGGAACGTTTCTACAGCGATTTGCAGCACCTGCTGGAAAGCCGCTTCAGCAACGACCAGCCTGTGGTGGTGATGGGCGATGTGAATATCTCCCCGGAAGACTGCGACATCGGCATCGGCCCGGACAACATGAAGCGCTGGCTGAAAACCGGAAAATGCAGCTTCCTGCCGGAAGAGCGCGAGTGGATGGCCCGCCTGAAGAACTGGGGCTTGGTGGACAGCTTCCGTCACCTGAACCCGGACGTCACCGACCGCTTCAGCTGGTTCGACTACCGCAGCCGCGGCTTCGAGGACGAACCCAAGCGCGGCCTGCGCATCGACCTGATCCTGACCTCCCACGGCCTGCTGCCACGGGTCAAGGATGCCGGTGTGGACTATGAACTGCGGGGCATGGAGAAACCTTCGGACCATGCGCCGATCTGGCTGCAATTGAGCTGATCGGCCAAGCAGAAAGGCTCGCCGTTGCGGCGAGCCTTTGGGTCAGAGGGCACCCAGTTGCTTGAACAGGGTCAGGTTGTCCTCGATGTGCCAGTTGGCGACGATTTTGCCTTGCTCCACCTGGTAGATGTCCGTGGCAATGAATTCGACCGCTTGGCCCTGCCCCTTGAGCTGGTCGAAGGTGCCGCTGAAATGGCCACGAAACCGCAGGTGCACCACCACCCTATCCCCCACCACCAGCATTTGCTCCACCGTGCACGTGAGGTCCGGCACCGCCTGGCGGAAGGCACGGGAGGCCAGCAACGGGCCCTCCGGCCCCTGTTTGCGCCCGGCAGGCGGGGTCTTGTCGATGAAGGTCGGCGCCAGCGCTTCCCGGGCAAACGTTTCGTTCCCGGTGTGCCAGAAGGTGTCATATCGCCGGGCCGCCAGGATCGAGGCCGATGCCTGTTCCGCAGACAGGCTCCGGTCGACAATCAGGTTCTGGGGCTCGACCAGCGCATCAGTGGCGGCCGAAGCGCCCAGTGACAGGCCCATGGACAGGAGAAAACCAGCCAGGCGTGGACCGCCGGGTATGGCAAGGGACGAGAAGAGCATGATGGGTTCCTTTCGATAGAAGGACCGGGCGATGAGCCACAGTCAGGGTCAAGACATCAGAGGGTTTCGGCTTCACGGACCGTCAGGGGGCTGGCCAGGGCGTAGCGGGCAATGTCGTCCTTGCGCATGAACGCCACGCCCGGGTGACGCTTGGCGTAACGCAGGAATTCGTCCCAGACCCTGACCATCTGCGGCGTGCCACTGATGCGGTCATGGGCACTGATGGACATCATTCGCCGCCGGGTGCCGGCTTCTTCATAAAGCTGATCGAAATCGAGCTTCACCTGCTCCAGAAACGCCTGGGGGGAGTAATGACGACCTTCGATCAGCACAATGTCGTTATTGCGCAAGGTATAGGGCACCACCACGAAATCCTTGCCATTGACCGACTCGATGAAAGGCTCGTCGCGGCTGACATCGTCGATGTGATAGAGGTAACCCAACTCCTGCAACAACCCCAGGGTATTGGGCCCACGGCGCAACCAATTGCAGTTGTAGCCGGTGACCGGTTGCCCGGTGGCCTCTTGCACCATACGCGCGGCCTCGCGCAAGAAGGTGCGCTCCTCATCGCGACTCATCGCAAACTGCGAACTCCAGCGTGGCCCATGCCCGGCGGCTTCGTGACCGCGGGCCACGATGTCCCGGGCCAGGGACGGATGGCGGCGCGCGGCCTCGCCGATCATGTGAGACGTGACCTTGACGCCATGACGATCCCACAGATCCAACAGCCGTGGGATCCCTTCCCTGTACCCGTAGGCAAACCAGGTATTGGTGGCCGGATCGCTAGGAACGCTGTCCGGAAAATCGACCGGAGGAAACGGACTGTCGGTGCCTTTCGGGGGTTGCCCGCCGGCCTCGAACTGCATGGAAATCGAAATGACCAACCGGGTACTGCCCGGCCAGAAAGCGCCCTTCGCGGCGCCGGAAGTTGCGGCGGGGACACCAGCGTATGCCGGCCCTGGTGCCAGCAAGTCACCGGCGGCCAGCAGCGCGGCCCCGACTCCCGCCTGGGCCAGAAAGGTCCTGCGCTCGGGGTTGTGGATATCAGTGGGTGCCTCGGGAACGGCCATGGCGGACTCCTGGGAAAACGCTGCGGTGTGATCAAGTGGGTGCTAAGGTAGGCCTTGCGGGTTTTCCTGATAATTGAGCCGCTTACGAAAATACATTTCGGAAACTCCGAACAATGTTTCTCAAGAACCTCGAACTGTTTCTACTCATCGTTGAAAAAGGCGGGCTGTCTGCCGCGGGCCGGGAAATGGGGCTGTCCCCGGCTTCGGTCTCGGAACGACTGGCCACGCTGGAAAGCTACTACGGTGCCAGCCTGCTCAATCGCACCACGCGGGCAATCAGCCTGACCGACGAAGGCAGGCTGCTGGTGGAAGGCGCGCGCCGATTGCTGAACGAAGCCGGCGAGCTGCACGCCAATATCCGCAGCGGCACCCAGCACCTCAGCGGGCCGATTCGCTTGAGTGCCCCACAGGATCTGGGACGCCAATACATCGAACCGATCCTGTCGCGCTTTCTCGACGAGCACCCCAACGTCAGCCTCGATTTGAACCTGGGGGACGGCTACGTGGACCTGGTCAGCCAGGGGCTCGATTTCGCCATCCGCTACGGCGCCCTGGCCGACAGTTCGCTACGAGCCAGGCCGCTGGGGGAAAACCGTCGGGTGGTCTGTGCCGCGCCCCGCTACCTGGAACGTCACGGCACGCCCACCCATCCCTCGGAACTGGCCGGGCACGAATGCCTGGTGATGCGCCTGGGCATCAACACCGCGCGGGAATGGACGTTCAGCCGGCACGGCGAGGTTCACCGGGTGATGGTCCAGGGTCGGCGGATCGCCAATGACGGCGGCCTGGTGCGCCAATGGTGCCTGGAGGGGCACGGCATCAGCCTCAAATCGATCTGGGATGTGCGCGACGATCTCAAGAGCGGACGGTTGGTCGAGTTACTGCCGGATTTCACCGCCGGCAGCACCCTGCTGCAGATTGTCTACCCGACAGCCCGCGTCCAGCCCAGCCGCGTGCGCGCGCTGATCGAGCGCCTGGTCAGCGAGCTGGCGGCCACCGAGACGGCCGTTTAAGACGCAATCGCCCTGTCATCTTTCAGACATCTGCCTGACTTATTCTCCCCCGCATCGTCTTGGGTTCTTAGGGTGTCGACATGCGGCAGTGCGTTGCCTGGCTATTGGCGTTATGGCTGCCATTGACGATGGCAACCGAACGCTTGCCCGTTCCGGAAGCCGGCCCGGCCCTGCGCATCCAAGGGTCCAATACCATTGGCGCGATGCTGGGGCCAGCCCTGGCCAGAGGGTTGATGGAGGATCAGGGGCTGCTCAAGGTCAGCAGCGAAATTACCGGCCATGACAACGAGCAGCGTATCGTCGGCCAGACCGCCGATGGCCGGCGGGTGGAGATCGACATCGCCGCCCATGGCTCCAGCACCGGATTCGCCGCCCTCAAGCAGGGCAGCGCCGATCTCGCCGCCGCTTCCCGGCCGATCAAGGACAACGAGCTGAAGGAGCTGCTGCCCCTGGGGGATCTGAAAACTCCTACGGCCGAGCAGGTCATCGCCATTGATGGCCTGGCGATTATCCTTCACCCACGCAACCCGCTGCGTCAGCTGAACACGGTGCAACTGGCAAAGATCTTCAGCGGCGACGCGAAGACCTGGGAGTCGGTGGGCAGCGTCGGCGGACCGATACGGCTTTACGCCCGGGACGACCAGTCCGGCACTTACGACACCTTCAAGGAACTGGTGCTCAACCGCCAGGGCAAACGACTGGACCCCGCCGCCCTGCGCTTCGAATCCAGCGAACAGTTGTCCGATGCCGTCAGCCAGGATCCCCAAGGCATCGGTTTCATCGGTTTGCCCTACGTGCGCCAGGCCAAGGCGCTGGCGATAGCCGACGGCGATTCCCAACCCATGTTGCCGTTGAACAACCTGATTGCCACGGAAGACTACCCGTTGTCCCGGCGCTTGTTCTTCTACCTGCCGCCCCAGGCGAGCACCCCATGGGCCGAGGCGCTGGTGGCGTTCACCCAAAGTGACAAGGGCCAGGCCATCGTCGCGGCGAACGGGTTCATCGCCCAGACCGTGCGGGCCATGGCCGTCACGCCCAATGCGTTGATGCCTGAGGGCTACCAGTCCTTGAGCCGCCACGCCCAACGCCTGACCGTCAACTTCCGCTTCGCCGAAGGCAGCGCCAGCCTCGACAACAAGGCCCGCCAGGACCTGAGCCGCGTGCTCGACTACCTCCGGCAACACGGCAAAACCGAACGGCACGTCACGCTGGTGGGTTTCGGCGACGCCAAGGATGATCCGGCGCGAGCGGACCTGCTGTCCAAGTTGCGGGCCATGGCGGTGCGACGTGAGCTGGTCAGGAACGGCGTGACCCTGCGGGAAGTGCGTGGGTTCGGCGCACTGATGCCGGTGGCGGCCAATAGCGAGGATGAGGGCCGGATCAGGAATCGGCGGGTGGAGGTTTGGGTGTACTGAAATGTTCCAACCGCCCCCTGTGGCGAGGGGATTTATCCCCGCTGGGCTGCGAAGCGGCCCCAAAACCAGCCACCGCGATGCAACAGGATGAACCGTGTCAGCCGATTGGCGACTGCTACGCAGCCGAGCGGGGATAAATCCCCTCGCCACAATAGCCTTGTGTTTACTGGATTCGTTCCGGCGTAGGCCATAACCACATCGCCTTGCGCCATTGCCTACAACTACGCCAGAATCCGCCGGCTTGTGCGCCTTGGGGGCCCGGCTTTATCGTTTTCCGGTCGCTGACGAATCAGCGATCGGGTTTGGTAGCCCAGGTAAACTAAGGCGCACAGCTTCGGCAAATGTCCGTTGACGATTTTCGTCGGCAGATTGTTATGGCGGCTGTGCGCAGGGCACCCTTGTGGTGCGCTGGGTTGCCTTGGTACCCGGTCTACCAACCTGCGTATAGCCGCCACCTAATGTTTGGTAGCAATAGGTTGCGGCTCCATTTACCAAGGAGTTTCAACCATGTTCAAAGTAACCCCCAACCCACCGAACACCGATCCCAACGCATCGGAACTCGACAAAGCCGCCAAGCGCGCCCTCGACTTCTACCTCAAGCCCCACCCGACCGAAACGAAGACCGATCCAGGCCAACTCTTCACCGTGGTCAACGGCGTCGACACCGAGTGCCTGCTCGCCAACCTCAGCGAAACCCTGTCCTCGGCCAACGCCATGGTCAGCGACCTGGCGTTCGAGCTGGATGGCTCGCGGCGGCATGTGGCCCTGGGCATCCAGCAATTGATCGAACTGAGTGGATTGCTGGCGAACCGGGCGCTGGATAACGTCGACCCGCGCTAGCTAATTCCACACACCCCTTTGTGGCGAGGGGACTTTGTGGGAGCAAGGCTTGCCCGCGATACAGACCACCAGGTTCCAAGGTAAATCGAGTGAACTTCATCGCGGGCAAGCCTTGCTCCCACAAAAAATCCCTCGCTCCAGGAACCCGGTGTTTACTGGATTCGTTTCGGTGTAGGCCCCAACTACATCGCCTTGCGCCATTGCCTACAACTACGCCAGAATCCGCCGGCTTGTGCGCCTTGGGGGCCCGGCTTTATCGTTTTCCGGTCGCTGACGAATCAGCGATCGGGTTTGGTAGCCCGGTTTTCCTGGCGCATTGTGCAACCGGGTGCAGGGGACGTTTTTGTCTTCTATTTGATGGTGGTCATGCGTAGGGCGTCCTCGGACGCGCCGGGTGCCAGGTAACCGGTCTACCAACCTTCGTATGGCCGCCACCCTTCGTTTGGTAGCGAGAGAGTGATGGCTCCAATTTAATTACCTGGAGCTTCAACCATGTTCAAAGTAACCCCCAACCCACCGAACACCGATCCCAACGCATCGGAACTCGACAAAGCCGCCAAGCGCGCCCTCGATTTCTACCTCAAGCCCCACCCGACCCAAGCCAAGACCGACCCAGGCCAACTCTTCACCGTGGTCAACGGCGTCGACACCGAGTGCCTGCTCGCCAACCTCAGCGAAACCCTGTCCTCGGCCAACGCCATGGTCAGCGACCTGGCGTTCGAGCTGGACGGCTCGCGGCGGCATGTGGCCCTGGGCATCCAGCAATTGATCGAACTGAGTGGATTGCTGGCGAACCGGGCGCTGGATAACGTCGACCCGCGCTAGCCAATTCCCCCTTTGTGGAGAGGGGACTTTGTGGGAGCAAGGCTTGCCCGCGATACAGGCGCTCGGTTACCCGGTCAATCGCGTGAGCTTCATCGCGGGCAAGCCTTGCTCCCACAGGATTCCTCGCCACAGGGGGTATGCCTTAACCCACTGGGGATTGCCCCTTCACAGGATTTTGCACTGGGTCCTGATGGCTACCGTCCCGCCAACTCCATGATCATCCGCGACAGCAGGTAAACCCGTGGCACGACGCTTTCCACTTCCGCGTATTCCTCGGGCGTATGGATGTTGCCGCCGACGATCCCGAAACCGTCCAGCGTCGGCGTGCCGACCCCGGCCGACAGGCTGGCGTCCGCCGCGCCGCCGCTGCCCTCTTCGGTGAGTTTGCGTCCCAGCTCGCCATAGATGCCCTGGGCCATGGCCATCAGGCGATCCGACTCCGCCGTCTGCGGCATTGGCGGCAGGCCACGTTTCAGGCTGGTGGTGACCTCGGTGTCGGCGATCAGTTTGTCCTGGGACACACGGGCCAGGTCTTTTTCGATACGGTCGAACTCTTCCGGCACAGCGGCCCGCACGTCAGCCTTGGCGGTGGCCTTGTCGGGGATCACGTTGGTGCGGTCGCCCGCGTTGAGCACCGTGAAGTTGATGGTGGTTTTCTTGTCCGCGTCGCCGAGCTTGCCGAGCTGAAGGATCTGGTGCGCCGCTTCCATCGCCGCATTGCGCCCCAGCTCTGGTGCCACACCGGCGTGGGACGCCTTGCCTTTGACCTCCACCAGCGCCGTGGCACTGCCCTTGCGCCACACCACCAGGCCGTCGGCCGGGCGACCCGGTTCCAGGTTGAGGGTCACGTCGTGGGCCTTGGCGGTTTTCTTGATCAGATCGGTGGCGGCGTCCGAGCCGGTTTCTTCGCTGGCGTCGAGCAGGAAGGTGATCTGCGCGTAGTTCTTGAAGTCCAGGTTCTTGAGCACCTTCAACGCATAGATGCCAGCGACGATGCCACCCTTGTCGTCCATTACGCCAGGCCCGTAGGCGCGGCCGTCCTTGATATGAAACGGACGCTCGGCAGCCGAGCCTTCCTTGAACACCGTGTCCATGTGGGCCATCAGCAGGATCTTCGCCTTGCCGGTGCCCTTGAGGGTCGCCAGGATGTGCTGGCTGCCATCGGAATTCGGCACTTTTTCAATGCTGGCGCCCAGCTTCTTCAACTCATCGATGGCAATGTCACCAACCTGGGTCAGCCCCGGCACGTAGCCGGACCCGGAATCGATATTCACCAGTTTTTCGAGCAGTGCCAGGGCCTCGCCTTTGTACTGTTCGGCATCGGCGAGGACCTTTTGATTCGGCTGTGCGAAAGCGGCGGGCGCCAAGGCACCGAGGACCAGGCTCAGGCCGAGACTCACGGCCAGACGGGAGCGCAAAGCGGTAATCATCATGATTCATCCTTGTTCCGTAAAGAAAGACTGCAGGGGCACCCTAACCCGAGCCCATGGGCAACCGCCACCCGAAGGCGGGTGATTTAATTCCTGTAGTCCCCGGCAGATTTTGGCTATACATGACAGGGGTAGCAGCAAACAAGTACCGTCTGCCCCATCGGCCCTGGCTGGCCAAACACATTCCGTTGTCGTTCATGGAGAGAAGGCATGCTGTTGTTGTGGGTGATCCTTGCTGTATTCGTTGTCTGGAGCTGGCTGACCTATCCGAGCATCGGCCAGGTGCTGTTCGACCTGAGCATGGCCGTGGAGACGCGTCTTTCCCGGTTGCACAAGATCACCGTGCCCATCAGCGAAATGACAGTGTCCACCTTGCAAGGCGGACCTTACGAAGCGTCCGGCTGCATCCTGATGCTGCATGGCTACAGTGCCGACAAGAACCTCTGGCTGCGGTTCGCCCGGCCCTTCATTCGTGACTACCGGGTGCTGATCCCCGACCTGCCCGGCCATGGTGATACCGGCTTCAAGGCCGGCGGCGGCTATGACATTCCGACCCAGGCCCGGCGGGTGATCGAGTTGCTCGACGCCTGTGGCCTGGACAAGGTCCATGTGATCGGCAACTCCATGGGCGGTTACCTGGCCGCCTGGCTGGCGGCCACTTCGCCGGAGCGGGTGCTGACCCTGGCGCTGCTCAATCCGGCCGGCGTGACGTCGCCCCAGCCCAGCGACATGGACCGCCAGGTGGCTGCCGGGCGCAACCCATCCCTGATGCGCTCGCGCAGTGATTTCCCACCGTTCTACGCGATGACCATGGACTCACCACCCTGGGTGCCGAAAGTGGTATTGGCAGCGGTGGCCGATAAATACGTCAGGTGCCGGGAGGAACTGGCGGAGATCTATACGGACTTCAACGCCAGCCCGCCAATGGAGCCGCGCCTGGCCGACATACGCGCGCCGTCGCTGCTGCTCTGGGGCCGCCAGGACCGGATGATCGACGTCAGCTGCGTGCCGGTATGGAGCAAGGGGATCGCCGATCTGCGGGTGGAAATCTGGGACGGGCTCGGTCACCTGCCGCCCATAGAAAAACCGGAACGGACAGCGGCGTTGTATCGGGGGTTTCTCAAGGGGTTGGGACAGTGAACGTCCTGTGGGATCAGTCCCTGACAGAATGAAGTCCTGAAGATTCTTCGTTTGCGGGGGCTGGAGAAGGCTGCGATCTTTCGTTCCACTTTCACTCCCAATTCCCACAGCCCGAACCAGGAATTCCCACCATGAGCTTCGTCAGTCCCGACCTGATCCGCCAACGCTTCTCCAGGGCGATGTCCGACATGTACCGCGACGAGGTGCCCCTGTACGGCACGCTGATGAACCTGGTGGAACAGACCAATGCCCAGGTGCTGGTCAACGATCCGCAACTGGCGGAACACCTGGACAGCACCGGCGAACGCGAGCGCCTGGACCTCGAACGCCACGGCGCGATCCGCGTTGGCACGGCTGCGGAGCTGGCGACCCTGAGCCGGCTTTTCGCGGTCATGGGCATGCAGCCGGTGGGCTATTACGACCTCACGCCCGCCGGGGTACCGGTGCATTCCACGGCCTTTCGCGCCGTGCATGAAAGCGCCTTGCAGATCAGCCCGTTCCGGGTGTTCACCTCGTTGCTGCGCCTGGAACTGATCGACAACAGCGAGCTTCGGGCGTTTGCCGAATCGGTGCTGGTCAAACGGCAGATCTTTACGCCCCAAGCCCTTGCGCTCATCGACCTCGCTGAACGCCAGGGTGGCCTGACGCAAGCCCAGGCCGACGACTTCGTCCTGCAAGCCCTGGAAACGTTTCGCTGGCACCACAGCGCCACCGTCACCGCCGAACAGTACCGTCAACTCAGCGCCCAGCACCGCCTGATCGCTGACGTGGTCGCCTTCAAGGGCCCGCACATCAACCACCTGACACCGCGCACCCTGGACATCGACATTGTCCAGGCGCAGATGCCCGTGCATGGCATCACCCCCAAGGCGGTGATCGAAGGCCCGCCCCGCCGCCAGTGTCCGATCCTGTTGCGCCAGACCAGTTTCAAGGCGCTCGACGAACCCGTCGCGTTCACCGACCAGCCCCACGCCCAAGGCAGCCACAGCGCCCGCTTCGGTGAAATCGAACAACGGGGCGCCGCCCTCACGCCCAAGGGTCGTGCGCTCTACGATCAGTTGCTGAATGCGGCGCGGGATGCCTTGGGGGAATTTCCCAACGAGGCCAATGCCGCGCGCTACAACACCTTGATGACCGAACACTTTGCGCCGTTCCCGGACAGCCACGATGAGTTGCGCCGGCAGGCACTGGCGTACTTCCGCTATTTCGTGACGCAAAAGGGCCTGGCCGCCAAAGGCACACTCGAGCCATCGACGTCGCTGGAACACTTGGTTGAACAGCGATACCTGCGCGCCGAACCGCTGGTGTATGAAGATTTCCTGCCGGTCAGCGCCGCCGGTATCTTCCAGTCGAACCTCGGCGATGACGCCCAGAGCCGTTACGCTGGACAATCCAATCGTCAGGCCTTCGAAGCCGCGTTGGGACGAACGACGATCGATGAGCTGGGGCTGTACGCCGAGACGCAACAGCGCTCCATTGATGAGTGCAGGATGGCGTTGGGTTTGTAGAGTGCCCGCTCCTCTGCACGCCTGGAAAAATTCCGTGCTGTGGACTGATTGTGGCGAGGGGATTTATCCCCTCGCCACAAGAGCTTATGGCGCTTTTATTTCTCTGAGCTGACCCGCATCAGGCTGCTTCGCAGGCCGGTGGGAGTGTCTCTGCCACAAGACCGTGACTGGCAAAAAATGCACACCTGCTTTCGCCATGAAACCCATCATTCGAGTCGTTGTGTCTGTGCTCACGGGCTCACAACCGTTGCGCAAGAAATTGCACGACACTGCGCAGGCCATTGCGCACATCGTGTCCAAATGACCGGAGAAACACTCGACAACTGTTGAAAAAACTCAATAACCATTTGAAATAACGAAGTTTTTTAGGCAATGGCATAGCTCTTGATAACCCTTCCGGCACCTCGGACGATCCCGTCCGGGGTCCTTTAGTTATCCAGCAAGGAGAGCATCCATTGGCTACCCCCGCGTACATGTCCATCGAAGGCACCAAACAAGGTCTGATCACCGCCGGCGCGTTTACTGCCGACTCGGTGGGCAACACCTATCAGGAAGGTCATGAAGACCAGGTCATGGTGCAGGGCTTCCAGCATCAGGTCATCATCCCGCGCGATCCACAGTCCGGCCAGCCAACCGGCCAACGCGTGCATAAACCGCTGGTCATCACCAAGGTCTTCGACAAGGCCTCGCCGCTGTTGCTGGCGGCCCTGACCTGCGGCGAACGCCTGACCAAAGTTGAAATCCAGTGGTATCGCACTTCTGCTGCCGGCACCCAGGAGCATTACTACACCACTACATTGGAAGACGCGATCATCGTCGATATCAAGGACTACATGCTCAACTGCCAAGACCCGGCGAACGCACACTTTACCCATCTGGAAGATGTGCATTTCACCTATCGCAAGATTACTTGGACTCACGAAGTCAGCGGAACGTCGGGCTCCGATGATTGGCGCTCGCCGGTTGCCGGGTAATACCGGGACAGCCGTTCATGCATCGGCCGGCTCGGCTGGTCGATGTGGATAAGTATGAGGAAGTTTTCAGACGGTGTTCGCCCAGTGTGACGGCCTCGGCATTCCATGCACTGGTAAAGAGCCAGACACTGGGCGAACGGGCTCAATCATAGTGGAACTTTCGAGCCGTGTCCGCCAGCTGTTATAAATAATTATTCACTATTGAGTTATTTTTTTATTGGCAGCCAATACGCACTCATCCATTCAATTAATCGTTTGACTGACTTTCAGAACTTGGATCCCATCAATAGCTCTACACCTGTTAGATGAATGCAACAGCTCAGTACAACTATCCCCCCAACAAAAGCCATGTAACGCGTTACATCAGCCTGACAATAGTTATACATCGCCGTTCTTATTGGACCGAGATGACGGACTCGCGGGATAGCGTCCGGCTTTTTGCGCATCGGTCTCGCCCGCTCCGGGGTTACCCTCCTGCTGCTTGCGCTTAGCCGGATCGTTCGGACGCAGGGCATCGTTATCGCGCTCCACTTCGCCAGGCAGCGCCGGTTCGTCGGGGTTCTGAGTGGTGTGATCGGGGTTGTCCTTCATGGCTACTCCTGGCGTGTTCGGGCTCACAGATCAGGCATCGGGGTCGGCGACTTCTTCGGCGACGTTGGCGTCCGGGGAGCGCTGGTGCAGTTGTTCGGCCCGGGCCTTGAGCTCCTGCCACTGCGCCAGGTCGATAGCCCCTTGGCCGAACAGGTCGTTGGCCACCTGCATCAACTCGGTGAAATGAGCGTCAGGCGACTGCTGCCAATAGGCCTTGTCGTCGAACAATCGCTGCCAATCGGCCAGCGCCGGGGGTTTGAGGTCGTCGCTCATGACGGGCTCCTATCAGGCCTTGTCCGGGCATTCATAACGTATGAGGGAGCCGCTCCCCGGGAGTTCCGACGATCTCAATAACCGGTCATTTCCAGGTAACCGCTCCCTCCCTGGCTGCCGCTCACTTGCACCGGCCCTTCCCAATAGGGAATGCGCAGGGCCATCCAGGCATTGGGGTTCAGGGCGCGAGTGGTGATCTCGACCTGCTTGCCGGGGATGTTGATGGACCAGCGAACCGGCATCGAGCGTCCGGCGACCTGGGCCGTGTCCAGCGGCACCAGCTCGATGTCGGCGGCGTGCAGGGGTTGCGCTTGGCCCTGGGCATCAATCCAGGTGCCGGTGAGATACGGCGACCCTTCCTTGTGACGCATGCGGTAGAGCATCACATGCTCGCCACTGTCCAGATGCAGGGAGAACCAGTCCCATCCAGTCTGGTTCGCGGTCAGCGGTTGGCTGCTCCATTCGCGATCAAGCCAGGCCGAGCCACTGACCGTATAACGCTGACCGTCGATTTCCAGCTGACCACTGGCCTGGAAGAACGGCTGGCTGTAGTAGTACGACGCCTGCCCCTGTTCGGATTTCTGGCTAAAGCCTTTGTCGCCCTGCAAGACAAGCGGACGGGCCGACGTGAGCCGCAGCTCATAGCCAAAGTGTGGGTCGCGGGCCTTCAGTTGCATGTCGGCCAACGGGTCGGTGCCGCTCGCTTGGGTCGTGAATTGCCAATCGTCGATCCAGGCCTCGAAGGGCACCGCCCGCACCCCGGCCTGCCCCACCCCGCCCCGGGCGTAGCGCTCGGCGGCATGATGGACTGTCGCAGAGGTGACCGCGGCGTGACCGAGCCAGATCGTTTGGTTGCGCCAGCCATCCGCTTGGGGCCCGGCGCTCAAGGCGCTGCGAAACAGCGTCCACTGCACACCAAATTCATGCCCCTCGGCATCCTTGAGATTGGCGGTGACATACCACCATTCGATGCGATAGCCCTGGTGAACGCCGTGATCCGCAGGAAAGCCGAACACCCGTCCCGGCACTACCGGTGTGAAGGCAACGGCCTCGCCCCCCAGGCCGGCAAAGCCTTTTGGAGGTTCCGCCGGTTTGTCACAACCGCTGAGCAGCGCCAACAGCAGCAGGCCGATCCTGATTCTCATGAGCGGTCCTCCTGGGAAAAGCGCCTGAGCAGATCCGCAGGCTGGGTGCGGTACAAGGCGTACAGCGGCCAGGCGGACGCCAGCAACGTGGCGAACATCGCCAACGCCAGCAGTTGCGCCAGTTGCACCGGGAACACCCGCAACGGCAAGCGCCAACCGAACGCCTGCACATTGATCACCGCATCCAGGCACCAGGCCAGGGCGACACCCAGCGGCACGGCCAGCACCAGGGTCAGCAGCGACAGCAGCCAGGTCTGGCCAAGGTTGAGCAGCATCAGTTGCCGACGTGTCACGCCCAACGCCCACAGCGGCGCCAACTGGCCGAGGCGGCTCTGGCTCTGGGTCAGCAGGCTGATGAACAGCGCTACCCCAGCCACGGCCAGCGTCAGGCCGTTCAGCGCGGCGGTGGCGGCAAAGGTGCGTTCGAACACCTGGGTCGACCAGCCCTTGAGCCGGGCCTGATCGACGATCCGGCTGTCGTCCAGGTCGAATCGGCTTTGCAGCGCCGCCAGCAGTGTCGGCATGGCGGACGGCTCGATCCGCAGGTTGAAGCGATACGGCGTCAGTTGCGGCCAATGGACGAGCAGGTGGTCGGCATTGACCAGCACGTGGCCCTTGGGATTGCCGTAGTCGGCGTAGATCCCGACGATACGCGGCGTCCATGGCCCTTGCGGGGTCGGCAGGGTGAGTTGATCGCCAACCCGAACCTTGAGGCGGCGAGCCAACTGTTCGCTGAGCATCAGCGTGTCGGCGGCGGCCAGTTGTTCCCAGGGTCTGTCGGCGGATTCCAACAGCGGCCAATGCTGGCGATAGAGGGGGTGATCGATGACGCCGAAGACATCCGTCGGCCAGCCTTGCAGCGGCACCGAGACTTGCCAGTTGGGCAGTATGGCGGTCACGGTCGATTGCTGTTTGAGCCAGGCGTGCAGCTCGCCGGCCTGGGCCGGGGTCTGCGGGCTGACGTACAGTTCCGCGGTCAGGCGCTGTTCGAGCCAGTGGGTGAAGGTCAGGCGGAAACCTGCGGTCATGCTGCCGGCACCGATGTTTGCCGCCAACGCCAGCAACAAGGCCATCAACGCCAGGCTCAACATCGGCAGTTGTTGCCGGCAGTCGGCGAGAAACCATTGTCCGAGCACGGAACGGCTGCGACGCAGCAACAGGTTCAGCGCACGATTGAGCACCACCGGCAAGGCCAGGGCCGCGCCCAGCAGCAAGGCCGTCATCAGGACAAAACCGCTGGCCAGGCTGTCGCCCCGAATCAACGCAAACACGGCAATCAGCGCCGCCAATGTCGCCACCCAGCCCTGACGGCGCAACCAGCGCGCATGGGCCTGGTGCCAAGCCTGGGGGTTGGCCAGCGCCAGCAACGGCAAGCGCGCCGCCCGCAGCAAACTGTCGGCGCCGGCCAGCAGCGCGCCGAGCAGGCTCAGGCCAACCCCGCTCAGCCACCACCACGGGCTGAGATTCAATTGCCCGGGCACCTCGGCGCCGTACAACCCTCGCAGGCTCGCCGCGACATCCGGCAACAGCAGACTCGCCAGCCAATAGCCGCTCAGTACCCCGGCAACGCCGCCCAACAACGCCAGTGCCCCCAGCTCGACCGTCAGACTGGTGACCAGCATCCGCGCACTGACGCCGCACGCTCGCAGGGTTCTCAGCAAACTGCGGCGTTGTTCCAGGGCCAGGCCGATCGCCGCATGAACAATGAACAACCCCACCACAAACGACAGGAAGCCCAGGGCATCGAGGTTCAGGTGAAAGCTTTCGGTCAGGCGCGACAGATTGTTTTCTTCATCGGCGCGCTTGAACTGCAAACGACCGTTGAACGGCTCGGGCAACGCCGCGGTGAATGTGGCGGGCAGTAGCAATCGCGACAACCGCTCCGGCAGCCCGAGCACTTGCTGGGCGAAGCCGATGTCCATCAGCAGCATGCCCGGCGCCATGTCCGCCTGGGTGTGCAGGGCCGGCAAGGTGTGTCCATCGGTGGTCAGAGGCCGGTCGCCCTCACCCAGTCCCAAGGCATGCAGGGTTTGCGGAGCGATCCAGGTACGGCCGGGTTCGGTGAAAAACGCCACCACCTCGCTCATCTCCCGCGCCTGCCCCGCCAGCGCCGCACCGGGGGCAGCGACACCGGTTCGATGCCCATCAGTTGCAGGCGCTGGTCTTCACGCCCCTTGAGCGTCACCCTGGCCTGCAACACCGGCGACACCGGCCAACCCTGGCGGCGCAGATCGACAAACCATTGCTGGGGGAAAGTACCGCCGCCGGGGGCACTGAGGCTGGCCTGGGGTTCGCCGCCAATGAGCCGGCTGGCCCGGGCGTAACTGTCCCGGGCCTGACTGTTCAAGGCTTGCACACCGGTCAGCAGGCTGGTGGCGAGCCAGAGGCCGGTCAATACACTGAAAAACTGCACCGGGTGCAGGCGCCAATGGCTGAGCAAGGCCTTGAGGGTCTGGCGAAAGATCATCAATCCTGGCCCACCTGCGCCAACCGCCCACCGTGCAACACCACGCGTTCAGCCAGACGGGCCGCCACCCGTGGACTGTGGGTGACCATCAGCAGGCTGGTGGAACTGCCGTCCAACAGCTCCAGCAACAGGTGCAGCACTTCATCGCTGGTGGCTTCGTCGAGGCTGCCGGTGGGTTCGTCGGCCAGCAGCAAAGGCGGACGCGAGGCCAGCGCCCTGCCCAAGGCAACCCGTTGCTGCTGGCCGCCGGAAAGCTGTTCGGGATAACGTCGCAGCAGGTCCCCAAGCCCGAGTCGCTGTATCAGATGGGTCTGCCAGGCAGGGTCATGACGACCACACAATCGCGCCTGGAACCCCAGGTTGTCTTCGACCGACAAGCTGCTGATGAGGTTGAACTGCTGGAACACCAGGCCAATTTCCGTTCGCCGCCAACTCGCCAACTGGCTTTCGCTCATGCCGTCGAGCCGGTACTCGCCACAGCGGATGCTGCCGCGATCAACCTTATCCAGCCCGGCGACCAAGTGCAGCAGCGTACTTTTGCCGCTGCCGGATTCTCCCATCAGCGCCAGGCTGCTGCCCGGCGCCAGGGTCAGGTCGACGCCTTGCAGCACCGGCAACGGGCCCTGAGGAGTGACGTAGCTTTTGAACACATCGCGGACTTCAAGCATGGAAAGGCTCGGATGAGACACAGTGAGGCTCAGGATAACGGAGTTGAGTACAGACCCTATCGCTGGATCTGCGCAAGGGCAGTAACCGCTTGTCAGCATGAAGCGATATTGGATCCGATAATCTTGTGCGGAACCTATTTTCAGCTATTAATCAATCAGTAATTCACGCCGCTTCCAGGCTGTCGGCGAAACCGTCATGAATATGACGACCCTTGACGATCTCGCATTCAAGGACGATCACCGACATGTCTCACAGCGACTATCGCCACGATATCGACGGGCTTCGCGCCGTTGCAGTCTTCGCCGTGCTCATCCATCACCTCAACACCAACCTGCTCCCGGGCGGGTTCGTGGGCGTCGACATTTTCTTCGTCATCTCGGGTTTTCTGATCACCTCCCAGGTATTTTCCGAGATCAAGCACAACCGCTTTTCGGTGAAGCGTTTTTATCAGCGGCGCATCAACCGCATTGTTCCCGCATTGGTAGCGGTATTGCTGGCGAGCGTGATCGCCGGAGCTGTCATCCTTTCTCCGGCCGACCTGACCCGGTTCAACGTCAGTGCACTGTTCTCCCTGCTGGGGGTTTCGAATATCTACATCTGGGTGAAGTACGGAAATTACTTCGCGGCGGACGCCAGCGAGGCCCCGTTGTTGCACACCTGGTCGCTGGGTATTGAAGAACAGTTCTATGTGATCTGGCCACTGCTCATCCTGGCGATTCATCGGCTGGCGCCGCGTTATGTGCTGGCCGTGCTGGGGGTGGGCATTATCGCGGCGACTGCTTTTTCTGAGTACGCCACGAACGTCTTCGTCACCGCCTCCTACTATCTGCTGCCCACGCGCTTTTTCGAGTTGATGGTGGGCGGGGTGCTGGGCATTTATCTGTATCGGCCAAGGCCGCTCGACAAGCGGGCAGCCTTGGGTTTCGCGTTGGTAGGGGCCGGGTTGATCGGTTTTTCCTTGTTTGCCCTGAGCCCCGACGCCCCGTTCCCCGGCCTCAATGCCTTGATGCCTTGCCTGGGCGCTGCGCTGCTGATTCTGGCCGGCAGTGCAGGCGTTCAGTCTCGCTTGTTGAACAACCGGCCCATGGTCTTCATCGGCCTGATCTCCTACTCGCTTTATCTATGGCACTGGCCATTGATTGCCTATCTGAATTACCTGGGCATTGCCATTACCCTTCCCGTGGGGATTTCACTGTTGGGGTGTCGATCGCCCTGTCCTGGTGTTCCTGGCGCTATATCGAACGCCCCTTTCGACGGACCGGAGCACAATTACCGTTTGCACACGTATTCACTCGACGATTCATCGCTCCGGCCCTTGGGCTCGCCGTGCTGGCTGCGCTGAGCCTGCAGTTGCACGGTTTTCCCCAGCGCTTTGCGCCTGAAGTGGCGGCGCTCGAGGCAATGACTCTGGTCGAACCGAACAAACTTCGCAGCGACTGCCACATGCCCAATGCGCAATACGACACCGAGCCCAACCCCCATTGTCGACTTGGAGCACACAAGGAGCAGATAGACGGGATCATGGTCGGTGACTCGTTCGCCAACCATTTCACCGGCATGGTGGATATCCTGGCCGAACCCAACGGCGTCGAGCTGATGGATTACACCCTGGATGGCTGCCCGCCAATCTTCAGCTACACCGCTCAGGTATCGACGGTGTATGCCGCCCATTGCATGGAACGTAACAGACGCGTGCTCAGCCTGATCGAGCAGAATCATTACCCTTACGTCGTGCTGGCCGGGGCCTGGCCGAAAGACGCAGCCGCCGCCGATAGGGTCGAAGCCAGCATCAAGCGAGTGGCGGCCAACACAGACCAGGTGATCGTGATCCTCAGTAACCAGAACATCGACAAAGCCGCGACCTGTCCCGTGCGCCGCTTGATGTTCGGCATCGATCGCCGATGCTCGGCCCAACTGGATATAACTGCACCTTACTGGGCAGGGATACGCGTCAGGTTGCCCCAGGTACGTTTTATCGACCCCAATCAAGTGATCTGCCCTGCGGGACTGTGCAGCCCGATCATCGACGGGCAAATGCTCTATCGCGATGACGCGCACTTGAACGATGGGGGGTCGCGCTTCATTGGCCGCACGTTGCTCGACCAGGGCTTCTCACTTCTCCACGACCCCACCCACCCCGGAACGATCGCCGCAACAAGATAGGCTGTCACAAGGGATTGGTGGTGGGCATGGATGGTGTGTCCACCCAAGATCAGGGGGTGGGAGCGAGCCTGCTCGCGATGGCGGCGGCACCGGCAAATCGATGCAAGCTGATCCACCGCTATCGCGAGCAGGCTCGCTCCCACAGGGGATTAGCGGTGGGCATGGATGGTGTGTTCACCCAAGATCAGGGGGTGGGAGCGAGCCTGCTCGCGATGGCGGCGACACCCGCAAATCGATGCAAGCTGATCCACCGCTATCGCGAGCAGGCTCGCTCCCACAGGGGATTGGCGGTGGGCAGGGATAGTGTGTACACCCAGATCAGGGTGGGAGCGAGCCTGCTCGCGATGGCGGCGGCACCGGCAAATCGATGCAAGCTGATCCACCGCTATCGCGAGCAGGCTCGCTCCCACAGGGGATTGGCGGTGGGCAGGGATAGTGTGTACACCCAGATCAGGGTGGGAGCGAGCCTGCTCGCGATGGCGGCGGCACAGTCAACATCTGTGCAAGCTGACCCACCCTTCAGTGCCCTGCTGCCATTTCAGCCTGGACCGGTTTGGGGGTCACGATGCTGTTCAGGTCAATGTGTTTCCAGGCCGGTTTGGCACCCAGGCGAGCATTGAATCGGTAGTTGAAGGTGAAGTCGTCTTCGGTCGGTTGGTCCAGGGATTTTCCATACAGGGCTTCAACTCCCGCACGGTCATAGCCCATCAGCTGCAACAGCGTCGGGAAGATGTTGTAGTGGCTGGAGCGGTCCTTGTTCCTGGCCCAGGCCTCGCGCCAGTCGAGCGTCTGCAGGTGGCTACCCTGGATCACCACCAATGGCACCAGTCCCTCTTCCTCCGCCGGGTCGCCGCCGCAATGGGTGTTGAGTCCCGGGTTACCGCGTTCATGCAGGTCCTGGCCATGGTCTGACGTGTAGATCAGCACGGCATTGGCCAAGGAGGCCTGGCTGAAGAGCCGCCGGAAAAACTCGCCGACGTTCCACAGCAGCGTGTTCTGGTAGGCGTTGCGGTAGAGCACCCAGTCATCCTTCTGGCCATTGAAACCGTCACGCCGGCCGGTGTCGGCCACGTCCTGATACTGCCCACGCGGCAAAGCAGGACGGTAGCTCATGAAATCGTCGGGGTATTTGTCGTGCACCGGGAAATGCGCGCCGACCTTGTTGATGACCACCAACTCCGGCTGGTCATCGCCGAGCAACTCGATCAGCTTGTCTGCCGCCGCCATGTCGCGGTCGCGCACGCTGGTCTGATCGAATTGGACAAACACATCGATGTCCTTTTTCTCCAGATCGGTCATCAGGTTCTGCAAGTTGCCACCCGTGCGCTGGGCGTCGATGTAGACGGTGCGCAAGCCCGCGCCCTTGGCGTACTGCCAGATCGAAGGCTGGGTGCTGTTGATACGCATGTAGTCGGCGCGGGTGCCGCCATAGCGCAGGGTGACGTTGGTGTCGGCACTGCAATTGGCAATGGACGCCGCATAGCCGAAGTTGAAAATATCCACCCCGGATGGCGGTGTCTTGAGCCCGGTGTGTACGCCCGACGGCGTGTTGATATCCAGGTAGTTGCCGGAGATGCTTTCATCGATGATCAGTACGATGTCGTGCCCGATCGGCGGCGTTTGCCGCACCAGGCGCACCGGCTCCCGGGGGCCGACCGTGTTGTGCAAGGACTCATAGGCGAACAAGTTCAAATAGGCCAGCGGCGTGTACATAGCCGGTAGCCCGCGGGCGCCCTCACCTGCCCGCACAAAGAGCACGCCGCTGAGCAACAGCACGCCCAATAGCGGCGCGGCAACGGGCAGATAACCGGGCAACGGTATCCGTCGGCGAGGCTTGAGGCCGATCCCCAACAACAGCAACAGCCCAGCGACCACCGCATGAATGACCACCTCGCGATACTGCCAGGCCGCCTCCTGGATAAAACCACCGGAATACACCATTGACACGAACTGGCTGTAGGTCAGGTAACTGTCGGTCACCCGGGTGTACACCTCGAAGAACACCGCCGACGCAAACATCGCCAGTGCGAACAGGTGCCGTACCAGGGTTTGACGGATATAGGCGGTCATCCACAACGCCGCTACCAACGCCACGAACATCGCGACGAACAACACCGTCGCAAAGCCAATACCCAGCGCCGCCAGACGGTCAAGGTAATAGTCATATCCCCTGATCAGGTACAGCGCCAGCAGCAATTCCTTGAGGTATCGGGCCATCTCTTTCTCGACGCAATCGTGACGTTCGCAAAGGGCTCTGTTCCTGGACACTAGCAGCGGCTTTCAAAAGCGCAAGAAAGGCAATGAATCAAACACGCGTCAAAAAAAAGTTAGCCCAAAAATGACACGAAAAGCCCTAAAAAAAATGAAAAACCTATGGATAAATACCGTTCATCGATTTTTTTGACGCGCCTTCAAGCCTTTAAAACCGGCACTTTTCCAAGACTGTCAATAACTTGATATCAAAAGGCCAAACGCTTTCTAGTTTTGCCAACAGTGACAACTGTCATTTTGCTGACACGCTTTTCTGAGGCTGCGCTATACCCCCTAAACAGTTTCATCCGAGTTACATAAAAACGATTTACGAGGCACGCCAGAATGGACGTGAGCGTATTTGGGACGGGGTATGTTGGGTTGATCCAGGCGGCGGCGTTAGCCGACG
Source organism: Pseudomonas sp. MAFF 730105 (assembly GCF_055380705.1). Classification (NCBI taxonomy): domain Bacteria; kingdom Pseudomonadati; phylum Pseudomonadota; class Gammaproteobacteria; order Pseudomonadales; family Pseudomonadaceae; genus Pseudomonas; species Pseudomonas sp. MAFF 730105. Next base: position 4,578,331 of record NZ_AP018438.1, read on the forward strand.
TCGGGCATCGTGTGTTGTGCATCGACATCGACCCGAACAAGATCCGGCAACTGCAGCAAGCGGTCCCCCCGATCAGCGAACCGGGGCTCTCCGGATTACTCGAAGACAACATCAAGGCCGGGCGCCTGTCGTTCAGTTCCCAGGCCAGCGATGCGGTCAACCATGGCGAACTTATCTTCATCGCCGTCGGCACCCCCGCCGATGAAGATGGCTCGGCAGACTTGAGCCATGTACTGGCGGTGACTCGGCAGATCGCCGACTTCATGGACAGCGATCGCACCTTGATCATCAAGTCCACCGTGCCAGTGGGCACCGCCGACAAGGTGGCCGAATGCGCTCGCCAGGCGCTGGCCCGACGGGGCCTGAAACGGCTGAACGTGCGGGTGGTGTCCAACCCCGAATTTCTCAAGGAAGGCAGCGCCCTGGCCGATTGCATGCGCCCCGACCGGATCATCGTCGGCACCGCCGACTCCCTGGCCCGCGACCAGATGAGCGAACTCTACGCCCCCTTCTGCCGCAACCACGAAAAACTGATGTTCATGGATAACCGCAGCGCCGAACTGACCAAGTACGCCGCCAACGCCATGCTCGCCACCCGCATCAGTTTCATGAACGAACTGGCCAACCTCACCGAACGGCTGGGTGCCGACATCGAAGCGGTGCGCAAGGGCATCGGCTCGGACCCACGCATCGGTTATCACTTCATCTATCCCGGCTGTGGCTTCGGCGGCTCGTGCTTCCCCAAGGACCTGCGGGCCCTGCTGCACACCGCCGAACAAAGTGGCATGCCGCTGCACCTGCTGCGCAGCGTCACCGACGTCAACGACCGCCAGCGGCACATTCTGTTCGAGAAGCTCGCCAAACAGTTTCCCGATGGCCTGGCCGGTAAATCGATTGCTGTCTGGGGCCTGGCCTTCAAGCCCAACACCGACGACATGCGCGAAGCGCCCAGTCGCTACCTGATGGAAGCACTATGGCGCGAAGGCGCTCGCGTCCAGGCCTACGACCCGGAAGCCATGTCTGAATGCCGGCGGCTCTACGGCTACCGCAAGGACCTGAACCTGTGCGCCACTCGCGACGACACCCTGGAAGACGCCGACGCGCTGGTGATCTGCACCGAGTGGAAGAACTTCCGCGTGGTGGATTTCGACCTGCTGGCCAGCAAACTGCGCGCCCGGGTCATCATTGACGGCCGTAACCTGTACAACCCGGACCAACTCGCTGCCGCCGGGCTGCTGTATCGCGGCATCGGGCTACGGCACACCGTGCCGGACGGCTCGGCACCAGGGCCGCAAGCGTGAATATCCTGGTGACCGGCGCGGCCGGTTTCATCGGCGCTCACTGCGTGCGGCGACTGCTGCGCGACGGTCATCGGGTGTGCGGGCTGGACAATTTCAACGACTACTACGACCCCCAGCTCAAGCATGACCGCATCGCCTGGGTGAAGGCCCAGGCCGGTGACTTCCCCCTGGTACGGCTGGACCTGACCGACGCCGGCGCCCTCGATGACCTGTTCCAATCGTACCGCCCGGACGTGGTGATCCACCTCGCTGCACAGGCGGGGGTGCGCTACTCCCTGGAGAACCCACGGGCCTACGTCGACAGCAACCTCACCGGGTTCCTGAACATCCTCGAAAGCTGCCGCAGTCACCCGCTCAGGCACCTGATCTACGCCTCTTCCAGCTCGGTGTATGGCGCCAACCCGCGCACGCCTTATTCAGAACGGGACAACGTCGACCATCCGCTGTCGCTGTACGCCGCCAGCAAAAAAGCCAACGAGCTGATGGCCCACAGCTACAGCCACCTGTTCGGCATCCCTTGCACCGGCCTGCGCTTTTTTACCGTGTATGGCCCCTGGGGCCGGCCGGACATGTCGCCGATCCAGTTCGCCCGCGCCATCGCCGAAGGCCGGGTGCTGCAGTTGTTCAATCATGGCGAGCACCAGCGTGATTTCACTTACATCGACGACATCGTCGAAAGCATCGCCCGGCTGATCGAACGTCCGCCCCGCGTCACTGCCGCACGGGATCTGGACCCCTCGGACCCGTCCACCAGCCGCGCGCCCTGGCGCATCTACAACATCGGCGGGCAACACCCCGTGGCTCTGCGGACCTACGTTGCGCTACTGGAAAAACACCTGGGGCTGACCGCCCGTGTCGAACTGCTGCCCCTGCAACCGGGGGATGTGCTCAACACCTGCGCCGACGCCAGCGACCTGGCACGGGCCACCGGCTTCCAGCCACGCATCGAACTGGACGAAGGCCTGGGCCGCTTCATCGACTGGTTCCTCGATTACTACGCGCTGCCTGCTGCCCGCCCGCCGCTCGCGGCTGAACTTGCAGACGAAACCCAGCGGAGGAGTCTATGACCCGTCATGAGCAATCCCTTCCGATCAACACCCCCTGCGACAAGCGTGTCGACCCCGAACACCGCAGGCGCCTGGACGCGGCCATCCACCGGCAAGGCCGTGGCTGGCTGACCGGCCGCGACGGTGGTCGACCGTGGACGGTCTCGCGGACCAACCGGGTGGTGGCCTGCATCGGTGCCCTGGTCCTTCTGGTCCTGCTCTGCCCGCTGCTGCTGGGCCTGGCCGTGCTGGTCAAGTTCTCCAGCCCCGGACCGGTGCTGTTCGTGCAGAAGCGCACCGGCTACCGCGGCCGCGTCTTCGGCATGTACAAGTTCCGCACCATGGTCGCCAATGCCGAGGCCCTCAAGGAGTCGCTGCGCCACCTCAACAAACACGGTGCCGACGCCATCGACTTCAAGATCGACAACGACCCGCGTATCACCCCCATCGGCCGGTTCCTGCGACGCAGCAGCCTCGACGAACTGCCGAACCTGATCAATGTGGTGACCGGCGACATGCGCCTGGTGGGCCCGCGCCCAACCTCGTTCAACGCCTATCGCTACAAGGACAACCATCTTGTGCGCCTGAGCATTTACCCCGGCCTGACCGGCCTGTGGCAGATCTCCGGGCGCAGCAATATCGACTTCGACCAGCGCGTGGAACTGGACCTCAGCTACATCGCCGAGCAGAGCCTGTTGTTGGATTTGAAGATCCTGATGATTACCCCCTTCAAAGTTTTCAGCGGCCACGGAGCGAGTTAAATGGACGGTTCAACGAATATCCTGAGCATCGCAAGCCCGAGCGAGACCAACCTGACCTCGACCGTGCTCGACCCTTCCCTGCGGATCCTGCTTCTGACGTCCGCAAACACCGGCACCGGGACCAGCACCAGCGCCATGGCACTGGCCGCTCAACTGGCGCAGATGAGCAGCGGCCGCGTATTGCTGGTGGACGCCAGCCAGTCACCGCGCAACCTCAGCCAGCAACTGGGGCTGCAAAAGGAGCGCGGCTTCAGCGACCTGCTGTTCAACCACCTCACCCCGCCCCTGTTGCAGGACTGCGTGGTGCAAACCTCCAGCCTGCCCTTCGACGTGCTGCCCATCGGCCGCCTGGGGCGCAATGCCGAACGGCTCAATCCCGAACAACTGCGACATCTGTTCAGGCACCTGGCCGCGCAGTACCGCTTCGTGGTGATCGACGCCGACGCCGTGTATGCGGCCTCCGACACCCTGGTCATGAGCGCCCAGGTGGATGGCGTGGTGCTGGTGGTACGTGGTGAAGACACCCGCTGGGAAGTGGCCCAGGCCACCCGCCAGCGCCTGGCCCAGGCCGGCGCGAAAGTGGTGGGCAGCGTGTTCAACCGGCGCAAGTACTACATGCCCAAATGGCTCTACAACAACCTGTAAGCGTGCAGAAGGATGACGAGATGAACGCCAAGATGCTTGTCCTGCTGTTGCTGCCGCTTGCCGGCTGCTCCAGCACCAGCGATACCCGATCGATGCCGGTGCAGATCCTCACGGCCGCACCGGCCAACGCCCAGGCCACCGACATGCCCAAGGTCGAACAGACCCTGCGGCCCCAGGATGTGCTCGATGTGATCTTCCACATCGGCACCACCAGTCCCCAGGCTTATCGCGTGCAACCGGGCGACCAGGTGGCCCTGAACTTCACCGCCGCCAGCCAGCTCAACGGCTCGCAACTGGTCATGCCCGACGGCAGTATCGAACTGCCGGGAGCCAATACGTCGGTGAAAGTCGCCGGCATGACCACCGACGAAGCGCGCCTGGCGGTGCAACGGGCCTACGACCAGAAAATGCTGTTCCAGCCCAATCGCAACCAGTTGACGGTGCTGGTGACCAGCCCGCTGTCCAACGAGACGAACCTGCGCAACACCTTGACCCACCCGGCCACCGGCATGAGTCGGGAAATCATCGTGGGCCGGGATGGCTACGCCAGCTTCCCGGAAATCGGCTCGGTGCCGTTGCAAGGAATGACCGTCACCCAGTTGGAGACCTTCCTCAACGAGCGCTATGCCCAACTGCCCGGCCACATGACCGTGGACGTGCTGCTCAAGTCCACCGCTGGTAATGAAATCTATGTCCTCGGTGAAGTGGCCCAACCCGGTTCCTACCCGATCCGTCGGCCGATCTCCGTGCTCGAGGCACTGACCCTTGCCCGGGGCACGAACGTCAAGGCAAGGCTCGACTCGGTGGTGATCATGCGTCGCAACGGCAACCAGGTCGAAGCCCGTCACTACGACGTGGAAAAAGCCCTGAGCGGCGATGCCTCGCAAATTGCCTACCTACAACCGGAAGACATGCTCTTCGTGCCCAAGACCAAGCTTGCCAGCGCCGGCGAACTCGCCAGGCAACTGGCTGACGTGGTGCTGTTCCAGGGCGTGGGGCTCAGCTTCGGCTACCGCCTCGACAACAAAGGCAGCAACAGCAACTGAGCCAGGTGATCGATCATGAATCCCAAGGAAAACTATCTGCATGAGTTCTTCAGGATCTTCTTCGCCAACAAGCAGTGGGTGAAGCGCATCTTCCTGATCTTCGCCGTGATTGCCCTGGCGCTGCCATTGGTGCTCAAACAGAGCTTCGATATCACCGCCCAGGTGATCGTACAGTCGAAAAAACTCTCACAAGGCGACGCCACCACGTCGCTGAACCAGGAAAACGCCACCTTCATTCCGCCGTCCCTGGCGGACATGGAAACCGAGAGCAATATCCTGCGTTCGCCGGCGCTGATCCGGCAGACCATCAGTACCCTGCGCGACCAGGGCGAGTACAACCCCAGCCCCGGCATCTTCAACAGATGGGTCAGTGAACCGTTCAAGCGCTACGTCACCACGCCGCTGCGCGAGTACGTGATCAACCCGCTGCGCGATGGCCTCGGACTGGAGGTCGATCCGGTGCGCGACACCGTGCTCGATACGCTGACTGACGAAGCCGTCGACAACCTCAAGATCGAGACCCTACCCGGCTCCAACGTCATCTCCATCGTCTACAGCTTCGGTGATCCGCAGCAAGGCACTCGGTTCGTGGCGCAACTGCTGCAGAACTACCTCTCCAGTCGCCAGGAGCTGCAATCGATCGAGTTGCCGCAGGCCTTCTATGAGCAGAAGAAAAGCCAATACCAGAGTCGCCTCGACGGCCTGGAAGGTACCCGGCTGGCCTTGCTTGAAGGCGTCGGGTCGGCTGATCCGAAGGAGGAAATCACCTTCCGCCTGAACGCCATCAACACTGAAGAGCAGGCCTTGAACCTGTACCAGGATCGCCTGCTGCAAAGCCAACGCTGGCTCGACTATCTCAAGACCAGTCTGGCGGCGGCGAACAGCTCGCGGTTCAACGACTACACCTTTCCCTTCACCTTCACCACCACCGTGGACAACATCGCCTTCGAAGACCGGGAGATCAAACAGTTGGGTGAGCAACTGACCGGCCAGGTCAGCCGCTACATGAACGACCTGGCGATCTTCCAACCCGGCAGCGAACCGATGCTGCTGGCCCGGGAACAGATCGTGCGCACCCGTCAACAATTCCTGAAGGTGGTGAACAACCGAATCCAGGAACGCACCACCGACCTGGCGGTGGTCAGCTCGGTGATCGATCAGAAGGTCCAGCGCATCGCCGCGTTCAAGGGGCGTATCCACCAGTTGCAGGAAACCCAGAGCAAGCTGCAGCAGATGGACACCGAGATCAACGCCCTGCATGCGGCGTTCTCCACCTACGCCCAACGGTTCGCCGAAGCCAGCACCGCCCGTTCGCTGGACAACGACCTGTCCAACGCCCGCGTGCTCAGCCCGCCCTTCGAACCGACCGCCGCGGCCTTTCCCAAGCCGATGCTGATTATCCCGTTCGGCCTGTTCAGCGGCCTGCTGCTGGCAATTGCCCTGGTCTACGTGCGTGAGTTCTTCGACCATCGCTTCAAGCACCCAGCGCAGATCAGCCAGCAACTGGACGTACCGGTGCTGCTGGTGATCAACGAGCAGTCCCCCGACCAGATCAACCCGCATCGCAACTGGAGCCTGCCCAGCCTTGTCCATTGGGTGCGCAATTGAACGCGCCGTTCGGCCCGTCCCACCGCAGCAGCCCCCTGCCGATCATTCATTTGCTCGACAGCGGTGGCTTCTACGGGGCCGAGCGGATGCTGCTCGATCATTGCCTGGCGACTCCGGGGCAGCACCAGGTGCTGTTCCTCGCGGCGCCGCCGACCTTGATCGCGCGCTTTCGCCAGGCCGGGGTCGATTGCCATCACTGCGGGAGCTGGGCCGAGCTGTTGCAACACCTGCGCCAACGGCGCAGCGAGCAACCTTTGCTCAACACCCACAACTTCAAGGGGCTGCTGTTCGGCTGGGCCGCGGCCACGTTGCTGCGCCTGCCACTGGTCATCACCCAGCACGGGTTCACGCCGCGCAGCCCGAAACAGCGTTTCTACACCTGGCTGAGCCTGCAATTGTGCCGCACGGCGTCGGTCAAGCGCGTGGTCTGCGTGGCAGAGAGCATCGCGGTGCTGCATCGCCAGGCCAGCGTGCGGGCGGAAAAAGTCGCCGTGATCCCCAACGGTTTGCCGACGCCCACGGCACCAGTGGCCCACCGCGATGACGGCCAGCGCTGGCGGGTCGGCTACGTCGGCCGCCTGAGTAGCGAGAAAGGCCCGGACCTGTTCCTCGACGCCCTGATCCCCCTGTGCCAGCGGCATCCGTCGCTGCACGCGGTGATGCTCGGTGACGGCCCGGAACGTCAGGCCCTGCTCAAGCGCATCAACGATGCCGGACTACCCACGCGTATCGAACTGCCCGGGTACCAGACCGACATGAACGCCTGGTGGAGCCGCCTCGACGCGTTGGTGATCAGTTCGCGCACCGAAGGCACGCCGATGATTCTGCTCGAGGCCATGCAAGCCGGGGTACCGGTGGTGGCATTCGGCGTCGGCGGCATTCCCGATGTGGTACAGGACCGTCACAACGGATTGCTCGCCACACCTGCCGACAGCGCCGAACTGGCCCGGCAGATCGAAACGCTGTTCAGCGAACCGCCCCTGGCGCAGATCCTGGCCGATAACGCACGCCGCACCCAACAGGACCGCTACGACCTGCGCACGCTGGCCGAACGCTGGTCGCAGCTCTACATCCGTACGGCACGGGAGGCTCGTCCATGATTGTCCCTCTCTCGATTGTCAGCCTGCTGGGGCTGGTTTGCCTGGCCTTGCTGGCCAGCCCTTATCCGTTCCTGGCGCCGGGGGCGGTGCTGGGCCTGGTGGGTGTCGCCTTGCTCTATCGCAAACCCGGCTGGGGCCTGTTGGGCATCGCTGCGCTGGTCCCGTTCGAAGGGCTGTTCAAGGACAACCCGCTCTCTGGCAGCAAATTCTTCGGTCTGGCACTGATACTGATACTGATGCTGCAACTGGCCCTGCACCAGATTCCGGGCACGCGCCTGCGCAGCAATATCTGGCGGCCGCTGATCGGCTTCATGATGCTGTATAGCCTGAGCCTTTACCTGTCGGACAGCCTGGAACTGTCGATGACCCATTTTCGCGAACTGAGCGTGGGGTTGATCCTGTTCGTCATCACCCTGCTGATCGGCCGCGAACTGAACCTCGACCTGTTCTGCCGCCTGATGACGCTGAGTGTCAGCACCACCTGCGTGATGGCGATGTTTTCCGCCAAATATCAGGACCAGGGCCGCGCCTCGGGCCTGCTGGAGGACCCGAACGCCTTCGCCCTGCTGATCGCCTTTACCATGCCACTGGCGTTGCTGCTGGTGGTGCGCGGGCCGAACCTGCTGCACCGGTTGTTCTGGATGGGTTGTTTGGCGCTGCTGCTGGGTGGCATGACCAAGACTGAATCGCGTTCGGGGCTGGTGGTGCTCCTGCTCAGCCTGGCGATCGGGCTGTATCACTATCGCGCGCAATTGCCGCGCATCCGTCCACGGCACCTGGGGTTCGCCATGCTCGGGTTGGCGCTCCTGGTTCCCCTGGCAGTCGCCGTGATGCCAGCCGGCTACGTCGCACGTATCCAGTCGTTGAGCATTCTCAGTGCCGGCGTCAATGCCCACAAGGATGAATCCCTCGGCCGGCGTGCTTCGTACATCGTGGTCGGCAGTCAGATGATCCGCGAAAACCCGGTGCTCGGCACCGGCCCCGGCACCTTCCCGCTGCACTATGCGCCCACCGGCTACGCCAAGGCGTTCTCGGCCAATCGCAAGCTGGGGGACCTGTATCGCCGGGCCCATAACACCTACCTGGAAATCTTCAGTGAAATCGGCATCCCGGGCGGGCTGATGTTCGTCGGCATGCTGGGCCTGGGCCTGTACAACCTGCTGCAGGCCCGCCGGATCTGGCTCGAACGCCGGGACTGGGCACAGGCGGATCTGTTGACGCACCTGGGCATGAGCTTCCTGTCGCTGATGCTGTTCCTGATGTTCCTCAGTGCGCCGAACCACAAGCTGCTGTGGATCATGCTCGCCTTGACCTCCGTGTTGCGCCAGGAGGCCGAACAGGCAACGCCGCAGGAGGCGCGCCCATGAACCGGGTCAGCATCGTGATCCCGATGTACAACGAAGCCCGGCACATCGGCCGTACCTTGCTGGCGGCCCAGGAAGCTGCCCGCCAGGCGCAGTTGGAATGCGAGCTGATCGTGGTGGACAACGGCTCCGACGATCATGGCCCGCGCATCGCCAATGAACTGGGCGCGCGGGTGTTGATCGTGCCCGGTGTGCACATCGGTGCCCTGCGCAACCGCGGCGCGGCGGTGGCCCATGGCGATTGGCTGGCGTTCATCGACGCCGACATCGAGATGCCGGCCAACTGGCTCAAGCTGCTGTTGGAGCTGGAGGGTCATCAAGGCGATGTACTGGGCCTGGACCTCGACACGCCCCGCCAGGCGCCTTGGTTCGCCGAAGCCTGGCAGCGCCGCAGCCAGCGTCCCGGCTCCCATCGCCTGCACCGGGTGCAGTGGCTGCCCAGCGCCAACCTGTTGATGCGTCGCTCATGGTTCGAGCGGGTCGGCGGTTTCGACGAAGCCCTGCGCACCGGCGAGGACAAGGACTTCTCCCTGCGCCTGCGCCAGATCGACGCGCAACTGTTGCTGGTCAACGAATGCGTGGCCTTGCATTGGGGTTACGAAGGCAGTTGGCGCGAGTGGATAAGCAAGGAACTGTGGCGCCAGGGCAGTCATCTGCAACTGCTGCGCAGCCACGGTCCGAGCTTGCGCCTGCTGCGTTTCCCGGTGCTGTCCATCGCGACCTGGGGGCTGGATCTGCTGGCACTGGTCGCCTTGCTCCAGGGTCAGTTGCGCCTGGCGTCGCTGCTGTTGCTGATCACCACGCTTGCGCCCTTGTTCCTCAGCCTACGCCAGAGTCGTCGCGATCCGCGCTTGACCTTGCAACTGTGGGCCTTGCACGGGGTGCGCCTGCACCTGACCGGTGCAGCGTTGCTGCTCAACCTCTGTCATTGGAACGTCAGGAGACCTGCCCGTGGCTGAATTCATTTATTGGACCTGCCTGTTGCTGCCGGTGTATGCCTACCTCGGTTACCCACTCATGCTCGGCCTGCTGACACCGCTGTTTCCGGTCCGGCGCTACGGCAAGGCACTGCCGATGGACATCAGCATCGTCATCGCCGCCCACAACGAAGCACGACACATCGAAGACAAACTGCGTACCTTGCTCGCCCAGGATTATCAGGCGCGCTCGCTGCAGATCATCCTCGCCAGCGACGGCTCCAGCGACGACACAGTGGTCTGCGCGCGCAAGGTGATCGACCCGCGCATCACGGTGCTCGACCTGCCCCGCCAGGGCAAGGCCGCGGCCCTCAATACCGGCGTGGCCCACAGCAGCGGTGAGATCCTGGTCTTTACTGACGCCGATAACCAATGGAGCCACGACACCCTCGGCCATTTGCTCGCCCCGCTGGGTGATCCAGAGGTCGGCGCCTGTGCCGGACACATGGAAATCCCCGTGCCGGGCAAGGGCCTGAGCCTGGGCGACAGCCTGTATCGGCACTACGAGGGCTGGCTGCGGCGGGTGGAAAGCCGCACCGACTGCATGGTTTCGGCCGATGGCGCGCTGCTGGCCCTGCGCCGGGAGCTGTTCGAGCCGATCCCGGCCCAGGTCAACGATGATTTCTTCCTCAGCACCTGCGCACCAGCCGCCGGCAAATCCATCGTCTATGCACCGAAGGCCCGGGTGATCGACCAGGGGGTGGACGAGGCCGACAAGCAGTTTCGTCGGCGCCAGCGGGTCACCGTCGGTGGCTTGCAAAGCCTGGCCCAACGCCGGGCACTGCTCAATCCGCTGCGGCATGGCCTGTACGCCATCGGCCTGATCAGCCACAAGCTGATCCGCCGCCTGGCGCCGGTGTTGCTGCTGCCACTGCTGCTCAGCAACCTCTGGTTGTGGAGCGACCAAGGGTTCTATCGCCTGAGCCTGGCAGCCCAAGTGCTCGGCTACGCCATGGCACTGCTTGGCCTGCTGGATATGCACCACCGCTTGCCCCGGCCCTTTCGCCTGGCGGCGTTCGTGCTGGTGACGCTCGCGGGCATGAGCATCGGCCTGTGGCAGTTCCTGCGGGGCCGGCGCTACAGCCAATGGAATCCCGAGCAGAACCGCTGAGGAGGTGGCGAATGTCGATCAAACAAGTCTTCAAGCTCACCGGCGGCTGGTTGTATCTGAACACGGCCCTGGGCCGCGGCCCGCTGCGGGGGGCCGGCGTGATCCTGATGCTGCACCGGGTGCTGAGCAACGACCGCGCCGCCGAACTGCCCCATCGCAACGAATTGTGCGTGGGGCCGGAAGCCTTCGAACACTTGCTGATCTGGCTGCAACGGCATTTCGAATGCGTGCCCCTGATGACCTTGCTGCTGGCCGACCCCGCCACCGTTCCGGACCGTCCGCGGGTGGCCCTGACCTTCGACGACGGCTGGCGCGATAACGCCATGAATGCCTTTCCCCTGCTGCGCCAATACCAGGTGCCGGCGAGTATTTTCCTGTCCACCGACTTCATCGGCAGCCGCCAGCACTTCTGGTGGGAAAGCATCGGCGAAACCCTGTGGGGCAGCCACGGCCAGGTGGCGCGGCTGGCGCTGATCGAACACTTGCAACAGGCCGGACGGCCGTTGCCGGTGATGCTCGACGACCTGGATGACGAACGCCGCAGCCTGTCGTTGTTGCACTATCTGCAAAGCCTCAAAACCCTTGATCCGCAAATCCTGAGCGACCTCACTGACACCTGCCCCCCTGGTGCCCAGCCCCAGGCGCTGGACTGGACCCAAGTGCGCATGCTCGAAGATTCAGGCCTGGTGCGCTTCGGCCCCCACGGGGCCAGCCACGCGATCCTCACCCAGCTCAACGACCAGCGCCTGCATGAAGAACTGAGTCGCAGCCGGATAGCCATGGAAAACGCCTGTGCTCAACCCTTGCCGGTGTATTGCTACCCCAATGGCGATAACGACGAACGCGTGCGCCACCAAGTGGCGGCCCACGGTTTCTCGTTCGCCCTGGGGACCGAGGCCGGGCTGTATCGCAATGACGGCGACCCTTTGAACCTGCCGCGCTTCGGTGTCAGTCAACGCAACGCCCAGCACCCCGAACTGCTGGCTTGGCGCATTCGTCGAGGAGCACGTCCATGAGCCGCGCGCATTACCTCAAACACCTGGTGCTGAGCATGGGCACACGCCTGGCGATGATCGGCCTGCGCCTGCTGCGCAACGTATTGCTGGCGCGCATCCTGGGCCCCAGCGAACGCGGGCTGTTCGCCCTGCTCAGCACCCTGCCGGACCTGATCAGCGCCGCCACCAGCGGTGGCTTGAACTCAGCCGTGGGCTATCAGGCGGCGCAGCAGCGTTCGATGGGGCTGCTGCTCAGCCAGGTGCTGGTGTTCGGCTGCCTGCTGGCCGGGCTGTTGACCTTCTTGGTGGTGGCGCTGGCGCGGGTGTTCGGTGCGGAGCTGGACATCACCATGCAATTGGGTCTGCTGGCCTGGCTGCTGTTGCTCGCCGTGCCGTTGAGTGTGCTCAAGAGCGGCCTGCTGACGCTGCACAATGCCTCAGGCGGCGTAGGCGGCTTCAATGCCTTGCGCCTGATGGAATCCCTGGTGCCGCTGTTGCTGTTCCTGGCGCTGTTCTGGATGTGGAAAGACGCGGCCCTGGAAGCGGCATTGATCAGTTGGTTGACGGGCCTGAGCCTGGTAGTACTGGCCGGTTGGGTCTGGTTGCGGCGGGGTCACGATGTGTCGTTGCAATGGAACAGCGCCACTCAGGGCGAGCTGCTGCGCTACGGCGCCCGCAGCCATCCGGACCTGTTGTTCCAGCAAGTGATTCTGCGCTCGGACTACCTGTTCATCGGCGCCCTGCTGGGCAGCGCCGCCCTGGGTCACTACGCCATGGCCAGCGCCGCCGCCGAGCTGCTGCTGATCGTGCCGGAGGCCGTGACCACACCCCTGATGAAACGCCTGTTGCAACAGGACCACGACATGCAGCGCCTGACACCCCTGGCCCTGCGTCTGACCGCCACGGTGATGCTCGGTGCGTGCCTGGGCATGGCGCTGATCGGCGAATGGTTGATCGTGACCCTGTTCGGCGTGGCCTACCAACCGGCTTATCCGGCCTTGCTGGCGCTGCTGCCGGGGCTGTTCGGGCTGTGCTATGCGAGCATCCTGCGTCTGGACCTGCTGGGCAAGAACCGGCCCGGCACGGTATCGCTGCTGATGGGTGTGGGGGCGTTGTTGAACCTGGCGTTGAACGTGCTGTTGATACCTCGCTACGGCATCGTCGGTGCCGCCGCCGCGTCTTCCATCGCTTACCTGGGGGTGACCCTGGCGTTGCTGGCGATGTATTGCCGTCTCAGCGGCGTGGCGCTGTGGCAGACGTTGATCATCCTGCCCAGCGACCTGTTGCCGATGCGGCAGATGCTGATGGGGAAATCGGCATGAGCTTCGTCGCCCCTCAGTCCGCCATCGCGAGCAGGCTCGCTCCCACAGGGATCTCACCGAACCCTGTGGGAGCGAGCTTGCTCGCGAAAGCGGCGGCTCGGCCTGTACAGATGCTGGATTTGACGACCCCTTCGCGAGCAAGCCCGCTCCCACAGGGGCCTGGTGTCGATCACAGTATCCGCGGCCGATGCAGGGTGGGAGCGAGCCTGCTCGCGATGGGGTCGGCGCGGTGCTGGATAATGGCTGCTGCATGCCTATGGGCCCTGGCACTTCCGGCCCATGGCGCCTCCATGTCCTGGACCGGCATCCGCGACGGCAGCCTGTACCTGCAGACCGACCGGCCGGACCGGGTGACCGTGCGCTGGGTACCGGCCTGGCAGGCCAACGCCAATTCGGAACACCTGTACCTGCTCGACGGTCAGGGGCGCCTGGTAGGGAAACGCTTGATCAAGAAGGTCCAGGAGCGTGGCGAACAGCAGTGGCCTTTGTTGCCGGGAGCCGCCAGCTATCGCCTGGAAATTCCCGGCTACAGTTTCCGCCGCTACTCCGTCGAACACGACGCCCATACCCGGGCGCTGTTCGCCCCGGCCAAGGTGCATTTCAGTGCCGAAACCCACGACGGCGATGAGTTGTATTTCAAGGTCGCCCCCGGCGAACAGGCCGTGCTGGCGGGCAAGCTCCATGGCGGCGTGCGCAACCTGCGAGCCCAGCGCGTCGCCGATGGCAAACAGGTGCAGTTGAACCTCAAGCCGTATCCGGTCTATGGGCAGTTCGATCGAGTCGCCCTGCCCGTCGCCAATGTCGAGCAAACCTGGCGCCTGCAATTGCAGGGCAACGGCAAGGCGGCATTCTGGCTGGATGGCACGGCGAACCTGTTCGCCCAAAACCCAGAGCATCTGCAACCGCTGCGCCAGGACCCGGGGCAGGCGCGCCTGAAACTCTATGACGATGTCCTGGGAACAACCCCGAAACTGGGGGTCTACCTGCCCTACGTCATGCCCCCGCCATCGGCCTACCCGGTGATCGAAGCCCTCAAGCCCCAGGCCGCCAGCTATTACAGTCTGGTCGACATCACTGCAGACAAGCCCGACTATGAAAATCAGTTTCGGCGCCTGTACCAGGACCGTTTCGGCATCACCCGGGACATCACCTTGCTGGCCGGTAGCGCACGCAAGGCCGATCTGCGGGCAGATCGGGTCAGCAACAGCGGCTTGCAGGCCTGGCTCACGGCGACTCGCGCCCTTGGTGGCAAAGGCATTCATTACCTGGGTTTCGCCGATGAGCCGAACCTCAACTACGCCGATTTCGCCAGCTACCAGCAAGTGTTCGAGAGCATGGCCAATCAGGTCCGCGCCCTGCCCGCCAACGCACGAGCAGGTGTGCGCATTGCCATTCCCGCCAGCTCACGATTCACCAACGGTCCCCTGGCCGATGACGCTGCCGACAAACGCGGGATCGATTGGGCGCGACGCCTGCTGGCCAAATACGATGACCAGATCGACGCCTTGGCCTGGCATGAATGGATGATCCGCGACCTGCTCGCCACCCGTGTGTACCGCCACAGCGTGCGTCAGGCCGCCCGCCTGGTGGGCCTGGATAACAACGGACGACCACGCAAGGCCCTGCTGCTGGACCAGACCAACATGTCCAGCGGCTCGAGCCTGAGCCCCTACGATCAGGAAACCCACTACGCCGCCCTGTGGTGGACGTCCGTGGTCATCAATGCCTCCGCTGACGGCTGGCTGGACATGCTCAACTGGTTCATGCTCGCCGATGAACCCGAGTACCCCAAGGGCATGGTGCGGGTGCTGGACAACCAGCGCTTCGAACTCAAGCCGGTGGGTCTGGCCCAGCAGTTCATCCAACAGCATTGGCTCAATCAGGTGCTACGCCTGGATAACGACGCCTTCGAAGTCGACGTGCTGGCAATGGCCACCGACGCGAGGCGCAGCCTGCTGGGCGTGAACAAAAGCACGCGCCCGCAACAGGTCAGCCTGGACGGCGCGTCCTGCCCCCACGCGCAGGCAGAGCTGGTGTATTTCGGCCCCGACAACCAAAGCCGCAGCGCCCCGTTCAACTGCGAGGCCGGGCAGATCCGGTTTCTCTTGCCAGGAGAAACCGTGTTTGCCCTCGGCTGGACCGCCCTCTCTTTCCCCCAACCCGCCACCCGTCAGGAGGCACCATGAGCGTTCTGCAAGCATTACGTGATGGCATTCAGAAAAAGGGCCTGCGCTCCGTTCTCAAACTGCTGTTCAGGCGCTACGTGTTTTTCCACACCCGACTGGTGTGGTTGGAGCACGATGTGCGGACCCCACTCCCCCCGCATAACCTCAAGCCCTACCCACCGATGCGCCTGGAGTTCATCACGGTCAGCAATGCCGATGCCTTTGCCCGGCACTTCGGCGACCGCGTCGAAACCATGCGCGAGCTGGCGGCCGAAGGCTACATAGGCTTGATGTACCTGGATGCTCAGGGCGATACCGTGGGTTTCGCCTGGGCCAGTACACGGGACTATTTCGACCGCCATTTCTATCGCTGCAATTTTCCGATCAAGCCTGGCGAGTATTTTCAGTTCGGTGGCGAGGCGATCCGTGAGTACTGGGGTACCACTATCTCGGCAGACATGCAGTTGGAAGTGTGGAAAGTCATGGCGGACCACGGTTGCAACACCATGGTCGATGTCTGCGATCTGCAAAACATCCAGGCGATCAAGATGCACCTGCGCATGGGATTCCAGGAGCGCGGCAAGCTCACCCACGTGTATCGCCTGTTCGGTCGCTGGCGGTTTTTCCGCGACACGTTCTACCGCGGCTCGGTACTGGACGCTTTTCGTAAACCGACCCCGCCGCGTGCATCGGCTGCCCCAGCTTGATGTCCATGGCGATTCAACCCCATCGCGAGCAAGCTCGTGATGGGGTCTTTCCCCAACCCGCCCCTCGCCAGGAGGCACCATGAACGTTCTGCAAAAATTGCGTGATCAAATTCGGAAGAAAGGTCTGCGCGCCGTTCTGAATCAGCTGTGCAGACACTACCTGTATTTCCACGAACAGTTGGTGTGGATGGAACGCGATCTGGTCAGTCCGATACGGCCCAACAACCTCAGGCCCTATACGCCGTTGCGCCGGGAAATCATTACCCCCCGTAATGCCGATGCCTTCGCCACGTACTTTGGCGATCGCGTCGAGACCATGCGTGAACTGGCTGCCGAAGGCCACACCGGGCTCATGTACCTGGACGACAAGGGCGACACCGTCGCTTTCATCTGGGGCAGCAAACGGGACTATTTCGACCGCCATTTCTTTCGCTGCTGGTTCCCGGTCAAACCGGGTGAATTCTTCGAGTTCGGCGGTGAGCTGTACCGCGCTTACTGGGGGACCCAGCTATCGGTGGATTTCCAGCTGGATCTGTGGAAAGCCATGGCCGAGCAGGGTTGCAACAAAGTGGTCGACGTCTTCGAGCTGCGCAACATTCCAGCCGTCAAGCTGCACCTGCGCATGGACTATCAGGAGCGCGGCCAGATCACCCATATGTATTGCTTGTTCGGCCGCTGGCGGTTCTTCCGTGACACGTTTTACACCGGCTCGGTCCTGGACTCTTTCCGTAAACCGGCCAAACCGGTTCCATCCACTGCGGCGGCCTGACGTTCATGACCATCCGGTTCCAATGGTGTCGCTCCCTGGGCGCGGCAAGCTTTCCTGTATCAGCTTATGAACAGCTGCGAACCCTGGTGGCCGATACGACGCCGTTCAACACCCTGGCCTGGCTGCAAGCGGCAGAGCTGGCGCTGCAGCCCGACCAGGAGCTGCATGTGCTGCTGGGCTGGCAGGATCAGGCGCTCAACCTGTGCCTGCCCCTGGTGTCTACGCGCGAACGCATCTGCGGGCTGCGGTTTCGGGTGCTGCGTCACCTGGGCTATCCACTGGCCGACCGCATCGCCTTGCTGGTGCACCTGGACGCCGACGCCATGGGCCAGGCATTGATGCAGATCCGTCAGCAACTGCCCCATGCATTGCTACAGTTGAATGAAGTGACCGAACCGGTGGGTGAAGAAAGCGTCCTCAGTGCTTGGATGGCATTGAGTTCCACCGGAGAACGGCGGTTGAGTTGTCGGGTGCCGGTGCATCTGATCAGCGACAGCGACCATCAGGAAATTTCCGGCGATCCGCGCTACAAGCTGCGCCGGGCGCGCAAGCGGATCGCCGCGTGCGGTGCCCGCATCCAACGGCTAACACCGGATGCCATCGGTATGGGACCGCTGCTACGAACCCTCGCCGAAGTCGAGACGGCCAGTTGGAAAGGTGAAGAAGGTGTCGGCATCTTCTCCGACCCCATGCGCCGACAGTGGATGAATCACGCCTTCACAGCCCTCGCCGCCGAAGACCTGGTGCGGGTGGTGATGCTGGAATTGGATGGGCACTGCATCAGCTATCGCCTCGGCCTGTTGGAGCAGGGACGCTTGTACGACTACAACCTGGCATTCCTGCCGGAGCACGCCGACCTGGGCAGCGGCCGGGTGCTGCTCGAAGAGTGGATTCGCTGGGGGTTGGATGACAACTGGCACTGGATCGATGCATCCCGGGTCAGCCTGGAAAACTCCAGCCATCAATTGCATGAGCGCATGACCGGACAACTGGAACACTGGCGTTGGAGCTTTTATTCATGGCAACCCGGTGGCCTGGTTCTGGGACTGGCGCTACGGCTATGGAAGAGTCTCAAGCCGTGGCTCGGCAAGCGCCCGCGCCGACAAAACACAACGGCTGTTTCTTCACCCAATCCCAAAAGCAAGGAGAGCGATCATGCCTAGCGAGGTCATAATCAACGCTGACGACTTCGGACTCAGCCTCAGCGACAACGCAGTCATTCAATCGGCCTTCGAGGCAGGGGTCATCAGTTCCGCCACCCTGATGGTCAATACCGCGGGTTTCGAGCAGGCCTGCAAGATGGCCCGGCACCCCATGCTCCGCGGGCGTATTGGCTTGCACTTCAACATTACTCATGGCTTGCCGCTGAGTCCGTCGATTGCAGCGAGCCGCACATTTTGTGACGCAAACGGTGAATTCAGGTTGAGCCTGTCGCGTCATGCCCTGCGTCTGGGCGCGAAGGACCTGGCCGCGGTGCAGGAGGAGCTCCAAGCCCAGTGGCAACGTTGCCTGGACTACGGCGTGCGACCCAGCCACCTCGATTCCCACAACCATGTGCACAACATCTGGCCCATCGGCGAAGTCTTGGCCCGCTTCGCCGCCAGGCAAGGCGTGCCCGTACGCCTGGCACGCAACCTGGGGGCCAACCTGAACCTGCCCAAACGCATTTTCAAAACCTTGTTCAACCGGCGCTTGCGCAACCTCAGCGGCGCCACGGCCGACTATGTCTGCACGCCGGCCGACCTGCAACACGCAGCACCACCGGACCACGGCGCTCTCGAAGTGGTTGTGCATCCGCTGCACCTCGAAGGGGACTTTGGCGACGACAGCCTGGAAGCCGGGTGTTCCTTGACCGAGGTGTTGCGCAAGCGCCTGGAGGGGGTGCCCAAGGTGCCTTATGGCGGGGCGAGACAGCGGTTTGTGTTGACTGAGCTTGAGGATGTGCGTGGCTAAGTGGTTCGTGTGGCTGATTCGGGTACTCAAATCAACCATACCGGCCACTCGTCAGAAACTGGCAGCCATGCAAAATCCCGCCATCCTGCGAGAGGATCTGTTAAAACGCATCTTTGTGTCTTGAGTAGCGAGTCGCTTCGATGCCTTCATCTTTACTCCCTCGCCGTCGGCGCCGCTGGTTCGCCTATTTGTGCATGGCTGCGATGGTGGTCGGTTTGCCGGCGGGCTGTGCGGTGTTGAAGCACAAGGAGCGGGAGCTGGTGTTTCGCATCGAGCCGGGGACGGCGAGCTGGTTCAGCGGCCTTCCGAGCAGCGTGCAGGAGTTCGACCTCAAGCCCAAAAGCTTCAAGGCCGGGGAAAATATCCATGGGTGGTGGTGGCCGGCGGAACGTAAGAACGCGCCAGCGATCCTGTATTTGCACGGGGTGCGCTGGAACCTGACTGGCCAGTTGTTCCGCATCCAGCAACTGCGCGCCCTGGGCTTTTCGGTGCTGGCGATCGATTACCGTGGTTTCGGCAAGAGCCATGGCGACCTGCCGTCCGAGGCCAGCGTCTACGAGGATGCGCGGATTGCCTGGGAGCGGCTTGAAGCGTTGCAGCCGGACCCGGCCCTGCGACTGATCTACGGTCACTCCCTGGGCGGCGCCGTCGCGGTGGACCTCGCCGCCGAACTCGGCCAGAAGGCTGCGAAAGACGGCAGCGCCGTGCCGGCCCGAGGCTTGATCATCGAGTCCACGTTCACCTCGCTGGGCGACGTGGCGACCGCCATGGCGGACACCTCCCTGCCTGTGCGCTGGCTGCTGTCGCAGAAGTTCGACTCCATCGACAAGATCCCCGAAATCAACATGCCGCTACTGGTGGTGCATGGCGCGGCGGACAACTACGTTCCGCCGCGCTTCAGCGAGCAACTGTTCAAGGCGGCCCATGAGCCGAAGCACCTGTTGCTGGTGCCTGGAGGAACGCACAACAACAGCATGAGCCTGGCCGGCAAGAACTATCGGCAGGCGCTGGATACACTGATGAAAGCCACCCCCACCCCCATGGCCGGAGGTCCCCAGGCCAGCAAGGTCAAGGCAGGCTGATGACATCGCTGTAACCCTGACTGTGGCAGGGTGGTGGGTCTGTTGGCCTTGATGTTGGATGGGCCGGCGTCATCGCGAGCAGGCTCGCTCCCACAGGGTTTGGTGGTGTGCCTGGGGTTGTGGGCCTCCACAATCCAGTGTTGGAGCGAGCCTGCTCGCGATGGCGGTGGGTCTGTTGGTCTTGGTGTTGGATGGGCTGATGTCATCGCGGGCAAGCCAGGCTCCCACAGGGCTTGGCGGTGTGCCTGAGGTTGTGGGCCTCCAAAATCCAGTGTGGGAGCGAGCCTGCTCGCGATGGCGGTGGGTCTGTTGGCCTTGATGTTGGATGGGCCGGCGTTATCGCGGGCAAGCCAGGCTCCCACAGGGCTTGGCGGTGTGCCTGAGGTTGTGGGCCTCCACAATCCAGTGTGGGAGCGAGCCTGCTCGCGATGGCGGTGGGTCTGTTGGCCTTGATGTTGGATGGGCCGGCGTCATCGCGAGCAGGCTCGCTCCCACAGGGTTTGGTGGTGTGTCTGGGGTTGTGGGCCGCGCAATCCGGTGTGGGAGCGAGCCTGCTCGCGATGGCGGTGGGTCTGTTGGCCTTGATGTTGGATGGGCCGGCGTCATCGCGAGCAGGCTCGCTCCCACAGGGTTCGGTGGTGTGTCTGGGGTTGTGGGCCGCGCAATCCGGTGTGGGAGCGAGCCTGCTCGCGATGGCGGTGGGTCTGTTGGCCTTGGTGTCGGATGGGCTGATGTCATCGCGGGCAAGCCAGGCTCCCACAGGGTTTGGTGGTGTGTCTGGAGGTTGTGGGCTTCTTTTCATGGCTCAAAAAAAACGGCACCTTTCGGTGCCGTTCATTTATTGCAGGGCGCTTACTTGCGGGCTGCTTCCCACGATTTCAGCAGTTCGGCGTAGCTCACGGTTTCGCCTTTAGGCTTCTCGTTCGCCAGTTTCGGCTTCGGTGCGCCCGGTTGGTCGAACCAGTACTGCGCGTCGCGTTCCGGGTTCATTTTCGGCGCGCAGGTGGCCTGGGCCTTGGAGCGTTCCAGACGGGTCATGATCGCGTCCTGATCCTTCGCCAGGCCGTCGAGTGCCTGCTGCGGAGTCTTCTCGCCGCTGGCCGCTTCGGCGATGTGGCTCCACCACAGCTGCGCCAGACGCGGATAGTCCGGCACGTTGGTCCCGGTCGGGGTCCACTGCACGCGGGCCGGGCTGCGGTAGAACTCCACCAGGCCACCCAGTTTCGGCGCCAGGTCGGTCATCGCCTGCGAGTTGATGTCCGACTCACGAATCGGCGTCAGGCCGACGATGGTTTTCTTCAGCGACACGGTTTTCGACGTCACGAACTGCGCGTACAGCCAGGCCGCGAGTTTCTGCTTCTCAGGCGTGGACTTCATGAAGGTCCAGGAACCCACGTCCTGATACCCCAGCTTCATGCCCTGTTCCCAGTACGGACCGCGCGGCGACGGAGCCATGCGCCACTTCGGCGTGCCGTCCGCGTTGACCACGGGCAGGCCTGGCTTGGTCATGTCGGCGGTGAACGCGGTGTACCAGAAAATCTGCTGGGCGATGTTGCCTTGGGCCGGCACCGGGCCGGACTCGGAGAAGGTCATGCCCGCCGCTTCCGGTGGCGCGTACTTCTTCAGCCAATCCACGTATTTGGTGGTGGCGAACACGGCCGCAGGACCATTGGTATCACCGCCACGGGTCACGCTGGAACCGACCGGATGGCAGTCCTCGACGCGGATGCCCCACTCGTCCACCGGCAAGCCGTTGGGCAGGCCTTTGTCGCCGCCACCAGCCATGGAGAACCAGGCATCAGTGAAGCGCCAGCCTAGGGACGGGTCTTTCTTGCCGTAGTCCATGTGGCCATAGACGCGCTTGCCGTCGATCTCCTTGACGTCTTCGGAGAAGAACTTGGCGATGTCTTCATAGGCCGACCAGTTCACCGGTACGCCCAGCTCGTAGCCGTACTTCTCCTTGAACTTGGCCTTCAGGTCCGGACGTTCGAACCAGTCGGCGCGGAACCAGTAGAGGTTGGCGAATTGCTGGTCGGGCAGTTGATAGAGCTTGCCGTCCGGCGCGGTGGTGAACGACGTACCGATGAAGTCCTTGATGTCCAGGGTCGGCGAAGTGAAGTTCTTGCCCTCATTGGCCATCAGGTCAGTGATCGATTCGGTCTTGCCGTAGCGGAAGTGCGTACCGATGAGGTCCGAGTCGTTGACCCAGCCGTCATAGATATTCTTGTCCGACTGCATCACCGTCTGCATCTTTTCCACCACGTCGCCTTCTTGCAGCAGGTCGTGGGTCAACTGGATCCCGGTGATTTCGGTGAAGGCCTTGGCCAGTACCTTGGACTCGTATTCGTGGGTGGTGAGGGTTTCCGACACCACGTTGATCTTCATGCCACGAAACGGCTCGGCGGCCTTGATGAACCACTTGAGTTCTTCGAGCTGCTGCTCGGCTGTCAAGGTTGACGGCTTGAATTCACTGCCGATCCATTTTTTAGCGGCGTCTTCATAGGCGTCAGCCCAGGCCACAGCGCTCAACCCGCTGAGTGCCAGTGCGGCTGCCAATGAAACGCTATGTCGCAGCTTATTGTTTTTATTGAACATAGAGACCTCCTGTTTGGGTTTAAGAGCCTGATCGTCGAATATGCGCGACTAGCCCCACCGCATCACTGCCAACAGCCACACCCAAGACAACGCGAACGCTATCCAGATGCTCCAGTCGGTGGCGCCGATTACCAGCAGATGCAGGTAGGCGCTACCGAGAAGACCGATAAACAACCGATCGCCACGGGTCGTGGTAATCGGCAGGAAACCACGCCGAGGGATGCTCGGCGAACGCAACTCCCAAGTGGTCATGCCTACCAGGAACAAGGCGATAACCCCAAAAAATACCGCCGTGGGGACGGTCCAGTTCATCCATTCCATCATCGACTCCTCAGACCCGACCCAGGGCAAAGCCCTTGGCCACGTGGTTGCGAACGAACCAGATCACCAGCATGCCCGGCAGGATGGTCAACACCCCAGCCGCCGCCAGCACCCCCCAGTCGATACCCGAGGCCGACACCGTGCGGGTCATCACCGCCGCGATCGGCTTGGCATTGACCGAGGTGAGCGTGCGAGCCAGCAACAGTTCGACCCAGGAAAACATGAAGCAGAAGAACGCCGTCACGCCGATGCCGGAGCCGATCAACGGGATGAAGATCTTGACGAAGAACTTGGGGAAACTGTAGCCGTCAATGTAGGCGGTCTCGTCAATTTCTTTCGGCACCCCGGACATGAAGCCTTCGAGGATCCACACCGCCAACGGCACGTTGAACAGGCAGTGGGCCAGGGCCACGGCGATATGGGTGTCGAACAGCCCGATGGACGAATACAGCTGGAAGAACGGCAACAGAAACACCGCCGGCGGCGCCATGCGGTTGGTCAGCAGCCAGAAGAACAGGTGCTTGTCCCCCAGGAACCGATAACGCGAGAAGGCATAAGCAGCGGGCAACGCCACGCTCAGGGAAATCACCGTGTTCAGGCTCACGTAGTAGAGCGAGTTCAGGTAACCGGTGTACCAGCTCGGGTCGGTGAAGATCACCTTGTAGTTATGGAAGGTGAAATCCTGTGGCCACAAGGTCAGGCTGCCGAGGATTTCAGTGTTGCTCTTGAACGACATGTTCAGCAGCCAGTAGATGGGCACCAGCAGGAACAGGATGTAGAGCAGCAACGGGATCAGCTTCTTATTGCTCATCGTGCAGGCCTCAACGGTTGGCGTCGGAGTGAGTCATGGCGGTGTAGAACAGCCACGACACCAACAGAATGATCAGGAAGTACACCAGGGAAAACGCGGCCGCCGGCCCCAGGTCGAATTGACCGATGGCCATCTGCGTCAGGGTCTGGCTCAGGAACGTGGTGGCGTTACCCGGCCCGCCACCGGTGAGCACGAACGGTTCGGTGTAGATCATGAAACTGTCCATGAAGCGCAGCATCACCGCGATCAGCAGCACGCTCTTCATCTTCGGCAACTGAATGTGCCGGAACACCGCCCAGTTGGACGCCCGATCGATCCGTGCCGCCTGGTAGTACACATCCGGGATCGCCCGCAGCCCGGAGTAGCACAGCAGCGCCACCAGCGAGGTCCAGTGCCAGACGTCCATCACCAGCACCGTCACCCAGGCGTCCATGGTGTTGGCCGCATAGTTGTAATTGATGCCCAGGGCGTTGAGGGTCGATCCGAGCAGACCAATGTCGGCGCGGCCGAAAATCTGCCAGATGGTGCCGACCACGTTCCACGGGATCAGCAGCGGAATCGCCAGGATGATCAACACCAGGGACGACCATTTGCCCTTGGTCGGCATGGTCAGGGCGATGGCGATGCCCAGGGGGATTTCGATCAACAGCACGCAGGCCGAATAGATGAACTGGCGCAGCAGCGAGTCGTGCAACCGTGGGTCCATCAGCACTTGCTTGTACCAGTCGGCACCGACGAAGTAGCGGCTGGACTGGTCGAAGATGTCCTGCACCGAATAGTTGACCACGGTCATCATCGGGATCACCGCACTGAAGGCCACCAGCAGGAACACCGGCAACACCAGCCACCAGGCCTTGTTGTTCTGCACCTTGTTCATGGCTGCACCTCACTCGACGATTCCAGCAAATATTCATCGGCGTACACCATCAGCCATTGGGCCGGGAAGCTGATATACGCTGTACCTTCCGGCACCGGTTTGTCTTCGGCCAGGCGCACCTTGAGCGGCGCACCGTCGAGGTTGAGCGTCAGGATCTTGTAGGTGCCCAGGTCTTCGACGTGTGTCACCTCGGCCCGCATCGCGTCGTCGTAGGGACCTTCCCAGACGTGGACGAATTCGGGGCGAATGCCGACTTTCAGGGTTTTGCCTTCAGCCTCGGCCACACGCTTCTGCAAAGTTTCGGACAGCGGCAAATGGGTCGAGCCGAAACCGACACCGCCAGGCTGCGCGGTGACCTCGATCAGGTTCATCCCCGGGCTGCCGATGAAGTAGCCGACAAAGGTGTGGCTCGGGCGCTCGAACAAGTCCCGGGGCGTGCCGAACTGCACGATCTGGCCGCCGTACATCACCGCGATCTTGTCGGCGAAGGTGGAGGCTTCCAACTGGTCGTGGGTGACGTAGACCATGGTGATGTTGAACTGCTCGTGGATCTGCTTGAGCTTGCGCCGCAGCTTCCATTTCAGGTGCGGGTCGATCACCGTCAGCGGTTCGTCGAACAGGATCGCCGACACGTCATCGCGTACCAGCCCACGGCCCATGGAGACTTTCTGCTTTTCATCGGCGGTGAGGTTGCGGGCCTTCTTGTCCAGCAGGTTCTGCAGGTCGAGGACCTCGGCGATTTCCTGAACCTTGGTGTGGACTTTCGCTTCGGCCATGCCCTGGTTGCGCAGCGGGAACGCCAGGTTGTCGAACACCGTCATGGTGTCGTAGACCACCGGGAACTGGAACACCTGGGCGATGTTGCGCCGTTCCGGGCTCAGGTCGTTGACGACTTTGTTGTCGAACTTCACCTGGCCCTCGGAGGGGCTGAGCAATCCGGAAATGATGTTGAGCAAGGTGGATTTCCCGCACCCCGAAGGCCCGAGCAACGCATAGGCGCCGCCCTGCTCCCAGACGTGGTTCATCTCGCGGATCGCGTAATCCTCGGGGCCCGCCGGAGTGCTGGTGTAGCTGTGGGCGAGGTTCTGCAAATGAATTTCAGCCATCAGGCAACCCTCGCAATACGCTGGCCCGGGGCCTGAACCAACTTGCCCTGGGCGTCGAAGACAAACAGTTTGTGGGTCGGGATGTAGATGCGGATCGGCGCATCCACGTCGTACTCATGCACACCGGGCAGGTGCAGCACCAACAGGAAGTGTTCGTTGCGCACGTGCAGGAAGGTCTCCGAGCCACTGATCTCGGCCACTTCGACGGTCACCGCCAGTTCCAGGTCGTCGTCGTTGCTCGGCACCAGCGAGATGTGGCTGGGGCGCACACCGAAACGGAATTCCCCCTCGCCCACCGGGCGCAGGTCGACGTTCAGCGGGAAGTGCACGAAATTGGCGAAGCTCACTTCATTACCGGCAATACGTCCCGGCATGAGGTTGATGGGGGGCTCGGAAAACAGCTCGGCGGCCAGCACGGTTTGCGGCTGGTGATAAACCGAGGCCGCCTTGCCGCTCTGGATCACCCGGCCTTCATGCAGAATCGTGGTCGTGCCACCCAGGGCCAACGCTTCGTTGGGCTCGGTGGTGGCATAGACAGCAATGGTGTGGCGGGCCTGAAACAGTTCGCGCATTTCCTGGCGAAGCTCTTCACGCAGCTTGTAGTCCAGGTTCACCAGCGGCTCGTCGAACAGGATCAGCTCGGCATCCTTGACCAGCGCGCGGGCCATGGCGGTCCGCTGCTGCTGACCGCCGGAGAGCTCCAATGGATGGCGCTTCAAGAACTTTTCGATCCGCAGCATCTTCGCGGTTTCCAGCACCTTGCTCTGGATCACCTCGTTGGAGACACCGGCCTGGCGCAAGGGCGAGGCGATGTTTTCGAAAACGGTCATGGTCGGGTAGTTGATGAACTGCTGATAGACCATCGACACGTTACGCAACCGCACCGGACGATTCGTCACGTCGACGCCGTTCATCAGGATGCGACCGCTGTCGGGCTTGTCCAGGCCGGCCATCAGGCGCATGAGGCTGGTCTTGCCGGACAATGTGCGGCCCAACAGAACGTTGAAGGATCCGGGTTCGAAATTCAGGTTGGCATCGTCGATCCAGGTCTGGCCCTCGACGGTGCGACAAATATGCTCAAGCGTTAATGACATGGCTCGGCCTTTTTATTTTTGGGAGTCAAGCGACCGAAGGTTAAAAGCGAAAGCCGTGCCAGAAATCTCATCCCGCTGAATTTATTGGGTTTTACCGATTTCCGTCGGAAAAATACGTTCACGGATGAACACAAGTGAACAAGCAAAGCTGAACAACTGAACAATTCGCCGGTTGACAATGAACAATTCTGAACAACAATGAATGAACGTTTTCTTGGGTTGGACGGTCTCCTGTGTGGGAGCGAGCCTGCTCGCGATAGCGGTCTATCGGCAACATGGGTGCAGCTGATCCGACGCTATCGCGAGCGGGCTCGCTCCCACACAGGATTTGCGTTCTACCTGGCAATCGGGGCTTGCCCCAGCACAAGGAGTCTGTGCGAAACTCACCACAACAATAAAAACAGCTTCTGCGAGAGTGTCCCATGGCCGCACCAGCTCCTGCCTTGTCCCACGACGCCATCATCCAGGCCTCCTGGTCCCGCTGCCGTGCCTTCGGCCTGAATCACCAGAGCGCACCGACCTTCGACCCGTTGCCCGCCGAAGGCATCGCCCAGTTACTGGAAAGCCAGCATTCTCTGGTGCAGACCACCCACCAGGAAGTCCTGCCGTACTACGAGAACATCCTCAGCAACTCCAATTGCCTGATCATGCTGGCCGACAACCAGGGGCAGGTGCTGACCTCCTGGGGTACCCAGCGTTTCATCGAGCCGAAACTGGCCCACGGCTTCAGCGCCGGAGCGAGCTGGATGGAGCGGTGCACCGGCACCAACGCCATTGGCACCGCATTGGCCTGCGAGCAGGCGGTGCACATTGAACACGATGAACACTTCCTCAAGGCCAACCGCTTCATGACCGGCTCCGCCGCACCGATTTTCGATGCCGAGCGCAAGGTCATCGCGGTGCTGGACGTGTCCAGCGACAGCTACTTGCCGCCCTCCCACACCCTGGGCATGGTCAAGATGATGAGCCAGACCGTGGAGAACCGGCTGATCCTCAACCTGTTCCGCGGTGAACACTTTCAGCTGACCTTCAACACCGGATTGAACAACCTCGACAGCCAATGGGCCGGACTGCTGATTTTCGACGAGAGCGGCCAGGTACTGTCCGCCAACCGCCGGGCCGACAACCTGCTGGGCCTGAGCCTGTCACGGGTCAGTATCGAAAGCCTGTTCAAGGTCTCGCTGCTGGAACTGCTGAACCAACCCGACGGCCTGCCGTTCTCCCTGCAAGCAGCCGGGCGCAATCGTTTCCAGTGCATGCTCAAGCGCCCGAACCAAGTGTCGATCAAGCCACGCGTCTTCACCGAACCGGCGCCCTCGCCCGCCCCTGCTCCCGCCGCCCACGTCATCAGCCTCAATACGCTGCACTTTGGTGACAGCCGCGTGGAAAAGGCCGTGCGCCAGGCCGAACGTTTGCTGGAAAAAGACATTCCGCTGCTGATCCACGGCGAGACAGGTGTCGGCAAGGAAGTGTTCGTCAAGGCCTTGCACCAAGCCAGCTCCCGCTGCAAGCAGCCGTTCATTGCGGTCAACTGCGCGGCCATTCCGGCCGAGCTGGTGGAATCGGAATTGTTCGGTTACGAAAAAGGCGCTTTCACCGGCGCCAACCAGAAGGGCAGCATCGGCCTGATCCGCAAGGCCGACCGCGGCACGCTGTTCCTTGACGAGATCGGCGACATGCCCCTGCCGACCCAGGCCCGCTTGCTGCGGGTATTGCAGGAGCGTTGCGTGCAACCGGTGGGCAGCGCCGTGCTGTTCCCGGTGGACATCCGCATCATCTCCGCCACCAACCGCTCGCTGCGCGAACAGGTGCAACTGGGCCGTTTCCGCGAAGATCTGTACTACCGCATCGGCGGCCTGACCCTGGAACTGCCGCCCCTGCGCGAGCGCAGCGACAAACAGGCGCTGTTCAAACGCCTTTGGGAACATCATCGCGAGCCGACCCAATGGGCCGGCCTGAGCCGCGAGGTGCAGGAACTGTTCGAGCGTCATCCGTGGCCGGGCAACCTGCGACAAGTCAGCAGCGTGCTGCAAGTGGCCTTGGCGATGGCCGAGGAACAGCCGATCCGCCCGGAACACCTGCCGGATGATTTCTTCGTGGACCTGGAGATGGACCCGGTGGACACACCGGAGCCGCTGTCGGTGGACTTGAACGATGCCGAAGACCTGAACCGCCAATTGCAGGCGGTGGGCGGAAACATCTCGCACCTGGCCCGTCGGCTCGGGGTCAGCCGCAATACCTTGTACAAACGTCTGCGGCAGCTTGAAAACTGAGGGCGTAGCAGCCTGCCAACAGGCCGCTACGCCGGGTTCAACCGAGCCTCAATCGAACGCACCGTTCAGCACTTCGTAAATGATGCCACTGGCAATCGCCACCAGGATCAGGTCCGTGCCCACCTGCCGCCACTCGTAGCCATCGTAGTGCGGCAACCGCCCCAACAGGCGCCCGTCCAACTTCTTGGCGATACCGGGCGGCATCGGCTTGCCCCGAGCAAGGTTTTTCTGGATGCCCGGCGGCAGCGCCGGACCCGGGCTCCAATAATCACGGTAACCGCCGATTACACCGATGACATCACCCCGGTCGATGCTCGGACCGTTGCGCCAGTCGCCGCCACCGCCACCGCCACCGCCACCGCCGTGAGCGTTGCCCTTGCCACCCTGGTTACCAGAGTTGCCTTGACCGCCCTTGTTGCCTTGCCCTCCTTTGCCCTGTCCGTGACCCGGCCCCTGGTCGAACTGAGCATTTCCCTTGCCGTTACCCGGATCCGCAACGACCATTTCAGGCCCCGCCACCAAGGCGAAGCAAGTCACCACTGCAATCAACGAGCGCGATTTGAACATGATGGCTCTCACTAAAAAAGGGAAGATCCCTGCACATAGGGACGCATAGGATGATATTAGTTCCACATCGCGTTCCCCGCCGCTAACGGACCTGACAAACGCTATCAAGGAGTTCCATGCGCAAGGATTACCTGGCCTTCTTCAGCTCATTGTTCCTCTCCCGACTGGCCGACCAGATCCTGCTGTTCATCGTCCCGTTGATCGTGTTCCAGACCACCAACAGCGTCTCCTGGGCGGGCCTGGCCTTCTTCGTCGAATCCCTGCCGCGCTATTTGTCGTTCCCGATCTGCGGCGCGTTGTGCGACAAGTTCCCGCCCATCCGTATCCTGCACATCAGCCAGGTCTACCGCGCCGTGGCGTGCATCGCCGCCACGGCGCTCTACGGGATCTTTGGCGGCCTCTACTGGATCATCGCCCTCTCGGCCTTGTGCGGCGTGCTAACCACCCAAGGCATCATGGCCCGCGAAGTCGTGCTGCCTTACATCTTCAAGCACTACACCTATACCAAGACCCTGTCCTACTCGCAGATCGCCGACCAGAGCGGACTGGTGCTGGGTCCATTGATCGCTGCGCTGATGCTGGAAGTATGGGCGTGGCATTGGGTAGTACTGGCGATTGCCGCGCTGTTCCTGCTGGCGGACCTGGCCATGCGGTACTGGCAGCGCACCAGCTCGGTCACCCTGGAAACGTTCGAGCAACATCACGATCTCTGGCTGAACCCGCTACGCATCGCTTTCAGCCATATCCGCAACCTGACGGAACTGAAGAAGATCATCAGCCTGGCGATCGGCGTCAATCTGATCATAGGCGTCACCCTGGCCACTTCGGCGGCCATGGTCATCGGCCAGTACAGCGCCGGCAAGGACTATTACGCCGGGTTGCAGGCCGCTGGCGCCGTGACCACCATCGTCATCCTGTTCCTCCTGGCACGGGTCTCGCTGCCCTTGAAATGGCTGGGTGCCCTGTCGTACACGTTGATCGCCACAGGCGCTTTCATCACCGCCCTCAGTCCAAACGCCTGGGGTTACGTGGTGGGTTTCCTCCTGGTCGTCGGCTTCGACAAAATGTTCAACGTCTACATGCGCAGCATTCGCCAGCAAGTCATCCCGCCCCAGGACTTCGGCAAGACCGTCGGCGTTATCACGTTGCTCAACAACCTGTCACAACCGCTGGCGGGCCTATTGGTCGCGCTGCTGGCCGCGCCGATCGGATTGCAAAAGGTAATTCTGCTGCTGGCGTTGGCGACCGGCCTGATCGGCCTCGGGGTGATGGTGGCCTATCGAAGCCCGAGACCTCGATCAACACGCTTCGGCGCGGATACCGACTGAGAAATGTCACGCAATTAGGGCGACGTTCAACTCGACTGGCACCGCCGGGGTATCAGCCCGTTGCGATGACGTGAAATGCATTATTAATGACTTATTGTTGAGGCATGGTTGGAACGTCACTGGCGTCCGACTCTCCATTCGTCGCCTGTAGGACGTGGCCGGCCCTGCCGGGCCACGTCTGGCTTAGGGTTTGCAGCAATTGCCGTAGCCGCCAGGAAGACGACATTCTGACGCTGCGGCAACTCAATCACGCTTGGTCAGCCACCGGAGATGTACCGTGTCAACTCTCAATGAAATCGCAGCGAACCACGCGAGAATGGCAAAGGCAAAGGAAGAGGAATTGATACGGCTGAGTGCACTTCACGTTCAAGTAGTCGGCAGTTTTGAAATTACGCCGATTGAGGCGAAGCAACAGATGCCGCTGCACTTCATGGCTGGCGTACAGGAACATTCATTCGGGGAGACCGCAGCCCTGAGCTTCTGACCTGAGTGACATTAATTTATCGCCCGCCTGTAAGCGGGCGATTTGCATCTCAGAACTGCCTCACCAGCGCTGCCGCCACTATGCCCGCCGCAATCGCCGGCAACGGTTTCTTCAGGACCAGCATGACAACTGCCGTGGTGAGCAAGGCCAGGCGTGCGCCGTCATCCCCCTTGACCGCCATCGGTGCCAGGACCGCCACCAATACCGAGCCCGACATGGCGGTGATGAACTGCTGCACCCGATAGTTGATCGGCACGAACGACATCACGAAAACCCCGCCCCAGCGAGTCGCCAATGTCACGAGTGCCATGATCAGGATGATGACCAGCGTGCCATACCCCGCCGTTGCGATATTCATTGTTTTTTCTCCATCCACAACGCGCCCAACAGCCCTCCCGCCAAAGCCCCCACGACGACATGACTGTTAGCCGGTAAGTACCAGTAAGCCATCAGCGAAGAGCAGGCCGCGACGGTCCAGATGATGAACATGCGCGGGTTCTTCTTCCCGCCCACCACCATCGCCAACAGGAAACACCCCATCACCATGTCGAGCCCGAAACTGACGGGATTCTGGATGGCGCTGCCAAAATGCAGGCCCAGCCAACTGCCCAGGATCCAGGCGGCCCACAGCGCAATACCACCCCCGAACAACAACCCGAACCCCGGTTTGCCGCCGTTGAACGCTTGCATCGCCATGGCCCAGTTGGCGTCCGAGACCACCAGCATCACACCGTAGCGCTTGGCCACCGGCAACTCCCGCAGCCACGGGTAGAGCGTCGCGCCCATCAACAGATGCCGGGCGTTGATGGCGAACACGGTGATGATCAGTGGCACCACGGGCACCTGTTCGCCCCACAGATCCAGCGCGGCAAATTGTGAAGCGCCGGCAAAAACCAGCGTGCTCATGAGTACGGCCGACGTATCACTCAAGCCCGTTTGCGCAGCCGCCAGGCCGAAAGCGACCCCGAATACGACGACGAACAGAGAGATCGGCATCAACTGCCTGAAGCCGTCGTAGATGTGCTCGCGCTTCAACTCATGCAGAGGGGGTTCAACGTTTGACAAGACAGCGCCTCGTTCAGGGATCGACTTAAAAGGAACCAGTATGCGAGCCGAAGACAACTTCCGAAAAGCACATAATTCGAAGAGGCCCTATTCGATAACCTCATACCTCAGTGAACGCGTTCATATCGAAGACGCTTGTCTGACGCTAAGATTGCCGCGCGGTCCATCAGTCCCCGCGTCGAGTATCCCTGGAGAACGAGTGAGGTGGCATGAGTACGCTTGAGAAAGCCATAGCGATTTCCGCACGGGCCCATGAAGGGCAAACCGATAAGGGTGGCGCGCCTTACATCCTGCACCCGCTGAAAGTCATGTTGCGCCTGTCGCATCACGACGAACGTATCGTGGCGGTGCTGCATGACGTGGTCGAAGACACCCGCGTGACGCTCGCAGACCTGCGCAACGAAGGTTTCAGCGAGGCGATTCTGGCCGCCATCGATTCCCTTACCAAGCGCGAAGGCGAGACCTATCAGGCCTTCATCGAACGGGCTGCCCGAGATCCACTGGCGCCTCGGGTGAAGCTGGCCGACCTTGCGGAAAACAGTGATTTGTCACGGATAGACAGCCCGAGCCAGAAGGATCTGGAGCGGGTTGAAAAATATCGGAAGGCCGCTGAGTACCTGACGGCTTTGGCCGAAGATACGCAGGGATAGCGAGAAACAGGTGCCAGGAAGGCCCTGGCTTATTTGCCAGGGCCTTGTGCCCGAGCTACATCACACCTGCGTAAACGTACCGACGCCGCTACCGGAGAACTCTCCGTCGAAATCAGGTGGAGACTGCTGGGGATTGACCAGCACGGCCTGCAAGCGGGTCCCATCGGAGATGAACACTTTGATCTTGCCAGCGCTTATCAACAGCTGCAGTGTCAATTGCACCCCGATGAGACTCACGGCATCAGGCGCTGTACCCAGCAGGTACAGATTGGAGGTATTCAAATGGGTGCCCGTGCCGGTCGCATGACCTGAAAATCGCACCCGGATGCCTTGTTGAGGAGCATCTGGGCCAATCATGGCGGACAAAGCCGTGATCTGAATCGTTTCGGTGTGGGACCCGTCAATGCTGTCGCCACTTTCGAAGCGGAAGTAGCCACAAATGCCCTGTTGGGATCCGACCCCAGCCAGGGAATGAGGATGAACGTTCTGTTCTTGCAGCCGTTTGACTTCCAGGTCATAAGCCGCTTGAGACTGTTTTTTAAGCGCGTCGACTTGGTCAGGTGCGATGTCCTGAAGAGACAGATTCATAGCTAAAATCCCTTTTGAGATACCTGGAGACAATCCGCCTCTCTCGGTCGGCGCCTTCCAGGCGCGGTTTCTATGATGCTACGCAATGCTCGACTTGAGCCGCTCCTTTAAATCATAAACAGGAAGCGCATACAACTTTTACGCGACCCCCTCACAACAACGGACAAGTACCAATGACGCCATAATCCGGGCTGGAAGAGATGATTTCTACAGCCCAGCCCTGGGCAAAGACCAACTCGTTCTGCTCAACGAGGGCGAGGATTTCCGGGCAGAGTTTGTTGGCGTCTTCTGACGACCCGTCTATGACGATATTGACCGTACGATGCTCGGCCGAGAACTCGGAAGCCTGGGTCAAGGCATCCAGGCCGTCCAGCATCTTGCAGAGCAACGACGCGTTTTCTTCGGACTCGTCTCCCCCACTGCTGTAGGCAGATTGAACAGTCATGGCCATCAGCAGAAAAAACGCACCCGCTATAAACCTGTTTCTCACAGCCATGCTTCCTGGATTTTGGTGAAGGAATGTTAATGCACGAACAGGACATCGATAAATTGCAAAGGATCAAGACACCGGGCTCATTTATGCGAGAGAACTCGCTCCCGCTGGGCCGCACAGCAACCCCAAGGCAATCTGGCTACTTATGGGCAGGTTCGGTATTGAAAGCGGTATACGGTAGGAACAATGTGTCGGCAACCAGGCTGAACGGCAGGTCAATGAGCGCCACCGGCAACAACACACGGAGCACGCCAGCATTTTCCTCAGTGGCCCCCTTGATCACCTCGATATCCGTGGAAGATCCGCAATAGGGATGAGCACCACAACGCGGGTGATCATCAAAGGTTTCGGCAAGCGTCGAACATCCGGTCAGGAGCATGACGGTGATCGCGCCCAGAAAAAACTTCATATGGAGCACTCCAAAAATACGGCGGGTGTTGGGCAACAAGCCCAAGTGACCGGAGGAACCGGAAGAGGTACGGATTGAATTATGCGATCCGTCCACCTCTCCGGTAATACCCGCCACGCTACTGGAAGTCCCACTCCTCTGCTGGAACCAGTTGGCAGAACGGTCCATCCAGCGTCGCATTGTGATGAGCCACAATGTCTTCAGCGCTCATGACAGGTGAGTCCGAGGTGGTATGACCGTCGGCCACGAGTACTGCATCAAAGCCAAGATCGCGAGCGGCTCGACAGGTGCTGTCCACGCAATATTGAGTCTTCATGCCCGTGACCACTACACCCGTCACACCGCGAGATCGCAGCTCACCCATCAGGTCGGTCTTCTCGAAAGCATTAGGCCGCCGCTTCTCAAACACCACTTCTGTACCCTGCAGTTCCAGTTCTTGCGCAATGTTCGTCAGCGGGCTGCCTGCTTCGATGGGAGAACCCTCAGGCCCGATGTGCCGAGCCAGAAAAACAGGAGCGCCAGCGCGGCGTGCCTTCGTCATCAGGGCATTGATGGTTTTCAACAAAGCCTCACAGCGCCATGGCTTTTCCGGGCCATGGACAAGTCCAACCTGGACATCAAGTATCAGCAGTGCGTACATGGGTGCATCTCCTTGCGTTTGAGCCACCGACACAAGGCCATAAAAAAGGCCCTGTCCATCGCTGGCGGGCCTTTGAAGTTCGTCTACTGATCGTTCACGACACCTCGCACGCTCCGCTTTCAGAGGTCGTGGTGGTGGTCGTCGAGGTGAGGCGATTAGTCGTCATGCAGTGAAGCTAGCAGCATCACTAAGAGCGAGCAAGCCAGGCATCGCGTCAGGCTCAAGGAGTATTGGCGCTGGATGCGGCATTATGATCGGGCTGGGCCGACAACGGTACATCGAACACTCGATCAAACCCCCATTGAAAAACCAGCGAATAGAAAAAGAAAAACACAAACAGCCCCAGGTTGGTGATCAATGCCAGCCAAAGGCTGATACTCAGCCATGCGCCAATCACGGGAGTCAGAATCAGCGTCAATCCGCCCTCGAATCCCAGGGAGTGCAGCAAGCGTCGTCGCCAACTGCGATGGCGATGGTACTGGCGGCGCTCCCACCATTCGAACAGGCCGTTGAACAGCATGTTCCAGGCCAGCGCCACGGCGGAAATCACCAATGACAGCTGGGTCGAATAGACCAAACCTTGACCGTAGGTGAGCGCCAGGGCCGGTGCCACGAACAGCACGGCGCCAGCCTCGTAGAGAATCGCCTGGAGAATCTTGCGGGGGTGCCTTGCATCGTGGCTCTCTCGGATTGGTGTGAGAAGACCACAGCCTGGCGAGTTGAGCGCCCACGCACAATTGAGCTAAATTGAGCCACGCTCAACCTGAGTCATCCATCCCCATGTTCGCCAAACTGCCCCTCACCGCCTTGCGCGGCTTCGAGTCTGCCGCAAGGCTGGGGAGCTTCAAGGCAGCGGCCCAGGAACTGAACATCAGCCCGGCGGCGATCTCCCATCAGGTCAAAAGTCTTGAGGGCTTCCTTGGCGTGCAACTGTTCGAGCGCTCCAGCCAGAACGTGCGCCTGAGCGCCGACGGCGAGCGCCTTCACCCGCACATCCACCGGGCCCTGCTCGATATCCAACATGGCCTGCAAATGCTGTCGCCAACGTGTGCTGCGCAGTCCCTGGTGGTGAGCACCACGCCGGCGTTCGCCAGCCTGTGGCTGATACCCCGGCTTGGGGATTTTCATCGGTTGCACCCGGATATCGACGTCGGCCTGCACAGCAGCAACGACGTAGTGGACCTCCAGCGTGACGCAAGCATCGACTTGGCGATCCGCGCCTTGTTCATGCCTGAGCCACAGCTGATCGAACAACCTTTGTTGGATGAGTACTTCGGCGTCTATTGCCGCCCCGGCTGGCAACCGCCCGAAGAGAACTCACCTGTCGAGCTGATCGACGTACCGTTGTTGAGCCACTCAAGCGTCGCAGTCGACTGGCCAACCTGGTGCGCCGCGGCAGGCACCCAGAGCTGGCTGGATAACGCGCGCTTGCGACGTTATGACGAGGAACAGCATGCGCTGCAGGCCGCCATCGCCGGGCATGGGCTGGTGCTCGCCAGTAACGTGTTGGTTGCTGAAGCGGTTGCGCGGGGGCAACTGGTTGGCTATCGCCCTGAGGTGAATCTGCCGGGGGCACGGTATAGCGTGGTATGCGTGCCGGGGCGGGAGCGGCAGGCGGCGGTGCGGGTATTTAGGGAGTGGTTGGTGGAGCAGACTATGGGCTGAGCATTGGGTGCTCATGCTTGTTCATCTAAAACGACAGTGTTTTTTATCGAAGGAGCATCAATCAGCGTTAGGGAGTGCTTTTCCTCCTGGCGCAGAGGCAGCAGTGGGATGAGGGATATAAATCGCCGAAACCAGAGGTGCGTTCTTCAGGCATACCCAACCGCTTTCTCCAGCATCTCCAGCGATGAGATAACTCGTATTGATTTCCACCAGGAGCCACCCACCGCGCCGCGCCCATTTTGCGGAGTTAGCCGCAACAGAAGTGAACTCCGGCAACTTCACCTGGGGTATCCCTGGCTGAGAGCCACCCACCTGACTGATCATTTGTTGCACGGTCGGTGCTCCACATGCCGCATTGGCCGGTTCCCCTCCCGCGCTCTTGGTAGTGACCGCAGCCTCGCAACCTGTGGCGCTCCCTCCTCGGACCAGCTTCACATTGATGTGTTTGCCAGTCCTTATCGCACTCGCAATCACATCGGTCTTCGTGACGACGCCATTGAGAGCGCTGACAATTCCGCTTTCATCATTTGGAGCGAGTGTGCTGCTGGAAGCCATGTCTATTCTCCTCGTCCGTGAATGCGCCGGATGAATATCCGGGCAGAAACGCTGAGTATAGATAGATATGAAGTATTCCCAAGGTGAGCGACGACGGGGACGTGCTGCAGCAAACGAGCCCCACCTGATCACGACCTGTGCACTGTTGGATGCGAAGGGATTGGTTGAGACAAAAGCTGCTTGTCCCCAGCGAGCCAATGAGCCACCATCCATCCCCCCACTCCTGCGCGTGTAGGAGTGCACGAAAATCCCGGCCATCGTGTCGGTTTTTTTTTGGTTATCGAGCACATAAGGACATGGTCATGCGGGTCGTCACTTTCGTTATTTTTTTTGCTGCAGCACTTGCCGGTTGCTCTGGAATACCTTCAGTTCCCTACGAAGAGCCTGCTCAATCCGAGAGCTTGGCCCGTGTTCGGGTCATCACCAACTCCAGCGTGTATGGAGACAGCATCATTGGCAGTTGTGCCCCTGCTACCCGTCACAAAATGGCTGAAGCCGGACGTTTCGGGCGGGACGGGACGGCGAGCATCAACTATCCGCAGTACCCTCTGAAGACAGCGAGCATTGGCATGCCGCAACGCGTTATGCCCACTCTTATCGAGTACATCCCTGCCATTCGGATGGCCGAAGGGGCGTACAAAGAGGTCGTGACCGAGTATCGCGTCAGGGCTGATCTACCCTTCCAGGTTGCAACCCTGGGCGCGACCATTGGCGGCTATGGCAGCACTTACTCGTCCTGCGGTGGCCAGGCGCTGGTTTACAAGCTGGAACCAGGGAAAGACTATGAAGCTTTGGCAGGCGTGGCTAACAGCCCCAACAAAGATGGCGGGCAAACGCTTATGTGCATCCTCGGGGTTTTCGAACTCGCCTCTTTCCCTGGCACTTCAATTGTCATTCCCAAAAAGCTGACGCCTGCTGTGCCTCCGCAGGTAGCCTGCAAGAACTGACAAGCACAGCCCGCCATCCGGCGGGTTTTGTCTCTATCGGAAATGAGAAAGCCCCGATTTGGATCGGGGCTTTTGCGTTGCGGCGATAGCGAAAAAGGGACAAATTCATTTCCCATAGGCAGGCAGCCCCACTCAAAACAACGCGTTACGGCCTAATACCAGTCAGTTGAGGATCAAACGGCGCAAAACCTGTGGGAGCAAAGCTTGCTCGCGATTGCGCTAAGTCAGTCAGCAGCAATGTTGACTGGTCTGTCGTTATCGCGAGCAAGCTTTGCTCCCACAGGTTTGTGGCTTAACTGACTGGCATTAAGTGTTACGGCCTACTCTTCTCGTCAATGAAGCACCCTGCGGCTTTCACCAATCCTGATCCGGTCGAGGGCTCTATTTAAAGCATCCAAGGCATCGAGCAGCGCTTTCGCCTCAGCTTCCCGGCCATCGCCCCAGAGGCGCTCAGCCATTTTGTTCAGTGCCTGAATAGAGCGCTCGATGTCAGCAGCAGTCACTGCTTTGCTTTCCTGATGTTTCTTTAACATTGATCACCCCTTCCTCAGGGTGTGCTTTCTTTCCGTTTTTCCAAAAGCTTCACAGCAAAAGACATGAGATCAACGCCCCAATCCAAACGTCGATACGTTAAGCAAGAATCGTCTTACTTGGCTTTCGCGCTCTTGATGTCACTGATGATTTGCTGAGAAATAGCCTGAACCTGCTTTTGGGTCATGGCCGACATGACGCCCTCCCAAGCAGACGATGTCGTGTCATAGGTCCGTGTGCCAATCAGGTGGCCTGATTTCAAGTCCGAGTAATCTGCGCGGGAGTTGACCCACGCATTGCCTACCATGACACCGGCTCCGTAGCGTGCGCCTGGGGTCAGGTAACGGAAATTGCTCACGTTGATTTTAATGCCCACACCGTCTTTGCCGTCGAGGCTTGTCGGCTGGGCTTCGGCAAGGTGGTAGCCCGCGCGAGTCGCTTCCGCTTGCAGGGCGTCACTCCATTCTTGCTTCAGGCGAGACCAGTCCTCGTTCTGTTCAACCTTGCTGTTTCCCTGGAAGTTGACGACCAGGTTCTGCTTGGCTGATTCCTGGATGACCAGTGTTTCAGTTCCGCCGCTTTTCACAGAAGCAGCGCATCCACTCAACATCACGATGGCAACAGCGCAGGACAGCGCAATCGAGAGCTTGGTTTTGTTCATTGACGTCCATATCCACAGAATTGGTTGAGAGAGGTTAGGTATTCCCGTGGGGCAAATGAGCGCACACGTTGAACGCGCAGAATTTAGCATCATTACTTTGCCACTACGAGCCGGGGGCATTATGAAATAGGGACAGCACCACGATGCTCATCTCCCCCGTGATTCACCGCTGTATTCCCCCGCTCTAATCCAATGATGAGGTTTCCGGCGGAACCCAATAAGCCTCTCTCACCTCATCCAACGCCTGCCAGGGTTGGGTGGCGAATCTCGCATTCAGACAGGTCGGCTCATGCATGAACGTCAGCTCTCTATCGCTCTCGGACTGCTCGGCGCCACAGCTCTTGCATTTCACGATCTGATTGCGCAGCGCCCAACTTTCATGCCATGAAATCAGCTTTTCGAGGGGGGTCACTTTTCCTACATCCCATTACAAAAACCTGTACAAAAATATAAATCATGTACAGGTTATTGGCTAGCCAGTCGGGTCGACGCGACTGACCGTCGGGCGCCTTATGGGATTTGCCAACAGACGCCAGAAGAAATTGGGCATGGCCAGTCTTGACCTGATAGCGTTGCGGGCAAGGGTCATGGATGGATGGGTGCGGTGAGTGGGCAAACCAGGGGTTCCAATGTCAGGGCGGAATAAGGAACGTTAATGCCGTACAACTACACGAACGGCCGCTACCTGGTCTTCAAAGGCAATGGCAGCGATGGCGCACCCTTGGGCCGGATTCACCAGGACGGAAAAGTTCGAAACCACTTGGGTGAGCTGCTGTACTACATAGACGTAGACGAACGTGCGTTCCTTTCGGCCGACTTTATCTTTCACGGGAATATACAAAAATGTCGCGGCACGTTTTATGTCCTCAGCGACAAAGTTCTTTTCACATTCTCCGAGATGAAGGTTGCGCCACTGGGGAACGAGACCGAGGAGCAGGCCCTTCACAGGGAGTTCAAGAAAAGGGCGCTCAGTTTGGCAGGGCAGATCGTCCAGGCAAAAAATGAGATGGTGCAGGCACGCTTGGATATGGCCTGGTCAGATTTAAACCCTTTTCGCCGCCTCCGTGCCTTCTTCGCGGGCCGGGCCCACAGAGAGCGAGCATCACCAGAGTGGCAGTGCGGTGGAGCAGAAAGAGATCATGAACTCAAATCGAGCGCTGCCCCCTTGTCAGTCGCGACAATGGTCTTGTGGGCTGCGGATGCAAGGAAAACGCGGGCAGACCACAATTATGAGACGGTCCGATTACACGT
Source organism: Pseudomonas sp. MAFF 730105 (assembly GCF_055380705.1). Taxonomy (NCBI): domain Bacteria; kingdom Pseudomonadati; phylum Pseudomonadota; class Gammaproteobacteria; order Pseudomonadales; family Pseudomonadaceae; genus Pseudomonas; species Pseudomonas sp. MAFF 730105. The sequence goes on from NZ_AP018438.1 coordinate 4,619,194, forward strand.
GAACTCAAGCGGTGCCCTGCCCCCAACTGTCTGGTTTCCGCCGATTGAGGTGGGTCGTATAGCGTCATTTGCAGCAACGCCTCGCCGTAGCTCGCATTGGAAAAGGGCCCTGTCTATCTACACACCCAGTTTCTGCCCGCACACTTATCGACCGCCTTCACGGACGAGGAAATAGACGGTGATCAGCCATGTTGCAGATTGATCAGGACTTTATGACAAAGCTGGTTTTGGCACTCTCTCTGCTCACATTGGCCGCCTGCACCCCTTACAGATCCCTGGCCTCGACAGATCCAAACTGGATGCGCCTGGGTGGTGATGAGCCTGAGGGTTATCCAAGGACATTTGTTGAGAACCTGAGCGGCCATTGCTCTCTGGTGACCGAGTCATGGTCTGAAGGAAGAATCAATGGTCGTCTCTTATGGACCAAGCACCAGGCTCGGCAGTCTATGGCCTGCCCATAGCGTCTATGCCGGGAGGTATCAGGTCACAACTTAGCGCGCCACGGTGCAAGAGCCCCTTCGAGAAGTGAAAAGGCTCGATGCATGAAACCATTGAAGCGAGCGGCGTCACGCCGCAGCCCTGCCTGTTGGCCGCCGATCAGGCATAAATGGGCCATCTGACCCATCACCTCTGCTTCGCCTGGCCTATGGACCAAGCGGCGGCAGGTCCGTATCGCGAAGTCCAGTCGTCTTGTGTCGACACGCTGCTGAAACTCGCCTACCAACGGATCGCGCAGCGACCAGGCTCGGATGGAAACTTCCCGCCCTGGTTGTTTCTCAGCGGCAATACTCAAGTAGCGTTTCAAGGTCTCGCCCGCGCTACGCCCCTGCGCCGCATAAGCGAGCATGCGCTCCGTGTAATCTTCTTCCCAAGCGGCCAGCAAAGTGCGGACAAAGTCTTCGCGATTGCGGAAATGGTGATAGAACGATCCACGGGTCACATTCAATCGGCGCGATAGACTCTCGGCCGAAACGCCCGTGTACCCTATTTGGTCGAGGGCCTCAAAACCAGCGGCGATCCAATGGTTACGCGTCAGTTTTTTCACCCGTTATTTCGCTCCCTGTTTAGCACCATACAGACTGTGTAGGGTGGGCAACCGATTGATACGTTGCGAGCACCAGCACTTGTCATGGAGCTCGCCTTGAAAAAAATCGTTCTGGTTGCTTTCGACCACTTCACGGATATCGACCTGTTCCTGATGTGGGACATCTTAGGCCGCAGCACCGAGGATTGGCACGTCCGAATAGTGGGGTCCAGCCCTGTTGTGCGATCGGCGCACGGCCTGCCTGTTTCGGTGCACGGTCCGCTTTCGGAGGCCAATAGTGCCGACGCGGTATTGTTTGTCAGCGGCAAGGAAGGTATCCCCGCCGCACTTGCCGCTCCAGACTTCCTACCGTCGTTTGAACTTGACGCCAGACGCCAGCGAATCGGCTCCATCTGCGCCGGCGCTTTCATTCTCGAACGACTTGGGTTGCTTAACGGCCAAGCGACTACGCACCCGGATGCACGCTCGGACCTGCAAGCCCTGGGACTTGAGTGCGTGGACCAGCCTCTTGTATGCCGGGGAACATTGCAACCGCTGGCGGATGCCTGTCGGCACTCTATCTGGTGGGATGGTTGGTGGAGTCCTGGTTCGGTGTCGACAAGCGCCGCGCGACGTTACTCCCTGTTCTGCCAGCTGGGCAGCAAGCGCTCTATGATGCCGTGATTGAGCTCAGTATTCGCCAAGGAGCAGTGGGCGCTTCAACAACATCCAATTAATCCGTGTCAGAACTCAGGAAGGATCCCCGATGCACCGAGAATTTGAGCTCATTACCTCCGTGCCAGTCCCCACCAGGTCCGGCATCGCCCACCTTTACCAGTCGATGAACCTGGCGGACGCCTTCGCGATTCGGCTCCCTGCGGGCACATCCAGCAATCCGGATTCACTGGCTCGATTCATCCTTTCCCACCAGCCCTCCTGGATCGGCTGGCTCATGAAAGTCCGAGACACTATCGTTGCCTGTTTTGGTCTCAAGACAGCCAAACAGTTGGCAACCCTTGCCAATCGGGTTGGAATCTTCAAGGTCTACAGCACGAACCAGACTGAAATCGTGCTCGGAGAGGACGACAAGCACCTCGACTTCCGGATATCGATCTTATGTTCTGAAGAGACAGAGCCGGAAGGCAGTCGCCAGCTGGTTTTTTCAACCGTGGTGCACTGTCACAATCGTCTGGGCCGGGCGTACATCTTGGTGATTGCCCCGTTTCACCGATTGGTTGTCAAGGCCAGCCTTCTTCGTGCGGCGCGGGTCGGTTGGCCTCTGGCGGGCTGCTAAAAAACTCTACTGTAAAGACCGGTGGGCTACGACCGTTATTCAACCGACCCAAGCCTCATGAAATGGGCGACTCACAAGTCGCCCATTCTTCTAACCAGCCGCCTGCGCCCGCAACCGCCGACCAATCACATCCATCACGTCACACCCATCGCGTAGCGACGTCGTCAGGAGCTTGCAAAAGTCGGCGAGCACTACGGTGTCCGAACTGATATCCGAGTGAAACGCAATATTTTCCAGAAGCTGGGTAACGGTGCGAATGCGGTAATCGGCTGTTTCGAAGAGGACGTCGAGAGGCGCTTCGGTGTCGATGAACAGCGTTGCAGGGATAAGGTCGATGCCGGTGATGGGCATGTATCGATTCATGGGTAGTACCTCAATTCAATGGAAAAGGTCTACTTCATTCCATCGAGTCGCCAAACCCGAGTCGCCATTGGGCGACGGAAGGACTATAGGATTCGCTCTGCTGGAGCGGCAAGGTGATGGTTTCCGAGGTTTGTGTAGGATTTTGCGATAAGGATCAACGTGGTTCGTATTAGAAACGGGCGGGCTCCAGGGATAGCGCGAAGGAGACCTGGATTTACTAACACTCAGTCCATCTAGTAAGCATGCCCCTCCTTGTTCCATCAGGTTTTCAAGACCTGTAAACAATATGCGATGGCGCTGCACTTAAGCGTCGCTGTCTGGACATCCAGCATGGACGAAAATCCAGTATTCGACAGATCTAACAAGTAGTAGCGTTAGGCCTCCATAAGCCCGATCGGGCGAACGTGCAGCGGAGCTAGGAAAATGGAATTTTTAGAGCGCTTGAATGCAATGTCGGCGAAGGTGAGCCAATTAGCGTCAACGATCCAAACTGAGGAAGCAACTAAAACCGCGTTTGTAATGCCCTTCATTCATACAGTACTTGGTTACGACGTTTTCGACCCATCCGAAGTCGTTCCTGAATATATTTGTGACATTGGTACAAAAAAGGGCGAAAAAATAGATTATGCCATTTTAAAAAACGGCCAGATACAAATACTTATTGAAACCAAAAAAATTGGCGAATCTTTAAACATAAACCACGCCAGCCAATTATTTAGATACTTCCATGTCACAACCGCCAGAATCTCAATCTTAACCAATGGAAGGTATTATAGATTTTTCACCGATTTAGATGCTCCCAACAAAATGGATGAAAAACCATTTTTAGAAATAGATCTTCTGGACATTGATGAACACGTAGTTCCAGAATTACAAAAGCTTACCAAGTCAGCATTCGACGTTGAATCAATAATCAATGCAGCAGGCGAATTAAAATACGTCGGTCAGATAAAAAGGGAAATGGCCTCCCAACTTACTCAGCCCGACGATGACTTTGTGCGCTTCTTTGCCTCTCGAATCTACGAAGGTGCGATCACTCAAAAGGTAAGAGAACAGTTTGCGCTCCTAACCAAAAAAGCCGCTGCTCAGTTTCTGAATGATCAAATTAACGATCGTTTGAAATCTGCAATCAGCGGTGTACCGCTACCTACCCCTGCTGAACTGGTTGTATCCGAAACTCAACCAGAAACAAATGACACGCCTGAAGATAGAGTTCTTACGACAGTGGAGGAATTAGAGGGGTTCCATATAATAAAAGCTATAGTACGCACGGTAATCGACGCAAAGCGAATTGCACATCGAGACACCCAAAGCTATTTCGGAATTTTATTGGATGATAACAACCGAAAACCCATTGCAAGACTTCACTTCAACAGATCTCAAAAATATCTAGGTGTTTTTGACAAAGACAAAAATGAAACTCGACACCCTATAAGTTCACTCGATGATATTTATGGATTTTCAGATTCATTAAAAGAGACTATCACCTTTTATCAAGGGCAAGCTTGAACTACGGCTCCAGCCCGGAAACGGATGGAGCCGAACAAAACCTAAAGGTTACTGATTTATTCCTGCAAGCAGCAAGCATCTGTCAATACTGCCTTTCTATGGACTTTGATCTTTTTTGGACGCTTCTAACGCAGCGAAAACAAAAATAAATCTGTCCCCTTTACTCACCTGCGTGGCAACTATGATGCGAGGGACGTCGACAAGCCACTGCACACCGTCAGCGCCGGGGTCAGCACCACGGCCTGGTCAGCGCCTTCATGGAGCGCGCATTCGGCGCCAGCGTGAGCCAGGGCCTGGAAGAGCCCGCCCCCAACATCACCGCCGGGAGTGGCGGGAAAAGCTCTCTGGTATCGTTGACACTCTCGCCTGAGCACGAAGCCGGCGCCCTGCGAGTCGCGGCCTTCCTGATCAGCTACTACGGCACCGAGAACATCAGCGCCTGCGATGCCCCGGCGCGGACGATCACCACCAAGGACCGCCTGGCCATGGTCACCGTAATGGTGAAGGGCACGTCCTACGTCATGGTGGACATCTGCCTGCGGATGCTGAGCCCTCCGAGCTGTACAAGGCCCAAGGCTTCCCGGCCGGCTACATCATCAGCCACGGCGCCGACGGCAAGCCCTTCACCAAGACCCAGCAAGTGCACATGTGCGGCAACAGCGTCAGCCCACCGCCGATGGCAGCCCTCGCCCACTCCAATGACCCGTGGCGTGTTGCTGATCGCCAATCCGAAGCCGCGTAACTCCCCCACTCCACCGCCCGAGCCTGGCCCGGCAAGGACTCCCATGCCCACGGAAAATCAATCGCGGGCTCCCGCCCGGTAGTTGCGCAACAAACTTGCGAGCGGCCATTGGTGAACCCACTTTTAAAGGCAACCCCAGCTACTCATCTGGTGTTTTTGGATTCACACGTCTACTAGTTTTTGGCTTAATCTTGGTGCCAGTCGGCGCATGTTTATTGAGCTTTTGGAATTTATTATTGATTACCGACATTCGAGCTTGATTTTTCCTTGCAATAATTTCTTCTTTTTGAGAATCATCTAAGTTTTCATCCTTGAGAAAATCATCACACTCAACGACAAATTGCTTAACTTCAGATTTTTCTCGATAATCCGACCAGCTCTCCTTGATTCGCTCCTCTAATTCGCCGAATAACCCTGAAGCCAGCAATGTAATAACAGGTATGAAATACATTGCAGCACCCGCCTGCGCGGGCTCAAGATTACGATTAACTAAAACAATAGTAGCCGAACCGAGAGCAGCAGCGAAAACTTGTGAAACCTTGCCCTTAGGTGTTGCTGCCTGTGATTGCTCCATAACTTAAACTGCGCTTGGGAATTTTTCGCACAACTCAGCATATGCGTAGGACATGGAAGCGACGGAGAATTTAGCTAGACGTATGAATTCCTCGTCATTTATCGCAAAACCCTCGCATGACAGAACCAGGCCGGCATCATCATAAAAACACTTCATTATTTTATATGTTGAATTTATGTAGCGCTCAACTTCCTGTTGACCGACTTTATTATCGACCTCGTCAATAGCTACAGAAAAACCAAAACCTACAAACCCGTTATTATCCCCCTCAAATATCAACCTATAAATAAAGTTCTCGCTTTTGAAATAAATCACCCCATCTTCAACCTCATCTATATCGTAACTCAAACTTGCAAGAAGAGAACGAAACCTTCTCTTCTTGATCGACATGGTCGATCCTCTCTTTTTCACTGCCATACTAATCTCGCCTCATTAGTAATCATTAAAATGAATTGGTTAGAACTTTAAGCTACAAGAACTGAGCGGACTCCTGCACAGCGAATTAACGCCTGCTAATAAACGATCACGCCAATGATGGCATAATACTACCGCCCACCAAAAAAATCCCATCTGCTGACAATGAAACGCCGCCTTCTTCAAGCCCTGGAGTGACTCCATAAGAAGGGCTCGAGCCAAATGAAGCACCGCGCCGAGCCGGCCGAGAAAAGACGCGACCAGCTCAAGGCAGAGAACGAGGCGCTGCGCAAGATCATCAGTGAATCAGCCGCGGCGTGCGGAGCAGCCGTATCGGTCGAGTGCAGCCTGGAGTTTATGCAACACCTGCCGGCCGAAATTGCTTCGGTGGTTGGTGGGCTGTGCAAGGATGCCGGGCGATATCGGTGCACGAGTATCGAGGGTAACCTGGGTGGCTCGCATGTTCGGCAAATGGAGAGCGCACACCGGAGAGTATGGTGAGGCAAATCCGACAGACTGGCACCCGAGCCGGGAAGAGGCAATCGACGCGGCCATGAGCCAAGGAGAGCAGCCATGATCTCCCCCTGCTCTACATGGCCTGGCTGGGGGCCGAGACCATGAACACACTGGATTGAAATAGTCGGGAAACCGACAGTTGCAAGCATTGACCATTGAGCCTCGACCACCAACGAGGAACACCTCATGAATAAGTTTGCTGAATCAATAATCGCCGTTGCCCAAATCACAACCCGTCGGTCTAGAAATCAATTTTTCCGCGACTGCGACCGTTGGACCAACCGCCTTTTCAAAAGGGGTCTGATAACTCTCCACCAGCGCCAAGAGCAGCGGCAGCAAATCGCTGAAGCATATCTAGCCACTGTGATGTAACTCATCCCCATCAACTACAGCCTGCCGGTGTACGGCAGGCGAGGTATCCCTATGCCCGATCAAAAGTACTCACTGCGCGAAGCAGCGATAGAAGCAATCTCCGATATCGCCCAGCACCTGCCGCTCGACTGTCAGATGTTTCTCATCGCCTGCCGGCCGGGAAAGGTCGACTTCGATCTAGTCCTGCCGTCGCCCGAGGCGAACCTGAATAACGCGCTCGACGCACTGCGACGGCAGGGCCTGAGCATTGATGGCGACAACGCTTACAAGCGGGACCTGTGCGACATGATCGTCGAAGCCTTGGCCCTGGGCGCGCAGAACAGCAACCCGCCGCCTGCCGGCCATTGGAGTCAGCAGTTCTGGGATATCGGCCGGGAGGAGCGTGCGCTGCGCGACGAGCTCGTCGAAGTGTTGAAGGGAGTCCTGAAGCGCTGCGAGGGCATGGGCGAACGCAACTCGGCGGAGCTGACTCTGGTGAAGAAGGAAGCCGAGAAGAAGCGCCAGCGCCATACGGTTGAGGGCTTGAACAAGATTCTGGGGGTATGTGGGAAGCCGATCTGGCTGAAGCGGGCATCCGGCTGGGGTTGCTGAGTCTTCAGCGGCGGGAAGATATTGTGGCATGGCCGAAATCGGCCGTGAATCTCGAGCAGAACACTATCAGGGTGTCGCCCGGGAAGACGCAGAACTACGAGAAGCCGGTGCACCTTGAGATCGTCATGGGCCAGCTGCTACGCGAAGTGGTGATGGAGTGCATGAAGTCGCCGGTCGTCTGCCCGTACCTGATCCAATACGCGCCCAAGGCCCGAAAGCGCACCCAGTTGGATGCCAAGCTGCATTGGAACGCAGCAACCGCTGACTACCTGACCAAGTCATTCGCCCAGGCTCGGGACGACTCACAGGCTTACGCGGATATTCCGGCTGGCGAACGCCCGACTTTTCACGATATCCGAGCGCTGGGTGCCTGGCTATACGAGCAGCAGGGTTTCGATCAGGAACACATTCAGGGATTGATGGGGCACGCGGACGTCAAGATTGACCGAGCACTACCAGGCAGGGCACGGCGAAGAGGCGGTGGTTTACATGAAGGTCAAAGCCGACCTGAAGGTGTAGCGCGGTGGTCGTTTGCCCAAAATATTCCCAAAGTTTGCCCAAAGGGAAAAAAGCAAAAAGGGGTTACCGTTTCCGGTAACCCCTTCTAGACCGCCCAGCAGAGCGGATTTTGTTTGGTAGGCGCGATTGGACTCGAACCAACGACCCCCACCATGTCAAGGTGGTGCTCTAACCAACTGAGCTACGTGCCTGCTGTGAGGCGGCATTCTACGGAATTCCGAAGGGGTGTCAACACCTTTTTTTCACCTAACCCTATGAATATGCAAAATATTTAATTTCCCCCACGGGATGGAGATTTTGGGGGTGGCTGGCGGCCGATTTTTATCTCGGGTAGGATCTGTGCACTCGTAAAAAATATAAAACAGAGGTTGCAGAATGGCGAACACACCTTATCCAGCGTCCTATTACGCCGCGTCGGCCAATCCGGTGCCGCCCCGCCCGGCCCTGCAGGATGAAATCGAGACTGATGTGTGCGTGATCGGTGCAGGTTATACCGGTCTGTCCTCTGCCCTGTTTTTGCTGGAGAACGGCTTCAAGGTCACGATTCTCGAGGCCGCCAAGGTGGGGTTTGGCGCTTCGGGGCGCAATGGCGGGCAGATCGTCAACAGCTACAGCCGCGACATCGATGTGATCGAGCGCAGTGTCGGCCCGCAGCAGGCGCAGTTGCTGGGCAAGATGGCGTTCGAGGGTGGGCGGATCATTCGGGAGCGGGTGGCGAAGTATCAGATTCAGTGCGACTTGAAGGACGGCGGTGTATTCGCCGCCCTCACCGCTAAGCAGATGGGCCATCTGGAGTCGCAGAAGCGTTTGTGGGAGCGCTTCGGCCATACCCAGCTGGAGCTGCTGGATCAGCGGCGTATCCGCGAGATAGTGGCGTGCGATCAATATGTCGGCGGCATGCTGGACATGAGCGGCGGACATATCCATCCGCTCAATCTGGCACTGGGTGAGGCGGCGGCCGTGGAATCCCTGGGTGGGGTGATTTATGAGCAGTCACCCGCGGTGCGCATCGAGCGCGGTGCCAGCCCGGTGGTGCACACGCCACAGGGCAAGGTCAGGGCCAAGTTCATTATCGTGGCCGGCAATGCCTACCTGGGCAATCTGGTGCCGGAGCTGGCGGCCAAGTCCATGCCTTGCGGCACGCAGGTGATCACGACCGCGCCGCTGGGTGACGAGTTGGCCCATAGTCTCTTGCCCCAGGATTATTGCGTCGAGGACTGCAACTACCTGCTCGACTACTACCGGTTGACGGGCGACAAGCGCCTGATCTTCGGCGGTGGTGTGGTGTATGGCGCGAGGGATCCGGCGAACATCGAAGCGATCATCCGGCCGAAGATGCTCAAGGCGTTCCCGCAGCTCAAGGATGTGAAGATCGATTACGCCTGGACCGGAAATTTCCTGCTGACATTGTCGCGTCTTCCGCAGGTCGGACGCCTGGGGGACAACATCTACTATTCCCAGGGCTGCAGCGGCCATGGCGTGACCTATACGCATCTGGCAGGCAAGGTATTGGCCGAGGCGCTGCGTGGCCAGGCCGAGCGTTTCGATGCGTTTGCCGACCTGCCCCACTACCCGTTCCCCGGCGGTCAGCTGCTGCGCACGCCCTTCGCGGCGCTGGGCGCGTGGTATTACGGGTTGCGGGACAAGCTGGGGGTGTGAAATCCGCACTCGACGGCTCCATGTGATGGAGGGGGCCGCTCAATCAAGGGGCTGACGTTCAAAAAGCCCCTGTAACCGCCCCTCCACCTGAGTGCGCGTTTCGCCGCCAATCCAGACTTGGCCGGTGTCATCGCGCCGCACATGGATGCGCCCCTTGCGACCGAGACAGGTGCCTTGGGCTGCAACATAGGCCTGCTCAGCCGGGCCAGCCTCGAACAACCACTGCGCCAGCGAGGCATTCAGGCTGCCCGTGACCGGGTCTTCGACGGTGGCGCCCAAATGATTGCTGAAAAAGGCGCGCACTTCGAAAGCCGTGTCACCGCTGGCATGCGGCCCAATCACGCCGATGTCGACGTTACGCGGCCAGTTGGGTGCCGGTTGCAGGGCCAGGACTTGCTCGGCCGACGCCAATCGGATGCCCAGCCATCCAGGGCCATTGTCGACCCAGGCCGCCTCGACGACGTCGCACGGATCTATCCGCAGAAATTGCACCGCCTCGTTCAACTCCTCCCTGGATGGAGTGCCAGAGCGAATCAACGCAGGAGCGGCAAAGCAAAGCCGGCCTCGATCACGACGAATGGCCACGAGCCCCACGCCACACTCCTGGACTATGTGCGCCTCATTCATGGGTTTGTGGCCAGTCGAAAGCCAGGCATGGCAGCTTCCCAATGTCGGGTGCCCGGCGAACGGCAACTCCCGGTCCAGCGAAAAAATCCTGACCCGATAGTCGGCGTCCGGGTGCGTCGGCGATAGCACAAAGGTCGTTTCCGACAGGTTGAACCAGCGGGCCAGACGTTGCATCTCATCCGTTTCCAGCGCATCGGCGCCCATGATCACGGCCAGCGGGTTGCCGGAGAACGACTCGGCGCCGAACACGTCAACGATTTGAATCACAGGGTCCAAAACATTCTCCTTCGTTTTTCCTGGCGACTTCAAAACACCGGAACATCAGTGGGACGACACGAGAAGCTTCAATCCCGCGAGCGCAAACAGCGCAGAGAACAGCCCCTGAATCCAGCGCCGCAGCCGAGTGTAGCCGGCGATCATCCCAGCCGTCGAAAACGCGATGGCGTAGCCGCCGAAGATGATGACGCCGAGCAAGGCGCATCCGCCGATGATCGCGGGCAAGGTACCGACTGGCGCGTCTTCGCGGAGCCCGAGCGACATGATGGCCATCCAGGACATGATGGCCTTGGGATTGCCGATGTGCATGACCACACCCTGGCGGTACAGAGGCAGATAACGCCGAGCCTCCCGCCCGACAACCGCACCGGCGCTCTCGTGTGTCGATGCCATGGCCGCCTTGCCCGCGCGCATCGCCAGGTAGAGCAAATAGACCCCGCCCACCACCTTGATGACGAAAAGCGCCTGTGCACACGCCGCCAACAAGGCGGAGATCCCCGTCGCCGCCAGGAACGCCCAAAAGAGCGAGCCGGTCATGACGCCGGAGGCCAGGACCAAGGCGTGGGAGCGCCCGTCACGCATCGCCACGCCCATGATCGCCATATTGCTCGGGCCCGGGCTGGCGGCGGCAAGGATGTAGCTGCCAAAGGCAAGCATGATCGGATGATCGATCATTGGGATGTCCTCAAGAGGCGTTCAAGACGCGCGGCGTTTCCGTCGTTCCGAATAATTGAACCGTTGTCCGCAAGTACCATAATGCGCGTGACACTTCATGACTATTGAAATAGTGTCACGCGACACTATTCATTCACCGGTTGCCCACAATGCGCCTTCAATCGCCCTGGACACCCCGCCTTGCGGACATCGAAGCGAACGCATCAGAACGCCTGGTGTGCGCCTTGGCCGACGACATCGTCGAAGGTCGATTGAAAAGTGGCGACCGCCTCCCCGCCCATCGGCAGCTCGCGTGGCAACTGGGGGTCGGGCTGGGGACGGTGACGAAAGCCTATGCCGCCCTGGAACGACGGGGCCTGGTACGCAGCGTCAAGGGCCGGGCAACGTTCGTGGCCATCCTGCAGGCACACGGACAGCGACTGATCGATTTTTCGTCCAACGTGCCGCCCGCCATGTTGACGAGCCGCCTCCTGGCGCGGACCCTGACCGGCATCGCTCGCAAGATCGACGCCGACCATCTCAATCTCTATTCACCACCCGCCGGACACCTGGAACATCGTCGCCTGCTGGCCCGCTGGCTTGAAACCCTCGGCATCGTGGTCGAACCGTCCCACCTGGTACTGACAGGCAATGCCCGCCAGGCCATTTCCCTGGCTTTCGACCTCGCCTGCGGCCCCACGGGGTGATCCTGACGGAGCGCCTCACGTATCCCGGCGCGATTGCCCTGGCCCGGCGCAAAGGCTATCGGATGCAAGGGGTCGAGATCGACGCACAAGGCATGTTGCCGGAGGCGCTCGCCCAGGCCCTCGGTCATCTCGCAGCAACCCGCAACAAAGTGGTCTATCTCACCCCCACGCTTCACAACCCGACCACGGCGACGATGGGTACGGCGCGCCGGCAGGCGATCGTCGAGGTCTGTCGACAGGCGGGCGCCTGGATCATCGAGGATGGTGTCTATGCGCTGGGATCTGCGCCAGAGCCTGCCCTCGCGACGCTGGCGCCCGAGAGGGTGTTGCACGTCAACGGCCTGTCCAAATCCCTCGGCCCCGGATTGAGGATCGGCATGCTCACGCTGCCCGCTGAGTTGCATGGCGCTGCGCAGGAACACCTGCAGGATATTCCCCTGGGCCCGTCGCCGTTGTCCTGCGCCGTGGTGGAAGACTGGTTGTCCAGCGGCGTGGTCGCCTCCATCCAGCAGGACTTGCGGCATGAAGCGCGGCGCAGGACCGGCCTCGCCGCCGAATTGCTCGGCGAGGCCGAATGCGTCTCGCACCCGGATGCTTATCACATCTGGCTGCCGATGCCCCGTGACGCCGCGGAACGCTTCACCAAGGCGGCAGCCCAGGCGGGCATCAGCGTGACGGCACCAGAATCGCTGATGGTGGATCGCGATGAACCGGTAACCGGCATTCGCCTGTGCCTTGGGGGCCCGTCCTTCGAGGAATTGACCGAGGGGCTGACCCGCCTGTCGAACCTGCTGAAGCACGGGCCGGACGCGCCCGCTTGAACCAGGGACAGCCTCCAAACGCCTTCAGACATCCAGCACCAACGTCTCACTCCCCTGCGCCGGCACAGCACAGCAGATCAGCACCTCATCCGCCTCCAATCGTTGCGCCGGCGTATTGAGGTAATGCACCTGGCCACTGCTCAGCCGGGTCTTGCAGGTACCGCACGAGCCTCCGCGGCAACTGAACTCCGGATTCAGGCCCCGCGCTTCCGCCAGTTCGAGCAACGTCCCGGTGCCAGGCTCCCAGCGCGCTTCCTTGCCCGAGGTGGCGAACAGGACTTTCACCGGTTCATCGGCCATGGGCACTTGTTCCGCCGCAGGCACGCTGACTTCAATGTCACGGACCAGCGTTGACGGGCCGAAGGTTTCGGCATGAATGCGATCATCGGGAATGCGCAATGTGCGCAGCCCATCGTACAGCGCCTGGGTAAAACTCCCCGGCCCGCAGAGGTAGTAGTCGTAGTCATTCAGCGGGAGCAAGGTCTTGAGCAGTTCGACATCGATGCGGCCGGCCATGTCGTAACTGTCGGCTGAACCGTCGACGGGCGGCTGACTGACCACACGCAGGACCTTGATCTTGTCCCCCGCACGGGCCACCAACTCGTCGACTTCATCACGAAAGGCCAGGTCGGCCACTGAACGGCTGCTTTGTATCAGCCATGTCGGCCGCATGCGATTGATGCGTTTCCCTTGATAGACCACTTCGCGCAACATCGACAGCAGCGGCGTAATACCAACGCCCGCGGCCAGCAATACCAGTGGACGCCGCTCGGAGGCCTGGACCGTGAAATCCCCTTGGGGCGCCCGGACGTCGATCTGGTCCCCGACTTGAACCCGATCATGCAGATGCGAAGACACCGAGCCGTCGCGTTTGACGCTGATGCGCAAGAATTCATCCGACGGAGAACTGGAAACACTGTAGGTGCGGATGGCCGGTGCCTGCTGCCCTTCCAAGCGAACCCGCACGGGCAGGTGCTGCCCCGGTTCAAATCCGGGCAAGCCAGCGCCATCACTGGCCTGTAGATAGAACGAGCGGATGCTGCGGCTCTCATCCACGATGCGAACAACCTGCATCGAACGCCAGTGACTGCGCAGTGCTTCGGCCTGCAAGCGCTCGGTCGCCTGCTCCCAACTGCCCGTCATCATCGAGTTGGGTGAGGCGCCCTCGGCCGTGTCCGTCCAACGCAACGGGATCGCGGCCTGACGGTAAACAATACGCTGCGGCTTGAAGCGCCACAGCCGCTCGGCGCCCTGGAACGCGGCAATTTCAGGACTGTCCAGCAGCACCTCGGCTGAACCGCTCATTTGCAGCAGGTCACCGCTCTGGAAGTCGATGAACACCAGCCCGGCGCGGGGGTTCAGCAGGATGTTGCCCAGGGTGTTGAAGAACAGATTCCCGGAGAAGTCCGGAATGGTCAGCGTCCCGTCTTCTTCCATTCGCACAAAACCGGGTTTGCCGCCGCGATGCGAGGCATCGACCTGGTTCTGGCCATCGCGCACGACGTAGGTCGCGACATAGAACGAGTCGGCCGCAGTGACCATGCGCCGTACCTGTGGGTCCGCGCTGGTCAACTCAAGCACGGCGCCCGCTGTCTCGTCGACGAAGGCGTACTGGCGCAGATTGATGTAGCGCGGGCAATTGCCGTAGGCCTGGGTCACGGCGATTTCAATACCCTCATCCGACTGATGCAGTACGTTGCCATTCATGCGGTTGCGTCGACGGGTATGCAACTCGATGCCGAGCATGCCGATGGCATCGCCCGGCTTCATGCCGTCCTGGGCAGGGTCATCGGGCTGCGGCGGGAGGCTGATGTGCAGGCGTTCCGGCGTGGGAGAATGCATGAAGCCAGGTTGGCCCGTGCGTATCGTGGCCCATACATCGCCTTGCCGATCCACAGCCCCCAGCACCACGAAGGGTAACTGGGCATAGAACTCGCGATGCTGGTCCGGCATCCACGACCGTGCCAATTGCCGCTGGCCGACACCCACCATCATGTCGACCGCACCGACGGCGCGCTGCAAGGTCAACTCGCCTTCATGCCAGGGCGATTGAGGTATTGATACTTTATCCATTCGGTGTCACCTCGCGCATGCAGCGTCAACTGGCGCCAGCGGCTACAGTCAGGGTTCTCTCACCCCTGCGGAGGTGAGCGTGAGCGCTCATATTCCCCCCGATGCACCTGTGATGGAATGCGCACAAACCACAATCCACTCTTTCAGAAACTGGAATGGTCAGGCTTAAATGGCAGAAACAAAAAACCCCGGTCTTTCGACCAGGGTCTTTGCTATCGATCAGAAGAGGCGTTTCGGCTTTCTTCCTGGCTTCAAGGCGTTCAGTGGGCCTCGAAGCAGATATGGCGCAGCGGACGGGACTCGAACCCGCGACCCCCGGCGTGACAGGCCGGTATTCTAACCGACTGAACTACCGCTGCGTATCGCTGTGGACTTGCGTCCATTTGACTCGTCTGATCAAACCCGTGGGCTCGATCTCGAACCAGGCGGACCTGACTCGGAAAATATGGCGCAGCGGACGGGACTCGAACCCGCGACCCCCGGCGTGACAGGCCGGTATTCTAACCGACTGAACTACCGCTGCGCGTCGGTGGAGGCTTTTGACAGCTTCCGTCCTGCTTTCGCAAGACTCTCATGGAACATGGTGGGTGATGACGGGATCGAACCGCCGACATTCTGCTTGTAAGGCAGACGCTCTCCCGGCTGAGCTAATCACCCTTTGCTTCGCTGAGGCCGCGAAATTTACGCAGGTACCGAAGCTAAGTCAATAGCAGGGTTGGATTTTTTTCAAAAACAACGTCGAGCGACAAGCTTCAAGCTGCAAGCTGCAAGCAGAAACGCCAACACCGCAAAACCGCTTGCAGCTTGCAGCTCGCCACTTGCAGCTGCTTCATTCATAGATCATTTTCTTGGTCATGCCGCCGTCCACCACGAACTCCTGGCCCGTGACGAAACCAGCATTGCGCGACAACAGCCACGCCACCATCGCCGCCACATCCTCTACCGTGCCTACCCTACCCGCTGGATGCTGGGCGTGATCGGCGTCGGTAAGTGGTTCTGAACGGCGCAGAGACGGGTCACGTGCGTCGATCCAGCCAGGGCTGACGGCATTGACCCGGATCTCCGGCCCGAGGCTGATCGCCAAGGCATGGGTCAGGGCCAACAGGCCACCTTTGCTTGCGGCATAGGCTTCGGTGTCGGGTTCCGACTGTGCGGCACGGGTCGAGGCCAGGTTGACGATGGCGCCGTTGTGGGCCCGCAAATAAGGCGCACAGTGCTTGGCCAGCAGCATCGGTCCACCGAGGTTCACCGCCAGGACCCGATTCCAATGGGCCAGGTCCAGGCTTTCCAGGGTGATGTTGTGCGGGTCGGCAATGGCCGCGTTGCACACCAGCGCGTCGAGCCGGCCGAACTGGCCCAGCACCTCGGCGATCCCCGTGGCGACCTGGGCTTCGTCCGCCACGTCCATGGCGATGAACCAGGCGTTATCGCCCAACGTTTTGGCAACCTTGGAACCGCGCTCTCGATCCAGATCGGTCAGCACCACTTGCCAGCCTTCACAGATCAGCCAGGCGGCGATGCCCAGGCCTATCCCCCGGGCGGCGCCCGTCACCAGTGCAACCCGGCCATGGGTGCCGCTCGGCGGCGTTGCCAGCTCGATCACAAGGCCGCCAACCCACGCGCCAGGTCGGCTTGCAGGTCGGCCACGTCTTCCAGGCCGACCGCGACGCGGATCAGGCTGTCGCGGATCCCCGCTGCTTCACGCTCCAGGGGCGACAGGCGGCCGTGAGAGGTGGTGCTCGGGTGGGTGATGGTGGTCTTGCTGTCCCCCAGGTTGGCGGTGATGGACACCAGCCGGGTAGCATCGATGAAGCGCCAGGCGCCCTCCTTGCCCCCCTTGACCTCGAAGCTCACCACGGCACCGAAACCGCGCTGCTGACGCAGGGCCAGGTCGTGTTGCGGATGGCTCTTGAGGCCGGCGTAATGGACTTTCTCGATGCCGTCCTGCTGCTCCAGCCACTCGGCCAGGGCCTGGGCATTGGCACAATGGGCTTTCATGCGCAGACCCAGGGTTTCCAGGCCCTTGAGGAAGACCCAGGCGTTGAACGGGCTGAGGGTCGGACCGGCGGTGCGCAAAAAGCCCACCACTTCTTTCATCTGCTCACTGCGACCGGCCACCACGCCGCCCATGCAACGACCCTGGCCGTCGATGAATTTGGTAGCCGAATGCACCACCACGTCCGCGCCCAGCTTCAACGGTTGTTGCAGCGCCGGGGTGCAGAAACAGTTGTCGACCACCAGCATGGCGCCCTTGGCGTGGGCGATTTCCGCCAACGCGGCTATGTCCACCAGTTCGGCCAAGGGGTTGGACGGTGACTCGACAAACAGCAATTTGGTATTGGCCTTGATCGCCGCATCCCAAGCGGACAAATCCGCCAGGGGCACGTAATCGACCTCCACGCCGAAGCGCTTGAAGTACTTTTCGAACAGGCTGATGGTCGAGCCGAAAACGCTGCGCGATACCAGTACGTGGTCGCCGGCGCTGCACAGGCTCATCACCACGGCCATGATCGCCGCCATGCCGGTGGCGGTGGCAACCGCCTGCTCGGCACCTTCCAGTGCGGCAATACGCTCTTCGAAAGCGCGCACGGTGGGGTTGGTGTAGCGCGAGTAGACATTGCCCGGTACTTCACCGGCGAACCGTGCTGCCGCGTCGGCGGCGGTACGGAACACGTAGCTGGAGGTGAAGAACATCGGATCGCCGTGTTCGGCTTCCGGCGTGCGGTGCTGGCCAGCGCGAACCGCCAGGGTGTCGAACGCTACGCCTTCAAGGTCGCTGTCCAGCCGACCGGCATCCCAATCCTGACTCATGCTGTCACTCCTGCAATCGGTCAAACGCAAACCGGCCCCTCAGGGCCGGTTTGTCACTTTTAGTTGTTGTACAGATCGATGATCGCACTGACCGCCTGGGTCTTGGCCTTGGACGCATCGTTGCGGGCGCTTTCGATCTTGTTCAGGTAGGCCTCGTCGATGTCGCCGGTAACGTACTTGCCGTCGAACACCGCGCAGTCGAACTGTTCGATCTTGATCTTGCCGCCGCCCACGGCTTCGATCAAGTCCGGCAGGTCCTGGTAGATCAGCCAGTCGGCACCGATCAGGTCGGCGACCTCCTGGGTCGTGCGGTTATGAGCGATCAGCTCATGGGCACTCGGCATGTCGATGCCGTAGACGTTCGGGTAGCGCACGGCCGGGGCCGCCGAGCAGAAGTACACATTCTTGGCGCCGGCTTCGCGGGCCATCTGGATGATCTGCTTGCAGGTAGTGCCACGTACGATGGAGTCGTCCACCAGCATCACGTTCTTGCCGCGGAACTCCAGCTCGATGGCATTGAGCTTCTGGCGCACGGACTTTTTCCGTGCAGCCTGGCCCGGCATGATGAAGGTCCGGCCGATGTAGCGGTTCTTCACGAAGCCTTCGCGGAACTTGACGCCCAGGTGGTTCGCCAGCTCCAGGGCCGCGGTGCGGCTGGTGTCCGGGATCGGGATGACCACGTCGATGTCATGGTCCGGACGCTCGCGCAGGATCTTGTCGGCCAGCTTCTCGCCCATGCGCAGGCGGGCCTTGTAGACCGAGATGCCGTCGATGATCGAGTCCGGACGCGCCAGGTAGACGTGTTCGAAAATGCACGGTGTAAGGCTCGGGTTGGTCGCGCACTGGCGGGTGAACAACTGGCCGTCTTCAGTGATGTAGACCGCTTCGCCCGGGGCCAGGTCGCGAATCAGGGTGAAACCCAGCACGTCCAGGGAAACGCTCTCGGAGGCGATCATGTACTCGACGCCTTCGTCGGTGTGACGCTGGCCGAAGACGATAGGACGAATGCCGTGGGGGTCGCGGAAACCGACGATACCGTAGCCGGTGACCATCGCCACCACCGAGTAACCACCGACGCAACGGTTATGCACGTCGGTCACGGCGGCGAACACGTCTTCTTCGGTCGGTTGCAGCTTGCCCCGCTGGGCCAGCTCGTGGGCGAACACGTTGAGCATCACTTCCGAGTCGGAATTGGTGTTGACGTGGCGCAGGTCAGACTCGTAGATCTCCTTGGCCAACTGCTCGACGTTGGTCAGGTTACCGTTGTGCGCCAGGGTGATGCCGTACGGCGAGTTGACATAGAACGGCTGGGCTTCGGCGGAAGTCGAGCTGCCCGCCGTCGGGTAGCGCACATGGCCGATGCCCATGTGGCCGACCAGGCGCTGCATGTGACGCTGGTGGAACACATCACGCACCAGACCGTTGTCCTTGCGCAGGAATAACCGGCCGTCATGGCTGGTCACGATACCGGCAGCGTCCTGGCCGCGGTGCTGGAGCACGGTTAGCGCGTCATACAGCGCCTGATTGACGTTCGACTTACCGACGATACCGACGATGCCACACATGCGACGCAACCCCTACTTAATGGATCTGAACTGAACAACACTCACTGCGGCGTTTTGGCCGTCGGCAAGAGGTGTTCCTTGAACGGTATTTCAGCGGGTACGCTGATACCGCTGGCAAGCCACTGACTGCTCCAACCCAGGATCAGGTTCTTGGACCAGTCTGCGACCAATAGAAATTGTGGCACGAGCCGGGACTCCTGCCACCACGAATCCTGTTGTACCGGCCCCAGGCTCAGCAGCCCGACGGCCACGACCACCAGCAACGCGCCACGCGCGGCGCCAAAGGCCATGCCCAGGAACCGGTCCGTCCCGGAAAGCCCGGTGACGCGAATCAGTTCGCCGATCAGATAGTTGATCATTGCGCCAACCAGCAAGGTGGCGATAAACAAGATGGCACAACCCGCTATCACGCGAGCCGACGGCGTTTCGATGTATCCGGCGAGGTACTGGGACAGCGAGCCACCAAACATCCAGGCGACGATTCCCGCGATGATCCAGGTCAGCAGCGAGAGGGCTTCCTTGACGAAGCCTCGGCTCAGACTGATCAATGCGGAGATGGCGATGATCGCAACGATCGCCCAGTCAACCCAGGTAAATGGCACGGTGCAGCCTACGGACGGATAAGGCGGCGCATTTTAGCAGAGCCCAGGGCTGTCGGTAAGCTGCGATTATCAGTGAGAGGAAAATCAGCTACTTAGCCGCGTTCCGGCTGGAATCGCACCACAAAACCCTTGAGATTTTGTTGCCGTCCGAGCAGATCGCGCAGACGATCGGCTTCGGCACGCTCGATCAGCGGACCGACAAACACCCGATTCTTGCCATCGGCGGAACGGATGTAGGCATTGTAGCCCTGGCTGCGCAGGGATTTCTGCAGGTTCTCCGCGCTTTCGCGGCTGGTCAGGCTGGCCAGTTGCACGGACCAACTGACCGACAACCCGTTGGCGTCCACGCGACTCTGGCTGGTGTCGGGCTTGGTCGGCGCCGCGGTGATCGGCTGGGTCGGCGCCGGCTTGACTGCTGGAGTCGCCGGAACGGGTGCTGGAGCCGGAGCGACAACGGGCTTGCTCGATACCGTCGGCGCCGCAGGGACAGGTGCAGAAGGAGTGGCCGGTTGCTCAGCCAGCTCCTCATCACTCGGGACGGGCTCCTGAGGCAGCGCCTGCGGCTCGGGAACCGTCACCGGTTCGACCTGCACAGGCGGGACCGATGGCGCTTGGGGCGCGGCGGGTGCATCGACCGTGACCTGGCGCTGCTCGTCCTGACGGGAAAACAGCATCGGCAGGAAAATCACCGCCAGGGCCACCAATACCAGGGCCCCCACCATGCGCTGCTTGTATGCCTTATCCAGCAATGCCATCTGCAGCTTCCTCCGTGGAGCGCCGGGCCAGCCATTGCAGGGCCTCGGCGACGCAAAAAAATGATCCGAACAACAGGATTTCGTCATCGGCCGTTGCCACGGCGCACTGCCCTTCCAACGCGGCGGCCACACTGTCGTAAGCATCCACCGAAGCGCCACGACGCTGCAAGGCCGCCTGCAATTCAGCGGCGGGACGTGAGCGCGGTGAATCCAGGGGCGTTACCGCCCAGTGCTGGACACTAGCATCCAACGCCTCGACCACGCCATCCAGATCCTTGTCGGACAGCAGTCCGAACACCGCCAGGCGCCGTCCCGCCACCGACCGCCGCGCCAGGCGTTCGGCCAGGTATTGCGCCGCATGGGGGTTGTGGCCGACATCCAGCAACAGGTTCAGACGCTTGCCTTGCCACTGGAACTGGCGTCGATCAAGACGACCGACGATACGAGTCGCCTGCAGCGCCTTGACGATTTGCCCGGCGTCCCACGGCAACCCCAGCAGCAGGTAGGCCTGGAGCGCCAGTGCGGCGTTTTCCATCGGCAGATCCAGCAGCGGCAAGTCGCGCAACTCCACCGGATGGCCCTGGAGATCGCTGCCACGCCATTGCCAATGCTGCTCGGTCATGGCCAGATCGAAATCCCGTCCCCGCAGGAAAAACGGACAGGCCAGTTCCCGAACCTTGTCCAACAGCGGTTGCGGAGGATTGAGATCGCCGCAGAGCGCAGGCGCGCCCTGACGAAAGATACCGGCCTTCTCGAAGGCCACGGATTCACGGGTATCGCCCAGGTAATCGGCATGGTCCACGCCGATACTGGTGACCAATGCGATGTCCGCGTCCACCAGGTTGACCGTGTCCAGTCGCCCGCCCAGGCCGACTTCCAGCACAACGGCGTCGAGGCCGGCACGGGCGAACAGCCAGAAGGCCGCCAGGGTGCCCATCTCGAAGTACGTGAGGGAGATTTCACCCCGTCCGGCGTCCACCGCAGCGAAAGCCTCGCACAGCTCGGCATCGGCGGCTTCGACGCCGTTGACCTGCACCCGCTCGTTATAACGCAGCAGGTGTGGCGAACTGTAGACACCGACGCTCAACCCCTGGGCCCGCAGCAGCGAGGCCACGAAGGCACAGGTCGAGCCTTTGCCGTTGGTGCCGGTGACAGTGATGACCCGGGGCGCCGGCTTGCCCAGTCCCATGCGGGACATGACCGCTTGCGAGCGCTCCAGTCCCATATCGATGGCAGATGGATGCAATTGCTCGAGGTAGGCCAGCCAGTCGCCCAGGGTGCGTTCGGTCATAGCCCGGCAGGCACCGGCGGAACCACCATCGGTTCGATGGGTGCGGCGACGTACTGAGGCGTCGGCAAGCCCATCAGTTGAGCCAACAGGTTACCCAGGCGCGGACGCAGTTCCTGGCGATGGATGATCATGTCGATGGCACCGTGCTCCAGCAGGAACTCACTGCGCTGGAAGCCTTCCGGCAGTTTTTCGCGCACGGTTTGCTCGATGACCCGCGGGCCGGCGAAGCCGATCAGGGCTTTCGGCTCGCCGACGATCACGTCGCCCAGCATTGCCAGGCTGGCGGAAACGCCGCCGTAGACCGGATCGGTCAGCACCGAGATGAACGGAAGGCCTTCTTCGCGCAGACGCGCCAGGACGGCGGAGGTCTTCGCCATCTGCATCAGCGAGATCAGCGCTTCCTGCATCCGCGCGCCGCCGGAAGCAGCGAAGCAGATCATTGGGCAACGGTTTTCCAGGGCATAGTTGGCGGCGCGAACGAAACGCTCACCGACGATGGCGCCCATGGAACCACCCATGAAGGAGAACTCGAAGGCCGAGACCACCACCGGCATGCCCAGCAGGGTGCCGCTCATGGACACCAGGGCGTCTTTCTCGCCGGTCTGCTTCTGAGCCGCGGTCAGGCGATCCTTGTACTTCTTGCCGTCGCGGAATTTCAGGCGATCCACGGGCTCCAGGTCGGCACCCAGCTCAACGCGGCCTTCGGCGTCCAGGAAAATATCGATGCGGGCACGCGCGCCAATGCGCATGTGGTGGTTGCACTTGGGGCAAACGTCCAGGGTCTTTTCCAGCTCCGGGCGGTACAGCACCGCTTCGCAGGATGGACACTTGTGCCACAAACCTTCAGGCACCGAGCTTTTCTTCACCTCGGAACGCATGATCGAAGGGATCAGTTTGTCTACCAACCAGTTGCTCATGCTTTCTTTCTCCAGTACCGGCGGCCCGAACGCTCTGGTTCGCGGCCCCGCGTATGCCCTTGAGCTAAATTCATTGTGCGGCGAGGGCCGAAAAGCCACCACGGTCAGCGCGAAACATGACCTGCGTGCAGCCCAACCTTCCTCAACCATTCCTGCAACCGCTGCACCGCGGTTGCCGCTACGCTATCGGCCCGCCCGGAGGCGGTGCCTGCCTGCTTGTACAGTGCAGGTATGGACGGCGGCAGTCTGCCAGCCGTCACATTGGCAACTGGCTGCTGCGCACAGCGGCCATGAACGCCCGGATCTTCGCCGGATCCTTGATGCCCTTGCCCTGCTCCACCCCGCCGCTCACATCCACCGCGTAAGGACGAACCTGGCGAATGGCTTCGGCCACGTTGTCAGCCGTCAGGCCACCGGCGAGGACGATCGGCTTGCTCAGGCCACGGGGCACCAGCGACCAATCGAATGCTTCACCGGTACCGCCGGGAACGCCCTCCACATAGGTGTCCAGCAAAATGCCACTGGCGCTGGCAAACGTCTCGCACGCAGCCGCGATGTCATCCCCCACCTTGACCCGCAGCGCCTTGATGTAGGGACGGTGCCAGCCTTCGCAATCGGCCGGCCCCTCGTCGCCATGGAACTGCAACAGCCCCAGCGGCACCGCATCGAGTATCTCGCCCAACTCGCAACGACTGGCATTGACGAACAGGCCGACCGGGGTCACGAACGGCGGCAAGGCCTGGATGATCGCCCTCGCCTGCTGCACGGTCACCGCCCGCGGGCTCTTGGCATAGAACACCAGCCCGATGGCATCGGCTCCGGCCTCGACAGCTGCCAGCGCGTCCTCGACGCGGGTGATCCCGCAAATCTTGCTGCGAACGACCGACATGTTGTCAAAACCCCAGCTAAACCCGTGAAAGTCCCGGATGGTAGCAAATGCAGCGGAGGGCGTCAGCCGTCGAGTTCCGAGAAGCCCGTGAGGAAATGTGGCCCGATGTAACGCTCCGGCAGCTCGAACTCGTCGCGGTATTCAACCTGCACCAGGTACAAGCCAAACGGATGCGCCGTCACGCCGCCGGACCGGCGGATGCGGCTGTCGAGCACTTCCTTGACCCACTCCACCGGCCGCTCACCGGCACCGATGGTCATCAGCACGCCGGCGATGTTGCGCACCATGTGGTGCAGGAATGCACTGGCGCGGATATCGAGCACGATCATCTTGCCGTGACGGGTCACGCGCAGGTGATGCAACTCCTTGATCGGCGACTTGGCCTGGCACTGACCGGCACGAAAGGCGCTGAAATCGTGAACCCCGACCAGGTACTGCGCGGCTTCGGCCATGCGCTCGACGTCCAGCGGACGGTGGTTCCAGGTGACTTCCTCGTTCAGGTGCGCCGGACGGATCTGATCGTTGTAGATCACATAGCGATAACGCCGGGCGATGGCCTTGAAGCGCGCATGGAAATGCGCCGGCATCACCTTGGCCCAGCTGACGCTGACGTCATGGGGCAGGTTGATGTTGGCCCCCATGACCCAGGCCTTCATCGAACGCTCGACCTGGGTGTCGAAATGCACCACCTGGCCGCAGGCGTGCACGCCGGCATCGGTGCGCCCGGCGCAGTGCAGCGCCACCGGTGAATCGGCGACTTTGGACAGCGCGTTTTCAAGGGTTTCCTGCACGGTCGCAACGCCAGAGGCCTGGCGCTGCCAGCCGCGATAACGCGAGCCTTTGTATTCAACGCCCAAGGCGATCCGGAAAAAGCCGTCAGCCGCCATTTCGGCAGCCGGGTTGTCTATGTTTGCCAAGGAATTACAGCCTGCTGAGGTACGCAAAGGCGGGCATTATAAGGCCGGCGGGGTGGGATGCCAGTGCAACCGTTGATCCGGTGCCGGATGTGCTGGCCTTATCGCGAGCAGGCTCGCTCCCACAGGGGATTTGCGGCGCTCACAAAACTTTGTGGGAGCGAGCCTGCTCGCGATGAGGCCCACCTGAACGCCCCAAACAAAAACGGCAGCCTCAATGGCTGCCGCTCCTGTCACTGCGAACATCTCACGCCAGGCGCGCCAGCATCTCCTGCGCTTCGCTCTTCTGGGTGGCATCGCCTTCGCTGAGGACTTCGCCGAGGATATCCCGGGCACCGTCATGGTCGCCCATGTCGATGTAGGCCTGGGCCAGGTCGAGCTTGGTGGCTACTTCATCGGTGCCGCTGAGGAAGTCGAAGTCCGGCTCATCTTCGACACCGGCCAGGGCGTCTTCCGCCGTGAAAGTTGGCTGGCCCAGGCTGTCGGACAAGCGATCCAGTTCAGCGTTGACATCGTCCAGCTCGGACTCGAAGGCATCCTTCGGCGCGTCCATTTCGTCGGCCAGGGACAGATCGAAATCCGCTGGCAGTTCGAGATCGTCGGCCGGGGTGTCGAGCAAGGCTGGCGCCTCGGCCGCAGGCTCGTCCAGGCCCTTGAGATCGTCGCCCAGGTCCAGCAGGAAATCCTCGTCGTCCAGGGCTGGGGCCGGCGCATCGGCGCCCAGGTCCAGGTCGAACTCCGACAGATCGTCCAGGCTTTCGTTGGCTTCAGTCTGTTGCTTGAGCACCGATTCGAAGCTCAGATCGTCGTCCATCGGGAAAGCATCCAGCTCCGGTACCGGCTCAGGTGTCGGCGCTGCTGGTGTGTTTTCCAGGTCATCCAGGCTCAGATCGAAGGCATTGTCCAGCTCTTCATTGGTTGCCGGCGTTTCTTCCAGCAGCTCCTTGACATACTGGGCGTCCAGCTCGGCAGCCACCGCCGCCGCGGCCAGACCGGCGCTGGTGGCAACCACCATGGCCGGGAAGCGGCTCTTGAGTTGCTCGACCTGGGCGAAGTTTTCACCATTGGCCACCAACTGGCGCTCCTGGGCGACAAACGCGTCGCGGTCGCCTTGCAGACCATAGACTTCCATCAACTTCAGACGCAGGTCGCTGCGCTGTGGCTCAGCCTTGATGCCTTGCTCGAGCTGATCGGCAGCCTGGTTCAAGCGACCGCGATCAATGTGGGCCTGAGCCTGGTCCAGCACGTCGTCGAAACGATCGGCAGCGGGGGCGACCAAGGGCGCGGCGATAGGTGGCGAGACCACCACCGGCGCGACCACAGGGGCCGGCTGGGGAATGGGCTTGGGCGCCGGCGCAGGAGCTGGCTTAGGGTCGAGCTTGACGCTTGGCGCGGGTACTTCAATGCCCTCGAAGCTGCTCGGGGGCAGATCGAGCTCCGGGGAGAAGTCGGCCTCCTCCTCGAGGGCTCGGGCCATGCGCAGATGTTTCTCGGCTTCTTGCTGGGCCTTGCGGCGGCGGGCCAGCAACAGCAGCAGTAACAGCAGGACCAACGCACCACCACCGATCAAGCCGAGCAGGATCGGGTTGGTCAGCAGGTCGTTGTATTTTTGTTCGCTGGGTACCGCCGGGGCCTCGGCCGGAGCAGCCGGTGGCGTCGCCTCGGGCGTCGCTTCAGGAGCGGCTTGCGGTGCTGGTGCCGGTGCCGGAACCTGCGCCGAGGGTGCGGGCGTCAACTGCGCCGACATCGCCGGCGGCACTTCGTTGGCTGGCGGAACCGCGGCCCCTTCGGCCTGCATCTTCGCCAGTTGATTATTCTTCAGCTCGATCAGGCGCTGCAGCTTATCCAACTGGCTCTGCAGATCCGCCATGCGGCTTTTCAGCTCTTCATTGTCACGACGAGCCGAGTCGAGGCTTTCCTGGGTGACCGCGAGCTTGTTGCTCAGGGCCTGGGCATCGCCGGCAGCCCCCTTGCCTTTGCCCTTGCCTGCCTTCGCAGACTCCGCCGTCACCAGGCTCAGGTTATCGCGGCCAGCGGTCTGTGCCGGTGCGGCTTCACTCTGACCACGCTTGGTCGCGTCCAGTTGCTGCCGGCCACCAGGTGCCGCGCTCGCACGGCCTTGGCGTCCCTGGCGCCAGGCGGCGTTCTGCGCAGCCACTTCGGCAATGGCCTGGGGTTGCGGCAACGCAGTGCTTTGCACCGGATCCGGCATGCGCAGGACCTGGCCGGTCTTGAGCAGGTTGATATTGCCGTTGATGAAAGCGTGCGGGTTCAACGCCTGGATCGCCAGCATGGTTTGCTGGACCGACCCACCGTTGCGGGCCTTGGCGGCGATTTCCCAGAGGGTATCGCGCGGCGTGGTGGTGTACTGGGACGACTTGGTGGCGCGAGTGACCGGCGTCGACACCACCTGGGGCGGTTTCGGTCGGGCAGCCTCGGCAGCCTGGGGCGAGAACTTGGACGGGTCGAGCAACACGCTGTAGTCACGCAGCAGGCGGCCGTTGGGCCACATCACCTGCACGAGGAACTTGACCAGCGGCTCGGACAGCGGCCGACTGGAGGTCACCCGCAGGACGCTCTTGCCATTGGCGTTGATCACCGGGGTGAACGTCAGGTCATTGAGAAACGCCTGGCGGTCGACGCCGGCTTTGGCGAAATCTTCAGGCGAGGCCAGGCTCGGCACGACTTCGGCGGCGGTCAGTTGCTGGACATCGAGCAGCTCGATCTCCGCGACCAGAGGCTGGTTCGGCGTCGACTTCAGGGTCAATTCCCCGAGCCCGAGCGCTTGCGCCATACCGGAGGACAGCGCCGAGGCGGCCGCTATTGCTAACACCAGTTTGCGAACTTGAACCATAGCCTCTTCCTTTGTTTGAACATTCCTCGGCCAGCGAGAAGGTATTGATGTCGCTGCCGCAAGGCATTTCGCGCCCCCAAAACGACAGGTGCACGATCGTTTCTACTCATGCCCGGGAACGTCCCCAGCGGGAGATTTTCGCCTTCAGCGTCCAGGCCAAGCATAGCGCCCGCCTAGAATCATTCGACAAATTGTTGCCAAGTATCTTTTACAGCAGGTCTTTTATCAACAACTCCGCCACCTGCACTGCGTTGAGCGCCGCGCCCTTGCGCACGTTATCCGTCGTCAGCCACATATTCAGTTCCGTCGGATCGTCGATACCGCCGCGCACACGCCCTACATAAACCACATCCTGCCCCACCGCATCGCCAACCGGCGTCGGGTAGTCGCCCTCCTCCACCAGTTCGATGCCGGGGGCCGCTTCCAGGGCCGCGTTGACTTTCTTCAGGTCGACGGCGTTCGCAGACTGCACGGTCACGCTAAAGCTATCGCCAAAAAACACCGGGGCTTGAATGCAAGTGACGGAAATCTTTAACAAAGGTTGATCCAGCACCTGGCGCAACTCACGCACCAGGCGTTTTTCCAGCGGTGTATGGCCCTGTTCGTCCGGGGTACCGACCTGGGCCAACAGGTTGAACGCCATCTGCCGGTCGAAGAAGGTCGGCTCCAGTGGACGGGCGTTGAGCAACTCGGCGGTCTGGCGCGCCAACTCGCTCACGGCGACTCGACCCTGGGCCGACACGGCGAGGCTGGCGGTCAGGCTGATGCGCTGTAGATCCAGGCATCCGCGCAACGGGGCCAGCGCCACGGCCAGTGCGGTGGCCGATGCACTCGGGCTGCTGACCTGGAACGGCTTGCCGAGGCCCGCCAGCACCTGGGCGTTGGCTTCCGGCACGATCTGCGGTGCCTGTTCCGGCGGCAGGGCACCGGACAGGTCGATGAGCGCGCAACCGGCGGCCGTGGCACGCGGGGCGAAGCTCAGGGTCACCGCCGGACCGGCCGCGAAAAATACCAACTGCACTTTGCTGAAATCGAACTCGTCGACTTCTCGTACCCGCACGTTTTTGTTGCGGAACATCACCGAACTGCCTGCCGACTCACTGCTGGCCAGCAGGTGCAGGTTGCCAACGGGAAAATCCCGCTCTTCGAGGATCTGGACGAGGGTTTCGCCGACCGTACCGGTGGCGCCGATCACGGCGATGTCAAAGGACTGGCTCATGGGGTCTACCTCGGGTAATGCGTGGGGAGCGGCACTTTACCGGGTGGCTGGTATGCAGGCAATTGGCGGGGAGTTCTTGCGCTGACTGCATCAACCAAATCGCGGGCAAGCCTTGCTCCCACAAGCCCGGTGCTCATTGAAGACCCACTGTGAGAGCTTCATTGTGGGGGCATAGCTTGCTCGCGATGGCGATCTCACTGCCGATGCAACACCCATAAAAAAACCCGCACCTCTCACAAGGCACGGGTTCTTTCACAGCAGCAACGGTCAACGCTCGAGCAAGATCCGCAGCATGCGACGCAGCGGTTCGGCCGCGCCCCACAGCAGTTGGTCGCCGACGGTGAAGGCACCGACGAATTGCGAGCCCATGTTCAGCTTGCGCAGGCGTCCCACCGGTACGTTCAGGGTGCCGGTGACCTTGGTCGGGCTCAGCTCCTGCATGCTGGTTTCGCGGTTGTTCGGCACCAGCTTGACCCAAGGATTGTGCTGGCTGATCAACCCTTCGATGTCGGCGATCGGCACGTCCTTGTTCAGCTTGATGGTCAGCGCCTGGCTGTGGCAGCGCATGGCACCGATGCGCACGCAAATACCGTCCACCGGGATCGGGCTCTTGAAGCGACCGAGGATCTTGTTGGTTTCGGCCTGGGCCTTCCACTCTTCGCGGCTCTGACCGTTCGGCAGCTCCTTGTCGATCCAAGGAATCAGGCTGCCGGCCAGCGGCACACCGAAGTTCTCGGTCGGGTAGGCATCGCTGCGCATCGCCTCGGCGACCTTGCGGTCGATGTCCAGGATGGCGCTGGCCGGGTTGGCCAGGTCATCGGCGACGGCGGCGTGGGTCGCGCCCATCTGCTTGATCAGCTCACGCATGTTCTGCGCGCCGGCACCGGAAGCCGCCTGATAGGTCATGGCGCTCATCCACTCCACCAGACCGGCTTCGAACAGACCGCCCAGGCCCATCAGCATCAGGCTGACGGTGCAGTTGCCGCCGATGTAGTTCTTGGTGCCGGCGTCCAGTTGCTGGTCGATGACCTTGCGGTTGACCGGGTCGAGGATGATCACCGCGTCGTCCTGCATGCGCAGGCTGGAAGCAGCGTCGATCCAGTAGCCCTGCCAACCGGCCTCGCGCAGTTTCGGGAAGACTTCGCTGGTGTAGTCGCCGCCCTGGCACGTCAGGATCACATCGAGGGTCTTGAGCTCTTCAATGCTGTAGGCATCCTTGAGCGCACCGGTGTCCTTGCCCACGGACGGGCCCTGGCCACCGACATTGGAAGTGGTGAAGAACACCGGCTCGATGAGATCGAAATCCTGCTCTTCCAGCATTCGCTGCATGAGCACGGAACCGACCATGCCCCGCCAACCGATCAGACCTACACGTTTCATCGCAACTGCACCTATACAAAAGTGGGCCACCGTCGAAGCGGTGGACCGGAGAGATTACAGATTCCGCAGCGCGGCGACTACCGCGTCGCCCATTTGCTGCGTACCGACTTTGGTACAACCGGCCGACCAGATGTCGCCGGTGCGCAAACCCTGGTCCAACACCACGCTGACGGCCTTTTCAATGGCATCGGCGGCGTCATTGAGGTTGAAGCTGTAGCGCAGCATCATCGACACCGACAGGATAGTCGCCAACGGGTTGGCAATGCCCTGCCCGGCAATGTCCGGCGCCGAACCGTGGCACGGCTCGTACATGCCTTTGTTGTTGGCATCCAGGGAGGCCGACGGCAGCATGCCGATGGAACCGGTGAGCATCGACGCTTCGTCAGACAGGATGTCGCCGAACATGTTGTCAGTGACGATCACGTCGAACTGCTTCGGTGCGCGCACCAGTTGCATCGCGGCGTTGTCGACGTACATGTGGCTCAGTTCGATGTCCGGGTAATCCTTGGCCACCTGCTCGACCACTTCGCGCCACAGTTGGCTGGACGCCAGCACGTTGGCCTTGTCCACCGAGCACAGCTTCTTGCCACGCACGCGGGCCATGTCGAAGCCGACCCGGGCGATACGGCGGATTTCGCTCTCGCTGTACGGCAGGGTGTCGTAGGCCTGACGCTCGCCATTATCCAACTCGCGAGTACCACGCGGGGCACCGAAGTAGATACCGCCGGTCAGTTCACGGACGATAAGGATATCCAGGCCCGAAACGATTTCCGGCTTCAGGCTCGAAGCGTCGGCCAGTTGCGGATAGAGGATCGCCGGGCGCAGGTTGCCGAACAGGCCCAGTTGCGCACGGATCTTCAGCAAGCCGCGCTCGGGGCGGATGTCGCGCTCGATCTTGTCCCATTTCGGGCCACCCACGGCACCCAGCAGCACCGCATCGGCCGCGCGTGCACGGTCCAGGGTTTCATCGGCCAGGGGCACGCCGTGCTTGTCGATGGCAGCACCGCCGATCACGTCGTGGCTGAGCTCGAAGCCCAGGCCGTACTTGTCGTTCGCCAGTTCCAGGACCTTGACCGCTTCGGCCATGATTTCCGGGCCAATACCGTCGCCTGGGAGAATCAGAATCTGCTTGCTCATGCTTTCCTCGTTTGTTGTACCGGCGCGCCAGGTTTTCTACTTCCGGGCACCAGGAAAAATGCTATCGCTCGGCCCACAGCACCAGTACATCCGTACTGAAAGAACCATCGGCCTCAATTTCGAAATATTCACGCACTTCATCGCCCATCGCGCGTTGCAGCTCGAGAATCGCACCACGCATTACCTCGGGTGTGCGCATGCGCTCGACCCAGGAGTGGTATTCCAGGCGCAAGCGTTGGCGAGAGGTGCTGCTCACCTGCAGCCCCGCTTCGCTGACCTGGCGCAGCCACTCGGCGGCCGAATAGTCACGCACATGGCTGGTGTCGCGCAGTACTTCGACGCTTTGCAGGTAGGTATCCAGCAACGGCGTGCCGGGCGACAGGACATCAATGAACGCCATCACCCCACCCCGCTTGAGCACGCGGCGCACTTCGCGCAACGCCAAACCCAGGTCGCTCCAATGATGCGCCGAATAGCGGCTGAACACGAAGTCGAACTCGCCATCGGCGAACGGCAAGCGCTCGGCGGCACCGCACACCGTGGCGATGTTACCCAAGCCACGCTCCACTGCCGCCGTGGCCACCACGTCCAGCATCTGCTGGGACAGGTCGTAGGCCACCACTTCACCGGCCAATGACGCCACGTGAAAACTCACGTGGCCGGCGCCGCATCCCAGGTCCAGCACACGGGCATTGTCCTTCCCCGCCAGTGCCGCCTGCAGCAGCGCGAACTCGGCGCCCTGGGCGTGCACGCCACTGCTCAGATAGGCCGAGGCCTGTTCACCGAATTGCTTTTGTACAACCTGACTGTGGGCGGTGCTGGTCATGGGATGTCCTTAGGGTGTTGTAGTGCCTGGGCTGGCCTCTTCGCGAGCGGGCTCGCTCCCACAGGGTTTTGGGTACACCGAAAATCCAATGTGGGAGCGAGCCTGCTCGCGATAGCGTTGTCACGCCTTACGCGAAATCAAGCATCGCGAAACAACCAAGGCTGGCTCGCCCGATGCTTCGCTTCGAACGCGGCAATCGCCTCGCTGTCCTGCAGGGTCAAACCGATGTCGTCCAGCCCGTTGAGCAGGCAATGTTTGCGAAACGCATCGATCTCGAAGCTCAACACCTTGCCGTCGGGACGGGTCACGGTCTGGGCTGCGAGGTCGATCTGCAACTGGTAGCCCGAGTTGGCCTCGACCTGCTGGAACAGCTCGTCCACTTCAGCATCGCTGAGGATGATCGGCAGCAAACCGTTCTTGAAGCTGTTGTTGAAGAAGATGTCGGCGTAGCTAGGCGCGATGATGCTGCGGAAGCCGTACTCTTCAAGGGCCCAAGGCGCGTGTTCGCGGCTCGAACCGCAACCGAAGTTCTCCCGGGCCAGCAACACGCTGGCGCCCTGGTAGCGCTCGGCGTTGAGCACGAAGTCCTTGTTCAGCGGCCGCTTGGAGTTGTCCTGGTAGGGCTGGCCCACATCCAGGTAACGCCATTCGTCGAACAGGTTCGGACCGAAGCCGGTGCGCTTGATGGACTTCAGGAATTGCTTGGGAATGATCTGGTCGGTGTCGACGTTGGCACGATCCAGAGGCGCGACAAGACCAGTGTGCTGGGTAAAAGCTTTCATGCTGCGCTCTCCTTCAGATCAATTCACGAACGTCGACGAAACGGCCGTTGACGGCAGCCGCCGCGGCCATGGCCGGGCTGACCAGGTGGGTACGCCCACCGGCGCCCTGACGGCCTTCGAAGTTACGGTTGGAGGTAGAGGCGCAATGCTCGCCCGACTCCAGGCGGTCCGGGTTCATCGCCAGGCACATCGAGCACCCTGGCTCACGCCATTCGAAACCGGCTTCGATGAACACCTTGTCCAGCCCTTCCGCTTCGGCCTGGGCCTTCACCAGGCCCGAACCCGGCACCACGATGGCCTGTTTGATGGTCGAGGCGACCTTGCGGCCCTTGGCAATCACTGCTGCGGCGCGCAGGTCTTCGATCCGCGAGTTAGTGCAGGAACCGATGAACACGCGGTCGAGCTGAATGTCGGTGATCGCCTGGTTCGCGCTCAAGCCCATGTACTTCAAGGCGCGCACGATGGAGTCGCGCTTGACCAGGTCCATTTCCTTGGCCGGATCCGGCACCTTCTGATCCACCGCCAGGACCATCTCGGGCGAAGTGCCCCAGCTGACCTGCGGCTTGATCTGAGTGGCATCGAGCTCGACCACCGTGTCGAACCTGGCGTCGGCGTCGGACACCAGGTCTTTCCAGGCCTCTACCGCCAGGTCCCACTCGGCGCCTTTCGGGGCGAACGGACGACCCTTGACGTACTCGACGGTCTTTTCATCGGCAGCCACCAGGCCCACGCGGGCACCGGCTTCGATGGACATGTTGCAGATGGTCATGCGGCCTTCGACGGACAGGTCGCGGATCGCGCTGCCGGCGAACTCGATGGCATGGCCGTTACCGCCAGCGGTGCCGATCTTGCCGATCACAGCCAGGACGATGTCCTTGGCGGTCACGCCGAACGGCAGCTTGCCCTCGACGCGCACCAGCATGTTCTTCATTTTCTTGGCCACCAGGCACTGGGTGGCGAGCACATGCTCGACCTCGGAGGTGCCGATGCCGTGGGCCAAGGCACCAAAAGCGCCATGGGTGGAGGTGTGGGAGTCGCCGCAGACCACGGTCATGCCGGGCAAGGTCGCGCCCTGCTCCGGGCCGATGACGTGGACGATGCCCTGGCGTACGTCGTTCATCTTGAATTCAACGATGCCGTATTCGTCACAGTTGTCATCGAGGGTCTGGACCTGCAAACGCGAAACCTGGTCGACAATGGCTTCGATACCGCCCTTGCGCTCCGGGGTGGTCGGCACGTTGTGGTCCGGGGTCGCGATGTTGGCATCGATCCGCCATGGCTTGCGCCCGGCCAGGCGCAGCCCTTCGAAGGCTTGTGGCGAGGTCACTTCGTGGATGATGTGACGGTCGATATAGATCAGCGCCGAGCCATCGTCGCGCTGCTTGACCAAATGCGAATCCCAGAGCTTGTCGTAGAGCGTTTTGCCGGCCATCAGACGGTTCCTCATCAGCTTGTTTCTATGCCCCGGGTCTTGAACGACTCAATAACCCTTTGGCTTGTGAGGCTGATGGTATGGGGCTACATTAAATAACTCAAATTCATAATTTTTATACTTTGCATAACCAACAGGAATTCGACAAAGACTGCCATGGACCTCGCCAACCTCAACGCCTTTATCGCCATTGCCGAGACGGGCAGTTTCTCCGGCGCCGGTGAACGCCTGCACCTGACCCAGCCGGCCATCAGCAAGCGCATCGCCGGGCTGGAACAGCAGCTCAACGTCCGCCTGTTCGATCGACTGGGGCGTGAAATCGGCCTGACCGAGGCGGGTCGGGCCCTGCTGCCACGGGCCTATCAGATTCTCAATGTGCTGGACGATACCCGTCGCGCCCTGACCAACCTGACCGGCGAAGTCACCGGCCGGCTGACGCTCGCCACCAGCCATCACATCGGCCTGCATCGCCTACCGCCTCTATTGAGGGAATTCACCCGACGTTATCCACAAGTGGCCCTGGACATTCAGTTCCTGGATTCGGAAGTGGCCTACGAAGAAATTCTTCACGGACGGGCGGAACTGGCGGTCATCACCCTCGCCCCCGAGCCGCATGCGCTGATGCGTGCCACGCCGGTGTGGGACGACCCCCTGGATTTCGTGGTGGCGCCGGAACATGCGCTGCTGGACAACCGCGCGGTCAGCCTGGCGGACATCGCCCTGCACCCCGCGGTTTTTCCAGGGGGCAACACCTTTACCCACCACATCGTCCGGCGCCTGTTCGAGGCCCAGGGCCTGACACCGAACATCGCCATGAGCACGAATTATCTGGAAACCATAAAGATGATGGTCTCCATCGGGCTGGCCTGGAGCGTCCTGCCGCGCACCATGCTCGACGATCAGGTGGCGCGCATCCCTTTGCCGGGCATACAGCTCAGTCGCCAGCTAGGCTATATCGTGCACACTGAACGGACGCTGTCGAATGCTGCGCGCGCTTTCATGTCCTTATTGGACGCACAAATCGATCTGCCAGGGACAAGGGCATAGGTTGTGCTACTCCTATAGAGCCGAAAATGCCTGCGCTTAACGCTCACTGCCCAAGGCTCGCTAGATAATGCCCAAACCCGCTGACCATCTACCGCCCCTGCCGCGTATCCAGGCGCTTGACCCGAAACGGTCGGAGCAAAGCTGGGACAGCGCGCCGCAGTTGCTGGCCGCGCTGAACGGAGCGCGGCTGGGGGCCTGGTCGTGGGACATCGATACCGGGCGGATCAGTTGGTCCAGGGGCACCCAGGCGCTGTTCGGCTTCGACCCGCGCCAACCGCTGCCAGGGGATGTGGATTACCTGGACCTGCTATTGCCCGAGGACCGCACCAAGGCCATCCGCGCCTTTCACGCGGCCGTGGCCGGCGCGCCGCTGGAACAGGCGATGCACCATCGCATTGTCTGGCCCGACGGCAGCCTGCACTGGTTGGAAATCAGCGGCAGCGTATCGCCCGACAAGCACGGACGCCCGCGCATGATCGGGGTCATCCGTGAGATCACCCACCAGCGCGAGCGCGAACAGGCCTTGCGCAGCTCGGAGAAACGCTTTGCCACGCTCTTTCACCTCTGCCCGAACATGGTGCTGCTGACCCGCCAGGAAGACGGGCTGATCAGCGAAGCCAACCAGTATTTCGAAAGCCTGTTCGGCTGGCCGGTGCACGATGTCATCGGCCGAACCACCCTGGAGCTGGGCTTATGGGTCGATCCCAGCCAGCGGGCAAGACTGGTGGAAGCCACCAAGGCCAAGGGCGAACTGGTGAGCATGGAGGTGGAATTCCGCGCCAGTAACGGCCAGATCCACAACGGCATCCTCAGCGCGCAAAAGGTCGAACTTGAAGGGCAGCCCTATCTGCTGAGCACGTTTCTCGACACCACTGAACGCAAACTGGCCGAACTGGCCCTCAAGGACAGCCAGGAACGCCTCGACCTGGCCCTCGACTCGGCGCAGTTGGGCACTTGGGACTGGCACATACCCAGCGGCATGCTCTACGGCTCGGCCCGTGCCGCGCAGCTCCATGGCCTGGAGCCCAAGCCGTTCCACGAATCATTCGACGCTTTTTTCGAAGGGGTGCCCGACGAAGAGCGCAACAACATGCGCAATGCGTATCGCAGCCTGCGCGAAGGCCCGGCGGGCAATTATCAACTGACCTACCGCGTGCAATTGCCGGATGGCAGCTCCCGTTACCTGGAGAGCCGCGCCCGCCTCTACCGCAACGAAGACGGCAGCCCCCAGCGCATGGCCGGCACCTTGCTGGACATCACCGATCAGGTCCAGCGCGAGCAGAGCCTGGCGGCGTCCGAGGAAAAATTCGCCACGCTGTTCCAGGTCAGCCCCGATCCGATCTGCGTCACCCACCAGGAAAGCAGCCGCTTCCTTGAAATCAACTCCAGCTTCACCCAGACCTTCGGCTGGTCCGCCAGTGATGTGATCGGCCGCAGTGCCGACGAAATCGGCCTCTGGGACGCCTCGGGCAACAGCCTGCAACGCATCGAACGGGTGATTCGCGAGCAATCGCTGAACAACGTTGCCATTGTCGTCCATCACAAGAACGGCCAGCCGCTGACCTGCGTGATCTCCAGCCGGCAGATCAACGTCAGCAACCAGCCCTGCATCGTCACCACCCTGCGGGACATCACCCAGCAACAACGCTCCGAAGCGGCCCTGAAGGCCAGCGAGGAGAAATTCGCCAAGGCGTTCCACTCCAGCCCTGACGCCATCACCATCACCGAACGCGAAAGCGGCCGCTACCTTGAGGTCAACGACGGTTTCTGCCGCCTGACCGGCTACCGCTCCGACGAGGTGATAGGACACACGGTGTACGAGGTGGGCATCTGGGCCGAGGAAAAACAACGCGCGTCCCTGCTGGCCGAATTGCAACTCAAGGGCCGTGTGCACCACCAGGAAATGCTCGGACGCAACAAACGTGGGGAATTGCTCACGGTTGAGGTGTCGGTCGAGCCCATCATGCTCAACGAAACGGACTGCCTGTTGCTGACCGCCCGGGACGTGAGCCTGCTGCGCAACGCCGAAGCCCAGATCCGTCACCTGGCCTATCACGATCCGCTGACCAACCTGCCCAACCGGGCCTTGCTGATGGACCGGCTCAGCCAGCAGATCGCCCTGCTCAAACGCCATAATTTGCGCGGTGCGCTGCTGTTCCTCGATCTTGACCACTTCAAGCACATCAACGACTCCCTGGGGCACCCGGTGGGTGACACCGTGCTGAAAATCATCACCGCGCGCCTGGAAGCCAGCGTTCGCCTGGAGGACACCGTCGCACGACTGGGCGGTGACGAGTTCGTGGTGTTGCTCAGCGGCCTGGAAGGCACCCGCAACGAAGTCAGCGAGCAGGTGCAGAAGCTGGCCGACACCCTGCGCGAACTACTTTCAGAGCCGATGTTCCTCGACGGCCAGCGATTGCAGGTCACGCCCAGCATCGGCATGGCGCTGATTCCCGACCACGGTTCCACCCCGACCGATCTGCTCAAGCGCGCAGACATTGCGCTCTATCGCGCCAAGGATTCGGGGCGCAACACCTCGCAGATGTTCCACGCCACCATGCAGAAGGCGGCCAGTGAACGGCTGCGCATGGAAACCGACCTGCGCCAGGCCCTGGCCCGCGACGAGTTCAGCCTGCACTTCCAACCTCAGGTCGACGCCCGGGACAACCGTATCGTCGGTGCCGAAGCGCTGGTGCGCTGGCATCATCCCGAACTGGGCGCACAGTCGCCCAACGAGTTCATCAAGGTCCTGGAAGACAGCGGGTTGATCCTGGAAGTGGGCACCTGGATCCTCGATGAAGCCTGCAATGGCTTCAAGCAATTGATTGCGAAGGGCAAGATCGATCCGCAGCGGTTCAGCCTGTGCGTGAACATCAGCCCGCGCCAGTTTCGTCAGAGCGACTTCGTCGAACGCATCGAAAACAGCCTCACGATCCACGGCCTGCCCTGCACCATGTTGAAACTGGAAATCACCGAAGGCATCGTGATCCAGAACCTGGACGACACCATCGGCAAGATGCGCCGCCTCAAGAAGTTGGGGGTGAGCTTCGCCATGGATGACTTCGGCACCGGTTATTCGTCGCTGACCTACCTCAAGCGCCTGCCGGTGGACACACTGAAGATCGACCAGTCATTCGTGCGCGACGCCACCAGCGACCCCAACGACGCCGAGATCATCCGCGCCATCGTCGCCATGGCCCGCAGCCTCAACCTGGAAATGATTGCCGAAGGCGTGGAAACCCTGGAACAACTGCACTTCCTGCAGGGGCTCGATTGCCATCTGTACCAGGGTTACCTGCACAGCCGGCCGTTGCCGTTGGATGCGTTCGAGCGGTTGCTGCCGTAACGAGTGCAGCTGTCTTCTGTGGCGAGGGGATTCATCCCCGCTGGGCTGCGTAGCAGCCCCATGCTGCCGACTCAATCCATCTGACATACCGAGTTGCCTGACTTTAGGGCTGCTACGCAGCCCAGCGGGGATAAATCCCCTCGCCACAATAAAATCACCGGCATGAAAAAGGGCGCCCTTTCGGCGCCCTTTTTCAATTGCGATGCATCAGTTCTGCAGCGCGGGTTGTTGCTGCGCACCGTTGATCGGGATGCGCTTGGCTTTCGCCTCCTCCGGAATCACCCGCAACAGGTCGATGCTCAACAGACCGTTGCTCAGGCCCGCGGACTTGATCTCGATATGGTCCGCCAACCGGAAGGACAGCTTGAATGCACGCTGGGCGATACCCTGATGCAGGTAGGTCACGCTGTCGTTGCTGGCCTCGCGCTTACCGCCGCTGATGGTCAGCACACCTTTTTCCACCTGCAGGTCCAGGTCTTCTTCCCGGAAGCCAGCGGCGGCGACTACGATACGGTATTCATCATCACCGTATTTTTCCACGTTGTAGGGTGGATAGCTGCTGCCCGGTTCGTTGCGCAGGGCGGTTTCGAACAGGTCGTTGAAACGGTCGAAGCCCACCGAGGAACGGAACAGAGGGGCCAGCGAAAATGCAGTACTCATGATTCAAATCTCCTGAAAATTTCAGCAAGGTTTTTTGTCTCCGCGACCCGAATTCGGCATCGCGTACCCCTTATCTAGGGTCGCCAAATACTTTTCAAGAGCTTTTTTCGAAATTTTTTTCAGGCCGCTTCGGTGCGCTGCACACCCAGCAAATGGCCCACGGCATCGAGCTCGGTTTCCCGACGCAGCGCGGTAAACAGCTCGACCGCTTCAGGATAATTGCGGGTCAGCATCGCCAGCCACTGCTTCAACCGTCCGGGCGCCTGACGCGGCGTCAGCTGTTCGACCACTTGTACCCAGAAATCCTGGAGCATCGGTTGCAGCTCTGCCCAGGACATCTGCACCACCTCTTCACCAGCGCGGGCGGCGGCGATCTGTCGGGCCAGGTCCGGACGGGAAACGAGGCCACGACCGAGCATGATGTCCTCTACGCCGCTGATTTCACGGCAACGCCGCCAATCCTCGACGCTCCAGATATCCCCATTGGCGAACACCGGCACCTTGACCACTTCCTGCACCCGGGGGATCCACTCCCAATGGGCCGGCGGCTTGTAGCCGTCAGTCTTGGTCCGCGCGTGCACCACGATGTGCGCCGCCCCGCCTTCGGCCAGCGCCGTGGCGCAGACCAGCGCACCGTCCGGACTGTCGAAGCCCAGGCGCATCTTGGCGGTGACCGGAATGTGCTTTGGCACCGCGCGACGGACATGTTCGACGATTTCGTTGAGCAGCTCCGGCTCCTTGAGCAATACCGCGCCGCCCCTGGACTTGTTCACCGTCTTGGCCGGGCAGCCGAAATTCAGGTCAACGACTTCCGAACCCAACTCACAGGCCAACGCAGCGTTTTCCGCCAGGCACACCGGGTCGGAGCCCAGCAACTGCACCCTCAGCGGCACGCCGGCGGCGGTCCGGGCGCCGGTCAGCAGCTCCGGGGCGAGCTTGTGGAAATAGGCCGGCGTGAGCAGGCGGTCATTGACGCGAATGAACTCGGTCACACACCAGTCGATACCGCCGACGCGTGTCAGGACGTCCCGCAGGATGTTGTCGACCAACCCCTCCATGGGCGCCAGGGCAATTTGCATGGGAAAACGCACTCAACGAAAAAACGTGCGGCAGTTTACCGGATTCTGTGGGAGCAAGCGTGCTTGCGATAGTGGTGGGTCAGTTTGCAGTGTGCTGGATGTACCTCCGCCATCGCGAGCAGGCTCGCTCCCACAGGGGGCTATGGATGGCCGCCATGGGTCTGCTGGCCTAGGCCGATGTGGGAGCGAGCCTGCTCGCGATAGCGGTGGATCAGTTTGCGAGAATGCTGGATGTACCATGAGCCGCGAGCGCCGGGCCGTAGCCTTCGATGAACTCCGGCGGCATGCGCTTGGGCTTGCCGGTGGAGAGCTCAATGCAGACGAATGTGGTCTGCGCCCGCAGCACGGTGGTGTTGTCGCTGGGGCGGATCAGCTGGAAATGCCGGGTCATCTTCAGTCGCTGGTCCCAGTCGACGATCCAGGTGGCCAGTTGCAGTTCGTCGCCTTCGTAGGCAGCCGCCAGGTAATCGACTTCATGACGCACCACGGCCATCGCCCGGTCCAGTCGGCGGTACTCCGCCAGGTCCAGTCCCAGGCGCTGGGAATGGCGCCAGGCACAGCGTTCGAGCCAGGAGACGTAGACGGCGTTGTTGGCGTGGCCCAGCCCGTCGATGTCTTCGGCGGCTACTTGAAGATCCATGATGAACGGTGTTGCCCGATCCCAGCCCATGCCCCTCTCCCGGTCGAATGTGAATCGGGGCAGTGTACCCGATCCCTGTGGGAGCCGGGCTCGCCCGCGATAGCGGCGGGTCAAACTGCATCAATGTCGAATATACCGACGCGATCGCGGGCCAGCCCAGCTCCCACAACTCAGGCCGATTGCCGTGCCTGCAGATTGCGCCCGGCCAGCAGCGATAACACGCCATCGATGACACGGGGATCGGCCAGCACCCGCTGGTGCCCGCCCTGGGGCAAGCGCAGCAGGCGGCTGTCAAACCAGGCCTCATGAATCAACTGCGACTCGTTGACCGAGACGGAGGTGTCGTCCTCGGCGTGGACGATCAACCCCGGCACATCCAGCTGATAATGCGCGACGTCCAGCTTCGAGGCACGCATGCCCACGTCCTTTTCCACCTGACGAATGAACGCCGAACGCGCCTGGGGTGGCAGGCCCACCAGCCGGGCGAAGCCACGCAGCACCCCAAGAATGCGTGCGGGTGCGGCGATGCTGACCAGGGTCTCGGTGCGCAACCCCAACTGGACCGCGAGCATGGCACTGGCCCCGCCCATGGAATGCCCGATCACCGCTTGCAGCGGCGGCAGTTC
The DNA here is from genome assembly GCF_055380705.1 of Pseudomonas sp. MAFF 730105. Classification (NCBI taxonomy): domain Bacteria; kingdom Pseudomonadati; phylum Pseudomonadota; class Gammaproteobacteria; order Pseudomonadales; family Pseudomonadaceae; genus Pseudomonas; species Pseudomonas sp. MAFF 730105. The sequence goes on from NZ_AP018438.1 coordinate 4,660,701, forward strand.
CGCGGCGGCCTCGAGCATCGCCCTGGCGAATGACAGGAGATTCGCCTCACGGCCAGGTGAACGGCCATGGGCCGGGCCGTCCAGTGACACCACCGTATAACCGGCGCCCACCAGCGCCGTAATCAAAGCGGCGAACTGCGTAGGCCGCCCTTCCCAACCATGCATCATCAAGACGGTCGGGCCTTTGCCCCAGCGCAGGGCCGAAAGACCAAAGCGCAAGGTGATGCGCTCGGAGCTTGCCAGCAATGGCAATTCCCAGTCCCGTGGTGGCAGGTTCCGGGGATGCATGAACAGCGCGCGCATTTTCCTTGCCACCAAACGCGGAGCCACCCGACCCAGCGTGCCATTGACGCCACGAATCCAGCTCAATCTGTCCATCGCTCTTCTCCCACGGCTTGCGCCTTAGCTCACCGCACCGCAGATTTGGCGGCGCGCAGCACACGATCCGATAACTCCCCCGGCCCCAACGCCCTTGCCAGGGCCAGGCCACCGACCATCAAGGCAATGTCGGCGAGAGCCTTGTCGGCGTCTTCCGGGCTGGCCGCCAATTGCGCGGTCATTAATTCGATGTGTTCGTTGAGCACTTCACGAAACGGATCCGGCAGCCGTCCCAACTCACCGATCGATGCAGGGATCGGACAGGCGTTCTCAGTGGAGTCCCGATGCTTGCGCGACAGGTAGAACGCCGCCACCAGGGCGCGTCGCTCTTCGCCGGTCAGTTCGGCATCCATGTCGGCGATCAGGCCGCGACGCCGGCTGAGCAGTTGCTTGAAAGCCTCCAGCATCAACGCATCCTTGCTCTCGAAATGGGCGTAGAAGCCGCCCACCGTCAGCCCGGCCGCGCCCATGACCTCGCCCACGCTCGGCTCGGCCGGACCACGCTGAATCAGCGCATCGCTGGCGGCCTTGATAATGCGTTCACGGGTCTGTGCTTTTTTATCGCTCATCGTCGCCTCCGAATATTACGATCACAATATTATCCACATAATAATTTTCCGCAAGCAGAAACTCAGTCCGCTGGTCAGCAGTGTCTTTTCGAGGATAGGAGAATTGGCTGAACGCCAGACAAACAAAAGGGCCATTCAAGAATTGAATGACCCTTATAAAATCCCGCAGAGCGGGTAATCGTGGCGTCCCCTAGGGGACTCGAACCCCTGTTACCGCCGTGAAAGGGCGGTGTCCTAGGCCACTAGACGAAGGGGACACAAACCTTCTTGCTTGATCAGTGCTGAGTACTGATCGATTCAAGGCCGGTGTGGCCAGACCTTGAACCTGACGATTGGTGGAGCTAGACGGGATCGAACCGTCGACCTCTTGCATGCCATGCAAGCGCTCTCCCAGCTGAGCTATAGCCCCAGATTTTTCGCCTCGCGGCGGAGCGACATTTTGCAACATCGCTTCTGTAAAACTGGCGTCCCCTAGGGGACTCGAACCCCTGTTACCGCCGTGAAAGGGCGGTGTCCTAGGCCACTAGACGAAGGGGACGCAAACCCTTCTAACTGCTGATCAACGCTGAGTGTTGATCGCTTCAAGACCGGTGTGGCCAGGCCTTGAAGTGTAAATTGGTGGAGCTAGACGGGATCGAACCGTCGACCTCTTGCATGCCATGCAAGCGCTCTCCCAGCTGAGCTATAGCCCCTCATCGCTGAGGACGGGGCGAATCTTAAGGGCGTATCGGAGGGCTGTCAAATTTATTTTCAACAAATTTGAAAATTTTTTGCCGGGATAACAACCACTTACCGACAAACCCCGGAAAACCGGGGTATGCCCTGCCCTAACGACCGCTTAGGCAATCGCGCCCAGCAGTTTTTCCCACTCCTTGTTTTCCTTCTTCGACACGCCACCGAGCAGATCGATGGCCTGGCGCAGGCGGAAGCGGGTCAGGTCCGGCCCCAGGATTTCCATTGCATCAAGCACCGACACCGAGCTGGCCTGGCCGGTAATGGCGGCGAACATCAGCGGCATGGCGTCACGCAATTTCAGCTCCAGGGATTCGACCACCGCCTGGATAGTCGCGGTGATGCTGTCCTTTTCCCATTGGCGCAGGCTTTCGAGCTTCCACAGGATCAGTTGCATCAGCTGGCGCACCTGATCGCCCGAGAGCTTCTTGGACTCGAACAGCTTCGCATCCGGCGTCACGCCGCCGGCAAAGAAGAAGCCGGCCAGCGGCGCGATCTGGCTGAACGTCTCCACCCTGCCCTGCACGTGGGGAGCGATCTTCATCATGTACTCGGGGTTCAATGCCCACTTCTGCACGCGTGCGGCGAACTCTTCCACCGGCAGGTCGCGCAGCCACTGGCCGTTGAGCCAGGACAGCTTCTCGATATCGAAGATCGGACCGCCCAGGGACACCCGCGACAGGTCGAAATGCTCGACCATTTCCTGCAGCGAGAACTTCTCGCGCTCGTCCGGCATCGACCAGCCCATGCGGCCCAGGTAGTTGAGCATCGCCTCGGGCATGAAGCCCATGCGCTCGTAGAACGTCACCGAGGTCGGGTTCTTGCGCTTGGACAGTTTGCTCTTGTCCGGGTTACGCAGCAGCGGCATGTAGCACAACTGCGGTTGCTCCCAACCGAAGTATTCGTAGAGCAGGATCAGTTTTGGCGCCGATGGCAGCCACTCTTCACCACGCAGTACATGGGTGATGCCCATCAGGTGATCGTCGACCACGTTCGCCAGGAAGTACGTCGGCAAGCCGTCGGTCTTCATCAGCACCTGCATGTCCATGCGATCCCACGGGATCTCGACATCGCCACGCAGCATGTCCGGCACCACGCAGACGCCTTCGCTCGGCACCTTCATGCGGATCACATGGGGTTCGCCAGCAGCCAGGCGACGGGCGACTTCTTCCTTGGACAGCAGCAACGCGCGGCCGTCGTAGCGTGGGGTTTCGCCACGAGCCATCTGCTCGGCGCGCATCTGGTCCAGCTCTTCAGCGGTGCAGAAGCATGGGAACGCGTGCCCCATGTCCACCAGTTGCTGGCAATACTGCTTGTAGATATCGCCACGCTCGCTCTGCCGATACGGGCCGTGCGGCCCGCCAACGTCCGGGCCCTCACTCCAGTCGATGCCGAGCCAGCGCAGGGCGTCGAAAATCTGCTGTTCGGACTCGCGCGTCGAACGCAACTGGTCGGTGTCCTCGATCCGCAGGATGAACTCACCGCCGTGCTGCTTGGCAAAGCAATAGTTGAACAAAGCGATGTAAGCGGTGCCGACATGGGGATCGCCAGTGGGCGAAGGCGCGATGCGGGTACGGACGGTGGTCATGGCATGTCTCGGAAAGAAGGTAAAAGCGAAGATCAAACAAGAGGCGAATGGTAGCAGGCGATGGTAGGCGGGCTCCAGTCAAAGGGATTTGTGCATCTGTCAGACCGCGTCGTCCTCAATCGCGAGCAGGCTCGCTCCCACACTGGACTTGTGGCGTTCACAAATCCCTGTGGGAGCGAGCCTGCTCGCGATAAGGCCCTTAAGGCCACTGCAAAACTCAGACAGTGAGCAAACGCTCGCGCAACTTGCCAATCTCGTCCCGCAACTGCGCCGCCGCCTCGAACTCCAGGTCTCGTGCCAGTTGGTACATCTTCTCTTCCAACTGACGGATGCGCTTGGTGATTTCGCTCGGTGAGCGCAGTTCCGCTTCGTAGCGGGCACTTTCTTCGGCGGCCTTGGCCATCCCCTTGCGCTTCTTGCTGCGCGAACCAGGCACGGTGGCACCTTCCATGATGTCGGCCACGTCCTTGAACACCCCCTTGGGCGTGATGCCGTTGGCCAGGTTGAAGGCGATCTGCTTGTCACGACGGCGCTCGGTCTCGCCGATGGCCCGCTCCATGGAGCCGGTGATGCGGTCGGCATACAGGATCGCCCGACCGTTGAGGTTACGCGCCGCCCGACCGATGGTCTGGATCAGCGAACGCTCGGAACGCAGGAACCCTTCCTTGTCGGCGTCGAGGATCGCCACCAACGACACCTCCGGCATGTCCAGGCCTTCGCGCAGCAGGTTGATGCCCACCACCACGTCGAAGGTGCCCAGGCGCAGGTCGCGGATGATCTCGACCCGCTCCACCGTGTCGATGTCCGAGTGCAGGTACCGCACCCGCACGCCATGGTCGGCCAGGTAATCGGTGAGGTCCTCGGCCATGCGCTTGGTCAGGGTGGTCACCAGGACCCGTTCGTCGATGGCCACGCGCTTGTTGATTTCCGACAGTAGGTCGTCGACCTGGGTCAGCGCCGGGCGCACTTCGACCTGCGGGTCCACCAAGCCGGTCGGGCGCACCACCTGCTCGACCACGCGGCCGGCGTGCTCGGCCTCGTAGTTGCCGGGAGTGGCCGAGACGAAGATGGTCTGCGGACTCACGCTTTCCCATTCATCGAAGCGCATCGGCCGGTTATCCAGCGCCGAAGGGAGGCGGAAACCGTATTCCACCAGGGTTTCCTTGCGGGACCGGTCGCCTTTGTACATCGCGCCGACCTGAGGCACGCTGACGTGGGATTCGTCGATCACCAGCAAGGCGTCGGCCGGCAGATAGTCGTACAAGGTCGGTGGTGGCGCCCCCGCCGGGCGGCCCGACAGGTAGCGCGAGTAGTTTTCGATGCCGTTGCAGTAGCCCAGCTCGAGGATCATCTCCAGGTCGAACCGGGTCCGCTGCTCCAGGCGCTGGGCTTCCACCAGCTTGTTGTTCGAGCGCAGGTACTCCAGGCGCTCCTGGAGTTCGGCCTTGATCCCGTCAATGGCATCCAGCAGGGTTTCCCGCGGCGTGACGTAATGGCTCTTGGGGTAGAAGGTGAAGCGCGGCAGCTTGCGGATCACCTCGCCGGTCAGCGGGTCGAACGCCGAAATGCTCTCCACCTCGTCATCGAACAGCTCGATGCGGATCGCCTCCAGGTCGGACTCCGCCGGGTAGATGTCGATTACATCGCCGCGCACCCGGAACGTTGCCCGGGCGAAGTCCATGTCGTTGCGGGTGTATTGCAGGTCCGCGAGGCGGCGCAGCAAGGCACGCTGGTCGAGTTTGTCACCGCGATCCACGTGCAGCACCATCTTCAGGTACGTTTCCGGACTGCCCAGGCCATAGATGCACGACACCGTGGTGACGATGATCGCATCCTTGCGCTCAAGCAATGCCTTGGTCGCCGACAGCCGCATCTGTTCGATGTGATCGTTGATCGAGGCATCCTTCTCAATGAAGGTGTCCGACGACGGCACGTAGGCTTCCGGCTGGTAATAGTCGTAGTACGAGACGAAATACTCCACCGCGTTGTTCGGGAAGAACGCTTTGAACTCACCATACAGCTGCGCCGCCAGGGTCTTGTTCGGTGCCAGCACCAGGGTCGGGCGCTGCACCTGGGCGATCACGTTGGCGATGCTGAAGGTCTTGCCTGAACCCGTCACACCGAGCAACGTCTGGTGGGCCAGCCCCGCCTCGATGCCTTCGACCATCAGGCGGATGGCTTCCGGCTGGTCGCCAGCGGGCTTGAATCGGGTGACTAGCTGGAATTCAGACATAACATAACCCCTGGGTTCACGCCTGTCGGCCAGGCGACGGGAATGAAGAAGACCGAAACGACTGATGTCGTCCGAGGAAAAAACTGGAATGCAGACAATGTGGAGGTGAATGCCTTCGCTTTCAAGACGGACGTCCTACACGCCTTGGAGTCTTTGACGCGCCAAAGGGACTAACGGTCGAAAAAAATCGAAAATACTTACCGTAAAAACCGAATCGCCTGTCGCCCTGTCCGGTGATGGCCTCTATACTAGCTCCCCGTTTGTGCACCGCTCTAGTGCATCCGGCTGGAGCGCCACACGTCCCCTCACACTCCATTCAGAGCCGCGCACTAATGAGCCTGTTTTCCGCTGTCGAATTGGCACCCCGCGACCCAATCCTGGGCCTCAACGAAGCATTCAACGCTGACACCCGTACCGATAAGGTCAACCTGGGCGTGGGTGTTTACTGCAATGAAGAGGGGCGCATTCCGCTTCTGCGCGCCGTTGTCGAAGCCGAGACGATTCGCGTGGCTCAGCACGTTTCCCGTGGCTACCTGCCCATCGACGGCATCGCGGCCTATGACCAGGCGGTCCAGACCCTGCTGTTCGGCAAGGACTCGCCACTGATCGCCTCCGGCCGCGTGATCACCACCCAGGCCGTGGGCGGCACCGGCGCACTGAAGATCGGCGCCGACTTCCTCAAGCAACTGCTGCCTGACGCCGTCGTGGCCATCAGCGACCCGAGCTGGGAAAACCACCGCGCCCTGTTCGAAACCGCTGGTTTCCCGGTGCAGAACTACCGCTACTACGACGCCGCCACCCACGACGTGAACCGTACCGGCCTGCTGGAAGACCTCAACGCCCTGCCCGACCGCTCGATCGTTGTGCTGCACGCCTGCTGCCATAACCCGACCGGCGTGGACCTGAGCCCCGAGGACTGGAAAAACGTCCTGGCCGTGGTCAAGGCCAAGAACCATGTGCCGTTCCTGGACATGGCCTACCAGGGCTTTGGCGATGGCATCGACGAAGACGCCGCGGCCGTGCGCCTGTTCGCCGAATCGGGCCTGACCTTCTTTGCGTCCAGCTCGTTCTCCAAGTCGTTCTCCCTGTACGGCGAGCGCGTCGGCGCCCTGTCGATCGTCAGCGAATCGAAGGAAGAAAGTGCTCGCGTGCTGTCCCAGGTCAAGCGCGTGATCCGCACCAACTACTCCAACCCGCCAACCCATGGCGCCAGCATCGTTGCCGCCGTGCTCAACAGCCCCGAACTGCGGGCCCAGTGGGAAGCCGAACTGGCGGAAATGCGCCTGCGGATCCGTGGCATGCGCAACCAGATGGTGGACATGCTGGCCAAGGCCGCTCCACACCGGGATTTCAGCTTCGTCGCACGCCAGCGCGGAATGTTCTCCTATTCCGGCCTGACCGTTGAACAAGTGACGCGCCTGCGCAACGAGTTCGGCATCTATGCCCTGGACACCGGTCGCATCTGCGTGGCCGCGCTGAACCAGAACAACATCGATGCGGTGACCAAGGCGATTGTTCAGGTGATCTGAAAACCCGCATAAAACCTGTGGGAGCGAGCCTGCTCGCGATGGCGGAGGGTCATCCAACATTGATGTTGAATGATTCGCCGCCATCGCGAGCAGGCTCGCTCCCACAGTCGTTTTTTGCGGCATGATCCTTACTTGTGTGAAGCGGTAACAAGTGTTTGAGGGAAGCCCACGACCACTTAAACACACCGCCCACCATCCAAAAGCTTGACTTCTCTTTTCCAATCAGTAACATACGCGTCATTCCGCGATAGCTCAGTTGGTAGAGCAAGTGACTGTTAATCACTGGGTCCCTGGTTCGAGTCCAGGTCGTGGAGCCAGACAGCAAGATCAAAAGCCCCTGAATCGAAAGATCCAGGGGCTTTTTTGTGGGCGAAAAACGTGCTGGAGGCCATATAAGGCCCACCAGCGTCGCTACCGGAACAATATTCCGGCGCCAAAAAGGCATTATGGTCTGAATCCTGCTTTGTTTTTCTTCAACCCGAGCTGTCACATGAGCGTCATGGCTGTGCCGCAAGCTGGCCCTGTCCGTCAACAACAGCTTCATAACAACAAGGACGAAGGTATGCCCACGCAAAATCCCCACCGCATCGTCGGCCTGTGCACCTCTGGCAAGGTGTACAACGTGCTGACCGAGCTCAAGCACCTGGAAGGCCACCGCACTGCCAAGTTCCTTTCGTTGTTGACGGAAAACCTGGTGCGCAAGGGCGTGCTCAATGAACGGGAAGTGGTGCATATGCTCGATCTGGTCGTCGATTGAGCGGCATCGATTCCTACTATTGAAGCAGTTGATTTTCCCCCTTGCCGGCTGAGTCGTAAGGTAACCCCATCGATAGATGGAGGTTCCCATGCTCAACATTCAAATCATGTCTGTCATTGGCAGCGCCGTCCCCGCCGCACTCCGTGAACGTGGCCTGTTGGCTTGCTGGTACCTGGTCCAGGACGGCGTGACCATCAGCGGCCCGCTGACTTCCCTGCCCGCCGCCCAGGCCTTGTCGCAGCGCATCGGCACTTACATGCTGAGCGCCTGATAGGCGCAGTTAGGGCAATTTCACCCGGGGCGCACTTTCGACAAACAAGGCCCAACAGGAAATGAACAGAGCGGCAATGAGCGGCCCGATCACGAACCCGTTCAGCCCGAACACCGCCAGGCCGCCCAGCGTCGAGACGAGCACCATGTAGTCAGGCATCTTGGTGTCCTTGCCCACCAGGATCGGGCGCAGGAGATTATCCACCAGGCCGATCACGAACACGCCGAACAGCGTTAGCACAACGCCTTGCCAGATCGCCCCGGAGAGCAGGAAGTACACCGCCACCGGCGCCCAGACGATGCCCGCCCCCACCGCCGGCAACAGCGACAGGAGGGTCATCAACACGGCCCAGGGCAACACCGTCGGAATCCCCAGGATCCAGAAGATCAATCCGCCCAGCGCCCCCTGGGTGATCGCGACCAACAGGTTGCCCTTGACGGTCGCCCGGACGACCCGATTGAACTTCAATTGCAGACGACGCTTCTGGTACTCCGCCAAGGGAACGGCCGTGCGGACCTTGCGCACCAGTTCCGCGCCATCGCGCAGAAAGAAGAACAGCAGGTAGAGCATGACGGAGAAGCTGACCAGGAACTGAAACGTACCCTGGCCGAAGCTGAAGGCCTGGGTGGCGAAGAACTCGCTGCCCTGCATGGCGCTCTTGACGATCTTGTCCCGCAACCCACTCAGGTTGCCCAGGCCGAAGCGGTCAAGCAGGTGCTGGAAGTACGGTGGCAAGGCGTCCTTGAACCGCGCCAGGTAATCGGCAATGTCCAGCTCCCCGCTTTCCAGGCTCTTGTACAACGCCGTGCCTTCCTGGACCAGCAAGGTGCTGATGACGATCACCGGCAGGATTGCGATGACCACACAGATGCCCAGCGTGCACAACGCAGTGACGTTGCGCGGCCAGCCGAATTTCAGTTGCAGGCGACGTTGCATCGGCGCGAAGACAATGCCGAGGATGATCGCCCAGAACACCGCGCCATAGAATGGCAGCAAGATCCAGATGAAAGCGATGCTGACCAGGATCAACAGCAACATCTGGGATTTGTATTGCAGGCTCTTTCGGTTCATTTGCTTTCCATGTCCCAGGCTCGATAAGTGTTAGTCCGTCGGGACTCGCAGGAGTGCCGTTGCGTTCACCGGCGCCATTGATCCAGATCAATAACGCCAGGCCGACCGTGACGTACCCTCGCCGCTTTTTGCGATCAGACGCCACCATGCCCCTCGTAGCCCCCGAACTGCTCGCCCCGGCCGGCACCCTGAAAAACATGCGTTACGCCTTCGCCTACGGCGCCGATGCGGTCTACGCCGGCCAGCCGCGCTACAGCCTGCGGGTGCGCAACAATGAATTCGATCATGCCAACCTGGCCTTGGGCATCCGCGAAGCCCAGGCCATGGGCAAGCGCTTCTACGTGGTGGTGAACATTGCGCCGCACAACGCCAAGCTGCGCACCTTCCTCAAGGACCTCGAACCGGTGATCGCCATGGCGCCCGATGCGCTGATCATGTCCGACCCGGGATTGATCATGCTGGTGCGACGGCATTTCCCGCGGATGCCGATTCATCTGTCGGTGCAGGCCAACACGGTGAACTGGGCGAGCGTCGAGTTCTGGCAGCAGCAGGGCCTGAGCCGGATCATTCTTTCCCGGGAACTGTCCCTGGAGGAGATCGCCGAAATCCGTCAGCAAGTGCCGGCCATGGAGCTGGAAGTGTTCGTCCATGGGGCCCTGTGCATGGCCTATTCCGGGCGCTGCCTGCTGTCGGGCTACCTGAATCGGCGCGACGCCAACCAAGGCAGCTGCACCAACGCCTGTCGCTGGAAATACTCGGCCCAGCCAGCGGTGGAAAACGCCGTGGGCGACATCGTGCAGAGCTATCAACCCGAACCCACCCTGGGCCTCGGCGCGCCCACCGACCAAGTGTTCCTGCTCCAGGAGGCCAATCGTCCGGACGAATCCATGCCGGCGTTCGAGGACGAGCATGGCACCTACATCATGAACGCCAAGGATCTGCGGGCCGTGCAGCATGTGGAGCGGTTGACCCGCATGGGCGTGCACTCCCTGAAAATCGAAGGCCGGACCAAATCGCACTTCTACTGCGCGCGCACCACCCAGGTGTACCGCCGGGCGATCGATGACGCCATGGCCGGCCGGAAATTCGACCTTGGCCTGATGACCGACCTGGAATCACTGGCCCAACGCGGCTATACCGAGGGCTTCCTGCGCCGGCATGTGCATGATGAATATCAGAACTACCAGAACGGCAGCTCAGTCTCGGAGCGCCAGCAGTTCGTCGGCGAGCTCACCGGCGAGCGGCGCGAACGCCTGGCCGAAGTGCGGGTCAAGAACCGCTTCGAGCTGGGCGACCACATGGAACTGATGACGCCCAAGGGCAATTTTCACTTCGACCTGCATCAACTGCAGGACGTGAAAGGTCAGAGCATCGCCGTCGCGCCGGGAGACGGGCATGTGGTGTATGTGCCGATACCGGATGCGGTGGACCTGCGGTTCGGCTTGTTGATGCGGGATGTGCGCAAGCCATAGGACGGGCGGGCTTGGCAGTTGGCATCCTTGCCAACTGAACCACTGCTATCGCGAGCGGGCTCGCTCCCACAGGGTCCGGGCTTAATCTGATACCTGCGTGTCACCACCGATCCCTTGTGGGAGCGAGCCTGCTCGCGATAGCGGTGGGTCAGTCATGAATGTTTAACGGGCTCACCATTCCAACAGGGATGGGTGTTGACCAATGGATCGCGACAGAAACTGCCGAAGGCTGCGATCCTCCTTTCCCGATAGGGCCTGGTACTCCAGGCGAAGACATCTGGATCGGAAGCGGAAGATCGCAGCCTTCGGCAGCTCCTGGCCGTCAGATGCGGAACTGCCCGACCAATTTGCCCAGGCGCTGGCCCAGCTCGTTCAAGCTGCGGGAGGTCTGGGCGCCGAGTTGGGTTTCATCGGCCACGCTGTCCACCGCCACAGCGATCTGGTGCACGCTGCGGTTGATTTCCTCGGCCACCGCGGTCTGCTCTTCCGCGGCACTGGCGATCTGGGCGTTCATCGAGTTGATGGTGCCGATCAACTGCGCCATGGTGTCCAGGGACGCTCCCGCCTCGTTGGCCCGAACCGACGTGCCATCACCCGCCTCACTGGAACGACGCATCGCCTCCACCGCCGCATGGGTACCCGATTGCAGGCGATCGATCATGCCCTGGATCTCCTGGGTGCTCTGCTGGGTCCGACTGGCCAGGGCCCGCACTTCATCGGCCACCACTGCGAAACCACGCCCCGCTTCCCCGGCACGCGCCGCCTCGATGGCCGCGTTGAGGGCCAGCAGGTTGGTCTGCTCGGCAATCGAACGGATCACCCCGAGTACGCTGACAATCGAGGCCACATCCTGTTGCAGGCTGTCCAGGGACACGCCGCTGCTGCGGATGTCGTTCACCAGCGCATGAATCTGCTGGATGCTGCCGGCCACCACCCGCTTGGCGGACTGACCTTCTTCGTCGGTCTGCTGGGCGGCCACGGCGGCACCCTGGGCGCTACGGGCCACTTCCTGGGCGGCGGACGACATCTCGTTGATCGCCGTGGCGACCTGATCGGTTTCGTGGCGCTGGCGCTCCATGGCCTGCTCGGAGCGCTGGGCCTGCTCGGAGACCTGCGTCACCAGCCCGGTCAGTTGCGAAGTCATGTCGGTGATCTGCCGCACCAGACCATGGATCTTGTCGACGAAGCGGTTGAACGAGCCCGCCAGTTGGCCGAGTTCGTCCTGGCTGGTGATCGCCAGGCGCCGGGTCAGGTCGCCCTCGCCCGCCGCGATGTCGTCGAGGTTGTCTTTCATCAGGTGCAAAGGTCGCAGGATGGTGTTGGCCAGCAGCACTCCCACCACCGCAATCACCAGCAACACCACGGCGGCGATGCCGATGATGCTCAATATCACGCCTTGTACACGCTCATGGACCTTGGCTTCCACCAACGCCACCTGGGCTTCGATGCCGTCCAGGTTGACCGAACTGCCGACCGCCATGTCCCACTTGGACAGGTATTCGGTGTAACCGAGTTTGGGCACCAGGTCCTTGCTGTTGGGCAGTGGCGAGCTGTATTCGAGGTAGTGGGTCCCGTCCTTGGCGACTTTCACCAGGTCACGATTGACGTAGACCCCGTTCGGGTCGCGGTTGTCCTTGAAGCTCTTGCCCACGCCGTCGGGGCTGTTGGCCTTGAACAGGCGCACGGTTTCGGAGTCGTAGCCGAAGAAGTAACCGTCCTTGCCGTAACTGATGCTCGACAGCAGCTTGATGGCCTCGGCCCGCGCCGCGTTATCACCGGGAGCCGCCGCATCGTAAAGCGGCTTGATGGCGGTCAGGCCCACCGCTACGTAGCTCTGCAGCGTCGCCTTGGCGTCGCTGAGCAAGCGTTCGCGGGTCTGCTGGACCTCTTTATCGGCCTGCTCCTGCAGGATGAAGGCCGTGGTCAGACTGATGATCGCCGCAGACAACAGTACCGGCAATACTGCCAGGGACAGAACTTTAGCCTTCAGGCTCAGGCGCATGCTGGTCACCCTTGTTGGTGTTATTGGCGTGGTTAGCTGTATTAACGGCAAGCTTGGGGAAAACTGTAGGGCAATCTCAAAAGCATCGCGAGCAGACTCGCTCCCACAGGACATGCATTCCGATGTGGGAGCGAGCCTGCTCGCGATGGAAGCGTCTCGGTTTTCGGACTACAGCACCATCGCCGCCACCCAACCAAACGCCAGTAACGGCAGGTTGTAGTGGATGAAGGTCGGGACCACGGTGTCCCAGATATGGTGGTGCTGGCCATCGATGTTCAGGCCGGAGGTCGGGCCGAGGGTCGAGTCCGAGGCAGGCGAACCCGCATCGCCCAGGGCACCGGCGGTGCCGACGATGCAGACGATCGCCAGCGGGCTGAAGCCCAGTTGCAGGCACAGCGGCACGAAAATCGTCGCCAGGATCGGTACAGTGGAGAACGACGAGCCGATGCCCATGGTCACCAACAGGCCCACCAGCAGCATCATCAGCGCGCCGATACCCTTGTTGTGGCCGATCCAGGCCGCCGAGGCTTCCACCAGGCTCTGCACTTCACCGGTGGCCTTCATGACCTCGGCGAACCCCGAGGCGGCGATCATGATGAAGCCGATCATCGCCATCATTTTCATGCCTTCAGTAAACAGGTCGTCGGTCTCGCGCCAACGCACCACTCCCGACAGCGAGAAAATCAGGAACCCGGCCAGGGCACCGATGATCATCGAATCCACCAGCAACTGAATCGCGAACGCCGCTGCCACGGCGAGCCCCGCCACCATCAGGCTCATCGGGTTGTAGCGCACCGCCACCTGCTCGACCCGAGCGATTTTCTTCAGATCGTAGACACGCTTCTTGCGGTAGTTGAACAACGACAGCAGCAAGCCGAACACCATGCCCAGCGCCGGGATGCCCATGGCGTGGGTGACATTGATGCCGCTGACATCCACGCCGCTGCGGGCGATATTGGCGAGCAGGATCTCATTGAGGAAGATATTGCCAAACCCCACGGGCAAGAACATGTAAGGGGTGATCAGGCCGAAGGTCATGACGCAGGCGATCAGCCGGCGATCCAGTTGCAGCTTGGTCAGCACGTAGAGCAGCGGCGGCACCAGCAGCGGAATGAAAGCGATGTGGATCGGCAGGATATTCTGGGACGCGATAGCAACCGCCCCCAGCAAGCCGATCAGCACCCACTTGATGCCGGAACCACCGACGGCGTCCTGGCGATCCACCAGGGCCAGGGCCTTGTCGGCCAGGGCGTGGGCCATGCCGGACTTGGCGATCGCCACCGCGAAAGCGCCGAGCAAGGCGTAGGACAACGCCACCGTCGCACCGCCACCAAGGCCCGCGTTGAACGCCTTGAGCGTCGCCTCGATGCCCAGGCCGCCGGTCAGGCCACCCACCAATGCGCCGATAATCAGCGCGATCACCACATGCACGCGGGACAGGCTGAGCACCAGCATGATGCCAACCGCGGCAATTACTGCATTTATCATCGTTACCTCAAGGCGCAGTGGTGGAAAGCCACCGGAAAAAAGGCGGGGACTTTGCAGCAAGCGGCGGCAAGCTGCAAGGGCCATGCGGCGGGTTTCGAGGTGTTTTCAATATTCAAAATCACCACAGCCCCCCTGTGGGAGCGAGCCTGCTCGCGATGGCGGTGTATCAGATTGCATCAAGGTGACTGACCCGACGCCATCGCGAGCAGGCTCGCTCCCACAAGGGAATTCGGCGCGATCAGCGCCGCGGCAGCTCGATCAGGACTTTCAGCCCGCCCCACTCGCTGTCGTGCAGGGTCAGCATCCCGCCCCAGGTGTCGACGATGTCCCGCACGATACCGAGTCCCAGGCCGTGGCCGTCGGTCTGCTCGTCCAGGCGCGTGCCCCGGCTGAAGACCTGGTCGCGCCTCTCCTCGGGGATGCCCGGGCCGTCGTCTTCCACCGCCAGGATGAACGCCCCGCTCGTCTCGGTCACGGTCAGGCGCACTTCGGCATCCGCCCATTTACAGGCGTTGTCCAGCAGGTTGCCCAGCAGTTCCAGCAAGTCTTCGCGATCCCAGGGCAGGTGCTGCCCTGGCGCGGCGACATAGCTCAGGTGCAGATGCTCGCCGTGGATCATGTTCAGCGTCGCCAGCAGCCCTGGCAGTTCCGCATCGCAGTCCAGCTGCGCGCCGGGCAAGGCATCACCGGCCAGTCGCGCACGGTTGAGCTCACGGTTCAGGCGCTGTCGCACCTGCTCCAGTTGTTCGAGCAGCAACGTGCGCAGTTCGGGGTATGGGTCGAGTTGTTCGTTCGAGGCCAGGCTCTGCAACACCGCCAGCGGAGTTTTCAAGGCATGGCCCAGATTGCCCAGGGCATTGCGCGAGCGCTTGAGACTGTCTTCGGTGTGGGCCAGCAGATGATTGATCTGCGCCACCAGCGGTTCCAGCTCAAGGGGCACCTGCTCGTCGAGTTGCGAGCGTTGTCCACGCTGCAACTGCGCAATCTGTTCCCGGGCTTTCTCCAGCGGGCGCAAGGCGCGGCGCACCGTGAACCGTTGCAACAACAGGATCAGCAACAGCCCCGCCAGGCCGAGGCCGAGGCCAATCTGCTGCATGCGCAGGAAACTGTCGCGCACGGGGGTGTAGTCCTGGGCCACGCTGATGGAAATCGACTGACCCAGGCGTCGATAGTCGGTGCGCAATACCAGCAGTTGCTGGCCTTCAGGCCCCAATTGCAGGTTGGCGTGCAGACCCGGATGGTCGAGACGGGGCAGTTCCTGGTCCCAGAGGGAGCGGGAGCGCCAGTGCACGTCGGCGAAATCGATGCGGAAATAATGCCCGGAGAACGGCCGCAGATAGGCCGGCGACAAACGCCGCTCATCCAGTTGCAGCCCCTGGGGTCCACGCACCAGGGCCACCAGCAGGCTTTCGCTGTCGTTGCGCAACCCGGCTTCCAGATAGCGCTGCAGTCCCAGCTCGAACAGCCACAGACTGGTCTGCGCCAGGACCAGGCCGACCACCACCATCACACCGATCAGGCCCAGGCTCAGCCGGCGCTGAATGGACCTCACCGGCCCTGTCCGCCGAACAGGTAACCCTGGCCACGACGGGTTTCGATCACGCTGCGGCCCAGCTTGCGTCGCAGGTGATTGACGTGGACTTCCAGCACATTGGAATCACGCTCGGTTTCACCGTCATACAAATGTTCGGCGAGATGGCTCTTGGAAAGAATCTGCTCGGGGTGAAGCATGAAATAGCGCAGCAGGCGAAACTCAGCGGCGGTCAGTTGGATGTCCGCGCCGTCGCGAACCACACATTGCCGCCCCTCATCCAGATGCAGCCCGGCGGCCTGCAGCGTCGGCTGGTTGGCCTGGCCATGGGAGCGGCGCAGCAACGCCTGGATCCGCAGGTGCAGTTCCTCGGGATGAAAGGGTTTGGTCAGATAATCGTCGGCACCGGCCTTGAGGCCCTCGATGCGTTCAGCCCAGGAGCCGCGGGCGGTAAGGATCAGCACCGGAGTACTCAGGCCGCCAGCGCGCCATTGGGCCAGCACCTCGAGCCCCGGCACACCTGGCAGGCCAAGGTCGAGGATGATCAGGTCATAGGGTTCGCTGCTGCCCTGATACACCGCGTCGCGACCGTCGGCGAGCCAGTCGACGGCGTAGCCCTGTCGTGTCAGCCCGGCCATCAACTCATCGGCCAGGGGAACGTGATCTTCCACCAGAAGCAGGCGCATCAGTCTTCCTTATCTTTGAGCAAGCGGCCGGATGTGGCCTCCAGGTCCAATTCGCGCACAACGCCGTCGGTATCCAGCAGCTCGACCTCATAAATATAGACCCCGTGTTTCTCTTCCAGCTCGGCCTCCAGCAACTTGGCGCCGGGGTGCAGATCCAGCGCCTGTTGCAGCAACTGCTCCAGCGGCAGTATCACGCCCCGCTGGCGCAGTTGCAGGGCCTCGTCCTGGTCCAGGTCCCGCGCCATGACCACCGAACAAAACGCCAGCAGCACCAGCGGCCATGGACTGCGGGCGCAGAGATTAAGCTTCATTAAGTATCCTGATGATTCTTGAGCACCTTGCCGGTAACGGCGTCCAATTCCATATCCCATTCAACGCCCTGGGGATCGCGCAGCTCCACCTGATAGATGAACTTGCCGTACTTTTCTTCCAGCTCGGTATCGGTCAAGGTGGCGCCAGGGTGTTTGGCCAAGGCGGCAGCGTTGAGTTTTTCAAAGGATTGAATGGTACCAGCGTCTTGCAGTTTTCGGGATTCGTCGGGGCCGAGGTCCCGTGCGTGGGCAAGGCTGGCGCCCAGGGCCATGAGCGTTGCGATGAAAAAGGCAGTCAGGCGGTTCAAGGGTTATCTCCTTTTTATAATCGTCACGGGGCGACTGTAGCCGGGGGAACTTAACTGAAACTGAATTGCCATCATGGAACACAGATCAACGACCGTGCCCTGTGGAAGCGTGCCTGCTCGCGATGGCGGTGGGTCAGTCACTTTATTGCAATCTGATACGCCACCATCGCGAGCAGGCTCGCTCCCACTGGGGGTTGTGTCGCTATAATCCGTCGTTTGCCCACGCCAAGAGACCGGTATGACCGCCATCCACATCAAGTTTCCCGCCCTCACCCTCAAGGCCGGCCCCCGTGCCCTGGCGCGGATTCGCGAAGCCGGTCTCAAGGCGGCCGACGTTGGCATCCTGCCAGGCGCCGCCGGTGGCCCCAAGGCCCTGGGCATCCAGGGGCTGGATCTGGCGCTGTTTGGCGAATGGCTGCCCGCCGCCCCCGGGAACGTTCGTTGATCGGGGCCTCGGTGGGCTCCTGGCGCTTCGCCAGCGCCTGCCTGCCGGATGCCGCCGAAGGCATCCGACGCCTGGGTACTTTGTACAACGGCCAAAGTTTCGCCAAAGGCGTGACCATGGCCGGGGTCAGCCAGAGTTCGCAGCGCATGCTCGACGACCTGCTCGAAGGCCGCGACGCGACGATCCTCGCCAACCCCATTACCGGCTCAACATCATGGTCGTCAAAAGCCACGGCTTGCTCGCGCAGGATCATCGCGGACGGCTGGGCCTGGGCTTGTCGTCAGTGATTGCCGACAACCTGCGGGGCCGCGCGCGGCTGTCGCGGCATTTCGAACGGCTGATCATCCACGACCCGCGCCTGGCACCGCCGCTGCATCCCCTGAACGACTTTCCGTCACGCTTCGTGCCGCTTGCGGCCGGCAATCTACGCCAGGCGTTGCTGGCCTCGGGCTCGATCCCGATGGTGATGGAGGGGGTGCGCGACCTGCCGGGCGCCGGGGCCGGTACCTACCGCGACGGCGGCTTGCTGGACTATCACCTCGACCTGCCCTACAGCGGCGAAGACATTGTGCTGTATCCCCATTTCACCGACCGGGTCATTCCCGGCTGGTTCGACAAAAGCCTGCCATGGCGCCGGGGTAACGTTGAGCGCCTGCAAGATGTCCTGTTGGTGGCGCCGTCCCGTGAGTACCTGGCTCGCCTGCCCTACGGCAAGCTGCCAGACCGAAACGACTTCAAGCGTTTCATGGGCGATGACGCGAGCCGCCGCACCTATTGGCGCACGGCGATGGACGAGAGTCGCCGCCTGGGTGACGAGTTCCTTGAGCTGGCGGCCAACGGTGGGCTGGGCGAGCGTTTGCTGACCCTTTAGTCAGCATGAGCGCGCAACGCCGGAGCCAAACTGATAAACTCCGCCGCCTGCCTCGCGACCGCTACCTTAAAGAGCCTGAACCTGTGGAAATCTTCAAAGAATTCACCTTCGAATCCGCCCACCGCCTGCCCCACGTACCGGACGGCCACAAGTGCGGCCGCCTGCACGGCCACTCGTTCAAGGTGGCGATTCACCTGAGCGGCGACATCGACCCGCACACCGGCTGGATTCGCGACTTCTCGGAAATCAAGGCGATCTTCAAGCCACTTTACGAGCGTCTGGACCACAACTACCTCAACGACATTCCTGGCCTGGAAAACCCCACCAGCGAAGTCCTCGCCAAGTGGATCTGGAATGAGCTCAAGCCATTGCTGCCGGAACTCAGCGCCATCCGCATCCATGAGACGTGCACCAGCGGTTGCATCTATCACGGCGAGTAACCCGCAGTCCCAACCTTGAACAGACTTTTGTGGTGAGGGGATTTATCTGTGGCGAGGGGATTTATCCCCGCTGGGCCGCGAAGCGGCCCCAAAATCCAACATCAGTGCGTCAGGTTGATTCGCTTCGTATCTTTGGGGCGCGCTGCGCACGCCAGCGGGGATAAATCCCCTCGCCACAGATAGCCCCCCTCTCCACAGATAAATCCCCTCGCCACAGATAGCCCCCCTCTCCACAGATAAATCCCCTCGCCACAGATGTGTTTCCCCAGGAAAACTGCACTGGCCTATGCTCTATCCCCTGCCCCCCTTCAGTGGAGCATCGACCATGACCGACTGGCCGCTGGATCAGGCATACACCTTCGACGGACACGCCATTCGCTACGCCATACACGGTGACGGCCCGCCATTGGTATTCGTCCATGGCACGCCCTTTTCGTCCTACGTGTGGCATCGAATCGCCCCGCTCTTCAGCGCCACCCATCGGGTGCATTATTTTGACCTGTTGGGTTATGGCCAATCTGCGCAACCCGATGCCGATGTCTCCCTCGGCATCCAGAACCACCTGCTCGCGCAACTGCTGGAGCATTGGGGCCTGGACTGCCCTGACGTGGTGGCCCACGACTTTGGCGGCGCCACCGCCCTGCGCACGCACCTGCTCAATGGCAAAAACTACCGCAGCCTGACGCTGATCGATCCGGTGGCGCTGTCGCCCTGGGGTTCACCCTTCGTCCAGCATGTGCGACAGCACGAAGCAGCCTTCAGCGGCCTGCCCGATTACATTCAGCGCGCCATCGTGCCGACGTATATCCGGGGCGCGATCAAGCGGAACATCCCGGACGCAGAACTGGCGCCCTACGTGCAGCCGTGGCTCGGCGAGACCGGCCAGGCCGCGTTCTATCGGCAGATTGCGCAAATGGACGAGCGTTACACCCGCGAGGCAGAGAGCCTGTATTTGAGCGTGCGCTGCCCGACGCAGATACTGTGGGGCGAGGATGACCAATGGATTCCCATCGAGCGCGGCCGGGCGCTGCACTCATTGATTCCAGGCGCGCAATTCCACCCGGTGCCGAACGCCGGGCATCTGGTCCAGGAAGATGCGCCGGAAGCCATTGTGGCGGCGATCTTGCGATTCCTGTCGTTGCCTCGCCCTCTCTGAGTATTCCAATCCCCTGTGGGAGCGAGCCTGCTCGCGATGACGGCCTATCAGTTGAAACGGATGTGACTGATCCGGCGCCATCGCGAGCAGGCTCGCTCCCACAGGGGAATGCGAACCGTGTTCCAACTTGAATCACCGCTGCACCACTTTCACTCCCCGCCCGCCTCCATTTCTCCGGATTGTCTATAAATAACCTCGCGATCATTCGCTTGGCACGACCGCTGCACGCTTGCGACATTTCCCCTCCTGCGCAAGGACCGCCACATGACTCAGAACGATCCGGGCAACGACTATCCGTTGAGCGAAGTCCCGATGCATGCCCGCAAGGGCCTGGCTTCCACGGCCATGGTGCTGCTGGGTTTCACCTTTTTCACCGCCACGATGTTTGCCGGCGGCAAGTTGGGAGTCGCGTTCGGTTTTGCCGAGATGCTCACCGTGATCGTGATCGGCAACCTGCTGCTGGGGCTCTATGCCGCGGGACTGGGTTACATCGCGTTCAAGAGCGGGCTCAATTCGGTGCTGATGGGCCGGTTCTGTTTTGGTGAGGTCGGCAGCAAGCTCAGCGACCTGGTCCTGGGGTTCACCCAGATCGGCTGGTACGCCTGGGGCACGGCGACCGCCGCGGTGGTGCTGGGTAAATACTTCGGGTTGAGCGAAGGCGCCGTGCTGGGGCTGATGGTGCTGTTCGGCCTGGGGTTCTGCGCCACGGCCTACGTCGGTTATCGCGGGTTGGAGATCCTTTCGTACATCGCCGTGCCGGCCATGATGTTGCTGCTGATGCTGTCAATGTGGGTCGCGACGGTGAAAGTCGGTGGTCTGGAGGGCCTGTTGGCGGTGGTGCCCACGGGCAGCCTCGATGGGTCCACCGCCATCACGCTGGTGTTCGGCACCTTCGTCAGCGGTGCCACCCAGGCGACCAACTGGACTCGGTTTTCCCGCTCGGCGAAAGTCGCGGTGCTGGCGAGCCTGATGGGTTTCTTTCTCGGCAATGGCCTGATGGTGTTGATTGGCGCTTACGGGGCCATCGTCTACCAGCAGCCGGACGTGGTTGAAGTGCTGCTGTTGCAGGGCTTCGCCATGGCAGCGATGGCGATGCTGCTGCTCAACATCTGGAGCACCCAGGACAACACCATCTACAACTTCGCCGTGGCCGGTTGCAACCTGCTGCGCACCCGGCGGCGCAAGACCGTCACCCTGGGCGGCGCCATGATCGGCACCCTGCTGGCGCTGCTGGGCATGTACGACATGCTGGTACCGTACCTGATCCTGCTGGGTACGGTGATCCCGCCCATTGGCGGCGTGATCATGGCGGATTTCTTCTTCCGCTGGCGCGGGCGTTATCCACGCCTGGCCGATGCACGGCTGCCCGCCTTCAACTGGCCGGGGTTGCTGGCTTATGGGCTCGGCACCGTCGCGGCGTTCAATTCGCCCTGGGTGGCACCGCTGGTAGGAATCACCACTGGCGCGCTAACGTATGTGCTATTGATCGGCGTCATGGGTACCCGGACCACCAACGCGCCACTCCAAGACCTATAAAAAGGATTCGCCCGATGCACATCATCAACGCCCGCCTGCGCAACCGCGAAGGTTTGCATGAACTGCACCTGGAAAACGGCCTGATTGCCAGCATCGCCCGCCAGACCGAAGCCCCCAGCCTCGGCCCGCAGGACCTTGATGCCGGCGGCAACCTGGTGGTACCCCCTTTCGTCGAGCCGCACATTCACCTGGACGCTACCCTTACCGCCGGCGAGCCGCGCTGGAACATGAGCGGCACCTTGTTCGAAGGCATCGAGTGCTGGGGTGAGCGCAAGGCCACCATCACCGAAGAAGATACCCGGACCCGCGCGACGAAAACCATCCAGGCCCTCGCCGCCCATGGCATCCAGCACGTGCGCACCCACGTCGACGTCACCGACCCTGCACTCACCGCCCTCAAGGCCATGCTGGAAGTGCGCGAGCAAAACCGTCATCTGATCGACATGCAGATCGTCGCGTTTCCCCAGGAAGGCATCGAGTCCTACCGCAACGGCCGCGAGCTGATGGAAGAAGCCATTCGCATGGGCGCCGACGTGGTGGGCGGTATTCCGCACTTCGAATACACCCGCGACCAGGGTGTCAGCTCGGTGAAATTCCTGATGGACCTGGCCGAACGCACCGGCTGCCTGGTGGACGTGCATTGCGACGAAACCGACGACCCGCATTCACGCTTCCTTGAAGTGTTGGCCGAAGAAGCCCGCAGCCGCGACATGGGTGCCCGGGTCACCGCCAGCCACACCACGGCCATGGGTTCCTACGACAACGCCTACTGCGCCAAACTGTTTCGTCTGCTGGGGCACTCGGGCATCAGCTTCGTCTCCTGCCCCACCGAAAGCATCCACTTGCAGGGACGCTTCGACACCTTCCCCAAACGCCGCGGCGTCACCCGGGTCAACGAACTGCTGGAAGCCGGGATGAACGTGTGTTTCGGCCAGGACTCCATCGTCGACCCGTGGTATCCCCTGGGCAACGGCAACATCCTGCGGGTACTCGAAGCCGGCCTGCACATCTGCCATATGCTTGGCTATCGCAACCTGCAAAGCGCCCTCGACCTGGTCACCGACAACAGCGCCAAGGCCATGGCCCTGGGCGACCGCTACGGGCTGGAACCCGGCCGCCCGGCGAACCTGTTGATCCTGTCGGCGGACAGCGACTACGAAGTGATCCGCAGCCAGGGGCTGCCGCTCTACTCGATTCGCAACGGTGAAGTGCTGATGAAGCGACAGATGCCGGTGGTGGAGTTTGGGCCGCAATTGGGCTGAGCGATCCGACGATAGCGGTCTGGCCGTTGACCGTGAGGTGGCTGGCCCGACGCTATCGCGAGCAGGCTCGCTCCCACATTGGATCTTCAGCGGCCATACCTTTTGTGTCCGCCGCATCCCCCTGTGGGAGCGAGCCTGCTCGCGATAGCGTCATCAGCCGCACCGCAGGACGCTAAAGAAGCCGAGCCGTCCCAAACAAACTGACCCGTACCAGCTCCCCGCCCGCCTCTGTCAGCAGGATCGGCGCCGTCCCCC
This sequence comes from Pseudomonas sp. MAFF 730105, assembly GCF_055380705.1. Lineage (NCBI taxonomy): Bacteria > Pseudomonadati > Pseudomonadota > Gammaproteobacteria > Pseudomonadales > Pseudomonadaceae > Pseudomonas > Pseudomonas sp. MAFF 730105. The sequence goes on from NZ_AP018438.1 coordinate 4,683,592, forward strand.
CGGCATCACCACACTCACCGGCCCTGCTTTCACCCAACCCACCCGCCACGCGGCGCTGGCCACCGCACTGGCGCTGGTGCCGGAAGAAGCGGTCGGTCCTTCGCCCCGCTCAAACACGCGGGCGGCGATCCGTCCTTCGGCCTCGAGCCAAGCCCATTGCAGGTTCACCCCGCCGGGCATGGAACTCCGGCACCACCAGGCATGGCATAAGCGATGCGGGTCAAGCTTTGGGAAAGTGCCGGGGCGCGCATCTGCGCGTTGCTCGGCAGCGCTTCGGCGCTGTCCACCAAGGTCACGCAATGTGGATTGCCCATGCTCACGAACTGACTGTTGCCCCACGCTGGGTTCAACGCTTGCAGTAGCGCCACTCGGCTGACTTCACGCTGATTGAAGCGCACGCTTTCCGTCGTTTGGGCAGCGACGGCCAGCGGCCCGAACAGCGGTTGTCCCAGGTTCAGCCAGAAGCCCTGCGTGCCTTCGAACTCAGCGGCACGAACCGACGTTTGCAGCGGCGACGCGCCTGCGTGTTTGTCGTGATGAACCTGCAACACACAGTCGTCCTCTCCCGGCATCAAGCCTTGCGCCTGCAGGGCCTGGGAGAAAATCGTCAAGCCGTTGCCACTGCGCTCGGCCAGGGTACCGTCGGTGTTGACGATCAACAGGTCGAAGGGCGGTTGGTCCTGGAACGGTCCGATCAGCAGCCCGTCGCTGCGATGAGCCTTGGCGCCCGGTGGTTTCTCACCCGGCGCCCAGGCGCAAAACCCATGCACCGCAGCCGCTGCCCAGGACTCACGGGCCTGTGCCGCCTGGGCCGCCGATGGCGGCAGGTCCACACCTTGGGCACGGACCTGTTGCGGTGAAACGACACCATAGATATTGCCGCGTGCATCATAGAACTGCGTCATGAATCGGGTCCGGAATCAGCCAGCAAGGGCGCCACTGTATGCTGCCCTGGCCCGTGGGAGCAAAGCTTGCTCGCGATGCAGCACCCTCGGTCGGCACCTAGAGGTCGCCGTGAGGTCAGTGGATATGCCAGCATAGGGTTCCCACCTGCATCACAGCATCGCAAAACCAAGGACGATTCATGACTGCCATCACGCCCCCACCCACGTTTGTTCCCGGACGCCTGGAACAGATGTCCACCCGCATCGCCTATCTCATCGCCGGCGTCGGCATTGCCGCCTGGGCGCCACTGGTGCCTTACGCCAAGGTGCGGGCGAACCTGGATGAAGGCACCCTCGGCCTGCTGCTGTTGTGCCTGGGGGTAGGGTCGATCCTGGCGATGCCGATTTCCGGCGCACTGGCGGCGCGGTTTGGCTGCCGACGGGTGTTGAGCGGTGGCACACTCCTGATCTGCCTAGCGTTGCCTTTGCTGGCGACGATGAGCACGTTTCCCTGGCTGGTGGCCGCGTTGTTCCTGTTCGGCGCCGGGCTCGGTACGGTGGACTCGACCGTGAACCTGCAAGCGGTGATCGTCGAGCGGGCCAGTGGCAAGACCATGATGTCGGGCTTCCATGGCATGTTCAGCCTCGGCGGGATCATTGGCGCGGCCGGCGTCAGCGCCTTGCTCGGCCTCGGGCTGTCGCCACTGGGCGCGACGCTGGTGGTCAACGGGCTGCTGCTGGTGGCGCTGTTCAAGGCGGCGCCGCACTTGCTGCCTTACGGCAGTGAAAGCTCGGGCCCGGCGTTCGCCGTTCCCCACGGCGTGGTGTTGTTTATCGGCATCCTGTGCTTCATCGTGTTCCTCGCCGAAGGGGCGGTGCTGGACTGGAGCGCAGTGTTCCTCGCCTCCGAGCGCGGGGTCGAGACCGCCTACGCCGGGCTGGGTTATGCCGCATTCGCGCTGACCATGACCGTCGGCCGCCTGACCGGCGATGCGGTGGTGCATCGCCTGGGCGCCCGACGGGTGATCATCTATGGCGGCACCACGGCCGCACTCGGTTTCCTGCTGGCCACCCTGGCGCCGATGTGGCAGGCGGCGCTGTTGGGTTGCGCGTTGGTGGGAGCTGGCTGTTCGAACATCGTGCCGGTGTTGTACACCGCCGTCGGCAAGCAGACCTTGATGCCCGAAGCGATTGCCGTACCGGCCATCACCACCATCGGCTACGCCGGCATCCTCGCCGGTCCGGCGCTGATCGGATTTATTGCCCATGGCAGCAGCCTGAGCGTGGCCTTCGGGCTGTTGGCGTTGTCGCTGGTGGGCGTGGCGCTCAGCGGGAAGATCCTGAAAGTCTGAATGTTTCCGGAACCCTTGTGGCGAGGGGATTTATCCCCTCGCCACAGAAGCAGATGTGAAACTTAAAACCCCACACTGGCCTGCACGAAGAACGTCCGCGGGGCGCCGGCGTAGATCCCCGAGTTGTTGTCGCTGGAGCGGGTGTAGTACGGGTGATCGAACAGGTTTTTCACCCCGGCACCGAGTTTCAGGTTCGACAGTTGTTCACCGAAGTCATAACCCGCGCGCACGTTCCACAGCACGTAGCCTGGCATGTCGCCGAACTGTCCGTCGGCGCTGCCATCGGTGTGGTAGTTGTTGCTGAAGCTGCCATCGGCATTGACGCTGTTGCCCGGTGAGCGCTGTTTGGACTGGGCAAAGGCATCGAGGTTGTAGGTCCAGCGATTGACCTCATAGCGCAACCCCACGTTTGCCACCTGGCGGGAATAGAACGGCAGGTCACGCCCCTTGAAGCTCGGGATTTCACCTTCGTAGGTCGCCCGGGTGTAGGTGAAACCGGCATTGGCGCTCAAGCCTTCGAGGCGTGGGTCCAGCGCGGCCAGGTCGTAATGCACCGAGGCTTCCAGGCCCTGGTGCTTGGTGGCGCCCATGTTGGTCCAACCCACGTCGTTGCTGATGTATTGCAACTCGTCGTCGAAGTCGATGTAGAACAGCGTCACTTCCCCGCCCCACACGTCATCGTTGTAGCGTGTACCGATCTCGTAGGTCTTGGCCTTTTCCGGACTCAGGCCGTTGGCGGTGTTGTTGCCCTCGCCGCCTTGGCCGAGTTGGAAATATTGCAGGCTGCCGAACGAGGTTTCGTAGTTGGCGAACAGCTTCCAGGCATCGGACAGGTGGTACATCACGCTCAGGGCCGGCAGCGGCTCGTTGCTGTCGATGCTGCGACGCTTTTCCTGCACCGGACGGCCGGCGGTGTCGAGCACCGGGCGATCGTGCCACTGCGTGCTGATGCTTTCGAAGCGGATGCCCGGGGTGATGGTCCATTTGCCGACGTCGATCTTGTCATCGACATAGACCGCGTGGGCCTCGGTGCCGCCGGTGCGGTCCTGATAGACATGGCCGTCGGAGCCCGGACGCACCACTGGCTGGTTATCGCGCAGCGCCAGGCGACTGGCTTCTTCGTGCATACCTTCCTTGAGGTAGCGATAACCGACGCTGGCTTCCTGGGTGGTGGCACCCAGGTCGAATACATGGGACACCCGGGGCTCGATGCCGAAGGTGTAATACGTGCGCGGATAGGACACCAACGTGCGCTGGTCCCGGGCGGCAATGGTGCTACCCCGGTAGCTGTCAGAGTAATACGTCAGCACCTCGGCCTGGGTACGGTCGCTGATTTCCCGGATCCACTTGAACGAAATGTCCTTGCGCCGGCCGCTGAAATTGTCCCAGTCGCGGTCGGACTGGTACGGGTCGGCGTCGTACTGCGCCTGGGTCAGTCCGCCAGGCATGTCAGCTCGGGCATCGTAGTAATGCAGGTTCAGCGAGAAATCGTCCACCTCGGTGGGCGCCCAATGGGTCTTGAGGATGACGTCGTCGATGTCGTTGCCATTGTTGCTCTGGCGATAACCGTTGCCGTTCACACCCGAATACAACAGCGCAATGCCCAAGCCGTTATCCGCAGTGCCACCGAGGAACGCCGTGTCGATGTGCTTCCAGCCGCCGCGCTGGGAGGTTTCCAGGGTCGTGCCGATTTCGCCGGTGGCCTTTTCCGGGATCGCGCGGGTCACGAAATTGATCACCCCGCCGACGTTCTGCGGCCCGTAACGCACAGACCCGGCGCCGCGCACCACGTCGATGCTGTCCAGGTTGCCCGACGAGATCGGGGCCATGGACAGTTGCGGCTGCCCGTAAGGCGCAAACGCCGCCGGCACGCCGTCGATCAGGACCGTGGAGCGTGGCGACAACCGTGACGTGAGACCGCGCACGCCAACGTTCAGGGCGATGTCGCTGCCACCGGTGCCGTTGGCGTCCTGCACCTGCACGCCCGGCACACGCCGCAACACATCGCCGACATTCATGGCGCCCTGCTCCACCATCGCTTCGCGGCGGATCACCGTCCGCGCGCCAGGGTGGTTCTGCACCACTTCGGCGTTGGCATCCCCGAGCCAGTCGCCCACCACCTGGATCTCGGTAGCGTCCAGTTCCATCGGGCCGCTGGTGGACACCGATGGCGCCGGCAGCACGGTCACCGAACCTTCATCGAGTTGGTAGCGCAGCCCGCTGCCCAGCAGCAGTTGGCGCAAGGCCGCTTCCGGCGACAGGTTGCCGTCCACTGCCGGGGCCTGTTTGCCGGCCACCAGTTCCGGACTGAAAAACACCTGCAACGAGGTCTGCTGCCCCAGCTGGCTCAAGGCCTGGCCCAGCGGCTGCGCCTGGATATGAATAGCGGTGGCGACCTGATCGGCGAAAGCCTGGGGCAGCGCGGCGCTGACAGCCAGGGTCAAGGCCAGCGGCAGCCAGTGTGCAGAAGTGCGGTTGTTGTTTTTGGCGGAGGTTTTCACGTCGAACCTTGTCCTGTCGAATCGCAAGAATACGCGTCTGTTAATGCAAACCAGTTGCAGTTGGACAAGAAGACGAAGAACTCGAAAAAAACCTGAATCTATCGTGCAATTATTTCCTGGCTGCCGTCGTCCAGGGTACGAACGGTCACCGGCAGGATATTCGGCAAGGCCTTGATCAGCGCTTCGGGGTCGTCCGCGCGAAATACGCTGCTCAGGCGCAGGTTGCCCACCGCCGCAGTACCGACCCGCAGGGGTTTGGCCCGATAACGGGAGACTTCTTCGGCCACGTCCCTCAGCGGTGCGTTGTTGAACACCAGCTTGCCGTTGCGCCAGGCGGTGAGTTCATCGGGGTTGATCGCATAAGGTGCAGCGACCTTTCCCTGGGCATCGATCCGGGTACCGAGCCCCGCCGTAAGACTGACGAACTGAGCCGGCGGCGCATTGCGCCCCTGGACCTTGACGCTGCCCTGCCCCACCGCAACCCGGGTGTGGTCGGCATCGCGGCGCACGTCGAAGCGCGTGCCAGTCACTGTCACCTGGCCGTTGCCCGCCTCCACGGTGAATGGCCGACCGGCGTCATGTTCGACGCTGAACAAAGCCTCGCCTTCGACCAGCTCCACACGCCGTTGGTGGTGGGCCAATTGAATCCGCACCCGACTGTGGCTGTTAAGGTCGATCACCGAGCCGTCCGGCAAGGCGATGTGCCGGCGTTCTCCCAAGGCCGTGGCAAATTCGGCGCTGTAATCGGTGGGAGAACTCAGGCCGCTGAACAAGCCCAATCCGACTGCCACCGCCAGCAGGCCGGCGGCCACGGCATAACGCAGCAGGGGGCGGCGCTTCGGCCGTACGGCAGGACGTTCGCACAGTGCTTGAAGGCGCTCCTTGGGCACCAGATCCGTGGCACTCCAAATGCCTTGCAACAATTGGATTTCGTCGCGATGGGCGGAGTGCTCATCCAGCCAGGCCTGAAAATGCTGACGCTCCTCGACGCTCATGGCCGGGGCTTGCAAGCGTACGAACCATTGCGCCGCATCGTCGCGAAGCCTGTCCCGCCCGCACGGGCATTCACGGCTATCGGTCATGGAAGGTCCTAGGGTTCGAAGTGGCCGGGGTCAAGTGGTCGGATTCAGCCAGGAGAGCACGAGAGGTCATAGATCACCGTCCAGGCGATCACGCAGATGCCGCAGGGTGCGGATCATATACTTTTCCACCATGTTTTTTGACAGCCCCAGGCGCTCGGCGGTTTCCGCCTGGGTCAGGCCTTCGATCTTCTGCCAGACAAACACGGTGCGGCAGTTGGCCGGCAGCTCGGCAAGCGCCCGCTCGATGGAGTCCGCCAGCTGGATCGCGTGCATGAAATGCTCCGGGTCGCTGGATAATGACTGACTGTGGTCGACCGCCTCCTCCATGGCGCCCCGTCGATCTTCGCGCCGATAGCCATCCACTGCAATGTTGCGTGCCGTCTGGTGCAGATAGGCCCGTGGCTGCTCGACTCCGGCCGAATTGGCCTCGAGCACCCGCACGAACGTATCGTGAGCCAGATCCTCGGCCTGCTCGCGATTGCGCAGGCGCCGGGTCCAGGTCCCGATCAACTCTTCGTAATGCTCGAAAAAGCCGGGTTTGCGGGGCAACTTGAGGGTCATTACAGCGCGCTGCGGGAACGGGATGGGAATAGTAATATTTCCCATTAATATGAAGCAAACGGATTGCAGTGCCTGTCATCCGAAGCTTCGTTTCCCCGAGACAGACTCTGCTCGCTCCCTCAGCGTTTATGGCGGGCTGGGCTTGTGGTTACCCCGGACCCCATGTGGGAGCGAGCCTGCTCGCGATGGCGGCAGCACAGTCAACATCGCCGCAAGCTGAACCACCGCTATCGCGAGCAGGCTCGCTCCCACATTGGATTCGGGATGTACGCAACATTTGCAAACGCCACCTGCCCCTGTGGGAGCCGGGCTTGCCCGCGAAGGCGGCGGCACCGTCAACATCGCCGCAAGCTGAATCACCGCTATCGCGAGCAGGCTCGCTCCCACGCTGGATTCGGGATGTACGCAGCATTTGCAAACGCCACCTGTCCCTGTGGGAGCCGGGCTTGCCCGCGAAGACGGCGGCACAGTCCACATCGCCGCAAACTGAACCACCGCTATCGCGAGCAGGCTCGCTCCCACATTGGATTCGGGGTGTACGCAGCATTTGCAAGCGCCACCTGCCCCTGTGGGAGCCGGGCTTGCCCGCGAAGGCGGCGGCACGGTCAACATCGCCGCAAGCTGAACCACTGCTATCGCGAGCAGGCTCGCTCCCACAGGGTATTTCGAGCGTCTATGGACGCTTCACGCCTCGGGCATCTTACGGAAGCCCACTGCCAGGCGGTTCCAGCCGTTGATGGCGTTGATGGCGACGGTCAGGTCGACCATTTCCTTGGGGTTGAAATGCTCGTTCAGCAGTTCATAGTCGGCGTCCGGCGCATGGGTGTCGCTCAGGCGGGTCAGGGCTTCGGTCCAGGCCAGCGCGGCGCGCTCGCGAGGGGTGAAGAACGGAGCTTCGCGCCAGGCGGTCACGGCGTACAGGCGACGCTCCGTCTCGCCGTCCTTGCGGGCATCGGCGGTGTGCATGTCGATGCAGAAGGCACAGCCGTTGATTTGTGAGGAACGCAGCTTGACCAGTTCGAGCAGGGACTTCTCCAGGCCCAGTTTCATGACAGCGTTCTCCAGGGCCAGCATGGCTTTGAAGGCGTCGGGGGAAGCGGTGTAGAAATCGATACGCGGTTGCATGGTGTGCTCCAGAACAATGGGGTGTGGCGCTACGTTAGCCCCAGGCTGGCGCGGTACAAATAGCCAATTATTGGGAAGTTCGAGTTACCAATGGGCAGGTTGTTCAGGCCCGGCTGCGCAACCAGTGCAGGAAGCGTTTCTTGGCCACCGGCTTGGGAGCTTCGCGGATCAGGTTCTGGGCGAGGTTCATCCGTACATCCAACAGGTTCTTCATGGCGTCGTTGATGTCGTGACGGGCGTCGAGGCAAGGCTTGAGGTAGTCCTTCTCAATGCGATAAAGGGTGCAGAACGTCTTGGCCGAAAAGTTTGCCAGCGCGGCCAGGTCGGAAATGATGCCGGCTTCGCCAATCACTTCCCCCGGCCCCATGCGCCCACCTTCGAACACTTGGCCGTTGCGCACCATGGTCACGCTGACCACGCCGGACTCGATGATGAACAGATGATCGCTGACTTCGCCGGACGGCAGAATCATCTCCCCCGCGCGAAAGGTCTGCAGGGTCATGTTCTGGCTGAAGGTCTCTTTCTCTTCCTGGCGCAACGTCGAGAAAATGCTCGAGCTGTCCAGCAACGCCCGGGGTCGTGACGAACCGCTGGCCGAGGCGCTTTCGCTGTCGGACAGGAGACTGATCCCCGACGCCCGCAGGTGCCGGAACGCCAGGTCGAACAGTTGATTGCGGACCTCGCGCTTCTGGGCTCGCGTGGCAACGAAACCGCTGATTTCATATTCCGCCCCGGCGCTGCTGGAACTTTTCAGCGTTACGCAAGGGGCCGGGACAGCGAGCAAGGCGCGGCAGCCGATCATGGCGCGCTCCAGCGCCTCGATCACTTTCTGTGGCCGGGCGTGGGGGCTGATCTGAACGCTGATGGCCAACCCGTGCACATCGCTGGGCCGGCTGAAGTTGATGACCTTGGCCTTGGCCGCCAACGAGTTGGGAATCACCGCCATGCTGCCCTGGGCGGTCTGCAAACGCGTGGCACGCCAGTCGATGTCGGTGACCCGGCCCTCGGTGCCGTCGATGGAGATCCAGTCATCGAGCTGATAAGGCTTGGTGGTGTTAAGCACGATGCCGGAGAACACGTCGCTGAGGGTGCTTTGCAAGGCCAGGCCGACGATGATCGCCATCGCGCCGGACGTCGCCAGCACCCCCTTGACCGGCAGATCCAGGACATAAGCCAGCGCGGCGATCACGGCGATCAGGAAGATCACCGCACCGAGCAGATCCTGCAACAGCCGCCCGGTATGACCGACCCGTTGCATCATCGCCGCGCCGATCAGCACCGTCAGGGTCCGTGCAGCGAACAGCCACCAGGCGATCTGCAAACCGGTGGCCGCCAGGTGCCGCGGTACATCGTCGACCCACTGTGCCGGCTCCATGGGGTTGAGGCCTTCATTGAACAGCAGCATGCTGAACAATGAAAAAATCACCAGCCGCCCGCCTATTTTCCAATAGGACCGCTGCGCATTGACCAGTCGCCACAACAGCATGTCGAGCACAAGCAGCACCAGGGCGCAGAGCAGCGGGTGATTGGTGATCAGAGACAGCATGGGACAGCTCCAGGAAGGCCATTGGCGAGAAGATTGGCACAGATGAACACGCCGTGGAATCAGCACACCCCATGTGGGAGCGAGCCTGCTCGCGATGTCGGTTGATCCGTCAACGCTTCAGCAACTGGCGGACCGCTATCGCGAGCAGGCTCGCTCCCACAGGGAACAGCAATCAAGCGTCCATCTGGCCGAACCGTCCGGAGTGGAAATCGTTGAAGGCCTGGTGGATTTCCTGCTCGCTGTTCATCACGAACGGGCCATGGCCAACGATGGGTTCGTCGATGGGCTCGCCGCTGAGCAACAGCACCACTGCGTCGTTATTGGCGTGCAGGGTCAACTGGTCGCCGGCCCGGTCGAACAGCGCCAGTTGCCCGGCCTCGATCCGCTCGCGGCCGTTGGCCTGGACTGTGCCATGTAACACCACCAGGGCCGTGTTGCGGCCTTCGTGCAGGTCGAGGGTCAGGCTCTTGCCGGCGTTCAAGCGGATATCCCAGACATCGATGGGTGTGAAGGTCTTCGCCGGGCCTTGTTGCCCCTCGAAGGTCCCGGCGATCAGGCGCAGTCTGCCGGCGTCGTCCTTCAGTTCAATGTTCGGAATGTCATTCTTGAGCAGCGTCTGGTAGCCGGCCGGGGCCATCTTGTCCTTGGCGGGCAAGTTGACCCATAGCTGAACCATTTCCATGAACCCACCCTGGCGGGCGAAGGCTTCTGAATGAAACTCTTCATGGATGATCCCGGAAGCGGCGGTCATCCATTGCACGTCGCCCGGACCGATCTTGCCGCCGCTGCCGGTGGAATCCCGGTGTTCCAGTTCGCCCTGGTAAACGATGGTCACAGTTTCGAAGCCCCGATGCGGGTGCTGGCCGACACCGCGACGCTCAGTGGTGGGGGTGAATTCGTTTGGGGCCGCGTGGTCCAGCAGCAGGAACGGGCTGATGTGCTTGCCCAGATTGTCGTAGGAAAACAGCGTGCGTACCGGGAAGCCGTCGCCGACCCAATGGGGCCGCGGGCTGGTGTAGAGGCCAATGAGCTTTTTCATGCTGCGTCTCCCAATCAGGTGTTGCGATTCGATGGGTACAGATTAAAACTGAGACCTTTGGTGCACTAGACTGCAAAAATCGGCTTTAGCGTTCTATCTGGAGAACGATCATCGAAGACCTGAACACCCTTTATTACTTCACCCAGGTGGTCGAACACCACGGCTTCGCTGCTGCCGGCCGGGCGCTGGACATGCCCAAGTCCAAGCTCAGCCGACGCATCGCACAGCTGGAGGAGCGCCTGGGCGTGCGGCTGATCCATCGCACCAGCCGGCATTGTTCGTTGACGGAAATCGGTCAGGCCTATTACCAGCGTTGCCTGGCGATGCGGGTCGAGGCCGAGAGCGCCGCCGAAGTAATCGAACGCAACCGCTCCGAACCCCAGGGGCTGGTGCGCATCAGTTGTCCGACGGCGTTGCTCAACAGCTGGGTCGGACCGATGCTGACCCGCTACATGATCCGTTACCCACGGGTGGAGTTGTTCATCGAGAGCACTAACCGCCGGGTCGACCTGATTCACGAAGGGTTCGATATCGCCTTGCGGGTGCGCTTCCCGCCGCTGGAGGACACCGACATGGTGATGAAAGTGCTGGGCAAGAGCACCCAATGCCTGGTGGGCAGCCCGATTTTTCGGGAGCGCCTGTCCTCCCCAGCGTCCCCGGCCGATCTCAACGGTTTGCCCAGCCTGCACTGGGGGGCGGCGCAACGGGAATATCAATGGGAGTTGTCGGGGCCGGACGGCGCCAGCGCGCTGATCCGCCACGCGCCACGCATGGTCACCGACGATTTGCTGGTCCTGCGCCAGGCGGCCCTGGCGGGAATCGGCATTGCCCACCTGCCCCACGTGCTGGTCCGCGATGACCTGGCGGCTGGGCAACTGGTGGAGTTGGTACCGGGCTGGGCACCGAAATGCGGGATCGTCCATGCGATCTTCGCGTCACGCCGCGGGTTGTTGCCGTCGGTGCGGACGTTGATCGATTTTCTGGCCGAGGAATTCAGCCAGAGTGATATGGCGTAGCGCAGTGTCATCGCTTTTTGTGGGAGCTGAGCTTGTGTGGGAGCTGAGCTTGTGTGGGAGCTGAGCTTGCTCGCGATGAAGGTGCCTCGGTCTATCATCGATCGCATTATCGTTCATCGCGAGCAAGCTCAGCTCCCACAACGGCTCACCTGATCAGTGCCTACATAACCCCCATGCTTACGGGGCTCAGAGGTGATTGCGCTTGGCGAAATCCGACAAGCCCACCAGGGTCTTCAGGCCAAGCTTTTCCAGCAGCCGGGTCTTGTAGGTACTCACGGTTTTCGGGCTCAGGTACAGGGATTCGGCGACATCCTTGCCACGCATGCCCATGGACAGCATTCGCAGGATGGATAATTCGCGGGTTGAAAGGCTTTCCAGGGCCTGCTGTTCGGTGCGCTGCTGGAAATCCAGCCTGACGGGCATCTGGGGAAAATAGGAATAACCGGACTTCAAGGCATGAATGGCCTTGGTCAGCTCCTTCAGGTCGCTTTTCTTGGTCACGAAGCCCCTGGCCCCAGCCGAGATGCAGCGGTTGCAGAAGTGTTGCGCATCCTGGGACGTAAACACCAGCACGCCGCACTCGGGGTGCTGGGCCATGATCCAGACCAGCAAGTCCAGGCCATCGAAACCGTTCATCACCAGATCCAGGATCACCAGCTCCGGCGTACGCTCCTTGATCAGGGCCCTGGCATCGAGCACGCCATTGGCGTCCCTGATCTGGGTAAACCCTTCGTTCTGGCAAATCAGCCGCAATGCCCCCCGTATGACAGGGTGGTCATCCACGATCAACACGTCTTTCAAGGCAACTCCCCAGATGAATACAAACAACGCCGATGCCATGCTGCAGCGGACTCTTGCACAAGCGACAGGCCGGGCCACCTGTCAGGTCTGACAGTGCCGACCAATGGTCAGGATCAACCGCCGTGGCTGTGCCTGAGGGGACGACTCCAGGGACGGGGCACCTCACACTCCGCCGGATCGACCCGTGTCATCAGGCGCGCCAGCGCCGCGAGATCAGGCAGCGGCGCAGGATGCAATTGCACGCTTGCCCGCCGCGCGACAGGGACCGACAGGAGGCCGGCCTGCTGCGCGTTGTAGATCATTCCATGGCGCACCTGCGGGTTATCGAGGAAGAAACCCAGCAGGTCCAGAGCCCCTTCCGCCAGGCAGGCATCGACGACCAGCAGGTCGAACGGCTCGATGCCGAACGCCATCAAGGTCATCAGCTCCTGCGCACTGCTCACGGGCGCAATCCGGAAATAGCCCTGTTGGTTGAACAGATACTCAAGCTTCATTCGATGAGAATGGTCTGTATCGGCAATCATGATACGTAGTGTTTTATTCGGCATGACGGGCATCCCAATGACAACGCGACGGGTGTGAACCGACTCGTAAACGTTAAGGGGCCTCAGGCTAGAGGAAGCTTTTGAGGGGCGCTGTAGGACGAGTCCTAAAAACAGTCGGAAAAAGCCCTCCTCGACACTCGGTTGTAGGAAGTCATTCCCGTGGGTGGTCAGGGGAAGCAAGCTCCCTCGTCACATGGCTCTCCAATTGTTCGGTGAGCAAGTCCATGGCCTGGCGCAGGTCACCCACCGCGTTGGCAAGCGACACGCCGTCGGCGCTTCGGCAGGCGTTTTCCAGCGCCTCACAGGCAGCGACCAGGCCTTGCGCCTGGATGATCCGCGCACCGCCCTTGATCCGGTGCGCCAGGTCCGCGAGTCCGGATACATCGTGTCGGGTGAACATGTCGATGAGTCGCACCTTGTCGCCGGCATTGGTGTTGACCAATTCCTCCAGCAGCTTTTTGATCGAGACGGTGTCGCCCCCCGTCAGTTGTTCGAGGCTGGTCAGGTCGAAATTGCCGGTCGACGCAACGGCGCGCGCCTCGTCAGGCGGCGCGCTGAGCGACCCCAGGCGTGCCTGCAGCTCCTTGAGGCCGATAGGCTTGAACAAGCAGTCGTCCATTCCGGCGTCGATGCAGCGATCCTTTTCCTCGGGCTGGGCATTGGCCGTGAACCCAAGGATCACCCCCCGCGACAGCCCTTGGGCCCGCTCTTCGTCGCGAATGGTACGAGCCAGTTCATAGCCGCTCATCAATGGCATGTTGCAGTCGGTGATCACCGCATCGAAATGTGCCGCGCGCCAGGCCTGCAATCCCTGCACACCGTCCCCGGCCTCCTGGACCCGGTGCCCCAGGTAGCTCAGCTGTCGGGACAACAGCAGGCGATTGGCCGGATGGTCATCGATCACCAGGATGTCCAGGGCCTGGGCCGGCACCGGCGCCTCGACCTCGGCCGCTGGTGCTTGCACCTGGGCGTCGAGCACGGGCAGGCGCAGCAGGATCTCGATCTGCGTGCCCGCCCCTGGCACACTGCTCAACGCCAGGGTGCCACCCATCATTTCGCACAGGGTGCGGCTGATCACCAGCCCCAGCCCGGAACCGCTTCGCGCGGACTGGCGATTATTGTCGGCTTGGATGAAGGGGCTGAACAGGCGTTGCTGGTCCTGCAGGGAAATCCCGCTGCCGGTGTCTTCGACCCGCAGGCGAATGCCCAGGCGGTTGTCGTCAGGGCCCGGGACAGCTTGCGCGCTCAGGCGTACCTGGCCTTGATCGGTGAATTTGATCGCGTTGCTCAGCAGGTTCGACACGATCTGCTTGAAGCGCAAGGGATCGATCAGGACATCCTTATCAATCGCCGCGTCCAGATCCAGTTGCAGGCTCAGGTGTTTCTGCCGGGCCAGACCTTCGAACATCCGCGCCACCGACTCGACCAACTGCGCCAGGTTGGCCCGCTCCGGTGCCAGGGACAATCGCCCCGACTCGATACGAGCAATGTCCAGGATGTCACCGATCAAACCGAGCAACCCCTGGGCCGCGTCGGAAGCGACTTCGATGGCAACCCGGTCCACGATGCCCTGGTCGGCTTTTTTCAGGGCCAGTTCCAACATGCCGATCAACGCATTCATCGGCGTGCGGATTTCGTGGCTCATGGTCGCCACGAAGGTGGTCTTGGCCCGATTGGCGTCGTCGGCGCTTTCCTTGGCGACACGTAGCTGCTCCAGCAGCCGACGCAAGTAAACGACCCAGCCCAGGGTCAGCAGCAGCGACAGCGCAGCGATGGCAAACCCCTGGATGATGGTGGTGCGGTTACGCAGCCAGTAGCTGTCGTCGATCACCACTTCACTGCGCCAGCGATTGGTCAGCTCGTCCATTTCTTCGGGGGAGATGCTCAGCAGTGCCTTGTCCAGAATCGAATGCAGCTCCAGTGCATCCCGCCGGGTCGCCAGGGCCACACGCGCCGGCAAGGTGCCCACGGTGCTGGTGATCTGCAACCTGTCACGGTACTGCCGCGAAATCAGGTAACGGGCGCTGATCAGCGAATTGACCGCGCCGTCCACCGTGCCGGCGGCGACCATGGCCATGACATCGGCGGTGTCTTGCGCCGGAACCCACTGCACGCGGGGGTACTGCTCCAGCAGGTACTCACGCAACACATTGCTCCGCGCCAGCGCCAGTCGCTTGTCGTCCATCTGGTCCAGGGTCAGAGGGACCTTGGCCTGGCGCGGCGTCACCAACACGAATGGCGTACTCAGGTACGGTCGGGTAAAGCGCAAGGCATCCTCGAACTCAGGGGTCACCGGCGCCGCCGCCAGGACATCGGCCTGGCCGCTCCTGACCTGCTCGATCAGGCCATCAAGCGAACTGCCCCGCTGGAGGTTGAACTTCAGGCCGGTACGCAAGCTGATCCTGGCCAGCACATCGGCGCTGATACCGCGAACATGGTCCTGGTCATCGACGAACGTCAGCGGCGGGAAATGTTCGTTGACGGCCACCGTGATCCGCGGATGCGCATCCAGCCAACGCTGTTCATTGACGCTGAAATGCAGCGCCTGCTGCCCCGGCATGCTGGCGCCACCAGCACTCCAGCGCCGCAGGATGCTCATGCGTTCACCGGTAGGGATTGCTTGCAGGGCGGCATCGACGATGCGCAACAAGCGCGGATTGTCACGTTTGATCGCGAAGGCGAACGGCTGCACCTCCATGCGGGAAAAATCCGCCAGTTGGATATTGTTCAGGTAGTTCTTGCTGATCAGGTAGTTGGCACTGATCGAATCCCCCAGGTAGGCATCGGCCTGACCGAACGCCACTGCGCCAATGGCACTCAAGGTCGAGGGATACAACTGCAAGGTGGCATCGGGATAGAACGCCTCGACCTTGGCCGGCGGCAAATAGT
Organism: Pseudomonas sp. MAFF 730105; assembly: GCF_055380705.1. Lineage (NCBI taxonomy): Bacteria > Pseudomonadati > Pseudomonadota > Gammaproteobacteria > Pseudomonadales > Pseudomonadaceae > Pseudomonas > Pseudomonas sp. MAFF 730105. Next base: position 4,698,933 of record NZ_AP018438.1, read on the forward strand.
GGTACAGCATCGCCAACCGTTTACCCGCCAGGTCCGGGGGCAAGTCCTGGCTGTCATCAATGCGCGCCACGAGGGTGGGCAAGTCATCGGCGTACGCCTGGGACATGATCAATTCCGGGTCATCGGCTTCGAAGCCGTTGGCGGTACCCAGCAAGTCGATCTCACCGCTGTGCAGCGCCTGGAGCGATTCGGTACGGGACGGGTACCGCCGCACTTGCACCTCGACCTGCAGCAACTGCCCGAGCAACTGGACATAGTCGGCGGTCAGCCCCTCATAATCGTTGCCATTACCGGTGATGCTGAACGGTGAGTAATCTGGTGCCGAGGCGCCGACCCACAACCTGCCCTTCTGCCGTAACCAGACCCGGTCGGCCTCATCCAGGGACACTGAATAGTCATCCACATGGGAGCGCCCGAGCACGTGCAGCGATTCGGGGGCTGCGCCAACCTGTGGCGCCACACTCAATGAGCCCAGCAACAGCGCCACCAGGCCCGTGCGTAGAAGCAGCATCATCTGAATCAGGTTTTCGCCTGGCGAAGTCGACCCCGACACCTATTGTTTTCATATCGGGTCAGGGGAAGCGGCTGATAGGTTCAGACCCGCGTTCGGTTCCCGGTCAGGTCGGCGCCGGAATCTTGCTCGCTGCGATGGCGAGGTCAATCAACGCCTGCCTGTCATCGGCGTCCACATCGTGATCACCATCGATATCGCCATGCGCCGAAACCTTGTCGAACGGCCCTCCTGGCGTCGTCCTGAAGACACGCACGCTGTAGGACGAGATGATCGAGTCGCGGAACTCGTTGTCAGGGTCGTCATCGACGAAGCCAACCATACGCGTCACGAAATCGATCTCTACCGCCCGGTAGGTCTGGCCGGTTTTCTCGGTCAATGTAATCAGGATGCCCTTGCTGGTTTCCATTCAATGACTCCTTTACGGATGCCCTTATGTCATTGAGCAATGTATTCCGGGTCAACCGGCCTGTCTGCTGTAAGAACTAACAGGTGCGCGCCTCATCCCCCTTGGCCTTTATACTGCCGCGACCCGATTCGATCCGCCGCCCTTCGATCCGACAAAGGAGAACGCCATGAGCTGGTCCGCCCGGCAATACGTCACGTTTGAACAGGAACGCACCCGCCCTGCCCGGGACCTGCTGGCCGCCATTCCTCCTTTGGAAGCGCGCTCGGTGATCGACCTGGGTTGCGGCCCCGGCAACTCCACGGAACTGTTGGTGGAGCATTTCAACGGGGCAACGGTGCGCGGCCTGGACAGTTCCGGCGACATGGTCGACGCGGCTCGCCAGCGCCTGCCCGCCGTGGCGTTCGACATCGCCGATATCGGCCAATGGGACGAGCCCGGGCCATTCGATGTGATCTTCGCCAACGCCGTGCTGCAATGGCTGCCCGACCACGCCAGCCTGCTGCCGTCGCTGGTGAACAAACTCGCGCCGGGCGGCACCTTGGCGATCCAGATGCCCGACACGCTCCATCAACCGTCCCACCGCTTGATGCGCGATATTGCCGCCAGCGGCCCCTGGGCCCACCTATTGGCCGGGGCGGCCGATACCCGCACGGAAGTGGCCGACGCCAGCACGTATTATTCGATCCTGAAGCCCCATTGCAGCCGCGTCGATGTGTGGCACACCACCTACCATCACCCATTGGCCGGCGGCGCCGCGGGTGTGGTGGAGTGGTTCAAGGGCAGCGGTTTGCGGCCGTTTCTCGACCCATTGGACGAGGGGCAGCGTGCGCAGTACCTGAAGCAGTACCTCCGCGCCATCGAACAGGCCTACCCGGCCCTGGACGATGGTACGGTGCTGCTACCGTTTCCACGGGTGTTCATGGTTGCGACGCGCGAGGAAGCCGCGTAGGGGGCAAGCCCGGAGGAACATGAAGACCGCCTCCCCCAACTGAACTCTGCAGGCCCCGCGCCAGTCAGCAGGTAAGGCCCTCAGTCCAAGGTGCTAAACCCATGCAGATTTCCCTCGCGCAACAAGTTGCCCTCGTCACCGGCGCCAGCTCCGGCATCGGCGCGGGCTCGGCCAGGGCTCTGGCCGCCGCAGGTGCCGCCGTGGTGCTCAATTACCATTCCAACGCGGCCCCGGCCGAAGCGCTGGCTCGCGAGATCAATGAGAACGGCGGACGCGCCATCGCCCTCGGCGCCGACGTGTCCCAGGAACCAGAGGTCGAGCGGCTGTTCACCCAGACTCTGGAGGCTTTCGGTACGCTGGACATCCTGGTCGCCAACTCCGGCCTGCAAAAAGACGCCGCCGCCGTCGACATGAGCCTGGACGACTGGAACACCGTGATCGGCGTCAACCTCACCGGCCAGTTCCTCTGCGCCCGCGCCGCGCTGCGGATCTTCAACCGCCAGGGCATTCGCCAGGGCGTTTCCCGGGCAGCCGGGAAAATCATCCACATGAGTTCGGTCCACCAGCGCATCCCCTGGGCTGGGCACGTCAACTACGCGGCGTCCAAGGGCGGCATCGACCTGTTGATGCAGAGCCTGGCCCAGGAAACCAGTCACCAGCGCATCCGCATCAACAGCATCGCCCCTGGCGCCATCCGCACCGCCATCAACCGTGAGGTCACCGAAGACGAACAGGGGCAAAAGCTGCTGGAGCTGATTCCTTACGGGCGCATTGGCGACGTCGAGGATGTTGCCAACGCAGTGGTCTGGCTGGCGTCGGACCTTTCCGATTATGTGGTAGGCACCACGCTGTTCATCGATGGCGGGATGAGCCTTTATCCGGGGTTTCGCGACAATGGCTGAACATGACGAACCACAGAGCCCCATTGAAAACCATGGCATCATCGGCGACATGCGCAGTGCCGCGCTGGTCAACGACCGGGGCAGCGTCGACTTTTTCTGCTGGCCGGAATTCGACAGCCCCTCGATCTTCTGTTCACTGCTGGATACTCCGCAAGCAGGCATTTTCCAGATCTGCCCCGACCTGCCGGACGCCCGGCGCCAGCAGATCTACCTGCCCGATACCAACGTGCTGCAAACCCGCTGGCTGAGCGACGGCGTGGTGGTGGAAATCACCGACCTGTTGCCCATTGGCGACACCGAGGATGACTTGCCGGTGCTGATGCGCAAGGTGCACATGGCGGTCGGCCACGCGACGTTTCGCATGCGCTGCGCGGTGCGCCATGACTACGCCCGGGCGACCACCACCGCGCATCTGGAAGGCGCCCACGTGTGCTTCAAGGCGCAGGGGCAACCGAGTCTGCGCCTGCGTTCAGACCAGGCCATGACCCTGGACGGCAACGCGGCGGTGGCCGAATTCACCCTGCAGGAAGGCCAGAGTGCCGAGTTCCTGTTGGGCGGCATCGACGACCCCAGGCTTCAGGACAATGTCAGCGCGATATGCCTGGAACGCACCTTGGCGTTCTGGCGCGGCTGGATCGGCCAGTCCAATTACCGGGGCCGCTGGCGGGAAACAGTCAACCGTTCCGCCCTCGCGCTGAAGCTGCTGACCTCGCGCAAACACGGCGCCATCCTGGCCGCCGCCACCTTCGGCCTGCCGGAAACACGCGGCGGCGAGCGCAACTGGGATTACCGCTACACCTGGATCCGCGATGCCTCGTTCACCGTCTACGCGTTCATGCGCCTGGGCTTCGTCGAAGAGGCCAATGCCTACATGCGCTGGATGCGCGGACGGGTCAGTGACTGCCACGGGCAACCGGTCAAACTCAACATCCTGTATGGCCTCGACGGCAGGCAGGAATTGCCGGAAACCGAGCTGTCGCACCTGAGCGGCTTCGGCAACGCACAGCCGGTGCGCATCGGCAACCAGGCCTACGAGCAAGTGCAATTGGACATCTACGGCGAGTTGATGGACGCGGTGTACCTGGTCAACAAATACGGCGAAGCCATTTCCCACCAAGGCTGGAAACATACCGTGGAGGTGATCGACCAGGTGTGCGAAATCTGGCAGGACAAGGACGTGGGAATCTGGGAAATGCGCGGCGATAAACAGGATTTCCTGCATTCGCGCCTCATGTGCTGGGTGGCGGTCGACCGTGCCATCCGACTCGCTGGCAAACGCTCCCTGCCCGCGCCGTTCAGCCGCTGGGACGAGACTCGCCAGGCCATCTACAAAGACATCTGGACCCGTTTCTGGAACGAGGAATGCCAGCATTTCGTCCAGCGCCTGGGCAGCACCGCCCTGGATGGCTCGATGCTGTTGATGCCGCTGGTGCGCTTTGTCAGCGCCCAGGACCCACGCTGGCTGTCCACCCTCGACGCCATCGAAAAGCATCTGGTGCGCGACGGCATGGTGTACCGCTACCGCAACGACGATGACCCCATCGATGGCCTCAGCGGCACCGAGGGTTCGTTCGTTGCCTGCTCGTTCTGGTACGTCGAATGCCTGGCCCGTGCCGGCCGTGTGGAAAAAGCCCAACTGGAATTCGAACAACTGCTGCGCTACGCCAATCCGCTGGGCCTATACGCCGAAGAGTTCGACGGCCACGGTTATCACCTGGGCAACACACCCCAGGCCCTGAGCCATCTGGCGTTGATCAGCGCGGCGAGTTTCCTGGATCGCAAGTTGAGTGGGGAGAAGAACAACTGGCAGCCATGAGCCAGACTGACGCCACCCTCGAGTGAACACCGCCTTGTGGCGAGGGGATTTATCCCCGCTGGGCAGCGCAGCGGCCCCAAAACTGCCAGTTCGGTGTGTCAGCTTGATCGGGGTGAGCCTGATGTGGGCTGCTACGCAGCCCAGCGGGGATAAATCCCCTCGCCACAAAAGCGATATGTCAGGCCGCTGGCTCGATGTCATCCAGCGCACGATTGGCCAGCAACGTACCCAACTCAATCAACTGCTGAATACCCAACGCCACATGCCGCCGGGACCCTTCCAGCTCGAACGCCAGGTCACTGGCCATCGCATTGGCCGACGCCAGGGTTTCGCTGAGGCTGGTCAACACCGATTCGGTATTGATGCCCGGAACCACCGAAAAGACCTGGCCGTCGTGGGTGTCGGATTTAGCTTCGGTTGTTGGAGAGAGATGCACGCTCAGCGCACGATCGGCGGCCTCACGAAGTTTTCTTGAATCAAGGTTTGTGTAGGCAGAGAGATTTTCGGCCTTGGGCGGATTGGGGGTAATTTTGACCACTGTGAAACTCCATTCAAATGTGGAGCTCGCCATTTCCGCGACCAAGCAGAGGGTGGCGAACTGTACGCAGGTTGGTCGACCAGGGAATGGAAACCCGGCAGGGCCCGAAGCCCTCCCACGCACAGCCAGCCATAAAGCAGACAGCCGCTTGCGCGGCATTGTGCGCCATTCTAAACCCGGACGACCAAGCCCGGTCGCTGATTTTGCAGCGACCGGCAGAGCCTATCTCCACCGCTTCCTAACCGACAACCGCCGCGACTCGTCAGAAATTTCCTGTTCACAGGATTTTTTGTAGGGCCACAGATCCATCAGGGTATTCACCCCATTCATCGCCACGCCCCCTTTCAAGTTGCCAGCCCTCCAAACCCCTCCTAAGATCGATGCTCTCACGGGTGCAGCGGAGCTGCCCGATAAAAACCCGACTCAAGGATCAGGCATGACCTACGTGAAACGCACCATCGACACCCCGCCCCGTACCGGCCTGACCCGGGAAGACCTCTGGGAAGGCCAGGACAAGGGCTTGATCAAGTGTTGGGAAATCGGCCGCGACCGGGCGACGAAATTCCCGGAGCTGGCGCAACGTTGCCTGGCCGGAGAACTGCCGGTGCTGGGCTGGAAAGGCGGGGTCAACCGCAGCCTGAAGAAAAACGAAAAATTCGGCTGTCTAAAATACCTCGCCCAATGGCAAGGCTTGCGCGGTGAAGACCTGGACATCGACTTGTCCCAGGAACGCACACTGACCTGCACCAGCACGAAGATGATCGTGACGTTCACGCCAGATCGGGCCAAATACGTGAATCAGGAACCCGCCTGAGCGCAACCGGGCGCTGCCGGAGGCCGACATGAACCAGGATCCCAAGATCAGTTTCGCAGTAACGCCACTGCTGCGCATCGCCTATGAAGAGCACGGTCCCGCCAGCGGCGAGCCGGTCATTCTGCTGCACGGCTTTCCTTATGATCCCAGGGCCTTCGATGAAGTCGCGCCGGTCTTGGCCCTGCGTGGCTACCGGGTCATCGTGCCCTACCTGCGCGGCTATGGCCCGACCCGGTTCAACAACCCGGCGATCATGCGTTCCGGCCAGCAAGCCGCGCTGGCCCAGGACCTGTTGGACCTGATGCATGCACTCAACATCCCCCAGGCAGCGCTATGCGGCTACGACTGGGGCGGCCGAGCGGCGTGCATCGTGGCGGCGCTGTGGCCCGAGCGCGTGCGCTGCCTGGTCACCGGCGATGGCTACAACCTGCAGGATATTCCCCGGTCAACCCAACCGCTGGATCCGCAGACGGAACATCGCTTGTGGTACCAGTATTATTTCCATACCGCCCGGGGCGTGGAAGGCCTGAGGCAGAACCGACGTGAGTTGTGTGAGTGGCTCTGGCGCCTGTGGTCACCGACCTGGAAGCGCGGCGCAGAGCTGTATCCACTCAGCGCGCCCTCTTTCGACAACCCGGACTTCGTCGACGTGGTGATTCATTCCTACCGCCATCGGTTCCTGTACGCGCCGGGGGATCCGACCCTTGAATGGATGGAGGAACAGCTCACGGCGCAACCGGACATCAGCGTGCCCAGCATTTCCCTGTGCGGAGCCGACGACGGCGTGGGACCAGCCCCTGAACAGGATGAAGACGCCAGGCACTTCAGCGGTCCGTACGAGCGTCGACTGCTGAGCGGCGTGGGTCACAACATTCCCCAAGAGGCCCCCGAGGCCACGATCAAGGCACTGCTGGATCTGCTTGAAGGCTGACAGCGAAACGCTCGCGATACGCCTGGGGCGTCACCCCCATGGCCCGCAGGAAACTGCGGCGCAGGGTTTCTTCACTGCCGAAGCCACATTGCACTGCCACCCGCTTGATCGGCACGCCGGTGTCGGACAACAGGCGGCGGGCGGTTTCCACACGAATCAATTCTACCGCCCGCGCCGGAGTCTGGCCGGTCTCGGCGCGATAGTGACGGACAAAACTGCGTTCGCTCATGCCCGCCTGGGCAGCCAGGTTGGGCAGGCCCAGGTCCTGGGTGAGGTTTTCGGCGATCCAGGCGTGCAGTTCGTCAAAACGGCTGCCCTGATTCTGTAGCGACAAGGTCACGCTGAACTGCGATTGCCCGCCCGGCCGCTTGAGGAAAACCACCAACTGCCGGGCGACCTCCAGGGCCACGGCGCGACCCAGGTCGTCTTCCACCAGCGCCAGGGCCAGGTCGATGCCCGCCGTCACCCCGGCCGAGGTCCAGACCGGGCCATCGTTGATGAAAATCGGATTGGGCTCGACACGTAGTTGCGGATGCTGCTCGGCCAGTTGTTCGCAACGCGTCCAGTGGGTAACCACCCGACGCCCGTCCAGCCAACCGCTGGCGGCCAGCAGGAACGCCCCGGTGCACACCGAGGCCACTCGCCGCGAACGCTGGCCTTGGTCTTTGACCCAGGCCACCAGCGTCGGGTCCTTCGCCGCCTCGTACACACCCCAGCCGCCAGCGATCAACAAGGTGTCGCTGCCTTCGGTCGGCAACGGCTCGGCCATCAACGCCAAACCCGCCGAAGACACCACCGCGCCACCACCGGCGGCGATCACCGTCGGCGCGTACGGCAATGGCAGGCCTCGCTGGCGGGCCATATCGTTGGCCGAGGCAAATACCTGCAAAGGCCCAGTGACATCGAGCACTTGCACGTTGGCAAAAGCCAGTACATGAACGGTTTTCGGTGGATTGGGCATGTTGGCGTAATTCGTGGGCTTATTGGCGTATGCGCCAGAGCCTACGGACCTAAAGTAGAACCGTCCACCCCCCGGGCATTATCCAAAGGAGAAGCGCCATGACATTGCAGATCGGTTTGCTGTTATTCCCCCAGGTCCAACAGCTGGACCTTACCGGCCCTTATGACGTGTTGGCCTCGTTGCCGGACGTAAAGGTACACCTGATCTGGAAAGACCTGGCGCCGGTCACCTCCAGCACCGGGCTGGTGTTGTTGCCCACCACCACGTTCGAAGACTGCCCGAAGCTGGACGTGATCTGCGTCCCCGGTGGCAGTGGCGTTGGCCCGTTGATGGAAGACGAGCAGACGCTGGCGTTCATCAAGCGCCAGGCCAGCCAAGCGCAATACATCACGTCAGTGTGCACGGGGGCGCTGGTGCTCGGTGCGGCGGGCCTGTTGCAAGGGAAACGAGCCACCACCCATTGGGCCTACCACAGTTTGCTGTCCACCCTGGGCGCAACCCCGATCAAGGACCGCGTAGTGCGTGACGGCAAATTGATCACCGGTGGCGGTATCACCGCCGGAATCGATTTTGCCTTGACCCTGGCGGCTGAATTGTTCGATCAGGACACCGCCGAACTGGTCCAGCTGCAACTCGAATATGCCCCGGCCCCACCCTTTGACGCCGGCTGCCCGGACACCGCGCCAGCGCAAATACTGGAGGAAGCCAAACGGCGCGCGGCGGAGTCGTTCCGGGTACGCTCGCAGATCACCCAGCGTGCGGCGGCGCGGTTGGAATTGGCGTAACGATCGGTAAAACCTGTGGCGAGGGGATTCATTCCCTCGCCACCCCATATCGCCGTGTGCCTCACTCCTCCTGGCGATACAAGACCATCCCTGCGTGATAAAGCACGCCTTCACGAAAATCCCCGTCGGCGGTAAACCCGGTGTCGTCGTGGTACTCGATATGATCGTCCTGCAACCAATAGTCGCCCTGGTATGCACGCTCACGCGAACCTCGCGCTTCGTCATAGCGTCCCCCGGCAGCAGCCGATGGCGGATCACGCCATCGGCCGTCACCCACAGGCCGACAAATTTGTCCTGGTCACCCGATGTTTTTCTCATGGGAGCATCTCCTGTCGGTCTGGTCGATTCAGAATGGGCTGGCGGTTGGCCGGACGATCAGTTCGCTGACGTCCACATCCGCTGGTTGCTCGATGGCATAGGCAATTGCCCGGGCGATGGCCTCGGCGGGTATGGCGATCCTGCGGAACTCGCGCATTTCGGCGCGTCCCCCTTCATCGGAAATACTCTCGGCCAGTTCCGATTCGGTCACGCCGGGCGCAATCACCGTCACCCGCACATCACCGCCGACCTCCTGGCGCAACCCTTCGGAAATGGCCCGCACGGCATACTTGGTGGCGCAATACACAGCGGCGGTGGGGCTGACGGCGTAGGCCCCAATGGACGCAATGTTGATGAACTGGCCGCTGCGCTGACGCTGCATCAATGGCAGGCCGGCCGCGATGCCATGAAGCACCCCACGGATGTTGACGTCGATCATCCGATCCCACTCGTCGACTTTCAGCGCCTCAAGTTTGGAGAGCGGCATGACGCCGGCGTTGTTGATGATCACATCCACCTTGCCGAAACGCTCGACGGCGAAGTCGATCAGGCTCTGGACATCGTCGCGACGGGTCACGTCTACGGCCTTGCAGACCGCCTGCTGGCCAGAGGCTTCGAGCTCCTGGACCAGCGCTTGCAGACGATCGACGCGCCGCGCGCCAAGTACAACACGGGCACCGCGAGCGGCCAGCAGACGTGCTGCGGCTTCGCCAATCCCGCTGCTGGCACCGGTAATCACGACTACTTTGTTTTGGATATCGGACATGATGGTTTCCTCGTCTGGGTGTGTTCGCCCCCTAAGGGAGCGTTTTGACAGGTCCAGATTAAGGAGGCAGCCGATGGCGGGGTTAGCCGGATCCTCCTGCGCGCTTGCACGATCCTGTAGCGATAGAACCGACTATGGCTGCCGGCCGCGCAATAGGTTCTACTAGCGCGATCCATTTATTTGGCCAGGGAGATTGATTGGCATGTCGGTATCCACGTCCATACAGATTGCGCCAGACGACAGCGTCAACCAGCGCCGCGCCGAGCTGGCGGCGCTGATGAAACGTTTTGCGCCAAAAAATGGGGTATTCCCCACGGCCATCGGCACCTTGAACCTGATTCGCAGCGACCAGCCAACCGATGCCCTGCATGTCGTGCACAAGCCGGGCCTGTGCGTGATCATCGAGGGGAGCAAGGAAGTACGGCTGGCGGATGAGTGCTACGTCTATGATCCACTCAATTACCTGGTGGTCTCGGTCACACTGCCACTGGCCGGACAGGTCATCGAAGCCAGCCCCGAGCGTCCTTACCTGTGCATTCGCCTGGACATCGAGCCGGCACAGATCTGCCGCCTGATCGCAGACGCCAGCCCTATTGGAGTACCCGCTCAACAGGCCGGCCGTGGGCTGTTCCTGGACCGCATTGATGCGCCGCTACTCGACGCGGTGTTGCGCCTGCTGCGATTACTGGAGAGCCCAGACGACATAGCCGCCTTGGCTCCTCTGGCCCAGCAGGAGATTTTCTACCGTCTGCTGCGCGGCGCCCAAGGCCAGCGCTTGCATGAGATCGCCATTCCCGACACCCAGGCCCATCGCATCAGTCGCGCTATCGAGTGGCTCAATACTCATTACACCGAGCCGCTGAGCATCGACAGCTTGGCGCAAATGATCAATCTCAGCCCTTCGGCGCTGCATCATCGCTTCAAAGCCGTCACCGCCATGAGCCCGTTGCAGTATCAGAAACAACTGCGCTTGCAGGAAGCCCGGCGGTTGCTGCTGGAGAAAAACAGCGACGTTTCGTCAATCGGCTACAAGATGGGCTATGAAAGCCCTTCGCAGTTCAGCCGGGAGTACAGCCGTCTATTTGGCGCATCTCCGAGCAAGGACATCGCTCGCCTGCGAGCCCAGGCGCAGCAAGCCAGCAGCGCCTGATTCCGACACACAAACAGGATCAGGCAAATCCAGGACAGTATCCGTCTAACGATCACCCCTTCCCCGTCCCTAATCTGAACCCATGCAGCAAGACCACCGTCGCGCTGCAACGGGTTCAGCAGATGACGACATCTGAATGACCCGGCACTCAACCTTGATATGACCGGAGTCTTACCATGAAAACTTTCAGCACCTTGATCGCCGCTACCGCCTTCGCCCTGAGCACCAGTGCCTTCGCCTTGCCGAGCCAGCAACCGGATCATTTCTTTACCCAGGCTTCGGACTACCGGCAGACGATGGCTGCTGATGGCGCAGAACGCACTCCTGGGGGCCAGGCTCTGGCGGCCGATGGCGCAGAACGCACTCCTGGGGGCCAGGCTCTGGCGGCCGATGGCGCAGAACGCACTCCTGGGGGCCAGGCTCTGGCGGCCGATGGCGCAGAACGCACTCCTGGGGGCCAGGCTCTGGCGGCCGATGGCGCAGAACGCACTCCTGGGGGCCAGGCTCTGGCGGCCGATGGCGCAGAACGCACTCCTGGGGGCCAGGCTCTGGCGGCCGATGGCGCGGACCGGACCATGACAGGCCGCCTGGCATGATCAGAGCCACCTTCGTCCAAACGAAAAAAAACCCGCCGAAGCGGGTTTTTTGAGGACCAATTTGACTCCCTGTCTGGCATTCCGTGCCTGGTCCCATCATCCATGATCCCGAGCACTCCCTGTACTCAGTGGATGGACACAGATTAAGCCCATGACCGTCCTGGAAAAAGACGAGAACGCAGTGCCTATGCGTAAGCCTTTCGCCATACAACGCCGCTACAGCTTTTTATAGGCGAAAAAAAACCCGCCTAAGCGGGTTTTTCCAAGACCATTACGACTCCCTGTCGATAGCCATCCATGCAAGGTCGATCGTCCCTGATTCTGAGCACTCCCTGTGCTTCAGTGGATGAATACAGATTACGCGTCGGATCCAAAGTGCAATAGTCGACATCACTACCATCGCGTGTAAGACATTCGCCATACCACCCTTCCGATTCCCCTTAGTTACCCTCAGGGATCACCATCAATCGTCGATAGGACCGTCCTCAAGACTTGTTAAGGAACTCCTCGATATTGGCCATCTGCTCATCCCAGCCACGGCTGTCCATGCGGAAAGCCTTGAGTCGGCGTGCTTCGGGAATGCCGTCAAACCCCGACTCCACCACCTTGAGCAAAGTGCCTCCGTCGATGTCTTCCAGTTCGAATTGAACCCGCGTCTCGGGCTCCTGAGAGTAATCCACCTGGGGTTCGATGGCGTAGGGATGCCAGCGAAACGAGAACACCCGCTCAGGCTCGACCCGCTCTACCGCCACGTCCCAGGTAAGATGCTCATAACCGGGATAAGTGATCTGCCCCTGGGTCCGTTCACCAGCCACAAACCGCTTACCCTCCAGGGCCACGCCGAACCATTGGCCAAAGGCTTCGGCATTGGCCAGGGCACGCCAGACCTGGGAGCGCGGCGCCTTGAGCAAGATCTTTCTTTCGATGCGATCGGATAAATGCATGGGTCACCTCCTGTGTTCAACAGTAGGCTTGTAAGACCACAAGGCCAACCGGAAAGTTGTATCAGACCGTTGTTTGAGTATGGGCCGATGACTGAAACCTAAAGCAGCGAGGTAAACTCCTCCGGCTTTTCCCCCCTTCAAGGAGAGATCGACCATGTCCTCACGCTTGCTACTGGCCCTGACACCGTTATTGTTTGTCGCCCTGGCCCAAGCCGACGACTGCGCCAATACCACCACCCAAGGCGAGATGAACCAATGCGCGGCCCAAGAGAAGAATGCCGCCGACAACGAGCTGAATAGCTTGTACAAGCAGATCACAGCGCGCCTGAAAGACAATCCCGAGGGCAAGCAGTTACTGGTCAAGGCACAGCGGGCCTGGATCGGTTTCCGTGACACTGAGTGCAAGTTCTCTGCGTCCGGGGTCGAGGGTGGCAGCGTCTATCCGCTGATCTACAGCAACTGCATCACGGCGCTCACCAAGGCGCGGGTGGAGACCTTCAAGACCTACCTCAAGTGCAAGGAAGGGGACCTGAGCTGCCCGGTACCCGAGGCGTAGACGCTTCACCTTACGCAGTTAAACGGGTGCCTATCGATGCAATAGACACCTGGTCTGCACACTCGCGGTGAGTGCTAACTTTTTTGAGAGCAAAAACAAAACCCCTACCTGCCTCAGCAGATAGGGGTTTCGGAATTTAATCTTGACGATGACCTACTCTCACATGGGGAAACCCCACACTACCATCGGCGATGCATCGTTTCACTTCTGAGTTCGGGATGGGATCAGGTGGTTCCAACGCTCTATGGTCGTCAAGAAATTCGGTAGCCAGCGCGTGCCTTGCGGTCACGTTCCAGCGAATGGGTATGCGATAGTTTGTGTGTTGCTGCTGAGTCAGTCCGAACTTTCGGTTCGTTTCGTCTTCACACACCGCAATCTGGTGCCCTTTCAGGTCAACAAATTGCTTGGGTGTTATATGGTCAAGCCTCACGGGCAATTAGTACAGGTTAGCTCAACGCCTCACAGCGCTTACACACCCTGCCTATCAACGTCGTAGTCTTCGACGGCCCTTCAGGGAGCTCAAGGCTCCAGTGAGATCTCATCTTGAGGCAAGTTTCCCGCTTAGATGCTTTCAGCGGTTATCTTTTCCGAACATAGCTACCCGGCAATGCCACTGGCGTGACAACCGGAACACCAGAGGTTCGTCCACTCCGGTCCTCTCGTACTAGGAGCAGCCCCTCTCAAATCTCAAACGTCCACGGCAGATAGGGACCGAACTGTCTCACGACGTTCTAAACCCAGCTCGCGTACCACTTTAAATGGCGAACAGCCATACCCTTGGGACCGGCTTCAGCCCCAGGATGTGATGAGCCGACATCGAGGTGCCAAACACCGCCGTCGATATGAACTCTTGGGCGGTATCAGCCTGTTATCCCCGGAGTACCTTTTATCCGTTGAGCGATGGCCCTTCCATACAGAACCACCGGATCACTAAGACCTACTTTCGTACCTGCTCGACGTGTCTGTCTCGCAGTCAAGCGCGCTTTTGCCTTTATACTCTACGACCGATTTCCGACCGGTCTGAGCGCACCTTCGTACTCCTCCGTTACTCTTTAGGAGGAGACCGCCCCAGTCAAACTACCCACCATACACTGTCCTCGATCCGGATAACGGACCTGAGTTAGAACCTCAAAGTTGCCAGGGTGGTATTTCAAGGATGGCTCCACGCAGACTGGCGTCCACGCTTCAAAGCCTCCCACCTATCCTACACAAGCAAATTCAAAGTCCAGTGCAAAGCTATAGTAAAGGTTCACGGGGTCTTTCCGTCTAGCCGCGGATACACTGCATCTTCACAGCGATTTCAATTTCACTGAGTCTCGGGTGGAGACAGCGCCGCCATCGTTACGCCATTCGTGCAGGTCGGAACTTACCCGACAAGGAATTTCGCTACCTTAGGACCGTTATAGTTACGGCCGCCGTTTACCGGGGCTTCGATCAAGAGCTTCGCGTTAGCTAACCCCATCAATTAACCTTCCGGCACCGGGCAGGCGTCACACCCTATACGTCCACTTTCGTGTTTGCAGAGTGCTGTGTTTTTAATAAACAGTCGCAGCGGCCTGGTATCTTCGACCGGCGTGGGCTTACGCAGCAAGTGCTTCACCCTCACCGGCGCACCTTCTCCCGAAGTTACGGTGCCATTTTGCCTAGTTCCTTCACCCGAGTTCTCTCAAGCGCCTTGGTATTCTCTACCCAACCACCTGTGTCGGTTTGGGGTACGGTTCCTGGTTATCTGAAGCTTAGAAGCTTTTCTTGGAAGCATGGCATCAACCACTTCGTCACCCAAAGGGTAACTCGTCATCAGCTCTCGGCCTTAAGATCCCGGATTTACCTAAGATCTCAGCCTACCACCTTAAACTTGGACAACCAACGCCAAGCTGGCCTAGCCTTCTCCGTCCCTCCATCGCAATAACCAGAAGTACAGGAATATTAACCTGTTTTCCATCGACTACGCTTTTCAGCCTCGCCTTAGGGACCGACTAACCCTGCGTCGATTAACGTTGCGCAGGAAACCTTGGTCTTTCGGCGTGGGTGTTTTTCACACCCATTGTCGTTACTCATGTCAGCATTCGCACTTCTGATACCTCCAGCAAGCTTCTCAACTCACCTTCACAGGCTTACAGAACGCTCCTCTACCGCATCACTTACGTGATACCCGTAGCTTCGGTGTATGGTTTGAGCCCCGTTACATCTTCCGCGCAGGCCGACTCGACTAGTGAGCTATTACGCTTTCTTTAAAGGGTGGCTGCTTCTAAGCCAACCTCCTAGCTGTCTAAGCCTTCCCACATCGTTTCCCACTTAACCATAACTTTGGGACCTTAGCTGACGGTCTGGGTTGTTTCCCTTTTCACGACGGACGTTAGCACCCGCCGTGTGTCTCCCATGCTCGGCACTTGTAGGTATTCGGAGTTTGCATCGGTTTGGTAAGTCGGGATGACCCCCTAGCCGAAACAGTGCTCTACCCCCTACAGTGATACATGAGGCGCTACCTAAATAGCTTTCGAGGAGAACCAGCTATCTCCGAGCTTGATTAGCCTTTCACTCCGATCCACAGGTCATCCGCTAACTTTTCAACGGTAGTCGGTTCGGTCCTCCAGTCAGTGTTACCTAACCTTCAACCTGCCCATGGATAGATCGCCCGGTTTCGGGTCTATTCCCAGCGACTAGACGCCCTATTAAGACTCGCTTTCGCTACGCCTCCCCTATTCGGTTAAGCTCGCCACTGAAAATAAGTCGCTGACCCATTATACAAAAGGTACGCAGTCACAGAACAAAGTCTGCTCCCACTGCTTGTACGCATACGGTTTCAGGATCTATTTCACTCCCCTCTCCGGGGTTCTTTTCGCCTTTCCCTCACGGTACTAGTTCACTATCGGTCAGTCAGTAGTATTTAGCCTTGGAGGATGGTCCCCCCATATTCAGACAAAGTTTCTCGTGCTCCGTCCTACTCGATTTCACTTCTAAGATCCTTTCGCGTACAGGGCTATCACCCACTATGGCCGCACTTTCCAGAGCGTTCCGCTAAAATCAAAGAAGCTTAAGGGCTAGTCCCCGTTCGCTCGCCACTACTAAGGGAATCTCGGTTGATTTCTTTTCCTCAGGGTACTTAGATGTTTCAGTTCCCCTGGTTCGCCTCTTGCACCTATGTATTCAGTGCAAGATAACCATCTTGTGATGGCTGGGTTCCCCCATTCAGACATCTCCGGATCAAAGTCTGTTTGCCGACTCCCCGAAGCTTTTCGCAGGCTACCACGTCTTTCATCGCCTCTGACTGCCAAGGCATCCACCGTATGCGCTTCTTCACTTGACCATATAACCCCAAGCAATCTGGTTATACTGTGAAGACGACATTCGCCGAAAATTCGATCTTGCTCATGCGAGCAACTCACAAATTTTACCTTAGCCTGAACAACACCAGTGAAAGTGCCATTCAGTCTATCTTTCTATCACATACCCAAATTTTTAAAGAACGATCTAATCAAAAGACTAGAAATCAACATTCATCATCGTCTTGATGGAATGCTCATTTCTAAGCTTTAAACGAGGGTCACCAATCGGTAAATGGTGGAGCCAAGCGGGATCGAACCGCTGACCTCCTGCGTGCAAGGCAGGCGCTCTCCCAGCTGAGCTATGGCCCCGTATCGCTACAGGGTGCACCAGTAATTGGTGGGTCTGGGCAGATTCGAACTGCCGACCTCACCCTTATCAGGGGTGCGCTCTAACCAACTGAGCTACAGACCCAATCGTCTTCTTCAATGAATCAAGCAATTCGTGTGGGAGCTCATGGAGCAGCTGCCGTCGTCGATTAAGGAGGTGATCCAGCCGCAGGTTCCCCTACGGCTACCTTGTTACGACTTCACCCCAGTCATGAATCACACCGTGGTAACCGTCCCCCGAAGGTTAGACTAGCTACTTCTGGTGCAACCCACTCCCATGGTGTGACGGGCGGTGTGTACAAGGCCCGGGAACGTATTCACCGCGACATTCTGATTCGCGATTACTAGCGATTCCGACTTCACGCAGTCGAGTTGCAGACTGCGATCCGGACTACGATCGGTTTTATGGGATTAGCTCCACCTCGCGGCTTGGCAACCCTCTGTACCGACCATTGTAGCACGTGTGTAGCCCAGGCCGTAAGGGCCATGATGACTTGACGTCATCCCCACCTTCCTCCGGTTTGTCACCGGCAGTCTCCTTAGAGTGCCCACCATAACGTGCTGGTAACTAAGGACAAGGGTTGCGCTCGTTACGGGACTTAACCCAACATCTCACGACACGAGCTGACGACAGCCATGCAGCACCTGTCTCAATGTTCCCGAAGGCACCAATCCATCTCTGGAAAGTTCATTG
Source organism: Pseudomonas sp. MAFF 730105 (assembly GCF_055380705.1). Lineage (NCBI taxonomy): Bacteria > Pseudomonadati > Pseudomonadota > Gammaproteobacteria > Pseudomonadales > Pseudomonadaceae > Pseudomonas > Pseudomonas sp. MAFF 730105. Next base: position 4,716,226 of record NZ_AP018438.1, read on the forward strand.
GATGTCAAGGCCTGGTAAGGTTCTTCGCGTTGCTTCGAATTAAACCACATGCTCCACCGCTTGTGCGGGCCCCCGTCAATTCATTTGAGTTTTAACCTTGCGGCCGTACTCCCCAGGCGGTCAACTTAATGCGTTAGCTGCGCCACTAAGAGCTCAAGGCTCCCAACGGCTAGTTGACATCGTTTACGGCGTGGACTACCAGGGTATCTAATCCTGTTTGCTCCCCACGCTTTCGCACCTCAGTGTCAGTATCAGTCCAGGTGGTCGCCTTCGCCACTGGTGTTCCTTCCTATATCTACGCATTTCACCGCTACACAGGAAATTCCACCACCCTCTACCATACTCTAGCTCGACAGTTTTGAATGCAGTTCCCAGGTTGAGCCCGGGGCTTTCACATCCAACTTAACGAACCACCTACGCGCGCTTTACGCCCAGTAATTCCGATTAACGCTTGCACCCTCTGTATTACCGCGGCTGCTGGCACAGAGTTAGCCGGTGCTTATTCTGTCGGTAACGTCAAAACCATCACGTATTAGGTAATGGCCCTTCCTCCCAACTTAAAGTGCTTTACAATCCGAAGACCTTCTTCACACACGCGGCATGGCTGGATCAGGCTTTCGCCCATTGTCCAATATTCCCCACTGCTGCCTCCCGTAGGAGTCTGGACCGTGTCTCAGTTCCAGTGTGACTGATCATCCTCTCAGACCAGTTACGGATCGTCGCCTTGGTGAGCCATTACCTCACCAACTAGCTAATCCGACCTAGGCTCATCTGATAGCGCAAGGCCCGAAGGTCCCCTGCTTTCTCCCGTAGGACGTATGCGGTATTAGCGTCCGTTTCCGAGCGTTATCCCCCACTACCAGGCAGATTCCTAGGCATTACTCACCCGTCCGCCGCTCTCAAGAGGTGCAAGCACCTCTCTACCGCTCGACTTGCATGTGTTAGGCCTGCCGCCAGCGTTCAATCTGAGCCATGATCAAACTCTTCAGTTCAAACATCTTTGGGTTTTGAGAAAACCCTAAACTTGGCTCAGCAATCGTTGGTTACATCTTTGATTTCTCGCGGAGTAACTTGTGATGCTGATAATCTGTTGACTAGCAGTCTGACTCCACAAGCACCCACACGAATTGCTTGATTCAGTTGTTAAAGAGCGGTGGGTTGAGCCTTTCGTCTCAACCGAGGCGCGCATTCTACAGCGCCCCGTGTATCTGTCAAGCGATTATTTCAGAAGTTTTCAAAGTTTCCTTTTCAACTTCAACCACTTGCGCTTTCGATCTCTCGTTAGCGGGAGGCGAATTCTACAGCGTTAGTCGCTGCTGTCAACACCTCTTTTTCACCGCTTTCGACCGAGAAGATCGAACCGTCAACGGGGCCAAACAACACGCCCTGCCAACTCCTTCCGGACTTCGATGAACTGAAGCCCTGCGCCACCTTAAATCGTCTAACTCATTGAAACTCAAGGAGTTTTCCGTTTCGACTGCGCCGGAAGTGGGGCGAATTATAGAGACTCAGAATCTGCCGTCAACCCTTAATTACGCTTTTCTATCTATCCGCGACATCTGGCAAATGAAATCCGTCTCATATATAGACGCTGCCGCTCGAAATGCGCACTATATTGCTCAAATCAGCTGCCTCCCCGCCCTTACTCTGGACAAACCTTCGTAATGAATCCCCCACATCGCAGCCTGGCCTCCGCTTTGTACCCGGTCGCCCTGCTTTTAATTGCCATGGCATCCATTCAGTCTGGAGCCTCCCTGGCCAAAAGTATGTTTCCGGTAATAGGCGCCCAAGGCACCACGACACTACGACTCATTTTTGCCAGCATCATCATGTTGCTATTGCTGCGCCCCTGGCGCGCCAAGCTGACAGCCCAATCCCTGCGCACCGTAGTGGTCTACGGAATGGCACTGGGCGGTATGAACTTCCTCTTCTATATGTCAGTTCGCACGACGCCACTGGGAATTGCCGTGGCGTTGGAATTTACCGGCCCCCTGGCGGTAGCTATTTATACTTCGCGCCGGGCAATCGACTTTCTCTGGATTGCCCTGGCAGTGATCGGCCTGCTCCTGCTGATACCCACAGGAAGCGCCACCGCCGGCATTGACCCAATCGGCGCCTGCTATGCATTGGGAGCGGGTGTCTGCTGGGCGCTCTACATCCTGTTTGGCCAGAAGGCCGGCGCAGACAATGGCGTACAGACTGCCGCGCTGGGGGTAGTGATCGCAGCCTTGTTCGTAGCCCCTATCGGCATCGTCCATGCCGGTGCCACGCTGCTGACACCGAGTCTGATTCCAGTCGCTATTGGTGTCGCCATCCTGTCCACGGCCCTGCCCTACACACTCGAAATGGTAGCCTTGACCCGCTTGCCTGCCCGGACCTTCGGCACCCTGATGAGCATCGAACCCGCCGTTGCGGCCCTATCGGGGTTCGTATTCCTCCAGGAGTACCTGTCATTGGCCCAATGGATGGCGATTGCCTGCATCATTCTGGCGTCAATCGGCGCAACCCTGACCCTGAACAATGCCGTAAAGCCTGCCATTGCAGCGGATTGAAGCAGGATTTAACGAAGCTCTGGCATTTGCCGCGCATTTAGGCCATGTTTAGGTCCGTAACCCAATGTCAAACATGGAATTTTCATACAGGACGTCATGAACGCTTCAAGCGCAAGCGAATGTAGTCATACGTGAACAGAGATTCACGACGGCGTTAAGGACGGGAATGAAACGAATCTTGATATTGATCGCCGTACTCGCGGTTGCGGGCTGCGCGGCGACGACGAAAACTGAAGTCAAACGCGGCAAGAAAGCTCTGCACATCAATTGTTCCGGCCTGACGTCGTCCTGGGACCAGTGCGCCGCCAGTGCAGCCAATTCATGCGCCCCCAAGAGCTACAAGGTCATCGCCAAATCGGGGGACGCGGTCGAGGAACCTGGGGATTATCCTTTCGGACTCAACCCCGCCGGCTACACCAGCCGCAGCATGATCGTCATCTGCAAGTAGCGAACGGCCTTCAACCAACCCGCTGCCCGGCCATTCGACGGCTTATCTCCTCCTGGCTGGACTGGAGGACAGTACGCTGGATCTCTGGGGCGACCAGCATGCGCGCAACAACCAGCGCCCCAACGCATTGCGACAGGATGGCCCAGGCCAGGCTGTCGCTTTCCAGTATTCGCGCCCAGCTCTCATGCAAACGACAGATCCACGTTTGTGCAGCCTCCCGCACCTGCACATCCGAGCGTGCGATTTCAGCGCCAAGCACCGGCAACGCGCAACCGGCCTCAGGTTGTTCGACGTGACTCATGCTCAAGTACTGCTTGAGACAATGCTCCAACCTGGCCAAGTCCAAGACATGATCACCGCTCAGGCGCTCCAGGCTTTGGGTCAACTCCCGCTCAACGATGGCCTTGAACAGCTCGTCCTTGGAGGAAAAATGACTATAGAACGCTCCTCCGCTCAACCCAATCGCCTTCATCAAACCATCGACGCCTACCGTCGAAAACCCGGATTTCTTGGCGGAAACGGCACTGCTGGCGAGCAGTTTTTCCCGGGTTTCCATTTTGTGATTGGCTGAGTAACGCATGAATCCTGCCCCTGATCGCTCAACTTGACGTACAACGGAGCGTAGCATAACGTTCGTTCAGCTAACGATCGTTTACCAATGAGGCGAACCATGGATAACAAGAAGATCGTATTGGTTGTTGGCGCGGGGGATGCCACGGGAGGTGCGATTGCCAAACGTTTCGCGCAGGAAGGTTTTGTAGCGTGCGTAACCCGCCGTAGCGCCGACAAACTCGCTCCGCTGGTGGAGGCGATACGCGCCCAAGGCGGCGAAGCCCACGGCTTTGCCTGTGATGCGCGCAAGGAAGACGACGTGATCGCGCTCATCGAGCAAATCGAGAGCCAGATAGGCCCCATCGAGGCCTTTGTCTTCAACATCGGCGCCAACGTGCCGTGCAGCATTCTCGAAGAGACCGCCCGTAAATACTTCAAGATCTGGGAGATGGCCTGTTTCTCCGGTTTCCTCAACGCCCGGGAAGTGGCTAAACGCATGGTCAAGCGCCAGCGCGGGACCCTTCTGTTTACCGGCGCCACGGCGGGTTTACGCGGCGCCTCGGGGTTCGCCGCATTCGCGGGAGCCAAACATGGCATCCGTGCGCTGGCCCAGAGCATGGCCCGAGAGCTGGGCCCCCTGAATATCCACGTGGCGCATGTAGTGGTGGACGGCGCCATCGACACCGACTTCATCCGCGATAACTTTCCAGAGAAATATGCGACCAGGGATGAAGACGGCATCCTCGATCCCGAACACATCGCCGAAAACTATTGGTACTTGCATACCCAGCCACGCGACGCCTGGACCTTCGAGCTGGATCTGCGCCCCTGGAGCGAACGCTGGTAAGCCCCTCCCCATAACAACAAGAGAGCTGTGACCATGAGCAAATCGGTGGAGTTTTTCTTTGACCTTGGCAGCCCGGCGACCTACCTGGCCTACACCCAACTCCCGCAGCTTTGCGCACACACCTGCAGCGAACTGGTCTACCGACCCATGTTACTGGGGGGTGTCTTCAAGGCGACGGGCAATGCATCGCCGATTACCGTACCGGCCAAAGGCGCGCATATGGCCAAGGACCTGGATCGCTTCGCCAAACGCTACGGCGTGGCGTTCAAGCTCAATCCGCACTTTCCAATCAATACCCTGTCGTTGATGCGCGCCATAACCGGCATGCAACTGCGTCATCCTGAACGTTTCATAGCGTTCATCGATTGTCTGTTCCGCGCCTTATGGGTCGACGCCCGTGATCTCAGCCATCCGCAGACGGCAGCAGCGGTACTGGAAGAAGGCGGTTTCGACCCCGGCCACGTGCTGGCACTGACAACTGACGAGCACATCAAGGAAGCCCTGAAAGCCACCACCGAAGAAGCCATTGCCCGGGGCGTGTTCGGTGCCCCCAGCATGTTCGTCGGCGACGAGTTGTTCTTTGGCCAGGATCGGCTGGACTTCGTCCGTGAAGCCCTCGGCTGATCCCGGCGTCAGATAGCCATCGTTCGCGTGTGCAGCCATTGCAACGCACTGCCTTCCAGCAACGGGCTCAAGCGACGCTGAACCTCGGCATGATAGGCATTGAGCCAGGCCTTTTCATCCAGGCTCAACAGCGACGGTTCCAGGCAGCGCGTGTCAATCGGACACAAAGTCAGGGTTTCAAACTCAAGAAATTCACCGAACTCGCTGCTCCCCGCCTCACGGTTCAAGGCCAGGTTCTCGATGCGCACACCCCAGCGTCCGGGACGATAAGTCCCCGGCTCGATGGAGGTGATCATCCCTGGCTGCATGGCAGTCTGCGGCGTGGGAGCCGCCTGATAGGCGATGACCTGTGGTCCCTCGTGGACGTTCAGGAAATAGCCGACTCCGTGACCGGTACCATGTCCGTAATCCACCTGTTCGGCCCAGATCGGCGCCCGTGCGATGGCATCCAGCAGCGGCGACAGAATGCCGCGCGGGAACCGAGCCCTGGACAAGGCAATGACGCCCTTGAGGACACGCGTGCAGTCACGTTTCTGCTCGGCGTTGGGCGTTCCCACCGGCACCATGCGGGTGATGTCGGTGGTGCCGCCCAGGTATTGGCCACCGGAATCGATCAACAACAACCCATCGCCCTCGATGACCGCATGGGCTTCTTCCGTAGCGTGGTAATGGGGCATTGCACCATTGGCGTTGAAAGCAGCAATGGTGTTGAAGCTCAGGGAGACAAAATCCGGCCGGCGTCTGCGAGCTGCGGTCAGGTGTTCATCGATGGTCAGTTCGGTGATGCGCTCACGACCCCAGGCACTTTCCAACCAGGCGAAGAACTCACAGAGCGCTGCACCATCCTGTTCCATCGCGCGACGGATATGCTCGGCGTCGGCCAGGCTCTTGCAGGACTTGGCCAGCGTCGTGGGATTGAGCCCCTCCACCAGCTTCACGCCACTGTCCAGATTATCCAGTAAGCCGACGGTGACCCGGGCCGGATCGACCTGCAGGCTCGCGCCGCCAGGCACTTCACGTAATGCGCTCGCCGCTTCGCTGTAATCACGCAGGGTTACACCGTCCTGCTCGAGGACCGCACGCAGTGCACCATCGACCTTGTCCAGGGCCACGAACAAGGTTGCCTGCTGCTGGCTGATCAAGGCAAAAGCAATAAACACGGGATTGAACGACACATCCGCGCCACGCAGGTTGAACAACCAGGCGATGTCGTCCAGCGTGGCGATGAAGTGCCAGTCGGCGCCACGCGCCTTGAGGGTTTCGCGCAGCTTGGCGAGTTTTTCGACCCGGCTGACGGTCGCCTGGGGTGGAAGGTGTGCGTACACCGGCTGATCAGGCAGGCTTGGACGATCGGACCAGGCTTCATTCAGCAGATCGATGTCAGTGCGCAAGCGCGCACCTCGCTCCGCGAGCTTGCTGCCCAAGGTTCGGGCCGACGCCACGGCCATTACCGCGCCATCGACCGCGACCACCCCGCCTTCGGGCGTCTGTTCGGCCAGCCAGTCCAGGGGGCCGGGTTGACCGGGAATGAGCTTGACCAGTTCGATGCCGCTGCCCTTCAGCTCCTGGGTCGCCTGTTCCCAGTAACGACTGTCGGCCCAGACCCCGGCGAAGTCCTTCGTCACGATCAGGGTACCGATCGAGCCATGGAAGCCCGACAACCATTGCCGTCCTTGCCAATAGCCCGGCAGGTATTCCGACAGATGCGGATCAGCCGACGGCACCAGCAGCGCGTGGATACCCTCCCGACTCATCAGTTGGCGGATTCGGGCCAGGCGCTGGGGAACCAGTCCATGGGTCAAAGGCTCGGTACTCATCGTGTCTCCTGTCTATCAATATTATTGTTCGAGGCTCAAGCAACCGACTCAGGGGGTACTGGTCCAGAAGGCCGGTGCTGCGACGCAGGCGGCCTTGATCAGCCGCACGGCCTCGTCGATATCCTGTTCGCGGGTGAAGCGTCCCAGGCTCAGGCGAATGGTCCGCCCTGCCGCGCGAGCATCGTGCCCCAAGGCCAGCAGCACATGGGACGGCGTGTTGTTCGCCGAATTGCAGGCCGATGTGGCGGAAAATGCAAGGGAAGCCCCCAATGCCGCCGGGTTGAACTCACCCTCATGGAACGTCAGGCTCAGCGTGTGGGGAATGCGCTGGGTCGTACTGCCGTTGATACACACACCGGGCAACGCCAGCAGCGGCTCGAGCAAACGATTGCGCAAGCGGACGATTTTGTCGAGCTCGTCGTCGAACGACTGGGCCGCCAACTCGAACGCTGCGCCCATGGCCGCAATCTGATGAGTCGCCAGCGTGCCAGAGCGAAAACCGCCTTCATGCCCGCCCCCATGGATCTGCGCAGATAGACGCGGTCGGGCACGTTCACCGACGTAGAGCGCGCCGATGCCTTTGGGGCCGTAGATCTTGTGCGCGGAAAAAGACATCAGGTCCACCGGCCAGTGGGCCAGGTCAATCCTGACCTTGCCGGCGCCCTGGGCGGCATCCACATGGAACAGCGCGCCATGCCCACGGACGAGCTCACCGATGGCGACTACATCATTGACGGTACCCAGCTCGTTGTTCACCAGCATCAGCGACACCAGGAAGGTGTCCTCGCGCAGTGCCTCGCGGACAGCTTGCGGACTGATCAGGCCATCGGCATCCGGAGCCAGCCAGGTCACCGCGACGCCGCTCTCTTCGAGCTGCCGGACGGTGTCGAGAATCGCCTTGTGTTCGATCAGGCTGGTGATGACATGACCGCCGGACGCCCCGCGCGCCTGGGTCACCCCCTTGAGCGCCAGGTTGTTGGACTCGGTGGCACCGGAAGTCCAGACGATCTGCTGCGCCTGCGCCCCCACCAATTGCGCCACCTGCTGACGTGCCTGCTCCACCGAGCGCCGGGCTTCCTGCCCGAAGGCATGGGAGCTGGAGGCCGGGTTGCCGAAGTTACCGTCGAAGCCCAGGCATTCGACCATGACCTGGATAACCCGCTCATCCACTGGCGTAGTGGCGGCGTAATCGAAATATAAAGGACGTTTATTCATGGAAAACTCGCAGAGCCTGTTCCGGGATCGGGCGCTCTCGTTGGGTTCGAGGTTACTACCCGATCAACCTTAAAGAAGTGAGACTTCGTTTAAAAGTGCGTAGGAACGCTCCTGAACAGCGAGCTTAGCAGGCATCCAGTCGAAGCTCAGCCCCTCATCTCATGCTTTCGAGCAATAACGGATACAACGAGGCCACCAGCAACAGCGCCATTGCCCAGTTGAACAGACGCAGCCAACGACGGTCACGCAGCAGGTTGCGCAACAGGCTGCCGCAGACCACCCACAAGCTGACACTGGGCAGGTTGATCAGGGCGAACACGGCCGCGATCACCACCACGTTGAAGAAGTAGCCTTGAAGCGGCGTGTAGGTGCTGATGGCTCCGATGGCCATGATCCAGGCCTTGGGATTGACCCATTGAAATGCCGCGGCGCCCCAGTAGCTGATCGGCGTGCGCTCCCCCGATTCGCTCTCCGAGACCGGGCCGGAGTGGGCAATTTTCCACGCCAGGTACAACAGGTACGCCGCGCCAACGTAGCGCAGCACGGTGTAAAGCAGCGGATACGCCTGGAACATCGCGCCCAGGCCAAAGCCCACCGCCAGCACCAGGACAAAGAAACCACAGCTGATGCCCAGCATATGAGGGATGGTGCGGTTGAAGCCGAAATTCACCCCCGAAGCCAGCAACATGGTGTTGTTGGGGCCCGGTGTGATCGAGGTAACAAGGGCAAACAGGGCGAAGCCCAGCAGCAGGTCCAGCGAAAGGGTCATGGCGGTCAGTCCGTCGTGTGGTCAGGTGATGACCCTACTCTTGGTCCCGTCGCAAACCCATGGACAGTTGGGTAAAACTTCCGGCGGTACAGTCTCTCAGCTTGGCTTTGCAGACAACTGCACCGGCTGTTCGGCGCTCATCTCACCACGATCGTCGAAACCACTGTTTTTCTGCGACGGACCGAGCAGCTCGGCTTTTTTCGCGTGGTACTCATCGAACGACAGGCCCCGGCGATTCAAGGCTTCAAGGGCCAGTTCGCGGGTTTCTTCGGCGGTGTAAGGGCGCAGTTCAGGCGTCGAGGCGGCGCAACCGCTCAATACGGTGGCGACTAACAGCAGCGAAACGGCAAGGATGCGATTCATGACGAGTGTCCGGTGTTTTGGGGCGATGAATAAAGGCTACCCGCCGGCCCCACACAGCAGAAATCAACCCTCTTGATAGTGGGTATCGCCCCTCCGGATTCCTCATTCGCTCAATCGACCAACTGGCACTGCAGCGCATTATCCGGGCTGCGTTCAATGCTGCGGATCACCTGGAACGAGCCAAACGTCACGGCTTTGGCCCGGTGAGCCTGAATCAGCCGCCAGAAATCCTGCTCGCCGCTTTCAAACCGTCGAAACGCCGCCTCCCCCGCTTCCCGGGTCTGCCATTGCAAATAATTGAGTACACGCCTGCCGTCCTCGCTGACCTGGATGCTGGCACTCAGGAAGCCCTGATGATCCTGCGCCAGGCGCTCGGTCTGTTCCGACAGGGCTGTAATCAGCGCCTGTTGCCAGTGAGGTTCGATGTCGAATTCGATCAGTTGGGTGAAGCTGCGATTGTTCCTTGGCAATTGCATGAAAGGTCCTCGATACACGTAAGGTGAATCTTGCGATCCGAAGGCGTGCAGCGTAAAACCTCTACTTAAGTCAAGGTCAAGCAATGAATCCGCTATGGCACAGATAGATATCCATAAAGAACTCACCGTGGGCCAAGTGGCCGCCCGCAGCGGTGTGGCCGTCACCGCCCTGCACTTCTATGAAGCCAAGGGGCTGATCAAAAGTACCCGCAACCAGGGCAACCAACGCCGCTATCCACGAGGGGTGTTGCGACGCGTGGCACTGATCAAGGTTGCCCAGCGCCTGGGCATTCCCTTGGCGGAGATCGGCGAGGCGTTGAAGTCCCTGCCGGACAACCGCGCGCCAACGGCCGCCGACTGGCAGATCCTGTCGGCACAGTGGAGCCAGGATCTGGATGAACGCATCAACCAATTGATCGCGTTGCGTGACCGGCTGAACGGCTGTATCGGCTGTGGTTGCCTGTCGATGGAGGCCTGCCCGCTGCGCAACCAGGGCGACGTGCTGGGCGAGCGTGGACCGGGCGCGCATCTGCTGGAGGAACCATAAGGCGTTCGTCGGGACCAGGGGCGACTCGAAATCACTGGCCTATAGTGAATGGGCGCAAATCGACGAAGCCGCTCTTCGCCCGATACAAAAAGGAGAAACGTCATGGGCGTCAAAGCCATTCCCGAAGGTTTCCACAGCATTACGCCCTACTTGGGCATTCATAAAGCCGCCGAAGCCATCGAGTTCTACAAAAAAGCCTTCAATGCCACCGAGGTCATGCGCCTGGCAATGCCCGACGGGGGCATCGGTCATGCCGAACTGCGGATCGGCGGCAGCCCGATCATGCTCGGCACGCCGTGCGATCAGGGCCCCCTGAGCAATCCGGACCAATCGCCGTCGGTGGGCCTGCACTTATATGTCGAGGACGTGGACCGCGTGTATGCCCAGGCGATTGCCGCCGGTGGCACGGTGATCGCCGAGGTCAAGGATCAGTTCTATGGTGATCGCTCCGGCAGCTTGAAGGATCCCTACGGACATGTGTGGTTCCTGGCGACACACAAGGAGGATCTGACTCAGGAGCAGATCGAGCAACGGGCCAGGGAGATGTTCCAACAGGGCTGAACTGCCTCGATCAGTCAAACCACAGCCCTGTGGGAGCGAGCCTGCTCGCGATAGCGCCGGGTCAGCAACATCATTGTTGGCTGACACACCGCTATCGCGAGCAGGCTCGCTCCCACAATGATTCAGTGGTGACTCCCCCAGATCCTTTGTGGTGGATCAGAACGTGTCTGCCGGTACCCGCACGACCCCTTCCATCAACACCCGCGCGCTGCGACTCATGATGGCTTTGTTTACGGTCCATTCGCCATTGACCTGGCTGGCCTCGGCGCCGACGCGCAACGTGCCGGACGGGTGACCGAAGCGCACGGCGTTGCGCTCGGTACCGCCGGCGGCCAGGTTCACCAGGGTGCCGGAAATAGCGGCGGCGGTGCCGATGGCGACTGCGGCGGTGCCCATCATGGCGTGGTGGAGCTTGCCCATGGACAGCGCCCGCACCAGCAAGTCGACGTCCCCCGCCGCTACGGCTTTGCCACTCGACGAAACGTAGTCCGCTGGCGGCGCGACAAACGCCACCTTCGGCGTGTGCTGACGTTGGGCGGCTTCGTCCAGTTGCTTGATCAGCCCCATGCGCAGGGCACCGTGGGCGCGGATGGTTTCGAACATCGCCAGGGCCTTGGGGTCGCCATTGATGGCGCCCTGCAGCTCAGTGCCGGTATAGCCGACGTCCCGGGCATTGATGAAAATCGTCGGGATCCCAGCGTTGATCAGGGTTGCCTTGAGCGTACCGACGCCGGGCACTTCCAAGTCGTCCACCAGATTGCCGGTGGGAAACATCGAACCGCCCCCGCCTTCTTCCTCGGCTGCCGGGTCCATGAACTCCAACTGCACTTCTGCCGCCGGAAAAGTGACCCCGTCGAGCTCGAAATCACCGGTTTCCTGCACCGCGCCATCGGTCATCGGCACATGAGCAATGATGGTCTTGCCGATGTTGGCCTGCCAGATCCGCACCACCGCCACACCGTTCTGTGGAATGCGGCTGGACGATACCAAGCCACTGCTGATGGCAAACGAACCCACCGCCGCCGACAGGTTGCCGCAGTTGCCACTCCAGTCCACGAACGGCTTGTCGATGGAGACCTGGCCGAACAGGTAATCGACGTCGTGGTCGGCCCGGTTGCTCTTGGACAGGATCACCGTCTTGCTGGTGCTGGACGTGGCGCCGCCCATGCCGTCGATCTGTTTCTCGTACGGATCGGGACTGCCAATGACCCGCAACAGCAAGGCATCGCGTGCCGCGCCGGGGACACGGGCGGCTTCGGGCAGGTCCGTCAGATTGAAGAACACGCCCTTGCTGGTGCCACCGCGCATGTAGGTGGCGGGGATTCTGATCTGTGGTGAAAAGCGTGGTGCGTGAGCCATGAAGCACCTACTCCTTATCGTGAGATTTAAACGGCAACCGCCGATTCAAGGAAGTCCTGGGCAAAGCGCTGCAACACGCCACCCGCTTCATAAATCGACACCTCCTCAGCCGTATCGAGACGGCAGGTCACCGGCACTTCAACGCGCTCGCCGTTCTTGCGAGTGATGACCAGGGTCAGCGTCGCGCGTGGGGTGCGCTCGCCAATCACGTCGTAGATTTCGCTGCCATCGATGCCCAGGGTCTTGCGATCGGTGCCAGGCTTGAACTCCAGCGGCAACACGCCCATGCCCACCAGGTTGGTGCGATGGATACGCTCGAAGCCTTCGGCGGCAATCGCCTCGACACCGGCCAGGCGTACGCCCTTGGCCGCCCAGTCCCGGGACGAACCCTGGCCATAGTCGGCACCGGCGATGATGATCAGCGGCTGCTTGCGTTCCATGTAGGTTTCGATGGCTTCCCACATCCGCATGACTTTGCCTTCGGGCTCGACCCGTGCCAGGGAACCCTGCTTGACCTTGCCGTTTTCCTGGACCATTTCGTTGAACAGTTTCGGGTTGGCGAAGGTGGCGCGCTGGGCGGTCAAATGGTCGCCCCGGTGCGTGGCGTAGGAGTTGAAGTCTTCTTCCGGCAAGCCCATCTTCGCCAGGTATTCGCCGGCGGCGCTGTCCAGCATGATTGCGTTGGACGGCGACAGGTGATCGGTGGTGATGTTGTCCGGCAGCACCGCCAACGGGCGCATGCCTTTGAGCGGTCGCGCCCCAGCCAGCGCCCCTTCCCAATAGGGCGGACGGCGGATGTAGGTGCTTTGCGGACGCCAGTCGTACAGCGGCGTGACTTTCGGCCCGGTGTCTTCCTGGATGGCGAACATCGGGATGTACACCTGGCGGAACTGCTCCGGCTTCACCGAAGCCTTGACCACTGCTTCGATTTCCTCGTCACTCGGCCAGATGTCCTTGAGACGGATTTCCCGACCGTCCACCACGCCCAGCACATCCTTCTCGATGTCGAAACGGATGGTCCCGGCGATGGCGTAGGCCACCACCAAGGGCGGCGAAGCAAGGAACGCCTGTTTGGCGTATGGATGGATACGGCCATCGAAGTTGCGGTTACCCGACAGCACGGCGGTGGCATACAGGTCGCGGTCGATGATTTCCTGCTGGATCACTGGGTCCAGCGCGCCGGACATACCGTTGCAGGTTGTGCAGGCGAAGGCCACCACGCCGAAGCCCAATTGCTCCAGCTCCTTGGTCAGACCCGCTTCATCCAGGTACAGCGCCACGGTTTTCGAACCCGGTGCCAGGGACGATTTGACCCACGGTTTGCGAGCCAGTCCCAGGCGATTGGCATTGCGTGCCAAGAGGCCAGCGGCAATGACGTTGCGCGGGTTGCTGGTGTTGGTGCAACTGGTGATGGCGGCGATGATCACCGCGCCGTCGGGCATCTGCCCCGGCACTTCGGTCCATTGTCCGGCAATGCCGTTGGCCGCCAGATCGGCAGTCGCGACGCGGGCGTGGGGGTTGCTCGGCCCGGCCATGTTGCGCACCACCGAGGACAGGTCGAAGGTCAGACCTCGCTCGTACTGTGCGCCCTTGAGGCTGTCGGCCCACAGGCCCACCTGCCGGGCGTAGGTTTCCACCAATTGCACCTGCGCGTCTTCACGGCCGGTGAGCTTGAGGTAGTCGATGGTCTGCTGGTCGATGTAGAACATCGCCGCCGTGGCGCCATATTCCGGGGCCATGTTGGAGATGGTTGCGCGGTCGCCCAGGGTCAGCGCCTGCGCGCCTTCACCGAAAAACTCCAGCCAGGCGCCAACGACCTTCTGCTTGCGCAGGAACTCGGTCAACGCCAGCACCATGTCGGTGGCCGTGATGCCCGGTTGCAACTTGCCGGTCAGCTCGACGCCGACGATTTCCGGCAGGCGCATCCACGACGCGCGACCGAGCATGACGCTCTCGGCTTCCAGCCCACCGACGCCGATGGCGATCACGCCCAAGGCGTCGACATGGGGCGTATGGCTGTCGGTGCCCACGCAGGTGTCGGGGAAGGCGACGCCGTCCCGTTGCTGGATCACCGGGGACATTTTTTCCAGGTTGATCTGGTGCATGATCCCGTTGCCCGGCGGAATCACGTCGACATTCTTGAAGGCCTTTTTGGTCCAGTTGATGAAGTGGAAGCGGTCTTCGTTGCGACGGTCTTCAATCGCCCGGTTCTTGGCAAATGCCTGAGGGTCGAAGCCGGCGCTTTCCACTGCCAGGGAGTGATCGACGATCAGTTGGGTCGGCACCACCGGGTTGACCTGGGCCGGGTCGCCGCCCTGCTGGGCGATGGCGTCGCGCAGGCCGGCCAAGTCCACCAGGGCGGTCTGGCCGAGAATGTCATGGCAGACCACCCGGGCCGGGAACCATGGGAAGTCCAGGTCGCGCTTGCGCTCGATCAGTTGCAGCAGCGACTCGCCCAGGGTGGCCGGGTCGCAGCGACGCACCAGGTTTTCCGCCAGCACGCGCGAAGTGTACGGCAGGCCGTCGTAGGCGCCGGGACGGATGGCATCCACGGCCCCGCGAACATCGAAGTAATCCAGCGAAGTGCCGGACAGCGGTTTGCGAAATTCTGTGTTCATCGTCAGGACTCGGGTCACGGTGGGTTCAGAAGGGGCTGGCGCAGCATTGAAGTGAACCTGTTCTTCTGTGGGAGCGAGCCTGCTCGCGATTGTGGTGTGTCAGCCAACCATGAGGTTGCTGACCCGACGCTATCGCGAGCAGGCTCGCTCCCACAGGGTTCTGGGTTTCTCCAGTACCTGCGGTTAAACCCCTCCAGCTCAGCGTTGTTCGATTGGCACGAACTTGCGCTGTTCAACGCCGGTGTATTCGGCGCTCGGGCGGATGATGCGGTTGTTGGCGCGTTGTTCGAACACGTGGGCGGCCCAGCCGGTCAGGCGCGAGCAGACAAAGATCGGCGTGAACAGCTTGGTCGGGATGCCCATGAAGTGGTACGCCGAGGCATGGTAGAAATCGGCGTTGGGGAACAGCTTCTTCTGTTCCCACATGGTCTTGTCGATGGCTTCGGAAACCGGGAACAGCACGGTGTCGCCCACTTCATCGGCGAGTTTTTTCGACCAGCCCTTGATCACCTCGTTGCGCGGATCGTTGTCCTTATAGATCGCATGGCCGAAGCCCATGATCTTGTCCTTGCGCTCCAGCATCGCCAGGGTGCCCTTGACCGCCGCCTCCGGCGAGTCGAAGCGTTCGATCATTTCCATGGCCGCTTCGTTGGCACCGCCATGCAACGGCCCCCGCAGCGAGCCAATCGCCGCCGTGATGCAGGAAAACAGGTCCGACAGGGTCGAGGCGCAGACCCGGGCAGTGAAGGTCGAAGCATTGAATTCGTGCTCGGCGTAGAGGATCAGCGACACGTTCATCACTTTGACGTGCAGCTCGCTCGGTTTTTTGCCGTGCAACAGATGCAGGAAATGGCCGCCGATGGACGCTTCGTCGGTCACGCATTCGATGCGCTGGCCCTGGTGGCTGAAGCGATACCAGTAGCACATGATCGCCGGGAACGCGCCCAGCAGGCGGTCGGTCTTGTCGTGCTGTTCGGCAAAACTTGTCTCGGGTTCCAGGTTGCCGAGGAACGAGCAACCGGTGCGCATCACGTCCATCGGATGGGCGTCGGCGGGAATGCGTTCCAGCACTTCCTTCAGGGCCTGGGGCAGGTCGCGCAATTGACGCAGTTTGCGGACATAGCCATCCAGTTGCGCCTGGGTTGGCAGTTCGCCGTACAGCAACAGGTAGGCCACTTCTTCGAATTGCGCATCAGCCGCCAGGTCGCGAACGTCGTAGCCACGATAGGTCAGGCCCGCACCGGACTGGCCAACGGTGGACAAGGCGGTTTGCCCGGCTACCTGGCCACGGAGCCCGGCGCCACTGAGTACTTTTGCTTCGGCCATTTGCTGTCTCCAGTTCTTGAATTTGTAGGGAATCGGCCCGTTATTTTTTCGCAGCGAACAACGCATCGAGCTTCTGCTCGAAGGTGTGGTAGTCGATGCGATCGTAAAGCTCCATGCGGGTCTGCATGGTGTCGATGACATTCTGTTGCGTGCCGTCGCGACGGATCGCGGTGTAGACGTTCTCGGCGGCCTTGTTCATGGCGCGGAATGCCGACAGTGGGTACAGCACCAGGGACACGTCGGCACCGGCCAGCTGTTCGGTGGTGTAGAGCGGCGTCGCGCCAAACTCGGTGATGTTGGCCAGGATCGGCGCCTTCACGCGGCTGGCGAACAACTTGTACATCTCGAGTTCGGTAATTGCTTCGGGAAAGATCATGTCAGCACCGGCCTCGATGCAGGCGGCCGCACGGTCCAGCGCGGACTCCAGGCCCTCCACTGCCAAGGCATCGGTGCGAGCCATGATCACGAAGCTGTCGTCGGTACGGGCATCAACGGCAGCCTTGATGCGGTCGACCATTTCCTGCTGCGAGACGATTTCCTTGTTCGGCCGATGGCCGCAGCGCTTGGCACCGACCTGGTCTTCGATGTGGATCGCCGCCGCGCCGAACTTGCTCATCGACTTGACGGTGCGAGCCACGTTGAACGCCGACGAACCGAAACCGGTGTCCACGTCCACCAGCAGCGGCAGGTCGCACACGTCGGTGATCCGCCGCACATCTGTCAGCACGTCATCCAGGCCGGTGATGCCCAGGTCCGGCACGCCGAGGGAACCGGCTGCCACGCCACCGCCCGACAGATAAATAGCCTTGAAACCGGCGCGTTTGGCCAGCAGCGCGTGGTTGGCGTTGATCGTGCCGACCACCTGTAACGGATGCTCGGAGGCGACCGCATCGCGGAATCGCTGGCCTGGCGTGCTCTTGCTGGAACTCATGACTCACCTCGTTCAGTGGCGGCGCTGTCCTGGTAATGACGCGCGATGTTGCGTTTGGAGGCGCCGATGTGCCGGCGCATCAATAACTCAGCCAATTCGCCGTCACGGTCGGCGATGGCATCGAGAATCCGGTGATGCTCGGCAAAGGCCTGGCGCGGCCGGTTGGGCGTGGTGGAAAACTGAATGCGGTACATGCGCACCAGTTGATACAACTCGCCGCAGAGCATTTGCGTCAGCGTGCGGTTGCCGCTGCCCTGGATGATCCGGTAATGAAAGTCGAAATCGCCTTCCTGTTGGTAATAGCCGACACCGGCCTGGAAGGCCGCATCGCGCTCATGGGTTTCCAGGACCTGGCGCAGTTCGTCGATTTCCGCCAGGGTCATGCGCTCGGCCGCGAGGCGGCAGGCCATGCCTTCCAGGGACTCGCGGATTTCGTAGAGCTCCAGCAGCTCGGCATGGCTCAGGGAAACCACACGCGCGCCGACATGAGGCACCCGCACCAGCAGGCGCTGACCTTCCAGCCGATGGATCGCTTCGCGCAGCGGTCCACGGCTGATGCCGTAGGTACGGGCCAGCTCGGGCTCGGAAATCTTGCTGCCGGGGGCGATCTCGCCTTTGACGATGGCGGCCTGGATACGCCGGAAGACGTTTTCGGAAAGGGTTTCCGAGTCGTCTTGGGCCAGCACCGGCGTTTCGAGCTGATCGAGCATATTGTCGACACCTTCAAAATCAATACGACAAAAACTACCCAATCAAAGCGTATACGTCAAAACAAAAAACGATATTGTCGACAATCGTCTAATAGGCCCGTCCGCCACCACCACCTTTTCACAGGGTTCGTAGCCTCCGGCCAGCGGTGGCGTCAGAAAACCACCGTGCTAGAATGCCGCCGCTGTTGGCCACTCTCCTGTTCTTCTATATAGAGAGAAGGCTACTGAAGGAGCTTGTGCAGTAATGCCAGGGCCTGAACCGATAAACGGAACGCCGTGCACCAGGATCTATGACATTCAAGCCCTTATCCGCTGCCCTCTGCTTCATGTGCCTGCCGGGACTCGCCGCGGCGGGTGAAAAAACCGTGTACGGCCTCAACGAATACGCAGCGCTGCAGGGCATCGACCTGGAGGTGGCCGCCAAGCTGGACACCGGCGCCAAGACCGCCTCCCTCAGTGCCCGCGACATCAAACGCTTCAAACGCAACGGCGAATCCTGGGTGCGTTTTTACCTCGCCATCGACGCGGCCCATTCGCACCCCATCGAACGCCCGCTGGCCCGGGTCAGCAAGATCAAACGCCGCGCCGGTGACTACGACCCGGAAGAAGGTAAGAAATACACGGCCCGGCCGGTCATCGAACTGGATATCTGCATGGGCTCGGCCCTGCGCAGTATTGAAGTGAACCTGACCGACCGCAGCGCCTTCCAATACCCGTTGCTGATCGGTTCCGAGGCGCTCAAGCGCTTCGACGCACTGGTCGACCCCAGTCTCAAATACGCTGCCGGCAAACCCGCCTGCACCAATGCCGCTCTTACCGCAGAGTAATTCCAATGCGCTCCCTTACCCTCCATTTGAAAATGCTGATCGCCATCCTGGTGGTGCTGGGCCTGTCGGTGACGGCCTATCAGATTTTCGTGCTCGGCATCCCGGTGACCGAAGACGCCACGGACGACCTGTGGAACATCGATGCCAAGGTCGAATTCGTGCCCAACGCGAAAGATCCGGTGAAGATCCAGATGTTCGTGCCCCCGTTGAGCCGCGACTACGTCAGCCTCAACGAGAGTTTCATTTCCAACAATTACGGCGTAGCGGTGAACCGGATCGACGGCAACCGCAAGGTCACCTGGTCGGCCCGCCGGGCCAAGGGTAACCAGACCCTCTATTACCGCCTGGTGCTGACCAAGCGCTACAGCGCCGAAAAAACCAAGGTCAAGGGACCGACCTTCCGTGACAGCATCGCCATCGAAGGCCCGGAGAAGATCGCCGCCGAGGCCCTGCTCGCGCCGATCCGCCAGCATTCGGCCGATGTCGAGACCTTCATCAGCGAAGCCATCAAGCGGGTCAACAACCTCAACGACGACAACGTCAAACTGCTGCTGGCCGGCGACCCGACGTCGAGCAACAAAGCGAGAATCGTGGAGCTGGTGCTGTCCATCGCCCACGTACCGGTGGAAAAAGTCCACACCATTCGCCTGGTGGCCGATCAGCCACAAACGCCGGAACTGTGGCTGCGCAGCTTCAACGGCAACGACTGGCTGTATTTCAACCCGGATACCGGCGAACAGGGCCTGCCCACCGACCGCCTGCTGTGGTGGACCGGCGATGAAAACCTGATCACCGTCGATGGCGGCAAGAAAGCCACCGTCACCTTCAGCATGAACAACAGCGAAATGAACGCCATTCGCCTGGCCAAGCTGACGGACGAGAACACCGACGCGAATTTCCTCGAATATTCGCTCTACGGCCTGCCCCTGCAAACCCAGCAGACGTTCATGATCATGGTGATGATCCCCATCGGCGTGCTGGTGATCCTGGTTCTGCGCAACCTGATCGGCCTGCAGACCCTGGGGACCTTTACCCCGGTGCTGATTGCCCTGGCTTTCCGCGAAACCCAGCTGGGCTTCGGGATCGTCCTGTTCACGGTGATCACGGCCCTGGGCCTGTCACTGCGTTCCTACCTGGAACATCTCAAGTTGCAGATGCTGCCAAGGCTTTCGGTGGTGCTGACGTTCGTGGTGGTGCTGATCGCCGCCATCAGCCTGTTCAGCCATAAGCTGGGCCTGGAGCGTGGCCTGTCGGTGGCGCTGTTCCCGATGGTGATCCTGACCATGACCATCGAGCGCCTGTCCATCACCTGGGAAGAGCGCGGCGGCGGTCACGCCATGAAGGTCGCCATCGGCACCCTGTTTGCCGCGTCCCTGGCGCACCTGATCATGAGCGTGCCGGAGCTGGTGTACTTCGTCTTCACCTTCCCGGCGATCCTGCTGATCCTGGTGGGCTTCATGCTGGCCATGGGTCGTTATCGCGGCTACCGCCTGACCGAGCTGGTGCGGTTCAAGGCCTTCCTCAAGGCTGACTCGTAATGTTCGGTTTCTGGAAGACCTGGAAAGCCCTGGAAGCCCGGGGCATCATGGGCATCAACCGGCGCAATGCCGACTACGTGCTCAAGTACAACAAGCGCAGCCTGTACCCCATCGTCGATGACAAGATCATCACCAAGGAACGGGCCGTCGCCGCCGGCATCCACGTGCCGGAACTGTACGGGATCATCTCCACCGAGAAGGAAATCGACAAACTCGACGGGATCATTGGTGGGCATACCGACTTCGTAATCAAGCCGGCCCAGGGCGCCGGCGGTGACGGCATCATCGTGATTGCCGACCGCTTCGAGGGGCGCTACCGCACGGTCTCCGGCAAGATCCTGAGTCATGAGGAACTCGAACACCATATTTCCAGCATTCTCACCGGCTTGTATTCCCTCGGTGGGCACCGCGACCGGGCGCTGATCGAATACCGCGTAGTGCCGGACCAGATCTTCAAGAGCATCAGCTACGAAGGCGTACCGGACATCCGCATCATCGTGTTGATGGGCTATCCGGTGATGGCCATGCTGCGCCTGCCGACCCGCCAGTCCGGGGGCAAGGCCAACCTGCACCAAGGCGCCATCGGTGTGGGCGTGGACCTTGCCACCGGCCTGACACTGCGTGGCACCTGGCTGAACAACATCATCGCCAAACACCCCGACACCACCAATGCGGTGGACGGTGTACAACTGCCCTACTGGGACGGTTTCATGAAGCTGGCCGCCGGCTGCTATGAGCTGTGCGGGCTGGGCTACATCGGCGTGGACATGGTGCTGGACCAGGAAAAAGGCCCGCTGATCCTGGAACTGAACGCCCGGCCGGGACTGAACATCCAGATCGCCAACGACTGCGGCCTGACCTTGCGCACCCACGCCGTGGAAGCACGCCTGGAAGAGCTCAAGGCACGGGGGTGGTTGAGACCGTCGAGGAGCGGGTGGCGTTTGCCCAGGAGTTGTTCGGGCATATTCCGCCGGTTGAAGGCTGAGCACTTAACCGACTTAATAGAAAACCTGTGGCGAGGGGATTTATCCCCGCTGGGTTGCGCAGCAGCCCTAAATCCCGACACCTCGGTGTATCAGACAGATTGAATTGACTGACTGGGGCCGCTTCGCGACCCAACGGGGATAAATCCCCTCGCCACAATGTCGTTCACAACACCTATGCCAGTCGCTGGACTTGCTCATCTCCGACATCCCTCTAGGAGCAAATCCTACACAGGGATTACAATCGCCACCCCGCCTGAATGGCCGACCCACCCCGCCCATGCCGACCTGTTCCGTACACCCATTACCCTACCGCGCCAACCCCGCCGAGTATTTCGCGGCGATTCGTCATGCCCCGGGAAGCGTGCTGCTCGACAGCGGCCGGCCCACTGCGGAACGTGGGCACTATGATTTGCTCAGTGCCTGGCCGCTGGAACAACTGGCGGTGCTGCCGGAAGAGAGCGGCGCCGATTTCCTGCAACGTTTGCGCGCTCAACTGACGCAACTGGGGCACGCTGTATTACCGGGCACGCTGCAATTGCCTTTCGCTGGCGGCCTGATCGGCTACCTGAGTTATGACTTTGGCCGGCACCTCGAAGCCCTGCCCTCTCATGCCATAGACGACCTGCAACTGCCCGATGCCCGTTTCGGCGTGTACGACTGGGCACTGGTCAGCGACCACCAGGCCGGCACCAGCCAACTGGTGTTCCATCCGCACTGCCGCGACAGCGAACGCCAGCGCCTGATCGCGCTGTTCAGCCAGCCGGCCCCGGCGCCAGAGGCCGGCTTCAGACTTGAAAGTCCGATGGCTCCCGACCTCAGCGCCGATGAATATCGGCAGGCAATCGAGCGCATCCACGGTTATATCCAGGCCGGCGATTGTTACCAGGTCAACTTTGCCCAACGCTTTCGGGCGCCCTGCCGGGGGGATGCCTGGTCAGCCTACCAGGCCCTGCGCGCGGCGTGCCCGACGCCGTTTTCCGGCTTCCAGAGTCTGCCCGACGGCGGCGCGGTGCTGAGCCTGTCGCCCGAGCGCTTCGTCAGAGTCAGCGATGCCCATGTGGAAACCCGCCCGATCAAGGGCACCCGGCCCCGTAGCACATCGCCCGCCGAAGACGCGGCCAATGCCGCCGAGCTACTGGCGAGCCCCAAGGACCGGGCGGAAAATCTGATGATCGTCGACCTGCTGCGCAACGACCT
The DNA here is from genome assembly GCF_055380705.1 of Pseudomonas sp. MAFF 730105. NCBI lineage: Bacteria > Pseudomonadati > Pseudomonadota > Gammaproteobacteria > Pseudomonadales > Pseudomonadaceae > Pseudomonas > Pseudomonas sp. MAFF 730105. Next base: position 4,738,489 of record NZ_AP018438.1, read on the forward strand.
GGGCCGCACCTGCCGGACCGGCTCGGTGCGCGTGCCGGAACTGTTCAGCCTGGAAAGCTACCCGAACGTGCATCACCTGGTCAGCAGCGTGACCGGCGAATTGGCCGACGGTAAAGACGCCCTGGACCTGATCGCCGGCAGCTTCCCCGGCGGCTCCATCACCGGCGCCCCGAAGATCCGCGCCATGCAGATCATCGACGAACTCGAACCGACCCGACGCGGGCTGTATTGCGGCTCGTTGCTGTACCTGGACGTGCGCGGGGAAATGGACAGCTCCATCGCCATCCGCAGCCTGCTGGTCAAGGATGGGCAGGTGTGTTGCTGGGGTGGCGGCGGGATTGTCGCGGACTCGGACTGGCAGGCGGAATATCAGGAATCGATCACCAAGGTCAAAGTGCTGCTCGATACCTTGCAGAGCCTCTGAGCCTCAATACAGTCCTGTTTGATCGTTCCCACGCTCTGCGTGGGAATGCCGCCCCTGGACGCTCAGCGTCCGCTTGTGACGCAGAGCGTCACTGGATGCATTCCCACGCGGAGCGTGGGAACGATCGATCAACAGCGTATGGGGTTACAGGCTCAGGTGGCGGTTCGAGGCCTTGAGGAATTCCTGTTTCAACTCGGCAAAGCTGTGTACCGCCGGGAATTGCGGGAATTCCCGGATCACATTGTCCGGCGCATGGAACAGGATGCCGGCGTCGGCTTCGCCGAGCATGCTGGTGTCGTTGTAGGAATCACCCGCGGCAATTACCCGGTAATACAGGCTCTTGAAGGCCAGGACCGACTGCCTCTTGGGATCCTTCTGACGCAGTTGATAGCCCGTCACCCGTCCCCCTTCATCCGTGATCAGGCGATGGCAGAGCAAGGTCGGGAAACCCAACTGGCGCATCAGGGGTTGGGAAAATTCGTAGAACGTGTCGGAAAGAATCACCACCTGGAAGCGCTCGCGCAGCCAGTCGACGAACTCGATGGCGCCGTCCAGCGGCTTGAGCGTGGCAATGACTTCCTGGATGTCGGCGAGTTTGAGCCCATGTTCGTCGAGGATGCGTAACCGCTGCTTCATCAGCACGTCGTAGTCGGGAATGTCCCGAGTGGTTGCCCTGAGGGATTCAATCCCGGTTTTTTCGGCAAAGGCGATCCAGATTTCCGGAACCAGCACACCTTCCAGGTCGAGACAGGCAATTTCCACAAGACACTCCATTTTCTGATGTTTATCGGTTGAGTGAACAAAAGGCCTGCCGACTCTAGCCGCAACGCACAGGAACGCGCCAGCCCTGGCCACTTTTGTTACCATCAGCGCCTATAGAGCGCGCAGCGCCACCGACCTGTAGGAAACCGCCTGATGAGCCCAACGTTTGATGTCGTGGAACTCGCCACGACCTATGCCAACAAGTCTCCACAAGACATCCTCAAGCTGGCCTTCGCCGAATTCGGCGATGACCTGTGGATATCTTTCAGCGGCGCCGAGGATGTGGTGCTGGTGGACATGGCCTGGAAGCTGAACAAGAACGTCAAGGTATTCAGCCTCGACACCGGTCGCCTGCACCCGGAAACCTATCGGTTCATCGATCAGGTCCGTGAGCACTACAAGATCGACATCGAACTGATCTCACCGGACCATGCGAAACTGGAGCCTTTCGTGAAGGAAAAGGGTCTGTTCAGTTTCTACAAGGACGGCCATGGCGAATGCTGCGGCATCCGCAAGATCGAACCGCTGCGCCGCAAGCTGTCCGACGTCCGCGCCTGGGCCACCGGCCAGCGCCGCGACCAGAGCCCCGGCACCCGCAGCCAGGTGGCTGTGCTGGAAATCGACACGGCGTTCTCCACGCCGGAGCGTACCCTGTACAAATTCAACCCGCTGTCGCAGATGACCAGCGAGGAAGTCTGGGGCTACATCCGCATGCTTGAGCTGCCCTACAACAGCCTGCATGAGCGCGGCTTCATCAGCATCGGCTGTGAGCCCTGCACCCGCCCGGTGCTGCCGAACCAGCACGAACGCGAAGGCCGCTGGTGGTGGGAGGAGGCCACGCAAAAGGAATGCGGCTTGCACGCCGGTAACATCATCAGCAAATCCAAGGCCTGATACTTAGCCGATCTTTCTGTACACAAAAATGTCACTTCAGGTGGCATTTTTTGTGTGCACCTCGTCAGAAAATGCACCGAAAAGTTACACCTTTGCGTTTCTCCCGCTGACCTTCGTTTCTCTCCTTCCGATTCTCAGAAAATAAATACCTGTTCAAACGGTCAATTTATAAGTCCGTAACTTCAGTGACTTATCTAAAATCGATAACTAATCGGAATCAAGGTTACTGCTGTTAGACCTTTGACTGGCATAAATCTGGCTTGAGCCGACAAGTGTTTTGTATACAAACCAAATAAAACATACACACACTTTAGATCCGCAAGCCTGAAGCGCCCTATCCCGTACAGGCTGCAGATGCCCCGTAACCAATGATGCTCGCCGTGCCGCGACGAAGATTGCCGAGCCTCGCGCTCATGCACAGTCATCGCTGCGCCGAGAATCAGGAGCCTGCCGGAATGCGTACAAGCCTCTCCAATAACATCGCGCTGGATCTACCCTCTCCAACCACTGCCTTCGATGACAAAACCGCAGCCACCCTAGCCTTGAGTCCAAGGCTGCACAACAAGGACCTGGCGCCAACCAAGGCCGAAGGTCGACGTTGGGGTCGCTACAGCATTTTTGCCCTGTGGACCAACGACGTACACAACATCGCCAACTACTCCTTCGCCATCGGCCTGTATGCACTGGGCCTGGGTGGCTGGCAAATCCTGTTGTCCCTGGGGATCGGCGCGGCCCTGGTGTACGGTTTCATGAACCTGTCCGGCTACATGGGCCAGAAGACCGGGGTCCCCTTCCCGGTCATCAGCCGGATCAGCTTCGGTATCCACGGCGCTCAAATTCCCGCGTTGATCAGGGCCGTCATCGCCATCGCCTGGTTTGGCATCCAGACCTACCTCGCGTCGGTGGTTTTCCGAGTACTGCTGACGGCGATTCATCCAGGCTTCGCCGACTACGACCACAACTCGATCCTTGGCCTGTCGAGCCTGGGCTGGGTGTGTTTCGTGGCGATCTGGTTCGTGCAACTGCTGATCCTGGCCTACGGCATGGAAACGGTACGCCGTTACGAAGGCTTCGCCGGGCCGGTGATCCTGGTGACCGTTGCGGCCCTGGCCGGGTGGATGTATACCCAGGCCGACGCAACCATTGCCTGGTCGATCCGCGAGCCGCTGACCGGCGGCGAGATGTGGCGCAACATTTTCGCCGGCGGCGCGCTGTGGCTGGCGATCTACGGCACGCTGGTGCTCAACTTCTGCGACTTCGCCCGCTCTTCACCATGCCGTCGGACCATCATCGTCGGTAACTTCTGGGGCCTGCCGGTGAATATTCTGGTGTTTGCCGCCATCACAGTCCTGTTGTGCGGTGCGCAGTTCCAGATCAACGGACAGATCATCGAGAGCCCGACCCAAGTGATCGCCTCGATCCCCAACACCTTTTTCCTGGTGCTCGGTTGCCTGGCGTTCCTGATCGTCACCGTGGCAGTGAACATCATGGCCAACTTCGTCGCGCCGGCCTTCGTGCTCAGCAACCTGGCGCCCAAGTACCTGAATTTCCGCCGCGCCGGGTTGATCAGCGCCGCCATCGCCGTGCTGATCCTGCCGTGGAACCTCTACAACAGCCCGCTGGTGATCGTGTACTTCCTGTCCGGGCTCGGTGCCCTGCTCGGCCCGCTGTACGGCGTGATCATGGTCGACTACTGGCTGCTGCGCAAAGGTCGTATCAACGTGCCGCAGCTGTATAGCGAGGCCCCGAACGGTGCGTACTTCTACAGCAACGGGGTCAACCTGCGGGCCGTGGCGGCATTCATCCCGGCGGCGCTGATCGCGATCGTCCTGGCGCTGGTGCCCGGGTTCGATAGTGTTTCACCGTTCTCCTGGCTGATCGGTGCTTCGATTGCCGGCCTGCTGTACCTGATCATCGCCAAGCGCCAAGCGTATTACGAGGACGTCAGCGGTGAATCCATCGCTGTGGATAACGTCAGCCATTGATCGTTCAAGGCGGCCCGCCGCTCCGGGCCGCCGTCTTTTCTGCGTTAAAGGAAACTGCTCATGCGAATTCTTGTGGTCAACGTCAACACCACCGAATCCATCACCGAGGCCATCGCCCGACAAGCCCAGGCCGTGGCCGCCCCCGGCACCGAAATCGTCGGGCTCACACCGCATTTCGGTGCCGACTCCGTTGAAGGCAATTTCGAAAGTTACCTGGCCGCCATCGCCGTGATGGATCGGGTGATGTCCTACGACCAACCGTTCGACGCGGTGATCCAGGCCGGCTATGGCGAGCACGGCCGCGAAGGTCTGCAGGAACTGCTCGACGTCCCGGTGGTGGACATCACCGACGCAGGCGCCAGCACCGCCATGTTCCTCGGCCATGCCTATTCGGTGGTCACCACCCTGGACCGCACCGTGCCGCTGATCGAAGACCGCCTCAAGCTTTCCGGCCTGTACGACCGCTGTGCCTCGGTGCGGGCCAGTGGCCTGGCGGTGCTGGAGCTGGAGGAAGACCCGCAGCGAGCAGTCGAAGCCATCGTCCGTCAGGCCGAACTGGCGGTGAGCCAGGACAAGGCCGAAGTCATCTGCCTGGGCTGTGGCGGCATGGCCGGGCTCGATGAGCAGATCCGCCAACGCGCCGGAGTGCCGGTGGTCGATGGGGTGACGGCGGCGGTGACCATTGCCGAATCCCTGGTGCGGTTGGGCCTGTCGACTTCGAAAGTGCGCACCTATGCGACGCCTCGGCCCAAGACCATCATTGGCTGGCCGGGGCGGTTTGGGCGGTGAGTTCACAGCTGTAGACCGCGTCGCCCCTATCGCGAGCAGGCTCGCTCCCACAGGGGATTTGTTTGCGCTCCAGATTCATGTGGGAGCGAGCCTGCTCGCGATGGAGGCAGCTCGATCTGAAGCCAGGCTCACACCGCGCTGAACCGCTCCCCCAACCCTTGCGCGGCAAACTGCTCGATGATGAAGTCCACAAACGCCCGGGTCTTGCCCGGCAGCAGTTTGTGCTCGGCGTAATAGATGGAAATGTTGCCATCGTCGACGTACCAGGCCGGCAAGACCCGCTGCAAAGCACCGCTCTTTAGATAGGGTGCGGCGAACGGCATGCTCACCAAGGCAATCCCCAGCCCTTGGCTTGCGGTAGCGCAGGCGGCCTCCGAATCGCTCATGGTCATGCGCACTTTGAGCGTCAGCGGGCTGTGTTGCCGGTTACGGCTGGTCAGTTGCCATGAACGGATGCGACCGGTTTGCGGTGAGCGGATCAAGATGCCCTGGTGCTGTGCCAGGTCTTCCGGCTCGACCACCGGAGCCTGTTGCTGCAAATAGGACGGCGCGGCGACCAGTACCCGGTGAGCCACCGTCAGCTTGCGTGCCACCACTCCCGGAGGCAGTTCAAACCCACCGCCAATAGCCGCATCGAAGCCTTGGCCGATCAAGTCGACCTGGCGGTTATCGAAATGCCAGTCCGGACTGATCGCCGGATACCGCTGCAGAAAATCCCCCAGCAACGGCACCACATACAATCGACCGAACGCGGTGCCCATGCTCACCTTCAGGGTACCTGCCGGTTGTCCACCGGCGCTGGCGAGGTTGGCGACGGCGTTCTGGATGGTATTGAGGCTGCTGCTCACTTCACCCAGGAACAATTGGCCCGCTTCAGTCAGTGTCAGGCTACGGGTGCTACGCTGGAACAACCGCACACCCAGACGCGCCTCAAGCTTGGCGACGCTTTTACCCACCGCCGCCGGGGTCACGCTCAGGCGGCGCGCGGCTTCGGCAAAGCTGCCGACTTCGGCGCTACGCACAAAACATTCGATACTACTGAAAGTCTCCACTGGCGCCACTCAAAACTTTTGGTTGATACAGACTGTAGCAAAAACCGTCTACACAAGGTGGCGCCGCATCCTGATACTCACCCCATCGCCGCGGCATCTCGCCCCGGTACATTTTGGAGAACATCATGAGCACTCACACATTGAACGGTAAAGCCGCCTTGATCCAGGGCGGCTCCCGCGGCATCGGCGCCGCCATCGTCAAGCGCCTGGCCGCAGAAGGTGCCGCAGTGGCCTTCACTTATGTCAGCTCAGCCGCCAAGGCTGAAGAATTGCAGAACAGCATCACGGCAGCGGGCGGCAAGGCCCTGGCGATCAAAGCCGACAGCGCCGACGCCGATGCCATCCGCAACGCCGTCGAAGCAACTGCCAAGGCCTTCGGCGGGCTGGACATTCTGGTCAACAATGCTGGTGTCCTGGCGATGGCACCGCTGGACGAGTTCAAGCTCGAGGACTTCGACCAGACCCTGGCCGTCAACGTACGCAGCGTGTTCATCGCCACCCAGGCCGCCGCGCGCCACATGACCGAAGGCGGTCGGGTGATCAATATCGGCAGCACCAACGCCGACCGCGTGCCCTTTGCCGGCGCAGCTCCTTACGCCATGAGCAAAGCCGCGTTGGTAGGCCTGACCAAAGGCCTGGCCCGTGACCTTGGCCCGCGGGGGATCACGGTCAACAACGTACAGCCTGGCCCGGTCGACACCGACATGAACCCGGCCGACAGCGACTTTGCGTCCAGCCTGATGCAGCTGATGGCCATCGGGCGCTACGGCAAGGCGGACGAAATCGCCGGCTTCGTCGCCTACCTGGCGGGCCCGGAAGCGGCCTATATCACCGGGGCCAGCCTGACCATCGACGGTGGTTTCGGCGCCTGATCCGGGCATGAAAAAACGCCGGTCATGGCTTCAACCATGACCGGCGTTTCGTTGTGTCGCTGCGGATCGTCAGGCCCGCTCCAGCTCCGGCAGGCCACAGAGCCCTGGTTGGAACATTTTCAGCGAACGGATGATCCCGTCGGCGTGAGTATATTTTTCGTCGGCCATGGCCGGATCCGGGATGGCGATGGCCGTCATGCCTGCCGCCTTCGCTGCCGTGACGCCGAACGGTGAATCCTCGAACACCAGGCAATCACGAGGATCAACGCCCAGGCGACGGGCCGCCACCAGGAAGATATCCGGTGCCGGTTTTGCCGCGCCCACCTCCGGATCGTCCGCAGTGACAATGAAGTCGAACAGCGCGAACCAGTCCCGATGCAAAGTGGTTTTCAAAGCAAAGGTATGGCGTGATGAACTGGTGCCCACCGCAATGGGCACGCCACTGGCCTTGAGGTGGCGCACCAGTTCCTCGGCGCCCGGCATCGCCAGGGCATGGGGAAAACGCTCGCGCATCAACGGCTCGCGGATCACCAGGAACTCCTCCGGGGTAATCGGTAGCTCCAGGGCCTGGACCACATAGCGGGCCAGATCCCCGGCCCCCCGGCCGATGATGTTCTGCTTGACGCTCCAGTCGAACGTGCGCCCGTAGCGCTCGGCGATGATGGACGTGACCTCGGTATAGATGCCCTCGGTGTCCAGCAGCAGCCCATCCATGTCGAAAATCACGGCTTTGATCGGGCCAAACTCTTTCAGGGGTGCATTCATCGCATCTGATCCGTTATCAACACAACATTCCAGGGATGGCTCAGGTGCGACCGGAGCAACGTGTTTGCCTTAAAGGATTCAGCAGAATAGCGAGGGGGGCCCGGATGAGGCAACGGGAAATCGTACGAACATCCCGTAAGAGCTGTCGAGCATAGCGAGGCTGCGATCTTTTGATCTTGATCTTCCCAAAACTTGTGAACATAGGGAAAAGATCGCAGCCTCGCTACGCTCGACAGCTTCTACCGGGTTCCATCAGGACTTGGTCATTGGCTTGAGCTGCTGGAGCCGCCCGAGCTACCGCCGCCGCTGCTACCGGCCGCGGTTCCGCTGCTGGAGGAATCGCCGCCCATGGTGCTGCCACCGCTGGTGGAACCGCTGCCGGTGCCGGGGCTCGTACTGCTGCCACTGGCGTCGCCGCCATTGCCGCCACTCACGGAACCGGGAGGCAGCGCGTTGGCATTGGCGTTGGAGTCGGAGGTCCGGCCGGCATCCATTTGAGTCGAAGGTGGCATGCCGCCCTTATCCACAGGCGGGCTGCCGCCCGAAGACTGAGCGACAGCAACGACTGAACTGACTGAGAGAATGCCGGCGAGGGTCATTGCCGTCATGTTTGACTTCATCATGGTGAGTCTCCTTTTCGAAGTACCTACCTGATGTGGCAACGGGGGCGTGCAGATGGTGCCGGAAAATCGACAGGCGGCCCGGGCCGTCAGCTCGGTTTGCCGGAAGCATCATCACCGGCGATATCCGGATCATCCGGGCTCGCCTCGACCTCCTCGTCCTCGCTCGGCCCCGGCTCCGCGCCGGTTTCATCATCCGGCGGCCGTTGGTCGCGATTCAGGGAATTGGTTGGCGAAGGCAGCGGGTATTCCGGGGTTTCGTCCTCGGTCTCGATCAAGGGAACCAAGGCATCATCCATCAGCGAACCGGGATCTTCATTGCCCGGATCATTGACGGAAGGCAGAGCCGACGGGCCTTTTTCTTCCTTGCCTTCGGTTTCCGGCGTCATGGCACACCTCGCTTTGCACATGGATGTATCAATTCGAGGCGCAGGGACAGTAAACGTTCCGACAAATACCAGGAAAGGAAAAAATCGGCACAACGCCCAACCGTGGGAGCAAAGCTTGCTCGCGATAGCGGTAAGTCAGTCAGCAATAACGTTGACCGACCTGCCGCTATCGCGAGCAAGCTTTGCTCCCACAGGGTTTGCACCGTTTGATCCTGAACTGACCGGCATCAGGCACAAGGCCGGGCTTCCTCATTCAGACATCGACTCAGCGATGCTTTCTTTTGTGTTTGTACTTCTTGCCGGAATGACGGTCGTTGTCGTTGGACAGGTTGCTGCCCAACGCACCACCCGCCGCGCCGCCGATACCCGCGCCGATGGTCGAACCGGAGGAGCCACCCAGGCGATTACCGACAATCGAACCACCGGCCGACCCCAGGCCGCCGCCAATGGCTGCTTCTGTACGGCTGCCCTTGCGAGCGCCTACCGCACTGCCAGCCGCGCCGCCGACACCGGCACCAATCGCAGCACCTGTGCTGCCGCCCATCTGCTGGCCGACCACATTACCCAATACACCGCCAAGGCCACCGCCGATCGCAGCGGTACCATCGCCAGCCGCCATCGCACCTTGGGCAACCACGAGCCCAAGCACCAGGGTGGACAAAGTCAAACGCATGATAAAAACCTCAAGAATGCCGCATCGGGAAAGATGGCCGGTGCGCGCGGGCGCGAGTTTACGCCAAACAGCATCAACCCTGCTGTTTGGACAACGACCATAAGGGGAGTTTTATGACAGGCAAAAAAAAGCCCGCTGGGGAAACGGGCAGGTACTGCTTTCTAACGGATGAGTTCAGCCTACGTATCCGAGTGTGAAAGAAACGTGAAAGAAATCGCTCGTGAGAAAAAAAGTAAACGTATTTACATCGCAGGCGGGAATAGTCTGAAGCGAGGGAGCTCGCCCCAGCCAGGCTGCACAGCGGAGCGCTTTGTGAATGCCTGGCCCCAAGTGGGAGAAGCTCCCTCGCCACAGGCTCATCCAATTTGAATGAACAGCATGTGTCTTCAGTGGCGGGCTGTGCTGCGTTATTTGCGGGCAGGGACCCTGGGCAGGAACTTGGCTTTTTCCCCTCGCTGCACTTTTGCAACCTTCGTCCGGATGGACTTGATCGGCTCATCGCCAAAGTCCGACCGATACGCCGATTGACCACACTGCAGCCCTTCATTGATCGGATATGCGGCTGCGACTTCCTCGCTGTACGGTGCTCCCATCGCCTTTCCCCTTTTCATCGAGATCGATACCGGCATCACCCGACGGCCTGAAAAATATCGACCTTCACGACTTTGAGACTAGCCGGTCATCAACGGACCGCACGACCACACGAACATTGCCCGACGAATGGAACCCACTGTTTCAAAAGGGAAACACTCAATCGGCGGCGCGCATCGTGCGGCTTAGAATCCGGGAAACCTGGTCGGCCGAATATGGCTTGGGCAAGAACTCGAAGCCTTCAGGGCCGCTATGGGCAAGCTCCTCGCTGTAGCCCGAAGTCAGAATCACCGGCAAGTCCTTACGGCGCCGACGCAATTCCCGAGCCAGGGCGATGCCGCCGATGCCTGGCATGACCACATCGGAAAATATCGCATCGAACGCAGCGGCGTCCGGGCCGGCCATCTCCAGCGCCTCCTCGGCGTTGGTCGCCCAGGCGGTTTCGTACCCCAGGTCCTGCAGGATCTGGTTGGCAAAACGTCCTACCTCCAGGTTATCTTCCACGATCAACACCCGGCGCCTGCCCTTTTCCAGTATCAGGTGCGTGGATTCTTCCCTGGTGGGTTCATGCCGCTTTTCGGCTTCGACTTCCGGAAGGTACAAGGTAAACACGGTGCCCTCCCCGACAACGGTCGAAACATCGACGTTGCCACCGGACTGCTTGGCAAAGCCGAACACCTGAGACAACCCCAACCCCGTGCCCTTGCCCACCTCCTTGGTGGTGAAGAAAGGTTCGAAAATGTGCTCGAGGTCTTCCGAGGCAATACCCGTCCCGGTGTCCGCCAGGGTCACGGCGACAAAGGGCTGGCCAGACCCGGCATGGCCACGAATCGGCGGCATGCCTTCACCACATTTGAGCCGAAGCCACAATGTGCCCTGGCCGTTCATGGCATCCCGGGCATTCAACGCCATGTTGATCAGGGCCGTTTCGAACTGGCTCAGGTCCGCACGGATGTAGCAAGGTCGATCGCACAACTCGACCTTGACCTGCATCCGCGCGCCCGTGATGGTTTCCAGCATGTCCCCCAGGTTCTGCACCTGTTTGCCGACATCGATGACTTCGGGTTTCAACGGCTGGCGTCGGGCAAATGCCAGTAGTTGGCTGGTCAGCTTGGCGGCCCGATCCACCGTTTCGGAAACCGCAGTCATGTAGCGCTGGCGGCGCTCATTGGACAGACCGGGCATACGCAGGAAGTCGACGGAAGAACGGATGATCGTCAGCAGGTTGTTGAAATCATGGGCCACACCACCGGTAAGCTGACCGATAGCCTCAAGTTTTTGCGACTGGCGCAGCGCTGCCTCAGTCTGTTTCAGGCGCATGCTGCGTTCCTCGACCCGCTCCTCAAGCGTTGCATTCAACTCGGCCAGGGCCGCCAGGCCTTCCCGCACGGCGGCGTCCGCACGGGCGCGCTCGATATGGGCCCAGGATCGCTCGGTGACTTCCTTGAGCAGCGCCAGATCATATGAAGACCAGCACCGGGGCGTTTTGTCATGGATCGCCATCAACGCCGTCAACCGCCCGCCCTTGATCAGCGGAACGCAAATGGTCGCCGCAATGCCAAGGGACTGGAACGTCGCCGCCTCCTGCGGTGCCAGTTCCACCCGGTTGTCGTTGACCACCAATGCCTTGCCGGCCCGAAGGTTGGCGACGGCCAGTCGACCGAAATCCGCCAACCGGTAATGCCCGACAATACTGGGCGAGCCCGCCCTGGCCCAGTCGCCGCGAATCGTGAAGCCGTCTTCGTCCTCATCCATGTCGGCATAAGCACAATTGGACAGGTTCAGGTGCGCCGCCAGGATTCGCGTGGTGGCCGCCATGATGTCCTGCGGATCGGTGACGTTCGCCACGGCGGTGCCGATGGCATCCAACACCGCCAGGCGCTGGTTCATGAACACCGTCGAGGTGGTCTCGGTGACGGTATCGAGCATGCCCACGACCTTGCCGAACTGATCACGGATGGGGCTGTAGCAGAACGTGAAATAAGCTTGCTCGGGACCTTCGCCACGCTCGATGACGAGGGGGAAGTTCTCGATATAGGTCGCCTGCCCATCGAAGGCCCCCTGCACGATCGGGCCGATTTCGCTCCAGGCTTCCCGCCAGACCTCATCGAACCGCCGCCCCAGCGCATCGGGCTTACTGCCGAGAATGGGCACAAAGGCATCGTTGTACAACATGATCAGGTCCGGCCCCCACACAATGGCCTGGGGAAAATGGGAGGCGAGACTGAGCGCCACGGTGGTCTTCAGGACATCGGGCCACTGTTTCGGTAACCCAAGGGGCGTGCTCGCCCAATCATGGCGCCGCACCCGCTCGGCCATTTCCCCATAGCTTTGCAGCCAGTCTGTCATTGCGTTAGATCCTTCTGCCGCCCATTCAGTCGAGGTACGAAGCACTCCGGCTTCAGACCGGTGCGTATTATCCCGCTGAGTGTGGGAATGTGCGACGGATTCTGAAGGATGGAACGTATTAAATCGTGGGAGCGTGGCAGAGATGGCTGATTGGCCTACGGTAATGTCCTACATATCTTGGGATAATCGAGTTGGCGCACCGTGAACGGCCGACAAAAAGCTTCGCACAAGCTATGGCAACCTCCTACATAACATTGGGAATCGTCTGCCGAATCAACCCCTTGTGTCATTTTTGCCGTGGCGACTATAGTTTTGGCGTCGTCCAGATGGCGACCGGGTTTGGCGACCCGTAGTGGGATGCGAAAGCGCTTGCTTGTTGCAGGCGCTCTTGCATCTGTAGAGTTGTCGTTATGGCAGCTGTACGCGGGAGACCTTCGGGTCTGCCGGCTTCCACTCCGGTTCGCCAACCTGCGTACAGTTGCCACCTATTCGTTTGGCGACGATTGGTGGCGAAACTTACCAGTGGAGCTTACCTATGAACCGCTACATGAGCCTTACCAGCAACGCCGACGAGCAACCCTTATACGTCGACACCACCGCCCCGCTCCACGTACTCCTTGACGCAGCGGGCTACCGAATCCGAGCCGTCACCCAGTTCCTGGAAAATATCGCAATGCGTGACGAACGCCCTATTGATCCCACGACCCTTCAGGACCTGGCGCAGCTTTGCTGCATATCCCTGCGCGATGGCTGTGATGTGATGGATGTGATTGCACGACGCCTGGATGCAGCACCCGCCGGGTCCGCTCTGTAAGGCGTGGAAATGCTGGAAACCGAAGCCCCCGGCTCGAATCAGGGGCTTTCATTCATAACCAGCCAAACCCCTTGGCCATCATCCCGGCCAGTCCCAGTGAGGCCACGATCAAAGCTGCGAACAGAACCCTGAAGTCCAGCCTGGTTTCGGTGCGATGTTCCCGCAGGTCCACGCCCATTCCGTTCAGTTCATGCCGGATATATTCGACATGGGTCTCAAGCTTCACGACACGCGATTCCATTCCCAACCTCCCAAAGATGCGACCTCATTTCAAGGCCTTAAACGTTGAGATTGCACGATAGCTCTTCTTGGCTTTGGACGTTTCTGTATGGAAAGTAGGAGGTTTCTTGTTTTCTTGTATCCGCTGCTCGTGCAACGCCAGACGCTATGAATACGGCGTCTCCCTCTCGCCCCCTCGCGAGCGTTTCAACAGTAGCTTGCCGGCGATCTCGACAAAGGGGGTGACAATCAGACTATAGACCGTCCGGTACCGCTGCTGATCCTGCTCCCCGGTACCAAAGCGCAGCGCCTCGGGCCGGGCGCTGGTGACGTAGAGCGTGCCGAACATCCAGTCCCAGAGTGACAGGTTCGTACCGAAGTTCCGGTTGAAATGTCGAGGTGCATCGCTGTGGTGGATCTGATGCTGGGCGGGGCTGTTCAACACGTGTTCGAGCACCGGGCCGAATGACAGCCAGACATGGGTATGGCGCAAATTGGCCGCCAGGCTGTTGAAGATGAACACCAGGTAGGTCATGCCAAACAGTGTGTAGTGGCTGATCTCACCACCGCTCAGGTACCAGAAGCCCCCGGCGTACAGGCCAAGACAGGCGGTAACGCCGAGGTTTCCGGCAATCCGCTCCACAAAATGAATCCGGCTCGCCGTCGCCGGTACCAGCACCGATGCCGAATGATGGACTTTGTGGAATGCCCACAGCCAGCGCGAATGAAACGCCCGGTGCGTCCAGTAGTGGACGAAATCCTTTACCAGGAACACCCCCAGCCCATAGAGCAAGGCCAGCAACAGCGCCTCCCCCGAGCGCGGTCGCGCGCCCCAGAGGTTGTTGAAAAAAGCCAGGTAGTCCCCGGACCTCAGGATGTACGGATCGACCAGATGAACGATGGGCAACATGAGCGCAATCTTGAGCGTCGTCCGCAGGAGGTAGTAGCGACAATCCAACCAGGCGGAGCGATGGAAATAGACCCGACTGCCACCGATGAACTGCCAGAACGAACGGGCTTCGGTCAGGCCGCGTTGCTTTCTGAAACGGAACAGGCCATAGGCCACGCCATAGGACGCACAGAGGAACAAAACCCCGAGGCGGCCATTGAAACTGAAAATGCTGTAGAACTGTTCGGTGATGGGGGTGATCACCCACTCGACCAGTTGCTTGTAGATCACGGGAAACACATCCACGAAAGACCGGCCTCTGTTGAAGAGGGGCCATTGTAGATCAGTCGATTGGAGGATGGCGTTCCAGAACCGACAAGGCGCTTCGGGCCTTGAGCATCGATACCCTTATAGACAGGGCTGGATCACGAACGGCCACGGAGGCGAAAACATGGGTCACCTCGCGGCGAAACATGATCGAGTTTATCAGGGTATCGCACTGATCGTCGGCGCGGTCCTGCTGCTGTCGCTGGCCGATGCATCGGTGAAATATTTCAGCAATCGATTGGCGTTATGGCAGTTGTTCCTGCTGGTGTCCTGCCTGACGGTGCCACTGCTGGGTGGTTGGCTGCTGCTTGGGCTCAGATCCGGGCAACTGCAGGTCACTTCGGTGGGCTGGGTGGTGGCCAGGAGTATCTCGCTGTTGCTGATGTGGGTGGCCTACTACTCAGCCCTGCCGCTCATTCCGCTGTCCGTGGCTGCCGTAGCCATCTACACCACGCCCTTGTTCATTGCGCTTTTTTCGACTTTTTATGGTGGAGAGAAACTCTCCCTTCTTGGTTGGATCGCTATCGGGACGGGTTTTGCGGGCGTCGCCCTGGTGCTGCGCCCTGGAGCGGACGCCTTTAACCTTGCCGCCCTCCTGCCCGTCATTGGCGCCGTTTTCTATGCGATAGCCATGGTGATAACGCGCCGTCACTGTCGCAACGAACATCCTCTGATATTGGCGCTGGGACTGAACGTGGCGTTCCTGATTGCAGCCAGCCTCGGCGGCATCGCCTCTTTTTTCGACAACGGAACCCTCGCCGACCGGGCCCCTTTCCTGCTGTCGGCCTGGCAACCACTCGGCTGGCAAGGGCTGGTCTTTGTCTGCGGGTATGCCATCGCCCTGATTGCTATCAATACCGCGACGGCAAAGGCCTATCAAATCGCACCGGCCGCGCTGATCGGCACTTTTGACTACGCCTACCTGGTCTTTGCCTGTTTCTGGGGTATTGGCTGTTTGACGAGGTGCCGGACGGGCTGACCTGGGGTGGAATGTCGCTGATCCTGGGTGCGGGGTTATTGGTGTTACGCCGATGACTGTCGAACTGTTTCATTGAAAGACGGCTGAACCTCCAGGCGCTGCAACGGACTTGCGCAGCCGCCCTCCCGTGCCGCCGCTACGCTGCCTTTCACTTCGATCGAACGCCTCCCACCTCGACAGGTCTTCTCCTTATCACGCTTCTGGAATCAGACCATGTCCGCACACAAGGGCCTTGTTGTACTCGCTCGGGGCGGTTACGCCGCCCGAGGCGTTATCTACTTGATCATCGGCATCTTCGCTTTGCTGGCGGCCCAGGATTCGAGCCGCCCCAAGGACAGCCACAAAAGCCTGGAGGCGCTGCTGAGCCAGCCATTCGGGCACGTATTGGTCGGTCTGGTGGTAGCGGGTCTGCTCGCCTTCGCCGGGTGGCGCATTCTGCAAGCGACGCAAGACGTGGACCATCATGGCAAAGACTTGAAAGGCCTGGTGATACGGGCAGGCCTGTTGGCCGGAGGTGCAGTCAACGGTGCGCTGGCCTTTTTTGCCTTGGGCCTGCTTATCAGCGGACTTAGGAGTTCCAGTGGTTCAGGCGGTGGACAGACCAAGGACCTGCTGGCCCATCTGCTGTCCTGGGAACACTCCAATATTTTGATCTACATGATGGCCCTGGTCCCGCTGGGCACAGGCCTCGCTCATATCTTCAAGGGCTGGAAGGCTTCGTTCGAGAAGTACTTCGAAGCGGACGAAGAGGTCATGCGTTATGTCCGTCCGGTGTCGCGATTCGGTCTGATCGCCCGTGGCGTGGTCTTCATCGAAATCGCCGTCCGGTGTCGCGATTCGGTCTGATCGCCCGTGGCGTGGTCTTCATCGAAATCGCCCTCCTGCTGGCGATCAGTGGTTCGAGCTACCAGGCGATGGATCCACCGGGAATGAGGGAGGCGCTCGACGCCCTTCAGAACCTGCCTGCCGGCAGTGTCGTTCTGATGTTGATGGCCCTGGGGTTGATCGCCTTCTCGGTCTACAGCTTTGCCGAAGCGTTCTGGCGCCGGATAAACATGGAAGTGCCCGGCGTTGCCGCTATCCGATAGCCCCGCGCAATCAAAGCCCGATGAACTTCACGCCCCACAACGCCAGCATCCCCACCACCAACGTCAGCAGCGTACTGCGCCAGCGCCAGGCCACCCACGCCGCCGCAATCGCTGCCGGTATCTGAGGGTTCTCCAACACCAATGCCCCTTGCCCGTTGGGATAGATCACCGCAGGCAGAACCAGGGCCGCCAAGACGCTCGCCGGCACGTACATCAAGGCCCGACGCATCAGGGGTGGAATCCGCCAGCGGCCATAGAGCTCGATGAAAGACAGTCGCATGGCGAAGGTTCCCAGACCCGCCGCGAGGAACAGGCCCCACAAGGATAGATCACTCATGATGGCTCTCCTTCGATGCCATCGGCGGTTGCACGGTTTGAAATGCTCTCAATCACCAACCCGGCCAGAACTCCGCCGATGGAGGCCGTGATCAACCCCAGGTTGTAGGGCAGCTTGACGGCCAGTACGGCAAGCAGTCCGCCGACCGCCGCGGCGCCCCAGCTTGCCCGACTCCGCAGTCCGGGAATGAGCAACGCCAGGAAGGAAAGTGGTATGGCAAAACTCAAGGACCAGGTGTCAGGGATGCTCGCGCCCAAGTACACCCCGGCCAGCACCGAGAGTTGCCAGGCCAGCCACATGCCCACCGCCGTACCGGCATAGTAATGATGGGCGAATGCTCCCAATTCACCCGATGAAAACTTCAAGCTGCACAGTGCATAGGCCTGGTCCGACAGCAGGTAAGCCATCGGCCAGGTCCAGCGACGGGGCAAGTGGTGCAGGTGCGGCGCCAGGGAAGCGCTGTACATGATGAAACGTAGATTGATGACCAAGGCCGTGGCCACGATCGCCACCGGCACGACGCCATTGTGCAACAACTGGAGTGCAACCATTTGGGCGGAGCCGGAATAGAACAGCAGCGTCATGCCCATGCTCATGCCGGGCGACAAGCCCATTTCAATGGCCATGACCCCCGTCACCAGCCCGAATGGGACGACACCCGGCGTCAATGGAAGGAGCGCACGAATACCTTGCATGAAAGCTTCTTTTCCACTTTGGCAGGGCATTTGTTTTCCTTGTTCGTTGTGCTCGCGCTAACGTTGCTCAGGGCACCGTGCGGTAGAGTGTAGGCATCGATGATCGCCGGGCTGAATCAACTTTTTTTCCGGCTAAACAGGTAGTTTTTGTTATGGCACGAAACGCCCCGCCTGATCAGGCGCTGATGAAAATGCCCTCGTTCAAGGCCATGAGATCCTTTGTCGCAGCAGCCAGGTATCGCAACTTTACCCGGGCGGCCGAGGCGTTATGCGTCACTCAGGCGGCGATCAGCCGCCAGATTCGCGATCTGGAAACGTACCTGGGCACAGAGTTGCTTATTCGCACGGGAAGAGAACTCAAGCTGACGCCGTCGGGAGCCGCGCTATTCGATGCCGCGCAGCTGTCGTTGCTCAACATTTTCCAGGCCACGGAAAGAATCCGCCGGAAAAAAAGCGAAAAACACATTCTCACCCTGTGCTGTACGCCCGCCATGTCGACCCTTTGGCTATCCCACAAGCTGAAGGACTTTTTCAGCGCCAATCCCGACATTGACTTGAACGTCATCACCACCCAGCACTTCCTGACCATGGAGCCCGGCATCAATCCGGATATCTTCATCGCCAAAAGCAGCGAGCACTACCCCGGCTACTTGCGTCAGGCGCTGTTTCACGAAGTTATCTATCCGGTGTGCACACCACGCTATCTGGAGACGCATCCTGAACTGCGCACATTGGAAGGCGTACGTAACAGTACCCTGCTGGACCTGAACCCTTATGGTCGTTCCCAACAGTCGGAACAGATCGACTGGAATGTATGGTTCGCCTATCAGTCCCAGGATTTGCAACTGCCCGTATCGGACAGCCCGCATTACTTCAGCAGCAACGACTACAGCCTCCTCCTGCAAATGACCCTGGATGATCAAGGCGTCGCGCTGGGCTGGGATCATCTGGTGAGGCATCTCGTGCAACAAGGTCGTCTGGTTAGGCCGGTCGCGGAAGAGTTGTCGCTCAGAGAATCGATCCAGTACCTAATGATCAATGAGGACAAGAAAGAGGATCCTGCTTGCGTGCGTCTGAAGGGGTGGTTGGTCGATCAATTTCAATCGTGAGGGTGGGACAGTAACCCCACACTTCTGAAACTGACCCATCGCTATCGCGAGCAGGCTCGCTCCCACATTGGATCTGGGGTGCGCGCGGCCTTTGCGTGGCCCCGCGCAAAAACTGTGGGAGCGAGCCTGCTCGCGATGGCGGCGACACAGCCAACATCGCCGCAAGCTGACACGCCGCTATCGCGAGCAGGCTCGCTCCCACAGAGAGCCAGGTCGCCAACGCCTCAACCGGTGACACAGCCCTGCGGCACTTTCCCGGCAAAACTGTCCACCAGGCTCGCCACCACCATTTCCCCCATTCGCGTGCGGGTCTGCCGGGTTGCGCTGGCGCGGTGGGGTTGCAGGACCACCTGCTCGTTGCCAAACAAGGCGTCGGGAACATTCGGTTCATCGACGAACACATCCAGCCCCGCCCCCGCAATGTCACCAGCGACCAGCGCCGCCACCAGATCGGCTTCGTTGACCAGCTTGCCCCGGGCCACGTTGATCAGGTAACCGCCCTTGCCCAGGGCACGCAGTACGTGAGCATCGATGATGGCTTCGGCCTGGTCGGCGGCGGCCGCCAGGATCAAGGCATCGCTGGCGCTGGCCAGTTGCTTGAGATCGGCGATGAAAGTGTGAGCCACATCGTTCATCGGCTGCAGGTCGGTGTAGCTGATCGTGCAACCGAACGCCGCCAGTCGTGTTGCCACGGCCCGGCCGACGCGCCCCATGCCGACGATGCCGACGCGCATGCCGGACACTTGACGGGCCAGCGGCAACGGCGCCAACGGCGTCGCGCTGTGGGGCCATTGGCCCGAACGCACGTAGCGATCGCCGGTGCACAGGCCACGGCACACGGCAATCAATAGGCCGACGGCCAGATCGGCAACGTCTTCGGTCAGTGCACCGATGGTGGCGGTCACGCGGATCCCGCGATCCCGGGCGTAGGCCAGGTCCACCGCATCGGTGCCCACACCGTTGACCGCCACCACTTCCAATTTAGGCAGCTGTGCCATGAGCGCCTGGCTGATGCCGGTATGTCCGCCGGTGATCACACCGCGAATGTGAGCGCCGTGTTCCTGCAGATAGGCCTGTTTGTCGGCCTGTTCAAAATAGCGCCTGACCGTAAACAACTCATTGAGCCGGGTGTTGATTTCAGGAATCAGGATCGGACTGAGTTGCAGGACTTCTGGTTTCATGTGGACCTCATGGAGCGAAAGAGTAGATCGATTCAAGCGTATTGCTGCCCGCTTACGGCGTAGCGAATGCCTGTGTTCAGGCTCAACCGCGACCGGCAAAAGGCATGGCCGTGGCCATGACGGTCATGTTCAGGACGTTGGCCGACAGCGGCAGGCCCGCGATGTAGCGCACCGCGTCGGCCACATGCTTGACGTCCACCATCGGCTCTACCGCGATGCTGCCGTTGGCCTGGCGCACCCCCTTGGTCATGCGCACCGACATCTCCGTCAGGGCATTGCCGATGTCGATCTGGCTGCAGGCGATGTTGAATTCCCGGCCGTCCAGGGCCAGGGACTTGGTCAGCCCCAACACCGCATGCTTGCTGGCGGTGTAGGCGCTGCTGAGCGGCCGCGGGGTATGGGCGGAGATCGAACCGTTATTGATGATGCGCCCGCCCTGCGGCTGTTGCCGGCGCATCAGCCCGAAGGCCCCACGGGCACACAGGAAAACCCCGTTGAGGTTGGTGTCGATCACGTTGCGCCATTGCTCGAACGTCAATTCATCCAACGGTACGGCCGGAGCGTTGACCCCGGCGTTGTTGAACACGACGTCCAAGCGTCCGAATGTCACGGTGATGGTTGCAAACAGCGCCTCGACGCTGGCCTGATCGCGCACATCGGTGGGCACCGCCAACGCTTTCCGCCCCTCGCTGGCGGCCAGCTCGACCAATGCCTGCAAAGGCTCGGGACGGCGTCCAGCCAATACCAAGGTGTACCCGTCTTCCATCAGGCCCAGGGCCACGGCGCGGCCGATGCCACTGCCGGCGCCGGTAACCAGGGCCACTTTCAATGGGTTGGACATACTGTCATTTCCTTTTCAAATCCATAGGACACTACCGCGCTCAAGGTCGCTGGCCGACCCGCATTTCCAGTTGGCCGATGCCGTCGATGCCGGCGCTGATGAGGTCGCCGGGGCGCAGCTCGTCGACGCCTGCCGGGCTGCCGGTCATGATCAGATCCCCAGCCCTGAGCGCCACCGATTGCGAGATTCGGCTGATCACTTCACTGACCGACCAGATCTGGCTGCCAAGGCTGTCGCGCTGACGCTCCTGGCCGTTCACGCTCAGCCACAAGTCACCCTCGGGATGCCCCGCCTTCGCGACCGGCACGATGGCGGTCATCGGCGCAGCACCGTCGAACACCTTGGCGCCCTCCCACGGCAAACCGTCGCGTTTGGCCTGGCGCTGGACATCACGGCGCGTCAGGTCAAGACCGGTGGCGTAGCCCCACACATAAGCCAACGCCTGGCTCTCGGGAATATTCGCGCCGCCCTCGCCAATGGCCACCACCAATTCGATTTCATGGACAAACTCTTCGGTCACCGACGGAAACGGTACTTCACCGACCGCATCCATCACGCAGCTGGCAGGCTTCATGAAGAACACCGGTGGCTGGCGGTTCTGCCCCTGGGCATCGGGCCATGGGTAATTGCGACCGACACAAAACACCCGGCCGACGGGAAAACGCTGTGGGGTGCCGACAACCGGCAGAGTCACTGGCAGGTCTGGAGTAAAGACATACTCGGTCATGTTCATCCTGGTAAAAATCCTTGTAGAAACGTCAGCGTACGGCGGCAGTCTTTGGCAAAGTTGGACAAAAACCGCCTCGTCTTGGAGAAAAACAGGTTTCAGGCTCGGGTCTTGAGTTCTATGCGATACAACCGCCCAAGCAGAAACGAGTAGGACAAGGTGCCCACCAGCGCCACGCCGCCGATGAACCAGAAGGCCAAGGCAAACGAACCGGTCTTGTGAACAATCGCACCGATCACGATCGGGGTGACAATACCGCCGATGTTGGCGGCCAGGCTGGTGATCCCACCGGTGAGCCCGATGAGCTCCTTGGGCGCGACCTCCGACACCGCAGCCCAGGAAGACGAAGCAATGCCCTGGGCGAAGAAGGCGATGGTCAGGATGGCAATGCAGATGACGTTCGAGTCGGTGAAATTCACCAGGACAATGGACATGCCCAGCATCGAACCCACCACCAGTGGCAACTTGCGGGCAAAGGACAGCGAATAGCCACGGCGAATCAGCAGGTCGGAAATAATCCCGGCGAGCAGAATACCCACCGTCGCCCCCACGAACGGCAGCACGGCGAAGATCCCGGCCTTGATCATGGTCAGTTGACGCTCTTCGATCAGGTACGTCGGGAACCAGGTGAGGAAGAAGTACAGCGCCGAAGTGCTGGCGAACTTGCCGATGCAGATCGCCCAGACCTGCCGATAGCTGAACAGCTCGGCGATCTGCCGCCAGTTGAAGCGGGTACGCTCCTGGCTGCTCTTGACCAGCCCTCCCCCGGCCTCGATGTACCTGAGCTCTTCCTTGCTGACTTTCTTGCAGTTCATCGGATCGCGGTACAGGTACAACCAGAGCACACCGAACACAATGCCCAATGCACCGGTGCTGTAGAACACATGCCGCCAGTCGTAGGTGGTTGCCAGCCAGAGCAGCGCACCGGTAAACAACGCCGTGCCCAGGTACTGGCCGCAGACGTAGATGCTGCTCGCCAGGCCCCGCTCCCGCGCCGGAAACCAGACCGTGACCGCCCGGCTATTGGCCGGAAACGCCGGCGCTTCCATCGCACCAACCGCCAGGCGCAGACCAAACAGCGAAGCGAATCCCGTGGCAAGCCCCTGGCAAACGGTGACTGTCGACCAACTGATCAAGGACACCCCGTAAGTGAACCGCGAACCGAAGCGATCAGCGATGAATCCGGCGGGCACCAATGCGATGGCATAGGTCCAGGCAAAGGCGGAGAAGACCAGGCCCATTTCGATCTTGTCCAGGCCCAGATCCTTGGCCAGGAATGGGGCCGCAATCGAGATGTTCACCCGATCGATGTAGTTGATGATCGTCGCAATCAACAGCAACGACAGCATGAACCAACGCCGGCGGGACGGCCGCCGGGCAGGCACGGCGGCGTCCAGGGCGCTGGCCGCCAGTGGCGGCGCGGTGGTCTGGGAGGTGTGGGAATTCGACATGGGTGACCCTTCATTATTGTTAGACGAATCGAAGTACTTGCCAGCAGCACACCTTGATTGGCCTTGGTAGCCAGGGGCTGCATGGCCGCCAATGTGGTCGTACAACCATGTGAAATCAATTGAAGCGTTAGATCGTTTTTTTCCAGGAAAACGGCGATTGATGAGGCTGTCCAAAAAAATCGGCGCTGAAAAATGTGCGAAAATTTTCTAAAAATTTATGTAACTTTCTGTTTTAAAAGAAAAATATATATAACCGACGCTTATCGTGTCTTGGACAAGCCCCGTCCTCCTTTGAGCCGATAAATTCCATGCAGACCCGATGTCATCGTATGACCTGTTGAAATGCAGCGGATGACACCCCCACAATCACAACGACCAAACCGCTGTCGAGGATCACCTGGAGATGTCATCACCGAGCCAAGTCCCCACCTATTTCATGCAGCAACGCTGCGAATTGACGGACTTCTACATCCGCGACAAGAAGGGCCGGCGCGCCGAAACCAGCCCCCATCGCCACGAGTACTTCCAGATCCAGATCAACCTCGGCGGCGACACCATGCAGCACATCGGTCATGTCGAGCGTCCGTTCCCGCGAAACACCCTGGCGTTCATCCTGCCCCATCGCGTGCATGTGATTCCGCACCCGGCGGACAGCAATTTCATGGTGATCAACTTTTCCCAGACCTTCCTGCTGCCCCATCTGCAGTGCGACCCGATGGATCTGGAAGAAGTCTCGATTCTGCTGGCACCCGAGTTATCGCCATTCCGTTTCCAGGAGCACCTGGATTTCATTCTGGGCCAAGAGGATTTCGCCAAAGTCTGCGGACTGATCGAGCAGATGCGTGTCCTGGACAGGAACCGCCAGTTCGGCACCCGAGAGGTCCTCAAGGGGTTGTTGCTGCAACTGATCGGCAGCGTCTGCGCCTTATATGCCGAGCCGCTCAAGCAGTTGGCCGAAGAGAACGCAGCCGAAATCAGCCGACGCGATGCATTGGGCAGGATGTCCGAATACCTGCGCAGGAATATTGCCGACCCCGACCTCAACCTGATCAAGGTAGCCGCTGCAACCTACCTGTCGCCGACCTACCTGACCCACTGGCTGCGCAAGGAAATCGGCAAGACATTCACCGAGCTGGTGCTCGAGCGCAGGATGCACGCGGCGCGCAACTACCTGCTCAATGGCACCCGCCCGGTGGGCGAAGTGGCGAGGCTGTGCGGGTTCGCCGACGAAGCTTATTTTTCACGACGTTTCCGCCAGATCCATGGGCTGCCGCCCGGACAGTTCAGACGCACGCAACTGGATCCGGACCGGCCGCAGTTGGCGTTGAATACGTGACCCTACCGAGGGCATCGGTTCAACCCATGGCCTGCTACTGGTGGGTAACGAGCCAATTGAGCACTTCATCCCAAAGTGGTTCTGCCGATGGCCGGCACTCTACCGCACGGCCTACAGCCAGGCCGAAGCGCAAAGCCTGGGAGCCCGCCAAGTCATTGTGAAAACGGCTCGTTATTCAACGAGCCGTTTTCACAAGAGTGCCGGACGCCCCTAATATGCATCAGCGCAGAATCAACACCGCCGCCACCGCTATCACCAGCACCACGCCGAATACCATGCGTGCAATCCACGGCGCTGTCAGCCAGACCCCAGTCACTCCGGCAATCTGCCCGACGTTTTTCTCCGTCAGGCGAAAACTCGGCTCGCGAAAGGGGTTGCCGCATTGAGGGCAAGCGTATGCCTTGTCGGAAATACGGGAAGAGCATTCTGGACAATCGATCAGGCTCATTGCGCTACCTCAGGTGGGTTGAACTTCGGCCACTCAACAGACCATTCATCAGTTCTTTTGTTCTGTACCCGGCTTAGTTGTTGGGAGTAAGCCTCATCTGCGTCATGGGCAGCCAAGCCACTTAGCACTGAATAAGTGAAGACCATAGCCGACCCCAGGCAACGCAGCGGTCAATCCGTAATTGAAACTGTCATGGCCCCACGAACCGAAACCCATCACGGCGATTCGAATTGCGCTTGGCAACCTATTGCTGAGCGTATTTGGACAAGGTCGCCTCAAGCGCGTCCGAAACGAGTGCAACCAGGATCGGCTGGGCATGGGCTTGCATGTAGCGACCGATTCCAACCTGCCGTTCTTTCACTTGCGACGCGTATATTGAAGCGCGGCCTTGCGCGACGAGCGACGACAACTCTTCTTCGGAGAAGGACTTCTCATAGGCCACGGCAAGGCTCTCATCCCATTTGGGCTGGTATTGCGGCAGCAGTGCATTGATCTCGTCGGATACCGCACTATTCGCACTGGCATTCCCAAGCTTATCGGCGATCGTCGCGTAGGTTGACGTGCTCTTCGCCGTCAGCAGTGCAAGGGAGGAGAGCTTCTTGCCCAGCCCGGTTTGGGCAACGAGTGTACGAGCCTCGTTAAGCGAAGCTGCATCAGCTTGGACGGTGGTTGAGCAGGCGATGCACAGTGTCAGTACGACAACTGCTAATGAAATCCTTTTCATTTTTTCCATTTCCAATCGGATAGCAATAGGTCCTAGGGTAGTTTCATCCTCAAAGCTATGCCAGAGGCGCTGTTCGAGACCTGAAACAGATGGGTCCCATATCGCCCTTTTTCAGACACCAAAAACCACAACCCCCCGACTTTCTCTAGGAAAATCAGGGGTTTGTGTTTGCAGAATGTGGCGGTGAAGGAGAGATTCGAACTCTCGATACAGTTTCCTGTATACACACTTTCCAGGCGTGCTCCTTAAGCCACTCGGACACTTCACCGTGTCTCGGCAAACTGTTCAGTCTGTCGAGGCGCGCTAATGTAGTCGAAAGCCTTTCCGATGGCAAAGGTTTTTTTCAGAATTTTCATGCGGTTAAGGTGTTCCGGCATTTCAAACGCGACGGAACAGGGCAAACCGGCCAATCTCCGGGTTGGCATGTATACCGCTCCACGGATACAGACACGGCCGACTGGGCGGGACAGACGGTTATTACGGCTCGGAGCTGACCGGTGAGTCAGTCATGACGCTTTACCTGATCCGCGACGGTGGGTAACGTTTGAGCCACTTCTCTTACAAGGAATGCGTCATGAGCGACCTGATTGCCTACCATCTCGAAGACGGTATCGCGACCCTGACCTTGAACAACGGCAAGGTCAATGCCATCTCACCGGACGTCATTGCCGCGTTCAACGCTGCACTGGATCAGGCGACGGAAGATCGGGCAGTCGTGATCATCACCGGGCAACCGGGGATCTTGTCGGGGGTTATGATTTGAAGGTGATGACGGCCGGCCCCAAGGAAGCGGTAGGCCTGGTCACCGCCGGCTCGACCCTGGCCCGTCGCCTGTTGTCACACCCCTTCCCCGTCGTTGTCGCTTGCCCTGGCCACGCCGTGGCGAAAGGTGCATTCCTGCTGCTTTCGGCAGACTACCGCATCGGTGTGGACGGGCCGTTCAGCATTGGCCTGAACGAAGTGCAGATCGGCATGACCATGCATCACGCCGGTATCGAGCTGGCCCGTGATCGCTTGCGCAAATCCGCGTTTCATCGCTCGGTCATCAATGGCGAGATGTTCAACCCGCAGAGCGCCGTGGACGCTGGCTTCCTCGATAAAGTGGTGGCGGCCCAGGAACTGCGGGATGCGGCGCTGGAAGCGGCGCGTCAGTTGCAGAAAATCAACATGAAGGCGCACAAGAACACCAAGTTGAAAGTGCGCAAGGCACTGCTGGAAACCCTGGACACTGCGATCCTGCTGGACCAGGAATACCAGGGTTAATCCCTGTTTATCCTTGTGGGAGCAAGCCTGCTCGCGATAGCGGTACATCAGCAGCATTTGTCTATTGGATGTACCCCTGCCATCGCGAGCAGGCTCGCTCCCACAAAAAACCGAGGCCACTCTAGCCTGCGGTTTTTCCTCCGTTGAAAACATGCCCTCGAACATCGCCCGTCTCCTTCCTCCTAGGGGCAATTGCCGAAACCAGTGCACACTCGTACACTTAACCACCTTTTTGTCCCGGTGGGTCTGTGGATGTTGTTCGTATTGCGTATGTCGCTGATGGGTCTGCATTTTCTTGTAGCGGGTGTGTTGGGTGTGATCCTGGGTCTGTGCCGTCCCTTCAACCCGGACAACAGCCGTTTATGCGCAAGGTTGTATGCGTGGCCCGCCATGTGGATTATGGGTTTACGGGTCAAGGCCGACGTCGAGACGTTGGTAGGTAAATCCCAGAGTTGCGTGATCATCGCCAACCACCAATCCAACTATGACCTGTTCGTGTTTGGCAACGTGGTGCCCCACCGCACTGTGTGCATCGGCAAAAAGAGCCTGAAGTGGGTACCACTGTTCGGACAGTTGTTTTGGCTGGCGGGAAACGTGTTGATAGACCGTGGCAACGCGATCAAGGCGCGCCGCGCCATGCAGACCACGACCCACACGCTGCAGCATGAACAGACGTCCATCTGGGTCTTCCCGGAGGGCACCCGCAATCTAGGCGGGGATTTGCTGCCGTTCAAGAAAGGCGCCTTTCAGATGGCGATCGCCGCCGGGGTGCCGATTGTGCCGGTATGCGTCAGCCGCTACATCAAGCACATGCACCTCAATCGCTGGCACAGCGGTGACATTCTCATACGCTCACTGCCGGCAATTCCTACGCAAGGGTTGTCCCTGGATGACATGCCCCGGCTTATCGCCCAATGCCGTGAGCAGATGCACCAATGCATCGCGGAGATGGAGCGGCAATTGCTGGTTCGTTGAGCCCAGCCTCGCACTGAAATGGTTTTCTTCTACTGGAGAACTCAGCGGATTTTGCTGACTCTGAAGCAACAGGGCGCGTTAAGCTGCACAGTGCCTGCTACTGCCATTTTCCAATAAGAAGTGAACCACCATCATGGGTAGAGTCGTTGCTGCTGCGGTTTACAGCGCCGGTAAGAAAGTCACCAACATCACGCTCGACGAAGGCAGCGCCTGGGCTGCAAAACCAGGGCATTTTGTGTGGATCGGCCTCGAAGAACCCAGTGTCCAGGAGCTGACCAATCTGCAGCGTCAATTCAACCTGCACGAACTGGCGATTGAAGACGCCATGGAGAAGCACAGCCGTCCCAAGCTTGAGACTTTCGGTGATGCGCTGTTCATCGTCACGTATTCGCCGATACGCAAGGACGGCAAGCTGCAGTTCATCGAAACCCATATCTTCGCCGGCAAGGGCTACATCATCACCGCCCGTAATGGGCATTCGGCCTCCTACGCCCATGTCCGACAACGCTGTGAGGCACGTCCACTCCTGCTAGAGCATGGGGAAGATTTCGTACTCTATGCCATCCTCGATTTCGTGATTGAAAACTATCAGCCGATGGGTGAAGCCATTCATAACGAGATCGATGAACTGGAGCACCATGTGCTGTGCAGTGCCTTGAACGAACGGGACATCCAAAACCTGCACAGCTTGCGTCGCGACGTGCTGCGCCTGCGCCGTTACGCAGCGCCGATGGTGGAAATCAGCGAGGAACTGCAAAAGCTGAACTTCCCTTTTATCGACAAGAACATGCGTCCGTATTTCCGCGATGTGCAGATTCATGTCACGCGGCAGATGGAAGATCTGACGACCCTGGCGGACATAGCCAGCCAGACCATCGAAGTCGGCGTGCTGCTCGAAGCGTCACGCCAGAGCGTGGTGCAGCGCAAGTTCGCAGCATGGGCGGCGATCCTGGCGTTTCCGACGGCGGTGGCCGGGATCTACGGGATGAACTTCCAGGACATGCCGGAGCTGAGTTGGCACTACGGCTATTTCACGGTATTGGGAGTGATTACCGTGGGATGCACCGCGTTATGGGCCAGCTTCAAGCGGTCGGGGTGGTTGTAGGCAGGCCTGCACCCCATTTGACCGTGTACCCATAACCCTGTGGGAGCGAGCCTGCTCGCGATAGCGGTTTATCAGCCGCCACTGTTGTCGGCTGACCCTCCGCTATCGCGAGCAGGCTCGCTCCCACATGGAAATTTTCAGCCCTGGGTCGTTTCGGCCTGTGGTTTATGAGCGACAAAACGCATCATCCACTCTGCCACCGTCGTTCCGTGATGGTCGTGTTCCAGGCTTGCCACACCCTGGTTGTAGACCTGCTCGCCAAGGTGTTGCTGACGGAGCTCCAGCAACGCCCGGGAGTAATCGTGGATGAATTCGGGGTGGCCCTGGAAGCACAGCACCTGATCATTGATATGGTAGGCGGCGTAAGGGCAGAAATCGCTGGAGGCGATGACCGTAGCGTTTTCGGGCAACTGAGTGACCTGGTCCTGATGACTGATCAGCAGGGTCAACTCCTCCATCACCGGACTCATCCAGGGGGCCTTGGCCGCGAGCTTGTAGCGGTGGGTGCCAACACCCCAGCCCTGGGTCGCGCGTTCGGTCTTGCCGCCCAGTAACAGCGCCAACAACTGGTGGCCGAAGCAAACGCCCAGCAGTTTGTCGCCACGCTGGTAACGGTCCAGCAGATACTTCTTGAGG
Organism: Pseudomonas sp. MAFF 730105; assembly: GCF_055380705.1. Lineage (NCBI taxonomy): Bacteria > Pseudomonadati > Pseudomonadota > Gammaproteobacteria > Pseudomonadales > Pseudomonadaceae > Pseudomonas > Pseudomonas sp. MAFF 730105. The sequence goes on from NZ_AP018438.1 coordinate 4,767,798, forward strand.
GTTTGAATCCAGGGATCGGTACCAAAGGAATCGGCCTTGCTACCGGTCACCAGGTAAGCGTCGAACACCTCATCATCGCTCGGGTATTGCCCCTCCATGACGTTGTACACGACGAAATCGGCCGCGACCGGCTGTTGTGAAAACAGACGCTGGAACATCTGCCCGTAACCCTGATATTGATCGACCAGCTCCGGGCGCAGGATATCGGTTTCGAGAATGCAGATGCGTAGGGACATAAAAAATACCTGACACGGTGATGGGAATATTGCACACCCCAGAGCCTGCCTTGAAACACCCCTCAAGGCAAGCCCCCGCGATCAGAACAAGGCCTGCCTGGCGGCTTTTTCCAGCAACAGGGCCGGCGGCGAAAAACGTTCGCCATACTGCTCGGACAGGTACTGGGCCCGGGCGACGAAGTCCCGTGGGCCATACTGGTTGATGAACTGCAACGCACCGCCGGTCCAGCTCGCGAAGCCGATCCCGAAGATCGAGCCAACGTTGGCATCGGCCGTCGACATGAGCACGCCCTCCTCCACACAACGCACGGTTTCCAGGGCCTGGATAAACAGCAAGCGATCGCGGATGTCCTGGGGCGGAATCTGTCGGTCGGCATCTTCGAAACGACGTTTGAGCTCCGGCCACAAATGTTTTTGTCCGCCGGTTGGGTATTCATAGAAACCGGCCCCGGCAGCTTTGCCCGACCGCTGGTATTCCTTGAGCAACAAGTCAATCACGGCGAACGCCGGGTGCTCAATCGGCGTTTTCCCTTCTGCTTGAAGGTCCTTCGCGGTTTCGTCACGGATATGGCTGATCAAGCTGAGGGAAACTTCGTCAGACGCCGCCAGAGGCCCGACGGGCATCCCGGCCTTGCGGGCCTCGGTCTCGATCATCGGCGCACTCACCCCTTCACCGAGCATGGCGACGCCCTCATGGATAAAGGTGCCGAATACCCGCGACGTGAAGAAACCGCGACCGTCATTGACCACAATCGGTGTCTTGTTGATCTGCAGGACGAAATCGACACCACGAGCCAGGGTTACCTCGCTGGTGTGGGCACCTCTGACGATCTCCACCAAGGGCATTTTTTCCACCGGGCTGAAGAAATGCAGGCCGATGAACTTCGTCGGGTCCGTAATTGCAGCAGCCAGGCCAGTGATGGGCAACGTCGAGGTGTTGGAGGCAATCACCGCATCCGGTCCCACCACCGCCTGGGCGGCCGCCGACACCTTGGCTTTCAGGGCACGATCCTCGAACACCGCTTCGATGATCAGATCGCAACCGGACAGGTCCGCATCGTTATCGGTGGTATGAACCCGCGCCAGCGTGGTTTCACGTTGCTGCACGGTGATCTGCTGACGGGCGACTTGCTTGTCCAGCAGCGCGGCCAAACGGGCCTTGCCCTTTTCAGCTGCGGCCAGGTGGATATCCTTCAGGACCACCTCGATGTCGGCCAGGGCGCTGACGCAGGCAATGCCGGCCCCCATCATGCCAGCGCCAAGCACACCGACTTTTTTGGTCAGATACGGCGCAAACCCTTGTGGGCGCGAGCCTCCGGCCTTGATCTCGTTGAGCTGGAACCAGAAGGTACCGATCAGGTTCTTGGCGATCTGGCCGGTGGCCAGTTCAGTGAAATAGCGGGTTTCGATCAGGTGAGCCGCGTCAAAACCCACCTGTGCACCTTCCACCGCGGCACAAAGGATTTTCTCCGGTGCCGGCAAGCAACCCTGGGTCTTGGCGCGCAGAATCGAAGGGGCAATCGCCAGCGTCTGCATGACGTTCGGATCGGACGGCGTACCCCCGGGAATCCGATAGCCCTTTACGTCCCAAGGCTGCACCGCGTCCGGGTTGGCGAGAATCCAGGCCCGCGCCTTGGCCAGCAGTTCCTCACGATCGACCGCCAACTCATCGATCAACCCGGCCTGCATCGCTTGTAGAGGGTCAACCCGCTTGCCTTCGAGCAGATACGGCAAGGCCTTCTCCAAACCAAGCAGGCGCACCATCCGGACTAACCCACCGCCGCCCGGCAACAGGCCCAGGGTGACTTCCGGCAGCCCGATCTGCACCGACGGATGATCCAGCGCGATGCGATGATGACAGGCCAGGCAGATCTCCCAGCCACCGCCCAGCGCTGCGCCATTGATGGCAGCCACCACCGGCTTGCCCAGCGTCTCAAGGGCGCGCAACTGCGCCTTGAGCCCCAGGATCATCTCGTAGAAGGCCTTGGCCTCGGACTTGCCGACCGCAACCAGCTCGTTGAGATCGCCGCCGGCGAAAAAGGTCTTCTTGGCCGAGGTGATGATCACGCCGGCGATCGAGTCTCTTTCGGCAACCAGACGGGCAACGCAGACGGCCATCGCCTCACGGTACACCGCGTTCATGGTATTGGCGCTCTGGCCAGGCAGGTCCATGGTCAGGACGACGATCCGGTCGTGGCCGGTTTCGTAACGAATGGCAGCGGTCATTGAGAATGTCCTTCAGAGGCGTTCGATCACAGTGGCAATGCCCATTCCGCCACCCACACACAAGGTCGCCAGGCCATAGCGCAGACGACGCACCTCCAACTCATCGAGCAGGGTGCCGAGAATGGCGCACCCCGTTGCTCCCAAGGGGTGCCCCATGGCGATGGAGCCGCCGTTGACGTTGACCCTGGCGGGGTCGATGGCCATGTCCTTGATGAACTTGAGCACCACCGAGGCGAAGGCTTCGTTGACCTCGAACAGGTCGATGTCCTCCACCCGCAACCCGGCCTTGGCCAAGGCTTTGCGCGTGGCCGGTGCCGGACCGGTGAGCATGATGGTCGGATCGGTGCTGGTGACGGCCGTAGCGATGATCCGCGCCCGAGGCCGCAGGCCCAGGGCGCGCCCCTTGGCTTCGGAGCCGATCAGCATCAGCGCCGCACCGTCGACAATCCCGGAGCTGTTGCCGGGTGTGTGCACATGATCGATCCGTTCGACATGGCTGTAGACCCTCAGCGCCGTGGCGTCGAAGCCCATCTGGCCCATGGCTTCGAAACTCGGCTTGAGCCTGCCCAGGCCTTCAAGGGTGGAGTCGACCCGGATGAATTCGTCGTGGTCCAGCAGTACGATGCCGTTCTGATCCCGCACCGCCACCAGGGACCTCTCGAAAGAACCATCAGCCCGGGCCCGCCCGGCTTTTTTCTGGGAGTGCAGCGCATAGGTATCGACGTCTTCGCGGCTGAAACCTTCCAATGTGGCGATCAGGTCGGCACCGATGCCTTGAGGAACGAAGTGCCCCTGCAGGTTGGATTGCGGATCCAACGCCCAGGCGCCGCCGTCGCTGCCCATTGGCACCCGGGACATCGACTCGACCCCACCGGCCACCACCAGGTCCTCGAACCCCGAGCGCACTTTCATGGCGGCCAGGTTCACCGCTTCAAGGCCCGAGGCGCAGAACCGATTGAGCTGGAGACCCGCAACGCTGACATCCCAGCCGGCCACCAGGGCGGCGGTCTTGGCAATGTCGGCCCCTTGTTCGCCTACGGGCGTTACGCAACCGAGCACGACGTCATCGACCTGGCGGGTGTCCAGGTCCATGCGCTGCTGCAAGGCCTGGAGCAACCCTCCCACCAGATTCACCGGCTTGATACTGTACAAGGCGCCGTCCGCCCTGCCCTTGCCACGGGGCGTGCGCAAGGCATCGAAAATCAACGCTTGGGTCATGACATCCTCGAACCACGACGGATAACGCAATGCCTCCAACCATAAGCCCAGCGGTGCTGGATTCAATGACCCGAGTGCTCAACCGCATTGACGACCACGGTCAGACGAACGGTAGCGTGCTATCGGGTTAACCGATTCAGGAACGCAAGCTGTCTAGCTAAAGGACCCGCAAGAAGGTGGCAATAGGCCTCATTCCTTTTTTATAGCAACACGTTTGAACCTGATACGAATTGGATCTAAGCCAAAGCGACTGCGGCCCCTAATGTAATCCTTGTACAAGAATGTCGTCGGGTTTTGCCGAGGCGCTTGTCAGACAGGAAGTGCAACGCCAGCCATCATGGAGTTATGCAGGCTGGCCTCAGGAAATAACAAAAAAGGCGGGTCAGCCATGTTCAAACATTCGAAAGTTCGTCAAGCCGGACTCATTCTCTTCGCCACCACGCTGCTGTTGATTTTGCCGAATATTCCCAAAATGATCGGCTGAGTATTGCGTGCGGGCGCCTGCATCAACAGTGATGCGGTATCGCCATCCATTGTGTCGCCAAAAAATGTGACGGGTTCGTTGTTCGAGCGGCGTTGGCTGTGCCAACCTTGCGCCACTCTCTCGACATGGAAGGCGATCCATTGAAAGCTCTCATCCTGTTCGGGGCGTTGCTGCTCAGCACGCCCCTGTATGCCGCTCAACTGGTGCTGGAGTTGGGTGCGACTGCGCGTACCTGGCAAACCGAAGAACTGCTCAAGCATCCTGAAGCTCGAACGATCCAGATACCCGACGACGTTTCCTACAAAAAACCGATGAGCTATCGCGCCGTACCGCTGACGTCGCTGCTGACCGGTGTCCAGCCGGATGATCATCTGCAGGCCGTGGCCCTGGACGGTTTCGCCGCCGAAATGTCCGCCGCGCCATTACTCAACAAGAACGGCGCACGCGCCTGGCTGGCCATCGAAGACCCGGCCGCCCCTTGGCCCTCCCTGGGAGAGGGCAAGTCCAGTGCCGGACCTTTCTATCTGGTCTGGACCGATCCTCAAGCGGGCCATATCAGCCCGGAACAGTGGCCGTACGCGGTGGCGAGCATCAAGCGCATGTCAGCCGTGGCCGAGCGCTTCCCCGCCCTGCTGCCGGCGTCCACCCTGTCCAAGGACGATCCGGTCAACAAGGGCTTCGAGCTGTTCCAGAAAAATTGCCTGGCATGCCATCGGCTCAATGGCGCAGGCGACGCACAGTTTGGCCCGGACCTGAACATTCCCTTCAATCCCACGGAATATTTCTCGGGCGACTTCCTCAAGCGCTATATCCGGGATCCGCAGGGACTGCGCCACTGGCCCCAAGGCAAGATGCCGGCGTTTTCAGCGGCCGTGCTGCCAGACCCGGAACTGGATCTGTTGGTGGGGTATCTGAAGCATATGGCCGGGCGTAAACAGCCGTTGGGCCAATAAGACCTTCCCTTGGCGAGGGAGCAAGCTCCCTCGCCACCGTTCCACGTCATTGCTGCTGCACTGTGATCACCGGTGCCGGCGTCGCGGCCACCCTGGCCCGCATCTGCTCACCGCCACCACGACGCAGGCCACGTACCGGGCAAGCATCCAGGTAGTCCAGGCCAACGGCCAGTTTCAGGTGTCGCTCCGGACGAGACAACTGGTGGGTCACGTCGAAGCTGTACCAGGCGTCCTCGAGCCAGGCTTCGGCCCAGGCGTGGCTGGCCAGGTGTTCACTGTCCCCGCTGTACACGTAGCCCGACACATAGCGTGCCGGTATGCCCAGGCTGCGGGCGCAGGCCAGGAATACGTGGGCATGGTCCTGGCACACACCGGTACGGCCGGCGAATGCCTGGGCCGCGCTGGTTTCCACTTCAGTGGAACCGGGGGCGTAGGTCATGTGCTGGTTCACCCCGTGCATCAGGTCGATCAGCGCCGTGCGGTCGCGACGTTGCTTGCATTGCTCCCGAGCGAAGGCGCGGAGCGCCTCGTCTGCCTCGGTCAGCCGGGTGAAGCGCAGGAACGGCAAGGCTGACTGCTCCTCGTGTTCGGCCTCGCGTAGCGGGTCGATGTCCACCTGGCCCCGTGCGCCGATGATGATCGTTTCGTGGGGTTCCTCCAGGGTAAGGACGTGGAGGATGTTGCCGAACGGGTCCAATTGCGCATGCACCGGCCTCGGCAAATCGAGCTGCCAGCTCAACACATGCTGGCGTTCGGTGTCGTGGGGCGTCAGGCGCAGGTACTGGATACTGGCGCGAACCTGCTGCTCGTAGTGGTAGGCCGTTTCGTGGCTGATCGAGAGTCTCATATGACCTCCAGGTAGGAACTGTGGATGGCGTCGCCCAGTTCCCGAACCAGCGGGATGAATTCGGTGAGCCAGGCATGCAGGCCACCGTCGAGGATTTCGTTGATACCGGTGTAGCGCAGGCGTGCACCCATTTCCGCCGCCAGACGTTGTGCCAGTCGTCCGTTGGTGCCCGGCAGGCTGGCGAGGATCTGGTCGATCTCCTCGGTGCAGGCCCGCAGCGAGCGCGGCACGTCGGCACGCAACAGCAACAACTCGGCCACAGGGCGAGCCCCGGGAGCCTCACGGTAGAGTTGCGTATAGGCCTCGAAGGATGACAAGGCTCGCAACAACGCGCTCCATTGGTAATACGCGTGGGCCGTGCCGTCGCTGACGGTGGCAGCCTGATCGCCAGCCATTTCGTAGCGGGCGTCAAGTAAGCGTAGTGTGTTGTCGGCCCTTTCGATAAACGTTCCCAGACGAATGAACCTGAATGCATCGTTACGCATGATGGTGCCGAAGGTGGCCCCTCGAAACAGGTGGGATCGTTCCTTGATCCACTCACAGAAGCGGCTCAGGCCGTAATGCCCCAGGCCCTGCCCGGCGATGTCGCGAACCTCCAGCCAGGTGGCATTGGTGTTTTCCCACATGTCAGCGGTGATTCGCCCACGCACCGCATGGGCACAGGCCCGCGCGGCGCCCAGGCAACTGTAGATGCTGGCCGGGTTGGCGGCATCGAGGGCGAAGAAATGCAACAGTCGCTCGGCGTGCAGGTCGCCGTGCCGCTCCCGGTAATCGTCCAGGGTGCCGGTGATCATCAGGGGCATGGCCAGCTCGTGCAGGCCGTTGCCGCGACCATCCTGGGGCATCAGTGACAGCGAATAACTAACATCGAGCATTCGCGCGAGGTTTTCCGCCCGCTCCAGGTAACGCGACATCCAGTACAGGTCCGAGGCGGTCCTACTCAACATGGCCATTCGTCCTTCAGTCCTCGACCACCCAGGTTTCCTTTAACACCCAGCATAGTCATGGAACGTGGACATGGCCTCTGCTCGACACAGTCAGCTACAAAAGGTGAGTCATTGAGCGTAGTGGTATACCTGCCCGTGCTCGGCTACAGGTTGCACACACGAAAACGGCCAACCCGAAGGTCAGCCGTTGTGGTGTGGCAGGGCACGGATATCAAGCCTGGAGACGCCGGATCTCCTGCTTCACCCCCCAACCTTCGATGATGCCGCCCAAGGGCTCCACCACCGCTTCGAAGTCTTGCTCGAAATCTCCAATGTCATCGTAAGTGGCATACATCACCCGGCTCAGTTCCAATGACCAGGCACCGTCGTCCCGTGCGCTGATCTGTGCGTTCAATGACTCACCCCGAAAATGACCCGCCGCCCTGCGCGCCCGCTCCTCGTCCGGGAAAATGGCGTAGAACTCGATAGGATGGAATCGTGAGAAATCGAACCCGCCTTCTTTCATGCGGCGCAACACACTGGTGCTGATGTCTTCTTGATAGGCTGTGCTCATGAAACGTCCTCCTCAGATCGATGGATAGACTTTCCGTCTTCCCACGCGGGCAACCCGTGGATTGCAAGCGATACGGCATCAAATGACCGTCGGGACACAAGCATGTAGCTGACAAGACCGGACCTTGGCGATCCTTTCGCTGATCTCCATTGCAGAGTAGCCTCAAGTGATAGCCACTGCCAAGCGGGGCCAGGCCACGAACTTCATGAAATCGGTGTAATGCTGATGATTTCGATGCTGTGCTGGGATTTGAGATTCTTGACCGTTGGCTCGGCAGTTCGCCCTTCCAGGTCATTGAGGTCCAACTTGGCGGGCACCGGGAGCAATCTTTCACGAATCAACTGTGCCGCCTGCTCCATGGTGGGCTCCTGGTCATAGTCGAACTGCTCGGCGATCGCTTCGCCGTGGTCATCAACGAACGTGATTTCCCACTTGTGCATTAGTGTCTCCTCGATCAAATCATGGCCGGGCTTACCTCTATCTCGACCTTTGGGTGTGAATAATTGTTCCGCTGATTACCTGGACGGCACAAACGAAAAGACCGCCTGGCAGGCGGTCTCCGTGTGGGCATCCATCAAGCCTGACGATTATTTCTCGGCACGTTCCCTCAAGGCCTTCAAGGTGTTGAACGGTGCATCCACCACGAATTTGTTGGCTAGCCAGGACGGTACATCACCACCGGGTTCGGTGTGGACCTGATAGGTCACCTCGATCTGGTCCGCGCCCTTGGGCGTGAATTTCCAGAAGCCATCGACCTGGGCCACTCGCACAAACCCCTTCTCTTCCGGCAGGTAGGTCGGTACACCCTTGAGGTTGCGGGTCAGGCTGCCATCGGCGCCTTCGACGGTGGTGACTTGCAACACCGAATCCCGGGACGTGACCGGCCATGGCGTATTGAACTGGGTGTAGGTCCAGCTCTGGTTGCCTTCGTGCTTGAGCAGCTTCTGGGTTTTGCACTCATGAATCCAGGCACAGGCACCCGGGACATCTTCCTGCAGGGCCCGCAACTTCGTCATGCTGGTTTTCATGACCGTCACGCCGCGGTAGGCCTTGTACTTGGAGCCGGCCACTTCACTGAGAGAAACCTTGATACCGTCCTGCTCCTTGACGACCTGCCAATCTTCCGCCTGCGCAGTTGCGGTTGCCAAAAATGCACTCAAGCCACACAACACAGCCATACGATGCAGCGAACCCATAGTTTTTTTCCTTATTGTCGAAGTCCGGTCAGTTGAGTTTCGTCATTGGGCTTCACCATCAGCCCAGTCCATTGACCCATTACACCGCAGTGGCCTGCTCCCACCACCCGATCAGCCGGATGGCTTCCTCACGGCTGTTGCCGCAGACCTCAATGTCGGCCGCGAAACCCGAGCACACCGCCGGACGTTCCGGCTGGCCGAAGATCCGGCACAAGTTATCGACCGACAATTGCACACAACGTTCTCCCGCCGGCTTGCCATGGGGCATGCCGGGGATCGACGAACTGATGGAAGGGGCAATGCAACAGGCGCCACAGCCTTCACGGCATTTCATGACGACAACATCCTCACGGGTAATGGCCCAATAACGGAACACAGAGTAGCGGCTTAAACACTCGTTTTAAATTACCGTCTGCGTGTTTTTTCACCCAACGGAAGATGACCGGGCAGTCAGCGTCGAATTGTATTCACCGAAGATTTATCGCTTGAATTCGAAATCCAGGGCCGCACCTTCCACTTCCCGGCGCTCCGAATTACGCAGTGGCAGCTGCATTTCGTTATTCAGCAGGCGGCCATTGAGCTGGAACGGGTCCGGCTTCTGCTCGAACATCGACGGTAGCAACGACTCACGCTTGGGAAGCGGCACCTTCCCGGGTGGTTGCAGCTGCTGAACCATGTCATGGGGCAGGCTCAGATCCAGGTTGGCCGGTGGTAATGGAGTCTTGGCGACCTCATGGGCGGATTTGCTCTTCGAGGCAATAGGGGCCCGTTTCTTCTGCGAGGAAGCCGTTTTTTTAGCGACTGTCTTCTTCGCCGCCGGTGGTTTTTTCGACGCATTTTGGGTGGCGCTGGCGACCGGTTTTTCTTGCACCGAAGCCGCCACGACGCCTGCGGCATGGAAGGCAGTCAGCAGGCCGATCAAAACCCAGGAGGCAGGAGCAATGGCTTTCATAAAGACAACGGCACTTACGGCAGAGAAGTACATGCTCGCCTGATAATCCGACGCTGACAAGCCCGCTGATACCTACAGGAAACCGCTGGCGGTCTCCTGGCACAATTGCGTGGCCAACAGCCCCAATGTCATCAACGCCCGTTCCGCCTCGCGGTTCCAGGGGATGCCGCAGTTCAGGCGAATGCAGTGGTTGAACTGCTCGGTGTTACTGAAGATCAACCCCGGCGCGATACTGATCCCCTGTTGCAACGCCCGGACGTGCAGCTCCTGGGTATTGACCCGCCCCGGCAAGCTGACCCACAGGATGAAGCCACCGGTGGGACGGCTCATTTGCGTGCCTTCGGGGAAGTACTGTTGCACCGCCAGCTGGAAGGCACTGAGGTTCTTGCGGTACTCCTGGCGGATATAGCGCAGATGGCGGTCATAGCCGCCATTTTCCAGATAGGCCGCGATGCCCATCTGCGTGACGCTGCACGCCGAGTGTGTACTGAACGTCTGCAGTCGCTGGATCTCCTGCTGGAATTTACCGGCGATCATCCAGCCGATGCGTACGCCCGGCGACAACGTCTTGGAAAAGCTCGAACAGTAGATGACCCGGTCTAGCCGGTCATAGGCCTTGAGCGCCTTGGTCCGCCCCTGCTCGAACATCAACTCGCCGTAGATGTCATCCTCGACCACCTGAATGTCGAAGTCCGAAGCCAGGCGCAACAGTTGCTTCTGCCGCTCCTCAGGCATGGTACCGCCGAGGGGGTTGCTCAGCCGCGTGGTCAGCACCAGCGCCTTGATCGACCACTGGTTGGCCGCCAGTTGCAGGGCCTCCAGGCTCATGCCAGTCACCGGGTCGCTGGGGATCTCGATGACCTTGAGGCCCAACAGATCCGCCAGTTGCAGCAAACCATAGTAAGTGGGCGATTCGGCGGCAATCAGATCCCCCGGCCGGGTCAGTACCCGCAGGGACATTTGCAGCGCATCGACACAACCGTGGGTAATCACCACTTCGGAAGGATCCACCACGACACCGGCATCGCGCATGCGAATCGCCACCTGACGACGCAACGGTTCGAAGCCGGGGCTGAACATGTAGCTGAACGCCCGCGGGCTGTGGAAGCGCGTGACCTTGGCCAACTGCTGATGCAGTGCCCGTACAGGCAGGTAATCCACACTCGGCACCGCCGCTCCCAACGGAAATACCCCTTCGCGACGGGACTCGACCAATACCTGTTGGATGATACTGCTGCGAGTCACCAACCCCGGACGCTCTACCCGGGCGATATCCGGGGTTGGCGCCGTAAGCGCCGGCGTCTGGTGCACGTAGTAACCCGATTGCGGCCGCGCACGAATCAGCCCCTGGTCCTCAAGGTTGGCATAGGCCTGCAACACCGTCGCATGACTGACGTTGAGCTGCGAACTCATCTTGCGCACCGACGGCACGCGTTCACCGGGCTGATACACACCCCGGCGGATGTCTTCGGCCAGTTGCTGAGCAATACGTTGGTAGAGCAGGAGGTTGGTCATGACGCAGCACTCGATTTCACGGGCATGTTGTTCTTGTAGGAAACGATACCGGAACAGTTTAGAAGTGTACGGGGACAGTTGCCAGATTACTCGACCGTACAGTGCAGTGACAGCCCCAACTGTGTGCGAATGTGCGAACTACAAGCACAAAAAAACCCGGCGCCCCTGAGGGGCCGGGTTTTCCAGTGACGCGGCCCTTTAGCGGGCAGCGCCGAGCTGGCCCTTCTCGTCGGAGAACACAATTTCAACCCGACGGTTCTGCGCCCGGCCACGCTCGGTGGCGTTGACGTCCACCGGGAACTCGTCGCCGTAGCCTTCGACCTGGATGCGCTTGTCATCAATCCCCAGGTCTACCAGCACGTCCGCCACCGCCTGTGCGCGGTCTCGGGACAGCTTGAGGTTTTCCTGCTTGCCGCCGGTGCTGTCGGTATAGCCTTCGATGCGCACCACTCGCTTGGGGTTGAGCTGCAGGAACTGCACGATCTTGAGCACCACCCGGTTGGCCGAGTTTTTCAATTCAGCCTCGCCGGTGTCGAACAACACATCGCCGAGGGTCATCACCAGGCCCCGATCGGTCTGGGTGGTGGTCATCTCCATGATCTGCTCTTCCAGCCATTTGCCTTGCTGCTGGACACTGAGCAACTTGGATTCGCGCAAGGCCAACTGCAGACGCTGGCGCTCCAGTTCGAGCTTTGCCGCGCGCTCTTCGTTGAGCACCTGGTTACTGTGTTCCCGGGCGATTTCACTGTAGCGCTGGCTGAGGTAGGCGTAATGCAGTACATCCTCACCGCTGCCCCAGTAACTGGACAGCCGATCGGCCCGAGCCAGCGACTCACCGGCGCGAATCACGTCCCTGGGCGCTGCGCGCAAGACGTTGGCGTCTTCCTTCACCTTCTGGAAATCGGTACTGGCTTTTTCCAGTGCCACTTCACTGCGTTGACCCGCGCAGCCGTACAAGCTGGCCAGGCCCGCCAGGATCAAACCGCCAAACACATGGGAGTGCTTCATTGGGCATCCTCCCTCAGTTGCTTGCGCAAGCGCTTGATGCGGGTGTCGAGCACGTTCAGTTGCTCCTGGCTCTTGAGGGTCAGCACCTTCGCTTCGGCCAGACGTGCGTCCAGCTCGGCCTGCTCGGCACGCATGCGCGCTTTCTTGTACGACGCGTCGGCCATGTTGGATTTGGCGCGGGCGAACTTGTCTTCGGCGAGTTTCAGTTCCGGCACTTCATCGGCAGTGGCACCCACCGCCCGGGCTTGCTCCAGTGCCTGTTCAGTCAGGCGGATCTGTTCATTCGGCGCCGGATCGGCTGCGCAGCCCGCCAGAGCCAGAACGGCCAGGGCAGCGAAAAGAGGTCGAATAGTCACTAATGTTCCCTACTGTTTTGGGGCACCGACAGGTGGCTGCAACTGTGTGTTCCAACGTTCGAGATTGCGTTGCAACACAGCCTCCGTCAGGCCGGACGCGGCCAATTCTGTCATCTTTTGCGCCAGCTGTCCGCGCAACCATGGCTCGTTGCAGGCAGAGTCATGGGAAACCGCGAGGAACAGCCCCGGTTTATCCACCGGTTGTGGAGCCGCTTGCAGGTCGTTCGCCATGCCCAGTGTCTGCGCCATCGCCAGGCCCGAGTAGCGCCCGGCGAGGACATATTCCACCTCTCCCAGCAGCAATTTCTGAAAGGCCTGGGTCAGGTTGGAGGTGCGGACCAGGGACAATCTCTGCTCGGCGAAGAGGCTGAATTCCTGAGTCATGCGAGCCTTTTCCGACAAGGCGCCGGGATGACCGTGTAGATCCTCGGGCCCGTTGACGACCAGCTTGGAATCCTTGCGGGTCCAGACCAAGTAATCGTTGTCCAGTACGGGAGGATGGACATAGTCCAGGAAATCAAGCCCGGTCGGCGTCAACGGGGCGTCGGCAAGTAGATCCATGCGCCCGCTGCGCACCTCGTCCAGTGCCTGGGCGCGCTTGCCGGCATAGAGCAATTCGACCTTGATGCCCAATTCTCCCGCCACCTGGGTCAGCAAGTCGGCACTGGCACCGATCAAGTGCTTGGGATCCTGAGGGTCTTGCCAGAGATAAGGCGGCGCATCCGGGCTGCCAGTGGCGATCATCCGCTCGCACTTGCCGGCGGCGACAGACAGACCCGGCACGCCCGCCAGCGCCCACAGCAACGACCAGCCGGCCAAACGGCGAAGATCCATGGCGTTACGCTCCCCTTGAAAATGCAGACAATAAAAAGCCCGGCCAGGACCGTATTGCGCTCATTCAAGGACTCAGAAGAACCTTAAATGAGCTGCACTACGGTCAAAGCCGGGCTCTTTATAAGTGAAGAGGCCGGATTAGACCAGCTTCTCCAACTCAGGGACTGCTTCGAACAGATCCGCCACCAGGCCGTAATCGGCCACCTGGAAGATCGGTGCTTCTTCGTCCTTGTTGATCGCAACGATCACCTTGGAGTCCTTCATACCGGCCAGATGCTGGATCGCGCCGGAGATACCGACGGCGATGTACAGCTGTGGCGCAACGATCTTGCCGGTCTGGCCGACCTGCATGTCGTTGGGTACGAAACCTGCGTCGACCGCTGCGCGGGAAGCGCCGACGGCAGCGCCCAGCTTGTCGGCCAGGGCGTACAGGTGCTTGAAGTTGTCACCGTTCTGCATGCCGCGGCCGCCGGAAACGACGATCTTGGCAGCGGTCAGTTCAGGACGATCGGACTTGGCCAGTTCTTCGTTGACGAAGCTGGAAATACCGGCGTCGTGGGCAGCGCCTACGGCTTCGACGGCGGCCGAGCCACCTTCGGCTGCAACCGGGTCGAAGCCGGTGGCACGCACGGTGATGACCTTGACCGAAGCGCTCGATTGCACGGTGGCAATGGCGTTACCGGCATAGATCGGACGCTGGAAAGTGTCGGCGCTTTCCACCGAGATGATCTCGGAGATCTGGTCGACGTCCAGGGCAGCGGCAACCCGCGGCAGGATGTTTTTGCCGTTCGAAGTAGCGGCAGCCAGGATGTGGCTATAGCCCTTGCCCAACTCGGCTACCAGTGGTGCAACGTTTTCCGGCAACTGGTGCGCATAGGCGGCGTTGTCGGCCGACAGCACTTTTGCCACACCAGCGATTTTCGCGGCGGCTTCGGCCACGGCGCCAGCGCCCTGACCGGCTACCAGAACGTGGATATCGCCACCGATTTTGGCAGCGGCAGCAACGGTGTTCAGCGTGGCCGGAGCCAGCGCCTTGTTGTCGTGTTCGGCGATAACCAAGATAGTCATAGTTAGATTACCTTCGCTTCGTTTTTCAGTTTCTCGACCAGTTCAGCCACCGACTTGACCTTGATGCCCGCGCTGCGTGCAGCCGGCGCTTCGACTTTCAGGGTCTTGTTGGTGGAGGCGGTGGAAACGCCCAAAGCGTCAGGAGTCAGCACTTCAAGCGGCTTCTTCTTGGCTTTCATGATGTTTGGCAGGGACGCGTAGCGCGGCTCGTTCAAACGCAGGTCGGTGGTGACGATGGCCGGCAGTTTCAGGGAAACGGTCTGCGCGCCGCCGTCGATTTCGCGGGTCACGGCAACGCTGTCGCCGGACACTTCGACCTTGGAGGCGAAGGTGCCCTGACCGTAGCCGCTCAATGCGGCGAGCATCTGGCCGGTCTGGTTGTTATCGCTGTCGATGGCTTGTTTGCCGAGGATCACCAGCTGTGGCTGTTCCTTGTCGACAACGGCCTTGAGCAGCTTGGCCACGGCCAGGGAAGTCAGCTCCTCGGCAGATTCGACGAGAATGGCGCGATCGGCACCCAGCGCCAGCGCAGTGCGCAGTTGCTCCTGGGCGGTGGTCGGACCGATGGAGACGACGACGATCTCGGTCGCTACGCCTTTTTCTTTCAGGCGTACGGCTTCTTCCACGGCGATTTCGCAGAAAGGGTTCATCGACATCTTGACGTTGGCGAGGTCGACGCCGGAGTTGTCCGCCTTGACGCGAACCTTGACGTTATAGTCGACCACTCGTTTGACAGCTACAAGAACCTTCATGGATTCCTCGTTACTCTCCGGTGAAAAGAAAGTCGCCTAGGCGAACCTGGCGGTTGATGCTCATGGGCGCAAGGGCACCTCTAAAAACGCCGGCATGAACCACACATGACCTTGCTCACGGGAGTGAAGACCGTCCGTCAGTGATGACCGATGAGTCATTCATTATCGCGGCGTGTAAACTGCGCGTTCGAACACGCAATACGTCACTTTGTGCTGCCTTCGCCCTGTCTTTAGAGGTGCTCTTGAAACCAACAGTCAGCCTACGGCGAGCGCAAAACCGCCCGTATCTTGACCGGAACGCTTATTCCGGTCAATACGGCAAAATGGCCAGTCATAAGCCGCACGTCGGTGATTTATCTGGCCTGCGGCTATTTCAAACAAACGTTTGTATTGAACCTTGAGAGTGGTGTAGATATAATGCGCCGCCAAGAGAGAACCGCGGGTCATCCATTGTCACTTTCGTCGTTTTCCCGAAGGAAACAATGGATGCAACGCCCAACCTCCAATTAGAAAAACCGTGAGCCTTGAGAGTAGGAGATAGCCTGTGGAACGCGAATACATGGAATTCGACGTGGTCATCGTCGGTGCCGGCCCCGCTGGCCTGTCTGCCGCCTGCCGCCTGAAGCAGAAGGCCGCCGAAGCCGGTAAGGAAATCAGCGTCTGCGTGGTGGAAAAAGGCTCCGAAGTGGGTGCGCACATCCTTTCCGGCGCGGTGTTCGAGCCCCGCGCCCTGAATGAACTGTTCCCGGACTGGAAAGAACTCGGCGCACCGCTGAACACGCCAGTCAAGCGCGATGACATTTATGTCCTGAGAAACGCCGACACTGCGAGCAAAATCCCTGACTTCTTCGTGCCCAAGACCATGCACAACGAAGGCAACTATATTATTTCCCTCGGCAATCTTTGCCGTTGGCTGGCCCAGCAGGCCGAGAACCTGGGCGTGGAAATCTATCCGGGCTTCGCCGCCCAGGAAGCCCTGTTCGACGAAAACGGCGTGGTTCGCGGGATCATCACTGGCGATCTGGGTGTTGACCGTGAAGGCCACCCGAAGGAAGGTCTCTACACGCCTGGCATGGAACTGCGCGGCAAGTACACGCTGTTCGCCGAAGGCTGCCGTGGCCATATCGGCAAGCAACTGATCAAGCGCTTCAACCTGGACAGCGACGCCGATGCCCAGCACTACGGCATCGGCTTGAAGGAAATCTGGGAAATCGACCCGGCCAAGCATCAACCCGGCCTGGTGGTGCACACCGCCGGCTGGCCGCTGGACATCATGGGCACCGAGAACACCGGCGGCTCCTTCCTTTATCACTTGGAAAACAACCAGGTGGTCGTGGGCCTGATCGTCGACCTGTCCTACAGCAACACCTACCTGTCGCCGTTCGACGAATTCCAGCGCCTCAAGCATCACCCGGTGCTCAAGCAGTACCTGGAAGGCGGCAAGCGCGTCAGCTACGGCGCCCGTGCCATCTGCAAGGGCGGCCTGAACTCGCTGCCGAAAATGGTCTTCAAGGGCGGCGCGCTGATCGGTTGCGACCTCGGCACGCTGAACTTCGCCAAGATCAAGGGCAGCCACACCGCCATGAAGTCCGGCATGCTCGCCGCCGATGCCGTGGCCGATCGCCTGTTCGCCGAATCCGAAGGCGGTGATGAACTGACCGCTTACGTTGACAGCTTCAAGAACAGCTGGCTGTACGAAGAGCTGTTCGCCAGCCGCAACTTCGGCGCAGCGATCCACAAGTACGGCGCAATCGTCGGTGGCGGCTTCAACTGGCTCGACCAGAACATCTTCGGCGGCAAGCTGCCGTTCACCCTGCACGACAACAAGCCCGACTACGCCTGCCTGAAGCTGGCTGCCGATTGCAAGAAGATCGACTACCCGAAACCGGACGGCAAGATCAGTTTCGACAAACTCAGCTCGGTGTTCATCTCCGGTACCAACCATGAAGAAGAGCAACCCTGCCACCTGAAGCTGACCGACCCGAGCATCCCGATCGGCAAGAACCTGCCACTGTACGACGAACCGGCCCAACGCTACTGCCCGGCCGGTGTGTATGAGGTGGTGACCAAGGAAGACGGCGAGAAGCGCTTCCAGATCAACGCCCAGAACTGCGTGCACTGCAAGACCTGCGACATCAAGGACCCAGCCCAGAACATCACCTGGGTATCGCCGGAAGGCGCCGGTGGGCCGACTTACCCGAACATGTAAGCCGATTCGCTGAACATCAAGGCTCCCGCAATGGGGGCCTTTTTGTTGCCTGCGACTCTAACAACCACCCAAAACAATGTGGGAGCGAGCCTGCTCGCGATAGCGCTCGATCATTCAACATCTGCGTCGGCTGACACACCGCTATCGCGAGCAGGCTCGCTCCCACAGGGATTGGCGCTGGATCAGGCAGCGCGCTCTTCCCCGGGGTTGCGCTCGAAGTAGCGCTTGTACTCCCGGCTGAACTGCGACGAGCTCTGGTAACCCACCTGATGTGCGACCTGGGCCACGCCCATGCCCTCGCTGAGCAACAGCCGCTGCGCCTTGAGCAAGCGCAATCGCTTGAGGTACTGCACCGGCGACAGCAACGTACTGCGCTTGAAATGCTCATGGAAAGTCGAGGCGCTCATGTTCGCGCAGTTGGCCAGGGTCTCGACGTTCAGCGGCTCGGTGAAGTGCGCGTGTAAGTGGCTCAATGCGGCAGCGATCCGAGCGAACTGCCCTTGCTGCTCCACCAACGCCCGCAACACATCGGCCTGGGGCCCGCGCAACGCCGCGAAGAGCAATTCCCGCAACCGCGCCTGGCCCATGACCTGGCATTCCAGTGGGTCGTGCAAGCATTGCAACAGACGCTCGACGCATCCGCGCATGGCGTCATCGAGCACGGCGCTGGTCATGGATTCCGGTGTCTGCGGCGGCAGGTTCCGTCCCGGCGTCAATCCCATGGTCAGCACCAACTCGCCCAACAGCGCCCGATCGATCGCAACGGAAATCCCGAGCAGCGGAGCATCGGGCATGGCGTAGGTTTCGCACTCGAACGGTACCGGCAGCGCCTGGATCAGGTAGTGCCCGGCGCCGTACTCCAGCGTGCGCGGTCCCAGGTACGCCAGTTTACTGCCTTGGGCAATGATCACCAGGCTCGGCTCGTAGAGCTGCGGGCCACGGGCGATGTCTTCGCTGCACCGCAGTACTTGCACGCCAGGCAGCTGTGTAGGAATAAAGCCGTCACGGGTCGCCAGAGGTTCGATCAGCGAAACCAGCGCCGCGTTGGCATCGAGATAGCGGGTCAGCAACATGGGAAAAACTTCACGGAAAAAGGGATGGGAACATCATCGCAGGTCTGGCGCTCCATAGGATCAATCTACGGTCAAGGCCGGAGGATTAGGCATGACACCCGTAGGAATCGCCATCGCGGGATGCCGCCATGGCTCCCAGAATAGATCGCCTGACTGTTCATTGTTTAGCGAGGTTCAATATGTACACTGCCATCGGATACGCCGCTCAATCGTCCACCGCGCCCCTCGCCCCCATGAAGTTCGAGCGGCGCAGCCCGCAGGCCGACGACGTGGCAATCGACATTCTCTACTGTGGCGTCTGCCACTCCGATATCCACCAGGCCCGCAACGAATGGGGCATCGCTGTCTACCCGCTGATGCCCGGCCACGAGATCATAGGGAAGGTTACCGCCGTCGGTGCAAATGTCACCCGCTATAAGATCGGCGACTTGGTGGGTGTTGGCTGCATGGTCGATTCCTGCCGCGAGTGCGAAGCCTGCCATGCTGACCTGGAGCAATATTGCTACCAGGGCATGACCCAGACCTATGCCAGCCCGGACCGTATCAGCGGCGGCCATACCATGGGTGGCTACTCCGACAGCATCGTGGTCAACGAACATTTCGTGTTGCGTATCCCCGCCGCACTCGACCCGGCCAGCGCCGCACCGATTCTCTGCGCCGGCATCACGACCTACTCCCCCCTCAAGCACTATGGCGTGAAGGCCGGTGACAAGGTCGGCGTGCTCGGCATGGGCGGCCTCGGCCACATGGGTATCAAGTTCGCCAAGGCCATGGGCGCCGAAGTGACGTTGTTCACCCGCTCCGCGAGCAAGGCGGAGGAAGCCCGTCGCCAGGGCGCAGACCATGTGATCGTGTCCACCGACGCCAAGCAGATGGCCGCTGCCGCCGGACGCTTCCACTTCCTGTTGGACACGATTCCGGTACAGCACGACCTCAATCCCTACCTGGGGACGTTGCGTTTCGACGGCGTACACATTCTGGTGGGCCTGGTCGAGCCGATCGATCCGCCGGTCCATGCCGCCAATTTGATCATGGGCCGTCGCGTATTGGCCGGTTCGTTGATCGGTGGCATCGCAGAAACCCAGGAAGTGCTGGATTTCTGCGCCGAGCACAACATCAGTTGCGACGTTGAAATGCTCGACATCCGCCAGATCAACGAAGCCTACAGCCGCATGATCGCCGGAGACGTGAAGTACCGCTTTGTCATCGACATGGCGACGCTCAAGGCCTGACGCAGTGGCCTGTACGGTTAATTTGAGTGCATGAATTAGCCACACAGGCCACTAATCAGACCTTGGCACCCAGCTCCGCCGACAGCCGAGCTGTGACCCCTTTGACCAGGGGAATCAGCTCGGCCATTTTTTCCAACGGCATGTACGGCACGGTGCTGGCAATGCTGATACCGGCGACAATCCGCTTGCCGGCGTCCCGGATCGGCGCCGCCACGCAACGAATCGACGGTTCATTGTCCTCCAGGTCGAAGGCATAGCCTCCCGCCACATACTCCACCATCCGCTGCTGGAACTGTTCCCAGGACTGCTCCTGGTGCTGGGGCCAGAACTGATTCTTCCCAGCGGCCGGCAGACTGATTTCATACAGCCGCCGCCAATTGTCCTCGGGATCATCGAGCATCAGGGCCTTGCCAATCCCCGTGCGCGCCAACGGCATGCGATGGCCCACCCGCGAACGCATTTCCGGACCGTTGCGCCCCGGATTCTTCAGCAGGTACAGAACCTCGTCACCCTCGCGAATCGCCAGGTGAACGGTGTCGCCGGTCAATGCCGACAACTCGTCCAGATACGGTCCCGCCAGGCTCACCAGCGGTAGCTCTTCCCGGGCCTGGAAACCCAGTTCGATCAACTTCGGCCCCAGCAGATACCCCACCTGCGGCACCACGCGCAGGTAACGCTCGTCCACCAGGCAACTGGCCAGGCGATGGGTGGTGCTGCGGGTCGTGCCAATCAGCCGGGCGATTTCCTTCAGGTCACGGGCACCGCTGGCGACCGCCTGAACCACACCCAGGCCGCGCAGCAATGTCTGGGTGCCTGTAGGCGCTGCGTCCTTGGTGATTTTTGGATCGTCTTGCTGCATATCCGACCTTCAACAGTGAGCGGGGAACGGGGCGGCATTATGGTCGCCCGCCCCGTCGGACTACAACTCGATGCGCTCGACCTTCCCGACCAGCAGGATGTAGGACAACGCGCCCACCAGCGCCAGAACGGCGATATAGGTAATGGCCGGGGCAAACGAATCGCCGCTGGCAAGGAAACCAATGACAATCGGCGTGGCGATGGCCGCCAGGTTGCCGATGAAGTTGAACACCCCACCCGTCAGCCCGAGCAGCCGCGCCGGCGCCAGGGTCGACACCAGCGACCAGGTGATCGACGCCAGGCCATTGCCGAAGAAGGCCAGCGCCAGGAACGCGATCACCAGCGGTGTCGATTCAACGAAGTTGGCACCGATGATCGAGGTCGAGATCAGCAAGCCGCCAATGATCGGCAGCTTTCGGGCGAACCCGACCGTGGCGCCGCGCCGGATCAGCCAGTCGGAAAAGAACCCGGAGCACAACACGCCGACAAACGCCGCGAGAAAGGGCAACGATGCCAGCAGGCCAGACTTGATGAAGTCCATGCCACGATATTTCACCAGGTAGGTCGGGAACCACGTCAGGAAAAACCACAGCGTGGAGTTCAGGCAGAACTGGCCCAGATAGATGCCCCACAGCTTGCGCCGGGTCAGCACGACACCCAGGTCGGTCCAGCTGAATTTCGCCTTGGCCTTGGCCGCCTCGGCCTGGATGTCCACCAGCCCGCCGCCCTCGCGAATCAAATCGATTTCAGCAGCGTTGGCGCCCTTGAAATCCCGCGGCTCGCGATACACCGCGTACCAGATCACCGCCCAGAGAATGCCGACCGCGCCGGTCACCACGAAGACCATGTGCCAACCAAACGTGTGCTGCAGCCAGGCCAGCACCGGCGTCAGGAAAGCCAGGCCAACGAATTGTCCGGAAGTGTAGAAACCAATGGCCGTGGCCCGCTCGCGCTCAGGGAACCAGGTGGTCACTACACGGCTGTTGATCGGATAGGCCGGCGCCTCCAGGGCCCCGACCGCCATGCGCAGCACGAACAAAGCGATGAAGCTGGCGGCGAAACCGAGCATCACCGTGGCCACCGACCACAACAGCAACGCGACGCTGTACAGAATCCGCGGCGGCACGCGGTCCACCAGCCAGCCGCCGGGAATCTGCATGGCGGCGTAGGTCCAGCCGAACGCCGAGAAGATCAGCCCGACATGGATCGGATCGATGCCCAGTTCACTGGTCAGCGCGGGGGCGGCAATCGACAGGTTGCTGCGGTCCAGGTAGTTGATCACCACGGTGATGAACAGCAGGACCATGATGAAAAAACGCTTGCGGCTGGGCGTCACCAACGACGCCTGCGCGCTCAGGGTGTGCGCTTGCATGTGAGGTGCCTCTTCTTATGTTTATTGAGGAAACGGACGCGAGGATGGGGATCTCCTTGCCGATGGAGATCCTTTGTGGGAGCGAGCCTGCTCGCGATGGCGGTATGTCAGTAGCGCATTAATCAGCTGACCCACCGCGATCGCGAGCAGGCTCGCTCCCACAAGGTTCAGTGGTGGGCCTGGGAACTCACCACTCGGCAAAACTGCCATCGGCATGGCGCCAGATCGGATTGCGCCAGCGGTGGCCGACGGCGGCGCGTTCGATGACGTACTCCTCGTTGATCTCAATGCCCAGGCCCGGGCCGTTGGGGATCTTCACGAAGCCTTTGTCGTAGTCGAACACCCGCGCATCCTTGACGTAATCCAGCAGGTCGTTGCTCTCGTTGTAGTGGATGCCCAGGCTCTGCTCCTGGATGAACGCGTTGTAGCAAGCCGCATCCAGTTGCAGGCACGCCGCCAGGGCGATCGGGCCCAGCGGGCAGTGCAGCGCCAGCGCCACGTCGTAGGCCTCGGCCATGTTGGCAATCTTGCGGGTTTCGGTGATACCACCGGCGTGGGACGCATCCGGCTGGATGATGTCGACGTAACCTTCGCTGAGCACCCGTTTGAAATCCCAGCGGGAAAACAGACGCTCGCCGAGAGCAATCGGCGTGCTGGTCAGCGGCGCCAGTTCCTTGAGGGCTTCGTAGTTTTCGCTGAGCACCGGCTCTTCGATGAACATCAGCTTGTACGGGTCGAGTTCCTTCATCAGCACCTTGGCCATCGGCTTGTGAACCCGGCCATGGAAGTCGACGCCGATGCCGACGTTCGGCCCTACCGCGTCCCGCACCGCTGCCACGTTGGCGAGGGCCAGGTCGACTTTCTCGAAGGTGTCGAGAAACTGCAGCTCTTCAGTGCCGTTCATTTTCACCGCCGTGAAGCCCCGTCCCACGGCTTCTTTCGCTGCGCGGGCGGTGTCCGCCGGCCGGTCGCCGCCGATCCAGGAATAGACGCGGATCTTGTCGCGCACCTGGCCGCCCAGCAGGTCGCTGACCGACACCCCCAGGGCCTTGCCCTTGATGTCCCACAGCGCCTGGTCGATACCGGCCAGGGCGCTCATGTGCACGGCGCCACCGCGATAGAAGCCGCCGCGATACAGCACGGTCCAGATGTCTTCGATATTGCGCGGGTCTTTGCCGATCAGGTAGTCGGACAATTCCTCGACGGCGGCCGCCACCGTATGGGCACGGCCCTCGACCACCGGCTCGCCCCAGCCAGTCACACCCTCGTCGGTTTCGACCTTGAGGAAGCACCAGCGCGGCGGAACAATGAAGGTGGTCAGTTTGGTGATTTTCATCTTGTTGTCTCTCTTGTCAGATGCAGCGCACGCAGCGCTGGAAAAGTCTTCAGTTCAAGGCATTCCATTCGGCCACGTAAGCCTTGGCGCGCACCGCGACTTCGTCTGCCGTCATGCCCGGCTTGAACAACCCGGAGCCCAGGCCGAACCCCTTGACGCCCGCCTCGAGGAACACCGCCATGTTGTCCGGCGTGATCCCACCCACCGGCACCAGCACGGTCCCGGCCGGCAACACCGCGAGCCAGGCCTTGACCACCGCCGGGCCCATTTGCTCGGCAGGAAACAGTTTCAACACATGGGCGCCTTCGGCCAGCGCGGCAAATGCCTCGGTAGGCGTGGCGACCCCGGGCGAGAGGTAGAGCCCCGCCGCTTTCGCCGCCCGCAACACCTTCGGATCGCTGTGGGGCATGACGATCACCTGGCCGCCGGCAGCCTTCACCTGCTCCACCTGCTCTGGGGTCAGCACGGTGCCAGCGCCGATCAGGCAGTCGGCGGGCAAGGTATTGCGCAGGATGCGGATACTTTCGTACGGCTCGGGGGAATTGAGCGGTACTTCGATGACGCGAAATCCGGCGCTGTACAGGACTTCGCCGATGGCTGCCGCCTCTTCGGGACGCAGACCGCGCAAGATCGCGATCAGCCCGTTGTGCGCCAGTGCTTGTGTGAGCATGTCAGACCTCCAGTCAGGTTTAACGCGATGCGCTGGATTCGAGCAGCCCGGCCGCCACGGCCAGTTGCCACAAACCTCGTTCGGTAGCCTGTTCGGCCAGGGTCACCCGGGCAAAGCCGCAGGCGTCGAGAGCCCGCTGATAACGGGCGCAGAGTTGGGAATTGCCGATCAAGACCACCGTCGGCAAATGCACGCTGTTGCGCCGATGCCGCTGTGCGGCGGCCAGCGCCGTCAGCTCGTGGCCAATCAACAAGCCAGAGAGATAGTCGGCCTGGGCGCTCGCGCCAAGTTCACCGGTCAGCCCCAGGCTGCGAGCGCTGAACACGGTGGACAGCGGACCGACCTGTCCGTCCGTCGACAGCGCCACCTGCACACCCCGATCGAAGGCCACGCCATCGAACGCAGCACCGCGCTGTTGGGTACGGCCGAGAATGCTGTGGTCGCTGAGCACGGCGAAGATTTCACCGGTCATGAAAGTGTCGAAATGCACGATGCAACCGTCGGCCACTTCCACCCACTTCGAGTGGCTGCCAGGCAGGCCGATCAGCACCGCTTCGTTCGGCAAGCTGTGCAGGGCGCCGAGTACCTGGGTTTCTTCGCCGCGCATGACATTGGGCAACCGCGAGCGCTGGATCACCCCTGGCACGATGTGCACATCGACACCGCGAAGGCTCCGAACGGTTTGTAGGGAATGTCCGAGATTGGCGACGTTAGCCGGTGTGTCGCAGTAAGGCGCTTCGCACCAACCCTGGGCGCTGCCGACCATGCCGCAGGCAATGACGGGCAGGCCCGGCTGCGCGTCCAACCAATCACCGCAGGCCTCGTCGAACGCCAGCTCGAAACCGTCGGTGCATTCACGACCGGCCACGGTCCGCGGCCCGGAGGGCAACTGCATGATCCCCGACGACAGCGAGCGCTGTTCGAGCACCTCGCCTCCCGCGGCGAGTTTGTAAGCCCGTAGTGAGGTCGTCCCCCAATCGAGCGCGATCAATTGCGCCTGCATCCGCTTCACCTGTTCTGTTTTTTGGCAGTGAGTGGCACGGACTATAAACCTGAGCGCGACAAAATCTCAATATATAAATATCACTCCCATATATTGGGATTACCACGAAGAGATCTCCACCTATCGCTATCCACCCACGACCCTGCTACGTTTCCTGTCCGGATGCCTTTAACCCTCAGGGATAACGAAATGGGACAACTGCTGAAAATCCTCGGCCGCACTTCCTCGATCAATGTCAGGAAAGTGCTATGGACTTGCCGGGAATTGGACATTTCCTACGAGCGCGAAGATTGGGGCCTTGGCTTCAACTCAACCCACGACCCTGCGTTCCTGGCGCTTAACCCAAACGCCCAGGTACCGGTGATCATCGATGAGAACGGTGTGCTCTGGGAGTCGAACACCATCTGCCGTTATCTGGTGGGCAAGCATGGACGCAGTGACCTGCTTGCCGTCGAACCTGCCGCACGGGCGCGAATCGAGCAGTGGATGGATTGGCAGGCGACGGAACTCAACCCGTCATGGGGTTATCCGTTCTATGCCCTGGTGCGCAAGGATCCCAGCTGCCAGGACCCGCAGCAGATTGCCGCTGGGGTCAAAGGCTGGAATGAGAAGATGGGATTGCTTGAACAGCAGTTGAGCCGTACGGGCGCCTATGTGGCCGGAGCGGAGTTTTCCCTAGCAGATGTGCTCATCGGCCTGTCCGTGCACCGCTGGCGCCAGACGCCCATGGAACGGCCGGACTACCCGGCCGTGGCGGCATACTGCAAGCGTCTGGAACAGCGGCCCGGATTTGCCGAATGGGCCTCCGCCAACCACGCCTGAGCCATCAGTTGCCTTGGGCGAAATCCCGTAGCACCTTGCCGTCCATCCGGTAGCGCACCCATTCTTCCTGGGGTTGCGCGCCGAGGGATTTGTAGAACTCGATCGCCGGTGTGTTCCAGTCCAGGACGCTCCATTCGAAACGACCGCAATCGTTGTCGCAGGCGACCTTGGCCAGATGGCGCAACAACGTCTTACCCGCCCCGCCGCCACGCTGTTCGGGCGTGATGTAGAGGTCTTCGAGGTACAGGCAGTTGCTGCCCAACCAGGTGGAGTAGCTGAAGAAAAACACCGCGAAACCAATCGGTACGCCATCGCGCAGGCAGATCAGCCCGTGGGCGGTCGCGCCTTCGCTGAACAGGCTGCGCTCGATGTCGGCCACACTGGCGATGACTTCGTGACGGGCCTTTTCGTAGTCGGCCAGCTCGGTGATGAAGGCAAGGATTTGAGGCGCATCGCTGGGTTGCGCGGGACGGATCTCGATCGACATGAACGGGCCTTGTAGCCAATTGAAAGCGCCATACTAAGCCGCTACGTGGCGCTCGTCACATGCCAATCCAAAATGATTATGCTCCGCAAAAAGCGCCATTCGTCGCCCCCGAGGCACCAACCCCGATCCCGCACGGCCCAAGATCAGGCAAGCATCTGAAAAATGGAGGCGACACCATGATCACTTCAAGGCTGACTGCGTTCACATTTGCCGCACTGCTGTCTTCGGTGGCCTTCGCGGCGACCACCTCCGGTACCGGACCGACCGACCCGGTGGAGGCACCCAACTCGCCGGCCACCCAGGGCATGCCCAAGTTGAACACCGATGGCACCGGCGGCGGCACCTTGAACAATGGCCAGCCACCCGCCACAGGTACCGATCCGCGTGTGCAGGGCAATGACATGGGCCGCCAGGGCGGCATGAACACACCGGACTCTACAGCGCCCGATAACGCCGGAACCGGCGTGGGCTCGAAAACCACCACCGGTGGTTCGGGCTCCGAAGGTGGCGCCAGCCAGTAGCCTCTGCTCACACATTTGAGGAGGAGAATCCCATGCCTCGTGGAAGCAAAGACAAATACGCCGCCGAGCAAAAGCGCAAGGCCGAGCACATCGAAAAAAGCTACGAGAAGAAAGGCCTGTCCGAGGACACGGCCGAGGCACGCGCTTGGGCGACGGTGAACAAACAGTCCGGCGGCGGCGAACGTTCCGGCGGCTCAGGGAAGCACAAACCGGCCGCGGAAAAGAAAACCGACCGCAAGGAATCGGCTCGTCGTGCAGCCAAGACCCGGGAAGGCCATCCGCGCAGCAGCAAGGCTTCCCATGAAACCCAGACGGTCGACAGCCTGATGAAAGAAGCCCGGGCGAAAAACATTCCCGGGCGTTCGAAGATGCGCAAGCAGGAGTTGATCGAGGCGCTGCGCAAAGCGGCCTGATCGGCCGCCATCGCGAGCAGGCTCGCTCCCACATGCGGTCTGCGGCGTCTGCGGGCTTCGCGACAGACAAAAAACCTGTGGGAGCGAGCCTGCTCGCGATAGCACCAGATCAGCCAACATTGATATTGAATATGCCGACGCCTTCACGAGCAAGCCCGCTCCCACATGCGGTCTGGGCGGGCGCTGGTTTTGTGGCTGACACAAGACCCGTGGGAGCCGGGCTTGCCCGCGATGGGGCCCGCCCGGTCGAAGCAGGTTTCAGCGCTGTTTCATGCGGTCGATGACCACCGCGAGCAACAGGATCGAGCCACGGATGACGTATTGGTAGAAAGTGTCGATGTTCTTCAGGTTCATCGCGTTCTCGATGATCGCCAGAATCAACACCCCGGCAATCACATGGCGAATCATGCCGATCCCACCGCTCAACGAGACTCCACCCAGGACGCAGGCCGAGATCACCGTCAGTTCGAAGCCCTGGCCGATCATTGGTTGGCCAGAGGTCATGCGCGAGGCCAGGATCACCCCCGCCAGCGCGCCGATCACGCCATGCACGGCAAAGATAATGATCTTGGTGCGATCGACGTTCACCCCCGCCAGCAACGCGGCTTCCTGGTTACCACCGATGGCCATGGTGTTGCGCCCATAGGTGGTGTAGTTCAGCAACCAGCCGAAAAACAGAAAGCAGACGATGGTGATCAGGATCGGCACCGGCACCCCGAACAACTGGCCGTTGCCGTACACGAAGAACGATTCTTGGGACACGCCCACTGCCTTGCCATTGGCAAAGATGTAGGCCAGGCCGCGAACGATCTGCATGGTCGCCAACGTGGTAATCAAGGCATTGACCCGCAGCTTGGCAATGACGATGCCGTTGATCAGGCCAACGATCAGCCCCATCACCAGCGCCGCGCTGACACCCAGGAACACGCTGTTGGTATCGCGCATCACCACCGCCGCGACCACGCCGGCGCAGGCAATCACCGAGCCGACGGACAAGTCGAAGTGCCCGGATGCCAGGCAATACAGCATGGTACAGGCGGCAATGCCGGTGGTGGAAATTGCCAGGCCCAGGCCCCGCATGTTCAGCGGCGACAGGAAGTTGTCGATCAACAGGGTGCAGAGCACGAAGATGCCGATGGCCGCCAGCAGCATGACCCAGTCGTCCAGGAACCGACGCATGTCCAGGGGTTTGCGTGCCGTTGGCAGTGCATTGTTTTGAATGGTCATGATTTACCTCTCAGTTCGCCGCGTCGGCAACGCGTTGGCGTGGCAGCGCCAGTTGCAGCAGGTTGGATTCGTTGGCCTCGGCACGCGGCAGCTCGCCGCGCATGGCCCCTTCGCACAGCACCAGGATCCGGTCGGAAATGCCCATCACTTCCATCAGGTCGCTGGAGACCACAATCACCGCGATGCCCTCGGCCGCCAGGTTGTGGATGATCTGGTAGATCTCCGCCTTCGCACCGATGTCGATGCCGCGGGTGGGCTCGTCCAGCAACAGGACTTTCATCGGCATAGACAGCCAGCGACCGAGGATCGCCTTCTGCTGGTTGCCGCCGGACAGGAACATGATTTTCTGCCCCGCCGTCGGCGTCTTCACTTTCAACGCCTTGATCTGCTTGTCGGCGTTGCCCTTTTCCCAATCGCCGCGCAACAGGCAGCCGAGGGTGGAGTGGGCACTGCGAGCGCTGATGTTGATGTTCTCGCCGACGCTGGCCAGGGGCATGATGCCTTCCTTCTTGCGGTCTTCCGGGCAGAGCAGTACGCCGGCGGCGATGGCGTCCCGGGGCGAACGCAGTTTCAGCGCCTCACCGTGCAAGACCAGGCTCCCTTCGGTCTGGCGCTCCAGGCCGCTGAGCAATCGCAGCAATTCGGTGCGTCCGGCCCCTACCAGCCCGAACAAGCCAAGGATTTCACCTTTGTGCACCTGGAAACTCACCGGCTCACGCAGCCCCGGACCGAGCAGGCGATCGACCTGCAGCGCCACTTCACCGCGCTCACGGGCACGGTAATCGTAGATGTCCTGGATATCGCGACCGACCATGCAGGTGACCAACTGATCGTGGGTCAACTCGCTCATGTTTTCGAAGGTGCGCACGTAGCGGCCATCCTTGAACACCGTCACCGCGTCACAGATGCGGAACACCTCTTCCATGCGGTGACTCACATACAGCACCACTTTGCCCTCGTCCCGCAGGCGCGCGATGATCGCCATCAAGCGGTCGATTTCCCGTGCAGAGAGGCTGCTGGTGGGTTCATCGAAGGCAATCACATGAGCGCCCCGGGACAAGGCCTTGGCGATTTCCACCAGTTGGCGCTGGCCGAGGGACAGGCGACCGACTTTTTCCTGGGGATCGATTTCGTCGGCCAGGCCCTTGAGCAGCGCCAACGCCTGCTGGCGCAACACGCCACGATTGACCAGGCCGAAACGGGCCGGCAGGTGGCCCAGGAACAAATTCTCGGCCACCGTCATTTCCGGCACCAGATGCAGCTCCTGGTGAATCACCGCCACGCCGCTGGCGATGCTGTCGGCCGTGCACTTGAAGGCCATCGTCTGCTCGCCGATCTGCAGCTCGCCGCTGCTCGGGATGTAGGCCCCACCCAGAATCTTCAGCAACGTGGACTTGCCCGCGCCGTTTTCCCCCATCAAGGCATGAACCTGGCCTGGATGGGCGACAAAACTGATATTGGCCAACGCCTGCACGCCGGGAAAGGCTTTGCCGATTCCGTTGAATCGCAAGCTGGCGCCGATGTTGTGTTGCTGTGTCGCTGTTTGCGCTTGCATAACCACCTCGAACTCACAGAGATCAAGCGGCCCCAAGACACCAGGGCCGCTTTTGAATCAACCGGCCGTCAATTCCACAGGCCGATCTTTTCCAGCTCCTGCTTGAAGTTCTCCCGAGTGATCAGCGTCACCTCGTCCATGGCGGTGTACTTCGGTGGTTCCTTGCCGGTGGTGACCCACTCGAACATCATCTCGGCGGTCTTGTAGCCTTCGATGTGCGGGCTAGGCAGCATCGAACCGAAGAAACCGCTGTGGGGTTTTTTCAGCTCGCCGATGGCGTCGGTGCCATTGATGCCGATCCCGATCACGTTGTCTGCCTTGAAGCCGGCGCTTTCAGTCGCGCGCACGCCACCCAGCACGGTGTTGTCGTTCATGCCGCCGATGATCAGGTTCTTCGCGCCGCTGGGCAGTTTCACCAGGGCGGAGTTGGTGGAGTCCATGCTCCCCGGTACGTCGAGGGTCTTGAGCGCCGTGGTGAGGATGTGGTCGTCCGGCATACCGGCTTTCTTGAGGGCGTCCATCGAACCGTCGGTGCGTTTCTTGCCGGTGTCCAACTCGTTGAAGGTGTTGATCACCGCGTAGGTGTCTTTCCAGTCCCAGCCACGTTTTTTGGCTTCAGTAGCCATGGCGGCACCCTGCTTCTGGCCCACTTCGAACGCGGCCATGCCGAGGTACGGCACGTCTTCCATGAACTTGCCGCTGGCATCGACGAAACGGTCATCGACGGCGATGACTTTCATGTCGTTGAGTTTGGCCTTGGCCATGATGGCCGGGCCCAGGGACACGTCCGGCGGGCAAATCACGAAGCCCTTGGCGCCGTTGGCCGCGAGGCTGTCAATGGCTGAGAGGGTCTTCTCGCCATCGGGCACGGCAATCTTGATGACCTTGAAGCCCTTGTCCTTGCCCGCTTTTTCAGCGAACGCCCATTCGGTCTGGAACCAGGGCTCCTCGGCCTGCTTGACCAGAAAACCGATCTTCACTTCTTCAGCCGCCAGCAAGGTACTGCTGAGACCGACCGCGGCAACTGCCAAGGCAACGCGGCACAGGGAACGGATCCCACGACGATGATTCATAGTTGACTCCTTGTTTTTTTTATTGAAAGCCAAACGTCCAGGGTCTGCTCCACCATCGGTGGCAAAGCGCAGGCTGGGCGGTCACAGCAAGTTGCTACAGCATAGATCCAAATAGTCATATCGTATGATGATTGGATTACAGGCAAAGTTTCAGACTGCAATCCGGAATGTTCAGTCGTGGTACATGACCGAACGTCCACCATCAATGGTGATGCATGAAGCGTTGATGAAAGGTGCTTCATCACTGGCCAGGAACACGGCCGTCATTGCCACTTCGATCGGTTGCCCGATGCGGCGTGGCGGGTGCAGATCCAGCGCACGCTGGCGTTCGGCATGAGGATCGGCAAAACCGTTCCAGTAGTCGACGTTCAGTTGGGTTTCGATGTAGCCCGGTGCGATGGCGTTGACGCGTACGCCCTTGGGTGCGTATTCGATGCCCAGGGCGCGAGTCAGGCCGAGCAAGCCATGCTTGGCCACCGGATAAGGAAAACAGCCGGGGATGATGTGGGACGAATGGGTCGAAGCAATATTGATGATGCTGCCCACGCCCTGCTCGATCATCTGCGGCAACACAGCCTTGCAGCCATACCAGGCACCGTCCAGGTCGATGGCGAAGCAGCGGCGCCAATCTTCCTCGGTCATTTCCAACGGGTCGCGGAACACATTGACGCCGGCGCAATTCACCAGCACATCGATGCGGCCGTGCAATTCAACGGCACGGCGGGCCATGGCCTGCAGGTCCTGCAGGTTCGACACATCGGCTTGCAACGCTTGCACGTCCGCCCCGCGTTCACGCCAATCAGCGGCAACCTGTTCGACTTTGCCGGCCTGGATGTCGCTGATCACCAGGCGCGCCTGTTGCGAAGCGAACGCAGCGACGATGGCCTCGCCAATACCCTGGGCGGCACCGGTCAGCAACACCACCTTGTTCTTCAGCCGCTCGCCCTTGGGGGGCTCGGGCACTGGCGGCAAGGAAAGCGCTTCAGCCATGGCTCACGACTCCGCTATCCGCAGCCACGACAAAAACCGGGCATCCAGGGATGACCGGCCGAAGGCGCTGAGAGGACAGTGGGTCACGTACGCCACCGGGGCGTACGGGGATGGATCGTTGCATCGCTTCACCTGTTTTGTTTTTTTAGTGTGAATGCATGTTGCTGATGGAGCCGACTATAAACCCGGCCACCAAACAATCTCAATATATATATTTACATCCCATATTTTGGGATTTAACCCGCAAACCGCGTACAGCTCACACCCGGCACATCGACCCGCATGGACAGCACCGCGCCGTCCAGCGGATGCGCCAACGGACTGGCTGCGCTGGTGATGTACAGAGTCTTGAGATCCTCTCCCCCGAACACACAGCTGGTGGGACGACTGACCGGCAGTTCGATCACCCGGTCGACCTGTCCATCAGGGTTGATTCGCAGCAGGCAGCTGCCATCCCAGCGGGCGTTCCAGACATAACCCCGGGCATCCATCGCCGAGCCGTCCGGGCCGCCGCGCGAATGAGGGCCAAACCAGACTTCGGCGGGCGCCAGGCTGCCATCGGGATGGATGAAATGCCGGTACAACGTGCCGTCGAGGCTTTCACCGAAATACACCGTGGTGCCATCAGTGCTCCACAACAGCGTGTTGGGAATGCCCCGTCCGCGCAGCAACGGCATGACCCGGCCATCGGCGCCCACGCGAAACAAGCCGCCGGAGCGGTGTTCCAGGGGCAGATCCTCACCGTTTTCCCCAATGTTGTTCTGCATGGTCCCGAGCCACAGCTGGCCCAGGGCATCGCAACGGGCTTCGTTGGCGCGGTTACCGGGTTGGGGATCGGCCATGCACAGCAGCGTCAGGCGCGGCTCCAGGCCCGGCGAGTCCAGATCCAACCGGTAGACACCGCTGCTCAATGTCACCAGCGCATCACCACTCTGTGTGGGGATGAAGGCCGACACATGCTCGGGCATCTGCCAGATCTGTACATTGGCACCGATCAACCGCAGCGCCTGTTTGCCGGCGATGTCGACCCAATACAGCGCCTGGGTCAGCTCGTCCCAGAAAGGCCCCTCGCCCAGTTTCGCCCGGTGCTCCGTTACCGCCTTCCACATCATTGAAACCTCCTGTTTCCGGCTTGCCCGGCAATGTCTGTACGACCCGCCATCACATGAGGGTAGAAGCGCTTGATGGCCAGGTCAGCGTTGTCGATCAGGGTCATGCAGGCCCAGACGCCCCGTGTCGCGTCGCGGGACGCGATAGCTTCGGCGATGTCCTTGTGGATGGGCAAGGTGCGGCGCAGTTCATCCGGATCGGCAGCCGATACCTCGAACGACACCGCCAGCAACGCGCCCAGGGCCGGGACCATTTGTTCTATGAATTGATTGTGGCTGGCGGCGAGGATGCACTCGTGGAAAAACTGGTCGGCCCGGTTGTAGTCGACGCCGCTGTCCACGGCCCGCTCCAGCGCATGGTAGGCCAGGCGGATCGCCTGAACCTGCTCGACCGTCGCCCGCTCGCAGGCCCAGCGCACCGCCATTGGCTCGATGGTGCGGCGCAGATCCAACAGGTCATCGACAAAGTTCTCTGGCAAACCGCTGCGTGACAGCCAGCCGACCACCTGGGGATCGAACAGGTTCCAGCGCCGTACCGGCAGCACCCGCGTCCCCACTTTTGGCCCGACCTCGAGCATGCCTTTGGCCACCAGGGTCTTGATCGCCTCGCGAATCACCGTGCGACTGACCCCCAGTTGCTCGCCCAGGTCCGCCTCGACCTTGATGGTCTGCCCAGGCTTGACCTGGCCGGCGGCAATCCAACCGCCGAGCCAATCGACGGTCGATGCGTGAAAACTGCTGGACATGAAAACCCCGCGGGCCACTCTTATTGGTGGCTCACGCTAATCATCATATGATTGGCTGTCAATTGAATTCGTTCTGGGCACACATGTGGGAGCGAAGCTTGCTCGCGAAGGCGTAGTGTCAGCCAACATCCACGCTGGCAGTGTTATCGCGAGCAAGCTTTGCTCCCACAGGCTCGCCCCACAGGGTTACGGTTCCAGGCCAATGGGGAAGAACACCCCGCCACTCCACACCCCCAACCAGTGCTGCCCGTCGATCTCACGACTCACCGCCAGCTCCACCAACTGGTAGAACACATTTCGGTGAATCAACGCTTCGAGGTTGCTGCGCACATGCACGTAGGGCGCCGGTTCCTGGGTGTGCGGATCGATCACGACCCGCATCGGATGATCAGGGCCGGCCTCGGTGGTTTCATCGACGTGGGTGGTGAAGCGCAATAACTGCCCTTCGCCATGGCCCTCGACCTCCAGGCTCACGGCCACGAACGGCGCATCATCGACCTGGATGCCGACTTTTTCCACGGGGGTAATCAGGAAGTAGTCATCGCCGTCGCGGCGGATGATGGTGGAGAACAGCTTGACCATCGGCTTGCGGCCGATGGGCGTGCCCAGGTAGTACCAGGTGCCATCGCGTGCGATGCGCATGTCGATGTTGCCGCAGAAGTCGGGGTTCCATAAGTGGACCGGCGGCAGGCCTTTGGTCTTGGGGATCTGCCCCAGCAGGTCATTGGCTTTTTGCGGTCCGCTCATGGTGACTCCTTGTATTTACTCGTCGCTCATCCCCAGCAGGCTGCGGGCATATTCACGCAACGGCGTGGCGATGAGGTCTTGTGGCTGCTTGTCGTGCAACGTCAGTAAACCGCCACGACTCTTGATACGTGCAGTATCAATCAAATACTGGGTGCTGGTCTCGATCAACATGATCTGGATCACACTGGTGTCGACTCCCAGACGATCCACGGCTTCTTCGTCCAGCCATTCGTCAGAATTGCCGATGCGGTTGTCGGCCTTGGCGAACCGGGTGTACAGCAAATAGTGAGCACCGGCAGCACGGGCTTCGCCCATGGCCTGATCAAGCCCTTCGGGAACCCGGGCGCGACGGACCATCGGGAAATATTCGATGAACCCGTTAAAGGCTTCTTCGGCCACGACATTGGGACGCGGATAGGCACCGCCTGGCGGTGCGAAAGCGCCTTGGGCGATGTAGATGAACGAATCGGGCTGAATACGCAGGTTATTCACACGGCGACTGTCGCTGTGATCCAGCAGACCGGCGTCGCTCATGTGATAACGAACGCCCTCCCCCATGTCGCTGACATTCATACAGCCAGCCAGCGCCAAAACGGCCAGCAGCAAAACCAGGCTACGCATCCTACCCTCCAGAAACCGGTGTCGGAAAACCGGCGAATGGCCGTTGAATGCAGCTTTTGCGCCAGCTCAATGAAAATGGATTGACTGGAACAATGTAATCGCGGGCAAGCCTTGCTCCCACAGGGTAAACACCGTACCTGTGAGAGCAAGGCTTGCCCGCGATTGCGTGGGATCAGCCGCCGATGATCTTCATGATGGTTGCGCCGCCGGAAAACGCTACCTCTTGCTTGTCCCCCAAGGCCTTGACCAACAGCCGCTGAAGGGCCGGCAGCGCCTCGTGACGGGGTTTGTCCAGAAGGTCGCCGACGAAATGACGGTTGCTCGAGGACAGGCAACCATGCAACCAGCCTGTGGAAGACAACCGCAACCGCGAGCAAGTACGGCAGAAAGGCACGCTTTCGTTGGCGATCACACCGAAATATCCCATGCCTGGGATCTCATAGCGCACCGCCGTCGCATCCACTGGGGCGTCGGCTTGCAAGTATTCATACTGGTCACCGATCAGGCTCAAGAGTTGTTGCAGGCTGACAAACTGCTGCAAGAACCCGTTGGAATCGCTGGCCAGGTGCCCCATGCGCATCAGCTCGATGAAGCGCAGCTCATAGCCACGCGCCAGGCAGTATTCGAGCAACGGCATCACCTGATCCAGGTTCTGCCCGCGCAACGGCACCATATTGACTTTGATCTTCATGCCCGCCGCATGGGCCTGGTCCATGCCGTCGAGTACCGTCACCAGGTCGCCGCCGCGGGCGATGCTGCGAAATGCGGCAGGGTCCAGGGTGTCGAGGGAAACGTTGATGCGACGGATGCCCGCCCCCACCAGCAAAGGCAACTTCTTCGCCAGCAACTGGCCGTTGGTGGTCAGGCTGATGTCCTCCAGCCCCATCTGCCCCACCGCCGTCATGAAGCGTTCGAGCTTGGGACTGACCAACGGCTCGCCCCCGGTGATGCGCAGTCGCTCGATGCCGGCAGCTTCGATCAGGTAAGCCACGCCTCGCGCCATCGCCTCGGCCGACAACTCGTCCTGCGCCGCCACCAGGCGCTTGCCGTCGGGCACGCAATAGGTGCAGGCGTAGTTGCAGGCGGAAGTCAGGCTGATCCGCAAATTGCGAAAACGCCTGCCCTGACGGTCAACGATCATGGATGACTCCGGCGAAAGAAAAATCGGACCTACGAAACTTGACCTAGAATTCAGGTTTTCGCAAGACCCAAGCCTGAGTATATTACTGGGGCACTGCGCCATGTAAGCGGACATGGCGCAATCAGGTATCTGAATGCCTTAACTGCTCGGTACGTCGGTATCGCGCTTGCGCTTGTTGCCCATGCGCACGCCGATGTCCATCAGGAACTGGAAGAAACCTTCCTGATCCTCCAGCACGTTGCTCCAGAACGGTGAGTGGTACAACGCCACCGCACCATGCACCAACGCCCAGGCAGCGCAGTAGTGGAAGTAAGGTGGCACATCTTCGAGCTTGCCTTCGCTGATCCGGCCCTTGATCAGCAACGTCAGGCGCTCGAAGTTCGAAGCGCGGATCTTGTGCAGCTCCTCGACCATCTCCGGCACCTGGTTGCCCTTGACCACCTTCTCTTCCAGGCGGTCGAACAAGCGGTAGCGCTGGGGATCGCGCATGCGGAATTCGAAGTAGGCCCGGGACAGCGCCTCCTTGTCCTTGTCCACGTCCGCCGAATGCAGCAATTCGTTCAAATCGCGCTCGTAATCGAGCATCAGGCGCAGGTAGATTTCCGCCTTGGATTTGAAATGTTTATAGATCGTGCCTTTGCCGATACCCACAGCATCCGCAATCATCTCGACGGTGACGCTGTCTTCGCCCTGGTCGAGAAACAACTTGAGTGCGGTGTCGAGAATTTCCTGCTCGCGGCGGCGAAACTCACGGACCTTACGAGGTTCTTTGTGCATAAGAAAAAGGTCTGAAGGTCAAAATTCGAAGCCGGGTATTATGCCTAACTTACGCAAAAATGCACGGATCATCCGTTCCCGGCCATAGTTCCTCACAAAATCGTACAACATTGGCTCGCTGCCGCTTGCGCTACCGCGTCGTCCCGACAACCGGTGGCGACAGTGAGAACTTATCCGAAGCGAGCGTATTCCAAATTTGTTTAAAAACCGCCCCGGGCAAACTGGACGCGTCGGTATCCTGATCAATACTTCAATTGTCGGCGCGACATCTCCCCCAAGTGACGCGCCGGTAAAGGTACCAAAGGACCGCGTGCCTTTGTTTTACTCCTAATGGTCTTAACCCGGATTCACCCCCCAGAACCCGGGTTTTTTTTGTTCGAAATTCAAGCCTTGACCGACCGGACGTGAGCCAGCGGAAACAACCGTTTAAAATTCTCCGTCGTCTGGTCAGCGAACCGCTCGTAGGATTCGCCACGCAGCATTGCCAGGAACTCCGCCACCTCCCGCACATATTGCGGAAGATTCGGCTTGCCGCGATACGGGATCGGGGCCAGGTACGGCGAGTCGGTTTCCACCAGCAACCGGTCGGCCGGCACCCTGCTGGCCACGTCACGCAAGGCATCGGCGTTGCGGAACGTGACAATCCCGGACAGGGAAATGTAATACCCCATGTCCAGCGCTGCCTTGGCCATGTCCCAGTCTTCGGTAAAACAGTGCAGCACGCCGGCCTGGGGCAGCGCGGCCTCGCGCAGCAAGGCCAGGGTGTCAGCCCGAGCGCCCCGGGTGTGGATGATCACCGGCTTGCCAGTCTGCTTCGCGGCGTCCAGGTGCAGGCGGAATGAAGCCTGTTGCACTTCGGCGGCTTCCGGCTCGTAGTGGTAGTCCAGGCCGGTTTCACCGATGGCGACGACCCTTGGATGGTCGAGCTCACGCAACAGCCAGTCCAGGGCCGGCGCAGCATCGGGCTGGACATCCAGCGGATGGACACCGACCGAACAGTCGACATCTTCATAACGGTCGGCCAGGACCTTGACGTCGGCGGCATTATCGGCGCTGACACCGATGCACAGGAAGTGTCCGACGCCCCGCTGACGGGCAGCGTCCAGCGCTGCATCCAGGGAACCGCCATGGGCGGCAAGGTCGAGACGGTCGAGGTGACAATGGGAATCTACGAGCATAAAGGGTCGGGCTACATCGTATGGGTGGGACGGTCGGACTTCAGGGTTCCGGCCAGGTGGGTTTCGATCTGATTGCGGGCTGAGCTGTCGCCGTCATTGAACTGCACGCCGACGCCGGCCGCTCGGTTGCCCTGGGCACCTTTGGGGGTCATCCAGATCACCTTGCCGGCGACCGGGATTTTCTCCGGTTCATCCATCAGGCTCAACAGCATGAACACTTCATCCCCCAGTCGATAATGCTTGTTGGTGGGAATGAACAGGCCGCCATTCCTGATGAAAGGCATGTAGGCGGCGTAAAGCACCGACTTGTCCTTGATGGCCAGGGACAGGATGCCGTTGCGCGGTCCGGGACTGACAGGTTCGTTCATGCTGTTCTCCGCTGCGATTGAGCTGAGTCTAGCCTCAGTACGAAAAGCCTTGATACTTGTTCATGCTGCGTTGAAAACAGCCTCGGAATGCTCATGTACTCCAGTACAGTCGGACGCGACCCCGGGCGTTCCTCGGCTGTTTTCGCCTTGCCTGACCTTCGTCTCAAGACTTTTCGTACTGAGTCTAGGAGCCTTGGCGACGTCTGTCAGTTACGACCCGGCAAGCTCGCCCACCGCACCAACAATGCCTCGAGCAACAGCACCCGGTTGAGGTTCGCCTTGCTCAGCACCTTCTGACGTTGGGCAAGCAACCAGTCCTGAATGTTCAAGATTTTGTCCTGGCTGCTTTTTTGCGCCAGGTACTGAATCACCTTGCGCATGTCCGCCAGCCCCAGACCCGCCTCATCGTCGGTAAGCTGGTAACGCAAGATCAGGCTCGACCAGTCGCAGAACCAGTCGAACAGCAACAGCAGCGGGATGGCGTTCCACCCCTCGGCCAATTGCGTCGGTGATTGCTGCTGCTTGAGCAGCTTCTTCACCCCGTCCACCACCAACGCCCGCTGCTCACGCACACCCTGGGCCTGGAGGCTGACGGCCGCCAGGGGCGAACCGGCGGCGAGGGTCAGCAATTCGACACGCTCGTCATCGGTGCTGTCGGGCAAGGCCTGGGCCAACCATTGCAAACTCATCGCCTCGCTCGGCAACGGGCAGGCCTGTTGCACACAACGGCTCTTGATGGTCGGCAGCAAGCGACTCGGCTGGTGACTGACCAGCAAGAGGACGGTGTCGCCAGAAGGCTCCTCGAGGCTCTTGAGCAAGGCATTGGCGGCGTTGATGTTCATCGACTCGACCGGCTCGATCAGCACCACTTTGCGCCCACCCAGCTGTGAAGTCTGGACCACGAAGCTGACCAGATCACGGACCTGGTCGACCTTGATCGCCTTGTCCGCCTCCTCCGGCTCCAGCACATAGTTATCGGGATGGCTGCCAGCCTTGAGCAGCAGGCAGGACTTGCACTCGCCGCACGCGTTCGAGGCGCCCGGGCGCTGGCACAGCAGGTGGGCCATCAGGCGTTCGGCCAGTGCCCGCTTGCCGATCCCGACCGGGCCATGGAGCAGGTACGCATGGGCATGCTGGGCACGACCGGCCAGTTGTTGCCAGAGACCGTCCTGCCAGGGATAGGCTTCAGCCACGGACACGCTCCAGCAAACCGGGCAACAGGCTGTCCAGCGATTGCTGGACCTGGGTCAGCGGCTGGGAGGCATCGATCAACAGGTAACGCGCCGGATCGGCCTTGGCACGGCTCAGGAAGGCGTTGCGCACGGCATTGAAGAATGCCTCGCCCTCAAGCTCGAAACGATCCAGCCGACCACGGGCGCTGGCACGGGCCAGGCCGATTTCCACCGGCAGGTCGAACACCAGCGTCAGGTCCGGTCGCAGGTCGCCCTGGACAAAGGTTTCCAGTGCCGCGATGCGCTCCAGGGACAAGCCCCGGCCACCACCTTGATAGGCATAGGTCGAATCGGTAAAGCGATCGCAGAGCACCACTGCGCCACGGGCCAGGGCCGGACGAATCACCTCGGACAGGTGTTGTGCCCGGGCGGCGAACACCAGCAACAGCTCGGTGTCGGGGTTCATCACTTCTTCGGCCGGCGCCAGCAGCACCTCACGGATCCGCTCCGCCAGCGGCGTACCGCCCGGCTCGCGGGTCAGCACCACCTCGATCCCCGCAGTCCGAAGGCGTTCGGCCAGGAATTCGCGGTTGGTGCTCTTGCCGGCGCCCTCCGGGCCCTCCAGCGTTATAAACAAGCCAGTCACGGGCAGTCCTTAGTCAGAGTCATTGCGGGCTCGGGAGCTCGTCAGCATTCGGTTCGGGAGCAGGCTTCTCCGGTTGCACCTGGGGCAGGGCTTCGGGAGCCGTATCGGGCGAGGCCGCCGGAATCGGCGCCGAGTCACCCTGCGTGGCCGGAGCCGGGCTGGAGCGATAGTCGGCGCGACGCTTGAGCTGGTATTCGCGCACCGCGTTGTTGTGCTCATCCAGATTGTCGGAAAACACGTGGCTGCCATCCCCGCGCGCGACAAAGTAAAGGCTGTCTCCCGACGCAGGATTCAACGCGGCATGAATCGCCTCGCGTCCCACCATGGCAATCGGCGTCGGTGGCAACCCCGGAACCAGGTAGGTGTTGTACGGATTCTCTTCTTTCAAATGGGCACGGGTGAGTTTGCCAGTGTAGCGCTCGCCCAGGCCATAGATCACCGTGGGATCGGTCTGCAGCAGCATGCCCATGCGCAGACGACGCACGAACACACCGGCAATCTGACTGCGTTCCTGGGGTACGCCGGTTTCCTTTTCCACCAGGGATGCCATGATCAGCGCCTGGTAGGGCTGGGTATAGGGCACATCGGCGGCGCGTTCGGCCCATTCCCTGGCCAGTACGTCTTCAAGCCGGTCGTAGGCCTTGTTCAGAAGATCAACGTCCGACGTTCCGCGCACGAAGCGATAGGTATCCGGGAAAAACCGCCCTTCGGGGAACACCCCGGAGTGGCCCAGCCGATCCATCACCTCGCTGTCACTCAGGCCGGTGAGGGTCTGCTGGAGTTTTTCATCCTTGGCCAGTGCCGCACGGACCTGACGGAAATTCCAGCCTTCCACCAGCGTCACGCTGTACTGCACCACCTCGCCGCGTTTCCAAACGCCGATCAGGTTTTCCATGGTCATGCCCGGTACCATCCGGTATTCGCCGGAGTGCAGGGGCTGGCCGGCGAGATTGAAGCGCCAATACACCCTCAGCCAGAACGCGTCCCTGATCAGGCCGTCAGCCTCGAGGCGATAGAGGGTCTTGGTCGGGGTGGTCCCGTTAGGAATCTCCAGCAGTTCTTCCTGAGTGATGTTCAGCGGCTGTTGCAACGCCGAATGAATCTTCCAGGCAGAAGCGCCCCACAGCAGCCCTGCCAGAACCAGACCGGTTTCCAGCAACAGCAAGAATTTACGTCTCACGAATCAAACATCCAATAACGCGCGGGCAAGGGTCTGCAGTTTACGGGTGAGCGGCCCGGCCGACCAGCGTGTCGAACCGCATGCGCGTACCGGCCACACGCCATACACGCTGTTGCAGACAAAGACCTCATCGGCCTGGTGCAGTTGCTCAAGATGGATATCGGTCACTTGCGTGGCGATGCCCTGCGACTCGGCTTGAAACAATAATTCGGCACGCATCACGCCAGCCACGCCGCACCGGCTCAGGTCAGCTGTCATCAACACACCGTCACGCACGATAAACAGGTTGCTGAAGACCCCTTCGATCACCCGCCCGGACATATCCAGCATCAGGCCTTCGGCGTGCTCCGAATCGGTCCATTCGGCGCGAGCCATGACCTGTTCAAGACGGTTGAGATGTTTGAGGCCGGCCAGCAACGGCTGCTCGGACAGGCGAGTCGCACAAGGAAACAGGGCAACGCCCTGCTCGGCGTGGGCAACAGGATAAGCGGCCGGAGGATTCCCTTGCAGGATGCGCCGAACCTGGGCCGAAGGGGCGGCGGCATAACCGCGCAGGCTGTCGCCACGGGTCACAATCAGCTTCAGCACACCTTCACCCAGGTGTTGCGCGTAAGCGCTCAGTTCCGCGCTCAATGCGCGGTTGTCGAGATTGAGCGCCAACCGCTG
This sequence comes from Pseudomonas sp. MAFF 730105, assembly GCF_055380705.1. NCBI lineage: Bacteria > Pseudomonadati > Pseudomonadota > Gammaproteobacteria > Pseudomonadales > Pseudomonadaceae > Pseudomonas > Pseudomonas sp. MAFF 730105. Next base: position 4,810,135 of record NZ_AP018438.1, read on the forward strand.
GCAGCCCAGCTCGAGCCGCCGCAGATGACGCGCCAGCAGCACCGGCTCGCCATTGCGCACGGCGATGGTTTCAAACAACCCATCGCCATAAGCCAGGCCGCGATCCTTCAGCGACAGAACGTCAGCCGGCTGACCGTCGACCCAGCTGTCCATCAACCGGCAAACCGGCGGAACACCAGCGAGCCGTTGGTGCCACCGAAGCCGAAGGAGTTGGACAGCACCACATCGATGTCCATGCCCCGGGCGGTGTGCGGAACGAAGTCCAGGTCGCAGCCTTCGTCCGGTTCGTCGAGGTTGATGGTCGGCGGCGCCACCTGGCTGTTGATCGCCAGCACGCTGAAGATCGCCTCTACCGCGCCTGCGGCACCCAGCAAGTGACCGGTCATCGACTTGGTCGAGCTGACGGCCAGTTTGTAGGCATGCTCGCCGAACACGGTCTTGATCGCCTGGGCTTCGGCGAGGTCGCCCGCCGGGGTCGATGTGCCATGGGCGTTGATGTATTGCACCTGCTCGCTGTTGACCTTCGCGTCACGCAAGGCATTGGCGATGCAACGGGCAGCACCGGCGCCATCGGCCGGCGGCGAGGTCATGTGATACGCGTCACCGCTGGTTCCAAAGCCAACCAGTTCGGCATAGATGGTCGCGCCACGCGCCTTGGCGTGCTCCAGCTCCTCGAGTACCAGCGCACCGGCACCGTCGGACAGCACGAAGCCATCGCGGCCCTTGTCCCAAGGTCGGCTGGCACGGGCCGGCTCGTCGTTGCGGGTCGACAGTGCACGGGAGGCGCCAAAGCCGCCCATACCGAGACCACAAGCCGCCATCTCGGCGCCGCCAGCGATCATCACGTCAGCTTCGTCGTACATGATGTTGCGCGCGGCCATGCCAATGCAGTGGGTGCCCGTGGTACATGCCGTGGCAATGGCATAGTTGGGTCCCTGTGCACCCAGGTGGATGGACAGGAAACCGGAAATCATATTGATGATCGAGCCCGGTACGAAGAACGGAGAAATCCGTCGCGGTCCCGAATCGTGCAGCGTGCGGCTGGTTTCTTCGATATTGGTCAAGCCGCCAATACCCGAACCCATGGCCACGCCGATGCGTTCACGGTTGGCATCGGTGACTTCCAGGCCGGCGTTGCGCACCGCCTGAAAACCGGCAGCCAGGCCGTACTGGATGAACAGATCAAGCTTGCGGGCTTCCTTGACCGACAGGTATTCCTCGACATTGAAGCCCTTTACCGAGCCGCCAAAACGGGTGGAATAGGCAGAAAGGTCGGTGTGTTCGATCAGACCAATGCCACTACGGCCAGCCAGAATGCCCTGCCAGCTGCTCGGCACATCCGTGCCCAGTGGCGACAACATACCCATACCGGTGACTACGACGCGTCTACGCGACACAGCACTCTCCTTTTTCTAATGACGACTTTTCATCAGGCCTAAAGAAAAAACCGCACGCCGTAATGGCAGTGCGGTTTTTCCATGACAGCAAGCGACGACTAAAAAGGTTACGCCTGATGGGCGGTAACGTAGTCGATAGCAGCTTGTACAGTAGTGATTTTTTCAGCTTCTTCGTCAGGGATTTCGGTCTCGAATTCCTCTTCCAGAGCCATCACCAGCTCAACGGTGTCAAGGGAGTCGGCACCCAGGTCTTCAACGAAAGATGCTTCATTCTTGACTTCATCTTCCTTAACGCCCAGTTGCTCGGCAACGATTTTCTTGACGCGCTCTTCGATGGTGCTCATACCTTGTTTTCACTCCTAATGGACAATTCAGGCAACTGGCCGGTGGGTAAGTGTATAGAAAGGCTTTTCGATTTTTCAACCGAAAGCTTTTCCTTCGAACCCTGACGGCCCGCCGTCTATAAATAAGTTGCAGCTTTATAACGGATTTTAGACAGCTCGTATGACATTTTTTTGAAGCAATCCGTCACATTTAACTCATGTACATCCCGCCGTTCACCGGGATTGTAGCCCCGGTCACGTATGCCGCAGCGTCGGATGCAAGAAAAGCGACCACGGACGCGATCTCTTCGGCCTGCCCCAGGCGCCCCAGCGGAATTTGTGTCAACAAGGCTTCACGCTGTGCTTCCGGCAGTTCACGGGTCATGTCGGTGTCGATAAAACCCGGTGCGACCGAGTTTACCGTAATCGACCGCGAACCCACTTCACGCGCCAGCGCACGGCTGAAACCTTCCAGACCGGCCTTGGCCGCAGCATAGTTTACTTGGCCGGCGTTGCCCATGGCACCCACAACCGAACCGATACTGATGATCCGCCCCCAACGGGCCTTGGTCATGCCGCGCAGAACGCCCTTGGACAGCCGATACAGACTGTTCAGGTTGGTGTCGATCACGTCGAACCATTCGTCATCTTTCATGCGCATCATGAGGTTATCACGAGTGATACCGGCATTATTGACCAGGATAGCCGGGACACCGAACTGTTCCTGGATGCTGGCCAGCACCGCCGTGACGGATTCGTCACTGGTAACGTTCAGCTCAAGGCCCGTGCCTTGAATACCGTTTTCCTTCAGGGTCGCGGCGATACGCTCGGCGCCCGAAGCGGAAGTCGCGGTGCCGACAACGATGGCGCCTTGGCGACCCAGTTCCAGGGCAATGGCCTGGCCGATGCCGCGGCTTGCACCGGTCACCAGTGCAACTTTACCTTGCAGACTCATGCAAGCTTCTCCTGTTCAGGCCTGCGCTGCACGGGCGGCAGCGAAAGCGTCTGGGGTGTTGAGATTGGAAGTCGACACGCCTTCGGCGCAGCGTTTGTTCAGACCGGCCAGCACCTTGCCTGGGCCGCACTCGACCAGTTCGGTCGCGCCCCTGGCCGCCAGGGTCTGCACCGATTCGACCCAGCGAACCGGCTTGTAGAGCTGTTCCAGCAGGTCGCGCTTGAGGGTCTCGAGGTCTGGCGCCACATCAGCGCTGACATTCTGCACCACGGGAATCTGCGGTGCCTGCCAATCAATGGCGGCAATGGATTCGGCGAAGCGCTCGGCAGCAGGACGCATCAATTCACAGTGCGACGGCACACTGACCGGCAACGGCATGGCGCGCTTGGCACCACGGGCCTTGCAGCCTTCAATGGCGCGCTCGACCGCAGCCTTGGCACCAGCGATCACGACCTGGCCCGGGGAGTTGAAGTTCACCGCACTGACCACATCGCCCTGCGCCGCCTCGGCGCAGGCTGCCAGCACATCGGCATCTTCCAGGCCGAGAATCGCGGCCATGCCGCCCTGCCCGGCCGGAACGGCCTCCTGCATCAACTGGCCACGGCGCTCCACCAGCTTCACCGCGTCGCCCAGGCCAAGGCTGCCAGCGGCGACAAGGGCGCTGTATTCCCCCAGGCTATGACCGGCAACGAAAGCCGGACGCGCACCACCTTCAGCCAGCCACAGGCGCCACAGAGCGACCGAGGCGGTCAGGATGGCCGGTTGGGTTTTATCGGTTTGATTGAGCTGCTCTTCGGGCCCTTGCTGGGTCAAAGCCCACAAGTCATAGCCGAGTGCATCGGACGCTTCTTTGAATGTTTCGAGGATCAACGGGTATTGCGCGCCCAGCTCGGCCAGCATGCCGAGGGACTGCGAGCCCTGTCCTGGAAAGACGAATGCGAGGGAAGCAGACATGAAAACAAAGCCCCTAATGATCTTGTCGTCAAAAATTGACGCCCCGTGGGGCGCTAGGAAACTGACTGTTGGATGGCGGGTTGAACCGACCGGTCACATTTAAGCATTGTCGAGCGAAAACGCCTAAGTTAACAAATCTTCGAGGCGACCATGCAGGCGCTCGGGCAGGTTCTCCTGGATTTCGATCACCGCCCGGTTGATAGCGCTTTGAAAACCCTGCACGCCTGCCGACCCATGACTCTTGATCACAATCCCCTGCAACCCGAGAAAACTGGCCCCGTTATGCCGCGCTGGCGCCAGGTCCGCCTGCAGGCGACGCATCAAGGGCAACGCCAGGGCTCCCACCACCCGCGAGGCCAGGCTCTGCCGGAACAGGCTCTCGATCCGCTCGCCGATCATGGTTGCCAGGCCCTCGCTGGACTTGAGCAGGATGTTGCCGACGAAGCCGTCACACACCACCACGTCCGCCTCGCCCCGGTACAAACCATCGCCCTCGACGAAACCGATGTAGTTGATTCCCCGAGCGCGCTGCAACAACGTGGCGGCCAGCTTGACCTGCTGGTTGCCCTTGATGTCTTCGGTTCCGATGTTCAGCAGCGCCACGCGAGGGCGCGCGATACCTAGGGTTTCGGCCGCCACCGAACCCATCACCGCAAATTGCAGCAGGTGCTCGGCGCTGCAATCGACATTGGCCCCCAGGTCGAGTAACTGGCAGAAGCCTCTGCGGGTCGGGATCGCCGCGACCATGGCCGGCCGGTCGATGCCCGGCAGGGTCTTGAGCACATAGCGCGACAGCGCCATCAACGCCCCCGTATTTCCGGCACTGACACAGGCCTGGACCTTGTCGTCGCGCAGCAGCTCAAGAGCCACCCGCATCGACGCGTCAGGCTTGCCGCGCAAGGCCTGGGCCGGCTTTTCGTCCATGGTGATGACTTCGGACGCAGGGGTAATCGTCAGGCGCGCACGATCCGCAGCCGCTTGGCCACTGAGCATTTCTTCAAGAAGGGAGGGTTGACCAACGAGGGTCAGGTGCAGCGAGGGTGTTGCATTCAGACAAGCAAGGCTGGCCTGAACAATGCTGCGGGGACCGAAGTCCCCGCCCATTGCGTCAATTGCGATGACTTGAGCGGACAAGGATTACTCGTCAGCGCCCTTGTCGATCACTTTACGACCACGGTATACGCCTTCTGGCGATACGTGGTGACGCAGGTGAACTTCACCAGTGGTTTTTTCTACGGACAGGGTGCTAGCCTCGAGAGCGTCGTGCGAACGGCGCATGTCACGGGCAGAGCGGGATTTTTTGTTCTGCTGAACAGCCATAATTGATTAACTCCTAAACGTTTGGGTCACGCTTTAACTGCGCCAATACACTGAACGGGTTGGACCGCGTTACCTCGTCCTCGCTCGGTTCGGGTTCATCTGCTCCCGCCGGCTGCTGGCATTCTTCCGGATGATGAGCAGGCACAATGGGCAAGGCGAGCAGAAGCTCCTCCTCGATCAGTGACTGCAGATCCAATGGATCTTCGCCCAGTTCCAGCACGTCATAACCTTTCGGCAACGACTGGGTATTCGCACCCTCCTTCACCACGGCGTAACTGCATTCGCTGTGGATCGGCAGGGTGACCAGCTCAAGACAACGCTGGCAAACCATTTTGACTTCAGTGTCGATAAAGCTGTGGATTACCACAGATTTACGTTCATCTCGCTCAAAAACGAATTTGGCCTGGACCGTACCGACATCGTCGGAAAGCGGGTCGCAGAGTCTCTTCAAATCGGCCAGCAGCAGTTCACCTTGAAGGGTGGTGCCACGATCAGCCAATTTGCGCGGGTCAACGTGAGGTGGAATCGGGTCATTCAACATAGGCGCAGCATTATAGGGATGCCCCCGCCCATGTCAAAGGAAATTCAGCCCTGTCCATCACTTGCACGCCTCGCTAGCGTCCTGTCTCGGAAATACGTTCTCTTTTGGCGAGTGGCTTGGGTGTTCGGCCAAGGCGCCGCGACGAGTCATAGCAGGGCTATGCGAGGAGCGGCAACGCCGGCCGGGCACCCAAGACGCCGCCAAAAATGAACAGCTTATTTCCGAGACAGGACGCTAGAATTCGCCCCTGACTTTTGGAGATGCCCATGCTGCCTTTATTACTTGCCTCCAGCTCGGTCTACCGCCGGGAATTGCTCGCCCGCCTGGGACTACCATTCGTCTGCAGCTCGCCGGATATCGACGAAAGCCACCGCCCCGGCGAGCCCGCCCGGGAACTGGTAAAGCGCCTGGCCCGGGAAAAAGCCCTGGCCCTGGCCGACAGCCACCCGGCACACCTGATCATCGGCTCGGACCAGGTCGCCGTGCTCGGCGAGCGCATCCTGGGCAAACCCCACACCTTCGACAATGCCCGCGAACAACTGCTGGCCGCCAGCGGGACCCAAGTCACGTTCCTCACTGGCCTGGCACTGCTCAACAGCCAGACTGGCGCCTGCCAGGTCGATTGCGTGCCCTTTACCGTCAACATGCGCACGCTCGACCCGGAACGGGTCGAGCGCTACCTGCGGATCGAACAGCCTTATGATTGCGCCGGCAGCTTCAAGGCCGAGGGCTTGGGCGTGAGCCTGTTCCAGAGCACCGAAGGCTCCGACGCCACCAGCCTGATCGGCCTGCCCCTGATCCGCCTTGTGGATATGTTGCTGGCAGAGGGCGTGCAGATACCCTGAGCCGATTAGCGCAATGCCGGGCCCTGGAACCCCATCCACATCGCCAGGCGCTCGGCAATGCTCGCCCCCAGCTTCTTCGAGAAACGATCGAGCGGCGACTCTTCGACAGTGAAGTCCACCAGCTCCTTCTCACCGATCACATCCCGCGCCACCGAACTGGCACTGCCCAACCCATCGATCAAGCCCAGGGACAATGCCTGCTCTCCAGACCAGACCAGACCGGAGAACAGTTCCGGGTGCTCCTTGTCCTTGAGCCGATCACCCCGGCCTTTCTTGACGCTGGCGATGAACTGCTTGTGAGTCGTATCGAGCACCCCCTGCCAGAAAGCGGTTTCTTCCGGCTTCTGCGGCTGGAAAGGATCGAGGAACGACTTATGCTCACCGGCGGTGTAGACCCGACGCTCGATACCGAGCTTGTCCAGGGTCTCGACGAAGCCGTAACCAGCGGCGGTCACACCAATGGACCCCACCAGACTGGCCTTGTCGGCATAGACCTGATCCGCCGCGCTGGCGATGTAATAGGCTCCGGAGGCGCCGAGATCGGCAATCACCGCATAGACCTTGATGTCCGGATGCGCCGCACGCAGGCGAACGATCTCGTCATAGACGTAGCCCGCCTGCACCGGGCTGCCGCCCGGACTGTTGATGCGCAGCACCACCCCTTTGACTTTCGAATCCTCGAACGCGGCCCGCAGGCTGCCGATAATGTTGTCCGCGCTCGCCGCCTCCTTGTCCGCGATCATGCCTTCGATATCGATCACAGCTGTGTAGGCCGAACCGCTGCCGGGATTCTTCTTCATATCGATCGCCTGGATGATGACCCCCAGCCCGACGAAAAGATAAATAAAGACCAGGCACTTGAAGAAGATGCCCCAGCGGCGCGCACGACGCTGCTCCTCCACCCCAGCCAGGAGAGTCTTTTCCAGTAACTTCCAGCTCTTGTCGTCACCGTTGTCAGCGCTTGCCTTGGCCGGTGCCTTCCATTCATCGGTCATACTTGCATCCTTCAACAAATTTAATCGGTGTGCCGGCTCAGCCAGGCGTGCAACTCAGGAAAACGGTCAATGGCCAGTCGCGGCTCGAACGCCCGCAGCGCCTCGATCGTCTGCGCGCCGTAGCTGACGGCCACCGAGCCCATGCCGGCATTGCGCGCCATCTGCAGATCAAACGACGAGTCCCCGATCATCAGCGCTCGCTCAGGACGCACCTCGCAATGCGCCAGGATCTGCTCGAGCATCAGCGGGTGCGGCTTGCTGGCGGTCTCATCGGCGGCACGGGTGATATCGAAATAATCCTCCCAGCCATGAGCCTTCAGCACCCGATCCAGCCCGCGACGAGCCTTCCCGGTGGCGACGGCCAAGTGATAGCCCTCTGCCCGCAACGCCTCAAGGGTATCCGCCACGCCCTCGAACAACGGCGACGGCTCGGCTTCCAGAGCAATGTAGTGTTCAGCGTAGTGCTGGCGAAACACCACCAGCGCCTCATCATCGATGTCCGGATACAGGCTGCGAATGGCTTCCGGCAATCCGAGACCGATGATGCCTTTTACCGCAAAGTCATCGCGCCTGGCAAAACCCGTACGGTCGGATGCGACATGCATCGACTCCACGATCCGACCGATGGAATTGGCCAGGGTGCCGTCCCAATCGAAGATCAGGAGCTTGTAGTCAGGATGCACTCAATCGCTCCACAGTCTTGGCCCACATGGCGTCCACGGGTGCCTGCAACTTCAGCTCGCCCCCATCAGGCAGCGGCACCGTCAACATATAGGCATGCAGAAACAGGCGTCTTCCGCCGAGTTCGCGGATCTCACGGGTGAAATCGTCGTCCCCGTATTTGGGGTCACCGGCGATGCAATGGCCAGCATGCAATGTGTGGACACGAATCTGGTGGGTACGACCGGTCACCGGCTTGGCCTCCACCATGGTGGCGAAGTCACCGAAACGCCGCAGCACCTTGAACACAGTGAGCGCGTCCTTGCCTTCGTCGTTGACCTCGACCATGCGCTCGCCGGAACGCAGGTTGCTCTTGAGCAATGGAGCCCGGACCTGCTTGATGGACGTCGCCCAATGACCGCGCACCAGCGCCATGTAGCGCTTGTCGATGCCGTCACCGCGCAATTGTTCATGCAGATGGCGCAACATGCTGCGCTTCTTGGCGATCATCAGCAGCCCGGAGGTGTCGCGGTCCAGGCGGTGGACCAACTCCAGCTCCTTGGCGTCCGGACGCAACTGACGAAAGGCTTCGATCACACCGAAATCCAGGCCGCTGCCGCCGTGAACCGCGATGCCTGCGGGCTTGTTGATCACAATCAGCGCTTTGTCTTCGTAGATAATCGAGTCTTCCAGGCGCTGCAGCAGCCCTTGGGCAACAGGCACCGGCTCATCGCGCTCGGGCACGCGAACCGGCGGCACGCGCACGATATCGCCTGCCTGGAGCTTGTACTCCGGCTTGATCCGGCCTTTGTTCACCCGCACCTCGCCCTTGCGCAAAATGCGATAAATCAAGGTCTTGGGCACGCCCTTGAGCCGGGCGAGAAGGAAGTTATCGATTCGTTGGCCGGCATATTCCGGCGAGACCTCGAGCAGTTGAACGCTCGGGGTCGAAGGGGCAGTAGTCGTCATGGCGGCGATCATAACAATTTTTTATGGAATTGAAGCACTTAATCATTGCTGCTATAGTCGCGAACGCCGCCAAAAGTGGCTGGACAGCGGACTAACGGTCAAAAACCGGCCCTGACCAACGCAATTCACGAGGACGAGAGGCCGTCCTACGGGGCTTTTGCCACGATTCGGTAGAGTTTGCAGGTGTAACGAGCGCAGGTGACATGAGGCCTGAAATACGCCGCAAAGCAGAGTATTCACTCGCCTTGCGCGCCACATTCACGGCCAGTTCACAAAGTGCAGTCAGTTGCGAACGACCCCGGGCGAAAGCTGCGGAAACAACGCCTAATTAGCCATGATGCGTGACCTCCCCTTTCCGGAGCTCACGGTAAATGCCAACCCGCTGCGGATTCTGCGCGCGGCAGCACCCGAATTATCAGGGATACGTGTAGGGTGGAGATGTACAACCGTCGGACTGTGTAGCACTAGGCTTGTTTCAGACGCTTCATCTCGTCCACAGACGCCGGTTGATTCCTCCTCCTGACTGAGTGCTTGAGTACCAGCAAGCAGGACGCGTCCGTCGCGACTTCGCCATCATTGGGCCGAACTCGCTGGACACTGGAGTGGTCAGCCACTTCCATGACGCACCTGACACCGACCGTGAGAAGTCGTGTGTGCCGAACGCCGTTTCCGGCAGCCCGGAAACCGACGGTACTACATGAAAAGAATGCTGATTAACGCAACTCAACCCGAAGAGTTGCGTGTTGCACTGGTAGACGGCCAGCGCCTCTACGACCTGGATATCGAATCCGGTGCACGCGAGCAGAAGAAGGCCAACATCTATAAAGGCCGGATTACTCGCATCGAACCAAGCCTTGAGGCTGCCTTTGTCGATTTCGGCTCCGAGCGCCACGGCTTCCTGCCCCTCAAAGAAATCTCCCGCGAATACTTCAAGAAAGCCCCTGAAGGCCGCGTCAACATCAAGGACGTCCTGAGCGAAGGCCAGGAAGTCATCGTCCAGGTCGAAAAAGAAGAACGTGGCAACAAGGGCGCCGCCCTGACCACCTTCATCAGCCTGGCCGGCCGTTACCTGGTCCTGATGCCGAACAACCCGCGTGCCGGCGGCATCTCCCGCCGCATCGAAGGCGAAGAGCGCAACGAACTGCGTGAAGCCCTCAACGGCCTGGTTGCCCCAGCCGACATGGGCCTGATCGTGCGCACTGCCGGCCTTGGCCGCAGCAGCGAAGAGATGCAGTGGGACCTCGACTACCTGCTGCAACTGTGGACGGCCATCAAGGAAGCCTCGCTGGATCGCTCCGCGCCGTTCCTGATCTACCAGGAAAGCAACGTCATCATCCGCGCCATCCGCGATTACCTGCGCCAGGACATCGGTGAGGTGCTGATCGACAGCGTCGAAGCCCAGGACGAAGCCCTGACCTTCATTCGCCAGGTGATGCCGCAGTACGCCAGCAAGATCAAGCTCTACGAAGACAGCGTTCCGCTGTTCAACCGTTTCCAGATCGAAAGCCAGATCGAGACCGCCTTCCAGCGCGTCGTCGAACTGCCGTCCGGCGGCTCCATCGTCATCGATCCGACCGAAGCCCTGGTGTCCATCGACATCAACTCGGCGCGCGCCACCAAAGGCAGCGACATCGAAGAAACCGCTCTGCAGACCAACCTTGAAGCGGCCGAGGAAATCGCCCGTCAGTTGCGCCTGCGCGACATCGGCGGCCTGATCGTCATCGACTTCATCGACATGACCCCGGCCAAGAACCAGCGCGCCGTGGAAGAAAAAGTCCGTGAGTGCCTGGAAGCCGACCGCGCCCGCGTACAAGTCGGGCGCATCTCGCGCTTCGGCCTGCTGGAAATGTCCCGTCAGCGCCTGCGTCCGTCCCTGGGCGAAAGCAGCGGCATCGTCTGCCCACGCTGCAACGGCACCGGCATCATCCGTGACGTCGAGTCGCTGTCCCTGGCGATCCTGCGCCTGATCGAAGAAGAAGCCCTGAAAGACCGCACCGCCGAAGTCCGCGCCCAGGTGCCGATCCCGGTGGCGGCGTTCCTGCTCAACGAAAAACGCAACTCGATCACCAAGATCGAGCTGCGCACCCGCGCTCGCATCGTGATCCTGCCGAACGATCACCTCGAGACGCCGCATTTCGAAGTCCAGCGCCTGCGCGACGACAGCCCGGAAGCCCACAACAACCAGTCCAGCTACGAAATCGCCGCTGCCGCTGCCGAAGTGGAAGAAGTCCAGCCGGCTGCTGCCACTCGCACCCTGGTTCGCCAGGAAGCCGCCGTGAAGACGGCCCCTGCCCGCGCCAATGCTCCGGTTCCGACCGAAGTCGTCGCACCGGCACCGGCTCCGGTTGCTGCACCTGAGCCAAGCCTGTTCAAGGGCCTGGTGAAGTCGCTGGTCAGCCTGTTCGCGACCAAGGAAGAGCCTGCCGCACCAGCCGTGGTTGCCAAGCCTGCCGCCACCGAGCGTCCTGCCCGCAACGAAGAACGCCGTAACGGTCGCCAGCAGACCCGCAACCGTAACGGTCGTCGTGACGAAGAGCGCAAGCCACGCGAAGAACGTGCACCGCGTGAAGAGCGCGCACCACGTGAGCCTCGTGAAGAGCGCCAGCCTCGCGAAGCCCGTGAGGAAGTGTCGACCGTAGCCCGTGAAGAGCGTGCACCACGCCCACCACGTGAAGAGCGTCAACCGCGCGCCCCGCGTGAAGATCGCAAGCCTCGTGGCGAGCGTGAAGAGCGTGTACGTGAACTGCGCGAGCCTCTGGATGCCGCCCCGGCCGCTGCCGCCACCGCTGAAGAGCGTCCAGCGCGCCAGCCTCGCGAAGAGCGCGCACCACGCCCTCCGCGTGAAGAGCGTCAACCACGCGCCGAGCAGGCTGCCGCCGCTGCCAGCGAAGAAGAAGTGCTGAACGCCGAAGAGCAACTGCAGGAAGACGGTCAGGACAACGCCGAAGGCGATCGTCCACGCCGCCGCTCCCGTGGCCAGCGTCGTCGCAGCAACCGTCGTGAGCGTCAACGTGATGCCAACGGTAATGTGATCGAAGGCTCGGAAGAGTCCGAATCCACCGAGGCGCCAAGCACTGCAGACCTGGCCGCCGGCCTGGCCGTGACTGCGGCAGTTGCCAGCAGCACCATCAGCGCTCCAGCCGAGGCCCAGGCCAATGAACAGGCCGAACGCGCTACCGCTGCGGTGGAAAATGCGCCGGTTGAAACACCAGTGGTCGAAGCCACTACCCCGGTAGAAGTGACTGCTTCGCCAGAAGTGGAAGTTGCGCCAGCGCGTGAAGCCCAGCCTGAAGCCGAAGCCGCCGTCGAGCCTGCACCGGTCGTCGAACAGCCGGTAGAGGCCGCAGAACCTGCCGTTGAAACGCCTGTTGAAGCGGGCACCGAGGAAAAAGCAGCGGCACCTGTGCGTGAAGAGCAGACCGCGTTCAACTGGAACCCGGAACCTTCCGCACCGGCACCGGCGGTCGAGCCAGAGCCGATGCCAGAGCCTGTCAAGGCAGCCGAGCCAGCAGTGGTCGAGCCAGCGCCAGTGGTTGAAGCCCCGGTAGTTGCCGAAGCACCGGCCCCCGTCGAGGAGCCTGCTCCCGCCAGCGCCTTGACCGCGAACGGTCGCGCTCCAAACGATCCGCGTGAAGTGCGTCGTCGCAAGCGTGAAGCCGAGCGTCTGCAGAAGGAAGCCGAAGAGGCTGCCGCCCAGGCCCGTGCTGCTGAGCCGGCCCCAGCAGTGGAAGTTGTCGAGGCATCCCCTGCCCCGGTGACTGAAGCCGCAGCCGAACCAGCCCCGGTTGAATCGGCACCGGTGACCGACGAAGCTCAGCCTTCCGCTGAAGCTGAAGAAGTCACGCCTCATCGCGCCCCAATGGAAAAAGAGCACGAGCCCAAACCTCACGCCTGATTCCATCGCCCAATAAAAAGCCCCGCCTGGTGATGCCAGGCGGGGCTTTTTATTTCGTGTCGACTATCAGATCGTCATCGCGAGCAGGCTCGCTCCCACCAGGGATTTGCGGCAATCATAAATTCTCAACCCACCACAGAAAAATGTGGGAGCGGGCTTGCTCGCGAAAGCGGTGATTCAGCTTGCATTGATATTGAAAGTATCTCCGTCATCGCGAGCAGGCTCGCTCCCACAGGGGATTTGCGGCAATCACAAATTCTCAACCCACCACAGAAAAATGTGGGAGCGGGCTTGCTCGCGAAAGCGGTGATTCAGCTTGCGTTGATATTGAAAGTACCTCCGTCTTCGCTAGCAGGCTCGCTCCCACCAGGGATTTGCGGCAATCACAAATTCTCAACCCACCACAGAACCTGTGGGAGCGAGCCTGCTCGCGATGGCGGTGGCTCAGTCGACATCAATGTGGTTACTGAAAACTCAGCGCCTCAGGCACATCCACATCCCAAGCCACACCAGGATCATCCACAGCAACCTCAACCACTTGGGCTCCGGCAAACAGTACCTTGGCGCCGTGATCGCCTGTCAGCGCCATCAATTTCGGGCCGAACTCGCGACCAAACCCTACGGGATGCCCATATTCTCCCGCGAGTACCGGCACGCAGACGCCATCCTCGCGAATGCCAGCCGCCACCCGCTCAATGCTGGATGGCAGGATAAATGGCATGTCTGCCAGCACTATCAACCAACCATCGAGGTCCGGGCATGCCTGGACGCCGGCTGCGATGCTGTCGCCCAGGCCGGGGGAGTCCAGTTCGACGACATCGCATCCATAGGCCTGGGCCATGCGAATGGCCTGTGGACGCCCCTCACGGGTCACCAGCACGCGTTTTTCCAGGGAAGCTGGCAAATTGACCAGCACCTGCTCGATCACCGAACGGACGGCGCCGTCGCGCCCCGTGCAGTCAGCCAATAACTTGTCCTTGTCGGGGCCGGCCACCTGGCGAAAACGGTTGCCCAGTCCGGCCGCGACAATGATCACGCCAATCGATCCGCTCATGCGCCCTCCTTGCCTCTAGCGACGCCTTACAACGGCTTTTTCTGCCGCAGCTCGACGCCATTCTTGATGGCCACGATTTCGGCGAGCAGCGACAAGGCGATTTCCGCCGGAGTGTGGCTGCCGATGTGCAGGCCAATAGGACCATGCAGCCGCTCGATGGCCTGTGCTGACAAGCCTAGCTGAAGCAGATTGTCCCGGCGCTTCTGGCTGTTGACGCGTGACCCAAGGGCCCCCACATAAAAAGCCGGGGAATCCAGGGCGGTCAGCAAGGCCATGTCGTCCAGGCGCGGATCATGGGTCAGGGCAACGATCGCCGTGCGCTCGTCAGTCTGGATGTTCAACACCGCCTCGTCAGGCATTCCCGAGACGAAGCGACCGTGTTGTTCTTCCCACCCGTAGACGAACTCCTTGCGCGGATCGCAGATCAGCACTTCGAAGTCCAACAGCCGGGCCATTTCCGCGACATAGCGCGACAATTGCCCAGCACCGATCAGCAGCAGCCGCCAACGCGGCCCATAGATGGCACGCAGAGTCTGCCCATCGAACACCAGCACGTCGCTCTTGCTGGCGGGCGTCAACGCCACATGACCAGTGGCGATGCTCAACTCACGGGCGACAATCTGATGGGCTTCGCAGCGCTCCAGCAGTTCGGCCACCCATTGTGGGTCACCGACCCGCTCTTCCGTCAGGCGCAGGGTACCGCCGCACGGCAAACCGAAGCGCGCCGCCTCCTCGCGGGTAACGCCGTAGGTGATCATCTGCACCGGCGGTCCATCCGCTGGAATGCGACCATCGTGCAACCGGGCGATCAAGTCATCCTCGACACAACCGCCCGACACCGAGCCGATCACCACGCCGTCTTCGCGCAAGGCGAGCATCGCCCCCGGAGGCCTCGGCGCGGTGCCCCACGTCTGGACCACTGTGAACAGCACCACGCGCTGCCCGGCGCGGCGCCATTGCAGCACGCTACGCAGGACGTTCAGATCAACGCTGTCCATCAGGCCTTGGCCTGCTGCCAGCCTTGCAACTGATAGCGTACCGGCAGATTGCGGATGCGCTGGCCGGTGGCCGCGAAAATCGCATTGCACAGCGCCGGCGCAATCGGCGGCACTCCCGGCTCACCGACACCGCCCAACGGCACCTCGCCCGGTGGCGTGACCAGGTGCACCGCCACCTCCTTGGGTGCCAGGGACATGCGTGCCACTTCGTACATGTGGAAGTTGTCCTGCTGGACCTTGCCATCCTTGAAGCTGATCTCCCCCACCATCGCATTGCCCAGCCCCATGACGCAGGCGCCTTCGAACTGGGAACGAATACGTTCGGGGTTGATCTGCGGACCGCAGTCAACGGCAATGTTCGCCTTGTGCACGATCACCGTGCCGTCCTCCTTGACCTCCACTTCGATGGCCGCCGCCACGTAGGTGACGAAGCTGTAATGCACCGCCAGCCCTAGGCCACGGCCCCTCGGCAGCTTCTGCCCCCAACCGGCCGCCTTGGCAGCGGTTTCCAGCACGGTGCGGATCCGCGCCGTATCGATGGGATAGCGCTCGGGGGATTCGCCGTAGTTCCACTCTTCACTCAAGGTACGCGGGTCGATCTTGCGATCCGGGCCAAGCAACTTGAGGTGGTACTTCAGCGGATCCTGACCGGCCTTGTGGGCCAATTCGTCGATAAAACTCTGGATAGCAAAACCGTGGGGAATGTTCGACACCGAGCGGTACCAGCCCACTCGCGTGTGGGCCACCGCTTCGGGGTTCTCCAGGCGCAGGTTGGGAATGGCGTAGGCCATGTTGGTCACGCCCATGCCCACTTCGAACGGCGCTTCATGAACCATATTCGGCGCGAACAGCGCGGTGATGCTCGGGGCCACGGTGCGATGCAGCCAGCCGGACGGCATCCCGTCCCGGTTCAAGCCGGCCTTGAGGTACTCGGCCGATACGGTGTGGAAATACGAGTGATGGATGTCATCCTCGCGGGTCCATTGCACCCGGATCGCCTGGCCCGCGAACTCCTTGGCCAGCACCGCCGCCTCGACAACGAAGTCGGGTTTGGATTTGCGGCCAAAACCGCCCCCAGCAGCGTGATATTGATCGTGACCTTGTCGAAAGGAATGCCCAATCGTTCAGCGACGCGCTCGCGGGTCACCTGTGGCGCCTGGCTCGGCGCCCAGGCTTCGCACTGGCCGTCCTTGAAGCGGGCAATGGCCACCATCGGCTCCATTGGCGACTGGGACAGGTGCGGCAGATAATACGAGGCTTCCAGGGTCGAATCGGCCTTCGCCAGCGCATCATCGAGGTCGCCGGTGCTGCGCAGGACTTTCCCGGGCTTGAGGGCCGCAGCTTCGAGTTCCTTGCGATAGGCGACCGAGTCATAACCGGCATTCGGGCCGTCGTCCCACTCGATTTTCAGCGCATCGCGCCCCTTGATCGCGGCCCAGGTGTTCTTCGCCACCACCGCCACGCCACCCAGGGGCTGGAATTCCGAAGGCAGTGGACGCCCTTCGATCTGCACCACCTTGACCACGCCCGGCACTTTCAGCGCCGCGCTATCATCCACGCTCCTGACCTTGCCGCCATAGACCGGCGGACGCGCCACGACGGCGTAGAGCATGCCGTCGAAATGCACATCGGCACCGAACACGGCGCGACCGTTGACGATGTCGGCACCGTCGATGGCCCGGCTCGCTTCCTTACCGATGTAGCGAAACTCGGCCGGTTGCTTGAGGCGCAAGCTGTCACGGGCCGGCACCGGCAAGGCGCTGGCAGCGGTGGCCAAGGCGCCGTAGCCCAGTTTCCGACCGGAAGGCTGGTGCACCACGTTGTGCAACTGGGCACGACATTCACCCACCGGAACGTTCCATTGGGCCGCGGCGGCCTGCTCCAGCATGGTCCGGGCGGCGGCACCGCAACGGCGCATCGGCTCATACCAGTGGCGCATGCTGCGTGAGCCGTCGGTGTCCTGGTTGCCGAAACGTGCCTCATCGGCCGGCGCCTGCTGCACCTTCACCAATGCCCAGTCGGCGTCCAATTCATCGGCCACCACCATGCTGAGGCTGGTGCGTACACCCTGGCCCATTTCCGAACGATTGCAGATCACCGTCACGCTGCCGTCGGCGGCGATGCTCACGTACACCTTCGGATCGTCGACCGCACCATGGGGCATGCCCTCGGCACCGAACTTCTTGTCCTCGGCAAAGGCCTCCGGCAGACCCCAACTGGCAGCCAACACCAGTACACCGGTGGCGCTCGCGCCCTTGAGGAAGCCGCGCCGGCTGAGGTTGCTCAGCACGAAATCATTGGGCAGACGGCTCATGCCTTGGCCTCCTTCAGGTGAGTGGACGCCTGGCGAATCGCGGTCTTGATCCGGTTATACGTGCCACAGCGGCAGATATTGCCGACCATGGCTTCCTCGATCTGCTCGTCGCTCGGGTTGGGATTGCTCTTGAGCAAGGCGGTGGCGGACATGATCTGCCCGCCCTGGCAGTAACCGCACTGAGCCACGGCGGTATCGAGCCAGGCCTTTTGCACGACCTGACCAACCGGGTCGGCATGCAGCGCGTCGATGGTACTGACGTTCTGCCCCTGCACCGAGCCGATTGGCGTGATGCAACTGCGCGCCGGAGCGCCGTCGATGTGGATGGTGCACGCGCCACACAGGCCCATGCCGCAGCCGAATTTGGTGCCGTTGTACCCGGCGACATCCCGGATAGCCCACAGCAGCGGCATGTCCTCGGTCACATCCAGTTGATGGTCTTGTCCATTGAGTTTCAGGGTAATCATGGGCACGCCCGCATAGTTATCGAGTTATGGGGTCGAGCAATCTGCCGCTTGGGTGACGGTTTGGTGTCGCAGACTGGCTCAGGCTAATCGGGCTCTCTTATACAGACACGCAAGGGTCTGCACCGGGCCTCTAGGGTCACATTGTCAGCGGATTAAATTAACCCAGGTTCAAGCAAAACGCCCTGCACAATCCTGCACAAATGATGCTTGTGCGAGGTTGTGCAGGGCGTCCATGGTTCATGACGAACCTTGACTCAGTAGCGGTTGGGCTCCATTTCCAGGTCAACCTGGAAACGTTCGGCAACATCTTTTTGGATGCGCTGGGCCAGGTCCAGCAGTTGGAGGCCAGTGGCCGCGCCATAGTTGACCAGCACCAGCGCCTGCAACTTATGCACCCCGGCGTCGCCCTCACGGAACCCTTTCCAGCCGGCACGCTCGATCAGCCAACCCGCGGCGATTTTCATCTGGCCCTCGGGCTGTGGATAAGCCACCAGGTCGGGGTACTGCAGCTTGAGGTGCGTAACGTGCGCGGCCGGCACCAGCGGATTCTTGAAGAAACTGCCGGCATTGCCCAGCACGGCCGGGTCCGGCAGTTTTTCGCTGCGTATGCTGCAAATGGCCCGGCTGACATCAAGAGGCGTCGCCTGGTCGATGCCTTGTTCGCTCAACCGTTGACGAACCGGGCCATATTCCAGGTGCAGATGGGCGGCACGACTGAGAGTGAAGCGCACCCGCAGAATCAACCAACGACCCGGTTGTTGCTTGAACAGGCTGTCGCGGTAGGCAAAACAGCATTCTTCGAGGGTGAAATCCCGCAACTCGCCGGTGTGGCGATCCAGGGCGGTGAGCCCGGCAAAGACGTCCTTTATCTCCACGCCATAGGCGCCGATATTCTGCATCGGCGCGGCACCCACCGTACCAGGGATCAGGCTGAGGTTCTCCAGCCCCGCCCAGCCTTGCGCCAACGTGTGCTGGACGAAAGGATGCCAGGGTTCTCCGGCCTCGGCCTCGATCACCACCCGCTCCCCCTCATCGCTCAGCAGGCGGATGCCGCGGCTGGCCATACGCAGCACCAGCGCATCGATGTCGCCGGTCAGTAGCAAGTTGCTGCCACCACCGATCACCAGCAGCGGTACCTCATGCCCGGCGGCATAGGCCAACGCCTCGCGCACCTGCGCATCGCCGTGGGCCTCGGCGAACAGCCGGGCCTTGACGTCCACTCCAAAACTGTTGAAAGGCTTGAGGCTGACGCCGGCCTGTACCTGCAAGCTCATAGCCGCCCCTTCAATTCGATCACCAGGCGATCCGTGGCGCATTCGATCAGGTCCAGGACCTGCTCGAAACCCTGCTCGCCGTCATAGTACGGATCCGGTACGTCATCGACGCCGGCCTCGTAGCGCCGCAGGAACAGATCCAGTTCCGCCCGGCCGTTGGCCGGCTGCAGGGCCTTGAGATTGCGCAGGTTGCTGCTGTCCATCGCCAGGATCAGGTCGTAGGCGGCGAAATCGGCGCGGCTGACTTGCCGGGCACGCTGGGCCGACAAATCATAACCGCGCCGCAGGGCCGCGGCCTGGCTGCGCTTGTCCGGCGGCTTGCCCACGTGCCAGTCACCGGTACCGGCGGAAGCGACCTCCACCTGCCCGCTCAGCCCGGCCTCGCGCAGCTTATGTCGCAGGATGCCTTCGGCGGTGGGCGAGCGGCAGATGTTGCCGAGGCAGACGAACAGAACCCGCATCAGGCCTCCAGCAGGCGACGGACGCGCTCAAGGTCTTCGACCGTGTCGACGCCGGTTGGCGGGGCGATCAGCGCATCGGCAACATGGATCCGCACACCGTGCCAGAGCGCGCGCAGCTGCTCCAGGGCTTCGGTGTTTTCCAGCCAGCATGGGCCCCAGGCCACGAAGTCCTGGAGAAAACCGGCACGATAGGCATAGATGCCGATGTGGCGACGGTACGGCACGCCTTCAGGCATGACGTCACGGGTTTGAGCGAATGCATCCCGGGCCCAGGGCAACGTAGCGCGACTGAAGGTCAGCGCCAGGCCGTTCAGATCACTGATCACCTTGACCACGTTCGGGTTGAACAAGGTCTGTACGTCCTTGATCGGCTCGGCCAGCGTGGCCATACGCGCTTCGGGATGAGCCGCCAGGTTGGCCGCGACCTGATCGATCACGCTGGGTGGGATCAGCGGTTCGTCGCCCTGCACGTTGACCACGATGGCGTCAGGCTCCAGGCCCAGTTTCGCAGCGACTTCCGCCAGGCGATCAGTGCCGGAATTGTGATCTTCGCGAGTCATGACCACCTCGGCACCAAAGCCCTCGCAGGCTTCGACGATGCGCAGGTCGTCCGTCGCCACCACCACACGCTGGGCGCTGCTCTTGCAGGCCTGTTCCCACACGTGCTGGATCATCGGCTTGCCGGCGATCGACAACAACGGTTTGCCGGGCAAGCGCGTCGAAGCGAAGCGCGACGGGATCACAACGGTGAAGACGATGCTCATTTATCCAGGCGCTCATCGGTGGTCAGGGTCCGGGCTTCGCTTTCGAGCATCACCGGGATGCCGTCACGAATCGGGTACGCCAGGCCGGCGCCCTTGCTGATCAGCTCGGTCTTGTCGGCGCTGAGCTTGAGCGGGCCTTTGCAAACCGGGCAGGCCAGGATGTCGAGCAGTTTGGTGTCCATGGATTTTCCCCTGGATAAGGTTCTTAAGGTAATAGCCGATCGGGCAACAGGCGCATCAACTGCGTATCGAACCAGGCCTCGAAGGCCGGTGAAGGCGCGGCGTCCACCGCCAGGTACCACCAGTCGGGCGCGGCGAAGGCACGGCATTTGACCGCGTCCTTTTCCGTCATGACCACTGGCAATGGCGGCGTGAAATTCAAGGCCTCGACGCTGTATTCGGCATGGTCGGCAAACCCGTGCGGTATAGGCCGCCAGTGTAGCGTTTCGAGGGTTCTGAAGAAACGTTGCGGATTGCCGATACCGGCCACGGCGTGCACGGCCTGACCGGACGGAAAATGGTCGAGCGGGTATCGTTCATCACTGGCCAGATTCACCAGGGCAGTGGGCCGCAGCTCGAAGGCGAAGCCGTCTTCACGATCGGCAGCGGCGCCGTTGTACAGCACCGCATCCACCGACTGCAGGCGCTCGACCGGCTCGCGCAACGGGCCGGCAGGCAGGCAACGCCGGTTGCCCAGGCCGCGGGCATTGTCGATCAACACCAGCTCCAGGTCGCGAGCCAGCCGGTAATGTTGCATGCCATCATCGGACAGGATCAGGTCCAGCGGTTCCGCTGCCAGCAGCGCCTGGACCGCGCGGCTGCGATCCGGGTCGATCATCAGCGGCACACCGGTGCGCTGGACGATCAGCAAAGGTTCGTCGCCGGCGATCTCGGCGCCCTGGTCGGCCTCGACTCGCCACGGCAGCTGCGGCGGTTTGGCGCCATACCCCGGCTGACCACGCCAACCCGCAGGCCACAGCGCTGGCAGTGCTGGATCATCCACAGGATCATCGGCGTCTTGCCGGTCCCGCCCACGGTGATGTTGCCCACCACCACCAGCGGCACCGGCGGCTGATAGATATCGCCCTCACCCGCCAGGAAACGCTCACGCTTGCCGACCACCACGCGCCGGTACAGCCACTCCAGTGGCCGTAACAGCGCCAGGGCCGGGTGACCGTCATACCACGCGGCGAGCAATCGATCGGACATGGCCATCAGGGTGCGGGTGCCGCCTCGACCGTGGTCATGCGCAGGTGGCTGAAGCCGAGCTTGCCGGCCGCGTCCATGGCGGTGATGACCGATTGATGGGGAGTCTTGCCATCAGCGCTGATGGACAGCGGCAGGTTGGTGTCGCCGCCGGACTCTTTCTGCAGCACTTCGATCAGGGTCGCCAGGTCGCTCTTGGGCAACAACTGGTTGTTTACCGAAATCGACCCTTCTGCGCTGATGGTGATTTCCAGATTCTTCAACTGCTGGTCTTCGGCTGGCGAACCGCTGACCGCCTGTGGCAACTCGACTTTGAGCTGGGTTTCCCGGGTGAAGGTGGTGGTCACGACGAAAAACAGCAGCAGGATGAACACCACGTCGATCAGCGACGCGAGGTTGATCTCGATGTTTTCCCGTGGTTTGCGGCGGAACTTCACTTCTTGCTCCCGGCCAGGTCAACATCACGATCGCCCTGCACCACCTCGACCAGCTTGATGGCTTCCTGCTCCATGCCCACCACCAACTCGTCAACGCGGCGCTGCAGGAACCGATGGAAGAACACCGACGGGATACCGACCATCAGGCCCGCGGCGGTGGTGATCAAGGCTTTGGAGATACCACCGGCCAACGCCGAGGCATTGGTACTTACGCCGGATCCGGTAAATGCGCTGAAAATGTCGATCATGCCCAACACTGTGCCCAGCAGGCCCAGCAACGGGGCCATGGCGGCGATGGTACCCAGGGCATTGATGTAGCGCTCCAGCTCATGGATGACCCGGGCCGCGGCTTCTTCGATGCACTCCTTCATGATCTCGCGACCATGCTTGGAGTTCGCCAGGCCGGCCGCCAGTATCTCGCCCAACGGCGAACTGGCCCGCAGCTCCTTGAGCTTGTCCTTGTTCAGTTGCTTGTCCTTGATCCAGACCCAGACCTGCCCGAGCAAATGCTCCGGCGTCACGCGGCTGGCCCGCAGGGTCCACAGGCGTTCGGCAACGATACCCAGTGCCGCGATGGAACTCAGAATGATCGGCAACATCATCCAGCCGCCGGATTTGACCAATTCCCACACAGTGACTGCCCCCTCGAAAAAGTGCGCCACTTTATCATAGAGACTCGCCATGGAGGCCCCGCCCCGCCGATAACTGCGCCAGGAAGCGACCTGGGTCAAGGTTCGGCTCACGGCCCCGCAGACGGCGGGTCGCGCCAATAGCGCCAGTGGTCGGCCTGGGTGTCCGGCCGCTCGAAGGCCCCCAGTTGCAGACGAATGGCGCCCTGTTCGGCGCTGTCGTAGATCGCCATGTCCAAGCGTCGATACCGGGCCATCACCTGGGGGTGGGGATGGCCGAACGCGTTGCCTTGGCCTCGGGAAATCAATACCGAATGTGGCTTGAGGCGCGCCAGCAACGCCATCGACGATGAGCTGCGACTGCCATGATGGGGCGCGGCCAGCCACTGGGTCGGCACCGCCAGAGGGCCAGCGAGCAGTGCGCGCTCGGCATGGGTATCGATGTCGCCGGTCAACAACAGCCGCTCGCCGTTGGCCTCGACCAGCAGGACGCAGGATTTCTGGTTGCTTTCAAGGGCCGATGACCATCGCCACACGTCGAAGCGGACGCCGTCCCATTCCCACTGTTCGCCGCTGTCGCAGGCCTCTGCTTCAAGGGCGACGGGCAACGCAGCCGGATCGCCGCTGATCACCCGGGTGGTTGCCAGCCCGTTGCGCACGGCCTGAGCCCCCCGGCGTGATCGGCATCGGCATGGCTGAGCACCATCAGGTCCAGCCCCCGCACACCCAGCTTGCGCAAGGTCGGCAGCACGACACGCTCGCCCACATCGGCATCGCCGAAGCGTGGTCCTGCGTCATAGAGCAGGCTGTGGTGACGGGTGCGCACCAGCACCGCCAGCCCCTGGCCAACGTCGAGTTGCCAGATCTGCGCTTGCCCTGGCGGCACCTCTTCCCGTGGCGCAAACACCATCAGCAGCAACATCGGCCAACCCAGCACACGCAACGGTACCCCCTTGGGCAATAACAGCAAGAAAGCGCCGAACGCAGCGATGCACCACGCCCACAGAGGGACCGGAACAGGGACCCAAGCCGGCATCCGCCCCGCCACCAGCCCGAGCCCCTTGAACAGCAGATCGAGCAACCCCCCGGCGATCCAGAGCAGCGCTTCACCGATGAACGGCACCGGTAGCAACACCGTGCCGAGCAAGGCCGACGGCAGCACCAACAGGCTGATCCAGGGCACCGCCAACAGGTTCACCAGCGGCCCGCTGAGGCTCACCGGCAGGCCCAATATCAGCAACAACGGGCACAACCCGACCGCCACCAGCCACTGGGCGCGGGTCCAGGTTTGCCACCAGCGCCAGGGCCCCAGGCGACCGCCGAAGGTGAACATCAGTACCGCCACCGCGGCAAATGACAGCCAGAACCCCGGTCGCAGGCTGGCCAAAGGATCGAACAGCAGCACCCCATCGAAGGCCAGCAACCACGCCCACCAGGGATCGGGGTGCTTGAAGCGCACGCGCCACAGCAGCACCAG
This sequence comes from Pseudomonas sp. MAFF 730105, assembly GCF_055380705.1. NCBI lineage: Bacteria > Pseudomonadati > Pseudomonadota > Gammaproteobacteria > Pseudomonadales > Pseudomonadaceae > Pseudomonas > Pseudomonas sp. MAFF 730105. The sequence goes on from NZ_AP018438.1 coordinate 4,834,070, forward strand.
GCCGATCATCGCGCAGGCCCGCCGCACCGGCACCTCGAACCCGGCAAGCATGCCGTAAGCCAAGGCCGCGATGAAGGCCAGGGCGCAGGCCCAGGGTAACCACGGCAGACGTCCCGACCACAGGCCATAACGCGCCGCGCCGGCCACCAACAGGTACACCAGACCGGCGAGCAGCCCGATGTGCTGCCCGGAAATCACCAGCAGATGGACAGTGCCGGTGTCTTGCAACAGCTGCCAGTCTTCACGGCTCAATCCCCCGCCGTCGCCCAGCACCAACGCCATCAGCGCACCGGAGCGGCCTTGGGCGTCGACCTGTGCAAGTGCCTGGCGCACCCCGTCGCGCCAAGCGCCCCGGGCCGGTTGCAAGCGATGGCCGTCCTTGATCGTACCGGTCGCGCCAATGCCTCGACTCAACAACCAGGCTTGATGGTCGAAACCGTGTGGGTTGCGCAACCCGGCGGGCCGCTTGAGCTTCACCGCTAACCGCCAACGCTCGCCACTGCTCACCGGAGGCCCCCCGAACCAGGCCAGGCGCATTGAGGTCGGCAGCCGAGTGCGACGCGCTTGGGCCTCGACCAGATCGAAGCGCACCACGCCTTCACTGTATTGCGGCAAACCGATGACACGCCCTTCGACCCAACGGGTTTCTCCATCCAGCGCAGCCGGCAGGCGTTCGTCCAACGCGAATTGCGCCGACAGGCAGGCCCAGGCCAACCCCAACAGGAAAAAACCCAGCGGATACGCACGAAACGGCAGCACCATCAGCGCCAGCATCGGCATCGCTGCGATCAGCCACAACGGCGGCAACGCCGGAAAGAAAACCGGGGCCACCAGCCCCAGTGCAAGCGCGACCCACCCTGTGCGCATAACCCATCCTTGAGAGTTCTCTCTCCAGGCTTAGCCGGTCTGCGGCACCGTGGGCGTTATCAATTGTCACAAAGTCTGAATCTGCCGGACTTAGAATCCGGACATACTTGCCGCTTCATTGCTTTGAACCGACCGAGAAGCCTTATGCCCCGGCGCCTATTCAAACGTTACATGCCAGACCCAGCGAGCATTCGGGAACACAAATCCTTACGTTTTCTCGGCACCCTGCTGCACGACCCCAACCTCTGGCACCTCAATCGTCACTCAGTGGCCCGGGCGATGGCGGTCGGCCTGTTTGCCGCTTTTCTCCCCATTCCCTTGCAAATGCTCCTGGCCGCGGCGCTGGCCATCGCGGTGAGGGGCAACATTCCGATTGCGGTGAGCCTGGTCTGGTTGACCAACCCCATCACCATGCCGGCGGTATTCTTCTGTACCTACCAGACTGGCGCCTGGCTAATGGACGTGCCTGCCCGGACGTTGCCGGATGAATTGACCTGGGCCTGGATCACCGAACAACTGTCGACCTTGTGGCAGCCGTTTCTGCTGGGCTCGGTGGTGACCGGCCTGGTGCTCGGCGTCCTGGCGTATTTTGTCACCATGAGTTATTGGCGTTGGTGGGTGGCCCGGCAATGGAACCGGCGCAGGAAAAGCCGGATGTGAGAAAAAGAAGGCCTCCAATTTGGAGGCCTTCTTTTTGCGGCGTATCTGCGGCTAAGACAGATCAAGTGTGGGAGCGAGCCTGCTCGCGATTGCGATGGGTCAGATCCGACGCCATCGCGAGCAGGCTCGCTCCCACAGGGATCAGGTGCGCATGCCGCGCCCACTGACCAGCAACCGGGCACAACCGATATACAGCACCACGGTCGCCACCAGCATGAAAGTGATCGCCACGCTGATACGGATATCCGAAACTCCGAGGATGCCGAAACGGAAGGCGTTGACCATGTGCAGCACCGGGTTGGCCAGGGACACGGTCTGCCAGAACGGTGGCAACAGCGAAATGGAGTAGAACACCCCGCCCAGGTAAGTCAGCGGCGTGAGCACGAACGTCGGGATGATAGAAATGTCATCGAAGTTGCGCGCAAACACGGCGTTGATGAACCCCAGCAGCGAAAAGATCGTCGCCGTAAGCACCACCACCAATACCGTCACACCCAAGTGGTGCACCTGCAGATGGGTAAAGAACAGCGACAGCAAGGTCACGATCAGGCCCACCGCCAGGCCGCGCAACACGCCACCCAGGGTATAGCCGATCAGGATCGTGTGGGGCGAGACCGGCGACACCATCAACTCTTCGATCGAGCGCTGGAACTTGCTGCCGAAGAAGCTCGACACCACGTTGCCGTAGGAGTTGGTGATCACCGACATCATGATCAGCCCCGGCACGATGTAGTCCATGTACGTGAAGCCGCCCATGTCGCCGATCTGCCGGCCGATCAGGTTGCCGAAAATCACGAAGTACAAAACCATGGTGATGGCCGGCGGCAGCAGGGTCTGCGGCCAGATCCGCATGAAGCGCCGGACTTCACGGTAGACGATGGTATTGAGGGCGATGAGGTTGGGGCGCAATTCGGAACTCATACCGCCACCTTTGCCAGGTTTTTTTCCACCAGGGACACGAACAGCTCCTCGAGGCGATTGGTTTTGTTACGCAGGCTCTGCACTTCGATGTTCTGCAGGGCCAGTTGAGTGAACAACCCGGTAATGCCGACGGTTTTATCCACCTGCACCTCCAAGGTGTGACGGTCCACCAGCCGGGCCGGATAGCCGATCAACTGGGGGGCGGCCGCCAGGTCACTCTTCAGATCCAGCAGGAACGTCTCCACGTGCAGTTGGCTGAGCAACTGCCGCATGCTGGTGTTCTCGACGATAGTGCCGTGGTCGATGATGCCGATGTTGCGGCACAGCTGTTCGGCCTCTTCCAGGTAATGGGTGGTGAGGATGATGGTGATGCCTTTCTGGTTCAACTCGGTCAGGAAGGTCCACATCGAACGACGCAGCTCGATGTCCACACCCGCAGTCGGTTCGTCGAGGATCAACAGGCGCGGCTCATGCACCAGCGCGCGGGCGATCATCAGTCGGCGCTTCATGCCGCCGGACAACGAACGGGACGGCACGTCACGCTTGTCCCACAACCCCAACTGGGTCAGGTATTGCTCGGCGCGCTCGTTGGCGATCTTCGGCGGAATGCCGTAATAACCCGCCTGGGTCACGACGATGTCGAAGGTCTTTTCGAACTGGTTGAAATTGAATTCCTGGGGCACCACGCCAATGCAGCGCTTGAGCGCGGCAGGCTCGCGGTCCAGGTCATGGCCGAAGACATTCACTGTGCCGCTGGTCTTGTTCACCAGGGTGGAAAGAATGCCGATGGTGGTGGATTTGCCGGCGCCGTTGGGGCCGAGCAAGGCGAAAAAATCACCTTCGGCGACGTCCAGATCGATACCACTCAGGGCCTGGAAACCGTTGCCGTAGGTTTTGGTTAGCTGCCGGATGGACAGAGCGGAACTCATATCGGATCTACGCACCAAGAAGGGAGGAAAGGAATACATGAGGGCGAGCGGCGAACAATACAACCACGGCGCACGAAGGCCATGGTGCTTGGCGTCGCCGCACAAGTACAGTCACGCGTGTCGATAGTAAGTATTAAGTCAACGCGGTCATGACCGCCTTGCGGTAAGCCGGACGCTGCTGCAACCGCCGGTACCAGGCTTCGAGATGAGGCTGTGTCGCCCGCTCGATGGGCATTTCGAACCAGGCATAAATGAAACTGCCCAGGGGAATGTCGCCCATGCCGATCTCCTCACCCGAGAGGTAGGGCTGTTCGCTCAAGGCCTGGTCTGCCATTGCCAGCAAGCCCTCGCATTCCTTGATCGCCGCATGGATGGCCGGCCAGTCCTGCTGCTCGGCTGGCGTGCGAACGACACCCCAGAACACAGTGCGAAACGGCCCGGCAAAGGACGAGGTGGTCCAGTCCATCCATTTGTCAGCCGTGGCCCGCTTCTGGAGATCGGTCGGATACCAGGCTGAACCGGGCGCATGGCGCGCCAGCAGATAACGCACGATGGTGTTGGATTCCCACAGCACGAAACCGTCGTCTTCGATCATTGGAACCCGGCCGTTGGGGTTCTTCGCCCGGTACTCCGGTGTGTCCACTACCCCGAATGCACCGCCCGCATCGATGGCCTCGAAGGCCAGCCCCAGCTCTTCGGCGCACCACAGCGCCTTGCGGACATTCGATGAATTCTTCCGACCCCAGATCTTCAGCATCACGGTTTCCCTCAGTGGATAAGTGCCGCAGCAGCATACGCCCGATCAGTCGCGACTCAAATCGTCACCACGATCCAGAGCCGAACTGATCCCTGTGGCGAGGGGATTTATCCCCGCTGGGTTGCGCAGCAACCCCAAGATCTGTCTTCGCGGGGCGTCATTGTATAGGGCCGCTGCGCGCCCCAACGGGGATAAATCCCCTCGCCACAGGTCTTGCATTCACTTGCATGATTTAGCGTCCCGTATCTGTCCACAGTTAATGGCATTTCAGCCAAACAACGGCGTTTTCTCACTTTTGCAACGAACCATTTCCCACGGTTGTTGCCAACCAGACTGGCGCAATGCATCCGGGGTTTCCCACGAAATCAATCGCATCGCGCTGACCGCCGCTTTTACAGATGCCGTCTAAGCTCTGTGGGTCGGTTTTGCCCTGGTTCACGGAGGACTACCTATGCTGTTGTTGTGGATACTGGTTCTGGTCGTCGGGATAGCCTGGCTGGCGCATCGGCGCACCGCCCCGCTGCCCACGCTGGGGATCGTCGCGGTCTACCTGCTGGCGATGGGCATATTCAGCCACGCGCCAGGCGCACTGATGCTGATCCTCTGGGTCGTGCTCGGCGCCATCGCCGCGCCTTTGCTGCTGCCGGACCTGCGCCGCAAGTATTTCAGCGCGCCGATGTTCGACTGGTTCCAGAAGACCCTGCCGCCCATGTCGGAGACCGAGCGCGATGCCATCGACGCCGGCACGGTGTGGTGGGATGGCGAGTTGTTCAGCGGCCGTCCGGATTGGGATCTGCTACTGGCCTATCCCAAGGTACAACTGACCGAGGAAGAACAGGCGTTCCTCGACGGCCCCACCGAAGCACTCTGCGCCATGGTCAGCGACTGGCAGATCGGCCAGGCCATGGACCTGCCGCCCGAAGCCTGGGCGCACATCAAGGAACACGGGTTCTTCGCACTGATCATTCCAAAGGAATACGGAGGCAAGGGTTTCTCCGCCTACGCCCACTCCCAGGTGGCGATGAAACTGGCCACCCGCAGCGGCGACCTGGCCTCCACGGTGATGGTCCCCAACTCCCTCGGTCCGGCGGAGCTGCTGTTGCACTATGGCACCGAGGAACAGCGTGACCATTACCTGCCGCGGCTGGCCCGTGGCGACGACATTCCATGCTTCGCCCTGACCGGGCCTCTGGCCGGTTCCGATGCCGGTGCAATGCCCGACACTGGCGTCATCTGCAAAGGTGACTGGCAAGGCCAGGAAACCCTCGGCCTGCGCCTGAACTGGGAAAAGCGCTACATCACCCTGGGCCCCGTAGCCACCCTCCTCGGCCTGGCTTTCAAGGCCTATGATCCCGAACACCTGCTGGGGGACGAGGAAGACCTGGGCATCAGTCTTGCCCTGATTCCCACCGACACTCCCGGCGTCCATATAGGCCGGCGCCACCTGCCCTTGGGTGCAGCGTTCATGAACGGGCCGAACTGGGGCAAGGACGTGTTTATTCCACTGGACTTCCTCATTGGCGGCCAACCCATGCTCGGCAAGGGCTGGATGATGCTGATGAACTGCCTGTCGGTCGGCCGTTCGATTTCCCTGCCGGCTGTAGGCACCGGGGCGGCGAAGTTCACCAGCCTGGTGACCGGCCAGTACGCCCAGGTGCGGGAACAGTTCAACGTGCCGTTGTCAGCCTTCGAAGGCATCCAGGAAGCCATGGCGCGTATCGGTGGCAACGCCTGGATGATGGATGCCGCTCGCATGCTGACCGCCAACGCGGTGGACCTGGGAGAAAAGCCCTCGGTGCTGTCGGCGATCCTCAAGTACCACCTGACCGAACGCGGCCGCGAGTGCATCGGCCACGCCATGGACGTGCATGGCGGCAAAGGCATCATCATGGGCCCGAACAATTACCTGGGGCGCAGTTGGCAAGGCGCGCCGATCTTCATCACCGTGGAAGGCGCGAACATCCTCTCGCGCAACCTGATGATCTTCGGCCAGGGGGCGATCCGCTGCCATCCGTTCGTACTCAAGGAAATGGCCTTGGCGACACGCGAAGACAAGGACCAGGCCCTCGTCGAGTTCGACGGTTTGCTGCTCAAGCACATCGGCTTCGCTATCAGTAACGCGGCCAGCACCCTGGTGCTGAACCTCGGCCTGGGACATTTCGACAGGGCTCCCGGCAACACCTTGAGCCAGGGGTATTTCCGCGCGCTCAATCGACAGGCTGCGGCCTTTGCCCTGCTGGCGGACCTGAGCATGATGCTGCTGGGCGGAGAGCTCAAGCGTAGGGAACGCCTGTCGGCGCGTCTGGGCGATGTATTGAGCAACCTTTACCTGGCCTCGGCGGCGCTCAAGCGCTACCACGACCTGGATTCGCCGGACCACATGACGCCGCTGTTCACCTGGGCCATGGAGGAAAGTCTCGGCCAGTCGGAGCGTGCGCTGGACGAACTGCTGGCCAACTTCCCGAACCGATTGCTGGGTGGCCTGCTGCGCTGTGTGGTGTTCCCCTTCGGCCGTCGTCACAAAGGGCCGAGCGACAGGCTGGATGCGGAAGTGGCAGCGGTGATCGGCCGGGCCAAGGGCGATCCGACTCTCGAAGAGTTACTGCAGGGATGCTATCGCCCCCACTCGGTCGACGATCCGGTCGGCGCCCTGCAACACGCTGCCGACCTGCTGATGGCGGCCCAGCCGTTGCAGAAAAAATTGCATACGGCGCTCAAGCACGGTCAGCTCAAGCCGGTACCCGGCGAGCCCCTTATCGACACGGCTCTGGAAGCCGGTGTGCTGCAGGCCGGCGAAGCCCAGGCCCTGCGCGCAGCCGAAACGGCGCGGCGCAAGGTGATCGACGTGGACGATTTCGACAAAGAGGCGCTGACGCTGGCCGAGGGCAAGGTTCGTTGATCTTGGACTGGCCCCATGCTGACCCACGGCCATGTAAAAACCGGCGCAGGCGCTTTATACTCCCGCGCCCGTTTTGCTCTTGAGGACTTATCTCGTGTCCAATGTCGTTGCCGATCACCTTGTCTTACTTGACCACTTGCGCAGCATCCTGGTCGCCGTAGGTGAGGCCGAACAGGTTCCCGAAGAAAGCCATGCGCTGTTCCTGGAGCGCTTCGATGAATTGCGCGCGCAATTGCCCGTCGATCCGATCGAAAGCCAGTACCTGGGCCAGGACCTCCTCTGCCAGGTGATCGTCCGTTATCCACAAATCGCCCACCTGGTGCCGCGTGACCTGCTGTGGTACTTCGGCGGTGACTGCCTGCACTACATGCCCGACGAGGAAATCGACCTGTACCAGGCACTCGAGGAACGTCGTTTCGAAGCCGAACAGAATGACGAACCTTTCGACTGGAACCAGGAGAAGCAATTGCTGGCGATGTCGGACCAGGACAGCAAGCACTGATTGCGATCAGTCATGCAAAAGCCCGCACGGTTAACCCTGCGGGCTTTTTTGTGCCCCTGCCAAAGGATGTTGTCCATGGAGGCGCCAAAAAAATCCGAAAAAGACGTTTTATTGACGCACCCATCATCACTTTTTTCACCCCCGCCACTTTTCAGACGTTTTTTTCAATTTCGGCGTGGCGCTTTGCCATGGGTGAACTACCGTCAATCAGAAGCGAGCAAGGTGACCGGCAAATCGCCTCAGGCGAACTGTTTGCGCCAGTCACCGCTCGGTAACCTGGGTTCATTTCCGGGTGGTGAGATAGGGGGGTAGCCCGGACCCCATAAATGATCCGAGGCAACTGGTTAAGTCTAGGGACGGCCTGTCTGTCGAGGAGCATTCTATGAGCTATCGTACCGCGCCCGCGTTAAAACACTTTATCCATGGCCTGTTCCTGATGGGCCTTGGACTGGATGCGGCGCAGGCCGCAGCCAGCAATTGTTCGCAACTGGACAACTTGCCGGCGACCTTCGAGGTCGGCCAGGGACTCCAGAGCGAATTGCGCATCCTGGCCCCTGTGACCAAACTCGCGGTAGGCGACCCGAAAATCGCCGACGTGCAGCCCAGTGGCAGCGACGCTTTCATTCTCACGGGCGTGGCGCCAGGCGCTACCAGCCTGATGGTCTGGACAGCGTGTTCGAAGATGCCCCGCCAGAGCATGATCTTCGTCAAAGGCAGGGCCACCGAAGCACTGACCACTGCAGCGACTGTGCCTTCCGAAGATCCGATGCTGCTCGCCCAAGTGCAGACCGACATCCGTTTCGTCGAGGTCAGCCGGACCAAACTCAAGGAAGCTTCGACCTCGATCTTTGGCAGCCGTGGCAACTTCCAGTTCGGCGCGCCGAGGACCTTGCCTACCATCGGTGGTGTGGTCCGGCCTTCATTGCCAGTCAATAACGACATGTTCAACCTGTCCTTCGCCACTGGACAAACCTTGCTGATGATCAACGCGCTGGAAGGCAGCGGCTTCGCCTACACCCTGGCGCGGCCGAGCCTGGTGGCCCTCAGTGGGCAGAGCGCAAGCTTCCTGGCCGGCGGCGAGGTGCCCATTCCAGTGCCCAGCGCCGGCAGCGATAACGTGTCCATCGAGTACAAGGAGTTCGGCATTCGCCTGACCCTGACACCGACCGTCATCGGCAAAAGCCGCATCGCGTTGAAGGTCGCGCCGGAAGTCAGCGAACTGGACTTCACCAATGCCGTGAACATCGCCGGCACGCTGGTTCCAGCGCTCACCGTGCGTCGTACCGATACCAGCATTGCCCTGGCCGACGGCGAAAGCTTCGTCATCAGCGGCCTGATCAGCACGCGCAACGCCTCGCAGGTGAACAAGTTTCCCGGCCTGGGCGACATTCCGATTCTCGGCGCCTTCTTTCGTAACCACTCCATCGACCGGGAAGAACGGGAACTGCTGATGATCGTCACCCCGCACCTGGTCCAACCGTTGGCCGTCGACGCGCAACTGCCGACATTGCCGGGCGAACAGCTGCGCAACTATGACCCGAATTTCTATCGCATGTACTTCCTCGAACACGGCGAGTTCGACAACCGCAGCGGGCTTTCCCAATGAGCCGGCACCTGATGTGCAAGGGGTCGGGGGTTCAGCCTGGTGTCGGAGGACATTCCATGAAAGCAGTGATCGCGATAACGGCGACCTTGATACTCGCCGGCTGTGCCAGTAACGGAGTAGTCGCTTCCCTTCCGTCCAGTTGCGCCAGGCCCAGTTCCGATCAGGAACTGGCCCTGAACCTGGCGGATGACATGGCCAATGATGGGCGTTTGTACGCCAGCCTGGCGAACCTCGAAGGTCTACCCGAAGACCTCGTCCAGGTCCGCCTGCGCAAGGCCCGGGTGCTGCGCCTCATGGGCCGCAACGAGGCAGAGCCGTTGTACAAGAGCCTGCTCGGGACCTGCCTGGCCGCTGATGGAGAACATGGCCTCGGCCAACTGGCCGTCGCCAAGAATGATAATGCCAGCGCCGCCGAGCACCTTGAACGCGCGGCGAAAATGGCCCCTACCGAAGGAAAGATCCGCAACGACCTGGGTGTCGTCTACCTCAACCAACGCCGCATCCCTGAAGCGCGCTTCGAGTTCATGACCGCCATGGAACTCAGGCAGGCGGATTCCCTGGCCGCCCTCAACATGGTGACGCTGCTGATTTACCAGGACAACTGGAAGCAAGCCGCCGAACTCGCGAGCATGGCCAAGTTGAGCCCCGCACAAGTAGCGGATGCCCAGGCCCGCGCTGAGAGGATCAGGGGCTCGGCCACCAAGACGGGAACGACACAGGCAGACCGTTCGAATGAGGTAGTCGATGCCTCATCCGGCGCGGCCAAGTAGAGCGTTACGAGGAGTTCAAGAGATGAAAACGAAACAGCTGTTGATCGTCTGCATCGCATGCCTGTCCACCTCCGCCTGGGCAATCGAGCCGGGGCCCTCTTCGGCCGCGCAACAAGGCACGGAAAGCTGGATGCAGTTGCAGATTCGTGGTGTGGTCGCGTCCACCAACCTGCAGACCGCCTCCGCCGCCGAGCGTGAAATGGCCATGCAGCGCTGGCTCAATAGTTTCAACTATCCGATTCCGGAGTTCTTTGAACAGAAGTCGGGGGGAGAAATCACCAGCAGCAAATGAGTCGTGCTGGAAACCAAAAGGATCGTCCGAAGGCGTTGCTGCTTTCGGACGATTTTTTACGCCACCACGCCTGTGGGAGCGAGCTTGCTCGCGATGGCGTCGACCCATTCAACACTTGCGTGACAGACGCTCCGCTATCGCGAGCAGGCTCGCTCCCACAATGGGACTGGGGTTCGACCGGAGAGGTAGGTCGGCTGTACGACCGCCTTCGCGGGCGAGCCCGCTCCCACACTGGACTCGGGGTGTACGCAGCCTTTGCATCCACCACCAACCTCTGTGGGAGCGAGCCTGCTCGCGATGGTGTCGGCATATTCAACCCTTGCGTGACAGACGCTCCGCTATCGCGAGCAGGCTCGCTCCCACAATGGACTCGGGGTGTACGCAGCCTTTGCATCCACCACCAACCTCTGTGGGAGCGAGCCTGCTCGCGATGGCGTCGGCCCATTCAACACTTGCGTGACAGACGCTCCGCTATCGCGAGCAGGCTCGCTCCCACAATGGGATTGGAGTTCGACCGGAGAGGTAGGTCGGCTGTACGGCCGCCTTCGCGGGCGAGCCCGCTCCCATACTGGATTCGGGGTGTACGCAGCCTTTGCATCCACCACCAACCTCTGTGGGAGCGAGCCTGCTCGCGATGGCGTCGGCATATTCAACCCTTGCGTGACAGACGCTCCGCTATCGCGAGCAGGCTCGCTCCCACAATTGGATTGGGATTCGGCCAGAGAGATAGGTCGGCTGTGAGGCCGCCTCGCTTTTGCTTTTGCTTTTGATCTTGGGCGCCCCGTTAAACCACGATGGCCGAACGCAGGTATTGCGTAGTGGGCAACCCGGCATGGATGCCGGGTTAGCCGCGCTGGGCCACGGATGGCCCTTCGCGGCGGGCCCACGGAGCAATGCCGGAGTGAGGGCACACCGAGCCTAGGCGAGATGCCGAGTGGTGGGGCAAAGCGTTTTTGGTTACTTTTGGCGCTCTTCCAAAAGTGACCCGCTGTAAAAGCGGAACCGCCAGCAGCCGTTACCGCAGAAATGGATATGTACTCGATCCACAACGGCCCCACGCAGCTACATATTCCCAAACGCCCTGAACACCCCAATCATGGCCGGCCCAATCGCAACCAGAAAGAAACTCGGCCACAGACAGAAGATCAGCGGAAAGATCAGCTTGGTGCCAATTTTCGCCCCCATTTCCTCGGCAGCCTGGGTACGCCGGTCACGGAACTCATCAGCGTAGATACGCAGGGTATCGGCCACGCTGGTACCGAAGCGGATGCTCTGCGCCAACAGGCTGACCAGCCCCTGGATGTCCTCCAGGCCGGTGCGCATGGCCAGTTGCCGGAGCGCCTCGGTACTGGTGATGCCTGCGCGGATCTGCGCATTGACCAGGGCCAGCTCTTCGGCCAACTCAACCTGGCTGACCGCCAATTCCTCGGCCACCCGCTCGATGGTCGTGGGCAGGGCCAGGCCCGACTCGACGCACACCACCATCAGATCCAGCGCATCCGGAAAGGCGGCCCGCAGCCGGGCCTGGCGCGCCTGCTTGCGCTTACCGACGTAGAGCGCCGGCAACAGCCAGCCGATGCCCACCAACAGGATCACCCCCAGCAGGCCAATGATCATGGGCACCTTGACCAGCGGCAGCAGCAAGAGCGCCAGGCCGAGCATCAGCAGCGGCAGCATCAGGCGCACGGCCCAGTACATCTGCACCGCCGACGCGGAGCGGTAACCGGCGTGCGTCAGCAGGATCTGGGTGGCGGACGTCTGGGTCGGATCGGCCGAGGCAAAGCGCTGGCCGATCCGTTCGAGCAGCAGTTGCAGATTACCGGGCGCCTCATGCCCCGCCGCGCTGCCCGAATAGCCGCGCTTGATCAGCGCCAGGCGCCGCTGGACCGGGTCCTGCAACCCCAGCATCAACAACAGCAAGGCGGCCATCGTCAGCACTGTACTGAGCCCAATCGCAGTGACAAACAGCAGGCGAGCCAGCTCTTCGTTCCCGGTAAGCCGACTGAATAACCCGAGCAAAAAATCCATGACTGATACCCCGCGGCAAGACAGCGTTCAAACCTGGATCCGGATGATCTTCCGTATCCAGAAAATCCCGATCAACATGGCGCAGAACGCACCGATGATCAGCTTGTGGCCTATGGGATCGTTGATCAGCACAGGCATGTAGCTGGGGCTCGTGAGCACGATGGCAATCGCCAGCACGAAAGGAATCGCCACCAGCACCCAGGCCGACATGCGCCCTTCCGCCGACAGGGTCCTGATCTTGCGCTGGAAGCGGAAGCGCCCGCGGATCAACCGGCTCAGGCGCTCCAGCACCTCGGTCAGGTTGCCACCGGTTTCGCGGTGGATGAGGATCGAGGTCACCAGCATCATCACCGTCATGCTGGGCATGCGTTCCAACAGACCAAGCATGGCCCGGCGCACATCATTGCCATAGTTGATGTCGGCGAAGGTCATGCCGAACTCCTGGGCCACCGGTCCTTTGTGCTCATCGGCCACCAACCGCAGGGTTTCGTTGAACGGGTGACCGGCGCGCAGGGCCCGGCACATGGCGTCCAGCGCATCCGGCAAACCCTCCTCGAACGCCGCGAAACGCTTGCTGCGGTCGCGCATTATTTTCAACACCGGCACCCAGAACAGCACAAAGGCCGCCAGCAATGCCATCCACCAGATTGGCGAAACCATCAACACCAGGGCAGCGGCCGCCACGCCTAGGACCAGACCGAGCACCATCACCCGATAGGCGCGGTATTCATGGCCGGCCTGCTCGATCAGTTGCGTCAGGTTGGCCATGAAGGGCAACTGCTCGAGCCGAGCCTCCAGCGGCGACAGGCGCGTCAGGTATTTCTGCCGCAATACGGTTTGCATATTGGGCAGGTGGTTGGCCTTCTCCAGTACATGCAGGCGCCCGCGAATGCGCTTGCGCATCTTGCCGGCCTCGCCGAACACCGGCACCACCACGCCCTGGGACAAGAGGAAAACGGCGATGAACACCATGCCCAGGAAAATCAGGATAAATTCGGCAGGGATATTGTTCATGACGTCCGGGCCTCCATCCACTCAGGGCGGAACAGGGTCAGCGGCAACTCGATACCGCGCTTGGCCAACACATCGCGAAAGGCCGGGATCATGCCGCTGGGCCGATATTCGCCGAGCACCTCGCCGTGCTCGCCGATGCCCTGGCGGGCAAAGCAGAAGATTTCGGTCATAGTGATGACCTCCCCTTCCATGCCGTTGATCTCCTGGATGCTTACCACCCGTCGTTTGCCATCTTCTTGACGCTCCAGTTGGATCACCACATCAATGGCCGAGGCAATTTGTTGACGCATGGCCTTGATCGGAAAAGTCGCCCCGGTCATCGACACCATGTTCTCGATTCGCCCCAGGGCATCCCGTGCGGTGTTGGCGTGGATGGTGGTCAAGGAACCATCGTGACCGGTGTTCATGGCCGTGAGCATGTCCAGTGCCTCGGCACCGCGCACCTCGCCAATGACAATCCGGTCCGGACGCATCCGCAGGCTGTTACGCACCAGCTCCCGCTGGCTTACCTCGCCGCGCCCTTCGATGTTCGAAGGCCGGGTCTCCAGGCGCACCACGTGGGGTTGCTGCAGTTGCAGCTCGGCCGAATCCTCGATGGTGACGATGCGTTCGTTGTGCGGAATGAAACTGGACAGCACATTGAGCATGGTGGTCTTGCCGCTGCCGGTCCCGCCGGAAATCAGCACGTTCAGGCGCCCGCGTACGATGGCCTTGAGCAACAGGGCAATGGCCGGGGTCATGGTGCCCACCTGGATCAGGCTGTCGGTGTTGAGCAGGTCCACTGCGAAGCGCCGGATCGACATGCTCGGACCGTCGATGGCCAACGGCGGGATGATCGCGTTGACCCGCGAGCCATCCTTGAGCCGGGCGTCCACCAGTGGCGAGGACTCATCGATGCGCCGCCCCAGGCTGGAGACGATGCGGTCGATGATGTTCAGCAGGTGCTGGTCGTCACGAAAGCGCACGTCGGTTCGTTGCAGCTTGCCGAAGCGCTCGACGTAGACCGAGGCAAACCCGTTGACCAGGATGTCGGACACGCTGTGGTCGGCCAGCAACGGCTCTAGCGGACCGAGGCCCAGTACTTCGTCGGTGATCTGCTTGATGATCAACTGACGACTGGCGGTGCTCACCGGTGCCGAGTGTTCATCGAGCAGGCGCTGGCAGATGTCGCGAATCTGCCGCGAGGCCTCGACCTGTTCGAGGGCATCGAGCAAGGACAGGTCCATGACCTTGAGTAATTGCTGGTAGATCTTTTCCCGCCACTCGGCTTCCACCGGCGTGACCTGGCTGCGGGTTTCATAGAGCACGTCCGGGACGGCCTGTTCCCAGGCCATCAGTTCCTCCGTCGAATCCGACAAGCCATCGCCCTGCAGGGAGGCCACTGAAGCACCGGGTTTACCGGACTGTTTGCGCAAGCGGTTGCGGAAATCGCTGATCATGGGTCATCCCCCGAAAAAACGGTTGAAGGCGCGTTTGAACAGGCCTTTGTCTGTGTTCATCTGGTGACCGACCAGGTCCTCGGTCAAATCGCGCAGGGCGACGGTGATGGCCGCCCTCGGCGCGTGCAGCCCCAACGGCACGCCAGTGTTCTGACTCTGGCTGACCAAGTTGAAGTCATTGGGTAATTTGGACAGGTTCGTGCAGCGCAGGGCCTCGCCGATGTCCTTGAGACTGATCGCGGCCGCCTTGTCATAGCGGTTGACCACGATCTGCAACTGGTCCCCGCGCACACCCAGGTCTTCGCGCAGGATCCGCACCAGGGCACTGGCATCGCGCAGGTGGCTGACGCTCTGTTGCACCACCACGTACACCCGGTCCACCTGTTCCAGCACGGAGCCGGTGAGATGATCGATCTGCCGCGGCAGGTCCACCACCACCCAGTCGTAGCTGGCGCGGGCCAGTTGCAGGAGGGTGTCGAGCTGTTCCGGTTGGGCGTCCTGGGGCAGGCACAACTCACCGGCACGCCCGCCCAGCACATGCAGGGTCGGACTGAAGTGACTGCAGAAACCGCGCAGCGCGATGCTGTCCAGGTCGTCGATCTGCTGCAGCACTTCCAGGTGGCTGTGGGACTGCGCGACGTCGAGGTAATGGGTCACGCTGCCGAACTGCAGGTCCATATCCAGCAACAGGGTATTTCCCGCCCGGGCACTCAGTTGTTGGGCCAGGTTGCAGGCCACCAGGGTCCCGCCGGAGCCGCCCTTGGCGCCGATCACGGCGACCAGCTTGCCCTCGGCGCCATTGCCCAGGCGAACCTCGGCCACCA
The DNA here is from genome assembly GCF_055380705.1 of Pseudomonas sp. MAFF 730105. Classification (NCBI taxonomy): domain Bacteria; kingdom Pseudomonadati; phylum Pseudomonadota; class Gammaproteobacteria; order Pseudomonadales; family Pseudomonadaceae; genus Pseudomonas; species Pseudomonas sp. MAFF 730105. The sequence goes on from NZ_AP018438.1 coordinate 4,849,578, forward strand.
GGCGATTCAACGCCGCGACCAATTCGGTCTCGGCGATGGGCTCGGGCAGCACGTCACGAGCACCGGCCTGCATGGCCAGGCGCATGGCTTCCTGATCGCCCAACAGGCCACACACCAGCATTGGTGGACGCTCATGGGCCGGACGTTGCAGCAACGCCGCCAGCTCTTCGCGCCACAGGTGGCTGACCCGCAGCAGCAGCAGGTCGGGCATGCGCTCCAGGCCGTAAAGGGGATCGACATGCCCATTGCTCACCAATCGCGTACTGACTTCCAGGCAGGGCATGCGCTGGCAGACACATTGCAGGTCGCGCAGGGACGCGGCGTCGCGGCTGCTGATCAGCAGTCGCAGCCCGGCTTTGCCGACGGTACTCGAAACGGGCGTTTCTCTGGTATTCAGCATGGTGTGATCTCCCCGGAATCGGAATGGCGCCCAAGGCTTTCCCGTGGCAAGGTTGCCCTGAAGGCGGGCAAGGTAATGGACACGCCCAAGCCGGGAATGAACAGGTTGAACACGTAGTTCTGTACGCTCAACTGGACGTAGCGGATGGCCCGGAAGCCGGTGGCGCTGGACGTGTCGGCAGGGTTCGCCACCACGGCGCCATTGACGTCCAGGTAGGTCAGCGCCAGGTTCGTGGTGGCCAGGCTGGTGATCAGTTGGCTGGTGCCTGCATCGGTCGCGGCGTTGAAAATGGCCCGGCGCAACACCACCGGATCGCTGATGTTGCACACCGCCGCCAGGCGCGCACCGCGCCGTGCGGCTTCATCCAGGGCATTGGCGGTAAAGTACAACCGGCCCATCTCCACCACACCGAACAGCAGGATGAACACCAGCAGGCCCACGAAGGAAAACTCGACGATGTAGGTGCCGCGCATGTGTTTGTGGTTCATCGGCTTCATCACAGCGCCCTCATCACAGTGGTTGCGACCAGCGGAATGCCCAGCGGCATGGCGGCGCCGAAGAAGCCCGGCAGTGACCCGGCGCAATTGCCCGCGCCAATCACCGGGCAGAACGTGTAGGTGATGGTGACGCGTACATGGTTGGTGCCCACCGCGGCGACCGCCACGTTGGCCGTGGTCAACCCGGACACAACCGGACTACCGACCTGGGCGGGCACGCCATACACCGCGACGTTTTTCGTCTGGGTCAACAAGGTGTTGCTCAGGGCGATACCGCCCAACGTGGAATTCCAGGCCTGGCCGGCGACGAATCGATCGGCGTCACGGCTGGCCTGCAACAACACGTTGTACTGGTAAAGCATGCGACCGAACTCGCCGAAGGCCAGCAGCAACATCAGCACCAGGGGCAGCACCAGGGTGAACTCCACCAGCGCTACGCCTTGCTGGGCCTGTGAGGATTTGAATTGGACAAGTCCCATGACGCCTCCTACGAGTCAGTGCTCGGATTGCCACTGCCGTTGAGGTAGGTTTTGTAGAGCTGGATGATCTGCGGGCCGGCATCGGTGGACGGTGTGGGGCCCGGCACGCCATCGCCTTCACATTCCTGGACGAACTGGCCGAAGACCAAGGAATCCGTACCGCCACCATTCACCGGTTGCACGACGAAATAGCAACCGAACCCCAAGACCGGAATCGAGGTGGAGCCGCCCTGCTTGCCGGTGCAGTTGCCGATCACGATCTTCAGCATACGGCGCTCGAAAACCCCGTTGCTCTGACAGCCACTGGCCCCCCCGCCACACACGCCGCGACCTTGGCCCGCCAGTCGTTGTAATCGAGTATCGCCTCGCCTCCCGCCGAAAGATCGCCATGGTTAGACGTGACAGGCTTGTTTTTGTATTGCGCCTGGGAGAGCGCATCGTCGTAGGTCATCGCAGGGGAGCTGGAAGTTGTCACCAGGTCCGGTGGGTAGTCCGAAGCGCTGACTGGGCCGTTGTAAATACCAAAACGCGTATTCAAGCCCTGGGACGTCGGACCGGCGGTGTTGCCCGGTGACGTCTGGACATTGTCGCCAACGCTGCGGCAGATCGAACCACCGCCTGCCAGGTCCTCCCGAACCGAGCTGCCGCCCGAGCCGAAATCGAGCAACTGGAAATTCCCAGGGCCGATAGGCGAAGAAACACCTGCCGCCGTCTTCAATACTTGCAGGTCACCAAAGCGGTAGCCCCAGATGTTGCCCGCAGCCGGGTTGTATTGGGTTGGATCGCCACAGACCATCATCGGCGCCAGGTCACAGGGCGAGGTCGGGCTGGGACCCGCGGTGGCGATTGCCGCCACTCTCTTGTTCCCCAGGCCGGAACTGCCCATGGTCTGGACGAAACTCCAGAAAAACCCGTTCAGTTGATAACTCGATACCGACACCCGCACGTACTTGGCATCGGCAGGGCCGGGGTAAGAGAACGGGCCATAGACGCTGCTGGCCAGCTCTACCACGGCAAACGCCCCCGGATTGCCGGCGACTGCGGTGGCCAGTTCCGTGTTGCCCAAGGCCTGGGCGTTCTTGTTCAGCGTGTCCAGGGCCGCCGCACGGGTCGTGCTGGCCATGTTGAGGCCGCCCGTGACCTGGCTCAGGGTCTTGGCCCCGCTCAAGGCTGCGGCATCCACTGCGCTCTGCAAACGCGTCTTGTTGAGCAACATGTGGCCGCCGTCCAGGGCCAACGCTGCCATCATGGTGATCGCCACCAAGGCGATCACCATCAATACACTCACTGCCCCTCCCTGGCGCCGTCCGATATCGGAATTCATCATCACGCCCTCGTTGACTGCATTGAGGATCGCCATCGCCTGGGAACCAGGCTGTTTTCGCGCCACTCAGCGAAGGTTGATCACCTTGCTTTCAATGCCACGAATCACCGTCACCTCTGAGCTGTCCTGCACCCTGACGCGTTGCACGATGGGCCGTGGTACCGGAGCGGCGGCTACCGCCATGACCGGTGGCTCCGGCGGCGCGACAGCCACGGCTTTTTTCTCCAGGTTCAGGGGGTTGCGCAGGGCCAGTTGCAGCTTGCCTTCGGTTTGCGCGGTGACCAGCGCCTCCGCTTCGACCGCTGTCATTTCCAGCGTCACGGCCCGCACCACCACCGGTTGGGTCTTGTCGGTGCCCGCCGTCTGGTCCACCGCCAGCACCCGCAGGTTTTCCAGGATGGTCCGGGACGTGGCGCTGTTGCTGCCGGCGCTGGTGGTCTTGGTCGCCAGCACATCGACCCGGTTACCCGGCAGCAGGAACCCACCGACGCCCACGACATCGTCTACCCGGACCGAGATGGCGCGCTTGTCGGGAGCGATCAGCGAGGCCAGGGTGCTGCCACCCAGGTGCTCGCTCAGACGCGCACCGCGCACGATGTCGCCGCGCAGGATGTCGAACGTGGCGATCTTGCCCACGGCCTTTTCACTGGAGTCGAAGGCATCGTCCGGGATCGTATCCATCGGCATGCGCACAGTGGTGACCTGCTGGGCCTCGACCATTTGCCCGAAGGGGATTTCCACGGTGGCGACCACCACGCTGCGCAGGTGATCATCGGGGGTCGCATTGAGTCGCGCACTCAACCAGGAGTCGGCCATCCATGCAGCGCCAAGGCCCATTACCAGGGAAACGCCAATCAGCGGAAGCGTACGAGAGCTCATGTCGGTATCTCCGAATCAAAGGAAGTCGAGCTGAACGAAATAGTTGTGCCAGGCCCATTCCAGCTCTTGCGGCATCAGGGGTCCGGAACCGCCCAGGTAACGCTGGCGGTCGAGCGCCATGTTCAATAAATCGCGCGGATGGCAAGGCACCAGAGGCATGCCTTCGCCGGCATACAGCCGCTGCAGTACATAACGCACCAACAGCGGGTCGTAAGGGACACCCAAGCGCTCGCACTCCTGGCGCCAGATGCGTTCGTATTCGTCGGGCTTGAGGTAACCGAACTGGACCTTGTAGCCAATGCGCCGCAGGAACGCCTCGTCGGCCAACTCCAAGGGATTGAGGTTGGTGGAGAACACCAGCACGAGATCGAACGGCAGTTCGCAATGCCGACCACCGCCCAGGTTGATGAAGTCACGCTTCTCCTCCATTGGCACGATCCAGCGGTTGAGCAACTCGGCCGGGGCCATGCGCTGGCGGCCCATGTCGTCGATGATGAACAGGCCATTGCTGGCCTTGAGCTGCAAGGCGGCCTGGTATTGACGAGTGAACGGATCGTAGCGGACATCCAGCTGCTCCATGCTCAGCTCGCCACCGGTGATGACGATGGGGCGCTTGCAGCACAGCAGCCGGCGGTCGATGCCTTCGTTGAGCATCAGGTTGTTCGACAGGCTGTTGTCATCCAGGCGCTGATGCACCTGCGGGTCGTAGATCTCGATCACCGACTCGTTGATGACAATGGCGTGGGGCACCCAGATGGCCTCGGCAAACAGCCGGATCAACCGACTGCTGACGTAGGTCTTGCCGGTGCCTGCCGGGCCATAAATCATGATTGCCCGCCCGGAGTTCAGGGCCACGCCCAACTGGTCGAGCATGCCTTGGCTCAGCACCATGCCCGACAGGGCCTGCTGCATGTCGTTGGCGGTAATACGACCGTGGTGAATGGTCTGGATCTTGATCAGAGAACGATAGGTGCTCACCGGGAACGGTGCCGCGCCGATATAACCGCTGCGGGCCAAGGCGTCCCGGGCAGAGCTGCGACCGCGTTCGGTCAGGCCATAACGCAACGCCTGCACACTCGCCTGGCCGATCTGGCCCAGCACCTCGACACGACCGTCCTTGCGCAAGAACGCCAGGACTTCTTCCAGCACCGCGCCGGTCAGCGCCAGGCGCTCCACCAGTCGCGGCATATCCAGCACACCGGCGTCATGCAGATGCTTGCACACCAGTTCGCCCAGGAAACTGTCCGTCAGGCCGGTGTCGCGAATCGTGCAAGGCTGAGGTGCCAAGCGTTGTACCGCCTCCCGTTCGCTGGGGTAGGCATCACTATCGTTGATGACGTGCATGACTAGCCTCCCCAGCCACCGGCAACCAGTTGCCAGTAGACGCTGTTCAAAGTGCCGATCAGGATCGCAATCGAATAAGGAAAGGGTTTCCCGGCCACTTCGTCCGAAGTGGGCGCCAGGTAGGACTGGGCCCGAACGATCAGCCAGTAACGCCCGAGGGTTTGAAGCAGTTGGCCGCGGACCAGGACAATCAGGAATCCGCACACACCGCCGGCGATCAGGCTGAACAATGCAGCCCATAAGGCGTAATGGAATGGCAGGAAGCTGCCGACCATGGTCATCAACTTGACGTCACCGGCCGCCATGCCACCGACTGCGTACATCGGCAGGAACAACGCGAAGCAGATCAGCAGGCCCAGCAGGCTATCGCCCAAGCCGCTGATCCCGCCCGTGTAGACCTGACCGGCCAGCCCCAGGGCGAGCCCCAGAAGGACCAGTGAGTTGGGGATGCGGTGGCGGAGCAGATCGCTCACCACCGCCACGCCCAGCAGTCCCAGCAGTATTGATGTCGACACCAGCAATTCCATGGACATGGCGCGTCTCCCGGTTGCAGTTTCGTTAGCAGGCAACGTTGCTGTTGACGACCTGGCAAAGTGCCCGGATCTTGGTATCCACCGCGCCGCCCAAAAGGACGAATGCCGCCGCCACCAGCACCGTGATCAAGCCACCCGCCACCGCGTATTCCACGATGGTCAAGCCTTCTTCATCTTTGGCGAACCGGAGGATCGAAGTTCTGATTGTGTGCAGAGTCATTTTATTTACCTCACATTCGGAAGTAATACGGCCATGAACTTAGTAGTTGGGGACAGCGCCAAGTCCATTTGAGGTATTCGTTGTACTCACTGCAAAAGAGTCGCAAGCGTGATTCCGTAAAAGTTGCCGTGTCCCCCTATCGCAAAGCGTTGCGATCAGCAGGCAACGTTGCCGTTGACGGCCTGGCACAGCGCACGGATCTTGGTATTCACGGCACCGCCCAGAAGAACGAAGGCAGCGGCCACCAATACGGTGATCAACCCACCGGCCACGGCGTATTCCACAATGGTCAGGCCATCTTCATCTTTGGCGAACTTCAGTACCGAAGCCTTGATAGTTTGAAGAGTCATTTCGCACACCTCATCGGGGTTGTTTTTCAAGGGCAGTACATTGCGAACTGCCTGATGCAACCCTAGTCAGGAGGCCGGCATAGCCGTTAGGAGGATTTTGCACATCGCTAGGATTATTTTGCGCGAGGTCATCCGCTGGGGTCGCGGGAGCCGTCGCGATGGAATGGCGATAAAAACTTGGCTTTTGATAAGAATTTATTCGGCGCGGTGATAGCACATTGACGATACTTCCGGCTAAAGGGCAGGAAGAACCACTGAGTAGGCACATGACGTCGAATCTGACCGGAAAGCCAAGGTTGTTTTGGTTCGATCTGACTCACGATCGGTCCACGAAGGAACTCGCCATCCAGTTCGAGCAAGCCTGCCATTGCACGCTGGCCACCAACGCCACGCTGCCGGGTGGGGAGCAGGTCGACATGATCTGCATTCATTTCGACCGGCCGGACACCCCGGGCCTGAGGCGGTTGCTGGAGATCAAGCGGACCGTGCCCACCATTCCCATCACCATGTTCACCGTGCAGCATTCTGAAGAGCTGGCGGTCTGGGCCATGCGCTCCAATGTCTGGGAATACATGGTCCTGCCCCTTTCAGCCACCGAGAGAAAGCGCTACCTGACAGCGGTGATGCAATTGTGCGAGTTGCGGCGCAATACCGGCAGTCGCGGCAAGACCTCGCTGATCGACCACTCCCCCACCCTGCCGGACAGCATTCGCCTGACCTCCGGTCACCAGAAACACCAGGCCCTCAACCACATCCTGCTGTACATCGACCAGCATTTTCGCGACAGCATCGATCAGCGAGACCTGGCCAAGCGTTGCGGCATGACCACGTTTCGCTTCAGCCGCCTGTTCAAGGAAGCCAACGGGCTGGGCTTTACCGACTACGTCCTGAACAAGCGCATGAGTTTTGCCAAGGAACTGCTGGATAACAGCGAAATGCCCATCACCAGCATTGGCTACGAAGCCGGTTTCAAGGACCCGTCCTACTTTGCCCGCGCCTTCAAGCAGTACGCCAACTGCACCCCCAGCGAATACCGCCTGGCGCGGCAGGTGCGCACGACGGCTGTCACGCCATCGGCGCCGGAGGAAGAAGCCAGCATGGAGGCGCTTGAGAGCCTGGTGCACAGTCTGGAGGGCTGACGGGCGTTTTGATGCGATGGCTGGTGTTCAAGCGTCTCAAGGGGCGAGCTTTCTTCTCTCGATAGGAACTGACAAGACAATGCTGGTGCGCGTCTCTCCGTACGCGTTGATATTGGCAATGATCGCCTCGATCTCAGCCATCGATTTGGCATAGATCCTGATCAGGTAGGAGTCGTTACCCGTGATGTGCAGGCACTCCACGACCTCGGGAATGTCCTGGAGCGTCGCTATCAATTTGGCTTTCGCCGGCTTGAGGGTGGTGATGCCGACGACAGCCGAGATGCCGTACCCAAGCTTGGTGGGGTCTAACTGTGCGCTATAGCCCTTGATGACCCCAGCGTCTTCCAGCTTGCGTAACCTGTCAGTAGTGGCAGGAATAGAAAGACCCGCATGCTTGGAAAGTTCCGTGATGGAAATGCGGCCACAGTCCTGTACCTTCCCCAGGATTTTTATGTCTATACGGTCCATGTGCGTTTCTCTCGGTAAGAACTGTAAAATTTAATGAAAAGCCCGCGTTTTTCATTAAAAAAATCATGCACCAAAATAAAGCAGAGTGCTAGCCTATTTCCTGCCTGAAAAGCCTAAAAAGAATCCGGGCAATCAATAGCCTCCTCTTTGGCATGACGCACTGCATAATAAAATATTTCTCTCCAGGGATGGTGTTCGCATGGAAGATGAAAAAATAAAGTGTGGAAGAAAGTCACATCCATTCGCCCAGTATGTTGGAACGCAAGTCCTAGATCTGCGGAATTTCAAAAGGGATCAGCTGCTGATGTACCTGATGGGTGTCGGACTCTTCTCGGTGGGTGCCAAGTGCTTCATTATCAGCCAACTGGGAACCGATCCTTTAGATGTCCTGATCATTTCGATAGATAAACTATTTGCCCTTGGAATGGGCGCGTGTTCGGCTATCGTCTCCTTGTTCTTTCTAATATGGTGGATGCTCTGGAACAAAAAGTACCCGCCGATCAGTCCATTCATTACCACCACGCTGACAGGTTTGCTGATTGACTTGTGGTCGGTGTTGGGAATGGGCGAGTATTTGATTGTCAGAGTCAATGAGTACACTTTACTGGCAATAGGACTGATCCTGTGTGCCTACTCGTCTGCGCTGATCATCATGAGCGGTATTGGTATCAGGATCATGGATCTGGTGGTATTGACCATGGTTTCCAAATGGGGCTGGTCATTCACCAAAGCCAAAATGATCATTGAAATCGGCATCTTTTCAAGTGGCTGGTTGTTGGGTGGCCCTTTCGGTGTGGGAACAATTGCCTTCTTATTGGTAATCGGCCCACTTATCCAACCGTTCATGAACATGAATACCCGGCGTTTCTCACTCAAGAACCATGGCTTGATCCGCGCTTCGTCCGCTTACTGATTACAACAAAATGACTGCCACTTATGGCGGCTGAACTGTTTCGCCTCGACTTTTTAACCGATGATGTTGTTGGCAACTTTCGCAATGAGGAAATGAGAGATGGACACTACAAAAAATAAAAACTGGACCTTGGAAAGCACCCCGGCAAAACTGGAAGAACTACTCCCGGGCGGAGCCGTAAAGTGTCATCTTTCGCCACGCAACTGTGTCATCCAGGAGGGCAAGTTAGGTTTCTGCAAGGTTCGCGGAAATCGAGGCGGCCGACTCGTTACATTGAATTACGGGAAAGGCGTTCACAGCACTGAAGAGACGATCGAAACCGAGGCGGTCTTCCACTTTGCCCCCGGCGAGCGGATTCTTTCCCTGGGCAATATTGGTTGTATGCTCAACTGCGGTTATTGCCATAACTGGAAAACCTCGCAAGCCAAGTATGTAACCGACAAGGATGTGTATTACTACACCCCGGAGCAGGTTGTGGAGACCGCGCTCAAGCACGGGATACGCGTCCTCTCCTGGACGTATAACGATCCAGTGGTCTGGCATGAATTCATCCTCGACACGGCAAAACTGGCCAAGGAAGCGGGCCTGATCAACTTGTATAAATCAGCCTTCTTCATCAGTGAAGAAGCCATTGATGAATTGTTGCCGGTCATTGATATTTTCTCGATTTCGCTCAAATCGATTTCCCCCGAATACTATCGGAAAGTCACCACGGGCTGGGTTGAGCCGGTCCTGGCTGGTATCAAGAAAGTCTACGACGCCGGTAAATATGTTGAAGTCAGTACCTTGATGGTGACCGACATCAGCGACGATGAAGACACCGCCAGAAAAATCAGCCAGTGGGTATTGGATGAACTGGGGCCGAACGTGCCCCTGCACTTCGTGAGATTCCACCCCGATTACAAAATGAGCAATAGCGTTCGAACGCCCGTGGACAGGCTCCTGAAGGCTCGGGATGTCGCCCGCAGCATGGGCGTCGAGCATGTCTACCTGGGGAACGTGAATGATGTCGAGGGCACCAATACCAGTTGCAATAACTGCAACGCCCTGCTCGTTACCCGCTACGGCCTGAACGCCGAAATCATCGGACTGGACAGCAAAGGCTGCTGCTCTCAGTGCGGCCATGATGCGCATTTCAAATTGCTGGGCGAATACAAAGCCAATACCCCGGTCGGGATGCAAGAGGACGCGCTGTCTGCTTACGAGAAGCGGAAATTCGAGTGGCACGGGGATATCGTGTCGCTGCACGCCCAGGTGCTGAATACCGAAGACTTCGAACAGACCGTCTACCTGCGGCGCAACTACACCGACGGGCTCAACAGCGATTGGAAATCACTGACATTGCGCCCCCATGAAAGCTATCGATTCATTATCGCCAAGGCCCGAATCGACGAGTCGGGGCCTGAGGTCTGGCTACCCGACGGGGTGAATTCAAACCTTCATGAAGTATTCGACAGGGCTCACTTCCCAACCGAATCGATCGAAGAGATTGGTATTTCGCAAAACGACATTACGCCGGCCATTGGCTATGAGGGCAAGCAGAACATGTACGAACAGGTCATCAAAATGGTGACCCAGGCATGAACGTGTCCACGGAAATACTTCATATCAAAGTCGATGATCGAGACGCTCACCCCTCGGTCACACCGATTTATCAATGCAGCGCCTTCAGTGCTGACTCGACATTCTTCTATTCGAGAAAGGCCAACCCCAATGTGACTGAATTGGAACAGGTGGTCGCGTCCCTTGAAGGGAGCGAATATGCCTTGGCCTACAGCACCGGGATGAGCGCTATCTACATGGTGTTGGAACTGTTGAAACCGGGTGGGTCACTGGTGATCAACAAATATATCTATGGCTGCTCCTACAAGCTGTTCCAGAGATACGCTGCACGCATCGGTGCGCAGCTGACGATCCTGGACCTCACCACAGAAGCCGGCCTGAAAGCGTTGCCACCCAACGTCGACATGGTCATTTTCGAAACACCGACCAATCCTTTCCTGAAAGACATTGATATCCATGAGGTCAGCAAAGCAGTCAAACAAAACAATCCAGACGCCCTGGTGATCGTCGACAACACCTGGGCCACGCCGATCTATCAGAAGCCGCTGAACTTTGGCGCCGATATCTCGCTGTACAGTGCGACGAAATACTTCTCCGGGCATAGCGATGTCATGGGTGGACTGGTGCTCGTCAATGATCAGGCGATCTATAACCGCCTGCTTGAAGGTCGCTTTTATTCAGGCTCGATATTGACCCCCAATAGCGCATGGTTGCTTCGCCGAAGCATGCAGACGTTCAACCTGCGCATGGAGAAACACAGCCATACGACCTTGAGCATGCTCAATTACCTGCGCGAACTGCCCTTTATCGAGCATGTCTATTACCCACGCATCGATGGCAAGCAACTGACGGGTTATGGCGGCATTGTGTTTGTCGATATCCGGCCCGACCTGGTGCCCTTCTACAAAACCTTCACCAGCGCCCTCAAATGGTTTGGCACAGGCACGGGGATGGCCTGTGTGACCTCGATGGTTGCGCAGCCATTCAGTGGCAGCCATGCCTCGATGACGGAACAGGAAAAAGCGGACATGGGCATTGAAAAGGGCCTGGTTCGATTGTGCTTTGGCCTGGAAGACCTCGAGGACCTTAAAGAGGACCTGCTGCAGGCATTCGAAGCCATGGAAAACAAGGTTGACCAGGCTCGCTCACTCAATCCTGCGTAACGGCTGTCAGTCATGAGCGACGGGCGCCCAAAGCGCTCGTTGCTTTTTTTATGGAGAAGCGAGCGTGTCCAACGCCGTCGAAAATACGCTATTCGAACACCCTATCCTCAACGTCATTCATCTTCTGAATACGATTGCCCAGGAAAACCCAGCGGCTATATCACTGGCTTCCGGGCGACCTGACGACGAGTACTGCGACCCCGCGCTCATCGACAAGGGATTGGCCCGCTATCGACAACACATCGCCAGCACCGAACTCTCACTGGCGACACTGCTTTGCCAATATGGAAAAACCTCCGGGATCATCAATGAAATAATCGCCGACTACCTGTACGTAGATGAAGCGATAACAATTTCCAATCCCGAAAATATCGTGGTGTGCATGGGCTTCCAGGAAGCGTGCACTTTGACGCTCTTATCGCTCTTTGAAGGAGGCGGCATTTTACTGGTGCCAGATCCTGTGTTTTCCGGGGTCACAGGCATTGCAAAACTGCTGGGTATAAAGATGCTCCCCGTGCCCATGGTGACTTTTCTCGATCCAACCGCCCTGCGCAGATTGGCTGAAGAGCTTGAGTCCAAAGGGGAAAAAATACGCGCACTGTATGCGATTCCAGACTTTAGCAATCCTACTGCCGACAGCCTGTCCTATCCCGCCAGGGAGGCAATGCTTCGCTTAGCCAATGAACTGGATTTTTTCATCCTGGAAGACACGGCATACCGCTACTTCCGATATGAGGGAGATGAGATTGCATCGATGAGGTCGATGGACAGCCGTCGAGTATTCCTGCTCGGCTCGTTTTCCAAATCGATTTTCCCGGGCTTGCGCATGGGCTACGTAGTCGCTCCGGAAGGCGCAGGAGTCATGCCCTTCAGCGCCAGGTTGTGCAAAGCCAAAAGTTTGATCACGGTCAACACTCCAGCCCTGTGCCAAGCGGTCGTCGGCGGTTTGTTGATCGAAAACAACTACTCGCTGAAGAGTCTGAACCAACCCAGAGTGCTGTCTTACACACAGAAGAGGAACCACATGCTTGAGTGCCTTGAGCGTGCCTTCCCCTCCAAAGGCGACTCCCAACCAACCGTCACCTGGAATCATCCGGCGGGCGGCTTCTTCATCAATGTGCACCTGCCTTTTGTCTTCGGACAGGCTGAGATGAACGAATGCGCCAGGGACTTCAGGGTCATTGTATTCCCCACGTCCCTGTTCTCACTGACGAACGAAGCGGTCAATCAAGTCAGGCTGTCGTTCAGTAATGCCACAGCCACACAAACCACACAGGCGATAGGTCGTTTCAAAGCCTACGTTGAGTCCAGGCTTGGGGAAAGTCCCCTCCTGACTGAAGGGGACTGAGACATCGGCATCATTCACCGAATGGGGAAACCTTCTCAAACTCCCGTGGCCAGCATCACGCCGGTTGCCACTTGGTACGCCCCTAACAGACTGATGGTTGCCCCGGAAAAGTAGTTGATCAATTTAATTTTTGATTGAGCGATCCTGGCCTTGAAGATGGAGGAGAAGCCGCTCAGTCCTAACCACCAGACGGCCGAGCCCAGGAATATGCCGGTCACCATGGGCAGCACTGAGTGCTGACTGCCTTGTTCGCTGGCCATGCCATCGCTCAGGGCGGCAAATATCGCGATAAACGATAAAATGGTCATGGGGTTCGACAAGGTCAGGAACAGCGTGGTCGAGTAAGCCTTGAACATGTTGGCACGCTCGCCCCCCATGGCGGTCGCATTGCTGTTCGAGCGTATTGTCTGGTAACCAATGTAAGCGAGGAACAGCCCTCCCAGAATACATAACCAGGGCTTGAAGCTGATGAGCGTCGCGATGATAGCGGTGATCCCCAACGCCCCTATGAATCCATAGATCGAATCGGCGGTGGCCGCCCCCAACCCTGTCGCAAAACCGGCTCTCCAGCCAAGCATGAGACTCCTTTGTATACACAACAGCCCGATGGGCCCCACAGGGGCCGCAATACAAAGCCCAATGACCATCGATTTAACGAAAATCAACATAGATGCACCTCCAGAATCGGTACTGGAAGGTTAGGAGAACGGCATTTTTTTAGAAATTAAGTATTAATTTTCCAACATGCCTTCCCGTTAATTTTGCATGTAGTTCACCAAACCTCCCTTCATTATTAAGGTGATAAGGCCAACGCCCTAAAACACATGCAAATTGTTCGTCTAAAGCACCTGGGCCGGTCCGGCGCCGATTGAAATGGCTTTTTCACAGGCATAAAAAAACGCCGCTCAATGAGCGGCGTTTTTTTGAATTTGGAGCGGGAAACGAGACTCGAACTCGCGACCCCGACCTTGGCAAGGTCGTGCTCTACCAACTGAGCTATTCCCGCAAATGGCGTCCCCTAGGGGACTCGAACCCCTGTTACCGCCGTGAAAGGGCGGTGTCCTAGGCCACTAGACGAAGGGGACACGCTGCCCGGAACACATGGTGTGTGTTCCAGTGCCCAGATCCGAACCCGAAGGTATCGTTTCTGGTTTCACTCAACCCTGCTCGAAAGCAGAATTGTTTAAAATTGGAGCGGGAAACGAGACTCGAACTCGCGACCCCGACCTTGGCAAGGTCGTGCTCTACCAACTGAGCTATTCCCGCATTGGCGTCCCCTAGGGGACTCGAACCCCTGTTACCGCCGTGAAAGGGCGGTGTCCTAGGCCACTAGACGAAGGGGACACACGTACAACATTCACTGCTTATGGCGCTTGGCTGAGTGCTTTACGCTGTAAGTGGCGCGCATTCTATGGATGGATTGAGGGGTCGTCAACCCCCAGATATAAATTTATTTAAATCAATGACTTCGACCGGTTTGAGGAGCGATTCGCAGATTTTGCCTGTCCAGTCTCTGACGCCTATATTCTGTCGCCCGCCAAGACGTTATAGTCGCGCCCGGCAAATAGTGGCAATGTGCATCCACGCTACCGTGCCCCTGGTAAGCAGCACGCCCGTCTAATCTCGTCGCTCGGGCCTATGCGCTTAAAAGCCTAGCCACTACACTGATCCATGCGAACCCTATTAAAGAGGTCTTACCGGTGACACCACTCATGATCACCCTGCTCGTCGTAGCCGGGATCGCATTGTTGATCGCCATTGGCTATATGAACCATGTGGCGGAAAACAACAAGCTGGAAAAGGCCCGTACCAAGATCGAGCTCAACGACCGGCTGCGTCGTTGCGGCGAGCTCACCGAAACCTTCCCCGGCCAGTTGATGACTCCGTCCCTGAAGCTGCTGATCACCCGCCTTGAGATCAACGTCTGCCAGCGCTTGCTGGGCATGGAGAAGACCAATGCGGCGGTGAAGGCGCGCCTGGACGAACTGAACGCCCTGGCGGCCCAGGGCGAATCGATCCCGGTGAACAATCCTCCGGCACCGATCCAGACCGAAGCCAAGGCCAAGGACGTGCGGTTCCTGCTCGAGGCCTTGCACGGCCAGATCACCCGCGCCGCCCAGGACGGGTTCCTGCCGCCCAACGAAGCCAAGCGCTGGATCCGCGAAGTCCGGCACATTCTGGTGCTGCTGCACATCGAGTTCTTCAACAACCTCGGCCAACAGGCCCTGCAGCAGGAGCAACCTGGGCAGGCTCGCCTGGCATTCGAACGTGGCGTTCAATACCTGCGTAAACAGCAGGAACCACAGCTCTACGCCGAGCAGCTGGCTTACCTCGAGAAACTCCTGGCCCGCGTCAATGCCATGGTCCTGGCCAGCACCAAGGCGGCCGAAGGTGAAGTCAATCAGCTGACCGAAGGTTTGAAGGAAGACGAAATCAACGATGAGTGGAAGAAGAAAAAGGTTTACGACTGAGGCCAAGTCGAACCTTATTGTGGCGAGGGGATTTATTCCCGCAGGGCTGCGAAGCAGCCCTACGTTATTAACTGATACACCGAGTGTTCAGGTTTTTGGGGCCGCTTCGCGGCCCAGCGGGGAGATGCGACATTTCGATAAATCCCCTCGTCGCCACAGGTTATGGTCTCAAGCTGCCTACGTCACAACCTGAAATGCCCCACCATCCCCTTCAGCTCGACACCTAACTGCGCCAGTTCAATGCTGGACGCGGCGTTGCCTTGCATCGCCAGGGAGGACTGATCGGCACTGGCGCGGATGCTGGTAACGCTGCGGTTGATTTCTTCGGCGACCGAGCTCTGCTGTTCAGCTGCGGCGGCGATCTGCTGGTTCATCTGCTGGATCAACGACACGGCTGCCGCAATGCTGCCCAAGGCACTTTCAGTCTGCAAGGCATCGCTGACCGCCATCTTCACCAGTTCGCCGCTGCTCTGGATCTGCTGCACGGACGTCTGGGCGGCCGAACGCAAGGCGCTCACCAACCGCTCGATTTCCTCGGTCGATTGTTGTGTGCGCTTGGCCAGGGCCCGCACTTCATCGGCCACCACCGCAAACCCCCTGCCCTGCTCACCGGCGCGAGCCGCCTCGATGGCGGCATTGAGCGCCAGCAGGTTGGTTTGCTCGGCAACGCTCTTGATCACGCTCAATACCGTGCCGATGTTCTGGATCTCGGCGCTGAGGCTTTCGATGCTGGAACTGGCCGACGTGGCCGAGTCGGCCAGTTGCTCGATACGCACCATGCTCTGACGCACCACCTGTTGACCGCTTTCGACTTTGTCGTCGGCGGTCTGGGCCGCCTGGGCCGCTTCTTCGGCATTGCGCGCCACATCGTGCACGGTGGCGGTCATCTGGTTCATGGCCGTGGCAACCTGCTCGGTTTCCTCTTTCTGGCTGCTGACTTCCAGGTTGGTCTGTTCGGTCACGGCCGACAAGGATTGGGCGGAGTTGGCCAGCTGCTCGATCCCGGACTGCAACCCACTGACGATACTGCTCAGTCCCGCTCCCATCTGCTGCATGGCCAGCATCAACTGCCCGATTTCATCCCGGCGCGTCACGTCGACCGTTGCAGTCAAGTCCCCTCCGGCAATTTGCTGGGCGACACGAATGACGCTGCGCAACGGTGCCACGATCAGTCGGGTAATGACCCAGGCCGCAATCAACCCCACCAGCAACGCCAGGGCCGACGAACCGATGATCAACAACGAGTTCTTTTTCAACTCGGCCTGCATGGCCTGGTCTTCGGCGGCATAGGCCTGGTCAACCCGCTCCACCACCTGGGCAGCCCGTTCGCGCAGTTGCCCGGAGATGACCTTCTCCTGGGCCAGCAGACCGGTGTATTCGGCAAGCTTCTCGCTGAACCCAGCGATGTGCCCGGCCACTTCGTTGATGACGGTCTGGTAGCCCGGATCCTTGATCGCGGTCTTGAGGATTTCGGCCTGCTTCATCGCCTGCTCGGCCTGTTCGATCTGGCCCTGCCCGGCGTCCTCGCTGCCCTTGCGGGTCTGATCGAGGCGCACCCGCGCCTCATTCATGGCCACCAGCATCAACCGCGACACCTCGCTGACCTGGTTGGCTTGTTCGACGAACTCGGCGCCCTCCTTGCCCTGGGTGTCTTTCAACGTGTAGGTGCCATCATCCGCCAACCCCGCCCGCAACACATCGAGGTTATTGGCGACGCTGGACACCGACCAACTGGCCATATCCAGCGCCAGGTCCTTGCTCTGGCTCAATCCGACGAACTCGTCGAACGCCTTGCGATACGCCACAAGGGCCTGCTCCACATCGTTCATCACCGGCACATTGGCAGCCGACTGCGCCTTGAGTTCGTTTGCCTTGGCAATCAAGCTGTCGACGCCCTGGTGCAGGGCATCGACCGTCTTGGGATCGGAGCGCAATGCATAGTCCCGTTCAAGCAGCCGGACCTTGAGCAACTCGCTACTGAGCGAGGACATCTGCTTCAAGCCATCGAAGCGTTGACTGATGGTTTGCAAGGACCAGACGCCGATGGCCGCCACGACAGCCGTGAGCAGCAGCACCAGGACAAACCCGATCCCCAACTTCTTTGCCATACCCAGGTTGGCAAAACGTCTCTGCACGGCCGAAATCATTGCGCTCAGTCCTCTGCCAGTGTGTGTAATCGCAGATTCGCAACGAGACACCCCATCGCACAAGATGCTGGCGTCGGAATAATGGCAAAAAGCTACGGCCTCGTCGTTTTCAGAACGCTTGAGGTCGATCCAGACCCGTGGCCCGGAAGAACGCCAGCGCCCTGGAGTCCCGGGCATAGGCCACGTTGATCCGTAGCCAGTCACTGTCGACACCCGAAGGGCTGAACGCCGTACGCGAAGACAGTAGCACGCCGAACCGCTTGGCCAGGCGCTGTAATCCAGCGTAGTCGCACATGGGCGGACGTGCCCAGATGAACAGCCCGCCGGCCGGCTTGCCGAAGACCGTCCAGTCGGCGTCTTCCAGTACCTGGAGCACCGCCGCCATATCGGTCCCCAGGCGTTGCCGCTGGCGCTGGACCAGCTTGCGATAGGCGCCGTTGGCCAACAGGCCGGCGACAACCGATTCGCAGAACCGCGAACCGCCCATGCTGGTGACCTCCTTGACCTTGCTCAACCGCTCGATGATCGCAGCCCCGGCCACCACGAACCCGACCCGCAAGGAACTGCTCAAGGTTTTCGAGAAGCTGCCCACGTAAAGAACGTCGGCATCCAACGCTGCCAGCCGGGTCCGCGTCGTGCTCTGGAAGTCGGCATAGACGTCGTCTTCGATGACCAGCACGGCGTGCTTGCGGGTCAATTGCAGCAGCCGCTGGGCCACGGCCGGCGCCAGGCAACTGCCGGTTGGGTTGTGACACGCGCTGTTGATGAACAAGGCGCTGGGCCGATGAGTCGCCAACAACGCTTGCAACGCATCGACATCCGGGCCCCGTGGTGTCCTGGGTAACTCGATCATGTCGATCTCGTGGAGCCTGAGCAGCTCGAACAGCTTCGAATAGCCGGGACTTTCCACCACGACGCAACACCCCGGCCGCAACAATGTGCGCACGATCAGGTCCAGGCCGTGGGTCGCCCCCGTCGTTGTCAGGATGAGGTTTTCATCCACATTGATGTTGAGCTGCTTCAGCCGCCTGGACAGTTGTTCACGCAGGGCAGGCAATCCCTGCGGCGTGCTGTAGTTGAACAGCCCCGCCATGTCGGTGCGGGAGACCTGGCGAATCGCATAGGCCAGGTCATCGCTTTCACGCCAACGTTCGGGCAATCCGCCACTGCCCAACTTCAGCTCCCACTGCACATTGTCGGCTGAATCGGCCCGAACACCCTGCACGTCGTCCGGCACACCCTTGTCGAAAGGCTCTGGCCTGATCGAAGAAGGTGATGCGACAAAAAAGCCCGAGCCATGACGGGAGGACAATATCCCTTGGGCAACCAGGCGTTCACACGCTTCATTGACGCTGGACTGGCTGAGCAGATTCTCCCGCGCCAATTGACGGATGGAGGGCAGACGAGTCCCCGGTTGCACCTCAGCCTGTCGAATCCAGCCGGCCAGCGCGTCGACGATTTGCTGCACGACAGGCACCAGGGCCTGCCGGTCGATTCTCAACTCCATGAGTAACCAAGCTCCTAAGCGATTGTTTTATTTCCAGAAACAGTCGGTTTCCCGATGGAAGTTAAGCACAGGGTGTCGCCGGACGATGTACGACAACGTCGCCAAAAGGGTCGATTCTCATGCCTTGAAACACATTGATGGGCAGGTCTAGGGAATTTCCGGCCGCCCAAGAAAAAGCCCGCAGCAAGCGCGGGCCTTTTCCTACAACCCACCGCCTTCAGAAAGCCGTGACACCGCCGTCCACCGCCAGCGAATGGCCAGTGGTGAACGCTGCGCCATCGCTGCACAAATACAGCACGGCGCTGGCGATTTCCTCGACCTTGCCGATACGTCCTACCGGGTGCATGGCGTTGGCGAATTCGCCCTTCTTCGGGTCAGACTCATAGGCACGGCGGAACATGTCGGTATCGATCACTGCCGGGCAGACCGCGTTCACACGGATCTTCTTCTTGGCGTATTCGATGGCGGCCGATTTGGTCAGGCCGATCACGGCATGCTTGGAGGCCGCGTAGATGCTCATTTTCGGCGCCGCGCCCAGGCCAGCCACCGAAGCGGTATTGACGATGGCACCGCCACCCTGGGCCAGCAACAGCGGCAACTGGTATTTCATGCACAGCCAGACGCCCTTCACATTGACGCCCATGATCGCGTCGTACTCATCGAGGGTGCCGTCGGCCAGCTTGCCCTTCTCGATCTCGATCCCGGCGTTGTTGAAGGCATAATCGAGACGACCGTAGGTGCTGATCACTTCGTTCATCAGGTTCTGCACGTCGCTTTCCAGTGTCACGTCGCAGCGTACGAACACCGCTTCGCCGCCGGCTTCGCGAATCAACTGCACCGTGCCCTCGCCACCCGCCACGTCCAGGTCGGCCACTACGACTTTCAGGCCCTCTGTGGCGAACGCACGGGCGGTGGCGCGGCCAATGCCCGCGGCGGCACCGGTGACTACGGCGACTTGTCCGGAAAACGTCATGCTCATGATCAGTTCCTTGAAGGATGCAGGGTGGCGCCAGTGTAGCCACAGCCATGCATGGCGCAGCAGCACTATCCAGGTGCCGGTTAGGCATGCATGGACACCAGTGATAACAGCCCCGGCGGTATTATCACCGGGTTGTATCGGTCTGCATTCGCTACCCCGGCAAACCTTGCGACAAGCGCTTCGAAGGGCTATCAACAAAGCTTCATTTCATCTCGAGTACCCACCATGACTGCCCAGACCAATCGCCAGTTCCTGCTCGCCAAACGCCCGGTGGGCGCCGCGACCCGCGAGACTTTCACTTATCAGCAAGTACCGGTCGGCGAACCGGCGGCCGGTCAGATCCTGGTGAAGAACGAGTACCTGTCCCTGGACCCGGCCATGCGCGGCTGGATGAACGAGGGCAAGTCCTATATCGCGCCGGTGGGCATCGGTGAAGTGATGCGCGCGTTGGGCGTGGGCCAGGTGATTGCCTCGAACAACCCAGGCTTTGCGGTCGGGGACTACGTCAATGGTGCACTGGGCGTGCAGGATTATTTCCTCGGCGAGCCAAGGGGTTTCTACAAGGTCGATCCGAAACTCGCGCCGTTGCCCCGTTACTTGTCCGCCTTGGGCATGACGGGCATGACCGCTTACTTTGCGCTGCTGGACGTCGGCGCCCCCAAGGCCGGTGAGACCGTGGTGCTATCGGGTGCCGCCGGTGCGGTGGGCAGCATCGCCGGGCAGATTGCCAAGATCAAAGGCTGTCGCGTGGTGGGCATTGCCGGTGGGGCCGACAAATGCAAGTTCCTGATCGATGAACTGGGCTTCGACGGTGCCATCGATTACAAGAGCGAAGACGTTCAGGCGGGCCTGAAACGCGAATGCCCCAAAGGCGTCGATGTGTATTTCGACAACGTCGGCGGCGACATCCTGGATGCTGTGCTCAGCCGCTTGAACCTCAAGGCCCGCGTGGTGATTTGTGGCGCCATCAGCCAATACAACAACAAGGAAGCGGTGAAGGGCCCCGCCAACTACCTGTCTCTGCTGGTGAACCGGGCGCGCATGGAAGGCTTCGTGGTCATGGACTACGCCGCCCAGTTCGCCGCCGCCGGCCAGGAAATGGCTGGCTGGATGGCCAAGGGGCAGCTCAAGAGCAAGGAAGACATTGTCGAAGGGCTGGAGACATTTCCCGAGACGCTGACCAAATTGTTCAGCGGGGAGAACTTCGGGAAACTCGTCCTCAAGGTCTGACCGGTCACGATCCAAAAACCTGTGGGAGCGAGCCTGCTCGCTCCCACATTGGTTTTCAGTGCGGGATCAGGCCAGTTCGGCCACGACCGCCGCCAGGGCCTTGGCCGGATCCGCCGCCTGGCTGATCGGACGGCCGATCACCAGATAATCGGAGCCTGCATCCAGCGCCTGGCGCGGGGTCAGGATACGGCGTTGATCGTCCTGGGCGCTGCCCGCCGGACGGATACCCGGGGTGACCAATTGCAGCGACGGGTGCGCCGTTTTCAAGGCACTGGCTTCCAGGGCCGAGCAGACCAGGCCGTCCATACCAGCCTTCTCGGCCAGCGCCGCCAGGCGCAACACCTGCTCCTGAGGCTCGATGTCCAGGCCGATCCCCGCCAGGTCCTCACGCTCCATGCTGGTCAGCACGGTCACGCCGATCAACAACGGTTTCGGGCCACTGCGCTGATCCAGCACTTCACGGCAGGCCGCCATCATGCGCAGGCCACCGGAGCAGTGCACATTGACCATCCACACGCCCATCTCCGCGGCAGCCTTGACGGCCATGGCGGTGGTGTTGGGGATATCGTGGAATTTCAGGTCGAGGAACACTTCGAACCCCTTGTCACGCAGGGTGCCGACGATCTCCGACGCGCAGCTGGTGAACAGTTCCTTGCCGACTTTGACCCGGCAAAGCTTGGGGTCCAACTGGTCGGCCAGCTTCAGGGCGGCGTCACGGGTAGGGAAATCCAGGGCGACGATGATAGGCGTCTGGCAGGCGGACATGAGCGGGCTCTCAGGCAAGTCGAAATCGGCGCGCATTGTAGCGGAACCAGCGCCCGTGCGGGACCCGATGATCGGTAAATCATCATCGCGCCCTGGTGAGCATGGACAATTGTGCCTTTTGTGTCCAAGCCGATACATTCAAGACATCCGGGCAATACGCCAGCCCATTACCGTCCGCCGCCGCACCCCGTCCTTCCAGCCCTTCACGCCCTACGGCCTGAAGCCTATGCTGGAGCCACAACCTCGCCGCCTTCTTTGCCGTTGGCAGCTTACCTGGCAGATGATGCACCCATGCAGAACACCCCTGTTGCAAAGGCTGGCGGCCAACTGGCCTCAGGCGATGACAAGCGCTGGAGCATCCGCGCGCTGATCGTCGATGACGATGTACCAATCCGCGAACTGCTGATCGATTACCTGGCCCGCTTCAACATTCGCGCCAGCGGCGTAACCGATGGCGCGGGCATGCGCCACGCCATGCAGACCGAGCATTTCGATGTGGTCGTGCTCGACCTGATGCTGCCGGGGGAAGACGGCTTGCAGTTATGTCGCTGGTTGCGCGCCGAATCGGATATTCCGATCCTGATGCTCACCGCCCGCTGCGAACCCACCGACCGTATCATCGGCCTGGAATTGGGCGCCGACGACTACATGGCCAAACCATTCGAGCCCAGGGAACTGGTGGCGCGGATCCAGACGATCCTGCGCCGGGTGCGCGACGACCGCACCGAGCAACGCGCCAACATCCGCTTCGACAACTGGCGGCTCAACAGCGTGCTGCGCCAGCTGATCTCCGCCGACGGGCTGGTCGTGCCATTGTCCAATGCCGAGTTCCGGCTGCTGTGGGTCTTCATCGAACGACCGCGTCGGGTGCTCAGCCGCGAACAACTGCTGGACGCCGCCCGTGGACGCTCCATCGAGGCGTTCGACCGCAGCATCGACCTGCTGGTCTCGCGCCTGCGCCAGAAACTGGGCGACGACCCCAAGGCCCCGCAGTTGATCAAGACCGTGCGTGGCGAGGGCTACCTGTTCGACGCGCGGGACATCGGCTGATGCGATTGCGCCTCGACTCCCTGTTCGGCCGCCTGTTTGGCGTGCTGCTATTGGCGATCGTCCTGGCCCATCTATTGGCCTTTGCCTGGTTCATCCACTACGACCAGCCGCCACCTCCCGGCCCACCTCCGGAGTTTTCCCGACACGGTGACGGACCACCGCCCTTTGCGTCCTCCCCTTTCGCTCCGCCGCCCGAGCCCCGGCCACGCCCCTGGTTCGGTGGCCCCGTGGTGCCGCTGACGTTCCAGTTCATATGTCTGATCATCGCGGCCTGGTACGGCGCCAAACTCCTGACCCGGCCAATCCAGCGTCTGAGCGATGCCGCCGAACGCCTGAGCGAGGACCTTGACAGCCCACCGCTGGACGAAACCGGCCCGCGGGAGGCCCGACAGGCGGCCCATACGTTCAACCTGATGCAAAAGCGTATTCGTGAGCAGGTCCAGCAGCGCTCACGCATGCTCGGGGCGGTGTCCCACGACCTGCGTACCCCACTGTCACGGCTGAAACTGCGCCTGGAACAGATCGATGACATCAAGCTGCAAGGCCAGATGCGCCAGGACCTGGACGACATGATCGGCATGCTCGACGCCACCCTGACCTACCTGCACGAACAGCGCACCAGCGAAGCGCTGCAATGGATGGACGTGCAGGCCCTGGTGGAATCCCTGAGCGAAAACGCCCAGGACCAGGGCGCCGACGTGCAATTCAGTGGTTCCTGCGCGCCCTTGCAGGTGCAACCCATGGCGCTGCGCTCGTGCCTCAACAACCTCATGGACAATGCCTTGCGCTACGCCGGGCACGCGTCGATTGCCCTGGAGGACCAGGGCTTGCAGGTACTGATCCGGGTCATCGACCATGGCCCGGGAATCGCCGAGGACAAACGCGAGGCGGTGTTCGAGCCGTTCTACCGCCTGGAAGGCTCACGCAACCGCAACTCCGGCGGCGTCGGCCTGGGCATGACCATCGCCCGGGAAGCCGCGGAACGCCTGGGCGGGCAACTGAGCCTGGAAGAAACGCCGGGCGGCGGGCTGACCGCGGTCATCCGCCTGCCTCGCGCTTGAGTCCCTGTGTGCCAAGCCACCTGTAGGAGCGAGCCTGCTCGCGATAGCGGTAAGTCAGCCAATGAATGGATAGCTGATCAACCGCAATCGCGAGCAGGCTCGCTCCCACCAGGGCCCCGGATGAGCCAGGGTTTTGTACTGCCCCCGGTACAAACCCCACATACCCACGACAACTGCCCCGCCGAGGCTGCATAAGCCGGTGCACCCACCGGCTATTTCACCCCAAGGAGAGTGCCCATGATCGGCAGCGTCAGCAGTAGCAGCTACTCGACGTACACCAGCCTCAACAGTACCGCGACCCACAATGCCCGCGGCCAACAGTTCCAAAAGGAACTGCTCGGCAAGCTCGACAGCAACGGCAATGGCTCGGTCGACCAGGATGAACTGAGCACGGCCCTGTCGCAGAAGAGCGACAACGGCATCCTGGTCAGCCTGAGTGACAATTTCGCTGACCTGGACAGTGACAGCAGCGGTGACCTGAACAACGATGAAATGGCGGCAATGGCCCCGCCGCCACCGCCTCCAGGTGACCGGCCGCCAAACACCGAGTTGGCCGATGCGCTGCTCAGCGTCCTGGACGCAGACGGCGACGGTTCAGTCAGCAGCGACGAGTTGAGCAACAGCCTTTCCAGCGCCGGCAGCAGCGCCGACAGCACGCAAGTGTTCTCGGCACTGGACAAGAACGAGGACGGTACCGTCAGCCTCGACGAACTCGCCGCCAGCCTCGCACCGTCACCGCCGCCACAACAGGCCCCCAGTGAAAGGCTGTTCAGCCAATTCGACAGCGATGGTGACGGCAGCGTCACCGCCAGCGAACTGACCAGCGTCTTGCAATCCAGCGACAGCTCCACCACTCAATCCAGCGTCAGCGAAGCGCTGAACAGGATGATCGCCAACCTCAGTCGGCAGTATTCGCTGGATGACGTGGCGAGCGTGGGGAAACATCTGAACGTGGCGACCTGATGCCCTAAGAGCCTGGACTCACAAGCGCCAGGCTCATTGATCAGTCCCACTTGTGGCGAGGGGATTTATCCCCGCTGGGCTGCGTAGCAGCCCCAACTGCCTACATAGAAGCAATCTGAATACCGAGGCGCCAGCTTTTTAGGGCTGCTGCGCAGCCCAACGGGGATAAATCCCCTCGCCACCGATAAATCCCTCCACCACAAATAAATCTTTCACCACACTTAATTACCCATACCGAATCACCGCGCCTGGCTCTTGCTCCAATCCGTCAGCAGGCTGTACGCCACCGCCAGCAGCGTGGGGCCGATGAACAGGCCGATGAAGCCGAAAGCGATCAACCCACCGAACACCCCCAACAACACAATGACCAATGGCAGGTTTCCACCACGGCTGATCAAGTAGGGTTTGAGCACGTTGTCCACGCCGCTGATGATGAACATGCCCCAGATGCCGAGGAATATCGCCATCCCATATTCGCCCTTCCACACCAGCCAGGCCGTTGCGGGGATCCAGACCAGCGGCGGTCCCATGGGAATCAGGCTGAGCAGGAAGGTGGCGATGCCCAGTACCAGGGCACCCGGCACTCCGGCGATCAGGAAGCCGATCAGTGCCAGCAGGGCCTGGGCGGCGGCGGTGCCGATCACGCCGTTGACTACCCGTTGCACGGTACCCGCCACCAGCTCGATGTAGTAACCGGCACGGTCGCCGATCAGGCGTTCGAGCAGGCCGTGGACAAACGCCGCCAGGCGCGGGCCGTCGCGATAGAAAAAGAACACGAACACGATGCTCAGGGTCAGCTCGAGCATGCCGCCACCAATCTGCTTGCTGCGGGCCAGCAGCCAGTTGCCGACCTGCCCCAGATACGGCTTGATGGAAACCATCATCGCCGCCCCCTGCTGGTCGACGCTGTTCCAGATAGCGACGAGCCGCCCACCCACCAGCGGCAAGCCACCCAGCCAGGCCGGGGCATCGGGCAGGCCATCGACCTGCACGTCCCTGATGAACGCCGTGGCATCGCGTACATGATCGGCCAGGTTGAAACCCAACCACACCAGAGGCACCGCCACCAGCAACATCCAGCCCACCGTCAGCATCGCCGCCGCGAGGGATTCGCGACCATTGACCCAGCGGGTCAGCAGCCGCATCAGCGGCCAACTGGCGAAGGCCAGCACCGCCCCCCAGAACAGCGCCGACCAGAACGGAGCCATGACCCATAGGCTTGCGCCGAACAACACCAGGAGCAGGATCTGCACCAACAGCCGATCGTTATTGAGCATGAAAAGTCTCGAAGAATGAACAGGACCGGGGCAGCGGCGCAACGTCCGCCGTCCGCCGTCCGGCACAGCTTAGCGCAGCAACTCAAGGTGAAGGCCTGCCGTATTGCCATCACTGGCCACCTCCATCCGCGCCTCGCGAACCCCCTGCTCCGCCAGCGCCTGGCGCCAGGCCTCGGCCTTGGGGCCCGCGAGGCTGACCCGCAGGCCGGTGTCTAGGTTCAGTGCCCGGGCCAGCAGGCGTAGCCAGGTCTCGTCCGGCTCGCCGGCAAGACGTGGCAAATCCAGCACGCCGGTGTCCTTGAGCTGACGCAGCAGGGTGGCGGAGGTCGGCAGCAAGTCCCCCAGGGGAGCGCTCGCCTCGAACTGCTCGACATGCAGGTAGGCCTTGCGGTTGCCGCGGGTGATGCCGTACAGCGCAATCAAGGTGTTGTCTGCCGGTGGCGCCAGGCGCAGCAACAGATAGGCCTGGCCGTTGTCGGCACCGTAGAGCTTGGCGTTGCCGAACACTTCGTTGGCCCAGAGGCTGCTTTCCCCACAGTCACGGGCCTGGCACCAGTACAGCAGCTCGGCACCTTGCTGCTGCAAGGCTTCGCGGGCGACGGTAAAGGCCTGGGTAGCGGAATGTTCCGGCGGCAGCTCATAGGTCACCGACGTGACGGCACCGCGGCCATCGACCTGCCCGTCGAAACGCAACTGGCCGCTGATCTTGCGAATCGAGCCCAGGGGGTAGATGCGCTCGACGTCGCTGGTTTGCCGATAATCGACAATCTGCGCATCGGGCAGGCGCGGCACGCGCTCCAGGTCCCGGCTGCCGGGTACATCGGCGGCGAAAGACGCCGGGGTGATGCAGGCCAGCGCCAACCAGGTAAGTGAATGAACGAATGATTTCATCGGATCGACTTGGCCTGGCGCTCGTGGACGAAACCGGCGTCGTCCCTGCGCCACAAGGCGGGTAAACAGAGCTCTGTCATGGTGGTCTCCCTTTCAACCCGCCCAGCCTCGAGAGTTGCCCGGCGCAAGTCAAGAAGTGCTGAAGAACCGATTGAAACAGTCTGCTACAAGCACGGCACCGGTTTCGTCGTTCAGGTGCAAATGATGGCCGCCGGGCAATTGTTCATGACTGAAGGGTAGACGCTCCAGCAATTCGGGGTGCCGGGCCAGCATGCCCTCGGCTGCCACGATCAGATGGGCGGGACAACCGACCCGCGCCACGAAGGCCATGGCCTGTTCGTCGGTCAGGCGCAGCGGCGAGGGCAAGGTCAGGCGATTGTCGGTGCGCCAGGTGTAGCCACCCGGCACCGGCATCAGGCCACGCTGGGCGAGCAGCTCGGCGGCCTCGCGGCTGACCGCCACCAGCCCTTTCATGCGGGCTTCGATGGCCCGGTCGAGGGTTTTGTAGACCGGTTTGGTCTTTTTCTGCAGATCGAGCTGCGCCTGCAGGGCCATGCCCATGCGTTCGGCCGCGTTGTCGCCCTGGGCCGTCGGCGGAATGATGCCGTCGATCAGCCCCAGGTGCGTCACCCGCTCCGGCAGGGACCCGGCCAACACCAGCGACACGATCGCGCCCAGGGAATGCCCCAGCAGGGCGAAACGTTGCAGGCCCAGTTGCTCGGCGACCTGCAGCACATCATGGGCATAGTCCCACAGGGCGTAGCCGGCACCGGGCGGGCGATGCCCCGAATGACCATGACCGGCCATGTCCAGGGCAATGATCCGCAAGCCCTCCAGCCGGGGGGCCAGGCGGGCGAAACTGTTGGCATTGTCCAGCCAGCCATGCAAGGCGATCACCGGGCGCCCATCTTCCGGTCCGAACAGGTGGGCTGCCAGTTCGATGTGGGGCAGGCTCAGGCGGACTTCCTCGACTCCGTTCATGCGCTGCGCCCTTGCCAACGTTGGAACAGCCCCTTGAGCAGGTCAGCCGTGTCCAGAGGATGCTCCAGGGGAAACATATGGCCGCCGGGCATGCTCAAGGACTCGCCCAGGGGCATGCTGCCCACCGAGCGAGCGTGATGACGCATCACCACGCGGCTTTGTCGGCCTCGCACTACCGCCAAGGGCAACTTGAGCGTGCGGGTCCGACCGGGACTGGTGTGTGGCACGCCGCGGTAGATGCTGATTTCCGTGGCCGGATCGAAGCGCAATCGCAGGCGGTCACCGACTTGTTGCAGGCCATGTTGCAGATAGGCGTCGAAGCAATCCGGGTCGAAACCGCGAAACAGGGTCTTGCCGGAAAAATATTGCCGGGCCGCTTCCAGGTCCTCGAACTCCTCGCGCCGGCCCAGGGTCCGGCCGGCCGGGGTCAGGCGGTCGATGAAGCCCAGACGCTTGGCCGCCAGGATCACCCAGCGGTCCGTGCGGGTCAGGACCGGCGAATCGAGCATGACCACGCCACGGTACAACCGAGGGCAGCGCAAGGCCGCGTGCAGGTGCAGGACACCGCCCAGGGAGTGACCGACACCCCACACCGGTTCCGGCTGTTGTTCCAGGTGATGGATCAGCTCGTCCACCAGGTTGTTCCAGTTATCGTCCACCGGAAAACGTGGGTCATGGCCATGCAGCTCCAGGTGTGCGACCTGATACTGCGGCGCCAGCGCGGCAAACAGCTTGCCGTAGGTGGCCGAGGGAAAACCATTGGCGTGGGTGAAAAACACCTGTTGCGACATGACAGCCGATCCATTGAGGGAACTGAGGCCGATTGTCCGTAGAAGCCAGTGGCGCGGCAATGACCGTAACTGACAGGAATGATGACAGTCTGGCTTGGGCTATGGCGTTATGGCTGACCAGCCGCAAATTTTGTGGCAACGACACCTGTGGGAGCAAAGCTTGCTCGCGACGCGGACACCGCCATTTCTGAAAGACTGTGTTGGCTT
Source organism: Pseudomonas sp. MAFF 730105 (assembly GCF_055380705.1). Classification (NCBI taxonomy): domain Bacteria; kingdom Pseudomonadati; phylum Pseudomonadota; class Gammaproteobacteria; order Pseudomonadales; family Pseudomonadaceae; genus Pseudomonas; species Pseudomonas sp. MAFF 730105. The sequence continues at coordinate 4,878,518 of NZ_AP018438.1, forward strand.
CATCGCGGGCAAGCCTTGCTCCCACAAATCCCTTCGCTACAAAGGATCTGTGGAATCAGCGCGCCGGCGGTTGCTCGCCCAGCGGCACCACCGCCATGGTCAGGCGCGACACACAGTTGACCTTGCCTTCGTCGTTGCTCAGGCGGATGTCCCAGACCTGGGTGGTACGGCCCAGATGAACCATCCTGGCCGTGGCCGTCACCCGCCCGCTGCGTACACCGCGCAAGTGGTTGGCATTGATTTCCAAGCCCACGCAATAGAACTTGCTGGTGTCCACGCACAGGTAGGCGGCCATGGAGCCGACCGTTTCGGCCAGGACCACCGAAGCACCGCCATGCAACAGGCCGAACGGCTGATGGGTGCGGTGATCGACCACCATGCTGGCGGTCAGGGATTCGTCGTCGAACGACTCGAAACGAATATCCAGTACCTCGCTGATGGTGTTTTTAGCGGCAGCGTTCAGTTGTTCGATGTTGGGTGTGGTGCGCCACAGACTCATCGTTACCCTTCCTTATGTTTATGTGGGAACAAGGCCCCAAGGCCAATCAAGGATCAAGCGATATTTCTGTGGGAGCGAGCCTGCTCGCGATAGCGGTCTGTCAGTTGACAGGGATGTCGACTGACACGGCCTCATCGCGAGCAGGCTCGCTCCCACAAGTCATATGGTTTGACTGGCAGCAAGGCCCGGTCTTTCTCATGGATGCCGAAGGCCCTTGAGTCGCATCGCACCGGCCAACGGCAGGTCACCTTCCAGCTCAGCCAGACCAGCCGTGTTCACCCGCTCGGGTTGTTGCAGGTGACCGTGTTGCGCAAAGCCCAACAGGCTGCCCACCAACGGGTTATGGCTGACCAGCAGCACATCATCCCGATCCCCGAGATGCTCCAGGACTGTCTGGGGCCGGGTTTCCGGCTTGAGCCAGTCGACCGTGATCAACTCCGGTTCGAACCCCAACGCCTCACGCACCAGTTGCGCAGTCTGCTGGGCGCGCAGGTAAGGGCTGGCATAAATGGCGGTCAACGGGCGGCCGATCAATTCGGCGGCACTGCGCAGGACTTCTTCACGCCCGTGAACCGTCAAGGCCCGCTCGGGATCGGGGCGGGCACCGTATGGCTCGGCTTCGCCATGACGCAGTACCCACAGGTTCATAGCTTGGGCTCCTCATCCTGGACAGGGTGCGGCGCCGGCGCCACGACGTGGGGCGCTTCGCCTTCCGGCGCGCGCGGGCTCGGCCAGTCAGCGAAGGGCCAGGGTTTCTGGTCGCTGTGGAAGGTGCCGAAACGGCCGATCTGGGCCAGGAACTGGCTGAGGCTGTCGCCGAAGTTCATCAGGCTGGCGCTGGGTGCGCCATAGATCAATCGATAGATCAATTGCACCAGTACCACGGCGCCAAGGATGAATTGCGCCACTTGCCAGACCAGCAGGTAAACCACCATCCACAGCACCCGCAACAGGATGGACTCGTATTGGGTCTGCCCTTTCGAATCGTTCATAGCTCACTCCTGCCTGTCATCGACAGCGGCTCAATTGAAGCCACTGGTGGAAATGAAATCGACATCGGTCTTCGGCTCGCCACGCATCAACAGTTCGATCACCTGCTCCAGCGTGCGCCCTTCGAACAGAATCGCGTGCAACCCGGCGACCAGCGGCATATAGACCCCGGCCTCCTGGGACTTGGCCTTGAGTACCTTGAGGGTGTTCACACCTTCGGCCACTTCGCCCAGGCGCGACACGGCCTCGTCCAGGCTCAGGCCCTCGCCGAGAGCGAAGCCGACCTGGTAGTTGCGACTCTTGGGCGAGGAGCAAGTGACGATGAGGTCGCCCACCCCCGCCAACCCGAGGAAGGTCATTGGATTGGCGCCCTGGCTGACGGCAAAGCGCGTCATTTCCGCCAGAGCCCGGGTGATCAGCATGCTCTTGGTGTTCTCTCCCATGCCCAGCGCCACCGCCATGCCGGAGATGATCGCATAGACGTTCTTCAGCGCTCCGCCCAGCTCCACGCCGAAACGGTCGGCACTGGCATAGACCCGGAAAGTGCGGCCATGAAGCGCGGCCTGGACCCGCTTGCACAGTTCTTCGTCTTCACTGGCCACCACGGTGGCGGTCAAGGCGTGCTCGGCGATTTCCCGCGCCAGGTTCGGCCCGGAAATCACCCCGATCCGCGCTTTTGGCGCGATCTCTTCAAGAATCTCGCTCATCAGCTTGAAGGTCTGGGCTTCGATGCCCTTGGTCAGGCTGACCAGGAACTTGCCGCTCAGGCAGTCGGCATGGGGCGCCAGCACCGAGCGCAAGGCGCTGGAGGGCAAGGCGACAAAAAACAGGTCACTGCCCTGGAGCGTGGCCTGCAGGTCGGTCACCGGCTCCACTTCCGGACGGATCTTGATGCCCTTGAGGTAACGCGGGTTCTCGCGGTTGACCCGGATGGCCTCGGCCTGCTCCGGGTCACGCATCCATTGGCGTACCGGGTGACCATTCTCGGCCAGCAGGTTGGCCACGGCGGTACCGAAACTCCCGCCTCCCAGGACCGCAATCGGGCGCTGTTCAGTCATATGCAATCCGTTCATCCATACCAAGTGGCGATGCCGGGCATTATACGGAGCGCCCAGATCGCGACTAGCCCCGCTATTAATTACCCACAACTGTAGGAAGCTGACCATCAATTGCTCGGAAAATGCTATCAACGCAACTGGAAAAGTCTCTCAGCTCAGTTAACATGCCCGCCATCATTCTGTTATCAAAGGCTCTGCCGTGACCGTTGGCCCCTCCCGCTCAGGCTCGTCCCTGCTATTGGCGCTGCTCGTCAGCCCGCCAGTGTGGGCCGACGACTTGTTTGTCGACAGCCAACCCCTGCCCCAGGTCCTGACCGCCACTCGCTTGAAACAATCGCCAGCGGCGGTGCCGGGCAGCATGACCGTGCTGGACAGCGAGCTGATCAAGGCCAGTGGCGCCCGGGACATCAGCGAACTGCTGCGCCTGGTACCCGGCATGATGGTCGGCAACCTCAGCGGTAATCAGCCCACCGTGAACTACCACGGCACCAACGCCAGCGAAGCACGCCGCATGCAGGTGCTGATCGATGGCCGCTCGGTGTACCGCGCCGGTCTCGCCACCGTTGACTGGAGCGACATTCCGGTGGCCATGGAGGACATCGAGCGAATCGAAGTCTTCCGCGGCCCGAACACGGTCAGCTATGGCGCCAACGCGCTGATGGCGGTGGTCAACATCATCACCCGGGCGCCGGCCAACAGCCACGGCACGCGGGTGAAGATCACCCAGGGCCAGCGCGGCATCAGCGACTGGTACGCCAGCCAGGGCACCGGCTGGGAGGGGGGCGATCTGCGACTTTCCTTGTCCGGTCAGGAAGACGACGGCTTCGACAGCGACCGCAACGGCGCCGACTACCGCGACAGCCGCCGCTTGAACCGTATCAACCTGTCGGTCAGCCAGACACTGAATGAACAACAGAGCATCGATTGGCAGTTGAATGCCAAGGACGGGACCAACCAGCGGCCTTATACCTACCACCCGGTCTTTGCCGGGATTACCGCCGCTGGGGATAACTCCGACGTCATCGCCAAGGACTATGCCGGCTCGCTGCGCTGGAATCTGGACCTCAACCCCGACCACAGCCTGTATGTGCAGAGCTCGATCCAGCACTGGGATCGCCAGCAGACCTGGCGCGCCTGCGATGCCGAGGTGTCCTTCAGCCCGCAACTGACCGACCTGTGGCTGCTCAATCCCAACTACGCAGAGAAGCTGGCGCGCAACATGCCCGGCTTCACCAGCACCGGCGCGCCACCCGGTACGGCGCAGGAACAGGCGTTGGCCAACCAGGTGCTCGACCAATGGCGCAACGGCGCCTCGCGAACCGTGTGCGGCGATATCGACCAGAGTGCCCGGGAATCACGCTACGACCTGGAGATCCAGGACACCCTGAGCCTGTCCGACAGCCTGCGACTGGTGACCGGGGCGAACTATCGCTATGACCGGGCCGATTCCGAGACGTACTTCGACGGCACACTGGATGACACCACTTGGCGGCTGTTTGGCCAGTTCGAATGGCGGGCCACCGAGCACTGGCTGTTGCAGGGCGGCGCGATGTTCGAAGACACCCGCCTGACCGGCAGTTCGCTGACACCGCGGGTGGCGGTCAACTACCTGATCACGCCACGGCATGGCTTGCGGGCGGTGTACTCCGAAGCGGTACGCTCACCGGACATGTTCGAGAACAACGTCAACTGGAGCTATCAGGTCACGAACCTGCAACCCACCGCCTTTGGCCGAAGCAGCGCGCGTTACTTTGTCCAGACCCGCGGTCCGGGAAACCTCGAGCAGGAACACATGCGCTCCCGGGAACTGGGCTACAACGGCTATTTCATGGACCTGGGCCTGACGGTTGACGTCAGGCTGTTCCATGACGAAATCACCGGCATGATCAGCGAACCGCTGCGCAACAACCAGTACATCGCCAGCAACGCCAATGAGTCGCAGTTTTCCGGCGCCGAAACCCAACTCGACTGGCGCATGACCAACGCCGACCGCCTGCGCGTGACGTATGCCTACGTCGACGCCCTGGCCAGCGCGCCCCTCGATGAACAACTGACCGCCCGCAACAGTGGTTCGGCCGGCTGGCTGCGGGACTGGGGCCAGGGTTGGAACAGCTCGGTGTTCTATTACGCCGCCGATGCCCTCAACGGCTACCGCTTCGAACGGGTCGATACCCGCCTCGCCCGGCGCATCCCGCTGGGCAAAGCCAGCCTGGAGCTGGCGGGTGTCCTGCAACAACGCCTCGACAATCAACCCACCACCTTCGTCGACAACCGCTACGACTCCCGACATGTCATGTACTTCAGCGCGGAGTTGTCCTTCTAGATGGCCCGGAGCCAACCGGGCAAGAGGCCATTTCCCGGCCGCCTGCCGCTGGCACTGTGCCTGGTGCTGGCGGGCCTGCTGGCAACGCTACAGGCCCGCGCCGCCGAAATCCTGTTGACCGGAACCCAGGACAGCCCCGGCGTGCAGTCCTTTACCCAGGCCCTGAAGGCCCTGCGCCCCGAAGACGATGTGCGCTTCACCCCGTTGGCGAGTCTACCGGCACCGGACAAGTTGCCGGCCAATATCCGCCTGGTGCTGCTGGACCTGCCCAGCCTCGACTGGCGTCTGCAAGCGGCTCAGGGACCGGCCACGCTTGTGCTGCGGATCAGCCGGCTGCAAGCCCGGGACCGCCTGGGCGAGGCAATCCCCGCGCACTTGAGCCTGTTGTGGAGCGATCCGCCGGTAGCGCGACAATTGCGCCTGATTCGCACGATCTTCCCGCAAGCGCGCAGGGTCGGCGTGCTGTTCGACGGGCACAGCGAGTTCCTGCTCAAGGAGATCCGCCAGGCCGCCGCACCGCTGGGCCTGGAGATCGTCACCGAGCGCTGGGAAGACACCAGCGACAGCCGCCCCCTGCAAAACCTGCTGGGCCAGAGCGATGTCTTGCTGGGCCTCGACGACCCCGACCTGTACAACCCCAAGACCGTGAAGAACCTGTTGCTCAGCAGCTATGCCCGACAACGCGCGCTGATCGGCCCGAGCGCGGCGTTTGTCAGGGCCGGCAGTCTGGCCAGCACCTACAGCGACCAGGAAGACTGGCTGGCGATTCTCGACGATCTGCTCGACCGTCCCGTCGCCACCTGGCCACGCGCGCTGTATCCGGCTCGCTTCAAAGTCCTGGACAACCGGCAAGTCGCCCGCTCCCTGGGGCTCGAACCGATTGACGCCGCTTCCGTCGCTACGCAGTTGGCCGAAGGAGAACACCGCCCATGACCTTGCGTCGCCGTTGGGATATCAGTACACGCACCCAGCTCATCGCCCTTGGCCCGGCGTTGCTGCTGACCGTGCTGTTGATCAGTTTCTTCACCTTCGTGCGAATCCAGGACCTGCGCCAGGAACTCAATCACACCGGGCAACTGATCGCCAACCAACTGGCTCCCGCCACCGAATACGGCGTGATTTCCGGCAACAACGATGTGCTGGAAAGCCTGCTCACCGCCACCCTGGCCACGCCCCACGTGCGCTTTCTGGAAGTACAGGACAGCACACACCGGGTGTTGGTGCACGTCGAGCAGCCCGAGCAGAATCGTGTTCACTCCCAGCAGATCGAAATGTTCCAGGCGCCGGTTCGCCTGCAGCGCATCGCCCTGAACAACGATTTCCTGCAAGGCAGCAGCCCTCCCATCGAGACTCCTGGCGAAGATTACCTGGGCCGGGTGATCGTCGGCATGTCCAGCGATGCCTTCAGCCAGCGGCAGCAGGAAATCCTGTTCAAGGCCGCGATCCTGGCGTTGTTCGCCCTGCTGTTCACCTTCCTGGTGGCGCGTCGCCTGGCCTCTGACCTGTCCCGGCCGATCCGCGACATCGGCAACGCCGTCAAGGCCATCCAGCAAGGCGACTACAGCAAACCGTTGCCTATCGTTGACGACGCCGAGCTGGGGGCCTTGTCGCGGCATATCAACAACCTGGCCGACGGCCTGGAACAAGCCAGCCGGGAACAGCACCAGGCCATGGCGCAGTTGATCAAGACCCGGGAAGAAGCCGAAAAAGCCAACAGCGCCAAGTCGGAATTCCTGGCCATGATGAGCCACGAGTTGCGCACGCCCATGAACGGTGTGCTGGGCATGCTGCAACTGCTGGAAACCACCCGGATGACCGACGAGCAGCACGAGTACACGGCACTGGCTTCGGAATCCACCGAGCACCTGTTGAAGGTGATCAACGACATCCTCGACTTCTCGCGCATCGAACGTTCGGCCCTGGAGCTGGAACATATCCCGTTCAACCTGACCGAGCTGGTGGGCAGTTGCGCCCAGTCGTTCCAGCACAGCGCCGCCCAACGCAAATTGGGCCTGGACCTGCTGATTCCGGACGACATGAAGGCCTTGCAGGTGCAAGGCGATCCGACGCGGATCCGACAGATCCTGGTGAACCTGATCGGCAACGCACTGAAGTTCACCGAGCAGGGACGTGTCACCGTGCAGTGCCAGTGGCAGGCCCTGGACCACGAATTGCTGTGGTTCACCTGCACGGTGCGCGACAGTGGCATCGGTATTTCACCCGAAAGCCTGGAGCGCATGTTCGACGCGTTCCAGCAGGCCGACAGTTCGATTTCCCGCCGCTACGGTGGCACCGGCCTGGGCCTGCCGATCGCGCGCACCCTGGCCGAACGCATGGGCGGCACGCTGCGGGCCCAGAGCGAGGAAGGCCAGGGCTCGGTGTTTACCCTGGAAATTCCGCTGGCCCGGTCCACACAGGGTCCGGTGGAGATCGCACCGCGACTGTCCCACGGCGGCGAGGGTGGCGCCGGTCGCAACGTGCTGCTGGTGGAGGACAACCCGGTGAACCAGACCGTGATCGAAGCCATGTTGCGCAGCCTGGGCTTTACCGTCAGCATCGCCGCCGACGGCGCCCAGGCCATCCGCAGTGCTGAAAGCCTGATGTTTGAATTGATCCTCATGGATTGCCGCTTGCCGGTGGTCGACGGTTACGAGGCCACGCGACGGATCCGCCAGTTGCCAGGTTGCGGCGAGGTACCGATCGTCGCCCTGACGGCCAATGCCTTGCAGGGCGATCGCGAAGCCTGCCTCGCGGCAGGCATGAACGATTACCTGGCAAAGCCGTTCAAAAGGGTTGATCTGCAGCATATTCTGCAGCGTTGGGTGCATTAGTAGCCTGTGTAGCTGGCGTGAAAGACGAAAGTGCGGCAGTCTTAGGCACCCGAACGAGCCTCGATTGAAGCTCGGATAAAAAATTTCAGTGCACAGGTGTACATTCATTTTCCGTGTGCTGTGACTTTCACTACAACGCAATAGTCTATGAGTAGGCTGTCGATTCGAGGCATGACCGCTTCGATCGGTCGGGAAGATTCGCCCAACCCTGCCGCATGGGACTATTGAGGAGCTCGCATGACCAAACAAAACGCCTTTACCCGGGAAGATCTGCTGCGCTGCAGTCGCGGTGAGCTGTTCGGCCCAGGTAACGCGCAACTGCCCGCCCCGAACATGCTGATGGTGGATCGCATCACCCATATCAGCGAAGAGGGTGGCAAGTACGGCAAAGGTGAATTGGTCGCCGAGCTGGATATCAATCCGGACCTGTGGTTCTTCGCCTGCCATTTCGAAGGCGATCCGGTCATGCCGGGCTGCCTGGGCCTGGATGCCATGTGGCAACTGGTCGGTTTCTTCCTCGGCTGGCAAGGCCTGCCGGGTCGCGGTCGCGCCCTCGGTTCGGGCGAAGTGAAGTTCTTCGGTCAGGTCCTCCCGACCGCGAAGAAAATCACCTATAACATTCATATCAAACGCGTCCTCAAGGGCAAGCTGAACATGGCCATTGCCGATGGTTCGGTGGCTGTCGACGGTCGCGAGATCTATACCGCCGAGGGCCTTCGGGTCGGCGTTTTCACCTCCACTGACAACTTCTAAGGGTTATCCGCATGCGCCGCGTCGTTATCACTGGTCTTGGCATCGTTTCTTGCCTGGGCAATGACAAAGAGACCGTCTCCGCTAACCTGCGTGCAAGTCGCCCTGGCATCCGGTTCAACCCGGAATACGCCGAAATGGGTCTGCGTAGCCAGGTTTCCGGCTCCATTGACCTCAACCTCGAAGAACTGATCGATCGCAAGATCTACCGTTTTGTCGGCCATGCAGCGGCTTACGCCTACCTGGCCATGAAGGACGCCATCGCCGACTCCGGCCTGACCGAAGAGCAGGTGTCCAACCCGCGCACCGGCCTGATCGCCGGCTCCGGCGGTGCCTCGACCTTGAACCAGATGGAAGCGCTGGACATCCTGCGCGAGAAAGGCGTCAAGCGCGTCGGTCCGTATCGCGTCACCCGGACCATGAGCAGCACCGTTTCCGCCTGCCTGGCCACACCTTTCAAGATCAAGGGCCTGAACTACTCCATCGCTTCTGCCTGCGCCACCAGTGCCCACTGCATCGGTACCGCCATGGAACAGATCCAGATGGGTAAGCAGGACGTCGTGTTCGCCGGCGGCGGTGAAGAAGAACACTGGAGCCAGTCGTTCCTGTTCGACGCCATGGGCGCCCTGTCCAGCAAGCGCAACGACACGCCGGAAAAAGCCTCCCGCGCCTACGATGCCGACCGTGACGGTTTCGTCATTGCCGGTGGCGGTGGCATGGTGGTGGTCGAGGAGCTGGAACATGCCCTGGCCCGCGGTGCAAAAATCTACGCGGAAATCGTCGGCTACGGCGCTACGTCCGACGGCTACGACATGGTTGCCCCAAGCGGCGAAGGTGCTATCCGCTGCATGCAGATGGCGATGTCCACCGTCGACACTCCGATCGACTACCTGAACACCCACGGCACTTCGACTCCGGTCGGCGACGTCGCGGAAATGAAAGGTGTGCGTGAAGTGTTCGGCGACAAGGCGCCGGCCATCAGCTCTACCAAGAGCCTGTCGGGTCACTCCCTGGGCGCCGCCGGCGTTCACGAAGCGATCTACTGCATGCTGATGATGGAAGGCAACTTCATCGCCGGCTCGGCCAACATCGACGAGCTGGACCCGGAAGTGGCCGACCTGCCGATCCTGACCAAGACCCGCGAAAACGCCACCATCAACACCGTGATGAGCAACAGCTTCGGCTTCGGCGGCACCAACGCCACCCTGGTACTGAAGCGCTGGCAGGGCAAGTAAGCCCCGCTGCTACGCCGCACACGAAAACGCCCCGACCGGTTCGGGGCGTTTTTTTTGCCTGCTTCTACCCTGTGGGAGCACAGCTTGCTCGCGATCCAGACACCTCAGCGCTCAAGACCGCATTGACCTCATCGCGGGCAAGCCTTGCTCCCACACAACACCGCCAGGAAATTATCCCGCGCAACCTTTCTCGTTTTTTTGCCTGCTGCTGCCTGTGGGAGCATAGCTTGCTCGCGATCCAAACACCTCAGCGCTCAAGACCGCGTTGACCTCATCGCGGGCAAGCCTTGCTCCCACACAACACCGCCAGGAAATTATCCCGCGCAACCTTTCTCGCTACCTCTTCGGGCAAGGCATCGAGAAACGGATCGAAGCCGTGCAGCTCCTTCCCCAGTTTGCCGAAACGTCCGACCACATCCGACCCCACCATGAAGCGCTCCGGAAAGCGCTCCACCAGCCTTACCCACTCCGGCCGAGGCGTGCCCGCTTCGTCGAGCAAATAGGGCGTGAGCAGGCTCCAGGACAGATCTATGTACAGATTGGGGTAGGCCTCGAGCAGCCGGGTCAGGGTTGGCAGCAGGAAATCCAATCGGGTCTGATGCCGATGAATCTCCATGCTGGTGCCGGCGTGGGCCCAGATGAAGCGGGTGTGCGGGTGCCTGCGCAACGATTCTTCGATTTCTGGCAGGTAAAGCGGATTCTTCTCACGCTTGGAGGTGATGTTGGAATGCAGCATTACCGGCAGGTCGTGCTCGGCCGCCAAGTGATAGATCATCGTCATGGCTTCGTTGTTGGCGCGCGGGGTGTCGCCCGAGGTCAGCGCCGTGAGGTCATCGTGACGGGTGAAGACTTCACCGATGCCTTGCCACAACCCCGGGTACAGATCAAGCATGCGCTGGACATGGGCGGCGGAGTTCTTGTCATTGGGGTTGAAACCCGACAGGAACGGATGAAAGTGCCGGCGTTGCTCGGTGGTCAACTTGCTCACCGCCGCCGCGACAATCCCATCGGTGGCGCTGTACCAATAGGCATCCGCATCGTCACCGGCGTAATAACGTGGACGCTTGGGCTCGTCCTCGTGCCATTTCTTGGCGACCGGGATACCTGAAATCATCACATGCTCGATGCGATTGTCAGCCATCGCCTGGAGCAGCTTGGGCATGCCGGCGGTTTCCTGAAAGAAATCGACGTAATGCAGGTGCGCATCGCTGTAGGCATATTCGCGGGCCATGGCGGCACTGCTCGAAGCGATCAGCAACCAGGCGAAGATCAGACGGGTCAATGGGTCATCTCCAAGGGCCATGAGCAGCATAGACCCCACCCTTCCCACCCGGGTTCAAGTCGCCCGTGCCGCCAACCGCGACGGCGGGTTATGCTCGCCGCATCCGTTGTTCAATCCGGGAGACACCATGACCCTGCCCCTGACCGTTCGCCCCCGCGCAGAAGATGTCGAAGGCCAGCCGATTCTTCGCCCGCTGCCGTCCGCCAAGTGCCGCAGCGTCGGACCTTTCGTGTTTTTCGACCATATGCTGCAGACCACCTACCCGGCCGGCAAAGGGATGAATATCCGCCAGCATCCCCACATCGGGCTCTCCACCCTCACCTACCTGTTCGAAGGAAAAATCCAACACAAGGACAGCCTGGGCTCGGACCAGGTGGTCGAGGCCGGGGATGTCAGTTGGATGACCGCTGGCAGCGCCATAGCCCATGTCGAGCGCACGCCGGCCGCGCAACTGGGCAGCGATTTCGTCATGCACGGCTTGCAAGTCTGGCTGGCCTCGCCCCAATCCCACGAACAAGGGCCGGGGCATTACAGCCATCACCCGGCACGCACCCTGCCGGTCAGCGACAACCTGGGCGTCGTTATCCGCATGATCGCCGGGTCAGGCTTTTGCCTGGAATCGCCAGTACCGGTGCTGTCTCCTACGCTCTATGCCGAACTCAACCTGCAAACCGCGACGACGCTGCTGATTCCCACCGAGCATGCAGAAAGGGCACTGTACGTATTGAGCGGTGAAGCGCTGTTAGAAGGCGAGCCGCTGGAGCCGCACTCGCTGGTAATACTGCCGGTCGGTGAAGAGATGACGCTGTTTGCCAGCAGCGACTGCCATGCCGTGCTGTTCGGCGGCGCACCGCTGGACGGACCGCGGCGGATGAACTGGAATTTCGTCTCCAGCGATCCGGCCCGGATCGACGAAGCCCGCCGCCGCTGGGCGGCCGGAGACTGGCCGACCGTGCCGGGGGAAAGTGAGCGGATCGAGTTGCCCTGAGTTCAGTATCGCCTGATAGATCGCCATCGCGAGCAGGCTCGCTCCCACAGGAGGGCGTCGTTCACCCATCCAATGTGGGAGCGAGCCTGCTCGCGATGACGGCAGGCCAGACAACAACAAAATCAGATCAAGCCCAACTCAGCCCGCAAACACTTCATCCAGTAAATTATGCATCGACCGGAACGCCCGCGTGGCCACCTTGGGGTTGTACATCATCTTGCCCGGTACATTGGCGTGGGGGTCGGTGAACGAATGCACCGCGCCACCGTAGCTGAGCAGCTGCCAATCGACCCCGGCGGCGTTCATTTCGTCTTCGAAGGCCGGCAGTTGTTCTTTCGGCACCAGCGGGTCTGACGCGCCGTGCATCACCAGCACCGAGCCCTTGATGTTCTGCGCATCCGCCGGGTTCGGCGTATCCAGGGTGCCATGGAACGAGATGGCGGCCTTCAGCGGCGCACCCGCGCGGGCCAGTTCCAAGGCACAGCAACCGCCGAAGCAGAAGCCGAACGTGGCGAGTCTCGCAACGTCGACCGGCGTCTCACCCTGCCCTTGCAGTTGTTCGAATGCCGCCTGCATGCGCTTGCGCAACAGAGCCCGGTCATTCTTGAGCGGCATCATCGCCGCCCCCGCCTCATCGGCATTGGTAGGGCGCACGGTCTGGCCGTACAGGTCGGCGATCAACACCACATACCCCTTGGCCGCCACCGACTTGGCGATGTCCTCGGCCCCCGCCCCAACCCCCATCCAGTTCGGCGCCATCAGCAAGCCCGGACGCGGGCCCTGCTGGGCGGCATCGAAGGCCAGGCGACTTTCGTAGGTCTGGCCGTCGATCTGATAGACCACTGAACGAACCGTAATCTGACTCATGACTGTCTCCTTTTTAATGGATACCAGAAACGAAAACCCCGCCGAAGCGGGGTTTTCCTTACCTCATCAAGCTGACAGTTCAACCAGCAGCTTGTTCAGGCGACGCACATAGGCCGCCGGGTCCTTCAGGCTGTCGCCCGCCGCCAGGGCCGCCTGGTCGAACAGGATGTGCGACAGGTCGCCGAAGCGCTCTTCGCTCTGCTCGTTGTCGAGTTTTTCCACCAGCGGGTGAGCCGGGTTGAACTCGAAAATCGGCTTGGAGTCCGGGACTTTCTGGCCGCTGGCTTCCAGGATCTGGCGCATTTGCAGGCCGAGGTCCTGTTCACCGATGGCCAGGATCGCCGGGGAATCGGTCAGGCGGTGCGAGACACGCACTTCGCTGACGGCATCGCCCAGGGCTGTCTTGATCCGCTCCACCAGGCCTTCCTTGCTCTTGGCGACTTCTTCGGCGGCTTTCTTGTCTTCTTCCGAATCCAGGTTGCCGAGGTCCAGGTCGCCACGGGCCACGTCGACGAAGCTCTTGCCGTCGAACTCGTTGAGGTAGCTCATCAGCCACTCATCGATACGGTCGGTCAGCAGCAGCACTTCGATGCCTTTCTTGCGGAAGACTTCCAGGTGCGGACTGTTCTTGACCTGTGCATAAGTTTCACCGGTCAGGTAGTAGATCTTGTCCTGACCTTCCTTGGCGCGGGCCAGGTAATCGGCCAGACCGACGATCTGCTCGCCATCTTCACCCTGGGTCGACGCAAAGCGCAGCAGGCCGGCGATCTTCTCTTTGTTGGCGAAGTCCTCGGCCGGACCTTCTTTCATCACCTGGCCGAAGTTCTTCCAGAAGCTCTTGTATTGCTCGGGCTCGTTCTTCGCCAGTTTTTCCAGCATGTCCAGGACACGCTTGGTCAGCGCCGACTTCATGGAATCGATGATCGGATCTTTCTGCAGGATTTCCCGCGAAACGTTCAGGGACAGATCGTTGGAATCCACCACACCCTTGATGAAACGCAGGTACAGCGGCAGGAACGATTCGGCCTGGTCCATCACGAACACGCGCTGCACGTACAGCTTCAAGCCACGTGGCGCTTCACGCTGGTACAGGTCGAAAGGAGCACGGGCCGGCACGTACAACAGCGAGTTGTATTCCAGCTTGCCTTCGACCTTGTTATGGCTCCAGCTCAGCGGGTTCTCGTAATCGTGGGCGATGTGCTTGTAGAACTCCTGGTATTCCTCGTCCTTCACCTCGGTGCGTGGGCGAGTCCACAGGGCGCTGGCGCGGTTGACGGTTTCCCATTCCACTTCTGGCTTTTCTTCGCCTTCAGCGGCGGTGACTTCCTTCGGCAGCTCGATCGGCAACGCGATATGGTCGGAGTACTTCTTGATGATGTTGCGCAGGCGCCAGCCATCGGCGAATTCGTCCTCACCGGACTTGAGGTGCAGCACGATGCGGGTGCCGCGATCAGCCTTGTCGACGGTGGCGACTTCGAACTCGCCCTCGCCCTTGGACGACCAATGCACGCCTTCGCTCGCAGCGAGGCCGGCACGGCGGCTGAATACTTCGACCTGCTCGGCGACGATGAACGCGGAATAGAAGCCGACGCCGAACTGACCGATCAAGTGGGAATCTTTCTTCTGGTCGCCCGACAGGTTTTTCATGAAATCGGCAGTGCCGGACTTGGCGATGGTGCCCAGGTGCGTGATCACCTCTTCGCGGCTCATGCCGATACCGTTGTCTTCGAGGGTGACGGTCTTGGCGTCCTTGTCGAAGCTCACACGGATTTTCAGTTCAGCGCCGCCTTCCAGCAATTCTGGCTTGGACAGGGCTTCGAAACGCAATTTGTCGACAGCGTCGGAGGCGTTTGAAATCAGCTCGCGAAGGAAAATTTCCTTATTCGAATACAGCGAGTGAATCATCAGGTGCAGCAGTTGCTTTACCTCGGTCTGGAAGCCCAGGGTTTCCTTTTGAGTTTCCACGCTCATGGTCATCAAACTCCAAGTGGATGGTGGTGTCCGCCTCGCTGAGATGGCGGCGGGATGTCCTCAAGGTGGGGGCAACGATGGGGATTTCAAGGGTGGTCCGACTTTGCAGGCTCCTGGATCTTGAAATGCGCCCGCGCGGTTGCGATCGGCTCGGCTTCCACGTCTTGCCAGGCAGTGATGGCAACGTTGGCCACCCGTCGGCCCTGGCGCCAGACCTGGCACCTGGCATAGGTGTCGCGAAATTTCCCGGCGCGCAGGTAATCCAGGGAGAAATCGATGATCTTCGGCACACCCGGCGCGCGAGTGACGATCAACAGATGAACGGCTGCCGCCAGCTCCATGAAGCCGGCAATGACGCCGCCATGGATCGCCGGCAGTAAAGGGTTACCAATGTTGTCCTTGTTGGCCGGCAGGCGAAAGAGCAGGTCATCGCCCTGGCGCACGCATTCGACGCCGATGAGCTGTGCATAGGGGATCGCGGCGAGCAGCCGCGCATGATCGCCCTGCTCGCAGGCCTGGCGCAGTTCCTCTCGGGTGATGTCGGTCATGGCGTGTTCCTGGCAGCCTTCGGGCCACCCTTCGTGAATCCCCTGGCGTGCTGGCCCAGGCGCATGAACGTACCCACCACGTGGGCAATGGGGTGATCGGGGTCGTCCTGGTAGGCGAAACCACGGGTGAAAATCACGTCTGGCGTCACCCGATAGCATTGCGCGAAACCATAGACATCCTTGTTCGGCTCGGCGGCGTGCATGTAGTCGATGCGCAGATCCAGGGTCGGACAGACCTCGAACTCCGGCAGGACACAAAGGGTCGACATGCCGCAGGCGGTGTCCATCAATGACGTCAACGCCCCGCCATGAAGGACACCGGTAAGCGGGTTGCCCACGATACGGGGGCTGAAAGGCAGCACCAGGGTCAAGCCTTCATGGCTGGCACTGTGCAACTTCAGGCCCAGTACCTGGCAATGTCTCAGTGCGGACAGAAAACGCGTCGCGCGCTCAAAAACGGGGTCTTCGGCCATGGGTTCAATGCTCTTGTCAGTAACGGGACCTGATAACAGGCGCGACTCATAAAGTTCCATTGCATAGCAAAGTTATATATCTGTCGCAAAAGAGGAACTTAACCCGAGGCGGATTGCTCAAACGGCCAGTAGTTATATCCATAAGGAGAAACACCCCATGCGTAAGACTTTAGCTATTGCCTTGATGTTGGCCGCCTCCCTCGGTCTCGCTGCCTGCGATAAGAAATCCGAGGACAAAGCTCAAGATGCCAACCAACATGCTGAGCAAGCTCAGCAGGACATGAACAAAGCACAGGATAAAGTGAACGACGCGGCGAAAGAAAACGCCGAAGCCGCCAAAGATCAGGCTGAAGCGAACAAAGCCGCTGCTCAGGAACAAGTTCCTGCCACAGCGCCTAAAACCAACTGATCGGTTTTAGCGGCAAAAGAAAACCCGCCAAGTGCGGGTTTTCTTTTGCCTGCGATTTATCCGGCCGTTGTCATGCCGCGTCCTTGACGACTTCCGGTGCCGGTACTTCCGTCGGCGTATAGACCATGACGTCCAGCACATCGGAATGAAACTCGCGCTGATAAAGCACGAACACCACGCCGGCACTCATCAACATGAATAACCAGGGGCTGACGAACCACGCCAACATGGTCATGCCGAAATAATAAGAACGCAGCCCGAAGTTGAACTGGTTGGCGGCCATCGAGATAACTCGCGCGGCCCGCAGTGCAAAGGCCTTGCGTTCCTGCTCCGAGACATGGCGCTCGCCGATCATCGGTGCAGAGCCCACCAGGACCGCCGCGAAGTTGTATTGACGCATGCACCAGCTGAACGTGAAGAACGCGTACACGAACACCAACGCCAGGCACAGCAGCTTGACTTCGGCCATGCCCTGGGAAGCCTGCTGCACCAGCGGCAGGTCCGCCAGCAAGGACACCGCCCGGTCGGATGCGCCGAGTACCGTCAGGATGCCGGCCAGGATGATCAACGTGCTGGAGGCAAAGAATGACGCGTTACGCTCCAGGTTACCGATCACGCTGGCGTCGGCGATACGGTTCTCGCGCAGCAGCATGCGACGCATCCAGTCTTCACGATACAGGTGCATCACGCTGGCCAGACAGGCCGTATCACGGGCCTTCCACGTGGCATAACGGGTATAGCCGCCCCAGCAGACAATGAACCAGACAGCGGCCAGGAGATGGATCAGGTTGGCTTGGATGAATGACATGCAATTCCTTGTATAAAAAGAACATGGTGCAGTTGCTGCGCCTCCTGTGGGAGCGCGCCTGCTCGCGATTGCGGTTGATCAGCTATCCATTCATTGGCTGACTTACCGCTATCGCAAGCAGGCTCGCTCCCACAGGAAAACTTCATTTGTGCAGGACACTGCTTCGACGTTAGCCCAAGGAAAAAGACACCGCTGCATAAAAAAATGCCCCGTATCGATTGATACGGGGCATTTCGGTTAGCGAGAACGGCTGTAGATGCTTAAGCCAGTGCTTCGCTGCGCTTGCCCAGCAGGCGATCACACACCACGGCCACGACCAGGGTCATGACCGACGGCACCAGCCAAGCCAGCCCCTGCTCGCTCAGCGGCAGATGAGTCAGTTGCGCCGGCATCCAGTCTGCCAGCCCTGCTCCCTTGAGCGCGTCGACCAGGCCAAACAGGAACGACACCAGCATCACCGGGCCGACGATGCGCCCCTGTTCATGCCAGAAGTCCTTGCAGAAGCTCAGGGCCACCAGGGCGATGCACGGTGGATAGATGGCGGTCAGCACCGGAATCGAGAAGGCGATCAGCTTGGTCAGGCCGAGGTTGGACACCAGCAACGAAAACGCCGCCAGGATCACCACCAGCGTCTTGTAGGACAGCGGCAGGACGCGACTGAAGTATTCGGCACAGGCACAGGTCAGGCCCACCGCGGTCACCAGGCAGGCCAGGGAGATCAGTACGGCGAGGAAACCGCTGCCCAGGCTGCCGAAGGTGTGTTGCACGTAGGCATGCAGCACGGCAGCGCCGTTGGTGGCACCCAGTGCCACTTCGTGGCTGCCCGAACCCAGGCGGAACAGGCTGATATAGACCAGCGCCAGGCCGAGCCCGGCGATCAACCCGGCAATGATTGCGTAACGGGTGATCAAGGCCGGCGATTCGACGCCTCGGGAGCGGATCGCGTTGACGATGACGATGCCGAACACCAGGGCACCGAGGGTATCCATGGTCAGGTAGCCGTTGATGAAACCCTGGGAGAACGGTGCCGCGACATACTCCGGCGTGGCCACACCGATACCACCGGCGGGCAAGGCAAACGCTGCGATCCCCAACACGGCCAGGGCAATGATCTTCAGCGGCGCGAGGAACCGTCCAACGGTATCCAGCAGCCGACCCGGGTAGAGCGAGATGAAGAACACCACCAGGAAATACACCGCGCTGTAGAGGAACAGCGCCAGCGGGCTTTCGCCGGTCAGCGGCGCCAGGCCGACTTCGAACGAGACGGTGGCGGTACGCGGCGTGGCGAACAGCGGGCCGACGGCCAGGTAGCAGACCGCGGCCAGCAGACCGCCGGCGATCTTGCCGATGGGGCTGCTCAAGGCATCCATCGCCCCGCCGACCTTCGCCAGGGCGACCACGGTGACCACCGGCAGCCCGACCGCCGTGATCAGAAAGCCCAGCGCCGCCATCCAGACATGAGGCCCGGACTGCAAACCGACGATAGGCGGGAAGATGATGTTGCCGGCCCCGACGAACAGGGCAAATGTCATGAAACCAAGCGCCAGGATGTCCTGGCCTTTCAACACTTTCATTAAGGAAACCACACTACTGAATCGGAATTTAGAGAGGGATTTCCCCGAGGGTAGAGGGAAATGCTGCCGATCCGTATGGGACCGACCCGTTTAGCGCGGCGCTTCCTTGTGGGCAGCGGTCGCAAAATGGCTGCTAGCCTAACCAATCTGGAGCACAAACGCACTGTTACAGGGCAAACTATCCGATACACGACGTTTCAGTGTCGCGTTTACATATCTATTTTTCCCCCATAACCTCCCTGGTGGACAGCGGATGACCTGTGGCGAGGGATTTATCTGTGGGAGCAAGGCTTGCCCGCGACGAAGACGGCTCGGTGCCTGCGAAAACGAGGCGCATGCATCGCGGGCAAGCCTTGCTTCCACGCTTGCTTCCACGCTGCTTCCACACAAGTACCAGAAACGACAAAGGCCACCCGAAGGTGGCCTTTGTTGCTGGAACGAAAAGGTCAGCCGAAGCTTACTTCTTCATTTCCCAGCCAGTCAGCTCGGCCAGGGCCTTGCCGATGTCTGCCAGCGAACGCACGGTTTTCACGCCTGCGTCTTGCAGTGCAGCGAACTTCTCGTCTGCAGTGCCTTTGCCGCCAGAGATGATTGCGCCAGCATGGCCCATGCGCTTGCCCGGAGGAGCAGTCACACCTGCGATGTAGGAAACAACCGGCTTGGTCACGTTTGCCTTGATGTAGGCAGCCGCTTCTTCTTCAGCCGAACCGCCGATCTCACCGATCATGACGATCGCTTCGGTCTTCGGGTCTTCCTGGAACAGCTTCAGGATGTCGATGAAGTTCGAGCCTGGGATCGGGTCACCGCCGATGCCGACGCAAGTCGACTGACCGAAACCGGCGTCAGTGGTCTGCTTCACAGCTTCGTAGGTCAGGGTGCCGGAACGGGAAACGATACCGACCTTGCCTGGCAAGTGAATGTGACCTGGCATGATGCCGATCTTGCATTCGCCTGGAGTGATCACGCCTGGGCAGTTAGGGCCGATCAGGGT
Source organism: Pseudomonas sp. MAFF 730105 (assembly GCF_055380705.1). NCBI lineage: Bacteria > Pseudomonadati > Pseudomonadota > Gammaproteobacteria > Pseudomonadales > Pseudomonadaceae > Pseudomonas > Pseudomonas sp. MAFF 730105. The sequence goes on from NZ_AP018438.1 coordinate 4,898,115, forward strand.
GATACCCAGCTCGTCGCACTTGACCTTGGCTTCCAGCATGTCGATGGTCGGGATGCCTTCGGTGATGCACACGATCAGCTTGATGCCGCCGAACGCCGCTTCAAGGATGGAATCCTTGCAGAAAGGAGCCGGAACGTAGATCACGCTGGCGGTGGCGCCAGTGGCTGCAACAGCGTCCTTGACGGTGTTGAAGACAGGCAGGCCCAGGTGCTCGGTGCCGCCCTTGCCAGGCGTTACGCCGCCAACCATCTTGGTGCCGTATTCGATGGCTTGCTGGGTGTGGAAACTACCTTGCGAACCGGTAATACCCTGGCAGATAACCTTGGTGTCTTTATTGATCAGGACGCTCATTATTTGCCCTCCGCAGCTTTAACGACTTGTTGAGCAGCGTCGGTCAGGCTGGTAGCAGCGATGATGTTCAAACCGCTTTCTGCCAGTACTTTAGCGCCCAGCTCAGCGTTGTTGCCTTCGAGGCGAACAACAACCGGGATTTTCACGCCAACTTCTTTCACGGCGCCGATGATGCCTTCGGCAATCATGTCGCAGCGAACGATGCCGCCGAAGATGTTGACCAGCACTGCGGCGACGTTGGTGTCGGACAGGATGATCTTGAACGCTTCGGTCACGCGCTCTTTGGTAGCACCACCGCCCACGTCGAGGAAGTTGGCTGGCTTGCCGCCATGCAGGTTGACGATGTCCATGGTACCCATGGCCAGGCCGGCACCGTTGACCATGCAGCCGATGTTACCTTCCAGGGCTACGTAGTTCAGTTCGAACTTGGCAGCGTGCGCTTCGCGCGGATCGTCTTGCGACGGATCGTGGAAAGTCTTCAGCTTAGGCTGACGGTACATGGCGTTGGCGTCGATGTTGATCTTGGCATCGAGGCAGTGCAGGTCGCCGTCGGCCTTGATCACCAGCGGGTTCACTTCCAGCAGTGCCAGGTCGTGGTCCTGGAACAGCTTGGCCAGACCTACGAAGATCTTGGCGAATTGAGTGACCTGCTTGCCTTCCAGACCCAGCTGGAATGCCAGTTCGCGACCCTGGAATGGCTGAGCGCCAACCAGTGGATCGATGGTGGCCTTGAGGATTTTCTCAGGGGTATCGTGAGCGATTTTCTCGATGTCCACGCCACCTTCGGTGGAAGCCATGAACACGATGCGACGGCTCGAACGGTCAACGACAGCGCCCAGGTACAGCTCTTTAGCGATATCAGTGCACGATTCAACCAGGATCTTGGTGACTGGCTGACCATTGGCATCAGTCTGGTAAGTTACCAGACGCTTGCCCAGCCACTGCTGTGCGAAGGCCTTGGCGTCTTCTTTGCTGCGAACCAGCTTGACGCCGCCCGCTTTACCGCGACCACCGGCGTGAACCTGGGCTTTGACAACCCACTCGCTGCCGCCGATTTTGTCGCAAGCTTCTGCTGCTGCTTCCGGGGTGTCTACCGCGTAGCCTGTGGATACTGGCAGGCCGTACTCAGCGAACAGCTGCTTACCCTGATACTCGTGAAGATTCATGCTTATTACCGTCTTCGTTAGGTACTGCGCATTCGGTGCTGCACCGTTTCAGTGCCGCACCACCTGTGACTGCTGCTTGCGTAGCCTTCCGGGCAACCGGTCGAGCTACGCAAGACTGCGTCCAGCGGACATTCCGCGGTGAGTCTTGCTCGCAAGGCTCACGACGGGCCGAACCGCCGTGGTTTCTTATTATTTATTAACGCTTCTTGCGGTTGGCCACGTGGATGGCGCCGCCATTTACGGCCAGGGCCGCTTCGTGCAAGGCTTCGGACAGGGTCGGATGGGAGAAGACCATCATGCCCAGATCTTCAGCGCTGGTGCCGAATTCCATGCCGATCGCGCCTTGCTGTACCAGCTCGGCAGCGCTTGGGCCGATGACGTGAACGCCCAATACGCGATCCGTCTTGGCATCGGCGATGACTTTCACGAAACCGCCGGTATCGTTGGCTGCCATGGCACGGCCACTGGCGGCGAACGGGAAGGTGCCGACGTTAACTTCAACGCCTTCGGCTTTCAAGGCTTGCTCGGTTTTACCGACCCATGCGATTTCCGGGTGGGTGTAGATAACCGAAGGGATCAGGTCGTAGTTCATCTGGGCCTTGTGACCCTTGATGCGCTCGACCACCACGATGCCTTCTTCGGACGCCTTGTGCGCCAGCATCATGCCGCGGACCACGTCACCGATGGCGTAGACGCCCGGTACGGTGGTGGCGCAGAAATCATCAACCTGGATGAAACCGCGCTCGTCGATTTCAACACCGCTGTCGGCAGCCAGCAGGTCGGTGGTCACCGGACGACGGCCGACCGCAACGATCAGTTTGTCGAAGGTGATGGTCTGTTCGCCGTTGGCGTCGGTGTAGGTCACCACGACTTCTTCGCCGTTGACCTTCGAACCGGTCACGCGAGCGCCCAGCTTGATGTCCAGGCCCTGTTTGGTCAGGGTTTTCAGCGCTTCCTTGGAAACTGCAGTGTCAGCCGCCATCAGGAAGGTGTCGAGGGCTTCCAGTACGGTCACTTGCGCACCCAGGCGCGACCATACCGAACCCAGCTCGAGGCCGATCACGCCAGCGCCGATCACGCCCAGGCGTTTTGGCACGGTCTGGAATTCCAGGGCACCGGTGGAATCGACGATCACATTCTGGTCGACCGGAGCCGGTGGAATGTCGATCGGACGCGAGCCAGGAGCCAGGATGACGTTTTCGGCTTCGATCACTTCAACCGAGCCGTCCGGCTTGGTCACTTCGACTTTCTTGCCCAGCAGCAACTTGCCGTGGCCCTGGATCGAGGTCACGCCGTTGGCCTTGAACAGGGTGGCAACACCGCTGGTCAGGTTCTTCACGATGTTGGCCTTGCGACCGACCATCGCCGGTACATCCATGCTCACGCCGGAGTGGCTGATACCGTGGATCTTGAAGCCGTCTTGCGCTTCGTGGAACTTCCAGGAGCTGTCCAGCAGCGCCTTGGATGGAATGCAACCGACGTTCAGGCAGGTACCGCCCAGGGCCAGTTTGCCCTCTTTGTCGGTGTACTTCTCGATGCAGGCAGTAGTGAGGCCCAGTTGCGCAGCCTTGATGGCCGCTACGTAGCCACCAGGGCCCGCACCAATCACTACCACGTCGAATTTCTGAGTCATGAGTCATTCCTTCTCGAATCAAACCGGACGGTCACTTGTGGAGACCGCCGTGGGACGAAACCGGTTGTTTCAGCAAAGGGCCGATCGACAGACCGGCCCTCGCGGCGATATCAGATATCCAGCAGCAGACGAGCCGGATCTTCCAGCAGGTTCTTGATGGTCACCAGGAACGTCACAGCTTCTTTACCATCGATCAGGCGGTGATCGTAGGACAGGGCCAGGTACATCATCGGGCGAATCACAACCTGACCGTTGATCGCCATCGGACGCTGCAGAATGTTGTGCATGCCCAGGATCGCCGCTTGTGGCGGGTTGACGATCGGCGTCGACATCATCGAACCGAATGTACCACCGTTGGTGATGGTGAACGTACCGCCGGTCATCTCTTCGATGGACAGCTTGCCGTCACGGGCCTTCTTGCCGAAGGTGGCGATGCCGCCTTCGATTTCGGCCAGGCTCATCAGTTCGGCGTTACGCAGGACCGGAACCACCAGGCCACGGTCGCTGGAAACCGCAACACCGATGTCGGCATAGCCGTGGTAGACGATGTCGGAACCGTCGATCGACGCGTTGACGGCCGGGAAGCGTTTCAGCGCTTCGGTGGCAGCCTTGACGAAGAACGACATGAAGCCCAGGCGTACGCCATTGTGGGACTTCTCGAACAGGTCCTTGTACTTCGAACGCAGGGCCATGACTTCGGTCATGTCGACTTCGTTGAAGGTGGTCAGCATCGCCATGTTCGACTGGGCTTCGACCAGACGCTCGGCAACCTTGGCACGCAGGCGAGTCATCGGAACGCGTTTTTCAACGCGATCACCGGCAGCGAACACCGGAGCCGAAGCGGCCGGTGCGGCTGGCTTGGCAGGTGCGGCGGCTGGAGCGGCTTTCTTGGCGGCCACGGCGGCAACCACGTCTTCCTTGGTCACACGACCACCCTTGCCGGTGCCGGCAACGGAAGCGATGTTGATGCCGTTTTCTTCGGCGATCTTGCGGGCAGCCGGCGCAGCGACTGGATCGTCTTCGCCATCGGCAGCCGGAGCGGCGGCCTGGGCAGCGGCAGGTGCAGCAGCAGCGGCCGGAGCAGCAGCGGCAGCACCACCTTCAACGATCGAGCCCAGCACTTCGTCGGACAGAACAGTGTCGCCTTCGTTCTTGACGATCGCGCCCAGCACGCCGTCGGCGGTCGCCAGGACTTCCAGCACGACCTTGTCGGTCTCGATGTCGACGATCAGTTCGTCACGCTTGACGGCCTCGCCCGGTTTTTTGTGCCAGGTGGCAACGGTGCCATCGGCAACCGATTCCGGGAAAGTGGGGGCTTTGATCTCGATAGCCATTATCTGTGGTTCCTTAAATTCGGTTTCAGGTGCGCGAAGGCATTAAACGGTGAAGGCATCTTGCAGCAGTTGTTCCTGCTGCTCGGCGTGCATCGATGCGTAACCACAAGCAGGTGCAGCAGAAGCGTCACGACCGGCGTATTCCAGGCCCAGAGCCTTGTTATGGTTGCCGATGCTGCGACGCAGGTGATGCTGGCTGCTGTACCACGCGCCCTGGTTCATCGGTTCTTCCTGACACCACACCACGTCGGTGAGGTTGGTGTAAGGCGCGATGGCCTCCATCAGGTCTTCTTCCGGGAACGGGTAAAGCTGCTCGATACGCACGATGGCGATGTCTTCGCGGCCTTCGGCACGACGTTTTTCCAGCAGGTCGTAGTAGACCTTGCCGCTGCACAGGATCAGGCGAGTCACCTTGGCCGCGTCCAGTGTATCGATCTCGGAAATAACGGTCTGGAACGAGCCTTCGGCCAGGTCCTCGAGCGTGGAGATCGCCAGCTTGTGGCGCAGCAACGACTTCGGCGTCAGCACGATCAGCGGCTTGCGCAGCGGACGGATGACCTGACGACGCAGCAGGTGGTAGATCTGAGCCGGGGTCGTCGGTACGCAGACCTGGACGTTGTGCTCGGCGCACAGTTGCAGGTAACGCTCCAGACGTGCCGAGGAGTGCTCCGGCCCCTGCCCTTCATAACCGTGTGGCAACAGCATGGTCAGGCCGCACAGACGACCCCACTTGTGCTCGCCGCTGGTGATGAACTGGTCGACCACCACCTGGGCACCGTTGGCGAAGTCGCCGAACTGGGCTTCCCAGATCACCAGCGCATTCGGCTCGGTGGTGGAGTAGCCATATTCGAACGCCAGGACGGCTTCCTCGGACAGCAGCGAATCGTACAGGTCGAAACGTGGCTGGCCTTTGTACAGGTGTTGCAGCGGGATGTAGGTGCTGGCGTCTTTCTGGTTGTGCAGCGCCGCGTGGCGGTGCGAGAAAGTGCCGCGACCTACGTCCTGGCCGGTGATGCGGATCGGGTGACCTTCGAACGCCAGGGTCGCGTACGCCATGGTTTCGGCGTAACCCCAGTTGATCGGCAGGCCGCCGGCTTGCATCTTCTGACGGTCTTCGTAGATCTTCGCGACCTGGCGCTGGACCACGAAACCTTCCGGAATTTCCAGCAGCTTGGCGGACAGTTCCTGAAGGGTCTTGAGGTCGAAACGCGTGTCGTGACGAGCGGTCCAGGCGTGGCCCAGGTATGGACGCCAGTCCACGAACAGCTCTTTGTTCGGCTCTTTGACCAGGCTTTTTACAACGTGCAGGCCATTGTCCAGGGCGTTGCGATATTCATCGACTTTTTCCTGGACGCGCTCGGCATTCAGCACGCCGCTCTGGGTCAGACGCTCGGCATACAGCTCACGGGTAGTGCGCTGCTTGGCGATCTGCTGGTACATCAGAGGCTGGGTGCCGCTTGGCTCGTCGGCTTCGTTGTGGCCGCGACGACGGTAGCAGACCAGGTCGATCACCACGTCACGCTTGTACTGCATGCGGTAGTCGATGGCCAGCTGGGTCACGAACAGCACGGCTTCCGGATCATCGCCATTCACATGGAGGATCGGCGCCTGGATCATCTTCGCCACGTCGGTCGCGTACTCGGTGGAGCGCGAGTCCAACGGGTTGCTGATGGTGAAACCAACCTGGTTGTTGATGACGATGTGCACCGTACCGCCGGTCTTGAAACCGCGGGTCTGGGACATCTGGAAGGTTTCCATGACCACGCCCTGACCGGCGAATGCCGCGTCACCGTGGATGGAAATCGGCAGTACCTTCTCGCCGGTCGGGTCGTTGCGACGATCCTGACGGGCGCGAACCGAACCTTCGACCACCGGGGAAACGATTTCCAGGTGGGACGGGTTGAACGCCATGGCCAGGTGGACTTCGCCACCGGTGGTCATCACGTTGGACGAGAAGCCCTGGTGGTATTTAACGTCACCGGAACCCAGCTCGACCTTCTTCTTGCCTTCGAACTCGTCGAACAGCTCGCGCGGGTTCTTGCCGAAGGTATTGACCAGCACGTTGAGACGGCCACGGTGGGCCATGCCGATGACCACTTCCTTGGTGCCGTACGAACCGGAACGCTGGATCAGCTCGTCCAGCATCGGAATCAGGCTCTCGCCGCCTTCCAGGCCGAAACGCTTGGTGCCCGGGTATTTGGTGCCCAGGTACTTTTCCAGGCCTTCACCGGCAGTGACGCGCTCGAGCAGGTGGCTCTTGATGTCGGCGGAGTACGTCGGACGGCCACGAACGCTTTCCAGACGCTGCTGGAACCACTGGCGTTGCTCGGAATCGGTGATGTGCGTGAACTCAGCGCCAATGGTGCGGCAATATGTCTGCTGCAACGCTTCGTGAATTTCACGTAGGCTCGCTTCCTCTTTGCCGATGAACAGGTCGCCGGCACGGAAGGTCGTATCAAGATCGGCATTGGTCAAGCCGTAGTGAGTGATCGACAGGTCTGCAGGTGCAGGACGCTGCCACAGCCCCAGCGGGTCCAGCTGGGCTGCCTGGTGGCCTCGCATCCTGTAGGCCTGGATCAGTCGCAGTACTTCAACTTGCTTCTTCTCGTGTTCGCTGCTCACGCTGCCGGCAGAGACCGGTTGAGCGCGGCGCTGGTTCTTTGCCAGCAGCACGAAATGATCGCGAATCGTCGAGTGCGAAACATCGGTGGCAGAGTTACCGTCAGCTGGCAACTTCTGAAAATAGGTGCGCCATTCTTCTGGCACAGCGTTAGGGTCGTGCAGGTAGAGCTCGTAGAGCTCTTCCACATAGGCAGCGTTACCACCGGAGAGGTGGGCACTGTTCCACATGCGCTGCATCACGCTTTCTTGCATGCTTGGTCACCCTCGATTAGGGGAACACCATCGGCGAAAACACCGAGCAAACTTGCAGAAGTCCGAGTGCAGCGACTAAAACAAGCCACTTAGGATCACGCTGATAGTCCGGGTACCAGCCCGGATGCCCCTGCTTGTCTCATTTCTTCAAAATAAGAACCGCCGCTTTGTAAGCGGCTGTTCTGGTTATGCTACGACGCGGGTTGAAGCCCGCGCCTTAGCCTCTACGGGTACAGCGGTTCTACGGGTACAGCAGCTGAATCACACGCCGCTTTGCAGCAGCATGTTACGTACGTGACCGATGGCCTTAGTCGGGTTCAGGCCTTTCGGGCAGACGTTGACGCAGTTCATGATCCCGCGGCAGCGGAATACGCTGAACGGGTCATCCAGTGCGGCCAGACGCTCGGACGTCTTGGTGTCACGGCTGTCTGCCAGGAAGCGGTACGCTTGCAGCAGGGCGGCCGGGCCCAGGAACTTGTCCGGGTTCCACCAGAAGGATGGGCACGAGGTCGAGCAGCAAGCGCACAGGATGCACTCGTACAGACCGTCGAGCTTCTCACGCTCTTCCGGGGACTGCAGACGCTCGATGGCCGGAGCCGGCGTGTCGTTCTGCAGGAATGGCTTCACCTTCTCGTATTGCTTGTAGAAGATGCTCATATCGACGACCAGGTCACGAATAACCGGCAAACCTGGCAGCGGACGAACAATCAGCTTGTTGCCCTTTACAACGGCCGACAGTGGCGTGATGCAGGCCAGGCCGTTCTTGCCGTTGATGTTCATGCCATCGGAGCCGCAAACGCCCTCGCGGCAGGAACGACGATAGGAGAAACCTTCGTCCTGCTCTTTGATCAGGGCCAGCACGTCCAGCACCATCAGGTCTTTACCACCGGTATCGACCTGGAAATCCTGCATGAACGGCGCAGCGTCCTGATCAGGGTTGTAGCGATAAACACTGACTTGCAACATGGCGGTCACCCTTAATAAGTCCGGACTTTAGGTTCGAAAGTCGGAACAGTCTTCGGCGAGAAGTTCACGGCACGCTTGGCGACGCGTTTTTCACCCGGGAAGTACAGCGTGTGGCACAGCCAGTTTTCGTCGTCACGGTCTTCATAGTCTTCGCGGGCGTGGGCACCACGGGACTCTTTACGCACTTCTGCGGCGATGGCGGTAGCTTCGGCCACTTCCAGCAGGTTCTGCAGTTCCAGCGCTTCGATACGAGCGGTGTTGAACGCCTGTGACTTATCGTTGATCTTCACATTGGCAATTCGTTCACGCAGTTCTGCCAGCTGGGCAATACCCTTCTGCATGTATTCGCCGGTACGGAATACACCGAAGTAGTTCTGCATGCAGCTTTGCAGCTCGCGACGCAGGGTAGCCACGTCTTCGCCATCAGTACGGTTGTTCAGGGCGTTCAGGCGCGACAAGGCTGCATTGATGTCAGCTTCGGTAGCGTCGTCGTATTCGATGCCATCGCTCAGCGCCTTCTCCAGGTGCAGGCCAGCGGCACGACCGAAGACCACCAGGTCGAGCAGCGAGTTGCCGCCCAGACGGTTCGCACCGTGAACCGATACGCACGCCACTTCACCCACTGCGAACAGGCCAGGGATGATTTCGTCCACGCCTTCGGCGTTCTGGGTGATTGCCTGGCCATGGATGTTGGTGGGAACGCCGCCCATCATATAGTGGCAGGTTGGAACCACTGGAACCGGCGCAACGACCGGGTCGACGTGAGCGAAAGTCTTCGACAGTTCGCAGATGCCTGGCAGACGGCTGTGCAGCACTTCCTCGCCCAGGTGGTCGAGTTTGAGCATCACGTGGTCGCCATTCGGGCCACAGCCGTTACCGGCGATGATTTCCTTGACCATCGAACGCGCTACGACGTCACGACCGGCAAGGTCCTTGGCGTTCGGAGCATAACGCTCCATGAAACGCTCGCCGTGCTTGTTGATCAGGTAACCGCCTTCACCGCGGCAACCTTCGGTAACCAGTACACCGGCGCCGGCGATGCCGGTCGGGTGGAACTGCCACATTTCGATGTCTTGTACCGGCACGCCAGCACGCAGGGCCATGCCGACGCCGTCACCGGTGTTGATCAGGGCGTTGGTAGTGGAAGCATAGATACGACCTGCACCGCCGGTCGCCAGTACGGTGGCTTTCGAGCGGATGTAGGTGGTTTCGCCGGTTTCGATGCAGATCGCGATCACACCGACGAAGGCGCCGTCCTGGTTCTTCACCAGGTCTACGGCGTAGTACTCGTTCAGGAACGTGGTACCGGCTTTCAGGTTGCCCTGGTACAGGGTGTGCAGCAGCGCGTGACCGGTACGGTCGGATGCCGCGCAGGTGCGTGCAGCCTGGCCGCCCTTGCCGTAGTCCTTGGACTGGCCACCGAACGGACGCTGGTAGATACGGCCGGTTTCGGTACGGGAGAACGGCAGGCCCATGTGGTCCAGCTCGAACACTGCAGCCGGACCTTCCTGACACATGTATTCGATAGCGTCCTGGTCACCGATATAGTCGGAACCCTTGACGGTATCGTACATGTGCCAGCGCCAGTCGTCGTTCGGGTCGGCCGAAGCGATGGCGCAGGTGATGCCGCCCTGGGCGGAAACAGTGTGCGAACGGGTCGGGAAGACCTTGGTGATCACGGCAGTCTTGTGACCGCCCTGGGCCAGTTGCAGCGCTGCGCGCATGCCGGCACCGCCGCCACCAACAATGATGGCGTCGAAAGAAATCGTTGGAATGTTAGCCATGGATCAGATACCCCAGAGAATCTGCACGCCCCAGACGAAGTAAGCGAACATCGCAACGCCGCATACTGCCTGGAAGAGGAAACGTACGGCAGTCGCCGACTTGCCGAACGCCATCGGCGTCAGGTAGTCGGTAGCGATGGTCCACATGCCGACCCAGGCGTGAGCGCCCAGTGCGACAAGGGCCAACAGACTGAAGATACGCATCCAGTTGTTTGCGAACAGTTCATGCCATTGGGCATAGCCAAGGCCTGGGTGGGCGACGACATATCCGATCAGGAAAATGAAATAAGCCGCGAGAACGACCGCAGACACACGCTGCGCCATCCAGTCATAGAGGCCCGAACGCGAGAGGTTCGTGACGTTGGTTACCATATCCAGACTCCTGCCAGAACGATTACCACCACGGAAACGGCGATAACGATTTTCGAGCCCAGCTTGCCGCCTTCCAGCGTCTCACCGATGCCCATATCCATGATCAAGTGGCGCACACCGGCAACCAGGTGATACAGCAAGGCGGACAGGATGCCCCAAATCACTAGCTTGGCTAGCGGACTGGTCAGACACGCCTTCACCTGACCGAAGCCTTCTTCCGAGTCGAGCGACTTGTCCAATGCATAAAGCATGATGGCCAGGCTGACAAAGAGGATGACACCGGAAATACGGTGAAGAATGGACGTGTAAGCAGTGACTGGGAGTTTGATGGTCCTTAGGTCTAGGTTTACAGGTCGTTGGCTTTTCACGGCTTTTTTCACACTGAAGAGCCCCTAAGAATCAGGGCAAAGTTGTTGCGGCGCGCACTGGTCAGGTACTCACCACCCAGGGAGTGACGACCCCCAGCGAAGCTGGCCCAAAAGCCCCTGGCGGTCGGCTGCCGAGTATAGACAGTTAGGTTACTAATGACAACGCGTTCACCTTCCACTGATGGCGCATTGCACAACAGCGGCAAAAGGCGTAAACGGCAGGTAATTTCGAGGAAAAAGTCCGGTTAAAGCCTTCTGGAGCAAGACTTTAGGCAAATTGACATTCGGATTTATCTCACTATAGTGGTGCGGGCCCTGCGTGGGGGGTCTGTCTGATGATTCCAAGCATTAATAGGAGGCCACATGGCTGACAAAAAAGCGCAGTTGATCATCGAGGGCGCAGCCCCCGTCGAGCTGCCCATTTTAACCGGCACCGTTGGTCCCGATGTAATCGACGTTCGCGGCCTGACGGCCACGGGCCGCTTCACCTTCGACCCAGGGTTCATGTCGACCGCTTCGTGCGAGTCGAAAATCACCTACATCGACGGCGACAACGGCATCCTGCTGCACCGCGGCTACCCGATCGAGCAACTGGCTGAAAAATCGGACTACCTGGAAACCTGCTACCTGCTGCTCAACGGCGAGCTTCCGACCGCAGAACAAAAGGCCCAGTTCGTCAGCACCGTGAAAAACCACACCATGGTTCACGAGCAGCTGAAGTCCTTCTTCAACGGCTTCCGTCGCGATGCCCACCCGATGGCCGTCATGTGCGGCGTTGTCGGCGCCCTCTCGGCCTTCTACCACGACTCCCTGGACATCAATAACCCCCAGCATCGCGAAATCTCCGCGGTCCGCCTGGTGGCGAAGATGCCGACCCTGGCGGCGATGGTCTACAAGTACTCCATGGGTCAACCCATGATGTACCCGCGCAACGACCTGTCGTACGCGGAAAACTTCCTGCACATGATGTTCAACACCCCGTGCGAGATCAAACCGATCAGCCCGGTGCTCGCCAAAGCCATGGATCGGATCTTCATCCTCCATGCCGACCACGAGCAGAACGCCTCCACGTCCACCGTGCGTCTGGCCGGTTCGTCGGGTGCCAACCCGTTCGCCTGTATCGCCGCCGGTATCGCGGCACTCTGGGGCCCGGCCCACGGCGGTGCCAACGAAGCGGTACTGACCATGCTCGATGAAATCGGCGATGTCTCGAACATCGACAAGTTCATCGCCAAGGCCAAGGACAAGAACGATCCGTTCAAGCTGATGGGCTTCGGTCACCGGGTCTACAAGAACCGCGACCCACGCGCCACCGTCATGAAGCAGACCTGCGACGAAGTGCTCAAGGAACTGGGGATCAAGAACGATCCGCAACTCGAACTGGCCATGCGCCTGGAAGAGATCGCCCTGACCGATCCGTACTTCATCGAACGCTCGCTGTACCCGAACGTCGACTTCTACTCGGGGATCATCCTAAAGGCGATCGGCATTCCAACCAGCATGTTCACCGTGATCTTCGCCCTGGCGCGGACCGTCGGCTGGATCTCCCACTGGAAGGAAATGCTCTCCAGCCCGTACAAGATCGGCCGCCCGCGCCAGCTGTACACCGGCTACGAGTCGCGTGACATCACCAAGCTGGAAGATCGCAAGTAAGTCCTTGCCATAACAACCTCCAGCTTCACTGAACGGCCCCCGCTTCTTATATACAAGAGCGGGGGCCGTTTTGCTTGAGCCCCCCCTGTAGTGACCATTTTGACGCCATCGCGAGCAGGCTCGCTCCCACATTGGAATGCGGTCAGCTGTGGGAGCGAGCCTGCTCGCGATGGCGCCAGACCTGATTCCCCCTTCTTCCGGGCACAAAAAAATACCCCAGCCTCTCGACCGGGGTATTTCTTCAAACGCTACGCTTGCTACTTACCGCCTCAGTGATTAACCGCCCCACTCGCCCCCAGTCCAGTCTGCGAACGCACGAACTGCGGGAAGAACAGCGCCCGCTCGTTCTCGGCTTCAGCCGACTTGTCGGTGATGGAGAAGAACCAGATACCGACGAAGGCAATGGCCATCGAGAACAGCGCAGGGTACTCATACGGGTAGATCGGCTTCTCGTGCCCCATGATCTGTACCCAGATGGTTGGGCCGAGGATCATCAGGCCCACGGCGCTGACCAGGCCCAGCCAGCCGCCAATCATGGCGCCGCGGGTAGTCAGTTTCTTCCAGTACATCGAAAGCAGCAGCACCGGGAAGTTGCAGCTCGCCGCGATGGAGAACGCCAGGCCCACCATGAACGCGATGTTCTGCTTCTCGAACAGGATGCCCAGGCCGATCGCCAGCACCGCCAGGGCGATGGTGGTGATCTTCGAGACACGGATCTCATCCTTCTCGTTGGCCTTGCCTTTCTTGATCACACTGGCATACAGGTCATGGGACACCGCCGAGGCACCGGCCAGGGTCAGGCCTGCCACAACCGCCAGGATGGTGGCGAACGCCACGGCCGAGATGAAGCCCAGGAACACACTGCCACCTACAGCGTTGGCCAGGTGCACCGCCGCCATGTTGTTACCGCCCAGCAAGGCACCTGCCGCGTCCTTGAAGGCCGGGTTGGTGCTGACCAGCAGGATCGCGCCGAAGCCGATGATGAAGGTCAGGATGTAGAAGTAACCGATGAAACCAGTGGCGTACAGCACGCTCTTGCGCGCTTCCTTGGCGTCACTCACGGTGAAGAAGCGCATCAGGATGTGTGGCAGGCCAGCGGTACCGAACATCAGCGCCAGGCCCAGGGAGAAGGCCGAGACCGGATCCTTCACCAGACCACCAGGGCTCATGATCGCCTCGCCTTTAGGGTGAACCTTGACCGCCTCGGCAAACAGCATGTTGAAGTCGAAGTTGACGTGCTTCATGACCATCAGCGCCATGAACGAAGCACCGGACAGCAACAGCACTGCCTTGATGATCTGTACCCAGGTGGTCGCCAGCATGCCGCCGAACAGCACATAAAGGCACATCAGGATACCCACCAGCACCACCGCAACGTGGTAGTCCAGGCCGAACAGCAGCTGGATCAGCTTGCCGGCGCCGACCATCTGCGCGATCAGGTAGAACGCCACCACTACCAGCGAACCGCTGGCAGACAAGGTACGGATCTGCTTTTGCCCCAGGCGATAGGACGCCACGTCGGCAAAGGTGTACTTACCCAGGTTACGCAGGCGCTCGGCGATCAGGAACAGAATGATCGGCCAGCCCACCAGGAAGCCGATGGAGTAGATCAGGCCGTCGTAGCCGGAAGCGAACACCAGCGCGGAGATCCCCAGGAAGGACGCCGCCGACATGTAGTCACCGGCAATGGCCAGGCCGTTCTGGAAACCGGTGATCCGCCCACCCGCCGCATAGTAGTCGCTGGCCGACTTGCTCCGCTTGGACGCCCAGTAGGTGATGCACAGGGTCAAGCCGACAAACGCCACGAACATGATAATGGCGGAGACGTTGAGGGGCTGTTTCTCCACGGCCCCGGTCAGGGCCTCAGCCGCCCAGGCACCCGGGGCGAACGCTGCGATGCTCAATAGAGCCAGTAGACGCCGGATCATTGTTGAGCCTCCTTGAGAATCGCATTGTTCAGCTCATCGAACTCGCCGTTGGCGCGTCGCACGTAGATAGCGGTCAGGACGAACGCCGAGACAATCAGGCCGACACCGATGGGAATACCCCAGGTGATCGTCGACTCGGGCGTGATCTTGGCCCCGAGAACGTGCGGCCCGTAGGCGATCAGAAGAATGAATCCGGAGTACAGCCCTAGCATGATCGCCGAAAGAATCCAGGCGAACCTTTCTCTTTTTCTCACCAGCTCCTTGAAGCGCGGGCTGTTTTGAATCGAGAGGTAAATGCTGTCGTTCATTGTTTTTATCCTCGCAGCACAATTTAAGATGGAACGACTCTACTCTATGCGGCTCAAGGCGAGGTTCCAGACGACCTTAGTATTAGAACGACATGACGGTTTTGCCAATTTTCAGCAAAAACTATCGCCACCGCACCCTGTGGGAGCGAGCCTCTGTACTTCAGGCTTGGCCCCTTCCTGGATAGCCAGGAGCGAGCCTCTGTGGGAGCAAGGCTTGCCCGCGACGGTATCGCTCCGACATCAAGATCAACCGAGGCGCCTGCATCGCGGGCAAGCCTTGCTCCCACAGGTATGTGTGCAGGATTCGAGCATTGCGTATCGCAAAAAAAACCGCATGACACGACGCCATGCGGTTTCTGGGGATTGTTAGATCAGGCAGATTACTTGCCAGTCCACTCCTTCACGCGGTCCGGGTGCTTGGCGACCCAGTCCTTGGCAGCGGCTTCAGGTTTGGCGCCTTCCTGGATAGCCAGCATGACTTCGCCGATTTCGTCTTTCGACGACCATTGGAATTTCTTCAGGAATTCAGCCACTTCCGGCGCCTTGGTCGCCAGTTCCTTGCTGCCGATGCTGTTCACGGTTTCAGCTGCGCCATAGACGCCTTTCGGGTCTTCCAGGAAGCGCAGTTTCCACTTGGCGAACATCCAGTGCGGAACCCAACCGGTGACGGCAATGGATTCGTTCTTTTTCTCGGCACGGGTCAGCTCGGCAATCATGCCGGCGCCGGAACTGGCCTTGAGTTGATAGCCGGTCAGGTCGTAGTCCTTGATCGCCTGTTCGGTCTTGAGCATCACGCCCGAACCGGCGTCAATGCCAACAATGCGGTTCTTGAAGCTTTCATCGGTCTTCAGATCAGCCACGGACTGAGCCTTGACGTACTCGGGCACGATCAGGCCAATCTTCGCATCTTTGAAGTTGGGGCCGTAATCGACCACCTGATCCTTGTTCTTCGCCCAGTAATCGCCGTGAGTCACCGGCAACCAGGCCGAGAGCATGGCATCGAGCTTGCCGGTGGCCACGCCCTGCCACATGATCCCGGTCGCCACCGCTTGCAGTTTCACGTCATAGCCGAGCTTCTGCTGGATGACTTCCGCCGCTACGTGAGTCGTCGCGACGCTGTCGGACCAGCCGTCAACGTAGCCGATGCTCAGGGTTTTGGTTTCGGCGCTGGCCAGTGTGGAGCTGATCGCCAGTACCAGTGCGGCACCTGCGCCCATGAGTCGTCGCATCTTCATCGTGTACTTCCCCGAAAGTGCTGCGCCCGACGAATGCCGAGCGACGTCAACGTGTTGTTATGGTGCTCAGCGCCCCCATCACGCTCGCCTGCCAAGCCAGTTCGAACATCAGTGGAGTACTGATGCAACGATCATCAACCTGCGACGATCTGGAACCTGATCTGTTAGCGACATCGAAACAGCGAGGAGCGACATCAGAACGCCATCCACGACAAGTGTAGGCAACTAGCCACCAACCACCCACACCGTGTATCGTCCCGTTGCTGCCGACCCCCGACTCAAACCTGTTTCGTGCCGATCATGGCACTTGGTTTCGCTTCAGTGGTCATAGCCTGCGAACCTCATTCGGCACCATCCTCTAAGGGATCCAGTCATGCTCCGTTCCTTGCGCTTCGCTGCCCTCATCGGCGGCCTTATCCTGAGTGCGTCCGCACTGGCGGTGGACATCGACGCCGCCAGTTATGGCTACCCCTTGACCAACCCGTTCGAGGCGACCATTGCGACCACTCCGCCTGACCTGCGCCCCGATCTGCCCTTGATCGAGGACATCAACCAGGCGGACTACAGCGTCACCCTGCGCCCGGAGCGCGAGTTCATCCTGCCGGACAACTTCTGGCCGGTGAAAAGCCTCACCTACCGCATGGCCACCCAGGACAAATCGGCCCCGCTGATCTTCCTGATCGCCGGTACCGGCGCCCGGTACGACAGCACGCTCAACGAATACCTCAAGCGCCTCTACTATAAGGCCGGCTATCACGTGGTGCAGTTGTCGTCGCCCACCAGTTTCGACTTCATGAGCTCCGCTTCGCGCTTCGCCACCCCGGGCATCACCAAGGAAGATGCCGAAGACATGTACCGGGTCATGCAAGCCGTGCGTGCGCAGCACCCCAAGGTGCCGGTGACCGAGTACTACCTCACCGGCTACAGCCTAGGCGCGCTGGACGCAGCCTTCGTCGCGCACCTGGACGAAACCCGGCGCAGCTTCAACTTCAAGAAAGTGCTGTTGCTGAACCCGCCGGTGAACCTCTATACCTCGGTCACCAACCTGGACAAACTGGTCCAGACCAAGGTCAAGGGCATCAACAGCACCACGACTTTCTATGAAGTGGTGCTGAACAAACTGACCCGCTACTTCCAGCAAAAAGGCTACATCGACCTCAACGATGCCCTCCTTTATGACTTCCAGCAGTCCAAGCAACACTTGAGCAACGAACAGATGGCGATGCTGATCGGCACGTCGTTCCGTTTCTCGGCGGCCGATATCGCCTTCACTTCGGACCTGATCAACCGTCGCGGCCTGATTACCCCGCCCAAGTTCCCGATCACCGAAAGCACCAGCCTGACGCCGTTTCTCAAGCGTGCGCTGCAATGCGATTTCGACTGCTACCTCACCGAACAAGTGATCCCGATGTGGCGCGCGCGGACCGACGGCGGCAGCCTGCTGCAACTGGTCGACCAGGTCAGCCTCTATGCCCTGAAGGATTATCTGCATGAAAGCTCGAAGATCGCCGTGATGCACAACGCCGACGACGTCATCCTCGGCCCCGGCGACCTGGGCTTCCTGCGCAAGACCTTTGGCGACCGCCTGACGGTGTATCCACTGGGCGGCCACTGCGGCAACCTCAATTACCGCGTCAACAGCGACGCCATGCTGGAGTTCTTCCGTGGCTAAATACCTCCTGCTTATCGCTGCGTTAATGGGTGCGGGCGTGGTTCACGCCGATGACAAGCCCACGGTGGATGCCGACGGCTTCAAGGAACCGCTGAGCAAACTCAAGTTCAATCCGGGCCTGGACCAGCGCGAATTCGAGCGCTCGACCCTCAACGCGCTGAACGTCTATGACCCGCTCGAGTCCTGGAACCGTCGCGTCTATCACTTCAACTACCGTTTCGACCAATGGGTATTCCTCCCCGTGGTCGATGGCTACCGCTACGTCACCCCGAGTTTCGTGCGCACCGGGGTCAGCAACTTCTTCAATAACCTGGGGGACGTGCCGAACCTGATGAACAGCCTGCTGCAATTCAAGGGCAAGCGTTCGATGGAGACCACGGCGCGGCTGTTGCTCAACACCACGATCGGCGTTGCCGGCCTGTGGGATCCCGCCACCTCCATGGGCCTGCCGCGCCAGAGCGAAGATTTCGGCCAGACCCTGGGCTTCTACGGCGTGCCCGCCGGCGCCTACTTCGTACTGCCGATCTTCGGCCCTTCCAACCTGCGGGATACTTCGGGGTTGCTGGTGGACTACACCGCCGAGTCAGCGATCAACTTCCTGAACGTCTCGGAAGTCAGCGCCAACCACCCGGAACTGCTGCTCCTGCGCGGCGTGGACAAGCGCTACCAGACCACCTTCCGCTATGGCCAACTGAACTCGCCGTTCGAGTATGAAAAGGTGCGCTACGTGTACACGGAATCGCGCAAGTTGCAGATTGCCGAGTAACAGTCGGCCAAGTGAGATCCCCTGTGGGAGCGAGCCTGCTCGCGATGAGGGCCTGACATTCAACATTTATGTTGCCTGACAGAGCGCTATCGCGAGCAGGCTCGCTCCCACAGTGGTTCCGGGTTGTCAGGTTCAGCCTTTCAGCGCTTTCCAGGTCTTGCCCACCACCATCACCCCCGCCAGCACCACCGCCCCCGCGACGATCCCCGCCACCGCATTGAGCAACATCGGCACGATGAACCCGGCCCCGCCGGCACTCGCCGCCGCGGCTTCGATCCAGTGGTGCACCACCGGCACGCCATGGGTGAGGATACCGCCGCCCACCAGGAACATCGCCGCCGTGCCGATCACCGACAGGCTTTTCATCATGTACGGCGCGGCGCGCAGGATGGCGTCACCGATGCTTCTGGCAACCTGCCCCGGCTTCTGCGTCAGCCACAGCCCCAGGTCATCGAGCTTGACGATCCCGGCCACCAAGCCGTAGACGCCGACGGTCATGACAACAGCAATGCCCGACAGCACAATCACCTGCTGGGTCAGTGGTGCATCGGCGACGGTGCCGAGGGTGATGGCGATGATCTCCGCCGACAGAATGAAATCAGTACGCACCGCGCCCTTGATCTTGTCCTTCTCAAACGCCACCAGGTCCACCGCCGGATCGGCCACGGCCTCGACCAACTGCGTGTGCTCGGCCTGGTCCTCGGCCGGGCTGTGGAGGAACTTGTGGGCGAGTTTTTCGAACCCCTCGAAACACAGGTAGGCGCCACCCACCATCAACAGCGGCGTCACCAGCCACGGCACGAAGGCACTGATAGCCAGGGCCGACGGCACCAGGATCAGCTTGTTGATGAATGAGCCCTTCGCCACGGCCCAAACCACCGGCAGCTCTCGCTCGGCCCGCACGCCGGCCACTTGCTGGGCATTGAGCGCCAGATCGTCGCCAAGCACGCCGGCGGTTTTCTTCGCGGCCATCTTGGTCATCAGCGCAACATCGTCGAGCACGGTGGCGATGTCGTCGATCAATACCAGCAAACTGCTTCCAGCCATGGAGGGGCTCCTTGAATGATAATGCCGCGCAGCATACCGCGAGCCGCCGTGCCACGGGGCATTCTTGAGCGTCGCGCGAGGCCGGTGCTACCATGCGCCACCGCCAGAACAGGCAAGGAACCCCTGGGTTTATGAGCACTATCCGCGAGCGCAACAAAGAACTCATCCTGCGTGCCGCCAGCGAGGAATTTGCCGACAAGGGCTTCGCGGCGACCAAGACCAGCGACATCGCGGCCAAGGCGGGCCTGCCCAAACCCAACGTCTACTACTATTTCAAATCCAAGGAAAACCTCTACCGCGAGGTATTGGAAAGCATCATCGAGCCGATCCTCCAGGCCTCGACCCCGTTCAACGCCGACGGTGTGCCCGGCGAAGTGCTGAGCCATTACATCCGCTCCAAGATCCGCATTTCCCGCGACCTGCCCTTCGCCTCGAAAGTCTTCGCCAGCGAGATCATGCACGGCGCCCCCCACCTGAGCCCCGACCTGGTGGAACAGCTCAATGCCCAGGCCCGGCACAACATCGACTGTATCCAGACCTGGATCGACCGCGGCCAGATCGCCCCCATCGACCCCAACCACCTGATGTTCAGCATCTGGGCCGCCACCCAGACCTATGCCGACTTCGACTGGCAGATCACTGCCATCACCGGCAAGACGAAGCTGGATGAAGCCGATTATGAAGCGGCGGCGCAGACGATTATCCGGTTGGTGTTGAAGGGGTGTGAGTTGGATCGCCAGGCTTAGCATCGAGTCGCCTTTATCGCGAGCAGGCTCGCTCCCACAGGGTCTGGCTGTATGACTGCTTTCCTTGTGGGAGCGAGCCTGCTCGCGATGGAGGCGACTCAATTCCAAATCAGACCCAGATCGCATCCCACAGTGGATAATCGCCAAACCGCTTGACCAATCCGGCCCGCAAAGGGTTGGCCACGACATACCGCGCGAGCTTGACCAAGTCATCTTCCCGCCGCAGTGCCCGGTCATGAAAACCTGGCTGCCAAAGGCAGAGTTTACGATCAAGACGCAGGTTCACTGACTTGGTACTCAATGATTTTGTTCGTTGCATCAAGCCACCTAACGACCCCTTGCGTAATTCGATCAACCAATGGAAGTGATCCGGCATGACGACCCATGCCAATGAGTTGGCGAGGCCCAGATCCTCAGCTTTCCGAAACTGCTCGACAACCAATCTCCCCAGACCAAAATCGCTGAAGATCGGCATTCGGTCGGAGGTGTTGGTGGTTAATAGGTAGATCCGGCTGGACTCAGTACAGCGGCCAATGCGTAGTCGGCGCGAAGCAGGTAGATCAGGCATTCCATGCCCCTTTGTTATCGAACTCCGGACAAGGCTAGACCTTCAAATACCTGAGTGTGGGGCCAGACCATAGCAGGATGTGTCTGCAAAATTGTCATCGCGAGCAGGCTCGCTCCCACAGGGGATTTGCGGTGTTCACACATTTTGTATCCACCCATCGAAAGCTGTGGGAGCGAGCCTGCTCGCGATAGCGATAGGTCAGTCAATACAGAATCAAGCAATCACCCCCGCATCCGCCCACAACCCCATTGCCTCCACAGCCCTGACAGCCACCTGCTCATCGACATCCGATAGATCGCCGCTGATCCCAACCGCACCCAATACCTGCCCTGCCTGATCCTTGATCAATACCCCACCCGGAACCGGCACGATGCTGCCCTGCCCCAGGCTGTTCAATGCAGCGATGAAGGCGGGGCGCTGTTGGGCGTCCTGGGCCAGCAGGCGTGAGCCTTTGCCCAGGGCAATGGCGCCCCAGGCCTTGCCGATGGCGATCTGCGGACGGAGCAGGCTGGCGCCGTCTTCGCGCTGCAGGGCAATCAGGTGCCCGCCGCTGTCGAGGACCGCGACGGTCAAGGGTGCTGCGTTGATTTCACGACCCGCGACAAGGGCTTGCCCCGCCAGGTTGACGGCGACGTTCAAGGTTAGAGCGCTCATGGATGCTGTCCTTCTTTTGTTGTTGGAAAGCCTTCTGGGTTTCACCTTCGGCAAAACCCCACACAACAAATAGAACACAATGATACATATTTTTGTATACAATAATTTCCGTAAATCGCCATACGCGACCAAAGCCCCCATGGTTATCGGCCTTCCGACGAATGAAACAGGCACTTGAGGAAAAGGATTGACCTGCACCATTCGCCGTGAATAAACTCGCCGAAAAGCCACTTGTATACAATTACAAAACGTAAGAGGCACAAAACCATGAGCAAAATGAGAGCAATCGAAGCCGCCGTTCTGGTGATGCGCCGTGAAGGCGTGGACACCGCCTTCGGTATTCCGGGTGCGGCGATCAACCCGCTGTATTCCGCCCTACAGAAAGTGGGTGGCATCGATCATGTCCTCGCGCGCCACGTTGAAGGCGCCTCGCACATGGCTGAGGGTTACACCCGCACCAAGGCTGGCAACATCGGCGTCTGCATCGGCACATCGGGCCCGGCCGGCACCGACATGGTCACCGGGCTCTACAGCGCCTCGGCCGACTCGATCCCAATCCTGTGCATCACCGGGCAGGCTCCCCGCGCCCGCCTGCACAAGGAAGACTTCCAAGCGGTGGACATCACCAGCATCGTCAAACCGGTGACCAAGTGGGCCACCACCGTCCTGGAACCGGGCCAGGTGCCCTACGCGTTTCAGAAGGCGTTCTTTGAGATGCGCTCCGGCCGCCCCGGCCCGGTATTGATTGACCTGCCCTTCGACGTACAGATGGCGGAAATCGAGTTCGACATCGACACCTACCAGCCGCTGCCGCTGGCCAAGCCTGCGGCCAACCGTGCGCAGGTCGAGAAAGCCCTGGCGATGCTCGATCAGGCCGAACGCCCTTTGCTCGTGGCCGGTGGCGGTATCATCAACGCCGATGCCAGCGAGCTGCTGGTGGAATTCGCCGAGCTGACCGGTATCCCGGTGATCCCCACGCTGATGGGCTGGGGCACAATTGCGGATGACCACCCGCTGATGGTCGGCATGGTCGGCCTGCAGACATCCCACCGCTACGGCAACGCGACGCTGCTCAAGTCGGACCTGGTGCTGGGTGTCGGCAACCGCTGGGCCAACCGCCACACCGGTTCGGTGGATGTCTACACCGAAGGTCGTCGGTTCATTCACGTGGACATCGAACCGACCCAGATCGGCCGCGTGTTCACCCCGGACCTGGGCATTGTCTCCGACGCCGCTTCGGCACTGACGGTGTTCATCGAAGTCGCTCGTGAATGGCAGGCCGCCGGCAAACTGAAGAACCGCAGCGCCTGGCTGCAGGACTGCCAGCAGCGCAAGGCCAGCCTGCAACGCAAGACGCATTTCGACAACGTGCCGGTCAAGCCCCAGCGCGTGTACGAAGAAATGAACCAGGTGTTCGGCAAGGACACTTGCTACGTCAGCACCATCGGCCTGTCGCAGATCGCCGGGGCGCAGTTCCTGCACGTCTACAAGCCACGCCACTGGATCAACTGCGGCCAGGCCGGTCCGTTGGGCTGGACCATTCCGGCCGCGCTGGGGGTGGTCAAGGCTGATCCGAGCCGCAAGGTCGTGGCCTTGTCGGGGGACTACGACTTCCAGTTCATGATCGAAGAACTGGCCGTGGGTGCGCAGTTCAAACTGCCGTACATCCACGTCGTGGTGAACAACTCCTACCTGGGCCTGATTCGCCAGGCACAACGCGGGTTCGACATGGACTACTGCGTACAGCTGTCCTTCGACAACCTCAACGCGCCGGAACTCAACGGCTATGGGGTGGACCACGTCGCCGTCGCCGAGGGCCTGGGTTGCAAAGCGCTGCGGGTGTTCGAACCGTCCGCCATCCAGCCGGCGTTGCGCAAGGCCCAGGAAATGATCGAGGAGTTCCGGGTGCCGGTGATCGTCGAGGTCATCCTGGAGCGGGTGACCAATATCTCCATGGGCACCGAGATCAACGCCGTCAACGAATTCGAAGACCTGGCACTGGTGGGCAACGACGCGCCGACGGCCATTTCGTTGCTCGATTGACCCTGTGGGAGCGGGCTCGTGTGGGAGCAAGGCTTGCCCGCGATGTAGGCGCCTCGGTTCATCTTGATACCGAGGCGATGTTATCGCGGGCAAGCCTTGCTCCCACAGAGGCCCATTCTCACAACGGCTTCAGAATATTCATAGGAGACTGTCATGCCGCGTTTCGCCGCCAACCTGTCCATGCTGTTTACCGAGCAGGATTTCCTCGCCCGTTTCGAAGCGGCCGCCAAGGCCGGTTTCACGGGTGTCGAATACCTGTTCCCCTACGACTACAGCTCCGCCGAACTCAAGGCCCTGCTCGACGCTAACGGCCTGACCCAAGTGCTGTTCAACCTGCCGGCCGGTGACTGGGCCAAGGGCGAACGTGGCATCGCCTGCCTGCCGGACCGGGTCGAGGAGTTCCGCGCCGGCGTCGACCTGGCGATCGCCTACGCCCAAGTGCTGGGCAACACCCAGGTCAACTGCCTGGCCGGGATTTGCCCGCACAATTGCGACGAAGCCCTGGTGCGCAAAACCTTCGTCGCCAACCTGAAGTACGCCGCCGAGAAGCTGCAAGCCAAGGGCATCAAGTTGGTGATGGAAGCCATCAATACCCGCGACATCCCCGGTTTCTACCTGAACAACACCGCCCAGGCCCTGTCGATCCGCGAGCAGGTGGGCAGCACCAATCTGTTCCTGCAGTACGACATCTACCACATGCAGATCATGGAAGGAGACCTGGCCCGGACCCTGTCGGCGCACCTGGGCGAGATCAACCATGTGCAACTGGCGGACAACCCGGGGCGCAACGAACCGGGCACCGGCGAGATCAACTATCGCTTCCTGTTCGAACACCTGGACCGCATCGGTTACTCCGGTTGGGTCGGCTGCGAATACAAGCCGCTGACCACCACCGAAGCGGGCCTGAACTGGCTGAAAACCCATAACGCAATCTGAAATGCACTCCTGTGGGAGCGGGCCCGTGTGGGAGCAAGGCTTGCCCGCGATGCAGGCACCTCGGTTCATCCTGGTACCGAGCCGATGTTATCGCGGGCAAGCCTTGCTCCCACAGAAGCTCGCTCCCACATAAAAGCAGTTCTTCATTTGCCTGAAGCAGCAACAAAACAAGAGGATTCTCCCATGGCTAAAATCGGATTCATCGGCACCGGCATCATGGGTCACCCCATGGCACTGAACCTGCAAAAGGCCGGGCACAGCCTGTTCCTGTCCCAACATCACGACCCGGCTCCCGCCGATCTGCTGGCCGGCGGCGCAGTGGCCCTGGCCAACCCGAAGGAAGTCGCCCAGGAAGCCGAGATCATCATCGTCATGGTCCCGGACACGCCCCAGGTCGATGACGTGCTGTTCCGCGCCGACGGCGTCGCGGCGGGCCTGGGTTCGGGCAAGGTGGTGATCGACATGAGTTCGATCTCCCCCACCGCCACCAAGGCATTCGCAGCGAAGATCAATGAGAAAGGCGCGCAGTATCTCGATGCCCCGGTGTCCGGTGGCGAAGTCGGCGCCAAGGCCGCAACCCTGAGCATCATGGTCGGTGGTGACAGCAGCGCGTTTGAACGCGTCCTGCCGCTGTTCCAGGCCATGGGCAAGAACATCACCCTGGTGGGCGGCAACGGCGACGGCCAGACCGCCAAGGTTGCCAACCAGATCATCGTCGCGCTGAACATCCAGGCCGTGGCCGAAGCCCTGCTGTTCGCGTCGAAGAACGGCGCCGATCCGGCCAAGGTCCGCGAAGCGCTGATGGGTGGTTTTGCTTCGTCGAAGATCCTGGAAGTGCACGGCGAGCGCATGATCAAAGGCACCTTCGATCCGGGCTTCCGCATCAGCCTGCACCAGAAGGACCTGAACCTGGCCTTGCAAGGTGCACGGGAACTGAACATCAACCTGCCCAACACCGCCAACGCCCAGCAAGTGTTCAGCACCTGCGCAGCCATCGGCGGCAGTAATTGGGATCACTCGGCGCTGATCAAGGGGTTGGAACACATGGCGAATTTCTCGATTCGCTATAACTGAGCCCGGTGTTTCCCTGTGGGAGCGAGCCTGCTCGCGATGGCTGTTTCACAGTCGATAAGGCTGTGACTGAAGCATCGCTATCGCGAGCAGGCTCGCTCCCACAGAAGATCGCATCAATCCAATAATAAGAATCGGGAGCCCGCCATGTCGGTCGATCCGCAACAATTGCTCCGCGAGCTGTTTGCCGCAGCCATCGACGCGGCCCATCCGCAGCACGTCCTTGAACAGTATCTGCCAGCCGACCGCAGCGGCCGGGTGATTGTCATCGGCGCCGGCAAGGCCGCCGCCGCGATGGCGCAGGTAGTCGAGCGTTGCTGGCAGGGCGAGGTCAGCGGCCTGGTGGTGACCCGCTACGGCCATGGCGCGCCTTGCCAGAAAATCGAGGTGGTGGAAGCCGCCCACCCCGTACCT
The DNA here is from genome assembly GCF_055380705.1 of Pseudomonas sp. MAFF 730105. Lineage (NCBI taxonomy): Bacteria > Pseudomonadati > Pseudomonadota > Gammaproteobacteria > Pseudomonadales > Pseudomonadaceae > Pseudomonas > Pseudomonas sp. MAFF 730105. The sequence goes on from NZ_AP018438.1 coordinate 4,924,004, forward strand.
GACGCGGCCGGCCTGGCGGTGGCCGAACGGGTGCTGGCGTTAGTCAGCAACCTGACGGAAGACGACCGGGTGATCTTCCTGTTGTCCGGCGGTGGCTCGGCGTTGCTGGCGCTGCCGGCGGCCGGCATCACCCTGGCCGACAAGCAGGCGATCAACAAAGCCTTGCTCAAATCCGGCGCCACCATCGGCGAGATGAACTGCGTGCGCAAGCACCTTTCGGCAATCAAGGGCGGACGCCTGGGCAAGGCCTGCTGGCCAGCGACGGTCTACACCTATGCGATTTCCGATGTGCCGGGCGACCTCGCCACCGTCATCGCATCCGGCCCCACCGTGGCCGACCCCAGCACATCGGCCGAAGCCCTGGCGATCCTCCAGCGCTACGGCATCGAGGTCCCGGCGTCGGTGCACGCCTGGCTGCGCAGCGCGGAGTCGGAAACCGTCAAGCCCGGCGACCCGAGCCTGGCCCGCAGTCATTTCCAATTGATCGCCCGCCCCCAGCAATCCCTGGAAGCAGCTGCGGTGAAAGCCCGCCAGGCCGGCTTCAGCCCGCTGATCCTTGGCGACCTGGAGGGCGAGTCGCGGGAAGTGGCGAAAGTCCATGCCGGCATCGCCCGGCAAATCGCCCGGTACGGCCAGCCGCTGGCGGCACCATGCGTGATCCTGTCCGGCGGCGAAACCACGGTGACCGTGCGCGGCCACGGCCGAGGCGGTCGCAATGCCGAATTCCTGTTGAGCCTGACCGACAACCTCAAGGGCCACCCCGGTATTTATGCACTGGCCGGCGACACCGACGGCATCGACGGTTCCGAAGACAACGCTGGCGCCATCATGACCCCAGGCAGCTACCGCCGCGCCGCCGAGCTGGGCCTGAGCGCCAGCGACGAGCTGGACAACAACAACGGCTACGGCTATTTCGCCGCGCTGGATGGGTTGATCGTCACCGAGCCGACCCGCACCAACGTCAACGACTTCCGCGCCATCCTGATACTCGAGAACCCCACCCATGACGCCTGACAAAAAGGTCAAGATCCTCGCCACCCTCGGCCCCGCCACCCGCGGGATCGACGACATCCATGAGCTGGTGCGGGCCGGGGTGAACATCTTCCGCCTGAACTTCAGCCACGGCGATCACGCCGACCATGCCCAGCGCTACCAGTGGATTCGCGAAGTGGAGCAGCGGCTCAACTATCCGCTGGGTATCCTGATGGACCTGCAAGGCCCGAAACTGCGGGTCGGCAGATTCGCTGACGGCAAGGTCCTGCTGCAACGCGGCCAGGCCCTGCGCCTGGACCTGGACCCAACGCCCGGCGATCAACGCCGGGTCAACCTGCCCCACCCGGAAATCATCGCGGCCCTGGAGCCGGGCATGGATCTGTTGCTGGATGACGGCAAGCTGCGCCTGCGGGTGACTGCCCGGCATAGCGATGCCATCGACACCGAAGTGCTCAACGGTGGCGAACTGTCGGACCGCAAAGGCGTAAACGTGCCCCAAGCGGTGCTCGACCTGAGCCCTCTGACCGCCAAGGACCGTCGCGACCTGAACTTCGGCCTGGAATTGGGCGTGGACTGGGTGGCGCTGTCGTTCGTCCAACGTCCCGAAGACATTCGCGAAGCCCGTGCACTGATTGGCGACAAGGCGTTCCTGATGGCCAAGATCGAGAAACCGTCGGCGGTGGCCCAACTGCGGGAAATCGCCGAGTTGAGCGACGCGATCATGGTTGCCCGTGGCGACCTGGGCGTTGAAGTGCCGGCCGAGAGCGTGCCGCAGATCCAGAAGAACATCATCGGCACCTGCCGCGCCCTCGGCAAACCGGTAGTGGTGGCGACCCAGATGCTGGAGTCGATGCGCTTCTCCCCGGCCCCCACCCGGGCCGAGGTCACCGACGTCGCCAACGCCGTGGCAGAAGGCGCCGATGCGGTGATGCTGTCGGCGGAAACCGCGTCGGGCGACTACCCCCTCGAAGCCGTGCAGATGATGAGCAAGATCATCCGCCAGGTCGAAAACGGCCCGGATTACCAGGCCCAACTGGACGTCAGCCGACCAAAAGCCGAGGCCACGGTGTCGGACGCCATCAGTTGTGCGATCCGTCGCATCAGCAACGTCCTGCCGGTGGCGGTGCTGGTGAACTACAGCGAATCGGGCAGCTCCAGCCTGCGAGCCGCGCGGGAACGGCCGACGGTGCCGATCCTCAACCTTACGCCGAACCTTCAAGCCGCCCGCCGCTTGACGGTGGCCTGGGGCGTGCACTCCGTGGTCAACGATCGGCTGCGGCAGGTGGATGAAGTATGTTCCACCGCCCTGGAAATTGCCCAGGCCCAAGGCATGGCGCAACGCGGCGATACGCTGTTGATCACGGCGGGCGTGCCGTTCGGGCAGCCGGGGTCGACCAATTCGTTGCGCATCGAGACGTTGATCTAGCGCTTGTACGGCCCCCATCGCGAGCAGGCTCGCTCCCACAGGGATTGCGTCGCTCTTTGTGGGAGCGAGCCTGCTCGCGATGGGCTCGACTCGATCCATCAGACATACCACCCAGCCATGCCCAATACCCACTGCCCCGACTGGGCCACCGCCCTGCTCAACGGCTTCAGCCAGATCTTCCTCCAACGTCATCCGCTGTGCGGCCTGTTGTGCCTGCTGGCGATCCTGTTCAGCGCGCCGGCTCTGTTCGGGTGGGCGTTGCTGGGCGGCGTGGCCGGGCTACTCACGGCCCAGCGACGCGATTACCCCAAGGCGGATCGCCAGGCCGGGCTGTTCAGCTACAACGGCATCCTGCTGGGGTTGCTGTCGGGCCTGGTCTTGCCCTGGTCCGTCTTGCTGCCGCCGCTGATCATCGCGGGCGGCGGCCTCAGTGCGATGCTGACCCAGCAATGGCTCAAGCGCACCCGTGGCCCGCGCTGCCTGCCCGCCTACACAGCGCCCTTCGTGGGGCTGGGCTGGTTACTGCTGGGATTCGCCCCGCTGCATCCGCCCCCACTGACAGTCGAACTGACAATGCCCAACCTGCTCACCGGTTGCTTGAATGGATTGGGCCAGATCGTGTTTCTCGACCAACCGTTGGCCGGAGCGCTGATTGCGACCGGCCTGCTGCTGACCAACCCTCGCGCCGCACGCTGGGCATTGTTCGGTTCCGTTGCCGGCCTGGCCTTCGCCTTATTGCATCATGAGAATGCAGCCGCCCTGTCAGGGCTGGCTGGCTATAACCCGGCCCTGGTGGCGCTGGCGCTCAGCCAAACGCGACGCTCACCCTGGCTGCCGCTCGCGGGCATCCTCCTGGCGATACTGCTCACACCCGGGTTCGCCGCCCTCGGCCTGGCACCGCTGACCGCCCCTTTCATCCTCGCCGGCTGGCTGGTCCGCGCCACGGTTCGAACGTGGCATCCAGCCAGACGCGACACCGCGCCTTGCGCTCTGCGGGGCAATCGCCCTAGGCTTCGCTGACTCTGAATCAGGCGAAGGTTATGGACAGCACCGACAATTGGCGTAAACGCCTCTACATCATGATTTTCCAGACCGACACCGTGGCCGGTCGACGCTTCGACAGTACGCTGCTGTTGATCATCCTTGCCAGCCTGGTGATCGTGATGCTCGACAGCATCGACAGCGTGCACAAGAACTACGCGGGCGTGTTGGCCGGGATCGAATGGGGTTTCACCTTCGTCTTCATCGTCGAGTACGGCCTGCGCCTGTATTGCTCGCCCAAGCCCCTGCGCTATGCGTTCAGTTTCTACGGCCTGGTGGATCTGCTGGCGATCGTGCCGGGTATCCTGGCGCTGTATTACAGCGATGCCCAGTACCTGCTGATCATTCGGATCATCCGGATGCTGCGGATCTTCCGGGTGCTCAAGCTCAGCCCTTACCTGAAGCAAGCCAATTACCTGATGGCGGCGCTGCGCGGCAGCAAGCAGAAGATCATCGTGTTCCTGGTCAGCGTCTCCACCCTGGTGACGGTGTTCGGCACGCTGATGTACGTCATCGAAGGCCCGGCGCATGGCTTCACCAGCATTCCCAAGGGCATCTACTGGGCGATCGTGACGCTGACCACCGTGGGCTTCGGCGATATCGTGCCCAAGACGCCCTTGGGCCAGGTGGTTTCATCCCTGGTGATGATCACCGGTTACTCGATCATCGCGGTGCCCACCGGTATCTTCACCGCGGAACTGGCCACCGCCATGCGCGGTGACCAACTCAATCACGATTGCCCGGTGTGCAGTAAAAACAGCCATGAACAGGCGGCGGCTTTCTGCTCCCGTTGTGGCAACGCGCTGTTTAAGAAATTGGAATAAGCAAAGTACTTTTAAATGCTTGAAGACCTATGAGCTTGCGGCTAGTTTGCCCGGCATCTCCTTCCCTATAAAAAAGGAATTCGCAGTGAAGAACTTTTTTGGCGCCACTCTTCTCGCCGCCGGCCTGACCTTCGGCAGCCTGGCCCACGCCGCACCGACGCTGCTCAACGTGTCCTACGACGTGATGCGCGACTTCTACAAGGATTACAACGCCGCCTTCCAGAAGCACTGGCAGGCCGAGCACAACGAGAACATCACCGTGCAGATGTCCTTCGGCGGCTCGAGCAAGCAGGCGCGCTCGGTCATCGACGGGTTGCCGGCGGATGTTATCACCATGAACATGGCCACCGACATCAACGCCCTGGCGGACAACGGCAAACTGGTGCCCGAGGACTGGGTCAGCCGCCTGCCGAACCACAGCGCCCCGTTCACCTCGGCCACGGTGTTCATCGTGCGCAAGGGCAACCCTAAGGCCCTGAAAGACTGGCCCGACCTGCTCAAGGACGGCGTGCAGGTGATCGTGCCCAACCCGAAGACCTCCGGTAACGGCCGCTACACCTATCTGTCGGCCTGGGGCTATGTGCTGAAGAACGGCGGCGATGAAACCAAGGCCAAGGACTTCGTCGGCAAGCTGTTCAAGCAGGCACCTGTGCTGGACACTGGCGGTCGTGCCGCGACGACCACGTTCATGACCAACCAGATCGGCGACGTGCTGGTGACCTTTGAAAACGAAGCCGAGATGATCGCCCGCGAGTTCGGTCGCGACCAGTTCGAAGTGGTCTACCCAAGCGTGTCCGCCGAAGCCGAGCCTCCGGTCAGCGTGGTGGACAAGGTTGTGGATAAAAAAGGCTCCCGCGACGCCGCCGAGGCGTACCTCAAGTACCTGTGGTCGCCCGAAGGCCAGGAAATCGCCGCCGCCAACTACCTGCGTCCGCGGGACCCAGCCATCCTGGCCAAATACACCGACCGCTTCCCGAAAGTGGATTTCCTGTCGGTAGAAAAAACCTTCGGCGACTGGCGCACCGTGCAGAAGACGCACTTCAATGACGGTGGGATTTTCGACCAGATCTACAACGGGCAATAAACGCCACTTTCCAGGCCACACAAAAACCTGTGGGAGCGAGCCTGCTCGCTCCCACAGTCGCATCAATCCCGGACATGGTTGTTATCAATCCAGGCGACTACCCCAAAGCCGGCACAGCCTTTAGCCTTGCCCGCAATCCTTACTAGTCATTGACGGAAACCCATGACCGCCAACTCCCCCGCCCTGACCCGAGGCATGGTCCTGCTGTTCGCCTTCTGCTGCGGCGCCATCGTTGCGAACATCTATTACGCCCAACCCATCATCGACCTGATCGCCCCCGATGTCGGCCTGTCCAGCACCATGGCCAGCCTGATCGTCTCGCTGACCCAGATCGGTTACGCCCTGGGCCTGTTCTTCCTGGTGCCGCTGGGCGACCTGCTGGAAAACCGCCGGTTGATGATCCTCACCACCCTCGTGGCGATTGCCAGCCTGTTGGGCGCGGCGTTCACCGATCAACCGAATGTGTTCCTGTTGGTTTCGCTGCTGGTGGGGTTCAGTTCAGTGTCGGTGCAAGTCCTGATTCCCCTCGCCGCGCATCTCACGCCGGAAGCGTCCCGGGGTCGAGTGGTCGGCGGGATCATGGGAGGGCTGCTGCTGGGGATCCTGCTGGCACGGCCGGTGTCCAGCGTGGTGGCCGATCACTTCGGCTGGCGCGCGATGTTCATGATTGCGGCGGCATTGATGGCGGTGATCAGCCTTGTCCTGGCGTTCACCGTGCCCAAGCGCCAACCTGACCACAGTGCCACCTACAGGCAACTGCTGGGTTCTCTCGGCACTTTGCTGCGACAACAACCGCTGCTGCGCCAACGGGCGTTTTACCAGGCCTGCATGTTCGCCACGTTCAGCCTGTTCTGGACCGCCGTGCCCCTGGAGCTGGCGCGTAACCATGGGCTGTCCCAGACCGAGATTGCCCTGTTCGCCCTGGTCGGTGCCATTGGCGCCATCGCTGCCCCCATTGCCGGTCGACTGGCCGACGCCGGTCACACCCGCATCGCCTCGCTGCTGGCGATGCTGTTCGCCAGCCTGAGTTTCCTGCCAGCGTTCATCCATCCGCTCTACAGCGTCATCGGCCTGGCTGTCACGGGCGTGGTATTGGACTTTTGTGTGCAGATGAACATGGTGCTGGGCCAGCGCACCATCTATGCCCTGGATGCCAAAAGCCGCGGCCGTCTCAATGCCCTGTACATGACCAGCATCTTCGTCGGCGGTGCCTTCGGCTCATCGATTGCCAGTGCGGTGTACGAGCATGGCGGTTGGTTGTGGGTCGTGATCATCGGCAGCGCCTTCCCGCTGCTGGCCCTGCTGCGCTTTCTTGGCACGTCACAGAAACACGCGTTGGCGGCGGCGTAATCGATAGAGGCCCGGCGAGCAAAGCCTGCCGGGTACAGCGCAAGCGTCGTCAAATCCGCACGTTGCCTCGCGGCCCGGCAATCGCCCAGATGATCAGGCCCAATACCGGCAACAGCAGGATCAGCAGTACCCAGAGGATTTTCATCCCGGTTTCCGCGCCACTCTTGAGCACATTGATGATCGCCCAGATATCGAGCGCCAGGATGATCAGGCCAACCAGGCCGTTGAAGGTGGAACCCATGGTGTCGCTCCCAAGTGATGGCATGCACACTTAGGATAGTCGGCCCCGACGAGGGTTCCGTTTTATTGCTTCAGACGTGGATCGCGACCTTGAGGGCTTCCAGGGCGGGGGCGGTGGCAATGCCGGCTTGCGCGCACAACTCCAGCACCCGCGGCACGTCGTTGCCGTACACCAGCACCATCTGCAATTCATCGTCGAGCAACTGGCTGAAGTTCATCAGCACATAGCCGCCGTTTTCCTTGTTCAGGCTGCTCATCTGGATCTGGATGCGGTTGAGCGCCGTCAGGGCCTCGGTTTTCGCCAGTTGCTTGGGCTTGAGGTTGAACGCCACGCCGGGGCCGAAAGACGCGACAATCTGCTCGAACAACTGCACATAGGTGTCAGCCTGGAACAGCACGGTGTCCGGCAAACTGCCGACGACCACCCATTCGCCCAAGGGGATCGGAAAGGTGTCGTCGTAGTTGATGTCCGGGTTGGCCGTCAGGAAAGCCGCCGGATCGGCATAGGCCTGGGCCGCTTCGTCGGCAATCCTGTCAATGTCGGCATCGCCCAGGCAGCCGGAGCTGATTTTGCTGATAAGTTCGACGAGTGCGGCTTTCATGGGCGAATCCTGTGGCAATGAAATTCAAGGGCACGCAGGATACCCGATCACACCCGGCCAGGGACTGAAACAGACCCGCTGCATCAATGCTTTTGTGGCGAGGGGATTTATCCCCGCTGGGCTGCGAAGCAGCCCCTCCAGATAACCTGAACACCGAGTTGTCAGGTTGTGGGGCCGCTTCGCGCCCCAGCGGGGATAAATCCCCTCGCCACAAGGTATTGCAGACTGAAGAGCCGTACTCGTAAAAGATATCAACCCAACAACTTCTCCAACTGCGCCGTGGTATCCGCCGCGCCCATGGTCCGGGCCGCGTCCAGGGCCGAGGCGCCGTTGGCGTCCTTCGCCTTCGGGTCCGCGCCTTTGCCGATCAGGTAGTCGACGATCGCCACCCGGTTGAACATCGCCGCCATCATCAGCGCCGTGCGACCGTCGAAGGAGGCACCTTCCACCTGTGCGCCACCGTCCACCAGCGCCGAGACCACCGCCAGGTCGCCCTTGAACGCCGCGCCGGCAATCGGGCTCTGGCCGTTGTCGTTGCGGATTTCCGGGTCGGCCTTGTGTTCCAGCAGTACTTTCACCGTTTCCACGTGCCCGTGATAAGCGGCCAGCATCAACAAGGTGTCGCCCTTGTGGTTACGCAGGTTGGGCGGCAAGCCTTTGCTCAGCAAGGCCGCCATCATGGCGGCGTCACCCTGGCGCGCCACGTTGAACACCTGTTCGGCAAATTCCGCGGCCTCTTCCGGGGTCATCTGGCGGCTTGTATCGGACATGGGGTACTCCACTTGAGTCTTCGAGAATGCGGCTAGTTTCCCGAGCGGCGCAGGGCCTGTCATCCCCTTTTTCTCAGTACCCGTCATAGCCAGAATCAATAGTCGAACTGCCCACCCTGGATCTGCGTCGCCAACTGGCGGTCGACCCGCACGTAGGTCCTGCTGCCGGGCAACCAGGCGTAGACCGGCTCGTCGCCCATGACGCAGGGGTCGAAGGCTTCGCGCCTGAGCCGGGTCTTGTGGTATTTGAAGGTGCCGGTGATGTCCATTTTCACTTTGATGCGCAGGAACAGCGGCACCGCACAGGCCGGCAGCCTGGCTTGCAGAAACTGCAGCAGCTCGCCGAAATCAAGGGTTGCCAACGATTCGGACGGGGTGATCGCCGCCATGCCGGCGCGCCCATCGCTGCCGTTGATCTCCACCCCATAGGCCACCGCCTCAGCCACTTGCGGATGCTGCAGCAAGACATTCTCGACCTGTGTCGTGGAAACGTTTTTGCCCTTCCAGCGGTAGGTGTCGCCGAGACGATCGACGAATTGCCCGTGGCCAAAGCCGAGGTCACGCAGCAGGTCACCGGTGTTGAAGTAACGGTCGCCAGGGGCGAAGACATCCCGGCAGATAGCCTCTTCGGTCCGGACTGGGTCGGTGTAGCCATCCAAGGGCGCCTGGTCATCGATCCGGGCCAGCAGCAGGCCCGGCTGGCCCTTCGGCACTTTCTGCATTCGCCCTTGCAGGTTGCGCAACGGCCTCCCGCTGCCATGGTCGTACTGCACCAGCGCCCAGCCCGTCAGGGAAAAACCGACGGTATTGTCGAAATTCAGTAGGTTGGTGAAGCCGATATTGCCGTCGCTGGCCGCGTACGACTCACAGATGTGCTCGACACCGAAGCGGGTCTTGAACGCAGCCCACGCGCCCGGCCGCAGGCCATTGCCGATCATCTTCTTCACCCCATGGCACCGGTCTTCAACGCTGGCGGGCTGGTCGATCAGGTAGCGGCACAGCTCCCCCGCATAACCCAGCGTGGTCACCCGATAACGGCGTACATCGCTCCAGAACCGGCCGGCGCTGAACGTGCGCCGGATCGCAAAACCCGACGCGCCACAAATCGCCGCTCCCCAACAAACGCACAGGCCCGTGGCGTGATACAGGGGCAAGGGGCAATAGAGGACGTCGTCGGGCCGCATGTCCAGGGCAATCAGGCCAAGGTGGGTGGACGTGCGCGTCCAGCGCCCGTGACGGAATATCACGGCCTTGGGCAACCCGGTGGTGCCCGAGGTGTAGAGGTAAAAACACGGGTCGTTGAAAAACACCTGCTGGCTGGTGGCCGGGTTTTCACCAGGATAGCCATCACTGTTTCCCAGCAAGTCGACGAAACCCCGAGGGACAGCGGCGCCTTGCTCGTCCGCCAGCCACCAGGTGCGCGCGCTCGACAGCGCGGTGCGGCCGCGCACTTCCTCGAAAGCCGGGACCCGCTCATCCCCCACCACGACCGCGACCGGCGCAACCAACGCCAGGCTATGGACCAGCGCATCCCCCGTTTGCGAGGTGTTGAGCATGGCGCTGACCGCCCCGACCTTCGCCACCGCCAGCAGCGTGATCAGCAGGTGTGGACGGTTTTCGAGAAAGATCGCGATGCAGTCGCCCTTGCCGATGCCCTGCGCCAACCAGTAATGGGCGATGCGATTAGCCTGCTCGTTGACCTGTGCATAACTCAAGGCCATGTCGCCGCAGAGCAATGCCGGACCCTGGGGATTGCGTTGCGTGGCCTGTTCGAAGCTCCAGCCCAGGCCGCAGGGTTGGGCCGGGTCCCGGACATAGGCGAGCTTGCGACCCTTGACGATCCGGGGAACGACGCTGGCGAGGGCAGGCAGCTTGCGCAGCATCATGCCCCAGGTAATGGCGTCGCTGGGTATACGACTCATGAAACTCCCTGTTCGACCTGCGGGTCTCGGTTCCTGCGCTCAGGCTGGCAGCGATGTTCGGTCGAAAGTACCCAGCGGTTGCCGCGCTGTACACGCGGTTTTTGCAATGTTTTGTATCCACCGCCGGGAACAGGCGAGACATGAGCGTCAGAAATCGATTTGGTTCCAAAAATGATTGCCTGACCACGCAAAATGCAGGATGCACGATGACTATTCATGCAAGATGCACGAAAGCGAAAAAACACAAAAAATATAACTTGTTGTTTTTAAAAGGATTTAAAGCGGATCCAATGCTGGCATGGTCAGTGCAACTTCTCCTCCACGGTTTGCCACCACCAAGGAGCAGTCATATGAATATGATTCAAGAGAAGTTCGCGTCCCTGTTTTCCAACTACGAAGTGACTACACAAGCTCGCCCGGACGGCGGCATCCTGCTGACATTGCGCAATAGCGAAGGCAAACAGTTCAAACGCTCGATTTCCTACGCCCAGCTGCATGCAGGGGACCAATTGTCCTGGGTGATCAGTGCTATCCGTCGTGACTTGGCTGAACAGGCCAGCGAGCTGCCGCAGATCGCTATGCTGCAAAGCCAGCATCGCTTCGCGCTGCCGACGTACCACAGCGCTTGATGCCGAAGTTCTAACGGTTGAGCTTTTGTGGCGAGGGGATTCATCCCCGCTGGGCTGCAAAGCAGCCCTGAAACCAGGCAACTCGGTGCACCAGGCAGATTGAGTTGACTGCATGGGGCTGCTTCGCAGCCCAACGGGGATGAATCCCCTCGCCACAGGATTTGCGGTGGTCCTCAGAAACCCTCGGGGTTTATGTCGGCAAAACTCTTCACGGTGAGATGTCCAGGTAACTCCCCCCCTCTCGAGCCAATCCACACGTCGCCATGCCAGCCCCCTGGGCCGCATCCAGTTCCTGGACGATGTCCGACAGGAACAGGATCTCGTCCGGCGCAATGCCCATGGCTTGGCTGATCCGCTGATAGGATTGGACCTCGCGCTTGGGCCCTGAGGTGGTGTCGAAGTAACCGCTGAACAGTGGCGACAGGTCACCGGCTTCCGAACAGCCGAAGATCAGCTTCTGCGCCTGGATCGACCCCGATGAATACACATAGAGCCCATAGCCAGCCTGATGCCAGCGCTTGAGGGCCTCTACCGCATCCGGGTACACGTGTCCTTTCAATTGCCCGGCCTGATACCCCTGCTCCCAGACCATTCCCTGCAACGCCTTGAGTGGCGTGGCCTTGCGGTCTTCGGCAATCCAGCCCAGCAAAATCGCGATGACCCGCTCGATGTCTGCCTCCGGCTCGCCACTGTCCTGGCGCACCGCAGCCAGTTGCTCGGCTACGTCGCCGCGGTCGGCGTGCTGACGGACAAATGCCGGCAAATGCTTCGCCGCGTAGGGAAACAGCACGTCGAAGACGAAACTCACCGCGCTGGTGGTGCCTTCGATGTCGGTGAGTATGGCTTTGATCGACACGGGCTCAGTCCTCCAGGCGTGGGAAACGGCTGGCGATGTCGTCGCCGGTGAACTTGGCGACCCAGCCTTCCGGGTTGTTGAACAGGCGAATGGCAACGAAGTGCGGGTGCTCGCCCATGTCGAACCAGTGCGGTGTACCGGCAGGTACGGAGATCAGGTCGTTCTTTTCGCACAACACGGCGTAGACGTAATCATCAATGTGCAGAGTAAACAGACCACGCCCGGCGACGAAAAAGCGGACTTCGTCCTCGCCGTGACGGTGTTCATCGAGGAACTTGGCGCGCAACTCGGCCTTTTGCGGATGATCGCTGTTGAGGCTGATGACATCGACCGTGATGTAGCCGCGCTCGGTCATCAATTGATCGATCTGGCTCCGATAGGCGGCGATGACTTCGTCCTGGGTCGCGCCAGGCTGGATTTTCATCGCGGCCTCCCAACGGTCGAAGCGAACCCCTTGTTCGGCCAGGGTCGCGGCGATGTCTTCAAAGTGGGTCAACACCTTGTTCGGGATGTCAGGACTTGAGACGTGGTAAACGGACAGGCTGCTCATGGCAATGACTCCAGCAAATTAACGGTTCAGGAGTGCGCGGGTTTTCAGCTCGCACTCGAACAGGAACTCGAACGCCTCGATCTGGCGCAACGCATCACTCATGCGTGCCCCCCAGGTATACAGGCCGTGGCCACGGATCAGGTAACCCACGCAATCGGGATGCTCGGCGAGCCACGGCTGTACCTTGGCGGCCAGGCGGGCGATGTCCTGGTCGTTGTCGAAAATCGGCACACGCACCCGGGACTCGTGTGTCGACACGCCGCTGAAGGCTTTTTGCAGTTCATAGTCTTCGAAATCGATGAACGCCTCGTTAGTCAGGCGCGACAGCACCGTGGCGTTCACCGAATGGGTGTGCAGCACCGCACCGATCTCCGGGCGCCAGCGATAGAGCTGGGTGTGCAGCAGGGTTTCGGCGGAAGGTTTCTTGCCCGGTTCCAGGCTGTTGCCATCCAGGTCAGTGGCCAGCACATCATCAACGCCCAACTGCCCCTTGTGCTTGCCAGACACGGTGAGCAAGGCCTGGTCAGGGGCAAGACGGGTGGAATAATTGCTGCTGGTGGCCGGGGACCAACCGCGGCCATACAGAAAACGCCCGGCATCGATGATTTCCCGGGCAAGCTGTTCACGGGTAAGGCTCATGGCCTGTCCTCTTGCATACGTGTGGCAATGATAACGGCTGCAGCGAAAGCTGCGACGCTGGCGATGCTGAAAGTCCAGGTGGCGCCCAAGGCGTTCCAGCTGTAGCCGGAGTACAACGCGCCCAATGCCCCGCCCGTGCCGGCCAGCGCGGCATACAGCGCCTGGCCCTGGCCTTGCTGGCGGGAGCCGAAGCTACGTTGCACGAAATGGATGGCAGCGGCGTGAAAGCTGCCGAAGGTCGCCGCATGCAGCACCTGGGCAAACAGCAGTACCCAGAGAAATTCGGCCAATGATCCCAGCAGCAACCAACGCAACGCCGCCAGCAGGAAACTCGCCAGCAGCACCCGTCGCACGGAAAACCGCGCCAGGATCCGGCTCATCACCAGGAACACCAGGACTTCCGCCACCACGCCGACGGCCCACAGCACGCCGATCACCCCACGGCTGTAACCCAGCCGTTCAAGGTGCAGCGTCAGGAAGGTGTAATACGGCCCGTGGCTCATCTGCATCAGGCCGACGCAAGCGTAGAAGGCCAGCACACCGGGGTTGCGCAACTGGCGCAGGAACCCGTCGCCCGTCACCCGCGGCCCCTGCACCGGCTGGGCATTGGGCACCCAGAAGCTGGCGAGCACGATGCCCCCCATGATCAGCACCAGCGCCAGCGGGTAGATGTCCAGGCTCAGCCATTCGAACAACCGGCCCAGCACGACCACGGCGATGATGAAACCGATGGAGCCCCACAGGCGGATCTGGCTGTAGCGCGAGGCCTGCCCGCTCAGGTGGGCCAGGGTGATGACTTCGAACTGCGGCAGCACCGCGTGCCAGAAGAACGCGTGCAACGCCATGACCATCGCCAGCCAGGCGTAGCTCTTGTCGATGAAGATCAGGGAAAAGGTCAGCAACGTACAGACCGCGCCGAACCGCACGATCGCCAGGCGCTGCCCTGTGTAATCCCCCAGCCAGCCCCAGATATTCGGCGCTACGCAGCGCATCAACATGGGAATCGCGACGAGCTCGCCGATGCGTGCCGCGTTGAATCCCAGGTGATCGAAATACAGCGCCAGGAACGGCGCCGTCGAACCGAGCAAGGCGAAATAGAACAGATAGAAGCTGGAAAGCCGCCAGTACGGCAGTGCCGCCATGGTCGTCAGGCCACGGCGGTCGGCAGGTCAGCCATCAAAGCTGACCCAGCACCGGGGTGCTGACCCTTACATCGGCGTTCTGGCCGCGATGGCGCAACAGGTGATCCATCAACACGATCGCCATCATCGCCTCGGCGATCGGCGTGGCACGGATGCCGACGCACGGGTCGTGACGGCCCTTGGTGATGACTTCCACCGGGTTGCCCTGAGTATCGATGGAGCGGCCCGGCGTAGTGATGCTGGACGTCGGTTTCAAGGCCAGGTGCGCCACGATCGGCTGGCCCGAGGAAATGCCGCCCAGGATGCCGCCGGCGTTGTTGCTGAGGAAACCCTGCGGGGTCAGTTCGTCGCGGTGCTCGGTGCCACGCTGGGCGACGCAGGCGAAACCGGCACCGATTTCCACGCCTTTCACCGCGTTGATGCTCATCAGTGCGTGGGCCAGTTCGGCGTCGAGGCGGTCGAAAATCGGCTCGCCAAGGCCGGGCATCACCCCTTCGGCCACCACGGTGATCTTCGCGCCCACCGAATCCTGGTCCCGGCGCAATTGATCCATGTAGGCCTCAAGCTCTGGCACTTTGTCCGGGTCGGGGCAGAAAAAGGCGTTCTGCTCCACCGAATCCCAAGTCTTGAACGGGATTTCGATAGGGCCCAACTGGCTCATGTAGCCACGAATCACGATGCCCTGGCTGGCCAGGTATTTCTTGGCAATCGCCCCGGCGGCCACGCGCATCGCGGTTTCCCGGGCCGAACTGCGACCGCCGCCACGGTAGTCGCGCTCACCGTACTTGTGGTGGTAGGTGTAGTCGGCATGGGCCGGGCGGAACAGGTCCTTGATGGCCGAGTAGTCCTTGGACTTCTGGTCGGTGTTGCGGATCAGCAGGCCGATGGCGCAACCGGTGGTGCGGCCTTCGAACACGCCGGACAGGATCTCGACTTCATCGGCTTCCTGGCGCTGAGTGGTGTGGCGGCTGGTACCGGGCTTGCGGCGATCCAGATCACGCTGCAGGTCCTCCAGGGAAATCTCCAGGCCCGGCGGGCAGCCGTCGACAATGGCGACCAACGCCGGGCCATGGCTTTCGCCCGCGGTGGTGACGGTGAACAGCTTGCCGTAGGTATTGCCGGACATGCAGGGTGCTCCGTGAAATCGCTGAGAAACTCAATCTGGGATTCGTGATGGGCGCCAGTATACGCAGGCTAACTGCGTAGTTCATCCTCGAACCTTATCGGTGACCGCCAGTCCAACCGGCACCTTCGTAACCAGTGGCGTGATGATGCTAAACCTGCGTGTCCTGAGCCTTACCCTGTTCATCGGCCTGTTTTCCAGCCTGGCCCAGGCGACGGTCCTGCTAAGACCGATCAGCCTCGATACCGGCCATGGGGAACTCTTCGGTTCACTGTTACTGCCAAAATCCGACACGCCGGTGCCGGTTGTCCTGATCATTTCCGGGTCCGGTCCTACGGATCGCGACGGCAATAACCCCGAGGGCGGACGCAATGACAGCCTCAAACGCCTGGCCTGGGTGCTGGCCAAACACAACATTGCCAGCGTGCGGTATGACAAGCGCGGCGTGGCCGCCAGCCTGGCCGCGACACCGGACGAACGCGACCTGAGTGTCGAGGCCTATGTGGCCGACGCCGTGGCCTGGAGTCACAAGCTGGCCGCCGACCCACGGCTGGGCCCGTTGATTCTGCTGGGGCACAGCGAGGGCGCGCTGATCGCCAGCCTCGCCGCCCCCCAGACCAGTGCGGCAGCGGTCATCTCGGTGGCCGGCAGCGCCCGGCCTATCGACCAGGTGCTACGCCAGCAACTGGGCAGCCGTCTGCCTCCGCAGCTGATGTTGCGCAGCAATGAACTGCTGGACAGCCTCAAGGCCGGTCGCGTCGATGCGAACGTGCCAGCGCCGTTGCAGTTCATTTTCCGCCCCAGCGTGCAGCCGTACCTGATCTCGCTGTTCCGCCAGGACCCGGCCCGGGCATTCGCCGCGCTGAAAGTGCCAGCCCTGATCATCCAGGGCAGTCACGACATCCAGGTCAGCGTCGATGACGCCCGGCAATTGAAGGCGGCCAAACCCGACGCCAAGCTGGCCCTGATCGAGGGCATGAACCACGTGATGCGTATCGTGCCCAACGACGAGAAACGGCAACTGGCGTCTTACAAGAACCCCGACCTGCCCCTGGCGGCGGCGCTCGGCACTCATATCCTGGCCTTTATTGACTCGATAACGACCCGTTAAACGCTTTTAGCCCTCCAGTCTTGGAAAAAGTGGCCGATAGACCGGTGTCGGACAGCGCATTGGCTGCCGACGAGCCGGCCAGGACAGGATTTCGCCGTTATGACTGAGACTGAAACTTCACCCGACACCACCGCCGAAACGCCCGCCACACCGGCGGCGGAGCTGCCTTGGGCGGACGTGCAAGCCGAGCACCACAAGATGCTCCGGCTGGCCCCGCTCAAGACGGACCGTGCCACGGGCGCGCGGCCGCTGCGGTTTGTCGAATTCAGCTACGCCGAGCGCCATAGCAAGGAACGCAGCTTGTTGCGCATGAGTATCCAGTTGCCGGGCCAGCGCGTGCGCAAGGAACAGAACCACCTGGACGTCTGGGCCGATCACGTCGAAAAGCGCCTGCATTTTTCCCCGGACAGCCTGCAGATGGAGCCCATGAACCGTGGCATCGGCCGCTTCCTCGCGGCCCAGGCCATTACGTGGGCCAAGAAACGCTGGTCAAGCTACCGGGTGGACGGCACCGACCTGAACAACAAGGACGCGCTGAACGAAGACACCCGACTGCGTCGCGACCGCTTCCTGCAAGCCCATGGCTTCGAGGTGGTGTATGCCGATGCCCAGCACCTCAAGGGCAGCGTCAAGGACGCCCAGGTCGGCGACCTGAAAGGAGACTGGAATACCGAAAAGCTGCAGTTCGTGGAAATCCTCGAAGCCGCGCAGATGCTGCAACAGGCCGAGCAGAACCTTGCGGAACAGGAGGTCAAACTCAAGCAGCAGGAGGAAAAGGTCAACAAGTTCAAGCGCGAAGACACCGGCCTGCGCTTCACCATCACCTGCCTGGTGGCGTTTGCCATGTTCCAGGCGGGCTTGCTGATCTGGATTGCGACGCGGCACTGAGTACCGGCTCTTTTCCGGGGCAATGACTTGGAATATATCTGTGGCGAGGGGATTCATCCCCGCTGGGCTGCGAAGCAGCCCATGCAGTCTCAACTCAATCTTTCTGAGGCACCGAGTTGCCTGGTTTCAGGGCTGCTTCGCAACCCAGCGGGGATGAATCCCCTCGCCACAAAGCCTGCCTAAACCGCATTAAACCCGCGAAGCGAACAAGCCCTGATGCTGGCGGCACTGCTCGGCGCTGAGCATGAACACGCCATGCCCGCCGCGTTCGAAATCCAGCCAGGCGAAATCGACTTCGGGGTACAACGCCTCGACATGAACCTGGCTGTTGCCCACCTCGACAATCAACAGCCCCTTCTCGGTCAGATGGTCGGCCGCCTCGGCCAGCATCCGGCGTACCAGGTTCAAACCATCATCGCCACAGGCCAGGCCCAACTCCGGCTCATGCTGGTATTCCTGAGGCATGTCGGCGAAATCTTCCGCATCGACGTAGGGCGGGTTCGACACGATCAGATCGAAACGCTGTCCCGGCAGCCCCTCGAAACCATCGCCCTGGACAGTGAATACCCGCTCATCGACGCCGTGGCGCTCGATGTTCTGGTTGGCCACTTCCAGTGCGTCGAACGACAGGTCGGCCAGCACCACTTCGGCTTCCGGAAATTCATAGGCACAGGCGATACCGATGCAGCCGGAACCGGTGCACAGGTCTAGGATCCGTGCCGGTGCCTGGGCCAACCAGGGTTCGAAACGCTTTTCGATCAACTCACCGATGGGCGAGCGCGGGATGAGCACGCGCTCGTCGACAATGAACGACATCCCGCAGAACCAGGCCTCGCCCAGCAGGTAGGCCGCCGGGATACGCTCCGCGATTCGCCGTTGCAGCAGGCGCTGCACATGGACCAGCTCATCGTCTTCCAGGCTGCAATCCAGGTAGCTATCGGCCATTTCCCAAGGCAGGTGCAACGCGCCCAACACCAGTTGGCGGGCTTCATCCCACGCATTGTCAGTGCCGTGGCCGAAAAACAGATCCTCCCCATGGAAACGGCTGACGGCCCAACGGATATGGTCGCGCAGGGTACGAAGACGGGAAGTGATCACGGCGGCAAACTCCAGAAAAAACGACTGGCGAGTCTAACAGCCAAACGCGCCCCCACCCAAACGCACCTCAAGGACGACTGAAAAACGCCGGAGCACTCGTAGGAACCTTCCGTTTTTTGCGCCACCCATTGAACAAGACAGGCATCTTGACAAGGCTGTAGGCCAGCAACGACGGCGCTTGCGATGGAAGCGATTCACAGAACCGCTCAGCCAGAGGAGAATGTCGCAAAAGCCCCACCCGAAGGAGCCCCAGAATGTCCGTTCCAAAAACGATGTTTCAACTCAGCGGCCGTGGTTACGCGGCGGCCAACCTGAGTCAAGCGACCCTGATCATCATCGATGCCCAGAAAGAGTACCTCGCCGGCCCCCTGGCCCTGAGTGGCATGGATGCAGCGGTTGCGAACATCAGGCAATTGCTCGGCGCGGCCCGTGCCGCCGGCCGGCCGATCGTGCACGTGCGGCACCTGGGCACCCATGGCGGGCTGTTCGATCCACAGGGCGAACGTGGGGAATTCATTCCAGGTCTCGAACCCCAGGGTGACGAAACCGTCATCGGCAAATTGCTGCCCAGCGCCTTCCATGGCACCGAATTGAAAAAGCGCCTGGAAGAATTTGGCCCCCTGGACCTGATCGTCTGCGGTTTCATGAGCCATTCCAGTGTCAGCACCACCGTGCGCGCCGCCAAGAACCTGGGCTTTCGCTGCACCCTGGTGGAAGACGCCTGCGCCACCCGCGACCTGCCGCACAAGGGCGGCGTCCTGAGCGCCGAGCACGTGCACCAGACCGAAATGGCGATCATGGCGGACAACTTCGCCACCCTGGCCCTGACCCACGACTTGATCTGATTGCCCTCGATGAGCGGCCGCGTCCGCCGCTCATCCGCAAAAGACTCTCATTAGCCGCAATTGCCCTAGCCTCAGGAACAACCCGAACATCTTCCGGTCGAAGGGCCGATACCCACTGAGGAAGATCGGAATGAAGTTATCCGATGGTTTTGACGCACGTCGCTTGCGGCCCAAGGGCCCGAGCAACTGGCGGTTTCGTTTTGGCGCGGCCATCGCGGCGCTCCTGGCAACGCTCGGCGTCCTGCTGGCCATGGCCGGTGCCGCCAGCCTGTTGGGCCGCCCGCCCGCGCTGGGCGACTTGAATGCCACCCCGCTTGGTTCGGCGATCATTCTGGCCGTGGGCCTTCTGGTCCTGTGGCTGGGCGTCTGGTTCTGGCGCCGCTGCCGCCGTCGCGCCCGCCAATCCCTGGAGCTGGCCATGGCTCCGCACCTGATGAAAAAGCACGACTGACCCGCCACCCGACGTTTTGTCGCGCCCGATCCCGCCGGACTTGGGTAAACTGGTCGGCCTTCGCGGAGGCTGACATGCAAGACGACGATTTTTCCCTGTTCAAAAGTGCGACTCAGGGCGTTAAACCGATCAAACACGATCGCGCCGACACCGGCAAACCGAAAGCCGATCGCGCACAGATCGCCAAGCTGCGCCAAGCTGCCACCGTGCGCGCCGATGCCACGACCGTGGACGGATTGTCCGATCAGTTCGTGATCGATGTAGGTCCCGAAGACGAGTTGATGTGGGCGCGCGACGGCGTCCAGGAAAGCCAGATGCGCAAGCTGAAGGTCGGCCAGATCCCCTTCGAAGGCAGCCTCGACCTGCACGGCATGAGCGTCGAAAAAGCCCGGGAAACCCTCTGGGCCTTCCTCGCCGAAGCCACGAAATTCGAAATCCGCTGCGTGCGCGTCACCCACGGCAAGGCCGTGCGCCTGGACGGCAAGCGGCCGATGATCAAGAGCCACGTCAACACCTGGCTGCGCCAGCACCCGCAAGTGCTGGGCTTCACCTCCTGCCAGGCGAAACACGGTGGCGCCGGGGCGGTGTACGTGATGCTCAAGCGCACCATGATGGAAGGCCGCGACGAGTAGCCCTCGATTGCCGAGCTTGCAGCGCCGTGTCCGCCAACGCCCCCTTTTCTCTCTCTATTGCGTCGATGATGCCTTATCGAGCAGTTGTCGGAAAAGGAGGACCAGGCTGGATTGCTGCTCGCCTAGAGTTCCAAAAAATTTACGATCAACTTCCTCCACTATGACAATCGCCTTGTGTGCGATATCACGACCGGCTTCGGAAACTGAAATAATCTTGGCTCGCGTGTCAGTAGGATGTACGTCTCTCACAAACAGCCCATTTTTAAGAAGCGTTCTGACCACTTGAGAGGTGGTCATCGGGTCGCTGCCAGTCAATTGTGACAGGCGTGCCTGGGTGAGCGGCTCTTGTGAGGCAAACCACGTTGCGACTGCAAGCATGACAAACTGGGTATGGGTAAGACCCAGCGGCTGTAATGCGGCGCGCTGCTCACGCTGCCAGGTGTTGGAGATGCGCCAGAGCAAAAAACCTGGACTATCTGACGGTCCGCTATGGAGGGTTGGCAGCGGTTTCGACTCCATCAATTACGCCTCAGTTCCAGCAGGTCAACACCCATCGCGCAAGCAATTGTGCAGATATCTTTGTCGGTCAATGGAATCAGCCCGCGCCTTAGCACAATGCCCCAGT
Source organism: Pseudomonas sp. MAFF 730105 (assembly GCF_055380705.1). NCBI lineage: Bacteria > Pseudomonadati > Pseudomonadota > Gammaproteobacteria > Pseudomonadales > Pseudomonadaceae > Pseudomonas > Pseudomonas sp. MAFF 730105. The sequence continues at coordinate 4,944,845 of NZ_AP018438.1, forward strand.
TTGGCGGAACACAGAGGTCCAGTTGTCCACGCACGAGGTCCAGAGCGACTTCTTTTGCCTTGGCATATCGCACCCGACGACGAAACGGCACAAACCCTGCGCCCATGTCGAATTCGAAAACCTCATCGTCCTCAATTTTCCCTATGGCGGTGAAGGCTTTCAGCGGCGCCCCCTGCACCTCTATATTCGGGGAGTAATAAACAAAAATATCACCCTTGCTCATCTTGCGCAGCGGCTCCTTTTTGCCATGACAGACCTGTGCAAAGCCGCCCTCCATGCCTCGCCACACGTGCGACCGAGATACAACACCCAGCCAAGCCTGGCTCATACGTCCGTCTCACTTTCTGCGCGGGCTGCCAGCGCCCGCAGGACCTCAGAGAAATCACAAGACACTTGCGTGCAGATCTCCCCTGCGTCCTCTCCCACGACATCAATCGAATAAACGATTGAGTGATTGCCATTCAGGAGCGGAGTGATTTCATGCCTGACGCGAATAGTGGTGCTACCAAGTACAGTCTCATCAGTGAATCCGTTTGGTTTATTGACTTCTACTAACTGAGACTGGATGACCTCTTGGTCAGGCAGCACCATTGTCATCCATGTACCCTCAATGAAAGAACCGTGGAGCGTGCATGAATGGACACCTGCGTTCCAATCTTTCCATCGGGGAACAGCTTCGAAAAGCGCCCAGATTGCAGCTGCAGATGCACGGGTTTCGTGAGTATATGAAGCAGTGGCGTGCATGGGCTTGGGCATGTCGGCCTCCTTTTAGTAAGTCGACTTATCGTATGCACACATACCATTATCGTCAATCGTGCATCACGCAAAAGGAAGTCACTACGCTGTCGCACTGGTCAATCCGGTGGTTACGCCTGGGATGATTCCAAAGCGAATTGATGACACGAGGCGCTCGGTCAGAAAAACCCGATCCGAACAGACCGGTGAGCCCGCAGCCAGGTAAAGCCACACGCCGATGAGATTGGATGAATAGCACCGGCCGGCAATACAACTACTGGCACACATACGCTACCATGTGCCCCATGGCGGGTATGAGCCTGCATCGCTATTCAGCTGGGTTATGGCGCTCGAATGTTGCTTCGACCTGTGCCCGACGGATCAACTCCAGCACCGACTGGAGCGAACTCGGGAAACTCGAACACAGCTTGATTGGTACAAAACTGGTACAGACAGAACAAGTACCCTCCTGAAACCCCTATGGAATCAGCCTCTGTGACACTGGAACAGAATTACACCGCGATTCTCGGCCAACTGGGCGAGGACGTTTCCCGCGAGGGCCTGCTCGACACGCCCAAGCGTGCTGCCAAGGCCATGCAGTACCTCTGCCGTGGTTATGAACAGACTCTCGAAGAAGTCACCAACGGTGCCTTGTTCAGCTCCGATAACAGCGAAATGGTGCTGGTCAAGGACATCGAGTTGTACTCGTTGTGCGAGCATCATCTGCTGCCGTTCATCGGCAAGGCCCACGTGGCCTACATCCCGAGCGGCAAGGTGCTGGGGCTGTCGAAGGTCGCGCGGATCGTCGACATGTATGCGCGTCGCCTGCAGATCCAGGAAAACCTCAGCCGCCAGATCGCCGACGCGGTCCAGCAGGTCACCGGCGCCCTGGGCGTGGCGGTGGTGATCGAAGCCAAGCACATGTGCATGATGATGCGCGGTGTGGAAAAGCAGAACTCTTCGATGATCACCTCGGTGATGCTCGGTGAGTTCCGCGAAAACGCCGCGACCCGCAGCGAGTTCCTCAGCCTCATCAAGTAAGCTGTCGTTCGAGAAAAACCGGCATCGATCGCCGGTTTTTTTTCGCCCGTGAAAAATCAGGTAAGCTGCGCGCCCTCTTCTTCCCTGCCGCGAGGCTTATACCGTGATCGTCAAAGCGCTTCGAGTTGGTTTGGGCCAACTGATCATCTTCATCGACTTCATCACCCGTCCTGGCAAGAAAAAACGCCCGGCCGATGCCCAGGCGCAGGTCGACCAGACCGCCCGCAGCCTGACTTTGTATCAATTCCACGCGTGCCCGTTCTGCGTGAAAACCCGCCGCACCCTGCGCCGCCTCAACGTACCAGTGGCCCTGCGCGATGCGAAGAACAACGAGCAGGATCGCCAGACACTGCTGGAGCAAGGCGGCAGGATCAAGGTGCCGTGCCTGCGTATCGAAGAGAATGGCGAGACCACCTGGATGTACGAGTCCAAGGTAATCATTGATTACCTGGACAAGCGGTTTTCGGCGGTCTGATGGTTCTTGGGGAGATGTGAAGGCCCCATCGCGAGCAGGCTCGCTCCCACATGGGATCTTCAGTGTTCACAAAACTTCTGTGGGAGCGAGCCTGCTCGCGATAGCGCCAGCCGCTCACCACAAGACCCACCGCCTCACGCCGCCTCGGCAGCCAACGCCGCCCGTACCACCCCTGCCAGCCGCCTCAACCCTTCATCCAACCGGGCCGGATCGATGTGGCTGAAGTTCAAGCGCAAGTGTCCCGGATGCTGGTCCGGCTCGGGGAAGAACGGCTCTCCCGGCATGAACGCCACATCCGCCGCCAGCGCGGCAGCGAGCAACGTGCGGGTGTCCAGCGGTTGCTTGAGGGTCAGCCAGAAAAACAGCCCTCCCTCGGGCATGTTCCAATCCGCGATGTCGGAAAAGTGCGTGTGCAACGCAGCCTGGAACCGGTCGCGACGATCCCGGTAGAAATCCCTCAATTCACCGAGGTGACTGCGGTACTTCTCGCTACCGATCCACTGCAACGCCTGCCATTGACCGATGCGATTGGTGTGCAGATCCGCCGATTGCTTGAGCCGCAACAGGTGCGGGAACAGGTCAGGGCTGGCAATCAGGTAACCCACCCGCAGCCCTGGCAGCAGGGTTTTCGACACGGTGCCGGTGTAGATCCAACTGGCCTTCTTCAAGCGACTGACAATCGGCGTGGCGCTGCCGCCGTCGAAGCTCAGTTCGCGGTAGGGTTCGTCTTCGATCAGGGTCACACCGAACTCATCCAGCAAGGCCGCCACCGCGTCGCGCTTGGCCTCGCTGTAACGCACCGCCGAAGGGTTCTGGAACGTGGGGATCAGGTAGATGAATGCCGGTCGATGCTGTCCCAGCCGCGCCCGCAACTGTTTCAGGTCCGGGCCATCGGCCTGCAGCGGGACGGTGATGCAGTCAGCGCCGAACAGCTGAAAAATCTGCAGCGCCGCGAGGTAGGTCGGTGCTTCCAGCATGATCTCGGTGCCGACGTCGATGTGCAGCTTCGCCGCCAGGTCGAGGGTCTGCTGCGAGCCGCTGACCACCAGCACCTGACTCGCCTCACAAGCCAGGCCCAGCGCCCGTGCCTGCGCCGCCAAGGCTTCGCGCAGGGCCGGTTCCCCTTCACTCATGCCGTATTGGCCCATGGCCAGGGGCATGGCGTCCCACTCCACTTTCGGCAGCATGGCTTCGGCGGGCAGACCGCCGGCGAACGACATCACCTCAGGGCGTTGGGCCGCCGCGAGGATTTCTCGAATCAAAGAGCTTTTGAGGCGCGAGACACGTTCGGAAAAAGCCATGGGGACCACCTGTAGCGAGGCATTGGGGAAATGAGTCAAACTGATTGACCGAAATTACTCCGACCTCTCTGGATACGTCAATATGCTTGACCTTAAAAATCCGACTTCCCAGCAAATGGCCATGGAAGCGTTTTTCTTCGGCTACCAGGCGTTCACCGCCAAGGCCGATGAAATGCTCGAGCGTCGTGGGTTGAGCCGCGTGCACCAGCGCATCGTTTTTTTCATCGCCCGGTATCCGTCCCTCAGCATGAAAGAGCTGCTGGCCCTGCTGGGCGTCACCAAGCAGGCCCTGAACATGCCGTTGCGGCAATTGATGGAAATGCATCTGGTCAACAGCGTCGCGTCCGAGACCGACAAGCGTAAGCGGCTGCTGGAGTTGACCGAGGAAGGTGCGCGGTTCGAACAGGCGTTGCGGCGCGAGCAGGTGAAATTGCTGGAGCGGGTGTTTGCCGAGGCCGGGGAAGCGGCGGTGAATGGGTGGTTGGCGGTGAATATGGCGCTGGGTAAGGGTCAGGTATCCGCCGACTGATATCAATCAAGTCATGCATGGCCCGAGCTATCGCCATCGCGAGCAAGCTTTGCTCCCACAAGATGATCCCTATCTGTGGGAGCAAGGCTTGCCCGCGATAGCACCCTCCCTGGCGATATATCCCTATCGCCGGACATTTCGTCTACAAACTAGAAAACATTATTTGCTTTATTTGTATACAAAAGCATAATTCGCTTCGTGCGAGTTTCTGACCAGCAGGTCAACTACCTCGCCAGCCTTACCTGCCTCAAGGCGCGCAAGCCTCCCCCGGATGGCCTGCGACGCTGGAAATAACAATAAAACTGTTGAGGAGTACTCGCTGTGGAAAGCCGCAAACCCGAAGCCCGGACGCTGGACCTCTCGCCGCCATCAAGCCGTGGCTGGCTGGAGCGCATCTTCAAACTCAGCTTGCATGGCACCACGGTGAAGACCGAGCTGATCGCCGGCCTGACGACCTTCATCACCATGGCCTACATCATTTTCGTCAACCCCAACATCATGGCCGATGCCGGCATCGACCATGGCGCGGCGTTCGTCGCCACCTGCATCGCCGCCGCCCTCGGTTGCCTGTTGATGGGCCTGTACGCCAACTGGCCGGTGGGCCTGGCACCGGGCATGGGCCTGAATGCCTTCTTCACCTACACCGTGGTCGGCACCATGGGCTACAACTGGGAAACCGCGTTGGGCGCAGTGTTCATTTCCGGCGTACTGTTCATGATCCTGACTCTGTCACGGGTTCGTGAGTGGCTGCTCAACAGCATTCCGGTGAGCCTGCGGTTCGCCATGGGCGCGGGGGTCGGGTTGTTCCTCGGACTGATCGGCCTGAAGACCGCCGGAATCATCGTCGACAGCCCCGCCACCCTGATCAAGCTCGGCTCGTTGCGTGAACCCGGCCCGCTGCTCGCCGCCGTGTGCTTCCTGATGATTGCCGTGCTCAGTTATCACCGGGTGTTCGGCGCGATCCTGATCAGCATCATCGCCGTGACCCTGGCCGGCTGGGGCCTGGGCCTGGTGCAGTACAACGGTGTGATGTCGACGCCACCGAGCCTGGCGCCGACCTGGATGGCGATGGACGTGGCCGGAGTGTTCAACGTCAGCATGATCAGCGTGGTGCTGGCCTTCCTGTTCGTGCATATGTTCGACACCGCCGGCACCTTGATGGGCGTGGCCCAGCGTGCTGGCCTGGTGAAGCCCGATGGCCGGATCGAGAACCTCTCCCGTGCCCTGAAAGCCGACAGCGCCTCCAGTGTATTCGGCGCCATGGTCGGCGTGCCGCCGGTGACCAGCTACGTGGAAAGTGCTGCCGGTGTCGCGGCGGGAGGCCGCACGGGGCTTACCGCGGTGACCGTCGGCGTGCTATTTATTGCCGCCATGTTCTTCGCGCCGCTGGCCGGGATGATCCCCGCCTACGCCACCGCCGGTGCCTTGATCTACGTCGCTATGCTGATGATGGGCGGCATGGCCCATATCGAATGGGACGAGCCGACCGACAGCATTCCGGCCATCGTCACGGCCATCATGATGCCCCTGACCTTTTCGGTCGCCGACGGTATCGCACTGGGTTTCATCACCTACGTGGTGCTCAAGGCCGGTACCGGTAAACGCAAGGAAATTTCTGTCAGCCTGTGGGTGCTCTGCGCGATCTTCATCGCCAAGTTCATCTTCTTGTAAGCGACACCGTATCCACCCGCCTCACCCACTCGGTGAGGCTTTTGTACATCAGGAGCAAAGCAATGAATCTGGAAACTTGGCTGTTGTTCAGCGGCGCCGCGCTGGTGGTGATTCTCATCCCTGGCCCCCTGTCGTTATTGATGATCGGCAACAGCCTGAACTACGGCCTGCGTCGCTCGTATCCGGCATTCCTGGGTGGAGTGATCGCCTCGATCTGCTTGTTGAGCGCCTCGGCATTGGGGCTTGGGGCATTGCTGCTGGCTTCGGAGAAACTGTTCAGTGCCCTGAAGATCGTCGGTGCGCTGTACCTGTTCTACCTGGCCTGGCAGAGCTGGCAGCAATCGCGACAGCCCTCCCAAGGCGCCGAAGTGCCCCAGGCCGCCGCCGTCCCGCGCTTTCGCGCGCTGTTTGGCCGGGCATTCGTGTTGGGCGCCAGTAACCCGAAAGACATCCTGTTCTTCGCCGCGTTCCTGCCGCAGTTCCTGAGCGCCGGGCAACCCTTCCTGCCCCAACTGCTGATCATGATCGCCACCTGGACCGTCCTCGACCTGCTCTGCAAGCTGGCCTACGGCCTCGGCGCCCACGGCGCGGCGCGGTACCTGCGTACCGGTAAAGGCCAGAGCTGGTTCAATCGCATCAGTGCAGGCTTGTTTGGAGGCGCGGGCGCGGCGTCTTTATTGTCCGCCCACTGAGTGGCAAAACGAGGCAACAACCCATCGATATACACCGTTCAGGAAAACATCTTACATAGAGGGCCATTCAATCATCGTTGAACAAGGACGTTCACAATGGCCAAGGTTATTCAGCCCTCCTCCGTTTCTGCCGAGCACGGCATCGTCATTACGGATATAGGTTTGCACGCCAATGCGCGCACAACCGAAACGCTCGATTTCGAAGTTGCCGATCAATCGCAGCTCAGTTCAGAACTCAAGCAGCGACAGGCGCAACTTGAAGTTGTGGATAAACTTTACGGCCCGTTCCACATCGGCTCTGTGGCCGTCACCCGTTCATCCCTGAATGCACTCGGCGCAACAACCGACGGACAGCCCCTGAACGGCGAGAATACTTTTTTCCGCATTCCCAATCGCTTTTTCCTGAACTCATTGCAGTTCAATGCCAGTGATATCGAAACCCGTCTAAAACTCACCGGCGACGCAAACGACTATCGGCTGCCAACATTGCTGTTCGAAATAGCCAGCCAGCGGTCACGCTCCGTGCAATCATTGTTGCGGGAAAATCCTGGAGCCCAGGCTGAGCCGAGTCGTTATCGGAGCACGCTTGAAAGGCTTTTGCGGGCGGCCCAGCACCTCGACACCCAGGCACTGGTGCAACGATCATCCAGTTGGATCAACCAGGCCAAGAGCCAGGTCCTCATTCCCACGGGCCTGGGGCTGCAGGCCTTCGGCATCTACAGCGGCCTGCGGGGCCTGCAAGACGCCATCCGGGACAAGGACGCCTACCAGACCCTTTTCAACGGGGCCAGCGTGGCCGCCGAGGTGGCGTCCATCGGTGTCGAAGCGCTGGTGACCCGCCAAGCCACCCAGATGATCAAGGCCAGCCGACGCTCCCTGGGGGATTTCGCCAAGACGACCTTCGCCATCCGGCTGGCGCGTGGAAGCGGCCTGATTGCCAGTGTGCTCACGCTTCCTTTCGATATCATCGCCGCGGTCGACTCGTTCAAGGCCGCCGCCGGCTCCACCGGCCGCGAGGCCACCGACCACTACGTCAACGCAGCCTTGAGCGTGACCAGTGCCGCCATGGCCGTGACCCTCGGCGTCGCGGCGCTGGCAGGGTTTACGTCAGCGGGTCCTGCGGGGCTGGCCGCAGGGCTTATCCTGGTGGTCGGCTCACAGATCTGGGGCGCTATCCGCCAAGTCGATGAAATCGACGACTACCTACAACTCACCGTCCATGAGCGCCTCCGCACGGGCTGGTTCGCCTTCTGGACGATCAGTCCCGATGACGATATCCAGGACCGATACACCCTCGCCAAGGCAACCGCTGAACAGACGAAGCGACTCCAGGCCAATGCCTTGTACCTGCTCAGCGGACCGTTGAAAGACAGCACTGAAGCGATCGTTAACGGCAAGTTCACCGTAGAACTCGAACGGGTGACCTACAACACCCGGAGTTGGTGGACCGGGGAGCGGTATCAGGCAACCGCCGTGCGTCCCCGGATCAAGGACCGCGATGACTGGATCGATGCACGTAGCGGCGTAACGGCTGAAACACCCGGCGCAGTCATTGGAACGGCGGCAGACCACAAAGGCATCCACTGGTCCATCGGCGGCGGCAACGACACCGTTCTGGGCGTTGAAAACAAGCCAAACGTCTTCCATTACGGGGGAGGCGTCAAAGCACTGACCGGTGGAACGAAGGATGATGTGTTCATTTTCGAAGGGGCACCCGAGATGGTCGCTGGGAACCTGGAACCCCGACCGAGCCGCCTGATGGGGGGCGCAGGCAATGACACGCTGATTTTAGCCGGCGGTCCCAGCGACAGTCAGGCGCCAAGGCTGGGGTATCAGGTCGATCTGGCCGCTGGGCACGTCAGCGTCATCACCCAAGCCGCTCATGGCACAGCGAGCGGCGCCTACCGCCCTACTGTCCTCGAAAGCATTGAGCATGTCGAACTGCTTGAGGGCGGGACCAGCGTCATCAAGGGCACGGCTGGCCCGAACATCATCAAATCCCGCGGCAACGATTCAATCGAGGCCGGCGCGGGAGATGACCAGATCTCCATCCTCGGGGTCATAACCGCGAGGCCGCCGGTGGCCCTGGCGAAGACGTCTACGCCATCGCCCATAAACCGGGTCATGTGTCGATCACCGAAGACGGCGTGGGTAATAGCGTCATCGCACTGGACTGGCGAGCGGACCTGATTGAAAGCTGGGCAATTGAAGCAGGCAACCTGGTGCTGGTTTCGGGCTTCGATTCAAACGATTGGGACGTGCGCAAAGTCACCGTCAACAACGTCTACGGCGACACTGCGTACCCCCGGTCCTTACAGAACAGCAAACTGACGTTCATCACGAAAGACGGTTTCCATTGGGTGCCCGACCTGCCCGACAGCATCGAACATGACAACTGGCTCGCCATCGAAGCCGTCATGGTGCAACAAGGGACGCCGCGAAACCCAGCCATCCTGAATGATAAAAGCGAGCAATCGATCGCCCATGACAAAGATACGAGCTATTACGTTTCTCGCCTGATCGAACTCACCACCCTCAACATCAAACAAAAAAGTGAATACTCCACCACGCTCCACCTGGACTACGCCCCCTCCGAATTGACACGGATCGAGGCCCACTACAACGCCCATGTCATTCAGGAAGACGAATCGGACACGGTGAAGTATGGAGCGTGTGGCCTGACGCTGTACTTTGGCAATCGCCGGGTCATCGTGAATAACCTGGCCAGTTCAGATGAGCGCTATACCGCGCGAAAAACCGCCACGGGACGCCGTGCATTTTCCGCCCTCGGTCCGAATCATACGGTGATCCTGATCTTGAATGACGGCTCATCCTACCGTGTGGCCCTACTCACCCCCGACTATGGGCTGTTACTGGACAGGACGTTCATCGACAAGAACCCGGTGAAATGGAAAGCGGAAGTACCACTGCCACTCACGCCGACAAAAAAGAAATACGCCTATCTTCAGCCCTTGGATAAAAAGCCCTATTACATGGGTAACCGGGCGACCTGCGCCCTGCTCACTTCAGCCGCCGTACAAACGGGTGTCGAAGTCCTGATTGGCCAAGGCTCCAGCTACCTTGTCCACTTGGGCACGAACATGACGCTACGTCTCTCCACGCCAGGCGCACTGGCCAGCGCCAACCCCCGCTTACCCCAGGCCTCCTTGTGGGAGTTCGACGCTACACAGCTCGGCCAGGTCGAGATAAAACTGGCATCCAACCTGCTGCAAATCGGTGGAACGGTCATTCATCTGCCCGCTTATGAAGTTGACGACCTTGTGGACCAGATACGCGTTATCACTACACAAGGTGTCGTGTATGCGGTCGACAGCTTGTTCGAGAGCGTTTATGTAGAAGCCCTGGATGGTCGGTATTTTGCGCCCACGCTCGACCCCGATGCAGCGTTGCCCCTGGAACTTTCCAGGTTGTCGTCCGAGCAACTGAGGGTCTTCAATGTTGCCGTCAAGGACGGCACTCCCGGTGCCCTGAGCTATCACCTCAAGACACGCAAGTGGACCCTGGATACAAATAAGTCTCGGGTTATTACGGCGCAGGATCTTAGAAAAACCAACGTGTGTGACCACCATCTCAAGATCTATCAGGAGGTGGCCCGGGAAGGCCTCAGCCAACATCCCCCCTTGGACGACGAGTCACTGCGTTTATTGCGGGAACAATGCACCAAGTTAGTAGAGGGTTTAACGCCGAGCAAGTCGTTGATGCTCGCCCAGGCAATCATCTTGGGGCCGCCATTTGCCAGGGAGTTGCCTTATATGAACTGGATACTCTCGTCGGACAAGGCCCTATCCAACCCGGCATAGCCTCATGCAGGTTTTTTCCAGATGTTTAGTTCAAACGCAATATATATGTAGTGCACCTGCGCGGGCCTTTTCCATGAACATCTTCAAGGCGACGATCAGCCATCTGTTTCAAGTCATATTCATTATTGATATCCAAGAGCCGAACTTCCAATGAGTCCAAGAAAAAACACCCGCCCCAATGTTTCAACTTCGTCCTCCGATACATCCCGCACCAGTCGCGATACAACGCCGGAAAGTTCACCCAGGGGTCCCATGAGGACGGAAGGAACGGACCAGGTATCCGTCTCGCCGTCGGGAAGACACACCGAAGCGTCAGAATCTCAGCCCACGACCTTCCAGGTATCCGAAATCACACAACAGGCGTCCGCCCAAGGTCAGGCCGCCCCGGTGTCGCTGGACAATTATCACCTTTCACCCGAACTGGTCCCCCTGTTATCAGCGCCAGACGCGACCTCTGGCATCCGGACGTTCAGGACACGCACCTACGTCGAGCTGGAAGACGGTGCAACGGTGTTGCTGGGTCGCGATGCCGAACAGAACTACCGGGCCCGATCAAGCACCGAGCTCATCGCCTCCGGACCACGCCTGGAACAAGTAGAAGGCAGTCTCCTGTGGCGACGGGTTCCCCAGCCCATCGAGCCGGGCAGCAGTGACTCCCCCCAGACCATCACCCTCCACAGCCTGTCGGACGATGAACTGTCCGAAGGGCCCGCGCCCAAACGCCAGCGCACGACGTCGCCTCCTCCGCAAAGTGAAGCCGCTGTGCAAGGCCCGGCGGTCTTCAAGCGGGATTGGGCGTTCAAACCCACGCTGACACTGCCCCATTTCATCACCGTGAACGATGTTCACTACAAGGTGATGAGCCGCATGGAAGCTCGAGATTACCCGATCCTCTACATTCAGCCGCCCACTCATCCCGCCTATGATTTCGATGTGCTGGAGGCCATCCTCAGGCATACGCCTGACGAACAGCCCAGGGCTGTCATACGCGTCCCACCGGATAATCACTGGGAGATAGACGCCAGGCTGCCCTTCGAAAAACCCCTGACGGCCTACGTCAGGGACGTTTTCCCGGAGGTCACGACCGTGACCCTGGAAAACATCGCCAGAAAGCAATTCGAGCTGGCCAACAGCTCGACTTACGCCGACGCAGCGGGGCTGACCGCACTCAGGCAGATTTTCCACAGCTGGAAACAAGCCACCCCTTCACCGCACCCGCAATGGAGCGATCCATTATTGATGCTCTCGGTTCTGCCAACCTCTTCAGGCATTACAAGCACCTCGCGCGCGATCGAGCTGCCCTTCCCGTCCACGACGGGCACCTTGAACCGGCTGGACTTCGACCCCATGCGGTTCCGACGACAATGGGATTACTTCCTCTCGACGTATTCGACAGTGGACTTCAAACGCTTCATGGCCGACCTCCTGAGCCGTCATGGCTATACGGTCATGGAACCCAACAACTTCAACAGTTTTCCGGCATTGGTCTTTCGGCGCACAGGGCATGACTATCTGTTTTTCATGAGCCTGCACCGCACCCGGATCCCGAAGCTGTCCCTGCCCACCCACACCAACCCCAACACGACCGGCATGAACCTGGAAACCCAGGTCGGCGACGCCGCCGCGCAAGCCGTCAAGGACGCCCATGCCGCCAACAAGATCATCTGGCTCAAGGGCGGCTCCCAGATCCTGCCTGGCCACGCCGACACCGTCTTCATCATCCGGGACGACAATGCCCGGCTGTAACAGGCAGGCAAAAAAAAGCCCGCAGTGTGAGCGGGCGAAAAACCAGAGAAGCGCCATGCGCAGGCGCTTCCAGGAGCAGGCGGCTGCTTGGGGTCAGCTGCCGCGATAGGTTGAATAGGCGTAGGGCGAAATCAGCAGGGGCACGTGATAGTGCTCCTGCTCGGCCGAAATACCGAAGCGCAGCACCACCACGTCAAGGAAGGCCGGATCGGACAATTGCACACCCCGGGCGCGGTAGTAATCGCCAGCATGGAATTGCAGTTGATAGACCCCCGAACGGTAGTCCTCCCCTTGCAACAGCGGTGCATCGCACCGGCCATCGCCGTTGGTCGACGCGCTGGCGACGAGGTGCAGTTGCGGGCCTTCCACACGGTACAGCTCGACCTTGATCGAGCTGCCCGGGCAGCCATGTGCAGCATCCAAAACGTGAGTAGTCAAACGTCCCATTGATTGTGCGCGCCTCGCTGCTGGGCAGTCCGGCCCGACGCCTCCTGAATCAGTTGAAAGACAAGCCGCACCGTTTCAGAGCATGAAACGCCGCGGCGATGTGCAAATTAAGACATTTTAAATAGAAATTGTACACAATAAAAAACACATATTTGCCGCACCCTTTGCCCACTCGTCCTTAAGCTCGGGTTCGGGCCAAACCAGAGGATACACGGCTCTTCTAATGATTAATTGACCAACCCGGCAGATTTCTTGCAGTGTAGGACCAGCCAGGGGGGCGGTGAAAAATGCAAAAATTCAGGCTTACAAATCGCGCATAAAGTTGTATACAATCAACCCATCGTCGTGACGCCAGCTGTTGCTTCATCGCCCGGGCGCCACCTACATGGTACGAACAAGAAGGAACACTGCAGTGAGCGCTGACTACCCACGCGACCTGATCGGTTACGGCAGTAACCCTCCCCATCCCCACTGGCCGGGCAATGCCCGCATCGCCTTGTCCTTCGTGCTCAATTACGAAGAAGGCGGTGAGCGCAACATCCTGCATGGCGACAACGAGTCCGAAGCGTTCCTGTCGGAAATGGTCGCGGCGCAACCGCTGCAGGGCGAGCGCAACATGAGCATGGAGTCGTTGTACGAGTATGGCAGCCGTGCCGGTGTCTGGCGGATCCTCAAGCTGTTCAAGGAATTCGATATTCCGCTGACCATCTTCGCCGTCGCCATGGCCGCCCAGCGTCATCCGGACGTGATCCGCGCCATGGTCGCCGCCGGTCATGAAATCTGCAGCCACGGCTATCGCTGGATCGACTACCAATACATGGATGAAGCCCAGGAACGCGAGCACATGCTCGAAGCGATCCGCATCCTCACCGAAATCACCGGCGAACGCCCGCTGGGCTGGTACACCGGCCGCACCGGCCCCAACACCCGTCGACTGGTGATGGAAGAAGGTGGTTTCCTCTATGACAGCGACACCTACGACGACGACCTGCCTTACTGGGAACCGAACACCCCCAACGGCAAGCCGCACCTGGTGATCCCGTACACCCTCGATACCAACGACATGCGCTTCACCCAGGTGCAGGGGTTCAACAACGGCGACGACTTCTTCCAATACCTCAAGGATGCCTTCGATGTGCTCTATGCCGAAGGCGCCGAGGCCCCGAAGATGCTTTCCATCGGCCTGCACTGCCGCCTGATCGGCCGTCCGGCCCGCCTCGCCTCCCTCAAGCGTTTCCTCGAGTACGCCAAGGGTCATGAGCAGGTCTGGTTCAGCCGTCGCGTCGACATCGCCCGTCACTGGCAGCAGACCCATCCGCATCCTGGAGCCTTGAAATGACCGCGTTCCAGACCCTCAAGCCGTCGACCTTGAGCCGCGAGGCGTTCGTCGACGCCTTCGCCGACATCTACGAACACTCGCCATGGGTCGCCGAGAAAGCCTTCGATCTGGGCCAGGACCCGTCGATCGACGAGATCGAAACCCTGCACCAGCGCATGAGCGACATCCTGTTGAGTGCCGATCACGCCAGCCAACTGGCCCTGATCAACGCTCACCCGGACCTGGCCGGCAAAGCCGCCGTCCAGGGCCAACTGACCGAAGCCAGCACGAACGAACAGGCCGGCGCCGGTATTCACCAATGCACGGCCGAAGAGTTTCAGCGCTTCACCGAGCTGAACGACGCCTACAAGGCCAAGTTCGAGTTTCCCTTCATCATGGCGGTAAAAGGCAGCAACCGGCACCAGATCCTCGCGGCGTTCGAAACCCGCATCCATAACCCGGTGGACACCGAGTTCAAGTGCGCGCTGGCGGAGATCAACAAGATCGCGTTGTTCCGACTACTGACCCTTTAGCGAGCAGCCTGAGTCCAGGCCAGCAAGCATCCCCAGCCAACTTATTTAAAGGCAGACAAGAAGAATGAAAGCTTACGCCGTACCTTTCGAGAAGTTCGTCAACCTGGCCGACGCCCGTCTCGGCACAAAGATCATCTCCGTCACCGATGACTGGTTCGCCGACGCCAACCGCCTGTTCCAGCCAACGCCGGCCGTGTGGAAGGAAGGCGTGTTCGATGACAACGGCAAGTGGATGGACGGCTGGGAGTCGCGTCGCAAGCGCTTCGAAGGCTACGACAGCGCCGTGATCCGCCTGGGTGTACCGGGTTCGATCAAGGGCGTGGACATCGACACTTCATTCTTCACCGGCAACTACCCACCGTCGGCGTCCCTGGAAGCCTGCTTCCTGGCCGAAGGCGAGCCGGACGACAACACCCGGTGGACCGAAGTGCTGTCCGCCGTCGAACTGCAAGGCAACAGCCACCACTACCACGAAATCAGCAACGACCAGGCCTTCAGCCATCTGCGCTTCAACATCTACCCCGATGGCGGTGTGGCCCGGTTGCGGGTCTACGGCATCCCGTATCGCGACTGGTCGGCCGTCGGCGACAACGAACAGATCGACCTGGCCGCCGCCCTCAACGGCGGTCGCGCCCTGGCTTGCTCCGACGAGCACTTCGGGCGCATGAGCAACATTCTCAACCCGGGTCGTGGCGTCAACATGGGCGACGGCTGGGAAACCGCCCGGCGCCGCACGCCAGGCAACGACTGGGTCATCGTCGCCCTGGGCCATGCCGGCGAGGTCGAGAAAGTCATCGTCGACACCCTGCACTTCAAGGGCAACTACCCCGACAGCTGCTCGATCCAGGGCGCCTTCGTCAAGGGCGGCACCGACAGCCAGATCGAAACCCAGTCGTTGTTCTGGCGCGAGCTGCTGCCAAGCCAGAAACTGGAAATGCACGCCGAACACACCTTCGCCGAGCAGATCAAGGCCCTGGGCCCGATTACCCACATCCGCCTGAATGTGTTCCCGGATGGTGGTGTGAGCCGCCTGCGGGTATTGGGCAAGGTCGCGAAGTGACACGATGATCGTTCCCACGCTCTGCGTGGTAATGCATACGGTGACGCTCTGCGTCGCAAAGCGGACGCAGAGCGTCCGGTGAGGCGTTCCCACGCAGAGCGTGGGAACGATCAAATCAAGAGATTAAGAAGACCAGCATGCGCACACTCAAGATCGAACCCTTGACCAAAGAAGCCTTCGCCCCCTTCGGTGACGTGATCGAAACCGACGGCAGCGATCACTTCATGATCAATAACGGTTCGACCATGCGCTTCCATCGCCTGGCGACGGTTGAAACCGCCACGCCGGACGACAAGGCGATCATCAGCATCTTCCGCGCCGACGCGCTGGACATGCCGCTGACCGTGCGCATGCTGGAGCGCCATCCGCTGGGCAGCCAGGCGTTCATTCCGCTGCTCGGCAACCCCTTTCTGATCGTGGTCGCGCCACTTGGCGATGCACCTGTATCAGGCTTGGTCCGCGCCTTCGTCACCAACGGCAGGCAGGGCATCAATTACCATCGCGGCGTCTGGCACCACCCGGTGCTGACGATCGAAAAGCGGGATGACTTCCTGGTGGTTGATCGCAGTGGCACAGGCAATAACTGCGATGAGCATTTCTTCGAAGAGGATGAGTGTTTGATCCTCGACCCCCACCAATAAGAGAAGCGTCCGATCACGCGAGAACAAGCGTGACGGGCGAGAGGTAACGACTGTGGAAGCACATTTGCTGGAATGGCTGAACCTGAGCATCCGCTGGGTTCATATGATCACTGGCGTGGCCTGGATCGGCGCGTCGTTCTATTTCGTCTGGCTGGAAAACAACCTCAATCGCGTCAACCCCAGGAGCGGCCTGGCCGGTGACCTGTGGGCCATCCACGGTGGCGGTATCTACCACCTGGAAAAATACAAACTCGCCCCGCCATCCATGCCGGACAACCTGCACTGGTTCAAGTGGGAAGCCTATTTCACCTGGATGTCGGGTATCGCGCTGCTGTGCGTGGTGTTCTACTGGAACCCGACTATCTACCTGCTGGCTCCCGGTAGCAGTTTGAGCGGGCCCGAAGGCGTCGCCCTGGGCATCGGTTCGTTGTTCGTCGGCTGGTTCGTCTATTCCTTTCTCTGCGACTCGGCCCTGGGCAAGCGCCCTGCCCTGCTCGGCGCGATCCTGTTCGTCCTGCTGATTGCCGCAGCCTACGGGTTCAGCAAGGTATTCAGCGGTCGCGGTGCCTACCTGCATGTCGGGGCGGTCATCGGCACAATCATGGTCGGCAACGTGTTCCGCATCATCATGCCGGCACAGCGTGCGCTGGTCGCCGCCATCGCCGAGAACCGCACACCCGATCCGGCGTTGCCGGCCAAGGGCTTGCTGCGCTCGCGCCACAACAACTACTTCACCCTGCCCGTGCTGTTCATCATGATCAGCAACCACTTCCCGAGCACCTACGGCAGCCAATACAACTGGCTGATCCTCGCCGGGATCGCAGTGGCGGCGGTGTTGGTGCGTCATTACTTCAACACCCGCCACGACAGCAACCGGTTTGCCTGGACGCTGCCGGTCGGCGCCCTGGCAATGATCTGCCTGGCGTATGTCACCGGGCCCAAGCCCGTGTCCACCGCCCCGGACGTGGCCAAGGCTCCCGCCGCCATCGAGTACCAACCGCTGCCGGAAACCGCAGTGGGCGGTGGCGCCAAGCCGCAAGCCGCGCCGGCACAGCCTGCCGCAGCACCTGCCCAGGCCGCCAATGCCCAGGGTCCTTCGTTCGAGAAGGTGCACAGCGTGATTCAGGAACGCTGCTCGGTCTGCCATTCGGCCAAGCCCACCAGTCCGCTGTTCAGTGCGGCGCCGGCCGGGGTGATGTTCGATACGCCACAGCAGATCCAGCAACAGGCCGCGCGTATCCAGGCCCAGGCCGTGGCCACCCAGATCATGCCCCTGGGCAACATCACCCAGATGACCCAGCAGGAACGGGACCTGATCGGCGCATGGATCACCCAAGGCGCGCAGACCAACTGAGTGACCCTGACCGGTCTGATTGAACCCGTTACGCACACTACCCGCTGACAGGCGACCGCTCGCCTGTCAGCCACTCCCTGCATCTCGACACACAGAGCCCCAGACAGTTGAACGAGCCTTCCGGGAATCTCTCCAGGCTCGACCACCCGTATTTGCCACAAGCAAAAACCTGACCGAACGGATGTTTTATCTGGAGAAAAAGGCGCCACACCAGAGCGCTGACAAAAAAAGCGGTACCACCTACCTTGGGAGCAAACCGAATGAAACGCACGTGCACCAGCCTGATACTCGCAGGATCCTTGCTGGCCGGCGGCCAAGCCATGGCCGACGATCTGTTCCAATGGCAGAACAACAGCCTGACTTACCTGTACGGCAAGGACTTCCAGGTCAACCCGCGCATCCAGCAGACGGTGACATTCGAACACGCCGATGCCTGGAAATATGGCGACAACTTCTTTTTCCTCGACCGGATCTTCTACAACGGCAAGGAGGACGGCCAGTCGGGACCGAACACCTACTATGGCGAGTTCAGCCCGCGTTTGTCGTTCGGCAAGATTTTCGACCAGAAACTGGAAGTGGGCCCAATCAAGGACGTGCTGCTGGCCATGACCTATGAGTTCGGTGAAGGCGACAACGAGTCCTACTTGATCGGCCCGGGCTTCGACCTGGCGATTCCCGGCTTCGATTACTTCCAGCTGAACTTCTACAACCGCCAGACCGAAGGCCCACGCGCCGGCGACAACGTCTGGCAGATCACCCCGGTTTGGGCGTACACGATTCCCGTGGGCTCGTCCGACATCCTGATCGACGGTTTCATCGACTGGGTGGTGGACAACGACAGCAACGCCAAAGGCACCTCCCACGCCAACCTGCACATCAACCCGCAAATCAAATATGACCTGGGCAAAGCCATGAACCTGGGTGCCAAGCAGCTGTACGTGGGTGTGGAATATGACTACTGGAAGAACAAATACGGGATCGAAGACAGCGAAGGGTTCAAGACCAACCAGAGCAATACGAGCTTCTTGCTGAAGTATCACTTCTGATTACCCACCTTGATCCTGGATACACAGAGATTCTTGTGGAAGCTGAGCTTGCTCGCGATAGCGATGGATCAGGCCAAGTAAGTGCTGGATGTACCGCCGTCATCGCGAGCAAGCTCGGCTCCCACGGGGTTATGGGTGGTTGAGATTTCGCGTTCGCCATAGATCCCTTGTGGGAGCGAGCCTGCTCGCGATGGCGATCACCCTCGGGCCAATCCCAGGAACCGACTCAGCTCATCGCGCTGGGCCAGCGCATCCTGGCGACCCAGCTCGATCAGTTCGTTGCAATACCCCGACTCGAACAGCAGATAGCTCAACACACTGGCGCCGCTGGTCTTCGTCGCGCCCGGCCCGCGCAGGAATAACCGCAGCGCACGGGGCAGTTCCTGGCGATGGCGGGCGGCAATTTCATCAATCGGTTGGCTCGGCGAAATCACCAGCACCTCCACCGGCGCCGCGCCCAGGGAGTGGGCCGGCACGTCATCGGGCAGCAAATGACTGAACCCGTTCAGACGCTGAAGCAACTCGATATCGCTTTCCAGACTGTCGATGAAGGTACTGTTGAGCAAGTGCCCGCCGATCTGCGCCAGGGTCGGTTGCAGACCGGTATAGCTACGCGCCACCGGCTCCACCGCAGCGGGTCCACGGGGGTTGCCGCTGACGCCGATGACCAGCACCCGGTTCGCACCCAGGTGTAACGCCGGGCTGATGGGCGCCGATTGGCGCACCGCACCGTCGCCGAAATACTGCGGGCCGATCTTGACCGGCGCGAACAGCAGGGGAATCGCCGAACTGGCCATCAGATGCTCGACCGACAGCACGGTCGGCACGCCGATCCGACGGTGCCGCAACCAGGCGTCAATGGTCCCGCGCCCCTGGTAGAACGTCACGGCCTGGCCGGACTCATAACCGAACGCAGTCACCGCCACTGCGCGCAATTGGTGCTCTGCGATGGCCTGCTCGATACCCGAAGCCTGGAACTGTGCCTCAAGCAACTCACGCAGCGGGGAGCTGTCGATCAGCGCCACCGGCAACCTGGCGCCCAGGCCCAGCAGGCTATGGCCAAGGAAACGTCTCGCCTGGGCAATGACCCCCACCAGTCGCTGCGCATGACCTGATGGCTTCGCACCGCCTGCCAGAACGCGGTCAAGCGCTCGATGGCCGTCTTGAAGTGCATCGCCCCGCTCGCCAGACTGACCGCATTGATCGCCCCGGCCGAGGTTCCTACGATCACCTGAAACGGGTTCTGCGCCTCGTCCGGCAACAATTCGGCAATCGCCGCCAACACCCCCACCTGATACGCCGCCCGAGCCCCGCCGCCGGAAAGAATCAAACCTGTCACCGGTTCAGCTGGGATCATCGCAACACTCCGTGCTCATGGATGGAAACTACTGGCTCAACCGCGCTTGTCGTACAGCTTCGGCTCGCCCGGTGGGCGACTCTTGAAGCGCCGGTGGGCCCAGAGGTATTGCTCGGGGCAGTCGCTCACCGACTGCTCCACCCACCGATTGATGCGGATGCAATCGGCTTCCTCGGTCTCACCCGGAAAATCCTCCAACGGCGCCTGGATCACCAGGCGATAGCCGCTGCCATCGGCCAGGCGCTCCTGGACGAACGGCACCACCAACGCCTTGCCGAGACGGGCGAACTTGCTGGTAGCGGTCACCGTCGCCGCCTGGATGCCGAACAATGGCACGAACACGCTTTGCTTGGCGCCGTAATCCTGATCCGGTGCATACCAGATCGCCCGGCCGGCACGCAGCAACTTGAGCATGCCACGTACATCTTCACGCTCCACCGCCAGGGAGTCGAGGTTGTGCCGTTCACGGCCCCGGCGCTGGATGTAGTCGAACAGCGGATTCTTGTGCTCACGGTACATGCCGTCAATGGTGTGCTGCTGACCGAGCAAGGCCGCGCCGATTTCCAGCGTAGTGAAATGCAGGGCCATCAGGATCACGCCCTTGCCCTCGCGCTGGGCCTGCTTGAGATGTTCCAGCCCTTCCACATGAGCCAGCTTGGCCAGCCGCGAACGCGACCACCACCAGCTCATGGCCATTTCGAAGAAGGCGATACCGGTGGAAGCAAAGTTTTCCTTGAGCAGACGCTTGCGTTCAGCCGCGGATTTTTGTGGAAAACACAGCTCCAGGTTGCGCCTGGCGATGCGCCGTCGGTCGCCGGCCACCCGGTACATCAGCGCCCCCAGGACACGACCGACCCGCAACAGCAACGGGTAAGGCAACTGAACGATCAGCCACAACAGCCCCAGGCCGCACCATAGCAGCCAGAAACGCGGGTGAAAAAAGGCACTTCGAAAACGCGGGCGATCCATTACAGCTTCCATAAAGACATGGGCCGCGCATTCTACATCGTTCGACCCGGCTTGCGGCTCGCGGACGATCTCGTTATAAGTCTCGGCACTTTTAGTGACAAGCCGTTGTACGCCGACCATGAGCCAAACCGAACCGCTAGACCAAGATCCCGTGTTCCAGCTGAAGGGCAGCATGCTCGCCATTACGGTGCTGGAGCTGGCCCGTAACGACTTGGAGGGCCTTGACCGGCAGCTCGCGGCCAAAGTCGCCCAAGCGCCGAATTTCTTCAGCAATGCCCCGCTGGTGCTGGCCCTGGACAAGCTGCCAGCCACCGAAGGCTCGGTGGATCTGCCGGGGCTGATGCGCGTTTGCCGCCAGCACGGCCTGCGCACCCTGGCTATCCGTGCCAGCCGCATCGAGGACATCGCCGCCGCCATCGCCGTGGACATTCCGGTGCTACCGCCATCCGGCGCCCGGGAGCGCTTGCTGGAGCCGGCACCGGCCGAAGCGATAAAGAAACCGGAAAAACCACCGCAGCCCGAGATCAAGCCGACCCGCGTAATTACCTCGCCCGTGCGCGGCGGACAGCAGATTTATGCCCAGGGTGGCGATCTGGTAGTAGTGTCCTCGGTCAGCCCGGGGGCGGAACTTCTGGCCGATGGCAACATCCATGTATACGGTCCGATGCGCGGCCGCGCGCTAGCCGGCGTCAAGGGCGATACGAAAGCCAGGATCTTCTGTCAGCAATTGAGCGCTGAACTGCTCTCCATCGCCGGGCAGTACAAGGTTTCCGAGGATTTACGCCGCGACCCGCTGTGGGGGGCTGGCGTCCAGGTCAGCCTGTCGGGCGACGTGTTGAACATCATTCGGCTTTAACGGATACTGCCGCATTTTCCAAGCATCTCTAAAACGTAGCGAAAACGGCTAAAACGACGTAGGAAAAAGGATCAGGCAGCGTTTACCGGAGGTAAACCCGGCCCAGCACCCTATTCCAGCCAAGCCTGTCCAATTGCAGCAGTTTTCAAGAGATGTTTTTCAGGGACTGACAAAGTCCTTTTTCCTTAGGGGTGAAACACCTTGGCCAAGATTCTCGTGGTTACATCCGGCAAGGGTGGTGTGGGTAAGACCACCACCAGCGCCGCTATCGGTACCGGTCTCGCGTTGCGCGGCCACAAGACTGTCATCGTCGACTTCGACGTCGGCCTGCGTAACCTCGACCTGATCATGGGTTGCGAGCGGCGCGTGGTCTACGACTTCGTCAACGTCGTCAATGGCGAAGCGAACCTGCAACAGGCCCTGATCAAGGACAAGCGCCTTGAGAACCTCTACGTCCTGGCCGCCAGCCAGACCCGCGACAAAGACGCGCTGACCCAGGAAGGCGTGGAAAAAGTCCTGATGGAGCTCAAGGAACAGTTCGAGTTCGTGGTCTGCGACTCCCCGGCCGGTATCGAAAAAGGTGCCCACCTGGCGATGTACTTCGCTGACGAAGCGATTGTCGTGACCAACCCGGAAGTGTCCTCGGTACGTGACTCCGACCGCATGCTGGGCCTGCTGGCGAGCAAATCCCGTCGCGCCGAGAAGGGCGAGGAGCCGATCAAGGAACACCTGTTGATCACCCGCTACCACCCGGAGCGCGTGGAAAAGGGCGAAATGCTCGGTGTCGAAGACGTCAAGGAAATCCTCGCGGTACGCCTGCTCGGCGTGATCCCGGAATCCCAGGCGGTGCTCAAGGCCTCCAACCAGGGCGTTCCGGTGATCCTCGACGACCAGAGCGACGCCGGCCAGGCCTACAGCGATACCGTTGACCGTCTGCTGGGCAAAGACCTGGAACACCGGTTCCTCAACGTCGAGAAGAAGGGATTCTTCGAGCGCCTGTTTGGAGGTAGGTAATGAACCTTTTTGACTTCTTTCGTGCCAACAAAAAGCCCAGTACCGCCTCGGTCGCGAAAGAGCGTCTACAGATCATCGTGGCGCACGAACGCGGCCAACGCAGCACCCCGGACTACCTGCCCTCCTTGCAGAAGGAACTGGTCGAAGTGATCCGCAAGTACGTCAACATCGGCAACGATGACGTGCATGTCGCACTGGAAAGCCAGGGTAGCTGCTCGATTCTGGAACTCAATATCACCCTGCCGGATCGCTGATCGATCCAGCTGGAGCCACGGCGGCTCGGGCCTGAACCTATGTGGGAGCGAGCCTGCTCGCGATGACGGTGGACCTTTCAGCTTCAATGCAAGCTGGACCACCGCAATCGCGAGCAGGCTCGCTCCCACACAGGGAATGGATCCGAGCCGCCGTTGGCGTTTGTACCGAGACTGTTTTCAATGCCCCTTTCCAACATCCGCATCATTCATCAGGACGCCGCCGTCCTGGTGGTCGACAAGCCGACCCTGCTGCTGTCGGTGCCCGGCCGGGCCGACGACAACAAGGACTGCCTGATCACCCGCCTGCAGGAAAACGGTTACCCGGAAGCACGAATCGTGCACCGATTGGACTGGGAAACGTCCGGCATCATCCTGCTGGCCCGGGATCCGGACACCCATCGCGAACTGTCCCGGCAGTTTCATGACCGGGAAACCGAAAAGGCCTACACCGCGTTGTGCTGGGGTCAGCCGGAGCTGGACAGCGGTAGCATCGATCTGCCCCTGCGCTACGACCCGCCAACCAAGCCTCGTCACGTGGTCGACCATGAGCACGGCAAGCACGCCCTGACTTTCTGGCGCGTGCTGGAACGTTGTGGCGATTGGTGCCGGGTCGAACTGACGCCCATCACCGGGCGCTCGCACCAGTTGCGTGTGCACATGTTGTCCATCGGCCATCCGCTGCTGGGTGACGGGCTCTATGCCCATCCACAGGCCCTGGCCGCCTGGCCCCGCTTGTGCCTGCACGCCAGCATGCTCAGTTTCACCCATCCGCAAAGCGGCGAGCGCCTTCGCTTCGAGTGCCCGGCGCCGTTCTGAAGGATTGCGGTGCTCTCATCGCGAGCAGGCTCGCTCCCACAGGTATTGGCGTTGAACACAGAGTTTGTGTTCGACGAAGATCCCCTGTGGGAGCGAGCCTGCTCGCGATGACGGCGGCACAACCAACGTAGACTTCAACCCTCTCCCTATCAACAGCCAATACGGTAAACTCCGCCCATTGCTGTCTGGAGCTATTTATGCGCGCAGAGTTGAACCAGGGCCTGATCGATTTCCTCAAGGCCTCCCCTACCCCGTTCCATGCCACCGCCAGCCTTGCCCAACGCCTGGAGGCGGCGGGTTATCAGCGCCTCGACGAACGCGAGACCTGGGCCACCGAGGCCAACGGTCGTTATTACGTCACGCGCAACGACTCTTCGATCATTGCCTTCAAGCTGGGCCGCAACTCGCCGCTGCACGACGGCATCCGCCTGGTCGGTGCCCACACCGACAGCCCTTGCCTGCGGGTCAAACCCCAGCCTGAGCTGCAACGTCACGGGTTCTGGCAACTGGGGGTGGAAGTGTACGGCGGCGCGCTGCTGGCGCCGTGGTTCGACCGCGACCTGTCCCTGGCCGGACGCGTCACCTTCCGCCGGGACGGCAAGGTCGAAAGCCAACTGATCGATTTCAAGGCGCCCATTGCCACGATTCCGAACCTGGCCATCCACCTCAATCGCGAAGCCAACCAGGGCTGGGCCATCAACCCGCAGAACGAACTGCCGCCAATCCTCGCCCAGTTCGCCGGCGACGAGCGCGTCGACTTCCGTGCCGTGCTCACTGACCAGTTGGCCCGCGAACACGGCCTGAACGCCGACGTGGTGCTCGATTACGAGCTGAGCTTCTACGACACCCAGAGCGCGGCGATCATCGGCTTGCATGGCGATTTCATTGCCGGCGCGCGTCTGGACAACCTGCTGTCGTGCTACGCCGGTCTGCAAGCCTTGCTCAACGCCGACTCGGAAGAAACCTGCGTGCTGGTGTGCAACGATCACGAGGAAGTGGGCTCCTGCTCGGCCTGTGGCGCCGACGGCCCGATGCTGGAACAGGCCCTGCGTCGCCTGCTGCCTGAAGGGGAAGAGTTCGTACGGACCATTCAGAAATCTCTGTTGGTTTCTGCGGACAACGCCCACGGCGTGCACCCCAACTACGCCGACAAGCATGACGCCAACCACGGTCCCAAGCTCAACGCCGGGCCGGTCATCAAGGTCAACAGCAACCAGCGTTACGCCACCAACAGCGAAACCGCCGGGTTCTTCCGCCATCTGTGCATGGCCGAAGAAGTGCCGGTGCAGAGCTTCGTGGTGCGCAGCGACATGGGTTGCGGCTCGACCATCGGCCCGATCACCGCCAGCCAGTTGGGCGTACGCACCGTGGACATCGGCCTGCCGACCTTCGCCATGCATTCGATCCGTGAACTGTGCGGCAGCCATGACCTGGCGCACCTGGTGAAAGTGCTGAGCGCGTTCTATGCCAGTCGTGAGTTGCCCTGACACCATCCCCTGTGGCGAGGGGATTTATCCCCGCTGGGCTGCGCAGCAGCCCTAAACCAACCGCGCGGTGTGTCAGGCCAAAATGAGTCGCTGTCGTTGGGGCTGCTGCGCAGCCCAGCGGGGATAAATCCCCTCGCCACAACAGCGTTTGATACAGGTCATCCCGACTCCGCAGAACCCCAGCTAGACTGACCTTATCACCCCGACAAGGCCGTCACCATGATTCCCGCGTCCATCTTCAACGCCATGCTGGTGCCCATCCTCGCCGGCATGATCCTGCTGACCATCGGCTTCAATTTTCGCGACAAGAATGTCGGGGTCTTCGCCATGTGGATCGGCATGCTGCTGATCCTCGCCACGGTTCTGTTCAGGATCATGACCAAGCTCAACGAGTCACTCTGACGCCGCCTCCAGCACGTCCACGCCGACATGAATCGCATCGTGTCGCCAGAACTCCAGGTCACAGTCGATCAGCCGTTGATGCTGGTCATAATTGACCCGCGCAATCCGCAACCCGGGGCTGCCGACCGAGACCTTCAGCGCCGCCGCGGCTTCAGGCTGTAGAGACGTGGGTACGATTTCGAATTTCACCCGGCCGTAGTGCAGATCGTAGTGACGGGCGTACAACTCGGTCATGGACTGGTTGAGATCGAATCCGAGGATGTCGGGAAAATACTGCGGGTTCAGGTAATGCTCGACATACAACACCAGCCGCTCGTCGATACGCCGCACACGGCAGATCTGGATCACACTCGACAACGCCGGCAATTGCAGCCAGGCACACACCGCCGCCGAGGCCGGTTGCAGACGGGCCGAGATCACCTGGGTCGAAGGCACCCGCCCCTGGGCCGTCACCATGGCGTGGAAATGGCTACGCTGCATCAGGTTATAGGCCAGGCGTGGCGGTGAGACGAACCAGCCCCGACGTTCCTCGCGATAGATCTGCCCTTGGGCTTCGAGCTGCAACAGGGCTTCACGCACGGTAATGCGCGTGGTCCCGAACAACTCACTGAGCTTGCGCTCGGCCGGCAACTTGCTGCCGGGGGCCAGCAACCCATGGTCAAGCTGCTCCTGCAGGACCTGCCCGATGGTTGTCACCGCTTTGGTTGTCTCAATGCGCATCAACGTTACCTATCTGGACTAGACCAGCACTGTTTCGGGGCGGGATCGGCGCATGCATCGAGCCGCTTTTCGTTCCTGCAAGCCTAGGCACTGCACATGACTGGCAGATGACAGAACCGCCGAACGGTCGATCCGCAGACCTGCAAATTTGCGGCCAAGCCCTTTCATATCAGCTGTTTAACCATGGTCTACGCTTAGCTATCAGCCACTGCGCGCGAACCGAATCGGTGTAGGTGCATCCACCACCGACATCAAAATGTCACAGGGCTCGCCTACATTGGCTCAGGTATTGCTGACCTAGACCAACATAACCGCCAACACAACCGCAATCGCAGCGTTGAAAACGCCCATAGGAGCTTCGGATGAAACAGCTTTTCCTGGCATCACTGTTAGGCTCGACCATTGCCATGTGCACCGCCGCCATGGCCGCTGATACCGATCTGAAAACGTTGGAAGCCGCTGCGAAAGCGGAAGGTGCCGTGAACAGCGTCGGCATGCCCGATGACTGGGCGAACTGGAAAGGCACCTGGGAAGACCTGGCCAAGACCTACGGGCTGAAACACGTCGACACCGACATGAGCTCGGCCCAGGAAATCGCCAAGTTCGCAGCCGAGAAAGACAACGCCAGCGCCGACATCGGCGACGTCGGCGCGGCGTTCGGCCCGATTGCCGTCAAGCAGGGTGTGGTTCAACCGTACAAGCCAAGCACCTGGGAGCAGGTTCCGGACTGGGCCAAGGACAAGGACGGCAACTGGGCCCTGGCCTACACCGGCACCATCGCGTTCATCGTCAACAAGAAGCTGCTGCATGGTTCCGAAGCGCCCACCAAATGGGCTGATCTCAAAACCGGCAAATACAAGGTATCCATCGGTGACGTGAGCACCGCGGCCCAGGCTGCCAATGGCGTACTGGCGGCGGCACTGGCCAACGGTGGCAACGAGAAGAACCTGCAACCGGCCCTGTTGATGTTCGCCGAGATCGCCAAGCAAGGACGCCTGTCCATGGCCAACCCGACCATCGCCACCATGGAAAAAGGTGAAGTCGAAGTCGGTGTGGTCTGGGACTTCAATGGCCTGAGCTACAAGGCCAAGATGGCCAACCCGGATGATTACGTCGTGCTGATTCCGTCCGACGGCTCGGTGATTTCCGGCTACACCACCATCATCAACAAATACGCCAAGCACCCGAATGCCGCCAAGCTCACTCGCGAGTACATCTTCAGCGACGCCGGCCAGATCAACCTGGCCAAAGGCAACGCCCGGCCGATCCGCGCCGAGCACCTGACACTGCCGGAAGAGGTCAAGGCCAAGCTGCTGCCGAACGAGCAGTACAAAGGCGTGACCCCGATCAAGGACGCGGACGCCTGGGAGAAGACCTCCAAGGCACTGCCGCAGAAATGGCAGGAAGAAGTGATCATCAATATGCAGTGAGGCGGTAGCTCCCGCTCGGATATCCGCTGGAGATATCTTGTGGGAGCAAGCTTTTCTGTGGGAGCCGAGCTTGCTCGCGATGCAGGCGCCGCGGTGCAACTTCAAGACCGTGTCATCGTTCATCGCGAGCAAGCTCGGCTCCCACATTGAGCGCGTTGACACTTGCATCTTCTTTTCGGTCTGCCTCTGCGGAGCCTTTTTCCCATGAAGCACAACGTCATCCTGGTAGTGCTAGACGGCCTCAATTACGAAGTCGCCCGGCATGCCATGGGACATTTGCAGGCTTACGTCAGCGCAGGACGCGCGGCTCTCTACAAACTGGAATGTGAACTGCCGGCCCTGTCCCGCCCGCTCTATGAATGCATCCTCACCGGCGTCGCGCCCATCGACAGCGGTATCGTGCACAACAACGTCTCGCGCCTGTCGAACCAGCGTAGCGTTTTCCACTACGCCACCGAAGGCGGCTTGAGCACGGCTGCCGCGGCGTACCATTGGGTCAGCGAGCTCTACAACACCTCACCGTTCGTGGCTGGGCGGGATCGTCATACCGACAACCCCGAGCTGCCGATCCAGTACGGACATTTCTACTGGAATGACCACTATCCCGATTCCCATCTGTTCGCCGACGCCGAACATTTGCGTCAGCGCTACGCGCCGAATTTTTTGCTGGTGCATCCGATGAATATCGACGATGCCGGCCACAAGCATGGCCTCGACACCCCGCAATACCGCAACAGCGCCCGCTCGGCCGACATCAACCTCGCGGTCTACCTGCAAGCCTGGCTCGATGGCGGTTATCAGGTGCTGGTGACGTCCGATCACGGCATGAGCAACGATCGCTCTCACAACGGCCTGTTGGCCGAAGAACGGGAGGTGCCGCTGTTCGTGTTTGGGGACAGCTTCAGCCTCGACCCCGCCGCGAATCCCCGGCAGACCGAACTGTGCGGCACCCTCTGCCAGTTGCTCGGTGTTGCTCACGACAAACCCTATTGCCAGGAGTTGCTCAAGTGAATGCCATGACGCGCGGCAAATGGCTGGCAGCGTTGTGCCTGGTGCCCTTCGCGATTTTCTTCATCGTGTTCCAGATCGCCCCGCTGCTCTGGGTGCTGGTCAACAGCCTGGAGTCGGAAGAGTTCGGTTGGGGCCTGGCCAACTTCAGCAAGATCTTCAGTTCGAAGTTCTACCTGCAAGCGATCCAGCACAGCCTGGAAATCAGCTTCTGGTCCAGTGTGTTCGGGATCATCATCGCAGTGCTCGGCAGCTACTCACTGCGCCAGGTCGATTCGAAGCTGCGCAACTTCGTCAACGCTTTCGCCAACATGACCAGCAACTTCGCCGGCGTGCCCCTGGCGTTCGCGTTCATCATTCTGCTGGGGTTCAACGGCAGCATCACCCTCATGCTCAAGCAGGCGGGGATCATCGAAGACTTCAACCTGTACTCGAAAACCGGGTTGATCATCCTCTACACCTACTTCCAGATTCCTCTGGGCGTGCTGCTGCTCTATCCGGCCTTCGACGCGCTGCGCGAAGACTGGCGCGAGTCCGCCGCGCTGCTGGGCGCCAACGGCTGGCAGTTCTGGCGGCACATCGGTCTACCGGTGCTGACCCCGGCGCTGCTGGGTACCTTCGTGATCCTGCTGGCCAACGCCCTGGGTGCCTACGCCACGGTGTACGCGCTGACCACCGGCAATTTCAACGTGCTGCCGATTCGTATCGCCGCCATGGTTTCCGGCGACATCTCCCTCGACCCGAACATGGCCAGCGCCCTGGCCGTGGTGCTGGTGGCGTTGATGACCCTGGTGACCGTCGTCCATCAGCTACTGCTCAAGAGGAGCTACCATGTCTCGCGCTGAATCGAGCCCTGTCGGCCTCTATCATCGGGCCGTGGTGTACCTGCTGTTCGCCATACTGCTGCTGCCCCTGGCCGGCACGCTGATCTATTCCATCGCCAGCAGTTGGTCGGCCACCGTGCTACCCGCAGGCTTTACCTTCAAATGGTACGTGCAACTGTGGAGCGACCCACGCTTCCTCAGCGCCTTCGGCCAGTCGCTGATCGTCTGCGTCGGCGCGCTGGTGCTCTCGGTGGTGCTGATCCTGCCACTGTTGTTCGTGGTGCATTACCACTTCCCGAAACTCGACGCACTGATGAACATCCTCATCCTGCTGCCCTTCGCGGTGCCGCCGGTGGTGTCGTCGGTAGGACTGCTGCAACTCTATGGTTCCGGCCCGCTGGCAATGGTGGGGACGCCGTGGATCCTGATCGGCTGCTACTTCACCGTTGCCCTGCCGTTCATGTACCGCGCGATCACCAACAACCTGCAGGCCATCAACCTGCGCGACCTGATGGACGCCGCGCAGCTGCTCGGTGCCAGCACCTTCCAGGCGGCCTTGCTGGTGGTGCTGCCCAACTTGCGCAAGGGCCTGATGGTGGCGCTGCTGCTGTCCTTCTCCTTCCTGTTCGGTGAGTTCGTGTTCGCCAACATCCTGGTGGGCACCCGCTATGAAACCCTGCAGGTCTACCTGAACAACATGCGCAACAGCAGCGGCCACTTCACCAGTGCCCTGGTGATTTCCTACTTCTTCTTCGTACTGGTCCTGACCTGGGCGGCGAACATTCTGAACAAGGACAAAAGCCAATGAGCTACGTCAGCGTCCAACACCTGCAAAAAGGCTACGCGGGCACGCCGGTGTTCAGCGACATCAATTGCGAAATCGGCAAGGGTGAATTCGTCACCCTCCTCGGCCCTTCCGGCTGTGGCAAATCCACGCTGTTGCGCTGCATTGCCGGACTGACGGCGGTGGATGCCGGCAAGATCCTGCTGGACGGCCAGGACATCGTCCCCCTGAGCCCGCAAAAACGCGGCATCGGCATGGTGTTCCAGAGTTACGCCCTGTTCCCCAACATGACCGTTGAACAGAACGTCGCCTTCGGCCTGCGCATGCAAAAGATCCAGGCCGAAGATAGCCGCCAGCGCGTGCAGGAGATCCTGCGCCTGGTGGAACTGCACGAGTTCGCCACCCGCTACCCCCATCAACTCTCCGGCGGCCAGTGCCAGCGCGTTGCCCTCGCCCGCTCCCTGGTGACCCGGCCGCGCCTGTTGCTGCTGGACGAGCCGCTGTCAGCCCTGGATGCGCGGATTCGCAAACACCTGCGCGAACAGATCCGACAGATCCAACGCGAGTTGGGCCTGACCACGATTTTCGTCACGCACGATCAGGAAGAAGCCCTGACCATGTCTGACCGGATTTTCCTGATGAACCAGGGAAAGATCGTACAGAGCGGCGATGCCGAAACCCTTTACACTGCGCCGGTCGACGTTTTCGCAGCCGGCTTCATCGGCAACTACAACCTGCTGGACGCCGACAGCGCCACCCGACTGCTGCAACGGCCGGTGAACAGTCGTATCGCCATCCGCCCGGAAGCCATCGAGCTGAGTCGCAGCGGCGAACCGGATACGCTGATCCGCAGCCACAGCCTGCTAGGCAACGTGATCCGCTATCGGGTCGAAGCCCGCGGCGTGGAACTGGTGGTAGACGTGCTCAACCGTTCGGCGGCCGACCTGCATCCCGATGGCGCCCGCCTGGCGCTTTCCATCGATCCGTCGGCCCTGTGTGAGGTAGCCTGATGGCTGTGTTGATTTTGAAGCTGATATTGAGAAGGGAAACGCACTGATGGCCCTGGCAATTTTTGATCTGGACGAAACCCTGATCCACGGCGACTGCGCCACCCTCTGGAGCGAGCAGATGGGGCGTCTGGGCTGGGTCGATCCCGAGTCGTTCATGCGTCGCAACAACGAGCTGATGGACGCCTACAGCCACGGCAAGCTGCGCATGGAAGAGTACATGGACTTCAGCCTGGAACCGATGATCGGCCGCACACCGGAAGAAGTCGAACACCTGGTGACGCCCTGGGTGGAAGACTTCATCGAACCGATCATCTTCAGCGACGCCACCAAGGCCATCGCCGAACACCGCAAGGCCGGCGACCGGATCCTGGTGATCTCGGCTTCGGGCACGCATCTGGTGGGGCCGATTGCCGAGCGCCTGGGCATCGATGAGATCCTGGCGATCGAGCTTGAAGTGGCCCATGGGGCCTACAGCGGCAAGACCGTGGGCACCCTGACCTACCGTGAAGGCAAGATCGCCCGGTTGCTGGACTGGCTGGACGCCGAGGAAGAAAACCTGGAGGGGGCGAGCTTCTACTCTGATTCACGCAATGATCTGCCGCTGTTGCAACGGGTGGACTATCCCCATGTGGTGAACCCGGATCCGGTGTTGAAGGCCCATGCCGAATTGGCGGGGTGGCCGATTCACAGCTGGAAATAAGCCGACGTTCGCCGGGAGAGCCCAGAGCAGCGGCCTTCATTGGCATCTGCTCAATAAGGCACGACATACAGCGCACCGCTCACGCTGCTTTCGCCAGGTAATGCACAGGCGATTCCATGGGTATTTTCGGCGTGGTAGTAGGTGTAGTAACCCGCCGGACAAATGCCGCCATGCTCACCGAGCCAATACCTGCCGCGAGGCAGCGGGAAAGGCCGGGCATACAGGCTCTCCAGCGTCTGGAGCTGCCCACTGCTGTTGATCAGGTATCCGCCGACGGTTCTCAGCCATTGATGAAAAGCCGCCAGACTCGTGAAGGTGCCGGGCACCACGATCCCCAGCAACCAAGTATTGCTGACTTGGGCCGTATACGTTGCTGACTGCGCCGGCGTGCTCGAATCAGATACGGTGATCACCGCATTACCCCGTCTGAACCCTGTCACCTGGCCGTTGGCCGTGACCGTCGCCACCTGGGTATTGCTGGACGTGTACCGGTAGGGCGGGGTTCCACCCGCTGCCCTGCGGGTCACTGTGTTACCGGGAGCATCAGCTCCCGTCGCGGGCCAGGAAGCGAAGATCCTGAAACCATCCACTGCCAACGGCGTGCGGTCGATGGACAGCGGCCCGCCAAGAAGAAATGCCTGGTCAGCGCTGCGATAGACGAATGTCGCGTCACCCGTCGTTGTCGTGGGTAACGTCAAGAGAATAATCGGCAGCCATCGGTCGGTTTCAGCGTAAAAATCTCTCTGATACTGCTGGGCACCAAGCAATCCTCCTGCAGTGTAGAAAAGCGCTTCGATCGGTAAGTCACGGCCTGCATTCTGTGCCCAGGTAGCCACGCGCACTTCGTTCTGGACCGGGCCTATGGCCGGATCGCCATTACCCAACGTTCGCGCCTCGAGGCTGGCGTGAAATGCACTCGCCGAAGCTGTACCGAGTGAAGCACGCACATTGAAGCCGCACTGATGGTGTGGCCGTTGCGCCGACGCAACGGACTGGAAGTGCGTCAGCCATTGGGTGGCGGTGGTGATCCCCTGGGACTGGCATTCCCGACTTGTGCCTGGAAACGTCCGGTATTGGCCGCAACCTTTGTCGTCTCTTTCGAACGTCCAACCGTCCACGGGAAACGAACACAGGATTTCTGGCTTGAGCGCCTGTTTGGAATCATTGTAAGCGTGAAAAATGAAGCCGTTGTTATAGCCATAGGTCAAGGAGATGTACTTCGAATCTTCCCTCAAGTACGAGAAAGATACGCCGCCGCTTGCCACTGAAAAATGGCTGGGGTTCCAGAAATAATATGAGGCGGATGGCTGTGTTCCTCTGAACAAAACTCCCGAACACAGGTACGCCGGCGAGGTGGGACCGCAATCGGCCACGTTTTTATAATAACGAGCGGTCAGATTGATCGCTGTCTGCCTGCCTACTTCGTCAGCATTATTGGTATTCAGCTGTTGTGCATGTTGTGAAGTCGCGTTGCATCCCAGCAACAGTGCAATGCCAAAGGCAATGGGAAGTATTTTTTTCGTTGTTGTTGAGACCAACATGGCTGGACTCCACTCAAGGCGGTACCGGGTTCGATTAAAGGCGCGAAAGTCAGGGGTTGCCTACTGTCAGGAATGACAGTTCGAGCAATTACCGGATCAATGAATGGAATACAGGCCCTTGTGACGAGGGTGCTTGCTCCCGCTTGAGTGCGCAGCAGCCCGCTTTTTTTGAGCGCTTCGCACTCCAGTGAGAGCAAGCTCCCTCGCCACAGGGAAGCGTGCCATGACTGTCTGCTGGCGCGGATTGACTCCTTGTTCCGAAGTGTCCGATGGCACTTGTGCCCGGATCGACTCCAAGCAGATAAGGGAGCGTGCGAACATTAATGTCCGTAGTGCGGCGTAAGCAGACATCCCCCCACACTACTCGAACACGGAAAAGGCCTTGGCCAGTTCCAGCAGGGCATTTTCGTCCTGCACGTCCATATCGCCATCAGCATCGGTATCAGTCTTGACGTTGACGGTATCGTAGGCACCGTTCGTTTTTGAAGCGGAGATAAAAGTCGCGAACTGTAGCGCCTCGTCTTTATAGAACTCCACGAGAATATCGGGTGAGCTGTCGCCGTCAATATCTTCTTTGGACAGGCGGATCTCTTGTTTGGCCATCACAACACCTCTTCTGTCAGGGAAACTATCAGAGAGACCTCTATGGCTCTCGAGGCAAATCTAGAGCGGCTGTCTTCACGCCGTCTACTGGCAGACCTGACAGGGTGTATATCCATCTAGTGAGTGAAATCAAACTGACCTGTACGGGGAATACAGAACAATGGCTTGTTCACGCCAATACGCTGACGTCGCGAATTTCGCCGCAGAGGGGGCGTGGATCTACAACCATGAAGGTATTAACCGGCGGACAGCAGGTAACGTCTACTGTCAAGAATGGCGGTTCGGACCAATGCCCGGACATTGAAACCTTGTGGGAGCCGAGCTTGCTCACGATAGCGGTGGGTCAGCTTGCACGATGTTGTCTGTGGTGCCGCCATCGCGAGCAGGCTCGCTCCCACAGGTTTTGGCGGGTTCATGAAAGCAATGTTCGGGCACCCATACTTGTGGGAGCCGAGCTTGCTCGCGATGGCGGTGGGTCAGTCAACTACGCTGCAAACTGATCCGACGCAATCGCGAGCAAGCTCGGCTCCCACAGGCCCCACTGTCGCTCCACGGGTCCACTCAGTTCAGGCTTTCATCAATCACCAGCACCAATTTTCCTGATACCTGGTTGGTCGCCAGCTCGGCGAACGCCGCCTCGGCTTCCTGGATCGGGAATGTCGCGGCCAACTGTGGGCTCAGGCGTTTCTCGGTGAATAACGGCCAGACATGTTCACCCAGCTCCCGCAGCAGATCGGCCTTGAATTGATCGTCGCGACTGCGCAGGGTCGAACCCAGCAACTGGATACGCTTGGCGAGGATCTTCGCCAGGTCCAGGTGGCTTTCCCGTCCGCCCATCAGCCCGATCAACACCCAACGCCCGTCAACTGACAAAAGTTTCACGTTGAGTCTGGCGTAGCTGGCGCCCACCGGATCGAGGATCACGTCGAAGGGCGCGAAGTCGTTCAAGCGCTCGATGTCGTCCGCCCGCACAACCCCGCCCTGGGCGCCCAGCGCCTCGCAATAAGCCAGCCGATCGGCAGAACCGACACTGACCCAGCATGGGTTGCCAAACGCCTTGCACAGTTGGATTGCAGCGGAACCGACGCCACTGGCTCCGGCGTGCAGCAGCACTTTTTCCCCCGGCTTGAGGCCTGCCAACTGGAACAGATTCAGCCACGCAGTGCTGTAGACCTCAGGCAGCGCGGCGGCTTCAGCCAAGGACAGGCCCTCGGGCACCGGCAGCACATGCCGGGCATCGACCACCACCTCCTCGGCCATGCCACCGCCGGCGAGCAAGGCACACACGCGGTCGCCCACCTGCCAGGCCGAGCCCGGCCCAACCTCGCTGATGATCCCGGAACACTCCAAGCCCAGCACGTGACTGGCCCCGGGAGGCGGCGGATAAAGTCCGGCTTTCTGCAACAAATCGGCCCGATTCAGGCCGGCAGCCGCCACACGAATGCGAACTTGCCCTACGTCGCATGTCGGACTTGGCTCATCAGCCCATACCACTTGGCCTTCAACGCCTTGCAATGCTTTCACGGTGCCTCCATAGTGAGTCTCGACTGGGCCCGCTGCTGTAACGCCGGGCTTTCTTGCATTATGCGCCCGGGCCACATGGAACCGGCGACTTCAAAGACGGCCTAATATGCGTTATCAATTGTCCCTGCGTCGAATCAGTATGAAGCACCTGTTCCCCAGTACCGCCCTCGCGCTTGTCATTGGCCTCGGTCTGTTACCCCTGTCGAGCGATACGTTCGCAGCCAACAGCTGGGACAAGCTTCAACCTGATCGCGACGAGGTGATTGCCAGCCTTAACGTCGTTGAGTTGCTAAAGCGCCACCACTACAGCAAGCCACCGCTCGATGACGCGCGCTCGGTCATCATCTATGACAGCTACCTGAAGCTGCTTGATCCGTCGCGCAGCTATTTCATGGCCAGCGATATCGCTGAATTCGACAAGTGGAAGACCCAGTTCGACGACTTCCTCAAGAGCGGCGACCTCAACGCCGGGTTCGTCATCTACAAGCGTTACCTGGACCGCGTGAAGGCGCGCCTGGATTACGCCATTGCCGAGCTGAACAAAGGCGTCGACAAGATCGACTTCAATGCCAAGGAAACCCTGCTGGTCGACCGCAAGGACGCCCCTTGGCTCAAGAGCACAGCCGAACTCGATGACCTGTGGCGCAAACGCGTCAAGGACGAGGTGCTGCGCATGAAAATCGCCGGCAAGGATTCCAAGCAGATCCAGGAAACCCTGACCAAGCGCTACAAGAACCAGTTGGCCCGCCTGGACCAGACTCGCGCCGAAGACGTTTTCCAGGCGTACATCAACACCTTCGCCATGTCCTACGACCCGCACACCAATTATCTGTCGCCGGATAACGCGGAGAACTTCGACATCAACATGAGCCTGTCCCTGGAAGGCATCGGCGCGGTCCTGCAGAGCGACAACGACCAGGTGAAGATCGTGCGCCTGGTACCGGCGGGCCCTGCCGACAAGACCAAGCAGGTCAGCCCGGCGGACAAGATCATCGGTGTCGCCCAAGGCAACAAGGAAATGGTCGACGTGGTCGGCTGGCGTCTGGACGAAGTGGTCAAGCTGATCCGAGGCCCGAAAGGCTCGGTGGTGCGCCTGGAAGTCATTCCGGCCAGCAATGCGCCGAACGACCAGACCAGCAAGATCGTGTCCATCACCCGCGAAGCGGTGAAACTGGAAGAACAGGCCGCGAAGAAATCGATCCTCAACCTGAAACAGGATGGCAAGGATTACAAGCTCGGCGTCATCGAGATCCCGGCCTTCTACCTGGACTTCAAGGCGTTCCGCGCCGGGGATCCGGACTACAAGAGCACCACCCGCGACGTCAAGAAGCTGCTGACCGAGCTGCAGAAGGACAAGGTCGACGGCGTCGTCATCGACTTGCGCAACAACGGCGGCGGCTCCTTGCAGGAAGCCACCGAACTGACCAGCCTGTTCATCGACAAGGGCCCTACCGTGCTGGTGCGCAACGCCGATGGCCGGGTGGACGTACTCGAAGACGAGAACCCGGGCGCGTTCTACAAAGGGCCGATGGCCTTGCTGGTCAACCGCCTGTCGGCGTCGGCATCGGAGATTTTTGCCGGCGCCATGCAGGACTATCACCGGGCGTTGATCATCGGTGGCCAGACCTTCGGCAAAGGCACCGTGCAGACCATCCAGCCGCTGAACCATGGCGAACTGAAACTGACCCTGGCCAAGTTCTACCGGGTGTCCGGCCAGAGCACCCAGCACCAGGGCGTGCTGCCTGACATCGATTACCCGTCGATCATCGACACCAAGGAAATCGGCGAAAGCGCCCTGCCCGAAGCCATGCCATGGGACACCATCCGACCAGCGATCAAACCGGCGGTGGACCCGTTCAAACCGTTCCTGGCCCAGCTCAAGTCCGACCACGACAACCGCACCTCTCAGGATGCCGAGTTCGTGTTCATCCGTGACAAGCTGGCCCTGGCGCAGAAATTGATGCTGGAGAAAACCGTCAGCCTCAACGAAGCCGACCGTCGCGCCCAGCATGCCGACATCGAGGCCAAGCAACTGGCGATGGAAAACCTGCGTCGCAAGGCCAAGGGCGAAGAGCCGCTCAAGGAACTGAAGAAAGAAGACGAAGACCTGATCACCGAACCGGAAAAGACCAAGCCGGAAGACGATGCGTACCTGAGCGAGACCGGGCGAATCCTGCTGGATTACCTGAAACTCAATACAGCGGTCGCCAAGCAAGGATGATGGCCATTTAATGGTGACTCTCGTCGGACTGTCATCAAACTGACATCAGTCTGTCGTGAAATACAGGACTGGGCACCCCACCAAGGTGCCCGGTCCTTTTTTTATCGCCAGAGATCGCCATGACCACGACCGAACAGCTGAGTGCCTTGAGTTCAATCCTGGCTCAAAGCGGTTTGCACAGTCTGTTCCAACCGATCGTATGCCTGTCCGAACGACGCATCCTGGGTTACGAAGCCTTGACCCGCGGGCCGTCCAACAGCCCGCTGCACTCTCCCATCGCCTTGCTCTCCGTGGCCCGCCAGGCCGGACGCCTCAGTGAACTGGAACTGGCCTGCCGACGCAGCGCCTGCCAACGCTTCAACGAGCAAAAGTTGCCGGGCAAGCTGTTTCTCAATGTCTCGCCCGAGTCGCTGCTGGAGTCGGCGCACCAGACCGGACGCACCTTGCAACTGCTGCAGGACTTCGGCATCCCGCCCAGCCAGGTGGTCATCGAGCTGACCGAACAAACCCCGATCGATGATTTCCAGCTTCTGCAGAACGCGCTGCATCATTACCGGGCCATGGGCTTCTCCATTGCCCTGGACGATCTTGGCGCTGGTTATTCGAGCCTGCGGCTGTGGTCCGAATTGCGGCCCGATTACGTGAAGATCGACCGCCACTTCATCGACGGCATTCACCAGGACGCCCTCAAGCGCGAGTTTGTCGGCTCGATCCTGAAGATCGCCCGGACGTCCCGCTCCCAAGTGATTGCCGAGGGCATCGAACTGCCGGAAGAACTGGCGGTGCTGATGGAAATGGGCGTCGATCTGGTCCAGGGATACCTGCTTGCCCGCCCTCAGGAACAGCCATCACGGGATGCCAAGGCGCTGATGCCCAGGCAGGACAGCGGCACGGTGCCGCTGAGCGATGAAATCAACGACCTCAGTGCCCTGCTCAACGAGCAACCGGCCATGCCCCATGACACCCCTACAGCACGGGTCCTGGACGCTTTTCGGCGCCAGGCCAACCTCAATTCCCTGGCCGTGCTGGACAATCAGAACCGCCCCTGCGGCATCGTCCACCGCCATTCACTCTCGGACGCCTTGCTCAAACCCTTCGCCACCGACCTGTTCGCCCGCAAACCCATCAGCCGCCTGATGAGCGATGATTTCCTGGCCGTGGAACTGAGCCAATCGCTGCAACAAGTCAGCCGCCTCATCACCAGCCGCGCCCGCCAGCGCATCGAAGAAGACTTCATCATCACCCTCAACGGTCACTACCTGGGGCTGGGCCGG
This sequence comes from Pseudomonas sp. MAFF 730105, assembly GCF_055380705.1. Taxonomy (NCBI): domain Bacteria; kingdom Pseudomonadati; phylum Pseudomonadota; class Gammaproteobacteria; order Pseudomonadales; family Pseudomonadaceae; genus Pseudomonas; species Pseudomonas sp. MAFF 730105. Next base: position 4,984,049 of record NZ_AP018438.1, read on the forward strand.
GTGATCGACGTGCTCAAGCTCATCACCGAACTGAAGATCCAACAGGCCCGCTATGCCAACCCGCTGACCCTGCTGCCGGGCAACGTACCGATCCAGCAATGCCTTACCCGTCTGCTGCAACAGCGACAGGAAGCGGTGATCTGCTACGTCGACATCGACAGCTTCAAACCCTTCAACGACATCTATGGCTACGGTCGCGGCGACGAAGTCCTGCTGTGCCTGGCCCAATGCCTGAACGAACGCATCGACCCCAGCCGCGACTTCGTGGGCCACATCGGCGGCGACGACTTCCTGCTGGTCCTCGGCCCGGAAGACTGGCGCAAGCGCCTGAACCAGCTGCTGAGCGACTTCCAGACCCATTGCCGCCGGTTCTATCGTCCTGAGCATCTGGAGGCTGGGTGCTTTACGGCGTTGAACCGGCAGGGGATTCGACAGGAATTTGCGTTGTTGTCGTTGTCGATTGGGGTGGTGCATCTGCGCTCGGAGGTTTGCGGGGAGCTGGATGCGAGCCAGTTGGCGGAACTGGCTTCGCAGGCTAAGCATCATGCGAAGGAAGTGCCTGGGGGAGTTTGTATTTGGTTGAGGCTGAGGCCGTAGAGTCTATTGGGGCGATGGTATGAAGTAGGCAACTCGAGATCGCCTACCAAGTGGATGGATCTTCGAGCGCTGCTTTTTCAATATCTTGCTTCCATTCTTCGCTTACTAGTTCATATATATCCTCGAAAAAGCTACGGGGGGTATGGATTTCAGATGCCAACCAAGGCGAAGCTGAAGACTCATCTGTCTCATAGTCATACTCAAAAAGCGCACCAAAATCATAAAACTCGTTCTCCAGCGCCTCCTTCAACTTAATCAAGAGTAAAAATTTATGTCTATACGACAAATATGCCTGCTCTTTAATTATGTAATTTTTAATTATAATTCGTCGATCCGACGCACTATTCGGGTCAAGCCTCAACAACTCCTTTCTAAATGAATCATCTTTATATTCCGTATCTATACCAGCCAAGAGCGCGTCGACAGTTGGCTGATAAGGCAACTCAGTGAAGGGAGCTAGCAACATAATCAACTCCATTTTTCGTCTAGCTTAATCAATAGGAAAGGCAGTAAACGGTTTATCAGTTTGAACTCTGTCAAATTTCACTTCTGCACCATTCATGTGTTCATTCAGAATTGGATTGGTTCTATCTCTTCTGTTGGGTTTGTACCCCCGACCGGCGCCAGGCATTTCCATCCTAACAATAGGGTTTTGCCTTCTGTCGAATCCCGTATGCGCGGGTAAACCCCGAGCCGTTCTTGTAAGAGCTTCATTTAGTGCGTGCATCTGCATTCTCCAACTCTTAAATTGAGAGCTAGAGCTCACGGGGCCTATTTGTCCGCTTATCGTTGGATGACTCCCGTCAATTGGCCGCTGCCTTACCGCCCTATCTGGTATCTCGGGATTATGCTTAGCAACAGTATGCATGTCATATTTCCTCTCATACTCCTCTACACGTCGCTTAGCATTCGCCTCCGCTAACTCATCAATCCGAGCCCGCCGCTGCTCCGCCGTCATCGGCAGTCGCGGCTCTCCCTCATCTACCCCAACCTTGGCAGCCGGATCCTGCTCCCCAACCGCCGGCCTGCACCCACCCTTCCCCGGGCAATCCACCAACCCCAACGGATCCACCCACCCCGTCGGGTTCAGGGTGTACCGATACCCATTGAGCCCACCCGCCAGTTTGCTCGGATCAGGCGTCAGGTAGCGGCCCGTTTCCGGATTGTAGTAGCGGTGCCGGTTGTAGTGCAGGCCGCTTTCCGGGTCGAAGTATTGGCCCTGGAAGCGCAGCGGTTGTTCCAGTTGTTCGCCGCCGCCGTGCTCTATCGCTCGGACTTTGCCGTAGCCGTGGTAGCGCGCCGACCAGACGATCTGGCCGCCGTAGTTGGTCAGTTCCTGGGGCGTGCCCAGGTGGTCGAGGTGGTAGTAGAACGGGCAGGCGTTGAGGCCTTTGCCGTCGAGCAGCGCCAGCGGGCGGAAGGTGCCGGGTTCGTAGAGGTAGCTGCGGTGGTGATGGCGGCTGCTTTCGGCAACGAGTTGGTCGCCCTGCCAGAAGAACTCGGTGGTCAGGCCGGCCACGGTCTTGCTGATGCGTCGGCCGAAGGCGTCGTAGCGGTAGGACGTTTCGCGACCGTCCGCCGTGGTGACGCCAATCAGGCGGTGCTGGCTGTCGTAGCGGTATTCGGTGACGAGGACCTGGGCCTTGCCACGGCGTTCGCGGATCAGGTTGCCGAAGGCGTCGTAGTCGTAGTGACGGTCGCCCTCCATCAGCAGGCGATTGCCCTTGAGGTGGGTCGGGCCGGGGCGGTCCTGCATCAGCAGGTTGCCGGCCGGGTCGTGGGCGAAGTGTTCCGCGGGATCGGTATGGGAATGCTCGATCCGGGTCAGGCGGTCCAGCGGATCGTACTGGTACTCGCGCCGCCCTCGACGGCTGTCGGAAATGGCGGCGAGGTTGCCCTTGGGGCTGTAGGCATAATCGCGCCAGAACAGCGTCTGCTGGCTCTGCAGCACGGTGTGGGCCTTGAGCCGGCCCTGTTCGTCGTGTTCGTACTGGCTGAGCAGCAGGCCCTGTTGGCGCTGAAGTTCGCGGCCTCCACGCAGTTGGTGTTCGGTGAGGCGTGCGCCGTTCAGGTCGATGGCAGTCAGTGCACCGCCCGGGGCATGGTGGTAGTCGAGGCGGCTATCGTCCGGCAGGCGCAGGTGATTGAGCCGCCCGCAGGCGTCGTAGCCATAGCGCAGGGTGCCCCAGCCCTGATGCTCGGTGATCAGCCGGTCCTGGGTGTCGTACTCGAAGGCCAGCGGGTGGTCGCTGCCGTCATCGACATAAACCAGCCGACCCAGCCCGTCATAGCGGTACTGGATCGCCTGGCCGTCGGGCAGGGTCTTGATCAGCAGCCGTCCGGCCGTGTCGCGCTGGTAGGCAGTGACAAGCTGGCTGCCGTCGGCACCGAACTCGGTTTTCTCCAGCAGATGCCCATTGAGGTCGTAGGCATAAGCGGTGCGCTGGCCGTCGAAGCCGATTTGCTGTCGGATCAAACCGCTGGGGGTGTAGTCCAGCTGATACTTTTCCCCGGACTCGTTCTCGATCTCGGTCAGCAGCAGCAGCGCCGAGTCGTAGCGGTAGCGCAACGTGCTGCCGTCGGGATTGATGCGGCGGCTGACCAGGTGCAGGTCGTCGGCGTACTCGTAGCGGGTGACGCGGCCCTGTTCGTCGCGCTCGGAGGTGACCTTGCCGTAGGCGTTGTAGGTCCAGGCTCGAGTAGCACCAGAGGGCAAGGTGGTCTGCAGCAACCGGCCCACGGCGTCCCATTGGTAGTGCGTCACCCCGCCGTGTTCATCCTGGCGGGTCAGCAAGCGCCCCAGAGCGTCGTAGGCAAAAGCCCGCTGGCTGCCGTCAGGCAGGGTTTCTTCTGTCAGTTGGCCGAGCCGGTTCCAGGTGAACCGGTGTTCACTGGCATCCGGGTAGTGGATCGACAACAACTGCCCGTGGGCATCGTAGGCATACCAGGTGCGCTGTTGATCCGGGTCGATGGCCTCGATCACCTCGCCACGGTCGTTGCGCCGATAGGTCCATACGGCTTTGCCACGGGAACGGGCGTGCAGGAAACCGTTGCGGTATTCGTAGGACGTGGGCGCGTCTTCGGGTGGAATCAGCGCCACTAGACGCCCGACTTCGTCGTAGTGGTATTCGGTGACGGCGCCCAACGGGTCCTGTTCGGCGATCAGCCGGCCTTGTTCGTCGTAGGCCTTGAGGTGTTCGCCGCCGTCGGGCTCGACCTTGCGCACCAGCCGTGCGCGGTCGTCGTGGACATAGGTCTCTTCGCTGCCGTCGAGGTGCCGGACCGTGACGCTGCCGTCCTCGCCCCAGCTGTAACGGGTGTCCATCTGCGCGAACGAGGCCCAGTGCCGCACGCAGCGGGCGGCCTGGCCGACGCCCTGCCATTCCCAGAAGAAACTCGCCCCGCCGGCCAGTTGTCGCTGGAGGATGACGTGGGCATCGTCGTAGTCGTAGCGCTCGCTTTCCCCGGCGGCGTTGGTCGCTTCGACCAGCCGTGAGCGCGCGTCGTAGCGGTAGGTCGCCAGGGTCTGTTCGGTGCGCCAGGCTTCGTCCAGGGTGAGGGCCGGGTGAAAGCTCTGGTAGTCGAGAGCGATGAGGTGGCGCTGTTCGTAGCGCAGTTGCAGGGCGCGTCCGGCGCCGTTGTCCAGGCGGCTGATGTCGCCATGGATGTTGCGCTGGATCGTCAGGCGGTTGTCGTAGCGGTCGCTGAGGGCGGTCAGATGACCGTCGCGAAAGTGTAGGAAAGGCGCCTGTTCGCCGGGCTGGGCGACGATCAGTTCGTCCGGCTCGGTGCCCAGGTAGATGGCCGCCCGGGCCAGGCTGTTGTGGATTGCCGGGCGCTGGGCATTGGGCAGCGGAAAGGTCGTGCGACGGTTTTCCTGGTCGATCCAGATGACCTGCTCGCCCTCAAGCAGCAGGCGGTGCGCCAGGGCATGGCTCCAGCCGCGTCCCAGCCCCACGTCCTGATCCGCCGCGCTGCTGCGGTACAGGCGGGTGAAGACGAACGACAAGCGGCCATCGAGCGTGCCGTCGTCCAGGGTCAGCAGTTCCTCGCCGGTGACCATCGATACCGGACAGCCGTCGGTGCGGGTCAGGGCCGCGCTGTCGGCGCTGTCGCCGTTGGGGTTTTTCGATTGGGCCGGGGCGTCGTCGTGGGGTTCGGGCTTTTTCAGTGCGGTGTTGCGTTGCGCATCCCAGCGCAGCTGCATCCGGCCTTTTTTTACTCCGGCCGCAATGCCGCGCGCCGCCACAGTCTTGTAACGGTCGACGTAGCCCATGAAACCGTTGACGACCGCAAAGATCGCGCTGACGAAACGCTGTACGGCATTTATCAGGCTTGCGCCGTGCTTGGCCAGCCGCATTGCCAGGTAAGCGACGCCAGCCCCCGCCCCGGCGAAGGTCAGCACCACGCCAATCAGCAGGTCAAGCAGCAACTGCACCACCACCGTCGAGAGTGCTTCGCTCGTTTCGCCGGCGATCTCACTGGGTGGCAGCATCTCCAGCCAGAGACTGGCGGTGCGAACCAGCAGGCACAGCGCCGCTTCGTCACTGGTCAGCAACTGCAGCTTCGCCATCACTTGCGGCGCGTCCTGCGCCAGCTTCATCAACTGACCGGCACTGCTGCCCAGGCGGTCAACAAACTGCCCGGGGTCCTTGAGGATGTCCGAGAGCAGGTTGAGGCTGTCCCATACCCCTTCGATTGCCGCCCAACTGCCGGCGAGCAAGCCGTTGCCCACCGCAGTTGCCGAGGTGGCCAGGGATTGCTGCGCCCACTGCGGCTTGAACCCCTGCCATTCGCCGCGCAGCCAGTCTGTCAGTTGCGTGGTCAGGCCATCGTAGGAGGAAAACAACTGACCGATCTGCGCGGGCGATACCTCGCCCTGGACATGGACCCGATAGAACTTCCCCGCATCCCCCTGAAGACTCCCAGCCCCTGGGCATCCAGGATGACCGGCGTGACCTCGCCGCTGTCCACCGCCACCACATCCACCACGATGTCGCCCAGCGGAATGTCGTACACCGATTCGAGTTTGCTCTCGATCGTCATCACCCCGCCTTGGGGGCACTGGACGACGGTGGAGAGGAAATCATCATCGCCGGTGCTGACGACGGTGGTGTTGTCACCGAAGCGAATCAACCGCTCCATGCCCATCAGCGAAGGCAGGTCGGCCGCCTGGCTGGCCCGGTCTGCCGCACGGACGTACCAGCGCTCCAGTTGCTCGCGATAGAGGGAAAGGGTGTCTTTGAAACTGTCGAGCTCCTGCTCGATACGGTGCACCTGATCCATCAAGGCATGACGCGATCAAGGGCCAGCAGGAAAAACCGGTCGAACATGGGCAAACGTCTCGCAGCACTCAGGAAGCGCGAGACTTTGCCGGGGATCGCAAAGGAAATAAGTCAGGGAAAGATGCAGTAGACGTAGGGCGATTCGCTAAATGCAAAAACCCATCGCCCCCTTGGAGTCGATGGGTCTTTAACCCGCCAAAAAAATCGTCGACGGCGATTGCTCAGCGCATGCGTCAGTTGCTGAAGCGCCCGCGATTTAAAGCCGCATACCCAACTGAGCCCCAGGCAAACATATTCATTTTCGACTTGGCTGCCCGATTTTTCTTGAGCGGCCCAGGAAAATCTCAAGAATGCCCGGTTTTTCCGATTTTCTTTAACCGGTCCGCGCCAGGATCCGTCAGAACAATCAGGCCTCCGCCGACTCCGGATACTCATACTCGAACACCCGCACCACTTCCGAAGCATGCCAGGACGCGGCGGCCACGCCATCGGAAGGGCCGGAAAAACGCCCCAGGCGTTCGACACACTCGAAGAAACCGGTTCGGGGTAACCGGCTGGCGCCCTGGCTGATGACCAGGGAGCTGCGCAACGGCTGTTCGGCCCGGGCGTCCAGCGCCGCCAGATGTTCAAGGGCGGCGGTCAGGGTCTGCATGGCCGGGCTGGGCAGCTGCAAACGCTCCAGCAAGGCACGATACGTCAACAAATGGCGCTGGCGGCGCGCCTGGTCCAACTCACCCAACAACCCATCCCAATGCTGCCGACTGATACGTACACTCACGATCCTTCCCTCCAACCCGGCACCGTCAATTCCCAGGCCAGACTACGTCGAATCGCAGCATCGGGCTGACGCTCGCCGCTTTCGATCATGGCCAGATAAGACGGGCTGATACCTACCGTGCGGGCCAGCGCCTCGATGGCGATGCCCTTCCCTTCGCGCAAACTGCGTAATTGATCCAGGCCAGGAAGAATCTGGTCCGGTGCCGCCGCGTGCTGGGCCTTGGCCTCTTGCGGCGGTGCTTGATGGATGCCTGCGGCTTTCAACAACGACTGGTACTGGTCCCACGGCAAAACCGCGTACTCGGGCTCTCCGTCGCGTGTGATTATCTGAATATCCATCTCTACCCCGTAGGACGATGACACTTAGCGAGTCAGCCTTTTCCTTGGAAGTGTAATCCTAAATGGCGGCTAAGGTCGCGGGGTGATGGTCGTCCGAAGGGAAACGAACAGAATCAGGGCTTTTTCTGCTCCTGGAGCTGCAGTTGTCGAGGGGTATCGGGAAGTCTTTCGACCCGTGCGAGCTTGTCGGGGGACTGCGCATCACGCCAGGCGCGGAAGGCACTGAGCTCGTCATCGAGGGTTTTCATGATCCACGCCAGCACGGCGATATCGTCGATCATGCCAAACATTGGCAGCAGGTCCGGAATCGCATCCAGGGGGCTGAGGAAATACATGAGCCCCGCCACCACCGATAGCAACGACTTGGCACTGACCGCCCGGTATTCGCCACGCCAGTAAGCCAGGCATAACGCCTGCAACAAACGCAGATCGTCCTTGAGCCTCCCCAGCCGTCCGCCTTCCCGGGCACTCTTGCGGGCGACGGCAAACAACAGCGTCGGCAAGCGGCCACGGGCCAGCAACCGTCCTGCCAAAGGCAGGAATCGTGCAAAATTCCACGGTGCCTTCATTTTTTCTTCCTACTGAAATGTTATCCACACAAATTGTGGATAACCTTGTGAACAGAGCTGCATTTCACCGCTGAAGCCCCCGTTTCATAAGGCCTGAGCTCAGATCGGGCGTTTTTTACTCACATAAAAAAACCCAATATTTCATTGACTTGACAGGCCGACTGGGTCTAGCCCAGCGCCTGTATTGCCTATGACTGCCGTCCGCGATGTGCGTTCGGTTTTTTCGGATTTTCCGCCGCCCGGATGCGACAACGCCCCGCATAAGCGAGGCGTTGTCGTTATAGCAGACGCGATTACTTGGCTGCGTCTTCTTTTGCCGGATCCTTGATCGCCAACAGTTCCAGGTCGAAGACCAGGACCGAGTTGGCAGGGATCGCAGGGCTCGGACTCTGGGCACCGTAGGCCAGGTCGCTCGGGATGTACAGTTTGTACTTCTCGCCGACATGCATCAGTTGCAGACCTTCGACCCAACCCGGGATCACACCGCTGACCGGCAGGTCGATCGGGCTACCGCGTTCCACGGAGCTGTCGAACACGGTGCCATTGGTCAGCTTACCGGTGTAGTGGACAGTCACTACGTCGGTCGGCTTGGGCTGTGGGCCGTCAGCTTTCTTGACCACTTCGTACTGCAAGCCGGAAGCGGTGGTGGTCACGCCAGGCTTCTTGCCGTTTTCCTCGAGGAATTTCTTGCCGGCGGCCGCCGACTCTTCACTCATCTTGGCCATGCGCTCTTCGGCACGCTTTTGCAGTGCGGCAAAGGCTTCGACCAGTTCTTCGTCTTTCAGCTTCTGTTCTTTCTTGCCGACGGCATCTTCGATGCCCTGGGCGACCGCTTTGGAGTCCAGGTCGTCCATACCTTCCTGAGCCAGGCTTTTGCCCATGTTCAGGCCGATACCGTAGGAAGCTTTCTGCGCCGGGGTTTTCAGCTCAACGCTGGTCTGCGAGTCGCAACCTGCGAGTACCAGGCCAACCAGGGCAACCGCCGCCGCCAACCGATGCTGTTTCATGCTATTTCCTTGTTCATGCGCCTAAAGGGCAATCGAGTAAAGCCGCGAGCTTATCAGGCCGCCACGACCAATGGCTACCGGCATGTGAGCGGAAAACCGGTGATAAGTTCAGGTGCCACAAACGCTTTTTGATCCTGTGCAGATGAAGCATCTGTCATCCGTTACGTACAGGGACCTGTCGCCGCACCCTGCGGCCGGAAAATAATGGCCACTTGCCGGCCGCGCGGCACTGAGGCATAAGGGCGTATCAAAAAACAAGGATGTGACCGTGCGCCTCCTCTCTCGCATTTTCCTGCTGCTCCTCGTACTGGTACTGGTCGCCGTGGCCGTGGTGCTTTATTACGTCGCCAATCCGCGCCTGCCGTTCTACACGCCCGTCGAACAGGTCCACTACCTGGATCAATGGAGCGCCGCCGAGCGCCAGACGTATTACTTCACGCCCCAGGGGACGCAAGTCAAAGGCCTGCGTTACGAGTGGTTCACGGCCCTTGAGTTGCCCTTCTCGCAGCAGCGCTTCGCGTCGCCCGAATACCTGGCGCGCTTCGGCTTTCTGGTCGATCCGGCGCAGAAAGCCTCCCAGGACAACCCCGGCAACCTGCCGGTGGGTTTTGCGCGACACCAGAACCCGGGCAGCACCGAACAATTCCTGGACATCACCTGTGCCGCCTGCCACACCGGCGAATTACGTTTCAAGGGCCAGGCGATACGGATCGACGGCGGCTCGGCGCAACATGTCCTGCCCTCCAGCGTGCCAACCTTGCGCGGCGGCAGTTTCGGACAGGCACTGGTCGCCAGCCTCGCCTCGACCTACTACAACCCGTGGAAATTCGAACGCTTCGCTCGCCAGGTCCTGGGCCAGGACTACGATGATGCCCGCCACGACGCATTGCGCAAGGCATTCAAGGATTCTCTGGATACGTTCCTGCGGGTCGCCTGGAATGACACCCACCGCGGCCTCTACCCCACCGAGGAAGGTCCTGGCCGTACCGACGCGTTTGGCCGCATCGCCAATGCCAGTTTCGGCGACGCCATTTCGGCGACGAATTACCGGGTCGCCGACGCCCCGGTGGATTACCCACAGTTGTGGGACATCTGGACCTTCGACTGGGTGCAATGGAACGGTTCGGCCCAACAGCCGATGGCCCGCAACGTCGGTGAGGCGCTGGGTGTGGGCGCCACGCTGAATTTCTTCGACGCCCAGGGCAAGCCATTGCAGGGCGATGCGCGCTACCCTTCCAGCGTACGCGTGCGCGATCTGCATACGATCGAAGAAACCCTGCAACTGCTCAACCCCCCGGCGTGGCCGGAAGCACTGCTGGGCTCGATCGATAAACCCCTCGCCGCCAAGGGCCGGGCGTTGTTCGCGGAAAACTGCGCCGGCTGCCATGTGCCCAAGGTGGTCCAAGGCCCCGACAGACCGGTCCAGCAACTGCACATGCTGCCAGTGAAGGTGATCGGCACCGACCCGGGCACGGCCAATAACATTGCCGACCACCGCTTCGACTTGACCAGCCTGCAATGGGACCCGGCCGAACTGGCGAAACTGGACGTACAACTGCACCCGACGCCGACGCAACCGCTGGACCTGAGCCAGGTTTCGGTCGCCAAGGGCCTGGCCTACGTCACGGCGTTCGTCGAGAACCGCGCCTACCGCGACGCCGGCGTCACCCCGGTCGAGCGACCGGCCATGGATGGCTTCGGCCTGCCCATCGGTGTACGCGAACTGCGCGCCTACAAGGCCCGGCCACTGGCCGGCGTCTGGGCCACGCCACCGTTCCTGCATAACGGCTCGGTGCCGACGATCTATCAGTTGCTGTCCCCTCAGGACGAACGAGCGACCACCTTCTATAAAGGCAGCTTCGAGTACGATCCCCGGCACCTGGGTTATCGCACCGAAGCCTTTACCAACGGTTTTCTCTTCGACACCCGGATCACCGGCAACCACAACAGCGGTCATGAATTCCGCGCCGGCGAACGGGGTAACGGGGTGATCGGTCGCCTGCTGCAACCGCAGGAACGCTGGGCATTGCTGGAGTACCTCAAGGTGCTGGGCGGGCCGCTGGAATCGCAACTGTAATGATGAATCTCTCAGGCAAAAGGACTGACCCATGCTGATCACGCTCTGGCTGCGCCTCGGCGCCTTTCTGGGCAAGACACTCCTGTGGCTGCTGGGCATCGGCTTGTTCGGCTGGGCGTTCGCCACGGCGTGGCTCGCCTGGCAACACAGCGGACCGGTGTCGGACAAGGAACAGATGCCACCCGGCGAAGCCGCCATGACCCAAGAGATCATCCAGACCGCCATCCGCATCGTCGATCAGCATCGCGAAGGCACGCGTTATCTGCGGGACGCCCATGCCAAGGCACACGGCTGCGTGATGGCCGAAGTCCAGGTACCGACCGATCTGCCTGCCCCCCTGCGCCAGGGCGTGTTTGCCGAGCCGGGCAAGGTCTGGCAGGCGACGATGCGCCTGTCCAATGGCAACGCGTACCCTCAGTTCGATAGCCTGCGTGACGCACGCGGGATGGCCATCAAGCTGTTGAACGTGCCGGGCAAGCCGCTGCTGGCGGACCGACAATCAGAGGGTGAACAGGATTTCGTGATGTTCAATCACCCGAACTTCTTCGTCAGTGATGTCGCCGAGTACCGTCAGAATGTTGCTGCCCAGGCCGATGGAAAAAAAGTGATGGCTTTCTTCCCAGGGCTGGACCCGCGCAGTTGGCAGATCCGCCACCTGTTCATCGCCCTGGCGACATTGTCACCGCCTCCCGCCAGTCCGACCCAGACTACGTATTTTTCGGTGTCGCCCTACAAGTTCGGTGAGGCCAACGCCAAGTTTCGCGTCGCGCCAGACCCGGACAGTTGCCCAAGCTATACCTTGCCAACACAAAACCAGGCGCTGCCGAATTTTCTGCGCAGTGCGTTGCATCAGCAGTTATCCACAGACCGGGTGCCAGCGTGTTTTGTCCTGCAGATCCAACGCCAGGACCCAGGCAAATACATGCCGATCGAGGACACCAGCGTTGAATGGCGAGAAAGTGACGCGCCGTTCGAGACGGTGGCGCGAATCAAGGTACCGCCCCAGGACTTCGACACCCCCAAGCTGAACCTGGCCTGCGACAACCTGTCGTTCAATCCGTGGTTCGGCATCGAGGCGCACCGCCCTATCGGCGGCATCAACCGCTTGCGTAAGGCGGTGTACGAGGCGGTCAGCGATTACCGTCACAGCCGGAACGCCGAGCAATAGATAAATGCCTTGGAAATGATCGTTCCCCCGCTCCGCGTGGGGACGCAAGCAGGGACAGCCAAGGCGTGCCCACTCAAACGGCAGACAGCAAAAAGCCCGCTCAATGAGCGGGCTTTTTGTTGGTGACCTGGCGTTCAGTATTCCAGGTCATCGAATATGGCGCAGCGGACGGGACTCGAACCCGCGACCCCCGGCGTGACAGGCCGGTATTCTAACCGACTGAACTACCGCTGCGCGTAACATTGAAAGTTTGGTGGGTGATGACGGGATCGAACCGCCGACATTCTGCTTGTAAGGCAGACGCTCTCCCGGCTGAGCTAATCACCCTTCACTCTCGATGCGGGGCGCATTCTCTCACACTTTTTCGTAATGTGCTGATTTAATTAGCAAAATCAGAAAAAAGTAATCGATACGCACCGCAGGAATCGCAAACAGCAAAAAGCCCGCATAAGCGGGCTTCCTGGTGGTCATCTGGCGTTCAGTATTCCAGATAACCGAATATGGCGCAGCGGACGGGACTCGAACCCGCGACCCCCGGCGTGACAGGCCGGTATTCTAACCGACTGAACTACCGCTGCGCGTAACACTTGAAACGAATGGTGGGTGATGACGGGATCGAACCGCCGACATTCTGCTTGTAAGGCAGACGCTCTCCCGGCTGAGCTAATCACCCTTCGCTTTCGGTGTGGCGCGCATTCTACGGAGCGTCTCCCGAGCTGGCAAGCACTTTTTAAATTAATTTCCTCAGGTCTTCCAAAGGCTTAGCGAAGGGTTGGCCTATGGCGCCGCGAAGAGAATAATGCGCTCCTTTGTATAAAGGAGAGACTCACCCCATGTGGTTCAAAAACCTGCTTATCTATCGCCTGACCCAAGATCTGCCTTTTGATGCCGAGGCGTTGGAAACTGCACTGGCCAGCAAACTGGCGCGTCCATGTGCAAGCCAGGAGTTGACCACTTACGGTTTCGTCGCGCCGTTCGGCAAAGGCGAAGACGCTCCTCTGGTGCATGTCAGCCAGGATTTCCTGTTGATCGCTGCGCGCAAGGAAGAACGCATCCTGCCTGGCAGCGTCGTACGCGATGCGGTGAAGGAAAAGGTCGAAGAGATCGAAGCCGAACAGATGCGCAAGGTCTATAAAAAGGAACGGGACCAGATCAAGGATGAAATCATCCAGGCGTTCCTGCCCCGTGCATTCATTCGTCGCTCCTCCACCTTCGCCGCCATTGCGCCGAAACAGGGGCTGATCCTGGTCAACTCCGCCAGCCCGAAACGCGCCGAAGACCTGCTGTCCACCCTGCGCGAAGTCATCGGCTCGCTGCCTGTGCGTCCACTGACGGTCAAGACCGCACCGACCGCCATCATGACTGACTGGGTCAAGACCCAGAAAGCCGCGGACGACTTCTTCGTGCTGGACGAATGCGAGCTGCGCGACACCCATGAAGACGGTGGCATCGTGCGCTGCAAGCGCCAGGACCTGACCAGCGACGAAATCCAGCTGCACCTCAACACCGGCAAGGTGGTGACGCAACTGTCGCTGGCCTGGCAGGACAAGCTGTCGTTTGTCCTCGATGACAAAATGGTGGTCAAGCGCCTGAAGTTCGAAGATCTGTTGCAGGACCAGGCGGAACAGGACGGCGGCGATGAAGCCCTCGGCCAACTGGACGCCAGCTTCACGCTGATGATGTTGACCTTCGGCGAATTCCTGCCGGCGCTGGTGGAAGCGTTGGGTGGGGAAGAGACGCCTCAGGGGATCTGACGACATAGCGTTACCCCTGTGGGAGCGAGCCTGCTCGCGAAAGCGGTATGCCAGTCGACATTTCACTGACTGTCACACCGCTTTCGCGAGCAGGCTCGCTCCCACATTGGTTTTGTGTTGTTTCAATTACTAATAACAAGGATCTGGTCATGCGCGCATTGGCTGCACTGAGCCGCTTTGTCGGCAATACCTTCGCTTACTGGGTACTGATTTTCGCCATCGTGGCATTCCTGCTGCCGCAGTGGTTCGTGGATCTGAAAGTCGCCATCGTGCCCTTGCTGGGGCTGGTGATGTTTGGCATGGGCCTGGCGCTCAAGCTGGAAGATTTTGCCGAAGTGGCCCGCCGCCCAGGGCGTGTAGCCTTGGGGGTGATTGCCCAGTTCGTCATTATGCCCGGTACCGCGTGGCTGCTTTGCCAATTGTTCAGCCTGCCACCGGAGATCGCCGTCGGTGTGATTCTGGTGGGCTGCTGCCCGAGCGGCACGTCGTCCAATGTCATGACCTGGCTGGCGCGCGGCGACCTGGCTCTGGCCGTGGCGATCTCCGCGATCACGACCCTGCTGGCTCCCCTGCTGACCCCGGCGCTGATCTGGTTGCTGGCCTCGGCCTGGTTGCCGGTGTCATTCTCGGCGCTATTCTGGTCGATCCTGCAAATCGTGCTGTTGCCGATTGCACTGGGCATCATTGCCCAACGCCTGTTGGGTGCACGGGTTCGTCATGCTGTAGAAGTGCTGCCGCTGATATCAGTGGTGAGCATCGTGATCATCGTGGCCGCGGTGGTGGCGGCCAGTCAGGCGAAGATCGCCGAATCCGGCCTGCTGATCATGGCCATTGTGATGTTGCACAACAGCTTCGGTTACCTGCTGGGGTATTTCACCGGGCGCTTGTTCGGTCTTCCATTGGCGCAACGCAAGACCCTGGCGCTGGAAGTGGGCATGCAGAACTCCGGTCTGGGCGCCGCCCTGGCGAGTGCGCACTTTTCGCCATTGGCGGCGGTGCCCAGCGCGTTGTTCAGCGTCTGGCACAACATCTCCGGGGCGCTGCTCTCAACCTACTTCCGCCGCATGAGCGAAAAGCAGGACCGCGAAGCGCTCGCCGCCGGGCAAGCGGCCGACTGAAAGCAGGCTTGATCGAGTGCCCGGGAATGGGCACTCTACCCTTTCAGCGCGGGGACGACCCCGCCACTTGATCCCATCCGCCGATCAAGTGTCAATCCGGGGACGACCCCATCGACTGATGGAGGTGCTCGATGTCCTGGATCATTCTGTTTTTTGCCGGCCTGTTCGAAGTCGGCTGGGCTGTCGGCCTGAAATACACCGACGGCTTCAGCCGCCCTCTCCCCACTGCATTGACGGTTGCAGCCATGGCGATCAGCCTTGGCCTGCTCGGCCTTGCCATGAAGGAATTGCCACTGGGCACGGCCTACGCGATCTGGACCGGAGTCGGCGCCGTGGGCACGGTGATCGCCGGGATTATTCTATTTGGTGAGTCGATGGCGCTGGTTCGGTTGGTCAGCGTTGCGTTGATCATTGCGGGATTGATCGGGCTTAAAGTCAGCGCCTAGACCCTTTTGCAAATAGAGCCTGTGGAAGCAGGGCCTGTGGGAGCAAGGCCTTGCTCCCACAGATTAGGGCCTCATAAGGCCTGAGTGTTTACCTGACATTCCCACGCAACTCGCCGACCAGCGCTTGCAGCCTGGCCGGCTCAGCCATCTCCACCGCCACCGCCGACCCCGCCACCAGGGTCACCCGCGACCATAACCGCCGAAACAGGCCCTTGGCCGGATCACGACTGAAGAAACTGCCCCATAAGCCCTGCAACGCCAGGGGAATCACCGGCACCGGCGTCTCCTGCAGGATGCGCGTCAAGCCGCTCTTGAACTCATTGATCTCACCATCAGCGGTCAACTTTCCTTCAGGAAAGATGCACACCAGCTCGCCATCCTTCAGATACTGCGCGATCCGCGTGAAGGCCTTTTCGTAGATATGAATATCCTCCTGGCGCCCGGCAATCGGAATGGTCCCGGCAGTGCGAAAGATGAAATTCAGAACGGGCAGGTTGTAGATCTTGTAGTACATCACGAAGCGAATCGGCCGACGCACCGCGCCGCCAATCAGCAGCGCGTCGACGAAGGAGACGTGATTGCAGACCAACAGCGCGGCGCCTTCATCGGGAATAGCGTTCAGATTGCGGTGCTCCACCCGGTACATGGAATGGCTCAGGAGCCAGATCATGAAACGCATGGTGAACTCGGGGACGATCTTGAAGATGTAGGCGTTGACGCCGATGTTCAGCAGCGACACCACCAGGAACAGCTGCGGGATCGACAGCTTGGCCAGGCTCAGCAATACGATGGAGACAATGGCCGAGACCACCATGAACAAGGCATTGAGAATGTTGTTGGCGGCAATCACCCGTGCCCGCTCGTTTTCAGCGGTGCGCGACTGGATCAGCGCGTACAGCGGCACGATGTAGAAGCCGCCGAACACGCCGAGGCCCAGGATATCGATCAGCACCAGCCAGGCATGACCGAAGCCAAGCAGTTCGAGCCAGCCATGGCCGTCGACACTGTCGGGGATTCCACCGGAATGCCACCACAACAACAGCCCGAACACCGTCAGGCCGAACGAACCGAACGGCACCAGGCCGATCTCGACCTTGCGTCCGGACAGCTTTTCGCAGAGCAGCGAACCCAGGGCTATGCCTACCGAAAACACCGTCAGGATCAAGGTCACCACGGTTTCGTCGCCGTGCATCCAGTCTTTGGCGTAAGCCGGAATCTGCGTCAGGTAAATCGCCCCGACAAACCAGAACCAGGAGTTGCCGACAATGGAACGGGACACCGCCGGGGTTTGCCCCAGGCCCAGTTTCAAGGTGGCCCAGGATTGACTGAAGATGTTCCAGTCCAGACGCATTTGCGGCGACGCGGCCGCCGCCCGGGGAATGCTGCGGCTGGCCAGGTAACCGAGCACGGCGATGCCGATGATCGCGGTCGACACCACCGGTGCATAGTGGGCCGAAGACATCATGACCCCAGCGCCGATGGTGCCGGCGAGGATCGCCAGGAAGGTGCCCATCTCCACCAGGCCATTACCGCCGACCAGTTCGTCCTCGTGCAGCGCTTGGGGCAGGATCGAATATTTGACCGGACCGAACAGCGCCGAGTGGGTGCCCATGGCGAACAGCGCCACCAGCATCAGCGACAAGTGATCGAACAGAAAGCCCACCGCGCCGACTGTCATGATGACGATTTCGCCAAGCTTGATCAGACGGATCAACGCATCCTTGGCGAATTTTTCCCCGAACTGCCCCGCCAGCGCCGAGAACAGAAAGAACGGCAGGATGAACAGCAGCGCGCACAGGTTGACCCAGATCGAACGATCGCCCTCGATGGTCAGCCGGTAGAGAATGGCGAGGATCAGCGACTGCTTGAACACATTGTCGTTGAAGGCCCCTAGGGATTGCGTGATGAAAAACGGCAGGAAACGCCGTCGGCGAAGCAAGGTGAACTGCGAAGGGTGACTCATCTTCCATGTTCCTGAGTGGCGTGGACGCTTATTGGAATAACGTTTTTTTATCCAGGCCACACATTAACCTACGGCACGTCGCTTGGGAGCCGCCGGGCAATTATTTCGCCAGCCCGGCAATGCACGGCGACACGAACAACTCACCGTGCCAGGCACCCGACAGCGTGCGCCAACCGACAATCAGCCACAGCACCACCAGCATCGCCACCAGCAGGCAACCGAACAGCGTGAAGAACCCCAGGCCCAACAGGCTCGCCAGTTTCAGCGTCGTCAATGCGTACACGCCCAAGGGGAAAGTAAAGCCCCACCAGCCGAGATTGAACGGGATGCCTTCGCGCAAGTAGCGCGCCGTGATCAGCAGCGCCATCAACATCCACCAGAACCCAAAGCCCCATAGCGTGACGCCGGCCACCAGCCCCAGGCCGGCGGAGATTTCACCGACGCCAGGCAAACCGTTGGCCGCAAAGATCATCGGGGCGTCGCTGCCCAGTACCAACATGCCCAGGGCCCCCGTACCGATGGGCCCCAGGGCCAGCCAACTTGAGGCCGCCATGCTTTCGTGGGGCAATTTGTGCAAGGCCATGCGCAGCAGCAGAATCGTCAGAATGCTGAACGCCACCGGCAGGGAAAAAGCCCAGAGCACGTAGCTGGCGACCAACATGACCAGTTGCGAATGGACGTCAGCCAGATGCGGCGCCAAGAGCCCGCCACTGGCGGCAGCGACTTCGGCGGCCACCACCGGCAACAACCACACGGCGGTCATCTGGTCGATCCGGTGTTCCTGCCGGGTGAACATCAGGAATGGGATCAACACGCCACAGGCCAGGGACAGCGCCACATCGACCCACCACAACGCCTCAGCCAGCGACACCACGGCCTCTCCCCAGCGCGGCAGGCCGAAAACCAGGAAACCGTTGATGATGGTCGCCAGCCCCATGGGAATGGTGCCGAAGAACATCGAGACCGTTGAGTGGCCGAAAATCCGCCGCGCTTCGTCGAAGAACAAAAGCCAGCGGGCAGCGTACAAACCGCTGAACAACACGAACAGCAGGATGTTGAACAACCACAACCCTTCACCCACGACTCGCAGGCCAGGCACATTGCCCGGCCATTGCGCCAAGGCCAGGGCGAGTACGCCGGTCCCCATGGTCACGGCGAACCAGTTGGGCGTGAATTGGCGAATGGCCTCCAACGGCCTGGGCAAATGGCTCAGTGGGCGCAAACGGTTTGTTGCAGGGCAGCATGTCATGACGAACTCCAGTCCCCGGTTGAGGTGGAGTCATCTTAGAGCCGGATCGAATATCGATATAACGGGTAATTTCTCTATATGTTATCCATTTTACAGATAACCCATTAGACGCTGCCTTCACTTTCGATCACCAGGATTCTCGCCGGTCCCTGGGGCTTGGCCACATGCTCGGTCCCGACCGAGGCGTAGAAAATATCCCCAACCCCCAGCAAGGTATCTTTTTCGATCCCCTCCTCCCGATAGCACATCTGCACAAGCCCATCGAGCACCACGAAGACTTCCTGACCATCGTTGACATGCCATTTGTACGGCTGATCGGTCCAGTGCAGGCGCGTGGTGATGCCGTTCATGTTAGCGATGTCCAACGCGGCCCAGGCACGGTCGCCGGTGAAGGACTTGCTGCGAATAATCTTCAAGGGAAATCACCAGAGATAAATGGCAAGACGCCTAGGCTAGCTCAATTCAACCGTCTGCATTCAACGCATCAAGGTCGAACGCCACTGCCTGCCGGCTTGGCGGCCTGACGCAACAGCCCCAGCAACGCAGCGCTCGCCAACAGGATCAGCACCAGGCCATAGCCATCGGTTGTCGGGATCAATCCGAACACCCGCGTCAGGTTCCCGGCCAGCAGTGACGGCAAGCTGAAAGCCAGGTAACTGAGCACATAGAATGCCGACATCAAGCCGGCCCGCTCATGGGGCAAGGCCAGCGGCATGATGCTGCGCAGCGCGCCCAGGAAACCCGCGCCGAAACCGCTGCCGGTCACCAGGGTGCCGATGAAGAACAACGGCAGGCTGCCTGTGTGCGCGGCGATCAATACCAGGGCGAGGCCGGTCATCAATAAGCTGGCGGCAAGCCGCAGCATCTTCTCTGCACTCTGGTTGCGCAGCGTGTAGATGGACAAGGCCCCGGTAAGCGTCAGGGCTGCCACCAATGCACCGCCAATCAGGTTGGAGGTCGATCCGGTCGCTGCCCGCACCAGGGACGGCGCCAACGACAGATAGAAACCACCCACCGCCCAGGCCGCCAGGTTCAGCGGCAGGACCCGCCACAGGGGCCGTCGCGCCTGCGGCGGCACATGCAAGGTTGGACACAGGGACTGCCAGGCACCGGATTGCGGGCTGACACTTTCTTTCAGACGCCAGAGATAGATCGCCTGGGCCAGGAACAGGCCCAGCAATAGCCAATAGGTCAGTTGCAGGGGCAACGGCGCGAACTCCGCCAGCAAGCCACACCCCAGCGCCCCGCAGGCCATCCCCAGCAAGGGCGCGACACTGGTGATCAGTGGGCCCTGCTGGCGATCGAAGTCCAGCAGCGCGGCCCCCAGTACACTGGTGGCCATGCCCGTGGCGAAGCCCTGGATCAACCGGGCCCCGATCAGCCACGCGATGCTGTCGGCGTTGATAAACAGCAGCATCGCCAGCATGTTGAGCACCAGCGCCACGAAGATCACCGGTTTGCGACCCAGGTAATCCGACAACGAGCCCACGGTCAGCAAGGCTGCCAACAGGCTGAAGGCGTATACGCCGAAGATCAGTGTGAGGATGGCCGGGGAAAACTGCATGTGTTCCTGATAGAGGTGATACAACGGCGTCGGCGCGCTGGACGCGGCGAGGAAACCGAGCAAGGTGATGGCCAGGAATATCAGGCTGGCACGGGTCGAAGCTGGACGGGACATGGGCACACTCCGCAGACGCTGTTCACAAAACATCAGCAAAAGCTAATTTTTTGCTTTTGCCGAGTGTGCTACCGATGCGTGCTTAAAGCAAATTCTTTGTGTTAAGGTCCGATTCATGGCTATTAAAGAAGGTTTACGCCCCGGCGGCAGAAGCGCCCGGGTACAAGAGTCGATCCATTCGGCCGTCCGCGCCCTGCTCCAGGAACAGGACCGCGCCACGCTGACCGTGCCGCAGATTGCAGCGCGCGCGGGCGTGACGCCGTCCACCATCTACCGGCGCTGGGGTGACCTGCCGGCGCTGCTGGCCGACGTCGCTGTCGCCCGCATGCGCCTCGACAGCGAACCGGCCAACACCGGCAGCCTGCGCGGCGACCTGCGCGCCTGGGCCGAGCAATACCTGGACGAGATGAGTTCCGAACCCGGTCGCAACATGATGCGCGACATCCAGGCCTGCGCCACGCCAGGGCATTGCGTGGGGATCATCAGCGCTCAGTTGCAGATCATCCTGGAGCGTTATCCCGATGAACCAAATCCCGGCATCGAGAGATTGATCAATGTGATGGTGGCGCCAACAGTGTTCCGCATTCTCTTTGCCAGCGCGCCGCTGGAGGTAGAGGAATTGTATCGGTTGATTGATATCGCGCTGGCGCAGTAAGGCCGCCATCGCGAGCAGGCTCGCTCCCACAGGGAACAGGCGGCGCACGCCAGATCTGTGAATGGTCCATAACCCTGTGGGAGCGGGCTTGCTCGCGAAGACGACTTTACATTCACCATTGATGCAAGCTGACCCGGCGCTTTCGCGAGCAGGCTCGCTCCCACATTTTCAGAGGTGGATGAGAAGTTTGTGTCCGTCGCACATCCCCCTGTGGGAGCGAGCCTGCTCGCGATGAGGCCCGCAAATCCACGACATGACCCGAGTGCGACACCCCACCACGCCTCGACCTTGGTCGACACTGACGAACCCGAGCAGGCATGCGAGACTGTCTTGCCGGGCCCAAGCCCGGTGTTCTTCGTTCGGGAGTTTCCATGTCGTTGTCCAGCGGGCTGATCGCCGTTGTTGCCCTGGCCTATATGGCCATCATGTTCGCCATCGCCTTCTACGGTGACCGGCGCAGCACGCCGTTGCCTCCACGGGTACGGGCCTGGGTCTACAGCCTGTCGCTGGCGGTGTATTGCACCAGCTGGACCTTCTTCGGCGCGGTGGGCCAGGCGGCCGAACAGCTCTGGTCATTCCTGCCGATCTACCTCGGACCGATCCTGTTGCTGGTGCTGGCGCCATGGGTCCTGCAAAAAATGGTGATGATCAGTAAACAGGAGAACATCACCTCCATCGCCGACTTCATCGCCGCCCGCTATGGCAAGTCCCAGTCGCTGGCGGTGGTGGTCGCGCTGATCTGCCTGGTGGGCGTGCTGCCGTACATTGCCTTGCAACTCAAGGGTATCGTGCTCGGGGTGAACCTGTTGATCGGCGCCGGTGCCGATGCCATGGGCACCCGCGCCCAGGACACCGCGCTGATCGTCTCGCTGATCCTGGCCTTGTTCACCATCGTGTTCGGCACCCGCAACCTCGACGCCACCGAACACCACCGCGGCATGGTGCTGGCCATTGCCTTCGAGTCCCTGGTCAAGCTGTTCGCCTTCCTCGCGGTCGGCGCCTTCGTGACGTTCGGCCTCTACGACGGATTCGACGACTTGTTCGACCAGGCGATGCTCGCACCGCGCCTGGAGCAGTACTGGAAAGAAACCATCAACTGGCCGTCCATGGTGGTGCAGACCGGGGTGGCGATGATGGCGATCATCTGCCTGCCGCGCCAATTTCATGTGACGGTAGTGGAGAACATCGAGCCCCAGGACCTGCGCCTGGCCAAGTGGGTGTTCCCCGCCTACCTGGCCCTGGCCGCGCTGTTCGTGGTGCCCATCGCCCTCGCCGGACAAATGCTGTTGCCCAGCTCGGTGCTGCCGGACTCATTCGTCATCAGCCTGCCGCTGGCACAAGCCCATCCGGCGCTGGCATTGCTGGCGTTCATTGGCGGCGCCTCGGCGGCCACCGGCATGGTGATTGTCGCGAGCGTCGCCCTGTCCACCATGGTGTCCAACGACATGCTGCTGCCCTGGCTGTTGCGTCGCAACAACGCCGAGCGGCCGTTTGAAGTGTTCCGCCAGTGGATGCTCTCGGTGCGTCGGGTGAGCATCGTGGTGATCCTGCTGCTGGCCTACGTCAGCTACCGACTGCTGGGTTCCACCGCGAGCCTGGCCACCATCGGCCAGATCGCCTTCGCCGCGGTCACCCAATTGGCGCCCGCCATGCTCGGTGCGCTGTACTGGAAACAGGCGAACCGCCGCGGTGTATTCGCCGGCCTCGCCGCGGGGATTTTCCTCTGGTTCTACACCTTGGTGCTGCCGATCGCTGCCCACAGCCTGGGCTGGTCCCTGAGCGCGTTCCCGGGCCTGGCCTGGCTGCACGGCAACCCCTTGCATTTGCCGATCAGCCCACTGACCCAAGGCGTCGTCCTGTCCCTGGCCGGTAACTTCACGCTGTTTGCCTGGATCTCGGTGCTGTCGCGCACCCGTGTGTCGGAGCACTGGCAGGCCGGACGTTTCATCGGCCAGGAAATCAGCGCCCGCCCCAGCGCTCGGTCGATGCTGGCGGTGCACATCGAAGACCTGCTGCAACTGGCGGCACGTTTCGTCGGCGAGGAACGGGCGCGCCAGAGTTTCATCCGCTTTGCCTACCGCCAGGGCAAAGGCTTCAACCCGAACCAGAACGCCGACAGCGAATGGATCGCCCACACCGAACGCCTGCTGGCCGGCGTGCTCGGGGCCTCGTCGACGCGAGCCGTGGTCAAAGCCGCGATCGAAGGTCGGGAGATGCAACTGGAAGATGTGGTCCGGATCGCTGACGAAGCCTCGGAAGTGCTGCAGTTCAACCGTGCCCTGCTGCAAGGCGCCATCGAGAACATCACCCAGGGCATCAGCGTGGTCGACCAGTCTCTCCGGTTGGTGGCGTGGAACCGTCGATACCTGGAACTGTTCAACTACCCCGACGGCCTGATCAGCGTCGGCCGGCCCATTGCCGACATCATCCGCTACAACGCCGAACGCGGCCTCTGCGGTCCTGGCGAGGCCGAAGTCCATGTCGCCCGGCGCCTGCACTGGATGCGCCAGGGACGCGCCCACACGTCCGAGCGGCTGTTTCCGAACGGCCGAGTGATCGAGCTGATCGGCAACCCGATGCCCGGCGGCGGTTTCGTCATGAGCTTCACCGACATCACCGCTTTCCGCGAAGCCGCACAGGCCCTGACCGAAGCCAATGAAGGACTGGAGCAACGGGTGGCCGAACGCACCCGGGAATTGTCGCAACTGAACGAAGCCCTGACAGAAGCCAAAAGCACCGCCGAAGCGGCCTACCAATCCAAGACCCGCTTCCTGGCCGCCGTCAGCCATGACCTGATGCAACCCCTCAACGCCGCTCGACTGTTCTCCGCCGCACTGTCCCATCAACACGACGGTTTGCCAGGCGAAGCCCGGCAACTGGTACAGCACCTGGACAGTTCATTGCGCTCGGCCGAAGACCTGATCACCGACCTGCTGGACATCTCCCGCCTGGAAAACGGCAAGATCAACCCCGACCGCAAACCCTTCGCCCTCAATGACCTGTTCGATACCCTCGGCGCCGAGTTCACGGTGCTGGCACGGGAACAGGGCCTGAAATTCCGCGTTCGAGGCTCGCGACTGCGGGTCGACAGCGACATCAAACTGCTGCGGCGCATCCTGCAGAATTTCCTCACCAATGCCTTCCGCTATGCCAAGGGCCCCGTCCTGCTGGGCGTGCGTCGGCGCAACGGCGAGTTATGCCTGGAGGTCTGGGACCGCGGACCGGGCATCGCCGAAGATAAGCAACAGGTGATTTTCGAAGAATTCAAACGCCTGGACAGCCATCAGACCCGTGCCGAAAAAGGCCTGGGCCTGGGCCTGGCCATTGCCGACGGGCTGTGCCGCGTACTCGGCCACACGTTGCGCGTGCGCTCCTGGCCGGGACGCGGCAGTGTGTTCAGCGTCAGCGTGCCACTGGCCCATACGCAGATTGCCGCGCCCAGCATCGTGGCCGAACCCAACGGGCATTTACCCAGCGGCGCGCAGGTTTTGTGTGTCGATAACGAAGACAGCATCCTGATCGGCATGAACAGCTTGCTGACTCGCTGGGGTTGCCAGGTGTGGACAGCGCGCAACCGTGAAGAATGCGAGCGCTGGCTCGCCGAGGGCGGACGCCCGCAACTCGCCTTGGTGGATTTTCACCTCGACGACGGCGAAACCGGCACCGAGTTGATGGCCTGGTTGCGTACCCGCATGGGTGAACCGGTGCCGGGGGTCGTGATCAGCGCCGACGGCCGCCCCGAGACGGTGGCCCAGGTGCACGCCGCCGGGCTGGATTATCTGGCCAAACCGGTGAAGCCGGCGGCGTTGAGGGCGTTGTTGAGTCGGCATTTGCCGTTGTAGGAGCAACGCCGCT
This sequence comes from Pseudomonas sp. MAFF 730105, assembly GCF_055380705.1. Taxonomy (NCBI): domain Bacteria; kingdom Pseudomonadati; phylum Pseudomonadota; class Gammaproteobacteria; order Pseudomonadales; family Pseudomonadaceae; genus Pseudomonas; species Pseudomonas sp. MAFF 730105. The sequence goes on from NZ_AP018438.1 coordinate 5,008,586, forward strand.
CCGGCCAGGCATCGAACCTGTGGCGAGGGGATTTATCCCCGTCAGGCTGCGCCGCAGCCTCCGTTGTAAGTGCTGCGCACTCAAGCGGGGATAAATCCCCTCGCCACAGGGTTTGCATCAACCACAAGGTTTGCATCAGCCATAGGATCCGCATCAATCACGGGGCTTGCATTAGTGCCTGGTCAAGCGTCGGGTTTGGCATCGGCTTCTTCCGGCAACTCGGGCAGCCCATCCTCATCGGTCATCGCCCGCTCAAGCAGTTCACCCGGCAGCCGCTTGCTCGCCCGGGCGCCGAGCAGCTTGAGTTGTTCGGTGCGACTGACCAGGTTGCCGCGCCCTTCTGTCAGCTTGTTGCGCGCGGCACTGTAGGCCTTGTCCAGTTGTTGCAGGCGGCCGCCGATTTCGTCCAGGTCCTGGATGAACAGCACGAACTTGTCGTACAGCCACCCGGCCCGCTCGGCGATTTCCCGGGCGTTCTGGCTCTGGCGCTCCTGCTTCCACAAGCTGTCGATCACCCGCAACGTCGCCAGCAACGTGGTCGGGCTGACGATCACAATGTTGCGGTCAAAGGCTTCCTGAAACAGATTCGGCTCGGCTTGCAGGGCAGCGGAAAACGCCGCTTCGATCGGTACGAACAACAAGACGAAATCCAGGCTGTGCAAACCGTCCAGGCGTTTGTAGTCCTTGCCGGCCAGTCCTTTGACATGGGCCCGCAGCGACACGATGTGTTGCCTGAGGGCAAGCTGGCCGATGGCGTCATCTTCAGCGGCCACATACTGCTGATAGGCAGTGAGACTGACCTTGGAATCGACCACCACCTGCTTGTCGCCGGGCAGGTAAATCAACACGTCAGGCTGGAACCGCTCGCCATCCGGACCCTTGAGGCTGACCTGGGTCTGATACTCACGGCCTTTCTCCAGGCCAGCGTGCTCAAGCACCCGTTCCAGAATCAACTCGCCCCAGTTACCCTGGGTCTTCTGGCCCTTGAGCGCACGAGTGAGGTTGGTGGCTTCATCGCTCAGGCGCAGGTTCAGCTGTTGCAGTCGCTCCAGCTCCTTGCCCAGGGAGAAACGCTCACGGGCTTCGGCCTGATAGCTTTCTTCGACGCGCTTTTCGAAAGACTGGATGCGCTCTTTCAACGGATCGAGCAACTGCCCCAGGCGTTGCTGGCTGGTTTCGGCAAAACGTTGCTCACGCTCATCGAAGATTTTTCCGGCCAGCTCGGCGAACTGCGCCCGCAGCGCGTCCCGTGAACCTTGCAGGTCATCCAGGCGTTGCTGATGGTTTTCCTGCTGCTCGCGCAGTTCGGCATGCAGCGACGCCGCCTGGGCATCGAGCCGCCGCAGTTCCGCCTCTTTGCTGGCACGCTCCAGGTTCCAGGCATGAGCCGCGTCCCGAGCGTTATCGCGCTCGATCTGCAACAGTTCGACTTCCCGACAGGCCGCCGCGAGTTCGGCTTGCTTGGCTCCGTTGGCTTGGCTCAGGTCACTGATTTCGTCGCGGCAGGCATCGAGTTGGGCATTCAGGCCATCATGTGCCATGTGCGCGGTGGCCAGGCGCTCTTCCAGCAGCGCCACGTCGGTCTGCGCGGCACTGGCCTGGCGCTGCAGGTGCCAGGCCAGTGCGAGCAACGGCACCGCAGCGCCCGCCAGGCCCAACAACAGGCTGGTCAAATCCATAGCCATGACAAATCCTGTCGATCAGATGAAAGCCCGAAGGTTAACCAAGCCGCTGGAGGTTGCCCAGCTCAGCCCTGCTATTTCAGTCTTCTATTTCAAGAAGGGCCTGCCGGGCTCGATGATCCCCTGCCCGGGCGGCCTGGCGCAGCAGATCCTGACCGATGCGCCGGTCCCGGGCGTTACCGCACTCACGGCACATCAACCGACCCAGGCGACTTTGCGCAGCCACGACACCTTCCCGTGCCGGTTGCTTGAGCAGGCGCCCGGCCAGGTGCTTGACGCTGGGGCTTTCTCCGAGCCGCGGGCTGTCGAGCAACCACTCGGCGACCCGCATCGACATGCGCTTGGGCGGGGTAACACTTGGGGGTGTGGAAGTAACAGGATTTGATACTGAGCGAAACTTCATAACGCACTATGGGGCAGATCGAAAGGCGCGCCACTCTACTCCTTTTTTCGTGTGGGTAAAGCCGAAAAAAACCGGCACGCCCGTGCTAGAGCAAGTGCTTGGGACAATCCACAGAAGCTGTGGATAACTCAGTGGACAACCCCCCTGAAGAGGGCGAAAGCCCTATGGGACGGGGGCTGCGCTCAAACTGACGATTTTTTCACCAGTAAAAAAAAGCGATGTTTTTCATTGACTTAAATTTTGGATACAGGCACCCACCCCGGATTGTTGCGACATGACAGTTCGGTGACAAAGTCCCTGGGGAGTGTGCACAAGTAACACCCAGAGCGGTTATATCGGTGCGCTTTCTTGATGCATTTGGCGGTAAGCCTGGGGATAACCCGACCCAATATGGCACGACGCCCTACCCAGATCATCCGACCAAACGCAGCGGATCTGGATATTTTTTGAACAACAGACTTCCCTTCTGCAACTCGATCCGTTAACATCCGCGCCGTTAGTACCAAGCTGAAAGTCAATTCCGGGTCGAACACATCTCCACGGTCAGCCATCCCCAAGGGATGCCTCACCGATAACAGAGACCGACCCCCTCGATGGTTTCCAGGTAAATCTTGCGCCAACACAGCCTTTGACTGAATACAAAGGGTGTTGCCAAGCTCGTTACTCTGACCGAACCAACCTGCAAAATTGATCAGGATCTTCACCCTGGGCCCAGAACCTTTGCCCCTGCTGTGTCGCCTGCCCTCCTAAGTACCTACCTGCCAGCCCAAGCGCGCACATTCATATAGCGCTCAAACTGGCTGCTTTGTTCCAGTCGGGTTCTTCGTTCGACCAATGGTGGTCGACGTTACTGGAACGTTTTAACGTTGCACGGTTCTTAACCGTGTCATTTGTAGGAACACCCATAACATGTCGACTCAAATCCAGACACAGGATGCCATCCGCACCCTAACCAACGCTTTTGCTCCAATGAACTGCCTGATCATGGCCGCTCGCAAAGGCTGCTTCAGCTTCACGCTGGTCAACGAACACGGCATCGCTCGTCACAGCGAACGCCTGTACCCCGATCAATACTCCAGCGCAGAACCGCTGCAGGCCGTGATCGAGCGTACCCGTCAGGCACTGGTTGCCTGAAACGCCAGAACGCTGAAAACCCAAAGGCCCCGCCCGAAAAGCGGGGCTTTTTATTGCCTGAAGTTTCTCGATAAAGCGAAACGGCTTAAGCACCAACGGATATAACAGTTATAACCACTGGCGGAAGATGATTTAAAAACAGTCCTTTACAACGGGAATATGACACTACACTTCAAGTCAAGCGGCATGATCCGCTGTCGGCGGAGCCTGGACCGATCCACCGCTGCCAAGCCCCACGCTTCCAGGCTCCGCCCCTCTTACGCTTCGAGGGTGTTATGGGTATCGCTGCCAGCGAACTGTGTCGATATGTGATCCGCCCGACGCTCCTTTACCTGGGGCGCCACAGCGCAACGGCGGAGTCCTTGTTACTGGGCATTGCCGCCAGCCAGTCCGGCCTGGGTTCAGCCTTGCACGACCGTCGCGGCCATGGCCTGTATCGCATCACCGAACCCCGCCACAAAGCACTCTGGGATCATTACCTGGCGCTGGATCCGGAGCGCGCCAGCCTCGTGCGCGGCCTGGCCAGCCAACATGCCTTTCTCAGCGGTCCGCATCTGGAACTGACCGTCAACCTGCGTTACGCCACTGCCATCGCCTGGCTGCTGGTGGAGGAACAAAACACCCCGCTTCCCGATGCCGATGATCTGCTGGGCATGGCCCGGATCTGGCGCCAGACATTTCACCCCCAAGGGCGCCTGCGGGACTTCACCTGCGCCTGGCAACAATGTGTTTCATCGCTGAATCAGGTCGCCTGTTGAAGAGGATGTTTGGAAACTTCCTACAACGGCCGCGAATCTGGTCGGATTGTCCTACAAAACCGCTCTAACTCACGCAAAACAGGCTATAGCGCTTGAGCAAAAATGTTGGTAGTTTTCGCCTCGGTGACCACACGGAGTTCTAACAATGAAAAAAATGATGCTCAAAACCACCCTTGGCCTCGCCGTAACTTTGGCCTCCACTCAATTGTTCGCCAGCGGCTTCGCCCTGAACGAACAGAGTATCAGTGGCATGGGCACTGGTTTCGCGGGTCGTTCTTCCTCTGCCGATGATGCAAGTACCGTGTTTGGCAACCCTGCCGGCATGTCGCGCCTCAAGCGCCAGCAAGTGACGGGTGGCCTGGCGGCCATCGATGCTTCGACCGACATCAACGATGCCAGCGGCAGCCGCACCGGTAGCAACGACGGCGATATGGTGCCGTTCACTGCCGTACCCATGGGCTATTACGTCAAGCCTATCGATGATCAATGGGCGTTCGGCCTGGGTGTCTACGCCCCATTCGGCCTGATCACCGACTATGAAAACAGCTTCCAGGGACGCAACTTCGGCAGCAAGAGCGAAGTGAAGGTCATCACCTTCCAGCCTACTGTCAGCTATGCCTTCAACGACAAGGTGTCGATTGGTTTTGGTCCGACGATCAACCGTATTTCCGGTCAGCTGGAATCGGCGCTGACCCTACCGGCGCCTTTGCCCGGCACCGATGGCAACGTGAAGATCAAAGGTGATGACATTGGCTACGGCTACAACATCGGCCTCCTGGTCCAGGCAACCGACACCACTCGCGTCGGCCTGACCTACCACTCCAAGGTCAAGTACAAACTCGAAGGCCACACCGAGGTCACCCCGGGCGCAGGCGTTCCAGCCGCTTTCCTGAGAAACGGACGCTATGACGCCTCGCTGGATATCACCACGCCTGAATCGGCCGACTTCTCCGTCACCCAGCAAATCAACGATGCCTGGACAGTCTATGCAGGCAGTACCTGGACTCGCTGGAGCCGACTGAAAGACATCACGGTCAATAACGACGGCGTGACAGCGGCAGCCGGCGGCGGGTTGGCTCCAGCTCTCGTGGGCACTATCACCGAAGAACAGAACTGGCATGACACCTGGGCTTACGCCCTCGGTACCTCCTACCAGTTGAACAAACAGTGGGTACTGCGTACCGGCCTGACCTTCGACCAGTCCCCTGCCAACAACACCGACCGCTCGCCACGTATCCCGACTGGCGACCGGACCATCTTCAGCCTGGGGGCCGGCTGGAGTCCGACCGACGACCTGACCATCGACGTGGCTTACTCCTACCTCAAGGAAGAAAAAGTCAACGTCAACCGTACCAACCGACTGGGTCAATCCTACAACGCTGAGTACGAAAACAGCGCAAACGGCTTCGGCGTTGGTGCAACCTACCGCTTCTGATGACTCACGGCGAGCCTGACCCGCTCGCCATCCGAGGCGAAAAAAAGCCCCGCGCTCTGCAAAGAGCCGGGGCTTTTTCGTTATTGACGATCAGGGCCTGGAAGCAATCGCCGCTTCCACCGCCTTGATGAACTCAGGGTCGTCCGGTTTAATCCGACTGGAAAAACTGGCAACAACCTTACCCTGGCGATCCACGACGTACTTATAGAAATTCCATTTCGGCGCGCCGGATTGTTCTGCCAGGTGCTTGAACAATGGTATGGCGTCGGCACCACGTACCGGTTGCGGCTCGGTCATGGTGAAGGTCACGCCATAATTGACGTAACAGACCTTGGCCGTCTCGGCGCCATCCTTGGACTCTTGCTTGAAGTCGTTGGACGGCACGCCCAGCACTTGCAGGTCTTGATCCTTATAGCGCTGGTTCAGGGCTTCGAGGCCTTTGAACTGCGGCGCGAACCCGCAGAAGCTGGCGGTGTTGACCACCACCAGCGGCTTGCCGGCGAAGCGCTGGCACAGATCGATGGTTTCCTTGGCCCGCAGCTTGGGCAACGAACCCTCCAGCAACGGTGGGCAGTCGGCTGCCCAGGCTTGCCCGGTCACAACCAGTAACAGAGCGGGAACAGCTAGCCAGCGCATCAGCATGTAGGTACTTCCTTGAAGACATGTCAGACCACGACGTTACTCGTCATGGCCTGAAGCGTCCACCGCTCAGCAGTTGCCCATGCCCAGTTGCATCAAGGCCAATCCGCCCCGATGCCAACCCCACCAGGCAAACGCCAACAGCAGGATGGCGCCGGCAATCACCAACCAGGGGCCGACGCGACTCATGCCGCACCGGCCTGAACCTGCAGGCGCGCCACCGGGCGCTCGCGCACCGGCCAGTTCAACGCCGCCGCCAGCAGACTGAGCAGGATGGAGACCTGCCAGATCAAGTCGTAACTGCCGGTGCGGTCATACACCACGCCGCCCAACCAACCGCCCAGGAACGATCCCAACTGGTGGAACAGGAACACGATCCCACCCAGCATCGAGAGATTTCGCACACCGAACAGGGTGGCCACGGTGCCGTTGGTCAAAGGCACGGTGGAAAGCCATAAGAACCCCATCGCCATGCCGAATGCATAGGCCGTGGTGGTGGTGACCGGTAGCCAGAGGAACACGCCGATCACCACCGCCCGCGTCAGGTACAACCCTGTCAGCAGCCGTGGCTTGGACATACGTCCGCCGAGCCAGCCGGCGGTGTAGGTGCCAAAGATATTGAACAGCCCGACCAGGGCCAGCACCGTGGTGCCGACGGTGGCTGGCAGGTGTTGGTCCACCAGGTACGCCGGCAGATGCACACCAATGAACACCACCTGGAAACCGCAGACGAAAAAGCCGAACGCCAGCAACCAGAACCCGGAATGACTGCACGCTTCGCGCAACGCTTCGGACAAGGTCTGCTCATGGCCGGCCAAGGGCATCGGCGTGTCCTTGAGCATGCTCACCAGCGGTACTATCAGCGCCACCAGCAAGCCCAAGGCCAGCAGTGCGGCGGACCAGCCGAGCCAGCCGATCAGGCCCAAAGTACCCGGCAACATGGCGAACTGACCGAAGGAGCCGGCGGCACTGGCGATACCCATGCCCAGGCTGCGTTTTTCCGGCGGCACAGCCCGACCGACCACCCCGAGGATCACCGAGAAAGACGTACCGGACAGACCGATACCGATCAGCAGCCCTGCACTCAATGACAGCGACCAAGCGGAATCCGACAACCCCATGAACACCAGGCCCACGGCGTAGAGTACACCGCCGATCAGCACCACTTTCGCCGCACCGAAGCGGTCGGCCAGCGCCCCGGTAAACGGCTGCGCCAGGCCCCAGATCAGGTTCTGCAGGGCGATGGCGAAGGCGAACACCTCACGGCCCCAGCCGAACTCGGTGCTCATGGGGGCCAGGAACAGCCCGAAGCCATGCCGCACACCCAGGGACAACGCCAGGATCAGCGCGCTGCCCACCAGGACCCAACCACAGGTACGCCACATCGATGCCATTTTTATTCTCCACTCGCGGGTATATACCCGCTTATTATCGAACGAACCGGCTTCACGCCAGTTCATCCAGCAAGGCCAGCAATGCCGTGCGCTTCTCGGTGCCCAGTTTATCGATCAATCGTTGTTGCGCCGCTTCCCAGGCGGGCAATGCCGCCGCCAGTCGGTCGCGTCCGGCTTGCGTCAGCACGACGATGCGGTTACGCATGTCCTCACCCTCGGCAAGCGCCACCAGCCCCTCGCCTTCCAACACCCGAAGATTGCGCCCCAGGGTGCTGCGGTCCAGGCCCATGGCCTCGGCCAGGGACGAAATACTCGGCTGATCCAGGCGCGCCAGGTTGCTCAGCAAAGAATACTGGGCAACGTTGATCCCGAAGCCATCGAGAGCGCCGTCGTAATACCTGCTGACGCCTCGAGCGGCGCGACGCAGGTTGATGCACAGACATTGGGAAGGAAGCATGATGCGTGTATATACCCGTTAACTGGATGAATGCAAATTTAAATGTATCGCTTGACGAGGAAAACCTGTGGCAACAACTTGTGAGAGCAAGGCTTGCCCGCGATGAAGTCAACGCGGTGAGTCTTGATATCGAGGTGTCTTCATCGCGGGCAAGCCTTGCTCCCACAGACCTCCGCGTGGCGTCAGATCAATGCCATCCCCACCAACACTGCCATCTCAAGAAGCTCCAACAAGGCCCCGGCGGTGTCGCCGGTGCACCCACCCAGCCGGCGCAACATCATCTGCCGCAAGGCGATGAACACCACCACGGCGATGATCAGCGCCGAGATCCCGGTCCAGCCCGCCACCAGCACGCACCCCAGCGCACAGGCCGACAAGACCTGCCACCCCGCGGGTCGCGGCAGGTGGTCGGCGAGTGCCTGGCCCAACCCGCCGGCACGCACATAAGGCGTGGTCAGGAACAGACCCAGCAGCGCCGCACGCCCCAATACCGGCACGATGAGCAACACCAGGGCCTGCCCTTGTTCGAGCAGCGCCAGCAACGCCGCGAACTTGAGCAGCAGCACCAATACCAAAGTGATCACGGCAATCGGTCCGCTGCGCGGGTCTTTCATGATCAGCAGCGTGCGTTCGCGGTCGCCAAAACCTCCGAGCCAGGCGTCAGCACTGTCGGCCAGACCATCCAGGTGCAGACCGCCACTGAGCAGCACCCATGCCGTCAGCAACAGCGCGCCATGCAGCAGCAACGGCGTACCGAGCAGCAAGGTGTTGAAGCCCCAGAGCAATGCACCGAACAACAACCCCACCAGCGGGTAGAACAACAACGAACGGCCAAGCTCCCCAGGCTCCGGCATGCCCGGCAGGCGAACCGGCAAGCTGCTGAGAAATTGCAGGGCGATCCAGAACGGCAGCATCTTCAGCTTATCTCCGTAAAGACCGGACCGGACGACACCCGAAGGGAGAACCGCGCACCGTGGGCTACTTCAACGTTGAGCAGTTGCTCCCGGGGCAGGCCTCGGGCCTGGGCCAGCAGCAACTTCATCACGCCGCCATGGCTGACCAATAACACCCGCTGCCCCGCGTAAGCCGCGTGCAGGCGCTCCACCGCCGCCAGGACCCGCGTCGAAAACGCCAGCACCGGCTCACCGTCGGGGGGCGTGAAAGCATAAGGATCGGCCCAGAACCGGCCCAAGGCCTCGGCGTCCGTGTCCATCAGCGCCGCTGCGCTGCGACCCTCCCAAGCGCCGAAATGCAGCTCTTGCAGATCCGCGTCCACGTGCACCGGCAGGTTGAGTCGGCTACCAAGCTGCTCGGCAAAACGCGCACACCGCTGCAACGGCGAACTCACCAGCCGATCCCAGGGGCTATCCGTTGCCACAGCGGCGTGCATTTGCTCCCAGCCCCTGGCCGTCAACGCATCGTCGAGGCTGCCACGCAAGCCGCCGCCCAGCTCGGTTTCGCCATGGCGCAGCAGGTCCAGACGCAAGGTCATGCCGGGCGATCCGCCACGGCCGCTTCGGCAAACGTCGCCATTTGCCCGTGCAGGTCACAGGCCAGGCGCAATAGCGGTACCGCCAGCGCGGCGCCACTGCCCTCGCCCAGGCGCAGGCCCAGGTCGAGCAGCGGTTCGGCACCGAGTGTTTCCAGGACGTGGCGATGCCCCGGTTCGGCGCCACGATGGCCGAACAGCAGCCATGGCCGGCACCCGGGATTGAGGCGCACCGCCACCAATGCCGCAACGCTGCAGATAAAACCGTCCACCAGTACTGCGATGCCTTGCTGCGCGCAGGCCAGGTAGGCACCGGCCAGCGCGGCGATTTCAAACCCACCCAGGTTGAACAGCGTCTGCAACGGATCGCTGCTCTGGGCTCGATGCAGCATCAGGGCACGTTCAATCACTTGGGCTTTGCGACTGACACCTGCCGCGTCCAACCCCGTGCCCGGCCCGACCAGATGAGCCACAGGGCAATCGAGCAAGGCGCAGGCCAGGGCACTGGCCGCCGTGGTGTTGCCGATGCCCATCTCCCCCCGATGAACAACTGCGTGCCGCTGGTAGTCGCGCGAGCAACGCTGTCGCGTCCGGCTTGCAGGGCCTGCTCGCCCTGAGTCACGGTCATCGCCGGACCCTGGACGAAATTCGCCGTGCCGGGCCCGATATGCAGATGCCGCACACCGGGCAGATCCAGTGACGGCGTCACGGTTCCCAGGTCCACGACCTCCAACGCAGCGCCCAATTGCCGCGCCAGGACGCTGATGGCCGCGCCGCCGCTGACGAAGTTGAGCAGCATCTGCCCGGTGACCTCCTGGGGATAGGCCGACACGCCCTCGGCCACCACCCCATGGTCGCCGGCAAAAATCGCGATCCACAGTCGATCCAGGCTTGGCTTGACCTGCCCTTGCAGACCCGCCAGTTGCACCGCCACCGATTCGAGCCGCCCCAGGGAACCGGCTGGCTTGGTCAGTTGTTGCTGACGGGCCGCGGCTTGTTCCAGAGCCTGGGTATCGAGGGACTTGCACGGATCCAGCCACCAGCGGTGATTCATAACGCAGTACCTTTGAGGGTCAGGGGCAGGCCGGCAACGGTCAGCACAACACGCTGACAACGTTCGGCCAGGGCTTGATGCAGCCAACCGGCTTCATCGACATAACGGCGAGTCAACTCGCCCAGCGGCACGACACCCATTCCGGTCTCGTTGCTGACAAAAATGATTTCACCGGGCAGTGCGGCCACACAGTCCAGCAGTGCGTCGCGCTCCTTGCCCAGTCGCGGGGCGTCATCGAGCATCAGCAGGTTGGTCAGCCACAAGGTCAGGCAATCCACCAGCAGGCACTGTCCTGGCGCGGCGTTGTCCCGCAACACCTGGGCCAGGGCCAGCGGCTCTTCCACCAGCGCCCATTCGGCCGGACGACGCGCGCGATGCAGGGCGACTCGCTCGTTCATCTCGCCGTCCAGAGGTTGGCTGGTGGCGATGTAGGTCACCGGCAAGCGAGTGCCCACTGCGAGTTTTTCAGCCAGGCGACTCTTGCCGGAGCGGGCGCCGCCGAGGATCAGTTGGAGCATGGTGTATTACCTTTCAAATAGGCGGTGTTGCTGCCAGCCCCATCGCGAGCGGGCTCGCTCCCACATTGGCCCGGTGTCCGCAATCCCCTGCTCGCGATAGGGCCAGTCCAGCCACCCTAGATCCCACAAAGTTGGCGCAACAACCCGGTATCCAGATGCTTTTCCACCAGATCCGCCAGCCGCTCGATGTCCCGCTCGCGCAAGCCGTGATAATCCACCGCTTGCACGTCCGCCAACCCGGCCCAACGCAACAAGGCGCTGCTGGACTCGGGCGACTCGAACAGGCCGTGCAGGTAGGTGCCGAGAATCTGTCCGTCGAGGCTCCGGGCCCCGTCGCAGCGGCCATCATCCAATTGCACCAGGGGCTGTTCCAGCGCCGGGCCGACGGTCACGCCAGCATGGATCTCGTAGCCACTGACCTCGGCATTCTCAAGGGTCAATCGTCCTCGGACATTGCGCAGCTGCTTCTCGTGCTCCAGAGTCGTTTCGAACGCCAGGAGTCCCAGTCCGTCGCTGGAGCCCGGCGCGCCTTCCAGTCCCAGCGGATCGTGAACCTGTTGGCCGAGCATCTGCAAGCCGCCGCAGATCCCCAGCAGCTTGCCGCCATAGCGCAGATGCCGCTGGATGGCCGCTTCCCAGCCGTGGGCCCGTAGATGGGCCAGGTCGCTGCGCACACTCTTCGACCCCGGCAGGATGATCAGGTCGGCTGGCGCGATGGCCTGGCCAGGGCCGATGAATTGCAGGTCAACCTGCGGGTGCAGGCGCAACGGATCGAAATCGGTGTGATTGCTGATGCGTGGCAGCACCGGCACCACCACCTTGAGCACCTGCTCTGCCTTGTCAATCTGACGCCGATCCAGGCCGTCCTCGGCCTCCAGATGCAGGTCCGTCACGTAGGGCAGCACGCCCACCACCGGCTTGCCGGTGCGCGCTTCCAACCAGTCCAGGCCCGGTTGCAACAAGGCGATGTCGCCGCGAAAACGGTTGATGATGAAGCCCTTGACCCGCGCCTGTTCGCTGGGCGAAAGCAACTCCAGAGTGCCCACCAGATGGGCGAATACCCCGCCGCGATTGATATCGGCGATCAGCAGCACGGGGCAGTCCACCGCTTCGGCAAACCCCATGTTGGCGATGTCACCGGCTCGCAGATTGATCTCGGCCGGCGACCCCGCGCCTTCCACCATCACCACCGGATACGCCGCGCTCAACCGCTGGTGGGAAGCCAGCACGGCCTGCATCGCGATGGCCTTGTAGTCGTGATAGGCCACGGCGTTCATGGTGGTGACCGCACGGCCGTGGATGATGACCTGGGCCCCCGTGTCGCTGTTGGGCTTGAGCAAAACCGGGTTCATGTCGGTATGCGGCTCGAGACCGGCCGCCTGGGCCTGCACGGCCTGGGCACGACCGATTTCGCCACCGTCAGTGGTCACGGCGCTGTTGAGGGCCATGTTCTGCGGCTTGAATGGCACCACACTCACACCCTGGCGCCGGACCCAGCGGCACAGCGCCGTAACCAGGGTACTTTTACCGGCATCGGACGTGGTGCCTTGCACCATCACTGTGGTCATTGGAAGTCCTTGGCGTAGGCCTCGAAAGCCTGTTCGAGGCGCAGGAATTCGGCCTCATCGGCCGGCAACCCGAAGCGCAGGCTGCTGTTGTTCGTGAACAGCCGCAAGAGAATGCCGCGATGGGCCATGAAGTCATGAAGCACCTGCGCGTGTTCGGTGATCAACCACTGGAACAACCCGCAACCACCCTGGGGTTTGAAACCGTAACGGGCCAGCAGCAGCGCCAGGCGTTGACTGGCGACTTCGCAACGCTCTCGCTGACGGCTGTGAGCGGCGGTGTCGAGCAAACAAGCCTGGCCCAGGACCCGAGTCGGCCCGCTGACCGCCCACGGCCCGACCTGTTCGGCGAGCAACCTGAGCAAATGCTGCTCGGCCAGGACAAACCCCAGGCGAACCCCGGCCAGGCCAAAGAACTTGCCGAACGAACGCAGCACGATCAGCCCGACCTGATGGGCATGGGCGGCCAGGCTCAGTTGCGGGGTGACATCCATGAAAGCCTCGTCCACCACCAGCCAGCCGCCGCGTTGGGCCAACCGGGCGTGCCAATCCAGCAAACGTTCAGGGCTCAGGTTCAGGCCCGTGGGATTGTTCGGGTTGACCACCACCAGCACATCGAGACTGTCGAGGAAGAAATCCACCTCCGGCTCCAGCATCTCACGCACGATGTAACCGCTGCGGCGCCAGGCTTCGGCGTGCTCGGCGTAACAGGGCGACAGGACGCCGACCTTGCCGCTGCGACGCAGGCGTGGCAACAACTGGATCGCCATTTGCGAACCGGCCACCGGCAGTACCTGGGCCGCACCATAATAAGTGCGGGCAGCCTGCTCCAGCCCGTCATCGGTTTCAGGCAGGCGCGCCCAGGCCCGCAATGGAATCGTCGGGACGTCGAACGGCCACGGCGCCAGTCCGCTGGACAGGTCGAGCCAATCCACCTCGGCAATGCCATATTGCCGGGCCGCCTTGCGCAGGCGTCCGCCGTGCTCAAGCATAGAACTCAGCTCCCAGGCAGAGAATCAGCAACCACAACCATACGCCGCGCTGCACCAGTTGCCAGCCGCGATCAATGGAATCCGCGCTGGCCGGCACGCCTTCGCCCAGCGGTGGACGCTGGTGCAGTTCGCCGTGATAGACAGCCGCGCCCCCCAGCTCGACGCCCAGCGCACCGGCACCGGCGGCCATGACCGGCCCGGCATTGGGGCTGTCCCAGGTCGGGCCCTGGTTGCGCCAGCACTTGAGCGCCAGGCGGGTTTTGCCGAGCAGCGCATAGGTCAACGCCACCAGCCGCGCCGGAATGTAGTTGAGCACGTCGTCGATTTTCGCCGCCGCCCAGCCAAAGCGCTCGAAGCGTTCGTTGCGATAGCCCCACATGGCGTCGAGGGTATTGCTCAAGCGATACAACACCACGCCAGGAGCCCCCGCCACGGCGAACCAGAACAGCGCGGCGAATACCGCGTCGCTGCCATTCTCCAGTACCGACTCGGTGGCGGCGCGAGCAACGGCGGTTTCGTCCAGCTCGCGGGTCTCGCGGCTGACCAGATAGCCGACACGCTTGCGCGCTTCGTCCAGATCGCCGCTGCGCAGCGCCCGGGCCACCGGCTCGACATGCTCGCCGAGGCTGCGCAGGCCGAGGGCGCAGTACAACGCCAGGATATCCACCAGCCACCCCACCAGCGGCGTCCAGGACAGGGCCGTGGCGAGCAGGGTCAACGGCACTACCGCAATGACCCACGCCGTGACCCCATGGCTGCGCCAGCCACGCCCGCCGGAATTGAAACGTTGTTCGATGCGATCGGCAAAGCGGCCGAACGCCACCAACGGATGCCCACGCCGGGGCTCACCCAGTAGTGCATCCAGCGCTACGGCGGCGGCACTGAGCAGCGCGACACTCATGGGTTCACTCCCCAATGGTTTTCATAGAGCAATTCATTGAGTGACCGCGGTTGTGCCCAGCCCTCCAGGGCGAGCATCGGTGCCGGATAAAAACTCTCCACCGGGCCGAGGCAGAGTATCGCCAGGGGCTTGGCGCCCGCAGGCAGGCCCAGCAGATCGGCCAGGGCCTGGGGCTCGAACAGCGAAACCCAGCCCATCCCCAGCCCTTCGGCGCGGGACGCCAGCCACAGATTCTGGATCGCGCAGGACAGCGAGGCGAGGTCCATTTCCGGCAAAGTCCGACGGCCGAAGATGTGCCGCTCGCGGTCATCCATCAACGCCGCTACCAGTATTTCGGCACAGTCATTGATGCCCTCGACCTTGAGCTTCATGAACTCATCGCTGCGTTCGCCCAGGGCCTCGGCGGTGCGGATGCGCTCCTGTTCCACCAATTCCCGGATAGCTGCCCGCAGGGCGCGGTCACTGATGCGGATGAACCGCCAAGGTTGCATCAGGCCCACACTGGGTGCCTGGTGGGCGGCTTCCAACAGCCGGCGCAGCAACTGGGGTTCCACGGTGCCACCAGTGAAATGCCGCATGTCGCGGCGTTCGGCGATGGCGCGGTAGATGGCGTCGCGTTCGGCCTTAGGGAATGCGTTGTCAGTCATGGCCTCTTCGCGAGCAGGCTCGCTCCCACAGAGAATTGTGAACACCCATCCAATGTGGGAGCGGGCTTGCTCGCGAAAGCGGCTTCAGGGTCCGGCGCCAACAGCGCGGCGATGGCCCTCGGATTCGACGGAAAATAGAAATGCACATAGGAAGCTGTCATCCGCCCCTGCCGGAACACCGCCTCCGCGCCACGCCCACCGTTAGGGCTATGACCACGGGCGATTGGCTCCAGGTCGGTGCTGGTCAGCGAATGATGGTAGGTGTGTCCGCGCAGATTGCCTTCCGGCAGTTCCACCGATTGCAGCGCCAGGGCGGCCAGGCGCTTCTGCATCTGCGCGTCACCGGCGAGCAAACCGAGCAGCTCGGCGCGATTGCCCTCGACATCGGTCAGTGAATCCAGCAGATACAGCATGCCGCCGCACTCCGCCAACAACGGTTTGCCAGCGTCGTGGTGAGCGCGGATCGCCGCCAGCATCGGCGCGTTCCGCGCCAGGGCAAGGTGATGCAGTTCAGGATAACCGCCAGGCAGGTACAGGCTGTCCGCCTCGGGCAGCTCGTGGTCATGGATCGGTGAAAAAAAGCGCAGCTGCGCGCCCATGGCCCGCAGCAAATCGAGGCTCGCCCCATAAGTGAAGGCAAACGCTTCGTCCCGGGCCACAGCGATACGGACCCCGTCGAGCCACGGCTGGGCGGCACTCACCTCGGGAGCGGCGAACGTCACCGCCGGCGGAAGCGTCACTTCGCAACTGCCGGCCAGGGCCTCGGCTGCGGCGTCGAGGCGCAGGTCCAGGTCGTTCAGCTCGCTGGCCTGGACCAGCCCGAGGTGACGACTCGGCAGTTCGATCCCGGTTTCCCGGGACAACGCGCCGTACCAGCGCAGGCCTTCGGTGAGACTGCCTTCAAGCAATTGTGCATGACGCACGGTGCCGACACGGTTGGCCAGCACGCCGGCGAAGGGCAGGTCCGGCTGATAGCGCGCCAGCCCGAGGGCCAGGGCGCCAAAGGTCTGGGCCATGGCCGTGCCGTCGATCACCGCCAGCACCGGCACACCGAAATGCCGCGCCAGGTCGGCGCTGGACGGCGTGCCGTCGAACAACCCCATCACCCCTTCGATCAGGATCAGGTCCGCTTCGGCGGCAGCTTCCCACAACAACCGTCGACTTTCCTGCTCGCCGACCATCCACATGTCCAATTGATAGACCGGCGCGCCACTGGCACGCTCCAGGATCATCGGGTCGAGGAAATCGGGGCCGCATTTGAATACGCGCACCTTGCGCCCCTGGTTGCGATGCAACCGGGCCAGGGCGGCGGTGACGGTGGTCTTGCCCTGCCCCGACGCCGGGGCGGCAATTAGCACCGCCGGGCATTGGCGGTCCGGAAACGAAGCGTCACTCACAGTTCGACGCCTTTCTGTGCCTTGATGCCGGCCTGGAAGGCGTGCTTGATCATGCCCATTTCGGTGACGGTGTCCGCCAGCTCGATCATTTCCGGCTTGGCGCCGCGACCGGTCACCACGACATGCTGCATGGGAGGACGCGCCTGCAGATCGCTCAGGACCTGATCGAGATCGAGGTAACCATGCTTGAGGGCAATGTTCAGTTCGTCGAGCACCACCAGGCCAATGGACGGATCGCTCAGCAACTGGCGCGACACGGCCCAGGCCGCTTCGGCGGCTGCGATGTCGCGCTGTCGATCCTGGGTTTCCCAGGTAAACCCTTCGCCCATGACATGAAAGCGCACCTGCTCCGGGAAGCGCCGGAAGAACAACTCCTCACCGGTGCTATTGCGGCCCTTGATGAACTGCACCACGCCACATTGCATCCCATGCCCCATGGCCCGGGCCAGCATGCCGAAGGCCGAACTGCTCTTGCCCTTGCCGTTGCCGGTCAGCACCAGCAGCAAGCCGCATTCGTTCGGGGCATTGGCGATACGCTCGTCGATCACGGCTTTTTTGCGCAGCATGCGCGCCAGGTGACGCTCGTCGCGGTCGGACGCATCTGTATTGGGGGAGCCGGTCATGGGGAAGCCTCCGTTGGGAACTGGATAACGGCAGGCGGGCACAGGAAAAGACGGCAACAAGCCTGGCATCGCCCACCGTGATGCCGTTGGATGAATCAGGCCGGTCTCCGGGCTCATGAGCGGCGTGATGCCGGGCTGCGCGCCTTCCCATGTCGAGACACAGTGGCTTGCTGGCAGCTTTGACTCATTTACCGTTGCGGGGGCAGCGCCGGGTTCTCACCGGTTTCCCTGTTTCACTCTGTCGACCCGGGTCACAGAGCACCTGAAACAAGTCGCGAAGGTTAGAGGGTTGGGGATGGAGCGTCAATTAAAGCCGCCACGAGCCCAGCACTGATCATGGGCCTGGATCAATAAAGTGACGCCAATCTTGTGTCACGCTGCGGCAAGTGATATCAAATAGGCATTACGACCCGATATCACAAAAACAAGAGGGCAAAAAACATGCAAGGCATGATCATCAGCAATCCAAGGCTGGAATTCCTGCGCCCGGTGCTGGAACGCTGGTTTGACTGTATCGATCGCTACAACGCCGTGCGCGGCGATAACGACACGCCTTACTGGTTCGATGAAAAAGCCAACCTCGGCCTGCTCTCGGCCGCCGCCTGGATGGCCGAGATGGTCACGCTGCAACACACCGCAACCCGCAAACAGAATGAAGAAGGCGAACGCAACGTCAGTGCCGACCTGTTCATCGCCGGTGCCGAGGATCGCGCATTCATCCAGGCCACCCAACGCTGGCCGAAGGTCAAGAGCCTCAACCTGACCCAGCCCCTGCTGGATGTCACCAGCGATGCCAAGCGCATCAGCTACGCCACGGACCTGAAGCTGGGCTGCCTGTTCGTCGCCCCGCAAAAAGCCCAGCAAAGCACTACGCCCGAAGAACTCCAGGACATGATCGAAGACCTGCAAAAGGAAAACACCTGCGCCGTGGCCTGGTACTTTCCTTACAACTATCGCAAGTTGCGCAACGAGGCCGGTCATTACCATCCGGGCATCGCCGTGCTGTTCAAGCAGGCCCACGGCTGACCGGTTGAACCATCGCCGGTATATGCTTCTCTATGAATAACCACATGCATTCATAGGGAAGCCAGCATGCTCAAGCCACCGCACCTCCTGATCGTCGCCCTCGCCGCAGGGCTTGTCGCTTGTGGCGAGTCTTCCACACTGCAAGTCTCCGACGGCACTGGCCCATCGCCAAAACTGCCCGAACCGAACAAGACCCTGGTCCCCACCGTCAACATCGCCGAAGCCGTCGGCTGGCCCCAGGGCGCCAAGCCAACCGCGGCCGAAGGCCTGCAAGTAGGGGCGTTCGCTGAGGGACTGGACCATCCGCGCTGGCTCTACGTGCTGCCCAATGGCGACGTGCTGGTGGCGGAAACCAACGCCCCGCCCAAGCCCGACGACGCCAAGGGCATCCGTGGCTGGGTGATGAAAAAAGTCATGGGCCGCGCCGGCGCCGGCGTCCCCAGCCCCAATCGCATTACGTTGTTGCGCGACGCCAACCATGATGGCATCGCCGAAACCCGCACGGTCTTCCTGGAAAACCTCAACTCGCCATTCGGCATGGCGTTGGTGGGCAATGACCTGTACGTGGCCGACACCGATCGACTGATCCGCTTCCCCTACAAGGAAGGCGACACACAAATCAAGGCTCAGCCGACCAAGGTCGTCGACTTGCCGGCCGGCACCATCAATCATCACTGGACCAAGAACGTGATCGCCAGCCGTGACGGCAGCAAGCTCTACGTCACCACCGGTTCGAACAGCAACGTCGCGGAAAATGGCATGGAAGCGGAGGAAGGCCGCGCGGCGATCTGGGAAGTGGACCGCGCCACCGGCAATCACCGCATTTTCGCTTCGGGCCTGCGCAACCCTAACGGCCTGGCCTGGGAGCCGCGCAGTGGTGCCTTGTGGACAGCGGTGAACGAGCGGGATGAGATCGGCAGCGACCTGGTGCCGGACTACATCACCTCGGTCAAGGACGGCGCCTTCTATGGGTGGCCCTACAGCTATTACGGACAGCATGTTGACGTGCGGGTCGAGCCACAGAACCCGGCGCTGGTGGCGAAGGCCATCGCCCCGGACTACGCGGTCGGCCCACACACGGCCTCATTGGGCCTGACTTTCGCCGAAGGCAGCGCCCTGCCTGCGCCCTTCACCGAAGGCGCGTTCATTGGCCAGCATGGTTCCTGGAACCGTAAGCCCCACAGCGGCTACAAAGTGATATTCGTACCGTTCAACGGCGGCAAACCGGCGGGAGAACCCGTGGATGTGCTGACCGGGTTCCTGAATGCAGATGAAAAAGCCCAGGGCCGGCCGGTGGGCGTGGTGATCGACAAGCAAGGCGGCTTGCTGGTGGCCGATGACGTGGGAAACAAGGTGTGGCGGGTGTCGGGTAAATAAGCTGCCAATGGCCTGCAGAGAACTTTGTGGCGAGGGGATTTATCCCCGCTGGGCTGCGCAGCAGCTCCAAAGCAGTCAACTCAATCTGCCTGATACACCGAATGGTCTGGTTTTAGGGCTGCTGCGCAGCCCAACGGGGATAAATCCCCTCGCCACAAATGTCATTCCAATCAGGAACTGCGCTTAAAGCTTGCGACACAAGGTCAAGCCATCCCCCAACGGCAACAGCGACAGATCCACCCGTCGGTCATCCTTCAAGGCGCGGTTCAGGGCCTGGATGGCGCGGGTGTCCTCGCTCTGGGGCTGGGCTTCCAGCACCCGTCCGCTCCACAGCGTGTTATCGAACATCACCAACCCACCTCTGCGCAGCAACCGTAGCGCACGCTCCAGGTAAGCCGGGTAGTTGGCCTTGTCGGCATCGATAAAGATCAGGTCGAACGTGCCGCCCTGCCCTTGGCGCTCAAGGTCGTCGAGGGTTTCCAGGGCCGGCGCCAGGCGCAGCTCGATCCGCTCGGCCAGCCCGGCTTCGCGCCAATAACGCAGCGCCACGGCGTTGTAGTCGCCGGGAATATCGCAACAGATCAACGAACCATCTTGCGGCAAGGCCGAGGCCAGGCACAACGCGCTGTAGCCCGTGAACGTACCGACTTCCAGCAAGCGTCGGGCGCCGGTGAGCTTCACCAGCAATGCCAGGAATTGACCCTGCTCGGGCGCTATCTGCCAGCGCGCCATGGGCAGCGCCTGGGTCTCGTCCCGCAAACGTCGCTGCAAGGGCGTCTCCCGCAGGGAAACGTCCAGCAGATACTGGTAAAGGGCATCATCGAGATTGAGGGTGCGAGCGGTCATGACAACCTCCGCGAATCAGGGATAACGCGCCAAGTGTTCCGGTTGCAGCACCCGCTTGGCGCTCAGATAGGCTTTCTGCCAATAGGCCTTGGACAAGCTGTCGAGCTTGACCGTGCCGCCGGTGGCCGGCGCATGAACGAAGCGCCCCTCACCGACGTAGATCCCCGCATGGCTGACCTGGGAGCCACCGTTGGTGGCGAAGAAAATCAGGTCACCACTCTGCAGCGCGTCCTTGCCGACATCCGGGGCGCGCATGCCGATCATCTCGCGGGTCGAACGTGGCAGGGAAATACCGGCGGCATCACGGTAGACGTAACCGATCAGACCACTGCAATCGAAACCCGAATCCGGCGTATTGCCGCCCCAGCGGTAGGGCGTCCCAACCAGGCCCAACGCCCGGAAGAGCACATCTTCGGCGGCCGGAGGCAGAGGTTGCGAGGGAGCAAAGACCACTGGAGCCCGAACAGGCGCGGGGGGTGGCGTACGGCTTGCGCACGCGCTGAGCAGTGCGGCAAGGCAGATAAGAGCGAGGCGGGCCGACGTCGACATATGCAGAACAATCCTGATCTGGATGCGGCTTTTCTGCCGTGGACATGAAAACAAATCCGCCTGCGGAGTACGCAGGCGGATTGCCATCAATCAATGATCAAGGATTCTAGCGGCTATGAGGCAAACTTCAAGTAAGACTTTAAGTTTGCCTTACAAACTGTGCGCTTACTTGCGAGCGGTGACCACGGTCGGAGCCATGGCGAGGGCGCGCTTGGCTTCGATGAAAGTCTTGTTCCAGTAGGTGTCACCCAGGCTGTCGATCCGCACACCACCGCTACGGCGGCTGCTGGAATGGATGAACTGGTTGTCGCCCAGGTAGATACCGGCGTGGCTGACGCGTCCGCGACGACCGCTGGTGCTGAAGAACAGCAGGTCACCGGGTTCCAGTTGATTACGTGCCACCAGGGGGCGTTCACGTTGATCATTTCCCGCGTGGAGCGTGGCAGGCTCATGCCGGCCTCTTCGCGGAACAGGTAGCCGATGAAACCGCTGCAATCGAAGCCGGCTTCAGAGGTGCCACCAAAACGGTAACGGGTGCCGATCAACGACATGCCGCGTTCCAGGATGCTGTCGGCCAGCACCGGAAGCTGGTAAGGCTTGTTGCCGGCGAAGGCTGCCAGCTCTTTGTCGTTGGCCATTTCTTCCTGGAAGGAGACGGAGGAAGACTGGGCGGTAACGGTGTTCTGAACCTGTGGTTGTTGTACTTGCTGGGACACTGGGGAGTGGGCAGCGCAACCGAACAACAGGGTAACGAGTGCGAGAGGCACGAGGGGTGCGAAGCGATTTAGCATGGGCACGACCGTGGCTGAAGTAGTAAAGATGGCGAGACTATGCCTTCTATCGACTTCATTTGCAAATTCAATCGATGCAAATGTGACTTCTCGGTTTTACGTTTACATCTAAGCGCTTAAGCCCATTTTGAAAGTCATGTGGCCTGCCGCCCAGCAGGACCGCGGGTTTCGCCGTGTCCGGACAAGGCCAGGAGCCACTACTGGCAACGGTTCTACCAGCCCAAGGTTTCTTTCAAAAAAGGAATAGTCAGCTTGCGCTGGGCCTGAAGGGAAGCCTGGTCGAGGCGTTCGAGCAATTCGAACAGCGCACTCATGCTGCGGGTGCCACGGGTGAGGATGAAATGCCCGACTTCGTCGGTCAGATGCAGGCCACGGCGGGAAGCACGCAGCTGCAAGGCACGGAGCTTGTCTTCATCGGACAGCGGACGCATCTGGAAAATCAGCGCCAGGGTGAGACGGGACTTGAGATCCGCCAGTTTCACCGGCAGCTCCCGTGGCGACGTCGAGGCAGCGATCAGCAAGCGCCGACCGCTGTCCCGCAGCCGGTTGAACAGATGGAACAGCGCCTCTTCCCAATCAGCCTTGCCGGCAACGGCCTGGAGATCGTCCAGGCAGACCAGTTCGTACTGTTCAAGGTTGTCGAGGATTTCCACGCCGCGATCCAGCAACTCGGCCAGCGGCAGGTATACCGCCGGCTCGCCCAACTGCTCGAACCGCAGGCAAGCGGCCTGCAACAGGTGCGTGCGCCCTACCCCGTCCTTGCCCCACAGATAGATCAGACTCTCGGTCCAGCCAGCGTCGGCTTCGCAAAGCCGCTCGACATAGCCGAGTGCAGCGGCATTGGCGCCTGGGTAGTAGTTGATAAAGGTGGCGTCATCACGCAGACGCACACCTAGGGGCAGCTGAATCGGTTTCATGCTGGCTGGACAGCTCCAAAGGAACCGTGAGTGGCCTCTGTGTAAAGTTGGCAAAGTCTATACCCGTGGCGCGGGCCGCACAATGCGCCGGACCACGAGCAAAATCAAAGGTTTGCAGCGACAACGCCAGGGAGCGACGGTTTTCCTGACATTCACCCTACAGCTCGGGGTCTTCGGCGCCGCTGTAGATGTCCGAATCCTTGTACAAATCATGCATGTGCCGCACCAGCACCATGATGACGGCTGCCACCGGCAGCGCCAGCAGGATCCCGGTGAAGCCGAACAACTCGCCGCCCGCCAGGATCGCGAAGATCACCGCCACTGGATGCAAGCCAATGCGATCCCCCACCAGCAACGGCGTCAGCAACATGCCTTCCAGAGCCTGGCCCACCATGAACACCGCCACGATGCCCACCATGGGGTAGAGATCGCCGCCAAACTGGAACAACCCGGCGATCAATGCCGCGCCAATGCCGATCACGAACCCCATGTACGGAACGATGGCGGCCAACCCGGCGATCATGCCGATCAGGAGCCCCAGCTCCAGACCCACCAGCATCAACCCCGCCGCATAGATGAAGCCCAGCGCCACCATCACCAGCAACTGCCCACGCACAAAGGCGCCCAGCACTTCGTGGCATTCACCGGCCAGGGTCATGATGCGCTCTTCGCGATGACGGGGCAGCAGGCTGCGGACCTTGGCCATCATCAAGTCCCAATCCCGCAACAGGTAGAAGCTCACGACCGGAATCAGCACCAGGTTGGCCAGCCAACCGATCAGCGCCAGGCCCGAGGCGGTGGCCTGGCTCAGCACGACGCCAACAATGTCGGTGGTCTGGCCCATGTGAGCGCTGATGGCCTCCTTGACCTTGTCGAACTTCCAGAAACCATCCGCCAACCCCAGTTTCGACTGCACCCACGGCACCGCCGTGTGCTGCAACCAGTCGAGCATCTGTGGCGCCAGTTCGTACAGACGCACCAATTGCTTGGCGAGCATCGGTATCAAGACCAGCAACAGGGCGCTGACAATCAAGGTGAACAGCGTAAATACCGCCACTACGCCCCAGGTTCTCGACAGGCCGAGCTTTTCCAGGCGATCCACCACCGGGTCAAACAGATAAGCCAGCAGCAACGCAACCAGGAACGGCGTCAGAATCGGATGCAGCAGATAGATAAACGCGAACAGCAGGGCAATCCCGCCCAACCAGAACCAACGCCGCGTATCGCCCATGAACCACTCCCAGCTATATAAAGAAAGAAAATCTACCAGCGGAACCGCAGACTGGCCGTCGGCGCGGGCGCCGGTGCTGCTGCCGGAACCGTTCCATCTGTAGCCGGCGGAACCGCAGGCGTCGGGGCAACCGCTTCACCGGCGGGAATTTCCTGCAGCTTCGCCAGGGCCAGTTGCGCCTTCAGTTGCTCCGCGCTGCCGTTGACCCGATAGACGATCCGGTCACCTTCGACCCGCTGCACCTGCCCACCGAACGGTTCGAGCAAACGCCCAAGGGCGGCATAACGCTCAAGATTCATGCCCTGCACTTCCAACGACTGCTCGGTGGCCACACCCGGCTTGGCCACGAAGCGCGGCGCCAGGCGCTGACTCACCGCCAGCATCACCGCATCGGCCAGCGCAGCCTGATCGGCGCCCTGGACAGTGCCTTGCTCGCGTTGGTCGCCCAGCCACAGGCGCCAGGTCCCGTGCCACTGACCGCCCTCTTCCTTGGCATGGACCGCCAGCAGGGCATCCGCCGCGTATCGCTCCGAGGCATCGTGCAACGGCGCCGGATCGCTGCCTTCCAGGTTCGGTGCGGTGGCAACGATCTGCTCGCTCAAGTCCGCCAGCGGCAAGTGCAGCGCCAGGCCCCGGTGCTGGGCGGCACGGCGCAACGGCGTGGCGCTGGCCTGACCATCGCCCACCAGGCTGGAGCCTTCAGCCGAGTCGTTGAGCCACCAGCCCAGGATCGATGGTCGGTTCACGCCCCACAGCGACAGCCCTGCCGAGCGCAAGGCCCGGTCGGTGCTCGCCGGATCGAAGTCGACCTTGAGGCTTTCCGGAGGACCAGCGTCGTAGCCATATTGAAGAATGATCTGCTGCGGGTCCTTGCGGATCGCCGCCAGCCCCGGGTTCTGGGCGGCCTTGGCGTCACCGGTCAGGCGCAGCACCAGCGTATCCAGGGCGCGCAACGTCGCCTGGTCACGCTCTTCCGGCGTCTGGCTGCTCACCGGTTCGAGCACTTGATAGAGGCCGTTGAGGGTTTCGGCATGGCTCGCCAGACTGATCAGCGACAAGCAGCCCACGGACAAGAATTTGAACAAACGCATGGAATATTCCCGGACATAAACGACTGGAACAAGCCGTGTGAAGAAACGGAGCATGGCTGTGACCACAGCACCTGGCAAAACATTCACACACCCGATGGAAGTTTCGCACCGCGTAACCATAGCCGGTTACCGCTACACCTTATACAGGCGCACCGCGCAGCACCAACAGAAGAAATATCGGTTTTTTTCCTCGGATATGTCCCTGCCCGTCGGCGCGAGGATGGCCGCTGCCCCACAAGCCTGATAAAATCGCGCGCCTTCGCAGACCGGCAATGGCTGGGCACCCGGAATAATTCGTACAACGGTTATTCAAAGGCCCCGGCGATCGGTCGTTACCCAGAAATCCCCCCTAAAGGCCTGGATCATGAGCAAGCAACCCTCCCTGAGCTACAAGGACGCCGGTGTAGACATCGACGCCGGTGAAGCATTGGTCGAACGCATCAAGAGCGTCGCCAAGCGCACTGCGCGCCCGGAAGTCATGGGCGGCCTGGGCGGTTTCGGCGCCCTCTGCGAGATCCCGGCCGGCTACAAACAACCGGTGCTGGTCTCGGGCACCGACGGTGTGGGCACCAAGCTGCGCCTGGCGCTGAACCTGAACAAACACGACAGCATCGGCATCGACCTGGTGGCCATGTGCGTGAACGACCTGGTGGTCTGCGGTGCCGAGCCGTTGTTCTTCCTCGACTACTACGCCACCGGCAAGCTGAACGTCGACACCGCCGCCCAGGTCGTGACTGGCATCGGTGCCGGCTGTGAACTGTCCGGCTGCTCCCTGGTCGGCGGCGAAACCGCTGAAATGCCAGGCATGTACGAGGGCGAAGACTACGACCTGGCCGGCTTCTGCGTCGGCGTCGTGGAAAAAGCCGAGATCATCGACGGCTCGAAAGTCGCCACCGGCGATGCCCTGCTCGCCCTGCCGTCTTCCGGCCCGCACTCCAACGGCTACTCGCTGATCCGCAAGATCATCGAAGTGTCCGGCGCCGACATCGAAAACATCCAGCTCGACGGCAAGCCACTGACCGACCTGCTGATGGCCCCGACCCGCATCTACGTCAAGCCGCTGCTCAAGCTGATCAAGGACACCGGCGCCGTCAAGGCCATGGCCCACATCACCGGCGGCGGCCTGCTGGACAACATCCCGCGCGTCCTGCCAAAAGGCGCCCAGGCGGTGGTCGACGTGGCAAGCTGGACCCGCCCGGCGGTGTTCGACTGGCTGCAAGAGAAAGGCAACGTCGACGAAACCGAAATGCACCGCGTGCTGAACTGCGGCGTGGGCATGGTGATCTGCGTGGCTCAGGAGCACGTCGAGACCGCCTTGAACGTGCTGCGTGAAGCGGGCGAACAGCCTTGGGTCATCGGCCAGATCGCAACCGCGGCCGAAGGCGCTGCCCAGGTCGAGCTGAAAAACCTCAAGGCTCACTGATGCAGGAAAACATGCCTGCAACCTGTGACGTCGTGGTGCTACTGTCCGGCACCGGCAGTAACTTGCAGGCGCTGATCGACAGCACACGGACCGGCGACAGCCCGGTCCGTATTCGCGCGGTGATTTCCAACCGCGCCGATGCCTACGGCCTGCAACGTGCCAAGGACGCGGGTATCGACACCCGTGTCCTGGATCACAAGGCGTTCGACGGCCGCGAGGCCTTCGACGCCGCACTGATCGAACAGATCGACGCCTTCACTCCCCACCTGGTGGTCCTGGCTGGCTTCATGCGCATCCTCAGCGCTGGCTTCGTGCGCCACTATCAGGGCCGCCTGTTCAATATCCACCCATCGCTGCTGCCCAAATACAAAGGGTTACACACTCACCAGCGCGTGCTGGAGGCCGGAGAGACCGAGCACGGCTGCTCGGTGCACTTTGTCACCGAGGAACTCGATGGCGGACCACTGGTCGTACAGGCAGTAATACCGGTAGAGTTGCACGACACGCCGCAAAGCCTGGCAGAACGGGTTCACGCCCGGGAACACCAGATCTACCCGATGGCCGTGCGTTGGTTTGCCGAAGGACGGCTGACCCTCGACGATCGTGGTGCCTCACTGGACGGCCAGTTGCTCGCCGCCAGCGGCCATTTGATTCGACACTAGGAGATTTTATGCGTCGCGCCCTGCTCTTCGCCTGTGCTCTGCTTGCCTTGCCCCTGGCACAGGCTTCAGACCTTCAACCGTTCTCCGCCAGCTACACCGCCGACTGGAAGCAGCTGCCGATGAGCGGCACCGCCGAGCGCAGCCTGACCAAGGAGGCCAATGGCACCTGGAAGCTGAGCTTCAAGGCGTCCATGATGATCGCCAGCCTGACGGAAGAAAGCACACTGACCCTGGACAAGGACACGCTGCTGCCGCAGTCCTATCACTTCGAACGCGGTGGCCTGGGCAAGGCCAAGAAGGCCGACCTGGACTTCGACTGGAGCACGAAGATGGTCACCGGCACCGATCGCGGTGATGCGGTGAAGCTGCCGCTGAACCGTGGCATGGTCGATAAATCCACTTATCAGTTGGCCCTGCAGCACGACGTCGCGGCCGGCAAGAAGAGCATGAGCTACCAGGTCGTCGATGACGGCGAAGTCGATACCTACGACTTCCGCGTGCTGGGCTCGGAAAAGGTCGACACCAAGGCCGGCCAGATCGACGCGATCAAGGTCGAGCGCGTACGCGATCCGACACAGAGCAAACGCACCACCGTACTCTGGTTCGCCAAGGACTGGGACTACCTGCTGGTCCGCCTGCAACAGGTCGAGACTGACGGCAAGGAGTACAACATCATGCTCCTGGACGGCACGGTCAACGGCAAGCCTGTGAAAGGCAGCTGATCGACGCGAACACCAGGAAGCCCCGCCGATGCGGGGCTTTTTTTTGCCTGGATTTCGACTCTGTGGGAGCTTTGTGGGAGCAAGGCTTGCCCGCGATGCAGGCGCCTCGGTTTCTGCCGACCGCGTCATCGTTTATCGCGAGCAAGCTTTGCTCCCACGGGGTCTGCATCACTCAAGCGTGGTTTCTGCCACATGAAACCTTTTTCATGAACCACCCGCCTGCGACCAAACGCCGCGCCCTGCCCGGCCTGCGGGATTATTGCGCTTTTCATGAAAACTTCTTAATCGGCCAGGGCATTTACTTAGCAGGCTATCCAAATCTATAACAAAGTCCTGCACACGCCTTGCTGCAGATGACAGAGATTGGAGTTTGCAAGATGACTGTGAAAGTAAATGAACGCGATGATGCCCATATGTCCCACGAAGCCATTGCCGCCGGCATTCAGATCTGGGATGTGCGCCAACAGGATCTGCTGGTGGGGATGTTCCACTCCGAGACGGAGGCCTACCGCTACAAGGCCGAGTTGGAGCGCGAGGAAAGTCAGCGTGCCCATGAGGCAACAGAATCCCAAGAACAACTCTGACCCTGTAGGAGCCCCTCTGTGGGAGCCGAGCTTGCTCGCGATGGCGGTATGTCAGTCGATACGTTTGCTGACTGATACGCCGCCATCGCGAGCAAGCTCGGCTCCCACAGGATTTTGGGTTTAGCTCAACTGCAGTGCGCCAGGCTTACCACATCAAATCATCAGGGATCTGATACGCCGCGTACGGATCGTCGGCATCCACTTCTTCGGTCTGGGTGTTGAGCTGGACGATGCGCTTGGGGTCGCGCTCCTGGATCTTCAGGGCGGCCTCGCGCGGGATCACTTCATAGCCGCCGGCATGGTGGACGATCGCCAGCGAGCCGCTGCTCAGCTTGTTACGCATCAGGGCGTTCACCGAGATGCGCTTGACCTTCTTGTCGTCGACGAAGTTGTAGTAATCCTCGGTGGTCAGCTTCGGCAGGCGCGAGACTTCGATCAATTGCTTGATCTGCGCGGCACGGGCCTTCTGCTCGGCCTTTTCCTGTTGCTGACGGTTGAGCTCCTGGTCGCGCCGGGCCTTCTCGGCCATGGCTTCCTGGGCGGCGCGCTGCTGGGAATCATCCAGCTCGATCTGGCCTTTGTGGGCCAGGCGCTGCTGCTTCTGCTTGTCTTTGCCGACCTGCTTGACCTGCTTTTGGTTGACCAGTCCTGCTTTGAGCAACTGGTCGCGAAGGGAAAGGCTCATGATGCTTACTCACTTAGGCAACGGCCTCAGCCGCAGCTGGGCAAATTCTTTTCCTGACGTTTGGCTTCGCCCCACAAGGCGTCCAACTCTTCGAGGGTGCAATCTTCCATGGGACGGTGGGTGTCGCGCAATGCCTGTTCGATAAAACGGAAGCGTCGCTCGAACTTGGCGTTGGCTCCGCGCAGCGCGCCTTCCGGATCGACCTTGAGGTGCCGAGCCAGGTTGACGACCGAAAACAGCAGATCACCGATCTCGTCGGCCACCGCCGCCTGATCGTTTTCCGACATGGCTTCGAGCACTTCGTCCAGCTCTTCCCGGACCTTGTCGAGCACCGGCAAGGCGTCCGGCCAGTCGAAACCGACCTGCCCGGCACGCTTTTGCAATTTGGCCGAACGGGACAGTGCCGGCAATGCGCCAGGTACATCGTCGAGCAGCGAGAGCTGCTGCGGCGCGGCGGACTTCTCGGCACGTTCCTCGGCCTTGATTTCCTCCCAGCGCTGCTTGACCTGTTCTTCGCTCAGGCGCGGCACATCCAGCGGCGCATAGAGGTCGCCGGTGGGAAATACGTGGGGATGGCGACGGATCAGCTTGCGGGTGATGCTGTCGACCACACCGGCAAACTCGAAGCGGTTTTCTTCCCGGGCCAGTTGGCTGTAATACACCACCTGGAACAGCAGGTCGCCCAGCTCACCCTGCACATGATCGAAGTCACCCCGTTCGATCGCATCGGCCACTTCGTAGGCTTCTTCCAGGGTATGGGGGACGATCGTCTCCCAGGTCTGCTTGATGTCCCACGGGCAACCGTACTGCGGATCCCGCAGGCGGTTCATCAGATGGAGCAGGTCTTCAAGGCTATACATAAATCCATCTCGTCACACAAAACCCTGTGGGAGCGAGCCTGTGGGAGCAAAGCTCGCTCGCGATGGCGGTCTGGCCAACAACAGAATGCTGACTGAAACCCCGTTATCGCGAGCAAGCTTTGCTCCCACCCGCTTGCTCCCACATTTTTTGACTGCGCTTAACCCGGTGTCCGGTTACGCCGGGTCTCGATGATGTTCGGCAACTGGGAGATCCGCCCCAACAACCGTCCCAGCGCATCCAGCCCCGGAATCTCGATGGTCAGGGACATCAGCGCGGTGTTGTCTTCCTTGTTCGAGCGGGTGTTGACCGCCAACACGTTGATGCGCTCGTTCAGCAGCACCTGGGACACGTCACGCAGCAGCCCGGAGCGGTCGTAGGCGCGAATGACGATGTCCACCGGATAGGTGAGCACCGGCACCGGCCCCCAGCTGACCTGGATGATCCGCTCGGGTTCGCGACCGGCCAGTTGCAACACCGAGGCACAGTCCTGGCGGTGAATGCTCACGCCACGCCCCTGAGTGATGTAGCCGACGATCGCATCCCCCGGCAACGGCTGGCAGCAGCCCGCCATCTGGGTCATCAGGTTGCCCACGCCCTGGATCTGGATATCGCCGCGCTTGCCCGGTTTGTAGCCGGTGGCCTTGCGCGGGATCAGCTCCAGTTGTTCGTTGCCACGCTCCGGCTCCACCAGTTGCTGGGCCAGGTTGACCAGTTGCGCCAGGCGCAGGTCGCCGGCCCCGAGGGCGGCAAACATGTCCTCGGCGGTTTTCATGTTGGCCTTTTCGGCCAGCTTGTCGAAATCCACCTGCGGCAGACCCAGGCGACTGAGTTCGCGCTCGATCAGGGTCTTGCCGGCGGCGACGTTCTGGTCGCGGGCCTGCAACTTGAACCAATGGACGATTTTCGCCCGCGCCCGGGAGGTGGTGATGTAGCCCAGGTTCGGGTTCAGCCAGTCGCGGCTCGGCGTGCCGTGCTTGCTGGTGATGATCTCGACCTGCTCACCGGTCTGCAGGCTGTAGTTGAGCGGCACGATCCGCCCGTTGATCTTGGCACCACGGCAGTTGTGGCCGATCTCGGTGTGGACCCGGTAGGCGAAGTCCAGCGGCGTCGCGCCCTTGGGCAGGTCGATGGCATGGCCGTCAGGAGTGAAGATATAGACCCGGTCCGGCTCGATATCCACCCGCAGCTGTTCCGCCAAGCCACCGATGTCGCCCAGTTCCTCATGCCATTCGAGCACCTGGCGCAGCCAGGAGATTTTCTCTTCGTAGTGGTTGGACCCGGACTTGACGTCGGTGCCCTTGTATTTCCAGTGGGCGCAGACACCCAGCTCGGCTTCCTCGTGCATGGCGTGGGTGCGGATCTGCACTTCCAGCACCTTGCCCTCGGGACCGATCACCGCGGTGTGCAGCGAGCGATAGCCATTTTCCTTGGGGTTGGCGATGTAGTCGTCGAATTCCTTCGGAATGTGCCGCCACAAGGTATGGACGATCCCCAGCGCGGTGTAGCAGTCGCGCATTTCCGGGACCAGCACGCGAACGGCGCGCACGTCATAGATCTGGCTGAACTCCAGCCCCTTGCGCTGCATTTTGCGCCAGATCGAATAGATGTGCTTGGCCCGGCCGCTGATGTCGGCCTCCACGCCCGTGGCCTGCAGTTCTTCCCGCAGTTGGGTCATCACGTCGGTGATGAAGCGCTCGCGGTCCAGGCGCCGCTCATGCAGCAGTTTGGCGATCTGCTTGTACTGATCCGGCTCCAGGTAGCGGAAGGACAAATCCTCCAGCTCCCACTTGATATGACCGATGCCCAAACGGTGAGCCAGGGGGCATAGATGTCGAACACTTCCCGGGCGACACGATTGCGTTTTTCGTCGTCGGCGGCTTTCACCGCGCGGATCGCGCAAGTGCGCTCGGCCAGCTTGATCAGCGCGACGCGCACGTCGTCGACCATGGCCACGAGCATCTTGCGCAGGTTTTCCACCTGGCCCTGGGTACCCAGGACCATGGAATGACGCGGGCTGAGGCTGGCGCTGATGGCCGCCATGCGCAGCACGCCATCGATCAGCTTGGCGACCACCGCGCCGAAGCGCTGGCTGACCACCGACAGCTGGATCTGGCCTTCGCGCACGCCACGATACAGCACGGCAGCCACCAGCGAATCCTGGTCGAGCTTGAGGTCGGCGAGGATCTCGGCGATCTCCAGGCCCGTCTGGAAACTCGACGTGCCTTCGGACCAGAGGTTCTTCGCCGCGTTGTGTTGCTGTTCCGCCTCACGAGCGAACTCGCAGGCTTCCTTCAAGGCTTCGCGATCCAGTGCCATGTCGATACTGACCGCGTGATCGAGCCAAGCCTCGAGATTGATACTGCCGTCGGTGTTGATCGGCTGGTGTGCTCTCACCTGTACCATCTTTGCTTACCTTCCCTACGACGCAGATTCAATGCGTCAACATCGCTGACCTTCGTTGCCCGTGTTTCCGCCCAGGACTGTGGCGGGGTGACACGAACGGGTCAGTCGGACAAGCCATCCTGGCTCGCTTCAAATAACGCCATGGCCTCGACATGCGCCGTTTGAGGAAACATATCGAGAATCCCGGCACGTTTTAACCGGTAGCCCTGCTTGATCAATTCGACCGTATCCCGGGCCAAAGTTGCCGGGTTGCACGATACATAAACCAACCGTTTGGCGCCCAGGGACGCCAGCTTGCGCACCACCTCGAAAGCACCGTCACGGGGTGGGTCCAAGAGTACCGCAGAAAAGCCTTCGCCGATCCACTCGGCACCCGCCAGTGGCTGGGATAAATCGGCCTGAAAAAAGGCAGTGTTATTCAAATTATTGCTGACGGCATTGGCCGCCGCCCGATCCACCATGGTCTGCACGCCTTCCACGGCCACCACCTCACGCACGCACCGCGCCAACGGCAAGGCAAAGTTGCCCAGGCCGCAGAACAGGTCCAGCACCCGCTCCTCGGATCGCGGCGCCAGCCATTGCAGGGCCTGGGCGATCATCGCCTCGTTGACCCCGGCGTTCACCTGGATGAAATCCCCCGGCCGATAAGCCAGGTCCAGGTCCCAGGTGTCCAGGCGATAACCCAAGGTCAATCCAGCTTCGACCGGTTGCGGCTCACCTTCGCCGTGCAGCCACAGTTGGGCGCCATGGAATGCGCAGAAATCCTTGAGGATCGTCAGGTCGGCTTCCGACAGCGGCGTCATGTGCCGCAGCAATACCGCCAGGGACGAGCCGGCGAACAATTCCACATGGCCCAGCGCCTGGGGTTTGCTCAAGCGGCGGAGCATGTCCGGCAAGCGGCTCATGATCGGTTGCAAAGGCTGTACCAGCACCGGGCAGTCGCCGATGGCGACGATGTCCTGGCTGCCGACGGCACGGAATCCGACCTCAAGTTTCTTCGCTTTCTGGTCCCAGCGTACCGCCACGCGGGCGCGGCGCCGGTAAGCGAATTCCGGCCCGCTCAGCGGCGCGGCCCATTCGTCCGGCGCCACACCGGCGACCCGCGACAATTGCTCGGCGAGCATGCGCTGTTTCAGGGCGAGCTGTTCGTCGTGGGGCAGGTGTTGAACGCTGCAACCGCCACATCGACCGGCATGAATGCACGGCGCAGCGCGGCGCAGTTCACTGGCCTGAAACACCCGCTCGGTGCGTGCCTCGACCACCTTGCCATGGGCACCCAGCACCCGCGCCTCGACCTCTTCGCCGGCCAGGGCGCCGATGACGAACCAGGTGCGCCCGTCGACAAAAGCGATGCCCCGGCCATCATTGGCCAGGCGCTCGATGGTCAGACGCTGTTTCTTGCCGGTCGGCACTTGTGGGGCCCGGCTTCCGCCGCTGGGCTGGAAGCGCAAGCCTCTTTCATGCTTGGCCATCAGTTGGGCGCGTCGAAAATGCCGGTGGACAGGTAGCGGTCGCCGCGGTCGCAGATGATCGCGACGATCACCGCGTTTTCAACTTCCTTCGACAAACGCAGCATGCCCGCCACGGCACCACCGGACGACACGCCGCAGAAAATACCTTCTTCGCGGGCCAGGCGACGGGTCACGTCCTCGGCTTCGCTCTGGGCCATGTCGATGATGCGGTCCACACGGTCAGCCTGGTAGATCTTCGGCAGATACTCCTCGGGCCAGCGACGAATGCCGGGGATGGACGCGCCTTCCATCGGTTGCAGGCCGATGATCTGCACGTTTGGATTCTGTTCTTTCAGATAGCGCGAAGTGCCCATGATGGTCCCGGTGGTGCCCATCGAGCTGACGAAATGGGTGATGGTGCCGTCGGTCTGGCGCCAGATCTCGGGGCCGGTGCTGGTGTAGTGGGCCTCGGGATTGTCGCCGTTGGCGAATTGGTCGAGCACCTTGCCGCGCCCCTCGGCCTGCATCCGCTCGGCCAGGTCACGGGCGCCCTCCATGCCTTCGTCCTTGGTGACGAGGATCAACTCGGCGCCGTAGGCGGTCATCGCCGCCTTGCGCTCGGCGCTGGAATTGTCAGGCATGATCAGGATCATCTTGTAGCCCTTGATCGCCGCCGCCATCGCCAGGGCAATCCCGGTGTTGCCGGAGGTCGCCTCGATCAGCGTGTCACCGGGCTGGATCTGCCCGCGCAACTCGCCACGGGTGATCATCGACAGCGCCGGCCGGTCCTTGACCGAACCCGCCGGGTTGTTCCCTTCGAGCTTGAGCAAAAGCGTGTTGCTGGTCACGCCGGGCAGGCGCTGCAAACGAACCAGCGGGGTGTTGCCGACGCAATCGGCGATGGTGGGGTATTGCACAGTCATGGCGTATTCGCAATCCGGGCTGCGGGGGCGCCTATCATACCGGCAAACCCTGCCCGGCCATATCACGCAAAGTGCGGAGGTTATGGCTTAAAGGAATAAGCGAGGCATAAGCCGAGGGCACTGCTTTTGAAGTAATCCCTTTCCTACACAGCCGAGAGTTCAGATCATGCATGCATACCCGATGTAAGCACCGTCTGTCAGCATTCCTTCCGCCTGCTTGTGGGTTCGTTCTTTTTTACATGGAGAGCAAGCATCCAAGGCTATCTAGCTTTGGATCGTGTTTCTTTACAGTTGTAGCGCTAAACGTACGAGCAGGATGCAAGGAAATAACGATGGTCAACGTTTGGTCGAAACAAAGAGATCTGCAGCCCAGCGCCCGGCTGGCCTGCGGGCAACGCTTGCGCAACCTATTGGAAGAGTACGACATCACCCCCTCGGCTTTTGCTGAGGTGCTGCGTATCAGTCCTCAATCCCTGACGAATTGGAGCAGGCGGGGTGTACCACGATTGCGGATGGCGCAATTGGCACGTTTGCTGAGTGTCAGTGAAGTGTGGCTGGCAACTGGAAGGGGCGAACGGACACGTGACGTACATCGGGAAGTAGAACAGGATCAAACAGGTTAGCGGGATTAAGAGTGGAGCGTAGCTTCGACGAAAGTACCCTCTCAACTTGCGTCGCCTATTGGAACGCGAGTTGGCTACAGGCACCTCCGAGCTGCAATCAATTTTCTAGTTAGGTACTCCTGCGCCAAGGCATGTGAGATCAACACTTAAAACCTTCGGGATTGCTTCATAAGCACTTCATGAATTCTGTGCGCTCCCGACACCTTCCTGGAGCCCATTTGACATGATTTGCCCCCAACACCAAAGTCGAACAAGTCCATCTCTCCCTCCAAACCGATCGACGTTCGAAAATCCATTGACGGCGCGGGTGGGCCGGTCGAACTGAGTGTAGGTCGCCGCAGTTGATCGGAAGAAGAATTTGAATGTTCAGCGATATGCCTAAAGGCTTCACGGTGAGTGCCCAGCCCATAGATGATCGAGAAACTGCCTGGAGCCTTCTGCGCGCCCATATCAAGCACTGGCGCGGTGCCACGAGCGTCAAACTACGAAATCCCGTCAATCTGGAGCTGCATGTCTCAGTGTATAAATAAATGCTCTCTCTACGCTTTGACTGGGAGGAGTCGTGAAACGCCTGGTTTTTGGGACCGTTTCGCGCCCCGGCGAGAGCAAGCTCCCCTGCAATAGGGTCCACGCTCGATGATCTACGGAGCGTTACCTGTCCCAAAGCAGCGGCAAGACGACAGGAGCGTATCCGAACGGGACGAGTTATAAGACGTAGCCTGCCTGCAACCTCCTTCATATTCGCTCCATCTAACTATTACCCCCGTCACCTTCTGTAGTACTTCTTACCCTGCAAGGAACGTCATTTCCTCGCTCCATATAAAAATCTGTAGGAATACAATTTTTTATCGGATATTTCCGGCGACTAATCGAGACATCCATGAACTAGCAAATTTTCAAACACACCGATAACATCACTATCCAACAACAAAAAAAATCCAACCAAGGAACAACCAATTGAACAAGAACACTAAAGACTTAACAAAACGAGAGCATGAAGTCCTACAACTGCTTTTACTAGGTGAAACAAACAAAAAAATAGCCTTAATGCTCGGCATTAGCGATTTCACAGTGCGAGAATACGTTTCTTCAATTTTACGAAAAAAAGGGGTAAAATCTAGAGCGAAGCTATTTGCAGAGAAATTTAAAAAAAATTGAAATCGTCACACATCCTTCAAACTCGCGTGTTACCCCAACGACATGGACAACACTCCTGCTTCCAAATCAATACCAAATACCCCTCAACAAAAGAGCTAGACTCCCATGAATGAATATTTAAAACATGTTTATTTTTTTCAATAAAAAAATCTTTCACTCCAAACCAAACTTCCAAGCCACCCATTAAGTATAAATCATGACAAAGAACCGCTCTCGCACCCAGCGCAATCAAATAACCTCAACCAATTTAAATATGCAGTTTTACAAGCCAACTTCAGCGAACGCCTGATCAAATGACATCACTCTAATTTATGGCTAAAGCAAGCATCTTCTCTACCCAACCAAAGTGATCCACACCTCTTAGGACATGCCAACAAGACAGAACTAAATCACAACCAGAGACCAGCCAACTCACAAGCCAAACGTAAAAACTAAAAGATAGGAAATAAATATACCCACAATAAAAGCATCTAAAAACATGCAACAAAGAAGCTCACGAAAAACACATAAATTAAACCTCCTCCCAGCCGACTACATCCAATACCCCAGAATAAAAATCAATAGCTTTAAGCACTTCCGGATTTTGCGCGGCCAACCTCAGCAAACACTTCTCTGAATACAAATCCTGACCAGCTTGCCTTAGGATATAAAAACCACTTTCAAAATCGAACCAAATCTCTAATGACCGGCTTATCCAACATGGAACTCGAACATCATCCTCATTGTAAAATTGAAGACACGCCGCACCTACAACGTCCTCAACCAAACGACCAACATCATTATTTAAGTCCTTACCGCCGCCAACAACATCATCAATTTTATCTTCAAGTCCAGCCAAAGCAGCATCTATATGATTAACCCTGACTACATTTATTGCCATGCCAGCAACCCAATTTCGAAAACTCACTCCAACCGAATCAGCTTTACAATGTAAAAAATCAAAAAAACGATCGTAAGCTATAATCAGCTTTTTTAGTAGCGCCGGATTTATCTTCAAGATTAGAAGATCTGACTCTATGCCAAGCACCTTTTTTCTCAATAGAGCGATATATAATCGAAATCCCCAACACTCACACCCTTCCCACCCAGCGTCATTTGCAACAAACCTAGTTGAAAAATCATCAAAAGCCAGCAACTCTTTGACAATATCGGTAAACTCAAAAAAAACATCACTTTCAACTATATGTTTCAGCAAAATAACCGGAAACCCCATACGCATCGCACAATGCAATCTGCTTTGACAATCATACTCCTGCATAAACGCATTTAGCGCACCTTCCGCAATTTCATTTGCATCATCCAAACTAACAATCTTATGCTTGCTTAAGTAATAGCATATATTTCTAATGCTTTCGATAGCTAAAATATGCTCCCCAACAAATTGTTCATAGTCGACTCTATCAATTGGAATTAAATCAGAAAAAATTCGCACACTACTAAAGTCTATCCACGCCCCACTCAAGGTTAAGTTTGATGGAGTTACATTATAATGGATTATTTGTTTCGCTCTCGCAGCAGCAAACTGTTTTGCATAACGTCTTGCAAGTTCACAAAGACCTAAATTCAGTCGTTCATGCAAGGATCCTGACAAGCACTCCTCTCGATCCAAGGGTAAGAATTCAACGAGCTTTTTTATTACAACACGAACACGCCTAGCGTCATTACTCAGTGCACCGATATGTCTCTCTCTAAAATATACCGCACTAATAAAATGCGCCGGACGTACCGCAGGCATCCTAACCAACAACCCACGAAGATACGATTTATTATTAAACTCAAACTTCAACCCCGTATCTATTACAGCGACAGACCTTACCGCTCCGTAGGGAAGCGCTATATTTATAATTTCCGACCAGAGAGTTTCGTAGATGGCAGAGTTAAGGCTCATCAAGCCATTTCCATCAGCAAAATCAGCATCTTTCGCCACTAATTGGTTTGGCCCGATTCCTTTCAGTTGAAAATCACCATCAAATCCACAGCGACCACCTCCCCCATTTCTTAAAATTCCATCACCACCGTATCTTTCGGCGAAAAAAATTTTGCCGCGCTGCTCCTTCTGCTCGCCTCCACTGCCTCCCACAACATAGCTGTACCTAGAAAGAACGCCCTCTTCGTCTAGGTCAATTTTCAGGCCTTTATTAAAGAATGCGATGGAAGCACTTTCAATTTTCTCTGCCTTGAAACTCACAAAAACCTCATGCAGATCTGATAACTTTTTCATAGGTCGCTCACCAATCACTGTTCCGAACAGTACATATACCTCAACAATAAGGAGCAAAACTGATATTTTGTACCCTACACATGTAGGGGTGACCTCGACGAACATCCATGTAAACCTTCAACACCGCAGTGACGGTAGCTGGAAATCCATACCGTTCTTGCGACCTAGAGGAGACCTTGGACAGAAAGTACCAACAGCCATATATAATTCATAATGAAAGCGGAGGAAATATTGTGAAAATCCCAGCCAAACTACATACCTATTGCCGGAGTGATTACTCATCAAACAGGGCGAAACTAATAGGCTTTGCCTGCATAATCATTTGCACGAACAGTAACTACTCACTTTTTGAAATCATGAATCTGCGGCTTTGGATAGCTCCGGCTATAGACCACAAACAAATTTTATTCTTTTTCGATAAAAATGATTCACCCGTTGGGTACGTCACTTGGGCGAATTTAGCCCCAGACAGCGAAGCTAGGCTACTGAAAGATCCAAATTTTTTACTTCATGCATCTGAATGGAACGAAGGAGGTAAAACTTGGATTATTGACTTCTGCTTCCCCTCAGGGCATACAGCGGAAGCAATCAAATCTCTAAAAAAGCATTTTCAATCGCTTGGGATAGACAGGGTGTTTTGGGGTCGGCGGAACAGCGATAACTCAATCAGAAGGGTAGGAAACTTTGTTATCCCCCATCGGGAATACGCAACGCATTCGATAAATCTTAAGTAAGATGCGAACCTCCAACTCACGAATGCTGATTGCATATAAATGCCAATGTTAACAATTTGTCATAGGGTCCAATAAAGATTACCAACCCGCTTTGCGGGGTATATGTTATAGCTTCCGACTTGCAATAAAAAAAGAAGCTAAAGATTTTTTTGGACCAATACACATTAACTTTTTTCTCTGAATAACCGATGGATAGCATCGCGCATCGCAATACATCTCGCTCCACCTCAACATCCATTCTTAGCTCAGAAAGCGCTTCATCATAGTACATTTTCTTTATAACAATCGCTAAATACCCTGTCAGTCCGCTTAACACCTCCCAACCCAAAGGCCCATTCATTAGAGACATTCGACTCATAAAAATAAATACCAGTAAAATTAAAATAGAAGCCACTATAGCTCTTTCAATCAAAGCAAAAACTTTTAAAAGATCATTCGACAACTGATCTTTAAGCCTCAACCTTTTTAATTTAATTTTGGTCATACTTCAATCTCTTACCCTCTCTTTTTCAACCCACTAGATATGTCTGCAATTATTCACAGTATATCTAGCATCCTGTTCCGGAAATAAGCTGTTCACTTTTGGCGGCGTCTTGGGCGCCCGGCCGGCGTTGCCATCCTCGCCATAGCCCAGCAATGACTCGTCGCGACGCCGGACACCCAAGCCACTCGCCAAAAGAGAACGTATTTCTGAAAACAGGACACCAGTAGACAATCTAATAGTTAACTTCCCCTATTTCCGGGCACTTGGGGGAAAAAAGAGGTTCCATGAAAAGCACTTGGATTCCAAGAGTTAGCTGCGTCTTTCACAGCATTGTAAGCCGCGTCCCCTCCCAAAGCTCCCAGCCCACTCCCAACGGCCGCACCTGGCGTGCCAAGCCCGAATCGTCCCCCTATTGCTGCGCCCGCTGCCGCGCCCAAAGTGGCTCCAGCATTTCCGAAAAACGTAGAGCCCGAGTCGCCTGAGCCAGCGCCAGACACTAATAATATTTCTATAGGTGACAACTTTCTCATGGAAACTTCTCCTTTCTCTAAAAATAAAAAACTAAAGCGGCATAGTGATTACTTTCTTACTTCCTTCGAATCATTAAAAGGTTACAAAGCGCAATCCACGATAGCGATCAAATTCGATGATTTGTACCCTACACATGTAGGGGTGACCCAAACGGGCATACATGGGAATCTTTACTGCCTCGCCGCGATGCGGCCTCCTTTCCAAGAGATTCCAATTTATTGTCAGCAAGGAGTGCTCACATTGATCCAGGACACGTCGCTATTCAGAGCAGAGGCTTTGGAAGCTCAGCACACGCACTGGTTGGGCAGCATCGTCCTGATTCGTCCAGTCTCGTTCACCTTTCTCACAGTCTTCGCTACGATCCTTGCATCAATTGTAATTATTTTTTTCATATGGGGAAGTTACACCAAGCGAAGCACCGTAGTTGGACAGCTACTGCCCTCATCAGGACAAATTAAAATTTATGCTCCACAACAAGGGCGGGTACTTGAAAGCTTTATTCATGAGGGGCAGTACGTTAAGACTGGCACTCATCTTCTCACGTTGTCCAGTGAACACTATAGCGAAAATGCCAATCCGATCCAGGAAAGTATCAGCAACAGTCTCAAACAGAGAAGATTGTCCCTACTTGATGAACGGAAAAAAATAAAAATATTGCAGATCGATGAAAGAAAAAGTCTCACAACCCACTTAAGCAGCTTAAAAAATGAATTGGAGATGTTAAACAGACAAATTTTCAGTCAACAACAGCTGATTGCCTTGGCTTCCAATGCCACCAGCCGCTATTCGGGATTAATGGAAAAGGGATATATCGCCATGGATCAGCTACAGCAGCGCCAGGCAGAGTTACTCAATCATCAGCAGAAATTAAATACCCTTGAGCGTGACCGCTCCGCGATGCGACAGCAGGTAACCGAGCGCCATAACGAACTTTCTGGCTTATCCGCTCGACATGAAAATCAACTTGCCATTGTTCATAGAGCACTATCGGAAATTGACCAAGAGCTCATTGAGAGTGAGGCGCGACGCATACTGGTTATCAAGGCTCCTCAGGAAGGTGTGGTGACTGCAATTTTCGCGGAACCCGGACAAACTACAGGTACAGCCAGATCTCTTTTAAGTATTGTTCCAAATAACTCCTCATTGCAGGCCGAGCTTTATGCTCCGAGCAAATCCATTGGTTTCATTCGGGTTGGCGACAAAGTGCGCATTCGCTATCAACCCTATCCCTATCAGAAATTCGGGCAACATAACGGTACAGTTGAATCCATCTCCAAGACCTCGGTTTCTGCCGTAGAGCTTGCAAACGCGTCCGGAGAAATACCCGGGATTGGCCTGGATGGCGAACGCTATTACCGAATACGCGTCGGTCTGGACCAGCAGCATGTCCTAGCCTATGGCGAATTAAGGCCGTTGCAAACCGGTATGTTAATTGAAGCGGACATAACGCAAGAAACTCGCCATCTTTACGAATGGGTACTTGAGCCTCTTTATAGTTTGACGGGCAAGCTTTAGGAGAAATACCGTTGAATTATACGAATGCAATTTCACTCCATTGGAGGCGCCAGCTTCCGCTATTATTGCAAACCGAAACCGCTGAATGCGGCCTGGCATGTTTAGCCATGATACTCGGTTATCATGGACATAATTCAAGCCTGCATGAACTCCGAAATAAATTCCAAATCACATTAAAAGGCATGACATTAAAGCATATCATTCAAATAGCCGATCAATTGAAGCTAGGAACACGCGCCGTCAGGCTCGACATGAAAGATCTTCTACAACTTAGACTACCCTGCATTCTTCACTGGAATTTTAATCATTTTGTAGTCTTGAAGTCCATACATCAAGGTCACCTTATCCTTCACGATCCAGCACGAGGCATTCGCCACATATCACTTACCGAAAGCAGTGATTTCTTTACTGGAATAGCCCTAGAATTATGGCCAGAATTTGACTTTGAAGAAAAGAAAAAGAAGTCAAGCATCAAGCCTTCCAAAATGCTTGGGAAAACGTCAGGTCTGTATCGATCGCTATTACAAGTACTTCTACTGGCGCTCGCGCTGGAAATATTTTCTCTCGTCAGCCCGTTTCTTCTCCAGTGGACGATCGACAATGTCCTTCTCAGCGAGGATAGCGAATTACTAAAAACCCTTATATTAGGTTTTGGGTTATTATTGCTAATGCAGCAGGGAATAACAGCCATTCGTACATGGGTGTTGATTCACATGAATACGATGATTAGTGTGCAATGGCGCGCCAATGTGTTCACTCATTTATTGAGATTGCCTATTCACTTTTTTGAAAGGCGACATCTAGCGGATGTCGTATCGCGTTTTAGCGCAGTGGACCATATTCAACGAACACTTACCGCCGCTTTTTTTCCAGTATTCTTGACGGCCTGATGAGCATCGCTACATTAGCGCTGATGTTTATGTACAGTCCCACTCTAGCCTTAATTTCTCTCATCGCCATGGTGCTTTATATACTAGGCCGCTGCGTCTGGCACTCCCCTTTCCGCAGGGCAACGGAAGAACAGATAATCCACGCGGCGCGTCAGGAGGGCCACTTTTTAGAGACCGTCAGAGGTATTCGGGCGATCAAACTATTCAGACGATCCCACGAACGACGTTCCGTTTGGTTAGGGCTGTTGATCGAGCAAATTAATGCAGATATTCGTTCTCAAAAGATGCAACTTTTTTATACACAACTGAACGGTTTGCTTTTCGGCATCGAAAATCTGCTTGCGGTGTGGTTTGGCGCCAGCATGGTAATGAGTGGGCATTTTAGTGTTGGCGTATTAATAGCCTTCACCGCTTATAAGACACAATTCGTCGGTAGGGCATCAAACTTGGTAGACCTTTTTTTTGAATTGCGTGTGCTCCAGCTCCATGGTGAGCGCTTGGCCGA
This sequence comes from Pseudomonas sp. MAFF 730105, assembly GCF_055380705.1. NCBI lineage: Bacteria > Pseudomonadati > Pseudomonadota > Gammaproteobacteria > Pseudomonadales > Pseudomonadaceae > Pseudomonas > Pseudomonas sp. MAFF 730105. Next base: position 5,051,877 of record NZ_AP018438.1, read on the forward strand.
TATTGTTCTTCATCCGCCGGAAGATAATCACGAAAAAATCAACTTAGTTACCCCCTACACATGTAGCACAAATATTGAAATAAAAAATTTGAGGTACCGCTATTCCGATCAAGAGTCTTACATTATTGACAAACTGAATTTATCTATAGCAGAGGGCGAATCGATAGCCATCACGGGCGCGTCTGGCGCTGGAAAAAGTACATTACTGAATTTGATATTAGGGATTCTCCCTCCTAGCGAAGGGCAAATCAAAATTGCTGGAATGGAAGTAAAAGACATGGGCGTTAACACCCTCCGAGACATGGTCGGCACGGTGATGCAGGATGATATCTTGTTTGCCGGCTCACTGGCGGAAAACATTTCTTTTTTCGACCAGAATGCTGATATATCCTGGATAATCCAATGCGCACAAATGGCAGCGATACATAATAGTATCCAATCAATGCCTATGGGATACAACACATTGGTTGGGGATATGGGGACGGTGCTCTCAGGCGGGCAGAAACAACGCATCCTCTTGGCTCGTGCGCTTTATAAAAGAGCTAGAATTTTATTCCTTGATGAAGCCACCAGCCATCTTGACCTGCAATGTGAGCAATTAGTCAACGATGCCATACGTTCACTAAAAATAACCCGCATAATTATCGCACATCGGCCTGAGACTATCGCGTCGGCGGACCGGGTTTTCAGACTGGAATCTGGGAAGCTAGAACCTTCTCCCATCCAAGCAAATATGGATGCGATTAAATGACGGGCTATTCCGTCTGTGCGCTGTCCATACTTACCGCGGGCATAACATTATCAGCTATAGGTGCTGAATTTGTTGCACTTAACCACGTTACATTCGCCTCTTCAAAAACAAGTTCCTATACGAGTCATCCATGCATTTTTGGAAGCACTCCAACAAAGTTGTCCCTACAGGAGAGCATAGAGCGAATACTTTGTAATGACCCAAAAACACGCTCGGCTTGGGTGCACGCAAAGGCGCAGGCCGCTCAAATCGGAGTCGGTCGATCCGCGTATTTTCCGAAGGTCACCGGCAGCATCGGCATGACTACGGGTCGGACCGTTACTGATTATGATCAGCGCAGTGAACTTTCCGGCGAGGGAAGCCGACGGCAGATATCCAATAGATTGCATTTCAGCTGGGTATTGTTCGATTTTGGACAGAGGGAAGCCGAGCTACGAAGATCCATGCAACTCTTAGTGGCTGCTAACGCCAATCAAGATGTCGTACTGCAAAAATCTTTCGCTTCCGCAGCAGAGCTTTACTATCGAGCTCTTGCCGCTCAGCGAAGCTTGATCATCTCAACAAAAGTTACATCGTTTGCAGCAGAAAACCTTGATGCCGCAGAAGCCAGGTATCATTCTGGAGCCGCGGCACTTTCTGATTTGTTGCAAGCGAAAACCGCCTTTTCCCAAGCCAGTCTGAATCAGATTCGCGATACGGGGGCACTTCGTAATACCGTAGGGATGCTTGCACTGCGTATGGGACTCTCTCCTGAGACGCCATTCGAATTGGAGGGCAATCTTATGTCGTTACCCGATGCGCAACTCATTAAGACAATTGCCGAGCTATTTCAACAGGCCCAACAAAATCACCCTGCCTTGGTAGCTGTTAGAGCCCGGATCAAAGCCGCTGAGGCGAAAATTGATGCGAGTCGCGCCGCTGGGAAACCAACCCTTTCATTGACGGCCGATATTTCCCATACCCGAATTGATCAATCCCATATGCTTAACGGCGACAGACGCGACCAAAATAGAGCCATTGGCCTGCAATTAAACATCCCTTTGTTTGATGGTTTCAGCCAAAAATATCAGATACGTAGTGATCTCGCGCATCTTGAGATAAGCAAGGAGGAGCTTCTGGAAGAAGAGTTGAAGTTGTCGCTTGAGCTTTGGGAAAATTACCAAACCCTTAGCAGTGAACTTCAGCGACTTAGCCATACAAACAAATTAATCACTCAATCACAGCAATCCCTGGAGGTGGTGCAAGGTCGCTATCGATCCGGGGTGGGTAGCATGGTTGAATTGTTGAGCGCTTTAAATGCCTACGCAAGTGCCGAAGATCAATATATTAATACCTTGACTACCTGGCATATCACACGACTACGCTTTTCTGAAAATTTGGGACTGCTTGGTTTTTGGAACTCGTATTAAACAATAATTTATCGTATAGGACCAGCATACAAACGCCTTGAGCAACTGGCGGGTAACGCTGTCAAAAATTGGTGCACATTTGGGCCGCTTTGACTTCTGGAAAACAGACTGATTCAGGTTTGAGGGCTGCTGCGCAGCCCAGCGGGAGCAAGCTCCCTCGCCACAAGAATCTCGTTCGACTGGCCTTTGTCGGCGCTCTCGCCGGCTATCAACCACAGACTCAACCGCAGCCCTCTCCCCGTATTTTCCGCCCACATCCGCCCGCCCTGGCGCTGCACCGCGTTGCGCGCGATGCTCAGGCCCAGGCCGAAACCGCCATCGCCGGGACGGGAGCCGTCGAGGCGGGTGAAAGGATCGAAGATGCGCCGCAGATCCTGCTCAGCCACCCCGCCGCCTTCGTCCTCCAGCCACAGATGCCAGAACGTGCCTTCGCGTCGGCCATCCAGGCGCACGATGCCATCGGGCGGTGAATGGCGGATGGCGTTGCGCAGGATATTTTCCAAGGCCTGGGCCAGGGTATTGAGGTTGCCCTGCACCCAACAGTCGGCCGCTACGGCGCAATGCAGTTGGCTGGCGGGCCAGCCGCTTTCGTAGCAGGCATTTTCCGTGAGCATTTCCCACAGCGCCTGGACCTGGATGGTTTCCCCAGGCAGCGGCGTACGGTCGGTGTCGAGCCAGGCCAGTTGCAATGTGTCTTCCACCAGCCGCTGCATGCCCTCGACTTCCCGGGCGACCCGCTCACGCAATGGCTCGAACGCCTGCTCGCTTTCGCTGGCGACTTGCAGGCGACTCAGAGGTGTACGCAGTTCATGGGACAGGTCGCGCAGCAATTGCTGTTGCAGGATGACGGTCGATTGCAGCCGTTCGGCCATGTGATCGAACGCACGCCCCAGCTCACCCAACTCATCGCTCCGGTCGGTCGTGCGACTGGGCAGGCGCACATTCAACTGATCGACGCGCCAGGCATTGGCCTGCTCGCGCAGTTGATTGAGCGGCACCACCAGCAAGCGATACAGGCCAACGCACAGCAACAAGGTGAACAGCCCGGGAATCACGCCATTGGTAATCACTCGCCAGAACACCCGGTATCGCCCCGGCAGGAAACGCTCGGGCAGCTCGATCACCAGGCTGCCTGCGGACGGATCATCGGGAAATGGCACCCGCAGCCACGGCCGGCCTTTGCGGTGAATGGGCCAATCGAGACCCCGTAGGAACGTCAGGCGCTCGATCTCTTTGTCCGTCAGCGGGTGCTCACTCAGGGACTGCAAGTCTGCGCCAATGACGCCGACCCAACTGGCTTCGCGCTGCTGCATGCCCTGCAACCACTGATCGACACCCGCCTGACTGCCCCCGAGCCAAGCCTGCTCGGCCTCGGCGGCATAGCGCGTGAGGGTGCCTCGGGCCTCGTCCGAGAGGAACTGGTTGCGCTGTTCCATGTAGCGGCCCCAGGACCAGCTCAACCAGATCATCAGCAGACAGAACGCTACCAGCAGACACGCGAGTTTCCAGAACAACGAATGCCGCGAGGGCAGATCAGACCATTTCATCGGCGGCACTCAAGACATACCCCTTGCCCCATACGGTGCGTACTTCCCGCGCGGTGTAGCCGATGGCCTTGAGCTTGCGGCGAATCTGGCTGACGTGCATGTCCAGGCTACGGTCGTGGGGGGCATAGCCACGCTGCAAGACGTGCTGATAAAGGAAGGCCTTGCTCAGCACTTCGTCGCCGCTGCGGTGCAGAACGTCCAGCAGGCGGTACTCGCTGCGGGTCAGCCCGGCATATTGTCCGGCGACCTGTACGTCACTGCGTTCTTCGTCGAAATCCAGCCCTTGGACCTGATGGACGGGGAATGTCGGGGCCGGACGCCGGTCCAGGGCCACCCGGCGCAGAATGGCCTCTATACGCACGTGCAGCTCAGCCATGCTGAAGGGCTTGGGCAGGTAATCGTCGGCACCGAGGCGAAAACCACTGATGCGGTCGGCTTCGGCGCCCAGGGCAGACATCAACACCACCGGGGTCGAATGGCTCTGGCGCAAACGGGTCAGCACCGCGAGCCCATCCATACCAGGCAGCAGGATGTCCATGAGCACCACGTCGAAAGCCTGGCGGCAGGCAATTTCCAACCCTTCCCGGCCGTTCTGGCACCAGGTCACGTCGAACCCGCTGCGGCCGAGTTGCTCGTGGACATAGGCGCCCAGCACGGGATCGTCTTCAATGGAGAGGATACGGGGATGAACAGCAGAAGTGGGATTCATGATTATCTGCAAATAATTCTCAGTTGCCGGATTATTCAAGATCACCCCTCTGGAGGCAACCGCCACGCATCGCGACACCGGTACAGCCAGCGTTACGGATGCACGGCGACATGAATTTTACGGAGATTGCCCGCCTGCAAATCGCTACACTGCGCAGGTATTGCGTGCCGGATGCGCGCAAAGTCGATCAGACCGCTGGATGCAGGAGACAAGTGTGCTGAAGAAACTGGGAATCAAAGGCCGCGTGTTGTTGCTGACCCTATTGCCGACCAGCCTGATGGCGCTGGTCCTGGGCGGCTATTTCACTTGGATGCAGCAATCGGACCTGCATGCCCAGTTGCTGCAGCGTGGCGAGATGATCGCCGAACAGCTTGCTCCGCTGGTCGCCCCGGCCATGAGTCGCCAGGACAGCGACCTGCTGGAGCGCATCGCCACCCAGTCCCTCGAGCAGACGGACGTGCGCGCCGTGACGTTCCTCGCCCCTGACCGCACGCCGCTGGCCCACGCCGGCCCGACCATGCTCAACCGCGCACCGGAGGGCAACAGCGCCCAGCTGCTGCAACGCACCGGCAACGACGCCACGCGCTACCTGCTGCCGGTGTTCGGCAAGCACCGCAACCTCGCCGGCGAATTGATCCCCGAAGAAGCCGACCGCTTGCTGGGCTGGGTCGAGCTGGAGTTGTCCCACAGCGGCATGTTGCTGCGCGGTTACCGCAGTCTGTTTGCCAGCCTCTTGCTGATTACCGCCGGCCTGGGACTGACCGGGTTGCTGGCCTTGCGCATGGGCCGCACGATCAACCGACCGCTGAGCCAGATCAAGCTGGCCGTGGCGCAACTCAAGGACGGTCACCTGGAAACGCGCCTGCCTCCACTGGGCAGCCAGGAACTGGATGAGCTGGCGTCGGGCATCAACCGCATGGCCGGTACCTTGCAGAACGCCCAGGAAGAATTGCAGCACAGCATCGACCAGGCCACGGAAGACGTGCGCCAGAATCTGGAAACCATCGAGATCCAGAACATCGAGCTGGACCTGGCCCGCAAGGAGGCCCTGGAGGCAAGCCGGATCAAGTCCGAATTCCTGGCGAACATGAGCCATGAAATCCGTACGCCTCTCAATGGCATCCTCGGCTTCACGCACTTGTTGCAGAAAAGCGAACTGACCCCGCGCCAGCTCGATTACCTGGGCACCATCGAAAAGTCCGCCGACAGCCTGCTGGGCATCATCAATGAGATCCTGGATTTTTCGAAGATCGAGGCCGGCAAGCTGGTGCTCGATAGCATTCCGTTCAACCTGCGGGACCTGTTGCAGGACACCCTGACCATCCTCGCCCCAGCAGCTCACGCCAAACAGCTGGAACTGGTAAGCCTGGTCTACCGCGACACCCCGTTGTCATTGGTGGGCGACCCGCTGCGACTCAAGCAGATTCTCACCAACCTGGTGAGCAACGCCATCAAGTTCACCCGCGAAGGCACCATCGTCGCCCGGGCCATGCTCGAAGACGAACACGAAGACAGCGTGCAATTGCGCATCAGCATCCAGGACACTGGCATCGGCCTGTCGAACCAGGACGTACGGGCGCTGTTCCAGGCGTTCAGCCAGGCCGACAATTCGCTGTCGCGGCAACCGGGCGGCACCGGGTTGGGCCTGGTGATTTCCAAGCGCCTGGTGGAGCAGATGGGCGGCGAGATCGGGGTCGACAGCACACCGGGCGAAGGTTCGGAGTTCTGGATCAGCCTGCGCCTGCCCAAGACCCGTGACGACGCCGAGGACCAGCCCGGCCCACCGTTGCTGGGTCGTCATGTGGCCCTGCTGGAGAACCATGAACTGGCTCGCCAGGCCTTGCAGCATCAGCTCGAAGATTGCGGCTTGCAGGTGACGCCGTTCAATACTCTGGAAAACCTGACCAATGGCGTGACCCTCGCCCACCAGACCGATCAGGCCATCGACCTGGCCGTGCTGGGCATCACCAGCAACGACATGCCGCCGGAGCGCCTCAACCAGCACATCTGGGACCTTGAGCACCTTGGCTGCAAGGTCCTGGTGCTGTGCCCGACCACCGAGCAGACGCTGTACCACCTCTCGGTGCCCAACCCCCACAGCCAGCTGCAGGCCAAGCCGGCCTGCACCCGCAAGTTGCGCCGCTCGCTGTCCGATCTGGTCAACCCGCGCCCGCCGCGCAACGAACCCAACGAGCCGGTGGCCAGCCGCGCGCCCAAGGTCCTGTGCGTGGACGACAACCCGGCCAACCTGTTGCTGGTGCAAACCCTGCTCGAAGACATGGGTGCCAAGGTGCTGGCGGTGGAAAGCGGCTATGCCGCGGTCCAGGCCGTGCAAAAGGAAACCTTCGACCTGGTCCTGATGGATGTGCAGATGCCCGGCATGGACGGTCGCCAGAGCACCGAGGCAATCCGTCAGTGGGAAAGCGAGCGCCATTGCACGCCGCTGCCGATCGTCGCCCTAACCGCCCACGCCATGGCCAACGAAAAACGCGCCCTGCTGCAAAGCGGCATGGACGACTACCTGACCAAACCCATCAGCGAGCGGCAACTGGCCCAGGTGGTGCTCAAATGGACCGGCCTGGCCCTGCGCAATCAATCCCCGGAGCGAGGCTTCGATGCCCAGGGCGGCAGTGAACTGCTGGTGCTCGATCATGAAGAAGGCCTGCGCCTGGCCGCCGGCAAGGCCGACCTGGCCGCAGACATGCTGGCGATGCTACTGGCCTCCCTGGAAGCCGACCGCGAAGCGATTCGCCAGGCCAGCGAGGCCAACGACCATAATGCCCTGATCGAGCGGGTCCATCGCCTGCATGGCGCCACACGCTACTGCGGCGTCCCGCAATTGCGCGCCGCCTGCCAGCGCAGCGAAACCTTGCTCAAGCAACAGGATCCCAAGGCCAGCATCGCCCTGGAAGACCTGGATCGCGCCATCGATAGGCTGGCCAGCGAGGCACGCATCAGCGCCTGATCCAAGGCAATAAACCCAAGCTCGATGGCGGCTAAGCTGACACGATTCAAAGTGCCAGGAGGCCGCCATGCGCGCGATTCTTTTCAGCAGCCAGACCTACGATCGAGACAGTTTCACCAAAGCCCCGCTCCCCGCCGGCCTTGAACTGCAATTCCAGCCCGCCCGCTTGAACCTGGACACCGTGGCCCTGGCCGAACGGCACGAGGTGGTGTGCGCATTCATCAACGATGACCTGAGCGCTCCAGTGCTGGAACGGCTGGCGAATGGTGGGACCCGGTTGATCGCCCTGCGCTCGGCCGGCTACAACCATGTCGACCTGACCGCCGCCAGGGGCCTGGGTTTGAGCATCGTCCGGGTTCCAGCCTATTCGCCCCATGCAGTGGCCGAACATGCGGTGGCATTGATCATGGCACTCAATCGCTGCCTGCACCGGGCCTATAACCGCACCCGCGACGGCAACTTCAGCCTCCATGGCCTGACCGGATTCGACCTGGTGGGCAAGACGGTCGGGGTGGTCGGCACCGGACAGATCGGCGCGACGTTCGCGCGGATCATGGCCGGTTTCGGTTGCCGCTTGCTGGCTTGCGACCCCTACCCCAACCCTCAGGTCGAAGCCCTGGGGGCTCGCTACCTGCCCCTGGCCGATCTGCTGGCGCAAGCGCAGATCATCAGCCTGCACTGCCCGCTGAACGAACACAGTCGGCACCTGATCAATGCCGATTCGCTGGCGACGATGCAGCCCGGCGCCATGCTGATCAATACCGGGCGCGGCGGCCTGGTGGACACACCGGCCCTGATCGAAGCGCTGAAAAGCGGCCAGTTGGGCTATCTGGGGCTGGATGTCTACGAGGAAGAGGCCCAGCTGTTTTTCAAGGACCGCTCCGACCAACCCTTACAGGACGACGTGCTGGCGCGGCTGCTGACCTTTCCAAACGTGGTGGTCACCGCGCACCAGGCGTTCCTGACCCATGAAGCGCTGGATGCAATCGCCGCGACCACCCTGGACAACATCGCCGCCTGGGCGAACGGCACGCCGCAGAATCTGGTGAACGGCTAAAGCCAACTCCAACACCAGCCCCCTGTGGGAGCGAGCCTGCTCGCGATAGCGGCAGATCAGTCGGCACTGATGTCAGCGCGAGCAGGCTCGCTCCCACAAGTAGAGGGGTATTCGTCGCATCCGGGCCATCGCCACCCATGCCGCGTGCTAGCATGTCGCGCCTATTTTGGAGGACCCATGGCCGAGCACGATTTCCGCTACACCCTGATGAACCCGCAGCACACCCTGACCGAAGTCCGCGCACTGGCGCCGGGCCGCTACCAGGTCACCGGCAACGGCGGTTCGATCCAGGCCAACGATGTTCTGCTGGTCACCCTCAAGGGCAGCAAGGATTTGTCCATGCGCCTGACCGTGGACACCGTTCGCCACCTGCTCAAGCCCATGGGCCAATGGACCGCCATGACCACCGGCCCGGTGTTCGGCGAGTTGGCAATCCACACCTGGCAGGTCAATTGCGACGGTTGCGCCAAGGAACTGAGCTTCGAGTTTGCTGTTGACGCCAAGCTCGGCGTCAAGGCCCAGAAACCCGCCGCCAGCGCGCGCATCGCCGAGTTGGGCTGGACCACCGTGGGTGAAAAACACCTGTGTCCGACGTGCCGGGAAGCCGCCTGATGAAACGTCTGGCCCTGTCCGCGTTGATCGGCATGAGCCTGATGGGCTGTGCCGCCGAACCTGTACAGTTGCAACAGAACCGCAGCTACATTCTTGAATGGATCGGTGAACGGCCGTTGATGGACTACAGCCACCTGACCATCACCCTGGGGGAAGATGGCCGGGCTTATGGCAATGCCGGCTGCAATCACTGGTTCGCCCCCTATACCCTGGAAGGCCACCGTCTGAGCTTCGGCAAGATCGGCAGCACCCGCAAACTCTGCGGGCCGGCGGTGATGGAGCAGGAGTCGCGGTTTTTGCAGGCGCTGGAAAAGGTCGAACGCTGGGACATCTCGCCCATCGAGCAGGTACGCTTCTGGCCGGCCCAGGGCAAGCCGCTGCGGTGGTGGCTGGAAGAGGGTTGAGGCCCTCAACCGTGAACCAGTGGCGAGGGGATTTATCCCCTCGCCACAACAGCCCTCACAACCTCCTCATCACAAAGTGCTATTTAAGCGCCTGCAACGCCTCAAGCTTCGCCATCACCCCCGCCGCCGTCTGCTCGCCCAGCAATTGCTCGCGCACCTTGCCCTCGTTGTCGATGATGTAGGTCACCGGCAACCCTTCGCTGCGCGGCAGGTCGAAGATCTCGGCCGGATCCCGGGCCAGCACGGTGAACCGGATACCCATCTTGTCGCTGGCGCTCTTGAGCTCCTCGCCTTGCACCTGATCGAAATTGACTCCGAACACACCGACACCGCGTCCCTTGAGCTGTTCGGCCAAGGCATTGAGTTCCGGGATCTCGGTGCGGCACGGCGCGCACCATTCGGCCCAGTAGTTGATGACCAGCCACTGCTTGTCCAGCCGTTGCGAGGCAATCGCCTGGCCGTTCTGGTCGACTCCGTAGTCGTTTCCGCAACCGGCGAGCAACAGAATGCCAATAAATGCCAGTGCCGCCGTCAATCGCCTTGCCATGTGCCAATCCTTGTCTGAATGTGAACGCTGCCACGACCCATCGTGGCACAGTAGAATAGCCGCCACCTTACGCAAGATGCGACCCGCTCATGACCGATCTGACGCTTTATCACAACCCGCGCTGCTCTAAATCCCGCGGTGCGCTGGAACTGTTGGAGGCCCGCGGCCTGACGCCCACCGTGGTCCGCTACCTGGAGACGCCGCTCGATGCAGCGCAGCTCGAACGGTTGCTGGGCAAGCTCGGCATCACGGCCCGGCAACTGCTGCGTACCGGCGAAGACGAATACACCAGCCTGAACCTGGCCGACGAAAGCCTGAGCCAGGCGCAATTGATCGCCGCCATTGCCGCCCACCCGAAACTGATGGAACGGCCGATTCTCGAAACCGCCGACAAAGCCGTGATCGGCCGTCCGCCAGAGAAAATCCTGGAGATCCTGCCGTGAGCACACCGTACATCCTGGTGTTGTATTACAGCCGCAGTGGCTCCACTAACGAAATGGCCCGGCAGATCGCCCGCGGCATCGAACAGGCCGGGCTGGAAGCCAGGTTGCGCACGGTGCCGGCGATTTCCACCGAGTGCGAAGCGGTGGCCCCGGACATCCCCGAGCAGGGTCCGCTGTACGCCACCCTCGACGATCTGAAGAATTGTGCCGGCCTGGCCCTGGGCAGCCCGACCCGTTTCGGCAACATGGCCGCGCCGCTCAAGTACTTTCTCGACGGCACCAGCAACCTGTGGCTGACCGGTGCCCTGGTGGGCAAGCCGGCTGGGGTGTTCACCTCCACCGCGAGCCTGCACGGCGGCCAGGAAACCACCCTGCTGTCGATGATGCTGCCGCTGTTGCACCACGGCATGCTGATCACCGGCCTGCCCTACAGCGAGTCGGCCCTGATCGATACCGAGGGCGGCGGCACGCCTTACGGGCCGAGCCATCACGCCGGGAGTGACGGTAAAAGCGGCTTGAACGAGCATGAAGTCGCCCTGTGCCGGGCCCTGGGTTCGCGCCTGGCGAAAACCGCACAATTGCTGGAGAGCGGCCGTGGCTAAAAAGCCGAAGATCCTGCCCTCCATCCAATGGCTGGAGCCGCGCGTACGCATCGCCCGCGTCCTCAGTCTGCTGTGTTTTTTCGGCCTGGTGGGGGTGCTCAGCGTGTATTACCTGCTGATCGCCGATCTGCACGGCGCACGGCCCTGGGTGATCCTGCTGATCGAGTTGGTGCCACTTTTGATATTGGCACCCGGGATGCTCACCGGCAGTGCTCGCGGCCATTCATGGATGTGCTTCGTGGTGAACCTGTATTTCATCAAGGGCGCATTGGCGGCCTATGACCCGAACCGGCAACTGTTCGGCGTGTTGGAGATGCTGGCGAGCGTGGCGGTGTTCTGTTCGGCGTTGTTGTATGTGCGCTGGCGGTTTCAGTTGAACCGGCGGTTGGCTGGCGAGGGAGACATCTCCGTCGCCTGATAGACCGCTATCGCGAGCAGGCTCGCTCCCACACTGGATTTATGAACACCGAAAATCCCCTGTGGGAGCGAGCCTGCTCGCGATGGATCCGACTCGGTCTCAATGATTCACGGTATACGCCAGCATCTTCGAAATATGGCTCATCGGCCGCCCGCCACTCTCTTCATGCCACTGGTTGAAGGCATTCTGCACCGTCGCCAGGTCCCGCAGGCTGGTGGGGACCTTGTCGATGATGCCCTGGGCATTGAGCGCCGCCACGACGTCGTAGCTGGTCACGAAGGTGTCCTTGCCCATCATCCGTAAAAAGTACGGAGCCGACAGGCCGCCCAGTTGATGGCCATGCTTTTTCAGGTAGGTCCACAGGCCAACGATGTCGGTCACCGGCCAGTCGGCGACCAGCGCGCCGAAGCTGCCTTTTTCATGGGCCACGTCCACTATCAGTTGCGCGTTGCGGGGCACGCTCTTGAGCTTGCCCAGGTGCCGGATGATCCGCGCATCCTGCATCAGCCGCTCCAGGTGCTCGGCACTCATCAGCACGACTTTTTCCGGATCGAACTTGAAGAACACTTCCTCGAACGCCGGCCACTTGGCATCCACCAGGCTGTGCTTGAGCCCGGCGCGGAAGATCCGCAGCGACATGGTCGAGAGGTAACGGTCATCACCGATCTTGCGCAGTTGCGCCGGGGTCTTGGGAACAGGCAGGTGGGCTTCCAGTTCAGCCGTCGAACCAAAGCGGTTCAGGCAGTATTCATGCAGCCACTTGTAATCGCGCATTCCTGCTCCTTGGGTCCGGTGTAGCGGGTCAGAGGTTCACCACGTTGACGAAGCGCGAAGCAGCGCTTTCGTCGATACGCAGGTTGGTAAAGTCGAACAGGTTACGGTCCGCCAACTGCGAGGGAACGACGTTCTGCAAACCACGGAAGATGCTCTCGGTACGGCCTGGCGTCTTGCGTTCCCAGTCCTGAAGCATCTCCTTGACCACCTGGCGCTGCAGGTTCTCCTGGGAACCGCACAGGTTGCAGGGGATGATCGGGAATTGCTTGAGATCCGAATAGGCCTGGATGTCTTTCTCGCTGCAGTAGGCCAGCGGGCGGATCACCACGTTGCGCCCGTCATCGGCGCGCAGCTTGGGTGGCATGGCCTTGAGCGAGCCGTTGAAGAACATGTTCAGGAAGAACGTCTCGACGATGTCGTCGCGGTGATGCCCCAGGGCCATCTTGGTTGCGCCGATCTCGTCGGCGAAGGTGTAGAGCGTGCCGCGACGCAGGCGTGAGCACAGCGAACAGGTGGTCTTGCCTTCTGGAATCAGTTCCTTGACCACCGAGTAGGTGTCTTTCTCGACGATGTGGTACTCCACGCCCAGCGACTTGAGGTACGTCGGCAGCACATCTTCGGGGAACCCCGGCTGCTTCTGGTCCATGTTCACCGCGACGATGTCGAACTTGATCGGCGCAACCTTCTGCAGGTGCATCAGCACATCGAGCATGGTGTAGCTGTCCTTGCCACCGGACAGGCAGACCATGACCTTGTCGCCGTCTTCAATCATGTTGAAATCGGCAACCGCCTCACCAGCCAGGCGGCGCAGGCGCTTTTGCAGTTTGTTCTGGTTGACCGTAAGAGTGCCCATGACGCGAAATCCGTGAGGTGTGACGAAGGGCCGGCATTTTACGCAAAAACAGGCCTGCGGCGAAGAGGCTGGCACACCCCTGTTGTGGCGAGGGGATTTATCCCCTCGCCACAGGGTTATTCACCCGTTTCAAGACTGTGTACACAGACCTATCGGCGATTAACCCGCCCACCTACAGCGCGATTTGCTCTAAGCCCCCCATCCCCCTCGGGATGAGTCCTTTCTATACTGCGTCATAAGGTCGCACACATATTCAGACCTTAACTTACTTGGCCATTTGGCCCGTAGGCGCTCCGTTGGGGGGCGATGGCAATAACAAAGGAGTGACTGACTATGATCCATCATGTCGTGGGGCTCTTTACCCACCCTGATCAAGAATGGAAAGACATCCGTGGCGATCAGGAGGAAAGCATCAGCCACATGTACCTCACCCACACGCTGATCCTGGCGGCGATTCCCGCTGTATCGGCGTTTATCGGCACGACGCAGGTAGGATGGGTCATAGGCAATCGTGCCCCGGTCATGCTCACCCATGAAAGCGCACTGTGGATGACCATCATGTCCTACCTGGCCATGCTGGGCGGTGTCGCGGTGATGGGTGCGTTCATCCACTGGATGGCCCGCACCTATGACGCCAACCCGAGCCTAGCCCGTTGCGTCGCGTTCGCCACCTACACCGCCACCCCCTGTTCATCGGCGGCCTGGCAGCGCTCTATCCCCACATGTGGCTGGGAATGATCGTGGGTACGGCGGCGATCTGCTACACGGTCTACCTGTTGTATGTGGGCTTGCCGACCTTCATGAATATTCCCCAGGACGAAGGCTTCCTGTTTTCCAGTTCGGTACTTGCCGTCGGCCTGGTGGTGCTGGTTGCCATCATGGCGTTCACAGTGATTGTCTGGGGGTTGGGCGTCGGCCCGGTCTATACCAACTGAAAAACCAAGGCTCTCCTAAAAAAACAGGGTCTGCCGACACAGGCCGCCGCAAGGCGGCCTTCCTATGTCTGACGGTGAGACGACCGCTGGGCACCTGAGCGATTCGCAACGGCCGACGCTTGCGGCATACTCGGGTTTCTGGAGACCCGTAAAGCATGCTCGAGCAACTCAATACCCGCGTCGAAGAGTGTTACCAACAAGCCGAATCCTTTTTCAAACGTCCTTTCAAACGCCCGGTGGTCAGCTTCAAATTGCGTGGCCAGAAAGCCGGTGTCGCGCATTTGCATGAAAACCTGCTGCGCTTCAATCCGCAGCTGTACCGGGAAAATGCCGAGGACTTCCTCAAGCAGACCGTCGCCCACGAAGTCGCGCACCTGATCGCCCATCAATTGTTTGGCGAACGCATCCAGCCCCATGGCGAAGAATGGCAACTGATCATGCGCGGGGTGTACGAACTGCCGCCCAACCGCTGCCATACCTACGAAATCAAACGCCGCAGCGTCACCCGCTACATCTACAAATGCCCCTGCGAAGGCAGCGATTTCCCGTTCTCGGCCCAGCGCCATAGCCTGGTGCGCCAGGGACGGCGGTATCTGTGTCGCAGTTGTCGCGGGACATTGGTGTTCAGCGGGGAGACGCGGGTGGAGTAGCGGGATCTGGGGTGCCTGGGCCGGCCTCATCGCGAGCAGGCTCGCTACCACAGAGGGGGTGCAGCGCCCACAGAGCCAATGTGGGAGCGAGCCTGCTCGCGATGAGGCCGGCAACACCACTACACAACCACCCTGCCCTCCCGCAGTCGAGCAATCCGCTCGGCACTGAACCCCAACTCCGCCAACACCTGATCCGTATGCGCCCCCAGCCCGGCACCAATATGCCGGGGCTCGGGCAAGCCTTCCGAGAACTTCAACGGGCAAGCCATCTGCGCCTGACTCGAACCATCGCCGCGAGGCACTTGGGTGACCACTGCCCTGGCCTGCAATTGCGGATGCCCGAGCGCTTCTTCCAGGCTCAGCACCGGCTCGACGCAGGCATCGATATCGGCAAACAACCGGCAGAGTTCGGCGCAGTCATGCTTTTCGAACTCGGCTTGCAGGGCCTGCTTGAGCATCTGCTGTCGCTCGGGCTCGGGTGACAGCCCGTGAGTGGCCAGTTCCGGCCGCCCCAGGACCTCACACAACGCTTGCATGAAGGCCGGTTCCAGACTGCCCACCGACATCCAGCGGCCATCCCGGGTGCGGTAATAGTCATAGAAGCTGCCGCCATTGAGCAGGTGCTTTTCCCAGCCGGGTTCGACACCGCTGGCCAGGTAACCGGCGCCCGCCAGAGCGTTCAGGCTGAACACGCAATCGGCCATGCTCACATCCAGGTATTGGCCCTGCCCACTCTGCTGACGGGCAATCACCGCCGCCAACAACCCGATCACTCCGTGCAGCGACCCACCGGCGATGTCCGCCGCCTGGATGCCCAGCGGCAGCGGACCGCTGTCGGCACGCCCGGTATGGCTGGCCAGCCCTGTCAGGGCCAGGTAGTTGATGTCATGCCCGGCGCGGTCCCTGTAGGGGCCGGTCTGGCCGTAACCGGTGATCGACACATAGATGAGCCGGGGATTGATGGCCCTCAACGCCTCATACCCGAGCCCCAGTCGCTCCATCACGCCGGGACGGAACTGCTCCAGCAGAATGTCGTAGTCGGCCAGCAACCGCTTGATCACCTCGAGCGCCTCCGGTTGCTTGAGGTCCAGGGCCAGGCTGCGCTTGTTGCGATTGAGGTAGGCATGGCTGGCGGAAACACCCCGGTCATGGGGCGGCAGAACCCGTAGCAGGTCCGGACGGGTCGGTGATTCGATGCGCAACACCTCGGCACCCATGTCCGCCAGCAGCAGCGAGGCGAACGGACCGGGTAGCAGGGTCGAGAAATCCAGAACCTTGAGCGATGCCAATGGGCCTTGCATGAAAGGTCTCCGCAGGATGATGAGCAAAGACTAGGCAGGCGCTGGCGGCGGGGCAATTACCGCAGGTGTCGTTTGGGATGACCAATGCGCTCAAGACTTGCGCACCTCTGTTGTGGCGAGGGGATTTAGCCAACCTCTAGAAAGTGCCCATGAAAAAACCCGCCGAAGCGGGTTTTTTCATTGCAGCCTGATGATTACCTTACCGCGCCTGGCGCAGAGGTTTCAGCCGCCGCAATCTGAGCCGCAGCGATCTGCTCGTCGTCTTCACGGACGTCGGAGATACCGCGACCGCCGGAAGCCAGCTCGGTCTGCAACTGCTCCTCATCCAGCTCCTTGACCCACTTGGCAACCACGATGGTGGCAACGGCGTTGCCCACCAGGTTGGTCAGGGCGCGGGCTTCGGACATGAAGCGGTCGATACCCAGGATCAGCGCCAGGCCGGCGACCGGCAGGGTGCCTACGGCCGACAGGGTGGCCGCCAGTACGATGAAGCCGCTACCGGTCACGCCAGCAGCCCCCTTGGAGGACAGCAACAGCACGGCCAGCAGGGTGATCTGGTGAGTCAGGTCCATCGGGGTGTCGGTGGCCTGGGCGATGAACACCGCAGCCATGGTCAGGTAGATCGAAGTACCGTCGAGGTTGAACGAGTAACCTGTCGGGATGACCAGGCCTACGACCGACTTCTTGGCACCCAGGCGTTCCATCTTGATCAGCATGCGTGGCAGGGCCGATTCCGACGAGGAAGTACCCAGTACGATCAGCAGCTCTTCACGGATGTAGCGGACCAGCTTGATGACGCTGAAACCGTGAGCGCGGCAGATGGCGCCCAGCACCACCAGCACGAACACGACGCAGGTGATGTAGAAGCAGATCATCAGCTGACCCAACTGCACCAGCGAACCGACGCCGTAGGCGCCGATGGTGAACGCCATGGCACCGAACGCACCCAGGGGAGCCAGCTTCATGATCATGTTGATGATGATGAACATCACGTGGGCGAAGCGATCGATGAAGTCCAGCACCGGCTTGCCATAGGCGCCCAGGCGATGCAGGGCGAAACCGAAGAGCACCGAGAACATCAGCACTTGCAGGATGTCGCCGTTGGCGAATGCGCCGACGATGGTGTTCGGGATCACGTTGAGGATGAAGGCGATGATGCTCTGGTCTTTACCAGCCGAAATGAAGCCGGCGATCTTGCTGGTGTCCAGGGTCGTCACGTCGATGTGCATGCCGTTGCCCGGTTGCACGACGTTGACCACGACCAGGCCGATCAGCAGGGCGATGGTGGAGACGATTTCGAAGTACAGCAGCGCGTAGCCGCCGGTCTTGCCCACCGACTTCATGTTCTGCATGCCGGCGATACCGCTGACAACAGTACAGAAGATGATTGGGGCGATGACCATTTTGATCAGTTTGATGAACCCGTCACCGAACGGTTTGAGGGCAACACCGGTCTGCGGGTAGAAGTGACCGAGCAAAATACCGATGGCAATGGCAACGATCACCTGGAAATACAGGGATTTGTACAAGGGCTGACGAGTCGTCATGGCAAACCTTCCTCAAGCGTCCCGTGTGACAACATCCATCTGTTGTCCACGACACCTCAACTTTGCGAACCCTCCTGCACTGGAGGGATTTGTTCTGTCGGCTGCACAGGGGCAGACCTACGTAACGCATCGCAAAGCCCGTGCCATTTCTCAGAAATGCCCTACAGCCGCCATGGCAGACAGGTTTTATGACTAATCAAAGGTTGAACGATAGCGTATAGGATGGCGGATTTCCGCCAACAGCTTGATTCCTGTTCCAGGATTTGGCGGATATCCGCCTTGTCGCGATGGAGCTCCCTGCTACCATCGGTCGCTTATCGAACGGATTGATGCCATGCGCCAACGCACGATCGCCAGTCACTTTGCCCGCGCAGCCTTGGGCGGCGCACGTCGGCAGGGATTCGACGCTCTTCCCCTGCTGCAACAACTGGGCATCAGCCCTGAGCTGTTGGACGAACCCCGCGCGCGTATCGCGCCGGAGCAGTTCGCCCGTCTGTTGCAATCGCTGTGGCTGGCATTGGGTGATGAATACCTTGGATTTGGCAGCGCCCCGAGTAAACCCGGGACGTTCGCCATGATGTGCCATACGCTGATCCACTGCCGGACCCTGGGCAAGGCTCTCCAACGTGGGCTGTTGTTCTACCGCCTGTTCCCCGACGCCCCGGACCTGACACTGGTCGCCGAAGGCGAACGGGTGCGCCTGGTGCTGAACGATTCGGCATTGTGGGACCCGGATCATTTCCTCGCCGAAAGCCTGCTGGTGGTATGGCATCGCCTCGCCAGTTGGCTGATCGGTCAGCGAATCGCCCTGGAGCAGGCCAGCTTCAGTTATGCCAGGCCCGCCCATGGCGCCGAGTACGATTTGCTGTTCCCCTGTCCGCTGGCGTTCGAGGCGCAACACAGCGGCCTGCTGTTCCACAGCCGCTACCTGGACATGCCGTTGCTTCAGGACGAACGGACCCTCAAGCGTTTTCTCGAGCACTCCCCCGCCGATCTGCTCTCGCGTCCGGACGATGGCCACAGCCTGAGCAGCCAACTGCGTCGGTTGCTCGGCCGCGATACCGCACGCTGGCCGGACCTGGAGGCTGCCGCCAATCACCTGCACCTGAGCCCCCAGACCCTGCGCCGCCATCTGCGGGAGGAAGGCACCAGCTTCCAGGAGCTCAAGGATCACCTGCGGCGGGATATCGCCATCTACCACTTGGGACGCGCGGACCTGTCGTTGCAGCAGATCGCCGAGCAGTTGGGGTTCTCGGAGCCGTCGGCGTTCCACCGGGCATTCAAGAAATGGACGGGGCTGACGCCGGGGGCTTACCGGGAGCAGGAGAACTAAGGCTGGGGGTTTGCGGTGTACTGACTGCCGTCATCGCGAGCAGGCTCGCTCCCACAGGGTTTTGTGATCGGCACACATCCCCTGTGGGAGCGAGCCTGCTCGCGATGGCGTCAGCGGCTCCACCACCCAACCCCGATCAAACCGCTGGAAAAAGCACCCGGAACGCCGCGCCGCCCAGCTCCGAGTCGCCCAAGGTCAAGCGCGCACCGTAGCTTTCGATGATGTCCTTGACCACCGCCAGCCCAATCCCCTGACCCGGATGCTGGCGGTCCAGCCGCTCGCCGCGCTGCAGAATCCGCGCACGCTGGTCCGGCGGCACGCCCGGCCCGTCATCCTCGACGCACAGCTCGATCCCGCCGAGGGTCTGGTGCACGCTGACGCACACTTCGCCCAGGCACAGCCGATAGGCATTCTCCAGCAGGTTGCCGAGCATCTCGAGCAAGGCGCCCTGCTCGATCGGCACCTGGCAGTGCTCCGGCAGGTCGAAACGGACGTTGACCCGTTTATCGCGATAGACCTTGTCCAGGGTGTCGCAGAGACTTTGCAGCACCGGTCGCAGGCGCACCTGATGGCGCACCAGCCCACTCTTGCGCAAGCTGGCCCGCTGCAACTGGTAGCCGATCTGCTGGCTCATGCGCTCGATCTGGGTTTGCAGCACCCAGGCCTGCCCACGGTCTTCAGGGCGTCGGGCCATGTCTTCACTGACACCCTGCAACACCGCCAACGGCGTCTTCAAGCTGTGGGCCAGGTCGTCGAGGGAGTCGCGATAGCGGCTGCGCTGCTCCCGCTCGCTGTACAACAGTCGGTTGAGAGAGCCGGTCAGGCGCAGCAGTTCCCGGGGATGCTCGGTACTGAGGCTCTCCCGCGTGCCGCCTTCGATTTCATCCAGCTCCTGACTCAGGCGGCGCAACGCCCGCAGCCCCCAGGTCAGACCGATCCACAGCAACGCCAGCAACACCGCCAGCGCCGCCCCGAACCCCAGGTAGAGCTTGTCACGCAACCCCTGCAGGGTCACTTCGTAATCGCGCACCGGCTGCAAGGTGACGATGCTGAACGCCGCGTTCTGGCCGGCGAGCAACTTGATCTCGACGTCATAGACAAAGAACTCCTCGCCGCTCTGCTCGCGAATGCGAGCAAACTCATTGCCCTGGCCGTCATAGCGAGGCGTGTAGTTGATGTTTTCTTCCCGGGTCGCCTTCGACCGCCATACCAGTTTCCCGTCACGATCATAGATGTAACCCAGCAGACGGGCGTCGGCGAGATTGAAACGTTCGTCGGGCAACTGTGCCGGCATCTTCAGGTGATTGTTTTCCACCCGGGCGGCGGAAATCAGCGTGGTCACGTCCGAGGCCAGGCGTTGCTGGATGGATTCCTGCAACGCCAGGCTGAACGCGCCTTGCATGGCAGGCAGCAGTGCCAGCATGAACAACACCGCCAGGATCGTGGCGGCCAGCATCAACCGCAGCCGCAGAGAACGAATCACTGGCAGCGCTCGTTGAACAGGTAGCCCAGGCCACGCACGGTATCGATCGGTTTGAAGCCGGAGGGGGCTTCGAGTTTACGGCGCAGGCGCCCGACCAGGACTTCGATGACATTGGGGTCGCGCTCGTCGTCATCGGGATACAGCTGCTCCATCAGGCGGTCCTTGGCCACCACCTGCTGGTGATGGCGCATCAGGTACTCGAGGATGCGGTATTCGTAGGCCGTCAGTGCCAGGGGCTCCTCGTCGAGGGAGGCTTGCTTGCGGTTGAGGTCCAACAGCAACGGACCGGCGACGATGGTCGACTGGGTAAAACCACTGGAACGGCGCAACAGGGCATTCAGCCGGGCCTCCAGTTCCTCGAACTGGAACGGCTTGACCACGTAGTCATCGGCCCCGGCGGCCAGGCCTTCGACCTTGTCCTGCCAGTTGCCACGGGCGGTGAGGATCAGGATCGGAAAGGTCTTGTCCTGGGCACGCAGCCGGCGGATCAGCTCCAGGCCGCTGATCCCGGGCAGACCAAGGTCAATCACCGCCAGGTCGTGGTTGAATTCCGCGACCTGGTACAGCGCCTCCTCGGCATTGGCGACGGCCTGCACCACATGGCCGCTGTCGGTGAGACGGGTTTGCAGGTGATGGCGCAACAGCGCTTCGTCTTCGACGACCAGTAACTTCATGGAGCCTCTCTCCAGGCAAATCAGACAATCCGATGCTGTGCAGCGCAACGAAAGCCGCCGGATCGTCTTGGGCCGATCCGGCGGGACACGCTCACCCTCCGACCGCTTAGAACGTGTAGTTGGCGGACAGGTAGGTCTGGGCACTGCTGGTCAGGTCCAGCGACCCCACCTTGTCGCCGCCGTGGGGGCTCATCTCGGTGCTGGCGTTGCTGCGCAGGTAACGGTAACCCAGTTCCACCGAGGTGTTCTGCGAAATTTGTTGCAGGACGCCGCCCTGCAGGCCTGCCGTGAAACCGATGTCGCTGTCGCGACTGAAGCCGGGGGAGTCCTGGGTGACTTTGGTCAGGCCCGCCGTCGCACCGCCGAACAGTTTGGTGCTGCCAGTGACGGGGTAGAACAGGTCGTAGCTGCCCAGCAGGTTTTCCTGGCGCAACTTGATGCCGTTGTGGGTCCCTGAAACGTTGTCGTAAGTGGCGTAGTAGCGGCCCTGGTCGTTCTGCTTGCCCAGGCGCAGGCCATAGGTGGTGTCCTTGCCGATCACGCCGTCGGCGTTCGGATTGTTCAGCGCCTGGTCCAGGGCACTGGACTTCTTGACCTTGTCGCTGGTTTGGCCAAGGGTCAGGCTGGCGAAGTTGTCATCGGCATGGGCCATGGCGCTGGCACCCAGCACAGTGAAAGCCAGCAGCAGTTTTTTCATGTGTGTCATGTTCAGGTTCCTTTGAAACGTGGGTGGTGTGTGAAGTCGTGGTCACGTTAACCAGCGGTCCCTGAACACCCCTTGAACGTTCTCTGAACCTGCGCTGAATGAATCGGCTAGAGTGTCCAGTCTCGAGCGAACCCATTCTTTCAAGGAGATTCCCCATGCGCAGGTTGCTTGCAGTTGTACTTCTGGCCTTGAGCGGCGCGGGCCACGCCGCCGTCCAGACCCAGGAAATCCCCTACACCAGTGCCGACGGCACGAAGCTGATCGGCTATTACGCCTACGACGATGCGATCAAGGGGCCGCGCCCGGGCGTGGTGGTGGTGCATGAATGGTGGGGGCTGAACGACTATGCCAAGCGCCGTGCCCGCGACCTCGCTGGCCTGGGCTACAGCGCCATGGCCATCGACATGTACGGCGATGGCAAGAACACCGAGCACCCCACGGACGCCATGGCGTTCATGCAAGCGGCGCTCAAGGACAGCAAAGCCGCCAGCGCGCGATTCCAGGCCGGGCTCGACCTGTTGAAGAAACAGCCCCAGACCGATCCGGACAAACTCGCCGCCATCGGCTACTGCTTCGGCGGCAAAGTGGTGCTGGATGCGGCTCGCCAGGGCGTTCCGCTGGCCGGCGTGGTGAGCTTCCACGGCGCCCTGGTGACCAACACCCCGGCCACGCCCGGCAGCGTCAAGGCGAAGGTACTGGTCGAACACGGCGCGCTGGATAGCATGGTCACCGAAGAAAACGTCAGCGCGTTCAAGAGCGAGATGGACAAGGCCGGCGCCGACTACAAGTTCGTCAGCCTGAAAGGCGCCAAGCACGGCTTCAGCAACCCCGATGCCGACCGCTTGAGCCACGGTGAACATGGCGGACCGGACATCGGCTACAACAAGGCGGCCGATGAGCAGTCGTGGGCGGATATGCAGAAGTTCTTCAAGAAGATCTTTGGTTGATCACTGAAGCTATCTGTGGCGAGGGGATTCATCCCCGCTGGGCTGCGCAGCAGCCCCAAAACCTGCTGACTCGGTATGTCAGACAGATCGAGTGTTCTGGGATGGGGCTGCTTCGCAGCCCAGCGGGGATAAATCCCCTCGCCACAACAGTGTTCACAACTCCCCGGCGTCACCCACTACCCAGCATCAAGCCAACCCGGCAAAATGCCCGGCATGAACCGACTTCCTGCCCTGCCCGCCTGCTGCTCGCCCCTGGATGAACATTGGCTGTTGCCCGACGCCCTGCCCGATACAATCCTGCTGAGCACCCGCTTCGATCCGCTGTTGCTGATCGGTGACGACTTTCCGAACAGTGCCATCGAGCCGCCCGCGAGCATCCAGCGTTCGGTGCCCAAGCGCCAGGCCGAATTCCTTGCCGGGCGGATCTGTGCCCGGGCAGCCCTTCATCAGCTGAACGGCCAGCACTGCGTACCGGCGATCGGCGAAGACCGTGCTCCCATCTGGCCGGCCCATGTCAGCGGCTCGATCACCCATAGCACCGGCCGGGCGGCGGCCATCGTCGCCAGCAAGGACCACTGGCAAGGGCTGGGCATGGATCTGGAGAACCTGCTCGACCCGGAGCGCGCCGAGCGGCTGGCGAGTGAAATCCTGACCCCACCGGAACTGCAACGCATGGCCACCACCCGGCGAGATGACCGGGCCTTGCTGGTGACGTTGACCTTTTCGGTGAAGGAAAGCCTGTTCAAGGCGTTGTACCCGATCGTCGGGCAGCGCTTCTATTTCGAACATGCCGAGATGCTGGAATGGACCCGCGACGGGCAGGTGCGACTGCGTTTGCTGACGGACCTGTCGGCCGAATGGCGCCATGGCAGTGAGTTGCAGGCGCGGTTTGGGGTGAAGGATGGGCAGTTGTTGAGTCTGGTGGGTATCAAGGCCTGAAGCTTTCCTGTCGCTTTTGAAGGCGCCATCGCGAGCAGGCTCGCTCCCACAGAAGGAATGCGTTCCCATGTGGGAGCGAGCCTGCTCGCGATGAGGACAATCCAGTCGCTATATCCTTCAACTCCTGTCCTGATGCCTCGGCCAGCTCAAGCTGAAACATGCTCCACCCAGACTCTTGCTCTTGGCGATCAACGCCCGGCCGCCATGCCAGTAAATGATCCGCCGCACGATCGACAGCCCCAACCCATGACCGCCCGAAGCCCGGGCACGGCTGTCGTCCAGGCGCAGGAAGGGCTTGAACACCCGCTCCCAGGCCGCCTCCGGCACACCGGGCCCGTCATCCTCGACGTCCACCCGGCAACGCAGTTGGCCCACCTGATAGCTGACGGTCACCCGGGACTTGGCATGGCGCATGGCGTTGCCCACCAGGTTCTGCAAGGCGCGATGCAGGAAGCGTGGCTCGGCCTCGACCCAGGCGCCGTCACAATCGACGGCAGACAGGCACAGCCCGCGCTCGACCGTGACCCCGGCCCGCAACGGGCCCAGTTCCTCGATTACCTGGTTGACCAGCGCATCCAGATCCACCCGCTGGAAGTTCAGCGCCGGTGAGCCTTGCTCCAGTCGCGCATAGGTCAGCATCTCGTCCACCAACCGATCCAGGTCTTCGATGTCATGGTCCATGCCCGCCAGGTATTTTTCCCGGGCCTGGGGGGTGGCAGCACTGCCGAGCATTTCCAGGCCGAAACGCAGGCGCGCCACCGGGGTACGCAGTTCGTGGGAAACCGCCCGTACCAACTCACGCTGGATCGCCAACAGTTGTTGCAGGTGCTCGGCCATGCCGTTGAACGCGGCGGCCAACCGCCCGACCGAGTCGGCACCACGGGCTGGCACGCGGGTTTCCAGACTGCCCTGGGCAATCTGGGTGGCGGCAGCCTCCAGGCCACTCAGGCGCCGTTCCAACTGACGCACCAACAGGTAGACGATCAACCCGATCAGGCTCAAGCCCAACGCGGCGATCAGCACCAGCCATTCGGGCGGGTAAGGATTCATCTGGTACAGCGGGCCGATTTCCAATACCCACGGCGTGCCCACCATGCCGGCAAACACCCGGATCGAATCGCCCCCCTTGCCCAAGGCCATCACCGTATCGCCCTCGGATACACGACGGCGCTGGTCTTCGTCCATGTCCGCCTGCTCGGCGGTCATCAACCGCAGATCGAAGCCGAAACCTTTTTCTTCCATGAGTTGCGCGAGTCGCCGGGGTTGCTCGCCCACCGGGTAGCGCACCAGTTCGTCGGCCAGCAGATAGATAGTTGCCCGGGCCAGTTGCTCGCTGATCTGCTGGACTTCCCCCACCAACATCAATTGCTCGCCATCGCTGACCAGTCGATAGACCTTCGCCGCATGGGGCCCGGTCTGTTCGACCAGCGCCTGGCCACGCAGCACGCGGGTGCGCTGCCCCAGGTCCAGGTCGGTCTGGGCGAAGGTCTGCAACGCCAGGGGGATGCCCAGCAGCCGCTCCCACAACAGCAGCGCCCGGTGACGCTCGGTGTCGTTCATCGGCCGCAGGTTTTCGGCCATCAGGGAAAACGTGCCATGGGCCAGGCGCTCGCGGTATTGCTCGCTACGGGTCTGGTTGAGCAAGTGCAGGGCCAGCACTCCCAGCACCGCCACCAGCACCAGCGCCGCACACATGCCGCCATAGATGCGCAGAAAGATCGAATTCACGGGGCCGGGTCTACACAAGCTTCAGGCACGAACAGGTAACCTTTGCTGCGGATGGTCTTGATCAGCCGTGGATGCTCCGGGTCATCGCCGATCTTGGGCCGGATGCGCGAGATCCTGACGTCGATGGAGCGATCCTGGCCGTCATACCCGATACCACGCAGGGCGGTGAAGATTTCCTCCCGGGACAGGATGCGCCCGGCATTGGACACCAGCAGCCACAGCAGGTCGAACTCGGCGCTGGTCAGTTCGATGCCGTTGCCCTGCAACCAGGCCTCGCGCAGAGCGTCGTCCACCACCAAGGGGCCGAATTGCAGGCGCCGCGATTTCTGTGGGGAGGACGGCTCCGGCTCGCTACGCCGCAGCAGGGCCTGGATACGCGCCAACAACAAACGCGGGCGAACCGGCTTGCAGACATAATCGTCGGCGCCCAGGTCCAGGCCCTGGATCTGGTCGGCGTCGTCGGTGCGGGCCGTGAGCATCAGGATCGGCCCGTCGTACTGCGTGCGGACCTTGCGACAGATGCTCAGGCCGTCTTCGCCGGGCAGCATCAGGTCGAGGATCACCAGGTCCGGCTGCTCGGCGACGATCCGCTGCGCCGCCACCGCGCCGTCGCCTTCGATGGCGACACGCAGCCCGTTGCTTTCCAGGTAGTCACGGGTCAGCTCGGCCAGACGCTGGTCATCCTCGACGATCAATATATGCCAGGCTTCTTGTTCCACGGGGGACCTCGTCTGCTGTGAATATAAAAGGACAAATGCTCATCCCTTGTGGCGAGGGGATTTATCCCCGTTGGGTCGCGAAGCGACTCCTGTGTTCTGCCTGACACAGCTAAGCGACTGATTTGGGGCTGCTTTGCAGCCCAACGGGGATAAATCCCCTCGCCACAAGGGTATTCGCGCTCGCCCCCTCGCTCTTTTGTCATGTCAAAGGAGGATAACCCTGTCCGACGCACGGGCCGATTGTATAAACGGCGCCTTGGGAGAAAACAAGCGAACAAATGCGTTCGGTCGAGCGGGATTTGTGTGGTAACGTCCGCGCCCGCAAAAACCGGCAGGCTGTTTTCAGCGCCTCGAAAACGATGAAAAAAGGCCCACTCCAGCAGGGTCGCGGCCTACAGCGCAGTTCCCTGTTTCGCACACAAATTACGCACAGGTTTATCCACAGGCAGTACGTTGCATTCATCCCCCAAAACGCATTATCTTGTAGCCCGCTGCAAAAAAAACCCTACATGTAGGGGTTGAAGCCAAAAACCAAACACAAGTCGGACAGAGAATTCAAGCGCTTTTCGTGCCTCTCTCCACTTGAAACATCGTGTTTTCCCAAGACCAGACCGCCCCTGCGGATGGCCACTGTTTCAAAGGTCGAAAACGACCGAAACGGTACGGGTGTTGCAGTCCATTGCTGCCACCCCTGCAACCCCGGTTTCGAGCCCAGGCTCGCAACCCATGAACTTCGGATGGACGCAGCCCCACAGGGCTGCTTCCTACTGTCCCGAAGTTGTTATACCCGGCGCCAGTCGGTTGTAGTGCTTCAGGACGGAACGGTGGGCACCGTGATGGTGCCCAAACAAACATAGAGAACGTGGAGACACCCATGCACACCGACACAACTCGCGAGAACCCGCAGGGCACCGCGCCGCTGGCCGCTGATTCGACTCCGGATCTGGCTGCCACCGCGCCTGGCCAACTGCGTGTGATCAAGCGTAACGGCACTGTCGTTCCTTACACCGATGACAAGATCACCGTCGCCATCACCAAAGCATTTCTCGCAGTTGAAGGTGGCACCGCTGCCGCTTCGTCGCGCATCCACGACACCGTGGCCCGCCTGACCGAACAGGTCACCGCGACCTTCAAGCGTCGCATGCCGTCGGGCGGTACCATCCACATCGAAGAAATCCAGGACCAGGTCGAACTGGCCCTGATGCGTGCCGGCGAGCAAAAGGTAGCGCGTGACTACGTGATCTACCGCGACTCCCGTGCCAAGGAACGCGCCACCCGCAACCCGGCCGACGCACCGGTCCAGGCCCACCCGTCGATCCGCATCGCTCGCGCCGATGGCAGCCTGGCGCCGCTGGACATGGGCCGCCTGAACACCATCGTCACCGAGGCCTGCGAAGGTCTGGAAGAAGTCGATGGCGACCTGATCCAGCGCGAAACCCTGAAGAACCTCTATGACGGCGTCGCGCTCAAGGACGTCAACACCGCTCTGGTGATGACTGCGCGGACCCTGGTGGAACGCGAGCCGAACTACTCCTTCGTGACCGCCCGTCTGCTGATGGACACCCTGCGCGCCGAAGGCCTGGGCTTCCTGGAAGTCGCCGAGAGCGCGACCCACCACGAAATGGCCGACCTGTACGCCAAGGCCCTGCCGGCCTATGTAGCCAAGGGTATCGAATTCGAATTGCTGAACCCGGTCCTGGCCTCTTTCGACCTGGAAAAACTCGGCAAGGCGATCAACCACGAGCGCGACCAGCAGTTCACGTACCTGGGCCTGCAAACCCTGTACGACCGTTACTTCATCCACAAGGACGGTATCCGCTTCGAACTGCCGCAGATCTTTTTCATGCGTGTGGCCATGGGCCTGGCCATCGAAGAGAAGCAGAAAGAAGAGCGTGCCATCGAGTTCTACAACCTGCTGTCGTCCTTCGACTACATGGCATCGACCCCGACCCTGTTCAACGCCGGTACCCTGCGTCCACAGTTGTCGAGCTGCTACCTGACCACCGTGCCGGACGACCTGTCGGGCATCTACGGCGCGATCCACGACAACGCCATGCTGTCGAAATTCGCCGGTGGCCTGGGCAACGACTGGACGCCGGTTCGTGCGCTGGGCTCGTACATCAAGGGCACCAACGGTAAATCCCAGGGCGTCGTACCGTTCCTCAAAGTCGTCAACGACACCGCTGTCGCGGTCAACCAGGGTGGCAAGCGCAAGGGCGCGGTCTGTGCCTACCTGGAAACCTGGCACATGGACATTGAAGAGTTCATCGAGCTGCGCAAGAACACCGGTGACGATCGTCGTCGTACCCACGACATGAACACCGCCAACTGGATCCCCGACCTGTTCATGAAGCGTGTCTTCGACGACGGCAAGTGGACCCTGTTCTCGCCATCCGAAGTACCGGACCTGCATGACCTGACCGGCAAGGCCTTCGAAGAGCGCTACGAGTACTACGAAGCCCTGACCGAGTACAACAAGATCAAGCTGTTCAAGGTCGTCCAGGCCAAAGACCTGTGGCGCAAGATGCTGTCGATGCTGTTCGAGACCGGCCACCCATGGCTGACCTTCAAGGACCCGTGCAACCTGCGCAGCCCGCAGCAGCACGTAGGCGTGGTCCACAGCTCGAACCTGTGCACCGAGATCACCCTGAACACCAACAAGGACGAGATCGCCGTCTGCAACCTGGGCTCGATCAACCTGCCGAACCACATCGTCGACGGCAAGCTGGACACCGCCAAGCTGCAACGCACCGTGAACACCGCCGTGCGCATGCTCGACAACGTGATCGACATCAACTACTACTCGGTGCCGCAGGCGAAGAACTCCAACTTCAAGCACCGTCCGGTCGGCCTCGGCATCATGGGCTTCCAGGACGCGCTGTACCTGCAGCACATCCCGTACGGTTCGGACGCGGCCATCGAGTTCGCCGACAAGTCCATGGAAGCGGTCAGCTACTACGCGATCCAGGCTTCCTGCGACCTGGCCGACGAGCGTGGCGCCTATGAGACGTTCCAGGGCTCGCTGTGGTCCAAGGGCATCCTGCCGCTGGACTCGCAACAGATCCTGATCGCGTCCCGTGGCGAGAAGTACATCGATGTCGACCTGAACGAATCCCTGGACTGGGCACCGGTTCGCGCCCGTGTACAGAAAGGCATCCGTAACTCCAACATCATGGCCATCGCACCGACCGCCACCATCGCCAACATCACCGGCGTGTCGCAGTCGATCGAACCGACCTACCAGAACCTGTACGTGAAATCGAACCTGTCGGGCGAATTCACCGTGATCAACCCGTACCTGGTCCGCGACCTCAAGGCCCGCGGCCTGTGGGACTCGGTCATGATCAACGACCTGAAGTACTACGACGGTTCGGTACAGCAGATCGAGCGCATTCCGCAGGAGCTCAAGGAGCTCTACGCGACCGCGTTCGAAGTGGACACCCGTTGGATCGTCGACGCCGCCAGCCGTCGCCAGAAGTGGATCGACCAGGCTCAGTCGCTGAACCTGTACATCGCCGGCGCTTCGGGCAAGAAGCTGGACGTGACCTACCGCATGGCCTGGTACCGTGGCCTGAAAACCACTTACTACCTCCGTGCCCTGGCCGCCACCAGCACCGAGAAGTCGACCATCAACACCGGCAAGCTGAACGCTGTTTCCAGCGGCGGCAACCACGGTGACGATTCGGTCCTGGCTGCCCCTGCCGGCCCGGCGCCAGTGCCAAAGGCCTGCGCGATCGACGAGCCGGATTGCGAAGCTTGCCAATAAGCTGAGCGGGTGGGCGCTGCAAGGCGCCTACCTTTAAAGAAAGCCCCCGATAGACCGCTGGTTTATCGGGGGTTTTCTTTTGCCTGGAGGAAAGTGGTGGCCGGGCTGACCTCATCGCGAGCAGGCTCGCTCCCACATTGGAATGCGCTCCCCTGTGGGAGCGAGCCTGCTCGCGATGAGGCCAGTCCAGGCAGCACAAAACACCCGCCCAAAAAGGAGCCCCTCTTGCGAGGGGCTCCTTGTGCAACCTTTCAAGCCACCATCGAGAATCAGGCCATCTGAATGATGGTCTGCATGATCGTGCTCTGGGTGGAGATGGTCTTGGCGTTTGCCTGGTAGTTGCTCTGGGCCTTGATCAGCTCGACCAGTTCGTTGGTCAGGTTGACGTTGGACTCTTCCAAGGCGTTGGAAACGATGGAACCCAAGGTACCGGTGGTTGGAGCATCGTAGCCCGGGATACCCGACGAGAAGGTTTCCTTCCAGCTGGTGCCGCCTACCGGCTGCAGGCCTTGCTCGTTGGTGAAGCTGGCGAGGGCGAGCTGACCGATCGGCTTGGTCTGGTTGTTGCTGAAGTTGGCCAGCAGTACACCAGAACCATCGATGGTCAGGTTGGTGATCTGGCCGGTGGCGTAACCGTTCTGGGTCGGGATCGAACGCGCGGTGTCGGCGTTGAACTGGGTGGTGTTGCCCATGGAGATCGTGATGGTTGGCGCACTGGCGGCGCCGTTGGCGGCCCATACGCCATTGGTCACTGTGCCGGGAACCCAACCGGTCAGTACCAGATCACTATTGACCGTCGCTGGCGGAGTAGTGACCGTGGTCAACTTGCCGCTCGAATCGAAGTTCATGGTCGAAGGGACCGGCGCGGTCGCACCGGTCGTGGTCGGCAAGCTGCCGTTCAAGTTACGACCATCGATCAAGGTATAAACGTTCCAGGTATTGCCAGCCGTCTTGACCATGTACTGGTCCATGGAGTGCTGGTTACCCTGGGTGTCGTAGACCGGCGTAGTGAACTGCTTGGTAAAGGTCGAAGTATCGGTCGGATTGAACGCAGCGGTAATAGCAGTGGCCGTGGAGTTCAGGTTGATGGTCGACGAAACCAGGCTGGTAGCGCTCGGTGGCAGGTTGGAGGTGTCGATACGCAGGTCGGTCAGGATCCCGTTCTGGATCTTGCCGTTCGCATCCACGCCATAGCCCTGCAGCCTCGAAGTGCCGTCACTGTTGGTGATATAGCCTTCCTTGTCGGTCTTGAACGTACCGGCACGGGTGTAGCTCAGGGAACCGTCGTTGCTCAGGACGAAGAAGCCCTGGCCCTGGATACCCATGTCCAGCACGTTGCCGGTGTTGTTGACGTCGCCCTGGCCGAACTGCTGGGAAACGTTGGACAGGCGCACGCCGTTACCCACGGTTTTGCTGCCCGAACCCAGCTTGGTGGCCGAGTAGACGTCTTCGAATTCCGCGCGGGACGATTTGAAGCCGGTGGTTGCCACGTTGGCGATGTTGTTACCGGTGACGTCCAGCTGTTTGTTGGCAGCATAGAGACCGCTAAGGCCGATGTTGAAAGACATATTCCACTCCTTTGCCGGGTTAGTCGGCTCTACATACCAATAGTTTGTACTTTGGACAGGGCGATGCTGCCCAGCCCGGCGAGGTTGAGCATCAGCTCTCCCCCTGTCTGGCTGATCGTCACGCTGCTGACGGTCGCCGGCAGGTTGGTGATCAGCGACGTGGCCTGGCCGTCGATGGTGGTCGAGGCTACGAAGCTGTAAGTACCCGCTTCGACCGTCGTGCCCGCGTCGTTCTTGCCATCCCAGATAAAGGCGGAGTTACCGGCCTTCTGGCTGCCCAAGTCGATGGTGCGAACCGTCTTGCCATCCTTGTCCACGATCTTGACCGCGACGGACGATACCGCCGAGGGCACCACCACCGTGCCGTTGAGGCTCTTGGAGGTGTCGACCACCGCCTTGTCGCCAGGGGCAATGACTGAACGCCCCACCAGCGACGAGGCCTGCAAGGCCTGGGACGAGTTGTAGTTGCTGGCCAACCCGCTCACGGTATCGTTGAGGGTGGTGATGCCTTCCAGGCTGCTGAACTGGGCCAGCTGGGCAACGAACTCACCGTTGTCCTGCGGCGACAACGGGTCCTGGTTTTTCAGCTGGGTGACGAGCAGTTGCAGGAACGCATCCTTGCCCAGCTCCTTCTTGCCGGTCGCCGCACCTGTCAGCGAGCCCAGGCCGTCGGTGGTGGTGTTGGTCTTGACCGAGGAGTTGGCCAGAATCTCGTTGAGGCTCAAACCGCTGGTGGTGTTGGTAACGCTCATGTGACTCGCCCCTTATCACTGACCCAGGGTCAGGACCTTCTGCATCATGGTTTTGGCGGTGTTCATCATTTCGGCGTTGGTCTGGAACGAACGACTGGCGGAAATCATGTCGGCCATTTCTTCGACGACGTTGACGTTCGGGTAATAGACATAGCCCTTGGCGTCGGCAGCCGGATGGTTCGGCTCATAGCGCGCTTCGAGGTTGCTCTGGTCTTCGACCACGCCCATTACCTGCACGCCCTGCCCGGCCGCGTCCTGCTCCTGGAACAGCGAGCCGCTGCCATTCGACTGGCCACCTTGAAACATGGTGGCGAACACCGGGTGACGGGCGCGGTAGGTCTGGTCGATGCTCGACGAAACGGTCTCGGCGTTGGCGATGTTACTGGCGACAGTGTTCAGGCGAGTGGTCTGGGCACTCATGGCACTGCCGGCGATGTTGAATACGCTCGCAATCGACATGACTTACTCTCCGCGCAGGGCCGAGATCAGCCCTTTGAATTTGCTGTTGAGCAGGGTGAAGCTGGCCTGGAAGTTCACGGAGTTCTCCGCGTAGTTGGACTGTTCCAGTTGAGCGTCCACGGTGTTCTGGTCGATCGAAGGCTGCATCGGCGTGCGATACATCAGCGACTCGTCGCCGTTGCCCAAGCCTTCGGCCTCGATATGACGGCTGTTGGTCATGTTCAGGGCGAAGGAGCCGTTCTTGGTTTTCTCATTCTGCTCGGCGAGCACTTTGGAGAAGTCCAGGTCCCGCGCCTTGTAGTTCGGGGTGTCGGCGTTGGCGATGTTGTTGGCCAGAACTTCGGCACGCTGGGCGCGGAAGCTCAGGGCCTGTTCGTGGATACCGAGCGCTTTATCGAAGCTGATGCTCATGTCGGAAACCTTTGGGTGACCAGAATGTACGTACATGGACTTAGCAAGCGTCGTGCCACTTTCCAAAACCCCATAAACCGGGGCTTTGCGGGCATGGGCAAGGCGGCAATGCCAGAAAAGCGGCAACCGTTTTCCGCCGGCTGCCGCTTTTCTGCCGCTTTTTGAGTGACACTGGCAATTACAGTGGGACCGAGCTTTCGTGGGAGCCGAGCTTGCTCGCGATGAACGATGACGCGGTCGGGAGTTGAAACCGTGTTGCCTGCATCGCGAGCAAGCTCGGCCCCCACAGAAGCTCGCTCCACAGAGTGAGCGAAGCACTAATCAGCAGGCAAAAAAAACGGGAGCCTGTAGGGGCTCCCGCTTTTTGACGACCCGACTGCATCACTTCGCCTGGTAGATGATCCCCGGACTGCACTGGATCATCTGGTAATGATCCGGCAAGCCGTTCAGTGCTTCAGAGGCGCCTAGGAACAGGTAGCCGCCGGGCTTCAGAGTGCCGTGGATGCGCAACAGGATGTCCTTCTTCACTTCGGCGGAGAAGTAGATCAGCACGTTGCGGCAGAACACGATGTCGAACTTGCCCAGGCTGGCGTAGCTGTCCAGCAGGTTGAACGAGCGGAACTCCACCCGGCTCTTGATCGGTGCCTTGACCACCCAGCGCCCCGGCCCTTTCGGATCGAAGTAGCGTTGCAGGCGATCGGGCGACAGGCCGCGGCCGATAGCCAGGCTGTCGTACTCACCGGTCTTGCAGTTGTTGAGCATGGTTCCGGACAGGTCCGTGGCGACGATCTGCACGCCCCCCTTCAACTGGCCGATATTGGTCCGCTCGAACTCGTCGATGGACATCGACAGCGAATACGGTTCCTGACCCGACGAACAGGCGGCCGACCAGATCCGCAGGCGCTGGCCCGGACTGGCCTTGATGGCCGCCGGCAGCACTTTGTTCTTCAAGACTTCGAACGGATAGGTATCACGAAACCACAGGGTTTCATTGGTGGTCATCGCGTCCACCACCATTTCGCGCAAACCGCTGCGCGGCTGGGTCTGGATACGCTGCACCAGTTCGCCCAACGATTTGAGGCCCTGCTGCTCCATCAATTTGTTGAGACGGCTCGACACCAGATATTGCTTGTTTTCACCAAGCAATATGCCACAGGCTTTTTCCAGGAAGACCCGGAACTGTTCGAAATCCAAATTACCCGTAGACAAGTTACCGCCTCTTTCATTGTGTTGATTTGCCGGGCGCACAACGCGCCCGACCTTTATTCCGCTGTCTTGATCCGATCGACCACCCGGGAAGCCAGGTCGTCAGGGCGGAACTTGGCGAGAAAATCATCGGCACCGACTTTCTTGACCATCGCCTGGTTGAAGACACCCGACAGGGACGTGTGCAGGATGATGTGCAGCTTTTGCATACGCGGATCACTGCGGATTTCCGATGTCAGGGTGTACCCGTCCATCTCCGGCATCTCGATGTCGGAGATCATCATCAGGAACTCTTCTTCCGGCTTCTTGCCCTCGTCGACCAACTTGCGCAGGTAATCCAGCGCCTGCCGCCCATCGTTCAATGCAATCACTTCGACGCCGATCGTCTGCAGGCAACGGGTCACCTGCTTACGCGCCACCGACGAATCGTCCACCGTCAGCACCCGCAGCGAAACCGCCTTGTGCTGGGTTTCGGCATCCACCACACCGTGGGAGATGGTTTCCGTGGTCGGCGCCACTTCGGCGAGGATTTTCTCCACGTCGATGATTTCCACCAACTGGCCATCGACCCGGGTCACCGCCGTCAGGTAGTGATCGCGGCCGGTCCCCTTGGGCGGTGGATGGATCTCCTCCCAGTTCATGTTGACGATGCGCTCCACCGAGCGCACCAGGAATCCCTGGGTCTTGGTGTTGTACTCGGTGATGATCACAAACGGACTGCTCTGATCCAGCAGCCGACCGGAACCGGTGGCCATCGCCAGATCGAGAATCGGGATGGTCGCTCCCCGAATGTTCGCCACACCGCACACGACGGGACTGGACTTGGGCATCAAGGTCAGCTTGGGGCATTGCAGCACCTCGCGGACCTTGAATACGTTGATCCCATATAACTGCTGGCCATCGAGACGGAACAACAACAGCTCCAGGCGATTCTGACCGACCAGCTGCGTGCGCTGGTTTACCGAATCCATCACTCCCGCCATGCCCTGACTCCTACCTAACGCTAATGTGTCCGACGCGCATTCATCACTAAACGGCACGGGGCTTGCTATTCAACCGGCATGAACGCACAAACGACATTTTCTCGACGCCTGACCACTCATTGCCGCCTCTGGCTCGGTGTGCTGTTGGCTGCCTGCCTGTTCGCCTCGGGGGGACGTGCCCTTGCCGATGCTCCGGTTACCTTGCCTGATCTCCTTATCGGCGTCACTCAGGGCTTTCTTGAATTCACCGTAGAAGACTATCTGGCTTCCAGTCAAACCGAAGGTCGCTACGAAATCGAAGTCAACCAGATCGACCCGCGCCTGCGCATGCCGATGTGCGACAAGGAATTGACTGCCTCCCTGGAAAGCCCCGCCAGGCCCCTGGGACGTGTAACAGTAAAGGTCCGTTGCGACAGCGCGGCGCCCTGGACGGTATTCGTGCCGGCCCAGGTGCGCCTGTTCCGCGAAATCGTCACCACCACCCGACCATTGAAACGGGCCGGAATCGTTGAACCTCAGGACGTGACGCTGCGTGAACGGGACGTCAGCCAGATAACCCAGGGCTTCCTGACCTCTGTCGATCAGGCCATTGGACAGAAACTTGTCCGACCAATGGTAGCCGATCAGATCGTGACCCTCGTGCATCTGGAGCAGGCCGAAGTCGTTCGTAAAGGTGACCAGGTAGTGATCACCGCCCGCAGCGGCACCCTGGCCGTGCGAATGCCCGGTGAAGCCTTGTCCAATGGCGGCATGAATGAACAGATTCGGGTGAAAAACCTCAATTCCCAGCGCGTCATCAAGGCGCAGGTGATAGCCCCAGGCCAGGTGGAAGTGGCTATGTAGCGATCGGTAGAAATGGGTAGAAAGCTGGCGCTTGACCCTGCTGTTCCCTAGACTGTGCCTTACGCAAGGCAAGCGCAGACGTGCGCACGCTCATTGAACAAATGAGCCTAAAGTTTTTTTGGGGATGGCCGAAAACATGGCAAGCGTCCAAATACCCAGAGGTTTTTTACCATGGTCATCGATTTCAACCGTTTAAACAGCTCTTCACCATTGACGGGCACCACGCGCCCCAGCGCCAGCAAGGAAACCGAAAAATCCTCGCCGGCCGAGCAAGCGACAGTCGTCAAGAATGGGGAATCGGTACACCTCAGTGATGAGGCTCAACAGTTGCAGAAGGTCACTGACAAGCTGCGCGATCAACCTGTCGTCAACAACGCCCGCGTGGCCGAGTTGAAAGCAGCCATCGCCGATGGCAGCTATAAAGTCGACAGCAACCGTGTAGCCAGCAAACTGCTCAACTTCGAAGCCCAGCGCTAGGCCGCCGCCTGCGCAGGCTTTTGGACGCTAAGACCCAAGGCCAGCCATGCACGACACTCATTTATTGCAACTGATCATCGACGATTTTGTTCCAGCGCAACAATTGCTGGAACTCCTGCAGACCGAATCCCTGGCGCTGCACGGTCGCGACATGCCCTTGCTGGAAAATATCCTGGCACAGAAACAGGCATTGATCATTTTGCTCGATCAGCATGGCCGTAAACGTAGCGAGATTCTCGCCAGCCTTAACCTGCCCGCGAACAACGATGGCCTCGAGCAACTGGCGAGCCAGTCGACGATCGGCGATCAGTTGCTCTCCCAAAGTGCAGTGCTCAATGAGCTGCTCGCCCAGTGCCAGGCCGCCAACGCCCGCAATGGCCAATCGATCCAACTCCAGCAGGCCGCTACCGCCAACCAGTTGCGCATCCTCAATGGCGGTGAAATCCCGACGCTTTACGATGCTCGCGGCTCGACCGCCAAAATGGTCAAGCATCGCCCGCTCAGCCAGGCATGAAACGAACCATGCATGCGCTCTATCAACCCGCGATAGATGCTGGCAAAATGCTAGCCATTCGTAGTCGTATTTTGCCTGGAGATTGACCCACCGTGTTCAACGCCTCAAACGCGGATGATGCTCCGCAACCGCCTAAGGTCCTTACCACGCCCCTGGAAATCTCCGGCAACTTGCGGATGCTGCAAGATAGTCACGATCCACTGATCATTACCTTTCATGAACGCACCCAACGCTTCCAGAGCTACCTGGTCGACGTCGACCGCGAGAAGAACACCATTGCCCTGGATGAAATGATCCCTCGCGACGGAGAACGCTTCCTGCTCGCGGGCGAGCCGTTTCGGGTCGAGGGTTTCCATGATGGCGTGCGCATCGCATGGGAAGGCAATGGCCCGCTGACGATCAATGAGTCCAACGATGGCCGCTGCTATCGCGGCGCCTTGCCCGACGAAGTGGTTTATCACCAACGTCGCAACGCCTTCCGCGCCGCCCTGAAACTGGCGCAACTGGTGAACATCGAACTGGGCGGCGACAAGCTCAAGTCACCTGTGAACGGCAAACTGCTGGATATCTCCGCCACCGGCTGCAAGCTGCGCTTCGATGGCGACATCACCGAGCGCCTGCAATTGGGCCAGGTGTATGAGCGCTTCATCGCCGCCCTGCCCTTTGGCAACATGACGGCGCCGGTCGAGCTGCGCTACCTGCATTTCGAAGAGCGCATCAACACCACTTTCGCCGGTGTGCGCTTCCACAATATCAGTGGCCTGGTGCAGCGGCAGGTCGAGCGTTTCGTTTATCAGTTGCAGCGTGAAGCTCGCCGTTTCGATAAAGACGATCTCTGATCTTCAGCCCTAAAGTATCGCTGCTTCTGGACTGACCTCATCGCGAGCAGGCTCGCTTCCACAGGGACTTGGGTAACCCATGTGGGAGCGAGCCTGCTCGCGATGAGCGCGCCGCACTTCTCTTACCTGGCCTGAGGCTCCTCAGCCTCAGCCGCCTCGGTAACCGGCTCTGCCACCGGCTCGACCTCCGGATTCGGCGACACCTGCATCTGCTCCTGCACCACCTGCTCATCAACCCTCGGATCGAGACACGCCACCAGCGGCGAACTGGACATGCTGTCGGGCATCGCCACGTGATGCAGCGGTGCGTCATCGACCTGATGCAGGTTGGTCACCGCTTTCGGCCGTATGCGCCACACCAGTACCAATGCAAAAAAGGTGAAGAAGGCATACAGCATGTGGCTGCCGAACGACTTCATCAGCACCCCGGCCACCAACGGGCCGATACTCGCACCCACACCGTAGGTCACCAGCAGCATGGCGGTCAGCGACACCCGGCGATCGGCTTCGACGTGGTCGTTGGAAAACGCCACCGCCAGCGGGTACAAACAGAATTGCATCAGCGAACAGAAGAACCCCGCGATGAACAGAACCTCCAGCGGCACCGCCGACAGAATTGCCAATGGCGCTGCGAAAACCGCCAGGCACAGGGCAAAGCAACGGATCAGCAGCGCGCGATCGTAACGGTCGGACAGCCAACCCAGCGGCCACTGCACCAGCAGGCCGGCAAAGATGCAGCTACCCATGAACAGGCCGACCTGCTCGGTCGACAGCCCTTGCTGGGAGGCATACAGCGGCGCCAGGCCATAGAACGAGCCAACGATCAGCCCGGAGCCCAACACCGTACTCAATGACTGTGGCACGCGCTTGATGAAGAACCGCGGCTCCATCGGTGCCGGACGCAACGGCGCCGGGTGGATCCGGCGGGTCAACGCCACCGGCACCAGGCACAGGGCAAAGCACAGCGCCACCAGCATCAGCAGTTCCAGCCCCAGGGCCGGGTGGATCACCAGGATCAGTTGACCCAGCACCATCCCCAGGTACGAGGCGATCATGTAGCCGCTGAACACCACCCCACGCTGCTTCGCATCGGCCTGTTCGTTGAGCCAGCTCTCGATGACCATGTACTGGCACATCATGCCGAGACCGACGATCACCCGCAGCACCACCCAGGCCGGCAGCCAGCTCACCAGGCCGTGACCCAGCACCGCCGCACCGACGATCCCTGCACAGGCCGAGTAGGCACGAATATGCCCGACACGGGCAATCAGCCGATGGCCGATCTTGCCGCCCAGCACCAGGCCGAAATAGTTGGCGGCCATCAGCGCACCGACCCACAGGCTGTCCACATGCTCGGCAGCCAGGCGCAAGGCCAGGTAAGTACTCAACAGCCCCGAACCGATCAGCATCATCAGCGAGGCGAAATAAAGCGCTCGAAAAGGTTTCCAGACTTGGCGCATCGGCGTTCCGAGCGGCTCCTTGAGATAAGTAGGGGCCGCCTGTGAAGGCAGCCCGAATGCGACGTTTCGTTAAGCCTGGGCTGCCAGCACACGCCGTTCCCAGGGCGTGATTTCATCAAAGTAGCTGGTCAGTTCCAGGGTTTTCGTCGCGATGTAGCCTTCGATGAACTCCGTACCGAACAGTTCCTTCGCCAGAAGGCTACGTCTCAGACGCTCCAGGGCAGCATGCAAGGTACATGGCAACGATAGATTATCCGGCACCTGGAATTCACCCTGGACCGCAGCGCTCGGCTCCAGGCGATTTTCAATCCCATGAAGACCGGCCGCCAGGCTGGCAGCGATAGCCAGGTAAGGGTTGGCATCGGCCCCGGGCAAGCGATTTTCGACCCGTCGGGCCACTGGTGAACTGGCCGGAATCCGTAACCCGGCCGAGCGATTGTCGTGAGACCAACAGGCATTGTTCGGCGACGCGAACGGATGACACAGGCGCTGGTAGGAATTGACGTTCGGCGCGAACAGCGCCGTGAAGTCCGCCATGCCGGCCTGTTGCCCGCCGATGAAGTGCCTGAACGCCGCCGTTGGCTCGCCGGCCTCGTCGCTGAACACATTACGGCCGCTGTCCAGCTCGACGAGACTCTGGTGAATATGCATCGAACTGCCCGGCGTATGGGCCAGCGGTTTGGCCATGCACACCACGGTCAGGCCGTGCTTGAGAGCGACCTCCTTGAGCAGGTGCTTGAACAGGAAGGTCTGGTCGGCCAGCAGCAGAGCATCGCCATGCAGCAGATTGATCTCGAACTGGCTCACACCCATTTCATGCATGAAGGTATCGCGCGGCAACCCCAGGGCTGCCATGCATTCATAGACCTCGTTGAAGAATGGGCGCAGGCCGTTGTTGGAACTGACACTGAATGCCGAGTGGCCGTCTTCACGACGTCCATCCAAGCCCACCGGGGGCTGGAATGGCTGGGTCGGATCCGGGTTGGGCGCGAAGACGAAAAATTCCAGTTCGGTCGCCACCACCGGCGCCAAGCCCCGGGCAGCATACCGGGCGATCACCGTCTTGAGCTGGCCGCGTGTCGAGAGACGAGAGCTTTCACCGGTCAGTTCATCGGCATCGCAGATTGCCAGGGCGCGGGGGTGCGAACTCCAGGGCAGGCGGTGGATCTGTTTCGGATCGGCCACCAACGCCAGGTCGCCATCGTCACTGCCATAGAAGCGCGATGGCGGATAACCGCCCATGATGCATTGCAGCAGCACACCCCGGGCCATCTGCAACCGCCGCCCCTCCAGGAAACCCGCAGCGGTCATCACCTTGCCCCGCGGTACACCATTGAGGTCCGGCGTGACACATTCAATCTCATCAATGCCCGTCAGTCGCTGCGCGAGTGAACCCAGGCCATCGGTCGTCATGACGCATTCCTTGTTATGTGCGAGCCGCGAACGGCAACCCGTACAAAATAGGCTTCAGCTGTTCGGAATATCAAGCACCTGGAGACAATAAACATCGAGCCTGGGAACACCCTGTGGGAGCGAGCCTGCTCGCGATGGCGGCGTATCAGACAACCCGGCATAAACCGACCCGGCGCTATCGCGAGCAGGCTCGCTCCCACAAGGATGCAGGCTGCCAGGGCCTCCTGCGTGGGACAGGCTCAGGGCAGATAAATCCTGAACACGCCTCCCCCCAGCACACCGCCATTGGCAATTTCGGTTCGCCCGCACACACCGCCGCGCTGGTGCAGCCCGGCGATCCGCGCGGCGAAGTACAGGCCCAGCCCGGTGCTGCCGCTGCTGTGGTTGATGCCCTGAACATAGTCGGCCTGACGCTCGA
This sequence comes from Pseudomonas sp. MAFF 730105, assembly GCF_055380705.1. Lineage (NCBI taxonomy): Bacteria > Pseudomonadati > Pseudomonadota > Gammaproteobacteria > Pseudomonadales > Pseudomonadaceae > Pseudomonas > Pseudomonas sp. MAFF 730105. The sequence goes on from NZ_AP018438.1 coordinate 5,093,039, forward strand.
TCATTTCGGGTGGGTAGCCTGGGCCGTCGTCGTTGATGGTGAGCACCAACTGCCCGGCTTCATCGCTCGCACTGATCAACAGCGTCTGCCGGGCGTGGCGAATGGCATTGTTGATGCAGTTGTCGAGCACCGAAGCAATCAGCTCTCGGTCGAAAAAGCCCAGGGGGCTCAAAGGATCGACCTCATAGGTGACCATGATCCCACGGCTGCGGAACACCTCCTGATGGCCGGCCAACTGCGCCTCGATGAAATCGTCCAACTCATGGTAGGCCGGGTGCAGCGGCAACTGGTTGACACCCAGCTTGTACAGTCCCAGCAGTTGCACCATCAAGCCATTGAGGTGGGCGAATTCAAACTCCATCACACCCTGCTCGGGGGTCTGCTGCGCCGCTTCGGGCAGGCGCTCGAGCCACTGGGTATGAGCCTGCATGAGCAAGGTCAGGGAGTTTTTCATGTCGTGCACGGTCGACGCGATCACCGTGGAAAAATCGAGTGCCTGTTCGCTGTCATTCATCGCCAAATGCCTTGCTTCGCAGTTTCTGATAGCGCGCAAAACGCGCATCGGTGTCGGGCATCATGCCCACCAGTTTCAGGCAGGCGCGACATTCCTCCAGCAGCTCCGATTCCACACTGGTATCGGTGCCATGCAGCAGGGATTGCGCCATGTTCAGGGCAATACTGATGTTCTTCGGTTGCATCTTCAGCGCACGGCGGAACAACTCCCGCGCCTCGGGCAACGCACCGGTCTTGTAGACACGCACACCTTCGCGGTTCAGCTCGGCGGCGGCATTGCCCTGATTGAGAATATTCGGGTCGTCAGTGAGCTTGGCAATGCCTTGCATTACCGTCGGGTCATCACCGTAGATTTCCGCACAGTTCTTGAGCATCGACTCGCCGGCGCTGGTCTGGCCGAGCATCTGCAACTGCTTGGCCACCAGCAGCGCAGCCTCGGCACTCATGAATTGCTCCATGCCATCGAGACGCTGCAAGGCCTGCTCGGTGAGTTTTTCCGCGGTTTCGGCATCGTTCAGCAACAAGCTCGTGGCTTTCATCAGTCGCGCCCGGACCTGCAGTCCCGGGTCGTTGAGATTTTCCTTCGCCACCGCGCTGAGGGTCGTGTTGATCTCCAGCCGGGTCCGGGTGTCGAGGCCTTTCTCGCTGCCCTTGCTGATCAGTGCATGGGCCAGGCCGAGGTTGCTTTCCGGATCCTTGAAACGCGACTGCGCGCCCTGCCCGACCGCCTGGCGGTAGGCCCTGGAGGCGGTGTCGTAGTCTTCGTTGGTCATTGCCAACTTGCCCAGCAACGATTGTCGACGCACCGCCAGGGGCGACAGGCGAACCGCTTCTTCCAGCACCTCCTGCGCCTGTTTCGTGTCACCTTCGGCCACCAGGACATCGGCCATGCCGTCATACAAGGCAGGCATCATCGGAAATGTCTTGAGGGCCTTTTCATAAACGGCCTTGGCCTGCGCCACCTGACCGCGCTTGAACATCAATTTGCCCAGGCCCGCATAGGCCCAAGGCAACGGACGATCAGCCAGGATGGTGTTGTACAGGCGCTCCAGGGCTTCGTTCTGGTTCAGGTCCCGCAGCGCATCGGCCCGATATCGCAGGCACAACGGCCCGTAGCGCGGATCCTGCTTGCACAGGGCGATGCAGGCATTGAGCACTTCCAGCGGCTTGCCCCGATCCAGCGCCTGGAGAATCGGCTTGAGCAGGGTCTTGCGCTGCTCCAGCCGCTCTAACCGCTGGGCCAGGCCGGAGCGGTTGAACGGCTTGGTCAGGTACGCATCGGGCTCATGCTCCAGAGCACTGAGTACCATGGCCTGACTGGTCTCGGCAGTCACCATGAGAAACACGCTTTCATGACTGATGAGCTTCTCGATCATCAGGTCTTCCAGCACCTGCTGACCGTTCTTGCGGCCGTCGCCCAGGTGATAGTCCTGCAGGATGAAGTCATAGCGCTTCTGCGAACACATGCGCAGCGCCACTTCGCCGGTATCGGCGGTGTCCACGTCCTTGACGCCCAGCTCACGCAACATGGAACGGATCGAGCTGCGGAAATCCGAGAAATCATCGACGATCAGAAAACTTTTTTGGTGGTACGCCAGCATCGAGGATGTCCAGGCAAGTAAAAAGGTGCACCCAATGGCAAACAACGAAAATGCCGTCCTGCAACCCGGGGGCGCGCAGATGATAGCCACCAGCCATTAACGGGCAAGAGATTTCCGAACCTATTGTCCAGGCTGTGCCACGGCGCACATCACGAACCATTCCGGCACACACAAGTACAGGAGAAAACCGGGCTCATCAGGCTATCGGCTGAAATTGGCTTTCCGTTAAGCGGATCGTAGGGAAGAGATTAGAAGATCATTGCTCAGTCAGAGGCAGGTGCCCAGGACAGGAGGCCCATTTGAAGATTTCGGAAGCCGGGGCCGACTCAGCGCTCTGCACCAGATCGATCAACCAGGTTCGCAATGCCACGACTTTTTTCGAGTTGGCCATTTCCAGCGGCGCCACCAGATAAAAACCCAGATCGGACTTCAACTTGAGGTTGAACGGCGCCACCAGTCTTCCGGCTTTCAAATCGTCATCGACGTAGGTAGAACGACCGATGCACACCCCCAACCCGTCGATAGCAGCCTGCACCGCCATCATTGCCAGATCGAACGTCAGCCGCGTGCCTTCGGCGAGTTTCTTCGGTTGCCCTGCCGCGCTTAGCCACATATTCCAGTCGTTACTGGTCATGCCGCTGACCTGCAACAGCGTGTGATTGACCAGATCGACCGGGCTTTTCAAGGCCTTGGGCCCCGTCAGCAGCTTGGGGCTGCAGACAGGAAAGATCTCGTCGGACATGAGCCAGTCCGCACGCAAGCCCTTCCAGTCGCCGAAACCGTAGCGGATCGCGGCGTCGATGCCGCCCTTGCGGAAGTCGACCAATTCGGTTGACGCGGTGACCCGCACGTCAATATCGGGAAATGCTTCCTGGAAGGATGCCAGCCGCGGCAGCAGCCATTTGGACGCCAGGGAAACCAGTGTACTGATGGTCAATACACTGTTGCCGGTCGACTCGAGCAACATCTGCGTGGAATAGCGCAACTCATGAAATGCCGAGCGAATACCCGGCAAATAGGCATGGCCTTCAGTGGTCAGCGCCAGACCGTCCTTGAGCCGCAGAAACAGGCGAACGCCCAGTTCGTCTTCAAGTCGGCGGATCTGATGACTGATGGCCGTCTGCGTGACATTGAGCTCTTCGGCGGCCTTGGTAAAACTCATATGACGAGCAGCAGATTCAAACGCTTTCAATCCATTGAGAGAAGGAATTCTGGCGACCATAAGGCTGCGTAATGCTCATGAGATTTTGTCATAAGGTAGCGCCAAAGAAGTCCTTTGCAAAATGTTTTGCCGGTCGCGGATCCTGGCGGCCCGCGCATTCGGGCTTACGTTACCGCCTATAAGGAAATCCCCATGAAACTGTACTTTGCCCCCATGACCTGCTCACTTTCGCCGCACATCGTGCTGCGTGAACTGGGCTTGCCTTTCGAATTGATCCGAGTCAACAACAAGACCAAAGCCACCGCCGACGGTCGCGACTTCCGCGAGATCAATCCAAAGGGTTACGTCGCTGCACTGGTGCTGGATAACGGCCAGGTGCTGACCGAAGGTCCGGCCATCGTTCAGTACCTGGCAGATCAGGTTCCAGGCAATTCCCTCGCGCCGGCCAACGGCACCTGGGAACGCATTCGCCTGCAGGAGCTGCTGAATTTCATTACCTCGGAAGTCCATGGTGGTAGCGCGCCTTTGTTCAATGCCGATCTTCCTGAGCCCACCAAGGAGATTTTCCGGCAGAAGCTGTTCAAGCGCCTGGACTACCTGAACAACGGCCTGATGAACAAAGACTATCTGTTGGGTGACTTCGGCCTGGCCGATGCGTACCTGTTCACCGTGCTCAAGTGGCTGCCTTTCTTCAATATCGATATCCAGAACTGGCCGGCACTGGCGTCATTCATGAATCGCATCGAAGCACGTCCAAGCGTGCGCGCCGCCATTGCTGCGGAAGAGGCAACGCAGCCGGTTTAAACATAAAGGGTAGGAAGCCGGTGACTGCTGGCTTCTGCTGATTTCTTTTGAGAGTCGGATTGGCGCTGTACCGCATTGGCGAACGGTTCGAGAGGATGCGCCAACTTTCGATTATATGGTGTCCCAGGGCAGGTTCGAACTGCCAACCTTCCCCTTAGGAGGGGGATGCTCTATCCAATTGAGCTACTGAGACACAGGTCGACCACGAGAAACGCGGTGCGATGGACGGCGTGCATGTTAACGGCCGGCCTGGCGTTTGTCATGTCGTCCGTAGGCTTTTTAAGTGTAGGCAAATGCTGCCGTTCACCACCCCTCAGTGCGATGACACGGATAAACGGGACGCCGCTCATCCTCCCCAGCCCGCCCCTGCTAGTAAATCGGCAAATTGCCACTATCCTATACAATACAAGGACAGCACCGGTCTTTGCTGTCGTTTCGGTTATCCGCCGGACGGTATGGCACATAGACACGATGCGGTGGTCACAACGTGCAGACCTGTTGGTTTTTCAAACCAGTCCGCATTTTTGATGAAGGGTAATGGCAGAACGCCTTTACGCGGATCAATATTTGTCACAGAATTGGCGCCAATGATCTGGCAATTTTGAGGCATGATGCGGGCCTCTTAACAATTCAGGTTGAACATTTGGTCACGGTGCTTGTCCTATGCGACATCCTGCGGCCAATCCCGAGAACCGCTCCCCTGAACTAACCGGTTAAATAAATATGCGCCCAATGACAAAGGCAATTTATTCCAGCCGTACGGCTGACAAGTTCGTCGTACGTCTGCCAGACGGAATGCGGGAACGCATTGCCGAGGTGGCTCGCAATCATCACCGCAGCATGAACTCTGAAATCATCGCGCGCCTCGAGCAAAGCCTTATCCAGGAAGGCGCGTTGGGTGAAGAATTGAGCATGCGCTTGGACAGCCCGGAGCTGTCACTCCATGAGCGCGAATTGCTTCAACGCTTCCGACAACTCTCCCACCGTCAGCAGAACGCCCTCGTTTCGCTGATTGCCCACGACGCAGAGATGGCCGCCGACGCGTCCTGATCGCACTGCAATACCCAAAGCCAGCCTTGCGCTGGCTTTTTTTTGCCTGGGATTTGGGCTCGACTTGTATTTTCGAGCCCCATAAAAAACCGCCAGACAAGCGTAATGCCGTTGTGGCGAGGGGATTTATCCCCGCTGGGCTGCGCAGTAGCCCCAAAGCAGTCGACTCGCTCTGCCTGATGCACCGAGTAGTCTGATTTTAGGGCCGCTGCGCGCCCCAGCGGGGATAAATCCCCTCGCCACAATGAGCTGGGCAAGCCTTAAGTGGACAGCGTTACACCAGATAAGCGGTTTTTTTGACCAGCGACTCAGAGCAGGAAGATGGTCGCCAGCCCCAGGAAAATAAAGAACCCGCCGCTGTCGGTCATGGCGGTAATCATTACACTCGCACCCATGGCCGGGTCACGCCCCAAGCGGGCGAGGGTCATGGGGATCAATACGCCCATCAATGCCGCCAACAGCAGGTTGAGGGTCATCGCGGCCGTCATGACCACTCCCAATGACCAACTGCCATAAAGCAGATACGCCACCACACCGATCACTCCGCCCCACAGCACGCCGTTGATCAGAGCCACCGCCAGCTCCTTGCGCATCAATCGCGAGGTATTGCCGGTGCTGACCTGGTCGAGCGCCATGGCACGAACGATCATGGTGATGGTCTGGTTGCCGGAGTTGCCGCCAATACCGGCAACGATAGGCATCAGCGCCGCAAGCGCCACCAACCGCTCGATGGAGCCCTCGAACAAACCGATGACCCGGGAGGCGACAAACGCCGTGATAAGGTTGATGGCCAGCCAGGCCCAACGGTTGCGCAGGGATTTCCAGACCGAGGCGAAGATGTCTTCCTCTTCACGCAGACCGGCCATGTTGAGGACTTCGCTTTCGCTTTCTTCACGAATCAAGTCGACCATTTCATCGATGGTCAGACGGCCGATCAGCTTGCCGTTCTTGTCGACCACCGGGGCGGAAATCAAGTCATAACGCTCGAACGCCTGGGCCGCATCATAGGCGTCTTCATCTGGATGAAAACTCACCGGATCGCTGGCCATGACCTCGGCGACCTGCTTCTCAGGATCGTTGACCAGCAATCGCTTGATCGGCAGCACGCCTTTGAGCACACCGTCGTAATCGACCACAAAGAGCTTGTCGGTATGCCCCGGTAGCTCCTTGAGACGACGCAGGTAGCGCAATACCACTTCAAGGCTGACATCCTCACGGATCGTCACCATCTCGAAGTCCATCAGCGCACCGACCTGCTCCTCGTCATAGGACAACGCCGAGCGCACGCGCTCACGCTGCTGGCCGTCGAGGGTTTCCATCAGTTCGTGAACAACGTCCCGTGGCAGTTCGGGCGCAAGGTCGGCGAGCTCGTCGGCGTCCATTTCCTTGGCCGCCGCCAACAACTCGTGATCATCCATGTCGGCGATCAGGGTTTCACGAACCGAGTCGGACACTTCGAGCAGGATGTCACCGTCGCGATCAGCCTTGACCAGTTGCCAGACCGTCAGACGCTCTTCCAGTGGCAAGGCTTCAAGGATGTAGGCAACGTCGGCGGAGTGCAGGTCATCAAGCTTGCGCTGCAGCTCAACGAGGTTCTGCCGGTGGACCAGGTTCTCGACCCGGTCATGATGTGGGCCTTCCTGACGATGCGTCAGGTCCTCCACGACCCGCTGGCGATGCAGCAGCTCAACGACTTGCGCGAGACGGTCCTGAAGGCTTTCCTGCGTTTTCTTTACTTCAACTTCGGTCATAGGCGAACTCCACTCCCAGCAGTGGGGCACGCCGGAAGGATCAATCAGTCAATTCATGATTGGTGAAACGAGCTTTTGAGTAACTACTGGGTAAGTCCATGGAAGTATTCCAAAGCCCCGGCGGGGCTGACGGGCGCAATCATACACCGCTTGGCGTTTTAAAACGTTAAAAAATCATGGCAAGAACAAGCGCTTGCGAGACAAACCTGAACACAGGCTGAACCTGTGGATTTACGACGTTTTATCCTGAAAAGAAAACACGCCTCCGGGCAAAAGCAGAGCGGCTACCCTGTTGCCAGTCAGCTGATCACGAGCCCGTGGGAACAAAGCTTGCTCGCGATTGCGGTCAATCAGCAGACAGCGAAATCGGCCGGCCTACCGCTAGCGCGAGCAAGCCTTGCTCCCACAAGTGATGCATCAACTCCCACCTTTCATCCGCAAGGAAGGCGCTCGAATGCCGCTCAATCGCTATATTTTTCTGCTCGCCACCCTGTACTGCCTGCCCTCATGGGGCACCGAACACACCGTTCATCGCTGCGAAAACAGCGCAGGGCATGTCACCTTTACCACCTTGAGCTGCGGGCCGGGGGAGGATCTGTCATTGCAACGAATCCATCCGTACAGCCCGGGCTCAACCGAGCCAACCCGAGAATCTATGCTGCCCGAAGCGGAACACCGACAAACATCCAGCAACAAAACCAAGCGCAGGGAACCGACGGTCGTTGGCCAGCTCGAAGAGCGCTGCGGGAACCTGCTGAGCCCCGGGCAGCGTCGTGATGCAATCATGGACAGGCGAATCGTCACCGGCATGAACCAGCAGGACGTGGAAAGCGCCCTCGGCAAACCCGATTCAATCAGGATCAGGAATTCGAGCACCCGCTACACCTATAAAGCGAGAAACGGTCGCAGCGCAGAGGTCGTGTTCGATGAGAAAGGCTGTGTGAAAGGCAAATCGTAGACAACAAAAAGCCCGCGTTAAACGCGGGCTTTTTGATATATGGTGCACTCGACAGGATTCGAACCTGTGACCGCTCGGTTCGTAGCCGAGTACTCTATCCAGCTGAGCTACGAGTGCAGGTTGTGGTTTTATACCAGATCACAACTGGTTGAAGCCAAGTTATTTGCATTGCTGCAAACGACTCTTAAATGGTGCACTCGACAGGATTCGAACCTGTGACCGCTCGGTTCGTAGCCGAGTACTCTATCCAGCTGAGCTACGAGTGCATGTGTTGCCGCGCATTATAGGTCGTCGAATCTTTTTGTAAAGCGCTTTTTTCTAGTAATTTCAACAACTTACTGAACAAGCCAGATTACAACGCACTACATGAATAATGGCGGAGAACGGGGGATTCGAACCCCCGACACCCTTTTGAGGTGTACTCCCTTAGCAGGGGAGCGCCTTCGGCCACTCGGCCAGCTCTCCGCAACACGGGGCGTATATTAACCACCTTCCTCCCCGTTTGCAAACATAAAAATCGATAAAAATTAATGGCTTGGTTCGTCGTCCTTCTCTTTCTTGATACGCAGGTAAATTTCCTCCCGGTGCACCGCGACCTCTTTCGGGGCATTGACGCCAATACGCACTTGGTTTCCTTTGACGCCGAGCACGGTCACGGTGATTTCGCCATCGCCAATAATCAGGCTCTCTGCGCACCGACGAGTCAGAATCAGCATACCTTTCTCCTCACGCAATTCAGTTCAGGGACTACAAGTCTGCAAAACAAGGACGTCGGACCTGCAACCGCAACGGTCGCAGCCTACAGGCCTCAGTATTGACCAGCGCGAGCAAAAGAACAGTTTTGAGACGCGCCATTCAAAAAAACAAAAGGGCGCGGTAAAACCGCGCCCTTGGGACAACGCCTTATTCGCCCTGTCGGGCGGCGGCGTCGAGCTCGAAAGCCGTGTGCAGGGCGCGCACGGCCAGTTCCAGGTACTTCTCTTCAATCACCACGGAAACCTTGATTTCCGACGTCGAGATCATCTGGATGTTGATGCTTTCCTTGGCCAGGGCTTCGAACATCCGGCTGGCCACGCCTGCGTGGGAGCGCATGCCGACGCCGACGATCGAAACCTTGGCGATCTTGGTGTCCCCCACCACTTCCCGGGCACCGATTTCGGCTGCGGTCTTGTTCAGCACCGCTTCGGCGGCCTGGTAGTCGTTGCGGTGCACGGTGAAGGTGAAGTCGGTGGTGTTATCGTGCGCGACGTTCTGCACGATCATGTCGACTTCGATGTTCGCGGCACTGATCGGGCCGAGAATCTTGAAGGCCACGCCGGGGGTGTCTGGCACGCCACGGATGGTCAGCTTGGCTTCATCGCGGTTGAAGGCGATGCCGGAAATGATCGGCTGTTCCATGGATTCCTCTTCATCAATAGTAATGAGGGTGCCCGGACCCTCTTTGAAGCTGTGCAGGACGCGCAGCGGAACGTTGTACTTGCCAGCGAATTCGACCGCACGGATCTGCAGCACCTTCGAGCCGAGACTGGCCATTTCCAGCATCTCTTCGAAGGTGATCTTATCCAGGCGCTGAGCCACGGGAACCACTCGCGGATCGGTGGTGTAGACGCCATCCACATCAGTGTAGATCTGGCACTCATCAGCCTTGAGAGCCGCCGCCAGCGCAACACCGGTGGTGTCGGAACCGCCGCGACCGAGGGTGGTGATGTTGCCGTGCTCGTCCACGCCCTGGAAACCGGCGACCACCACAACGCGGCCGGCCTTCAGGTCACCGCGGATCTTCTGATCGTCGATCTGCAGGATACGCGCCTTGTTGTGCGCGCTGTCCGTCAGGATACGCACCTGGTTGCCGGTGTAGGACACCGCCGGCACGCCACGCTTCATCAGCGCCATGGCCAGCAAGGCGATAGTCACCTGCTCGCCAGTGGACACGATCACATCCAGTTCACGGGGAACCGGCTGCTGCTCGCCGCTGATTTGCTTGGCCAGATCGATCAGACGGTTGGTTTCGCCGCTCATTGCCGACAGCACAACCACCAGGTCATCGCCCGCATCACGGAATTTCTTAACCTTGTCGGCAACTTGTTCGATTCTCTCGACAGTGCCGACCGAGGTGCCTCCAAATTTCTGTACGATCAAAGCCATTTCAAAGCCGCCTCTGCCCATGAAGGGCGCCCAATAGTTACTACGGCGGTCGGGCCCGCGACTAGACCGCGAGCCCGAAGCACCGCCTTAAATACCCTGTTCTACAAATGCAACAGTCTGGGCCAGTGCTGCGTCCAGTGCGCCAACGTCGGTACCGCCGCCTTGCGCCATGTCCGGACGACCACCGCCCTTGCCGCCCACTGCCGCAGCGGCCTGCTTCATCAAATCACCGGCTTTGAGTTGGCCGGTCAGGTCCTTGGTCACGCCTGCGACGAGAACGACCTTTTCCTCATGGACACTGCCGAGCAGGATCACTGCGCGGCCGAGTTTGTTTTTCAGCTGATCGACCAGCCCCAGCAGGGCCTTGCCGTCCTGACCGTCCAGACGCACGGCCAGCACTTTCACACCCTTGACGTCCACGGCCTGGGCCGAGAGATCGTCGCCCGCGGCGCTGGCAGCCTTGGCCTGCAACTGCTCGAGTTGCTTCTCCAGCAGGCGGTTGCGCTCCAGCACTGCCGACAGCTTGTCGATCAGGTTGTCACGGCTGCCCTTGATCAGGCTCGCCGCTTCCTTGAGTTGTTCTTCGGCAGCGTTGAGGTACGCCAGTGCCGCGGCACCGGTGACCGCCTCGATACGGCGCACGCCGGAGGCCACACCGCCTTCACTGATGATCTTCAGCAGGCCGATGTCACCGGTCCGGTTGGCGTGGATGCCACCGCACAGTTCCACCGAGAAATCGCCCATGCTCAGCACGCGTACGCTGTCGCCGTACTTCTCGCCGAACAACGCCATCGCGCCTTTCTTCTTGGCGGTGTCGATGTCGGTTTCTTCGGTTTCTATCGGGGAGTTCTTGCGAATCTCGGCGTTGACGATGTCTTCCAGGGCCTTGAGCTGCTCCGGCTTGATGGCTTCGAAGTGGCTGAAGTCGAAGCGCAGGCGCTGGCTATCCACCAACGACCCCTTCTGCTGGACATGCTCGCCCAACACCTGGCGCAACGCAGCATGCAGCAAGTGCGTGGCGGAATGGTTCAGCGAAGTGGCGTGACGCACTTCGGCGTCGACATGGGCGGACACCGGGGCGGCAATCATCAGGCTGCCCGAAGCCAGCACGCCGTGGTGCAGGAACGCACCGCCGGTCTTGGTGGTGTCGCGCACGTCGAAACGCGAGCTGCCAGCCTGCAAGTAACCGCTGTCACCGATCTGGCCGCCGGACTCGGCGTAGAACGGGGTCGTGTCGAGCACGATCACGCCTTCCTGGCCTTCGCTCAGGATGTCGACCGATTGGCCGTCCTTATAGATAGCCACGATCTTGGCCGAGCCGGTGGTGCCGGCATAACCGGTGAACTCGGTGGCCACGTCAACCTTGACCAGGCTGTTGTAGTCCATGCCGAAGGCGCTGGCGGAGCGCGCACGCACCCGCTGGGCTTCCATCTCACGCTCGAACCCTTCTTCGTCGAGGGTCAGGTTGCGTTCGCGGGCGATGTCGCCGGTCAGGTCCATCGGAAAACCGTAGGTGTCGTACAGCTTGAACACCACGTCGCCCGGTACCACGTTACCCTTGAGCTCGGCCAGGTCCTGCTCGAGGATCTTCAGGCCCTGCTCCAGGGTCTTGGCGAATTGCTCTTCTTCGGCCTTGAGCACGCGCTCGATATGCGCCTGCTGGGTTTTCAATTCCGGGAAGGCGTCGCCCATCTCGGCCGCCAGGGCCGCGACGATCTGATAGAAGAAGCTGCCCTTGGCGCCCAGCTTGTTGCCGTGACGGCAGGCGCGACGAATGATCCGGCGCAGCACGTAGCCACGGCCTTCATTGGATGGCAGCACGCCGTCGGCAATCAGGAAGCCGCAGGAACGGATATGGTCGGCCACCACTTTCAGCGAAGCCTGGTTGTCGTTGGTGCAACCGATGGCCTTGGCCGAAGCGTCCAGCAGGCTCTGGAACAAGTCGATCTCGTAGTTGGAGTGAACATGCTGCAGCACCGCACTGATCCGCTCCAGCCCCATGCCGGTGTCGACCGACGGTGCCGGCAGCGGATGCAACACGCCGTCGGCGGTGCGGTTGAACTGCATGAAGACGTTGTTCCAGATCTCGATGTAACGATCGCCGTCTTCTTCCGGCGAGCCGGGTGGACCACCCCAGATATCGGCGCCGTGATCGTAGAAGATCTCGGTGCAAGGGCCGCACGGGCCGGTATCGCCCATGGTCCAGAAGTTGTCGGAGGCGTAAGGCGCGCCCTTGTTGTCGCCGATGCGCACCATGCGCTCGGCCGGGACACCGACCTCTTTGGTCCAGATGTCATAGGCTTCGTCATCGGTGGCGTAGACCGTTACCCAGAGTTTCTCCTTGGGCAGGTTCAGCCACTTGTCGGAGGTCAGGAAGGTCCAGGCGAAGGTGATGGCGTCGCGCTTGAAATAGTCGCCGAAGCTGAAGTTACCCAGCATTTCGAAGAACGTGTGGTGACGAGCGGTATAACCGACGTTTTCCAGGTCGTTGTGCTTGCCGCCGGCACGCACGCATTTCTGGCTGCTCACCGCGCGGGTATAGGCACGTTTCTCCTGGCCCAGGAAGCAGTCCTTGAACTGGTTCATCCCCGCGTTGGTGAACAGCAGGGTCGGATCATTGCTCGGGATCAAAGAGCTGGAGGCTACTCGGGTGTGGCCTTGCTCTTCGAAGAAGCGAAGGAAGGCTTCACGGATTTCTGCGCTTTTCATTAGGTTCTTCCACGGAGGCTGCGGCCAAAGGCCTGTGCAAAACGTCAACAGACGAAGCAACGGCAAAGGGCCGCATTATATCGGCCCTGCGCTTGGGGTACAGCGTGTTATGCGATAGAAACTGTCAATTGGGCCGCTTGGGCGATCAGTTGCCGGAAAATTCGACGAAAGTGGCGATCACCCGGTCGATTTGCGCAGCGCTGACGTCCAGGTGGGTCACCATCCGCAGGCGCGGTGCGGCAACGAGTTTGATGCCTCGCTCAGCGGCAAATGCCTTGATCGCCTCGGCCCGCTCGCCCATTTGCACATAGACCATGTTGGTCTGCACCGGCTCGACCTCATAACCCGCCGCCTGCAACCCTTCGGCAAGACGTCGGGCATTGGCGTGGTCGTCGGCCAGGCGCTGGACCTGATGATCGAGGGCATAAAGCCCCGCTGCCGCCAGAATTCCGGCCTGGCGCATGCCACCGCCGACCATCTTGCGCAGCCGGCGCGCCTTGTCGATCAATCCGACGCTGCCGCACAGAACCGAACCGATCGGCGCGCCCAGTCCTTTGGACAGGCACACCGACACCGAGTCGAAGTGCTGGGTGATCTCCCGCGCATCGACATTGAGCTTGACCACCGCGTTGTACAACCGCGCCCCGTCCAGGTGCAGCGCCAGGCCGTGTTCCTGGGTGAAACGCCGGGCATGGGCCAGATATTCCAGCGGCAGCACCTTGCCTTGCATGGTGTTTTCCAGGGCCAGCAGACGGGTGCGGGCAAAATGGAAGTCATCCGGCTTGATCGCCGCGGCGACCTGCGCCAGGTCCAGGGAGCCATCCGCCTGCACCTCGAGGGGTTGGGGCTGGATCGAACCGAGCACTGCCGCGCCGCCGCCTTCGTATTTGTAGGTGTGGGCCTGCTGGCCGACGATGTATTCATCGCCACGCTCGCAGTGAGCCATCAACCCCAGCAGGTTGCTCATGGTGCCGCTGGGCACGAACAGCCCCGCCGCGAACCCCAGGCGTCCGGCGAGCTCGGCTTCGAGACGATTGACCGTCGGATCCTCGCCATACACATCGTCGCCGGTCGGCGCGCCGGCCATGGCATCCAGCATGGCGGCGGAAGGTTGGGTGACCGTGTCGCTGCGAAGGTCTATAACGCTCATGAATCGGGCCTCGGGTGTGGGTGCGGGGGAAATTCCCTTTCGAATGGCAATTACTGCGGTCACGGCGATGAATAATCAAGACCGCCAGAAGGAAAAGACACACCCTGTGGGAGCGAGCTTGCTCGCGATAGCGGTGGTTCAGCTTGCAGCGATGCTGGATGTACGACCGCCATCGCGAGCAGGCTCGCTCCCACAGGGGGTTATGTGTTAAAAATCCTGCGCCGCCACACAGCGTAGCGGCAAAAACGTTCTCAGGGCGGGGTGTAATTCCCCACCGGCGGTAATTGCACACAAGGTGCATAGCCCGCGAGCGCTTGGCGAGGCACGGCTTTTTGCGGTGCGGCGGCAAGGTCAGCAGACCCGGTGTGATCCCGGGGCCGACGGTCATAGTCCGGATGAAGAGAGAACGGGATCGGCACCCAAGGACCGCTTGCGGCTGTTTGTGCGCGGCGCATCCTCGACTCCCCTTCGATTCATGACGCCCTGTTTTTCACACAAACAGGAACCAGAACATGCAACCCACTGCAATCGACAGCAAAATCAAACATCCGGGCGAGCGCATTGCGTTCATCCAGGCCTGCTGGCACAAGGAAATTGTCGACCAGAGCCGTAACGGCTTCGTCGCGGAAATGATCAACCAGGGTTATCAGGAAAGTGACATCGACCTCTTCGAAGTCGGTGGCGCCTTCGAGATCCCGCTGCACGCCAAGCTGCTGGCCAAATCCGGCCGCTACGCTGGCATCGTCGCCGCCGGCCTAGTGGTGGATGGCGGCATCTACCGGCATGAATTCGTCGCCCAATCGGTGATCAGCGGCCTGATGCAGGTACAGTTGGAAACCGAGGTGCCGGTGTTCTCGGTGGTGCTCACGCCGCACCACTTCCATGCCGGGGAAGAGCACCAGAAGTTTTTCTTCGAGCATTTCGTGCACAAGGGCCAGGAAGCGGCGAAGACCTGCGCTGACACCTTGCACAAGACCCGGGCGCTACGCCGTAGCGAACAGCGCGCCTTAGCCGTCTAAGCACCGCCCCGATGTGGGAGCGAGCCTGCTCGCGATGACGGAGTGTCAGGCTATCAATGCCGACTGATACACCGCTATCGCGAGCAGGTTCGCTCCCACAAGGGTTCGGTGTTGGGTCAGGCCAGGTTTTCGCCGGTGGCCGGCACAATCAGGATGCCCGCCCGCAAGCCATTCTTCACCTTGGGATTCGGGAAGATGATCCGCGCGCCCTCTTCTTCGATCACCCAACGGGTCTGGGCGATGTCTTCGGCCAGCACGTAGCCTTTACCCAGCTCAGAAAAATTCTCGATGTCCGCCGGCAGGTTCAGGCGGAAGCTGTCGCTGTGCTTGATGATCTCCCGGGCCACGCTGAACAGCTGGAGGCCATCCAGCCCGTCGTCCAGCTCAGGCTCGTTGCCTTCGATGATCTGCTTAAGGCGGGTTTCCAGCAGGCTGACATTGACGCCTTCGTTCTCCCCGAACGGCCGCGCCTTGCCCAGTTCCAAGGTGAAGGATTCTGCGCCGAGCTGGTCGTAGGTGTAGGCACTGAAGACGATGGACGGCTTGTTCTGCAGCAGCACCGCTTCCATACCCGCCGCACGCAGGCGGGCCAGTTCACGACGTGAATGCTGGCGACCTTCCTTCCAGGGGTACAGGGCGAACTGCTCGATCTTCGAGCCACGGATGGCCGTGTGCAGGTCGTAATGCAAGCGACTGCGCTCTGGCCGGTTGAAGAAGCTGGCGGCCAGCCGCTCCAGCTCGCAAGCCCGCAGCGCTTCCGGGCCACCGCTCAGTTCATGACGGCCATTGAACAGCCGGTTGACGTCCTGTTCGACGAAACGCTCACCGCGGCGGATGGCTTCGGGATTGCCGAACAGGAACAGAATGCGTGCCCGAGGCTTCACGTCTCCACGGGCGATTTCATGCAGCAGGCGGTCGAGCAATTCGATTGGCGCGGTTTCGTTACCGTGGATCCCCGCCGATAACAGCAGGTCCAGGCCATTATCCCGGGCTTCGGGCGGCTTGACCTCCAGCGCGCCCTCGCTCAACCAGCGCATCCGTACGCCTTCGACAGTCAGTTGAGTCTTCTCCGCCGGTTCACGGCCGGCGAGGGTCAGTTCAAGCAGTTTGCCGAGGGCGAGCATAGCGCGGTTTCCTTAATGGTCGTGGCCGCAATCCGGGCCATGGACATGGTCGTCGTCGCCGAGGTCGGCCGGTTCCATTTCCAGCTGCAGGCTGACCAGGTTGGTTGCCAGCGGACGCAACAACAGGTTGGCGTATTCCTCATCCCCTTCCTCGACGTCCACGCCGATCAGCAGCTGACCGCGGCCGTCCTGCTGGATCCACAACTCCTTGCCCTGCCACATCACCGCCACGCGGGTGCAAGAGGTTTCCAGTTGGGTGCCGTCGGTGTCTTCAAGAATCAGCTGCAGTGCATCGCTCATGTTTTTACGTTCTCGTCTGGAGATAAGGCCACGCGCCCTGCTTTGACTGTAGTCAGGTCGCGCGCGCTTTCAATTGATCTGGAAAGGATAGACCGCGCCAAGTTTAAGGATTTGTGTCAATTCATCCAGTGCCGACCGGCATTCGAGCAGCAATTGCGGGTCCGCCAGGTCGCTTTCGGTCATACGGTCGCGGTAATGCCGCTCGACCCACTGGGTCAGCGAATCGTACAGCGGCGCCGTCATGATAACCCCTGGGTTGACGGCCGCCAGCTCGGTTTCATTGAGAGCCACGCGCAACCTCAGACAAGCCGGGCCGCCACCGTTCTGCATGCTCTGCTTGAGGTCGAAGACCTTCACTTCGCGAATCACCCCACCAGAACCCGTCAGGCCTTGCAGGTATTGCCAGACGCGCGGATTGCTGCGGCACTCTTCCGGCACGATCAACAGCATCGAGCCGTCGGGACGCGACAGCAGCTGGCTATTGAACAGGTAGGAACGTACCGCGTCATCGACGCTGACTGCGGAGCGCGGCACGCACACCGACTGAAAGGTTCCACCGACCTTGGCGAGTTTGCTGCTCAGTTCGGCCAGCATCCGGTCGGTCTCGAGAAACGCGTCCTCGTGATAGAACAACACCTCGCCATTGCCGACCGCGATCACGTCGTTGTGAAACACGCCCTGGTCGATCACCGACGGGTTCTGCTGGGCGTACACCACGCCCTCTTCCCGCAGGCCATGCAAACGGGCGACCGCGCGGGACGCTTCGAGGGTCTGGCGAGCCGGGTATTTCTGCGGCGCCGGGTAACGGGTGTCGAAAGCACTGCGACCGAACACAAAGAATTCGACACCTGCCTCACCGTAGCTGCGGCAGAAACGGGTGTGGTTGGCCGCCCCTTCGTCGCCGAACTGTGCCACCGCGGGCAACGCGGCGTGATGGGCGAAGTGCTGTTGATCGGCAAACATCGCCCCCAGTACGCGACTGGTGGTCGGGTGCTCGATGCTGCGATGGTACTTGCAGTTCAGGTTGGCGGCGGTGAAATGCACGCGGCCGTCAGCGGTGTCGGCACTCGGGCTGACGGTGGCGGCATTCGCCACCCACATGCTGGAGGCCGAGCAACTGGCGACCAGCAGCGGCATCGCTTCTTTCGCGGCCTGCTGGATGACCTCGGCGTCGCTGCCGGCAAAACCCAACCGGCGCAGGGCTGCCACGTCTGGACGCTCCTGTGGCGCCAGCACACCTTGCTGGAAGCCCATGTCCATCAGCGCTTTCATTTTCGCCAGGCCCTGCAACGCCGCTTCCTTGGGGTTGGAGCACGCCTGACTGTTGCTCTGGGACGCGACGTTGCCGTACGAGAGCCCGCCGTAGTTATGGGTCGGCCCCACTAGACCGTCAAAGTTGACTTCAAAGGATTTCATCAGCGAGGCTCCACGAGGATCTGTTTTTTATAGGCATCAAGTAGCAACTGCGGCGCGGCCATCGCGGGCAAGCCTTGCTCCCACAGGGGATTCATACAAAGCCTGTGGGCCAAGGTCAGTTCCCCCAGGGACGGCATGGAACCTGTGGGAGCAAGGCTTGCCCGCGATGGATTCATACCATTCGCACACCCGGCGTGAGACTGGCTGGCATGACAAGGCTCGGCGTCTCCAGGGACGCCACCGGGTACGCGCAATAGTCAGCCGCGTAATAGGCGCTGGCGCGATGGTTGCCAGAAGCACCGACGCCGCCGAACGGCGCGCTGCTGGCAGCGCCGGTCAGCTGTTTGTTCCAATTGACGATACCGGCACGGCTTTGCAGCCAGAACTGCTGGTAGCGCTCCTGGGAGTCGGACAACAAGCCGGCGGCCAGGCCGTATTGGGTGTTGTTGGCCTCGGCGATGGCCGCTGGGAAATCCGCGTAGCGGATCACTTGCAGCAATGGCCCGAACAGCTCTTCGTCAGGACGTTCGGCCACCGCCGTCACATCGAGAATCCCTGGCGTCAGCAACGCGGCCTGAGGCTGTGGCTGAGTCATCGTCAGCAGCGCCACGGCGCCGAGGCCCAACAGGTGATTCTGTGCGTCCATCAAGGCTTTCGCCGCGCCCAGGGAAACCACCGAGCCCATGAACGGTGCCGGCTGCTGGTCGAAAGCACCGACTTCAATCGCAGAGCTGACCGCCACCAGGCGCGCCAGCAGGGCATCGCCCCACGCCCCTTCCGGGACCAGCAACCGGCGCGCGCAGGTGCAGCGCTGGCCGGCGGAAATGAATGCCGATTGGATGATGGTGTAGACCGCCGCATCAACGTCCGCCACTTCGTCCACCACCAGCGGATTGTTACCGCCCATTTCCAGCGCCAGGATCTTGTCCGGGCGACCGGAGAATTGTTGATGCAGCAGATTGCCGGTGCGGCTGGAGCCGGTGAAGAACAGCCCGTCGATGCCCGGATTCGCCGCCAGGGCGATGCCGGTTTCCCGTGCGCCTTGCAACAGGTTCAGCACACCCGCCGGCAAACCGGCTTCGACCCAGCACCTGACCGTCAGCTCGGCGACTTTCGGGGTCAGCTCGCTCGGTTTGAACAGCACACAGTTACCTGCCAGCAGCGCCGGCACGATGTGGCCGTTGGGCAAGTGGCCAGGGAAGTTGTAAGGGCCGAATACCGCCACCACACCGTGGGGCTTATGCCGCAGGACCGCAGTGGCGTCGCCCAGGGGGCCGCTCTTCTCGCCGGTCCGCTCGCGGTAGCTCTGCACCGAGATGGCGACCTTGTTGATCATGCTGGTGACTTCGGTGGCCGCTTCCCACAACGGCTTGCCGGTTTCCTCGCCGATGCAGTGGGCCAGTTCGTCAGCGTGGCTCTTCAGCGCCGCGGCAAAGGCATCCAGCACCTGAATGCGTTCATCCAGGGAACGCCGGGCCCAGTCCGGGAACGCCTGACGCGCAGCCTGCACCGCCGACTCGACCTGCGCGGCCGTGGCGCCCTTGCCCGACCACAGCACTTGCTGGGTCACCGGGTTCAACGACTCAAACATGTCGCCCTGGCCTTCCAGCCAGCTTCCCGCGATATACAGCGAGTTCATCATTTCGACTCCCGAGCAGCAGACAACGCAACGGCGCGCACTTGATCGCCGGCATTGAGTTGAAGACGTTTGGCGGTCAACGGATCGACCACCAGGGTGCCCGAGGCGAAGCGCGCCGGTGCCGCCGTGATGCGGCAATCCAGGCACTTGCGGTTATGGATGAGGAACGGCGTGGCGTCGTCGCCCGGCGTACCGATGGCCAGCACCAGGGCCTGGCTGTCACGGACAGCACGGATCTTAGCGGTTTCGCATTCCACGGCCGGGCCGGCATCGAAGATGTCGACGTAGCCTTGATAGTTGAACCCTTCGCTCTTGAGCATCGACAAGGCCGGCTCGGTGTCTGGATGAACCTGGGCGATCACGGCGCGGGCATCCTCGGACAGGAAACAGGTATACAGCGGAAACTTGGGCATCAGTTCGGCGATGAACGCCTTGTTGCCGACCCCGGTCAGGTAATCGGCCTGGCTGAATTCCATCTTGAAGAAGTGCCGGCCCAGGCTTTCCCAGAAAGGCGAACGGCCGGTGTCGTCGGACATGCCGCGCATCTCGGCAATGATCTTGTTGCCGAACAACTGCGGGTATTCGGCAATGAACAGCAACCGCGCCTTGGCCAGCATGCGGCCATTGAGGCCATTGCGGTAATCGGCATGCAGGAACAGCGAACACAGCTCGGAATTGCCGGTCAGGTCGTTGGCCAGGAACAGCGTCGGGATTTCCCGGTAGATGTTCAGCTCCTGGGAAGCGCTCACCGTCAGGCCCACGCGGAAGTTGTACCAGGGCTCACGCAGGCCCACGGCACCAGCGATGGCGGAGATGCCTACCACTTGGCCATCATCGTTTTCGAGCACGAACAGGTAGTCCGCATCGCCACGCCCGGCTTCGCCGCGAAAGGTCTTCTCGGCCCAGCCAACCCGATGGGCCAGGCGCTCTTCGTTGGCCGGCAAGGTGGTCAGACCGGTGCCGGTGCTGCGGGCCAGGGCGATCAGAGCGGGTAAATCGCTGCTGCGTACGGGACGAACGATCATGCTATCTCCTCAGACGGGCCGCTCATGCCACCCGCGAAACTCAGACTTAAACCGCCACCAGGCGCACGCTGGCGCCTTCGCCAACGCCCAGGGCCTCGGCCGCTTCCATGTCCAGGGTCACCGGTTTACCCGGCGCGTAATCGAGCTCGAGCAACACCGCGCGGTAATCCTGCAACTGGGCATTGGCCACCAGGTATTGCCGGCCGGCACCCTTGACCGGCTCGCCGAGCTTGACCGGCACCACGCGGCTCTGGGCAATCGAGCGAATCCCCGAGACGCGGGCATGCAGGGTCGGGCCGCCATCGAAGATGTCGATGTAATGATCAGTCTCGAAGCCTTCGCGCATCAGGATGTCGAAGGTGATCTGCGCACGCGGATGGACCTGCCCCATGGCTTCCTGAGCGGCGTCCGGCAGCAGTGGCACGTAGATCGGGTAATGGGGCATCAATTCGGCGAGGAAGGTACGGCTCTTCAACCCACACAGGCGCTCGGCGGCGGCGTAGTTGAGGTCGAAGAAGTTGCGACCAATGGCGTCCCAGAACGGCGAGTCGCCATTTTCATCGCTGTAGCCGACGATCTCGGTCACCACCGAATCGGCGAACCGCTCCGGATGGCTGGCGACGAACAGCAGGCGCCCGCGGGAATTGAGTTCCGCCCACGGCGTTCCCACCAGGTCCCGGACCACATAGAAACTGGTCAGCAGGCTGTTGCCGGTCAGGTCGTGGCACTGGGAAAGCACGTGGATCTTGTTGTGGATCTTCAGCTCACGGGAGGCATGGACGAACGTCTCGTTGCGAAAACTGTAGAACGGCTCGGAATAACCGGCCGACGCGACGATGGCCGAACAGCCCACCAGCTTGCCGGTGGCCGTGTCTTCAAGGACGAAGAAATAGCTTTCTTCACCGTTGAAACTGACTTCGGCGGCAAACGAGGCTTCGCTCGCGGCGATCTTGTCGCTCAAGCGTTCCACGTCATCCGGCAAGGAAGTGACACCGATCGGACTGTCCGCAGCCAGACGCTGTACCTCGCCCAGATCCGCCATTTGCGCGGGGCGCATCACCAGCATGGTGTCACTCCTTAACTTGAAATAAAGGGTTCGACCAAAAGGTCGACACAAAGAAAAAAACGACTTCATGTGGGAGCAAAGCTTGCTCGCGATGCAGACACTGGGCTTCACCTTTCACAACGAGGCGATCCCATCGCGAGCAAGCTCAGCTCCCACAGGAACCTGGCTCCCATGGAGCCAGTTTTCAGAATCAGGCTTGGGTCAGCTTCGCCGCGGCCTTCTCGAAACGGTCCAGGCCGGCGTCGATGTCGGCGTCTTCCACCACCAGGCTCGGGGCGAAACGGATCACGTCCGGGCCGGCTTGCAGGATCATCAGGCCTTCCTGTTCGGCGGCGTTGAAAATGTCCTTGGCCTTGCCTTTCCAGGCGTCGCTCAGCACGCAGCCGATCAACAGGCCCAGACCGCGTACCTGGGTGAACAGGCCATACTTCTCGCCGATCTGCTCCAGGCGGGCCTTGAACTTGTGATGCTTGGCCTTGACGCCGTCGAGCACCTCGGGGGTGTTGACCACATCGATCACTGCCTCGGCCACCGCGCACGCCAGCGGGTTGCCGCCGTAGGTGGTGCCGTGGGTACCGACCACCAGGTGCTTGGCCAGCGCTTCGGTGGTGAGCATCGCCGCGATCGGGAAACCACCGCCCAGGCTCTTGGCGCTGGTGAGGATGTCCGGGACCACGCCGTAATGCATATAGGCGAACAGTTTGCCGCTGCGGCCCATGCCGGTCTGTACTTCGTCGAACACCAGCAGCGCATTGTGCGCATCGCACAGGTCGCGAGCGCCTTGCAGGTAAGCTTGCTCGGCCGGCAGCACGCCGCCTTCGCCCTGGATCGGTTCCAGCACCACGGCGCAGGTCTTGTCCGAAATGGCCGCTTTCAGGGCTGCCAGGTCGTTATAGGGAACATGGGTGATGCCGGTGATCTTGGGACCGAAGCCATCGGAATATTTCGACTGCCCGCCGACATTGACGGTGAACAGCGTGCGGCCGTGGAAACTGTTGAGCGCGGCGATGATTTCGTACTTTTCCGTGCCGAAACGATCGAACGCAACACGACGGGCCAGCTTGAAGGCGGCCTCGTTGGCTTCGGCGCCGGAGTTGCAGAAGAACGCACGCTCGGCGAATGTCGCGTTGACCAGTTTATGGGCCAGGCGCAGCGCTGGTTCGTTGGTGAATACGTTGGAGACATGCCACAGTTTGTTGGCCTGCTCGGTGAGCGCGCCAACCAGCGCCGGGTGGGCGTGGCCCAACACGTTGACTGCGATACCGCCGGCGAAATCGATCAACTCGCGGCCGGACTGGTCCCACACACGGGAACCGGCGCCACGCACGGGAATGAAGGCAGCAGGCGCATAGTTGGGGACCATTACCTGGTCGAAATCGGCGCGTTGTACCGCGGCTTGCTCAACGGACATCGGAGTCTCCTGAAGAGAAACACTCGCCTGGAAATGGCGAGCTTGGTGAGGATTGTAAGGACAGTTTTCAGCCCGGCCTTGCCGCCAAGCGACAACTTCTTATAGCGCCAACCCCCGTTTTCATTGGGTTTATGGCAATGCGACAAATAGCGTCGCAAAGGCGCAGTTTAAACGTTGTCGGGGGACTTTAGGCGTCGACGTCCACATTTCCATTGCCAGACACAGATCACCTGTGGGAGCGAGCCTGCTCGCGATAGCGCAATGTCAGTCGACATCGATGCCAACTGAACCGACGCCATCGCGAGCAGGCTCGCTCCCACAGGTGTTTTGCGTAGACCGCCCTACTTTTGCGCCCCCTGCCCTCCGGCGGGAGCTGCCTAACCGCGCTCGGCCGGCACCGACGACAATTCGAACGGGCTGCTGCTGCGTCGCTGGTTGCGATCTTCCCGCGGCGTGGCGCCGAAGAAGTTGCGGTAGGCGCTGGAGAAGTGCGGCCCTGAGGAGAAACCACAGGACAAGCCGATCTGGATGATGGATTTGCTGGTCTGCATCAGCATCTGCCGGGCCTTGTTCAGGCGCAGTTCCAGGTAGTACTGGCTCGGCACGCGGTTGAGGTATTGCTTGAAGATCCGCTCCAGTTGCCGGCGGGATACGCACACATGCTGGGCGATTTCGTCAGTGGTCAACGGTTCTTCAATGTTGGCCTCCATCAGCAGCACCGCCTGGGTGAGCTTCGGATGGCTGGAGCCGAGACGATTCTGCAGCGGAATGCGCTGGCGCTCGCCGCCCTCACGGATGCGCTCGACCACCAGCTCTTCCGACACCGCCCCAGCCAGTTCCGCACCGTGATCACGCGACAGCACCGCCAGCAGCAGGTCGAGCACCGACATGCCACCGCAGGCCGTAAGACGGTCGCGATCCCAGTCGAACAAATGACTGGTGGCGATGACCTTGGGGAAGCGCTCGGAGAAATCGTCCTGCCAGCGCCAGTGCACGGCGGCGCGGTAACCGTCGAGCAAGCCCAATTGAGCCAGGGGATAGACCCCTGCCGACAAGCCACCAATCACACAACCGGCACGCACCAGTTGCTTGAGTGCGCTACTCAGGTTGGAGGCCAGCGCAGCCGGGGGCTCATCGGCCACCAGGAAAAGCTTCTGGAGACCTTCGAGCTTGCCCGCCCAGGGTTCGCCGGGTAACTGCCAGGCCCCCTCGCCCGCCGGTTCGGCCTGCAGGAACGACAATTCGTAGACTACTTCCGGATGCACCCGCTGAGCGACACGCAAGGCCTCCTCAGCCAGCGCCAGCGTCAAGGCTTTAGTGCTGGGCCAAATCAGGAAACCAATTCGATGGGCAGTCATGGCGGGCGATCCGAAACGAAAACAGTGTTAAAGCCAAAAGCGGCTGCAACCAAATTAGACCATCTGGCACGTGGTGCGCAGCATGACCCAAATCAGGTGCGTAACGGGAGCAATTACTTGAGGCTGCCCGAAAGAAATTGTTGCAGGCGCTCCGATTGCGGATTGACCAGCACTTCACGCGGGTTGCCGCTTTCTTCGACAATGCCTTTGTGCAGGAACACCAGCTGGTTCGACACTTCGCGGGCAAAGCCCATTTCGTGGGTCACCACCACCATGGTCCGGCCTTCCAGGGCCAGGGCCTGCATCACCTTGAGCACATCGCCCACCAACTCAGGGTCGAGGGCCGAGGTCGGCTCGTCGAACAACATGACTTCCGGCTCCATCGCCAGCGCCCGGGCAATCGCCACGCGCTGCTGCTCGCCGCCGGACATGTGGCCCGGATAGGCGTCCTTGCGATGGGCCACGCCCACTTTGTTCAGATAATGCTCGGCCTTCTCGCGAGCCTCGGCCTTGGCGACGCCCAGGACATGCACCGGCGCTTCCATGATGTTTTCCAGCGCAGTCATGTGGGACCACAGGTTGAAATGCTGGAACACCATCGACAGCCGCGAACGCATGCGTTGCAGCTGCTTGGGGTCCGCGGCCTTCAACGCGCCGTCTTTGCCGGCCACCAGCTTCAGCTCTTCGTTGTTGAGCAGGATCTTGCCGGCATGAGGTTGCTCAAGCAGGTTGATGCAACGCAGGAAGGTACTTTTGCCGGAGCCGCTGGAACCGATGATGCTGATCACATCGCCGGCGGCAGCTTTCAGGGACACACCCTTGAGCACTTCGTGACTGCCATAGCGTTTATGCAGGTCTTGGACTTCGAGCTTGTACATGCGGTCGGTTCTCACAAAACGTCAGTCGTTGGGCAGTCGATCGGGTCGACGCGTTATCAGTGCTTGCGCGGGGCCAGGTAACTCAGCCAGCGACGCTCGGCCAGCTTGAACAGGCGCACCAGGATGAAGGTCAGGCACAGGTAGAACACGCCGGCCGTGATGTAGGCCTCGAACGGCAGGTAATACTGGGCGTTTACCGTGCGCGCGGCACCGGTGATGTCGATCAGGGTCACGATGGAGGCCAGGCTGGTGGTCTGCAGCATCATGATCACTTCGTTGCTGTATTGCGGCAGTGCCCGGCGCAGGGCCGACGGCAGCAGGATCCGGCGGTAGAGCGTGAAGCGCGACATCCCCATGGCCTTGGCCGCCTCGATCTCGCCATTGGGCGTGGCCCGCAGGCTGCCGGCGATGATCTCAGCGGTGTAGGCACTGGTGTTGATGGCGAACGCGAGACACGCACAGAATGTCGCGCTGGACAGCCACGGCCAGAGGAAGCTCTCGCGCACGAACTCGAACTGCGCCAGCCCGTAGTAGATCAGGAACAGCTGCACCAGCATCGGCGTGCCGCGAATCACGTAAGTGTAGAGCCAGGCCGTCATGTTCACGACCGGCTGCTTGGACACCCGCATCAGCCCCAGGGGCAGCGCCGCCAGCAGACCGAAGAACAGCGACAGTGCCAGCAACTTCAAGGTGGTCAGCAGACCGCCGAAGTACAGCGGCAAGGCTTCATAGATGACGTTGTAGTCGAAGATCATAGATCAGCCGCCCTTACGCCTACCGAGTAGCGCTTCTCAAGGTGACGCAATGCCAGCAACGAGACGCTGGTGATCACCAGGTACATCGCCGCCACTGCCAGGAAGAAGGTGAAAGGCTCGCGGGTGGCATCCGCCGCCTGCTTGGCCTTGAACATCATGTCTTGCAGACCCACCACCGAAATCAGCGCGGTCGCCTTGGTCAACACCAACCAGTTGTTGGTGAAGCCCGGAATCGCCAGGCGAATCATCTGTGGCACCAGCACCCGGAAGAACACCTGGAACCCGCTCATGCCATACGCCATGCCCGCCTCGGCCTGCCCCTTGGGGATCGCCATGAACGCGCCACGAAAGGTTTCCGACAGGTAGGCACCGAAGATGAAGCCCAGGGTGCCGATGCCGGCCGCCAGGGGGTTGAGATCGATGTAGTCGTCATAACCGAGCATCGGCGCCACGCGGTTGAGCAGGTCCTGGCCGCCGTAGAAAATCAGCAGGATCAGCACCAGGTCGGGAATACCGCGGATGACCGTGGAATACAGGTCACCCAGCCACGCCAGCCAGCGCACTGGCGAGAGGCGCAACGCGACACCGATCAGTCCCAGGACGATGGCCAGGGCCATGGACGACAAGGCGAGCTGAAGCGTCAACCATGCGCCATCGAGGATGACAGCCCCGTAGCCTTTCAACATGATTCAGGTCCTCGAAAGTGGGATGAAAAAATGGCGCAAACCGCAGGGAGCCTGTTGCTTGCGCCATTTCGCACGAGTGGCGGGACGGTATTACTTGCCGTAGATGTCGAAGGCGAAGTACTTGTCCTGGATCTGCTTGTATTTGCCGCTCTCGCGAATCGCGGCGATTGCGCCGTTGATCTTGTCTTTCAAGGCGTCGCCTTTGCGAACCGCGATCCCTACACCGTCGCCGAAGTATTTGACGTCGGTGAAGGCCGGGCCCACGAACGCGAAGCCTTTGCCGGCGTCGGTCTTCAGGAAACCGTCATCCAGCAGGGTAGCGTCTGCCACGGTGCCGTCGAGACGACCGGCAGAGACGTCCAGGTAGATTTCGTTCTGCGAACCGTATGGCTTGATCTCGGCACCCAGCGGGGCGAGGACTTCACGGGCAAAACGCTCGTGGATCGAACCGCGCTGCACGCCGATGTTCTTGCCCTTGAGCTCGGTCAGGCCATCGCTGACCTGGGTACCGGCCTTCATCACCAGACGCGCCGGGGTGTTGTAGTACTTGTTGGTGAAGTCCACGGACTTCTTGCGATCTTCGGTGATCGACATGGAGGACAGGATCGCGTCGATCTTGCGCACCTTGAGCGCCGGGATCAGGCCGTCGAATTCCTGCTCGACCCACACGCACTTGACCTTCATCTCTTCGCACAGCGCGTTGCCGATGTCGTAGTCGAAACCGACGATGCTGCCGTCCGGGGCTTTGGAGGCAAACGGAGGGTAAGCCGCTTCGATACCGATCTTCAGGGGCTTTTCACCGGCGAATGTCGGCAGGGACAGCACGGACAGTGCCAGGGCGCCAAGCAGCACAAGTTTCTTCATCTTGGGACTCCATCGGTAAAGGGCAAAACGGCAGAGTGAGCAACAGCCCAATATGCGAATGGGTGAAACGAACGTAGGTGCTGCGTCCTAGGAAGCAGGCGTTTTTATCAACGCAGGCCACGACGAGCGAGTGATCGGCATTCTAACGACAGGCCCGAAGCCGATATTTCTTCAATGCGACAACAAATTACAGAAGCACCGAGAAAGCAGTTCGAGCACATTGACAGCCCAGCAAATTCATGCAAGAGCGAAAGAAAGGAAACCAATACACGTTGCAAATTGCGGGCCCATTATTCGCAAACCCTTCTAATCCGGCAAGCACAGCGTGTCGGCAAATTTTATCGAGAGGCTGCGAACGCCCTGAAACGGGGCTCGACGTTTCCCATCGCCTCGGTAGGGTGCCTTTGGTTACACATTTAGAAACATCGGTAACGCTTCGAAAGATCTGACGCGGAACGTCGATATTTATTCGTAGACCTTTCCACACTGATCGTTCCCACGCTCCGCGTGGGAATGCAGCCAAGGACGCTCTGCGTCCCTGAGAGCCGAACGCGGAGCGTCCGTAGAGGCATTCCCACGCGGAGCGTGGGAACGTCAGTCAGCTCCCAAGAAAAAGCCCCGCCGGGCAATTACCGGGCGGGGCTTTCAGGGATCACAAACCGTCGTCAGGCGACGTTCATGGTCTTGTGCGTCTCGATCAAATGCGCCACCACACCCGGATCGGCCAACGTGGAGATATCACCCAACCCGTCGTATTCCGCCGTGGCGATCTTGCGCAGGATGCGGCGCATGATCTTGCCGGAACGGGTCTTCGGCAAACCGGGTGCCCACTGGATGACATCCGGCGAAGCAATCGGCCCGATCTCCTTGCGCACCCAGTTTTTCAACTCCAGGCGCAGGGCTTCGCTGGTTTCTTCGCCGGCGTTGAGGGTGACGTAGACATAGATGCCCTGCCCCTTGATGTCGTGCGGCACACCGACCACCGCCGCTTCGGCGACTTTCGGGTGGGCGACCATGGCACTTTCGATCTCGGCGGTACCCATGCGGTGGCCGGACACGTTGAGCACGTCATCCACCCGACCGGTGATCCAGTAGTAGCCATCGGCATCGCGGCGCGCGCCGTCGCCGGTGAAATACATGCCGCTGAAGGTCTTGAAGTAGGTGTCGACGAAACGGTCATGGTCGCCGTACAGCGTCCGCGCCTGGCCTGGCCACGAATCGAGGATCACCAGGTTGCCTTCGGCCGCGCCTTCGATCAGGTTGCCGAGGTTGTCCACCAGGGCCGGCACCACGCCGAAGAACGGACGCGTGGCCGAACCCGGTTTCAGCGCCGTGGCACCTGGCAGCGGGCTGATCAGCACGCCACCGGTTTCGGTCTGCCACCAGGTGTCGACGATCGGGCAACGCTCCTTGCCGACGTTCTTGTAGTACCAGTCCCAGGCTTCCGGGTTGATCGGCTCACCCACCGAACCCAAGAGCCGCAGGCTGCTGCCATCGGCGCCTTCGACGGCGGCGGTGCCCGAGGCCATCATCGCGCGGATAGCGGTTGGTGCGGTGTAGAGGATATTGACCTTGTGCTTGTCGATGACCTGGGCCACCCGGGTGATGTCCGGGTAGTTCGGCACGCCTTCGAACAGCAGCGTGGTCGCGCCGTTCGCCAGCGGACCGTAGACGATGTAGCTGTGGCCGGTGACCCAGCCGACGTCGGCGGTGCACCAGTAGATCTCGCCCGGCTTGTAGTCGAACACGCGCTCATGGGTCAGGGCGGCGTACAGCAGGTAGCCGGCCGTGGTGTGTTGCACGCCCTTTGGCTTGCCGGTGGAACCGGAGGTGTAGAGGATGAACAGCGCTTCTTCAGCACCCATTTCCTTCGGCGCGCAAACGGTACCGGCGACTTTCATCAGGTCTTCGTACCAGATATCGCGGTGCTGGTTCCACTTGATGTTGCCCGCAGTGCGCTTGCACACGATGACTTTCTGGATGCTGCTGGTTTCCGGGTTGGTCAGCGCGTCGTCGACGTTGGCCTTGAGGGGGATCTTCTTGCCGGCGCGAACGCCTTCGTCGGCGGTGATCACCACTTTGGATTTGCAGTCGATGATGCGACCGGCCAGTGCTTCAGGGGAGAAACCACCGAACACCACCGAGTGAATCGCGCCGATCCGGGCACAGGCCAGCATGGCGACCACAGCCTCTGGAATCATCGGCATATAGATCGTCACCACGTCGCCACGATGCACGTCCTGGCCGCGCAGGGCGTTGGCAAACTTGCAGACTTCTTCGTGCAGTTCGCGATAAGTGATCTTGCGACTCTCGGCCGGGTCATCGCCCTCCCAGATAATCGCGACCTGATCCCCACGCTCGGCCAGGTGACGGTCGAGGCAGTTGTAGGAAACGTTCAAGGTGCCGTCGGCAAACCACTTGATATCGACATGGTGATCGTCGAAGGACGTCTGCTTCACCGTGGTGAACGGCTTGATCCAGTCGAGGCGCTTGGCCTGCTCGCGCCAGAAACCATCCGGGTTGACCACCGACTGTTGGTACATGGCCTTGTAGGTCGCCTCGTCAGTCAGCGTATTGGCTGCTACCTCGGGACGAACGGGATACACAGAAGCCGCACTCATGTTTCTTACCTCGGTGACATAGTTGTTTTTGTATGGTCCCGTTGTAGCCCGGGGCGGGCCTATAGAACCATTCGACGATGGTAGTAACAAGTCCCTACAAAATGTCGGTACTAACGTGCAAGACCCACCCACACCTGAATTTCAGTGAATACCTGTTTTTGTCACCAACATAGATCCCCCGTGGGAGCGAGCCTGCTCGCGATGACGCCAGCCAATCCAAAACAGATCCAACAGGAAGTCTTCGACTCCTGGCGATTATTACCAAATCCACCAAAAGTCTTTATCAAAACCCGGTCTGTTTGCATCCACCCCCACTCCCTAGAATCCACCTCGCCAACTGGCAAATACGATTGACGCAACACAGCCCCCACGAAGGCCGTTAATCAAACTTCCCAAACCTGCTCCACACGCAACCCCAAAAAGGTTGCGTGACCCCACTCGACCTCAGAAAAGGTGAAATCAGATGAAAGCTTTATGGGTTCTGGTCCTCGGCAGCCTCAGCGCAATGGCGATGGCAGACGAGGCCCCGACCGATGTCGCTCAGCAAAAACCTGCCATTGAGGAATACACCTACTCCACCCACCTGGACATCGCCAAAGTCATTTCCATGAGCGCGGTCCCGGATGTCTGCGAAGTGGTCCCGGCAAAAATGGAATACCAAGACTCCAAGGGCCAACTCCATATCCTGCGCTACAGCGTCATGGGCAACGGTTGCTCCAACGGCTAACCAGTGTGTGAACGAACCAGGAGTTATCCACTTTGAAATACAAACTGTTCTGCGCCTTGGCCCTGTCCGTACTGGCCGCCAATAGCTTCGCCGCCGACGGCTTCGATCACACCGGTTCAGCCGCCGCAATGAACCGTCACGACCTCGCTAACGCCGCCACGGTCGATACCGACCACCACACCCCTACCGATCCGAGGACCGTCGCCGCCGATGGCAGCGACCGCTCCGGCTCGGCCCATACCGATTGATCATTATTGGCAGTTTCCATGGCCCGACTCCGGTCGGGCCTGGTTGTGTCTGGAACCGAAGAAAACCCTCCCCAAACACAACATGTAGTGTAAAAACGCAAAAACAGGTCGTTTTTTGATCAAAAAAACACGCCATCCGATTCATGCAAAAAAAATCTATAACCGCCAAAGCCTTGTAAACCCTCGCTCCAACGCGAATCAGCCCCCCACCGCGCCCTCCGTGGGCGATTTCGCCGCACCACGTAGGCAAAAAAGTCCTTATAATGCCGCCTTAAACGGGCCTGCAATATTCCCTTACAGGGGAATCAAGCCAGCCTGAAGCCCACGCAAAGGCCCCTCGCCTCTTCGCGTTCACAGCCGCTTCAGCATGACCCGTACATTTTTCTGTTTATTGCCTGCGTCAGCTGCAAGAAACGATTTTCCAAGATCCACCGCCGCCAGCAGGCCTTCACCAGGCTTCTGGCCCTCACGCAGGAGACGACACGTCATGCTGAGCTGGGACGAATTCGACAAAGAAGACGGCGAAGTCGCTGTAAAAGGCGCCAATGCCGGCCACGCTTCTGAAGCCAACATGGACCGCCTCGACAGCGCCGGCGGTGCCGCCGCGCTCGAAGCCCGCGCCGTGACGGCCAGCGACTCGGCCGCGATCATTCGCGCCAAGGCCGCCCTCGATAAACTCGACGTTGCCGAAGGCCTCGCCGAACTCGAAGGCGCCTCCGCCCGTGTCGCCGTCGATGAAAAGCGCATGATCAACTGCCGCGCCGACCTCAACCAGCTCGTGCCGTTCAAATACGACTGGGCCTGGCAGAAGTACCTGGACGGTTGCGCAAACCACTGGATGCCGCAAGAAGTCAACATGACCGCCGACATCGCCCTCTGGAAAAACCCGGAAGGCCTGACCGACGACGAGCGCCGCATCGTAATGCGCAACCTGGGCTTCTTCTCCACCGCAGACTCCCTGGTCGCCAACAACCTGGTCCTGGCCGTATACCGCCTGATCACCAACCCGGAATGCCGCCAGTACATCCTGCGCCAGGCCTTCGAAGAGGCGATCCATACCCACGCCTACCAGTACTGCATCGAATCGCTGGCCATGGATGAAGGCGAAATCTTCAACATGTACCACGAGATCCCATCGGTCGCGAAGAAAGCCGCCTGGGGCCTGAAGTACACCCGTTCGATCTCCGATCCGAAGTTCGAAACCGGCACCCCGGAAACCGACAAAGAGTTGCTGCGCAACCTGATCGCCTACTACTGCGTCCTGGAAGGCATCTTCTTCTATTGCGGCTTCACCCAGATCCTCTCCATGGGCCGCCGCAACAAGATGACCGGCGTCGCCGAGCAGTTCCAGTACATCCTGCGCGACGAATCCATGCACCTGAACTTCGGCATCGACGTGATCAACCAGATCAAAATCGAAAACCCGCACCTGTGGGATGCCGAGATGAAGGAAGAAGCGACCCAGATGATCTTGCAAGGGACCCAACTGGAGATCGAATACGCCCGTGACACCATGCCTCGCGGCGTATTGGGCATGAACGCGGCGATGATGGAAGACTATCTGAAGTTCATCGCGAACCGTCGTTTGTCGCAGATTGGTCTTAAAGAAGAATATCCAGGCACGACTAACCCGTTCCCTTGGATGAGCGAGATCATGGACTTGAAGAAAGAGAAGAATTTCTTTGAGACGCGGGTGATTGAGTATCAGACCGGTGGTGCGCTTAGCTGGGATTGATGTCGAGAGAAAAATCCCAAGCTGACCTGTCGGCTGACGCCTTACTAAAAACCCCGTGAAAACGGGGTTTTTTGCATTCTGTCCTACACGCCCTGGCCACTGGTGGGTGAATAGCTGCGATTTTGAATTGAAAACATTCAGTGCAACCCACCTCTCCACCCGCTATTAATACCCTCCTCTACTCAAGGACCCGAGCCCGCCATGAAATTCGACCTCGCCTACTGCCGCAGCCTCGACGACAAGTTGTCGATCTATGACGTGCGCGATTTGAATTTTGACGAAACGGTGAATTTCGATTCGGCGAAGGAACAATTCCAATGTCCCAACGATGCCTGTCGAGCGGCGTTCGATGCGGCGAATGTGCTGGTGACGTTCAACGCCAAGAATGTGAATTACGTGCGCACACCGCACTTCAAGAACACCCCCAGTACGCGGCATGTCGAGGGTTGTCCTTATGCCAGCCTGAAAACTCCGACAAGCCTGGAGACGGACGCGTCGGAAGCGGATGACGGTCGGGAGGAACACTTTCCTTCGGAGCTGTTACTGACCGGGCGCGAGTATGTGCGCAAGCCTTCCAGACCGGCAGTGGCGGCGGACGTGACGCGCGATGAGCGAGTGCCTTCAGCCGCCAGACATGGCGAGCACACCAGCCGTGATTCGGCGCCGGACAAAACCAGTGTCTTCGCCCATCCGGTGGAGTGCTTTGTATCGAACTTCGCGGACAAGGACCTGCTCAAGCGCATGCCGCTGAAGATTGGCGAGCACACGGCGCCCTATGCATCGTTCTTCAAGAAGATCGAATACCTGCTGGACAACAAGGGGCTGATCTACTGGGGCAAGATCAAGAAGATCGAGGATTATCACAGCGCCAGTTTTCGTGTCGACTTCGAGCAAAAGGTCTGGGTCAAGTTACCGGGCGAAGCGAAGAAGCGGCCCTATTCGGTCAACGTTTACCTGAGCAAGAAGCTGATCGATCAGTACCGTAAGCGCAAAGCGTTTCTGGAAGAGATCAAGCATGCCGCCGAGAGCGAGCGGGATCTGTACTGCTTCTTCTATGGCGTGACGCCGGAGCTGAAACAGGTGCCAAGCAAGAAAAACCCCGAACAGACGTTCGGGGTGTTCAGCGCCCAGATCGAGAACCTGGATCACTTCATCATTCGTGAAGCGCCGGGGTTGGCCGATAGCTGATCTCGCCTTGGGCTGACAGCAACCCTGCACGCGTCGGTATTCTGTTCATAGTGCATCTTGGGCAAGTTGCCGCTCGAATGCCCACATTTCCCGTTTCACTTCCATACGTCGTGCACAGGCTTTCTGGAGGCTGGGCTCATCCAGGCCACCATAACGCCGCAACCAGTGAATGATCATTTCCTCATCGGGGAAGTAATAGTCCTTGTGCCCCTTGCTGCTTCTCGGCGTGTTGTTCATATCACCATCAAAGCGGCCTGCGGAGAATTCATCAGAAGGCAACGTTCCCCACTCTGCGGCGCAGTCCTCGAAAACCCAGGAGATTTCGTTGATGTGCTTTTGCGCACCGCGATGGCCGCGCTTGTAAAAAACGTACTCATGACAACTTTCCTGGAAGCGGGCCATCATTGGCTCGTCATCGATCCAGTGCAAAAGGTCATATTGCCCGGCGTGGCGCATCAAGCCATTGATCCAACGCTCGGAAAACCGATGAATAAAACCTTCCACGTCAGCTTTTTTGGCGTCAGCGAAGATCATGCAATAACGTGTATGCACGTGGATGACGAACAATACATGCTTGCGTTGCACAGTGATGGCATGGACCAGCCACTGTTCGGCGAATTCAACCACCTCATCGTCCTCGATAACGGGTGACGGTGGCTTCTCCATGGGAGTGATTTTCTTGCCTTTGTGCACGCGGCTAAAGAAGTTACAAGCCGCTTCGGTGCAATTGAAGATCAACATGCTGTTCTCTGCTTGAAAAGGACTATGCGTCTGTGACCCATTCGATTTCATAGGGCTGACGAACAGCGTCGGAAATCCGTTCTCGTAACTCGTCGCTCAGAACCATCAGCTCCTGATCGCTCAGCAGGTCATAGGCGACCATCAGCCTCAAAGATAGCGAAACTTCTTTGCGTCGACGCCCGTTGAAGGCCATCGCCAGGTCCTTGTCTCGATTGCGTATGAGGCCATACAGCGTTGCGTATCGAGCGTGGGCCGATAGAGTTTCGTTCTGAGCGATCGTCTGGGCATCAGCAAGAACTCCTTGGCAGAAGCGGTCCAGTGCCAGCTTGTAAAGCTCATTGTAATTTTTCCAGTCACTGTCGGAAATCGACATACCACCCTCCTTCGCTAGACACCAGGGTACACCGAGCGCTTGGCTGGAGCAGGCCACTGGTCACCCATCAAAAAAATGAGATTGATCCGGCTTCAAAACAACTGTACAAAAACACAGTATTTTTGAATCCACTGCTTTGGAGAATCCCATGGCCTCTCTCGCAATCAAAACCACCCTGGAACGCATCGCTGTCTATCAATTCACTCCTGCCCACAGCGCACAGGCCCGAGCCATGCTCGGCTGGAGCGTCGAGGAACTGTCCCGGCAGTCCGGGGTTTCGGTCAAGGCTATCCGGCGCTTCGAAGCGGGAGGCGAATTGCTCGATGTGACACGCCTGGCGCTCGCGTTCTGCCTTGAAGCCGAAGGCCTGGTGTTCTTCCCCGGCTTTGCACCGGGGCGTGGCATGAACATCAAAGGCGCCACACCGGATCCGGCGGGACGGCCCGACTACGCGATGATCGAATAGCGGGATCGTTGCATCAGGTATCAGGCCGCGTCAGCCTGGCTCTCATAGGCCGAGGCCTCCACATCCAGCCACCAGGCACAGCCGCGTTGGGGATGGGTCAGGGTGAAGGCTTCGCCCATTTGCGGCGTGGTAATGGACACGTTGCGCTCCCAGGCCAGGGCCAGGATGCGGTCGAAGGGTTCAAACCAGGCATGCATCGCCAGGTCGAAGGTGCCATTGTGAATCGGCAACAGCCAACGGCCCCTGAGGTCGATATGAGCCTGGAGGGTCTGCTCCGGCTGCATGTGGACATGGGGCCAATCGACGTTATAGGCGCCGGTTTCCATCAGCGTCAGGTCAAAGGGACCGTATCGCTCGCCGATGCGTTTGAAACCGTCGAAATAACCCGTGTCGCCGCTGAAGAAGATCCGCGTGCCGCCGTCGATCATCACCCATGACGCCCACAGCGTGCTGTTGCCATCGAACAGACCGCGACCGGAAAAATGCTGCGACGGCGTGGCTATGAACTCGATGCCGTCCACTTCGGTACCTTGCCACCAATCCAGCTGACGAACCTTGCTGGCCTCGATGCCCCATTTGACCAGGGTGTCACCCACGCCAAGGGGCGTCAGGAAGTGCCGGGTCTTGGCGGCAAGCTTGAGGATGGCCTGGTGGTCGAGGTGGTCGTAATGGTCATGGGAAAGGATCACCGCCTCGATCGGTGGCAGATCCTCCAGGCTGATGGGCGGTTGATGGAAACGCTTGGGACCGGCCCATTGCACGGGCGACGCACGGTCAGAGAAAACCGGGTCGGTGATCCAGAATTTGTCGCGCAGCTTGAGCAGAACCGTGGAATGGCCAAGACGGAACACACTCTGGTTCGGTGCTGCCAGCAACTCGGCGCGTGTCAGCGGCTGAACGGTGATGGCGCCCGCCGGACGGGTGGTGCGCGGTTTGTGGAGCAGCATGTTCCAGATGATACGCAGCATCTGGCCGAACCCTTCTCGCGGGGTATGGGCGTGATTGCGATACTTCCCTTGTTCGTGTCGGGAGGCAGGGCTGGCAGCCGTACTGTCGGTCGAGGAAGCAGGAATGCTCATGGTGCGATAACTCCAAGGGCGTCGCCGAAAGTGCGCTTCGCCGTTGCGGGACATGGGTGGCTGCGAGGTTTACGCTCAGCCGCTCACACTAAATCTACACCACTCGGTGTAGTTTCTAGATTGCATGAATCCTGGAGGCAAGTAAACTACCGAGTGTAACTCCCCCTTTTCAACCGACGAATGCCCATGACCGTACCGCAACGCCTTACCGAACGAAAACGCGAGGCCATTCTCCAGGCCGCGATTGCCGAGTTTCGCAGCAGCGGTTTCGAGATCACCAGTATGGACAGGATCGCGGCGACCGCCGGTGTGTCGAAGCGTACGGTGTACAACCACTTTCCCAGCAAGGAAGAGTTGTTCGCCGAAATCCTGAATCGTCTATGGAACAGCATCACCGCTGAGCAGGAGATGGCGTACAACCCGTTGGAGCCTTTGCGTGAGCAATTGCGCCGGTTACTGCAAGCCAAGCTGCGGCTGATGTCGGACGAGAACTTCCTCGATCTGGCACGAATCGCCATCGCTGCGACCATACATTCTCCCGAGCGGGCCCAGAACATGGTTTCGCGTATGGGGCAGCGTGAAGAAGGCCTCACCACCTGGATTCGCCAAGCCCAGATCGATGGACGACTGAAGCCCGTGGAGCCGATATTTGCTGCCCAGCAAATGCACGGGTTGATCAAGACGTTCGCATTCTGGCCACAGATCTCCATGGGGCAACCGAGCCTGAGCCTGGATGAACAAGTGCAGGTGATCGAATCGGCTCTCGATATGTTCCTGATTTGTTACCAGGCTTGAGCGCCCCGCCACGAACACGGTATGAGGATTACCGCCCCGGGGGCGTGTTGACAAATTTCTGGTGCATTTCTGTGGTCAGGCTGTCGATACGCTCGGTCAGTGCCTTGGTCATTTCCGTCAGGCGGGTGTTCTGCTCCAACAATTCGAGTAGTTGCGCCGTATTGTGCGCGGCCTGGGCTTGACGCTCAGTGTTGGCAATGGCCAGGGCTTCACGGTGTTGTGCATCGGCTTCCGCCTGGGCTTTGTCCCGAGCGGCCTGGCGGGTTTGCGCCAGCAGGATCAGCGGGGCGGCGTAGGCCGACTGCAGACTGAACGCCAGATTGAGCAATATGAACGGGTAAGCGTCGAAATGCACGACGCCCGACAGGTTCAAGCCTATCCAGATCAGCACGATCAGGGTTTGTGCGCCGAGGAACATCGGCGTGCCGAAAAAACGCGCGAACGCCTCCGCTCGCAACGCAAAACGATCATTGCCGAAGGTGGGTCCCAGATGCGCGTGAGGCCGATGAAAACGCAAGTGATCAACGGGAGCTGTGGGGGTGGGTTGGTAAGGGGTCGCCATGATGTTCTCCGCCTGGGACTGGTGCTAAAGGCACTATAACCGCTGGACGACCATCATCTAACCCAGCGCGCTCCGCTGTTGAAACATCAGCGCTGCCGCAAACTACGCCCCAACTCGTCGAACAGTGTCACCACCGAACGCAAGGCGCGGCAGTCTGGACGTGTCAGCAGCCAGAGCGCCGTGTCATATCCCTCCAGCGGTTCGCCGAAGGGGATCAGGCCCTGGTCTTCACCGATCAGAAAGTCCGGCAACGCGGCGACACCCAAACCGGCCCGCGCCAACTCGGCGACTGAGAGCATGCTGTTGCAGCGATAGGCTGGCATCACCGCGGGTAGATGTTGTCGGCGCCAGGCCACGGTGGGGTGATCGGGGAGGAAGTCGTCCGGCGCGATCCAGGTCAGGGACGCCAAGTCATCCAGATTCGCGCCGGGCAGGTAGGCCGGACTCCCGCAGACTCGGTAGACGACATCGCCCAGGTACCGACCCACCAAATGTTCCGGCGGCGTACGGGTCAGGCGCAAGGCGATGTCGGCATCGCGGCGACTCAGGTTGGCGAAGTCGTTCGAGGTACTCAATTCGAGGGTCAATGCTGGATAGGCCGGCATGAACCGCGCCAGCGCGGGCAGCAGCAACGCTTGCAGGACCGAATCGGTACAGGTCAGACGCACGGTGCCAGTGACCACCTCACCGCCCTGCTCCACACCGATACGTGCCGCCTCCAGAGCCTGTTCGGCGCGCTCGGCCTGTTCGGACAGCGTCTGGGCCAGGCTCGTGGGCAAATACCCGGCACGGCTTTTTTCGAACAAGGGTTGGCCCAGGGCCGCCTCAAGCCGGCGCACCGAGCGGAACACCGTAGACACATCCACGCTCAGCAACCGCGCCGCCCGAGCCAGCGAGCCGCCACGGACCAACGCCAGGATCAGGGAGAGATCGGGATAGTCCAGACGATAGTGCGTCGCTGCATTGATCACTTGGTTAAACGCCAATATTGAGTGCACGAACGCCAATCTATAGTGGCGGCCAGGAATCAACAAGCGGCGAGCCCTCCATGAAAATCCAGCGTCCTTTGCACATCGCCCTGATCGGCGACTACGATCCGCAGATAACGGCCCATCGGGCTATCCCCATTGCACTTGAGCTAGCCAGTAGGCAAACCGGCCATGACATTGGCCTTCAATGGTTGGCAACGGATCTGATCACCGACGCTACCTCTCTGGACGACTTCGACGGCATTTGGTGCGTACCCGGCAGCCCCTACCGAAACGAACATGGCGCCTTGCACGCCATTCGCTTTGCCCGCGAACAGCGCCGTCCGTTCCTCGGCACCTGCGGTGGGTTTCAGCACGCCGTGCTGGAATACGCGCGCCACGTGATGGGCTGGACCGATGCCGCTCACGGCGAAACCTCCCCCGAGGCAGAACGGGCGCTGCTGACGCCGCTGAGTTGTGCCTTGGTCGAAACCATCGACAGCCTTCAGCTGGATGCGCAGTCGTTGATGGCCGAAGCCTATGGCCGCCGGACAGTGTTCGAAGGTTACCGGTGCCGCTTTGGGGTCAACCCGGCGTTTGAGCGGGATCTGCTGAGCGACCGCCTGCATGCCGTCGCCCGGGACTCAGCCGGCGAGCTGCGGGCCGTGGAACTGCGGGATCATCCATTCTTTGTCGCAACCCTGTTCCAGCCCGAACGCGCAGCGCTGGAAGATCGCGTACCGCCGCTGGTCAAAGCCTTTGTCCAGGCATGTGCGAGGGAGATGCCATGAACGGTCAGTATTACGCCGTGATTTTCACCTCCCTGCGTACTGCGGGAGATCAGGGGTATGCCGAAGCGTCCGAGCGCATGGTGGCGCTGGCGAGAGAGCAGCCAGGATTTCTCGGCATCGAATCGGCCCGGGGCGAAGAAGGTCTGGGTATTACCGTGTCGTACTGGAGCAGCGAGGCGGCGATTCTGGCCTGGAAGCAATATCCCGAACACAGCGCAATCCGCGAGCGTGGCCGTTCTACCTGGTATGCCTATTGCCATACACGGGTGTGCAAGGTCGAACGGGACTACGCGTTCCAACGCCAGCCCTGACACCCACCACAAATCCCCTGTGGGAGCGAGCCTGCTCGCGATAGCGGTGGGCCTGCCTGCATCCATGCCGACGGTGCCGACGCCATCGCGAGCAGGCTCGCTCCCACACTTTTTTCAGCGTCGTGCACCCGAATCATGTCCCGCCACACATCCCCTGTGGGAGCGAGCCTGCTCGCGATAGCGGTGGGCCTGCCTGCATCCATGCCGACTGTGCCGACGCCATCGCGAGCAGGCTCGCTCCCACAGGATTTGCGGCAAGGAGTCAGCCCTCGACCAATTGCCGCATCGCCACGATTTCCGGCAGATCGCTGCGTGCCATGTATACCCGCAGAGGTTCGGTGAGGTTGATGCGGTCGTCGACGTTCTGGTCCAGCAGCAACTGGATTCGCTCGCGCTTGAGGGTCATGGTGCCGTCCGTGGCGGGCGTCCAGACGAATTCGCAGGTAGGAATGATGCCGTCGTCGGCCACGTCCATGCCGAAGGCGTCTTCGCTGAAGCGCACGATGTATTGGCCGGTCTTGCGGTTCAGACCGACAAAACCCTTGAGTTGGTCGGCGGCCTGGCAGATGAAGGTTGAAGTGGTGCGCATGGTAAACCTCATGGATGCGTCCCGCGGGACGTCTGATCGATGGTTTACACGCAGGGCAGGCAAATGTTGGTTCCGGTTTCCCTCTGCCGGGGAAACTGCTACGACCAAGGGTACTGCAAACCTGCCCGCAAAGGCGTGGGAAAAATCTGTTTCCCACGGTTTTATATCGGTTTGGCGATAGCGCTCAGAGCATTCAGTTGTTAAAAGATAGGTTTTGCACAACGACGAAAGGATCTCGAGCATGCCCGTCACCTTCACCCGTAGCGCGTTGATGCTGAGCCTGTTGCTCGGCTTCGGTCAGACACAGGCCGCCGAGGCGCCGAACCCCAAGGCCTTGGCCGCCCGCCAAGGTATCCCCCATCCGGCGGTGATCGCTCACCGTGGTGCTTCGTTCGATGCACCGGAATCCACCGCCGCGTCCTACAAGCTGGCCCGCGACCTCGGCGCCGATTACCTGGAGCTGGACCTTCAACGCAGCAAGGACGGTGTGCTGTTCGTCCTGCACGATGACAGCCTGCTGCGCACCACGGACGTCGCGACCAAGTTCCCCGAGCGCAAGGACAGCAGCGCCAACGCATTCACCATGGCCGAGCTCAAGACCCTCGATGCCGGCAGCTGGTTCAACACCGCCTACCCGGACCGCGCGCGCCCCGGGTTCGCGGGGCTGAAGATCCTGACCCTCGATGAAGTCATCGACATCGCCGAGAGTAATCCGCAACACAAACCGGGCCTGTACATCGAAACCAAGGAGCCGAAACTGTTCCCCGGCATCGAACGCGACCTCAAGGACAAATTGCAGGACCGCGGCTGGCTGAGTCCGGCCGGTTCCAAGTTGGCCAAAAGCGCTACCGGCGTAGGCCAAGGCAAGGGCAAAGTGGTCTTGCAGACCTTCGAGAAGAGCAGCCTGGAACTGCTGCACAAAGAAATGCCGAAGGTGCCAAAGGTCCTGCTGTTGTGGGTGGGCGAAGGCAACATCGAGCCCAAGTCCAAGGTGACATTTGCCGAGTCCGGAGAAACCGACAAGGCGGCCTACTACGCCAAGCAGCAACCCAAGGACCGCGCCGAGTTCGAGAAATGGGTCCAGTACGCCAAGGCCCAGGGCGCCATCGGCACCGGACCGTCCGCCGCGCTGACCCATGGCGGCAGCCAGAGCTATGCAGACCTGGTGCAGCCATGGATGAACCAGTACACCCACGACCAGGGTTTGCTGGTGCATGTCTACACTGTGGATGAGCCGGTGGACTTCAAGAAAGTGATGGATGCCGGCGTGGATGGCATTTTCACCAACCGGGCCAGTGAATTGCTCAAGTACTTCAAGCGTCCCGAAACTGGCAGTGTGACGCAGTTGCTGGAAAAGAACGGTTATTGATCAACTGTGGGAGCAATGCTTGCTCGCGACGAAGGATAATGCGGCTGTACTGAAGCCACACTGCCCGCATCGCGAGCAAGCTTTGCTCCCACAGGCGTTCACTGTTCTTGTCCCAACGAACCTTGCTTCAGCAGTCCCGGGCAAAGGTTTTTTCGAATTAAGGGTGAATTAAGTTGCCACAGTTAATCTGGTCCCACTTAAACGACACACCCAAGGAAAGACCTTATGAAAACTTTGACTGCCCTGTTTACCGCCGCCGCCCTGACCCTGACTGCCGGCCTTGCCCAAGCCGACGTGCGGATCGACCAGATTCCCCAGTTGGTCAAGGAAGGCAAAATCAAATCCCTTGAGTCGATGAATGCAGAAGCCCTGAAGTTGCACCCGGGCGCGACCATCACCGATACCGACCTGGACAATCACTTCAACGGTTATGAGTATGAAGTTGAACTGAAGACCGCTGACGGCAAAGAGTTCGATGTCGACTTCGACGCCACCACCGGTAAAGTCCTGAGCAACAAGCAGGATACTTGATTCATCGGCCAAAAAAGAGCCGCGCAACTTTCTCGTTGCGCGGCTCTTTTTTTTACCTGGAAGAAATCCGCTGGCCACCCACAACTGTCACAAAACCATCAAGAAAGCTTGCGATGATGCCACTCAAGTGAACCTGTAGCCGCGACAGGCACTTCCCGCCAGCGAGACTGCATGAACCACAGCATTGACCAAAGCCACCGCGACCCGGACCTGTTCGGCCTGCTCTACGGATTTCGCTTCCGTCCTGGCGAGCGTGGACAGGAGCTCGATTCAGCCCAGGCCTTGCGACGCCTGCAACAGCCGCAAGATGAAGATGAATTTCTCTGGCTCCACTTGAATCTGGCCCATGCCGCCTGCGAGCGCTGGATGAAAAGTCAGCTGGCCTTGCCACAGGAGTTTTTCGAAGCACTGCACGAAGGCTCGCGTTCGACCCGCATCGAGCATGTGGACTCGGCATTGCTGGCGGTGGTGAACGACGTCGTGTTCAACCTGAGCAACATGGTGTCTTCGGACGTCTCCACCTTATGGGTCTGCGTCCACAGTCGATTGATTGTCAGCGCACGGCTGCAACCCCTGCACTCGGTCGACAAGCTGCGCTCATCGGTCAAGGCCGGCGAGTGCTTTCGCTCCCCATTGGAATTGCTCGTCCATCTGCTGCGCGACCAAGGGGAAGTGCTGACCCAGATCGTGCGCAAGACCAGCCTCAGCGTCGACCAGATCGAGGATCAGTTGCTCTCTTCGCGACTGTCTACCAATCGCGCCGAGCTCGGCGCCCAACGTCGGGTGCTGGTGCGCCTGCAACGCCTGTTGGCGCTGGAGCCGGGCTCATTACTGCGTCTGCTCAACCGCCCGCCGCAATGGCTGCAAAAAGAGGACGTCAAGGAGTTGCGCAAGTCCACCGAGGAATTCGCCCTGATCATCAACGACCTGACCGCGCTGGGCGAACGGATCAAGCTGTTGCAGGAAGAAATCGCCGCCAACCTCAACGAACAGACCAACCGCACCTTGTTCACCCTGACGGTGGTCACGGTACTGGCCTTGCCCATCAACATCATTGCCGGTTTCTTTGGCATGAACGTCGGCGGCGTACCATTGGCCACTGATCCCGAGGGTTTCTGGATCCTCGTGGCCCTGGTGGCGACCTTCACCCTGATCGCCGGCCGCTGGGCATTTCGCAAGCGACGCGATTATTGAGCCTGTGGCGAGGGAGCAAGCGCCCTCGCCACGATGCATCAGGCACTCAGCCGCGCCGTCACTTCATTCAACTGTCCCGACAGGCTGTGCAAGTTCCCGCTGGCCGCTTCGGTGCGTTGCACGTTGTCCTGATTGGTGCTGGCGATACAGGTGATTTCAGTCAGATTGCGC
This sequence comes from Pseudomonas sp. MAFF 730105, assembly GCF_055380705.1. NCBI lineage: Bacteria > Pseudomonadati > Pseudomonadota > Gammaproteobacteria > Pseudomonadales > Pseudomonadaceae > Pseudomonas > Pseudomonas sp. MAFF 730105. Next base: position 5,136,882 of record NZ_AP018438.1, read on the forward strand.
GAAATGTCTTCAGCCACCGACGTCTGTTCTTCCGCCGCCGTCGCGATCTGGCGGTTCATGTCCCGGATCGCCTCGACTGCCTGGGTGATGCGTTCGAGCATCGCGCCGGCCTGGGTCACCTGCTCCACGCTCTCTTCGCTGCGCGACTGTCCGCTCTCGATGGCCTGAGCCGCGTCCACTGCACCGGTTTGCACCGTCTGGATGATCTGGTTGATCTCGATGATGGACGAGGCCGTGCGCTGGGCCAGGCTGCGCACTTCATCGGCAACCACTGCGAAACCGCGTCCGGCCTCACCGGCACGAGCCGCTTCAATGGCAGCGTTGAGGGCCAACAGGTTGGTCTGCTCGGCGATTCCGCGGATGACTTCCAGCACCTTGCCGATGCGTCCGCTGTCGGCTTCCAGACGGCGAATCACCGTGGCCGTGTTAGCGATTTCCCCCCGCATCCGGGTGATGGTGTGGATGGTTCCCTGCATGACCTTCTCACCCTGTTGTGCCGACTGGTCGGCATCGTCGGCCGCCCGCGCCGCATCGGCGGCATGGCGAGCGACTTCCTGGGCCGTGGCGGACATTTCGTTCATCGCCGTCGCCACTTGATCGGTCCGTTCGAACTGCTCGTGGGTGCCCTGGCTCATCAGGCTGGCGATGGCATTGAGTTCACCGCTGGCGCTGTCCAGTTCCGTGGCACTGCGTTGCAGGCGAGTGAAAGTCTCGGCCAGAAAGTCACGCAGGGTATTGGCCGCGAGGGCCAGGTCACCCAACTCGTCCCGGCGGTTGCTCACCACCCGATCGGCGAAACGCCCGCGACTCAGCTGGGTAACGTATTCGATCAGGCTGCGGATCGGCTGCACCAGATTGCGGTTGACCAGCCAAAGGCTGAGCAACCCAATCAACAGGCCAGAAACCAGCATGACCGCGATGCCCAACAGAATCGTACGATCGGCACCGGCACTGATCAGCACCGATTGCTCGTTGCCCAACTTGTGCAACTCCACCACCAGCTCGCTCATCTGGTCGCTGGCCGCGCGGTCCACACCCTTGACCGCCGCATCGCCCACCGAGGCATCGCCGCCTGCCGCCACGAATGCATCACGTCCTTTCTGGTAGGCCGCCCCCAGTTGAAGATGTTCGTTGCGCAGTTGCTCGATACGCGTCCTGATGTTCGCGGGGACACCCTCTTCACGCGCGATCAATGTACCCAGGATGCCCTGGACTTCACGCTGGCGCTCCTCGAACTGCTTCCAGTATTTCTCCAGATCCGCCGGTTGCTTGCCGCGAAGCAGGACGTTTTTCCACTCCTGGACCTGCACCTTGAATTGCAGGTTGGCTTCGTCGATCAACTGCGAGGCATGCAAAGGCCCATCGATCAGGCGCCGATAGTCCTGCAGGCCATTGGAAAGGAAATGAAAGGAGGCCAGGGCGATCAGCAGCATCGCCAACAGGCTGCCACCTAGCAAAGCCAGGATCTGGGCTCTCAGGGATTTTTGCAGGAACATGGAAGTAAATCTCCGGGAATGATAAAGCCGGGCCCACGGCCCAGTACGTCTAGACCGTCCATGTCTCAAGCAACCGGCGTCACGGCATGCATGCGGGAATACTGTCTTTCGCATCGGCCTGCTGGCCCCGTTCTTGAGCCTTCGCGAGCGCCGTTTATCCGATTATCGACAGCTTTCGCAGGGCCATCGATGAGCTTGCCTTGACCTGTCCAGACAATCCCATTTGTCGGTGCAACGGGATTTAAAAGTCTTTTTGTCATCTCTCCTGCGGTATCCTGCCCGGGCTTTACAAAAGCGAGGATCTACCAGATCTACCAACAGACTTTGCGAGGAGCGCGATATGCACGAGATTCCTAATCTCCCCTTCCCAAGCCTGCACGACACTGAGCAGACGACCACGCTACAGGCCGGAGGGCAACCAGACGCCCGGCAGCCCGAGCCCAAAGAAGCCACTGAACGCCGCCAGGCCGACAGCGAAGACTGATCCACCCGCACCACCAGACCGTGTGGAAAGCGCAGGCTCTGGACGAAAAGCCTTGATACTCGTTCATGCTGCGTTGAAAACAGCCTCGGAATGCTCATGTACTCCAGTACACTGCGCTTCCTCGGCTGTTTTCGCCTTGCCTGACCTTCGTCTCAAGACTTTTCGTACAGAGCCTAAGATGCGCTTTCCACACTGCCTGAATCCCGAGCCCCGACCATGACCGATGACACCTCCAACTTCAGCGAAGCCCAGGCCAGTGTGCTGATCGGCACCACTGAAAAAATGGTCGAGATCTGGATGCGCCTTTCACCCGAGAAACAAGCCGCGCTGCTCGCCCGTTTCGGCACCGAGGAAAATGCCCTCGCCGCGCTGGTCACCACACACCTGGTCGCTGGGCAAAACGACGGCTGACCGGCAAATAGTTTTACTTTCCCACGCCTCATCCCCGCGCGCGCCGTTATCATAAGCAGCCTATCTATCCTGCTGCTCCGTGGACCTTTTCCCATGTCAGATTCCCAGCGCCCCCTGGCGGTCACGCTGCAAGTCGTTTCCATCGTCCTCTTCACCTTCATCGGCTACCTGAATATCGGCATCCCCCTGGCCGTGCTGCCCGGGTTCGTCCACAGCGAATTGGGTTTTGGCGCGGTGATCGCCGGGCTGGTGATCAGCGTCCAGTACCTGGCCACCCTCCTCAGCCGCCCTTACGCAGGCAAGATCATCGACAACCTGGGCAGCAAGCGCGCCGTCATCTTCGGCCTCGCCGGATGTGGGTTGAGCGGCGTGTTCATGCTGGCGTCCGCCTGGACCCATGAGCTGCCGACCCTGAGCCTGATCAGCCTGTTGATCGGTCGCCTGGTGCTGGGCAGCGCTGAAAGCCTGGTGGGTTCGGGTTCGATTGGCTGGGGCATTGGCCGGGTCGGCGCAGCGAATACGGCCAAGGTGATTTCCTGGAACGGCATTGCCAGTTACGGCGCGCTGGCGATTGGCGCGCCGCTGGGGGTATGGCTGGTCAAGTCCCTGGGACTATGGAGCATGGGCGTCAGCATCATCCTGCTGGCCGTGCTGGGGGTCGCGCTGGCCTGGCCAAAAACCGCCGCCCCCATCGTTGTCGGCGAACGCCTGCCATTCATGCATGTGCTGGGGCGCGTCCTGCCCCATGGCTGCGGCCTGGCTCTGGGCTCTATCGGTTTCGGCACCATCGCCACCTTCATTACCCTGTACTACGCGACCCGGCATTGGGACAACGCGGTGCTGTGCCTGAGCCTGTTCGGTGCCTGCTTCATCGGCGCGCGCTTGCTGTTCGGCAATCTGATCAATCGCCTGGGGGGCTTTCGGGTCGCGATTGCCTGCCTGTCGGTGGAAACCCTTGGCTTGTTGCTCTTATGGCTGGCACCGGATGCGCAGTGGGCATTGGCGGGCGCAGCGTTGAGCGGCTTCGGTTTTTCGCTGGTATTCCCGGCACTGGGTGTCGAGGCCGTCAACCTGGTGCCGGCTTCCAGCCGTGGGGCGGCGGTGGGCGCCTATTCGCTGTTCATTGATTTGTCGCTGGGGATCACCGGACCGTTGGCCGGTGCGATTGCGGCAGGGTTTGGCTTTGCCTCGATCTTCCTGTTCGCGGCCTTGGCAGCGATCGGCGGCTTGGGGTTGAGCATCTACCTGTACCGGCAGGCGCCGAGGTATCGCGAGGAAAGGAGCAGAAGCTAGTGGCCTGTACGGTTAATTCGAGTACGCGAATTAGCCACACAGGCCACTAGAAGTCTACTTTGCCCCGCCCGGCCTTGATCGAGCCACGCTTGCTCTTGGATTCCAGGCGACGCGTCTTCGACCCCAGGGTCGGTTTGGTCGGGCGGCGCTTCTTCTCAACCTTGGTGGCACTGAGGATCAGTTCGACCAGGCGCTCCAATGCATCGGCCCGGTTCTGTTCCTGTGTCCGATACTGCTGGGCCTTGATGATCAACACGCCGTCGCTGGTGATGCGGCTGTCACGCAGGGCCAGCAACCGCTCCTTATAGAACTCGGGCAATGACGAAGCCGGGATGTCGAAGCGCAGGTGCACGGCGCTGGACACCTTGTTGACATTCTGCCCCCCGGCACCCTGGGCGCGGATGGCCGTCAGCTCGATCTCGGCATCGGGGATGTGCACGTTGTTGGAAATCGCCAGCATGAAAAGTGTCCGGTATCAGGCCCCACAGAATACTCCGAATCCCAGGGACAACGCTCAATCCCTGTGGGAGCGAGCCTGCTCGCGATTGCGGTGTGCCAGCCACCATTGACGCTTATGACCCGACGCCATCGCGAGCAGGCTCGCTCCCACAGAGGGTGAATCAGAAAAAACAAACCCGGCACTCGGCCGGGTTTGGGGTATTTCAAGGATGCTTACTTGGCAGCCGCCACGGCCAACTCATGCTGGGCACTACGCTTGTTCTTGATCACGTAGCACACCCACATGAACACCAGCCACACCGGAATCGCGTAAACCGAAACCTGGATGCCGGGAATCATCAACATCACGCCCAGGATGAACACCACGAACGCCAGGCAGATGTAGTTGCCATAGGGGTACCACAACGCCTTGAACAGCGGCACCTGGCGCGTCTGGTTCATGTGCTGGCGGAACTTGAAATGCGAGTAGCTGATCATCGCCCAGTTGATCACCAGGGTCGCGACCACCAGCGACATCAACAGCTCCAGCGCATGTTGCGGGATCAGGTAGTTCAGCAAGACCGCCACCAGCGTCACCGCCGCCGAAGCGAGGATCGAACGCACCGGCACGCCACGCTTGTCGATCCGGGCCAGGGCCTTGGGCGCATCGCCCTGCTCGGCCATGCCCAGCAGCATGCGGCTGTTGCAGTAGGTACCGCTGTTGTACACCGACAGCGCGGCGGTCAGCACCACGAAGTTGAGGATGTGCGCCGCCGTGTTGCTACCCAGCATCGAGAACACCTGCACGAACGGACTGCCGCTGTAGGCATCGCCGGAGGCATTGAGGGTGGCCAGCAGGCTGTCCCAAGGAGTCAGGGACAACAGCACCACCAAGGCACCGATGTAGAAAATCAGGATCCGGTAGATCACCTGGTTGATGGCCTTGGGGATCACGGTTTTCGGCTTGTCGGCCTCGGCGGCGGTGAAGCCGAGCATTTCCAGACCACCAAAGGAGAACATGATGATCGCCATCGCCATCACCAGGCCGCTCACGCCATTGGGGAAGAACCCGCCATGGGACCACAGGTTGGTCAACGACGCTTGCGGGCCGCCGTGACCACTGACCAGCAGGAAGCTACCCAAGGCAATCATGCCGACAATCGCCACGACCTTGATGATCGCGAACCAGAACTCGGCTTCACCGAAGACTTTGACGTTGGCCAGGTTGATGGCGTTGATCAGGATGAAAAACGCCGCCGCCGAAGCCCAGCTCGGAATGTCCGGCGCCCAGTAATGGATGTACTTGCCCACCGCCGTCAGCTCGGACATGCCCACCAGGATATACAGAATCCAGCAATTCCAACCCGACAGGAACCCGGCGAAACCGCCCCAGTACTTGTGGGCAAAATGGCTGAAAGAACCGGCCACCGGCTCTTCGACGATCATTTCGCCCAACTGGCGCATGATCATGAAGGCGATGAAACCGCAGATGGCGTAGCCCAGGATCATCGACGGGCCGGCTGATTTCAGCACCCCTGCCGAGCCCAGGAAAAGGCCGGTACCGATCGCGCCGCCGAGGGCGATCAATTGAATATGTCGATTTTTCAGGCCGCGTTTCAGCTCGCCTGTATTTACACCGGTCATGCGTCACCTGTTTGTTTTTATCTGTGACGAAATCGAACCCGACACGCTTGTGACGTGGCGGAATGAGCAAGGCGGATAACCTTGAAGGTGCGTGGGTACGCGAAGGGTCACAGTAAAACGCGGCGCATTGTACACCGCCGACCCTTGGCTGCCAGACACCCTGACAAGGTATGAGGCGCATCTGACCCTCCTCATCGATTGGAAACAAGCCGGCCAACACCCTCTGACACAACGCGTGGAAGGCCGGCTGGAAGGTTTTTCTTACATTCACATGAAGGAGAATTTCTAACCGGGCGCCCGCCTCCTTTTCGTCAGCTTTTCTTTACGATGCGTAACGAATTTTTTCCATGTAGGAATTTTCTGTAAGCCGTCTGCAAATTGACGGTAGGAAGCTTCCTATTCAATAAACCTTGCAGGTGGCTGTTTTAAATAGGTAAAAAAATCCGCTAAAAATAGAACAAAAAGTTCATATCAAAAAAATAAAATTATTTTTTGCATTCCAAAAACCCGTCGACTAGGTTTTAGCGACTTGCCCAGGCATCGTGCCGGCAAGCCTCTGCGGTGCTATCTACGGTCAGCTTTCACTCACCGGATTGCCCGCAACTTTCCGTAAAAGTCATCTAGGAGATTCACTATGCAAGCACTGGACAAAGACTTGGAAACCGAACTGCAACTGGACGAATGGTTTGAAGCGCCAACCCATGAAGCCGCCGTAGAAATGATGCAAGCCGATGCCGTCGTTCCATTCGGCACGGCGATGTGGCCTCTGTAAGCGCAACCCGGCGGAGTTGATCCGGCCGGTCGGCTCCGCCACTTTTAGCAGGTTGTCCGGGACGCTAATCGATCAGGGAAGAAAACAAGTATGGACACACAACGAGCCATCTCTCATTTCCTTTACTACCTCGAACACCACCCTGCCCTGGCCGGTATCCAGCCCGCCAAGGTACTGCTCGGCCATACCGCCGACTACGAAGCACTGACCGGCGCCATCGCCGAACAGGCAGGCAGCGGCTCGCCCTTCCGGTTCAGCGCCATGCGCCTGGACCTTGAACCCACCGAGCGCTTGTCCAAGGCCATCGCCGACAGCGATCTGTATATTTTCTTCTACGACTCTTCCACCCTGCCTAATCCACGGCCTGACGGCCCGGACTTTGTCCGCGCCCTGCAAGGCGTGATGGCGGACAACTGGAAGAAATCGCTGCTGTTCAAGGACTACGGCGATTATTTCTACGATACCTTCAGCGTCATCCCGCAACGTATCGCCGGGCTCAACAGCCATCTCATCCAGCGCATGTCCCAAGCCAGCACATTGAGCTTCCAGGACCAGCACGGCTCGTACTTCGACACGTCCCTGGACAGCGTCAAGAAATGGACCGACATCAACGGCCTCGGCAACTACGACCTGGCCCCCGGCGAAATCGCGACCCACAGCGACACCATCAATGGTCGGGTGAGTTTCGTCGGCACATTCCTGAGCACCATCCCGTTCGCCCGCAAATATGGCGTGCTGCAGTCGCCGCTGGAACTGTGGATCGAAGACTCCACCATCCAGAAAATCGCCACCGAAGTGCCGGGCCTGGAACATGACTTCAACCGATACCTGGACGCCAACCCATCCAACCGGCGCATCGAGGAGTTGGGGATTGGCACCAACGAAGGGGTCAAGAGCCTGTATGCGCGAAACGCCGGGTTCGAGGAGCGCCATTGCGGCCTGCACCTGGGACTGGGTGGCGGCGCCAAGGGCAGTCATCACCTGGATCTGATTTTCGAGAGCGGTGTGCTGGCGCTGGATAATGAGCCGATGTTTGATGGGCGGTTTGTGCTTTAGTCCGCTGGGGATTGTGGTTGGTGATGCCGGCCTCTTCGCGAGCAGGCTCGCTCCCACAACTGAATGGAAAACTTGTGCTCGTCACCATTCCCCTGTGGGAGCGAGCCTGCTCGCGATGGCGGTCTCAGCTACACCCCATCACTAAAGCCAGACCAAAAAAAACGCCAACCCTAGGGTTGGCGTTTTTTCTTGCCGCTTGCCGCTAGAAACTCAAAGCGGCCTCATTCCGGCTTACGACGACCAAACCCCGGACGCTGCCCCGAGCCCGCCGGTGCACCACGACGCTTGCCCGACGGCGCATCGCGATCCACCAAGGTAATGGCCGGGCGTTTCTTCGAGGTCGGCTTGGCCGGACGCTTGACGTCGGCCGGACGTTCAGCCACCGGCGTACCGCGACCGTCGCCACGCTCAGTCCGGCCGTTGGCCGGGCGTGGCGTGCGTGGGCCGCGTTCGCCATCCTGACGTGGGCCCGGCTTGCGGGCCGGACGTTCGCCTTCGATCTGCGGCTGGCGGGGAGCTCGTGGACCAGGCGCCGCGCCCTCAGCCGCTGGACGCAAAGTCCGCACGCGCTCGGTCTTGCCCATCGGACGCGAGGATTTACGCTGCATCCGCTCCAGCTTGTCCTTGCTCTTGGCGGTCATCTGCGGCATTGCCACAGGCGCAAGGCCCACCTCGGCCGACAGGATGTCGACTTCCTGCTGGCTCATTTCGCGCCAGCGGCCCATCGGCAGGTCGGAGTTGAGGAACACCGGGCCGAAACGCACGCGCTTCAGACGGCTGACCACCAACCCCTGGGATTCCCACAGACGACGCACTTCACGGTTACGGCCTTCCATCACCACGCAGTGGTACCAGTGGTTGAAACCTTCACCACCCGGCGCCTGCTTGATGTCGGTGAAACGCGCCGGGCCGTCTTCCAGTACGACGCCGGCCTTCAGGCGCTCGATCATCTCGTCGTCGACTTCACCGCGTACACGCACGGCGTACTCACGGTCCATCTCGTAGGACGGGTGCATCAGGCGGTTGGCCAGTTCACCGTCGGTGGTGAACATCAGCAGACCGGTGGTGTTGATGTCCAGGCGACCGATGTTGATCCAGCGACCTTCTTTCGGACGCGGCATCTTGTCGAACACGGTCGGACGGCCTTCCGGGTCGTCACGGGTGCAGATCTCGCCATCGGGCTTGTTGTACATGATCACGCGGCGCACCGTTTCGGCGGCCTCTTCGCGCTTGATCACCTTGCCATCGATGGTGATGGCGTCGTGCATGTCGACGCGCAGGCCCAAGGTGGCATCTTTGCCGTTGACCTTGATCCGGCCCTGAGTGATCCAGGCTTCCACGTCACGGCGCGAGCCGACGCCGATACGGGCGAGGACTTTCTGCAGTTTCTCGCCTGCGGGGCCGATTTCGTGGCTGTCGTTCTGGTCTTGGTCTTTCATGCTGGGCACCTCCCGGTGTGGTCTTGAAAAGGGTCGTTTGGCGAAGGGTTCGCCAAAGGGTCGCGAATCATACGCCCGTTGAGGGGTTTGCGCATCAGAGACTAGTTGATCGATGGGTGCTCAGTGGTTTTTCCGCCGATCGGTGGTCTACCGTCCCTGCATTCTCCTGTGGGAGCGAGCCTGCTCGCGCTGGCGGCTGCATGTCCAACGTTGATGCAAGCTTAACGACCGCAATCGCGAGCAGGCTCGCTCCCACATGGGGGGCGATGTCAGCTGGATCAATCCTCAAACTGGCGACGTTCGTTTTCGATCGCTTCAGCCAGCGCCCGGGCTTCGGCTTCTTCGTCGCTCAACTCAGGCTCGGGTACGTGCGGCTCAAGGGCAGCAACAGCAGCCAACAGTTTTTCCCGGGCTTCGGCAACCCCGAGAATGTCCTCTTCGGGTTCAGCCTCGGCCGCGGGTTCAACTGCATGATCAGGCGCCTCGCCTTCAGGTTCCGGACCGTCACGCAGCAAGTCGTCGAAATCGGTCTTGAGCCCCTCCTCCATGGTGTCCAGTTCCAGCAGCAACGAATGAAAGCTGGTTTCTTCCTTGGGCTCCTCCGGTTCGGCACTGGCGTCGGCCAGGTCTTGCAACCCCTGGGGCACCGGGGCGTCGTCGAACTCGAGCATCGGCTCGGGCTCCAACTCCCGCAGTTCGGCCAGCGGCGGCAGGTCATCGAGGTTTTTCAAGTTGAAATGATCGAGGAAAGCCTTGGTGGTGGCGAACATCGCCGGTTTACCCGGCACGTCGCGGTAGCCGACGACTCGGATCCACTCGCGCTCCAGCAACGTCTTGACGATGTGGCTGTTCACCGCCACGCCCCGCACGTCCTCGATCTCGCCACGGGTGATCGGTTGGCGGTAGGCAATCAAGGCCATGGTTTCGAGCATGGCGCGGGAGTAACGCTGGGGCCGCTCTTCCCACAGACGCCCGACCCAGGGCGCGAATTTCTCGCGGATCTGCAGGCGATAACCGGAAGCCACTTCCTTGAGTTCGAAAGCCCGCCCCTCGCAGGACTTACCCAATAGGGTCAGGGCTTTCTTGAACACGGCCGGCTCCGGCCGCTCGCCTTCTTCGAAAAGCTCGAACAGACGCTCCATCGATTGCGGCTTTCCCGAGGCCAACAGGAAAGCTTCAAGCAAGGGGGCCAGCTCGCGGGGTTCAGTCAGATTCATTGATTTGCTCGTTATTCGGCTCGTGCCCGCACGTGAATCGCTGCGAACGGCTCATTCTGCACCAGCTCGACCAAGGATTCCTTGACCAGCTCCAGGATCGCCATAAACGTGACGACCACCCCCAACCGCCCTTCCTCGGCGGTGAACAGCTCGACGAACGGTACAAAACCGCCGCCCTTGAGCCGTTCCAGCACATCGCTCATGCGCTCGCGGGTGGACAGCGCTTCGCGGCTGACCTGATGGCTTTCGAACATGTCGCCCCGGCGCAGGACTTCAGCCATGGACATCAGCAACTCTTCCAGGCTCACGTCCGGCAGCAACTTGCGTGCCCGAGCCTCGGGAGCATCGAGCTTGGGCACCACCACGTCGCGCCCGACCCGGCTCAAGCCATCGATGCCTTCGGCAGCACCCTTGAAGCGCTCGTACTCCTGCAAGCGACGGATCAGTTCGGCGCGGGGATCGTCCTCTTCCGCCTCGACCTCGGCCGAACGCGGCAACAGCATCCGTGACTTGATCTCGGCCAGCATGGCCGCCATCACCAGGTATTCGGCCGCCAGCTCAAGGCGCACCGACTGCATCAGCTCGACATAGCCCATGTACTGACGGGTGATTTCCGCCACGGGGATGTCGAGGATATTGATGTTCTGCTTGCGGATCAGGTACAGCAGCAGGTCGAGCGGGCCCTCGAAAGCTTCGAGGAACACTTCCAGGGCGTCCGGCGGAATGTACAGGTCCAGGGGCATTTCGGTGACCGCCTGGCCATAGACCATGGCGAACGGCAGCTCCTGCTGGGCGCCGGCCTGACTGTCCACACTGTCCACCACGGTTTCCACGGCGGACATTCAGGCCTCGACCAGGAACGGCGCCGGATCGCCGCAACCGACGCGCACCACCTGCGGTTCGCCGTCGGCCAGGTTGATCACGGTGGAGGCCTTCATACCGCCGTAACCACCATCGATGATCAGGTCGACTTGATGTTCGAGCAACTGACGCATTTCGTAGGGATCGGTCAGGGGATCGGTTTCACCGGGCATGATCAGCGTCACGCTCATCAGTGGCTCACCCAGTTCCGCCAACAGCGCCAGGGCAATCGGATGGCTCGGCACCCGCAGGCCGATGGTGCGTTTCTTCGGGTGCAGCAACAGTCGCGGCACTTCGCGGGTGGCGTTGAGAATAAAGGTGTAGGGGCCCGGCAAATGGGCCTTGAGCAGCCGGAAGGTGCCGGTGTCGATCTTGGCGAACAGGCCCAGTTGCGACAGGTCACTGCAGATCAGCGCGAAGTTGTGCTTGTCGTCCAACTGGCGCAGGCGCCTGACCCGCTCCACGGCATTCTTGTCGCCGATCTGGCAGCCGATGGCGTAGGAGGAGTCGGTGGGATAGACCACCACACCACCACCTCGAATGATTTCCACCGCCTGTTTGATCAGGCGCGCTTGCGGGTTTTCCGGATGAATCTGGAAAAATTGACTCACGTGTTCTACCTGTTCAGACGGCGTCGGTAACAAGATCATGTTTGAATCTACACCAAAGCGGTGGCAGATCTTCGGGCAACGGGCGGTACTCGCCGATCTCGGACCAGCCTCCAGGGCCATGGAAATCACTGCCGGCCGTAACCAGCAGGCCAAACTCCCGGGCCAGAATCGCCAGGCTGCCGACCTGCTCGGCCGGCTGATGGCCATTGACCACCTCAATGGCGTGGCCCCCTGCTTGAATATAGTCGGCTATCAGGCGGCGACGTTTGCTGCGGGTGAAATCATAGTGCCACGGATGCGCCAGGCTGACCCAGGCCCCGGCGGCCCGCAGGGTTTCAACCGTCTGCTCCAGCGTAGGCCAATGCTGCTTGACGTCCCCCAGCTTGCCGGCCCCCAGCCATTTGCGAAACGCTTCAGCACGGTCCTTGACGAAACCTTCGCGCACCATCCAGTCGGCGAAGTGCGGCCGGGCCGGCGCATTGCCGCTGTCTCCCAGCTCCTGCTGGATCTGCCGGGCGCCCTCCAGCGCACCGGGCATGCCCTTGAGGGCCAGCTTGCGGCTGATTTCCTCGGCACGCAGCCAGCGACCGTCGCGCAATTCGGCGATGGCCTGGACCAGCGGCGGCGCATCGACATCGAAACCGTAGCCCAGCACATGGATGGTTGCCCCACCCCAAGTGCAGGACAACTCGACCCCATTGACCAGTTGCACGCCCAACGCCGTCGCCGCGCAGCGGGCCTCGTCGAGGCCTTCGAGGGTGTCGTGATCGGTCAGGGCCAGGACTCGCACGCCGTGCTCGAACGCCCGCGCCACCACAATTGCAGGCGCCAGGGCGCCATCGGAGGCCGTGCTATGGCAGTGCAAATCAACATTCACGGGGGTTTGTTACCTCAAATCAGCTGGCCCTATCGCGGCCTGGGATGTTTGTTATTATGCCGTCACATCCTGCTTCTGGCTGCCATTGTGAAACAATTCATCGACTTCATCCCGCTTCTGCTGTTTTTCATCACCTATAAACTTGACCCTCGCACCGTCGACATTGCCGGTCAGACCCTCACAGTAGGTGGTATCTACAGCGCCACCGCGGTGCTCATCATCAGTTCCCTGGTGGTCTACGGCGCGTTGTTCATCTCCCAGCGCAAGCTGGAAAAAAGCCAGTGGCTGACCCTGATTGCCTGCCTTGTGTTCGGCAGCCTGACCCTGGCCTTCCACAGCGACACCTTCCTCAAATGGAAAGCGCCGGTGGTCAACTGGCTGTTCGCCCTGGCCTTTATCGGCAGTCATTTCATCGGCGACAGCCTGCTGATCAAGCGCATCATGGGTCATGCCGTCAGTCTGCCGGACGTGATCTGGACCCGCCTGAACATCGCCTGGATCGCTTTTTTCCTGTTCTGCGGCGGCGCCAACCTGTTCGTCGCGTTCACGTTCCAGGACTACTGGGTCGACTTCAAGGTCTTCGGCAGCCTGGGCATGACGCTGCTGTTCCTGATCGGCCAGGGCATCTACCTGTCCCGTCATCTGCACGATGCCGACACCCCCACGCAAAAAACCGAGGACTGACATGCTCTACGCAATCATTGCCACCGACGTCGCCAACTCCCTGGAAAAACGCCTGGCCGCCCGCCCCGAACACCTGGCGCGCCTGCAGCAGCTCAAGGCCGAAGGCCGTATCGTGCTGGCCGGCCCGCACCCTGCGGTGGACAGCAATGACCCTGGCGCCGCAGGGTTCAGCGGCAGCCTGATCGTCGCCGAGTTCGACTCCCTGGGCGCCGCACAAGCCTGGGCCGAGGCCGATCCGTTCGTGACCGCCGGCGTCTACGCCAATGTCGTGGTCAAGCCGTTCAAGCAAGTCCTGCCGTAACCCGCGGAGCAATGAGCCTTCATGGCTCATTGCTCTCAACTGCTCATTGTTCCCGTTTGCCTGCCGACAACCTGTCTAATCTGTCTAGTCTCGATTGGAATTCAGGAGTGACAATGCGCAAAGGTCCGTTGTGCCTGTTATGGGTCATGTTGTCGATCGGGGCACCTGCCCATGGCGAAGAAAGCACCGAGGGCAGTCATTCGACCCCCTTGTCCCTGAGCGCAGGCGGCCAGATCACCGAGCTGCAGCAACGTTTGAAAGACAGCGAACGCCTGCGCGAAGAACTGACCCAACAATTGCAGAACGCCAACGGCGAGCGTGAAACCGCACTGGTGAGCCGGTTGCGCCAGGAGAACCAGCGCCTGAAGCTGCAACTCAAGGAAGCCCAGTCAAGCCCGCTGCCGCGCCTGTTGACTGATCAACAGCAATGGTTCGTCATTGGCGCCGGGGTAGCGCTATTGGCCCTACTCTGCGGTATCTTTGCCAGCGGTGGACGTAGACAGCGTCGGCAATGGCTAAATTGAGTGATTCATGAGCGAGCTGTTACTGATTGATGATGACCAGGAGCTGTGTGAGCTCCTCGGCAGTTGGCTGGGTCAGGAAGGTTTCCAGGTACGGGCCTGCCACGATGGCCAAAGTGCCCGCAAAGCCCTGACCGAAACCGCTCCGGCGGCGGTGGTGCTGGATGTGATGCTGCCCGACGGCAGTGGCCTGGAATTGCTCAAGCAATTGCGCAACGACCATCCGGAACTGCCGGTGGTGATGCTGTCGGCCCGCGGCGAGCCGCTGGACCGCATCCTTGGCCTGGAACTGGGCGCCGACGACTACTTGGCCAAACCCTGCGACCCACGGGAACTGACCGCCCGCCTGCGCGCCGTGCTGCGCCGCAGTCATCCGACGGCGGTGTCCAGCCAGATCGAACTGGGCGACCTGACCTTCAGCCCGGTACGTGGTGTGGTCAGCATCGATGAACAGGAACAGACCCTCACCGTGTCCGAGAGCCGCCTGCTCGAAGCGCTGCTCAAGCAGCCGGGCGAGCCGCTGGACAAGCAGGAGCTGGCGCAGATCGCCCTGGGCCGCAAGCTGACCTTGTACGACCGCAGCCTCGATATGCACGTGAGCAACCTGCGCAAGAAAATCGGCCCCCATCCCGACGGCCGCCCGCGCATCGTGGCGTTGCGCAGCCGGGGTTACTACTACAGCCTCTAACCCCCTGTGGCGAGGGGATTTATCCCCGCTGGGGTGCGCAGCAGCCCCCTTAAGATCTATCTGATGTCACGCGGTGGCAGACAGACTTGGGGGCGCTTCGCACCCCAACGGGGCGGTGCGACGTTTCGCTAAATCCCCTCGCCACAAAGAAACCATTCACTTCACTGACTTTTTGTCAGGATCGCGCCAAAACCTCTTTACCCAAGCTTTACCCACCCCTGACCGCCGCTGACCTTGATCTCCGTAATCTGCACACATCCGGAATGACCGGGAACGAGACAAGGAGACACACCATGCGCAAGACCCTTACCGCTCTGATGTTCGCTGCCGCCCTGCCAACCGTGGCCATGGCCATGCCGGAAGGCGCTGGTCCGATGGGGCCGATGGACGGCCCGCGTCACGGCGGCCAGATGCACGACAGAGGCCCGTACAGCCAACTGGACCTGACCCACGAACAACGTCAGCAGATCCGCAGGATCATGGGCGAACAGCGCCATGAACGTCAGGAGCTGGTAGAAAAATACCTGGCGAAACTGTCGCCGGCCGACCAGAAGGCCATGCAGGATGAAATGGAAGCCCGCCATCAGAAAGTCGACGCCCAGATCCGTGGTCTGTTGAAACCCGAGCAGCAAAAAGAGTTCGACGCGATCCAGAAGAAACAGGCCGAGCGTCGCGCCGAGTGGGCGGAGTTCAAGGCCTGGAAGGCGCAACAGCCGCAAAAAGCGCAATAATGCGCTGATCCCCCCAGCCCAGCGGCTGCGCGCCGCTGGGCTTTCCCTGTTTTCGAGGATTTACCGTGCGTTCATTGTTCTGGCGCATCCTGGCCAGTTTCTGGCTGGCCATCACGCTGGTTGCTGGGCTCTCCATCCTGCTGGGGCACATGCTGAACCAGGACGCCTGGATTCTCAGCCGCCATCCGGGGCTCAACACCCTGCCCGAAGAGTGGACGCAAACCTACGAAAGCCAGGGCGAAGACGCCGCCCAGGATATTCTGCAGCAGCGCAAACGCCAGTATCACATCGACGTTCAGGTGTTCAACGAGAGTGGCGACCCGGTGGTGCGCGGCACGTTTCCCCATCGCGCAGCCGCCTTCGAGGCACGACAGAACAACGACGACCGACGCCTGCCCTGGCGGCGCCTGACCGACGAGTTCACCAGCGCCAAGACCGGCGACACTTACCTGTTCATCTACCGCATCCCCCATCCCGAGCTGGACGCCTGGCACCGTGACAGCCTGCTCTGGCCCCTCAGTGCCCTGGGGATCGCCCTGGTGGTACTGACCGTGTTCAGTCTGCTGGTGACCCTATCCATCACTCGCCCGTTGAACCGACTGCGCGGCGCCGTGCATGACCTGGGACAGACCACCTACCAACAGAACAGCCTCGCCAAACTGGCCAACCGCCGCGACGAATTCGGTGTACTGGCGACAGACTTCAACCGCATGGGCGCGCGCTTGCAAAGCCTGATCGGCAGCCAGCGACAGTTGCTGCGGGACGTGTCCCATGAACTGCGCTCGCCCCTGGCCCGCCTGCGCATCGCCCTGGCATTGGCGGAGCGGGCCGGCCCCCAGGAGCGCGAAGCGCTATGGCCGCGCCTGACCCGCGAATGCGATCGCCTGGAAGCGTTGATCAGTGAAATCCTGGTACTGGCCCGGGTCGATGCCGACAACGCCAGCGCCGAAGACGTGGACCTCAATGGCTTGCTGGTCACCCTGCAAAAAGATGCGCAATTGGCCTCTCCCGAGCAAAGCGTACAACTGAACGCCGAGCCGAACCTGACCCTAAAGGGCTGGCCGACCATGATCGAGCGAGCAGTAGACAACCTGCTGCGCAACGCCCAGCGCTTCAATCCCGCCGGACAACCCATCGAAATGCGCGCGGTGCGCCAGGGCGAACGAGTCATGGTGAGTGTGCGCGACCATGGCCCGGGCGTGGAAGCCGAACACTTGGGCCAATTGGGCGAGCCGTTCTATCGTGCGCCGGGCCAGACTGCCGCCGGTCATGGCCTTGGTCTGGCCATTGCGCGCCGTGCCGCCGAACGCCACGGTGGTACGTTGATACTGGCCAATCATCCCGGGGGCGGGTTCATCGCAAGCCTGGAACTGCCGTTGGTGCCGGGGGCCGTTGTCCAACCTTAAGCCCATGCCCGCAGTCACCGCAAAACAATTGTGGGAGCGAGCCTGCTCGCGAAAGGGTCGTGTCAGTCAACATCATCATCGACTGAACCATCGTCTCGCGAGCAGGCTCGCTCCCACAGGGATTGTGGCGACAGGACTGCCGCCCCAAAACCAAACGATAATTCCTCTTATTCAAAGTCCCCCATCCTGTTAGACTTTGCGCCCTCGTTTCACTCGTCTTCCGGGATGCTCGATGCCGTCGTTGCCTCTTCTATGCGCGCTGTTCATGGCACTGGCCACGGCCATGGGCCTGAGTGCCTGCGACGATGCGCCGCGCTTTACCCAGGCCGAGCCCGGTGAAGCCCGGTCTGGCGGCGCCGCGACGGTACGCAAGGCCGACCAGAACGCATTCTCCCTGCCCTCGGCCAACCTCCCGCCTTCGCGGCGCGTGGACTTCAGCGTCGGCAACAGTTTTTTCCGCAGCCCCTGGGTGATCGCACCGTCGACCACCACTGCCCGGGATGGCCTCGGGCCGCTGTTCAATACCAATGCCTGCCAGAACTGCCATATCAAGGACGGTCGCGGCCATCCGCCAATGCCGGACGCGGCCAATGCGGTGTCGATGCTGGTGCGCCTGTCGATCCCCGATGCGCCGCCCTACGCCAAGGTCATCGAGCACCTGGGCGTGGTGCCGGAGCCGGTCTACGGCGGGCAGCTACAGGATATGTCCGTCCCCGGCGTCGCCCCGGAAGGCAAGGTGCGGGTTGACTACGCGCCTGTCCCGGTGCGTTTCAACGACGGCACGGTGGTGGAACTGCGCAAGCCGAGCCTGCAGATCAGCCAGTTGGGCTACGGTCCGATGCACCCTGACACACGATTATCCGCCCGGGTCGCGCCGCCGATGATCGGCCTGGGATTGCTGGAAGCCATTCCCGATGAAGCCATCCTGGCGAACGCCGCGGCCCAGGCGCGGGAGAAGAACGGCATTGCCGGTCGACCGAATCAGGTCTGGGACGATGCCCAGCAGAAAACCGTCATGGGACGTTTCGGTTGGAAAGCCGGACAACCCAACCTCAACCAGCAGAACGTCCACGCGTTCTCCGGCGACATGGGCCTGACGACAAGCCTGCGGCCGTTCGACGACTGCACCGAGGCCCAGGTCGATTGCAAGCGCGCGCCCAATGGCAACGGCCCGGACGGCGAACCAGAGGTGAGCGACAACATCCTGCGGCTGGTGCTGTTCTATAGTCGCAACCTGGCCGTACCGGCGCGCCGGGACGTGGGTTCACCCCAGGTGCTGGCCGGCAAGAATCTGTTTTTCCAGGTCGGTTGCCAGTCCTGCCATACACCGAAATACACCACGTCCCCGAACGCCGCCGAGCCGGAGCTGGCGAACCAGGTCATCCGTCCTTACACCGACCTGTTGTTGCATGACATGGGCGAAGGCCTGGCCGACAACCGCAGCGAATTCAAGGCCGGTGGCCGTGACTGGCGGACCCCGCCGCTGTGGGGTATCGGCTTGACCGAAACCGTCAGCGGCCACACCCAATTCCTGCACGACGGGCGCGCCCGCAACCTGCTCGAAGCCGTGCTGTGGCATGGCGGTGAAGCGCAAGCGGCACAGCGCCAGGTTTTAGCATTCAATGCCGAGCAACGCGCCGCGTTGCTGGCTTTCCTGAATTCCCTTTAAACAATTTTCCGAAACGGGAGTCCGACATGTTCCGTCCCAAGCTGTTGTTCACCAGCCTCGCCGCCATCGCCCTCGGCGCCTGCTCGCCGCAGGACCCGCAAGCCGTCACGTCGGCCGCCATCGCCAAGCAAGTGATCCTGCCGACCTACAGCCGTTGGGTCGATGCCGACCGGCAACTGGCGAGCAGCGCCCTGGCGTTCTGCCAAGGCAAGGAAAACCTGGACACCGCCCGCGCCGACTTCCTCAAGGCACAAAAGGCCTGGGCCGAGCTACAACCGCTGCTGATCGGTCCGCTGGCCGAGGGCAACCGCGCCTGGCAGGTACAGTTCTGGCCGGACAAGAAAAACCTGGTGGGCCGTCAGGTCGAGCAACTGGTCGAAAGCCAGCCACAGATCGACGCCGCCGCCCTGGCCAAATCCAGCGTCGTGGTCCAAGGCCTCTCGGCCTACGAATACCTGCTGTTCGACGCCAAGATCGACATGGCCGACAGCGCGCAGAAAGCCAAGTATTGCCCACTGCTGATGGCCATCGGTGAACGTCAGAAGCAACTGGCCGAAGAGATCCTGTCGCGCTGGAACACCAACGACGGCATGCTCGCCCAGATGAGCAAGTTCCCGAACCAGCGCTACGCCGACTCCCACGAAGCGATCGCCGATCTGCTGCGGGTCCAGGTCACTGCTCTCGACACATTGAAGAAGAAACTCGGCACCCCGATGGGCCGTCAGACCAAAGGCGTGCCGCAACCTTTCCAGGCCGACGCCTGGCGCAGCCAGTCGTCGCTGCAAGGCCTGGAAGCCAGCCTCAGCGCGGCGAAGACGGTCTGGGTCGGCGTGGATAACAAGGGCCTGCGCGGTCTGTTGCCAAGCGACCAGAAGCCCTTGGCCGACAAGATCGACGCCGCCTATGACGCCTCATTGAAGCTGTTCGCCAGCACCCAGCGTTCGCTGACCGAAATGCTCAACGACGACGCCGGGCGTCAGCAGCTCAATGATTTGTACGACAGCCTCAACGTCGTCCATCGCCTGCATGAAGGCGAACTGGCCAAGGCGCTGGGCATCCAACTGGGCTTCAATGCCAACGACGGTGACTGATCATGTTTCGACGTCAGGCTCTGGCACTGGGCAGCTTGCTGCTCGGCGCCGTTACCCTGGGTGGCTGGACGCTGTTCAAGCAAAAGGACACCCCTGCGCTGCTGCTTTCGGCACGGGACGATGGCGATGGCAAGCACTACGCCGTGGGATATCGACTGGACGGCACACGGGTGTTCGCCACCCAGGTCGACCAGCGTTGCCATGACATCGTCAATCATCCATCGCAGCCGGTTGCGCTGTTCGTTGCCCGTCGCCCGGGCACCGAAAGCTACCTGATCGATCTGCGCGACGGGACATTGCTGCAGACCATCACGTCCTTGCCGAACCGGCATTTCTACGGCCATGCGGTGATCCACCGCAGCGGCGAGTGGTTGTACGCCACTGAGAATGACACCTCGGATCCCGGACGCGGCCTGCTGGGCGTGTACCGCTTCGAAGGCGATCGGCTGGTGCACAGCGGCGAAATCCCCACCCACGGCATCGGCCCGCACCAGGTGTCGTGGATGCCCGACGGCGAAACCCTGGTAGTGGCCAACGGCGGCATCCGCACCGAAGCCGAGAGCCGGGTCGAGATGAACCTCGACGCCATGGAGCCCAGCCTGGTGCTCATGCAGCGCGATGGCACGCTGTTGAGCAAGGAGACCCTCCCCCAGCAGATGAACAGCGTGCGCCACCTGGGCATCGCCAGTGACGGCACCATCGTTTCCGGCCAGCAGTTCATGGGGGACGCCCACGAATCCTCGGAGCTGGTGGCGATCAAGCGTCCGGGCCAGCCCTTCAAGGCGTTTCCGGTGGCCGAACAGCAATTGCAAGCCATGGGGCACTACACCGCCAGCGTCGCCGTGCACAGCGACCTGCGCCTGGTCGCCCTGACGGCCCCTCGTGGCAATCGCTTTTTCATCTGGGACCTGGACAGTGGTGAAGTCCGCCTGGATGCCCCTCTGCCGGATTGCGCCGGGGTGGGTGCGGTGGCGGATGGCTTCGTCGTGACCTCGGGTCAGGGGCGTTGCCGCTATTACGATTGCCGACAGGCCCAACTGGTTGCAAAACCATTGGACCTGCCGGCGGGGCTCTGGGACAACCATTTGCATCTGGCCTGATTGAATGGGGGCGAAGCTATCGATGCAGCCCCCTGTATTTCAGGAATATTCCTACGCGACGTAGGCCTTGCAGGATCTGGAATCACCCGCACACTCAGAGTAATGTGCCGGCCTGAATGTCTTTTTAAACGCCTGTCCAAGGAAGTGGAACATGCTGCGACGCCGCATGCTGATCATGTTGGGTGTTGTCCTGTTGGTGGTGCTGTTATTGGGCGGCTACAAGGCCTTCTCCATCTACCAGCAGATCCAGTCGTTTTCTGTACCGAAACCACCCATCGGTGTTGCCGTGGCCAGTGCCGCCGAGCAGCCCTGGCAGAGCCGGCTGCCTACCGTTGGCAGTCTCAAGGCGTTGCAAGGCGTGGACCTGAGCCTGGAGATTGCCGGGACCGTGCAGAAGGTGCTGTTCCAGTCCGGACAGAAGGTCAAGGCCGGACAGCCGCTCCTGCAACTGGACAGCGAGGTCGAAAGTGCCCTGCTGGAAACCGCCGAGGCCGACCTGGGCCTGTCACAACTGGACTTCGGCCGCGGCCGGCAACTGGTGGGCAGCCAGGCGATCTCCAAGGGTGAATTCGACCGACTTTCGGCGCAGTTGAAAAAGAACCAGGCCACGGTCAATCAGCTCAAGGCTTCTCTGGACAAGAAACGCATCGTCGCGCCGTTCAGCGGCACCATCGGCATTCGCCAGGTGGATGTCGGCGACTACCTTGCCAGCGGCACGGTCATCGCCACCCTGCAAGACCTCAGCAGCCTCTACGTCGACTTCTACGTCCCCGAGCAAACGGTGCCAAGGCTGGCTGTTGCCCAATCGGTCAACGTCGGCGTCTCGGCCTACCCCGGCCAGACGTTCGTCGGCGCCATCAGTGCCATCAACCCCAAGGTCGAGGACAGCACCCGCAATGTGCTGGTACGCGCCACCCTCGCCAACCCCGATGGCAAGCTGTTGCCCGGCATGTTCGCCAACCTGCAGGTGATCCTGCCGGACGTGGCGGCCGGAATTGTCGTGCCGGAGAGTGCCGTGACCTACACCCTCTATGGCAACTCCATGTACGTGGTCACACAGAAAAAAGCCGCCGACGGCAGTGTCGAGAAGGACGACAAGGGCCAGCCGGTCCTGATTGTCGAACGGCGCTTCGTCGAGACCGGCGAACGTCGTGACGGGCTGGTGCTGGTTACCAAGGGCATACAGAGCGGCGAGCAGGTCGTGATCGCCGGCCAGATCAGACTGGATAACGGTACCCACATCGCCATCAGCGACGACAAGACCCTGACCGAACAGAACAGCCCGCGCCGCGCGGACTGATCAAGGAATCCCCATGGCTTTTACCGATCCGTTCATCCGCCGTCCGGTGCTCGCCACCGTGGTCAGCCTGTTGATCGTGCTGTTGGGCTTCCAGGCCTGGAGCAAGCTGCCCCTGCGCCAGTACCCACAGATGGAAAACGCCCTGATCACGGTGACCACCGCTTACCCGGGGGCCAACGCCGAGACCATCCAGGGCTACATCACCCAGCCGATGCAGCAGAGCCTGGCCAGCGCCGAGGGCATCGACTACATGACTTCGGTCAGCCGCCAGAACTTCTCGGTGATATCAGTCCACGCCCGCATCGGCTCCAACAGCGACCGGCTCTTCACCGAACTGCTGGCCAAGGCCAACGAGGTCAAGAACCAACTGCCCCAGGATGCCGAGGACCCGGTGCTCAGCCGGGAAGCCGCCGATGCCTCGGCCCTGATGTACATCAGCTTTTTCAGCAAGGAACTGAACAACCCGCAGATCACCGACTACCTGTCACGGGTGATCCAGCCCAAGCTGGCGACACTCCCGGGCATGGCTGAAGCGGAAATCCTTGGCAACCAGGACTTTGCCATGCGCCTGTGGCTCGACCCCGCCAAGCTCGCCGGATTCGGCCTGACCGCCGCCGACGTGACCAACGCCGTGCGCCAATACAACTTTCTCTCGGCGGCTGGCGAGGTGAAGGGCGAATACGTGGTCACCAGCATCAATGCCAACACCGAACTCAAATCCGCCGAGGCCTTTGCCGCGATACCGCTCAAGACCGACGGTGATAGCCGGGTCTTGCTGCGGGATGTGGCCCGGGTGGAAATGGGTGCCGAGAACTACGACACCATCAGCTCCTTCGGTGGCACGCCCTCGGTGTACATCGGGATCAAGGCCACGCCCGGCGCAAACCCGCTGGATGTGATCCGGGAAGTGCGCAAGATCATGCCGGAAATGGAGGCCCAGTTGCCGGTGAACCTCAAGGCCGAGATTGCCTACGATGCGACCCTGTTCATCCAGGCATCCATCGATGAGGTGGTGAAAACCCTGTTCGAAGCGGTGCTGATCGTCATCGTCGTGGTGTTCCTGTTTCTCGGCGCCCTGCGTTCGGTACTCATCCCGGTGGTGACCATCCCGCTGTCGATGATCGGCGTGATGTTCTTCATGCAGTTGATGGGCTACTCGATGAACCTGCTGACGCTGCTCGCCATGGTGTTGGCCATCGGCCTGGTGGTGGACGACGCCATCGTCGTCGTGGAGAACATCCACCGGCATATCGAGGAAGGCAAAAGCCCGTTCGATGCTGCGTTGGAAGGTGCTCGGGAAATCGCCATGCCGGTGGTCTCGATGACCATCACGCTGGCGGCGGTGTATGCGCCGATCGGCCTGCTCGAAGGCCTGACCGGCGCCCTGTTCAAGGAGTTCGCCCTGACCCTGGCCGGGGCCGTGGTGATCTCCGGGATCGTCGCCCTGACCCTGTCGCCCATGATGTGCGCCATGCTGCTGCGCCACGACGAGAACCCTTCGGGGCTGGCCCATCGACTGGACATGGTTTTCGAACGCTTGAAGACCCGTTACCAGCGCATGCTTCATGGCACGCTCAATACCCGGCCGGTGGTGCTGGTGTTCGCCGTGATCGTTCTGTTGCTGATTCCGGTACTGCTCATGTTTACCAAGTCCGAACTGGCTCCCGACGAAGACCAGGGCATCATTTTCATGATGGCTACGGCGCCGCAGCCGACCAACCTCGACTACCTGAACACCTACACGGGCCACTTCCTCGAAATCTTCAAGGAATTCCCGGAGTACTACTCTTCGTTCCAGATCAACGGCTACAACGGCGTGCAATCCGGCATCGGCGGTTTCCTGCTCAAGCCCTGGAACGAACGCAGCCGCACCCAGATGGAAATCCTGCCTGATGTCCAGGCCAAGCTGGAAAGCATCCCGGGCCTGCAGATCTTCGGTTTCAACCTCCCTTCCCTGCCCGGCACCGGTGAAGGCCTGCCCTTTGACTTCGTGATCAACTCCCCGAAGGAGTACGCGACGCTTCTGGAAGTGGCCGAGAGGATCAAGAAACGCGCAGTGGAAACCGGAAAGTTCGCGTTCATGGACATTGACCTGGCCTTCGACAAGCCCGAAGTCGTCGTCGACATCGATCGTGACAAGGCAGCCCAGATGGGCGTCTCGATGCAGGACCTGGGCGGAACCCTCGCCACCTTGCTGGGGGAGTCGGAGATCAACCGCTTCACCCTCGAAGGGCGCAGCTACAAGGTCATTGCCCAGGTCGAACGGCCATTCCGGGACAATCCTGCCTGGTTGAACAATTACTACGTGAAAAATGCCAAGGGTGAATCGCTACCGCTATCGACGCTGATCAAGGTCAGCGACCGGGCCCGCCCGCGGCAACTCAATCAGTTCCAGCAACTCAATGCGGTGAGAATTTCCGGCTTCCCCATCGTGAGCATGGGCGAGGCCATCCAGACCGTCCGCCAGATCGCCCATGAAGAAGCACCGGTAGGGTTTGCCTTCGATTACGCCGGGGCCTCGCGTCAGTTCGTCCAGGAAGGCAGTGCCTTGTGGGTCACTTTTACCCTGGCGCTGGCGATCATTTTCCTGGTGCTGGCTGCCCAGTTCGAGAGCTTTCGTGCCCCCCTGGTGATCCTGGTGACGGTACCGCTGTCCATTTGCGGCGCACTGATTCCGCTGTTCCTCGGCTGGTCGAGCATGAACATATACACCCAGGTGGGATTGGTGACGCTGATCGGCCTGATCAGCAAGCACGGGATTCTGATCGTTGAGTTTGCCAACCAGTTGCGCAAGGAACAGGGCCTGACGCCACGGGAAGCCGTGGAGCAAGCCGCGTCGATTCGTTTGCGGCCGGTGCTGATGACCACTGCCGCAATGGTGTTTGGTATGGTGCCGCTGATCCTGGCCACCGGCGCCGGAGCGGTGAGCCGCTTCGACATCGGCATGGTCATCGCCACCGGCATGTCGATTGGCACCCTGTTCACGCTGTTCGTATTGCCTTGCATCTACACGCTGCTGGCCAAGCCGGATAAAGCCTGACCCCTATTGAAGAGGATCCCCTCGCCACATCACCACAATTGCCTTCCCAATAAGTAACCAGACATAAAAAAGGCTACCCGAAGGCAGCCTTTATTTGGGCTCCGTAACTCTCAACTCTGTGGCCTCACGCCTTGGGAAAGACTGAACATGAACAGCAACAGGTCATTATCCGGCCGGATGACCTCGCTGGCCTTGGCCACCCGTGGTAAGGGGCAGTGAGCGTCAGAGTTGGAGGCACTGAGTACCTGAGAACGGGGCTGTTCCCACACAGCCACCGCCATCGATGCAACTGCCAGGGCTCCAACCAAAAACACACCTCTAGCAATTTCAAGTTTCATCGTTATAAGCCTTTGATAGCGCTGCCAAACGCCGTCTCATAAAAGTAGACGAGTTTTTTCCAGTCAGAATCGCTGAACGACGAATGGCGCCGTAGCTGCTTCATGTCATGGGATGCAGCCCGTCGGGCAGTCAGGCGCTGGCGACACTTCTCCAGATCCAACAGGGCAACTTCGGGTTTCGCCGCTTCGCCTTCCCCGGTCACACGCACAAAAACATGCTTGATGTAGATGCAGCTGTGTTGCCATCGGCCCTTGTGCATGCGGGCCAGGTTTTCGGCCAGGTCCCGAAGGATCTGGTCATGCACCGCTTCGCCATGACGCTCGCGACCGCCGCCGGCATACCAGTGCTCGATCTCCTCGAAACCTTCAAGCGCACGAGTCACCAGCAACGCCCGCCATTTATGGTCCGGGTCCGGTTGGGCCGCACAGAAAACCAGCTCGGGTACCCGGACGTTGAGTCGAGGCAACGCCAGGAGCGCGTCCTGTTCACGCAGCACGGTCGGACGACCGAACGGATGCAGCCAACTGCGATAAATGTGTCCAGTCTGGCGCTTGGCGTAAAGCAGCTCGCCGTCCTTGCCGATGATCCGCTGTACACCACTTTCGCCGCCACGGCGCACATTGGGCTCCTCTACCCACTCACCTTGCATGCTCCAGAAATGGTCGAAACTGTTGCGGGAAATCTCCTGGGTGTTTGCTACCTGCGCAACCATGCTGTTACCTCTTGCGTAATACATAAACTCGCCACATGGCATAGAGCGGTATGAAGTCCAGTTGTTCCTGGATACGAAACCCAGCCTGCCGAAACTCTTCTTCTACTGTAGCGACCGGTAACACAAATCGATTCTGGTAGTCTTTCTGCCCACGGTTACGCTCCTGACGCTTGCGTTTCCAGGCCTTGAAATTGCCATCGACCCACAATGAAATAATCACGCTGTCGCGGCTGACACGCGCGAACTCCTTCAGAATGGCCAGTCGATGCGCGGGTTCACCAATGTGATGAAGCAGACGCATGCAAAAAATGCTGTCGACGGCGTTATCAGGCAAGGCGATGTCGAACGCAGATGTGTGCAAGGGTTGTACCCGTTTTACGACATCAGCGGGTTGAGACTCCATTGCAGTCTTGATCATCGCCTCGGAATTGTCCGCGCCGATGATAACGCGATTCGGTTTTTCGGCCAGCAAGGACCAGAAGCGCCCGGCACCGCAAGGCAGATCCAATACGAGCCCCGGGTCACCGGCAAGTGCCAATGCACGCTTGGCCAGTTGTTGATCTCGCCAATTGGAGAGACGGCGACTCAAGCCGCTTCGATGCTTATGGAAGTATTTCTGGGCATGCTGCTCGTCGTACTTTTCGGAAAAATCGAGCTTGACGGGTTTGGACATTAAGGAGACCTCCATTTCAGACAGGTCCAACCTTATGAATCGGTGTGTCATCGCTTTGTGAAAAAAAAGTCATGCAACCTTCTTAATGATTACAAGATTTTTCAGGACGCACTCACTCCTTCGGATTCAACTCAACTTCGAAACGGCAACCGTTGGGCTCCATCGTGCTGAGGCTTACCACCCAGCCCTGGTTCTCGCAAATCCGCTGCACCAGCGACAACCCCAACCCAAGCCCCTCGCCGCGCTTTTCATTGCCGCGCACGAACGGTTCGAACATCGCCTCGCGCTTCTCCTCGGGAATGCCCACACCGCTGTCCTCCACCACGAATCCAGTCCCACAGAGCGTGAGGCGAATGAAGCCCTGGTCGGTGTAGTGCAAGGCATTGCGCAGCAGGTTGCCCATGACCGCCGTCAGGAACGTGGCGTTATAGGGCGTATCCACAGGCTGGCCCGGCTCGAAAATCAGCGTCAGGCCTTTGGATTCGATGGCCGCACGCCATGCGCCGAGGAGATTTTCCGCCACCTGACCAAGGGTCAGGCGAGGCGACATGCCGCTATCTTCGCGCTGAGCCCTGGCCAGCATCAGGAAGGTTTGCACCAGCTCACGCATCTCTTCACTGGCGCGGCTGATGCGCTCGACCTGGGTACGACCACGTTGATCCAGCGCCGGGTTTTCCAGCAACAGTTCGCAGGAGGTCGCCAAGACCATCAACGGCGTGCGCAATTCATGGCTGACATCACTGGTAAACAACCGCTCGCGGGTCAAGGCCTGGCGTAAACGCCCCAGTGTCGCGTCGAACGCCACCGCCAGTTCACCCACTTCATCGGCGGCATAATCAGGCGCCAACGGAGGGGCGAGTCCGAGGAGCTGGTCGCGGTGCCGCACTTGCCGGGCCAGGCGCACCACCGGCGCCATCACCCGGCGTGCCAGGATCCAGCCGAGGAACACCGCCAGGGCCAGGCTGAGCACGA
Source organism: Pseudomonas sp. MAFF 730105 (assembly GCF_055380705.1). NCBI lineage: Bacteria > Pseudomonadati > Pseudomonadota > Gammaproteobacteria > Pseudomonadales > Pseudomonadaceae > Pseudomonas > Pseudomonas sp. MAFF 730105. The sequence goes on from NZ_AP018438.1 coordinate 5,164,708, forward strand.
AGCCCACCAGCACCACGGCGAACAGCACCCGCTCGCGTTCTTCGAAGTCGCTCTGGTCTTGCAGCAACACGTAATGCCGGCCGTCAACGATCTCCACCATGGCGTGATAGGACAATTGTTCGCGAAACACCTCGTGGAAGCCGGGCTCCAGATGGCGCAGATCCTTGGGCAATTCGAAGTCACCCTGGCCGCCGCTGAAATAGAACAACTGGTCAGGTTCCGGACGATGATTCCAGTCCGAGACACTGTCCATCAGCAACAGGCGTTGCAGATCGCCGCCCAACCCGGAGGAAATCAACTTCTCCTCCACCAGGTGCACCGTTGCCACGATTCCCATGGCGAACGCTCCGGCCACCAATGCGCTCATCAAGGCAAACGCGATGATGATCCGTTGGGCAAGGCTCTGCTTAAACTCCATCGCGGCCCTCGGCCAGGCGATAACCGACACCGTGCACGGTATGCAGCAATGGTTTTTCGAACGGTTTGTCGATCACCTGGCGCAGTTGGTGGACATGGCTGCGCAGGCTGTCGCTGTCCGGGCAGTCATCGCCCCACAAGGCTTCTTCAAGGATTTCCCGACGCAACACGTGAGGACTCTTCTGCATCAGTACCGCCAGCAACTTCAGGCCGACCGGGTTGAGCTTGAGCAGCTTGCCCTCGCGGGTCACCTCCAGGGTATCGAGGTCATAGCTCAGGTCGCCGACCTGCAACGCACGCCGCCCGCCCCCCTGGGCCCGGCGCATGACCGCTTCGATCCGCGCCGCCAGCTCCGACAGGGCGAAGGGTTTGATCAGATAATCATCGGCCCCGGACTTGAAGCCTTGCAGGCGGTCGTCCAGTTGATCCCGGGCGGTGAGCATGATCACCGGCGTATCGCGCCGGGCATCTTCGCGCAGGCGTTTGCACAAGGTGTAGCCGTCGATGCCCGGCAGCATGATATCGAGCACGATCAGGTCGTAATGCTCGGTCGCAGCCAGGTGAAGGCCCGACAGACCGTCCTGGGCGCAATCGACGGTATAGCCCTTGAGGCCCAGGTAATCGGCCAGATTGGCCAGGATGTCACGGTTGTCTTCGACCAATAGAATTCGCATGGGCACCTCTGCGTATACGGTTAACGGCCGTCTTGGCCCGCGCAGCTTACGGCCAATGAAGACTCAGGACCAGTGATGTGGCTAATTCGTGCGCCCACTCGGCACACGGACCGGAAACGACATGCGTCAACGGCTTCGGACGACCACATTATTGATGAAGTTTTCACTATCGGTTCACAACCTGACTACAGTGAGGGCGCAACACTTTCGCGCTATCGATTTGATCTATAGGGAATGTAGTAAATGGACTTTTTGAAAATGGCGCCCATGCGCTTTTTGCTGCTGATCACCGGCGCCTGGCTGGTGGTGTTTCTGCTGACCCGAACCGTTTTGCTGTTGGCACACCTGGATGAATCCGGTGGTGGCGCCCTTTCGGTCTTCGGCATTGGCCTGTTGTATGACTTGGGCTTCCTCGCCTACGCAATCCTGCCGCTGGGCCTGTATCTATTGCTTTGTCCTGCGGCCTTGTGGCGCCGTCGCGGCCATCGCTGGTTTCTCCAGGGACTGTTGACGGTCAGTTTGTTCGCCATGCTGTTCACCTCGGTGGCCGAATGGCTGTTCTGGGATGAGTTCGGCGTGCGCTTCAACTTCATCGCCGTCGACTACCTGGTCTATTCCGATGAGGTGTTGAACAACGTACTGGAGTCCTACCCGATCGGCACCCTGCTGACGATTCTCGCCGTACTGGCGGTGGGTTTGAGCCTGGTCTTGCGCAAACCGCTCAAGGCCGCGCTGGACGCCCCATTGCCCGCTGTTCGCGGACGCCTGGTCAATGCCTTGGGCCTGCTCGCCGTCGCCGGCCTGAGCCTGCAATTACTCAGCCAGGATGCGCCACGCGCCCAGGGCGGCAACGCCTATCAGAACGAGTTGGCGAGCAACGGGCCATACCAGTTCTTCGCTGCGTTCCGTAACAACGAACTGGACTACGGACAGTTCTACAGCAGCTTGGCCCCGGCGACCGTCGCCCAACATATTCGCGCCGAACTGAACGAGCCCAATGCACGTTTCATCGGTGAAGACCCACAAGACATCCGGCGGATGATCGACAATCCCGGCACCCTTCGCAAACCGAACATTGTGCTGGTGACCATCGAAAGCCTCAGCGCCAAGTACCTGGGCAGCAACGGTGACAAACGCGACCTGACCCCCAACCTGGATGCCTTGCGCAAGCAAAGCCTGTATTTCAGTAATTTCTACGCCACCGGTACCCGTACCGACCGTGGCCTGGAAGCCATTACCCTGGCCATTCCGCCGACGCCAGGACGTTCGATCGTCAAGCGGATCGGCCGGGAAAGCGGCTTTGCCAGCCTGGGGCAACAATTGAGCGCGATCGGTTACGACAGCGTGTTCGTCTACGGTGGCCGCGGCTACTTCGACAACATGAACGCTTTTTTCAGCGGCAACGGTTATCGTGTCGTCGATCAGAGCAGCGTCGAGGAGTCCGAAATCCACTTCAAGAATGCCTGGGGCATGGCCGATGAGGACTTGTACACGCAGACGTTGAAACTGGCCGACGCCAACTATGCCAAGCAGCAGCCGTTTCTATTGCAATTGATGACGACCTCCAACCATCGCCCCTACACCTACCCGGATAACCGGATCGATATCAAATCCGGCAACGGACGGGATGGAGCGGTCAAGTACACCGACTATGCCATTGGTCAGTTCCTGGAACAGGCACGGCAGAAACCGTGGTTCGATAATACGATTTTCGTCTTCGTGGCCGACCACACCGCTGGCAGCGCCGGCAAGGAAGACCTGCCCATCAGTAACTATCAGATCCCGCTGTTCATTTACGCGCCAAAGCTGATCGAGCCACGGGAAAACGCCCAACTCGCCAGTCAGATTGACCTGGCTCCGACCTTGCTCGGGTTGCTGAATCTGGACTACAGATCGACCTTCTTCGGTCTCAACCTGTTACAGGACAATCCGTTACCGCCCCGCGTCGTCGTCGGCAATTACCAGCATCTGGGCTTGTTCGACGGCAAGGATCTGGCGATCCTCAGCCCGCGTCAGGGCCTGCGTCGGCATGATGATGCACTGACCGAAAGCCGCGAGTCCCGGGCAACCAGTGACGATCCTTTGATCGGCCGCGCCATTACGTATTACCAAACCGCCAGTTATGGCTTCAAGCAACAGCTGCTTGGCTGGAGAGCACCCATGGAGGGTGCCGAGCAAGTCAGCGAACGTTAACCAAACTGCCCCGGGAGGATGGCCTGGGGCGCTTTCTTTGTGCAGGATCCGTCATGCCGTCAAGCGTTCCACGCTCTTCCCCTCGCCCCCTGAATTTCTGGCTATATCTGGGCATTCCCGTCGTTACGGCGATCATTCTGATCTTGCTGGAATGGACCGACCTGGACATGAACCTTGCCCAGCTGTTCTATGACCCGGCCGCTGGCGACTTCATTGGACGACACAGTTTTTTCCTGGAAGACATCCTCCATGACCGGGCGAAACAAGTGGTTATCGCCTTTTCGGTGTTTTCCGTCATCGGCTTCATCAGCGCTTTTTTTGTCACCCGACTTAAACCCTTCAAACGTGAGTTGGGCTGCCTGGTGCTCTCCCTGGCGCTGGCGACATCTTTCGTCACACCGATGAAAGCGGTGACGGCGGTGCAATGCCCCTGGAGCCTGAAGGAGTTCGGTGGCAAGGAAACCTACAGTGAACTGCTGAGCCCGCGGCCAGACACCCACAAACCGGGCAGATGCTGGCCCGGCGGCCATGCGGCCACCGGATTTACACTGTTCGCATTGTTCTTCGTACTGCGCGACCGCAAGCCGCGCCTGGCCCGACGGGCCTTCATACTTGCCTTCACCCTGGGAACGGTGTTCTCCGTGGGCCGGATGATGCAAGGGGCACACTTCTTCTCGCACAACGTGTGGACAGCGGTGTTCTGCTGGCTGATTAGCCTGGGGTGTTATTACTTCGTCCTCTACCGGCCGGCCACGAGGGCAGAGCCCCTGGCCGAAGCACAACCGGTCAATGCCTGAGCAGCATCGGACCTGTGGGAGCCAAGCTTGCTCGCGATGACAGCGGGATGTCCGACATCATTGCAAACGGATCCACCGCTATCGCGAGCAAGCTCGGCTCCCACAGAAGTTGGCTGAATAACGAAAGTACTTCCAACGCCAGCCAATAAAAAACCCCGCCTGCTTGCGCAGGCGGGGTTTTTCAGTGCAGGGGTAAGGCTGGCTTACATCATGCCGCCCATGCCACCCATGCCGCCCATGTCTGGCATGCCGCCGCCAGCTGGAGCGTCTTCCTTGATTTCAGCGATCATCGCCTCGGTGGTGATCATCAGGCTGGCAACGGAGGCCGCAGCCTGCAGAGCCGAACGAGTCACTTTGGCCGGGTCCAGGATACCCATTTCGATCATGTCGCCGTATTCGCCGGTAGCAGCGTTGTAACCGTAGTTACCCGAACCCTGCTTGACCTTGTCGACCACGACGCTTGGCTCGTCACCGGAGTTGGCAACGATCTGGCGCAGCGGTGCTTCAACAGCGCGACGCAGCAGGGTGATACCTACGTTCTGGTCGGCGTTGTCGCCTTTCAGCTCGCTGATGGCCTGCAGAGCACGAACCAGCGCCACGCCACCGCCAGGTACCACGCCCTCTTCGACGGCTGCACGAGTGGCGTGCAGGGCGTCTTCAACGCGGGCTTTCTTCTCTTTCATTTCAACTTCGGAACCGGCGCCAACCTTGATGACAGCAACACCGCCGGACAGCTTGGCCAGACGCTCTTGCAGTTTTTCACGGTCGTAGTCGGAGGAAGTCTCGGCTACTTGTGCACGGATCTGGGCAACGCGAGCCTGGATGTCAGCCTCAACGCCGGCACCGTCGATCACGGTGGTGTTTTCCTTGGACAGGATGACGCGCTTGGCGTTACCCAGGTGCTCCAGGGTGGTGCTTTCCAGGCTCAGGCCGATTTCTTCGGAAATCACGGTACCGCCGGTCAGGACGGCGATGTCCTGCAGCATGGCCTTGCGACGGTCGCCGAAGCCTGGTGCCTTGACGGCAGCCACCTTGACGATACCGCGCATGTTGTTCACAACCAGGGTCGCCAGGGCTTCGCCTTCAACGTCTTCGGCCACGATCAGCAGTGGGCGGCCGGCTTTGGCAACGGCTTCCAGCACTGGCAGCATTTCACGGATGTTGGAGATCTTCTTGTCGACCAGCAGGATCAGCGGGCCGTCGAGCTCGGCAACCATGGTGTCCGGCTTGTTGACGAAGTATGGCGACAGGTAGCCACGGTCGAACTGCATGCCTTCCACGACAGACAGTTCGTTTTCCAGGCCCGAACCCTCTTCAACGGTGATCACGCCTTCTTTACCGACTTTTTCCATGGCTTCGGCAATGATGTCGCCGATGGAGTTGTCGGAGTTGGCCGAGATGGTGCCTACCTGGGCGATGGCCTTGGAGTCGGCGCACGGCTTGGACAGGGCCTTGAGCTCTTTGACGATGGCGATGGTCGCCTTGTCGATACCGCGCTTGAGGTCCATCGGGTTCATGCCGGCAGCGACGGCTTTCAGGCCTTCGTTGACGATCGATTGAGCCAGGACGGTGGCGGTGGTGGTGCCGTCACCGGCGTCGTCGTTGGCACGGGAAGCAACGTCTTTGACCAGCTGCGCGCCCATGTTTTCGAAACGGTCCTTGAGCTCGATTTCCTTGGCTACGGAAACGCCGTCCTTGGTGATGGTCGGAGCGCCGAAGCTCTTCTCGATGATCACGTTACGGCCTTTCGGGCCCAGGGTCGCTTTTACTGCGTCAGCCAGGACGTTGACACCGGCGAGCATTTTCTTGCGGGCGGAATCGCCGAATTTAACTTCTTTAGCAGCCATGATCGATATTCCTTAAATACTGTGTAGTAGCGGGAAGATGAGCGGGGAAATCAGCCTTCGAGAACAGCGAGGATTTCGCTCTCGCCCATGACCAGCAGTTCTTCGCCGTCGACTTTTACTGTGTTGCTGCCGGAGTAAGGGCCGAACACGACCTTGTCACCCACTTTCACGGCCAGCGCACGCACTTCACCGTTGTCCAGCACACGGCCGGTACCTACAGCGAGAACTTCACCGTGGTTGGCTTTCTCGGCAGCCGAACCTGGCAGGACAATACCGCCAAGGGATTTCTTCTCTTCTTCGCTGCGACGGATGACGACGCGGTCATGCAGAGGACGAAGCTTCATTGTCGATCTCTCCTAATTTTGGTTTTCATCGGCCGGTGTAGTCCCGGCGGGTTTAACAAAAGCCGGCAGAGCCGGGTGCGGTTCGTCAGTCGAACCGCGGAAGTCTGTCCGGTGTTGCCACCGGAAACCTTGCGGTGACCGATACATAAGGGCGTACAAGGGGATTACAAGGGCCGGACCGAAAAAAATTTCTTCATCGCACAAACGAACACGGCACCCGAAGGTGCCGTGTGGTGGGTTTTATTTGGAGTCGCGGTGCTCGAATTCGCCTTCGATCACATTGGGCTCGCGGCCCAGGGGTTCTCGCGGCGCCGGGCCACCACGGGGCTGCAGGTCGTCGGCAAACGCCCGCTGGCGCATCGCCTGTTCCTCGGCTCGCTGGCGCATCTTGTTGGCCAGCAACCGACGGGTGAAAGGCAACAACATGATCAGGCCCACCACGTCGCTGATGAAGCCAGGCAGGATCAACAGACCGCCGCCCAGGGCCAGCATCAGGCCTTCGAGCATGGTCTGGGCAGGCAGCTCGCCGCGGCTCAGGCTTTCACGGGCACGCAAGGCCGTAGCGAGGCCGGCGATGCGCAACACGAACACGCCGAGCATCGAGCCGAGAATGACCAGCAGCAGGGCCGGGAAAAAGCCGATCGCACCGCTGACCTTGACGAATACGAACAGCTCCAACACCGGGAACAGCAGAAAGAGCAATAAAAAAGGGCGCATCAAATGGTTTCCTCAACGCAAGAATGCCTAGTGGCCTGTACGGTTAATTCGAGTACTCAAATTCGAGTGTCAGGGCTTGCCAGGCAAGGCGCCATGACGAGTCGTAGCCCCGCTACGGCGAGGAATGGCAACGCAGGCTGACAAACCCTGGCGCCGAAGTTGAGTGCACGAATTAGCCACACAGGCCACTAGCTATGAAAACCTAAATGACGTCGGCCTTTCGTGAATTCAAGCGTCGGCCTCTGCATTTTTCGGCCATTCTTCGGCGTGGGCCAGATAAACCAAGGCTTCGCGAACTTGTGTCGGCGTATTGCAGGGTGCTGGAAATGCCAACCAATGCAGCCCCTGACCAATGCGCAGATGCATGCCTTCGCTGTCGATGCCCACCAGTTGCGCCGCTTCGGTCCTGGGCAGGCCGGCCAGATCGACGTAATGGGCGATGGCCTTGGCGTGATCCGCATTCATGTGCTCGATCATGCTCGCCTCGGCTTTGCCGGCAAAGGGGTTGGCCAAGGTGATCCGGTCGATCCAGTGGATGGCGCCAAAACCGCCGATGTAGCGATGGCGCACCGGATCGAGCACCCAGAAATCGAAATCGTGGGCCTTGTGGTAGTTCTGCGACTCAGGGAAGTAGCGGTAGTAACGCTCGGCGGCAGCGTCGATGGCGGCGCTGTCTTCAAGTTTCCGTGCCTCGGCCAGGTAGGTCAGGCGCCCCACGGCCTGTACGTCTTCGGCGCCCCGTTCGCCCACCAGCATGGAACACTTGGGATCTTTCTGCAGGTTGTGGGTGTGCTGGGCGATGCGGCTGATCAGGATCAGCGGCCGGCCCTGCTCGTCCAGGCAATATGGCACCACGGAGCCGAACGGAAATCCAGGCATGGATTTGGAATGGGTGGAGAGCATTCCACGGTATTCCTTGAGCAGCAATTCTCGGGCATGCTTGGCAGCATCAACGCTCAATTTATGACTCCCTTGATAAAATTCGTCTAAAAACGCTCAGACACCTGGATATACGCATGCAACTCACTGACAAAGTAATCATTATCACCGGCGGTTGCCAGGGTCTGGGCCGCTCCATGGCCGAGTATTTTGCCGACAAAGGCGCGAAGCTCGCCCTGGTGGACCTCAACCAGGAGAAACTCGACCAGGCCGTTGCCGCCTGCGTGGCCAAGGGCGTCGAAGCCCGGGCATACCTGTGCAACGTCGCCAATGAAGAACAGGTGAGCGACATGGTCGCCCGGGTTGCCGAAGATTTCGGCGCGATCCACGGGTTGATCAACAATGCCGGGATCCTGCGCGACGGCCTGTTGCTCAAGGTCAAGGACGGCGAAATGACCAAGATGAGCCTGGCCCAGTGGCAGGCCGTGATCGACGTCAACCTCACCGGTGTGTTCCTCTGCACCCGTGAAGTGGCGGCGAAAATGGTCGAGCTGAAGAACAGCGGCACCATCATCAATATCTCGTCGATCTCCCGGGCCGGCAACATCGGCCAGACCAACTACTCGGCCGCCAAGGCCGGTGTGGCAGCCGCCACCGTGACCTGGGCCAAGGAACTGGCGCGCTACGGCATTCGTGTCGCCGGCATCGCACCGGGCTTCATCGAAACCGAGATGACCCTGGGCATGAAGCCTGAGGCCCTGGAGAAAATGACCTCCGGGATTCCACTCAAGCGCATGGGCCGGCCCGAAGAGATCGCTCATTCAGCAGCCTATATCTTCGAGAACGACTATTACACCGGGCGGATCCTGGAGATGGATGGCGGGTTGCGGATGTAAAACCGCCGCAAAAGCCAGTGTGGGAGCGAGCCTGCTCGCGTTGGCGGTGTGTCAGTCAACGCGAGGTTGAATGTAATTCCGCTATCGCGAACAGGCTCGCTCCCACAGGATTTGCCTCCGGCTTGTCAGTCGTCGCTGACAGTAATATTCGGCATCGCCGGTGCAGCCGCTTCCTGCAACACGATCCGCGCGCCCACATGACGGGCCAGTTCCTGGTAGACCATGGCGATCTGGCTGTCCGGCTCGGCGATCACCGTCGGCTTGCCATCGTCGGCCTGCTCGCGGATCAGCATCGACAGTGGCAGCGAAGCCAGCAATTCGACGCCGTACTGGGTGGCCAGTTTTTCGCCGCCGCCTTCGCCGAACAGATGTTCAGCGTGCCCGCAGTTCGAACAGATGTGCACCGCCATGTTTTCCACCACGCCCAGCACCGGGATGTTCACCTTGCGGAACATCTCCACCCCCTTGCGGGCATCCAGCAGGGCCAGGTCCTGGGGCGTGGTGACAATGACCGCGCCGGCCACCGGGACTTTCTGCGCCAGGGTCAGCTGGATATCGCCGGTGCCCGGCGGCATGTCGATCACCAGGTAATCCAGGTCGCCCCAGGCGGTCTGCGTCACCAGTTGCAGCAAGGCACCGGACACCATCGGCCCGCGCCAGACCATCGGCGTGTTGTCGTCGGTGAGGAAGGCCATGGACATGACCTCCACGCCATGGGACTGGATCGGCACGAACCACTTCTGGTCCTTGACCTGCGGCCGGGTGCCTTCGGCAATGCCGAACATGATGCCCTGGCTCGGACCGTAGATGTCCGCATCGAGCATCCCGACCTTCGCCCCTTCACGGGCCAGGGCCAGGGCCAGGTTGGCTGCGGTGGTGGACTTGCCCACACCGCCTTTGCCCGAGGCCACAGCGATCACGTTCTTGACGTTCGCCAAACCCGGCACCTGCGCCTGGGCCTTGTGGGGGACGATCACGCTGGTGACATCGACCTTGGCGGTGGTCACACCGTCCAGGGCCTCGATTGCCATCTGCAGCATCTGCGCCCAACCGCTCTTGAACAGATCGGCGGCGTAGCCGATTTCCAGCTGGACACTGACATGCTCACCCTGGATGTCGATGGCGCGTACACATCCAGCGCTGACCGGATCCTGGTTCAGGTAGGGGTCGGTGTATTGGCGAAGGACGGCTTCCACCGTTGCGCGATTGACGGCGCTCATGGGCAACTCCGATAGCAGGACTTGAAAAACAGGTCGCTATCCTAGACCCGATTACCGATATGTGAATACTTTTGTGCTCATAGTTCGCGCATGACGCAATATTTTCCGCAGCCCCGAAACCGGCCCGAAGGGTGAAAAAAAGCCGCCGGCGCTTTATAGTGGCCGACCTCCGTTTCATCTAAGTAGCCGAGCCCCATGTCCGAGCCACGCAAGATTCTCGTCACCAGCGCCCTGCCCTATGCCAATGGTTCGATTCACCTCGGCCATATGCTGGAGTACATCCAGACCGATATGTGGGTGCGCTTCCAGAAACATCGCGGCAACCAATGCATTTATGTCTGCGCCGACGACGCCCACGGTTCGGCCATCATGTTGCGCGCGGAAAAGGAAGGCATCACCCCGGAACAACTGATCGCCAATGTCCAGGCTGAACACAGCGCCGACTTTGCCGAGTTCCTGGTGGACTTCGACAATTTCCACTCCACTCACGCCGAAGAAAACCGTGAGCTGTCGAGCCAGATCTACCTGAAACTGCGTGACGCCGGGCACATCGCAACCCGTTCGATCACCCAGTATTTCGACCCGGAAAAGAAAATGTTCCTGGCCGACCGCTTCATCAAGGGTACCTGTCCGAAATGCGGCACCGAGGACCAGTACGGCGACAACTGCGAAAAATGCGGCGCGACCTACGCGCCGACCGACCTGAAAGATCCGAAATCGGCGATTTCCGGTGCGACGCCGGTGCTCAAGGACTCCCAGCATTTCTTCTTCAAGCTGCCGGACTTCCAGCAGATGCTGCAGGGCTGGACCCGCAGCGGCACCCTGCAGGACGCGGTCGCCAACAAGATCGCCGAATGGCTCGACGCCGGCCTGCAGCAGTGGGACATCTCCCGTGATGCGCCGTACTTCGGCTTTGAGATCCCCGACGAGCCGGGCAAGTACTTCTACGTCTGGCTGGACGCCCCCATCGGCTACATGGCCAGCTTCAAGAACCTCTGCAACCGCACGCCGGAGCTGGACTTCGACGCGTTCTGGGGCAAGGACTCCACCGCCGAGCTGTATCACTTCATCGGCAAGGACATCGTCAACTTTCACGCCCTGTTCTGGCCCGCGATGCTCGAAGGCGCCGGTTTCCGCAAGCCGACCGGCATCAATGTCCACGGCTACCTGACCGTCAATGGTCAGAAAATGTCCAAGTCCCGCGGCACGTTCATCAAGGCCCGCACCTACCTGGACCACCTGTCGCCGGAATACCTGCGCTACTACTACGCGGCCAAGCTTGGCCGTGGCGTCGACGACCTGGACCTGAACCTCGAGGACTTCGTCCAGAAGGTCAACTCCGACCTGGTGGGCAAGGTCGTCAACATCGCCAGCCGTTGCGCCGGTTTTATCCACAAGGGCAACGCCGGTGTGCTGGTGGCGGGTAACGCCGCACCGGAGCTGACGGACGCGTTCCTGGCCGCAGCGCCAAGCATCGCCGAAGCCTACGAGGCCCGCGACTTTGCCCGCGCCATGCGCGAGATCATGGCCCTGGCCGACCGTGCCAATGCCTGGATCGCCGACAAGGCACCGTGGTCGCTGAACAAACAGGAAGGCAAGCAGGACGAGGTCCAGGCGATCTGTGCACTGGGCGTCAACCTGTTCCGCCAACTGGTGATTTTCCTCAAGCCGGTGCTGCCGCTGCTGGCCGCCGATGCCGAGGCGTTCCTGAACGTCGCGCCGCTGACCTGGAACGATCACCAGACCCTGTTGAGCAATCATCAGTTGAACGAGTTCAAGCCACTGATGACCCGCATCGATGCTGCCAAGGTGCAAGCCATGACCGACGCCTCCAAGGAAGACCTGGCCGCCAGCCAGACCGACACCGGCGCTGCAACCGGCAACGGCGAACTGGTCAAGGACCCACTGTCACCGGAAATCGAGTTCGACGCATTTGCCGCCGTTGACCTGCGCGTGGCACTGATCGTCAAGGCCGAGGCCGTCGAGGGCGCCGACAAACTGCTGCGCCTGACCCTGGACATCGGTGACGAGCAACGCAACGTGTTCTCCGGCATCAAGAGCGCCTACCCGGATCCGGCCAAGCTCGAAGGCCGGTTGACGATGATGATCGCCAACCTCAAGCCTCGCAAAATGCGCTTCGGCATCTCTGAAGGCATGGTGATGGCGGCAGGCCCCGGCGGTGAGGAAATCTATCTGCTGAGCCCCGACAGCGGCGCCAAGCCGGGTCAGCGGATCAAGTAAGACGATTGCACGCTGCACCGATCCCACAGACGCTTTGCAAGCGGCTGTGGGATTTTCATATCTGGCCTGCCGGATAATGCCTAATCTTGTAACAGGTCCTTTTGTCACCTAATACATCATGTCCGACATCCTTCTCACATTGCTCGGCACTGCCCTGATCAACAACCTGGTGTTGCATTCGCCGCTGGGCGTCGATCCGCTGCTGAAGGCCGGTGGAAGACAGCAGGTCCATGCCCTGGGCCTGGCCTCGACATGCCTGATGCTGGTGGTCGGCACCCTGGGTTACCTGATCGACCATTGGCTGCTGGTCCCGGTAAACCTGACGTCGCTGCGCCTGTTCGCCTGGCTGCCCTTGAGCGTCCTGTTGATCGGGCCATTGCTGCGCCTGCTGGCGCGTTGGCTGCCGGCACTGCCGTTCGAGGGATTGTGGCCGCTGTTGCTTGGCAACGCCGGCATACTGGGCGTCGCGCTGCTCAATAGCCAGGACGATCGAGGGCTGGCCCACGCCATCGCCTTGAGCCTGGGTGCCGGGCTGGGCTTGTGGCTGGTGTTGAGCCTGTTCGAAGATTTGCGCCAACGCACCCTCAATAACGATATTCCCCTGCCCTTTCGAGGCCTGCCTGTTCAGTTGATTGCCGTCGGGTTGATGGCGGTGGCGTTCCTTGGATTACGCGGGCTGGTCAAAACATGAACCTGATTCAACGTATCGACGCCCTGCTACCGCAAACCCAATGCGGAAAGTGCGGCCATCCAGGGTGCAAGCCCTACGCCGAAGGCATCGCCGAGGGCGAGCCGATCAACAAATGCCCGCCCGGCGCAAGCGAAACCATCGCCGCGCTGGCCGACCTGCTGAAAATACCGGTGCTGGAACTGGATACCAGCCGTGGCTCGGCCCCTGCGCAAATAGCCTTCATCCGCGAGGCCGAATGCATCGGCTGCACCAAGTGCATCCAGGCCTGCCCGGTGGACGCGATTGTCGGCGCAGCAAAGCTGATGCACACCGTCCTCATCGACGAATGTACGGGCTGCGATCTCTGCGTGGCCCCCTGCCCGGTCGACTGTATCGAAATGCGGCCCTTGCCGATGGCGACCGTGCTGCCGGTTGTCGGAGGCCTGGCCTTCAGCCCCGAGGAACAACAAGCACGTACCGCCAAGCGCAACCATGCCCGGCGGCGCTTCGAACAACGCAATGCGCGCTTGCGTCGCGAAGAAGAGCAGCGTCAGGCGGAGCGCTTGGCACGTACCCAGCACGCCGCCAAAACCCCAGCCCAGCCCCAGGCAATGGATCCGGTGCAGGCCGCACTGGAACGGGTACGTGCGCAAAAAGCCGCCAGCGTCGATGCCGCACTGAAAAAGGCCAAGGTCGACCTGGCCATGAGCCGGGCACAACTGAACAAATCCTTGAAAGCCTTCGGTCATCCACCGACCTTTGAGCAGCAGTCGCAATTGATTGTGCTGCAACACCAGTACGAAGCGGCGGAGCAGGCCCTGGCACAGCTGGAAAGCAGCGTACCGCCGGCCGCACCAACTGCCGCACCGGCGCAGGATGCCGAACTGAAGCGGGCGAAGATCCAACTGGCGATGCGGCGCGCCGAACTCAGCAAAGCCCGGGCGGCGGCAGCCCCGGACGCAGACGTACAGGCGTTGGAGCAGGCGGTAAGAAACGCCGAACGCCAGGTGGACGCCCATGCCACTTCCTGAGGCCCCGGATGAGCGCCTACGGCAAGCGATGATGCGCGTGCTGCTGGCCACGCTACCCGGTGCGCTGGCATTGATGTGGTTTTATGGCTGGGGCGTGGTACTCAACCTGCTGCTGTCCGGGATCACCGCATTGGCGGTCGAAGCACTGGTGCTGCGTTTGCGGCATCGACCGCTCAAACCCGAGCTGAACGACGGCAGCGCGCTGGTCAGCGCCACATTGCTGGCCCTCGCCTTGCCAGCCTATTGTCCATGGTGGCTGACGGTTACCGCGGCCGCTTGCGCCTTGTTGTTCGGCAAGCACCTGTGGGGCGGCGTCGGCAACAATCCGTTCAACCCGGCCATGCTCGGTTACGCCCTGGTGCTGGTGGCGTTCCCCGTCCACATGAGTCAATGGCCAATGCCCCACGGCGTCGGCTTGCTTGAAGGCCTGCAACAGGTGGCTGGCGTTCATCCCACTCCCGATGCCTGGGCCGGCGCGACAGCGCTGGACAGCTTGCGCATCAACAAGAGCCTGACCATCGATGAGTTGTTCGCCAGCAATCCGGCGTTCGGACGTTTCGGCGGTCGCGGGGCCGAGTGGATCAACCTGGCATTCCTGACGGGCGGCCTGTTCCTGCTGCAGCAACGCGTATTCAGCTGGCACGCGCCGGTGGGCATGCTGGCCGGCCTGTTCACCATCAGCCTGTTGTGCTGGAACGGCTCCGGCTCGGACTCCCACGGTTCACCGCTGTTTCATCTGCTGACGGGAGCGACCCTGCTGGGGGCGTTTTTCATCGTGACCGAACCGGTTTCGGGGCCCAAGGCGCCGCTCGCTCGCCTGCTGTTCGGCGTCGGAGTGGGGCTGCTGGTCTACCTGATCCGCATCTGGGGTAGCTACCCGGACGGCGTGGCGTTTGCGGTGCTGCTGATGAACCTCGGGGTGCCGGCGCTGGAGCGTTTCGTCGAAGCACGGCAAGGACGGCAAGCGCCATGAGAAATCCCGGCGGCGTTGCCCTCCTGGCGCTGTTGACCGCACTCGGCCTCGGTGCCACGTACCTCATGCAAATCGGCACCGCCGAGCGCATTGAGGGCCAGCAACAGACCCTCGCGAATAGAACCCTGCTCGAGGTCTTGCCCACCGACCTGTACGACAACCGGCCATTGGCACAGCCGGTTTTGACGGACCCGGTACCCCTGGCCCATAGCACGTTGCTGGGTGGCTACCTCGCGACCCGTACCGGCCAGCCCGCCGCCGTACTGCTACGCAGCCAGGCATTGGGCTACGAAGGCAGCATCGAATTGCTGATCGCCATCGACCCGTCGGGCCGTCTGTTGGGGGTGAAAACCCTGCGCCAGACCGAAACACCGGGCCTGGGCGCGGCCATTGCCGGTTGGCCTAACGCCTGGCTGCAAGGCTTCAACGGCAAATCCCGTGAGGCCCCCAGCGACAGCGGTTGGGCCTTGAAAAAGGACCAAGGGCAATTCGATCAACTGGCCGGCGCAACGGTGACCTCCCGGGCAGTGCTCCAGGCCGTACACGATGCGCTGCGCTATTTCGACGAACACAAGGCATCCTTGACCGGAGGCGTTGCCCATGAATAAACAGTCACTGACCCGCGGCCTGCTGCTCGTGCCTTTGGTTGGCGCCAGCAACTCATTGGTCAATGCGCTGGGCCTATGGGTGGCGTGGACGTTGATCAGCGGCGGCCATGGCTTGGCGATGGGCCTTGTGCGGCCGCGCCTGAGCGCTTATCAGCGCTTGCTGAGCTCTGTCGTCCTGGCCGCGACCCTGACCGCCTGCGCCAGTCTCGCCGCCCAGGCCTGGTGGCTGGAAGGGTATCGGTCGTTGAACCTTTACATCGGCTGGATAGCCTTGAGTTGTGTGGCGCTGGAACACGACAGTTCTTTCATCGAGCCACGCCTGCCAGGCTATCTCAAGCTGACGGGGCTGTTCGGTCTGTTGATGATCAGCTTGGGCACCCTGCGCGAACTGATCGGCAATGGCACCCCATTGGCCTTGCTTGCCCCCGGAGGGTTCCTGCTGCTGGGCCTGCTGCTGGGGGCCTACCAGGCTTGGATGCCTGCCAAAACCCAATCAACCCTCGAGGAAACGCCGCGCCCATGAACGCCGCAAAACGCCTGGAAATATTTCGTCGCTTTCACGAAGACAACCCCGAGCCGAAAACCGAACTGGCCTACTCCTCGCCGTTCGAGTTGTTGATCGCGGTGATCCTCTCGGCACAATCCACCGATATCGGCGTCAACAAGGCCACGGCCAAGCTGTTTCCGGTGGCCAACACCCCGGAGGCGATCCATGCACTGGGCGTAGAGGGACTGTCCGAGTACATCAAGACCATCGGCCTGTTCAACAGCAAGGCAAAGAACGTGATCGAAACCTGCCGTCTGCTGATCGAGCGCCATGGCAGTGTCGTTCCCCAGACCCGCGAGGCGCTGGAAGCCCTTCCCGGCGTAGGTCGCAAGACCGCCAACGTGGTGCTCAATACTGCATTCCGCCAGTTGACCATGGCAGTGGACACCCACATTTTCCGCGTCAGCAACCGAACCGGCCTGGCGCCGGGCAAGAACGTGGTGGAGGTGGAGAAGAAGCTGATGAGGTTCGTGCCCAAGGAGTATCTTCTCGACTCCCATCACTGGCTGATCCTGCATGGGCGCTACGTCTGTCTGGCCCGCAAGCCCCGCTGCGGCAGTTGCCGGATTGAAGACCTGTGCGAATACAAGGACAAGACCTCTGACGATTGAGGCGTTATTGCTTTTATAGATACATCGATTGAAAAAATCTTTTTTACCCGCTCGTGGTTTATCGATATAAGGTGCCCCAAAGGCAGTCTTAGCCTGGAGTCGAACCCATGAGTACTGGCAAAGAACAACTGGATGTAGAAGACGATTTCATCGCCATTGAAACCGAAGACGCCGAACCGGTGGTGGAAGTGCCCAAGACCAATCTGAGCAAACGCCGAACCATCGACAACCTGCTGGAAGAGCGTCGCCTGCAAAAGCAGCTGGCCGATTACGACTTTGACCTCTGACACGTAAAAGCCTCCCATGTGGAGGCTTTTTACTGAGTACGCGTGACCGAGACCTCACACCAACCCGTTACGCTGTGCCAGTTCGATCAAATCGACCAGCGAACGGGCATTGAGCTTCAACAACAAACGGGTCTTGTAGGTACTGACGGTCTTGTTGCTCAAAAACATTCCATCCGCAATTTCCTTGTTGGTTTTTCCGCGAGCCAGTTGCTGCAGCACCATCATTTCCCTTCCAGACAAACGATCCACCATATCGGATTCGCTGGCATTGCCAAGACTCGAACGCACCGTGTGCAGCGCCTGGTTGGGAAAGTAGCTGTAGCCGGAGAGTACGGCTTTTATCGCACTCAACAACTCCGTGAGGTCCTGTTGCTTGCATACATATCCGGCCGCGCCTGTCTGCATGCATCGCATCGAAAAATGCCCGGGTGCCTGAGAGGTCAGTACCAGTACTTTCAATGGTGAGGGGTTGGAGGTCAGACGCGCAATGACCTCCAGCCCGTCCAATTTCGGAATACCAATATCCAGGATGACAATATCGGGGGCTTGCTCCCGGGCAAGTTGTAACGCATCGACGCCGTTATCCGTTTCGGCAATAACTTCATAACCATGACGCTCCATCAGTAAACGTACAGCAAGACGAATGACGGGATGATCATCAACGATCAGCACTTTATTCATGGGCAAATCCAACTTCGCTGTTCGAATTTTTAGAGCAGGCACAATAGCCTAGTCATTTCTACCTTGGCATGCCGCGCCCCCTGGCCGCCCACACCGAAAGACGCAACCTACAGGCAACACAGAAAATTCCTACAAATTCTCGCGGAAATAATGTGCCATGAATGGGTCCGCAGAATGCGGGTGGCGCTTTCACAGTCCCCGCCCCCCTATGAATAGCGCGGTTTTTACCCTGTAGAAGCGTTCCTTTTACATATAGATAGAGACTCGACAGCTCATAAAAAGTAACTGAATTATTTACCCATAAACGTCATTTTCTCCTACCCGCGCATCAGAATTCATATAAAAGGACAGGACCATTCAATACGACACTTACAACAAGACACCCCCCTCTTATATATTCAAGCTCATCAAACCCAACAAACCATTAAATTTCATGCCACTTAAACTAACCGAACTGGATCACTCATGAGCATTCACCATGAACAAGCCTTTGAAAACCATTGCAAACCCCATGACCCTCATTGCCATATTCGCAACCTTATCCGAAACCTCCGCGGCGATTTCCTTGCCGTTTCTGGATGATCAGGATCGTAAATATTATCTGTGGTTCCTGATCAGCTTTCCTTTTTATCTCCTGCTTCTTTTTTTCGTCACGCTCAACTTCAACTATCGCTCGTTGTATTCCCCTTCAGACTTTCGCAAGAACAAACACTTCGTCAAGACCATGGATGACCCGATATGCCGCGGTAAACGCGTGTTCCGTCGCCCCCACAAGATAAAAAAATGGCGGGTGCGCCTTCAGCGAGGAAAGCATGATCCACGACGAGTGATACTGGTCGTGTGCAACCCTTCGGAACGGCTGATCGAAGTCGATCGAGCAAAACACTCAAAACAGGCTGCGCAGCCCACAGAGATAGTCGTGTACGTCATGTACAACCGCGACCGGGCAGGCGTTGTGCCGGACGGATGAGCGCTACGCAGAAAGCGCCGCGACGGGGTGCAGCACAGGTAGGGAAGGCAAAAAAAACGGCCTGCTCAGGGCAGGCCGTTTTCACATCGACAGGATCAGAACAGCTTGCGACCCTTGTTCGCCGCGATGCGCATGCGCAAGGCATTGAGCTTGATGAACCCGGCCGCGTCGGCCTGGTTGTAGGCGCCACCGTCTTCTTCGAAGGTCGCGATGTTGGCATCGAACAGCGAATCGTCGGACTTGCGCCCGGTCACGATCACATTGCCCTTGTACAGCTTCAGGCGTACGACACCGTTCACATTGACCTGGGAGGCGTCGATCATCTGTTGCAGCATCAGACGCTCAGGGCTCCACCAGTAACCGGTGTAGATCAGGCTGGCATACTTGGGCATCAACTCGTCTTTGAGGTGCGCCACTTCGCGGTCCAGGGTGATCGATTCGATTGCCCTGTGAGCACGCAGCATGATGGTGCCGCCTGGGGTTTCGTAGCAACCACGAGACTTCATGCCGACATAACGGTTCTCGACGATGTCCAGACGACCGATGCCGTGTTCGCCACCGATACGGTTCAGGGTCGCCAGCACAGTGGCCGGGCTCATTTCCACGCCGTCCAGAGCGACGATATCGCCGTTGCGATAGGTCAGCTCCAGGTATTGCGGAGTATCCGGGGCCTTTTCCGGGGAAACGGTCCAGCGCCACATGTCTTCTTCGTGCTCGGTCCAGGTGTCTTCCAGCACGCCGCCTTCATAGGAGATGTGCAGCAGGTTGGCATCCATCGAGTACGGGGATTTCTTCTTGCCGTGACGCTCGATCGGGATCGCATGCTTCTCGGCGTAATCCATCAGTTTTTCACGGGACAGCAGGTCCCACTCGCGCCACGGGGCAATGACTTTCACGCCGGGCTTGAGGGCATAGGCGCCCAGTTCGAAACGCACCTGGTCGTTGCCTTTGCCGGTGGCGCCATGGGAAATGGCGTCGGCGCCGGTCTCGTTGGCGATTTCGATCAGGCGCTTGGCGATCAGCGGACGGGCGATGGACGTACCAAGCAGGTACTCGCCTTCGTAAACGGTGTTGGCACGGAACATCGGGAACACGAAGTCGCGGACGAATTCTTCGCGCAGGTCATCGATGTAGATCTCTTTGACGCCCATGGCCTGAGCCTTGGCGCGTGCAGGCTCGACTTCTTCGCCCTGCCCCAGGTCAGCGGTGAAGGTCACCACTTCGCAGTTATAAGTGTCCTGCAGCCACTTGAGGATCACCGAAGTGTCCAGGCCGCCGGAATACGCCAGAACGACCTTGTTTACGTCCGCCATGCCATCACTCCACGGGTTGTACGGAAAGCCGTCAAGTCTAACGTCCGGCGCAGATAATTTACAGAGGCGCGACAGCTTATGACGACGAAGCGACAGATTATGTCGAGCGCGCGACGATCAAATCGAATCAGGATGTCCGCGCAGTGGCCGGAACGGGACTCGGGGCCGAGGTCTTGGCCGGCGCAGCCGCGGGCGACGGGGCCTTGGCGGGTGCAGCGGTCGGTGCTGGCGCCTTGGCCGGAGCCGCAGCGGGCGCGGGTGCTGGTTGAAGGGCAGGTTGAGGTACCGGCGCTTCGGTGGGGGACACACGCGACAGCTGGACGACCACACGGCGGTTCTTGGCCCGGTTGGCGGCGTTGGTGTTGGGTACCAGAGGGTAGCGCTCGCCATGGAAGCGCAAGGTGATCTGCGACTCCTGGAAGCCATTGGCCTTGAAGAAATCCTGGACCGCCAGGGCCCGGCGGCGCGACAGCTCACGATTGGTCAAACGGTTACCGCTGTTGTCGGAGTGACCGTCAAGCTCGACATGATTGACGCTCGGGTCGGCCTTGATGAAGTCGAGCATCACCTGCAATTGGGCCTTGGCGTGTGCGTCGAGCTCGACCTCTTCGCCGGGGAAGCCGATCTGGGTCTGCTTAATCTGCTCGAAATTCTTTGGCAACAGTTTCGCCACACAACCTTGATAGTCGCTGAAGGCCTTGTTGAAGCGCACGGGCAGTAGCCGGACTTCCGACACCCTCCCGTCCTCGGTGTTGCGACGCACCACCGGGCTACGCCCCTCCATCAGCCCGCTGATCAAACGACCCGCCTGGACCTGGGAGCTGTTGAACAGCACGTCGCCACTGCCGATCCTGACCGATCCCAGGTTGATGTCGCCCCGCCCCGGTTGCCACGGCGCAGCCGCCGCCAGCAACGTTGCCGACCCGCCACCCATCATCGGATTGTAGGTCTTGAGGCGGAACGTGGCCTGCTCGCCCGCCCGGCGAACGAATTCGCCGCTGCCGAAATCGGTGATCGGCTGGCTCAGCCGGCACTCGAACTTGTCGCCTTCAACCGTCCACTCAATGCTCTCCAGACGGGTCTGGAAAGTGAGCGCCATGGCAGGAAGACTGGCAAACACACTGAGCAAGGCTAGATAACGCTGGCGCACGGGAGGCTCCACTGGCTTTTGTACGAAATTCGGTACTCGCTGGGCGCATGACGCCGCCCCGAGACACGGCACGGATTCGGTTCATGCCTGAAGGAGCTATCGGTCACTTGCGGCAAAACTTGATAGCGAGTGCCTGCATCGGTCTTTTCCGGTAGCATTCCCCAGAGTTTGACCCGCCTGGAAGCCCCCCAATGTCCGACCGCCTGACCCTGCTGCGTCCCGACGACTGGCATATTCATCTTCGCGATGGTGCTGTGTTGACCCATACCGTCGCCGATGTCGCGCGCACCTTCGGGCGCGCAATCATCATGCCCAACCTGGTTCCGCCCGTGCGCAATGCCAGCGAGGCCGACGGCTATCGCAAGCGTATCCTCGCCGCACGCCCGACCGGCAGCCGCTTCGAACCGCTGATGGTGCTTTACCTCACCGACCGTACCCAGCCCGAAGAAATCCGCGACGCCAAGGCCAGCGGCTTCGTCCATGCCGCCAAGCTGTACCCTGCCGGCGCCACGACGAACTCGGACTCCGGGGTCACCAGCATCGACAAGATCTTCCCGGCGCTGGAGGCCATGGCCGAAGTCGGCATGCCCTTGCTGATCCACGGTGAAGTCACCCGCGGCGACGTCGACGTATTCGACCGCGAGAAGATCTTCATCGACGAGCACATGCGCCGCGTCGTGGAGCGCTTCCCGACACTCAAGGTCGTGTTCGAACACATCACCACCGGCGATGCCGTGCAGTTCGTCAACGAGGCCCCGGCCAACGTCGGCGCAACCATCACGGCGCATCACCTGCTGTACAACCGCAACCACATGCTGGTGGGCGGGATCCGGCCGCATTTCTATTGCCTGCCGATCCTCAAGCGCAACACCCACCAGGAAGCCCTGCTCGATGCCGCCACCAGCGGCAGCGCCAAGTTTTTCCTCGGCACGGACTCGGCGCCCCACGCCCGCCATGCCAAGGAAGCGGCCTGCGGTTGCGCCGGTTGCTACACCGCCTATGCCGCCATCGAGATGTACGCCGAGGCGTTCGAACAACGCAATGCGCTGGACAAGCTCGAAGGCTTCGCCAGCCTCCATGGCCCACGTTTCTACGGCCTGCCGGTGAACACCGATCGTATTACCCTGGTCCGCGACGAATGGACCGCCCCCGCCAGCCTGCCCTTCGGCGAGCAGACTGTCATCCCGCTGCGCGCCGGTGAAAAACTGCGCTGGCGCCTGCTGGAGGAAAGCGCGTGAGTGAAGAGCATTTCGATGACGAACTGGACGGCAACGGCGGTTCAAGCGGCACTCGCCACCCCATGGCTGCCCGGTTCCGGGGTTACCTGCCGGTCGTGGTCGACGTAGAGACCGGCGGTTTCAACTCCGCCACCGATGCGCTGCTGGAAATTGCCGCGACCACCATCGGCATGGACGAAAAAGGCTTTGTGTTCCCCGATCACACCTATTTCTTTCGCGTCGAACCCTTCGAAGGTGCCAACATCGAAGCGGCGGCCCTGGAATTCACCGGGATCAAGCTCGATCATCCACTGCGCATGGCCGTAAGTGAAGAAACAGCCCTGACCGACATCTTCCGCGGTGTGCGCAAGGCGCTGAAGGCCAACGGCTGCAAACGCGCGATCCTGGTCGGGCACAACAGCAGCTTCGACCTCGGTTTCCTCAACGCGGCCGTCGCGCGCCTGGACATGAAGCGCAACCCGTTCCATCCCTTCTCCAGCTTCGACACCGCCACCCTGGCCGGCCTGGCGTACGGCCAGACCGTGTTGGCCAAGGCCTGTCAGGCTGCCGACATCGACTTCGACGGCCGTGAAGCCCACTCGGCCCGCTACGACACCGAGAAAACGGCCGAACTGTTTTGCGGAATAGTCAATCGCTGGAAGGAGATGGGTGGCTGGCAGGATTTCGACGACTGATGCAAATCCTGGCTTGGCTTTATGTGGCGAGGGGATTTATCCCCGCTGGGCTGCGCAGCAGCCCCAATGGCAACGACTCAACCGGAACTGATACACCGAGTGAGTGCTTTTAGGGCTGCTGCACAGCCCAGCGGGGATAAATCCCCTCGCCACAAGTACTGCGTGCAGTTCTAAACCATAAAAAAACCGGCCCATCGAGAGCCGGTTTTTTTATGCCTGGTTCGCTTACAGCTTGTCGCCGTGCTCACCCAGGTAAGCGGCAACGCCTTCAGGCGATGCAGTCATGCCCTTGTCGCCTTTTTTCCAGTTGGCAGGGCAGACTTCGCCGTGCTCTTCGTGGAATTGCAGGGCGTCGACCAGACGGATCAGCTCTTCCATGTTACGGCCCAGTGGCAGGTCGTTGACGATCTGCGAACGGACCACGCCTTTGTCGTCGATCAGGAATGCACCACGGAAAGCCACGCCGCCTTCGGACTCGACGTCATAGGCCTTGGCGATTTCGTGCTTCATGTCGGCAGCCATGGTGTATTTCACCGGGCCGATGCCGCCGCCGTTGATCGGCGTGTTGCGCCAGGCGTTGTGGGTGAAGTGGGAGTCGATCGAAACGGCAATCACTTCAACGTTACGAGCCTTGAAATCGTCCATGCGGTGGTCCAGAGCGATCAGTTCGGACGGGCAGACGAAGGTGAAGTCCAGCGGATAGAAGAACACCAGGCCGTATTTGCCTTTGATGGCCGAGGACAGGGTGAAGCTGTCGACGATTTCGCCGTTGCCGAGAACGGCAGGAACGGTGAAGTCAGGGGCTTGCTTGCCTACGAGTACGCTCATTGGATATCTCCTGGTGTAATAACGTGAAAAACTAAGATTCGCGTCAGCCTGTCACCCTCCGGCGACAGCCCTGTGACACGAACCCGCTTCGCAAGGACCGACCATCATACACCGGGCATTTGGGCTGTCCTCAACGGTTTTTTGGCGTTATCGAAAAATCGCCAGAGTGCCACTAAAAAACCGTTCGTCAGCCCGTGGCGGCTCCAGCCCAGACACTTCAGAAACCACTTTGACAATCATTCTCGTTAACATTAAGATCCGTCTCAATTGAGTCACAACCAGCGACGGTTCTCACTTATGTATGTATGCCTCTGCACTGGCGTCACCGACGGACAAATCCGCGAAGCGATCTATGAAGGTTGCTGCAGCTATCGCGAAGTCCGCCAGGCCACCGGCGTAGCCAGCCAATGTGGCAAATGCGCCTGCCTGGCCAAGGAAGTGGTGCGTGAAACCCTCGCCAAAGCGCAAACGGCCCAGGCGTCGATCCCCTTCCCCGTGGAATTCAGCGCCGCTTAATAACCAGCTTTCAAAAGAACCGGACTCAGTGTCCGGTTTTTTTATGCCTGTAAATCAATTGCTTAGCTTCAAGACGCGGAACACAAACATTCTTATTCCGATTAATTTTCATTTATTATTCAATAACTTAGGTTTGACACCCGTAAGTACGCGGCTCAAACTCTGCCTTATAGACAGCTACTACAGGGCAGGCCTCACCATGAAAGGCGACGTTACAGTCATCCAGCATCTCAACAAGATCCTCGCCAATGAACTGGTCGCAATCAACCAGTACTTCCTGCACGCACGCATGTACGAAGACTGGGGCCTGAACAAGCTGGGCAAGCACGAGTACCACGAGTCCATCGACGAGATGAAACACGCGGATAAACTGATCAAGCGCATCCTGTTCCTCGAAGGCCTGCCGAACGTCCAGGACCTGGGCAAACTGCACATCGGCGAACACACCCGGGAAATGCTCGAGTGCGACCTGCGTATCGAACGCACCGGCCACACCGACCTGAAAGCCGCCATCGCTCATTGCGAAAGCGTTGGTGACTTCGGCAGCCGTGAACTGCTGGAAGACATCCTCGAGTCCGAGGAAGAGCACATTGACTGGCTGGAAACCCAACTGGGCCTGATCGACAAGGTCGGTCTTGAGAACTACCTGCAATCGCAGATGGGCGAAGAATAAGCTTCGCCAAAAACGAGCCACTAAAAAGCCCCGCCCTCTGACGAGAGGCGGGGCTTTTTATTGCCTGGCGACCCAGGCGACACTGAACATCTACTGTGGGAGCGAGCCTGCCCGCGATTGCGGTGTGTCAGCCGCCATCACTGTATCTGACCCGCCGCAATCGCGAGCAGGCTTGCTCCCACAAGGTCCCTGTTCAACCACAGTCTGAGTGGCGAACACGGACCATCGTAAATCAGGCTTCGGTCTTGCTCGCCGCTACTTTCGCTACAGCTTCCTTGATCGTGGTCTGCAGCGAGCCGTCAGCGGCCATCTCGGTCATGATGTCGCTACCGCCGATCAACTCACCTGCGACCCACAGCTGTGGGAAGGTTGGCCAGTTGGCGTACTTCGGCAGGTTGGCACGGATTTCCGGGTTCTGCAGGATGTCCACGTAGGCAAACTTCTCGCCACATGCCATTACCGCCTGAGCAGCCTTGGCCGAGAAACCGCACTGCGGCGCATTCGGCGAGCCTTTCATGTAGAGCAGGACGGTGTTGTTGGCAATCTGATCTTTGATCGTTTCGATGATATCCATGGAGCACCTCGGCTTAAACTTCGCGACTCAAGTCGTCGACACGGTGGCGCATTGTAACGGAAAGCCGAGCAAGGTGCTCGGTCTCCTCCACAGACAAGTTCACGCAGCCGCCACCGTTACCGGCACGCCATTGAGCGCCGCATTGCCGGACAACTCGTCCAGCTGGCGTTCGTCGGTCAGGTCATTGGCGCTGGAGCCCGGCTGCTCGCTGGCAATGCTCATCTGCACACCCGGCCGGGCATGCCCCCAACCGTGAGGCAGGCTGACCACGCCTTTCATCATGTCCGGGCTGCCCAGCACTTCGACTTCGATCACCCCCACCCGTGAACTGACCTTCACTCGTTGCCCATCGCTCAGACCACGACTGGCCAGGTCATCCGGATGCATCAGCAATTGATGACGCGGCTTGCCCTTCACCAGTCGATGGAAGTTATGCATCCAGGAATTGTTACTGCGCACATGCCGACGGCCAATCATCAGCAATTCACCCGGCTTGGGTGTCGGCAACGCGGCGAAACGCCCGATATCGGCGAGAATCACCGCGGGGGCGGCCTGCACCCGCCGGTTTTCAGTCTTCAGCCGCGGCGCCAGGTTAGGCTTGAGCGCCCCCAGATCGATGCCATGGGGATGGTCAAACAGCGTCGCCAGGGACAGCTTGTGCGGCGAGGCATCCCCGTAAGCACCCGCCCGCAAGCCGGCGTCGATCATTTGCGCGGGCGGCATGGTTGGTTTGAGTTCCTTGCCGGTCCTGGCGGCGAAGGCCTTGGCCAGGCCGACGAAGATCTCCCAGTCGTGCAGGGCGCCCTCGGGCTTGGGCAGGATGGCCCGGTTGAAACGGGTGACGTTGCGCACCGCGAACAGATTGAACGTGGTGTCGTAATGGTCATTTTCCAGGGCGGAGGTCGAGGGCAGGATCAGGTCGGCGTAGCGGGTGGTCTCGTTGATGTACAAATCGACGCTGACCATGAATTCCAGCCCGTCCAGCGCCTGCTCCAGTTGCCGCCCGTTGGGCGTGGACAGTACCGGATTGCCAGCCACGGTGACCAGTGCCCGGATCTGGCCTTCGCCCTCGGTAAGCATTTCCTCGGCCAAGGTCGACACAGGCAGCTCGCCGGCGTACTCGGGACGCCCGGATACACGGCTTTGCCAGCGGTTGAAATGCCCGCCCGAAGTGCTGGCCACCAGATCCACCGCCGGCTCGGTGCACAGCGCCCCGCCAACCCGATCCAGATTACCGGTCACCAGGTTGATCACCTGGATCAACCAATGGCACAGGGTGCCGAAAGCCTGGGTCGAGACGCCCATTCGCCCATAG
Source organism: Pseudomonas sp. MAFF 730105 (assembly GCF_055380705.1). NCBI lineage: Bacteria > Pseudomonadati > Pseudomonadota > Gammaproteobacteria > Pseudomonadales > Pseudomonadaceae > Pseudomonas > Pseudomonas sp. MAFF 730105. The sequence continues at coordinate 5,191,592 of NZ_AP018438.1, forward strand.
CAGACCGCCGAGGGCGCGGCTGCGAAGTCCCGGGCCAACCGACGAATCTGCGACGCCGGCACCGCACAGAGCGGGCTCATCGCTTCGGCGGTGAAGGTTGCGACAGCCTCGCGCACCTCCTCAAGGCCATCCACCGGTAAATGACTGTCTCGGGTCAGGCCTTCGCTGAACAAGGTGTTGAGCAGGCCAAACAACAGCGCGGCGTCACCACCGGGGCGCACGAAAAGATGCTGGCTGGCCATGGCCGCCGTTTCGCTGCGACGCGGGTCGACCACCACCACTTTGCCGCCCCGGGCCTGAATCGCCTTCAGGCGCTTTTCGACATCCGGCACGGTCATGATGCTGCCATTGGACGCCAACGGATTACCGCCCAGAATCAACATGAAGTCGGTGTGGTCGATGTCCGGTATCGGCAGCAGCAAGCCGTGGCCATACATCAGGTGGCTGGTCAGGTGATGGGGCAACTGGTCCACGGAAGTAGCCGAGAAACGGCTTCGGGTTTTCAACAGCCCCAGGAAATAGTTGCTGTGGGTCGTCAGTCCATAGTTATGCACGCTGGGGTTGCCCTGGTAGACCGCCACCGCGTTCTGACCATGGTGCTCCTGAATGGCCGCCAGGCGTTCAGCGACCAATGCAAACGCTTCGTCCCAGGCGATGGGCTGCCATTCGCTGCCAATCCGCTGCATGGGTTGGCGCAAACGATCCGGGTCGTTCTGGATATCCTGCAGGGCCACCGCCTTGGGGCAGATGTGGCCACGACTGAAGCTGTCCAGCGGATCGCCCTTGATCGAGGTGATCGCCAGGCCCTGGCCTTCGGTTTCGGTGGTTTCCAGGGTCAAGCCGCAGATGGCTTCACACAGATGGCACGCACGGTGATGAAGAGTCTTGGTCATGGCCAGTCTCTGTTTTATTCGTGGCGGGCACTTTCGGCCGCGGGAACAAAACTATGGCGCGTGATCCACGCCTTTGCCAGCGAGGTTCGTCCTGTGAATTGCCGGGCATCAGGCGTACCGATGAAGTGGCATCACTGCTCGGGGGGTGGCGCTAACAGCTGGATCTCTTCGACGGTCTGCACCTGTTCCTGAGCGATAGGCTCTCCCGTCAGCTCCCCGATCAACCGCCAATGCTCGTCGAGCCCGCCGCTGATGGTGGCCATGCGATCGATCATTCGGCGACCGGCGGCCTTGATGACTTCATCGTCGCTGCGCAACAACTCGAATGACATGGACGTCACCGAAGCGGTGAGGTGAGTCAGGGAGCGCGCCGTCAGCCCCAGCAGCTCCATCAGTTGTTGCTCTTTCGAATCCATTTCGAAGCTCCTGCGTCTAGGGGTTCTTTTATAACCCACCCCTTTTGCATTAGGAAATGTTTCACACTGACCAACAGACAGGCGAATCGTTGAACGACAGGTCATAAAGCGACCACCCGTCATGCCAGGCCCGCCCCGACTGATTGCCAAGCCGCGCAACGCCAGTGTACAAATGGGTCGCTGCTGTCAGGAAACCGGCCTCAAACATGTCATCACAGTCTGGTGATGACCCTGCTGAAATCCCCAAAAACCGTAGCCCTATTGGTAAGACGCGACATTTAATGTCAATATCGCGCCTTCCCCTATTTTCGTCGCCCCCGTGCGGCTTTTGCCGCAGGTCTCGCCCGTTTTTTTATTAAACAAGGCTTTGAGCATCTGCGGTCTGTTACAAAAAGGTAGTCAATCATGAGCGCAAGGCACTTTCTCTCCCTGATGGATCTCACGCCCGATGAGTTGCTCGGCGTGATCCGTCGAGGCGTGGAGCTCAAAGACCTGCGTAACCGCGGCGTACTGTTCGAGCCCCTGAAGAACCGCGTACTGGGCATGATCTTCGAGAAATCATCGACCCGTACCCGTATTTCGTTCGAAGCCGGCATGATCCAGCTGGGCGGCCAGGCGATCTTCCTGTCGCCTCGCGATACCCAGCTGGGCCGTGGCGAGCCGATCGCTGATTGCGCCATCGTCATGTCGAGCATGCTCGACGTGATGATGATCCGTACCTTTGCCCACAGCACCCTGACCGAATTCGCCGCCCATTCCCGTGTGCCGGTGATCAACGGCCTGTCCGATGACCTGCACCCGTGCCAGTTGCTGGCCGACATGCAGACGTTCCTTGAACACCGTGGCTCGATCCAGGGCAAGACCGTGGCCTGGATCGGCGATGGCAACAACATGTGCAACAGCTATATAGAAGCGGCGATGCAATTCGACTTCCAGTTGCGCATCGCCTGCCCCGAGGGCTACGACCCCAACGCCGAACTGGTGGCCAAGGCCGGGGACCGGGTGTCCATTGTCCGTGACCCGAAACTGGCCGTGGCCGGTGCGCACCTGGTGAGCACCGACGTCTGGACTTCCATGGGCCAGGAAGAAGAAACCGCCAAGCGCCTCGAGCTGTTCGCGCCGCTGCAGGTCAACCGGGCCCTGCTCGACCTGGCGGATGCCGAGGTGCTGTTCATGCATTGCCTGCCGGCTCACCGTGGCGAGGAGATCAGCTTCGACCTGCTGGATGATCCGCGCTCGGTCGCTTGGCACCAGGCCGAGAATCGTCTCCATGCACAAAAGGCCCTGCTCGAGTTCCTTGTCGAGCCGGCGTATCACCACGCATGAGTCATCCCCTGCTGTTGAATCTGCACAACCTGGCCTGCGGTTACCAGGACCAACGGGTCGTGCAGAATCTCAACCTGCACCTCAATGCCGGCGACATCGGCTGCCTGCTCGGCTCGTCCGGGTGTGGCAAGACCACGACATTGCGGGCCATTGCCGGCTTCGAGCCGGTGCACGAAGGTGAAATCCAACTGGCCGGGGAAACCCTTTCCCGCGCCGGCTTCACCCTGGCCCCGGAAAAACGTCGTATCGGCATGGTGTTCCAGGACTACGCGCTGTTTCCCCACCTGAGTGTCGCGCAGAACATCGCCTTCGGCATCCGCAAGCATCCGAACAGGGAACGCGTGGTGGAAGAGCTGCTGGAGCTGGTCAATCTGAAGAACCTGGGTAAACGCTTTCCCCACGAACTGTCCGGCGGCCAGCAACAGCGCGTGGCACTGGCCCGAGCGCTCGCGCCGGAGCCACAGCTGCTGTTGCTCGACGAACCGTTCTCCAACCTCGACGGCGAGTTGCGTCGCAAGCTCAGCCATGAGGTGCGGGACATTCTCAAGGCCCGCGGCACCAGCGCCATTCTGGTCACCCATGACCAGGAAGAAGCCTTCGCCGTGAGCGACCACGTCGGCGTGTTCAAGGAAGGTCGACTGGAACAGTGGGACACGCCCTACAACCTGTACCACGAACCACTGACGCCCTTCGTCGCCAGTTTTATCGGACAGGGCTATTTCATCCGTGGCCGGCTCGAAAGCCCGGAATCGGTGCAGACCGAGCTGGGTATCCTGCGCGGCAACCGGGCCTACACCTGGCCTGTCGGTGGCGCAGTGGATGTGCTGTTGCGGCCGGACGATATCGTCTATGCACCGGACAGCCCACTGACGGCCAGGATCGTCGGCAAGACCTTCCTGGGGGCTTCGACCTTGTATCGCCTGCAATTGCCGACGGGAGCGCAGCTGGAGTCGATCTTTCCGAGCCATGCCGATCATCAGGTCGGCGCCCATGTCGGTATTCGCGTGTTGGCTGAACATCTGGTGCTGTTCCAGGCCTCGGGTAGTACGGCTGCGCATATACCGTTGGTGGACAGTGGGGTACGGCGGTACAGCGCGGCCCATTGAGTCAGGCCGAGATGCCCTCTTCCCGTTGTCTCTGATCTTTGATTGCGGGGGGCAACTGTCTATCTTTGCCGCCGTCATCGCGAGCAGGCTCGCTCCCACAGGTCTTGGTGGTGTATGCAAAGGCTGCGCACACCCCAACTCCCATGTGGGAGCGAGCCTGCTCGCGATGGCGGCCTGACAGCCGACATCGCTCTCCCGGCTGTACTCAGTTCAGATTAACCCAGCAACAACGTCCCACTGGCCACCAACCTCGCATCCCCGCCAATCTTCACCCGTTCCCCCTCCAACCGACAGAACAGCGCCCCGCCCCTGGCCGAGCATTGATAAGCCGTCAGCCCCAGTTTGCTCAGGCGTTTGGACCAGTACGGAACCAGGCTGCAATGGGTCGATCCGGTCACCGGATCCTCGTTGATACCAATCGCTGGCGCAAAGTAACGCGAGACAAAGTCATGCCGACTACCCGGCGCGGTGACGATAGCGCCAGGCCACGGCAGTTTAGCCAAGGCTGCCATGTCTGGCTTGCAATCGAGCACCGCTTGTTCCGACTCCAGCACCACCAGCAGGACATTGGATGCGAGGACGTCCACCGCCTCGACACCGAGGGCGTTCTGCACGGCCAGGGAGGCGCCCAGTTCGCTAGGTATCATGGCCGGAAAATCCAGCCACAACCGTTCACCTTCGCGACTGACGCTCAAGGGGCCGGATTTGCACATGAAATCCAACCGGTCGACAGTCTCGTGGTAGATCTCGAACAGCACATGGGCGCTGGCCAGCGTGGCGTGTCCGCATAGCGGGACTTCGGTGGTGGGGGTGAACCAGCGGATATGCCAATACTGACCTTCGCGCACCAGGAACGCGGTTTCGGCCAGGTTATGTTCGGCGGCGATCTTGTGCATCAAGTCATCGGCCAGCCAGGCATCGAGCCGATAAACTATCGCCGGGTTGCCGCCAAACGGTCGATCACTGAACGCATCGACTTGATGAAACGCAAGCTGCATGGCCTTCTCCTTCGCCTTGTTATAGGGGTGCGAGCATGAAGCGCCTTGACACGGTCACGCCAGTGACAGATCAAGTGAATTTTCACCCTACAGCGTAGGGCAAGATCTGCCCGCAAGAGATCAGGCGCGACCGATATCGGCGAACGCCGCCCCGGTATGCTCGGCCAACACCCCTGGGGCCAGTTCCACCTCCAACCCTCTTCGTCCCGCGCTGACATAGATGCTGGCGAAGGGTTCGGCGGAACGGTCGATGAAGGTGCGCAAACGCTTCTTCTGCCCCAACGGGCTGATACCGCCCAGCAGATAGCCCGTGGAGCGTTGCGCGGCGGCCGGGTCGGCCATCTCGACTTTTTTCACACCGGCGGCATGGGCCAGCGCTTTCAGGTCCAAGCTGCCGACCACCGGCACCACCGCCACCAGCAACTCGCCTTTTTCACTGGCGGCCAGCAGTGTCTTGAACACCTGCGCCGGATCCAACCCCAGTTTTTCCGCAGCCTCCAGGCCATAGGAGGCGGCCTTGGGGTCGTGTTCGTAGCTGTGGATACGATGCTCGGCGCGCACTTTTTTAAGCAGATCCAATGCGGGGGTCATGACCGCTCCTGAAGAAATCAGAAAAGAGTGGGCCGGGATTCTAAGTCATACTTCACGAATAGTTGAAAATATGACCGAAGGTTCACTTTCAATCTTTGACAGCAGCGTTTCTTGTCTATATTTTTTCGAAAGTGAAAGCCAGAACGCATGTCTCGAGCACTGCCGAGACCAGATTTACGTCCCAAGGCAATCGATATGACCGACATTCAGAACAAGAACTACATCATTGCCCTCGACCAGGGCACGACCAGCTCCCGCGCGATCATCTTCGACCGTGACGCCAATGTGGTCTGCACTGCCCAGCGCGAATTCGCCCAGCACTATCCCCAGGCCGGGTGGGTCGAACATGACCCGATGGAGATCTTCGCCACCCAGAGCGCGGTCATGGTCGAAGCCCTGGCCCAGGCCGGCCTGCATCATGACCAGGTGGCCGCCATCGGCATCACCAACCAGCGTGAGACCACGGTGGTGTGGGACAAGACCACCGGCCGGCCGATCTACAACGCCATCGTCTGGCAATGTCGGCGCAGCACCGAAATCTGCCAACAGCTCAAGCGCGACGGCCACGAGCCTTATATTAGCCAGACCACCGGCCTGGTCACCGACCCGTACTTCTCCGGCACCAAGCTCAAGTGGATCCTGGACACCGTGGAAGGCAGCCGTGAGCGTGCGCGCAACGGTGAACTGCTGTTCGGTACCGTCGACAGCTGGCTGATCTGGAAATTTACCGGCGGCAAGGTCCATGTCACCGACTACACCAACGCCTCGCGCACCATGCTTTTCAACATCCATTCCCTGGAGTGGGACGCGAAGATGCTCGACATCCTCGACATCCCCCGGGAAATGTTGCCGGAAGTGAAGTCTTCCTCGGAAATCTACGGCCGCACCAAGAGCGGCATTGCCATTGGTGGCATCGCCGGCGACCAGCAGGCCGCCCTCTTCGGCCAGATGTGCGTGGAACCGGGCCAGGCAAAAAACACCTACGGCACCGGTTGTTTCCTGCTGATGAACACCGGGGACAAGGCAGTCAAATCCAATCACGGCATGCTCACCACCATCGCCTGCGGCCCCCGTGGTGAAGTGGCCTACGCCTTGGAAGGCGCGGTATTCAATGGCGGTTCCACGGTGCAGTGGCTGCGCGACGAGCTGAAAATCGTCAACGACGCCCTCGATACCGAATACTTCGCCAACAAGGTCAAGGACAGCAACGGCGTGTACCTCGTGCCCGCCTTCACGGGCCTTGGCGCGCCGTACTGGGACCCCTATGCCCGTGGCGCACTGTTCGGCCTGACGCGTGGCGTACGGGTCGATCACATCATTCGCGCGGCGCTGGAGTCGATTGCCTACCAGACCCGCGACGTACTCGACGCCATGCAGCAGGATTCCGGTGAACGCCTCAAGGCCTTGCGCGTTGACGGCGGCGCGGTGGCGAACAACTTCCTGATGCAGTTCCAGGCCGACATCCTCGGCACCCAGGTCGAACGCCCGAAAATGCGCGAGACCACAGCCTTGGGTGCCGCCTACCTGGCGGGCCTGGCATGTGGCTTCTGGGGCAGCCTGGAAGAGCTGCGCGGCAAAGCGGTGATCGAGCGCCGGTTCGAACCACAACTGGACGAACAGGCGAAGGAAAAACTCTACGCCGGTTGGAAAAAAGCCATCAGCCGCACCCGCGACTGGGAATCCCACGAAGACGCCGAGTAGCCTGAAACCGCCATGAAGAAGGACTGAAACTGGTCGGGAGTGGATTCCTGCGGCATCATGGGCAAATTTTGCATGGCAGCCCAAAGGAAGCCCCATGAATCTGCCTCCCCGTCAGCAGCAAATCCTCGAACTGGTCCGTGAACGCGGCTATGTCAGCATCGAGGAAATGGCTCAGGTGTTCGTCGTCACCCCGCAAACCATCCGCCGCGATATCAATCAACTGGCGGAGATGAACCTGCTGCGTCGCTACCATGGTGGTGCCGCCTACGATTCGAGCGTTGAAAACACCGCTTACGCCATGCGCGCCGATCAGATGCGCGATGAGAAACAACGCATTGCCGAAGCCATCGCCGCCCAGATCCCCGATCATGCGTCGCTGTTCATCAACATCGGCACTACCACCGAATCCATCGCCCGGGCACTGCTCAACCACAACCAGCTCAAGGTCATCACCAATAACCTGCACGTGGCTTCGATCCTCAGCGCCAAGGACGACTTCGAAGTGTTGATCGCCGGCGGCAATGTACGCCGCGACGGTGGCGTGGTGGGCCAGGCCAGCGTCGACTTCATCAACCAGTTCAAGGTCGATTTCGCCCTGGTGGGTATCAGTGGCATCGACGAAGACGGCAGCCTGCTGGACTTCGATTACCAGGAAGTGCGCGTCTCCCAGGCAATCATCGCCAACGCCCGGCAAGTGCTGCTGGCGGCGGACTCCAGCAAGTTCGGGCGCAACGCCATGGTCCGCCTGGGGCCCATCAGCCTGATCGATTGCCTGGTGACCGACCAGCAACCAGTACCGGCCCTGGTGCAGTTGCTGAACCAGCACAAGATTCGGCTGGAAGTGGTTTAACGGCAGCTTCAAGCTGCTACTTTTCAGCTTCAAGAGATCGCAGGCTTCGCCAGCTCCTACACCATACCTGTAGGAGCTGGCGAAGCCTGCGATCTTTTTTATGTTCGAAAATTTTCTTTTTGACGTCTTTCGATGAGTTTTTTCAATCGGGATCGACTAGCCGCTGCTGTATTAATGGGCTAGTATTTTCGCAAATGAACATTTATGTTCGAATTCAAATGTCATGAAAGAAACCCGAGGCCAGCCGATGCCCACCTCCACATTGCCTACGCCCCCTATCGCCGAAATCTACGACATTGCCGTCATTGGCGGCGGCATCAATGGCGTGGGGATTGCCGCGGACGCTGCCGGTCGCGGTCTTTCGGTGTTCCTTTGCGAAAAGGATGACCTGGCCAGCCATACCTCCTCGGCCAGCAGCAAGCTGATCCACGGCGGGCTGCGCTACCTCGAACATTACGAATTCCGCTTGGTGCGTGAAGCGTTGGCCGAGCGCGAGGTGCTGTTGGCCAAGGCCCCGCACATCGTCAAGCAGATGCGCTTCGTACTGCCCCACCGCCCGCACCTGCGTCCGGCCTGGATGATCCGTGCCGGCCTGTTCCTCTACGATCACCTGGGCAAGCGTGAACAACTCGCCGGTTCCAAGAGCTTGAAATTCGGTGCCGATAGCGCGCTGAAAAGCGAGATCACCAAGGGCTTCGAATACTCCGATTGCTGGGTCGACGATGCACGGTTGGTGGTGCTCAACGCCATGGCGGCGAGGGAAAAAGGCGCACACGTCCACACCCGTACCCGCTGCGTGAACGCCCGTCGTAGCAATGGACTGTGGCATTTGCACCTGGAACGCGCCGACGGCAGCCTGTTTTCAATCCGCGCCAAGGCCCTGGTGAACGCAGCCGGCCCATGGGTCGCCAAGTTCATTCGCGATGACCTGAAGATGGAATCCCCCTACGGTATTCGTCTGATCCAGGGCAGTCATGTGATCGTGCCGAAACTCTATGAAGGCGAACACGCGCATATCCTTCAGAACGAAGACCAGCGCATCGTGTTCACCATTCCTTACCTGAACCAGTTCACCCTGATCGGCACGACCGACCGCGAATACACCGGCGATCCGGCCAAGGTGGCGATTACCGACGGCGAAACCGATTATCTGTTGAATGTGGTCAATGCCCACTTCAAGAAACAGATCAGCCGTGACGACATTCTGCACAGTTATTCCGGTGTGCGTCCGCTGTGCAACGACGAGTCCGACAACCCGTCGGCCGTGACCCGGGATTACACCCTGGCACTTTCCGGTAGCGGCCAAGAGGCGCCCTTGCTGTCGGTATTCGGCGGCAAGCTGACCACCTACCGCAAGCTGGCCGAATCGGCCATGACGCAGTTGGCCCCCTATTTCACCCAGATGCAACCGAGCTGGACCGCCAACGCCCCGTTGCCCGGCGGCGAGAACATGACCACCCCGCAAGCGCTCTGCTCGGCGATCCGCGATAAGTTCGACTGGGTACCGACCGCCCTCGCGCGCCGTTGGGCCACCACCTACGGCAGCCGTACCTGGCGCATGCTCGAAGGCGTGCATAACCTGAGCGACCTGGGCGAGTTGATCGGTGCCGATCTCTATACCCAGGAGGTCGACTACCTGTGCAGCGACGAATGGGCCGTCGATGCCCGGGACATTCTGTGGCGCCGCAGCAAATTGGGCTTGTTCACCACCCCGGCCGAACAGGAAAAGCTGCAGCAATACCTGGATAAAGTCGCCCACAACCGCCGCAAGATCGAAGCGGCCTGATCGATAGCCTGCTCGACCGAAGCCCCTGAATCCTCCGATTCAGGGGCTTTTTGCTGTCTGAAATCTCGCCACCGGCCCTGTGGGAGCGAGCCTGCTCGCGATAGCGGTGTGTCTGAATCAACAGAGGCTGGATGTGCCATCGATATCGCGAGCAGGCTCGCTCCCGCGGGGGTCGATGTGGATTCAAGGCATTCGGTTTTCCGAACACGACCCGGCACCCGGTTCGGCTAACCGGATGATTTGCTCACCAAAAGCCTGAAACAAAAAATTAATACCCCATGCAAAACAATAGGTTAGCCATGTTGACCCGGCCTGGCACGGGTCATGCTCTACACTCCTGGAGACGAATGCCTGGACGCCAACACACCAGGAGCAACCGGACATTCGAAGTACTCAGGGCCGAACCGGCTGAAATAAAAAAAACAATGTCGAGGAAACATCGATGCGTATCGTTCCCCATCTCCTGGGCGCAGCCGTTGCTGTCGCTCTGATCAGCACCCCAGCTTTCGCTGCCGAACTGACCGGCACGCTGAAAAAGATCAAAGAGTCCGGCGTCGTCACGCTCGGCCATCGCGACGCTTCCATTCCGTTCTCCTACATCGCGGACGCTTCCGGCAAACCGGTCGGCTACTCCCACGACATCCAGTTGAAAGTCGTCGAAGCCCTGAAAAAAGACCTGGACATGCCCAACCTGCAGGTCAAGTACAACCTGGTCACTTCGCAAACCCGTATCCCGCTGGTGCAGAACGGCACCGTGGACCTGGAATGCGGCTCCACCACCAACAACGTCGAGCGTCAGCAGCAGGTTGACTTCTCCGTTGGCATCTTCGAGATCGGCACCCGCCTGCTCTCCAAGAAAGATTCCAAGTACAAGGATTTCGACGACCTGAAAGGCAAGAACGTCGTGACCACCGCCGGCACCACCTCCGAGCGACTGCTCAAGGCCATGAACGCCGACAAGCAGATGGGCATGAACGTCATCTCTGCCAAGGACCACGGCGAATCCTTCCAGATGCTGGAATCGGGTCGTGCCGTCGCGTTCATGATGGATGACGCCCTGCTGGCCGGCGAAGCGGCCAAGGCCAAGAAAGCCGATGACTGGGCCGTCACCGGTACGCCACAGTCCTACGAAATCTACGGCTGCATGATGCGCAAAGGCGACGAGCCGTTCAAAAAGGCTGTGGATGACGCCATCAAGGCCACCTTCGCGTCGGGCGAGATCAACAAGATCTACGACAAGTGGTTCACCCAGCCGATCCCACCGAAAAACCTGAACCTGAACTTCCCGATGAGCGACGAGCTCAAGGCACTGATCGCCAATCCGACCGACAAGGCGGCTGACGACAAGAAGTCCTGATTTTTCTGACTAACCTTATCTCCTGAAGGGGCCCGGCCCTTTCAGGGGATGGTCACTCCCAGCTGACAATAAGGAAACACTCGAACCGGTGGCTGTCGAGCCGGACGCGTGTGCCTGGCCTTCAAGGTCGGGCGGGAACGGAGCTTCCCCAGGCGGGCATCTGTACATCGAACGATCTGAGGGGAGACCCTAATGAATTACAACTGGGACTGGGGCGTGTTCTTCAAGTCCACCGGCGTGGGCAGCGAGACTTATCTCGACTGGTACATCGCCGGCCTGGGCTGGACCATCGCCATCGCCGTCGTGGCCTGGATCATTGCCCTGCTGCTGGGCTCGGTCCTGGGTGTGATGCGCACCGTGCCGAACCGGCTGGTGTCGGGTATCGCCACCTGCTACGTGGAGCTTTTCCGTAACGTGCCGTTGTTGGTGCAGCTGTTCATCTGGTACTTCCTGGTACCCGACCTGCTGCCGGAAAACCTGCAGGAATGGTACAAGCAGGACCTGAACCCGACGACTTCGGCCTACCTGAGCGTCGTCGTGTGCCTGGGCCTGTTCACTGCCGCCCGGGTCTGCGAACAAGTGCGCACCGGTATCCAGGCGCTGCCACGCGGCCAGGAATCCGCTGCCCGGGCCATGGGCTTCAAGCTGCCGCAGATCTACTGGAACGTGCTGCTGCCCCAGGCCTACCGGATCATCATTCCGCCGCTCACCTCGGAATTCCTCAACGTCTTCAAGAACTCCTCCGTGGCCTCGCTGATCGGCCTGATGGAACTGCTCGCGCAGACCAAGCAGACCGCCGAGTTCTCCGCCAACCTGTTCGAAGCCTTCACCCTGGCGACCTTGATCTATTTCACCCTGAACATGAGCCTGATGCTGCTCATGCGCATGGTCGAGAAGAAAGTCGCGGTGCCCGGCCTCATCTCCGTGGGGGGTAAATAATGGAATTCGATTTCAGTGGTGTCGTTCCGGCCATTCCCGGCCTGTGGAACGGCATGGTGATGACCCTCAAGCTGATGGTCCTGGGCGTGGTCGGCGGCATCGTTCTGGGTACGATCCTGGCGCTGATGCGCCTGTCCCATAACAAGTTGCTGTCCAATATCGCCGGCGCCTACGTCAACTACTTCCGCTCGATCCCGCTGCTGCTGGTGATCACCTGGTTCTACCTGGCGGTGCCGTTCGTGCTGCGCTGGATCACCGGCGAAGACACGCCAATCGGCGCGTTTGGCTCCTGCGTCGTGGCGTTCATGATGTTCGAAGCCGCGTACTTCTGCGAAATCGTGCGGGCCGGCGTGCAGTCGATCCCCAAGGGCCAGATGGGCGCCGCCCAGGCGCTGGGCATGAATTATGGCCAGACCATGCGCCTGATCATCCTGCCCCAGGCGTTTCGCAAGATGACCCCGCTGCTGCTGCAACAAAGCATCATCCTGTTTCAGGACACCTCGCTGGTCTACACCGTCGGCCTGGTGGATTTCCTCAATGCTTCGCGAGCCAATGGCGACATCATCGGCCGCTCCAATGAGTTCCTGATCGTCGCAGGTCTCGTGTACTTCACAATCAGCTTTGCCGCCTCGCTGCTGGTCAAGCGTCTGCAAAAAAGGTTCGCCGTATGATCTCTATCAAGAACATCAACAAGTGGTATGGGGACTTCCAGGTACTGACCAATTGCAGCACCGAGGTCAGCAAAGGTGAAGTGGTGGTGGTGTGCGGTCCGTCGGGTTCGGGCAAGTCCACCCTGATCAAGTGCGTGAACGCCCTGGAGCCGTTCCAGAAAGGCGACATCGTGGTCGACGGCACGTCCATCGCCGACCCGAAGACCAACCTGCCGAAACTGCGTTCGCGGGTGGGCATGGTGTTCCAGCACTTCGAACTGTTCCCGCACCTGACCATCACCGAGAACCTGACCATCGCGCAGATCAAGGTGCTGGGCCGCAGCAAGGAAGAAGCCACCAAGAAAGGCCTGCAGTTGCTTGATCGGGTCGGGCTCTCGGCCCACGCCCACAAGCATCCGGGCCAGCTCTCTGGCGGCCAGCAACAACGCGTGGCGATTGCCCGCGCCTTGGCGATGGACCCGGTGGTGATGCTGTTCGACGAACCGACTTCGGCCCTCGACCCGGAAATGGTCAATGAAGTGCTCGACGTGATGGTGCAACTGGCCCACGAAGGCATGACCATGATGTGCGTGACCCACGAAATGGGCTTCGCCCGCAAGGTGGCGAACCGGGTGATCTTCATGGACCAGGGCCAGATCATCGAAGACTGCCCGAAGGAGGAGTTCTTCGGCGACATCAGCGCCCGCTCCGAACGTGCGCAGCACTTCCTTGAGAAAATCCTGCAGCACTAAGCAGCACCGCTCCCCCTTGTGTGGGAGCGGGCTTGCTCGCGAAGGCGTCATGTCAGCAAATAACCTGTCGACTGACACACCGCTTTCGCGAGCAAGCCCGCTCCCACAAGGGGCCGGGTGTTGGTTTGTAGATTTGTGTTGTGGTTGACCCAAGGCTTCTGTGATGAAATGCGACCCCACCCTCTATCGCGCGACGCCGCCATCACTTGCCGTGAAACCCCGCCTGATCCGCCATTTGTTCCTGCCGCCGTTGATCATCGCCCTGATGATCGGCCTGGGTTACCTTGGTTTCTGGATCAGCGAGCACTACGGCATTCGCGGTCTCGCCGAGAATGGCGAGCGCCAGTTGGAATTGCACGCCCGCGCGGTCGAGAGCGAGATCAGCAAGTACACCTACCTGCCCAGCCTGCTGGAGCTTGAGTCCAGCGTCTCGCAACTGCTCGACGACCCGACACCGGAACATCGCAAGACCGTCAACGAATACCTCGAAGGCCTGAACCGCCGCAGCCGCAGCCGGGCCATCTACGTGATGGACACCACCGGCCGGGTCATGGCCACCAGCAACTGGCGCGACGTCGACAGCTACCTGGGCGAAGACCTGTCCTTCCGCGCCTATTTCCAGAACGCCGTTCGCGGCCAGCCGGGACGCTTCTACGGCATCGGCAGCACCAACGGCGAACCCGGCTATTACCTGGCCCATGGTCTGGAACAACAGGGCAAGATCATCGGCGTGGCCGTGGTCAAGGTCCGGCTCGAAGCCATGGAGGAACGCTGGCAACGGGCGCGACTGGAAGCGTTCGTCAGCGACGAGAACGGCATCATCATTCTCTCCAGCGACCCGGCACGACGCCTCAAGTCCGTACGTCCGCTGAGTGATGACACCAAGGAACGCCTGGCCCGCAGCCTGCAGTATTACTGGTTCCCGCTGAACGAACTGATCCCCCTGGCCCGAGAACGGCTGACCGAAGGCATGGAGAAACTGACGTTCCCGGCCAACACCGAAGTGGCCGCCGAAAAACAGGCCATCAGTTACCTCTCGCAGACCCGGCCCCTGAACGACACGCCGTGGAATTTCACCCTGCTGACACCCCTTGAAGACCTGCGACGCCAATCGATCAACCAGGGCATCCTGGTGGCCGTGGCCTTCGCCCTGGTAGCGTTCCTGCTGATCGCCTGGAACGAACGGCGCAAGGTCATCGCGACCCGCCTCGCCGCCCGCGAAGCCTTGCAGGAAGCCAACAGCCAGCTCGAACGTCGGATTACCGAACGCACCACCGACCTGCGAGCCAGCAACGATCGGCTCAAGAGCCAGATCCGCGAACGCCGGCAGGCCGAAGAAACGTTGCGCCGGGCCCAGGACGAACTGGTACAGGCCGGCAAACTGGCAGCCATCGGCCAGATGTCCACCAGCATCGCCCACGAGCTCAACCAGCCGTTGGCCGCGCTGCGCACCTTGTCCGGTAACACCGTGCGCTTCCTGGAACGCGGCCAGCTGGATACCGCCAGCGCTAACCTCAAGACCATCAACGAACTGATCGATCGCATGGGGCGGATCACCGCCAGCCTGCGTTCCTTCGCCCGGCGCGGGGATGACAAGGGCCGCGCCAGCCTCGGCAAGGCCGTCGAGGCCGCCCAGCTACTGCTGGCCGCTCGCCTTGAAAGCCAGCATGTCCAGGTGCATACCGGTTTCGATAACGTCCAGGTGCAGATCGACCAGACGCGCCTGGAGCAGATCCTGGTGAACCTGATCGGCAATGCCCTGGACGCCATGCAGGGCCGACCCGAGCCACGGCTGTGGCTCGAAGGCCAGGCCCAGGATGGGAAATATCGCCTGCGGGTACGGGACAATGGCCACGGTATCGACCCGGAAACACGCAAGCATCTGTTCGAGCCCTTCTTCACCACCAAACCCGGCGAACAAGGCCTGGGCCTGGGCCTGACGCTCTCGGCGAGCCTGGCCGCTGCCGCTGGCGGGCACCTGGATGTCGAGCACCCGGATGGCGGTGGCAGCACCTTTGTCCTCAGTTTACCGTTGGTAAGCCCTTTATCTGCCGAGCCGCTATGAACAACGACCTGAGCGTACTGATCGTCGAAGACGATCCCCATGTCCTGCTGGGCTGCCAGCAGGCCCTGGCCCTGGAAGACATTCCCTGCGTCGGCGTGGGCAGCGCCGAGGAAGCCCTGGCACGGGTCGGCGATGACTTTGCCGGCATCGTCATCAGTGACATCCGCCTGCCGGGCATCGATGGCCTGGAGCTGCTGACCCGCCTCAAGGCACGGGACCGCAGCCTGCCGGTGGTGCTGATCACCGGTCACGGCGACATCTCCATGGCGGTGGGCGCCATGCAGAAAGGCGCCTACGACTTCATGGAGAAACCCTTCTCTCCCGAACGCCTGGTGGACGTTGCCCGTCGCGCCCTGGAACAGCGCAGCCTGGCCCGCGAGGTCACTTCGCTGCGTCGGCAACTGGCCGAGCGCGACTCCCTGGAGGGCCGGATCATCGGCCGTTCGCCAGCCATGCAGCACTTGCGGGAATTGATCGCCAACGTCGCCGATACTTCGGCCAACGTGCTGATCGAAGGCGAAACCGGTACCGGCAAGGAATTGGTCGCCCGTTGCCTGCACGATTTCAGCCGACGCCATGGTAAACAGTTCGTCGCACTGAACTGCGGCGGCTTGCCAGAGAACCTGTTCGAGAGCGAGATTTTCGGCCATGAGGCCAATGCCTTCACCGGCGCCGGCAAGCGTCGGATCGGCAAGATCGAGCACGCCGACGGCGGCACGCTGTTTCTCGATGAAGTGGAAAGCATGCCCCTGCCCTTGCAGATCAAGTTGTTGCGCGTGCTGCAGGAGCGCACCCTCGAACGGCTGGGCTCGAACCAGAGCGTGGCCGTGGATTGCCGGGTGATCGCCGCCACAAAGTCCGACCTGGATGAACTGGGTCGGGCCGGGCAGTTTCGCAGCGACCTGTACTACCGCCTCAACGTGGTGACCCTGGAACTGCCGCCGCTGCGGGAACGGCGCGAAGACATCCTGCAACTGTTCGAGCATTTTCTTCAGCAGTCATCCCTGCGCTTCGACCGTACGGTGCCGACGCTGGACAACCAGACCCTGTCGAACCTGATGAGCCACGACTGGCCGGGCAACGTACGTGAGCTGCGCAACGTCGCCGAACGTTTCGCCCTCGGCCTGCCGGCCTTCAAGAAGTCCGGGGCCAGCGGCGGCAGCCAGGGCCTGGCCTTCGCCGAAGCGGTGGAAGCCTTCGAACGCAACCTGCTGGTCGACGCCCTGCAACGCAGCGGTGGCAACCTGACCCAGGCCAGCCTGGAACTGGGGATGGCCAAGACCACGCTCTTCGACAAAGTCAAAAAGTACGGCTTGAGCCATTAACCGGGGACGATAAAGCTGTGGACCTGATTTTCAAGGCGGCGCTCGGCGCGGCGGTGGTGGTGGTCCTGGCGATGCTCGCCAAGACCCGAAACTATTACATCGCCGGGCTGGTGCCGTTGTTCCCCACCTTTGCCCTGATTGCCCACTATATCGTCGGCAAGGGTCGCTCGGTGGACGACCTGAAGACCACCATCGTGTTTGGCATGTGGTCGATCATTCCCTACTTCGTGTACCTGGCGACGCTGTACATCATGGTCGACCGCATGCGCCTCGAGGCTTCGCTGGCCGTGGCGGCCGTGGCCTGGCTGATGGCGGCGACGGTGCTGGTCAGTGTCTGGGTGAGGGTGCACGGCTGAATGTTGACGGCACCCTGTGGGAGCGAGCCTGCTCGCGATCGCGGTGGATCAGCGTGTGGCGATGCTACCTGTACTGCCGCCATCGCGAGCAGGCTCGCTCCCACAGGGGCCGATGCGACCGCGGTCTCTGCGATCACCCCATACCATTGTGGGAGAGCATGCGCGCGATCGCGCCGGATCAGTAGCCGACGGTGAACCGCGTGCCTGAGAACTGCGGTGCTTCCACTTCATCGATCATCGCAATGGCATAGTCGGCAAAGCTGATCCAGCTGCGCCCGGCGGCGTCAAACATCAGATGGTCCTTGCCGAGCCGGAACTGGCCGGTGCGTGCGGTTTCCACGAACTCCGCCGAGGGCGAGAGGAAGGTCCAGTCCAGGTCCTGTTCCTTGCGCAGCACGTCCAGGAACAAAGCACCGGCAGTGGCTTCGGCAAGGTATTCCTCTGGAAAACCATCGCTGTCGATCACCCGGCTATTGTCCGGCAACAGCAGCGAGCCTGCGCCGCCCACCACCAGTAACCGCTTGACCCCGGCGGCCTTCAGCGGAGCGACAATCTTGTCGGCCGATACGGTGGCAAAGTGGGCAGCGCTGATCACGACATCGTGACCGTCGACTGCGGCAGTCAACGCCTCGCTGTCCAGTACGTCCAGTTGCCTGCAGGTCACCCCGGTCCTTTCCCCGATTTTCGCGGTATTACGGGCGATGGCCGTCACACTGTGACCGCGACGTAGGGCTTCTTCCATCAGTTGGCTGCCGGCACGACCGGTAGCGCCGATGATTGCGATTTTGCTCATGATGTTCTCCAGTGATTAACGATGTTTGAAAATACTGTTGTGAATACAAAGCCCGTGGGAGCAACGCTTGCTCGCGATACAGACGCCGCGATTTTCAGAAAGACCGTATCAAATTCATCGCGGGCAAGCCTTGCTCCCACAGGCCTTGCTCCTGCATAACAAGAACAAGTCCCTCACCACTTCATCTCCCCCTTCGCCACCTTGGCACTGAGCGCCAGGGAGCTGTCTTCCCCCAGGTTGGGATAACGTTGTTTCATGGCCGCGATCAGCGCAGCGGAATCCTTGGCGCGAGCGGTCTCTTCGTCGAACGCCTTGATGTACCCGGCGGTGAAGGTGACCGCGGCCAGGGAGCGGGCACTCTCGCCCAGGTAATGCCCCGGGATCACGGTGCTCGGTTGCAACCTCTCAATACCGGCCAGGGTCGCCAGCCAATCCTTATGGGATTGCGGCGTCTGGGTGTCGGCCATCCAGACGTGAATGTTCTCGGCCACCACCACACCGCCGACCACCGCCTTGATCGAAGGAATCCACAGGAAACTGCGGTCCGGTTGTGGACCGTCGAGGCCGACGATCTGCAAGCGCTGGCCTTCCAGCATCAGGCTGTCGCCCTTGAGCACTTGGGGCACGACAGCCTTGGCCGGCGCGTCGGCCTTCAGGATCGGCCCCCAGTATTTAAGCTTGCCGTCGACGGTCTGCTTGATGTGCTCGACGGTCGGTGCAGACGCCAGCACCTTGGCTTCAGGGAACGCAGCGGTCAGGGTTTCCAGGCCGAAATAGTAGTCCGGGTCGCCATGGCTGATATAAATCGCGGTCAATTGCTTGCCGCTGGCGCGGATTTTCTGCACCACCTGTTCAGCCTGGGATTTGCCGAACTGGGCATCCACCAGAATCGCCTCCTTTGCGCCACTGACCAGTACCGAGGTCACCGGGAAAACCGCCGCCTCGCCAGGATTGTAGACGTCGAGCGTAAGGTCGGCGGCCCAGGCGTGGGCGGTGAAGACCAGGCCGGCGGTTGCCAGCAACAGGCGCTTGAGTGAGGGGATTGCGGTCATGCTGTGCTCCGTTGTCCATGGGCCCGAGGGCAATGAAACGGAGCTTAGTCATCTGGTTCGTTCCAAAAAATGCGATGCTACGACATAGTTTGTTTCTGAAAGCGGGCAAATCATGGATCGTCTACAAGCAATGCGGGTGTTTGTCGCCGTGGTGGACCTGGGCAGCCAGTCGACAGCGGCCGAGTACCTGGACCTGTCGCGGCCGGTGGTCTCGCGGTATCTGGCGGAGCTGGAGGATTGGGTCGGTGCCCGGCTGATGCACCGTACCACCCGCAAACTGAGCCTGACGGCCGCAGGCCTGGAGGTATTGCCGCGCTGCCGACAGATGCTGGAACTGTCCAGCGATATGCAGGCGGCTGTCAGCGCGCCAGACGACGCCCCGCGAGGCATCTTGCGCATCAGCGCCAGCACCTCGTTTGGCCAGGCCCAGTTGGCAGCGGCGATCACCGAGTACGTCACCCGGTATCCGGGGGTGAGCGTCGACCTGCAAATGCTGGATCGCACCGTGAACCTGGTGGACGAACGCATCGACCTGGCGATCCGCATGAGCAACGACCTGGACCCCAGCCTGATCGCCCGGCGTCTTACTGTCTGCCGCTCGGTGATCTGCGCCTCGCCCGGTTACCTGCGCAAACACCCGGTACCGCAACGGGTCGAAGACCTGAGCCAGCACAATTGCCTGACCCACTCCTACGTGGGCAAGAGCCTCTGGCATTTCGAGCAGGATGGCGAGCAGGTCTCGGTGCCGGTGCAGGGCAATATCAGCGGCAACGACGCCAGCACCTTGCTACGGGCGACCATGGCCGGTGCCGGCGTGGCAATGCTGCCCAGCTACCAGGCCGGCGCCCACATCAAGAGCGGCGAACTGACCCGCCTGCTGGCCCACGCCGAACCCCGGCAGATGAACATGTACGCGGTGTACGCATCACGCCGACACATGCCGTCGGCGCTGCGCAGCCTGGTGGATTTCCTGGTGGTGAGGTTTCCCGAGACGCCGGAGTGGGATGTGGGGTTGTAAAAAATACTTCCTCACCACTGTCCCTGTGGGAGCGAGCCTGCTCGCGATGGCGGAGTATCAGTCAACATTTGCGCAACTGACACATCGCCATCGCGAGCAGGCTCGCTCCCACTGGGGGCAATACGCCTCTCAAGTCGTGCACCTGGATTCCACCAACAGCCCGCCCCAAGGCATACTTGCCACCCTCCGCACTCCAGAACCCGAAACCGCCCCATGCGTATCCACGTCAGTTTCATCGACCGCGTTGGCATCACCCAGGAAGTCCTGGCGTTGCTGGGTGGGCGCAATCTCAATCTGGATGCGGTGGAGATGGTGCCGCCCAACGTCTACATCGACGCCCCGACCCTCAGCCCGCAGGTGCTGGACGAGCTGCGTGAGGCGCTGTTCAGCGTGCGGGGAGTGCAGGCGGTTACCGTGGTGGACATCCTGCCGGGCCAGCGTCGGCACCTGCAGCTCGATGCCCTTCTGGCGGCCATGACCGACCCGGTGCTGGCCCTCGACAGCGCTGGCAACGTGTTGCTCGCCAACCCTGCGCTGATCGCCCTGTACGGTCGGGAACCGGCCGGCGAAAGCGTGGCCGGGCTGTTCGGGGACGAGACGCTGTTGGGCACCTTGCTGGAGAACGGCTTTCGCTTGCCGCTGCGGGAAATCACCCTCAATGGCCAGACCTGGCTGCTGGACGCCACGCCCATCACCGACGCCGGCGCACTGCTCACGCTGTACCAGCCGAACCGCATCGGCGAACGCCTGTCGGCGCTGCACCACGACCATGCCGAAGGTTTTGATGCGCTGCTCGGCGACTCCCCGGCGATCCGCACCCTCAAGGCTCGGGCGCAACGGGTTGCGGCGCTGGATGCACCACTGCTGATCCAGGGCGAAACCGGCACCGGCAAGGAGCTGGTGGCGCGGGCCTGCCATGCCATCAGCGCGCGCTATGGCGCACCGTTCCTGGCTCTGAACTGCGCCGCGCTACCGGAGAACCTGGCCGAAAGCGAACTGTTCGGCTACGCCCCCGGCGCCTTTACCGGCGCACAACGGGGGGGTAAACCAGGACTGATGGAACTGGCGAACCAGGGCACGGTGTTCCTGGACGAAATCGGTGAGATGTCGCCGTATCTGCAAGCCAAGCTGCTGCGTTTCCTCAATGACGGCAGCTTCCGCCGGGTCGGCGGCGACCGGGAAATCAAGGTCAACGTGCGGATCCTCAGCGCGACCCATCGCAATCTGGAGAAAATGGTCAACGAGGGTTCGTTCCGCGAAGACCTGTTCTATCGCCTGAACGTGCTCAACGTCGAGGTCCCGCCATTGCGTGAGCGCGGCCAGGACATCCTGCTGCTGGCCCGGCATTTCATGCAGCAGGCCTGCGCGCAGATTCAGCGACCGGTCTGTCGCCTGGCCCCCGGCACCTATCCGGCGCTGCTGGGTAACCGCTGGCCTGGCAACGTGCGACAACTGCAGAACGTGATCTTCCGCGCCGCGGCGATCTGCGAGAGCAGCTTGGTGGACATTGGTGACCTGGACATCGCCGGCACTTCCGTCGCGCGACAAGGCGATGTAGACGTCGAAAGCCTGGAACAGGCCGTGGAAACCTTCGAGAAACACTTGCTCGAAAGCCTCTACGTCAACTACCCGTCCACCCGTCAACTCGCCAGCCGCCTGCAGACCTCCCATACGGCGATCGCCCACCGGTTGCGCAAGTACGGGATTCCCAACAAGCCATAGGGCCCTCTGGAAGGACCTCTGTGGGAGCGAGCCTGCTCGCGATGGCGGCGTGCCTGCTACAGAAATATTGACTGATACTCCGCCATCGCGAGCAGGCTCGCTCCCACAGGGCCTGCCTTGACCAATAATCGGCTCAAAAACGACCTCCATCTGTACTGAAAGCGCTACAGTGGAACGATATCGCTACAGGCAGCGGTAAACTGCGCCGGATAAGGCTTTGATCCCACAATCATTTTTTCCAGGCGCGACGCTGTAGCGATTTCGCTACAGCCAAGGTTATCCACACCGCTCCACCCCCCCTCAAATCATTGATCCATAAGCACTTATCGATATTGGCCGCATTCTTGCTATGGATATAACCATACGGCCGGGTCATGTCCCGCGCCTTTCTTCGCGTCCACCAGACGAATCTGGCCCCAGGAGTTTCCATGAGCGAGTTGCGTTTCACTGAAGATCACGAATGGCTGCGCGCCGAAGCCGATGGCAGCGTCACAGTCGGCATCACCGCGTTCGCACAGAACGCTTTGGGCGATGTGGTCTATGTTCAGTTACCGGAACTGCAAACCTACGCCAAGGGTGACGAAGCCTCTACCGTGGAATCGGTGAAGGCCGCGAGCGGTGTCTACATGCCGTTGGACGGTGACGTGTTGGAAGTCAACCCGGCCTTGGAAAGCAATCCTGAACTGGTCAACGAAGATCCGCTGGGCGAAGGCTGGTTTTTCCGTTTCAAGCCAGCCAATGCCGCTGAAGTTGGCCAACTGCTGGATCAGGACGCCTATGACCGTCTGATCAAAGCCAACGCCGAAGCCTGAGGAGCGCCACATGACCGTTAATCTGGGCACCGCCAACGAATTCATCGCCCGTCATATCGGCCCGCGGGCCAGCGACGAGCAAGCCATGCTCGAACGCCTGGGCTACGACTCCCTGGAAGCCCTGAGCGCCAGCGTCATCCCTGAGAGCATCAAGGGAACCAGCGTGCTGGAGATGGGTGATGGCCAGAGCGAAGCCGATGCACTGGCCTCGATCAAGGCCATCGCCGCCAAGAACCAGCTGTTCAAGACCTACATCGGCCAGGGCTACTACAACTGCCATACGCCGGCACCGATCCTGCGCAACCTGCTGGAAAACCCGGCCTGGTACACCGCCTACACGCCGTACCAACCGGAAATTTCCCAGGGTCGTCTCGAAGCGCTGCTGAACTTCCAGACCCTGATCAGCGACCTCACCGGCCTGCCGATTGCCAACGCCTCGTTGCTGGACGAAGCTACCGCCGCCGCCGAAGCCATGACCTTCTGCAAGCGCCTGAGCAAGAACAAGGGCAGCAATGCCTTCTTCGCCTCGCGCCACTGCCACCCACAGACCCTCGACGTGCTGCGCACCCGTGCCGAGCCCCTGGGCATCGACGTGGTGGTCGGCGACGAACGCGAGCTGACCGATGCCAGCCCGTTCTTCGGCGCGCTGCTGCAATACCCGGCCAGCAACGGCGACCTGTTCGACTACCGCGAACTGACCGAGCGCTTCCACGGGGCCAATGCCCTGGTGGCAGTCGCGGCTGATCTGCTGGCCCTGACCCTGCTGACCCCGCCGGGCGAATTCGGCGCCGATGTCGCCATCGGCAGCGCCCAACGCTTCGGCGTACCGCTGGGTTTCGGCGGCCCGCACGCGGCGTATTTCTCCACTAAGGATGCCTTCAAGCGCGACATGCCAGGCCGCCTGGTCGGGGTATCCGTGGACCGTTTCGGCAAGCCGGCCCTGCGCCTGGCGATGCAGACCCGCGAGCAACACATCCGTCGCGAGAAAGCCACGAGCAACATCTGCACCGCCCAGGTGCTGCTGGCGAACATCGCCAGCATGTACGCCGTGTACCACGGTCCCAAGGGCCTGGTGCAAATCGCCAACCGCATCCATCACCTGACCGCGATCCTCGCCAAGGGCCTGGGCGCGTTGGGCGTGAGCGTCGAACAGGACAGCTTCTTCGACACCCTGACCCTGCACACCGGCGCGCAAACCGCTGCCCTGCACGACCAGGCCCGCGCCAAACGCATCAACCTGCGCGCGGTAGACGCTGAACGCCTGGGCCTGTCCCTGGACGAAACCACCTGCCAGGCCGACATCGAAACCCTGTGGGCACTGCTGGCCGGCGGCAAGGCCCTGCCGGACTTCACCACCCTGGCCGCCAGCGTACAAAGCCGTATCCCTGCCGAACTGGTACGCCAGTCGCCGGTCCTCAGCCACCCGGTGTTCAACCGTTACCACTCCGAAACCGAGCTGATGCGCTACCTGCGCAAGCTCGCCGACAAGGATCTGGCCCTGGATCGCACCATGATCCCGCTGGGTTCCTGCACCATGAAACTCAACGCCGCCAGCGAAATGATCCCGGTGACCTGGGCCGAATTCGGCGCCCTGCACCCATTCGCCCCGGCCGAGCAGAGCGCCGGTTACCAGCAGTTGACCGATGAACTGGAAGCCATGCTTTGCGCCGCCACCGGCTACGACGCGGTGTCGCTGCAACCCAACGCCGGTTCCCAGGGTGAGTACGCCGGCCTGCTGGCGATCCGCGCCTATCACCAGAGCCGTGGCGAAGACCGTCGCGACATCTGCCTGATCCCTTCGTCGGCCCACGGCACCAACCCGGCCACCGCCAACATGGCCGGCATGCGCGTGGTCGTCACCGCGTGCGATGCCCGTGGCAACGTCGACATCGAAGACCTGCGGGCCAAGGCCATCGAGCATCGCGAACACCTCGCCGCGCTGATGATCACCTACCCGTCCACCCACGGCGTGTTCGAGGAAGGCATCCGCGAAATCTGCGGCATCATCCATGACAACGGCGGCCAGGTGTACATCGACGGCGCCAACATGAATGCCATGGTCGGCCTCTGTGCCCCGGGCAAGTTCGGCGGCGACGTGTCGCACCTGAACCTGCACAAGACATTCTGCATTCCCCACGGCGGCGGCGGCCCGGGCGTCGGCCCGATTGGCGTCAAGTCGCACTTGGCGCCTTTCCTGCCGGGCCATGCCAGCATGGAGCGCAAGGAAGGTGCGGTATGTGCGGCGCCGTTCGGCAGCGCCAGCATCCTGCCGATCACCTGGATGTACATCCGCATGATGGGTGGCGCCGGCCTCAAGCGCGCCTCGCAGCTGGCGATCCTCAATGCCAACTACATCGCCCGTCGCCTGGAAGAGCACTACCCGGTGCTCTACACCGGCAGCAACGGCCTGGTGGCCCACGAGTGCATCCTCGATCTGCGCCCACTCAAGGACAGCAGCGGCATCAGTGTCGACGACGTGGCCAAGCGCCTGATCGACTTCGGCTTCCACGCCCCGACCATGTCGTTCCCGGTGGCCGGCACGCTGATGATCGAGCCGACCGAAAGTGAATCCAAGGAAGAACTGGACCGCTTCTGCGACGCCATGATCTGCATCCGCGAAGAAATCCGCGCAGTGGAAAACGGCAGCCTGGACAAGGACGACAACCCGCTGAAAAACGCCCCGCACACCGCGGCGGAAATCGTCGGCGAGTGGGCCCACCCCTACAGCCGCGAACAAGCGGTGTACCCGGTCGCGTCGTTGATCGAAAGCAAATACTGGCCGCCAGTGGGCCGGGTCGACAACGTATTCGGCGACCGCAACCTGGTCTGCGCCTGCCCGTCGATCGAAAGCTACGCTTGACCTGTGAGGGGCGGGTCAACCGCCCCCTCGCAACAACACCGCCTATGCCCCTGTGGGAGTGAGCCTGCTCGCTCCCACAGGGTTCCCTCTCAATCTTTCGATCGTCATAAAAAGAAACCGGAGAAACACCATGTCGTTAAGCGTGTTCGACCTGTTCAAGATCGGTATCGGCCCTTCCAGCTCCCATACGGTCGGCCCGATGCGTGCCGCTGCCCGTTTCGTCGAAGGGCTGCGTCGTGATGACCTGCTCGAAACCATTACCAGCGTCAAGGTCGAGCTGTACGGCTCCCTCGGCGCCACCGGCAAGGGCCACGGCAGTGACAAGGCCGTGCTGTTGGGCCTGGAAGGTGAACACCCGGACACCGTGGACACCGAAACGGTAAACGCCCGCCTGCAGGACATTCGCAACAACGGTCGCTTGAACCTGCTGGGCCAACATTCCATCGAATTCAACGAAAAGCTGCACCTGGCGATGATTCGCAAGCCGCTGCCCTTCCATCCCAATGGCATGATCTTCCGTGCCTTCGACGGTGCGGGCCTGCAAGTGCGCAGCCGCGAGTATTACTCGGTGGG
Source organism: Pseudomonas sp. MAFF 730105 (assembly GCF_055380705.1). NCBI lineage: Bacteria > Pseudomonadati > Pseudomonadota > Gammaproteobacteria > Pseudomonadales > Pseudomonadaceae > Pseudomonas > Pseudomonas sp. MAFF 730105. The sequence goes on from NZ_AP018438.1 coordinate 5,217,533, forward strand.
TGGCGGTTTCGTCGTCGATGAAGACGCCGCCGGCGCCGACCGTATCGTCGAAGACGCCACGGTCCTGACCTTCCCGTTCAAAAGCGCCAAGGACCTGCTGGGCCACTGCAGCACCTATGGCCTGTCCATCAGCCAGGTGATGCTGACCAACGAAAGCGCCTGGCGCCCCGAAGCCGAAACCCGCGCCGGCCTGCTGAAGATCTGGCAGGTGATGCAAGATTGCGTGGCGGCCGGGTGCCGCAATGAAGGGATCCTGCCGGGCGGACTGAAGGTCAAGCGACGGGCAGCGGCACTGCACCGCCAGTTGTGCAAAAACCCCGAAGCGGCGTTGCGCGACCCGTTGTCGGTGCTGGACTGGGTCAACCTGTATGCCCTGGCCGTCAACGAGGAAAACGCCTTTGGCGGGCGTGTCGTCACCGCGCCCACCAACGGCGCGGCGGGGATCATCCCGGCCGTGCTGCATTACTACATGCGCTTCATTCCCGGGGCCAACGAGGACGGCGTGGTGCGGTTCCTGCTGACCGCCGCCGCCATTGGCATCCTGTACAAGGAAAATGCCTCCATCTCCGGTGCCGAGGTCGGTTGCCAGGGTGAAGTCGGCGTCGCCTGCTCCATGGCCGCCGGTGCCTTGTGCGAAGTCCTGGGCGGCACGGTGCAGCAAGTGGAAAACGCCGCTGAAATCGGCATGGAACACAACCTCGGCCTGACCTGCGACCCGATCGGCGGCCTGGTGCAGGTGCCCTGCATCGAACGCAACGCCATGGGCTCGGTGAAAGCCATCAACGCGGTGCGCATGGCCATGCGCGGCGACGGGCATCACTTCGTGTCCCTCGACAAAGTCATCCGCACCATGCGCCAGACCGGCGCCGACATGAAAAGCAAATACAAGGAGACCGCCCGTGGCGGTCTGGCGGTCAACATCATCGAATGCTGATGCGCGCTGCTTGCCTCTCTTCATTTTTCCAGGAGCTGATATGTCCACCGAACAACTGCTGAAGACCCCGCTGCATGCCCTGCACCTAGAACTGGGCGCCCGCATGGTGCCGTTCGCCGGCTACGACATGCCGGTGCAATACCCATTGGGGGTCATGAAAGAACATCAGCATACCCGCGATCAGGCCGGGCTGTTCGACGTGTCCCACATGGGCCAGATCCGCCTGACCGGCCCGGGCGCCGCCCAGGCCCTGGAAACCCTGGTGCCGGTGGACATCATCGACCTGCCGGTGGGCATGCAACGCTATGCCATGTTCACCAACGCCAACGGCGGCATTCTCGACGACCTGATGGTCGCCAACCTGGGCAACGACGAGCTGTTCTTGGTGGTCAACGCAGCATGCAAGGACCAGGACCTGGCCCATCTGCGCGCTCACATCGGCAGCCAGTGCGACATCGAGCCGCTGTTCGAGGCCCGCGCCCTGCTCGCCCTGCAAGGTCCGGCAGCCGTCACCGTACTGGCCCGCCTGGCACCGGACGTGGCGAAAATGACCTTCATGCAATTCCAGCGCGTCACGCTGCTGGGCGTGGACTGCTTTGTCAGCCGTTCGGGCTACACCGGTGAAGACGGTTTCGAAATCTCCGTGCCCGCCGCCGATGCGGAAAAGCTCGCCCGCGCCCTGCTGGCGGAACCGGAAGTGGCCGCCATCGGCCTCGGCGCCCGTGATTCCCTGCGGCTGGAAGCCGGCCTGTGCCTCTACGGCCACGACATGAATACCGAGACGACGCCGGTCGAAGCCAGCCTGCTGTGGGCCATTTCCAAGGTTCGCCGTGCCGACGGTGCCCGCGCAGGTGGCTTCCCGGGCGCTGAAACCGTGTTCGCCCAGCAACAGAATGGCGTGCGCCGTAAACGCGTCGGCCTGCTGCCCCAGGAACGCACCCCGGTGCGCGAAGGTGCGGAAATCGTCAACGAGGCAGGCGAGATCATCGGTGCGGTGTGCAGCGGCGGCTTCGGTCCGACCCTGGGCGGTCCTTTGGCGATGGGTTATCTGGACGCCGCCTATACCGCCCTGGAAACGCCCGTCTGGGCCATTGTCCGTGGGAAAAAGGTGCCTTTGCTTGTAAGCAAAATGCCATTCGTTGCACAACGCTACTACCGCGGCTGATTGACTGTTTCTATAAGTAACGCGATTGCGTTATACGTGCACTAATGTGTAACGCAACCGCCATAAAAAGGTGCATTTATTTCCTATTGAACGGTGTTTATAAGGTTGGCAAACAATTGAACTAGCCTATCGATTAAGCCCAGGCCAACGAAACGCATAAATAGCGCAAAGCTTAGGAAAACCGGGCCCTTCAGAGGGGGTTGTTTTTTCATTCGTAGTTGGCGTAGAGTTTGGTCACTGTGTTTGCATGGGTCGCTTGGAATCGTGACCTGGGCAGTAGCCTATGAAGTTCGCTACATCCCGTTCGACGTCTCTTACTTTCCTGCAACCCAGCCCCAGTACTCTTTCAAGTGAAAGAGGCTGTCATCAATTTAAGCGTCAAAGGAAATAAGAAAATGGCTGAGCGTCAGAGCGGTACCGTCAAGTGGTTCAACGACGAAAAGGGTTTTGGTTTTATCACTCCTGAGAGCGGTCCGGATCTGTTCGTGCATTTCCGTGCCATCCAGGGCAGCGGCTTCAAGAGCCTGAAAGAAGGCCAGAAAGTCACCTTCGTTGCCGTGCAAGGCCAGAAAGGCATGCAGGCTGACGAGGTTGTTGCCGAAGCCTAAGCTTTCGCAACCCCAGAAGCCCCTGATTGATATCAGGGGCTTTTTTATGGGCGTAAATCCGTAGAATGGGCTTCTTTTTGGTCCGAGGCCGTCATGCCGAAACACCTGCTTACCCCTCAGGGCGACTTTCCCCCCGTTGGCCTGGGTCGTCGCCTGGCGGCGATGTTCTATGACTTTCTGCTGTGCACGGCGTTGCTGATCGTCACCAGCGGCATCTACAAGATGGTCCAGATGGGGATCATCGGCGAAGAGAAAATGCGTACCCTCACCGAAGCCGGCGCACTGGATGGCGACCCCTTGCTGTCCACCGTGCTGCTGTTCGTGCTGTTCGGTTTCTTCGCCAAGTTCTGGACCCACAACGGCCAGACCCTGGGCATGCAGGTGTGGGGCATCCGCGTGCAGAACGCCGATGGCTCGGCCATCAGCCTGTGGCAGGCGCTGTTGCGGTTCGTGGTGTCGATTGCCTCATGGCTGCCGGTAGGGCTGGGCTTTCTCTGGTCGTTGTTCGACAAGCGCAAGCGCAGCTGGCATGACATCTACTCGGACACGCAATTGGTGCGGGTTCCCAAGAAGACCAAATGATTCACACGTCTCATTCCCACGCTCTGCGTGGGAATGCAGCCAAGGACGCTCCGCGTCCCAGAGCCGAACGCGGAGCGTGCGTAGAGACATTCCCACGCGGAGCGTGGGAACGAACATCAGGACTCAGGCGTTACCAGCCAGCTTCATCCGCGCTGCCTGGGTGAAGTCCAGCATGCGCTTGAGCGGGCGAATGGCCTGGGGGATCAACGCCGGGTCGACGAAGATCTCGTTGGTGCCTTCCTGCAAGCTCTTGAGGGTACGCTCCAGGGTATTCATCGCCATCCACGGGCAGTGGGCGCAACTGCGGCAGGCCGCGCCATTACCGGCGGTAGGGGCTTCGATGAAGACCTTGTCCGGGCACAGCTGCTGCATCTTGTAGAAAATGCCACGGTCGGTCGCGACGATCAGCGTCTTGTTCGGCAGACTCTGGGCTGCGGCGATCAGTTGGCTGGTGGAGCCCACGGCGTCCGCCAGTTCGATCACCGAGGTCGGCGACTCCGGGTGCACCAGGATCGCGGCGTCCGGGTACAAGGCCTTCATGTCCTCCAGTTGCTTGGACTTGAACTCCTCGTGGACGATGCAAGCGCCGTCCCAGAGCAGCATGTCGGCACCGGTCTTGCGCTGGATGTAAGTGCCCAGGTGCTTGTCCGGCCCCCAGATGATCGTCTCGCCGTTGTCCATCAGGCTCTCGACGATTTCCAGCGCACAGCTGGACGTCACCACCCAGTCGGCACGGGCCTTGACCGCCGCCGACGTGTTGGCATACACCACCACGGTCCGCTCCGGGTGCTGGTCGCAGAACGCCGAGAACTCGTCCACCGGACAACCGAGGTCCAGGGAACAGGTGGCTTCCAGGGTCGGCATCAGCACACGTTTTTCAGGATTGAGGATCTTGGCGGTCTCGCCCATGAACCGGACCCCGGCCACCACCACGGTCTTGGCCGGATGGGCGTTGCCGAAGCGGGCCATTTCCAGGGAGTCGGACACGCAGCCCCCGGTTTCCTCGGCCAGGGCCTGGATGATCGGGTCGCAGTAGAAGTGCGCGACCAGCACCGCGTCCTGAGCCTTGAGCTCGGCGGCGATGGCGGCGCGGTACCAGGCCTCTTGCTCGGCACTCAGCGGCTTGGGCTGTTTGGCGTCGAGGTGAGCCTGGACCAGAAGGCGTTCGGAAATTTGCGTCATGTTCGCAAGACCTGCAGGCGCATTTGCGCGAAAGTCGAGTATACACCCGGCTCCGGACCACTCGGGTACCGCCGGGAAAGTGGGTATCAATCAGGCACGGGACAGCGTGAAGCCGGCAAGGCTACAGAATATCCCGCCGATGCAAAAGATCATTCTGATTGGTGCCTGGCCGGCACGCTCCAACGCCATCAAACACTGCGTCGCTGGGGAGCGGAAAGCCGAACCAACCTGACTGAAATGTAATCACCCGCCCCTCTTGCCTGTGTCATCTTTGCTTCACACCTGTACGGGGACAGCCCCTGTGCATGTCGCGAATCGACGGATGGACTTTTATCGATGCAAACAAAAACTTCCCGGCGCACCTTCGTAAAGGGCTTGACCGCTGGCAGCATCCTGGGTGGTCTGGGCCTGTGGCGCACCCCCGTCTGGGCGGTGACCGGCCCAGGCCAGCCCACTGTATTGAGCGGCACCGACTTCGACTTGTTCATTGGCGAAAGCCCGGTCAATTTCACCGGCCATCCCCGTATCGCCCAAACCATCAACGGCGGCATTCCCGGCCCGCTGCTGCGCTGGCGCGAAGGCGACACAGTGACCCTGCGGGTACGCAATCGCTTGAAAGACACCACGTCCATCCACTGGCACGGCATTCTCCTGCCGGCCAACATGGACGGCGTACCCGGGTTGAGCTTCAAGGGCATCGAACCCGACGGCCAGTACGTCTACCAATTCAAGGTCCGCCAGAACGGCACGTACTGGTACCACAGCCATTCCGGATTCCAGGAGCAATCCGGGGTGTATGGGCCGCTGGTCATCGATGCCCGGGAGCCCGAGCCCTTCCAGTACGAACGGGACTACGTGGTGATGCTCACCGATTGGACCGACGAAGACCCCGCCGACGTCATCCGCAAACTCAAGAAGCAGTCGGACTACTACAACTACAACAAACGCACCGTCGGCGACTTCATCGACGATGTCGCCAGCAAGGGCTGGGGCGCCACCGTGGCCGATCGCAAGATGTGGGCCGAGATGAAAATGAACCCCACCGACCTGGCGGACGTCAGCGGCGCGACCTACACCTACCTGATGAACGGCCAGGCGCCGGACATGAACTGGACGGGCCTGTTCAAGCCGGGCGAGCGGATTCGCCTGCGCTTCATCAACGGTTCGTCCATGACCTACTTCGATGTGCGCATCCCCGGCCTGAAAATGACGGTCGTCGCCTCCGACGGCCAATACGTCAATCCGGTGCCAGTGGATGAGTTCCGGATCGCCGTGGCCGAAACCTACGACGTCATCATCGAGCCGACCGAGCAGGCCTATACCCTGTTTGCCCAGTCGATGGACCGCACCGGGTATGCCCGCGGCACCCTGGCGACCCGAGCCGGGCTCTCGGCCCCGGTCCCACTGCTTGATCCGCGACCGCTGGTGACCATGGACGATATGGGCATGGGCGGCATGGACCACGGTGGCATGGCTGGCATGGGTGATATGAGCGGCATGGACCATGGATCGATGCAAGGCATGGATCACAGCAAGATGCCCGCAATGGATCACGGCGCCATGCAGGACATGCAGGGTATGGAGGGCATGGATCAAAGCGAAATGTCGACCATGGATCAGGGTGACATGCCGATGATGGACCACGGCGCGATGCCAGGTATGGGCAACATGCCGTCCCATCCGCCATCGGAGCAAGACAACCCACTGGTGGACATGCAAGCCATGAGCGTCAAGCCCAAGCTCGACGACCCCGGCATGGGCTTGCGCAACAATGGTCGCAAGGTGCTGACCTACGCGGACCTGCGCAGCACCTTCCCCGACCCGGACGGCCGCGAACCGGGTCGCACCATTGAATTGCACCTGACCGGACACATGGAAAAATTCGTCTGGTCATTCAATGGCGTGAAGTTCTCCGACGCCGAGCCGTTGCTGTTCAAGTACGGCGAACGACTGCGCATCGTGCTGATCAACGACACCATGATGACTCACCCCATCCATTTGCACGGCATGTGGAGCGATCTGGAGGACGAAAACGGTCAGTTCATGGTGCGCAAGCACACCCTCGACGTGCCGCCCGGCTCCAGGCGCAGCTACCGGGTCACCGCCGATGCCCTCGGACGCTGGGCGTATCACTGTCACCTGCTCTTCCACATGGAAACGGGCATGTTCCGTGAAATCCGGGTACAGGAATGAGGAGCCGAACCATGACCCGACACATTCAATCCCCCTCCTGTCGATGATGATCATGGCCGGCCTGGCACAAGGCATGGCCACGCCTGCCTGGGCAGCCGGCAACGCTATGCAAGGCATGGATCACAGCAAGATGCAGGGCATGGACCATGGCCAGATGCAAGGATTGGATTCCATGCAGGGCATGCAGTCGATGGAGCCGCCCCCCACCACCAGTCGCACGCCGATCCCCGAACTGACCGCCGCCGATCGCGCAGCGGTCTATGAGGACCACGGCAGCCACATGATGAATGACAGCGCGCTCAACTCCTTCTTTCTGATCAATCAGTTGGAATGGCAAGACGCCGATAAGGGCAGCGCCCTGAGTTGGGACGCCTCCGGCTGGATCGGCGGCGACATCGACCGGTTGTGGCTGCGCACCGAAGGCGAACGCACCAACGGCAAGACCGAAGAAGCCGAACTCCAGGCCCTCTGGGGCCACGCCATCAGCCCCTGGTGGGACGTGGTGGCCGGCGTGCGCCAGGACTTCAAGCCGGACGAACCGCAAACCTGGGCTGCCTTGGGCATCCAGGGCATGGCGCTGTACAACTTCGAAACCCAGGCCACGGCATACCTCGGTGAGAACGGCCAGAGCGCCGTGCGCCTGGAGGGCGACTACGACATCCTGTTGACCAACCGCCTGATCCTCCAGCCCACCGCCGAAGCCAACTTCTACGGCAAGAACGATCCCGAGCGCGCGGTGGGTTCAGGGCTATCGGACACCGAGCTGGGCCTGCGGCTGCGTTATGAAATTCGTCGCGAATTCGCCCCTTACATCGGCGTCACCTGGAACCGCACCTATGGCAATACCGCCGACTACGCTCGCGAAGAAGGCGATGACCGTAGCGAGGCACGCCTGGTCCTGGGCGTGCGTATGTGGTTCTAACGGGTTGAGCCCCCTCCATTCCCCAAAAAACTAGAAAACCGTTGTAGGAGTCCTTGCATGTCATTCATCAAAAACGCTGTGATCACCGTCGCGTTGTCCACCGGCCTGCTGAGCAGCGGCCTGACCCAGGCACACCCCAAGCTGCTGTCCACCACCCCTGCCGAAGGTTCGCAGGGATCGGCACCTGAGAAAATCGAACTGCACTTTTCCGAGAACCTGATGACCAAGTTCTCCGGCGCCAAGCTGCTGATGACCGAGATGCCCGGCATGTCGGCCCATTCGCCGATGCCCATGCCGGCCAAGGTGTCGGGCAGCGAAGACCCCAAGACCATGGTCATCGTCCCCAATACCCCGCTCACGTCGGGCACCTATCAGGTCCAATGGCGCGCGGTATCGTCCGATACTCACCCGATCACCGGCAACGTCACATTCAAGGTGAAGTGAGTTGAGCGACTCGATCGACATAGCGCTGATCAACATCGCTCTACGCCTGGCCCTCTATCTGGATCTGATGCTACTGTTCGGCCTGGCGGCTTTCGGCCTTTATGGTCTGCGGGGCCAGGAACGAAAGTCGGGTGAGGTGTTGCCTTTCGCAAGGCTCCTGGCGAGCACGGCCATCATCGGCGTGCTGCTGTCCGTCGCCGGCATGCTCTGCATGGTCTGGGCCATGAGCGGCGTTACGGACTGGGCCGAGTTACAGCCACACGTTGAAATGATGGTGTTGGAGACTGACATGGGCTCAAGCTGGAGCCTGCGGATACTGGCATTGATGCTGACCATTGTCGCCGCGACGCAAAGTAAGCGCTGGCCGAGCGCCAGCCTGTGGCTGGGCACGCTGGCCGCAGGCGTGGCCCTTGCGACACTGGCCTGGGCCGGCCATGGCGCCATGGACGAAGGCGAACGACGGAGCTGGCACTTCATCACTGACTTTTTGCACCTGTGGGCAGCGGGTGCCTGGGTCGGTGCCCTGGCGGCGTTTGTGCTGCTGCTTCGCCAGGCCGAACACCGATTGCCGGTGCTGTCTCGGACCCTGACCGGCTTTGAAAACGCCGGCGCGGTGATCGTGCTGATTATCAGCGTGACCGGCGTGATGAACTATCTGTTCATCGTCGGCCCGAGTATCGACGGGCTGTTCGACAGTGCCTACGGTCAATTGCTGACACTCAAACTCGTCCTGTTTGCGGCCATGCTGGTGTTCGCCGCACTGAACCGTTTTCACCTGAGCCCGCAGCTGGAACTGGCCAGGCAAACCGGCGAACACAGTGTCGCCGTGAGGGCGTTGCGGCGCAGCATGATCCTTGAGTTCTCTGTAGCGGCGGTCATCCTCGCTTTGGTGGCCTGGCTGGGTACGCTGAGTCCGGCCATGGAATAGCAGGTGTGGGAGTCTGCAAATTCTGCGTACGCCCCGAATCCAATGTGGGAGCAAGCCTGCTCGCGATAGCGGTGGGTCTGCTTGCGGCAATGTTGACTGTGCCGCCGTCTTCGCGGGCAAGCCCGGCTCCCACAGGGTCTGCTGGCGTAGGCAAATGCTGCCTACACCCGACTCCAATGTGGGAGCGAGCCTGCTCGCGATGGCGGTGGGTCTGCTTGCGGCAATGTTGACTGTGCCGCCGTCTTCGCGGGCAAGCCCGGCTCCCACAGGGTCTGCTGGCGCAGGCAAATACTGCATACACCCGGAATCCATGTGGGAGCGAGCCTGCTCGCGATAGCGGTGGGTCTGCTTGCGGCAATGTTGACTGTGCCGCCGTCTTCGCGGGCAAGCCCGGCTCCCACAGGGTCTGCTGGCGTAGGCAAATACTGCATACACCCGGAATCAATGTGGGAGCGAGCCTGCTCGCGATAGCGGTGGGTCTGCTTGTGGCAATGTTGACTGTGCCGCCGTCTTCGCGGGCAAGCCCGGCTCCCACAGGGTCTGCTGGCGTAGGCAAATGCTGCCTACACCCGACTCCAATGTGGGAGCGAGCCTGCTCGCGATGGCGGTGGGTCAGCTTGCGGCAATGTTGGCCTTACCACCGCTATCGCGAGCAGGCTCGCTCCCACAGGGTTGATGAGCATTTAATCTTTCAATATTCCTGCCCAGTTTTCAGTTTGCCCCTGCCCTCGTTTCCCGGCCTAAATGGCATTTTTATCAGCCAAGGCTCCGTTATGGAAAATGTTCGAACTTCAAGCACCCACGCCGTCTGGCTGATGGTCAGTGTGGTGTTGGTGGCGCTGAACCTGCGACCTTCGATGGCGGCGGTGGGACCGTTGTTGTCAGCCATTCGCGGCGAGGTGCCGTTGAGTTTCAGCACCGCCTCGCTGCTGACCATGCTACCGGTCATGGCCATGGGCCTGGCGATGTTCCTGGGCATGCGCATTGCGCTGCGCATCGGTGAACACCGCACCATCGTGCTCTCGCTGCTGATCATTGGCATCGCCACGGCGTCGCGCCTGTATCTGGACAGCGCCGCCGAGCTGATTATCAGCGCCGTGGTGGCCGGGGTCGGGATCGCACTGATTCAGGCGGTGATGCCGGCGCTGATCAAATCGCGTTTCAGCGACAATGTCTCGCTGTTCATGGGGTTGTATGTCACCTCGATCATGGGCGGCGCAGCACTGGCGGCATCATTTTCCCCCTTCGTCCTGACACAGACCGGCAGCTGGCGTATCGGCCTGGCGATCTGGGCGGTGCTGGCGCTGGTTGCCCTGGGTTGCTGGTACGCCCAGCGCTCGGCCGTCACACCGTTACCCGAAGCCCCGAGCCAGAACAAGGAGTCGTTCTTCGCCAATGGCCGGGCCTGGTTGCTGGCGATTTTCTTTGGCCTGGGCACCGCGTCCTATACCTGCGTATTGGCCTGGCTGGCACCGTACTACGTGGAAAAAGGTTGGAGCGAACAGCACGCGGGCCTGTTGCTGGGGTTCCTCACGGCGATGGAAGTGCTATCGGGCCTCGTCACCCCTGCAATCGCCAACCGCAGCCAGGACAAGCGCCTGGTGCTGGCCGTCCTGCTGGCCCTGATCATGGGCGGTTTCTGCGGCCTGATCCTCAGCCCTGAACGCTTCAGCCTACTGTGGCCCTGCCTGCTGGGACTGGGTATCGGCGGCCTGTTCCCGATGAGCCTGATCGTATCCCTCGACCACCTGGACAACCCACGCCGGGCCGGTGGCCTGACGGCGTTCGTGCAAGGCATCGGCTATCTGATCGCTGGGCTTTCACCCTTGATCGCCGGGATGATCCGCGATCAATTGGGCAGCTTCGAATGGGCCTGGTGGTCGCTCACTGCGGTCATGGCACTGATGATCCTGATGGTGTTGCGCTTCAATCCCAAGCAGTACGCGCGGCACATCAGCTAGCGGAACCGGTCGCGTCGCTGAAAAAAGGGCCGCAATGAATGCGGCCCTGTCTTTATCCACCTACCCATGACGGCCGACGGATTTGCCCATCATGACGTTCCAGTTCTCGAACACAGGAATAAGACCTTGATGAAACACGTCGGTTTTGCAGCCGCTCACTGGGGCATGCTTATCTGGGCAATGCTGATCGCCTCGTCGTTCTTCGCAGCGGCTCAGGTCAGCCATTCGATCGACCCGATTCTGCTCACGGGCTTGCGGCTGCTGTTTTCAGCCTTGCTGTTCCTGCCGCTGTTGTTGCTGAAAAACACCTCGCCCATCACTGCCAAAGGGTTGCTGGCCCACGCAGTGCTCGGCCTGTTGCTGGCGACCTATTTTGGTTCGTTGTTCGAGGCTTTGCGCTACACCTCGGCGGTCAATACCGCGACGCTGTACACACTGGTGCCATTGATGACCTTGTTCTTCGAAGTGTTCCTGCTGCCCAGTCCAAACCTCAAGAGCCGCCTGCTGCCCATGCTGATCGCGGCGGCCGGCGCCGTATTGCTGACGCTCAAGGGTGCAGTGCCGGGGCAGATGCCGGCGCTTTATCCGGTGCTGGTCTTCAGTGCCGGTTGTGTGGCGATGGCGCTGTACTCGCCCCTTAGTCAACGATTCAAGGCCAAGGCACTCAAGGGGCGAGATCCGGTGGCGATGACGTTCTGGAACATGCTGTTCGGCTCACTGTTTCTCTTGGTGTTCTGCCTGTTCAGCGGCGGCTGGCGCAGCGGCCTGCAATTGTCGATGCTGGATATCGGCTGGCTGGTGTACCTGGCCCTGTTCGGCACCCTTGCCACGTTCTGGCTGTTGCACCGGGCCATCGGGGTGATCGCACCCTCCACAGTGATTTCCTACGTATACCTCAACACCCTGTTTGTGACGCTGCTCAACTGGTTCTGGCTCAGGCAGCAACCGATGGCGCTCGAAATCATCGGTGCCGGGCTGGTAGGCCTGGGGATGCTGGCGCTGGTGATTTCAAGCCGCAATGCCAGAACCGTTACGGCTTGAAATCGCCCCAGGCTTTGTACGCTGGCGCGACGTACATGCAACGCTAGTACGCCGACGCCGAACGAGGTGCAACCGGGCTCCAGCGCTCCAGTTCCCGTTCAAGGAAAGCCGCCACTGCCAGCAACCGCTCCTCCTGCCAGTGCGGCCCGACAATCTGGATGCCGATGGGCATTCCTGTGGCCTCATCGGTTCCGGCGCGGATCACCACCGCCGGTGAACCGCTGAGACTGAACGGGAACACGAAGGCATAGCGGTTGCGATCCTCCAGGGATTCTCCATGACGGAACGCAACGTCCGGAAATACCGGGCAGATGAACAGGTCGTGTTGCTTGAAGAACTTCGCCAGTTGATAGCGGAATGTGTCGATCGCGATCCAGTCGCGCTTGACTTCGTCCACGGTCAATTCCGCCGCTTCGCTCATGTCCAGCAACTGGGCGATGGCCGGGGTGAAACGGCGCTTGTTCATCGACTCGAACAGCTGTCGCCAGCCGCGCCCGGCGTCAGCACCGGTGATGAACACCCGCCATAGCACATCGCAGGCCTCCTCGAGCATCGGCGGTGCCACCGGACTCACCTGCGCCACGACCTGACTCAGGCACCGTTCGACCTGCTGCAATACCTCGCTCACCCCGGCACTGACGGGCGTGCGGTCCGACTCCGAAAACAGTGCGACCCGCAGGCTGGCCAGCGGCTCACTTTCCGCAAACGGCACGTCGACGGTGTCTGGATCCTGTCCGTCGGCACCGCTGATCAGGGGCCCGAGCAACGCCAGGTCATCGACGTAGCGCCCCATCACGCCAAAAGCCGAGGTCATGTGAAACAAACCGGAGCGGTCGTTGGGAAACTGGCCGGTTAATGGCACCCGGCCCTGGGTCAGTTTCAAGCCGCAAATGCCGTTGAAGTGCGCGGGTATCCGCACACTGCCACAGGCATCGGAGGCCAGCCCGGCGGGCGAACACCCGGCGGCGATCGCCGCCGCCTCACCACCACTGCTGCCGCCGGCGGAGCGTTGCAAGTCATGGGGATTGAGGGTGCGGCCATAGATCAGGTTTTCGGTCTCGAAGGCCATGCACAGCTCAGGCACATTACTGATGCCCAAGATGATCGCCCCGGCCTGCCGAAGCCGGGCGACGGCCGTGGCGTCCTGCTGGCTGACGTCGCCCAGCAACTCCTCCAGCCCTCGGGACATCTTGAATCCCTGGACGTGGAGGACGTCCTTGATGGTGATGGGAATACCGTGCAGCGGACCACTGATCTGGCCGACGCGCGCCATCTCATCGGCTTCGCGGGCCTGGCGCCGCAAATCCTCCACGGGCGCCAGTTGGATCAGTGCATTGATCTGCCGATTACGCTCGGCGATCCGCTGCAGGTAGAACTCCAGCAGCGTGACGCTGGTCAGCACGCCACGTCGCAACAGACCAGCCATTTCCCGCAGGGTCAGCGAGTCGGGGTTGAACATATTCACGACGCCTCCTTGCTGCGCAGCCACTTGTTGGGCAACTGGTACATGTTGCGCACCACCAGGGAGAATGCCTTGACCGCCAGCTTCGGCCGCCGGTCGATGGCCTCCAGGGCCTCTTCGATCATTGCCAGGACATGGCGCAACGCATCGGGCGAGATGTTCAACGGTGGGTAAAAGCGCAGCACCGGACGCTTGGCCTTTTCATTCATCGAATGGCCGGCATGAATGCCGCGCTTGCTCAGCTCCATGCTCATCAGGGCCTCATAGACCGAACCGCGCAAGCGCAACCCCGTCATCAGTCCCACCCCCGGCACGTCCTCGACGATGTGCGGATAGCGCAGTGCCAGGCGTTGCAGACCGTGGCGCAGCAAGCCGCCGTTGATCTGTGACTGCTCCACCAGGTTGTTCTGCTCGATGTAATCGATGGCCGCCAGCGCCGAGGCGCACGCCACCGGATGCCCGCCATTGGTGCGCGTATCAGGCTCGATTTCACTGAGCGGGAACTGCGTCGCCAGGCGCTTGCTGTACATGGCGCAGGCAAACGAGGTGTAGCCGCCGGTCAGGCCCTTGGAGAGGATCATGATGTCGGGCACCACGTCGTCATATTGCACGGCGAACCATTTGCCGCAGCGACCGAAACCGGTCTGGATCTCATCCGCCACCAATAGGGTTCCGGTGGCATCGCACAAGGCCCGCAGATTGGCCATGTAGCCCAGCGGTGGCACCTGCAGGTGCGCGCCGCCCAGGATCGGTTCGACATACACCGCGCACACGCCCTCGCCGACGGCCTTTTGCAGGGCCGCAAAATCACCGTAGGGCACATGGGTCACGTAGGGCGCTGCGATGCCATAGCTGCTGTGGTTTTGTCGTTGCCCCAGGATGCTCATCGCCGCCAGGGTTTTGCCGTGGTAGGAGCCGCTCATCACCACGATCCCGCGCCGGTGTGGTTGGATACGCAACGCATAGCGCAGGCTCTGCTCGATGGCCTCGGCCCCAGAGACCATGTACTGCACGTCCCCCCACTCCCCCGGCACCAGTTGGCACAGACGTTCAGTCAATTTGTCCTGGAGCGGATGACGCCGACCCTCCGGTACCCAGGCCATCTGGTTCAGTTGCGCTTGCACCTGCTCGCGGACCATCGGGTTGCGATGGCCGACGATGAACACGCCGTAGCTGCACGCACAGTCGATAAAGCGCTTGCCGGTGTGGTCGGTGACGTGAATGCCATCGGCCTGTTGCTCGACGCTGGTCTTGCCCAGGCGATAGAGCTTGGCCGCCGAGGCGCTCCAGTACCGCTGGCAATCATCCAGCAGTTGTTCATGCGGCCTGAGTAAGGACATGGCTTAGGGTCTCCTTGATGAGGTTTGCGGCACGTTGAACGTGTTCGGGGCGAGCGGTGATCGGGCAACGCAAGATCAATTCGCGGCCACGGGGCACACTGACATAGATGCCTCGCTGGTAAAGGGCCTCGCACAGCACACTCGGCTGCAGGTCATCGGCCAGCGGCAGGCTGACCCAGCCGCCCTCGGCCACGGCGCCGAACGACGCCAGGGTCTGCGCCAGTCGCTGACCGTTTTCCAGGCATTGGCGGGGCGAGTCGTGGGCCTGCACATAATCCAGCGCGGCCAAGGCCCCCACGCAGGCCATCGGATTACCGGCCGTGGTGCTGCCATGCTTGGCCGGGCTGCTGCGTCCATAGACCTGCCAGGCCATGCGCTCGCTACAGGTATAGGTGCCGATGGGAATCGCACTGCCCCCCAGCGCTCCGCCGAGCACGACAATGTCCGGGACACAACGATAGCGCTGGAAACCGAACAGCGTGCCCAGGCTGCCGAGGCAGGTCTGGGTATCCACCGCGATCACCGGCACCGAGGCTTGCGCCGCACGGGCATGCAAGCGCTCGACCAGGGCCGGTTCGAGCATTTGCAATCGACCGTTCGCATCGAGACGGGTACTGCTGTGGCAGACCGCGAAGCAATCACTCCAGTCCACCGAGTCCAAGTCCGCGAGATGACGAATCGCCACGCGCTTGAAGCCCTGGAAATGTTGCACATCCAGGTCGCCCTGCGCGGCGTTGAGGCAACGCCCGTAGGTCAGTGAGCCGTAATCACCCCCATGGATAAACACGATGGTGTTGCCCTTCGGCTTGAGCCCCTTGCATAACTTCAAGGCGCCCTCGAACGCTTCATCACCGGAACTGCACACATAGGAACTGACCAACGGCTCAGGCAGCAGCTCGGCCAGATGGCGGCACAAGGCAATCAGCGGTGCAGACATCAGTACCCGGTTGGACAAGCCCATGATCTGCGCCTGACGGGTGACCGCATCGATCACCGCTGGCACCTGGAAGCCAAACCCGCCGGTCAGGTCGATGATCTGCCGACCATCGCCGTCGAGGTACGTCTCGTACTGCCCGCCAATAATATATTTATCGTTATTCATGGCACCCTCTCAGCGATAGCTCAGCGCATTGAAAATGCGTCGACGTTCATCGACGATGGTTTCACGACCGTGCATGACCCGACGGTTATCGATCATGACCACGTCATGGTCACGCCAACCCACCGGAACGGTGTACTGGGCGGAGACTTCGGCGATTTCGGCCAGGAACTCGGCGGGAATCACCTGCCCATCCACCGTATCGATCACCGGCGCCTCGTAGTTGAACGAAGGCCCCAGGATGCTGTTCGCAAACGCCGGGCGCTGGCTGAACGCAGAGGTAAGGATCGCCGGCGTGCTGAAGGCGTAGTGCATCGAGTCATCGGCCGGGTTGAAGGAAATCTGCGTCTGCGGGTCATTGCCAATGATCTGCAACAGATCCTCGATGACCACGTCTGCCGGGTTCGACAGAGTCGGCGAATAATGACAAACCAGCCGGCGCCACTTTTCCCCCGCCACGGTGCGGCTGTAGCGAATAGGGTTGTTTTCGAAGAAGCTGCGGCAGCCCGGGGACAGCCTCGCCAGCACTTTCTCACCGTCGCAGATCGTGGTTTGCGAACCCTTGCGCGGCGCTTCCTGGCAATAGAACCAGGTCATGTCCGGCCAGAACGGTGAATTGCCGTTTTCGCAATGCAGGCCGACCGCCTGATGTCCGGCATCCACCAACTGCGCGGCACCACCGACCATGACCCGTGCAGGGTCCAGGCTCAGCCGGGAACTGTTTTGCTTGACGTAGGCGCTGAACGCCTCGGCGTTGTGGATACAGTTGCGAAACAGCACGACACCGTAGTGTCCCAGCAGCTCATACAACTCGGCCTTGCCCAGGCTGGCGAAGTGGTGCGACTCGACGATGGAGACGTCCGGGTTTTCAAAGTGAAAGGCAGGTGTGCTCATTGGATGCGTTCCCTTGCAGAGTGGAAAAAACAGTGGCGATATCGGCGCGTTTCGGTCGGCCGGTGACGGTGTAGAGTTGTTCGATCAACGGATCGTCCTTGGCCAACAACCAGAGCCGGTTCGGTCGTTCGATGTCGGAGAAACGGCCAGTCGACCAGCTAATCAGTTCATCCCTGGCCGGCGTCGACTCGACACACAGCAACGCCACAAGACCGTGCTGCTCATCGAAGAACACCGCGGCGTCGTTCACGCCCGGGTATTTGCGATACTCCAGCTCGACCTGCTCGGGGCTGACATTGCGGCCGTTGGGCAGGCAGATCACGTTCTTCTTGCGGCCATGCACGTAGAGGTAGCCGTCTTCGTCGAGCATCCCCAGGTCCCCGGTGTCCATCCAGCCGTCATCCGACATGGAGCACGCGCTGGGGTCCGTCCCCGAGTAACCGCTGAACAGAGAACTGCTCTTGACCTCGATGGTCTGGTCGGCGCCGATCCGTACCTGAACATGGGGAAGCGGCTTGCCGACGCTGCCTAAGCGCTGCTCTTCAAAGGTGTTCATGCTGACCACCGAGGCGTTTTCCGACAGTCCGTAGCCCTGGTATACCTCGATACCTTGCTCGGCCAGATCGTGCAGGGCATCGATACTCACCGCCGCGCCGCCGCAGGTGATGTGAGCCCCGGACTTCAGGTAACTTGCCAGCCGCGCCCCCGCCTCGCCGCCATCGTTCAATTGTTCCAGGAAGCGATTGATCATGACTGGCGGCACCGTCAGGGCCGTCGGCTGGACCTGCAGGATCCAGTCGACCAGACGCTGCGGCGAAGCCCCAGGCTCGCCGAGCAATGCTTCGCTCGGCGGCAGGAAATGCACGGTCCCACCGGCCAGGAGCGGCAGGTAAGCGGCGGTCACCTGTTCAAGCAACAAGCTCAAAGGTACCAGCGACAGATACCGACGATGGGCATTGACCGGCATGCGTTCGCGCAACGACGTCAGCACCGCGCCAACCGCGTGATTGCTCAAGCGCACGCCTTTCGGCCGGCTGGTGGTGCCCGAGGTATGAATGATCTTGCAGATCCAGTCACCCTCTGCGTCCGGTGTGTGTGCCAGCGGCTGCTCGATCACTGGCTCACTGAGACGGCGCAGGCGGCTATCAGGGAAATTCAGCTTCCAGCGTTGCGCCAGTGTTCGCTGCCCGGCGGCATCCACCAGAAATCCGTCGCAACGCTCGGCCAGATGCTCGGCCTGGGACTGACTGAACGCCAGCGGCAACGGCAAGGCGGTAATCCCGGCAAACAGGCACGCCAGGTCGGCCACCAGCCAGTCGCTGCTGTTGCGCGTCGCAATCCCCAGCACCACTTGATCGCCGTGGGCCGGCGTTGCGAAACGTCGTTGCAGCTCAGCAGCCAGATTAAGCGCCCGGTGCTCCAGTTCGCCGTAGGTCAGCGCCACAGACTCTGTGCCCGACGTCCAGTCAACCGCACATACCGCCTGGCGGTTGTCCTGCAGTGCCTGTTTCAGCAGATTGATAAAACCACCGCTCATGGCTGCGCCCTCGCCAGGGTTTCACCGGGCAATTGTGTGAACGAGGTGTTGAGCGTCGTGGCGGCGAAACGTGAGCGCTTAGGATCGACCCGGATGAAACCGGTAACCGGCTTCTTGGCGTAATAGGTCCCCAGTTCTTGCCGCTATCGTCGGCCAGGCGGGTGGGGTCGGCGGTCAACAGCGGCTCGAAATCGATCTGGCAACTTTCCATCATTTGCCGGACCCGAGGCGTAACAGTGCACAACAGGTAATGCCCACCCATGCACCAGGACAACAACGGAATCATATTAACGAGAATCATTCCCGCTGTGAGATGATGGGAAATCAGATTGCCGATCTCGACAATGTTCGAACGCTCGATGGTTTTCTCGAAACGCTGGGACAGGATCTCCTCAATCGGTTGTGTCAGGTATTGTTCGGAAAAGAGAATGCGGTGATCCGCAAAAGTAATACCGGCACACGCGAGTATGCGATCTTCCTGGTCCTGAGTGACCGCAAAGTATTGTGGATTCGGTTCTACCGAAGCCGCGTAAGAACTTCGAAACTTGTCTTTTACTACCTCTGTGGCCTGTACCCATAATGGCGTTTTAGTTTCCGCGACACGTATTTGCATTTCGTCCTCCTCCGTCCCTGTGCAGGATGTCTATAAAAGCGAGGCGAGCATATTTAAGAAAAATCCTACAAGCCATTTAAAAAATAAATTGCATCCGCTAATATATAAATAAACGTCTTTGTCATAAAAACCAGAGACGCTAGCCCATGGATTGTGCCAAGAAGGATCTTATGCTCAATAGCAATTTGCTTAGAAAGCTGGACATGCAGGACTTGATGGTGTTCGTTGCGGTGTACGAGCAGAGCAGCGTCACAGAGGTATCCGAAGCCCTCTGCGTCAGCCAGTCAACCGTGAGCTACTGCTTGAAGAAGCTGCGCACCAGCTTCGAAGATGAATTATTCATTAATACCCGCAGTGGAATGCGTCCAACCAACAAGGCCACCGCGATGTACAGTCATATCGTCAAGATTCTTCAGACTATTAATATTTGCCATTCCGGCATTCAAACCTTCGATCCCACACAGAAAGAAATAACCTTCAATATTTGTGCACCGGAATATTTCGAATTATTGATCCTGCCCAAGTTGGTCAAGCGTTTTATTGGCAGCCAATTCCCAGTCATCATCAATATAACGAAATTTCACAAGGATATTCCTGTTGACGAACTGACGGATGGTCGCTTCGATCTAGTGATTTGTTTCGGCCCCAACTTTCATCGCAGCGCCAAGGGCTTGCGCTCGCAAGTATTACTGGAAGATGAATTAGTCTGCGTAGTCGACAGAAACGCCAACTTGCCGGACGAGGCCCTCAGCCTGGAAACATTCGTCGCGTGCCAGCATGTTTTCCCGACGCCCTGGACCTCCGACACCAACATGATTGATGGCTGGCTGGCCCGACAGGGCTATAGCCGGCAGATCGTCGCCCGAGCCAACAGCTACGTGGCGGCGCTCAATATGGTCACCGGGACCGACTTCGTGCTGACCCTGCCCCGACGCATTCAGGCACTGACCTGCGATGAGGCCAAATTCAGCCACCGCAACCCGCCAGCCGGATTACCGAACTTTACGCTGGATATGATGTGGAGCGAGAAACCCGGCCAGGACAACGCCAACGTCTGGTTTCGCGAGCAGATCGTGAAGGTCTGCGCCGAGGACGGCTTGCTCTAAGCCGGCCGGGAACCGCGCGTATCTTCGCGTGGTTCCCGGCCTGGAGCTTTCCTACAGGCAAAAAAAAATCCGGAAATCCTCACTTTCGTGGGCCTTCCAGACTTTTAAAACAGCAAAAATGGTGGGTCGTGTGGGATTCGAACCTACGACCAATTGGTTAAAAGCCAACTGCTCTACCAACTGAGCTAACGACCCGCTGTGTGGTGGCGCGTATAATACTGATTTCTAAGGACTATTCAACACCTAATTTGAAATAAATCAAAAATAAGGGGTTGGATCGCTCACACCCGCTGAGGCAAAGCCTTCGGCACGCAGGCGGCAGCTGTCGCATTTGCCACAGGCGCGGCCCTGATCGTCGGCCTGGTAGCAGGAAACGGTCAATCCATAGTTCACACCGAGCTTCACACCAGCCCTGACGATATCGGCCTTGCTGAGATTTTGCAGCGGCGCCTGGATGCGGAAGCCTTGCCCTTCCACGCCGGCCTTGGTCGCCAGGTTGGCCATGCGCTCGAAAGCTTCGACGAACTCAGGACGGCAGTCCGGGTAGCCGGAATAATCCACCGCATTGACGCCGATGAAAATGTCACGAGCTTCCAGCACTTCGGCCCAACCCAGCGCCAAGGACAGGAATACCGTGTTACGCGCCGGTACGTAGGTCACCGGTATGCCTTCACTCGGAGCTTCGGGTACAGCGATGGAGCTGTCGGTCAGGGCCGAACCACCGATGCCGTTGAGGTTCAAGCCAATCACCTTGTGCTCCACCACGCCCAGGTCCCGAGCCACTCGCTCGGCAGCGTGCAGTTCAGCGCGGTGACGCTGGCCGTAGTCGAAACTCATGGTGTAGCAGCGATAACCTTCGGCACGGGCCATGGCCACGACCGTGGCCGAATCCAAGCCACCGGACAACAGGATGACCGCTCGTTTTTCTACAATGCTCGTCTGCTCAGTCATATCAGCGCCCCGGCTCGTCATTCCAAAGATACTTATGCAACTGCAATTGCAGGCGCACCGGCAGGTTATCCGCCACCACCCAGTCCGCCAGATCCCGCGCATTCAAGTCGTGATGACTTGGCGATACCAGGACCTCACCGGCTCGCTTGTCGAGCCCATATTGGATCAGCTTGGACACGGCCCAGTCGTAATCCTCCCGCGAACAGATAACGAACTTGACCTGATCGTTGGGCGTCAGCAGTTCGATGTTCTCGTAGCGGTTACGATGCGCTTCCTTGGACCCTGGGGTTTTCAGGTCCACGACGCGACTGACACGCGGGTCGACGGCCGAGATATCCAGGGCGCCGCTGGTTTCCAGCGACACTTCATAACCTGCATCACACAGCTGCTTGAGCAAGGGAATGGCATTGGGTTGTGCCAGTGGCTCGCCACCGGTAACACAGACGTAGCGCGGGCGATAGCCGGCGACTTGCTCGAGGATGTCGTCGAGGGTCCGCAGGGTGCCGCCGCTGAAAGCGTAGGCACTGTCGCAGTATTGGCAACGCAACGGGCAACCGGTGAGGCGCACAAATACTGTGGGCAGCCCGGCCGTTCGCGTTTCACCCTGCAACGAGTAAAAAACTTCGGTAATTCTCAATGTGTCTTGCATAGTCGCCACGGGCGTAACAGCTAAACAGGCCGTCCGCCTCCGTCAGGCACTTCAAGGAACCCCGTCATCGCGCAGGCCCCAAAAAGCGTGTTTCAGAAAAAGGGCGTGAATTCTAACGAAAAAACCCGCGACAGGCGCGGGTTTCTTCATTACAGGGTCAAACCGGCTTACATGCGTTGCAGATCGCGCTGGGCCAGCTGTGCGGCAGAAGTTCCCGGATACTGGGAGACCACCTGCTGCAGAATGCCTTTGACCTTGTCGGTGTGACCCAAGCGGCGTTCTACATCAGCCAGCTTGTACAGCGAATCAGGCACCTTGGCATGCTTGGGATACAGCTGGGACACCTTGGCGAATGCCTGGCCGGCACCCTGCAGGTCGCCCTTGGCCAGGTTCACTTCACCCAACCAGTATTGGGCATTGCCCGCGTACTGGCTGCTTGGGTATTTGCGCAGGAAAGCGGCAAAGGCCTGGCTGGCCTTGTCGAAATCCTTGGCCTTGATCAGGTCGAAGGCAGCATCGTAATAGAGCTTTTCCTTCGCCGGATCAGCCGGTTCGCCACTGGCGGCAGGTGCCGGAGCGCTTGCCCCCGCGCCCGCGCCTGCGGCAGTACCGGGGGCGTTCAAGTCGCCACCGGCAGGAGAATTCTCAGGAGTCGCGGCAGGTGCAACACCGCTTCCTATGCGCCGATCAAGATCCTGGTAACGCTCCAGGTTTTCCTGCTTCATGCGCGATACTTCGTTTTGCAGAACTTCAATCGCGCCTTGTTGGCGTGAAAGCTGATCCTGCATTTGCTGCAGTTGGTTGAACAGCTCGCCCTGTGCCGAGACAGGGGCCGAAACCCCTCCCCCGGCATAGGCGCCGTTCGTACCGTAACCTGCAGGCGGATAACTGCTCCCGCTATTGTTATAGCCGGCATCGTTATCGACCACAGGAACCGCAGCCCACACCGCAAGCGGCGCGAGACTGAGAGCCAGAACAGTTACAGCACGACGGCACGTTCGCATGACGAATCAGTTCTTACGCAGTTCGACGCGACGGTTTTGAGCCCAGGACTGCTCGTCGTTGCCGGTAGCAACTGGACGCTCTTCGCCGTAGGAAACCAGTTCCAGCTGAGCTGGGGAAACACCTTGCAGTACCAGGTAGCGTTGAACGGCTTTCGCACGACGCTCGCCCAGTGCCATGTTGTACTCACGAGTACCACGTTCGTCGGTGTTGCCTTCCAGAACAACGCGAGCGCCGTTTGCTTTCAGGTCTTTGGCGTGAACGTCCAGAGCGCGCATGGCTTCTGGCTTCAGGTCCGAGCTGTCGTATTCGAAGTAGAAGGTGGTGATTGCGCGCAGAGCAGCTTCTTCGCTCATGGAGCCGTCAACTGCACCGGTGTTAGCGCCGTAACCAGCGTTCGGATCAACAGCGCCTTCACCGGCGTTGTCGCCGCCTTTGGACGAGCAACCTACAGCTACAGCCATGGCCAGAGCCAGCGCAGCAAATTTACCAAACTTCAGCATTTCCATCGTGAAACTCCTAATGAACCCCAGTGTGTTAAGTAAAACGTATTGCGCCGCGTCAGTTCAGGTAAGGGGACCAGGACGGTTCTCTGACTTCGCCTTGAGCGGTAGGAAGCGGGAGCCTCACGCGTCCATTAATGGACACGAGCATCAAGACTCCCCGGCCCTGCTGGCGGGTGGCGTAGATTACCATGGTGCCGTTGGGCGCAACAGTAGGTGACTCGTCCAGAGTGCTATCAGTGAGGATTTTTACGCTACCGCGCTGCATATCCTGGGCTGCCACCTTGAAATTGGTGAAACCGTCCTGGCGATGGATCATCACCAGGGTCTTCTCGTCCGCCGACAATTTAGGGTTGGCGTTGTAGTTACCGACGAAGGTCACGCGCTCGGCACCGCCGCCACCGGCACTGGTCTTGTAGATCTGCGGCTTGCCACCACGGTCGGAGGTGAAGTAGATGGTCGAGCCATCCTTGCCCCAGAACGGTTCGGTGTTGATGCCCGGGCCGTTGGTGACACGGGAGATCGAACGCGAGGCCAGGTTCATCACATAGATGTCCGGGTTACCGTCCTTGGATAGCACGAACGCCAGGCGGTTACCGTCCGGCGACCAGGCTGGCGCGCCGTTCAGGCCTTCGAAGTTGGTGATCTGCTCGCGGCGACCGGTGTCGATGTGCTGCACGAAGATGCGCGGACGCTTCTGCTCGAACGACACATAGGCGATGCGCTTGCCATCGGGAGCGAAACGCGGCGACAGGATCGGCTCGCGCGATTGCAGCAGGGTGACCGCGCGGGCGCCGTCGTAGTCGGAGCGCTGCAGGGTGTAGCGGGTGTTTTTCTCGGAGAAACGTTCGGCCGTCACGTAGAGCATGCGGGTAGAGAATGCACCCTTGATGCCGGTGAGTTTCTCGAACGACTGGTCGGAGATGTAGTGCGCCATGTCACGCAGTTGATCAGTGCTGCCCGACACGCTGCCGGTCAACACCTGCTGCTCGGTGGCGACGTTGAACAGGGCGTATTGCACCTGCAGGCGGCCGCCGGCCGGAACGATGCTGCCAACCATGATGTACTGGGCGCCCAGGGCCTTCCAGTCACGGTAGATGACTTCGCTGGCCTGGGTGGGCAGGCTGATCATGTTCTGCTTCGGAATCGGCGCGTAGTAACCCGAGTTGCGCAGGTCGTTGCCGATGATTTCCGCCATATCGTCCGGCAGGACGCTACCGCCCTGCCAGCCGAACGGTACGACGGCGATCGGGGTCGCCCGATCGCTGCCGCTGGTGACCAGAATGTTCTTTTCCTCTGCCACCGCTATCCCTGCCAGGCAGCAGATAACGACAAGCATTCCTCGAAGAAGGTTTCTCACAAGGCTAGATCCTCAGGTGTGAATGTCATCTTGAATGAACGATAGGGAGCGAAATCGCTCGACTTCATTCCTTGCATTTCCGTCAATCGTCCAATGTTCTTGACCGCTGCAACCGCCGAAGCATCGAAAGGTCCATCGCCGCTGGACTTGGCCACGCTGACCGAGGCCACCGTACCATCCGGCAACATGCCGATCTGCAATACCACCGTCATGCCTTGGCGCGCCGAAGGTGGACGAGCCCAACCCTCTGCCGCCCGGGCACGAATCAGATCATCGAAGCTACCGGCGACTTCATCGCCTTGCTCATCGGCCAAGGCCTGCTGGCGCTGCGGCGTGTCGGAAAGCAGGTCTGCCAAGGCCTGGGCCTTCTTCTCTTCGGCAGATTTGCGCGCTGCGTCCTGGGCCTTTTTCTTGGCGGCGTCGGCGGCGGCTTTCTTCTTCGCGTCTTCGGCGACTTTCTTTTTCGCCTCGTCAGCTTCAGCTTTCTTCTTGGCGTCTTCGGCCGCTTTCTTCTTCGCGTCCTCGACAATCTTCTTCTTGGCCTCTTCGGCGGCCGCTTTCTTGGCCTCTTCCTCAGCGGCTTTCTTGGCTTCTTCTTCGGCTTTCTTCTTGGCTATATCAGCCAATTGTTTCTCTTCTGCCTTCTTGGCCTCGGCTTTTTTCGCCTCATCGGCTTTCTTGGCCTCGTCAGCTTTTTTCGCCTCGTCGGCCTTCTTCGCTTCTTCGGCCTTTTGAGCGGCTTCCTCTTTCTTTTGTTCCGCCGCCTTTATCGCTTCCTGCTCGACCTTCTTCTGCTCCATCTGCTCGACTTCAGTCTGCCGCGCAGCGGACTTCTTCGCCTCGCCGGCCAGCTTCTGGTTGGTCTGAGTAGTGGCCTGGCTCTTCGACTTGAGCTGATAAAGGGTCGCCTGCACGATCGGCTTGGCCGGCGGCAGCTCCGGCGTCATGGCAAAACTGACGAACAGCATGCCGAACACCAGCACGTGCAGGCCGATTGCCAGGACACTGGGCCAGAAGTAGCTTTCCGAGGCGGACGGCTCTCGCTGTTGCTGCATCAGGGCGCCTCGGTGATCAAGCCAACATTACCGACTCCGGCTTTCTGCAGACCGCCCATCGCGCCCATCACGGCACCGTAGTCGACGGTCTTGTCGCCGCGAATGAAGACCTGAGTGCGCTTGCCGGCATCGTTGCCGACACGAATGATCTTGGTCACCGCATCGGTCATCTGGGGCAGGGTCATGGCCCGGTCCTGCTGCTTCTCGGTATCGACTTCGCTGCCAAGGTTCCAGTAGTAGGTCTTGTCAGCCTTGATCGAAATGGTCAGGACCTGGGTGTTGTTGTCCTGCGGCAAGGCTTCGCTGGAAACCTTGGGCAGATCGACCTTCACGCCCTGATTGAGCATCGGCGCGGTCACCATGAAGATGACCAGCAGCACCAGCATCACGTCGATGTAGGGCACCACGTTCATCTCGGCAACCGGCTTGCGCTTGTTTCGGGCTCGAGCGATTAAAGCCATCGGGAAATACCTGCTTATTCTTCGCTGGTGTGCACTTTGCGGTGCAGGATCGCCTGGAATTCATCGGCGAAGGTGTAGTAACGGCCGATCAGCGTCTCGCTGCGGGCAGCGAAGCGGTTGTAGGCGATAACGGCCGGGATGGCCGCGAACAGGCCAATGGCGGTAGCGACCAGTGCCTCGGCGATACCCGGGGCCACGGTGGCCAGGGTGGCCTGCTGGGCGGAGGCCAGGCCGCGGAAGGAGTTCATGATCCCCCACACGGTACCGAACAGGCCGATGTACGGACTGACCGAACCGACGGTGGCCAGGAACGGCAAGCTCTGCTCGAGCTTTTCTTCCTCACGGGAAATGGCGACGCGCATGGCACGAGCCACGCCTTCCATCACCGCCTCAGGGTCGACGCCCGGCTGCTGGCGCAGACGGGAGAACTCCTTGAAACCGGCACGGAAGATCTGCTCTACGCCCGAATCCGGATCCGGGTTGCTGCCCGCCTGGCGGTACAGCTTGGACAGGTCGATACCCGACCAGAAGCGCTCTTCAAAGCTCTCCAAGGCACGGCGACCGGCGCGCAGCAGGTTGCTGCGCTGAAAAATCATGATCCATGAGGTCACCGATGCGGCTACCAGGGTCAGCATTACCAGTTGCACCACGACGCTGGCATTGCTGACCAGGCTCCACATGGAGGTATGGTCGACGACGTTAGCTTCCACGCTTTATCTCCTGCTCTGAGTGTGTACCCGCGCCGCTCACGTCGGCAAAGGCCGCACGTAGAGCTTCGGGAATGGCCCGGGGTTTCAAACTATGGGTGCGCACACAGGCCACCAAAAACTGCCCTTCACAGAGCAGCGCATTATCCGTAGCCCGCCTGACCTGCTGCTTGAAGCGCAGGCTGACACGGTTCAACTCGATGACATCGGCACTTACCAGAAGCTCGTCGTCCAGTCGCGCCGGCGCGTGGTAACGCGCTTCGCTGGAATGCACGACGAATAACAGATCCTCCCCTGCCAGCGCGGATTGGGCGAAACCCAGTTCCCGCAGCCGTTCGGTTCGAGCCCGTTCCATAAACTTGAGGTAATTGACGTAGTAAACGATGCCGCCCGCATCGGTGTCCTCGTAATAAACGCGACAGCGATGTGCGAACGACTCCAGCCCGTTTTGCGCGCGCATACTCTAGTGCTTACTCCTCAGGTTGCCAATCGGCGGCAACTGTTTTTTCATTCTCGAGTGCATAGACGCTCCGGACGTCGTCTGGGACAGCACAATCCGGAAAAAAGTCGCTGCACAAAAGTCGTTCAATCGTCCACGGCATCGAGGAATTCGTCTACCACCGGCATCTCGCCCATTCGTGTCGGGATGTTTAAGCCGAAGTGCAGGTAAGCATGGCGCGTCACCACCCGCCCGCGCGGGGTGCGCATGATATAGCCCTGTTGGATCAGGTACGGCTCCAGGACATCCTCGATGGTATGGCGCTCTTCGCTGATGGCCGCGGCCAGGCTGTCCACCCCCACCGGACCACCGTCGAACTTCTCGATCATGGTCAGCAGCAGGCGTCGGTCCTGATGGTCGAAACCACGCTCGTCGATGTCCAGCAGGTTCAACGCCAGGTCGGCAATCGGCTTGGTGATGTGGCCCTTGGCCCGGACCTCGGCAAAATCCCGGACCCGGCGCAGCAGCCGGTTGGCGATCCGCGGCGTACCCCGGGCCCGACGCGCCACTTCATAGGCGCCATCCGGGTCCAGTGGCAACCCGAGGATGCCCGCCGAGCGGCTGACGATCGTGGCCAGGTCCGCGTTGCTATAGAACTCCAGGCGCTGGACGATGCCGAAACGGTCGCGCAGCGGGTTGGTGAGCATGCCAGCGCGGGTGGTGGCACCCACCAGGGTGAAGGGCGGCAGATCCAGCTTGATGGAACGCGCCGCCGGGCCTTCGCCGATCATGATGTCGAGCTGGAAATCTTCCATGGCCGGATACAGCACTTCCTCGACGATCGGCGACAGCCGATGGATTTCGTCGATGAACAACACATCGTGAGGCTCGAGATTGGTCAACAACGCCGCCAGGTCGCCCGGACGCTCGAGGACCGGACCGGAGGTGCTCTTGATCGACACGCCCATCTCCTGGGCGATGA
Source organism: Pseudomonas sp. MAFF 730105 (assembly GCF_055380705.1). Lineage (NCBI taxonomy): Bacteria > Pseudomonadati > Pseudomonadota > Gammaproteobacteria > Pseudomonadales > Pseudomonadaceae > Pseudomonas > Pseudomonas sp. MAFF 730105. The sequence goes on from NZ_AP018438.1 coordinate 5,245,653, forward strand.
TGTTGGCCAGGGTAGTCTTGCCCAAGCCCGGCGGGCCGAAGATCAAGGTGTGATCCAGCGACTCGCTACGCCCCCGGGCCGCCTGGATGAACAACTCCATCTGCTCGCGCACGGTCGGTTGGCCGATGTAGTCAGCCAGGCTGACGGGGCGAATCGCACGGTCCTGGACTTCCTCGCGGTCACGGGGCGCACCCGTGGCGGCGATCAGACGGTCAGCTTCAATCACTTAGATCATTCCCTTCAGGGCGCGACGAATCATGTCTTCAGTACTCAAGCCTTTTTCCTTGATGGCGGAAATCGCCTTGCTGGCTTCCTGCGGCTTGTAGCCCAGGGAGATCAGCGCAGTGACCGCGTCGTTCTCGGCACTGGCCGCTGGCACCGGTGCATCCGGCTGGTTCGGCACCAGCGCGAACATGGCCGGTACCGCTTCCCAGGCCTTGAAGCGGTCCTTGAGCTCCACCAGCAGGCGTTCGGCGGTTTTCTTGCCGACACCTGGCACCTTGGTCAGAGCCGACGTGTCCTGGGATTGCACGCAACGCACCAGCTCGTCGACTTCCAGGCTCGACATCAAGGCCAGGGCCAGTTTCGGGCCAACGCCATTGAGGCGGATCAACTCACGGAAGAAATCCCGCTCACGCTTGCCGACAAAGCCATAGAGTAACTGTGCATCCTCGCGCACGACCAAATGGGTGTGCAACGTCAGCGGCTCACCGACCGACGGCAAGCGATACAGTGTGGTCATGGGCACTTCCAGCTCATAGCCCAGGCCATTTACATCCAGAATCAGATGCGGCGGCTGTTTTTCAGCCAGGGTGCCGCGCAAGCGTCCAATCACGTTTCAGATCCTTGGGCATTGACCAGCCGCTGGCTGGCGAATAACAGCCCGGGCATGAAGGCCGACAACACAGGCGCAACAGACTCGGGCATGAATGAGTGCGCTGATGCTATCAGAGACGCAGGCGCCCGCCACGACTGCGTGCGGTTCCCAGACCATGAGGCAACAGGCTGGAACGGGTATGGGCATGGCAAATGGCGATGGCCAGGGCGTCGGAGGCGTCAATCTGCGGCTTGCTGACCAGCTTCAACAGGTGCATCACCATCATTTGCACCTGCTCCTTGTTTGCCGCCCCCGTTCCGACGACCGCCTGTTTGACCTGGGTCGCGGTGTACTCAGCGATCTCCAGGCTCTCCTCGGCGCCCGCAACAATCGCCGCCCCCCGGGCCTGCCCCAGCTTCAAGGCGGAATCGGCGTTGCGCGCCATGAACACCTTTTCGATGCCCATGGTGACCGGACCATAGGTCTGGATGACTTCACGCACGCCGCGATAAACGATCTGCAGGCGCTCATGCAATTCACCTGCCCCGGTGCGGATGCAGCCGGACGCGACATAGACACAGCCGCGCCCGGTGTCGCGAACCACGCCGTAGCCGGTAATGCGCGAACCGGGGTCGATGCCAAGGATTAAAGTCATAACGCCTGCGGTTTGAAGATGGAATTATTTGAACCTGTGGGAGCGAGCCTGCTCGCGATGGCGATCCTCCTGCAACTTTTTTGCAAACTGGACGACCGCTATCGCGAGCAGGCTCGCTCCCACATTCAGAACGGCGACGACGAGTCAGCCCAGCTGCTCGGCCACTGACTCCGGAATATCGGCATTGGAATAGACGTTTTGCACGTCATCCAGGTCCTCGAGCATGTCGATCAGCTTGAGCACTTTCTCGGCGCCTTCAAGATCCAGTTCGGCGCTGGTGGTCGGCTGCATGACGATTTCCGCGTCGGCCGGCTTGAACCCAGCCGCTTCCAGGGCGTTGCGCACGGCATAGAAACTGGCGAACGACGTGAACACGTCGAACGAGCCGTCTTCATGGCCAACCACGTCATCGGCGTCGGCTTCCAGGGCGGCTTCCGTCAGGGCATCTTCATCCAGGCCCGGCGCGAAGCTGATCTGTCCCTTGCGCTCGAACAGATAAGCCACCGAACCGTCGGTACCGAGGTTGCCACCACATTTGCTGAAGGCGTGACGCACGGCTGCCGCGGTACGGTTGCGGTTGTCGGTCATGCATTCGACCATCACCGCCACGCCGCCTGGGCCGTAACCTTCGTAGGTCAGCTCTTCAACGTTGTCAGCCTCGGTCGCACCGGCGCCGCGGGCAATGGCCCGGTCGATGATATCGCGGCTCATGTTGGCACCGAGCGCCTTGTCCAGAGCCAGGCGCAGACGCGGGTTGGACCCTGGATCGCCGCCACCCTGGCGGGCCGCGACCGTCAGCTCACGGATCCACTTGGTGAAGATCTTGCCCCTCTTGGCATCCTGACGTTCTTTGCGGTGCTTGATGTTCGCCCACTTGGAATGACCTGCCATAACTCGCTCCGGTTCTTCTTGAAACGTTGCCCGCCCTGCGCTCGCGCAGTGGCGGACAAGCAGAAATATCGACACCAACGAAAAGGCGCATCCGAAGATGCGCCTTCAGGTGTCAGCCTTACTCAGCCTTTGGCTGTTCACGCAGGCGGATGTGCAGCTCGCGCAGCGCCTTGGCATCCACCGCACCCGGGGCCTGGGTCATGACATCGGCCGCGCTCTGGGTTTTCGGGAATGCGATCACTTCACGGATCGACTGGGCGCCGGTCATCAGCATCACCAGGCGATCCAGGCCGAAGGCCAGGCCACCGTGGGGTGGCGCGCCGAACTTCAGGGCGTCGAGCAGGAAGCCGAATTTCTCTTCCTGTTCCGCTTCGTCGATGCCCAACAGGCGGAACACCGCCTGCTGCATGTCCTTGCGGTGGATACGGATCGAACCGCCACCCAGCTCGGTGCCGTTCAGGACCATGTCGTAGGCGCGCGACAAAGCGGTAGCCGGGTTGGCTTCCAGCTCTTGCGGCGTGCATTTCGGCGCGGTGAACGGGTGATGCAGGGCGGTGAAGCTGCCATCGTCGTTCTCTTCGAACATCGGGAAGTCAACGACCCACAACGGCGCCCATTCGCAAGTCAGCAGCTCGAGATCGTGACCAACCTTGATCCGCAACGCACCCAGGGCTTCGCTGACGATCTTGGCCTTGTCGGCGCCGAAGAACACGATATCGCCGTCGACCGCGCCAACGCGATCGAGGATCACATTCAGATTGGCTTCAGGGATGTTCTTGACGATTGGCGATTGCAGGCCTTCGACGCCTTTGGCGCGCTCGTTGACCTTGATGTACGCCAGGCCCTTGGCACCGTAGATGCCGACGAACTTGGTGTAGTCGTCGATCTTGCTGCGCGGCATGCTCGCCGCACCCGGCACACGCAAGGCGGCTACGCGGCATTTCGGATCGTTGGCCGGACCGCTGAAAACCTTGAATTCGACATCCTTGAGCTGGTCGGCCACGTCCACCAGTTCCAGCGGGATACGCAGGTCCGGCTTGTCGGAACCGTAGCGGCGCATGGCCTCGTCCCAGGTCATGTGCGGGAAATCACCGAATTCCAGACCCAGCACTTCCTTGAACAGGTTGCGGATCATGCCTTCGGTCAGGCCCATGATGTCTTTTTCGTCGAGGAAGCTGGTCTCGATGTCGATCTGAGTGAACTCAGGCTGACGGTCGGCACGCAGGTCTTCGTCGCGGAAGCACTTGGCTATCTGGTAGTAACGGTCGAAGCCGGCCACCATCAGCAGTTGCTTGAACAGCTGCGGCGATTGCGGCAGGGCGAAGAAGCTGCCGGGGTGGGTACGGCTCGGCACCAGGTAGTCGCGAGCGCCTTCCGGCGTGGCACGGGTCAGGATCGGCGTCTCGACGTCGAGGAAGCCGTTCTCATCCAGGTAGCGACGGATGCTGGTGGTCATGCGCGAACGCAGGCGCAGCTTCTCGGCCATTTCCGGACGACGCAGGTCGATGAAGCGATAGCGCAGGCGGGTTTCTTCGCCCACGTCGGAAAACTCGTTGAGCGGGAACGGCGGGGTTTCCGCTTCGTTGAGCACTTCCAGCTCATGACCCAGCACTTCGATCATGCCGGACGCCATGTTGGCATTGCCGGCACCGGCCGGACGCAGACGCACCTTGCCGGTGATCTTGACCACGTATTCGCTGCGCACGCGGTCGGCGGTGGCGAAGGTTTCAGCACGGTCCGGATCGAACACCACCTGGGCCAGGCCTTCACGATCACGGATATCGAGGAAAATCACCCCGCCATGGTCACGGCGACGATGGACCCATCCGCAAAGAGTAACTTCCTGACCTTCCAGGCTTTCGTTCAGTTGGCCGCAATAATGGCTGCGCATCATGGTAGTGGTTTCACTTCTCGTAATTCGACATTCGGTTGGAGGCCCTGCCCATGCAAGAACCCGCGCGTATTCATCTCAGTCAGCTTTGTCGCCACCGGCGAGGTTTTTCTTGGCGCCGGTCTTGAAGTCGGTTTCATACCAGCCCGTACCGCCGAGGCGGAAACCCGGCATGGACAGCATTTTTTTCAGTTCCGGCGCCTGGCAGGCAGGGCAGTCGACCAGCGGTGCTTCGCTGATCTTTTGGATGGCTTCCATCTGATGACCACAGGAAGCACATTGATAGTCGTACATCGGCATGGGTTGTCTCGGCGATCAGGTTAATCGCGCAAAAGCTGGGCTTTGCGGCAAAGAGCGGGATTATATCCATTAAATGCAGCCTGTGCAGCCGTAGGGGCGTTCTCCATTCGTTTCCACGGGATGGGAAAACGAATCTGGAAGCCCCCAAGGCTCCACAGGGCACCTACCGGCCCGACTGACTCACTGTGGAGCTCCACGCCAATGACGCTCCACGACCTCCATGCCGGCCTCCTTCAAACTGTGCACCACGCAGACCACACGAACCAGGCCGCTGAAGTTACGGACTCCGCCATGGCGCAGGTGCACCTCCCTGTCGACATGGGACAACAGCGTGTTGATGGAGCAGTTGTTGAGCTGGGCCATGTCGCCGAGGATCTCCCAATAGACCCGCTCCAGCCGAAGACAGGTGGCGAACCCGTTCAAACGGATGGATCGGGACAAGGGCCGGGCCAGCTGCATATCGAACCCACTGACGAACGGGTCGATAGCGATGGACTGCGCGCCCTCCCTCGATTCTTTTCCTTGAATCATACCGTTGACACTCCTTTGCCATACGAACCTCTCAGTCAGGACAACCAATCTGGTGCCCTATGGAAGCTCAACGGAGTCGCCAGATCCAGATGACTTTTTGACCGGCAACGTAGGACAAGCCAACAGCTGGCAGACGATGAATTACATCGTCCTACACACGATGGGTTACCCCAACAGCAGGCGCAAGACTGATCGGAAAGCCCGATACAAGGAAAGACTAACGGTTGCGACACACGGGCGATGATGCACCGACCCCACCATCGCCCGCCAGGGGCTTACCGTTCGTCCAGCAGGGAGCGCAGCATCCACGCGGTTTTTTCGTGAACCTGCATGCGCTGGGTCAGCAGGTCGGCGGTCGGCTCATCGCTGACCTTGTCCAGCAAGGGGAAGATACCGCGGGCCGTGCGCGTCACCGCCTCCTGGCCATCGACCAGTTGACGGATCATGTCTTCGGCACCGGGCACGCCCTCCTCTTCCTTGATGGAAGACAAGCGTGCATACACCGAATAGGCCCCCGGCGCGGGAAAACCGAGCGCACGAATACGCTCGGCAATCAGATCCACCGCCAGCGCCAGTTCGTTGTATTGCTCCTCGAACATCAGATGCAGGGTCCGAAACATCGGCCCCGTGACGTTCCAGTGGAAATTGTGGGTCTTGAGATACAACACGTAGGTGTCCGACAACAAACGTGAAAGCCCGTCGACGATGGACTTGCGATCTTCTTCACTGATACCGATATCAATTGCCATGTTGGTTGATCTCCTGACGGTGATGAATTCCACAGCGTAGCGGGTGTTGTCGCCAGTAGCCTGCGACAAATCGCCAGCCCTGCTGAACCGACAAGCCAGGACGCCGGACGGTTCCGCAGCCAGAAGGATAAGCGCCCCTTCCTGTGGGAGCGAGCCTGCTCGCGATGGCGGTCTGTCAGTTGCTGAAGGTATTGCTGACCCGCCGCCATCGCGAGCAGGCTCGCTCCCACGGGCGTGCAGCTCTCCGGCCGACGAACAGCGCGGCACGCACCTGTTACGAGTTTGAGAAGGCCTGGGCTTTGCTGTTAAATAGGCAGTGTGTCGCTACACCTATTTTCCCGGGTATAGCGCATAGGCTGATTCGGGTCCGTGTCCAGCGCCTCTCATTGTTCTGAAGCGAACCGTCCCCGACCAGCTCTTCCTTGTGATCCGTCTTAACCGTGAGTCAATCAAAATGTTGAAAATCGTCCACTTGCTAATGGGCGCAGCTGCCCTGCTGCTGTCCTTCATCCCTAGCCTGGGTTCCGAAGCCACACCTTACCTGCAACATCCCGACGCGCTTTACCTGGCCTTCTTCGGCCTGCTCAACCTGACCCTCGCACCTGTCATCCCTTACTGGCACAAAGGTCCTCGTCATCAACTGCAAAACCTGGTCAGCGCACTACTGGTGCTGGCCGTCGCCCTGCAAACCCTGAGCCTGCTGGCGCCCATGCCGGAAATCAGTGGGCAACCGGCCATCCTGTTCAGCCTCGCTGCGGCGCTGCTTGCCGTAGCACTGCACCTGGCCGTCAGCTTCTACAAGAAGTCGTCGCCGTCTGCAGCGACCCAGAACTACGACATGTCCAACCGCGATACCGGCACCGTGAAGTGGTTCAACACCTCCAAGGGCTTTGGCTTTATCTCCCGCGATTCCGGCGATGACATTTTCGTGCATTTCCGGGCCATCCGCGGCGAAGGCCATCGCGTACTGGTCGAAGGTCAGCGCGTGGAGTTTTCCGTGATGCACCGCGACAAAGGCCTGCAAGCCGAAGACGTCATCGCCGCGCTGCCGCGACGCTGATCCCAGGCACGAAAAAACCGCGAGCAGCCAGGCTGCATCGCGGTTTTTTTATGACCTGTCGCCCGGGCGATCAGTAATGCGGGGGCGGCGCCTCTTCCTCGACGGATTCGAACTGCCCAGCCATTTCCTCCTGCCGCTTGAGCAACGCCGCCATCTGCAACTGCAAACGCTCGACGACTCGCTGCTGCTCCACCAACACATCATTCAACGCCTGGATGGTGTCATCCTGAAATGCCAGGCGAGTTTCCAGATCGGTAACACGCGCCTCAAGATCCACGGTTCAACCCTCCATAAATTTGAAATCGTCGGTCAGCGCCATCCGCAACCGCTCGCGAATGGCTGTCACCTGTTCCGCATTATAAGGCCGGGCCGGATGCTTGCCCCAGACAGGCGACGGCCAGGCGGCGTCTTCATGCCTGCGCACGATGACGTGCATGTGCAACTGGCTGACGACGTTACCCAACGCCGCAACGTTCAACTTATCGGCGTCAAAGGAGTCCTTGAGAATTTCGGCCAGCGCAGTGGTCTCTTTCCACAGCTGGCGTTGATCAAGGTCATCGAGCTGAAACAACTCACTGATATCTTCCCGTCTTGGTACAAGAATGAACCACGGGTAATTCGAATCATTGGACAACAGCAACCGGCATAGCGGGAAATCGCCAATGGGCAATGTGTCCTGTTGCAGTCGTGAATCTAAAACAAACACCGCGCGTACTCCTTGCTCGTTATCAGGGCAGCCCGGTTTGGGCCTGTATCGCCTATTCGCAGCATACCCCCGAATAGCCGAACGTTCACTGCGTACCCTTCCCAGGCATGACGACAACGCTTGTTTGCGGGCTGAACGCCTTGACGCCCGACAGGCACACGCACCAAATTGGCGCAACCAGCCTCCCGAAGCACGGATACGACGGCCCCGGGATCCAGCGAAACACCGAGCCTTGTGCAATTCACGATTTTTTTGCACCAAAACCGCACAAAGCGTCTACGCTCAGTGCTCGAAGTATCCGGGATTTACTCACTGACAGGGTGAACCGGTAACGTTTTTGGTTGTCGCGGGCCGTTTACGGATTTCCAACACGATAGTGGCACAGCAGTCAACCCTATTTAAAACAAGGCCTTTGAGCCCCGGTTTCATGAGGTTTCACCGCGTCAAACGGAAGAGTGTGAAAAAAATGTGAACAAAATTCGGGTTTGTGCATGCTTGTTGCATTCATCCCGGACATCGCCTTCAGGGAATCGTAGGAACGAGAACCTGCTGGCCTATAAATAAAGTGGCAAGGTTGCCCTCACGGAGCTTCAAGCGCAGTAACGAAGGACTCTTTACGCCGACGCCGAAGAAAGAAAAAGCAACATTCAAGTTGCGAAACCCGATTGCGTCGGAGCAGCCCCATTACGACATGGATCGAGCCATTGGCGACATGGTCGTAAAGAAGCTGAAAGGTTGGATGGGCAAGTATCGCCAATAGGGTCGGCGTGATATAAGTTTGCGCCGGCACAAAAAGAAAGAGCCGCCCAGATAATAAAACAGGTGGGACGGCAGTACTCTTCTAAAACCAAAGGAGCAAATCACGATGCGCGTGATGAAGTGGAGCATGATCGCACTGGCTGTTTCGGCCGGTGTTTCGCAGTTCGCAGTGGCGTCCTCCCAAGACGAGTCCAAAGGCTTTTTTGAAGATCAGAGCCTGAAATCCAAAACTCGTTTCGAGTACATGAACCGTGACTATAAGAACGGCGCAGGTAACGTTGCAAAGCCGGGTGGCGGTTTTAAAAGTGGCTACCGCCAGGACTCCGGCCTGAGCGAATTGCTGACCTACGAGTCGGGCTTCACTCAAGGTACCGTCGGTTTCGGTCTGGACGCCATGGCAATGGGTTCGGTCAAACTGGACGGTGGCTCGGGCCGCCGTGGTAACGGCCTGTTCGCCAACGACAGTGACGGCAACCCGGAAAAATCCCAAGGTAAAGTGGGCGGTGCCGTTAAACTGCGCCTGTCCGATACCGTCCTGAAATACGGCCAGCAATTCGTTGCCAGCCCGGTTTTCGCTACTGACGACAGCCGTCTGATTCCAGAAGTCGCTACCGGTACCTTGATCACCTCCAAAGAGATCAAAGGCCTGGAACTGAGCGCAGGTCGCTTCACCTCGCTGAGCAAACAAACCGGTATGGGCCGTGACAGCATCGGCGGTCTGCCCGATGAAAACGGCAATGGCGGCAAAGGCCTGACCAACATCAACATTTTCGGTGCAAGCTACGCCTTCACCGATAACTTCACCGGTGCCTTGGCTGCATCCGATGCTGACGACTACTTCAAGAAGTACTACGTCAACCTGAACTACACGATGCCAATCAGCGAAGATCAGTCGCTGAACATCGACTTCAACGGCTATAAAACCAAAGGCGAGAGCCGCGGCGATCTGGTTGACGCAATTGGCGATGGCACCCAGGGCGTAGACAACAACCTGTGGTCCCTGGCCGCAGCCTATAGCATCGGTGCTCACAAGTTCACCATCGCTCACCAACGCTCCAGCGGTGACAACGCTTACTACTATGGCGTAGACGGCAACGGCACGATCTTCGTTGCCAACTCCATCCAGATCTCCGACTTCGTCGGCCGCGACGAGCGTTCGTGGCAAGCTCGCTACGACCTGAACATGAAAACCTACGGTGTTCCAGGCCTGAGCTTCATGACCCGCTACGTAATGGGTGACCACATCACCACTAACGGTCTGGGCGAAGGTAAGGAAAACGAGTGGAACGTTGAGTCCAAGTACGTCATGCAAGAAGGTCCAGCCAAAGACCTGTCGTTCCGTCTGCGCTTCGCCAACTACCGCTCGAACGGCGCGTACAGCGGCTATTCGTCTGACGTCTATGACACCCGCCTGATCGTCGAATACCCACTGAGCATCCTGTAACTCAGCGGTCATTCGATAGCTGTACCGCAACATAAAAAACCGCTCACTGATCAAGGTGAGCGGTTTTTTTTATGCGCCGATAGAACAACCTGACGCAACTTCATAAATAGCTAGCTAACTAAATACAACCTGACTCGATCGACAGGTTATATCTATCTTTGCTATCTCACCGTTTCTTCCTGAACAACCCGAATCACCCGCTGCGGAAACGGAATATCAATCCCGGCATCTTTCAAGCGATCTCGCGCCTGTTCATTGAACATGAACATGACACTCCAGTAATCCGCAGTCTTGACCCACACTCGCAACGACACCGTGATCGAACTGTCACCCAGGGTGGAAATCACCGCTTCAGGCGCCGGATCGGCCAGCACGCGCTCATCCTTGGCCAGATTCAACAAAACTTCGCGCGCTTTTTGCAGATCCGCTTGGTAATCCACCCCCACATCGAACACCACTTTGCGGGTCGGCTGGCGATTGGTGTTGGTGATGATGCCGTTCGACAGGTTGCCGTTGGGCACGATCACCGTCTTGTTGTCACCGGTGCGCAGCACGGTATGGAAGATCTGGATGCTGTCGACCGTGCCGGCAATGCCTTGGGCCTCGATCCAGTCGCCAATACGGAACGGGCGAAACAACAGGATCAGCACGCCGCCGGCGAAGTTTGCCAGGCTGCCCTGCAATGCCAGGCCGATTGCCAAGCTCGCCGCACCAATGGCGGCGACGAACGAGGTGGTTTCCACGCCGATCATCGAGGCAACGCTAATCGCCAACAATATCTTCAGGATGATATTGGCCAGGGTACTGATAAACCCTTGCAGTGCCAGGTCAGCGTTACGCAGGGCCAGCAATGCACCCAGTTTTTGCGTGACCTTGTTGATCAACCACCAGCCGATGGCCAGGGTGATGAGTGCCAGCAACACGCGGCTGCCATATTCCATGACCATCGGTATCGCGGCCTGGGAGGTTTTGATCAGGTGATCCACTTCTGCATTCAAGTCCATTCGACTCTCCTTTATAACCATAAGCACGCATGTGGCGAGGAAGCCCGCTCCCCCACCACCCTATTCCTGAACAGCCTGGCGTCCTGTCAGTCGCGGAAGTTATTGAACTGTAGCGGCATACCGAATTCTTTGGCGCGCAGTGCGGCGATGGCTTCCTGCAAGTCGTCGCGCTTCTTGCCGGTAACCCGCACCTGCTCGCCCTGGATGGCGGCCTGGACCTTGAGCTTGGCATCCTTGATGTGAGCAACAATCTTCTTTGCCAGCTCCTTGTCGATGCCTTCCTTGAGCACGGCTTCCTGTTTCATTACCTTGCCCGAAGCATAGGCATCCTTGATCTCGAGGCATTGCACGTCGATCTTGCGCTTGACCAGCGCCATCTTGAGGATCTCGATCATCGCTTCGAGCTGGAACTCGGCTTCGGCGGTCAGGTTGACGGTCAGGTCCTTTTCCTTGAACTCGAAGCTGCCCTTGCCCTTGAGGTCATAGCGACGGTCGAGCTCCTTGATGGCGTTTTCAACCGCGTTGGTGGCTTCGTGCTTGTCCAGTTCGGATACCACGTCGAATGACGGCATGTAGAGTTCTCCAATAAAAAAGGCGCACAGGTGGCCTGTGGTTAAAATCGCGCTCATTATAACGAGTCTTTCCCAGCCGATACTGTGAGCACCCAAGATGCCCGCACCAAACCGAGTAAAAAGCTGATGTCCACCACCTGGCACGTCCTGGGGGCCGGCAGTCTCGGCACATTATGGGCCACGCGCCTGGCCCGGGCCGGTCTGCCGGTACGGCTGGTGCTGCGCGACGAGGACCGGTTGCAGGCCTATCGGAGCGCCGGTGGCCTGACGTTGGTGGAACAGGGCGAGCCGCAGTGCTATCCGGTGCCGGGTGAAACAGCTGACGGCCCCGGGCCGATCAGGCGCCTGCTGCTGGCCTGCAAGGCCTATGACGCGGAAGCAGCGGTGGCCTCGGTGGCCCATCGCCTGGACGCCGAGTCGGAACTGATCCTGCTGCAGAATGGCCTCGGCAGCCAGGACGCGGTGGCGAACCGCGTCCCCCAGGCCCGTTGCATCAGCGCCTCCAGCACTGAAGGCGCGTTCCGCGACGGTGACTGGCGCGTGGTGTTCGCCGGTCACGGCTACACCTGGCTCGGTGACCCCGCTCACCCCGTTGCACCGTTCTGGCTGGACGACCTGAGCGCCGCCGGTATTCCCCACGAATGGAGCGCGGACATCCTCACCCGGCTCTGGCGAAAACTGGCGCTCAACTGCGCGATCAACCCACTGACCGTGTTGTATCACTGCAAGAATGGCGGCCTGCAGGAACATCGTTGCGAAGTGGCGACCCTGTGCGCGGAACTCACCGACCTGCTCGAACGCTGCGGCCAGCCCGCGGCGGCCGAAGCCTTGCAGCCGGAAGTCGAACGGGTGATCCAGGCCACCGCCGCCAATTATTCCTCGATGCACCAGGATGTCACTAACAGGCGCCGCACCGAAATCAGCTATCTGCTCGGCCACGCCTGCAAGGTCGCCCGACGGCACGAGCTGGCGCTACCGCATCTGGAACAGCTGCGCCAGCGGCTGATCGGTCACTTGAACAACCTCGGATTGCCCAGCGACTGAGCAGCGGCTACGCTGGCCTCGTGTTCCTTTTCAGCGACGAATCTGATGCCATTGCGCCAGCGCCTTGAAAACCTCCCGGTCGGCCAGAAACTGTTGGCCGCCCTGCTGGTGTTGTTGACCACTGTCCTGCTGGTCGCCAACCTGACCTTTATCAGCGCCGCCTATTACATTTCCCAGGAAAGCATGGCCCCCCAGGCCCTGCAGACCATCGGCCGGCTGATCGCCAACCCGAGCCTGATCTCCGATGCCCTGCAGTCGCCGCAAGGCGCCAAGCGTCTGCTCGACGAACTCAACAGCTACACCCCGCTGCGGGCGGCGGCGCTGTATGACGGTGAGGGCGAGCGCCTGGCACAACTGCAACAGGGTGAGAAGCTCAAGCTGCCAGATCATTTCCGCAGTGTGCAGGCCTGGCAGGCCGGTGAATTCCGCAGCAACCAGGTCATCACCCTGCCCCGCCCCGGCACGGCGCCGGGCCACCTGTTGCTGGTCGCCAGCAGTGAACTGCCTACGGCGTTCTACACCGGCACCCTGACCGCCAGCCTCGGCATCCTGATTTTCAGCGTGCTGCTGTGGTTGGTCATCGCCCAGCAGATCAAACGCCTGATCACCCAGCCGATTCATCAGTTGGAAGAGCTGTCGCGCCAGGTCACCCGAGAGGAAAACTATTCCCTGCGCGCCGCACGTGGCAACCATGACGAAATCGGCAGCCTGGCCGAAGCCTTCAATACCATGCTGTCACGGATCGAGGCCCGGGAGCAGCAGCTCAAGCGCGCCCGGGACGACTCCCAGGCGGCCTACGATCAGGCCCAGGGCCTGGCGGAAGAAACCCGACACACCAACCGCAAGCTGGAGCTCGAAGTCCAGGTGCGCAGCAAGATCGAGAAAAAGCTCACCGGCTTCCAGAACTACCTCAACAGCATCATCGACTCCATGCCGTCGGCCCTGATCGCCCTTGATGAACAGCTCTACGTCACCCAATGGAACCAGGAGGCCAGCGCCCTGTCCGGCACCCGGCTGGACGAAGCACTGAATCAGCCGATCTTCCTCGCGTTCGAACCCCTCAAACCCTACCTGCCGCAGCTCAAGCAAACGGTCGAGCAGCACACGGTGGCCAAGATCGAGCGTGTCACCTGGACCAAGGACGATGAAGCCCGGCACTATGCCCTGACCTTCTACCCGTTGATGGGGGGGGCCGGGCGCGGGGTGGTGATCCGGATCGATGACATCACCCAGCGCCTGTCGCTGGAAGAAATGATGGTGCAGTCGGAAAAAATGCTCTCGGTCGGCGGCCTCGCGGCAGGCATGGCCCACGAGATCAACAACCCGCTGGGGGCCATCCTGCACAACGTGCAGAACATCCGCCGACGCCTGTCACCGGAACTGCCCAAGAACCTCGAACAGGCCGAGCAACTGGGTATCGAACTGCAGGTGGTCAATCAATACCTCCAGGGCCGGGACATCCCGCAGTTGCTCGATGGCATCCAGCAGGCCGGCGCCCGGGCAGCGAAAATCGTCACTCACATGCTCAGTTTCAGCCGTCGCAGTACACGACAGATGGCCCCCTGCGACCTGCCAGCCCTGATCGACCAGGCGGTGGAAATCGCCGGCAACGATTTCGACCTGGCGATCGGCTTCGACTTCAAGGGCCAGGCGATCATCCGTCAGTTCGACCCGAACCTGGGCCCTGTGCCCGGCACCGCCAACGAATTGGAGCAGGTGCTGCTCAACCTGTTGAAGAACGCCGCCCAGGCCATCCACCAACGCCAGGACGACAGCGAACCCGGGCGCATCATCCTGCGTACGCGGCTGAACCCGCCCTGGGCGGAAATCCAGGTCGAGGACAACGGCATCGGCATGAGCGAGAACGTGCGCAAACGCACCTTCGAGCCCTTCTTCACCACCAAGGAAATCGGCCAGGGCACGGGCCTGGGGCTGTCGGTGTCGTATTTCATCATCACCAACAATCACAAGGGCCAGATGGAAGTGCAGTCGGCGCCGGGCCAAGGCACCTGCTTCACCTTGCGCCTGCCCCTGGCAGGCACTTCGATGATGCCCCAAGAACACAAGCAACTGGAGCGTTGAGCATGGGCTTTCGCCTGTCGAAGATTTACACCCGCACCGGCGACAAGGGTGAAACCGGGTTGGGCGATGGTCGTCGCGTGGCGAAGGACCACCCACGGGTCGAGGCCATCGGTGAAGTGGACAGCTTGAACAGCCAGCTGGGCTTGCTGCTGGCAGGGCTCGGCGACGAAGCGAGCCGATACCCGGCACTGAGAGAGGTCATCGAAGTGTTGGCGCCTTGTCAGCATCGTCTGTTCGACCTCGGCGGCGAACTGGCGATGCCGGCCTACCAGGCACTGACCACGGCGGAGGTCGAGCGACTGGAAGCAGCGATCGATTTGTGGAATGAGGAACTGGGGCCGTTGGAGAACTTCATCCTGCCTGGCGGCTCGACCCTGGTGGCCCAGGCCCACGTCTGCCGCAGCCTGGCCCGTGGCGCCGAGCGCCGTTGCCAGCAGTTGAACGCCGTCGAGCCGCTGGCCGGGCCGGGGCTGGCCTATATCAATCGAATGTCGGATCTGTTGTTCGTGGCGGCGCGGGTGATTGCCCGGCGCCAGGGCGTGGCGGAGGTGCTTTGGGTGGCGGCGGCCAAGCCTGGGGAGTGATCCGTTGTCCGTGAGGACGCCATCGCGAGCAGGCTCGCTCCCACAGTTGATTGCAGGTTGAATGCGATCCCTGCTCGCGATGGCGTCAGCGTTTACACCACAGAATCAAGCCTCTGGCCAGAACGCCCGAATCCCCGCCACACCTTGCGCTCCCGCCTCCCAGGCCTTCTGCCGTTCGGCAGGCCCCACTCCGCCCAACAGATACACCGGACGGTTGAAACCCTCGATCAGCCGCGCAGCCTCTGCCCAACCCAATGGCTGGGCCTCGGGATGAGTCTGGGTCGGTTGCACGGGCGAGAGCGTCACGAAGTCCACATCCATTTGCTGTGCCAGGGAGAGTTCCTCGGCGTTATGGCAGGAAGCCGCCAGCCAACGGTCCTTGCCAAAGGGGCGACCGGCCGCCGCATGCTTGCGCAGTTGCGCGGCGGTGACGTGCCAACCGGCGGAAGGGAAGTCTCCCAACCATTCGAAAGGGCCCTTGAGCATCAGTTGGGCCTTGCCGGCACACAGCCCCGCCGCATCCACTGCCAGATCACGGTACTGCGGATCGTAGCCATTGGGCGCCCGCAACTGGACCAGCTTGATTCCGCCCGCGATAGCCTTCTGCATGCCCCGCAACAGGGCCGGTGTTTCAAGGCCTTCCGGGGTGATCAGGTATTCGCCGGGCAAACGTGCCGCCGCGACGATCGGCTGGTTGGCGGCCGGAAACTCATAATGGGTCAGATCCCGGGCCGTGACCCAAGCCAGCGGTTGCCCTTCGGCACCATGGGGTTCGCCGGAGAACGCCGAGACTTCCCAGACATCCAGCAAGACCTGTTTGTCCGGATAATCGTGACGCACCTTGATCAACGGCCGGGCCGCGTCGACCACAATCCCCAGTTCCTCATGAAGCTCCCGGGCCAGGGCTGTCTCGACAGACTCGTGGGCCTCGACCTTGCCGCCGGGAAACTCCCAGAGGCCACCCTGATGCTGGGTGTCGGCGCGCCGGGCGATCAGGATCTTGCCGGCAGCGTCGCGAATGACCGCTGCCGCTACATGTACTCGTTTCACCGCGCTGTCTCCTCCAGGCCGGCTTGTTGCCACGCCTTGAACGCTGGCCATTGGTAAAGGGTTTCAACATAGGCCGCATCGACCTCCGGCAGTTCCACCTGATAGGTACGCAGGCGCACGGCGACCGGCGCGAAAAACGCGTCCGCCAGGCTCAAGGTGCCAAACAGGTACGGACCGGCTTCGGTCGCCACAGCCCGGCATTCGGCCCACAGCGCCAACATCCGCTCGATTTCCGCCTCGACATCGGCCGGCATGGGCGACAAAGGCGCGTCGTGGGCCAGGTCAAATGGCAGGTTGCTGCGGAGCGCGAAGAAACCACTGTGCATTTGCGCACAGGCCGAACGCGCCTGGGCCCGGGCCGCCACAGCCTTGGGCCAGAGGCCGGCGTCGGGAAACTGTTCGGCCAGGTATTCGGCAATCGCCAGGGAGTCGGCGACGACACCCGTTTCGGTCTGGAGCAACGGGACCTTGGCGGTGGCTGAATACTTGAGCAGTTTTTCCCGGGTGTCGGGCTGGAAGAGCCTGATCAGCTCCTCGGTGTACTTCGCACCGGTCAAGTCCAGGGCCAACGCGGCGCGCAGGGACCAGGAAGATATTCTTTTGTCACCGATGATCAGATGCAGGCGCATGTATGGAGTCCTTTCTTGTGGCTATTCAGAAATCGTACAGGTCTGTTCCGACGCCATCGCGAGCAGGCTCGCTCCCACAAGGATATCTGCAGGCTGGCATAAGCCTGTTTCCAGCACAAATCCCCTGTGGGAGCGAGCCTGCTCGCGATAGGCACAACTCGGCCCCAAGCCTTGTTAAGTCCGGTACTCGGCGTTGATCTTCACATACTCATGGGACAGGTCGGTGGTCCAGATCGTCTCGCTGCAATCACCGCGCCCCAGTTCGATGCGGATGGTGATTTCTTCCTGCTGCATCACCGCTGCTCCCTGGGCCTCGGTATAGGTCGTGGCGCGGGCGCCTTGGCTTGCGATGCAGACCTCGCCGAGGAACACGTCGATCTTGCTCACGTCCAGGTCCGGCACGCCGGCACGGCCGACGGCTGCGAGGATCCGACCCCAGTTCGGGTCCGAGGCGAACAGCGCGGTCTTGATCAGCGGGGAGTGCGCCACGGTGTAGCCGACATCCAGGCACTCCTGGTGATTGCCACCGCCATTGACCTGCACGGTCACGAACTTGGTCGCGCCTTCGCCGTCACGGACGATGGCCTGGGCCACTTCCATGCACACCTCGAACACCGCCTGTTTCAGGGCCGCGAACAGCGGGCCGCTGGCTTCGGTGATTTCCGGCAGGTTGGCCTTGCCGGTGGCGATCAGCATGCAGCAGTCGTTGGTCGACGTATCACCGTCGATGGTGATGCGGTTGAACGACTTGTTGGCGCCGTCGAGCATCAGGTCCTGGAGCACCTGGCGGGAGACTTTGGCATCGGTCGCGATGTAGCCGAGCATGGTCGCCATGTTCGGGCGGATCATGCCGGCGCCCTTGCTGATGCCGGTGACAGTAACCGTCACACCATCGTGCTGGAACTGACGGCTCGCGCCCTTGGGCAAGGTGTCGGTGGTCATGATGCCGGTGGCGGCGGCGGCCCAGTTGTTTTCCGACAGATCATCGAGGGCGGCCTGCAGCGCGCCTTCGATCTTCTCGACCGGCAGCGGCTCACCAATCACACCCGTGGAGTACGGCAGCACCTGGGCGGCATCGACGCCGGTCAGCTCGGCCAGCTTGGCGCAGGTGCGTTCGGCGGCGGCCAGGCCCGGCGCACCGGTGCCGGCGTTGGCGTTACCGGTGTTGGTCAGCAGGTAGCGCACCGCCCCCTGGACACGTTGCTTGGCGAGGATGACCGGTGCGGCACAAAAGGCGTTGAGGGTGAACACACCGGCAACCGTCGAGCCTTCGGCGCAACGCATGACCACCACGTCCTTGCGCCCCGGGCGCTTGATGCCCGCCGAGGCAATACCGAGTTCAAAACCGGCAACCGGGTGCAACGTTGGCAACGGACCAAGACCAACAGCCATGAATGCGCTCCTCAATAAATGAATGTCTGAATCAAATGGCAAAACGCCGCGACAGAGGTGGCCTGTCGCGGCGCGGGTCGTTCAGCGTTTGAGACGGGCGTTACTGGATCTGCCCGTGGCAATGCTTGTATTTCTTGCCCGAACCGCAATAGCACAGTTCGTTACGGCCTAGCTTCTGCTCGTTGCGCACCGGCGCGGTCGCCAGGGCGACATCCACATCGACCCCCTCTTCCTGGGCCTGGGACACTTCCAGGCCTGGGGCTTCGGCATGCTCGAACTGCATGCGCGCGGCCAGGGCCTCGGCCTCCTGACGCAGTCGGGCTTCCTCTTCGGCCGGGTCTTCGCGGCGAACCTGAACGTGGGACAGCACGCGGATCGAGTCGCGCTTGATCGAGTCCAGCAGCTCGGAGAACAAGGTGAAGGATTCACGCTTGTATTCCTGCTTCGGGTTCTTCTGGGCATAACCGCGCAGATGGATACCGTGGCGCAGATGATCCATGGTCGACAGGTGGTCTTTCCACAGGTCGTCCAGTACCCGCAACACGATCTGCTTCTCGAAGGAGCGCAGCGCTTCGGCGCCGGCCTGGTCTTCCTTCTCGTTGTACGCGGCGATCAGTTCGGCCAGCAGCTTCTCGCGCAGGGTTTCTTCGTACAGGTGGTCGTCTTCGTCGAGCCATTGCTGGATCGGCAACGACACGCCAAAGTCGCTGCGCAGGGCAGCTTCCAGGCCGACGATGTCCCACTGCTCCGGCAGCGACTGCGGTGGAATGTGGGCGCTGACGGTTGCATCGAGCACTTCCTGGCGGAAGTCGGCGATGGTGTCACCGATGTTATCGGCAGCCAACAAACTGTTACGCATGTGATAGATCACTTTACGCTGTTCGTTGTTGACGTCGTCGAACTCGAGCAGTTGCTTGCGGATATCGAAGTTACGCCCTTCGACCTTGCGCTGGGCCTTCTCGATGGCGTTCGTCACCATGCGGTGTTCGATCGCTTCGCCTGGCTGCATGCCCAGGGCCTTCATGAAGTTCTTCACCCGGTCAGAGGCGAAGATACGCATCAGGCTGTCTTCCAGGGACAGGTAGAAGCGGCTGGAACCGGCGTCACCCTGGCGACCGGCACGGCCACGCAACTGGTTGTCGATACGGCGCGACTCATGACGCTCGGAAGCGATTACCTGCAAGCCACCGGACTCGAGCACCTGCTGGTGACGTTTCTGCCAGTCGGCCTTGATCTGCGCGATCTGCTCGGGTGTCGGATTTTCCAGGGAGGCGACTTCCACTTCCCAGTTGCCGCCCAGCAGGATGTCGGTACCGCGACCGGCCATGTTGGTGGCGATGGTCAGCGCACCCGGGCGACCGGCCTGGGCGATGATTTCGGCTTCCTTCTCGTGGAACTTGGCGTTGAGAACCTTGTGCTCGATGCCTTCCTTGTTGAGCAATGCGGACATGTGCTCGGAGGTTTCGATCGTGGCGGTACCCACCAGGATCGGACGACCCTGGGCCATGCCGTCCTTGATGTCGTTGATGATCGCCGCGTACTTCTCTTCGGCGGTCAGGAACACCAGGTCGTTGTAGTCTTTACGCGCCAGCGGCTTGTTCGTCGGGATCACCACCACTTGCAGGCCGTAGATCTGGTGGAACTCGAACGCTTCGGTGTCGGCGGTACCGGTCATGCCGGACAGCTTGTTGTACAGGCGGAAGTAGTTCTGGAAGGTGGTCGAGGCCAGTGTCTGGCTCTCGGCCTGGATGTTCAGGCCTTCCTTGGCTTCGATGGCCTGGTGCAGACCTTCGGACAGGCGACGACCCGGCATGGTACGACCGGTGTGTTCGTCAACCAGCACCACCTGGCCGTCCTGCACGATGTATTCGACGTTGCGATGGAACAGCTTGTGGGCGCGCAGGCCGGCATAGACGTGGGTCAGCAGGCCCAGGTTATGGGCCGAATACAGGCTTTCGCCTTCGGCCAGCAGGCCGACGCGGGTCAGCACTTCCTCGATATATTGGTGGCCGGCTTCGTTGAGTTCGACCTGGCGGGTCTTCTCGTCAACGGTAAAGTGCCCGGCCTGGGTCACTTCGCCTTCCACTTCCTCGACGTGCAGCTTGAGCTGCGGGATCAGCTTGTTGATCTCCATGTACAGCTTGGAGCTGTCCTCGGCCTGACCGGAAATGATCAGCGGCGTACGGGCTTCGTCGATGAGGATGGAGTCGACTTCGTCGATGACCGCGAAATTGAGTTCACGCTGGAATTTCTCTTCCAGGCTGAACGCCATGTTGTCGCGCAGGTAATCGAAACCGAATTCGTTGTTGGTACCGTAGGTGATGTCGGCAGCGTAGGCGGCACGTTTCTCCTCCGGTGGCTGGAACGGCGTGACCACGCCGACGGTCAGGCCAAGGAACTCGTAGAGCGGGCGCATCCAGTTGGCGTCGCGGCGGGCCAGGTAGTCGTTGACCGTGACCACGTGCACGCCCTTGCCGGACAGTGCGTTGAGGTAGACGCCCAGGGTCGCCACCAGGGTTTTACCTTCACCGGTGCGCATTTCGGCAATCTTGCCTTCGTGCAAGGTCATGCCGCCGATCAACTGGACGTCGAAATGGCGCATGCCCATGACCCGCTTGCCGGCTTCGCGGGCTACCGCAAAGGCTTCGGGCAGCAGCTGGTCGAGGGTTTCCCCCTTGGCGATGCGGTCCTTGAATTCGGCGGTCTTGGCGCGTAACTGATCGTCCGAAAGGGCCACCATTTGCTCTTCGAAGGCATTGACGATCTGTACCGTCTTGAGCATGCGCTTGACTTCACGCTCGTTCTTGCTTCCAAAGAGTTTCTTTAACAAAGGCGCAAACATATCGGCAGGATCTTCCACACTAAAGGGATGGAGGGCGGCCCCGTGGGTCGCCCGTGCAGCCCTCATGGCCGCATGCGAACGAGCATTCTACCCGGAAACGATGGTGAGGAAAGTGGCGTTATTCCACGATGCTGGCACAGCGCTGTGACGGGGCCCTCCTAAAATAAGGGCTTTTACGCGAAGTTCAACCCACAAAGCGCATAAGTTCCTACTGTTTGTGTCAGCAAGTAGCCATTGGCCGTTGGGGTCGAGGCGTACCCGGCGCTTTCTGCTACCATGGCGCCTCTGTCACTCGCGGTATTCGTTCATGGCCTTCCGCCCTCTCCCAGCCAAGGCTCCTGCCGTTCTGTTGCGCGAAGCCAAACCGCTGAAAGCCATCTTCGGCCACGCCAAGCGCCTGGGCCACCTGCAACGCCTGCTGGACAGCCAGTTGCAACCCGCCGCGCGCGAACACTGCCACGTGGCGTCCTGGCGTGAAGGCAGTTTGCTGCTGATCGTCACGGATGGTCACTGGGCCACGCGCCTGCGCTACCAGCAGAAACGCCTGCTGCGTCAATTACAGGCATTCGAGGAGTTTGCCAGCCTGACGCGGATTCTCTTCAAGGTACAGCCACCCACCGTACAGGTCGGGGCCAAGGGGCATACCCTGGACCTGTCCACCGACGCCGCCGAAACCATCCAGGCCACCGCGGACGGCATCAGCGACCCGAGCCTCAGGGCAGCGCTGGAGCGGTTGGCGGCCCATGCCAGGGCCAAGCCCTGAGACCTCCATTGCCCGGCAGGCAGCCATCGCGAGCAGGCTCGCTCCCACAGTGAACCGCATGTGATCCCTTGTGGGAGCGAGCCTGCTCGCGATGAAGACACCTCGGCTCTCAGCTACCGCCGCTTGTTGCCTCCCAGCAACGACCCCATCAACCCCCGCACCAACTGCCGCCCCAATTGATTGGCCGCCTGGCGCATCGCCGATTTCAATGCCTGGCCCGCCGCCGTGCCAAGAAACTCTCCGGCCTTCTCGGTAAAACTCGGCTCCTCGACCGCCGGTTTGCCGGGCGCAACCTCGGGCTCCAGGCCCTTGCGACCCATCAGCACTTCGTAGGCCGATTCGCGATCAATGGGTTTATCGTAGCGTCCCTGCAACGGCGAGCGGGCGATCAAGCCGGCGCGCTCGGCCTCGGTCAGTGGCCCGATGCGCGACTGCGGGGGCGCCACCAACACCCGTCGGACCATCTCCGGCGTGCCTTTTTCCTGCAGGGTGCCCACCAGGGCCTCGCCAATGCCCAGCTCGGTAAGCACGGCCAGGGTGTCAAACTGAGGGTTCGGCCGAAACCCGTCGGCCACCGCCCGCAGGGACTTCTGTTCCTTGGCGGTAAAGGCCCGCAGGCCATGCTGGATGCGCAATCCCAGCTGCGCCAGGACGTCGTCCGGCAAGTCGCCCGGGGATTGAGTGACAAAGTACACCCCGACGCCTTTGGAACGGATCAGGCGTACCACTTGCTCCAAGCGCTCCTGCAACGCCTTCGGCGTATCGGCGAACAACAAATGCGCCTCGTCGAAGAACAGCGCCAGCAGCGGTTTGTCCGCATCGCCGCGCTCGGGCAATTGCTCGAACAGCTCGGCCAGCAGCCACAGCAGGAACGTCGCGTAGACCTTGGGCGCTTCGTGGACCAGACGACTGGCGTCCAGCAAATGAATGCGGCCACGACCGTCACTGTCCGGTTGCAGGATGTCTTCGAGCTGCAAGGCCGGTTCGCCGAACAACGCGTCGGCCCCCTGCTGCTCCAGGGTGGACAAGCGCCGCAACAGCGCCTGGCTGGAGCCGGTGGTCATCAGGGCCGCATCGTCCCCCAACAGTGCAGGGTTGTCCTTGAGGTGATTGAGCAGGGCCTTTAGGTCCTTGAGGTCCAGCAACAACAGGCCTTCACGATCCGCCACCTTGAACGCGGCGTACAGCGCAGCCTGCTGGCTGTCGGTCAGCTCCAGCAGGCTGCCGAGCAGCAACGGCCCCATCTCGCTCAGGGTGGTGCGCAGCGGGTGACCGGACTGGCCGTGAACATCCCACAGGGTCACCGGATAAGCCCGGGGCTTATGTTCGAGCCAGGGCATGCCGGCGATACGCTCGGCAACTTTGCCCTGGGGGCTGCCGGCGGCGCCGAGTCCGCACAGATCGCCCTTGATATCCGCCGCGAACACCGCCACGCCGGCGTCGCTGAAGGCTTCGGCCAGGCGCTGCAGGGTGACAGTCTTGCCGGTGCCGGTGGCGCCTGCCACCAGGCCATGACGGTTCGCCAGGCGCATGGCCTGACCAACGGGTTGGCCGGCCAGGTCGGCGCCGATAACGAGTTGCAGTGAGTCAGGCATTGGGTCACCTGTGATTAATTTTTGAACAAGTATGGTCGATATAAGAAGCGACAGGCCTCACTGAAAACACGGTCGGATAATTCCCCAAGGAGAGAAGGAAATATCAGAACTTTCAATACGGCGCCCTTTTTCGAACTTTTCATATGAAAGCACGCCCAGAGCTATAAGACTCAGCGGAACCCCGAGCCATGAATAAAAACCTGCGTTTCAGCCACAAAATCCTGATTGCCGCCGCCCTGATCGTCATCGCGGCCTTTGCATCCTTCACCGCCTACAACGATTACCTGCAACGTAACGCCATTCGTGACGACCTCGACGGCTACCTGCATGAAATGAGCGACGTCACGGCGAGCAACATCCAGACCTGGCTGAGCGGCCGCATTCTGCTGATCGAAAACCTGGCCCAGAACATCGCCGTCACTCCGGATCAGGCCAGCGTCACCCGCCTGCTGGAACAGAAGGCGCTGACCTCCACCTTCATGGCGTCCTACCTGGGCGATGCCAAGGGCAGCTTTATCATACGCCCCGACGCAAAGATGCCCGACGGCTTCGATCCCCGGGTACGCCCCTGGTATAAAGGCGCCGAAAACAGCAGTACCGCCACCCTGACCGAACCCTACATCGACGCCGCCAGCGGCGGACTGATCATTTCCATCGCCAGCGCATCCAGAAACAACGGGCAAAGTGTCGGCGTGGTGGGTGGCGACCTGAGCCTGCAAACCATCATCGACAACCTCAAGACCGTGGATTTCGACGGCATGGGCTACGCCTACCTGGTCAGTGCCGATGGCAAGATCCTGGTGCACCCCGATAAAGCCCTGGTCATGAAGACCCTGAACGATGCCTATCCGCAAAACACGCCGAAAATCAGCAATCAGATCAACGAAGTCGAGGTCAACGGCCATACCCGCATCGTCACCTTCACACCGATCAAGGGCCTGCCCTCGGTGAACTGGTACGTCGGTGTGTCGGTCGACAAGGATCAGGCCTACTCGATGCTCAGCAATTTCCGAACCTCGGCGGTGATTGCCACGGTCATTGCCGTGGTCTTCATCATTGCGCTGTTGAGCATGCTGATTCGTCTCCTGATCCAGCCATTGCATGTCATGACCCGGGCCATGGAGGACATCGCCGACGGCGAGGGCGACCTGACCAAGCGCCTGACGATCCAGAACCAGGACGAATTCGGCATCCTGGGCACCGCGTTCAACCGCTTCGTGGAGCGGATCCATGGTTCGATCCGCGAAGTGTCCTCCGCCACCGAGCACGTCAACGAAGTCGCCTTGCGCGTGGTGAGCGCCTCGAACTCGTCGATGGTCAATTCCGACGAACAGTCCAGCCGGACCAACAGCGTCGCCGCGGCCATCAACCAACTAGGCGCCGCCGCCCAGGAAATCGCCCGCAATGCCGCCCAGGCTTCCCATCAGGCCAGCGATGCCCGTGGCCTGGCGGAAGACGGCCAGCAGGTGGTGGACCGCAGCATTGCCGCGATGAACCGGCTGTCCGACCTGCTGAGCACGTCGAGCAGCGACATCGAATCGCTGAACAGCAAAACCGTGAACATCGGCCAGATCCTGGAAGTGATCACCAGCATTTCCCAGCAAACCAACCTGTTGGCCCTCAACGCGGCCATCGAAGCCGCCCGGGCCGGCGAGGCCGGGCGCGGATTTGCCGTGGTGGCCGATGAGGTGCGCAACCTGGCCCATCGCACCCAGGAATCGGCGCAACAGGTGCAGACCATGATCGAGGAATTGCAGGTTGGCGCGCGAGCGTCGGTCACGACCATGAATGACAGCCAGCGTCACAGCCAGGAGAGCGTGGAGATCGCCAACCAGGCCGGCGAGCGTCTGAACAGCGTGACCCAGCGCATCGGCGAAATCGACGGCATGAACCAGTCGGTGGCTACGGCAACCGAGGAACAGACAGCCGTGGTGGAGTCGATCAACGTGGACATCACCGAAATCAACACCCTGAATCAGGAAGGCGTGGAAAACCTGCAATCCACCTTGCGCGCGTGTTCCGATCTTGAACGGCAGGCGGCGCGGCTCAAACAGTTGGTAGGCAGTTTCCGTATCTGACAGCGCCTGGACTGGCCCCATCGCGAGCAGGCTCGCTCCCACAGTTGGAATGCAATCCCCTGTGGGAGCGAGCCTGCTCGCGATGAGGGCCTATCAAACAAAGTAATACTCCACTGACACCTCGGCCCCACCACAACCCAACCGAACATCTATTCTTCATAAAGGTCAACACAGGAGAACACAGACCGGAGGGATATTCATCGTGCATATAGCGGACATAACCATGTTCTACGCCCCCGCCAGCGGAGGCGTGCGCACTTACCTGGATGCCAAGCACCGTCGCCTGGGGGATCGGCCCGGTATCCGCCACAGTCTGCTGATTCCCGGCGCGCATTTGAGCGAGCAGGATGGGATCTACAAGGTGCCCGCCCCTGCGCTGCCCTTCGGCAAGGGCTACCGCTTCCCGCTGCGCCTCGCGCCCTGGCGTAACGCCCTGCGCGATCTGCAACCGGACCTGATCGAAGTCGGCGATCCCTACCTCACCGCCTGGGCCGCACTGGACGCTCGACGCCAGCTGGACGTGCCCGTCATCGGGTTCTATCACTCCGACCTGCCCCTGCTGGTGAGCAATCGCATGGGCAATTGGTTCACCCCCAACATCGAAGCCTACGTCAGCAAGTTGTACGGCAATTTCGACCGGGTCCTGGCGCCGAGCCAGGTCATGGCCGACAAGCTGACCGGTCTGGGGGTGCGCAATGTCCATGTGCAGCCTTTGGGCGTTGACCTGCAGACCTTCCACCCCGGCGCCCGCGATCCAGAACTGCGGGCCGAGCTGGGCATCGCCGAAGACACTCGCCTGCTGATCTTCGCCGGGCGTGGGTCCAAGGAAAAGAACCTGCCGGTGCTGCTCAAATGCATGAAGCGCCTGGGCGAGCGCTACCATCTGCTGCTCGTGGGCTCGTCCATGCCCGCCGTGGTGCCGGACAACGTCACCGTGATCGATGCGTTCCGCCCGGCGCCGCAAGTCGCCCGGCTGATGGCCAGCGCCGACGCTCTGCTGCATGCCGGCGATCAGGAAACCTTCGGTCTGGTGATCCTCGAGGCCATGGCCAGCGGCATTCCGGTGGTGGCGGTCGCGGCTGGGGCGTTCACCGAGATCGTCCAGGAAGACTGCGGCCTGTTGTGCACGCCGAACAATCCACAGGCCATGGCCAATGCCGTGCGGCAGCTCTTCTCCGAAGGTTGCCAGCGCCGCGGTTTGCTCGCGCGCCGTCATGTCGAGCGTCATTACGCCTGGGATTCGGTGGTCAACAGCCTGCTGGGGCATTATTACGCCGTGCTCGGTGAACAGATGCCGCTACAGGCCAATGGTTGAGACGAGGTCCGTGCCGATGAATCACTCGCCCAGCGTATTACTGGTACTGCACGACGTGGCCCCGCAAACCTGGCCCGACTACCAACCCTTCGTCGAAGCCGTTGACGCGCTTGGTCACGTGCCGATGACCTGGCTGGTGGTGCCGGACTTCCATCACACCAACGCGCTGGATGATCACCCGGAGTTTCGACGCCTGCTCGATAGCCGGGTCGAGCGTGGCGATGAATTGGTGTTGCATGGCTACTACCATTGCGACGACGGTCCACCGGCCCTCCACCCCCGGGATTGGTTCATGCGCCGGGTCTACACCCATGAAGGTGAGTTCTACGGCCTGTCCGAAGAAGCCGCCCTCACCCGCCTGCGCGCCGGCATCGAAACCTTTGAGCGTTACCAGTGGCCGCTGGAGGGTTTCGTCGCCCCGGCCTGGCTGATGAGCGAAGGCACACGCCGGGCCTTGCGCCAGTTGCCGTTGAGTTACACCAGCGATACCCAGCACCTGTATCGCCTGCCGGACTTCACCCCCATCGACGCCCCGGGGCTGGTCTGGAGCGCACGTAGCGCCTGGCGCCGTGGGTTATCGAAAGTGCTCAGCGACCAACGTGAACAGCGTTGGCGCCAAGCGCCGGTGATTCGCCTGGGCCTGCACCCGGTAGACATGCGCCACGGGTTTTCCAGAAACTATTGGCTACGGACTCTCAAGCGCCTGCTCAATGAAGGTCGCGTGCCGATGACCAAGATCGACTGGCTGGCCACCCAAGGCCTGCGGGTCAGCCGCGCCGCATGAAACGGCTGATCTGGCTGGCGGCGGCTCTGCTCACGGCGTTGTTGGTGCCGCTGCTGGTGGGTGGCGGGGAAATGTGGTCGCGGGTACAGCGTTTTCCCTTGTCGTTGCTGTTGAGCATGCTGGGCATGATCGGGCTGTGCTGGGTCCTGAACTCCCTTCGCCTGCGCCTGCTGCTGGGTGAGCAACGTGAGCGCATCGGCGGGCTGAAAAGCATCGGCGTGGTGATGTCCACCGAGTTCGCCATGTGCGCAACGCCCGGCGGCAGTGGCGGGCCGTTGACGCTGATGGCCCTGCTGGCCCGCAACGGCGTGCGCCCGGCCCACGCCAGCGCGGTGTTCGCCATGGACCAGTTGAGCGACCTGCTGTTCTTTCTCTGCGCCCTGGTGGGCATCCTGCTGTATGCGTTATTCCAGAATCTCAGCCAGCGCATGGAATCGATGCTGGTGCTGAGCGCGCTTTCGCTGTTTGGCGGACTGATCGGCTGTGCATTGATGGCTCGCTACCATCGCCGGCTGATCCTGCTGGGCGCCAGGTTGCTGCGACATCTGCGCGTGCAGGCCAGTACCCGCCACCGCTGGGGGCGCAAGATCCTGCGTTTCCTGGCTGCGTTTACCGCAACGCTGAAACTGCCACGGCAGACGCTCCTCCAGGTCTTCGGCCTGACGTGCCTGCACTGGGCCCTGCGCTACAGCGTGCTGTACCTGGCGTTGAAAGGGCTGGGGGCGGATCTGCAATGGGCCTGGAGCTTCCTGGTCCAGATGCTCTCCCTGAGCGCGGGACAATTCAGCCTGTTGCCCGGCGGTGCCGGAGCGGCGGAGGTGACATCGGCCGCTCTGTTGGCGCCGATGGTGGGCAAGTCCACCGCTGCGGCGGCGATCCTGATCTGGCGGGCGGTGACCTACTACTTTTACCTGGTGGCGGGCGGACCGGTGTTCTTCCTGATGGTGGGACGCCCGTTGATCAAGAAGCTGATGAAGCTCCGAGAGGTTTGAAACGGTCGATGCCTACTCGGCATCGTCCTGGGGATGGGTCTGTTTCCACAGTTCGGCGGCGTCCGGAAACTCCGTACCGTCCTCCGGGCTCAGCTCTTCAGGATCGTAGCGGCTCAGGCAGCCCTCACCGAGGGTGGCCGGGGCCTTGGAGGTGGCTTTGTCCAGTGGATCGGTCATGGTGTGCCTCATCATGAAAAGAGCCCTGTCCGTCAAATAACAGACAACACAGAACTTTGTGGCGAGGGGATTTATCCCCGCTGGGCTGCGCAGCAGCCCCAAGATAATCAATCGGCCCGCCTGACACACCGAGGTGTCGATTTTAGGGCCGCTTCGCGCCCCAGCGGGGCGGTGCGACGTTTCGCTAAATCCCCTCGCCACAGGTGCGCGGGTTTATCCCCATTGTTGATCGCCAGCCGTTCGGTCAGAACACCACAGTCTTGTTGCCGTGCACCAGCACCCGGTCTTCAAGGTGGTAACGCAAGCCCCGCGCCAGCACCATCTTCTCCACATCGCGCCCGAAACGCACCATGTCTTCGATGCTGTCGCTGTGGCTGACACGTACCACGTCCTGCTCGATGATCGGGCCGGCGTCCAGCTCTTCGGTCACGTAGTGGCAAGTGGCGCCAATCAGCTTCACGCCTCGCATCGAGGCCTGGTGGTATGGCTTGGCACCGACGAACGACGGCAGGAAACTGTGGTGGATGTTGATGACCTTATGAGCGTATTCGCTGCACAGGTCCGGTGGCAGGATTTGCATGTAACGGGCCAGTACCACCACCTCGGCATCGTGCTGCTTGACCAGCCGCGAGACTTCAGCGAACGCCGGCTGCTTGTCCTGCGGGTTGACCGGTACGTGGTAGTAAGGGATGCCGTGCCACTCGACCATGCTGCGCAAGTCGTCATGGTTGGAAATCACACAGGCGATGTCACAGTCGAGCTCGTCGCTGTGCCAGCGGTGCAACAGGTCTGCCAGACAGTGGGATTCACGACTGGCCATCAGCACCACGCGTTTTTTCTGCGCGGTGTCGGTGATGCGCCAGTCCATCGAGAATTCTTCGGCAATCGGCGCGAACGCCTCGCGGAAAGCCTCGATGCCAAAGGGCAGCGAGTCGGCACGAATCTCGTGACGCATGAAAAACCAGCCGCTCTGATTGTCCGAGTGATGGCTTGCTTCAGTGATCCAACCGTTATGGGACGCCAGAAAGTTACTGACTTTAGCAACGATACCGACGCGGTCCGGGCAAGCAATCACCAGCCGAAAAGTGCGCATTAGGGAACTCCAGAACTTCGCAAAGGCCGCCATTCTAGCCATTACGCCGCAAAACTGCAGTATTGATGACAGACCGAGCCCCTGCGGGCACCGAGCGGGGCGGGGCCGGGGCAAGCGCTTATATTGTGAAAGGATGTGAAAAGCCGTGAGGGTATTTAACTGCAAGGCCCTTTTTTGTGGCCTGGTACTAAGTAATTAAATAAAAGCCTGCTTAAATGTTTACTTGATGAAACTGTCTGATTACTATTGCCACACTGTCTCCTTGTCCGCAGTGCCCTACATAAGGTAGTCCCCATGTCCTTGATCACTGAATACAACGCTACAAAACAAGCCATTGAAGAACTGCAACAGCGTCTGGCCGACCTGTCCAAAGACGATAAATTGCAAAAAGAATTGGAATTCGAAGGCAAACTGCGCACTCTGATGGGCGAGTACTCCAAGTCCCTGCGCGACATCATTGCCCTGTTGGATCCAGAAGCCAAGTCGGGTAAAGCACCTCGTGGCGGCGCCGTGAAAACTACCGGCACCAAACGCGCTCGCAAAGTTAAGCAATACAAAAACCCGCACAACGGCGAAGTCATCGAAACCAAAGGTGGCAACCACAAGACTCTGAAAGAGTGGAAAGCCAAGTGGGGCGGTGATGTGGTTGAAGGCTGGGCAACCCTGCTGGGCTAAGCCTCGTCGGGTTTCAGCGTTCTCTACGCACACAAAACGCCAGCCATTGCTGGCGTTTTTCATGCCTGTGGGTTTTTCACTGCATTGCCGTTCAAAGGCTTAAACGTTTGCGCAGTTGCTGGCTATAACCTTGCCACTCCAGAAGCACCTCTCGCTGCAATGGCGTGGAAAGCGCCAGCCACTCTCCCATCGCCTCATCAAAACTTTCCAGGGTATTGGGTGCGCCCCATTGCTGTGATGACAGGCGTTGCTGACAGAACAGCTTCCAGCGCCCCTGCTCTTCGGCATTCAACGTATCTGGAAAGTTACGTGCGCGATATCGGAACAATAATTCCGGCAAACGTTCATCATCGAAAGGCCAGCGCTCTTGCGCCAAATGAGCCGGGTCTGCCATGCGGACTTGTTCACATAAACGCCGATCGCGATCACCGAGGAAGCCTGTGTATAACTGTTGCTCGGGGTCCTCGCTGGCCGTGAAATCCTCGCGACCATAAATAGCCTGAAGTTTATCCTGCCAAACTTGCTGGGCATCACTCAGTTGCAACGCCCGTTGCTGCAGTCCATCCATGTCCAGTTGCAGTCGCTGCCGGTCCTCGGCACGCAGCACCGACAGCGGCGCGACCACCGGACATTTGTTGATATGAATGAGTTTGAGGGGCACAGGCAACTCTCCCTCGAGCAGTTCGTCGCGGCGGGTATATAAACGTTGCCGCAAGAAGTCCGCATCGTGGTCCAACAAGCCTTGGGGATCCAGGTGCAGGTCGCAGACAATCAGGGCATTGCGGTTCTTCGGATGCCAGGCCAGCGGCAAAACCACACCGATGTAATTTCGAGCGGCCGAGAAACGCCCGGAAACATGCACCATGGGCTGCAACAGGCGGATCTGGTCCATCACCTTCTGCTTGCTGCGCAACTGGAACAGCCAGTCGTAGAGCCGTGGCTGCTTCTGGCGGATCAGGCGGGCCAGGGCAATCGTTGCGCGCACGTCCGACAACGCATCATGGGCCTGGCCATGGTCGATGCCATTGGCGGCGGTCAGGCGCTCGAGCTTGAGGGTGACCCGGCCATCTTCTTGCGGCCAGGCAATACCATCGGGGCGCAGCGCATAGGCCGCGCGTACCAGATCGATCAAGTCCCAACGGCTGTTGCCACCCTGCCATTCCCGCGCATACGGGTCGAAAAAATTCCGATAGAGGCTGTAGCGGGTCATTTCATCGTCGAAACGCAGGGTGTTATAGCCGGCGCCACAGGTACCGGGCGCGGCCAGTTGCTGGTGGACACGGGTCATGAAATCGGCTTCGCTCAAGCCTTTTTCAGCCAGGCACGTCGGGGTGATGCCGGTGATCGCACAAGCCGCCGGATGGGGCAGGATGTCATCGCTCGGCCGGCAATACAGGTTCACCGGTTCGTCGATTTCGTTGAGCTCGAAATCGGTACGGATGCCCGCCACCTGCAAGGGCCGGTCGCAACGGGGATCGATGCCGGTGGTTTCGTAGTCGTACCAGAAGATGGAGGTCACGGGCTGTTCCTGAGCAAAAGACTGGCGAAGTCTAGGGGGTCCCACCCGGCTTCGGCCAGGGGGCGACGGATTGAATCACGTCACGATCCATAAAATGACATACACAGTTGTATCGTTTGCCCGCACGAAGGCTGCTAGCATCTGCCGGGATTGAATGTTCGAACCGGCCCATCACTCAGGTTGCCCATGCTCGAGACACCAGCACTGCAAAGGACCGCGACGCTGCCCCCGCCACTGGACACGCGGTATCAG
This sequence comes from Pseudomonas sp. MAFF 730105, assembly GCF_055380705.1. NCBI lineage: Bacteria > Pseudomonadati > Pseudomonadota > Gammaproteobacteria > Pseudomonadales > Pseudomonadaceae > Pseudomonas > Pseudomonas sp. MAFF 730105. The sequence continues at coordinate 5,277,898 of NZ_AP018438.1, forward strand.
GTCGAGACGCCCGAAGGCATCGACCTGCCACTGCGCCCGGCAGGGTTGATGCCCCGCGCGCTGGCTTTTGCCATCGACCTGGGGATACGGGGGCTGATCCTGGGTTTTCTGTTCGGCATCCTCGCATTTTTCGGTGACCTGGGTATCGGCCTCGGTTCCATCCTGCTGTTCGTGGTCAGCTGGTGGTACATGGTGCTGTTCGAGGTACTGCGCCAGGGCTGCTCTCCCGGCAAACAAATGATGGGGTTGCGGGTGGTCCAGGACGACGGTCGTCCCATCGGCTGGTCCGCCTCGCTGATCCGCAACCTGCTGCGTTTCGTCGACATGCTGCCCTTCGGCTACACCTTCGGGGCGATCAGTTGCCTGCAGCATCCGGCGTTCAAACGCCTGGGCGACCTGGCGGCCGGCACGCTGGTGGTGTATCGCGAGCAACCGATCAAGCGCCCTGCCTTGCCATCGGCACTGCCGGTACGCCCGCCCTTTGTCCTGAGCCTGAACGAGCAACGCGCGGTGCTGGGTTTCGCCGAGCGTCAGGCCGAACTTTCCGAGGCCAGGGTCAACGAACTGGCGGCCATCCTGGCGGCACCACTGAATGTCCAGCCACCGCGAGCCGTGGCCGAGCTCAATGGTATCGCCCGCGGCCTGCTGGGGCCGACATGAAGCAAAGCCTGTTCGAGAACCGTCATCAGGAAGCGTGGGAACAGCTGTCCCGGCAGCTCGATCAACTGGAGCGCAGCCGCAATGTGCCCCAGAGCAGCGATTTCCCCCAAGCCTACCGCCGGCTCTGCCAGCATCTGGCGCTGGCCCAGGCGCGGGGCTACAGCAGCCTGCTGGTCGATACCCTGCAACAACTTGCGCTGCGCGGTCACCAGCAGCTCTACCGTGACCGCAGCCGGCCGTCGGCCAGCCTTTCGGCGTTCATCCTGGCCGGTTTCCCCCGGCTGGTCCGTGAACAGTGGCGGTTCGTACTGGCTGCCAGCCTGATGTTCCTCGGCAGCCTGGTCGGCATCGGGCTGCTGGTCTACCTGGTTCCAGACCTTGTCTACAGCGTGCTGGACGCCGAAGAGGTCAGCCAGATCCGCAGCATGTACGACCCCACCGCCGGCCACCTGGGGCGCTCGATCGAACGGGCGGCCAGCGAAGACTGGGCCATGTTCGGCTACTACATCATGCATAACATCGGCATCGCTTTTCAGACGTTTGCCAGCGGCATGATGTTTGGCCTGGGCAGTGCGTTCTTCCTGTTCTTCAACGGTCTGACCATCGGCGCAGTCGCCGGGTACCTGACCCAGATTGGTTCCGGAGGCACGTTCTGGTCGTTCGTGATCGGGCATGGCGCCTTCGAACTCACCGCCATCACCCTGGCCGGCGCCGCAGGCCTGCAACTGGGCTGGGCATTGATCGCGCCGGGACGCCTAACCCGGGGCGAAGCCCTGCGGCTCGCCGCAGGTAAAAGCGTGTCGATGATCGGCGGGGTCATGCTGTTCCTGTTCCTCGCCGCGTTCATCGAAGCGTATTGGTCCTCCAGCACCGTGACGCCGACCGTCAAATACACGGTCGGCGCCTTGCTGTGGCTGCTGGTGGTCAGTTACCTGCTGTTTGCCGGACGGATACGCCATGCGGCTGAGTGATGCCACCGTCGCCATCCGTCCCCGTACCACCTGGGAAGCCATGGACCTGGGCGTGCTGATGAGCCAGCAGCACCGACGCCTGTTGATGACCAGCTGGGCCATGGTCACGCTGCCGGTCTACGCCCTGCTGTGCCTGTTGCTGTGGGACTCACCGTCCCTGGTGGTGCTGGTGTTCTGGTGGTTGAAACCGGCCTTCGACCGCTTGCCGCTGTACATCCTGTCCAAGGCACTGTTTGGCGAAACACCGACCCTGAAGCAGGCCTTGCGACAGTGGCCTGCAGTGCTCAAACCGCAGTTGTTCGCCAGCCTGACCTGGCGGCGGTTGAGCCTGAGCCGTAGTTTCCTGATGCCGGTGGTGCAACTCGAAGGCCTCGCCGGTAATGCGCGAGCGCTACGCTTGCAAGTGTTGCTGCAACGCAACGGCCGCGCGGCGCGATGGCTGACCGTGATCGGCGTGCACCTGGAGACCGTCTTGTGGTTCGGCCTGATGGCCCTGTTCTATATGTTCGTACCGCAACAGGTCGAACTGGACTGGGATTGGCAGAAGCTGGTCACGACGACCGAGCACGACTGGTTGTGGTTCGAGCACCTGGTCAACGTCCTGTATCCCCTGCTGCTGATCGTCTGGGAGCCGGTGTACGTCGCCTGCGGTTTCAGCCTCTACCTGAACCGGCGCACGATCCTCGAGGCCTGGGACATCGAACTGGTGTTCCGGAGACTGCGCCAGCGCCTGAGCAGCGCAGCCCCTGTGCTGATGCTGCTGGCGCTGCTCCTGCTGCCGCCGGCGCCCCCGGCCTGGGCCGACGAAGACAGCATCGCCCCCGACAGCCCGCGGTTGCTCAACCAACCCCTCACCAGCGAGGCCTCCAGGGACAGCATCAAGGCGATCCTCGAAGCCCCACCGTTCAAGAACCCGCAAACGGTCACCCGCTATCGTTTCGGCGAGGACACCACCGAACCCACCGAAGCCAAGGAAACGCCGGGCTGGTTCAAGGCCCTGCTCCAATGGTTGGGCCGTCAGCACTACGAAGCTGCCGCCGCGCTGATCCAGATCTTGCTTTGGGCCACACTGGCGGGGGCGATTGCCTGGCTGGTCTGGCGCTATCGTGAAAGCTTCCAGGCCCTGGGGCAGCGCCAACCGATCAAACGGCCTACGGTGGAACGACCGGCACCGCCGCGGATGTTCGGCCTGGATCTACGCGAAGAGAGCCTGCCCGACGACGTGGCGACCCGCGTCGAGCAGTTATGGAGCACCGATCCTCGTGATGCCCTGGGCCTGCTGTATCGGGCCTTGCTCAGCCGGTTGCACCATCAGTTCGGCGTTGCCTTGAAACCGGCCGATACCGAAGGCCAGGTGCTGCTGCGCGTCGAACAGCTCCAGCACGAAAACCTGCTGGCATTCAGCAAGAACCTGACCTTGCACTGGCAGAACATTGCCTACGGGCATCGCACACCGCCCCCGGATCTGCAGCAGGAATTGTGCGATGGCTGGCGCGGCTTGTTCGATACGGGAGCCTCCCGATGAACCGCCGCGCAGGATGGCTGGCCGCGATACTGATTGTCGTCGCGTTGGTGGGGGCGCTAGCCATGTACCTCTACCGGAACGCGGTGCCCTATCAGGAAACCGTCGATTACGGCCCGTCCCCCGAGGCCCAGGCCAATCCCTATCTGGCCGCCGAACATTTCCTGCGCCGGCAGGGTGTGGAGGTCGAGCATGCCAACAACCTGGACGTCCTACCGAGCCTGGAACCTCGCCAGCGCACCCTGTTACTGCTGGGTGAACGGACGAACATGACGCCGCGGCAGGTCGACCAGTTGATGAACTGGACCCGGGCCGGTGGCCGCCTGCTGTTCGTGGCCGAAGCCTTGTGGGATGACAGCACCGGTAGCAGCGGCGACCTGCTGCTGGACCGGGTGCAACTGCACCAGCTCCTGAGCAAAGACCTCAAGGAGCCGCCCCCAGAGCTGATCAAGGATCCCTACCCCGAGCTGACCAAGTTGTACCTGGAAGATGAAGAGGCCCCCGCCTATGTGGGCTTCGACACTGACTTTCACCTCGAAGACCCGAAGAACCTCGCCCAGGCCTGGGCCAACAGCGCGCAGTCGACCCACATGATGCAGCTGAACCATGGCCAGGGCTCGATCACCGTGATCACCGACGCCGAGCTATGGAAGAACGACCAGATCGAGCAGTACGACAACGCCTGGCTGCTCTGGTACCTGAGCGCCGATAGCACCGTCACGTTGCTGTTCAATATCGATCACGACAGCCTGCTGACCCTGCTGCTGCGTTACTTTCCCCAGGCACTGGTGGCGCTGGCGGCCCTGATTGCCCTTTGGCTCTGGCGCTCGGCGATCCGCCACGGCCCGCTGCAACAACCGGCCTCCAAGGCCCGGCGCCAGCTGGAAGAACATGTGCAGGCCAGCGCCGGGTTCCATCTGCGACACAACGGTCGGCAGCATCTGCTGCTGACCTTGCAACAAGACGTGCTGCGTCGGGCGCGGCATCGTCATCCCGGCTTCGAACAACTGGCCGTCGCCGAACAGTGGCAAGTGCTCGCACGGCTTAGCCGCCAATCCACGCGGGCCATCAGCCAGGCCTTGAGCCCCCGGCCGAAACAGCGCATGTCCAGCGCCGAGTTCTGCCGCCAGGTCGCCCATCTGCAAACCCTCAGGAATGCCTTATGACTGAACAGAACGAACCTGCCGGCAGCCAGGCCCATGCCGCCCAACAGCGCCAGCGCGCCAGTCAGTTGGCCCAGGCCATCCGCACCGAATTGCACAAGGCAGTGGTCGGCCAGGCTGCGGTGATCGACGATGTGCTCACGGCGTTGATCGCCGGTGGTCACGTACTGCTCGAAGGGGTTCCCGGCCTGGGCAAGACACTGTTGGTGCGTGCCCTGGCCCGCTGCTTCAGCGGCGAGTTCGCGCGCATCCAGTTCACTCCCGACCTGATGCCCAGCGATGTCACCGGGCATGCGGTGTACGACTTGCAGACCGAGCAGTTCAATTTGCGCAAGGGGCCGGTGTTTACCAACCTTCTGTTGGCGGACGAGATCAACCGCGCGCCGGCCAAGACCCAGGCCGCATTGCTCGAAGCCATGCAGGAACGCCAGGTGACCCTCGAAGGCCGTGCCTTGCCCATCGCCCAGCCTTTCATGGTGCTGGCCACCCAGAACCCCATTGAACAGGAAGGCACCTACCCGCTGCCGGAAGCCGAGCTCGACCGTTTCATGCTCAAGGTACGCATGGACTACCCCGATGCCGAACAGGAGATGAACATGGTGCGCCAGGTCAGCCGCTCGACCCGCGCCGACATGCTCGATGTCCAACCCTTGCGCACGGTGTTGCAGGCCAAGGACGTGCAAGCGTTGCAACGCATCGCCAGCGACCTGCCGATGGACGACCAGGTGCTCGACTATGCGGTGAGATTGGCTCGCACCACCCGCAGCTGGCCGGGGCTGAGCCTGGGGGCCGGGCCACGGGCCTCGATCGCGCTGGTGCGTTGCGCCCGGGCTCGGGCGTTGCTGCGTGGCGGCGAGTTCGTGGTGCCGGATGACATCAAGGGCTGCGCCCTGGCCGTGTTGCGTCACCGGGTACGCTTGGCGCCCGAGCTGGACATCGAAGGGCTCTCGGTGGACCAGGTCTTGGGACAACTGCTGGACCAAGTACCGGCGCCGCGTTTGTGATGATGGATCTCCTGATGACGCCGCATTCTGTGGCGAGGGGATTTATCCCCGCTGGGCTGCACAGCAGCCCCCTGGTTCTGCCTGGTACACCGCAAGGGTCTGCTTCGCAGCCAGCGGGGATAAATCCCCTCGCCACAATGGACCTGCTCAAGAGCATGCACCCATGAAGCCCTCGCGCCTGCTGCTGATCTGGCTGGCAGTCCTGCTGGTCCTGGGCGTGGTGCTGGGCACGTTGCAAGCACTGGGCATCGTAGTGCCATCGGCGCTCGTGTCGATCAACTGGGGCTTGCAGCTGGCCCTGCTGGCCCTGGCGATCCTCGACGCCGTGCGCCTCAAGCGCTTGCCGTCGCCCCGGGTGCAGCGGCAAATGCCCGGAAGCCTGGCGCTGGGTCGCTGGAGCGACGTTCACCTGGCAATCACTCACGACTTTCATCAGCCGCTGAACGTCCAGGTCTTCGATCACATACCCAATGGCCTGGATTTCGAATACCTGCCGTTGTCGGTCGACCTTCAACCCGGCCAGCACAGCCAGGTCGGCTACCGCCTGCGGCCCCTCAAGCGTGGCCATTTCATCTTCGAACACTGCGAAATCAATCTACCCAGCCCATTGGGGCTGTGGACCGGCAAACGCCTGCTGGAGGCGGTCGATGAGATCCGCGTCTATCCCGATTTCGCCAGGCTCTACGACGGTCAGTTGCTGGTGGTGGACAACTGGCTCAACCAGCTCGGCGTGCGCCAGCGCCAACGGCGGGGCCAGGGGATGGAGTTCCATCAACTGCGCGAATTCCGCGAGGGCGACAGCCTGCGCCAGATCGACTGGAAGGCCACCGCCCGCCACCGCACGCCCATCGCCCGGGAGTACGAGGACGAGCGCGACCAGCAGATCATCTTCATGCTCGATTGCGGCCGGCGCATGCGCAGCCAGGACGATGAGCTGTCGCATTTCGACCATGCCCTCAACGCCTGCCTGCTGCTCAGCTACACCGCGTTGCGCCAGGGTGACGCCGTGGGCCTGAGCACCTTCGCCAGCGATCCACCCCGCTACCTCGCCCCGGCCAAAGGCCAGGGCCAACTCAACGTGTTGCTCAACACCGTGTACGACCTCGACAGCAGCCAACGTCCCGCCGATTACCAGGCCGCCGTCAACGAGCTGCTGACCCGCCAGAAACGCCGGGCCTTGGTGGTGTTGGTGACCAATCTGCGGGATGAGGATGACGAAGACCTGCTGACGGCGGTCAAACGGCTGGGCCAGCAACATCGGGTACTGGTGGCAAGCCTGCGGGAAGAAGCGCTCGATCGGCTGCGCCAGACACCGGTGCAGACCTTGCCGGAGGCGTTGGCCTATTGCGGGACGGTGGAGTATTTGAATGCGCGGGCCGAGCTGCATGAGCGAATGAGCGCCCATGGTATTTCGGTACTGCAAGCCCGGCCCGGGGAGCTGGGGGCCGAGCTGGTGACGCTGTACCTGGGGTGGAAAAAAGCGGGGAATCTATAAATTAATGTTCCACCTTGAAAGGCAACCACCGTGGTGGCAAATAGGAGTCGAGGCTGCGGAACTCCAACTCAAACTCACCGTAAGCCGCTGTCTTGGGGATAATGGACCAGGACAAGGGAGCGCCCGTCACCGGCAGTTGTTCGAACAGCGCTGGATCGAACCGTAACCCCAGAGCCTCCGGTGGAACCCCATACAAAGTGACACTCGTCTCGTTGATCAAGTTGCTATCTTTTCTGACCCTCAACTCCAGAATGCTGGTACTTGTATCCTTGATCACCATTCTCCAATTGGCCAGGTCGTCCATGTTGATCGGACGTTCGTCTAGCCGAAGCGTAAATTCCTGCACCCAGGTATCTTCCGTTGCCGATATCCTGGACTCCAACCACTCCGCCTCCCACCCCAGCGCCCCCCTCACGGACGCACTCAATGAATATCGCCCTATCCTCGGCGGTAACTCAAAGGTAATCCGCGCCTTGCCATTCGCATCGGTAACGACCGGCTCCAGCACAACACCCTTATAGAACCAGTGCACCCGCACGCCTTGAACCGGCTCACCGCTGGCTGCACTGACCACCGTGGCCTCGGCGCTGACTTCTGCCCCCGGAAGCCCCTCGAGGTCAGCACCGGTCAGGCTTTGAATCACGCAAGCCTCATGGACGAGATACTCAAACGATACAACCTCGGTCCCACCGACTGCGCTGGCCGTCACGGAGCCCGGCCCGTCAACCGTCGCCACGAAACTGAAGCGTGCGACACCATAGAAGTTGGTGAACGTGATCGTGTCCTCCATGGCCACGTCCGTGCCGCGCCAGGACACCTGTACATGTCGGGCCGGTTGACCGGTCAGTGCGTTGGTCAGGGTGATTTCAAAGGACAATGTTTCGCCCCAGTCGACCACCGTCGGGTCCTGATGCGTGGCCGCCAGGACATCCACCGGAATATGGCTGCCGAGGGAAAAAGCATTCAGCGGCGAGCGTGCCAGCAGCCGCGAGGCCGACAGTTGTAAATAGAACGCCGCATCGGTCCGGTCACCGGCCGCAAGACTCACCGGCAGGCCATCGACGGTCAATGGCCGGGGAAACCCTAGCCCTACCGGTCCGAAATTCATGGCCGTATCCAGCTCATGAGCACCGCGGATCCCCAGCGTCAGCATCTGATCGAGCAACGGGCTGCCCTCTGCGACCGAAAGCGTCAAGTCGAGCTTCTCCGCCCGTCGAGGGAAGAAGGTCTGTTCGCCCCAACGCTGCGTGGCTCCCGTACCGCTATGTACGTTCAGGTCGAGCCAGGGATCTTCTGCGTACGCATGCACGGTGAACGTGTGTTCGACTTCGCTCCCGTCATAGGGATTGCTGACCAACGCCTGGACCTCACTGCCACCGGCCATCTCCGGCCGATACTCGCGCTGGGCGATACCGTCCGCGCCACTCAAGGAGGTTTCCCCATCGTGCCACTCCACCGACACGTCGTTGGCCGGCCTGCCCGTGAAAGCCGACACATACCGCAGGGCCAGTCGTGCGCTTTCGTTCTTGCTCAGGACCGGGTCCGTCGCGACCTCGTAAGGCGTGCCGATCACCACTTTGTTATGGGCCAGGTTCAGTCCGAAGGGCGGCGGCTGCGTAAAGGGGCCAACGCCCAGGACTTCAGCGGCCCAACTACGGGCGGCGACTTCGGTGGTAGCGGTGAAATCACACCGGTAGCGAATGCCCCCCGCCGTCATCGGCGCCGACCCGGTCAAAGGCGGGGTGATATTCCAGCCTGACGGCAGGCCTGGCGCCACAGTGGTTTCAAACAACAACCCATGCAACCCGCTCAGGTCATCCACGGGCTGGAGGGTCAGGTCGTGGATGGCACCGATGCAGGGGTACAGATCGATGGCGGCGGCCCAGTTTCTTGGAGCCTGGTCGAACACCAGCGTCATCGTCGGCGCCAGGTCCTGGGGCAGCAACCGGAATGCCAGGTCAAGCGGTTCCAGGTCAGCCGATATCACCTGCAAGTCAAACACACCACTGGAGTCGGCTTGCTGCGCTTGCACGGCCCAGGTCACCCCGGCGGCAGTCACCGGGGTCGGTGTTTCCATGCCGGTGATGACAATGGCACGGGCGCTCGCCGGATCGCGCCACCTCAGGGAAACCTCCTTGCCGAGCAACGGGCTGCCGGTCGTCACCGTGAGATGGAATTGATCATTCTGCCCCATGCGACACACCACACCCGCCCCCACCCGATCGACCGCGACGTCACCCAGTTTGAAACTCGCCGTTTTCCACGCGCTGGTCGCCAGTGTCTGGATGATGAAGTCATGCTCCGGCACCTGCCCGGTTTCACGGGGGTTGACCCGTGCATTGAGGGTGTATTGCCCGTGCACCGAAGGTCGGTCAATCACGCTGGCCCAGCCGTCCACACCGGACCAGGTCCGCTGGAGCCCCTGGGCGTTGTCCCACTCCACGGGCACGCCGGTCACAGGCTGGTCCCCCTGGCTCAGCACCTGCACCATGCACCAGACATAATCGTTCTCATCGATCACCGGGACCCGGTTGGCTTCACGCACCAGGCCAATCTTGAGAGTGTGGCGCGCCAGGGACATGGCGTTGTTGACGGTAGGTTTCAGCAAACCGGCGGCGCCCAATCGCAAGCCGAAATCGCCGTCGATGCGGTCATCGCAGTCCAGCCTCCATCTCAGCGGGTTACTGTTGCCCGAGACCGGCTGCAATAGCGCCGGAGAAACCGTCACCCCCAACTCTTCAGGGGCTTTCCCATCCCATTCCAACCATACAGACCGGTTGCGCAGCGGGCTGTCGTCGGCAAGCAACACTTCCAACTGATACGACGCACCGCGATCGGGATAGCCGGTTTTTTCACCCCAAGGCGCAGCCTCCATGTTCGGAAACGCCACGCGGACATCGTTCATCGGATCCGTGGCGTGGGCCGTCACACTGAAGGTGTGCAGCGCGTTGCCTTCGGCATGGAAAGGGCTCTCGACGCTGGCCTTGACTGAAAGCGTGCCGGCGGTCTCGGGGGCAAAGTCGAACCAGGCATAGCCGCCGTTGTCGGTTTCACCGCGAAACAGCACGGTATCCCCCAGCATCCAGGACACTTCCCGTTGAGGCATGGGCATGTCGAGGTAATACGACTTCACCTGAACGCCCAGTTTGACCGATTGATGATGCTCAATCACCGGTTGATGAGCCGGGTTCAGATGGCTCTCGACGACCAACCGATGGTGCCCCAGGGACACTGCAATCGGATACGTCTCGGCGTGGTATTTGCTGTAGATGGACAGATTGAACAGCTGCGTTTCATCGCTGACCGGCACCGGACAGTCCACTTGCCAGGTGTCTTCAAGCAATTGGTTTTCACCCCATCCGGGGGTAATCACCACCGCATCCAGTGGATTGTCCTGGCTCCACAGCAACGCCTCGGTTCCCGTCCAGGGGCTGTCCGGCGCGGGCCGGAAGGACAGCTGGTGACTCTTCGCGCCGGTTGCCCCATGGCACAGGTAAAGCAGGGGCTCCCCGGTAGGGGTAAACACCTGGCCGTCATTGACAATCTGGGCCAGGACCAGTGGAGCCAGTTCGAGGTGAAAATCGATCCGGGCGACAATCACGTCCAGGCGCGTGGTGGCTTCAGACGGGCTGAGGATGACGAACTCGAAGAGATCATCGCTCTCGATATCGAACTCGATCGGCGCAGTCACCGGCGTCAGGCTCAGTGCCTGGGTTTCAGGATCGGCCCCCCGGTTGTCCGCGGGTGGCAGCACGATTTCCAGGCTGTCCTCAGTGCCGCGCCGACGCAGGCTGAAAACCCCGGCCTCCGTGGAACGGTTGTCGTACAGAAAGCTCAAACGGTAGCGCGCCCCTGCCGATTGCGGTGCCGGCGCCGGTACGATCTGGGCAATCCCTCCTCCGCCGTAAAGAGACATGTAGTAGATGGATTGCCCCTCCCATTCGCCTGATTTCCTATCGAACCTCCCGGGCACGCCGGCATTGTTCCAGTGGTTATAGCCCAGATCGAAATGTCCGTTGGGGAGTACATTGGTCCTGGTGTCGACCGGTTCCCTATTCATCTTTGCACCCCCTTGAGCGCGGCGCGTTCGGCGGCTCTGACTTTGCCCTGGACGTACCGGGAAAACGCCGGGCCGCCCACCTTGGCGGTGTAGCGAACCTTCACGATGATGTCGTTCAAGGCCGCCAGTTGGTCCTTCTGGCGGTCCCACTCCTGGAACCAGGGGAAGGACAGCGTCCAGCGAGACACGGCGCCGGTGTTCTCGAAGATATTGCGCAGGCCCTCTTCGGGTCTCAACGCCGCCACGCCGAAATCATCCAGGCCGATGGAAATGGCCATCTGTTCACCGCTGCTGATATTGAGCAGCACATCGGCCGGCGCCAGACTGCTGTCGCCATACAGATAATCCAGCGACTCAAGGGACGCCTTGATGGCTGTTTCGCTGCCAATCTGCGTCAGCGTCGCACAGACGTTTTCAAAGGGGCCGAGCAACGTCGGCAGGGTCACGTCCACGGCGTTGATCTGGCGGCAGTAGTGGTCGTGGTAATCCCGGTCGAACAGCAGTTGCGACAGTTTGAAGTTCAACGTGCCGTTGGTGATCAACCCTTCCCGCGCCTCGTCCCAGCTGGAGTAATCCGCCTGCCGGTCGCTGTTGTCATCGAACAATTGACGCAGGGATACGGTCTTGACGATTTCCAGGCGCCGTTCGTACCGCAGCAAATGATCGGCCTCCATGCGTAGCAGATCGAGGCGCAACGAGTCGCCGGCAGTCAGGCCGTAATAGTTATCCAGCCACGCATCGGTGCGGATGTGGCTGAGGCCGAATTCGGCGGTTTCCAGTTGCAGCGCGCTCTGGGCACTCAGGCAAAGGCTGACGACCTGGTCGTAGGCCTGGTAGTGCAAGGTCTTGCATTGCCCCAGGTGCCAGCGATACAGCTCGACGCGGGTGGCTCGGGTGAGCAGGAAGTCATAGAGTGCCTGGGCCTGGGCATTCATCTTGACGATTTGATCCAGATTGGCCTCGGCGGCCAACACCGCGTGTTTCTGCGCGTTGATCTGTTCATCGATCATCGCCAGCTCCGCTGTGGCCTGGTCCCGCGCCAACCCCCAGTCTTCGCGTCGCCGCCGATAGCTTTCGGAGGTCGCGTCCTTCTCGGCATCGCTGCGCACGACCTCTGCCCCGACCTGGAACCCATAAGCCAGGGCTCTTGGAGCACTGCCGAACTGATGGCCGCCATTGGCCAGGCCGAACACATTGGGAAAGGCATCGATGACAGCGCCCGCCACTTGCATCGAGGTGCTCAGCGCCGTCAACAATTTAACGCTGTCGAGGGCCTCCATAACCTTGTATTCACTGCTGGAAATATTCTCGCTGTACAGCTTCGTGTAGTGGGCTTGCCGTTCCGCGGTCAAGGTGCGACTGCTGTTCAACGCAGCCAGCGTGTCCCGTAGTTGTTCAAGATTTTCTTCCTGCACGGTCCGGACGAAGGTACTCAACTCGGTCAGGTGGCGCTGTTGCAACAACTCCTGCTCGCCCCGGTCCTGTTGTTCCAGCAAGCGCATCACCTGGTTGCCGCACTCCTGCAGATATTGGGTCGCCCGCAGGGCCGTATCGAACAGCGTGCGCCAGCGAAACGCCGCAACCCGCAAAGGCCCGCCCATGGGGCGCACGGGGCCGGCACCGCCGGCAGCCAGGTTGTTGAGCAGATCCGAAGGGTTGATGGTGCTGAACAACTCGATGGACAGCGGTTTGCCGTCGATGGTCAGGTTATGGCGCAGGTTGTACATGCGCTGGGCCGGTAACTCATAGAGCTGCAACACGCGCTGGCTCACCGGCAAGCGGAAACGCTCCACGCCGACAACGCCGGGATCTTCAAAAAAATGGCTCCTGACCGGCAGCGATCCCGGATCCAGCAGCAGATCCTGCTCGAACGCCCTGAGCGCGGCACTGTCTTCGAGTTCCTCGACCAGTTCCGTCAACGTGGCAGGCGTCCATTGACTGAGGGTGTGCATGTCCGGCGTGGCGCCCATCAGGTTCTTGGCGCGCAGGTATTGCAGCTTGGCGGCGGCCAGACTGTCCCGTGTCAGTTGCCGGTACAACCAGTCGCCCCAGGCCACGAGGTTGGCGACATAGTCCAGAAAAATCAGCATCTGGTAGTGCCGGGGGGTGGAATAGGCAATCGCGTCAGGGTCGGTCGGGTTGTCGGCTTCGCAGCCCACGTCCCCCTCGCTACCAGACACATTCAACGGCCGGCAACGCCAATAGCGTGGCTTCGGATCCGCCCGCTCGGCCTGTGTGTCAGCGATCGCCTGGGGATCGAAGATGAAGTGCAGCCATTGTTGGGCTTCGACGAAGCGCTCCTCGTCCTTGAGCCGGGTCGCCACCAGGTGAGGCAGGTGAAAAAACAGTTCCCAGAAGAACAGCCCGTTGGCACCGTCGAACGGGCCGTTGGGTTCGTTCGAATCGTCGGGCAACGGCGGCTCGTCGGGAAACTGGGTGTCCCAATCGAGCACGGCATCGATCGACACATTGGCGCGTGTCACCAGCTCAGCGCCGATCAGGGTGTTCAGGCGCGCGTACTTGAGCGCCAGCCCCGAGTCATTGAGGTGCAGGAATTGCCCCCCCGCGAATCGGTCTTGTGCACGGCGGGCAGGCTGGGGTCGGTGGGAACGCCCTTCAGGTCCAAGGTGAAGGTCTTCTGGCCAAAGTCGCGAGGAGGCTCGCCAATGTTCTCCGGACCTTTGAGGATGAACGTTGCCGTCAAGTTGGCGAAGTTTTCCCGTTCGATCCCATGCCACGCAAAGGACCAGCCGCCGTTGTCCGAGTGGGTCTCGACAACGTCGGGCTCGTCATCTCCCGAGGGGTATAGCAGCGACAGGGTGAATGCCATTGGCTCGCCTGTCTTGCCGGGCGTCAACAGGGCGCAGTGCGCCTGGTAATACAAGTGCTGCTTACCCCCTACCGTTCTCACAACCACTTTGAGGGTGAAGTTTTCCACCAGGGGATCGGCGCCACTCGACACCGTTTCCGTCATTTTGGAAAAGCCTTCGGGGGCCACTCGCTGTTGAAGGGTCGTGGGCTTGGAGAAGCGGACCATGGCCAGGTGGTCCATGAGCGGCTTTTCGTCGGCCACCTTGCGAAACAGTGCGTCGCGTGTTTCGTAAATCTCCACCGGCCGGGGTCGCGTCCCTATAAAGGCCGGCGGTGTCCGCGCATTGGTCAAGTGCACCGCCAACCGCCCCTTGGGGTACAACGGGTCGACGTCGTCGCGTAACATCACCGCCACCAGCCGACATCCCGGGCTGACGTCCTCGTTGAACGCCGACAGATTCAGCCGTATCGGCGGCGACCACTTTCCGTCCAGCGTGATGAAGGCCACCTTCAGCTCAAGCTCGTAGGGCTTTTGCAGGCCGCCGTCGCCATCGAACAAGGCCGGGCGCCATTCGGCCCAGACCAGGCACAAGCGTCCCCCCAAAAGACCAGGCGGCTGTCGAGCACCTGCGCATCGGCGGGGATATCGACCGGTTGCCACTCGCTCCATGCCGCCGGATTGATCGTCTGGGTGTCGGCGTCCAGCTGCACGTCGGCCTTGCGCCAGAAGTAACGGTAGGGGGCGATCCGTTCCCGGCCCACCAGGTAATAGTCGGCACGGCGGGCATCGGGCCCATCGACATAGCCGTTGAGCACATCCAGGTTGCACACTTCTTCAAAGGCGCGCAGGTATTGCTGCACGCCCGACTGCACCGAGTCGGTGGTCAGCCGGGTCTGGTTGAGGTTGTTCTCCAGCGTCCTGAACAGGCTGGTCTTGCGGATGCGCGCATAGGGGGTGATGTAGTCTTCGGGCATACACTTGAGCAACTGGCTGGCGGCCCATAGCGGATACTGGCTGGCAATGTCCCAGTCTTTCAGGTCCTTGCGGTCGAACTCCCGCTGGGTGTAGCCGGGCTCCAGCTTCTGGTAGACGGCGTGGATGTACTGCTGGAAACAACTGACCGCCTCGGCGACCCAGGTCGTCTTGACCTGATGGTTGTCCAGGGGGTCGGTGCGCAGCCACTCCAGCAGATCGTCGGCGGTCTTGATCGGTGGGTACCCCTTGCCGGCGTCATGGTCTTCGATTTCCTTGATACCCAAGGCACATTCGATCAACGCGTCGCGGCGCAGGGCGGTTGCCCGGGTGATGTCTTGCGTAGCCATTGCCCTCTCCTGTGAGTTGGGTGTCGTCGCCAACCGGCCAAGCTCCGTGGCGCTGGGTGGAGCGTTGTTTCAAGGGACGAATTTGATGGGGCGGAAGCCCAAATCGATGCTGTCCCTCCTGACTATTGGTTCTTCAATCTCCAGCGGTGTCGCGCTGGTGAACGTCACCTCGGTTATCCCCTCGGCATTGGTCTTGCCTGCAACGGGGAGAAGCGGATCGAGATTCCAGGTCACCGCCTCATGGGCAGCCGGGTTGCCATGTTTGTCGTACATGAGCGCCCGCAGCGTGACGTCAACGCCGACTTTTTCCTCCTGGATGATGAAATCGCCCTGCGGACGCGCCAGTTCGAAACTGGACGGATCATTGCCCAGGGTGATCGTCGCCGCTGGCTGCGGCTCGCGGGCGTCGAGCCGGTAACTGATCACGTCGCGCCCCATAGCATGACCGGCATGCACCGTGACGGTGGCCTGCCCCTGCTCATTGGTGGTGGACTTCTGCGGTTCGATACGGCACAGCGTCGCCCCCCAATACACATTGACGTTCATCTGGGGCTCCTGCCCAAGGGTCACCGTGACGGTCAGTTGCGTGGTTTCATTGCTGTTGGCAACCAGTTCGGTAGTACCCACCGTGCTTTGGACCTCGACCCGATCACCGGCGGCGTGGAGGCCGTACAAGGGTGACGTCCGGTCGGGGTCCGCCAACCGGGCCGTGACCTGATCGGCCAAGTCCCGGTAGGCGCTGAAGGACGCGTCGGGTAGCAACATGCCCATTTTCAATGTGGTCGACGCATCGAGGGTGCTCTGGAGCGAGAACTCACGCAGGCGTGTGAACAGGTCCAGGTGTTGCAGGCTGCGGATGTAACCCTGCCCGCCGTTGACACGCTTGGCGCAGGCGAGCACTTCCTCGGCACTCCAGCCGAAGAGTTCGGCCAGCAGCTCGGCGGCATGGGCCTGTACCAGCCGGAGGCCGTCGCTGGATAGGTCACCGGGCAGTTCATTGACCCGCTGCAGGTAATCGAGCAGCTGTGATTCGGGCTCCTCGCTGAGCGCGACGGCGCGGTTGTAGATTGTCAGGTAGTACAAAGCGCTGGGCGTTAAGGGAGCGCTGGCGGGTGCATTTTCAACGCCATCGCCGATGACGAGGTAAAGCGTCAGGAATTCCGCACTCAGTTTCAGCGCCTTCACGACCTCGCTGCGGCCGGTAAAGCCGTTGAGCATGCCAAGGAACGGATCGCCGGGCTCATCCTCCTCACCGGCGCCTGACGGAACGTCCGCCGTTGAGCGTCCCGCCACATAGGCCAGCACCTCTTGCACCGTGCTGCCCGCCCAGGTCAGCACCGGCAACGCCAGGGGCGGGGCCAGTTCGCCAAACACCGCCAGGCTCTCCTGAACCACGCCACGCTGGCCGGCACGGCTGCTCAGCAACACCGCGACGATCTGTTCGACAGTCTGTGGATCGTCTTTACCGAGCACTCGCCGCACCACGCGCTCGACCACTTCCCGAGCATAATCCTCGTAAGCCGGGTCGGCGGATTCGCTGCGGTGAATGACCACCCCCTGCTCATCGACCAACTCCAGCAACTGTTGGGTCCATTGCCGGTCGTTGGACAACGGCGAGACACCGCCCATGCGCAACGCGGTCTCGGTAAACAGCGCGGGCGCGAGCTGCGAACGGATCTGATCGAACAGCCGGGCCTGTGCCTCCGAGGGTTCGGTGGGCGCAAGCACGGGCTTGACGCGCGCCAGGGTCCAGGCCACGTCCAGGTTACTATTGGCGCACCAGCGCACCCATCCCTCCAGGCTCTGGATCTGGGTCAAGGCGTCCGGTGACTCCGAATCAGCGCGGGCGTTGATCGCCGGCGAGCCCAGCAGCGCAGCGAGCCCGGCTTCGCCGCTCAACCGGTTGAGGATCTCCACTGCCACATTCGGCGCGATCCCCAACAACTGCGGCAGCCTGGCCATGCGGTAGAACGCGGACAGTACCGACCGGCTCCGCTTGAGCGCCGTCAGGCCCTGGGCGCTGGCGATCAATGGGGCCAGGTTGAAATAGGTCGCCAGGTCGATGTTCAGGCCACCGCAGATCTGCGCGACAGTCAACGCGTCGGCCTCGGTCTGCGGCACCAGCGCGAACGCACCGTCGTCCATCCGCAATGGCGGTGTGGACAGCACGTCGCGGTTGAACACCCGATCGAATTGCGACAGCTCGGTGCCCCGTCCGAAAATCGAAATGTCGCCAACGAACGCTGCGAATTCTTCCGCCGAGCAGCGGTAGTCTTCCCGCAACATTTGAAACAGTCCCAGGGCCCGAACAGTGCTGCTCGTCATCCAGTAATCGGGCGGTTCCGTGGCTGACATGCCACCCACCCGTGCCTCGGGATTCAGCTCGGCACCGATGATCGCTGTCAGCAGTGCATCGGTTTCATGGCTGGGCAATTGCAACGCGTTGTCCAGTCGGATCTTGCGGTTGAGCCGATCGATTCTGTCATTGAAGGTCACGTCTTCAATGAGCCCGATGATTCTATTGGTGCTGGCATCGCCGCCATAGGTGATGCTCATCGAGTCATCCGCCAACCCATTGTTGACGAACACCGAGCCCGCATGTCCGGGGGTAATCACCGTATCGAGTATCAGCACATGGTCGGACAGCGAAGGGGCAAACGACTCGACCGAGAGCAAGGCTTCCAGCCCACGCTGAGTCAGTTTGGTCCGCTGGTTGAAGAACGCCGTCTGGTTCAGGTTCTGCGCTTCAATGCCTCGCGCCCCGAAGTTCTCCTTGAACCAGTCATCGGTGTCCCCCTCGGGGAAAAGCGACTCTTCCACCATGAGCTGCCGCAACGCCGGGCTGAGCCGGGCCGCCTGGGTCAGGGCTGCGCCGCTGTTGCCACCCCAGGGCAGCGCCCGCAGGAAATAGGGAAACGCTGGATCGCACAGCTGCACGACACGGCCAATGGACAGTTTCAGGTCCCGGGTCCACTCATCCAGCGTGACCCACGGGTGGTGATAAGGCAGCCCGTTGGGGTAGCGTCGCCGACTCAGCATCTCATCCAGATCGACGCCCGCACTCAGGGAATCTTCGATGGACTTTTCCAGCACGGCGCTGACCACCTCTACCGATGACACCACCCGATATGTCGTCACCGGGTCGACGCGCAGCAGTCCCAGGTCCTTGCGGCGCAGGGCGAGCGCGTAAGCATGCTCGTTTTCGGAAGGGATGAGGCGGCGCTCGGACCAGTGCTTGAGCCACACCGCATAGGCCACGGGCGAATGGATGGCTTCGATCGCATCCGCCGGGCATTTATTACTGAAGTTGGGCTTGAACAGCTCTTCATAGGTGGGCCCCGGGACCAACGCCAGCAGGCCTTGGCGCAGGTGAGAAGGAAGCGGCTCCTGACGGGTCAGTTGATCTTCGATGAAGCTGCGCAGCACCCACGTTGCCAAGCCGTTGAGGCGTAAGGTGAGCGCCTGGGCATCTTCGGGGTCCAGCCCGTACTCGTTTGCCAGCCCGGATGCCCCTTTGCGTGCCAGGGCACACACCGAGCCGCCCGCCGCGAAATACTGCCCAAGGTCGGACAGAGGCTCGGACTGTCGTCCCGCCAAGAGCTGTTCGCAAAAACGACTGGCGATTTGCGCCGGAGAATCTTTCATCGCAGTGCTCCGTTTCAAGTATTGAAGACGAAGTGGCTACAGCTCCTGGGCCACGTCAAAACGCGGGCTTTCTCCCCAGTCCGACCCGGCTTGCCGCGCCTTCACCCAGTGCGGGCCAGGCGTCAATGGCTCCCGGGGCGAGCCCGCCCAAGTGCCGTCGGCCACCGCAAGGTCCGGGGCGATCACCTGCCGGGCATCGAACCAGTGCGACACCTCAACGCGCTTGCCGCTCTCACCGGTACCTTCGAAGAACGCCGTACCCGCGAACCACTGCCCCGCTTCCGGCGTCGTGAACGTCGGTGCCCGGGACAGCAACAGCACCTCATGGGGCGCACTCCACCCGGAGCTGTACCCGTCGCACTCCTGCTGCACGATCAATGAATGAGGACCGGCTGGACGCTCGATAGCCAGGGGCATCGACCAGGTCCGGTTCGCCTGCACCTGCACCCTTCCCAGCACCGTGTCGGGTGCATCGCTCCAGGCCACTTCGACCCAGTCGCCGGTGTAGCCATGCCCGGAAATCGTCACCGTTGCGCCGAGGTGCTGCTGCAGTGCCGGCGACTCGATGACCGGGATGGCCGGCACGGCGGTGAAGGCATGGTCGGGGCTGAAATCGGAGTCCTTGTCCTTGAAGAACTGCTTGGCCCGCAGCGTATAGGTGCCCACCGGCAGGTGCGCGTCATAGAACCAGTAGCCATCGTTGCCTCTGGCCCGGACCGTCGCCAACGGCTCGTCCGCCCCGTCGAGCCACAACTCGACGGTGGCCGTGTCCAGCCCGGACACTTTGCGGGCATAGCCATCAATGACCGAAACCCGGGCAATGGCATCGCCCGGCTGGGGATGGTCGATGGTGGGCGGAAACAGGATCACCTTGAAGCTGACGGGTTCGCTTTTCTCGGAAGGAAACTCGCCGTACTGCTGGACCGCGTAAACCTTGTGATCGTCAAACACAAGGTCCTCGGTAATGGGCACCGACCATGCGTTGCCGGTGACCTCGGCTTCGCCGAGAAGGGTTTCTGATACAAAATCAAACACGCGCATCAAAGCCCCAGGGATACCACCCGTGCCCTGGATGATCGGGTTGTGATCCACCTCTTCATCATTCACCGGTGAGGTGATGACCGGTCGCAACACGACAACCTCGAACGGTTGGGACACCTCATCCGAGGTCTGGCCGCCGAAGGACTGGGTCACCCTGGCGGTATAAATGCCGGGCATGAAAGGCTCCGTCCGGGTAAAACTCCAGGTGGCGCCGCTCACTTGCGCAGCATAGGGCGAATTTGGATCCCCATCGAACTGAAGCTGCACCTGCGCACCATTCAGGCAGGTGCCGGAGAAGCGTGGGGTCAGGCCGTCCTGGCGAACCTCCACGGTGGGGACCGGGGCGCGGATGACGAATTGCTTTGAAGTGGGCTCGGAGGAGAGGTTATTGAACAACTGCCGAGCTTCGACGGAGTAAGTCCCCGGATTCCAGGCTTCGGTCGCAGCGCTTGACCACCTGTTGTTGGCAACCTCGACAGTCGGCACGGCAGGCGTCGATTCGCCCACCCGCAGCACCTCGATCTGCGCCGCAGGTTGTCCCGTCCAACTGTGACCGATACCGGAAAACACCGGTTTGCGGTCCCCGCCAACCTGAACCTCCAAGGTCGGCGTCGGCACAGGTATCGTGACCGTGAGCCTGTCGCTCCAATCCGAATGAATCCAGGCGGAACCGTCGGGGAGTTTTTGTCGGATATCCACCGAGTAGCTTCCCGGCGGCTGATCGGACCATTCCACCGCCCACTGGCCGCCACTGACGCCAGTGCTGACCTGCGGGTCGTTAACGCCGGTTTTATGAACATCCACCGTGGCGCCGGCGTGGCCGGCGCCGGAAAATTTCGCCGTGCCGGGCCTGGGGTAGGTGACTTGGATATCAAACAATTTCGGCGGTTTTATCTTGAACGCTCTAGGAGAACTACGACCCGAGTCCTTCCCGTTCAATGTTTGCAAGGCAGCCAGCGAGGTAGGCCCCGCCGCCACGGTCACGTCTGCACTCCAACTACCATTATCCTGCGTGACCAGCGTGTGACCCACACTGGTTTCCGACGGATCGCGATAGACTGTCACCGTTGCACCTTTGAGTGCGTTGTTACCGCTGAGGTTAAAGGTTTGTGCCTGAATACTATTGGCGGCAGGACCTGTGATGGCCGGCGGGCGCAATACGGTATAGGTCACGGGTTCGGAAATAACGCTGGGGAAACCCGCCAACTCAAAGATTGCCACTACCGCGATAGAGCCTTCGGGGAGTACTGCATCAATAGCCGCTTCCCAAGTGTCGTTCGCAGTCACCGTCACTTCGGGCGTCAATTGAAAACCCTGATTGTCGCTCATGACCACTTTGACTTTACTTCCAGGGGCGCCAAAGCCCTTGAACTTGTCCCCAATACCTAGAACAGCATTGGCGGCGGGTGCGGTGATGTAAGCCAGATAGATGTCTTGACTGGCTGCACGTTCGGACTCTTTGAGGCTGCCGGCCATCTTCTGATAGGCGTCCAGCGTCATGTGCCGCCCGTCTGCCGAAAGGCTGACCAGAGCTTGCCAGGTTCCGTTTACCGTCGTTATCTGTGCAACGTGATGGACAGGGTCGATACTGGTTCGTACAAACACCGTCCCCCCGTTAAATATGCCCCCCGCCCCATAAACATAAAACCTTCGGGCGCTGACATTTCTGATTGGGGTTATAGAGGGCTTGGGAATGATATACTCTACTTCGGCTTGCGCCGTCATATTTTTGTCGGTCGTGTCAGCTCTGTCATATATAAAGTTGAAATGTATGATTGCATGATCGACATTCCCAGCCACGGAGCGACTATGCACAAAACTGTGCCATTGTCCGTTTTGGGTCGCCCTTTTTTCTAACTCATCCCAACCAGTGTCATCTGCTGAAACCAGCCCTAGTTTAATGTTCCCTGAAGTCCGACCGTTGTCAGCGGCTCTAAATCGTATGGTTTCTACAGTGAACGTTTTGCCATTCCCAGACCATATGGCGTTAAGTTCCAGTTCAGCCCAATAAGCCGCACCACTACTGGCCCTTAAGGTTCTCACTGCACGGGTTTCACCAGCGTCGGTGAGCCCGTCGGCAACGTTATCGTCGGGCTTCCCCGTGGACTCGCTCTGCTCGACACCGTCATCACTTTGCATGACTACTCGCTCAACTATAAGAAAGTTTCGGTTGGCAACATCGCCTAGGCGCTTGAGCCAGTAGATGACAGGCGTGCTCACGCCAGCGAGCTGTGCTCCCACAGAGATATCAGCCCCTCGCAGGCCGCATTGGATACCGCTCCTGGGCTACTTCAAAACGCGCCCCCAATCCGACTCTGCTGGCTTGCCATTTTCGACACAGCTATCACTGTGCATGACTGCTCCTCAGCAGACCCAGCGCGGTTGAATGCAATTCAAACCCTTAGGGAAAAGTCACACTCGCCTGTCCCGTCATATTAGGATCGGGGTACCCCTTGAGGTCATATATCCAATTAAAATGAATAATTGCGGACCTGGCGTTCCCCGACACAGTCTTTTGTTTGACAAAATCATGCCACTGACCGTCTTGCACCCCATCATCATTATTTAACTCTTCCCATCCAGTCTCCCCATTTGAAACGAGCTTCAATTTAATATTGCCCCCTGAGCGCCCGTTATTGTCTGCCTTGTAACGCTTGGTATTTACGTAAAACGTCTTGCCATCCGAACTCCACCCATACTCCACTTCTAGTTGTGCTGAATAACCATTTCTAGAGGCAGTTATTGTGACCAGTTTGCCACTCGTTTCAGCGCTCATGACCCACACCTCCATCCTGATGGGCGTTCCGGTTGGTGACGCCCCTAAGAGACTTCTCGAGTGCAGTAAACGATGAAGCCATCGACCCTAACACCTGTCGAACCTGACAGCTCCGACAGACGGCAGCACCTCTTGCGCAGGACGACCGGCTGACTACAGCACCTTGCGCAACGGACTACAGATCCGCCAGAATCCGCCGGCTTGTGCGCCTTGGCCTTGCCCCGTAACTTGATTCGCGTCGCTGATATCCAGCGGTCGGGTTTAGTCGCCCGGTGGTGTAGAACGATGTGCACAAGCTTCATCCAGTCGGGTTCCCCTATCCCCGCACTTGATGGTGGCTGTTCGCAGGGCGCCCTCGGGCGCGCCGGGCTTCGTTTTTCCACCGGTCGACTAACCTGCGTCCAGCCGCCACCCCCTCGTTTAGTCGCGAACAGGGGTGGCAGCCCCAATCATGGAAAAACGATTGTGATCAAACCAACACCCAATCCCCCACACACCGACCCACTGTCCCCCCACGAAACCCTCGACCCCGCCAGGCTCGACCAGGCCGCTCAACGAGCCCTGGACTACTACCTCAAGCCCGACAACGGCCAGCCCGACCCGAAAGCCGCCAAGCACCTGGATTACTTCATCGTCGCCCCCGACGCCGATCCCGAGGGCATGCTCGCGCACACCTACGAAACCTTCTGCTCGGTCAGCACGCTGATTCTGGATTTATCGGAAGATCTGGAAGGTGCCCCGCGCAACCTGGCCCTGGCGATTCACCAGATGGGCGAGATGGGGGTGTTGTTGCTGGAGAGGCTGCTGGACGGCGAAGAGAAGATCCAGCGCTGAAGAGACCGTGAGGTCGCGACGCTCGAATGCCCTGTGAAGCACAGGGTTGATGCAGAACCTGTGGGAGCGAGCCTGCTCGCGAAGACGACGGCATATTCAATATTAATGTGACTGGCCGACCGCTATCGCGAGCAGGCTCGCTCCCACAGCGGATCGGGCTCAGCCTGATCTTGTCCCTCTCCCGTCACTGGCTTGAAGTAAACCTGCAAAAAAAGTCAGGCGTCCTCAAGCCGAAGCCGGCAGTGAGTGGAAACTGAAATATTGCTGCAGCGCGCTGACCAGTTGTCCGTACTCCGGCGGCGCCCCATGGAGGCTGAAGCCAGCGTCGAAATGCTGTGGCGTCACGTCTTCATGGCACCACAGGCAGGTGGCCTTCAACTTGATATCCCTCTGCGGCCCTTCATCGGCGGGGATTTTCAGGTGCAGCTCAAAGTCTGCGCCGACCATCAACGGCAGCGTGCTGATCAGCATCAGACCATGTTCAGAAACGTTTCCCAGATAACCAATAAGCCTGTCGTTGACGCCGTTGAACACTTTCAAGAAGCACGGCAAATCCTGCCGATCAATTCGACGTTTTTTGTACATGTTTTGTATCGCTTTTCCCAGCCCTCAACGAGGACCTACCCAATGCTTCGGAACGAGCCCAAGCGAGCCCGCTCTCCCCGATCCCGGTGCCAGACGCTTGCAAGCGTCTTGAGCCTGTTCCTGCCGGTCACAGGTGTTGCCTCGACATTAGAGATCTTGCTCTAGCCACGAGTTGTACAAATATAGCTCAAGCTTGGACAGAAGCCAGTCCGCAACGATGCCGGCCATCCGCCGGGGAATATCCCTCGGCGGCTGTGCCGCGGTGGTGATCAGAATGCAGTCGGGCGGATCGCCGAGGCACTGCGGGTCGGGTAGTGCCCCAGGCTTTCGAGGGTTTCGAGCCGGGCACGGGCGCGGAAGGCATATTCGCTGGTGGGGTATTGCGCGATGATGAACTGGTAGGTCTGCGCTGCGTCGACGAACAGCTTCTGCCGCTCCAGGCACTGGCCCCGCAGCATCGAGACTTCCGGCTGCATATAGCGACGGGCCCGGCTGGCGCGGTCGACCTGGGACAGTTCGAGCATCACCTGGTCGCAATTGCCACGGTCATAGGCCTTGTAGGCCAGGTTCATGTGGTGGTTCATCGACCACCGGGTGCAGCCCGTGATGCTCAGGGCCAGGGCAATAAAAAGCACGAATCGCATGGGAAGGTTCTCCTGTCTTGAGCGCTGTATCGGCCTGCCCTTAGAAATCTTCAACCCTATATGACGCCGGGCTCGCTCTTGTGGCGAGGGGATTTATCCCCGCTGGGCTGCGAAGCAGACTCAACACCGGCGACTCAATCCGCCTGAGACACCGAGTAACAGGGCTTTGGGGCCGCTTCGCAGCCCAGCGGGGATAAATCCCCTCGCCACAGATGAATTCTCATGGCCACAAGAGTGATCCAGGCCAAAGAGGCGTGAAAATCTTCGGGAATGTTCACTTCGAAAAAGAAACGAATAAGTAGTGCATATGAACAATGACTACACCCAAAGACCATAGTAGCCTTCGCTGGCGCTTGAACTTGAGGAGTCTTGCATGTCCGTCCGTCGCACCAAAATCGTCGCTACCCTTGGCCCGGCCAGTAATTCGCCGGAAGTTCTCGAACAGCTGATTCTGGCTGGCCTGGACGTTGCCCGCCTGAACTTTTCCCACGGTACTCCCGATGAGCACAAGGCTCGTGCGAAGCTGGTGCGCGACCTCGCCGCCAAGCACGGCCGCTTCGTTGCCCTGTTGGGTGACCTGCAAGGCCCCAAGATCCGGATCGCCAAATTCGCCAACAAGCGCATCGAGTTGAAGATCGGTGACACCTTCACCTTCTCCACCAGCCATCCGCTGACCGAAGGCAACCAGCAGGTGGTCGGCATCGACTACCCGGACCTGGTCAAGGACTGCGGCGTGGGCGACGAGCTGCTGCTCGATGATGGTCGCGTGGTGATGCGCGTCGACACCGCCACCGCCACCGAACTGGTCTGCACCGTGACCATTGGCGGTCCGCTGTCGGACCATAAAGGCATCAACCGTCGCGGCGGCGGCCTGACGGCACCGGCCCTGACTGAAAAAGACAAGGCCGACATCAAGCTGGCCGCGGAAATGGAAGTCGACTACCTGGCCGTGTCCTTCCCCCGTGACGCCGCCGACATGGAATACGCCCGTCAACTGCGCGACGAAGCCGGCGGCACCGCCTGGCTGGTGGCGAAGATCGAACGCGCCGAAGCCGTGGCCGACGACGAAACCCTTGACGGCCTGATCAAGGCCTCCGACGCCGTGATGGTGGCCCGTGGCGACCTCGGTGTGGAAATCGGCGACGCTGAGCTGGTGGGCATCCAGAAGAAGATCATCCTGCACGCACGCCGTCACAACAAGGCAGTGATCGTGGCGACCCAGATGATGGAGTCGATGATCCAGAACCCGATGCCAACCCGCGCCGAAGTGTCCGACGTAGCCAACGCCGTGCTCGACTACACGGACGCCGTGATGCTTTCGGCCGAAAGCGCCGCCGGCCAATACCCCCTCGAAGCGGTGCAGGCCATGGCCCGTATCTGCCTGGGCGCCGAGAAGCACCCGACCGGCAAGACCTCCAGCCACCGCATCGGCAAGACCTTCGAACGCTGTGACGAGAGCATCGCCCTGGCGACGATGTACACCGCCAACCACTTCCCGGGCGTGAAGGCGATCATCGCCCTGACCGAAAGTGGCTACACACCGCTGATCATGTCGCGCATCCGTTCTTCGGTGCCGATCTACGCGTTCTCCCCGCACCGCGAAACCCAGGCCCGTGCCGCCATGTTCCGTGGCGTCTACACCGTGCCGTTCGACCCGGCCGCCCTGCAACCGGGCGAAGTCAGCCAGGCGGCGGTGGACGAGTTGGTCAAGCGCGGCGTGGTGCAGACCGGTGACTGGGTCATCCTGACCAAGGGCGACAGCTACCACACCATCGGCGGCACCAACGGGATGAAAATCCTGCACGTCGGCGACCCGATGGTCTGAGTGCCCTCGCTGAAAGACAAAAGCCCTGCCATATGAATGGCGGGGCTTTTTTTGCTTTGCCTGGACGGACGCCATCGCGAGCAGGCTCGCTCCCACAGTGGATCAGCGGTGTACGCAGCATTGGCATACACCACCAGACCCTGTGGGAGCGAGCCTGCTCGCGATGGCGGTGGCTCAGCCCCCGCCGCCCTCACGGGTAAGGAAGACATCCGCCAGCAACTGATTGCGCGGCAAGCCGGCCAGGTAGAGGCGTTTGGCGAAGGCTTCGACCCGCTCGGGGTGGCCGCAGGCCAGGGCCTGTGTGTGTCGGGAGGGCAGCCGCAGTTGCGCCAGCGCTGAAGGCGCCTCGACCGAGGTCAGCAGTTGGACGCTGAGTTGTGGGTACTTGGCGGCCAGCGCCGCCAGGGGTTTGCCCAGGTAATGCCCGCTGGCGTCATGGGCGACATGCACAAGATGAATCGGCCCTCGATGTTGCTGGCGCAGGGCTTCGCGCAGGATGCCGAACAACGGCCCCAGCCCGGTACCGGCGGCCAGCAGCCACAACGGTCTGTCGTGCCAGGCGGGATCGTAATGCAGCGCACCGCCGCGCAATTCACCCAGGCGGATGGGGTCCCCCACGTTCAGGGATCGAGCCCGGTCGATAAATTGCCCGGGCTGGCGGCAATCGAGGTGAAACTCCAGGAAGCGGTCTTCCTCCGGCAGGCTCGCCAGAGAATAGGGTCGGGCGACGTCGCCGAGCCACAGCACCAGGTGTTGCCCGGCCTGGTAACGCAGCCTCCGTTCAGGGGCGACGCGCAAACGCAGCACGTCGGGCCCCAACCAGTCCGCCGCCACGACCTGGGCCGCCTGACCGTCGCGTTGCGGATCGAACGTGTGGACCTGCACATCCTCGACCACCTGGCATTGGCAGGCCAGCCGCCAGCCCTGGTCGCGCTGTGTCGGGCTCAAGGCATCAGGCCGAGCATCGCGCACATCGCCACCGATGCATTGCACCAGGCAGGCATGGCAACTGCCGGCGCGGCAACTGTAGGGCACCGGCACCCCGGACTGATTCAGCGCGTCCAGCAGGTTACTGCCGGGCGCGACGGTCCATTGCCGGCCGGCGACCGTCAGTTCAGGCATCGACATTCTCCCAGGCGGCGGCACACCGATTACGGCCGTCTCGCTTGGCACGGTACAAGGCCTGGTCGGCACGTTGCAATGCGTTGTCCAGGTCGTCGTCCATTTCCAGCAGTGTCATGCCCGCCGACAGGCTCAGAGGCCCCACCCGCAGACCAGTCAACTCGACGGCGGCAAACGCCAGGCGCAGCCGTTCGCAACAAGCGGTCAGGCGCGCGGGGTCGCAGGCGGGCAGGAGCATGACGAACTCTTCGCCGCCATAGCGCGCCAGCACGTCGCCTTCGCGCAGGCAGGCCGTGGCAACGCTGGCGAAGGCCTGGAGCACCTGGTCGCCGGCAGCATGGCCGTGCAGGTCGTTGATGCGCTTGAAATGGTCAAGATCGATCAAGGCCAAGCCATGGGCCATGTCCGGCTTGAGGGTATTGAGTTCACGGGATGCCAGGCGCAGGAAATGCCGGCGATTGAACAGGCCGGTCAGTTCATCGGTGGCCACCAGATCTTCGAGCTGGCGCATCATGCCGCGCAGGGTGTCCTGGTGTGCCTGCAAGGCAAATCGCCGCTGACGCATGCGCTGGCGCGACGTCTGGACATAGCGGGCGTACAGCACCAGCCACACCAGCACGATAAACAGCACGCACACCTGCAAGCCGGCCAACGTCGGGTCGGAAAGCCGGAAGAACCAGGCGTCCCAGAGGGTAAGGCCGGTGAAGCTGAAGAACACCAGCATCGCGCAACGCACAAAAGCCCGACGGGACAGATGAAACAGTCCGAACAGCAGGATCAGTACGTAGAAGACCAGGAACAGGCCCCGGGCCTGGTCCAGGTGCCCCATCATCCAAGTCTGCCAACCCAGGCCGATCAGTACCTGCACTTCGGTGAGGCTGGGGTCGGCGAACCGCAGGTTGCGACCACTGAGGAACACTGCGAACAGCGCACCTTGGCACAGCACCACCAAGGCGCTGCCGATGATGACGCCGCGTAACGAGTCGAGGTAATGCCCACTGAAAAATGCCAGCCACAGCAACACCAGCGCCAGCGCGTAAGTCGCGGCCGCCAGGGCGAAGCGTTTGAGCAGGAGACGTTGAATGGCGTTATGGGTCAATCGTTGACTCACCATGGGAAAAGAAACTGACAGGAGGCGTCCTACGCTACAGGCCAGCCGCCACTTTAGTGGCGTGTAGGACAAATGACCATTCAATTCTGGAGCAGAAAAATGGCGTCAAAGCAATGGCCCATTTTGACGCAGTGTTCCTTGC
The DNA here is from genome assembly GCF_055380705.1 of Pseudomonas sp. MAFF 730105. Classification (NCBI taxonomy): domain Bacteria; kingdom Pseudomonadati; phylum Pseudomonadota; class Gammaproteobacteria; order Pseudomonadales; family Pseudomonadaceae; genus Pseudomonas; species Pseudomonas sp. MAFF 730105. The sequence continues at coordinate 5,306,632 of NZ_AP018438.1, forward strand.
TCGACGCACACCCACTTGTGCTGTGGGATTTACCTGTGGCGAGGGGATTTATCCCCGCTGGGCTGCGAAGCAGACCTAAAAGCTGCCGCTGCGGTGTGTCAGGTTAATGTGTACCTATCATTTAGGGCCGCTTCGCGCCCCAGCGGGGATAAATCTCCTCGCCACAGATGAATCCCCTAGCCACAGATAAAATCCCCTCAGCACAGATAAATCCTACTGCCACAGGGGCGGCTTGCTCCCACAGGATGCCCGCCTGCGATATACTGCCGCGCCTTTTTAGCGTCGCGCCAGCATGCCCGGCGTGTCTTAAGAGGTGCCGCCCGTCGACCGATCCACCCAAACGGGCGGTACCTTATTGAATGTTCCCGTCTTAGAGAGGAGCGCGACTCATGACCGTGATCAAGCAAGACGACCTGATTCAGAGCGTTGCCGACGCCCTGCAGTTCATTTCCTACTACCACCCCGTGGACTTCATCCAGGCGATGCACGAAGCCTACCTGCGCGAAGAATCGCCAGCGGCCCGTGACTCCATGGCGCAGATCCTGATCAACTCGCGCATGTGCGCCACCGGCCATCGGCCGATCTGCCAGGACACCGGCATCGTGACCGTGTTCGTACGGGTGGGCATGGACGTGCGCTGGGACGGCGCGACCATGAGCCTGGACGACATGATCAACGAGGGCGTGCGTCGCGCCTACAACCTGCCGGAAAACGTCCTGCGCGCCTCCATCCTCGCCGACCCGGCGGGTGCGCGCAAAAACACCAAGGACAACACCCCGGCGGTCATCCACTACTCCATCGTCCCGGGCAACACCGTGGAAGTGGACGTGGCGGCCAAGGGCGGCGGCTCCGAGAACAAGTCGAAAATGGCCATGCTCAACCCGTCCGACTCCATCGTCGACTGGGTGCTCAAGACCGTTCCGACCATGGGTGCCGGCTGGTGCCCACCGGGCATGCTCGGCATCGGCATCGGCGGCACCGCCGAGAAGGCCGCGGTCATGGCCAAGGAAGTGTTGATGGAATCCATCGACATCCACGAGCTGAAGGCCCGCGGTCCGCAGAACCGTATCGAAGAGATGCGCCTGGAGCTGTTCGAGAAGGTCAACCAACTGGGCATCGGTGCCCAGGGCCTGGGTGGCCTGACCACCGTGCTCGACGTGAAGATCATGGATTACCCGACCCACGCCGCCTCCCTGCCGGTGTGCATGATCCCCAACTGCGCCGCCACCCGTCACGCCCACTTCGTGCTGGACGGCACAGGCCCCGCAGAGCTGGAAGCGCCACCGCTGGATGCCTACCCGGAAATCGTCTGGGAAGCAGGCCCGTCGGCTCGTCGCGTAAACCTCGACACCCTGACCCCGGAAGAAGTGCAGAGCTGGAAGCCGGGCGAAACCGTGCTGCTCAACGGCAAGATGCTCACCGGTCGCGACGCGGCGCACAAGCGCATGGTCGAGATGCTGAACAAAGGTGAAACCCTGCCGGTGGACCTCAAGGGTCGCTTCATCTATTACGTCGGCCCGGTCGACCCGGTAGGCGACGAAGTGGTTGGCCCGGCCGGTCCGACCACCGCCACGCGGATGGACAAGTTCACCCGCCAGATCCTCGAACAGACTGGCCTGCTGGGCATGATCGGCAAATCCGAGCGTGGCCCGACCGCGATCGAAGCGATCAAGGACAACAAAGCCGTCTACCTGATGGCCGTTGGCGGCGCCGCGTACCTGGTGGCTCAAGCGATCCGCAAATCCAAGGTCCTGGCATTCGCCGAACTGGGCATGGAAGCGATCTACGAGTTCGAGGTCAAGGACATGCCGGTGACCGTTGCGGTCGACAGCCAGGGCGAGTCGGTGCACATCACCGGCCCGGCCATCTGGCAGAAAAAAATCAGTGACAGCCTGGCGGTAGAAGTGCAGTAACCCGCACCTTCGCACCGTAAAAAGGCCGGTGGGCGACAAGCCCACCGGCCTTTTTTGTTGCGTGCAGGAATGCCTACCACTTATCGGCCTGCTCGCGCACCTGTCGGATCTGACAGGTTACCCATCGTTCATCTCTTGGCATCCTCATGTTCAGCCGGGTATCCCCTGACATGGCCTAACAAGAAGATTCCCTCGATGGCAGAACAAACGCCCCTGCAGATTGTGACCCCCACCATCGCCAACAGCGCATCCATTGCCACGATGGGCAGCCGGATCGGCCCAGTCGGCACGCGAGGGGCGGCCTCTTTCGAATTGCCCCTGCCTCTTTCCAGCGCTCGCCACCTGACACCGGCGCTGGCACTGCACTACAACAGCCAGAGTGGCAACGGCACCTTCGGCATCGGCATGCAGTTGTCCCTCGCCAGCATCGCCCGCCGCACCAGCGAAGGCGTCCCGCACTACGGCGATGACGACGTGATGATCGATGCCGACGGGGTTGAGCGCTGGCCCGAGTTCAACGAAGGCATGCCAGTCATTCGCACATTGGCCGGGCCCGGTAGCCGGGCCTGTTCGGTGGTGCGCTATTACCCCAGGATCGAAAGTGCATTCGACGTTTATGAACTCTGGAGTCCCGACGATGGCCAGGCGCCGTTCTGGAGAGTCCAGGGCAGCAACGGCCATTTGTATTGCTACGGCAACAGCGAAGCGTCGCGCATCGCCGCCCCCGTTGCCGACACCGATCCACAGAGCCCGGTCCGCATCGCCGAATGGTTGTTGCTCGAAGAACTCGGCCCGTCGGGCGAGCACATCTTTTATGAATACGAAGCCGATCCCGGCCCGTTCGACGGTCCCCATGACTATCGCGCCCAGCGCTACCTGCGACGTGTGTGTTATGGCAACGCCACGGCCAGCGATAGTTTCTATTGCTTCGAAGAGACCGACCCAGCCAGCAGGCACTGGCATTTCCATCTGCTGTTCGACTATGGCCAGCGCGCCCTCGATCTTGTGCGCAAACCGGCTTGGTACGTCCCCAAAGGGGTACCATGGCAATTGCGCAGCGACCCGATCCATGCCTACCGGTACGGTTTCGAAGTCGGCACGCGCCACCTCTGCCAACAGGTACTGATGTTCCACCACTTCCCCGCCGAAGCGGGCAGCGAACCTGCGCTGGTTGCGCGGCTGCTGCTGGAATACAGCGCCACCGCACTGGGCTACAACCTGCTGACCGCCGCCCATTATCAGGACTGGGACGCCGAGGGCCGCGTCGATTACCGTCCCCCCGTCGAACTGCACTACAACGATTTCGAGCTCAACCTGGCACCCGAACCGTTCGTTGAGCTGCAGACGATGCCTGCCCTTGAAGATGGCAAGCGCTACCACTGCGTCGACCTGTACGGCGAGGGCGTTCCGGGGTTTCTGTGCCGCTATACCCATGGCTGGTATTACCGTGAACCGGAACGCGGCGAGAACGACGACACCATCGCCTATGGTCCGTGGTCGCGCCTTTCGAGCATGCCGGTGGCCACCGACAACCCGACGGTGTTGCAGGTGCTGACCGACCTGACGGGCAGGGGTCGCCTCAACTGGCTCATCGTCCAGCCCGGCATGAGCGGGTTCTACACCCTCAACCCGGACCGCAGTTGGTCCACCTTCACGGACTTCAAGCGCTTCCCGACAGAGTTACTGCACCCGTCCGCACAACTGGGCGACCTCAACGGTGACGGTTTGCGCTCCCTGGCCATGATCGGCCCCAAGAGCGTGCGGTTGTACGCCAACCGCCGCGAGGAAGGGTTTGCCCCCGGCGTGAATGTGCCCCATGAACCGGACAGCGCCCTGCCCTTGTTCAGTGACCTGCGCAATGAACTGGTGATGTTCGGCAACTTGCTGGGCAGCGACAGTACCGAGCTGTGCCGCATCCGCTGCAACGAGATCAAATGCTGGCCGAACCTGGGCCGTGGGCGTTTCGGCGAAGGCTTTGTCATGAGTGCCCTGCCCTTCAGCTACAGCCAGTTCGATGCCGATCGGGTCCGCATCGCCGACCTGGACGGGTCCGGGGCACCAGCACTGATCTACCTCAAGAGCGAGTGCTTCGAGATCTACCTCAACCGCGGCGGCAATGGTCTTGAACAAACGCCTGTGCAGGTGCCATGGCCCGAAGGCGTGCGGTACGACAATCTGTGCCAGGTCACCCTGGCCGACCTGCAAGGCCTGGGATGTGCCAGCCTGATCCTGAGCAAACCGCACGCGACGCCCGATATGAAGCCCGGACACTGGCGCTATGACTTTGTCGCGACCCGCCCTTATCTGCTCAACGCCATGAACAACAACATGGGTTGCAGCAGCACCCTGACCTATCGCAGCAGTGCGCAGTATTGGCTGGATGAAAAACAGCAACGCACGGCCAGCCGCGAACCACTGACCTGTTACCTGCCCCTGGCCCTGCCGCTGGTGGCGCGCCAACAACAACGGGACGAGATCACCGGTAATTGCCTGACCCAACGCTTCACTTACTTCGAAGGCGACTATGACAGCCACCATCGCGAGTTCCGAGGCTTCGGCCGGCTGTACCAGGTCGACAGCGAAGTGTCCGAAGGCGAGACGCCAACCGGTTTCACCGCGCCGGCACTGGTCAAGACCTGGTTCCACACCGGCCGCGCCGTCGACCAACCCCTCAAGGACTGCTTCGCTGGCGACACCGATGCAGTGCCGTTGGGCCCGACACTGCTGACCCGCTTTCATGAAAGCGACGAGGCCAACGAAATCATCAGTCCCGACCCGGACACCGCGCGGGAGATGGCCTACGCCCTGGGCGGTCGTGTGCTGCGCACCGAAACCCATCCCGCCGAACCGGCCGGCACGGCCGGGCCTTACACCGTGACTCAACAGCGCTATCTGTTGCGCCATCCTCATGTCCACCACAAGAGCCTGCTGGTGCTGGACCTGGAGGCGATCACCTATCAATACGACGGATTCATCGACGACCCGCAGATCCAGCATGGGCTCAACCTGAAGTGGAACCAGTTCGGCCAGCTTATCCACGGCTTCCTCGTCCACTACGCCCGGCGCCTCACCGCCCTCGACCCGCCGCCCTTCGAAGACGAGGTCGAGAATGGCTGGTGGCGTGACGCCCATGACGACCAGCAACAGGTGTTCCACATCGTCGAGAAACGCGCCGAGCACCTGCACCTGATCGATGACGACGGACTGCGCCAGCGGTTGAGCCTGCCGTGGCGCTCCAGGGCCAACGGGTTGCAACGTCCGAAAGGTGAACTGCCGCTGGGGCTCAACCCTCGGCAAGTCAGCTATGAAACCTTCATCGACCATCAGGACTCCCCGCAATGGGATGCCGCCCGGCATTTGATCGCGCTTCAGGAACAGAACTACCTGCTGGACGAGCACGATGACATTGCCTTCCAGGCCCTGCATGGCCCGCTGGAGATGGCCGAATTCGACAAGCATGCGCTGCAAGCCTACGACGAGTTGCCGCCGCCCTTCGACATCCGTGAGCAATTGGAAAGCATCGGCTTCGAGCCCATGAAGCTGTTCCTACCAGACGACCCGGATGAGGACGACCGCGAAAACCTCTGGTCCAGGAAAGTCGGGTTTGCGACCTATGCGCCCCTTGAGGGCTTTTTCCAGTTGACGACCCTGCAGGAGACCCAAAGCCACGGAGTGACTACCGTCGAGCACGATGCCTACCGCTTGATGACCACCGCCGTGACCCTGCCGGACGGCTGCACGACCCGGGTCGAGTACGATTACCACGCGTTGCTGCCGCGCAAGATCATCGATGCCAATGACAATATCCAGCAGGCACTCTATGGCCCGGGGGGCGCTCCGCTGGGCGTGACCTTTCATGGCACCGAGAACGGCGCTCCGGCAGGCTTCGACGATATCGCCACCTACCAACCGCCCGAAGACCTGACACCCGGCCATGCGATCGACCACCCGGAAGCCACCCTGGGCCGGATCGCCAGTGCCGTGCGCACCGACGCGCTCAGTTGGATGGGATCGCTCGATCTCACCCTGGTACTCCCCGCACAGCGCGACGCGTGGATCAGCGAGCGCTACCTGCTGCCCGACGGCCACATCCGCGCCTCGGCGCGCACGCGCTTGGCACAACTGAGCGAACGCAGCGCCGCCCAGGAACTCTTGCGGGTACTGATACACGCCGCGCCCCGGGAGCCGGTCCACAGCGTCGTGCTGAACGCCGATCGTTACCCGGACGATCCCTTGCAACAGATCCGCATCACTATCAATGCCGTCGACGGATTCGGCCGTGCCCTGCAAAGCAAACAGCGGGTGGAACCCGGGCAAGCCTATGCGGTGGCCGAAGACGGTTCGCTGGTGTTGCAGGACGGGCAGCCGCTCCAGCACCTGGCCGAACAGCGCTGGCGCGTGAGCGAACGGGTCGAGTACGAGAACAAAGGGCTGGTCACCCGGGTCTATCGGCCCTATTTCGCGGATGCCTGGCGCTACATCAACGACGCTTCGCTGCGCGTGCACGGTTATCACGACCAGCAGTTCTACGATCCGCCAGGACGCCTGGTCAAGGTCATCAACGCCAAGGGGCACGAAGCCTGGCATGTCTATCATCCCTGGTACCAATGCGACTTCGATTACAACGATACGGATCCTGGGGACTGAAACAGGGTCATCGGCCGACTAAGACAGACACAAACAGCGCTCCGATAGCCCGGGACGAGGCGCATTACGACATGCGGGCGGCATGCTATGGTGCCAGTCCCGTCGCCCCTTGAAGCGCTCACATGCTCGCAATGCCCCGCCCCTTGCGCCTGTCCCTTGCCATTGTGCTGATCCTCGCCGGCGCCGTTGGCGCCGCTGCCCTGGCCATACGCCACGCCGAACGCCAGGCGCTGGAGGAAGACGCCAGCCGTGCGAACCAGCAACTGGCGCTGTACGCCAACTCCTTGCATACCCTGATCGACCGCTACCGCGCCCTGCCCGCCGTGCTGGCGCTGGACCCGGAGTTGCGCTCGGCCCTGATGGGACCGGTCAGTGCGGCACAACAGGACGCGTTGAATCGCAAGCTGGAGAAAATCAACGACACCGCGCAGTCCTCGACCCTGGAGTTGCTCGACCGCACCGGCCTGGCCGTGGCGGCCAGCAACTGGCGCCTGCCCAGCAGTTACGTCGGCCACAACTATGGCTTCCGCCCCTATTTCCTCCAGACCCGTACCCAAGGCACCGGACGCTTCTACGCGGTGGGCGTGACCAGCGGCATTCCGGGTTACTTCCTGTCCAGCGCAGTAACCGGCGACAGAGGCGAGTTCCTCGGAGCGATGGTGGTGAAGCTCGAATTTCCGGAGCTTGAACGTGAATGGCGCCAGGGCAGCGACACCCTGCTGGTCAGCGACGCCCGGGGCATCGTGTTCATCGCCAACCGGCCGGGCTGGCGTTATCGCCATCTGCAGCCTCTGACCGACAGCGACCGTGCCGAGCTCAAGGCCACCCGCCAATACGACAAGCAACCCCTGCAACCATTGAACTACGAAGGGTTGCGGCGTTTTGACGACAACAGTCGGCTGACCCGGGTCGATGCTCCCGACGGCACGGCGGACTACCTGTGGGAATCCCTGCCGCTGACGGCCGAGGGGTGGACGCTGCATTTGCTGCGTCGCCCGCAGATCGCTTTCGAAGACCGCCGCAACGCCGGGCTCGCTGCCGCCGGATCGTGGTTGGCGTTGGTCTTTCTGCTGCTGTTTCTCAACCAACGCTGGCGCCTGGCGAAGCTGCGTCAACGCAGCCGAGCCGAGCTCGAACGCCTGGTGGAAGAGCGGACCCAGGAGTTGCGTACCGCCCAGGAAGGGCTGGTGCAGTCGGCCAAACTGGCGGCGCTGGGGCAGATGTCGGCGGCCCTGGCCCATGAAATCAACCAACCGCTGACGGCCCAGCGCATGCAATTGGCGACCCTGCGCCTGCTGCTGGATCACGGCCGGGTCGACGATGCCTACAAGGCACTCAAACCGGTGGATGACATGCTGACCCGCATGGCCGCCCTCACCGGTCACCTGAAAACGTTTGCCCGCAAGAGCCCCAGCGGCCTGCGCGAACGCCTGGACCTGGCGGCAGTGGTGGATCAGGCCCTGCAACTGCTCGATACCCGCCTGCGGGACGAACAGGTCAGCACCGTGCTGCATCTGACCCGTCCGGCGTGGGTGCGTGGCGATGCGATCCGCCTCGAACAGGTACTGATCAATCTGTTGCGCAACGCCCTCGACGCCATGGCCGACCAACCCTTGAAACGCCTGGAAGTGCGCCTGGAAGCCGATGAGCAACTGTGGCGCCTGACGGTCAGTGACAGCGGCACCGGGATTGCCGAGGAACACCTGGGCCAGGTCTTCGATCCGTTCTTTACCACCAAGGCGGTGGGTGATGGCCTGGGCCTGGGGCTAGCGGTATCGTTTGCCATCATCCATGAGTCCGGCGGGCGGCTGACGGCGGACAACCATGAAGGCGGCGCCGTATTCTGCGTGACGTTACCCATCGATCAGGAGGCCCGGTTACATGCTTGACTCTGTCATGGTCGTCGATGACGAAGGCAGTATCCGCAGCGCTGTCGAACAATGGCTGAGCCTGTCGGGTTTCCAGGTGCAGTTGTTCAGCCGCGCCGAGGAATGCCTCGCAACGCTGCCGGCGCATTTTCCGGGGGTGATCCTCAGCGACGTGCGCATGCCTGGGCTCAGCGGCCTGGATCTGCTGGCCGAAGTGCGCCGGCGCGACGCGGATCTGCCGGTTATCCTGCTGACCGGCCACGGCGACGTGCCGATGGCCGTGGAGGCCATGCGCGATGGGGCCTACGACTTCCTGGAGAAACCCTTCAGCCCCGAAGCCCTGCTGGGCAGCTTGCGCCGTGCCCTGGACAAGCGCTCCCTGGTGCTGGAGAACCGCCGCCTGCATGAGCAGGCTGACGCCAGGGCCCGACTCGACGGAACCTTGTTGGGGGTTTCCCGGGCGCTGCAAAACCTGCGACGCCAGGTGCTGGACCTGGCGACCCTGCCGGTCAATGTGTTGATCCGCGGCGAGACCGGCAGCGGCAAGGAGCTGGTTGCCCGCTGCTTGCACGACTTCGGCCCCCGGGCGGACAAACCGTTCGTGGCATTGAATTGCGCGGCCATCCCCGAATCGCTGTTCGAGGCGGAACTGTTCGGCCATGAAAGCGGGGCCTTCACCGGCGCCCAGGGCAAGCGCATCGGCAAGCTCGAGTACGCCCACGGCGGTACGCTGTTTCTCGATGAAATCGAGAGCATGCCCCTGGCCCAGCAGGTCAAGCTACTGCGGGTCTTGCAGGAACAGAAACTCGAACGCCTGGGCTCCAACCAGAGCATCGCCGTGGACCTGCGCATCATCGCCGCCACCAAACCCGACCTGCTGGATGAAGCCCGGGCCGGGCGCTTTCGCGAAGACCTGGCGTATCGCCTGAACATCGCCGAACTACGCCTGCCGCCGTTGCGTGAACGGCGCGAGGACATCCCCTTGCTGTTCGAGCACTTCACCCACAACGCCGCCGAACGCCTGGGCCGCCCGGCCGCCCCGTTGAGCGGCCCGCAGTTGAGTCATCTGCTGAGCCACGACTGGCCGGGCAACGTGCGCGAACTGGCGAACGTCGCCGAGCGCCAGTTGCTGGGGCTGGATCATTCCCATGCGCTGGAGACGGACCCCGGCCAATCCCTCGCCGCCCAGCAGGAAGCCTTCGAAGCCCAATGCCTGCGTGCCGCCCTGATGCGGCACAAAGGCGATGTGAAAGCCGTGCTCGAAGAACTGCAACTGCCACGCCGCACCTTCAACGAAAAGATGCAGCGGCATGGGTTGAGTCGGGAGATGTTTTTGCAGGGAGGCTGAGTGCTGTGCTGGCAGTACAGGCCCCATCGCGAGCAGGCTCGCTCCCACAGGAGATTGGGGCCGACCGCAGCCTGAGCTTCCACTGAAGACCCAGTGTGGGAGCGAGCCTGCTCGCGATGGCGGCTTCGCATTCACCATCACTCAAACTGACCCACCGCTTTCGCGAGCAAGCCCGCTCCCACAGGGGATTGGGGCCGACCGCAGCCTGAGCGTCCACTGAAGATCCAGTGTGGGAGCGAGCCTGCTCGCGATGGCGGCTTCGCATTCACCATCACTCAAACTGACCCACCGCCTTCGCGAACAAGCCCGCTCCCACAGGGGATTGGGGCCGACCGCAGCCTGAGCGTCCACTGAAGATCCCGTGTGGGAGCGAGCCTGCTCGCGATGGCGGCTTCGCATTCACCATCACTCAAACTGACCCACCGCCTTCGCGAACAAGCCCGCTCCCACAGGAGATTGGGGCCGACCGCAGCCTGAGCGTCCACTGAAGATCCAGTGTGGGAGCGAGCCTGCTCGCGATGGCGGCTTCGCACTCACCATCACTCAAACTGACCCACCGCCTTCGCGAACAAGCCCGCTCCCACAGGAGATTGGGGCCGACCGCAGCCTGAGCGTCCACTGAAGATCCCGTGTGGGAGCCGGGCTTGCCCGCGAAGAGGCCTGTCCAGGCACTGCCGAATCAGCGGATTCTCGCTCACCCTGCGTCCAGGATAGGCGGATTTCCGCTCACCCCATGAGCCAAACCCCTCTGGATCGGCCTTCCGCCATATGGCACAGCTCCTGCTATAGCCCTGTCAGGCTGCGTTCCTACGCGCTCCACAAAAACAATTAAACGAAGGATCCTTCAATGGATAACTCCAACACCCTGCCCCTCGGGTCGGCGGCCGTGCCCGCTCGTGAAAGAACCACCGCCAGCCGGATCAAATCGATCTTCAGCGGTTCGGTCGGCAACATGGTCGAGTGGTATGACTGGTATGTCTACGCCGCTTTCTCGTTGTACTTCGCCAAAGTCTTCTTCCCCAAGGGCGACACCACTGCCCAGTTGCTCAACACCGCCGCGATTTTCGCCGTGGGCTTCCTGATGCGTCCGATCGGCGGATGGTTGATGGGCCTCTACGCCGACCGCGCCGGTCGCAAGCGGGCGCTGATGGCCTCGGTCTACTTGATGTGCTTCGGCTCGCTGATCATCGCCCTGAGCCCCGGTTATGAAACCATCGGCGTCGGCGCTCCGATCCTGCTGGTCTTTGCCCGTTTGCTCCAGGGCTTGTCGGTGGGTGGCGAATACGGCACGTCGGCAACCTACCTGAGCGAAATGGCGACCAAGGAACGTCGCGGCTTTTTCTCCAGCTTCCAGTACGTGACCCTGATCTCCGGCCAGCTCATCGCCCTCGGCGTGCTGATCGTGTTGCAGCAGTTCCTCACCAGCGATCAGCTGTACGCCTGGGGCTGGCGCATTCCGTTCGCCATCGGTGCCTTGTGTGCGATCGTGGCGCTGTACCTGCGTCGTGGCATGGAAGAAACCGAGTCCTTCACCAAGAAGGAAAAGGCCAAGGAAAGCGCCATGCGCACCTTGCTGCGTCATCCGAAGGAATTGATGACCGTGGTCGGCCTGACCATGGGCGGCACCCTGGCGTTCTACACCTACACCACCTACATGCAGAAATACCTGGTGAACACCGTCGGCATGAACATCTCCGACTCCACCACGATTTCCGCCGCCACGCTGTTCCTGTTCATGTGCCTCCAACCGGTGATCGGCGGACTGTCGGACAAGATCGGGCGTCGGCCGATCCTGATTGCCTTCGGCATCCTGGGGACGCTGTGCACCGTGCCGATCCTTACCACCCTGCACACCATCCAGACCTGGTGGGGCGCGTTTTTCCTGATCATGGCTGCGCTGATCATCGTCAGCGGCTACACCTCGATCAACGCCGTGGTGAAAGCCGAGTTGTTTCCCACCGAAATCCGCGCCTTGGGTGTCGGCCTGCCGTATGCGCTGACCGTGTCGATCTTCGGCGGCACGGCTGAATACATCGCACTGTGGTTCAAGAGCATTGGCATGGAGACGGGCTACTACTGGTACGTGACGGCGTGCATCGCGGTCTCGTTGCTGGTGTACATCACCATGAAAGACACCCGCAAACACTCGCGGATCGTGACGGACTGATGGGGGTTCGGCAGTCACTGCTTGGGTGACTGTCATGGCCCTTTCGCGAGCAAGCCCGCTCCCACAGGATCTGCGCTGCACCTGTGGGAGCGAGCCTGCTCGCGATAGGGACAACTCGGTATCAACCCAACTCGGCAGCGCCCTGCTTGCCATAACGATTCTGCGCATACGCCGCCCCGGCGATCATTACCACCAGAATCCCCGCCAGCACCGCCGACGAACCGATGGTGCCGAAGTCCAGGCCGCCCTTTTCATGGGACTTGGTCATCAGGTCACCCAGGGTCGCTCCCAGGGGACGCGTCAGCACGAATGCAATCCAGAACAACACCACTGTCGAGATCCTGGTGAAGTACTTGAGCAGCACGACCAGGGCAATGGTCGATCCGATCAGCAACGCACCGCCACCAAACCCCAGGCCCGAATCATCCGCCAGGTAGTCGCCAAGGGCGGTGCCCAGGGTGTTGGAAAACAGGATCGCCATCCAATAGAACATCTCGCCACGGAAAGTCTGCACCTTGGTGACGTTGAGCGAATCGCCGCTCAGGCGCCAGGCCGCGAAGATCGCCAGCAGAATCGCAATCAGGATCATCGACCCGGTGGCGTAACCCAGTTCGAGGGTGCGATCCATGAAGTCGGACATGGTGGTGCCCGCGGTGCTGGTGGACAGAATCACGATCCAGTACAGCAGCGGCTTGTAGGTCTTGGCCATCAACTGCGTCACCAGCGTCAGGACGAACACGCTGATCAGGATCAGCGAGCTGAGGGCATAGCCGACATTGAGGGTCATCGACAGCAGGTCCCCTGCGGTTTCGCCCAGGGTCGTCGCGCAGATTTTCATGACCCAGAAGGCCAGGGTGATTTGAGGCAGTTTATTCATCGCAGGGAAAGCTCCAGTGTGAGGCGACCGGCCTTGATTACAGGCCCGGGGAAGACTGGCGTTGCGGCGGTGAAAAACAGGTCGGGAATACCTGAAAAATCTGTCACATCCCGTCCGACACGGAATTAATCGCCGATTAATGTTGGCCGGGCATCCTCATCTCACTTGAATCGATACGTTCACGCCCTGCTGCCAAGGTTTGTAAAGCCGTGGAATGCACAGGCCTTAGTATCGATTTAATCGATTATTTTTAGCATTATTTTGCGCTTTTTAATCAAATTTGCATGCGTAGAATTAAACCCATGCAAGACACCTCCTCTCAACGATTTTGGAGCTACGACGATGAAAACCAAACTGATCCTTGCCTTGACCCTGTCCGTACTGGCTGCCAACACCTTCGCCGCCGACGGTTTCGACCGTACCGGTTCAGCTATTGCCGCTGATGGTTACGATCGCACCGGCGCTGCCACCGTTGCTGCAGATGGCTTCGACCGTACCAACGGCGCCACTGTCGCTGAAGATGGCTTCGACCGTACCAACGGCGCCACCGTTGCTGCAGATGGCTTCGACCGTACCAACGGCGCCACTGTCGCTGAAGATGGCTTCGACCGTACCAACGGCGCCACTGTCGCTGAAGATGGCTTCGACCGTACCAACGGCGCCACTGTCGCTGAAGATGGCTTCGACCGTACCAACGGCGCCACCGTTGCTGAAGATGGCTTCGACCGTACCAATGGCGCCACTGTCGCTGAAGATGGCTTCGACCGTACCAACGGCGCCACTGTTGCTGAAGATGGCTTCGACCGTACCAACGGCGCCACTGTTGCTGAAGATGGCTTCGATCGTACCGGTGGTGCCTTCATCGGCTGATCCCCAAAGGCATCCTCACAGCCCGGCTTCGGCCGGGCTTAGTCATTAAAGCCCCCTGGCAATCGCCATCTCTGTGCAAAAGACCTCCTTCTAAGCCCTGCGGTACTGACAAAACCGATACAGCTCGGCACTATTCTTCGAGTCCCACCCAAACTCAGGATTTGAGCACTTCCATGCCCGACGATATCTACTATTACGAACCCGCCAACGGCCATGGCCTGCCTCACGATCCATTCAACGCCATTGTCGGCCCACGTCCTATCGGCTGGATCTCTTCCCAGGACGCCGAAGGCCGCCTGAACCTGGCACCCTACAGTTTCTTCAATGCTTTCAATTACATCCCGCCGATCATCGGTTTTTCCAGTGTCGGGCGCAAAGACAGCCTGAACAACATCGAACAGACTGGCGAATTTGCCTGGAACCTGGCCACACGCCCGCTGGCCGAACAGATGAACCAGAGCTGCGCGATGGTCGCGCCCGAGGTCAACGAATTCGAACTGGCGGGCTTGACGCCAGCGCCGTCACAGGTGATCCAGGTACCACGGGTGGCCGAAAGCCCAGTGTCCTTCGAATGCAAGGTCACCCAGATCATTCAGTTGCAACGAGCGGACAAGGGGTTGGTGCCGAGCTGGCTGATCCTCGGCGAAGTGGTTGCGGTGCATATTGCCAAGTGGCTATTGAAGGACGGGGTCTACGACACAGCCGCCGCCGAACCGATCTTGCGCGGTGGCGGACCGGCGGATTACTTCCAGTTGGGGCCTGAGGCACTGTTCAAGATGCATCGCCCAAAGTAAGCATGTGCACAAGCTCCTGTGGTGAGGGGATTTATCCCCTCGCCACAGAAAAGCTCTATTGGTTGAGGGTCACCAGAGCAACCCACCCTCCTCGTCGACGCCCTTGAGATGGGTCAGCTGCACAGCGGCAGCTTCATCCGCCTTGGTAGCCGTCTCGAAACGCTGCTTCTCAAGTACCTTGTTGAAACGCGGCGCACCCGAGCCGCCGATGGCTTTAGTGGCGATAGCCGCATGATAACCGCCACCCTCCCGGGGCATGACGGCGGAAACAGCTTCAAAGGGTCCAAAGACTTTACGTGCCATATTGCGCATCCTGGCAATGAGAAATGGCAGCCATTAAACCTTCATCCGGCCAGTTTGTGTACCGTTGCCAGAGTCGCCTGGGGGGCGGACACATCCCTGAAGGTATGAAAATCCAGGCTGCTCACCACCAGATCCTGCACCAGCTCAGCGAAAATCCCCATGGCCGGGGAGTTGAAGTACGCATCCATCGCCTGCTGATCGACCCAGAGCCCGGACATCAACCACAAGTCGGCATCGCATTGCGATTGCTGCAGCGCGAAGTGCACGCAGCCGGGGGCTTGGCGCGAAGGCGCGATGAGTTTACTCAGGCGCGCGCCCAATGATTTGGAGCTTCCGGCGCGGGCCCGCACAAAAGCCATGTGACTGACGGGGATCTGTGTAGACATGTTCAACCCTCCCAGGTCATCCATTGTGCAGCCGGGGACAGCTGCGACAGGGTTGAAGGTTAAGCGCCGCGACGCCAGGTCCGTTAGTCGATTTCTGCCGACGCCTTGCACAATCCTGCGTAAAAGAGGGTGGCAACACTGCGACGCCCCGGCAGGAACCGGCTAATTTGAGACGAAAGATTTCAAGCAAGTTTCGACGGCATTGCAACGTTCTGGCGCGGCAGCCATGCAGGATCAGGCAAGCTTTCAACAGGATGTGACTACCACCGTGCCTTGCACAAACATAAGCTTTGTCCATCGCTCCTATTTCCGAGGATCCTGGCATGTCGCCGCTCGACCACGCCCACGTCCCCCTGGACCCACATCTGGAACAACAACGCGCCGAACTGGCGTCGATCATCGACCGTAATACCCGCGAAGACGGCAGTTACGTCACGGCCATCGGCTCATTGAATCTATCTCGCCACAGCAAGCCCCATAAATTTGCCCCGGTGCTGGCGCAACCGGCGCTGTGCATCATGGCCCAGGGCAGCAAACAGGTGCGGCTGGCGGACGAACTGTTCAACTACGACCCACTCCATTACCTGGTGGTCTCGGTGTCGATGCCGTTGAGCGGGTGCATCGCCAACGTTTCGCCCGAACACCCGATCCTGGCCCTGCGCCTGGACATCGACCCTGCGGAAATCACCGCGCTGATCGCCGATGCCGGCCCGCTGGGCGTGCCGACACGCCCCGCCGGTCGTGGCCTGTATGTCGAACGCCTGGACACGTCGATGCTCGACGCGGTGCTGCGCCTGGTGCGCCTGCTGGACCACCCCAAGGACATCGCCATGCTCGCGCCCCTGGTGCGACGGGAGATTCTGTACCGCCTGCTGCGCAGTCCCCAGGGCTACCGGCTATACGAAATCGCCGTCGCCAACAGCCAGAGCCATCGCATCGGCCAGGCGATCAAATGGCTCAACTGTCATTTCGAACAGCCCTTGCGCATCGACGACCTGGCCCGGGAAGTGAACCTCAGCGTCTCGACCCTGCATCACCGTTTCAAAGCCATGACCGCCATGAGCCCGCTGCAATATCAGAAACAATTGCGCTTGCAGGAAGCCCGGCGGCTGATGCTGGCCGAAGGGCTGGAAGCTTCGGCGGCGGGGTATCGGGTGGGTTATGAAAGCCCTTCGCAGTTCAGCCGCGAGTACAGCCGGCTGTTTGGCGCACCGCCGTTGCGGGATCTGGCGCGGTTGCGGCTGACGGTTTGATTGGCCTTTTGCGTTGGCTGTGCCGGCCTCATCGCGAGCAGGCTCGCTCCCACAGGGTGGACGCATTCCAATGTGGGAGCGAGCCTGCTCGCGATGGGGCCAGACCAAGCCCCCACTTTTCCAGATCAAGCCCCCAGCAACCGACACGCCTCCGCCGGCAGGGTCACCGACACCGCGTGCCCGATGCCCAGGTCCATTCCCTGGCAAGGCGTACTCAGCGCAGTGAATGAAACCCCGGAACACTCCACCGTGGTCTCGATGGTCGCGCCAATGTCACGCACGAATGTCACCTTGCCCAGCAAGCGGTTACCCGCCGTGGCCTGGGGGGTAGACAGCTGCACGTCTTCCGGGCGCACCAGCAACTTGATCTTCTCGCCAACAATCGGGCTACGGCTGGCCGGTACGTCCAGCACATCCCCGCCCGGCAGACCGACACGCCCGCTGCCCAGCGTGGTCGCAGGGAAAATATTACCCGAGCCGATGAAGTCGGCGACGAACTCATTGGCTGGATGCCGATAGATCTCGATCGGCGTCCCCACCTGCTGCACCCGGTGCTCGCCCAGCACCACCACGATATCGGCCATGGTCATGGCCTCGCGCTGGTCGTGGGTCACCAGGATGGTGGTGATGTTCAGCCGCTGTTGCAGCTGGCGGATTTCCACCTGCATCGACTCACGCAGCTTGGCGTCGAGGGCAGACAGCGGTTCGTCCAACAGCAGGATTTTTGGCCGTGCGGCAATCGCCCGGGCAATTGCCACGCGCTGACGCTGGCCGCCAGACAGTTTCGCCACGGGCCGGTCGATCATGGCCTGGAGCTGAATCAGCTCCAGCAACTCCACCACCCGCGCCTGCTGCTCGGCCTTGCCCACGCCGCGCAGTTTCAGTGGATAGGCAATGTTCTCGCCGACGGTCATGTGGGGAAACAACGCCAGCGATTGAAAGACCATGCCGAAGTTGCGCAGGTGCGCCGGGGTATGACCGATGTCATCGCCATCCAGGCGGATCTCACCGCCGCTAAGGCTTTCCAGGCCGGCGATCATCCGCAGCAGCGTGGTCTTGCCGCAGCCCGAAGGCCCGAGAAAACAGACCAGCTTGCCTTCCGGCAAATGCAGGTTCACATCCTTTACCGCGCAAGCCGAGCCGTAATGTTTCTCGACGTTTTCCAGTATCAGTCCAGTCATGTCTTCACCTCGAAATCAAAAGGAAACGCCGCCCTCGCCCACCAGCTTCTCCAACGCCCAGATCAGCACGAAGTCGATCAGCACGATGAGCACGGCAAACGAAAAAACGGTGGGGTCAAGCGACGACACGGTGCGGCTGTACATCCAGATCGGCACGGTCATGACGTCGACGGTGTAGAGAAAATAGGTCACGGTGAATTCGTTGAACGAGACAATGAATGCCAGAAGCATTCCGGCGAGGATGCCCGACTTCATCAACGGCACCACCACATCGACGATGGCCCGCTGCGGTGAGGCCCCGAGCATCCGCGCGGCTTCCTCGACTTCGCTGCCGATGCCGAGCATGGCGGCGGTGCAGTTCTTCACCACGAACGGCAAGGCAAGGATGACGTGGGCAATGACCAGCCTTGAGGTGGTCATCTGAAACGGCAGGCTGTCGAACACCAACAGCAAAGCCAGACCCAGCACCACCATGGGGAACACCAACGGCAGCGACATCAATTGCAGCGCCACGGCCTTGCCCCGGAACTCACAACGGGTCAGTGCATAGGCCGCCGGCACCGCGATCAGCGTGGCGAAGATCATGGTCAGGCACGCCACCAGCAAGCTGGTGCCCATGGCCTGGCCCAGGCTCAGTACATCGCTGGTATCCGGGGAGACGAAGGTCTGCCAGGCGGCCCGATACCATTGCAGGCTGTAGCTGCTTGGCGGGAAGTCCAGGTTCGCCGCGCCGCTGAAGGACATGACGATCATGGTCAGGATCGGCAATACCGCCAGCAACAGAATGAGACCCGACAGCAGCCCCGCGATCCGACCGGTTTCACCGGGCAACAGCGACTGGCGTTTTTTACTCAACGCGCTCATTGAGAAGCCTCCAGCATCCGCCGACGGCGGCCGGTGAAATATTCGGACAGGGTCATGATCAGCAGCGTGGTGACGATCAACACCACCCCCGCGGCGGACGCGGCCGGCCAGTTCATCAACGGGGCAATCTGGTCATGGACCATCACTGCCAGCATCGGCACTCGTCTCCCGCCCAACAACAGCGGTACGACGAAGCTGCTGGCGTTGTAGGCGAACACCAGGGTCGCGCCGGTGATGATGCCGGGCAGGCTCATGGGCAACACCACTTGGCGAAACACCTGGAAGCGGCTGGCGCCGAGGGTGGCGGCCGCCTCCTCATAGCTGCGGGCCACCCCGCGCATGGCGCTGGCGATGGGCAACACGGCCAGGGGGAATGCGGTCTGGACCAAGCCCATCAGCACGCCGTTCTGGTTGTACAGCAACATGATCGGTCGCTTGATCAGGCCCAGGCCCATGAGCGCCTGGTTGAGCATGCCGGCCGGGCCGAGGATCACCAGCCAGCCGTAGCTTTGCAGCAGCAGGTTGACCAGCAGCGGCAACAGCACCGCCGCCAGGAACACCCGCCGCAGCAATGGCGAGGTCAGGCGCGACATGGTGTAAGCCACAGGGATCGCCAACAGCACGGCGATCACCGCGCTGATCAGTGCCAGGCGTAAGGTCAGCAACAGGGACTTGAGGTAATAGGGCTCCAGCAATTGCCCATAACTGGCAAGGCTGAACCCACTCCACTCCGCGCCCTTGGTGCCGACGCTCATGCGCAGTACCAACAGACTGGCGGCAATCAACACGCCCAGAAACAGCATCGACGGCGACAGGAAAAACCACGCCCGCGTCGTGGGCGAAATACTCCGGCTGGAATGCATTGGCGCAACGCTCTGCGGATGAGTTAACGGTTGGTGTTCCATGGCAAGGTCTCGTCAGTGGAAAACGACAGCACAAACACAACTTTTCGGTGGGAGCGGGCCTGCTCGCGAAGATGCTTGCACAGCGAGCATCTCCTTCAACTGACCCACCGCTATCGCGAGCAGGCTCGCTCCCACACTGGATCGCGGGTAGCCCACAGATCCCCGCATCACCCCTATTCCTCTGTGGGAGCGAGCCTGCTCGCGATGACGCCGGCACAGCCCACATCTCCCTCAACTGACCCTCCGCTATCGCGAGCAGGCTCGCTCCCACACTGGATCGCGGGTAGCCCACAGATCCCCGCACCCCCCTATTCCCCTGTGGGAGCGAGCCTGCTCGCGATGACGCCGGCACAGCCCACATCTCCCTCAACTGACCCTCCGCTATCGCGAGCAGGCTCGCTCCCACACTTGGATATCGAGCGGGCCCGGCATCCAGTTCAGGAAGAGAAAATTTCCGTGTACCGGCGGATCCACTGGTCGTGCACCGTCGCCAGGAAGGCGTTGTCGTGCATGATCGCTTTGTCGGCGATTTGCTCCGGGGTGAGGATGTACGGGCTCTTGCGCGCTTCGGCGGAGATGATGGTCTTGGCGTTGACCGGGCCGTTGAAGATGTCTTCGGCCATCTTGCCCTGCACCAGCGGGTCGAGGGAGTGGTCGATGAAGGCGTAGGCCAGGTCGGTGTCGCCCGGGCGGTTCTTGGGCATGACCGAGAGCATCAGGTCGGTGTAGAAGCCTTCCTTCATACCGAACGTTGCTCCCAGACCATAGGCCGGGTCGCGGATCTGCTTGGGGAAAAACGCCGGCGCATACAAACCGCCCATGTCCAGGGAACCGGTACGGAACAGTTCGGCGATCTGGTTCGGGTTTTCGCCCAGGGTCACCACCCGTTCCTTGAGCTCGGCGAGTTTCTTGAAGCCCGGTTCGATGTTGTGTTCGTCACCGCCGGCCAGCTTGGCGGCGATGATGATCAGGTCCATGGCCTCGGTCCAGTTCGGCGGCGGCAAGAAGATATTCGGCGCCAGGTCCGCGTCCCAAAGCGCGGCGTAACTGTCCGGTGCCTGTTGCAAGGTGCGGGTGCTGTAGACCAGGCTGTTGCACCACAACAGATAGCCGATGCCATGACCACCGGCACCGGTGCGGTAATGCTCCGGCACGTCCACCAGGTTGGGGATGCGGTTCAGGTCCGGCTTTTCCAACAGGCCCGCCGCAGCCAGTCCCTCGGCGCCGACGCCGGCCAGGGTGATGATGTCGTACTGCGGCCGGTCGCCACCGGCCTTGAGCTTGGCGACCATTTCCGAGGTGCTGCCGGTGCGGTCGGCGATGACCTTGGCCCCGGTCTTGGCCTCGAAGGTCGCGGCGATGTTACGCAGCGCCGCCAGCCCGGTGTCGTCGGACCAGGTCAGCAGACGCAGGGTCTTGCCGACGAACCGCGTATCGCTGGCCCGGGCGCTGATGAAGGGCACGCTCATGGCGGCGGCCGCGACCGACACTACGCTGGCGGTCTTGATGAATTGACGTCTGTTCAGATCATGCTTGCCCATGGAGGACTCCCTTTGTTCTTCTAGGTATGAGGTGGCTGTAACCATTGCGCCCTAGCCGTTCGAGATCGACCAAAGCCCCGTGCCGCAAGGACTTTGTCGTCGTCGAAGGCCATCCTGGGGTTGCACAAAATCCCTGACTATCGAAAAAAACTCATTGAAGCCATGTCCCTGGCGCATGCCTTTTTTCGAGGCATGCGCGACCCGATAACGTGCTGTCAGACCGCCCGGATCACATGCTTGATTTCCTGGAATGCCGCCAATCCCCAGGGTCCCAACTCGCGGCCCAGACTGCTCTGCTTGTAGCCACCCCACGCCGCCTGGGGAAAGATCACCTGGGGCGCGTTGATCCACACCAGGCCCGCCTGCAAAGCGTTGGCGACCTGCTCGGCAGCGTCGAGATCACGGCTGACCACGCTGGCCACCAGGCCGAAACGGCTGTCATTGGCAAGCGCAATCGCCTGTTCCACGCCGCTGAAGCGGCGCACGCACAACACCGGTCCAAAAATCTCCTCGCACCACAGCGCACTGTCTGGGGGCACGTCGGTGAAGATCGTCGGCTGAAGAAAAAAGCCTCGCGACAGATGCGTCGGGCGCTGGCCGCCGCACACCAGCGTCGCACCCGCGCTCACGCCCCGGTCGATATGCCCCAGCACCCGTTGGTATTGCGCCTGATTGACCAACGCGCCCATTTCCACGTCCGGATCGAACGGATCGGCCACGCGAATCGCCTCGGCGCGGATCCTGAGCCGCTGCAGGAATTCATCGGCCAGCTCATCAGCGACCAGCACCCGGCTGGTGGCCGAGCACATCTGTCCTGCATTGAAGAAGCCGCCACCACAGGCCAACTCCACGGCCAGTTCCAGATCAGCATCGGCCAACACCAGCAGAGACGATTTGCCGCCCAGCTCCAGGCTCACGCCCTTCACCGTTTCCGCCGCCCGTTGCATCACCTGCACACCCACCGCGTTGCTGCCGGTGAAGGAAATCTTCGCCACCCGCGGATCGGCGGCCAACGGCGCCCCCACGGCCAGGCCAGTCCCACAGATCAGGTTGAAGACCCCATCGGGCAAGCCGCAGTCAGCGATGATCGAGGCCAGCTCCAGCTCCGGCAACGGCGTGACCTCAGAGGGTTTGAGCACCACGCAGCAGCCGGCGGCCAGGGCCGGTGCGAGTTTCCAGGCGGTGGTGACCATCGGGAAATTCCACGGCACGATCAAGCCGACCACACCGCAAGGTTCGCGACGCAGGCGCGCGCTGAAATCATCGCTGGGCAAGGCCAGCGAACTGTCCTGCCGGATGTCCAAGCCTTCGGCCAGCTCGGCGTAATATTCGAAGGTCGCCACCACATCATCGACATCGATGGCTGCCTCGAACAGCGGCTTGCCGTTGTTGCGCGATTGCAATTGCATCAACTGCGCGCGACCGGCCTGCACGCCAGCGGCGATACGACGCAGGATCGCGCCGCGCTCGGCCCCCGTGGTTTTCGACCATGGGCCAAAGGCCTGGGTCGCGGCGTCCAGGGCTTGATCGACCGCGCGTTCATCACCGCCATGAACAGTGGTCAGCAATGCCTCGGTCGCCGGGTTGATCACTCGTAAATACTGCTCACCGCGAAACCACTGGCCGTTGATGTACAGCCCTTCCAATGCTGTGGGAAGAGTCATTGCGCCACCCCGCTCATCCAACGCGCCTGATCGATTTCGATCAGCGTCGGACCTTGTCGGTCGCTGGCCGCGAGCAGTGCGGTATGCAGTTGCGCCACATCATCGACGGCTTCGGCAGCGCAGCCCAAGGCCTTGGCGACACCGATGAAGTCCGGGGTATAGATGTCCACCCCCACCGGTTCGATGGCGCGGTTGACCATGTATTTCTTGATCTCTTCGTAGCCTTGGTTATTCCACAGCAGCACAATCACCGGCACCCGCGCTTCCACGGCGCTGGCCAGCTCCGGCAGGGTGAATTGCAGGCCACCGTCACCGATCAGGCACACCACCGGGGGGCGACCATGGCCCTGGTTCTTGCCGCCAAGCCAGGCGCCAATCGCCGCCGGCAACGCATAGCCGAGGGTGCCGTAGCCGGTGGACGAGTTGAACCAGCGCCGCGGACGCTCCGGGTTGAACGTCAGGTTGCCGGTGTACACCGGTTGGGTGGAGTCGCCGACGAAGACCGCCTCAGGCAGCGTTTGCAGAACGCTGTCGATAAAAGCGCTCTGGGCGCGGACCGCAGCGTCCCAACTGCCTTCCAGCTCCGCACGCAACCGGGTAGCACGAACAGCGCCCCAATCGTTGCTGCGCTCGGCCAAAGGTTGCCGGTTCAACTCGTCGAGCAAGGCCCGGGCGGCGGTGCGGGCATCGGCCACCAGCGCCAGGCGCGGCGGATAGTTGCGCACGGTCTGGTCCGGGTCGATGTCGATGCGCAGCAGCGCACCAGGGAGCTCGAAGCCCCCGGCAAAAGTGATGTCGTAGTCGGTTTCGGCCAGTTCGGTGCCGATGGCCAGCACCACATCCGCTTCGGCCACCAATGTGCGGGTGGCCACCAGGCTCTGGGTAGAGCCGATCAACAAGGGATGACGGGACGGCAGCAAGCCCTTGGCATTGATGGTCAACGCCACCGGTGCGCCCAGGCGTTCGGCCAGTTCGGTCAATTCGGCGGCGGCGTCGATGGCGCCACCGCCGGCCAGGATCAGTGGCCGTCTGGCCGAGGCCAGCATCGCCGTCATCTGTTTCACCGCGCCCGGCGCGGCGCCGGCGCGATCGACGCTCACGGGCATACTGGCGAGCAAGGCATCGGCGTCTTCGACCAGCACGTCCAAGGGGATTTCGATGTGCACCGGCCGCGGCCGCCCGGCCTGGAACACGGCGAAGGCCCGGGCCAATACGCTGGGCAATTCAGCCGCGGACATCAGCGTGTGGGAAAACGCCGCGACCCCGCCCACCAGCGCAGCCTGATTCGGCAACTCATGCAACTTGCCGCGCCCGCCACCCAGCTGGCTGCGCGACTGGACGCTGGAGATCACCAGCATCGGGATCGAATCGGCGTAGGCCTGGCCCATGGCAGTGGTGATATTGGTCATGCCAGGGCCGGTGATGATGAAACACACGCCGGGTTTGCCGCTGACGCGGGCGTAACCGTCGGCCATGAAGCCTGCGCCCTGTTCATGGCGCGGCGTCACGTGGCGAATGCTTGACCGGGCCAGCCCGCGATACAGCTCGACGGTGTGCACGCCGGGAATGCCGAACACCTGCTCCACGCCATAGCCTTCGAGTAACTTGACCAATACTTCGCCGCACGTTGCCATTGCCACTGCCCTTCTTTCTTGTCTTGGAATGGGCTCATTGAACGGTCAGGCCATAGCGGCAACAATGGATAAAAAGTCATACTAGCCATGTCCTCACGTCATGGCTTGGATCCAAATGAAACGACTCCCTCCGCTTCCAGCGCTGCACACGTTTCTGATCACGGCCCAATGCTGCAACTTCACCCGGGCCGCCGAACAGTTGCACATTACCCAGGGCGCGGTGAGTCGGCAGATCGCTGGACTGGAGGATCATCTGGGCTACGCGCTGTTCCAGCGCCAGGCCCGCGGCCTGACCCTCACACCTGAAGGGACGGCGTGGTTGCCCCGGGTGCAGCAGGTGTTCCGCTTGATCGGCGATGCGGTGGAGCAGATTGGCGAGAAGCGCCAGACCCTGCAACTCAAGGCGCCGACCTGTGTGATGCGCTGGCTGCTGCCACGCTTATTGCAATGGCAGAAGGAACGGCCGGATGTGCCGGTGGAGCTGACGACCACCGTCAGGCACGGTGTGGACTTCCAGCGCGAGGGCTTCGACGCGGCCGTGGTCTATGGCCCGCCACCCGACACCTCACTGGCGTGCCTGCATCTGTTCGATGAGCAACTGACGCCCGTCTGCTCCCGCCCGGTGCTGGACGGCCCCGTGCCGCTGCGTGAACCTGCCGACCTGCAGCAACACCTGCTGTTGCACCCGACCCGCGACGAGCGCGATTGGACGGCCTGGCTGGATGCCGCCGATGTGCACTTGAGCAATGTCAGCAAGGGCCAGCATTTCGAAACCCTGGATCTGGCGATGTCCATGGCCTCACAGGGCACGGGCGTGGCGATAGGTGACTGGTCGCTGATCGGCGATGACCTGAGCGCCGGGCGGCTGGTGATGCCGTTCGAACTGAAGGTCAGAACCGGGTTGGGTTATCACCTGGTGTTCCCGCGCAAGACCCAGGCGTCGGGGCCGTTGCAGGAGTTGATGGGGTGGTTGGTGGAGCAGGCCCGGGCCCGGTGAAGTCCTGCAGATACTCCTTTGTGGCGAGGGGATTTATCCCCGCTGGGGCGCGAAGCGGCCCCAAGGCAGTCGACTCAATCTATCTGATGCACCGAGTCGCTTGGCTTTAGGGCTGCTTCGCAGCCCAGCGGAGATAAATCCCCTCGCCACAGGGATCTCTACAACCTTCGACCTCTATCAGAGCAGATTCGGCGCCTGCGTCGGTTCGACCTGCGCCCAATGCGAGGTGTCTTCGCGATGCTGTTGCAAATAGGGCAGCACCGCCCCCAGCAACGGCTCCTTGAACGCCTCCTGGAAACGATGGGCCAGGCCCGGGATCAATTTCAACTGGCTGCCGCGGATATGCGCCGCCAGATGGACGCCGTGCATCACTGGCAATAACGGGTCGGCGGTGCCATGGACCACCAGGGTCGGCACTTGCAATTGATTGAGCAGTTCGACCCGGCTCGGCTCGGCCATGATCGCCATGATCTGGCGTTTCACACCTTCGGGGTTGAACGCCCGATCATAGGCGACAGCAGCCTGATGCAGCAGCGCCTGGCGATCATCGATCACCAGGGGACTGCCCAGGGCAGCCAGCAGGTCAGCCTGCTGTTCCAGCGCCACCTCGCGATTCGGCGCACTGCGGCGTGACAGCAATCGCACCAGCGTTTCGCTGGGCGCCGGCAAGCCGGCCGCACTGGAGCTGGTCATGATCAGGGTCAGGCTTTCGACCCGCTGCGGCGCCATGGCGGCCATGTGCTGGGCAATCATGCCCCCATGCTCGCTCCCAGCAGGTGAAAGTGCTGCACGCGCAACGCATCCATCAGTCCCAGCCCGTCATTGGCCATGTCAGTGAGGGTATAGGGCGCGTCGACCGTCAAGCCCAGTTTGTAGCGAAGCGCTTCAAAAGTCAGGTTGGCGCTACCCGGTGCCTGCCGCCAGGTGGATAAGCCCACGTCCCGGTTGTCGTAGCGGATCACCCGAAAGCCTTGCTCGCACAGGGCAACCACCACTTCATCCGGCCAATGGATCAATTGCCCGCCCAGCCCCATCACCAGCAACAAGGCCGGATCGGAGGCACGGCCAATGCTCTGGTACGCCAGGCTTACCTGATCCAGATCGACCCGTTGGGTCGGGACGTTGACATCACAACGAGACGCCGCAATCGACGGCAGGCCGAACAACAGGACGGCCAGGAAAATGAACACACGCATGAAGAAACACCAAAACGCAGAACCCCAGTAGAGCGCGAGTCTGATGAAATTCGTTCAAGCGCGCTGCCACAGTTGCGTGACAGTTTGATGAAGATTGCCGAGTGGTTGTCCGAAAGGCGAACACTCCGCCTGTGGCGAGGGGATTCATCCCCGCTGGGCTGCGCAGCAGCCCCAAGGCAGTCGACTCAATCTGCCTGATGCACCGAGTGGCCTGGCTTTAGGGCCGCTTCGCAGCCCAGCGGGGATGAATCCCCTCGCCACAAAGGTGTTCACCTACAAGTATTTTGTCACGCCAACTGCCCACGCAACTGTCGCGCCGCCGCCACCATGTTCACCAGCGCCGCTTCGGTTTCCGGCCATGCCCGGGTCTTCAGGCCGCAGTCGGGGTTGATCCACAGGTGCCCGGCGGGAATCCGCTTCAGGGCCTTGCTCATCAACCCGACGATCTCGGCCGTGTCCGGCACCCGCGGCGAGTGGATGTCGTAGACGCCCGGGCCGATGTCGTTCGGGTAGTCGAACGCTTCGAAAGCCTCCAGCAGTTCCATGTCCGAGCGTGAGGTTTCAACGGTGATGACGTCGGCATCCATGGCTGCGATGGCCTGGATCACGTCATTGAATTCGCTGTAGCACATGTGGGTATGGATCTGGGTTTCGTCACGCACACCCGACGCACTCAAGCGGAAGGCTTCCACCGCCCAGTCCAGGTACTCCTGCCATTGCCCGCGTCGCAGCGGCAGGCCTTCGCGGAAGGCGGCCTCGTCGATCTGTACGATGCTGATCCCGGCCGCTTCCAGATCCACCACTTCGTCACGCAGGGCCAGGGCCAGTTGCTGTGCCTGGACCCGACGCGGCAGGTCTTCGCGGGGGAACGACCACATCAGCATGGTCACAGGGCCGGTGAGCATGCCCTTCATGGTCTTGTCGGTCAGGTTTTGCGCGTAGCGGATCCAGTCGACGGTCATGGGCTTCGGCCGGCTGATGTCGCCGTAGATGATTGCCGGTTTCACGCATCGCGAACCGTAGCTCTGCACCCAGCCGAAACGGCTGAAGGCATAGCCGTCCAGTTGCTCGGCGAAGTATTCCACCATGTCGTTGCGCTCGGCTTCGCCATGGACCAGTACATCCAGCCCCAGGCGCTCCTGGATCTGCACGGCGTGGCGAATTTCGGTGTGCATGGCGTCCTGATAGTCGTTGGCCGACAGCTTGCCCTGCTTGTAGGCCTGACGCGCCAGGCGAATCGCCGGGGTCTGCGGGAAAGAGCCGATGGTGGTCGTGGGAAAGGCCGGCAACTTCAGACGGGCCCGCTGCTGTTCGATGCGCTGGGCAAACGGCGAACGCCGCTGGCTGTCCTGGGGCTTGATGGCCGCCAGACGGGCCTGGACATCGGGCTTGTGAATACGCGTCGAGGCCGCGCGGCTCGCCTGCACCTCGCGGCTGGCGGCCAGCGCCTGTTGCACACCGGGGGCTTGCGGATCGTTCAATGCGTCACGCAGCACCGCCACTTCACCGCACTTCTGCACCGCGAAGGCCAGCCAGTGCTTGAGCTCGGGGTCGAGCCGGTCTTCACGCTCCAGGTCCACCGGGCTGTGCAGCAACGAGCACGACGTGCTGACCCAGAGGTTTTCGCCAAAGCGCTCCTGGGCCGGTTGCAACTGCGCCAGAGCCTGTTCCAGCTCGCAACGCCAGACGTTACGGCCATTGACCAGGCCCACCGAGAGAATCTTGTAGGTCGGCAAGCGGTCCAACACCTGGCCCAGTTGCTCCGGCGCGCGTACCGCGTCGATGTGCAAACCGTCCACCGGCAGGCTCACGGCCAGGCCGAGGTTGTCTTCCAGGCCACTGAAATAAGTCGCCACCAGTTTCTTCAGCGGCGAATACTGGAGGATGTGGTAGGCCCGCTCGAAGGCGCTCCGCCAGGCCAGGGGCAGGTCAAGGGTGAGGATCGGCTCGTCGATCTGCACCCACTCCACGCCCTGGGCCTTCAGGCGATTGAGGATTTCACCGTAGACCGGCAGCAGGCGTTCCAACAGGTCGAGCTTGTCGAAATCCTGCCCTTTGGCCTTGCCCAGCCACAGATAAGTCAGCGGGCCGATGATCACCGGTTTGACCCGATGCCCCAAGGCATGGGCCTCGTCCACTTCATCGAACAGTTGCTCCCAGCTCAGGGCAAAAGTCTGGTCGACGGAAAACTCCGGGACCAGGTAGTGGTAGTTGGTGTCGAACCACTTGGTCAGTTCCTGGGCATGTTGTGTCTGGCCGTGGTTGGCATCGCAGCAGGCCGGCGTGGCGCCACGAGCCATGGCGAACAGGGTGTCGAGGGTCGGCCGGCCCTGCGGGTTCAACGTGTTGCGGAATCGCGCCGGAACCGCGCCCAGGGTCAGGGTGTGGCCAAGCACCTGGTCGTACCAGGCGAAGTCCCCCACCGGCAGCAGGTCGATCCCGGCGTCTTTCTGCAATTGCCAGTGCCGGGCCCGCAGTTCACGACCGACGCTCTGCAAGGCGGCCGGCGCCAGGTCGCCCTTCCAGTAGGCTTCGAGGGCTTTCTTCAGTTCGCGGTCGGCGCCGATGCGGGGAAAACCGAGGGTGTGGGCCAGGGCCATGGTAAGAGTCCTCCTGTAAAAGATGACGCCATTGTCGACAGCCGACCCTGCATGAGACAAACTCAACCTTTTCGTGTTGATCACAAGTTTTACTCATGGAGCAATTCCGGTGCTTGAACTCCGCCACCTCAAGACCCTGCACGCCCTGCGCGAAGCCGATAGCCTGGTAGAAGCCGCCGAACGCCTGCACCTGACCCAGTCCGCCCTCTCCCACCAATTCAAGGAGCTGGAAGAACGTCTGGGGATGCAGTTGTTCGTGCGCAAGACCAAACCGGTGCGGTTCACCAGCGCTGGCCTGCGCTTGCTGCAGCTGGCCGACGCCACCCTGCCATTGCTGCGCAGCGCCGAGCGGGACATCGCGCGGCTGGCAGGAGGGACCGCCGGGCGCTTGCACATGGCAATCGAATGCCACAGCTGTTTCCAGTGGCTGATGCCGACCATCGACCAGTTCCGCGACGCCTGGCCGGAAGTCGAACTGGACCTGGCTTCGGGCTTCGCCTTCGCCCCGCTGCCAGCCCTGGCCCGTGGCGACCTGGATCTGGTGGTGACGTCCGACCCACTGGAACTGGCGGGCATCACCTACGTGCCGCTGTTCACCTACGAAGCGATGCTCGCCGTGGCCAACCAGCATCGATTGGCAAGCAAACCCTATATCGTGCCCGAAGACCTGCTCAGCGAAACCCTGATCACCTACCCCGTGGAACGGGATCGACTGGACATCTTCACCCGCTTCCTCGAACCGGCCGACATCGAACCGGCCCAGGTCCGCACGTCCGAACTGACGGTGATGATGATGCAGTTGGTAGCCAGCGGCCGTGGCGTCTGCGGCATGCCCCACTGGGCCCTGCATGAATACAGCTCACGGGGTTATGTGAAAGCCAAGCGGCTGGGGGAGAAAGGCCTGTTCGCCACGCTGTACGCGGCGGTTCGCACCGACATGCTCGATGCACCGTACATGCGCGACTTCCTGTTGACGGCCAAGGACACTTCGTTTTCCACGTTGGATGGGGTCAGTGCCGTTCGGTGATACCGGGGCACCGCTATCGCGAGCAGGCTCGCTCCCACAGGGGCTGCGTTGGCCTCACTGTCTGTATGCACACACATCCAAATGTGGGAGCGAGCCTGCTCGCGATGGCGCCTTAGAGCTCGCGCCACATGTGGATCTTGTCGAGATACTCGTCGTCCACCCGTATCGCCATCGGCTCCAGGCCGTAGAGCACGAAACCGCAGCGTTGATAGAGCTTGAGCGCCGGATCGTTGCCCGCGGTGACGGTCAGTTGCACCAGGCGCAGGAAGGTATGGCGACGGGCTTCGTCAAGCGCGGCCTCCAGCAGTTGCTGGCCAAGCCCCTGGTGACGATGGGTATCGACGACGTACATGCCAAACAGCGTCGCCTTGTGCCGGGCTTTCTGTCGGGCCTCCAGGGACAGGCCGACGATACCGGCCAGTTCCCCGTCGACGAACGCCCCCAGCACCACGTCAAGCCGGTTGGTCAGGCGAGACTCCCACCAATTCATGGGCATCGTCGCCCGCTCGCTGACGCTGGAGGTGAAGGCCTGCGGATGCAGCCCGTAGGCCTGGAGCATCAGCTCGCGATAGGCCGGTGCATCGCCGGCCCGCAGCCGTCGGATGCTCACGCGGCTCGCCGTTGCTCAAGCATCAGCCGCAGCGCCAGCGCACCCAGCACAAAGCCCATGAAATAACGCTGCACCGCCAGCCAGGTGGGGTTGTGGACAAACCACGAGGCAATGCCCGCAGCGAACAGGGCGATCAGCAGGTTGACGCTGAAACTGACGCTGATCTGGACCAGCCCGAGGATCAGGCTCTGTGTGAACAGCGACCCATGTTCCGGGCTGATGAACTGGGGAAATACCGACAGGTAGAACACCGCGATTTTCGGATTCAGGGCACTGGTGAGAAAGCCCATGGTGATCAGCTTGCGCGTCGAGTCCGCAGGCAACTGCTGTGCCTGGAACGGCGAACGCGCGCCAGGCTTCACGGCTTGCCAGGCCAGCCACAACAGGTACAACGCACCGGCCCATTTCAGGATTTCATAGGCCATGGGCACGGCCAGGAATACCGCCGTCAGCCCCACCGCCGCCGCAAACACATGCACGAAGAACCCCGCCACCACCCCCAGCAAGGAGGTGACCCCGGCCTTGCGGCCCTGGCAGATCGAACGAGAAATCAGGTAGATCATGTTCGGGCCGGGCGTGAGTACCATCAACAACGCGGCGGCGGCAAAAACCAGCAGGTCCGGCAGGGGAATCATGTGTCAATCCTTGAGGCGTGGGATCGAAAGGTCTGTAGTCCGATAGAACGGCAGGATCACCTCGCCTGTCAACGGGGCCAGCGACAATCCGCCATCGCCGGCCGGGTCGATCCAGCGAACTTCTTCAATTTCGGCAGCGGGCGAAACCGCAGCATCGATGTTCAGCAGGTACACCTGGGCCTGGACGACAAAACCCGGCTCGTTGGCGGCCGGCGCGCTGAACGGGCCCAGGTAGCGGGCCTGTGCCGGATCGATTGCCAGCCCCAGCTCTTCTTCCAGCTCCCGGGCCAGGGCCTGAATCGGTTGCTCATGGGGCTCGATCTTGCCGCCCGGCTGCATGAAGGCCCGGGTACCGCGCTTGCGCACCAGCAGGGTTCGACCATCCGGCCCGATCAGCAGGGCGGCGGCGATGTGGATGAGGGGAGTGGTCATGGATGATCGGCCTTGGCGGAAAAATGCCGGGGGAGATTACAGACCACAGAGGCTGGAGCAAAGCCTGCCCCACGTGCACAGGCAACACCAATCCCTGTGGGAGCGAGCCTGCTCGCGAAGGCGGTGTGTCAGTCAACTGCTCAACAGCTGATACGCCGCTTTCGCGAGCAGGCTCGCTCCCACAGGGGGATTCGAGTCGCCAGTCAGGCTTGGATCACCCCAACATCGGCTTCGGCGCCGAAGGATCCAGTTCTTCCTCGGGGATCTTGACGAACACGCTGTACCGGGCCCCTTCCATCGCTTCGAAGGCGATGAGCTTATCCACCAACGGTGCACTCAACACTTTGCCGGCATTGAGCAACAGCATGCCGTTGTCGGCGTTGAGGTTGCGGGCCAGGACCATGCCGGCCGCAAGTTCGCGGGTGGTCATGACCTTCACCGTCGGGTCGGACAGGGTCACGTCCTCCAGGTATTCGGCACAGGCCTTGATGAAGTCCTCCACCATGTCCGGATCGTACAGCTTGCCGGCGTATTTGCGGATGTAGACCAGCGCCTCGTCGCTGTTCATCTGCCGTTCGAGAATCAGCCCGCGCTGCAGTTCGATGAAATCCACCGCCAGTTTCAACAGCCTGGAACCGAACGGAATCGCCTCGCCCTTGAGGTGATCCGGGAAGCCGCTGCCGTCCCAGCGCTCCTGGTGATGGAGGATGATGCGCGCCGCGTCCTTCATCGGGTCCAGGGTCATCAGCAGCGATTCGCTCTGTTTCGGATAGGAGCGATACAGATCCAATTCGTTGTGATGCAGCAGGTCAGCCGGCGTGACCATCATGTTATCGGTCCAGCTCAGCTTGCCGATGTTGTAGAGCGCGGCGGCCATGGTCAGGTCGCGATCGGTGGACTCGTCGAGAAAGTGCAGCCGACTGTAGACCCGGATCAGTTCGATGATCTGCCGGTTGGTCTGCTTGGCCTTGGGCAGGCGCAAGTTGGCGATCAGCGAGAACACCTCGGTGCCGGTCACATAGCTGCGCTTGAGCTCTTCATAGGCCAGGTCGAGCATGTCGGCGGTCTGCTGCAGCTCGGCGGTGCGTGACGCCACGCGCTTTTCCAGGGTGGCGTTGAGGGTCTTGAGTTGCTGGTTCTGCTCGCGGTTCAGCGCTTCGAGGCGCTGGCGTTCGTTTTCGGAATGCTGATGGGCCAGGGCCTGGCGCAGGGCCTGCACCAGTTCATCGTCGTTCCAGGGCTTGCTGAGGTAGCGATACAGCCCCCCCTCGTTGATGGCCTTGGTCATCATGTCCACATCGGCGTAGCCGGTGAGCAGGATGCGCAGGGTCGACGGATAGAGCTTGCGGATCTGGGCCAGCAGCGTCGCACCGTCCATGTTGGGCATGCGCGCATCGGTCATCACCAGGTCGACTGGCCGTTCCTTGAGGATTTCCAGGGCCTTGGCGCCGCTGTCGGCCAGCAGGATCTCATAGGGCTGGCTGCGCAGTAACCGGCGCAGGCTATTGAGAATCGACTCTTCGTCATCAACCAACAGCACCGTCGGCTTCGTGACCGGAACGTCCGGCGATTGATCTTCCATTGCTACCCCCCTCCTAGTAAGACGACAACCGTTCTACCTTACCCCCAAAAGACAGGCTAGTAGATTGCGTAAATTTAGGCACGATTTGCCATCACTGACCAAGCGCATCCCGATCAGACGACTATGCTGTACCCCATGAAGGGCCAAGTACAGGCCAGAATACTCATGCCAGTGAAAGGGATATCAGATGTACCCACGGTTCTGTAGTCAGCATCACCTCGGTGCACGGCCATGAGCCTGCCCCTGGAAAGAGCCAATCGGCGGATCCTGATCGTCGACGATACCCTGACGATCCATGAGGACTTTCGAAAGATCCTCAGTCCCCAGGCACCCGCCGAAGACAACCTGAGCAGTGCCGAAGAGGCCCTGTTCGGCGCGCCGGTCGCGGTCGTCAGCCAGAGTTTCGTGCTTGATTCGGCCTTCCAGGGCATGGAAGCCCTGAACAAGGTCGAGACCGCACTGGCCCAGGGGCAGCCCTATGCCATGGCGTTCATCGACATGCGCATGCCCCCTGGCTGGGATGGCCTGGAAACCATCGAAAGGCTATGGCGCGCCGATCCCAAGCTGCAAGTCGCGCTATGCACCGCTTATTCGGACTATTCCTGGGAAGACATCGCCGAGCGTCTGGAACTGGGCGACCGCCTGCTTATCTTGAAAAAACCCTTCGACGCCATCGAAATTCGCCAGATGGCCAGTACCCTGACCGTCAAATGGCAGATGACCGAAGACGCGGCGCTGAAGATGGACATGCTCGAACACGCGGTGGAGGAACGCACCCGGGAACTGGCCGACGCCAACATCATCGTGCAGAACAGCCCGACCATCCTCTATCGCTTGCGGGGCGAACCGCCGTTCCCGTTGATGTACATCTCCCACAACATCACCAAGTTCGGTCATGTCGCCGGGCAACTGGTCGGCTCACCGGACTGGGCACAGGTGCTGATCCATCCCGACGACCAGTCCAAGGTCGACGACGCCATGGTTCGCGTGCTGGATCGCGATACGGCGGGTGCGTCCATCGAGTTCCGCATGCGCACCGGCGACGATACGTACCGCTGGGTGGAGAACCGCTACATCCCGGTGCGCAACGAGCAAGGCCTGTTGCTGGAGGTGGAAGGCATCATCCTGGATATCACCGAACGCAAGCTGGCCGAGGAAAAAATCGCCCTGCTGGCCCGTACCGATGGCCTGACCGGGCTGGCGAACCGCGCCACGGTGATAGAACGGCTGCACCAGGCATTCGCCGCCGCGCGCCGGGGGGCACCGGCGTTCGCGATGTTCTACCTGGACCTGGACCACTTCAAGCGGATCAACGACACCCTGGGCCATCCCATCGGCGACCTGCTGTTGCAGGAAGTCGCCAGGCGCATCAAGGACTGCACCCGGGAAAACGACGTGGTCGCACGCCTGGGCGGTGACGAGTTCGCCATCCTGCAACTAGATGTCCACGAACCCACCCACTGCGCCGCGCTGGCGGCCAAGATCCGCGATACCCTGGTGGCGCCCTACTCCCTGGACGGCAACGACGTACGGATCTCCGTGAGCATCGGTATCGCCCTGTACACGCCGCAGACCCTGAGTGCCGACAGCCTGATGGCCCAGTCCGACATGGCCCTGTACCGCTCCAAGGAAAAAGGCCGCAACCAGTACCACTTCCATAACGAGGAGATCAACCAGGAGGTGACGGACCGGGTCGCCCTGACCAACGACCTGCGCCAGGCCATCGAAAACCAGGAGTTGCACCTGCATTATCTGCCGGAAGTCGACCTCGGCACCGGCAAAATCCTGGGCATGGGCGTGCAGGTACGCTGGAAGCACCCGGAACGTGGCTGGCTGGAACCATCGGCGTTCATGCCGGCGGCGGAAAAAACCGGGCTCATCATTGCCCTTGGGCATTGGGTGCTGGATCAGGCCTGCCAGCAGATGCGCCAATGGCGTGATCAGGGCATGGCCCCTCCGGTCATTGCCATCGACCTGTCCCTGACCCAGCTCAAGACCGGGCCGGAACTGATCTACGATGTCCTGCGGACCACCGCCCGCTGGGAGCTGGCCCCCTGGGACCTGCGCTTCGATGTCACCGAAGCCACCCTCGCCCAGACCAAATGGACCCACAACGACGTATTGCCGCGCCTGTGTGAACTGGGGGTACAGGTGGCCATCGATGATTTCGGTACCGAGTATTCCTCGTTCGATTACCTCAAGACCTATCGGGTCAATCACCTGAAACTCGCCCAACGCTTGCTCGACAGCGCCAACGACGACCCGGGCAACGCCATGACCCTGCGGGCGATCATCAACTTTGCCCGGGACGTGGGCATCGGCATCATTGCCGAGGGCGTCGAGACCCAGGAGCAACGCACCACACTGATGTCCACCGGCGGAGCGATGCAAGCCCAGGGGCACTATTTCAGCACGGCGGTGGACAGCGGCCAGGCCGCCGAACTGCTCAAGGCCGGCACCATCGTTCCCGTGGTGGATCACTGGACCCGGCCGGCGAGCCAGCTATCGGAGAGCAACCCATGAACCCCATGTCGGTACCTGCCAACCGGCGGATCCTGGTGGTGGACGATACGCCGGCCATCCATCAGGACTTCCGCAAGATCCTCAGCCCCGGCAACGGCAGCGATGATTCGCTGGACGACACCGAGAGCCTGTTGTTCGGAACGCCCCAGGTCAACCGACTGCAATTTCAGATCGACTCGGCCTATCAGGGCGAAGAAGCCCTGGAGCTGGTCAAGCGCGCCCAGGCCGAAGGCCAGCCCTATGCGCTGGTGTTCGCCGACATGCGCATGCCGCCGGGCTGGGACGGCCTGCAGACCATCGAGCGGTTGTGGCAAGCCGACCCGCGGCTGCAAATCGCCCTGTGCACGGCCTTCTCGGATTACACCTGGGAAACCATGGCCGAACGCATCGAGTTCGATGATCAACTGCTGATCCTGAAAAAACCTTTCGACACCCTGGAAATCCGCCAGATGGCCAGCGCCATGACCTGGAAATGGCAACTGGCCCAGGATGCGGCGAGAAAGATGCGCAGCCTGGAACGCACGATCGAGGAACGGGTCCAGGAATTGCTCAAGGTGTCTCACCTGCTGCAATACGACGTGCTCACCGAATTGCCCAACAGCATGTTGCTCGGTGATCGCCTGACCCAGGCCATGGCCCAGTGCCGGCGCCATGACCGGCAACTGGCGGTGATGTTCATCGGCCTGGATCGCTTCAAGCGCATCAACAATGCCCTCGGCCATCCGGTGGGCGATGAGATGCTCAAGCGCGTGGCTCGCGCGCTGTCGACGGTGGTGCGTGAATCCGACTCGGTGTTTCGCTACGGTTCCGATGAGTTCGTGGTGGTGCTGGGGGACATCGCCGATCCGCAACAGATCAAGGGCGTGGCGGAAAAGCTGTTGGCGGCCGTCAACTCGCCCCAGCCCATCGAGGGGCATGACCTGAGCGTCACCGCGAGCCTGGGGGTCAGCGTGTATCCGGCCGACGGTTTCGACGCCGTGGCGCTGATCAAGAAAGCCGAGACAGCGATGCGCAACGTCAAGGAAACCGGTCCCAACGACTACCGTTTTTTCACCGAAGACATGAACCGCCGGGCCCGACAGCAACAGACCATCGAGTCCGGTTTGCGACTGGCCCTGCAACGCAAGGAGTTCGTGCTGCATTACCAGCCCAAGCTGGACCTGCGTAGTGGCAAGGTGGTCGGCGTCGAGGCACTGGTGCGTTGGGACCGACCAGGCCATGGGCTGGTCCCGCCATCGGATTTCATCCCGGTGGCCGAGGACAGCGGGCTGATCGTGCCACTCAGCCAATGGGTACTCCAGGAAGCCTGCCAGCAGGCCTGCACCTGGCAAGCCCAAGGCATGCGGCCGCTGTACCTGTCGGTCAACGTCTCGGCCATCGATTTTCGTCAACGGGGTTTCGTCGAAGGCATCGCCCGCACCCTCAAGGAAACGGGACTGGACCCGACACAGTTAGAACTGGAGATCACCGAAAGCGTGTTGATGCAGAACATCGATACCACCGTCGCCATCCTCAAGGCCATCAAGCAACAGGGGATCCGGCTGGCCATCGACGACTTCGGTACCGGCTATTCGAGCTTGAGCTACCTGCAGAAATTTCCAGTGGATGTGCTGAAGATCGACCAATCGTTCGTCGGTGACCTGAGCATCGACAGCAACGACGCCAAGCTGGTGAGCACCATCATCAACCTCGGCAAGGGCCTGAACCTGCACATCATCGCCGAAGGTGTGGAAACCCGCGAGCAGTTGGAGTTTCTCAAGGTCCACCAGTGCGAAGAGGCCCAGGGGTATTACTTCAGCAAGGCGGTGGAGCCGCTAGCCTTTGTCCAGTGGATGGCCCAGTGGGAACGGCGTCCGAATCCGTTTTCGTGAAACACCCATCAACCAAAAGATTCAAGGAAGCATCCGATGGCGTCATCTGGACTGTTACTCGCTCTCGGCCTGCTCATGGGCTTGGGCGTGACTGCTTACGCCGCACCACTGGACGAGCCGCTCAAACCGCTACCCCCTGTTCCGACCCTGGACCCCAAGCGTGTCCAACTGGGACAGCGACTGTTCTTCGATCCTCGGCTCTCGGTCAACAACACTCTCTCCTGCGCCAGTTGCCATCATCTTGACAAGGGCGGCGCCGACGACAAGCGGCTTTCCCTGGGGTTCGATGGCAAGCCGGTGGAGGTCAATACGCCTACCGTGTTCAATGCCAGCCTGAACTTCCATCAGTTCTGGGACGGCCGCGTCGATACCCTGGAAGACCAGGTCCACGCCGTGGTGACCAGCCCCACGGAAATGGGCAATACCTGGGAAGCGGTGGTCAAGCGCATCGCCGATGACCCGGGTTATGCCAAGGACTTCGCCAGTGCCTATCCCGACGGTGTCACCAAGCCCAATATCCAGGGCGCGCTGGCCGATTTCGAGCGCACCCTGCTGACACCCAACTCGCGCTTCGACCAATATCTGCTGGGCAACACCGACATTCTCACCCCCCGGGAAAAGTTCGGTTACCAGCGCTTCAAGGAATACGGCTGCATCGCTTGCCACCAAGGTGTGAACATCGGCGGCAACATGTTCCAGAAGTTCGGCGTCATGGGTGACTACATCGCGGACCGGGGCAACCCCACCCGGGTCGATGAGGGACGTTTCAACGTCACCGGCGATGACTCCGACCGTCAGGTCTTCAAGGTCCCCAGCCTGCGTAACGTGGCCGTTACCGCACCGTATTTCCACGACGGATCCGCACCGACCCTCGAGCGTGCGGTGGAAGTGATGTTCAAATACCAGTTGGGCCGTGAACCGTTGAAGAACGACACGGAACTGATCGTCGAATTCCTCAAGACCCTGACCGGTGAACACGAGGGCAAGCCACTATGAAGGCCCTTCGTCGCTTCGGCCTGTTCTTCATCGGCGCCCTGCTCGCCTCGGTCCTGCTGTTCATGTACGTCAATTCCAGTGCGCAACAGGCTGCCTCGTACATTGAGTCCCGGGACCTGATCCGCCTGCTCAAGCAGCAGGACGCCATCTGGGACAACGAGGTCCTCAAATCCCGGGTCGCCCTGAGCCATAACTACGACCCGCTGGTGTCCCCACTGCACGAAATGACGCGCCTGTGGCAACGCCTCGACACCATTGAATCGGAGCCCGGTCGCCATGCGCCCTCGCTCTGGGAGAACCAGCGCGACGAGTATCTCAAGGCCGTCAAGGAAAAAACCCGCCTGGTGGAACAGTTCAAGTCCCACAACGCGGTGCTGCGCAACTCCCTGGCCTTCCTGCCCACCGCCGAAGACGACATTCAGGCCGAGTTCGCCCAACTGTCCGACGAGGACAAGCTGCAGTTGCAAAGTGTCGCCATCGACACCTACGACCTGCTACTCAGCAGTATGGAGTTCTCTCTGCTCACCACCCGCGAAATAGCCGCCGAGGTGCTGCTGGGCCTGAACCGTCTCGATGTCAACAAGGAGCGCCTGCCGGTGGGCTTGCATGACTCCATCGACATCCTGAGCCGGCACATCGCTCTGATCCTGCGCGAACAACCACGGGTCAACGAGTTGCTGGAGAACATCGATGCCGTTCCTGTCTCCGATCATCTGGACAGCATTACCCGCCTGATCGAGAAGGATCAGGAAATAGCTGCCGACAAGTACCAGCGCAACCACGTGTACCTGCTGGTGTTCGCCACCCTGCTGGTATTGATATTGATCTGGCTGGCCATTCGGCTGGTACGCAGCTTTGCCGAGATCAAGCACGTCAACCAAGCCCTGAAAACCGCCAACGACGAACTGGAGCAGCGGGTCGAAGAGCGCACCCGCCAACTCAAGGATACCCAAAGCGAATTGATGGACACCGCCCGCCAGGCCGGCATGGCGGAGATCGCCACCAATGTGCTGCATAACGTCGGCAACGTGCTCAACAGCGTGAACATCTCCGCCGACCTGGTCAGCCGCAAGTTGCGCGGCAGCAAGGCCCAGGGGCTGGGCAAGGCAATGACCCTGATCAACGAGCACGGCCACGACCTCGGGCACTTCCTCAGCGAAGACGAAAAAGGCAAGCTGCTACCCGGTTATCTCAACCAATTGGCGGACGCGATTGCGGTCGAACAGCAAAGCCTGATCGATGAATTGGCCCAGTTGAGCAAGAGCGTGGACCACATCAAGGACATCGTCTCCACGCAGCAATCCTATGCCGGTGCCAACAGCCTGGTGGAACCGCTGGTGGTCAGCGAACTGTTGGAAGACGCCCTGCGCATGAACTCCGGCGCCCTGACCCGGCACCATGTAACTGTGATCAAGGAGTACGGCAACTTGCCGCGGATCATGGGTGACAAGCACCGTTTGTTGCTGATTCTGATCAACCTGATCAGCAACGCCAAATACGCCATGGCCGGAGTCTCGAATCATGCGCGGAACATGACCCTGCGTGCGGAGGTCGTAAATGACGAGACGTTGCAGATCAGTGTCAAGGACGAAGGCGAAGGTATTCCGGAAGAAAACATGACCCGCATCTTTGCCCACGGTTTTACCACGCGCAAGGAAGGCCACGGGTTCGGCCTGCACAGCTGTGCAACGGCCGCCATCGAAATGAACGGCCGTCTCACTGCCCACAGTGAGGGACCCGGCAAGGGAGCGACGTTTGTGCTGCACGTACCCCTGAAACTCGCGGAAGACGATTCATGAACAGTTTAAGTAACCGGCGCATCCTCTTGATCGACGATACGCCCGCCATTCATGAGGATTTTCGCAAGATTCTCACCCCCGAGGACGACAGCAACGCCGACCTGCAAGACATGGAGAGCGCGCTGTTTGGCGATGCACCGAAGCCGGTCGGTACGGTGTTCGAGCTCGACTCGGCCTATGGCGGCCAGGAAGGCCTGAGCAAATTGCAGGCGGCGCTGGCAAAAGACCGCCCGTATGCCCTGGCTTTCGTCGACATGCGCATGCCAGAGGGGTGGGACGGTGCCAAGACCATCGAGGAACTGTGGAAATGCGACCCGCAGTTGCAGGTGGTGGTGTGCACGGCCTATTCGGATTATTCCTGGGATGAATTGCTGGATCGACTGAACGGTCACGACCGCCTGCTGATCCTGAAAAAGCCCTTTGATAACATCGAAGTCCAGCAGATGGCCAACACCCTCACCACCAAGTGGGAGATGACCTCCCGCGCGCAACTGAAAATGAACAAACTCGAAGAACTGGTGCAGCAACGCACCCAGGCCTTCAAACAGGCCAGCACCTTGCTGCAGATGGAAATCGACGAACGCAAGATGCTCGAAACCCAGTTGGTGCAATCGGAAAAACTCGCCTCGCTGGGCCAGTTGGCAGCCGGGGTGGCTCATGAAATCAACAACCCCATCGGTTTCATTTCTTCCAACCTGGGCGCGCTGGACGGCTACTTCAACAAACTGGAGGAAATGCTCCTGGCCTATGGCAATGCCGAAGAAGCCATCGCTTCGCCGGAACTGGTGATGTACCTGACCAAGCTGCGCGAGCAGGTGGAGTTGGACTTCCTCGTCGAAGACATCCCGTTGCTGATCAAGGAATCCAAGGACGGCATTGCCCGGGTCGGACAGATCGTCAAGGACCTGAAGGACTTCTCCCGCGTCGACTCCAACCAGGAATGGCAGATGGCGAACCTGCAGCAGGGCATGGATTCGACGCTGAACATCGTGGCCAACGAAATCAAGTACAAAGCCGATGTGGTCAAGGAGTACAGCCCGCTGCCAGAGGTCGAATGCCTGCCGTCGCAAATCAATCAGGTGATCATGAACCTGATCGTCAACGCCGCCCAGGCCATCGGTCCCGAACGCGGCACCATCACCTTGCGCAACGGCGTCGACGGCGACACCGTGTGGATCGAAGTCGCCGACAACGGCTCGGGCATCGAACCGGAAACCCTGCAAAAAATCTTCGACCCGTTCTTTACCACCAAACCCATCGGCCAGGGCACGGGGCTTGGACTGTCGTTGTCCTATGGCATCGTGAAGAAGCACAACGGCGAGATCACCGTGCGCAGCGAAGTGGGGGTGGGGACGACGTTCCGGGTCGAGTTGCCGGTGCGGCAGATGAAGTTGGTGGGGTGACATTGATTAAACATGATTTATCTGTGGAAGGATGACCTGTGGCGAGGGGATTTATCCCCGCTGGGCTGCGCAGCAGCCCTAAAACCAGTCGACTCGGTACATCAGGCAGATTGAGTCGATTGTATTGGGGCTGCTATGCAGCCCAGCGGGGATAAATCCCCTCGCCACAGATAAATCCCTCGGCACATGAAATCCTCTCATCACCAGTTGCCCAGCGTTTCGCCACCAGCGCAGAATGGCCCTTCGCCCCTACCCCAAGGAAACCGCATGAGCCTGTCGCTACTGAGCCGTTACGCCTTCTTCGCTGGCTGTGTACTGTTCACCCTCGCCAGCCTGCCGTTCCTTGCGCATGACTGGCTCTGGCCGTTCGCGCTGGTGACAGGCCTGCTGAGCCTGCTGGGGCTGTTCGACCTGCTTCAAAGCCGCCACGCCGTGCGGCGCAACTATCCGATCCTGGGCAATATCCGCTACCTGGTCGAAGGCATTCGCCCGGAGATCCGCCAGTACCTGCTCGAATCCGACAGCGACGCCCTGCCCTTCTCCCGCGCCCAGCGCTCATTGGTGTATTCCCGGGCCAAGAACGAAAGCGCCGACAAACCCTTCGGCACGCTGATCGACGTTTACCAGGCCGGTTTCGAATTCATTGGCCATTCCATGCGTCCAGCCCCGTTGAGCGACCCCAGCGGTTTTCGCGTAACAGTCGGCGGCCCGCAGTGCACCCAGCCGTACTCGGCCTCGGTGTTCAACATCTCCGCCATGAGCTTCGGTTCCCTGAGCGCCAACGCCATCCGGGCCTTGAACCAAGGGGCGAAGCTCGGCAACTTCGCCCACGACACCGGCGAAGGCAGCATCAGCCCTTATCACCGTGAACATGGCGGCGACCTGACCTGGGAGCTGGGCAGCGGCTACTTCGGCTGCCGCACCCCGGACGGCCACTTCGACCCGGAGCGTTTTGCCGCCCAGGCCCGGAACCCACAGGTGCGGATGATTGAAATCAAGATGAGTCAGGGCGCCAAACCCGGCCACGGCGGGATTCTGCCCAAGCACAAGGTCACCCGGGAGATCGCCGAAACCCGCGGCATCCGCATGGGCGAGGATTGCGTTTCACCGTCCTGCCACAGCGCTTTTTCCACCCCCATCGAGTTGATGCAGTTCGTACAGCAGTTGCGTGAGTTGTCCGGTGGAAAACCGGTGGGCTTCAAGTTCTGCCTGGGTCATCCCTGGGAGTTCATGGGGATCGCCAAGGCCATGCTGGAGACCGGCATCCTGCCCGACTTTATCGTGGTGGACGGCAAGGAAGGCGGCACGGGCGCCGCACCGGTCGAGTTCACCGACCACATCGGCGCACCGCTGCGCGAGGGCCTGCTGTTCGTTCACAACACCCTGGTGGGCCTGAACCTGCGGGACAAGATCAAGCTCGGCGCCAGCGGCAAGATCGTCAGCGCCTTCGACATCGCCAGCGTACTGGCCATCGGCGCCGACTGGGCCAACGCCGCCCGGGGCTTCATGTTCGCCATCGGCTGCATCCAGTCGCAAAGCTGCCACACCAACAAATGCCCCACCGGCGTCGCCACCCAGGACACCTTGCGCCAGCGCGCCCTGGTCGTCCCGGACA
Source organism: Pseudomonas sp. MAFF 730105 (assembly GCF_055380705.1). NCBI lineage: Bacteria > Pseudomonadati > Pseudomonadota > Gammaproteobacteria > Pseudomonadales > Pseudomonadaceae > Pseudomonas > Pseudomonas sp. MAFF 730105. Next base: position 5,350,133 of record NZ_AP018438.1, read on the forward strand.
AGGCCCAGCGGGTCTACAGCTTTCACCGCAACACCCTCAAGGCCCTGGCAGAAATGCTCGCCGCCGCAGGCCTCGAACACCCGTCGCAGTTGCAACCCAAGCACCTGGTTCGGCGGATGTCCGCGACCGAGATCAAGCTGTTTTCCCAATTGCATGTGTTTCTCAAGCCCGGGGAGTTGCTGACGGGCGAGGTCAATGGCGCGTTTTATTCGCGGATGTGGCAGATGGCGCGGGCGGACAGTTTTGAGCCTTTGGAAGTGGGGGCTGCGTAACGGCGGGTTGATTACCAGCCTCGGTTGAGGCTGGTGTCGCTTTGAGAGTGAATAGAGAAGCAGCCATCCCACCCTCCTTGAGAGTCAGCGTGAGCTCCCAATCTGTTTCCAACAGTAATTGGTCCTCTGGGAGTATTTCTACCGCTACCCACCAAACCCTATGCCCCAGGCATTTTAATACCTGCAGATTATTGAAATAGACCCAACCAAGATTTCCGGAAATCGTGGCATAACCGCCACGTTCGATGAGTTTCAGAATAGTAGTGGCGGGCAAGCGGAGATACAACCTCGGTTGAATATCTGTCTTATTGTAATAATCGAATGGCAGATACCAGATTAAAGACTCGAGCACAATTTCATCACCTGGCCGAACCGCTTCTTTGATCTTTGCCGCCAGCACATCCAGCCGGAAATCTCGACGTAAATCCGTTCCATTCAAACCGTCCGCTTGTCGATAGACCGATTGCAACCCTTGCATTTCTGCCGTGACCATAACCACCAGCGCCAAGACCAGAACTCCAGTTCGTCGCGCCAGACTATCCAAAGCGACAGCAACAATGAGCGGTAATCCCACCGCAGCAAATGTCAAATAACGAGGCACAAAAACCGGGACAATGATGGCGACCAGAGCAAGCACGACAGCAGGAATAAAAAAATAGCCAATCAATAAGCCATGGAAACGATATGGGGCATTTTTTTTCCAAACCAGCACGATCGCGCAGGTAACAATCAATGCCAACGGCACTGCACGAATCAACAACGACTGTGCTCCCACACCATTCATAACAGTGAACTGCCAAACAAGGCTCAACACGGCCTGGCCTGTGATCGGCGGTATCCAACCAAACTCATCCCAGCCTGCCAGTTGCTCGATAAAATGAGGCAGCCAAGGCACGAACAACACCACTATCGCGCCATTAGCCAGAATCCAGGCACGCGCAGATATAGAATGAGCGATATCCGAACGTCCCCACCACCAATGAAACCAATGAACAAGCACACACAACGCCGCGAAGTAGTGGGTGTAGAAAGCTGCCGTCATCAACACCACATAGATACAGGCAAAACGTTTCTTCCTATACCCCTCAGTCCAGCACACCAAGGCAACGGTTGCCCCCATCAGCCAAAACCCGAGCAACGTATACATCCGCGCTTCCTGGCTATAGCGAACCGATATAGGCAGCAACACCAATAACAATGCAGCAATCCAAGTTGCCCTGCGCGTGGAAACCAGACTCATCAGTTTTACGCTCAACAAGACAGTGCCGATATCCATCATGGCACTGAGTGACCTCACGGCGACGACTCCATCACCAAACAACGTCATCCAGTAATGCAGCAGCAGATAATAAAGAGGCGGATGAATGTCCCGTGCCGTAATGGACCAGATCTGCCAAGGCTCATGTCTGGCAAGCAGCACGCTGAAAGCTTCGTCATACCAGATGGCGGGCACCGAGATTCCGTGAAATCTCACAACCAGTGCGAGAGCCACCAGTGTCGCCAAAGCCACACGGTCGACCAACCGACTTGCCGGCTTTTTCAGATAAACAGAAATATCTCTCATCAATCATGATGCCTTGGAATCAGGATTGCGTGGATCGCTACTAATCACTTCGCCATGACATGCTGGTTTATCCCGCGTCCTCACCCCTCCTCGGATCATCTCCTTGATCACATACCGAGGTCGGTGTTTGGTTTCCAGATAGATCCGCCCGATGTACTCACCCAGTACGCCGATGCCAATCAGTTGCACGCCACCTAAAAATAGAATCGCGGTCATCAACGAAGGATAGCCAGGCATATCATTTCCAAAGATCAGCTTGTCCAGCACCATGTACGCCGCATAGACCAACGAAACCAGTGAGATGCAACCGCCGAGATACGTCCACAACCGTAACGGCACGGTACTGAACGAGGTAATGCCCTCAAGCGCCAGATTCCACAACTTCCAGCCATTGAACTTGCTCTGGCCGGCGGCTCGGCTGGCGCGGTCGTATTCGATGACCACGGTGTTGAAGCCAGCCCACGACAACACGCCTTTCATGAACAACTGGTATTCGGGGAGAGTCTTGATTACCTCCACGACCTTGCGGTCCATGAGGCGAAAATCCCCCACGTTCTGTTCAATGTGAGGGTAGGCAATGTGATCGAGCAGGCGGTAGAACAGGTTCGCGCCACGGCGCTTGAGGTAGCTGTCGGAGGAGCGGTCACGACGCTTGGCCAATACCACTTCGGCACCTTTTTCCCATTCGGCAATCAGCCGGGGAATGACGTCGATGGGGTCTTGCAGATCGACGTCCATCGGGATCACCACATCGCCGCCAGCGTATTCGAGCCCGGCAAACAGGGCCGGCTCCTTGCCGAAATTACGCGAGAACTCAATCAACAACACCAGATTGTCCGCCAGTGCAAAGCTACGGGCCAGGGAGCCGGTCCGGTCGTCACTCCCATCGTTGATGAACACAATCTCCACGGCATGACCCTTCAATGCCGGATGTCGACGAACATTCTCGTAAAACATACCGACGGTCTGCTCTTCATTGAACACCGGAACGATCAGCGAAATGTTCATGTGCAGCGCCTGCGAAATACCACAAACCGGGAGAACAGAAATCCGAACACCAGACTCAGCAGCGAAAACACTGTAACGGTCAGAAGACTGTGGACATGCCAGCGATCCCCCAGATCACCCACGATGAAACTGAGCGCGCCCATGAAACATAAGAAAAGAACATAGCCTACCGCCGAAGGCTTGGCCTCGAAGGTGTAAAGCGCATTGATATAAAAGGAAAACGAGGCCGCTACGCAAAAGGCCAGGAAATTACTGATCGACTGGTCAAGGCCGGCCGCTACACGCAGCACGAAAAATATCTGCCAATGGATCAACGTATTGGCAAGCCCAACCAATGCGTAGCTGAAAAAAACTTTCCAGATCGCTCTCATAGATGCCCCGGACTGTGTCGGTGCCTCAGGCGATATTTAATCTAGGGGGCTATCGGAGCGCGGTCTACTGTAAGAAATAACAGGTCACTCAAGTTTGCTCCCGCCAGGTCGCGTAGCAAGCCCTTTTTGGGTGCTTCGCCCCGAAGCGGGAGCAGGTTCCCTCGCCACCATGGTCCGAGCAAAACTCAAGTGAACAGCGACATCGCTATTGGCCTATGAAACCGAACTCACCGAGCCCTCTGCCTCACCCGTCGGCTGCAATTTGAAGGTGTAGAACAGCACCGTCAGCAGCACCAGAAACGCCGGCCCCACATACAGCGCCACCCGTGTATCCGGGAAGTACGCCATCAGCCCCACCACCAGCACCAGGAACGCCAACGCCAGGTACGAGCTGACCGGATACAGCCACATGCGGTATTTCAGGGCGGCACGCTCGGAAGCGCTCAGGCCTTTGCGGAACTTGAGCTGGGCCAGCAGGATCATCACCCAGGTCCAGATCGCCCCGAAGGTGGCGATGGAGGTCACCCAGACGAAGACTTTTTCCGGCACCAGGTAATTGAGCAGCACGCCCAGCAGCAACGCGGCAATGGACAGCAACAACGCGCGGCGCGGTACGCCGTTGGCCGAGGTCCTGGCAAAACCGGCCGGGGCCTGGCCGTTCTGCGCCAGGCTGTAGAGCATCCGCCCGGTGCTGAAGATGCCGCCGTTGCAGGACGACAGCGCAGCGGTGATCACCACGAAGTTGATGATGCCGGCAGCCGTCTTGATACCCAGGCGCTCGAACGTCATCACGAACGGGCTGCCCTGGGTGCCGATCTCGTTCCATGGGTAGATCGACAGGATCACGAACAACGCGCCGACATAGAACAACAGGATCCGCCAGAACACCGAACCGATGGCGTTGGGAATGGTTTTCTGCGGGTTCTTCGCCTCACCCGCGGTCAGGCCGATCATCTCCACGCCCAGGTAGGCAAACATCACCATCTGCAGGGACATCAATACACCCTGCACCCCATTGGGCATGAACCCACCGTGGGTCCAGAGGTTGGAAATACCCAGGGCCACGCCGTCGTTGCCGAACCCGAAGGCGATGATGCCGACGCCGCCGATGACCATGGCGATGATGGTCACGATCTTGATCAGCGCAAACCAGAATTCGAACTCGCCGAAGGCCTTGACCGCGATCAGGTTGATCGAGCCCATGCTGACCAGTGCGGCCAGGGCCCAGATCCAGCGGGGCACGTCGGGGAACCAGATGCCCATGTACACCGCTACCGCGGTGATTTCCGCCACGCAGGTCACCAGCCACAGGAACCAGTAGTTCCAGCCGGTCAGGAAACCCGCCAGCGGGCCGAGGTAATCCTGGGCATAACGGCTGAACGAACCGGCCACTGGATTGTGCACGGCCATCTCGCCGAGGGCGCGCATGATCACCAGGATCGCCAGGCCGCCGATGATGTAGGACAGCATGATCGCCGGGCCGGCCATTTCGATGGCCTTGGCCGAACCGAGGAACAGTCCGACACCGATGCAAGCGCCAAGCGCCATCAGGCGGATATGCCGCTCGCCGAGTTCACGTTTGAGCGGACCGCCCTGAGCGGTCTCGCCATGGGGCAGATGATTGCCGACAGGCATAGGGATACAACTCCGTTTTGTTATTGGATTAGCCACCGGGTTTCCAAGGCCACAGGCCGATAAGCCTGCCACCTTGCCGAAACCGGGCCTGCCTCGTGGACAGACCGTCCCGGAAACCAGAACGTCAAGACCGGTGGGTCGTGCAGTATAAAAAGCCAAGGATAGAGAGTTTCACTGTAAAACTTTGGAAATTCAGGGATAAGCCACAGCAAAAGTCGGGTTTTTGGAGAAGCATTGACTGGGAATACAGAGGATTTAAGAGCACCGCCCCCCTGTGGCGAGGGGATTTATCCCCGTTGGGCTGCGTAGCAGCCCTGAAACCTGCTGATTCGGTGTGTCAGACAGATTGAGTGCTTTGGGGATGGGGCTGCTGCGCAGCCCAGCGGGGATAAATCCCCTCGCCACAGGGGACTACGCAGATTTCGGAATTTTCGCTCATACGTCTCAGCGTCGTGGAAACACCTACACGGCTAGGCTGCATTGACACCCCCTTCAAAGGAAGCAAGGAATGCATCCACGCCCCAATTCCCATCGCTTGCGCCGAGGTCGCTGTTCGGAGCAAGGGCGCGGCTACCTGGTAACGGCTGTCATTCATCGACGACGTCCAATATTCGCTGACTGGAAAGTTGGAAGATTGTTAGTAGCTGAATTTAAACGAGCCCATGACTCGGGCCAGGTCAACTCCTTGGCCTGGGTGGTGATGCCGGATCATTTCCATTGGCTGGTTCAAATCAACAATACCCCTCTGAGTCGAGTCATTGGTGCCACCAAAGCTCGATGCACACACAGCGTCAACAGTCGGACCGGGGCGTCCGGCCCGCTCTGGCAAAGCAGCTTCCACGACCATGCACTCCGCGACAATAAAGACATCCAGCCCTTCGCCCGCTACATCATTGCCAACCCGGTTCGCGCAGGGCTGGTAAGCCGAATTGGCGATTACCCGCTCTGGGATGCCATCTGGCTCTGAAGCTGTAGCGAGGGGATTTATCCCCGCTGGGGCGCGTAGCGGCCCTAAAACAGTCGACCGGATCTGCCTGATGTACCGAGGTAGTCTGGTTTTAGAGCCGCTGCGCAGCCCAGCGGGGATAAATCCCCTCGCCACAGGGGTTGCATAGTGCCTACAGGATTTCAGAGTGCCGGCCTGTCCACAATTTCCCTCCCCCACGCAAACCACCGTCTAAGCTTCAAGCAAGTCCGATCAATCTGCGTGAATGGATCAGTCGACTATGGGCGCTCTATGGCAAACCGATTCGAACAAACCTATGGTCCCGACTGAACGTATGGAAGAAGCGTCTACACCCCCAAAAAACGCCGCGCGCGGCATGGCTGGCGGGCGTTCTGGTTGCTGCTGCTGATTATCGTCGTGGTGGTCGGGCTCGCGGTGGCCAAGGAAATGCGCACCTCCAGGTTCCAGGCCAGGGAGATCAGCAAATACGCTGCCTCCCTGAGCTATTCGCTGCAACCGGGGCCCAGCGATGCCATTGTCTATCCCGGAGCCGGCCCATTCGACCGGCGGTTGGGCTACAGCTCGCTGGGGGAGTTCCTGCCGCGACTGCTCAAGCGCAACTACGTGATCCAGGCCCAGACCCGCTTTTCGCCAGCCTTGATGGACTACGTCGGAAAAGGCCTGTTCGTGCCCTATACGGAAAAGATCCAGGCCGGCCTGACCATCACCGATTGCCGCGCCGCGCCGCTGTATCAGTTCAAGTATCCACAACAGCTGTATGCCAGTTTCGACGCCATCCCTCCCGTGGTGGTGCAAAGCCTGCTGTTCATCGAAAACCGCTTCCTGCTCGATCCCCACCAGCCCCAGGCCAACCCGGCGGTAGACTGGCCGCGCTTCGGCATGGCGGCGTGGTCGCAAGTGGCCAAGCTGTTGAGCTTACCGGGGCAGTCCGCCGGGGGCAGCACCCTGGCGACGCAACTGGAAAAGTACCGTCACTCCCCCGATGGCCTGACCGTCTCGGGGAGTGAGAAGATCCGCCAGATGATTTCCGCCAGCGTGCGCGCCTATCGGAGCGGTCCGCAGACCCTCGAGGCGCGGCAGCGGATCGTGCGCGATTACCTCAACAGCGTGCCGCTTTCCGCCGTGCCGGGGCATGGAGAGGTCCATGGCATGGCCGAAGGTTTGCGGGTCTGGTACGGCGCCGACTTCAACCGCGCCAATGAGCAGTTGTTCAGCACCGCCACCGATCCGCGGAGCCTGGCGGAAAAGGGTCTGGCCTTGCGGCAGATGCTGTCGTTGATGATCGCTCAGCGGCGCCCTTCCCATTACCTGTCCAAGGGGCATGACGAGCTGGCGAGCCTGACGGACAGCCACATCCGGCTGCTGGCCCAGAACGGTGTGATCGACGCCGCCCTGGCCGATGCCGCCCTGGCGAGTCAGGTCAGTTATCGCGATTGGGTGCAGCAACCAACGATCCAGCCCAACGAAACCAACAAAGGCATCAGCGCCGCCCGCAGTCGGCTCGCCACGCTGCTCGACCGGCCGTTGTACGACCTCGACCGACTGGACCTGTCCGCCACCAGCACTTTGCAAAACGACTTGCAGACCCAGGCCACCGAGTACCTCAAGCGCCTGGCCGACCCGGCCTTCGCGACGGAGATCGGCCTCATGGGAGAACGCCTGCTCACCCCCACCAGCACCACCCAGGTGCGCTACAGCTTTACCCTGCTGGAACTGACCCCGGACGGTTCGCGCGTGCGGGTGCAGACCGATAGCACCGACCAGCCTTTCGACATCAACGAAGGCAGCAAACTCGAACTCGGTTCCACCGCCAAGTTGCGGGTACTCACCACCTATTTGCAGATCATTGCCGAACTGCACGACCGCTATGGCGCTGAAACTCCGGCGGCCCTGAAAAAAGTCGAGGTCGCCGAGCAGGATCGCCTGTCCCGCTGGGCCGTCGATTACCTGATCCAGAACAGCGACCGCAGCCTGCCGAAGATGCTCGAGGCGGCACTGGATCGTACGTACTCCGCCAGCCCCGGCGAGGCATTTTTTACCGGCGGCGGGCTGCACACCTTCCACAACTTCCGCAGCGAGGACAACGGCCGCAACCCCACCTTGCGCGATGCCCTGCGCGAGTCGATCAACCTGCCGTTCATCCGTCTCATGCGCGACCTGGTGCGCTACGCCACTTACGCCGGGCCCAACAACAGCGCAGAACTGCTCAAGGACGACAGCGACCCGCGGCGCCAGGAATACCTGGCCCAGTTCGCCGACCGCGAAGGCACCTCGTTCCTGCTCAGGTTCTGGAAGAAATATCAGAAGAAGGACACCAGCCAGCGCCTCGAAACCTTTCTCGACAGCATGCACCCCACGGCGATCCGCCTGGCCGCCGTGCACCGCTATTTCTTTCCCAACGACAGCCAGGACAGCTTCAACCGCTTCGTGCGTTCACATCTGCAATCGGCCAAGAACGCCGAGAAACTCACCGACGAACGCCTGGAGCGGCTCTACCAGAGCTACGGTCCCGGCGCCTATGACCTGCCGGACCAGGGCTTTATCGCCAAAGTCCACCCGCTCGATCTATGGTTGATGGGTTACCTGCTGAACAACCCGGACGCCAAGTTCAGCCAGATCGTCAAGGCCAGTGAGTTCGAACGCCAGGAAGTCTACAGTTGGCTGTTCAAAAGCCGGCACAAGAGCGCACGCGACAGTCGCATCCGCACCATGCTCGAGATCGAAGCGTTCCTGGATATCCACCAGCGCTGGCAGAAAGTCGGCTACCCATTCGACCATCTCGTGCCTTCGCTGGCCACGGCAATCGGCAGCTCCGGTGACCGCCCCGCCGCACTGGCAGAGCTGGTGGGCACCATTCTCAACGACGGTATCCGTCAACCGGCACTGCGGGTCGACAGCCTGCACTTCGCCGTCGATACCCCCTACGAAACGCAACTGATCAACGACCCGGATAAAGGCAAACGCGTGATGCCGGCGGAAGTGGCCCAGGCCCTGCGCGGTGCGTTGTCCCAGGTGGTGGATGCCGGCACCGCGAAACGGGTGGCCGGCAGTTTCAAACTGGCCGACGGTACGCCGTTGGCCATGGGCGGCAAGACCGGCACCGGCGACAACCGTATCGAAGCCATCGGCGCCGGTGGGCGCATCCTCAGTTCCAAGTCGATCAACCGCACGGCCACCTTCGTGTTCTACATCGGCGACAGCCATTTCGGCACCCTCACCGCCTATGTACCGGGGGCCTCGGCGCAGAACTTCAAGTTCACCTCGGCCTTGCCGGTGCAGGTGCTCAAGGGGATGGCGCCGTTTCTCACGCCCTACTTGCAGCCGGGCAGTCACACCCAGTGCACGCCGTTGGTGGCGCGCCAGGGCGTTTCGTCGCCAGGGTAGAACTACGGGCTCACCCGCGGTACCGCATCGAAGATCACCGTAAAGTCGGCGTTGAACAGGCCTGTCTGGTCGGGGAGCGGTATGGCCGAGGCATAGATGACCATCTCTGCCTGCGTACCTGGGGTGGACGTGGGGTCGTCCACCACCTCTTGGGGCGTGGAGGTCAGGGTGACGTTGTTGAACCGGACAAGCAGGGGAATGGCGCTGCTGCCGTTGGTCAGCGCTGGCTGGCCAGCCGGGAGATAGGCATGCACCGAACCGTCGGTGTTCTTCACATCGAAAGTCTGGCGTATCGGGGACAGTTGACTCTTCACAGCGTCCCAATACATGACCTCATCCTTGCCGAACTCCGGGTCTCGGGGCTGCACATGGAACTGCTGGGTCGGAATATTCGCAGTGATGTGAATCGACGAGCGAGCATCATCCGCCGCGCGCGCCGGCGAAGCACTCAGGGCAACGGCGCCCAGGGCCATTGCAGCTACCTTTTTATTGAACATGCCAAATACCTTTTCAGCCGTAGAAGAACAGGATGGGTCACGCAGAGATCCGCGGCACTGCGTCGTAGATCACGGTGAAGTCGCCGGTATAGAAGCCCGGCCGGCGCTGGACCGGCATGGCATCGGCACGAATCGTCATCTCGACCTGGGTACCGGGCGTGGAGGACGCATCGTCCACGACTTCCCGAGGCAGGCCATCCAGGCGGACTTTGTTGAACCGGACCCGCAACGGGATTCTGGCATTGCCGTTGGACAGGAACGCCGCGCCACCCTCGATGTAGGCGTGGATCGAACCTTCAGTGTGCTTCACGTCGAAGATCTGGCGCAAAATGCCCAGGTCGTCGTTCAACGGGTCGTAATGCATGACCTCGTGCTTGCCGAACTCGGGATCCCGTGGCTGGACATGGAACTGCTGGGTGGGAATGTTCGCCTTGATATGAATGGCGGACCGTGCATCATCGGCCCCGAAGGCCAGCGAAGGACTCAGGGTCGCGACGCCCAGGGCCATGACGGAAACAAATTGCTTGAGCATGCTTGCTACCTTTTTTCATCGTTATTGTTAAAGAAGCGTCCATGCCATTACTGCTAACCCGTGGCGAGGGAGCTTGTTCCCTCACCGCGCAGGTTCTTTACTGCCTCCGGTCGCCCTACGGCGCCGTGGCGTCGAACACCATGTGCACCGTGCCGTAGTAGTCGCCAGGCTTATAGTCGTCATCGGGCTTGATGGCGGCGATTTCCAGCGGCACCTGACGGCCCGGCCGTGCCTCGACGGCCGAGACCACCTGGGCGGAATCCAGGGTCAGTTCGACGCCGTTGAAGCGCACGCGCAAGTCGATGCGATCACGGCCATTGGACAGATAGGCCTCCTCCCCGAGGCGAGCCCCAATGGAGCCGTTGCTGTTTTTCACCTCGTAAGTAGCCCGCAACGGGCTCAGGTCCGAGGTGATGGTGCTGAACGGCAGGCGCTGCTCGCGCTGGACCAACTGCGGGTCGAGGGGCAACACATAAAAGTCGGCCGTCGGGATGGTCACGTAGAGTTCGAAGGTTTCCCGTTCGACAGCCCCCCAGGCCGAGGTCCAGGGCATCAGCAGGGCCGTCAATGCAAGGGGGCGTAGCCGTGTCTTGATCATTTTGATTTACCTCTTGGGTCAACGACGGTTCGGCGACGGTCACCGTCAGCCCTTGATCTCGACGTTCTGGGTCTTGCTGCCTTCGATCAGGGTGAAGCGATATTCACGCCCTGCTTCCTTGTCGAACGAGAACGTGCGGCCGGTCATGACGTGATGCTTGGTGGTCGGCCGGCATTCGTTCTCTTTCTTCGCTTCGCAGTCCTTGAACTCATCGACCACCACCACGCTGTTGCCGTTGTTGCGCAGCACGTAGCGATTGGCGTTGTTATCGATCACGGTGTCGAAGCGGGTGTCCTTGGGCCGTACGAAGAACACCGTGCCGTACCCCGCCAGTACCTTGACCCCGGCCGCCACGCGTTCCTTTTTATACGCTTCGCGCTCCTCCGCGCTGACGGCGAATTCGTCTTCCGCTTCCGGCACCACCGGCACGAAGCGCACACGGAAGTAACGCTCCTTGTCACGGTTGCCCATGAACAGCAACCGCGTGCCCTGCACACCGTTGGCCGGCACGATCAGGCGCGCCGGGCTGGCCATCAGACCATCCTTGGCCTGGGCACTGGCCTGGTTCTGCAGGGGCACCTCGCTGTAGGTGCCGTCTTCGTTGTAGATGATTTCCAGGATGTTCACCTTGACGAAAGCCGTCGACGTGCCGCCGTTGAACACCCGTTTCATGTACGTGGTCTTGTTGCCGTCCAGGTAGTCGTAGACCACCCCGACACCGATCTGCGGACCGGCCTGGGCCACGCCGCAAAACAGGGAAAAACCAACCCATGCCCATAGCTGTTTCATCACTTGCTTAACCTCATGCATTAAACGCAACTCACTAGAAATTTGGCCGGCAGGTCACTGGTGGCCTGTGTGGCTAATTCGTGTACTCAAACTAACCGTACAAACCGCTAGACTTCCGAATCCCAGATCACCGTGACACTGCCGGTGTAGGCCTTGGCGCCGCTGTCCAGCATCGCCTCGACGCTGCCCCGGGCCACTTCGAAGTGCAGCATTCCCAGCCTGCGATCGACATAAAAGCCCGGCTGGAACAGCTCGGTGCCGCTGCCGTCAAGCCGCAACGGGCGCTGGTTGACCGGTTGCCCAGCGGCGTCGGTCAGGCCTTCGGGCAACGTCACCTTGATGTCCACCGGCACGGCATGGCCGGTGCCGGTTTCCGCAATCGCGCAGGTATTGCCGCTGGCGTGCTGGCATTCGAGCCTCATCTTGAAACGAGAAGAGGTCGAGATATGGAAGCGCTGGTCGCGAAACAGCCGCGTCGGTTTGCTCCCGCTGTTCAGCCAGGCTTGCCAGCCTTCCTGGGGCACCAGTTCCACCCGGTTGCCACCCGGGGGCACCTCCACCTTGAGCGTGTGCTCGACGTCGAGTTTGAAATTGAGGGTGATCACCGATTCATTGGGGATCATCACGTCACCGAAGTCGAAGTCCTGCCTCGGACCGAGGCCATAGACCAGGGAGCCGGTGTATTGGCCGGACGACATCTTCAACGGGTTAGGGGTGCGCAGTTCGTAGGCGAAGTCCATGGAGGTGTATTCCATGCCCGGGATCAGGTAACGGGCCCTTTTGGCACAGCTCCCTTCGACCGGGGTTTTCCAGAAGAAGGAATAGGCACGGTCGTTCAAGCTCGATTGGCTGCTGGATCGACAAGGTGCAGGGGCGTACTTCCAGGTGGAGCCCCACAACATCGCATGAGCGGTCCCCATGTCCACCCCCCTCCGACCAGGTCGATCACGCTGACCGGCAGGTAGTACATCGAGCCGATGCCGGCGATGCGTACCTGGACGATTTCAGTCTCGCCCGTACCGGTATGAGTGATCTGCGCCAGACGCCAATTGGCAGGCACATGGAATATCGCCCCTTGCCGCAGATCCGCATGATTGGCCTGGATGGGCGCGTTGGAATAGGAGTTGATGTTCCACTGAAGGCTGGACATGTTCTCCCTTTCACAGTCGGCCGGGTAAAAGGCGCAATAACCCGAGACCGGCGTGGTATTGCGAAAGGTATTCTCGTTGGGCTTCGAGGGATCGGGCCTGAAGATTGCGGTGATCTCCTTGCTCACGGCATGAGCCGTCGATGCGCCGGCCAATAACATCACCGAAACCACACTACGCACTGCTACTGGTAGACCTTTCATCAATCCCTCACCTTCCTTTCGCCTCAGGCTGGCCAATCCATGCCCTTTAAACTTCCGAATCCCAGATCACCGTGACATCGCCGGCGTAACGCGTGGCCCCGGTGTCGAGCATCGCCTCGACACCGCTGCGGTCCACTTCGAAATGCAGCATCCCGAGCCGGCGATCGACGTAGATGCCGGGCTGGAACAATTCGGTGCCACTGCCGTCGCGCAACAGTCGTCGGCGATTGACCGGTTGCCCGGCGCCGTCCGTCACGCCATCGGGCAGGGTCACGCCGACGTTCACCGGCACGGTGTGGCCGGTATCGGTTTCGGCGATCGCACAGGTGTTGCCGCTGATGTACTGGCATTCGATTGCCATCTTGAAACGGGATGAGGCGGAAATATGAAAGCGCTGGTCACGGAACAGGCGCGTTGGCTTGCGTCCGCTGTTGAGCCAGGACTGCCAACCTTCCTGGGGCACCAGTTCCACGCGATTGCCGCCGGGGGGGACTTCGACCTTGAGGGTGTGTTCGACAGTCAGCTTGAAATCGAACGTGAGTATCGGATCGGAGGGGATCATGATATCGCCCATGTCCAGATCCTGGCCCGGCCCGATGCTGTAGGTCAAAGACCCCGTGTACAAACCACTCGACATTTTCAGGGGGTTCGGGGTGCGCAATTCGTAGGCGAAGTCCAGATAGTCGTAGACCAGGCTGGGGATCAGAAAACTACTCTTTTTGGAGCAAGGCGCTTCGACTCGGGTCTTCCAGAAAAACTTGTAAGTCGTCGCGTTCAAACCTCCGTGACCGGTATATCCGCAAGGTGAAGGGGGGTTCACCCAGCTATTCCCATAACCGCCCCATAACCGGTTGTGTGCCAGCGTAAGGTCTATGCTTGGATTACCTATCAGTTCGAGCACGCTCATCGGAAGGCGGTATCTCGAGCCGATTCCCGAAAAGCGTACTTCGATGGTTTCAGTTTCACCCGTACCGGCGTGAGTCACCTGGGCGGTACGCCAGTTGGCGGGTACCTTGAACGTCGCCCCTTGCCGGTAATCAGTGTGATTCGCCTGAATTGGGCCGACCGAACTGAAGCGGATAGGCAACTGAATACTGAATATCTTGGTGGCCGCGCAATCCGCCGGATAGAAGGTGCAATAGCCACTGACCGGGGTGGTATTGGTAAATTGATTCAGGTTTGGTTTCGAAGCATCGGGTCTGAATATCGCGCTGATATTCTGGTTCACGGCATTGGCAGCAGGCACGCAGGCAAGCAACAGCATCGAGACCACGCTGCTCACGGCTACCGATAAGGATTTCATTTATACAACCTCATACATCAAAGCCAATCCCTGCTAGTTTTTGGGAGAAAATTTCACAGTGGGAGCAAGGCTTGCCCGCGATGCAGGCGCCCCGGTCTTCACTCGAACGGCGTTATCGTTCATCGCGGGCAAGCCTTGCTCCCACAACTCATGAACGCTGCTTCGCCAGGTCGGCCGCGGCCAGTGAGCTATCGGCCAGGCTGTCCGGCGTGCAGCGCAGGTCGCCGATCATCAACACATCGCCTTCGTCGCTGGCGTTTTCCGGGTCGAGACGGAAGCGGCAGAACAACTCGTTGCCGTAGCGCACCTCAAGGGTCGGGGACGCGACATTCATCTCCATGGAGAAGAATCCGTCCGCCTCGCTGACGCCGCGGCTGGCGTGGTTGATCACGTGATGGCCCTTGAGCGGTTGCCCCTGTTCGTCCAGCAAGCGTCCGAGCACGGTCACGGTTTTCACCACGCTGACCTTGCGGTAATCGACGCCCCCCTTGTTCAGGTGATAACGGGTGCGTGCCGGCTCGATGCTCGCCGCCGGTGGATGCACACCCTCGAAGTCGAAGGTCACCATGCTGTTGCGGTAGGCGGTGATCGGCACGAAGTTACGGCCCGGATGCAAGGTGGTACTGCCGCCGGTCAGGTCGTCGGCGCGCAGGACGATGTCGTCCAGGTCGGTTTCCACGTCGACGATCATCCCCGCGCCACGGCCCTGGGGCAGACCGGTGAAGACGGCTTTCTCGCCGCCGACGGCCACGGTACTGCTCAGGTTCAGGCCGCCGGTGAGGTTGTCGTTATAGGACGAGCGCTGGAGGAAACCGTCGCCATAGAGCGACTCGGTGCTGAAGCTGGCGATGCCGGACAGGCCCACGCCATAGGTATCGGCCAGCGCTGTGCCGGAGACACTTTGCAGCACGTGATCCTGGAGGTCGCGGCGATAGGTCAGCGACGCATTGTTGTCCCGGTCACCTTCGCGAGACGTGCGGGTGCCGATGCTGCCCGACCAGTATTCCCCCGGCCCGCCCAATGCCACGCTGAAGCTCAGGTCCACGCCGCGATTGCGACGGTCGTTGGTGCTCGAGGTGCCGGGACGATCGAACACCGACAGCCGCCAGTTGGCATCGCTGCCACGCAACTTGCCGCGCTGGGTCCAGCCCAGGTCCAGGCCCGCGCCCTGGACATTGCCTTCGCTATAGGCCAGCCGGCCGTTGATGGAGGACTTGTTGTTCAAGCGATGATTGACCGACAGCGATGAGTTGCTGGTCTGGCCGACGAACACGTTGCGCTGCCGGATGCGGGTGCCGTCCGGCAGGGTCTCGTAGGTGTTGCGGGTGTCCAGCCAACTGCGATTGTGGCTGGCGACGAGACTGCCCTGGCCGTAGCTGTACAGGGCTTGCACGTCCATGCCGTTGCCGTACTGCTCGGTGTGGTAGACGTTGGCGTACAGACTGGTGTGGGAGGCCAGCGTCCAGTCCACCGACGTGCCGAGTTGCAGTTTGTCCTGCACCTGGCGCGTGGAACCGCCGACGATAACCCGTGGGTGCAGCAGGTAATTGACGCCAAACCCCGCCGTCGTGAACCCCGAGGGCTGGTCTTCCCAATTGCTCCAGAGCCGGGTTTCACGACCGGCGAACAGGTTGTAGCGCCAACGCTCCTCGGTGCTGCTCCAATTGTTCGGCTTGTAGACCAGTTCCTGACTGGTGGCAGTGGTTTGTCCGTCCTCGATCAGCCGCACTTCCACTTCATAGATGCCGCCGGGCAATGGGCGGGTGTCCAGGCTCTGCAAACCTGCGCTGACGGCCTGGGTATTGATCAGCAGGCCGCTGCGATAAATCTCCACCGAAGCCTGGCGGCTGGCGGTGACGTAAATGGGGTAGACGCTGGGCTTGGGGTTTTCGATCGCCAGGCTGTCCGAGCTGCCATACATCACGCCCAGAGCAGTGTCCGGGTTGGCGCCAAACGAGCGGATCTGGCGGTTCAAGCCATCGGAGCTGGGGGTGAAATACCCCAGCCGGAAAAAATGCCCTTCCAGTTCACGTTGGGTGAACAGCTCATAAACGGCGTGGTAGAGCTTGTCGTCCGGCCCACCCAGGCGCGAGAGCTGGAGGTCCATGGACTGGCTCCAGTTGCCCACGCTGGAACTGGCATTGAGGCCATAGCGGCCACCGGTGTCCTGTTCCTGGCCACCGTTGAGGTTGAGTTGGTTGTTGAAGATCAGGCCGAGGCTGCCCCCCTGGGGCTGGTCGTGATAGCGCTGGGTTTCGGTACCGCGCTCGACATCCCGAGTGAGGATCGACACCAGTGAGTTTTCAAGACTGTAGTGCACTGCAAGCAGCCCGGCGGTGCAGTTTTTTTCACAGGCACCTAACAGTTGTCCCTGTTTGAGTGTGTGCTCCCATTGGTCCCGCTCAGCGGCTTTGATCGTGCTGTCGTGGGTGTCGGTAAATTCCAGCAGGGTAATGCGATCATCCCGCGTCAAGACCACCATGGCTTCACCGAGATACTGTTGATTGAGCTCAATACGAACAGCCAATGGCACATCGAAGAAGTGGGCTTCAAACTCCGCCGGCAGACCCTTGGCCTGGGACAGCAGGCTTGTCGGTGTAGTACCGGGGGCAGTCGGCGCGGCCAATGCACTCGCGCATAACAACAGCGCAAGCGCACCCGCGATGGGTGTCATCGGTAACATCAACGGACTCTCATAATCAGCGAGCTTTCGGGGTGTTTCAGGTTCAGGCCGACCGGCTGGGGAGATCCGGCCGACCTGCTGCTGGCGAGGTGAGGCTCACCGGGTAACGAATAGCCTTACGGGCGCGGCACGGCGTCGAAGATGACGGTCATGTCGGCGGTGTACAGGCCGTTCTGGGTCGCGAGCGGTTTGGCCGGAACGATGGTCATCTCAGCCTGGGTGCCCGGGGTAGAGGTTGCATCGTCGACCACTTCCTGGGACAGGGCGGTCAGGGTGACGCCATTGAAGGTCGTGGTCAGGGCGATGGCATCGCTGCCGTTGTACAGCGAAGCCGGGCCGCCTTCGATGTAGGCATTGACCGAACCGTCGGTGTTCTTCACGTCGTAGGTCTGACGCAGCGAAGTCAGAGTGCCGCTGACCGTGTTGTAGGACATGGTCTCGTCCTTACCCCAGCTCCCGTCACGTGGCTGCACATGGAACTGCTGGGTCGGGATATTCGCGGTGATGTGGATGGACGAACGTGCGTCATCGAGAGCGAAAGCCAGCGAAGAACTCAGGGCCGCAGCGGTCAGGGAAGCGGCGGTTACGATTTTCATGAGCATTGTTAACACCTGTTCATAGCAATAAAGAGAGAAGGGCCGAAGTTGCACACCAATACAGCTTGGCGTACCCCTTCAACGCCGGTGCATGATCGTCGCTCTTTAATTAAAAATAAGCAGGAAAGTTCGTAGACTCATGTAGTAAATCGCGCATACAAAACGTCGAAAAATACGCACTTTTCGATAAAGCGTAACTTTTAATGTAAGAGACTTCCGACATTTTCACTAGTTGCCGCTAAAACACCCAGACAACCATCCGGTTTCGTCCCGCAGACATAAGGGATTCAGGTAAGGTCTTGTTTCATTTCAAGTATGACGCAACTGAGATATATCTTTTAACAAAGATATATCTATAGTCGAAGATATATCTGAAGTCAAAGATATATCTCGGTTCTATTTATGCAGAACAGAGAGCAGATAGATGACAGTTCCTTATCCTCCTTCCATTCGCGAACAGGGTCATCACGATGGCTTCGAACGGCGCCCGTCGGGCCGTGAGAGAGGTGGGCGCGGTCCACGGGTGTTCGCTGCCGGCGACCTTAAGTTGCTGCTGCTGGCACTGATCGCCGAAAAGCCTTGTCACGGTTATGAGCTGATACGCCAGATCGAGGCCATGTTCGACGGTGCCTATACCCCAAGCCCCGGCGTGATCTACCCCACCCTGACTCACCTGGAAATGAGTAAGATGGTCAGCGGAGACGCCAAGGGCGGGAAAAAATGCTACAGCGCCACCGACGTCGGACGCCTATTCCTTCAAGACCAGGCCGAGGCGCTGGACGGCGTGCGGATACGCATCGAAGCCAGCAAGCGCATCCTGCGCGAGCAGGATCGACCGGCTGAAATCCACGAAGCGGTGGGTAACCTGCGTCGTGCCCTGCAGAGACACCAGGATCGCTGGAGCCCGGAAGAAATCCAGCGGATACGCGATCTACTCAACGACACCGCCAAAGCCATCATGGACGGCCCTGCCCGTCCACCTGTTTCGGAGTCAAGCGATGACTGAAATCGATCCAAACACCATTCACCGCGTCAGCCACGAGATCAAGCGTCGTCGCCTGCAAGTCCTGCGGGTGGTGGACCTGACCCGCGCATGCGCCGCATCACCGTCGGTGGGCCGGAACTGGCCGGGTTCGTCAGCCTGGGCACGGATGATCATGTAAAACTGTTTTTCCCGCAGAACGCCGAGGAACGGGCCGCCCTGGAAACCTTCGATCCCAGCGCCGGCAAGGCCCAGAGCGCGCTGCCGGAAATGCGCGACTACACCCCGCGCCGCTACGACCTGGATACCCTGGAGCTGGACCTCGATTTCGTGCTCCACGGCGACGGCCCCGCCTCGACCTGGGCGGCCCAGGCCGAGCCAGGGCAGTACCTCCACATCGGAGGGCCACGGGGCTCGATGATCGTGCCGGACATCTTCGACAGCTACCTGCTGATCGGTGACGAAACCGCCCTCCCCGCCATCGCCCGTCGCCTCGAAGGCCTGGCGCCCAACCGGCGTGCGCTGGTGGTCGTGGAAGTGGAAAACGGTGCCGAGCAGCAGGTTTTGCAAAGTCCGGCCCAGGTCCACGTGATCTGGGTGCTGCGCGAAGGTCGCCACGACAGCCTGCTGACCACCGTTCGTCAACTGGAAGTGCCTGTCGGCAAGCTGTACGCCTGGGTCGCCACCGAAAGCAAGGTGTCGCGGCAGATTCGCAAGGTGTTGCTGGAGGAGAAAGGGTTGGACCAGAACTTCGTAAAAGCGGTGGGTTATTGGAAGGCGGATGGTAGCGAGGAGGAATGATCCTCCGACAAACCCGGCCTGCCACGGCAAGGCAGGTTTATCTGTGGCGAGGGGATTTATCCCCGCTGGGCTGCGAAGCAGCCCCAAAACCAGCCACCCCGGTGTGTCAGGCAGATTGAGTCTAGAGTGATGGGGCTGCTGCGCAGCCCAGCGGGGATAAATCCCCTCGCCACAGGTGTATCGTTGCCCGAAATTCATCAGGTATTTCCTATTTATGCTTTTCCTGATCGCCTACATCGCCAGCGTCGTGCTGATCAATTACGCCTTTTCTGCCGCACCGCACCTGGACATCATCTGGTCGGCCTGGGGTGGCCTGGTATTCATCCTGCGGGACATGGTGCAGACCCGGTTCGGTCATGGCGCCATCGCGGCGATGCTGGCGGCGCTGGTGCTGTCCTATGTCACCTCGGACCCGACCATCGCCCTGGCCAGCGCCACGGCGTTCGCGGTGTCCGAGTGCATCGACTGGCTGGTGTTCACGATCACCAAGCGTCCGTTGCATGATCGGTTGTGGATCAGCTCGGCGCTGAGCATTCCCCTGGACACGTTCATCTTCTTCGGCCTGATCGACGCCCTGACCCCACCGGTGGTGATCACCGCCCTGGCCTCGAAATTCGCCGGGGTCACTGCCGTCTGGCTGATCATGGCCTGGCGTTTGCGCAAACAGGCCGTCGCCGGCTGAAGCCAAACCCCGTGGTTCATGTAAAATGCCGCGCTTTCTCCCTATGGGAAGCTCGCCCGGCGTGCAACCCTCGATGATCCGCTCCTGTTTGAGGACCTTCAGATGACCCGTATCGGAACTCCCTTGTCGCCCACCGCGACCCGCGTTTTGTTGTGTGGCAGCGGTGAGCTGGGCAAGGAAGTGGTAATCGAATTGCAGCGCCTGGGCGTGGAAGTGATCGCCGTGGATCGCTACGCCAACGCACCCGCCATGCAAGTGGCCCATCGCAGCCATGTGATCAACATGCTCGACGGCGCCGCCCTGCGTGCCGTGATCGAGGCCGAGAAGCCGCACTTCATCGTGCCGGAAATCGAAGCCATCGCCACCGCTACCCTGGTGGAACTGGAAGCCGAAGGCTTCACCGTGATCCCTACCGCCCGCGCCGCGCAGTTGACCATGAACCGCGAAGGCATCCGTCGCCTGGCCGCCGAAGAGCTGGGCCTGCCGACCTCGCCGTACTTCTTCGCCGATACCGTGGAAGACTACCGCAAGGCCGTTGAAACCCTCGGTTTCCCGTGCGTGGTCAAGCCGGTGATGAGCTCGTCGGGCAAGGGCCAGAGCCTGCTGCGTGGCAACGACGACGTGCAGAAGGCCTGGGACTACGCCCAGGAAGGCGGCCGCGCCGGCAAGGGCCGGGTGATCATTGAAGGCTTTATCGACTTCGACTACGAAATCACCTTGCTGACCGTGCGTCATGTCGGCGGCACCACCTTCTGCGCGCCGGTCGGTCACCGCCAGGAGAAAGGCGATTATCAGGAATCCTGGCAGCCCCAGGCCATGAGCCCGGCGGCATTGGCCGAATCCGAGCGCGTCGCCAAGGCGGTGACCGAGGCTCTGGGAGGGCGTGGGATGTTCGGCGTCGAGCTGTTCATCAAGGGCGATCAGGTGTGGTTCAGCGAAGTCTCTCCGCGCCCTCACGACACTGGACTGGTGACGCTGATTTCCCAGGACCTATCGCAGTTCGCCCTGCACGCTCGCGCCATCCTCGGCCTGCCGATCCCGTTGATCCGTCAGTTCGGCCCGTCGGCCTCGGCGGTAATTCTGGTGGAAGGCCAGTCGACCCAGACCGCTTTCGCCAACCTGGGCGTGGCCCTGAGCGAACCGGACACCGCGCTGCGCCTGTTTGGCAAACCGGAAGTCAACGGCCAACGCCGCCTGGGCGTGGCCCTGGCCCGCGACGAGTCCATCGAAGCCGCCCGCGCCAAGGCGACCCGGGCTTCCCAGGCGGTGAAGATCGAGCTTTAAGTTTGGCGACTACCCTGCTGCATTGATCGTTCCCACGCTCCGCGTGGTAACGCCTCTGCGGACGCTCCGCGTTCGGCTCTTTGGGACGCGGAGCGTCCCGGGCTGCATTCCCACGCAGAGCGTGGGAACGATCAACAAGCTCAAAAAAAGGCGACACCCGCAAGGGTGTCGCCTTTTTCATGAGCGCCGATTGGGCTTATTCCGGCAGCTTGTACGCGATGACATAGTCACCCTGCTTGGTACCCAGGGAACCATGACCGCCAGCAACGACCAGCACGTATTGCTTGCCGTCCTTGCCAGTGTAGGTCATCGGCGTGGTCTGGGCGCCAGCGGGCAGGCGGCCTTCCCACAGTTGCTTGCCGTTTTTCACGTCATAGGCACGCAGGTACTGGTCAAGGGTGCCGCTCAGGAACGCCACGCCCCCGGCGGTGGTGAACGTGCCGCCCAGGCTCGGTACGCCCATGCTCAATGGGATCGGCACCGGCGAGCTGTCACGCACGGTACCGTTCTTGTGTTTCCACAGGGTCTTGTTGTTGGTCAGGTCGACCGCTGCCACATAGCCCCAGGCCGGCGCCTGGCATGGCAGGCCCATGGGCGACAGCAGCGCTTCGAGGATCACGCCATAGGGTGCGCCCTTGTTCGGCTGCACGCCTTCGGTTTCGCTCTTGCGACCCGGACCACCGGCCACTTCGGCCGCCGGTACCAGCTTCGACTTGAACGCCATGTAGCTCGGGTTGACGAAAGCGATCTGGCGCACCGGGTCTACCGAGATGCCGCCCCAGTCGAACACCCCGAAGTTACCCGGGTAAACAATGGAACCTTGCAGCGACGGCGGCGTGTACATGCCGTCATAGCGCAGCGACTTGAAGTCGATCCGGCAGAGCATCTGGTCGAATGGCGTCACGCCCCACATGTCGCGTTCCTTGAGGACCGGCGGCACGAAGTTCAGGTCGGACATCGGCTGGGTCGGCGAGGTGTGGTCGCCTTCCACCGCGCCTTGCGGCACCGGGATCTCCTTGATCGGGATGATCGGCTGGCCGTTGCTGCGGTCCAGCACGTAGATGCTGCCCTGTTTGGTCGAGGCCAGTACGGCCGGTTTCACGCCGTCGGCGGTCTTCATGTCCATCAGGGTCGGTTGACCGCCGACGTCCATGTCCCACAGGTCGTGGTGGGTGAACTGGAAGTACCAGCGCACCTTGCCGGTGGCGATGTCCAGCGCGGTCAGGCCGGCGGAGTATTTTTCCGATTCAGGGGTGCGCAAGCCACCGAACTGGTCGGGAGTCTGGTTGCCCATCGGCAGGTAGAGCATGCCGAGTTTTTCATCGACGCTGAACATGGACCACATGTTCGGCGAGTTGCGGGTGTAGGTCTGGCCCTCGGCAATCGGCATAGTGTCGTCCGGCTTGCCGCTGTCCCAGTTCCACACCAGCTTGCCGGTGTGCACGTCGTAGGCGCGGATGACGCCGCTGGGTTCGTCGGTGGAAACGTTGTCGGTGACATGACCGCCGATCACCACCAGGTTCTGGGTGACGGCCGGAGGCGAGGTGGAGTAGTAACCGCCCGCGGTGAAACCACCGATGTTGGCGCTCAGGTCGACCTGGCCTTTGTCACCGAAGTCTTCGCACATCTTGCCGGTGTCGGCATTGAGGGCGATCAGGCGGGTGTCGGCGGTCGGCAGGAAAATGCGACGCGGGCACACGGCGCTGGCCGGCGTGGTGCTGGCAGCACCGGTGGGGCTCTGCTCGGCAGAGGCGTACGCGGCGTCATCGTGATAGCTCACGCCACGGCAGGTCATGTGGGCCCAACCCTTGAAGTTTTCCGCCTTCTGGGTGGAAAGCTTCGGATCGAAACGCCAGATTTCCTTGCCGGTTTCAGGCTCCAGGGCAATCACCTGGCTGTGGGGAGTGCACACGTAGAGCATGCCGTTGACTTTCAACGGGGTGTTTTCAGCGGTGGTCTCGCCCGGGTCGTTCGGTCCCGGCAGGTCGCCGGTGCGATAGGTCCAGGCCGGTACCAGCTTACTGACGTTCTGCGGCGTGATCTGCGCCAGCGGCGAATAACGGTCGCCATGGGCGCTACGTCCATAGGAATTCCAGTCGCCGTCCGGCATTGCCGGCGCGGTGTTCGCCATGCCCGCTACGTTGTCGCGGTCCAGTTGCCCCTTGATTTCACCCGGGTTGGTGAACTGGCTGGCAAGTGCCGCGACACCGGCGATGACCACGGCGGCGCCCAGCGCACGAGTGCCCATGGGTGACGCATCGGCTGTCAGCAACGGACGGCGGAACCATGGCAACAACAGGACGATGCCCAAGGCGAACAGCATCGCCAGGCGCGGCACCAGTTGCCACCAGTCCAGGCCCACTTCCCACAAGGCCCATACCGTACTGGCGAACAGCACCAGCGCGTACAGGCCCAGGGCCGCGTGACGGGCCATGATCAACAGCACACCCGTCAGCGCCAAGCCGATACCGGCCAGCAGGTAATACCACGAACCGCCAAGCGTGCTCAGCTTGACCCCGCCGGCCAACAGGGCCAAGCCCATCAATAGAAGCAGAATGCCGAGCAGACTCGGTAGCAGACGGCCTCGGTTCAAAGCACCTTCAGTGCTCATAGTGTGATTCTCCGTGATATTTAAGGAGTCCCGCGCAAGTAATCACTGTAGATGACGATCTTGCGCAGGCATGGTTCAGTAAAAAGCTGACCCGCTATCAGCAGCCTCTTGTGGGAGCGAGCCTGCTCGCGACTGCGGTGGATCAGCCAACACGCCTGTTGCGTGTGACGCCGCAATCGCGAGCAGGCTCGCTCCCACATGAGGTTGCAGGCAAAGACAGCGCTATCTTTTAAATCCTGATACGTCAGAAGAACCGTTTCAGCAGGGGGCGCAAGAATAATGGCCCGCTACCAATAGAGAAAGCGCTTTTGCCGACATGAATCTTTTCGAATCCGGTAACAGTGTTGCCACTAGACTTCCAACACATGGGCGCCTCGGATAAGGTGCGCGGCTTATTCCTCTTCACGCAAATACCTCCATGACCGAACAGCACAACAACCCCCTGCACGGCGTGACGCTGGAGCAAATCCTCAACGCCCTGGTGCAGCACTACGAATGGTCGGGCCTGGCCGAACGCATCGATATCCGTTGCTTCAAGAGCGACCCGAGCATCAAGTCGAGCCTGACCTTCCTGCGCAAGACGCCGTGGGCGCGGGAGAAAGTCGAGCGGCTGTATATCAAGCTGATGCGTACCAAGCGGCCGGTCTGACTCATGAACCTTCGACAGCGCTTCGTATCCGTGGCGGCGCTGCTGGGCTGGGCGGGATTGAGCATCCAGCTGTATCTGATCCTGCTGGGGCGCTGGGAACTGGGCGCGAGCCTGCTGGGCGGCCTGGTGAATGTCTTCAGCTTCTTCACGGTATTGACCAATACATTGGTGGCCGTGGTGCTGACGTGTGAAGTGACCCGCCGCGAATCGGCAGCCCGACGCTGGTTCCTGCGCCCCGCCGTCAGCAGTGGTATCGCCGCGAGCATCGCCCTGGTCGGCCTGGCTTATAACCTGCTGCTGCGCCATCTGTGGCAACCCGAAGGCTGGCAGTTCGTGGCCGACGAACTGTTGCACGACGTGATGCCACTGCTGTTCATCGCCTATTGGTGGCGGTACGTACCCAAAGGCACCCTGCGCCTGTGGCATATCGGACTGTGGGTGATTTACCCCGTGGTGTACTTCGCCCATGTCCTGTTGCGGGGGAGTTTCCTCGGGGCGTACCCCTACCCTTTCATCGACGTGGCAACGCTGGGTTATCCACAGGTGTTCATCAATGCCGGGGAGATATTGCTGGGGTTTATCGGGATCGCGCTGGGGGTGGTGGGATTGGATCGGTGGATGGGGCAACGGTATTAGAAGACTGCCACAGAGGACTTGTACTCAAGACCTCCCCGGCAACATCCACACCAGCCCACTGGCCTTCGCCCGCTCATGACACAACGCCAATACGCTACGCCGCTCATCGTTGTCCATGCTGCGCCAACGGGTGATCTCGGACACGGTGCGCTGGCAGCCGGTGCAGACATCGTCATCGTCCAGCGAGCAGATGCTCACGCAGGGCGAAGGCACCGGGCGTTCGGGGGTGTTCATGAGTCTTGCTCAGCCAGGTCGCGGGCGTAGCGCTGCGCGTTGTGGACGTAATGCGCCGCGCTGGCCTCGAGCATCTTCTTCTGGGCCTCGGTCAGTTCCCGGACGACCTTGCCAGGCGAGCCCATCACCAGCGAACCGTCGGGGATTTCCTTGTTTTCGCCGATCAACGCGTTGGCGCCGATGATGCAGTTCTTGCCGATCTTCGCGCCGTTGAGAATCACCGCATTGATGCCGATGAGGCTGTAATCCCCCACCGTGCAACCGTGGAGCATGGCGTTATGGCCAATGGTCACACCGGTGCCGATGGTCAGTGGAAAACCCATGTCGGTGTGCATCACCGTGCCGTCCTGCACGTTGCTGTCCTTGCCGATCAGGATCAACTCGTTATCGCCGCGCAGCACGGCGTTGAACCAGACACTGGCGCCTTCTTCGAGGCGGACCTTGCCCACCAGCGTGGCGTTGGGGGCGACCCAGCTCTGTGGGTGGGTTTCGACACGGGCATCGCCCAGGCGGTATTTCATGAGGATCCTCGGGCTCAGGTATTGATGAAGCTTCTGGGTGGTTTGTGCAGGTCAATGCCGGCGTCGAACAGCAGGTTCACCAGCTCGACGATCATGATCGCCGTCAGCCCCCAGATCTTGTACTCGCCAAAACGGTAGCTGGGCACGTACCAGCTGCAGCCCTGGTAATCGATGCGATGGGTGTGTTCGCGGGGATCCTTGCGGAAAAAGTCCAGCGGTACATTGAAGACTGCGGCGATCTCGGCATCGTTGGCCTGATACTCGACGAAATCCGGAATCACTCCGACATAGGGCGTGACCTTGATGCCATGCAACGAAATCAACGGGCTGAGGGGGCCGATCACTTCCACCAGGCCGGGGGGCAGACCGATTTCCTCTTCGGCTTCGCGCAGGGCGGTGAACACCAGGTCCGGGTCCTCCGGATCGCGCCGTCCGCCGGGGAAGGCCACTTCGCCGCCATGGGTCGAGAGCCCGCTGGCGCGCAAGGTCAGTACCAGCTCCGGCTCGTCACTGCGGGTGATCGGCACCAGCACCGCGGCTTCAGGGAAACGTCGGTCGGCCTGCAGATCACGCGGGGTATGGTTGCTTACTCGATGCAGTAGCTCGTCCAGCATGAGACTTCTCGATTCATTCGCTGCCTTGCATCATGCACCAATCGTTCAAGCCGCCCAACCCCCGGACCGCGTCGTGTCGCGAAACGACAACTTGCCGACACCCGTCCCGCACGCCAAGATAGGCGCAGCATTCAGGAACCCAAGCATGAAATTCTGCAGCCAGTGCGGTAACCCGGTGACCCAGCGCATACCCGAAGGCGACTCGCGCCTGCGCTTTGTCTGCGACACCTGCCACACCATCCACTACCAGAACCCCAACATCGTGGCCGGTTGCGTACCGACCTGGGGCAGCAAAGTCCTGCTGTGCCGCCGCGCCATCGAGCCGCGACGCGGTTACTGGACGCTGCCGGCGGGCTTCATGGAAAACGGCGAAACCGTCGAACAGGCCGCCGAACGCGAAACCGCCGAGGAAGCCTGCGCCCGGGTGCGAAATTTAAGCATCTATACGTTGATCGACGTACCGCACATCAGCCAGGTGCATGTATTCTTTCGCGCCGAGCTGGTGGATGAGGATTTCGCCGCCGGACCCGAGAGCCTGGAAGTGAAACTGTTCGAAGAAGCGGACATTCCCTGGGACGAACTGGCTTTTCGCACAGTGGGCCGGACCCTGGAATACTTCTATGCTGATCGACGAACCGAGCATTACCCGGTGCGATCCGAATCGATCCCACCCCTGGCTCAGCCTGCCAAGACCTGAAAAACCATATCGTCACGACCTTTAGGGATACCGTTTCAATGCGCTGGTTGCTTGTGCTGTTCTGCTTGTCGTTCGCTGCTGTGTCCCAGGCTTCTGCGGTGGGGACCTACGACGGCAAGGTCATCGAAAAAGTGCTGGTGCTCAAGTCCGCCCATCAATTGCAATTGATCAATGACGGCAAACCACTCAAGACCTACCGTATTTCCCTCGGCAAGGGTGCCAAGAAAGGCCCCAAGCTGATCCAGGGCGACAAGCGCACCCCTGAAGGTTTCTATTGGATCGACTGGCGCAAGGTCAGTGATCGCTTCTACCTGTCGATGCACATCTCCTACCCCAACATCAGCGACGCCGCCCGCGCCCGGCGCGAAGGCGTGGAGCCTGGGAACATGATCATGATCCACGGCACGCCTGATTCCGAAGAAACCCCTGAACAGCTGTTCCACACCCTGGACTGGACCGATGGCTGCATCGCCATGCGCAACGTCGACATGCGCGAAGTCTGGAACCTGGTGCCGGATGGCACGATGATCGAGATTCGGCCGTAGCCTCTGTCTCTTATGTGGCAAGCGCTTGTTGAGGCATGGAAGCCTTGTTGCGACATGAAAGCTTTTGTGGCGAGGGGATTCAGCGAAACGTCGCACCGCCCCGCTGGGCTGCGCAGCGTCCCTAAAGCCAAACAACCCGGTGCGTCAGGCAGATTGAGTCGCTTGCTTTGGGGCCGCTGCGCGCCCCAGCGGGGATAAATCCCCTCGCCACAGGGGGGCCACACATATGTGAACACCCCCCTGTGGGAGCGAGCCTGCTCGCAATGGCGCCGGCCCTTACGCCATCAAGCCCGTAGCTCCACCCGATCCAGCGCCTTGTCCGCCAACAGCGCGCCCAACTCAATCATCTGCGCCACCCCCAGCGCCACATGCCGCCGCGAGCCGTCGAGGTCGAAGGCCAGGTCGCTGAGCATGGCATTGGCCGAGGCCAGGGTTTCGCTGAGGTTGGCTAGCAGGACTTCGGTGTCGACAGCATCGGTAACGGTGAACAACTGCAGGGAGGGCTTGGGTTCTGACGAGTTGTCCTCGGGTTTGAGGTAATGGTCCAGCGCACGATCAGCGGCTTCTTGCAGCTTTTCGGGGGCGTAGTCGCCGTAGGGGAAATTGGATGCGGGTTTGTCATTTTTCAAAGGGAAAACTCCTTGAATTAATGGAGCCCAGGACAAATCGTCCGGGCCTGTGCCCTGTGATTCTTCGGACGGTCAAACCCGGTCGCTGAATTGGCAGCGACACCCACAGGCTAGAGCCGCCGCTTCCGAGGGACAACCTTAAAAACTTGTCGGAAACTTCGGTGCGTCTGACAGACCGCGTGCCGGATCGTAGATCGGGCTGACAGGGGGTGATGTGCACGGCTCGTTTTGTTGCGCGAACGCCTTCCCTGTGGGAGCGAGCCTGCTCGCGATAGCGGTGGGTCAGTTTGAAAAGTGCTGCATGAACCGACGCCATCGCGAGCAGGCTCGCTCCCACAGGGGGAACACGTACGCTCAAAAAGCAGGTCGGCGGCAAAGCCGCCTTGCTTTTGCTTTTGCTTTTGCTTTTGCTTTTGCTTTTGCTTTTGATCTTCAGGCCCCGTTAACCACGCTGGCCGAACGCAGGTATTGCGTAGTGGGTACCCCGGCATGGATGCCGGGGTAGCCGCGCTGGGCCATGGATGGCCCTTCGCGGCGGGCCCACGGAGCAATGCCGGAGTGAGGGCACACCGAGCCTAGGCGAGGTGCCGAGTGGTGGGGCTAAGACCTTTTGGTTACTTTTGGGGCGTCTGCCAAAAGTAACCCGCTGTAAGAGCGGAACCATAAGTCGCCGTTACCGAAGAAATGGATATACACACCATCCAACTCTCCCTCAAAACAACCGCCGGTCGGCATAAAAAAATAAATCCAACCCCCCATCACCAAAGCGCAAATACCACTTCCCTCAAAGTCCCCCTCAGCAGCTACGGTCCTCTTCCACCAAAACGACCAAAAGTAATACCACTTGAAATCCACTCCAAAAAATCCCCCCGACAATCCCAGAAACCTTAAGGCAACCCTCATTGACATGGTATTCAAGTGGTATTAACTTCCACCCCATCACCGAGCGACAACACCCCCAACAACCGCATCGGACACCCCATGAACGACATCCTGGCCCTGCGCCCCGACGACACCCAAGCCACACCGCTCTACCTGCAACTGGCCCGCAACCTGGAAGCCGCAATACACGCAGGCCAATGGAAAGCCGAACAAGCCATGCCGTCCGAACGCAGCTTGAGCGAACAACTGGGCATTTCCCGAGTCACCGCCCGCAAAGCACTGGAAGTGTTATTCGACCAAGGCCTGATCCGCCGCAACCAAGGCTCAGGCACGTTCATCACCCCGCGCCTGGAACAACCGCTGTCACGCCTCAGCGGCTTCAGCGAGATGTTGCGGCTCAAGGGTTTCGTGCCCGGCTCCCAGTGGCTGGAACGGGAAATCACCCCGCCCACCCACGAAGAACTGATCCGCCTGGGCCTTTCACCCACCGACAAGGTCGCGCGGCTCAAGCGCCTGCGTAAGGCCGACGACACGGTCATGGCCATCGAAATGAGCACCCTGCCCGCCGCCATCATCCCCAAGCCCCAGGCCATTGGCGCTTCGCTCTACGAATTTCTCGACAGCATCGGCAAACCGGTGGTGCGCGCCCTGCAGCACATCCAGGCCATCAACGCCTCGGACGAGTTCGCCACCCTGGTGGGTATCGCCCCAGGCACCGCCATGCTGCTGATGACCCGGGTCGGCTACCTGGAGGACAACACGCCCATCGAAGTCACCGACACCTACTGCCGCAACGATTACTACGACTTTGTCGCCGAGCTCCGGCGCTAGCAGCGCTGCCTCCCCAGACATCAGAGACTGCCCATGTCCGAAGACAACATCCTCACCGCCCACGGCTGGGTTCGCGGCCTCCTGATCCACGCCCACGGCAAGGTCGTGTCCGTCGAAGGCCAACCCTGCGATCCGGCCGACAATGACTTGCCTTACCTGCTGCCCGGCTTCATCGACCTGCATGTCCACGGCGGCGGCGGCAAGGACATCATGGAAGGCGCCCCGGCGTTCGACACGATCGCCCGCACCCATGTGCGCTTTGGTACGACCTCGCTGTTGGCGACCACCATGACCGCGCCAGGCGAAGAGATCACCCGCGTGCTCAAGGCCCTGGGCGAGTTCTGTGAGCAACGGCAGAACGGCAGCGCCCGGATGCTCGGCGTGCATCTGGAAGGTCCCTACATCAACCCCGGCAAACTCGGCGCGCAACCGAACTTCGCCCACACCGCGTTGATGGCCGAAGTGGAAGGTTATCTGGCCCTGGCGCCGATCCGGGTGATCACCATCGCCCCGGAAATCGCCGGCCACGATGCCTTGATCCGCACCCTCAGTGCCCGTGGCGTGCGCATGCAGATCGGCCATACCCTGGGCAGCTACGAAGAAGGCGTCGCCGCACTGGCCGCCGGCGCCAGCAGCTTCACCCATTTGTACAACGCCATGAGCGCGCTGCATCACCGCGAGCCGGGCATTGTCGGCGCGGCGCTGGCCCACGCCCGCTATGCCGAGCTGATCCCGGACCTGCTGCACGTGCACCCCGGCGCCATGCGCGTGGCCTTGCGCGCGATCCCATGCCTGTATTGCGTCACCGACTCCACCGCCGCCGCCGGCATGCCCGACGGCGAGTACAAACTGGGCAGCCACACCGTAACCAAATGCCTGGGCGGCGTGCGGCTGGCCGATGGCACCCTGGCCGGCAGCACCCTGACCATGGACCAGGCCCTGCGTAACCTGGTGAAAATCGGCCTGCCCATCGCCGAAGCCTCGCAACGCCTGTCTCAATTTCCTGCCGACTACCTCGGCCTGCCCGAGCGCGGACGTCTGCAACCGGGCGCCTGGGCCGACTGCGTGCGCCTTGACCGTTCCCTGACCCTGACCGACGTGATGGTCGAAGGAGAAGCCATTGACTTCCAAAATGCTTGAAGAGGCCCTCGCCGCCTGCGAAGCCGTCGAACGCCAGTTGCAGCAACTGGACCCGGCCCTGCAGGAAATCGCCGGACGCCTGCGCCGTCAGCCGCCGCAAGTGGCAATGACCATCGCCCGCGGCAGTTCCGACCACGCCGCCAGCTACTTCGCCTACCTGACCATGCAGCAATTGGGCTTGCCGGTGGCGTCGTTGCCGATGTCGGTGGTGACCATGCAGCAGGCGCCGCTCAAGGTCAGCGGCCAGGTGGCATTCGGCTTTTCCCAGTCGGGCCAGAGCCCGGACCTGGTGAACAGCCTGCGCCTGTTGCGCAAGCGCGGCGCCTTGAGCGTGGCCCTGGTCAACGCGCTCGATTCGCCTCTGGAAGCAGCGTGTGAGTTCAGCGTGCCGCTGTGCGCCGGTGTCGAAAGCAGCGTCGCCGCTACCAAGAGCTTCATCGCCACCCTCAGCGCCAGCGCACGGTTGGTGGCCCAATGGAAGGACGACGCCGAACTACTGGAGGCCGGCAGCGCCCTGCCCGAAGGTTTGCGCGAGGCCGCTCGCCAGGATTGGAGTACCGCCGTCGAGGCCCTGCGCAATTGCCAGCGGCTGATGGTGATCGGCCGTGGCGCCGGATTCGCCATCGCCCAGGAAGCGGCGCTCAAGTTCAAGGAAACCTCGGCGATCCAGGCCGAAGCCTTCAGCAGCGCCGAGGTGCGTCACGGGCCGATGGCGCTGATCGATGAAAACTACCCGCTGCTGGTGCTCGCCCCTCGCGGTGCCGAGCAGGCCGGCGTATTGAGCCTGGCCGCCGACATGCGCCAGCGCGGCGCCCGGGTCTTGCTGGCAGCGCCCGATGACATCGCCGAACGCGACCTGACCCTGACCCGCGCCGAACACCCGGCCCTGGACCCGATCCTGGCGATCCAGAGCTTTTACGGGATGGCCGCCCACCTCTCCGTGGCCCGGGGCCTGAACCCCGACCAACCGCGGCACCTGAGCAAAGTCACCCGTACGCACTGATTAATGACAGCCTGATGAGAGCGCGCCATGCCCAACAATAATAAAGAGTTGACCCTCAGCGCCCCGCTCAGCGGGCCGGTGCTCACCCTCGCCAATGTGCCGGACGCCGTGTTCGCCAGCGGCGCCATGGGCGACGGGATCGCCATCGATCCGCTGAACGACACCCTCTACGCACCCTGCGACGGCGAAGTGATCCATGTCGCCCGCACCGGCCACGCCGTGACCCTGCGGGCCGACAATGGGGCCGAACTGCTGCTGCACCTGGGGCTGGACACCGTCGAGCTGCGTGGCGACGGGTTTTCCATGCTGGTCAAGGAAGGTGCACGGGTCAGTAACGGCCAGCCGTTGCTGCGTTATGACGTGGACAAAGTGGCGCGGCGTTGCAAGAGCCTGGTCAGTCTGTTGGTCATCACCAATGGCGAGCGCTTTCAGGCGCGGCCCGTCACCCTCAAGGGCGTAAAGGTCGGCGAGCCGCTGCTGCATGTCATCGCCGTGGCTACAGGCTCGTCAACGGACGAACCTCAGGACGTCGGCATCGAGGTCTTCGGCCAGATCCGCATCGCCCATCGCGGCGGCTTGCACGCGCGGCCGGCGGCCTTGATACGCCAGACCGCCCAGGGCTTCAAGAGTCGCTCGCAATTGCATTTCGGCGGCAAGTCGGCCTCCTGCGACAGCCTCATGGGGATGATGAGCCTTGCGATCAGCGAGCAGGCAGAAGTGCAGGTCAGTTGCCGTGGCAACGATGCCGAAGCGGCACTGCAAGCATTGTTGACGACCCTGTCCACCGCCCTGGCCGAAGACGCCCACGCCGCAGCGCCTGCACTCAAACCCCATGCTCGTCCTGCCGAAGACGGCGTGCTGCACGGCGTATGCGCCGCCCCCGGCCTTGTGGCCGGGCCGCTGGTCCGGTTGAATGGCATTCAGTTGCCCGAGGACGCGGGCGGTCACAACGTCGAAGATCAGCGCCAGCAATTGAGCAGTGCCTTGGCCCACGTCAGCCGCGATATTCACCTGACCCTGGACAACGCCAAGGCCCGGCGCCACAGCGACGAGGAAGCGATTTTCAGCGCCCATCTGGCGTTGCTGGACGACCCGATCCTGCTCGATGCCGCCCACCTCTGCATCGACCAGGGCAGCGCCGCGACTCACGCCTGGAACCAGTCCATCGACGCGCAATGCCGGGTGCTGGAGCAACTGGGCAGCACACTGCTGGCCGAGCGCGCCAACGACCTGCGCGACCTGCGCCAACGGGTCCTGCGGGCATTGCTGGGGGAAAGCTGGCAATTCGACGTGCCGGCGGGCGCGATTGTCGCGGCCCAGGAACTGACCCCGTCGGACCTGCTGCAACTCAGTGCCCAAGGCGTCGCCGGCGTGTGCATGGTCGAGGGCGGCGCCACTTCTCACGTGGCCATCCTGGCCCGAGGCAAAGGGATGCCGTGCCTGGTGGCGCTGGACGCGGCGCTGTTGGAACAGGAACAAGGCCAGTCGGTGGTGCTGGATGCCGACGAAGGCCGTCTCGAATTGCGACCCAGCGCCGAGCGCATGACCCAGGTGCAACAGGCACATGCCCAGCGAGCCGCCCGTCGCGCTCGACAACAAGCCCAGGCCCACGCACCGGCCCGCACCGTTGATGGCGTGACGGTCGAAGTGGCGGCCAACGTCGCCTCCAGCGCCGATGCGGCCGAGGCCCTGGCTAACGGCGCTGACGGTGTCGGGCTGCTGCGTACCGAATTCCTGTTCGTTGACCGCCGCACCGCTCCGGACGAAGAAGAACAGCGCCAAAGCTACCAAGCCGTGCTCGACGCCATGGGCGACAAGCCGGTGATCATCCGCACCATCGATGTCGGCGGCGACAAACAGTTGGACTACCTGCCGCTGCCGCCCGAAGCCAACCCGGTGCTGGGCCTGCGGGGTATTCGCCTGGCCCAGGTGCGCCCGGAATTGCTCGACCAGCAACTGCGAGCGTTGCTGCAAACCCGTCCACTGGACCGCTGCCGGATCCTGTTGCCCATGGTCACCGAAGTCGACGAACTGCTGCACATCCGCCAGCGCCTCGATGCACTGGGCCGTGAACTGGGCCTGAGCGAACGGCCGCAACTGGGGGTGATGATCGAAGTGCCGGCGGCCGCCTTGCTGGCCGAACAACTGGCCGAGCACGCGGACTTCCTGTCCATCGGCACCAACGACCTCTCGCAGTACACCCTTGCCATGGACCGCGACCACGCCGGCCTCGCCGCCCGGGTCGATGCCCTGCACCCGGCACTGCTGCGGCTGATCGCCCAGGCCTGCGCCGGCGCGGCCCGGCATGGGCGCTGGATCGGCGTGTGCGGCGCCCTGGCCTCCGATCCTTTGGCGACGCCGGTGCTGGTGGGGCTGGGTGTGCGCGAACTGTCGGTCAGCCCGGCGCAGATCGGCGAGATCAAAGCCCGCGTGCGCGATCTTGACGCCGTCAAGTGCGCTTGCCTCAGCGCCGAATTGCTGGGGCTGGGCAGTGCCGCTGCCGTGCGCCAGGCCTGTCATCAACACTGGCCCCTGGGCTGAGTACGTCGAAGAACAATAAGGGAGAACCGCCATGTACCAGCATTTCATCGAAGGACTGCAACGTCTCGGCCGGGCGCTGATGCTGCCCATCGCCATCCTGCCCATCGCCGGCCTGTTGCTGCGCCTGGGCGACACCGATCTTCTGAACATCGCCATCATCCATGATGCCGGGCAGGCCATTTTCACCAACCTGGCGATGATCTTCGCCATTGGCATCGCCGTGGGCTTCGCCCGGGACAATAACGGCACGGCGGGGCTGGCCGGGGCCATCGGTTATCTGGTGATGATCGCCACGCTGAAGGTGCTCGACGCCAGCATCAACATGGGCATGCTCGCCGGGATCATCAGCGGCCTGCTCGCGGGGGCACTGTATAACCGGTTCAAGGACATCAAGCTGCCGGAGTACCTGGCGTTCTTCGGCGGCCGGCGCTTCGTGCCGATCGTCACCGGCTTCAGCGCGGTGGGCCTGGGAGTGGCGTTCGGCCTGGTCTGGCCGCCGATCCAGCAAGGCATCAACAGCTTCGGCGCGCTGTTGATGGAAAGCGGCAGCCTGGGGGCATTCGTATTCGGGGTGTTCAACCGGCTGCTGATCGTCACCGGTCTGCACCACATCCTCAACAACATGGCCTGGTTCATCTTCGGCAGCTTCACCGACCCGCACACCGGTGCGGTGGTGACCGGCGATCTGACCCGCTATTTTGCCGGCGACCCCAACGGCGGCCAGTTCATGACCGGCATGTTCCCGGTGATGCTTTTCGGCCTGCCCGCCGCGTGCCTGGCGATGTACCGCAACGCCCTGCCCCAAAGGCGCAAAGTCATGGGCGGGATTCTGTTGTCCATGGCCCTGACCTCGTTTCTCACCGGCGTCACCGAGCCGGTGGAATTTGCCTTCATGTTCCTCGCGCCACTGCTGTTCCTGTTGCATGCCTTGCTCACCGGGCTGTCGATGGCGATTACCGACTGGCTGAACATCCGCCTGGGCTTTACCTTCTCCGGCGGTTTCATCGACATGGTCCTGGGCTGGGGCAAGTCGAACAACGGCTGGTTGGTGGTGCCGGTGGGCCTGGCCTATGCGGTGATCTACTACACCGTGTTCGACTTCTGCATCCGCCGCTTCGACCTCAAGACCCCCGGTCGTGAAGACGTCCCGACCGCAGACAAACCGGTCTTTACCCAGAATGAACGAGCCGGGGCCTACATCGCAGCGCTCGGTGGCGCCGACAACCTGATCACCGTCGGCGCCTGCACCACGCGCCTGCGACTGGACATGGTCGATCGCAACAAGGCCTCCGATGCACAACTCAAGGCCCTGGGCGCCATGGCCGTGGTACGCCCCGGCAACGGCGGCAGCCTACAGGTGGTGGTTGGGCCGATGGCCGACAGCATCGCCGACGAGATCCGCCTGGCCTTGCCAATGGCCGTCTCGATCGACAACCCGGTGAGTGAACCGGTGCAGGCCGAGTCAACCTCGTTTAGCACCGAGCAGGTCGGGCAATGGCTGGACGCACTGGGCGGCAAGGACAATGTGTTGGCCTTGGAATGCGTCGCCCAAACGCGGCTACGGGTGCAGCTCGAAGACGCCCGACGGTTATCCGAGACGGATCTGAGAGCCCTGGGTTGCCAAGGTGTCAGCCAGATGGAAGGCGGCATCTGGCATGTGCTGGTGGGAAATCGGGCCAGTGCAATGGGTGAAGCGCTAAGGGCAATGCTGAACAACCGTAAAACCTGCGCGCAATCCCTCTAACGATCTCCGCCGGAGCAGCTTGTTACAAGATTGGATCCCAAAAAACGGCTGAAAAACCCGCCGTCGCCTATTCTTTGGACTCACGCGGCGGACCGAGGCGCGCCCCAGCGGCGCCCTCCCGACGCGATCAATCACCAAACCTGTCACGTCGAAGAATAGGTAGTCATGACGTATGTGATTCGACTGGCCCCTCATTCCAGCTGAGGCATTCAATCATGACTAGAAAAAGCACTTTCATACGGGCGGCGACTGTCGCGGCGGTACTTGTAGGCGCCTGGCAAACAGGCCCTTATGCGTGGGCAGCGACCCAAGGCTCTCAGGACCCGAAAGCAGAGCCCTGGTACCAAGCCTGGCTCAAGGTCACGGCGAATCCAGACGTGGATATTCGCAAAACCACACCATCGTTGCGCTGGCGTACCGACATGGACACGCTCTACCGGGGAGATACAACGGGCCAGGGTCTCAGCGCTTTTCAGGACGGTCTGCTGCCCAAAGCCGCGGGCATCCCCGAGAGCGAATGGATATACAACTGGTACAACCATGCGGGTGGCTCCGCCGGGACGGTGTTCAGCAGCACGACGCGCAGTCAGTTCATCGCCCAGCACTACGCCAGCGAGTGGGTGTACGAATTCAAGGCCCCCCATGGGATCGATCAGGAGCAATCAGGAGGCCCCTTCCCCCGCGAGGTGGAAATCAGCTTCCCAGGTGGGGTCAAGGGGTCCTTCATCAATAAGGCCTGCAAGGCAACGAACCTGGCCAATTGCGTGACGAATCCGGACTACCGGGAACCCACCGGCCACGAGACGATGCAGCAGGTTGCTGCGATTCCCATCGATTGGAATCGGCTGGAGCCTCCAGAAGGACTGGCCTGGGTAACGACCAAGGAACCCCTCTGGGCCGTCGGCTCTACGACAATCAACCCCGTGCAGGGCGCGGATGCGCTCAGCCAGGGGTTGCAGGCCTGGAACACTCTCCCGCCGAATTTGAGACTGGCCACCCAGCCGGAGTCTCCCTTGGCTCAATCGGTCGTCGTAGCGTTTCACGACTATGGCGAAGCCAAGCTCTGGGCCACCGAGCAAGCCTCGAACGGCGGCTGGGTCTATGAAGTCAGGCCCAACACCGTGGCGGTTGATCTATCAGGACGTAGCACCGGCGCACGTGAGGGCGCCTACGCATTCATCGGTGGCATCAAGGGCGGGCTGTTGATGAATGCTCGGCGGTTCGAGAAAGGTGTGAGCGAACCGGTCGAGTGCATCGGTATCGAGAAAGAGGTTTGTCGCCTGGAGCGTCGGCATCAGTAGATGGGCCCGGCGTCGCCGCAGGTCGGGACGTCATTGTCTGGTCGGGCGTCATCGCGAGCAGGCTCGCTCCCACAAGGGATTTGCGGTGCTCATAGAAGTCGTGACCTGCACCCTACCCTGTGGGAGCGAGCCTGCTCGCGAAGAGGCCGCCACTGACTGCAACAAACCGTCCACCCAATAAAAACCCGCTGAATCAATCAGCGGGTTTCTCATTTCCACGGGCAGAGGATCAGAAATCCTCCAACCGCCACACCTCATACGCCGGTGTCTCGTAGGGATGGCTCTGTTTCAAGGCCTCCACCACTACGCGAATCAACTCATCGGCCACCACAAGCTCCACCTTCCACTCCTCGACCTGCTCAACCTGACCCACTTCGCCCATGAACGGCTGGCTGCCGTCCAAGGGGCGAAACTGGCCCAGACCCAGCACTTGCCAGGCGCAGTGGTCATAGTCGCCGATCCGTCCGCCACCGGCAGCGAATACGGCGGTTTTGACCTCTTCCACATGGCTGGCCGGGACAAAGAAGCAGAGCTTGTACACGCCTTTAGTTCACCCAGACGCGAGCGTTGCGGAACATGCGCATCCATGGCGCGTCTTCGTTCCAGTCATCCGAACGCCACGAGTTCTGCACCGCGCGGAATACCCGCTCAGGGTGCGGCATCATGATGGTCACGCGGCCGTCGCGGCTGGTCAGGCCGGTAATCCCGCGCGGCGAGCCGTTCGGGTTGGCCGGGTAGGCTTCGGTGACCTTGCCGTGGTTGTCGACGAACCGCAGCGACACGCAACCGGACAGGTCGGCTTCGAGCAACGCCTCTTCGCTTTCGAATTCGGCGTGACCTTCACCGTGGGCGATGGCGATCGGCATGCGCGAACCGGCCATGCCTTGCAGGAAGATCGAGTTCGACTCCTGCACCTGGACCATCGCCACGCGGGCTTCGAACTGCTCGGAACGGTTGCGCACGAAGTGCGGCCAGAACTCGCTGCCCGGGATCAGCTCGTGGAGGTTGGACATCATCTGGCAACCGTTGCACACACCCAGGGTGAAGCTGTCGGTGCGCTCGAAGAAGCCTTGGAACGCATCGCGGGCGCGGCTGTTGAACAGCGCCGACTTGGCCCAGCCTTCACCGGCACCCAGCACGTCGCCGTAGGAGAAGCCGCCACAGGCCACCATGCCCTTGAAGTCATTAAGGTCGACACGGCCCGCGAGGATGTCGCTCATGTGCACGTCGATCGCGTTGAAACCGGCACGGTCGAATGCCGCCGCCATTTCCACCTGGCCGTTGACGCCCTGCTCACGCAGTACCGCCACTTGTGGACGAATGCCTTTCTTGATGTAAGGCGCGGCCACGTCCAGGTTGACGTCGTAGCTGAGCTTGGCGCTCAGGCCCGGGTTGTCTTCTTCCAGCAGTACGTCGAATTCCTGATCGGCGCAATCGGCGTTGTCCCGCAGACGCTGGATCTGGTAGCTGGTTTCAGCCCACTGGCGCTGCAACAGGCGACGCTGGCCTTCGAAGACGGTATCGCCATTGAAGGTGATGTTGACGTGGGCGTTGTTGATCGGCTGGCCGATCACCGAGACGCAATCGGCCAGGCCCGCCGCGCTGAACTGGGCGAGGATGTCCGGCGTGGCGTCCTGGCGAACCTGGATCACCGCACCCAGTTCTTCGTTAAACAGGATGGCCGGGATTTCGGCGGCGGATTCCGCCACGCTGTCGAGGGTCAGGCTCAGGCCGCAGTGACCGGCGAAGGCCATTTCCATCACGGTGGTCAGCAGGCCTCCATCGGAACGGTCGTGGTAGGCCAGCAGGTGGCCGTCGGCATTGAGGCCCTGGATGACGGCGAAGAACGCTTTCAGGTCCTCGGCATCGTCGACGTCAGGCGCTTGCTTGCCGAGCTTGCCATGCACCTGGGCCAGGATCGAGGCGCCCATGCGGTTCTGGCCACGGCCCAGGTCGATCAGGATCAGGTCGGTGGTGCCCTTGTCCATGCGCAGTTGCGGGGTCAGGGTCTGGCGGATGTCGGTAACCGGGGCGAAACCGGTCACGATCAGCGACAGCGGCGAGGTCACGCTCTTGTCCACGCCGTCTTCGTTCCAGCGCGTGGCCATGGACATGGAGTCCTTGCCCACCGGAATGGTGATGCCCAGCTCCGGGCACAGCTCCATGCCGACAGCCTTGACGGTGTCGTACAGGCGGGCGTCTTCGCCCGGATGACCGGCGGCGGACATCCAGTTGGCCGACAGCTTGATGTCGGAAATCTTGCCGATGCGCGAGGCCGCGAGGTTGGTCAGCGCCTCACCAATCGCCATGCGGCCCGACGCCGGAGCGTCCAGCAGGGCCAGCGGTGTGCGCTCGCCCATGGCCATGGCTTCACCGGTATAGACGTCGAAACTGGTGGCGGTCACGGCGACGTCAGCCACCGGCACCTGCCACGGGCCGACCATCTGGTCACGGGCCACGAGGCCAGTGATGGTGCGGTCACCGATGGTGATCAGGAAGCTCTTGCTCGCCACGGCCGGGTGGTGCAGGACACGCTCGATGGAATCGGCGATGTCGAGGGTGGACGGATCGAAATCGTCGCCCAGCTCGGTTTCGCGAACGGCCGAACGGTGCATGCGCGGGGCTTTGCCCAGCAGCACTTCCAGTGGCATGTCCACCGGGCTGTTGCCGAAGTGACTGTCGGTGACGGTCAGTTGCGGCTCGGCAGTGGCTTCGCCGACCACGGCGAACGGGCAGCGCTCACGCTCGCAGATGGCCTGGAAGCGCTCGAAGTCGGCCGGGCCGACTGCCAGGACGTAACGTTCCTGGGACTCGTTGCTCCAGATTTCATGCGGGGCCATGCCCGGCTCGTCGTTCGGAATGTTGCGCAGCTCGAAGCGGCCACCACGGCCACCGTCGTTGACCAGTTCCGGGAAGGCGTTGGACAGGCCGCCCGCGCCCACGTCGTGGATGAAGCTGATCGGGTTCTTGTCACCCAACTGCCAGCAACGGTCGATGACTTCCTGGCAACGGCGTTCCATTTCCGGGTTTTCCCGCTGGACCGACGCGAAATCCAGGTCCGCCGAGCTGGTGCCAGTGGCCATGGAGGATGCCGCGCCGCCGCCCAGGCCGATCAGCATGGCCGGGCCGCCGAGGACGATCAGCTTGGAGCCGACCACGATCTCGCCTTTTTGCACGTGTTCGGCGCGAATGTTGCCCATGCCGCCAGCGAGCATGATCGGCTTGTGGTAGCCGCGCACTTCTTCGCCACGGGGGGTGGTGATGGATTGTTCGAAGGTACGGAAGTAGCCCGTCAGGGCCGGACGGCCGAATTCGTTGTTGAACGCGGCGCCACCCAGCGGGCCCTCGATCATGATGTCGAGGGCGTTGACGATGCGCTCAGGCTTGCCGTACGGCTTTTCCCACGGTTGCTCGAAGCCCGGAATCTGCAGGTTCGACACGGTGAAACCGGTCAGGCCGGCCTTGGGCTTGGCGCCGCGACCGGTTGCACCTTCGTCGCGGATCTCGCCACCGGAACCGGTGGACGCGCCCGGGAACGGCGCAATCGCGGTCGGGTGGTTGTGGGTCTCGACCTTCATCAGGATGTGCACCGGCTCCTGGACCGCACCGTACTGGCGGGTCTCGGGATTCGGGAAGAAGCGGCCGGCAACGCTGCCGACAATCACCGAAGCGTTGTCCTTGTAAGCAGACAGAACGCCTTCGCTGTGCATCTGGTAGGTGTTCTTGATCATGCCAAACAGGCTTTTTTCCTGGCTCTGGCCGTCAATGTCCCAACTGGCGTTGAAGATCTTGTGGCGGCAGTGCTCGGAGTTGGCCTGGGCAAACATCATCAGTTCGATGTCGTGGGGGTTGCGCTTCAAGCCCTGGAAGGCGTTGACCAGGTAATCGATCTCGTCTTCGGCCAGGGCCAGGCCCAGCTCGGCATTGGCTTTTTCCAGCGCGGCACGACCACCGCCCAGCACGTCGATGGCGGTCAGTGGCTTGGGCTCGGCGTGGCTGAACAGACCGGAGGCCTGCTCCAGGTTGCCCAGCACGACCTGGGTCATGCGGTCATGCAGGCTGTCGGCGATCAGTTGGGCCTCGGCCTCGCTGAACTCACCGGCGACATAAAAGGCAATGCCGCGCTCCAGGCGCTGGATTTTCGCCAGGCCGCAGTTGCGGGCGATGTCGCTGGCCTTGCTCGACCACGGCGAAATGGTGCCGAAGCGCGGCAGTACCAGGAACAGGCGACCAGCCGGCTCCTGGACGGGAACGCTGGGACCGTATTTCAGAAGGCGCGCGAGCACCTGCTGTTCGTCGCCGGTCAAACCGCCGGTGACTTCGGCGAAGTGAGCGAATTCAGCATACAAGCCACTGACAGCCGAAACCTTCTGGCTCAGTTGCTCAAGGAGTTTGCTGTGGCGAAAGGCAGAAAGGGCAGGAGCGCCGCGCAGGATCAACATCTTCGGGACAGCCTCGGGAAGGGGGTGTGCTTTGAGGCCGTGCATTCTAGCCTAAACCGTCGGCAACGGCACCCGAAACGGCATCAGCGATGCTGGCCGAATGTCGGTCTTTGCGCCAAACCCCTTGTCGAACGTCCGTTCCAATGTGCCTGCACAGATATTTTTAATCGACATAAAACCCGCCGCACGCCGGCCGGCTTGTGTTGCAGACATGTTTTGCAACCGCTAGCAGACTGGCCTTTCGCTGTCGAGATATGGCGGTAAGGGCCGTTTGCGTATACTGCGCAGATGTTTTCCCCAACGGCTTTGCGTCCGCGGTACGCCAGATGGCTGATCGCAACCGGACTCTTCCTGGTGCTCAGTGGTTGTGTTGAGAAACCCAACACACTGGAGCGCGTAAAGGAGGATGGCGTGCTGCGGGTGGTTACCCGAAACAGCCCCGCCACCTACTTTGAGGATCGCAACGGTGAAACCGGCTTCGAATATGAGCTGGTGAAGCGTTTCGCCGACGATTTGGGTGTGGAACTGAAAATCGAGACCGCCGACAACCTCGACGACCTGTTCAGCCAGATCGGCAAACCCAACGGCCCGGTACTGGCCGCCGCCGGCCTGGTCAGCAGCGAGGCGCGCAAGAAACAGGTACGGTTCTCCCATTCCTACCTGGAAGTCACGCCCCAGGTCATCTATCGCAACGGCCAGTCGCGCCCCACCGACGCGGCGGCCCTGGCGGGCAAGAAGATCATGGTGCTCAAGGGCAGCACCCACGCCGAGCAACTGGCGCAACTGAAACAGCAGTATCCGGGCATCGAATACGAAGAATCCGACGCCGTTGAAGTGGTCGACCTGTTGCGCATGGTCGATGAGGGCCAGATCGACCTGACCCTGGTGGACTCCAACGAAGTGGCAATGAACCAGGTGTACTTCCCCAACGTCCGCGTGGCCTTCGACCTGGGTGATGCCCGCAGCCAGAGCTGGGCGGTGGGCCCCGGCGAAGACAACAGCCTGCTCAACGAAATCAACGCTTATCTCGACAAAGTGCAGAAGAACGGCACCCTGCAACGCCTGAAAGATCGCTATTACGGACACGTCGATGTCCTCGGCTACATGGGCGCCACCACCTTTGCCCAGCATTTGCAGCAACGGTTGCCCAAGTACGAGCAGCACTTCAAGGCCTATGCCAAGCAGGAAAAAGTCGATTGGCGCCTGTTGGCCGCCATTGGCTACCAGGAATCGCTGTGGCAACCGGCGGTCACGTCCAAGACCGGTGTGCGCGGCCTGATGATGCTGACCCAGAACACCGCCCAGGCCATGGGCGTGTCCAACCGCCTGGATCCGAAGCAAAGCATCATGGGCGGCGCCAAGTACCTGGCCTACATGAAGGATCAATTGGACGAGAGCATCCAGGAGCCGGACCGTACCTGGTTCGCCCTTGCCGCCTATAACGTCGGCAGCGGTCATCTGGACGACGCCCGCAAGCTGGCGGCCAAGGAAGGGCTGAATCCGAACAAGTGGCTGGACGTGAAGAAGATCCTGCCGCGCCTGTCCCAGAAACAGTGGTACAGCAAGACCCGCTACGGCTACGCCCGGGGCGGCGAGCCGGTGCATTTCGTCGCCAACATCCGCCGCTACTACGACATCCTGACCTGGGTCACGCAACCGCAGCTCGAAGGCAACCAGGTGGCCGAAGGCAACCTGCATGTGCCGGGCGTCGACAAGAGCAAGCCGAATCAGGAAAGCCCGCAGCTCTGACGGCACCACACCAGCCAAATGTGGGGGGACTTGCTGTGGGAGCAAAGCTTGCTCGCGATACAGGCGCCGCGTCTATCAGAAGGACTGCATCCACTTCATCGCGGGCAAGCCTTGCTCCCACAGGGGCCTGACAGTGATATCAGGGCCTGGCGGCCGCCAGGATCAGCGCCTTCATCTCCGCCACCGCCGACTTGAACCCGACAAACAAGGCATGGGCCACCAGCGCATGGCCAATGTTCAGCTCGTTGACGCCCTTGATGGCCGCCACGGCTTCGACGTTGTGGTAGTGCAGGCCATGGCCGGCGTTGACGATCAGGCCTTGGGCCAGGCCGAACGCGACCCCGTCAGCCACTCGTTGCAGTTCGTCGGCCACATCCGTGGGGGTTTCGGCATCGGCGTAGCGGCCGGTGTGCAGTTCGACGGCTGGGGCACCGACCCGCTTGGAGGCCTCGATCTGCCGCTCGTCGGCATCGATGAACAACGACACCTCGGCGCCGGTTTTCGACAGCCGC
Organism: Pseudomonas sp. MAFF 730105; assembly: GCF_055380705.1. NCBI lineage: Bacteria > Pseudomonadati > Pseudomonadota > Gammaproteobacteria > Pseudomonadales > Pseudomonadaceae > Pseudomonas > Pseudomonas sp. MAFF 730105. The sequence continues at coordinate 5,394,713 of NZ_AP018438.1, forward strand.
TCCACCGCCGCCCTGATCCGCGCTTCCTGCCCTGCCACGTCGAGGCCGCCTTCGGTGGTCAGTTCCTGGCGCGTTTCCGGTACCAGGCAGATGTGCGCCGGGCGGATACGCTCGGCGAATGCCATCATTTCTTCGGTTACGCCCATCTCGAAATTCATGCGGGTCTGCAACACATCCTTGAGCAGCAGCACATCGCGTTCCTGGATATGACGACGGTCTTCGCGCAGGTGCACGGTGATGCCGTCGGCGCCCGCCTCTTCGGCGTCCAGTGCGGCCTTGACCGGATCCGGGTAGCGGGTACCGCGGGCCTGGCGCAGGGTGGCGACATGGTCGATGTTCACGCCGAGAAGAATGCGATTGCTGGTGCTCACGAAAAGCGCTCCTTGAATGGACAGAGATTCGGCCCACAGCATACGGGTTGATCAGGGCTTGCGAAACAACTCGCGACTGACCAGCGGCTTGCCGCCCAGGTGAACCGCCAAAGCCTGGCGCATCAGGCGCTTGGCCGCGGACAAGGCGCCCGGCGCGCTCCAGTCAGCCTCGGCCATGGCCAGCAGTTCGACGCCGTTGAACAAACCGGGCTGCAGCAGGTAGACGCGCTCCAGGCCAGCATCCACCTGCAAGCGGTACAGGCCATCGGCGGCAATGGGCTCGCCGTGCAGGTCGGCGTCTAGGGCGAAACCGTAGCCCAGGTCATCCAGCAGCCGCCATTCGAAGGATCGCAACAGAGGCTCCAGCGGCCGGCCTTCGGCCAGGGCCAGCAGCGTCGCGGCGTAGTGGTCGAAGACAGCGGGATGGGGATCTTCGGCGGGCAACAGGCGGATCAGCAGTTCGTTGAGGTACAGGCCGCTGAACAAGGCTTCGCCGTTGAGCCAGGCCGCGACTCCGTTGCTTTCCATGCGCCCGACATTCTTCAACTCGCCCCGCCCCCGGAATTCGACCTCCAGGGGCACGAACGGCCGCGCCAGCGTCCCGGCCTTGCCCCGCGCCCCGCGCAACACCGCCCGCAACCGCCCTTGCGGCGTGAGGAAATCCACCAGGGCACTGCTTTCGCGGTAGGCGCGCGAATGCAGGACGTAGGCGGCTTGGGCGATGGGATGGGTGGGGGACATGGAGGTCGCAGTTCTCGATAAGGAAACGCAGTATTACCAACACCCCAGAAACCACTGTGGGAGCAAGGCTGGTGGAGCAAGGCTTGCCCGCGATGAACACAACCCGGTCTTCTTGAAACCGAGTCGCTTGTATCGCGAGCAAGCTTTGCTCCCACCAGACCCGCTCCCACAAGGTCCGCGGTGTACTGCCGGACGGATTACAAGTCGCCGTAACCCAGCGAGCGCAACGCCCGTTCATCATCCGACCAGCCGCCCTTCACCTTGACCCACAGGTTGAGCATGATCTTGGAGTCGAACAGCAGCTCCATGTCCTTGCGTGCCTCGGTGCCAATGCGCTTGATGCGCTCGCCTTTGTCACCAATGATGATTTTCTTCTGGCCGTCACGTTCGACGAGGATCAACGCGTGGATGTGCAGGGTCTTGCCCTGCTGCTTGAACTCTTCGATTTCCACGGTGATCTGGTACGGCAGCTCGGCGCCCAATTGGCGCATGATTTTCTCGCGCACCAGTTCAGCGGCGAGGAAACGGCTGCTGCGGTCGGTGATCTGGTCTTCGGGGAAGAAGTGATCGTTTTCCGGCAGGTGCTCGGCAATCACCCGCTCCAGCGCATCGAGGTTATGGCCGTGCTGGGCCGAAATCGGGATGATCTGGGCGTTGGGCAGCTGTTCCTGCAACCAGGTCAGGTGCGGCATCAGCTCAGCCTTGTCCTCGATGCGATCGGTCTTGTTCAGCGCCACGATCAGCGGGCCGGTCACGTACTGGACGCGTTCGAGGACCATCTGGTCTTCTTCGGTCCACTTGGTACGGTCGACCACGAAGATCACCACGTCGACGTCTTTCAACGCCGCCGAAGCGGTCTTGTTCATGTAGCGGTTCAGGGCCTTTTCGCCACCCTTGTGCATGCCCGGGGTGTCGACGTAGATAGCCTGCACGTCGCCTTCGGTCTTGATACCCAGCATATTGTGGCGGGTGGTCTGGGGCTTGCGCGAGGTGATCGCCAGTTTCTGGCCCAGGATATGGTTCAGCAATGTGGACTTGCCCACGTTCGGCCGGCCAACGATGGCGACATAGCCGCAACGGGTAACAGTTGTATCAGTCATTGCCATTCTCCACGCCCAGGGCGATCAATGCTGCAGCGGCCGCCACCTGTTCGGCGATACGACGGCTCACGCCCTGGCCACGGCTTTTTTCATTCAGTAGGACCACTTCGCATTCGACGAAGAAGGTTCGGCAGTGCGGCTCGCCCTGGATATCCACGACTTCGTAGCGCGGCAGCTCGCAACTGCGCGATTGCAGGAATTCCTGCAAACGGGTTTTCGGATCCTTGTTGGTGTCCACCAGCGTCAGGCTGTCGATTTCGGAGGTCAGCCAGGCCAGCACGCGCTCACGGGCCTTCTCCATGCCTGAGTCCAGGTAGATCGCACCGATCAGGGCTTCCAAGGCATCGGCCAGAATCGACTCGCGACGAAAACCGCCGCTTTTCAACTCGCCGGAGCCCAAGCGCAGATAGTCGCCCAGGTCGAAACCACGGGCCAGTACGGCCAGGGTCTCACCTTTTACCAGCCGTGCGCGCAAACGCGACAACTGGCCTTCGCGAGCCAGCGGGAAGCGTTCGAACAGCGCCTCGCCGGCGACGAAATTGAGGATGGCATCACCGAGGAATTCCAGGCGTTCGTTGTTGCGCCCGGCAAAACTGCGGTGAGTGAGGGCCAGGAGCATCAGCTCCGGGTCCTTGAAGGTGTAGCCGAGCTGGCGCTCGAGGCGGCTTAAAGAAACGCTCACGGTTTACCCACGCTGAGTTCGTGGCTGGATTCCACCGCCAGGTCGGCAAGGCGCCGTTGGCTTGGGACAATTAACGCTGTGTTCAAAAATGACGTCCTGGCTATCGTTGGCGCCTTGTACAGGCTCCAGAAATGCATTCGGCGCTGTGTTCAACAGCGCCGTGTGTGTTTACTTGATCAGGCCAACCCGCGAGAAGTTCGGCAGGTGTCCGAGTTTGGGTTCCGGCCAGCTCATCCAGACCGCGAAGGCCTTGCCGACGATATTGCGGTCGGGGACCATGCCCAGCATGTCCTTGGGAATGTTCGGATCATCCCAGTACCGGCTGTCGTTGGAGTTGTCGCGGTTGTCGCCCATCATGAAATAGTGCTCGGCCGGCACGGTCCACGAATGGTCCGGCGTCGCGCGGTAGCGGCTCATTTCCTTGCGGATCAGGTGCTCGACCTCGCCGAGTTTTTCCTGGTAGAGCTCGGCGCTGCCCAGGGTGCCCGGCTCGGAGCCGAGCAGTTGTTCGGCCACCAGTTCGCCATTCACGTACAGACGCTTGTCGGCGGTGTAACGGATCTTGTCGCCCGGCAGGCCGACCACACGCTTGATGTAGTTGACGTTAGGGTCGCTGGGAAAGCGGAACACCATCACGTCGCCGCGCTGCGGATCACCCACCTCGATGATTTTCTTGTCGATCACCGGCAGGCGGATCCCGTAGGAGAACTTGTTCACCAGGATGAAATCGCCCACGTCCAGGGTCGGCTTCATCGAGCCGGACGGGATCTGGAACGGCTCCACCAGGAACGAACGCAGCACCAGCACGATGAACAGCACCGGAAAGAACGACTTGCCGTATTCGACCAGCAGCGGTTCCTTGTTGAGTTTCTCGACCACCACACCATCGGGCTGGCTGACGCTGCCCTGATAAGAGGCGATGGCCGCCCGGCGCCGAGGCGCCAGGAACAACAGATCAATCAACGCCAACAGACCGCAGACAAACACGGCGATAACCAGCAACAGCGGGAAATTTAGCGACATAGGACCTAACTATCCAACCTGAGCACCGCAAGGAAGGCTTCCTGTGGAATCTCCACGTTGCCGACCTGCTTCATGCGTTTTTTACCGGCCTTCTGCTTTTCCAACAGCTTGCGCTTACGGCTGACGTCGCCGCCGTAGCATTTGGCCAATACGTTCTTTCTGAGCGCCTTGACGGTTGTACGCGCCACAATCTGCCCGCCAATGGCGGCCTGGATTGCCACGTCGAACATCTGCCGCGGAATCAGTTCCTTCATCTTCTCGGTCAATGCACGACCTTTGTAGTGCGCGTTGTCACGGTGCACGATCAATGCCAGGGCATCGACCTTCTCACCGTTGATCAGCACATCCAGCTTCACCAGATTAGCCGATTGGTAACGATCGAAATGATAATCCAGCGAAGCATAGCCGCGACTGGTGGATTTCAGGCGATCGAAGAAGTCCAGCACCACTTCGTTCATCGGCAGGTCATAGGTCACCTGGACCTGCGAGCCGAGGAACAGCATGTCGTGCTGCACACCGCGCTTCTCGATGCACAGGGTAATGACGTTGCCCAGGTGCTCCTGAGGCACAAGAATGTTGGCCCGCACGATCGGTTCGCGCATGTCTTCGATAGCCGACAGGTCCGGTAGCTTGGACGGGTTGTCGACGTAGATGGTTTCACCGTTCTTGAGCAGCAGCTCGAAGATTACCGTCGGCGCGGTGGTGATCAGGTCCAGGTCGTACTCGCGCTCCAGGCGCTCCTGGATGATTTCCATGTGCAGCATGCCCAGGAACCCGCAGCGGAAGCCGAAGCCCAGGGCGTCGGAGCTTTCCGGGGTATATTGCAACGACGAGTCGTTCAGGGTCAGCTTCTGCAGCGCTTCGCGGAAATCCTCGAAGTCGTCGGAACTGACCGGGAACAGGCCGGCGTAGACCTGGGGCTGGATACGTTTGAAACCCGGCAGCACATCGACGTCCGGGGTGGAACTCAGGGTCAGGGTGTCGCCGACCGGTGCTCCGTGGATGTCCTTGATGCCGGCGATGATGAAGCCCACTTCACCGGCCTTGAGGTCGGCGGTGGCGGTGTGTTTCGGGTTGAATACACCGACGCTGTCCACCAGGTGGACCTTGCCGGTGGACTTGACCAGGATCTTGTCGCCCTTCTTCACGCGGCCGTGGCGCACGCGAACCAGGGACACCACGCCCAGGTAGTTGTCGAACCAGGAGTCGATGATCAACGCTTGCAGCGGATCTTCGATGTTGCCGGTCGGCGCGGGGATGGTGGTCACCAGGCGCTCAAGCACTTCGTCCACACCCAGGCCGGTCTTGGCGCTGCAGGTGACCGCGTCGGTGGCGTCGATACCGATGATCTTCTCGATCTCATCCTTGACGCGCTCCGGCTCGGCCTGGGGCAGGTCGATCTTGTTCAGGACCGGCATGACCTCCAGGCCCTGCTCGATGGCCGTGTAGCAGTTGGCAACCGATTGAGCCTCTACACCCTGGCCTGCATCGACCACCAGCAACGCACCTTCACAGGCCGCCAGCGAACGGCTGACTTCGTAGGTGAAGTCGACGTGGCCCGGGGTGTCAATGAAGTTCAGCTGATAGGTGACGCCGTCTTTGGCCTTGTAATAGAGGGTGACGCTGTGGGCCTTGATGGTAATCCCGCGTTCACGCTCGAGGTCCATGGAGTCCAGGACCTGGGCTTCCATCTCACGCTCGGTCAGGCCGCCGCACATCTGGATGAAGCGATCAGCCAGCGTCGACTTGCCATGGTCAATGTGGGCGATGATGGAGAAATTGCGGATATGACTCAAATCACTCACGGATCAACACTCAAAAAGGCTGCAGGCAAAGCCCGCCGAAAAATAGCCGGGAATTGTACCTGATACAGCGCGCAAGCGTCACGTTCGCCTGTCGATGAGCTCTTGTGGCGAGGGAGCTTGCCCCCGCTGGCTGCGAAGCGGCCCTGGATTTATCCGCCATGGCGATATGTCAGGCAGGCTGCTGGGGACTGCTGCGCAGTCCAGCGGGAGCAAGCTCCCTCGCCACAGAAGCCCGCTCACCATAAGAAATTGGGATCACCCAGCCCGGCGCAACAGCCAGAGCCCGGCCAACGCACAGACGCCCGTCGGCACCAGCACCGCGAACAGTGGCGAGAAACCGAACACCAGGCTCGATGGCCCCAGCAGGTCCTGGGCAATGCGGAAGGTGAAGCCCACCAGAACCCCGGTGAACACTCGCTGACCGAGGGTTACCGAACGCAGCGGACCAAAGATGAAGGAGATGGCCATCAGCACGAGGGCGGCGGTGACCAGTGGTTGCAATACCTTGACCCAAAAAGCCAGCCAGTAGCGACCGTTGTTCAATCCCTGGTCAGCCAGGTAGTGGATATACCCCCACAGGCCGGTAATCGACAGGGATTCCGGCGCCATGACGACCGTGCTGAGCAACTGCGGGCTGATCGCCACATCCCAACGCTCCTGCGGGGACGCGACCACCTCGGTGTTCTTTTCATGGAACAGGGTGGTGGTGACATCGCTCAATTGCCAATGATCCTCGGCAAACTGGGCGCGCTTGGCGAAACTCGACGACAACATGTGCCGTTGTTCGTCGAAGCGATACCGGGTCACGCCATAGAGAATGCCGTTGGGCTGGACCGAGTTGATGTGGATGAATTCATCGCCCTGACGGTGCCACAGACCATGCTTGGCGCTTTGTGCATCCCCGCCGCCCTGGGCCAGGGAGCGGTTGGCCTGGGCAGTGTTCTCGGTGGCCGGGGCGACGTACTCGCCGATCAGGACGCCGACCAGCATCAGCACCAGCATCGGCTTCATCACCGCCCAGACAATCCGACCGACGGAAACGCCGGCGGCACGCATGATGGTCAGTTCGCTGTTGCTGGCCAGGCTGCCCAGACCGATCAGGCAACCGATCAGCGCCGCCATCGGCAGCATGTCGTACAGGCGCCTTGGTGCGGTCAGCAGCACGTAGCTCGCCACGTCCGCCAGGGTGTAGGTATCGCTGACGTCGCTCATTTCATCGATGAAGGCAAACAGGGTCGCCAGGCCAAGGATGATCCCCAGTACCGCAAGGATCGCCATGAACACGCTGCTGCCGATGTAGCGGTCGAGCTTAACCACGGGCCACCTCCAGCGCGCTGCGGCGGCTCGCCAGTTTCAGGCACAGCGGCTCCCAGTAGAGCAGCCCCAGGCCAATGGCCAGGAAAATCGAATGCACCCACCACAGGCCCAATGCCGGCGGGATCTTGCCTTTTTCCAAAGCACTGCGGGCGGTAATGAGGATGGTCAGGTAAGCCATATACAGGAGAATCGCCGGAAGCAGCTTGAGGAAACGACCCTGGCGCGGATTGACCCGTGCCAGCGGGACCGCCATGAGGGTCACGATGAACACCAGCAGCGGCAGCGACAGGCGCCATTGCAGCTCGGTACGCGCGCGGATGTCAGTGTTGCCCAGCAGGCTGGCGGTCGGCATCGCGTCGCGGTCGGTGACCTCCTCACTGGCCTCGGGCTTGGGCAGCAGCACGCCATAGGTGTCGTACTTGATGGCGCGGTAATCGGCTTGGCCCGGCTTGCCGTCGTAGCGATAGCCGTTTTCGAGGATCAGGTAGCGGTTGCCGTCGGGATTGATTTCCTGGCGCCCTTTCTCGGCCACCAGCACGGAAATGCCGCGATCCTTCTGGGTGTTGGAAGACAGGTTCTTTTGCGTGATAAAGACGCCGGCGAGATTGATCCGGTCATCCGAAAGCTGTTCGGTATAGGTGACGCGCGTGCCGTCGCGCAGGGCCTGGAAGCGCCCCGGCACCAGGGTGTCGAACTCGGTCAGGGCGTCCTGCTGGTTGATCAGCAACTGGAACTGGTTGGCCCCCTGGGGCGCCAGGCTCAGGCTCAACCAGGCCACCATCAACGCAACCAGCGTGGCCGGGAACAGGGTAATGCGAAACAGCCGCTGCTGACTCATGCCGGTGGCCGACAGGACAGTCATTTCGCTGTCCAGGTACAGGCGCCCATAGGCCAGCAGAATGCCGAGGAACAGCCCCAGCGGCAGGATCAATTGCAGGAAGCCTGGCAGGCGGAACCCATGATCAGGAACAGGGAGCCTGGATCCAGCGCGCCGGAAGCGGCCTGGGCGAGATACTTGATGAAGCGCCCGCTCATGATGATGACCAGCAGCACGGCACTGACCGCGCTCAGGGTCAGCAGAACTTCGCGGGATAGATATCGAAAGACGATCAAACCAGACACTCCAGGATTGTCAGGCTAGGGGCCAAACAAGCAATCGAGCCACTCGCCATCACGAGTCGCCGAAAAAAGAGCCGCATTATCCTGTGATTGGAGGCGCCTGTCACTTCGCACGCTTTAAACCGGTCCCCAAAGCCATAAAGATAGCTGTACCAAGGGTTGTCAGCCTCGGGGGCCGGGGTTCAAACTGCGGCCTTTGTCGCCGGCGCGATACCGTGACGTTGCCTCACTCGACACGTGTGGCAGGGAGCTTGCTCCCGCTACAGTCGGCGCCCGACATCTTGACCATTCATTCAGGGATCCGGACATGGAACTGGTTGTAAAAAGCGTTAGCCCAGAAACGTTGAAAACCGCCACCCTGGTGGTTGCCGTCGGCGAAGCCCGCAAGCTCGGCGTCGTCGCCTCCCAGCTCGACGCCCTGTGCGGCGGCGCCATCAGCGCCGTGCTCAAACGCGGCGACCTCGCCGGCAAGGTCGGCCAGAGCCTGTTGCTGCACAGCCTGCCCAACCTCAAGGCCGAGCGCGTGCTGCTGGTCGGCGTGGGCAAGGAGAGCGAACTGGGCGACCGTCCGTTTCGCAAGATCATCGCCGGCGTGCTGGGCACCCTCAAGGGCCTGGGTGGCAGCGATGCCGCACTGGCGCTGGACGAGTTGGTGGTCAAAGGCCGCGACAGCTACGGCAAGACCCGCCTGCTGGCCGAAACCCTGGTGGACGGCGAATACCAGTTCGACCAGTTCAAGAGCCAGAAGGCCGAACCCCGCGCCCTGAAAAAAATCACCCTGCTGACCATCAAGGCCGCCCAGGCCGAAGTCCAGCGCGCCGTGACCCACGCCACCGCCATCGCCAATGGCATGGCCTTCACCCGCGACCTGGGCAACCTGCCGCCGAACATCTGCCACCCGACGTTTCTCGGCGAACAGGCCAAGGCCCTGGGCAAGCAATTCAAGGGCCTGAAGGTCGAAGTCTTCGACGAGAAGAAAATCAAGGAGCTGGGCATGGGCTCCTTCTATTCCGTCGGCCAGGGCAGCGCCCAGCCGCCACGCCTGATCGTCATGCAATACAACGGCGGCAAGAAATCCGAGAAGCCTTACGCGCTGGTGGGCAAGGGCATCACCTTCGACACCGGTGGCATCAGCCTCAAGCCCGGCGCCGGCATGGATGAAATGAAATACGACATGGGCGGCGCTGCCAGCGTGTTCGGCACCCTGCGGGCCGTGCTCGAGCTGCAACTGCCGATCAACCTGGTGTGCATCCTGGCCTGCGCCGAGAACATGCCCAGCGGCACAGCCTCGCGCCCGGGCGACATCGTCACGACGATGAGCGGCCAGACCGTGGAAATCCTCAACACCGACGCCGAAGGCCGCCTGGTGCTGTGCGACGCCCTCACCTACTCCGAGCGCTTCAAGCCGCAAGCGGTGATCGACATCGCGACCCTGACCGGCGCTTGCGTGGTCGCCCTCGGCGCCCACACCTCGGGCCTGCTGGGCAATAACGACGAATTGATCGGCCAACTGCTCAGCGCCGGCCAGCAAGCCGACGACCGCGCCTGGCAATTGCCACTGTTCGACGAGTATCAGGAACAGCTGGACAGCCCGTTCGCCGACATCGCCAACATCGGCGGCCCGAAAGCCGGGACCATCACCGCGGCGTGCTTCCTGTCGCGCTTCACCAAGAACCTGAACTGGGCGCACCTGGACATCGCCGGTACGGCCTGGACCAGCGGTGGCAAGGATAAAGGCGCGACCGGTCGTCCGGTTCCGCTGCTGACCCAGTACCTGCTGGACCGCGCCAAGGCCTGACACCCATGATTGCCGATGGCGCCGTCCGCGGGCGGCGTCACCGGCAGCTCAGGAACCGCAATGACCAAAGTCGATTTCTATATCCTGCCCAGCGCCGATCCATCGGCCCGGCTGGATTTCGCCTGCAAGCTCACCGAAAAAGCCTGGCGCATGGGCCACCGCATCTATCTGCATTGCAGCGATGCCGCCCAGCGCGACGCGCTTGATGCACGCCTGTGGGCCTTCAAGGGCGAGAGCTTCGTGCCTCATGGCCCGGCCGAAAGCGAACCCGAAGGGCTGATCGTGCTGGGGCTGGGGGATGACTGCGGCCAACACCAGGACCTGCTGGTCAACCTCGATCTGAAAGTACCGGCCTTTGCTCCGCGCTTCGCCCGTGTGGCGGAAGTGGTGGTGGAGGATCCGGCCATCCGGCAAGCCGCGCGGGAGAGTTTCCGTTTCTACCGCGAACAGGGCTATCCTCTGCAAGACCACCGTTTACAGCGACTCTGAGCCTACGATGGACACTCCAAAACCACCGCAAAAGCCTCCACACCTGCTGGACGACCTCGAGTCGATCCGCCAACTGCTCGGCGACGACACCCTGCAACCGCCGTTGCTGACCGACACGGTCGTGCATGAGCCTGTGCATGAAGAACAGATCCCCCTGTTGTTCGAGCCGATCACCGGCCAGCCCGAACCCAAGCCGGCGCCCAAGGCCGAACCCAAGGGGCCCGATGCCCTGCTGCATCTGGACACCGAATTGCGCGCCGCCGCGCAACTGATCATGCAGGACGTCATCGACGACTTCGCCCCGCACATCGAGACCGAGATCAAACGTCGGCTGGATGCCAGGATGGAACGGCTGCTGAGCCAGTACGAGTAATTTTTCTGCCTCACAGCGAACACCTTGTGGGAGCCGAGCTTGCTCGCGATGGCGGCGGCACATCCAGCATTGGATGCAACTGATCCGCCGCCATCGCGAGCAAGCTCGGCTCCCACAGGGTTCAACGGTGTCCATAAACTCTGCGCCCGGCGCCTCCCGCCAGTGGCTTGCATCTGCCCCGCCCGCTATACTTCCCGGCTTTTCCTTAATAAATGCCAATAGGGTCCCGCCGCGCATGGATAAGACCTACCAGCCGCACGCCATTGAAACTTCCTGGTACAACACCTGGGAGTCCGAGAATTATTTCGCTCCGCAAGGCGCGGGCGATTCCTACACCATCATGATCCCGCCACCGAATGTCACCGGCAGCCTGCACATGGGCCACGGCTTCAATAACGCGATCATGGACGCCCTGATCCGTTTCCGTCGCATGCAAGGTCGCAACACCTTGTGGCAGCCGGGCACCGACCACGCCGGCATCGCCACGCAAATGCTGGTGGAACGCCGCCTCGAAGCCCAGGGCCAGAATCGCCACGACCTGGGCCGCGAGAAGTTCCTCGAGAAAGTCTGGGAATGGAAAGACGAGTCCGGTGGCAACATCAGCCGCCAGATCCGCCGCCTCGGCTCGTCCGTTGACTGGAGCCGCGAGCGCTTCACCATGGACGACGGCCTCTCGGAAGCGGTGAAGGAAGCCTTCGTGCGCCTGCATGAAGACGGGCTGATCTATCGCGGCAAGCGCCTGGTCAACTGGGACACCAAGCTGCACACCGCCATTTCCGACCTCGAAGTGGAAAACCACGACGAGAAAGGTTTCCTGTGGAACCTGAAGTACCCATTGGCCGATGGCGCCAAGACCGCCGAAGGCAAGGATTACCTGATCGTCGCCACCACCCGTCCGGAAACCATGCTGGGCGACTCGGCCGTGGCGGTGAACCCGAACGACGAGCGCTACAAGGCCCTGATCGGCAAGTTCGTGGAGCTGCCCCTGGTCGGCCGTCGTATCCCGATCATCGGTGACGATTACTGCGATCCTGAATTCGGCACCGGCTGCGTGAAAATCACCCCGGCCCACGATTTCAACGACTACGAAGTCGGCAAGCGCCACAACCTGCCGCTGCTGAACATCTTCGACAAGAACGCCAACGTTTTGCCGGCAGCCCAGGTGTTCAACCTGGACGGCACGCTGAACGAGAGCATCGACGGCCAGATCCCGGCCGAATACGCCGGCCTCGACCGCTTCGAAGCGCGCAAGCAGATCGTCGCCGCGTTCGATGCCGCCGGCCTGCTGGTCAGCGTCGACGACCATGCCCTGAAGGTGCCGAAAGGCGACCGTTCCGGCACCGTCATCGAGCCGTGGCTGACCGACCAGTGGTACGTCTCCACCAAGCCGCTGGCCGAGCCGGCGATTGCCGCCGTGGAAGACGGCCGCATCCAGTTCGTGCCCAAGCAATACGAGAACATGTACTTCTCGTGGATGCGCGACATCCAGGATTGGTGCATCAGCCGCCAGCTGTGGTGGGGCCATCGCATCCCGGCCTGGTACGACGAGTCGGGCAAGGTCTACGTCGGTCGCGACGAGGCCGAAGTCCGCGCCAAGCACAACCTGGGCCCGGACGTTGCGCTGCAACAGGACAACGACGTCCTCGACACCTGGTTCAGCTCGGGCCTGTGGACCTTCTCGACCCTGGGCTGGCCGCAACAGACCGAGTTCCTGAAGACTTTCCACTCCACCGACGTGCTGGTCACCGGTTTCGACATCATTTTCTTCTGGGTCGCCCGGATGATCATGCTGACCATGCACCTGATCAAGAACCCCGACGGCACGCCGCAGGTTCCGTTCAAGACCGTCTACGTCCACGGCCTGGTGCGCGATGGCCAGGGCCAGAAGATGTCCAAGTCCAAGGGCAACGTCCTCGACCCGCTGGACATCATCGACGGCATCGACCTGGAAACCCTGGTGCAGAAACGCACCTCCGGGCTGATGCAGCCAAAACTGGCGAAGAAGATCGAGAAAGCCACCCGCGAAGAATTCGCCGAGGGCATCGCCAGTTACGGCACCGACGCCCTGCGCTTCACCTTCTGCTCCCTGGCGTCCACCGGTCGCGACATCAAGTTCGACATGGGTCGCGTCGAAGGCTATCGCAACTTCTGCAACAAGATCTGGAACGCCGCGCGCTACGTGCTGGACAAAGGCGAAGACTGCGGCCAGAACGGCGAAGCCTACGAGTTGACCCTGGCCGACCGCTGGATCATTTCCCAGCTGCAACGCACCGAAGCCGAAGTGACCCGCCAACTGGATCAGTTCCGTTTCGACCTGGCCGCACAGGCCTTGTACGAGTTCATCTGGAACCAGTATTGCGACTGGTACCTGGAACTGTCCAAGCCGGTGCTGTGGGACGACAACGCACCGGTCGAACGCCAGCGCGGCACTCGTCGGACCCTGGTTCGGGTATTGGAAGTGGCCCTGCGTCTGGCGCACCCGTTCATGCCGTTCATCACCGAGGAAATCTGGCAGCGCATCGCGCCGCTGGCAGGCGCCCAAGGCAAGACGATCATGCTGCAACCGTGGCCTGTGGCCAACGAGAGCCGCATCGACCCGGCGGCCGAAGACGACATCGAATGGCTCAAGACCTTCATGCTCGGCCTGCGCAACATCCGCGCCGAGATGAACATCGGCCCGGGCAAGCCGCTGACGCTGTTCCTGAAGAACGCCAGCGCCGAAGACCTGCGCCGCCTCGAGGAAAACGAAGCGCTGCTCAAGAAACTGGCGAAGCTCGAATCGGTAACGGTCCTGGCTGCCGGCGAAGAAGCACCACTGTCTGCCACCGCTCTGGTCGGTGAGATGGAAGTGCTGGTGCCGATGGCCGGCCTGATCGACAAGGCCGCCGAGCTGGCGCGCCTGGACAAGGAAATCCTGCGTCTGAAGGGCGAAGTGCAGCGGGTCGGCGGCAAGCTGTCCAACGCCGGCTTCGTCGACAAGGCCCCGGCCGAGGTCATCGAGAAGGAACGGGCCAAACTGGCCGAGGCGGAACAGGCCTTGGGCAAGCTGGCCGAGCAACATGCGCGGATTGCCAGTCTGTAACGGCAAGCTGCAATGAACGAAGGAGGCCTGATGGCCTCCTTTTTTCTGCCCGCCATTTCCTCCAAACGCTGAACAAACCTTGTGGGAGCGAGCCTGCTCGCGATGACGGCAGTAAATTCACCACAGATGCAGCCTGACACACCGCTATCGCGAGCAGGCTCGCTCCCACATTTAATCGGCGCAAGCCTCAAGACGGTGCGGGATGTGGGACAATGCCCGCCACTTTTTGAGCCAGCCCCGAATCGACCCGCCCATGACCGCGCCCCGCCCCCCAGACCCGCACGCCAGAAGCCCAAGCCCGCCGCCGAAACCAAGGCCGTCGTGCCCCGCGAGAAAGCCAGCCTGCACCCGCGCAATCGCCATCAGGGCCGCTACGACTTCCCGGCATTGATCAAGGGCACACCGGAACTGGCCAGGTTCGTGATCATCAACCCCTATGGCAAGGAAAGTATCGACTTCGCCAGCCCTGAGGCCGTGCGGGTGTTCAACCGGGCGCTGCTCAAGTCCTTCTATGGCATTGCCCACTGGGACATTCCGGCCGACTACCTGTGCCCTCCGGTGCCGGGTCGTGCGGACTACGTGCACTTCCTCGCCGACCTGCTCGCCAGCCATAACGAAGGGGAAATTCCTCGGGGGGCGGCGGTGAAGGTGCTGGACGTCGGCACCGGCGCCAACTGTGTGTATCCGCTGATCGGTTACAGCGACTATCGCTGGCACTTCCTGGGCTCGGAGATCGACCCGACGGCCATCGCCTCGGCCAAGGCCATCGTCCAGTCCAATGGGTTGGCCAAGGTGATCCAACTGCGCCAACAAACCAATCGCAAGCAGATCCTGCTGGGCCTGCTCGACGAAGCCGAGCGGTTCGACCTGACGATGTGCAATCCACCGTTCCACGCGTCCCTGGAGGAGGCCACCCGCGGCAGCCAGCGTAAGTGGCGCGCCCTGGGCAAGGCCGATCCGAAACGCAAGTTGCCAGTCCTGAATTTCGGCGGTCAGGCCGCCGAGCTTTGGTGCGAGGGGGGAGAAGTCCGCTTCGTGACCCAACTGATCGGAGAAAGCGCGCAGTTGGCCCGGCAGGTCCTGTGGTTCAGTACCCTGGTGTCGAAGGTTTCGAATCTGCCGGCGATTCAGGCGGCACTGAAGAAGGCCGGCGTGGTGCACAGCGAAGTGGTGGAGATGTCCCAAGGACAAAAGCAGAGCCGCTTCGTGGCCTGGACGTTCCATACCGAGGCCCAGCAGCAGGCCTGGCGTCAGGCGCGATGGGTTCGCAAGGACTGAACGGGGCTTATTGCACCGACCACTTTATTCAGGACAACAAAAAACCGTGCCCGGACTGCTCCGCTGCACGGTTTTCTTAAGCGTCTTACTTGGCGTTGATCGAATCAACCAGGCCTTTGGCCGGAACCAGTTTGACGACTTTCTTTGCAGCGATTTCGATGGCAGCGCCAGTCGAAGGGTTGCGGCCGGTACGGGCAGGACGTTCGGTGACTTTCAGCTTGCCGATACCTGGCAAGGTGATTTCGCCGCCGCTTTCCAGCTGATCGGCAACGATTTGGCCCAACTGGTCCAGAGCGTTACGCGCGGTGGTTTTCGGCGCGTCGATAGCTTCAGCAATGTCAGCGATCAGTTGGTCTTTAGTAAGAGCCATGTAGTGTTCCTTCCCTATCAAATTCATATGGATTGCAGAGTGCAGTGTCAGCCATCGAGCCCGATCTCCTCGGATCAGACACCCTCGGTCATCACCACGACGGGTCGGGGTAATAGATGCCGAAATCCGGGTTTGGTTCGACCTGACAAATGCTGAATGCACGCTTAACGCAGTGCCTTCGCGTAAGACCGGGCAAAACTAGCACAACGCCTGTGAAATATCCGCCCTTAGCTACCCATTTGGTCAGCTTTATTGCGCTAAATCGGTAAAAAAATGCATATAGGCCGTCGGACGGCTCCGAAATCCCCTTCGCAGCGCTCCAAAACCAGTGATTGCGGTACACTGGGCGCTTTTCAGGGGAGCGTGCCCTCCTCTCTTTCATCAGCCGAGAAGCCCATGCCGATCCGTCATTGCATCGTCCACCTGATCGACAAAAAACCCGACGGCACCCCTGCTGTGCTCCATGCCCGGGACTCCGAACTGGCAGAGTCCACGGCCATCGAAAACATGCTTGCCGACCTCAACGAGAGCTACAACGCCAAACAAGGCAAGGCCTGGGGTTTTTTCCATGCCGAGTCCGGGGCACATCCGTTCAGCGGCTGGCTGAAGGAATATCTGGACGGCGGCAAGGATTTCACCGCGTTCAGTCGCGTGGCGGTGGAGCACCTGCAGAAGCTGATGGAAGAGTCCAACCTGTCGGTGGGCGGCCACGTGCTGTTCGCCCATTATCAACAGGGCATGACCGACTACCTGGCCATCGCCCTGCTGCACCACAGCGAAGGCGTGGCGGTCACCGATGAGCTGGACGTCACCCCGTCCCGTCACCTTGACCTGGGCCAGTTGCACCTGGCGGCGCGGATCAACGTGTCGGAATGGCAGAACAATAAACAGTCCAAGCAGTACATTTCCTTCATCAAGGGCAAGAACGGCAAGAAGGTCTCGGAATACTTCCGCGACTTCATCGGCTGCCAGGAAGGTGTCGACGGCCCCGGCGAAACCCGCACACTGCTCAAGGCCTTCAGCGACTTCGTCGAAAGCGAGGACCTGCCGGAAGACGATGCCCGGGAAAAGACCAAGACCCTGGTGGATTACGCCAGCAGCCAGGCCAAGCTCGGCGAACCCATGGGCCTGGAAGAACTGTCCGAGCTGATCGACGAGGATCGCCCGAAAGCTTTCTACGATCACATCCGCAACAAGGACTACGGCCTGTCGCCGGAAATCCCGGCGGATAAACGCACCCTCAATCAGTTCCGCCGCTTCACCGGCCGCGCCGAAGGCTTGTCCATCAGCTTCGAAGCACACCTGCTGGGGTCCAAGATCGAATATGACGAAGAAGCCGGTACGTTGATCATCAAAGGGTTGCCGACGTCGTTGACGGACCAGTTGAAACGGCGGAATTGATGTTCGGCGGGGTCCTGAGGAAGTTTCTGCTGATTCTGCTGGTCGTCGTGGCTTACCAGAACTGGGGCAAGATCGAGCGGTTGCTCAACCCTTCGCAGATGGTGTCACAGCAGATTCGCAGCAATGCCCGCGTTACGTTGTATGCCACTGACTGGTGCGGCTACTGCAAGGCAACGCGACGGTTCCTGGATGAGAAAGGCGTGCCGTATCGCGAGTTCGACATCGAGAAAGACCCCGAAGCGCGCAAGGCCTATGAGGCGCTGGGCGGTCGGGGAATTCCGATCCTGGACGTGAATGGCACGCTGATTCGTGGGTATGAACCGCAAAGGATTCTTGAGGCGTTGTCTGCAACATAGCTTTTTGCAACCGCTGGCCTCAATCGCGAGCAGGCTCGCTCCCACATTGAATCAGCTGCTGACCGCAATCCTGGGAACATCGCCAATCCAGTGTGGGAGCGAGCCTGCTCGCGATGAGGGCATTCCAGTCACCATTTGCACTGACTGTCACACCGCTATCGCGAGCAGGCTCGCCCCCACAGGTCATGGGTGACTTAGCGAGCCTCTATTCGAAATCCAAACCGCGGAAAGTGCACATGCACCACCCCGCCGCGCTCATCTTCACGACGCAGGATCAGCTCTTCGCGCCCGGCAAACAGCAACACTCCCGACACCGGATCGACACCATAGTCCGTCGCGGCAACGCTCACCTGCTGCCCCTTCGCAAACCCGTTCGACTCATCGAATGGTTCATCCGGCAACGCGGCCGGCGTGGCGTTGCGGGCCACTTCCAAGGCTTCTTCGGAACTCATCGCGCTCGACGCACCATGACCGAAAGCCAACACCCGCGCCAGCCAGGCCGAGACAGCCGGGTACGCATCCACCAGTGGCGAAGTCACCGGTGTGCCCTTGAGAAACCACAGGGGGTGCGCCATGGCGAAGTCGGCAATCGAGGGTTCCCCCAACAGGAAGTCGCCTTCCTCGCGCTGCAACTGCTGCTCAAGACGCGCCATGATTGTCGGCCACTGATGCTTGGCCTGCTCGGCAGCCAAACGCGTGGCGCTGCCACCACTGAACAGCCCGGCGCGATCTGCGATGAACGCCTTGATCGCTTCAGGCGACAACTTGGCGAAACGCACGACCATCGACTCAGGCTGGAACACCAAGCTCACACCATGCTGGAACACCACCGAATCGGCCCAGGCCGCGAAGGAGGCTGCAATCATCTCCCGGCCTTCGGGAAACAGCGCCGGCGTGGCCTTTTCCTGCTCCAATCGACGAGCGATCAAGGCCGTATCGCAATAAACATCCGCGCCGATCTGCAACACCGGCGTCTTGCGGTAGCCCCCCGTCAATGCCGTCAGGTCGGGCTTGGGCATCATCGGCGGGATGTTGACCGAGCGCCAGGACAAGCCTTTGAACCCCAACAACAGGCGGGCTTTTTCGGCGAAGGGGGACGTCGGGTAGTGATGAAGAATCAGCTCTGACATGAGATTTGCCAATGCAGGAAGGAGGGCCGCAAGCTTAGCGCGCCATGGACAGACAGCCTACCCACCTGATGAGCGCTCATCAGTGGGATGGATGATGCGACGCCACCAGGCACTCCTTGGCGCTTTTGCGCAGCTTCTTGATCAGCCGCTCCTGGCGCAAGGCTTCGCCCTTATCACGGCAGGCTTCGGTATAAACCAATGCCACCGCCGGGCTGGAAAGAAAGAAACGCGCGCCCTTGCCGCTCTGGTGCTTGGCGAAACGGCGCACCGGATCGTCGCTGATGCCACAGTACAACGCGCCGTTGGCAGCCCGCACCAGGTAGACGAACCAGGGCTTGCCCGGCTCGGCCGCAGCCTCCACAGGAAGCTCTGAAGTGTTGTTGGCAATCGTCACGAAATGTTCAACAGGCGCGTAGGAAACATGCCGCGATCTTATCAGCGACTGGCCTGGAACGCCCGAAGCCCTTTGAGGGCCTGGGCCCTGACCGCGTTGCGCACCAGCGGCGTCCAGCCCAGCAGCAGGCCCTTGGCACCCAAGGCCTGGCGGGACCAGCGCCACAGATCGAAGCTGTCGTGATGCTCGCAGATCTTGCCATCACGAAACACGAAGCGCGCCTGAATGTCGTTGACAACAACGTTGCCGGTCTGGCTGAACAGGTAAGTCGCTACCCAATGCGCGCCACCGGAACGCTCGTCGCTGTGCACATTATCGAAAGTCAGGGAAAAGTCCTTGGCGCGGGTGGTGAGCATGCGCCACATGTCACCGGCGTCACGCCCACGCAGCTCGCCGAACGCCGGATCGCTGAAGACCACGTCATCGGTGTAGCAGGCGCTCATGGCTTCGGCGTCCAGGCGCTGGAAGGCCTGATAGAACCGGTTGATCAGGGCATTGTGGGCATCACTCATGGACAGACTCCGAAAAGCGTTTCAGTGGACCCACCACAATAATCTGCCGCCGCCGGGAACACTATCGTCATTCGCCATGTAAATGACATCAGCGAAGGCCGGTGATTTTCTCGCTGCTGACCCCGACGTACAACGCCCGCCCCGCCCCGATACCGGCGATGATCGCACCCAGGCCGATCAAGCCGAAGATCCAGCCCAGGGCTTGCCACCCACCGGTCCAGTCATGCACCACGCCCACTGCAAACGGCCCCAGGGACGCCAGGGTATAACCGAAGCCCTGGGCCATGCTGGAGAGGTTCGCGGCCACATGGGCGTCTCGCGAACGCAGCACGATCAGCGTAAGCGCCAGGCTGAACGTCGCCCCCTGCCCCAACCCCAGCAGGATCGCCCAACCCCACAAACCGTCGAGGGGGGCGTAGAGGCAACCGAACAACCCTCCAAGGGTCATGATCATGACGATCACGATGGCCGGGCGTTGATCCTTGCCACGGGTCGCCAGCCAGGGCGCCGCCAGGGAACTGATCAACTGCACGATGACCGAACCCGACAACACCAGGCCGGCCTGGGTCGGGGTCAGGCCGCGGCCGATGAGGATCGACGGCAGCCAACCGAACACGATGTAGGCCAGGGACGATTGCAACCCCATGTACAGCGTCACTTGCCAGGCCAATGGATCGCGCAACAACCCGCGAACCCGATACGCCGCTTGGTGGGCACCCTGCTTCTGAGCGGTTTGCGGCAGCCAGAATACGGCGGCCAGCAACGCCGGAATCGCCCAGAACCCAAGCCCCAGGGCCCAACTGTGGTTCAGTTGCTCGCTCAACGGCACCGTTGCCCCGGCGGCCATCGCCGCGCCCAGGCACAACGCCATGGTGTAGACCCCGGTCATGGTCCCGGCCTGGCGGGCGAAGTCACGCTTGACGATGCCCGGCAATAGCACCCCGATCACACCGATGCTCGCACCGGCCAGGATACTGCCGGCGAACAGGCCAACCTGGCCGAACGAACTGCGCAACACAATCCCCCCGGCAAGCGTCAGCAAGATTCCCAGCACCACGCGCTCGGCACCGAAACGCCGCGCCAGCACAGGCGCCAGTGGCGCGAACAAGCCAAGACACAGCACCGGCAACGTAGTCAGCAAACCGGCCTGGGCAGCCGACAGGCCGAGGTTTTTCGACACCTCGCTGAGCAACGGCGCCAGGCTCGACAGCGCCGGGCGCAGGTTCAACGCGACCAGGATCAACCCGAGCAGCAACAGCCAGGGCCGGCTCAGCAGCGGATGGGCCTGCTGGGCCAGTTCGTCGTCGGCCTCGGCGTCGATCAACAATTCTTCGAGCTCGGCGCCGCGCTTGGGCGTCTTCGAGGGGGCAGGGTCAGGCAGATCGCGGGACATGGAAAACTCGGATTCAGGGTTCATTGATCAACTGTCGACAAAGGGCCTTGGCCCGTTGCGGGTCTTGCTGCTCGACGGCTTCGAGGATTTCGGCATGCAGGTCGAACACGTGTTGATGGCGCGGGGCGATGTTGAGGCTCTGGCGCAGTTGCGCAGCGATCACGCTGGAAAAATAGCGATACAACTCACTGAGCGCCGGGTTGTGCGCGGCGTCTACCAAGCGGCGATGGAACACCAGGTCGCAGGCGATGTACTGCTCCAGGTCGCCGTGATAGTGCGCGCCACTGGCGCGTAGCGCCTGGTGCAAGGCCTGCAGGTCTTCGTCGGTACGCCGCATCGCCGCCAGGCCGATGGCCTCGACCTCCAGGATATGTCGGGTTTCCCGAGCCTGCTCCAGCGAACAGCGGGACAGCACCTTGAGGGTATCCAGTGGATCGACCAGCGCCCGTACATAACTGCCGTCGCCCTGGCGAACCTCGATCAACCCAGAAAATGCCAGTACGCGCATGGCCTCACGCACGGTATTACGGCTGATACCCAGCTCGGCCACCAGTTCCGGCTCGGTGGGCAGTCGCTGCCCCACCGGCCACAGGCCGTCACTGATGCGCCGACGCATCTGGTCCAGTGCCTGATCGACCAATGATCGACGGATTATTGGAGAAATTTCTGTCATTGAAAGCGCCCTTTCATCCAATCATAGGATGAATTTTCTGACATGTTAGTCAGCTTCGTGTAGGACAGCAACCGCCTACGGTCAAGGAGAGGGAAACGAAGCAACATTTTCGATTGGTCAGAATTACCCTTTTAGGGTAATCCTAGAAGCAGGGGTTCAAGTTTCTTATGGAAAAGAACACACCTCATTACGCGGTGGCGGTGATACAGGCGGATGTCAGGCGGCTCGGGGGGAATGCGTTCACCAGTACGGCAAAAAACAACGCCTGGGCGCTCGGCCTGACGCTCCCAGAGATGCTGGAGGTCATTTCCGGACTCCGGCGAAAACAGTTTTATAAATCGATGACCACCTATAACGATCATCGGCTCTGGCACGACGTCTATCACGTCAATACACATGGTCTGGAGATTTACATCAAGGTCACCTATCGCCCGAGCGGAGGTCCACCGGTAATCTCCTTCAAGGAGAAAAACGCATGAAAACCCAGCAATGCTTCAGCTGTGGCGCCCCGGAGGGGATGTTGCACTTCGAAGGTCGTGGCGAAACCCTGAGCGTCAAGGGCCTGGAACGCCGAATCGATGATTTGTCAGGCTGGGAATGCCGGATGTGCGGGGAGGTCGAGCTTGATGCCCATTGCTCGGAACGCCATGCGAAGGCGGGTGATGAGTTGGTCAATGCCGCCAGGCAGATGATCGGAGAGGAAATGAAGCGCATCCGCCGCAAGCTGCACCTCTCGCAGAAAGAAGCCGTATCGCTTTTGTCAGGCGGAGGGCATAACGCGATTTCCCGCTACGAGCGCGGCGAGATATTGCCGCCAAAACCACTGATACTGCTGATGCGCTTGCTTGACCTCTACCCTCATTTGCTCGCAGATGCACGGACCCTGGCGGAAGGAGCGGACTTGAGGCAATTCAAGACCAAGGTGCACAAGGAGCTCGAAACCCTCACGGCGTCCTGAGCACCGACGCACTAAAAAATAAACCCGGACAAGTCCGGGTTTATTTCATTACCTGGCGTCGATCAATGCAGGATCTGGCTCAGGAACAGTTTGGTGCGGTCGTTCTGCGGGTTGTCGAAGAAGTCGTTCGGCGCCGCCTGTTCGACGATTTCACCCTTGTCCATGAAGATCACGCGGTTGGCCACGGTGCGGGCGAAGCCCATTTCGTGGGTTACGCACAACATGGTCATGCCGTCTTCGGCCAGGCCGATCATGGTGTCGAGTACTTCCTTCACCATTTCCGGGTCGAGAGCGGAGGTCGGTTCGTCGAACAGCATGATTTTCGGTTTCATGCACAGGGCACGAGCGATGGCCACACGCTGCTGCTGACCACCGGAGAGCTGGCCCGGGTACTTGTGCGCCTGCTCTGGAATGCGCACGCGCTCCAGATAGTGCATAGCGATTTCCTCGGCCTTGCGCTTGGGCATCTTGCGCACCCACATCGGCGCCAGGGTGCAGTTCTGCAGAATGGTCAGGTGCGGGAACAGGTTGAAGTGCTGGAACACCATGCCGACTTCGCGGCGGATCGCTTCGATCTGCTTGAGGTCGTTGGTCAGCTCCACGCCATCGACCACGATGCGGCCTTGCTGGTGCTCTTCCAACCGGTTGAGGCAACGGATGGTGGTGGACTTGCCGGAGCCCGACGGGCCGCACAGCACGATGCGCTCGCCCTGCTTGACGTTCAGGTTGATGTCTTTCAACACATGGAACTGGCCGTACCACTTGTTTACACCCTGCATCTGAATAATGCCTTCAGGGCTCACAGGCTGCTTGATTGCTTCGCTCATTACAGAACTCCTAACGCTTGTGGCCAGTGTCGAGCTTGCGTTCCAGATGCATGGAATAGCGCGACATACCAAAACAGAAAATCCAGAACACCAGGGCGGCGAACACATAGCCTTCGGTGGCCATGCCCAGCCATTTCGGGTCGGCGGCAGCTTGTTTCACGCTGTTGAGCAAGTCGAACAGGCCGATGATGATCACCAGGCTCGTGTCCTTGAACAGCGCGATGAAGGTGTTGACGATGCCCGGGATCACCAGCTTCAGGGCTTGCGGCAGAATCACCAGGCCCATGCTGCGCCAGTAACCCAGGCCCATCGCCGCAGCCGCTTCGTATTGTCCCTTTGGAATGGCTTGCAGACCGCCGCGCACCACTTCGGCCACATAAGCCGACTGGAACAGGATGACCCCGATCAGCGCCCGCAGCAGCTTGTCGAAGTTCATGCCTTCAGGCAGGAACAGCGGCAGCATCACCGACGACATGAACAGTACCGTGATCAACGGCACGCCACGCCAGAACTCGATGAAGGTCACGCAGACCACGCGGATCGCCGGCAGGTTCGAGCGACGCCCGAGCGCCAGTACGATACCCAGCGGCAGTGCGCCGGCGATACCGACGGTAGCGATTACCAGGGTCAGCATCAGGCCGCCCCATTGGCTGGTCGCCACGGCGTCCAGACCGAACACACCACCGTGCAGCAGACACCAGGCGACGATCGGATACACCACCAGGAAGCTCAAGCCATAGATCGCCTTGCGCGGGAAGCGCGAGATGAACAACGGCGCCACGCCGATCACTGCCAGCCACACAGTCAGGTCCACGCGCCAGCGCAGGTCCGCCGGGTAGTAGCCGTACATGAACTGGCCGAAACGCTGTTGGATGAATACCCAGCAGGCGCCGTCCTTGGTGCAGTCGGCGCGGGTAGTACCTACCCAGTTCGCATCCAGGATCGCCCAGTGCAGCAGCGGTGGGATAATCAGGTAGATCAGGTAGAACGCAAACAGGGTCAGCAGCGTGTTGATCCAGCTGGAGAACATGTTGGCGCGCATCCACGCCACCACACCGATGCTGTTGCTCGGTGGAGGCATGTCGGGTTTGAAAGTATGGGATGTCATGCGCGTTTCCTCACCGCTCGATCAGCGCAATGCGCTTGTTGTACCAGTTCATCAGCAGGGAAATGCTGATACTGATCGCCAGGTACACACTCATGGTGATCGCGATCACCTCGATGGCCTGGCCGGTCTGGTTCAACACCGTACCAGCGAACAGCGACACCATTTCCGGGTAGCCGATACCGGCCGCCAGGGAGGAGTTTTTCGCTAGGTTCAGGTATTGGCTGGTCAACGGCGGAATGATCACGCGCAGAGCCTGCGGGATGATCACCTTGCGCAGGGTCGGACCGTTGCGCAGCCCCAGGGAGCGGGCCGCCTCGGTCTGGCCGTGGCTGACCGACTTGATGCCCGAACGCACGATCTCGGCGATGAATGCCGCGGTGTACACAGTCAACGCCAGGGTCAAGGCCAGCAGTTCCGGGATCAGCACCCAGCCACCGACGAAGTTGAAGCCCTTGAGTTCCGGCATTTCCCAACGCACTGGGGCACCGAACACCAACGCGCACACGGCCGGGATCACCAGGAACAGCGCCAGGCCCACCCAGAACTTGTGGAACGGTTCGCCGGTCGCTTCGAAACGCTTGTTGGCCCAGCGCGTCATCAGCACGATGGCGACAATCGCCAGCACGACGCTGACCACGAACGGCCAGAACCCATCGGCAACCAGCGCGGCCGGCATGTTCAGGCCCCGGCTGCTGACGAAGAAGGTGTCGCCGAAGTTATGGCTGTTGCGCGGCCCAGGCATGCTCAGGAATACCGCGAAGTACCAGAACAGGATCTGCAGCAGCGGTGGGATGTTACGGAAGACCTCCACGTAAACGGTCGCCAGCTTGGAGATGATCCAGTTCTGCGACAAGCGCGCGACACCGATGATGAAGCCGAGAATGGTCGCCAGGATCACCCCGATGAAGGTCACCAGCAACGTGTTGAGCAAACCGATGACAAAGACGCGGGCATAGCTGTCCGCTTCGGTGTAGTCGATCAGGTGTTGAGCGATGCCGAACCCGGCACTGCGCTCCAGGAAACCGAAACCGGATGTGATACCACGGTGCTGGAGGTTGGTCTGTGTGTTGTCGAACAGGAACCAGCCCAGCGTGATAACCGCCACGACAGTGACGATCTGAAATACCCACGCACGCACTTTTGGATCGCTGAGACTGAGCCTCTGCTTTGGTGCGCCGATTGAATTTTGCATGAAGTGCCCCGCAAAGAATGGAACAGAACATCACCCGGTGGTTGGCCCACCGGGTGATAGAACCATCAGCGCACTGGTGGTGCGTATTGGATGCCGCCAGCGTTCCACAGCGCGTTCAGGCCGCGGTCGATTTCCAGCGGGGTGCCCTTGCCGAGGTTGCGCTCGAACATTTCACCGTAGTTACCGACTTGCTTGACGATCTGCACGACCCAGTCTTTCGGCAGTTTCAGGTCCTTGCCGTATTCACCGTCAGCGCCGAGCATACGAGCGACGTCCGGGTTCTTGGTGGACTTGGCTTCAGCCTCGACGTTCTTCGAGGTCACACCGGCTTCTTCAGCGTTGAGCAGTGCATAGCCAGTCCAACGAACGATTGCCAGCCACTCATCGTCGCCGTTACGCACGACCGGGCCCAGTGGTTCCTTGGAAATGGTTTCCGGCAGAACCACGTAGTCCTTCGGCGAAGCCAGCTTGCTGCGCTGGGCGAACAGCTGGGATTTGTCGGAGGTCAGTACGTCGCAACGACCGGATTCCAGCGACTTGGCGCTTTCATCGGAGGTGTCGAACGTGATCGGGGTGTACTTCAGGCCGTTGGCGCGGAAGTAGTCGGAAACGTTCAGTTCGGTGGTGGTACCGGCCTGGATGCAGATGGTTGCACCGTCCAGTTCCTTGGCGCTCTTGACGCCCAGTTTGTTGTTGGCCAGGAAGCCGATGCCGTCGTAGTAGGTGATGAAGCCTGGAAACTTCAGGCCCATGCCCGCGTCACGGGAACTGGTCATGGTGGAGTTACGCGAAAGCACATCGATTTCGCCGGACTGCAGCGCGGTGAAGCGCTCCTTGGCGTTCAACTGGCTGAACTTGACCTTGCTTGCATCACCGAATACCGCAGCGGCAACCGCGCGGCAGAAGTCTGCGTCGATACCGACGATCTTGCCGGTCGAATCAGGCACCGAGAAACCCGGCAGGCCATCACTTACGCCGCACTGTACAAAACCTTTCTTCTGCACTGCGTCCAGGGTTGCACCCGCCTGAGCGAACCCGCTGACGCCGAGGACAGCTGCTGCGGTCACGACAGCCAGGGTGGATTTCAGTAACTTCATTCAAACCTCCAGTTTTGCTCTTGTTGTGTCGGAGCTTGAGTCCTGTCGCACCCTTTTGGGGCATTGCCGACCCTTGTTGGCTTTTTTTAGGGTCAACCGACGTCTGGACCTTCGCTATGAGTCTATTAATGAGGAAGGTGCACCATTGGCGACCATACCCACTTCTCACCAATCGGCCGAACGGGCTGTAGCCCTTCACGTTCGCGAAGCCCGTAGCGGCTATTGGCGAACATCCATCACCGGATTTCTGATATCCCATGCGTCGCGTCGAGCTGATAGTGTTACCGCGCAGCGTAAGATTCATCACTCAAGTATCCTCATAGCAAAGCCCGTACCAGACCGCCGCGCTTGGCCCTTGAGAAATACGTCAAGACAAAAAGTTGTACTTTTGCGACATCTAATTAACTGAGACACCGGGCACGCACCGTAACCACGCACTGATTGAGCGCGCCCGCACAGATTTGGAGCACAACCATGACCGACCCCCTGATTCTCGAGCCCAACGGCACTGCGGACGCGTGTGTTATCTGGCTCCACGGCCTGGGCGCCGATCGTTATGACTTCATGCCGGTTGCCGAAATCTTGCAGCAAAGCCTGCACACCACTCGTTTCGTTCTACCCCAGGCACCCACCCAGCCAGTAACGATCAACGGCGGCTACGCCATGCCCAGTTGGTACGACATCCGTGCCTTGAGCCCGGCCCGAGCCATTGACGAGCAGCAGCTGGAAGTGTCGGCCAAACGGGTCATGGACCTGGTCGAAAGCCAGCGAGCCAGCGGAATAGACGCTTCGCGAATTTTCCTGGCTGGCTTTTCCCAAGGCGGTGCGGTGGTCTATCACACGGCCTTCGTGAAGTGGCAGGGACCACTGGGTGGTGTGATCGCACTGTCCACCTATGCACCGACATTCGGTGACGAACTGCAGTTATCCGCCAGCCAGCAACGCATTCCGGTCCTGGCGTTGCACGGGCAATACGACGAAGTGGTGCTCAATCCCATGGGCCGGACCGCGAAAGAGTATTTAAAGCAGCATGGTGTCACCGTGACATGGCAGGAATACCCAATGGGCCACGAAGTGTTACCCGAGGAGATTCGCGACATCGGCACCTGGCTGGCCGAACGGTTGCGCTGAATCACCGCCAAGCCTTTGACTAACACACTACGCCGCGCCCGTTTCTTGCATTACACTGGCCGGCGTACATTCCTTAACCAATCGATGAGATGACCGTGCTCAAAGCACTCAAGAAGATGTTCGGTAAGGGCGAGGCCGAGCAGCTCGCGCCTGGCCCCAGCGCCCCTGACCACGGCCCGAGCCGTACCGAGGCGCCACAACAATCGCGCCGCCCCGCACCTGTCGCGCAGACGAAAAAAGAGCCGGTGACCTCGCCGGCCGCCGCTCCTGCGCCGGACAAGCCGCGCAACGAAGCTCCCAAGCCACGCCGCGAACGGGCACCGAAGCCACCGGTCGTCGCCTGGAAGCTCGAGGACTTCGTCGTAGAGCCCCAGGAAGGCAAGACCCGCTTCCACGATTTCAAGCTGGCCCCGGAACTGATGCATGCCATCCAGGACCTGGGTTTTCCGTACTGCACGCCAATCCAGGCCCAGGTGCTGGGTTACACCCTCGCCGGCAAGGACGCCATCGGTCGCGCCCAGACCGGCACCGGCAAGACCGCTGCGTTCCTGATCTCCACCATCACCCAGTTGCTGCAGACGCCGCCGCCCAAAGAGCGCTACATGGGCGAACCGAGGGCACTGATCATCGCGCCGACCCGCGAGCTGGTGGTGCAGATCGCCAAGGACGCTGCCGACCTGACCAAATACACCGGTCTGAACGTCATGACGTTCGTCGGTGGCATGGACTTCGACAAGCAGCTCAAGCACCTCGAAGCCCGTCATTGCGACATCCTGGTGGCAACCCCCGGCCGCTTGCTGGACTTCAACCAGCGCGGCGACGTGCACCTGGATATGGTTGAGGTCATGGTGCTGGACGAAGCCGACCGCATGCTCGACATGGGCTTCATCCCGCAAGTGCGCCAGATCATTCGCCAGACCCCGCCGAAAAGCGAACGCCAGACCCTGCTGTTCTCCGCCACGTTCACCGAGGACGTGATGAACCTGGCCCGGCAATGGACCACCGACCCGGCCATCGTCGAAATCGAAGCCGAGAACGTCGCCAGTGAAAACGTCGAACAACATATCTACGCCGTAGCCGCTGCCGACAAGTACAAGCTGCTCTACAACCTGGTCAACGACAACGGTTGGGAACGGGTCATGGTGTTCGCCAACCGCAAGGACGAAGTGCGGCGCATCGAGGAACGGCTGGTGCGCGACGGCGTCAACGCGGCCCAGCTGTCGGGTGATGTGCCCCAGCACAAACGCATCAAGACGCTCGAGGGCTTTCGCGAAGGCAAGATCCGCGTACTGGTGGCGACTGACGTGGCCGGACGTGGCATCCACATCGACGGCATCAGCCATGTGATCAACTTCACCCTGCCGGAAGTGCCGGACGACTACGTGCACCGCATCGGCCGTACCGGTCGTGCCGGCGCCGAGGGCGTGTCCATCAGCTTCGCCGGAGAGGACGACTCCTATCAGTTGCCGTCCATCGAGGCACTGCTGGGCCGCAAGATCAGTTGCGAAATGCCGCCGACCCATCTGTTGCGGCCGGTTGAGCGCAAACGTCACTGACAATCGCTCCCCCCAAAAAGCGCAGCCCTCGACGGCTGCGCTTTTTTTTGCCCGGGATATTGCTCGAATAAACTAAAAGTCCATAATGGACAAATTAGTTTACATGGAACACTCCGGAGCCCCCATGTCCAGCACACCTTATGTGATGACCCAAGCCCAGGCTCGCGCACTGCTCGGGCAAGTCGATGTGCCGCAGATCCTGCGCAAACTGTTTCGCGACCTCGCGGCCGGGCAAGCGGTGCAACCGGCCCAGCAATGGGTGGAATTTCCCCAGGGCGCCGGGGACTTCATCAACTACCTGGGCGTGTTGGCCGAGGACCAGGTCTATGGCGTCAAGACGTCGCCCTACATCGTGCGCGACCAGGGTCCGCTGATCACCGCCTGGACCTTGCTGATGTCGATGCGCACCGGCCAACCGCTGTTGTTGTGCGATGCCGCCGAACTGACGACCGCTCGCACCGCAGCCACCACGGCCGTCGCCGTCGACGCCCTCGCCCTGCCCCAGGCCCAACGCCTGGCCGTCATCGGCAGCGGTGCGGTAGCGCGGGCGCATGTGCATTACGTCAAGGGCTTGCGGGAATGGAAGACCATCAGCCTCTACTCGCCAGGCCTGCAGAGCAAGACGGCACAGGAACGTGCATCGATCACCGGCCTGGATCCGCGCCTGGAGATTGCCGACAGCCTTGCGGCGGCGGTACACGATGCCGACGTAGTGATGCTCTGCACCTCGTCCGCCAAAGCAGTGCTCGAACCGAAGATGCTGGGCAAGCCGGCGCTGATCACTTCAATCAGCACCAACGCCCCGCGCGCCCATGAAGTGCCGCCCCACAGCCTCGATGACATGGACGTGTACTGCGATTATCGTCAGACCACACCTGGCTCGGCCGGCGAGATGCTGATCGCTGCCGAACAACATGGCTGGCAACCGTCGAGCATCATCGGTGACTTGCCTGAGCTACTCAGCGGACAGGTTGCGCGGCCCGACCTCGAGCGCCACGTGTTCTTCCGCTCCATCGGCCTGGGGCTGGAAGATGTGGCGTTGGCGAATGCGCTTTACCAACTCCGCAACTGATACACCACATTCCCCGGTGGGAGCGAGCCTGTGGGAGCAAAGCTTGCTCGCGATGAAGACGCCTCGATCCATTGACCGTGTTTTCGTTCATCGCGAGCAAGCTTTGCTCCCACAGGCTCGCCCACACAGGGGGCCAGCGACGTTCTCAGGATCGCGCTCCACAGGAGAGTTTCATGACCTCAGCAGATTTCATCATCATCGGCGGCGGCATTGCCGGTGCCTCCACCGGCTACTGGCTGGCCCCCCATGGCCGGGTCGTTGTGCTCGAGCGTGAATCCCATCCGGCCTACCACTCCACCGGCCGTTCGGCGGCGCTGTACACCGCCGCCTACGGCACCCCACAGGTACGGGCATTGACCCAGGCCAGTCGCGATTTCTTCGACACACCACCGGCCGGCTTCTGCGAACACCCGCTGCTCACGCCCCGGGGCGAAATGACCGTGGACTTCACCGGTGATCCGGCCGAGTTGAACAATCAGTACCTCAGCGCCAAGGCCACCGTGCCGCAGATGCAATTGCTCAGCGCCGACGAAGCCTGCACGCGTCTGCCGATCCTGCGCCGGGAAAAAGTCCATGGGGCCATCTATGACCCCACGGCCGCCGACATCGACACGGATGCGTTGCACCAGGGCTACTTGCGCGGCATCCGCCGCAACGGCGGCGAGGTGCACACCGACAGCGAAGTCCTGGACCTGATTCGCGACAACCAGGGGCTGTGGCAGGTGAGAACGGCCAACCGGACCTTCACTGCGCCGATTCTGATCAACGCGGCCGGTGCCTGGGCAGACCAGGTTGCGCAAATGGCCGGCGCCCGGACGCTGGGCCTGCAACCCAAGCGGCGGGCGGCCTTCATCTTCGCCGGCCCCGAAGGCCTGGATATCCATGACTGGCCGATGCTGGTGAGCCTCGACGAATCCTTCTACATGAAGCCCGATGCCGGCATGTTCCTGGGTTCGCCGGCCAACGCCGACCCGGTGGAGCCCCACGATGTACAACCGGAAGAGCTGGACATCGCCCTGGGTATCTACCAGATCGAAGAGGCCACTACCCTGAGCATCCGCCGCCCGATCCGCACTTGGGCCGGGTTGCGCAGCTTTGTCCACGACGGCGACCTGCTGTCCGGTTTCGACCCGCAGCTACCCGGATTCTTCTGGGTCGCCGCCCAGGGCGGCTATGGCATTCAGACTTCCCCGGCAATGGGCCAGGCAAGCGCAGCGCTGGTACGCGGCGAACCGCTGCCCGAAGCCCTGACTGGCTTCGGCCTGAGCAGCGCAATGCTGTCGCCGGCGAGACTTGGCTGACCTTCCCGGAGGTGACGCATCGCCACGATTGCGGCACACTCCCTGCGCCCCTGCTTCACGGGGCGCCGACGCTGCCTGGAGCCCTGTGATGACCGCCCCGCAACCCGATCCGGCCATGGACAATTTCCACACCATCGCCGACGCCATCGCCACCCTGTTCTACCCTCACGCCGAGGTGGTGCTGCACGACCTGCGCACGCAGAAAGTCGATTACATCGCCAATAATCTTTCCAAGCGCGAGATCGGTGACGACTCGTCCCTGGAGGACATGCTCAGCGAGGACGTCAACGAACGGAACATCGGTCCGTATGAAAAGCTGAACTGGGACGGGCAGAAGATTCGCAGCCTCAGCAGCGTCTTGCGCGACGCCGAAGGCCGACCATTGGCGGTACTGTGCATCAACCTGAATATTTCACTGTTCGAGAATGCCAAGGCGGCGCTGGACCTGTTCCTGTCACCCGGCAAGTTGATTCCGCAGCCCGACTCCCTGTTTCGCGATGACTGGCAGGAACGCATCAACACCTTTTTGCATGCCTGGATGCGCGAGCGTCAGTTGAGCCTGAACCTGCTGACCCGCGACCATAAACGCGAGCTGGTGCTGGCGCTGCACGCCGAAGGTGCCTTCAAGGGCAAGAGCGCCTCCAACTATGTGGCCAATGTGCTGAATATGGGGCGGGCGACGGTGTACAAGCACTTGAAGGAATTGAAGGGCTGAGGTTGCGTCGCCTGGACTGACGCCATCGCGAGCAGGCTCGCTCCCACAGGTTCGCACGGATCAAAATGTGGGAGCGAGCCTGCTCGCGATGACAATCATTCAGTCACCATAGATATCCGACTTGAAATACTTGGCCTGGATCTTCTGATACTCGCCGTTGGCCCGAATACCATCGATGGCCTTGTTCAAATCTGCCACCAACTGGGTATTGCCCTTGCG
This sequence comes from Pseudomonas sp. MAFF 730105, assembly GCF_055380705.1. NCBI lineage: Bacteria > Pseudomonadati > Pseudomonadota > Gammaproteobacteria > Pseudomonadales > Pseudomonadaceae > Pseudomonas > Pseudomonas sp. MAFF 730105. The sequence continues at coordinate 5,427,296 of NZ_AP018438.1, forward strand.
TACCGCAATACCAGCACCTTCCCCAACGTATTTCGGGTCCTTGAGTTCAGGACCGACAAAGCCGTAGCCCTTGCCCCGGGGCATCGACAGGAAATCCTCCAGCGGGATGGTGTCGGCAAAAATCGCGTCCAGGCGGCCGGATGCCAGGTCCATGTAGATTTCTTCGTTGTTGCTGTAGCGCTTGACGATCACACCTTTGGGTTCGAGGACTTCGGTGGCGTAGCGGTCGGTGGTGGTCGCCCGCTGCACACCCACGGTCTTGCCCTTCAGGCTGGCGTACTGGTCATCCACCACGGCCCCCTCCTTCATGACCAGCCGCGAAGAGGTGAAATAGTACTTGTGGGTGAAATCCACCGACTTCTTGCGCTCCTCGGTGATGGTCATGGACGACAGCGCCATGTCGATCTTCTTCACCTTCAACGATGGAATCAGTCCGTCGAACTCACCTTCGACCCATTCGCACTTGACCTTCATCTGCATGCACAACGCATTGCCGATGTCGTAGTCGAAACCCTCGATCTTCCCTTCCGAGGTCTTGGAAGCAAATGGCGGATAGGCCGCTTCGATGCCGATGCGCAGGGTCTTCTCTGCGGCGAACAGGCTGCTGGAGGCCAGCAGGCTCAGGGCCAGGCCAGTGACGAGGGGGAATTTCTTCATGATCGTTCTCTCGCGGGTTGTTGTTGGTTTGGCAGAGAAAAAGCAGGCACGACTAATTATGTACTTATAAATCCATACTGGACTTTAATGTACACGCCGTCAATTGAAGAAATGATGGAAGGCCGATGGCCCCATCGCGAGCAGGCTCGCTCCCACAGAGGATCCCGGCTTGCACGGATCCATTGTGGGAGCGAGCCTGCTCGCGATGACGGACTATCAGATAACAAAGAAGGTCTACTGCTGCTTCCAGCGATCCGCCGCCGCATGATCGCTGTCCCGTCCCTCGACCCAACGCGGGCCATCCGCAGTGTTTTCCTTCTTCCAGAATGGGGCGCGGGTCTTGAGGTAGTCCATGACAAAGGCGCAAGCGTCGAATGCCGCCTGGCGATGGGCGCTGGCGGCAGCGACGAAAACGATGGGCTCGCCCGGCTCCAGGGCGCCGATGCGGTGCAACACTTCCAGCTTCAGCAGCGGCCAGCGCTGCTGCGCCTCGATGGCAATCTTGCCCAGGGCTTTCTCGGTCATGCCCGGGTAGTGCTCCAGGAACATCCCGGACACATCCAGGCCGTCATTGAAGTCCCGCACGTAGCCGACAAAACTCACCACCGCGCCCACGCCGACATTGGCCGCGTGCATCGCGTTGACTTCGGTGCCCGGATCGAACGGGTCGGCCTGTACACGAATCGCCATGACTCAGCCTCCGGTCACCGTAGGGAAGAACGCGACTTCGTCACCGTCCACCAGCGGTTCATCGAGCTGGCACAACTCTTCGTTGCGGGCGCACATCAGGGTCTGCTCGCTCAACACGTCGAAGCCCTGGCGATCCGCCAACAGCGCGCGAACGTCGTCGACCGTAGTGAATTGACCATCGACGCTCAAAGCGTCCATGCCTACGGCCTCGCGGTAACGGGCAAAGAACTTCACATGGATTTTCATGACGCGTCCGCCTGGAAATGACCACTCTTGCCGCCGAGCTTTTCCAGCACCCGAACCCCTTCAATGGTCATGCCCCGGTCCACGGCCTTGCACATGTCATAGATGGTCAGCGCGGCGACACTGGCGGCGGTCAGGGCTTCCATCTCCACCCCTGTCTGTCCCGAGAGCTTGCAACGGGCAACGATGCGTACCCGATCCTCCCCTTCGGCATTGAGCTCGACCTTGACGCCGGTGAGCATCAGCGGATGACAGAGCGGAATCAGATCGCTGGTTTTTTTCGCCGCCTGGATGCCGGCAATACGTGCGACGGCGAACACATCGCCCTTGGGGTGACCGCCGCTGACGATCATCTGCAGCGTAGCGGGCAACATGCGCACAAAAGCTTCGGCGGTGGCCTCACGGAACGTCACGGCCTTGTCGGTCACGTCAACCATGTTGGCGCGACCTTGGGAATCGAGATGGGTCAGCACAGGGTTACTCCTGATCAGGAGCGTCGATTGTAAACCCGTGAGTCAAATTCCGGCACGCCTGATTGTCGCACCTGCTCTGTCCTATGAGAGCCGGCTCGCTGAAGTAGAGCTTGCTGTGGGAGCAAGGCTTGCCCGCGATGAAGTTGATGCGGTCTGTCAGAAATCGCGGTGTCTTTATCGCGAGCAAGCTTTGCTCCCACAGCAAGCTCGCTCACAGGGTTATTTGGCGTGCTCAGGAACCGGGCGACCACAAGGTCGCCCGGTTTTTTTCAGGAGTTACAGATGGGATTCGGCATATTCGGCCAGGATCGAGCGCGGTACGCCCTGCAGGGTGATGTGGACCCCGTTGGGGAAGTCCTTGAAGCGCTCGGTCAGGTAGGTCAGTCCGGAGCTGGTCGCGGACAGATAAGGGGTATCGATCTGCGCCAGGTTACCCAGGCACACCACTTTGGAACCGGCGCCGGCACGGGTGATGATGGTTTTCATCTGGTGCGGGGTGAGGTTCTGGCATTCGTCGATCAGGATCAGGCTCTGCTGGAAGCTGCGGCCCCGGATGTAGTTGAGGGATTTGAACTGCAACGGCACCTTGCTGAGGATGTAGTCGACGCTGCCATGGGTGCTTTCGTCATCCATGTGCAAGGCTTCGAGGTTGTCGGTAATGGCCCCCAGCCAGGGCTCCATTTTTTCCGCTTCGGTACCGGGCAGGAAGCCGATCTCCTGGTCCAGGCCCTGCACGCTGCGGGTGGCGATGATGCGCCGGTAGCGCTTGCTGACCATGGTCTGCTCGATGGCGGCGGCCAGGGCCAGGATGGTCTTGCCGGAACCGGCCGCGCCGGACAGGTTGACCAGGTGGATATCCGGGTCGAGCAAGGCGAACAGAGCCAGGCTCTGGTAGATGTCACGGGGTTTGAGGCCCCAGGCCTCCTGATGCAGCAAGGGTTCCTGGTGCAGGTCGAGAATCAGCAGCTTGTCGTCTTCGATCTCCTTGATCCAGCCGACGAATCCCTGTTCGTCGATGATGAACTCATTGATGTGCACCGCCGGCAGGTTGTCGATCAGTTGCACCTGATGCCAGGTGCGACCATGGTCCTGGCGAGTATCGACCTTGCTCACGCGGTCCCAGAAGGAGCCGGTCATGGTGTGGTAGCCATTGGGCAACAGCGAGACGTCGTCGACCAATTGGTCGGTGCTGTAATCCTCCGCCGCAATCCCGCAGGCTCGGGCCTTGAGGCGCATGTTGATGTCTTTGGTCACCAGCACCACGGCGCGATCCTGGTTGCGCGAGTGCAGGTCGATCAATTGGTTGATGATGATGTTGTCGTTCAGGTGTTCGGGCAGTACCAGGTTGGGCTCGGTGCGCTTGCTCATCAGGATCGAGAGCAGGCCCTTGGGGCCGCCTTTGCCACGCTGGATCGGCACGCCCAGCTCGACGTCTTCGGGAGATGCATCCCCCAGGGTCTTGTCGATCAGGCGGATCGCCTGCCGGCATTCGGCCGCAACGCTGTGGTGACCGCTCTTGAGCTTGTCCAGCTCCTCGAGCACGGTCATCGGGATGGCAACGTGGTGTTCTTCGAAATTCAGCAGTGCGTTTGGATCGTGGATCAATACGTTGGTATCGAGTACATAGAGGATTGGCTGGTTGGAGGAAGGGCTACGTCCGTGGTCATCCATACTCGGTCACCTTTGTGGGGGCCATTCGACGCAATACCATGACAGTGCTGCGCCTCGAGGTAGCCACCGAATTCACCCGCGAGGATTCAGGTGAACTGCACACAAACGGGGTCTGGGAAGACGCCACCTGTGTTGCAGGTTTCGGCGGTCTGACTTCTTGATACCCCAAAAACCATGACAGGAAAAAGCACTTTGACGCTTTTTTGAAGTTTATTTTTCAGAGTGACGAAAAGCCCTTGGCGTACCGTCGCTACGCCGTTAAAGTCGGAAGTCCGGTCGTCATGAATGCGCACCGATTTTTTCCTCTCCCCCCGTGTTTCCGGGCCTTGCGCGGTTTCAGCGAAACGCCTCCTGACAATCTTGCCAACCGATCCCGCTTTGCGCCGTCTGCGTAATGAGCCAAGGCATTGCCGTCTTCACCGCATCCTGCTTGGCGTTGAAGTTGATCACCCCGTGGCGCCACAGCAGCATCAAGGTCAACGCGCGCTGGGCACTCTGTTCGGGCTTGAGCCGGTTGGTGCCGTCCTGGGGATCGATATCCCACAACGCTACTTGCAGGCCCTGCTGCCTGAAAAATGCCTCGGCATCGCCACGCCGCTGCCCCTGGGGCGGGCGGAACAACGGCACATAGTTCTCCGGCAGCTTGCCTTTGACCAGATCGACGCTGCGCCGTATCGAGTCCTGCCAGTCCTGCCAATAGCTATGGGAGCGGAACTCCCAGCCCTGAACCCCCACGCACTGTTCCGAATATAACGATTGGAGGTTGTTGACCGAGTCCTCCACCAGCCGCGCCTGGATGTCCTTGCCCAACACAAAAAAAGTGCCGTTCATGTTCGACTTGCGCAAGTAATCCGCCAGCCACGGGGTATTGTCTGGCGCAACGTTGGCACCGCTGTCGAACGTCAGCAGAAACAGCCGGTCATGCATGTCCTCGCCGTTGCGTTCGTAATCGCCGAAACGTTCTATTTCGCTGCTGGTTTGCGGAAAAAGCGCGGCTTTTCGCAGCAACTCATCCCGGTATTGGGTATGAAAAATCTGGCTTGGCCCGGCCCATTTGAAATAGAACGAGTCTTCATCGAGATGAAACCTGCGCGCCTCCTCACGCAAAGTCGCCATGTCCTCCACCAGGTAACAGAAAGAGGCGTCCTGGTCACAGCTCCGTTGGGCGAAGTTGTAACTGGCCAGTAACCGCCGCCACAACCGTGCACGCAGGGTGGAGATCGCCGCCATATTCACCGAGCGCAGCCCCAGGTATTGCTTGAGGGCGATTTCGTCCATGGCATCGGTGTCCAGCAACACCCGGGCGAACATCAGGATCTCGGCCCGCGAAGCGACGTCGAACAGGGTCGGACTGGTGAGTTGTTCCGGCCAGGTGCTGCGGTCCAGGGTGGCGATGTCGTTGGGCGCGGCAATGGCAGTGAGGCTCAAGAGCCAGGCCGATAACACAAGCACGATACGCAAAAGGGATGTCTCCATAACGAAACCCGCGCGGCATCATAGCTGATCCAAGAACGACGCCCGCTTATCTCATTGCTCGAACAGGGCTTTTGTGGCGAGGGGATTTGAATATTTCCTTCACGCCACCGATCACCTATTACCCCGATAGCTGGAGTCCACCCGGACAACCCCCTAGAATCGCCGCACCCTCAAAGGAGACGATTGCATGCTGATGGTGATTTCCCCCGCCAAGACCCTCGATTACGAAACACCGCCGGCCACCGAACGCTTTACCCTGCCCCAGTACCTGGACCATTCCCAGGAACTGATCGAGCAGCTGCGTGAATTCTCGCCGGCACAGATCAGCGAACTGATGCACGTCTCCGACAAGATCGGAGGCCTCAATGCTGCGCGATTCGGCAGCTGGACCCCGGCGTTCACCCCGGCCAATGCCAAGCAGGCCCTGCTGGCCTTCAAGGGTGACGTGTACACGGGCCTGGACGCACAGAGCTTCAGCGAAGCCGACTTCGAGCACGCCCAACAGCATCTGCGCATGCTCTCCGGCCTTTACGGCCTGCTGCGGCCGTTGGACCTGATGCAGCCCTATCGTCTGGAAATGGGCACTAAACTGGCCAATGCCCGAGGCAAGGATCTCTACGCATTCTGGGGCACCCGTATCAGTGAATGGCTGAACGAAGCCCTGGCCGACCAAGGCGATGACGTGCTGTTGAACCTGGCTTCCAACGAGTACTTCTCGGCGGTCAAACGCAGCGCCTTGAACGCACGCATCATCGATACCGAATTCAAGGACCTGAAGAACGGCCAGTACAAAATCATCAGTTTCTACGCTAAAAAAGCCCGCGGATTGATGAGCCGGTTTGTCATTCAGGAACGCATCGACGATCCGGCGCGGCTAAAACAGTTCGATGTGCAAGGCTATCGTTACAGTGCCGAGCAGTCTTCGCCCGAAAAACTGGTTTTCCTGCGCGACCACGCCCCACAATAACGCAACACCTCTTCCAGGCCCCTGATCAGGGGCCTCGATCAGACCTCGACAGGTCATCTCACTTCCCCGCTCAATTCGACACATTATTGACGCCAATATTTAATCCACCCCCTGGGCTAACTTTTCTTTCACTCGACAAATGTCAGTTTTTTCCGTAGTGGCACAGAAAATTTTCAACAGTAGTGGCAAAAAAATATCTAGGCCTCTTAACTCCCCGTAACTAAAGGGCGAAATCGCAAGTGCTATCAATATGAGAGCAGTGCCATCTCTGCCTATATTTCAAAAAATTTCCGAAATCGCGATGAGCGGGCTGGAACTATGTCCAAATGCACGGCTCATACCACCCGTAACGATTCTCGCCGAACGTGTACGAGATAACTTACATGGGACGTCGATCGAAGTAACCAAGTTGTCATGGCAACTAAGTGAAACGGTCGCTCTTATAGATCCAAGATGAAAGGACAGGAGATAAGGCACCATCGCTATCCCCTACAAGGCCAAGGCTGCGCCCCTATAACGTGCTCACCCGAGCACACAAGCTTCTGATTTTGTGGGCTTTTTGCCAGAAACCAGAAGTGAACGACCTTTGCACGAACGTTCTGGATAACGAGGACTGGCTGCATAACAGGGCAGGTCATAACAAGAAGGCCGCACTGCGCACAACTTGAGTGCAATTATTTAGACACTCGGAACTTAGTATGCCTGCACACGGCACTGTGGCGCCTGCATTCCACACTTCCGAGTGCACTATGACCGCTGAACACTATTAACTCCGGCCATTTAATGGCGTGAAAAACAGAGGTAAATGCGATGCGCATTAGCATATTTGGTTTGGGTTACGTCGGTGCAGTATGTGCCGGTTGCCTGTCTGCACGGGGCCATGATGTGGTTGGCGTAGATGTCGCCAAAGACAAGATCGATATGATCAACGCCGGCAAATCGCCTATTGTGGAACCGGGTCTTGGGGAGTTGCTGGCTCAAGGTATTCAAACAGGTCGCCTGCGTGGCACCACCAACTTCGCGGAAGCCATTCGCGATACAGACCTGTCGATGATCTGCGTCGGCACGCCGAGCAAAAAGAACGGCGACCTGGAACTGAACTACATCGAGGCCGTCTGCCGCGAGATCGGTTTTGTCCTGCGCGAAAAGAGCATCCGCCACACCATCGTGGTGCGCAGCACCGTGCTGCCGGGCACTGTCGCAAACGTTGTCATCCCGATCCTCGAAGACTGCTCCGGCAAAAAGGCCGGTGTCGATTTCGGCGTTGCGGTCAACCCTGAGTTCCTGCGTGAAAGCACCGCGATCAAGGACTATGACCAGCCACCGATGACCGTCATCGGCGAATTCGACAAGGCCTCTGGGGACGTCCTGCAATCGCTGTACGAAGAACTCGATGCGCCGATCATCCGCAAGGACATCGCTGTCGCCGAGATGATCAAGTACACCTGCAACGTCTGGCACGCCACCAAAGTGACCTTCGCCAACGAGATTGGCAACATCGCCAAGGCCGTGGGCGTCGACGGTCGCGTCGTGATGGATGTGGTCTGCCAGGACAAGGCCCTCAACCTGTCCCAGTACTACATGCGTCCAGGCTTCGCCTTCGGTGGCTCGTGCCTGCCCAAGGACGTACGTGCCCTGACCTATCGCGCCAGCTCCCTGGACGTGGAAGCGCCGCTGCTCAACTCGCTGATGCGCAGCAACGAATCCCAGGTGCAGAACGCCTTCGACATCGTCTCCAGCCATGAGAAACGCAAAGTCGCCCTGCTGGGCCTGAGCTTCAAGGCCGGCACCGACGACCTGCGTGAAAGCCCACTGGTAGAACTGGCGGAAATGCTGATCGGCAAGGGCTACGACCTGCGCATCTACGACAGCAACGTCGAATACGCCCGTGTCCACGGCGCGAACAAGGATTACATCGAGTCGAAGATTCCTCACGTCTCGTCCTTGCTCAACTCCGACTTCGACTCGGTGATCGACAACTCCGACATCATCATTCTCGGCAACCGCGACGAGAAGTTCCGCGCGCTGACCGAGAACGTACCGGAAGGCAAACAGGTCATCGACCTGGTTGGGTTCATGTCCAAGGCCACGACACCGAATGGCCGGACCGAAGGCATCTGCTGGTAAGTCTGTTTGCCGGTCGGGGCTTGCCCCGGCCGGCCTTTCGCCTGCCTTAACCCATCGGGCCGCCCACAAGGCCCGCCCGAGATAGAGACGGATGCAGATTATGCACAGGCTAAAGCACGGCCTGCTTCAGGCCGCCGGTTGGCTGTTTTACTTGAGTTTATTGATGGGCATCGCCATGGCGTTGCCCACGTCCACGTTCGACTCCGAATCCAAGGATTTCATTTTCCTGATCGGCGCCGTGGGCATCTGGCGTTACTCCATGGGAGCAACGCATTTCGTGCGTGGCATGATCTTCCTGTACATCGTCTACCCGCACCTGCGTCGCAAGGTACGCAAGCTGGGCGCGGCGGCGGATCCTTCCCACGTCTACCTGATGGTCACCAGTTTCCGGATCGACGCGCTGACCACTGCCCAGGTGTATGGCTCGGTGATCCGCGAGGCCATCGAGTGCGGGCTGCCCACCACCGTGGTCTGCTCCATCGTGGAAATGTCCGACGAACTGCTGGTCAAGAGCCTCTGGGCCCGCATGAACCCGCCAGCACGGGTCAAGCTGGACTTCGTGCGCATCCCTGGCACCGGCAAGCGTGATGGTCTGGCCTACGGTTTCCGCGCCATCTCCCGCCACTTGCCGGACGACCGCGCTGTGGTTGCCGTGATCGATGGCGACACCGTGCTCGCTGAAGGCGTCGTGCGCAAGACCGTGCCGTGGTTCCAGCTGTTCGGCAACGTCGGCGGCCTGACCACCAACGAGTTCTGCGAAGTGCGCGGCGGCTACATCATGGCCGAATGGCACAAGCTGCGTTTCGCCCAGCGCCACATCAACATGTGCTCCATGGCCCTGTCCAAGCGCGTGCTGACCATGACCGGCCGGATGTCGGTGTTCCGCGCCACCGTGGTGACCAACCCGGACTTCATCGCCGACGTGGAAAGCGACTCGCTGCAACACTGGCGCCTGGGTCGCTTCAAGTTCCTGACCGGTGACGACAAGTCGAGCTGGTTCAGCCTGATGCGCCTGGGCTACGACACTTTCTACGTACCCGATGCGGCGATCAACACCGTTGAGCACCCGCCGGAGAAAAGCTTCATCAAGGCCAGTCGCAAGCTGATGTTCCGCTGGTACGGCAACAACCTGCGGCAGAACTCCCGGGCACTGGGCCTGGGCTTGAGACGTCTGGGCCTGTTTACCTCGGTGGTGCTGTTCGACCAGCGCGTGTCGATGTGGACCTCGCTGCTGGGCCTGACCGTGGCATTGATCGCCAGCTTCAAGTACGGCACCGCGTTCATCCTGGTGTACCTGCTGTGGATCGGTATCACCCGGTTGATCCTGACTCTGTTGCTGTCGTGCTCCGGACACCGGATCGGCCCCGCTTACCCGGCGATTCTCTATTACAACCAGATCGTCGGCGCGATGGTGAAGATCTATGTGTTTTTTCGCCTCGATCAACAGTCCTGGACCCGTCAACCCACTTCGCTTACCCGTGATCTCGCCAGCTTTCAACGTTGGTTCAACACCTGGTCGTCTCGGACCATGACCTTCTCTGCCGGCAGTATTTTCGTCGCCGTGCTGTTGACGATGGTCTGACCGAACTCGCCTGAATTAACTAGGAAATCGCCCCTATGAACACCGCCGTGAATGTCAACGTAGTGCATGAATCCGAAGCCCAGCGCCAACACGCCCGAGTGAAAATCCCGGCCAAGTTGCGCTTCTTCGGCCCCGACCGTACCCCCATGGAAGTCAAGGTCCTGGACCTGTCCGCCGGCGGCCTGAGCTTCAACGCCGGCCAGATGCCGCTCAAAGTGGGCGAGTCCTACAAGGGCCGCCTGCAATTCGTCATCGACAACCTTGGCCTGGCCATGGACGTCGAATTGCAGATCCGCTCCCACGAGCGCCAGACCGGCCGTACCGGTTGCCAGTTCCAGAACCTGGAGCCTCGGGATATCTCGACACTGCGTCACATCATCACCTCGCACCTGGCCGGCGACATCGTCGGCGTCGGCGATGTGCTGGCGACCCTGCAACGCGACAACTTCACCAAGGCGCGCAAGCAGAAGGATGAAAACAGTGGCATGAGCGCCATGGGTCGCCTGCGGGCTGTGACCTTCAGCCTGGGCGTGTTCATCGTCGGCCTGGCGGCGTTCGGGTTCATCTTCAAGTCGGTGTACGGCATGTACTTCGTCAGCCACGCCCAGGCAGGCCTGGTAAACGTACCGGGCATGGCAATCACCATGCCACGCGACGGCACCGTGCAGAGCCTGGTCAAGGCTGACGGCGTTGCCGCCAAAGGCGCCCCGCTGGCGACCTTCAGCACCAGCATGCTCGACGTGCTCAAGGGCCACCTGGACGACAACCAGCTGCAACCGGCCAAGGTCGAGGAGCTGTTCGGCAAGCAGATGACCGGCACCCTGACCTCCCCTTGCGATTGCATCGTGGCCCAGCAATTGGTCGCCAACGGTCAATACGCCAGCAAGGGCGACGTGATCTTCCAACTGGTTCCACGCGGCACCGAAGCCAATGTGGAAGCACGCTTCTCCTATCGCCAGTTCGGCGAAGTGCGTCCAGGCACCTCGGTCAACTTCCAGGTCGCCGGTGAAGACATCACCCGCACCGGCAAGATCGTCAGCAGCACCAGCCTGAAAAGCGAAGACCTGTCGTCGGATATCCGCGTGCTGATCAAGCCCGACGAGCCTCTGGACAGCGCCCTGGCCGGCCGTCCCGTGGAAGTCAACAGCGACCGTGGTCCGAACCTGAACTGGCTGGTCGAAAAAGCCATGGCTGTCGGTAAGTAAGCGGAGGACATGCCAGTGACGACTCCACAAAACAACAATGCGCTGCATTCCCTGTGGGAGCGAGCCTGCTCGCGATGGGATCAGCGCGGTGTGTCTGATGTATCGAGTGGCCCGCATCGCGAGCAGGCCCGCTCCCACATGGGAACCCTCAGTGCCATTGCGCTGGCAATCAGCCTGGCCGGTTGCGCCGGCCTGCCCGACCAGCGCCTGGCCAACGAAGCCCTCAAGCGTGGTGACACGGCGCTGGCGCAGCAGAACTATCAGCAACTGGCCGACCTGGGCTACAGCGAGGCCCAGGTGGGTCTGGCCGATATCCAGGTGGACAGCCGCGACCCCGAGCAGATGAAAAAGGCCGAAGCGACTTACCGCGCGGCCGCCGATATCTCGCCACGGGCCCAGGCTCGCCTGGGTCGCCTGCTGGTGGCCAAACCGGGTTCTACCGAGGCTGAAAAGCACGAGGCCGAAGGCCTGTTGAAAAAAGCCTTCGCCAACGGTGAAGGCAATACCCTGATCCCGCTGGCGATGCTGTACCTGCAATATCCCCACAGTTTCCCGAACGTCAACGCCCAGCAGCAGATCAGCCAGTGGCGCAGCGCCGGCTATCCGGAAGCGGGCCTGGCGCAGATTCTGCTCTATCGCACCCAGGGCACCTACGACCAGCATCTGGATGAAGTCGAGAAAGTCTGCAAGGCCGCCCTGGCAACGACCGACATCTGCTACGTCGAACTGGCCACGGTCTATCAGAAACGCGGCCAGCCGGACCAGCAGGCCGAGTTGCTCAAGCAACTGCAGGCCGCTCACCGCAGTGGCGCGGCCTCTGCCCAACGGGTGGACAGCGTCGCCCGTGTCCTGGCCGATGCCAGCCTGGGCAAGACCGACGAAAAGACCGCCCAGTCCATGCTCGAGGAAATTGCCCCGGGCTACCCCGCTGCCTGGGTCAGCCTGGCGCAGTTGCTCTACGACTTCCCCGAACTGGGCGACGTCGACAAGATGATGCAATACCTGGAAAACGGCCGCGCCGCCGACCAGCCTCGCGCCGAGCTGTTGCTCGGCAAGCTGTACTACGAAGGCAAATGGGTGCCAGCCGACGCCAAGGTCGCCGAAGCGCATTTCCAGAAAGCCGTCGGCCGAGAAGTGGCCGCCGATTACTACCTGGGCCAGATCTATCGTCGTGGTTACCTGGGCCAGGTGTACTCGCAAAAAGCCCTGGACCATCTGCTCAAGGCCGCCCGCAATGGCCAGAACAGCGCCGACTTCGCCATTGCCCAGCTGTTTTCCCAAGGCAAGGGCACCAAGCCCAACCCGGTCAACGCCTATGTATTCAGCCAGTTGGCCAAGGTCCAGAACACCCCGCAAGCCAACGAGCTTGCCCAGACCCTCGAAGCACAACTACCGCCGGAGCAGCTTGCCCAAGCCAAACGCCTGCTACAACAAGAGCAGGCCATTCGTGGCGTCATGAGCCCCGATACGCTGGAACTGCAAGCCCTAAAAGAAGATAACGGCGAGGAACAACTATGAAGTCTTTGAAATTCAATCCTTTTGTGCAGGCTGGAATTGGCCTGACATGCGCATTGATGTGGTCCTGCCCGACGCTGGCGGCCCTGACCGAAAGCAAGAATTTCGGCCTGGAGGTGAAGATCACCGGCCAATCCGAAGACGACCGTGACCTGGGCACCCAGAGCGGTGGCGACGTCAACGGCGTGGGCCTGGACCTGCGTCCTTGGGTCTATGGCGAAAGCGGTAACTGGAGCGCCTACGCCATGGCCCAGGCCGTGACCTCCACCGATGTCATCGAGACCGACACCCTGCAACAGTCCGATGGCGCCAACCAGCAGACCGACAGCGGCGATCGCGAAGCCAAGAAAAACTACCTGGCCATGCGTGAATTCTGGATTGGCTACAGCGGCCTGACGCCTTACCCGGGCGAACAGTTGAAGTTCGGGCGCCAGCGCCTGCGCAACGACGACGGCCAATGGCGTGACACCAACATCGAAGCCCTGAACTGGACCTTCGACACCACGTTGCTGCGCGCCAACCTCGGCGTCGCCGAACGTTTCAGCGAATACCGCACCGACCTCAAGGAGCTGTCGCCCAAGGATAAAGATCGACTGCACGTCTATGGCGATGTGGCTTACCAGTGGATGCCAGGCCAGTGGGCCGGAATCCGTGCCCATCACACCCATGACAACGGCAGCCTCGATTACCCGACCCCGGGCGAACCCACCGACACCCTGGACAAGACCCAGAACGGTGACTTGACCTGGCTCGGCCTGGAAGCCAACAGCGACGCCTACAACTGGCGCAACACCAACACCGTCAACTACTGGGCCAGCCTCACCGGCATGTCCGGCGACCGCGACACCGTCAACCCGCTCAACGCCGACGGCACGCGTCCTGCGCAAGCCAAGCGCAGCGAAGACCTGAATGGCTGGGCCACTGACCTGGGTATCCGCCTGCGCCTCGATCCGCAATGGCAAGTCGGTGCGGCCTATGCCCGCGCCAGCGATGAGTACCAACAGAACGGCCTGCAGAGCAACCGTTCGAACTTCACCGGCACCCGCTCGCGGGTCCACCGTTTCGGCGAAGCGTTCCGTGGCGAAATGGCCAACACCCAGAGCGCCAGCCTGTTCGGCTCCTGGCAGCTGCGCGACGAATACGACGCCAGCCTGGTGTACCACAAGTTCTGGCGTGTGGACGGCAACAAGCCGGTGGGCAGCAACGGCATCAACGCCGTGGAAAACAACACCGACGACGTGACCGGCGCCATCCTCTCCACCTCGACCCTGCCGCTGCGTGACGGCGACAAGGATCTGGGCCAGGAGGTCGACCTGGTTGTCACCAAATACTTCAAGCAAGGACTGCTGCCGGCGGCACTGAGCCAGTCCATCGACGAACCATCGGCGCTGGTGCGCTTGCGTGGCGGCGTGTTCAAGCCAGGCGATGCCTACGGCAAGGACGTCGACTCGTACATGCATCGCGCCTTTGTCGACGTGATCTGGCGCTTCTGATGCAAATGGCCATGGGAGTGCCCGAAATGAACCGCTACCTCAGGAACAGCCAGGCGATGAAAGGTTCGATCAGCCTGTTGGTCGCAGCGATGCTGCTGGCCGGCTCGCCGGCGTTCGCCAACGTTGAACCGGTGGTCAAGCCGGGCAACGTGGTCAAGGAACTGCAACGCGCCAAGACCTACACCGTCAACAGCGCGCCGACCGAGCCGCTGGAACTGGCCAAGCCGACCTTGCCCGACCTCAAAGGCTTCACCGCCGAAGCAGTCGCGGCCAAGATCGTGCGGACCAAGCCCGGCAAGATCAGCGTGCGCCGGATGATGCAGGAAAACGCCTTGAAGGACTTCATCGGCGGTGACAACAAGATGGCCGAGTGGGTGGTGCGCCAGCACGGCATCCCACAGGCCATCTTCATCGACGATGGCTACATGAACTTCAAGGACCTGGCCAAGAAACTGCCCAAGTACATCATCGAAACTTCGCCGGGTGTCTACCTGGCGAAGATTCCGATCGTGGTCGGTCAGAAAGGCATTCTGGAAATCGACAAACAGACCCAGGAACTGCGCCTGTCCCAGGAAGGCGGCTCGTTCCTGGTCAACGATGGCCGGATGTTCATCCGCGATACCAAGGTCACCGGCTGGCGTGAGAAGGACAACGGCCCCGCCACGTTCCGCTCGCCCAAGGAGTTCCGTCCGTTCCTGCTCGCGTGGGGCGGCACCGAGACCTACATCGTCAACACCAAGATGGCCAGCTTCGGTTACTCCAACAGTAAGTCGTACGGGGTGAGTATTTCCCAGTACACGCCGAACATGGCCAAGGTCCTCAAGCGCCCGGAACCGACCGGCTGGATCATCGGTTCCGAGTTCTCGGACATGTGGTACGGCTTCTACTGCTACGAGACGCGCGACTTCGTGGTCAAGGGCAACACCTATAAGGACAACATTGTCTACGGCATCGACCCCCACGACCGGTCCCATCGGCTGATCATCGCCGACAACACCGTCTACGGGACGAAGAAGAAGCACGGGATCATTATTTCCCGTGAGGTCAACGACAGCTTCATCTTCAACAACCGCAGCTACGACAACAAGCTCTCGGGCCTGGTGATCGACCGTAACAGCGTCAACAACATCATTGCCTACAACGAGATCTACAAGAACCACACCGACGGCATCACCCTCTACGAGAGTGCCGACAACCTGTTGTGGGATAACAAAGTGATCAGCAACCAGCGCCACGGCATCCGGATTCGTAACAGCGTGAACATCCGCCTTTACGAAAACGTATCCATGGCCAACGGCCTGACCGGCATCTACGGCCACATCAAGGACCTGTCCAACACCGACCGGGACATCAAGCTCGACCCGTTCGACGCCGAGGTCTCGCTGATCGTGGTGGGTGGCGAACTGGCCGCCAACGGCAGTGGCCCGCTGTCCATCGACTCGCCCTTGAGCGTGGAGCTGTATCGCGTGTCCATGCTCGCGCCGACCAAATCCAGCGGCATCAGCTTCACCGGGATCCTGGGCGAGCGCCAGGATGAAATTCTCGACCTGCTGGTGCGCCAGCAGAAAGCCGTACTGATCGACCCTGTCGAACGCCAGACCGAATTGCGGGACTGAGGATGACCTTTATGAACCCACAGATGATCAAACTCCTGGGCCTGTCTGCCCTGACTGCCGGCATTCTCGCCGCTGCAAGCGGCGCGCGCGCCGACGAAATCAAGGCGCCTGCGTTTACCGCGGAGCCCTGCTGCAACCTGTGCCCTGCCGCTCACGATGCAAAGAACTACACCACGCGCTACCAGCAAAACTTCACCACGCTGGTACAGGCCCAGGGCGATTGGCTGTTCCGGACCCAGGAAGACCTGCGCACCGAATTCAACACCACCCCGGCCGGCTACAAGCGCCTGCAGCAGTTGCACGATGCGTTCAAGGCAAAAGGCGTCGAGCTGGTGCTCGTCTATCAACCGACCCGGGGCCTGGTGAACCGCAACAAGCTCAACCCACAGGAAAAGGCCGCTTTCGACTATGAGAAAGCCCTGACCAACTACAAATCCATGCTCGGCCGTTTCGCCCAGATGGGTTATGTAGTGCCGGACCTGTCGCCGCTGACCAACGAGAACCTGCCCGAAACCCTGCCAGCCCACGATTTCTACTTCCGTGGCGACCAGCACTGGACGCCATACGGTGCCCAGCGCACGGCGAAAATCGTCGCCGAGAAGGTCAAGCAGATCCCGGCCTTTGCCGACATTCCCAAGCGTGAGTTCGAGACCAAGAGGTCCGGCCGCATGGGCAAGACCGGCACCCTGCATAACATGGCCGGACAACTGTGCGGCACCAGCTACGCGATCCAGTACATGGACCAGTTCACCACCGAGCCCAAAGGCGAGGCCGGTGACGGCGATCTGTTTGGCGATTCCGGCAACCCGCAGATCACCCTTGTAGGCACCAGTCACAGCGGCAAGAACTACAACTTCGCCGGTTTCCTGGAAGAAGCCATCGGCGCTGACATCCTCAACGTGGCCTTCCCCGGCGGCGGTTTCGAAGGCGCAATGATCCAGTACCTGGGCAGCGAAGAGTTCCAGAAGAACCCGCCGAAAATCCTCATCTGGGAATTCTCGCCGCTATATCGCCTGGACCAGGAAACCATCTATCGCCAGATGATGGCGCTGCTGGACAACAACGGTTGCGAAGGCAAGCCGGCATTGATGAGCAGCAAGACCGCGCTCAAGCCGGGCAAGAACGAATTGATGGTCAATAGCAAGAACATGGATCTGCGTAACAGCAGTCACCAGGTCGATATCCGTTTCGCCGATACCTCGGTGAAAACGTTGCAAGCCACCCTCTGGTACATGAATGGGCGCCACGAGGATATCAAGATCGAAAAACCGGATACCTCCGAAACCGACGGACGTTTCGCCTTCCAGCTGCGCACCGACGAGGACTGGGCTTCGCAGAACCTGCTGGCCGTAGAAGTCCAAGGCCCCGAAGCCGGTGCGGCGCCACAGCAAGTCGAAGCGAAAATCTGCAAACGCAATGTCTCTCCGCAAGCCGAACAGACGGCTCAAATCGGACAATGAGGTCTCGCTTTATGACCAGGAACATGCGCAACCGAACGTTGAAAACGCTGCTGGCACCGTCCCTGCTGACCCTGGCGATGTTCGCCGGGGCCACCCAGGCCGCGGCCCCGCTGCGCCCGCCGCAGGGTTACTTCGCGCCGATCGAAAAGGCCAAGACCGGCGATTCCGCCCAAGGCTGCGACGCCGTGCCGGCACCCTATACCGGCTCCCTGCAGTTTCGCAGCAAGTACGAGGGCTCCGACAAAGCCCGTGCGACGTTGAACGTGCAATCGGAAAAAGCCTTTCGTGACAGCACCGCCGACATCACCAAGATCGAGCGCGGCGTCAGCAAGCAAGTAATGCAGTTCATGCGCGACGGCCGTCCCGAGCAATTGGACTGCACCCTGAACTGGCTGACCACCTGGGCCAAGGCCGATGCGCTGATGTCCAAGGACTTCAACCACACCGGCAAGTCCATGCGCAAATGGGCCTTGGGCAGCATGGCTTCGGCCTATGTGCGCCTGAAATTCTCCGACTCGCATCCGTTGGCGAACCATCAGGAGCAGGCGCAACTGATCGAAAGCTGGTTCAGCAAGATGGCCGATCAGGTGGTCAGCGACTGGGACAACCTGCCGCTGGACAAGACCAACAACCACTCCTACTGGGCCGCCTGGTCGGTGATGGCCACTTCGGTCGCGACCAACCGCCGCGACCTGTTCGACTGGGCCGTCAAGGAATACAAGGTCGGCGTCAACCAGATCGATGCCGACGGTTTCCTGCCCAACGAACTCAAGCGCAAGCAACGGGCCCTGTCCTATCACAACTATGCCCTGCCGCCATTGGCGATGATCGCCAGCTTCGCTCAGGTCAACGGTGTGGATCTGCGCCAGGAAAACAACGGCGCCCTCAAGCGCCTGGGTGACCGGGTGCTGGCCGGGGTGAAAGACCCGGATATCTTCGAGAAGAAGAATGGCGAAGAGCAGGACATGAAGGATCTGAAAATCGATTCGAAATTCGCCTGGCTCGAACCGTTCTGCAGCCTCTACACCTGCTCCGGCGATGTGCTGGA
Source organism: Pseudomonas sp. MAFF 730105 (assembly GCF_055380705.1). Classification (NCBI taxonomy): domain Bacteria; kingdom Pseudomonadati; phylum Pseudomonadota; class Gammaproteobacteria; order Pseudomonadales; family Pseudomonadaceae; genus Pseudomonas; species Pseudomonas sp. MAFF 730105. Next base: position 5,445,519 of record NZ_AP018438.1, read on the forward strand.
ACGCAAACATGAAATGCAACCGTTCAAGACGTTCCGCCTTGGCGGGGACTTGACCCGGGTCTACGACCCAGCCAACGAGAAAGGCAAAGGAAGCTGATTCACCGCTGATCGTTCCCACGCTCTGCGTGGGAATGCAGCCGGGGACGCTCTGCGTCCCAAAAAGCCGAACGCGGAGCGTCCGTAGAGGCATTCCCACGCAGAGCGTGGGAACGATCATCACCGCCCTTTTTCATGGGGGGGTTTGGGGGGCTCTGGCCCTTGACTGTTGATTCAACATGGAGAGATCGGGATGGTATTTTCATCCAACGTGTTCCTGTTCCTGTTCCTGCCGATCTTTCTCGGCTTGTACTACTTGAGCGGGCAACGCTATCGCAACCTGCTACTGCTGATCGCCAGCTATGTGTTCTATGCCTGGTGGCGGGTGGACTTCCTCGCACTGTTCGCCGCCGTGACCCTGTGGAACTACTGGATCGGCCTGAAAGTCGGTGCCGCCGGCGTACGCACCAAGCCGGCCCAGCGCTGGCTGTTGCTCGGCGTGGCGGTGGACCTGTGCATCCTGGGCTACTTCAAGTACGCCAACTTCGGGGTGGACAGCCTCAACGCGATCATGACCAGCTTCGGTCTCGAACCCTTCATCCTGACCCATGTGCTGTTGCCAATCGGGATCTCGTTCTACATCTTCGAGTCCATCAGCTACATCATCGACGTCTATCGCGGCGACACTCCGGCGACCCGCAACCTGATCGACTTCGCAGCGTTCGTGGCGATCTTCCCGCACCTGATCGCCGGCCCCGTGCTGCGTTTCCGTGACCTGGCCGACCAGTTCAACAACCGCACCCACACCTTGGACAAGTTCTCCGAAGGCTGCACGCGCTTCATGCAGGGCTTCATCAAGAAAGTGTTCATCGCCGACACCCTGGCGGTGGTGGCCGACCATTGCTTCGCCCTGCAGAACCCGACCACCGGCGATGCCTGGCTCGGTGCCCTGGCCTACACCGCACAGCTGTACTTCGACTTCTCCGGCTACAGCGACATGGCCATCGGCCTGGGCCTGATGATGGGTTTCCGTTTCATGGAAAACTTCAAGCAGCCCTACATCAGCCAGTCCATTACCGAGTTCTGGCGGCGCTGGCACATCAGCCTGTCGACCTGGCTGCGCGATTACCTCTACATCACCCTGGGCGGTAACCGCAAAGGCACGCTGATGACCTATCGCAACCTGTTCCTGACCATGCTGCTCGGTGGTCTGTGGCACGGCGCGAACATCACCTACGTGATCTGGGGCGCCTGGCACGGTATCTGGCTGGCCATCGAGAAAGCCGTGGGCATCAACACCACCCCACGCAGTCTCAACCCGATCCGCTGGGCGCTGACCTTCCTGCTGGTGGTGATGGGCTGGGTGATCTTCCGTGCCGAGAACCTGCACGTGGCCGGTCGCATGTACGGCGCCATGTTCAGCTTCGGCGACTGGTCGCTGTCGGAACTGACCCGCGCCAACCTCACCGGCCTGCAGATCGCCACGCTGGTGGTGGCCTACATCACCCTCGCCTTCTTCGGCCTGCGGGATTTCTACACCAACCGTCCGCCGGTCAAGACCAAGCCCGAGGTCAACACCGAAGCCAATGGCCCGGCCACTGCACAACCGGGGCTGATCAAGGCCGTACCGGGCGACAACCCGTCGCAGATCCACGAACCGGGCTACACCGTGGGCGTCGAAGCCCAGGTGCAACCGGCCTACTGGGTCGCTGACTGGCCACGTTATGTCATGCGTGCGTTGGTGTTGCTGCTGTTCATCGCTTCGATTCTCAAACTCTCGGCGCAAAGCTTCTCGCCGTTCCTTTACTTCCAGTTCTGAGGGATCTGAACATGACCCGCTCATTACGCATCTTTTACATCGCACTGTTCCTGCTGATCCTCGCGGTCCTGGGCCTGTGGTCGATGCGCAGTTTCTTCGGTTTCAGCACCAACCCCGATGCCACCGTGCTCAACGGGCGCTGGACCAAGGCTGTCGAAACCCACTACGACGACCAGTTCCCGATCAAGCGCCTGGGCACCAACATCTGGGCCGCGCTGGACTACAAGCTGTTCAACGAGGGCCGTAAAGGCGTGGTCCTGGGCCGCGACCAGTGGCTGTACAGCGACGAAGAGTTCAACCCGATCGTCAACGAAGAACTGAACCTGCAAGGCAACTACGCGCTGGTCGAAGGCGTACGCCAGAAACTCAAGGAACAGGGCATCACCCTGGTGATGGCGATCGTGCCGGCCAAGGCGCGACTGTATCCGGAGCACTTGGGTGAAGTGAAGCCAGCCAGCATTCACGCCAATCTCTATCAGGATTTCCATGCCCGCGTCGCGGCCGACAAGATCCTCGCCCCTGACCTGCTCGGCCCACTGCAACAGGCCAAGCAGAGCGGCCAGCAGGTATTCCTGCGCACCGACACCCACTGGACTCCGGAAGGCGCCCAGGTCGCAGCCGAGAACATCGCCAAGGCCATTGCCGAGCGCGCGCCTCTCAACGGCGAGCCGCAACGTTTCGTCACCGAGCCTGCGGAAAAGATCATCCACAAGGGTGACCTGCGCCAGTTCCTGCCCCTGGACCCGCTGTTCGAAAACCTGATGCCGGCCCAGGAGCCGCTGGTCAAGCGCAACACCCGCGAGGCCGACGACCAGCCGGCCGGCGACGACGCGCTGTTTGCCGATGCCCAGGTTCCCGTGGCCCTGATCGGCACCAGCTACAGCGCCAACCCCAACTGGAACTTCGTCGGTGCACTCAAGCAAGCCCTGCACAGCGACGTCGTGAACTACGCCGAAGACGGCCATGGCCCGATTCTGCCGATGCTCAGCTACCTCAAGAGCGACGCCTTCAAGAACAGCCCGCCACAAGTGCTGATCTGGGAGTTTCCTGAGCGTTATCTGCCCGTGAACAACGAAATCGGCGACGCCGACCCGCAGTGGGTCGCAGAACTCAAACAAGCCGGTGCGCGCCAACAGAACGTTGCCGCCAACACTCAATCCGAGACGCCCGACCGGGCGCAAAACTGAAAGAGAGGTCCATCATGACTTTCAACACTACTCCTCGTCGTCTCGCTGCTCGTTCCTTCAAGGCCGTTGCCCTGGTTGCCAGCATGAGCGCCCTTTCCCTCTCCGCCTTTGCCGGTGACTCGGCGCTGTACGGCCCGGTCGCACCAAAAGGCTCGAGCTTCGTGCGTATCTACAACGCCAGCAACAGCGAAGTCAGCGCCACCGTCGGCAGCACCAACCTCAACGACGTCGCGCCATTGGCCAGCAGCGACTTCAGCTTCATGCCCGGCGGCGACTACAGCGCCAAGGTAGGTAGCCAGACCGTTCCGGTCAAACTGGCTCCCGATCACTACTACACCCTGGTCAACAACGCGACCGGCCAGCCGCAACTGATCGAAGAACCACCGTTCAAGAACAAACAGAAATCCCTGGTGCGTGTGCAGAACCTCACCGACAAGGCGCTGACCCTCAAGACCGCCGACGGCAAGACCGAGGTGGTGCCGAACGTGGCGGCCAAGGGCCGTGGCGAACGTGAAATCAACCCGGTGAAAGTCAGCCTGGCGCTGTTCGAAGGCGACAAGAAAGTCGGTGACCTCAAGCCCGTGGCCCTGGAGCGCGGCGAAGCGGCCGTGCTGTATGTCACCGGCTCCGGAAGCAGCTTGTCGCCGGTCTGGGTAAAGCGTCCAGTGTCAACTCGCTGACAGATTGGCCTGATTGACACTCCCCTGTGGGAGCGAACCCGCTCCCACACTGAACCGGGGCGTCATTCGGGTACGGAATAAAAACAAGAGTGAAACGACAGAACGCAGTAGCTCTATAACCATTACGCTTCAAAGGAGTAACACACATGATTCCGGTGATCTTGTCAGGTGGTAGCGGCTCACGTCTTTGGCCGCTTTCGCGCAAGCAATTCCCTAAACAGTTCCTGGCCCTGACCGGCGAACACACCCTGTTCCAGCAGACCCTCGAACGCCTGGTGTTCGAAGGCATGGACACGCCGATCGTGGTCTGCAACAAAGACCACCGTTTCATCGTCAACGAGCAGTTGAGCGGTCGTAACCTCGAAGCCCAGCGCATCCTGATGGAACCGTTCGGCCGCAATACCGCACCAGCCGTCGCGCTGACCGCGATGATGCTGGTCAACGAAGGTCGCGACGAGTTGATGCTGGTGCTGCCGGCCGACCACGTGATCGAAGACCAGAAAGCCCTGCAACGCGCCCTGGCCCTGGCCACCGTGGCCGCCGAGCGTGGTGAAATGGTGCTGTTCGGCGTACCGGCCACCAAACCGGAAACCGGCTACGGCTACATCAAGTCGACCAACGACGCGCTGCTGCCCGAAGGCGTGAGCCGTGTTTCGCACTTCGTCGAAAAACCCGACGTCAAGCGCGCTACCGAGTTCGTCGAGGCCGGCGGCTACTTCTGGAACAGCGGCATGTTCCTGTTCCGCGCCAGCCGTTTCCTCGAAGAGCTGAAAAAGCACGATCCGGATATCTACGACACCTGCCTGCTGACCCTGGAGCGCAGTGAGCAGACAGCGGACACCATCACCTTCGACGAAGCCACCTTCGCCTGCTGCCCGGACAACTCCATCGACTACGCCGTGATGGAAAAGACCCAGCGCGCCTGCGTGGTGCCGCTGTCGGCCGGTTGGAGCGATGTCGGTTGCTGGGCGTCGTTGTGGGAAGTCAATCCCAAGGATGCCGACGGCAACGTCACCAAGGGCGACGTGGTGGTCCAGGACAGCCGCAACTGCATGATCCATGGCAACGGCAAGCTGGTGTCGGTGATCGGCCTGGAAAACATCGTGGTGGTAGAAACCAAGGACGCCATGATGATTGCCCACAAGGACAAGGTCCAAGACGTCAAGAAGATGGTCAACACCCTCAATGCCCGGGGTCGCACCGAAACCCAGAACCACTGCGAAGTCTATCGTCCGTGGGGCTCGTATGACTCGGTGGACATGGGCGGGCGCTTCCAGGTCAAGCACATCTCGGTCAAGCCGGGGGCGTGCCTGTCCTTGCAGATGCACCACCACCGCGCCGAACACTGGATCGTGGTCAGCGGCACCGCTGAAGTGACCTGCGACGAGAACGTGTTCCTGCTCACCGAAAACCAGTCGACCTACATCCCGATCGCGTCGGTTCACCGCCTGCGCAACCCGGGCAAGATCCCGCTGGAAATCATCGAAGTGCAGTCCGGCAGCTACCTGGGCGAAGACGACATCGAGCGCTTCGAAGACATCTACGGTCGCTCCACCCCGATCGAGCGCGGCGTGTCGGTGAAGACCATCGCGCAGTAACGATCAGCGAAACAAGAAGCCCCCATCCAGCCCACTGCGTCCCCTATCCGCAGCGGGTTGGGTGGGGGCTTTTTAGTTGCTGCATTCGTATCTCTGATAATTATCTGGACTTTGAATGGGGCAACATTTTCGCTTTTATCACATATCGATGCGCCGTTCCGAATCGTTCTGCATTATTCATATAGGACCTTCCCTTTGGAATGTAATGCAAGGAAACTATTTGAATTTTGTTATATAGAGGAAACGTCACTTCGCCCTCAGATGCATACAGCCCCTCAGAAACACCTGCATGCCCAGATTCCAACTGAAAGTGCCACATTATTGACTTACCGGATACGTAACCCATCCCGGGGTCTTTTGCCGTTGACATTATAAGTTGAGAATGGATCTCCAAATTTATTGTTTCTTCTATCGCTCTATCCCCGCCCCCCTTTGCAAAGGTCGCGAGCCATGGATAGCTTTTCAATATAGCCGGCGAGTCTCCGCGAAAAACCTCCGCTACCTCTGCGCGACGATACGTAGACCATTCTGCATCTATTTCTCTGAGCACATTTTGAACCTCCAAGGCCTTTTCATAATCTATGTTCCTGGCGGGCGGAATCATATTACGCCCGGTCTCACGCCAAACACTTACAAACGTCTCCATATCAGCAATCGAACTGTAATGTTCAATATTCAGCTTCTGCAGAGTAATTGAAAACGAAGAGTAGTAAGGGTACTCACCCCCCTGTTGCTTATATAATGCCGGGTCTTTTTTTATGACCCATTTTTTTTTGATGGGTAGCTGGGAGCCAACCCCAGGAAGAGGCGGCGGACCGCCCATAGGCGGAGGTGGCATGGGGGGACCTCTCATTCCAGGGGGCGGAGGGGGTGGTGGGCCGGAAGGATGCATGGGGGGCGGAGGGGGTGCAGCGCCTGTGGGTATCCTGCCATCGGTGTCGAACAGTGTGAGTGGGTTATTGCGGACCATCCGATAGAAATTCAACCCATCCACCGCCCAGGCCGGATCCGGACTGGCCCAACGCTGCAACCACGGTACATAGAACCGATAGCCGTAGTAATAAAGCCCCGTCGCATCCCGCTCCTTGCCCGAGTACCGGGCCGTCTTGTAGCTGACCTCGATCACATCGTCCCCGGCCAGGAACGCCGTTTCACCGAACGGGTAGAAGTGTTCCTGGCTGATGATTCGCCCGTCCTGGTCAAGCTCCAGACTGATCGAACCCAGGTGCTCGGCAACACCGTACCGATAGCGGTCGTTCGCGCCGGAGGGCGGTGGGCTGTCCCAGTGCAAGACCCGCACGCCGCCAAGCCCGCCCTGGGCGATGATGACCTGCAATGATTCCCCGGTGCCGCTGTCGGCACGCAGTTCCAACCCCGGCAGGTAACGGACCTCGGCAGCCAGGGTCCGCGCTCCGGTGTGCAGTGTGCGCAGCTTGCGCACCCGCTGACCGCCGCCATCGTAGACATAGGCCTCGCGGTCATTGAGCCCCGATTCGCGCTCGATCGGCGTGACCGAGCACAGCTGGTTGCGCAGGTCCCAGGCCAGGGTCCGGCTGCTCTCCAACGCCAGGCAGTTACCCCGTGCATCGAACGCTGCAGCGATCTCCTCTTCTGTCGGCGGCACGCCGTTGCGGTATGGCAAGCAACGATTGCTGTAGCGCGCCGCCTGCAACTGGCGACCATGGTTCTGCGCGCCGACATGGGTCAGTTCCAGCAGGTTGCCGCTGTCGTCGTAGTGATAGGTTTGTCGGTAATTGCTGAGCGCGGCTGGGTCGACGCGGCCGACAGGCCCTTGGTTCTGAGCACCCGCTTCCCATCCGATGGCCTCGATCAATTGATAGAGGCTGTCGTAACGGAAACGACTGATCGGGTCGATGCGCTGGTTGGCAAAGTAGCGCACCGGCAACGCTTTGTCCTCGATGCCCAGTACATTGCCCATGGGGTCGTAGGCGTAGACCAGGTGTTGCAGCGACTGACCGCTCCGCCGGACATGGCGCTCCATCAGCCATCCGTCTTCAGGAGCGTAAGTGAGCGTGGTCTGTACCCCGTTGCCGGCCACTTCCCGTTCGATCTGGCCTTGGGCGTTGTAGTCGATCTCGCTCACCAGCGGTTGCCATTGGCTCTGGCCCTGCAACAGCAATTGGCTGCTGGACAACCGGCCATCGCGGGTCAGGGCCCGGCGCTGTCGGTTGCCCTTGGCGTCAATCTGCTCCAGCACATCCCCCTGCGGACCGAGACGCCACGTCGTCAAAGCACCGTCGCCAGGCTCGAGCAGGGATTCGCGATCGGCCTCCGACGCTGGCCAGTCCGGCATGGCCCCATCCAGGCAGAAACGTCGGCTCAGGGCCAGGCTCTGGCCGGTCAGGGCAAAGGACGCCAGCAGCAAGGTGCCCGCCGGGTCATCGTGGCGAATCAATTGTCCGTACTGATTGAAGGCCTGCTGGCCCTGACCTGGAGCGCCATATTGCATACGTTCGACACAGGTGCGCGATTGCCCGCTACCTTGCTCGAACACCGCCACCGGACGGAGCAAGTCGTCGAAGGCCACGTCGCGCCCCGTGCCCCGCCCATCCCAGCCCCGCAGGCTTTCACTGGCGAGCCCGGGCAGGTCGAGCTGCCAGCCCGCATCGACACTGCGCGCCAGCAGCGCGTCACCGGACAGCGTATACACCGTCGAAAGATTAGCCGGGGTCGCCGCATCGTCCTGTTGCAGGGCCCACAGGCGCGGGTCCCATTGCTTGATCGCGCGGCCGGCCAGGTCGAAAAGGCTGCGGTTGACCCGCGGTTGCGCAGGTTCACGCTCAAGCGCGCGGCAGTAATCGACCGAACGGACCGGCAAAGACCGTGGATCCACCGCAACCAACCTCGGCGTACCGTGATCCATGCTCATGCCTTGGCCTCCTGATAGTCGTGCGGTCTGGCCGACATCTAACAAGGGGCAATCCCTGGTGACTACTGTCAGAGATGACAGTGACGACCGATGGAGCGGGATGGATGAGATATCCATCGTCCCTCCCCTTCGGTAGGATGGAACGACGGTATCGGAGGCTTCGAACATGCTTATCGGCGTCTTGCTGGTCATAACCTGGCTGGTCCTGCTGCTGCGCTATCCGGCCAAGGCGCTGCCGGTGTCACTGGCCGCATTCGTCGGTTTGGGGCTGGTCGCCGCCTGGGTGGTCTGGCAGGAAAACCGTGAAACCCGGCAACTGGCGCGCCTGGAACTGCGCATTACCTACGCCCCCGAACGCTGCCCCGCCGATCGCCCTCTGTTGTTGAACATGAACAACGGTAACGACGTACCTTTGGTTGAGCTGCGCTGGCGAATCGCAGCCTATGCCCCCGGCGATACCATCAACCTGGCCGACACGCCCTACAGCGCGCCGCGCTACCGGAGACCAGGCCAATTGCAGGCGGGCAAGGACTGGCAGGATTGCCTGCCCCTGCCCTCCCTGCGACCCGGCTACCGCCCGCAGACCCTGGAGTTTCGCGCCGAGCGATTGCAGGGTAGTTTCTCCGACTGATTGCTTTCTCTCCGACTTTTTCTGCACAAGGAACGCGCCATGCCCGTTGCGTTGATTACCGGATGTTCCAGCGGCATCGGCCGCGCCCTCGCCGATGCGTTCAAGGTGGCCGGGTACCAGGTCTGGGCCAGCGCCCGCAAAGCTGAAGACGTTGCCCAACTCAGCGCCGCCGGGTTCACCGCGGTGCAACTGGACGTGAACGATGGCCCGGCCCTGGAGCAATTGAGCGAACGGATCAACCAACAGCACGGAGGCCTCGACGTGTTGATCAACAACGCCGGCTATGGCGCCATGGGCCCACTGCTGGACGGTGGCGTGCCGGCGATGCAACGTCAGTTCGAAACCAACGTGTTCGCCATCGTCGGCGTGACCCGGGCACTGTTCCCGGTACTGCGCCGGGCCAAGGGGCTGGTGGTGAACATCGGCAGTGTGTCCGGTGTGCTGGTAACACCGTTTGCCGGCGCTTACTGCGCCTCGAAGGCGGCGGTGCATGCCTTGAGCGATGCGCTGCGCATGGAATTGGCGCCTTTTGGTATCCGCGTGATGGAGGTGCAGCCAGGCGCCATTGCTTCCAGCTTTGCGAAGAATGCCGGTCATGAAGCCGAACAATTGATTCACGAACAATCGCCCTGGTGGCCCCTGCGCGACGGCATCCGCGCCCGGGCCAAGGCATCTCAGGACAACCCCACCCCGGCCAGCGAATTCGCCGCCGGGCTGCTCGCCGCCGTGCGACAACCAAGGCCACCGCGCCTGCTGCGCCTGGGCAACGGAAGCCGGGCGCTACCGTTGATGGCGGGATTGCTGCCCAAAGGGATGCTGGAGAAAGGCTTGATGAAGCGGACCGGGCTGGGTCGGTCGCTCTGATCGAAATGGCATGACCGGGAACCCATCGACAACTGACCCACCGCCATCGCGAGCAAGCTCGGCTCCCACAGGGGATTGGTGGCGAACACTAGTCTCGCGCACCTGCAGGAAGCCTTTTGGGAGCAAGGCTTGCCCGCGATGACGGCGGCACTGGCAACCTCTTCTGCAACTGAACACCGCTTCGCGAGCAGGCTCGCTCCCACAGAGATTGGCGGCGAACACTAGTCTCTCGCACCTGCAGGAAGCCTTGTGGGAGCAAGGCTTGCCCGCGATGACGGCGGTACTGGCAACCTCTTCTGCAACTGAACACCGCTTCGCGAGCAGGCTCGCTCCCACAGAGATTGGCGGCGAACACTAGTCTCTCGCACCTGCAGGAAGCCTTGTGGGAGCAAGGCTTGCCCGCGATGACGGCGGCACTGGCAACCTCTCCTGCAACTGAACCACCGCTTCGCGAGCAGGCTCGCTCCCACAGGGATTGGCGGCGAACACTAGTCTCTATCACATGCAGGAAGCCTTTTGGGAGCAAGGCTTGCCCGCGATGACGGCGGCACTGGCAACCTCTCCTGCAACTGAACCACCGCTTCGCGAGCAGGCTCGCTCCCACAGGGATTGGCGGCGAACACTAGTCTCTAGCACATGCAGGAAGCCTTGTGGGAGCAAGGCTTGCCCGCGATGACGGCGGCACTGGCAACCTCTTCTGCAACTGACCCACCGCTTCGCGAGCAGGCTCGCTCCCACGGATTTGTGGCGTTCTCAGGCCCTCAGTTGCTGGCCCGGGGCTCGACCACCACCGTACAGGTCATCCCCGCCGCCAGCAGCACGCTGTCCGGCACTTCGTCGAGATGGATCCTTACCGGTACCCGCTGGGCCAGGCGAACCCAGTTGAAGGTCGGGTTCACGTCGGCGATCAACTCGCGACTGACCGGATTGTCACGGTCGTAGATCCCGCGGGAGATGCTTTCCACATGTCCCTTCAGCACCTCGCCACTCATCAACTGCAACTGCGCCGAGTCGCCGATCCGCACCTTGGGCAGCTTGGTTTCCTCGAAGAAGCCGTACACCCAGAACGAATTCATATCGACCACCGCCATCTTCGCCTCGCCGATGCGCGCATAGTCGCCACGGTGCACGTTGAGGTTGGTGACATAGCCATCCACGGCCGCGCGGACTTCAGTGCGCGACAGGTTCAATTCGGCCGCCTCCAGTTGCGCCTGGGCTTGCTGGTAATCGGCCAGGGCCGAATCGGCGATGTTGCTGGCGTCGTCGCGGTTTTCCCGGGAAATCACCAGGCTGTCCAGGTCGGCACGCCGATGGGCATTGACCTTGCGCATTTCCCACGTCGCCTTGCGCGATGCCACTAGGGATTGCGCCTGCTTGACCGCGATACGGTAATGCTCGGGATCGATGCGCATCAGCAGGTCGCCCTTTTTCACCTGCTGGTTGTCATGCACTGGCACCTCCACCACCTCGCCACTGACATCGGCGGCGACGTTGATGATGTCGGCGCGTACCCGACCATCGCGGGTCCAGGGAGTGTTCATGTAGTGCACCCACAGCGCACGACCGATCCACAGCGCCAGGGCCAGCACCAGCAGTGTCGCAAGCAGACTGAAAAACTTTTTCATTGCATCGATCTCAACGGTAGACCGTCAGCGCCAGCGCACCGAACAGACAGGTAAACAGACTCAAGCGCAACAGCGCCGGGTGCCAGAAGAAGCGGTACAGGTCCAGTCCCGACAGGAAGCGATCCAGGGCCCAGGCCAACGCCGCAGCGAGGAAAAACATCAAGGTCAGGGTGGGCATGTACACGCCGTGGAAGGCGATTTCACGGGGCATGTTGACGGTCCTGGGGCAGCGCGGCGGCGAAGGCCGCCATGGGCGATTGCGGATCCAGCAGCGAAGTGCGGATGAAATGCAGGTAGCTCTTCACCCGGCGCAGGGCCGAGGTGTCGAAATGCGGTGCAAAAGGTTCGTCGGTGGCCTGCACGCGGCAGATGGCTTGGTCCACCGCCACCAGGGCACGCTCCAGGTTGCTCGGTCCGGGGTGACGGAAAAGCCTCACCAGGGCCCGGCCCATGCCTCGAATCGCCTGGCGCCACGGCTGGCTCTCGGCATAGGCCGGATGCACCGGCAGAATCGCCTGCTCCTTGCGCAGCTCGATAATCCCGTGTCCGACCTCCAGTACCACGAACATCCAGCGCAAAAGATCCCGTTGCACGGCGGGTTGTCCCGCCGCCAAACCGTAGGCCTGGTGCAACAAGTCGCGGGTGCGACTCTCGAAGCCCGACGCCAGGCCCTTGAGCCGGCCGCTGATGGCGAACACCACTTGCTCGCGCAGATCCTGTTCGAGCCGGCGCCACAGCCAGCGGCTGTTGGGCGGCAGGATGATCGCCCCGGCGGCGGCGCACACCAGCATCCCGAGGATCATCGCGAGGTAATCGTTGATGAAGACGTAGGGGTTGTACACCGTCAGGTTATCGGGCACCGACCCCGTGCAGAAAAAGATCAGCAACCCCAGCCCGACCCCGGCGTATTGCGGTCGCGAACTGAGGAACGAGCCGAACATGATCACCGGCGCCAGCATTACGCAGAGCAAAGGGAAGCCATCGATCAACGGGAAGATGAAGAACATCTCGACGAAACCGACCAGCGCCCCGAGCAACGTGCCGCATGCCATCTGGAAGGCCATGCGCTTGGGGTTCGGCGTGGCGGCCGACAAGCCCACCGTGGCAGCGGCGATCATCGTCATGGTCGCGCCGCTCGGCCAGGCCGTGGCGACCCAATAGCTGCCCAGCACCAACAGGATGAAGCCGGCGCGCAACCCCGAAGCCGCGGCGGCCAGCCAATTGGTCTGCGACACGAACGGCTCGTCCCAGCGCTCACGCTCGTGACGGTGCTCGGCCAGGGACGCATGGGTCAGGGCATAACCGTGCAGGTCATCGACAAAGCGGTAGAGCAATTCGTAGGCGGTGTGGAAATCCAGTAACTGCGCATCGTTCGGTCCTGTCTTCTGAAATACGCCCCGCAACTGGCGGACCTGTGCCGGCAAGTCAGCCTTGTAGCGGGCCAGGGCCTGGGCCAAGTGCGCCGCATCCCGATCGGTCAAGGCCCGTGCGCTGAAGCCGTCCAGCAATTCGGCGAGGTTCTGCAGACCCGGCTTGATGGCGTCCACCACATGATCGACGGCGCCGGCGCGCAAGCGCTGGAGCAGCTGGTGCAAGGCATTGAAGCGCGTGGTGATGCCCATGAACTCGCTGTTCAGGCGACTGAGCCGGCCGTTGCGCCGACGCATGTGCGGGTCTTCGAATACCGTCACGCTGCGCAGGCTCTCCAGGCCCACCGCTTCAGCAATGAAACGCACGTTGGCGGCTTCGAAGGCATCCCGCTGGCTACGCCCGCGCAAACCATCGGTGACGAACAGTGCGAACACCCCAAAGCGCTGGTACAAGGCATTGCGCATGGCCGCGCTGGCGGTTTGCGGCAGGATCGCGGCGCTGACCAGGGTGGCGCAGAGAATGCCCAGGGAAATCTCCAGGACCCGCCAGAGCGCCGCCATGAACGCACCTTCCGGATGGGCCAGGGCCGGCAGGCCGATCATCGCCGCGGTGTAGCCGGCCAGCACAAAACCGTAGGCCCGGAAGTTGCGATAACGCGCCGCGCCCGCCGTACAGACACCGACCCAGAGGGTCAGGCAGCCAAGAAACCATTCGGTGTTCTGGGCGAACAGCGCAATCAGCGCCACCATCACCGCCGAACCGGCCAATGTGCCGAGAAAGCGGTAGAAGCTCTTGGCGAACACTTGGCCGCTCTGCGGCTGCATGACGATGAACACGGTGATCATGGCCGTGCGCGGTTGCGGCAGCTCCAGGCGCATCGCCAGCCACAATGTCAGGAACGCGGCAAACAGCACCTTGAAGATATAGACCCAGGTCACCCCATCGCTGCGGGCCCAGTCGAAGAAACCACGGCGCCATTCGAGGCGATAGAGCCAGCGTACGGGAGTCATTAAAGGGGGCATGTGCAAGCATTCATCGGGCGAAATTCAGCATCGTGGCGGCGTCAGGTACATCGCTGCCGGCCTCCAGCCCACCGCCCAGGGCCGTCACCAGATCGGCATGGGCACTGAGGCGCGCCGCCTCCACCTGCTGCTGCACCTGTTGCTGCTTGAACAACAGGCTCTGGGCGTTGAGCACATTGAGGTAGTCCGTCAGCCCACGCTGGAACGCCACCAGCGCAATGTCGTAGGTGCGTTGCGCGGCCGCCACGGACTCGGCGGCGAAGGCCTGTTGCTTGTCCATGGACTCGCGACGGATCAGTTGATCGGAAATGTGTTTGAGCGCATTCACCAGCGTCTGGTTGTAATGCGCCACCGCGGCGTCATAGCCGGCTGCCGCCTCGCCCAACTGCGAACGCAGGCGCCCGCCGTCGAAGATCGGCAGCGTGACGGCCGGCCCGACGCTGTAGGTCAGCTTCTTGCCCGTCAGGAACTCCAGCGCACCACCGCCTGTGGCCATGTAGCCCAGGCTTCCCACCAAGTCCACATTGGGATAGAAACCGGCCCTGGCCACATCGATGCCCCGCGCCTGGGCCGCCACTTGCCAGCGTCCGGCAACCACATCCGGTCGCTGGCCCAGCAACTCGGCGGGCAGCGCCGATGGCAGCTTCAAGGGTGCACCCAGGGCCAGGGCCGGTCGCTGCAGCCCCCCGCCCGCCCCCGGCCCCTTGCCCGCCAGTGCCGCCAGTTGATTGCGACTCAAGGCGATGGCTTCGTCGAGGGCGTCGAGTTGACGATGGGTCTCGGGCAACGGTGCCTGGGCCTGGCTGACTTCGAAATGAGTGCCGATGCCACCGTCGAGGCGCTTTTGCGCCAGGTCGAGAATCTGTTCCTGCTGGCGCAGGGTCGCAGCAACGATATCGCGCTGGGCATAGTGCAGCGCAAACCGGATATAGGCCTGCACGATGTTGTTCTGCAACTCCAGCTGCGCCTGCCGTGCCTCGGCGACGCTGGCGTGGGCCAGGTCGACGGCCCGCTCGCTGGCGTTGCGCTCGCGCCCCCACAGGTCCAGGGCATAGCTCAGGCCCAAGCCTGCGTTGTTGTCCCAGGTGGTGGTGTCGGCCAGTTCGCCAGGGCCGTAGAACTGATCGGTGGGCCAGTTGTGACGCTTGAGGGTCGCCTGGCCTTCGACCTGCGGCGACTCGGCCGCCTCGGCAACACCGGCCATGGCCTTGGCCTGCCGCACCCGGGCGGCGGCCATGGCCAGGCTCGGGCTGTCCTGTACAGCCAGGTCGATCCAGCGGTCCAGTTGCGGGTCGCCATAGGCCTTCCACCACTGGCGACTGGGCCAATGGGCATCCCGGGCGGCTTCGCGGATCGCTTCATCGGTGGCCAGTCGATTGGCTGACAATGCCTCGCCCTGGGGGGCGATCCCTCCTGTCCCGACGCAAGCGCTGAGGGTCAACGATAAAGCCCAAACACTGAGAGTCTTCAGCTCTCTGCTGATGCAACGCGGCACTTGCGCAAGATTCCTGGGAAAGGGACAAAAAAAGGTGATGAGCGTGCATGCCGGTTACGCAACCTGTGGGAGCGAGCCTGCTCGCGAAGGCGGCGGCACCCGCGCTATCGCAGACAACTGACCCAACGCTTTCGCGAGCAGGCTCGCTCCCACATGAGGTCCGTGCCAGAAAGCCCACCCCTTCAACGCCGGCAATTCTAGGCACCCAGCCAAACGGCGATAAGCCGAACTTTCTGCGAATCTTTGTTACCGTAAACGCGATAATCCATAAGTCGGATCCCGTAGCACTGTAACTTCGTGTCACAATTTGCTATCGCCCAAGAGAGCCCTTCATGGACACCCTGCAAAACATGCGCGCGTTCTGCTGTGTTGCCGAAGCCGGCAGTTTCACCGCCGCCGCCGTGCAACTCGATACCACGACAGCCAACGTCTCGCGTGCGGTTTCCAATCTGGAAGCCCATCTGCAAACCCGCCTGCTCAACCGCACCACCCGCCGCATTGCCCTGACCGAAGCCGGTAAACGCTATCTGTTGCGTTGCGAGCAGATCCTGGCCTATGTCGAGGAAGCCGAAGCCGAGGCCAGCGATGCCCATGCCCGGCCAGCCGGGCAGTTGAAGGTCCACACCATGACCGGTATCGGCCAGCATTTCGTGATCGACGCCATCGCCCGTTATCGCAAGACCCATCCGGACGTGACCTTCGACCTGACCCTGGCCAACCGCGTGCCGGACATCCTGGACGAGGGCTATGACGTCTCCATCGTGCTGGCCAGCGAATTGCCGGATTCGGGTTTCGTTTCCCAACGCCTGGGCATCACTTACAGCATCGTCTGTGCTTCACCTGCCTACGTGAAGGCCAACGGTTGCCCACAGAAACCCAGCGAGTTGCTCAACCACGCCTGCCTGCGCCTGGTCAGCCCGGTCATTCCGCTGGAGAAATGGGTGTTCGACGGCCCGGAAGGCCAGGAAATGGTCACCATCAACCAGTCACCCTTCCTGGTGAACTCCGCCGATGCGATGAAAACCGCGATCACCAGCGGCATGGGCGTGGGTGTACTGCCGGTTTATGCCGCCATCGAAGGCCTGCGCAACGGCACGCTGGTGCGGGTCATGCCCAATTACCGCTCCCAGGAATTGAACCTCTACGCCATCTATCCTTCGCGCCAGTACCTGGACGCGAAGATCAAGACCTGGGTCGAGTACCTGCGAGGTTCGCTGCCGGAAATCCTGACAGCGCACCAGGCCGAACTGACAGCGTACGAGTTGAGCGGAAGTCTGGCGGGCGCGCGAGCCACGAATTGAAATCGCCGCTCCTGTATCGAGGAACGACCCTCAGCGCTTGCCCATCGAACGACGGGTGCCGGGAGGTGCGGCGCCGGGGGACTTGGCGTGACCATCTTTCACGCCGTTCTTGTACCACGGCAATTGTCCCGCCCCTTTGGCCGTGGCCAGTTCACCGGGCTTGAAAGGAAATTTGAAGGCCGGGATCGACGCTTTGCCGCTCTCGGCACTGGAAACATCGCCGTCAGGCAGGTCGGCCGGTTCGCCGTTCGGGGAAGTCATGTAAATGCCGTTCACTCAAGGTAGGCCATCAATCCGTGGCGAAGGGTTTGCTCCTCGCCATACTGTGTGCAAGTCAGGCCTGGAGAGAGGCGCGACGGGCACCAGTATACCCGCCCGCTGCCGCAACGTATCGGGCAGATTCAACCTGACACTCGTCCGACAGTAATCCAGGACGAAACTGACAAGCCTGTCAGTTAGCCGTCACCTTCCTGACCGTCTCGCAACGCTATATAAGAGTCCTGTAAATCCCTTCGTCCCGGACCGGCTTCCCACATCCATGCACATCCAGAAAAAAACCGTCCTGCTCGTCGCGCTATTGATCGCCCTGGCGGCCCTCGTCCTCTGGTTCGTCATGAAACCCATCGCCGCCAAACCCGGTGCGCCTGCCGCCGTTCCGGTACGGGTCGTCAGCGTGGAGCAAAAGGATGTGCCGCGCTTCGCCAGCGGCATCGGCACGGTGCTGTCACTGCACAGCGTGGTGATCCGTCCGCAGATCGATGGCATTCTCACCCGACTGCTGGTCAAGGAAGGGCAACAGGTGAGCAAGGGCGACCTGCTGGCGACCATCGACGACCGCTCCATTCGCGCCAGCCTCGACCAGGCCCGGGCCCAGCTTGGCGAAAGCCAGGCGCAACTGGCGGTGGCCCAGGTCAATCTCAAACGGTACAAATTGCTGAGTGTCGATGATGGCGTCTCGAAGCAGACCTACGATCAGCAGCAGGCCCTGGTCAATCAGCTCAAGGCCACCGCCCAGGGCAACCAGGCGGCCATTGATGCCGCCCAGGTGCAGCTGTCCTATACACAGATCCGCTCCCCGGTGACCGGTCGCGTCGGCATCCGCAACGTGGACGAAGGCAACTTCCTGCGCACCAGCGACACCGAAGGCCTGTTCACCGTGACCCAGATCGACCCGATAGCGGTGGAGTTTTCCCTGCCCCAACAGATGCTGCCCACCTTGCAACGCTTGATCGCTGCGCCCGAACAGGCGCTGGTCAAGGCCTACATCGGCGCCGATGGCGCGGCAGGTGAACCACTTGGCGAGGGTCGGCTGAGCCTCATCGACAACCAGATCAACGCCAATACCGGCACCCTGCGGGCCAAGGCCGAATTCAGCAACGCCGGGCAGCGGTTGTGGCCCGGGCAACTGGTCACGCTGAAAATCCAGACCGCCCTCGACAAGGGGGCCCTGGTGGTTCCGCCGACCGTGGTCCAGCGTGGACTGGACCAGCACTTCGTCTACCGGGTCAAGGGGGACAAGGTCGAGAGCGTACCGGTGGAGATGGTCTACCAGGACAGCGGCATGAACATCATCAAGGGGGTGAACGCTGGTGATCAACTGGTGAGTGACGGCCAGTCACGCCTCAGGCCGGGGGCCAGCGTCCAGGTGCTCACGGCCCCACCGGTCCTCGCCAAGGCCACGGAGCCGCAGCCATGAAGGGGCGCGGCTCGATTTCGGCGTGGTGCATCGACCATCCCGTCGCCACGGTGCTGCTGACGTTCGCCCTGATACTGCTGGGGAGTATCGCCTTTCCTCGCCTGCCCGTCGCCCCCTTGCCGGAGGCGGAATTCCCGACGATCCAGGTCAATGCCCAACTGCCCGGCGCCAGCCCCGAAACCATGGCCTCCTCGGTGGCGACGCCGCTGGAAGTGCAGTTCAGCGCGATTCCCGGCATCACACAGATGACCTCCAGCAGCGCCCTGGGCTCGACCAACCTGATCCTGCAATTCAGCCTCGGCAAGAGCATCGACACCGCCGCCCAGGAAGTGCAGGCCGCCATCAACACCGCCGCCGGCAAACTGCCCAGCGACATGCCGAACCTGCCCACCTGGCGCAAGGTCAACCCCGCCGACAGCCCGGTGCTGATCCTCAGTATCAGTTCCAGCCTGATGCCCGGCACCGAACTGAGCGACTACGTCGAAACACTGCTTGCCCGTCAGATCAGCCAGATCGACGGCGTCGGACAAGTCAACATCACCGGCCAACAGCGCCCGGCGATCCGGGTCCAGGCCTCCGCCGACCGTCTCGCCGCCATCGGCCTGACCCTGGCCGACATCCGCACGACACTCCAGCAGGCCAGCCTCAACCTGGCCAAGGGCGCGCTGTACGGCGACTCGAGCATCTCGACATTGTCCACCAACGATCAATTGTTCCAGCCCGAGGAGTACGGCGACCTGATCGTGTCCTACAAGAATGGGGCACCGGTGCATCTCAAGGACATTGCCAAGGTGATCAATGGCTCGGAAAACGCCTATGTCCAGGCCTGGGCCGATAACGAGCCGGGCCTCAACCTGGTGATCTTCCGGCAACCGGGAGCGAACATCGTCGAAACCGTCGACCGCATCCAGGCCGCCCTGCCCACCCTGGAAGCCATGCTGCCCGCCGCGGTACAGGTCAAGGTGCTGATCGACCGCACCCAGACGATCCGCGCCTCGCTGCATGAGGTGGAGCTCACCCTGCTGATCGCCGTGCTGCTGGTCGTGGCGGTCATGGCGTTGTTCCTGCGCCAGCTCTCGGCGACGTTGATCGTCTCGGCGGTGCTGGGGGTGTCTCTGACTGCGAGCCTCGCCCTGATGTACGTGATGGGCTTCAGCCTGAACAACCTGACCCTGGTCGCCATCGTCATCTCGGTGGGCTTCGTGGTGGACGACGCGATTGTGGTGGTGGAGAACATCCACCGGCATCTCGAGGCCGGTGACAGCATGCGCGAAGCGGCGATCAAGGGCGCCGGCGAAATCGGCTTCACGGTGGTGTCCATCAGTTTCTCCCTGATTGCCGCATTCATTCCGCTGCTGTTCATGGGCGGCGTGGTCGGGCGACTGTTCAAGGAGTTTGCCTTGACCGCCACCTCGACCATCCTGATTTCCGTGGTGGTGTCCCTGACCCTGGCGCCAACGCTGGCGGCGCTGTTCATGCGCGCCCCGGTGCATCATGCTCACCGAGTTCCGGGCTTTGGCGAGCGGCTGCTGGGCGGCTACGAAAAAGGCCTGCGCAAGGCACTGGCCCATCAGAAGCTGATGATCGGTGTGTTCGGCCTGACCCTGGCACTGGCCGTGGCAGGCTATGTGTTCATTCCCAAGGGCTTCTTCCCGGTGCAGGACACCGGCCTGGTGCTGGGCACCAGCGAAGCGGCCGCCGACGTGTCATTCCCGGACATGGTGGCCAAGCACAAGGCCCTGGCCGAAATCGTAGCCGCCGACCCGGCAGTGCAGACGTTCTCCCACTCCGTCGGCGTCTCGGGCAGCAACCAGACCATCGCCAACGGCCGCTTCTGGATCGCCCTCAAGCCCCAAAGCGAGCGTGACGTCTCGGCCAGCGGCTTCATCGACCGGATCCGCCCCAAGTTGCAGAAGATTCCGGGGGTGGTGCTGTACCTGAGGGCCGGACAGGACATCAACCTCAGTTCCGGTCCCAGTCGCGCCCAGTATCAGTACGTCCTCAAGAGCAACGACGGGCCAACCCTCAACACCTGGGCACAGAAACTCACTGACAGGCTGCGCAACAATCCGGCGTTCCGTGACATCTCCAACGACCTGCAACTGGGCGGCAGCATTACCCATATCAACATCGACCGCAGCGCGGCGGCACGCTTCGGCCTTACCGCCAGCGATGTCGACCAGGCGCTGTACGACGCGTTCGGCCAGCGGCAGATCAACGAATTCCAGACCGAGACCAACCAATACAACGTGATCCTGGAGCTCGACACCCAGCAGCGTGGAAAGGCCGAAAGTCTGGCCTACTTCTACCTGCGCTCGCCCCTGAGCGGCGAAATGGTACCGCTCTCGGCCCTGGCCCGCTTCGATCCCCCACCAACGGCCCGCTGTCCATTGCCCACGACGGCATGTTCCCGGCCGCCAACCTGTCGTTCAACCTGGCGCCAGGCGTGGCCCTGGGGGACGCGGTGCGCATGCTCGACCAGGCGAAGAACGAGATCGGCATGCCGGCCGCCATCAGCGGCAACTTCCAGGGCGCGGCACAGGCGTTCCAGAGTTCCCTGGCCAGCCAGCCGTGGCTGATCCTCGCCGCGCTGGTGGCGGTGTACATCATTCTCGGCGTGCTCTACGAGAGCTTCGTGCATCCGCTGACCATCATCTCCACCCTGCCCTCCGCCGGCCTCGGCGCCCTGATCATGCTCTGGCTGTTGGGCCGGGATTTTTCGATCATGGCGCTGATCGGGCTGGTGCTGTTGATCGGCATCGTCAAGAAAAACGGCATCCTGATGATCGACTTCGCCCTCGACGCGCAGCGCAATGGCGGGCTAACACCGCAGGAGGCGATTTTCCAGGCGGGCGTAACGCGGTTCCGTCCGATCATCATGACCACCCTGGCCGCCCTGCTCGGCGCCCTGCCGCTGATGCTCGGCCATGGCCCCGGCGCGGAGTTGCGCCAGCCCCTGGGCATTGCGGTGGTCGGCGGTCTGCTGGTGAGCCAGGCGCTGACGTTGTTCACCACACCGGTCATATACTTGTGGCTCGAGCGGTTGTTCCATCGGCCCGCCCATCATTCCGGGCCTGCGTCAGCTACGGCGCTGGCGACTACAGACTGAGGCGGGGCCATGCGCGTTCTGATCATCGAAGACGAAGAAAAAACCGCGGATTACCTGCATCGCGGCCTGACTGAGCAGGGCTACATCGTGGACGTAGCCCCCGACGGCGTCGAAGGGCTGCACCTGGCCCTGGAAAGCGAATATGCGGTGATCGTGCTCGACGTGATGCTGCCGGGTCTGGATGGCTTCGGCGTGTTGCGAGCCCTGCGCGCCCGCAAGCAGACCCCGGTGATCATGCTCACCGCCCGGGAACGGGTCGAAGACCGCATCAAGGGCCTGCGCGATGGCGCCGACGATTACCTGGGCAAACCGTTCTCCTTCCTGGAACTGGTGGCCCGCCTGCAAGCCCTGACCCGTCGTAGCGGCGGCCATGAACCGGTGCAGGTGAGCATCGCCGACCTGTGGATCGACCTGATCAGCCGCAAGGCCACCCGCGCTGGCCAACGCCTGGACCTGACGGCCAAGGAGTTCTCGCTGCTCAGCGTCCTGGCCCGCCGCCAGGGTGAAATCCTCTCCAAGACCGCCATCGCCGAAATGGTCTGGGACATCAATTTCGACAGCGACGCCAACGTCGTCGAAGTGGCGATCAAACGCCTGCGGGCCAAGCTCGACGGGCCGTTCGAGCAGAAGTTGCTGCACACCATTCGCGGGATGGGTTATGTGCTGGAAAGTCGCAGTGAGTAACAGTATCGCGCTACGCCTCAGCGGCCTGTTCACCCTGGTCGCCGCGCTGGTGTTCCTGTTGATCGGCGGAGCCTTGTACCAGCAGGTCGAAAAAGGCCTGGGCCTGTTGCCCGAAGCCGAACTCGATGCCCGCTACAGTGTGCTCGAATCCACGGTGGGCCGTTACGGCACGCCCGAGCACTGGGTGAAGATCCACAACAAACTGCGTTTGCTGGGCGAGGAAGACAAGCGTATCCATTTCTGGATCGTCAGCGGTGACCCTCACTTCGAATATGGCGATCCCGACCCGCAGATCCGCGCCTTCACCGAAGGGCCACTGGGTAAACGCGACCTGCAATTGCCCAACCGCCACTACCCGATGAAAGTGCTGGTGAGCCAGTTCCCGGCCAAGGACCAACGACCGCCGCTGCGTTTCATGATCGGCATCGACACCGAGACGTTCTACCAGACCCAACATCGCCTGCTGGTGGCCTTGGTCAGCCTGGCGATTGTCGGGGTGTTGCTGGCCTCCTTGCTGGGCTACTGGGTGGCGCATATCGGCCTCAAGCCACTGATCAAGCTGTCCGATGAAGCCCGGCGCCTGGCCCCTCCGCGCCTGTCCGGGCGCCTGCGGCTATCACCGTTGCCACCGGAACTCAGCCAGTTCGTCAGTTCCTTCAACGCCACCCTCGACCGGGTCGAACAGGCCTACTCACGGCTGGAATCGTTCAATGCCGATGTCGCCCATGAACTGCGCTCGCCCCTGACCAACCTGATCGGCCAGACCCAAGTGGCGCTGACCCGCGGTCGTTCGGCCGAGCATTACTTCGAAGTGCTGCAATCGAACCTCGAGGAACTGGAACGGCTGCGCTCGATCATCAACGACATGCTCTTCCTCGCCAGCGCCGACCAGGGCAGCAAGGCCACCAAACTGATCACCACGTCCTTGGCCGACGAAGTGGCCACCACCCTCGATTACCTGGACTTCATCCTCGAAGACGCCCAGGTCCAGGTTCGGGTCAGCGGCGACGCCCAGGCCAGCATCGAGATCGCTCATCTGCGCCGGGCGCTGATCAACCTGTTGAGCAACGCCGTACAGCACACCGCGCCAGGACACGTCATCGACGTACACATCGAAGCCCAGGCCGACCAGATCACCCTCGCCGTCACCAACCCTGGCGAACCGATTGCCACCGAACACCTGCCGCGGCTGTTCGAACGCTTCTACCGAGTCGATGCCTCTCGCAGCAACAGCGGGGCCAACCACGGGTTGGGGCTGGCCATCGTCAGGGCCATCGCCCTGATGCACGGTGGGGACGTCTTCGTGCGCAGTGACCGGGGTGCCAATACCTTTGGGATCCGTTTACCTGCCTGACTGCTCCGAACGATCCGGACACCTTTTTCCACGCCATTGAATGCTGGGCGAAAGGCTATTAGCCCAGAATCAGCAAGCCTTGGCCTCCGGCGGCAGCTACGGCTTCTGCGAACACTGATTGCCCCCTCTCGCCGATCCAAGCACAATCAGCAAAAGGCCAGCATCTGGTGAATTGCCAGCTATGCTCCCTTCGGAATGGATCGACCATATAGACATCGGAATCATGAGCACCAGCAGTGCGATACCCTGCAGCACCCCGCTTTCGATACGCTCGGAGCGGGTACTCGTACTGGCCAGCTCACTGGTTGTCATTGCCATCCTGGGCATCGTGACCTTCCTGCTGATACGCGAACACGCCAACGCCCGTGAAGCAGCGACACGCGCGGCCAGCAATATCGTGCAGTTGATCGATGCCGACGTGCTGCGCAACGTCGAACTCTACGACTTGTCGGTGCAAGGCCTGATTGCCGCAGCCCAGCGCGACGACCTGAAAGACGTCTCACCGGCCATCCGGCACCTGGCCCTGTTCGACCGCTCCACCGCCGCGCCTTACAAAGGCGACATCCTGCTGCTGGACAAACAAGGCGATGTCATCGCTGACTCGGCCTCGGTCGAACCACGCATCGGCAATTATGCTGAGCGGGAATATTTCCAGTCCCACGTCCAGAACCCAAGCCCGGAGATGATGATCAGCCGCCCCTTCCGAGCCCGGAGTGGCGAGCACGACTGGCGTATCAGTTTCAGTCGCCGACTGAGCGACGAACGAGGCGATTTCCTGGGCGTGGCCGAAGCCGCGATGCGCTTGAGTTACTTCAGCCAATTGTTCAGAAGCTTGAATATCGGGCATGGCGGTACGGTCAACCTGATCAGCCGCGACGGAATCCTGCTGGCACAGGAACCGCCCCTGGCCGAGGACATGATCGGCAGGGACTTCAGCAACCGGCCAAATTTCGTGCGCATCCTGCATGAAGGTAACGGCA
The DNA here is from genome assembly GCF_055380705.1 of Pseudomonas sp. MAFF 730105. Taxonomy (NCBI): domain Bacteria; kingdom Pseudomonadati; phylum Pseudomonadota; class Gammaproteobacteria; order Pseudomonadales; family Pseudomonadaceae; genus Pseudomonas; species Pseudomonas sp. MAFF 730105. The sequence continues at coordinate 5,469,861 of NZ_AP018438.1, forward strand.
GCTTCACCAGCACTTCCGGTTTTGACCAGAAACAGCGCCTCTACACCTTTTCACAGGTAGGCAACTTGCCGTTGATTGTCGTGGTGGCGCTCTCCTCCGAAGAGGTCTTTGCTTCATGGCTACGCACGACGCTGATCGTCAGCGGCGCCACCGGCGCTCTGTGCATCGGCCTGCTCTGGCTCACCTGGCTGCTGCGCCGGGAACTGAGACGCCGCCATCGCGCGGAACGGGAACTGGCCCAACGGGCGGCCACCGATCCGCTGACAGGTCTGGCCAACCGCAGGGCCCTGGATGAAACGCTGCAAAGAGAATGGCTACGGGCCTTGCGCTCGGGCCAACCGCTGTCGGTGCTGATGGTCGATGCCGACCACTTCAAGGCTTTCAATGATCGCCATGGCCATCAACAGGGTGACGAGGCACTGCGCACCTTGGCACGGCTGATCAGCGAGCGTGTCCGTCGCCCTGCCGACCTCGCAGCACGCTACGGTGGCGAAGAGTTCTCGGTGGTGTTACCGGAAACCAATACCGCCGGGGCCTTTGCCATGGCTCAAAGCATTCGCGAAGCGGTGGAACAACTGCCCGTCCAGCCGGGCGACGCGCCCATGACCGTCAGCATCGGCATCGCGACCTGGTCCCAGGGACCGTATGGCGACTTCGAACAGCTCCTGTTCGCCGCCGACAAAGCGCTATACCAGGCCAAGGCCAGCGGGCGCAATTGCGTGGTCTGCGCGATGTAATACCCCTCGCCACGAACGCTCTCCCCCGCTGCCTTTCCCCTGGGATAGGCGGCCCAAAGGGGCAGCGCTCAGTGATTTCTGTCTTGGGAAAACAGCGCCGAATATCGCCGCGCAGGATCAGTTCATTTGCTTCAAGCCGGGCCTTGACCTCACCCGCTTCGTTGCCGACTTACTAATGCACCAGCGCCTCACGTCCCATTTCCGGTCTCCTTCTGTTGGCAACATCCGCGAAGTGTCCGCCGAAGAGGGCGACGCCCGCCTGTCACATTTAAGCTTGTGCCCCGTTCCACCACTGCCGCGTCATCGCCTGCACACTGGCGGCGAGCCAGTCGAGGAATTCCATTTCCTTTGCCAGGTTGCCGCCGTCCAGCCAGTTGAGATAGGCGTCCAGCAGGAAGCTCGACACCATCCGCGCCAGCATGGCCGGATCGCCGGGCATGATGCCCGGCTCGCCCAATGCTTCTTGCATGCGATGGATGGTGCGTTCGGCAAGAACCGTGTGCAGATGGTCCACATACCGCCCGAAGCGTGGATCGTGGGGCGCCTGACGCAGCAGTATCCGCAGGGCGGCGCGCTTCTGTCGCGCCAACGCCAGGGTATGCGGCAGGCGCTCGGTCCACTTGTCCGCCGGCATGGCATCGACGCCGAGCAGTGCCTCGACCATGTCGGCCAATACCGCGTCGATCAGCGCATCCTTCGATCCGAAGTAGCGATAGAGCACGACCTTGGAGACACCAGCATGCGCGGCAATCGCGTCAATGGTGACGCTGCGCAGCCCATGCGCGTCGATCGCGTCTGCCGCGCTTGCGATCAACAAGGCACGCCGGTTGGTCCTGTGATCTTCGAGCATATCTGCATAGGTGCCGGTCATAGCCCGATTTTCGTTCACGTACGGCATGGTTACAAGATGTTACTATACAGTAACATCGGGGATCGGCGTGGCGACAAAGGAACGGTGCGACATGAACAGAGCCAGACTTTTCTTAACATACGGTTTGATCGCAGCCTCTCTTGTTGGCACGGTCGAGGCACAGCCAAGATTGCTGGAACGGTTGCGCGAGGCGCGGGAGGCGCGCGCCGAACGAGCCGAGCAGGCCGACAACAGCCAGGCTGTGTCGAAGACGCTGCGGGTCGGAGGCCTCGACCGCAGCTATCTGCTCCTCGACGAGCATCGCGGCAACGGTCCCGCGCCGCTGGTGATCGTGCTGCATGGCGGCGGCGGTAGTCCCGAAACGATGATTCCGCGCTGGGAACAGCAGGCGCAGACCGCCGGATTGGTGGTCGCCGCCCCCAAGGGGATTGGCCGTAACGATAGAATGGGCACCTGGAACGCCAGCGGTTGTTGCGGTGAGGCAGTGTCGAAGGGCGTGGACGATGTCGGCTTCGTTGCCGCCGTTATCGACGACGTGTCCAAGCAAATGCAGATCGACAGACGCCGCATCTATGTTGCCGGTTTTTCCAACGGCGGCATGCTGACCCATCGCGTTGCAATCGCTCTCGGCGATCGAATTGCCGCCGCTGCTGTAGTTTCCGGCGCGCTGTTCGGCAATGAAAGTACCGCGCGCACGCCTGTGCCGATGCTCGTCATACACGGTGAGCAGGATCCCGTCGTCGGTTTCAACGGCGGTATGAGCCAGACTGGCTTCGTCGCCAAGGGGCAGACGATCCCGTTCGAGCCGGTCCGCTATGCCGTGAATTTCTGGCGCAGGGCCAATGGCTGCAAAGGCAACCCTTCGGTAACGCAGCGACCCGGCGTGAAGATGGAGAGCAGCGTCAGTTGCCACGGCAACGCCGATATCGTGTTTTACGATTTGCCGAACGGCGGCCATAGTTGGCCGGGATCAAGCAGCGGAAAGGGCCTGGGGCGCAGCGGAAGCGACGGCGGCGCAAGCGCCGCGCCTATAGATGCGACCGGTACAATCTGGGACTTCTTCGAGGCGCACACCCGGTAATGGGCGCAACGCGATCTGCGGTTGCTGTGGCGTAGTCCAGCGAAGTTCGGTGCTGGAGTCATGCGGAAATAAAAAAAGGCCACCCGAAGGCAGCCCTTAAAAAACTAGAGAGGTTTTTTGCTTACACGGCCGCAACAGGGCGCATGTAAGAGATCGGTGCGGTACTGGCGTCTTCGAACGTCACGACTTCCCATGCATCTTTCTGCTCAATCAACTTGCGCAGCAGCTGGTTGTTCAGTGCGTGGCCGGACTTGAAGCCCTTGAACTCACCAATCAGGCTATTGCCCAGCAGGTAGAGGTCGCCGATTGCATCGAGGATCTTGTGTTTGACGAATTCGTCTTCATAGCGAAGGCCGTCTTCGTTCAACACGCCATCGGAATCGACCACGATCGCGTTTTCAACACTGCCGCCGAGTGCGAGGTTGTGCTTGCGCAGGTACTCGATGTCACTCATGAAACCAAAGGTACGGGCGCGGCTGACTTCTTTTACGAACGAAGTGCTGGAAAAATCCACGCTTGCACTCTGGGTGCGGTCACGGAAAACCGGGTGATCGAAATCGATCTCGAAGCTCACCTTGAAACCATCGAAAGGGACGAAAGTGGCGCGCTTGTCGCCGTCTTCCACTGTCACTTCCCGCAGGATGCGGATGAACTTCTTGGCCGCGTCCTGCTCTTCCAGGCCAGCCGATTGAATCAGGAATACGAAGGGTCCGGCGCTGCCATCCATGATCGGGACTTCGGACGCGGAGAGCTCGACGTAGGCGTTATCGATGCCCAGGCCAGCCATGGCCGAGAGCAAATGCTCCACCGTGTCCACTTTGGTGTCACCGTTGACCAGTGTGGTCGACATGGTGGTTTCACCAACATTTTCCGCGCGAGCAGGAATCTGCACCACAGGGTCGAGGTCGGCACGACAAAACACAATGCCGGTGTCGACAGGCGCGGGCTTGAGGGTCAGGTAGACCTTCTCGCCGGAGTGCAGGCCGACACCTGTGGCACGGATAATATTCTTCAGGGTGCGTTGTTTAATCATGGCATGGGCCGCTTCAGCGCAAATTGCGAACTGGTATCAACAAAGGCTGGCGATGATAGCAGACCAGACCTTTGCTGAACACCAATCACCCGAATACCCCTGATACATTTCATCAATCGGCCTGACGACGCAGGAAGGCCGGGATATCCAGGTAGTCCAGATCGTCTTGTGGATTCATCTTCGCGGCAGTCGCAGCACCGGCCTGGGCCTGGTTGCGCATGACGGTCGGACGGTCCAGGTCGCGGTAGTTCACCGCAGGCTGTTCCTGACGAACGGGGGCTTGCTGCTGAGGCTGCGAGGCCATTGTGGTCTGGACGGTGTTGTCGATCACCTTCATCGGCTTCTCGATTTTCGCACCCAGGCCGGTGGCAACCACGGTCACGTGCAGCTCGTCACGCATGTCCGGATCGATCACGGTGCCGACCTTGACCATGGCGTGGTCGGAAGCGAACGCTTCGATGATGCTACCCACGTCGGAGTACTCGCCCAAGGACAGGTCCGGACCAGCGGTGATGTTCACCAGGATGCCGCGAGCGCCCTGCAGGTTCACATCTTCGAGCAGCGGGTTGCGGATGGCCGCTTCGGTGGCTTCGCGAGCACGGTTCGGACCGCTGGCGCAGCCAGTGCCCATCATCGCCATGCCCATTTCGGACATCACGGTGCGTACGTCGGCGAAGTCGACGTTGATCATGCCCGGACGCTTGATGATGTCGGAGATACCGCGAACGGCACCGGCCAGTACGTCATCGGCCTTGGCGAAAGCCGACAGCAGGCTGGCGTCTTTACCGAGGATGGTCAGCAGTTTCTCGTTGGGGATGGTGATCAACGAGTCGACGCTGTCGCTCAGCGCGCGGATGCCTTCATCGGCAATCTGCATGCGCTTGCGGCCTTCGAACGGGAACGGACGGGTCACCACCGCAACGGTGAGGATGCCCATTTCCTTGGCCACTTCGGCAATGATCGGCGCCGCACCGGTACCGGTACCGCCGCCCATGCCCGTGGTGATGAACACCATGTTGGTGCCGGCCAGGACTTCAGCGATGCGCTCGCGGTCTTCCAGGGCAGCCTGACGGCCAACCTCGGGATTCGCGCCGGCACCCAGGCCCTTGGTCACGCCGGTACCCAGTTGCAGGATGGTCCGCGCGCCAATGTTCTTCAGCGCTTGAGCATCGGTGTTGGCGCAGATGAACTCGACGCCTTCGATGTTGCTCTTGACCATGTGATTGACAGCGTTGCCGCCGCCACCGCCGACACCGATTACTTTGATAACCGGGCTAGCGGGGATGTTGTCTACGAGTTCGAACATTTTCCCTCTCCTTACATTCTCTAGTTTTTTTCGCCTACTGCGTTTGTTGCCCTTCCAGCGCCAGGCCTGAAACCTGTCGCCCGAAGCCTGAAACCTGTATCAGAAATTACCTTTGACCCACGCCTGGAGCCGCTCGAACAGCGGAGCCTTCGGCTCGTCGCTGTTGTAGCTGTCGCGGCTGCCGATCCCCGAGAACGAGATCCCGTCGGACTGCTTCTGCAGGCCGTACATCAACAGGCCCACGCCGGTGGAATAGATCGGGTTGCGCACCACGTCATCCAGACCCTTGACGCCATGGGGCACACCCAGGCGTACCGGCATGTGGAAGATTTCCTCGGCCAGCTCGACTGCGCCTTCCATCTTCGACGTACCGCCGGTCAGCACGATGCCGGCCGGGATCAGGTCTTCGTAGCCGCTGCGACGCAGCTCGGCCTGGATCAACGTGAACAGTTCGTCGTAGCGCGGCTCGACCACTTCGGCCAGGGCCTGGCGGGACAGCTCGCGCGGAGGACGGTCGCCGACGCTCGGCACCTTGATGGTTTCACCGGCACCGGCCAGTTTCGCCAGGGCGCAGGCGTAGCGGATCTTGATTTCCTCGGCGTACTGGGTCGGGGTGCGCAACGCCATGGCGATGTCGTTGGTCACCTGGTCACCGGCAATCGGGATCACCGCGGTGTGGCGAATGGCGCCTTCGGTGAAGATCGCGATGTCGGTGGTGCCGCCGCCGATGTCCACCAGGCACACGCCCAGTTCCTTCTCGTCGTCGGTCAGTACCGAGTAGGCCGAAGCCAGTTGCTCGAGGATGATGTCGTCGATTTCCAGGCCGCAACGGCGCACGCATTTCTCGATGTTCTGCGCAGCGTTCACGGCGCAGGTCACCACGTGGACCTTGGCTTCCAGGCGCACGCCGGACATGCCCAGGGGCTCGCGCACGCCTTCCTGGTTGTCGATCACGTAATCCTGCGGCAGGGTGTGCAGCACCCGCTGGTCGGCCGGAATCGCCACGGCCTGTGCCGCGTCGAGCACGCGCTCGAGGTCGGCGGAGCTGACTTCGCGATCACGGATCGCGACGATACCGTGGGAGTTCAGGCTGCGGATGTGATTACCCGCCACGCCGACGAACGCCGAGTGGATCCGGCAACCGGCCATCAGCTGCGCTTCTTCGATGGCGCGCTGGATCGATTGCACGGTGGACTCGATGTTCACCACCACACCTTTCTTCAGGCCACGGGACGGATGGGTACCGATCCCGACGATGACCAGCGTGCCGTCGTCCGCAACCTCGCCTACCAGCGCAACCACCTTGGAAGTGCCGATATCCAGCCCGACGATCATTTTTCCGCTTTGCACGTTTGCCATGGGTCCTGCCTCTTCTTAATTCTTCGCGACGGCGGGTTGGGCCGTCGTGGGCGCTACCGGTTCCCGCCAGCCAACAGCCAGGCCATTGGCGTAGCGCAGATCGATGCGCGCGATGTTCGTAATCTGTTCTTTGAGCGTCTTGTCGTAGATGGCGATGAAGCGGCGCATCTTTTCCACCAGGTTGCCGCGACCGAGCAGCAGCTCGATGCCCGGTCCCGAGCTGCCCGCGCCAGTGGTCAGGAACCAGCTGCCGCGCTCGCGCAATTCCAGGCGCGCGATGGAGAAGCCCAACGGCCGCAGCATCTGGCTCAACACTTGGTATTGCTGCATCACCTGCTGCTGGGCCCGCTGCGGGCCGAACAACTGTGGCAAATGTTCGTAGTTGGCCAGTTCCCGCGGCGTGAACGCCTGGCCCTGGTTGTTCAACAGCGACTCGTCGCCCCAACGGGCCACCGGCAGTTGTTCTTCCAGGCGGATCGAGACCTGGTCAGGCCACACGCGCCGGACTTCGGCATGGGCAATCCAGGGCATTTGCTCCAGTTCCGTGCGCATGCCAGCCAGGTCGATGGTGAAGAAGCTCGACGCCACGAACGGGGCGATCCGCTGCTGCACCGCCTGCTGGCTGATGTAGCTGAGGTCGCCCTGGACGTTGATCCGGGCGATCGGCCGGTCGGCGTAAGGCAGCAACCGCTGGGCGCCTTCATACGTACCGAACCCCAACGCCACCAACAGCACCGGCCAGAACAGGCTCTTGAGAAAGCCAAAGTTGGCTTTCGGCAAGCGCGCCGACATCGGCTCTTTGGCCACCATTCGGCTGGCACCCCGCGGCACAGGCTTGCGACCGGGTGCGGATGGCTGATGACGAAGCGATGCGCCTTGCATGGCTTAACCTCGTGGCTCTTGATTGCCGACACTGGCGGCCAGGATCGACAGCACCAGTTGCTGGAAATCCAGACCGGCGGCACGGGCCGCCATCGGTACCAGACTGTGATCGGTCATGCCGGGCGCGGTGTTGACCTCCAGGAACCAGAACTGACCCTCTGCGTCCTGCATCACGTCCGCCCGTCCCCAACCGGCAATACCCAGCGCCTCACAGGCCTTGGCCGTGAGGTCCATCAGTTCTTTTTCCTTGGTGCTGTCCAGCCCGCAGGGAATGCGGTACTGGGTGTCATTGGCCACGTACTTGGCGTCGTAGTCGTAGAACGTGTGGGGCGTGCCCAGCGCAATCGGCGGCAACACCTGGTCACGCAGGGTGGCGATGGTGAACTCGGGACCGGTGATCCATTGCTCGACCAACACTTGCGAATCGTAGGAACTGGCGTCTTTCCATGCCGCGGTCAACTCAGGCAGCGAATTCACTTTCGCCATGCCGATACTTGAACCTTCATGGGCCGGTTTGACGATCAAAGGGAAGCCCAGTTCCGTGGCCGCCGAAATACAGTCGGCCTCGGACGCCAGCACGGCATGCCGCGGCGTCGGGATGCCGAGGCTGTGCCAGACCTGCTTGGTGCGCAGCTTGTCCATCGCCAGGGCCGATGCCAGGATGCCGCTGCCGGTGTAGGGAATGCCCAGGCATTCGAGCAGGCCTTGCATGCTGCCGTCTTCGCCGCCGCGACCATGGAGAATGATGAATGCGCGGTCGATCTTTTCGCTCAGCAGGCGCTGCAGGAAGTCATCGCCCACGTCGATACCGAATGCATCGACGCCGGCGCTTTGCAGGGCTTCGAGCACGGCCTTGCCGGACTTGAGGGACACCTCGCGCTCGGCACTCTTGCCACCGAACAGCACGGCGACGCGGCCGAAGGCTTTCGGGTCAAGGGTGGAGACCAGGTTGGCGTAGGCAGCAGTCATTTCAGTTTCCCCTCGCTGGAGGCCACGGTGGCACCGGCGAATAACGGACTTTTCAACAGTTTCGGCGCCAGGCCGCCGATGTCACCGGCCCCTTGGCACAACAGGATGTCGCCGGCGCGCAGCAGCGGCTTGACCAACGGCGCGAGGTCCACGCCGCGCTCGATATAGATCGGGTCCAGTTGACCGCGCTGGCGGATGCTGTGGCACAGCTGACGGCTGTCGGCGCCCGGGATAGGCTCTTCGCCGGCCGGATAGACTTCCATCAACAGCAGCACGTTGGCGTCGGTCAGGACCTGGACGAAATCGTCGTACAGGTCGCGGGTGCGGCTGTAGCGGTGCGGCTGGTAGACCATCACCAGGCGGCGCTCCGGCCAACCACCGCGCACGGCCTTGATCACCGCCGCGACCTCGGTCGGGTGGTGGCCGTAGTCGTCCACCAGCATCACGTTGCCGCCGTCCACCGGCAGCTCGCCATAGACCTGGAAGCGTCGACCCACGCCCTGGAAGCCGGACAGCCCCTGGACGATGGCTTCATCGCTGACACCTTCGTCGGTGGCGATGCAGATGGTGGCCAAGGCATTGAGCACGTTGTGGTTGCCCGGCATGTTCACCGACACGTCCAGCGGCTCGCGGTCGGGACGCAGCACGGTGAAGAACGTCTGCATGCCTTGTTGGCGCACGTTGATGGCGCGCACGTCGGCTTCTTCGCCGAAACCGTAGGTCACGGTCGGACGCTTGATCAGCGGCAGGATTTCACGCACCACCGGGTCATCCATGCACACCACCGCCAAACCGTAGAACGGCAGGTTGTGAAGGAACTCGACGAAGGTCTTCTTCAACTTGTTGAAGTCGCCGCCGTAGGTCGCCATGTGGTCGGCGTCGATGTTGGTGACCACGGCCACCAGCGGTTGCAGGTGCAGGAAGCTCGCATCACTCTCGTCGGCTTCGGCGATCAGGTAGCGGCTGGTGCCCAGTTGGGCATTGGTGCCCGCGGCATTCAGACGACCGCCGATCACGAAGGTCGGGTCCAGGCCGCCGGCGGCGAACACCGAGGCGATCAGGCTGGTGGTGGTGGTCTTGCCGTGGGTACCGGCCACGGCGATACCGTGGCGATAGCGCATCAGCTCGGCCAGCATCTCGGCACGTGGCACCACCGGAATGCGCCGTTCCAGGGCGGTGGCGACTTCCGGGTTGGACGTGTTCACGGCACTGGAAACCACCAGCACATCGGCATTGGCGGCGTTCTCGGCACGGTGGCCGATAAAGATCTGGGCGCCAAAGGATTCCAGGCGCTCGGTAACCGGGGAAGCCTTCAAGTCGGAACCGGAGACCTGATAGCCCAGGTTCAGCAGCACTTCGGCGATCCCGCACATGCCCACGCCGCCGATACCGACGAAGTGGATGCGGCGGATGCGGCGCATCTCCGGCTGTGGCATGGCTTTGCGATTCTCAACCATGGGCCACCTCCAGGCAGGTATCGACCACTTGGGCCGTTGCATCGGGTTTGGCCAGGCGGCGCGCGGCGCGGGCCATGTCTTCAAGTCGTTGCGGTTGCATCAAGACCTCTGTCAGGCGGGCGGCAAGATCCGCGGCGCCGGTCGTTCTTTGCGGCAGCAGGAAGGCAGCGCCTTCTCGGGCCAAATAATCGGCATTGCGGGTCTGGTGATCGTCGATGGCGTGGGGCAAAGGCACCAGCATCGAGGGCAGACCGGCGGCAGCCAGTTCACTGATGGTCAGCGCGCCTGCGCGACAGATCACCAGGTCGGCCCAGCCATAGGCTTGGGCCATGTCTTTGATGAACGGCTGCACTTGCGCCTCGACGCCTGCGGCGCGGTAGCGCTCGGCGGTCACTTCATCGTGGTGCTTGCCGGCCTGGTGAAAGACTTCCGGCCGCAGTTCGGAAGCGACCTGCGACAAGGCTTCGGGCAGCAATTTGTTCAACGGCTCTGCCCCCAGGCTCCCACCCAGGACCAGCAAACGCGCTTTGCGTCCGACCAGGGTCGGGCGCGGGGTATCGAGAAACAGCTCGGTACGCACCGGATTACCGGTGGTGCGGCGGCTGCCCGACAGGGTAAAGGTGTCGGGAAAGGCTTCACAGACCCGGGCGGCCAACGGCACCAGTAACCGATTGGCGGTACCGGCGACGGCGTTCTGTTCGTGAACGATCACCGGCACGCCGGCCAGTTTCGCCGCGACACCGCCCGGACCAGTCACATAACCACCGAACCCGACCACGCAGACCGGCCGCAGCCGACGAATGATCGCCCGCGCCTGCCAGACCGACTTGAGCAACATCAGCGGGGCCTTGAGCAAGGACAGCTTGCCCTTACCCCGCAGGCCGCTGGCATTGATCCGGTGCAATTCCAGACCCGCACCGGGAACCAGTTCATTCTCGATGCCTCGTGGCGTGCCCAGCCAATGCACGGTGTAGCCGCGCGCCTGGAACTCCCGGGCACAGGCCAACGCCGGGAAGACATGCCCGCCGGTGCCGCCGGCCATGATCAGCACGTTAGCGTCCATGAGTCGGCTCCTCGGCGAAGTCGCTCTCCTGGAATTCCATCTCTTCGCTGCCCAGGTGCGTCCGGCTCTCCCATTCGATACGCAACAGCAAACCGAGGCAGGCACAGCAGATCACCAGGGAGCTGCCGCCATAACTGAGGAACGGCAGCGTCAGGCCCTTGGTCGGCAGCAGGCCGACGTTCACACCGATGTTGATCAGGAACTGACCAATCCACAGGAACGACAGACCGTAGGCCACATAAGCGGCGAAGAACTGCTTGGCCTTCTCGGCCCACAAACCGATGTACATGCCACGCACGCAGACAAACACGAACAGGGCCACGGTGCACAACGACCCCACCACGCCCAGTTCTTCGGCCAGCACCGAGAACACGAAGTCGGTGTGGGCTTCCGGCAGGTAGAACTGTTTCTGCACGCTGTTGCCCAGGCCTACGCCCAGCCATTCGCCGCGCCCGAAAGCGATCAGCGCCTGGGTCAATTGATAACCGGAACCGAACTGGTCGGCCCACGGGTCGGTAAAGGTGATCAGGCGCGCCATCCGATAGGGTTGCGCCTGTACCAGCACTGTCACGGCAGCCACCGCAAGCGCCACCATCAGAATGAAGCGGAACAGCCCGACCCCGCCCAGGAACAGCATGGCCGCCGCCGCGCCCATCATCACCACCGTGGCGCCGAAGTCGGGCTCCATCAGCAGCAGGCCCGCCATGGGCAGCAATACGATGAATGGCTTGAAGAAGCCCATCCAGCTCTCGCGCACTTCTTTCTGGCGACGCACCAGATACCCAGCGAGGAAAAGCACCACAAAGACCTTGGCGATTTCCGAAGGCTGTACGTTGAAGAAACTGAAACCGATCCAGCGCATCGAGCCGTTGACCTCGCGGCCAATACCCGGCACCAGCACCATCACCAGCAGGCCAAAGGCGCCGAGCAGCATCATCCAGCCCAGGCGCTGCCAGGTGGCGATCGGCACCATCATGGTGACGACGCAGGCGCCCAGGCCGATCACCAGGTAAACCAGGTGGCGGATCATGTGGTACAGGGTGTTGCCGGATTGCACGGCAGCCACTTCCGACGACGCGGAAGTGATCATCACCAGACCCAGGCCGAGCAACGCCAGGCAGCCGGCGAGCATCGGGAAATCCAGGTCGATGCCACGCCCGGTGATCAGCGGCGACGGATACGGCTTGATGACGTTTCTCAGGCTCATGCCAAGTCCTCCGCGGCCCGGGCGAACAACTGCCCACGCTCTTCGTAGTTCTTGAACATGTCAAAACTGGCACAGGCTGGCGACAGCAGGACGGCATCGCCCGGCTGAGCGAGGGCACGGCATTGCTGCACAGCCTCGTCCAGCGAAGCGACACGAACCAGCGGCACGCCGTCGCCGATGGCCTCGGCGATCAGCTCGCGGTCACGTCCCATCAGCACCACGGCGCGGCAGTTGGCCGCTACCGGATCGCGCAGGTCCTTGAAGTCGGCCCCCTTGCCGTCGCCACCGGCGATCAGCACGAGCTTGCCTTCGATGTCTGCTCCCAGGCCCTCGATGGCGGCCAGCGCGGCCCCCACATTGGTGGCCTTAGAATCGTTGTACCAGGCCACGCCATCCAGGTCGCGAACCCACTGGCAGCGGTGTTCGAGACCGGCGAAGGTACGCAGCGCCGACAGCATGGCGTCGAACGGCAGGCCGACCGCATGCCCAAGGGCCAGGGCCGCCAACGCGTTGGCCTGGTTGTGGGCACCCCGGATCTTCAGCTCGCGCACTGGCATCAGGTTCTGGAATTCGAAGGCCAGGTATTTCTCGCCGTTCTCTTCCCGCAACCCGAAGCCCTTGAAGTCCGGTACGCCGAGGCCGAAGGACCAGCATGGCATGCCCTCGCCCAGCAGCGGACGGGTCAGGGCGTCCTGGCGGTTGAATACCACTTGCCGGGCACCCCGGAAAATCCGGTGCTTGGCCAAGTGATAGGCCGGCAGGCCGCTGTAGCGGTCCATGTGGTCTTCGCTGATGTTGAGCACAGTCGCCACTTCGGCGCCGAGATGATCGGTGGTCTCGAGCTGGAAGCTCGACAGCTCCATCACGTACAACTCGACGTCGTCGCTGAGCAGGTCCAGCGCCGGGGTGCCGAGGTTGCCGCCCACGGCGACCCGCTTGCCGGCCGCCGCGGCCATTTCGCCCACCAGGGTGGTGACGGTGCTTTTCGCATTGGAGCCGCTGATGGCGATGATCGGCGCCTTGGCGTTACGCGCGAACAGCTCGATATCACCGGACAATTTCACGCCGCGGGCAGCAGCGGCCTGCAGGGCCGGCGTCGCCAGCGCCAGGCCGGGGCTCACGTAGAGCTCGTCGGCGCGGCACAGGAATTCGACGTCCAGCTCGCCACAACGCACGTCCACCTGCGGATAGTCACGCCGCAGCGTGGCCAGCTCAGGCGGATTCTCCCGCGTATCGGCCACGGCAAACGACACGCCCCGGCTCGCCAGGAAGCGAACCAGGGACATGCCGCTCTTGCCGAGGCCGACAACGATGCGGAAGTGGTCAGAAGCGATCAGGGACACTCGTTCTACCTCAGCTTCAGGGTGGCAAGGCCGATCAGCACCAGAATCACGGTGATGATCCAGAAACGGACGATCACGCGCGGCTCGGGCCAGCCCTTGAGTTCAAAATGGTGGTGGATCGGCGCCATGCGGAATACGCGGCGGCCGGTCAATTTAAAGGACGCAACCTGAATGACCACTGACAGGGTCTCCATCACGAACACGCCGCCCATGATGAACAGGACGATTTCCTGGCGAACGATGACGGCAATGGTGCCCAGGGCCGCGCCCAGCGCCAGCGCGCCGACGTCGCCCATGAAGACCTGGGCCGGATAGGTGTTGAACCAGAGGAAACCCAGGCCGGCGCCGATCAGCGCGCCGCAGAACACGATCAACTCACCCGCCCCAGGCACGTAGGGGATCAGCAGGTATTCGGCGAACTTCACGTTGCCCGACAGGTAGCAGAAGATCCCCAGCGCGCCGCCGACCATGACCGTTGGCATGATCGCCAGGCCATCGAGACCATCCGTGAGGTTGACCGCGTTGCTCGAACCGACGATCACCAGGTAGGTCAGCACGACGAAGCCCGCGCCCAACGGAATGCTGTAGTCCTTGAGCATCGGCAGGATCAGGGTGGTTTCCACCGGCGAGGCGGCGGTCATATAAAGGAAGATCGCCGCGCCCAGGCCGAACACCGACTGCCAGAAATATTTCCAGCGGCTCGGCAGCCCGCGGGAATTTTTCTCGATGACCTTGCGGTAGTCGTCCACCCAGCCGATGGCGCCGAACAACAGGGTCACCAGCAGCACGGTCCAGACATAGCGGTTGGCCAGGTCGGCCCAGAGCAAGGTGCTGACGCCGATGGACGACAGGATCAACGCGCCACCCATGGTCGGGGTGCCGGATTTGGACAGATGCGACTGCGGACCGTCGTTACGCACCGACTGGCCGATTTGCAGGTTCTGCAGGGTGCGGATCATCCACGGGCCCAGGAACAGCGACAACGACAGCGCGGTCAACACACCCAGGATCCCGCGCAGGGTCAGGTATTGGAAGACCGCGAAGCCTTTGTAGAACTGTTGCAGGTACTCCGCTAGCAGCAGCAGCATTAATGTTTCTCCGTACGGGTGCCGCACAGCGCCGCGACGATGTTTTCCATCGCTGCGCTACGAGAGCCCTTGATCAATAAGGTAGTGTTCGGGTCTTGCTCGGCACCCAGGGCCTGGATCAGGTCGGCCTGAGTGGTGAAATGCTGTGCGTGCTCGCCAAACGCGGCGACGGCATGGGCCATCATCGGGCCGACGGCATACAGCGCGTCGACCTTGCCACGGGCATAGGCTCCAACATCGTGGTGCCCCTGTTGCGCCCACTCTCCCAATTCGCCGATATCTCCCAGCACCAGCACGGTGCGGCCGGAAAAACCGGCGAGGATATCCACCGCCGCACACATGGACGTCGGGTTGGCATTGTAGGTGTCGTCGATCACCCGCATGCCGTTGCTGGCCAGTTGCGCCACCGTGCGCCCCTTGACCGGTTGCACGGCGTTCAAGCCTGCGACGATGCCTGGAAGGGACACGCCCAGCGCATGGGCGGCGGCGGCGGCAGCCAGGGCGTTGGCGACGTTATGGGTGCCGAGCAGGTTCAACTGGACCCGCTCTGCACCGTCGGGACTGTGCAGGTTGAAGGCCGGGCAACCGCGGGCATCGCGGTCCAGGTCGCTGGCGTAGAAGTTCGCGGCGAGGTTGCTCAAGGCAAACGTCAGCACCTTGCGCTCACCCGCCCGCGCCTTCCAGATTTCGAACGCCTTGTCGTCGAGATTCAGCACGGCGACGCCATCGGCCTCAAGCCCCTCGATGATCTCGCCCTTGGCCTCGACGATTTTTTCCGGGCCACCGAACTCGCCAACATGGGCGGTCCCGGCGTTGTTGAGCACGGCGACGTGAGGCTTGGTCATGCCCACGGTGTAGGCGATCTCGCCGAGCCGCGAGGCACCCAGTTCGATGACGGCGGCGCTGTGCTCCGGCGCCAGTTCGAGCAGGGTCAACGGTACGCCGAGGTCATTGTTCAGGTTGCCCCGGGTCGCCAGCACCAGACCACGAGTACGCAGGATGCTGGCGAGCATTTCCTTGACCGTGGTCTTGCCGCTGGAACCGGTGATGGCCGCGACCGGATTGCCGAATGCTGCACGGTTCAGTGCGCCGAGCTGGCCCAGGGCCTGGCGGGTGTCGCCCACCAGCAGCTGTGGCAGCGCACTGTTGGTGACTTCGCGCTCGACCAATGCCGCGACCGCACCTTTGGCCGCCACATCATTCAGGTAATCGTGGCCGTCAAAACGCGGTCCGGCCAAGGCGACGAACAGCTGTCCCGGGGCAATGGCCCGGCTGTCGATGCTGACGCCGTCGAAACAGGCATCCGCCGCGATGAGACGCGCATTCAGGGCGCCGGTCAGTTCGCTGAGTTTCAAGGCTTTAAGCATGGGCCACCTCCCAGGCGGTCAAGGCGTGATCGGCCTCGACCAGATCGGAGAAGCCATGGCGCACGCCGTTGATTTCCTGGTAATCCTCGTGCCCCTTGCCAGCCAGGACGACCACATCGTCCGCCGAAGCGCTGGCGATCAACTGGGCAATCGCCTGGCCGCGACCGGCGACGAAGGTCACCTTGTCCGCCGCCGAGAACCCGGCACGGATGTCATCGAAAATCTGCATCGGGTCTTCGCTGCGGGGGTTGTCGTCGGTGACGAGTACACCATCGGCCAACCGCTCCACCACTTCGGCCATCAGCGGGCGCTTGCCGCGATCGCGGTCGCCACCGCAGCCGAACAGGCAGAGCAATTTGCCTTTGGCGTGAGGCCGCAAGGCCATCAGGACTTTTTCCAGGGCGTCGGGGGTGTGGGCGTAATCGACCACCACCAGCGGTTGAGTACCACCACCCAGGCGCTGCATGCGACCGGCCGGGCCTTCGAGCTTCGGCAGGACCTTGAGGATTTCATCCAGCGCGTAGTCCAACCCCAGCAAGGCGCCGATGGCGGCCAATACGTTGCTCAGGTTGAAACGCCCCAGCAAAGTGCTGCGCAGATGGTGCTCGCCCTGTGGCGTGACCAGCGTGGCTCGCACGCCCTCGTCGTCGAATTGCGCCTGGCGTACATAAAGGTGGGCGCCGGCATCTTCGAGGCTGTAGGTGATCAACCGGGACTCGCCCTGATTGGCCGCCAATTGCCGGCCGAACTCATCGTCGAGGTTGATGACCCGGCACTTCAGGTTGTTCCAGGCAAACAGCTTGGCCTTGGCTTCGCCATAGGCCTGCATGCTGCCGTGATAGTCTAGGTGATCCCGGGACAGATTGGTCAATACGGCGATGTCGAACGCCAGGGCGGTGACGCGCCCCTGGTCCAGGCCATGGGAGGAGACTTCCATCGCGACAGCCTTGGCACCGGCCTTTTTCAGGTCGGCCAGGGTCGCCTGCACGGCAATCGGGTTTGGCGTGGTGTGCAGGCCGCTCACCAGCGCACCGTGGAAACCGTTGCCCAGCGTCCCGACAATGCCGCAGTGCTGCCCCAACAGGTCCAGCGCCTGGGCCACCAATTGGGTGACGCTGGTCTTGCCGTTGGTGCCGGTCACGCCAATCAGGTTCAGGTGACGGCTAGGCTCGCCATAAAAGCGCCCGGCGATGTCCGATAACTGCGCCGCGAGGCCCTTGACCGGAATCAGCGGCACGTCGGTGATTGGCAACACAGTCGCACCTTCCACCTCATACGCCACGGCAGCCGCGCCGCGCTGCAAGGCATCGGCGATGTGGGCGCGGCCGTCGTACCGTCCGCCCGGCACCGCCAGGAACAGGTCCCCGGCGCGGACATTGCGGCTGTCCAGGGCCAGTTCGCGAATCAGCAGATCGTGACCGGCGTGGGCAAAAATCTTGTTCAGGCTCAGGGACATCAGCCACGCCCTCCATCAGCTTTCAAAGGGACGACCGGTGCAGTGCTCGCCTGCTGGGTGGGCGGCAGGTTGTCCGGGGTGACGTTCATCAGGCGCAGGGTGCCGGACATGACCTTGCTGAATACCGGCGCCGACACCAGGCCACCGAAGTAGCCCGCCTTGCTCGGCTCGTCGATGACCACCACGATGGCGTAGCGCGGGTCACTCATCGGCCCGAAGCCGGCGAACAGCGAACGGTAGGAGTTCTCGGCATAGCCCTTGGTCCCCACGGAGGTCTTGCGAGCCGTACCCGACTTGCCTGCGACGTGGTAGGCCGGCACCTGGGCGCGGAAGACGCCGCGCGGCGCCTCGATGACCTGCTGCAACATGCCCTGCATGGTCTTGGCGACCTTCTCGGGGATCACCTGGGTGGTCTGCGGCGGCTTGTCGGTCTTGATCAGGGTCAGCGGCGCGATGCGGCCGTTGTTGGCCAACGCCGAGAACGCGTGGACCAACTGGATCGCCGTCACGGAGACACCGTAGCCGTAGGACAGGGTTGCCGTCTCGGCCTTGCGCCATTCGCGATAGTTCGGCAGGTTGCCGACACGCTCGCCAGGGAAGCCCAGGCCGGTGTCCTGGCCGAGACCGATCTTCTGCGCCAGGCGATAGATGGTCTCACCGCCGATGTCGAAGGCGATCTTGCTCATGCCGACGTTACTGGAGTTGATCAGGATGCCGGTCAGGTCGAGCACCGGGCCTTCGGTCTTGGACACGTCGCGAATGGTGTACTTGCCGATCTGCAGGGTCCCCGGATACACCTCGACGGTGTCGCTCGGCTTCCAGCGCCCGGTTTCCAGCGCGGCGGCCATGGAAACGGCCTTCATGGTCGAACCCGGCTCGAACACGTCGATCATCGCGCGGTTGCGCATCATCGCCGGTTGCAGGTTGCGGCGGTTGTTCGGGTTGTAGGTGGGCTGGTTGACCATGGCCAGGATCTCGCCGGTCTTCACGTCCATGATCACCAGGCTGCCGGCCTTGGCACCGTTCTCGACGATGGCATTGCGCAGTTCGCGGTTGGCCAGGTATTGCAGGCGCAGATCAATGGACAACGCCAAGGGCTTGCCGGCCTTGGCGTTTTTGGTGACCTGGACATCCTTGATCAGCCTGCCGCGCCGATCCTTGATGACCTGGCGCTTGCCGGCGACCCCGGCGAGCCATTCGTCATAAGCCAGTTCCACACCTTCGCGCCCCCGGTCATCGATATCGGTAAAGCCGACCATGTGGGCCGTCACTTCACCGGCCGGATAAAAGCGCCGGAACTCTTCGATGCCATAGACGCCCGGCACTTTCAGGTCGAGCACGCTCTGGCCCTGCTCGGGCGTCAAGCCGCGCACCAGATAGATGAACTCCTTGTTGGCCTGGGCTTCCAGGCGTTCGGCCAGGGCCTTGGGGTCCTGCCCGAGCGCGGCGGCCAAGGCCGGCCATTTTTCCTTGGCCAGCTGCATTTCCTTGGCGTTCGCCCACAAGGTGGTCACCGGAGTACTCACGGCCAGGGGTTCGCCATTGCGGTCGGTGATCAGGCCACGGTGGGCCGGGATCGGGATATGACGCACGCTGCGAGCATCGCCCTGCCCCTTGAGGAAGTCACGGTCGACCACTTGCAGGTCGATGATGCGCCAGGAGATGGCCGCCACCATGATCCCGAGCAACCCCAGGACCAGACGGAACCGCCACGGGAACAGCGCCCCCTCGAGCTTCATCATGGCGCCACCATCTGTACTTCGGCAGCATTCGGGATGCGCATTTTCAGCTGTTCGGTGGCCAATACTTCGATGCGGCTGTGGGCCGTCCAGGTGCTCTGCTCCAGGATCAACCGGCCCCACTCGGCCTGTGCCTTGTCGCGCACGCTCAGTTCGTTATAAAGCGTATTGAGCAGCTGCCGGTTCCAGTGCGCGCTATAGGACACGCCGATGGCCGACACGAGCACGCCGATAAACAGCAGCAGCATGAAAAAGCTGCCGCCCGGCAGGGGCTTGGCGAAGAGCTTGCTCACCGCAACTTCTCCGCAACACGCATGACGGCGCTACGAGCGCGGGGATTGGCCTTGAGCTCCGCCTCGGAGGCGAACTGCGCCTTGCCATGGATCTTGATTTTCGGCACGAAGGCCTCGAAACGCACCGGCAGGTTGCGCGGCAGGTTGTCGGCCTCGCCCTTGGTGAGTTTGCGCATGAACAGCTTGACGATGCGGTCTTCCAGGGAATGGAAGCTGATCACCACCAGGCGACCGCCGATCTCCAGCGCTTCCAGGGCGGCGTCAAGGCCGGCCTCGAGGTCGCCCAGTTCGTTATTGACGTGGATGCGCAAACCCTGGAAGGCACGGGTCGCCGGGTTCTTGCCTTTCTCCCACGCCGGGTTGGCGACTTTCAGCACTTCGGCCAGGTCGCCGGTGCGCTCGAATGGCTTGATGTCACGGCGCTCCACAACGGCGCGCGCCATGCGCCCGGAGAAACGCTCTTCGCCGTACTCCTTGAAGACACGGGCGATTTCTTCCACCGCAGCGGTGTTGACGAATTCGGCGGCGCTGATTCCGCGAGACGGATCCATGCGCATGTCCAGCGGGCCATCATTGAGGAAACTGAAGCCGCGCTCAGGATCGTCCAACTGCGGCGAAGAGACGCCCAGGTCGAGCAGGATCCCGCTGACCTTGCCGGCCAGACCCCGTTCGGCGACCTCCGACCCCAGTTCCGCAAAGCTGCGCTGCACAATGACAAAGCGGCCGTCTTCGGCCGCCAGCGCTTGCCCGGTGGCAATCGCTTGAGGGTCCTTGTCGAATCCCAGCAGCCGGCCATCCGGACCGAGCTGGCTGAGAATCAGCCGGCTGTGCCCACCGCGCCCGAACGTGCCGTCCAGATAGCAGCCATCAGGACGTACGGCGAGGGCCTCGACGGCCTCGTCAAGCAGTACGGTGATGTGGTTAAAGCCGCTATTTATAGTCACAGGATCAAATCACGCAGTTCATCGGGCATGGCGCCCGGTTGTTGAATAGCAGCGAGGTCGGCGGCGGAAACCGCATTCCAGGCATCTTCGTCCCACAGTTGGAACTTGTTCAGTTGGCCCACCAGCATCGCGCGCTTGTCCAGCTTGGCGTACTCGCGAAGGCGCGGCGGAACCAGGAAACGACCGCTGCCATCGAGCTCCAGGTCGACGGCATTGCCGATCAGCAAGCGTTGCAGCCTGCGGTTTTCTTCACGCAGCGAAGGCAGTGCGCGCAGTTTGGTTTCGATGATTTCCCATTCATCCAACGGGTAGACACATAGACAGGGGTCAACGGCATCGATCGTGACGATCAACTGACCGGAACTACGCGAAACGAGCTCGTCACGGTACCGGCTCGGCATGGCGAGACGGCCCTTTGCATCGAGACTGATAGCGTTGGCTCCGCGAAACACGTCAGCGTTTCTCCAAAATCTAGCGTTTTACGTCCAAAAAACCCACTTCATGCCACTTTCCTCCACTCGCGCACACTATAGGAATGCGCCTACCGCACCGTCAAGGCGCGGATTGAAGGAAAAGCCTTATAGATCGGAGATTTAGGAGCGTTTCAGGAGGACCAACAAGAATCTGACGTAGGATTTTTCACCTCAACCCGAGCAACCACAGGAAGCTGCGCTCACAAGTTAAAGTGATTTGTTAAGAGTAAGATTTTTTTGGTCTTAGGAAATGCGTCTGCCAGTGATTTCGGCAGGAGGGGAAAAGGTGGAGAGTCGATCTGTAAGCCGGGTTCTGTCTTGAACAGTCATTCGTCTACGATGGCCATCACTGGACATCTTTAGCAACCTACCCGGTCCCAGCGCGGGCCACGCCTTGGGACCCTATTTGGTCTTGCTCCAAGTGGGGTTTACCTAGCCACGAACTGTTGCCAGCCGTGCGGTGCGCTCTTACCGCACCTTTTCACCCTTACCGGCGCCGAAACGCTTAGGCGGTTATTTTCTGTGGCACTTTCCGTAGGCTCACGCCTCCCAGGCATTACCTGGCACTTCGCCCTATGGAGCCCGGACTTTCCTCCCCCCTCTAATTCTCATAGAGGGCAGCGACTGTCCGATCGACTCTCCGCCGCGAAGGTTAACGGCAGAGCGCCTGAAGAACAAGCGCTAAAAGCCTTTGGCCATGTTGCCTGTCCGGTTTTACCGGGTCTTCTGCCGGTCCAGCGCGACCTGATACAGCACGTTCTTGCGCTCGCCGGTGATTTGCGCAGCCAGGGCGGCCGCACGCTTGAGCGGCATTTCCTCCAGCAGCAGGTCCAGGATCCGCATCGCTTCGCTACTGACAGCCTCTTCACTCTCCGGCGCGGTCCACCCTGCCACCAGGACGACACATTCGCCACGTTGCTGGTTGCTGTCGCTTTCGACAAAGGCCCGCAACTGCGCCAGCGGCAGTCCCTTGAGGGTTTCGAAGGTCTTGGTCAGCTCACGCGCCAGGAGTGCCGGACGCTCGGGACCGAACACCAGCTCCATGTCTTGCAGGCACTCGAGGATGCGGTGCGGCGCCTCGTAGAAAATCAGCGTGCGCGGCTCTTCCTTTATGGACTCCAGGCGCGCTCGACGCCCCACGGCCTTGGCCGGCAGGAAGCCTTCGAAGATGAAGCGGTCCGATGGCAGGCCGGCCGCCGACAACGCCGCGATCAAGGCACAGGCGCCCGGCACCGGCACCACATTGATGCCCGCCGCGCGGGCCTGGCGCACAAGATGGTAGCCGGGGTCGGAAATCAGTGGCGTGCCCGCGTCGGAGATCAGCGCGACGTTATCACCCGCCAGCAGGCGCGTGATGAAACGACTCCCCTCGTCCCGTTCATTATGTTCGTGGCAAGCGGCAAGCGGCGTGGAAATACCGAAATGCTGCAGCAGCCGCTGGGAATGGCGGGTGTCTTCAGCCGCGATCAGGGCGACCTCCCGCAGGATCTTCAGCGCCCGGGCACTGATATCGTCCAGGTTGCCTATGGGCGTCGCCACCACATAAAGCGAGCCTGCAGCGGAATTCAAAGCACCTGGAGCAGTCAAAACGCACACCTCACAATCGGTAAAACCGCCATTGTAGCGTGTGCCGGTCTCAGCCGTTCACATCATCCCTGCGGGGAGGGGATTTAGTGTCACCTCCCGAGTGAACGACGCTTTGTGCTGCACCACAACATTTGAACCATCTAAATTGATCGATTCACGCCACTGACATCGCGCCCCGGCCAGCGCTTGGGTACAATTCGACGCTAATTTGATCTCGTATCAGGACATTTACATGATCGCTTGCCTGCGGCTGCTCTCCGCCCTTTGCCTCGCCGCCCTTCTGGCGGCCTGCGCCAGCTCGCCCTCGTCCAGCCTTGGCGAACTTCCCCGGACCCCGGATGCCAGTATCGAGCAACTGCTCGAACAGGCCGCCCAAAGCAAGACACCGGAAAAAGCCGCCCTGCTGCGCCTGAGCGCAGCGGACCTGGCCTACCGCCAGGGCAATGCCGGCCAGTCCGCACAAATCCTGCAACAAGTGCCGATGGAACAGCTCAAGCCAGGCCAGCAGATTTTCGCCAGCACCCTGGCGGCGGAACTGGCAATGACGCGCAATCAGCCCAAGGCGGCGCTGACCGCCCTGAGCCACCCGAGCCTGCAACACCTGAGCGAAATGCCGGTGGAACAGCAGGTCCGCACCGGGACCGTCCATGCCCGCGCCCTCGAAGCCGATGGCCAGACCCTGGCAGCTGCGAAGGAACGTATCTTCATTGCGCCCCTGCTCGAGAACGAAGCCGCCGCTAAAAACCATGAAGCGATCTGGTCGCTGATTGCCTCGCTGCCCACCGATCAATTGCAACCGACCACCACCGATGACCTCGGCGGCTGGCTGAGCCTGGCCCGCGCCGTGAAAACCGCCGGCACCCTGGAACAGCAGCAAGCGGCCATCGACCATTGGCGCGAACAGAACCCGAAGCACCCGGCCGCCCTTCAGTTGCCGACACCCCTGGTCAAGCTCAAGGAGCTGGCAAGCCAGCCCCTGAGCAAGATCGCCCTGCTGCTGCCGCAGAATGGCCAGTTGGCCGCAGTCGCCAAAGCCCTGCGTGAAGGCTTCATGGCATCGCATTACCAGGCCCAGCAGGCCGGACAGAACCCACCGAGCATCCAGTTCTACGACAGCTCGACCCTGACCTCCATGGACGAGTTCTATCGCAAGGCCCAGGCCGACGGCGTGCAACTGGTGGTCGGCCCCCTGGAAAAACCATTGGTCAAGCAGATCAGCACGCGTGCGCAGTTGCCGATCACCACCCTGGCATTGAACTACAGCGAAGGCGAGCAAGGCCCACCCCAGCTGTTCCAGTTCGGCCTGGCCCCCGAGGATGAAGCCCGCGAAGTCGCTCGTCGCGCCCGCGCCGACGGTCTGCATCGCGCAGCGGTCATGGTACCGAAGGGCGAATGGGGTGATCGCGTATTGAAAGCCTTCAGCCAGGACTGGCAAGCCACCGGCGGCTCCATTCTCGCCATCGAACGCGTCGACCAACCCGTGCAACTGGCCCAGCAGATCGCCGACATGTTCCAACTGCGCCAGAGCGAAGGTCGCGCCAAGAGCCTGCAGAACACCGTGGGCACCACGGTCGCGGCCCAGCCTTCCCGTCGCCAGGACATCGAGTTCATCTTCCTGGCGTCGACCCCACAGCAGGCCCAGCAAATCAAGCCGACCCTGAACTTCCAGTACGCTGGAGACGTGCCGGTCTATGCGACGTCCCAGGTGTTCAGCGCCAGCGGCGACCAGAACCAGTACAACGACATGAACGGTATTCGCTTCTGCGAAACCCCGTGGCTGCTTGATGCCAACGATCCATTGCGCAAGCAGGTCACTGCCCAGTGGCCACAAGCTGCCGGCAGCCTCGGCCGGTTGTATGCGATGGGGGCAGATGCCTATCGCCTGGCGCCGCGCCTGGGCCAACTCAAGACACTGCCGGACAGCCGTATCGAAGGCCTGACGGGCAGCCTGGCGGTGTCCCAGTCCCAACGGGTTCAACGTCAATTGCCTTGGGCCGAGTTCGTCAACGGCCAGGTACAGCGCCTGCCGGACACCCAGCGCTGATGCCCGAACGATCACGCCAGCAAAGCGGACGGGATGCCGAGGGCAAGGCCCTCGCGCATCTCCAGCAGCAAGGCCTGCGTCTGGTGGCGCAGAACTGGCTGTGTAAACGCGGCGAGCTTGATCTGGTCATGCTTGACGGCGATACAGTAGTATTCGTCGAAGTCCGCTACAGAAAAAATACCCAATGGGGTGGTGCGCTCGATAGCATCGACGAGCGCAAGCGCCAGAAACTGGTTTTCGCCGCGCAGTATTTCCTGCAAAACGAATCTCGCTGGGCTGATCATCCTTGCCGTTTCGACGTGGTTGCCATCGACAGCAACGCCGATCAGTTGAATTGGCTGCAGAATGCCTTCGACAGCTGAACGCCCACGCCCATGACGAACCGAGCCGGACACCTTCACTCAACTTGCTCTTTGCTTTGCGCGCCGCACACGTTTGTGCCGATAAGTCGCGCTACATAAGGTCACACAGATGGACATGCAATCACGAATTCGCCAGCTTTTTCAGGCCAGTATCGACACCAAGCAACAGGCGATGGACGTACTTGCACCCTACATCGAGCAAGCCAGCCAAGTGATGGTCAACGCCCTGCTCAACGAAGGCAAAATGCTTTCGTGTGGCAATGGTGGTTCCGCCGGCGACGCCCAGCATTTCTCGTCCGAGCTGCTCAACCGTTTCGAGCGCGAACGCCCGAGCCTGCCGGCCATCGCGCTGACCACCGACAGCTCGACGATCACCTCGATCGCCAACGACTACAGCTACAACGAAATCTTCTCCAAACAGATCCGCGCCCTGGGCCAACCCGGCGATGTGCTGCTGGCGATTTCCACCAGCGGCAACTCGGCCAATATTATTCAGGCGATCCAGGCCGCACATGATCGCGAAATGATTGTCGTAGCATTGACCGGGCGCGACGGCGGCGGCATGGCTTCACTGCTGTTGCCTGAAGATGTCGAGATCCGCGTACCGGCCAAAGTCACCGCACGCATCCAGGAAGTCCACCTGCTGGCGATCCATTGTCTTTGCGACTTGATCGACAGCCAAATATTCGGGAGTGAAGAATGACCCCTAATCGCCTGGGCCTTCTGGCCCTGACCCTGTGCCTCGGCATCAGCGGCTGCACATCGGTGGTTAATGCCAGCCGGGAAAAGCCGATCGAAGACGACCGCGGCACCCGCACCTTCGGCAGCAAGATCGACGACTCCCTGATCGAAACCAAAGTCGGCGTGAACATCGCCAAGGCCGACCCGGACCTGGACAACAACTCGCACATCGTCGTCACCAGCTTCAACGGTGTCGTGCTGCTGGCGGGCCAGACCCCACGGGAAGACCTCAAGGCCAAGGCCGAACAAGAGGCCAGTGCCGTTCAACGGGTCAAGACCGTGCATAACGAATTGCAGGTCCTGCAACCGTCCTCGCTGCTGGCGCGTCAGAACGATGCCTGGCTGACCACCAAGATCAAGACCCAGATGCTGACCGATGCCAGCATTCCCGGCTCGCGTATCAAGGTTGTGACCGAGAATGGCATCGTTTACCTGCTGGGTCTGCTGACCAAGAAAGAGGCTGCTCAGGCGACCAATCTGGTGCAGGGGGTGTCTGGGGTGCAGAAGATCGTGAAGTTGTTTGAGTATATTGACTGAGGGTTGTTGCGGCTCTCGATGCTGCGCTTGGCTAGAAAACGGTGCTTCTTCAGACGGGGAAGCGCCGTTTTTTTTAGGGGGGTGGTTAGTGTGTATATCCGTTTCTGCGGTAACGGCTACTGGCGGTTCCGCCCTTACGGCGGGTTACTTTTGAAAAGGCGCCAAAAGTAACCAAAAGCGCCTCGCCCCACCACTGGGCACCTCGCCAAGGCTCGGTGTTCCCTCACTCCGGCATTGCTCCGTGGGCCCGCCGCGAAGGGCCATCCATGGCCCAGCGCGGCTATCCCGGCATCCATGCCGGGATACCCACTACGCAATGCCTGCGTTCGGCCCTTGTGGTTAATGGGGCGCCCAAGATCAAGATCAAAAGCAAAAGCAAAAGCAAAAGCGAGGCGGCGTGACGGCCGGCCTGTCTTTACGGCTGCACCTCAATCCCACTGTGGGAGCGAGCCTGCTCGCGATGGCGTCAGGTCTGCAGCATTGATGTAGGTTGACACATCGCAATCGCGAGCAGGCTCGCTCCCACAATTGATCGGGGACAGCCGGAAAAGACAGGTCGGCTGCCAGGTCGCCTCGCGAGCAAGCTTTGCTCCCACAGGTGGATTCAGGTGCAGCCGGAAGAGTCAGGCCGGCTGCCAGGTCGCCTCGCGAGCAAGCTTTGCTCCCACAGGTGGATTCAGGTACAGCCGGAAAAGTCAGGCAGGCCATTCGGCCGCCTAGCTTTGGCTTTGGCTTTGGCTTTGGCTTTGGCTTTGGCTTTGGCTTTTGATCTTAGGCGCCCCGTTAACCACAAGGGCCGAACGCAGGCGTTGCGTAGTGGGCATCCCGGCATGGATGCCGGGATAGCCGCGCTGGGCCATGGATGGCCCTTCGCGGCGGGCCCACGGAGCGATGCCGGAGTGAGGGAACACCGAGCCTTGGCGAGGTGCCCAGTGGTGGGGCAAAGCGCTTTTGGTTACTTTTGGCGCTCTTCCAAAAGTGACCCGCCGTAAGGGCGGAACCCTAAGCAGCCGTTACCGCAGAAAAGGATATACACACAAATCCCACGCAATAGCCGCCCCTGTTACTTCACCACCTTAAGACTAGGCCGACCACTAGGCCGCGGCGGCTCATCATCCGGTGGCGGCAGGTCATCATCCACCTCGTACTCTTCCTCGCCATCCATCGGCGTTTCCAGCTCAAACACCATGCCCTGGCCATTCTCCCGGGCATAAATCCCCAGGATCGAAGCGATAGGTACATACAGCGTATGCGGCACACCGCCGAAGCGGCCTTCGAAGCTCACGGCATCGTTGTCCATGTGCAGATGGCGCACGGCTGCCGGCGATACGTTCAGGACAATCTGCCCGTCATTGGCAAACCCCTGCGGCACCTGTACCGATGGATATTCGGCATTGACCAGCATGTGCGGGGTGCAATCATTGTCCACAATCCACTCGTAGAGCGCGCGGACCAGATAAGGTCGACTGGAGTTCATAGCGGCTCCCTAAGCCTTAGCGCATGTCGCGTTCGACACCAGACAGACTCGCCTGGAAAGTCTCACGCGCAAATTGGCGCTCCATATAATCAAGCAGCGGCTTGGCGGGCCGCGGCAGTTCGATACCCAGAATCGGCAAACGCCAGAGTATGGGCAATAGGCAGCAATCCACCAGACTTTGTTCCTCACTGAGGAAAAACGGTTTGTCGATGAACAGCGGCGATACGCCTGTCAGGCTTTCACGCAACTCCTTGCGCGCCACCACCCGCGCCGGCTCCTTGGTCCGCGGATCCAGGATCAGATCCACCTGCCCGCACCAGTCACGCTGGATACGATGGATCAGCAAACGGCTGTTGGCACGCGCCACAGGGTATACCGGCAGCAAGGGCGGGTGCGGATAACGCTCATCCAGGTATTCCATCACCACCGTCGACTCCCACAATGCCAGGTCACGATCGACCAGCGTGGGCAGGCTGCCGTAGGGGTTTACCTCGATCAGCTTCGGCGGCTGACGGCCAGCCTCGACGTAAATGATCTCGGCGCTGACACCCTTTTCTGCCAGTACGATACGTACCCGGTGGGAATAGTGGTCGGCGGGGTCGGAGTAACAGGCCAACCGATTGGTCACGCCCATGGCGATCCTCCTCGCTTGTTGAAATTTTAGGAAAGAAAAACGAGCGCGCCCAGAGGGCGTCTCCCGTAACACCTGGCTGACCAGGCTCGTTACACCTTCAGAGACGCCCTTGGGCGCGCACGATTAACAGCAACAACTTACCGCTTTATCAATGTACGTCTTTCCAGTATTCACGCTTGAGCAGATAAGCGAATACGAAGAAGAACGCCAGGTACAGCAATACATACGTACCGATGCGCTGATGCTGCAGCTTCACCGGGTTGGCCGAGTAGGCCAGGAACGTCACCAGATTCTTGACCTTCTCGTCGAACTGCTCAGGCGTCAAGGCGCCGCTGTTCGGCACGATGGTCAACTGATCGCAGGCTTCATGAGTCAAGGCGGTGCCGGTCAACGGGTCGAATTGCTTCTTGCCGTTCTCGACGACCTGCACCTGTTTGCAGCCTACCACCTGACGACCCTGCAGGCCGACCAGAACGTTCGGCATGCCGACGTTCGGGAAGACCTTGTTGTTCACGCCCCATGGACGCGCAGGATCTTCATAGAACGAACGCAGGTAACCATAGAGCCAGTCGGTACCGCGTACACGAGCGACCAGGGTCAGGTCGGGTGGCGCAGCGCCGAACCAGGTCTTGGCATCTGCCGGCTGCATGCCGACGGTCATGTGGTCGCCCAGCTTGGCGCCGGTGAACACCAATTTCTCGAGCATCAGCTCATGGGGAATGCCCAGGTCATCGGCCACGCGCTCGTAACGCTGGAACTTGGCACTGTGGCAACCCATGCAGTAGTTGGCGAACGTACGTGCGCCGTCCTGCATGGCGGCTTTATCGGAAACGTCGATATCGACTTTTTCCAGCTCTGGACCACCGTGTTCGGCCGCGAAGGACAGGACAGGCATGGCAGCAAGAATCAGTACAGCAAATAGCTTTTTCATCAGCCAGTCACCCTTTCCGGAACCGGTTTGGTCTTCTCGAGCCTGGTATAGAACGGCATCAGAATGAAGTAGGCGAAGTACAGGAACGTACAGACCTGCGACAGCAACGTACGCTCCGGTGTCGGTGCCAGTACACCCAGCACACCCAGGATCACGAACGAGATGCAGAACACCACGAGCCAGATCTTGCTTAGCCAGCCTTTGTAGCGCATCGACTTGACCGGGCTGCGGTCCAGCCATGGCAGGACAAACAGCACGGCGATGGCCGCGCCCATGGCGATAACGCCCATCAACTTGTCCGGGATCGCCCGCAGAATTGCGTAGAACGGCGTGAAGTACCAGACCGGGGCAATGTGCTCAGGCGTCTTGAAGGCGTTCGCCTGTTCGAAGTTCGGCTTCTCGAGGAAGTAGCCGCCCATCTCCGGAAAGAAGAACACGATGGAGCAGAAGATGAACAGGAACACCACTACGCCGACGATATCCTTCACGGTGTAGTACGGGTGGAAGGCAATGCCATCCAGCGGTACACCGTTTTCGTCCTTGTGCTTCTTGATGTCCACGCCATCCGGGTTGTTCGAGCCGACCTCGTGCAACGCCAGGATGTGCAACACCACCAGGCCGAGGATCACGATCGGCAGGGCTACCACATGCAGGGCGAAGAAGCGGTTCAGGGTAATGCCCGAGATCAGGTAGTCACCACGGATCCACTGGGTCAGGTCGTTGCCGATGACCGGGATCGCACCGAACAGCGAGATGATCACCTGGGCACCCCAGTAGGACATCTGGCCCCATGGCAGCAGGTAACCCATGAAGGCTTCAGCCATCAGCGCCAGGTAGATCAACATGCCGAAGACCCACACCAGTTCGCGGGGCTTCTGGTACGAACCGTAGAGCAGGCCACGGAACATGTGCAGATAGACCACGATGAAGAACGCCGAAGCGCCGGTGGAGTGCAGCAGACGCAGAATCGAGCCGTACTCGACGTCACGCATGATGTACTCGACGGAAGCGAACGCTTCTTCCGCCGACGGGGTGTAGCTCATGGTCAGCCAGACACCGGTGACGATCTGGTTGACCAGAACGAGCAATGCCAGGGAGCCAAAGAAATAGAAGAAGTTGAAGTTTTTCGGAGCGTAGTACTTGCTGAGATGGTCTTCCCACATCTTGGTCGCGGGAAAGCGCGCATCAACCCAATCCATAAGTTTGCTCATCACGCTTTCTCCGTGTCGACGCCGATGACAATGATCTCATCCGACTCATAGGAATGCGGGGGAACTGGCAGGTTCAGAGGTGCAGGCTGCGATTTGTAGACGCGCCCCGCCAGATCGTAGTGGGAGCCGTGGCAAGGGCAGAAATAGCCGCCTACCCAGTCCTTGCCCAGATCGGCAGGGGCCACTTCGGGACGGAATGTTGGCGAGCAACCCAGGTGCGTACAGATCCCGATCAGCAGCAGGATTTCCGGCTTGATCGAACGCGTTTCAGGATTGACGTATTCCGGTTGGACCGAGTTCTTGGAAGAGGGATCGGACAGCTGGCCCTCGATCTTTTTCAGATTCCCCAGGATTTCCTCTGTACGGCGGACGATGAACACCGGCTGGCCGCGCCATTCAGCAATCATCTGCTGGCCTGGCTCGATCTTGCTGACATTCACTTTCACCGGTGCACCTGCAGCTTTCGCCTTGGCACTGGGAAACCATGACCCCACGAACGGGACCGCAGCCCCCACCGCTCCTGCAGCACCCACCACGGATGTGGCTGCTACCAGGAAGCGACGCCGGCCTGCATTCACGCCGTCATTGCTCATTCAGTCCTCTCCCATCAGCTTTGTGGCCTGTTAGATCAGGCGTCTACTAAGTAAAAATCTGAACTTATAAAAATTTTGCCGAATGGTAATGAAAACCCCCAATTCTGACAAGGTAATTACCAAGCGGCCCTACCGCCAAGCCTTGTAGTATAGGGGCTCTACGAATGTGGCAAGTTGTCACAGAGCAATTATTTCGCCCATAAAAAAACGCCCAGCTCCGTGAGGAAACTGGGCGCCTTTTGAAAGCGGAAGCGAAATTAACGCTTCGAGTACTGCGGACGCTTACGCGCTTTACGCAGACCGACTTTCTTACGTTCAACTTCGCGAGCGTCGCGAGTCACGAAGCCAGCTTTGCGCAGGGCGCTACGCAGGGTTTCGTCGTAGTCCATCAGAGCGCGAGTGATACCGTGGCGGATTGCGCCAGCTTGACCACTTACACCACCACCGATAACGGTGACGTAGATGTCGAATTTTTCGACGGTCTCGGTCAGTTCCAGCGGCTGACGAACTACCATGCGGGCAGTTTCGCGGCCGAAGAAGTTATCCAGGGAGCGGTTGTTGATGGAGATGTTACCAGTGCCCGGACGCAGGAAAACGCGTGCGGTTGCAGTCTTGCGACGGCCAGTGCCGTAATTTTGAGTCGCCGACATAATGAACTATTCCGTTAAAACTTCAGTTCTTGGGGCTGCTGAGCAGTATGAGGGTGAGCAGCGCCCGCATAAACCTTCAGCTTACGATACATGTCGCGACCCAGTGGGTTCTTAGGCAGCATGCCTTTAACCGCGGTCTCGATCACGCGCTCAGGGGCTTTGGCGATCAGCTTTTCAAAGTTGATCGACTTGATGCCGCCCGGAAAACCGGAGTGGGAGTAGTACATTTTGTCAGTGGTTTTAGCGCCAGTAACACGTACTTGCTCAGCGTTGATCACGACGATGTAGTCACCGGTGTCAACGTGAGGGGTGTACTCAGGCTTGTGCTTGCCACGCAGACGGCTCGCGATTTCGGTGGCCAGACGACCCAGGGTCTGACCAGCAGCGTCGACGACGAACCAGTCGCGCTGTACTGTTTCCGGTTTAGCAGTAAAAGTTTTCATTCTTTATAGCCTCAGGGGCCGCCCTGTAAATTAGACGGCGGATCTTACTGAATAGTGCGTACTTTGACAAGTCAAAGGCAGCCGGATACAGACGCTTTCGGGGGCTCGGGTCGGCGCGTCCGTTCAACGGCAAGATTCTTCGGCGGCGGCGCATCACTTCCACTGCAGAAAGAGGTGCGCAATTATGCAGATTGCGAAAAATATTTCAACCTGCTTTTATGATTGTTTTGCCCAAGGAGCCCCCCGATGGACTATCGCCAGCTAGGCCGTACCGATCTGAACGTGAGCGCCCTGTGCCTCGGAACCATGACCTGGGGTGAGCAGAACAGCGAGGCCGAGGCTTTCGCCCAGATCGAACGCGCCAAGGGTGCCGGCATCAATTTCATCGACACCGCCGAGATGTACCCGGTCCCGCCCAAGGCCGAGACCTATGCCACCACCGAGCGCTACATCGGCAACTATTTCAAGAGCCGTGGCGACCGTGCCGACTGGATCCTGGCGAGCAAGATCGCCGGCCCCGGCAACACCATCGATTACATCCGCGACAAAAACCTCAAGCACAACCGCCGCCACATCGTCGAAGCGCTGGACGCCAGCCTCAAGCGCCTGCAGACCGACTGGATCGATCTCTACCAGTTGCACTGGCCGGAACGCAGCACCAACTTCTTCGGGCAGTTGGGCTACAAGCACAAAGCCGATGAAGAATTCACCCCACTGGAGGAAACCCTCGAGGCCCTCGACGAACAGGTCCGTGCCGGCAAGATCCGCCACATCGGCCTGTCCAACGAGACGCCGTGGGGCACCATGAAATTCCTCGCCCTGGCCGAAGCCCGTGGCTGGCCGCGAGCGGTGTCGATCCAGAATCCGTACAACCTGCTCAACCGCAGCTTCGAGATCGGCCTGGCGGAAGTCGCCCTTCGCGAACAGTGCGGGCTGCTGGCCTACTCGCCGCTGGCGTTCGGCTTCCTGTCGGGTAAATATGAAGGCGGCGCACGGCCGGCCAAGGGCCGCCTGACGCTCTACAGCCGCTTCATGCGCTACTTCAATCCACAGTCGGAAGCGGCATGCAGCCGTTATGTGGCGCTGGCCCGTGAACATGGCCTGGACCCGGCACAGATGGCCCTGGCGTTCGTCACGCAACAACCGTTCGTGACCAGCAACATCATCGGCGCCACCACCCTTGAACAACTGGACAGCAACATCGCCAGCTTCGATCTGAAGCTGTCGGACGAAGTGCTGGCGGGGATCGAGGCGATCCACAGGGATCAGCCGAATCCTGCTCCTTGATTGACCCGTAGACCCAATCGCGAGCAGGCTCGCTCCCACAAGGGTTGCTGATCATTCCCACGCTCTGCGTGGGAATGCATCCGGTGACGCTCCGCGTCACCAGAGCGGAACGCAGAGCGTCCCTGGCGGCGTTTCCACGCAGAGCGTGGGAACGATCACCCCAAGAGCACAACGCAATCAAAGCGACCGCGCAATGATCTCCTTCATGATTTCATTGGTCCCCGCATAGATCCGCTGCACCCGCGCATCCGCCCACGCCCGGGCAATCGGGTACTCCCACATGAAACCGTAGCCGCCATGCAACTGCACGCATTCGTCGAGCACCTTGCATTGCAGGTCCGTGCCCCAGTACTTGGCCATCGCCGCCGTCGGCACGTCGAGCGTGCCTTGCAGGTGCAGCTCCAGGCAGCGGTCGACGAAGACCCGGCCGATCTGGATCTCGGTGGCCATTTCCGCCAGTTTGAAGCGGGTATTCTGGAACTCCGCGATGGATTTGCCGAAGGCCTTGCGATCGCGGGTGTAGTCCAGCGTCCATTGCAGCGCCGCCTCGGCCGAGGCCAGGCCACCAATCGCGACGGTCAGGCGTTCCTGGGGCAACTCCTGCATCAGATAGGCAAACCCCATTCCGGCCTGCCCGAGCAGGTTTTCCTTCGGCACGCGGACATCCTGGAAGAACAACTCCGACGTGTCCTGGGCCTTCATTCCGACTTTCTCCAGGCGCTTGCCCTTCTCGAAACCCGGCGTGCCCGCTTCCACCAGAAACAGACTGGTGCCCTTGGCACCGGCTTTCGGATCGGTCTTGGCGACCACGATCACCAGGTCGGCGAGAAAGCCATTGGTGATGAAGGTCTTCGAACCGTTGATGACGTATTCATCACCGTCCAGTACCGCCGTGGTTTTCACCCCTTGCAGGTCGGAACCGGCGCCGGGTTCGGTCATGGCGATGGCCGTGACCATTTCGCCGGAAACCAGCTTCGGCAGGTATTTCTGCTTCAACGCTTCGCTGCCGTAATGCAGGATGTACGGCGCAACGATATCGGAATGCAGTGAGAAGCCGATGCCTGTCAGCCCCAGGCGGCCGATCTCCTCTATCACCACCGTACTGTAGAGAAAGTCCGCGTCGAGCCCGCCATAGGCTTGCGGCAGGTGCGAACACAGCATCCCCGCCTCCCCGGCCTTGTTCCAGAGCTGGCGATCGACACGACCCTGTTTTTCCCACTGGCTGTGGTAGGGCACGGCCTCCTTTTCCAGGAACGTTCGCACGCTGTCGCGAAACAATTCGTGCTCGGGACTGAACAGGGTTCTGGGGATCATGGCGCACCTTTGGTTATGGTTGGAGGGGGTCATCCGATGAGCCTAAGCCCGGGATGTACCATAGGACACTGGACACATCCGACAAAAAATAAGACGATCCAGCCGTCTGGTGACCACTTTCCCCTATAAAAACAAGATGAAATTATGTCTATGCACCCCTCCACGCCCTTGCGGCGCGTCAGCATCCTGGCAGTCGACCGGGTTTTCGCTTTCACCCTCATGCAGGCCAAGGATTTCTTCCACCTGGCCAGCCTGCGCTACGGCAAGCAACTGGGCCAAGGCCTGACACCGGCGTTTGAAATCCGACTGGTCAGCCCTGACGGCAAACCGGTGAACAGCTTCAGCGAAGTGATCATGCCGGTGGATGGCGGCCTGGAAAACACCGATGTGATTATCCTGCCGGCGTTCTGGGATGACTTCCCCACCCTTTGCCAACGCTATCCCCAGGTCCTGCCCTGGCTGCGGGAACAGCACGCTCGCGGCGCCGTACTGTGCGGCGAGGCCACTGGCGTGTTCTGGCTTGCCGAGGCCGGGCTGCTCGATGGCAAGGAAGCCACCACCTACTGGCGCTTCTTCAACGCCTTCAGGGAGCGTTTTCCCCAGGTGCATCTGAACCAGGACAAACACCTGACCGACGCCGACAACCTGTTCTGCGCCGGTGGCACGACCTCGGTGTGCGATCTCTACATCTACCTCATCGAGCGCTTCTGCGGCGCCAACGTGGCCCAGGCCGTGGCGCGGGACATCCTGTATGAAGTGCAGCGCAATTATTCGCCGGGCAGGATCGGTTTCGGCGGGCAGAAACTCCATCAGGACGTGATCATCCTGCAGATCCAGCACTGGCTCGAAGAACACTTCGCCGACAAGTTCCGTTTCGAAGACGTCGCCCGGGAACATGGCATGAGCATTCGCAATTTCATGCGCCGCTTCCAGACCGCCACTGGCGACAAACCGTTGCATTACCTGCAACGGCTGCGCATCGAAACCGCAAAGGGCCTGCTCTCCGGGAGCCGCAAGAGCATCAAGACCATCAGCTACGAAGTGGGCTACGACGACGCGAGCTTCTTCGCGCGGCTGTTCCGGCAGCACACGGACCTGTCGCCGAACCAGTACCGGCAGCAATTTCAGCAGGCGGCGTAAGGCTTCGGAGCCCACTACCCCATGTGGGAGCGAGCCTGCTCGCGATGACGGCAGCACATTCAGAATCGTAGCAAGCTGACCCACCGCCATCGCGAGCAGGCTCGCTCCCACAGGGTTATGCGGTGGATCAGCCATAAAAAAGGCCTGCAATCGCAGGCCCTTTGTGCTTTCCGAATCAGCCTAAGGCTTATGCGCCCGCGACAGGAACTCGTGGGACTGCATTTCCAGCAGGCGACTCAGGGTCCGCTGGAATTCGAACGTCAGGCGACCACCGGTGTAGAGGTCCTTGAGTTCGACTTCGGCCGAGATGATCAGCTTCACGTTACGGTCGTAGAACTCGTCCACCATATTGATGAAGCGACGGGCGATGTCGTCGGTGGTGACGCTCATCTGCTCGACGCCGCTGAGCAGTACGGCGTGGAAGATCTTGCCCAGCTCGATGTAGTCGTTCTGGCTGCGAGGGCCGTCGCACAGCTCACGGAAATCGAACCAGGCCACATCGTCACAGGTGCGGACTGCGCGGATCTCGCGATTCTCGATCATCAGCACATCGTTCTCGACCGCCTGGGTGCATTCTGGCGTCAGGGCGCGGAAACTCTTGCGCAGGCTTTCTTCGGCAGCGGCGTCCAGTGGGTAATGGAACAGCTCCGCCTGTTCGAGATGGCGCAAACGATAGTCGACGCCGCTGTCGACGTTGACGATTTCGGTGTGTTCCTTGATCAACGCGATGGCCGGCAGGAAGCGCGCCCGTTGCAGACCGTCCTTGTACAAGCCGTCCGGCACGATGTTCGACGTGGCGACCAGGGTCACGCCGTTCCTGAACAGCTCTTCCATCAAGGTGCCGAGGATCATGGCATCGGTGATGTCGGACACGAAGAACTCATCGAAGCAGATCACCCGCGTTTCATTGGAGAAACGTTTGGCGATGATGGTCAATGGGTTCTTCTCGCCACCCAGGGTCTTCATCTCTTCGTGCACACGCTTCATGAAGCGGTGGAAGTGCGTGCGGGTCTTTTCCTTGAACGGCAGCGCCTCGAAGAAGGTGTCCACCAGGTAGGTCTTGCCACGGCCCACGCCACCCCAGAAGTACAGGCCCTTGACCGGTGCCAGTTCCTTCTTGCCGAACAGTTTTCCCAACAAGCCCGGCTTGTTGTTCGACGCGGCGATCAGGTCGTCGTACAGGCGCTGCAAATGCCGCACCGCCGTTTCCTGGGCTGCGTCGTGGAAGAACTCCGGGCGTTTCAGATCAGCTTGATATCGTTCTAGGGGCGTCATATTCGTTAGCAAGGCAACAAAAACGGGCCGTCACTGTAGCGACGGCCCGTAAGAATGGCAATCGGCCCTTATGCAGGACCGATGGTCGGATGATGCTTTGGATCAATCCTGCGCGGGGGTCAGCGCGACGCGCAGCGCATCGATGGCCGCATCCCGCACAGCTTCGTCGGCAAAAGCCGGGCTGTCCGCCACGCATTCGCCTTCGAGCCAGACGCTGAAGCCCGCCGCCTCGCTGCGTACGTCCAGTGGCTGGCCGGCTTGCAGTTGCTTGGTCACCTGGCCCGCGGTCTTGCCATCGGCAAAATGGCGAGACAGCAACAGTTGTTCGCCGTCGGCAGCCAGCAGGCGGAAGCGGAAACTGCCGTCGTCTTCGCGAAAGCTGACGAAACGCGCCGCCTTGGTGGCTTTTTT
This sequence comes from Pseudomonas sp. MAFF 730105, assembly GCF_055380705.1. NCBI lineage: Bacteria > Pseudomonadati > Pseudomonadota > Gammaproteobacteria > Pseudomonadales > Pseudomonadaceae > Pseudomonas > Pseudomonas sp. MAFF 730105. The sequence goes on from NZ_AP018438.1 coordinate 5,507,166, forward strand.
CTTCGTGTTGGCCGCCACTTGGACCTGGCTGACGAACGAACGCAGGCCAACGGCTTCACGCAGTTCGTTAAGGAACGGCGTCGCCACGGCCCGGGCTTTTTTCGCGCCCAGTTGCAGGATGTCTTCAAGGTCCGCCGGACGTTCGATCAACTGGTGATAACGCTCGCGGGACTCACCCAGTTCGCTGTCGAGCAATTGGAACAGACGATTCTTCGCTTCGCCCCAACCCATGCCCTGCAACAGCTCGTTGCGGAACTCGGTTGACTGGGCCGGGGTGGCAAAGGCCTGGAACAGCGTGAACAGGTGCGAGTTGTCCGGATCCTTCGCTTCACCCGGGGCGCGGGAGTCGGTGACGATTCGCGAGATCGCGTCCTTCATCTCCTTGGCGCTGCTGAACAGCGGGATGGTGTTGTCGTAGCTCTTGGACATCTTGCGGCCATCGAGCCCGGGCAGCGTGGCGACGCTTTCTTCGATCAGCGCCTCGGGCATGGTGAAAAACTCCTTGCCCTGGCCAAACAGGTGGTTGAAGCGCTGGCCAATGTCCCGAGCCATCTCCACGTGCTGGATCTGATCGCGACCGACCGGCACCTTGTGGGCGTTGAACATCAGGATGTCAGCGGCCATCAGCACCGGGTAGCTGTACAGACCCATGGTGATGCCGGCGTCCGGGTCTTCGCCGGTCTCGACATTCTTGTCCACCGAGGCCTTGTAGGCATGGGCGCGATTGAGCAGGCCCTTGGCGGCGACACAGGTCAGCAGCCAGGTCAGTTCCGGGATCTCGGGGATATCGGACTGGCGATAAAAGGTCACGCGATCCACATCCAGGCCGCCGGCCAGCCAGGTCGCAGCGATTTCCAGGCGCGAGCGCTGAATGCGCAGCGGGTCATCGCATTTGATCAGGGCGTGGTAGTCGGCCAGGAAGTAGAACGAATCGGCATTGCTGTCGCGGCTGGCGAGAATCGCCGGGCGGATGGCGCCAGCATAGTTGCCCAGGTGCGGGGTGCCGGTGGTGGTGATGCCGGTCAGGATACGGGTACGAGTCGTCATGAATTATCGCTTGTCAGACTGCTGTCAATTCGAAAGGCGCGGCAGGAGCAGATCCTTGAGATCGGTCAGCTTGCCATGAAAAAAGTGCCCGCATTCTGCCACTTTCAGTAGCTCATGGGGGCGTTGGAGCGCGTCGGACCAATCGTAGACCAGTTGGGGATCGACGACTTCATCATTTTCTGGCTGGATCACCGTCAACGCGCCGCTCTTCGCCAAAGGCGACTGCTCGTCCAGGCGCATCACCGCCGGAGCCACCATGAACAGGTGCTTGAGCGATTGCCCCTGGGCTTCGAGCCGTCCACCCAGGCTGGCAGCGACGAAGCCGCCGAAGGAAAAACCGAAGAGGCTCAAGGGCAGTTGCGGGTGTTTTTCCCGCAGCCATGCGGCGACGGCCTGGGCGTCGTCCACTTCACCGGTCCCCATGTCATGGCTACCGGCACTGGCGCCGACACCGCGATAATTGAAACGCAATGTGACCAGGCCGGCATCCCGGGCAGTGCGCTGCAGGGTCGAAACCACTTTATTGAGCATGGTCCCGCCCTGCACCGGGTTCGGGTGGCAGATCAACGCCAGGCCACGGGGCGCCTCGCTGTCGAGGTACAACGCTTCCAGTTGGCCCACCGGGCCGTCGATGACTACAGGGGTTTCGCGTATAAGCAAGGGAAAGAACTCCGTGACCCCGGATAGGGTCGACTCGTCTAGCTAAAAGTCTGTGCCTGGCATGATTGCGATGTTCTTCGCGGTATACAGCGCAGGTCCGAGCCGTTAACGTAAAGCAAAGCCGTTTATAGAGGAAGGACTCGTGGAACACTCGCTCTTAGTTTGGTTGTTGCCGACTCTTGCCCTGGTTGCCGGTGTCGCCATTGGATTCCTGCTTGCCCGACTGCTGCCCAACGCAGTGCCCAACAGCACGCAACGTCAGCTGGACGACATTCAGGAACGTTTCGACAGTTATCAGAATGAGGTGGTGACCCACTTCAACGCCACCGCTTCTCTGGTGAAGAAACTCACCCAGAGCTATCAGGATGTTCAGGATCATTTGTCCGAGGGTGCCAACCGCCTGGCCCTGGACGAACAGACTCGCCAGCGCCTGCTGGCCGCCCTGCACGCCGACTCGGCGCAGGCACCACGGGAACGCCTGACTCCGCCAAGGGATCAGGAACCACCTAGGGACTACGCCCCCAAGGCACCGAATTCGCCCGGCATGCTCGATGAGCATTACGGTTTGAAGAAGTAAGCTGCAAGCCACACCAGAAGCCCGCCCGATCCTGTGATCGGGCGGGCTTTTTCATGGGCGCAGGTTTTCCGGTGGGGCTGTCCGTTGAGGTCAGAACGCCAATTGAAGGCTCTGCTGACCTTCGAGGCTGAGCAGCCATTGCTTGGCAGCCAGCCCACCGGCGAAACCGGTGAGGCTGCCGGAGGTGCCGATGACACGATGGCAGGGAGCGATGATCGAGATGGGGTTACGACCGTTGGCTGCGCCCACCGCCCGAACAGCAGTCGGCTGACCGATCTGGATGGCGATGTCGCGGTAACTGCGGGTCTCACCGAAGGGAATGGTCAGCAGTGCCTGCCAGACCCGTCTCTGGAAGTCCGTGCCGACAAAGTCCAGCTCCAGCTCGAAACGGCGCCGTTGGCCGGCGAAGTATTCCATCAGTTGACGCTCGGTTTCCTCGAGCATCGGGTGATGAATGTCTTCTTCCAAGGGGCCCAGGCGCACACGGTTGAGTCGCTCGTTTTCCCACAGGATCGCGGCCAGTCTTGCGCCTCGGGCGACGAGGATCAATTGGCCGACCGGGGATGGGATGGTTTTGTACCGGGGTAACATCGAGTCATTCCTTTACTGGCTGGCTTCTGTGGCAGGTTGCTTTGCGCAGCTGGACTCAGCCCAACAACCCCAGCTCCTTGGCCCTCGCCACAGCCTGGGTGCGACGTTCCACGCCAAGCTTGCTGTTGATATGACTGGCATGGGTCTTGACCGTATGCAACGAAATGAACAGCTGCTCGCTGATTTCCTGGTTGGAACAGCCCTGGGCAATCAGTTGCAGCACCGCCCGTTCGCGGCTGCTGAGGCTTTCGACAGGTGCCGGGGAGTCGGCCGGTTGCGTCGACGTCGGCAGGCGTTCGAGCAGATTCTGGCACAAGGGACTGGGGGGTGCGTGCAGCAGCTGCTCGCGCAGCCATTCACGATGTTCGTCGCCCAGCAGCCATTCGAACGGTTGCAGCACTCCGCCACCGGCGGCTTCAAAAGCCTGAGCCAGGGCATTGCGGGCCGCCGGTTCGCGGCCGACACTCAGCAACAAGGCGACTTTCTGGTTGAGGGCCATCACGCTGAGCATCTGCCGGCCGGTTTGCTGGCCGTGTTCAAGCAAGGCGTTGAGCCGCCCTTCAGCCAGCATCGGTTGACCGCGAACGGACTCCAGCAGTGCCTGTTGCAGCTCGATATGCAGCGGCAATTGCGGGTGGAACTCTGGCGGCGCCGCGGCCTGCTCCCCGGTATAGGTCCGCCCCAGCCGCGCCAGCCAGGCTTCGGCCAGCTCGGTGCGGCCCTGGGCCAGCCAGAGCTCGCATTTGACCAGTGTGATCATCGCCAGGTAGTAGATCGGCGGAACATCCCAGATATGCATCAGGCGCTCGGCTTCAGCCAGTTCGGCAAAGGCCCTGGCGAACTCGCCACTGTTGCCTTCGATACGGGCGATCACGCAATGACCGAGCAGCACGCTGATGTCGCGGCAGGCCCGTGCTTCGGTAAGACCGGCCTGCAACCGCGCCAGTCCGGCCTGGGGCTGCATGCGCAAAGTCAGCAGGAAACCCTCGTACAGGATCAACCGCGCCCGTACCGCATAAAGCCGTTGGGGCGAAAGTTTGTGCAAGCGTTGCAGGCCCTGGCGCACTTCATCCAGCGCCCGCAGGATCTCTCCCCGCGCCTGCAGGACCCGGGCGCGATCGTAATGAGCCAAGGCTTCGAACAAGGGGTTGCCGACCCGCTGTGCCAGTTCCAGGGAGTCGCGGTTCAAACCACGGGCGCGCCACAGGTCACCGTCGGCAATCGCCAGGTTCGACAACGTGGACAGGCACATCAGGCGTTGGCCGTAGCGTTTTTGCGGCAGGCTTTCCAGGGCTTCGGTGCAATAACGCACCGTGGCTGCACGATCCCCACGGCCACGAGCGACGATCCCGCTCAGGGCCAACCATTGGGCAAGCATGGATTTTTGCGCGGTGGCCGACGGTGCCGGCAGGAAGCGGCTCAGGTGGGCGGCCAGTTCTTCGGCGGCGTCCAGTTGACAGGCCAGCCCCAGCGCCCAGCTGTAGAGCACAATCAGCCTCGGGGTACTGATGAGCAGGCTGTCGGGCAGGTCCATCTTCCAGCGCAGCAACATGCCGACGTTCTGCTCGGCCAGCAGTTGTTCCTCCGAGAGGGTCTGCACCAGGTTCGCCGCCACATCCAGGTGCCCGGCCCGCAGCGCCTGCTCCACGGCTTCGTCGATCAGCCCCTGGGCGTTGAACCAGCGACAGGCACGCAAATGCAGGGTCGCGGCCGGCACCATGGCGGGTGCGCTGGGGCGGCTGCGCAACAGATCGGAAAACAAATGGTGGTAGCGATACCAGTGACCGTGTTCGTCCAGGGGCACCAGGAACACCTGATGGGCCGCCAGATATTGCAGGATCTCGGCGCTGTCATGGGCTTCGCGCACGGCATCGCACAGTTCGCTGCAAAAGCGATCCTGTGGCGCGGTGTCGTAGAGAAACGCCTGCACCTCGGCGGGCAGGCAGTCGATGACTTCTTCGAGCAGATAATCGCGGATCAGCCCTTCCCCACCGTGCAGCGTCTGTGGCAGCCCGCCCTCGGAACCGGCTTCGGAGGCGGCCAGCAACCAGAAACGCAGCCCGGCCACCCAGCCTTCGCTGCGCTGGATAAGGTTTTCCAACGCTTCACCGCGCAACGAGATGCTGTGATGCTCGAGCAGTGTCAGGGCTTCGCCATGGGTCAGGCGCAGGTCCTGCTCGTTCAGTTCGAGCAATTGCCGCGACAGGCGCAGGCGCGCCAGATGCCAGTTCGGTCGCTGGCGGCTGGTGACCAGTACCAGCAAACCATCAGGCAAGTGATTGAGGAAAAACTGCAGGCAACGATCCAGTACGGGGCCTTGGGCCAGGTGATAATCGTCGAGCACCAACAGCAAGGGGTTGCGAAGCGTCAGGTGACTGGTCAGTTCATCCAGCAGGCCATCGAGCCATTCTTCGAACGCGAAGGGCTGGTGGCGCTGGCGCATCTTCAGTAGCCCCGCTGCGCGGCCGCCCAGCTGTGGAAAGAGTGCCTGGAGCCCTTCGAGCAGCCGCTCCAGAAAACGTCCCGGATCATTGTCCCTGGTGTTGAGCCCCAACCAGAGGCTTTGCCAATGGACCGGCAGGCTCTGGCAGAACTCCACCGCGAGGGAGCTTTTGCCGAACCCCGCCGGCGCACTAACCAACAGCAATCGGCCGCCGAGCCCCGCACTTAAACGCTCGCACAACCGCGGCCGCACGACGTGCCCGTCGGGCAGAGGCGGTCGATAGAAGCGCCCGTCCTGTACCGCAAAGGCTGCGCGGGCAGAATCCGGAAGTGAAGACAAATCAGTCATGGCCGGCTCTTGTTTAGATGCAGGTGGCGGCGTTGTAGATGTCCGCAGACTAGCCGTAAACGAAGAGGTATTGAAGGGAGTGCTACAAATGGCTACAAAAAGACTACAAATCGACATCTCCTGACGACACATCCCATGGGAGCAAGGCTTGCTCGCGATGAAGGCGCCTCGGTTCCAGGGCAAACCGCGTTAACTCCATCGCGGGCAAGCCTTGCTCCCACATTCAGGCCAAAAAACAAACGCCCCGAACCAGTCGGGGCGTTTATCCGAGGATGCGGCCTCGGGGTAAAGCGGTTTAGCGGATACCGTCCTGGCGCAGCGCGTTCGGTGTGAAGTCTGCGGTGGTAGCGGTGAAGCCGAAATCGTAGGCCGATTTCTCTTCGTTCTTCATGCCCAGAGCCAGGTAGCGGCCGGACTGCAGGTCGTAGAGGGTTTCCAGGGCGTACCACGGCACTTGCTTGTCGTAGTAGTTCTCGGCATGGGCCTCGGCAACTCGCCACAGTTGGCCACGACCGTCGTAGTGATCGATCACCGCCGCCTGCCAGGTATCTTCGTCGATGAAGAAATCGCGCTTGGCGTAGATGTGGCGCTGGCCTTCCTTCAGGGTCGCGGTGACATGCCAGACACGACGCAGCTCGTAACGCGCCAGGTCCTGGTTGATGTGGCCGGCCTTGAGGATGTCGGCGTACTTGAGTTGTGGCGAGTCGATCTTGTAGCTGTTGGCGGCGATATACAGCTCTTTCTTGCCTTCCAACTTCCAGTCGTAGCGATCCGGCGCACCGTTGTACATGTCCAGGTTGTCGGAGGTACGCAGGCCATCGGCGGCGGTACCCGGACCATCATAGGAGACCTGTGGCGCACGACGTACCCGACGCTGGCCGGCGTTGTAGACCCAGGCCGAGCGCGGTTCCTTCACCTGGTCGAGGGTTTCGTGCACCAGCAACACGCCACCGGCCAGGCGTGCCGGCGCGGTCACTTGCTGTTTGAAGTAGAACAGGATGTTGCCAGGGTTGGCCGGATCGAAATCCTTCATCTTGTCGCGGAACACGAACTGATCACGGAAATACACCAGGCTATAGGAGCCGTTGGCTTGCGGCGTGGCCTGGGTCACCAGGCGCGTCACGCTGCCGCCACGGTAGCGGGTGATGTGGTTCCAGATCACTTCGACGCCGCTCTGGGGAATCGGGAACGGTATGGCGGTCTCGAAGTTTTCCAGGCCGTTGCCGCCGGATACCAGCTTGGTGTTGACCGCGTTCTTCTTGATGGACGCGAACACTTCATCCGGCACGGTGGCGCCACGATGGGTCGGATAGACCGGCATCTTGAAGGTTTCCGGGTAGCGCTTGAACATCGCGTACTGACCCGGCGCGAGCTTGTCCTTGTACTGCTCGACGTTCTGCGCGGTGATGGTGAACAGCGGTTTCTCGCTGGCATACGGGTCGGCGAGGAACCCTTTGCTGTCCACGCTACCGGCATTCTTGGCCATGGGCTTCCAGGCGGAAATCGAACCGTCGGCATTACCGGCCATCTCGGCGCCCATCGGCGTCAGGCTCTTGCCCAGTTTGTCGGCCTCGCCCGCAGGCACCGCGGCCATGACGCTGGCCGCCAGCAGGGACAATCCCAGTGCGCCGACCTGCAACAGACTCTTTGTTATTTTCATCGTGTGTCGTCCTGAATACGGTGCTTAGAAGGTCACGCCGACGCTGAGCGCCAGGAAGTCGCGATCGTCCACGGTGCTGAAGTCGCCACCAAAGAAGTTGGTGTAGGCCAGGCTCGCGTTGTAGGTGTTCTGGTACTCGGCATCCAGCCCGAGGCTGACGGCCTTGCGGCCTTCCTCGAAGTTGCCGCCAGGGCCTGGCGAGTAGCCTTTGACGTCATGGGACCAGGCCACGTTGGGCTTGAGGTTCACGCCGGCGAAGACGTCCGGGTATTCCCAGATGGCGCGGGCGCGGTAGCCCCAGGAAGTGGCGGTGGTGAAGCCGTCGTTGTTGCAGTTGCTGTTCACACCGCCAAGAGTCTGTCCGCCGCCTGCTGCAGTGGAGGCATTGAGCGCTTGGCAGGATCCGTTGGGCAGTTCACCCGGACCAAACACCGGGTCGCGACCGTAGCGGGCCTCGGACCTGCTTTCCAGGCCTCCCACATGCGTTACGCCTACTTCACCCACCAAGGTCAGGCGACTGGCCCCCATAACCTGGTCGAGGAAGTGGGTGAAGGTCGTTTGAAACTGGGTGATTTCCTTGCGGCTATAGCCATGCAGATCCTGGCCCGGAACGCCCGTAAGTACCGACGCGTTGGCCAAGGGCCCACCGATCGGACGGACGCCAGCAAAAAGAATGTCGGTAGTACTCAGCTGTACCGGTGCGTTCGGGCGATAACTCAACTCACCGCTCCACGCCGTGCCGGTAGGCAGGGTGGTGGAGAAACTCAGGCCATAGAGACGGATGTCTTCCGGGTACTCAACGAAGTAGTTGGAGTTGCCGGCCACAATCAGGGGACGCAGTGCCGCCAACGGACCCAACGGAGCCGTGTAGAACTGTGCCGGCGCGCCTGTGGCGCTGAAAATCGGCGCCCGGCTGTGGTAGTTCATGAAGTAGGCACCGAATTCGGTGTCCAGAGGCTCGAACATGTACTTCATGGACGCCCCCCACTGGCCGCTGTCACGGGCATCGCGATCCGGGCCACGACGCACCAGCACGCCTTCCTCGTTGACGTCGACCCCTCGCGCGGCCAGGGCGGGCAAGGCAGCACCAGGAATCGTGGAACGCTTGTTCAGCACCCGGAGGTTATCCGTACAACCATCGGCAATCACATCCGGCTGGGAGAAGAATGTCCCGCAGTTATCGACAACCGTCTGGTCCCACTCCAGTTGATAGAACGCCTCAGCCGACAGGTTGTCGGTCAGGCTCTGGGACACATAGAACATGTTGACCGGAATCAGGCCTTCCTTGATCTCGGCACCGGGACGACGGAACGCGGACACGTCGACCGGGTTGATGGAGTTGATGCCGCCCTGGATGAAGGTACTTTCACCCCAACTGACGACCTGCTTGCCCAAGCGAACGGAGCCTGGCTGATCGGCAATGGCGTAGTTGTGGTAGACGAAGGCATCGAGAATCTGCCCGCCGGAGGACTTGGCGCCTTCCTTGCGATTGTTGTCGCTGATGTCTTTGTACAGACGATTCTCGTCCTTGAGTTCGAAGTCGTACCAGTACTTGCCTCGCACAAACACACCGGTATCGCCGTACTTCAGCTCCAGGTCATGAATACCCTTGAAGATCTTCGAGAAGGTTTCCCCGCGCTTGAAGTTCAAGTGACCGTCATCAGAGGTCTGGGACAACCCCCTGCCACCGTTGTTGACGCCGATCAGGTCCTTGTTGGCATGGGCCGTGGACCAGCTCGCCCCCACCGACAGGGAAGAATCGAACTGGCCCTCGATTTCACCGATGTTGAAACTGACGCCGAATGCAGGCCCGGCGAGCGAAGAGGCGAGACTGACCGCCAGAGGCAATTTTGCCCGGCGCCAGAACGTGTTTGCAGAGGTCATTCGACACTACTCCATGTTCTTTATTGTTATGGCAGGGGGTATTTTCAAGGAACGTCTTCGACGACCAGCGACAGGGTTGCGGCACTCATTCAAAGTCGCATCGCCCGTTCGTGCAGGAGGCCCATTCTTGAAAATCCTTGAGCGGACTATAGCCAGCAGGTAGTACGGCTTGATCCCTCTAAAGTGTGATTTGCAGCCCCCGACCACTCTGGAACAGTCCTTTGCCAGGCCGACACCTGTCGGCACGGCAAGGATGGCTGAAATTGGCGGTTTGACAAGGCAAGCGCTTGCTCGGTGGGGCTGCCGTGCCCTTTCGGACACGGCAAGGAGACCTCAAAGCGTGGACAGGAAGGCGCTGTTGTTGCTCTGCCATTCGGCGATGTCGACGCGGATGCGTTTCTTGTCGAGCTTGCCAACGCTGGTCTTGGGAATTTCCGTAACAAGGGCGATCTGGCTCGGGATCGCCCACTTGCTCAGGTGTCCCTGTTCGACAAATGGCTTGAGGTGTTCCTTGAGCTCGCGAGCCCCGATCTGATGCCCATCGTGAATCACCAGCAAGGCAAACGGGCGCTCCCCCCACTGTGGATCGGGAATACCCACCACTGCCACTTCGCGTACCCCCGCGTGACGGCTGATGAGGTCTTCCAGGTCCAGGGACGAGATCCATTCGCCCCCCGTCTTGATCACGTCCTTGATACGGTCGCGGATGTCGATGAAGCCCATGCTGTCCAGCGTAGCCACGTCACCGGTGTGCAGCCAGCCGCCGGCCCAGAGCTCGGCGCCCTTCTGCGGTTCGTTGAAGTAGCCTTCGGTAAGCCAGGGTGCACGCAGCACCAGCTCGCCCTGGGTCTCGCCATCGGCCGGCAGGAACCGGCCTTCGGCATCGACGATCGCCGCCTCCACCAAGGGGCCCGGCACGCCAGCCTTGATCCGGTAGCTGATGCGTTCGTCTTCGCTGCCGGCCATCAACTCGTCGTTGAGGTGGGCGCAGGACACCAGCGGGCCGGTTTCCGACATGCCATAGGCGGCGGTGAGCTGGATCCCCCTGGCCTTGGCGGCTTCGTACAGGCTGCGATTCAGGGCACTTCCGCCGATGACGATTTTCCAACCGCCGAAATCGGTGCCCTGAGCACTCTTGGCGTTGAGCACCATCTGCAGGATGGTCGGCACGCAATGGGAAAAGCTGACCTTCTCCTTGCGCCACAACTGAACCAGGAGCTCGGGGTCGTAGCGGCCGGGATAGACCTGCTTGAGGCCGAGCATAGTCGCCACGTACGGTAGGCCCCAGGCATGAACGTGGAACATTGGCGTAATCGGCATGTACACATCGTTGGTGCCCAGCAACCGCACGCTGTCGATGGCGCCCATGATGGTCGCCTCGCCCAGGGAATGCAGCACCAATTGCCGGTGGGTGAAGTAGACGCCCTTGGGATTGCCCGTGGTACCGGTGGTGTAGAAGGTCGTGGCGACGGAGTTTTCGTCGAAGTCCTGGAAGTCGTAGACCGGGCTGGCAGCCGCCAGCAACTGCTCGTATTCGCCCACCAGGTTGGGCAGGTCGGCGGTTTTCTCCGGCAGGTCGGTCAGCAGCAGGGTCTTCTCCACCGTGGTCAGGTGCCCGGCAATGGCCTGGTACAACCCGACGAACTCGCTGTTGACCAGCACGAAGCGGTCCTCGGCGTGATTCATGGTGTAGACAATCTGCTCCGGTGACAGCCGCACGTTGATGGTGTGGATCACGGCGCCGATCATCGGGATCGCGAACATGCATTCCAGATAGCGATGGCTGTCCCAGTCCATCACCGCCACGGTATCGCCCGCCTTGACCCCGGCCTCGGTCAGCACGTTGGCCAACCGTGCCACCCGTTCGATCAGCGTCGGATAGCTGTAGCGCAACTGGTCACGGTAGACGATCTCGCGGGTTTTCTCGTAACGCACACCGGACATCAGCAGCCGCTTGATCAGCAGTGGATATTGATAAGCGCCTTCGGCGGGAGGAATAACGCGAGTCTGCAACATAAGAATCCTTTTCTGACTGCATGGTCGTGACTGGAGGTAAGCACTCTAGAGGGCTTATACACCGTTCAAATCAGCCAAAGGAATGATTTGATCGCTCGGCAAATACTGGCCCAGAGCCATCCACCCACCCATTCCGGATACTTTGAATCTGCAATCCCACCGGGACTGTCACCGCCAGTGTCCAGGCGGCAGAAGGCCAAGAAGATCGCAACCTCCTGCAATGGCGGCAAAAAAAAGAGCGGGCGAACCCGTCAATGCGCTTCGGTAAACGCCAGCTTCACACCGATGGCAACCAGTACCGCACCCATGGTCCGATCGAACCAGTGGCCCATGCGGGCGAATCCGGCGCGCACCCGCTGCTGGCTGAACAGCATGGCCACCAGGCAGAACCAGGCGGCCGTTGCGACCGCCAGGTACACACCGTAACCGGCCTGGATCGCCAGTGGTGTATGAGGGTTGATCACGACGGTGAACAGCGACAGGAAGAACAGCGTCGCCTTGGGGTTCAGGCCATTGGTGACGAAGCCCGAGGTGAATGCGCCGCGGGCGGTCCGTTCGCCAACTTCCTTGTGCAGATTTTCCTCGCTCGGCTTGGCCGGTTGTGCCCGCAGCGCCTTGAAGCCGATGTACAGCAGGTACGCGGCGGCGGCCCATTTCAGCGCGTTGAACAGCACAATGGACTGCGACACGATCAGGCCGATGCCCAACAGCGAATAGCCTACGTGCAGGAAAATCGCCGTGCCGACGCCCAGAGCCGTCCAGGTCCCGGCCCGGCGGCCATGGGTCACGCTTTCGCGCACCACCACGGCAAAATCCGGCCCGGGACTGGCAACCGCCAGCAGGTGGATCAGCGCGACGGTGAGGAATTCGGTGAGATACATGGCGGGCTCCTTGACTCAATTTCGAAACGGACATCGACTTCTGTGGCGAGGGATTTATCCCCTCGCCACAGGGCCGCAATTCATCTGATAGGCTCGTCACCTTACGCCTTCGGTTCCAGACTAAAAAGGTACAGCTGATGACAAATACCGGCCGCGCGGTTTTCCTCGACCACCCTTCCCTTGATCTCGGCGACCTGGATCTGGCCCCGTTGCGCAATTGCTTCGACGAACTGCAACTGTTTGCCCGCACCACGCCGAACCTGGTGATCGAACGACTCAAGGGCGCCACCGTGGCGATCACCAACAAGGTCGTGATCGATGCCGCCGCCATGGCCGCCAGCCCCGAATTGAAGCTGATCCTGATCAGCGCCACCGGTACCAACAATGTCGACCTCACGGCAGCTCGCCATCACGGCATTACAGTGTGTAACTGCCAGGGCTACGGTACGCCATCGGTCGCCCAGCACACGATCATGCTGTTGCTGAACCTGGCGACGCGACTGGCCGATTATCAGAAGGCGGTGGGCGACGGGCGCTGGCAACAGGCCTCACAATTCTGCCTGCTGGACTATCCCATCGTCGAACTGCAAGGCAAGACCCTGGGCCTGCTCGGCCACGGCGAACTGGGCAGTGCCGTCGGGCGGCTGGCGGAAGCCTTCGGCATGCGCGTGCTGTTGGGCCAGATCCCCGGACGTCCTGCCCGTCCTGACCGCTTGCCGCTGGATCAGCTGTTGTCGCAAGTCGATGCCCTGACCCTGCACTGCCCACTCAATGAACATACCCGCCACTTCATCGGCGCGCGGGAACTGGCGACGCTCAAGCCCGGCGCTTTCGTGATCAACACCGCCCGTGGCGGCCTGATCGATGAACAGGCCCTGGCTGACGCCCTGCGCAACGGTCACCTGGGCGGCGCGGCCACCGATGTGCTCAGCGTGGAGCCGCCAACCCAGGGCAATCCGCTGCTGGCCAGCGACATTCCCCGCCTGATCATCACGCCTCACAACGCCTGGGGCAGTCGCGAGGCGCGGCAACGGATCGTTGGCCAACTGACGGAAAACGCCCAAGGCTTTTTCAGCGGTACAGCGCGACGGGTCGTCAGTTGATAAACTGCCGCACTTTTTTTCAAGGAGCAGACCATGGATCCGCGCAGTGAAGTACTGCTTCGTCAGCCCGAACTATTCCAGGGGTCGGTCCTGCTGGCCGGCCTGCCCGCCGACGACCTGCTCGGCCGCTTGCCCGACGCCCATGGCTGGTGCTGGCACGCGGGCGATCAGGCCGCACTGGACGCCCACTTCCCCGAGCGTAGCCACTTTGGCGTAGACGCCCCTTCCCGTGAGTTCGACAGTGCGGTGGTATTCCTGCCCAAGGCCAAGGACCTGACGGACTACATCCTCAATGCCGTGGCCTCGCGCCTGGGCGGCCGCGAAGTGTTTCTGGTGGGGGAAAAGCGCAGCGGCATCGAAGGTGCTTCCAAGCAGCTCAACCCGTTCGGCAAACCGCGCAAGCTCGACAGCGCGCGGCATTGCCAACTGTGGCAGGTCACCGTCGCCAACGTTCCAGAGGCCAAGCCCCTGGAAAGCCTGGCCCAGACCTACGAGCTGCCCCTGGAGGAAGGTCCGCTGAAGGTCATCAGCCTGCCGGGGGTGTTCAGCCACGGTCGCCTGGATCGCGGCAGTGCTCTGCTGCTCGAACACCTGGATAAATTGCCCAGCGGCCACCTGCTGGACTTCGGATGCGGTGCCGGTGTGCTCGGGGCGGCCGTCAAGCGTCGCTATCCGCACAACACCGTCACCTTGCTGGATGTGGACGCTTTCGCCGCCGCCAGCAGTCGCCTGACCTTGGCTGCCAACGACCTGGAAGCCGAGGTGCTGACCGGTGACGGTATCGATGCCGCGCCGATGGGCCTGAACGCGATTCTGAGCAATCCGCCGTTCCATGTCGGCGTCCACACCGATTACTACGCGACGGAAAACCTGCTGCGAAAAGCGGCCAAACATCTGAAAAACGGTGGGGAATTGCGTTTGGTTGCGAACAGTTTCCTCAAATACCAGCCGCTGATCGAAGAACATCTGGGCGTGTGCACCATCAAGGCCGAGGGCCAGGGCTTTCGCATCTACCGGGCCAAGCGCGGTTGAAAGCTTTTTAAGACACAGCACTTGCCCAATCGGATTTGCCTAGGCAGAATCCGCAGCGTCCTAGGGGAGTAGTCTCCCGCGAGCACCCTGCTCGCCCGGCATACGTCAACATACTTGGTCAGCAGACCATGGCGTATGCGGCCCAAGCGTCCGGAACCGGTCGCAGGGTTTGACAAGACCTATGACACGCACACCTTACCCGGGGCGGGGAGGCTGTACGTGTCATAGCCGTGTCGACCCGCCCCTCTAGGAATCACCTGATGCTGGACTCTTTCCTCGTACCCACCACCATCGTTGCGCTGGCCGAAATCGGCGACAAGACCCAATTGCTTGCGCTCGTCCTGGCGGCTCGCTTTCGCAAACCCTGGCCGATCATCGCCGGCATTGTCGCCGCGACCCTGGCCAACCATGCGGCAGCCGGAGCCGTGGGGGCCTGGGTGGGCAGTATTTTCTCGAATGCGGTGTTGCACTGGATCCTGGCAGCGAGCTTCGCCGCCACAGCGCTGTGGACCCTGGTGCCTGACAAACTGGACGACGAAGAAGCCAGCACCGCGCGCAAGTTCGGCCCCTTCCTGACCACGCTGATCGCGTTCTTCCTGGCGGAAATCGGCGACAAGACCCAGATAGCCACCGTGATGCTCGCCGCGCAATACCCGGAATTGTGGCTGGTGATCATCGGTACCACTGTGGGCATGCTGATTGCCAACGTGCCGGTGGTACTGGCCGGCAATTTCGCCGCCGATAAGCTGCCGCTCACCCTGATCCGCCGCCTGGCCGCCTCGGCATTCTTCATCCTGGCGATTGTGGCGGTGTACAAGGCAATGCAGAGCAGTGGATGGGTTTGATCAGGTAGGCAAGTAATACCGTGCCATCGTTCATCGCGAGCAGGCTCGCTCCCACAGGGGATTTGCAGTGCCCACATTTTTTGTGAGCACCGCGCCCAATGTGGGAGCGAGCCTGCTCGCGATGAGGCCAGCGGCCTCACCACATAAGAAAGGTTACTTCTTGGCCTGCTGGTAAAGCGGCATCACCTTTGGAATCGCCGCCTGCAACGAAGCGATCCGGCTGCTGGACGCCGGGTGAGTGCTCATGAACTCCGGTGGTGCGCCTTCCGAGGCCTTGCTCATCTTGTTCCACAAGGTGATGGCGGCGTTCGGGTTGTAGCCGGCGCGAGCGGCCAGTTCGAGGCCGATCAGGTCGGCTTCGTTTTCGTTGGCACGGCTGTTGGGCAAGGTCATGCCGTAGTTGGCCACGGTGTCGGCCAGCGCCAGACTGTCCTGGCCCAGGCCGAACAAGGCACCGGCGCCCTGCTTGGCCATCTCGATGCCGTAGGCCTTGGACATTGCCTCACGCCCGTGCTCACGCAGGGCGTGGGCGATTTCATGGCCCATGACCGCGGCGATTTCATCGTCGGTCAGCTTCAGCGAGTCGATCAACCCGGTGTAGAAAATGATCTTGCCGCCGGGGCCGCAGTTGGCGTTGAGCTCATCGCTCTTGATCAGGTTCACTTCCCACTTCCACTGCGCCGAGTCCGGACGGAAAACCGGGGCCTGGGCGATCAGTCGGTCGGCAATGGCCTGGACGCGCCTGGCTTCGCTGCTGGTCTTGTCGAGCGCACCCTGGGTGCTCGCCTCGCCGACGGTCTTCTGATAGGACTGGGCGTACATCTGGTTGACCTCATCGGTCGACAGCATGCTGAACATGTACTGCTTGCGCTCCACACCCACGGCGCCGCCGCTGGTGGTATTCACCGATTGGCAACCGGCAAGCAACAGGCTCGTGCCGAGGACACTCACCATCAACGTCTTGTGCATATTAAAGCTCCCTGGAAACGTGGGCGTATCCTATGCGGTGATTTGTATCGGCGCCAGATACACAACGACGGATTACCGCTATTTCGCACAGATCCCACCCCCGCTCCATTAGCGACACTCACGATTCAAAAACAGTCACCCGACGAACAACGCCTCATGCCGGCCCCTATGGACGCCGATACAAGCTTCAGACGTCATCCTCGCGTCCGGAGCCTTTATGAAATTCAAGTCGATCCAGTTTTCCGTGGCCGCCCTGGCCGGTGCCATCGTGCTCAGCGTGGTCGGGGCCCTGGTCCTGTACGCGTTGTTCGCCGGGGCCCGCACCCAAGACATGGTGCAACAACGGACCAAGGCGCAGTTCGAACAACTCATCGAACAACGCCTCAGCGCCCTGGCCCGTACCCAGGCCAGCCTGATCCAACGGGAACTGGAAGCCCCACTGCAACTCGCCAAGGGCCTTGCCACCACGAACGCGCTGATGGGCATGAAGGGCACGGACGGCAACCCACAGTTGAAGATTGCGCGCGAGCAGATGATCAGCCTGCTGCGCGAAACCGTGGTGCGCAATCCAAAAGTCCTTGGCGCCTACATCGCCTGGGAGCCGAACGCCATCGACCACGATGATGCCAACTACGTGAACAGCCCCGTGGTGGGCATGGAAACCAACGGGCGTTTCCTGCCGTGGTGGTTCCGTAACCAGGACGGCACCCTGGGCCTGGAAAAACTGGCCGATGTGGCCGATCAGAAACTCCTGTCCACCGGTATCCGCGCCAGTGAGTACTACCTGTGCTCCCAGGACAGCAGGAAGGCCTGCGTGATCGACCCGGCGCCCTACCGCGTCGGCGACACCATGACCATGCTCGCCTCGTTCATCGAGCCGATCCTCATCGACGGCAAGTTCCAGGGCATCGTCGGGGCAGATCTGTCGGTGAACTTCATCCAGGACATGCTCGTGGCCGCCGATGCCAAGCTGTACAACGGCGCCGGGGAGTTGGCGCTGCTCTCCAGCAATAACCGCCTCGTGGCATTCACGAAGGACCCGAGCAAACTCGGGGAAAAGGCCAGCGACCTGCTCAACGCCAGTGAACTGGACAACCTGGGCAAGCTCAGTATCGGCGAAGTACGTTACGACATCGATGAGGAGCATGGGCACATCGAAGTGTATATGCCGTTCGGCATCGGCGAGACCAACGCCCGCTGGACGCTGATGCTGCAATTGCCGCTGAATGCGGTGATGGCCGACCTGCAAGCGTTGCAGAAAGACCTGAACGATCGACGCCAGTCCGATATTTTCGGCATGGCGATGGTAGGCCTGGTGATTGCCGGCATCGGTCTGCTGGTGATCTGGCTGGTGGGCCATGGCATCGCCCGGCCACTCAAGCAAATGGTGGCCATGCTCGATGACATCGCCCAGGGTGAAGGCGACCTGACCCGTCGCCTGGTGAGTGATCGCGCCGACGAACTGGGCGCGATAGCCAGGGGCTTCAACACGTTCCTGAGCAAGCTGCAGGGGATGATCACCCAGGTGGTGACTTCGGTGCAGAGCGTCAGCGATTCATCGGAGCACACCGCCGACATCGCGATCCGCACCAACCAGGGCGTGCACAAGCAAATGTCGGAGATCGACCAGGTCGCCACCGCCGTGCACGAGATGACCGCTACGGCCCAGGACGTCGCCCGCAACGCGACCCAGGCCGCCCAGGCCGCCAGTCACGCCGACCAGGCCGCCAGCCAGGGCATGCAGATCGTACGAGATACGTCCACGTCCATCGGCGCCCTGGCCGTGGAAATCGGCAAGGCGGTGGGCGTGGTGCAGACCCTGGCCAAGGACAGCGAGAACATCAACGCGATTCTCACCGCCATCCGTGGTATTGCCGAACAGACCAACCTGCTGGCGCTGAACGCCGCCATCGAAGCCGCCCGGGCCGGTGAACAGGGCCGCGGATTCGCCGTGGTGGCTGACGAAGTGCGCAACCTGGCGCAGAAGACGCAGCAGGCCACGGAAGAAATCCAGTCGATGATCCAGCAATTGCAGCAGGGTACCCGGGACGTGGTACGGGTGATGGAGGACAGCCAGCACCGCACCGATGAAAGCGTGCAGCATGCGGCGAAAGCGGCCCAGGCCCTGGAAACCATCACCCAGGCGGTGTCGGTGATCAATGACATGAACACCCAGATCGCCAGCGCTGCCGAGGAACAAAGCGCCGTGGCCGACGACATCAACCGCAACGTCATCAACATCGGGCAAGTGGCGAATGAAGTGGCGGGCGGCGCGGATGAATCCAGCGCCGCCAGTGCCGGCTTGACCAAACTGGCGGAGCAGCAGCGGCGGTTGATCAATCAGTTCAGGGTCTGATCCAGAACCGCTATCGCGAGCAGGCTCGCTCCCACAGGAGGTTGCGGATGTTCACAAAGATGTGTCCACCGCAATGACCCTGTGGGAGCGAGCCTGCTCGCGATAGCGGCAGTAAAGGCACCACAGGCCTCAAGCCGGGGTCAGGCATTCCGGTCCGTTGAGCTTCGGGTCGTTGACCATGTTGGCCAACACCCGCTCACGCAATTGTGCCGGTTCGCTTGCCAGCAGCCCTTGCAAGGCATGCAGCGGCGTTTCGGGATCGAGCCACAGGCGCTGGCCCTCTTCGTCCAGGATCAACGGCCTGCGTTGCCCCGCCGCCGGCTGGGTGATGACCGCCGTGCTCAGCCACACCTGTTCCTGCACGGGATACGCTTCCCATATCGCGGCAAAAAACAACGACGAACCCTCTCCCGGCGTCAGCCAGTAGGGCCGCTTGCGTGTGCCACCGCGCCATTCGTAGAAGCCGTTGGCCGGCAGCAGGCAGCGACGCAGGCGCAGGGCTTCACGGAACATCGGCTGCTCGGCCACGGTTTCGGCGCGGGCGTGGGCCGGAGTACGGGACAGATCGGTCAGCCACGCGGGCGTCAGGCCCCAGCGCGCACGGGCCAACTCGCGCTGCCCCTCGGCACCGGCCCGCAGCATCAGCACCGAATCGTTGGGCGAAATATTCCATTGAGCCTTCTGGTCGGCAGGAAAGCCGGGCAAGGCCGCGAAAGCGGGGTTCCAGCGAAACAGGGCATAACGTCCACACATGGGGCAACACGACTCTTGATCGAACGGCCGCCAGCCTAACAGACCAGCGTGCCGGGATAGCTCTCCGGCTCATCACCGGGCACTGGCATCGCGGCATTGTACGCAACGATGAGCTCCCGGGCGTACTGCGCCTGGTCGTCTTCTACCGCCAGGCCCAGGAGGCCTTGCATCGGCAACTCGCCAGCGCCGCCCACCAGGTCGCGCCCCACCAGATGCGCCGTGATGCCTTCGCTGGCGAGCATGCCTTGCAGCAGTTCGCCCTCCATCAGGCTTTCCAGCTCGTAGATTCGTTGCATGGGCGCCCCCATCAATCGTTTTCAGTGAAGGCCTCGAGAAACCAGTGTTCGTCATGCACTTGCAACCTGAATTTGATCGGTCGGCAACACACCTGACAGTCCTCAACATACTCCTGGTCGCCACCCGACAGATCCACGGTCGTCTCAACCTCTTCACCACAATACGGACAATCATAAAGAGCGGTTTCCAGCATCGCGGTCTCCCAGGTGACTTGTGCGTATAATCGCCGGTCTATTTGCAGGGCTATTTTCGTCTGGCTTATCTTCCAGGCCATGCCCCGTCGTTTTTTCGATCGAACCTTTAACTTACCCTAGCCGTTTCCAACAAGAGAGCATGATGGGCGAATTCGATGCCATCCGACCTTACGACGACAGCGAAGTCCCAGCGGTGCTGGCCCGGCTGCTCGGCGACAAGGCGTTTCTAGATATCCTCACCCACTTCCGCTTCCCGCGCCTGGCCGGCGCATTCGGCTGGATGCTCAAACCTCTTATAGCGCAAAGATTGCGCCGTGAGTTCGCCAGCGTGACATCGGTCGCCACTTTGCAGGATAAAGTCGAGTTCTACGTCGACCACACCATCGAGCGTGCCACCGACGGCGTGACCTATACAGGGGTGGAGCAATTCAAGTCCGGCAGCGCGTACCTGTTCATTGCCAACCATCGCGACATCGTGATGGACCCGGCCTTCGTCAACTATGCGGTGTACCACGCCGGCCTGCCGACCCCGCGCATCGCCATTGGCGACAACCTGCTGCAAAAACCTTTTGTCAGTGACCTGATGCGCCTGAACAAGAGTTTCATCGTGCACCGCTCCATCACCGGACGGCGAGAGAAGATGGCGGCCTACCAGTTGCTGTCAGCGTATATCAACCACTCGATCCGCAACGACTGCGCCTCGATCTGGATCGCCCAGGCCGAAGGGCGGGCCAAGGACGGCGACGACCGTACCGAATCGGCCATCCTCAAGATGTTCCATATGAGCCGCAAGGACGAGCCATTTGGCGAGGTCATCCAGTCGCTGAACCTCACTCCCGTGTCGATCAGTTACGAATACGACCCGTGCGACCAGGCCAAGGCCCGCGAGCTGTACATCCGAGCCACCACCGGCACCTACACCAAGGCACCGGGCGAAGATGATGTGAGCATCGCCAAAGGCATCACTGGATACAAGGGCCGGGTGCACGTGAACTTTGCCGCACCGATCACCGAACTGTTCGAAGACACCAAGCAATTGGCCCAGGAGATGGATCGGCAGATTCTCGGCGGCTACCGCCTGTTTCCGGTGCATTACCTGGCTTACGCCCAGTGGGCCGACGCCGATCCGCAATTGCAGGTTCCGCAGGCGGCCGAGGTATTCGGCGCCGATGAACTGGCCAAGGCGCAGGAAGAATGGCAACGCCGGCTGGATGCGTGCCCGGCGGAACACCGACCGTTCCTGATCCTGCAATATGCAACGCCGGTGCGTAATCAGTATCGGGTGAAGGCGGGGTTGGCGTTGTAACGCGGCATACCTGAGGGCGACCTGTGGGAGCAAGGCTTGCCCGCGATGAAAACGACACGATACTTTCGGAAATCGAGGTGCCTGTTTCGCGAGCAAGCTTTGCTCCCACAGGCACCCTCGCCACAAAAGCATCCTTGCTTCCGGTAAATCTCAGCTGATCTGCGTGCTGATCCACGACACCAGCAACGCCAACGCCAGGCAGCCAAAGCCGAATCGGTAGAAAAACCGGTTCATGCGCTGCGTCGCCAGGTCCAGCAACGCTTCGAACCGTTCTTCACCATTGCGATTGCCTGCTTGCAGGCTCGCTCGCGCCCGTTGCTCACGGCGGCGTGTCGCGTGCAGCACCCAGCCGCCCGGGCAGGCAAACAGCAAGGCGAACAAGTTGATCAGTTTGGCCGGGTGGGCGGCGAACAACGAAAGCAGATGCAGCGACATCACAAACCTCAAGGGAAAACGGAACGGAACACGCCCGGGACTTGCGAGCAGGGCGCGGATTCTACCGAAAGCCCACTGCCCTGCCCTGTTTTTTCCGACCTGTGGGAGCAAGGCTTGCCCGCGATGAAGGCGCTTCGATCCTCGGTAACCGCGTCAGCTTCATCGCGTCCAAGCCTTGCTCCCACAGAGCTTCGTTGCTGCGAGGCTGAGCTACGGACTTATGTTCACCGTCACGGTTTCGTCATCTGGATAAGCCACCCTGTCGCCCTCCAAACCTGACCGGACCCCGTCATGCTCCACGCCGAAAACCAGGATCGCCTCTACCTCATCACCCCAAGCGACGAACAGCAAAACCTCGTCGGCAGCCTGTCCTTCAACGTACAGGACCCACATTGGCTGGTGTATTGCGCCCTCGGTGGTCATCAACATGCCGACCTGCCGGAGACCGATCTGCTGACGGGCATCAGTGTGCTGGAACTGTATTCACAGGCCGCCTAGAAAAATCGCGCAAAAAAAAACCTGTGGGAGCGAGCCCTGCTCGCGATAGCGGTTTATCAGTCACAGTGATTTCAAATGTGACGCCGCTATCGCGAGTAGGCTCGCTCCCACAGGCGGGGGTCAGGCCCGGATCTTACTCAGCCAGCACCTGGCCAAT
Organism: Pseudomonas sp. MAFF 730105; assembly: GCF_055380705.1. Taxonomy (NCBI): domain Bacteria; kingdom Pseudomonadati; phylum Pseudomonadota; class Gammaproteobacteria; order Pseudomonadales; family Pseudomonadaceae; genus Pseudomonas; species Pseudomonas sp. MAFF 730105. The sequence continues at coordinate 5,529,218 of NZ_AP018438.1, forward strand.
GGTCGGGTCCTTGAACAGCCGGGTCAGGGCGTCGCTCAACACATCGCTGACCAGCTTGGTATTGGTGTCCTGATTGGGCGCCATGCCGAAACGCTGGTCCAGCGAAGCCCCATAACGACCGCTGTAACGGCGGTTGGCGTTCTGCACGTCGGAACGGAAGGTCGCGCCGATGGTGGCTTCGGTCACGTACATGCCTTCCTTGGGCGATTGATACTTGAGTTCGGCCAGGGTAACGGTCAGCTGTGGAGCATTCATCGCGTTCGCGGTAGGGGTGAAGCCCAGCAAACGTACGGCGGCTTCAGCCTGGGCCTGCAGCTTGGGCAGGATCTGTGCGCCCTGAACCGTGATGACGCTGGTTTCCGGGTACAGCCCGCCGCGGGTGCCGAGCGTCGGCGATGGACGGCCGTCCACCACCCGTACCACCACCGGCTGGCCATGACCCACAGGCGCCAGCTGGGCGTTGAGCTTGGGTTCCGGGTTAAGTTGTTGCGGGCTGTGGGCGCAGCCGACAAGGGTCAGACTGGTCACAGCGATCAAACCGAACAACAGGCGTTGCAACATGCTCTTCTCTCCAGAATCGGGCACTGACAGACCCGCAGTATAGCGGTGCGCCATCGCGGCGAACCAGCCGAATGAATACTGAAATTTCTGACATGTACCGCCAATGTCGGTTCCTGTCACTCCATTGTCACGGTCCTTACACCGGCATGTCATGGCTCGCTGTCAGGCTGCTCACAAGTCCCCCGACACGGAAATCCGACCATGCGCCTTCTCGTCTCCTTGTTCACTCCGCGCCCACAGCATCGCAGCTTCGCCCTGCTGGATCGCAACGGCCGCTGCCAGGCGTTCAAGCAATGCAGCCTGCAACCCATGGGCGAAGGCTGGGTGGAAATCGAAGAAATCCGTCTCAACTGGCTGAATCAGCCTTTACCCGCCAGCGCCCGCGTACAGCCGCTTCGTAGTCGCGCGCGCGGCCGCCAGTTGTTGGCCATCTGACCGAATGGCTAATAAAAGTCATTAAACACGACCATTTTCCTGCGTTTCTTCGTTACAATCTCCCCCCGATTATAAGGACGTCTCCTGATCGGGCCTCGCAACACCGCTGATGCGCTTGCATTGGCACCCCGCATCGCCCACAGAGAGCCGCCCACACAGATCGAGTGAAGCTGGCGCGCCTGCTGTTTCCGGGCCAATCACCACTTTTCGCGAATCTGCAGAGCTGTCATTACGCTCGGTCACTGAGCTGTCTGCCCGTTTTGCCTGTCATGTACTGCATGGGGCAAACAATCCGGACACGGTGCCTGGCTGGGACAGCCCTTTTTTGAGGTTCACGTCTTCAAAAGAGCGTGAAAAAACGGGTTTTCACAACTTCACAAGAGTGTGGCGAGCAAATGAAGAGTTTTGCGTCTGAACAAGCACCATTGGCGTCTGAAACAGCCCAACGACACAGGACCGGATATCGCTCAAGAACCGGCGCCTGAAGCCTGTCCGCTACGGATTTGGTTGCACGAACGGATGTCTCGGCCATAAGTCGAATTGCCTGCCCGGCGCTGAAATGAGTTCATGTGACTCTTGAGGCCAGGCTGCATGCATCCGTAGCAGTTGCAAAAAATTGCGAAGATTCGGACATGGCGATCCTGGCCATGGGTACCTGGGGCGCAACCGACCTGCCCCGTCACTCCTGGCCGCTATGCCGACAATTTGGTGCTGCAGATTTTGGAGACGCGTTAAATGGCGCATAACGAAGCAGTCGATGTAGTTCTGGTAGGGGCCGGCATCATGAGTGCCACCCTGGCCGTGCTGCTCAAGGAGCTCGACCCCGCGATTTCGCTGGAAGTCGTCGAGCTGATGGATTCCGGTGCCGCGGAGAGTTCCAACCCTTGGAACAACGCCGGTACCGGCCACGCCGGTCTGTGTGAGCTGAACTACACGCCGCAAGCGGCCGATGGCAGTGTCGACATCAAGAAAGCCGTGCACATCAACACCCAGTTCGAGGTGTCGAAGCAGTTCTGGACGTACCTGACCCAGAAGAGCACGTTCGGCTCCTCCAAATCCTTTATCGCCCCGGTGCCGCACCTGAGCTTCGTGCAGGGCGAAAAAGGCGTGTCATTCCTGAAGAAGCGCTTCGAACTGCTGAGCCAGCATCACGCCTTCGCCGACATGGAATACACCGAAGACAAAGGCAAGATGGCTGAGTGGATGCCGCTGATGATGCCGGGGCGTCCGGCCGATGAAGTCATCGCCGCCACCCGGGTCATGAACGGCACCGACGTCAACTTCGGTGCCCTGACCAACCAACTGCTCAAACACTTGACCAGCGCGCCCGACACCCAGGTCAAGTACTGCAAGCGCGTCACCGGCCTCAAGCGCAACGGCAGCGGCTGGACCGTAAGCATCAAGGACGTCAACTCCGGTGCCAGCCGCGACGTCGATGCCAAGTTCGTCTTCCTGGGTGCCGGCGGCGCGGCGTTGCCACTGCTGCAAGCCTCGGGCATCGAGGAAAGCAAGGGCTTCGGCGGCTTCCCGGTCAGTGGCCAGTGGCTGCGTTGCGACAACCCGGAAGTGGTCAAGCACCACCAGGCCAAGGTCTACAGCCAGGCCGCGGTGGGCTCGCCGCCGATGTCGGTGCCGCACCTGGATACCCGCGTGGTCGATGGCAAGAAATCCCTGCTGTTCGGACCTTACGCCGGTTTCACCACCAAGTTTCTCAAGCACGGCTCCATCATGGACCTGCCACTGTCGGTACGCGCCGGCAACATCGGCCCGATGCTGGCGGTAGCCCGGGACAACATGGACCTGACCAAGTACCTGATCAGCGAAGTGATGCAGTCCATGGAGCAGCGCCTGGAATCCCTGCGCCGCTTCTACCCCGAGGCGAAAGCCGAGGACTGGCGCCTGGAAGTGGCCGGCCAACGGGTGCAGATCATCAAGAAAGATCCGAAGAAAGGTGGCGTCCTGCAGTTCGGTACCGAGCTGGTGGCAGCCAAGGACGGTACCCTCGCCGCCCTGCTCGGCGCATCGCCAGGCGCTTCGGTGACCGTGTCGATCATGCTGGACCTGATCGAGCGCTGCTTCCCGGACAAGGCCAAGGGAGAGTGGGCGACCAAGCTCGCGGAAATCTTCCCGGCCCGGGAAAAAGTGCTGGAAACCGACGCGGCGCTGTATCGCAAGATCAATGCGCAGAACAACATCGCGCTGGAACTGGTTGAAGACAGCAAGGCTCAAAGTTACGCCTGACCCTCTGTCGTTATAAATAAAAAGCCTCCAACTGATGGAGGCTTTTTATTTTCCGCGTTTATTTCATATTGAACTTGATGCGTGTTCCGCCATGACGAACGTAATCGTCGTCATCATCAATCTCAAACAACTCTGCGACACAGGAATCTTGGGGTTGTGCATCAACCCAACGGCGATAAGGCATTGTTTGCTCATCACTCACTGGAGCTTTGGCTATATGCCCGAAACTGAAGTGGCACTTGCGACTGCCTTGGGTGTAGGTAAAAGACTCCCGCTCGGCGCGCGACTGTGGCAGGTAATAGGTCAGTTCCTGACTCGCGCCGGGACTTACCGAAAAGCCATGGCCTGCATTGGCCGGGTCCTGGGTCCAGGTGAAGTCGCTGCCGGGAACAATCATTGCCGATGTTGCGTTGAAAATCTCCACATTGACGATCTCATCGAACGCATTGGAAACCGAACTTGCCAGGCAACCGAGCAAGGCCAACAACGCCCCAGCGATACATTTGCTTTTATCTTCCATGATGAATACAGCTCCATTAAAACGATTGAATTGAAACCATCCGGTCCCAACGCAAAAGTAATGGAAATCAAACTGAAACAGAACAGTCCGAATGGTGACATAACCTTTCGGACATCTCTTAAAAGAGTATTGAGAAACTAAAAGAAGACGATCAAACGCCCCGAAAGGCGTTAAATCCGCCCTGACACGCTCAGCCGCGCGCCTTGTTGAACAACTCGATGTATTCCTCGGAATTGCGCTGATCCTGGATCAACGCAATGAAGTCGTTACCGTGCTCATCCTTGCCATTGAGGTCATAGCCGGCTTCGACGAAGAAGGTCAGGAAACGCTCGAAATCATCGACCCGCAGGCCACGGTAACCCTTGATCAGTTTGTGCAACGACGGCGAGGTGGCATCGGCCGGTTCGAAATTGAGGAACAGCTTGATCTGTTCATCGCCAATCTCGTCACCAATCACTTGTTTCTTGTCTTTACGCATTGCCGGCTCCAACTCGCACAGTTCACGGGGCAGGCAGTTTACCCCCGGCAGGCCCCGGCGCTCAACGCGGGTGTACCGCTCCGGTGTGCAGATCGGCCCAGACGTGGCCGTTGGCATAGCTGAGGAACTGCACATACACCGTGTCATTGCGCAGCAGATCGATGACCGCCCGATAATGCGCCTGTGGATAAGACAGGGTCAGGGTCTTGCTCGCCTCGTCAAAGACCGGTTTCTTCAGGCTCTTGCTTTCGCCATCGAAGTTGAGGATCACCTGATTGATGGTGGCGCCTTTGTTCAGGGGCTTGCCCTTGAGGCGCACCAGCAACGGCGAAGTCACCGGTATCGGTTGCTGGTTGGACTGACGCTGATTGCCCAGTACCACCGAGTACTCGGTAACTTGCAGCAGTTGCTGCTGTTCGGGCTGCTCCTGGCGCACGGTCAGGTCGTCGGGCGGCAGGAACTGGCTGTGCATCGGCGCGGCAACGGCCACCAGCGGCAGGCTGGAAATCAGAAGCAAGGCGGCACGGCGGCGGATCGATACAATCATGACAGGCTCCGGGATCTTGGCCCCGCACTCTAGCATGAGCATGACCAGTAAAAATAAACGATCCAGGTCAATACCGGGGGACGCCGTAGCAGGCATACTCAAAGGGCCATCATTCTGTCCCTCACCACAGGGAACTCGGTATTGTTTGCCCATTCCTTTTGAGGAGTACCCATGTCCTTCTCCGCGCCACCTCTATTCGCCGCCTGGCGCCAAAGCTGGCGGGCCGGTTATACCCTTGAACGCCTGCGGGGCGACCTGGTGGCCGGGCTGACGGTCGGGATCATCGCCATCCCCCTGGCGATGGCCTTGGCAATCGCAGTGGGCGTGCCGCCGCAACACGGCTTGTACACGGTGCTGGTGGCCGCACCGCTGATCGCCCTGACCGGCGGCTCGCGTTTCAACGTGAGCGGGCCGACAGCTGCATTCGTGGTGATCCTGCTGCCTATCACCCAGCAATACGGGCCAGGCGGCCTGCTGTTGTGCACGATGCTGGCCGGATTGATTCTGATTGCCCTGGGACTGATGCGCGCCGGGCGTCTGATCCAGTACATCCCTTATCCCGTCATCCTCGGTTTCACCGCTGGCATCGGCGTGGTCATCGCCACCCTGCAACTGAAAGATCTATTGGGCCTGACGACTGTCGGCCAGGCCCGACATTACGTCGAACAACTGGGCGAGCTGATCGTGGCACTGCCGGGCGCCCACCTCGGTGACAGCCTCATCGGTGTCGTGTGCCTGGCGGTTCTGGTCATCTGGCCGCGCTGGATTCCGCGGGTGCCAGGCCACTTGGTCGCCCTGCTGGTCGGGGCATTGCTGGGCTGGGCACTGGAGCGCGGCGGGTGGCCAGTGGCAACGTTGGGGGAACGCTTCAGTTACGTGGTCGATGGCATCAGCCATCCGGGAATTCCACCGTTCCTGCCAAGCTTCGACTGGCCCTGGAATCTTCCTGACGGCCAGGGGCGGCCGTTGGTGCTGTCCTACGACCTGATCCGACAGTTGCTGTCACCCGCCTTCGCCATCGCCATGCTCGGTGCCATCGAGTCGCTGTTATGCGCCGTGGTGGCGGACGGCATGACCGGCAGCAAACACGATCCCAACGCAGAGCTGATGGGCCAGGGCCTGGGCAACCTGGTGGCGCCGCTGTTCGGCGGCATCACCGCCACCGCCGCGATTGCCCGCAGCGCCACCAACGTGCGCAGCGGCGCATCTTCGCCCTTGGCATCGATCATCCACAGCCTCGTGGTACTGGCGGCGATCATGCTGTTGGCGCCGCTGTTCAGCTACCTGCCCATGGCCGCGCTGGCGGCGCTGCTGGTGATGGTCGCCTGGAACATGAGCGAAGCCGGGCACGTGCTGCACACCTTGCGTATCGCCCCGCGCAGCGATGTGCTGGTGCTGCTGACCTGCCTGGGCCTGACAGTGCTGTTCGACATGGTCCTGGCGGTCTCCGTCGGCCTGCTGCTGGCGGCCGGGCTGTTCATCAAGCGCATGAGCGAGCTGACCGACAGCGCCGAACTGCCGCGGCACTTTCACCAGGCGCTACTGGATATGCCTGAGCACGTGCGTTGCTACGGAATTCGCGGCCCGTTGTTCTTCGGTGCGGCAGAAAAAGCCCTGGATGTGCTGCGTCGGTTCGATCCGGGAGTCCGCGTCGTGGTGGTAGAGATGAGCGCCGTGCCGATGCTGGACATGACGGCACTGGCTGCGTTTGAAAACATCCTGAAGGACTACCGCAAGCACGATATCGGCCTGATCCTGGTAGCGACCACCCCGAGAGTGCGCCTGAAGCTACGCCGCGCCGGCATCCATCGCGAGCAGCGCCAACTGGCGTATGTGCAGACTCTGGAGCAGGCACGGATCAAGAGTGAGCATTGGCTGGCGGCTTGTGGGAGCAAGGCTTGCCCGCGATGAAGCTGACGCGGTCTGCCTTCGAAACCGAGGCGCCTGTTCGCGAGCAAGCTTTGCTCCCACAAAATATCCTGTTGGGCGCTCAGTCGAACTGCGCGCGCATCCAGGTGTGGTACTCAGCCACACCCGACTCGCCTTCCCGAGGCGCCCAGTGGGCCATCTCGCCCTCACCCACTGGCCGGTAAGGGCCAGCCTTGCACTCGAACATCAAGCTGTCGGCTTCCAGCACCACCAGGCCGTGATACACGCCGGCCGGCAGGTCGACGCCGAGGCAATCGCCACCGGCCTGGAGGATGCGCTTGTCCGTCACCGCACCGGCTTCGTCAAAGATCAACACACCCAGGCGGCCCTTGAGCACCAGCAGGGTTTCTGCCTTGTCGGCACCGAGGTGGCGATGGGGCGGGATGTAGGTGGAAGGTTGCAAACCCACCGCCATCCGATGACAGGGCTCGTCCATCTGATGGAAGTTATGGTGCTGCCGGCCGCGAGGGCTGGCCGCGGCTTTCTCGGCCAGCTCATCGAACAGCGTTTGGTCCAGGAAACCCGGGCGAGTCATCGATCACATGCCCTTGACGGCGAAAATACCGTTGGCGTTGCGCCAGTAACCCTTGTAATCCATGCCATAACCGAAGATGTAGCGGTCGATGCATGGCAAGCCGACAAAATCGGCCTTCAGGTCGGGACGAGCCTTGCGGTCGTGGTCCTTGTCGATCAACACAGCGGTGTGCACGGCGCGGGCGCCGGCATGCCGGCAGAAGTCGATGATCGCGCCCAGGGTGTGCCCTTCGTCGAGGATGTCGTCGATGATCAGCACGTCACGGTCGATGAACGAGACTTCCGGCTTGGCTTTCCAGAACAGGTCGCCGCCGCTGGTTTCGTTGCGATAACGGGTGGCATGCAGGTACGACGCCTCCAACGGGAAGTTCAGGTAGGTCAGCAGCTTGCCGGAGAAGATCAGCCCGCCGTTCATGACACAGAACACCACCGGATTGGAATCGGCCAGTTGGTCGTTGATCTGCGCACCGACCCGGGCAATGGCTGCTTCGACTTCGGCTTCGGTGTACAGGCAATCAGCCTCCGCCATGATTTGACGGATATGCTCGATATCAGCGGACATGTTGCTCTCCAGGGGTGCAGGTTCGGAAAAGCGGGCAAAGGTACGCATCCCGCCCGGCCAGATCAAGGGTTTGTGGACTAACGTTCTGTATTGTCTATAGGACAAGCCATCGGGATAGATTAATCTAGCCCGGTTTTTTTGCCCGCCGCCGGAGCCCTCCCCATGCCTATCCTCGAGATCCGCCATCCGCTGATCAGACACAAACTCGGCCTGATGCGCCGCGCCGATATCAGCACGAAGAACTTTCGCGAGCTCGCCCAGGAAGTCGGTGCGCTGCTCACCTACGAAGCCACCAAGGACCTGCCACTGGAATCCTACGAGATCGATGGCTGGGCCGGTGCGGTCCAGGTGGAGAAAATCGCCGGCAAGAAGATCACCGTGGTGCCGATCCTGCGCGCCGGCATCGGTATGCTCGAGGGCGTGCTGAGCCTGATCCCGGGTGCCAAGGTCAGCGCCGTGGGCGTGGCTCGCAACGAAGAAACGCTGCAGGCCCACACCTACCTGGAAAAGCTGGTACCGGAAATTGACGAGCGCCTGGCCATGATCATCGACCCGATGCTCGCCACCGGCGGTTCCATGGTCGCCACCATCGACCTGTTGAAAAAGGCCGGTTGTCGCGACATCCGCGCCATGGTCCTGGTTGCCGCCCCCGAAGGCATCAAGGTGGTCCAGGACGCTCACCCGGACGTGACCATCTATACCGCCTCCATCGACCAGAAACTCAACGAGCATGGCTACATCATCCCGGGCCTGGGCGATGCCGGCGACAAGATCTTCGGCACCAAGCAGAAGGACGCCTGAGCATGCAGGACGAGTTCAACGATCCGCTCTGGCGCCAGGTACTGTCCGGCGCACAGATGCTGTTCGTCGCCTTCGGCGCTCTGGTGTTGATGCCGCTGATCACCGGGCTGGACCCGAACGTCGCGCTGTTTACCGCAGGTCTGGGAACGATTCTGTTCCAGATCGTCACCGGACGGCAGGTACCGGTGTTCCTGGCGTCGAGCTTTGCCTTCATCACCCCGATCATTCTCGCCAAGGGCCAGTTCGGCCTCGCGGCGACCATGGGCGGCGTGATGGCGGCCGGTTTCGTCTATACCTTCCTGGGCCTGGCCGTGAAGATCAAGGGCACCGGTTTCATCGACCGGCTGCTGCCGCCAGTGGTCATCGGCCCGGTGATCATTTCCATCGGCCTGGCGATGGCGCCGATTGCCGCGAACATGGCGATGGGCAAGGCCGGCGACGGCACTGAGCTGATCCACTACCAGACCGCGATGATGATCTCGATGCCGGCCCTGCTCACCACGCTGATTGTCGCGGTGTTCGGCAAAGGTATCTTCCGTCTGGTGCCGATCATCTCCGGCGTGCTGGTAGGCTTCGCCATGGCGTTTTTCTTCGGCGTGGTGGATACCGGCAAAATCGCCGCCGCGCCATGGTTCGCGCTGCCGGCCTTCACCGCTCCCGCGTTCAACTGGCAGGCGATCCTGTTCATCGTGCCGGTGGCCCTGGCGCCGGCCATCGAGCACATTGGCGGGGTGATTGCCGTGGGCAGCGTGACCGGTCGCGACTACCTGAAAAAGCCGGGCCTGCATCGGACCCTGCTCGGTGACGGCATCGCCACCACCGCAGCCGGTCTGTTTGGCGGTCCGCCCAACACCACCTATGCCGAAGTCACCGGCGCGGTGATGCTGACCAAGAACTACAACCCGAAAATCATGACCTGGGCGGCGATCTTTGCCATCGCCCTGGCCTTCATCGGCAAGTTCGGCGCATTGCTGCAAAGCATCCCGGTACCGGTCATGGGCGGGATCCTGTGCCTGTTGTTCGGTTCGATTGCAGCGGTGGGCATGAACACCCTGATCCGTCACAAGATCGACCTGGGCGAAGCGCGCAACCTGGTGATCGTTTCGGTGACACTGGTGTTCGGCATCGGCGGCGTGCTGGTGGGAACCGGCACCGGCCCGGATGACTTCGGCCTCAAAGGCATCGCGCTGTGCGCGGTGGTGGCGATCGGGCTGAACCTGCTGCTGCCAGGTAACGATGGTTGGAAGCAGAAGAAGGCGGATGAACCGCTGCTCTGAGATGTTGCCTGACATGGCCCCATCGCGAGCAGGCTCGCTCCCACACTGGATCTCGGTTGGTCACAAAATCTGTGTACACAACCCACCCCATGTGGGAGCGAGCCTGCTCGCGATAGGGCCCGTGAATGTTACAACGCGATCGGCGCCCGTTCGCACAACCTGCTCAACGCCTTGGCCCACTGTGGCTGATCATTGAGACACGGCACTAACACCAACTCCTCTCCCCCGGCCTCGCGGAACTGCTCGCGCCCGCGGTCACCGATTTCTTCCAGGGTCTCGATGCAGTCGGCCACGAACGCCGGACACATCACCAACACCTTCTTGACCCCGCTTTTGGCCAATTCTTCCAGGCGCGCTTCGGTGTAGGGCTCGATCCATTTGGCGCGGCCGAGCCGGGACTGGAACGACACCGACCATTGGCCGTCCTTGAGCCCCATCTGCCGAGCGAACAGTTCGGCCGTGCGAATGCACTGGGCGCGGTAGCACGTCGCAATGACCTCCGGCGGCGCGTTCTTGCAGCAGTCGGCATCCTTGAAGCAATGAAACCCGGTCGGGTCGAGCTTGGTCAGGTGCCGCTCCGGCAAGCCATGGAAACTCAACAGCAGGTGATCGTAATCCTGCATCAGATAGGGCTTGGCGCTGGCAACCAGCGCGTCGAGGTATTCCGGCTGATCGTAGAACGGCTGAAGAATCGAGAACTGCACGTCGAGCTTCTTTTCCCGCACGACCCGCTTGGCCTCTTCGATCACAGTGGTGACGGTGCTATCAGCGAACTGCGGATACAACGGCGCCAGGGTGACCTTCTTGTGCCCCAGGCTCGCCAGGCGCACCAGCGCCGACTCGATGGACGGCTCGCCGTAACGCATCGCCAGTTCCACCGGCCCCTGGGTCCACTGGGCGACCATAGCCTGTTGCAGCCGGCGGCTGATCACCACCAGTGGCGACCCTTCCTCCCACCAGATCGAGGCATAGGCGTGGGCCGATTGCTCAGGGCGCTTGATCAGGATCAGCGACACCAGCAAACGTCGCACCGCCCATGGCAAGTCGATGACGTAAGGGTCCATCAGGAATTGATTGAGGTAGCGGCGTACATCGGCCACCGAAGTGGAGGCAGGCGAACCCAGATTCACCAGAAGCAACGCGTGATCGGTCATGCAACGTCCTATTTCAAAAGCGGCTGGACAAGTCGTCCAGTGCCGCAGGCAAATCCGTGAACCGGAAAGTGAAACCCGCCGCCTGCAACCGGGCCGGCGTGGCGCGCTGGCCGCCCAGCAACAGCAGTGACAACTCCCCCAGTGCGATTTTCAGTACCAGCTCCGGCATCGGCATCACGGCGGGCCGATTCAACACGTGCCCCAGGGCCTTGGCGAAATCGCGATTACGCACCGGGTTCGGCGCGCAGGCATTATAAGGACCGCTGGCGTCATCGCGGTGCAGAAGAAAATCAATCAGGGCGATTTGATCATCGATGTGGACCCATGGCATCCATTGCCGCCCATTGCCGATACGCCCACCCAGCGCCAGTTTGAAGGGCAATAGCAGCCGCGACAAAAAGCCGCCCTCGGCGGACAGGACCAGGCCGGTGCGAACCAGTACCACACGTATGCCCATGGCCTCGGCCCGTTGCGCGGTTTCTTCCCAGGCGATACACAGCTGGCTGGCGAAATCCTCGCTGACCGGCCCCGACTCCTCGGTCAATTCCCGTTCGCCGCCGTCGCCGTACCAACCCACCGCAGAACCTGAAATCAACACGGCGGGTTTGCGCTCGCAGCGCTCCAGCCACGCCAGCAAAACCTCGGTCAGGGTAACGCGGCTGCTCCACAACAACATCTTGCGCTTGTGGGTCCAGGGTCGATCGGCAATCGGCGCGCCCGCGAGATTGACCACCGCGTCCACCGGCTCGTCGATCTCATCGAGCTTGGCGATTCCCCGCACTTGCGCACCGCAGATTTTGGCCACCTCTTCGGCTCGGCGGCTCCATACCGTCAAGCGATGTCCCTGCTCCGACCAGAGGCGGCAGAGCTGACGTCCGATCAAACCAGTACCGCCGGTCAGCAATATGTGCATGAGATGATCCTCGCAGCGCGTTTTACCTGGCCCATTAGTCTATTTTTATAAGCAGGGATTTTTCGTATCGGACAGGGTCTGTGTTTAACAATAGGTCAACCTGTTCAAATGCGAACGGTAAAACTTATACCAAAAACCCAAATTGTACAGATTTACGCGACGGCGTAGTCTGTACAGAAAGGTAAACGAGGCCCCCATGACTGTACCCATCGCAATCATCGGTACCGGCATCGCCGGACTCTCAGCCGCCCAGGCCCTGACGGAGGCCGGGCATGTCGTTCAACTCTTCGATAAAAGCCACGGCAGCGGCGGGCGCATGTCCAGCAAACGCAGCGACGCTGGCACCCTGGACATGGGCGCGCAATATTTCACCGCCCGTGATCGCCGCTTCGTCACCGAAGTCCAGCGTTGGCAGGCCAACGGCTGGGCGGCGGAGTGGAACCCGCAACTCTACAACTTCCAGGACGGACAACTGACCCCTTCCCCGGACGAACAGACCCGCTGGGTCGGCACCCCGCGCATGAGCGCCATCACCCGCGCCCTGCTCGGCAAGTTGCAAGTGCAGTTCTCCTGCCGGATCACCGAGGTATACCGCGGCCAGGAACACTGGCACTTGCAGGACGCGGAAGGCTTCACCCATGGCCCCTTCGGCCAGGTCGTCATCGCCACTCCCGCGCCCCAGGCCACCGCGTTGCTGGCGGCCGTGCCGAAACTGGCCGGGGTAGCGGCCGGCGTGAAGATGGACCCGACCTGGGCCGTTGCCCTGGCCTTCGAACAGGCGTTGGATACCCCCATGGAAGGTTGCTTCGTGCAGGACAGCCCCCTCGACTGGCTGGCCCGTAACCGCAGCAAACCGGGACGCGACAGCAAGCTCGACACCTGGGTATTGCACGCCACCAGCGACTGGAGCCGGCAACACATCGACCTGCCCAAGGAAGCGGTGATCGAACACCTGCACGGTGCCTTCGCCGAACTGCTGCACAGCGCCATGCCCGCCCCGAGCTTCAGCGTGGCCCATCGCTGGCTCTACGCCCGCCCTGCCGGCAACCATGAGTGGGGCGCCCTGGCCGATGCCGACCTGGGCTTGTACGTGTGTGGCGACTGGTGCTTGTCCGGCCGGGTCGAAGGTGCCTGGCTCAGCGGCCAGGAAGCCGCGCGGCGCTTGCACGCCAGCCTCCAGTAGATCGCGTCATCCTGCACCCTCCGCTGCTGTCGAACGAGACGGCAGCCTGCCCGCGAATAACGCCAGCGGCCTCTCCCCTCATGCGAACCGGGTTGACTTGTACAGCCATGGATCTATGATGAATAAAATTGTACAAGCACACATAAATTGTACAAGTTTATACACCAGAGGTGCCCATGCCCGACTCAGCCATGATCCGCCCGAAAATAGCCATCAGCGCTTGCCTGATGGGAGCCGAAGTTCGCTTCAACGGCGGGCATAAGCAGTCACAGCTGTGCAGCCGTCTCGCGGAACACTTTGATTTCGTGCCGGTCTGCCCGGAAGTCGCCATCGGCCTGGGCATTCCGAGAGAGCCGATCCGCTTGGTGGGCGATCCCGAACACCCCGAAGTGGTCGGCACGGTGACACAGGACCTCAACGTGACCCGTCCCTTGGTCAATTACGCTCGGCAAATGGCTGCGGAACTGGATGACATCTGCGGCTACATCTTCATGCAGAAATCGCCGTCATGCGGACTGGAGCGGGTCAAGGTCTACGACCATAACGGCGCGTCGCAGCCAGGTGGCGGGCGAGGCGTCTACGCCCAGGCATTCTGCGACCTCCACCCGGACTTGCCGGTGGAAGAAGACGGCCGCCTCAACGATCCGGTGCTGCGGGAGAACTTCCTGACCCGGGTGTTCGCCTACGCCGCCTGGCAGCCGCTGCGCCGCAAGGGCCTGACCCGGCGGGACCTGATCGCGTTCCACTCGCGCTACAAATACCTGCTGATGGCTCACAACCCCGTGCAGTACAAAGTCCTGGGCAACCTGTTGGGCAACATGGGCAAGACCGACCCCAACGAGTTGGGCCCGCAATACTTCAGCGCCCTGATGGCCGCCCTGAAAAAATGCGCCACCCGCCGCACCCATACCAATGTATTGCAGCACCTGAGCGGTTATCTCAAACGCGCCATCGACGCCGAGGACAAACAGGAAGTTCAGCATCTCATCGCCCAGTACCGCCTCGGCATCGTACCGCTGGTCGTGCCACTGACCCTGCTCAAACATCACCTTCGCCAACATCCCGATCCCTACCTGGCGCAGCAGGTCTACCTGCAACCGCACCCGGAAAATCTCAGTTTGCGGAACGCCATCTGATGAAAGGCGATACCGACTCCAGCGCAGGTGAAGACCTTGGCGCCGATTTCGCCCAGGCCCTGGCGGAAGGCTGGCTTCCCATACGCGAGGTGGCGCGGCGAACCGGTGTCAACGCCGTGACGTTGCGAGCCTGGGAACGCCGTTATGGCCTGATCGTGCCGTTGCGGACCCCCAAGGGCCATCGGTTGTTCAACGCCGAACATGTGCAGCGAATCCTGAGTATTCTCGCCTGGATCGACCGAGGCGTGACGGTCAGCAAGATCAAGCCCTTGCTCGACACACCGCAGCCGCCCAGCGAGCCGCTGGACAGCGATTGGCAGCAACAGCGTCGCGCCCTCGTGCTGGCAGTGACACAACTGGCCGAGCGCCAGGTCGATGACCTGGTGAACCAGGCAATGGGGTTGTACCCGCCCTGGACGGTGTGTGAACAGCTGCTGCTGCCGTTGCTGGAGGAGATGCAGTTGCGCTGGCAGGGCCTGTTCGGCGCGCAATTGGAAAGGGTGTTCCTGTACTCCTGGCTGCGCAGCAAATTCGGCAGTCGGATCTACCACAACAACCGTCAGCTACGCGGCGCGCCGCTGCTGCTGGTCAACCATTCGGACGTTCCCCTGGAACCCGGCCTGTGGCTCACCGCCTGGCTGGCGAGCAGCGCCGATTGCCCAGTGGAAGTCTTCGACGGGCCGATACCGGCGGGCGAACTGGCCTTGGCGGTCGAGCGCCTCAAGGCCCGCGGCGTACTGCTGTATTCCAGTCACGCCCTGAACCTGTCGCAACTGCCCAGGCTGCTGAACGGAATCGACTGCCCGATCTTCATTGCCGGCACCGCAGCCTCGATCCATCACGCCAGACTTTCCGCCAGCGGCTCGATGAAGGACATCACCTGGGCCGAAGACCCTTTATCGGCCTACCGCGAGCTGAGTCGCAAAGCACTTCTTTGAAATGGAAAACCCCATGCAACTGATCTGGCTGCGCAGTGACCTGCGCCTGAACGACAATACCGCGTTGGCGGCAGCCGCGGCCCAGGGGCCTTGCGTGGCGGTGTACCTGACGAGTCCCGGGCAATGGCGCGCCCATGATGATGCGCCATGCAAGATCGATTTCTGGCTGCGTAACCTGGCTTCGTTGAGCGCAGCCTTGAGCGAACTGAACATCCCCTTGCTGATCCGCCATGCGCCGCACTGGGATCAGGCTCCGTCGGTACTGCTCACGCTGTGCCGCGAACTGAACATCGACGCGGTGCATGTCAACGAAGAATACGGAGTGAATGAAGCCCGGCGCGATGCCGAAGCAGCCCGAAGCCTGAAAGCCCAGGGCATCGCTTTTCACAGCTACCTCGACCAGTTGCTGTTCAAGCCCGGCAGCGTACTGACCCGGACCGGCAGTTATTTCCAGGTGTTCAGCCAATTTCGCAAAGTCTGCTACAGCCGCTTGCACCTTTCGCTGCCGAAGCTGATCCGCGCACCGTCCCGGCAGGCACCGACCGGTATCCACAGCGATCCGGTGCCAACGCAGGTAGAAGGGTTTGCCCTTCCCAGCGACTCCCTGCGCACCCTCTGGCCCGCCGGTGAAAACGAAGCCCGGCGACGCCTCGACACCTTTGTCGATCAACACCTGGACTTCTACCAAAGCGAACGGGACTTCCCGGCCAGGCCCGGTACCAGCCAGCTTTCGGCTTATCTGGTGGCGGGTGTGGTCTCGCCGCGCCAGTGCCTGCACGCCGCATTACAAGCCAACCAGGGCGAATTCGAGAGCGGAAGTGTCGGAACCGTGACCTGGATCAATGAATTGCTCTGGCGTGAGTTCTATAAACACATTCTAGTGGGCTTTCCTCGTGTGTCCCGTCATCGCGCGTTCCGCCCGGAAACCGAAGCCCTGACCTGGCGCAATGCGCCTGAAGAACTGACAGCTTGGAAGCAGGCTCGCACCGGTTTGCCAATCATCGATGCAGCCATGCGCCAATTATTGGAAACAGGATGGATGCATAACCGTTTACGAATGGTCGTCGCGATGTTCCTCACCAAGAACCTGCTGATCGACTGGCGCGAAGGCGAACGCTTTTTCATGCAGCACTTGATCGACGGTGACCTGGCCGCCAACAACGGCGGCTGGCAATGGAGCGCTTCCACCGGCACGGATTCGGCGCCCTGGTTCCGCATCTTCAACCCCTTGAGCCAATCGGAGAAATTCGACCGTGAGGGCCGGTTTATCAAACGCTGGTTGCCTGAGCTGAACGATCTGGATACGCAAGAGGTCCATAATCCTTTGGGCGGATTGTTTGGTCGCGCGAACTACCCGGCGCCGATCGTCAATCTCAAACAATCCCGGGAGCGTGCGCTGGCGGCTTTCAGGAATCTGCCGGCGCGACAACAGGCCATGTCCGAAAAGCCGGGCGATCAGCGAACATGAAATTAGCGAAATCCAGGGTCGCGTCCAACTATGCGAGATATAGTCAGACTAAACGCAAGGACTTTGCTGTGAATGGCCGCTACCCGTCGCGGCGTGCCGCCCCGATCAAAAGGAGTATGGAATGGGTCAGAGACCACCACGGCGATATTGGCTGACGGGCGCTGGTAACGGAGTCGGCGCTTCGTTGGCCCAGGCAATACTCGAAACCGGGGCGAACCTGGCCATCAGTTCACGCTCTGCTCAATCCTGCGAAGCCCTCTCGACACGTTATCCAGGCCAGGTATTGAGGATGCACGGCGACTTGACCGACGGCCAGACGGTACGTGACATCACTGATCAGATCGCTCAGCAGTGGGGGGCGCTGGACACGCTGATCCTGAACGCCGGCACCACCGAGTACGTCAACGGTCAGCTCCCCGACGCTTCTCTCATCGAACATATTGTGCGCAGCAACCTGTTGGTCGCCAGCCTTTGCATCGAAACAGCCTCGCCATTGCTGCGTGCCGGCACCGCGCCCCTGCTGGTGGGAATCATCAGCCCGGCAACTTACCTGCCACCGTCCCATACCGAGGGCAGCAGTGGAGCAATGCGTTATCTATTCGAATCGGCTCGCGCCTCCGAACACATCGACGTAACGCTCGTTCGCCCGGACTTCGATAGCGCGCTTGGGAGCCTGGCGAATTTTCCGGCCACACCAGGGGCGGCGGACGAATCGGCCGCTTACATCCTGAGCCAGTTGGTCGAACGGCCTCAGGAAGTGCTGCTCCCGATCACGGCCCTGGCCGCGCTGTGGCCGTTACCGCCATCGGGCCAGACGGCACAGGCGGACATCGATCCTCGTCAGATAAGCGCCACCTCACCGATCAAGGGTCGACCCTGAGCGGCCCGCTTGCCTTACACTGCGCGCCATGGAAACCATCCCTCTTGCTGACCTCACCGCACCGACCGTTACGTGTTCAACGTGCGCGGCGTGCTGCTGCCAATTGGAAGTACTGCTGATCACCGACACCGGCGTCCCGCAACGCTTCATCGCCACGGACGATTGGGGTGGGGAAGTGATGTTGCGCCTCGATGACGGCTGGTGCGCGGCGCTGGATCGCGACAGCATGAAGTGCACCATCTACGAAAAGCGCCCGCTGATCTGTCGGGAGTTCGAAATGGGGGCACCGGAATGCATTGAAGAACGCCGCGGGATTACGACGGCGTATCGGTAGAACATCACCGCCACTATCGCGAGCAGGCTCGCTCCCACAGGGATCAGCGGGGGATATCAGACTCGCGGCTACCCGCGAAACAGTGTGGGAGCGAGCCTGCTCGCGATAGCGGTAGCGCAGTCGACATCAAAGCCAACTGCACCAGCGCCGTTGCAAGCAACTGCTCCCCACAGGTTCAGGTATTACAACGGCATCGTGTAGTGCAGGGCGTAGCTTTCCACGCCATCGTTATCCGACTTGATGCCCGCGTTGGAATAGTGAGTGGCGCGAATGCCCACTTCATGTCCGCCAGTGAAGCGCAGGCCAAAGCCGATGCGGTCTTCGAACTGGAACGAGCTACCGAGCTTGTTATCTTCCAGCTCGGTCTTGTCGAACAGCGCAACGCCTATGCCGGCCTCGACGTAAGGCTTCACGCTTTCACCGGAAAATTCATACACGAAGACCGGCGAAAACGACAGGCTGTGGTTACTGGACGTCTTATCCCCTTCCCAGTAAGTGTAGGCACCGCTCCAGTAGCCGGTCAGACGGCCTACGTCGCTTTGCCACCAACTCTTGTCCCAATCGAATTGCATCCCCAGACGATAAGTCATGGTCGAGTCGCTGGTCTGGCCGACCCCGAACTCCACACCTGCTGCCTGTGCGGTATAGGTGTGCCCCAGCAATGCAGCCGCAAATGCGGCAAAGCAGAATAAGCGCTTCATTAGAAACATCCTTTTCCGAACGACATAGTTAGTTTTTTGTTACAAACAGACAAAAGTATAGAAATCCGCGCCGGAACAGAAGTTCAGCAGCATTTACGGAATTTTCACATTTTGCTTACAGAGAGAAGCTTCGCACAAGGCCAGACGAATGCCATAGCGTCGGTAGGATATTTCTTAAATGTGTCGGATCAGCGCTCGTCCAAAACTGCGTTTCGCTGGCCGGTCCCTTCGCCAACAACCCACGCTCGGCCAACAGGCGCTGAAGTTGCCGGGCCACGGCTGCACCGGTGTCGATCAGGCTGATGTGGTCCGGGATCATTTGCTTGAGCAATGGCCTGAGGAACGGATAGTGCGTGCAGCCCAGGATCAGCGTATCGCAGCCCGCTGCAAGCAACGGGTCAACGTAATGTTGCAACAACTGATACAACGCCGGACTGCGCAAGTCACCTGCCTCGATCAGTTCCACCAGTCCCGGGCACGGTTGAGTGATGACCTGCACATCGGTGGCGAAACGGTCGAGCAAGGCGGCGAATTTGGCGCTCTGCAAGGTACCGGTGGTGGCCAGTACGCCGACAATACCGCTGCGGGTGGCGGCGGCGGCCGGCTTGACTGCCGGCTCCATGCCAACGATGGGCCACTGGGGGAAATCGCGACGCAAATCAGCCACCGCTGCGACCGTTGCGGTGTTGCACGCCACCACCAGTGCCTTGGCGCCCTGGCAAAGGAGAAAATCGGCAATGATCGCGCAGCGCTGTCGGATGTATTCCGGCGTTTTTTCGCCGTAGGGGATATGCCCGCAGTCAGCCACGTACAACAGCGACTCGTTCGGCAGCAGCCGACGGATTTCCCCCAGCACCGACAACCCGCCGACGCCCGAGTCGAGGACACCGACCGGCGCTTCACTCATGTGGGTCACCACAGACACTGCAGGCCGGGTCACGCTTGACCCGCAACTCGCGGAACCGCGTACTCAGGGCATCGATCAACAGCAGGCGCCCTACCAACGGCTCACCAAAACCGGCCAGCAACTTCAAGGCTTCGAGGGCTTGCAAACTGCCCACCAGGCCCACCAGCGGCCCAAGCACCCCTGCTTCGCTGCAGGTCAACTCGGCCTCGCTGCCATGGCCATAGAGACAGTGGTAGCAAGGGCTTTCGGGACGGCGTGGGTCGAACACCGACAGCTGGCCCTCGAGACGGATCGCCGCCCCGCTGACCAGCGGCTTGCGCGCCGCAACACATGCCGCGTTGACCGCGGTACGCGTCGAGAAATTATCGGAACAGTCCAGCACCAGATCCACCCCCGCGACAGCCGCGGCCAGGCTGTCCTCGTCCATGGCCGTCGGATGAGGCACCAGTCGCACCTCGGGATTGATCGCCGTGAGACGACGCTGGGCCGAATCGACCTTGCTCAGGCCGATGCTGTCGGTGTCATGGATGATCTGGCGTTGCAGGTTGGTCAGGTCGACCGTATCGAAGTCCGCCAGGTGCAGTTCGCCAACGCCGGCGGCGGCCAGATACAACGCCACCGGCGCACCAAGGCCGCCGAGACCGACGATCAATGCACGACTTTGCTTGAGGCGCAGTTGGCCGTCGATGTCGACATGTTGCAACAAAATCTGCCGGCTGTAGCGCAACAGCTCCTGATCGTTCAGCACGGCAGGCACCCCAGGCTGATGCGTTCATGGCCGCCCAGGTCCTTGCGACTGTGGACCTCGGCGAAACCCTGAGCCTGCAACAGATCCCGCACCGCCTCGGCCTGATCGTAACCGTGCTCGAGCATCAGCCAGCCGCCCGGTGTCAGGTGATCCGGCGCCTGGGCAATGATCTCGCGCAGGTCATCGAGCCCATCCTGGCCCGCGACCAATGCACTGGCAGGTTCGAAACGCACGTCGCCTTCGGCCAGGTGCGGATCGGCGGTGGCAATATAAGGCGGGTTGCTGATGATCAACTCGAAACGCTCCCCCTCCAAGGCGCTGAACCAGTGACTGCTCAACACCGTGACGTTGACCAGACCAAGGCGCTGACGATTGCGTTCAGCGAGGGCCACGGCCTCCAGCACCCTATCGACCGCCGTGACCTTCCAGGCCTGGCGCTCGCTGGCCAGCGCCAGGGCAATCGCGCCGCTGCCGGTGCCCAAGTCCAGGACCCTGGCCGCAGTGGGCGGCAACAAAGCCAGCGCGGTTTCCACCAGCAACTCGGTGTCGGGACGCGGGATCAGGGTATGGGGCGCGACTTCCAGGTCGAGCTTCCAGAAGCCCTGCTGCCCCAGGATATAGGCCACCGGCTCGCCGGAACGACGACGACGCAGGTATTCGGAAAACAGCAGGGCGGCCTCGCTTGGCACGATCCGCTCGGGCCAGGTGTGCAGGAAGCTGCGGGACTTGCCCAGCGCAGCCGCCAGCAGTAACTCGGTATCCAGTTTTGGCGTGGGTGAATCCGGCAGCTCGGCGGCGCGTAGCAGACTGGCGATGATGGTCATGTGTTCACCTTTGTTTACTCGCCAATCGCGGCCAATTGGTCGGCCTGGTATTCGGCCAGCAGCGGTTCGATCACGGCATCGACACCACCGGCCAGAATTTCATCCAGGGAATACAAGGTCAGGTTGACCCGGTGATCGGTGACCCGGCCCTGGGCAAAGTTGTAGGTGCGGATGCGCTCGGAACGATCCCCCGAACCCACCAGCAACTTGCGCTCGCTGGCGATGGCATTGGCGGCGGCACTGGTCTGCTGGTCGTTGAGCTTGGCCGACAGCCAGGCCATGGCCCGGGCGCGGTTCTTGTGCTGGGAACGCTCTTCCTGGCATTCGACCACGATACCCGAAGGCAAGTGGGTGATGCGGATCGCCGAGTCAGTCTTGTTGACGTGCTGGCCGCCCGCGCCGGAGGAACGGTAGGTGTCGATCCGCAGGTCCGCCGGATTGATTTCGATGGCTTCCTGTTCGTCCGGTTCGGGCAATACCGCCACCGTGCAGGCCGAGGTATGAATACGCCCCTGGGATTCGGTGGCCGGCACACGCTGTACACGGTGGGCCCCGGACTCGAACTTCAGCTTGCCATAGACGTTGTCGCCTTCGACCCGAGCGATGACTTCCTTATAGCCGCCATGCTCCCCTTCGTTCTCCGACAGGATCTCCACGCGCCAGCCACGCCGCTCGGCGTAGCGCGAATACATGCGAAACAGGTCGCCGGAAAAGATCGCCGCTTCATCGCCGCCAGTACCGGCGCGGATTTCCAGGAACACGTTACGCCCGTCGTTCGGATCCTTGGGCAGCAACATGCGCTGCAGATTGCTTTCCAGCTCGACCAATTGTTCCTTGGCCTCACGCACTTCCAGAGCCGCCATTTCCCGCAGGTCCGGGTCGCTGTCCTTGAGCAGTGCCTGGGCACCGGCGAGGTCGTCCTGAATTTTGAGCAACTGTTTATAGGTCGCGACAATCGGCTCGACTTCCGCGTACTCCTTGGAATAGGTGCGGAATTTGTTCTGGTCGGAAATGACTTCGCCATCGCCCAGCAAGGCGGTCAGTTCTTCGAAACGGTCCTGGAGGGTGTCCAGTTTATTGAGCAGTGACGCTTTCATTGCGATTTCTTATCCGAAAAGCTATCCGGTGAACCCTCACCGAGGGCAAAGAGTTCCTGGGCCATGGCCAGTGCATCGAGGCGGCCCTCTGCGGTCAGTTTCTTGAGCTGGACGCTGGGGGCGTGGAGCAATTTATTGGTCAGGCCACGGGCCAGTTGCACCAGCACTTCCTCAGCGCTGCCGCCGTTGGCCAGCAGGCGCTGGGCCTTTTGCAGCTCCTCATCGCGCAGGCGTTCGCTCTGCTGACGATAGGCCTTGAGCACATCCACCGCGGCCAGCTCGCGCAGGCGCACCATGAAGTCCTCGGCGCCAATGGAGATCATCTCCTCCGCCGCCTGGGCTGCGCCCTGCCGGCTCTTGAGGTTTTCGGCGACCACTTCGTGCAAGTCGTCGACGCTATAAAGGTACACGTCGTCCAATTCGCCGACTTCCGGCTCGATGTCCCGGGGTACGGCAATGTCCACCATGAAGATCGGCTTGTGCTTGCGCAGCTTCAGGGCGCTTTCCACCGCGCCCTTGCCGAGGATCGGCAACTGGCTGGCGGTGGAACTGATGACGATGTCGCTGTGCACCAGCTCGGCCGGGATATCCGACAGCAGTACCGCGTGGGCACCGAACTGTTCGGCCAGGATACTGGCCCGCTCCAGGGTCCGATTGGCGACGACAATGCGCTTGACCCCCAGGTCGTGCAAATGGCGGGCGACCAGGGTGATGGTCTCGCCGGCACCGATCAGCAGCGCCTGGCTGCGTTGCAGATCGCTGAAAATCTGTTTTGCCAGGCTGACGGCGGCAAACGCCACGGACACCGGGTTCTCGCCAATGGCCGTGTCGGTGCGTACCTGCTTGGCGGCGTTGAACGTGGCCTGGAACAACCGCCCCAGCAGCGGGCCGACCGTACCGGCCTCGCGAGCCACGGCATAGGCCGACTTCATCTGGCCGAGGATCTGCGGCTCGCCCAGCACCAGAGAATCGAGCCCGGAGGCGACACGCATCATGTGACGAACGGCCGCATCGTCCTCATGCACATAGGCACTGGCACGCAGCTCCTCGAGGCTCAGGTCGTGGTATTCGGCCAGCCAGCGCAGCACGGCATCGACCGAAACATGATCCTGTTCTATATAAAGCTCACTGCGATTGCAGGTGGAGAGGATCGCAGCCTCACGGCTCTCGGTGAGCCGGCAGAGCTGCTGCAGGGCCTCCACCAGCTGCTCAGGCGTAAAGGCCACGCGCTCGCGGACGTCTACTGAAGCAGTCTTGTGGTTGATACCAAGTGCAAGGAAGGCCATTCAAGGTCGCTGATGGTGACGTGAAGCCGGCAATTGTCCTACTTCGCCAGATCCAGAACAACCACTGCATCTCTATCGCCCTCCCTCGCTTCGTAAATCGACGGGGCGGTTATGTTTGACCGAAGGCTTGTGTCATGATGATCCGACCGCAGGTTAGTCGTCCTCTTCCTATATGAATAGATCTTCCGCGTTGCTCCTCGCTCTTGCCTTGCTCAGCGGCTGCCAATCCATGGCCCCCGTTTCGACGGACGGTACGCCGCCGGTCGAAGACAGCACGCAGGCACCTGAAAAACCCAAGGTCTACGGCTCGTTCAGCGAAGAAACCATCTTCAGCCTGTTGAGCGCCGAACTGGCAGGCCAGCGCAATCGCTTCGACATTGCGCTGGACAACTACGTGACCCAGGCCATCAATACCCAGGACCCGGGCATCTCCGAGCGGGCGTTTCGCATCGCCGAGTACCTGGGGGCCGACCAGGCTGCGCTGGATACCGCGATGATCTGGGCCCGCAATGCCCCAGACGACCTCGAAGCGCAACGCGCCGCCGCCGTGCAACTGGCACGCGCCGGGCGCTACGACGACGCCATGACCTACATGGAGAAAGTCCTGCAGGGCAAGGGGGATACCCACTTCGATTTCCTCGCGCTATCGGCTGCCGATACCGACCAGGAAACCCGCAGCGGCCTGATGAAGAGCTTCGACCGCCTGTTGGAACGCCATCCGAACAACGGTCAGTTGATTTTTGGCAAGGCCCTGCTGCTGCAACAGGATGGCGACGCCCAGGGCGCCCTCACCCTGCTGGAAGACAACCCGCCGGAAGCCGGCGAAGTGGCGCCGATCCTGCTGCGCGCTCGCCTGCTGCAAGGCTTGAACCGCGGCGACGAAGCACTGCCTCTGCTGGAAAAAAGCATCAAGAAGTATCCGGACGACAAGCGCCTGCGCCTCACCTACGCCCGCATGCTGGTGGAAAACAACCGCATGGACGATGCCAAGGTGGAGTTCTCCAGCCTCGTCCAGCAATACCCCGAAGACGACGAATTGCGCTACTCCCTGGCACTGGTCTGCCTGGAAGCCAAAGCCTGGGATGAGGCCAAGGGCTATCTGGAAGACCTGATCGCCCGGGAAAGCCATGTCGACTCGGCCCACCTGAACCTGGGTCGCATCGCCGAAGAACGCAACGACCCGGAAAGCGCGCTGATCGAGTACGCCCAAGTCGGCCCGGGCAACGACTACCTGCCGGCGCAGTTGCGCCAGGCCGATATCCTGATCGGCAACGGCAAGACGGCCGAAGCCCAAAGTCGCCTGGCCGTACAGCGCGACGCCCAGCCGGACTACGGCATTCAGCTGTACCTGATCGAAGCCGAGACGCTGTCGGCCAACAATCAGAGCGACAAGGCCTGGAACGTGCTGCAACAGGCCTTGAAGCAATACCCGGACGATCTGAACCTGTTGTACACCCGCGCCATGCTGGCGGAAAAACGCAACGATCTGGCCCAGATGGAAAAAGACCTGCGCCTGATCATCCAGCGTGACCCTGACAACGCCATGGCCCTGAACGCCCTCGGCTATACCCTGTCGGACCGCACCACCCGCTACGCCGAAGCCAAGGTATTGATCGAGCAGGCCCACCAGCTCAACCCGGAAGACCCGGCGGTGCTCGACAGCCTCGGCTGGGTGAATTTCCGCCTGGGCAACCTCGACGAAGCCGAGCGCCTGCTGCGCCAGGCCCTGGAGCGCTTTCCCGACCAGGAAGTCGCCGCTCACCTGGGCGAAGTCCTGTGGGCCGCAGGCAAACAACGCGAGGCCCGGCAGATCTGGAGCAAGTTCCTCAAGGACCAGCCCGACAGCCCCATCCTGCGCGGTACCATCAAACGCCTGACCGGATCAGAGACCCTTTAAGATCATGTTTTTGCGCCACATCATCGTTTTCAGCTTCATCGCCCTGCTCGCCGGCTGTGCGGGCTTCGGCGCCCGCGAATCCGTCCAGGGCCACGGCAACCCGGCCCAGTGGCGCGAACACAAGGCACAACTGAGTGGCCTCGACGGCTGGCAGATCGACGGCAAGATCGGCATCCGCGCGCCGAAGGACTCGGGCAGCGGCACGCTGTTCTGGCTGCAACGCCAGGACTACTACGACATCCGCCTGTCCGGGCCGCTGGGACGTGGCGCGGCGCGCCTGACCGGCCGGCCGGGGCAGGTTTCGCTGGAAGTCGCCAACCAGGGCCGCTACGAGGCTCCCACGCCCGAAGCCCTGCTGGAAGAGCAACTGGGCTGGAAATTGCCGGTTTCCCACCTGACCTGGTGGGTGCGCGGGCTGCCGGCGCCAGACAGCAAGAGCCGGTTGACCCTCGACGCCGACAGCCGCCTGTCCAACCTGGAACAGGACGACTGGCAGATCGAATACCTCAGCTATGCCCAGCAGAACGGCTACTGGCTGCCCGAGCGAATCAAACTGCACGGCAGCGACCTGGATGTCACGCTGGTGATCAAGCAATGGCAGCCACGAAAGCTGGGGCAATGACATGACCGCTGTGCGCCTGACCCTGCCCTCCCCGGCCAAGCTCAACCTGATGTTGCACATCCTGGGTCGTCGTCCGGACGGCTACCACGAGCTGCAGACGATTTTCCAGTTCCTGGACTACGGCGATGAAATCACCTTCGCAGTGCGCGAGGATGGTGTCATCCGCCTTCACACCGAGTTCGAAGGCGTTCCCCACGACAGCAACCTGATCGTCAAGGCTGCAAGAAAACTCCAGGAGCAATCCGGTTGTTCGCTGGGCATCGACATCTGGATCGAAAAAATCCTGCCCATGGGCGGCGGTATCGGTGGCGGCAGCTCGAACGCGGCAACGACCCTGCTCGGGCTCAATCACCTGTGGCAGCTCGATTGGGACGTCGACCGCCTGGCGGCGCTGGGCCTGACGCTAGGGGCCGACGTGCCGGTTTTCGTGCGTGGCCACGCGGCTTTTGCCGAAGGCGTAGGGGAGAAACTCACGCCCGTAGAGCCCGAGGAACCCTGGTACCTGGTACTCGTGCCGCAAGTCTCTGTAAGTACAGCAGAAATTTTTTCAGATCCACTGTTGACACGTAACTCTCCTCCCATTAAAGTGCGCCCCGTTCCCAAGGGAAACAGTCGAAATGACTGCTTACCGGTGGTAGCAAGGCGTTATCCAGATGTTCGTAACGCTTTGAATTTGTTAGGTAAATTTACCGAAGCAAAACTCACCGGAACTGGAAGTTGTGTGTTTGGGGGCTTCCCAAGCAAAGCTGAAGCTGATAAAGTCTCGGCCCTTCTGACAGAGACCCTTACAGGGTTTGTAGCGAAAGGAAGCAACGTTTCGATGTTGCATCGCAAGCTGCAAAGTCTGCTCTAAAAGGAATCGAGTGCTGGGCACTCGCAGCAACAGATACAGGGGCGTCGCCAAGCGGTAAGGCAGCAGGTTTTGATCCTGCCATGCGTTGGTTCGAATCCAGCCGCCCCTGCCATTTTCCTATACTCATCCAGGTATACCCTCAGCCTTCAGGTACTGCGCGTGTCCAAGATGATGGTCTTTACGGGGAACGCTAACCCCGATCTGGCTCGGCGTGTCGTACGTCAGCTGCATATCCCTCTCGGTGACATTTCTGTCGGTAAGTTCTCCGACGGCGAAATCACTGCCGAGATCAATGAAAACGTCCGCGGTAAAGACGTCTTCATTATTCAGCCGACTTGCGCTCCGACCAACGATAATCTGATGGAACTCGTCGTGATGGCTGATGCCTTCCGCCGTTCCTCGGCTACTCGTATCACTGCTGTTATTCCTTACTTTGGTTATGCCCGCCAGGATCGCCGTCCGCGTTCCGCGCGTGTAGCAATCAGCGCGAAAGTCGTGGCTGACATGCTCACCGTCGTCGGCATCGATCGTGTGCTCACGGTTGACCTGCATGCTGACCAGATCCAGGGTTTCTTCGATATTCCCGTAGACAACATCTACGGCTCCCCAGTCCTGGTGGATGACATCGAAGATCAGCGCTTCGAGAACCTGATGATCGTGTCCCCGGACATTGGTGGCGTCGTGCGTGCACGGGCAGTTGCCAAATCCCTGGGCGTGGATCTGGGTATCATCGACAAACGCCGTGAGAAAGCCAATCACTCCGAAGTGATGCATATCATTGGTGACGTCGAAGGGCGTACCTGTATCCTGGTCGACGACATGGTCGATACCGCCGGCACCCTGTGCCACGCGGCCAAGGCCTTGAAAGAGCATGGCGCAGCCAAGGTCTTTGCCTACTGCACACACCCTGTGCTGTCGGGTCGGGCAATCGAGAACATTGAAAATTCCGTGCTGGACGAGCTGGTGGTGACCAACACCATCCCGCTGTCCGCTGCCGCACAAGCCTGTGTACGTATCCGTCAACTGGATATCGCACCGGTAGTTGCCGAGGCGGTTCGCCGCATCAGCAATGAAGAATCGATCAGCGCGATGTTCCGCTAAGGGCCCTGCCCTTACATGACATCCCGTTGACGAAAAGCGCCCCGCCCCAACACTCATGTTGGGGCGGGGCTTTTTTGCCCATCCGCTTTGACGTCGGTCGCAGACGTCACCCGGAATGGCTATTTTGGAGATACAAAATGACTGATTTCATCCTGAACGCCCAAGCGCGTACCGACCTGGGGAAAGGTGCGAGCCGCCGCCTGCGTCGTCTCGCCAGCCAGGTTCCTGCCGTTGTATACGGTGGTGACAAGGCCCCTGAGTCCATCACCATGCTGGCCAAAGAAGTGGCCAAGCTGTTCGAAGACGAGGCTGCTTTCAGCCACGTGATCGAGCTGAACGTTGATGGCAAGAAGCAGAACGTCATCGTTAAAGCGATGCAGCGTCACCCGGCCAAGCAGTTCATCATGCACGCTGACTTCATTCGCGTCGTGGCTGGCCAGAAACTGACCGCTACCGTTCCAGTGCACTTCATCAACGAAGCTGCCCCGGTCAAGAAAGGCGGCGAAATCTCGCACGTGACTTCCGAGCTGGAAGTGTCCTGCCTGCCGAAAGACCTGCCTGAATTCATCGAAGTCGACCTGGCTGACGCCGAAGTCGGCACGATCATTCACCTGTCTGACCTCAAGGCCCCTAAAGGCGTTGAGTTCGTTGCCCTGGCACACGGTGATGACAAGGCTGTTGCCAACGTCCACGCTCCACGTGTTGCTCCAGAAGCTACCGAAGAAGGCGCTGCAGAGTAATTTCACTCTGTCGCCGGAGTGACCGGAAAACATCGCGGACTGGAACGTAGCGAGACAGCGGGCGGTAACGCGAAGTTTACTTAACGGTAGATCCGCATTGTTCGTCCACTGTCGCTACATCTGATCGCGACGTTATCCACACTCCAGGAAGGGCCCCTATCGTGACTGCCATCAAACTGATCGTTGGCCTGGGAAATCCAGGCACCGAATACGAACAGACCCGGCATAACGCAGGGGCCCTTTTTGTTGAGCGCATCGCGCACGCACAAGGCGTCAGCCTGGCGGCCGATCGCAAGTATTTCGGCCTGACCGGACGCTTCTCGCATCAAGGTCAGGATGTTCGCCTGTTGATTCCCACCACCTACATGAACCGTAGCGGCCAGGCCGTGGCGGCATTGGCTGGCTTCTTCCGCATCAAGCCTGAAGAAATCCTGGTGGCCCACGACGAACTCGATCTGCCTCCGGGCGTCGCCAAGCTCAAGCAGGGCGGCGGCCATGGCGGTCACAACGGGTTGCGCGACATCATCGCGCAGCTGGGTAATCAGAATACCTTTTACCGCCTGCGGCTTGGCATCGGCCACCCGGGCGTAGCCAGCATGGTTTCAAATTTTGTCCTGGGTCGCGCGCCTCGCGCCGAACAGGAAAAACTCGATGCCAGCATCGACTTTGCCCTCGGCGTGCTGCCGGATATCCTCGCCGGTGAATGGAACCGCGCGATGAAAAACCTGCACAGCCAGAAGGCCTGACTCTTACCGAGGGGAAACACCATGGGATTCAATTGCGGCATCGTCGGCCTGCCTAACGTCGGCAAGTCCACCCTGTTCAACGCCCTGACCAAATCCGGCATCGCGGCCGAGAACTTCCCCTTCTGCACCATCGAGCCGAACAGCGGTATCGTGCCGATGCCGGACTCGCGCCTGGACGCACTGGCGGCCATCGTCAACCCCAAGCGCATCCTGCCGACCACCATGGAGTTCGTCGACATCGCGGGCCTCGTAGCCGGTGCCTCCAAAGGCGAAGGCCTGGGCAACAAGTTCCTGGCCAACATCCGTGAAACCGACGCCATCGCCCATGTGGTGCGCTGCTTTGAAGACGAGAACGTGATTCACGTCTCCAACAGCGTCGACCCGAAGCGCGACATCGAGATCATCGACCTGGAACTGATCTTCGCCGACCTCGACAGCTGCGAGAAGCAACTGCAGAAAGTCGCCCGCAACGCCAAGGGTGGCGACAAGGACGCAGTGGTCCAGAAAGGCCTGCTGGAGCAATTGATCGCTCACTTCACCGAAGGCAAGCCTGCACGCAGCCTGATGAAGAACATGAGCACCGATGAGAAACTGGTGATCAAGGGCTTCCACCTGCTGACCACCAAGCCGGTCATGTACATCGCCAACGTCGCCGAAGACGGTTTCGAGAACAACCCGCACCTGGACGTGGTCAAGGCCATCGCCGAAGAAGAAGGCGCCGTGGTGGTTCCGGTCTGCAACAAGATCGAAGCGGAAATCGCCGAGCTGGACGATGGCGAAGAGAAAGACATGTTCCTCGAGGCCCTGGGCCTGGAAGAGCCTGGCCTGAACCGCGTGATCCGCGCCGGCTATGAAATGCTGCACCTGCAGACCTACTTCACCGCCGGTGTCGAAGAAGTCCGTGCCTGGACCGTGCGTGTCGGTGCCACCGCACCGCAAGCCGCTGGCGTGATCCACACCGACTTCGAAAAAGGCTTCATCCGTGCCGAAGTCATCGCCTACAACGACTTCATCCAGTACAAGGGCGAAGCCGGTGCCAAGGAAGCCGGTAAATGGCGTCTGGAAGGCAAGGAATACGTCGTCAAAGACGGCGACGTGATGCACTTCCGCTTTAACGTCTAAATCGTAGATAGCATTTCAGGAGATTTCTGTAGATTACCTCGGACTCCTAAAAAGCACGTAAAAGCCCCGATTTTCGGGGCTTCTTCGTTTCTATAGCTTGCTGACTGCTGCGTCATCTTCCCTGAAATGCACATCAGGCCCTACGGCTTTCCTCGGTCAACGTTCGGTAGTGGCGAAAAGACTCGCGAACAGTCTCGATCAACTCTGCTTCCTGCCAGGGCTTGGTCAGAAAACGGTAGATCTCGCCGCGGTTGATTGCCTCGGTCACGTTATCGACAGCGGTACAGCCTGACAGGACCATTCGGACGGTATGGGGGTGCATGGTCCGAATACATGCGAGTAACTCCGTGCCACTCATGCCTGGCATGTGTTGGTCAACAATGATTACACCAACCTGATGTTCCGCCAGAAGCGTGAGCGCTTCCTGGGCACTCGTCGCGGTGAGGATGAAATAGTTCTCGTGACGCAGCAGACGCTTGAGCGAAGACAAAATGCCCAAGTCGTCGTCCACCAGCAACAACGTAGAGGCTGTTTCATGTTCAAGTAGGACATCCGCTGGCTGATAGGAAGAAAGAAAGCGCTCAGTGTCTTCAACAGGCATGGGATGGCTGATCAGGTAACCCTGGATCAGATCACAGTGCATGGATCGCAGATACCGCGCTTGGCCTGGGTGCTCGACACCTTCGGCAACCACCTCAAGTCCGAGGCTATGCCCCAGCGCGATAATGGCCTTGACGATAGAAGCGTTGCCCGTGTTCGTCGTCATGTCGCGGACAAAGGAGAGATCAATCTTGAGCCTGTGCACTTCCAGTTGCTGCAGATAGCCCAGCGAAGAGTAACCCGTTCCGAAATCATCGATGGACAGCCGGACCCCCAGAGCTTTGAGCTCGCTCAGCGACTTGAATGACTGATCCCGGTCCACCATTACATAACTTTCGGTGATTTCCAGCTCAAGCTGACTGGGATTGATGCCGGTTTGCGCCAAGACAGTTCTGACGGACCTAGCCAGATTACCCGCGCTTAACTGAACGGCAGAAATGTTCACCGCTGTTTGACGCGGCGCGAGACCTGCCTCTGACCAGATTTTGATTTGCTGGCAGACCTCACGCAACACCCAATCACCGAGTTGAATGACCAGGCCACTTTCCTCTGCAAGGGGGATGAAGTCGCCCGGAGAGATCATCCCGCGCTCGGGATGTTGCCAGCGGACCAAGGCTTCAAGACCGCCAATATTACCGGTGTCCAGATCAACCTGAGGCTGGTAGTAAACCCGCAGCTCTCCTTGCTCAAGGGCATTGCGCAACTCTACTTCGAGTTTTAAACGCCGCTTGGCTCGGTGAGTCATCTCTGGCGAGAAAAAGCACAATGTTCCCCGCCCCTGCTCTTTAGCTCTATGAAGTGCGGCGTCGGCATTGCTGAGCAGCGTCTCGGAATCGGTGCCATCATCGGGATAGAGCGTAATTCCAATGCTGGCACCGATGTAAACATTCTGCTTGCCCAGTATGAATGGCTCTGCCAACGCATTGATGATGCGCTGGGACATCAGGTCCACTGGAACATCGACTTGCTCCAGAATAATGTTGAATTCATCACCAGCAATGCGGGCAATGCTATCGCTCTCGGGCAACAGGCTTTGCAACCGCTGTGCTACCTGCATCAGCAACTGGTCACCCAACTTGTGACCGAGGCTTTCATTGATCGTCGCGAAGTTATCCAGATCTATGTTGAGTAAGGAAAAATGAGACTGATCGCGCTCCGCCTGCAGAATCGCGTGATCCAGTAATTCGGCGAACAGCACGCGATTTGGCAAGCCAGTCAGGGGGTCACGATGGGCAAGAATGCGATATTTGTCTTCAGTCAGTTGCAGCAATGCACTACGCTGCGCCACCAGATCCTCCAGAAAACGATGAAGTCGGGCCAACTCCAGATGAGTGCGAATACGCGCGCGCACTTCGTCGATATCGAAGGGTTTGGTGATGTAGTCGGCAGCCCCGATCTCGAAGCCTTTGACTTTTTCTGATGCAGCATTGATGACCGTGACAAAGATGATAGGGATTCGGCTGCCTACCGGCGTTGCCTTGATGCGTTTGCATACCTCATAGCCGTCCATGCGAGGCATCACGACGTCAAGAAGCACAAGGTCTGGGGGCGCGGCGCCCTGAACGGCATCCAGCGCCTGCGCGCCGGTGCGTGCAACCATGATGCGGTAGTCATCCTTGAGCGCCTCGAGTAGCTCATGGATGTTGTCCGGGATGTCATCAACGACCAATAGCGATGGCCGATTGGCAGGGTCTGCGGGCGTTGCTATATCGAAACGGATGGGATTCTGCCGAAAACGTCTGAGCTCAAGCTGATTGTGAATGCGCGCCTTGAGCAGATCAGGGCTGAACGGCTTGGTGATGTAATCGGCGACGCCCATCGCAAGGCCTCGCGCCTCATCCATGGCATCGGCCAGGGCGGTCACAAAAATCACCGGAATACTCGTGGTGCAAGGATCAAGCTTGAGTGCGGAAAGAACGGAGTAGCCGTCCATTCCCGGCATCTTGATATCCAGCAGGATCAGATCTGGCTGCGGTTGGCGGTTCGCCAGTTCAAGCGCTTTTTCACCGTTGGTGGCGGCACACAGAGAAAAATCGTCGCGCAACATTCCCATCAAGACATGCAGGTTTTCGTGAATATCATCGACGATCAGAATACGGGCACGTTTGTTGTTGGGAGCGAGTTCGTTCATAAAGATGTATCCGGGTCGACCCTATTCAGGCGCTGTAATCGGGTATGTGCCGCGTCAATTTCGAAATCATCGATCAAGGCGGCGATGGCGGATATTTCCTGCTCGATCCGGGTTCCGCGCGTCCCCTTGAGCAATTGAGCGAGTATGGGTTCTGCCGCACCAAGATCCGATTCCAGGGCCTGTGCGAGCTGGCTCAGTAACGCGTCCAGCAATGGCTGTGATAAGGGGGCGTCGACACTCGACTGGGCAGGGCAATCAACTTCGCCAATCCCATCGATCTCACGTAGCACGTGCTGCAGGAGGCCTTCAGCCTCCTTCAGGATGCGATCATCAGGGAAAATGTCCTGCTTGAGCTGGTCGTCGATGGTTTTAACGATGTCATACAGCCGCTGGGCCCCGATATTTCCAGTAACGCCCCTGAGTGAATGACAGAATGTCTCCGCGCCGTGCTTGTCGCCGCTTGCAACAGAGCTCCGGATCTTGAGGATCGCATCAGCGTAATGCAGGCGAAATCGCCGCAGCTGTTTTCGATAGCCATCTGCCCTGCCGCCAATACGGCGTAAACCATCCTGAGCATTGACATGGACCATCGCCTGCAGATCGGCAGGCAAGCTACTCGTCGGCGATTTCACAACATCGAGCACCGGAGGCTGATCGCTACGCCGGATGGGTAACTGTATCCACTTGGCAAGTACGATCATCAGACGATCTGGCGCAATCGGTTTGGTAATGTGATCGTTCATTCCCGCATCATGGCTGGCCTGGGTATCCTGTGCCATCGCCAACGCTGTCATGGCAATGATCGGTAGCGCACCAAAGCGTTCTCCACCAGGTACATCACCCAACGCCCGAATGCGCCTGGTTGATTCCAGCCCATCCATCACTGGCATCTGGATATCCATCAATACCGCGTCATAACTATTACCTTGGACCTTGTCGAGAGCCTCCTGCCCATTCACCGCCTCGTCCACTGCCATGCCTTCGCTGTGCAACAACTCGGTGGCGAATTCCCGGTTGATATCGTTGTCTTCGACGACCAGTATGTGTGCGCCCGCCAATTGATTGCTATTCGCTGGCCTGAGCGATGCGGGTCTACTCTGGGCATCCATTCCGAGAATGCGGCCACGTCCCAGAACTGAAAGAATCGAGTCAAGCAGCACTGAAGGTGAGACCGGTTTGATCAAGAACCCGTCCACACCGGCCTGCTCGGCCAGGCGCAAGACATCTTCGCGGCCATAAGCGGTGATCATGATGACCTTGGGGAGGCGAGGCAACCCAATATCACGGCGAATGCGCTGGGTGGTTTCATCGCCATTCATGCCAGGCATGCGCCAGTCCATCAGGACCAGATCATAGGGCTCGGCGGTTGAGGCCTGCAGCTCAGTGAGGGCGGCAGGGCCACTGGCAACGGTGACAACCTCCAATTGGAAGAAACGCAACATTTCGGCAAGGATTTCACGAGAGACGGCATTATCATCCACGAGCAAGACGCGGATGCCCTTAAGCAATGGCCCGGTCTGCTCGACCAGTTCTCGTTGATGCGCCTGTGCTTGGCGAGCGACGGGCAACTGCACGGTGAAACTGATCGTACTGCCTTTGTCTGGTTGCGAGTCTTCAATCCAGATCCGCCCTCCCATCAATTCGGTCAGACTCTTGCTGATGGCCAGTCCAAGGCCGGTTCCACCAAATCTTCGCGTCGTGGATGAGTCGCCTTGTGTAAATTTTTCGAAGAGATGACGCTGCGTTTCCGGGCTCATGCCAATGCCCGTGTCGCGCACGCTAATCTGCATATGCAGGATGTCGTCACGAATGCCCAGGCTGTGGAACGCTAACTCCACCTCGCCTTTTTCTGTGAACTTTACAGCGTTCCCGCATAAATTCAGGAGGACTTGGCCCAGGCGCAATGGATCGCCCAACAAGCGCGTGGGAATGGTGGGGTCATGACGAATAAGAAACTCGATACCTTTATCTTCGGCCTGGAAGGCAATGGCATCCGTCAGTTGTTCCAACACTGAATCCAACCCGAACTCGATCTGTTCGAGTTTAAGCTTGCCCGCCTCGACCTTGGAAAAATCAAGAATGTCGTTGATAACCCCCAGCAGTGAATGGGCGGCCGTTTGCACCTTGACCAGTTGGCTACGCAAGGCCGGTGGCACATCCCTTTTCAAGACAAGATAGAGCATGCCGAGAATAGCGTTCATCGGGGTGCGAATCTCGTGGCTCATGTTAGCCAGGAAATCACTCTTGACCTGAGTCAGCCGCTCCGCTTCCTCCTTGGCAAGGAGCAACTCTTCAGTTCGCTCGGCAACGATGCCTTCGAGATTGTGATTGAGCTGGTTAAGCGCCTGCAACGAATCGAAGAGTCGACTGCGACTCTCGTTAAAGGCATTTACCAACTCGCCGAGTTCGTCTTTATAGGGATATTGGACTCTCTCCACGGGCGCGTTGTCCGGCCCGAAACGCCAGTTCGTCACAGCCTGGGAAACACGGGTAACGGCATTGGACAATCGATAACGAATGGCCCAGAGAATGATTAACCAGAGTGCAGAGGTAATGACGATGGAATTGAGCAGAATGAACAGGCAGGCGTATTTTGTACGGCTCCATAGCACACTGCGATCCGAATACATCTTAAGAACCCCGATCACATTCTGCTCGCCTTTCTGCCCAGGCGATGTGAGCGGAAGTTCGGCTTGGCGGAACCTGGCGGGGAAAAGAGTCTGCCCCTCTTTCATGCCGCTTGGCACATGGCCAGAGACCGCCAGAACCTCCCCCCCACTGGAGACTACCTGGACACCGCTGACGATAGCGTTCTGGCGCAGAGCTGTGACGATACTCATGAGTTGCGCCTTATCCAGTTCCCATACGGCATTGGTGACGCTGGGGCTGATGGTCCTGTTCAGAGAGGCTAAATCATCACTGATATCCCTGCTGACGCTGAAATATTGGATGCTCAACTGCGTTCCCGTCATACCCAGAGCAATCAAGAGATACCATGGGAACATGGTGTATAGCAGTCGCCTGAAAAGCGTCTGAGCAGCAAACATCCGTCTACTCCCGCCCCGTCACTTGCATTTTATTTCCACCACCAAAGGGTATCCGGTTCTGGCGTTTTGGCAGGCAGAACGGGATTGTCGAGATGGATGACCTGCCGATGTTCCCTGGCAAGCGCGGCAATCTCCTTTGCATGGTAAGTTTCAAACAGTTTGCGAAAGGACCCGTCCTTCAACGAAAGATTGAGTCCAAGTTCGATTCGCCGGGCCAGTGCGGTGTCACTCCTGTTGACCCAAAAATACACCGGATAAGGGAAGAACAGCGCCTTGCTGTTTTCAATGACGAGTTGAGGGTATTGATCCTTGTGCTCTTCAAGTTCACGAGCCGCTTCATTCAACCCACGCGGGAACGCGTCGAAGCGTCCAGCTGCAAGCATGCCAAAAAGATTTTCATAGCTGGTCGAGGTGACCACCGTAAAGCCGCTGGCTTGCATGATGGGTACATCGGCCCACTGACTGTTGAGGCCGAATGTCAGTTGCTTGCGAAGCGCTTGTTCGTCCATCTGCGCAATACGAGGTTGATCGGCAGCGCGAATCAAGAGCAATCGGAAGCCGACAAGACCACGCAAGATATCGATCTTGATCGGCAGCATAAGGGATTCGCGCTCGGCGTTGGTTCCCAGCGCGATGACATCGATCTGTCCTGTCTGGAGCAACTCCATGCCGCGATTCTGAGTAACCTCCTGCGCATAGGGAACGAGACGGGCGCGGCCATCAGTAGCCTGTGTGTGCGAAAGCGCCAACTCCAGGAGCTTCCAACGGTATTCATAGATGGGCCCAGAAGGGAAATAACGAAATGTCTTTTCGCGGTCTTCGGCTTGCGCGGGATGAGCAAACAAATTCAGCGAAATGACTACAGCAATTAAAAACTTTAGAAGAGATGAAAAACGCGGCGCCGGGCTTCGCGCAAACGATGGAATGTACATACTCCGGGTTTCCTTCTCCGTAGCGAATTGGGCAGATACAGCTACGTCTGCGGATGGTCCGGTAGCAAGTCTAACTTTCGATACGTCAAAAAATAGCAACAAGCGTGGCATTTTGCCAGTCTCGTCGTAGCGCGCGACGTTAGTGAGCGTAGGGAGGAAACACATTGCGATGGGCTACGCTGTCCCCACGCTAGATACTGACCAACTGGCCGGGCTGAAACGGAGCGACCACTAACCCGCATTAAAATGGGTAAGCGCTCCGCCAACACATCCTGTGTGGTTATACGGGCCGAGCCACGCTGCACGATAGATCTCCTTGGAACCTTCAAACCAGAACCAAAGCAACATCGACGGTTTGTCGCGTGGCAGCTCCCCACTGCCACGCGACCATCCCCCAGGGCATCAGGACAACAGATGTCCTGGATCGACCTCGGGCACTACCCCGACCAGCCCTATCCCGGCGTCGGGAGCAAAGATCATGTGTTCCTCGTCAAGGCTTTCCCGCCAATCGCCGGCAAGCCCAATCTGGAATAAGTGCCCCTGTGCGTCCGCTTCCGCGTCCGTCAGGTACGTGCGGTCCAGGGCCTGGTTGTAGACCACCTTCAGCGTATTATCCGTACCCTCTCCAAAGCCGGTATAACCCAGGGCCGACACATCGATCCGGTCGTCAACCGTGAAGCCTTCGATCAGGTCGGCAAAGCTCTGGCTTTCAGTACGATAGCTGTCCTCGGTGGAGGTGTAGCGAAACACGTCATCGTTCTGATGGTTATCGGTCCATAGCGAGATGTCGCTCCTGTCCCCGCCGTTCAGATGGTCGGCGCCCCTGCCACCAATGATGACATCCGCTCCAGCGCCGCCGTTGATGCGGTCGTTGCCGTCCAGGCCATAGATGATTTCCGATAAGGCAGAACCGCTGATCGTATCCTTGCCAGATGTACCCTCGACGGTAGGCGCGGTGAACACCAGGTTGGTGCTGTTCAATTGCCCCACCCAGTCGCCGTCCAAGGCCAGTTCGAAGCGTTGCCCGGAGGCATCGGCGTCGTAGCTCTTGAGGTAGGTACGCGTGCCATCTGCGCTGGCCTGGATGGCCAACGTGCCGTCATGGCCGTCACCGATTCCGGTGAAGCCCAGGGCAATCAGGTCGATGCGGTCCTGGGAGGCGTCGAAGTCCTGGATTCGGTCGCTACCGTTTTGCGTGCCGGTGCGGTAGCTGTCGCTCAGCTCGGCGAAGCGGAAGATGTCGGCGCCAGCACCACCCTGCAGAACGTCGCGCCCGCCGTTGCCCTGGAGCACGTCATCACCGGCCAGGCCATGGATGATTTCGGCGGCATCGGTACCTTGCAGGATTTCCTCACCGGCGTATCCGTCCACATGGAGCTTGCCGTCCTGGCTGCCGAAACTGGTGTCGACACTGCCATCCGCGTTCAAGCGGATGACGCTGAAATCGCCGTTGTTCGTACCGGCGGCCACGATCTTGCCATCGGCTTGTACCGTCAAAGCCGCAGGCGTGCCGGCCTCGAAGGTCACCGTGCCGTTGGTGCCAAAGCCAGTGTCGAAGGAGCCGTCAGGGTTTAGCCGCACCACGGTGGCCAAGGTGTCACCTTCGCCATGGCCCATCACGACGATCTTGCCGTCCGTTTGCAGGGTGATCACCGAGTCTTCGCCAAACCCCATGGCAGGGCTCAGGTAGAGGACACCGTTGTCACCGAAATGGGTATCCAGCTGACCGTCGGGATTGAAGCGTTGCAGGGCGTATGTCGGATCCCCTGCACCGGCGGCATTGTATGCAGCCCCGACCACAACACCTCCGTCAGCCTGCACTGCAGTGGAAATCCCGCCGTTGTAGAAGGCGTCTTCCGGAATACTGACGGTCAGCACGCCATTGTCGCCAAAGCCCTCGACGAAAGCGCCGTCATTGCCGATCCAGGACACGGTGGCCTGATCAAGCCCACGGGCGCTGATCTGGAAAGTGCCATCCACATTGGCCGTCAGGTCGATGTCTTTGAACGCATGACTGATGTCGACGGTAATGGCGCCGTTCTGACCAAAGGAAGTATCGCGCGTCCCGTCGCTGTTGAAGCGCTGCACCTGTACGCTGGTGTCCTGCGCAATGGCAATGAGCACCTTGCCATCGGACTGCACCGCCGTCAGCTCATAGCGCGACGCCGGGGCTACCTCGGCAGGTACGATATCGACGCCGCCATCATGGAAGCTGGTGTCCAGGCTACCATCCGCGTTGAGGCGGATAACGGAATGGTTCTGTTCGTAGCCGTAACTTTCCTCGCCGGGCGCCCCGGGGTAACCCCATGCCAGGTATTCGGTATACCCCCGACCAGTATCTTGCCGTCCGGCTGGATAATGATGCTCTGGTTATCATCGAGCTGGCCGGTGAGATCGACTTGGACGGTGCCTGGGCCACTTCTCACGGAATGGGTACTGACCGTCGTGCTATCAGTAGTTGCCATGTCTTAATCCTTTAAGGGGGGTGGACCCGTCACTCTAGTAGAGCGACAAGTCGGTGCCAGCAGCGCTCGACGGGCGGCTTTTTGAAGTCATGAAAAAGCCGCGTTGATTCGCGGCTTTTTCATGGGCTCATGGACGCTGCAGTGGCTCGACATGAGCATGAACTCTGTGGGAGCGAGCCCGCTCGCGATAGCGGCGCAACAGTCGGCATCAATGCCAGCTGAATAAACACCGCCATCGCGAGCAGGCTCGCTCCCACAGTTTTTTATGGCGGGTTAGAACAGATAGCCAATATAGATCGCCGCCCCACCACCGGCCTGTACACCGGCGTTCATGCCCGCCATGACCAGGGCGCCCTTGGCTGATTGCATCAGCTGCCGGTTGACCGTGCTGGAAGCAATGATCGATGTGGCCGGGCTGGCACTCAAGGCCACCGACAACGCCAGCAACTTGGGATCGAGCCCGAACAACAGCGCCGTGGCAGAACCACCGACGACCAGTCCGCCTGCCACTTCGGTGTATAGGCAGGGGCCGGTGATGTCATCACTTGTCAGGTCGCGTCCGGCCAAGGCATCGCTGACAAATACCTTGCCGAAGCTGGGAAACGCCTCGGCTGCGCCGGCCGCTCCTACACTCTTGCCTTTTATCTGGATATTGACCTTGCCAAAGCGCGGCAGCCGGGCACCAAAGCCGGCTCCTACCCCTACACCACCGTAGCGGTAGCTGACGTCTTCACCTTGGGGCGAGCGCAGAATGATCGAACCACCACTGCCGGCAACCACGGCCACGGTCAGTCCGCCACCGCTGGCGGTCTGGTACACCCAACGACTCTCGTTGAGCGGAATTGGGATGTTGTAGCTCATAGGTTCAAAATCCTTTTATTTGAATGAAACGCGCCGACCATGCTGGAAAATGGTTTTGGACAAGCCAGCAAACGCGAACATCAGACCGAGGCATCCCAGCAGCCCGGAAGGTCCCCAGAGTGCACCCGGGTCGTCGATGACAGCGCTGCCGACGGGCTGTTCGGGCAAGTAATACACGCGTACCGACTGCCCTGGCTGATAGCCGAAGATCATCCCGCCCTGGGGATAGGAGATTGCTTCACCGCCGACGCTGGTAAAGGCGATTTCAGGATGCGAACCGCCGGCATTCAGGCGGCTGACGACGCCATCGGCAGCCTGCGCGCGGGAGAGAAACTCGCGGCGATCAAGGGTGAGATTGACAGCAATGACCAACAGTCCGATACCTATCAGGGCAAACAGCAAGCCCAGCAATATCTTCCCGGTGGAGGAGGAAGCGTGGTTAGCCATGGAGGGTCTCAGTATTCGTCCATGAAAGAGGGGCGTCAGGATAGCAAGAAGCTTTATCCGAGTCCGCTCATTTGCTGGCGGAAGCCATCAGTACGCCAAAACAGAAAAAGGTGATGCCCGACAGCTTGCCAACAATGCCTGCGCCCCTGGTTGTGGAGAGCCAACCCCTAGCACGGTTGGCCATGAGCGCATATCCGGTATGAACCAGTACGACAAGCAAGCCATAGGAAGACACCAGCAGGAAAAATTGACTGTAGTAGTTGTCCCCCGACTTGATGAACTGCGGGAATACCGCGAGAAAGAAGAAGCCTGCCTTGGGATTCAATAGCTGAATCGACAGCGCTCCGGCGAATCGTCGCCACGGACGCGACGACGTGACATTGAGCGCCGGGATGAACCCCCTCACCCGCCACATCTTGACCCCAAGGTACAACAGGTACAGCGCACCGACATATTTGAGAACGGTGAACGCGGTGGCTGACGTGGCGAGGATCAGCCCGACACTGGTGGCGGAGATACCCGCCACGACAAATGCCCCCAGCGCGATACCAAAGATGCCGGGCAACGAACCGGTCCAACCATGGCGCAAAGCGTTGGAAATCGTCAGCACCACCCCCGGGCCGGGGCTGAGCACGGTCAGGGTAGCCAGAATCAGAAACAGTCCGTAATTAACCATGAATCACTCCAAAGCAGTGACGCTCAGAGTGGTATGAAGGGACATCGCTGACAAACGCTTTAATTG
This sequence comes from Pseudomonas sp. MAFF 730105, assembly GCF_055380705.1. NCBI lineage: Bacteria > Pseudomonadati > Pseudomonadota > Gammaproteobacteria > Pseudomonadales > Pseudomonadaceae > Pseudomonas > Pseudomonas sp. MAFF 730105. Next base: position 5,570,978 of record NZ_AP018438.1, read on the forward strand.
CGCCCCTGATGTGACTAAATTAGACGCATGATTGCCGACCTCCCGCCCTTGAACGCCGTGCGTGCCTTCGCCGCTGCCGCTCGCCACCAGAGTTTCAGCCGTGCGGCCGAAGAACTGCATGTCAGCCACAGCGCTGTCAGCCGTCATATCAAGCTGCTCGAAGAACACCTGGGGGTGCTGCTTTTCGAACGTCGCACCCGCCAATCCGTGCTCACGCCGGCCGGCCAGACGTTTTATGAACAGGTCAGCATGGCCCTTGCACAGATTGCCAATGCCGCGACCGCCCTGACCCGGAGTGCTTCGCGGCGCAAGGTGACGATCAATGTGCGTCCATCCTTCGCGGTGCGCTGGCTGATTCCGCGATTGCCCAACTTCATGGCACTGTATCCGGATATCTACCCTGAAGTGGTTACCAGCACCCTGCCGCCGGATCAATCGCGCGAGCTGTTTGACGTCGTGGTTCGCCGTGGACAGTCCGGATGGTCCGCCAACGTTCAACCCCACGCGTTGCTGGAAGACCACCTGATACTGGTCGCCGCCCCGTCGCTGCTGCAACGCCAGCCGCTGGACAGCCCGAATGATCTGTTCCAGCACACGCTGCTGACCGGTAAAACCCGCAGCAGCGACTGGCAGGACTGGGCCAGGCAGGCGGGTATCGCTCAGTTGCGAACCCAACCGACCCTGCAATTGGACCATATGCATCTGGTGTTGCAAGCCGCCGTCGATGGCCTGGGAGTGGCCCTGTGTCCGGCGTCATTGTTGGGCAGGGACTTATCCACAGGGCGACTGACCTGTCCGTTTCCCTCCTTGCGCCTGCCGTTGATCCGTTATTACTACGGCGTCTCCCAGGACGCAGCGGCTGAAACCCAGGTGTTTATCGACTGGATGCTGTCTCATATCCGTCAGGACGCAACAACACCCTCGTCACCCGACGCTCCTGGACCTCAACCACCGTCATGCGCCACGCCTGCCAATGGAGTTCATCGCCAATGACCGGCAAGCGATCCAGCAAACTCATGACCAATCCTGCGAGTGTCTGATAGTCCTCGGTGGCTTGTGCCTGGAAGCCCGTTTGCTCGCGAATCTGACTGAGATTCAGCGCACCGTTGATGAGGAAACCGCCCTCCTGGGGCAGGATATTCGGACCTTCGATTTCACTGGCATCGGGCAGCTCACCGGCGATGGATTCGAGGATGTCGGTCATGGTGAGCAGTCCCACGAAATCACCAAACTCGTTCACCACAAAAGCGATATGCGTCGACTCCTTACGCATCTGTTCCAGCGCGTTGAGAATCGTGAAACTGTCCAGCAAGTTGATTGCCTTGCGGGCCATGGCTTCCAGATCGGGCTCGTGCCCCGCCAACAGTTCCTTGAGCAGTTCTTTCTTGTGCACGAAGCCCAACGGCTCATCGACCTGACCATTGCGAATCAACGGCAGCCTGGAATACGACGAATGCATCAGCCGCGTGCGGATCACGTCTGGGGCGTCGGCCAGATCGAGGTGATCGATTTCCGCGCGGGGGGTCATGACACCGCGTATCGGGCGCTCCGCCAACTGAAGCACACCGCTGATCATGACCCGTTCACGTCGGTCGAACGCCGGCTCGGCCTCATCGCTTGAGAGCATGTCGGCAATCTCTTCACCCACCTCGTCGGCGTCCAATGGGTGGCCACCCAACAAACGCATCACCGCATGGGCGGTACGTTGGCGCATGGGGCGACGACCCTGCAGGCTCTTCTTGCGACGCGAGCGAGCCAACTGGTTGAACAGTTCGATCAGGATCGAGAAGCCTATCGCGGCGTAGAGATACCCTTTCGGAATGTGGAAACCCAGGCCCTCCGCGGTGAGACTGAAACCGATCATCATCAGGAAGCCCAGGCAGAGCATGATGACCGTGGGGTGCCCGTTGACGAAATTCGTCAGCGGCTTGCTTGCGACGATCATCAGGCCAATGGAGAAAATCACCGCGATCATCATGACCGACAGGTGCTCCACCATGCCCACGGCAGTGATCACGGCATCCAGCGAAAACACTGCATCCAGCACCACGATCTGCGCAACGATTGGCCAGAACATCGCATAGGCCGCGTTACCCGAGCGCTGGGCCACATGGCCTTCGAGTCGCTCATGCAACTCCATGGTTGCCTTGAACAACAGGAACACCCCCCGAACAACATGATCAAGTCTCGACCCGAGAACGTCTTGTCAAAGACCTCGAACAACGGTTCGGTCAGGGTCACCATCCACGAGATGCTGGCCAGCAAGCCAAGACGCATCAACAGCGCCAGGGACAGCCCGATGATGCGGGCGCGATCCCGCTGCTCTGGAGGAAGTTTGTCGGCCAGGATGGCGATGAAGACAAGGTTGTCGATGCCGAGCACCAGCTCCAGCACGATCAGCGTCAAAAGGCCAAGCCAGGCCGTGGGGTCAACGATCCATTCCATGGAATTATTCGCTCCCTCGGAAAGAGTTTGTCAGAGGGGTGCAGCGAACGAGAGGAGAAAAGCGACTGGGGGGCTCCATGGAGGTGTTCATATCGACCTGAAGTAATTGGGGATAAAAATCCTACAGAGTTTCAGGACGCTTCATGCGAGGCGAATTATTACAGGATCTGACAAAAACCCTGCATCCATCACCGATGCAGGGCTTCTTGTGCTGATTTGACATGCTTGGCCATACGCCTGGGAACGGGTACTAGCCCCCTTTGACTTTAAAACGGCTCAACACCCGTTGCATCAGCGACGCCCGCTCCGACAGATCCTTGGCCGCCACCGCGCATTCCTGCGAGCTCGACTGGTTTTTCTGCGTCACCTCATCGATCTGTTCCAACCCGACACTGGCCTGTTGCAAGCCTGAAGCCTGCTCGCTGGAAGCCTGGTAGATCAGCGAAACCAGGCTGGACACCGCGCTGGTGCCACTGACGATATTCTTGAGGGACTCGGCGGTTCGTCCGGCGATGATCATGCCGCGCTGGGTCTTGTTCGAGGAATCGGCAATCAACGCGGCCGTCTGCTGCGCGGCCTCGGCGCTACGGGCTGCCAAGGTGCGAACCTCATCCGCGACCACGGCAAAACCGCGCCCGAGCTCACCGGCCCGGGCAGCCTCGATGGCGGCGTTCAGTGCCAGAAGGTTGGTTTGTGCGGCAATGTTATCGATGGTGGTAATGATCGCGGTGATGTCCTTGCCCGAATTATCGATTTCGGCCATCGCGGCAATCAGCTCGCTCATCAACTTGTCGCTCTCGCCTGCATCGGCCCGTGATGACTGGGATTGCTCATCGGCCTTCTTGGCATTGGCGGCATTGTCCCGGGTCTGGGCAGCCATCTGGGTCATCACCGCGCTGATCTCGGTGATGGACGAGGCCGAGTTGGCCGCCCCATCGGACAAGGACTGACTCAGATCGGTGACCTGCGCCGAACTGCCACTGATTCGGGTGGCACTGACTTGGACCTCGGAAATCAACTGGTTCAAGTTGGTGACCATTTTTTCCAGCGACTTGCCCAGGGTATCGTGAGGTGAAGACAGCCGGACTTCCAGGTCCAGATCGCCTTCGGAAATGCGCTCGGCCACCCTGACCTGTCGCTGCAGACTCTCGGACATGTCGTTGAGCGCGATGGACAACTGCCCGACTTCGTCCTCGGACTTCTGCACCAAGCGACGAGAGAAATCCCCCAGGCTGATCTGAGCCGCCAGGGCAGCAGCCTCGCGAATCGGCCCGACGATTTTTGCCGCGGCCAGCCAAAGGCCAACGAGAGCCAACAGTGAAATGCCCAGCCCTACGGACACTTGCCAGACGCTGTTACTGATACTGCGCGATTGCAACTCCTGCTCCAGGGCAATCGCTTGGCTCATGACCACCGCCTTGGGCAAGCGAATGAGTACTGCCCACGGTTTACCCGTGCGTCCCAGTTCAATGGGCATCAGCACTTCAATATTCTGCGTTTGCGGATTGAGCAGGCCATCGCCACGACCACGCTGGATATCACTCAGCACCTTTTCCCAGGAATCGGGCAACAAGGCCTTGATGGGTTGCCCGATCAGATCCGTACGCTTGCTGTCTGCGACCACCAGTCCCTGGTTGCTCATGATCGAAACAGACCCCTTGCCATCGTAAAGATCGGCAGACATCTGCTCGCTGAGTTTCTGGATGAAAGCGATATCGAAGTCAGCCCCGACCACCCCGTAGAACTTGCCGCCGGACACAATCGGCACCGACAAGGTGGTCAGCCAGACATTCTTGCCCTGGACCACATAGGGAATGGGGTCCAACACACTTTCCTTCAGGGTGTCGCGCGGGCCGCTGTACCAACCGCCCTTCGGCACACCATTGGGGTGACGGTCAGGGGAGTCATACTCCACCAGCGGTTGCACCGCGACATGGCCGTCCGCGCTGCGGGTCCAATAGGGCGTGAAACGTCCGGTCAGCGGATTGTTGCCATCCTGGGCATTTCGAAAAGCGCGATCCTGCCCATCCAATGCATCCGGCTCCCAGCAGGAATACGTGCCATTGAAGTCAGGATTATCCTTGAGGACACTGAGCAATACACTGTTGATCTGATCCCTGCCCAATGCCAGCGGGCTCTGCACGGCCTTGCCGGCGGCAAAGGTATTGGCCATGGTGCGGGCTGCATCCAGCGCGTTTTGCAGCCTGGCCTGAATGGCGTTGGCGCGGGACTCGGCCAGGTTCTGAATTTCCCGAATCGTCGATTTTTCAACCAGTGCCGTCACTTCCGTCGAAACATAATGCTCATTGGCGCGAGCGGTGAAGAGCCCGTAGGCAACCAGGCTGACCGATGAGACAAACAGGCATACGCCCGCCGTGACACAAATACGTGCCTGCAACGACTTGAACTTCATATTGACCCCTGCCTGATTCTATTTATTGCTACCGTCAACAACGACGGCGGCATTTCAACGTGTGCACGACGTGGCGAATAACAATCGATCACCGCTGCTTACGCCGCCTCGAACGAACGCCTTCAAGGACACGGCGATACAGCTGTTTACCAGCATTGAAACGTGGCAAGTGGGGGGAAAGCATTCATCGCTCTATCCACTCGGTAGCGGAAGAGGCGTTCGAATCAGAAACCGGAGGCTTATTTCCAGGAAGGCAAGGGCGATAGGCGGAAAGAATGTAAAGCCTGCTTCTGCTATCACCCAGGATCACCCTTGAATAAAGCCGCAGAATCCATTCAAACCAACAACCACAGCAGCAAATTAACACGGGCAATATTTCTACAACATCAACTTAGGACTTATACAAATCAGTACTTTAGTCGTGACGAGAGCACACTCGGCGACCCAACGTTCGTATCGTTTCAACTCAGCGAACGGGGAGCGCACGCTGACAGGCCCCGCAATGCGCCATTTTAGTGCGGCACGTTTTTAATTAGCATGCTATCGACCTAAAAAATCCCCGCCGCCAAGGTGATAGCTCAACGCCATGGTCTGAATCTTGCCTTATTTTTCGTTATAACGCGGTCCCTTACAAAGGGAACCGAGAATGGGAAGTTTCGCTACAGAGCCCGCGTACAGAGCGATCAGAGCGAATTTTCGAGGCCTTTTAAAAGAACACCTGTTTCAGCATTTGTGTAGAAACGCACAAAAAGAGTGCAAGGGTGTTCAGGGGAGTATGGGCATGCAGGCTTTTCTATCACCGGGCATCGGATTATTGGGACGTTTCGGCTTCGCCGGTAAATTCCAATTGTTGTTCTTGCTCTTCATCCTGCCACTCATGGGCAGTCTGTGGATCATCGGCCAGGACTATCGCGATCAGCTCAGCCTGATTTCCGGGGAACGTGCCGGGGTCCGCCAGTTACTGGCCCTGGACAACCTGGACAACCTGCTCACCGCCCAGCGCAACCGCGCTGCCCGTTGGCGCGCCACGGAAACCAATCGGCAACCTACGCCTGCCACGCTTGCCGCGATGGCGGCTTTCGATGCCGTACAACCGGCCCTCAACCAGGCCGCCGATGACCTGAACGCCACCTTGCAGGCCGAAGGCGCCGAAGCCGATATCCTCGCCCGCTACCAAGCCTTGCAGACCAGCCTCAAGGGCCTGGATTCGAAAAGCCTGGGCGCCGTGGGTTGGTGGCCAGACGGCTATGACCGCTTCACCGCCGCCCTCAGTGCGCTGCAAGCTCTGCGCGAGCAGATCGTGATGGACAATCGCCTGACCCTCGCCTCCTGGCTCGAAACCTATTTGCTGACCCAGATCTCGACCCAGCAGACCCCCGAGCTGATCGAGCGGGTCGGGCGCCTGGCCAGCGTCGGACAAGCCTCGGTGGTGTCGGGCCAGTTCACTCTGCAGAGCCGCCTGCAACTTCGGGACCTGCGCAGTCGCATCGGCGACGCCCGGGATCAATTGCTCAAGACCGGTGGGCTCCTGGAAGCACGCTTGCCCAGCGACCTGCAAACCTGGGCCGGTCAATACCAAGGCAGCCTCAAGCATCTGGATGCCGAACTGAAAGTGCTGGATGACGGCGTGTTCGGCGGCTCCATCAGCCTCAAGCCGGAAGACTTCGAGAAACACCTGGACGCCCTGCTGTCCGATCTGGCCGCCTTGCGCCAGCAATCCCTGGTGGCCCTGGATACGCGGCTGAACCATTATCACGCCACGGCGATCCGCCAGTTCACGCTGGTGGCGACAGTGCTGGGCTGCCTGCTGTTGGCGGCTCTCTACCTGTTTGTCTGCCTGCAAGCGTCTATCCGCCGCAGCGCCAGCGGCATCACCTTGCTGGCCGAAGCCCTGCGTGACGGTAACCTCAGCCTGCAAGTGCCGGTGCAAGGCCGCGACGAATTGGCGGCGATCAGCACCGCCCTCAACGTCGCCGTGGTGCAATTGCGCAACAGCCTGCTGGGGGTCGACCACGAGACGTCGCAGGTGAGCAATGCCGTGCGCACCCTCAATACCCATTCCAGCGGCGCCCTGGGAGAAGTCGAAGCCCAACAGATGCAGATCAGCCAGATCGCCGCTGCGGCAACGCAACTGGCCGCGACCTCTCAAGGCGTGGCAAAAAGCTGTGAACAGGCGTCCGACAGCGCCCAACAGACCCGACGCATCGCTACCGATAGCAGTCGCGACAGCCAACGCACGACCGCGAGCATCCAGCAGCTCAACCAGCGCCTCAACGACACCGCCGCCGCCCTGGGCCGCGTGAGCGAACAAGGGCAGCAGATCCAACTGGTGGTCGACACCATCCGTGGCGTGGCCGAGCAGACCAACCTGCTGGCCCTCAACGCCGCCATCGAAGCCGCGCGTGCTGGGGAACAGGGGCGCGGTTTCGCGGTGGTGGCTGATGAGGTCCGCAGCCTGTCGCAGCGTACCCAGTCCTCCACCCAGCAGATTGCAGGCACGGTCGACAGCCTGCGCGCTACGGTGAATGAAGCAGTCAGCCTGATGGAAGCTGCCTGCGAGCAGGCACAGACCGATGCCCAAGCCGTCACCAGCCTGGGCGAACGCCTGGGGGAAATCGCCAGCGCGGTGCAAAGCGTGACCGATACCCTGGCGCAGATCGCCACCGCAGTGGACGAACAGGCCAGCACGGCCGACGAGGTCAGCGGCAATATCCAGCAGGTCGATCAAGCCGCCATGCGCTTGCTGGATGGTGCTCGGGCAGTGAACCTGGCAGCGGATACCCTGAGCCAGGGAAGCCAGGCGCTGAGTGCGAATACCGGGAGATTTCAACTCGGTTGAGGGGCATTTGTAGCGAGGAAGGATAAGCGGTTGAAAGCGCAGAGAAATATTTCAGATTTACGCTTGACACATCCTCGCTACCGGCGAATAATGCGCGCCACTTGGCTACATAGCTCAGTTGGTTAGAGCATAGCATTCATAATGCTGGGGTCCGGGGTTCAAGTCCCTGTGTAGCCACCAAGTACCGATCCATAGATGTCTACAGCAGTCTATGAATCACCTCAAGAAGCCCGCCTCGTGCGGGCTTTCTTGTTTCTGGCTGTTCACCTCTGTCTACCCCTATCCTTCCCCACCGTGTATGCCCACGTGTATGCTTCAGAACTAATTGAACTGGAGGCATACACGGATGAAACGCGCCGATATCAAGCGACGCCCTCTCGCTGATACAACACTTTCCAGCCTGGAGCCGGAGGGCGGGGCATACCGCGAACTAGACAGCCCTGGGCTGTATTTTAGAGTCAAACCAAACGGCCAAAAATCTTGGGAATTACGCTACAAGAAACCGGACGGCAAATGGTCTTGGTTAGGTCTCGGCGGCTATCCAGAAGTAAGCGGCGCCTTCGCTCGACAGAAAGCGGCAGAGCTGCGAGCTGACGCCTCAGAGGGCAAGAACCCAATCATCTCCAAGAAGGCTCGTCAGGCGGCTGACATTGACGCAGCCAATGACACCTTTGAAGCTCTAGCCAGGGAATGGCATACGTCTCGCCTCAGCGGCTGGGATGCGGGGACTGCCAAAAGGATACTCGGCGCACTCGAACGGCACGTGTTCCCCTCGCTCGGTAAACGTCCCTATACCTCGATCATGTCTATGGAGTGGATGGAGCTATTGAGAGGACTTGAGCGCCAGGGGATTTTGGAACAGATGAGCCGCGTGAGGGCTTACTGCAAAGATATCTATGACCTGGCTCGCGTAACCGGCAGAGCCGTCAACAATCCTTTGGAGGGAGTGCATAAGTTTCTGTCATCGGGAAAGGCAGAGAACTACGCTCATGTCTCACCTGACGAGCTTCCTCAGTTACTCAGAGCGATACGTTCCTATCCGCATGCCAAAGATGTTCAGCTTGGCCTGCGGCTGTTGACCCTGATGGCAGTCCGCCCCAGCGAACTTCGCGAAGCTCATTGGGTAGAGTTCGACTTCGACAAGAAACTGTGGACAGTTCCTGTCGAACGCAAGGGGCGTAAAAAAGGCCGCGAACATCTGGTGCCGCTATGCACTCAAGCCGTAGATGCCCTATTGGAGCTTCGGCAACTTACCGGGGCATACCCTCTCCTGTTTCCAGGTAGAAGCGACCGCACCAAACCCCGAAGCGACACCGTATTTCTCATGGCACTCAGGCGCCTTGGTTACGAAGGCCGCCAGACCGGTCATGGCTTCCGCCACATCGCCAGCACCATCCTCAACGAGCATGGTTACCCCGCCGACCATATCGAGGCCCAACTCAGTCACAAGGCACAAGGTGTCAGGGGGATTTACAACAAAGCCCAATACCTTGAACAGCGCATAAAGATGATGCAGTGGTATGCCGATCATCTTGATGCACTTGAAGCCGGAAATGTTATTCAAGGTCACTTCGGTAAGGCTGTATGAGGACCCACTACCATACCTCCCTCAAAATCCATGTTACGGGTGTTACTCGTGTAACTAACCTCGCCAAACGCCCGTTTTCATTGGCTTTCACGCCTGTTACACGCCCACGTAAACATCCGTACACCGCGTGTGACACTGCCTCAATGTGTAACGCGTCCACTCCCCCTAACTCACTGTGGGCTGACGTTAGACGTGCCTGGTCATCGAGCGATTCACGCTGGCTTCACTTGCGACACACAGGGCGTGGGATAAAGCGCGACACAACGCCTGAGACGCTCGGCCATGGCTGATCATCAATCCCTAGTAGATTCCGCGTTTACCTCGGGGCTAATGAGTTTTCTCTCGGCACAGCCGCTATACAAGCTCTGCCGTGAACAGATTCATGACGTGTGCTATTTGATCGAACAATGCTGTCTTCGCGTTCGCGACGACAGCAACGACTTCGATCCCAGCAGCCTCTGCATCAAGACGACAATGCATGAAGAGACAATTTTTCAGTATGCCTCCACCGACACCAGGGCACGTCTCGCCCACTGGGTTCGTCAGTACAGCAAATGTGAGACGGTTTCGGATCGCGATGCCCACGCAGCCTACATCATGGCTTGCGCTGTTAAAGCATTGGGGGCGCTAAACGATTGGATGCGGACAACCGATCAAAAGCCTTGGTCCCATCTCTCAGAACCTCCGACCGACTTGTCGTGGGGGCTTTACTGTCAGCTCGTGGAGATACAGGCCAATCCGGATGAGCGCATTGAGGCGCTTGATCAGTACGTCCTTTATCTGGAGCCAATCACGTCCCTGCCCTGCTTGATTGATGATGAACTGACGCCCGTCGCTGATCGAGCGATCAAGAATGCGACCCGCAAAAAAGGCGGCATCATCAGCGGCATGGAGCGTAGAAAGGACATCAGTGTTCGAGACGCAGCCATCGTTGTGCAGGCGAAACGTCTACAGGCGAAAGGCATGGAGAACCAAAATATCCCTAGCGCCGTGCATGCTTGGCTGGTGCGGGAAGTGGCGAAGACGTCAAAACAGCGTCCCGAGTGGATCGCTCTTGAAACGGAAAAAGCACTCACGCGCAAAAGCGTAGAGGCCATCCTCAAACGCAACTTTGTTCTGTAACTGAAATTTCAATCGAATTTCAATTGGAAGTGAACTGCTCACCGCATTTCATCGCCTAGATCATTGCTCTCGTCAGTCCAAATCAATCGAGAGCAATACCTATGAATACCTCAATCACCGGCCTTTCCCGCAAGGCTCCTGCAAATTCCCCCTCGCTGTTTGATGCCACCTCGACGTTGATCCGCATGCGTGAAGTCGAAGGCATCGTAGGGATGAAACGGTCCACCATCTACAAGCTGATGCAGCGTCCTGACTGTGGCTTTCCTCAGCCCGTCAAACTGAGCAACAGCAATGCTCGCGGTGCGCCGGTCGCCTGGGTTCTATCTGAAGTCCAAGCATGGGCACGCAGCCGCATCGAGGCCCGTGATCAGGTGGCCGCATGAGCCGCAAGATCGCCAACAAAGCCCTGATGCACCCGTTCTCTATTCTTCGTCAGATCGGCTTCCCGCCTCGCCTCATGCAACGCCTGGAGCGCTACCGCAGCCAGCAGGACAAACAAGGTCGTGTGGTCGCCGTGCTCTGTTGGGCCGACGGGACCTGGTGCGCGTTGTCAGTTCCCTGCGAAGCGCCTCGAGCAATCATCGTTGACGAAGGCCAACAAATCGATGCCTACGAAGATGCACGCGCCTGCCTAGATGGCGACCTCTTGCCCTTTGTTTCCCTGCGCTGGGAAGTCAATGCCTGAAACGAAAACGCCTCCGGGGGCTATCCGGAGGCGTTGAGGTAAATCTACATGCCCGAACAATTTATGCCACACCCGAAAAATCCGCAAGACACCCCCATAGTTGCACTTTCGAAAAACGGACGTTACTCTCTGGCCGTCGCTGCAAAATCAGCGATCGGGTTTGGCGACCCGACTACATACAGGCGCACAGGCGCCCCCATACCGATTGCAGGCGCTTTTTTTGTGCCCGCATTCATCTTTTATGGTGGCTGTGCGTGGGAGACCTTCGGGTCTGCCGGGGTCCTGTATGCCCGGTTCGCCAACCCGCGCACAGCTGCCACCCTAAATCGTTTGGCGACGATCCGTGGCAGCTCCTCACATACAGGAGTTCCGCTAGATGAAACACGCCCTCAATCCGTCCAAATTTCGCGCCGCTGCACACCGTGCAATGGCTCTCGCCGCTCTACACGCCAACTCCAGCCTCGCTACTCGTCTTGCCCGTTACAACGCCCATATGGTCAAAGCTCGCGCTCTCGAAGCCGCAGGCGGTGCCCAATGAATTCCTCCCTCAGCTTCGCCTTGCCCGAAGACCTGCTCTGCGTCAGCAAAGACATCGAGAAGGGTGTCCCGGTTGATGCAATCACCTGTGCTATCAACCGCGCAGAGTCCGTGCTGATGTTGCTTGAGGACCATTTCGAAAGCGAAAGCGACAGACCACGCCTAGCCAATCACGTCCTGGCCGCTGTTATTTGGGATGTCCGGGGCACCCTGGGACTGATCAAAACCCTGACCCTTCACGGTGACACCACGTCTGTTCCGATGGATCAGAAAGGCGGTGCCGTATGAGCGCTCACACCACACTAGGCCGAGCGTCGTTTTTCAATAAAACCGCCGGTCATGGCGTGTTTCGAGCGAATGCGGGCATTCCTATTGAGGACGCACTCGAAACGGTTTCGCTCCTCCAGCATTACGCCAATCAACTCTCCCTTGATGCCGCCATGAGCGACAAGGGCGAGCGCTACAGCTGGTGCGCGCTGTACCTGGGCGAAATGGCAAAGGCCCTGATTGATGATGTGAACGATGCGATGTTTATGCCGGGGGCCGATATATGACCCAGCGCACAAACAAACCAACAAAACGCCCCAGCTTTGCCGACGTGAAAAGTGCCGCACTCAAGGACATTGATCGCGTGCTGTCTCACTGGCTGCCCAATGGCAAACGGGTCGACGGCGGCAAGGAATACACCGCTCCCAATCCGACCCGCACGGACAAACGAGCCGGATCGCTTAAGGTCAACTTGAGCAAGGGCACCTGGGCGGACTTTGCTACCGGTGACAAGGGCGGCGACCTGATCGACCTGGTGCGCTACCTCGACGGAGGCACAGACGTCGAAGCATGTAACAAGCTGGCGGATCTGCTGCACGTATCGGCAGGCGCCGCACAGTCCACGCCAACACCGCGCAAAAGCAAAGCGCCAGAATGGATCGCCATTCAGCCGATCCCGGTCGAGGCCATGAATAAGTGCCCGGCCAAGCATCGGCAACACGGCGTGCCTTCCAAGGTTTGGATCTATCGCGATGCCCAAGGCCAGCCCCTCATGGCGCTTTATCGCTTCGACCTGGGGCCGGACGAAGACGGCAAGCCAAGGAAAGTCTTTGCACCGTTGACCTGGTGCCAACGCGCCGACGGCCAAACCACGCAGTGGCGTTGGCAAGGTCTGCCCGATCCGCGCCCCCTTCTGCGCCTGGACGAACTATCGCAACGGCTCGATGCCCCGGTCGTACTGTGCGAGGGTGAGAAAGCCGCCGATGCCGCTGCCGAGTTGATGCCGGGCCATGTGGCGACCTGCTGGCCGAACGGTTCCAACTCTTGGCACAAGGCCGACCTGACACCGCTCAAAGGGCGGGCGGTCTTGTTGTGGCCGGACAACGACTCCAGCGGTCAGAGTTGCATGGAGGCCGTCGCGGAAAAGCTGCGTGAAATCGGTGCTGTCTCAGTGCAAGCAATCGCCCTGGACGTCTTCAAACGCAAGCCCACGCTCAAGAATGGCAAACCTACCTTTGCCAAAGGGGATCAATGGGACGATGGCGACGATGCAGCCGACGCACTCGCCAAGGGCTGGACATCGGCCCACCTCGCCGAGCTGGAGCGCACCGGCGAGCTGCTCGACTCGGCACCTGCCCCCGCTCCGGCCGGAGAAATAGAAACAAAGGCGCAGCCCAAAACCAAGCGGCCAGCCAAATCAAAAAATGACCTGCTGCCCGGCGGTTTTCGCCTGACGCCGGAAGGCGTGTTTTATTCCGGCGACGATGGCGAAGCGCGGCCTGTGTGCTCGCCTCTGGAGATCCTCGCACGCACCCGCGACGACAAGGGGCATAACTGGGGCTTACTGGTCGAGTTCGACGACCCGGACGGGCAGAAAAAACGCTGGAACATTCCGGCCCGCACCATGACCGGCGACTTTGGCAAGGACGTCCTTGGCCCACTGGTGGACATGGGGCTACGTCTGGCGGGCAGCCGCTCAGGACGCAACGCACGCAACGACCTACAAAGCTATTTGCAGGGTTTTGACAGTGCGCAACGGGCTCGTCTGGTCACTCGGCTGGGCTGGCACGGCAATGCCTTCCTATTGCCCGAACGGCAGATCGGTTCGCATGACGAACACCTGCACTTCTATGAGGCTGGGGCACAACTCCCACCGATCAGCGAGTCCGGCACGCTGGAGCAATGGCAGGAGCAAATCGGCGCACTGTGCGTTGGTAACCATCGTCTAGCGTTTGTCGTCAGCGTGGCCTTTGCGGGACCGCTGTTGAATATGCTCGGTCACGAATCGGGCGGGTTTCACCTCTACGGTGACAGCTCCGGTGGCAAGACCACCCATCTGCAAGTGGCCGCCTCGATCTATGGCGGGCCACGTGTAGTGCGTTCCTGGCGCTCGACAGACAACGCCCTGGAATCCATCGCCGCCGCGCACTCGGACGGGCTCCTGGTGCTGGATGAGATCGGTATGTGCGACCCGCGCATCATCGGCGAAACGGTCTACATGCTCGGCAATGGCACCGGCAAGGCTCGCGCCAATGATCGAGGACAAGCGGGCCGACAGGTACAGGAGTGGCGCTTGCTGTTTCTCTCTACGGGCGAGAAGACACTGGCGCAGCACATGGCCGAAGCCAACAAGGAACTGAAAGCCGGCATGGAGGTGCGCATGCTGGCCGTGCCAGCGGATGCCAGTAAAGGTCTCGGCATGTTCGATGTGTTGAGTGGCTTCGATGACGCAGCGGCCCTCTCTGACGCGCTCAAGGCTCGGGTAGCCAAATACTACGGCACACCACTGACCGCGTTCCTGGCGGCTCTTTGCGAGCCCGGCAAGATGCACGGATGGTCAACCATCCTCCGCCGGACTCTAGAAGGGTTCGTTGCCAAAGCCCTGCCCGCCTCGGCCAGCGGGCAGGCACATCGAGCCGCTGCACGCTTTGGTCTAGCCGCAGCGGCCGGAGAGTTGGCCACCGCCCTCGGTATCACTGGCTGGCCTGACGGCACCGCGACCACGGCGGCACGCGTGTGCCTAAGCGCGTGGCTGAATGAGCGTGGCGGCGCCGGGAACCTTGAAGGTGATGCGATCTTGGCCCGCCTTCGCCAGATCATCGAGCGCTTTGGTGAAAGCCGCTTCACCCGCTGGGAAACCGCCGCCGCGAAGATCGACGAGCACGGGCCACGCACCATCGACCGCCTGGGCTTTCGCAAGACGCTAGAGCACGGCATGGGCGACACCATGCACACCACCCACACCTACTACGTGCTGCCCGAGGCATGGCGATCCGAGATATTCCGGGGCATGAACATCAACGCCGTGAACAAGGAGCTGCTGCACCGGGGTGTGCTGGAACCTGGTAGCGACGGCAAGGCATCGAGTTTGGTCCGGTTGCCCGGTCTAGGCCCGCAACGCTGCTACATCGTGAAGACGATACCGGGAACGGATGAGAGCGAGGCTCGGGCTGCCTGACGGCCTCCCTACTGATCGAGGTAGCGCCGGCTGATCCCGGCCTCGCCAGCCGCTCAACCCAACCCAATCGAATTACACAGAGACGAAACAATGAACGACATCCAAAAACTGAAAGACCGCCGTGAACAACTGACCTCCGAAGTGGAACGCCTGCGAGTCGAACTCTTGCACTATGAGACCGCTCTAGCCGCCCCCGAGTCTATCCAGCGAGGCCGGGAGCGGGACGTCCAGGATCAGTACGCCGACCGGAAAAGAAAATGTGATTCACTGGACTTTGAAATTGATCGGTTGAGTCAAAAAATTGTTCGACACGAAAACATCGCCAATCACGAAACCCTGATGGCAGGCTACCGCGACGCCATGGCGACCTGGAAGGCCGACGAGCAGGAGCTCAACGAAAAGCGCCGGAGTGTCAGCACCCGCCTGAATGAAATCCGTCAGCAAGCCACAGACGAAATGGCGAAGGCACGTCAGGCTGAGACCGAAGCGGCGACTGCCTACGCTCAGGCTGTCGCGTGGGGCGACACCGATGGCGAGAAGACCGCTAACGCTGACGCTCAAAAAGCCGCCAAAAACCTCGCGACGGTAGCCGAACAAAACCGTCGTCAACAGCTGATGATCAGCGCCCTCGAACAAGAGCTGGCCACCATCGATCAACACATCGCTGAAGCGCAGCAAGAACATCAAAAAATTGAGAATAAGGCGCTGCACCTCGCCAACGCGGTGCTTGAAGAGAAGTGGAATGAGGCGGCTCAGGCTTTGCTTGATGTGGGCGGACAACTTTGCGCGGCGCGTCGGATGATCGACCGGGATCCTGTTGCGCTGCTCAAGCTCAACGTTCCAGAGCAAGGCGAAAATTTCAGCAGTTGGGACTGGAGTGACCTGTCGGAGCGCTCAGTGCGGTACAAGGTGCAAGACGTTCTGGCCTTGTAGCGACCCGTCCCACCCGAAACAGCCTGCGCACGCAGGCTGTTTCAAAATTGCCGTTAGGACGAAGATCACGATAACGCAATCCAAAGCAGCGTAAGCCGGAGCGACACCTCGATGGCGTGCAAAGCGCATCTGACCGCCGTGCTGAGAATCATCGACATAAAAACAGGAAAGACCACAACGGTCGAGGCACTCACTATCAACCTGATCAAGGATGAGATGAGCTACGTGAAATCCTGTCTGAACACACGCGCAACTTCAGGCACTTGAGACGCTGAAGAGCGACGGAGCATTGAAAAAGGAAATCGAGTTCGAATCTGAACTACGTTGGGTTCCTAGACCAGTATTGCTTCAGTCCGAAACACATTATCAATCTGCTGGTCCGCAAAGCACAAAGTGCAGTACGGCCTCTGTCGCTAAGCCAGGCACTCGTAGACCTCTCGCACTGAAGACCTACAAAAACCTACACACTGGCGAAGTGATTGAACCAAAGGTGGCAATCACAAGACACTTAAAGAGTGGAAAACTAAGCACGGGGCCGATACTGTTGAAAGCTGGATTCGTAAGTAATGACTTACTAAAAAAGCCCTCATAATTCTTTTTACTTAACATCACTTACCCACCATGAGAACTATTCAAGAATAGCTTTATAAGCATAAACAAAAAAAACAATAAAACTGACTATTTATCAAAGTAAAAACTCAATTTCTTATTGCACGCTTCAAAAGCCCTTAGTAAATCAACAAAATTATTACCTCCCAACAAATAGGGCAAGCGATAAAATATAGTCTCTAGAAAGCAGCAACCCCACTTCAAGATCTACACTCAATCCATACGCACAAAGCACCACTATACAAATCATGGCTATGTGCTACGATCCAACTTTAAGGTGTGTCTCACCTAAAATTTAGGGAGATCCGCCATTTACAGACAGATCGCAATGGATTGGCATTATGGTTCAGATCACTGATTTTCCATTTTTAGGTAAATTCATACCTTTGGCTCGTAAAGGATCGTCGTCAGACAACCGGTTTACAGTGATCCTAGGAAAAAATGGCGTTGGAAAGAGTCGACTGCTTGCCGAATTAGTTTCAAATTTTTCCAAACCGTTATTCGACAAAGAGTCAAAGTATTACGTCGGACAGCTGAATTCACTACCCTCAAAAATAATCGCAGTATCCACAAGTCCCTTTGATAAATTCCCCGCAGCGCGCAAAGACTTAAATTCCTCATCGGCTTATAGCTATATTGGAATGCGCGCAAGTAGCGCTGTAACGTCCAATCAGATGGCACTTATTTTATCAGCAGCCAAAGGGCTAATGACTAAGTACCTAGAAACAGAACAGCATGAAAACTTAATAGAGATTTTCGATCTACTTTCACTTAAACCCACACTAAATTTTGTATTCAGACTCAATCTACGTCAAAAAATAGAGATTAAGACACCTGAGGGCGGTCGAATTCAATTCTCATTCGAGGGAATGATTCCGGATTTTTACAACGATGAGCCAGACGTTCTAAAAGAAATGATGGATGAACCCACCTTTCTAAAATACGCGGAAGAAAGCCAAGAGTCGCGCGCTAAAATCAGGCATGCCCTAGCGGTATTATGGGATCATATTGAGCACCAAAGAGGCATGTTCTTCAAATTAGACTTCGACTATTCAAGCAAGCACGGGACAGGTTTTGTAAGCAAAGAGATCGTATCATCTTTGCTTGTACTACTCTCTTCCAACTTAGTAAAGCTTTACGACCTAAAAATAACAAAAACGACAAGTGGCAGGGGCACACATGAAATGTCGCTGCGCCGCGCCAGTTCCGGCGAACAATGCTTACTAGTTATTATCCTAGGAATTGCAGGCCATATTAAGCATAACTCCTTAATATTGATTGATGAGCCCGAAATTAGCCTCCATCCGTCCTGGCAGGCCAAGTTCATGGATTTGATCATTAACATTTTTAAAAGTTACTATGACTGCCACTTTATCATTGCGACCCACTCACCTCAAATTGTCTCAAGACTCTCTCATAAGAACTGCTTCATAACCACAATGGATGACAACACTCTTCACAAAGCATCTGACTTTCATCAGCGCTCTGCAGATTACCAGCTTACTGAGCTTTTCGACTCTCCTGGCATGATGAATGAATATGTCTCTAGAATTGCCTTTACTCTCCTAACAAAAGTTAAATCACAAAAAACGATCATGTTGATCGATGAAAAAATGCTTTCACGGCTATATCAAATAAAATCTCACCTCGAACTTGGCGACCCCAACATTGAACTTATTGACTCAGTAGCAGAGGTGTGCAACTACTATGCCACACATCAATGAGCGCTATGCATTCTCCAAAGCCGAGCTAAAAACAATAAAAGATTTAATGGACCAGGGATTTAATTATAGAGACTGGGGATGCGACGACCTTCAAGAGATACGCTCGAACATACGTCGCTTCTACCGAAACATTCAAAGAGGTCTATGTCCCTACTGCATGAAAACCATTTCCCTTAATGCCGCTGGGAATGCACACGTTGAACATATATTACCCAAATCATTATTTCAGAGCTATATATTCGAACCAAAAAACCTGTGTGTGATTTGTGCGGACTGCAATACTGCGAAGAATAACGGAAATGCGATAAATGACGATGAAATGGATACGTGCAATGGAGTTACTCAGACATACCCGAGATCCACTAAAAGATTTAAAATCGTCCATCCGCACATTGATGAATATTCAGAGCACATAGTCAGAACAGGGATATTTTACGTAGACAAGACGCCTAAAGGACACTTCACGATAGGAATTTGCAAGTTAAATATTGCAACCCACAAATATGGTCACGAGGAAGGTGTAATTGATGACTTTGATTATTTTCAAATGATGCAAAAGTTTCAAAGCGGAACTGAGATTGAACAACGGGAAGTTTTTGACAAAATAAGAGCTTTAATCCCGCGCCCGACTTAGTCGCCAAACTGACTGGCTAGCGCAAACAAATATTATATTGCGCTAGACCAGAATCAGAATACCTTATCAGGTATCCCAGTCTTTGGCCCTCTTGCTTCTGTGCCTTTCTAGCAAATCCATAAAACTAAGATTTATCCTAATGGTACTAATTAGCGCGCAGATTTGTAGACCACTAATAAACAGAAGTACAAACTGTATTACGCCTGTCATCCATAATCTTACGCTAAAACCAAATTCATTTATAGTTGAAACGAGAATTAGCAGCACAACAGCAGCTATCATTGTTGATGCAGACTGCACAATTACACTTATGATCTCTTTAAGTCTTGCAGTATCTTCACCTCCCGCAGAGAAATCAACATTTACTAGATTTTCTCCTTTCAGAGTCTTCAGCACGTTAGGATAAAGAAATGCCACCCAAATACTCATAATAGTAAAAATAGCGCCCGCAATTGCAACTAGCAAACCAAGGATATTAGATATTGACCCAGAATCGATATCAATTTTTAAAAAAAGCATTATCAAAGGTGCTATAAAACAGGCAATAAGAGCTTTCATGAACGTGTTCCAGTGACAGGCTCAGAATTAACTTTAACTTCTTCTCCCTTATCAATAAGAGGCAAATATGTATCTCGGGATTGTGAGACAACACTATAAAGCTGATCACAACTATATGCATCAATTGTAGGAGGCAGCACTATCCGCTCTACTATCCTATGCTGCTTTATAGACGTACCATTATCATTTTCATCAATAAAGATAACATCCGCCCAGCCGCTCTCACTAAACCCCGACGAGTAGCTTATTAACTCTTTCATCTGCTCCATTGTTGGAGTAGCTTCCAGCTTTATCTCGACTTTTCGAACATTATCATCTGCCTCCCTTTCTTTAGGGAAAAATCTAGTCATAAACGTTTGAAAATAGTTGAATATTTCTATATTTGCTTTATCTAAACCATCTTTACCCGAGACCACGATCTCCATCTCAGCGTTCCTAGCCTCATCGCTCACGGTAACCTCGTTACGCAGGAGCATGTATTTCGTTGTCTCACAAATTTTTTCTAGATACTCCTCACTCGTCTTAAATATTTTGATATTGGTTGAAAACCGGTAGAGCAAATTATAAGTCTCTGGGCTTTCAGGGGTGCTAAACGAAATTCTTGTCTCTGAATCACCTGGCTGCCGCGAATTATAGCCTGGGAACTTGAGCCGATACCTTACACAATAGCTCACCCATTTCTGCATCAACTCCGAGTCACACTTTGAATCATCAAACTTTATTGACACTACGATATTTTTTTCAGGCACAACCCAGTAGTAGCATGGGTGCCCCCATACATAATTCTCTCCGGTACTAGATGCCCCGCTGGCAATATAGTTACCAGTAGGCTTCCCATCTGCCCCCAATTCAAGCCCCCGGAAGCCTCGCGTATCTGTTGGATCATGCTTCCACAGCACAACTAGGAAATCTCCATTAGGAAACTCTTTAATTTCCCGGCAATAGCACATCACTGGATCGTTATCCGCTTCCCCTTTACTCGGCCAAGGGGCTGTTTCCTTAAACCCTCGCCCTCTCACCCAACTTACAAGCTCGCGAAATACTTGACTAGTTCCCAGCCCATGATTCTTAGATATAATTTCGTCACCAGAGGATTTTCTTTGGACTCGATAAAGGCCACTTTTTTCGATCTCAAAGAAATTTAAATATCCATAATTGTGTTCGCGCTTGAATTTTGACATCTACAATTCACTTCCTTGATTTTAGGGCGGAAACTCTTTGGTTCGTCCGCGATCATGTTACTTCATTGTCTTTACAAATACGTCATAGTGATCGATTCACGCACGACTCCTAGCCCGCCTTGTACCTCCAACCTGCTGCGAGCTCGACACTCTGTGCGTGTTTGCTTCCACAGATTCACTTATGTAGCAGCATGAGAGACAAGGGGCAATCGTAATTCTGATCCCTTCAGCTAAATTGTAGCTTCCTATCAGAGAGGATGGATGAAGCCACAGGTCTCTTAGCCCTTTGCAATGCTTGTGCTCGCGCCCTTCGTGGGCTTGGTCTATAAAGTAATGACCATGAATCCCTGAGGGAGCCAACCATGAGTAAAGACCGAGACAGGACGATATCCAGGCGACCAGATGGAACCTGGGAAAACAAGCGCAATGATTCAGACCGCGCATCAAGCGTCCACAGCACCCAAGCGGAAGCTCAAAAAGCCGCTCGCGAAATGCTCAAGAATCAAGGGGGAGGAGAACTGACCACGAAAGGGGTTGATGGACAGATACGCGCCAAAGACACAATTGCTCCTGGTAACGACCCCAGCCCGCCAAAAGGCTAGGCCCAGCCCCTTTCGGCAGTAAGATTGCCCATGTGCGCTGCGGCTCCCGTCGCGAGCGCACGGCGGCCTCACAGGCAAACCACCAGGCGCCCACAGGGATCGCCAACCCTGGCTGCCAGGCACCTTGCTTCAGCACATACTTGCTGTAAATTTCTTAAAAACCTATAGGGGAAACCTAATGCCCTTAATGCGTCGATATGAATCACTACTACTTAAGAAAAACGTATGCCTATCACAGCCCTACTCGCATCGCATGAGTCAGTGCCTAGCATTGCGGCTTCAATACTATTCGTCACTCAGAAGGATCAATAAATTCTCGGTATTAGATGAGATCGCACTACTTGAAAAAACACCTACGAGCCGCCCCACGGGTACAAAAGCAGCAGAAAAATTCAGAGGCCCAATTTTAGAACGGTTTTGGCACAAGCATTACTGTGACGCAAACCACCTACCCCAAAACGTTCTGAATAAATGGTTCGGCAAACACGCTGTGAAACAGGAATTACTGAAGAAAAAATTACATGAAGTTTTGATGGCCGACGAGCCCGATACAGACATGGAAAAGTACTGGGAGACTAAGGCCAACCATGTATCACACGCAATTATCTATGGGGGG
The DNA here is from genome assembly GCF_055380705.1 of Pseudomonas sp. MAFF 730105. Classification (NCBI taxonomy): domain Bacteria; kingdom Pseudomonadati; phylum Pseudomonadota; class Gammaproteobacteria; order Pseudomonadales; family Pseudomonadaceae; genus Pseudomonas; species Pseudomonas sp. MAFF 730105. The sequence goes on from NZ_AP018438.1 coordinate 5,592,909, forward strand.
ATTGAGTCGAGAAAAAATAGAGGTGCGCTGACAGGAGAATGGTTAATTTATTATGAACATGCAGGACTCTATTATTACTTAGATCTAGCCGACCACAGGGAACTAAACAATCAGCAAAAACTTTTTGATCGCCTGAGGGATGAATGCGCATGGGAGTTCCCTTTCGCGTTCGACACATCGGCCACTAGCAGTTGCATTGCCCCTGTATGAGTTAATCCGAAACTACCGCCATGAAGATAAAATACGTTTGAGTGTATGCGTTCACGCCCCGCTAAGGGGCAAAAATCATCTAAAGATTATTGGTAAGCCAATCCGAGCAATTTTTATCTAAGCCAACCCAAGCTCCTGCCCCTGAGAGCCCCAAAACCAACAGCTTGTCATTAGAATCGACGTGCTTCTTTAACTGGTCGCGGATCTGCACAAGTGAGAGTTCGGACTTTACAATCCAGGTTGACTCGACGCAATGCCACCAGGAACCCAATACCTTTATTGCATCGTGAAGCTCTGTGTATTTTTTTCCTGGGGAAATCAGATCGTACGTAATCAAGACTGATGCCATCGCCGTCTCCATTCGCTCAACGATATCGAACCGATATCATTTCGAGAGCATAGTCAGGATTATTGAATCATCCAACTTTTTGGGAGCCAGCTCCTTGGGGAACCACCTCAAACGCCAACACCAAAATATCCATAATCATTTTTAAAATCAGCGTGTTACGCTTTGGAAAGCTTGACGATGACACGGATAATTGAACTCTAAAAAGGCATAACAAACGTGGCAATGCTCTTATTTGTTAGGCGTTAACACGACAGTCCAACGACCTGCCAGGAAATAGTAACCTCATCCTAAGCGTTACACGGGCCGGGTCTGTAACACGACCTCTGACGACAAAAGGCAGCAGTGTTACCTATAAAATAGTCAATTAATACAGTTAGTTAGATGATCCGTTACACCAGTAACCCGCGTAACACTGGTTTGAGAGGTGAAAGAGATACCCCGCTCCCCGGTAGCATCCCTCCCCCAGCGAAGGGCAGCATCAGCCTCCGAGCAGGGGATGGGGTCCCTGAGTCTTTTATTTGGACACGGGGTCAGAAACCCGCGTGATCGTGTTAGCGAAAAAGTGCACAGCTTAGTGAACAGGTGAACCTGGTGAACTGGTGTTCACCTGTGCATGCCCTCTCGCTTGGTAGCTCGCCGGGGACCCTGGGCATTTCGAATGAGTACGGGGCAAAGAACCCGCAGCATCTTGTTAGCGACTGAGTTTTCTACCTCGGTTGACAGGTTGACGTGGTTGACACCATCCCCAAGGTTGACCGGGTTCAACCGTTCGCTATCAACAACACAATGGCTCACCTTTACCGTTGCGGTAACGATCCACTTTTTTCGTCAGGATCCTTTCAATTTCAACGATGAAATTTCAGTAAGCTGAAATCTCTGTCGCTACCAAGATCCCGCGGGTTTCCGACCCCGTGCAGAAGAAAACGCCCAGGGTCCCCAGCAGTTTTTTGATCGACTACCATTGGATCGTTGCGCTTTCGACAGTTTGGCTGTTGTATGTCTGGACCTCATCGTCAGTGCTGAAGGGATGTCATGGGACGGAATGATCGGAACTACCTATTTTCTGATGGCGATCTAGCTACGACACTGGATCAGCAAACACGATCTATCAAGGGTCTGGTCGAACAAATACCTCAGAGCCAATTCCTAGCGACTAGCGCAGAGACCCTAGTTGAAAATATCGTAGATCGACTAACAGTTTCTCCCCTTGTGCTTCATGAAGACCAAATGCAAATGGAGCAAGCCGAGGTAAAAGTAGATGTCGCCGGCCGCTTTGATTTCGACCATGTTCCTGGGGGAGCCAAAGCGGATGGTCATCAGCTTCGTTTCTTCGTCCCCTTTTCGGGAGACGCTGGGCTTTGGAAATGCCAACCGAATGTGTGGAGCTCGAGGACCCCTCAAGGAGAAATCGATGCACGGAGAAATTTGCTCATTCTCTCTTTTCAAAATACCAGCAACACAGCCCCTGAATGGTATCGACAGGAACTCGATAGCAGCCTGCAACTAATTCGACAATCAATCACTGCTCAAAGCTCGATGCTGTCGCAATTCCATTCCGCGCTTCCTGACTCAGTACGAAAATCAGTGCAGCACCGACGACAAGAAGTAGAGAAACTCCACGGCTTGGCTTCGGCGTTCAATATTCCGATGGTCAAAAAGCCAGGCATGCCTGAGTTCACCCTCGTAGACGTTAAGAAAAAGACTGTTCGAGCCCTTCCGAAAGCTCCCGCTGCTGGCTACAAGCCCGAACCTGCTATCACTGCCGAGCTCTACACAGAAATCCTCAGCAACATTCGCCACATGGGTGCCACCTTTGAAGGAACACCTCAAACGTACTTATCATTAGGCGAGGAAGGGCTTCGAGACATTCTGTTGGCTAGTTTGAACGGTGTGTATCAGGGGGCCGCAGCAGGAGAAGCGTTCCGTAAGTACGGCAAAACTGATATCCGAATCGAGGAGGAAACTCGCTCTGCCTTCGTAGGTGAATGCAAGCTTTGGGGTGGCGAAAAAGTTCTCGTTGCAGCTCTCGACCAGCTGTTGGACTACTTGACTTGGAGAGACTGCAAAGCAGCATTGATTCTCTTCAATAAATCGGTATCAGGCTTCGCCGGCATACAGGAAACGATTTCTCAATCGCTGCCTCAGCATGAGCTTTTCATTCGGTCTTCTCCGTCAGAGCAACTAGGAGAATGGAGGATGACATTCAGGGCCAAAGAGGATGAGGGACGCGAAGTCACCATCCACGTATTCTGTTTCAACCTTTACGTGTCTGATGAGCGTGCAGGTAAGAAGCGCTGAGATCAAGCTGTACCCCGCAATTCAATGACTACAGGAATTTACAATCCTAGTTAAAATGCCCTTGGCTCGGGAGAACGCTCATGGAAGATGTCTCGCTGCTCGCATCATTGCTTAAGCGTATGAATGAAAACCAGTTGGCGTTGGGGGCTGCTATTGAGGAACTATCGAACTGGGTTGAGCAACGTGGATCTACAGAAGTGGCACAGAATATCCGTGGGGCACTGGAGACGCTGGATAGAAACTCAGGATTCATCACCCTAGCCCTGGCCTCTCTGGCAGCCGAAGGACGTTCAAAAGAATAGCGTACTCGCTTCCCACTTCAGCCAGCCATGCTTGGTTGACGCACGCCGCTCAACGTTTGGTGGTGCCTTCATGGAAGGGGATGCAAGCAAAACCAGTAGCCAGAAACGAGCGGCTTGTATGCCTTGCTGTATGCCACACCTTAAGACGCTGCTTTAAATGTATATATTTCAATAACTTACAAAACAAGTTCAAATGACTGTGTAGCCACCAAGTACTAAAAACGGCTTATCGAAAGATAAGCCGTTTTTTTATGCCCTGAAAAAAACCGCCATGATTGCCTGAACCATCGTGGTGGATCCTTCATCGCCTGTCAGCCGTTTCGCCGCTGACTGCCGCTCTCACTGTCGTTGCCTGCAAGACCCCGCCCTCTTCCAACACAACCTCTCACATTGCCCATCGCACGTGGGAAATCTGCGCTTCTTTCCTCATGGCTTTCATCGTCCATCCAGGCGCCCCCCACCCAGCCTCCAGTTACATTGATGTCAATCAACATCAAAAGATTGACATTTTAGAGTTCGATCGCAATCATTAGAACCATTCCCACACCAGAAGCTGGAAATCATGTCTGAGAAATCGCTTTTCGAACCCTATCTCCTGGGAGACCTGACGCTCTCCAATCGCATCGTCATGGCACCCCTGACCCGTAACCGTGCGGGCGCCGGCCTGGTCCCGAGCGCATTGAGCGCAACCTATTACGCCCAACGCGCCACGGCCGGCCTGATCATCACCGAAGCCACCCAGGTATCAGCGCAGGCGCAGGGATACCAAGACACCCCGGGGCTGTATACGCCCGCGCAGATCGCCGGCTGGCGGACAGTGACGGACGCTGTGCATGCTGCGGGTGGGCGCATTTTTGTGCAGCTCTGGCACGTTGGCCGTGTTTCGCACGTCGACCTGCAACCGGATGGCGCAGCCCCCGTGGCACCGTCGGCGATCCGGGCGCAGACGAAGACTTTCGTCAACAACCATTTCGCCGACGTCTCGGAGCCTCGTGCCCTGCAATTGAGCGAGCTGCCAGGCATCGTCAACGACTTTCGCCAAGCGGCGGCGAACGCCATTGCCGCGGGCTTCGACGGCGTCGAGATCCATGGGGCAAACGGCTATTTGCTTGATCAGTTCATCAAAGACAACGCCAACCAGCGCACGGATGCCTACGGCGGCTCGATAGAAAATCGCGCGCGTCTGCTGATCGAAGTCGTCGCGGCAGTGGTCGACGAAATCGGTGCCGAGCGCACCGGCGTGCGGATCTCGCCGGTCTCGCCAGCCAACGGCGTCTCCAGCAGCGCCCCGCAAGCCCAGTACGAATACATCGTCGAGCAGCTCAATGCGCTGGGGATTGTTTTGCTGCACGTAGTGGAAGGCGCCACTGGCGGCCCACGCGATGTAGCACCGTTCAACTACGACGCATTACGTCAGCGATTCAAGCAGACCTACCTGGCCAACAACGGTTACGACCTGCAATTGGCTACCGCTGCTCTCAACGAGGACAAGGCCGATCTGATTGCCTTTGGCCGTCCGTTCATCAGCAACCCGGACCTGGTTGAACGCTTGAAAACCGCTGCGCCGTTGACACCGCTCGACGGTGCGACGCTCTACGGTGGCGGCGCCGAAGGTTATACCGACTACCCGACACTCGCTGGTTGAAGTTTCCCCACTCATCTTCTTGCACAACACGCCCTCAGGAATTCCAACATGACAACGCTTGCCACTGTTCTGATCACAGGTGCCTCTACCGGCATCGGCGCCACCTATGCCAAACGCTTTGCCAAACGCGGCCATGATCTTGTCCTTGTCGCCCGTGACAAGGAACGCCTGGATGCACTGGCCGCCCGCCTTCATGCGGAACACGGCATTGCTGTTGATGTTATGCAAGCCGACTTGACCGACCCTGCCGATCTCAGTGCGGTCGAAATCCGCCTGCGTGACGACTCGCGCATTGGCGTACTGATCAACAACGCAGGGTTGGCTCAATCCGGTGCTTTCGTCCAACAGAACGCCGAGGCGATCGACCGACTTGTCTCACTCAACATCGTGGCCGTGACGCGGCTCGCCGCTGCGGTAGCTCCCCGCTTTGCACAATCCGGTGCGGGTTCTATCGTCAACCTGGGGTCGGTGGTGGGCTTGGCGCCTGAATTCGGTATGTCGGTGTATGGCGCTTCGAAGGCGTTCGTGCTTTTCCTGTCCCAAGGGATGCATCTGGAGTTGTCGCCCAAGGGCGTCTATGTCCAGGCAGTATTACCAGCCGCCACCCGCACCGAAATCTGGGAGCGCGCAGGGATAGACGTCAATTCACTGAGTGAAGTGATGGACGTCGAAGAGTTGGTCGATGCCGCACTGATCGGCTTTGATCGCCGCGAGCTGGTCACCATCCCACCGTTACACACCGAGGCACGCTGGACGACGCTGGATCAAGCGCGGCAGGGTTTGCTGTCAGAGATTCGCCAAGCCCACGCCGCTGAGCGCTATCAACCGAAAGCCTGAGTGTTCACGGCGCTCATTCAGTCAATGCAATTGAACGCAAAGCTTCCCTGTGGCCATGTCACGGGGGAGCGAAGTGGCAGCGGCATGTGCAGATCGGAATCAGAGCACTGTGAAAGCACTCACATTCAACACTATGGCAAATCGGGTTTAAGCAAGTGGCCCGACCGACAATCGTGCCTGATGAAATGCGCCGCCCTCAAGCCTGGGGATAGCGCTTGAACGATTCGGTTTCTTCCAACCGGGCCGCATGAGCATGCAACACGGGAAAATCATCTGCCCTGACGATATCGGCGACCATCAGTTGAATGAAAGACCAGGCGACTGCACTGGTGAGGGTGGCCTGATCCGGCCTCTCTTGGACAGCCGGCGGCAGGCGCGCCAGTTGGGTTTCCCATTCACGGCAGGCCGCCAGCAACTGCCCGACCACCCGGTCCAGCCAAGGCTGATGACGTTTTTCCTCAGGGCGTAACTGGCGTTCATAGACAATCTGCACCGCCTTGTCGCAAGCAGCCAGCGCCAATCCCAGGATTTGCAGCGAAGTGACCAGGGACATGGCCTGCTGCGGCATCAACTTCTTGTCAGCGGGACTTTGCGCCTCGAAGTAGTCGATGATCAGTGTCGAATCCATCAACACGCTACCGTCATCCAATACCAGGCTGGGGGCCTTTACCACCGGGTTGATCGCGCGAAACGCCTCGAACGAACCGAAGACCGACAGTGCGACGTGTTCGAACGAGACACCCATCAGATCAAGCGAGATCGCCACGCGACGGACATAGGGGGAATCCAGCATGCCAATCAGTTTCATCAGGTCTTTCCTCCGTGATGCGGATCAATCCTAGTTCCGGCTACTGCCGAGAAGCGGGTCCCTGTCGGTTTGCACCCTGCGTCTCGCATCGCTACAGTCCGACTGTATATCCCATGCCACGGATGGAGCAACACGTGCTTACAGACCTCAAACCGAACCTTCATCGCCTGTCAGCTGCTTCATTGCTGGCTGTCGCCCTCACCCTCGTTGCCTGCAAGGCTCCCCCCTCCTCCTCAACGCCCGCATTACCCACCGCACCGGAGATCACCTCCGGTTACCGTGCCGATCTACAGTCCCGCCACGCCGACAAGCACATGGCCGCCGCAGCCAACCCTCTGGCAGCCCAGGCCGGGCGGGAGATGTTGCGGCGTGGAGGCTCGGCCATCGACGCGGCGATTGCCATGCAAGCGGTGTTGACCCTGGTGGAACCGCAATCTTCGGGCATTGGCGGCGGTGCATTCATTGTGCTGTGGGATGGCAAGGCGGTGCGTACATATGATGGCCGCGAAACGGCACCGGCCGGTGCTACCGAGCGACTCTTCCTGCAGGCCGATGGCAAGCCCATGCCGTTTACCGCTGCACAGATCGGTGGCCGTTCGGTCGGCACGCCGGGTGTGTTGCGTGCGCTGGAGCTGGCCCACCAAAAACACGGACGCTTGAAATGGGCAACGCTGTTCGAACCGGCCATCAAGCTGGCGGAACAAGGTTTTCCGATCTCGCCTCGGTTGCACTCAATCATTGCCAGCGATCCGTCCCTGCCAGGTTCACCGGACATGGCTGCTTATTTCCTGAATAGCGATGGCAGCCCGAAAGCCGTCGGCACGCTGCTGAAAAATCCAGCCTTGGCCGGTGTGCTCAAGCGCATCGCCAACGAAGGCCCCGACGCGTTGTACGAGGGCCCGGTGGCCCGGGAAATCGTCGCCAAGGTGCAGGGCCACGCCAACCCCGGCAGCCTTTCGCTGAACGACCTGAAAGGCTACGCCGCCCGGGAGCGTGCGCCGCTGTGCACCGACTACAAGCGCTGGCAGCTCTGCGGCATGGCCCCACCCTCCTCCGGCACAATCGCCGTCGCGCAGATTCTCGGGACTTTGCAGGCTTTGGAACAGCGCGACAGCCACTCCGCCCTCGCGCCCTTGAAACCCATCAAGAGCGATAAACCCGCCGGCCTCGAACCCGCGCCGGAAGCTGTGCATCTGATCGCCGAGGCCGAACGCCTGGCCTACGCCGACCGTGCCCAGTATGTCGCCGATTCGGACTTCGTCCCTGTACCGATCCAGGGCCTGGTCGACCCTGGCTACCTGGCCAGCCGCGCCAACCTGATCGGCCCGCGCAGCATGGGTACCGCTAAACCCGGTACGCCGCCGGGCATCCAGGTAGCCTACGCCCCGGACCGTTCGCCACTGCGTATTTCCACCTCGCAAGTGGTGGCAGTGGATGACCAGGGCGGCGCCGTGTCCATGACCACCACGGTGGAATCGGCATTCGGCTCACATGTGATGGTCCAGGGCTTCATGCTCAACAACCAGATGACCGACTTCTCGTTCATCCCCGAAGAAAACGGACAGAAAGTCGCCAACCGCGTCGAACCCGGCAAGCGCCCACGTTCATCGATGGCACCGACGCTGATTTTCGACCGTCAGAACGGTGAGCTGCTGGCCGCAGTCGGCTCGCCGGGGGGCTCGCAGATCATCGAATACGTGGCCAAATCGGTGATCGGTCTGTTGGACTGGAACCTGGACCCACAAACCGCCATCAACCTGCCCAACTTCGGCAGCCGCAATGGCCCCACTGAGCTGGAACAAGGACAATTCAGCCCTGCGTTGATCCAGGCGCTGAAAGATAAAGGCCACACGGTGAGCGAGATCGACATGACCAGCGGCACCCAGGCCATCGTCCGGGTGCGCGATGCGCAAGGCAAAACATCACTGGCCGGGGGCGCCGATCCTCGGCGTGAAGGGGAGGCGCTGGGGGACTGAGCGAATATCCGACTCACTCATGACAGCTCGCGCTCTGGTTGATAAATCAGCAGATCGGCGGGCTGACACTGCAGGTAACTGCAAATAGCCTCGAGCGTCGCCAGGCGTATGCCCTTGACCTTTCCCTGCTTCAACAGGGAGAGGTTGGCTTCCGTAATGCCTATGGCGGCGGCCAGGTCCTTGGATTTGACCTTGCGCGTTGCCAGCATCACATCCAGTTGAATCACGATAGGCATGAGTTTCTCAAACGAAAGTTCTGTTTTCTGAGTCGACTTCACTGGCCTGGGACAATATCCGAGCAATGATGGCGATACAGGCGGCAAGGAACAAAGCGACGAAGGACGGAGCGGTGATGCTGATAGTCAGTAATCGCTCGCCCACCGGCGCATTGATCGTGACCAGCAGGCTGAGGAACGGCTCGCACAGGAAATCCAGCAACACCCATAGTGCGACCGCGCGACCTGCGTTTCCAAGATAAACCGCGGCTTCACTGGAAAAATATTGCCCCTGGGCATAGCGCCTGAAGAGCTGCCGCAGGTTGACCAGTCCGACCGCGAGCGCGAGCAGAGGCACGCTGGACAAAAGAATGCCCCCCAGACGCTGCCAGCCCGTCAACCCTACCGCCCCTCCTTCGGGCAGACTGAACAATTGCCGCTCGGTCAGGGAAAAGCCCAACCCGTATTTTGACGCAACATCAGGAAACAGCCAGGCAGCAGCGTTGACGACCATCATCGCGACAATGAAAACAAGCGTGATGGCAGCCATGCGCTGGCTGTACAGGGCGAGACGATTCGAACACATGTCAGGGCTCCAACAGAGTATGGGAGCACCAAACATAATGACGAAATTATCGTAAAACAATAATTAATATGTAAAAAACAATAACACCTGCCTCAGCTCGACAGCTGATTGGCAAACTGGCTCACGGCATCGACCACTTTCTTTGCCCCATCCTGGATCTCGACGATCACTGTCCCCGCCTCGGCTGCCAGGGCCAGGCCCTGTTCGGCCTGGTGTTGACCGTCCGTCATCAACGAGACGGCATTACGCGCCATGTCCTGGTTCTGGCGAACCACGCCGACAATTTCATCGGTGGCCTGGCTGGTACGCGACGCCAGTTGCCGCACTTCATCGGCCACCACCGCAAAGCCTCGGCCCTGTTCGCCGGCACGGGCGGCTTCGATAGCAGCGTTGAGCGCCAGCAGGTTGGTCTGCTCGGCAATACCGCTGATGGTCTTGACGATGGTGCCGATCACCATGGATTGCTCGTTCAGCGCCTCGATACCTTCGCCGGCGGTTTGCATGTGCCGGGCCAGGTCGCGCATCACGTCCACGGCCTGGGTCACCACAGTAGTCCCCCGCTGAGCGCTGCTGTCGGTTTGCAGGGACGTGCTGTAGGCGATGTTGGCGGCCTCGGCGACGGCTTTTTCCTGGTTGACCTGGTCGGTGATGTTGGTGGCGAACTTGACCACTTTGTACAGTCGGTCGTTGGCGTCGACCACCGGGTTATAGGAAGCCTCCAGCCACACTTCACGACCATTGCTGTCGAGGCGCTTGAAGCGGCCGGCGACGAACTCGCCGCTGTTCAGGCGTTTCCAGAACTGCTGGTAGGCGGGACTGTTGTATTCCTCCGGATCGCAGAAGGTGCGGTGATGCTTGCCCTTGACCTGCGCCAGGCTATAACCCATGGCGTTGAGAAAACGGTCATTGGCTGTCAGTACGTGACCGTCCAGATCAAACTCGATCACCGCCGTTGAACGCACCAACGCACCAATGAGGTTTTCATGCTCGCGAGAACCTTCGATGGTACGGGTCAGGTCATTGGAATACATCGAAAAATAACGAACTCGCCCATCAACTCCTTTTACAGGCTGAAGGATCGAGCGCAGCCAGGCTTCCTTGCCATTGCCCCGCAGCAGGCGCACGGCACCGGAAAAATGCTCACCACGGGTCAATGCCGTCTTGAAGCGAAGCTGGAACTCATTGGACTTCAGATAGGACGGCACCAGGTCTTCCACACCCCGGCCAATGAGGTCCTGGCTCTTGTAGTGCATTTCATCGAGAAACTTCTGATTGACCGTCTGCACCCTCCCCTCGGCATCAAGGGTGAGCGCCAGCATTTCACGGTCCAGGCTTTCCTTCACTTGCATGAGGCTGGACAGTTCTTGGCGCAGGGCCGTCAGCTCCTGCTTCAAGCGTTGATTGAACATAAGCATGCTCCGGGTGGCAGGAGAATTGACAAGCTGTTCTCATGCCATCGGCGCGGCGACTTTTTTCTGAAGAGTGCCATTGGTCGCCCTGGCGTTTTCCAAGAGGCTCGCGAACCCAGGCCCGTCTTTCATGGTCAGTGGATTGTTCTACCGTTGTCGGGGCCTCTCCGCTCCAGATACCCGTCCCCATAAAAGCAATCATAAGAATCGAGGTAATCGCCGTGACCACCGACATCCAAGACAGCCGCTCCGCCCGCTTTGCCTTGCGCTGTTCCAGTTTTGCCGAACGCTGGTTTCCCGACTCCTGGGTCTTTGCCGCGCTGGCAGTGCTGGTGGTCGCCCTGGCGACGCAGTTCATCGGCGCCACGCCTACGGCCGCCGCCATGGCGTTCGGCGATGGCTTCTGGAGCCTGATCCCGTTCACCATGCAAATGGCCTTCGTCGTGATCGGTGGCTACGTGGTCGCCAGCTCGCCACCCGCCGTCAGGTTGATCGATCGCCTGGCGCGCATCCCAAGGAATGGGCGTTCCGCAGTGGCCTGGGTGGCGTTGATCTCCATGGTCGCCTCGTTACTCAATTGGGGCCTGTCGCTGGTCTTCGGCGGCCTGCTGGTACGCGCCCTCGCCCGCCGCACCGATCTGAAAATGGACTATCGCGCCGCTGGCGCCGCCGCTTACCTGGGCCTCGGCGCGGTGTGGGCCTTGGGGTTATCGTCGTCGGCCGCGCAATTGCAAGCCAACCCGGCCAGCCTGCCGCCGTCGATCCTGTCGATCACCGGCGTCATTCCATTCACCCAGACCATCTTCCTCTGGCAGTCCGGCGTGATGTTGCTGGCGCTGATCGTCATTTCACTGCTGGTTGCCTATGCGACCGCCCCAGGGCCAAACAGCGCCCGTGACGCCGCCGCTTGCGGGATCGATCCCAGCTTCAGCATGCCGGCCCTGCAACCCCGTACCCGTCCTGGGGAATGGCTGGAGCACAGCCCGCTGCTGACCATCGCGCTGGTGCTGCTGGCCGCCGGCTGGCTGTTCCACGAGTTTTCGACCAAGCCGGCGATCAGCGCGATTTCGGGGCTCAACACCTATAACTTCCTGTTCCTGATGCTCGGCGCCTTGCTGCATTGGCGCCCGCGCAGTTTTCTCGATGCGGTGGCCCGCGCAGTACCGACCACTACCGGCGTACTGATCCAGTTCCCGCTATACGGCTCCATCGCCGCGCTGCTGACCACGGTCAAGGGCAGCGATGCCCAGACACTCGCCCACCATATCTCGACCTTTTTCGTACAGATCGCTTCCCACGACACCTACGCCTTGTTGATGGGGGTCTACTCGGCGATCCTGGGGTTCTTCATTCCTTCCGGTGGAGGCAAGTGGATCATTGAAGCCCCTTACGTGATGCAGGTGGCCAATGACCTGAATTACCACCTCGGTTGGGCGGTGCAGATCTACAACGCCGCCGAAGCGTTGCCGAACCTCATCAACCCCTTCTACATGCTGCCGCTGCTGGGTGTATTGGGGCTGAAAGCCAGGGACTTGATCGGCTTTTCCTTCGTGCAACTGTTGGTGCACACCCCCTTGGTGCTGGTGCTGCTATGGGCGCTCGGGACAACATTGGCCTATTTGCCGCCAGTGATGCCATAAAGCCATAAAAAAGGGCCGATATTTACGTCGGCCCACTTCTTCTTCGGCTCGGTCTGTTTCAGTATGGGGGCGCCCTGTTCGAAGGGCTCAAACGCTGAAAAGGATCTGAGCATGTCTAAACTCGCAGTATTTCCCCTTGCCGCCCTGGCCCTGAGTGCCACCGTTCACGGGGCCGACATCGATGTACAGCTTGGCAGTACCGAACGCGTCACTCGCCTCTTCGCTTACCCCAACAACTGCAACGTCATCTGCTTCCGCAACTGGACGCTGGAACAGACCGTCGAGCACTACCTGACCCAGAGCGTTCAACGTGACGGCTACGGCGCGGCCAAGGTCAGCGTCAAACGCGACAACGGCAAGGTCTACGCCCACATCAGCGGCGTGCCGAAAGCCTATGGCCAACCCTTGAGCAAACTGCTCGATGCCGGTGACCTGGCGTACAAGGGGGCCACGAAGCTCAACGACGACAAGAAATGGGCCTACAACTGGTACCTGTTCCTGCCGCTGGGCATGGCCCTGGAAAACCGCAAGAGTGTCGAACTGCTGCACTTCCCGCCTGATTATTCCCTGACCCAGGCCCAGGACTACCTGGAATCAGCCACCACCGATCGCTGGGCCACCCTGCTGACGGCCAACGGCATTGCCGCCGACCAGACGCCGGCTTACCAGACCATCATCGACATCGCCCCCATCGCGGCTCCGTCCACTGCCGGCGCGACGCTGGAGGGTGTCTACGATTACTTCAACGACTACCAGACCACCATGGTCAAGCAAGTCAGCCAGAGCGCCAGCGGAACCGCGCTGCCAATGGTGGCCTTTGGTGCCCCCGTGCGGAACTGGATCAAGACCCAATACGGCCAGACCGTGGCGGTGCTCGGCCTGGCGACCATCTCTCCCGCCGCTGGCGTCAAGGTTCCAGTCCTGGGCTCCAACCACCCAAGCTACATCTGGTACGCCGCCGACCCGGAAAGCTATGGCGGCGACGAAGCCAAGGCGGACGCGGCAGGCCTGAAAGTCATGGGCCAGGACCTGAGCGCTGCCTGCTGGCAAGCCGGCATGGGCAGCAAGCCGAGCAGCGACCCGACGACTCAATTGAACCAGTGCACGCAGACCTGGCAGGTCACGCAAAAGGAAAAAACCTGCGAGTTGTTCTACACCTCGATTCGCAAGCTGTCGCCAGAAGACGCGGCGAAAAAATGCGAAACGCCGGCGATCAAGTCGCAACTTCCGCAGTTGAAGGTGCCCATGCCGCTGCCATCCGAGTCGGTATAACCCCTGAAGGCCTCGTGGTGAGGGGACATATGCCCTCGCCACGGGTCCACTTTCCTTTGTAAGCCTTCGCTCACACAGGAAAGCGCCTTTGGCGCCTGTCAGAGTTGACAGTAGATGTCCCGTCGGACTTGGAGGAAGCTACCCAGGTCACTCACGACCGTTGGCAGGACGCCAACGGCAGCAAGTCGGCCTGTACCGACAAGGACTGTCATGACCATCTTCGTTGCAGATAAAGCCTTTTCACAGGACCGGGGCTGCATTTACCCGGAAAAAGCTCTCAGCCTCCGCCTGGGTTATCCGTCTGCCCGCGATTTCGAAGTGCTACGCACCCCCAACGGCCGCGGCAATGCCGTTATCGCCCGGAAAAGGTTCGCCCCCATGGAGCGGATGTGCAGGGTATCGGGGCTGCTGGTGGGGCGGCGCCGCCCGCACACTGTGCAGGTCCTGCCGGACATCCATATGTATGACCCGCACTTCGCCGGATTGCTGCTGCATTCCTGCAACCCGAATGTCTTTCTCGACATGAGCGAACTGTGGTTATGGGCGCTGACGCCCATCCACGCAGGCGACTGCCTGACGATGGATCACGCCAGCACGGAACAGAAGCTCTACCGGCAGTTTGCCTGTCGGTGCGGTTCGTCCAATTGCCATGGTTGGATCACTGGCTATGACGAACCGCCCAACGAACAGGGCATGAAGTTCCTGAAGCACTGGCGCCGCCGCTGTCACCGCGACTGACGCCAGTCAGATCAGGGGGCGCCCACCGGACGCAAGCGATACTGCGGCGGCAATTGCTCGAAACCGCTGATCGTGGTGTCCAGGCTTTTCCAACGCCCGTCCTTGATGCCATAGATGCAACCATGGATCGACAACTTCTGTCCGCGATGCCAGGCGTTCTGCACGATGCTGGTGTGGCCGACGTTGGCCACCTGTTGAATCACGTTGAGTTCGCACAGGCGATCCACACGTTCCTCTTCGGTCGGCAGTTGCGCCAACGCTTCGCGATGCTCGTAATACAGGTCGCGAATGGAGCGCAGCCAGCCATCGATCAGACCCAGCTGGCGATCCTGCATCGAGGCCCGCACGCCACCACAGCCATAATGGCCGGTGACCAGGATGTGTTTGACCTTGAGCACGTCCACTGCATACTGGATCACCGACAGGCAATTGAGGTCGGTGTGCAGCACCACGTTGGCCACGTTGCGGTGCACGAACAGATCGCCCGGCAGCATGCCGACGATCTCGTTGGCCGGCACCCGCGCATCGGAACAGCCGATCCACAGGTATTCAGGGGTTTGCTGACGAGCCAGCTTGGCGAAGAAGTCAGGATCCTCCTGCTTGATCGCATCGGCCCAGCGCGCGTTGTTATCAATCAGATCTTGTAGTTCGTTCATGCTGTCTTGCCCTCGAGAACAGTGCGCATCTTTGACAACGGAGCGGCTGTCGAGGTCACTTCGTCAATGCCGTTGGAATTCTCGACACGGCTACCGGTCCATCCAGTAAGGCCCAAAGTAGGAGAGTTGCCATGAATGATTCACGACGTCCTTTCGATGCGGCGCAACCGGAGCCCATCGATGACAACGAAGACCGCATGGGTTCGATGCATGAACTGGAATTCGATGAAGACGAGCCCAGCGCGAAGATTGGTGACGAGTTGCCGGAAAACGAACGCGAACATTTGATGCCCCGTGAGCGCGTCCGCGAGGCCGGCATGACCGGCGCCTCGACGGATGATCATCAACCGACCGACGATGACATGAGCCCCGAGACACTGATCCGGGAAGACGGCGCCCGGGATGCCCACGAGGCCGGCGACGACGAGCAGGCCGATTGGGACCTGAGCGTGGTGGATGAAAATGACATTGGCGGGGGCGATGGATTGGACGAGGCCGAGATGGCGGATATCGACCCACTGGATGGCAAGCGCTGAGTGAAACGCAGCCCTCCAGGCTGCCTATACGCCTGTGGGAGCATGGCTTGCCCGCGATGAGGCCAGGACAGTCGATAGCTCGACAACTGACCCGTCGCTATCGCGGGCAAGCCTTGCTCCCACAGGAGACTTCTATGCTGGCTTCAATCCACCAGCGTACAAGCCATGACCACCGCATCTTCACGCCCACCCACCGCTGGGTAATAATCCCGCCGCCGACCGATCTCGTTGAAGCCATAGCGCTCGTACAACCGGAACGCCGTGCGGTTACTGTCGCGCACCTCCAGGAAGCACTCCCGGGCCTCGGCCTTGTAGGCAATCGACATGAGGTGTTCCAGCAGGCGCAAGCCCAGCCCCCGGCCCTGGTTTTCCGGTTTGACGGTAATGTTGAGCAGGTGCGCCTCGTCAAGAATGATCTGCACCACACCGTGCCCCACTTGCTGCTGGCCTTCGAACATCAGCCAGATCTGGTACTTGCCCAGACCGTCGAGAAATATCCCCCGGGTCCAAGGGTGGCTGTAGGCCGCGTATTCGATTTTCAGTACAGCGTCGAGGTCCGCCTCGGTCATCGGGCGAAACGAAACAGCATCACTCATTCGATTCTTTCCAGCGCGCCATCAGCCGGCGCATGGCTTGCCAGACTTCAGCCTTGTGCTGTGGCGTTTCCATTAACAGTTCCAGGCCCGGTAATGCCCAGGCCACCCCCAGCCCTTCGATCTGCAGCTCGCGATTGAACGCTTGCGCGTCCGCTTCGCCGGCAAACTTCACCGCCGGCAGGCCGACCAACCACAAACACGCGCAGGGCGCGTCTTCGAGCCGCGCCGCTACAAAACCCTGGACGAACTCCCGTGCAGCTTCCGGCCCCTGGTCCATCGTCCCGCGAGACAACAGCGGCCAGCGCACCGGTTCACCCACGATCTGTGGACTGTCTGGCAGACCGGCGGCGCGCAACATGTCCTTGAGTAGCAGATACGCGGGATCGCGGCTCTGGAATGGCTCGCCGGTGGGCAGTTCCACCAGCAGCAGGCATCGTCCGGCACGCAGCAATTGCAGGGCGAAGCGCGGTGGCGGGACCTGGGCGACCCTGGCAGGGGCCGGCACCTCCGGCGCGTCCTCCACCGGTTTGGCACCGTTGCGGGTCGAGGCCAGGCTAGGCCGTGGCACTTCGATTTTCGGCCGTTCGGCCACAGGCGCTGCCGGCTCGGCCACGGTCCGGGCCACGGGGGCCGCAACCACCGGCGCGATCTCTGCCGGCTCGGGCATTTCCAACAGCTCAGGCCGCGACGGGGCGGCGAACGGCAATTCGGTGCGCGGCAGCCAATTGACCACCTGCATGGCGGTCAGATAGGCGCGGCGACGGGACTCGATAAGCAAGGGTCGGCCACTTGTGGATAACTGAAAGTGGAAGGGATTCTACCGCCCTTCGACGCGGATCGCTTCCTTGTTGAGTCAATAGTTGGGCAATACAGACGACAGTCCGTCTCGGGGGTGAATCGCAACCGGCCCGATGCAGTACAATCGCCCCTTTTAATTGCCAACCCGACGGCCATTGCGATGATCGAACCCAAGCGCGTCTTGCGCGCCCTCGCTGAACACTGGGCATTGCTGGAACCTTTGTGCGAGCACTTCGACCAGGGCACCCTGAGCCTCAACGAATTGCGTTCACAACTGGCCGCCCAACAGCTGGACAGCACGCCCCAGGACATCACCAACCTGCTGGACGTGTGGATCCGCCTGGACATCCTCGTGCCGGTGGCAAAAAGCCCGAACCGTTTCGAGCTGAATGCCCAGATCCATGACTTCCTCGCCTACCTGCGCCGCGAACACCGCCTGGGCCTGTGCCTGGAGATCGAAGCCTACCTGCGCCACCTCGAACGTCTGGCCGGCTATATCCAGGACGCCTTCGACGTGCGCGACGGCAACGACCTGGCCCGCCAGTTGCGCCTGCTCGACATGCGCGTGCGGGACGTCCTGAAGAAACTTGCCAACGATGAGCAGGCCCTGGTGGCCGTGGCCGAACGGGCCAAGACCAGCGACCGGCAGATCCCGCTGCGCCAACGTTACGCTGAAGTGCTGGCGACCTGGGACGAGTACGTCGAACCGATGATCCAGTTGGTTAACGCCGACGGAGCGTTCGAGCAAGGCGTGCGCAAGGTCGAGAATGTGTTGTTGCGCATGCTCACCGAACAACAGCGCCTCGGCCACCTGGTGGACGATGACATGCTGCTGCGTACCCACGCACGCATTCTCGAGATGCAGACCAGCGCCCAGCTGACCCTGCGCCATGCCCGCGAGTTGCTCCTGCCGCTGCGCGAAGAGGCCCGTCGTCACAACGCCGTGACCCGTGGCGCAGCCCTGGCCCTGGCTGCCATCCGTCGCAAAGGCATCGATGCCGTGCCGCAGGCGGCCATGCCGTTGTTCACCCGGCCGCAAAGCACCTTCCTCGGCAGCGCCAGCCAGGTTGAAGCCTATGTCTACGCCCTGGCCCGCTTCGAGCCGAAACCGGCGCGCTTCCCCAAGTCCCACAAAACCCACAAGGGCAGCGATGCCCCGCGGGCGCCGCGCACCGTGCGCGAGATGGTCGAGCGTTGCGAAGATGCCCTGCCGCTGCCGGATCTGATGGTCTGGCTGCTGGAGCAGGAGCCGGACGGCGCCACCGACGAATTGCTGTACTGGTTCTCGCGCCTGTCGCGGGAAAAACGCTTCAAGCGCGAGCGCCTGGAACGCCGCGAATACCACACTCACGAGCATCAGGTCAGCCTGCGCTCCTTCGCCCTGCTCTCGGCCCGCGACGCTGCCGAGGATTCTGCGAGCATCCCCCATGCATCTTGATCTATCCGAACTGTCCCAGCTGGCGCCGATCTTTCGCGAGCTGTTCAAGGGTTACCACGTCAGCCGCCGCGACCCGGAGCTGTACGCGCAACTGTCGAATTTCCAGGACCAGTACCGCACGCTGTTCAAGGCCCTGGGTTTTGAACTGGTGTGCGATACCCGTGGTTTCTACTACTTCGTGCCGGACCTGGCCGCTGCGGCGGTGAACAAGACCGCCCAGCGCCTGGCGCTGTTCACCTTCATCCTCGTCGAGCACCTGGCCGACCAGGGCCGCGACCCGATTGCCGTGCTCGACGGTGGCAGCCTGGGCCGCGATGAGCTGCCTTCGCTGCTGGAAAAGTACCGCGACCTGTTCATCCAGGCCGAGGTACAGACCCAGGAAGAGCTGGAAGAAAAAATCATGCGCCGCATGACCCAACTGGGCTTCGCCAGTGAAGACAACGGCGTGTACCGCTTCCTGCCGCCGATGCACCGTTTCCTCGATGTCTGCCTGTCGGTCCAGCAGGACCGCGACCTGGCGGCCAGCGTGCACAGCGTGCTGCCGTTGCCGGCGCCGGTACTGATCGACGAAGACAGTGATGAGAAGCTGCTGCAAACCGACGATCCGCTCGACCTGGCGCCGTTTGAAGACGAAAGCGAAGAAGACGCACTGGCCCGCGCCATTGCCGAAGAACAGGAGACCGACGCATGAGCCAGGAACGCTACGGCATCCGCCGCTTTGCCCTTTTGAACACCGCCGGCTACAGCCTCGGCCTGTTCCCGCTGGAAGAACCGCTGTCGGTGTATGGCGCGAACAACCTCGGTAAATCCGCCTCGATCAACGCCTTGCAGTTCCCGATCCTGGCGCGTATGTCGGACATGAGCTTCGGCAAGTACAGCCTGGAGCAATCCCGGCGTTTCTACTTCGCCTCGGACACCAGCTACATCCTGGTGGAAGTCGCCCTGCCCCACGGTCCTCATGTGATCGGCGTGGTCGGTCGCGGCCCCGGCGGCGGTTTCGGTCACCAGTTCTTTGCCTACGCAGGCAAACTGGACCTGGCCCACTATCAGAAAAACGACACCTGCCTGCGTCAGAAAGAGCTGTTCACCAACCTGGAGCGCGAAGGCCTCAAGGCTTACGAACTCAAGCCCGATGAACTGCGGCGCCTGCTGGTGGGTGGTCACACCTCGATTCCCCTGGACCTGACGCTGATCCCGCTGCGTTCCACCA
Organism: Pseudomonas sp. MAFF 730105; assembly: GCF_055380705.1. Taxonomy (NCBI): domain Bacteria; kingdom Pseudomonadati; phylum Pseudomonadota; class Gammaproteobacteria; order Pseudomonadales; family Pseudomonadaceae; genus Pseudomonas; species Pseudomonas sp. MAFF 730105. The sequence goes on from NZ_AP018438.1 coordinate 5,612,428, forward strand.
GCGAGCAAAGCCTCAAGACTTTCCGAGCGCTGTTCATCAACCTGCTGCACATGCGCGAAATCACCGCGGCCAAGCTCAAGCAGCTGTTTCTCGATGCCTTCGAGCACAGTCTGCGTTCCGGGAGCGTGGACTACATCGCCGCGTGCGAAGAAGCCTTCCGCGACGTGCGACGCATGGAGCAGGACTACAACTCCCTGGTGGCCGCGGGTCCGTTGGTGGAAGCCCTGGCCAATGGCGTGAAGCAGCGCGATATCCTGCGCGGCAAACTGCATCGCCTGTCGCCCTTGCTCGACTCGTTGCTGGGTACCTGGTCGGACTACGCCGGAGCACGCAAGGAAGAGCTGACCATCCAGGCCGAGCACTACCGCAACGAACAGGATTCGCTGCAGAACGACCAGCGCGGCAGCACCCAGGAGCTGATGCGCCTGGAGCGGGAAATCACGGGGATCCAGCGCTGGCTCGGCGAGCTGTCGGTGCTCAAGCATCGCTTCGCCCTGGTGGATGACGTCAAGGTCCTGGAGCAGCAACTGCTCGCCGCCAAGGATGCCCACGATGAACTGGCCGGCGCCCTGGCCCAGTCCCGGCAGTTCAGCGCCGAAGACCTGGAAGAGCGTCTGCGGGATCTGGAAAAACGCCTGAAGTCGGTCAAGCAGCAACTCGATCACGCCGACAACAACAGCTACGCCCGCCTACGAGAGGAGTTTTCGCAGCAGGACGTCGAGCGCTTGATGCGCCTGTTCAACAGCGCCCTGTTCAGCCTACCGCTGGGCGAGCATGGCATCGCGCTGGACGAGAACGGCGAATGGGTCAAATCCATGGAGTTGATCCTCGACGGCTTCAAGGGCGAGCGTTTCGAAGTGCCGGGCCTGTCCATCGACCTGTCCCACATCGAGCCACCGGCCCTGCAAGCCCTGGCCGACCGCGCCGCGTTGCGGGACCAGAAAGAGCGCCTGGAGAAAGAACTCAAGCAACTCAAGACCCAACAGGCCGTGGCCGCCGACCGTGCGGCGAGCAAGACCCAGACCGAAGCGCTGTACCAGCAGGTACTGGACGCGCAAAAGGCCCTGGAAGACTTCCGTCGCAGCCAGACCCTGAGCGCCGAAGAAGGCGAAAAGCTCGAGCAACTGGCACAGATGGAAGCCGCCCAGGACGAACTCAAGCGCTCCAGCGACGCCTTCACCGAGCGTGTCCAGCAGCTTTCCGCCAAACTGCAACTGGTGGGCCGGCAGATTGCCGATATGGAAGCCAAGCAGCGCACCCTCGACGACGCCTTGCGCCGCCGTCAACTGCTACCGGCGGACTTGCCGTTCGGCACGCCGTTCATGGACCCGGTCGACGACTCCATGGACAACCTGCTGCCGCTGCTCAATGACTATCAGGACAGCTGGCAAGGCTTGCTGCGGGTGGACGGCCAGATCGAGGCACTGTACGCCCAGGTGCGCCTCAAGGGCGTCGCCAAGTTCGACAGCGAAGACGACATGGAGCGCCGCCTGCAACTGCTGATCAACGCCTATGCCCACCGTACCGACGAAGCCCTGACGTTGGGCAAGGCTCGCCGTGCGGCAGTGACTGACATCGCCCGGACCCTGCGCAACATCCGCAGCGACTACGACAGCCTCGAGCACCAACTGGCGTTGTTCAACCGCGAGATCAACAAGCGCCAGGTGTCCAACCTGCAGAGCTTCCGCATCGTCCTGGCGCCGAACAAGGAAGCGCTCAAGCACATCGACCAGATCATCCACAGCGCCGGTCAATACGAGGAAGGCGAGACCCTCTCGGTGTTTGACCTCAGCCAGAGCGCCGAGCAGGACAACAAGAACGAAGAAGCCAAGGAATACCTGGCGCGCCTGGTGGCGGCGAACCACAACCAGCTCGGCCTCAAGGACCTGTTCGAACTGGCCTTCGAGATCACCAAGGTCAACGGCCAGCCCGTGATCCATACTGACATCGATGGCGCGGCCTCCAACGGCACCACCATGACCATCAAGGCGCTGACCAACATGTACCTGTTGCTGCACTTGATGGACCGCGAGCAGGCCGGTCGCGTGCGCCTGCCGTACTACTTGGATGAGGCGGCGGACATCGATGAAAAGAACCAGGCAGCGTTGCTGGAAACCAGTCTGCAACTGGGCTTCGTGCCGATCCTGGCGAGTGTGAAGCCGCAGGTCTGTGCCAGTGTCGCCATCGACCTGGAAGGCGGCAGCGGCCCGAACGGTATCTACATCGACGAAGCGGACTGGAAGTACATCCGCCGCCATGATGTGGTGAAAGCCACGGTGAATGTAGAGGCCGATGAGCCGGAGCTGGATCCGGTGTGAGGTAAGTCTCGGAAAATGAAAAAGGCCGCGATCCATTGGATCGCGGCCTTTTTTTTTAAGCACTTGTATCGACTGTCCCGCCGTCATCGCGAGCAGGCTCGCTCCCACAGGGGATTCGTGTCAGGCACAGGAGCTGTGTTTGCAACGGGTCATTGTGGGAGCGAGCCTGCTCGCGATGACGTCGGAACAGGCCACCACTTGACCCGTTATTTACCGAGCTTGATCTTCGGCGCCCAGGTCAGCCACTCATCCTCGAATTTATCGAACAACGGGAAGGTCTGCTCCGGCCGCGCCGGGCTGCCCATGCTCTCGCCATCCGGTGTCGCGAAAGCGACGCCCCCTTGGATCAACGTCTCCAACGACTCGGTCCGCACTGTGGCGCCCTTGAACAGGCCGAAGTCCATGTCGAAACCGCTGGTGTTCCAGAATCGCGTACCACTGCGTACCAGCGGCGCGTATTTGGGTTCGATCAGGATGTGGATCAGCACCCGGTCCGCCGTCTGGCCCAGTTCATAACCGGTAACCTTGCCCACAGTGATCTCTCGGTACGTCACCGGAACGCCCGTCTTCAACGAACCACGGCGGGCAGCGCTCAACACCAGGCTCAAACCGGCTTCGGGCACGGCACTTTCCGGTGGACTGGCAAGGGCCACGAAGTTCTTCTGTGGCCCGAGGTTTTTCACCGAGGGCTGCACTTCGAGGTACTGACCGGTCACCAGTGTTTCCAGGTTCGAGGTCTTGATCAGCCCCAGTTCGGGTTTGACGACCCAGAACTGGCTGCCAACCCGGGCGATACGCTCCGGTACTTCAGTGATGCGAGCAGTGAGCAGCACCGACTGTAGATCGGCGCTGAGATCAACGTCCTCGACCTTGCCCACATCCAACCCTTTGTAGCGAATCGGCGTCCCGCTGCGCAAACCGTCGGCACGATCGACCTTGATCGTCACCACGGTGCCGTTCTGTTGCGCGGCTTCGCGGTTCTCGAACAGGCGGAAGCGGGGGACACGTCTCTTCAACGGTACATTGGGCACCGGCGTTTCGAAGGCGATACCGCCAGCCATCAGGCTTTGCAGCGATTCACTCTTGACCTGGATTCCCCCCGTCAGACCTCCCGTGAGGGTAATGCCGCTGGCGTTCCAGAACCGCGTCGAACCGTTGACCAGCCCTTCGTATTCCTTCTCGATGTGCACACCGACGATCAACTGCTTTTTCTTGCGGGAGAATTGGTAGCTCTGCACCGAGCCGACCTTGACCTGCTTGTAGAGGATCGGGCTGCCGACCTCCAGCGATCCGAGGTTTTCAGTCAACAGCACCAGATGCAGGCCGGGCGAACGCAAGTCCAGCGGCGGCGCCTTCGCCCTGGCTTCGAACTCACGCTGGGGGGCCGCGCCCTTGTCGCCGGGTCGCACGGCAATGTAGTTGCCCTTGACCAGCGCTTCCAGGCCGGTGATCCCCGCCAGGGAAATCGACGGCTTGACGACCCAGAACTGAGTGCCGGTTACCAGGTAATCTTCGGCCAGTGGGTCCATGGTCAGTTCAGCCGTAGCGCTGGACAGGTCAGAGTCAATCTTGAGGTTCTTCAGGCTGCCGACCTGGATGCCCTTGTACATCACCGGTGTACGGCCGGCCTGCAAACCTTCAAAGTCGCTGAGCTTGACCTTCACGCGAATACCGGCAGCCGCGGCGTCAAAGTCTTCGTAAAGACGAAACGGCAAGCTGGGGTCCGTCGGTGGACTGTCCTTGCGGCTTTCCGGCGTGGCGAATGCAATACCACCGGCCACGATGCTCGCCAGGGACTCGCTGCGGACTTTGACACCTGAGAGATTGGCATCGATGCTGATGCCGCTGGCATTCCAGAAACGCGTGTGTTTACGCACCAGGCTGGCGTAGGTCGGTTCGATGAAAACCTTGATCTCCACCGTGTTCTGATCTTCAGAGAGCTGGTAGCTCTTCACCTGCCCGACCTGGATCTGCTTGTAGAATACCGGGCTGCCCCGATCCAGCGAACCCAACCGGTCAGCCTTGATGGTCAGGTGTAAACCCGGCTTGGCGTCCGACAGTGGCGGCTCTTGGGACAAGGCCTTGAACTTGCGGCTGGAGTCTCCGTCACCCGGGCTGATCGCCACGTAGTTGCCCGATACCAGGGTTTCCAGACCCGTGATCCCGGCCAGGCTCACGCTTGGCTTGACCAGCCAGAAACGCGTTCCGGTCTTGAGGTATTGTTCCACGTCCTTGTTCATCTCAACGGTCGCGACCACCCCCTTCGAGCTGCCTTCGTCGTCCAGAGTAAGGGCTTTCACTTTACCGACCGGCATACCCTTGTAGACCACCTCGGTCTTGTTGATCTGGATACCCTCGCCGCTCTCGAAGCGCACGCTGATCTCGATCCCGGTCTCGTTATAAGCCCGCCAGCCGAGCCATCCCCCGATGATCAAGGCAATCAACGGCAGGACCCAGATGGCCGACCAGTTAGAGGCCGGTCGGGTTTTAGCGGTAGGCAAATCAGTCATGGTCGTTATCCGACTCCGTGTTATCCCAAATCAGTCGGGGATCGAAGGTTACTGCGGCAATCATTGTCAAAATCACTACGCTGGCAAAGGCAATCGCGCCAAGACCGGCTTCGACACTGGCGAGTCGTCCAAAATTCACCACCGCCACCAGAATCGCGATCACGAAAATATCCAGCATCGACCAGCGACCAATGAATTCGATGAAACGGTACATAAGGATGCGTTGCCTTGCAGACATGGGCTGATGCCGCTGCACGGAAAACAACAGCAAGGCAATACCCACCAGTTTGAAGGTCGGCACCAGGATACTGGCGATGAACACCACGGCGGCAATCGGGAACATGCCGTGCTGCACCAACTCGATGACACCGGCCATGATGGTACTGGGGGCACCATGGCCCAGGGAATTGATCGTCATGATCGGTAGCATGTTGGCCGGGATGTAAAGAATTGCGGCGGTGACCAACAACGCCCAGGTACGCATCAAGCTGTTCGGGCGACGGGGATGAATCCGCGCTCCGCAGCGGGTACAGGCTTGCGCGTCGGCGTCAGTATCCAGTCGATTCAATTCATGGCATTCGGTACAGATCAGAATACCCGCATCAATCGCCCGCATGGGCATCCTCTCCTGATAACGCTTGCCAGATCTGATGCGGCGACATCACCACCTCCAACCAGACCTGAACCAGCAGCAAACTGATGAAACACACCAACCCCAGGCCCACGGTGATGGCGGCCATGTCTGCCAACTTGACGATGGCCACCAACACGCCCATGAGATAGACCTCAAGCATTCCCCAATCTCGCAGGTGGTGATAAATGCGATACAGCAACAAGCCGTAGCTGCGGCCGACGTTCCAGCGAATGGTCAACAATACAGCCAACTGACAAAGGAGCTTGAGCAGCGGCACACCCATGCTGCACAGGAACACCACCACCGCGATGCCTTGCATGCCGCTATCGAACAGGCCGACCACGCCACTCCACACGGTGTCCTGGGAAGATTGACCGAGCAGGTTGAGCTGCATGATGGGTAGAAAGTTCGCGGGTACATACAACAGCAGGGCAGCGATGACCAAGGCAAGGCTACGCTCGACGACATTGGGCCGGTGGGCGTAGAGCTCATATCCACAACGGGGGCATTCGGCTTTCTCGCCATGGGACAGTCGAGGCTTGCGCATCAACAGGTCGCACTCATGGCACGCTACCAGTTCGCCTAAAGGCAGTTCTGACAGCCGATGGGTGTCCAGCGGGTCGGGCATAAACAACTCTGACTCAACTGAGGTGGGGCTATTCTAGTGCTCCAGCTCAAAAATAACTGTGCAAATTTATTTCGAGCTTTCGCAGGTTTTTCCTGCGGGCAAAACAAAACCCCTACCTGCATCAGCAGATAGGGGTTTCGGAATTTAATCTTGACGATGACCTACTCTCACATGGGGAAACCCCACACTACCATCGGCGATGCATCGTTTCACTTCTGAGTTCGGGATGGGATCAGGTGGTTCCAACGCTCTATGGTCGTCAAGAAATTCGGTAGCCAGCGCGTGCCTTGCGGTCACGTTCCAGCGAATGGGTATGCGATAGTTTGTGTGTTGCTGCTGAGTCAGTCCGAACTTTCGGTTCGTTTCGTCTTCACACACCGCAATCTGGTGCCCTTTCAGGTCAACAAATTGCTTGGGTGTTATATGGTCAAGCCTCACGGGCAATTAGTACAGGTTAGCTCAACGCCTCACAGCGCTTACACACCCTGCCTATCAACGTCGTAGTCTTCGACGGCCCTTCAGGGAGCTCAAGGCTCCAGTGAGATCTCATCTTGAGGCAAGTTTCCCGCTTAGATGCTTTCAGCGGTTATCTTTTCCGAACATAGCTACCCGGCAATGCCACTGGCGTGACAACCGGAACACCAGAGGTTCGTCCACTCCGGTCCTCTCGTACTAGGAGCAGCCCCTCTCAAATCTCAAACGTCCACGGCAGATAGGGACCGAACTGTCTCACGACGTTCTAAACCCAGCTCGCGTACCACTTTAAATGGCGAACAGCCATACCCTTGGGACCGGCTTCAGCCCCAGGATGTGATGAGCCGACATCGAGGTGCCAAACACCGCCGTCGATATGAACTCTTGGGCGGTATCAGCCTGTTATCCCCGGAGTACCTTTTATCCGTTGAGCGATGGCCCTTCCATACAGAACCACCGGATCACTAAGACCTACTTTCGTACCTGCTCGACGTGTCTGTCTCGCAGTCAAGCGCGCTTTTGCCTTTATACTCTACGACCGATTTCCGACCGGTCTGAGCGCACCTTCGTACTCCTCCGTTACTCTTTAGGAGGAGACCGCCCCAGTCAAACTACCCACCATACACTGTCCTCGATCCGGATAACGGACCTGAGTTAGAACCTCAAAGTTGCCAGGGTGGTATTTCAAGGATGGCTCCACGCAGACTGGCGTCCACGCTTCAAAGCCTCCCACCTATCCTACACAAGCAAATTCAAAGTCCAGTGCAAAGCTATAGTAAAGGTTCACGGGGTCTTTCCGTCTAGCCGCGGATACACTGCATCTTCACAGCGATTTCAATTTCACTGAGTCTCGGGTGGAGACAGCGCCGCCATCGTTACGCCATTCGTGCAGGTCGGAACTTACCCGACAAGGAATTTCGCTACCTTAGGACCGTTATAGTTACGGCCGCCGTTTACCGGGGCTTCGATCAAGAGCTTCGCGTTAGCTAACCCCATCAATTAACCTTCCGGCACCGGGCAGGCGTCACACCCTATACGTCCACTTTCGTGTTTGCAGAGTGCTGTGTTTTTAATAAACAGTCGCAGCGGCCTGGTATCTTCGACCGGCGTGGGCTTACGCAGCAAGTGCTTCACCCTCACCGGCGCACCTTCTCCCGAAGTTACGGTGCCATTTTGCCTAGTTCCTTCACCCGAGTTCTCTCAAGCGCCTTGGTATTCTCTACCCAACCACCTGTGTCGGTTTGGGGTACGGTTCCTGGTTATCTGAAGCTTAGAAGCTTTTCTTGGAAGCATGGCATCAACCACTTCGTCACCCAAAGGGTAACTCGTCATCAGCTCTCGGCCTTAAGATCCCGGATTTACCTAAGATCTCAGCCTACCACCTTAAACTTGGACAACCAACGCCAAGCTGGCCTAGCCTTCTCCGTCCCTCCATCGCAATAACCAGAAGTACAGGAATATTAACCTGTTTTCCATCGACTACGCTTTTCAGCCTCGCCTTAGGGACCGACTAACCCTGCGTCGATTAACGTTGCGCAGGAAACCTTGGTCTTTCGGCGTGGGTGTTTTTCACACCCATTGTCGTTACTCATGTCAGCATTCGCACTTCTGATACCTCCAGCAAGCTTCTCAACTCACCTTCACAGGCTTACAGAACGCTCCTCTACCGCATCACTTACGTGATACCCGTAGCTTCGGTGTATGGTTTGAGCCCCGTTACATCTTCCGCGCAGGCCGACTCGACTAGTGAGCTATTACGCTTTCTTTAAAGGGTGGCTGCTTCTAAGCCAACCTCCTAGCTGTCTAAGCCTTCCCACATCGTTTCCCACTTAACCATAACTTTGGGACCTTAGCTGACGGTCTGGGTTGTTTCCCTTTTCACGACGGACGTTAGCACCCGCCGTGTGTCTCCCATGCTCGGCACTTGTAGGTATTCGGAGTTTGCATCGGTTTGGTAAGTCGGGATGACCCCCTAGCCGAAACAGTGCTCTACCCCCTACAGTGATACATGAGGCGCTACCTAAATAGCTTTCGAGGAGAACCAGCTATCTCCGAGCTTGATTAGCCTTTCACTCCGATCCACAGGTCATCCGCTAACTTTTCAACGGTAGTCGGTTCGGTCCTCCAGTCAGTGTTACCTAACCTTCAACCTGCCCATGGATAGATCGCCCGGTTTCGGGTCTATTCCCAGCGACTAGACGCCCTATTAAGACTCGCTTTCGCTACGCCTCCCCTATTCGGTTAAGCTCGCCACTGAAAATAAGTCGCTGACCCATTATACAAAAGGTACGCAGTCACAGAACAAAGTCTGCTCCCACTGCTTGTACGCATACGGTTTCAGGATCTATTTCACTCCCCTCTCCGGGGTTCTTTTCGCCTTTCCCTCACGGTACTAGTTCACTATCGGTCAGTCAGTAGTATTTAGCCTTGGAGGATGGTCCCCCCATATTCAGACAAAGTTTCTCGTGCTCCGTCCTACTCGATTTCACTTCTAAGATCCTTTCGCGTACAGGGCTATCACCCACTATGGCCGCACTTTCCAGAGCGTTCCGCTAAAATCAAAGAAGCTTAAGGGCTAGTCCCCGTTCGCTCGCCACTACTAAGGGAATCTCGGTTGATTTCTTTTCCTCAGGGTACTTAGATGTTTCAGTTCCCCTGGTTCGCCTCTTGCACCTATGTATTCAGTGCAAGATAACCATCTTGTGATGGCTGGGTTCCCCCATTCAGACATCTCCGGATCAAAGTCTGTTTGCCGACTCCCCGAAGCTTTTCGCAGGCTACCACGTCTTTCATCGCCTCTGACTGCCAAGGCATCCACCGTATGCGCTTCTTCACTTGACCATATAACCCCAAGCAATCTGGTTATACTGTGAAGACGACATTCGCCGAAAATTCGATCTTGCTCATGCGAGCAACTCACAAATTTTACCTTAGCCTGAACAACACCAGTGAAAGTGCCATTCAGTCTATCTTTCTATCACATACCCAAATTTTTAAAGAACGATCTAATCAAAAGACTAGAAATCAACATTCATCATCGTCTTGATGGAATGCTCATTTCTAAGCTTTAAACGAGGGTCACCAATCGGTAAATGGTGGAGCCAAGCGGGATCGAACCGCTGACCTCCTGCGTGCAAGGCAGGCGCTCTCCCAGCTGAGCTATGGCCCCGTATCGCTACAGGGTGCACCAGTAATTGGTGGGTCTGGGCAGATTCGAACTGCCGACCTCACCCTTATCAGGGGTGCGCTCTAACCAACTGAGCTACAGACCCAATCGTCTTCTTCAATGAATCAAGCAATTCGTGTGGGAGCTCATGGAGCAGCTGCCGTCGTCGATTAAGGAGGTGATCCAGCCGCAGGTTCCCCTACGGCTACCTTGTTACGACTTCACCCCAGTCATGAATCACACCGTGGTAACCGTCCCCCGAAGGTTAGACTAGCTACTTCTGGTGCAACCCACTCCCATGGTGTGACGGGCGGTGTGTACAAGGCCCGGGAACGTATTCACCGCGACATTCTGATTCGCGATTACTAGCGATTCCGACTTCACGCAGTCGAGTTGCAGACTGCGATCCGGACTACGATCGGTTTTATGGGATTAGCTCCACCTCGCGGCTTGGCAACCCTCTGTACCGACCATTGTAGCACGTGTGTAGCCCAGGCCGTAAGGGCCATGATGACTTGACGTCATCCCCACCTTCCTCCGGTTTGTCACCGGCAGTCTCCTTAGAGTGCCCACCATAACGTGCTGGTAACTAAGGACAAGGGTTGCGCTCGTTACGGGACTTAACCCAACATCTCACGACACGAGCTGACGACAGCCATGCAGCACCTGTCTCAATGTTCCCGAAGGCACCAATCCATCTCTGGAAAGTTCATTGGATGTCAAGGCCTGGTAAGGTTCTTCGCGTTGCTTCGAATTAAACCACATGCTCCACCGCTTGTGCGGGCCCCCGTCAATTCATTTGAGTTTTAACCTTGCGGCCGTACTCCCCAGGCGGTCAACTTAATGCGTTAGCTGCGCCACTAAGAGCTCAAGGCTCCCAACGGCTAGTTGACATCGTTTACGGCGTGGACTACCAGGGTATCTAATCCTGTTTGCTCCCCACGCTTTCGCACCTCAGTGTCAGTATCAGTCCAGGTGGTCGCCTTCGCCACTGGTGTTCCTTCCTATATCTACGCATTTCACCGCTACACAGGAAATTCCACCACCCTCTACCATACTCTAGCTCGACAGTTTTGAATGCAGTTCCCAGGTTGAGCCCGGGGCTTTCACATCCAACTTAACGAACCACCTACGCGCGCTTTACGCCCAGTAATTCCGATTAACGCTTGCACCCTCTGTATTACCGCGGCTGCTGGCACAGAGTTAGCCGGTGCTTATTCTGTCGGTAACGTCAAAACCATCACGTATTAGATAATGGCCCTTCCTCCCAACTTAAAGTGCTTTACAATCCGAAGACCTTCTTCACACACGCGGCATGGCTGGATCAGGCTTTCGCCCATTGTCCAATATTCCCCACTGCTGCCTCCCGTAGGAGTCTGGACCGTGTCTCAGTTCCAGTGTGACTGATCATCCTCTCAGACCAGTTACGGATCGTCGCCTTGGTGAGCCATTACCTCACCAACTAGCTAATCCGACCTAGGCTCATCTGATAGCGCAAGGCCCGAAGGTCCCCTGCTTTCTCCCGTAGGACGTATGCGGTATTAGCGTCCGTTTCCGAGCGTTATCCCCCACTACCAGGCAGATTCCTAGGCATTACTCACCCGTCCGCCGCTCTCAAGAGGTGCAAGCACCTCTCTACCGCTCGACTTGCATGTGTTAGGCCTGCCGCCAGCGTTCAATCTGAGCCATGATCAAACTCTTCAGTTCAAACATCTTTGGGTTTTGAGAAAACCCTAAACTTGGCTCAGCAATCGTTGGTTACATCTTTGATTTCTCGCGGAGTAACTTGTGATGCTGATAATCTGTTGACTAGCAGTCTGACTCCACAAGCACCCACACGAATTGCTTGATTCAGTTGTTAAAGAGCGGTGGGTTGAGCCTTTCGTCTCAACCGAGGCGCGCATTCTACAGCGCCCCGTGTATCTGTCAAGCGATTATTTCAGAAGTTTTCAAAGTTTTGCTTTTCAAAACCTCAACAACTTCAACCACTTGCGCTTCCGATCTCTCGTTAGCGGGAGGCGAATTCTACAGCGTTAGTCGCTGCTGTCAACACCTCTTTTTCACCGCTTTCGACCGAGAAGATCGAACCGTCAACGGGGCCAAACAACACGCCCTGCCGACTCCTTCCGGACTTCGATGAACTGAAGCCCTGCGCCATCTTAAATCGTCTAACTCATTGAAACTCAAGGAGTTTTCAGTTTCGACTGCGCCGGAAGTGGGGCGAATTATAGAGACTCAGAATCTGCCGTCAACCCTTAATTACGCTTTTGTTGCAGAAGACACTTTCTTACCCATCAAACGCGGGATCCGGCGCGTAATCGAAGGAATCCTCAGCATCATTAAGACACCCCCGATGAAAGCATAGATTGCCCACTCCTTCAGATCTGCCCGCACGATCCACAGCATGTGCAACAACCCAAGCCCGAGAATGAAATAAACCAGGCGATGCAGCTTCTTCCAACGCACACCGAGGCGCCGCTGGCTATAACGGTTGGACGTGACGGCCAGGGACAACAAACCGAGAAACCCGAGTACCCCGACGATGATGTACGGCCGCTTGCTCAACTCGACACCCAACTGCGACCAGTCGAATCCCAAGATGAAGGCCAAGTAGCTACTCAGGTGAAGCACCACATAGGTGAAGCACCATAATCCGAGTTGGCGTCTGACCGCGATCCATCCCGCCCACCCCGTCAACTTCTGCAGAGGGGTCATGCTCAAGGTAATGAGGAGCAGGATCAGCGTCCCCAACCCCAACCGATCCACCAGCACCTTGCCAGGATCGGGGCCCAAGGTATTCATCAACGCCTCGTAGAGCCAGAACAACGGCCAGATCGCCGCCGCGACGAAGACGCCAATCCGCCACACTGGAAAACGCATCAGTAGTCCTTCCTCAGGTCCATCCCTGCATATAAAGAAGCGACTTCATCCTGATAGCCGTTGAACATCAATGTATCGCGCACATTGGGACTGAACAGTCCGCTTGGCAGGCGACGCTCATGCGCCTGGGTCCAGCGCGGGTGGTCGACCGTCGGGTTGACGTTGGCATAGAAGCCGTATTCGTCCGATGCAATGCTTTGCCAGGTCGTCTTGGGTTGTTCGCTGACCAGACTGATACGCACAATGGATTTCACACTTTTGAAACCGTACTTCCATGGCACCACCAACCGCAGCGGCGCGCCGTTCTGGTTCGGCAACTCCCGCCCATACATGCCAACCGCGAGGATAGCCAATGGGTTCATGGCCTCATCCAGCCGCACCCCCTCTACATAAGGCCAGTCGATCAGGGCGAAGCCGGAGCGCTGGCCAGGCATGGTCTTCGGATCCTGCAATGTTTCAAAACGGATGAACTTGGCCTTGGAGGTCGGTTCAACCTGCTTGAGCAGCGCAGAGATGGGAAAGCCGATCCAAGGAATGACCATTGACCAGGCCTCCACGCAGCGCAGTCGATAGATCCGCTCCTCCAATTGATAGGGCTTCATGAAGTCTTCCAGACCGTAGCGCCCAGGCTTGCCTACCTCTCCATCCACCACCACGCTCCAAGGCTCGGTTTTCAAGGACCCGGCATTGGCCGCCGGATCGCCCTTGTCGGTTCCGAACTCATAGAAGTTGTTGTAATGGGTTGCATCCTTGAACGGCGTAATCGGTTCATTCTTGACCGTCACCGCGCCCCATTGGGTTGAGGGTAGTTTTTCGGCAAACCAGGACGGCGCCTTGCCTGGCTCCACGTCGGGATAGCGCGCCACATCGGCGGCGCTCGCCCAGCGCGGCAGGCTGCTCACGGCAAGGCCAGCCATGGTTGCTCCCAGCATCTGGCGACGGGATAAATAAAAGGATTCGGGCGTGACGTCCGATTCACGGCAGTCGGACGACTTGGGGATCTTGATCAGCATGACAACTCCGCAGTATTGGAGGGCAGGTGCACCAATAGACTGCGGAGTATGGGGGAAATTACATCACTCGGCGCTTTTGTGACGACGCAGGCGCAACAGGTACTGAACCGGGCCGGACGCGGCATAGGCAAGGAATACCAGCAGCAGGATACGCGGCGGATCGCTGAAGACCACCGCGAACACCAGCACCACCGCCAGGATGGCCACGAATGGCACACGCCCCTTCAGATCAAGCTCCTTGAAGCTGTTGTACTTGATGTTGCTGACCATCAGCATACCGGCCGCCGCCACCAGCAGTGCCACCAGGAAGGACATCTTCGAACCCTGGATGCCATAGTCACTGAACGCCCAGACCACACCCGCCACGACGCCCGCCGCAGCCGGGCTCGCCAGGCCGATGAAGTAGCGCTTGTCGGCCTTGCCGACCTGGGTGTTGAAACGCGCCAGGCGCAACGCGGCGCCCGCCACATAAATGAAGGCGACCATCCAGCCGACCTTGCCCATGTCCCCCAGCGCCCAACCGAACGCCAGCAAGGCCGGGGCCACGCCGAAAGCGACCATGTCCGACAGGGAATCGTACTCGGCCCCGAATGCGCTCTGGGTATTGGTCATGCGGGCCACGCGCCCGTCCAGGCCATCGAGCACCATGGCGACAAAGATCGCGATGGCGGCGAAAGCAAAATAACGGCTCGCCCCCGCGCTATCACCAGCGCTCAACGCAGCCTGGGCGCTCATGGAGCTGATGATCGAGTAGAAACCGGCAAACAGGTTGGCGGTGGTAAACAGATTCGGCAGCAGATAGATGCCACGATGCCGGACCTTACGGCCTTCAGCGTCATGACCTTCCTCGACGTGTTCATCGATGGGCAACATGCTTTCGGCGTCAGGAGCCTGGTTTGGCTCGTCGGGACGTTCGCTCATGGACAGTACCTTGCAACGGTGTGAAAAAATTCGACAGGTGTCTGGGACGAGGGTTCGGCCGCAAACGATGCAGCTTTATACCAGAAGCCATCGCCCAAACGAAAAAACGCGGCCGAGGCCGCGTTTTTCGATCAAGCCCGCGACTCAGTTCTTGGCTTTGTCGACGATCTTGTTGGCGCTGATCCAAGGCATCATCGAGCGCAGTTGCTCGCCGATGATCTCGATGCCGTGGGCAGCGTTGTTGCGACGCTTGGCGGTCATCGAAGGATAGCCGGTAGCGCCTTCGCTGATGAACATCTTGGCGTATTCGCCGTCCTGAATACGTTTCAGGGCGTTGCGCATAGCCTGGCGGGACTCGGCGTTGATCACTTCCGGACCGGTCACGTACTCGCCGTATTCGGCGTTGTTGGAGATCGAGTAGTTCATGTTGGCGATACCGCCTTCGTACATGAGGTCAACGATCAGCTTCAGTTCGTGCAGGCACTCGAAGTAGGCCATTTCCGGCGCGTAGCCCGCTTCAACCAGGGTTTCGAAACCGGCTTTAACCAGCTCGACGGTACCGCCGCACAGAACGGCCTGCTCACCGAACAGGTCGGTTTCGGTCTCGTCCTTGAAGGTGGTTTCGATGATGCCGGTACGGCCGCCGCCAACGCCCGCAGCGTAGGACAGGGCCACGTTCTTGGCGTTGCCCGAAGCGTCCTGGTAGATCGCGATCAGGTCAGGGATACCGCCACCCTTGACGAACTCGGAACGCACGGTGTGACCCGGAGCCTTCGGCGCGATCATGATCACGTCGAGGTCAGCGCGTGGCACGACCTGGTTGTAATGGATCGAGAAACCGTGGGAGAAGGCCAGGGTAGCGCCCTTCTTGATGTTCGGTTCGATTTCGTCGCGATACAGTGCGCCCTGGAATTCGTCCGGGGTCAGGATCATGACCAGGTCGGCAGCGGCAACGGCGGAAGCCACGTCAGCCACTTTCAGGCCGTGGGCTTCTGCCTTGGCAACGGTGGCCGAGCCTTTACGCAGGCCGACGGTCACGTCAACACCGGAGTCCTTCAGGTTGCACGCCTGGGCGTGACCCTGGGAACCGTAGCCGATGATGGCGACTTTCTTGCCCTGGATGATCGACAGATCGCAATCTTTATCGTAGAAAACTTTCATGAATTTCCCCTATATCCGGCCGCTCAGGCCATTCGCTAATTTGGTTTAGATGCTCAGTACTTTGTCGCCACGGGCAATGCCGGTGACACCACTGCGTACGGTTTCCAGAATCGAGGCAGTGCCGATCGATTGAATGAAGCTGTCGAGCTTGTCGCTGGTACCGGTCAACTGAACGGTATAGACGCTGGCGCTGACATCGACGATCTGCCCACGATAAATATCGGTAGTGCGCTTGATCTCGGCGCGCTGGGCGCCGGTGGCCTTGACCTTGACCAGCATCAGTTCGCGCTCGATGTGAGCACTTTCCGACAGGTCCACGAGCTTGACCACCTCGATCAGCTTGTTCAGGTTCTTGGTGATCTGCTCGATGATTTCATCGTGGCCCACGGTGGTCAGCGTCAGACGCGACAGGGTCGGGTCTTCGGTTGGCGCCACCGTCAGGCTTTCGATGTTGTAGTTGCGCTGCGAGAACAGGCCCACTACGCGAGACAGAGCACCCGGTTCGTTTTCCAGAAGCAGGGAAATAATATGCCGCATGATTAGGTACGCTCCGTCTTGCTCAGCCACATATCGCGCATGGAACCGTCTTTGATCTGCATCGGGTAGACGTGTTCGCTGGTGTCGACTGCAATATCGATGACCACCAGGCGATCCTTCATGGCGAACGCCTCCTCCATCTTCGACTTCAGGTCCTTCGATTCGGTGATGCGCACGCCGACGTGACCATAGGCCTCGGCCAGCTTGACGAAATCAGGCAGCGATTCCATGTACGAGTGCGAGTGACGGCTGCCGTAGCTCATGTCCTGCCATTGGCGAACCATGCCCAGCACACCGTTGTTCAGGATCACGATCTTCACCGGCAAACCGTATTGCAGGCAGGTGGACAGCTCCTGGATGTTCATCTGGATGCTGCCCTCGCCGGTGACGCAGGCGACGTCGACATCCGGGAAGCTCAACTTGATGCCCATGGCCGCCGGGAAACCGAAGCCCATGGTGCCCAGGCCACCGGAGTTGATCCAGCGGTTGGGCTTGTTGAACGTATAGTATTGCGCAGCGAACATCTGGTGCTGGCCCACGTCGGAGGTTACAAAGGCATCGCCCTTGGTCACTTCGCAAAGGGTTTCGATCACGGTCTGCGGCTTGATCACGCTACCGTCGCCCTTGTCATAGGGGAACAGGCCACGGTCGCCACGCCACTCATCGACCTGCTTCCACCAACTGGCCACGGACTCCTTGTTCGGGGTCTCGCCGATTTCCTTGAGGATCGCGACCATTTCGGTCAGGACACTCTCCACAGGACCGACAATCGGCACGTCTGCCTTGATGGTCTTGGAAATGGACGCAGGGTCGATGTCGATGTGGATGATCTTGGCGTTCGGGCAGAACTTCGCCGCACCGTTGATGACCCGGTCATCGAAACGCGCACCGACGGCCAGGATCACATCGGCATGGTGCATCGCCAGGTTGGCGGTGTAGCTGCCGTGCATGCCGAGCATACCGATGAACTGACGGTCGGTGCCCGGGAAGGCGCCCAGGCCCATCAGCGTATTGGTGACCGGCAGGTTGAGCATCTTCGCCAGTTCGGTCAGCGGCGCGGAGCCGCCACCGAGGATCACGCCCCCCCCGAATACAACACGGGACGCTTGGCCGCCAGGAGCATTTCGGCTGCCTTGCGGATCTGCCCGGAGTGACCGCGTACGGCCGGGCTGTAGGAGCGCAGCTTGGCTTTTTTCGGAAAGATGTATTCGAACTTCTCGGCCGGGTTGGTCATGTCTTTCGGGACATCGACCACCACAGGGCCCGGACGACCGGATTCAGCCAGGTAGAAGGCCTTCTTCATGACTTCCGGGATTTCCGACGGGTGCTTGATCATGAAGCTGTGCTTCACGATCGGCCGGGAGATACCGATCATGTCGGTTTCCTGGAACGCATCAGTGCCAACCATGGTGCTGGGCACCTGGCCGGAAATGATCACCATCGGGATCGAGTCCATGTAGGCGGTGGCGATACCGGTGATGGCGTTCGTGGCGCCTGGACCGGAAGTCACCAACACCACGCCGGCCTTGCCGGTGGCGCGGGCGTAGCCGTCAGCCATGTGGGTCGCCGCCTGCTCGTGACGAACCAGGATGTGGGTCACTTCCGGTTCTTTGAACAGGGCATCATAGACATGAAGAAGAGCACCACCCGGGTACCCGTAGATATATTTGACGCCTTCGTCACGCAAGAAGCGGACGAGCATCTCACCGCCAGATAAAAGCTCCACGTTGTTCACCTCTAAAACGCCAGAATACCGCCCCTCAAAAGGGGACGGGTCTTAATAGGTTTACTTCTCGGCAGAGCATGAGCGACGGTGGTCGCCGACTACGTCAGCACTGACTGAGCAAGTATTGGGATCGTCCCAAGTGTTGCGGGCCTTTCCCACCCAGCGCGAGGTAACGCGTTGCGGGTGTAACAGGTCGACGCGGATATGCGCCTCATGATCTGCCGAGTGGGCCTGCTTCTGGCAGTCCCTCTACAGCGGACTTTGGATTCTTCTGTTTCGCCTTCTGCAAGTCAAGTCGTCTATGTGCTTTATTCGAAGTAAGCGCATGAGAACGCAAGAAAAAACCTTTAAACGGCAACTGTGTTAGCTTCAATTGCGCAACCCCTGACAAGGAAACAGCATGCGAATGTTCATACTGACGGCCAGCCTGCTGGTTGGCCTGAGCCCGATGTGCATGGCCGGTCAGATCTACAAATGGGTGGACGCCCAGGGGGTGACTCACTTCAGCGCCCAGCCACCCGATGGCGCAGGGGCCACGACCGTGATCAAGTCCTCACCGCCCGTCGGCAAACCGCCCGCGCCACCCTCCGCCGGCACCATTGGCGACCAAAAGGCCATTGACGAGCAGGTCAAGCAGCAAGTGGCTGACCAGGAAGCCCAGCTCAAGGTGTTCTGCGAGCAGGCCCGGACCAACCTCGCACAATTGAAGAACAACCCACGGGTTCGTGAAGACGTGGAGGGGGAAATGCGCCGCCTCACTGACGAGGAACGACGCCAGCGAATCGACGAGACGAGCAAGCAGATCGAGGAACACTGCCAGTGACGGCAGTCAGCTGACGTCGCTGATCAACCGGTCGAACTGCGACAGCAACCGCTGCAACTCGATGCCCTGCCCTGGTCGCTGGGCATAGACCATTTCCGCCATGGCAAGGATGCCCGAGGCGTTGGGCAGCGGCAGGTCATTTTCCAGGATGGCTTTCATCCGTGGCAGGAAAATCCATTGCAGCCATTGCTCGAAGTCCAGGGTGTCGACCGCGAACGGCTCGACACTGGCCAGCGCTTCGACCGAAGGCGAAACGCTGCTCCACCAGCCCTGGACCCGCAACTCCCGCTCGATCAGCAGCAACTGATCGGCGATCTGGGGAAAACGCGTATCCATCAGAGCGAAACCTTGGCCTTCTGACGGGCCAGCGCCGCGCCGGCCGAATCGCCTTGTTTCTCACGCGCCTGGGCGATCAGTTCCCACAGGCTGGCCTGAAGGGCCGGACGACCGCTGGTGAATGTCAGACCGCGACGGGCCAGTTGTTCGGCTTGCGGCGCATCGCCCTGGGCCATGCGTACCTGGGCCAGGCGATAAAGAACCTGGGGTTCACGCGGCGCTACGCGCTGGGCACGTTCCAGACTGGAAGAGGCACCGTTGAGGTCGCCACTGGCCTGTTGCTGTTGAGCGGTCGTCAGCAGGGCCAACACCGGGCCATCCAGTTGCTCATCGGCGGACAGGCCACCGGAGCCAGCCGACGGAATGCTGCCGGGCGAGGCAGGCATGCTGTAGCTGCCCTGATTGATCGGCGAGGTTTCGATAGGGCCAGGCGTGATGGGTCCGGGCGTGATCGGCGTAGTGCTGATCGGCGCCGAGGTCGTGGCACCGCCACCGGGCACCATCACGACCACTCCGGTGTCGCCTTGAGGAATCGCCTGGGCCTGGCCTTGCACCGGCCGTTTCACCGTCGTTTGACGGAAGCCGCCGCTTGCCGACACCCGCTCACTGTTGGAAACGGCAGTGCCGGAGTCGACAACCGGAATCGAGCCGCGCTGTACGGTCGAGCAACCACTGAGCAAAGCCACGGCAGTTACCGCTGGAATCAACCACTTGTTCACGTGAAACCCTCTTTGCTTAATTCATCCAGTCCTTGACCCAATCCATCACCGACTCGGCTGGATTCTGTCCGCCGCAGGCGGCACCGGGTGGTGGTTCGCTGCCGCGAATATACGGCATCTGCACCGCGCCCGGGCAATTGGCATCGGAGCCTTGTCCGGTGCGCGAATCGACCCAGGCCTGAACGACGTTGTCCGGCTGCGGCATGTCCAGCGGCAATGGGTCGGCCTTGCGCATGAAGCTGGTCCAGACCTGCAATGCGCCCGTGGCGCCGGTGAACGGCGTCTTGCCGTTGTCATCGCGACCGAGCCAGACCACGGCCAGCAGGTCCTGGCTGAAACCGGCGAACCAGCTGTCACGGGAATCGTTACTGGTACCGGTCTTGCCCGCCAGCGTCAGGGTTCGGGGCAGCACGTTATAGACCGAGCTGCCGGTACCTTCACGCATGACCCGCTGCATGGCGCTCTGGATCAGGTAGATGGAACCCGGATCGAAACGCTGCTGAATCTGGAACGGATAACGCTTGAGTGGCTCACCGTCGGCGGTGAGCACGCTGCGGATCCCGCGCATCGGCGTATTGAAGCCGCCGTTGGCCAGCGTCTGGTACATGGCCGCAACCTCGATCGGCGTGAGGCCACCGGCTCCCAGCAGCATCGACGGGAAGGCCGGCAATTCGCGGCTGACCCCCAGACGCGCCAATGTCTTGAGCACATTCGGCACACCGACTTCCAGCCCAAGGCGAGCCGTGGACAAGTTGTAGGAATGCGCCAGCCCCTGATACAGGAAAACCGTACCGTGGGAGCGCCGGTCATAGTTCTGCGGTTTCCAGACCTGGCCGTCCGCGCCCTTGACCGAGAACACCTCGTCCGACAGCCAACTGGTCAGTGTGTACTGGCTTGGTTTTTCCAGGGCGGTAAGGTACACCGCCGGCTTGATCAGCGAGCCGATCGGGCGCACGGCATCCAGGGCCCGGTTGAAACCGGCGAAACTGGCCTGGCGGCTGCCGATCATGGCCTGGACTTCACCGGTTTCCGGGTTGGTCACCACCATGGCGGCTTCCACATCCTCGGCACCCTTGCGCGCACCCAGACGCTTGAAAGTATCCTCGACCGACGCTTCGGCTTTCATCTGCAGGATCGGGTCGAAACTGGTGAAGATCCGCAGGCCTTCTTCGGTCAAGTCTTCGTCGCGGTAGTCTTCACGCAGTTGCCGTTTGACCAGGTCGAGGAAACCGGGGAACGAGCTGTCCGCCAGGCTGCCGCGCTTGGTCACGCCCAATGGCATTTTCTTCGCTGCTTCGACCTGCTCGGCCGTCGCCACGCCTTGTTGTTGCAGCAGGTCGAGCACCAGGTTGCGACGTTCGAGGGCCCGCTCCGGATTACGCCGCGGGTTGTAGGAAGACGGCCCCTTGACCATGCCCACCAGCAGCGCCACCTGATGCAGCTTGAGTTCGGACAACGGCTGGCTGAAGAAGAACTGGCTGGCGAGGCCAAAACCGTGCACCGCCCGCTGACCGTCCTGGCCGATGAAGACCTCATTGAGGTACGCCTCGAGGATCTCCTGCTTGTCGTAATGCAACTCCAGCAACAACGCCATCATGGCTTCGGTGAGCTTGCGGGTGAGGCTACGCTCGTTGGTCAGGTAGAAGTTCTTGACCAACTGTTGGGTCAGGGTACTGCCACCCTGGCGCATATGGCCCGAGGACGTGTTGACCCAGATGGCCCGGGCAATCGACTTGGGCGAGACGCCGAAGTGATGGTAGAAATCCCGGTCTTCGACAGCGACCAGCGTATCGATCAGGAACGGCGGCACCTGGTCGATCTTGATCAGGATCCGGTCTTCGAGGTTCTTCGGATACAGGCCGCCGATCAACAGCGGCTCGAGGCGCACCACCGAAAGACTGGCATTGTTGGCACCCGTCAACGCGGCCACGTAGTCGCCGGAAAACCGCACGCGCACCGCTTGCGCCTGCTCCATGCCTTCATAGAACTGGAAGCCACGGGTATTGAGATCGACAGTGTTGCCATTGACGGAAGCTTCGCCCGGGCCGTTGGCCACACTTTCACGGCGATAGCCCAGGGCGTCGAGTTCGGTGAGGAAGTCGTCCTTGCTCAGCTTCTGTCCGACGAACAGCTCCAGCGGCCGGGCGTAGACCTTGGCCGGGATCGTCCAGCGCTTGCCGGAGAACTTCTCCTGGACCACCGCATCGAGGTAGACGGCAAAACCGGCAAGCACGACAAGGCCCACCAGGCCGAGTTTAAGGGCCCAGCCCAGCCAGGGCCGCAGGCGGCTGGCGGGTGGTTTCTTGGGGGTACGGGGGGATCGGGTACGAGTCATGGCGGCGGATTATACGCACTTTGCGATGGTTCAACATGAGCCCGATAAGCTGCGTGATGCACAGGCCATCCGGTTTGCGTTAATGCAGCTTGCCGCCATAATGACGGCCTTGAATTTTTCCAGACTCTGAAGGATCGCCTGTGAGCCAGACCCTGATCGCTGCCCTGCAAAACCCGGCCCTCTATCCGCACCCCGTCGAAGGGTTCCAGGTCATCGAAACCCACATTTCCTGGGTCTTGCTCACCGGTCCTTACGCCTACAAGTTCAAGAAGCCGGTCAATTTCGGCTTCCTCGACTTCACCGAGCTCGACGCCCGCAAGCATTTCTGCGGCGAAGAGCTGCGCCTGAACCAGCGCTTGACCCGGGACCTGTACCTGGAAGTGTTGCCGATCACCGGCAGCGCCGAAGCGCCACAGTTGAATGGTGACGGACCGGCGATCGAATATGCCCTGAAGATGCGTCAGTTCCCGCAAAGCCAGTTGCTCAGCACGTTGCAGGCCAACGGTGAACTGACCACCGCCCACGTCGACGAAATGGCCGAGCAGATTGCCCGGTTCCACCTCTCCACGCCCAAGGTTCCCGCCGAAAACCCGGCCGGCACCCCGGACAGCGTGATGGCACCGGTGCGGCAGAATTTCGAACAGATCCTCCCGTTCCTCAGCGACAAGGCTGACCTGGCGCAACTCGAGGCCCTGCAAGCCTGGGCTGAAAGCAGTTTCGAACGCCTCAAGCCGCTGTTCATCCAGCGCAAGGCCGAAGGCTTCATCCGCGAATGCCATGGCGACATCCACCTGGGCAACGCCACCGTGATCGATGGCAATGTGGTGATTTTCGACTGCATCGAGTTCAACGAACCGTTCCGTTTCACCGACGTCTACGGCGACACGGCATTCCTGGCGATGGACCTGGAAGACCGCGGGCTCAAGTCCCTGGCCCGGCGATTCGTCAGCCAGTACCTGGAGCTGACCGGCGATTACCAGGGCCTGGAACTGCTGAACTTCTACAAAGCCTACCGGGCCCTGGTCCGGGCCAAGATCGCCTTGTTCAGCATGCCGGCCGAAGCCGACCCGGTGCAACGCGCCACCACCCTGCGCCAGTACCGCAACTACGCCAACCTGGCAGAGAGCTACAGCACCATTCCGTCGCCATTCCTGGCCATTACCCATGGTGTTTCAGCCGTAGGCAAAAGCCACGTCGCGATGCGCCTGGTGGAAGCGCTGGGGGCGATTCGCCTGCGTTCGGACGTGGAACGCAAGCGCCTGTTCGGTGAGCAACAGGTGCCGAACGATCCCCAGGCCGGCATCTATAGCAGCGATGCCAGCAGCGCCACGTATGCGCGCTTGCATGAAATCGCCGGCGGGATCCTGCGCGCCGGGTTCCCGGTGGTGATCGATGCCACGTACCTCAAGCGCGAGCAGCGTGAAGCCGCAGCGAAAATCGCCGAAGCGACGGGCACCCCGTTCCTGATCCTCGATTGCAATGCTCCGCAAGCGGTCATCGAAAACAGGCTGGCGCAGCGTCAGGCCGATCAGAAAGACCCTTCCGACGCGACCCTGGCCGTCATCGCTGCACAGCAGGCCAACCGCGAAGCGCTGACGCCGGAGGAAATCCTCTGCAGCAAACCGGTCCAGACCAATGAAAGCGGCACGCTCGACAACGTGGTCGCGCAGATTCGCCAACGCCTGCCAGGCCTGTAAGCAACTATTTCGACCGTGAAGCGACACCTGGCTTCACGGTCGCCAAATACTGGCACTATACTGGCGCCATAAAACCAACAGGTGACATGACATGAACCGCCCAAAGATTCTCGACACGCCGCTGTATGCCTTGCTGCGCAAAGACGACATTGCAGGCTTCAATAAAGAACGCCCTCAAGGCCCGGTTGACTTGCGCGGCGGCGATTTTCGCGGGCTCGACCTGCGGGAATTGAATGTGGACGACGTCGACTTCACGGACGCTTACTTCCGTTCCGCTGATTTGCGTGGCGTCGATTTCCGCAAGTCGAAGCTGGAAGGCGCGAGCCTGGCCCATGCGCAGATCTCCGGCGCCTATTTCCCACCCGAGCTGTCGGCCGACGAAATTCTGATGTCGATGAACTTCGGCACCCGGTTGCGCTACCGTACCCGCTGATTTGCCAGAAAAGGCAAACCCGCACGACCAAATCCAGCGCCCCCGCCCGCGCTGGATGGGGTCCGTCGCCACTGGTTTTCCCTCATCGTGCGTTATGCCTTAGAAGCTTTTGCGACAATCCTGCCAAAGAATCACGCTTTTCCTACTGAGCGCTACACTCCTGAGAAGCTTGCCCACTGAACAGTCGGCCGTCGCAAGGAGGCTCGATGAATGATGAACTGCAACACCTGAAAAATCTGGGCAAGACGTCGGCCCAATGGCTACACGCCGTGGGCATCCACAGCGCCTCGGATCTGCGTCGACTCGGAGCGGTCGATGCCTATCGTGCGGTACGCACGCGTGGTTTCCGGGCCTCCAAGGTGTTGCTGTACGCGATTGAAGGCGCGCTGATGGATATGCACTGGAATGACATCCCCGCCGAACGCAAGGAAGCATTGAACAAGCAATTGGACGCCATTTCCACACGCCACAAAGCCTGATGCCCTTGGTTATCGACATAAACCATCGCGGTTATTGCGACGAACTGGAAAACAACGTTTGACATGGTAATGAGAATCGCTATGATTACCACATCCGGTCGCGAGACTGGTCGATATTTGAAAAGCCCTTGGTTCGGACTCTCAGATATCTCCTCATCAGGCTAATCACGGTTATTTGACCCGGCTCTTGCCGGGTCTTTTTTTGTCCGCGAGAAGCCTACGGCTGTCCGCGCATTTGCGCGCAATAATCCACGGGTGGCGTGGCCGGTGTGTACCATACGTAATCCGCCATGGCCGATGTGACCTCGCTGCCCTCCTCGGCCAGCATCAGGACCACCGGTGCTTCACCTGCCCCAAGGTCCAGGACATGCAGCGGTACGCCAATATCCTTGCGTCCATGCCAGGCACCTGCAAACAACAATGCGGGAGTTGGCGCCGCCAGCAATCGCTCGGCCATGCGCCGATCGCGTTGTTGCTGAACGGCCACCATCGCCGGCATCTGCGATTCCGGCAGCAGGCCGCAGTGGGCATCGCGAATCTGCCCCAGCAGCTCTTCTTTTACCGCCGCCCCTTTGGAGCGAACACCGCTCAAGCCTGGCGCTTGCCGGTAGAAGCGCTTGATTTCGACAGCATCCAGGTTCGCGGCCAACAACGGATAAGGTTGCGCCAGTGCGTATTCGACGACAGGTCCATAGAGGTTCCAATCCCAACCCGGCGACCAATCCAGCGCGTCAGGCAAGTTTTCCGGCATGGCAGGTTGCTGGCGGACCCCATCGATCCGCGACTGCTGGCTTGGCGTCAGCATTTCCAGCAATAGACTGCCTTGCGCCCGTTGCCCGGCCAGGGCCTGGAGCAGCCATAATTGCAGCGCGTGATGATCCGGGTTGTCATGCTGCTCTCCCACGATAACCCGAGGCGCCTTCGCCAGACGTTCGACCAGAACCCTGGGCGCAACAGACTGACCGTTGTGCAGGTCACGGATCCGCCCGCTGATCGGTGGCGGTGCGATGCTCTGGCAGGCGGTCAAGGTACTCAAGACCAGAATCAGGATCAGGCGCATCGGGCAGCGTTCTCGACGAAGTTGTTCATGAATGGGCATGGAATCGTCAGGCGAGTACTCTCGACCCGACATTTGATGAATACTTCTATCTGACCGTCAACTGTGAAGTTACTCCCACAGGGAGGCATTCAACATCCGCATCGAGACTCACATGAAATTTCTGTGCAGCAACGCCGAACTGCCCGACAACGACAGTCGCGGTTTCGACATTGAGGGGCGCAAGGTGCTGGCGGTACGGCGTGCGGGTCAGGTTCATGTGTATCTCAACCGCTGTCCGCACCGTGGCGTACCGCTGGAATGGCAACCCGACCGGTTCCTCGACGCCAGTGCCAGCCTGATCCAGTGCGCCACCCACGGCGCGCTGTTTCTGATCGAAAGCGGCGAATGCGTGGCCGGTCCTTGTGCCGGCCAGTTCCTGGTGGCGCTAGACAGCCGGGAGAACGCGCAAGGCATCTGGGTCAAGGTGTAGCGGCTCGAGCAACACTGGCAACGCACGGTCCACCCACATCTGCTCGGGCGTCAGCGTGACCCCGTAGGCCAGCACCTGCACACCCGCCGCGGCCGCTTCGCGCAGGGCTGCCGCATAGCCCGGGTCGATTTCCTCGGCCGGGCGCACTGCGTCGATGCCGCTCAGGTTCACGCAATACAACTGCACCGCCCTCGTACCTTCGCGAGCCAGGCAGGCCAATTCCCTCAAGTGCTTGGCGCCGCGCTGCGTCACGGCATCGGGAAACGCGGCGACGTTCGTGCCATCGAAACCCAGGGTGACGCTCTTGACTTCGACCCAGGCCGAACCGTGCTCGTAATCCAGGCGAAAATCGATACGACTGTTCTCCACGCCGTAGGCCACTTCCCGCTTTAACCCGATGAAGCCATTGAGCTCGCTGATCACCCCGGCACGCAACGCCTCTTCGATCAAGCCATTGGCCCGCCCGGTGTTGATGCAAGCCAGCCGCCCCTGGGGGGTTTCGCCGACTTCCCAGGTTCCGGGCAGCTTGCGTTTGGGATCGCTGGAACGACTGAACCAGACCCGTGCGCCTTCGGCCATGCAATTGAGCATCGAACCGGTATTGGGACAGTGGATCGTCAGCTGTTCGCCATCAAGGGTTTCGATATCGGCAAGGAAACGCTTGTAGCGCCGAATCAGTCGACCTTCTTCCAGGGCAGGAGAAAAGCGCATCAGCCTTGCCAGCTCCGCAGTCCGCGCGCGATTCGCTCCACCGCTTCCTGTAGCCGCGGCAGACTCTGGGTGTAGGCGAAGCGCACATGGTGCCCAGCCTGATGACGGCCGAAGTCCAGGCCGGGGGTGAACGCCACGTGTTCGGTTTCCAGGAAGTGCTGGCAGAAGGCAAAGGCATCGCCACCGAATGCGCGGATATCGGCATAGAGGTAGAACGCGCCTTCCGGCTCGACCGCAATGCCGAAACCCAACTCACGCAAGGCCGGCAGCAAGAAATCCCGGCGTAGCGCGAACTCGGCCCGACGCTGCTCGAAGATCTCGATGGTCGCTGGCTCGAAACAGGCCAGGGCCGCGTACTGGGCCATGCTTGGCGCGCTGATGTAGAGGTTCTGCGCCAGTTTTTCCAACTCACTGACGGCGGCCGAAGGCGCCACCAGCCAGCCCAATCGCCAGCCGGTCATGCCGAAATACTTGGAAAAACTATTCAGGACGAAGGCATCGTCGTCGACTTCCAGCACGCTGGCGGCCTCGGTGCCATAGGTCAGGCCGTGATAGATCTCATCCACCACCAGATGGCCCTTACGTGCCTTGATTGCCTTCGACAGCCCGGCCAGTTCATCCCGGGAAAGCAGCGTTCC
Organism: Pseudomonas sp. MAFF 730105; assembly: GCF_055380705.1. Classification (NCBI taxonomy): domain Bacteria; kingdom Pseudomonadati; phylum Pseudomonadota; class Gammaproteobacteria; order Pseudomonadales; family Pseudomonadaceae; genus Pseudomonas; species Pseudomonas sp. MAFF 730105. The sequence continues at coordinate 5,640,096 of NZ_AP018438.1, forward strand.
GGTCGGATTGGCCGGCGACGCCACCAGCGCACCGACGCTGTCCTGGTCCCAATGCCGGTCCACCAGCTCAGGGGTCAACTGGTAACGCACCTCCGGCCCCACCGGCACCAGCTGCGCCGCGCCTTCCACCAACCGCAGGAAGTGACGGTTGCAGGGGTAGCCCGGGTCCGCCAGCAACCAGTGTTTACCCGGGTCTACCAGCAAGGCGCTGGCCAGTAGCAATGCACCGGACCCACCCGGCGTGATCAGGATACGTCGGGGGTCGATGCTCACCCCGTAGCGCTGCCCGTAGAAACCGGCAATGGCTTCCCGCAGTTCGGGGATGCCGCGAGCGGCGGTGTAGCGGGTCTTGCCCGCCGCCAGCGCGACCTGACCGGCCTGGATGATCGGCTCGGCCGTGGTGAAGTCCGGCTCGCCGATCTCCAGGTGGATGACGTCGTGTCCGGCGGCCTGCAGTTCATTGGCACGGGCCAGCAACGCCATCACATGGAAAGGTTCGATGGCGCGACTGCGCGCACTGTAGGACTGAGCCATTAGCCTTCCTTCGCATAAAAAAGAACCGATTCTACCCAACTCTCCGCCCAAGTCAGAAACAACTGCGGGAACGAGCGCGAACCTGAAGCGGTCATAGCCCCGGATTGCAGGAAATGACTCCGGCGATTGGCCCAGGCTTGACTAGAATCAAGCATTGAGCAGGATGACCTCTTCACCGAACCGAACCCGGCCATGCCTTGCGAGGCCCCGCCCGCCGCAGGCTCGACAACCGGGAGTGGCGCGGCCCGATTCGATCTGGTAAGTTCGCCCGCTTGCAGCCGCAGGGCCGGCAGGTGTCGGTGATGGAGCAATCCTGCGTAGTGGATTACAAGAGTAGAGGCGGTCCATTCATGCCCACCCAAGCAAAGCAAAATCAAAATCAGTCGCTCAGCGGGTTTGAGCCTTATGTCCCTAAAGCGGGCGAAGAGTACATGGGCGCCCCCATGCGCGCGCACTTCACCAAGATCCTGAACAAGTGGAAACAGGACTTGATGCAGGAAGTCGACCGCACCGTGGACCACATGAAAGACGAGGCGGCCAACTTCCCCGACCCGGCCGACCGTGCCAGCCAGGAAGAAGAATTCAGCCTGGAACTGCGCGCACGTGACCGTGAGCGCAAGTTGATCAAGAAGATCGACAAGACGTTGCAACTGATCGAAGACGAAGAATACGGCTGGTGCGAGTCCTGCGGCATCGAGATCGGCATCCGCCGGCTGGAAGCCCGCCCGACGGCCGACTTGTGCATCGACTGCAAGACCCTGGCGGAAATCAAGGAAAAACAGGTCGGCAAGTAATTTGCCTGAGCTGTTACCGAAAAACGGAGCGTTCATACGCTCCGTTTTTTGTTTGCACCAGGTTCCCTACTCAGAACGTGTGCCCCCCTTGTGGGAGCGAGCCTGCTCGCGATAGCGCCAGATCAGTCACCTCTGCGGTGGCAGGCATACCACTATCGCGAGCAGGCTCGCTCCCACAAAGGGGCAGTGTTCCTCCACTATTATTTTCCTATGACTGCCACCTCCTCCTACATCGGACGCTTCGCCCCCACTCCCAGCGGCCACCTGCATTTCGGCTCGCTGGTCGCGGCCCTGGCGTCGTACCTGGACGCCAGGGCCGCTGGCGGACGCTGGCTGTTGCGCATGGAAGACCTCGATCCGCCCCGGGAAGAACCCGGCGCGCAAGTGGCGATTCTCAAGGCCCTGGAGAGCTATGGCTTCGAATGGGACGGTGAGATGGTCCGCCAGAGCGAACGCCATGAGGCCTACGATCAGGTGATCAACCGCCTGTTCAGCCAAGGCCTGGCTTATGCCTGCACCTGTTCGCGCAAACAACTGGAGGCGTATCAGGGTGTGTATCCGGGGTTGTGCCGCAACGCCGGGCACAGCACCGAAGACGCCGCCATCCGCCTGCGCGTCCCCGAGCTCGAGTACCACTTCATCGACCGGGTACAAGGCGAGTTCCGCCAGCATCTGGGCCGCGAGGTCGGCGATTTTGTCATCCGGCGCCGCGACGGGCTCTATGCTTATCAACTGGCCGTGGTGCTGGACGACGCCTGGCAAGGAGTGACCGATATCGTGCGCGGCGCCGACCTGCTGGACTCCACACCCCGCCAACTCTATCTGCAAGAGTTGCTCGGGCTGCCACAGCCGCGCTACCTGCATGTGCCGTTGATCACCCAACCGGACGGACACAAGCTGGGCAAGTCCTACCGTTCGCCACCGCTGGCGGCCGACCAGGCCACGCCGTTGCTGCGCAGGGCCTTGCGCGCACTGGGTCAGGAATCCGGCGTCGAACTGGCCGACGCCAGCCCTCGGGAGCTGCTGGCCTGGGGCGTTCGCCACTGGGATGCGGCACGGATCCCGCGCACAATGACCCTGCCCGAGGCGCAAATACGTTGACGGCCCTTGCAGCTTGGCGCCCATCCGTTACCATCGCCGCACGTTTTCGGGCACGCGCTTAAAAAGAGAGGCCGGGATGTACATCTATCGCTTGGTCCTGCTCCTGGTAGTGGGGATTTATCTGTTCTCCCCGGCCATCATGGATTGGTGGATCGATGCCACGGGTGCCTGGTATCGGCCATATCTGCTCTGGCTGATCCTGATCGTCGTGACCTTCATCCTGCAGAGCCAAAAAGATGCCGATGAGCTTTAGCCTGACCCAGATGATCCTGATCAGTGCGGCCTACCTGGCGGTACTGTTCGGCGTGGCCTGGATCAGTGAACGGGGCATGATCCCCCGGGCGATCATCCGCCATCCGCTGACCTACACCCTGTCGCTGGGGGTCTACGCCAGTGCGTGGGCGTTCTACGGTACGGTCGGGCTGGCCTACCAGTATGGCTATGGCTTCCTGTCCAGTTACCTGGGTGTGTCGGGAGCCTTCCTGCTGGCGCCAGTGTTGCTGTACCCGATCCTGAAAATCACCCGCACCTACCAGTTGTCGTCCCTGGCTGACCTGTTCGCCTTTCGTTTCCGCAGCACCTGGGCCGGTGCGCTGACCACGATCTTCATGCTCGTGGGCGTGTTGCCGTTGCTGGCCCTGCAGATGCAGGCCGTGGCCGACTCCATCAGCATCCTGACCCACGAGCCGGTGCAGCACCGGGTGGCGCTGAGCTTCTGCGTCCTGATCATCCTGTTCACCATTTTCTTCGGTTCCCGGCACATCGCCACCCGGGAAAAACACGAAGGCCTGGTGTTCGCCATCGCCTTCGAGTCGGTGATCAAGCTGATCGCCATCGGTGGCGTCGGCCTCTACGCGCTGTACGGTGTGTTCAACGGCCCGCAACAGCTTGAACTGTGGCTGCTGCAGAACCAGACCGCCCTCGCCGCCCTGCACACACCGTTGCAGGAAGGCCCGTGGCGTACGCTGTTGCTGGTGTTCTTCGCGTCAGCGATCGTGATGCCGCACATGTACCACATGACCTTCACCGAAAACCTCAACCCACGCTCGCTGGTGAGCGCGAGCTGGGGTCTGCCGCTGTTCCTGCTGCTGATGAGCCTGGCGGTGCCGCTGATCCTGTGGGCCGGGTTGAAGCTGGGGGCCAGTACCAATCCGGAATACTTCACCCTCGGCATCGGCATCGCCGCCAACAATCACGCCTTGGCCCTGCTGGCCTATATCGGCGGCCTGTCGGCGGCCAGCGGCCTGATCATCGTGACCACCCTGGCGCTGTCGGGCATGGCCCTCAACCACCTGGTGCTGCCGCTCTACCAACCACCGGCCGAGGGCAATATCTACCGCTGGCTGAAATGGACCCGGCGGGCACTGATCGTCGCGATCATCATGGCCGGCTACGGCTTCTACCTGATGCTGGGAGATGGCCAGGACCTGGCCAACCTGGGCATTGTCGCCTTCGTTGCCACCTTGCAGTTCCTGCCGGGCGTGTTGTCGGTGCTGTACTGGCCGACTGCCAACCGCCGCGGCTTTATCGCCGGCTTGCTGGCGGGCATCCTGGTCTGGCTGGTTGCCATGCTGTTGCCGCTGCTGGGCAACCTGCAAGGCTTCTATATCCCGTTGCTGAACATGATCTATGTGCTCGACGACACCAGTTGGCACATGGCGGCCATCGCCTCGCTGGCGGCGAACGTGCTGATGTTCACCCTGATCTCGCTGTTCACCAACGCCAGCAGCGAAGAAGCCAGCGCCGCCGAAGCCTGCGCCGTGGACAACGTTCGCCGCCCGCAACGCCGTGAACTGCACGCGGCCTCGCCCCAGGAGTTCGCCACGCAATTGGCCAAACCCCTGGGTGCAAAGGCCGCGCAAAAGGAAGTCGAACAGGCCCTGCGGGACCTTTACCTGCCTTTCGACGAGCGTCGCCCCTATGCCTTGCGTCGCCTGCGGGACCGGATCGAAGCCAACCTGTCCGGCCTGATGGGTCCCAGCGTGGCCCAGGACATGGTCGAGACGTTCCTGCCCTACAAGGCCGGCGGCGAAAACTACGTCACCGAGGACATCCATTTCATCGAAAGCCGCCTCGAGGACTACCACTCGCGCCTCACCGGCCTTGCCGCCGAGCTGGATGCCCTGCGCCGTTATCACCGCCAGACCTTGCAGGAACTGCCGATGGGCGTGTGCTCCCTGGCCAAGGACCAGGAAATCCTGATGTGGAACAAGGCCATGGAAGAACTGACCGGAATCGCCGCCCAGCGTGTGGTGGGTTCACGCCTGAGCACCCTGGGCGAGCCATGGAAAGGTTTGTTGCAAGGCTTCATCGACTTGCCGGACGAGCACTTGCACAAACAGCACCTGGCCCTCGACGGCCAGACCCGCTGGCTGAACCTGCACAAGGCGGCCATCGACGAGCCGCTGGCGCCGGGCAACAGTGGCCTGGTGTTGCTGGTGGAAGACCTGACCGACACCCAGATGCTCGAAGACAAGCTGGTCCACTCCGAACGCCTGGCGAGCATCGGCCGGCTGGCAGCCGGGGTGGCCCACGAAATTGGCAACCCGATCACCGGCATCGCCTGCCTGGCGCAAAACCTGCGTGAAGAGCGCGAGGAGGATGGCGAACTGACGGAAATCAGCAGCCAGATACTTGAGCAGACCCGACGCGTGTCGCGTATCGTGCAGTCGCTGATGAGTTTCGCCCACGCCGGCGGGCACCAGCACAACGACGAGCCTGTCTGCCTGGCCGAAGTGGCCCAGGATGCCATTGGCCTGCTGGCCCTCAACCGGCGCAATTTCGAAGTGCAATTCTTCAACCTGTGCGACCCGGATCATTGGGTCGACGGCGATCCCCAGCGGCTCGCCCAGGTCCTGATCAACCTGCTGTCCAACGCCCGCGACGCCTCACCGGCCGGCAGCGCCGTGCGGGTCAAGAGCGAAGCCAGCGAACACACGATCGATCTGATCGTCGAAGACGAAGGCAGCGGTATTCCACAGAACATCATGGATCGATTGTTCGAACCCTTCTTCACCACCAAGGATCCTGGCGAAGGCACCGGACTGGGCCTTGCACTGGTCTATTCCATCGTTGAAGAGCATTATGGACAAATCACCATCGACAGCCCGGCCGATGTACAAGGCCAACGCGGCACCCGTATACGGGTGACCTTGCCGCGTCATGTCGAAGCGACGTCCGCTGTGAACTGAGACCGTCGAGAGAATCGAATCAATGCCGCACATTTTGATCGTCGAAGACGAAACAATTATCCGCTCCGCCTTGCGTCGCCTGCTGGAACGCAACCAATACCAGGTCAGCGAAGCCGGTTCCGTGCAGGAAGCACAAGAGCGATTCAGCATCCCAACGTTTGACCTCATCGTCAGCGACCTGCGCCTGCCCGGAGCCCCCGGTACCGAGCTGATCAAGCTCGGCCAGGGCACGCCGGTGCTGATCATGACCAGCTACGCCAGCCTGCGCTCGGCCGTCGACTCCATGAAAATGGGCGCGGTGGACTACATCGCCAAGCCGTTCGATCACGACGAGATGCTCCAGGCCGTGGCCCGTATCCTGCGTGACCGACAGACGGCGACCGGCAACCCACCGGAGCCGACGAACGGTAAGGCTGCCACCACCAAAGGTGTCGTTGGCAACAGTAATGGCGAAATCGGCATCATCGGCTCCTGTCCGCCCATGCAGGATCTGTACGTCAAAATCCGCAAGGTCGCGCCAACCGACTCCAACGTGCTGATCCAGGGCGAGTCCGGGACCGGCAAGGAACTGGTGGCCCGTGCCCTGCATAACCTGTCGCGCCGAGCCAAGGCGCCGATGATCTCGGTGAACTGCGCGGCGATTCCGGAAAGTCTGATCGAGTCCGAGCTGTTCGGTCATGAAAAAGGCGCCTTCACCGGGGCCAGCGCCGGGCGCGCCGGGCTGGTAGAAGCGGCGGACGGTGGCACGCTGTTCCTCGACGAAATCGGTGAATTGCCGCTGGAGGCCCAGGCACGGCTGCTGCGGGTCCTTCAAGAAGGCGAAATCCGTCGGGTCGGGTCGGTGCAGTCGCAAAAAGTCGATGTGCGCCTGATCGCCGCAACCCACCGTGACCTCAAGAGCCTGGCGAAAATCGGCCAGTTCCGTGAAGACCTGTATTACCGCCTGCACGTCATTGCGCTGAAACTGCCTGCCCTGCGCGAACGGGGCGCGGACGTCAACGAAATCGCCAATGCCTTCCTCGCCCGCCAGAGCGCGCGGGTCAACCGCACCGACCTGAAGTTTGCCCCCGACGCAGAACAGGCCATTCGTCATTACGCCTGGCCGGGTAACGTCCGGGAGCTGGAAAACGCAGTGGAGCGGGCAGTGATCCTGTGCGAAAGCCCGGAAATCTCCGCCGACCTGCTGGGTATCGACGTCGAGCTCAGCGATCTCGACGATGAAGAGTTCATCGGCCTGGCTCCACAACAGGGGGGCGCTGCCAACAACACCAGCCACGAGCCTACCGAGGACCTGTCCCTGGAAGACTACTTCCAGCATTTCGTCCTGGAACATCAGGACCACATGACCGAGACCGAACTGGCACGCAAGCTGGGGGTGAGTCGCAAGTGCCTGTGGGAACGTCGCCAGCGCCTGGGGATTCCGCGTCGCAAGACCGGAGTGGCCAGCGAAAGCTGAGATCAAGGGTGGGAGCGAGCCTGCTCGCGATAGCGGTGTATCAGCCTGCACTCAGGGCGACTGGCACAGCGCTATCGCGAGCAGGCTCGCTCCCACAGAGGTAGACGGTTACAACGCCGTGAATGTGAAAAAACTGTTACCTCAGCTTTTTCACGTAACAGAAGCCGGGGTTTACGGTAACGAAACCCCGGCTTTTTTTCGCCCCAAAAAAAGCGGCATAACCTTAGAACCCCCGGTTTCGCTGGGTCTCGCAAAAGTTGGCACGCACCCTGCTATAGCTTTGGTACAAGAACAATAACAAGCAATGCACAAGACAATAAAAATAAGACGAATCGACTCACGCACAATAAAAACAAGACGGCGAGAGGCGCAGCTAACTGATTCTTTTGGAGAGGCGTTGTATTTGGGGCTTGCCCCACAACCAGGCCGAGAACAATAAAAACTGTCTCAAGACAGGTGCCTGAACTGGTTGGATCGATGGATCACTGCAACACAGCGACCAAAGCAATCCGTTTGCTCTTGGCTCCCGATTGGGAGGGTCACGCAGGGAAAACCTCGTGACGCGGGCACTCAACAAAAACAAGAAGCCCGAAACCAATAATAAAAACAGAGCACGCAACTAATTCTGGGGGAGCTTCGGCTCCCCTTGTGGTTTCCGACGTTCCGCCACCGCGAAGCCTACAAGGCTTGCCGCTTAAAGCTTGCAGCTCAAATCTGCTGCGTCCTACACGATCCCCAGACTAAATGCTAGAATCCCCGCCCATCATGCGGTCATTCTTCGTTTTGGCCGAACATTCCTTCAAACAGTGCATCCCATGCTGAAGAAGCTGTTCCAGTCACTCCGTTCTCCCTTGCGTCGTACGCAACACATCCGCAGCACGCCTGAAGTGCTCAACAGCGGCCAGCACTCATTGCAGAAGGCCCAGTTCAGCCGTTATGCGGTGAACATCGTCGAACGCCTGCAGAACGCCGGCTACCAGGCTTACCTGGTCGGTGGATGCGTGCGCGACATGCTGCTCAACATCACCCCCAAGGATTTCGACGTAGCCACCAGCGCCACGCCGGAACAGGTCCGGGCCGAGTTCCGCAACGCACGTATCATTGGCCGGCGCTTCAAGCTCGTCCACATCCACTTCGGCCGCGAAATCATCGAAGTGGCGACGTTCCGTGCCAACCACCCGCAAAATGACGAAGAAGAAGACAGCAACCAGTCTTCTCGCAACGAGAGCGGGCGCATCCTGCGGGATAACGTCTACGGCACGCTGGAAGAAGACGCGCAACGCCGCGACTTCACCATCAACGCCCTGTATTACGATCCGGTCAGCGAACGCATCCTCGATTACGCCAACGGCGTACACGACATCCGCAATCATCTGATCCGTCTGATCGGCGATCCCAAGCAGCGCTACCAGGAAGACCCGGTACGGATGCTGCGGGCCGTGCGTTTCGCCGCCAAGCTGAACTTCGGCATCGAAAAACACAGCGCCGCGCCGATTCGCGACCTGGCACCGATGCTGCGGGAAATCCCTTCGGCCCGGCTGTTCGAGGAAGTGCTGAAGCTGTTCCTGTCGGGCAACGCGGCGGACACCTTCGAAATGCTGGTGGACCTGCAACTGTTCGACCCGCTGTTCCCGGCCAGTGCCGAGGCGCTGGAACACAACCCGACCTACACCCACACCCTGATCAGCGAAGCGCTGATCAACACCGACCTGCGTATCAAGCAGAACAAGCCGGTGACCCCGGCCTTCCTGTTTGCCGCCCTGCTCTGGCCGGCGCTACCGGCCCGGGTATTGCGCCTGCAGGACCGTGGCATGCCGCCGATACCGGCCATGCAGGAAGCCGCCCACGAGCTGATCGCCGAACAGTGCCAGCGCATCGCGATTCCGAAGCGCTTCACGATGCCGATCCGCGAAATCTGGGATATGCAGGAACGCCTGCCCCGTCGCAGCGGCAAGCGTGCCGACCTGCTGCTGGACAACCCGCGCTTCCGCGCCGGCTACGACTTCCTGCTGCTGCGTGAAAGCGCCGGCGAACAGACCGATGGCCTGGGCGAATGGTGGACCGATTACCAGGATGCCAATGACAGCGAGCGCCGCGAGATGATTCGCGAACTCAGCGGCAAGGAAGACGGCGCCAGCGGCCCACGCAAACGTCGTCGCAGCAGCGGCGCCAAGCGTAAGCGTGCCGGTGTGCCGAGCGCGTCGGGCGAGTAATCGATGGAACGCATCTACATCGGCATGGGTAGCAACCTGGCGGAACCCGAGGCACAACTGCGCAGCGCCCTCCAGGCACTGGCAAGCCTGCCTGATAGCCGATTCGTTGACGTCTCGGCGTTCTATCAAAGCGATTCACTGTTGCCAGGCCAGCCACGCTACACCAATGCCGTGGCCGCGCTGGACAGCCAACTGGCGCCACTGGACCTGCTCGACGCACTGCAAGCCATCGAAACCGGTCAGGGCCGCGAACGCCTGGAGCGCTGGGGCCCGCGCACCCTGGACCTGGACATTCTGTTGTTCGGTGATCGGCTGATCGACGAGCCTCGGCTCAAGGTTCCCCACTACCACATGCACGCCCGGGCGTTTGTGCTGTACCCGCTTGCGGAACTGGCCCCCGTCGACCTGCGCCTGGCCGACGGGCGCCTGCTCCAGGACCTGCTGGCCGCGTGTCCATTCGTCGGCCTGGAGCGCATGCCGCCTATCTGACAAAGACCATCCCCTACTCGCGATAGCGGTGTATCAGTCGACATTCATATTGACTGGCCTACCGCTATCGCGAGCAGGCTCGCTCCCACAGGGTCCAGTACCGGACGGTCATGTTTCAGACGCCCCCCACGGCTGAAACGCATCAGTAACCTCGGTAACACCCGCCGGTAACACATCCAATTGACTTCCCCCGTGCTCCTCACGACTATAGGCGTCCCGTTGCCGCCAACGCGGCATTGAAGGGCGCAATCCAGGCCTTACAAGCACCACGCATAGAGGGTGCGCCTGTATAAATGACGAATCATGCGCGTTACTCGCAGTAGTTCACGAGCGCCTAATGAGGACTTTTTCATGCCAGCTATTACCCTGACCACGCTGCAAGGTCTCAAGCAGAAAGGCGAAAAGATCGCCATGCTGACCTGCTATGACGCAACCTTCGCCCACGCCTGCAACGAGGCCGGTGTCGAAGTGCTGCTGGTGGGCGATTCCCTCGGCATGGTGTTGCAGGGCCACGACAGCACGCTGCCGGCGACCACTGCTGAGATGGCCTACCACGTGGCCTGCGTCAAACGCGGTAACACCGACGCACTGATCCTCGCCGATCTGCCATTCATGGCCTACGCCACCCTCGAACAGACCATGACCAACAGCGCCCTGCTAATGCAGGCCGGCGCCAACATGGTCAAAGTCGAAGGAGCATTGTGGCTGGCCGAGTCGATCCGATTGCTGGCCGAACGCGGTATCCCGGTGTGCGCGCACATGGGCCTGACACCGCAGGCGGTCAACGTGCTCGGTGGCTACAAGGTCCAGGGCCGCAATGAAAACCAGGCGCGACAGATGCGCGCCGATGCCATCGCGCTGGAGCAGGCCGGGGCGGCAATGCTGTTGCTCGAATGCGTGCCCAGCGAGCTGGCCGAAGAAATCACCCAGGCGGTGAAGATTCCGGTCATCGGGATTGGCGCTGGCAATGGCACCGATGGGCAGGTACTGGTGCTGCACGACATGCTGGGGCTGTCGCTCACGGGTCGCGCGCCGAAGTTCGTGAAGAACTTCATGACCGGGCAACCCGACATCCAGTCCGCCCTGAGCGCTTACGTGGCGGAGGTCAAAGCGGCCACCTTCCCTGGCGCCGAACACGGATTCTCTGCATGAACACCGTCAAGACCGTACGTGAACTGCGGGCCGCCGTGGCCCGTGCCCGCAGCGAAGGCAAACGCATCGCCTTCGTGCCGACCATGGGCAACCTGCACAGCGGCCACGTGGCGCTGGTCACCAAAGCGGCGCAGCGAGCCGACTTCGTGGTGACAAGCATTTTCGTCAACCCGCTGCAGTTTGGCGCTGGCGAAGACCTCGACAAATACCCGCGCACCCTCGCCGCCGACCAGGAAAAACTGCTCCAGGCCGGCTGCCATCTGCTGTTCGCCCCGTCCGTCGAAGAGATGTACCCCGACGGCATGACCGGGCAAACCCGGGTCAGCGTGCCACAATTGTCCGAAGGCCTCTGCGGTGCCAGCCGCCCCGGGCACTTCGAGGGCGTGGCGACGGTGGTCAGCAAGCTGTTCAACATGGTCCAGCCCGACCTGGCGGTGTTCGGCCAGAAGGACTTCCAGCAGCTGGCTGTGATCCGTGCACTGGTCCACGACCTGAACATGCCGATCCAGATCATTGGCGAACCGACCGTCCGCGCCGAGGACGGCCTGGCGTTGTCGTCGCGCAATGGTTTCCTCAGCCCTGAACAACGCGCCGTGGCGCCTGAGGTCTACCGCAGCCTCAGCCGCATTGCCGAAGCGATCCGACAAGGGCGACGGGACTTCCCGGCCCTGATTGCCGAGCAGCTCAAGCAACTCGAAGCCGCGGGCATGCGTCCCGATTACCTGGAGATCCGCGAGGCCCGGACCTTGCGCCCGGCCACGCCTGAAGATCGCGACTTGGTGATTCTGGTCGCCGCGTTCCTCGGCACAACGCGGCTGATCGACAACCTGCACCTGGATCTGGACGCCGCCTGACACCATCCCCTCTGTGGAGCAAACTGTGGGAGCAAGGCTCGCCCGCGATGAAGTTAACGCGGTCGGCCCTGGAACCGAGGTGACTGTATCGCGGGCAAGCCTTGCTCCCACGGGCTCATCCACAGGGGATGGTGGAGCCATTGCCGCCCTGGCGGCCTTCGGGCAAACTGCCCGCCGTTCGGACCCGACCAGAGGAGAAAACCATGCACGCCATCATGCTCAAGGCCAAGCTGCACCGCGCCGAAGTCACTCACGCCGTGCTCGACTACGAAGGCTCCTGTGCCATCGATGGTGAGTGGCTGGACCTGTCGGGAATCCGTGAATACGAGCAGATCCAGATCTACAACGTCGACAACGGCGAGCGCTTCACCACCTACGCCATCCGTGGCGAAGAAGGTTCGCGGATGATCTCGGTCAACGGCGCCGCAGCCCATAAGGCCAAGGTGGGTGACCGCGTCATTATCTGCGCCTACGCCCACTACAGCGAAGCCGAGCTGGTCAACTTCAAGCCCCGCATGCTGTACATGGCGCCGGGCAATGAGCTGAGCCACACCAGCAATGCCATTCCGGTGCAGGTCGCCTGATCGCCCCCGCACATCCCCCCTGTGGGAGCGAGCCTGCTCGCGATTGCGGTTTGTCAGTCGCCATCAACGTCAACTGAACTACCGTCATCGCGAGCAGGCTCGCTCCCACAGTGAGTAATTCTTGTCCAGAAGAGTGCTTCGTCCTCCCGTCTGTCGGCCCTTTCCCGCACCCGTTGTATAAAAAAGTACCGGGAACCGGTCTGACAAAGCCAAGACAGATCGCAACGCGAGGTTTACTGTAGTCGCCCTGCGCCCGCAGATCGTGTCGACGCAGGTGTCCGGACGCCCAGCGCGGGCCAGGCCGGAATTTTTAGTGTACAAAAGGTCGTTCAAGTAAAAGGAAACCCGCAGCGATGGCGTACTACCGAAACCCTCATGACGTGACCGCTCTGCCCGCCTGGCAGGCGCTGAATGACCACCGCAAGGCCATGCAGGATTTCAGCATGCGCGAAGCGTTCAATGCCGATCCGCAGCGTTTCAACCAATTCACCCTGTCGAGCTGCGGCCTGTTTCTCGATTATTCAAAAAACCTGATTACCGCCCAGACCCGCGACCTGCTGGTGGGCCTGGCCAATGAAGTCGACCTCAAAGGCGCGATCAAGGCGCTGTTCGAAGGCGAAATCATCAACGCTTCCGAAAACCGCCCGGCCCTGCACACCGCCCTGCGTCGGCCGGTGGGCGACCGGTTGCTGGTGAATGGCGTCAACGTGATGCCGGATGTGCACAAGGTGCTGAACCAGATCACCGACCTGGTGGGCCGAATTCACGATGGCCTGTGGCGCGGCTACACCGAGAAGCCGATCACCGACGTGGTGAACATCGGTATCGGTGGCTCGTTCCTCGGCCCGGAACTGGTGTCCGAAGCCCTGCTGTCCTACGCGCAAAAAGGCGTTCGCTGCCACTATCTGGCGAACATCGACGGCAGCGAGTTCCACGAACTGACCATGAAGCTGCGCGCCGAGACCACGTTGTTCATCGTCTCGTCGAAATCCTTCAACACCCTCGAAACCCTGAAGAACGCCCAGGCCGCCCGCGCCTGGTACCTCGCCCAGGGCGGCTCCGAAGCGGAGCTGTATCGCCACTTCATCGCAGTATCAAGCAACAACGCAGCGGCCGTGGCCTTCGGCATCCGCGAAGAAAACATCTTCCCGATGTGGGACTGGGTCGGCGGGCGTTACTCGCTGTGGTCGGCCATCGGCCTGCCGATCGCCCTCGCAATCGGCATGTCGAACTTCAAGGAACTGCTGTCCGGCGCCTATTCCATGGACCAGCATTTCCAGAGTGCGCCATTCGAACAGAACATGCCGGTGCTGCTGGCCTTGCTGGGCGTGTGGTACGGCAACTTCTGGGGCGCGCAAAGCCACGCGATCCTGCCGTACGACCACTACCTGCGCAACATCACCAAGCACTTGCAGCAACTGGACATGGAGTCCAATGGCAAGAGTGTGCGCCAGGACGGCACACCGGTGTCCACCGACACCGGCCCGGTGATCTGGGGTGGCGTCGGCTGCAACGGCCAGCATGCCTACCACCAGTTGCTGCACCAGGGCACCCAATTGATCCCGGCCGACTTCATCGTGCCGGTCGTCAGCTTCAACCCGGTTTCCGATCATCACCAATGGCTGTACGCCAACTGCCTGTCACAAAGCCAGGCCCTGATGCTCGGCAAGACCCGCGCCGAGGCCGAAGCCGAGCTGCGGGACAAAGGCGCCAGTGAAGAAGACGTGCAGAAACTGGCCGCCCACAAGGTCATCCCGGGCAACCGCCCAAGCAACACCCTGGTGGTCGAACGCATCAGCCCACGGCGTCTTGGCGCACTGGTGGCGCTGTATGAGCATAAAGTGTTCGTACAAAGCGTGGTCTGGGGTATCAACGCCTTCGACCAGTGGGGCGTGGAGCTGGGCAAGGAACTGGGCAAGGGTGTCTACAACCGCCTGGTGGGCAGCGAAGAAAGCGCGGCCGAAGACGCTTCGACCCAAGGTCTGATCAGCTACTTCCGTGGACGCCATCGCGGCTGATCCAAACGGCGCACTCCCCCTGTGGGAGCGAGCCTGCTCGCGATAGCGGTGGATAAGTTGACATCAATGTCGACTGACACGCCGCCATCGCGAGCAGGCTCGCTCCCACAGTCGTTTGTGCAGGCTTGAACCCTCCGGCTACTCGGCGCATCTTTATGACTTGTCGCAAAAACAAGAATAAGGAACCGTCATGTTCGATATCAGCCAGTACCCCCAAGCCGATGCCGTCCGCCGGGCTGCGCAACTGAGTCAGGACGAATACCAGCGGCTCTACAAAGAATCCATAGAACACCCCAGTACTTTCTGGGCTGAACAGGCCACCCGGTTTCTCGACTGGATGACGCCCTGGCAAACGGTCCAGCGCTATGACCTCAAGAACGGCGACGCCACCTGGTTTGCGGGCGGCAAGCTGAACGTCAGCGCCAACTGCATCGACCGTCATCTGGAAAAACGCGGCGACCAGACGGCAATCATCTGGGAAGGCGACGACCCCGCCGAATCGGCGGAAATCACCTATCGAAAACTCCACAAGCATGTGTGCCGCCTGGCCAACGTGCTGAAAAGCCGTGGCGTGAAGAAAGGTGACCGGGTCTGCATCTACATGCCGATGATCCCGGAAGCGGCCTACGCCATGCTCGCCTGCACCCGCATCGGCGCGGTGCATTCGGTGGTGTTCGGTGGGTTTTCGCCGGACTCGCTGCGTGACCGGATTCTCGACGCCGATTGCCGCACCGTGATCACCGCCGACGAAGGCGTGCGCGGCGGGCGCTTCGTCCCGCTCAAACGCAACGTCGACAAAGCCCTGGAAAGCTGCCCGAACGTCAGCACGGTTCTGGTGGTCGAGCGCACCCAGGCCGAAGTGAGCTGGGCCGAAGGTCGCGACCTCTGGTATCACCAGGCCATGCATGACGCCAGCGACGACTGCCCGCCCGAACCGATGGACGCCGAAGATCCCCTGTTCATCCTTTACACCTCCGGCAGCACAGGCAAACCCAAGGGCGTGCTGCACACCACTGGCGGCTATCTGCTGCAGGCGGCCATGACATTCAAGTACGTGCTGGACTATCGCGACAACGAAGTGTTCTGGTGCACCGCCGATGTCGGCTGGGTCACCGGCCACAGCTACATCGTCTACGGCCCGCTGGCCAACGGCGCCACCACGTTGATCTTCGAAGGCGTTCCCAGCCATCCCGACAGCTCACGTTTCTGGCGGGTGATCGACAAGCACCAGGTCAACATCTTCTACACCGCTCCCACCGCCCTGCGCGCGCTGATGCGTGAAGGTGCCGGGCCCTTGCAGGCCACCTCGCGCAAAAGCCTGCGATTGCTCGGCAGCGTCGGAGAGCCGATCAATCCGGAAGCCTGGGAATGGTATTTCAACGCCGTGGGCGAGCAGCGCTGCCCGATTGTCGATACCTGGTGGCAGACCGAAACCGGCGGCATCATGCTCAGCCCACTGGTGAGCGTCCAGCGACTCAAGCCAGGCTGCGCCACCCGCCCCATGTTCGGCGTGCAGCCGGTCCTGCTGGATGAGACGGGCAAGGAAATCACCGGACCCGGCAGCGGCGTACTGGCGATCAAGTCCAGCTGGCCGGGACAGATCCGCAGTGTCTATGGCGATCATCAACGCATGGTCGACACCTACTTCAAGCCCTACCCCGGCTATTACTTCACCGGCGACGGCGCCCGCCGTGACGAGGACGGCGATTACTGGATTACCGGGCGCATCGATGACGTGATCAATGTCTCCGGCCACCGCATCGGCACCGCCGAGGTGGAAAGCGCCCTGGTGTTGCACGACAGCATCGCCGAAGCGGCGGTCGTCGGTTATCCCCATGACCTCAAGGGACAGGGCATCTATGCGTTTGTCACGCCGATGAACGGGGTCGAGGCCAATGATGAATTGAAGAAAGAATTGCTGGCCCACGTCAGCAAGGAAATCGGCAGCTTCGCCAAGCCGGAACTGATCCAGTGGGCGCCGGCGCTGCCCAAGACCCGCTCGGGCAAGATCATGCGGCGCATCCTGCGCAAGATCGCCTGCAACGAACTCGACAGCCTCGGCGATACCTCGACCCTGGCCGACCCGAGCGTGGTGGAGGGGTTGATCGACAAGCGCCTGAATCGCTAGCGGACATGACGTTCCGCTGACTGATCGTTCCCACGCTCTGTGGGAGCGATCCCTCACGAAGCTGTTAAACTCCCGCGCCTCATTTCCTTAAGGCGCGCTTGGCATGTCTTCCTTGAATCAGGCGCTGCGCGCCGCCCTCGACCAACGTCAGGACCTGCTCAGCCAGTTGCATCAACAAGGCACCGATTGCTATCGCCTGTTCCATGGCAGCCAGGAAGGCGCACCCGGCCTGACCGTCGACCGCTACGGCCCGCAATTGCTGGTGCAGAGTTTCCATCAGTCGCTGGAACGCGAGGCCTTGTTGCAGTTGCATGGCATCGTCAACGAAGCCTTGGGCCTCGACACCCTGCTGGTCTACAACGACCGCGCCCGCGGCAACTCGCGAATCGATCGCCAGGACACGGTCTACCAAGCCGAAGAGGCCGCCCTGCAAGACCTGGTCGGCCACGAATGGGGCCTGAATTATCGCGTTCGTGGACGCCATGCCGGGCAGGATCCGCTGCTGTTTCTCGATCTGCGCAATGCTCGCGGCTGGGTCAAGGCGCACAGTCGCGACAAAAGCGTGCTGAACCTGTTTGCCTACACCTGTGGCGTTGGCCTGAGCGCCGCGGCCGGTGGCGCGCGGGAGGTGTGTAACCTGGACTTTGCCGAAGGCAACCTGGCGGTGGGTCGCGAAAACGGCCTGCTCAACCCCACGTTACCGTCCATGGAGTTCGTGCAGTCGGACTACTTCCCGGCGATCCGCCAACTGGCAGGCCTGCCCATCAGCCAACGGCGCGGACAGAAGCTGCCTAGTTATGTGCGCCTGGAACAACGCCAATACGACCTGGTGCTGCTCGACCCGCCGGCCTGGGCCAAGAGCGCCTTCGGCACCGTCGACCTGCTGCGGGACTACCAGAGCCTGCTCAAGCCGGCGCTGCTCGCCACCGCCGACAATGGCGTGCTGATCTGCTGCAACAATCTGGCAAAGGTGTCCATGGACGACTGGCGCGAACAGGTGTTGCGTTGTGCGGAAAAAGCCGGCCGACCAGTGCGCGAATGGAGCGTGCTGACGCCCGGCGAGGACTTCCCTTCCATGGACCGTAATCCTCCGCTCAAGACACTGATCCTGCAGTTCTGAGCCAACCTCAGGACTCCTACGGAAAAAACGGACAATTCTCATAAATCCCAGTGGCTTCGGAACCGTAAACGCGTGCCATACTCCAAGGCACTCCGATTCCACCAGATGAAGCCACACATGCTCAAAGGATTGCTGCGCGCCCTCGGCGCCCTGTTCACCGCACTGGCCCTCTATAGCCTGCTGGGTTTTCTGATACTGCCAGGCATCGCCTTGCGAATCGCCAATCAGCAACTGGCCAACCATGCCACGGTACCTGCTCAGATCCAGCGCATCGAACTCAATCCTTTCAGTCTTGAAGTCACCGTCTGGGGCCTGAATATCGGCGAACCGGGCAAGGAACAGGTGGGCTTCGAACGGCTGTACGCCAACCTGCAGATCGACAGCCTGTGGTCCGGTGCCCTGCACCTGGCCGACATCGAACTGGACAAGCCCCGGACCGAGGTGCTGTTCGCCAAGGACGGCCAGTTGAACCTCCTGGGCTTGTTCAAGCTGCCACCCAGCGAGCCGACCCCAGCCAACCCCGAGGCCAAGCCGTTTCCCCTGCGGGTCGACCGGATCAAGTTGGCCACCGGTTATGTCCATTTCCAGGACCTGCGCCCCAGCGAGCCCATCGAATTTCTCTACGACGCCCTTGATTTCGAGCTGAAGAACCTCAGCACCCTGCCCGACGACAGCGCCGACATGACCCTGGTAGCCGCCGGTCCCGAAGGCGGGAAGATCGACTGGACCGGTAACGTCAGCCTTTCGCCAATCGCATCCGAGGGCAAGCTCAAGGTCACCGATGGCCAGATGAAGTTCTGGTGGCCTTACGTACGCGACGCGGTACCGCTGGTGCTGGAGAACGGCATCCTCAACCTGAGCACCGACTACAAGCTCAACCTGGCCAAGGGCACCGAGTTGCAGCTCAACAACGTGGCCGTCAGTGTCGCGCCTTTCGCCATCAAGGCCCCCGATGGCCGTCCACTGGTGAAACTCGAACGCCTGGATGTCAGCGAGACTACGGTGGACCTGACTAAACAACAGGTCGTCGTGGGCAAGGTCCGCAGCCAGAAGCTCGAAACCTGGGCGGCACGCGAGGCCGATGGCCAGTTGGACTGGCAGAAACTCTTCGCCAGCCAGCCGGCCAAGCCGCAGGTCAAGGTAGAACCTGCATCGGCCCCGGCAGCCGCCGACTCCCCCAAACCCGAGCCCAAGGCACCCGGCAAGCCGTGGCAGGTACTGTTGAAGGATGTGCAACTGCGCGATTACCGGGTACATCTGGCCGACCGCCAGGCGCAACCCGCCGTGGCACTGGACGTCGGCCCGCTTAACCTCGACCTGCAGAACTACGACACCCTCAACGGCTCGCCTTTTACCCTCAAGCTTGATACCGGTGTGGGTAAACAGGGCAAGCTCCTGGCCGACGGCGAAGTCAACCTGAACCCGATTACCGCCAGGCTCAAGGTCAAGACCCAGGACATCGATCTGCGGGTCGCCCAGGCCTATATCACCCCGTTCATTCGCCTGGAGCTGCGCTCAGGGATGCTCGGCAGCGACCTGATGGTCGATCTCAAGAACACTGCACCGCTGGCCTTCGCCGTCACCGGCCGCGCCCAGGTCGACCAACTGCACACCCTCGACACCCTCAAGACCCGCGATTTCGTCAAATGGCAGAGCCTGGTGCTTGAAGGCCTCAATTATCAGCACGGTGACAGCCTGTCCATCGACAAGGTCAACCTGTTCCAGCCTTATGCCCGCTTCATGATCAACGACGACCGCACCACCAACGTCGACGACTTGCTGATCCCACAGCCGCCGGACAGCGGCACGAAGAACGCTGCAGCAAAACCGGCGTCCCAGGAAAAACCACTGGGTATCCACATCGGCGCGATTGCCATCAACGACGGCTCGGCCAACTTTGCCGACTTCAGCCTGACGCCGAATTTCGCCACGGCCATCCAGCAGCTCAACGGTCAGATCGGCACCATCGACAGCCGCCAGGCCAAACCGGCCAGCGTGGACGTCAATGGCAAGGTCGACCGCTACGCCCCGGTAACGATCAAGGGCGCTCTCAACCCGTTCGACCCGATGGCCAGCCTCGATATCGCCACCAGTTTCAAACGGGTCGAGCTGACGACGCTGACGCCCTACTCCGGCAAATTCGCCGGCTATCGCATTCGCAAGGGCCGACTCAATCTCGACCTGCATTACCGGATCACCAAGGGTCAGCTCCAGGCCGAAAACAAGGTGGTGGTCGAGCAACTGCAACTGGGGGAAAAGGTCGACAGCCCGGACGCCGTGAGCCTGCCGCTGAAACTGGCCGTCGCACTGTTGAAGGATTCGCAGGGCAGGATCTCCATCGAGCTGCCGGTGTCCGGCAACCTCAACGACCCGCAATTCAGTGTGATGCCGATTGTCTGGCAAACCCTGCGCAACCTGGTGGTGCGAGCGGCCCAGGCGCCGTTCAAACTCATCGGCGGACTGGTGGCCGGCGGTGGCTCGGAAGACCTGGGCAATGTCGCCTTCGCACCTGGCTCCAGCGACCTGAGCCAGGAAAGCGAAGGTGTGCTGCTCAAGCTCTCCGAGGCACTGGCCAAGCGTCCGGAACTGCGCCTGGAAATCGAAGGCACTGCCGCCGAAAGCAGCGACGGGCCGCTACTCGCCGGCCAGCGCCTGGAACGCGAATACCAGTACAACTACTACAAGATGCTGCAACGCCGGGGCGACAAGGTTCCGGCCAAGGCGGCGCTGCTGCAGGTGCCGGAGGACGAAAAGGCACCGCTGCTGGAAGGCATCTATCGAACCCGTCTCAAGGCCCAGCCGCCGGCCGAATGGACACAACTGGATAAAAAGGCCCGCATCGAGAAACTGCGTGAAGGCGTTATCAAATTCTGGAGCGGCAGTGACGTATTGCTGCGCGAGTTGGGCCAGGAGCGGGCCAGCAGCATCAAGGACTTCCTGGTGGACAAGGGCCAACTGGCCGATGACCGGGTCTATTTCATCGACGCCAGCCTCGGCCAGGCCGAAAGCGACGGGCGTGTGATCACCCCCCTGCATCTGGATGCCGAATAGGATGAAGCGTCTCTACTGGCTCGGCCTGGGCTTGATGCTCACCACTGCTCACGCATCGGCTGCCGACACATTGCGTTGCGGCAGCCAGTTGATCAGCGTTGGCGACCGATCGAGCGAAGTGTTGCAAAAGTGCGGACAACCGGTGGCGCGGGACGATCTGGGCTACAAACGCAGCGTCAATCGCCGGGAGGAATACCCGGTGGAAGAATGGACCTATGGCCCCAACAGCGGCATGTACCAGTTCCTGCGCTTCGAGGGTAATCGACTGGTGCAGATCACCAGTCGGCGTGGGCACTGAGGTTGGCAATGACACCGCTATCGCGAGCAGGCTCGCTCCCACAGGGGATCGGTGCCGGTCCCTGGATTTTGAGAACACCCCAGCCCCATGTGGGAGCGAGCCTGCTCGCGATGGCGGTGGATCAGCCAATACAATCGTCGACTGACTTCCATCCAAAATAAAACAGGCCCCCGGCAAACGCCGAGGGCCTGTGGCGGCCACGTCCCTGTGGCCTTTCGCATGAACTCCAAAGCAACGGCAAACGTATGACACAGCCCGTTTGCCGCGCCCTCTCCCAGTCCAGGCGAGAAGTCTTGGCCTTATTCGGCCTTCAGGCCATCAGCCGATACGGCTTTGACGCCTTTGATTTTCTTGGCGATCGCCACGGCGGTGGTTTTCTGAGCTTCGGTGACAGCAACAGTCGAAGACAGGGATACGACGCCTTTGTTGGTTTCAACCTTGATGTCGGAGCCTGGGATACCCTTTTCGGTGACCAGGTCAGCTTTGACTTTGGTGGTGATCCAGGTGTCCTTGGTTTCTTCCTTGGCTTTAGTCACTTCACCAGCAGCCAACATCATCGGAGCCTGGGTCGCTTGAGCAGTCTCGGCAAATGCGTTAGCCATGGTCAAGGTCAGTGCGGCAGCAGTAGCGGCAGTGATAGCGAACTTCTTCATACGAGTAACTCCTGTTTTTCTCAGAAACTGCCGGAGGTGATTCCCGGCAGGGTTATCAGGAGTAGTGCGAAGGGTGTGCCAGCTTTGACGAATAAAATAATTACTTATAAATCAGACACTTAAGCGAAGCGCCGATTTACTTGATCATGCAAAATGCATGAGCGACTGATTCTGTACATGCAAGTTGCGGTTTTTTTCCGCTTCTTAAACAGCTGAATTAACGAGCTTTTTTGTTTCACTGGCAAGAGGACGTAAAAAACCCCGCAATTAAAGCGGGGTTCTTCGCAAGGCCATGCCCTCAACTACCGGCAGCGGCACCGGTGCATCCAGCCGGCAGGTATTCCTGGGCTGCCGTCGAAGCACAGGTCCAGACACCTGCTGCCGAGCGCGACAGTGTAATGGTCTTGCCGAGTACCGGAGCGGGCGCATTCAACAAGGCGCACGCTATAGTGCCCGTACCATCTGAGGCAGTACCTGAGGCGGTCAACGTACAATTACTGGTGGGCGAGGTTCCACCAATGTTGGCCAACGTGGGGTTGGTCCCCTGGTTCATGATGTCCTCAAAGGGCACTTTCAATGCAGACACTTCCGCCAACCCGGCCGTTGCCTTCGCCCGCGCCTGATACTTGGAATATTGCGGCAACGCAAACGTCGCCAGAATGCCGATAATCGCCACGACGATCAGCAGCTCGATCAACGTGAAACCATTCTGCTTGCTCATAGACATCTCCATTAACATGAGGCGAAATCTCATGCTTGGAGGGTGTACTGCACGGCACATGCCAATCCCCGCGACCCTGCCAGCAAGAGCTTCCAGCCCAAGGAAGCCCAACGTCCTACCCCAACATCCGCACTATCTGACGTTTTTTGTCACCCGCCCCGGCTGGTTTGGCGTCGAGGCTTGACTAGGCTATAAGTCATGAACTGTCAGCAGTCGGGATCCCCATGAATGACATCGCCCTCAGCGGCCTGACCAAGCAACTGGTGCTGGCCGAGCTGATCACCGAGCAAAGCGCGCAGCAGGCGCAGCAGCAAGCCCAACGCAACCGCATGCCCCTGGTCAGCTATCTGGTGCAGAACAAACTGGTCCAGAGTCGCCAGGTTGCGGAAATCGCCTCGGAGCATTTCGGCGTCGCCCTGCTGGACCTCAACAGCCTGGACAAGGAAAGCCAGCCCACCGGCCTTGTCAGTGAAAAACTGGTTCGGCAACACCATGCCCTGCCGCTGTGGCGGCGCGGCAACAAGCTGTTCGTGGGGATCTCCGATCCCACCAACCACCAGGCCATCAACGACATCCAGTTCAGTACCGGCCTGACCACCGAAGCCATCCTGGTGGAAGACGACAAACTCAGCGATGCCATCGAGAGGTTTTTCGAATCCGGCACCACGGGCCTGGAAGGCATGGGTGATGTCGACCTCGATGGCCTGGACATCGAGTCGGACGACGATCGCAAGCAGGACGCCATCGCCGGTCAGGACGCCGATGACGCGCCAGTGGTGCGGTTCGTCAACAAGATGCTGCTGGACGCGATCAAGGGCGGCTCTTCCGACCTGCACTTCGAACCTTATGAGAAATCCTACCGGGTGCGGGTGCGCACCGATGGCATGCTGCGAGAAGTGGCCAGGCCGCCGACCCAACTGGCCAGCCGCATCGCCGCGCGCCTGAAGGTCATGGCCAGCCTGGATATTTCCGAGCGGCGCAAACCCCAGGACGGTCGGTTGAAAATGCGCCTGTCGAAAACCAAATCCATCGACTTCCGGGTCAATACCCTGCCCACGCTCTGGGGCGAAAAAGTGGTGATCCGGATTCTCGACCCTTCCAGCGCGCAGATGGGCATCGATGCCCTGGGCTACGAACCGGATCAGAAAGAGCTCTACCTCGCGGCCCTCAAACAACCCCAAGGGCTGATCCTGGTCACCGGGCCGACCGGCTCGGGCAAGACTGTCTCGCTCTACACCGGCCTGAATATCCTCAATACCGTGGATATCAATATTTCCACCGCCGAAGACCCGGTGGAAATCAATATGGAAGGCATCAACCAGGTCAACGTGAACCCACGCCAAGGGCTGGACTTTGCCCAGGCCCTGCGCTCCTTCCTGCGTCAGGACCCGGACGTGATCATGGTGGGTGAGATCCGCGACCTGGAAACGGCCGAAATCGCCATCAAGGCCGCCCAGACCGGGCACATGGTGCTCTCCACCCTGCACACCAACAGCGCCGCCGAAACCCTGATCCGCTTGCAGAACATGGGCATCCCCGGCTTCAACATCGCCACGGCGGTCCATCTGATCATCGCCCAGCGCCTGGCGCGGAAACTATGCAGCCACTGCAAGAAAGCCACGGAGATTCCCGAGGAAACCCTGCTCAAGGAGGGCTTCCCCAAGGAACGCATCGGCTCATTCACGATCTATGAGCCGGTCGGTTGCGAACAGTGCAACAACGGCTACAAAGGACGCGTGGGGGTTTACGAAGTGGTAAAAAATACGCCTGAACTGCAACGGCTGATCATGGCCGAAGGCAATTCCCTGGAAATCGACCTGCAAATGCGCAAGGACGGGTTCAACGATCTGCGTACTTCGGGGCTGCTCAAGGTGATGCAAGGGGTGACCAGCCTCGAAGAAATCAACCGGGTCACCAAGGACTGAACATGGCGGTCAAGGCAGTAAAAACCGACACCTACACCTGGGAAGGCAAAGACCGCAAAGGCACGAAGATGTCCGGTGAGCTGACCGGCCAGAGCCCGGCCCTGGTCAAGGCGCAACTGCGCAAACAAGGCATCAACCCGGAAAAGGTACGCAAGAAATCCAAGTCGATATTCGGCAAGGGCAAACGCATCAAACCGCTGGACATCGCCCTCTTCACCCGCCAGATGGCGACGATGCTCAAGGCCGGTGTGCCCCTGCTGCAAGCCTTCGACATCATTGGCGAAGGCTTCGACAATGCCAACATGCGCAAGCTGGTGGAGGAGGTGAAACAGGAAGTCGCCGCCGGTAACAGTTTTGCCGCGTCGTTGCGCAAATGCCCGCAGTACTTCGACGAGTTGTATTGCAACCTGGTGGACGCCGGTGAGCAGGCCGGCGCCCTGGACACCTTGCTGGACCGTGTGGCGACCTACAAGGAAAAGAGCGAGGCCCTCAAGGCCAAGATCAAGAAAGCCATGACCTATCCGGCGGCCGTTGTGCTTGTCGCAGCAGTGGTCACCGGCATTCTGTTGGTCAAGGTGGTGCCGCAGTTCGAATCGGTGTTCTCCGGGTTCGGCGCGAAACTACCTGCCTTTACCCTGATGGTCATCGGCCTGTCGGAGTTCATGCAAGAGTCATGGTGGCTGCTGCTGGGCGGGGCGGTGGGCGCGTTTTTTGGCGTGAAGTATGCCCTCAAGCGCTCCCAGGGCTTTCGTGACTGGCGCGACAAATGGTTGCTCAAGCTGCCACTGGTAGGCGCCCTGATGTACAAGTCGGCGGTAGCCCGCTACGCCCGGACGCTCTCCACCACCTTCGCCGCCGGCGTGCCACTGGTGGAGGCCCTGGACTCGGTCTCCGGCGCCACCGGCAACGTGGTGTTCAAACGTGCGGTACAGCGTATCCGCCAAGACGTCTCGACCGGCATGCAGTTGAATTTTTCCATGCGCGCCTCAGGCATATTCCCAAACCTGGCGATCCAGATGACCGCCATCGGCGAGGAATCCGGGGCACTGGACGATATGCTCGACAAGGTGGCGGGTTTCTATGAGGCCGAGGTCGACAATCTGGTGGACAACCTCACCAGCCTGATGGAACCCTTCATCATGGTGGTCCTGGGGGTGGTCGTCGGCGGTCTGGTGGTCGCCATGTACCTGCCCATCTTTCAACTCGGCTCTGCGATCTGACATGCCCCTGAGCGAATTCTTCGTGCTTTATCCCATGGCCTTTGTGCTGGCGGCGCTATTGCTCGGGCTGATTGTCGGCAGCTTTCTCAATGTGCTGGTGTGGCGCCTGCCCAAGATGCTCACCCGCGAATGGCGGCTGCAAGCCCACGACCTGCTGGGCCTGCCTGCCGAAACGCCCGGCCCGGCCTACAACCTGATGCTGCCTCACTCCCAATGCCCTCACTGCGGCCACCGCATCCGGGCCTGGGAAAATATCCCGTTGCTCAGCTACCTCGCACTGCGTGGCCGCTGTTCCAGTTGCGCCACCCCCATTGGGCGCCGCTATCCCCTGACCGAGCTGGCCTGCGGCGCGCTGTCGGCGTTCGTCGCCTGGCATTTCGGCTTCGGCTGGCAGGCCGCGCTGGTGATGGTCTTGAGCTGGGGCCTGCTGGGCATGAGCCTGATCGATGCCGAGCATCAGCTGCTGCCCGACACGCTGGTGCTGCCCTTGTTGTGGCTGGGGCTGATCGTCAACAGCTTCGGATTGTTCGTTTCGCTGAACCAGGCAGTGTGGGGAGCGGTGGCCGGTTATCTGGCGCTGTGGTCGGTGTTCTGGGTTTTCAAGCTGCTCACCGGCAAGGAAGGCATGGGCTACGGCGACTTCAAGCTGCTGGCGATGCTCGGGGCCTGGGGCGGCTGGCAGATCCTGCCGCTGACGCTGCTGCTGTCGTCGCTGGTGGGTGCCGTGGTCGGGGTCGTCATGTTGCGCATGCGCAATGCTCCGGCGTCGACACAGATCCCCTTTGGGCCTTATTTAGCCATTGCCGGCTGGATTGCCTTGCTCTGGGGTGGTCAAATAACCGACTTCTATTGGCACTCTGTCGGTTTCTAACGATTTCCTTATGAACAATCCCGTGGAAAAACCCTGGATTCTCGGCCTGACCGGCGGTATCGGCAGCGGCAAAAGTGCTGCGGCCCAGCACTTCATCGACTTGGGCGTGCATGTGGTCGACGCCGATCATGCGGCGCGCTGGGTGGTCGAACCGGGGCGTCCGGCACTGGCGAAAATCGCCGAACACTTCGGCCCGGACGTGCTCCAGGCCGACGGTACGCTGGATCGCGCGGCCTTGCGCAAATTGATTTTCGAGAATGCCGACGAGCGTCGCTGGCTTGAGGCACTGCTGCATCCGTTGATCGCCGACGAAATTGCCCATCACCTGGCCCAAGCCCGATCGCCCTATGCAATCCTCGTATCACCGCTGCTGATCGAGTCAGGGCAGTACGCCATGACCCAACGGATCCTGGTGATCGACGCACCTGAACAACTCCAGATCGAACGGACCTTGCAACGCGACCAGATCAGCGAGCAACAGGCCCAGGCGATCCTCAAGGCACAATCCAGCCGCCAGGATCGCCTGAGCCATGCCGACGATGTGGTGGTCAACGACCGCGACCTCGCCTGGCTGCACAGCGAGGTCGAACGCCTGCATCATTCCTACCTTACATTGCGTGGAGGCCAATCATGAGCCAGACCCCGACCGTTGATTGCCCGACCTGTGGCGCCCCTGTCGAATGGAGCCCGGAGAGCAAGTTCCGGCCATTCTGTTCCGATCGCTGCAAACTCATCGACCTGGGCGCCTGGGCGTCGGAAGAACACAAGATCCCCGTCAGCCCCGATGCCGAGGACGAACTGTTCAGCGAAGACTTCAACCCCCGCTCACACCACTAGTGGCCTGTGTGGCTAAGGCCGCATGAAACCGTAGTCCTGTTTGTCGTCGAGATTTTCCGCCAGGAAGCTCAACTCATCGGCCAGGTCCTCGGCGCTGCGCACTGTCTTGCTCTGTTGCACGATCGCACTGAGCAAGGCACGCAGGCTCAGGCCCGGATCGAAACCGATTTCCATCGCGGCATCGTGACTACGCCTGATCTCTTGTCTCGCCCACTCGTAAACACTCATCGTTGTGCTCCTGGAAGTTTTCCAGAGCATGAGCTGCACCTGCCTGCAAGGCCTTGATATGCATCAAGACTTGTCGTCATCCTTCCAGGGTGCCGACAGATAGCGCGTGCGGTTGAAGGTTTCCAGCCATTCAGGACTGAATACCACCAGTGCACTGATCACCATGCCGTTGATGAACGCTTCGGGAAAAATGATCAACCAGAGGTAGCCAACGAAATCGCTTAGCCAGTAAGGCATGGCGAACACCCCGTCGTACCACAACAGCCCCAGCCCCAGCAGCAGGCACAGCAACGCCGACAGGGCGGCGGCGAGGAACCCCGAGCAGAAGATATACACGAATAGATTGCGTGGCTGGGCTCGCTCCACCAGGATCGCGCAGCTTTCGGTGACCAGCACCGGCAGCAGGACCAACAGCACTCCGTTGACGCCCAGCGCCACCATGTCCTGGCGCCCCAACAGCACCAGCGCAAGCTGGGCAATGAGACCGCCGAGGATCGCCAGCGGCCAATCCAGCAACAGCGTCACGGCGGTCATGCCGATGAAGTGATAGGACACACCGGTGTCGAAATCCCGTCGCACCAGCCACAACATGAACAGCGCCAGCACCGTGCCGAACAGCAGGTGCTGGCGACGGCTGTCGGTAAACAGTTCCACCCATGGCGCTCGCCACACCGCCCAGGCCAGCACCGGGACATAGATCAACCAGCCAACCGCAAGTGTCTGGGGTGAGAGCAGTTCGGCTCCGATCATGGGGACTACACCTTTCGCTTGTTTTTCCAGCAGCCGGCACAGTGCATTCCCGTCGGACTGCGTAGGAGCTGTCGAGCGAAGCGAGGCTGCGATCTTTTCCCAGACACTTGAGTTCCAAGTGAAAGATTAAAAGATCGCAGGCTTCGCCAACTCCTACAACCTCAGACTCTTTTGGGCGCGCTACGCACGCCCGCGGGGATAAATCCCCTCGCCACAAAAATTGTGCACAGCTTTATGTCTCTATCGACACGCAGAGTCTACACCCCACTCATAAGAGTCATTCATCAACGCAACGCTTCCAGCTTGTCGCAATTGAACGCTAAGCTTGAGTTCATGGATGATTCCGATTATTTACGCCTGCTGACCATCGCGGCCGAGCAAGCCAACGCCTTTCTCTCCAATGCCCGCAAATGGGAGCGTGAGCGTTGGGTCTGCCAGCGACTGCTGCAAGGGCTGAACGTGCCCTACCGCGCCGACGAGTTCGCTCCCGCCGGAGATCCACCGGACGTGTTGTTCCGTGATGCCAACTTCGAGGTGTTCTTCGTCCTCGACGAGGGCCGTCGGCTCAATGACGAATGGCGTGACGAGCTGCAACGCCGCCGCAGTGCATTCTCCCTGAGCCAACTGGTGCGCCGCGAAGCCAAGCCCAGGCGGATCCCGGCCAACGAATTCCTGCTGAGGCTGGCACCGACCCTGCGCAAGAAAGCCCACAACTACACCGAACGCGGCATGGACCTGGGAGAGCTGGATATCATCGCCTTCGCCAGTCTTAAACGGGAAGTACTGGACCTCAACAGCCATTTCCCTCCGCCCACCGAATACCTGCGCCAGGGCTGGCGTTCGCTGTCGCTGGTGGGGCCGAGCTTCGCCCGGGTCTTGTTCGCCCACCCCGATGCGCCGGATTTCCTGCGGGGCAACCTGGGGCGAAGCATCGTGTTCGATGTGGGGATCAGCCTGTGAATCATCACCGCGTCCACTGAACGACTATGCTGTTCGCAGCCGCAAGCAATCCCCTGTAACGTACGCACACTTCGCAACGTCTACCTGACGAGGCCTTTATGACCAGCCGCCTGAACCCTGACGACCAGAAGCATGTCGAAGAGTACCTGCAACTGTCCCAACACCGAGTCGAGCGCCGGCCTTTCCGGCCGTGGATGCTCCTGGTGGTGGTACTGGCCGTGACGATCGGCCTGGGCCTGTTGAGCCGACTGATCAGTTACCTGACGCTATGAGCTGCCTGTTATCGAGGGATACGATACTGGCGCTCGCGAGGGTAACGGCACCGATTTCCTTTAGCCTTGCGAGATATCCCCATGACTCATCGTATTGTCATCGTTGGCGGCGGCGCCGGCGGCCTGGAGTTGGCTACCCGTCTGGGTAAGACCCTGGGCAAACGTGGCACGGCCAGCGTGATGCTGGTCGACGCGAACCTGACCCACATCTGGAAACCCCTGCTGCACGAAGTGGCGGCCGGCTCCCTGAACTCGTCCGAAGACGAACTCAACTACGTCGCCCAGGCGAAATGGAACCACTTCGAGTTCCAGCTCGGGCGCATGAGCGGCCTGGACCGCGAACGCAAGAGTATCCAACTGGCCGCCACCTATGACGAAGCCGGCGTGGAATTGCTACCCGCCCGGGTGCTGGGCTACGACACCCTGGTGATTGCCGTCGGCAGCACCACCAACGACTTCGGCACCGAGGGTGCGGCGCAACATTGCCTGTTTCTCGATACCCGCAAACAGGCCGAGCGCTTCCATCAGCAATTGCTCAACCATTACCTGCGCGCCCATGCCGGCCAGACCGATGCCGAGGAGCGGATCAGCGTCGCCATCGTCGGGGCCGGTGCCACCGGCGTCGAACTGGCGGCCGAGCTGCATAACGCCGCCCATGAGCTGGCGGCCTATGGCCTGGACCGGATCAAGCCGGAAAACATGCACATCACCCTGATCGAAGCCGGGCCACGGGTGCTGCCGGCATTACCGGAGCGTATCGGTGGGCCCGTGCACAAGACCCTGGAAAAGCTCGGGGTCAATGTCATGACCAACGCCGCGGTCGGCCAGGTGACAGCCGACAGCCTGATCACCGTCGACGGCAAGGTGATCGACGCCAGCCTGAAAGTCTGGGCCGCCGGGATTCGCGCACCGGAATTCCTCAAGGACATCGACGGGCTGGAAACCAACCGGATCAACCAGTTGCACGTACTGCCGACACTGCAGACCACTCGCGACGAGAATATCTTCGCCTTCGGCGACTGCGCCGCCTGCCCGCAACCGGACAGCGACCGCAACGTACCGCCCCGCGCCCAGGCGGCGCACCAGCAGGCATCGCTGCTGGCCAAGTCCTTGAAGCTGCGGATCGAAGGCAAGGCGTTGCCGCATTACAAGTACACCGACTACGGCTCGCTGATCTCGCTGTCGAGGTTCTCGGCGGTGGGCAACCTGATGGGTAATCTCACCGGCAGCGTGATGCTCGAAGGCTGGCTGGCGCGGATGTTCTATGTGTCGCTGTACCGCATGCACCAGATGGCGTTGTATGGAATGTTCCGTACGGCCATGTTGATGCTGGGCAGCAAGATTGGACGTGGGACCGAGCCGCGGCTCAAGTTGCACTGAAAATAGCAGTGGCCTGACACAGCGCTTTCGCGAGCAGGCTCGCTCCCACAGGGTCTGGTGGCGTATGCGGATACCGCATACACCCAGACCCAATGCGGGAGCGGGCAAGCGCTAGTGCAGTCAGTTAAGCCACAAACCTGTGGGAGCAAAGCTTGCTCGCGATTGCGCTAAGTCAGTCAGTAACAATATTGACTGGCCCATCGCTATCGCGAGCAAGCTTCGCTCCCACAGGGTTTGATGATGTATACAAATGCTGCATCCACCCCGAATCCCATGTGGGAGCGTGGCTTGCCCGCGAAGACGGCGGTGCAGTCGACGCAAGTCTCCTCCTGCACTCAAACCTGAAACCGCTGCACCATCGTGCGCAACGAGTTCGCCAGTTGCGACAGTTCATGGCTGGACGCGCTGGTCTGGTCTGCGCCAGTGGCCGAGCGCACCGACAGATCACGGATATTCACCAGGTTGCGATCAACCTCGCGGGCCACCTGTGCCTGCTCTTCGGCCGCGCTGGCGATCACCAGGTTGCGCTCGTGGATTTCGCTGACCGACGCGGTGATGGTCTGCAATGCCTCCCCCGCCCGTTCCGCCATCGCCAAAGTGCTGGCAGCGCGGGTCGAGCTGGCCTGCATGGAATCCAGGGCCTGGGTGGCGCCGCTGCGCATGCCCTGGACCATCTGTTCGATTTCCTGGGTCGATTGCTGAGTGCGATAAGCCAGCGCTCGCACTTCATCAGCCACCACCGCAAACCCTCGACCGCTTTCGCCGGCCCGGGCCGCTTCAATGGCCGCGTTGAGGGCCAGCAAATTGGTCTGCTCGGCAATGGCCCGGATCACGTCCAGGACCTTGCCGATATCCTGCGACTGGTTGGCCAAGGATTGCACCAACCCACCCGTCACCTGCACGTCACTGGCGAGGGCGCCAATCGCGTCAACCGTGTCGCTGACCCGCTGCTGTCCGAGGGATGCCGACTCACTGGAGTGACGCGTGGCATCGGAGGTGGAAACGGCGTTGCGCGCCACTTCCTCTACGGCAGTGGTCATTTCGGTGACAGCCGTGGCGGCCTGTTCAATTTCGTTGTTCTGCTGTTGCAGGCTCTGTGTGCTGTCGAGAGTGACGGCGTTCAGCTCATCGGCTGCCGTTGCCAACTGCGCCGCCGAACCACTGATGCTCTGCAGCGTATCGCGCAGGTTTTTCTGCATGGTCGCCAAGGCCTTGAGCAAGCGGCTCACTTCGTCGTTGCCATGGGTCTCGATCGGCCGGGTCAGGTCACCTTCAGCCACGCTTTCCGCGGCGCTTAGCGCTTCACCCAGGGGCTTGACGATGCTGCGCGTCAACAACATCGCCAGGGCGACGGTAGCCAGGGCGGCCAAGACGATGAAAAGGATGACGATCATGCGTGAATTGGCGTAGTGCTCCTGGGACTTCTGACTCTCGATGGACACCTGTTTGGAAAACAGCTCCGCCAGGTCGTTGAGTTGCCTGCCGGAGCCGTCCACGACGGTTTTCATGTCCACCAGCAGCAGTTTAATCAGCTCGTCGCGGCGCCCCTGCTCTGCGAGGATGAAGGATTGCGCGATACCCGCACGGTAGGCAGCAAAAGTCTGCTTGAACTGGTCGTAGAGCGCTCTGCCTTCAGGGGTCACGACGAGCTTTTCGTAGCTGGCGATTTTTTCGCTCAGTTCCTTGTCACGGACGTCCATTTGCCCACGGTAGACCGAGGTGTTCTTAGGGTCCTGGTCCAGGGCCATGCGCAGGGAGATGGTGCGAATGCGCAGCATCCATTCGCGAATCTCGTCACCGCCGCGAATGCTCGGTAGCCACTGGGTTTCCACCGCCACCTCACTGTCACGGATACTCGACATCTGCCCCAGCGCAAACATCCCGAGCAGTGCCACCAGCACGGCGATCAAGGCAAAACCCAGCGCCGCGCGAGGGGCGATATTCAGTTGACGAAGAAACATAACGGGCGCCCTTTTTTGTTATTGGCCGGGAATGGGGACGTGCCCCTGTCGGTGATCTATCGGCAAGTTGTACGATAACTTAAGACTTCCCGGTTTTTTTTTCGCAGGCAAAAAAAATCCCCGTATCTTTCGATACGAGGATTTTCAATATGGTCGGGGTAAGGGGATTCGAACTCCTGACATCCTGCTCCCAAAGCAGGCGCGCTACCGGACTGCGCTATACCCCGGTAATAAAAAGGCGACCCTTTCAAGTCGCCTTCCTCGATCAGCGCTTTTGGCCTCTGATCTTAAGATTCGATTCCAGCGAACTGGTCTCAAAAATGGTGGGTCGTGTGGGATTCGAACCTACGACCAATTGGTTAAAAGCCAACTGCTCTACCAACTGAGCTAACGACCCAAATATGGTCGGGGTAAGGGGATTCGAACTCCTGACATCCTGCTCCCAAAGCAGGCGCGCTACCGGACTGCGCTATACCCCGATTGAAATGGCTCCGTGACCAGGACTCGAACCTGGGACCCAATGATTAACAGTCATTTGCTCTACCGACTGAGCTATCACGGAACTGATATTTCAAGTTGCAACCTTGAAGCTTGATTGAAGCCAGCTTCAACCTCTTCTACCCGTCTGCATCGCTGCGTTCGTGTGTCTGAGGCGCGCTATTCTACAATCTTAAAAACCTCTGTCAACCCCTTAAATTGCTTTCAAGACAATGATTTGCAACTTATTTCGGATTCCTTCTCAGGGAGAAGTAACCCTTGGGGGTGACTGACTGCGGGGCGCACTTTACAAGCCTTTTCCTTTGAGTTCAACGGCCTGATGAAAAAAATGGCCTCGCAATGCGAGGCCATTCGGTCAACAGCGGTGCAGCCGGTCAGTTGAAGACGATTTCGTCGTTTTCCACCGTTCCGGTTACGGTTTCGCCCGGCATGAAGCGACCCGACAGGATCAACTGTGCCAACGGGTTTTCGATCCAGCGCTGGATGGCCCGTTTCAATGGTCGTGCCCCATAGACCGGGTCGTAACCCACGGCAATCAACTTATCCAGGGCCTCGTCACTCAGTTGCAGCTTCAGCTCGCGCTCGGTGAGGCGGCTGCGCAGGCGGCCCAGCTGGATTTCGGTGATGCCGGCAATCTGATCACGGGCCAGTGGTTCGAAAATCACTACCTCGTCGACCCGGTTGATGAACTCCGGCCGGAAGTGGGTAGAAATCGCGTCCATCACCGCCGCCCGTTGCGCCTCGCGATCCCCCACCAGTTCCTGGATCTGCGCCGACCCCAGGTTGGAGGTCATCACGATCACCGTGTTGCGGAAATCCACCGTGCGCCCGTGGCTGTCGGTCAGACGACCGTCCTCCAGCACTTGCAGCAGAATGTTGAACACATCCGGATGGGCTTTCTCGACCTCATCGAGCAGGATCACCGAGTACGGCTTGCGTCGCACGGCTTCGGTCAGGTAACCGCCCTCTTCATAGCCGACATAACCCGGCGGTGCGCCGATCAGCCGGGCCACGGAGTGTTTCTCCATGAATTCGGACATGTCGATGCGCACCATCGCCTCCTCGGTATCGAAGAGGAACTCGGCCAACGCCTTGCACAGCTCGGTTTTACCGACACCGGTCGGGCCGAGGAACATGAACGAACCACTTGGCCGGTTCGGGTCCGACAACCCGGCACGGGACCGCCGCACGGCATTGGCGACCGCGACGACCGCTTCGTCCTGGCCGATCACGCGCTGGTGCAGCAGGCTTTCCATCTTCAGCAGCTTGTCGCGCTCGCCTTCGAGCATCTTCGACACTGGAATACCGGTCCACTTGGAGACCACCTCGGCGATTTCTTCCTCGGTGACCTTGCTGCGCAGCAACTGGTTTTCACTTTTGCCGTGCTGGTCGACCATCTGCAGGCTGCGCTCCAGATCCGGGATGACCCCGTATTGCAGCTCGGCCATGCGGTTGAGGTCGCCCTTGCGACGGGCCGCTTCCAGTTCCTGGCGGGACTGTTCGATTTTCTGTTGGATCTGCGCCGAACCCTGGACTTCGGCCTTTTCCGAATTCCAGATTTCCTCGAGATCGGAATACTCGCGCTCGTGGCGAACGATTTCTTCCTGCAATCTCTCCAGGCGTTTCTTCGCCGCTTCGTCGCTTTCTTTCTTCAGGGCCTGGGATTCGACCTTGAGCTGGATCAGGCGCCGCTCCAGGCGATCCAGCACTTCCGGCTTGGAGTCGATCTCCATGCGGATACGGCTGGCAGCCTCGTCGATCAAGTCGATGGCCTTGTCCGGCAACTGGCGGTCAGTGATGTAGCGGTGGCTGAGCTTGGCCGCCGCGATGATCGCGCCATCGGTGATCGCCACTTTGTGGTGAACTTCATAGCGCTCCTTGAGACCACGCAGGATAGCGATGGTGTCCTCTTCGCTCGGCTCGTCCACCAGCACTTTCTGGAAGCGCCGTTCAAGGGCCGCGTCCTTCTCTATGTACTGGCGGTACTCGTTGAGCGTGGTCGCGCCGACACAATGCAACTCGCCACGGGCCAGCGCGGGCTTGAGCATGTTGCCGGCGTCCATCGAGCCTTCGCCCTTGCCGGCGCCGACCATGGTGTGCAACTCGTCGATGAACAGAATGATCTGCCCTTCCTGCTTCGACAGCTCATTGAGCAGGGCCTTGAGCCGCTCTTCGAACTCGCCACGGTACTTGGCACCGGCGATCAGCGCCCCCATGTCCAGGGACAGCAGGCGCTTGCCCTTGAGGCCGTCCGGTACTTCACCATTGATGATCCGTTGGGCCAGGCCCTCGGCAATGGCGGTCTTGCCCACGCCTGGCTCACCGATCAGCACCGGGTTGTTCTTGGTGCGGCGTTGCAGCACCTGGATCGTGCGCCGGATCTCGTCATCGCGGCCTATCACCGGGTCAAGCTTGCCTTCCTCGGCACGTTTGGTCAGGTCAACGGTGTATTTGTCCAGTGCCTGACGGGACTCCTCGTGGTTGGCGTCGTTGACGGCTTCGCCCCCACGCAGGTTATTGATGGCATTTTCCAGGGCCTTCTTGCTCACGCCCTGGCCGAGCAGCAATTTACCCAGCTTGCTGTTCTCGTCCATGGCGGCGAGTAGCACCAGCTCGCTGGAAATGAACTGGTCGCCCTTCTGCTGGGCCAGGCGATCGGCCTGGTTGAGCAGCCGCGCCAGGTCCTGGGACATGTTCACGTCACCGGTCGGATTCTGGATCTTGGGCAACTGGTCGAGTTCTTTCGCCAGCTCTTTTCGCAGGCTGTTGACGTCAAAGCCTACCTGCATCAGCAGGGGCTTGATCGAGCCACCCTGCTGCTCGAGCATGGCCTGCATCAGATGCGCCGGTTCGATGGCAGGATGGTCCAGGCCGACGGCCAGGGACTGGGCATCGGACAGCGCCAATTGCAATTTGCTGGTTAAACGGTCAATACGCATAAGGTCACCTTCCTTTTGAGCAGGCCGGACCGAAAAACATCCTGAATGAAGAAACCTGCCAGATACCGTTATAGATGTGGACGATTCTGGAAGATTCAAGCAGTGCGCTATTGATGCAGATCAGACAAGTCTAGCGTTCGATCCAGACGAGGGAGGCGAAGCGACCGGTGCGCGGGCTGCGACGGTAGGAAAAGAAGCGTGGATCGGTCACGGTGCACAGCCCGCCGCCGTAGACCGCCGAGACACCCCGCGCGGCCAGCCGCAGGCGCGCCAGCGCATAGATGTCGGCCAGGAACTTGCCGGCGTTGTGGCTCGGCACAAAGGCTTGTACCGCCTGGGGCAGTTGCGCGATGAACGCCTCACGCACTTCCGGTCCGACTTCAAAGGCTTGCGGGCCAATGGCCGGGCCGAGCCAGGCGAGAATCTCATCCGCTGGCGTTGCCAGGCTGTCCAGGGTGGCTTCCAGTACGCCGTTCGCCAACCCGCGCCAACCGGCATGGGCGGCCGCGACGCGCGTACCGGCGCGGTTACAGAACAGCACGGGCAGGCAGTCCGCGGTCATCGCCGTGCAGGCGATACCCGGCGTGGCGGTCCAGCTGGCATCGGCGGTCGCGACCTGGGTCGGATCGGCCTCGACCACGGCAATCCCATGGACCTGCTGCAACCAGGCCGGACGGATGGCGAATTGGTCGGTGAGCCGTCGACGGTTCTCAGTGACGGCCGTTGGGTCATCATCGACATGGTCGCCGAGGTTGAGGCTGTCGAACGGCGCCACGCTGACGCCGCCCGCACGGGTGGTGACACAGGCCTTGACCCAGGCTGGCGCGGGCCAGTCGGGTATCAGCCAGTCATTCATCCGACGAATGCCTCGCGGTCCTGCTTGAGCAACGTCAGCAGCCAGACGAAGTCATCCGGCAACGGCGATTCCCAGCTCATGCGCTTACCGGTGGTCGGATGATCCAGTTCCAGGAAACGCGCATGCAGCGCCTGACGCGGGAAGTGCTTCAGGGACTCGACCATGGTCACGCTGGCGGCCGGCGGGATGCGGAAGCGGCCGCCATAAGCCGGATCGCCCACCAACGGGAAGTTGATGTGGGCCATGTGCACGCGGATCTGGTGGGTACGACCGGTTTCCAGCTTGACCCGCACGTGGGTGTGGGAGCGGAAGCGTTCAAGCACGCGGTAGTGACTGACCGCCGGCTTGCCGCCCTCCATCACCGCCATGCGCTGGCGCTGCTGACCGTGACGACCGATGGGAGCGTTGATCTTGCCGCCAGCGGTCACTACGCCGATCACGATGCATTCATAGATGCGGCTGACACTGCGGCTTTGCAGTTGTGCGACCAACTGGGTCTGCGCCTGGATGGTCTTGGCCACCACCATCAGACCGGTGGTGTCCTTGTCGAGACGATGCACGATACCGGCCCGGGGCACATTGACGATATCCGGCACGTGGTGCAGCAAGGCATTGAGCAGGGTGCCGTCGGCGTGACCGGCGGCCGGATGCACCACCAGGCCCGCAGGCTTGTTGATCACCAGGATGTCGTCATCTTCATAGACGATGTCCAGGGCAATGTCCTGGGCTACCCATTCGCCCTGGGCTTCCTGCTCTGCCGTCAGCTCGAGGATGGCACCGCCATGGACGATGTCGCGCGGGCGGATGACCGCCCCATCCACCGTCAGGCGGCCGTCCTTGATCCAGGCGGAAAGGCGCGAGCGCGAATGCTCGGTGAAGAGTTGGGCGGCGACTTGATCGAGGCGTTGGCCGCCCAATTCGGACGGCACCTCTGCGCGAAGTTCTATTTTATCGGACATGCTCGGACTGGGCGTCGGCACAGCCTTTGGTTTCGGCTGCGCGCTTGTGGTTAAATACGGCGTCTTTTGCCCCGAGGCTTTCAACGGGGCGCTCATCATAACAGGACGGCCCCGCCCAAGACAGCGGCCGTCATAGGGACGCAAGCCGCCATGCAAGTGAAACACCTGCTGCTGATCGCCATCCTCGCATTGACTGCTGCTTGCTCGTCGAAGGAAGTCGTAGACGAAAACCTGAGCGAAGTCGAACTGTACCAACAGGCGCAGAAGGACTTGGACAACAACAGCTACACCAGCGCCACCGCCAAGCTCAAGGCCCTGGAGTCGCGGTATCCGTTCGGTCGTTACGCCGATCAGGCCCAGTTGGAGCTGATCTACGCCAACTACAAGAACGCCGAGCCCGAAGCTGCCAAATCTGCCGCCGAACGCTTCATTCGCCTGCATCCACAGCACCCGAACGTCGATTACGCCTATTACCTCAAGGGCCTGACGTCTTTCGACCAGGACGTCGGCCTGCTGGCGCGCTTCCTGCCGCTGGACATGACCAAGCGTGACCCGGGCGCCGCACGCGACTCGTACAACGAGTTCGCCCAACTGACCAGCCGCTTCCCCAACAGCCGCTACTCGCCGGATGCCAAGCAGCGCATGATCTACCTGCGCAACCTGCTGGCTTCCTACGAAATCCACGTGGCCGACTACTACCTGACCCGTCAGGCCTACGTCGCCGCCGCCAACCGTGGTCGCTACGTGGTGGAAAACTTCCAGGAAACCCCTTCGGTCGGCGACGGCCTGGCGGTGATGACCGAGGCGTACCAACGCCTGCACCTGGACGAACTGGCAGCCAGCAGCCTGGAAACCCTGAAACTGAATTACCCGGACCACCCTTCCCTGGTCGATGGCCAGTTCACCCCCCGCGTTGCAGAAGCCGACAACCGTTCATGGCTGAGCAAGGCGACCCTGGGCCTGATCGAATCCCGTCCGCCACTGCCACCGGGCGAAACCCGCGCCAACCAGGACGTACAGCGTCAGTTCCAGGATGCCAAGGAAGCCATTCCGAACGAGCTCAAGCCAAAGGATGAAAATGGCGATGTGATTGAAGAACCGGAGGCTGAGAACAACTCCAGCGACCGCTCCTGGTTCAGCTACATGACCTTCGGCCTGTTCGACTGAGCACAGGGCATTCACAAAAGGGAGACCCGACGGTCTCCCTTTTTTATGCCTGGATCCTATTGAACTGTGCGCCGCCCCAGTCCTTGGCTAAACTGCCTCATCTCTCGCCAGAAAGCCGCCCATCATGCTTCGTCTAATCATCTTGTTCGCCGTCGTTGCCTCCGCCATATGGATCTTTCGCAACGTGAAGCCCAAGGCGTCCGCGACGCGATCATCCCGGGAACAGGATGCCCCGCCCATGGTTCGCTGCGCCCACTGTGGCGTGCACCTGCCGCGTGACCGGGCACTCCCTCTCCAACAACAGTGGTACTGCAGCCAGGCTCACCTCGAGCAAGGCCCGGGCCCTCGTGATCGCTGAGGCTTCCCCTCGCGTCAGACAGACGCAGCGCCTGCTGCGTCTCTATCACCTGTACCGCTTGAGCATCGGCATCACCCTGGTGCTGCTGATCTCCAGCAACATGGACAACCGCCTGCTGGAGTTCGCCAACGACGACCTGCTGCGCAGTGGCAGCTGGTTGTACCTGGTGCTGAACATCCTGCTGGTGGTGTTCCTTGAAAACACCCGAAGCCCCGCCCGGCTGTTTGGCCTGGCCCTGACCGATGTGTTGCTGCTGTCATGGCTGTTCTTCGCGGCAGGCGGTGCTCCCAGCGCCATAGGCAATCTGCTCATTGTTTCGGTGGCCATTGGCAACACGCTGCTGCGCGGCCGAGTCGGCCTGTTGATCGCTGCCGTCGCCACGATCGGCATAGTGGGGTCGAGTTTCTTCCTTGGCCTGCACGACTCGAATTCTCCCGGCAGTTATTTGCAGGCCGGTACCCTGGGAGCGCTATGCTTCGCCGCTGCGCTGCTGGTACAAGGCCTGACCCGGCGACTGGAAGCCAGCGAAACCCTGGCCGAGCAGCGGGCCAGCGAGGTGACCAGCCTCGAAACCCTCAATGCCTTGATCCTGCAGCGCATGCGCACCGGCATCCTGGTGCTCGATCGTCAACGCCGGGTGCAACTGGCCAACGAAAGCGCCTTGAACCTGTTGGGCATGCACGACCTGGTCGGCCAGCCAATCGATGACTACTCCGCCGCCCTCGTCGACAGCTTGAAAGTGTGGCTGAACAATCCCAGCCTGCGCCCACCAACCCTGGCCATCACCGGCACGGGCCTGACCCTGCAACCGAGCTTCATCGCCCTGGGGCACAACGAACAGCATCAGATCCTGGTGTTTCTCGAAGACCTGGCCCAGGTGGCCCAGCACGCCCAGCAACTGAAACTCGCCTCACTCGGGCGCCTCACCGCCGGCATCGCCCATGAAATCCGCAATCCCCTGGGGGCCATCAGCCATGCGGCGCAATTACTGCGCGAGTCCGAGGAACTGAACGACTCGGATCGACGTCTGACACAGATTATTCAAGATCACTCCCAACGAATGAACCGCGTCATCGAAAACGTCCTGCAGTTGTCCCGTCGCCAGCAAACCACGCCCCAGCGCCTGGACCTGCGCACCTGGCTCGACCAGTTCGTCCAACAGGCCCGCGAAAGCATGGCCGCGCACCAGCAATTGCATCTGAGCATCGCCCCGGGCGACTACACCACGCTCATGGACCCCGATCAATTGACCCAGGTGCTCGACAACCTACTGCGCAACGCCTGGCGCCACAGTGCCCAGGCCCATGAACGGGCCGAGGCCTGGCTGGAACTGTTCGTCGATCCCCATAGCCATCTTCCCACGCTGGACATCATCGACAACGGCCCCGGCGTGACACCGGACCAGCAGGCGCACCTGTTCGAACCCTTTTTCACCACCAGCAGCCAGGGCACCGGCCTTGGGCTCTATCTGTCCCGTGAGCTGTGCGAAAGCAATCAGGCCCGCCTAGACTTCAAACCACGCCAAGGCGGCGGCTGCTTTCGCATCACTTTTGCTCACGGACGGAAACAGATTTGAATACACGCTCACGGCAACGGATCCTGATCGTCGACGACGAACCGGACATCCGCGAACTCCTGGACATCACCCTGGGCAGGATGAAACTCGA
This sequence comes from Pseudomonas sp. MAFF 730105, assembly GCF_055380705.1. Taxonomy (NCBI): domain Bacteria; kingdom Pseudomonadati; phylum Pseudomonadota; class Gammaproteobacteria; order Pseudomonadales; family Pseudomonadaceae; genus Pseudomonas; species Pseudomonas sp. MAFF 730105. Next base: position 5,681,301 of record NZ_AP018438.1, read on the forward strand.
CACCCGCAGCGCCAGGAATCTTGCCGAGGCCCAATCCCTGCTGGCGGACGAAGCCTTCGACCTGTGCCTGACCGACATGCGCCTGCCCGACGGTACCGGCCTGGAACTGGTGCAGCACATCCAACAGCGCTTCCCGCAACTGCCGGTGGCGATGATCACCGCCTACGGCAGCCTGGAAACCGCCATCGACGCCCTCAAGGCCGGGGCTTTTGACTTTCTGACCAAACCGGTCGACCTGGGTCGGCTACGAGAACTGGTCACCAGCGCCCTGCGCCTGCCACCGGCCACCGCCCCGACCACCATCGAACGCTGCCTGCTGGGCGACTCCCCGCCAATGCGCAGCGTGCGCAAACAGATCGAAAAGCTGGCCCGCAGCCAGGCGCCGGTGTACATCAGCGGGGAGTCGGGCTGTGGCAAGGAACTGGTGGCACGGCTGATCCACGAACAAGGCCCCCGTTCCAGTCGGGGTTTTGTGCCGGTCAACTGCGGGGCCATCCCGACAGAGCTGATGGAAAGTGAGTTTTTCGGCCATCGAAAAGGCAGCTTCAGCGGTGCCATCGAGGACAAGCCCGGTCTGTTCCAGGCCGCCCACGGTGGCACCCTGTTCCTCGATGAAGTGGCTGACCTGCCCCTGGCGATGCAGGTCAAGCTGCTGCGAGCGATCCAGGAAAAGGCCGTGCGCGCCGTTGGTGGTCAGCAGGAGGAAGTGGTGGATGTCCGCATCCTCTGCGCCACCCATAAGGACCTGGACGCCGAAGTGGCCGCCGGGCGCTTTCGCCAGGACCTGTACTACCGCCTGAACGTCATCGAACTCCGCGTCCCGCCCCTTCGCGAGCGCCGCGAAGACATCGAGCCGCTGGCCATCCACATGCTCCAGCGCCTGGCGGCCAGCACCGGCAACCCCGCCGCCAGACTCCATCCCCAAGCCCTCGAGGCCCTTCGAAACTACCGCTTCCCCGGCAACGTACGAGAGCTGGAAAACATGCTGGAACGGGCCTACACCCTCTGCGAACACCAACAGATCGAAGCCGACGACCTGCGCCTGGCCGAAGGCAATGGCATCACCGACACCGCCAACCCCGATTTGATGCGAGTCGACAACCTGGAAGACTATCTGGAAGACGTCGAACGCAAGGTCATCCTCCAGGCCTTGGAAGAAACCCGCTGGAACCGCACCGCCGCAGCGCAGCGATTGAAGCTGTCGTTTCGGTCAATGCGGTATCGGTTGAAGAAATTGGGGTTGGATTGAGGGAGCCACCACCAATGGCTCGGCTCAGACCGTCCCTGTGGCGAGGGGATTCATCCCCGCTGGGCTGCGTAGCGGCCCTAAGACAGTCGATACAATCTGCCTGATACACCGAGGTGTAAGGATTCAGGGCTGCTACGCAGCCCAGCGGGGATAAATCCCCTCGCCACAACCGCTAGTTCTATTGATCAGTTCCTAATCCGCCGTCACCGGCACCCGCTCATCCAACACCCGATTGGCCAGCAATTCGCTCAGCTCGATCAGCTGCTGCACACCCAAAGCGACATGCCGACGCGAACCATCAAGCTCGAAGGCCAGGTCGCTGAGCGTTGCGTTGGCTGATGCCAGGGTTTCGCTCAGGTTGGCGAGGAGACATTCGGCGTCTATGCCTTCCATGACGGTGAATAACTGGCTTGAGGCTGGTTTCTTTTTGACTTCAGGTGGAGGGGCTAGGTAATAGTCGAGGGCGCGCTTGGCGGCTTCATCGAGCTTTTGAGGATCGAGCCCGCCATGGGCTGATGAGGAATCTGTTTCAGGGGGATTGGGTGTGACTTTGATCATCGTGCATCTCCAAGTTGTTGGAGCTGCCACCGATCGCCGCGACGCGATTGGAGGTGGCAGCTGTACGCAGGTTCGCGGACCGAGAACTTAGAAACCCGGCATACCCTAGGGTATCCCGCGCACAGCCAGCCATGACAAAACGACAAGTACCAAAGCACAGTCGAGGGCTGGAATTATGCACTAAGTTAACGGGCCGCGACGCCCGGACGCTGAATTGGCAGCGACCGGGAAAGGTTAGCGATAAGCCTTCCCACCCGACAACCGCCAAAGCTCGTCGGAAAAATCAGCTTCAGCTTGGATGTTGTCCGACCATTCCCACAAATCTCGAACGGCTGTCAGCTCGCTCACAACAACTCTGCGGCAACTTGTTCCTTCTCACCCAACACCAATCCCCGTGGGAGCGAGCCTGCTCGCGATGGCGGTGGGTCAGTTTGAAAAGTGCTGCATGAACCGACGCCATCGCGAGCAGGCTCGCTCCCACAGGGGGCACCGGAGCCAGCCTCAAGACCAGACCCGCTCGCTTTTTTGCTTTTGCTTTTGCTTTTGATCTTCGGGCCCCATTAACCACGCTGGCCGAACGCAGGCATTGCGTAGTGGGCAACCCGGCATGGATGCCGGGTTAGCCGCGCCGGGCCATGGATGGCCCTTCGCGGCGGGCCCACGGAGCAATGCCGGAGTGAGGGCACACCGAGCCTAGGCGAGGTGCCGAGTGGTGGGGCCAAGCCTTTTTTGCTTACTTTTTTTGGCGTCTGAAAAAAAGTAAGCCGCCGTAAGGGCGGAACCCTAAGTGGCCGTTACCGCAGCAATGGATATGTACTCGACCAAAAACACTGACCAACCGCTAGACCGCCATCGCGAGCAGGCTCGCTCCCACATAGGACAAGAGTACAGCCGCAAGCCCCTACATCCGCCCCGCCGGCGAATACGGCGCAGGATCAATCACCGGCTCACGTCCCAACATCACATCCGTAAACAACCGACACGACGCCGGCGCCAACACCAACCCATTGCGATAATGCCCACAGTTCAACCAAAGCCCCGCAAACCCCGGCACCTCGCCGATATAAGGCACCCCCGCCGGCGATCCAGGCCGCAATCCGGCCCAATGCCCGACCACCTCAGCCTCGGCCAGCGCCGGAATCAACTGCTGCGCCGAAGCCTTCAGAGTCTCCAGCGCCGCTTCCGTCGGGGTCTTGTCGAAGCCTTCGCGCTCCAGGGTACTGCCCACCAGGATATGCCCGTCACGCCGCGGAATCGCATAACGGCCCTTGGCCAGGACCATGCTCGACAGGAAGTCGGACGCGCACTTGTACAAGATCATCTGGCCCTTGACCGGCTCCACCGGCAAGTTCAGACCCAGGGTCTTGAGCAATTCCCCACTCCAGGCCCCAGCAGCCAGCACCACCTGATCGCCACGAATCGCCCCGGCCGAACTGTTCACCCCCACAACCCGTCCGCCGTCGCGGATGAAGCCACTGACCTCGCATTGCTCATGCAGCGTGACCTCGGGCAGCGCCAGCAGCGCTGCCCTGAGGGATTTCACCAACCGGGGATTGCGCACGTTCGCCACGTCAGCCATGTGGATCGCCCGGGAGAACCCGGTACCCAGTACCGGCACCGCATCGTGGACAGCCGAGATATCCACGGACCGCAACGGTCGCCCTTCCCGCGCGGCCCAGGCGAGCGCTTCGTCCTGATCGTCCAGGTCCAGCCAATAGAGCCCGGTGACATGCACTTGCGGATCAATGCCGGTGGCCGCAAACAAACGCTGGCCCAACTGTGGGTAAAAATCCTGTGACCAGTGCGCCAGCGCCGTGACCGCCGGGCTGTAGCGCCACGGGTACAACGGCGAAACGATGCCGCCACCGGCCCAGGACGACTCCTGGCCGACACTGGAACGCTCCAGCAGCACGACACGTTGCCCTTCGGACGCCAGATTGAACGCTGTCAGCAGGCCAATGACTCCGCCGCCGACAATCACCACTTGCTGTTGCCTGGTCATGTTCTGATTCGACTCGTAAGACTGTAGGGCGCGACGCCGCGTCCTAAAAAAATAAAGCTCAGCGACCCCAGCAATCCTTGGTGGTCAGCCCGGACGCGGCGTTGAGCATGCTGCGCACGCCGGTGTTGTTGATGGTGAAGTCACCGCACTTGTCCGTCGCCATGGATGAGCCACTTCTGCGTACTGCGGTCAGGGTAAAGCTCTGCTCCGCCAGCGTCCGGTTAATGGTATAGAAATCATTCCCGCTGCTCAGCCCGGTTGCGTCCTTATAGGAGCTGTTCTTCGAATAGTAGCGTTCGAGGATCTGCGCCTGTTCCGACAACAGCCCGGCAATTTCAGTACGCCGGCCTTTTTTCATGTATTCGGTCAGGCTCGGGTAGCCGACGGTGATCACGATACCGATGATCGCGATCACGATCATGATTTCGATCAAGGTGAAACCCCGGTTGGTTTTGTGCATTCCCTTACCCCTCACTGTATTTGTCGCCACATGACGCGACGGCTGCCGCCAACGGATTTGCTCAGCAGATCGGTGATACCGCCGCCGGAATCGTTCACGACCATGTTGGTGGCTCCATTGGCACTGACGACGGCACTCAAGGTCGGGATACCACCGGTGAACACCACCCCGGCGGAGATCGTATCGAGGCTGCTGAGCTTGCCGTCGCCATTGGTGTCGAGCACCGCATAGTTGAGCATCTTACCGCTGAACGCATCCACTTCGATCAGCTTGCCGGTGCCGAAGCTGGCGCAGGGGTCGGTGGTGTCCACGGCGGCCGTGGTAAAGACCACGCGCCCAAGCACCAGATTGGCCGGGTTGATCACCCGCTCCCCGGTCAGCGCGTTGTTATACACCAGGGGCAGGTACCAGCCTTTTTTCGCCGGGTAAGTCACGTCGGTCTGGCTGGTGGTCACGAACTGCCCCGTGCTGCCCGAGAATACGCCGGTAATCGATTGAGCCTGCAGGCTCGACACCGTAATCTGCCCAGCACCACCGACGGCGTCCCAGATCGAATAGAACCCCTGCAGATCCTTGTTGAGCTTGTCAGTCGCCTCGTTGAACTTACCGGTACCGAAAAAGACCTGGACCCCACCCTGGGGGTTGTCCGCCAGCAACGGTTGAACGGTGATGGGCTGGGTCGCTCCACCGGACGCCGTGAACAAGGGCTGGCCGGCAAACGCCAGGCCCCAGGTGGTCGGGGACGTGCCACTGAGGTCGAATTTCCACATCCGTCCTTTCAAGTCACCACCGTAGGCAGCCTGCACCACATTCTGGGAGTTGACCCGAAGCTTGACCGAGGACAAGCCGTTATCGGTCTCGCTGCTGTTGATGACGATCTTGCGGATCAGCGAACCGTCGCGGATATCCACCACATACAACGCCGCCACGCCGCTGTTGCTGCCGTAGCCGTTGGAAATGAACGCCGCCCAGCGACCGTCCGCCAGCCGGGCGACTTCCGGGCGGGCATAGGCGTAGCCCAGGTCGTTGAAGGTATTGGCGGTGTTGGCCACGGCCGGCGCGCTGATTTCCCACAGCGCCCGAAGCGTATTGCCGGCTGCCGCATCGAACAGTTGCACCGCAAAGAAAGTCCTGCCACCGGCCCCGGTCCCGCCCACGGCTACCGTTTTCCAGGCACTGCCCGATTGCGTATCGAATACACCAATCTGACCATCCACCAGGAATTTGTGGCTCACCCCGTTGATGTAATTGGTACTCGCGATGTCATCCAGCCCTGGCAATACGCTCGAAGGCATGTAGGCGTAACGTCGCGTGCCGTTGGCAGCGTTGATGACGCTGAAGAAGCCGTCATTGGCGTTCACCACGAGGCTGGTGTTCATGGCCCCCGCCTTGGTCGCCAGGTACGTACTGTAGCTGGTGTCGTTCAGCAGGTCCGCAGCGGTCTGGTCATTGGGCGAGGCCAGCACCAGCGGTGAGTTGATGATGTCCCCCAGCAACGCACTGCGCACCTTCAAGCCGGTTTTGTTGGTGCCCTTGCTCCATTCCACCAGGTCGTTGCCAGTGATCCCTGTGGGCAGGTTCTGGCTGAGGGTGGTTTGCTGGGCCGCTGAAAAGTTGCTGTAGGCCAGGGTCACCGGCGCATTGGTCGTGGTGTTCCACGATTGATAAAGCGGTGCCGTGGCGCCGGGGACAATGGCGGTGTCAGTGGTCCATTGCACCGCGGCCCTGTTGACCGTGCCTGCCGAGGTGAAACCGAACGCCCGGATCGTGCCACGCCAATCCTTGGGGTCATAGGTGGTCTGGTAGAAGCTGGACGTGGTGGATAACGTCGCACCGTTGGTGGTGCCGCCGCCCCCCGACCCGGCCTTGGAGGTGATATCACTCAGGGCCGATGTCAGCGCCGAGTTCAGGCCTTCGCTGTCGGTCGCCTGGTAATACCTGCCTGCACCGTAGCGAGCGGCGTCGGACAGCATCTGGTTGGTTGCGGTGAAACCGACCGTATAGGTGTTGAGGTACTGCCGGGGGAAATCCGCAGTGTCCCAGCTCTTGCCGGTGGCATCGGTACCGGTGGAGCGCATGTCGATGTCGAAGGCGAACTTGGCGATGTCGTCCAGGTACAGCGTGTCACCTTCGCCGTCGCCATTGGGATCGGCGCCGTCATTGCTGATACCGTCCCAATTTGGCAGGCGGGGGCCTCCCGTCGCGACGGCCTGCGGGTCGTTGGTCGGAAACGTCCGGTCATAGGTGGGCAAGCCGTCGGTAATCACCACGCCGAAGTTTTTCTGGCAACGGTACTGGATCGGGCTGGTATAGGTGCTGGGCGTGCCGTTGTAGTACGGCGCCATTCCCCGGAAATAGCGGGTGACCTCGTAATAGCTCTCGGCCAGCGGTGTATTGGCGACCGCGCCCAGGCCGTTGATGGCATTTATCAAGGAGGTGTAGTTGGCATTGGCCTGGGTCTGGGTAACGCTGCCGGTCACGGGCGACAGGTCGCTGACAGAACGGGCGATAAAGCCTCCCGGGCCGGAGTTGCTGCTGTTGGGTGGGTTGAAGGTGGCAAGGCCGATGCGCAAGGCACGGTTGCTGGTGACCAGGTCATTGGAGACATCCCGGGCCACGTTGATTCGGTAATCATTGGGGATCGTGCCGGTGGTGAAGTCGCGACTCGAACTGTTGGCCAATGTCAGCAGATAGGACAGGTAGTTGGCTGTGTAGCGGGTATTACCATTGCCCACCGGATCTGGCAGCTTCAGACAGACCCTACCTATGCTACTTCGATAAAAACCGTACCAACCGCTCGAGCACCCGCCACGAAACAGGCTCGCCAGCAAAACGTTGCCGTCGTCCGGGTCCAGGCCGGCAATGCTGTTACAGCTCGTACTGGACTGACAGGTGTAGACAGTCGGCCGGGAGATCGTCGGATCAAACCCCGCCGCCCAGATGATGTTGTTCATACTCCCCGAATCATCGATCAACAGCATCACGTTCGGCGTCACCGCAGCCGCACTCAACAACGGCGAATCCGAAGGCGTGAACCCATAGACCGGGGCATTCAGATAAAGGCTGAGCAGTACACCCCACAGCATCTGCCGCCAGCCATGGCGAGCCTCAATACTTCGCATAGATGCTCTCCACCACGCTGCGCTGGTTATTCCCCACCACCGCCACCGCCGTGATCCGATACAGCGTCGCCGACGTCCCGTTGGGTACATTGACCGCCGCAAGCGTGGTGCCGATGTTCTGCACCCCATAAAACCCTCCGGCGGCGGCGACCCAGGTGACCCCCGACGCTGAGGAGTACCCTGCCCCCGTAAGCGTGGCGGACTCCGCCGGTGGCGCACATTGGGTCGTCGTGTTGCAGACCGCCAGCGAGTAGGTTTCGACCTGCACGGCGTTCTCGCCCATCCTCAGCGCCGCCTCGGCCATCTGGAACGACTGGTTGCGCAGCATGACGCTGCTGGTCATCTTTTCCTGGAGGGTGGCGCTTTGCATCGACGACAGGCCGATCAGCGTGAGGAGCAGCAGGAAAACCAGGCTGACCAACAATGCCATGCCGTGCTGACGCTGCCCGAAGGATCTCGATCTCATCAATCGCCCCCTCACAAGAGCCGGTTGCGCAAGGCGGCAACCACGTTGAAGGTCTGGTCGCGCACGTTATTCTTCGGATCGAAGAGCGTCAGGGTCAGGCGCACGCTGCGGATCAATGCCGGATCCGGCGGGTTGCTGCTGTAGCTCGAGGCCGCGATGTCCGTCGAGCTGCCGGCCACGCCGAAGGTCACGTTGAACGTGCGGACGTTGTCCACCAGCACCGCCAGGGTCGGATTGCCGGCGCCGGTGCCCATCGACAACTGATTGTTGCTGAAGCTGTAGACCAACCGTCGTACCGGAAACGCCAACTGTCCGGCTGCGGGAGCCCGCGCGCCAGTGTAGGCCGTGGCCGTGGTGCGGCAGTCGGACAGGACGGTCCAGGTCGGTACACCTCCGCTGTTGCCCACATCCGTCGTCACCAAGGTCATTTTCAGGTTGGCATTGTCCCAGCGGATCGGCGTGATCTGGCTGGCATTGAAGTCCCCTGCCGAGGACGCATCGGTGATGGTGCCCAGGCAACCGAACATCCCCACCATGCGAATTTCCTGGACCATCTTGCTCAGGGCAAAGCGAGCATCCTCCTGCATCACCGCCGCCGCACTCTGGCTGATGTAGGTGTTCTTCGCGGCGATGAAGATCTGCACCACCCCCAGGACCACGATAAGACTGATGACCAGCGCGATCATCAACTCGATCAGGCCAAAGCCCCGGCAGCGCTTGTTCATGGCGTCCCCACCGGATCGACGGCAGCGCGGCTGGTCAGCACGAAACTGCGCCGTGCATCGGCCGCATTGGAGGTGTTGGCGGCCCGGGCATCGTCCCAGGAAATGGTGATGGTGTAGACCCGCTGGTTCAGCGTGATGGTCCCGGTAGCCGTGGCGCCGCCGAAGCTGGTGATGTTGGTCTTGAAATCGTAGAGGTCCTGGTCCCGGGTCACATTGAGGTTGGGTGAGCTGGGTGGCGTCACGGTGTAGTCGGCGCCGGAGTTGGCACGAATGCGGTCCAGCATGTCGTAGGCGATGAAGCTGGCCTGGCTGGTCATGCGCGAGCTGTCGGTGTACTTCAGGGCATTGAGCTGGATCATCGCCGCCCCCAGCAGACCTACGCCAAGAATCAGCACGGCCACCAGCACTTCGATCAGTGTCATGCCCTCCTGTGGGCTTTTACTGCAACCCTTCATCCGCAACTTCCACCCAATACGATTCGTCCATTGAGGCAAACGCTCAGCGTCCTGCTCTGCGTGCCCCGCACATAATTGAAGCTCACCGGTGTGGCCGGTGCCGACAACCCACCCAGGTTGTTGAAATCAATGTTGGTCACATCTGAGGTTAGCGTCAGAGTCGCACCACTGCTCATCGCGGGAACAACCCGCAATACATTGGCCGGATTGCCAGTACTGTCGTACACCGTCAGCTCGCCGCTCCAGACGCTGCCCTGGGCGGAGGGACGAATGCGCGTGGTGATACCCCGGTCGATCGCTTCCATGCGGGCAAAGTTCAAGGCCCGACGCAGGTCGCCAATCTCGGTATCCGCCTTGGTACTCTGCATCGAACCGGTGAACGCCGGCACTGCCATGGTGATGAGGATCAGCAGTACGCCAAGGGCCACCAACACCTCGATCAGCGTGAAACCTTTTGTACGAAGATCCATCGATGCCCTCCGTTGCCGTCGGCTATACCTGCTTGTGTAACGCTAGAACAAACCATTGGCGCGTGCTTGATGCAGTTCATTCAGGGCAGTGCCCCCTGTGGCGAGGGGATTTAGCGAAACGTCGCACCGCCCCGCTGGGGTGCGCAGCAGCCCTAAATCCTGATACCTCGGTGTGTCGGACAGATTGTGTTGACTGTTTTTGGGGCTGCTTCGCAGCCCAGCGGGGATAAATCCCCTCGCCACAATGAGGCCGCCAAGTCCTCAAGGACCGCTCCACACTCTCCAGGGAGGAGACACCATGCCCCAACAAGGTTTCAGCCTGATCGAACTGCTCATGGGACTGGCGATTGCCGCAATTGTTCTGCCGTGGGCCAGTTCAAGTTTCAAAGCGCTTGTGGAATCCACTGAACGCAACGACACCGCACAACGGTTGGCCAGCGGCTTGCGCAGTGCCCGCAGCGAAGCCATCACCCGCAACCGGGCAGTGACCATTCAAGGGATAGACAACGATTGGAGCCAGGGGTGGCAAATCAGATTGGACGACGATGACCGGACACTGCTGGAGCAGCGCAGCAATCGCGCCCGGGTGGTGGGTAACTGGCCGGTGAAGCATCGGGTCACGTTCGCCGGCCATGGTGCAGCCCTGTTGCCCAGTGGTGCCTTTCAGGCGGGCACTTTGCACGTGTGCGCCCGGCACCAGCCGGTCAGTCATCATCAAGTGGTGCTGTCACCCACCGGCCGCGTCAGCCTGCGCAGCGAGGAAAGCGTGCAGGCCCTGTGCGAAAAGAACTTAAAGCAGAGAACGAACGCGTAGTTCCTTGGGCATGGAGAACGTGATGTTTTCTTCCCGGCCGGCCAGTTCATCGGCCCCGATGGCACCCCAGGCCTGCAATTGCTGGATCACACCGCGCACCAGGACTTCCGGCGCAGAAGCACCCGCGGTAATGCCGATGTGCTCGATGCCGTCGAACCAGCTGCGCTGCATGTCCTCGGCACCGTCGATCAGGTAGGCCGGCGTTCCCATGCGTTCGGCCAACTCGCGCAGGCGATTGGAGTTGGAGCTGTTCGGACTGCCGACCACCAGCACGACGTCGCACTCGTCAGCCAGTTGCTTGACTGCGTCCTGGCGATTCTGGGTGGCATAGCAGATGTCGTCCTTGCGCGGTCCGCCAATGGCCGGGAAGCGCGAGCGCAACGCATCGATCACCCGGCTGGTATCGTCCATGGACAAGGTGGTCTGGGTGACGAAGGCGAGTTTTTCCGGATTACGCACCTGCAGGGCAGCCACGTCTTCCTCGTCCTCCACCAGGTAGATCGCGCCGCCATTGCTGGCGTCGTACTGACCCATGGTGCCTTCGACTTCCGGATGCCCTTCGTGGCCGATCAGGATGCACTCACGACCGTCACGGCTGTAGCGCGCCACTTCGATGTGCACCTTGGTCACCAAAGGGCAGGTCGCGTCGAACACCTTCAAGCCACGACCCGCCGCTTCGGTACGCACCGCCTGGGAAACCCCATGGGCACTAAAAATCACGATGACGTCGTCCGGCACCTGGTCCAGTTCCTCGACGAAAATGGCCCCACGGCTACGCAGGTCTTCGACGACGAATTTGTTGTGGACCACTTCGTGGCGCACATAGATCGGCGGCCCGAACACTTCCAGGGCGCGGTTGACGATTTCGATCGCCCGGTCCACGCCGGCGCAGAAGCCACGGGGGTTGGCGAGTTTGATTTGCATACTGTGCCTCGTGTCTGTGGGAGCGAGCCTGCTCGCGATGCGGTGGATCAGTCACCTCGGTAGCGATAGTGACTCAGCTATCGCGAGCAGGCTCGCTCCCACAGGTAGTGTGAGAGCAGTGATTGCCCGTTAAACCTTAAACCGCCTTGACCTCGAGGATTTCCACTTCGAAATTCAAGGTCTTGCCCGCCAAGGGGTGGTTGAAGTCCACGGTCACCTGGACGTCGTCAAAAGCCTTCACCACACCCGGCAACTCGGTATTGGCCGCATCGTTGAAGATCACCAGCAAGCCCTCGGACAGTTCCATGTCCTGGAACTGCGAGCGTGGCATGGTCTGCACGTTTTGCGGGTTGGGCTGACCAAAGGCGTTTTCCGGTGTCACGACCACGGTGCGCTTGTCGCCTGCCTTGAAACCGAAGATCGCCGCCTCGAAGCCTGGCAACAGGTTACCGTCGCCCACCTTGAACACGGCCGGGGCCTTGTCGAAGGTGCTGTCGACGGTGTCGCCGTTTTCCAGGTGCAAGGCGAAGTGAAGCTTCACTTCGGTGTTTTGAGCGATACGCTGCTCAGTCATGGACGGCTTCTCCGGTTTTCTTGCTCTTGAACATGTCCAGGGCGAGCATGATGGCGCCCACGGTGATGGCGCTGTCAGCGAAGTTGAACGCCGGGAAATACCAGCGGTTCTGCCAATGCACCAGGATGAAATCGATCACGTGGCCCAGGGCAATGCGGTCATAGAGATTGCCCAGCGCGCCGCCGAGCACCAGCGCCAGCGCCACGGCCAGCCAGGTTTCGCCGCGGCCCAGGCGCTTGAGCCAGACCACCAGCACCGCGCTGACCACAACGGCGATCAGGGCGAACAGCCAGCGCTGCCAGCCCGAACCGTCGGCCAGGAAACTGAATGCCGCGCCGGTGTTGTAGGCCAGGGTCCAGCTGAAGTAGTCGGGGATGACTACGATCTGCTGGTACATGGTCAACGAGCCTTCGAAGTAGAACTTGCTGGCCTGGTCGATGACCAGGACCAGCACGCTCAACCAGAGCCAGCCCAGCCGTCCGAAACGACCCGCTGCGTTAGGCATAGTGACGAACCTCACCGGCGCCGCTGATGTTGTCGACACAACGCCCGCAGATTTCCGGATGTTCCGGGTTCACGCCGACGTCTTCGCGGCAGTGCCAGCAACGGGCGCACTTGACGAAGCCCGACTTGACCACCTTGAGCTTCAGCCCGGCCACTTCGGTCACTACGGCATCAGCCGGAGCCTGCACCAACGGCGCGACACTGGCGGTGGAGGTGATCAGCACGAAGCGCAGTTCGTTGCCCAGCTTGGCCAGGTCGCCGCTCAGGGCTTCTTCGGCGTAGAGGGTCACTTCGGCTTGCAGGTTGCCACCGACGGCCTTGGCCGCGCGCTGGATTTCCATTTCCTTGTTGACCGCGGCCTTGACCGCCATGATCCGGTCCCAGTAGGCACGGTCCAGCTCGAAGCCTTGCGGCAATTCGCTCAGGCCTTCGTACCAGGTGTTGAGCATCACCGATTCGTTGCGCTCGCCTGGCAGGTATTCCCACAGCTCGTCGGCGGTGAACGCCAGGATCGGCGCGATCCAGCGCACCAGCGCCTCGCTGATGTGGAACAGCGCGGTCTGGCACGAGCGGCGTGCCTTGCTGTTGGCGCCGGTGGTGTACTGGCGGTCCTTGATGATATCGAGGTAGAAACCACCCAGCTCCTGCACGCAGAAGTTGTGGATCTTCGAGTAGACGTTCCAGAAACGGTATTCACCGTAGTGTTCCTGCAACTCGCGTTGCAGCAGCAGGGTACGGTCCACGGCCCAGCGGTCCAGGGCCAGCATGTCTTCGGCCGGCAGCAGGTCGGTGGCAGGGTCGAAACCGGTCAGGTTCGACAGCAGAAAGCGCGCGGTATTACGGATGCGCCGGTAGGCGTCCGCGCTGCGCTGCAGGATCTGCTCGGAAACCGCCATCTCGCCGGAGTAGTCGGTGGAGGCGACCCACAGGCGCATAATGTCGGCGCCCAGGGTGTCGTTGACCTTCTGCGGCGCGATCACGTTGCCCAGGGACTTGGACATCTTGCGGCCGGCCTCGTCGACGGTGAAACCGTGGGTCAGCAGCTCGCGGTACGGCGCGTGGTTGTCGATGGCGCAACCAGTCAGCAGCGACGAGTGGAACCAGCCGCGGTGCTGGTCCGAACCTTCCAGGTACAGGTCGGCACGCGGGCCGCTCTCATGGCCCATCGGGTGCGAACCGCGCAGCACGTGCCAGTGGGTGGTGCCGGAGTCGAACCAGACGTCCAGGGTGTCGCTGATCTTGTCGTACAGCGGCGCTTCGTCGCCCAACAGCTCGGCGGCATCCATCTTGAACCAGGCTTCGATGCCTTCGACTTCGACGCGCTTGGCAACGGCCTCCATCAGCTCGACGGTGCGTGGGTGCAGCTCGCCGCTTTCCTTGTTCAGGAAGAACGGGATCGGCACGCCCCAGTTGCGCTGGCGGGAGATGCACCAGTCCGGACGGTTGGCGATCATCGAGTGCAGGCGCGCCTGGCCCCAGGCCGGGACGAACTGGGTGTCCTCGATGGCCTTGAGCGAGCGCTGGCGCAGGGTGTCGCCGCTGGTTGGCTGCTTGTCCATGCCGATGAACCACTGCGCGGTGGCGCGGTAGATCAGCGGGGTCTTGTGGCGCCAGCAGTGCATGTAGCTGTGTTCGATGACAGTGGTGTGCAGCAGCGCGCCGACTTCGGTCAGCTTGTCGACGATGGCCGGGTTGGCTTTCCAGATGAACTGGCCGCCAAAGAACTCCAGGGACGGCACGTATACGCCATTGCTCTGGACCGGGTTGAGGATGTCATCGTTGACCATGCCGTATTTCTTGCAGGTCACGAAGTCGTCGACGCCATAGGCTGGCGCGGAGTGAACCACACCCGTGCCTGCGCCCAGCTCCACGTAGTCGGCCAGGTACACCGGCGACAGGCGGTCATAGAACGGGTGACGGAAGTTGATCAGTTCCAGCGCCGAGCCCGGCGCAGTCGCCAGCACCGAGCCTTCGAGGCCGTAACGGGACAGGCAGGATTCGACCAGCTCTTCGGCCAGCACCAGCAGCTTGTCGCCAACATCGACCAGGGCGTAGTTGAACTCCGGGTGGACGTTCAGCGCCTGGTTGGCCGGGATGGTCCACGGGGTGGTGGTCCAGATCACGATGGCGGCCGGCTTGGCCAGCTTGCCCAGGCCGAAAGCGGCGGCGAGCTTGTCTTCATCGGCAATCGGGAACGCCACGTCGATGGTCGACGACTTCTTGTTCTCGTACTCGACTTCCGCCTCGGCCAGGGCCGAACCGCAATCGAAGCACCAGTTCACCGGCTTGAGGCCCTTGAACACGAAGCCACCCTCGACGATTTTCGCCAGGGCCCGGATTTCGCCGGCTTCGTTCTTGAAATCCATGGTCTTGTAGGGGTTGGCGAAGTCACCCAGCACGCCGAGGCGGATGAATTCGGACTTCTGCCCTTCGATCTGCTCGGTGGCGTAGGCACGGCACAGCTCGCGGGTCTTGTCCGCGCCCAGGTTCTTGCCGTGGGTCACTTCCACCTTGTGCTCGATCGGCAGGCCATGGCAGTCCCAGCCCGGTACATACGGCGCGTCAAAACCTGACAGGGTCTTGGAGCGGATGATCATGTCCTTGAGAATCTTGTTCAGCGCGTGACCGATGTGAATGGTGCCGTTGGCGTAGGGAGGACCGTCGTGCAGGACGAACTTCGGACGATCCTTGCCAATTTCGCGCAACTTTCCGTACAGGCCAATGCTGTCCCAACGCTGCAGAATCTGTGGTTCGCGCTGAGGCAGGCCGGCCTTCATAGGGAAGGCGGTGTCCGGAAGGTTTAGCGTGGCTTTATAGTCGGTCATTTAAGGCTCTTCATTAGCGATTGGCGCTGGTTGCGACAAGGGCACGGGCGGCGGCGATATCTGCATGGATCGCCGTCTTGAGCGCCTCCAGGGAGGCAAAACGCTGCTCTTCACGCAGCTTCTGGTGGAAAACCACCGTCAAACGCCGGTCATACAGATCGCCGGCAAAATCCAGAACATGTACTTCGAGATGGGCCTTGCCATCTCCCTGGACCGTGGGGCGTACGCCGATATTGGCGACGCCGGGCCAGGCCTTGCCGTCGATCTCGACACTCACCAGGAACACCCCGGTCAGCGGCACACGACGACGCTTGAGTTGCACGTTGGCGGTCGGCGTACCCAATTGGCGCGCCAGCTTCTGTCCGTGCAGGATCCGCCCGGCAATCCGGTACGGGCGGCCGAGCAAGCGCTCGGCCAATTCGAAGTCGGCAGCGGCCAGGGCATTGCGGACCTGGGTGCTGCTGACACGCAAGCCATCCATCTCGACGGTCTGCGCCGCCTCAACGGTAAAGCCACGGGCGAGGCCGGCCTGCTGCAGGTAGGCGAAATCCCCTGCCCTGTCGCAACCGAAACGGAAATCGTCGCCGACCTCCAGATGCTTCACGTCGAGACCGTCCACCAGGATGGTCTCGACGAATTCAGCGGCGCTGAGCTTGCTCAGGCGCTCGTTGAAAGCCAGGCACAGGACCCGATCGACGCCTTCGGCGGCCAGCAGTTGCAGTTTGTCCCGCAAGCGGGCCAGACGGGCCGGCGCGGTGTCCGGGGCAAAAAACTCCCGGGGTTGCGGCTCGAAGATGACCACGCAACTGGGCAGGCCCAACTCCAGCGCACGCTCGCGCAGCCGCGCCAGGATAGCCTGGTGGCCACGGTGAACACCGTCGAAGTTGCCAATGGTGGCGACACAGCCCCGATGCCGGGGACGCAGGTTGTGGAGGCCTCGAACCAGCTGCATAACGCGCTTCTTGCTCATAAAGTGGCCGATTATAACCACACCCGGCGGCCAACGACAGGCAACACCGTAACCCAAAGTGATCGAACCGACAAAACCACTGCCCGCCCCGCCCTCATCGAGGGCAATCCCTCAGCGCAAGGCCTTGCGATTGAAGTCACGCAGACGGAACCCCATCAGCAGCAACATACCGAAATAGGCCACCACGCCCGCGACGACCAGCACGCCGAGGCGCAGGAAACGCTCGAGCATCTGCCCTTCGCCCCAGGCCGGCATGAAATGCATCGCCCCCAGCAACACCGCCGCCATCACTACCACGGCCACCAGCAGCTTGAGGCCGAACACGCCCCATCCCGGCTGCGCTTGATACATCTTCTGCTTGCGCAGTTGGTAGAACAGCAGCCCGGCGTTGAGGCAGGCGCCAATACTGATCGCCAGGGCCAGGCCGGCGTGAGCCAAGGGGCCGATCAGCAAGAGGTTGAACAATTGCGTCATCACCAGGGTGAAAATGGCGATCTTCACCGGCGTGCGGATGTTCTGCTGGGCATAGAACCCTGGCGCCAGCACCTTGATCAGGATAATCCCCAGCAATCCCACCGAGTAAGCAATCAGGGCCCGCTGGGTCATCAGGGCATCGAACGCCTTGAACTGGCCGTACTGGAACAACGAGACAGTCAGGGGTTCCGCCAGGATCCCCAGGGCCACCGCACATGGCAGCACCAGTACGAAGCACAGGCGCAGGCCCCAGTCGAGAATACGCGAGTACTCCTGGCGGTCCCGGCTGGCATAGGTCTTGGCCAGGGTCGGCAACAGGATCGTGCCCAACGCCACGCCCAGCACGCCGGACGGCAACTCCATCAGACGGTCGGCGTAGTACATCCACGATACCGAGCCGGCCACCAGGAACGAGGCGAAAATGGTGTTGATGATCAGGGAAATCTGGCTCACCGACACCCCGAGGATCGCTGGCAGCATCTGCTTCAGCACCCGCCAGACGCCGCTGTCGCGCAGGTTCAGGCGCGGCAGTACCAGCATGCCGATCTTCTTCAGGTAGGGCAGTTGATACAGCAGTTGCGCCAGGCCGCCCACCAGTACTGCCCAGCCGAGGGCCATCACCGGAGGGTTGAAATACGGCGTCAGGAACACCGCGAACACGATCATGCTGACATTGAGCAGCGTCGGCACGAAGGCCGGCACCGAAAACCGGTTCCAGGTATTGAGGATCGCTCCGGCCAGGGACGACAGGGAAATCAGCAATATATAAGGAAACGTCACCCGCAAAAGATCGGTGGTGAGCTGGTATTTTTCCGGGGTATCGGTAAAGCCTGGCGCCGTGGCCCAGATCACCCAGGGCGCGGCGAGCATGCCAGCCGTCGTGACGAGCGCCAGCACCAGCGTCAGCAAACCGGTGACATAGGCAATGAAGGTGCGGGTCGCCTCATCGCCCTTCTGGCTTTTATATTCCGCCAGGATCGGTACGAAGGCCTGGGAAAACGCCCCTTCGGCGAAGATCCGGCGCAGCAGATTGGGCAGTTTGAAGGCGATGAAGAAGGCGTCGGTGGCCATTCCGGCGCCGAATATCCGTGCGATGAGCGTGTCGCGAACAAATCCCAGGACGCGGGAAAGCATCGTGATAGAGCTGACGGCAGCCAACGATTTGAGCAGATTCATGAAAAGAGTTTCAGCCTGTCGATAAACAGCAGGCGAACAACGCGCCCACTTGTGCGATACTCCGCGCCGCTAAACAGCACAGCGCCAAAGCCCGCGAGTTTACAGGTCACACGCCGGAAAGAAATCACCCGGTGCGTTGTACCTGCCATTCAGCGGAACGCGTCACCCGCCCTTGACAAGACCTCAACTCATCGGCATGATTCGCGGCCTATTTTGTTTGCTATTTCCCAAAAAGTCTTTCGAGGAGCTCGACGGTGGCCAACTCACCTTCCGCCAAAAAACGTGCAAAACAGGCTGAGAAGCGTCGCAGCCACAACGCCAGCCTGCGTTCCATGGTTCGTACCTACATCAAAAACGTAGTTAAGGCCATCGACGCAAAAGACGCTGAAAAAGCTCAAGCTGCTTACGTTCTGGCTGTGCCTGTTATCGACCGTATGGCCGATAAAGGCATCATCCACAAGAACAAGGCTGCTCGTCATAAGAGCCGCCTGAATGGCCACGTAAAGGCCCTGAACGTTGCCGCTGCTGCCTAAGCGACGCGCTCGTTAAAAAACCGACCTCCGGGTCGGTTTTTTATTGCCTGCGATTTTATACACCACAAAAATTTATGTGGGAGTAAGGCTTCTGTGGGGAGCAGAAGCCTCTCCCCCCACAGGGGCTGTGTATCGATTATTGCGCGTGCGCCCACGGCAGGATCGGAATCGCCGTCACCGCATTCTGCGGACTGCCCTCGATCACGCGATCGCTGTAGACCAGGTACACCAGCGTATTGCGCTTCTTGTCGAGGAACCGCACCACCTGCATGGTCTTGAATACCAGCGAGGTGCGCTCACGAAATACTTCCTCGCCATCCTTGAGCTCACCCTTGAAGCTGATCGGCCCCACCTGCCGACAGGCGATGGACGCCTCGGCGCGATCCTCAGCCAGACCCAGACCACCTTTTACGCCACCGGTCTTGGCCCGGGACAGGTAACAAGTCACACCATCCACCTTGGGATCGTCGAACGCCTCGACCACGATCCGGTCGTTCGGCCCGACAAACTTGAATACCGTCGACACCTGGCCAATTTCCTCGGCCGAGACCAGCAGCGGCATCGCCAACAGCAGGCCGATCAATCCTTTTACCAAACCCATGTGATTTCCTTAGACAAGAATCAGGTTGTCGCGGTGAACCAACTCAGGCTCAGCCATGTAACCCAACAGGCCGACGATCGCATCAGACGACTGGCCGATGATTTTCTGTGCTTCCAGCGCGCTGTAGTTAGCCAGGCCACGGGCGATCTCGCGACCGTCAGCCGCCACGCACACCACCATCTCGCCACGCCGAAAGCTGCCCTGGACCAGCTTCACACCCACCGGCAGCAGACTTTTGTTGCCCTGGGACAGCGCCGTCACGGCCCCCGCATCCAGCACCAACGTGCCGCGGGTTTGCAGATGGCCGGCCAGCCATTGCTTGCGCGCCGCCAACATGCCGCGCTCAGGCGAGAGCAACGTACCGATGTGCTCGCCCGCTTTCAGGCGATCCAACACCCGCTCCAGCCGACCACCGATGATGATGGTGTGAGCACCGGAGCGCGCCGCCAGGCGTGCGGCACGCAGCTTGGTTTGCATGCCGCCACGCCCCAGCGCGCCGCCGGTGCCGCCCGCGACCGCGTCCAGGGCCGGATCATCGGCACGGGCTTCGTAGATCAGCTTGGCGTCGGGATTGGTGCGCGGATCGGCGTCGAACATGCCGTCGCGGTCCGTGAGAATCACCAGCAGATCGGCCTCCACCAGGTTCGCCACCAGCGCGGCCAAGGTGTCGTTGTCGCCGAAACGGATCTCATCGGTGACTACGGTATCGTTCTCGTTGATCACCGGGATGACTTTCAGCTCTACCAGCGCGCGCAAGGTACTGCGAGCATTGAGGTAACGCTTGCGGTCGGAAAGGTCATCGTGAGTCAGCAGAATCTGCGCTGTATGACGACCATGCTCGGCGAAGCTGGATTCCCAGGCCTGTACAAGGCCCATCTGGCCAATGGCGGCGGCCGCCTGCAATTCGTGCATCGCGCTGGGTCGCGACGTCCAGCCCAGACGGCTCATGCCGGCCGCCACCGCCCCCGAAGAGACCAGCACCAGCTCGACGCCAGCCTCATGCAAGGCCACCATCTGCTCGACCCACACCGCCATCGCCTTGCGATCCAGGCCCTTGCCATCCGCCGTCAGCAGTGCACTGCCGATCTTCACGACCCAGCGCCGCGCACCCGTCACCTTGCTCCGCATCATCTTCAACCTTTGCCAGCGGACGGCGCGACCCAGCGCCGTCCATGGGATTATTCGTATTTGCGTTTTGCAGACACCAAAACGCCGCTCGAATGAGCGGCGCCCTGGAAACCGGCTGGCAGCGATGATAACACCGCGTCCCGGCAGATGAAGCATCACTGGCGGCACCGACACCGGTCAGCTGGAGACAAATCCATGTGGGAGCGGGCTTGCTCGCGAAAGCAGTGTGCCAGCCAGCATCAATATTGCTGACCGACCGCATTCGCGAGCAAGCCCGCTCCCACAAGAGCCAAGCTCGCCGCGTGATCAGTCGCGAACGTAGATGATCTCCGGACCATCTTCGTCATCCACATCTTCTTCATCCCAGTCATCTTCACCGATGTCATGGACCGACTTCACACCACTGCGACGCAGGGCACGCTGGTCATCCAACGCCTGCAGCTGCGCACGGGCTTCATCTTCGATGCGCTGATCGAGCTCGGCCAGCTCTTCCTTGTAGACCGGGTCATTGGCCAGGCGATCGGCGCGATCTTCCAGGTAGCGCATGATGTCGTGACACAGGCGCTCGGTGCCTTCTTTGGCAATGGCGGAGATCACGTAGACCGGACCTTCCCACTCCAGGCGGTCGACGATTTCCTTGACCCGCTCCTCGTGCTCTTCTTCGAGGATCTGATCGCACTTGTTCAGCACCAGCCAGCGATCACGCTCGGCCAGAGCCGGACTGAACTTGGTCAGCTCGCTGACAATGACTTCGGCAGCATCGGCAGCATTGCTCTCATCCAGCGGCGCCATGTCCACGAGATGCAGCAGCAGACGGGTACGAGACAAGTGCTTGAGGAAGCGAATCCCCAGGCCAGCGCCATCGGAAGCCCCCTCGATCAGCCCCGGAATGTCCGCAACCACGAAACTCTTCCAGCGATCGACACTGACCACGCCCAGGTTCGGCACCAGGGTGGTGAATGGGTAGTCCGCCACTTTCGGCTTGGCGGCCGACACCGAGCGAATGAATGTACTTTTACCGGCGTTCGGCAAGCCCAGCAGGCCCACGTCGGCCAGCACCTTCATCTCCAGCTTCAGGTCACGCTGCTCGCCCGGCTTGCCCGGGGTGGTCTGGCGCGGCGCGCGGTTGGTACTGGACTTGAAGCGGGTGTTGCCCAGGCCGTGCCAACCACCATGAGCCACCAGCAGACGCTGGCCCGGCTTGGTCAGGTCGCCAATGACTTCCTGGGTCGCGGAGTCGATCACCGTGGTACCGACCGGAACGCGCAGGACCAGGTCCTCGCCCTTCTTGCCGGTGCAGTCGGTGCTGCCGCCGTTGGAGCCACGCTCGGCATCGAAGTGCCGGGTGTAACGGTAGTCCACCAGAGTGTTGAGGTTTTCGTCGGCGAGCATGAAGATCGAGCCGCCGTCGCCGCCGTCACCACCGTTCGGACCGCCGTTTTCAATGAACTTTTCCCGACGGAAACTCATGCAACCATTGCCGCCGTCGCCGGCCTTTACTCGAATCGATACTTCATCAACAAACTTCATGACACACGCCTCTCGCCATACGGACGAGTCGAAAAAAACAAGACATAAGACTCTTGCAAAAATGAACGCAGCGACCAGATCAAGCGCCCGATAACAGCGCCGGCAGCCCATACAAACAGCTTTGCAAGAGACTCACCCCACAAACGAAAAAGCCCCGTCGCAAGACAGGGCTTCTCCAGCATTCTCGCGATTAAGCCGCGACAACGCTCACGTAACGGCGGTTGAACGCGCCCTTTACTTCGAACTTGATCACGCCTTCGATTTTAGCGAAGAGGGTGTGATCCTTACCCATGCCTACACCGTAACCGGCGTGGAATTGGGTGCCGCGCTGACGCACGATGATGTTGCCCGGAATGATTTTCTGGCCGCCATACATCTTCACGCCAAGGCGTTTGGCTTCTGAGTCGCGACCGTTACGGGTACTACCACCAGCTTTTTTGTGTGCCATGAGTTCAATTCTCCTAGTGAGGAATTAGGCTGAAATTAAGCCTGAATACCGGTGATTTTGATCTCGGTGTACCACTGGCGGTGGCCCATACGCTTCATGTGGTGCTTACGACGACGGAACTTGATGATGCGGACTTTATCGTGACGACCTTGGGAGATCACTTCAGCCACAACGGTCGCGCCAGCAACAACTGGAGCACCGATATTCACGTCATCGCCATTGGCGACCAACAGAACGCGATCAAAAGTCACGGATTCGCCGGTAGCGACTTCCAGTTTTTCGATCTTCAGGTATTCACCTGGGGCGACCTTGTATTGCTTGCCACCAGTAACGATTACTGCATAAGACATGGTATTTCTCCGATAATCCTGCTCACCCAGCGCTTTAGAAGAAGAGGTATTGGCTGGCATGGCTGCATGGGCTGGAAGGCCCGGATGCAATTGCGTAAGGCAGGTGCTGCCCAGGAAGTTCAGGGTGCGCGATTGTACGCAAGCTGTCCTGGCGATGCAAGTAGCCGTCCATCGTGCCTTGACAGCCCCGGACGTGGGTCCTAGCATGCCGCGCAACCCTTCTGGAGCGCCTGTCGCTGATGCAACCCCAAGCTTTCTACCGCGCAGTGGCGGACGATTTTAGTGCCGTCGACGGCATCATCAAGAAGCAGCTGACTTCCCGAGTGCCGCTGGTGTCGAAAATCGGCGACTACATCACCTCGGCTGGCGGCAAGCGCCTACGACCTTTATTGGTGCTCCTGTGTGGCAAGGCCCTGGGCCGCGAAGGCGACGACCTGCGTCTGCTGGCTGCCACCATCGAATTCCTGCATACCGCCACTTTGCTGCATGACGACGTGGTCGACATGTCCGGCATGCGCCGTGGCCGCTCGACCGCCAATGCCATGTGGGGCAACGCCCCGAGCGTACTGGTGGGCGACTTCCTGTATTCGCGCTCGTTCGAAATGATGGTCGAACTGGGCTCGATGCCGGTGATGAAGATCCTGTCCCAGGCCACTCGCATCATCGCTGAAGGCGAAGTACTGCAGTTGTCCAAGGTGCGTGACGCCAGCACCACCGAGGAAACCTACATGGAGGTCATCCGCGGCAAGACTGCGATGCTCTTCGAAGCCTCGACCCACAGCGCCGCCGCGCTGGCCGGCGCGACCGCCGAGCAGAGCGAAGCGCTGCGCACCTTCGGCGATCACCTGGGCGTGGCCTTCCAGTTGGTGGACGACCTGCTGGACTACAAGGGCGACGCCGAAACCCTGGGCAAGAACGTCGGTGACGACCTCGCCGAGGGCAAGCCGACCTTGCCGCTGATCTACACCATGCGCGAAGGTACGCCAGAACAGGCGGCCCTGGTACGCCAGGCCATCCAGAAAGGCGGGATCGAAGACCTGGAAAGCATTCGCGCAGCGGTCGAAGCCTCCGGCTCGCTGGACTACACCGCGAAACTGGCCCGGGACTATGTCGCCCGCGCAATCAAATGCCTCGATGCCCTGCCGGCCAGCGAATACCGCGATGCCCTGGTGGAATTGAGCGAGTTTGCGGTCGCCCGTACCCATTGATCCAAGGCTTTTGTGGCGAGGGGATTTATCCCCGCTGGGGCGCGAAGCGGCCCCAAGGATGCTTGAGCCGATGGACCAATGACGGTGGGGCATAATTTTTGGGGCTGCTTCGCAGCCCAACGGGGATAAATCCCCTCGCCACAATGCCTTCGCAGCACCACCCGCCTCGCCAAAAACCCTATATAATGTGCGCCCTTTTGCCCTCCTGATACCCAAGGAACCTTAGTGAGCACGTTGCCACCCTGCCCGAAATGCAATTCCGAATACACTTACGAAGACGGTACCCAACTGGTCTGCCCGGAGTGTGCCCACGAATGGTCTGCCAGCGGCGAAGTCGAAGCGGCGTCCGATGACACCGTGAAGAAAGACTCGGTCGGCAACGTCCTGCAGGACGGCGACACCATTACCGTGATCAAGGACCTCAAGGTCAAGGGCACGTCGCTGGTGGTCAAGGTGGGCACCAAGGTCAAGAACATCCGCCTGTGCGACGGCGATCATGACATCGACTGCAAGATCGATGGCATCGGCCCGATGAAACTCAAATCCGAGTTTGTCAGAAAAGTCTGAGCCTTCTGTATACCATCCCACGCCTCGCGTGGGATGGTGCCTCGCCCTCCCCGCCTCAGCCCCGCTCTGCACATGCCAGCCAAACGCCAGTCGCCGTGAGCTGCGACAACCCATCGTCAGAAAACAAACCGGAATACAAATAGAGCCTTGCTATTTCGATAATAAGAATTATTCTCATCAAACCCATCAAGGAGATGAGAACCATGACTTATTTGATCGATGCCTGGCTGGACCGCCCACATCCCTACCTCAGGATCCTGCATCGGGAAACCGGGGAAGTCTGTGCGGTGCTTGAAGAAGAAGCCTTGAGCGAACTACAGGATCAGGGAGATCTGGACATCAACAGCCTGAACTCCAGCGAACCGCTGGTGCTCAAGGAGCTGGTGCGAAACCTGTTCCTGTTCTGCTATGCCCGGGCATTGCGCCCGACGAGTGATTTCAATGGCAAGTTTCACGGATGAGCACACAAGCCCTGTGGGAGCGAGCCCGCTCGCGATGACGGCGTGTCAGTCAACATTAACTCGACTGACTGACCGCCATCGCGAGCAAACCCGCTCCCACAAAGGCCTGCTATTGCCTTACAGAACGTCCAGCAGTTCGACGTCGAACACCAGAACGCTGTGCGGCGGAATGCTGCCAACGCCCTGGGCGCCGTAAGCCAGTTCGCTCGGCACGTACAGGCGCCATTTGCTGCCGGCATTCATCAGTTGCAGCGCCTCGGTCCAGCCTGGGATCACGCCGCCCACCGGGAATTCGGCTGGCTGGCCACGATCGTAGGAGCTGTCGAACACAGTGCCATCGATCAGGGTGCCGTGGTAGTGGGTACGCACCTGGTCTTCACGGGTCGGCTTGGCGCCTTCACCCTGGGTCAGCACTTCGAATTGCAGGCCCGAAGCCAGGGTGGTGATGCCGTCGCGCTTGGCATTTTCAGCCAGGAACGCACGACCTTCGCCCGCAGCGGCTTCGGCTTTGGCGGCCGCTTCGGCCTGCATGATTTCGCGGATGACCTTGAAGCTGGCGGACATTTCTTCCTGGCCCACACGGCTTGGCTTGCCGGCGAAGGCGTCGGTCAGGCCGGCCAGGATCGCATCCAGGCTGACGCCCGGTGGCGGGTTGTCGCGCAACTGGTCGCCCAGTTGACGGCCAATGCCGTAGCTGACGCGGGTTTCGTCGGTGGACAGGTTAACTTCGGACATGCTGCTGCTCCGCTGTGCGGACGGCTCGGGAATGGCCGTGCGTGACACAGCGCCTCCCGGAGCGCCCGGAACCAAAAGGGCGAGCAGACTAGCACAGATGCCATGACGGATGACGAGCGCCCACGTCAAAGTGACTCGCCGGAAACGACAACGCCCGTCTGCCTCTCGACAGACGGGCGCTGTGCCAATGGGGGTCTAGTGGCCTGTGTGGCTAATTCGTTTACTCAACTTCGGCGCCAGGACTTGCCAGGCTGCGTTGCCATTCCTTGCCGTAGCGGGGCTACGACTCGTCATGGCGCCTTGCCTGGCAAGCCCTGGCACTCGAATTTGAGTACTCGAATTAGCCGTACAGGCCACTAGTGCTTGGTCAGCTTGTCCAGGTAACCCATGGCGAACGCCGACACCACGAAGGTCATGTGGATGATCACGTACCACTTCAGGTGTTCGGGATCGACGTTCTTGGCGTCCATGAAAATGCGCAGCAGGTGGATGGAGGAAATGGCCACGATGGAGGCGGCGACTTTCATCTTCAGGGATGAAGAGTCCATGGTGCCCAGCCAGTTGAGCTTTTCCTTGTCGGAATCGATGTCCAGTTGCGAGACGAAGTTCTCGTAGCCGGAAATCATCACCATCACCAACAGGCCGCCCACCAGCGCCATGTCGATCAGCGACAGCAGCACCAGGATCAGGTCGGACTCGGCCATGGAAAACACGTTGGGGATGACGTGAAAGACTTCCTGGAAGAATTTCAACGCCAGGGCCAACAGTCCCAGGGACAGCCCGAAGTAGATCGGCGCCAGCAGCCAACGGGAGGCGTACATTGCATTTTCGATAAAGCGTTCCATTGAATCTCACACCAGGGACAGAAAATGGCGGCGAGTATATCAGCCACGACGGGCCCCACAAACGCCAGGGCCGTCCCTGGCCGCTGTCTCTGGTGTCAGGTTCCGAGTGCCGGAATCCGCTCCTCAATGGGGCGGACGGAATTCGAAGCCGCCGGCACTGCGGCAACGACCGCCATTGATCTCGCGTAGCTGGGCTTGCATGTGCAGGCACCAGATCTGTGGGTCGTTGGCCAGCTCATAACCATGCAAGGTCAGCGCCTGGACGATGGTGTCGAGGATGGATTCGGCGGCATTCGGGCCGGGAAACGGGCCTTGGGCCTTGAGGGCGGAAGGTTGTTCACCGGCCATTCCGGCGGCGAACAACAGGGTCCACATGCCGGTATCTCCCGCCAGCGGACGAATGGCGCATTCGATACGCGTGACAAGACCCAGGCATTGACGGGTGAGGCAAAGGTTGCGCGACATGGCGGCGCCCCTCAGTGATACGGTATTCAGCCCCGGGGGAGGCTGTTTCGATCCGATGATGACTCTCGTTATCCTTGAACTGAGGATAGAAGAAAAGTTCCGCTTGCAAGCCAAGCGAGACCAGAAGGCGCCGAATGGTCATAGTGTGAATATTGACGCCAAGAGCGTGGCATTTTCCACAAGAAATGACCGCAAAACCTATTGTGGGAGCGGGTTTGCTCGCGAAGACGGAATACCAGTCGACATGACCGTGACTGACATACCGCCTTCGCGAGCAAGCCCGCTCCCACATGGATCGCCTATTCGATGAGCATCAAGCCGGCTTGGTCTCCGCCAAGGCTTCTTGCGCCAGTTCCTTTTCCGCCTCCTTGATGTCGTCTTCGCTGATCATCTCGGCGATCACCCTCAGCCGCTCCACCACGCGGGCGTTGACGCTGCCCTCCGGGAACTCGCCGTTCTCATCCGGCTCACCCGCGGGCTCACCCACCAGCAGGCTCAGGGCCTCGTCGGCCTGGCGCACGGCATACACATGGAACTGCCCCGCCCGGACGGCGGCCAGCACCTTCTCATCGAGCATCAGGGTAGCGACGTTGGCCTGGGGAATGATTGCCCCCTGCTCGCCGGTCAGCCCACGGGCTTCACAGAGACGGAAGAAGCCTTCGATCTTCTCGTTGACCCCACCCACCGCCTGCACTTCCCCGAACTGGTTGATCGAGCCGGTGATAGCGAAGCACTGCTTCAACGGTGTCTTCGACAACGCGGAAATCAGCGTGCAAGCCTCGCCCAGGGAGGCGCTGTCGCCGTCGACATACCCGTAGGACTGCTCCAGGGCGATACTGGCCGAAATCGCCAACGGGAATTCCTGGGCGTAGCGGCTGCCCAGGTAACCGGTCAGGATCATCACGCCCTTGGAGTGAATCGGCTGGCCGAGGTTGACCTCACGCTCGATGTCGACGATACCGCTGCCGCCCGGGTACACCGTGGCGGAGATCCGCGCCGGCACACCGAACGCCGAGTCGCCCACCTCCAGCACCGTCAACCCGTTGCATTTGCCGACGGCCGCACCGTCGGTGTCGATCAGGATGATCCCCGCCAGCATGTCGTCGAGGATCCGCGCCGAAACCCGCCCGGTGCGGGTGGCCTTGGCCTTGAGGGCGCGCTCGATGTGGCCGGCGTCGGTCATCTCGTCACCGGCCAGTTGACGGATGAAATCCGCCTCGCTGACCAGTTGGAACAGATCGCCGATACGGGCCGACAAGCGTCCCTGGTGTTCGGCCAGGCGGGCACTGTAGGTGGCCAGGCGCGCCACCGCATCGGCGGTCAGCGGCGCCATGCCTTCTTCCGAGGTGCGGGTCTTGAGCAACTGGGCGAACTGCTCCAGGCTTTCGTCGCCCATCGGGATGTCTTCGTCGAAGTCCACCAGCACGCGAAACATTTCCTGGAAGTCCGAATCCAGGTCCTGCAAGGCGTAGTAGAGCTGGCGAGCGCCGATGATCACGACCTTGACCTGCAACGGGATGTGCTGCGGCGTGAGGGTCACCGTGGCCAACCGGCCCAGCTCGCCCAGGGGTGACTCCATTTTCAGCTTGCGCGATTGCAGGGCACGCTTGAGCGCGTCCCACACGAACGGCTCGCCGAGCATTTTTTCCGCTTCGAGGATCAGGAAGCCACCGTTGGCCCGATGCAAGGCACCGGGACGCAGCTGCCGATACGTGGTGTAGAGCGCGCCTTGGTCGGTGCTGTACTCGATGCGCCCGAACAGGTTGTCGTAGGTCGGGTGCGGTTCGAACACCACCGGTGCGCCGCCGCTCGCCGGATGCCCCACTACCAGGCTCGGCGCATATTGCTCCTCCAGCATTTTGCGAGCGATGGCGTCGGTCTTGCTGTCGTCCACCAGTTGCTCGACCACCGTGCGGAGCAGGTTGACCTGCATCGCCTGCAGGTAACCACAGACTGCCGCGTTCTCCGCGTATTTTTCCGACAGCGGCGCCAACAGGGGTTGCAGCGCCAGGGTGATGGTTTCTTCGTTGAGCTGGCGCAACTGGTTGCTGGATTCACGCTTCCATTGCGGCAGGCTGGCGAGTTCTTCGTTCAGACGCTCTTCCAGGCCGGAGATGTCTTCATGGAAACGCTCGCGCTCGGACTCAGGCAACTGGGCGAATTCCGCTTCATCCAGGGCCTTGCCGTCGCTCATCGGGGTGAAAGCGATATTGCTGCTGTCACGGTACAGCGCGACATCCTTCTCCAGGGCCAGGCGCTCGATGACATCCAGGGCGCGGTCGTAGCGCTGGTTGAATGCCCGGTCGATGGCGCTTTTTTTCTGTTGGTAGGACGGGTGCTCGAAGACCGCCGGAAAGGTCGACAGCAGGTTGTCGATCAGGCCGTTGATGTCGCTGATGAACGCACCGGCGGTGCCCGAAGGCAGCTCCAGGGCCCGGGGTTCGCGAGGCTCATCGAAGTTGTTGACGTAGACCCAGTCCGCCGGCGTCTGCAGGCGCTTGCCTTCGGCCTTGAGATAGCGTTTTACGAATGAAAACCGGCCGGTGCCGGGTTCGCCCATGACAAATACGTTGTAACCGGGGCGTGGCATGGCCACGCCGAACTGCAATGCTTCGACCGCACGCTCCTGGCCAAGCACACCGCGAAAGGGCTCCAGATCATTGGTGGTAGAGAAGCTGAACTGTTCAGCGGAAAACGGACGGGTCAGCGCTTCGGGCGCTAGACGCAAGCTGGCAGCAACAGGATCAGGCATCGGGCTTCCTTACATCAGGCGGGGCAGATAACGGCATTCTGGCGCCGCCCGTACCTGACTGGCAAGGAGCGCCTCAGGTCAAAGCATAGTCAACCGGCCAGGCCCTCACCGAAGTCGAGCCCCGTAACCTCATGACTTGCAGGATAGTTTTTGCAAAATGTCACGGAACCCTCGGATCGTGCCTAAACTCCAAACTGCGCGGCTGGAACAATAACCGGCCCACTGGCACGAGTGGTTGAGGCCACGAAGGCGCCAGACCCTGTCCATTGGTATGCACATAAAGAGAACATAGCTATGAAACGGATTCTTCTCGGTACTCTCTTCACCGCTGTATCCCTCAACGCCATGGCTCAGGCGCCGGGCGGGCCGGATTGCGGCTGGGGCAACATGCTGTTCGAAGGTCAGCGTGGCACCCCGGCTCACTTCCTCGCTTCCACCACCAACGGCACCTCCGGCAACGCCACCTTTGGTATGACCTCCGGCACCAACGGCTGCTCGACCAACGCGGCACTGACCTACGGCGGCAAGTCCTGGCTGTCCATGAATGGAATGATGAACGAGCTGTCCGAAGACATGGCCAAGGGTCAGGGCGAAGCGCTGACCACCTATGCCGTGGTACTGGGTGTGGCGCCAGAAGATCGCGCCCACTTCTCCGCTGTCACCCACGAGCACTTCCAGCAGATCTTCAGCAAGGCTGACGTGACCGCAGAAGACGTGCATACCAATACCCTGGCCGTGCTGAAAAACGATCCTCGCCTGGCCAAGTACGCCACTCAAGCTTAAGCTCGACTCCACTCGCTCCCTTCGGGGAGCGGGTTTTCTTTTTTTGGGGCCCCATCCGGTCTTTATTTTTCGACTTCCAAGTAGCCGACTATGCTCAAACGCCTTGCCTGGCTGGCGCTCTGTGTGTGCGCCCCATTGTCCGCCGCACCTCATGTCGACCCTCAACGTTTGCAGCAATTGGCCAATGACCGCTTCTGGATTTCCCTGGGCCACTACGAAACCGCCAAGCTCGGTGGCTGGCGCAGCTATGTCAGCGACAAGAAATTCTTCCTCGCACCCGACGGCAACGAACATCCCGATCATGAACTGACCGCCACGCTGCAGGCCCTTTACGGCCCGGCCAGCGCCGGCCAGCAACATGCCCAGTGCGTGTACCCGGCGCGCACGCGCTGGCTCAAGGCACAGCTCAACCTGACCGATCTGCCGGTGGTCGACTGCAGCGAGTTCAGCCAATGGTTCAAGGACGTCTCCCCCCACAGCGCGGTGATGATTTTCCCGGCCGCCTACCTGAACAGCCCGTCGTCGATGTTCGGCCATACCCTGTTGCGCATCGACCAGGCCGACGTGGAACGGGACAAGACCGCCCTGCTGAGCTACGCGATCAATTTCGGCGCCTACATCGAAGGGTCGGACAACAGCATCATCTACGCCTGGAAAGGTTTGATGGGTGGCTATCCCGGCCTGTTCGCCCTGGTGCCCTACCAGGAGAAACTGTCCGAGTACCGTAGCCTGGAGAACCGCGACCTGTGGGAGTACCGCCTCAACCTGAGCCCGGAGGAAACCGAGCGCATGGTCGAGCACGTCTGGGAACTCAAGCAGATCCAGTTCGACTATTTTTTCTTCGATGAAAACTGCTCATACCGCCTGCTCGAACTGCTGCAAGTGGCCCGTCCAAGCCTGCGCCTGACCGAACAGTTCCCGCTGACGGCGATCCCCACCGACACCGTCAAGGCCGTGAAGGAAGCCGGGTTGGTGGAGAGTGTCGAATATCGGCCGTCCCGCGAGCGAGAGCTGCTCAGCCGCGCCGAGCCGCTCACCGATGATGAACAACAATGGGTGCTGAAGGTCAGCGCCGACCAAAAGCAATTGCAAGCCCCCGAATTCAAGGCGCTGCCCCGCGAACGCCAGGCATTGATCGTTGATGCGGCCTATCGCCTGGAGCGTTACCGCGCCAACGGCCAGGAGCGCGACCCGCAACGCGCCCAGCGCAGTTTCGAACTGTTGCGGGCGATCAACCAGAACCCTGCCCCGGAGCTCGATATTCCTCAACCGGGCCTGCCCGAGAACGGTCATGAATCGCGCACCTGGCAGGCCGGCCTCGGCACCCGAGGTGACCGGGCGTTCGGCGAATATGGCTTGCGCATGGCTTACCACGACCTCAATGACAATGGCGACAGCTTCCCCCTGGGGGCGCAGATTGAAATCCTGCAATTGAAGCTGCGCCAGTACGAAGGCAACGACTGGCAGGTGCAGCGCCTGGACCTGGCGACCATCCGCTCCCTGACGCCACGCAATGAGTTGCTGCAACCGCTGTCCTGGCAGGTCACCGGGGGCCTGGAACGGGTGCCGGGCAAGCACGACGATGAAACCCTGGTCAGCCACGTCAATGGTGGTGCCGGCGGCACCTGGGCCCTAGGCGAGGATGTGCTGGGGTTTGCCCTGGGCACGGTGCGGGTGGAACACAACAACGACTTCGCCCAATTCATCGCCCCGGCCACCGGGTTCAACAGCGGCGTGTTGTGGAAAAACCCGCTGGGCAATCTGAGCCTGGAGGCCAAGGGGGACTATTTCTTCAACGGCGAGGTGCGCCGCAGCCTGAGCCTGAATCAACAGTGGGAACTGTCCCGCAACCTCGGCCTGCGCCTGAGCGCCCAGCGGGAATTCAGCCACCTGGCCTCGCCGGAGAACGAGGTGATGCTGGAGGTGAAGTGGTATCACTATTGATCAGGCAAGGCCCAATGCCAGTCAATTAATCACAATACTTGTGGGAGCCGAGCTTGCTCGCGATGAGGGCGCGTCAATCGCCAACGATGCTGACGGGTCCACCGCTATCGCGAGAAAACTCGGCTCCCACAGGTGGTACGGCGCCTGGTCTTTATGGATTGGCATCCGATTAAACCCACCGGCAACATAACGAACAGATTAATCACAGCGGTTTCACATCGACCTGACGAATCCGCTTCTAGACTTCCTGTATATGGGCATGCGGCAGGAAGGCAGGAAATGAGGCGCGCGGTAGCGGTACTGGCAGTATTGATGTTGCTTGGCGGCTGTGAGACCACCCATGAGGACCTGATCGCCCGAGGTTATCCGCCGGCGTTCGCCGACGGCTTCGATGACGGCTGCAGCAGTGGCCGGCAAGCCGCCGGCGCGATCACCGGCCAGTTCCGCAAAGACGTCCCGCGCTACCTCAAGGATCCTCGCTACGCCGAAGGCTGGAGCGACGGCTTCCGACAATGCCAGGCCATGCGGGAAAGTGAAGACCGTGACACCTACCGCGACCGTCACTGGGATGAACGCGAGCGCGCCTGGCAACAGGAAAAGGACCGCGACGCCGCCCGGGCCTATCGTTCGCAGTGAGTCGCGCATAGATATCCGTCGAAACCAAAAGCCTGCGACCATGGCCCAAACTCCAAGAGAGGAGAACAGCATGAGTCGTGCCTTCGTCAACGAAGACAGCGCCGCGGCCCAGGCCGATCAACCGGTCGAACGCCAGGTCAGCGCGCAACCCAACTACGTCACGCCCGCCGGGTTCGCCCAACTGCAGGCCCGGGTTGCCGAGCTACAGACGCTGCACAGCCAACAGGCAGCCCGCAAAGACCTGGCGGACAAACAGCGCCTCGCGGACCTGGAACGGGATCTGCGCTATTTCAATCAACGCCTGCAAAGCGCACAAGTCATTACGACAACCTCAACGGATCAGGTGCGGATCGGACACTGGGTGACCTTTGTCGACGAGCATGACCATGAGCAGCGCGTGCAACTGGTGGGCGAAGACCAGGCCGATGCGGCCACAGGGCTGATCAATTGGGGCTCGCCGCTGGGGCGGGCGTTGCTGGGGAGCAAGGTTGGGGATGAAGTGGTCTGGAAGCGGCCGATGGGGGATATGGCGATTGAGGTGGTGGCGATAGAGCCGGGGTGATTCTGCTGGCCTTATCGCCAGCCAGCACACAATGGGTGCCCTGCCAAGAAACCACTGTGGGAGCGAGCCCTGCTCGCGATCGCGGTGGGTCAGGCAACATGAATGTTGATTGAACCGACGCTATCGCGAGCAGGGCTCGCTCCCACAGGTTTTGTGGCTTACCGGCTGATGGAATCAGGCCAGCTTCTTGTGCCGTACCCGATGTGGCTGGGCAGCGGCTTCGCCGAGGCGCTTCTTGCGATCGGCTTCGTACTCGGTGTAGTTGCCCTCGAAGAACACCGCTTGGGAGTCGTCTTCATACGCCAGGATGTGGGTTGCCACGCGGTCGAGGAACCACCGATCGTGGGAGATCACAATGGCGGCGCCCGGGAAGTCCAGCAAGGCTTCTTCCAGGGAACGCAGGGTTTCGACGTCGAGGTCGTTGGACGGTTCGTCGAGCAGCAGGACGTTGCCACCCTCCTTCAAGGTCAACGCCAGGTGCAGACGACCGCGCTCACCACCGGACAGGTCCTTGACGAACTTCTGTTGGTCGCCGCCCTTGAAGTTGAAGCGGCCCACGTAGGTGCGCGACGGGATTTCGTAGTTGCCGATGCGGATCTGGTCGGAACCGTCGGAGATCTGCTGGAACACCGTCTTGCTGCCGTCCAGGTCTTCGCGGCTCTGGTCGACGCAAGCGAGCTGCACGGTTTCGCCGACTTCGATGGTGCCCGAGTCCGGTGTTTCCTTGCCCATCAGCATGCGGAACAACGTGGATTTACCCGCGCCGTTACCACCGATCACACCGACGATGGCGCCTTTGGGCATGGAGAACGACAGGTTGTCGATCAACACGCGATCGCCGTAGCCCTTGGTGACGTTCTTGAATTCGATGACCTTGTCACCCAGGCGCGGACCGGCCGGGATGTAGATCTCGTTGGTTTCGCTGCGCTTCTGGAATTCCTGGGACTGCATTTCCTCGAAGCGTTGCAGACGAGCCTTGGATTTGGACTGGCGGGCTTTGGCGCCTTTGCGCACCCACTCCAGTTCTTCCTTCATGGCCTTTTCATGGGCCGACTGCTGCTTGGATTCCTGGGCCAGACGATCGGACTTGGCTTCCAGCCAGCCCGAATAGTTGCCCTCGTACGGAATGCCCGCGCCGCGGTCGAGTTCCAGGATCCAGCCGGCGACGTTGTCCAGGAAGTAACGGTCGTGGGTAATCGCCACCACGGTGCCCGGGAAGTCGTGCAGGAAGTGTTCGAGCCAGGCGACGGAGTCGGCGTCCAGGTGGTTGGTCGGTTCGTCGAGCAGCAGCATGTCCGGGGCGGACAGCAACAGGCGGCACAGGGCCACACGGCGCTTTTCACCGCCGGACAGGTGTTCGACCTTCGCTTCCCAGGCCGGCAGGCGCAGGGCATCGGCGGCGACTTCCAGCTGGCGCTCCAGGTTATGGCCATCGCTGGCCTGCAGAATCGCTTCGAGCTTGGCCTGTTCGGCGGCCAGCTTGTCGAAGTCGGCATCCGGGTCAGCGTAGGCGGCATAGACCTCGTCCAGGCGCGCCTGAGCGTCCTTGATCACGCTGACCGCTTCCTCGACCACTTCACGCACGGTCTTGGTCGGGTCCAGCTGAGGTTCCTGAGGCAGGTAGCCGATGTTCAGGTCCGGCATCGGACGGGCTTCGCCGTCGAATTCGGTATCGACGCCAGCCATGATCTTCAGCAGCGTGGACTTACCCGAACCGTTGAGGCCCAGCACGCCGATCTTGGCGCCGGGGAAGAATGAGAGCGAAATATTTTTCAGGATTTCCCGCTTCGGCGGAACAACTTTGCTCAGCCGATGCATGGTGAAGACGTATTGAGCCATGGTGAACCTAGCGTCTGTGACAGGTGAAAAGAACGAACCAGGCCATGCACGGCGCTGGCAGTTGACGGTCATCAATGCCAGCGGGGCAGATAAAGCCTGGGGATCTGGAGCTGGAACGCTCTTGTTTGACCGGCAAAGCTACCTCAACCGTCCGTCAAGGTCCAGCCACCAGGGACTGGCACTTTGCCACAACTCAAGGCATGCTAGCCGCCCTTCGGGCGTCCGGCTTATAGTGCGTGTCGCGCCAGTCCAGCAAACCGCAGGATTACAGCTTGTCCAACGTCACGCCGACCCTGTCCCCACGCGCACCGGATACCGTGCCCGGCTCGCCCCTGCGCGGGACATTGAAGGGCGCGCTGGCCACCCTGGTGCTGCTGTTGCTCGGATTGCTCTTCTGGCAGTTGCTCGATCAACTGCGCGTCACCCAGCAGCAACAGCGCCAATACACCATCGACTACACCGCCGACCTGGCCGCGCAAGTCAGCCTGAATATGGCCCTGAACGCGCAAATCGCCCTCAACCTGCTACCGATCGTCGAACAACCGCAGACAGCCGACGAACAGCAGGTGCTGTTGCACAAGCTCCAGCAGTCACTGCCCCAACTGCGCAGCCTGGCATTGCTGAGCCCTTCCGGCATGGTACTCAGCGACACCGACCCCGACAGCCACGATGCCGGCTACCTCAGCGAGCTGGTGCACCGCAGTCGTGACCAGGCGCACTACTTCAGTAACACCGACGACGGCTCCGTGGTGCATCTCCTGTTGCACCAGTCCACAGGCAACACCCGCGGTTACTGGGCCCTGCGCCTGACCCCGAGTTTTTTCTCCACGCTCATCAAACAGGTCGATACGGGTTTGCGCCCGCTATGGCTGGTGGAAAACCGCCTCAACCAGCAAATCGTCAGCCGTGACGAAAGCCTGCCGTCGATCAGCCCCTCGCACCTGTCGCCGGACGATCTGACCAATACCGTGCTCACCGTGCCCCTGAGCAGCAGCGACTGGCAATTACGGGGGTTGTTCGACCGTCGCCAGGTGCTTGAACAACTGCTGCCAGCCTTCATCGGCAAGTGTCTGCTGGGCCTGGCGTTTTCGATGCTGCCGTTGATCGCGCTGCTGAGCATGCGTCGGCGCCAGCGGCAACTGCACGAAGGTCGCCGGCGTTACCAGGACATTTTCGAAGGCACCGGCGTGGCCCTGTGTGTACTCGACCTCTCCAGTCTCAAGTCATTCTTTACCCGCGCAGGCCTGCACAATGGCGATCAATTGCGGGCGTGGATGACCGTCCCGCACCAGCTCGAGCAACTGCAACAGGAAGTGCGCATTACCGAAGTCAACCAGATGGCGTTGCAGTTGCTCAACGTCGACTCCTGTGAACAGGCCTGGCAGTTGCTGGTGGGCAAGGGGCCGCAGGACAACAACCCCGTTGGCCCGCAACTGCTCGAAACGCTGCTTGACCAGCACAAGCAGCTGGAACTGGAGATCAAGCTCCAGGATGCCCACGGCCGTGACCAGCATCTCTGGCTGGTACTGCGCCTGCCGGAAAAACAGGACGACTACAACGCCGTTATCCTGAGCATCAACGACATCACCAGCCGCAAGCTGATCGAACTCTCGCTGCTCGAGCGCGAAGGCTTCTGGTCCGACGTGGTGCGCACCGTGCCGGATCATCTCTACGTGCAGGACGTCATCAGCCAGCGGATGATCTTCAGCAACCACCACCTGGGCCAGACCCTGGGGTACGACCGCAACGAACTGCACCAGATGGGCGAATACTTCTGGGAAATCCTGCTGCACAGCGACGACGCCGATCACTACCACACGCTGCGTCAGGAACAACGGCGAGGCGGTTATGCGCACCTGTTGCAATGCCAGCTGCGCTTCCGCCATCGCGATGGCAAATGGCGACGCTTCGACATCCGTGAACAGGCCCTGGCCCGGGACCGGCACGATCAGGTGACGCGGATCATCGGTGTGGCGAAGGATATCACCGAGCAGATCGAGGCCAGCGAGTCTCTGCGTGACAGCGAACAGCGCTACCGAATGCTCGCCGAGAGCATCAGCGACGTGATCTTTTCCACCGACAGCAAGCTTTCGCTCAACTACGTCAGCCCGTCGGTGCAAGCGGTACTGGGTTACAACGCCGACTGGATCTTCCAGAACGGCTGGCAGTCGACCATCGCCAATCCGCAGCAACTGACCGGGATCTATACCCTGATGGACCGGGTCAGCAAGGCCCTCGACAAACCCGGGCAACTGGCCGAACTGCGCAACCAGATGCAAACCCAATTGTTCCTGTTCGACTGCCTGCGTGCCGACGGACGCAAGATCCCCATCGAACTGCGGCTGGTACTGGTCTGGGATGATTCCGGCGGGTTCGAAGGCGTGCTCGGCGTCGGCCGCGACATCAGCCAGCAACGGCGCGCCGAAAAAGACCTGCGCATGGCCGCCACGGTATTCGAGCATTCGACCTCGGCGATTCTGATCACCGACCCGGCCGGTTACATTGTCCAGGCCAACGAAGCCTTCAGCCGGGTCAGTGGCTACGCGGTGTCCCAGGTGCTGGACCAGTTGCCGAACATGCTGACGGTGGACGAGCAGCAGGAAGCCCACCTGCGTTACGTGCTCAAGCAACTGCAACAGCACAGCACCTGGGAAGGCGAGGTCTGGCTCAAGCGCCGCAACGGCGAACACTACCCGGCCTGGGTCGGCATCACGGCGGTGCTGGATGATGAAGGCGACCTGGCCAGCTACGTGTGCTTTTTCAGCGACATCAGCGAGCGCAAGGCCAGCGAGCAGCGCATCCATCGCCTGGCCTATTACGACGCCCTCACCCACCTGCCCAACCGCACGCTGTTCCAGGATCGCCTGCACACCGCGCTGCAATCGGCCGAGCGGCAGAAGAACTGGGTCGTGCTGATGTTCCTCGACCTTGACCGGTTCAAACCGATCAACGACTCCCTGGGCCATGCCGCCGGCGACCGGATGCTCAAGGACATGGCCACACGGCTGCTCGGCTGCGTCACCGACGACGACACCGTGGCGCGCATGGGCGGCGACGAGTTCACCCTGCTGCTGGAGCCGCGCTCCAGCCGGGAACTGGCGCTGAACCGGGCCATTACCGTGGCCGAGCAGATCCTCGCCAGTCTGGTCCGGCCATTCGTGCTCGAAGGCCGGGAGTTCTTCGTCACCGCCAGTATCGGCATCGCCTTGAGTCCCCAGGACGGCAACGAACTGAGCCAACTGATGAAAAACGCCGACACGGCGATGTATCACGCCAAGGAGCGCGGCAAGAACAACTTCCAGTTCTATCAGGCCGACATGAACGCCAGCGCCCTGGAGCGACTGGAACTGGAAAGCGACCTGCGTCACGCCCTCGAGCAGAACGAGTTCGTGCTGTATTACCAACCGCAGTTCAGCGGCGATGGCAAACGTTTGACCGGTGCCGAGGCCTTGCTGCGCTGGCGTCATCCGCGGCGTGGGCTGGTGCCGCCGGGGGACTTCATCCCGGTGCTCGAAGAACTGGGCCTGGTGGTGGACGTCGGCGACTGGGTCATCGACGAAGCCTGCCGGCAGCTCAAGACCTGGCACCAGGCCAAGGTCCGGGTGCCGAAAGTCTCGGTCAATATCTCGGCCCGGCAGTTCTCCGATGGCCAGTTGGGTACGCGAATCGCCAATATCCTGCGCAGCACCGGCCTGTCACCGGCCTGCCTGGAGCTGGAGTTGACGGAAAGTATCCTGATGCGCGAAGTCAGCGAAGCGATGCAGATCCTGGCCGGGTTGAAAAACCTGGGCCTGAGCATCGCCGTGGATGACTTCGGCACCGGCTATTCGTCGCTCAACTACCTCAAGCAATTCCCCATCGACGTGCTGAAGATCGATCGCACCTTCGTCGACGGCCTGCCGTCCGGCGAACAGGACGCGCAGATCGCCCGGGCGATCATCGCCATGGCCCACAGCCTCAACCTGGCCGTGATTGCCGAAGGCGTCGAGACCCACGAACAACTCGACTTCCTGCGCGAACACGGCTGCGACGAAGTCCAGGGCTACCTGTTCGGTCGCCCGATGCCCGCCCACCGGTTCGAAGCGCAGTTCAGCAATGATGCGCTGTTCATGCTCGATTGAGGCCCTATGGCGCCTGGGCGGGCCTCATCGCGAGCAGGCTCGCTCCCACGGGGAAACGCTTTGCAATGTGGGAGCGAGCCTGCTCGCGATGAGGCCGCCGGTTCTGGGTGAATCCCATTCGTCCGCGACATGATGTCCTTTCATATGCCTTC
The DNA here is from genome assembly GCF_055380705.1 of Pseudomonas sp. MAFF 730105. Classification (NCBI taxonomy): domain Bacteria; kingdom Pseudomonadati; phylum Pseudomonadota; class Gammaproteobacteria; order Pseudomonadales; family Pseudomonadaceae; genus Pseudomonas; species Pseudomonas sp. MAFF 730105. The sequence continues at coordinate 5,720,729 of NZ_AP018438.1, forward strand.
CAAAACCGGTTGGGGTAGAATGCCTCCCTTTTCTGCCCCCGATCCTTGAGGACCGCCATGTTCAGCCGTGATTTGACTATTGCCAAGTACGACGCCGATCTCTTTGCCGCCATGGAGCAAGAAGCTCAGCGCCAGGAAGAGCACATTGAGCTGATCGCTTCGGAAAACTACACCAGCCCTGCGGTGATGGAAGCTCAAGGCTCGGTACTGACCAACAAGTACGCCGAAGGCTACCCGGGCAAGCGCTACTACGGTGGTTGCGAATACGTCGACGTGGTCGAGCAACTGGCCATCGACCGCGCCAAGGAGCTGTTCGGCGCCGATTACGCCAACGTCCAGCCCCACGCCGGTTCCCAGGCCAACGCCGCCGTCTACCTGGCGCTGCTGTCGGCTGGCGATACCATCCTGGGCATGAGCCTGGCCCACGGCGGTCACTTGACCCACGGTGCCAGCGTTTCGTCCTCCGGCAAGCTGTACAACGCCATCCAGTACGGCATCGACGGCAATGGCCTGATCGACTACGACGAAGTCGAGCGCCTGGCCCTCGAGCACAAGCCGAAAATGATCGTGGCCGGTTTCTCCGCCTACTCCCAGGTCCTCGATTTCCCACGTTTCCGCGCCATCGCCGACAAGGTCGGTGCCTACCTGTTCGTGGACATGGCCCACGTCGCCGGTCTGGTCGCCGCTGGCGTCTACCCGAACCCAGTGCCATTCGCCGATGTGGTCACCACCACTACCCACAAGACCCTGCGCGGTCCACGTGGCGGTCTGATCCTGGCCCGCGCCAACGCCGACATCGAGAAGAAGCTGAACTCCGCCGTATTCCCGGGCGCCCAAGGTGGCCCGCTGGAGCACGTCATCGCCGCCAAGGCGATCTGCTTCAAGGAAGCCCTGCAACCTGAGTTCAAGGCTTACCAGCAGCAGGTCGTGAAAAACGCCAAGGCCATGGCCGGCGTATTCATCGAGCGCGGCTTCGACGTGGTGTCCGGCGGTACCGAGAACCACCTGTTCCTGCTGTCGCTGATCAAGCAGGACATCTCCGGCAAAGACGCCGACGCCGCACTGGGCAAGGCGTTCATCACCGTGAACAAGAACTCGGTGCCAAACGACCCACGTTCCCCGTTCGTCACCTCCGGTCTGCGCTTCGGCACCCCGGCCGTGACCACTCGTGGTTTCAAGGAAGCCGAGTGCAAGGAACTGGCCGGCTGGATCTGCGACATCCTGGCTGACCTGAACAACGAAGCGGTCATCGACGCCGTTCGTGAGAAGGTCAAGGCGATCTGCAAGAAGCTGCCGGTGTACGGCGCTTGATATAACGCCAGGCGTTACAAAAAAGCCCACATCGAAGGATGTGGGCTTTTTATTTATATCCCCCAAAATAAACCCGCCTGACAAATCAATAACTCCAGTCCACCTCCTTTTCTTCACATCTCAACCCTTGAAACACACCCCTCCACACAAACAGCCGAGAAACCCATAACATCGAATCTCATCATTCACGACCACTTAGGTCGTCCATATAGGATGTGATCATTACATGGACAGTAAACTATCTTTCTCCGCAACACTCAGCCTGCCCGACATGAATGTCCACTTGCTTGAAACGCTGCATGGGAAACCGGCACTGGCGACTCTTACTTCATTCAGCGGTGGTTTTTTCAGCGGCAGACCACAAACCGTCGACCACTCAAACCTGCTGGGCATGCACGCCAAAGCCGAGGGAGGCGTTATCCAGCCGCTGATGTTGCACTTTCGTCATACGGCCGGCGGCTATACCCTGTCCATCAAAAACACAGGGGAGCACCACAACAAATTCATTGGCAAAAGTTGGTTCGACGCAATAGGCGTAAAAGACTCGGGCAAACCAACCAGTTTTAAACTTGTCGACCAGAAAAACCGAGTCATCACACTGGAAAGCATAAAAGCCAAACACTCTCCCCTGTCGCTCATGACGGAAAACAAAAAATATATAGGCGGATTAAGAATGCGCGGGTCGCCTTATCGTTATCTGGCGGAAACCGAGGCACATTCAAAGTTGACATTCGTCCTCAGCATCATTTGAGTCGGGATCACCACGCCACTTCAATGAGACCCACACTGTGGGAGCAGAGCATGCTCCCGATAGCGGCGGCCCCGCCCAATCGGCTTTGAACTGACTTGCCTCCATCACGAGCATGCTTTGCTCCCATGGGCCTGGTTTGACTGACGAAAATCTGTGCCTCAGTTTTTTTGCGGAACAAAAAGGCTCAGGCACAAGGGTTTTCGCCCAACTGGTAAGACCGGCAAGGCCTAAATGCGAAAATTCACCTTGCCTCAACCCCAAACCCGCGCCTAGACTGCGCCTGCACTGGACAAACCGGTAAGACCACAATAATGAAGTCCGACGCCTGCCCTCCGTGCCGGCGAATAAGGACACCGAACCAGGAATCCCTCCCATGCTCAAATGGTGCTCGCGTTCGATCTTCCTTCAAGTTGTCCTCGGATTGGTGCTCGGCATCGTCTGCGGGCTTACCCTTCCCGAATATTCCGCACAGCTCAAACCCCTCGGCGACGGCTTTATCAAGCTGATCAAAATGCTCATCGGCCTGATCGTGTTCTGCGTGGTGGTCAGTGGTATTTCCGGCGCAGGCGATCTCAAGAAGGTCGGGCGCATCGGCCTCAAGTCAGTCATCTATTTTGAAGTGCTGACCACCATCGCCCTGGTGATTGGCCTGGTAATGGCCTTCAGCACCGGCATTGGCAGTGGCGCGAACATCCACCTGGAGCAGTTTTCCAGCGCGGACGTGGGTGACATCGCCCAACGTGGCCAGCACCTGGTGACCATCACCCAGTTCCTGATGAACCTGATCCCGACCTCGGTGCTCGGTGCCTTCGCGGATAACAACATCCTGCAAGTGCTGTTGTTCTCGGTACTGTTCGGCAGTGCGCTGAACCTGGTGGGCGACGCCGCCTCCGGCATCTCCCGGTTGATCAACGAACTCAGCCACGTGATCTTCCGCATCATGGGCATGATCGTGCGCCTGGCCCCCATCGGCGTCTTCGGCGCCATTGCCTTCACTACCAGCAAGTATGGGCTGGACTCGCTGCAACACCTGGGCAGCCTCGTCGGCCTGTTCTACCTGACCTGCGTCGCCTTCGTCGCTCTGGTCCTGGGCCTGGTGATGCGGTCGTCGGGCCTGCCAATGCTGCCATTCCTCAAATACCTGCGCGAAGAACTGCTCATCGTGCTCGGCACTGCTTCTTCCGACGCCGTGCTGCCACAAGTCATGCGCAAGCTCGAACACCTCGGGATCGGCAGTTCCACCGTGGGGCTGGTCATCCCGACCGGTTACTCGTTCAACCTGGACGGCTTCTCGATCTACCTGACCCTGGCCATCGTCTTCATCGCCAACGCCACCGGTACGCCCCTGGCCCTGACCGACCTGCTGACCATCCTGCTGGTGTCGCTGATCACGTCCAAGGGTGCCCATGGGATTCCCGGCTCGGCATTGGTGATCCTCGCCGCCACGCTGACAGCGATCCCGGCTATTCCCGTGGTCGGCCTGGTGCTGGTGCTGGCGGTCGATTGGTTCATGGGCATCGGTCGCGCCCTGACCAACCTGATCGGCAACTGCGTGGCCACCGTGGCAATCGCCCGTTGGGAAAAAGACATCGATGTCCCGCGTGCGCGCAAGGTACTGTCCGGCCAGCAGGGCTATGCCTTCCAACCGAGAAAGCCGGTGGGCAGTGCCCATCAGCAGCAATTTTGAAAGCGCGCGATGCCCGCCTGCGGGCCGGCATCGCCTGATTGATCTTTGAGGAGCCCCATGTGATCAGTTCATCAACCGTCGTCAATTCCGTGGTGGAAAAACTACGCGCGGCCCTGGCCCGGGGCCAATGGCGCTCGGGCGACATGCTGCCGGGCCAGCGGGAGTTGGCCGAACAGTTGGGCATCAGCCGACCAAGCCTGCGCGAGGCGGTCATCGTGCTGGAAACCCTCGGGCTTGTGCGCTCGATGCCCGGCAAAGGCGTGGTGGTGCTGGAGGCCAACGCCAGCGATCCCCATGAAGGCAGCGCGGTAGCCGGTGCGAGCCTGGAAGACGTGCTGCAACTGCGCTACACCCTGGAGCCCTTCATCGTTGGCCTGGTAGCCCAGTCCATCAGCAGTAAGGAAGTCGGACAATTGCGCCTGACCCTCATGGACATGCGCGAAGCCCTGGAAGCCAATGACAACGATGCCTGCGCCAGCGCCTACATCGCGTTCCATGAGGAACTGTTTGCCCTGACATCCAACCCGATCTTTCACAGTGTGGTGCAGCAGACCAGCAACGCCCTCAAGCAAAGTGCCGATGTGTTGCGCAACTCGCCCGAGCATCTGGCCGAACGGCTGGAAGAGAACGAAGCCGTGGTACGCGCCATTCGTGGCAAGAACAGCGCCCAGGCCAGTGCAGAAATGCGCCGGCATATCCTCCGGGAAGGCCAGCGCATGGGCATTGAACTGAATATCCCGGACGACAACCTCGCTACCTGAGCCACGCCTTGCGGAGACCGTCATGAACAACGTCATGTCCCATCAGCATCAACGCAATGTGCTTGCCACCCTGCCGCTGCCCGGCGCTGTCGGCAAGCCGTCGGTGGACGATATCTATCCACGGATCTTCGACGCCATCCTCGAACAACGCATTGCTCCCGCCAGCCGCTTCACCGAGGAAGGCCTCGGGGATGTGTTCGGCGTCAGCCGCAGCATCATTCGTCGTGTACTGGCGCGCCTGTCTCACCAACAAGTGGTAATCCTGCGGCCCAATCATCGGCCGCAAGTCGCGGCACCGGACCTGGAGCAAACCCGACAAATCCTGCACGCCCGCCGGCTCACCGAACAGACATTGGTGCACCTGGCCTGCAAGGCTCCGCAACCCAGGGACTTGCAGCGTCTGCGTGATCTGGTGGCGCAGGAGCAACAGTGCCTGGAACGCGGCGAGCGCGGCCCGGCGATACGCCTTTCCGGCGAGTTTCACCTGCACCTCGCCTCCATGGCCGGCAACGCACCGCTGGCGCAGTTTCTCGGCAGCCTGGTGCCCTTGACCTCGCTGGCCCTGGCCCGGCACGAGATCAAGGCCCGCCGGCATTGTGCCTGGCAGGAACATCTGGCGATCGTGGATGCCGTGGAAAACGGCAGCAGGGATGAAGCCGTACGCCTGATGGATGAGCACCTGGACCATCTTGAGCAAAAGCTGCTGATGGCCACAGGCACGGCGACGTCAAATTAAAGCGGCCTCGAATCCCGCGCGGATCTTCTCCTCGGGCAGCTCGTCGGCGATGAATACGATCACGCTTTCCCGAGCCTCATTGGGGGCCCATTCGGTGTCCCAATCGAAGCCGTACAACTTGAGGACACCTTGGAACACCAATCGACGGGGTTCGCCGGCGATGCTCAGCACGCCCTTGTAGCGCAGCAACTGTTTGCCGTGGTCTTCCAGCAACTGGTTCATGAACTCGCTGAGCTTGTCGATATCCAGCGGCTTGTCGGTACGCAGCACCAGGCTGCTGATGCGGTCGCCCGTGGTGGCCTTGGCAACCGGGCGCAAGCTGAACCCCGCGCCCAGGTCCGCATTGAGGTTGAAGCCGCGGATGTCGAGCAATTCAGCCAGATCGATCTGGCCATGTTCCACGATCCGGATGGGCGCCCGCCGGTTGATGCGGGTCAAGCGCTCGCCAAGGGCTTCGACCTGGGCAGCGTCCACCAGGTCGGTCTTGCTCACCAGAAGGCGATCGGCAAATCCGACCTGGGCCTGGGCGATGGCTTGGGCCAGGTGGACATCGGCGTGGGCGGCGTCCACCAAGGTCAGGATACCGTCGAGAATGTAACGCTCGCGCAGCTCCTCATCGATGAAAAAGGTCTGCGCCACCGGGGCGGGATCGGCCAGGCCGGTGCACTCGATCACCAGGCGATCGAAGGTGATATCACCGCTGTCCAGCCGTTCGAGCAACAGATACAGGGCCTTGGTCAGGTCAGTGTGAATGGTGCAGCACACGCAGCCGTTGGCCAGGGTCATGACCTGCACCGGCTCGTCGCCCAGCAGTTGCGTGTCGATGCCTGCGTCACTGAATTCGTTCTCGATCACGGCTATTTTCAAGCCGTGCTCGGCCTTGAGCAGATGGCGCAGCAACGTGGTCTTGCCGGCACCGAGGAAGCCGCTGAGGATCGTCACGGGAATGGGAGAGGACAAACAGAATCTCCTTGATGCAATTTTTTTGTGGGAGCGAGCAGGCTCGCGATGGCGCTGGGTCAGTCAATATCGAAGTCGATGGATAGTACGCCATCGCGAGCAGGCTCGCTCCCACAGGGAATCGGTGACAGGCACAAAACCTGAGCCCGCCCAAAAACAACTGTGGGAGCAAGGCTTGCCCGCGATAGCGGTGGATCAGTCGACATCTTCATCACTGACACGACGCCTTCGCGGGCAAGCCCGCTCCCACAGGGAATCGGTGACAGACACAAAAACCTGAGCCCGCCCAAAAACAACTGTGGGAGCAAGGCTTGCCCGCGATAGCGGTGGATCAGTCGACATCTTCATCACTGACCCGACGCCATCGCGAGCAGGCTCGCTCCCACAGGGACTCGGTGACAGGCACAAAACCTGAGCCCGCCCAAAAACAACTGTGGGAGCAAGGCTTGCCCGCGATGCAGGCGCCTCGGTCTACAGTGATACCGAGGCGATGCTATCGCGGGCAAGCCTTGCTCCCACAGGCTCGCTTCCACAGGGGGGTTACCTCAGGGCCGTCGGGTCAACAGCACTTCGGCCCACCCTTGCCACCGTAACGGGCCTCCTGGCGTTCGCGGAAGAACGCCTCGTAGTCCATCACCGGTTTGTCCGGGTGCTTGGTTTGCATGTGCTCGACGTAGTTGTCGTAGTCGGGCATGCCGACCATCAGGCGGGCGGCCTGACCGAGGTATTTACCGAGGCGACTCAAGTCATTGAACATCGTTGCAACCCTCGTGTCAGGCGTCCGGCAGGGCCTGGAATGGCGCTTCTTTATCCGTGCGCTCTTTCGTGCCCCAGGCGGCAACACCGACCTTGAGCGCGTAGAACAGGATGCTGAGCACCACGAACAGGAACAGCACCGTCAGCGTGGCGTTGGTGTAGGCATTGAAGACCACGTGCTGCATCTGCTCGACGCTCTTGGCCGGGGCCAGGATCTGGCCGGCCGCCAGGGCGTCGTTGTATTTGCGCGCCAGGGCCAGGAAGCCGATCGCCGGGTTGGCGTCGAACAGCTTGATCAGGCCCGCCGTGGTGGTGCAGATCAGCAGCCAGGCCGCCGGTAGCAGCGTGACCCAGATGTAGCGCTGGCGCTTCATCTTGATCAGCACCACGGTGCCGAGCATCAGCGCGATACCGGCCAGCATCTGGTTGGAGATACCGAACAGTGGCCACAAGGTGTTGATGCCACCCAGCGGATCGATCACGCCCTGGTACAGCAGGTAGCCCCACAGGGCCACGCAACCGGCGGTGGCGATCAGGTTGGCGGTCCAGGATTCGGTGCGCTTGAGCGAGGGCACGAACGAGCCCAGCAGGTCCTGCAGCATGAACCGCCCGGCACGGGTGCCGGCGTCTACCGCGGTGAGGATGAACAACGCTTCGAACAGGATCGCGAAGTGGTACCAGAACGCCATGGTGTTCTCACCCGGCAGCACCGAGTGCAGGATCTGCGCGATACCGACCGCCAGGGTCGGCGCACCGCCGGCACGGGCCAGGACGGTGGTTTCGCCAATGTCCCGGGCCACCGCCTGCAGCGCGTCCGGGGTGATGGCAAAGCCCCAGCCACTGATGGTCTGGGCCACGGCCACGACGTCACCGCCGACCACCGCCGCCGGGCTGTTCATGGCGAAGTACACGCCCGGCTCGATCACCGACGCGGCGACCATCGCCATGATCGCCACGAAGGACTCCATCAGCATGCCGCCGTAGCCGATGTAGCGGGCGTTGGTTTCGTTGTCCAGCAGCTTGGGCGTGGTGCCCGAGGAGATCAGCGCATGGAAGCCCGAGACCGCGCCGCAGGCGATGGTGATGAACAGGAACGGGAACAGCCCGCCCTTCCACACCGGGCCCAGGCCGTTGGTGAACTGGGTCAGCGCCGGCATTTTCAGCTCGGGCATGGTGATCAGGATGCCGATCGCCAGGGCGACGATGGTGCCGATCTTGAGGAAGGTCGACAGGTAGTCCCGCGGGGCCAGGATCAGCCACACCGGCAGCACCGCCGCGACGAAACCGTAGCCGATCAGCATCCAGGTGATCTGGATCCCGGTGAAGCTGAAGGCCTTGGCCCAGACCGGGTCGGCGGCGATCTGCCCGCCCAGCCAGATCGAGCCCAGCAGCAACAGCACGCCGATCAGCGAGATTTCACCGATGCGGCCCGGGCGGATGTAACGCATGTAGACGCCCATGAACATCGCGATCGGGATGGTCGCCATCACCGTGAAAATCCCCCACGGGCTCTCGGCCAGGGCCTTGACCACGATCAGCGCCAGCACCGCGAGGATGATGATCATGATCAGGAAGCAGCCGAACAGCGCGATGGTGCCGGGGATGCGGCCCATTTCCTCGCGGACCATGTCGCCCAGGGAACGACCGTTACGACGGGTGGACAGGAACAGGATCATGAAGTCCTGCACGGCCCCCGCCAGCACCACGCCGGCGATCAGCCAGAGCGTGCCGGGCAGGTAGCCCATCTGCGCCGCCAGAACCGGCCCGACCAGCGGCCCCGCGCCGGCAATGGCGGCGAAGTGGTGACCGAAGAGGATGTGCTTGTTGGTCGGGACGAAGTCCAGGCCATCGTTGTTGAGCACGGCAGGGGTGGCCCGGCGCGCATCGAGTTGCATCACGTTGTTGGCGATGAAGAGGCTGTAGTAGCGGTAGGCGACCAGGTAGATGGCCACGGCTGCGACGACGATCCAGAGGGCGTTGATCGCCTCTCCTCGGCGCAATGCCACTACGCCCAGGGCGCACGCCCCTAAAATGGCCAGCAGAAGCCAGGGGATATGGCGCAGCAGGCTATTATTGTTTTTCATTTTTTTATTCCAGCCAGGGGTGGACAAGAAAGACAGCTATCAAAGTTTAGCTCTAACGACAGCAAAGGCCATACCCGACATTCGTCTGTCATCGGCGCAACGGTGACGATGACGCTTCAGTTGGGTCTATAGTCAGTGAATCTTCAGAGGGATTGGGCAATGAGCGAACGTCGCCGCTTCGTACGAATCGAGTTTCATGCCAGGACCGAACTGAGCCAGGGCCAATACATCTGGCCGGTCAAACTGCTGGATCTGTCCCTGAAAGGCTTGCTGATCGAGAAGCCCGAGCCATGGCTCGGCGACCCCGAGGAGCCCTTTGAAGCCGATATCCACCTGGGCAAGGACGTCGAGGTAAAAATGGAGGTTCGGCTCGCCCACAATGACAACGGTCACCTGGGGTTTGTCTGCGAACATATCGACCTGGACTCCATCGCACACCTGCGCCGGTTGGTGGAGTTGAACCTGGCCGATCACGACGAGCTGGAGCGGGAATTGGCGGCGTTGATCCAGATCTGACAGGTTCGCAGCCAACCGGTTACTCGAACAACGCATCCAACGCCTGTTCCAAGCGCGTCACGGCAATGATCTGCAAACCTGCCGGCGCTTCCTTCGGCGCGTTGCCCTTGGGCACGATGGCGCGCTTGAAGCCATGCTTGGCCGCCTCCTTGAGTCGTTCCTGCCCGCTGGGCACCGGTCGGACTTCGCCCGACAGGCCGACTTCACCGAACACCAGCAGATCGTGGGGCAACGGTCGATTGCGCAGGCTGGACATGACCGCCGCCATCAACGCCAGGTCGGACGCGGTTTCCAACACCTTTACCCCGCCCACCACGTTGAGGAAAACGTCCTGGTCGTGGGTAGGAATCCCCCCGTGTCGATGCAGCACGGCCAGCAACATGGCGAGCCGGTTCTGATCCAGCCCCAGGGTGACCCGACGCGGATTCGCCAGGTGGCTGTCATCCACCAGCGCCTGCACCTCCACCAACATCGGTCGAGTGCCTTCCCAGGTTGCCATGACCACGCTGCCCGGTACTTCTTCCTGGGCACGCGTCAGAAAGATCGCAGAAGGATTGGAGACCTCTTTCAAGCCCCTGTCGGTCATGCCGAACACACCCAGCTCGTTCACGGCGCCGAAGCGGTTCTTCACCGCCCGCAACAAACGCAGGCGACCATCGGACTCGCCCTCGAAATACAGCACGGTATCGACCATGTGCTCCAGCACCCGCGGCCCCGCCAGCGCGCCTTCCTTGGTGACGTGGCCCACCAGGAAGATCGCCGTACCGCTCTGCTTGGCGTAACGCACCAGCAACGCCGCGCTTTCGCGCACCTGGGACACTCCGCCGGGCGCCGATTGCAATTGCTCGGTGAAAATCGTCTGGATCGAGTCGATCACCATCACCTTGGGCTTTTCCAGGCGCGCCGTGGCGATGATGGTTTCGATACAGGTCTCGGTCATGACACGCAACTGATCCTGGGGCAGCCCCAGGCGGCGGGCGCGCATGGCGACTTGCTGCTGGGACTCTTCGCCAGTGACGTACAGTGCCGGCATGCGTGTGGCGATGTTGCACAAGGTTTGCAGCAGGATGGTGGATTTGCCGATACCGGGGTCACCGCCGATCAGGACCACCGAGCCGTCCACCAACCCGCCACCCAATACGCGGTCCAGTTCACCGGACGCGGTGGAAAATCGCGGAATCTCCTCGACGCTGACTTCGGCCAGGGTCTTGATCTGCGCCTGCTGGCCGGCCCACCCGGTGCGTCCGGTGGGCGCCGCGGCACCGCCGCTTTCCACCATGGTTTCGGTCAAGGTGTTCCAGGCGCCGCACTCACCGCACTGGCCGGCCCATTTGGGAAAGGTCGAGCCGCACTCGGTGCAGCCGTACATGCGCTTTGCCTTGGCCATCTGAACTCCGGGAGAAAAACCGCGATGATAGCCCAGCTGGTGGCCGGTACGGTTAATTCGAGTGCACGAATCAGGCGCGGGCCACGAGGGTTCAGCGCGGGGCCGGCATTCTGATTTCACCCCGGGCCAGGTCCGTCGCGGTATTGCCCAACGGGTCCTGGGCCTGGAGGTCGGCGCCCTTGGCCTTCAAGGCATCGAGCAGTTCCGTACGCTTGAACAAACCGGCGTACATCGCGGCGGTCTGTCCGGCGCCATTGCGTTGGTCAGGGCTGCAATCAGTGGAGAGCAAGCGCCGGGCAATCTGCACCTCGCCCTTGAAAATGGCGCCCATCAACGCCGTGTTGCCGCGCTTGTCCTGGACACAGGCATCCGCCCCCGCGTCCAGCAGTCGTTCCACCGCCGGGCCATGGCCGTGATAAGCGGCCAGGATCAGGGCCGTGTAGCCCTTCTCATCCTGGGTATTGAGCGAATAATGAGCGCCGATAAAGGCATCGAGCATGGACACGTCACCCCGACGGGCGGCGTCGAAATAATAGCTTTGCAGCTCCTCTTTTACGGCTGCCGGGTCGGTCGGCAAGGCCTGATCGGCTGCCGCCGACAGTGACCCGGTGGCGAGCAGCAAACCCAGGAAATAGCGCTTCATGGTGCCTCCTTTTGACACAGAACTGTGGGAGCAAGCCTTGCTCCCACAGGGCATGTACCTGCCAGATCAGTCGGTCAGTTTTTCCGCCAGCGCCTTGACGCGAGCCAGGTCACCCTTGGCGACACGGGCCACGCCGGTGCCATATTCCGGATCGGCCTTGTAGAGGAACGACAGGATGATGTGCTTGCTCTCGTCATCGGTAGTCGCCAGCGACCCACCGAAGCTTTCGATCAGGTCATTGCGTTCCTTCTGGTTGAACGAGCGGTACAGGTCGCCGGCCTGCTTGAAGTTCTGCTCACGCTGGATCTTCGCCTGCTGGGTGTTGCCGCTCAGCGCGGTCTGGCTGTAGCGGGCCGACTGCAGTTCTTCGCGGGGCATCAGGCGGCTCGGCTGGTAATTCACACCGGTGCTGGTGCTCCCCGGGTTCATCGCGCCGTCCTGGTTACCGGTGTTCACTGCCACCTTGGGGGCGTTGATCGGCAATTGCAGGGCGTTGGCCCCTATCCGGTACATTTGCGTATCGGCATAGGAGAACACCCGCCCCTGCAACAGACGATCCTCCGAAGGCTCGATGCCTGGAACAAGATTGGCCGGAGCCATCGCCACCTGTTCGGTTTCCTGGAAAACATTCGCCGGATTACGGTTCAAGACCATTTGTCCGACTTTACGCTCAGGCACGCCCGGCCAGATCTTGGTGGCATCCAGCGGGTCGAAATCGAACTTGGACAAGTCCTGCGGATTCAGGACCTGGACATACAAGTCCCACTTCGGAAAGTCGCCCTTGTTGATATGACTGACCAAGTCGTTGGTCATGTGGCTGTAATCCTGCCCCTGAACCTTCACAACTTCTTTCGGATCGAGATTTTTCAGACCCTGCAAACTTTTCCAATGAAACTTGACGTAATGGACTTCACCCTTGGCATTCACCAACTTGTAGGCGTGCACGCCATTACCGTCCATTTCACGATAACTGGCCGGGGTACCAGAGTTGGAATACAGCTCCGTCAGAGTTCGCGTTGCCTCGGGTACATGAGAGAAGAAGTCGAAACGACGTGAATCGTCGTCCAGGTTGGTCCGTGGATCGGGTTTGAACGCATGGACCATGTCCGGAAACTTGATGGCATCGCGAATGAAAAAGGTCGGAAAGTTATTCCCCACCAGATCCCAGTTACCGTCGGCCGTATAGAACTTGGTGGCAAAGCCACGGGGGTCACGCAGGGTTTCCGGCGAATGATTGCCGTGCACCACGGCAGAAAAACGCACGAACACGGGAGTGACCTGCCCTGCAGCAAAGACTTTTGCCTTGGTCAAGTCACTGAGGTCATTGGACACCGTGAAGGTGCCATGGGCGCCGGTGCCCCGGGCGTGTACCACACGCTCAGGGATGCGCTCACGGTCGAAACGCTGGAGTTTCTGGATCAGTTGCACGTCCTGCAACAAGGTCGGCCCATTGGGGCCTGCCGTCTGCGAGTTCTGGTTGTCGCCAACGGCCGCCCCGTTGTCGCGGGTCAGGGTGGCAGCGTTGACGGAAAAGGACAGTAGACCAGCGGTCAGCACAAAAAGGGCGCGACGTTGGGGGAAAGTCCCGCCGCCAAGGGAGGTGTTCATAGCATTTCCTCTGATGTTATAGAGCGCATCCATGTGCGCTTGTCAGAGGCTAGTGCTCGAAAAAGCAAAACCTAAATAGAAATGCCATACCGCGTTGATAGAAAAAACCTTGTAGGGAGTCCGATTGAAAACGCGTATCGCGCGCGATTGATGGCACTTTGTAAACTTTTAGCGGGACGCCAGGTCGATAGCTGGAAGCTTTGTAAGTAGACGTGTCGAGCGGGATGCATCTGGCTGAATTACACTGCCAATCAAACTCATCTGTCACAAGGAACAACTCATGGGCATGCTAAGCGAGTTCAAGGCCTTCGCGGTCAAAGGCAATGTCGTCGACATGGCCGTCGGGATCATCATCGGGGCCGCTTTCGGCAAAATCGTTTCGTCATTTGTGGGTGACGTGGTCATGCCTCCCATCGGCCTGCTGATTGGCGGGGTAGACTTCAGCGACCTGGCCATCACCCTCAAGGCTGCCCAAGGTGACGCACCGGCGGTGGTACTGGCCTACGGCAAATTCATCCAGAGCACCATTGACTTCATCATCGTCGCGTTCGCCATCTTCATGGGCGTCAAGGCAATCAACCGGCTCAAGCGTGAAGAGGCCGTAGCCCCAAGTGCGCCGCCGGTGCCGAGCAAGGAAGAACTGCTGCTGAGCGAGATTCGCGATCTGCTCAAGGCCCAGAACGAAAGGCCCTGAGCGGTCTTTGCTGGAGTAGTTCGTCACTGAGCGCTGGCTATCAGCAGCCCTGACTTGGGGCTGCTATGCAGCCCAGCGGGAGCAAGCTCCCTCGCCACGGAATTGGGCTCTATACCATGAGCCAGTGGCCTGTACGGTTAATTCGAGTACACGAATTAGCCACACAGACCCCTACCAATAGTTTTCCACCGCCACCTGGCCCGGCCGCCGGGAAAGGCTCAGCTGCAGGCCCCTGGCCTTGAGCAGCTTGCGCGTGTCATCGATCATCTGCGGATTACCGCACAACATGACCCGCGAATGCTCCGGCGTCAGCGCGACCCCGGCCGCTCGCTCCAACTCGCCATTTTCAAGCAGCGCAGTGATGCGTCCGTTCAGTGCCCCGGGATGCGGCTCCCGGGTCACGGTCGCGATAAAACGAAACTTATGGGCATGCTCGGCCAGGTAATCGCGTCGGCCCAGCCCTTCGATCAGGTCCTGGTACGCCAGCTCCTTGGCCTCGCGAACGCTGTACACGAGGATGATCCGCTCGAACCTTTCCCAGACCTCGAAATCCTGGAGAATCGAAAGAAACGGCGCCACCCCCGTCCCGGTGGACAACAACCATAAATCCCGTCCATCAACGAAGCGGTCCAGCGTCAGGTAACCAAATGCCTGGCGATCCACCAACAGGCTGTCGTCCGGCTTCAAGCGGCTGAGTTCACTGGTGAACTCGCCATTCGGAACGACGATGGAAAAAAATTCGAGAAATTCGTCGAACGGTGAGGACACCATGGAATAGGCCCGCCAGACGGTATCACCGTCCGCCTTGACCACCCCCAGCCGGGCGAACTGACCCGCCCGGAAACGAAAGCCACGGTCCCGGGAGGTACGCAAGGTAAACAGATGGGTGGTCAATGGCTGTGCGTCCAGCAGGGTTTGACGGGTGAATTTCTCTGCGCTGTCGGTCATGAGCCACTCCAAAGGGATGAGGATCACAGTCTCCCGCAAAGTGAGCGCCTTAACCACTGACAATGAGTAGTGGCACTTTAATTACAAGTACCCACTCCCTGTTTGGAACATATACCAAAGCTATACAAATATAAAAGACTTGTAACAGGAACAACGCCTCGGGGCTTTTTCGTAAATACCGCCTGAATTCAGTGAAATTAAAAATTCTAACTACTGCGTAGGAAAAGTCCTACACTGTGCTTTCGCACCAGATTGGATCCACGTAGTTGAACGTCAATCCAGGAGAAGACGATGGACAAGTGGAAGGACTTACAGTTAAGGAAGTTATCTTGCGAAAAAGATCTGCAGACAGCCTATCGTCTGGTCCTTAATTTCTTTAATAATCAAGGGTTTGAATTTTGCGCATTCGTGTCTTATCTCGGTAGCCCGGATAAACACGCCAGCAAAGTGAATCTGAATAATTATCCTTATGGATGGGACAGACTATATGAACAGAATGGTTACGCCTCCTGCGATCCAGTAATAGCACACTGCAATCAATCGCCTCTTCCCATCCTTTGGGACGAAAGCCTTTTTGCCCAGGCACCGAAGTTATGGCTCGAGCTGAATCGACAAGGTCTCAGGTATGGTTGGACACAAGCCGTTCATGACGAACATGGGGGTTATTGCAGTCTGTTCAGCCTCGCTCGGACTCACAGTCCTATCGATATCGAGGAGCATTATGGGAATCTTGGCTACGCCATTTTCGCCAGTCAGAGACTGCATGCGCTGGCGAGCAGGAAAATGACAGACACCACGGCGCCCCTGCAGAAATGCCATCTGTCACCGAGGGAAATAGAAGTACTGAGATGGTCCGCCGAAGGGAAGACCGCATCGGAGGTCGGCAGGATACTGTGCCTTTCCGAACGTACGGTGAATTTCCACGTCTGCAGTTGCATGCGAAAGCTGAACGTCAGCAATAAGATTTCAGCCGTGGCCAAGGCGGCTCACATTCATGTGATCTGATACGGCCCCCCTCGTCGACGTCGAAAACCCTCGGGTAATGCGCAGCAAAAAAAAGTACCATCACGGCCCCACTTGAATGATGTCGCCCTCAGCCCCCCGACGCAGTTCATTCAGGCGGCCCCGCTGAAACACCTGCCTCAGGGCAGCGGGACATTCGTCGATTGCCAGAGTCCCAACCATGCCTTTGCTTGCCAGTCCCTTCGCTCAACTCGATCTGATCCGCCAACCCGAACAGCCGAACGAACCGCTGCAAGCTTTCGATGCGGCCGATGAGTACCTGCTCGCCCACCTGGCCGAGCAACAACCGACTGCAAACACCCGGGCCCTGGTGCTCAATGACAGTTTCGGCGCCCTCGCCGCCAGCCTGGCCGGCCAAGTACAGGTGATCAGCAGCAGCGACTCGTTCCTGGCCCTGCAAGCGCTGCAGAAGAACCTGGTCCGCAACGGGCGTCCCTTCGATGCGGTGCCGACGTTGCCGGCCAGCGCGCCGTTGACCGGGCCCTTTGACCACGTCCTGATCAAAGTGCCGAAGACCCTGGCCCTGCTGGAAGAACAACTGATTCGCCTGCAAGGCCAATTGGCTCCCGACGCCCAGGTGGTCGCTGGCGCGATGGTCAAGCATCTGCCCCGGGCTGCCGGCGACCTGTTGGAGCGTTACATCGGCTCGGTGCAGGCGTCACTGGCGGTGAAAAAGGCTCGCCTGTTGATCGCCACGCCGCAAGCCGTCTCGTCAGCCCCCCAGGTATCCCCCTACCCCACCCGCTACACGCTGGACGAGCCGAAGATTGAATTGCTCAACCACGCCAACGTGTTCTGCCGTGAAGGACTCGATATCGGCACCCGAGCGTTCCTGCCGCATCTGCCAGCCAACCTGGGGACAGCCCAGGTCGCGGACCTGGGATGCGGCAACGGCGTGCTGGCCATTGCCAGCGCCCTGCGCAACCCCGACGCCCGCTACACGTTGGTGGATGAGTCCTTCATGGCCGTGCAATCGGCCACCGAGAATTGGCGAGCCGCCCTGGGCGAGCGCGAGGTCACCGTACGGGCCGGCGATGGTCTGGCCGGGCAACAGGCGCAGTCGCTGGACGTGGTGCTGTGCAACCCACCATTCCATCAACAACAAGTGGTGGGCGATTTCCTGGCCTGGCGGATGTTCCAGCAGGCCCGTGAAGCGCTGGTGGTCGGCGGCGCGCTGTACATCGTCGGCAACCGGCACCTGGGCTATCACAGCAAACTGGCGCGGCTGTTCCGCAGCGTCGAGCAAGTGGCCGCGACCCCGAAGTTCGTGATTCTCAAGGCTCGGAAATAACTGGCGCGGTGGGGGCAACGTTGCTCCCAGCGGCCTATCAATGGGTGGTCAGCCCCGCGGCATTCATGAACATCCGCATCAGGCTGGCGACGATGAACAGCGCCAGCACACTGCCCACCCAGATTCCCGCCAGCCAACCGAGACGCTGCCAGAGCGGCTTGCGTTCGGCGGCTTCGATGTCTTTCAAATCCGGCTTGGCCATTTCACCCCCCCGCTGCTCGATCAATGGTAACCGTCGTCATGGGTCACCTTGCCCCGGAACACGTAGTAGCTCCAGAAGGTGTACACCAGGATCAATGGAATGATGAACAGCGTGCCCACCAGCATGAACCCCTGGCTCTGGGGCGGTGAGGCGGCGTCCCAGATCGAGATGGACGGCGGCACGATGTTCGGCCACAGGCTGATGCCCAGGCCGCTGTAGCCGAGGAATATCAGCACCAGCGTCAAGATGAACGGCGTGTAGTGCGCATTGCGGGCGACCGCGCGGAATAACCCGTACATGGTCACCAATACCAGGATCGGCACCGGCAGGAACCAGAACAGATTCGGCAGGGTGAACCAGCGCGCGGCGATATCGGCATGGGCCAGCGGTGTCCAGAGGCTGACGATGCCGATCACCGCGAGCACCACGAACGCCAGCGGGCGGGCGAGGTCATGCATCTGCTGCTGCAATTTGCCCTCGGTCTTCATGATCAGCCAGGTACACCCGAGCAAGGCGTAGGCTGCGATCAAGGCCAGGCCACAGAACATCGTGAACGGCGTGAACCAGTCCAGGGAACCGCCGGCGAACTGGCGATTGACCACCTGGAACCCGTCGATGAACGCGCCCAGCGCCACGCCCTGGAAGAAAGTGGCCGTCAGCGACCCACCAATGAACGCCTTGTCCCAGAGATGCCGTTTCTCGGCCTTGGCCTTGAAGCGGAACTCGAAGGCGACACCGCGAAAGATCAGGCCGATGAGCATCAGGATCAATGGCAGGTACAGCGCCGACAGCACCACCGAGTAGGCCAGCGGAAACGCCCCGAACAGACCGGCACCGCCCAGCACCAGCCAGGTTTCATTACCGTCCCAGACCGGCGCCACGGTATTCATCATCACGTCGCGGTCCCGCTCGCCCTTGATGAAGGGGAAGAGAATGCCGATCCCCAGGTCGAAACCGTCCATGATCACGTACATCATGATGCCGAAGATGATGACCACGGCCCAGATCAGCGGAAGATCAATACCCATGACTCAATTCCCCTTGTTCGAGCGGTCGTTGTGGTCCATCTCTTCGTCGCCCTCGTTGGCGGCCGACAATGGCCGCGCCGGGGTACGTTTCTGGCCCGGGCCGCCATCGGTCGGCTCGGCCTCGTGGGCCACCGGCCCCTTGCGCACCAGGCGCATCATGTAACTCAGACCGGCACCGAACAGTGCGAAATAGACCACGACGAACAGCACCAGGGTGATGCTCATCTGAGCGAAGCTATGCCCGGACGACGCATCGGCCGTGCGCATCAGGCCGTAGACCACCCACGGCTGGCGACCGATCTCGGTGGTGAACCAGCCAGCCAGGATCGCGACCAGGCCGGACGGGCCCATCCACAGCACCAGATGGAGGAACGGTCGTGATTGATAGAGCCGGCCGTTGCGGCGCAACCAGAGGCTGCACAGGCCGGTGAAAATCATCAACAGCCCCAGGCCCACCATGACCCGGAACGACCAGAACACGATGGTCGAATTCGGACGGTCTTCAGGCGGGAACTCCTTGAGGGCCGGTACCTGTTTGTCCAGGCTGTGGGTCAGGATCAGGCTGCCCAGGTAAGGAATCTCCACGGCGAAGCGGGTTTTCTCCGCCTTCATGTCCGGCAGGCCGAACAGGATCAGCGGCGTAGGCTCGTTGCCGACGTTTTCCCAGTGACCTTCAATGGCCGCGATCTTCGCCGGCTGATGCTTGAGGGTGTTAAGCCCGTGGAAGTCGCCAATGACTGCCTGTATCGGCGCCACCACCAAGGCCATCCACATCGCCATCGACAGCATGCGGCGGATGGCCGGGTTGTCGCGCCCACGCAGCAGATGCCAGGCCGCCGATGAGCCGACAAAGAACGCCGTGGCGACAAACGCCGCGGTGGACATGTGCAGCAGGCGATAGGGAAACGAAGGGTTGAAGACCACCGCCAGCCAGTCCACCGGGATGACCCGGCCGTCGACGATTTCATAGCCCTGGGGCGTCTGCATCCAGCTGTTGGAAGACAGGATCCAGAACGTCGAGATCAGCGTGCCGATCGCCACCATGACCGTGGAAAAGAAGTGCAGGCCTCGGCCGACACGACTCCAGCCAAACAACATCACACCGAGGAAGCCCGCTTCGAGGAAGAACGCCGTGAGCACCTCGTAGGTCAGCAGAGGCCCGGTGACGGCGCCGGCGAAGTCCGAGAAGCGGCTCCAGTTGGTGCCGAACTGATAGGCCATCACCAACCCGGACACCACCCCCATGCCGAAGTTGACGGCAAATATCTTCGACCAGAAGTGGTACAGATCGCGGTACGTATCGTCGCGGGTCTTGAGCCACAAGCCTTCGAGCACCGCCAGGTAACTCGCCAGGCCAATGGTGATAGCCGGGAACAGGATGTGGAACGAGATCGTGAATGCGAACTGGATCCGGGCGAGATCGAGCGCCTCCAAACCGAACATAAGTCTTCCTCTATCAGGTAAAACCGGCTGCGGGTGGGGCCTGCATCACGTCCCCTCGGATATGGAGTGCGATGCCTTTCAAATCGTTCTTTTTAAAACCGTCACGACGCAGGTATCTGGCCAAGTGGCCGCCAGGCCAACGCCCGGACGGGTGTTGATCTGGATCAAGCAATGTTCAAAGAGTAGTCGCATTCCTGCCGATGAACGGCGTGGTCTTTTGTCGCGTGACAGGTTGACTCAGTGGCTGGCAACGCTGTTTCAGCTTGGCTGAGCTACAAATCTGTGGGAGCAAGGCTTGCCCGCGATGCAGGCACCTCGGTCTCGGGGGTACTTCGAACAGCATCGCGAGCAAGCTTTGCTCCCACAAGAAATTCGCTGCTCCACCATAGATCGATGTTTGGCTAACTATTTTTCCGCTGGTCGCAACTTCCGGTTACAGCTCGGTGATAATCTCAATGCCTTCATCACTGGACCCGTCATCGATGCCCAGCCAAGCGCCAATGCTGCTCCGCCACCACCGCCCCTTCATCGCCTTCTGGCTGGCCCGGATATTCACCGCCAGCGGTTTTCAGATGCTCACCGTCGCCATCGGCTGGAACCTCTATCAACTGACCGGCAACGTCCTGGACCTGGGGCTCGTCGGGCTGGTGGAGTTCGCGCCGCGGGTGCTGTTCATGTTGCACACCGGGCATGTGGCGGACCGCTATGACCGGCGCAAAGTCGCGGCCCTCTGCCAGTCGTTGCAGGCGATGATCGCCCTGGCCCTGGCGATCGGCAGCGCTACCGACAACGTCACGCGGGAGATGATCTTCATCCTCGCCTTCCTGCTGGGCGCGGCCCGCTCCTTTGAAATGCCGACCACCCAGGCGCTGCTGCCGAGCATCGTGCCGGCCACGCTGTTTCCCCGTGCCGTGGCCGCCGCACAATCGGCCCAACAATCGGCGACCATCGTTGCCCCGGCCCTCGGCGGCCTGCTGTATGCCTTCGGCAGTGTCTGGGTCTATGGACCGACCGTGGTGCTCTACCTCATCGCCTGCAGCCTGATGCTCAACCTGCCCGCTCGCCAGACGCCGCTGAACAAAGGCAAGGCGACCCTGGATTCATTGCTGGCCGGGATTCGTTTCATCCGCAGCCGCCCGGACATTCTTGGCGCCATTTCCCTGGATCTGTTCGCGGTCCTGCTGGGCGGCGCGACGGCGCTGCTGCCGGTGTTCGCCAAGGACATCCTGCTCACCGGCCCCTGGGGCCTGGGCCTGTTGCGCTCGGCCCCGGCGGTCGGTGCCCTGCTGATGTCACTGTGGCTGGCGCGGTTCGCCGTGGAACGCAAGGTGGGCCGGGTGATGTTCACCGCCGTGGGCGTGTTCGGCGTTGCCACCATTGCGTTCGGTCTCTCCACGTCGTTCTGGTTTTCCCTGGCGGTGCTGGTGGTCCTGGGCGCGGCGGACATGATCAGCATGGTGATCCGCGCGTCCTTCGTGCAATTGGAAACACCGGATGAGATGCGGGGCCGGGTCAGCGCGGTGAACGGGCTGTTCATCGGCGCATCGAACCAGTTGGGCGAATTCGAATCCGGCCTGACCGCCCACTGGTTCGGCACCGTGCCGGCGGTGGTCATGGGCGGTGTCGGTACGCTGTTGGTGACCGGGGCCTGGATCAAACTGTTCCCGACCCTGGCCAACCGCGACCGGATGCATGAGCCGGTGGGCGACGCTAAAGCAGCTTATCCAGGGTGATGGGAAAGTCCCGGACCCGCTTGCCGGTGGCGTGATAAATCGCGTTGGCCACGGCCGCTGCCACGCCAACGACACCGATTTCACCGACGCCCTTGGAGCCCAGTGCATTCACGATGTCGTCCGGTTCCTCGACGAAAACCACATCGATGTCACCGATGTCGGCGTTCACTGGCACATGGTACTCGGCCAGGTTGTGGTTCATGTGGCGCCCCAGGACATGGTCGGTCAGGGTCTCTTCATGCAACGCCATACCGACGCCCCAGACCACGCCACCGAGGATCTGGCTACGGGCGGTTTTCGGGTTGATCACCCTTCCTGCCGCAATGGCACTGACCACCCGATTGACCTTCACCGTCCCCAAGTCCTCGTCCACCCAGACCTCGACGAACACTGCCGAATGCGTGGCGGTGGCATAGGCCTGGCGCTTCTTGTCCGGCTCGGAAGTCACCTGGACCTGTAACGGCGTTTCACCACTGTTCTGCGCCAGCTCCGCCAACGACACGCAGGCATCGCCCAGGCGCAACTGACCATCGGCAAACGCCACTTGCTCAAGTGTCGCGCCGCTGAAGGCCGGACAGGTCTGCCGGGCCACAGCCAGCAGTTTTTCCTTCAGGGCTTCACACGCCTGCTGCACTGCGGTTCCCACCGACGAGACGGTGAACGAGCCGCCTTGCAGCGGCGCGGTAGGCAGGGACGAATCGCCCAGGATGAAACTGACATTTTCCAGGGCAACCCCTGACGCCTCGGCGGCGATCTGAGTCATGACCGTGTAGGTGCCAGTGCCAATGTCCGTGGTGGCGCTGCTGACGGTCAGCTTGCCATCCGCCGCCAGCGACGCCTGGGCGCTGGCCTTCTGCTGCATCGCTTCCCAGACACCGCCCGCCATGCCCCAGCCCACCAGTTGCCGGCCTGTGCGCATGCTGCGCGGCTCCGGATTGCGCTTGTCCCAGCCGAAACGCCGGGCGCCCTCGGCGTAGCATTCGCGCAGCGCCTTGCTTGAGTACGGCTTGCCTTCGTTCTCGTTACGCTCGGCATAGTTGATCAACCGCAACTGGAGCGGATCGATCGCCAGGGCACAGGCCAGCTCGTCCATGGCGCACTCCAGGCCGATCAGCCCGAGGGCTGCACCGGGCGCGCGCATGTCCAGCGGTGTGTAGACATCCAGCGGTACTAGTTTGTAGGTCAACGCCACGTTGTCGCAGTGATAGAGCATGCCGCTCCACTCCACCACGTGCTCGGTGAAGTCTTCAAAGCGCGACGTCTGGCCGATGGCAGTGTGCGCCACGGCCAGCAACCGTCCATTAGCGGCAGCGCCCAATTGCAGGCGCTGGAAGGTTCGCGGCCGATAACCAAAGGTAAACATTTGCTGGCGCGTCAGGCTGACCCGTATCGAGCGCTTGAGTGCCAGCGCGGCCATCACCGCCAGGGGCAGCTGGTATTGCGGCCTCAGACCGGAGCCGAAGGCACCGCCGACAAACGCGGCGAATACGCGCACCTGCTCTTTCGCGAGCCCGAACACCTTTTGCACGTAGGACTGGCAGTTTTGCGTGCCCTGGGTCTTGTCATGGATGTGCAGGCTGCCGTCAGGTTGATACAACACGGTGCTGGCGTGGGGCTCCATCGGGTTGTGATGCTCCACCGGCGTGCTGTAGGACACATCCACATTGATCGCGGAGCTGGCGTACTCACCCTGAAAATTCCCACGAGGCTTGGGCAGTTCAGCCGGTGCCGTATGGGCTTCGTTTTGCAGGACGGTCAGATCGGTCTGATGGTCCTGGGCTTCATATTCGATTTCAATGAGTGAACCGGCGTATCGGGCCAGTTCGAGATTTTCCGCAACCACCAGGGCCAGCGGCTGGCCACTGTAGAGTACCTGGTCGTTGTACAAGGGCCGGAACGGCGAGCCGTCCGCGGCGTCGGCATCCTGGTAGGGCTCGTCATAGCTGGCGATTTTGGGCCGGTTGGTATGGTCGATCACCGCGACCACACCAGGCAATGCCAGGGCTTGGGAGGCATTGATTCGCACCACTCGGCCACGGGCGACGGTGCCGGACACGACGCTGCCGTGCAACAGTCCGTCCTCGGGATATTCCCCCGCATAGCGGGCCTGGCCTATCACCTTGAGCAGGCCATCGACCCGGTCCAGCGGCTGCCCTATGGGTTTGTTCGGTGCATTCATCTGGCTTCTCCTCCCAGTGCGGCATCGCTCAAGGCGCGAATGATCGCCCGGCGCGCCAGCCTGACCTTGAAGCCGTTGTGTGCCAACGGCTCAGCATGCTGCAACAGCGCATCGGCGGCGGCCGTGAAGGTTTCGCGGCTGACGGTCTTGCCAGCCAGCCAACTCTCCACGGCCCGGTCGCGCCAGGGTTTGTGGGCCACGCCACCCAAGGCCAGGCGCGCCTGGCGGATGACCGGCCCATCCAGCTCCAGCGCTGCCGCCACGGAAACCAGCGCAAACGCGTAGGAAGCCCGGTCACGAACCTTCAGGTAATGGCTGTGTTCGGCAAAACCGGCGTCAGGCAACTCGATGGCGGTGATCAGCTCATCATCGGCCAATTGATTGTCCCGCTCCGGTGCATCGCCGGGCAGGCGGTGGAAGTCTGCGAACTCGATAGTCCGTGCCCCGCCTCGACCGAGGACATGGACCACCGCCTCGAGGGCGGCCAGCGCGACACACATGTCGGAAGGGTGGGTCGCCACGCAATGGTCGCTGGCGCCAAAAATCGCGTGGTTCCGGTTCAAGCCGTCCCGCGCCGGACATCCACTGCCGGGTCGGCGCTTGTTGCAGGGCACGTTGGCGTCATAGAAGTAATAACAGCGAGTGCGTTGCAGCAGGTTGCCACCGGTGCTGGCCATGTTGCGCAGCTGCGGCGAGGCGCCCGCCAGGATCGCCTGGGACAACAGCGGATAGCGACGTTCGATCCACGGATGCCAGGCCAGATCGGCATTGCTCACCAAAGCACCGATCATCACGCCGCCGGAAGGCGTTTCACTGAGGTCCGCCAGGGGCAGGCCGGTAATGTCGATCAGGTGTGCGGGACGGGTGAGGTTTTCTTTCATCAGGTCCAGCAGGTTGGTACCGCCGGCGATGAAGCGTGACGTGGGGCTCGACAAGTCGATGGCCGCCTGCACAGTGTCGGGCTTGCTGTAATGGAAGGGGTTCATTGGTCATCCCCCTGCTGCTGGCATTGCGGCAGTGCTTCTTCGATGGCGTCACGAATGTTGTTGTAGGCGCCGCATCGACACAGGTTGCCACTCATCAGCTCGCTGATTTCTGCGCTGCTCTGCGCCCTCCCCTCGTTGATCAGCCCCACCGCCGAACAGATCTGCCCAGGTGTGCAGTATCCGCACTGGAAGGCATCGTGCTTGATGAACGCCTGCTGCAGGGGATGCAATCGATCGCCATCGGCCAAGCCTTCAATGGTGGTCAGCTCGACGCCGTCGCACATCACCGCCAAGGTCAGGCACGCGTTGATGCGCTTGCCATCGCGCAGCACGGTACATGCACCGCATTGGCCGTGGTCACAGCCCTTCTTGCTGCCCACCAGGTCCAACTGCTCGCGCAACAGGTCCAGCAGCGTAGTCCAGGGCAACACCTGCAACTCACGCACTTGCCCATTGAGAGTCAGACGGATCGGATGACGGACGAAGGACGCCTGCGTCGCTTCGGACAGGGTCGCGCTCATGGAACACCTCACGGTTGGTCGTACACGCGGCGTTTTGGAAAACCGCCGTCATAAGGGGTACGACTTCGGGGTGAGGTGAGTGTTCAAGGTAATTGCACAGACCAAGGACAAGCACCAACATTGCGCGACGCATAAATTTGTCGGCCATGTGCGGTATATAGATACCGCACCGAGTGTAATGTATCGCCTTACACTCTTTTCCATGATTAAATCCTTCCAGCACAAAGGTCTTCGCATTTTCTATGAAACGGGTTCGACTCGTGGCATCCGGGCCGACCATGGAAAGCGCCTGGCTCGCATGCTTCAGTTCATGGACAGGGCGACCGCACCGAACGACCTAGTGTCCTGTTTCGCAAATACGTTCTTTTTTGACGAGTGGCTGTTGTCGTCAGGCAAGGCGCCGCGACGAGTCATAGCCCCGCTATGGCGAGGAACGGCAACGCAGCATGACGGCAACAGACACCGTCAAAAAAAGCAGTATTTGTGATACAGGACACTCGATATCCCGGGATGGCGCCTGCACCCACTCAGGGGAGAACTGGCTGAATACTGGTCCCTGAGCGTTTCGGGAAATTGGCGAATCATTTTTCGTTTTATCGGATCGGATATCGAACTGGTCGATTATCTGGATTACCACTGACAGGAGGCTGGAAAATGCCCATGCACAACCCGCCACACCCTGGCGAAACGCTGTTGATGGACGTACTGCCCGAATTGGGTATCACCGTCACCGAGCTGGCACGGCACCTTGGCTTCGCCCGGCCTCATCTCTCTCGGGTGTTGCATGGCCATGCACCTGTCAGCCCGGATTTGGCTGTTCGCCTGGAACGGGCAGGGATCGGGAAGGCCAGGGTCTGGTTGGGGGTTCAGACCGACTACGACTTGTGGCAAGCCGAACAGCGCGAACAACCTGTTATCGAACCTTTCCCACAGCACGCCTGACGTCTGTCAGGCCAGCAACTCCGCCGCCACCACCGCCCGCACGCCTTTGCCACTGAGCTGTTCCACCAGCGTCAAGGCAAACGCCAGGGCGGCCGCCGAGCCCTGGGCGGTGATGCAGTTGCCATCCACCACCACCGGTTGATCGACAAAGCTGCAACCGGACAGTTGCTGGCTGACTGCGGGCAGGCAGGTCATGCGCCGCTGACGCAGAACGCCGAAAGCCTGTAGCGCCAGTGCCGGCGCTTCGGCAATGGCAGCGAAGAAACGTCCGGTGGCGGCCTGGCCCTTGACCAGCTGTTGCAGGGGCTGATGGGCCGCCAGGTGCTGAGCGCCGATGATGCCACCGGGCAGGACGATCAGGTCAAAGTCCTGCACCAGCATATCCACCAACATGCCATCGGCCGTCAGGCGCGTACCGCGGGCACAGGTCAGCATCCGTCGCCCTTCGATACTCGCCACGACGACTTCGACCTGGGCTCGGCGCAGCACATCGATCAGGGTGACGGCCTGCAAGTCGTCGACACCTTCGGCGACGGCAATCAAGGCCCTGGGGATCTTGGTTCCAGGAATCATGGCGACTCTCCGCTGGGTGATTACTGCAAGCCTAGCGTAGGAGCTGCCGAAGGCTGCGATCTTTGATCTTGATCTTTGATTTTGATCTTCCGCTCGGGACTCAACCGGCCCGGGGAAAGATCGCAGCCTCGCTTCGCTCGACAGCTCCTACGGAGCCAGGCGGGCTATTTGATGTACAGCTGGGTCGACATGCGATTGCCCGGGGCATTGATCGAGGTATTGCTGAAACTGAAGGTGCCTTCCTGCTTGCCCTTCAGGTCGAAGATATACAGGTAGCCGACCACTTTGGTCCGGGCGGAACAATCATTGAGATTGCCATTGCTGAACGCGCACACCGGCGAACGGGTGCCGTCGACCTCGAAACCGTCGAGCGTGACCTGAGGCTGGTGGCCATAGCCAACCTCCAGCACGTAGACCTTGATATTCGGACCGCGGTGATCACATCGGGTCTGGGCCTGCCCTTCGGTGATGTCTTCAAAGCCACAGGCCGGCGACTCGACCTTGAGCACCTTGACCTGGCTCAAGGGCGGAGCCGAGGCGGCGTTGACGACCTGACCGGGCAACCACAGGCTCACTGCGCATGCCACTGCCAGCAGATTTCTTTTCATTCGACACCTATCGAGCTCCGGGAACCGCGCGCAGTATGGCCCTCTTTTTGCTTCGGTAAAACATCGACGACGATCGCAGTCACATCGCCGCGCTGCTGGTATCATGCGCGGCTTTTTCCGACCCGCAGAAAACTCCCGGACGCTACTGGCCGTCTGTGCTTTGCTGTTGAGGTCGATACATTCACGGCGCCCGGCGCGCCACGGGGAGCAGACATGCTGGAAAGGCTGTTTCAACTCAAGGCACACAACACCAACGTGCGGACCGAGATCCTGGCGGGTGTCACGACATTCCTGGCCATGGCCTACATTCTGTTCGTCAACCCGAGCATCCTCGGCGAAACCGGCATGGACAAGGGCGCGGTGTTCGTCGCCACCTGCCTGGCGGCGGCCATCGGCTCCACGGTCATGGGCCTGATCGCCAACTACCCGATCGCCCTCGCACCGGGCATGGGCCTGAACGCCTTCTTCACCTACACCGTGGTCCTGCACATGGGCCACACCTGGCAAGTGGCGCTGGGTGCGGTATTCATCTCCGCCGTGTTGTTCTTCCTGCTGTCGATCTTTCGCATCCGCGAATGGATCATCAACAGCATCCCCTTGCCGCTGCGCTCGGCCATTGCCGCCGGCATCGGTCTGTTCCTGGCACTGATTGCCCTGGGCAATGCCGGCATCGTGGTGAAGAACCCAGCCACCATGGTCGGCCTTGGCGACTTGAAGCAACCGGCACCGATTCTCGCCACGCTCGGCTTCGTGCTGATCGTCGCTCTCGAAGCACTGAAAGTGCGCGGGGCGGTGCTGATCGGCATCCTCGCGGTCACCCTCGTCTCGATCCTGATGGGCTTCACCCCGTTCGGCGGCGTGATGTCGATGCCGCCATCCCTGGCCCCGACCTTCCTGCAACTGGACATCAAGGGCGCCCTGGACATCGGTCTGGTCAGCGTGATCTTCGCCTTCCTCTTCGTCGACCTGTTCGACAACTCCGGCACCCTGATCGGCGTCGCCAAGCGCGCCGGGCTGATGGGCAAGGACGGCCACATGCCGAAGATGGGCCGTGCGCTGATCGCCGACAGCACCGCGGCCATGGCCGGTTCGCTGCTGGGCACCTCCACCACCACCAGCTACATCGAATCGGCGGCGGGCGTCAGCGCCGGTGGCCGCACCGGGCTGACCGCCATCGTCGTGGCGATCCTGTTCCTGCTGGCGCTGTTCTTCTCCCCGCTGGCCGCCAGCGTGCCAGCCTTTGCCACCGCACCGGCCTTGCTGTTCGTGGCAGTGCTGATGACGTCGGGCCTGGCGGAAATCGACTGGGACGACATCACCGTCGCCGCCCCGGTCGTGATTACCGCACTGGCGATGCCGTTCACCTACTCCATCGCCAACGGCATTGCCTTCGGTTTCATCGCCTGGACCGCCATCAAGCTGGTGTCCGGTCGCGGCCGTGAGCTGAACCCGGCGCTGGTCATCCTGTCGATTCTGTTCGTGATCAAGTTGGGTTGGTTCAACGCATGACTTTTGATACCCAGGCCTACACCGCCCAGCTCCAGGACAAGGTCGCCCGCCTGCGCGACCTGCTGGCCCCGTTCGATGCACCGGAACCGGCCGTGTTCGACTCGCCGCTGCAGCACTTCCGTTTGCGCGCCGAATTCCGTCTCTGGCGCGAGGCCGGCGAACGGCATTACGCGATGTTCTCCCAGGACGACAAGCGCACGCCGATCCTCATCGAAACGTTTCCCATCGCCAGCCTGCGCATCAACCAGTTGATGCCACAGCTCAAGGCCGCCTGGCAGGCCAGTGCGCCCCTGAGCCACAAGTTGTTCCAGGTGGAGTTCCTGACCACCCTGGCGGGCGATGCGATGATCACCCTGTGTTATCACCGCCCTCTGGATGAGCACTGGCACGCCGCGGCCTCGAAGCTGGCGAGCGACCTGGGCGTCAGCATCATTGGTCGCTCCAAGGGCAAGCGGGAAGTGATCGGCCACGACTACGTGGTGGAGAAACTGGACGTGGGCGGTCGCACCTTCAGCTATCGCCAGCCCGAAGGCGCCTTCACCCAGCCCAACGGCACCGTGAACCAGAAGATGCTCAACTGGGCTTATGAAGCCCTGGGCGATCGCAGCGACGACCTGCTGGAGTTGTACTGCGGCAACGGCAACTTCACCCTGCCCCTGGCGACCCGTGTGCGCAAGGTGCTGGCCACCGAAATCAGCAAGACTTCGGTGAACGCGGCGCTGAGCAACCTCAGTGAAAACGCAGTGGATAACGTAACGCTGGTGCGCCTGTCGGCCGAAGAACTGACCGAAGCCTTGAACGAAGTCCGTCCGTTCCGCCGCCTGCACGGCATCGACCTGAAAAGCTATGCATTCGGCAGCGTCTTCGTCGACCCGCCGCGCGCCGGCATGGACCCGGACACCTGCGAGCTGACCCGGCGTTTCGACAACATCCTGTACATCTCCTGCAACCCGGAAACCCTCGCCGCGAACATCGCGCAACTGCACGATACCCACCGCATCACGCGCTGCGCGTTATTCGACCAGTTTCCATGGACCCATCACATGGAATCCGGGGTGTTGCTGACCCGGCGTTGAGCCCATCCCTGTGGCGAGGGATCTATCTGTGGCGAGGGGATTTATCCCCGCTGGGCTGCGAAGCAGCCCCTAAAACCACGCACCGCGGTGTAACAGACAAACCGTGTTGGCTGGTTTGCGACTGCTGCGCAGTCGAGCGGGGATAAATCCCCTCGCCACAGATAAATCCCCTCGCCACAGTCATCACTCGCCACAATCTCCCCTGCTTGATTGAAATCCAGTGTCCGATCATCGAACACTTATTAATCCACGGCAGCGGCTTTGTTTGACCAAATTAACCATCTAGTACAATTTATCTCCACCGGTTTAAATCCGACCGAAACCAACAATAACAATGTGGAGAAATTGCAATGCCTCCGATCGTTCTGGTGCTGAACGGCCCGAACCTGAACCTGCTCGGCACCCGCGAGCCTGCGACCTACGGCCATGAAACCCTGGCGGATATCTCGGCGCTATGCGGCCGCGCCGCTGAAGAGTTCGGCCTGGCGGTGGAGTTTCGCCAGACCAACCAGGAAAGCGAATTGCTGGATTGGATTCACGGCGCCCGTCGCCGGTGTGCCGGTATCGTGATCAACCCGGCGGCCTGGACCCACACGTCGGTGGCGATCCGCGATGCGCTGGTCGCCAGCGAAGTACCGGTGATCGAGGTCCACCTGTCCAACGTCCACGCCCGGGAAACGTTCCGTCACCACTCCTTCGTTTCATCCGTCGCCATCGGTGTGATGTGCGGCTTTGGCAGCCATGGCTATCGCCTGGCCCTGGAACATTTCAGTCAGCGGTTGAAAGGTTGAAGCGCATGTCGAATAGCACCGTACTGGCCGGCCTGATCGGCGCAGGCATCCAGGCGTCTCGCACGCCCGCGCTCCACGAGCATGAAGGCGATGCACAAGGCATGCGCTATCTCTATCGACTGATCGACCTCGACGCGTTGAAACTCGACAGCAGTGCCCTGCCCGATCTGCTGACGGCTGCCGAGCGCATGAACTTCACCGGCCTGAACATCACCTTCCCCTGCAAACAGGCGATCATCCCGCTGCTCGATGAGCTCTCGGCCGAGGCCCGCGGCATTGGCGCGGTGAACACCGTGGTGTTCAAGGACGGCAAGCGCATCGGCCACAACACCGACTGCCTCGGGTTTGCCGAGGGTTTTCGCCGCGGCCTCGGGGACGTCTTGCGTCGATACGTGGTGCAGATGGGCGCCGGAGGTGCCGGCGCGGCCGTTGCCCACGCGTTGTTGGCGGAAGGTGTCCAGACGCTGAGTATCTTTGACGTCGAATTCAGCCGTGCCGAAGCCCTGGCAAACAACCTGAACCAGCATTTCGGCGCTGGCCGCGCCCGTGCCGGGCACGACTTGCCCATGGCCATGGCCGAGGCGAACGGCCTGGTCAACACCACCCCGATGGGCATGGCGAAACTACCTGGCATGCCGGTGCCGGTCGAGTTGCTGCGGGGCGAATTGTGGGTCGCCGAGATCGTCTACTTCCCACTGGAAACCGAACTGCTGCGCAGCGCCCGGGCCCTGGGGTGCCGCACCCTGGACGGCGGCAACATGGCGGTGTTCCAGGCTGTGAAAGCGTTTGAATTGTTCAGTGGCATGGCGCCGGATGCGCAGCGGATGCTGGAGCATTTCCAAAGCATGAATCACTGAAGACCCTGTGGGAGCGAGCCTGCTCGCGATAGCGATGTGTCTGTCACTTATATTTCGACTGACACACCGCTATCGCGAGCAGGCTCGCTCCCACAAGGGTTTGCACTCAGGCTTGCAGATACCGCAACACCGACTCGCAAATCATCTGGCGATGACGCTGCTTGATCGCCTCGTCCGCCAGATCGATCTGGAAAATCTCGCCGAAGGTGTGACGGTTGGACACGCGGTGAAAACAGAACGAACTGATCAGCAAATGCACATCCTGGGGTTCGAGGCCAGCGCGGAACACGCCTTCTTCGGCGCCGCGACGCAGGATCAGGTCCAGAGCGTCGAGGATGCTGCTGTTCATCGCCTTGATCACGCCTGATTGCTTGACGTATTCGGCGTTGTGGATGTTCTCGATAGAGACGATGCGCACGAAATCCACATTGCGGTCGTGGTGGTCGAAGGTGAACTCCACCAGGCGTCGGATTGCGTCGACCGGAGCCAACTCCGCCAGGTGCAGGCGGCTCTCGGTGCTGCGGATATCACCGTAGAGTTTTTCCAGCACCTCGATGTACAACTGCTCCTTGCTGTTGAAGTAGTAGTAGATCATCCGCTTGGACGTGTGGATACGTTCAGCGATGGCATCGACCCGGGCGCCGGCCAAGCCCTGCTGGACAAACTCGACGATGGCTTCCTGAAGAATGTTTTCCCGGGTCTTCTCCGGGTTGTTCTTGCGACTCTTGCGCGGCGCGACGAGAGGCTCGTCGAGGGCGTCGGACAGTTCTGGATTCATAGTCATTGCGGGCTCACGGCCATCACTGCACAAGCTGGCGATTATGGGCTGGCCCGTGCAGTGAAGGAAGGCACAGGATTACCGTTTTACTGCCGCGTTACGATTTCCCTACAACTTGGCGTGCCGCAAGCCACCGCTGCGGGACTTGGCCATGGCCGCCAGTCGCACCGCGACGTTGGCCGCGCCATACCCGGCATAGCCGCCCTTGCGCTGGATGATTTCAAAGAAAAATCGCCCCTCGAACGGTTCAGTGTAGACATGAAACAGCTCACCGCCCTGTGCGTCGCGGTCGTACAACACATTGAAATACGCCAGTTCGCTGAGAAACTCATCGTCGAAATCGAAGCGTGCCGCCAGGTCGTCGTAATAGTTGAGCGGAATATCCAGCAACGGCACGCCGGCCTCCTTGGCGCGGCTGACCTGGGCGAAGATGTCATCGCAGTCGAAGGCGATGTGATGCACGCCGGAACCGCGATAGCTCGATAGCGCGTGAGAGATCGCGGTGTTGCGGTTTTCGGAAATGTTCAGGGGCAAGCGGATCGAACTGCAGCGACTGCGCAGGGCCCGGCTCTTCACCAGCCCATAAGGGTCGGGCAACACCACTTCATCATCGGCTTCGAAATCCAGCAGGCTCTTGTAGAACAGCACCCAACTGTCGAGGCTGTCGGCCGGCAGCGCCATTGCCATATGGTCGATACGCTTGAGCCCGGCCCCGATGACCGCACCCGGTTGCAGGTTGAAATCCGTTCCGTAGACGTCCGCCTCCTGGTCCACCAGGTAGATCAGGCTGCCGTCCGGTGCGCGCACCGCCGCCAATTCCAATTCGTTGGGCCCCACCAGGCCGCGATAAGGCTGCCCCTTGTAATCCACGGCCCGCTTCAGGGCGCTGGCACTGTCTTTTACCCGCACGGCGGTGGCGCACAGCGACGGTCCATGGGCTTCGAAGAAACTGTGGGCAAAGGAGTACGGCTCGCAGTTGAGGATCAGGTTGATATCGCCCTGGCGCAGCAGGCTGACATTCTTGGAACGATGCTGGCCGGCCTTGACGAATCCCAACCGTTCCAGCCAGTGGGACAGCTTGGCGCCGAGGTTATCGTCCACAGCGAATTCAAGAAACTCGATGCCGTCGTATTCGCTGGCCGATGGCGGGGCAAACAATGTATCGAGATTGGCCACCGGCGCGGCTTCCGCGGCCAGGCGCTGGCGGGTCTTCTCCTCCAGGTACAGCAACGAACGCAGACCATCGGCGGCATTGGCCCGTGGCGGCGCGGCGCGGAAACCGTCGTTGAAGATTTCCAGCGACAGCGGCCCGGTATAGCCACTCTTGATGATCGGTGCCAGGAAGCCCGGCAGGTCGAATTCCCCCTGTCCCGGGAAACAACGGAAATGCCGGCTCCACTCCAGCACGTCCATCGCCAGGATCGGCGCATCGGCCATCTGCACGAAGAAAATCTTCTCGCCAGGGATCTCGGCAATGGCACTCGGATCGCCCTTGAGGGACAAGGTATGGAAGCTGTCGAGCAAGACGCCCAGGCTAGGGTGGTCGGCCTGGCGCACAATGTTCCAGACCTGTTGATAAGTGTTCACGTGCCGCCCCCAGGCCAGCGCCTCGTAACCGATGCGCAAGCCCCGCGCGCCGGCCCGCTCGGCCAGCTGTCGCAGGTCCTCCACCAGAATCCGCTCGTCCCCCAGGCTGTCGGCCGAGGCGTTGCTGCACACCAGCACCAGGTCGGTGCCGAGTTCCTGCATCAGGTCGAATTTGCGCTCGGCGCGCTCCAGGTTGCGGGCCAGGCGATCACGGCGACAACCTTCGAAGTCACGAAACGGCTGGAACAGCGTGATCGCGATGCCCAGGTCAGCGCACATCTGCCGGATTTCCCGAGGGCTGCCGTCGTAA
Source organism: Pseudomonas sp. MAFF 730105 (assembly GCF_055380705.1). Lineage (NCBI taxonomy): Bacteria > Pseudomonadati > Pseudomonadota > Gammaproteobacteria > Pseudomonadales > Pseudomonadaceae > Pseudomonas > Pseudomonas sp. MAFF 730105. The sequence continues at coordinate 5,755,008 of NZ_AP018438.1, forward strand.
TAGAGCAGGTCGTTCTCGAAGATTTCCACCCCGTCGAAACCGGCGGCGGCAATGGCTTCGAGTTTTTCCGGCAGAGTACCGCTCAAGGATACGGTGGCAATGGAACGCTGCATGGGTTCGGCTCCCGGGACAGGCATCGGCTACAGAAGGTTCGCCGCTTTTTGAAAGAGTGGACAGATTATTGAGGCGCCAACGCCTTTCAGCAATTTAATATGTACCATCCGGTTAGTTTTTTGGGCGATTATCGAACAAAATGCCCTGGTACGAATTGACGACTTTTCGTCCACTGCGCACCATCAGCTCCACATTGATGCAGGGCCAAAACCCCGGCATCAATGGATGAAACCCCGACCACCCCATAAGAATTTCAAAAACGGGTACACCCTATGAATCCTTCCCAAAGTTCCTCCCTGAGCCCAGCCATGGGTGTCACGACCGGCGGCGTCGGTGACAAGATCCGCGGCGCCCTGGCTGTGGGCAAGACCCGTTGGGGCATGCTCGCACTGGTGTTTTTCGCCACCACGCTGAACTACATCGACCGCGCTGCCCTGGGCGTGATGCAACCCATTCTGGCCAAGGAAATGAGCTGGACGGCGATGGATTACGCCAACATCAACTTCTGGTTCCAGGTTGGTTATGCGGTCGGCTTCATACTGCAGGGCCGGTTGATCGACCGGATCGGCGTCAAGCGCGTGTTCTTTTTCGCCGTGCTGCTCTGGAGCCTGGCGACCGGCGCCCATGGCCTGGCCACTTCCGCGGCGGGCTTCATGGTCTGCCGCTTCATCCTGGGCCTCACCGAAGCCGCCAACTACCCCGCCTGTGTGAAGACCACCCGGCTGTGGTTCCCGGCGGGCGAACGAGCCGTGGCCACCGGTATCTTCAACGCCGGGACCAACGTCGGCGCCATGTTCACGCCCATGCTGCTGCCACTGATCCTGCAAGTGTGGGGCTGGCAGGCTGCATTCCTGTGCATGGCGGCATTGGGCGGGATCTGGTTACTGTTCTGGGGCCTGAAGTACTTCAACCCGGAAGACCACCCCAGCGTCAAACAGTCGGAACTGGACTACATCCAACGTGAGAGCGAACCGGAACAAGCCCGTGTGCCCTTCTCCCGCATCCTGCGCATGCGCGGCACCTGGGCGTTCGCCCTGGCCTACTCGATCACGGCGCCGGTGTTCTGGTTCTACCTCTACTGGCTGCCACCGTTCCTGAACCAGCAATACAGCCTGGGCATCAACGTGACCCAGATGGGTATCCCGCTGATCATCATCTACCTCACCGCCGACTTTGGCAGCGTGGGTGGCGGCATCCTCTCTTCGTTCCTGATCGGTCGCGGGCTGAATCCGATCAAGGCACGACTGGTCTCCATGCTGCTGTTCGCCTGCTGCATCGTCGGCGTGATCATGGCCGCCGGCGCCAGCAACCTGTGGATGGCGGTGTTCGCCATTTCCCTGGCCATCGGCGCGCACCAGGCCTGGACGGCCAATATCTGGAGCCTGGTGATGGACTACACACCCAAGCACATGATGAGCACGGTGTTCGGCTTCGGCGGCATGTGCGCGGCCATCGGCGGGATGTTCATGACCCAATTGGTAGGGCACATCCTGACAGTGACCAATAACAACTACACCGTGTTGTTCACCTTGATTCCGGCGATGTACTTCACGGCCCTGATCTGGCTGTACTTCATGGCACCGCGCAAGATTCCGACGCTGGAAAACTGATTCATGCAGTGAAGAGAGATCCCAGAGAAATCAGTGGGAGCAAAGCCTGTGGGAGAAAGCTTGCTCGCGACGAAGGCACCTCGATTTACAGATCGTGTTTCCGCTCATCGCGAGCAAGCTTTGCTCCCACAAGACTCCTTCGTCACAGGTCCGTGTCATCTGCGCCGCTGCTGCCACGCCGCGGCCAATCCACTGAGACAGATCAGCACAATACCCAGCACCGTGGTCAGCGTCGGCGTGTGGCTGAACAACAGCCAACCCAGCAAGCCGGCAAAGACGATCTGGCAGTAGCTGAAGGGCGCCAGCAGTGCCGGGGCGGCAACGCGGAAGGCCTGGGTCAGCATCAGGTGCGCCGTCATCCCACAGGCCCCAGCGCCAGCATCATCGCCCCATGCAACAGACTCGGCACCTGCCAGAAGAACGGCACCAGTGCGCTCATCACCAATGTGTTGCACAGGCCGGCGAAGAAGTTGCTGGTGGTAGGGCTGTCGACTTCGCTGAGCTTGCGAGTGAGCAACTGATAGAAACAGAAGAACAGCGCCGAGCAGAATGGCAACAGCACGGCCGGTGTGAACAGGTCTCCGCCAGGATGGACGATGATCAGCACCCCGATGAAGCCGAAGATCACCGCCACCCATTGACCGCGCGTCACCCGCTCGCCCAGCAGCGGCACCGACAGCGCCGTGACCAGCACCGGGGCCAGGAAGTTGACCGCCGTCGCCTCGGCCAACGGGATGTACAGCAGCGACGTGGTGAAAAACAGGCTGGTGCCCAGCAGACACAACGCCCGCGCCAACTGCCACAACGGACGTTTCGTGCGCAGCACCCGCAACCCCGAGCGCGGCAGGAAGATGCCCGCCATCAGCAGGGTATGCACCACATAACGGGCCCACACCACCATGATGATCGGATAGAAACCCGAGAGGTACTTCGACAAGGCGTCATGGCTGGAAAACAGGAACGTCGCGAAGACAATCAGCAGGATGCCCTTTAAGGCCTGATTGACACCGGAAAGCGGGGTGCTGACGGTCATGGGGTGATCCTGGTTGGTAGGGCCAATATCTGCGAGTGTCAGCTGAACAGCTCCGACGCCTGGCTCGCTTGCGACAATTCCTCGGCAAACACCAGCAAGGTCGGGGCCAACTCATGCAACCGCACCCGCGTCATCCGCGCGCTGGGCCCGGCAACGCTGAGTACGCCGACGATCCGACTGTCCAGCGGATGCCGCACCACGGCGGCGATGGCCGAAGTGCCGACCGCCGAGCTCTCCTCGACACAGGCATACCCCTGCTCGCGGGCCGCACGCAGGTACTCGAGCAGTTCATGGGTGCTGTGGGGCGCGTTTGGCCCTACGTCGGCGGGCACCTGCGCAGCCTGGCGCTCGACCAGCGCCAGCGCCTCGGCATCGCTCATGCACGCCAGCCAGGCATGGCCCGACGCCGTGTAGAACAGCGGCGTCTCGCGCCCCATGTCCGGGTCGTAGCGCAAACCGGACCGCGCCCCCTGGGACTTGGCGATCCAGGTCTGGCGTTCCCCTTCGATGACCCCCAGGCGCACCAGCTCACCCGTTTCCCGGGCCAGACGGTCCAGCACCGGCTGCACGATGTCGGCACCACTGCGCGAGAGATAGCGAAACCCCAAGGCGATCAGCCGGGTTGACACGTGATAACGCAGGTTCTCGGGGTTCTGGCGCACGTAGCCCAGGCGCGTCAGTTCAGCGAGCAAGCGGTGAGTGGCGCTCTTGGGAATCTGCAGTTGTTCGGCCAGCCCTTGAAGTGGCCAGCCGCGAGGTTCGCTGGCGAGACTTTCCAGCACATCGAAAACCCGCTCAATTTGACTTCCAGCCATGGGACCCCGATGCAAGGTTATCGATTCCAGAATATTGAAAGTCTAATGCAGATTCTGGAACCAAGTACACATTCATCGGCTGATATTGTCTTTTGTGGGAGCGAGCCTGCTCGCGATGGCGATGGTACATTCAGGCTTGATGCAAGCTGATTGATCGCAATCGCGAGCAGGCTCGCTCCTACCGGGTGCTTATGTCAGAAAACTGCTAGTAAACTGGCGGCATTCCGAAGCAACGGCAACACTGTCCACACGGTCAATCAGAGGACTCTCACATGCTATGGAAAAAAGGTCGCCGCAGTGACAACGTGGTGGACGCCCGTGGCGATGGTGATGGCGGCGGTGGTGGGATGCGCTTTGGCGGGGGCAAGGGACTGAGCCTGACGGCCATTCTCCTGATCGTCGGCATCGGCTGGATCACCGGCCAGGATCCGATGCAGATCCTCGGGCAACTGGCCGGGCAGATGGATCAGTCCGCACCGACCTCCTCTCAAACTCGCCAGGCGCCACCGGCCAACGATGAACAGGCCGAGTTCGTGCGTTCGATCCTCGGTGATACCGAAGACACCTGGGGCCAGGTCTTCCAGCAGGCCGGACGCCAATATCAGCAACCCAAACTGGTGCTGTTCAGCGGTCGGGTCAACTCGGCGTGCGGCCTCGCCTCGTCGGCCACCGGGCCGTTCTATTGCCCGGCGGATCGGCAGGTCTACCTGGACATGAGTTTCTTCAAGGAGATGTCCCAACGCTTCTCCGCCGCCGGGGACTTCGCCCAGGCCTATGTCATCGCCCATGAAGTCGGCCACCATGTGCAGACGTTGCTCGGTGTGTCGGCGAAAATCCAGGAAGCTCGCCAACAAGGCCGGCAGATGGAAGGCGACGGCGGGCTGCTGGTGCGTCAGGAATTGCAGGCCGATTGCCTGGCCGGCGTCTGGGCCAACCATGCGCAGAAGCGCCTGAACTGGCTGGAGCCCGGAGACGTTGAGGAAGCTTTGAACGCCGCCAACGCCATCGGTGACGATCGCTTGCAGCAACAGGGCCAGGGGCGCGTGGTGCCGGACTCCTTTACCCATGGCACTTCGGCGCAACGGGTGCGCTGGTTCAAGGCCGGGTTTGCCCAGGGCCAGGTCAGCCAATGCGACACTTTTGCGGCGAAAAACCTGTAGATGAAATGGGCCGCCTCGATCGTACTGGTGCTGTGCAGCCTCTTCGCCCAGGCTGACGAACACACTGTGAACACGGTGGCGCAGGGACGATTGCAGCTCAAGGGCGGCAGCATGGTGGTCGCGGTGAGCCCGCCCCCGGCGTCTATCCAACGTGTGCTGATCATCCTCCATGGGCGGCTGCGCAATGCCGACACCTACCTGCACAGCGCCGAGAAAGCCGCCAGCCAGGCCGGACAAACGGCCACCACGTTGATCATCGCCCCGCAGTTTCTCAACGAACAGGACGTCGCCCGTCATCAACTCCCCACCGACCTGTTGCGCTGGCAAGGCAACGACTGGATGGCCGGTGGCGTATCCACAGGGCCTAGTCCGGTCAGTTCCTATCAGGTTCTCGACGACATCGTTGCGCGGGTCAGCGACCGACAGCAGTTTCCCGACGTGAAGGAAATCGTCATCGCCGGTCATTCCGGCGGCGCCCAGGTGGTTCAGCGCTATGCCCTGCTCGCCCATGGGCAGTACCGGATCGTCCCGCGCTTCGTCATCGCCAACCCGTCCTCCTATGCCTATTTCGATGCACAGCGGCCCATGGCTTTCGACCCTGCTGGTTGCCCCGCTTTCAATCGCTGGAAATACGGTCTGCTCAACCTTCCCGCCTATGCCGCCGGGCAAACAGCCACCCAACTGGAGGAGAACTACATCAAGCGCGACATCACCTACCTGCTCGGGCAACAGGACGTCGACCCGGAACACCCGGCGCTGGATAAAAGCTGTGAGGCGCAGACCCAGGGGCCGTATCGGTTGCTGCGCGGGCATTTCTTCTTCGACTACTTGACCCGACGTCACCCCGAGGGGCTGAACCAACGGCTGATCGAGGTGCCCGGCGTGGGGCATGACGGGACTGGGATGTTCAATTCGGCGGAGGGGCTGAAGGCCTTGTTTGGGCAGTGAAGGCCTCATCGCGAGCAGGCTCGCTCCCACAGGGGACGGTGTCGATTACATCATCAGCGTCCACAGAAGCCCCATTGTGGGAGCGAGCCTGCTCGCGATAGCGGTTGACCTGCCGACCTGCCTCTCAAACCGAAATCATCCGCCGCAACTCGCCACAATCCCGGGCATGCCAATCCGTCAACTCCGGCCATGGATTGTCCGGCAGGTTCACCAGCACGGTCCGCGTACCCGCCGCACGGCCGCAGTCCAGGTCGAAGCGGTAATCGCCGACCATGACCATGTCCGCTGGCGCCACGTTCCAGGCCTCGGCCAGTTTCAACAGGCCACCCGGGTGCGGCTTGGGCGGTGCTTCGTCACGCCCCAGCACGTCCTCCACGGCGAAACAATCGGCCAAGCCAATGGCCTCGAGTGTCACATGGGCCAGTTCCCTGGCGTTGCGGGTCAGGATTCCCAGGCGGTAGCCACGCCCGGCCAAGTCACGTACCAGCTCGACAGCGCCCGGCGCCGGCCTGGAGCCCAGCGCCAGGTCCCGCTCGTGCTCCAGCAGCCAGGCATGCTTGGCGGCGGCTTCATCCGCCGGCAAGGCCGCCAGATGGGTCAGGATGTCGTCTTCGGCCGGAATCGCCAGGGCCACGCGGATCGCCGCGAAATCATGCACGGCGACGGTCAGCGTGCCATCCATGTCGAAGACCCAGTGCCGTACATCCACCAGGCTCATGCCCAGTCCTTGCGATGCCGGATCAGGCCTTCCTGGGTCACCGAGGCCACCAGTTGCCCGGCGCGGTTGAACACGCTGCCACGGGAAAATCCGCGGGAATTGCCGGCCCAAGGGCTGTCCATGGCATAGAGCAACCAGTCGTCGGCACGCAGGTCTGCGTGGAACCACAAGGCGTGGTCGAGGCTGGCGACCTGCATGTCCTTCTGCCAGACCGACTTGCCATGGGGCAGCATCGACGTGGTCAGCAGACCGAAGTCCGATGCGTAGGCCAACAGGTATTTATGCAACGCCGGCGAATCCGCCAGGGCGCCATCGGCGCGGAACCACACGTATTTGATCGGATCGGCCGGCTGCGGGTTGTACGGGTCTTTTTCCGTGACCGGGCGCACCTCGATCGGCTTGGGGCACAACAGTTTTTCCCGCATGTGCTCGGGCAACAGGTGCGCCCGCTGCTGGGTCAGTTCCAGTTCGGAAGGCAGGTTTTCCGGCCCGACCACCTGGGGCATGCTGCTCTGGTGCTCGAAACCCTGCTCGTCGTACTGGAACGACGCACTGCAAGTGAAGATCGGATGGCCTTTCTGGATCGCCGTCACCCGACGGGTGCTGAAGCTGCCGCCGTCACGTACCCGGTCCACCTGGTAGACCACCGGCAACGCCGCGTCGCCCGGACGCAGGAAATAGCCGTGCATCGAATGCACATGGCGCGCCTCTTCCACCGTCTGGCTGGCCGCCGACAACGACTGGCCCAGCACTTGACCGCCGAACAATTGGCGGAACCCCAGGTCCTGGCTGCGGCCGCGAAACAGATTTTCTTCGATCGGTTCCAGGGTCAGCAGGTCGACCAGATCTTCCAACACGTGGCTCATTCAGACTTCCTCACACAGCACACCGCGCAGTCTGCGCCGCGACGGTGGATCAATTGTTGCCCATTCTGGCGGGCAGTGTAGACGTCCGTGTCGGTTAACCGTGCAGGGTCTGCAACCACTGCTCGCGGTTGATGCGATAGAGCACATGGTGACGCAATGGATGGCCGACCGCGAGTCTTGGATGTTCGAAATCGTCAACCGGGTCATGGTGCATGCCGATCGCCTGCATGACCTTTTGCGACGGCAGGTTATCGGTCGAGGTGAATGCCACCACTTCGTCCAGGCCCAGGCGGTCAAACCCACAGCGCAACGCCGTCCAGGCGGCTTCGCTGGCATAACCCAGGCCCCAATGCTCCCGGGCCAGGCGCCAGCCGATCTCGACTGCCGGCGTGAAGTGCGCGTCGAACCCCACCACGCCCAGTCCGGTAAAACCGATAAAGGCACCGGTGTCCTTGCGCTCCAGCGCCCACAAGCCAAAACCATGTTCGGCAAAATGCCCGCGCACGCGCCCGATCAGCGCGGCACTTTCAAGGCGGCTCAGGGGGGCCGGGAAATAACGCATCACCTGCGGATCGGCAGACATGGCCGCAAACGCCGGCAAATCTTCGTCGTGCCACTGCCGCATGAGCAGTCGCGCACTTTCCAGTTCCAGTATCGGCTCCATCTTTACTCCCCTTCCTTGCCCATTGGCCCGTAAGGTTAATTTGAGTACACGAATTAGCCACACAGGCCACTAGAGTCTACATCGCTGGTAGGATCGGTCATTCAATCACTGCTGAAAACACCATGCCGCTGCCGCTTATCTATCACGAAGACTACAGTCCCGAATTCCCGGCGGAACACCGCTTCCCCATGGACAAGTTCCGCCTGCTGCGCGACCACCTGGTGGACAGCGGGCTGACCCGTGACGCGGACCTGTTGCGCCCGTCGCTGTGCCCGTCCGAGATCCTCGCCCTGGCCCACGACCGCAGCTATATCGAACGCTACATGAGCGGCGAGTTGTCCCGCGAAGACCAACGGCGGCTCGGCCTGCCCTGGAGCGAAGCCCTGGCCCGGCGAACGGTACGGGCCGTGGGCGGTTCGCTGCTGGCGGCCGAGCAGGCCCTCGAACACGGGCTGGCCTGTCATCTGGCCGGAGGCACCCACCATGCCCACTACGACCACCCTGCCGGGTTCTGCATTTTCAACGACCTGGCGGTGATCAGCCGCTATTTCCTCGCCAGTGGCCGTGTTTCGCGGGTGCTGATTTTCGACTGCGACGTGCATCAGGGCGACGGTACCGCGCGAATACTCCATGACACCCCGGACGCGGTGACAGTTTCCTTGCACTGCGAAAAGAATTTTCCCGCCCGCAAGGCCCAGAGCGACTGGGACATTCCGCTGCCGATGGGCATGGAAGACTCGGCGTACCTGCAGGTGGTGGACGATGCCCTCAACTACCTGTTGCCGCTCTACCAGCCGGACCTGGTGCTGTACGACGCCGGTGTCGATGTCCACAAGGACGACGCCCTCGGTTACCTGAAGCTGACAGACGAGGGGCTCGCCGCCCGGGACGAGAGCGTCATGCGCCATTGCCTCGGGCGTGACATCCCGGTGGTCGGGGTGATCGGCGGCGGCTACAGCAAGGACCGCAGGGCCCTGGCCCGACGCCACGGGATCCTGCATCACAGCGCACAAAAGGTCTGGACGTCATCAGGGTGTCATTGAAACCTGGGTGCGTTACCCACAATGCCTGTGGAGCGGCCTGTGGATAACCTGAGCGAAACGGCCTACACGCTATACCGGGTATAGCTTGCAGAGGACTGGTTGTTTTTTGAGCACATTTCAGCAACACCCTCATCCCCTGTGGCAGCGAGCCTGCTCGCGATAGCGGTCCCCCCTCCAACATTGATGTCGCTGATCCACCGCAATCGCGAGCAGGCTCGCTCCCACAGGATTTTCGTGCTGATAGAATGCCGCGCTTATTCCCATCTCTGCAGTCCACACCATGACCCAAGCTTCCAAGCCCTCCACTCCCCACGTCGCCATCATCGGCGGCGGCCCTGCCGGCTTGATGGCGGCCGAGGTGTTGAGCCAGGCTGGCATTCAGGTCGACCTGTACGACGGCATGCCCTCGGTGGGCAGGAAGTTTCTGCTGGCCGGCGTCGGCGGTATGAATATCACCCACTCGGAAGCCTTCCCGGCATTTCTGTCCCGCTACGCCGAGAACGCCGCGAATATCGCCCCGCTGCTACGGGCCTTCGGGGCGGATGAGCTGTGCAGCTGGATCCACGGGCTGGGCATCGACACCTTTGTCGGCAGTTCCGGGCGGGTGTTCCCCACCGACATGAAAGCCGCCCCGCTGCTGCGTGCCTGGCTCAAGCGCCTGCGCGATGCTGGAGTGGCAATCCACACCCGCCATCGCTGGCTCGGCTGGAACCCCGACAATAGTTTGCGAATAGCCGGCCCGGAAGGTGAAAAGACGCTCCAGCCCGACGCCACGCTGCTGGCACTGGGCGGCGGCAGTTGGTCGCGCCTGGGCTCCGACGGCGCCTGGATGCTGGCATTGGAACAGCGCGGTGTCGCCCTTGCACCGTTGCAACCCAGCAACTGCGGCTTCGACGTGCAGGCCTGGAGCGATCTGATGGTCAGCAGGTTTGCTGGCGCCCCGCTGAAAAACATCGCCATTGGCCTGAACGACGACGTTCCCCGTCTCGGCGAATGTGTGATCACCGCCACCGGTATCGAAGGTAGCCTGATCTATGCCCTGTCGGCACCGATTCGCGAGGCCATCAATCGCCATGGCAGCGCGACGATCCATCTGGACCTGCTGCCGGGTCGGCCTGTGGATAAAGTTCTCCAGGCCTTGAGCAAGCCGCGCGGTTCACGCTCGATGGCCAAGCACCTGCACAGCCAGTTGGGGATCGATGGGGTCAAGGCGGCGTTGTTACGCGAACTCACACCGGCCGATGGCTTCGCCGACCCTGCGCGCCTGGCCCAGGCCATCAAGGCACTGCCCATCACCCTGGTGAAAACCCGTCCCCTGGACGAAGCCATCAGCAGCGCCGGTGGCGTGACATTCGAAGCCGTGAATGAAAGCCTGATGCTCAAGCGGATACCCGGCGTGTTCTGCGCAGGGGAAATGCTCGACTGGGAAGCACCGACCGGCGGTTATCTGCTGACGGCGTGCTTCGCCAGTGGGCGAGCGGCGGGGTTGGGGATGCTGGAGTTCTTAAGGCAGTGATCATTCCCACGCTCCGCGTGGGAATGATCAAGGCTTGCGTTTACGCGGCCCGGTATTGAACACCGGTACTTTGCGCACCGGCTTGACCGAAGGCTCCACCGGTGCCGAGTCCCCACTGTCCACCCACTTGCCCAGGTTGCGCTTGCCGCCACCGCTCGACGTCTTTGGCTTCTTCGGCTTTTTCGGTTTCTTGATCACCTGGCCACTGGCGTCGGTATCCGGCACCCGGTGCTCAGGCTCGAAATCCTGTTCCATCTGGCGAGTCAAGGTCTGGCGGGTCAACATCTCGATGGCTGACAGCAGGTTCACTTCATCGGCGCACACCAGGGAAATCGCTTGCCCCGTGGCGCCCGCCCGGCCAGTACGGCCGATGCGATGGATATAGTCTTCGGCGACGATCGGCAAATCGAAATTCACCACCAGCGGCAGGTCCTCGATATCCAGCCCACGGGCGGCGACGTCGGTAGCCACCAGAATCTGGACTTCACCGAGCTTGAAACGGTCCAGCGCACGCTGGCGGGTGGCCTGGGGTTTGTCGCCGTGGATGCCATCGGCGTTAACGCCCAGGCCCTGGAGTTTTTCCACCAGCGCATCGACGCCGTTGCGGGTCTTGGCGAACACCAGTACCTGCTTCCACTTGTTCTTGCGCATCAGGTGCACGAACAATTCCGGCTTGCGCTTCTTGTCCACCGTCACCACCCATTGCTTGACAGTGTTGGCGGCGACGTTGCGCGGGCTCACTTCGATGCTCAGGGGATCGTTGAGCATCTGCCCGGCCAGCAAACGGATGGCGTCGGAAAAGGTCGCCGAGAACAGCAGCGTCTGGCGTTTCTTCGGCAGCGCCTTGTAGATATTCGCCAGTTCCTCGGAGAAGCCCAGGTCCAGCATGCGGTCGGCTTCGTCCAGCACCAGGGTCTGCAACTGGTTGAACTTCAGCGCGTTCTGCCGGAACAGATCGAGCAAGCGCCCCGGCGTGGCGACCAGCAGGTCCACGCCCTTGCGCAGCTTCATCATCTGCGGGTTGATGCTGACGCCACCGTACACGGCGTAGGTGCTCAACGGCAGGTTCTGCGCGTACTGGCGCACGCTTTCATGGACCTGCTCGGCCAGTTCACGGGTCGGCACCAGGATCAGCGCCCGTACCGAGTTCGCGGCCACTTTCGGCCCTTCGGTGGTCAGCAACTGCAGCAGCGGCACCGCGAAACCGGCGGTCTTGCCGGTGCCGGTCTGGGCCGCGGCCATCAGGTCGCGACCGGCCAGCACCGCCGGCATGGCCTGGGCCTGCACCGGGGTCGGGGTCTGGTAGCCGAGCGTCTCGAGGGCGCGCAGCAAGGGTTCGATCAGGCCAAGGGTGGCGAAAGTCATGGAAGTACCGTAGGAAAAATCAGCGCAGGGTGTGCAATGCGCGGCAGTTTACCTTAATTCAGGATTCAACCGGCGCAGGCTTGGGCTTGCGCCACTGGGGCAGCCCGATCAACACCACGGCGCTGATGATCACCAGCATCGCCAGGGATTCTTCGACGCCGATGCTTTCGCCGGCAAACACGATCCCCAGCAGCACCGCCACCGCCGGATTGACGTAGGCATAACTGGTGGCCGCCGCTGGCCGTACATGCTTGAGCAGATACATGTAGGCGTTGAAGGCGATGATCGAACCGAAGAAGGTCAGGTAGGCCAGCGCGAACCAGCCTTCGAACGGTGGGATGCGCTCCAGGTGTTCGCCACTGGCGAAGCTGCCGATCAACAGCACCACGCCACCCACCAGCATTTCCACGGCGCTGGCCATCGCCCCCGCCGGCAACGGCAGATGCTTGCTCAACACCGACCCGAAGGCCCACGACGCCGCCGCGAACACCAGCAAGGTGGCTCCCAGCGGACTGGATTGCAGGTTGGAACCCAGGTTGAGCATCGCGATGCCGATCAGCCCCAGCACAATGCCCGCCCATTCCAGGCGCGTATTACGTGCGCCCCAGAAATACCCGCAAAGCAGGGTAAACAAAGGCACCGTCGCCACGGCCAACGCCGCCACCCCGGAGGCCACACCGGTATGCTCGGCGACGCTGACCGCGCCATTGCCGAAACTGAGCAGTAGCACGCCGATGATGGCCCCGGCCTTCCACTGCGCCCAGGTCGGCGCCGGCGCCCCGCGCCAACGCAGGAAGCCATACATGAGCGAGCCGGCCAGCACGAAGCGAATCCCGGCCAGCAACAGCGGCGGCCAATGCTCCACACCGATGCGAATCACCAGGTAAGTCGAACCCCAGATGATGTAGAGCGCGAAGAAGGCAGCGATCAGCGGCAGTGGAAAACGGCGTGGGCCAGGCATGGTCAGCTCGAAGTCAGGACAATGAGAGGCGTTATTCTAGAAAGGCGACGAGCGGAAAATAAGCTACAAAACCTGTTTATCCCACCCATACACTTTTCAAACCACGGAGATCAGCGCTATAAACCGTGCTTTCGAAAGTCACGTCACTTGGAAGCCAGACCGTGGATAAATACGACCGCATGCTGCTCAGCGCCCTGTTGGAAAATGGTCGTGCGTCCTACGCCGAACTGGCCCGCAAAGTGAACCTCTCGGCCCCGGCCGTGGCCGAGCGGGTCAGCAAGCTGGAGGCCAGCGGGATCATTACCGGCTACCAGGCCAAGGTCGACATGGCCAAGATTGGCCTGCCGGTACAGTGCGTGATCGAATTGCGGATGAACCAGCACGGCAACCAGAAGGTCTACGACGACTTGTGCAAGATTCCCCAATTGACCGAATGCCACCGGGTGACCGGCGACCCCTGCGTGATCATGCAAGCGGCGGTCGGCTCGATGCCGGAGCTGGAAGAGCTGATCAACCGGATCGCCAAATTCGGCTTCAGCAAGACCTCGATCGTGCTGTCCAGTGCCATTGAAAAGCGCGTGCCGTTGGGGCAGTTGGAAAGCAACGGCAAGTAAATCGCCCAACACCGATCAAACCCTGTGGGAGCAACTGTTTTATCTTTGCCGCCGCCATCGCGAGCGGGCTCGCTCCCACAGTTATTCGGGTTGATCCGATCCCCGCGCCCACCATCAATCCCCTGTGGGAGCGAGCCTGCTCGCGATAGCGCCAGGTCAGTCAATATCTGCAGTGGCTGACACACCGCCATCGCGAGCGGGCTCGCTCCCACATTTGGATGGCGGTGATCTCAGAACCCGCGATGACGCTTGAGATGCTCATTGATCTTCGCCGCCGGGACCTTCTGCAAGCTGCACAACAGATCGTGGGACAGCTCCCGCAGCCCATGCTTGTGTCGCAGTTCCGACGCCAGGTGCGCGGTGAGGTTGGCGGCCATTTCGGCGTCGGCCATGGCCCGGTGGGCCTGGCCGGTATGGGGCAGGCCGGCGAAGGCGTTGAGGGTGCCGAGCTTGTGGTTCGGCGCGGCGGGCATCAGGCGTCGGGCAAGCAGCAGCGAACAGGCAAAATTCTGCAAGCGGGTGCGCTTGATCCGCCCCAGTTCAAAGTCCCAGAACTTCTGGTCGAACGCGGCGTTATGTGCCAGCAACGGCGTGATGCCGACGAACTCGTTGACCTCGTTCATCACCCGCTCGGCCGACGGCGCGCTGCGCAGCATGGCATTGCTGATGCCGGTCAGTTGCTCGATGAACGCCGGCACCCGCACGCCAGCATTCATCAGGCTCTGGTAGCGGTCGACGATCCGGCCTTGCTCGAGTATCACCACGGCGATTTCCGTGGCTCGGCAACTGCTGCTCGGGGTGATTCCGGTGGTTTCAAAGTCGATGACTGCGATGCGTTCCAAACCTGTCTGAACTCCGTAACGATCAATTCTTGAGCAACAGCGCGCCTTCGATGGGCACATAGCGGCTGGCGGCGCGGATCAGCGAGTTGGCCGTCAGCCCCGGCACGCCGTACGCCACCGCCTGCACACCGTGCTTGCTGATGATGCGTTCGAGCAGCATGTCGAAGTCGCCGTCACCCGAGGCCAGCACTATCTCGTCGACATGGTCGGCGGCGTCCATGATGTCCAGCGTGATGCCCACGTCCCAATCGCCCTTGGCCGAGCCATCGCTGCGCTGGATATAGGGCTTGAGCTTCACGGTGAAACCCAGGTTGCGCAGGATCTGCTGGAATTGCTGCTGCTTGCTGTCACCGCGATCGATCGCATAGGCGTAGGCCTCGACGATCTGCCCTTGTTTGCTGACGTCGGCCCACAGGGCGGCGTAGTTGAAGTGACAACCATAGGCCTGGCGCACGGTGTAATAGAGGTTCTGAACATCGGCGAACACTGCGATTTTCTTCACCGCGGTTCCTCTTGAATGCACAAGCGCGCAGGCTCTGGGTCAGGCATTGGTGGCCGATATGGCCACCAGGCCCGAAAAGGCGCCCAGTATGCCAGCCCGAAGGAGGATTCCGCGAATAATCGGTCCGAGGCGCGTGGGCACCCCGGACGAATGGCAGGTCAGACGAAAGAATCGTCGTCGCCAAAGAATGAAGAGTCGTCGCTGTAGTCCGCGTCGCTGAAACCGCCCTGGTCGTTGCCGTAGCGATCGTTGTCAGCCATGCGCTGGTCGTCGCCCCAACCGTTGTCGCCGCTGTTACCCACGTCGTTGACCGGTTGGGCCGGCTCTTCCTTGATGATCTCGACGATCTCCTGGGGCTGCTGGCCGCTGTGGAACAGACTGCTGATACCTTGCGCCAGCATCACGCCACCGGCCACGCCGGCTGCGGTTTTCAGGGCGCCACCCAGAAAGCTGCTCGCCGCCGGGGCTTGTTGTTGCGGGGCACCATAGCCCGCTGGCGGCGCACCGAAGCCCTGCTGAGCCGGGGCATTGTTGAAGGATGGCCGCGCCGGCTCGCGCCAGCCGCCACCGCCGGTTGCCGGAGCGCTTGGAGCAGGGGCTGGTCGCGAATCACGACTGCTGCCCCCGAAAATACTCGAGAGGAAACCACCGCCCCCACTGGGTGCCGAAGGCTGGCTGCGGGCGTTCTGCAGGTCCGCCTGCAGTTGCTGGACTTGCTCGGTCAGTTGCCTGTTCTGCTCGTCGAGGCGCTTGATTGCCGCCTCTTGCACCAGAATCGCCTGGGCCATGAAATAGCCGGCCGAGGGCTGGCTGGCCAGATGCTCCTTGATCCGCGCCTCGGCCTGGGCATCGCGCGGGCCTGAATCCTTTTCGGCCTGTTGCAGCCGTGAAAACAGTCCATCGATCAGGGTTTGTTCTTCGCTGTTCATGGCGACCTCATCAGATTGCCGGGTAGAAAACCAAGCCGGTTCCGCAGAACCGGTGCCCACCAGTAATGGGGCTTGCCGCGAAGGATTCAATGGTCTTTACCTGATGTTTACGTTTGCTAGTGCGGGTGCCTGATCGGTTAAAGTGTCGGACCGCTTCTGGACCTGCGATCCCGACTCATGAATCCGTTTGACGTGCTGCGTGACTCTTTGTATTTCTTCAAGCGCCATCTGGGCCGGATCGCCCAGCTGTGCCTGCCACTGGTGATACTCGAGGCCGTGCTGCAACAAGCCGTCGACCGCGCCGTCGGCCCGGATGGCTTTCCCGGCTATAGCGTGATCGTCGGGCTGCTGGTGTATCCGGTGTACACCGCTGCGCTGATCCTGTTTCTCGACGCCCGTAGCCGAGGCGAATCGCCGCACATTCGCGACCTCCTCGCCGCGGCCCTCACCCTCTGGCCGCGCTTCGCGCTGCTGACCGCTCTCAACACGCTGCTGATCCTGCTGGGCATATCGTTGTACATCCTGCCGGGCCTGTGGCTGATGGTGACCCTGGCGTTCAGCGAATACCTGCTGGTGCTCCGAGGCCTGGCGCCGTTGGCGGCGATGAAGGAAAGCCTGCGCATGAGTCGCGGCCAGTTCTGGCGGATCCTGTTGTGCATCATGGGCGTGATGGGCCCGCTGTGGCTGCTCAAGGGCGCCAGCGTCTCGGTGTACCCACCGCCCCAGAACCCCTGGCTAGGCCTGTTGATCGACAGCGTTCACAGCTTCCTGCAACTGTTCACCAGCGTGGTGCTGTTCCGGATATTCATGCTGGTCGGGGAAAAACCCGAGCCATGACCCGCCTACTGCGCTACACCCTGCTGGGCCTGTTGTCGGTGCTTTGCCTGGCCGCCCTGTCGATCTATAGCCTGACCTGGCGCCCACATGCCCGGGAAGCACTGCCGGTCAGTTGTACCGCCAGCGCCGCACCGCTGATGCCCGGTCAGGCGGTCAAGGTGATGACCTGGAACGTCCAGTTCCTGGCTGGCAAGCGCTACGTGTTCTGGCACGACCTGGCCCAAGGCGACGATGAAAGCCCGACCCTGGAAGACATGGCCTTCAGCCTCGACGAAGTGGCACGGGTCATCCGTGACGAACAACCCGGCATCGTCCTGCTGCAGGAACTGGACAACGGCGCCAAGGCCAGCGACTACCAGGACCAGCTCAAGTTATTGCAGGAGCGGCTCGCCGACCTTTACCCCTGCAGCACCAGCGCCTTCGACTGGAAGGCCGATTTCATACCCAGCCCCCATATCTTCGGCAGCGTCGGTCGACAACTGGCAACGCTGAGCCGCTACCGCATCGATCATGCCGAACGGGTGCAACTGCCGGTGGCCGAGGCCAACTTCATCAGCCGCCAGTTCCAACCGAAGAATGCCCTGCTGGTGAGCTACATGCCGCTGAGCGATGGCAGCCAACTGGCCGTGCTCAACACGCATCTGGAGCGGGCCACGCAGCCGGACGAAACCCTGCCCAAGCAGGTCACTGCCGTGGCCCAGGCCCTGGACAAGTTCGAATCCCGAGGCATGCCCTGGCTGATCGGCGGCGACTTCAACCTGCTGCCCCTGGGGCAGTACCTGCGCCTGCCGCCCGAACAGCGCACCCCCTACTCCGCCGACAGCCCGCTGCACCTGCTGTGGGACAAGTACCCGATGATTCCCACCAACAACGAGGCCAGCGGCATCGACCGTGCGCACTGGCTGACCCACTACCCGAACGACCCCGGCCTCAACGGCCCGGACCGCACCGTCGACTACCTGTTCTACAGCCCGCGTATCAAACGGGTCGAGGCCCAGGTGCGGCAGGACGATACCTTGCGCATCTCTGATCATTTGCCGGTGATTGCGCGGTTCCTGCTGCCCGTTACGCCATAGCCGCAGACCTGTGGCAACGAGTCTGCTCGCGAATGCACTGTGTCAGCCAACTTCTATGCGACTGATAGGCCGCTATCGCGAGCAGGCTCGCTCCCACAGGAATCCTGCGGTGAATAACGATCGTGCGGCCAGCCCGGAGCCCATGTGGGAGCGAGCCTGCTCGCGATAGCGGGTGCTCAGCCAGTTTTGATGTGACTGACAGATAGCCATCGCGAGCGGGCTCCCACAGGGTTCGGGTCCACTCGGATTAACGTCTGTTCACTTACGCGGCTTGACCCGCGCCGTCGCCTCCGCCACCAGCGGATCATCCGGCCAGTAATGCTTGGGATAACGTCCCTTGAGGTCCTTCTTCACTTCGGCGTAGGTGCTGCGCCAGAAGTTCGCCAGGTCCTGGGTCACCTGCACCGGCCGGCGTGCCGGTGACAACAGGTGCAGCTTGACCACCTGGCGTCCGCCGGCGATGCGCGGAGTCTCGGCCAGGCCGAACAGTTCCTGCAAGCGCACCGCCAGGATCGGCGGGTATTCGCTGTAGTCCACGCGGATCGACGAACCCGAGGGCACGCTCAAGTGATGGGGTGCTTGCTCGTCCAACCGCTGCGGCAACGGCCAGGGCAGCAGGTTGTGAACGATGCTCGACAGGTCCAGGTTGGCAAAATGGCTGAGGCGCGAGACTCGGCCCAGATACGGCATCAGCCAATGTTCAAGACTGCCGAGCAACGCTTTGTCGCTGACGTCGGGCCATTCGCTTTCGCCCTTGGCGTCCAGGTCCAGTCGACGCAGCAGTGCCACCCGCGCCTGCCATTGCCGCAGTTCCGGCGTCCAGGGCAGTAATTCCAGACCCTTGCGCCGCACCAGGTTCACCAGGGCCTGGCTACGGGCGGACTCATCCAGGCCGGTCAGCGGTTCGCGGCTGAGCACCAGTTCGCCGACCTTGCGCTGGCGCTCGGCCCGCAGCACGCCTTCGCGCTCGTCCCAGTCCAGTTGATCCACCGTGTGCACCTGCTCGGCCAGTACGGAATCGAACAGCGCCGGGTCGAAATCCGTTGCCAGGTAGATCCGCTCTTCACGCTGGCCCTGGCGGCTGCCGAGATCGGCGATCACCAGCCACGGCTGCTTCATCAGGCTGTCGGCCTCGGCAAACAGCGCCGCACGGCCGTTGGCCAAGCGGTACTCCGCGCCGCCGGATCGTCGCTGCTGCGCGACCCGATCCGGGTAGGCCAACGCCAGCAGCGCCCCGAGCCAACGCGGATGATCGGGATCGGCCACCGCTTCTTCGGCCTTGCCCCGCAAATAGCCGCGATACTGCCGGGCCAGTTGCCGCGCCCGCGTCACGCCACCTTGCGCACCTCGCGCCGCCCGCTCTTCGCCGGACAGCAAGGCCAGACGACTGTGCAAATCCGCGCCGGCGCCCCTGAGAATGTCCCGTTCGCCCAACAACGCCGCGACGTTGCAGGCCATGTCCGCCAGCCCCAGCGCCTGCCCGCGCAACAATAAATGAGCGATACGCGGGTGGGCCGGCAGTTCGGCCATGGCCTGGCCGTGACGAGTCAGTTGCTCGCCGTCCAGCGCGCCCAGGCGCTGCAGCAGGTCCTGCGCCTGGGCGTAGGCGGCGCCGGGCGGCACGTCGAGCCAGACCAATTGCTGCGGCGTCACGCCCCAGCGCCCCAGTTGCAAGGCCAGCCCGGCCAGGTCCGCCGAAAGGATCTCCGCGCTGCCATAGGCGGCCAGTTGTTCGTGCTGGTCTTCGGACCACAACCGATAGCACACCCCCGGCTCCAATCGCCCGGCCCGACCGGCCCGCTGAGTAGCGCTGGCCCGGGAAATGCGCTGGGTGTCGAGACGTGTCATGCCGCTGCCCGGGTCGAAACGTGGAACCCGGGCCAGCCCGGCATCGACCACCACCCGGACGCCGTTGATGGTCAGGCTGGTTTCGGCGATGTTGGTTGCCAGCACCACTTTGCGCTGGCCAGGAGGCGCTGGGTCGATGGCGGCACGCTGGGCCGCGAGATCCAGTTCACCGTGCAGGGGACACAGCAACACGTTACCGCCCTCGCCCAGGGCCTCGACCAGTTGCTGGTGAACCCGACGGATCTCCGCCTGTCCGGGCAAGAACACCAGCACGCTGCCGGTTTCATCGTGCAACGCTTCGAGTATGGTCTGTACCAGCCGTGGCTCGATGAACTCGCCGGGCTGGAATGGCCGGCCCCAACGCACCGTCACTGGGAACATCCGCCCTTCACTGCGCAGGATCGGCGCGTCGTCCAGCAAGCCGGCCAGGCGCTCACCTTCCAGGGTCGCCGACATCAGCAGAATCTTCAGCGGCAGGTCTTCGCGAAACAGCTCCCGGCCGTTGAGGCTCAAGGCCAGGGCCAGGTCGGCGTCGAGGCTACGCTCGTGGAACTCATCGAAAATCAGCAGCCCCACACCTTCCAATGCCGGATCGTCCTGCAGGCGGCGGGTGAGAATCCCTTCGGTAACCACTTCAATGCGGGTGCCTGGGCCAACCTTGCTGTCCAGGCGAATCCGGTAGCCGACGGTTTCACCGACCTTTTCACCCAACTCACTGGCCAATCGCTCCGCCGCCGCCCGTGCCGCCAGGCGTCGGGGTTCGAGCATCAGGATGGTCTGTCCGGCCAGCCACGGCTCGTTCAACAAGGCCAGGGGAACGCGGGTGGTTTTACCGGCACCGGGCGGCGCTTCGAGCACAGCTTCGTGGCGCGATGCCAAGGCTTGACGCAGGGTTGGTAAAACTTCATCAATCGGCAAAGAAATCATGCTGGCTCCAAAACAGAGGGCCGAGTATAACGGCGAACTGTTTGGCGTGGTCTGGACTCAAACCCACAACGCCCTTACCTGCTCAGGAGATTGTTATGCGTATTCCCTTTCGCGTGATCGGTGGTGTCCTGGTCGCCACCCTGCTGACCCAGGTCAGCGCCTGCGGCTCGATCTTCTACCCTGACCGTCGCGGCCAGATCGACGGCAAGATCGACCCGGCCATTGCCGCGCTCGACGCCGTCGGCCTGCTGTTCTACATCATTCCCGGCCTGATCGCGTTCGCGGTGGACTTCGCCACCGGCGCCATTTACTTCGAGCCGGGCAAGACCGCCCAGATCGCGCCGGAAAAGCTCAAGCAGGCCGTCAACCCTGACGGCAGCGTCGACAACCATAAATTGCAGGCCATTCTGGAAAGCGAACTGGGCCGCAGCTTCCCCCTGGACGATCCACGGCTGATCCAGCACAAGGGCAGCGCGCAGCAACTGGCCGCCCTCGGACTCAAACCGGCCGCATGACGGGCGCCACTGAAGGAACGACCGCGCCATGACCACCACTCCCGAACACGCTCGCCTGCTACGCCTGGCCACCCGCGCCTCGGTGGCCGTGGCGTCGATCCTGATTATCGCCAAGGCACTGGCCTGGTGGCTGAGCGGTTCGGTGAGCATGCTCGCCGGCCTGACCGACTCGGCCTTGGACGGCGTCACCTCGCTGCTCAACCTGCTGGCGGTGCATTACGCCTTGCGTCCCGCCGACGCCGATCATCGCTACGGTCATGGCAAGGCCGAATCCTTGGCCGGCATGGCCCAGGCGCTGTTCATTGGCGGCAGCGCCGTGTTGATTGCCCTGCAGGCGTTCGAGCGCCTGAAAAACCCGGTCCCGGTGGAGGCGCCCTGGCTCAGTGTCGGCGTGATCGTGTTTTCCCTGGCCCTGACCCTGGCGCTGCTGGCGTTGCAACACCGGGTCATCCGCGCCACGGGCTCCAACGCCGTTCGCGCCGACTCGCTGCATTACCGTTCCGACCTGTTGTTCAACGGCAGCATCCTGGTGGCACTGCTGCTGGCCGGGTTCGGCTGGTATCAACTCGACGCCTGGTTCGGCCTGGGCATCGCCGTCTACATTCTCTGGAGCGCCATCCAGATCGCCCGGGAAAGTTTCGCCGTGCTGATGGACGAAGAACTGCCGCCCAACGTCAGCCAGCACATGCTGGAACTGGCCTGTGCCGTGCCCGGCGTGCTGGGTGCCCATGACTTGCGCACGCGGATTTCCGGCAACCACTGGTTCGTGCAACTGCATCTGGAACTGCCTGGAGAGCTGACCCTGTCAGTGGCCCACGGCCTCAGCGACCAGGCCGCCGATGCGATCCACCGCGCCTATCCGAAGGCCGAAGTGCTGGTGCACGCCGATCCGTCGGAAGTGGTGAAAACCGCCAGCGCCTGATGCGCTTCACCTCTGTGGGAGTAAAGCTTGCTCGCGATAGCGGCCGATCAGCCAACATTGTTGTCGACTGACTGACCCAATCGCGAGCAAGCTTTGCTCCCACAGGTTTGTGGCTTTCAGCACCCAGTCTTTTTTACTGAACAAACAAACCTCAGTAACTCACCTGATATCCACGACTGCTCAAGCAACTCCCCTGGGCCTGCCGGTAGGTCTGCACCACTTCCGGCGCGGGCGGATAGGTGTAGCTGCGCGGATCGAAGCCGCTCTGCTGCACCGCCCAGCGATAACACTCGTAGCCATCCTGGTTGACCTGCTCGGGAGACTGACCGTTGGCTGGATAGGCCACCACATCGAAACTGTTGCCCTGGGGTTGTGGCTGCGGATTGGCAACCGGCGCGTCGACCACGACGTAGTCCTGGGTGTTGGCTTCGTAGATGTAATAAGCACCGGCGGCGAGGAAGAACAGCGAGCTGCCGATCCAGACTTCCCGGGCATAGTCGGGCAGGTAACGGGTGCGGATGCCCCGAGGCGGCTGCACCACGACATAGCGTGGTCCTTGCGGGCGATACCAATAGCCACCCGAGAAGAAGTAGTCCTGGCCACGATAGGGCACACGGTAATTGCGATCCGGGAAGCGGTCGATGACATAACCGGGACGATATTGCGGCCCCGGCCCCCAACCATTGCCATGCCCGTCCGGGCGACCGGCCCAGTGCTGATCTGGACGATTGTCATGCTCGGGGCGTGGCCGATTGCTCGGATAACCGTCGCTGCGGCGCGGGATATCGCGGTAGTAACCCGGTTGCGGCTCCCGAGTCTGGGTCACGCTGTCGGGCCGGCCCTGGATCGGCAGGTTGTTGCCCGGCTGCTGCTGTTGCGGCGGACGACCATGACCGTTGGGATCCTGGGGTGATCGGTCATAGGATGGGCCACCCTGGCGCTGGGCGCCGGGTTCGAATTGGCGGCTGTTGTCGCCACGGATGATTTCGTTGCTCTGGGGCCGCGGCTGGCCAGAGTACCCCTGACCGTTGCCGCCGCGTCCGTCGTGTCCTCGATCACCGTCGGGGCCACCACGATTCTGCTGATCATCGGCCATCCCTTGCGCACTGACACTTGCCCACAACAAACCAACACCTGCCAGACGCCAGATGCGCGACTTCATGTTATTCCTCACAACGGTTCAGGGCCTGATGATAAGACTGGGAAAAGCCCAGGCCGGTTCTGCACCAGATTATCAGCAGCGCCACTTATTTCGCAGGCATTAAAAAAGGGAGACCCGTCGGCCTCCCCTTGAGAACTTCGTCCGTGCTCGACGCTTGTGGCGTCGGCTCACCTCACGCCGTCTTCTGGACAGTGTGCAGCTCGGGGGTCATGAGTGGCCTGTCTGGCTACCAGGCACCGGTGGGTGCCGCGACCGCAGCCGGCCTGCTTGGGCGGGCTGCATTGGACTGTTTGTCCGAGCAGTGATCTTGGTGATAAGAATAGGCCTGGGCCGGCGACAGATGATTGCGAAGATTGCTCAATTAAACATCGCTTGCGCAATTTTTACCCCCGGATAGATAATCCCACGCAATTATCAAGATAAAGGCCCGACCGATGAGCAAACTCGACCGTTACGACCTGAGCATTCTGGCGGAATTGCAGCGCGACGCGCGCATCTCCAATCAGGAACTGGCCGAGCGCATCGGCCTGTCACCCTCGCCCTGTTCGCGGCGGGTCAAACAGTTGGAAGACGACGGCTACATTACCCGCCAGGTCGCGTTGCTCGACCGCAAAATGCTCGGACTGAGCCTGACCGCCTACGTGCTGATAGGCATGGACCGTCACACCCCCGAACGCTTCGAAAACTTCGAAGCCGCGATTCGCAACCTGCCGCAAGTGCTCGAGTGCAGCCTGGTGACCGGCATGGACGCGGACTACCAGCTCAAGGTGGTGGTGCCGGACATGGACCATTACCAGAAACTGCTGCTGGGCCACCTGACCCGGATCGACGGCGTCACCAGCGTGCGCTCGAGTTTCGTGCTGAACCAGGTGCTCAGCAGTACCGAATTGCCGTTGACTCATCTGCGCAGTTGAAACCGCCTCAACCACTGTAGGAGCCGAGCTTGCTCGCGATGGCGGCATTACAGTCGACAATGACTTGGCTGATCCACCGCCATCGCGAGCAAGCTCGGCTCCCACAGGGTCCGGGGCAGTCACACCATCGAGAAGGCGATGAATAGCTGCGACACACCGCCGCAGGTCAATCCCTCGCCCGGCCCCCATGCCGTATACTCGCCCCGCCTTTCCAACCCCGCCCACGCCGGAGTGTTTCGATGGATCCTGCTGTTTTCGAAGAGTGGATGATGACCGGCCTGGTCAGCATTCTGATCATTTTCATGGGCTTCATCGTCTGGGATCTGGCGAAGAAGTCCAAGGCCGGGCGTTTCGGTTCGTTCATCCTGTTTTTCGTGCTGGGGCTCGGCGTGGCGGCGTTCGTCATCAAGAGCGTGGTGATCGGCCTGATCGAGTCCGGGGCGCTATAGGCGCGCCGGGACCTCTTTCCACTGGCCCTGATCAAGCCCTTCGATCGTCCAATCGCCAATCCTGACCCGCACCAGCCGCAACGTCGGCAACCCCACGGCAGCGGTCATCCGTCGTACCTGGCGGTTGCGCCCCTCGCGTATGACCAGTTCCAGCCAACTCGTAGGCACGCTTTTGCGAAAGCGCACCGGCGGGTTGCGCGGCCATAGCAGCGGTTCGTCCAGCAAGCGCGCCTCGGCGGGCAGCGTCATGCCGTCGTTCAACTCCACGCCATCACGCAGGCGTTGCACCTGTTCAGCGCTTGGCTCGCCTTCCACTTGCACCCAGTAAGTCTTGGCCAGTTTGTGCTTGGGGTCGGCGATACGTGCCTGCAATTGCCCGTCGTTGGTCAGCAACAACAGCCCCTCGCTGTCGCGATCCAGCCGCCCGGCCGGGTAGATGCCCGGGATGTCGATAAAATCCTTGAGTGTCGCTCGCCCCTCGCCATCGCTGAATTGGGTCAGCACATCGAAAGGCTTGTTGAACAGGATCAGCCTGGGCTCGGCCGGAGGCGCCTTCGCGACCCGGCGCGCGGCGGATGCAGGGGGTTTCACGCCAGGGCGGCGGGAAACGGGACGTGGAGGACGGGACATGGCGGCACTATCTAACTAACGGTCAGGGCCGACCATGCTAGTGGCCCGACCGTTAAATGACTACCGTCCGAACGGTATCAGCGGAACGGCGGCTCGTCGAAGCTGCGCAGTTTGCGCGAATGCAATGAATTGAGCTGGTTGCGCAACAGATCCAATGCCTCGATACCGATTTTCAAGTGTTGGTTGACCGCCCGCTCATAGAACGCGTTGGCCGAGCCCGGCAGCTTGATTTCGCTGTGCAGCGGTTTGTCCGAGACGCAAAGCAACGTGCCATAGGGCACCCGCAGGCGATAACCCTGGGCGGCGATGGTGCCACTCTCCATGTCCACCGCCACCGCGCGGGACAGGTTGATCAACGGACGCTCCTGGGCCCAGCGCAGCTCCCAGTTGCGGTCGTCGTAGGTCAGCACCGTACCGGTACGCAGGCGTTTCTTCAGCTCATCGCCTTTTTCGCCGGTGATATTCGCCGCAGCCTGCTGAAGCGCCAGTTGTACTTCCGCCAAGGCAGGAATCGGGATATTCGGTGGCACCACCCGGTCGAGGATGCCATCACGGCGCATGTAGGCGTGGGCCAGCACGTAGTCGCCGATGGTCTGGGACTGCCGCAGCCCGCCGCAGTGGCCGATCATCAGCCAGCAATGAGGTCTCAGCACGGCCAGGTGGTCGGTGATGTTCTTGGCATTGGAAGGGCCGACACCGATGTTCACCAGGGTCACGCCATGGCCGTCGTTGGCCTGCAGGTGATAGGCCGGCATCTGGTAACGGTGCCAGACCACGCCGGCGGCGATGGCCGACGCTTCGCTGTGGTCCATGTTCTTGTCGATGATCACATTGCCCGGCAGGACCATGCGTACGAAGCGCGGGTCGCTGCGCAATTGCTCCAGGCCATGGACGATGAACTGGTCGACATAACGGTGATAGTTGGTCAGCAGGATCCACGGCTGCACATGACGCCAATCGCTGCCGGTGTAGTGCACGAGACGACGCAGGGAGAAATCCACGCGGGCGGCGTCGAACAGTGACAGAGGCAGCGGGTCGGTGTTCTCCCAGTCATAGAGGCCGTCGGCGATGCCATCGGTGGCGGCCGACAGGTCGGTGCTGGGGAACACCCGCGCCAGCACCGCCGCCGTCACACCGGAACCGGCCAGTTCATCGCCCTGTTCCACCACATACGGGTAAGGAATGTTCTGCTCGCTGACGCCCACTTCCACGGTGACGGTAAAGTCATGCATCAGCGGGACGAGTTGTTCGAGCAGGTATTTACGGAACGCGGCAGGATGGGTGACGGTGACGCTGTAGGTGCCCGGCAACTGGACCTTGGCATAGGCGCGGGTGGTTTGCGGGACCTCGCCGTGGCAGTGGTAGGTCAGCCGCAACGCCGGATAGCGGAACAGCGCACGTTGCTCGGCATCCGGCTCGATACGGTCCTTGAGGTAGCGCATGAGCGCCTGGTTCAGCGCGGTGGTCGCACGCTCGTGCAGGGCCGCCAGGCGATCCACGGCTTGTTCGGCGGTTTGAACGACAATAAACGCTTCGGTCACGATCAGCTTCCTGTGTTCTGACTTGCAGACCTTCATCTTGCCTGCATCGCCGTCTTACGGGAACAGTGGCGTGCTGGACACCCTCGATCATCCACCGGAGCTCCACTGCGGGAGAGAGCCTACTCGCGACAGCGCCGGGTCAACTTGCATCGATGTTGGATGGGCCGACGCCTTCGCGAGCAGGCTCGCTCCCACCCTGATCTCGGGTGGACACGCCCTCCATGCTCACCGCCAATCCCCTGTGGGAGCGAGCCTGCTCGCGATGGCGGTGGGTCAGCTTGCATTGATGCCGGATGTACCGACGCCATCGCGAGCAGGCTCGCCCCCACATTGGGCTGGTGCCTGTCGCGAGCTTCTCAAAACCCTTGCGGGGTAGAACGCGTCACGATGGCCTCCACATTCAACCCTCGCGGCAAGGCGCCGTAGACCCGGCCAGTCGAACCCAGGCGGCTGGCGATGAAGGCGTCGCTGACGTCGCTGTTGCCCGCCTCCAGCAACAGCTTGGCTTGCAGGCCCACGGCGATGTCTTCGGTCAATTGCCGGGCGCGAAACTGGATATCGTCGGTGTCCTTGAACGCCGCCTGTAATTGGTGGATGTGGTTGGCCAGGCGCTTGTCGCCGTGGCCGTCGCCCAACTCATTGAACAATACCTCCAACACACCAGGTTCCTTGGACAGGGCCCGCAACACATCGAGACATTGCACGTTGCCGGAGCCTTCCCACGTTGAATTGACCGGCGCCTCCCGGTACAGGCGCGGCAGGATGCTGTCTTCGACATAACCGGCGCCCCCCATGCACTCGGCAGCTTCATTGATCATCGCGGGGGCGCGCTTGCAGATCCAGTACTTGCCCACTGCCGTCACCAGCCGGGCGAACTTGGCTTCGTGCTCGTCACTCAAGTGATCCAGCGCCCGCCCCATGCGCAAACTCAAGGCCAACGCGGACTCGCTTTCCAGCGCCAGGTCGGCCAGCACGTTCTGCATCAAGGGCTGCTCACTCAACAGCCTGCCGCCGACTGTCCGATGGGCACAGTGATGGCTGGCCTGGGTCAACGCCTGGCGCATCAGGGCGCTGGAGCCGACCATGCAATCGAAGCGGGTCATGGCGACCATCTCGATAATGGTCGGCACGCCGCGCCCCTCCTCACCAATCATCCAGGCCAGGGCACCGCGAAACTCGACTTCGCTGGAAGCATTGGAGCAGTTGCCCAGCTTGTTTTTCAGGCGCTGGATGTAGAGCTGGTTGCGGGTGTCGTCCGGACGATGGCGCGGCAACAGGAAACAGGTCAGGCCCTTGTCGGTCTGGGCCAGGGTCAGGAAGGCATCGCACATCGGCGCCGAACAGAACCACTTGTGACCCACCAGTTCATAGGCCTGGCCTGGTCCCCGGGCGCCCACCGGGAAAGCCTTGGTGGTGTTGGCCCGCACATCGGTGCCGCCCTGTTTTTCGGTCATCGCCATGCCAAGGGTAACGCCGGCCTTGTGGGCCATGCCGACATTGCGCGGGTCGTACTCGGTGGCGAGCACTTTCGGCATCCAGCGCTCAGCCAGGTCCGGCTGCAAGCGCAGCGCCGGGACACTGGCAAAGGTCATGGTCAACGGGCA
Organism: Pseudomonas sp. MAFF 730105; assembly: GCF_055380705.1. NCBI lineage: Bacteria > Pseudomonadati > Pseudomonadota > Gammaproteobacteria > Pseudomonadales > Pseudomonadaceae > Pseudomonas > Pseudomonas sp. MAFF 730105. Next base: position 5,783,133 of record NZ_AP018438.1, read on the forward strand.
GCCCGTGCCGGCTTCGGCCTGGCTGTGCAGATACGTCATCGACGCCCGGGCCACATGGGCGCCGGGTTGCGGATGAGACCAGGGCAGGCTGGGCAGGCCATGCTCGATGGCGGTACGCATCAGCTGGTGATAAGCGGGATGGAACTCCACCAGATCAACGCGGTGACCATAGCGGTCATGGCTGGAGAATACCGGTTTGTTCTGGTTGGCCAGGAACCCTGCCTCCATCAGCGGCCCGCCGGCCAACCCACCGTACTCATCGATCCGTGCCTGGGCCCAGCCGGCACCGAAACGCTGCGACCATTGCTGCAGCGGCAAGTCGATGCGATACAGGTTGGCGCCGTCCAGGGAGGGCGGCTGATTGGTGACGTCGTGGGTTTCGGCGAACTGGTGCAGGTTCATGACAGCGCTCCTCGGTCGGCCAGCAGGAACCAGTTAAGCACTGCCTCCAGGCCGAACAAAGTGTCATACCCGCCTAAATGTCGGCGCTTTCGCCCTGCCCCGGACACAGCACGCGACGTTGCAAAATCGCCTGCAGAACCTCGAACTTCACCGGTTTGCCCAGGTAATCGACCAAGGCGCCCGCCGGACAACCATTCGGGTCCAGGTTCGGGCCGACCACCAGCACCGGCAACTCCTCACAGCCGGCCAGGGTACGGATCTGGCAGCAGACCGACACACCGTCCAAAGGTGGCGACTGGCAATCGAGCACCACGGCATCGAAACTGCCGTCCCGCAACATTTCCAGCGCCCCACGGCCACTGTCGGCGGTGCGCACCCGGTAGCCCAGCTTGAGCAGCATGCCGCGCATGACCAGTTGATCGATGCTGTCGTCATCGGCCAGCAGCACCGTACAGTCCTGAGGCTGACGCATGCCGTGTCTTTTGCTGAACGGAAACGGCGTGGGGCTCGCCATCGGCAAAGCCATTTCAAATTCGATGTCCAGCTGGAAGCGGCTGCCGCGCCCAGGCTCGGACGTATGGGTCAAGCGGCCGCCCATCAACCCCACCAACTGCCGACAAATTGCCAGGCCCACGCCCAGGCCGCCGTACTCACGGGTCATGGAACCGTCGAGCTGGAAGAAACGCTGGTACAAGGTCGCCTCGCCCAGATCGGTGAAGCCGATCCCTGTGTCGATCACGGCGAAGGACAGCCCCCAGCGTTCATGCTCCATCGGTTTGCCGCTGACTCGCAGGGCCAGGCCGCCCACCCGGGTGAATTTGATGGCGTTGTCCAGCAGGCATTCCAGGCACTGGGTCAACTTGCAGCTGTCACCGAGCAACCGATCCGCCAGACCCGGCGCCACATCGACCTTGAAATCCAGGCCCTTGGCCTGCGCACTGGCCGCGAACTGCACCTGCAAGACATCGAGCATCCCGCGCAGGCTGAACGGCGCCGGATTGACCTTGAGCTTGCCGGCCTGCAATTCCGTGAGGGTCAGCATGCCGTTGACCATGCGCATCATGTCCCGCGCCGAGCCGGCGGCGGTCTGTTGGTATTGGGTCAGCTCCTCGTCCATCTCGACGGTTTCCATCAACTCCAGCGAGCCGATGACGCCATTCATGGGCGTACGCAGTTCATGGGTCAGGGTCGCGAGAAATTCGTCCTTGAGCTTGTTACCGTGGGCCAGTTGCTGGTTGAGCACTTCCAGCTTCTGCCCGGCATCCAGCAGGGTCTGGGCCTGTTGCTCACGCATGGCATTGATGCGGTCGGCCAGGGCCAGGGACAACAACGCCACTTCGATGGCCGAGCCGATCTGGCTGGCGTACATGGTCAGGAACACGTTCGGCAGATAACCGAGCACCATCAGGGTATTGACGATGCCTCCCAGCAAAAACGCCGACCAGGCAATGATGAAGTAACGCGCCACCCTCAGCCCACGCCACCAGGCGAACAGGCCGGCAGCAAAAATCACCACCGTGAACACCAGCGCCAGCGCCGTCGCCAGACGCAGGGCCAGGGCGTAACTGGCCATCAGCGACAGGCCCACCACCACCGCGCTGAAGACGATCAGCGCCAACAACAGGCGATCGAGCCAGCGACTGTGTTGGGCGGTTTGCAGGAAGCTGCGGGCAAACTGACTGCCGAACAGAGCCGCGCAGCCGATGAAGAATGGTGTCGCGGCATTGGTCCACCAAGGGTTGTCCGGCCAGAAATACTCGGCGGCGGCACCGTTGACCGACAACTGGTACAGGCCGAACGAGGCGATATAGACGATGTAATAGAGATAACTGGTGTCCCGCACACTCAGGTAGATGAACAAGTTGTACACCAGCATGCCCAGCAGCACGCCATAGATAATCCCCAGCACATACAAGCGCACCGGCTGCTGTTCGAGATAAGCAGTGCTGGACCACAGGGTCAGCGGCGCCTGGATCGACCCCTGGCTCTGCAGGCGCAGATAAACGGTCTGGCGCTGATCGGGGACAAAATCCAGGCTGAACAGGTAGCTGTTCTGACGAATTTCCCGGGCGTTGAATGGCAGCGCATCGCCGGTCTGGCGAACCAGACGGTAGACTCCGCTGGTATCAGGCAGATACAGATCGAGATGATCCAAGGGCGGATAGGCCAGCTCCAGTAACCAGGTGCGCTGGGCATTCACATTGTGGGGACGGTAATGGAGGTCGATTTTCAGCCAGAACGCCGACCGCGAGTAACCGGCATTCAGCGTTTCCTTGTCATGGGGCTTGAAGCGACCGGCAGCGGCTTCGGCCAGCACATCGTCGAGGGTGGCGGTGCCGTTTGCGTCTTCGAACACTTGCAGCGCTTGGCCCAGGGGCAGGCTTTGGGTGAACTCGTCGAATTCGAGGGCGCTTGCCAAAGGGGACAAGCACAGCAGCAACATCAGCAAATAGCGCATTTAAGCCCCAGCGTGGCCTGTCCGGTTGAGTCAGGAAGCCCCCCATTCCCTGAGTAGACGTAAAACCGGCATTACCTGTTATTAAGTTGGATCCATCCTTAGCATAGCCGTTGATGGCCAACTTGCACCATTGAAATCTCTCTTGCAGAAGGCTCTAGAACGGGCGTTTCAGAGCAAAGCATTGAGATAGAGCTGTTGCTTTGGTCAAGTTGCATGCTGCCGCGGCGCATCGCTAACCCAATGGCACGGGGAATTTATCGGTGGCGCCGACCACAGGGGTTTGGTGGTAAGCTCGCGCACCATGAATATCTACAGCTCTCGCCCCGTTGTCCTCTGTCTCTCCGGCCACGACCCCAGTGGTGGCGCCGGCTTGCAGGCAGATATCGAAGCCCTTCTCGCCCAGGGTTGCCATGCCGCCCCGGCCGTTACCGCGCTGACCGTGCAAGACACGGTGAACGTAAGCGACTTCCGCGTACTCGATCGCGAGTGGGTCCTGGCGCAAGCCAATGCCGTGCTCAACGATTCGTCGGTGGCGGCGGTCAAGCTGGGCATGCTTGGCTCCCTGGAGATGGTCGACACCGTGGTCGAACTGCTCCAGGCGCACCCGCACCTGCCCATGGTCTGCGACCCGGTGCTGCGCGCTGGCGGCGGCGGACGCCTGGGCAAGGATGAAGTCGGCTACGCCATGCGCGAACGCCTGCTGCCCCTGGCGATCATCGCCACCCCGAACCTGCCGGAAGCCCGCATCCTCGCCGAACTGCCCGAAGGCAGCGCCGATGAGTGCGCCGAAAAACTGCTGCCCTTCGTCAAGCACCTGTTGATCACCGGCGGGCATGGCGACGAACATGAAGTCCATAATCGTCTGTACAGCCGCGACGGACACCGCGAGACGTTTACCTGCCAGCGCTTGCCCGGCAGCTACCATGGTTCCGGTTGCACCCTGGCCAGCGCCCTGGCCGGTCGACTGGCCCAAGGCGAACAGCTCGCCAGTGCCGTGCGCACCGCCCTGGATTACACCTGGCGCACCCTGCGCGACGCCGAACAACTGGGCAAAGGCCAGTTCGTGCCACGTCGCCTGCCGTTGGATTTCTGCTCGTAACATTTTTGCCAGTCACATTTTTTGCCAGAAACAGAGGGCAGTGGAATGAAATTACGTGGCCTCTATGCCATCACTGATAGCCAGTTGCTGGCCGGTAGATTTCTCGCCTATGTAGAAGCGGCACTGGAAGGCGGCGTTACCCTGCTGCAATACCGCGATAAAAGCAGCGACGAGGCCCGGCGCCTGCGGGAAGCCGAAGCCCTGCGCGACCTGTGCGAGCGCTACAAGACCCAGTTGATCATCAACGACGACGCCGAACTGGCGGCGCGCCTGGGCGTTGGCGTGCACTTGGGACAGACCGATGGGCCGCTGGCGCCGGTACGGGCATTGCTCGGGCACAAGGCGATCATCGGGTCCACCTGCCACGCCAGCCTGGAGCTGGCCGCACAGGCCGCCGCTGAAGGCGCGAGCTACGTAGCCTTCGGCCGCTTCTTCAACTCCAACACCAAGCCCGGTGCGCCCAGCGCAAACCTTGAACTGCTCGAACAGGCTCGCCTCAAACTGCATGTACCGGTGTGCGCCATCGGCGGCATCACCCTGGACAATGCCGCCCCGCTGGTGGCCCACGGCGTCGACCTGCTGGCCGTGGTGCATGGCCTTTTCGGCGCCGACAACGCTCATGAAGTGACGCGCCGCGCCCGCGCATTCAACGATCTGTTGAAGATCAAATAATTTCCGTTTTCGAGAGACCGACCATGTCCCGTTCCGAAACCCTGTTTGCCAACGCCCAGAAACATATCCCCGGCGGCGTGAACTCCCCCGTCCGTGCGTTCAAGAGCGTCGGCGGCACCCCGTTGTTCTTCAAACACGCCGAAGGCGCCTATGTAACCGACGAAGACGACAAGCGCTACGTGGATTACGTGGGCTCGTGGGGTCCGATGATCCTGGGCCACAGTCATCCAGAGGTGCTGGACGCCGTGCGCAAGCAGCTGGAACACGGTCTGTCCTATGGCGCCCCGACCGCCATGGAAACCGAAATGGCCGACCTGGTCTGCGCCATCGTGCCCTCGATGGAGATGGTGCGCATGGTCAGCTCCGGCACCGAGGCGACCATGAGCGCGATCCGCCTGGCACGGGGCTACACCGGTCGCGACAGCATCATCAAGTTCGAAGGTTGCTACCACGGTCACTCCGACAGCCTGCTGGTCAAGGCCGGTTCCGGTGCGCTGACCCAGGGCGTGCCGAGTTCCGCCGGTGTACCGGCGGCGTTCGCCAAACACACCCTGACCCTGCCGTTCAACGACCTCGAAGAAGTCGAAAAGATGCTCGCAGAGGTTGGCCAGGAAGTGGCCTGCATCATCGTCGAGCCAGTGGCCGGCAACATGAACTGCGTACCGCCGGCGCCGGGCTTCCTCGAAGGCTTGCGTAACCTGTGCGACAAACACGGCGTGGTCTTGATCTTCGACGAAGTGATGACCGGTTTCCGTGTCGCCCTCGGCGGTGCCCAGGCCCATTACGGCGTGACGCCGGACCTGAGCACCTTCGGCAAGATCATCGGCGGCGGCATGCCGGTGGGCTGCTTCGGCGGCAAACGCGCCATCATGGAATGCATCGCGCCACTGGGCCCGGTCTACCAGGCCGGCACGCTGTCGGGCAACCCGCTGGCCATGGCCGCCGGCCTGACCACGCTGCGCCTGATCAGCCGACCGGGCTTCCACGCCGAGCTGACCGATTTCACCACCCGCCTGCTCGACGGCCTGCAGATGCGCGCCGACGCGGCCGGCATCCCGTTCGTGACCACCCAGGCCGGCGGCATGTTCGGCCTGTATTTCAGTGGCGCCGACGACATCGTGACGTTCGAAGACGTGATGGCCAGCGACGCGGATCGCTTCAAACGCTTCTTCCACCTGATGCTCGAGGGCGGCGTCTATCTGGCGCCGAGTGCGTTCGAAGCCGGCTTCACCTCCATCGCCCATGGCGAGGCCGAGTTGAAGATCACCCTCGACGCGGCCGAGCGGGCCTTCGCCGCCATGAAGTAAGCCTGTGGATAACTGACGCTGGCTGACACCGGCGTCAGCGATTACCGACACGTTTCGTCTCTTTTCCTACGTATTGATCTATAAAGCAGTCATCGACACGCTCTGGCAGCAGAAAAACGAGTAAAGACTTTGTAAGGATGGCCCTGCTTATTTCATAATGCGCGCTTATTGGATCCCCCGGAGGGTCCGCGCGCCCCTCAGAGGTAAGTCGATTCCCATGAACCGCACCGGCCGCACCCTTGCCCTGGGCTGCCTGTTGCTCCTTCAGCCGCTGCTCGCGAATGCACAAGCAGGCGGTAACTCGTTGTTGATCCCGGCGGTGGGCCGTTGCACGCTCAATACCCAGCCACAAGATCTCGCACCGGCACTCGACGCCTGTCAAAAAGCGGCGGACGCAGGCGATGCACAAGCGCAATACGAGTTGGGCGAGTTCTACTATGAAGGCAAAGGCGCGCCACGCGACCTCAAGCAAGCCCTCAACTATTTCGAAAAAGCCTCGCTGCAGGGCCATGCCCAGGCACAATTCAAGCTGGGCGGCATGTTCTTCCATGGCGAAGGCGTACCGGCCAATAACGTCCAGGCCTACATCGTATTGAAGATGGCGGCGGTCAACGGCGCCGAAGATGCGTTGGACACCGCCGACGAAGTCGCCGAGCAGATGCCCCGTGCCGAACTGGAAGTTGCGACCCAGGTGCTGGGGCAGATCTTCCGCAAATACCTGATGGAACTGCAGAACGCCGATGGGCGCACGCCCTTCTCGCCGTTACCCTGATTTTGCTGTGGCCTTGATGGCCTCATCGCGAGCAGGCTCGCTCCCACATTGGCACTCTGTGAGCACAAGATTTGTGAACACCTGTTATCCCGTGTGGGAGCGAGCCTGCTCGCGATTAGCAGCGACTCGGACTTGAACCTACTTCTCAGGCATCGGCATCGGAAACGGCATCACATTGCCGACCGTACCCCGGGCTTCGCTGATTTTCGGGGTGCCCAGGCGTTCGACTTCGTCGATGCGTACGATCGAATGCATCGGCACGAAACTGCGCACCACGCCTTCGAACTGCGCCTTGAGCTTTTCTTCGCTCGGGTCGACGACCACTTGCGTGCGCTCGCCAAAGACGAACTCTTCCACCTCCAGAAAGCCCCACAGATCACTTTGATAGATCTGCTTGGCGTACATTTCGAACACCTGGCCCTGGTTGAGGAAAATCACCTTGTAGATTGGAGCTTCACGTTTGGTCATGGCGGGCGAAACACATCGGCAGGTAAAAATGAGGGCGCGAACTATAGCATAGCCACTGCTCGCACAGCGGTAGGAACCGCGGGACTTGTTCCCTATAATGCGCGGTTCTTTGAATCACGTGATGACTCCCTCCATGGCCAAGAAGCTTTACATCGAAACCCACGGTTGCCAGATGAACGAGTACGACAGCTCGCGCATGGTCGATCTGCTGGGTGAGCACCAGGCCCTGGAGGTCACCGCACGCGCCGAAGACGCGGACGTGATCCTGCTCAACACCTGTTCGATCCGCGAACGTGCCCAGGACCGGGTCTATTCCCAGCTCGGCCGCTGGCGCGAATTGAAGCTGGCCAACCCGGAAATGGTCATCGCCGTGGGCGGTTGCGTGGCCAGCCAGGAAGGCGCTGCCATTCGTGACCGTGCCCCCTATGTAGACGTGGTCTTCGGCCCACAGACCCTGCACCGCCTGCCGGAGATGATCGACGCGGCCCGTGTCACCAGACTGCCGCAGGTGGACGTTTCGTTCCCGGAAATCGAGAAATTCGACCACCTGCCCGAGCCGCGTATCGACGGCCCGAGTGCCTACGTCTCGGTCATGGAAGGCTGCAGCAAGTACTGCACGTTCTGCGTAGTGCCCTATACCCGGGGCGAAGAAGTCAGCCGCCCCTTCGACGACGTGATCGCCGAGATCATTCACCTGGCGGAAAACGGCGTGCGGGAAGTGACGCTGCTGGGGCAGAACGTCAACGGCTATCGCGGCCAGACCCACGACGGACGGCTCGCGGACCTCGCCGAGCTGATCCGCGTGGTGGCGGCGGTGGACGGCATCGACCGCATTCGCTACACCACCTCCCATCCGCTGGAGTTCTCCGACAGCCTGATCCGTGCCCATGCCGAGGTCCCCGAGCTGGTCAAGCACCTGCACCTGCCGGTGCAGTCGGGCTCCGACCGGATCCTGGCGGCCATGAAGCGCAACCACACGGCACTGGAGTACAAGTCCAAGCTGCGCAAACTGCGAGCGGCGGTGCCGGGAATCTGCATCAGTTCGGACTTCATCGTGGGCTTTCCCGGTGAAACCGAGAAAGACTTCCAACAGACCATGAAGCTGATCGAAGAAGTGGGTTTCGACTTTTCCTACTCGTTCGTCTACAGCCAGCGCCCTGGCACCCCGGCGGCCGACTTGGCGGACGATACCCCCGAAGAACTGAAAAAAGAGCGGCTCAACGCCTTGCAACACCGTCTGAACCAGCAGGGTTTCGAGATCAGCCGACAAATGGTCGGCTCCACCCAACGGATTCTGGTCACCGATTATTCGAAAAAAGACCCGGGCGAACTGCAAGGCCGGACCGAAAACAATCGCATCGTCAATTTCCGCTGCGACACCCCGGCCCTGATCGGCCAGTTCGCCGACGTGCACATCGACTCCGCGCAACCGCATTCCCTGCGGGGCTCGTTGATCCAGTAACCTTTTCAAAACACTATTGCCTGTGCAAGCAAGACCTGTGGGAGCAAGGCTTGCCCGCGATCAAGGCAGCGCGATCTTCAGCAAGGTTGCGGTGCTTTCATCGCGGGCAAGCCTTGCTCCCACTATGGGTTGTGCCAACCCTGTGATCGGATTCGCCTGTTTAAGAGCTTTCGCACCCAGCCTACTGGCGTTATCCTTGATTTCATCTCAATTGCCCCTGGGCGGCTAAAAACGACCTTGAACGCACCCATCGAACCCCATCGTTTCATTCTCGAGCCCTTCGAGGCTCGCCGCTTCGCCAATCTGTGCGGGCAATTCGACGAGCATCTGCGCTTGATCGAACAGCGCCTGGCCATCGAGATCCGCAACCGCGGAAACCAGTTCGAGCTGATCGGCGAACCCAAGCACACCACCTCCGCGGAAAACCTGCTGCGCCGTCTCTACCGGGAAACCAAGGGGAGCGAGCTGTCGCCGGACACGGTCCACCTGTTCCTGCAGGAGTCGGCCGTCGAAGAGCTCGACAACCACACCCCCGCGGAACCTGCCGTGGCCCTGCGTACGAAGAAAGGCATGATTCGCCCTCGCGGCTTGAATCAGCAGCGCTACGTGAAGGAAATCCTGGGCAACGACATCAATTTCGGTATCGGCCCGGCCGGTACGGGCAAGACCTACCTGGCCGTGGCTTGCGCGGTCGATGCCCTGGAACGCGAACAGGTGCGGCGCATCCTGCTGGTGCGTCCGGCGGTCGAAGCCGGGGAAAAACTCGGCTTCCTGCCCGGCGACCTGAGCCAGAAAATCGACCCGTACCTGCGCCCTCTCTATGACGCGCTGTATGAAATGCTCGGCTTCGAATACGTCGCCAAGCTGATCGAGCGCCAGGTCATCGAAGTTGCGCCGCTGGCCTACATGCGTGGCCGGACCCTGAACAACAGTTTCATCATCCTCGACGAGAGCCAGAACACCACCGTCGAGCAAATGAAAATGTTCCTGACCCGGATCGGCTTTGGCTCCACCGCCGTCATCACCGGGGACATCACTCAGGTCGACCTGCCCCGGGGCACCAAGTCCGGGCTGAACCATGTGATCCAGGTGCTCAAGGACGTGCCAGGCATCAGCTTCACGCATTTCCTGCCCAAGGACGTCGTGCGCCATCCATTGGTGCAGCGCATCGTCGAGGCCTACGAGCGCTTCGAGCAGCGCGCCGAGGATATGCACGAAAGCAAAGGCAGCCGCCAAGATGCTTGAACTTGACCTGCAACTGGCCAGCGCCCACGCCGTCCCCAGCGAAATCCAGTTCCGCCAGTGGTGCGAGCTGGCCCTGCGTCAGCGCAGCGCCGACTCGGAACTGACGATCCGCCTGGTGGACGAACCCGAAGGCCGCGAGCTGAACCATACCTGGCGCCAGAAAGACTACGCGACCAACGTGCTGTCCTTTCCCGCCGACGTCCCCGACGAACTGCTCGACATCCCGCTGCTGGGGGACCTGGTAATCTGCGTCCCGGTGGTGGAGCGCGAAGCCACGGAACAAGGCAAACCTTCCGAAGCCCACTGGGCTCATCTGGTCATTCACGGCTGCTTGCATCTGCTTGGTTACGACCATATTGAAGATGACGAAGCCGAAGAAATGGAAGCACTGGAACGAACGTTGCTTGCAGAGCTGGGTCATTCCGACCCCTATGCCGGCGACGAACACTGATACATCAACCTGTAACAACAAAGGATTCAGAGTAATCGCTATGAGCGAAGATCGATCGAGCAACGGGCAGAAGTCATGGCTGGGCAAGCTCACCCAGGCTTTTGCCCATGAGCCGAAAAACCGCCAGGAGTTGCTGGAGCTGCTGCGCGATGCACACCAGAACAAACTGCTGGACAGCGAAGCGCTGGCCATCGTCGAAGGCGCCATTCAGGTCGCTGACCTGCAAGTACGGGACATCATGGTTCCGCGCTCGCAGATGGTCAGCATCAAGGCGACCCAGACACCCCGTGAATTCCTGCCGGCCGTGGTCGACTCCGCCCACTCGCGCTACCCGGTGATCGGCGAGAGCCATGACGACGTCATGGGCGTGCTGCTGGCCAAGGATCTGCTGCCACTGATCCTTCAGGAAAACGGCGACAGCTTCAATATCAAGGACTTGCTGCGCCCGGCCACCTTCGTGCCCGAGTCCAAGCGCCTGAACGTGCTGCTGCGTGAGTTTCGCGCCAACCACAACCACATGGCCATCGTCATCGACGAGTACGGCGGCGTGGCCGGGTTGGTCACCATCGAGGACGTGCTCGAGCAGATCGTCGGCGACATCGAGGACGAGCACGATGTCGAAGAAGACAGCTACATCAAGCCACTGCCCAGCGGCGACTTCCTGATCAAGGCCCTGACGCCGATCGAGAACTTCAACGAATTCTTTGACAGCCAATTCTCCGACGACGAATTCGACACCGTCGGCGGCCTGGTGATGAGCGCTTTCGGGCACCTGCCCAAGCGCAACGAAACCACGGAAATCGGTTCCTGGCGCTTCCGCATCCTGAACGCCGACAGCCGCCGGATCCACCTGCTGCGCCTGTCACCCATTGGCCGATAACCCCTGCGAGACCCGCTAAGGACACACATGCGCTGGATAACCCGCCCCGGCTGGCCCGGTAACCTGCTGGCCGTGGCGGCCGGTGCGATCACCACCCTGGCCCTGGCACCGTTCGACATCTGGCCGCTGGCATTGCTGGCGGTCGGACTTTTCTATGCCGGGCTGCGCGAACTTTCGCCACGCCAGGCCCTGGGCCGGGGCTGGTGCTTCGGTTTTGGCCTGTTTGGTGCGGGCACCAGCTGGATCTACGTCAGTATCCATAACTTCGGTGGCGCCTCGGTGTTGCTCGCCGGGCTGTTGATGCTGTTGTTCGTGGCCGCCATCGCCTGGTTCTTCGCCCTGCCCGCCTGGCTTTGGGCGCGCTGGCTGCGGCGCAATGAAGCCCCGCTGGCTGACGCCCTGGCATTCGCCGCGCTGTGGCTGGGCCAGGAAGCCTTTCGCGGCTGGTTCCTCACCGGCTTCCCATGGCTCTATTCCGGTTATAGCCAGCTCGACGGCCCCTTGGCCGGTCTCGCGCCGGTGGGTGGGATGTGGCTGATTTCCTTCACCCTGGCCCTGACCGCCGCCCTGCTGTACAACACTCCCCGCTTGATCCGCGCCGGACGCAAGGGCTTTATCGCAGCGGGCATGGTCCTGCTGATCGGCCCATGGGTGGCCGGCATGGCACTCAAGGGCCATGCCTGGACCAGCCCCTCGGGCGACCCGCTCAGCGTTGCCGCCATCCAGGGCAACATCGAACAGAGCATGAAGTGGGATCCGGAACAGCTCAACGCCCAACTGGCGCTGTACCGCGACATGAGCTTTACCTCCAAGCGCGTCGATCTGCTGATCTGGCCGGAAACCGCGGTCCCGGTGCTCAAGGAATCTGCCCAGGGCTACCTGGACATGATGGGCAGTTTCGCTGCCGAGCGGCATTCGGCGCTGATCACCGGCGTCCCGATTCGCCAGTTGGTACGTCATGAGAAACGCTACTTCAACGGCATCACCGTGACCGGCGAAGGTGACGGCACTTACCTGAAGCAGAAACTGGTGCCGTTCGGCGAGTATGTGCCCTTGCAGGACCTGCTGCGCGGCCTGATCGCCTTCTTCGACCTGCCCATGTCGGACTTCGCCCGGGGTCCGGCCGATCAGCCGTTGCTGCAAGCCAAGGGATACCAGATCGCACCGTTCATCTGTTATGAGGTGGTGTATCCGGAGTTCGCCGCCGGCCTCTCGGCCCGCAGCGACCTGCTGCTGACCATCAGTAACGACACCTGGTTCGGCACCTCGATCGGCCCACTGCAACACCTGCAAATGGCCCAGATGCGCGCCCTGGAAGCCGGTCGCTGGATGATTCGCGCCACCAACAACGGCGTGACCGGCCTGATCAACCCCTTCGGCCAGATCACCGCCCGGATCCCGCAATTCGAACGCGGCATCCTGTACGGCGAAGTGGTGCCGATGCATGAATTGACGCCGTACCTGCAATGGCGCTCGTGGCCGTTGATCATCCTGTGCGTGCTGCTGCTGGGTTGGGCGCTGGTGACCAGCCGGATCGCCAAGACCGTTTAAGGTTTTTTGATCGTTCCCACGCTCCGCGTGGGAATGCAGCCCGTGACGCTCCGCGTCACATTGGCGGCCGACGCCAGCCCGATTTGGAACGCAGAGCGTCCCTTGAGGCATTCCCACGCAGGAGCGTGGGAACGATCCGCTAACACCTCAGCGGTAAAACAACCAATACCCCACCAACCCCACCGCCTCATTCATCAACTGCCCCGACTGCCAGATCGACTTGAACTCCGGCATCCAGCCGCCCAGCGGCCGGGCATTGTCCTGCCCCAGGAAGCCCACCGGTGCAGCGACCACTTCGAACCCGGCTCGCTGGAAGCTCCAGACAGCTCGCGGCATATGCCACGCCTGGGTCACCACCACGACGCGACGAATCCCTTCCGGCTGGAGGATCCCGGCACTCATCTGCGCGTTTTCCCAGGTAGTGCGGCTGAGCCCCTCTTGCCAGCGCACGGTGACGCCAAAATCATCCAACATCGAATCGGCCATCAGCTTTGCCTCGCTGGGCGGCGTGCCATAATGCAAGCCGCCGGACGTCAGCACGGGCAATCCAGACGCCTTGGCCAGTCGCGCGGCGTAACGCTGGCGCTCCAACCCGACACCGGTGGGCTGGTCGGCGCCCCAGGCCAGGTCGCCGCGCTCGCGGCCCGAGCCCAATACCACGATGGCATCGGCACGCTGGGCCAGGGTCGCCCATTCACTCAGCGACAACGGCGGCTCACGCTCCAGCGCCTCTGCACTCCATTGCACCGCCACGGGCAGGCTCATCAGCCAGAAACCGCCGAACCCAGCGATAAAACATACGCGGGCCAGGCGCGGCCGAGAGTTGCGCCACCACCAGGCAAGCGCCAGCAGCAGCAAAAGAATGCCGGGCGGCAGCAACAATTGTTTGATGAAATAGCGAAATGGCATCGGGCATCTCCAAAGATGCCCGAAGCCTAGGTGGATTGACGCAAAGCGACAACTGATTCGAAAGAAGCCTGAATCAAGCCTGGACCAAAAAAAGCGAAACGCGTGTATCCGGCTTTACTTGAACTGCAGCGACCGGACTTTTACAGCATCTTTGTCGGGCGTCCGATCCTTGAGCCAGACAACCTTGGCCGAATGGGGCGCATCAAGACGCTGGAGTACCTGGCCCCCGCTTGTGCGGGCCTGATGTCCGACCTGTTCGAGGTAAGCCTTGACCAGTTCGAACTCTGCGGGGCTCAAGCCACGCAGTTCCAGCTCTACCGGACGTTCATTACGCAAGCGCCCGGCGGTTCTTGCAGCGTCCAGGGCCACCCCGAGACGATCGATCAGCTTTTCATACAACTCCGGTGTAGCGACTTCTCGTTGTGATTCAACCATCCCTCACCTCATTGAAGATAAGACTCACTCCCCATTGAGAAGCTTAGCTTCGCTGGGCAAACCGGCAGGACGCCGCGACCAACGGCCCTGAACGCCCGGCGGCACCGGCTGTCGACACTGCCCGACACGCAATCAGGGTTTCCCTCCGCAGAGTGCGGTCATGTATGCTACGGCGCTTCCTGTAACTCCACTTCCAGCTCCGCTGGGCATCGAAAGCGCCGCATTCGGCGTCGTCCGCGTCCAGCATGGCAACGAAGAGGATTGGGCCACCCCATTCAGTACAAAAGTAGCCATGCACGAACACTATCAGCCCCGTGAAATCGAAGCCGCCGCCCAGTCGTTCTGGGACGAGCAAAAGTCCTTTGAAGTCAGTGAACAGCCAGGCAAGGAAACCTACTATTGCCTGTCGATGTTCCCTTACCCCAGCGGCAAGCTGCACATGGGGCACGTGCGCAACTACACCATCGGCGACGTGATTTCCCGCTACCAGCGCATGCAGGGCAAGAACGTCCTGCAACCCATGGGTTGGGACGCCTTCGGCATGCCGGCGGAAAACGCCGCGATGAAGAACAATGTCGCGCCCGCCAAATGGACCTATGAAAACATCGCCTACATGAAGTCCCAGCTGCGCAGCCTGGGCCTGGCGGTGGACTGGTCCCGGGAAGTCACCACCTGCAAGCCCGACTATTACCGCTGGGAACAATGGCTGTTCACCCGCCTGTTCGAAAAAGGCGTGATCTACCGCAAGAACGGCACCGTGAACTGGGACCCGGTGGACCAGACCGTACTGGCCAACGAGCAAGTGATCGACGGTCGCGGCTGGCGTTCCGGCGCGCTGATCGAAAAGCGCGAAATCCCGATGTACTACTTCAAGATCACCGCCTACGCGGATGAACTGCTGGAGAGCCTCGACGAACTGACCGGCTGGCCCGAGCAGGTCAAGACCATGCAGCGCAACTGGATCGGCAAGTCCCGGGGCATGGAAGTGCAATTCCCGTACGACGTCGCCTCCATTGGCGAAGCCGGCACCCTGAAGGTCTTCACCACCCGTCCGGACACCCTGATGGGCGCCACCTATGTGGCCGTGGCCGCCGAGCATCCGCTGGCGACCCTGGCGGCACAGAACGACCCCGCGCTGCAGGCGTTCATTGCCGAATGCAAGGGCGGCAGCGTCGCCGAAGCCGACGTCGCCACCCAGGAAAAGAAAGGCGTGCCGACCTCGCTTTTCGTCGAGCACCCCCTGACCGGTGAAAAACTCCCGGTGTGGGTCGCCAACTATGTGCTGATGCACTACGGCGACGGCGCCGTCATGGCGGTACCGGCCCACGACGAGCGCGATTTCGAGTTCGCCCACAAATACAACCTGCCGGTCAAGACCGTGGTCCGCACCAGCGCCGGCGACCAGACCCCAGCCCCTTGGCAGGACGCCTACGGTGAACACGGCGAGCTGATCAACTCCGGTGAATTCGACGGCCTGGATTTCGCCGGCGCGTTCGACGCCATCGAAGTGGCCCTGATCAAGAAGAACCTGGGCGCCTCCCGCACCCAGTTCCGCCTGCGCGACTGGGGCATCAGCCGCCAGCGTTACTGGGGCTGTCCGATCCCGATCGTGCATTGCGGTACCTGCGGTGACGTACCGGTACCGGAAGATCAACTGCCCGTGGTCCTGCCGGAAGACGTCGTACCCGACGGCGCCGGCTCGCCCCTGGCACGCATGCCCGAGTTCTACGAGTGCAACTGCCCGAAATGCGGCGCGCCGGCCAAGCGTGAAACCGACACCATGGACACCTTCGTCGAGTCCTCGTGGTACTACGCCCGCTACGCCTCGCCGCACTACACAGGCGGCCTGGTGGAAAAATCCGCCGCCGACCACTGGTTGCCGGTGGATCAGTACATCGGCGGCATCGAACACGCCATTCTCCACCTGCTCTACGCGCGCTTCTTCCACAAGCTGATGCGTGACGAAGGCCTGGTGAGCTCCAACGAGCCGTTCAAGAACCTGCTGACCCAGGGCATGGTGGTCGCCGAGACTTACTATCGCCGCGAAGCCAACGGTGCCTATACCTGGTTCAACCCGGCCGACGTCGAACTCGAACGCGACAGCAAAGCCAAGGTCATCAGCGCCAAACTGATCGCAGACGGCCTGCCGGTGGAAATCGGCGGCACCGAGAAAATGGCCAAGTCGAAGAACAACGGCGTCGACCCACAGTCGATGATCGACCAGTTCGGCGCAGACACCTGCCGCCTGTTCATGATGTTCGCCTCGCCACCCGACATGAGCGCGGAGTGGTCTGACTCCGGCGTCGAAGGTTCGCACCGCTTCCTCAAGCGCGTCTGGCGCCTGGCCCAGGCTCACGTCGTCCAGGGCCTGCCAGGAAAACTGGATGTGGCAAGCCTGAACGACGAACAGAAAGCCATTCGCCGATCGATCCACCTGGCCATCAAGCAGGCCAGCCATGACGTCGGCCAGAACCACAAGTTCAACACCGCCATCGCCCAGGTGATGACCCTGATGAATGTGCTGGAAAAGGCCGCGCAGGCGACCGAACAGGATCGCGCGCTGCTTCACGAAGGCCTCGAAGCCGTGACGCTGTTGCTGGCGCCTATCACGCCGCATATCAGCCACGAGCTGTGGAACCAACTGGGCCACGCGGCCCCGGTGATCGACGCTGGCTGGCCGGTGGTGGACGAAAGCGCGCTGGTGCAGGACAGCCTGACCCTGGTCATCCAGGTCAACGGCAAGCTGCGCGGCCAGATCGAAATGCCGGCCACCGCAACGCGCGAAGAAGTCGAAGCGGCCGCACGGGTCAATGAAAACGTGTTGCGCTTCGTCGATGGCCTGACAATCCGCAAGGTGATCGTCGTGCCCGGCAAACTGGTCAACATCGTCGCAAGCTAATTGGATCGGGCGCCGGGTCAGGGACCCGGCGCCGAATATGACCTGCCGGGGCCGCATTGCCGGCCCATAGGTTTCAAGGGGAGCAACAAGATGATGAAACGTAATCTGCTGGTCATGTGCCTGACGGTTCTGCTGAGCGCCTGCGGCTTCCAGCTGCGCGGCACCGGCACCACCGAGCTGGCCATCACTGAACTGGACCTCAGTGCACGCGATGCCTACGGGGCCACGGTGAAGATGCTGCGTTCGACGCTGGAAAACAGCGGGGTGAAAGTCTATAGCGGTGCGCCCTACAAGCTGGTGTTGACCCGTGAACAACAAACCCAGCGCAGCCTGAGCTACGCCGGTGCCGGTCGTTCCGCCGAGTATGAACTGAACAGCGTGCTGAACTATGAGATCCGCGGCCAGAACAACCTGTTGCTGCTGGAAGACAAGCTCCAGGTGCAGAAGGTCTACCTGCATGACGGCAACAACATCACCGGTTCCGACCAGGAGTCGACCGAGGTACGCGAAGAAATGCGCCGCGACCTCGTCCAGCGCATGATGCTGCGCCTGCAACAGCTGAGCCTGCCCCAGCTGGAACAGTTGCAACAGACCGCCGACGCCAAGGCCAAGGCTGAGGCCGAGGCACTGGAAGCGGCACGCAAGGCTGAAGCGGAAACTCCGCAGCAGTCGCCTATGCAAATCCCGGCTGAATAAGCTTCGTGGGGCGCTCCGGCGCCCCGCATGCCTTCTCTTATGAAACTCGCCCCCGCACAACTCGGCAAACACCTGCAAGGCGCCCTCGCGCCGGTCTATGTCATCAGCGGCGATGATCCGCTGTTGTGCCAGGAAGCCGCCGACGCCATTCGCTCTGCCGCCCGCCAGCAAGGCTTTGACGAACGCCAGGTGTTCGCCGCCGACGCCAATTTCGATTGGGGCACGTTGCTGCAGGCCGGGGCGAGCATGTCGCTGTTTGCCGAAAAGCGCCTGCTGGAACTGCGCTTGCCTTCTGGCAAACCCGGTGACAAGGGCGCTGCCGCGCTGATCGAGTACTGCTCGAGGCCGGCCGAGGACACGGTGTTGCTCATCAGCCTGCCGAAACTCGACGGCAGCGCGCAAAAGACCAAATGGGGCAAAGCCCTGGTCGAAGGCCCGCAAACCCAGTTCGTGCAGATCTGGCCGGTGGACGTCAGCCAACTGCCAAGCTGGATCCGCCAGCGCCTGTCCCAGGCCGGCCTGTCGGCCAGTCAGGATGCAGTGGAGCTGATCGCCGCCCGGGTCGAAGGCAACCTGCTGGCTGCCGCCCAGGAAATCGAAAAGCTCAAGCTGATGGCCGAGGGCGGCCAGATCACCGTGGAAACGGTGCAGGCCGCCGTGGCCGACAGCGCGCGTTTCGACGTCTTCGGGTTGACCGATGCGATCCTCAACGGCGAAGCCGCCCATGCCCTGCGCATGCTTGAGGGCCTGCGTGGCGAAGGCGTCGAGCCGCCGGTGATCCTCTGGGCCCTGGCCCGGGAGCTGCGCCTGCTGGCGAACCTGTCATTGCAATACAGCCAGGGCGTACCGCTGGACAAAGCCTTCAGCCAGGCCCGTCCGCCAGTGTGGGACAAACGCAAGCCGCTGATGAGCAAGGCCCTGCAACGTTACTCGGCGCCGCGCTGGGCGCAATTGCTGCTGGAGGCCCAGCGCATCGACGCACAGATCAAGGGCCAGGCTGCCGGATCGCCATGGATGAGCCTCAGTCGCCTGTCCCTGCTGATGGCCGGCCAGCGACTGGCGTTGCCCGCCGAATAATCTATCGCTCTGCCAGATGCCTTTGTGGCGAGGGAGCTGCTGTGGGAGCACAGCTTGCTCGCGACACAGGCGCCTCGGTTCAAGGACAAACCGCGTCAGCTTTGTCGCGGGCAAGCCTTGCTCCCACAGCTCCCTCGCCACAAAGCTCGCTGGCCGCAACTTCCGCACACATTTCCTCCAGCCGGCAAGGACTGGACAGCCCCCCAACGCTGCCCCATGATTATCCCCGCAAAACCCACCCACGAGAGATCCAAGCATGAGCAAAAAGCCATCCAAGCATGGCCCCAACAAGGCCAAGTCCATCATCGCCCAGCCCCTGTTCCGCAGCCGCCAGGAACGGCCCGCCAAGGGCAAAGGCAGCTACCGCCGCGAAGCCTTCCAGTCTGACAACTGGGAGGCTTCTTGCTTTATGGCGGCCTGAAACATCCGGACAAGCCCTTTGCACCCTGCCCATGATAAGGTCAGCACCTGATTTGCATTTCTGGACCCCTGCATGCCCTTTTGCCTTACCCGCCGCTGGCCACTGCGCCAATTGATTGCCGCCACAAGCTTCGCACTGCTTGTCGCCTGCGCAGAAAAACCCACCGCCGCCGATGCCCAACCGCTCCAGACCGTTCCTGCCGTGACCGCCCCGGCCATGGTCCCGCCGGTGGTGCCGACCGGTGAAAACCTGGACCTCGTCCCGACCCAGACCTTCGCCGAATGGCAGGCCGGCTTCCGCAAGGAAGCACTGGCCGCCGGGATCCGCGCCGACCTGTTCGATCGCGCCTTTATCGGCGTGAGCCCCGACATGAGCGTGATCAAGGCCGATCGCAGCCAGCCGGAATTCACCCGCCCCGTGTGGGAATACCTCGATGGCGCGCTATCGCCGCTTCGGGTCAACAAAGGCAAGACGCTGATTCAACAGAACGCCCAGATCCTGCAAAGCATCGAGCAGCGCTACGGTGTTGATCGCGAGGCGCTGGTGGCCGTGTGGGGCATGGAGAGCAACTTCGGCCAATTCCAGGGCACCAAGTCCGTCATCAACTCCCTGGCGACCCTGGCCTATGAAGGCCGACGCCCAGGCTTCGCCCAGGCACAGCTGATCGCCGCGCTGCAAATCCTGCAACAGGGTGATATCGCCCCGGAAAAAATGCTCGGTTCCTGGGCTGGCGCCATGGGCCAGACCCAGTTCATCCCCACCACGTACAACACCCATGCGGTGGACTTCGACGGCGATGGCCGCCGCGACATCTGGGGCAGCTCCACCGACGCCCTGGCCTCGACCGCGCATTACCTGCAAAGCTCAGGCTGGCAACGCGGTCAGCCGTGGGGGTTCGAGGTAGAACTCAAAGAAGGGTTCGACTACTCCCTGGCCGACGGCACGACTCGTAAGCCGTTCTCCGAATGGATGCGGTTGGGCGTATCCACCTACGACGGCATGCCGATTCCTCCGGGTGATCGGCAACTGCCGGCAGCGCTGCTGCTACCGGCTGGCTACCGAGGCCCGGCGTTCCTGGTATTCGACAACTTCCGCGCCATCCTCAAGTACAACAACTCGTCATCCTACGCATTGGCGGTTGGGCTGTTGTCGGAGCGCTTCGCGGGTGGCGGGCTGGTCTATGGCCAGTGGCCCAAGGACGACCTGCCGCTGAGCCGCACCGAGCGCATCGAACTGCAGACATTGCTGGCTCAGCATCAATACGATGCTGGCAACCCCGACGGCATCATCGGTGCCAACACCCGCAAAGCGATTCGCAGCGCCCAGCAGGCGCTCGGTTGGCCGGCGGATGGGTATCCGACGCACCAGTTGCTGGAGAACCTGCGCAAGCGTTGAGTCGCCGTATGGCGGCTGGCGCTTCGCGAGCAGGCTCGCTCCCACAGGGAATTGCATTTCAATGTGGGAACGAGCCTGCTCGCGAAGACTGACCTCCAATCAACGCCGAACTACCGCCCCACCACCACATCCTGCTCCAACACCAACCTCTTCTCCCCCGCATCCAGCCTCACCAACGCCCCCAGGGGCAAGGTCAGGTTCGGATCGCAATGGCCACTGCGCCAGCCGGACAGCACCGGTATCCGCAACGGCCCGAAGGTCTGCTTGAGCAACCGGTTCAACGCCTCGCCATCCACCCCGGCCACGTCGCCCACCAGCACCCCTCGCAACTTCTGCAGCGTGCCGGCCAACCGTAGCTGCGTCAGCAATCGGTCGATCCGATACAGCGGCTCGTTGACGTCCTCGATGAACAGGATCACGCCTTCGGCGTCGATCTGATAAGGCGTGCCAATGGTCGCCGCAATGATCGACAGATTGCCCCCCAACAGGCGCCCCTGGGCGACGCCAGGCTCAACCGCGGTCAGTGGATAAGCCTCGGGATGGCTCAGTACACTGCCCGCCTTCAATTGCCCACGCAGCAGACTGAAAAACGAGGTAACCGTAGGCGGTTCCTTGTCCCCCAGGAGATCGGCATTGAGCAGCGGCCCATGGAAGGTGACGAACCCCGCGTAAC
The DNA here is from genome assembly GCF_055380705.1 of Pseudomonas sp. MAFF 730105. NCBI lineage: Bacteria > Pseudomonadati > Pseudomonadota > Gammaproteobacteria > Pseudomonadales > Pseudomonadaceae > Pseudomonas > Pseudomonas sp. MAFF 730105. Next base: position 5,804,405 of record NZ_AP018438.1, read on the forward strand.
GGCTAATAGCCAGGTGCAGCGCGGTGATATCGCTGTAGCCGACGAAAGGCTTGGCGTTGCGCCGCAAGAGTTCGAAGTCGACGCGATCCAGCAGACGTGGCGTGCCATAGCCGCCGCGCAAGCAAATGATGGCGTTGACCTCCGGGTCGGCGAAGGCCCCGTGCAGGTCGTTGAGTCGCGTATCGTCACTGCCGGCCAGGTAACCGTCCTTCTCATAGACACCTGGGAATATCCGCAGATCATGACCACGGGCGCGCATCCATTGCACCGCCTTATCCGTGTCCAGCGGGGCGGGACCGGCGGGTGCGATCACACCGATCAGCCCTTCGGATGGCAACGCTGGGACAGGTTGGTGGGGACACAGGGTTTGGGTGGGGGGAAGGGGCATTCGTGGGGTTCTCTGTGGGGTCAGATTGGTTTGCAGATCCATTGCTTCATGCAAACTGAGCCACCGCTATCGCGAGCAGGCTCGCTCCCACAGGGGGAGCATGTACGCTTCAAAGACAGATCAGCTGAACCGCTTTGCTTTTGCTTTGCTTTGCTTTGCTTTGCTTTGCTTTGCTTTGCTTTGCTTTGCTTTGCTTTGCTTTGCTTTGCTTTGCTTTGCTTTGCTTTGCTTTTGATCTTAGGGCCCCGTTAACCACGACGGCCGAACGCAGGTATTGCGTAGTGGGCAACCCGGCATGGATGCCGGGTTAGCCGCGCTGGGCCATGGATGGCCCTTCGCGGCGGGCCCACGGAGCAATGCCGGAGTGAGGGCATGCCGAGCCTAGGCGAGGCACCGAGTGGAGGGGCCAAGACCTTTTGGTTACTTTTGGGGCGTTTGCCAAAAGTAACCCGCCGTAAGGGCGGAACCGCCAGCCGCCATCACCGCAGCAACGGATATCCCCCCTACGATCAGCCCCCCAACAACTCCGCCTTGACCAACTTAGCCTGCTCATCAGCATGATACGAAGACCGCACCAACGGCCCCGAAGCCACGTTCTTGAAGCCCATCTTGTACCCTTCCTCGGCAAACCAGGCAAAGGTATCCGGATGCACAAACCGCTGCACCGGCAAGTGACTACGCGAAGGTTGCAGATACTGACCCAGGGTCAGCATATCGATGTCATGTTCACGCATGCGCTTCATGACCTCGATAACTTCCTCGTCGGTCTCGCCCAGGCCCAGCATCAAGCCAGACTTGGTCGGAATGTGCGGCATCATCTGCTTGAAGCGCTGCAGCAAGGTCAACGACCACTGGTAGTCCGAACCCGGACGCGCAGCCTTGTACAGGCGCGGCACGGTTTCCAGGTTGTGGTTGAACACATCCGGCGGCTCGGCGGCGGTGATTTCCAGGGCGATGTCCATGCGGCCGCGATAGTCCGGCACCAGCGTCTCGAGCTGCACGTTCGGCGACAGCTTGCGGATTTCACGGATGCAATCGGCAAAGTGCTGGGCACCGCCGTCACGCAGGTCGTCGCGGTCCACCGAGGTGATGACCACATACTTGAGCTTAAGATCGGCAATGGCGATGGCCAGGCTCTCCGGCTCATTGACGTCCAGTGGTTTCGGACGGCCGTGGCCGACGTCGCAGAACGGGCAGCGACGGGTGCAGATGTCACCCATGATCATGAAGGTCGCGGTGCCGCCGGAGAAGCACTCGCCCAGGTTCGGGCAGGAAGCTTCCTCGCAGACGCTGTGCAGCTTGTGCTTGCGCAGCAGGGCCTTGATACGGTCGACTTCCGGGGACACCGGAATGCGCACGCGGATCCAGTCCGGCTTCTTCGGCAATTCGGTGGTCGGGATGATCTTGACCGGGATGCGCGCAACCTTCTCGGCGCCGCGCAGCTTGACGCCGGCCTCAACCTTGGCACGTGGGGCCGGACGCTCGGTAACATCCTGCGTCGGGATCATGGTTTGCACTGCATCAGTAGTCATATCAGTCGATTCCGCCCGTGAGGGTCGTCTGCTCAGCATAGTCGAGGTGTTTGACGAGCTGCGCGCGCAGCCGGGCACTTACCTCGGCAAATTCAATCGATCCTGTGTGATCGCGCAGCTGGGTCATCGCCAGCCCCGCGTAACCACAGGGATTAATCCGTCGAAACGGCGAAAGGTCCATGTCCACGTTCAACGCCAGGCCGTGAAACGAACAACCGTGGCGGATCCGCAGGCCCAGGGAGGCGATTTTCGCCCCGTCGACGTAGACCCCCGGCGCATCCGGCTTGGCCTGCGCCGTGACACCATAGCTGGCCAGCAGCTCGATCAGGCAGGTTTCCATGCGCGTCACCAGCTCACGCACACCGAACCCCAGCTTGCGCACATCCAGCAGCAGGTAGGCAACCAGCTGGCCGGGGCCATGGTAAGTCACCTGCCCGCCCCGGTCGACCTTCACCACCGGAATATCCCCCGGCAGCAGCAGGTGCTCGGCCTTGCCGGCCTGGCCCTGGGTGAACACCGGCGGGTGCTCCACCAGCCAGACTTCGTCTTCGGCGGTGTTGCCTCGTTCGATGGTGAAGCGCTGCATGGCATGCCAGACCGGCTCGTAAGCCATCTGACCCAGCTCGCGAAAGCCCAGCGTGCCCGGCATCACAACACCATGTGCACGACGCCGGTCGCCCGCAGCTCGCTATTGATGTCGTACAGCTGCTCCTGGCCGGTAGCAACGATGTGCAACTGGATCGTCGTGTACTTGCCATTGCTGCTCTGGCGCTCGGCCAGGGTCAGGAGATCGACGGTGGCGTGTTTCTCCAGAATGGCAACGACCTTGTCCTTGAAGCCCACTCCGGTGTCGCCAATCACTTTGATCGGATAGTCCTTGCAGGGAAATTCGATCTTTGGCGCCTTTACTTCTGAGTCTGTCATGGCGTAACGGCCTCGTAGACGTGAAAACGAACAAGGCCCCGCACCGGACAGGAACGGGGCCGTGCAGTCAACCTTCGATTCAGTTGAACAAGCCGTAGAAGAATAGCCGGATGCTATCCCACATGCGGCGGAAGATACCACCTTCCTCGACCGCGTCCAGCGCGATCAAGTCGGCGCTGTGCACCACTTTGTCTTCCAGTTTGACTTCAACCTTACCGATCACGTCGCCTTTGGCGATGGGGGCGGTCAGTTGCGGGTTCAGGGTCATGCTGGCAGCGAGCTTCTTGAGCTGGCCTTTTGGCAGGGTCATGGTCAGGTCTTCGGCCAGGCCGGCTTTGACCTGGCTGCTGGTGCCCTTCCAGACTTGGGCCTGGGCCAGTTCGGTGCCCTTCTGGTAGAACGTCTGGGTTTCGAAGAAGCGGAAACCGTAGGTCAGCAGTTTCTGGGTTTCAGCGGCACGGGCCACTTCGCTGCTGGTGCCGAACACCACGGCGATCAGGCGCATGCCGTCACGCACCGCCGAGGACACCATGCAGTAGCCGGCCTCGTCGGTGTGGCCGGTCTTCAGGCCGTCGACGGTCTTGTCGCGCCACAGCAACAGGTTACGGTTAGGCTGCTTGATGCCGTTCCAGAAGAATTCCTTCTGGGAATAGATGGCGTAGTGCGCCGGGTCTTCGTGGATGATCGCCCGGGCCAGGAGCGCCATGTCGTGCGCCGACGAGTAGTGCTCAGGGTTCGGCAGGCCAGTGGGGTTCATGAAGTGGCTGTTGGTCATGCCCAGGTCGGCGACCGTCTTGTTCATCATGTCGGCAAACGCGTCTTCGCTGCCCGCAATGTGCTCGGCCAGGGCGACGCTGGCGTCGTTGCCAGACTGGATGATGATGCCATGCAGCAGATCGCTGACGGTCACCTGCGAGCCGACCTTGATGAACATCCGCGAACCGCCGGTGCGCCAGGCGTTTTCGCTGACGGTCACCGGATCGTTCTCGCCGATCTGGCCGCGACGGATTTCCAGGGTCGCGATGTAGGCGGTCATCAGCTTGGTCAGGCTGGCTGGTGGCAGGCGCTGGTCACCGTTGTTCTCTACCAGCACCTCGCCGCTGCTGGCATCCATGAGCACAAAGGATTTGGCGGCCAATTGAGGGGGAGCCGGCATCATCTCGGCCGCGAACGCGGCAGGTGAAAGAAGCAGCGGGACTAGCAGGCAAAGGCGTTTGGCAAAGGTGGTGATATTCATCCGTCTCTCGAAATCGCTAATGGAAACTGCCCAAGGGCAATACTTAACAGGCAGCCTTCTTGACGGGCTGCCGCGTTTGCAAGTTGCTCACTCACACCCTTGCCGGGCTTTTGTTATTCATGGAGCCAACAACCGGACCCGCTCGAACCGCAAGCGGGCCTTCAATCAATCATTCGGCGGTGACCAGGCTCGGCGAACCGAGATTGGCCAGGCGCACGCTGTTCTGCACCTGCTGGACTTCACCCGGAGAACCGATCGGCCCCAGGCGCACCCGATGCAGTGTCTGCTGGTTGCGCACGATCGAGCTGATGAACACCGGAGCGCTCACCATCGAGCTCAGCTTCGAGCGGAGCAGTTCGGCAGCGTCCGGGTTGGCGAACGCGCCCACTTGCAGATACTGGCCAGACGCTGTTGCAGAAGCGTTTTTTTTTGCATCCAGCTGCACAGGCACTACGGCCGCGGCGTGTTGCTGCGGCGGTGGTGTCCATTGTTCGACCGTGCCGGTGGACGCCGTTACGGTCGGCGCGGCATTTTGCGCCACTTTTGGCTCGTTGAGCATCAAAGGCGCCGGACGGCCACGCTGGGCCCACCACTCCTGCGGGTCGATGCCCTCGACCTTGACCCGCGCGGTGCCGATTTCAGCGTAACCGAGTTTTTTCGCCGCCGCATACGACAGGTCGATGATACGGTCGGAATAGAACGGCCCACGGTCGTTGACTCGCAGGATCACGCTCTTGTTGTTGTCCAGGTTGGTCACCCGCACGTAACTGGGCAACGGCAGCGTCTTGTGGGCCGCGCTCATGCCGTACAGGTCATACACCTCGCCGTTGGCGGTGTTCTGGCCATGGAACTTGGTGCCATACCAGGACGCCGTGCCCGACGCGACGTAGGTCTTGGAGTCGGCCATCGGGAAATAGGTCTTGCCCAGCACCGTGTACGGGTTGGCCTTGTAGGGGCCGGTGTGCAGGGTTGGGGTGGCGTCGGGAATGCGCGAGACATCCACGTCCCACCACGGCGCGCCGTCCTTGTGGGCACGGTTGATGTCCAGGCCCGGCATGGCGCGCACGGCGGTGGAGCTCTTCTGGGTCGGTGCGCGACTGGTCGAACAACTGACGACCAACAGCGACAGCGCAGCCAGTGCCACGAACTTCAGGGGCCTGGCTTTCAGGGGTTGATAGGTAGGCAATGCCTGCATTATTTGACGCCCCGTGCTTTGACCAGCTCTTCAGACAGTTGATGCACAGCCATGGCGTACATCACACTGCGGTTATAACGCGTAATTGCGTAGAAATTCTTCAGGCCCATCCAGTATTCAGGACCCTGTTCACCTTCCAGGCGGATGGCGGTGACGGGCATGTCGTCACGCAGCGCATCATGACTCGACCAGCCCAGCGCCCGCAACTCCCCGACGGTTTTCGTCGGCTCGATGCCCTCGCTCAGGCCCTCGTCCACCTGGTCGCCACGCACGTCGGCACGGCTGACCACCGGTTGTCCGGCTTCCCAGCCGTGGCGCTTGAAATAGCTGGCAACGCTGCCGATGGCATCGGTGGGGTTGGTCCAGATATTGATGTGGCCATCGCCATCGAAATCCACCGCATAGGCGCGGAAACTGCTGGGCATGAACTGCGGCAGGCCCATGGCCCCGGCATAGGAGCCCTTGAGGGTCAGCGGATCGACCTGCTCCTCGCGGGCCAGCAACAGGAATTCACGCAGTTCCTTGCGGAAGAATTCGGCCCGCGGCGGATAATCGAAGCCCAGAGTCGACAGGGCGTCGATCACCCGGAAATTCCCGGTATTGCGGCCAAAGAAGGTCTCGACACCGATGATGGACACGATGACCTGGGCCGGCACACCGTATTCCTGCTCGGCGCGGGTCAAGGCGGCCTCGTGCTGGCGCCAGAAGTCCACACCCCGGGCGATGCGCGCCTCGGTGATGAACATCGGCCGGTATTCGCTCCACTGCTTGACCCGCTCGGCGGGCCGGGAGATCGCATCGAGGATCGACTGCTTGCGTTCGGCCTCGCGGAACACCCCCATCAGTTGCTCACCGGCAAAGCCGTAGTCGCGGGTCATTTCACCGACGAACTCGGCCACCTGCGGCGAGCCTTCGTAATCACCGGCCAAGGCGTGCGACGCACCGCCCAGGAGGCTGATCAGGCCGACCCACGCATGTCGCGTCGACCAGCCACGCATTGCTTGCATTGAACTCTTCACCTTATTCAAACCTGCGCGATCCACTTGCGGTGGGTATGGATCGACATCAAGACCCCAAACGCTGACAGTAGCGTCACCAGCGAAGTTCCTCCGTAGCTAATGAAGGGCAACGGCACTCCTACGACCGGCAACAAGCCACTGACCATACCGATGTTGACGAAAACGTAAACAAAAAACGTCATGGTCAGGCTGCCCGCCAGCAACTTGCCGAACAGGGTCTGGGCCTGGGCGGTGATGACCAGCCCCCGGCCGATCAGCAACAGATAGATCAGCAGCAGCAGACAGATCCCCACCAGGCCGAACTCCTCGCCCATCACGGCGATGATGAAGTCGGTGTGGCTTTCCGGCAGGAAGTCCAGGTGCGACTGGGTGCCCATCAGCCAGCCCTTGCCGAATACCCCACCGGAGCCGATGGCGGCCTTGGACTGGATGATGTTCCAGCCGGTGCCCAGCGGGTCGCTTTCCGGGTCGAGGAAGGTCAGGATGCGTTGCTTCTGGTAGTCATGCATCACGAAGTACCACATGGCCACCGACACCGGTATCGCGATGGCAACCACGCTCAGGATCCAGCGCCAGCGCAACCCACCCATGAACAGCACGAAGGCGCCACCGGCCAGGATCAGCAGTGAAGTACCGAGGTCCGGCTGGCGCACGATCAGGATGAACGGGATGCCGATCAGCAGCAGACTGATGCATACGTGCTTGAGCTGCGGCGGCAAGGTACGCTTGGACAAGTACCAGGCGATGGTCGCCGGCATGATGATCTTCAGGAACTCCGAAGGCTGGAAGCGGATCACCCCGGGGATGTTGATCCAGCGCGTGGCCCCCATGGCGTTATGGCCCATCACGTCCACCACCACCAGCAGGCTCACGCCCACCACATAGGCCAGCGGCACCCAGCGCGCCATGAAACGTGGTTCGAGCTGGGCAATGACGATCATCGACACCAGCCCGATGCCGAACGAGGTGGCCTGCTTGGCCAGCAGATCCCAGCTCTTGCCGCTGGCCGAATACAACACGAACAGGCTGCCCGCGGCCAGGATCAGCAGCAGGACCAGCAGCGGGCCATCGATGTGCATGCGCTGCAACAGCGTGGCGCGACGGCGCATCACGTCTTCGCTGGAGAGGATCCGGTCGAAATTATTCTTCACGGGCCGTAGCCTCCGCGGTGGTGGGGCTTGCGTACTCAGGCTTGAGCTGGCCGTGTTCATCCAGCAACCAGGCATCCATGACCTGGCGCACCACTGGCGCGGCGACACCAGAGCCCGACTCACCGTTCTCGACCATCACCGCCACAACGATCTTCGGGTTGTCGGCCGGGGCGAAACCGACGAACAGGGCGTGGTCGCGGTGGCGCTCCTGGACCTTGGAGCGGTCGTACTTCTCGCCCTGCTTGATCGCGACCACCTGGGCTGTACCGCTCTTGCCGGCGATGCGATAAGGCGAGCCGATTGCCGCCTTGCGCGCCGTACCCCGGGCACCGTGCATCACTTGCTGCATGCCGTTGTTGACCTTCTGCCAGTCCGACGGATTGTGCAGGACGATGTCTGGCATCGGGTCCGGGTCCACGGGCGGCTGGCCTTCGATGGTCTTGGCCAGGTGCGGGCGATGCCACTTGCCCTTGCTCGCCACCAGGGCCGTGGCCTGGGCCAGTTGCAAAGGCGTTGCCTGCATGTAGCCCTGGCCGATCCCCAGGATCAGGGTTTCACCCGGGAACCATGCCTGGCGCCGGGTCACCCGCTTCCATTCCCGGGAAGGCATCAGGCCGGGCGACTCCTCGAACATATCCAGGGAGACTTTCTGGCCGATGCCGAACTTACCCAGGTAAGACGACAACCGATCGATCCCCAGCTTGTGGGCCAGGTCATAGAAGTAGGTGTCGTTGGAACGCATGATCGCCGTTTCCAGGTCCACATAGCCGTCGCCGGTACGGTTCCAGTTGCGGTACTTGTGGTCGTAGTTGGGCAGCATGTAATAGCCGGGGTCGAAGACCCGGCTCGAGGCGGTCACCACGCCGGCGTCCAGCCCGGCAATCGCCACGGCCGGTTTGATGGTCGAGCCCGGCGGGTAGAGGCCGCGCAATACACGGTTGAACAGCGGCCGGTCGATGGAATCGCGCAACTCGGCATAGGCCTTGAAGCTGATGCCGGTGACGAACAGGTTCGGGTCGAAACTCGGCTGGCTGACCATCGCCAGGACCTCGCCGGTGGCCGGGTCCAGCGCCACCACGGCGCCCCGTCGTCCGCCCAGGGCCGCTTCGGCGGCTTCCTGCAACTTGATGTCCAGACTCAGGACAATGTCCTTGCCGGGAATCGGGTCGGTGCGCTTGAGAACCCGCAACACGCGACCACGGGCGTTGGTCTCGACTTCTTCGTAACCCACCTGGCCGTGCAGCTCGGGCTCGTAGAAGCGCTCGATGCCGGTCTTGCCGATGTGGTGGGTACCGCTGTAGTTGACCGGATCGAGGCTCTTGAGCTCTTTCTCGTTGATCCGCCCCATGTAGCCGACCGAGTGGGCAAAATGCGCCCCCTGGGGATAATGACGCACCAACTGCGCTACCACCTCGACGCCCGGCAGGCGGAACTGGTTCACCGCGATCAGGGCAATCTGCTCTTCGGTCAACTCGAACAGGATCGGCACCGGCTCGAACGGCCGACGTCCCTGGCGCATGCGCTTCTCGAAGATGGCCCGATCCTCGGGCGTCAGTTGCAGCACTTCGACGATGACATCCAGCACCTGTTGCCAATCGCCGGACCGCTCGCGGGTCATGCTCAGGCTGAAACTGGGCCGGTTGTCGGCCACCACCACGCCATTGCGGTCGAAAATCAACCCGCGGGTCGGCGGGATCGGCTGCACATGCACACGGTTGTTTTCCGACAGGGTCGAGTGGTACTCGTACTGGATCACCTGGAGGAAATAGAGCCGCGCGATCAGCACGCCGATCAGCGTCACCACGGTAATGGCGCCGAACACGACGCGACTGCGCACCAGGCGGGCGTCTTTTTCGTGGTCCTTGATGCGGATCGGCTGAGGCATGAGGGCAGGATTACTTGTGGTAAGGGTGCCCGGACAGGACTGTCCAGGCACGATACAACTGTTCACCGATCAGGATCCGCACCAACGGGTGCGGCAACGTCAGGGGCGACAACGACCAGCGCTGATCGGCCCGCGCACAGACTTCCGGCGCCAGCCCCTCCGGGCCACCGACCATGAAATTCACCGTGCGCGAGTCCAGCCGCCAGCGATCGAGCTCGACCGCCAGTTGCTCGGTGCTCCAGGGCTTGCCGTGGACCTCGAGGGTGACGATGCGCTCGTTCGGCCCGACCTTGGCCAGCATGGCTTCGCCTTCCTGGCGGATGAAGCGCGCCACGTCGGCGTTCTTCCCACGGGTGTTGAGCGGAATTTCCACCAGTTCCAGGGCCAGCTCGGAAGGAAGACGCTTGGCATATTCATGCCAGCCTTCTTCCACCCACTTGGGCATGCGGGAACCGACGGCGATCAGGCGCAGTCGCACAGCGATCCCTTACTGCTGGTCTTTGTTGAGCTTGGTGAAGTGCTCATGGGTGTTTTCAGGGCTGTGGTGACGGGCATCCGCCGCACGGCTCTGTTCGGCACCGGCCCACAGGCGCTCCAGGTCATAGAACTGGCGTGCCGAGGCGGTCATCATGTGCACGATGACATCGTCCATATCCAGCAGGACCCAGTCGCTGTCGCCCTTGCCTTCTTCGCCCAGCGGCTTGATACCCTGGGCCTTGACCGCTTCGCGGACCTTGTCCAGCATCGCGCCGATCTGGCGGTTGGAGGTACCGGTGGCGATGATCATGAAGTCAGTGATGCTCTGCTTTTCACGAACGTCGATCACCTGGATGTCCTGGGCCTTGACGTCTTCCAGGGCCGCAACGGCCACCTTGACCAGCTCTTCGCCGGCCAGCACGGCGCCAGTGTGCGCCTCCACGGGCAGCGGGGCGCTCTTGAAGGTGCCCTTGCGCTTTACTTTGTTTACGTCTTTCTCAGTCATATAAAACTCGTTTTGCTCGTATATTCGGGCGCTTCGCTACACGTACCACGTGCCTTGAAGCAGCCTCGTTCAGTTCGACGCACGGTACAGCCCGTGCGCATCGATGTAGGCCAGGACCGCGTCGGGCACCAGGAAACGTACCGACTTACCGCTGGCCAGCAGTTGACGGATCTGGGTGGCGGATACCGCGAGCGGTGTCTGCCAGACGAATGCAATCTGTCCGCTCGGCCCCTTGAGGGCCAGCGGGTCGCTCACCGAGCGTGCCGCCAGCAGGTTGCGCAAGGCATCCGGCGGCTCGCTGTCGGCATCCGGGCGTTGCAGCACCAGGATGTGGCAATGCTGGAGCAACTCTTCCCAGCGGTGCCAAGTGGGCAGGCCGCAAAATGCGTCCCAGCCCAGAAGCAGGAAAACCTGGGCGTCGGCGGCCATTTCGGCCCGCATCAGCTCCAGGGTGTCAATGGAGTAGGACGGTTTGTCCCGCTGCAATTCGCGGGCGTCCACCACCAGCGGCGACACGCCGGCCACCGCGCACTCGACCATCGCCAGACGGTCCTGCGCCGACACCTGCGGTGTATCCCGGTGAGGCGGCCTGGCGTTGGGCGTCAGGCGCAGCTCATCGAGGCCCAGGGCATCGGCGACTTCCAGCGCACCGCGCAAATGGCCGATGTGCACCGGGTCGAACGTGCCGCCCAGGATGCCGATGCGCCTGGGCACAGCTGTCGTCGTCACAGCGGCTGACGGGTCGAGGTCGCCCAAGTCAGACCGGCTCCTGTCCGCGCAACTGGCCATCACCGACCACGATGTACTTCTCGCAGGTCAGGCCTTCGAGGCCGACCGGGCCGCGGGCGTGCAGCTTATCAGTAGAAATGCCGATCTCGGCGCCCAATCCGTATTCAAAGCCATCGGCGAAGCAGGTCGGGGTGTTGATCATCACCGACGCCGAATCCACTTCAGCCAGGAAGCGCCGGGTTTCGCCCTGGTGTTCGCTGACGACGGCGTCGGTGTGGTGGGAGCCGTGACGATTGATGTGCTCGATGGCCTGGTCCAGACCGTCGACCACCCGGATCGACAGGATCGGCGCCAGATATTCGGTGTTCCAGTCCTCTTCGGTGGCTTGCGCCGCCTCGATGATCGCCCGGGTGCGCTCGCAACCCCGCAGTTCGACGCCTTTTTCGCGGAACTGAGCAGCCATCGCCGGCAGGAAGTCCTGGGCAACGGCCTGGTCCACCAGCAGGGTTTCCATCGCGCCGCAGATGCCGTAACGATAGGTCTTGGCGTTGAAGGCGATGCGCTGGGCCTTTGGCAGCTCGGCGTGAGCACTGACGTAGACGTGGCAGATACCGTCCAGGTGCTTGATCACCGGTACACGGGCATCGCGGCTGACCCGTTCGATCAGGCCCTTGCCGCCGCGCGGCACGATGACATCGACGAATTCGGGCATGGTGATCAGCGCGCCGACAGCGGCACGGTCGGTGGTTTCCACCACTTGCACCACGGCGGCCGGCAGACCGGCCTCGGCCAGGCCGCGCTGGATGCAGGCGGCAATGGCACGGTTGGAATGAATCGCCTCGGAACCGCCGCGCAGGATGGTCGCGTTACCGGACTTCAGGCACAGGCTCGCGGCGTCGATGGTCACGTTCGGCCGCGACTCGTAGATGATCCCGACCACGCCCAGGGGCACGCGCATCTTGCCGACCTGAATACCCGATGGCCGGTAGCTCATGTCGCGGATCGCCCCGACCGGGTCCGGCAGTGCCGCCACCTGGCGCAGACCGACGATCATGCCGTCGATGCGCGCCGGGGTCAGCGCCAGGCGCTCGAGCATGGCCGGCTCGAGGCCATTGGCCCGGCCGGCGGCCAGGTCGAGCTCATTGGCGGCGGACAACTCGGCGCGAGCGGCGTCCAGCGCATTGGCGGCGGCTTGCAGGGCGCGGTTTTTCTGCGCGGTGCTGGCACGGCCGATGATGCGCGACGCTTCGCGAGCGGCGCGACCCAGGCGGGTCATGTAGTCAAGAACGGACTCAGTCATGGTCTGTGTGGTCTTGGCGAAGAGGAAAGCGGCAGATTATAGCTGTCGTAACCCTCGACTAACAGCATGGACTCACAGTGGTGACCGGCGGAGGCGCAAAACTGTCAGGAATTTCACCTGTTCAGCGGCGATTAAGATTTCCATTGCTATCATCGCCCTTCCTTTGGCCTCAATTCGTCTACTGCCATGACCGATTCGCCACCTACGCCAAACGCCTTGCCCCATGCCTTTTTTGACCGCGACGCCCAGGTGCTCGCCAGGGACCTGCTGGGCAAAGTCATTCGCCACAGGGTCGGCGAGCTGTGGCTCAGCGCCCGAATCATCGAGACCGAAGCGTACTATTTCGCCGAAAAGGGCAGCCACGCCTCCCTGGGCTATACGGAAAAACGCAAGGCACTGTTTCTGGACGGCGGCCACATCTATATGTACTACGCCCGGGGCGGCGACTCGCTGAACTTCAGCGCCCAGGGACCGGGTAACGCGGTGCTGATCAAATCGGCGTACCCATGGGTCGATGGCATCTCCGGCCCGGACAGCCTGGCGCAGATGCTGCTGAACAATCCCGACGCCCAAGGCCGCCCACGTACGCCGCAGAAGCTCTGCGCCGGCCAGACCCTGCTGTGCAAGGCCTTGGGGCTGAAGGTGCCGGAATGGGACGCCAAACGCTTCGACCCTGAACGGTTGCTGGTGGAAGACGTGGCGGTGCCGACGGTCAATGTGATCCAGACCACCCGCCTGGGCATCCCACTGGGACGCGACGAGCATCTGCCCTACCGTTTCGTCGACGCCGCCTACGCACCGTGGTGCACCCGCAACCCGTTGCGGCGCGGACAGGTCGAGGGGCGCGATTATTTTTTGCTGCCATGAGCGATGCAACACAATTTCCTGTGGGAGCCAGGTTTTTTTGCTTCACAACAGATCCCCTGTGGGAGCGAGCCTGCTCGCGATGGCGTCCGTACATCCAATATTGATGTTGACTGACACACCGCTATCGCGAGCAGGCTCGCTCCCACAGTAAAACAATGCACATTCAATGGAGTTGTATTTATGGGCCCATGGCTCGATAGCATCACTGGCTGGCTAGCTGCCAACCCGCAATGGCTGGCGGTGGCGGTGTTCATCGTGGCGTGCGTGGAGTGCCTGGCGATTGCCGGGTTGATCGTACCGGGCACCGTGCTGCTGTTTGCCGTGGCGGTGCTGGCCGGCAGTGGCGCCTTGTCCCTGGGCGAGACACTGTTGCTGGGCTTGCTGGGAGGCTTGCTCGGGGACTTGGCCTCATATTTCCTCGGCCGGCACTTCCACCAGAACATCCGACGCCTGCCGGGACTGCGGCACCACCCGGAATGGATGAACGCGGCGGAAAGCTATTTCCAGCGCTACGGCATCGCCAGCCTGCTGGTGGGACGCTTTATCGGCCCGCTGCGACCGATGCTGCCGATGGTCGCCGGGATGTGCGACATGCCCTTCCCCCGCTTTGCCGCCGTCAGCCTGCTGGCCGCGTCGGGCTGGAGCGTGGCGTATCTTTTGCCGGGCTGGGCCACCGGGGCGGCGATTCGCCTGCCGTTGCCCGAAGGCTTCTGGCTACAGGCCGGCATCGTCATCGGCAGCGTCGCGGTGATGATCGGGTTGAGTGTCAACAGCAGCCTGCGGCGTCACCGACACGCCACGGCGCTGATTGCCGGCCTGGGCCTGGTGATCCTGCTTGGCCTGTTCATCGGCTTCCGCTACCTGACCGCCTTCGACCAAGGGTTGATGACCCTGGTCCAGGAACATCGCAGCCCGATGCTGGACGAGATCGCCGTGACCTTCACGCTGATCGGCGAATTCCGCTTCATGCTGATCTTCAGCGCCCTGCTGACCGGATTGCTGTTGCTGGCCCGCCAATGGCGACAGGCGATCTTCGCCGGCGCCACCATGCTGCTCACCGCCCTGGCCAATACCGGCAGCAAGCATTTCTTCGCCCGCGTGCGCCCGGAAATCCTGACCGATCCGCTGACCAGCTACAGCATGCCCAGTGGCCATGCCTCCGGTTCGTTCGCGCTGTTCCTGGCGCTCGCGGTCCTGGCCGGTCGCGGACAACCGCCACGCCTGCGCCTGACCTGGCTGCTCCTGGGCTGTCTGCCGGCGCTGGCGATTGCCTTGTCCCGGGTGTACCTGGGCGCCCATTGGCCCAGCGACATCCTGGCTGGCGCCATGCTCGCCGCCTGCGTCTGCGCCGCCGTCCTGTGGCTGAGCCAGCGCCAGACCCCGTTGCCCGCCATGCCGCCGAAGATCTGGTGGCTGATCCTGCCGGCGCTGGTGGCCGCATTCAGCTTCTTTGCCCTGCGGCACCTGCCCCATGGGATGCTGCGGTATGCCTATTGATGCAGACTGATTTCATCGGCACAGAGGAATCCCTGTGGGAGCGAGCCTGCTCGCGATGGCGGCGCCTCAGCCAACACCTGCTTCGCTGACACGCCGCCATCGCGAGCAGGCTCGCTCCCACAATGATTTGCGGTGAACAGCCTCAGGCGAAGAGCTCGCCCTGCAACTCATCGAGCAGCGCCTGAATCGCATCCAGGCGCTGTTGCGGATCATCCAGTTGCAGCAAGTCGATCTTGTCCAGCTCATTGAACGGCAGCAGGTAAGCCAGTTGATTGGCCAATGACTGTTGGCCGGTCGCCTCGGTGCCCATGTTCAGGGCCTCGACCATCGGGTGCTCGGCCAGGGCCTGGAGCAGCGCCACCAGGTCGGCGTCTTCGTCCTGCAGCGGTTGCTCCGGTTCATCCTCCAGCCATTCGACATCGGCCACGGTGAGCTGGTCGGCCTGGACACTGCTGCCATGCACGATAAAGCGGCGTCCGCCCTGCACGCGAATTCCCAGCAGGCCATTGTCCTGCTGGGAAAAGTCGGTGATCAGCGCCTCACAGCCGACCCGTGCATAACCTTGCGGCGCGATGCCGACTTCCTGCCCGTCCAGGATGCACACCACCCCGAACCCTTCGCCCTTCTTCATGCAGCGCCCGATCATGTCGAGGTAACGTGCCTCGAATATCTGCAAATCGAGAATGCAGCCGGGGAAAAGCACGGTGTTCAACGGAAAAAGCGGCAAATTCATAACTGTTTCCTAGACCGTCATCGACACTACCAGCGGCAGCAGCACCGCCGTGGCCACGCCCATCAGACTCATCGCCAGCGCCGCAAAGGCGCCGGACTCTTCGCTTTCCTGCAACGCCACTGAAGTCCCTACCGCATGAGCTGTCAGGCCCAGGGCCATGCCCCGGGCTTCAGGGCTGTGGACACCCAGCCTGGTCAGGATGCTCGGGCCCAGGATCGCCCCGAGCACACCGGTGATCAAGACGAACACCGCCGCCATGGCCGCCACGCCGCCGATCTGCTCGGCCACCAGCATCGCAATCGGAGAGGTCACCGATTTGGGCGCCATGGTCATCAGAATCATGTGCTCGGCGCCAAACGCCCAGCCCAGCAACACCGCGGAGCCGGTGGCGAACACCCCGCCTATCACCAGCGTAGTAAAGATCGGCCAGAACAATTGCCGGATCCGTCGCAGGTTCAGGTACAGCGGCACCGCCAGCGCGACCGTGGCCGGCCCCAGCAGGATGCTGAGGATTTCGGTGCTCTTGCGGTATTCGGCGTAGCTGATGCCGCAACTGACCAGCACACCGATCAGCAGCACCATCGACATCAGCACCGGTTGCAGGAATACCCAGCGGGTCTTTTCGAATGCCGCCAATACCAGTTGATAGGCCCCCAGGGTAATGCCGATGCCGAACAGCGGATGATGGATCACCGACGCCCAGGCGCCCTGCCAGTCGAGGATCATGGCTGGTCCTCTTCCACGGCCGCGACGTGATGCCGGCCCAGGCGCTGCATCAACACCCCGGTGAACGCCATGGACAGGACCAGCGACAACACCAGCGCGCCGACGATGGCCCAGAAATCGGCGGCGATGGCCCGGGCGTAGACCATCACCCCCACCGCCGGCGGCACCAGCAGCAACGGCAAGTAACGCAGCAAGCTGCTGGCGGCCAGGCTCAATGGCTCGGCGACTTCGCCACGGACGATCAAATAGCCCAGCAACAGCAGCAGGCCGATGATCGGCCCCGGCAGCACCGGCAAGAACAAATGATTGATGGCGGTGCCCAGCAATTGGAACAGCACCAGCCAGGTCAGGCCCCGTAGCAACATCCGTCCTCTCCCCTGCAACCTCTACCCAATGAAAGCGCCCGCATTATAAGCACGCCCAGGCTATGGACCGGCATTCGTAAAAAGCATGGTCAGTGACCTGCCCTGTGCGTCATGTTGATCTACAGTGGTTCCCGGGGGCGCTAGTGGCCTGTACGGCTAATTTGAGCACACGAATTGACCACGCAGGCCACCTACCCCCGTACCAAAGATAGAACCGATGAACCAAGGAGAGTCTCAATGCCCTATGTTCCCGTTGCAGCGCTCAAAGATTATGTCGGCAAGGAACTCGGACGTTCCGACTGGCTGACCATCGACCAGGACCGCATCAACCTGTTCGCCGAAGCCACAGGCGACTTTCAGTTCATCCACGTCGATCCGGTCAAGGCCGCACAGACGCCATTCGGCAGCACCATTGCCCACGGCTTCCTGTCGCTTTCGCTGATGCCCAAGCTGATGGAAGACATTCTGATCCTGCCTGAAGGCGTGAAAATGGTCGTCAACTACGGACTGGACAGCGTGCGCTTCATCCAGCCGGTAAAGGTCGATTCCAAGGTGCGGCTCAAAGTCGACCTGGTGGATGCCACCGAGAAAAAACCCGGCCAATGGCTGCTCAAAGCCAACGCCACGCTGGAAATCGAAGGCTCGGACAAACCGGCCTACATCGCCGAACCCCTGTCGCTCTGCTTCGTGTAACCCTTTGCGCATGCGAAACCGCCCAGGCAGTTTCGCACCGCTTCTCTAGTTCTATCGCGCATAGCTGCGGCATACTCGTCGCCTGATTACCTGGATCCCGTTATGCGCTTACTTTTCCCCCTGGCTTTGACCCTCCTGCTGGCCGCCTGCGGCGATGGCGAATCCCTGTTGCCGCCTGACGCACGCCTGCCCGATGGCGGACGCTATCGCGGCGATCTGGTGAACGGGCTGCTGCAGGGCCAGGGACGCATCGACTATCCCAACGGCAGTTGGTATGCCGGACAGTTCGACAAAGGCCAATGGCATGGCACCGGGGAATGGCACGGCAGCAATGGCGAAGTCTATCGCGGCCAGTTCCAGCAAGGCCTGTTCCACGGCCAGGGCAGCCTCGACACGCCCACCAGCAGCTACACCGGTGGCTTCAAGCTGGGGCGACGGGACGGCGAAGGCACGCTCAAGGAAAACGGCGTCACCTACCGCGGCGAATTCAAGGCCGACCGGTATTCGGGCCTCGGCCGCCTGGAGCTCGCCGACGGCAGCCAGTACCAGGGCCCGTTCGCCAACGGCAAGCCCAACGGCGATGGTCAGCGCTTCGATGCCGCCGGCAACCAGTTCACCGGGCATTTCGTCGATGGCCAGCTCCAGGGCAAAGGCACGTTCAACAGCGCCGAAGGCGATGTCTATGTCGGCAGCTTCAAGAACAACCAGCTCAACGGCCGCGGCCGCTACGAAAATGCCGACGGCGACGTCTGGATCGGCCAGTTCAAGGACGGCGCGCTCACCGGCAAGGGCGAGCTGATCGGCGCCGATGGCAGCCATTACCTCGGCCGCTTCAATGAATGGCGCTTTACCGGCCAGGGCCGCCTGAACCTGCCCGATGGCAGTTTTTACATCGGTGCGTTCGAAAACGACAGTTACCACGGGCGCGGCACCCTGGTGTTGACCGACGGCACGGTACAAAGCGGCACCTGGGCCAACGGCCAGCGGGTGCGCGATGCGGATGGCAAGCTGCTGCCGGACGTACTCGAACTCGGCCTGCTGTCACAGGGCCGCCTGCTGGACGACGCCCTGGCCCAGATCCCCGCTTCGACACCAGCAGTGGAGCTGTACAGCCTGACCCTGGGCGGAGACGGCAAGCAAAGCGTGTTCCTGCGCGAATCCGACTATGTTGCCAACATGCTCGCCAGCCGTTTCGGCGCGTTCGGCCAGATCCGCCTGGTCAATCATCGCGATCACCTGGGCGACCGCCCCATGGCGACCCGCGAAAGCCTGCGCCGCGCCGCCAGCACCCTGGCCGAACGCAGCGGCCCGGAAGACCTGATTTTCATCTACCTGACCAGCCATGGCACCAGCGAACATGAACTGGTACTCGACCAGCCACGCATGGAACTGGCCGACCTGCCCGCCGACGAACTGGCCGTGGTGCTGGCACCGCTGAAGAACCGCGACAAGATCGTGGTGATCTCGGCCTGCTACTCCGGCGGTTTCATCCCGGCGCTCAAGGACGAACGCACCCTGGTCATGACCGCTTCACGGGCCGACCGGGTGTCCTTCGGTTGCTCCGAGGAAGCCAACTTCACCTATTTCGGCGATGCGTTGTTCGCCCAGGCGCTGAACCAGACCGACGACCTGGAACAAGCCTTCAAGCTGGCCAAGGCCACTGTGGCCGAACGGGAGCAGGCGGATAATTTCGAGGCGTCCGAGCCGCAGATCTGGGCCCCCAGGACCGTCCTCTCCCACTGGCAACTGCTGCGCAAATTGCAGGCACGAAAAGCATTGCAAAGTGCTGCACTGAACGACGAGGCCAAAAAGAGCAACTAAGCTGAACCGTATCAAGGGGGAAACACTATGTACTTGACGCCTCAGCATGTTTTGCTCGCCGGCGCTACCGGATTGACCGGGGAACACCTGCTGGATCGGCTGCTCAACGAGCCGACCATCAGCCGCGTCCTGGCGCCCTCCCGCCGGCCGTTGGCCGAGCATCCACGCCTGGAAAACCCGGTTGGGGAACCGGCCGACGTATTGCCTCGCCTCAGCGGCCAGGTCGACATCGCCTTCTGCTGCCTCGGCACCACCATCAAGAAGGCCGGCTCGGAACAAGCCTTTCGCGCGGTGGACCTGGACCTGGTCGTGGCCTTCGCCAAACGTGCCCGGGCGCTGGGCGCACGGCATCTGGTGGTGATCAGCGCCCTGGGGGCTGATGCGAAGTCATCCGTCTTCTACAACCGGGTCAAAGGCGAAATGGAAGCCGCGCTCAAGGCCCAGGACTGGCCGCAGCTGACCATCTGCCGTCCTTCCCTGCTATTGGGTGAGCGCGTCGAACCCCGCCTGGCCGAGCAATTGGCCGGGCCCTTGTCGAAACTGATTCCCGGCAAGTACCACGGCATCGAAGCCTGCCAACTGGCCCGCGCCATGTGGCGCCTGGCGCTGGAAGAACAGGATGGGGTGCGGGTGGTGGAGTCGGATGAGTTGCGTAAGCTGGGCAAGTGACTCTTAAGGCTGCTGAAACAGGATTTTCAGCAGCAAACTGTGGGAGCAAGGCTTGCCCGCGATGAAGTTGACGCGTTTCTTGCCTTGGAACCGAGGCGGCCGCATCGCGAGCAAGCTTTGCTCCCACAGAAAGTGACCTCGCCATAAGGCCAGGATTCGGTGATTACAACCCACCCGTCGCCTGGAACCCCACCCCATCGCCGTAAACAACGACAACGGCAATAACAAGGTGTCGAGCAACGCACTGCCCGGCAGATCGACGCCAGGATAGCTCGGGGCTTCGGCGCCAAAGCGATCCTTGGCGCAGCAGCTACCGTTGAGGGCGTAAAGATCCAGGCGAGTACCCGCATACACCACCGGTGCGCCAGGCTTGGCGGCGTCGAGGGTGCGGGCGGTGGCGCAGCCGGTCAGTTGCAGCGCCAGCAGAACGATCAACAGCTTATTCATCACTGCTCAAATGGTGCTCGCCCCAGCGCGGCAACATGTCCTGGGGGATATTCATCAGGTTGAGAATCCGCGCGACCACGAAATCGATCAGATCGTCGATGGTCTGCGGCTGGTGATAGAAGCCCGGCGAGGCCGGCAGGATGGTCACGCCCATGTTCGACAACTTGAGCATGTGCTCCAGGTGAATGCTCGAATACGGCGCCTCCCGCGGCACGAGGATCAACTGGCGGCGCTCCTTGAGCGTCACGTCCGCGGCCCGTTCGATCAGGTTGTTGCAGGCCCCGGTGGCAATCGCCGACAGCGTGCCGGTGGAACACGGCACCACCACCATGGCCGCCGGCGAGCCGGAGCCCGACGCCACCGGCGACATCCAGTCTTCCTTGCCGTACACCCGGATCTGCCCCGCCGCCGCCCCGGTGTATTCGGTGAGGAAGGCCTGCATCATCTGGGTCTTGGCCGGCAGGGTCACGTCGGTTTCCGTAGCCATCACCAACTGCGCGGCCTTGGAAATGAGAAAGTGCACCTCACGGTCTTCCCGCACCAGGCAATCGAGCAGGCGCAAGCCGTACTGGGCGCCGGACGCACCGGTCATCGCCAGCGTGATGCGCTCCGGACCATTGCTCTCGAAGCGAGTGTTCATTGCAGCGCCTCAGCCAGTTTGCCGTGCAGGCCACCGAAGCCGCCGTTGCTCATGATCACCACGTGGGTGCCGGGCTGGGCCTGGCTCTTCACGCGCTCGATGATGCCTTCCAGGGAATCGCTGACAATCGACGGCACCGTGCACAGTGCGGCCGTGGCCCCCAGGTCCCAACCGAGGTTGGCCGGCGCATACCAGATCACCTGATCGGCATCGACCACGCTTTCCGGCAGGCCATCGCGGTGGGCGCCAAGTTTCATCGAGTTGGAGCGCGGCTCGATGATCGCGATCAGCGGCGCATCGCCAATACGTTTGCGCAAACCGTCGAGGGTGGTGGCAATGGCGGTCGGATGGTGGGCGAAATCATCATAGATGGTGATGCCGTGCACTTCGGCGACCTTTTCCATGCGACGCTTGACGCTCTTGAACGCACTCAATGCGGCAATGCCCATCGACGGCACCACACCCACATGACGCGCGGCCGCCAAGGTAGCCAGGGCGTTGGCGACGTTGTGCTGGCCGGTCAATTCCCACTCCACGACGCCTTGGGACTGGCCTTCGAACATCACCTCGAACTGCGAACCATCTTCCTTCAGCAACTTGACTTGCCACTGTCCGCCCGCGCCGGTGGTCTGCACCGGGGTCCAGCAGCCCATTTCGATGACCCGCTGCAAGGCCGGCTCGGTGGTCGGGTGAATCACCAGGCCTTCGCTTGGAATGGTGCGCACCAGATGGTGGAATTGCCGCTCGATGGCCGCCAGATCAGGGAAGATGTCCGCGTGATCGAATTCCAGGTTATTCAGGATCGCCGTGCGCGGGCGGTAGTGGACGAATTTCGAACGCTTGTCGAAAAACGCACTGTCGTATTCATCGGCTTCGATCACGAAGAACGGCGTACCGCCCAGGCGCGCCGACACCGAGAAATTCTGCGGCACACCGCCGATCAGGAAGCCCGGACTCATGCCCGCGTGTTCCAACACCCAGGCGAGCATGCTGCTGGTGGTGGTCTTGCCGTGGGTACCCGCCACAGCCAGGACCCAACGGCCCTGCAACACGTGGTCGGCCAGCCACTGCGGCCCGGACACATACGGCAGGCCTTTGTTGAGCACGTACTCCACCGCCGGGTTGCCACGGGACATGGCGTTGCCTATGACCACCAGGTCCGGTGCCGGGTCCAGTTGCGCCGGGTCATAACCCTGGGTCAGCTCGATGCCCTGAGCTTCCAGTTGAGTGCTCATCGGCGGGTAGACGTTGGCGTCGGAACCGGTCACATGATGGCCCAGCTCCTTGGCCAAGACCGCCATCGAACCCATGAAAGTGCCGCAAATACCGAGAATATGGATGTGCATAGTCGACCTCGTAAAACATGGCCGCAGGTTAGCGTAGGGAGGGGGAAATCGCACCTTGTCTTTAAGGCACACCCAAATCCCTGTGGGAGCGAGCCTGCTCGCGATGACGTCGGCACATGCAACATGGCCGCAAGCTGATCCACCGCTATCGCGAGCAGGCTCGCTCCCACAGGGGGGGCTTCGGTGCCTGGAGGAGCGGTGATCAGCGAGCGATCGCGTGTTTGCGCAGTTTCCGGTAGAGGGTATTGCGGCTGATGCCCAGTTGCTCGGCCGTGTTGGTCATGTGCCAGCGGGTCTGTTCCAGCGCATTGAGCAACGCCAGACGTTCCGCATCCTCCAGCGGATGTTCGGACGCGGGTGTTTCCTCCAATGCCGGGCGTGCCTGGCGAATCATCGCCGGCAGGTCGTCCAGCCCGACCCTGCCACCGTCGCACAACGCGGCGAGGGTGCGCAGGACGTTACGCATCTGCCGCACGTTGCCCGGCCAGTCGAACGCCAGGAGCGCCCGGCGCGCCGGTTCGTCGATGAACACTGTCTCGGTGCCACTTTCTTCGGCCAGCAGAAAATCCAGCAACTGCGACTTGTCGCTGCGCTCGCGCAATGCCGGCAAAGGAATTTCCAGGCCGTTGAGCCGGTAGTACAAGTCCTCGCGGAAGCTGCCGTCCTGCACCCGCTCAAGCAATTGCCGGTGGGTGGCGCTGATGATGCGCACGTTCACCATCTCGGGTTCGCCGCCAATAGGCACCACTTGGCGATCCTCCAACACCCGCAGCAAACGGGTCTGCAAAGTCAAGGGCATATCGCCGATTTCATCCAGGAACAAGGTGCCGCCGTCGGCCTGTTGCAGCTTGCCGCGCATGCCCTCCTTGCGGGCACCGGTAAAGCTGCCACCGCGATAGCCGAACAGCTCGCTCTCGATCAGGCTTTCGGGGATGGCTGCACAATTGAGGGCAACGAAGTTTTTCCCGGCGCGCTGGCTGGCGTGATGCACGGCCTTGGCGAAGGCTTCCTTGCCACAACCGGTTTCACCGTTGATCAGCAGCGGTACATCACGCTCGAACACCCGCAACGCCTTGCGGAAATGCTCCTGCAGTTGCGCATCCCCCAGGCAGATGCCCGTCAGTCGCGCAGGCTCCATGGCTTTGGGCGCCGGGACAAGCGGAACCGGGATGCTACGAGGCTGACCACGCAGCACCGCGAACAAATGCCGACCATCACGGGTGCGCAGCGGCCAACTGGCGCTGGCCTGGGCGCTGGCCCGGCCCAGCAACTCGTCCAGTGAACAATCGAAAAACGCCTCTACCGGCTGGCCCAGCAAGCCACCACGAATGTGCCCCAGCAGGTTGAGTGCACTCTGGTTGACGGCGCTGATCCGCCCTTCTCCATCGAACGCCAGCAGCCCTTCGCTGAACAACCCCACGGACTCGGCCTGCAGATGAAAGCGCAGCAACCATTGATTGTCGAAGCAGCGCAGGAAATAGCAGCTCTCGATCATCTTCGCCGAGAGATTGACCAACGCCATGGTGTGGAACTGGCTCTGGCGCGACACGTCCGGCCGGGCCGAGGACACGTCGAGCACCGCCAGCAGTTCGCCATGTGGGTCGAACACCGGGCTGGCCGAGCAGGTCAGGCCGGTGTGGCGACCACGAAAATGTTCTTCCTGATGGATGGTCAGCGCCTGGCGCTCCACCAGGCAGGTGCCGATGCCATTGGTGCCTTCGCAGGCTTCGCTCCAATCGGCACCGAGCCAGAGGCCGGCCCGTTCGAAAATCTTGCGCTCGCTGGGAGCGGTGACGCAGTTGAGGATCACGCCCCGGGCGTCGGTGAGCAGCACCGCGTGGCCGGCGCCGGACAATTGCTGGTGCAGGCTGGTCATTTCGGAACCGGCAATGTGCAGCACTTGCTGCAGACGCTCGCGGCTTTCCAGCACCCGGCCATGCTCAAGCACCGTCGGCGCCAGGTTCTGGGCTGGGTCCAGGTGATAGTCCTCGAGGCAGCGCAGCCAGGAACGGGCAATCGACGGATCGCTGCCGGGTCCTTGCAGATGGGCCTTGCCCTGGGTAACTGTCAGGACCTGCTGGGCATGGCGACTCAAATGGTTGCTGTGCATTTCTTATTATTCTCCCCGAAGGTTGCGGCCTTGCTGGAGTCACTGCTGAACACCTAGCCCCAGGTAAAGGGTTGTTTCTGTGGGAGCAAGGCTTGCCCGCGATTGCCTTGGCGCGGATCACAGGTAGACCGCGTCATCGTTCATCGCGGGCAAGCCTTGCTCCCACCGAATGCCCGCGTCTCCATCGATACTTGGGCAACTCACAGATTGCCCCAGCATCCTCCAGGCACAAGCGCTTTGCAATGCTGGCGTGACCCGTCGGTCAACGGCTGTCTCACAATTGGCACAAAGTGTCACACCCTCTGTATCGCAATCGTCACGCGGGGCCTCCATTGGTCCGAAGAAATCCCCTCAACGTCTTGATTTCCGGGCTCTGCACGGCAATGGCCCGACCTTTGCTCTAGGCTTAAATACCAGCGCTCAATTTGCGCGGCCTCCCGTATAAGCACAAAAGCCAAGGAGAACTCACCATGCGTTACGCTCACCCCGGTACTGAAGGCGCTATCGTCTCGTTCAAGAGCAAATACGGTAACTACATCGGCGGCGAGTTCGTCGCGCCTGTCAAAGGTCAGTACTTCACCAATACTTCCCCGGTCAATGGCCAGCCCATTGCCGAATTCCCGCGTTCCACGGCCGAAGACATCGAAAAAGCCCTGGACGCCGCCCACGCCGCTGCCGATGCCTGGGGCGCCACCTCGGTCCAGGCCCGTTCGCTGATCCTGCTGAAAATCGCCGACCGCATCGAACAGAACCTCGAAACCCTGGCGATCACCGAATCCTGGGACAACGGCAAGGCCGTGCGCGAAACCCTCAACGCCGACATCCCCCTGGCCGCCGACCACTTCCGCTACTTCGCCGGTTGCCTGCGGGCCCAGGAAGGCAGCGCCGCCGAGATCGACGGCAACACCGTGGCCTATCACATCCACGAGCCGCTGGGCGTGGTCGGGCAGATCATCCCGTGGAACTTCCCGCTGCTGATGGCCGCCTGGAAACTCGCCCCGGCCCTGGCCGCCGGCAACTGCGTGGTGCTCAAGCCCGCCGAGCAAACCCCACTGGGCATCTGCGTGCTCATGGAACTGATCGGTGACCTGCTGCCGCCCGGCGTGCTGAACGTAGTGCAAGGTTTCGGCAAGGAAGCTGGCGAAGCCCTGGCGACCAGCAAGCGCATCGCCAAGATTGCCTTCACCGGTTCGACCCCGGTCGGCTCGCACATCATGAAATGCGCCGCCGAAAACATCATCCCGTCCACCGTGGAACTGGGCGGCAAGTCGCCAAACATCTTCTTTGAAGACATCATGCAGGCCGAGCCGAGCTTCATCGAGAAGGCCGCCGAAGGTCTGGTGCTGGCGTTCTTCAACCAGGGTGAAGTCTGCACCTGCCCGTCCCGCGCCCTGGTGCAGGAATCGATCTACGACGAATTCATGCAAGTGGTGATGAAGAAGATCGAGCAGATCAAACGCGGCGACCCGCTGGACACCGACACCATGGTCGGCGCCCAGGCGTCCGAGCAGCAGTTCGACAAGATCCTCTCGTACCTGGAAATCGCCAAGGGCGAAGGCGCCCAGTTGCTGACCGGCGGCCAGGTGGAAAAACTCGAAGGCAACCTCGCCAGCGGGTATTACATCCAGCCGACCCTGCTCAAGGGCACCAACAAGATGCGCGTGTTCCAGGAAGAAATCTTCGGCCCGGTAGTGAGCATCACCACCTTCAAGGATGAAGCCGAAGCCCTGGCCATCGCCAACGACACCGAGTTCGGCCTCGGCGCCGGCCTGTGGACCCGCGACATCAACCGCGCCTACCGCATGGGCCGGGCGATCAAGGCCGGTCGCGTCTGGACCAACTGCTACCACCTCTACCCGGCCCATGCGGCGTTCGGTGGCTACAAGAAATCCGGCGTAGGGCGTGAAACCCACAAGATGATGCTCGATCACTACCAGCAGACCAAGAACCTGCTGGTGAGCTACGACATCAATCCGCTGGGCTTTTTCTAAGCCTGGAGCTGATCGTTCCCACGCTCTGCGTGGGAACGCCTCAACGGATGCTCTGCGTTCGGCTTGAAGGAGCGCGGAGCGCCCCAGGCTGCATTCCCACGCGGAGCGTGGGAACGATCGACAAGAAGTCCTCCATCCACACCATAGAATCAATGCCCTGTCGCTGGCATGAGCTTTGCGTATCCGCTGCACACCCCTACTGAAAGTCCAACAGATCAAAAAGAACAGCGAGGACTTATGACAACTAATACCCAACTCAAACCCACACTCGGCACCCTCCATTTATGGGGCATCGCCGTCGGCCTGGTGATCTCGGGCGAATACTTCGGCTGGAGTTACGGCTGGGGCACCGCGGGGACCCTCGGGTTTCTGATCACTGCGCTGATGGTGGCGCTGATGTACACCTGTTTCATCTTCAGTTTTACCGAACTGACCACCGCGATCCCCCACGCGGGCGGGCCGTTCGCCTACAGCCGGCGGGCCTTTGGCGAGAAAGGCGGCCTGATTGCCGGGATCGCCACGCTGATCGAATTCGTCTTTGCGCCACCGGCCATCGCCATGGCCATCGGTGCTTACCTCAACGTGCAGTTTCCGGATCTGGACCCCAAGATCGCAGCGGTCGGCGCCTACATCGTGTTCATGACTCTCAACATCCTCGGCGTCAGCATCGCCGCGGCGTTCGAGCTGGTGGTCACTGTGCTGGCGGTGGCCGAACTGCTGGTGTTCATGGGCGTGGTCGCACCGGGTTTCAGCTTCAGTAACTTCGTGCTCAACGGCTGGTCTGGTGCAAACGAGTTCAGCCTCGCTTCAATTCCGGGCATTTTTGCGGCGATCCCCTTCGCGATCTGGTTCTTCCTCGCCATCGAAGGCGCGGCCATGGCCGCCGAAGAAGCCAAGGACCCGAAACGCACGATTCCCCGTGCCTACGTCAGCGGCATCCTGACCCTGGTGTTCCTGGCCATCGGCGTAATGATCATGGCCGGTGGCGTGGGCGACTGGCGCCAGCTGTCGAACATCAACGACCCGCTGCCCCAGGCCATGAAAGCCGTGGTCGGCAATAACTCCACCTGGATGCACATGCTGGTGTGGATCGGCCTGTTCGGCCTCGTGGCAAGCTTCCACGGGATCATCCTCGGCTACTCGCGGCAGTTCTTCGCCCTGGCCCGGGCCGGCTACCTGCCACGGAGCCTGGCGAAACTGTCGCGCTTCCAGACCCCGCACCGGGCGATCCTGGCCGGCGGCGTCATCGGCATCGCGGCGATCTACAGCGATGGCCTGGTGAACCTGCAGGGCATGAGCCTGACGGCGGCGATGATCACCATGTCGGTGTTCGGCGCCATCGTGATGTACATCATCAGCATGCTCAGCCTGTTCCGGTTGCGTAAGGTCGAACCGAACCTGGAACGCACCTTCCGCGCCCCGGGCTACCCCATCGTGCCGGGCATCGCGCTGTTCCTGGCCGTGGTGTGCCTGGTAGCAATGGCCTGGTTCAATACCCTGATCGGGCTGGTCTTCCTCGCCTTCATGTTCGTTGGCTATCTGTACTTCCAACTGACCGCCAAACAACGCTCCGATGCCCCGGCGGACGCTATGCTCACAGGTATCTGACAGTGCACCGGCGCCGGGCCAAACGGCCGGCGCCAGCCTTATGGAAGTGCACGCAGAGCCTGCTGGGGGGACTGTGTTCCTTGCCTGAACACAGATCCCCTTGTGGGAGCGAGCCTGCTCGCGATAGCGGTGTATCAGTCGACAAATGTTTTACTGACCCTCCGCTATCGCGAGCAGGCTCGCTCCCACACGGGTTTCTGCGGTGTACTTGAGTTATCAAGAGAACCAGGAGGACACCGCCCATGGCCGCATTCGCCCATTCCGTCGGCGCCCAGACCTATCGTTTCGACAGCCTCAAAGAGCTGATGGCCAAAGCCAGCCCGGCGCGTTCCGGGGATTTCCTTGCCGGTGTCGCGGCGCTCAACGACGGCGAGCGCGTGGCCGCGCAAATGGCCCTGGCTGACCTGCCCCTCAGCCATTTTCTGCAAGAAATGCTGATTCCCTACGAAGCCGACGAAGTCACCCGGCTGATCGTCGACACCCACGACAAACACGCCTTCGCCGTGGTCAGCCACCTCACGGTCGGCGGCCTTCGCGACTGGTTGCTCAGTGACGCCGCCGACGAACACAGCCTGCGGGCACTGGCCCCCGGCCTGACCCCGGAAATGGTCGCCGCCGTGTCCAAGATCATGCGGGTTCAGGACCTGGTGCTGGTGGCGCAGAAAATCCGCGTGGTGACGAAATTCCGCGGCACCCTCGGCCTGCGCGGACGCTTGTCCACGCGCCTGCAACCGAACCACCCCACCGACGAACCGGCCGGGATCGCCGCGAGCATCCTCGACGGCCTGCTCTACGGCAACGGCGACGCCATGATCGGCATCAACCCGGCCACCGACAGCACGGCCTCGATCTGCGCCATGCTGGAAATGCTCGACGCCATCATCCAACGCTACGACATCCCGACCCAGGGCTGCGTGCTGACTCACGTCACCACCTCCATCGAAGCGGCCAACCGTGGCGTGCCCCTGGACCTGGTGTTCCAGTCCATCGCCGGCACCGAAGCGGCCAATGCCAGTTTCGGCATCAACCTCAACGTGTTGAAAGAGGGCTACGACGCCGGGCTCAGCCTCAATCGCGGCACCCTGGGCAACAACCTGATGTATTTCGAAACCGGCCAGGGCAGCGCCCTGTCGGCCAACGCCCACCACGGAGTGGATCAACAGACCTGTGAAACCCGGGCCTACGCCGTGGCACGACATTTCAACCCGTTCCTGGTCAACACCGTTGTAGGCTTCATCGGCCCGGAATACCTGTACAACGGCAAACAAATCATCCGTGCCGGCCTCGAAGACCACTTCTGCGGCAAGCTGCTGGGCGTGCCGATGGGTTGCGACATCTGCTACACCAACCACGCCGAAGCCGACCAGGACGACATGGACACCCTGCTGACCTTGCTCGGCGTGGCCGGGATCAACTTCATCATGGGCATCCCCGGCTCCGACGACATCATGCTCAACTACCAGACCACCTCGTTCCACGACGCCCTCTACGCCCGCCAGACCCTGGGCCTGAAGCCGGCGCCGGAGTTCGAGCAATGGCTGGCAAACATGGGCATCTTCACCCAGGCCGACGGCCGGGTGCGGTTCGGCGACAACCTGCCTCCGGCGTTTCGTCACGCCCTGGCGCACTTGGGATGAGTGACCTGCCGATGGACAAAAAACCTGTCGATTCGCAAAACCCCTGGCTGGAACTGCGCCGCCTGACCCCGGCGCGCATCGCCCTGGGCCGCACCGGCACCAGCCTGCCCACACAGGCGCAACTGGACTTCCAATACGCCCACGCCCAGGCGCGGGATGCGGTGCACCTGGCGTTCGACCACCAGAGCATTCGTGCCCAGTTGGCCGAGCGCGGCCGCGAGAGCCTGTTGCTCCACAGCGCCGCCAGCGACCGCAACAGCTATCTGCAGCGCCCGGACCTGGGCCGACGCCTGGATGAAGCTTCGGCGCAGGCGCTGGACGATTACGCGGCGGCCCATCCTGGCGGCGTCGACCTTGCCATCGTGGTGGCCGACGGCCTGTCGGCGCTGGCGGTGCATCGCCATACCTTGCCATTCCTGGCGCGCCTGGAAGAACAGATCGCCGCCGACGGCTGGTCGGTTTCACCGGTCATCCTGGTGGAACAGGGCCGGGTCGCGGTGGCCGATGAAGTGGCTGAACGCCTTGGGGCAAAAATGTCAGTGATCCTGATTGGCGAACGCCCCGGCCTCAGCTCGCCCGACAGCCTGGGCCTGTATTTCACCTACAACCCCAAGGTCGGCCTGACCGACGCCTATCGCAACTGCATCTCCAATGTCCGGCTCGAAGGCCTGAGCTACGGCATGGCGGCCCATCGCCTGGTCTACCTGATGCGCGAGGCCTGTCGCCGACAGCTTTCCGGGGTCAATCTGAAGGACGAAGCCCAGGTGCACACTCTAGAGTCGGAAAACGGTGCCGATATGAAAGGTAATTTCCTACTGATGCCGCCCCAAAGCTGATCCGTAGATCCATTGCGTTTTTGATCCGCTTTCAGGCAGCATCAAAAGCACGGCAGCGCGCCGTTGTTGTCAGACTCTGTGTCGACCTTTGTAAACGAGACTTGCCATGCGGATTATTCAAGCGACCCTGGAACACCTGGACCTGCTGACCCCATTGTTCGTCAAATACCGGGAATTCTATGGCTCGCTGCCATACCCGGACTCGTCCCGGGCCTTTCTCGAAAAGCGCCTGCGCCGCAAGGAATCGGTGATCTACCTGGCCCTGCCCGATGACGACGACAGCAAGCTGCTGGGCTTCTGCCAGCTCTACCCAAGCTTCTCGTCGCTGTCCCTCAAGCGCGTGTGGATCCTCAACGACATCTACGTCGCCGAAGACGCCCGCCGCCAACTGGTGGCCGACCACCTGATCCGCACCGCGAAAAAAATGGCCAAGGAAACCAACGCCGTCCGCATGCGCGTCTCCACCAGCAGCAACAATGAAGTGGCGCAGAAGACCTACGAGTCCATCGGTTTCAAGGAAGACACCGAGTTCAAGAACTACGTGTTGCCAATCAGCGAAGATCTCACCTGAATGCCACTGATCGTTCCCACGCTCAGCGTTCCGCTTCAGCAAAGGTGACGCAGAGCGTCACAGGATGCATTCCCACGCGGAG
The DNA here is from genome assembly GCF_055380705.1 of Pseudomonas sp. MAFF 730105. Lineage (NCBI taxonomy): Bacteria > Pseudomonadati > Pseudomonadota > Gammaproteobacteria > Pseudomonadales > Pseudomonadaceae > Pseudomonas > Pseudomonas sp. MAFF 730105. Next base: position 5,835,386 of record NZ_AP018438.1, read on the forward strand.
CGTGGGAACGATCAATCGATATTGCAAAAACCGAAATCCCCCGCAACAAACTCAACACGCCCATCACATTCCAGCCCGTATAATCCCGATCTTCCCGGCTTGTAAGGAAAAGCTACAAACCCAGTAGTCTTACTCAAAGCCAGACCCACAAGCCCGCCCAACCCGGCCGTCATCACAGGTGTATTGCATGGATTTCAATCCCCTCGACCTCATTCTGCATCTCGATGTGTACCTCGACATGCTGGTGACCAACTACGGCACGTGGGTTTACGCCATCCTGTTCCTGGTGATCTTCTGTGAAACCGGCCTGGTGGTAACGCCATTCCTGCCCGGTGACTCGCTGCTGTTCATCGCCGGCGCCGTAGCCGCAGGCGGCAGCATGGACCCGGTGCTGCTGGGCGGCCTGCTGATGCTGGCGGCGATCCTCGGCGACAGCACCAACTACCTCATCGGCCGCACGGCGGGCGAGAAGTTGTTCAGCAACCCCAACTCGAAAATCTTCCGCCGCGACTACCTGCAGCAAACCCACGACTTCTACGACAAGCACGGTGGCAAAACCGTGACCCTGGCGCGCTTCCTGCCGATCATCCGCACCTTCGCGCCCTTCGTCGCCGGCGTGGGGAAAATGCCCTATGCGCGCTTCTTCGGCTTCAGCGTGCTCGGCACCGTCCTGTGGGTCGGTGGCCTGGTCACCCTCGGCTACTTCTTCGGCAACGTACCCTTCATCAAGCAGAACCTGTCGCTGCTGGTGGTGGGCATCATTCTGGTATCGCTGTTGCCAATGATCATCAGCCTGGTCCGCAGTAAACTGGGCCAGCGTGCTTCGAAAGCCTGATCGCCCATGTGGTCCCTGAGCAACTGGCGCCGCCAACGCACCCTCGCCAAGCATCCCGTGGCCGAGGACACCTGGCAGCGCGTGCGTCATCACCTGAGCTTCCTCGACGGCATCAGCGCCGCCGAGGACCAGTGGCTGCGTGAAGCCTGCGTGCTGTTCCTGCGGGACAAACACCTGACCGCCCTGCCCGGCGTCGAATTGCATCAGGAACAACGCCTGCTGCTCGCCGCCCAGGCCCAATTGCCGCTGATGCACCTGGGCGAGCTGAACTGGTACCAGGGCTTCCACGAAATCGTCCTCTACCCTGACGACTTCCTCAGCCCCCAGCGCCATCGCGACGCCAGCGGCATCGAACACGAATGGGACGGCGAACACAGCGGCGAAGCCTGGCCCCAAGGCCCGATCATCCTGGCCTGGGACGGCGTGCTCGCCAGCGGGGGCTGGGACGGCTACAACCTGGTGATCCACGAACTGGCGCACAAACTCGACATGCTCAACGGCGACGCCAACGGCCTGCCACCGCTGCACGCCGACATGCGGGTCAGCGACTGGGCCGAAGCCATGCAACAGGCCTTCGACGACCTCAACCGCCAACTGGACCATAACCCGGACGCCGAAACCCTCATCGACCCCTACGCCGCAGAAAACCCGGAGGAGTTCTTCGCCGTCACCAGCGAATACTTCTTCAGCGCCCCGGACCTGCTGCACCAGGCGTACCCGAAGGTCTATGCCCAACTCAAGGCGTTCTACCGCCAGGATCCTTTGGCCCGGCTGCGGCAACTTCAGGCCGAAGATCCGGTCTATCAGGCGTCATACTAAGGTCTCTAAGACCCTGGTAACGTGGCATCGATGGCTGAATATGCCTATAATCGCCGCCACTTTTGGTCAATCCGACCAGCCTTTTGGTCAACTAACGGGGACACCGCCCAATGAGTTACAGCAAGATTCCGGCTGGCAAAGACCTGCCGAACGACATCTACGTTGCGATCGAAATTCCGGCCAACCACGCCCCGATCAAATACGAAATCGACAAGGACAGCGATTGCCTGTTCGTTGACCGCTTCATGGCCACCCCAATGTTCTACCCGGCCAACTACGGTTACATCCCCAACACCCTGGCCGACGACGGTGACCCCCTCGACGTGCTGGTCGTGACCCCTTACCCAGTGGCCCCTGGCTCGGTCATCCGCGCCCGTCCGGTCGGCATCCTGAACATGACCGACGACGGCGGCGGCGATGCCAAAGTCATCGCAGTGCCACACGACAAACTGTCGCAACTGTACGTCAACGTGAAGGAATACACCGACCTGCCAGCGCTGCTGATCCAGCAGATCGAACACTTCTTCGAGAACTACAAAGACCTCGAAAAAGGCAAGTGGGTCAAGATCGAAGGCTGGGCCGGTGCTGACGCCGCTCGCGAAGCGATCACCAAGTCGGTTGCCGCCTACAAAGGCTGAAACTGATTTAAAGAAGAACCCCGGTTTGCACCGGGGTTTTTTTATGCCTTAATAGCGCTTAATACGAAAATGTATTAACAGTGTTTAATTGCGTTTATCCCACCGCTTTCAAATCCTGCAAACGGAAAGATCGTCTTATAAATTTGAACGACTTGTTTATTGCTCAAAACACAGTCGCTCCTAAACTTTCCGTTTATGAAAAAGACCTCCAGTGGCGACCGCTTCAGAGCCCTTCTCAAAGAAGCACAAATCCGATCCGCCGACTTCGCGAAGTTATACGGCGTTAAATCGCAGCACGTGAACAACTGGTTCAACCGCGGCATCCCGCCGGGTCGTATCCACAGTATCGCCGGCCTGCTGACCGTCAGCCCGCAGTGGCTCGCCCACGGCGAAGGCCCACAGACCCCGTTGGGCCTCGGCCCCGGCACCACCTATGAAGCCGCCGAGGTCCAGGGCGTCTACAGCGTGGCGGAATCCCAGGACGTCGAACTGCCCTTCTACACAGAAGCCCCTATCGCGACGGGCAGCAACAAAACCCACATCACCGAAATCCCCGACCAATCCATACGCCTGCCCCGCAGCCACCTCGAATCCCTGGAAATAAACCCCAACGACGCCATCTGCACCACCATGGTCGGCGACAGCATGGCCGAACGCATCGAAGACGGCTCGATCCTCGCCATCGACCGCGGACTCACCCAAGTCATCGACGGCCAGATCTACGCCCTCGAACACGACGGCATGCTACGCATCAAATACCTCCACCGAATCCCCGGCAACCGCCTGCGCCTACGCAGCCACAACAGCACCGCCTACCCGGACGAAGTCTTCAGCGCCGAACAGATCGAAGCGCAAAACATCAGGGTACTGGGCTGGGTATTCTGGTGGTCCACCCTCAACAAGCAACGCCCGCAGGTATTCGATTGAGCCTCTGGACTAAAGGACAGTAGCCAGCGCTCCCTGCCTCAAGGAGATTGCTTGTACCAAGGAGATCCTCTGTGGCGAGGGGATTCATCCCCGCTGGGCTGCAAAGCAGCCCCCACTTTGTCCTTTGAATCACCGGTAACCCAATGATTCCACACCACTTACCCCTGGGCTTCCGAAGAAAACCCGCGTATCCTGCGCCCCACATTTGCGAGCCCATGCCTCGCACCGACAAGGCAGATCACTTTCTGACCAAGTCCCACAGCCGGCCGCAAGAGCCGGATGTACGTTTTGAAGGCTGGTGAGGTTTGTCAAAAACAAACTGAGTCAGTCAACGAGAAGCCGGCCATAAGCCGGCTTTTTAACGCCTGAAAACCAGCAGACAAACACACGCAAGGATGCGTGAAGTCACCGTAACAGTCGTACGAAAGCACGCTACTCAGCCGGCTATGTGCAATGCCTGGACGCTCCCAGTGATAACCTGCGCGCTCTTTTACGAATGACATTGGATAAGTAATGAATAGCTGTCTAAGGACGCTAGGAACCAGCCTCGCTAACAGTATGGTGATCCCCGCCGCCTGGTTATCCGGCCTTACCACGACAGCACTCGTGTGGGGCGTGATTGCGTATTGGCCCGATAAGCTTACCGCCGAAGCACGCCAGCTCTTCCTGGCTTCTGTTTCTATTTTTTGCCTTTCCGTATGGCATTTGATCCGGCGCAAGAGAAGAGCAAAAGCACTTGTAGCGTCCATAAACCTAAAAGAAGGTTTGAGCCTGGACGATACTCAACTGCTCGGCTTTCCAAGCCCCCTATTTTTTGTCTTTGACCTTTCCAACCAGAAACTCGCTCAATGCCAAAGCGCTACCGGCGATTATCAAATTCGAGATTTCACGTGGATAACAGGCTGGCACCTCGAGTGGCGACGGATTGACCGCAGGGTATCGGGCGGGGTTCTTCGAATAGTCGATGAGGTAGGCATGAGCGTTCCAGCCGAGGAGATTCGGCGTGAATTCACAGGGTTCTCACTGGTTTTGACGGTTGCCAACTCAGGTCATCCCCCCTTCCGTTTTCCAATGAACCGGAGCGCAGCTGAAGGGTGGTGTTCCCGGTGCAATGTGTTTTTCAACGGCTAGACACAAAGCCACAACGGCCCCTCCTACTCCAGTCCCTCAAAGCCCAGCTCAGACACAAATGCGCCCGGTATCATTTAGGGATTCTCGGATACGAAAAAGGTCTTGCTCAGCAAGACCTTTTTTACGCCAGGAGGCAGCGAACGCCCTGCCCTACCTCACCTCAACAATATCCAAAGCCCGATTCGCCAGCAGCTCACTCAACTCAATCACCTGCAAAATTCCCAACGCCACATGTCGTCTTGACCCATCCAGATCAAACGCCAGATCACTGATCATGGCATTCGCCGAAGCCAGGTTTTCACTGAGATTGGCAAGCAGACATTCCGAATCAACATCAGGTGCGATACGGAAGATGGTGTTGGTTTTGTCGGACGGCTCCTTCTTCAGCGCAGGCTTCAGATAAAAATCCAAAGCCCGATTGGCAGCGTCATCAAGCTTCTTGTTACGAGCAGACTGAACGCGAGACTCATGTTCGTCCGTGGGTGGAGGGTTCGGTGTAATTTTGACCATGGCAAAGCTCCTAGAGTCTGTTGGAGCTACCACCATCCGCTGCGAAACGAAGTTAGGGTGGCAGCTGTACGCGGGTTCGCAGACCGGGACTCTAGGGACCGGCAGACCAAAGGTCTCCCACGCACAGCCACCTCTGACGAAATCACAGACATAGGCTATCTGCTTTCGAAGGTGACGTTGTGCGCCTATAGAGTCCGGGCTGCGAAACCCGATCACTGATGAGCAGTGACAGGCTTCAAACTACCGACGCGGCCCAAGGCACACAAGTCGGCGGATTCTGGCGTAGTTGTAGGCAATGGCGCAAGGCGATGTCGGTCGTGGCTAGTCTCGTGGAGTCACGATAAACAGCGGGCCGGAAGGTGGCTGATACACAGTTATCGCGAGCAGGCTCGCTCCCACAGGGGATTGGGGGTGGGCCAGGTGATCATGTTGCAGCGACGTAGCGTGTCATCCATCGTCAGGTGCTGTCTTTGTTGGGCCGCTGCTTATAAACGCCGAGCCATCAGGCATTGTTCTTTCCCCCAGGCCTCGAAGCGCTCCAACACTTCCCAGCCCAGCTTGGCGTAGTAATGACTCTGGCTGTGGGTGTGCAGGTACAAGGTGGAAAATCCAGCCTCTCTCGCATAAGTACAAATGCCTTCGATCAACTGCGCGGCGAGCCCTCTGCGTCGGGCTTCTGGTGCGATGTAGACGCATGCCAACCATGGCCCCAGTTCTGGCCGGTCGGGCAGGTCGTTGTCGGCCAGTGAGACGCCGCCCAGCAGTTGGCCTTGCTCCGTGGCGATCAGGCATTTCCAGCGACCATCGTGTTGCCCGGCCGAGAATTCGTGCTGCCAACTGGCGAGGGATTGTTGTGCGAATTCGTAGCTGAACTCCTGATAAAGCCATTCGGCCATCAGGTCGCATTTGTCCATGTTGTGACTGAGCCAATCCATTTGCAGCATGTTGGGCGTTCCTTGGGTGTTTTCTGGTGTCACTGGTGGGCAGTGGCAGGCCTCAAACTACCGACCCAACCCAAGGCGCACAAGCCCGGCGGATTCTGGCGCAGTTGCAGACAACGCTGCGAGAGTGTCGATTGAGGGGGTTGTCAGGGACATCAACGCGGCATGACCGTTGTTGGCCCCGATCCACGGCGAGTAGACTGCCTCACGGTATGCAGAACGCCACTCCACGGCGGCGTCGAACGACGGCCAACATGTCGCTGCCGGTGTACTGAAGGAGAAGAAGCATGAACCTACCGCCCGACGGGCTTCCCATCTACAGGGTGCTGACAGGCCCCGACGATGCTGCATTTTGTCATCGCGTCAGCGATGCCCTGAAAATGGGTTATGCGCTACACGGCAGTCCGGCCGTCACTTTCAATGGCGAGCGAACCATTGTCGCTCAAGCGATTATCTGGCCTTTGGGTTCAAGCACGACGGTGCCTTCTGACGAGACCAGATAGCACTAAAAAGCCATGATTCCATCCGGCAAATGGATTGGATCCAGGACTTGTCTCAAAGGGCGTAATGGGGCTATTTTGTGTTCGCATAAGAATATAGCCATTCGAAATTATGGCTTCAGCCCGGGTGCAAGCCACGCGATTCGTATCGAACAGGAAATTCGAACGCGACGCGCCACACCCTTGGACGGGCTCGTGATTTGAACAACTGGGGCAGCGTTCCCCATGACAGTCTTCCTTATTCAAACGATCCGATTTTTCGGATTGCTGCCAATGAAAATGTATGTGGGGTGGCCATTGAGCCACGAGCACACGGATGTTCATAACCTTGCGTTATCAGCCTGATAACGCAGTGGCTTACAGGGAGGTTGACATGCTGGATCGCCAACAGTTGGAAGCATTTGCCTGTGTCATTGAGCATAAGAGTTTTGAACGCGCAGCCTCGGCGCTCAACATCACCAGCGGTGCCATTTCGCAACGAATAAAGTCGCTGGAAAACTCGCTTTCAACCATCCTGGTCATTCGCGAAAGACCGATCCATCCCACCTCAGCCGGCCAGGCCCTACTACAACATGTCTCGGCATTGCGTTCGCTGGAACATGATGTCCTGAGGCTGCTTTCGCGCAAGGGCAATACAAATTCAAAGATTGCCATTGGTGTACATCCCGACTCGCTCAACACCTGGTTCGCCCCGCTACTGATCGAGTTGATGCGGGCCGAACAGGTCTGTGTGGAAATCATTTCCGATGATCGTTGCTCCAGTCTGAACATTCTCAAACGCGGGGATGTCCAGGGTTGCGTTTCGGTGGTTGCCGAGCCCCTCGATGGGTTTGAAGTCCATCCGCTGGGGGTCATGGAATACAAATGCGTCAGTACACCTGACTATATGCACCGCTATCTGGCCCGGGGCCTGGGCACACATTCGCTGCTCGATGCGCCGGCGATCACCCGCGGGCGTAATGACACGCGCCATGCAGCCTTCCTCCGCGAACTGCTGGGTGTTTCGATCGAGCGCTTCCCCTGTCATTACTTGCCTTCATTGCCGATGGTCCAGGATGCGGTCCTGGCGGGGCTTGGTTACACGCTGATGCCTGCGGATGTCGCCGCGCCGCTGCTCGAAGAGGGGCAGTTGGTCGATCTGATGCCGCAAAACTGCTACAGGGAACCCCTGTATTGGCATGGCTGGATGAACCATTCAGTGGTCAAGGATCTGGTGGGAAGACGCATCATCGATACCGCCAGCAAGTCCCTTCAACCCACGCCCTGTTGAGCGATCCGCAACGCCGTCAAGGCTCGTTAAGCGTTACTGCCGTCGCTTTAAAAAATCTAACGTGCCGTTTGCCCGGCATGCTTGGGCGTAGACTCAAGTGACATCAAGACAGGGTGAGCGAGAGGGTTCGTCATCGTGAAAAGTACTGTATCGGATGCTTACCACGCACACCCCATGGCCCCCGATGCCACATTGAGATGTTTGACCGACGCCATGGGGAGCGATACCTGGAAACGGGTCCTCGCCCAACGTTTTTCCAGCCCGGATGATTGTGTCGCAGAGATATTCAATTCCCGTCGGCCGGGTGGCGCCTATCGCTGTACGCGCTGGGACGGAGTGCCGTCCGGCTGGGCCGTGTACTTTCGGTTTCACGAACGCGCCGGTTACGACGGCAGCATGAAGCTGGTCCTGCACAGTGAAGACGAAGACGCCAGTTCCACTGTGTTCGATGTGCTTTCCACGGCATGCGCTTCAAAGGGAATAGAGCAAGGCGTTCACACGCTGATCAGCGTGGTGGATAGCCATATGCAACACCATGCTTCATGGTTTTCCGACAGCCCCTTCCTGTTGGGCGGCGCAGTGGGCGCACGCGGAAATTCGATGCTGAACGTGTTTTACAGGAAGTTACTAGATGATTCGGCCGGCCACTCCCGATGATTTGCCCTCCATGGTGGAAACCTACAATCAGGCCATTGCCGACAAGGTATTCGCCAACTGCGATGTCCCCCACGACTCGATTGAAAAGTTCAGGCTGACCTATTTTGGAAAAGATCGGCGCTTTGCCGTGCTTGTCTATCTATCGAGTGATGGCGATACGGTCGCGTGGGGTGCCCTGAAGCCATTTTCCGCCCGGCCCGACGACGAAACCATGGCGGAAGTCGCCGTGTATGTGCGGCGAGACATGCGCGCACGCGGGGTCGGTATTCGATTGTTGCAGGCCCTGGAGGTCTCGGCCCGGGAGGCAGGTTTCGAATCGTTGGTCGCCATTATCCTGGGGCCGAATCACGCCAGTGCCCGCGGGTGCAAGTCTCAGGGCTTTGCCGAATGTGTACGGATTCCTCGAATCGCAAGGCTGGAAAACAATCTGGTCGACATAGTCTGGCTACAGAAAAAAATGGAAGGGAATGCTCATGGTTTTGATCGTTGACGAGTCGTATCAGCTGGGAACCTTTCGTGACAACGAAGACTCCCTGCGCCGCCTGAAATCCCAGGCAGGTATTGCGCTGGACCTGGAGTTCGATCACTTGAGGCAAGCCGGCCTGACCCAGGGACAACGGGTTCTGGATGTCGGCTGCGGTCCCGGCATCATCACCACCCAGATCGCGCTTCGTGCCCAGCCAAGCCGCCTGACGGCACTGGATTGCAACGAAACCAGTATCAGCGAAACGCGCAAGCAATTGTCCAGCGCCGGGATTGACGAAGCGCAGGTACGCCAATGCAACCTTTATGACGACAGCCTGACCGACCCCGGGCAGTTCGATTTCAGCTATGCGCGGATGGTTTTCCAGCACTTGTCGGACCCGTTGAGCGCCTTGCGCAATATCCACCGCAGCCTGGCCATCGGCGGGCGACTGTGTATCTGCGACATTGACGACCGGTGGTTCGGCGCGTCACCCCAGCCGCCCGAGCTGCAGTCCTTCCTCGCTCGCGTGGCCAGGGCTCAAGCCGCTCGCGGAGGCGATCGTCACGTCGGCAGCAAGCTGGCGAGTTACCTCGAAGAAACCGGCTACGGCGACATCCGCTGCAGTATGTTGCTGGTGTCTACCTCGCTGATCGGCGCGAGCGCCTTCTGCGACCTGGTCTTTGGCTACAAGATGGAAGTGATTCCAGAAGACGAACTCGAACTGGCCCGACGCGAGATGGCCGTGATCACGCAAAGCATCGAGAGCCCGGGCGGCTGGGCGGGGATCGGCGTATTCTTCGTCTCTGGAGAAAAACAATAACTGAAAGGAATCGTGCACATGCCTGACAAAACCGAACCCAAACAGAAAATTGCTCCCACCGCGCGGATTGCATCGAGTGCGGTCCTGGAAGGCAATGTGTCCATCGGTGCCGGAACGGTCATTGGGCACGGCGCGGTCCTTGTCGCAGAAGGCGGCGCGCTGATGATCGGGGAGAACTGCATCGTCATGGAAAATGCAGTGATCCGCAGCACCGCCCATGACGACTGCCATATCGGCAATCACGTGATGGTGGGACCGCACTGCCATCTGACCGGTTGCCGCATCGAGGACGAGGTGTTTGTCGCAACCGGTGCGTCCGTTTTCAACGGCGCCCGCCTCGGCAAAGGCTCGGAGGTCCGCATCAATGGGGTGGTCCATATCAAGACCGTGCTGGAGGCAGGCACGACGGTGCCGATCGGCTGGATCGCCGTGGGTGATCCGGCGCAGCTCTTTTCCCCGGACCAGCATGATCAGATCTGGGACGTACAGAAGGACCTGGATTTCCCCCGCTACGTTTTCGGCGTTGACCGCGAAAGCGAAGGCGTCGTCAGGCAGATGATGGAGCGTTACGCACGCTTCCTGCGCAAGCAGCAGGTGGGCGATGAGTGATGTGCCCGGGGATATCGACGAACCGACACTCATCGACGGCCATAGCCACGTCGCCTCCACACGTTTCACCCCGCTGAGTTTCCTGGAGGGGGTGGCCGATAACATCGAAGTGAAACTGCGGGCCAGCGGATTCCCGGTTTCCCGATCGAGAATCATCGATCAGTTCCAGCGCGAATTGAGCGATCACCAGGGGGACGCCCAGATTGCCGCGATGGACAGGGCGGGCATCAGCCGCTCCGTCCTGCTGCTTCCGGACTTCTCCTTCGCGTTGCCGGACGTCGAACTGAGTATCGACGAGATGTTCCAGGAACACCGAGCCATTCTCCAGCGCCATGCCGGACGTTTCGACGTCTTTGCCGGCGTGGATCCACGCTGGGGACAGGATGGGCTCGACTTGTTCATCCGAGGCATCGAGGAGTACGGCTTCAGCGGCCTGAAGCTTTATCCACCTTGTGGATACCAGGCCGATGACCCGGCGCTGACGCCCTTCTACGAATACTGTGACGCTTATCGCCTGCCGGTATTGCTGCACATCGGGCCGACCTCCCCGGCGCTCTCCTTCGCTCCCGCCCAAGCGATGTGGGTGGACGAACCGGCGCGTCGCTACCGGAATATCCCCTTCATCCTCGCCCACGGGGCGGTCAATGATCAGGCCCAATGTATCCAGCTCTGCAAGTACCGTCCCAACGTCTACCTGGACCTGAGTGGCGCCCAGCACGCAATAGATGCCCGCGGCAACGCCCCCGTGCTGACCACGCTGTTCCAGAGCGAGATCAATCACAAGATCATCTTTGGCACGGACTGGCCCATCAATAATCATGAGGCGATCAACAAACGACTGCGCGCGTTCATCGTCGACCCGGATCAGGGTATCGGCGCTGCCGATGTTCGCCTGCTGCTCTCGGGAAACATGCAACGTCTGCTCGACGGAATCACCCCGCGCGGCCGGTGAGGACAGTGCATTGCGCTCTTGAGCGCAACGCACGGACCTGTCCGGTCAAGCTCGCAGGTGGATCGGTTCCTCATCCTGTAAACGGTCGACAAAGAACGTACGAAAGGGTGAAGGGTGACGCAGGCTGCGTCCCTGTTGAATGAGCTGTCTTGCACGATCGAATTGCCGGGCCCGTATGGCCGCCTCGATCGTGGTCAGTTCCAGCAGATCACGTTGCGCATTGCTGCCGCCAATGGCCCGCACCGCCGGCAATATCTTGCTCAACAATTCCAGGGCACTGTCGTAGTCCTCTTGCTGGAAGGCAATCAGCCCCCGGCAAACAGTGCGAGTCACGTTGGCAATCATCGGGACCTTGGCATACGTGGCGTCGATACGTCGCAAGATGCGCTGCACCAGCACTTGGTGATTGGAGCTGGCCATCGCCATGATCGAATGCACATCGTTGAACCAGTACTGTGATTGATCGATGGACGGCATCCAGTATTGCGCCACTTCCTGCCACAGTTCGGAGACATCCACCCCCGTCAGCGACAAGCGCCACAACAGACTGACTGCGTCCAGATCCTCATATCCGTCTGGGTCGTTCTTGATCCTGATTTTCTGATGAAAAGTCTGCAGGACCGCATCCGGGCGTTGCATGTAGAGGTTGAACAGCGCGTGATGCCACCACAAATGAATGCGCATGCAGAGGTTGTCAGCCCAATTACGCTCGGTGTCGTCCAGCCACTTCAGCGTTTGGGCGTACTGCCCACGCTCGTAGCCGACGTGACAGGCGGCATGGATCGCATAGATGTCCCGAGGGTTGATCGCCAGCGCGCACTCGGCCGCGATACTCGCGGCGTCATAGTCGCCGTTTTCCACCAGGGCAAAGGCTTCGATGCCCCGCACGTACCCATACAGCGGATGCGCGGGTCCCCAGAAGGGCCTTATCGCGACCACAGTTTCGCGCATCCGCTCGGTCCACCCCATGTTGAACTCCAGCATATGCACGCTGAACAAGGCCACGATGTCGCGCGGATGCTGGACCAGCAGTTCGCGCCAGCAGGCGTGGGCCAGATCATAGTCCTGGTTGACCCAGTGATTGCAGGCCGCCAGATGCCCTCGCTCACGGGGGTTCAACTGTTCAGGGTCGAGACTGCCCAGCAGCAGCGTGGCCTGCTGGATCTGCCGGTCTTCCATGCTCGACAACCTGACAACACTTTCGATCAACCGAGAAATCGGGCAACGCACTTCGCGCCGCTGCAGGAGTGGGAGTGGATCGAACTCCATTCCAAGAATGCCCGTCAGGGCAGTCTCCAATTCGTCTGCTTCGGCGGCGTCCTGCACTCGCACAGGCACACCGCGAGAATCAATGAACTCGATCATAAAAAATCCTTCCCTGTGGGTCTCTGCGTCGGCCTGGGCATGCTCAGGCGGCCAGTTCAGCGAGCCTGGCCGGGGTGATACCGTCGACCAGCGCGGCCGGGTTGATCTCGCGGTCGAGCCGCTCATGGACCAGGTTCAGTATCGCGATCAACAGCATCGAGTTGCCTCCGGCGTCGAAGAAGTCCGCCTGGTCGGTTTGCGCCGGATGCTTGAGCACTTCGGCCCAAATGGCGTGGACCGTCGACAACGTATGGGTGTCGGTCGGAGTGTGCAGTTCCTGGGTTGGCATGTTCATGGGCATTCCTCCAGAGAGCGATATTGGATGAGTCACGGTTGATGTTTGTATTGAGCAAGCAGGTTGGCGCGCAGGTTGGGGGCATCGATCGAGAACAGGAATTTCTGGTCCTCGGCCGGCGTGTTCTGTCGGGCATAGTCGACATAGTTGAGTAACGTATCTGCCGAGAAGCAATGCCCGCAGCGCGCCACGTTATCCAGGTACAGCTGCCGACGCGAAAACCCGAGACGGGTTTCCTTGAGCTGCGTCACGGGGCGGAAGATGTTGTTGCAAAACACTTTGCTGATATCGGCCAGGGTTACCGCGCTAGCCTCCAGTACGTCAGTCAGGATGCGCCCGTAAAGCTCAGGCTCGTCTTTCCCGTGATTGGAGGTGATCGGATCCTGGCTGACACCGAAACGCGCGGACACTATTTCCAGGCCCGGCCCATCGCAACGGGTCACCAGGCAACTGGCCGCCGAATCGCTGAGCAAGGCAAAGTTGTTGAAGCGTATGGACTCGTCGTAGACCTTGTCGGCGGTGATGATCAGGATGTTGTTGTAGATCCCGCTGCGCACCATGCTTTCAGCCATTACGATCGCACTCATGAAACTGATGCAGTTGTTCAGCGTGATGCCGATGGGAAACGCTTTCTTCAGTTCCAGACGTTCATACAGTCGAACGTTGTAATTGATGTACTCGATCTCGTTTCCGGGAAAACAGGTCGAGCAGAACATGACGAAATCGACATCGTCCGAAGATACGCGGCTCTGGGCCAGGGTCTGGCGAGCGGACCTGATGCCCAGGTCGAATATATCGCCGTCGGTCTTGAAGTAACTTCCCCAGCCAAATACCGAGGGTTCATCCGGATAACCAAAGCGATCAAGCATATTCTTGAAGTCAGGCACATCGTGATAAGGACGTTCGACTTCACCCAAGGCGTAGGAACAAGCGTCAATCATTATGCGCATGCGCATTCGTCCTTATACAGAACAGGGCCGGAGACAATCCGGCCCGAGAGTGATCAGGCAGGGATGAACGGCTCGCCCAGCATGTTCTTTTCGCGAATGCGGTTATGGGTATAGCGGTTCTCGCCCGACACCACGACAGCGCCATAGTTTTCGAGGCTGACCTCTCCACCGAACTCGTGGAGCATGTCGGTATCGGGGTGGATGAGCACCTCTGGTGGTACGTAGCGAGCGGAATAGCCCAGGCGCATCTTGTCGGTCAGGCCCAGGTGCGGAAGCGAGGAATGCAGCACCGTCGACCAGAAAATCACGCATTCGCCGGCTTTCATCTCGAAGTAGACCGCTTTCGACTCGTCAGGCTTCCAATCCGGATCGACTTGCAGATCGCGGTAGTCGTAACCCCACAACCCACGACGAACACCGTCCTTGACGAGGTCGTTGTTTTTTTCCGGATTGAAGATCAGGCGCTTATCTTCGTCGTAATGCATCATGTTGTGGGTGCCGGGGACGATCGCCATACAGGCCGTGTCTTTCATCGTGTCGGTGAAAGCGGTCCAGGCGGTCAGCGTCCCGCGACGCCCCGAGTCATCAGGCCAGATGATATGAGGGCGCCCCGCCACCCCAGCGAAGGTGTTTGCCTGGTGCCAGTCGGTCCCGGCATCTCCCGGATACTTCGAGAAGAACTCGGTGCGCCAGCACAGCAAGTCTTTGCCCATGAGACTACGCACTTTATGTACGATCTTGGGGTTACAAACATGTTGACCGAGAAAAGGAATATCCAGATGCCGGTCATAGTTGGCGAGGTTATTACTGCCTGAGTTGGAGATTGTATTGTCGGAATAAACCGCATTGCTGCGATCCAGTGTCTGCAGGCGCACCGTTCGCCATTGCCGTTCCATCTCTTCAGGCTCATAGACCTTGAACGGCTTTACGTATCCATTCTTGAAGAAAAAAGCAATTTCCTCATCGCTAAGTCCGAAGTCTTCTTTTAACGCGTCCAAGGTAAATCTCCTTGCCTTCTCAGTGTGGAAGATCAATGTTTGCGTGACGACTCAGTTGAATACGCAAGTCTCGTATCGGGACGATATGTTCTTGCGCTGCAGCTTCAGGTTCCGGGTCAGCAAACCGTTCTCGGCGGTGAACGGCTCGGTGGACAGGAAATAGTTGCGTATCGGTACGCTGGCACCGACGTTGTAATCGCTGATGGTTTTTTCAATCAGTTGCCGGGCGCTCGAATCGATCTGTTCGACCACCAGCAACATCCCCAGGTGAGGCCGACGGGCACCCAGCGCGACGGCATACTGCACACAAGGCAGGCTGTTGAATGATTGTTCGACGGCAGTGGGATGAACTTTCTGGCCACCCGAGGTGATGATCGTGTCGTTCTTGCGACCCTCGATGAAAATAAAACCCTCATCGTCGATGCGACCGACGTCGCCCGTGGCGATCGCGACTTCATCCCGATACACCGCTTGCTCGACATCAACAGGCTGGTCCACATAACCGCAGGTCAACCGTTGACTCGACCTGAGTAGAATTTCCCCGTCACTTTCCAGCGTCACGCTGCCTGGAACCAGCGCCCGTCCCACCGAACCGGGCCGGTTATGCTGGAGGGTGTTGACGGCGATAGGGCCGTACTCCGTCATGCCATAGGCTTCGAGCAGCGGCAGCCCGCCAGCGCGATACCCCTCCAGGATGGCCGAGGGCAGTGCAGCCATGCCACTCCACATCTGCCGCATGCCCGTACCGAACAGCTCACGCAGTTTCTCGCCGCGTCCATCCGCCAGGCGCCACATCGAGTCATAAAAAAGCGGAGGGGCCAGAAACAGGCTGGGGGACGTTTGCTTCAGGGCCTGCATGACGTTCTGCATGTCACTGAGAACAATATCGATGCCGGTATCGATGCAGCCGTAGATCAACAACTTCTGCTGATAATTGGAGAGGGGCAGGAAGATCAGGAAACTGTCGTCTTGCCGGGCATCGATGGCTGAAAAAAACTGCCGGGCATTCAGCAGGACGGTCGCGTTATTGACGCGAATTTTCTTCTCTTTGCCGCTCGTCCCGGACGAAAAGATAATGGGTCCCGCGACCGGAGCGAATGCATTCGAACAGGCCGGGTTACGGAACAGGCTCATCCCCTGCAGTGTTCCAATGGGTTCCCACGAACCGGTGTCCACCCCATCACTGTGCAAGATGCTGACCAGTAGAAAGGCTATGTTCTGCTGGCCGATGTCGGCCAGGGCGCTCCCCGCGGTTTTCTCGGGAACCTGCAGCGTGATACAGCCGATATTCAACAAGGCGAGATCCAGCAAAAAAGCCGCCTTGCCGTTTTCGGCGACCATTGCGACCTGCATGCCCGCCTCCAGGCCGAACTCGCCGAGCTGCTGCGAGACAAGCGAAACAGCCTGGTGCAAGTCAGAAAACCGGACACGTTCCATTTCAGTACGTCCATGAAACACAACCGTGTTGCGCGGGTTCTCTTTCAACTTTGAAATCAGTGTTTGCAGTCCTTCACTTCTCACGCTGCTCGCTCCTGCGTCCGATGTCATCGGTGGTCAGAGCCTACTACCGGCAACCGCGCTCGTGGCGTTGCGTTAGGTTTTTGCAATGGCCTTTAGTTTTGCTAACGCAAGTTGCGGAGCGTGTCGGGGCCTGGGTATTTTCAGGCGTCCTCGTAGCGCCTTTCAGCCGATCATGAAGGCGATGGCCTGCGGTTTTTCTCGAGGAAATCGTTCGACGGTCCCTGCTTTCGTCACTCACCGGTCACGCGATTGGCCCCACCGGAGTTCCATTCATGTCGTCGCGAAACTTGCTGTTCTACGGTGTCGTAGCGCTGTCCACGGCTTGTGACCAGGCTGTACTGACCGGCGTGATCTGGATGTCGCTCAAACTGTCCGGTTCGAGCGTCCCCCTGGGTGTCGTCCTGTGTCTCTCGGTGGCTGTACCGTTCGCGCTGGACCTGGTGAGCCGCGGGCGAGCGGCCAACATCGGCGCCGCCTGGCTGGTCGCGTTGCGTGTCGCCGCCTTTGTCATTGCGGCACTCTTTGCCTGGTTTGGACTGGCTGCGGCTCTCGGTGTATTTCTGCTGATCGCATTGATGGTGGGTACGGTCGACTTCCTCACAGCCAGCTCCCTGGAAATCGAGAATACCCGCCGGGTCGTCGCCGGCTGGCTACCGGCGGACGATGCCGCGCGCTATATGCAAACCGCCATCCAGGTCGGTGGCTTCACGGGCTCGTTGGCCGGAGGAGCACTGTTGGGCCTGCTCGATGATTCGGTCTTTCTGATCGCCGTGGCACTGACGGGCGCGGCCCTCAGCCCGGTCTTGCTCGCTGGCAGGATGAAACGCAGCGCAGCGATCCAGACTCCAGGCCCTGCACCCACGCAGGCCAGGACAACCTCTGACGATACCTTCGAAATGCCTTACGGCTGGATGGCCTGCCTTGGGCTGATTGCCCTGCATATCGGCGCATTCAACAGCATGATGCCCGTCGTCTATCAGCAAGTTAACCATTGGAGCCCCACCAGTTTCGGCATCGCTTCCGGCGTCGCGGGTATCGGGGCCTTCCTGGCCGCGCTGATGCCGCTGGGCAAACACCGCCTGGTGATGTTCGCGACCTGTCTGATCGTGGTCGACGCGCTGATGGTCCTGGCGCCCCAAGTGCTGCTTTCGCTGGTCGGGGCATTTCTGGTCGGATTCGTCACCAACCACCTGCGAATCGCCGTTCGCAGCCAATTGATGCGCTGCGCGAACAACGATGCCCAGGCGGCATTGGTGGGCAGTCGCAGCACGTTCTGTGCGTACTCGATGCAGGCCACTGGCCCCTTGTTATTGACCTTTGCAACCTCGGCATCGGTCTTCGGTCCGGCATCCGGCCCAGGGCTGATGATCGGCACCGGCCTGGTCACCGCCATTGGGCTGCTGGGGCTGGCTCAGTTGCGTCGAGCCTCGCAGCCCGTTCCGCTGGCGCGTTCATGATTGATTGACGGAGGCACCCGATGAGTTCCACAGACCTTGAAACCGATCGAAACACCGTACTCGCACAGATCTACCAATTGATGAAGGAAGTGGCGCCCCAGAGCGTCCAGGTCAACCCTGAGTTGTCTTTTCTCGAAGCAGGTGTTGACTCGATGAAGCTGATGCTCCTGGTGACGCGCCTGGAAGACGCCTTTCAAATCGAGTTCGAAACCGACCATCTGGCCCCCAGTTCCTGGGCAGCCCGGCGTCCGTCGCCGGGCTTCTCCTGAACCACTACCTGACTGCCTAGGCCAAGGATTGCCCGTCATGGAAGAACAACAGTTCCCCTACGATGTACATCTGTACGACCGGCGTTTCCTCAACTGCTTCCAGCGTCATGCCGTTGTGTTCATGAAGCGCCTGGGCATTGAAGTGGACTGGCTTTTTTATAACGCGCTGCCTGCGGTGGACGACATCTTCCAGCAAATGGTGGTGGAGAACAAAGCCAAGTACGCGCTGCAAAGTCCCTATTTCGCCGCCGACGACCTGGCACTGCTGGGCATACGTTTTCATGAGCGCAAGGCCGAATGCCTGGATGACCTGCTGCCCGTCATCCACCAGCAGATCCAGGCTTATGGCTGCGCCTTCCTGTCGGGGGATGTGTATTACTTTGCCCACTGCCCCGAATACCGCAGCTCACATGCGCAGCACGTTGTCGTGCTGCGCCAGGCCAATGCCGATGGCAGCTGGGACATCGTCGATGATAACCCCGCCAGCGTGCTGTGCGAGTACCGATACCCCCAGGAGGTGCTTGATCAGTTCTTCCAGAATGAGGGCAGTCGGCGAATGTTTTGCCTGGAATGGACGCCGACTCAACAACACGATGTCGACGCGGCATTCCGACAGCGGCATCAGGCATTCCTGGATAACTTCCAGGCGCAACCCTGGTTCTACGCCCACCTGGAACAGCTGCTCGACAATCCCCTGGCCTGCAACACGACCAAGTTTCGCGCGCTGCATGATGTGTTCACGCTCCTGGCCGGCTCCCGCCATTGCTTTGCCCGGTACCTGTCGATGACGGGTGTACCCGAGGCGACCATAGAGCGGGTCGAGCGGTTTGCCAAAGAAGCCGGTGTGCTCAAAGGCTTGATGGTCATGGCGCAAATTACCGGCAAGGTTCGTCGCCGCGACCTGATCGACCGTTGCGCCGCCCTGGAAGGACTGGAGGCCGAATACCTCGGCGATCTCCGTTCGCAGCATCAACTAAGGATGGCCCGGGCCTGACAGGCCCGCCCGCGCCGGGGGGCGCCGTCAATGCGGCCTGTCATCCGGGGCGGAATGCCAGGCGGACAGCGCTCCCCGCTTCCTGTTTCCCGGATCGTTCAACCCAACGTATTCAGGCACACCACCTTCGGTTGGGTCATTTCCTCGTAGGCAAACCGCACCCCTTCCCGCCCCAGGCTGCCGTATTTGGAGCCACCGAACGGCATCGCATCAAAACGAAAATCGGAGGAGTCGTTGATCATCACGCCTCCGGCTTCGATTCGGCGTGCGGCGCTCATGGCGGTGGCGAGGTCGTTGGTGAAGATGCCGGCGTGGAGGCTGTAGTCGGGCTCGTTAGCCAGGGCGATGGCTTCGTCGAAGGTGTCGAAGGGCTGCAACACCACCACCGGGGCGAAGACTTCGTTGCGCCAGAGGCGGCTGGCGTGGTCGACGTTTTCCAGGACGGTGGCGGCGTAGCAGGCGCCTTGGCGGCGGTGGCCGCAGAGTAAGGTGGCGCCTTCTTGCAGGGCCTCGTTCACCACATGCTCGGCATTTTGTGCGGCTTGCGGGGTGATCATCGGGCCGATGTCGGTGTCGGCCAGCAAGGGATTGCCCACCACCAGCGCTTGGGCCTGGCTGACGAAACGTTCGCGGAAGGCTGCGTAGATCGGCGCCTGGATCAGCAGGCGTTGGGTGCCGATGCAGTTCTGGCCGGCAGCCCAGAAGGCGCCGGACAGGCAACTTTCAACGGCCGCGTCGAGGTCGCAATCGCCCATGACGATGACCGGTGCGTTGCCGCCCAGGTCCATGGCGAGTTTCTTCAGGCCGGCGGTGCGGGCGATTTGTTCGCCGGTGACGAAGCCGCCGGTGAAGGAGATCATGCGCACCTCGCGGGCGGCGACCAGGGCTTTGCCGAGTTCGGCGCGGCCGGTGGCGACGGTGACCACGGACTCAGGCAAACCCGCCGAAACCAGATACGAGACCAATTTGAGGGCCGACAACGGCGTCAGCTCGGACGGTTTGAGAATCACTGCGTTGCCGCCGGCAATGGCCGGGCCGAGCTTGTGGGCCACCAGGTTCAGCGGGTCGTTGTAGGGGGTGATGGCAACGATCAGGCCCAGAGGCTCGCGGGAGAACCAGCCCTGGCGCGACTCGGCGCCGTCATAGGCATCGAACGGCACCACTTCTCCGGCGTTGCGCCGGGCTTCTTCGGCGGACAACTTGAGGGTGTTGATACAGCGTTTGACCTCCTTTTCCGCCTGTTTGAGGGTCTTGCCGGCCTCGTCGACAATCAGCCGGGCAAACGCCTGGGCGTCGCGCTGGATGTTCGATGCCGCCTGTTCGAGGATGCTGGCGCGGCGATGACGGGGAAGCGCGGCGCAGGTGCGCGCGCCGCTGCGGCCGGTCGCCAGCAACTGCGGGACCTGGGAGGCGCAGACGTCCGCGACGGTGCCGACGACGCTGCCGTCAAAGGGGTTGAGGACGTCGATTTGCGCTTGCGTCACGGCCAGGGCCAGTCGAGATACGTTCATGGATTACTCCTGGTTGCGCACGGCAGACTGGTGGATGGCGATGATGTCCGAGAGCAGCGCAAACGCCGTTTCCGTGCGCCCGGCTCCAGGGCCGGACACCGTCACGGCGCCGAGCAGTTCGGAGCTGAACGACACGGCGTTGATGGCGCCGCTCACGCCGGCGAGCGGATGATCGTTGCTCAACAGGCGCGGTTCGACGCTGGCGCTGATCGAGCCGTTGGCGTGTCGGCTGGCGGCGCCGATGAGTTTCCAGCGGGCGCCGTCCTGGCGGGCTTTTTCGATGTCGTCGAGGTCAAGGGAGGAGATCCCTTTGCAGCTGACATCGCTGACCTTCAGCTTGGCGTCGAGCAGTTCGTTCGCCAGGATCAACACTTTGAGGCGCACGTCGTGCCCTTCGACATCCGCGGTCGGATCGGCTTCGGCATAGCCCAGCGCTTGTGCCTTGCTGACCGCTTCGGCAAACCCCAGTCCGTTTTCCATGCAGGTGAGGACGAAATTGGAGGTGCCGTTGAGGATGCCCTCGAAACCCGTCATCGCACTGCCGGCCAGCAACTGCTTGGCGACGCGAATGACCGGCGTGCCGCTCATCACCGAGCCTTCGTATTCAAAGGCGACGTTGTTGCGGCGGGCCAGTGCTTTCAGCTCGGCGCCATGCAGGGCAATCGGTCCCTTGTTGGTGGTGACGACGTGCTTGCCGCCTTCCAGTGCCCAGCGGCAGAACGAAGTAGCGGGCTCGCCATCCACCGGGTTGGTGAAGGTGGCTTCGGCGATGATGTCCGCGCCGCTCTCCTTGATCACCGCTTCGTTGAGCGCTTCGACGTTGCCTCCTGGCCATTGCGCAAAGGCGCCCTTGGTGGCGGGCAGTTTGGCCAGCAGCGCAGCGTCCAGGCCTTCACGGCCCATGACCGAGCCAAGAAACAGGTCGGTCACGCCGACGATCTTCAGGGTGAAACCCAGTTCGGTTTTCCAGCGGTCGTTACGCTCGGCGATCAATTGCGCCAATGCCCGGTTCACACCGCCGAAGCCGACCAGCGCCAGTTTGTATTCAGTCATTTTTGTTGTGTCCCTTGATCCGGGTGATGAGGTTGTTGGATCTAGGTTAGGGGGTGGGCCGGGCAGTGAAATATGCCAATTTGCTCTATTTCATGGGCGTTTTGACCAGGGGTTGTCTGGGTCGATCAGGCGCGGAACGCGGAGCGTCCCTGGCGGCATTCCCACGCGGGAGCGTGGGAACGATCAACAGACACATAACCCTGGGAGAGCGAGCCTGCTCGCGATAGCGTCAGGTCAGTCAACATCGAAGTCGGCTGGTCTACCGCTATCGCGAGCAGGCTCGCTCCCACAGGGGTTGTGTGTCGAGCTTCAGATCACTGACGACAGCACGAATGAGGTGACGGTGTTCTCCCCCCCGGTAACGCCGAGATGTTCTTCCAGCCCCTGTGCACCCGCTCCGGGCTCGCCGCGGCGCCGTATAACCCAGGATCGCCCCGTCGCGTTCGAGGCGTTCGATGCGCTGGCGCACGGCATTGCGCGACAGCGAGCGTGGGAACGATCAACAGACACATAACCCTGTGGGAGCGAGCCTGCTCGCGATAGCGTCAGGTCAGTCAACATCGAAGTCGGCTGGTCTACCGCTATCGCGAGCAGGCTCGCTCCCACAGGGGTTGTGTGTCGGGCTTCAGATCACTGACGACAGCACGAATGAGGTGACGGTGTTCTCCACCCCCGGCAACGCCGAGATGTTCTTCCAGACCCTGTGCACCCGCTCCGGGCTCGCCGCGCCGACCCGCAGCATCAGATCGAATTCGCCACTCATCACATCGCACTGAAGCACTTCTGGCATGGCTTGCAGCGCCTGCAACACTTCCGCGCCGCGCATGCGGTCGTAGCGGTAGACGAAAATCACCGCATTGATGTTCGACGCAGCCGAAAGCCCCTCCCCCGTCCGCACCGTATAACCCTGGATCGCCCCGTCGCGTTCGAGGCGTTCGATGCGCTGGCGCACAGCGTTGCGCGACAGGTTGACCTTCGCCGCCAGCTCGGCATGGGCGGCCCGGGCATTGAGGCGCAGTTCGGCGATGATGCGTTCGTCGAGCGGGTCGAGAATTCGCTTCACGGGGCCTCCTTACAGCGTGCCGAGCAGTTGATGGAGGGTGTCGAGGTCGTCCGGCTGGATCCGATGGATCTGCACCGGGCCGTGTTCCGCGAGCGGGTGATGCAGTGGCGAAACGCTGATCCCCAGCTCGCCAAGCAACGCCGCCGATTTGGCCGGTGAGATTTCCCCCAGGGTCACCATCGGCGCCACCAGGCTTCGCCGGTATAACCTGGCCGCAAGCACGCCGGTGGCGGTGTGGGGGTCGATGACGTAGCCGGTGTCGCGGTACAGCGAGGTGATTTCTTCCAGGGTCTGTTCATCACTGACGGCGTAGGAATCGATGATCATCCGCGCCTGCAGCCAGAACTCATTGGCGATGGTCATCTCGCCGCTGCTTTCGAAGTGTTCCATCAGCGCACTCACAGCCTGGTCGTCATGCCCGTAGAGCTCCCAGAGAAAGCGCTCCAGGTTGGAAAAGATCGACAGGTCCATGGCCGGCGACAAGGTCTTGTTGGCGCGCAACCGGGAGTAGTGGTTCTTCAAGAATAATTGGTGCAGCGCATCGTTCTGGTTGGTCGCCACGATCATCTGGGTGATCGGCAAGCCCATCTTCTGCGCAATGTAACCGGCATAGACCTCGGCAAAACTCGCCGCCGGCACACTGAAACCGATGGGCCGCTGGCCGCCGCCCAGTTGCAGTACGGCGTGGAAATAGAACACCAACTGCGCCAGCACCCCCACCCAGTTGCTGGAGTTGAAACTGATCGCTTCGTGCCCGGTGCACGGCCACTGCCGGAACAGCCGGCTGACCAGGGTCTGGCACTCGTCGAAGCTGCCATTGACGGCGAACTGGTGGACCCGGGGATGCGCCACCGCCTGGAGGTGCCGGAGTTGGTCCTGGGGTACGCCCGCTTCCGGGTAGACCACGACCACCACGGTTTCCTCGCAGTGCTTGAAAGCTTCGATGGCCGCCAGCCCGGTATCGCCATTGGTGGCGCCGATCACCACGGCGCGGCGATCGCATTTGCGCAGGAAATATTGCACCAGCCGAGCCTGGAGTTGGGCGGCAAAATCCTTCGAGGAGCGGGTCGGGCCATGGAACAGTTCCAGGACCCATTCGTTGCGATCCACCTGATGCAGAGGCGCCAGGGAGCGATGGCTGAATTGGCTGCCAGCCTCCTTGAGCATGCGCTTGAGGTCTGCCTCGGGAATCGTCTCGCCCACGAACGGGCTCATCACTCGATAAGCCAGCTCGTCATAGGACAAGGTCGACCAGTTGGCAATCTCCTGGGGTTCGAACAGCGGCAACTCCAGCGGCACGAACAGCCCGCCGTCCGGGGCCACGCCCGATAACACGACCTTTTCGAAATCGACCTGCACGACCGAGTTTCGGGTACTTACATAGCGCATGGTTGGCTCCGGCCATTCATTTGAAACGATGTGCCTGCTCGACCAGCCAGGTGGCGAACATGACGGCGTCGGGGTGCTGTTCGGTCCCGGAACCGCGTACCAGGTAGAACGACTCGCTGGCTTCGATGCGCTGGGTGAAGGGTTCGACCAGGCGTCCCTCCTCAAGCAGGTCAGCGACCATCGACGACCGGGCCAGGGCGATCCCCTGCCCCAGTTCGGCCATGCGCAAGGTGCAGACCAGCGTGTCGAACTGCATGCCCGTCGACGAATCGACGTGGTCGGCACCGACCATGTTCAGCCAGTACCCCCAGCCTTCTTCATACCCCAACACATGCAACAGCGGATGCTTCGCCACGTCCGCCGGTTCCTGCAGCGGCGAGCGTGCCATCAGCGCTGGCGAGCAGACGGGGAACAAGGTGTCCCAGGTCAGCCGCTGCGACACCAGGCCGGACCACTGACCATGGCCCCAGCGAATTTCCAGGTCGTCCTCGCCATCCAGTTCCTTGACCCAGATGTTGCTGATGTAGCGGATGTCGACCTGGGGATGGGCCTGGCGGAAGTCCACCAGTTTCGGCGCCAGCCAATGCACGAAGAACGCCAGGCTGCCGCGGACCTTGATCGGCCGGCGCTTGTGCTGGCCGAAAATCTCGTTGGTCCCCACCGCCAGGCGCGTAATCGCATCCTGTACCACCGGCAGGTAGGACTGGCCCTCCTCGGTCAGACCCAAGCCACGGGGCAGGCGTTTGAACAGTGCCACCCCCAAGTGGCTTTCCAGCTGACGGATCTGCTGGCTCACCGCGCCTTGGGTCAAGCACAACTCCTCGGCGGCGTGGGTGAAGTTCAGGCAGCGGGCCGACACTTCGAATGCCCGCAGCCAGTTCAACGGGGGTAACGGTTTCTGCTTCATGATCCTGCCTCATTGACGCCCTCCCCCCGGCACCGCCTAAATTGCATCGGACGGCTGCGCCAACGGGTTCACCAGCAAGCGTTGCTCGCGGCTTTTGCGGGTAATGAAGTACACGAAATAGCACCAGACGATGAATGGCAAGCCGAAGTACAACGCCACCCGCTGTTCCGGATCGAAAGCAATCCCGACACACGCCAACCCGCAGGAGGCCAGTGCCCCCAGCGGCACCCACGGATAGCCGCGGACGCGGAACTTGAGGTGGCGCACATCACCGCCATTGGCAACGTAGTGACGACGGAAAGCGATCTGGCTGGCGGCGATGCTCATCCACACCACCACCACGGCCAACCCGGAGATCGACACCAGCGCCAGGTAGATGGTGTCGGCGGCAAAGACACTGCTGAGCAACGAGGCGGCGCCGCCGGCCATGCTGACGATGATCGCGTTGAGAGGCGTGCCCATGCGGGTCAGTGCCGAGAACTGCTTGGGCAGGTGCCCTTGGTCGCTCAGGGTCCAGAGCATCCGTGAGGCGGCGTACAAGCCGGAGTTGGCGGCCGACAGCAAGGCGCTGATGATCACGAAGTTCATGATGTCGGCGGAGTACGGAATGCCGATGTAGGTGAACACGGTGACGAAGGGGCTCTCGACGATGCCGGCCTGTTCGCGAGGCAACAAGGTCGACAGGACGAAGATGGTCCCGACGAAGAAGATCGCCAGGCGCAGCACGGTGGTGCGGATGGCGCGGGGCACATTGCGCTGGGGATCCTTGGTTTCACCGGCGGCGATACCGATCAACTCCGTGCCGGAGAAGGCAAACGAAACCGCCAGCAGCGTCATGGCAATCGGCATGAAACCGGTGGGGAAAAGCCCTTCGCGGGTGAAGTTGCTCAAGCCGATGCTGTGGGCCTGATCGATGTGCAGCAGGCCGAGAATCGCGCCGCCGCCGATCAGCAGGAACGCCACCACGGTCGCGACCTTGACCAGGGACAACCAGAACTCGGTTTCGGCGAACAAGCGCACCGAGACCACGTTGCTCAGGAACACCACGCAGGCGAACAGCGCGCTCCAGATCCACACCGGTGTGTCTGGAAACCAGCGCGCCATCAGGATACCGGCGGCGGTGAATTCAGAACCGATGGCCACGGTCCAGGTCAGCCAGTACAACCAGGCTACGGTATAACCGGTGCCCGGGCCGAGAAAGCGCGTGGCGTAGGTGCTGAATGAACCGGTTTCCGGCATCTGCACCGCCAGTTCACCGAGACACATCATCACCATGTACACCATCAAGGCGCCGATGATGTAAGCGATTACCGCACCCAACGGGCCGGCTTGATTCACGGTGTAGCCGGACGTGAGGAAAAGCCCGGTGCCAATCACGCCACCCAATGCCAGCATGACGATATGGCGTGTTTGCATTTCCTGCTTGAAGCCGACCTGCGTACTGAGTTGTTCTTGTTTTATGGACATGGTTGTTCTCATGAAAGTCGTGAGGACACGCTCCGACCTCTGCGCGAAGTGACAGCACAGAGACAACACGGGTCGTCATCCGGTTTTATTATTTTCCTATTCATGAACACCCCCGTGACCGCCTTGTCGCGAGGGTCTGACGCTGACAGTTCAACGGCTGGTTTCGGTGCACACTTCCAGGGTTGAAGCGTGCGAATTCGTTTGCGTCCGCTGTTCCCGCGCAGCCCGGACAAAGGCGAATGCCTGCTTCAAGTCGTCGAGCAGATCGTCGGTGTCCTCGATGCCCACCGAGACCCGCACCAACCCCTCGGAGATGCCCAGGGCCAGCCGTTCCTCCAGGGTGTTTTCGACATGGCTGGTGGTGCGCGCCGGGCCATAGATGGTTTCCACCGCACCCAGGTTGCCCGCGCAGTGGGCGAAGCGCAGACGAGGCAGGAGCGCGGTGACGGTGTCCATGCCTCCGACCAGGACGAAACTGACGATGGCGCCAAAGCCGGCCATTTGCGCACACGCCACGGCGTGGTTCGGATGGCTGGGCAAGCCGGGATAGTTGACTGATTCCACCAGCGGCTCGGTGCACAGGAACTCCGCCAGGGCACGCGCGCTGGCTTGCTGCTGACGCATGCGCAGCACCAGGGTTTTCATGCCACGAATGATCATGAAGGCTGAGAACGGGTCCAGTGCCGCACCGTTGATTTCCCGGTAATGCCGTACCTTGGCCATCAGGGATTCGCTGCCACAGACCAGGCCGCCGAGCACATCGCCATGGCCACTGAGGAACTTGGTCGCGCTGTGGATCACCACGTCCACGCCCAATGCCAGGGGATTCTGATTGAGCGGCGTGGCGAAGGTGTTATCCGCCACCACCACGGCGCCGACCCGCTTGGCCGCCGCCACCAGACGCTGGATATCGAGGATTTTCAGGGTCGGGTTGGTCGGGGTTTCCAGGTACACCACCTGGCAGCCCTTGGCGATTTCCCGTTCGATCTCATCGTGATCGAAAGTCTCGCACAAGGTCGCCTTCACCCCCATGCGCGGCAGGAATTCTTCGAAAATCTTGTTGGTGCCGCCGTAGCTGTCCTTGGTGGACACCACCCGATCGCCCTGGGCCAGAAAGGTGTAGAGCACACTGCTGATCGCCGCCATGCCGGTGCTGAACGCCACGGCGGACTCGGCCATTTCCAGTTCACGGATCTTGGCTTCGAGGGTCTCGACGGTGGGGTTGCTCATGCGGCTGTAGATAAAGCCCGGGGCCTTGCCCAAGGCGACGTCGTACCAGACGTCGATATCGTCGTAGCCGTACGCGGCGCTGACCACGATGGGGGTTTGCGTGGCGTTGTAGGGATGCCTGACTTGCTCGCCACCCCAGACCGCCCGGGTTCCCGCTCCTGCGTTATCAAGCCCTGCGCTGTCAGGTTTGTTATTCATTGAGGCTACTCGCACTTAGGGGGTGAACGCTGAGTCATTCACCGGATCTGGCAGCCAATATAGGGAAAAGCAAAGCACCCGAGAAACGATGTTATCGGTGCCAAAGGTCTGCTTTTTTTAATGGCTGGGTGCGAAGTTATTGGCTGCAACGCGCCTTCTTCGTTCACGCGCTCCAGTGTCCTGCGGAGCCTGAGGAAAAAGGCACAACCAATACAGAAAGCGCCTACAGCCCCAGCCTGAGCCCTTGGGTTAGCGTCTCTCCCGCATCGACTGGACGAGACCTGCCCCTCCGTGACACGCCAAAAAGACATCCCCCAAGTCAAGAACCCACCCGGCGGCGACGGGCATTACGTCACCTATCGGGACATGACACCCAGCGAGCTGGCCGAGCGTGAAGCCGGGCAACTGAAGTATGAAGCCATGCTTGCCCGGCAGGCCGCCTACGAAAAGGAACGCTGGGCCACGGTCGATAGAACGCCACTGCCCGTCACCGGCAGTGTGTTCGCCAAGAGCTGCAAGTTACCCGACGGCGTCATTGATTACCGCAACCCCAACGGTTATGTGCCGGCTGACTTGGTCAAGCAGTACGGAGATCTGGTTTGGCTCGGCGGCAGGCATACCGATGGATCGGGGACTGTGCCCCTCAAGCAGATGGGCGCCGGCGCGGTAACCGCGTCATTGGGCAGGCTTGCTCTCGGCGGCACCGCACTTGAAGCAACCGCGGCAACGGTGGGCGGCACCGTCGTCACGGGGCTGTTGACCGGCATGGTTGCCTTGCTCTGGCCTTCCAGCCTGGGTGATAGCGCCCTTTACTCCGAAGAACAGCTACACAACTTGAAGCAGGCCCGCAGCCGAATGCGCCTGCAAATAGAGCAACAGGCCGATGGCAGCCTCAAGGGCTATGGCTTCTATACCGGCCAGAACCGCGATTGGGAAATGGTCGACGTCGTCCACCTGGTCCCTCGCGCCGACCACTACATCGCCGACTTGGGTGACGGCATCGAGCTGATCTGGACGCCAGCCGTCGATCCGTCCGACACCCTGGGTATCCCCGCCCTGGAAGCGGCACCGCAGGCCCCTCCCATCTGGATCTACCCGCCCACGCCGATGGCCGACAGCATCATCGTCGATCCGATTTATCCGCCGGAGTATCGGGATTTCATTCTGGTGTTTCCGGTGGGGACGGGGGTTCGGCCGGTTTATGTGGTCTTGAGCACCGCACATCATGACTACCATCAAAAACCGGGCTCCCTACCTGCTTTTCCGGATGCAAAATGGGCGCAGCCCAAAACGCGTATGAAAGGCGGAGGGTTGCGCCCTCGCTGGAAAGACCCTGACAGAACAATATATGAATGGGACTTTCAACATGGCGCGTTAGAAAAATATAACAAGCGAGGCAAGCACCTGGGTGAATTTGATCACGTTACTGGACTTCAGACCAAACCAGCTAACCCAACTAGGACGGTAGAACCATGAAACATACAATAATGGGTGTAGTTGACGGAGAGGACTTTGCGTCATACGAAATCGAACTTCCTCTCGAAACCAAGGGCCTAGCTAAAATAATGAATTGGGCAAAAGAGGAAGAATATTTGTATGACTATCAATTAGATAAACTTCAAATTGAAGCTTTAGAAGAGGCATGCTCAATCGAGCTGCCTCGAAACTTGGTGCTTTTTTTGACCAGCAGCGGCAACTAATCGACGGTTAGAAGTTGGGTGTTGGATTAACGATCAGCCCCCAGGGCGAATAACCACCTTCCCTCGAGCATGCCCAGTGGCGACCTTTTCCAACGCCGTCCGGATTTCCGCCAGCGTAAAGGTTGAATCGATGATGATCTGCAATTGCCCCTCGCTGAACTGTCGGATCGCCTCGGGAAGGAAAGGCACGGCGCTGGCGAAGAAGACGAACTCACCCGTGTGACTGTCCCGGCCTTCGATATTGAATTCCACCAGGGTAGATATGCGTCCGCCCGGACGCAGCACCTGCCAGGATTCCTCCAGCGTTTCGCCGCCCAGGGTGTCGAGCACCAGGTCGATTTCGCGCACGCTGTCCAGGGTCTGGGTTCGGTAGTCGATGACTTCATCGGCGCCCAAGCTTTTCAGCAGTTCGAGGTTCTTCGCCGAGGCCGTTGCGATCACATGGCAGCCGGCGAGATGGGCCAGCTGGACTGCCATGCTGCCGACGCCGCCGGCACCGGCGTGGATCAGCACACGTTGGCCGCGCTGCAACTTGCCAATATCAAAAAGCGCCTGCCTGGCCGTGCCATACGCGGTCGGCAATGCCGCGGCCTGTTCGAAACTCATCGGCGCGGGAATGACACACAGTTCGGAGGCGGCGATGACCAGATGGGTGGCGAACGCACCGCCATGCTCGGGGGAGGTTCGTCCGACCACTCGATCCCCGGTCTTGAGGACGCTCACCTGCTCGCCGACGGACTCAATCACACCGCTGAAATCGGTCCCTGGAGCATAGGGGAATGCCACCGGGAAGATCGGCTGCATGTAACCGGCGAGTATCTTGACGTCCAGCGGATTGACGCTGGCGGCCTCAATGCGCACGACCACTTCGTTGGGTTGTGGGTTTCGCAACCTCGCTTCGCCCTCGACGATCACATCCGGGCTGCCGAACTCATTAATCAAAGCGCTCTTCATGGGAAAACTCCTTTCAGGCCTGGGCAGGGAACTGGCCGAGTTGAAGGAACAGGGCAAACCAGTCTTCCATGTGCCATGTCGTGGTCAGCTTCGCGTCACGGAACGTGTGGAATTCATGAATGCGGAAACTGACCTGCTTGCCGGTGGCGGCGATGCCGAAGAGTTCGCCTGCATGGGTGCCGGTGATTTCGGCGCGCACGCCCATTTTTCCGGGCTCCTGGACCATGTCGTGGACGACGATCCGCACATCCGGAAACGCCTGGACGAAGCTGCGAATGATGGCCTTGATGCCTTCCGGGCCAGGTACCTGGCCGGGTGCCAACGGGATGTCGTCCCAGTCACGGGTGAGTACTTCATCGACGAGATCTGGCTGTTGGTCACTGAATGCACGGTAGAAGGTTTCGACGGCCCGGCGCTCGGCGCGCAGCTGTTCAGCAAGGTGGGTGGTTGATAGGGTCATTGGGGGTCTCACCATTGAAGTGGGGTGGTAGCGAGAGTTTGGGATTGAAGGCTATGATCCGTCTAACAAATAGCTGATATGAATGATTATTTGATTTATGGATTTTCATGGGATTGATCTGAACCTGCTGGTGGCCTTCGACGCGCTGATGACGGAGCGCAATGTCACCCGCGCGGCGGCTCGGGTGGGTGTCAGTCAGCCGGCGATGAGTGCCGCGTTATCGCGGCTGCGAACGCTGCTTGGTGATGGGTTGTTTGCCCGCAGTGCCGAGGGGCTTTTGCCGACGCCTCGAGCTCGGGACCTGGCGGTGCCGATTGCCCAGGCGCTGCACCAGCTTCAAGTTGCATTGGTCGAGCGGCCCGAGTTCGAGCCTGGCAAGGCTTCGCTGGTGTTCAAACTCGGCCTCTCCGATTACCCGGCCTATGTGCTCTTGCCCGCGCTGTTGCAGGCACTCGCGGAGCAGGCGCCGGGGGTTTCGATGAACGTGTACGCGTTCAACGACCGAGATCACGCGGTCGACATGCTGGACAGCGGCTTGATCGACGCAGCAGTGGGCGTGCCGCCGACCCAGGCGGCGGCGCGGATATTGAACCGGACCGTGCTCACCGACGAATTCGTCACCATCGTCGCCCATGACCACCCGGTGGCCCGTCGCGCCATGACCCTGAAGACCTATCTGCAACTTCGCCATGTGCTGGTTTCGCCGGAGGGAGACTTGCACGGTTTGGTGGATCACGCCCTTGCCCAACAGGGCAAGCAGCGCGAACTGGCCCTGACGTTGCCACAGATGTTCGCCGTGCCCTCGCTGATCGCCCGCACCCGGTTGACCGCTACGGTGATGAAACGGGTGGCGATGGGCGCGGCGGGCAGCAA
Organism: Pseudomonas sp. MAFF 730105; assembly: GCF_055380705.1. Classification (NCBI taxonomy): domain Bacteria; kingdom Pseudomonadati; phylum Pseudomonadota; class Gammaproteobacteria; order Pseudomonadales; family Pseudomonadaceae; genus Pseudomonas; species Pseudomonas sp. MAFF 730105. Next base: position 5,867,115 of record NZ_AP018438.1, read on the forward strand.
CAAGCTGGTGATGTTCCCACCACCGGTCACGTTGCCTCGGATGGCGTTCGACCTGATCTGGCACCGGCGCAGCGAGTCTCATCCGGCGCAGCAGTGGTTCAGGGGGTGGTTGAGGAAGTGGCTGGGCGGGTTTGATTTTGCATTCAATGTTGCGGGTGTCTGATAGGCCGCTATCGCGAGCAAGCTTTGCTCCCACAGGGGATCAGTGCTGGAGTTTGGGATTCGAGAGATCCGCAAGTCCATGTGGAAGCGAGCCTGCTCGCGATAGCGTCGGCACAGCCAGCATCACCGTCGACTGACACACCATCGCGAGCAGGCTCGCTCCCACATTTGAATGGTGTTTCCATCCCAGGAGGATTCAGCGCGAGATGTAGACCGAAGCTCATTCCCAACAAATAACCACCAGCAAACCCTCAACCTATCGTAATCTCGCTGCTGAATCCTTTATGCCCGCAACCGGCCCGAGATCTCGCCCCGATGCCCTCCATCTACCAACTCAAGCCCGCCTTCCAGAACCTGCTGCGTCCCGCCGTCCAACGGCTCTACGACAAGGGTGTCACCGCCAACCAGGTCACCCTGCTCGCAGGCATCATTTCCGTGCTGGTGGGTGTGGTGATCGCCTGGTTCGCCAGTCATCCGTGGGTGTTTGTACTGGTGCCGGTCTGGATGTTCCTGCGCATGGCCTTGAATGCCGTGGACGGCATGCTGGCGCGGGAGTTCGGGCAGCAATCGCATCTGGGTGCCTACCTGAATGAGCTATGCGATATCATCGCCGACGCGGCCCTGATCCTCCCCTTTGCCCTGATTCCCGATGCCAGTCTGTTGCTCGTGTTGTTGGTCACGCTGTTGGCGTTGTTCAGCGAATACGCGGGTGTGCTGGGGGCGATGGTCGGGGCTTCGCGGCGCTATGACGGCCCCATGGGCAAGAGTGACCGGGCCTTTGTATGCGGCGTGTTGGCGACCGGTATTGCCTTGGGTTGGCTCGGGGCGCTGTGGGTCGATGGTGTGATGGCGGTGGTTGCCGCCCTGCTGGTTTATACCTTGGTCAACCGGGTCCGTCATGGCCTGGACCAAGTGAAGGAAAACGCTCCCTCAGCATAAAGGAACTTGCAATGCGCGAAGCTCAAGACCGGACATTCACCACCCATGATGGCGTGGAGTTGTTCTACCGGCACTGGCCGGCCGTGGCCGTGGACCCGGGCGAACCCCGCAAGGCCGTGTTGTTGTTTCACCGAGGTCATGAGCACTCCGGGCGCATCGCGCATCTGGTGGATGAGCTGGACCTGCCCGGTTTCGAGTTCTTTGCCTGGGACGCCCGCGGCCACGGCCAGTCCCCCGGTGAACGCGGTGACAGCCCGAGTTTCGCCACCAGCGCGCGGGACGTGCAGACCTTCTGCGACCACATCGGCGCGATACATCAGATCGACGAGCAGAACATCGCCGTGGTGGCGCAAAGCGTCGGCGCGGTGATCGCGTCTACCTGGGTTCACGATTACGCGCCGCGCATTCGCTCCCTGGTGCTGGCGTCGCCGGCGTTCAAGGTCAAGCTGTACGTGCCGTTCGCCCGCCCGGGCCTGGCGCTGATGCGCAAGTTTCGCGGCAACTTCTTCGTCAACAGCTACGTCAAGGCCAAGTTCCTCAGCCATGACCCGGAACGGGTGGCGTCCTATGACAGCGACCCGCTGATCACCAAGGCGATTTCGGTGAACGTGCTGCTGGGCCTGTACGAAGCCGCCGACCGCGTGGTCGCCGATGCCCAGGCGATCCAGGTGCCGACGCAGCTGTTGATCTCCGGTTCCGACTTTGTGGTGCATCGCAAACCCCAGGAACAATTCTTCGAGCGGCTGGGCAGCCTGCACAAGGAAAAACACATCCTGCCGGGATTCTTCCACGACACCCTGGGCGAGAAGAACCGCGCGCCGGCCGTCGCCAGTGCACGCCGTTTCATCCTGCAGAATTTCGCCCGCCCGCTGGACCGCCCTTCCTTGCTGGATGCGGACCGCATCGGTGCGACCTGCGCCGAGTCCGAAGCCCTGGCAACACCCCTGCCCCACAATTCGTTGCGCGACCTGTACTGGCGCATGACCCGCGCCAGCATGCGCTTCGGCAGCAAGCTGTCGGCCGGGGTGAAGTTGGGTTTCGACACCGGTTTCGATTCCGGCAGCACCCTGGACTATGTCTACCGCAACCGCCCCACCGGCACCTCGCCGATTGGCAAGATGATCGACCAGAACTACCTGAACTCCATCGGCTGGCGCGGCATTCGCCAGCGCAAGCTGAACGTCGAGGAGTTGCTGCGCCTGGCGATGGGCAGGTTGCGCGAAGAGAATCGCGAGGTGCGCATCGTCGACATCGCCGCCGGTCATGGCCGTTACATTCTCGAGGCGCTGCAAGGCGTCAGCCCGTTGCCTGAGTCGATCCTGCTGCGCGACTACAGCGATATCAACGTGCGCGACGGCAGCGCGCTGATCGTCGAAAAAGGCTTGGGTGACATCGCCCGGTTCGTCAAAGGCGACGCCTTCGACCGCCAGGATCTCGCGGCGCTGGAGCCCAAGCCGACCCTCGCCGTAGTGTCTGGCCTGTACGAGTTGTTTGCCGATAACCAGATGGTCGGTGGCTCGCTCGCCGGCCTGGCTGAAGCGGTGGAGCCTGGCGGTTACCTGGTCTACACCGGCCAGCCATGGCACCCGCAACTGGAACTGATTGCCCGCGCCCTCACCAGCCACCGTGCCGGCCAGGCCTGGGTGATGCGTCGGCGCAGCCAGGCCGAAATGGATCAATTGGTCGAAGCGGCGGGCTTTCGCAAGATCACCCTGCGGGTCGATGAGTGGGGCATCTTTAGCGTTTCGCTGGCGCAGCGCGTGCAGTGATGAGTGCCGTCATCGCACCGCCCCGCGAACCTGCCCTGCTGAAACCGGCGGTGTGTTGGCTGCTGTTGCTCGCGCCGCTGTTCTTCAGCACCTACGGTTTCGCCACCTGGGTGACGGCCCGGCGCAGCGACGTCGGCAGCCTGGTGTTCGGCTGGGAAAGCCACATGCCGTTCATGGCCTGGACCATCGTGCCTTACTGGTCGATCGACCTGCTTTACGGCCTGTCGCTGTTGCTGCCCACCAGCCGCGCCGAACTCAAGCGCCACGCCCTGCGCCTGCTCACGGCCCAGGCCATTGCGGTCAGTTGCTTTCTGATCTGGCCGCTACGCTTCACCTTCCCCCGGCCGGAAATGGATGGGGTGTTCGGTTGGCTGTTCGAGGTGCTGGCCGGTTTTGACAAGCCATTCAACCAGGCACCGTCGTTGCACATCGCTTTGCTGGTGATTCTCTGGGTTTGCTATGAGCGGCACTTGCGGGGCGTATGGCGCTGGGTGATGCACGGCTGGTTCGCGTTGATTGGCGTGTCGGTGCTGACCACTTACCAGCACCACTTTGTCGACGTACCGACCGGCGCCTTGGCCGGTTGGCTGTGCGTCTGGCTGTGGCCGCTGGACCGGCCGAGCCCGCTGCAAAGCGCTCGGCTGACGTCGGACCGCAGCCGCCTGCAACTGGCCCTGCGCTACGGCGTGGGTGCGGCGGCGCTGTTCATTCCGGCGTTTGCCTTCGGCAGCGCGTGGCTCTGGCTGATCTGGCCGGCGGCGGCGGTGTTGTTTGTGGCGCTCAATTATCTGCTGTTCGATGCCGGCGGCTTCCAGAAGCGGGCCGATGGCCAACTGAGCCCAGCGGTACGCTGGTTGTTGGCGCCGTATCTCGCCGCCGCCTGGATCAATTCCCGCTGGTGGACGCGCAACCATCCGCAGCCGGATCACGTGACCGACAACGTCTGGCTGGGTCGCATTCCCACGCCACTGGAGTTGAAAGACAGTGCGTTTACCGGGGTGCTCGACCTCTGTGCCGAAATGTCCATGGACAGCACCGGGATTGCCTATCGCTCGCTGCCAGTGCTCGATCTCACGGCACCGACCGCCGAGCAATGCCTGGAGGCCGCGCTGGCCATTGAACAACTGCGCCAGCGAGGGCCGGTGCTGGTCTGTTGCGCCTTGGGTTATTCGCGCAGCGCCACCGCCGTGATCGCCTGGCTGTTGCACAGTGGCCGGGCGGCCAGTGTCGATGCCGCGATTGTGCAGCTCCAGCGCGTCCGCCCCCATATCGTTTTGCATCAGGCGCACCGTCAGGCGCTGGAGCCACTGCGCAAAGGCCATCGCCATGAGCAGTGATATGCAACTGCACGCCGTGGCGAGCCTGTTGCGTCGAGGCCATTCGCTGGACCAGTTTTCCACCGGTCTGACCCTGCTGGCGGCGCTGCTGGGGTTGGGGCAATGGCTGGTGGGCAGCGTCGACCCCTGGTTGCTGCTGTTCAGCATCACGCTGTTCAGCCTCGGCGTGTTGCAAAAATACTGGGCGTTGCGCGTGGCGTTCGATGCCGATCTGTTCCAGCGCGTGGCTGACGGTATCCAGCCATTGGCCGAACGCACCCAGGCACTGGATCAGGCCTTGAGCACGCTAGGCCTTCATCCGGTCGAACGCGCTGGCCGCCCCTGGAGCGAACGCAGCCACGGCGCCTTGCGGTTGCTGCGCACGCAGTCGCTGTTATTGGCCGCACAAATTGTCTTGACGCTGGGCTTCATCCTGGCCAGCCCTTGGTTAGCTTTTACAGGATAAGGAATCCTCATGCTCGAACCCGTCGTTGCCAACCTCATCACCTCCGCGGCCCGCATGGTCACGGGCGCCCGCAGCCTGTGGCTCGGCAGCGCGCCGCAGCCGGTGCAGCGGATCTATTTCGCCAACCACAGCAGCCACGGTGATTTCGTGCTGCTCTGGGCCTCACTGCCGCCGGCGCTGCGCAAGCTCACCCGGCCCGTGGCGGGTTCCGATTATTGGCAAAAGAGCCCGGTGCGTCGCTACATCATCAACCGGGTGTTCAACGGCGTGCTGGTGGATCGGGAGCGCAAGGACCCGTCCTACAACCCTCTGCAACCGATGCTCGAAGCCCTGGAAAATGGCGACTCGCTGATCATCTTTCCCGAAGGCACGCGCAACCCCGATGAAGGCTTGCTGCCATTCAAGAGCGGGATCTATCACTTGATGAAGAGCCACCCCGAGGTCGAAGTGATTCCGGTGTGGATCGCCAACCTCAACCGTGTCATGCCCAAGGGTCGCGTGCTGCCCCTGCCGCTGTTGTGCACCACCAGTTTCGGCGCACCGCTTCGCATCGAAGACGGTGAAAGCAAAGAGCATTTCCTTGAACGCAGCCGCGCCGCACTGCTGGCACTGGCCCCGGAGCACGTCTGATGGATCGATATACCCTGATGTTGTTTGGCGGGATTGGCGCGATTCTGGTGCTGGCCTCGCTGATCGGTTTCATTCTCAAGCTAAAGACCAAAGGTACGCCGAACTCGGTCATCGACAACCTCAACGCGCGAATCAACGCCTGGTGGATCATGGTGCTGGTGATCGGCGTCGCGTTCTGGCTCGGCAATGCGGCGGTGATCCTGCTGTTCTATGCGGTGTCGTTCTATGCCCTGCGGGAATTCCTGACCCTCACACCGACCCGGCGCAGTGATTATCCGGCGCTGGTGGCCGCGTTCTACCTGGCGCTGCCGTTGCAGTACCTGCTGATCTACTACGACTGGTACGGGCTGTTTTCGATCTTTATCCCGGTGTACGTGTTCTTGCTGCTGCCGATCCTGGCGTCCCTGGGGGGCGACAGCACGCACTTCCTGGAGCGTGCTTCCAAGGTGCAGTGGGGACTGATGATCGCGGTGTTCTGCATCTCCTTCGTCCCGGCACTGCTGACCTTGGACATCGCCGGTTTTGAGGGACGCAACCTGCTGTTGATCGCGTACCTGGTGATCGTGGTGCAATTGTCGGACGTGCTGCAGTACGTGTGCGGCAAGCTGTTCGGCAAACACAAGATTGCGCCGAATCTGTCGCCGTCGAAAACCGTCGAAGGCTTTGCCGGCGGTATTTTCCTGGCTTCGCTGATTGGTGGAGCGCTGTGGTGGATCACGCCGTTCAATCCTTGGCAGTCGTTCCTCATCGCCTTGCTGATCAACCTGCTGGGCTTTGCCGGCGGTATCGTCATGTCGGCGATCAAGCGCGACCGGGGCGTCAAGGATTGGGGGCACATGATCGAAGGTCATGGCGGCATGCTCGATCGGTTGGACTCGGTATGCTTCGCCGCACCGATCTTCTTCCATCTGGTGCGGTACTGGTGGACCTGAAAAAAAAGCCCACTTGAAGTGGGCAAGGGGAAACGAGCGCTCTGCACGCCGGGAAGCGTCAGCTTGACTGTTTGCCGGTGGCGGATGGCATAGCGGTGCAATCGCCCCGGACCTTGCGCGCCCGGGCCAGGGCGCGCTCCCATTCCCGGGCATCGTGACTGCAGAAAATGTCCACGGGCTGATGGTTGCGGGACAGTGCCAGTTCCCGCAAACGCCCCTGGTTATGCAGGCGCGCCGGGCGATGGGTGTCCATCATGTACTGGTAGAACTTCAGGCCCGGTGGGCAATGGGGTTCGGGCTGATGGACTTCATCATGAAAGAAATACGCGTCGCCGGCGTGCAGCATCCAGCCGTCCGGGGTGCGCAGGGCGATTCCGGCGTGACCGGCGGTGTGGCCCCGTAGCGGCACCAGGAAAATGTCCTCCTCTTCCGCACCGATCAGTGCCCGCACCGAATCGAAGCCAAACCAGGTGTCGCCTTCGGTGGTGTAGAACTCCCAACTGTCCACACCCTGCCACTGGCGGGCCTGGAACCGACGCCGACCGATCCAGGTGTTTGCAGAGCGGGCCACCGCCATTTCATCGCGCATCACATGTACCCGGGCCTGGGGGAAATCCTGCAGCCCGCCGGCATGATCGAAATCCAGATGGGTCAGTAGGATATGGCGCACATCGTGGGCGTCGAAACCCAGGCGCCGTACCTGTTCCAGGGCCGTGAGGCGATGTTCGAACTTGATGTTGTTGAAGACACGAAAGAATCGGCTCAGCCGCTCCGGCGTCTGGATATCCCGTTGGCCGAACCCGGTGTCCACCAGGATCAGGCCGTTGGTGTCGGTTTCAATCAACAGGCAATGACACACCAGACACGCCGTCAGCCCCCCGCTATAGCCATCGAACAAAGCCCCACCCACCGGGCACATGCAACCGCAGTTCAGGTGATGGACGCGCATGGGTGGCCTCCTGTCGCGAGGGTGGGCTTGCCCTGTTTTATGAATGGGCTCTTTGAAATCGACTGGAAGTCAGGGGGAGAATTCAGGGGAGGCGACAAGCGGCGGCACCCGTCAGACCTCCTCTTCGTCTGAAAGACACCCGATCAGCAAATCGAGGTTGCCGAATACAAGAGGCAATTGTTAACGTAACGTCAAACGTCATTACAAGTACCACCCCATGGCTTCTATCAACATTCGCATCGACGACGACCTGAAGCAGCGATCATTCGCCGAGCTGGAGAAGCTCGGCGTCACACCTTCCGAGTTGCTGCGTCAGACACTTCAGTACGTAGCAGAGCGAGGCAAGCTGCCTTTTAAAGCAGCTCTGCTCAGTGAAGAAGACGAAGCACTCATTGCGGTGGTAACGGAGCGTCTTTCCAACCCTCAACGAGTGAAGGTCAGCCTGGATGACCTATAGCCTCGAGTTTGATCGACGTGCATTAAAAGAATGGAACAAGCTAGGCGATACACTGCGACAACAGTTCAAAAAGAAACTGATCGAGGTACTTGAAAACCCTCGCATCGAAGCCAATCGACTTAGACAACTTCCCGACTGCTACAAGTTGAAATTGCGAAGCGCCGGTATCGCCTGATCTACCAAGTTATTGATCAGGAAGTTGTGGTGCTCGTTGTTGCGATAGGAAAACGCGAGCGTGAAGCAGTTTATCAAGATGCGCAGGAGCGCATCTCATCCGATTGATAAGCGCTCTCCGAGTAGCCTATTGAATTGTCCAACCGCTGTCGGACAATTCCTTTTCACGGATAGCTAAAGCTCTTCACCAACGTCAGCTCCCCCACCGCCCGCATCGGCACGACGAACGTTTCCATCTTCTCGCTCGGGGTGCCTTCCTCGGTGATCACGGTGACTTGCGCCGTGGTCAGGGCTTGCACCGCGTCCTGGCCGCCGCTGCTTTCCCCGTCGCCTTCCTCATCATCCGAAACGCTGCGATAGCCGCCGCCGTAGTAGTTCAGGTAGACCTGGTATTGCCCCTTGATCGGTGCGGGCATGGCGAAGATTTCCGGGCCGTAGCCGGTGGTGACGTCGACGTCGAGGACCGCGCCGTTGGGGGCGACGCGGTCGCCGTACCAGATGTGAGCGCCGTCCGGGGTGATGACGTGCAGGTCCAGGTCGGTGCCGTCACTGTCCCAGGTCAGCAGCACCCGCAGCTTGGCCGGTGTGGCGCCGCCGCTGGTGTTGAGGAACTGGGTGCGGTGACGGTGCTGGCCATCGGGGCTGCGCACCTCGACGCTGTTGCTGCCGTTGGGGAACGAGAACGGCCGGTCGAAGCGACCTTCCTCATCAAGTTTCAACGGCAAGGCCACACCGTTGACGATGAGCTTGCCCGGGTCATTGCTGTCCTTGGGCATGGCCTTGATCTGGCCGGTGATGCGCGCGGTGTTGGCCTGGCCCTGGGGCGTATTGACCGACGAGGCCGGGTAATTGACGGTCTGGCTGAAGTTTTCACCTTCGCCGCCCGGCGCCCCGCTGCGCCACCCACCAATCGGAGTGTCGAGTTTGATCTCATCGGCGGCAATGGCCAGGGGCAACGCGGTCATGGCGCAGAGCAACAGCAAGACCTGTGGGTAACGGAGTGTCATGGTCTATTCCAGCAAGAGGTGACGGGCGAGCCCTTCGATATAGTCTTCGTCCTGGCCGTTGGGATGAGCTTCAAAGGCCAGGTGCAAATATTCGTGAGTCAGGTCGAGACGGTCCTGCAGCGACAGCACGCCACGGACGTAGATGCGCTGGCGTTCACGGTCAACGTAAGGCCGGCCGAAAGCGACGCGGCACACCGCGAATGAGCTGATTTCGTTGTAGCCCACTTCGCTTTCCAGCCTGGAACGCCAGCCTCGACGCTGCTTGAGCAACCAGTCCTGGGCGGCCGGCAGTGCTTCGCAGGACGCCACCGGATTGTCCCAGCGGCTGAGGCTGGCACGCGGATAGGCATGCAAGAGAATGGCGTCGTAGCGTTGGCCGGCGTTGGCTTGTTCCACGGCTTGCAGCCAGGACAATTTGTCCGGGCCGGATTGGTCGGAGTGATAGGTGACGTCGGTGCCGGCCAGGACCAGATCGCTGGTCCAGGCCGCGACAGCGCGGGTTTCCGGTGCCGCCGGGCGTGGCGCGACGCGCTGGCGATGGCTGCTGTCGTCGATGCTCAGACAATCGCCGTTGCGTTGGGCGTTTTGCAGCAGGTAGGTGCGGATCGCCACGGCCAGGGCCTTGGCCGCCTCGGCGGGCTCGGCCTTGGCCTCCCGTTGCAGGACTCGGGCGACATACTCCTCCCGATCCAGGCGCGCCACCAGCTTGCCGGGCGTGAGGAACAGCTCGCCATCGCTGTGGATATCCAGCTGATTGCCATTGGTGAACTCGACACGGTAATCGCCCCGCAACTGACCCGGCGAGGCTGGCTGGTTGCCCGACATGACCCGCTGCAACGGATAACGGGCAAACAACCCCACTTCCACGCAACGCCCGGTTTCGGCCGGCCACTGGGTCGGCAGCGCCGTAGCCAGGCCATCACCGAACACCTTCAGGACCTGCTGGCTGGTGCCGCGTCCACCGGCCCATACGGGCGTGCCGTCGGCCAGCCAACCGGCGAAACCACCCTGGCGCGACGACGGTCCCTGGTCGCCCAGCCAGCTCCAGGTCTTGACCCGCAAACGGCTGCCCAGTTGCCCGACGAGGCGACCATCCGCTGCGTTGAGTACCACGTCCAGCAGCACCCGGCGGGCCTGGTCCTGGGCCGGCAGCGTCGCCAATGCCTTGAGCAATTGCGCGACGGGAACCTGTTTTTGCGGTTGCAGGGTCGGCAGGTCCAGCAGCCACTCGGGCGCCTGACGGATCTGCCAGTAGTCGCGCCAACTGGCGGCCGACAACCCGAGCCGCTGCGGTTCGAAATACAAGCCGCAGGACTTCACCAGTGCCTGATCGCGACCGATACTCTTCCCGGCGCTGCAGCAGTAAACCTCTTCTTTCGACTCACCGCGGCACTCATAGGCCGGCTCGTGGGCATCGGTGTCCACCAGCCACGCGTAGACGAACAACTTCCACAGACTGCCCAGCGGGGCCTGCAGGGAATCGGGCAATGGCTGGCGATCGAGCACCTGGGTCTGGCTCACCCGCAGCAACTGGCCATCGAAGGCCAGGCGCAAGGGTTCGTCCTGCGCTGTCGCCAACGCAGGTATCAAGCACAACAACCAACCCACCCACCGCAGGCGCATGTCAGTTGACCGTGACCTGGCCGAGCGCTGGTTTCTTTTCCCAGGCCTGGTTCTGTGGTGCGTAGACCTGAGTGAAGCGCACCGGTGGCAGGTTGAACTGCCCTTTCTGGGAGAAACGCACCAGATGACGCAGGCGCAGTTCGCCACTCAGGGCATCCACCGGCACCGCATAAGCCATCTGGCCCGGCTCGAAGCGCGCCTTTTCCAGCGACGTCGGTTCGCTGTCGGCTTTGCCCTGCAACTGGATGCCCCAGGTAGTGCGTTCCACGTCGGCGCCCGGCGGCAGCGGTACTTCGAGCATGCCGTAGCGCAGCGGTACGGTGGCCTTACTGTTGATGATCACTTCATCCAGGTAGAGGCTGTCGCTGGACAACGGCTTGTTGCCCACGGCCTCAAGCGTGAAGGTAAAGGCATCGCCACCCGGTACCAGGCGCGACAACCGACGGGTGATGGACACTGCCATCGGTGCCACTGGTGGTTGCTGGCTCTGGAAGCTCAGCGCCGCTTGCAACGGACGCTGCTGCGCACCGCTGAGGGTCAGCGTGGTCGGCAACTGCGCGCCCTGCCACTGCCAGTAGGTTTCCCCGGTGGCGCCTTGGCGGGCTTTCCAACCTTCGCCAGGAGCGAGCGCCACGGCCGGCGACGCCTGCTCGATGCTGCGCTGCAACCAGGTCAGGGCCAGGGCCCGTTCCAGGGTGGACTGTTGTGGCAGCAGTCGTTCCAGCAACGCGGCGGCTCGGGCCTGATCGAAGGTTTGCAACGACAGCACCAGGGCCTGGGCAAACGGCTCGACGCTGACGTCCAGTTGCTGTTGCGCGGCGGCCAGTTGACGGTTGAAAGCATCCGGCAGCGGCACTTTCGCCTGCTTGGCGAGGGCTGCGGTCAGTACCCGAGCACTGGCCAGCCCCAGGGCCGAATCCGGTGCGTTCATGACCAGGCTGTCGTCACCGTTGTCCATCACGCTCCCGGCGCTGCCTGCACCGGCCTTCGCCAGATCGTCCATCAGACCGCTGAGCAAGGTGTTCACCGGCAATTGCATCTGCTTGGCGAACGACAGGATCAACGCGCGCTGCAACAGCGGCGTGTCACCGGCCTGCTTGGCGTAGACCTCCAGCACGCGCTGCCAGTGTTCCGGCGGCAGGCTGATGTCCAGCGCCTTGCTGGCGTGCCAGTCGGCGTAATAGGCATAGGCGGTCAGGAAAGCATCCGGCTCGCCGTCCTGGCCCCACCAGGTGAAGCTCGCCGAGGGGCCGGCCATCTGCACCAGGCGCAGGCGACTGTTCTGCATGATCAGGCGCAAGCGGTCGCGGGTCTGCGAGTCCGACGCCAGGGTCGGGTACGCGATGCTCAACGGCAGCAGGCTACTGGCGGTCTGCTCGACGCCACCGTAGGGGTAACTCAACAGGTCGTCCAGGGCGGAACGGAACAGCGCTTGCGGGCTGTCGTCCAGGCGCAGGCGAACATCGCTGGCGTCGGCCGGCAAGGCCAGTGGCGTGTCGCCGACGGCAACATCGAGGCGTTGGCTTTGGGTAACCTGCCAGCCATTGCCGACGGCGTTCAGGTGAACGGCCAGGGCGTCCTGGGTTTCACCGCTCAACTGCAATTGAACACTCAGGTCACCGCTGCTCAACTCCATGGCTGGCAGCGCCACGTAGTTGATACCTTTCTTCAGGTCCGCCACCACACGTTGCTCGGCACCGGCGTAACGGATCAGCAGTTCCGCCTTCAGCGGTTTGTCCGCCTGGCTGAAAGCGAACAGGCCCAGTTGCGGCTTGTCGCCGATACGGAACCGGGTCGGGCCGCTCCACTTCAGGTACAGCGGTTTTTCCGAAGCGATGAATTGCTTTTTCTGACCGACCTGGCCGTCATCGGAGATGGCCTTGGCGGTGATGCGCCAGCGGGTCAGCGAGTCCGGCATCTTGAAGGTGAAGCGGGCCTTGCCGCTGGCATCGGTGACCAGTTCCGGCTGCCAGGCAGCCGTGTCCACATCTTCACGACGCGGCCGCTCCAGCACCTTGACCCCGCGTTCGCTGCGGTTGGCCTTGCCCGGCGCACCCGGGCTGCCCGGCAATGCCACGTCGTAGCTGATGAACGAAAGGCTGGCGCTGGTGCGCACGTTGTTGCGGCGCGGGTGATAGAAGAACTGATCGATGGTCGGCGCCACTTCCGGTTGCAGGGCGTAGATCATTTCATCCACGACACTGACGGTCAGGTGCGCCGGAATCGCCTTGCCGGCGAACTGGGTACTCAGGTCCACGGTCACCGTGTCGCCAGGCCGGTAGGTGGCCTTGTCGGTGACGACAGCGACGTCGATCTGCGGCGTAACCACCTTGATACCGGCGTTCTGGAAGCTGTATTGGCCACCCTTGGTGTACAGGACCGAGAACGTCATGTTCGGCGCAAAGTTGTCTTTCACCGGGATGCGGGCACGGTATTGGGTCGGGCTGAGGCTTTCCATTTTCAGCCAGTCGCCGCCCTTGGACAGCAGCGCCGTGGCCTCGACCTTGTCCCGTTCCAGGGACAGCAGCGCATCGCTGACCGGCTCCGGGAAGGTGATCAGTGCCAGTGCTTCGTCACCAGCCTTGTATTCCGGCTTGTCGAGGACGATCTCGACGGTGCCCGGCACGGCCTTGACGCCTTCGCCGGTCACCGCATGAGCCGCGGCGCCGATGACCCGGCCGTGGTCGTCCTTGAGGGTGAGGTTGTAGGTACCGGGACGGTCAAAGGCCACGGTGAAGCCCTTGTCCTTGGCCGTCAGCTTGCCCTCGCCAGTGCTCTGGTCTTCCAGGCGCACCCAGGCGTAGCCGGCCGGCGTCACGGCCTTGCTCTGTTCGCTGCCGCCTTCGTTGACGTAGCTGAACGCGACCTTCTCGCCGGCCGCACTGAAACGCTGACGAGCGCTCAGGCGGAAATTCGCGGCACCGCGGTCGATGAGGATTTCCTTGGTGGTCTTGACCCGATACGCCGCGCCATCGCTGGCAAACACGGTGAGCGTGTAGCGGCTCGGCTTGTCGGCGGCCGGCAGTTCGAGCGTCGCGACGCCCTGGCCGTCGGTGGTCACTTCACTGCTGGTCAACTCCACCGGGAATTGCCCCAGGTATTGCAGTTCGTTGTCCACCATCGACAGCTGCTGGGCCCGCAGGCTCAGGCTCACCGTGGCATCGACCACCGGCTTGCCGTCCGGGTACAGCAGCACGAGGTTGCCCTTGACCGGCTCGCCGGTGCGGTATTCCTGCTTGGCCAGGTTCAAGGCGATCTCGAAATGCGGCTTGATGTATTCAGCCACGCGGAAGGCGCTGCTATAGAGCTGGTCCTTGTAGCTGAAGCGCAGTTCATAGCCACCGGCCACAGCGTTTTCCGGCAGTTGGAAACGGCCTTGGGTACCGGCCTTGGAGTCCAGTTTCAGGGCCAGGGTCTGCAGCGCGGTGCCCGTGGCATCCAGCACGCTGACGTTGACGTCGGCCGCCGTCGGCTGCACCGAGTCGCGGGCATTCTTGAACTCACGGCCGACGATCTTCAACGAGACCCAATCCCCCGGGCGATACAGCGGTCGGTCGGTGAAGGCGTAGAGCTTGGTGTCGTAGATTTCGCTGTCGTAGTAGAAGTTTTCGGAGACGAATACCCCACCCTCCTCATCCTCGCCAATGACGAACGAACGCTCCGGGCTGACGTGCTTGAGCCGCAGCAGGCCGCTTTCATCGGTAGCACCGCTGTTCATCACGCCCAGGCCGTCGGTCCACAGCACATTGACCTTGGGCACCGAGCTGCCTTCATGTTTGCGGGCGGCCCAGACCAGCAGCTCGTCGCCGGAAATCTTGCTCACCGCCACGGTGTTCGAGACGAAGACCATGGTGGTCGCCCGGTACTTGCCGACCAGTGCTTCCACCAGGTACAGGCCAGGCTTGAGCTGGCCCAGCGGGACGTAGACGTTGCCCGGCGCGACGTTGACGAACTCGCTGGACGAACCGGCCAGGTTGACGCCTGCCGGCGGCTGGATCGGCTTGGCCTGCCACAGCGGATAACGGAATTGGCTGACCAGCGGAAGGCCAGGGATCAGGGCGAACTGGGCCGGAGCCTCGTAAGGCGTCGGTGCGACCAGGGCGTCACCGATCTTCAGCTCCGGTACTTCTTCGGTGACCTGTTGGCGGGACTCGTAGGAGAACGCCCGCTGCATGACCCGCCGGGACTTGCGGTACCAGTTGTCCCACAGGTACGCGAGGGTATTCGAAAGCCCTTCACCCTTGAACTGGCCGTCGCTGACGACGCGGTGCAGGTTCTTCTGGCGCTTGAGGAAGTCCAGGGGCTTTTCGATGCGATAGACGCGGATATCGGCGCCACCGTAAGGCTCCATGCGGAACCGGCGATAGTCGCGGCCCGGTGCCTCGAGGCGGACCATGGCCTGCTCATCGCTGGCAAAACTGCTGTCGGCCAGCAGGAAGAAGCTTTCACCGGACACCGGCGTGTAGCCGCTTGGTTCCACCGTGTCTTCGGCGTGAACGAAGGAGGCCAGCAACAAGGCAAACAGCAGGGACAGTTTCGAACACAAGCGCAGCATGCGGGCACCGGTCATTGGGAGAGAAAGTTGAGTCGATAGACGCCGATGAAGTTGGGGTTGGCTGCGTCGGGTATCCATCGGGTGTCCTTCCAGTTCATGAGTTGTTGCAGGCTTGCGGAGCGCATGCCGTTGTCGGTAGGGGTTGTGGTGCCGGTGTGATAGGCGATGTAGCGACCCATCCAGATCATCAGGTGCTGGTCATCGCCCTGATCGAAGAACATCAGGTCGCCGGGACGGGCCTGGGCCACGTCACGGCCCACCAGGCGACTGTTGAATTGAATCAACTTGATGGCGTTGACGTAGGGCCCGACCTTACCGCCGCCCTGCTGCCATTGCTGGGCCAGGCGCCGCTGCTCGTCGCTCAGCTCAAGCTCCGGCGGCAGGTAGCGATTGGACAGGCCGTTGCTGCGCAGCCATTTTTCGTTGTGGACCTTCAGCGCTTCGTTGGCGGCAAAACGCACCAGCCCGGCACAGTCCTGCTGATACCAACGCGGGCTCGGCCCCCGGCTCAACTGCTCCTCGGCGATGCGCACGAACCAGGCACGGAACACCTGGGATTGCTGCACATCCAGCGCCGGCGTTTCCACGGCAAAGGCCTGCCCTCCGAGGAACAGTGCCATCAGCCCGAGCGTGCGGATCAGTCCGGTCACAGTGCTTTCCATTCCAGCGGCAACCACTGCCAGTGGCCGTCCGGCTCGCTGCCTGCCGGCAGGGTCAACGCGTATTTGCCATAACCGCCGAGGGTGCGCAGTTTTGGAATCAGGTAGGTCTGCGCGGCGTTGTAAAACACCGGTTCCATGTCCTGGGGCAAGCTGTCCAGGGTTTCACGCTGCATCAGTTGGGCCATGGAGTCCGGGCCGAAGTAGAACGGCATCAGCAGGTCCTTGGGCACCACGTCGGCCATCGGCGGGAAGCGCTTGTCGAGGGTACCGAGGGCCTTGTCCACCAGTTTGTCGTCGAGGGAGAACAGCAGGGTCGAACCGTGGCGCGCCAGGCTGACCCGCATGAACGCCTTGCCGGTGATGGCATCGGGTTGCAGCGAGTCCTTGGCCAGGTACGGGCCGAAATTGGAGCTCACCTGGCGCTGCCAATGATGCATCGAGCCTTCCTGCTTCTCGACAACCGGGAACGCGTGCTCGGCCACATTGTTTTCATAGGCGCCCACCATCGACCCGAACAGGTTGCCCAGGTCGGCGTCGATCTTGCCGTCGTCTTCGTTCAGGCTGGCCACCAGCAGCGGCGTGTACAGCCGCGAATCGGCGTACCAGCACAGGCCCGCCGCGCCGGCCATATGGTCGACCATGGCCTGGGCGGCTTTCTCCTCGGCACCGAGTTTCACCAGCAGCGGTTTCTGTTGTTCGGCGGCCAATGGCAAGGCCACGCAGGCACTCGCGCCCATGGGCATGGCTTGCCAGATCGGCTTGAAGTCGAAATCCGGCTGGTTCTCCAGTTCGTCCATGGCCAGGAAGCTGTGCCAGCCCTTGTCGTCCATGTCGAAACGCAACCCGGCGAAGTTCGGGATGAAACGCTGGTAGCCCATGGCAAGCACGCTGGCATTGACCGAGATACGTTGCTTGACCTCAGGCGCCTTGGGCGGCAGGCCGAAGGCTTCGGTGAAGAGTTTGTCGCCATTGAGCAGCGCAGCCAGTGCGGTGGTCGAAACGCCGCCGTGCTCTTCGGACGCCCCATTGGCCGGGTCATAGAGCTTGGTCGGGTCGGACAGCACCACCAGCTTGTCGCCATGGGAGGCGAAGACCAGGGATTTGCTGGCGTTGTAGCTGAGCTGGTAGAGCGCGACGTCATCGCCGCCGACCTTCAGGTCGCTGAGCTTGCTCAACTGCGTATCGTCCAGGGCGACTTTCGCCAGCGGTTCCAGCACCTTGGCCAACCCGCCGCGGTCCAACACCAGCAGGAAATCCTTGAGCCGGCCATCCGCGCCGCGCCACAGCGCCACATCGGCCGGCTGGTCGAAAAGCTCTTCGATCAGGCTGTCCTGCAGCTTCAGGTCATGCTCGTAGATGATCCGGCGCAGGCTGCCGATCAGCCCCAGGCGGTCGGCATGGGCCTGGTAATAGAAGACGAAATCCTCGGTGAGCGTGGCCTTGAGGAACGGCACCGCCAACAGGTCCTTGGGCAACTGGCTCAGGGAATGGGCTTCGAGCAGCCCGTCGGGACGACTCAGGCCGAGCTTTTCCAATGCCAGCGCCGTGGGCGGTGCCTTGGGCTTGTGCATGAACCAGCCCAACCCGGCGGCGACACCGGCCACCAGGCACAGCCCGATCAGCAACGCCGGCCAGCGGCGCGCAGGTTTAGCGACAGGTGTCGGCACGGTCGGGGAAGCAGTGTTGTCGCTCATATTCACAAGGGCCTGTTCATCCGTGGAGCGGAATTAGTAGTTGAAAGTCTTGACCAGCAAAAGATCGCCGATGGCGCGCAAGGGCACGACAAAGGTTTCGCGTTTCTCATTGACGGTGTTTTCGTTGAGCACCAGATTGATCTGCGAGGTGATCACCTCGTTCTGGTTGCTGGTTTCGTCGAAGTTATAGCCGCCGTCGCCGTAGTTGCCCCAATAGTTCACGTAGACCAGGTAGGTGCCGTGCATCGGCGCCGTCATGGTGAACATTTCGGGGCCGGGGCCATCGACACCGTCCGGGTCGAGGCCGCCGCCATTGCTCAGCGCCGGCTGGCCGAAGAAGGCGTGCTGACCGTCGGGGTGATGATGTGCAGGTCCAGCTCGGCCTTGGGATCGTCCCAGCCCAGCACCACGCGGATCTGCGCCGGAGTCCGCAGGTTGTTGGCCTCGTAGAACTGCACACGCTTGAGGGACTTGCCTTCGGAGCTGCGGACCTCGACGCTGTTGGAGCCGGCACCGAACGCATACGGCCGGGCGAAACGGCCTTCGTCGTCGGTATAGAGATTCAGTGGATTGCCATTGACCGCCAGGCTGTGGGGCGGACGGGCGGTGCCCATGGCCTTGAGCCGGCCCTCGATCATCGTGCGATTGCGCTGCACGCCCCGGTCGATGGGCGGCGTGGGATAGGCCACCTGCGGGTTTTCAGTGCGATCGAGCAAGCCGCTGTAACGCCAGCCGCCCACCGGCTCCGACATCTCGGCCGTAGGCTCGGCCCACACCAGCGGTGCGACCGTCAGCGCGATCAGCAATGAAAGAAAACGCATGTATGCCTCCTGCCATGCACAACGCAACCCGGCGCCCTTCCTCGGCGCATTGATTATCTTTTTTCAGGTTTCGTCAGGGGCCCGCCATACGGGGGCTGTAGATGGCGCGAAGGTTAGCGATTCGGCGCGTTATTCACAATCGGGGAACGCGTGATTCTGTGTGGGAAATCACGTCTTGAGGAGAGCGTGAGCCGATTAGTGAATTTATTCGGCTCACAAAATGAGCCGAATAGCATTATTATTCGGCTCATCCCAGGAATGGAGAGACTCATGGAACCCTATTGGATCTGGCAACAGCCCGACTGGCCCAACTTTCACTGGCAGTCTGAAGCGTTAACGCCTCTGCTACGGGAATGCGTACAAACCCAAGGTCAATTGCTCGGAATGACCGGCGCTGTCACTAAGGCGCTCAACGCCCAGAACGAACTTGACGCGTTGTTGCAGAACATCGTGACCTCTTCGGCCATTGAAGGGGAGCAATTGAATGTGGGCTCGGTGCGGTCGTCCCTGGCCCGACGCCTGGGCCTGGAGCGGGCCGGCGATAACCCCGTCAGCCCACGCAGCGAGGGTCTGGCAAACCTTCTGCTGGATGCGACCCGGCATTTCAGCCAGCCCCTGACGGTCGAGCGGCTACTTGAATGGCATGAGTGGCTGTTCCCTGAGCAGGCGGAGGAACTTTTCCACCAGCACATTCGCGTAGGTTCGCTGCGGGGGGACGAGCCGATGCAAGTGGTCTCGGGCAGGTTGGACCGCCCTACCGTTCATTTCGAGGCACCGCCTCGCCAAGGTCTCGAACGGCAATTGCAAACGTTCCTCGACTGGTTTGAGGCCAGCCGCCATCAACCCGGACTCGATCCTTTGTTGCGGGCCGGTATCGCCCACTTCTGGTTTGTCACTCTGCATCCGTTCGACGACGGCAACGGCCGCCTGACCCGCACTCTCACCGATCTCGCACTGGCTCAGGGCGAAGCCCAGGCAATCCGTTTCTACGCCATGTCCGTGAGCATTCTGGAAGACCGCGCAGGCTATTACCGAGCCCTCGAAAGCACTCAGAAAGCTACGTTGGATATCACCGATTGGCTTAGCTGGTTTCTGCAGACCCTGTCACGCAGCTTGCACAAAGCCATGGTGCAGACCGAAAGCGTGCTAGGTAAGGCACGGTTCTGGCAGGTCCATCGCGCCTCAGGACTCACGCCAGAACAGACCAAAGTGCTTAACCGGTTGCTCGATGGTGGTGAAAAAGGTTTTGAGCAGGGTATCAGCGCCGCGCAGTACCAGGCCGTAGCCAAGGTTTCCAAGGCAACGGCAACCCGACATCTGACGGAGTTGCTGGAAAAAGGCTGTCTGGAGCGCTTACCGGGAGGTGGACGCAGCACTCGGTACCGGATCAATTATCCAGCGGCATGAGATTGCGTTTATAGCGAGCAGATGCTGCAAAGGGGCGCCACAAACGAACACGCCACCTGTAACCCGCCCTGATTTGCCCCAAAACCCCATGTCTGCTAGTGTCGCGCCGGTTTAACAGTCAACCGGAATAGCCGCCATGGCCCGCAAAAAAGCTGCATTGGACTTCGAACAATCCCTGGCCGACCTGCAAACGCTGGTCGAACGGCTGGAGAACGGCGAATTGTCGCTGGAAGACTCGCTGACTGCCTTCGAACAAGGTATCGGCCTGACTCGCGACTGCCAGGCGGCGCTGGCCCAGGCCGAGCAGAAGGTGCAGTTGCTGCTCGAGCGCGATGGCGAGCTGACCGAAGAACCTTTCGACGCGGAACAACCTGAATGATCGGCGCCTATCAGGCCAGCAGCCAGGCCCGGGTCAATGCTGCGTTGAGCACTTTGTTTACCGCGCCGAGCCCCGAGCTGGCGCGCCTGTACGAAGCCATGCGCTATAGCGTGATGAACGGCGGCAAGCGTGTGCGGCCCCTGCTGGCTTATGCCGCATGCGAAGCCTTGGGCGGTGTGGCCGAACAGGCCAACGGCGCGGCATGTGCGGTGGAACTGATCCACGCTTATTCCCTGGTGCACGACGACCTGCCGGCCATGGATGACGACGACCTGCGTCGCGGCCAGCCGACCACCCACAAGCAATTCGACGAAGCCTGCGCGATCCTGGCCGGTGACGGCTTGCAGAGCCTGGCCTTCAGCGCCCTGCTCGATCCGTCCCTGAGCGATTGCCCGGCACAGGTCCGCCTGGATATGGTCAGCACCCTGGCACTGGCGGCAGGACCCGCCGGCATGGTCGGCGGCCAGGCCATCGACCTGGGTTCGGTCGGCCTGAAGCTGGATCAGGGTGCGCTGGAATACATGCACCGGCACAAGACCGGTGCCCTGATCGAAGCCAGCGTCAAGCTCGGCGCCCTCGCCAGCGGCCGGGCCACCCCAGAACAGTTGCACGCCTTGCAGGCATACGCCCGAGCCATCGGCCTGGCGTTCCAGGTGCAGGACGATATCCTCGATGTCGAAAGCGATACCCAGACCCTGGGCAAGCGCCAGGGTGCGGACATCGCCCGCGACAAGCCGACCTACCCGGCCCTGCTGGGCCTCGACGCCGCCAAGGCCTACGCCCTGGAATTGCGCGACCAGGCCCTGGAAGCGTTGCGGCTGTTTGACGCGGCGGCCGAACCGCTGCGCGACTTGGCGCGCTATATCGTCGAACGACGCAGCTGATACGGGGTCAACCTTTCAGACTGCGTATCGGCCAAGTTCCGGCCAACGCGTGGGCAGCTTGCGATGCATAAGGTAAACTGCCGCCTCTTTCTATACCTATAACGATTCGCCTGATGCCCACGACGTTTCAAGAGATTCCCCGCAAACGCCCGACCACGCCCCTGCTGGACCGCGCCAACACGCCGGACGGCTTGCGTCGGCTGGGTGAAGCCGAGCTGGAAACCCTGGCCGATGAGTTGCGCCTGGAACTGCTCTATACGGTCGGCCAGACCGGTGGGCACTTCGGTGCCGGCCTGGGCGTCATCGAGCTGACCATCGCGCTGCATTACGTATTCGACACTCCGGACGACCGGCTGGTGTGGGACGTCGGCCATCAGGCCTACCCGCACAAGATCCTCACCGGTCGCCGCGAGCGCATGGGCACGCTGCGCCAGAAGGACGGCATCGCGGCATTCCCACGGCGCTCCGAAAGCGAATACGACACCTTTGGCGTCGGTCACTCCAGCACCTCCATCAGCGCTGCCCTGGGCATGGCCATTGCCGCCCGGCTGCAGAACAGCGACCGCAAGGCCATTGCCGTGATCGGCGATGGCGCCCTGACGGCGGGCATGGCTTTCGAGGCGCTGAACCACGCGCCGGAAGTCAACGCCAACATGCTGGTGATCCTCAACGACAACGACATGTCGATCTCGCGCAATGTCGGCGGCTTGTCCAACTACCTGGCGAAGATCCTTTCCAGCCGCACCTACGCCAGCATGCGCGAAGGCAGCAAGAAGGTCCTGTCGCGCCTGCCCGGCGCCTGGGAAATCGCTCGCCGCACCGAGGAATATGCCAAGGGCATGCTGGTCCCCGGCACGCTGTTCGAAGAACTGGGCTGGAACTACATCGGCCCGATCGACGGTCATGACCTGCCGACGCTGATCGCCACGCTGCGCAACATGCGTGACCTCAAGGGACCACAGTTCCTGCATGTGGTGACCAAGAAGGGCAAGGGCTTCGCCCCGGCGGAAGTCGACCCTATCGGTTACCACGCCATCACCAAGCTCGAACCGCTGGATGCCCCGGCCTCCGCCCCGAAAAAGGCCGGTGGCCCCAAGTACTCCGCCGTATTCGGCCAATGGCTGTGCGACATGGCCGCCAAGGACTCGCGCCTGGTGGGCATCACCCCTGCCATGAAGGAAGGCTCGGACCTGGTGGCCTTCAGCGAACGCTACCCGCAACGCTATTTCGACGTAGCGATTGCCGAGCAGCACGCCGTGACCTTTGCCGCCGGCATGGCGTGCGAAGGGGCAAAACCGGTGGTGGCGATCTATTCGACCTTCCTGCAACGCGGTTACGACCAGCTGGTCCATGACGTCGCGGTGCAGAATCTCGATGTGCTGTTCGCCATCGACCGCGCCGGCCTGGTGGGCGAAGACGGCCCGACTCACGCCGGCAGCTTCGACCTTTCGTACCTGCGCTGCATCCCCGGCATGCTGGTGATGACCCCGAGCGACGAAAACGAGCTGCGTAAGATGCTCACCACGGGCCACTTGTTCAATGGCCCAGCGGCGGTGCGCTATCCCCGTGGCAGCGGACCGAACGCAACCATTGAGGCCACCCTCGAGCCGATTGAGATCGGCAAGGGTGTGATCCGCCGCCAGGGCAAGCAGACCGCCCTGTTGGTGTTCGGCGTGCAACTGGTCGAGGCCTTGAAAGTCGCACAGACCCTGGACGCCACTGTCGTGGACATGCGCTTCGTCAAACCGCTGGACGAAGCCCTGCTCCGCGAAATGGCCGCCAGCCATGAGCTGCTGGTGACCATCGAGGAAAACGCCATCATGGGCGGCGCCGGCGCGGCGGTCAGTGAGTTCCTGGCCCGGGAGAACATCCTCAAGCCCGTGCTGCACCTGGGCCTGCCGGACATCTACGTCGAACACGCCAAGCCTGCGCAAATGCTGGCCGAGTGCGGGCTGGACGAGGCTGGGATCGAAGCATCCGTGCGCCGGCGGCTGCAGTTGCTGGGCCTGTAACCTACCTACCCTGTGGGAGCGAGCTTGCTCGCGATGCGATCTGTCAGTCGACGACTGTTTGGACTGATACACCGCCATCGCGAGCAGGCTCGCTCCCACAGAGGAATGCATTTCAACTGTGGGAGCGAGCCTGCTCGCGATAGGGGCGCCGCGGTGTATCAGCCGAGCTGACGCGGAAGGCGATACAGGTAGAACAGCACCGTGGAAGACAAGGCCAGCAACATCAGCGGCACGGCTTCCAGGCCCACGAACACCGCCAGGGCACCGATCCAGGCCGGCAGCCCGGCGACCAGGAACGCAGCACGCCGACTGGCAGCCAACGTGATCCAGGCCTGGGGCTCTTCGGGGGTATCGAGGGCATTCTGGGTGGCGATCAAAGCGTGTTTGTATGCGCCAAAGAATCGCAGGCTGACGAACATCGAGGCCACGCCGGCGATGAACAGCGGCATCGCCAACACCGGCAGGATCGCTTCGCCCTGGCCGAAGACCAGATTGATCACGAACAGCGGCAGCAACGCCAACGCCAGGTATTTCCACCAGCTGATGGACAATCGCCGCCGGACCTGACCCCGCGTCACGCCCGGTCGACCTCGCCCTGGTGCTCGTTGCCCATCATGTGGTCGAGCTTGCTGGCCTTGGTCGCCAGGTAGAGCTTGTTGTGAGGGTTATGGCCGGTGTGCAGCGGCACCCGCTCCGCCACGACGATACCCATGTCGGTCAACGCCTTGACCTTGCGCGGGTTATTGGTCATCAACCGCAGGGACTTGACGCCCAGGTGTTCGAGCATGGGCAGGCAGATGCTGTAGTCACGCAGGTCGGCGGCAAAACCGAGGCGCTCGTTGGCTTCCACGGTATCGGCACCGCCATCCTGCAATTCATAGGCACGGATCTTGTTCAACAGGCCAATGCCACGCCCTTCCTGGCGCAAGTACAGCAACACGCCTCGACCTTCGCGGGCAATGGCCTGCAAGGCGGCTTCGAGTTGCGAGCCGCAGTCGCAGCGCTGGCTGAACAGGGCATCGCCCGTCAGGCATTCGGAGTGCAAGCGGCCCAGTACCGGAACGCCGTCGGCAATATCACCCAGGCTCAGCACAACGTGCTCGCGGCCGGTGGCCTCATCCAGAAAACCATGCATGGTGAATTGCGCAAAGGGCGTTGGCAGCTTGGAAGCGGCAACAAAAACGACAGGCACCGGTGTGCTCCTGATCTAGTACTGGAGATTCGCAGAGGAGGGCATTGTAACAGCAGGTCCCGGCAGACGCTTAGGCTGAATTGTCGACTATTACTATCGAAGAGATTGATTACGGCTTCGGTGGCTTACCGTGCTCATCGAAAGGATAAGGTTGTTTCCAACGCTCGAAAATCGGTTTCAACCGACCACTTTTCACCAACACCTCCATACGCCGGTCGAACAGCGCACGTAGCGCCCGTCCGTTTTCGGTGTTGGCGAAGCCCAGGTACAGCGGCAGGTTGATCAACGGCGAGAGCTTGAACTGCTGGGGATTGTCGGCCTTGGCGAGCACGCCCTGGATCTCCATCAAGGCGTCGATGTAATAATCGGCCCGATCATGCAGCAGCATCGGCAAGATACCCACCGCCCGGTGGATTTCGTTGAAACGGCGGATGTTGGGCAGATAGGCGTTGTATTCGTACCCGCGCATCCACACCAGCCGATAATTGCCGACCGTCTCCAGTGTGGGTGACGGCTTGGAGGCCAGCCCCAAGGCATAAATATGATCGACGTCGTAGTGCCATTGGGGATAGAGCAGCCCTTCGGTTTCATCGCGATAGGCACCGACCTGTGCATCGGCCTCGCCGCGCTGCACCAAGCCGATCGAACGGGTGTAGGGGACGCTGCGGATCTCCAGCTTCACACCTTCAGGTTCGAACACCTCGCGCAAGATGTCCCAAGCCATGCCCCGGCCATCAGCGCCGGTATAGTCGCTCCACTCTTCACTGGCTGCGCGGATCTTGCCAGGTAACGGTGTTGGCTCGGCCGCCAGAACGCCGAGGCAAGTCCCTAGACACAGAAACAGCAACAGCGCTCGGCTTACGCCCATGCCTGGATCCCTCAGGAAAGACACCACACCAGTCCTTGCATTGCCAGCCAGGCAAACACCCCGGCCAGGATGTCGTCGAGCATGATACCGACGCCTCCGTGGACATGCCGGTCGATCCACCGGATCGGCCATGGCTTGAGAATATCGAAGAAGCGGAACATCAGGAAACCCGCCAAGAGCCAGTACCAGCCTTCCGGCACCAGCCACAGGGTAATCCACATCCCGACCATTTCATCCCAGACGATCCCTTCATGATCGTGCACACGCAGGTCGTCCGCCACCTTGCC
The DNA here is from genome assembly GCF_055380705.1 of Pseudomonas sp. MAFF 730105. Taxonomy (NCBI): domain Bacteria; kingdom Pseudomonadati; phylum Pseudomonadota; class Gammaproteobacteria; order Pseudomonadales; family Pseudomonadaceae; genus Pseudomonas; species Pseudomonas sp. MAFF 730105. The sequence continues at coordinate 5,892,300 of NZ_AP018438.1, forward strand.
ACACAACCAGAAGCCGAACAGCATGGTGATGCCGAGCATCAGCCAGTAGCCCCAGTCCGGCAACATCTGCCACAACGGTATGAAGGGTAGCGCAACCAGCGAGCCCCATGTACCTGGCGCCTTGGGCAAAGTACCCGAACCGAAGCCAAATGCCAGGAAATGCCAGGGATTACGCCAGACCGAGGGGGGACGAATTCGGCTGGAACCTGGTTGGGATGATCTGTCACGGTGTCTCCCGAAAATGTTGATAACCCCGGGTTTGCGGGGTGATGTCGCTTCCATCGGCGTCCACCAGCATGACACCCTGCCCTGCCATGACACTGCCGATCACGTGGATTGGCCAGCCTTCGGCCTGCAACGCCGATAATCGGACCGGTGGCAAGCTGAACAGCAGCACATAATCGTCACCCCCGCTCAGCGCGGCCTGCTCCGCGTCCGTTCGGCCGAGGAAGGCCAGCAAAGCGTTGGACAGCGGCAAGCGCTCCCGTTCAACCTGGATGGCCACGCCGGACGCCAATGCGATATGCCCGCAATCGGCCAGCAGACCATCGGAAATATCCATGGCCGCACTGGCCCTGCCCCGTAGCGCCAGCCCCAGGCGGGTCTGCGGACGCGGTGACCAATAATGCGCCAGCAACGGCTCGGCGACGGCCGGCTCAGTGTGACGCTGGCCAAGCACGAGCGGCAATGCACCGGCAGCATTGCCCAGTTCACCACCGACACACAGCAGATCGCCAGGCTGCGCGCCGCTCCGGGTCAACGCCTGGCCGGACGGCACGCGACCGAACACGGTCATGGTCAGGCTCAGCGGCCCGCGAGTGGTGTCACCACCCACCAGCGCAACGCCACAAGCCTGGGCCATCTGGTTCAAACCACAGGCATAGGCTTGCAACCAATCGGCTGTCACCGTCGGCAAGGTCAGGGCGAGGGTAAAGGCAAGGGGCCTGGCGCCCATGGCGGCGAGATCGCTGACCGCCACGGCCAGCGAGCGCTGGCCGAGCAGGAATGGATCGCAAGGATCTGGAAAATGCACACCGGCCACGAGCGTGTCGGTGGACACTGCCAACTGCTCCCCGGGAAGAACCGCCAGCAAGGCACAATCGTCGCCGATCCCCAGCGCAACGCCGTCGCCGCCCTGCGCACAAGGCGCCGCGGCGAAATAGCTGCGGATCAGCTCAAACTCACCCATTCAGCGCTTGAACGCCTTCACTTCAGCTTCCCGCAGACGCGGGGCGAGCTTGTCGAGCACACCGTTGACGAATTTGTGTCCGTCGGTGGAACCGAAGACCTTCGCCAGCTCGATCCCTTCGTTGATCACTACGCGGTACGGTACGTCGACGCGCTGCATCAGTTCCCAGGTGGACAGGCGCAACACCGCCAGTTCAACCGGGTCCAGCTCTTCGATGGTCAGGTCCAGGCAAGGTGCCAGGGCCTTGTCGATTTCGGTCTTGTGCGCCGGAACTCCGTGGAGGATCTCGCGGAAATACGCGCCGTCAACATCGCTGAAATCGTTATCGACACGAAACTGCGCTTCGATCTCGTTCAGCGACTGCTTGGCCATGTGCCATTGATACAGCGCCTGGGTCGCAAGCTGACGGGCTTCGCGACGCTTGACGCTTTTCGAAGGCTTGCCGGCATCGGCAGGCTTGGGATCGCGCGGGTTGAAACGATCGCTTTCGTCGCTAATCACTTGGCCTCCAACTGCGCCAGCAGACTGACCATTTCCAGGGCGGACAGGGCGGCTTCGGCGCCTTTGTTACCGGCCTTGGTGCCGGAACGTTCGATGGCTTGCTCGATGGAATCAACGGTCAGCACGCCGAAAGCCACCGGCACGCCGAACTCCATGGACACCTGGGCCAGGCCCTTGGTGCACTCGCCAGCCACGTACTCGAAATGCGGAGTACCGCCACGAATGACCGCGCCCAGGGCGATGATTGCTGCATATTCGCCTTTTTGAGCGACTTTCTGCGCAACCAGCGGAATTTCGAAGGCGCCAGGGGCACGGATGATGGTGATGTCGCTTTCGCTCACGCCATGGCGAACCAGGGCATCGACCGCACCGCCAACCAGGCTCTCGACCACGAAGCTGTTGAAACGGCCCACTACCAGAGCGTAGCGGCCTTTGGGGGCGATGAAGGTACCTTCGATGGTCTTCAGGGTCATTCGTCAATTCTCTTAAAGAGCCGGAACGCGCTCGGTGCGCGCTCCTCGGTGATATTTAGCCACGAATTACAGGGCCAGCCGTTCATTTCAGGAAACTGCACCCCTAGTGGGAGCGGTCCTGCTCGCGATGACGTCAGCTCAGAGACATTAATGTCGCCTGATGCACCGCTTTCGCGAGCAGGCTCGCTCCCACAGGGGGAAGACCTCCTTAACTGAACGAGGTCATTATTCGGAGGGCACGTATTCTACAACTTCCAGATCGAAACCGGATATCGCATTAAATTTCATCGGTGCGCTCATCAGGCGCATTTTGCGTACGCCCAGGTCACGCAGGATCTGCGAACCGGCGCCGACCGTACTGTAAGTGGTGGTCTTCTTCACCGGCAATTGCTCGCCGGTTTCGCGGATATGCGCCAGCAGCACATCGCCATCGAGGGGGTGTCCGAGCAGCAGCACCACGCCGCTGCCGGCCTCCGCCACCGCAGCCATCGCGGCCCGCAGGCTCCAGCGGCCGGGTTGCTTGACCATCAGCAGGTCCCGCAGCGGGTCCATGTTATGCACGCGGACCAGGGTCGGCTCTTCGGCGCAGACGGTGCCCAGGGTCAGTGCCATGTGCACGTCGCCTTCCACCGAATCGCGGTAGGTCACCAGGTTGAAATGGCCCAGCTCGCTGTCCAGCGGCTGCTCGGCAATCCGCTGAACGGTACGTTCGTGGATCATCCGGTAATGGATGAGGTCGGCGATGGTGCCGATCTTGATGTCGTGTTCGGCGGCGAAGGCCTCCAATTCCGCGCGACGGGACATGGTGCCGTCGTCGTTCATCACTTCGCAGATCACGCCGCTGGGCTCGAAACCGGCCATGCGCGCCAGGTCGCACGCTGCCTCGGTGTGGCCGGCGCGGGCCAAGGTACCGCCGGCCTGGGCCATCAGCGGGAAGATATGGCCAGGGCTGACGATGTCTTCGGCCTTGGCGTCCTTCGCGGCGGCGGCTTGCACGGTGCGTGCGCGGTCAGCGGCGGAAATACCGGTGGTCACGCCCTCGGCGGCCTCGATGGATACGGTGAACTTGGTGCCGAAGCCGGAACCGTTGCGCGGAGCCATCAGCGGCAGCTTCAGCAGCTCGCAACGCTCGCGGCTCATCGGCATGCAGATCAGGCCACGGGCGTGCTTGGCCATGAAGTTGATGTGTTCGGCCTTGCAGCATTCGGCGGCCATGATCAGGTCGCCTTCGTTCTCGCGGTCTTCGTCATCCATGAGGATGACCATCTTGCCTTGGCGGATGTCTTCAACCAGCTCTTCGATGCTATTGAGCGCCACGCGGCACCCCCTTGGGTCAGGATTTGAGGTAGCCGTTGGCGGCCAGAAAGCTTTCGGTGATGTTACTGCCGGACGTCGGCTCTGCGGCCTTGTCACCGAGCAGCAAGCGCTCCAGGTAACGGGCCAGCAGGTCGACTTCCAGGTTGACCCGGCGCCCAGGCCGGTACGAAGCCATGATGGTTTCGCTCAAGGTGTGCGGGATGATCGTCAACAGGAATTCGGCGCCATCCACCGCGTTGACCGTCAGGCTGGTGCCGTCGACGGTGATCGAGCCCTTGTGCGCGATGTACTTGGCCAGCTCCTTCGGCGCACGGATGCGAAACTCCACGGCCCGGGCGTTATCGGTGCGCGAAACCACTTCGCCGACGCCGTCGACATGGCCGCTGACCAGATGCCCGCCCAACCGGGTGGTGGGCGTGAGGGCTTTCTCCAGATTGACCGGACTGCCGCTCTTGAGGTCGTTCATGGCGGTGCAGTCGAGGGTTTCGCGGCTGACGTCCGCCAGGAAACCATTGCCGGGCAGTTCGACGGCAGTCAGGCAGACACCGTTCACGGCGATGCTGTCGCCCAGTTTGACGTCGCTCAGGTCGAGCTTGCCGGTTTCGACGTGAACCCGCACGTCGCCGCCCTTGGGGGTGAGTGCACGGATACTGCCGATGGATTCGATAATGCCGGTAAACATGGAGTCCTCCTCGAGAACAGGCCGCCGCTTGAGCGAAGGCCGGGAATTATACGCTGGCCGGCGGAACGGGAACGGCGATGACTCGCCAGTCATCGCCCACGGCGCGGATTTCGGTGATTTTCAGCGCCGGGGCATCTTTCATGTGCGCCAGCGGCCAATCCAGCAAGGGTCGCGCCGAAGATCCCAGGAACTTGCCGGCGATAAAAATCTGGAATTCGTCCGCCAAGCCTTGCCGGGCGAATGCCCCCGCCAGGCGTGGGCCGGCTTCCACCAGCACCTCATTGACGCCACGAGCCGCCAGCTCCACCAGCAGGCGCCGCAGGTCGACCTGGCCATCATCGCCTGCCACGATCATGCATTCGGGCCCGTTGGCGTACTGTTCTTCCACCGCCATGCACGTGGCGACCAGCGCCGGGCCAGCCTTGAAGAAGGGGGCATCCAGCGGCACCCGCAAGCGACCGTCCACCAGTACCCGCAGCGGCGGACGACTCATGACCAATGCTGTCTGATCGGCATCCAGCCCGAGCTCATCGGCGCGTACGGTCAGCCGGGCGTTGTCCGCCAGCACCGTGTCGGCGCCAGTCAGTACCACGCTGGCCTGGGCTCGCAGCCGTTGCACCGCTGAACGTGCCGCCGGGCCGGTGATCCACTGGCTTTCGCCGCTCTCCATGGCGGTGCGGCCATCGAGGCTCATGGCGAGCTTGACCCGCACGAATGGCAAGCCGTGCTCCATGCGCTTGAGAAAACCCTGGTTGAGCTGACGGGCCTCGCCTTCCAGTACGCCGCTTTCGGTGGCGATACCGGCCTGGGCCAGCCGTTGCAAACCGCGACCGGCGACTTCCGGGTTCGGGTCCTGCATCGCCGCCACGACCCGGGCAACACCGGCGTTGACCAGCGCATCGGCACAAGGCGGCGTACGGCCGTGGTGACTGCAGGGTTCGAGGGTCACGTAGGCGGTGGCGCCCCGGGCCAGTTCACCGGCGGCGCGCAAGGCATGGACTTCGGCATGGGGTTCACCGGCGCGGATGTGCCAGCCTTCGCCGACAATCTGCCCGTCACGCACGATCACGCAACCCACCCGGGGATTGGGATGGGTGGTGTAGTGACCGCGCCGCGCCAGTTCCAGGGCGCGGGCCATGTAATGGGCGTCGAGGACGGCCTGCTGTGCCGGGACGGTCATTCTTTCACCGGTTCGCGGGCCAGGCGGTCGATTTCCTCGCGGAACTCGTTCAGGTCCTGGAAGCGCCGGTACACCGAGGCAAAACGGATGTAGGCGACTTCGTCGAGCTTCTGCAGCTCGGCCATCACCAGCTCGCCAACCACCAGGGATTTGACCTCCCGCTCGCCGGTCGCCCGCAGCTTGTGCTTGATGTGCACCAGCGCCGCTTCCAGGCGCTCGACGCTCACCGGGCGTTTTTCCAGGGCTCGCTGCATGCCGGCACGCAGTTTTTCTTCGTCGAACGGCTGGCGGCTGCCGTCGGTTTTGATCAGGCGCGGCAACACCAGTTCAGCGGTCTCGAACGTGGTGAAACGTTCGCCGCAGGCCAGGCATTCGCGCCGACGGCGGACCTGTTCGCCCTCGGCGACCAGTCGCGAGTCGATGACTTTGGTGTCGTTGGCACCGCAGAAGGGACAGTGCATGGTGGCAGGCAACAAAAAATGGGAGGGCCATGGTAGCGCATCCCACTGGCAAGACAAGCCATAGGGTTTACGGTATACAGACGGGCTTACCGTCAGATCCATGGAATTCACCCCTGTTGGAGCCGCACATGCCGCTACGATCGCTCGTTTTGCTCAGTCTTTTCAGCCTGTTGATGGCGTGCAGCAGTGACGCTCCCAAGCCCGCCGCGCCCGCACCGGCGCCCGCACCGAAACAGGCCCAGGATAAAGCCCGGCAAGCCGCCGAGTTGGGACCATTGCCAGCGTACCAGCGGGAACTGAGCGGCACCCTCGAAGGCGTACCGACCGGGGCCGAGGTCGAACTGGCGCTGCTGGTGATCGACGACAAGGGCCGTCCACAGCAATTGCTCGCCAGCTCCAGCCTGATTGGTACCAACCGCGCCCTGCCCTTCCGCCTGCGTTTCAACCCCGATGCCTTCCCGGTCGGCGCCCGCGTGGAACTGCGTGGCCGTGCCAGCCAGTCGGGCCAATTGATCCTGCACCTGCCGGAGCAGCGCATCGCGCAACCAACCACCCAGGCGTTGGGCGCCTTGCAGTTAGTCAAAGCGCCATGAATGCACCGCAGGACCTGCAACACGCGCTGAGCGAGTTGCTGGGAGACGCGCACCTGGTGGACTGCCCGTTACCCGGCACTGATTTGAAGCTGTGGTTGATCGACGGCGATAACATGGACCGCGCCTTCAGCCCGGAGGAAACCCGGCGCATCCTCCATGAACCGCCTTACTGGAGCTTCTGTTGGGCCAGCGGCCTGGCGATGGCGCGCTACCTGGCCGAGCGACCGCAGTGGGTCGAGGGCAAGCGGGTGCTGGACTTCGGTGCCGGCTCCGGCGTGGCGGGCATCGCGGCGATCAAGGCCGGGGCGCTGGAAGTGGTGGCGTGCGACCTGGATCCATTGGCCATCGCGGCATGCCGGGCCAATGCCCTGCTCAATGACGTGGCGCTGACTTATTCGACGGATTTCTTCGCCGAAGCGGATCGCTTCGACCTGATCCTGGTCGCCGATGTGCTCTACGACCGGGCCAACCTGCCACTGCTGGACCAGTTCCTCAGCCGCGGCCGCGAGGCCCTGGTGGCCGACTCCCGGGTACGGGATTTCCAGCATCCACTGTACCGACGTATCGAACTGCTCGAAGCCATGACCCTGCCGGACCTGGCCGAGCCCGAGGAGTTTCGGCATGTGAGCCTGTATCACGCGCGGCGTTCGCCCTGAAAGGCATCGCGAGCAGGCTCGCTCCCACAGGTGATCGAGTTTTTTTCAGATAGCACGCGATCAAACCGTGGGAGCGAGCCCGCTCGCGATAGCGACCTACCAGGCACCGCAAGACCCCGCGTATAGTTGCCTCATTCAAGCGTTCTAAGAGATTCCCATGACCCAGGACACTCCCTACATCTTCGACGCCACCACCGCCGATTTCGATCAGTCGGTGATCGCGAACTCTTTCCACAAACCGGTGCTGGTGGATTTCTGGGCCGAGTGGTGTGCGCCGTGCAAGGCGCTGATGCCGATGTTGCAAGGTATTGCCGAGAGCTATCAGGGCGAGTTGCTGCTGGCCAAGGTCAACTGCGACATCGAGCAGGACATCGTCGCCCGCTTCGGCATCCGCAGCCTGCCGACGGTGGTGCTGTTCAAGGACGGCCAGCCCGTCGACGGTTTCGCCGGGGCCCAACCGGAATCGGCGGTGCGAGCGATGCTCGAACCCCATGTGCAGATGCCGCCTCCCGCCGCGGCCGATCCGCTCGAGCAGGCCCAGGCGTTGTTCGACGACGGGCGTTTCGCCGATGCCGAAGCCCTGCTCACCGTGCTGCTGGGTGAAGACAACACCAACGCCAAGGCGCTGATCCTGTTTGCCCGTTGCCTGGCTGAACGCGGCGAGCTGGGCGAAGCGCAGACCGTGCTGGACTCGGTGAAAAGCGACGAGCACAAGGCCGCACTGGCCGGGGCCAAGGCGCAGATCCAGTTCCTCGGCCTGGCCAAGCATCTGCCAGACGCCGCCGACCTCAAGGCCCGCCTGGCAAAAGACCCACAGGACGATGAAGCGGTGTATCAACTGGCGATCCAGCAACTGGCGCGCCAGCAATATGAGCCGGCTCTCGACGCACTGCTCAAGCTGTTCAGCCGTAACCGGGGCTACAGCGAGGGTCTGCCGCACAAGACGCTGCTGCAAGTGTTCGAACTGTTGGGCAACGATCATCCGTTGGTGACGACCTATCGCCGCAAGCTGTTTGCCGCGTTGTACTAAGCCTCAGCCCCCACCCAACTGTAGAGCGGCGTATCACCGCCGCTCAGCACCTTGACCTCGGCGCTGTGGCGCAAGCGCACCAACAGGCGCTTGCCCGCCGGAGCACTGCCCGTCAGGCCTTCCAGTTGTTCCAGCAGGTCCGGGCCGCTCAACTGCCCGGCCTTGCGCAGCAACTCCCTGGCGATCTGCCACAGCGCATCGTCCTGATTCGCCGGTTTGGCCGCCGCCATCGCCGCGCCCTCCGGCTTGACCACCTGCAACTGCGCGCCGAGCTGCGCCCAGTCGCCCTCGTCCATTTCGATCGACAAGTCCACCGGCCAATCGCCGACGGTTCCGCGTATGCGCAACATCACCGTGCTCCTGAAGATTTAATGTTCCCATGCTCCCATGGGCCTTGCGCGACGCCAAGCAGACGGTCAAACTCTGCGCAGATTCGTTATAAGATTACATAACAAAATATTCACTTTGTCTGGAGACTCGTCATGCGTCGTCTGCTTCTTGCTTTGCCGTTCGCCCTGCTGCCATTGGCCGTTGCTCATGCGGCGGTCGAGCACGACCATGACCATGACCATGATCATGAGCACGGCAGCCTGGGTGCCCATGAACACGGCGTTGGCCGCCTGAACGCTGCGCTCGACGGCCAGACCCTGGAACTCGAGCTGGAGAGCCCGGCCATGAACCTGGTCGGCTTTGAACACGAAGCCACCAGCGATGCCGACAAGGCCAAGGTCGAAGCGGCCCGGGCGCGTCTTGAGAAGCCACTGGCACTGTTCAACCTGCCGGCCGCCGCCCAATGCACCCTGGCCCAGCAGGAACTGGAAAGCCCGTTGTTCGGTGATGAACCGGATCATGAACAGCATGACGAAGACGAAGACACCGACGGTGACGAGCACCACCACGAGCACAGCGAAATCCACGCCCACTACCAGTTCACCTGCGCCACACCCGGTGCCTTGAAGAACCTCGACCTGGCGACGCTGTTCAAAACCTTCCCGGCCACCCAGAAAATTCAGGTACAACTGATCAGCCCGAGCGGCCAGCAAGGCGTGGAAGTGACGGCCAAGGCGCCATCGCTGAAGTTCTGAATACACTGCACGCCCTGCGGTGGAAGCCTGTGGGAGCAAAGCTTGCCCGCGATAGCGGTCCGACCGTCGACATCGACGTTGAATGTGACAAGCCCATCATGGACAAGCTTTGCTCCCACAGGTACTCCACAGGGGCTTCCATCATCCTGATATCAGCCACCATGACCCAAGCACTCATCGAACTGTCCGACCTGGTCTTCAGCTGGCCCGGGCATCCGCCACTGCTGGACATCCCGGCCTTTCGCCTCGAAGCCGGCGAAACCCTGTTCCTCAAAGGACCCAGTGGCAGTGGCAAAACCACCTTGCTAGGGCTGCTGGGCGGGGTGCAGACGCCGGATCGCGGCAGCATCCGCCTGCTCGGCCAGCCGCTCACCGAACTGGGTGCCGGCAGCCGCGACCGCTTTCGCGTGGACCACACCGGCTACATCTTCCAGCAATTCAACCTGCTGCCGTTTCTCTCGGTGCGCGAGAACGTCGAGCTGCCCTGCCATTTTTCCAGGCTGCGGGCCCAACGAGCCATCCAGCGCCACGGCAGCATCGATCAGGCCGCCGCCACGCTGCTGACCCACCTGGGGCTGACCGACCCGAACCTGCTGGGGCGCCGCGCCGACTCGCTGTCCATCGGCCAGCAGCAACGAGTCGCCGCCGCCCGGGCGTTGATCGGCCAGCCGGAACTGGTGATCGCCGACGAACCGACCTCGGCCCTGGACTACGACGCCCGAGAAAACTTCCTGCGGCTGCTGTTCGCCGAATGCCGCGAGGCCGGCTCAAGCCTGCTGTTCGTCAGCCATGACCAGAGCCTGGCGCCGCTGTTCGACCGCAACCTCTCGCTGGCCGATCTCAATCGTGCCGCCAAGCCACTCGAGGTCTGAGATGTATTTGTTCCGTCTAGCCATGGCCAGCCTGGCAAACCGCCGTTTCACTGCGATCCTCACTGCCTTCGCCATCGCCCTGTCGGTCTGCCTGCTGCTGGCGGTGGAGCGGGTGCGCACCGAGGCAAAAGCCAGTTTTGCCAGCACCATCAGCGGCACCGACCTGATCGTCGGCGCCCGTTCCGGCTCGGTGAACCTGTTGCTGTACTCGGTGTTTCGCATCGGCAACGCCACCAACAACATTCGCTGGGACAGCTTCGAACATTTCGCCAGCAACCCGAAAGTGAAGTGGGCAATCCCCATGTCGCTCGGTGATTCCCATCGCGGCTACCGAGTAATGGGCACCACCGAGGCCTATTTCGAGCATTACCAGTACGGCCGCCAGCAACACCTGGAACTGGCCGACGGCCGGGCTTTCGCCACCGACCCGTTCGAAGTGGTGCTCGGTGCCGAAGTGGCCGAGGCGCTGCATTACAAGCTCGGCGACAAACTGGTGCTGGCCCACGGCGTGGCAGCCATCAGCCTGGTCAAGCATGACGACAAGCCCTTCACCGTGGTCGGCATTCTCAAGCGCACCGGCACCCCGGTGGACCGCACACTGCACATCAGCCTAGGCGGCATGGAAGCGATCCACATCGACTGGAAGAACGGCGTGCCGGCCCAGGGCAACGGTCGCATAAGCGCCGACCAGGCCCGCAACATGGACCTCACGCCCCAGGCCATCACCGCGTTCATGCTTGGCCTCAACAGCAAGATCTCCACCTTTGCCTTGCAGCGCGAAATCAATGAGTTCCGGGGCGAGCCATTACTGGCGATCCTGCCCGGCGTGGCCCTGCAAGAGTTGTGGAGCCTGATGGGCACGGCGGAAAAAGCCTTGTTCGTGATTTCGCTGTTCGTCGTCCTGACCGGGTTGATCGGCATGCTCACGGCGATCCTCACCAGTCTCAACGAGCGTCGTCGGGAGATGGCGATCTTGCGCTCGGTGGGCGCGCGACCGTGGCACATTGCGAGCCTGCTGGTGCTGGAAGCCTTTGCCCTGGCGCTGACCGGAGTGGCCGCCGGGCTGGCCTTGTTGTATATCGGCATCGGCGCCGCCCAGGGTTACGTACAGTCGGCCTATGGCCTGTACCTGCCATTGAGCTGGCCAAGCGAATATGAATGGACGCTCATGGCTGGCATCCTGATCGCCGCCCTGCTGATGGGCAGCGTGCCGGCCTGGCGCGCCTATCGCCAATCGTTGGCCGACGGCTTGTCGATCCGTTTATGAGGACATTGAAGATGCCCCGCGCCCTGCTTGCGCTGTTGATGATGGTCGCCCTGCCGCTGTGGGCGGCCGAGCCGAGGGACCTGGCCTGGTCGGAAATGATCCCGCCCGACGCGCCGCCGGAAGTACCGAACATGACCCCGCTGCATGACCTGTCACAGATGGGCACCGCACTGTCCTCCGAATCCGCCCCAGCCGCCAAACAGGACCTGCCCAACGCACCGGTGGTCAAGGCGCTCGATGGCCAGCAGATTCGTTTGCCGGGCTACATCGTGCCGTTGGAAGTGAGCGAGGAAGGCCGCACCACGGACTTCTTGCTGGTGCCGTATTTCGGTGCCTGTATCCATGTGCCGCCACCGCCTTCGAACCAGATCGTGCATGTGAAGAGCGAAGTCGGGGTGAAGCTCGATGAGCTGTATCAACCGTACTGGGTCGAAGGGCCGATGCAGGTCAAGCCGTCCACCAGCGAACTGGCCGATGCCGGGTATCAGATGGAGGCTGAGAAGATTTATGTGTATGAGCTGCCGGAGTGAATCCGGTGGTCATGCCTTGTCTGTGAAATAGCTATCGCGAGCAGGCTCGCTCCCACATGGGATCGTTGGTGTTCTCACGATCAGTGTAAGAGCGGGCCTGCTCGCGATGAGGCCCTCAAAGGGCTCATCACACTTTCATTGAGCTGAGTCAAAAGACGGAACCAGACGCCTCCGTACCATGGGACATCCTTTTGAAATGTCCTCTGGAGCCCCCATGCACAAGTCCTTGCTCAGCGCTTCCCTCGTCGCCCTCGCGCTCACAGCCCCTCTCGCCCAGGCCCATACGGCTGGCGATATCATCGTTCGCGCCGGCGCCATCACCGTCAACCCGGAAGCCGACAGTTCCAGCGTCAAGGTCGACCGTGGCCCGCTGGCCGGTGCCGATCTGGGCGGCAAGGCGACCATGAGCAGCGACACGCAACTGGGCTTGAACTTTGCCTACATGATGACCGACCACCTGGGCATCGAGCTGTTGGCAGCTTCGCCGTTCGAGCACGACGTGAAGATCAAGGGCACCGCCCTGGGCGCAGCCAACGGCAAGCTCGGCACCCTCAAGCACCTGCCGCCGACCCTGAGCCTGGTCTACTACCCACTCGAGGCCAAATCGGCATTCCAACCGTATGTCGGCGCCGGCATCAACTACACCTGGATCTACGACGAACATGTCGGCAGCGAAGCCAGCGCCAACGGCTTCAGCAACTTCCGGGCGAGCAACAGTTGGGGCATGGCATGGCAAGTGGGCGCTGACTACATGCTGACCGACAACATCATGATCAACGGCCAGATCCGTTACATCGACATCGACACCACGGCGTATGTCGACAACAACGCCGTGGCCGGTGGCACCCGGGCCAAGGTGAATGTCGATGTGGATCCGTGGATCTACATGGTGGGGTTGGGTTACAAGTTCTAACCGAACCAGAACATAAGATGCCCCTGTGGGAGCGAGCCTGCTCGCGATGGCGGCCTGACATTCACCTCTTCAGTGACTGTCATGCCGCTATCGCGAGCAGGCTCGCTCCCACAGTTTTTTTGTGCCTATTGGAAACTCAGCGACCCAACAGCCGCGCCAGCCCCACACTCATCGGCGTCTGTTGCGGGAAGCTGAAGCGCTGCAACAGCCGATGGTTATCGGCCCGGGAATGGCGGATGTCCCCCGAACGCGCCGGGCCGTAGCTGACCGGAGGCAGGTCACCGACAACCGTGGCCAGGGCCTGAAGCATTTGCTTGAGAGTCGTGGCCTGGTTCCAGCCGACGTTCACCGCCCCGACTTCCACCTCAGGCTTCTCGATGGCCTGCACCAGCAAATCCACCAGGTCTTCGACGTAGACGAAATCCCGGGTCTGCTCGCCATCGCCGAACACGGTGATCGGCAAGCCTTTCTGTGCCCGCTCGCTGAAGATGCTGATGACCCCGGAATACGGCGATGACGGGTCCTGGCGCGGGCCGTAGATGTTGAAGAAGCGGAACACCACCGGCTCCAGCGCGTGCTGGCGGCGGTAGAAGTCGAAGTAGAACTCGCTGGCCAGTTTGTCCGAGGCATAGGGCGTTAGCGGGGCCTTGGGGGTCTCTTCGTCGATGGACTGGCCTTCGCCGTTGTTGCCATAGACCGCTGCGCTTGAGGCGAACAGCACCCGTTTCACGCCGGCCTGGCGCATGGCTTCGCAGACATTCAGGGTGCCGATGAAATTGCTCTGGTGAGTACGCACCGGGTCGTCTACCGAGGCTTGCACCGAAGCCACTGCGGCCAGGTGCGCCACGGCGCTGCAGCCGACCATGGCCCGCGCCACCAGGGCGGCGTCGGCGACGTCGCCTTCGATCAGTTCGACAGCGGGATTGTCCAGCGGCAGGTTGCTGCGCTTGCCAGTGGACAGGTCATCCAGGATGCGCACCGAATGCCCCTTGGCGAGCAAGGCGTCGGTCAGGTGTGAACCAATGAAACCCGCACCGCCGGTGATTAAAACAGGGCCGTCAGCCATGGCGATAAAACCTATCCAGTAAGCCCGGGAGTGCGGCGCGCCAGGCGCGGGGCTTGATCCCGAAAGTGTGCAGAATTTTCTTGCAGGCCAGTACCGCATGCTGCGGTTCTTCCGCGGCATCCGGTCGTGCGGCGTGGGCCTGGGGCGTGGGCGACTCGATTGCCAGCGGATGCAGGGCGCGGGCTTCGGTGAGGATCGCCTGGCCCAGCGCCAGCGGCGTGGTCGCCTCATGTCCGGCGTAATGGTAAGTGCCCCACAGCGGCGCGGCGCAGTCGAGTTGTTTGAGCACGGAGATGATCACCCGGGCAGCGTCGTCCACCGGCGTCGGGTTGCCTCGACGGTCATCGGCCAGCAACAGCTCCTCGGGCTGTTCGGCCCGGGCGAGAAAACGTCCGAGGATGCCGTCGGCGCTGTCGTCCAGCAGCCAGCCGAAGCGCAGCAGGACATGTTGCGGGCACGTGGCGCGCACACTCTGCTCGATCCGCCACAAGGCTTGACCCCGCAGGCCCAGGGGCACGGGCTCGTCTTTTTCGCTGTAGGCGGTGGCGCGGGAGCCGTCGAACACGCGATAGCTCGACGGTTGCAGCAAGACGATATTGTGGTGCTGGCACAATTCGGCCAGGCGCTCGACCGCGCGCTCCTGGCTGGCCAGGCGCTGCTCGCTGACGACCTCGGCCTGAAACCAGTCGAAGTAGTACGCCAGGTTGATCAAGGCGTCCGGACGGGTGTCGTCGAGCAGCTGCGTCAGGCTCGCGGCATCCCAGCCATCTTCGGGGGGCGGGGGGCGAGAAAACCGATGTCTTCTTCCGCACCGAGGCGAATCAGCGCCTGCCCAAGGGCATTTCCGCCGCCCAGTAACATAAGGCGCATTCGCATAAAGTTCGCAGGCCCAGTCTGTTGGCACAAGAATTTGATCGACAACGCCCGCAGGCGTTGCCGGAATCGTTGCATTTTGCGGGTTTAGTGCGCAACCGTCATCCGTAAAGTGCAGATCAGGGATTTTGCGCCGCGCTTCAGGGCCCCATCGCGAGCAGGCTCGCTCCCACAATGGCTCTGTGGTGCTCCACCCTGTGGGAGCGAGCCTGCTCGCGATGGGGCCTGCAGGCAACGGAGATATCAGCCAGTACTTGCATCTTCCCCATCCCACCCGCATAACTGCCCCTATGAATCTGCCCCTTGCAGCCGACCACACCATGGCAGGCTTTCACCCCGCCGTCCGTGCCTGGTTCGGCCAGACCTTCCCGGCGGTCACGGCCGCCCAGGCCCGGGCGTGGCCGTTGATCGGCCAGCGTCGTTCGACCCTCGTGGCCGCGCCCACCGGTTCGGGCAAGACCCTCACGGCGTTTCTCGCCGTGCTTGACGAGCTGGTGCACCGCGGCCTGGAACAAGGCGGCCTGCCGGACCAGACCCTGGTGGTCTACGTCTCGCCGCTCAAGGCCCTGAGCAACGATATCCGGATCAACCTGCAAACCCCGCTGGCCGGCATCACCGAACAATTGCGGCAGATGGGCCTGCCAGCCCTGCAAATCACCACCGCCGTACGCACTGGCGACACACCGCAGAAAGAACGCACGGCGATGCGCAAGACCGCGCCGCACATTCTTGTGACCACGCCCGAATCGCTCTACGTGCTGCTCGGTTCCGATTCCGGCAGGCAGATGCTCGCCAGTACCCGCACGGTGATCGTCGATGAAATCCACGCCATCGCCGCCAGCAAGCGCGGCAGCCACCTGGCCCTGAGTCTGGAACGCCTGCAAGCGCTGTGCAGCGAGCCGCTGGTGCGCATCGGCCTGTCCGCCACGCAAAAACCCATCGAAGCAGTGTCACGCTTTCTGGTGGGCGAAGGTCGCTCGTGCGAAATCGTCGACATCGGCCATGCCCGCCCCCGCGACCTGGACATCGAGGTGCCACCAGTACCGCTGTCGGCGGTGATGGCCAATGATGTGTGGGAACTGGTCTACAACCGCCTCGCCGAGCTCGCCCGGGCACACCGCACCACCCTGGTGTTCGTCAATACCCGGCGCCTGGCCGAACGCCTGAGCCGCCATTTGAGCGAGCGCCTGGGCAAGGACGCCGTGGCCGCCCACCATGGCAGCCTCGCGAAGGAGTTTCGCCTCGATGCCGAGCAACGGCTCAAGCGCGGCGAATTGCAGGTGCTGATCGCCACCGCGTCGCTGGAACTGGGCATCGACATCGGCGACGTCGACCTGGTGTGCCAGATCGCCTCGCCCCGCTCGATTTCGGCGTTCCTGCAACGGGTTGGCCGCTCCGGTCACCAGGTCGGCGGCACGCCCAAGGGACGCCTGTTCGCCACCACCCGCGACGATCTGATCGAGTGCGCCGCCCTGCTCGACTGTGTACGCCGGGGTGAACTGGACATCCTGCACATCCCCAAGGCACCGCTGGACGTGCTGGCCCAACAGATCGTCGCCGAAGTCAGTTGCCAGGAATGGCAGGAGCAGGCGCTGCTGAGCACCTTTCGCCGCGCCTCGCCCTACGCCGAATTGGACGAAGGGCACTACCAGGCGCTGCTGCAGATGCTCGCCGAAGGCCTCAACGGTCGCCAGGGCGTGCGCAGCGCCTACCTGCACCGTGACGCAGTCACCCGTACCCTGCGCGGGCGCCGGGGCAGCAAACTGACCGCCGTGACCAGCGGCGGCACCATTCCGGACAACGCCGACTACAGCGTGCTGCTCGAACCCCAGGGCCTGAACATCGGCAGCGTCAACGAAGACTTCGCGGTGGAAAGCATCGCCGGCGACGTGTTCCAGCTCGGCAATACCTCCTACCGCATCATTCGCGTCGAGACCGGCCGCGTGCGGGTCGAGGACGCCCAGGGCCAGCCGCCAACCATTCCGTTCTGGCTCGGCGAGGCCCCGGGGCGCAGCGCCGAACTGTCCCTGGCCGTGGCCCGCCTGCAAGCACAGCTCGATCAACTGCTCGGCGCCACCCCCGGCAATCTGCAGCCGGCCCTCGACTGGCTGACCGGCACCCTGCAATTGAACCTGGCCAGCGCCGAACAACTGGTGGATTACCTGGCCCCGGCCCGCCTGGCGTTCGGCGCCCTGCCGTCGCAGGACACGCTGGTCATGGAGCGGTTCTTCGATGAGTCCGGCGGCACGCAACTGATCATCCATACGCCGTTCGGCAGCCGCATCAACCGCGCCTGGGGGCTGGCCCTGCGCAAGCGTTTCTGCCGCACCTTCAATTTCGAATTGCAGGCCGCCGCCAGCGAAGACGCCATCGTGCTGTCGCTGTCCACCAGCCACAGTTTCGAGTTGGATGAGGTCTGGCGTTACCTCAACAGTCACAGCGCCGAACAGATCCTTGTGCAGGCGGTGCTGGATGCGCCGCTGTTCGGCGTGCGCTGGCGCTGGAATGCCGGGGTAGCCCTGGCCTTGCCGCGCTACACCGGCGGACGCAAGGTCGCCCCGCAAGTCCAGCGGATGAAAAGCGAAGACCTGATCGCCAGCGTGTTCCCCGATCAGATCGCCTGCCTGGAGAACCTCGCCGGCGAGCGGGAAATCCCCGACCACCCGCTGGTGGAACAGACCCTCGATGACTGCCTGCACGAAGCCATGGACAGCGAAGGCTGGCTGGCGCTGTTGCGGCGCATGGAGGCGGGCGAAGTTCGCCTGATCAGTCGCGACCTGCCTGCCCCGTCGCCCCTGGCGGCAGAAATCCTCAGCGCCCGCCCCTACACCTTCCTCGACGACGCGCCGCTGGAAGAGCGCCGAACCCAGGCGGTCATCAACCGGCGCTGGAGCGATCCGCAATCCACTGACGACCTCGGTGCGCTGGACGCCGAGGCCATCCAGTCGGTCAGGGAGGAAGCCTGGCCGACGCCCGCCAATCTCGATGAAATGCACGAAGCGCTGATGAGCCTGGCCTGCATCGCCGACAGCGAAGCACGCGCCCACGAATCGTGGCCGGGCTGGCTGCAAGCGTTGGCCGAACGCGGGCGGGCCAGCCATGTGCAGATCAGCGCCGAGCGCGGCCTGTGGGTGCCACTGGAGCGACTGACCTGCCTGCAAGGGATTTATCCACAGGCCCAGTGGCAGCCCGCGCTGACACCCCTGGCCGGGTTCGATGAGGCCTGGGACAGCGACGAAGCCGTGGTGGAAGTGCTCCGCGCCCGGCTCAGCGCCTTTGGCCCGCTGCCGCTGACCGCCATCGCCTATCCGTTGGGGTTATCGACAGCGCAAGCCACCCAGGCCCTGGCGCACCTTGAACAACAAGGCTACGTGCTGCGCGGCCGCTTCACACCGGGCACCGGCCAGGAAGAATGGTGCGAACGGCATCTGCTGGCCCGCATCCACCGCTACACCGTCAAACGCCTGCGCCGGGAAATCGAACCGGTGATGCTGCAGGATTTCATGCGGTTCCTGTTCGACTGGCAACACCTGTCGCCGTCGACCCAGGGCCGGGGCAGCGCCGTGCTGCCGTCGATCGTCAGCCAGTTCGAAGGCTACCCCGCTGCGGCCTCGGCCTGGGACAGCGACCTCTTGCCGGCGCGGATCAAGGACTACTCCGCCAGTTGGCTCGACGAACTGTGTCGCAGCGGCAAGCTGGTCTGGACTCGCCTCAGCGCCCGGCAGAAAGCCTCCGCCACGGCCCTGCGCAGCACGCCGGTGGTGTTGCTGCCGCGCAGTCAGGTCTCCCTATGGAGCAGCCTGACAGAGCAGACGCCACTGAGCGAACTGTCCCTCAAGACGCAAAAAGTCCACCAGGCCCTCAGCGAGCATGGC
Source organism: Pseudomonas sp. MAFF 730105 (assembly GCF_055380705.1). Taxonomy (NCBI): domain Bacteria; kingdom Pseudomonadati; phylum Pseudomonadota; class Gammaproteobacteria; order Pseudomonadales; family Pseudomonadaceae; genus Pseudomonas; species Pseudomonas sp. MAFF 730105. Next base: position 5,910,863 of record NZ_AP018438.1, read on the forward strand.
GCGCTGTTTTTCGACGAGTTGCTGCACGAAGCCCACCTGCTGCGCGCCGAACTGGAAATCGCCTTGCAAGAGCTGGTGGGTGCCGGCCTGGTGAATGCCGACAGCTTCGCCGGGCTGCGGGCATTGATCACACCCGCCAGCAAACGCCAGGCCCGCAGCAGTCGGCGTGGGCGCGGGGCGTTTGTCGGTGGCATGGACGATGCCGGGCGCTGGGCTTTGTTGCGCCGCAGCCAGCCAGCACCGACCGAAGGCAACCGACCCGCGCCCACACCGCCCGACACCCTGGAGCACATCGCAATGACCCTGCTGCGCCGTTACGGCGTGGTGTTCTGGCGCTTGTTGGAGCGGGAGGCGGATTGGCTGCCGAGCTGGCGCGAGTTACTGCGCACGTTCCATCGCCTGGAGGCACGCGGCGAAATCCGTGGCGGGCGCTTTGTCAGCGGTCTGGCCGGAGAGCAGTTCGCCCTGCCCGAAGCCATCCCGCTGCTGCGCGAAGTCCGTCGTCGTCCCACTGACGGCAGCGTGATTGCGGTGTGCGGCGTCGACCCGCTGAACCTGGCCGGGACATTGCTGCCTGGGGCAAAAGTGCCGGCGCTGGCGAGCAATCGGCTGGTGTATCGCGATGGAATGCCGGTGGCGGCGCAGATTGCCGGGAAGCTGCATTTCTGGATGGAGCTGGATGTGCAGGCTATGGGGGAAATCCGCAGCAAGCTTATCCAGAAAGGTTGAAGATCGATCGTTCCCACGCGGAGCGTGGGAACGATCAAACCGCCTCCTCGCCACCTTCTTTCGGCTCTTCCACCAATCGCTTCGGCAACATCACCTGCTGTGGATAAGTCTGCGCGAAATGCACCGCCGGGTGGTTATCCACAAGCTTTTTCAAGCGCTGGTTGAACGCCCTGCTCACTGCATACTGCCCACCCGAAACGGTGCGGAACTGCGCCGTGAGCACCACACCATTGAGGTCCATCCGGTCCACGCCGAACACGTCCAGCGGCCCTTGCAGGTTGAACTTCAGAAACGGGTCTTCCGAGATCGAACGCCCGGCTTCGCGGATCAGTTCGATGGCCTGGTCCACGTCGGTGTCGTAGGTGAACTGCACCGAGAAAAAAGCAAAGGCAAACTGCCGGGACTGATTGGTCACTGCCTTGATCTGGCCGAACGGCACCGAATGCACGAAACCCTTGCCGTCGCGCAGGCGCAGGGTGCGGATCGTCAGGCCCTCGACGGTGCCGGCGTGGCCGGAGTCGAGCACCACCCAGTCGCCGATGGACAGGGTGTCTTCGATGATAATGAACAGCCCGGTAATCACGTCCTGCACCAGTTGCTGCGAACCGAAGCCGATCGCCAATCCCACCACCCCGGCGCCCGCCAGCAGCGGCGCAACGTTGATGCCCAGGTTGGCCATGGTGGTGATGGCGCAAATCACCACCAGGATGATTTTCGCCGCGTTGCGCAACAGCGGCAGGATGGTCTTGATCCGAGTGCTGGGCTGACGTGCGCCGCGCTTGTTCATCGGCGGTTTCAGAGCCTCCTGGATCGCCGTGTCGAGCACCACCCACATCAGCCAGGTCACCAGGAAGATCAAGCCGATGCGACTCAGGGAATCGCTGATCGCCCGCCCCACCGCATTGCGCGAGGCGAATTCGAACAGCGAGATCCCCCAGATCCGTCCGAGGATTTCAATGAACGCCACCGCCATGACGATCCGCAGCAAGGCGTGTAACAGGCTCAGCAGCCGGCCCTTGTAGGCACTGTTGCGCTGGATGGTTTCGGCCTTGGGCGACTTGAACACATGCTGGAGCACGGTGCTGAGAAACACCGTGGCGATCAGCAGGATGGTGGTGAACAGCGCGCAACGCAGGGCTTTCTGGTTGTCTTCGCCGACGCCGATCAGGCTCACCGCCGACACCAGCACCATCAACAGGATCGGCCAGTTCCAGAGCCCGGAAAAGATCCGCAGCGACTCCTGCAGGGCGGGCTGTTTCAGGCGTTGGGCCAGCGGCCGGTTACGGATCAGGTGTGCCACCGGCCGGCGCATGCGAATCACCAGCCAGCCAAAGATCACCGAGGCCAGCAACCCGGTGAACACCGCCACGCTGCTGGTGATGTTGCTACCCAATTGCCGGGCAATCTGCGGGCTGGTGAGCGCATCGCTCAGGGCGGCGAGGAAACCGATCAGGAACAACGGCCGCGGGCTGAAATGGCGAATGATCGCCACCGCCCGGCGCTTGTGGCCGGCGTTGAACATCACGATCAGACACAGCAGCACTGAGGTCGAGAAAACGCCGCTGCTGGTGGCATAGGCGAAGCACAGCGCCAGGGCACGACCGACCGACACTTGCAGGAAGTGGCTGACGTACAGGGTCAGCGGCAAGCAGACCAGCGCCGGCACGGTGTAGGGCAACAGGTAGCCGAGCAGGTCCAGCACCCGCTGGCGGGTGCGCAGCCAACGGCGTCGGCCGAGGTGATGGACCAGCAGCCGCGCGCCGGCCCAGATCAGCCCGAAGGCGCCCAGCCAGACGCCGGAGAGCAGCAGGAAATCCCCCGCCACACGCCAGGACGAGCGGGAAGTCTGGTCCACCAACCGATCCACCTCGTCCGCCGCCCGGTCCGCGCGCAAGCGCCAGGCATCGATCAGGCTCTGGTTGAGGTCGAGCTTGTCCTGGACGTCATCGATGCTCGAACTGATCGCCCCGAGCAAACCACCCTGGACCAGGGGTTCGGGTTCGGCAGGCGCTTCACTGGGCGCGGGCATGCCGGGAATAGCGGCTGCGCCGTGGGCGATGCCGCCGGTCAGCGCCAGCAATACCAGCAGGAATACACGGCTCAATCGAGACAAAACGCGAGGCTCCTTGATGGGGATCGGTAAGGAACTGATCCATATCAGGCAGGCAAGTTCGCTCAAGACCAATACAAAACCCTCGCCACAAGAACCCCACCGCTTTCGCCACCGGGCACTTCGTCGAAACTTTCTGCGCCGCCCGACAGTCATCAGCAAGACACCGGCAGTACGAGGTCATTTGGCACGGGAGGGACACATGACGGCGATCCACATCGGCATTTCCGGTTGGCGATACACGCCTTGGCGGGGGGATTTCTACCCCAAGGGGCTGACCCAGAAGCGTGAATTGCAGTTCGCCTCGCGAGCGGTCAACAGCATCGAAATCAACGGCTCGTTCTATGCCCTCCAACGTCCCGAACGCTATGCCCAGTGGTATGCCGAGACGCCGCCGGACTTCGTGTTCAGCGTCAAGGCACCGCGCTTCATCACCCACATCAAGCGCCTGCGGGATATCCATAAGCCGTTGGCCAATTTCTTCGCGTCCGGGGTGCTGGAACTCAAGGAAAAGCTCGGCGCCATCCTCTGGCAGTTTCCCCCCAGCTTCAAATTCGACCCCGAGTTGTTCGAGGACTTTCTCAAGCAATTGCCCCACGACACCGCCAGTGCCGCCGCCCTGGCCCGGGAGCACGAGCCGCGCCTGGACGGCCACGCCAGCACCGAAACCGATAAGAAGCGCCCGCTGCGCCACGCGGTCGAGATCCGCCATGAAAGCTTCATCGACCCGCACTTCATCACCCTGCTCAAGCGTTACGACATTGCGCTGGTGATCGCCGACACGGCCGGCAAGTGGCCCTACCGCGAAGACGTCACCAGCGATTTCGTCTATCTGCGCCTGCACGGCGCCGAAGAACTCTATGCCAGCGGCTACACCGACGAGGCGTTGAAACGCTGGGGCGACCGGATCGAGGCCTGGAGCCACGGCACGCAACCGGAGGACGCCCACCTGATCGACCCGAAAAAGAAACCCAGGGCGCGCAAGAGCCGGGAAGTGTTCTGCTATTTCGACAACGACATCAAGGTCCGCGCGCCCTATGACGCGCGCCACTTGCTGGAGCGCTTCGACCTGGACAAGGACCTCGCCACCACACCCGGCGAGCGCCCGGCAGAGGGAGTATTGCCATGAGCACGTCTGGCCCTACCGAAGCGACCCGTGATGCAACCACCGACGCCCCGCAGAACCTGGCGCATGACCTCGACCGGATCAGCCGCTTCACGGTCCTGACGGTCAACACCCACAAGGGTTTCACTGCCTTGAACCGGCGCTTCATCCTGCCGGAGCTGCGCGAAGCGGTGCGCAGCGTGTCTGCCGACGTGGTGTTCCTGCAGGAGGTGCACGGCACCCACGAACATCATCCCCAGCGCTTCTCCAACTGGCCGAGCATGCCACAGTACGAATTCCTCGCCGACAGTCTCTGGCCGCAGTTCGCTTATGGACGCAACGCCGTGTATCCGGCGGGCGACCATGGGAACGCGCTGCTGTCGAAATTCCAGATCATTCGCCATGACAACCTGGACGTGTCCATCAGCGGCCATGAGAGCCGCGGCATGCTCCACAGCGTGTTGCGCCTGCCCGGGGGTGACGGTCCGCAGGTCCATGCCATTTGTGTGCACCTGGGCTTGCGCGAAAGTCATCGTGTCGAACAACTGAAATTGTTGTGCAAACGCTTGAGCGAACTGCCGCCCGAGGCACCGGTGATCGTCGCCGGGGACTTCAATGATTGGCGCGGCAAGGCCACCGACCTGCTCGAACCCTGCGGCCTGCGGGAAGTGTTTGCCGAACAATGGGGCAAGCCGGCCCGCAGTTTCCCCGCGCGCCTGCCAATCCTGCGCCTGGACCGAATCTATGTGCGCAACCTCAAGGCTAATCAGGCCAAGGTCCTGAGCGTACGCCCATGGTCGCACCTGTCCGACCACGCCCCGCTGTCGGTGGAGATCGAACTATGAGCGCGACGATGAACAAGGCAGCGGTGGAGAAGGTCGAGACGCCGCCCACCGAGCGCGACCCGGCGCTGGTGGACGTCGAGTATGGCTGGCATGGCAATAACCGCGTCACCCTGCTGGAAAATGGCGAGGAATATTTCCCCCGAGTGTTCGAGGCTATCCGTCGAGCCGAAAATGAAATCCTCATCGAGACTTTCATTTTGTTCGAGGACAAGGTCGGCAACGAATTGCGCGACCTGCTGGTGGACGCCGCCCAACGGGGCGTGCGAGTCACCCTGAGCCTGGATGGCTTCGGTTGCGGGGAGCTGACACCGGACTTCCTGGCCTCGTTGAGCGACGCGGGTGTGCGCCTGCAAATGTTCGATCCGGCCCCTCTTCACCTGGGCATTCGCACCAACTGGTTCCGCCGCTTGCACCGTAAGGTGGTGGTGATAGACGGCGTGATCGCCTTCATCGGCGGGATCAATTTTTCCGCCGACCATCTGGGCGATTTCGGCCCCGAGGCCAAGCAGGACTATTCGGTGGAGGTCAAAGGTCCGGCAGTGATCGATATCCATCATTTCGCCTTGATGCAAAGCGGCCGGCCGGCCCGGGCCAAGTACTGGTGGCAGCGCCGCCGTAGTCGGCGCAGCGAGTTGGCCTTCAGTGACCACGACGGCCAGGTACGCCTGGTCTATCGCGATAACCACGAACACCAAACCGACATCGAAGAGGTCTACCTGCAAGTGCTGCGCAGCGCCAAACGGCGCGTGGTCATCGCCAATGCCTATTTCTTCCCCGGCTATCGGTTGCTGCGGGAGATCCGCAATGCGGCGCGACGTGGCGTGGAGGTGCGGCTGATCCTGCAGGGCCAGCCAGACATGATGATCGCCAAGCTCGCGGCGCGGATGCTGTACGACTACCTGCTCAAAGCCGGCGTGACGATCCACGAATATTGCGAGCGGCCCCTGCATGGCAAGGTCGCCCTGGTGGATGAGGACTGGAGTACCGTCGGTTCGAGCAACCTCGACCCCCTGAGCCTGTCGCTGAACCTGGAAGCCAACGTGCTGATCCGCGACCGGGGGTTCAACCGCGAACTGTTCCAGCGCCTCGATTACCTGAGCCGCGAGCACTGCACCGCCATGCCCGCCAGTCGCGCCCCACGGGGCCTGCTCTGGCGCATGACCATCGGTTTCATGGTGTTCCACTTCCTGCGTCACTTCCCGGCCTGGGCCGGATGGCTGCCGGCCCATAAACCGCGCCTGAAACCTTTTTCGCCGCCGACGGCGGTTCGGAGCGAACCCCATGAATCACTCTGAGGCGCACACCGCGCCAAGCAACGCCCGTGTCCGGGACGAGAGCAAGCCCAAGTCACGCTGGAGCCGCTGGAAAAGACCGCTGACCCTGGCGTTCTTCCTGCTGCTGATCGTGCTGTTCACGACCCTGGCCCGGCGCATCGACTGGTCCGAGGTATTCGACACCCTGGCCGATTTCAAGGTACGGACCTTGGTCATCGCCGCTACGCTGACCGTCGCCAGCTTCATTACCTATGCTTGCTTCGACCTGATCGGTCGCACCTACATCCGCCAGAAACTGGGTTGGCGGCAGATCTTGCCCGTGGGGGTGATCAGCTACGCCTTCAACCTCAACCTCAGCGCCTGGGTCGGGGGCATCGCCATGCGCTACCGGCTGTATTCCCGGCTGGGGGTCAGCAACGGCAACATCGCCAAGATCCTCGGCCTGAGCCTGGCCACGAACTGGTTCGGCTACATGACCCTGGCCGGGGTGGTGTTCAGCAGTGGTCTGGTGACCATGCCGCCGGGCTGGAAACTGAGCAGCGATGCCTTGCAGGGCGTGGGCGCGCTGTTGCTATTGGCGAGTGCCGGGTATCTGCTGGCCTGCCGGTTTTCCAAGCGTCGTGCCTGGACGATCCGCGGCATGGAAATCAACTTGCCCTCGCTGCGCATGGCGGTGTTGCAACTGGCGCTGGGGGCGCTGAACTGGTCGTTGATGGCGGCGGTGATCTTTACTTTGCTGCCCAGCAAACTGGAGTACCCGGTGGTGCTTGGGGTATTGCTGATCAGCAGCATTGCCGGGGTCATTACGCACATTCCGGCAGGGCTCGGCGTGTTGGAGGCGGTCTTCATCGCGCTGCTGCAACACGACGCGTCCAGGGGCAGCCTTCTGGCGGGGTTGATTGCCTATCGGGCAATCTATTTCATCCTGCCGTTGCTGGTCACGATGGTGATGTACCTGGTGATCGAGGCGAAGGCCAAGGCGTTGCGGGTCAAGCCCGGGCTCAAGAAGCCCGAGCTCAAGTGATCATTGTCTGAACCGACGCTATCGCGAGCAGGCTCGCTCCCACAGGGGGAATGCGAGCCCATGTGGGAGCGAGCCTGCTCGCGATGGCGCCCGCATAGACAATGAAGTCTACCGCTCCTGAATGATGCTCAACCGCTCTCCCACCACCATTTCCGTGATCCAGTCCACCAGGATCGAGGTGTAGGCCTGTTGTGAGACGGGGTCGCTCAAGGCATGGTCGGCGCCATCGATGATTCGATGGGTCAACGAATGGGTCTGCTGGCACGCCGCGCGGTAGCTCATGATAGTGGCATGGGGCACATGGTCGTCGGTTTCCGATTCCACCAGCAGCACATCACCGGTGAACTGCGAACAGGCGTGTAACGCGCGGTTGGTGCTGGCGTGCACCAGCGTACTGCGATAATCCAGCAGGTCGGTCTTGTCCAGGTCGCGCTTGGGCGTGTGCCATTGCTCGTCGCGGTACAGCGCCGGTACCCGCAACGCCAGCCAACGTACCGGGCGTAGCGAGGTAAGAATCGAGGCGAGGTAACCGCCGTAGCTGGTGCCGACCACCGCAATCGCTGAAGTGTCCAAGGCGGGATGAGCGAGCAGCCGGTCGTAGGCCGCCAGCAGATCCCGCAAGTTGTCTTCCCGTGTCACCCGGGACAGCGGAATGCCCGCACCACCGGTGTGCCCACGCAAGTCAAAGGTCAGACAGACGCAACCCAGGCCGGCAATGCCCTTGGCCCGTTCCAGATCACGCTCCTGGCTGCCGCCCCATCCGTGCACGAACAACACGCCAGGGACTTTCGACTTGGGGCTCAGGAACGTGCCGTTCATGTGCTCGTCGTCGATCTCGATCTGAATGATTTCACTTCTAGCCGTCATGGGAATGAACCGTTACGTATTTGAGTAGGAAATCACCGTTGTGCGCCGGGCCGCGGTACACCTCCATGGCGCCGGGAGGCAACGGCTGGTCGATGTAGGTTTCCACCGAAGACACGCGGACCACGCTGGTCGACGGCTCCTGAACGAACACTTGTAGCGCCGCCAGTTCCGCACTGCTGGCCCCGCCCATGCGCCAGGATTGCTCCAGCACACCGCCACGGGGCTGGCCGCCAGTATCGATGCCTTGGGCAATGTCGTAGTTGCGCCGGGAGGCAAAGAAACCGGGATAGGCCTGGTTGGCGGCATCGTCGAACACTTGCGCGAGCCGCACCGCTTCGCGTACCTCATCGGGCAGTTCAAGCCTGAGCAACTCGATGTAGCCGCCCTGCACCACCAACAGGTCCGAGCCGCCGTACACTTCCAGCCCTTGGCTGTCCCGGGTCAGGTGCTGCACGCCGCAATAGCTCAGGCTCTTGCCATGGATAGCGCTCTGGCCAACGCTCTGGGTCCTGACCTCATTGAGGTTCTGCTCCAGCACCACACCGTCGCGAAACACGGCCTGGGCCTCGGGATCAGCGGCGATTTCATCGAACTGTGCAAGGTTCTGGATCACCCGCTGGTCGCGCCCGGCACAAGCATGAATCGGCTTGAAGCGGATCGGTCCGGTGTACAGCAGATGTTCGGCGGCCAGACGTGCGTCCTTGAGTGAAAAAACACTCACGCCATCGAGCACCACGCTACGGGCGAGCTTGGCAAACAACGGCGACCAGCCGATGGGGGCGACGGCATCCTTATTCAGTAGACCGTGGGTGATGGCCTTGGTGCAGATGAAATCATGCTCGACGTAACCGCCCCACAGATCGTCCGGCCCCGAGACACCCAAATGCCGCGCGGCTTCCGGACCTATCAGGGTTTGCGTGGGTAACAGATACAGATCGCGCCCGGCATGCTGCTGGCTGTCATAGCTGCCGCCGTATTCCATGCCGAGGATCTGCGCCAGCCAACGGGCCAGGGCACGATTGGTTTCCACTTCATGAAGTGGCGCGTGAGGGTTGACCGAATGGGCCACCACGGTTTTGTTGCGATTGACTGACGTCATGCGTTGCCCTTTTACCTGCGCTCATGGCTGTGGGTAAACGGGTGCAGAGATCAGGCCAACAGGGTGACGCTGGTGGACGACCAAGGAAACGGGCGAATTTCGGAAGATGGGTAGCATCGAGCCTGTCTCATTCTGCACGATCCGTGACGGGGATCCCGCAAATTGCACGATGATTTGAATCTCATACCCCCTCTAGTGAGGGAGCCATTACTGTTTCGAAGCGCTTGGCGGACTGACTCCGAACTTTGCCCGGTAATCGCTCGGCGCCAGCCCGGTGATTTTCTTGAACGTCGCTCGAAAGGCACTCGGGTCTTGATAACCGACGGTCCAGGCGATGTGGTCAATGGTGCCGTTGGTGAACTCCAGCATTTCCCGAGCCTTGCCGACCCGCAGGTGCTGGCAGTATTCGGTGGGCTTGAGCCCGGTGGCGCTACGGAACCTGCGCAGGAAGGTGCGTTCCTCCAGGCCCGCCTGCTCGGCCATCGCGGCCAGGGAGACGTCTACCGCGCCGCTGCCTTGCAGCCAGTGTTGCACCTTGAGAATCGCCCCGTCGCCGTGCCCGAGGATCGGCGCGAAATTGCTGCCGCACTCGCTGGCGCTGTCACTGTGCTCGATCACCAGGAACCGCGCCGTGCGCGTCGCGATGCTGGGGCCCAGCAAGCGATTCACCAGCCGCAGCCCCAACTCCGCCCAGGCCATCAGCCCAGCGGTGGTGATCAGGTCGCCGTCGTCGACAATCGGCTTGTCGGCGTCGAGCTTGATCTTCGGGTAACGCTCGGCAAAGGTCTTGGCCGACGTCCAGTGGGTGGTGGCGCTACGCCCATCGAGCAGGCCGCTTTCAGCCAGCAGGATCGACCCTACGCACACCCCGCCCAACACGGTGCCAGCGCCGTGCCGGGCCCGCAGCCAAGCCATCAGCGGTGCCGAGGACTGGCTTTTGCTGAAACCGCCAAGGGCCGGTGGAATCAGCAATGCCGCCAGCGGCCCGTCCGGACCGGGTGCGCTGTCGAATACCCGCGACGGCGCCCCACCCTCCTGTGCCTGCCAGTGACTGACCCGTAACCGCGGCAACTGTGCGCCGGCATGCTCGGTCGCGATCCGGTCCGCCACGCAGAACAGATCGGTCAAGCCATGCACCGCCGCCAGTTGCGCACCGGGATAGATCAGCACCCCAAGCTCGGCAACCGCCTTCTCCTGCGTCATTTGTCAGTTTTCCCCCGCCTATTGTCGTTGCGGCCAATCCTCGAACCGATGGCAAAAGCCAATACTGGCTTCACCCCTCATTGATCAAGGAAGCACTCATGTCCAAGCAAGCGCTCATCGTAGTCGATATCCAGAACGACTACTTCCCCCAGGGTAAATGGCCCCTGAGTGGCGTCGAAACCGCCGCGGACAACGCCGCACGAATGATCGCAGCCTTTCGCCAGGCAGGAAATCAAGTGGTGCACATCCGCCACGAGTTCACCTCCGAAGACGCGCCATTCTTCACCCCGGGCTCCGAAGGCGCGAAACTGCACCCCAAGGTCCTTAACCAGGCCAATGAACCGGTGGTGCTCAAGCACTTCGTCAATTCATTCCGCGAAACCGAACTGCAATCCCTCCTCGACCATCACGGCATCACTCAACTGGTCATCGTCGGCAGCATGAGCCACATGTGCATCGACGGTGTCACTCGGGCCGCGGCGGACCTGGGCTACGACGTCACGGTGATCCACGACGCCTGCGCAACCCTGGACCTGGAATTCAACGGCGTCGTCGTTCCGGCAGCCCAGGTCCACGCGGCCTTCATGGCGGCGTTGGGGTTTGCTTATGCGAAGGTAGTGAGCACGGAGCAATTTCTGGCGGCCAGCCACTGAGACCCAGGCAAAAACAAACCGCGCTTGGAGCACCGAGGCGCGGTTTTTCATTAGAAACTGACGATTACCGATTTCCACTAGGCGTAGTTGAGGAATAACGATAAGAATGGCCGCTGAGTTTCCCAAGAGCCAGCCGCATGAAACGCAAACACCCGTCGCGCCTGGTTTCCTCCCCAGTCCCGACCGATACCGCCGCACCCACGCCACAACATCCTCCCACGTGGGATTACCCAAGCGAAATATCCACAACAGGATACCTGGGTACCCTGCTGTACGCCGTGATGCTATTGCTTGCCTTGCCGGTCTACGGGCTGGTGGTGGTATCAATCGAGCTGTTCTCCACCGAAGGCCTGTCGAGCACTCATACCAGGACGATCGAGGATCCTCTGTTTTTGACACTCATGTGCGTCAGCGCATTAGCGGCCACCGGTCTGCTTTACTGGCTTTTCTCCGGCCCTCAAGTGCTTGGCTTCTGCTTTGACGAACGCCAGCAACGCCTCACCTTCACCCAGCGCCGCCCAGCACGCGCGCCCACCGAAGAGTGCGTGCCCTACAGCGACATCTATTCCATCACGCCCTGCGTGGAAAACTCTATCGCCCACGCCTGTCATTTGGTGGTGTGCTTCACCGGGGACAATGGCAAGCCGATGGAGGTCCGGTTCTGGATGCACATTCCACTCAAGGACATGGCGTTTCATTCAACCTGGTTACGGCAGTCCATTGGCGAAAAGATGCAGGAGGTCTTGGATTTGGATTTGTGATCGGTCCTGGACGCAGGAGCCAGCCCGATCTGACCAGCGTCGAAACAAAAAGCCCCAGGCACGGGGCTCTGGGGCTTTCGGGGCGATACCGGGCAGGCTAGGCCTGAGACGCAGCCTTAGAACGGGATATCGTCATCAAAGCTGTCGAAATCCGGAGCTGGTTGCGGCGCGGCCTGTTGTGGGGCTGGGCGCTCGCGCTGTGGCTGCGGCGCCGATTGCGGGCGCGGTGCCTGCTGACGTGGGGCCGACTGCTGGTAGTTGTTACCACCTTGCTGCTGGTCACCCTGTGGACGGCCGCCCAGCAATTGCATGGTGCCCTGCATGTCGACCACGATTTCAGTGGTGTAGCGCTTGATGCCGTCTTTTTCCCACTCGCGCGTCTGCAGCTTGCCTTCGATGTACACCTGCGAACCCTTGCGCAGGTATTCGCCGGCGATCTCAGCCACTTTGCCGAACATCGACACGCGATGCCATTCGGTCTTCTCGACTTTCTGGCCGGTCTGCTTGTCGGTCCACTGTTCGCTGGTCGCCAGACTCAGGTTGGTCACGGCGTTGCCATTAGGCAGGTAGCGAACCTCGGGATCCTGGCCGCACGTACCGACCAATATGACTTTGTTAACCCCACGGGCCATAACGTTCTCCTAGGCTTCGCACGCAGTCGGGGCCGGGTTGTTCACCAGGCGCTCGAGGGTCGCACGATCCAATAATTCGGTGTCCAGTTTGATATAAACGGCCGCTTCGTCGGCGACCACCACTGCATCGGTTACGCCAACGACGGCCCTGAGGCGCTCGACCAGGCCTGCTTCGCGAATGGCTTCGGGCGATAACGGCAAGCGCAGGCTCGTCACATACGGTGGTTCGCGCATGGTAACAGCAAAGACCAGCCAAAGTGCAGCCAGCGCGGCGCATCCCAGGAAGACAACCGACAAACCGCCGTGCTGGAACAGCCAACCACCGAGAATCCCGCCCAACGCCGAACCCAGGAACTGGCTGGTGGAATAAACCCCCATTGCCGTGCCCTTGCCGCCCGCCGGTGAAACCTTGCTGATCAGCGACGGCAGCGACGCCTCCAGCAGGTTGAACGCGGTGAAGAACACCACCGTGCCAATCACCAAGGCTCGCAGGCTGTCGCCGAACTGCCAGAAGAATAGCTCAGTGAGCATCAGCGTCACGACGGCGCCGAGCAAAACTCGTTTCATTTTGCGTCGTTTCTCGCCATAGATGATGAACGGAATCATGGCGAAGAACGAAATCAGCAGCGCCGTCAGGTAGACCCACCAATGCTGCTCCTTGGGCAGTCCGGCCTTCTCGACCAAGGCCAGCGGCAAGGCGACGAAACTGGACATCAGCATGGCGTGGAGCACGAAAATACCCAGGTCCAGGCGCAGCAGGTCCGGGTGCTTTAGGGTCGGGATCAGCGCCTGGCGCGCCACCCCGGATTCACGGTGCTGCAGCGGCCCGGTGGAACGGGGCACCATGAACGCCACGATCAGGATACCCACCAGCGCCATGCCGCCGGTCGCCAGGAACAGGCCCGACAAACCGAAAGCGCGGGTCAGCAAGGGGCCGACGACCATGGCGACGGCGAACGACAGACCGATGGTCATGCCGATCATGGCCATGGCCTTGGTCCGATGCTGTTCGCGGGTCAGGTCCGAGAGCAAGGCCATGACGGCAGCGGAAATCGCCCCCGCGCCTTGCAGGATCCGTCCGGCGATCACACCCCAGATCGAGTCGGCGTTGGCCGCCAGCACACTGCCGAGGGCGAAGACGATCAGTCCAAGGTAGATCACGGGACGTCGGCCGATGCGGTCGGAAATGATCCCGAACGGGATCTGGAAAATGGCCTGGGTCAGGCCATAAGCGCCAATCGCCAACCCGATCAGGGCTGGCGTCGCACCCGCCAGGTCCATGCCATAGGTCGCCAGCACCGGCAACACCATGAACATGCCCAGCATACGGAAGGCGAACACCAGGGCCAGACCGCTTGCCGCCCGGGTCTCGCCGCCACTCATGCGCTCGCTGTGGGGATCGTGCATGGAAAAACCTCATCTGAACCGGCGGCGATTCTACCAGTCCCATCGATTGAGAGGGTATATCGCGACTGTTTGACGCGCAGTCTTCATGTATGGCTGCGATCGCACGCTCAATAGTGTTTATCCATCCAGTATTTGCCCGTATACTCCTACGTTTTCGATGCCCGCCGAGCGAGGCCACTTTGGACAAGATCCTGATTCGTGGGGCCCGTACCCACAACCTGAAGAACATCGACCTGACCCTGCCACGGGACAAGCTGATCGTCATCACCGGCCTGTCCGGATCCGGCAAATCATCGCTGGCATTCGATACCCTGTACGCCGAAGGCCAGCGACGCTATGTCGAATCGCTGTCGGCCTACGCCCGGCAGTTCCTGTCGATGATGGAGAAACCGGACGTCGACACCATCGAAGGCCTGTCGCCAGCCATTTCGATCGAACAGAAATCGACGTCCCATAACCCGCGGTCGACGGTCGGCACCATTACCGAGATCTACGACTACCTGCGCCTGCTGTATGCGCGAGTGGGCATTCCCCGCTGCCCCGACCACGACATTCCCCTGGAAGCCCAGACCGTCAGCCAGATGGTCGACCTGGTGCTGGCCCAGCCGGAAGGCAGCAAATTGATGCTGCTCGCGCCGGTCATTCGCGAGCGCAAAGGCGAACACCTGCTGGTTTTCGAGGAACTGCGGGCCCAGGGCTTCGTGCGGGCCCGGGTCAATGGCAAGCTCTGCGAGCTGGACGAACTGCCGAAGCTGGACAAACAGAAGAAGCACTCGATCGATGTGGTGGTCGACCGCTTCAAGGTCCGGGCCGATCTGCAACAGCGGCTGGCCGAATCCTTCGAGACCGCGCTGAAACTGGCCGATGGCATCGCCCTGGTGGCGCCGATGGACGACGAGCCCGGTGAGGAAATCATCTTCTCGGCGCGCTTCGCCTGCCCGATCTGCGGCCATGCCATCAGCGAGCTGGAGCCCAAGCTGTTTTCCTTCAACAACCCCGCCGGCGCCTGCCCGACCTGCGATGGCCTGGGGGTCAAGCAGTTCTTCGACACCAAGCGCCTGGTCAACGGCGAACTGACCCTGGCCGAAGGCGCGATTCGCGGCTGGGACAGGCGCAACGTCTATTACTTCCAGATGCTCGGGTCGCTGGCAGCTCATTACAAGTTCAGCCTGGACAAGCCCTTCAACGAACTGCCCGCCGATCAGCAGAAATACATCCTGCATGGCAGCGGCTCGCAGAACGTCGACTTCAAATACCTGAACGACCGTGGCGATATCGTCAAGCGCTCCCACCCGTTCGAAGGCATCGTGCCGAACCTCGAGCGACGCTACCGCGAGACTGAATCGGCCAGCGTGCGCGAAGAGCTGGCCAAGTTCCTCAGCACCCAGCCCTGCCCTGATTGCCGCGGCACCCGTTTGCGTCGCGAGGCACGTCATGTGTGGGTGGGCGAGAAGACACTGCCGGCAGTGACCAACCTGCCCATCGGCGACGCCACCGATTACTTCGCCGGCCTGAAACTCACCGGCCGCCGGGGCGAAATTGCCGACAAGATCCTCAAGGAAATCAGCGAGCGCCTGCAGTTCCTGGTGAACGTCGGCCTGGATTACCTCACCCTCGACCGCAGCGCAGACACGTTGTCCGGCGGCGAAGCCCAGCGTATCCGCCTGGCCAGCCAGATCGGCGCCGGCCTGGTGGGAGTGATGTACATCCTCGACGAGCCGTCCATTGGCCTGCACCAACGGGACAACGACCGGCTGCTCGGCACCCTCAAGCACCTGCGGGACATCGGCAACACGGTGATCGTGGTCGAGCATGACGAAGACGCGATCCGCCTGGCCGATTACGTCGTGGACATCGGCCCGGGAGCCGGTGTGCATGGTGGACATATCGTCGCCCAGGGCACCGCCGCCGAAGTCATGGCGCACCCCGACTCCTTGACCGGCAAGTACCTGTCGGGACGGGTGAAGATCAAGGTGCCGGCCAAACGGACGCCGCGCAACAAGAAGCTGTCGCTGACCCTCAAGGGTGCCCGTGGCAACAACTTGCGCAACGTCGACCTGGAGATCCCGATTGGCCTGCTGACCTGCGTCACCGGCGTATCCGGCTCCGGCAAATCGACGCTGATCAACAATACGCTGTTTCCCCTCAGCGCCACGGCCCTGAACGGCGCGACCACCCTGGAAGCCGCCCCCCACGACAGCATCAAGGGCCTGGAGCACCTGGACAAGGTCGTCGACATCGACCAGAGCCCGATCGGCCGCACACCGCGCTCCAACCCGGCGACTTACACCGGGTTGTTCACGCCGATCCGCGAATTGTTCGCCGGCGTGCCGGAATCGCGCTCCCGGGGTTACGGCCCGGGACGGTTCTCGTTCAACGTCAAGGGTGGGCGTTGCGAAGCCTGCCAGGGTGACGGCCTGATCAAGGTGGAAATGCACTTCCTGCCAGACATCTATGTGCCTTGCGATGTGTGCAAGAGCAAGCGCTACAACCGCGAGACCCTTGAGATCAAATACAAGGGCAAGAACATCCACGAAACCCTCGAGATGACCATCGAGGAGGCCCGGGAGTTCTTCGACGCAGTGCCAGCCCTGGCGCGCAAGCTGCAGACATTGATGGATGTCGGCCTGTCGTACATCAAGCTCGGCCAATCGGCAACGACGCTGTCCGGCGGCGAAGCCCAGCGGGTCAAGCTGTCCCGCGAGTTGTCCAAGCGCGACACCGGCAAAACCTTGTACATCCTCGACGAGCCGACCACCGGTCTGCACTTCGCTGATATCCAGCAATTGCTCGACGTGTTGCATCGGCTTCGCGACCACGGCAACACCGTGGTGGTCATCGAGCACAACCTGGACGTGATCAAGACGGCCGACTGGTTGGTAGACCTGGGGCCGGAAGGTGGCTCCAAGGGCGGCCAGATCATTGCGGTGGGTACGCCTGAGCAAGTCGCTGGGATGAAGCAGTCCCACACAGGGCACTACCTGAAGCCGTTGCTGGAACGTGATCGGGACTGATTCATTCCCGAGCATGAAAAAGCCCCTGTCATCTCATCGACGACAGGGGCTCGTTCCCACGCTCCGCGTGGGAATGCATCCAATGACGCTCCGCGTCCGGTAACCGGCAATCAGAACTGCGACTGCAGGTAATTCTCCAACCCGATCAACTTGATCAAACCCAACTGCTTCTCAAGCCAGTAGGTATGGTCTTCCTCGGTGTCATTGAGTTGAACACGCAGGATTTCGCGGGTGACATAGTCGTTGTGCTGTTCGCACAACTCGATACCCTTGCATAGCGCGGCGCGGACCTTGTATTCCAGGCGCAGGTCGGCAGCTAGCATATCGGGCACTGTGGTGCCGATGTCCAGATCGTCCGGGCGCATGCGCGGCGTACCTTCGAGCATCAGGATGCGGCGCATCAACGCATCGGCATGCTGGGCTTCTTCTTCCATTTCATGGTTGATACGTTCGTAGAGCTCGGTAAAACCCCAATCCTCGTACATCCGCGAATGGATGAAATATTGATCACGGGCTGCCAGTTCGCCTGTCAGCAACGTGTTGAGGTAATCGATTACGTCCGGGTGACCTTGCATCGCCCTACATCTCCACAAGCCTTGAAAGGCTCTAGTTTGAACCAAGCCGGCCGCCAGGTCACGGTGCTATCGCAATAAATGCGAAGAAAATCTGAGAAAACTGGGCTAAATAACGCAAAAACCGCCCTAATGAGGGCGGTTCTGCTTCTCGTTTAGACTTAGTTAAGCTGTACGCCCAACGCCTTTGCGATACCTTCTCCATAAGCGGCGTCCGCCCTGGAGAAATGCTGCAGCTGACGGTCGACGACATCCGCTGATACACCGCCCATCGCACCGGCGATGTTGCTGATCAGCAGGGCCTGCTGTTCGCTGCTCATCAGGCGGAACAGCGCACCGGCATGGCTGTAGTAGTCAGTGTCTTCCCGATGATCGTAACGATCCGCCGCCCCGGTAAGGGCCAAGGCTGGTTCCGCATAATGCGGCGCCTGCTTCGGCGCCTCTACGTAGCTGTTGGGCTCGTAGTTCGGTGCTGCCCCGCCATTGCTGCCGAACGCCATGGCTCCGTCGCGCTGGTAGGTATTGACCGGACTGCGCGGTGCATTCACCGGCAATTGCTGGTGATTGGTGCCGACACGGTAGCGGTGGGCATCGGCGTAAGCGAACACGCGCCCCTGCAGCATGCGGTCCGGCGACAGGCCTACGCCCGGCACCATGTTGCTCGGCCCGAACGCCGCCTGTTCCACTTCGGCAAAGTAGTTCAGCGGATTACGGTTGAGTTCGAGTTCCCCGACTTCAATCAGCGGAAACTCCTTCTGCGACCAGGTCTTGGTCACGTCGAACGGGTTCTCGTAATGGGCGGCGGCCTGAGCTTCGGTCATGATCTGGATGCAAACGCTCCATTTCGGAAAGTCACCGCGCTCGATGGCATTGAACAAGTCACGCTGCGCGTAGTCCGGGTCGGTACCCGCCAGACGCGCTGCCTCAGCCGGCGCCAGGTTCTTGATGCCTTGCTTGGTCTTGTAGTGCCACTTCACCCAGTGACGCTCACCTTGGGCGTTGATCAGACTGTAGGTGTGACTGCCGAAACCGTGCATATGACGGTAGCCGTCAGGAATGCCGCGATCGGAGAACAGAATGGTGACCTGGTGCAAGGCTTCTGGAGAATGAGACCAGAAATCCCACATCGCCTGGGCGCTTTTCAGGTTGCTTTGTGGCAGGCGCTTTTGGGTATGGATGAAGTCTGGAAACTTCAGCGGATCACGAATGAAGAAAACCGGCGTGTTATTACCAACAATGTCCCAGTTACCTTCCTCGGTGTAGAACTTCAGGGCAAAACCACGGGGATCGCGCTCGGTGTCGGCAGATCCGCGCTCGCCACCCACGGTGGAGAACCGCAGGAACGTTGGTGTCTGCTTACCGACCGAATCGAACAGCTTGGCGCTGGTGTACTGAGTGATGTCCCGAGTTACCGTAAATGTACCGTAGGCGCCCGAGCCCTTGGCGTGTACACGACGTTCAGGGATGTTCTCGCGGTTGAAGTGAGCAAGCTTCTCGATGAGGTGGAAATCGTCGAGCAACAGCGGGCCACGCGGGCCAGCTGAGCGAGAATTCTGGTTATCGGCGACAGGAGCGCCGCTTGCGGTCGTAAGCGTTTTGATCTGGCTCATGCTCAATCTTCCTCGGTCGGTCTTCGAACTGCCGGCTAATCGGCTGGAAAGGAGTATCGAACATGTTAGTGACAGTATCCAAATTTATTAAATCATGGGCGTCGATAGTCATTATCTAACGTTGCCCTGTTGCCAATAGCGAAGCCAGCCGCAACGGTTCCTTTGCTTTTCTATCAGGCACAAAAAACCGGGCACTAGGCCCGGTTCTTTGTATATTGCCGTCTTACTCAGCGGATACAGCTTCACCGCCGGTAGCACGATCAACCAACTCGACGTACGCCATAGGCGCGTTGTCGCCAGCGCGGAAACCGCACTTGAGGATGCGCAGGTAGCCACCCTCACGGGTAGCGTAACGCTTGCCCAGGTCGTTGAAGAGCTTACCAACGATAGCTTTCGAACGAGTACGGTCGAAAGCCAGGCGGCGGTTAGCCAGGCTATCTGTCTTGGCCAGAGTGATCAGCGGCTCAGCAACGCGACGCAGTTCTTTGGCTTTCGGCAGTGTAGTTTTGATCAGCTCGTGCTCGAACAGCGACACCGCCATGTTTTGGAACATGGCCTTGCGGTGCGAGCTGGTGCGGCTCAGGTGACGACCACTTTTACGATGACGCATGGTTCATTCCTTACCAAACACAACGTTCGGTGATTACGACGATCAGGCAGTCGCCTTGTCGTCCTTCTTAAGACTTGCAGGCGGCCAGTTGTCGAGGCGCATGCCGAGGGACAGACCGCGGGAGGCCAGAACGTCCTTGATTTCAGTCAAGGATTTCTTGCCAAGGTTCGGAGTCTTCAACAGCTCTACTTCGGTGCGCTGAATCAGGTCGCCGATGTAGTAGATGTTTTCCGCCTTAAGGCAGTTAGCCGAACGTACAGTCAGTTCCAGATCGTCAACCGGGCGAAGCAGGATCGGATCGATCTCGTCTTCCTGCTCGACAACCACTGGCTCACTGTCACCCTTGAGGTCGACGAACGCAGCCAACTGCTGTTGCAGGATGGTTGCAGCGCGGCGGATAGCCTCTTCAGGATCCAGGGTACCGTTGGTTTCCAGATCAATAACCAGCTTGTCCAGGTTGGTGCGCTGTTCGACACGGGCGTTTTCCACCACGTATGCGATACGGCGAACCGGGCTGAACGAAGAGTCAAGCTGCAAGCGACCGATGCTGCGGCTTTCGTCTTCATCGCTCTGACGCGAGTCTGCCGGTTCATAACCACGACCACGAGCTACGGTGAGCTTCATGTTCAGGGCGCCGTTAGACGCCAGGTTAGCGATTACGTGATCGGGGTTAACGATCTCGACATCATGATCCAGCTGAATATCGGCAGCGGTAACCACCCCCGAACCCTTCTTCGACAAGGTCAGCGTAACTTCGTCACGACCGTGCAGCTTGATAGCCAGACCTTTAAGGTTCAACAGGATTTCAATGACATCTTCCTGTACGCCTTCGATGGCGCTGTACTCGTGGAGTACACCGTCAATCTCGGCCTCGACTACTGCACAGCCGGGCATTGAGGACAACAGGATGCGGCGCAGCGCGTTGCCCAGGGTGTGGCCGAAACCACGCTCGAGAGGCTCGAGAGTGATCTTGGCGCGGGTTGGACTGACAACCTGCACATCAATATGGCGGGGTGTCAGGAACTCATTTACCGAAATCTGCATGGATGCACCTATTTTCTAGCCCTTACTTGGAGTAGAGCTCGACAATCAGGCTTTCGTTGATGTCGGCGGACAGATCACTGCGAGCTGGAACGTTCTTGAAAACGCCCGACTTCTTCTCAGTGTCTACTTCTACCCATTCTACGCGGCCACGTTGGGCACACAGATCGAGAGCTTGGACAATGCGAAGTTGGTTCTTTGCTTTCTCGCGAACAGCAACCACGTCACCAGCACGAACCTGGTAGGACGGAACGTTTACGGTTTGACCGTTAACGCTGATCGACTTGTGCGATACCAGCTGACGGGATTCGGCACGAGTAGAACCGAAACCCATACGGTATACAACGTTGTCCAGACGGCATTCGAGCAGTTGCAACAGGTTTTCGCCGGTTGCGCCTTTCTTGCCAGCAGCTTCTTTGTAGTAGCCGCTGAATTGACGCTCGAGAACGCCGTAGATACGACGGACCTTCTGCTTTTCACGCAGTTGGGTGCCGTAATCGGACTGGCGACCGCGGCGTTGGCCGTGGATACCAGGTGCTGCTTCGATGTTGCACTTCGATTCGATCGCGCGCACGCCGCTCTTCAGGAAGAGATCGGTGCCTTCGCGACGAGCGAGTTTGCATTTTGGACCAATGTAACGAGCCATTCTTTACAATCTCCTGGATTACACGCGGCGCTTCTTCGGCGGACGGCACCCGTTGTGCGGGATTGGCGTCACGTCGGTGATGCTGGCGATCTTGTAGCCACAGCCGTTCAAAGCACGAACTGCGGATTCACGACCTGGACCTGGACCCTTGACGTTGACGTCGAGGTTTTTCAGGCCGTATTCCAGCGCAGCTTGACCAGCACGCTCAGCAGCTACTTGAGCAGCGAACGGGGTGGACTTGCGGGAACCGCGGAAACCCGAACCACCGGAGGTAGCCCAGGAAAGAGCGTTACCTTGACGGTCGGTAATGGTCACGATGGTGTTGTTAAAAGAAGCATGGATGTGGGCGATGCCATCAACCACTGTCTTTTTAACTTTTTTACGAGGACGAGCAGCAGGTTTTGCCATGATTAAATTCCTGTCGATTCGCTGGGGCGATTACTTGCGGATCGGCTTACGCGGACCTTTACGGGTACGCGCGTTGGTCTTGGTACGCTGACCGCGTACTGGCAGACCACGACGATGACGCAGACCGCGATAGCAACCGAGGTCCATCAAGCGCTTGATTTTCATGTTGACTTCGCGACGCAGGTCACCTTCAGTGGTGAACTTCGCCACTTCGCCACGCAGCTGTTCAATCTGCTCGTCGCTCAGATCTTTGATCTTTGCCGCTGGGTTGACCCCAGCCACTGCACAAATTTTCTGCGCAGTAGTGCGACCAACACCATAGATGTAGGTCAGCGAGATAACAGTATGCTTGTTATCTGGAATGTTGACGCCTGCAATACGGGCCATTCAGTGGGACTCCAATTGACAGCTACCTACGCCCCGGAAGCCAAGAAATAGGGCGCGAGATAATATCGCTGTAATAACAAATAATCAACCCGGCAGCGCACTAGCTGCCGGGCTTAAAGCACAATCACACTCAGCCTTGGCGCTGTTTGTGACGCGGTTCCGCGCTGCAAATTACTCGAACAACACCTTCGCGGCGAATAATCTTGCAGTTACGGCACAGCTTTTTCACCGATGCACGAACTTTCATCACCAACTCCTCGAACCTTATGGACGCTACTCAGCGCAGCATGCCGCTGCCGTAGCCCTTCAGGTTGGCTTTCTTCATCAGGGATTCGTACTGGTGCGAAACGAGGTGCGATTGTACTTGGGACATGAAGTCCATCACAACCACGACCACGATCAGCAACGAGGTCCCGCCAAGGTAGAACGGTACGTTTGCCGCAACCACCAGGAACTGGGGCAACAAGCAGACGGCCGTCATGTAAAGAGCACCGAACATGGTCAAGCGAGTCAGAACGCCATCAATGTAGCGCGCAGACTGCTCACCTGGACGGATACCCGGAATAAAGGCACCGGACTTCTTCAGGTTTTCCGCTACGTCTTTCGGATTGAACATCAACGCCGTATAGAAGAAGCAGAAGAAAATAATCCCTGCACTAAACAGCAGAATATTCAACGGCTGACCAGGAGCGATCGACTGCGAGATGTCCTGCAACCAGCCCATACCTTCAGACTGGCCGAACCAGGCACCCAACGAAGCCGGGAACAGCAAGATGCTGCTCGCGAAAATAGCCGGGATAACGCCGGCCATGTTCACCTTCAACGGCAAGTGGCTGGTCTGCGCAGCAAACACCTTGCGGCCCTGCTGACGCTTGGCGTAGTGAACAGCAATACGACGCTGACCACGCTCAATGAACACCACGAAACCGATAATCGCTACTGCCAGCAAACCGATGGCAACCAGGGCGAAAATGTTGATATCACCCTGACGCGCAGACTCGAAAGACTGCCCGATCGCTCTCGGAAGACCGGCGACGATACCTGCGAAGATCAACATCGAGATACCGTTGCCAACACCACGCTCAGTAATCTGCTCACCCAACCACATCATGAACATCGCGCCTGCCACAAACGTGGAAACCGCGACGAAATGGAAGCTGAAGTCAGCAGTGAACGAAACGCCCTGCCCTGCCAGGCCAATGGACATGCCAATGGCCTGGACGAGAGCGAGTACGACAGTGCCGTAGCGGGTGTACTGGCTGATCTTGCGACGGCCAGCTTCACCTTCCTTCTTCAACTGCTCCAGTTGCGGGCTGACGGCTGTCATCAGTTGCATGATGATCGATGCCGAAATGTACGGCATGATCCCCAGTGCAAAGATGCTCATCCGCTCAAGCGCGCCGCCGGAAAACATGTTGAACAAGCTAAGAATGGTCCCCTCATTCTGTCGAAACAGGTCTGCGAGTCGGTCCGGGTTGATACCTGGAACCGGGATGTGTGCGCCTATTCGGTAGACGATAATCGCCAGGAACAGAAAACGCAGACGAGCCCAGAGTTCAGACATACCGCCTTTGCCGAGCGCAGAGAGAGCACCTTGCTTAGCCATTTATTCCTCGAACTTGCCGCCAGCTGCTTCGATAGCCGCACGCGCACCTTTGGTGGCGCCGATTCCCTTTCCGATGGTGACAGCGCGAGCAACTTCGCCCGACAGCATGATTTTCACACGCTGTACGTTCTGGTTGATCACGTTGGCATCCTTCAGGGACTGCACGGTGACGATGTCGCCGTCCACTTTAGCCAGCTCGGACAGACGCACTTCTGCGCGGTCCATGGCCTTCAGGGAAACGAAACCGAACTTCGGCAGGCGACGATGCAGCGGCTGTTGACCGCCTTCAAAGCCTGGAGCAATGGTGCCACCGGAGCGGGAGGTCTGACCTTTGTGGCCACGGCCACCGGTCTTGCCCAAACCACTACCGATACCACGGCCCGGACGATGCTTTTCGCGACGGGAACCCGGCGCTGGACTCAGATCATTGAGTTTCATCGATTAACCCTCGACACGCAGCATGTAGTAAGCCTTGTTGATCATCCCGCGATTCTCGGGAGTATCCTGGACTTCTACAGTGTGACCGATGCGACGCAGACCCAGACCCTTAACGCACAGTTTGTGGTTAGGGATGCGGCCGGTCATGCTTTTGATCAGCGTAACTTTTACGGTAGCCATGATCAGAAGATCTCCTTGACGCTTTTGCCACGCTTGGCGGCAATGGATTCAGGAGACTGCATTGCTTTCAAACCCTTGAAAGTGGCGTGAACCACGTTTACTGGGTTAGTCGAGCCGTAGCACTTGGCCAGAACGTTCTGAACGCCAGCAACTTCGAGGACAGCACGCATAGCGCCGCCAGCGATGATACCGGTACCTTCAGAAGCAGGCTGCATGTACACCTTCGAAGCGCCATGGGCAGACTTCATTGCGTACTGCAGGGTGGTGCCGTTCAGATCAACCTGGATCATGTTGCGGCGAGCAGCTTCCATTGCCTTCTGGATCGCAGCAGGCACTTCACGCGACTTGCCACGGCCGAAGCCAACACGGCCTTTACCATCACCAACCACGGTCAACGCGGTGAAAGTGAAGATACGGCCGCCTTTAACGGTTTTGGCTACGCGGTTAACTTGAACCAGCTTCTCGATGTAGCCTTCGTCGCGCTTTTGGTCGTTATTTGACATAACTTAGAACTCCAGCCCAGCTTCACGAGCAGCATCAGCCAGCGCCTTGACGCGGCCGTGGTACTTGAAGCCAGAGCGGTCGAAAGCCACCTGCGAGACGCCAGCGGCTTTAGCACGCGTAGCGACCAGCTGGCCAACCTTAGTGGCCGCGTCGATGTTGCCGGTGGCACCATCACGCAGTTCTTTATCCAAAGTCGAGGCACTTGCCAGGACCTTGTTGCCGTCGGCCGAAATGACCTGGGCGTAGATGTGCTGCGAAGAGCGGAACACGCAGAGACGCACGACTTCGAGTTCGTGCATTTTCAGGCGTGCTTTGCGAGCGCGACGCAGTCGAGTAACTTTTTTGTCGGTCATTTGCTATGCCCTACTTCTTCTTGGCTTCTTTACGACGGACGACTTCGTCCGCGTAGCGCACACCTTTGCCTTTGTACGGCTCTGGTGGACGGAAGTCGCGGATCTCGGCGGCCACTTGACCTACCAGCTGCTTGTCGATGCCCTTGATCAGGATATCGGTCTGGCTAGGAGTCTCAGCGGTGATGCCTTCCGGCAGTTCGTAATCCACTGGGTGCGAGAAGCCAAGAGCCAGGTTCAGAACCGAGCCTTTTGCTTGCGCTTTGTAACCAACACCGACCAGCTGGAGCTTGCGCTCGAAGCCTTGGCTTACGCCTTGGACCATGTTGTTTACCAACGCACGAGTGGTACCAGCCATTGCGCGAGTCTGTTGATCGCCATTGCGAGCAGCGAAACGCAGCTCACCGGCTTCTTCAACGATCTCAACGGACGAATGGATGTTCAGTTCAAGAGTGCCCTTGGCACCCTTCACCGAAAGCTGTTGGCCTGCGAATTTGACTTCGACACCGGCTGGCAGCTTAACGGGGTTCTTAGCGACGCGAGACATGCTTATCCCCCCTTAGAACACAGTGCAAAGAACTTCGCCGCCGACACCGGCAGCGCGCGCAGCACGATCAGTCATCACACCTTTGTTGGTGGAGACGATAGACACGCCCAGACCGCCGCGAACTTTCGGCAGATCCTCGACGGACTTGTACTGACGCAGGCCTGGACGGCTAACGCGCTTCACTTCCTCGATGACCGGACGGCCTTCGAAGTATTTCAGCTCGATGGACAGCAGTGGCTTGATTTCGCTGCTGATCTGATAACCCGCGATGTAACCTTCGTCCTTCAGGACTTTTGCTACAGCCACCTTCAACGTGGAAGACGGCATGCTTACGACGGACTTTTCAGCCATCTGGGCATTACGGATTCGAGTTAGCATGTCCGCTAACGGGTCCTGCATACTCATGGGCTAGACGCTCCTAATGCAAAAAAATTAGCCTTGCGGCTACTACGTGTCGCCGAGAAACCCCGGGCATAAAAAACACGGGCTCAGGCGAGCCGGTCATTCTAGACATACCCCAGAAATGAATCAAGCCCCAAAAGGGGCTTGATTCTGCTTCAAGGCCACCGGCGGTCAGGATCCTGAGATCCCGAACACCGAGACTTTGACAGTGCTTACCAGCTGGCTTTAACCAGACCTGGAACGTCACCACGCATTGCAGCTTGGCGCAGCATGTTACGGCCGAGGCCGAACTTGCGGTATACGCCGTGCGGACGACCAGTCAGGCGGCAGCGGTTACGCATGCGCGAGGCGCTTGCGTCACGTGGCTGCTTCTGCAGTGCTACGGTCGCTTCCCAACGTGCTTCTGGACTTGCGTTCAGATCAACGATGATAGCTTTCAGCGCTGCACGCTTGGTGGCGTACTTGGCAACGGTGAGCTGACGCTTCAGCTCACGGTTCTTCATGCTCTTCTTGGCCATTTTCCTACTCCAATCAGTTGCGGAACGGGAATTTGAAAGCACGCAGCAGAGCGCGACCTTCGTCATCCGATTTGGCAGTGGTGGTCAGGGTAATGTCCAGACCGCGCAGAGCATCGATCTTGTCGTAATCGATTTCCGGGAAAATGATCTGCTCTTTCACGCCCATGCTGTAGTTGCCACGACCGTCGAAGGACTTGGCATTCAGGCCGCGGAAGTCGCGAACCCGAGGCAGGGAGATCGACAGCAGACGATCCAGGAACTCGTACATACGATCGCGACGCAGGGTCACTTTGACACCGATCGGCCAACCTTCGCGGACTTTGAAGCCAGCGATGGATTTGCGAGCGTGAGTCACAACGACTTTCTGGCCGGTGATCTTCTCCAGGTCAGCTACCGCGTGCTCGATGACTTTCTTGTCACCGATCGCTTCGCCCAGACCCATGTTCAGGGTGATCTTGGTAATGCGCGGAACTTCCATCACGTTCGCCAGCTTAAGTTCTTCCTTAAGCTTCGGTGCGATTTCCTTCCGGTAAATCTCTTTCAGTCGTGCCATGGTCTTCTACCTAGCAGTGTTCAAGCATCAACCGCTTTTTGGGTCGACTTGAAGACACGAATTTTTTTGCCGTCTTCTACTTTGAAACCAACGCGGTCAGCCTTGTTGGTTTCGCCGTTGAAAATGGCGACGTTGGAAGCGTGCAGTGGCGCTTCTTTCTCGACGATACCGCCCTGTACGCCCGACATCGGGTTAGGCTTGGTATGGCGCTTGACCAGGTTCAGACCACCAACAACCAGACGGTTGTCAGCGAGAACCTTGAGCACCTTACCGCGCTTGCCCTTGTCTTTGCCGGCGATCACGATGATCTCGTCGTCACGACGAATCTTTTGCATGTCGGATCTCCTTACAGCACTTCTGGGGCGAGCGAGACGATCTTCATGAACTTCTCAGTACGAAGTTCACGGGTCACTGGCCCAAAGATACGGGTGCCGATTGGCTCTTGCTTGTTGTTCAACAGAACAGCAGCGTTGCCATCAAAGCGGATGATGGAGCCGTCAGCGCGACGAACACCATGGCGAGTGCGGACTACAACAGCAGTCATCACTTGACCTTTCTTCACTTTACCGCGAGGAATTGCTTCCTTGACGGTAACTTTGATGATGTCGCCAATAGCAGCGTAACGACGATGGGAGCCACCCAGCACCTTGATGCACATAACGCGGCGAGCGCCGCTGTTATCGGCCACATCAAGCATGGATTGAGTCTGAATCATATAATTTCTCCGACCCCTAGCCCTTAGACTTCCACAGCGCGTTCGAGAACATCAACCAGCGCCCAAGATTTGGTCTTGGCCATCGGACGGGTTTCACGAATAGTGACCTTGTCGCCGATGTGGCACTGATTGGTTTCGTCGTGCGCGTGCAGCTTAGTCGAACGCTTAACGTATTTACCGTAGATCGGGTGCTTAACGCGACGCTCGATCAGAACGGTGATGGTTTTGTCCATCTTGTCGCTGACAACACGGCCAGTCAGCGTACGGACAGTTTTTTCGGCTTCAGCCATGATTACTTACCTGCCTGCTGGTTGAGCACAGTTTTCACGCGAGCGATGTCACGCTTAACTTGCGAGAGCAGATGAGACTGCCCCAACTGGCCAGTTGCTTTCTGCATACGCAGATTGAACTGGTCGCGCAGCAGGCCGAGCAGTTGCTCGTTCAGCTGCTGTGCTGATTTCTCACGAAGTTCATTCGCTTTCATCACATCACCGTCCGTTTAACAAAGGAGGTGGCGAGCGGCAGCTTTGCAGCAGCCAGGGCGAAAGCCTCACGCGCCAGCTCTTCAGAAACACCCTCGATTTCATACAGGACTTTGCCTGGCTGAATCTGGGCAACCCAGTACTCCACGTTACCCTTACCTTTACCCATCCGAACTTCGAGTGGCTTCTTGGTGACAGGCTTGTCCGGGAATACACGGATCCAGATCTTGCCGCCACGTTTTACGTGACGGGTCAGAGCACGACGCGCTGACTCGATCTGACGAGCGGTGAGACGACCACGAGCAACAGACTTCAGCGCGAACTCGCCGAAGCTGACTTTGCTACCGCGCAATGCCAGGCCACGGTTGTGACCGGTCATCTGCTTGCGGAACTTCGTACGCTTTGGTTGCAACATTTGGCGTACCCCTTACTTAGCAGCTTTTTTACGAGGCGCTGGTGCTTGTGGTTTCAGCTCTTCTTGGCGACCACCAATTACTTCGCCTTTGAAGATCCAAACCTTTACACCGATCACACCGTAGGTGGTGTGAGCTTCGTAGTTGGCATAGTCGATGTCGGCACGCAGGGTGTGCAGTGGCACACGACCTTCGCGATACCATTCAGTACGTGCGATTTCAGCACCGCCGAGACGACCGCTCACTTGGATTTTGATGCCTTTGGCACCAATGCGAATTGCGTTCTGTACAGCGCGCTTCATAGCGCGACGGAACATTACGCGACGCTCCAGCTGCTGAGCTACGCTCTGCGCAACCAGCATACCGTCGAGTTCCGGCTTGCGGATCTCTTCGATATTGATGTGCACAGGCACACCCATTTGCTTGGTCAGGTCCTGACGCAGTTTCTCAACATCTTCACCTTTCTTCCCGATAACGATACCTGGACGAGCGGTGTGGATGGTGATACGTGCAGTCTGAGCCGGACGATGGATATCGATACGGCTTACGGACGCGCTTTTTAGTTTGTCTTGGAGATACTCACGCACCTTCAGATCAGCGAACAAGTAGTCCGCATAAGTCCGACCGTCTGCGTACCAGACGGAGGTGTGCTCCTTGACGATTCCCAGGCGAATGCCAATGGGATGTACTTTCTGACCCATCTCTTCGACTCCGTTACTTGTCAGCAACCTTGACAGTGATATGGCAAGACCGCTTGACGATGCGATCAGCACGGCCTTTGGCACGTGGCATGATGCGCTTCAGCGAACGCCCTTCGTTGACGAAAACGGTGCTGACTTTCAGGTCATCAACGTCTGCGCCTTCGTTATGCTCGGCGTTGGCTACGGCCGACTCCAGCACTTTTTTCATGATCTCGGCGGCTTTCTTACTGCTGAAAGCCAACAGGTTGAGCGCTTCGCCCACCTTCTTCCCGCGGATCTGGTCGGCGACCAAGCGGGCTTTCTGGGCGGAGATTCGAGCGCCCGACAACTTAGCGGCTACTTCCATTTCCTTACCCCTTAACGCTTGGCTTTCTTGTCAGCCACGTGCCCACGGTATGTGCGGGTACCGGCGAACTCGCCCAGTTTGTGGCCGACCATGTCTTCGTTCACGAGAACTGGGACGTGCTGGCGACCGTTGTGTACTGCGATGGTCAGACCGACCATTTGTGGCAGGATCATCGAACGACGCGACCAGGTCTTAACTGGTTTGCGATCGTTCTTTTCCGCCGCCACTTCGATCTTCTTCAGTAGGTGAAGATCAATAAAAGGACCTTTTTTCAGAGAACGTGGCACTGTCGTATCCCTCTATTTACTTGCGACGACGGACGATCATTTTGTCGGTACGCTTATTACCACGAGTCTTCGCGCCCTTAGTCGGGAAGCCCCATGGCGATACCGGATGACGACCACCAGAGGTACGACCTTCACCACCACCATGTGGGTGGTCAACCGGGTTCATGGCAACACCACGAACGGTTGGGCGAACGCCACGCCAGCGCTTGGCACCAGCTTTACCCAACGAACGCAGGCTGTGCTCGGAGTTCGAGACTTCGCCCAGGGTCGCACGGCATTCAGCCAGTACTTTACGCATCTCACCAGAACGCAGACGCAGGGTCACGTAGACACCTTCACGAGCGATCAGCTGAGCCGAAGCACCAGCGGAACGAGCGATTTGCGCGCCTTTACCTGGCTTCAATTCGATGCCGTGTACGGTGCTACCAACTGGAATGTTACGCAGTTGCAGAGCGTTGCCCGGCTTGATCGGTGCCAGGGCACCTGCGATCAGCTGGTCGCCAGCACTCACGCCTTTAGGGGCGATGATGTAGCGACGCTCGCCATCTGCGTACAGCAGCAGAGCGATGTGAGCAGTACGGTTTGGATCGTATTCGATACGCTCGACGGTGGCAGCGATGCCATCCTTGTCGTTGCGACGGAAGTCGACCAGACGATAATGCTGCTTATGACCACCACCCACGTGACGTGTAGTGATACGGCCATTGTTGTTACGACCACCAGACTTCGATTTTTTCTCGAGCAGCGGTGCGTGAGGAGCGCCTTTATGCAGCTCCTGGTTGACCACCTTGACCACAAAACGGCGGCCAGGGGAAGTCGGTTTGCATTTAACGATTGCCATGATGCACCCCTTCCTTACTCAGCACTGCTGCTGAAATCGAGATCT
The DNA here is from genome assembly GCF_055380705.1 of Pseudomonas sp. MAFF 730105. Taxonomy (NCBI): domain Bacteria; kingdom Pseudomonadati; phylum Pseudomonadota; class Gammaproteobacteria; order Pseudomonadales; family Pseudomonadaceae; genus Pseudomonas; species Pseudomonas sp. MAFF 730105. Next base: position 5,941,788 of record NZ_AP018438.1, read on the forward strand.
TGGCCTGGCTGAAGGGAGATAACTGCCTTCTTCCAGTCATTACGCTTGCCCAGACCGCGAGCAGTGCGCTTGCTTTTACCCAGAACGTTCAGGGTAGTCACGCGCTCTACTTTCACGCTGAACAGGCTTTCGACGGCCTTCTTGATTTCCAGCTTGGTTGCGTCGGTAGCAACCTTGAAAACGAACTGGCCTTTCTTGTCTGCCAGAACCGTAGCCTTCTCGGAAACGTGCGGGCCAAGCAGAACTTTAAATACGCGTTCCTGGTTCATCCCAGCAGCTCCTCGAATTTCTTCACGGCCGACACGGTGATCAACACCTTGTCGTATGCGATCAGACTGACCGGATCGGAACCCTGTACGTCACGAACATCGACGTGCGGCAGGTTACGAGCAGCCAGGTACAGGTTCTGATCAACAGCGTCAGACACGATCAAGACGTCAGTCAGGCCCATGCCGTTCAGCTTGTTCAGCAGATCTTTGGTTTTCGGTGCTTCAACAGCGAAGTCCTGAACCACGACCAGACGATCAGTACGCACCAGCTCAGCAAGGATGGAACGCATTGCTGCGCGATACATCTTCTTGTTCAGCTTCTGGGAGTGATCCTGAGGACGAGCTGCGAAAGTGGTACCGCCGCCACGCCAGATTGGGCTACGGATAGTACCGGCACGAGCACGGCCAGTACCTTTCTGACGCCATGGGCGCTTACCGCCACCGGAAACGTCGGAACGGGTCTTTTGCTGCTTGCTACCTTGACGGCCGCCAGCCATGTAGGCCACGACTGCTTGGTGAACCAGCGTCTCGTTGAATTCGCCGCCAAATGTCAGTTCGGAAACTTCGATCGCTTGAGCGTCATTTACATTTAATTGCATGTCAGCTTCCCCTTAACCGCGAGCCTTGGCTGCTGGACGTACAACCACGTTGCCGCCAGTAGCGCCAGGAACAGCGCCCTTGACCAACAACAGATTGCGTTCAGCGTCCACGCGCACTACTTCGAGGGACTGCACGGTCACGCGCTCGGCGCCCATATGACCGGACATTTTCTTGCCCTTGAATACACGACCAGGAGTCTGGCACTGGCCGATAGAGCCTGGAACGCGGTGGGATACGGAGTTACCGTGGGTGTTATCTTGCCCGCGGAAGTTCCAACGCTTGATCGTACCCTGGAAGCCTTTACCTTTGGACTGACCGGTTACATCAACCAGTTGACCAGCAGCGAAGATTTCAGCGTTGATCAGATCGCCGGCCTGGTACTCGCCTTCTTCAAGACGGAATTCCAGTACGGTACGACCAGCGGCAACGTTCGCCTTGGCGAAGTGGCCAGCTTGAGCAGCTGTTACACGCGAAGCACGACGCTCGCCGACAGTGACTTGCACTGCACGATAGCCATCGGTCTCTTCAGTTTTGAACTGGGTGACGCGATTCGGCTCGATCTCAATGACCGTGACCGGAATGGAGACACCTTCTTCGGTGAAAATACGGGTCATACCGCATTTACGACCGACTACACCAATAGTCATGTTGTAAACCTCATGAGTGTACGGGGCTTTCACCCGCTATGGCCGCCCATTTCAGAGCGTTACACGACTAAGACCGAGTCTTAGCCGAGGCTGATCTGCACTTCCACACCGGCCGCAAGATCGAGCTTCATAAGTGCATCAACGGTTTTATCCGTTGGCTGGACGATGTCCAGAACGCGCTTATGAGTACGGATCTCGTACTGGTCACGCGCGTCTTTGTTGACGTGCGGGGAGACCAGAACGGTGAACCGCTCTTTACGGGTAGGCAATGGAATTGGACCACGCACTTGAGCACCAGTACGTTTCGCGGTTTCCACGATTTCCTGGGTGGATTGGTCGATCAGGCGATGGTCAAAAGCCTTCAACCTGATACGGATTTGCTGATTTTGCATTGGATTTCAGACTCCGGCTGCTATTCCCACCGGGCGCAATACGCCCGTTAAAAGGAGGCGCAATTCTATAGACGCCCCTGATAGGTGTCAACCCAATAAAAAAGCCCCCGCTAAGCGGGGGCTTTTTCAACTCATCAGGCAGACTCTAAAAGAGACTTACTCGATGACTTTGGCTACGACGCCAGCGCCGACGGTACGACCGCCTTCACGGATAGCGAAACGCAGACCGTCTTCCATCGCGATGGTTTTGATCAGAGTGACAGTCATCTGGATGTTGTCACCTGGCATTACCATTTCAACGCCTTCTGGCAGCTCGCAGTTACCAGTCACGTCAGTTGTACGGAAGTAGAACTGTGGACGGTAGCCTTTGAAGAACGGAGTATGACGACCGCCTTCTTCCTTGCTCAGAACGTAAACTTCTGCAACGAACTTGGTGTGTGGCTTGACGGTGCCTGGCTTGACCAGAACCTGACCACGCTCAACGTCGTCACGCTTGGTGCCGCGCAGCAGCACGCCGCAGTTCTCGCCAGCACGACCTTCGTCCAGCAGCTTGCGGAACATTTCAACGCCGGTGCAGGTAGTTTTCTGAGTGTCGCGCAGACCGACGATCTCAACTTCTTCCTGGATGCGAACGATGCCACGCTCAACACGACCAGTCACAACAGTACCGCGACCGGAGATCGAGAATACGTCTTCGATTGGCATCAGGAACGGCTTGTCGATAGCACGCTCTGGCTCTGGGATGTAGCTGTCCAGAGTTTCCACCAGCTTCTTGACAGCAGTGGTGCCCATTTCGTTGTCGTCTTGGCCGTTCAGAGCCATCAGAGCCGAACCGATGATGATTGGAGTGTCATCACCTGGGAAGTCGTAAGTGCTCAGCAGGTCGCGCACTTCCATCTCAACCAGTTCCAGCAGCTCAGCGTCGTCAACCATGTCAGCCTTGTTCAGGAAGACAACGATGTACGGAACGCCTACCTGACGGGACAGCAGGATGTGCTCACGGGTTTGTGGCATCGGACCATCAGCGGCCGAGCAAACCAGGATCGCGCCGTCCATCTGGGCAGCACCGGTGATCATGTTTTTTACGTAGTCGGCGTGACCTGGGCAGTCAACGTGTGCGTAGTGACGCACGGCCGAATCGTATTCAACGTGAGCGGTGTTGATGGTGATACCGCGAGCTTTTTCTTCCGGGGCGCTGTCGATCTTGTCGAAGTCAACCTTGGCCGAACCGAAAACTTCGGAGCAGACGCGGGTCAGAGCAGCGGTCAGAGTGGTTTTACCGTGGTCAACGTGACCGATGGTGCCAACGTTGACGTGCGGTTTGTTACGTTCAAATTTTTCTTTAGCCACGACAATTAACTCCTAGCCTAAAGGGGCTGAATCAGCCTTGTTTTTTAACGATAGCTTCGACGACGTTCGACGGAGCCTCGGAGTATTTGGAGAATTCCATAGAGTAGCTCGCGCGACCCTGGGACATGGAACGAACGTCGGTTGCGTAACCGAACATCTCGCCCAGCGGAACCTCGGCACGGATAACCTTACCGGAAACCGTGTCTTCCATACCCTGGATCAGACCGCGACGACGGTTCAGGTCACCCATCACGTCGCCCATGTAGTCCTCAGGTGTTACGACTTCAACCTTCATGATCGGCTCAAGAACAACACCGCCACCTTTGGTAGCCAGTTGCTTGGTCGCCATGGAGGCCGCCACCTTGAACGCCATCTCGTTGGAGTCGACGTCGTGGTAAGAACCATCGAACACGGTAGCCTTCAGGCCGATCAGCGGATAGCCGGCGACAACGCCGTTCTTCATCTGCTCTTCGATACCCTTCTGAATAGCAGGGATGTATTCCTTCGGAACCACACCACCAACTACTTCGTTCACGAACTGCAGACCTTCCTGACCTTCGTCAGCAGGCGCAAAACGGATCCAGCAGTGGCCGAACTGACCACGACCGCCGGACTGGCGAACGAACTTGCCTTCGATCTCACAAGCCTTCGTGATCTTCTCACGATAGGAAACCTGTGGCTTACCGATGTTGGCTTCGACGTTGAACTCGCGGCGCATCCGGTCAACCAGGATGTCCAGGTGCAACTCACCCATGCCGGAGATGATCGTTTGACCAGTCTCTTCATCGGTCTTGACGCGGAAAGACGGGTCTTCCTGAGCGAGTTTGCCCAGAGCGATACCCATTTTTTCCTGGTCATCCTTGGTTTTCGGCTCAACGGCAACCGAGATAACCGGCTCCGGGAAGTCCATGCGAACCAGGATGATTGGCTTGTCAGCGGAGCACAGGGTGTCACCAGTGGTGACGTCCTTCATGCCGATCAGGGCCGCGATGTCGCCAGCGCGTACTTCCTTGATCTCTTCGCGGGTGTTTGCGTGCATTTGCACCATACGACCCACGCGCTCTTTCTTGCCCTTGACCGAGTTGATCACGCCGTCGCCGGAGTTCAACACGCCCGAGTAAACGCGAGCGAATGTCAGGGTACCCACGAATGGGTCGGTAGCGATCTTGAACGCCAGAGCCGAGAACGGCTCGTTGTCGTCTGCATGACGCTCCATTTCGACAGTCTCGTCATCCGGGTCGGAACCCTTGATGGCTGGAATGTCGACCGGTGCAGGCAGGTAGTCGATAACGGCGTCGAGAACCAGGGGAACACCCTTGTTCTTGAAGGAAGAACCGCAAACAGCCAGAACGATTTCACCAGCGATAGTACGCTGACGCAGAGCAGCCTTGATCTCTTCGATCGACAGCTCTTCGCCTTCCAGGTACTTGTTCATCAGCTCTTCGTTGGCTTCGGCAGCAGCCTCAACCATGTTGCTGCGCCACTCTTCAGCCAGCTCTTGCAGCTCAGCCGGGATCGGACCACGAATGGCAGCCATACCCTTGTCGCCGTCGTTCCAGCGAACAGCTTCCATGGTCATCAGATCGATCTGACCTTCGAAGTTGTCTTCGGAACCGATAGCCAGCTGGATAGGCACCGGGGTGTGACCCAGACGCTGCTTGATCTGACCGATCACGCGCAGGAAGTTGGCACCAGCACGGTCCATCTTGTTTACGTAAACAAGACGCGGAACGCCGTATTTGTTGGCTTGACGCCATACGGTTTCAGACTGAGGCTCAACACCGGAAGTACCGCAGAACACAACGACAGCGCCGTCGAGTACGCGCAGCGAACGCTCTACTTCAATGGTGAAGTCAACGTGGCCGGGGGTATCGATGATGTTGAAGCGGTGCTTAGGGAATTGCTTGTTCGAGCCTTCCCAGAAAGCAGTAGTAGCAGCGGAGGTAATGGTAATACCCCGCTCCTGCTCTTGTACCATCCAGTCCATGGTCGCGGCGCCATCATGCACCTCGCCCATTTTGTGGTTTACGCCCGTGTAGAACAGGACGCGCTCGGTGGTAGTGGTTTTACCCGCATCCACGTGAGCAACGATACCAATGTTACGGTAGCGTTTAATATCGGTTGTACGAGCCATAAAGCCCTCGCAAATTGAGTGACGCTAAAATTAGAAGCGGTAGTGCGAGAAAGCCTTGTTGGCCTCAGCCATACGGTGCACGTCTTCACGCTTCTTAACTGCAGCACCTTTACCTTCAGCAGCGTCCAGCAGCTCACCAGCCAAACGCAGAGCCATGGACTTCTCGCCGCGCTTGCGGGCGAAGTCTACGAGCCAGCGCATGGCCAGAGCGTTACGACGGGACGGACGAACTTCGACCGGAACCTGGTAGGTAGCACCGCCTACGCGGCGCGACTTCACTTCGACCAGCGGAGCGATGGCGTCGAGTGCTTTTTCGAAGAGTTCCAGGGGATCGGAGTTCTTACGCTCTTTAACTTTTTCCAGCGCGCCATAAACGATACGTTCGGCAACGGCTTTCTTGCCGCTTTCCATTACGTGGTTCATGAACTTGGCGAGAATCTGGCTTCCGTATTTCGGATCGTCCAGAATCTCACGTTTGGCTGCTACGCGACGTCTTGGCATTGATAAGCCCTCAAACGGTCTTCAGGTTAGCCCGGGACAGCAAACGCGTGCCCGACCTTACTCTTATCGACTCAATAAAAATGAAAAACTGCAAAACGACCGATTACTTCGGACGCTTGGTACCGTACTTCGAACGACCCTGGTTACGGCCTTTAACGCCGGAGGTATCCAAGGAGCCGCGAACGGTGTGGTAACGAACACCTGGCAAGTCTTTTACACGACCGCCGCGGATCAGTACCACGCTGTGCTCTTGCAGGTTGTGGCCTTCACCGCCGATGTACGAGGAAACCTCGAAACCGTTGGTCAGACGCACACGGCATACTTTACGCAGTGCCGAGTTAGGTTTTTTCGGCGTGGTGGTATACACACGGGTGCATACGCCACGACGTTGCGGGCAGTTCTGCAGCGCAGGTACGTCGGATTTCTCGACGATACGCTTACGCGGCTGACGTACCAGCTGGTTGATAGTTGCCATCTACTAGCTCCACTGTTGTCTTGCGACGCTATTGTCTTACAAGAAAAGCAAAATGGCAGGAACGAATTCCCGCCAAATTTAGGGGATCAAGAGTCTAAAGAGGATCTTGTCCCCAGTCAAGGCAAGGCCCCGACCTCCCCGCTCGCCGGATCTCGACATTTGTCTCGATTCGGCGAATGGGGCGACCAGGGCCAGGCACTTAATTACCGCAGAACTCAGTTACCGCTCGAGTTCAACGCTTCGGTCAGTGCAGCTTCCACTTCACTGGCGCTTACGCGCAACGGCTTGTCTGCATCACGGCGACGCTTGCGCTCGCTGTGATAGGCCAAACCGGTACCAGCCGGGATCAGACGACCCACGACCACGTTTTCCTTCAGGCCGCGCAGGTAATCGCGCTTGCCGGTAACCGCCGCCTCGGTCAGTACCCGAGTGGTTTCCTGGAAGGAAGCCGCCGAGATGAACGATTCGGTGGACAACGACGCCTTGGTGATACCCAGCAGAACGCGGGTGAACTTGGCGACAAACTTGTCTTCCGTGCTCAGGCGCTCGTTCTCTACCAGTACGTGAGTCAGTTCCATCTGGTCGCCCTTGATGAAGCTGGAGTCACCGGACTCGGAGATCTCAACTTTACGCAGCATCTGACGCAGAATGGTCTCGATGTGCTTGTCGTTGATCTTCACGCCCTGCAGACGGTAAACGTCCTGGATCTCGTTCACGATGTACTTGGCCAGCGCACTCACACCCAGCAGACGCAGGATGTCGTGTGGATCGCTCGGGCCGTCGGAGATAACTTCGCCGCGGTTTACCTGTTCGCCTTCGAAGACGTTCAGGTGGCGCCACTTCGGAATCAGCTCTTCATACGGATCGCTACCGTCGTTCGGGGTGATAACCAGACGGCGCTTGCCCTTGGTCTCTTTACCGAACGCGATGGTGCCGCTGACTTCAGCCAGAATTGAAGCTTCTTTCGGACGACGGGCTTCGAACAGGTCGGCAACACGCGGCAGACCACCGGTGATGTCACGAGTCTTCGAAGTTTCTTGCGGGATACGAGCGATAACATCACCGATCGCGATCCGCGCACCGTCGGCCACACCGACCAGGGCGTTGGCTGGCAGGAAGTACTGAGCGATTACGTCAGTGCCTGGCAGCAACAGGTCCTTGCCGTTGTCGTCGACCATCTTAACGGCTGGACGGATGTCCTTGCCGGCAGCTGGACGATCTTTGGCGTCAAGTACTTCAATGTTGGTCATACCGGTCAATTCGTCGGTCTGACGCTTGATCGTGATGCCTTCTTCCATGCCCACGTAGGTCACGGTACCTTTCATCTCAGTGACGATCGGGTGAGTGTGCGGATCCCACTTGGCCACGATTGCGCCAGCTTCGACCTTGTCACCTTCCTTCACCGAAATCACAGCACCGTAAGGCAGCTTGTAACGCTCGCGCTCACGACCGAAGTCGTCCGCGATCGCCAGCTCACCCGAACGGGATACAGCTACCAGATGACCATCCACACGCTCAACGTGCTTCAGGTTGTGCAGACGGACAGTACCGCCGTTCTTCACCTGAACGCTGTCGGCTGCGGAGGTCCGGCTTGCCGCACCACCGATGTGGAACGTACGCATCGTCAGCTGGGTACCCGGCTCACCGATGGACTGGGCAGCGATAACGCCGACCGCTTCACCGATGTTCACCTGGTGACCGCGAGCCAGGTCGCGACCGTAGCACTTGGCGCAGATGCCGTAGCGGGTTTCACAGCTGATCGGAGAACGCACGATCACTTCGTCGATGCTGTTGAGTTCGATGAACTCGACCCACTTCTCGTCGACCAGGGTGCCAGCAGGAACGATCACGTCCTCGGTACCCGGCTTGAAGACGTCACGGGCAATGACACGACCCAGTACGCGTTCACCCAACGGCTCAACAACGTCACCGCCTTCAATGTGCGGCGTCATCAGCAGGCCATGTTCGGTGCCGCAATCGATCTCGGTCACGACCAGATCCTGCGCCACGTCTACCAGACGACGAGTCAGGTAACCGGAGTTCGCCGTTTTCAACGCGGTATCCGCAAGACCCTTACGAGCACCGTGCGTGGAAATGAAGTACTGGAGTACGCTCAAACCTTCACGGAAGTTCGCTGTAATCGGGGTCTCGATGATGGAACCGTCCGGCTTGGCCATCAGGCCACGCATACCGGCGAGCTGACGGATCTGCGCAGCAGAACCCCGTGCGCCCGAGTCGGCCATCATGTACATCGAGTTGAAGGACTCCTGGTCGACTTCCTCGCCATGACGGTCGATGACCTTCTCTTTCGAGAGGTTGGCCATCATCGCCTTGGAAACTTCGTCGTTCGCCTTGGACCAGAGGTCGATTACCTTGTTGTACTTCTCGCCCTGGGTTACCAGGCCGGAGGCGTACTGACTTTCGATCTCTTTCACTTCTTCGGTAGCAGTACCGATGATGCGGGCTTTCTCATCCGGGATAACGAAGTCGTTAACACCGATGGAAACACCGGAGATGGTCGAATAGGCAAAACCGGTGTACATCAACTGGTCAGCGAAGATCACGGTCTCTTTCAGACCCACCACGCGATAGCACTGGTTGATCAGCTTGGAGATCGCCTTTTTCTTCATCGGCAGGTTGACGACGTCAAACGACAGACCTTTCGGCACCACCTGGAACAACAACGCACGGCCGACGGTAGTGTCGACGATACGGGTGTTGGTCACGCTGTTGCCGTCACGATCGTTCACCGTTTCGTTGATCCGCACCTTGACCTTGGCGTGCAGTGCGGCTTCGCCGGCACGGAACACACGGTCAACTTCCTGCAGATCCGCGAACACACGACCTTCGCCCTTGGCGTTGATCGCTTCACGAGTCATGTAGTACAGACCCAATACAACGTCCTGCGACGGAACGATGATTGGCTCACCGTTGGCTGGCGACAGGATGTTGTTGGTAGACATCATCAACGCGCGCGCTTCGAGCTGGGCTTCCAGCGTCAGCGGCACGTGCACGGCCATTTGGTCGCCGTCGAAGTCGGCGTTGTACGCAGCACAGACCAGTGGGTGCAGCTGGATAGCCTTACCTTCGATCAGTACCGGTTCAAACGCCTGGATACCCAGGCGGTGAAGGGTCGGTGCACGGTTGAGCAACACTGGGTGTTCGCGAATCACTTCGGCGAGAACGTCCCAGACCTCTGGCAGCTCGCGCTCGACCATCTTCTTCGCAGCCTTGATGGTGGTCGCCAGACCACGCATTTCCAGCTTGCCGAAAATGAACGGCTTGAACAGTTCCAGAGCCATCTTCTTAGGCAGACCGCACTGATGCAGACGCAGGGTCGGACCTACGGTAATTACCGAACGACCGGAGTAGTCAACGCGCTTACCGAGCAAGTTCTGACGGAAACGACCCTGCTTACCCTTGATCATGTCAGCCAGGGATTTCAGAGGACGCTTGTTGGAACCGGTGATAGCGCGGCCACGACGACCGTTGTCGAGCAATGCGTCGACCGCTTCCTGCAACATACGCTTTTCGTTGCGCACGATGATGTCCGGAGCGGACAGGTCGAGCAGGCGCTTCAAGCGGTTGTTACGGTTGATCACCCGACGATACAGATCGTTGAGGTCGGAAGTCGCAAAACGACCGCCATCGAGCGGAACCAGTGGACGCAGATCTGGCGGCAGAACCGGCAGAACGGTCAGCACCATCCACTCTGGCAGGTTGCCGGAACCCTGGAAGGCCTCCATCAACTTCAGACGCTTGGACAGCTTCTTGATCTTGGTTTCGGAGTTGGTTTGCGGAATTTCTTCACGCAGACGGCCAATCTCATGCTCCAGGTCGATCGCGTGCAGCAGTTCGCGGACAGCTTCGGCACCCATGCGGGCATCGAAATCGTCGCCGAATTCTTCCAGCGCCTCGAAATACTGCTCGTCGTTCAGCAGCTGACCTTTTTCAAGGGTGGTCATGCCTGGATCGATAACGACATAGCTCTCGAAGTAGAGAACGCGCTCGATATCACGCAGGGTCATGTCCATCAGCAGGCCGATACGGGACGGCAGCGATTTCAGGAACCAGATATGGGCAACCGGCGATGCCAGCTCGATGTGCGCCATGCGCTCACGACGAACTTTTGCCAGTGCAACTTCAACGCCGCACTTCTCGCAGATAACACCACGGTGCTTCAAGCGCTTGTACTTACCGCACAGGCACTCGTAATCCTTTACCGGGCCAAAGATCTTGGCGCAGAACAGGCCGTCACGCTCAGGTTTGAACGTACGGTAGTTGATGGTTTCCGGCTTTTTCACTTCACCGAACGACCACGAACGGATCATCTCAGGCGAGGCCAATCCGATACGGATGGCGTCGAACTCTTCGACTTGACCCTGGTTTTTCAGCAAATTCAGTAGGTCTTTCAAGGCCTTTCCTCCTGGCGGAGCAGAGAGCGGGCAAGACAGCCCCGCTCTCGATTCGCGTCACGTGTTATTCGGTTTCCAGATCGATATCGATGCCGAGGGAACGAATTTCCTTGATCAACACGTTGAAGGACTCGGGCATGCCCGGCTCCATACGGTGATCGCCGTCCACGATGTTCTTGTACATCTTGGTCCGACCGTTCACATCGTCCGACTTCACTGTGAGCATTTCTTGCAGAGTGTATGCAGCACCGTACGCTTCCAGTGCCCAGACCTCCATCTCCCCGAAACGCTGACCACCGAACTGTGCCTTACCACCCAGCGGCTGCTGGGTGACCAGGCTGTAAGAACCGGTAGAACGAGCGTGCATCTTGTCGTCCACCAAGTGGTTCAGCTTCAGCATGTACATGTAGCCAACGGTAACCGGACGCTCGAACTTGTTGCCGGTACGACCATCGAACAGTTGCATCTGGCCGCTTTCCGGCAGGTCTGCCAGTTTCAGCATGGCCTTGATTTCAACTTCCTTGGCACCGTCGAACACCGGAGTGGCCATTGGAACGCCGCCCTTGAGGTTCTTCGCCAGATCCAGGATTTCCTGGTCGGAGAAGCTGTCGAGCTCTTCGTTACGACCGCCGATCTCGTTGTAGATCTCGTGCAGGAACTTGCGCAGGTCAGCGACCTTGCGCTGCTCTTCGAGCATGCGGTTGATCTTCTCGCCCAAGCCCTTGGCCGCGAGGCCCAAGTGGGTTTCAAGGATCTGACCGACGTTCATACGCGAAGGTACGCCCAGCGGGTTGAGGACGACGTCGACTGGAGTACCGTTGGCATCGTGCGGCATGTCTTCAACCGGCATGATCACGGAGACCACACCCTTGTTACCGTGACGACCGGCCATCTTGTCACCCGGCTGGATGCGACGGCGGATTGCCAGGTAGACCTTGACGATCTTCAGCACGCCCGGCGCCAGGTCATCGCCCTGCTGCAGCTTGCGCTTCTTGTCTTCGAACTTGTCGTCCAACAGGCGACGGCGATCAACGATATAAGCCTGAGCCTTCTCGAGCTGCTCGTTCAACGCGTCCTCAGCCATGCGCAGCTTGAACCACTGGCCATGCTCAAGACCGTCGAGGACTTCGTCGGTGATTTCCTGACCTTTCTTCAGGCCGGCGCCGCCTTCGGCCTTGTGGCCAACCAGCGCTGCGCGCAGACGTTCGAAAGTTGCGCCTTCAACGATACGGAACTCTTCGTTCAGGTCCTTGCGGATCTCGTCGAGCTGAGTCTTCTCGATGGACAGTGCGCGTGCATCACGCTCAACGCCGTCGCGAGTGAAGACCTGTACGTCGATGACGGTACCCTTGGTGCCAGTAGGCACGCGCAGGGAGGTGTCCTTAACGTCGCTGGCCTTCTCACCGAAGATGGCACGCAGCAGTTTTTCTTCCGGAGTAAGCTGGGTCTCGCCTTTCGGGGTGACCTTGCCGACCAGGATGTCGCCAGCGCCTACTTCGGCACCTACATAAACGATACCGGCTTCGTCCAGCTTGTTCAGTGCAGCTTCACCCACGTTCGGGATGTCCGCAGTGATTTCCTCTGGGCCAAGCTTGGTGTCACGAGCCACACAGGTCAGTTCCTGGATGTGGATCGTGGTGAAGCGGTCTTCCTGAACCACACGCTCGGACAGGCAGATGGAGTCTTCGAAGTTGAAGCCGTTCCACGCCATGAACGCGATGCGCATGTTCTGGCCCAGTGCCAGCTCACCCATGTCGGTGGATGGGCCGTCAGCCATGATGTCGCTGCGCTGGACCCGATCACCTTTGCTCACCAGCGGACGCTGGTTGATGCAGGTGTTCTGGTTGGAGCGGGTGTATTTGGTCAGGTTGTAGATGTCGACACCAGCTTCGCCCGGCTCAACTTCATCATCGGCAACACGAACCACGATACGGCTGGCATCGACGGAATCGATCACACCGCCACGACGAGCCACGACGCAAACGCCGGAGTCACGGGCAACGTTACGCTCCATGCCGGTACCTACCAGCGGCTTGTCGGCACGCAGGGTCGGTACAGCTTGACGCTGCATGTTCGAACCCATCAACGCACGGTTGGCGTCGTCGTGCTCGAGGAACGGGATCAGCGACGCAGCGACCGAAACTACCTGCTTGGGCGATACGTCCATCAGTGTGACGTCTTCCGGCGCCTTGACGGTGAACTCGTTCAGGTGACGAACAGCTACCAGCTCGTCGATCAGGACTTTCTTGTCGTTCATCGTGGCCGAAGCCTGAGCGATCACGTGATCGGCTTCTTCGATGGCGGACAGGAATACGATCTCGTCGGTGACCAGAGCGTCTTTCACCACACGGTACGGGCTCTCGAGGAAGCCGTACTGGTTGGTGCGCGCATAGGCAGCCAGGGAGTTGATCAGACCGATGTTCGGACCTTCCGGCGTTTCGATCGGGCAGACGCGACCGTAGTGGGTCGGGTGTACGTCACGAACTTCGAAGCCTGCGCGCTCACGGGTCAGACCACCTGGGCCGAGTGCGGAGACACGACGCTTGTGGGTGATCTCGGACAGCGGGTTGTTCTGGTCCATGAACTGGGACAGCTGGCTGGAACCGAAGAACTCTTTCACCGCCGCCGCTACCGGCTTGGCGTTGATCAGGTCTTGCGGCATCAGGCCTTCGCTTTCAGCCATCGACAGACGTTCCTTGACCGCGCGCTCTACACGCACCAGGCCAACACGGAACTGGTTCTCGGCCATTTCGCCTACGCAGCGAACACGGCGGTTACCCAGGTGGTCGATGTCATCGACGATGCCCTTGCCGTTACGGATGTCGACCAGGGTCTTGAGTACTGCAACGATGTCATCCTTGTTCAGCACGCCCGAACCTTCGATCTCGGTACGACCGATACGACGGTTGAACTTCATCCGGCCGACCGCAGACAGGTCATAGCGCTCAGGGCTGAAGAACAGGTTGTTGAACAGGGTTTCGGCGGCATCCTTGGTTGGCGGCTCGCCAGGACGCATCATGCGATAGATCTCGACCAGCGCTTCCAGTTGGTTGCCAGTGGAGTCGATCTTCAACGTATCGGAAATGAACGGACCGCAGTCGATATCGTTGGTGTACAGAGTTTCGATACGAACGACCTGGGCCTTGACGATTTTCGCCAGGATCTCGGTGCTCAGCTCGGTATTGCACTCTGCGAGGATTTCACCGGTGGCCGGGTGCACGATTACCTTGGCCGTGGTGCGACCGAGGACGTAATCAATTGGCACCTGCAGCTCTTTGATCCCGGCCTTTTCCAGCTGGTTGATGTGACGGGCAGTAATACGACGACCCTGCTCGACAATAACCTTGCCTTTGTCGTCCTGGATATCGAGGACCGCGATCTCACCGCGCAGGCGCTGAGGCACCAGTTCCAGGCTGAGGTTTTCACCCTGAACATGGAAGACGTTGGTGGTGTAGAACGCGTCCAGCACTTCTTCCGTGGTGTAGCCGAGCGCACGCAGCAGTACCGATGCAGGCAGCTTGCGACGACGGTCGATACGCACGAATACGCAGTCTTTCGGGTCGAACTCGAAGTCCAACCAGGAACCGCGGTAAGGAATGATGCGCGCGGAGTAGAGCAGTTTACCGGAGCTGTGCGTCTTGCCACGGTCGTGGTCGAAGAACACGCCCGGAGAACGGTGCAGCTGGGAAACGATTACACGCTCGGTACCGTTGATAACGAAGGTACCGTTCTCAGTCATCAGGGGGATTTCACCCATGTAGACTTCTTGCTCTTTGATGTCCTTGATCGCTTTGTTCGACGATTCTTTGTCGAAAATGATCAGGCGCACTTTTACCCGCAAAGGTACGGCGTAAGTTACACCGCGCAATACGCATTCTTTGACATCAAATGCCGGTTCGCCCAGGCGATAACCGACGTACTCCAGCGCAGCATTGCCGGAGTAGCTGATGATCGGGAAAACGGATTTGAAGGCCGCATGCAGGCCCACGTCGCGGAACTGATCTTTAGTCGCTCCCGCTTGCAAGAATTCACGATACGAATCCAGCTGGATGGCCAGGAGGTACGGCACATCCATGACGTCCGGCAACTTGCTAAAGTCCTTGCGGATACGTTTTTTCTCAGTATATGAGTAAGCCATCAGCGTTCCCCAGCTTGGTCACCTGCTTGTTTGGCTCCCCCCGACGGGAGCAGCCAGAAAATCGTGCAAACCCCATGGTTTGCGCCACCGCCTCGGGTGGTTACAGCTCGTTACCAGCACCGACCCAATCGGCTGCCAATAACGGAAAAAGGCCGGTGGCAAGAGCCACCAGCCATCAGCCTTTCGCTTGACGCTCGGGCTGGAGACGCAAGGTCGAAGTTACTTAACTTCGACGGAAGCGCCTGCTTCTTCCAGCTTCTTCTTCGCGTCTTCAGCAGCTTCTTTGGAAACGCCTTCAGCGATAACCTGAGGAGCGGTGTCAACCTTCTCCTTGGCTTCTTTCAGACCCAGACCGGTCAGTTCGCGAACAGCCTTGATCACGTTGACTTTCTTGTCGCCAGCGGCGGTCAGAACAACGTTGAACTCGGTTTGCTCTTCAACGACAGCAGCTGGACCAGCAGCAGCAACGGTAGCAGCAGCGGCGGTAACGCCGAACTTCTCTTCCATTGCCTTGATCAGCTCAACGATTTCCATTACGGATTTTTCGCCGATTGCTTCGATGATTTGTTCGTTAGTCAGAGACATGACTCAATTCCTGAATTGGGGGATAGCCGGCACGGCCATCGAAATAAACAAAAATACGCGAGAGAGGAAACGCTCAGCCTTAGGCTGCAGCGGCTTCTTTCTGATCGCGAATTGCCGCCAGAGTACGAGCCAATTTGCTGGTAGCGCCTTGAATCACGCTCATCAGCTGAGAAATTGCTTCGTCACGGGTCGGCAGAGTTGCCAGTACGTCGATTTGGTTAGCTGCGAGGAACTTGCCCTCGAACGCAGCTGCCTTGATCTCGAACTTATCCTGACCCTTTGCGAACTCTTTGAAGATACGGGCAGCAGCGCCCGGATGTTCTTTCGAGAATGCAATCAGGGTCGGGCCGACGAACGCGTCGTTGAGCACGTCATATTGAGTGCCTTCAACAGCGCGCTTCAGCAGGGTGTTACGTACGACACGTACATAAACACCAGCTTCGCGGGCCTCTTTACGGAGTCCGGTCATAGCGCCTACTGTTACGCCACGGGCATCAGCCACGACAGCGGACAGAGCGACTTTGGCAGCCTCGTTGACTTCAGCGACGATGGCCTTCTTGTCTTCGAGTTTAATTGCCACGGGTTTAACTCCTGCTTGTTACCGTTTCATTCGATCGAAACCGAATGTCGTTTTGGTGTCTGATTCGGTAAGGAACCGGGAGCACCATCTGCGTAGGCTTGTGGTTTAAGACTTGCGTCGCCTACGGTCTTGGATAGCCCCCGCCAGGCAGGGACCCCAATTTTTCAATTGGCGCAATTGCTTGCGCCAATCTGTGTCTTACGCGTCGAGCGAGCTCTGGTCGATGACCAGACCTGGACCCATGGTGGTGCTCAGGGTAACGCGCTTGACGTAGATGCCTTTCGAAGAAGCTGGCTTGATACGCTTCAGGTCAGCGATCAGGGCTTCAACGTTTTCCTTCAGCTTGACGGCATCGAAACCGATCTTGCCAACGGAAGTGTGGATGATGCCGTTTTTGTCGGTGCGATAACGAACCTGACCAGCCTTCGCGTTCTTGACCGCGGTAGCTACGTCTGGGGTTACGGTGCCGACTTTCGGGTTAGGCATCAGACCACGTGGACCGAGGATCTGACCCAGTTGACCTACAACGCGCATGGCATCAGGGGATGCAATCACTACGTCATAGTTCAGGTCGCCGCCTTTCATTTCAGCAGCCAGATCATCCATGCCTACGCGATCAGCGCCAGCAGCCAGAGCAGCTTCAGCTGCTGGGCCCTGGGTGAAAACGGCAACACGGACAGTCTTGCCAGTGCCGTGTGGCAGCACGGTAGCGCTACGAACGACCTGGTCGGATTTACGTGGGTCAACGCCCAGGTTTACAGCAACGTCGAACGACTCGCTGAACTTGACAGTCGACAGCTCAGCCAGCAGAGCTGCGGCGTCTACAAAGTTGTAGGCCTTGCCTGCTTCGATTTTGCCGGCGATAGCCTTTTGACGCTTGGTCAGCTTAGCCATTACACACCCTCCACGTTAAGGCCCATGCTACGAGCAGAACCGGCGATAGTACGCACGGCTGCATCCATATCAGCTGCAGTCAGATCCGCGTTTTTGGTTTTCGCGATTTCTTCCAGCTGAGCACGGGTAACGGTGCCAACCTTAACGGTGTTTGGACGAGCGGAACCGCTGGTCAAACCTGCAGCCTTCTTCAGCAGAACCGAAGCAGGGGTGCTCTTTGTTTCGAAAGTGAAGCTACGGTCGCTGTAGACAGTGATGATCACTGGAGTCGGCAGACCTGGCTCAAGACCCTGGGTACGGGCGTTGAAAGCCTTGCAGAATTCCATGATGTTCACGCCGTGCTGACCCAGAGCAGGACCAACGGGTGGACTTGGGTTAGCCTGAGCGGCCTTCACTTGCAGCTTGATGTAAGCGGTAATCTTCTTGGCCATGAGGCACTCCAATTACGGGTTCGAACGCCTCGAAAGGCTCCCCGGTTACTTGCGCGTTTATCCCAGTGACGACAAAACCCCACAGCCTTGGGCTGCGGGGTTGGGATGCCTGTTCGATCAGACCTTTTCGACCTGACTGAACTCGAGCTCTACCGGAGTAGAGCGACCGAAAATGAGCACTGCGACCTGGATCCGGCTCTTCTCGTAGTTAACTTCTTCAACCGTGCCGTTGAAATCAGCGAATGGACCATCGGTGACTCGCACCACTTCACCTGGCTCAAACAATGTTTTCGGCTTCGGCTTGTCGCTACCATCAGCGACGCGACGCAGAATTGCTTCTGCCTCTTTATCCGTAATTGGCGCAGGCTTATCGGCAGTACCACCAATGAAACCCATCACCCGAGGGGTATCCTTGACCAAGTGCCAAGTCCCTTCGTTCATATCCATCTGCACTAGCACATAGCCTGGAAAGAACTTGCGTTCGCTTTTGCGTTTCTGGCCATTACGCATTTCAACCACTTCTTCAGTGGGAACCAGAATCTCGCCAAAGCCATCTTCCATGCCAGCCAGCTTCACACGCTCTATCAGCGAGCGCATCACATGCTTCTCGTAACCCGAGTAAGCATGCACAACGTACCAACGCTTAGCCACGGGACACCCTTAGCCAACAATCAAGGAAACGAGCCAGCCGAGCAGGGAATCAAGCCCCCACAACAGCAACGCCATAACCAGAACAACAGCCACAACGATCAACGTGGTCTGCGTGGTTTCTTGGCGAGTCGGCCATACGACTTTACGAATCTCGGTGCGGGCTTCCTTAGCGAGTACAAAGAAAGACTTGCCCTTGGCTGTCTGCAGGCCTACAAAGGCAGCAACAGCAGCGATAGCAAGCAATGCGAGTACACGGTACAGGATCGGCGAAGCAGAGAAATACTGATTGCCAACAACGCCAACAACCACCAAAGCGACTACCACTAGCCACTTGAGCAGATCGAAGCGAGAGCCTTGAGCTTCAGCTTTAGGAGTCATCTATGAAGATCCTGTGAAAAGAAAGCCAGACACACTGAGTGAATCTGGCAGGTCAGGAGGGAATCGAACCCCCAACCTACGGTTTTGGAGACCGTCGCTCTGCCAATTGAGCTACTGACCTAAAA
Organism: Pseudomonas sp. MAFF 730105; assembly: GCF_055380705.1. Lineage (NCBI taxonomy): Bacteria > Pseudomonadati > Pseudomonadota > Gammaproteobacteria > Pseudomonadales > Pseudomonadaceae > Pseudomonas > Pseudomonas sp. MAFF 730105. The sequence goes on from NZ_AP018438.1 coordinate 5,960,353, forward strand.
CAAAATCAGGCCGACCATTATGCCGGCCCGAAAAAGACATTACAACTGTTTACTCGATGACTTTTGCTACGACGCCAGCGCCGACGGTACGACCGCCTTCACGGATAGCGAAACGCAGACCGTCTTCCATCGCGATGGTTTTGATCAGAGTGACAGTCATCTGGATGTTGTCACCTGGCATTACCATTTCAACGCCTTCTGGCAGCTCGCAGTTACCAGTCACGTCAGTTGTACGGAAGTAGAACTGTGGACGGTAGCCTTTGAAGAACGGAGTATGACGACCGCCTTCTTCCTTGCTCAGAACGTAAACTTCTGCAACGAACTTGGTGTGTGGCTTGACGGTGCCTGGCTTGACCAGAACCTGACCACGCTCAACGTCGTCACGCTTGGTGCCGCGCAGCAGCACGCCGCAGTTCTCGCCAGCACGACCTTCGTCCAGCAGCTTGCGGAACATTTCAACGCCAGTGCAGGTAGTTTTCTGAGTGTCGCGCAGACCGACGATCTCAACTTCTTCCTGGATGCGAACGATGCCACGCTCAACACGACCAGTCACAACAGTACCGCGACCGGAGATCGAGAATACGTCTTCGATTGGCATCAGGAACGGCTTGTCGATAGCACGCTCTGGCTCTGGGATGTAGCTGTCCAGAGTTTCCACCAGCTTCTTGACAGCAGTGGTGCCCATTTCGTTGTCGTCTTGGCCGTTCAGAGCCATCAGAGCCGAACCGATGATGATTGGAGTGTCATCACCTGGGAAGTCGTAAGTGCTCAGCAGGTCGCGCACTTCCATCTCAACCAGTTCCAGCAGCTCAGCGTCGTCAACCATGTCAGCCTTGTTCAGGAAGACAACGATGTACGGAACGCCTACCTGACGGGACAGCAGGATGTGCTCACGGGTTTGTGGCATCGGACCATCAGCGGCCGAGCAAACCAGGATCGCGCCGTCCATCTGGGCAGCACCGGTGATCATGTTTTTTACGTAGTCGGCGTGACCTGGGCAGTCAACGTGTGCGTAGTGACGCACGGCCGAATCGTATTCAACGTGAGCGGTGTTGATGGTGATACCGCGAGCTTTTTCTTCCGGGGCGCTGTCGATCTTGTCGAAGTCAACCTTGGCCGAACCGAAAACCTCGGAGCAGACGCGGGTCAGAGCAGCGGTCAAGGTGGTTTTACCGTGGTCGACGTGACCGATGGTACCGACGTTGACGTGCGGCTTATTACGTTCGAACTTTTCCTTAGCCATCGAAATCACCCCTAGGAGAAGAATTTAGCAACTCACACAAGCCATTAAAACAAAGGCAGATATTTTCATATCTGCCTTGTTATATGGAGCTCTTGAGCGGATTTGAACCGCTGACCTCACCCTTACCAAGGGTGTGCTCTACCAACTGAGCTACAAGAGCGAAACACTTTGCACAACCTGCAAACCTGGAGCGGGTAGCGGGAATCGAACCCGCATCATCAGCTTGGAAGGCTGAGGTTCTACCACTAAACTATACCCGCGGAGCCTGCAGCTCACGCTAGAAACTGGTGGAGGGGGAAGGATTCGAACCTTCGAAGTCGTAGACGTCAGATTTACAGTCTGATCCCTTTGGCCGCTCGGGAACCCCTCCTAAGCGAGCCGGCATTCTACATCATGCCAGCCTTCTGTCAAGCATTTTCTCATTAAAAACCTGAGGTTAGCTGCGTTGACCACGTTTCGCATTGTTGACCGTTAAAGGTCTTCGCTGCGAAGCGGGCGCCATTCTATGCAAACTACCCCAAGGGTGCAACCCCTCACAAGGCATTATTTTATGTTTTAACTCATTGAATTCTTTAGAAAGGTTTTGAAGGAACGTTTCATTCACCTTCCCTGTACTTTCCGGCGAAACCTGGACCCAAAATCCGGCCTCAGGGGCACCTGAAGTAGTGGCGCGTGCCACAACCCCCAGCGCTGCCAATTTTTGCTCCAACTGCCGGTTCATTTCCGGACGAGTAAAGCCGCCCAGATAAACGCACGTCTTTTGCGCTTCACCGGGCTTTCCCGAATCGCGCCTCACAAGCGCGTCCGCCGTCTCGCTCAAGAGATGAATATCCTGCTGCGAGCCGCGATACAAACTCTGAGGGGTGACGTCCTTAGCACGAAGCGGAGCCTCCTGTTGATGCCAGACATAATAGAAAGCGTTCAAAACCAGCAATAACAGGAACAGCCACCGCATAGGAACCTCAACACAAAGGACAGGCTATCGCCAAGCCGACAAAAACCAGGTCAGGCACCAATCTGGCGTCAGGGACAATACCGGAAACCAGATTAGCGTCCCCCCCGTTAGAAACACAACGAAATCCTCACCCCAGTACTGCCGCGCCATCTCAAGTTGAGTCAGGACAAACCCCCTGAGCATCAACATGCAACCACGCTCCACGGCCTCGACAGTCGCCCGTCCAGGAGCGAGACTTTCATGAGCACGCTCCGCAGCCCTATCGTCATAGCGAATCCGGCGGGTATGGGTACGCAACTGATTGCGCATCAAAGACATGCCCGGACAAATGAAGCCCCCAAGGTGCTCACCGTCTGCAGCCACAAAATCGGCTGTAACGGCGGTACCAAAATCGAGCACCAGACAAGCACCCGAGGCCAGGTGAAACCCTCCAAGCAAAGCCAACCATCGATCCAGGCCCAGCCGCTCGTAATCCTCATAGCCATTTCGAACGCCGGCCATTTCACGGGTTGGCGCAGCTCGCGCTACGGTCACTCCGAACGCATCAACCAGCGCAGTAACCAGCGATTCGGTTTCGTCCTGGGTGCGCACGCTGACAAGACGACATTTTATGAGCTGAAATTTTCCAGCATCGCTCAAACAAGCCAGTAGATCGCCATCAGAACTGACCACACCTCCGTCGACCGGCGTAAGGCCGTCGGCGCGAAGCACACGCCACTTGATAAAGCTGTTGCCGCAATCGAGCTCAAGAATCATCACGCAACCTCAAACTGAGCTCACCACCGCTAAAATTTCTTTCCACGCCATCCACCTTCAAACGCAGCGCTCCCTGGTAATCGATACCCAGCACAACGCCATCAATTTGATTGACACCCGCAATCAATGATACAGCCCGCCCTTGCCACAAATGATGCCGCTCCCACTCTGGCTGTATTGCGGCAAATCCAGACGCCTGGTGAAGCGTCAAGAATCGCTGGAGATTTGCCCCCAATCGCGCCACCAACTCATTCCGGTCAAAACACCCTCCAGCCACAAGACTCATGGATGTCCACTGCTGATCAACCTCATCGCTGGACTGCATATTCACATTGATTCCCACCCCCAGGACAACGTGGCAGACATCAGCCGGATCCCCTACTAGCTCAAGCAATATCCCTGCAATCTTTCTATCATCAACCAGAACATCGTTAGGCCATTTCAACCCCGCCTGCTGAACGCCCATATCATGCAAAGCATGCAAGACAGCCAGTCCCACAACGAGACTGAGCCCTTCTATTTGGCGCATGCCGCCATCGATACGCAGTACCAGGCTGTAGTAGAGGTTTTCTGCAAAGGGACTGACCCACTTTCGACCGCGGCGACCGCGGCCGGCAGTCTGCCGCTCAGCCAAAACCAGGAATGGCGCCGCCACCCCGCGCTCTATGGAGCGCAACGCTTCAGCATTGGTGGAGTCGATGGAATCGAATATATGAACAGGCCATCCGCAAGGTTCCTTTGCATCAATCTCGGCCGCATCCAGTAGCAATAATGGCCTGGCCAATTGATACCCCCTGCCTCTGACCTTATGAACAGACAAGCCCAGCTCTGCCTCCAGGTGCTGTAGCTGCTTCCATACAGCACTGCGACTGATACCCAGCGCAGCGCCTAGCGCCTGCCCCGAATGGAAGCGGCCATCCTTCAGAAGTTTTAGCAACGTGAGCATGCGAACTGCGCCCTGACAATGAGGCCCGCATGATAGCCATGCGCAAGACGGTTGCATAGAAAGACAAAGGAAGCTTTCCTGCGAGCAAAACAAAACCCCTACCTGCATCAGCAGATAGGGGTTTCGGAATTTAATCTTGACGATGACCTACTCTCACATGGGGAAACCCCACACTACCATCGGCGATGCATCGTTTCACTTCTGAGTTCGGGATGGGATCAGGTGGTTCCAACGCTCTATGGTCGTCAAGAAATTCGGTAGCCAGCGCGTGCCTTGCGGTCACGTTCCAGCGAATGGGTATGCGATAGTTTGTGTGTTGCTGCTGAGTCAGTCCGAACTTTCGGTTCGTTTCGTCTTCACACACCGCAATCTGGTGCCCTTTCAGGTCAACAAATTGCTTGGGTGTTATATGGTCAAGCCTCACGGGCAATTAGTACAGGTTAGCTCAACGCCTCACAGCGCTTACACACCCTGCCTATCAACGTCGTAGTCTTCGACGGCCCTTCAGGGAGCTCAAGGCTCCAGTGAGATCTCATCTTGAGGCAAGTTTCCCGCTTAGATGCTTTCAGCGGTTATCTTTTCCGAACATAGCTACCCGGCAATGCCACTGGCGTGACAACCGGAACACCAGAGGTTCGTCCACTCCGGTCCTCTCGTACTAGGAGCAGCCCCTCTCAAATCTCAAACGTCCACGGCAGATAGGGACCGAACTGTCTCACGACGTTCTAAACCCAGCTCGCGTACCACTTTAAATGGCGAACAGCCATACCCTTGGGACCGGCTTCAGCCCCAGGATGTGATGAGCCGACATCGAGGTGCCAAACACCGCCGTCGATATGAACTCTTGGGCGGTATCAGCCTGTTATCCCCGGAGTACCTTTTATCCGTTGAGCGATGGCCCTTCCATACAGAACCACCGGATCACTAAGACCTACTTTCGTACCTGCTCGACGTGTCTGTCTCGCAGTCAAGCGCGCTTTTGCCTTTATACTCTACGACCGATTTCCGACCGGTCTGAGCGCACCTTCGTACTCCTCCGTTACTCTTTAGGAGGAGACCGCCCCAGTCAAACTACCCACCATACACTGTCCTCGATCCGGATAACGGACCTGAGTTAGAACCTCAAAGTTGCCAGGGTGGTATTTCAAGGATGGCTCCACGCAGACTGGCGTCCACGCTTCAAAGCCTCCCACCTATCCTACACAAGCAAATTCAAAGTCCAGTGCAAAGCTATAGTAAAGGTTCACGGGGTCTTTCCGTCTAGCCGCGGATACACTGCATCTTCACAGCGATTTCAATTTCACTGAGTCTCGGGTGGAGACAGCGCCGCCATCGTTACGCCATTCGTGCAGGTCGGAACTTACCCGACAAGGAATTTCGCTACCTTAGGACCGTTATAGTTACGGCCGCCGTTTACCGGGGCTTCGATCAAGAGCTTCGCGTTAGCTAACCCCATCAATTAACCTTCCGGCACCGGGCAGGCGTCACACCCTATACGTCCACTTTCGTGTTTGCAGAGTGCTGTGTTTTTAATAAACAGTCGCAGCGGCCTGGTATCTTCGACCGGCGTGGGCTTACGCAGCAAGTGCTTCACCCTCACCGGCGCACCTTCTCCCGAAGTTACGGTGCCATTTTGCCTAGTTCCTTCACCCGAGTTCTCTCAAGCGCCTTGGTATTCTCTACCCAACCACCTGTGTCGGTTTGGGGTACGGTTCCTGGTTATCTGAAGCTTAGAAGCTTTTCTTGGAAGCATGGCATCAACCACTTCGTCACCCAAAGGGTAACTCGTCATCAGCTCTCGGCCTTAAGATCCCGGATTTACCTAAGATCTCAGCCTACCACCTTAAACTTGGACAACCAACGCCAAGCTGGCCTAGCCTTCTCCGTCCCTCCATCGCAATAACCAGAAGTACAGGAATATTAACCTGTTTTCCATCGACTACGCTTTTCAGCCTCGCCTTAGGGACCGACTAACCCTGCGTCGATTAACGTTGCGCAGGAAACCTTGGTCTTTCGGCGTGGGTGTTTTTCACACCCATTGTCGTTACTCATGTCAGCATTCGCACTTCTGATACCTCCAGCAAGCTTCTCAACTCACCTTCACAGGCTTACAGAACGCTCCTCTACCGCATCACTTACGTGATACCCGTAGCTTCGGTGTATGGTTTGAGCCCCGTTACATCTTCCGCGCAGGCCGACTCGACTAGTGAGCTATTACGCTTTCTTTAAAGGGTGGCTGCTTCTAAGCCAACCTCCTAGCTGTCTAAGCCTTCCCACATCGTTTCCCACTTAACCATAACTTTGGGACCTTAGCTGACGGTCTGGGTTGTTTCCCTTTTCACGACGGACGTTAGCACCCGCCGTGTGTCTCCCATGCTCGGCACTTGTAGGTATTCGGAGTTTGCATCGGTTTGGTAAGTCGGGATGACCCCCTAGCCGAAACAGTGCTCTACCCCCTACAGTGATACATGAGGCGCTACCTAAATAGCTTTCGAGGAGAACCAGCTATCTCCGAGCTTGATTAGCCTTTCACTCCGATCCACAGGTCATCCGCTAACTTTTCAACGGTAGTCGGTTCGGTCCTCCAGTCAGTGTTACCTAACCTTCAACCTGCCCATGGATAGATCGCCCGGTTTCGGGTCTATTCCCAGCGACTAGACGCCCTATTAAGACTCGCTTTCGCTACGCCTCCCCTATTCGGTTAAGCTCGCCACTGAAAATAAGTCGCTGACCCATTATACAAAAGGTACGCAGTCACAGAACAAAGTCTGCTCCCACTGCTTGTACGCATACGGTTTCAGGATCTATTTCACTCCCCTCTCCGGGGTTCTTTTCGCCTTTCCCTCACGGTACTAGTTCACTATCGGTCAGTCAGTAGTATTTAGCCTTGGAGGATGGTCCCCCCATATTCAGACAAAGTTTCTCGTGCTCCGTCCTACTCGATTTCACTTCTAAGATCCTTTCGCGTACAGGGCTATCACCCACTATGGCCGCACTTTCCAGAGCGTTCCGCTAAAATCAAAGAAGCTTAAGGGCTAGTCCCCGTTCGCTCGCCACTACTAAGGGAATCTCGGTTGATTTCTTTTCCTCAGGGTACTTAGATGTTTCAGTTCCCCTGGTTCGCTTCTTGCACCTATGTATTCAGTGCAAGATAACCATCTTATGATGGCTGGGTTCCCCCATTCAGACATCTCCGGATCAAAGTCTGTTTGCCGACTCCCCGAAGCTTTTCGCAGGCTACCACGTCTTTCATCGCCTCTGACTGCCAAGGCATCCACCGTATGCGCTTCTTCACTTGACCATATAACCCCAAGCAATCTGGTTATACTGTGAAGACGACATTCGCCGAAAATTCGATCTTGCTCATGAGAGCAACTCACAAATTTTACCTTAGCCTGATCCGTTACCAGTGAAAGTAACGTTCAGTCTATCTTTCTATCACATACCCAAATTTTTAAAGAACGATCTAATCAAAAGACTAGAAATCAACATTCATCATCGTCTTGATGGAATGCTCATTTCTAAGCTTTAAACGAGGGTCACCAATCGGTAAATGGTGGAGCCAAGCGGGATCGAACCGCTGACCTCCTGCGTGCAAGGCAGGCGCTCTCCCAGCTGAGCTATGGCCCCGTATCGCTACAGGGTGCACCAGTAATTGGTGGGTCTGGGCAGATTCGAACTGCCGACCTCACCCTTATCAGGGGTGCGCTCTAACCAACTGAGCTACAGACCCAATCGTCTTCTTCAATGAATCAAGCAATTCGTGTGGGAGCTCATGGAGCAGCTGCTGTCGTCGATTAAGGAGGTGATCCAGCCGCAGGTTCCCCTACGGCTACCTTGTTACGACTTCACCCCAGTCATGAATCACACCGTGGTAACCGTCCCCCGAAGGTTAGACTAGCTACTTCTGGTGCAACCCACTCCCATGGTGTGACGGGCGGTGTGTACAAGGCCCGGGAACGTATTCACCGCGACATTCTGATTCGCGATTACTAGCGATTCCGACTTCACGCAGTCGAGTTGCAGACTGCGATCCGGACTACGATCGGTTTTATGGGATTAGCTCCACCTCGCGGCTTGGCAACCCTCTGTACCGACCATTGTAGCACGTGTGTAGCCCAGGCCGTAAGGGCCATGATGACTTGACGTCATCCCCACCTTCCTCCGGTTTGTCACCGGCAGTCTCCTTAGAGTGCCCACCATAACGTGCTGGTAACTAAGGACAAGGGTTGCGCTCGTTACGGGACTTAACCCAACATCTCACGACACGAGCTGACGACAGCCATGCAGCACCTGTCTCAATGCTCCCGAAGGCACCAATCCATCTCTGGAAAGTTCATTGGATGTCAAGGCCTGGTAAGGTTCTTCGCGTTGCTTCGAATTAAACCACATGCTCCACCGCTTGTGCGGGCCCCCGTCAATTCATTTGAGTTTTAACCTTGCGGCCGTACTCCCCAGGCGGTCAACTTAATGCGTTAGCTGCGCCACTAAGAGCTCAAGGCTCCCAACGGCTAGTTGACATCGTTTACGGCGTGGACTACCAGGGTATCTAATCCTGTTTGCTCCCCACGCTTTCGCACCTCAGTGTCAGTATCAGTCCAGGTGGTCGCCTTCGCCACTGGTGTTCCTTCCTATATCTACGCATTTCACCGCTACACAGGAAATTCCACCACCCTCTACCATACTCTAGCTCGACAGTTTTGAATGCAGTTCCCAGGTTGAGCCCGGGGCTTTCACATCCAACTTAACGAACCACCTACGCGCGCTTTACGCCCAGTAATTCCGATTAACGCTTGCACCCTCTGTATTACCGCGGCTGCTGGCACAGAGTTAGCCGGTGCTTATTCTGTCGGTAACGTCAAAACCATCACGTATTAGGTAATGGCCCTTCCTCCCAACTTAAAGTGCTTTACAATCCGAAGACCTTCTTCACACACGCGGCATGGCTGGATCAGGCTTTCGCCCATTGTCCAATATTCCCCACTGCTGCCTCCCGTAGGAGTCTGGACCGTGCCTCAGTTCCAGTGTGACTGATCATCCTCTCAGACCAGTTACGGATCGTCGCCTTGGTGAGCCATTACCTCACCAACTAGCTAATCCGACCTAGGCTCATCTGATAGCGCAAGGCCCGAAGGTCCCCTGCTTTCTCCCGTAGGACGTATGCGGTATTAGCGTCCGTTTCCGAGCGTTATCCCCCACTACCAGGCAGATTCCTAGGCATTACTCACCCGTCCGCCGCTCTCAAGAGGTGCAAGCACCTCTCTACCGCTCGACTTGCATGTGTTAGGCCTGCCGCCAGCGTTCAATCTGAGCCATGATCAAACTCTTCAGTTCAAACATCTTTGGGTTTTGAGAAAACCCTAAACTTGGCTCAGCAATCGTTGGTTACATCTTTGATTTCTCGCGGAGTAACTTGTGATGCTGATAATCTGTTGACTAGCAGTCTAACTCCACAAGCACCCACACGAATTGCTTGATTCAATTGTTAAAGAGCGGTGGGTTGATCCTTTCGTCTCAACCGAGGCGCGCATTCTACAGCGCCCCGTGTATCTGTCAAGCGATTATTTTAGAAGTTTTCAAAGTTTCCTTTTCAACTTCAACCACTTGCGCTTTCGATCTCTCGTTAGCGGGAGGCGAATTCTACAGCGTTAGTCGCTGCTGTCAACACCTCTTTTTCACCGCTTTCGACCGAGAAGATCGAACCGTCAACGGGGCCAAACAACACACCCTGCCAACTCCTTCCGGACTTCGATGAACTGAAGCCCTGCGCCATCTTAAATCGTCTAACTCATTGAAACTCAAGGAGTTTTCCGCTTCGACTGCGCCGGAAGTGGGGCGAATTATAGAGACTCAGAATCTGCCGTCAACACCTATTTCGCAATCTTATTCAGATTTCAGCGTGATACGTGCAAAAGCCTTCTTACCCGCCTGACATACATGGGTAGAGCCCAACTCATATATATAGGTGCGATCCACAACCTCACCATCTATACGCACCCCGCCCGAACCCAGGAGGTCTCGCGCCACCGCAGCGTTCTTGACCAACCCCGCCTTATTAAGGACGGCAGCGATCGGCATAGCCTCGGTAGCAGACAGCTCGATCTCTGGCAGATCATCCGGAAGCTCGCCATCCTTCATGCGGTTACCCGCCGCACGATGAGCATTGGCCGCAGCTTCTTCACCATGGAAGCGAGCAACGATCTCTTCAGCCAACTTGATCTTGATGTCCCGCGGGTTAGCCCCTGCCTCGACATCTGCGCGGAACGCATTGATCTCATCCATGGAGCGGAAACTCAACAGCTCGAAATAACGCCACATCAACGCGTCAGGAATGGAAACCAGCTTGCCGTACATAACGCCCGGCGCTTCCTGAATGCCAACGTAGTTGCCCAGCGATTTGGACATCTTCTTCACACCATCCAGACCTTCCAGCAACGGCATGGTCAGGATGCACTGAGCTTCCTGCCCATAGCCACGCTGCAGTTCGCGCCCCATCAACAGGTTGAACTTCTGATCCGTACCGCCGAGCTCGACGTCCGCGCGCAACGCGACCGAGTCATAGCCCTGCACAAGCGGGTAGAGAAATTCATGGATAGCGATCGGCTGATTGGTTGTATAGCGCTTATCGAAGTCATCGCGCTCGAGCATGCGAGCCACGGTGTACTGGGAGGTCAGGCGAATGAAATCCGCCGGCCCCATCTGATCCATCCAGGTGGAGTTGAAAGCCACTTCGGTCTTGGCCGGATCAAGAATCTTGAACACCTGCGTCTTGTAGGTCTCGGCATTATCGAGAACCTGTTCGCGGGTCAGCGGTGGACGCGTTGCGCTCTTCCCGCTTGGATCACCGATCATCCCGGTGAAGTCACCGATGAGAAAGATGACCTGATGCCCCAGATCCTGGAACTGGCGCAGCTTGTTAATAAGCACGGTATGACCCAAGTGCAGATCGGGCGCCGTCGGATCGAAACCAGCCTTGATACGCAGCGGCTGCCCGCGTTTGAGCTTCTCGACCAGCTCGGACTCGACCAACAGTTCTTCCGCACCACGTTTGATCAGCGCTAGCTGCTCTTCAACCGACTTCATAACAGACCCGCAAGGCTCAGATTCAAAGGGCCCCAACCATACAAGATCGCGCACCAAATACAAGGTTTGCCCGGCGCGCGGACACCAATCCGCAAGCAGAGCGCGTGCGGGCTTGCTTCGCAGGGGATTTGGTTATATTTTATACAGTTATTTCATCTTCATCATGTCATTCATCTTTTCCAATTCATATTTTCAAAAGTCAAATTACTTATGACCACAGAACCGTCTAAAGCGCCGCCGCTTTACCCAAAGACCCACCTGCTCGCCGCAAGCGGCATCGCAGCCCTCCTTAGCCTGGCGCTCCTGGTGTTCCCTTCCAGCGATGTTGAAGCCAAAAAGACGACTCTGAGTCTTGAACTGGAAAGTCCCGCTGAACAACTGACACAAGAACAAGACGCTGCCGAAGCCGTTCAAGCCACAAACGAACCGGCTGCCTCCCCTTTCGCGCAGATAGACGATAGCGCCGATGACACGACCGAGGCCGCCCAGGCACAACCTCCAGCCGTGGAAGAAAAGAAGGAGCCGGGGCACCGTGAGGTGATCGTAGCCAAAGGCGACACGCTGTCCACCCTCTTCGAAAAGGTTGGCCTGCCCGCCGCATCAGTCCATGAAGTTCTGGCCAGCGACAAACAAGCCAAGCAATTCACTCAGTTGAAACACGGCCAGAAGCTCGAGTTCGAGCTCAACCCCGAGGGACAACTGACCAACCTGCACACCAAGCTGAGCGATCTGGAAAGCATTACCCTGACCAAGAATGACAAGGGTTATGTATTCAACCGCGTGACCGCCAAGCCAACCGTACGTTCGGCATACGTTCATGGCGTGATCAACAGCTCGCTATCGCAATCGGCCGCACGCGCCGGTCTTTCCCACAGCCTGACGATGGACATGGCCAGTGTCTTTGGCTACGACATCGACTTCGCCCAGGATATTCGCCAGGGTGACGAGTTCGATGTCATCTACGAGCAGAAAGTGGTCAATGGAAAGAGCGTCGGCAACGGTCCGATCCTTTCCGCGCGCTTCACCAACCGTGGCAAGACCTACACGGCAGTGCGCTACACCAACAAACAAGGCAACAGCAGCTACTACACCGCCGACGGCAACAGCATGCGCAAGGCCTTCATCCGGACACCGGTTGACTTCGCCCGCATCAGTTCGAAGTTCTCCGCAGGCCGCAAACACCCGATCCTGAACAAGATCCGCGCCCACAAGGGCGTCGACTATGCCGCCCCCCGCGGCACGCCCATCAAGGCCGCCGGTGACGGCAAGGTACTGCTGGCCGGACGTCGTGGCGGTTATGGCAACACGGTGATCATCCAGCACGGCAACACCTATCGCACCTTGTACGGCCACATGCAGGGCTTCGCCAAAGGCGTGACGACTGGCAGCACCGTAAAGCAAGGCCAGGTAATCGGATACATCGGTACCACTGGTCTGTCCACCGGTCCGCACCTGCACTATGAATTCCAGGTCAACGGCGTTCACGTCGACCCACTCGGCCAGAAACTGCCAATGGCCGACCCGATCGCCAAATCCGAACGCGCGCGCTTCCTGGCTCAAAGCCAACCTTTGATGGCTCGTATGGATCAAGAAAAGGCTACGCTACTGGCCTCGAGCAAACGCTAGGCCATGGCGCTTTATATTGGTGTGATGTCCGGAACCAGCCTGGATGGCCTGGACATCGCACTGGTTGAACTGACCCCGGCGATCAGATTGGTTGCCACGCACTACATTCCCATGCCCGACGCGCTGCGCACCGAGCTGTTTGGCTTGTGCAGCAGCGGGCCCGACGAAATCGCCCGCTCCGCCATTGCCCAGCAGAACTGGGTACGCCTGGCGGCACAAGGCATTCATGTCCTGCTCGACAGTCAGAAGCTCAAGCCGGAGGATGTGAGGGCAATTGGCAGCCATGGTCAGACCATCCGTCACGAGCCAGCACGCGGGTTTACCGTGCAGATTGGCAACCCCGCACTATTGAGCGAGCTGACCGGGATTACCGTCGTCAGCGACTTCCGCAGCCGCGATGTCGCCGCCGGTGGACAAGGCGCGCCGCTGGTTCCCGCATTTCATGAAGCGCTGTTTGAAGGGCAGCTCGGCCACCGTGCCGTGCTGAACGTCGGCGGCTTCAGCAACCTCAGTCTGATAGAACCTGAAAAGTCCGTGGCCGGTTTCGATTGCGGCCCCGGCAACGTATTGCTGGATGCCTGGATTCATCAACAGCGCAATGAGCATTTCGATCGTGACGGCCAGTGGGCAGCGAGCGGCAAGGTAGAGCCGACATTACTCAAGGCCCTGCTCAGCGACCCTTTCTTCCTGACCAAGGGTCCAAAAAGCACCGGGCGGGAAGTATTCAACCTGCCCTGGCTGACCCGGCATCTGTCGCATTTACCCACTTTCGCTGCCGAAGACGTGCAGGCCACGTTGCTCGAACTGACGGCGCTGACCATCGTTGAATCACTGCAAAGTGCCCAACCGCATACTGATGAACTGCTGATCTGCGGCGGCGGTGTGCACAACCACACGCTGATGAAGCGCCTGGCCGATCTCCTGCCGAGCACCAAGGTCAGCAGCACGGCTGTTTACGGCGTAGACCCGGATTGGGTCGAAGCCATGGCCTTCGCGTGGCTCGCGCATTGCTGCCTGGAAAACATTCCTGCAAATCGCCCAAGCGTTACAGGCGCATGCGGCTTGCGTGTACTCGGTGCTATCTACCCCGCTTGATCTCGCCTGCTTGAACGCTGGACAGCAAAACGCCGCAGGGCCCACTAGGCACTGCGGCGTTTTGCTGAAGCGGTCCGCGGCGATCAGATCGAGAACGAAGAACCGCAGCCACAAGTGGTGGTAGCGTTAGGGTTCTTGATCACGAAACGTGAACCTTCCAGACCTTCCTGGTAGTCCACCTCGGCACCGGCCAGGTACTGGAAACTCATGGGATCGACCACCAGACTGACGCCTTCGCGCTCGACAATGGTGTCATCTTCGGCCACTTCTTCATCGAACGTGAAGCCGTACTGAAAACCCGAACAACCGCCGCCCGTCACGAAGACGCGCAGCTTCAAACGATCATTTCCCTCTTCATCGACGAGGCTCTTCACCTTGTGCGCGGCACCGTGGGTGAATTGCAAAGCCGTGGGAGTGAAGGTTTCGACGCTCATGCTGAATATCTCCCGGCGCTGACGCCGCCATAATGCCTAATGGCAGGCATTATCCGCTTCTCCTAGAAAATCGGTCAACTATTAGAAGAGCAGCGGCAAGCCTGAAGCTTGCCGCCCAAGACCGCTGTTAAGGCAACATCCCCGCATGGGACAAGCCCAGCCGCTCATCCAGGCCGAACAGAATGTTCAGGTTCTGCACCGCCTGACCGGACGCGCCCTTGACCAGGTTATCAATGACCGACAACACCACGACCAGATCGCCATCCTGTGGACGATGCACCGCAATCCGGCAGACATTCGCGCCCCGCACACTGCGCGTTTCCGGGTGGCTACCTGCAGGCATCACGTCGACGAACGGTTCGTCGGCATAACGCTTCTCGAACAGCGCTTGCAGGTCCACAGAGCGGTCTACAACAGTTGCATACAGTGTGGAGTGGATGCCGCGGATCATTGGCGTCAGGTGCGGCACGAACGTCAGGCCGACATCCTTGCCCGCCGCCCGGCGCAGGCCCTGGCGAATTTCAGGCAGATGACGGTGACCTTTGACGGCGTACGCTTTCAGGCTCTCCGAAGTCTCGGAATACAACGAACCGACGCTGGCACCACGACCGGCGCCACTGACACCGGACTTGCAGTCGGCGATCAGACGCGAGGTATCGGCAAGGCCCGCCTCGAGCAGCGGCAGAAAGCCCAACTGCGTGGCAGTCGGATAGCAACCCGGTACCGCGATCAGCCGTGCCTGCCGGATTTTTTCGCGATTGACTTCCGGCAACCCATAGACCGCTTCGTCCAACAGATCCGGGGCGCCATGGGGCTGTCCGTACCACTTGGCCCACTCATCCGCGTCCTGCAGGCGGAAGTCCGCCGAGAGATCGATGACCTTGGTCCCGGCGGCCAGCAGCTCACCCGCCAGGGCGTGGGCGACACCATGCGGCGTAGCGAAGAACACCACATCGCAGGCGCCCAGGGTCTTGATGTCCGGAACGCTGAACGCCAGGCCATCGTAATGGCCTCGCAGGTTCGGATACATGTCGGCAACAGCCAGACCGGCCTCGGATCGGGAGGTAATGACCACCACCTCAACTTGCGGATGCTGCGCCAACAGACGCAGCAGTTCGACACCGGTGTAACCCGTGCCGCCGACGATACCGACCTTGACCATAAACCTGCCCTCAACGAACCCACTGGAAAGCCGTCGATAATAGGGGCCGCGCAGCCTGCCGACAACCGCCAAGGTGACGTGTGGGCGCATGAATGACTACTATCGAACGACCGTAAAATTGGGAATCGCCAAAAATGCTCTATCTGTGGCTCAAAGCACTTCACATTGTCAGTATGGTCTGCTGGTTCGCCGGCCTGTTCTATCTGCCTCGCCTGTTCGTCTATCACGCTCAAAGCGAGGACAGTGTCAGCAAGGAACGTTTCAGCGTCATGGAGCGCAAGTTGTATCGCGGCATCATGGGGCCGGCGATGATTGCCACCCTGGTGTTTGGCATCTGGCTGCTCAGTCTCAACGCCGGCGCCTACTTCAGCCAAGGTGGCTGGATGCACGCAAAGCTGACCCTCGTGGTGTTGCTGATCGGTTATCACCACATGTGCGGAGCCCAGGTAAAACGCTTCGCTCGTGGTGAAAATACCCGCAGTCATGTCTTTTATCGCTGGTTCAATGAGGTGCCGGTACTGATATTGCTGGCTATCGTCATCCTGGTCGTCGTCCGACCGTTCTGACTTCCTATCGGCACTCTTCATCCGGGGTACTTCCCATGTCGCTACCCGCTCTGCTTGAACAACGTTTGCGCCTGCCCGTCGTGGCGGCACCGATGTTCCTGATCTCCAATCCACAGCTGGTGCTGGCTTGCTGTCGTAATGGCATCGTCGGCAGTTTCCCCGCACTGAACCAGCGCGAAAGCAGCGGTTTCAAGACTTGGCTGGAAGAAATCGAAGCGGGCCTGGCAAGCATGGAGGACCCTGCGCCCTATGCCGTCAACCTGATCGTCCACCAAAGCAATCCAAGGCTTCAGGCCGACCTGGCCATCTGCATCGAGCACAAGGTGCCGATCGTCATCACCAGCCTTGGCGCAGTCAAGGAACTGGTCGATACCGTCCATAGCTATGGAGGCCTGGTCTTTCACGACGTGACCACACGTCGTCATGCCGAGAAAGCCGCCGAAGCCGGTGTCGACGGCCTGATCGCCGTTGCCGCCGGTGCGGGTGGACATGCGGGGACCTGGAGCCCTTTTTCGCTGATCGCCGAAATCCGGCAATTCTTCGACAAGACCGTGCTGCTTGCGGGGTGTCTGAATCACGGCCATCAGATCCTCGCGGCACAAATACTCGGCGCGGATCTGGCCTACCTGGGAACACGCTTTATCGGCACGACTGAAAGTCACGCGCCTGACGCTTATAAAGAGATGTTGCTCACATCCCGAGCCGCAGACATCGTGCATACTCCTGCCGTGTCCGGTGTACCGGCCAGCTTCATGCGCCAAAGCCTGGAAAACGCAGGCTTTGACCTGGCCGCCCTGCAAGGCAAAAGTGACGCGGCTTCCGGTTCGAAGCTCAAACCATTGAGCGATGAAGCCAAAGCCTGGAAAACCGTCTGGTCCGCAGGTCAGGGCGTTGGGGAAATCAGTGATTTGCCCAGCGTCGACCAGCTGGTTGCGCGCCTGGATGAAGAATACCGTGAGGCCCAGGCCCGAGCGGTACAGCTTGGCGGCCGATGGCCCCGCTGAAACCTGCCTGATCTAACAAATATCAAACTTTCAATGACAAGGATGCCCGTCATGAGCGAAACCCGTTTCAACATCGTATTCGACGGAACCCTACTGCCGGGCATCGATGCGGCCACCGCCAAACTCAACCTCGCCAACCTGTTCAAGAGCGACATCAGCGCCATCGAGCGTCTGTTCGGCGGACACAAGGTGGCCCTGAAAAGCAACCTGTCCCAAAACGAGGCGCAGAAGTATCTGGAGGCCCTCAACCAGAGCGGGATTGATGCGCGCATCGAAGCCGAGCCTGCCCTCCAGCTGAATCTCGACGAAGTGCAGCACTCGTCACCGGCCACGAGCGGGCGTCACCCCGAATCGCTCATCGAACCGGCCTCCCCGTACGCACCACCCCGGGCCCATGTCGGTGACGCCGTTGCCGAATACGCCACGCTCAAGCCGTTCAGCTTCGATGGGCGCATCGGACGCCTGCGATACCTGGCCTGGACCATGGCCCTGACCCTGGTCATGATGCTAGTGGTTGGCGTGGCCTTCGCACTCGGAGCGGCATGGATTTTCACCTCGGGCTCGATAGCAGCAATGATCGTCGGCGGTTTGCTGGCAGCGGTCGTTTTTCTCGGCTTTGCCTACGTCAGCATCCAGTTCAACGTCCAGCGCCTGCATGACCTTGGCTGGTCCGGCTGGCTGTGGCTGTTGAACCTCATCCCATTCGTGGGCAGCGTCTTTCCGTTTGTGCTCATTTTCGCCCCCGGCAATGAGGGCGCCAATCGCTATGGCCCTCCTCCGCCGCGTAACAACACCGGGGTCAAGGTACTTGCGTCGCTCTGGCTCGTCATGATCGTACTGATCATCTTCGCGACCGTGGCTGGCGTCTTCAGTGCCATCGAAGAGGATTACGGCACCAGCTCGCTGAGCAGCTACGAAAGCAGCGAATCCACGGATGAAGATGCTGCGGAACCTGCCGAAGAACCTGCCGAGGCAGAGGCACCTTCTGTAGACTCCGAGGAACAGTAAGCGCCCCTCGTTCCTATGACAGTCAAGTCCACTGGCGACGGGCCATTGCGATGGAGAACTGCATGACCCGTTACGCCCTGATCACTGGCGCCTCCAGTGGCATTGGCCTGGCCATGGCCGAAGCTTTGGCCCGGCGCGGCCGCAATCTGCTGCTGGTGGCCCGACAACGTGATCGGTTGGAAAGCATTGCGATAGAACTGACCCAGCGGTTTGGCGTGGAGGTACTTTTCCGGGCATGCGACCTGGGGGAGCCGCTACGGCTTTCAGGTTTCCTGCTGGAACTGGAGGAAAGCGAGCGCCAGATCGATCTGCTGGTCAATTGCGCGGGTATCGGTACCTGTGGCCCGTTCCTGGGCCAGGACTGGATGACCGAGCAGGACCTGATCGAAGTCAACATTCTCGCCCTGACACGCCTCTGTCACGCCGTTGGCAATAGCATGGCACTGCATGGCGGCGGGCAGATCCTGAACGTGGCCTCGATTGCAGCTTTCCAGCCGGGCCCCTGGATGAGCACCTATTACGCCAGCAAGGCCTATGTGCTGCACTTCTCCGAAGCCCTGCGAGTCGAGCTGAAGAAATGCGCGATCAAGGTGTCAGTCCTTTGCCCAGGTCCGACTCAGACCGGCTTCTTCGCCAAGGCACATCTCGACGAACAGAAACTAAAGCACGGTAACCTGCTGATGAGCCCGGAAGAAGTAGCTTTGTATGCCGTGCGCGCGCTCGACAGAAACCGAGCGATCATCATTCCCGGACGCCGCAATCGCTGGCTCGCCATGCTCCCGCGGCTAGGCTCGCGATGGATGGTGCGAAGCATCGCCGGCTTGATCAACAAGGCGTACTGCCCACGCTGAATGAAATTTGAATGGAAACCCGGGCTCAGCCACCGAACCTTCAGTACACTCGACTTCCACAACCAAAGGGAGAACAGCTGTGGATACTTTGTTTACCAAGATCATCAACCGGGAAATCCCGGCGAAGATCATCTACGAGGATGACCAGGTCCTGGCATTCCACGACATCGCCCCACAGGCGCCAGTGCATTTCCTGGTCATTCCGAAAAAGCCGATTCGCACCCTCAATGACCTGACCGAGGAAGACAAGGCGCTGGCCGGACATATCCTGTTCACAGCCCAGCGCCTCGCCAAGGAACAGGGCTGCGAGGACGGTTTCCGTGTGGTGATGAACTGCAATGAACTTGGCGGACAGACCGTCTATCACATTCATATGCACGTACTCGGGCAGCGCCAGATGAACTGGCCGCCGGGTTGAGACCCTGACCCAACGCAAATCCTGAGCGGCCAATTGGGTTAAACTGGCCGCCGTGATTTCTTCCGGAGGTAAGCATGACTACCCAACGTCACTACTCGCCGATTGACCGCCTGCTGTTGCAGGCCGATACCGCGATGCGCACGCTGTTGCCCTTCAGTGGTCAACCGTACCGCCCATCCCCGGCCATCGTGCAGCCGGACGCGCAACTGAGTGACGAGCAGACCCGCCATGTTGCCGGACTGATGCGTATCAACCACACCGGCGAGGTCTGTGCCCAGGCGTTGTACCAGGGCCAGGCGCTGACAGCGAAGCTGCCTAAGGTGCGCGAGGCAATGGAGCATGCCGCCGAGGAAGAAGTCGACCACCTGGTCTGGTGCGAACAACGCATTCGCCAACTGGGCAGCCATACCAGCGTGCTGAATCCGCTGTTCTACGGGATGTCATTCGGAATAGGCGCCGTCGCCGGGCTGATCAGCGATAAGGTCAGCCTCGGTTTCGTTGCCGCCACCGAACATCAGGTGTGTAAGCACCTGAATGAACACCTGGAGCAATTGCCGGCGGAGGATGAAAAGTCGCGGGCGATCCTGGAGCAGATGCGCGAAGATGAAGAACACCATGCAGAAAGCGCATTGGA
Organism: Pseudomonas sp. MAFF 730105; assembly: GCF_055380705.1. Lineage (NCBI taxonomy): Bacteria > Pseudomonadati > Pseudomonadota > Gammaproteobacteria > Pseudomonadales > Pseudomonadaceae > Pseudomonas > Pseudomonas sp. MAFF 730105. The sequence goes on from NZ_AP018438.1 coordinate 5,980,134, forward strand.
GGCCGGTGGTTTCCGCTTTCCGGCACCGGTGAAATTCGGCATGAGTCTGCTGGCGAAGGTCATGACCAAGAGCACTTATCGGATCTGACAGAAGCATCCCCGTGCTTTCAGAAAACAAAAAAGGCGACTTCCGTCGCCTTTTTTGCATCTGAAATTTCAGCGCGGCATGTTGCGTGCGTAGAAAATTTCCAGCATCTCATGCTTCACACGCTCTTCCACCTGGTCACGCTGTTCAGCAGACAGGTTGCTGGTGGCATCGCCGAACAGGTAGTTGTCCAGCTCAAAGTCCTTGAGCAGCATCTTGGTGTGGAACAGGTTTTCCTGATACACGTTCACGTCGGTCATCTGATACGCGTCACGGGTATCTTCGGACAGGTAGTTCTGAATCGAATTGATCTCGTGATCGATGAAGTGCTTGTGACCTTCCACATCGCGAGTAAAGCCACGCACGCGGTAATCCACGGTCACGATATCCGAGTCGAACTGGTGGATCAGGAAATTGAGTGCCTTGAGCGGTGAAATGACGCCACAGGTCGAAACATCAATGTCCACACGGAACGTTGCAATACCGTCTACCGGATGTATTTCCGGGTAGGTGTGCACCGTGATGTGGCTCTTGTCGAGGTGGGCCAGGATAATTTCGGGCAATGGGCCCGGGGACTCTTCGATCTGGCTGTCGGTCGGTGTCACCGGCTCTTCCGAGATCAGAATGGTCACGCTGGCGCCTTGGGGTTCATAGTCCTGACTGGCGATGTTCAGGATGTTGGCACCAATGATATCGACAACTTCCGTGAGGATCTGCGTGAGGCGCTTGGCGTTGTACTCTTTATTGATGTACTCGACGTAGGCCTGCTGGTCTTGCGGGGTTTCCGCATAGCAGATGTCATAGATGTTGAAGCTCAAGGTCTTTGTCAGGTTGTTGAAACCATGGAGCTTGAGTTTGCTTTTCACCGTTTGAAAACTCTCTGTGTATTGCGGCCCGGCCGCGTGATCAAGCATGCCCGTCAGATGCGAACAACGCATCTGCGTAGGACGGTTAACACCTCTTCGCGATGGCGATTTTGGTTGTCTGTCCAGACAAGCGACCGGTCAGAAGACCGGCCACTGCCCTGAAAAAAGTGGCGCATTATGCAGACGTCGGCTTCCGATCGCCAGAGCTTGCACCGCTTTTATGATAGTTGGATGTCGATTCAACCCAATTCGATGATTTCATAATCGTGGGTGATTTCAACACCGGCTGCGCCGAGCATGATCGAAGCCGAGCAATATTTCTCGGCGGACAGCTCGATGGCACGCTTGACCTGGGCCTCCTTCAGGGCCCGGCCCTTTACCACGAAATGCATGTGGATCTTGGTGAACACTTTCGGGTCTTCGGTGGCGCGCTCCGCTTCCAGGAAAGCCTCACAACTTTCGACCGCCTGGCGCGACTTCTTGAGAATGCTGACAACGTCGAAGTTACTGCAACCTCCTACACCCAGCAGAAGCATTTCCATTGGCCGGACACCCAGGTTCCGACCACCGGCTTCCGGCGGGCCGTCCATGACGACCACATGACCGCTGCCCGACTCACCGAGGAACATGGCTTCGCCAGCCCATTGGATGCGTGCCTTCATCGCCAAGACTCCACTGTCTAAAAAAAGGGTCGCCAGCTTAGCACAGCCCCCCGGCATGGCAGCCCTTGCCGTAAGTCGCCTGGACCATCTCCATCCAGGTAAATTCTCGAATCAATTGAGAGTGCCTCTGTTAAGCTGGCGCCCCACCACTGGCTTATCGCCAGCTCATAGCGATTTGCCATTCACGCCCATAAGAAAAACCAGACCAACACATCGCGCAGTATTTCGGGACACAACCATGGTTGCCATTACTCCCACATTCAAGATCAAGAATCTCGACAAGCTCTTGATGCATTGCCAGCGTCGCCGCTATCCAGCCAAACACAACATCATTTGTGCAGGCGACCGTTCAGACACCCTGTTTTTCATCATCAAGGGATCGGTCACGATCCTGATCGAGGATGACGACGGCCGGGAAATGATCATCGCTTATCTCAACTCCGGAGACTTCTTCGGAGAGTTGGGGTTGTTCGAACAGGCGGGCAAGGAACAGGAACGCAGCGCTTGGGTACGGAGCAAGATCGAATGTGAGGTCGCGGAAATCAGCTATGGAAAATTCAGGGAGTTATCCCTGCAAGACCCCGACATTCTTTACGTACTTAGCGGACAAATCGCACAGCGTCTGCGTAATACCACCCGCAAGGTAGGCGACCTCGCCTTCTTCGACGTGACCGGTCGCGTCGCCCGCTGCCTGCTGGAACTGTGCAAGCAGCCCGACGCAATGACGCACCCCGATGGCATGCAGATCAAGGTCACCCGGCAGGAGATCGGTCGGATTGTCGGTTGCTCGCGGGAGATGGTGGGTCGTGTGCTCAAGGACCTGGAGGAACGCAACCTGGTCAACGTCAAGGGCAAGACCATGGTGGTGTTCGGAACGCGCTAGACCAGTGCGCGGAATAGATCCCGATAAAGCCCCTCAAGTCGCTCCAGCGCATGGGGGGCCGGGAATTTCTCGTGCAGGGCGATGTGGCTCCCGGCACGCACGCGTTGCTCCAAACCGCAGGCTTCATTGAAGCGGTTGACTGCGGCAACCATCGACTCGCGTTCGTTTTCCAGCAACAGCGCCCCATGCACCAGACCTACCGGGCGTTGCCCCCCTTGCTCTGACGCCAGCGCTGAGCGGTGCCGACCATTTTCCGACCGTCGAGATTGACGTTGAATCGCCCGTCGCAAAACGCTCCGTCCACCTCGCCCAGCGAAGCCACACCGCCCAGTTCGTCCAGCAACTGGCAGATGGGATCGCACAATCGGCGATACGCGGTTTCGATCCGACCGTGGTCGCCTTCGCTACGGGGTGGAGCATAGACCAGCGCAATATTGACCGTCGCGGCCGATTGCGGCACCGGCTCGCCACCGGTTTCGCGCAGCAGAACAGGCCAGCCGTTGGCAGCCGAAACTTCGCAAGCGAGGTCGAACCCCGGCAGGCGACTCAAACGGCGCGGCATCACCAATGCACGGTCATTGGGTCGCCAGAACAGCAGGCCAAATTCGGCATCGCCCGCGCAGATACTGGCCAACAGTTCCTGTTCGGCTTGCAGGCCAGCTTCGACGCAAAGAGAGATCACCGACGGCATCGGATCAATCCAGCGCCGAACCCGTCACCGGAGTGCCACGCTCGGGGAAGAACAAGCGTTGCAACTCAGTCCCCGGACTTTCAGCCCGCATGAACGCTTCGCCCACCAGGAACGAGTACACGTCGCTGACTTCCATCAGTTCGACATCGGCCCGATTGAGGATGCCACTTTCGGTGATGACCAGGCGATCACGGGGGATACGCGGCAACAGGTCCAAGGTGGTTTCCAGGCTGACTTCAAAGGTGTGCAGGTTGCGGTTGTTCACACCGACCAGCTTGGTATCGAGGGTTTTCAGGGCCCGTTCCAGCTCGTCGCCATCATGCACTTCGACCAGCACATCCAGCCCTACATCCTTGGCGACGGAGGCCAGTTCGGCCATTTTCACGTCGTCCAGCGCGGAGACGATCAACAGCACGCAGTCGGCCCCCAATGCTCGGGCTTCCACGATCTGATAGGGATCGACCATGAAATCCTTGCGGATCACCGGCAGCTTGCACGCCGCACGCGCCTGCTTCAGGTAGTCGTCGTGCCCTTGGAAAAAATCGATATCGGTGAGCACCGAGAGGCAAGTCGCACCGCCCTTCTCGTAGCTCCGGGCAATATCAGCCGGCACGAAGTGCTCACGGATCACACCCTTGCTGGGAGAAGCCTTCTTGATTTCGGCAATCACGGCTGGATGTTTTTTCTTCGCCTGATTGATCAGTGCGTTGGCAAAGCCACGGGGAGCATCCGCTGCACGCGCCAGGCTTTCCAACTCGGCCAGACTGACCCGAGCCCTGCGCTCGGCTACTTCCTCAGCCTTGCGGGCCAGAATTTTTTCCAGAACCGTTGGCACGCTCATCCTTCGTTCTCCACTTTGAATACGGCTGTAAAGGCACCCAGTTCTTCCAGCTTTTCCCGAGCCAGGCCGGTATGCAATGCATCATGGGCCAGTTCCACGCCTTGTTTGAGGCTGCTGGCGTGGTCGGCGGCGTACAACGCAGCGCCGGCGTTGAGCACGATCATTTCTGCGGCCTTCTGGCCATTCTCGGTCTTGCGACGCCCCAGGGCATCACGGATCAGCTCCAGCGACTGGGCCGGTCCATCCACCGCCAGGCCGTGCAGACTCTGGCTCTTCATACCCAGGTCTTCAGGTTCGACCCAGTATTCGCTGATCTGGTCATTTTTTAGTTCAGCCACGAACGTCGGTGCCGCCAGGCTGAACTCGTCCAGTCCGTCTTTCGAATGAACCACCAAAACGTGCTTGCTACCCAGGCGCTGCAGGACTTCCGCCAACGGCCGGCACAACGCCTGGCTGAACACGCCCACCACCTGATGTTTCACGCCGGCCGGATTCGTAAGCGGGCCAAGCATGTTGAACAAGGTACGCAGGCCCAGGTCACGACGCGGGGCCGCGGCATGTTTCATGGCACTGTGATGGGTCTGGGCAAACATGAAGCCGATGCCCACGTTATCGATGCAGCGCGCCACCTGGACCGGCGTCAGGTTCAGGTAGATGCCGGCCGCTTCCAGCAAGTCGGCACTGCCGCTCTTGCCTGAAACCGCCCGATTGCCATGCTTGGCGACGGTGCAACCGGCGGCCGCGACGACGAAGGCCGAGGCAGTGGACACGTTGAAGATATTGGCACCATCACCGCCAGTGCCCACCACATCCACCACGCCGTCCAGGGTCTTGAGTTCGACCTTGTCCGCCAGCTCGCGCATCACCGAGACTGCGCCGACGATTTCGTCGATGCTTTCACTCTTCATGCGCATGGCCATCATGAATGCGCCAATCTGCGCATCCGTGCACTGTCCGGTCATGATCTCGCGCATCACATCGCGCATCTCGTCGGTGCTCAGGTCGAGATGACCAACGATACGACCCAGGGCTGTCTTGATATCCATGGAAAGTCCTTAGCGCGTGCCGCCGGTTTGTTTGAGGAAATTGGCGAACAGCTCGTGGCCCTGTTCGGTAAGGATGGACTCGGGGTGGAACTGCACACCCTCGATGTTCAACGTCTTGTGGCGCAATCCCATGATTTCATCCACCGATCCGTCTTCCAACTGGGTCCATGCGGTCAGCTCCAGGCAGTCGGGCAGGGTTTCGCGCTTGACGATCAGGGAGTGATAGCGAGTGACGGTGAGCGGACGGTTCAGGCCTTCGAACACGCCCTTGTCTTCATGAAATACCGGACTGGTCTTGCCGTGCATGACCTGCCGGGCCCGCACCACATCGCCGCCAAAGGCCTGTCCGATCGACTGATGGCCCAGGCAGACCCCCAGGATGGGCAGTTTGCCGGCGAAATACTTGATGGCTTCGATGGAGACGCCCGCTTCGGTCGGCGTGCACGGGCCTGGTGAAACCACAATGCGCTCGGGCTTGAGGGCTTCGATCTCGGCAATGGTCAATTCGTCGTTGCGCACCACCTTCACTTCGGAGCCCAGCTCGCCGAGGTACTGCACAACGTTGTAGGTAAAGGAGTCGTAATTATCGATCATCAGCAACATGGCGTAAGCAACCTATTGAATTCACTGACTTTAAATACAGCCTTCGAAGAGAACCCGCACGGTACTGCGCTTGGCCGGGCAAATCGTGCGCCAGCGAAACGGCTTTCAAGCGGGTAAAAAAGGCAAATCGGTACAGGTCCGGCAAAGCCGGCAGAGAACGGTCAGGCGCGCCAACGCCAACGGGCGTGAGCCTTGATCATTTGATCCAGAAGTTTGCTGACAATCGACACGGGGGAAGTCTCGTTCATACGTCCGGGCACAGTAGCTTAGCTAGGCGGAGCGCGCAATATGAGCGACCCGACGGGCTTGCAAACAATCGCAACGTTCCGGATGGATGGCCGAACGCAAACAGTCTGGCGCTGTCGTTATTCCAACAACGACAAGACAAAACGGACTTTGCCCATGATCAGACAAACGTTGTTCATTCCCGTCATCGCTTGCCTGCTGATGATGGCCGGTACCCACGCAAGCGCAGCCCCCTACTCCAGCTTCATCGTCTTCGGCGACAGCCTCAACGACGCCGGCCAGCTCACCGACCCCGACGGACCGGCCGGGGCAACCCGACGCTTTACCAACCGTACCGGCCCGGTCTACCTGGATGGCAGCGGCGAGGTCTATTCCGCCAACGCCACCCAACTGCTCGGTGGACGGTTGGGCTACTCCGCCGATGAAACCGCCGCCTCGACCTCGGCGGCCCGTGCCAGCACGGGCCTGGCGGATGGCAACAACTGGGCCGTGGGTGGCTATCGCACCGACCAGATTCTCGACTCGATCACCACCGTTTCCGATACCGGCGAACGTAGTCGTGCCGGCTACCTGGCCAACGGACGGCGCGCCGACCCGAATGCGCTGTATTACATTTCCGGAGGCGGTAACGATTTTCTCCAAGGCCTGGTGTTAAGCCCTGTGCAGGCGCGCGCCGCCGCGAACCGCCTGGCCGACAGTGTCCAGACCCTGCAAACGGCGGGCGCCCGATACGCAGTGGTCTGGCTGCTGCCCGACCTCGGCCTGACACCAGCCTTGAATGGCACCCCTTTGCAGAGTGCTGTCTCGCAACTCAGCAACCAGTTCAACCAGCAGTTGATCACCCGACTGCAAGGTATCGACGCCGAAGTCATTCCACTGAATGTTCCACTGTTGCTGCAGGAAAGCTTCGCCGCCCCCGCACGATTCGGCTTTGCCAGTGGTACGAACCTCGTCGCTACTTGTTTCAGCGGTAATGGCTGCACGGAAAACCCGACTTATGGCATCCACAGCGCCACACCTGATCCGAGCAAACTGGTCTACAACGATTCGGTCCACCCCACCGAAGCCGGACAGAAGCTGATCGCCGACTATGCCTACTCCCTGCTCTCGGCACCCTGGGAGCTGACATTGCTGCCTGAAATGGCCCATTCGACGCTCCGTGCCCACCAGGACGAGCTACGCAACCAATGGCAATCGGACTGGGACAGCTGGCAAGCGGTTGGTCAGTGGCGAGCGATCGTCGCGGGCGGCGGCCAGCATCTGGACCTGGACAGCCAGAGCAACAGCGCCAGCGCCGATGGCAGTGGCCAGAGCCTGAATATCGGAGGCAGTTACCGCCTCAGCGAAGCCTGGCGCGTCGGGGTGGCCGCCGGTTTCTATCGCCAGGACATGGAAGCAGGTCATAACGACTCGGACTACACGCTCAACAGCTACCTGGCCACCGCCTTTGCCCAGTTCCAGCAGAATCGCTGGTGGGCCGATGCTGCGCTGACCGGCGGCAAGCTCGACTACGACAACCTGGAACGCAAGTTCGACCTGGGCGCCAGCCAGGCACAGGAAAAAGGCGATACCGACGGTCGTCTCTGGGCGTTCAGCAGTCGCGTGGGCTACGACATTGCCCGGCCCGGCAGTGAATGGCACCTGTCACCGTTCATCAGTGCCGATTATGCGAAGGTAGAAGTCGACGGTTATTCCGAGAAGAGCAACCGTTCCACGGCCCTGACATTCGATGATCAGACCCGTGACTCGAAACGCCTGGGCATTGGCTTACAGGGCAAATACAACTTCACCCGCCAGACCCAGGTGTTTGGCGAATACGCCCACGAACGTGAGTATGAAGATGATACGCAGAAGGTGAACATTGCCCTCAACAGCCTGCCGGCCAACGACTTCACGCTTGAAGGCTATACGCCACAGAGCCACCTGAGTCGCCTGAGTCTGGGGATCAGCCATAAGCTGACCAACGATCTGGCACTGCGGGGCGGTTATACATTGCGCAAGGATGATGATTTCACCCAGCAAGGGGTGAATGTCGGGGTCAGTCTGGACTTTTGATCGAGGCCCCCTGTGGGAGCGAGCCTGCTCGCGATGGCGACACATCAGACACATTGCTCTTGAAGTGCCGCCGTCAATCGCGAGCAGGCTCGCTCCCACAGTGATTGTGGCTCACAGATGCAGGTGAACTCAGTCGCTCGGAGTCTGCTCGGCCAGCGCCACGGCACGGAACATTGCCCGGCGCTTGTTCAGGGTTTCTTCCCATTCCAGCACTGGTACCGAATCGGCAACGATGCCGCCACCGGCCTGCACATGGAGTTCGCCGTTCTTGATCACGGCCGTCCGGATGGCAATGGCGGTGTCCATGTTGCCGTTCCAGGCGAAATAACCCACGGCACCACCGTATACACCACGCTTGACCGGTTCCAGTTCATCGATGATTTCCATCGCGCGGATTTTTGGCGCACCGGACAAGGTCCCCGCCGGCAGGATCGCCCGCAAGGCGTCCATGGCCGTCAACCCGGCCTTCAACTGGCCGGTGACGTTCGACACGATGTGCATCACGTTGGAATAACGTTCGATGACCATCTTCTCGGTGAGCTTCACCGAGCCGACCTCCGAAACCCGCCCGGTATCGTTGCGGCCCAGGTCGATCAGCATCAGGTGCTCGGCGATTTCCTTGGCATCCGACAACAGGTCCTCTTCCAGCGCCCGATCCGCCTCCTCCGTCGCGCCACGAGGGCGGGTGCCGGCAATCGGTCGCACGGTGATCAGGTTGTCCTCGACTCGCACCAGCACTTCCGGCGAACTGCCCACGACGTGGAAATCACCGAAATTGAAGAAGTACATGTAAGGCGTCGGGTTGAAGCAGCGCAATGCCCGGTACAGATCGATGGGCGCGGCCTTGAAGTCGATGGACATCCGTTGCGACGGCACCACCTGCATGCAGTCGCCCGCCAGGATGTATTCCTTGATGGTATCGACGGCCCTTTCGTAATCGGCCTGGGTAAAGCTGGAACGGAACACTGGATCGGCCGCCGCCTGCTTGCTGAAATCCAGCCCCGGACGCGGGGTGATCGGCTGACGAAGCTTTTCCAACAGGTCCTGCAGGCTTTTCTGACCTTGCTCGTAAGCATCGTCCTGGGAAGGATCCGCCAGGACAATCGCGTGCATCTTGCCAGCGAGGTTGTCGAAGACCACCACCGCATCGGAAACCATCAGCAGGATGTCCGGCACGCCCAGGGGGTCCGGGTTCGGGCAAGTGCCCAGGCGTTTTTCCACATAGCGCACGCAGTCGTAGCCGAAATACCCCACCAGGCCACCGTTGAACCGTGGCAGACCGGGGATGGTCGGCACGTTGTAGCGGGCCTTGAAGGTTTCGACGAAGGCCAGCGGGTCTTCGACCTCGTGGCTTTCGATCTCGACGCCGTCATGGGTCACGCTGATGCGATGGTCATGGACCCGCAGCACCGTACGGCACGGCAGGCCGATGATGGAGTAACGGCCCCATTTTTCGCCGCCCTGCACCGATTCGAGCAGGTAGGAATTGGGCTGGTCGGCCAGCTTGAGGTAGATCGACAGCGGTGTGTCGAAGTCGGCCAGGGTTTCGCAGGCGAGCGGGATACGGTTGTAGCCGGCAGCGGCCAGGCGCAGGAATTCTTCGCGGATCATGAGGGTGCCTCGTGGCAAGAGGAGCTGACAGTCAGGTATGCAAACGCGCCGGATAACCGGCCAGGATCAAGTCAGGCGCGCCAACGCCAGCGGGCCAGGGCCTTCATGACTTTCATCCAGAGTTTGCGAGTGACCACCACGATGGCGTTTCCAGAAGAGGATTGAACAGCATCGGGCAACGTTATCTCAGCGGCCGGGTCCAGGCAACCGGGAATTAACAGGCGCAGGTCGTCGATCACCAGCGAGGGAAACTCTTCAGCGATCGGCCGGCCGTGGTTGTAGCCATAACTCAGCGCCACGCACTTGACCCCCGCCGCTTTCGCCGCCAGCACATCGCTGCGCGAGTCGCCGACAAATAATGATTGGGAGGCCGGGATGTTGGCCATTTTCATGACGAAGAACAGCGCCGCCGGGTCGGGCTTCTTCTGCGGCAAGGTGTCGCCGCCGATGATCCAGCGGAAGTAGCGGCCGATTTTCATCTGGTCCAGCAACGGCGCGACAAAGCGTTCCGGCTTGTTGGTGATCAACGCCATTTCCACGCCTTGCTTGTGCAGCCACTTGAGGGTCGAGCGCACACCGGGGTAGACCACCGTCAGCGGGTGATTGCCTTCATAGGCTTCGTTGAACAACTCCAACGCTCGCTCGGCCTCGGCGTCATCGACTCCCTGGGCGTCGATGTGATTGGCCAGGGCCCGGCGCACCAGCATGGGCGCACCGTTGCCAACCCAATGGCGCACCGCCTCGAGGCCGGCAGGCGGGCGTCCGAGCTTGAGCAGCATGTCGTCCACCGCTGCCGCGAGATCCGGGACCGAATCGACCAGTGTGCCATCGAGGTCGAACATCACCAGACGCGGCAGGCTGCCGGGGAACAGCTGCTCGAAACCGCTCATGGACGGGCCAGAGCCAGTTCGGCGCGCATTTTTTCGATGACTTCCTTGTAGTCCGGCGCGTTGAAGATCGCCGAACCTGCAACGAAGGTGTCGGCGCCGGCCGCGGCGATCTCGCGGATATTGCCCACGTTCACGCCGCCGTCGATTTCCAGGCGAATGTCACGTCCCGAGGCATCGATCAGCGCACGGGCCTCGCGCAGCTTGTCGAGGGTCGCCGGGATGAACTTCTGACCGCCGAAACCAGGGTTGACGCTCATCAACAGGATCATATCGACCTTGTCCATCACGTACTTGAGTACGTCCAGCGGTGTCGCGGGGTTGAACACCAGGCCAGCCTTGCAGCCGCCCTCACGGATCAACTGCAAGGAGCGATCGACGTGCAGCGTGGCTTCGGGGTGGAACGTGATGTAGGTGGCACCGGCTTCGATGAAGTCGCCGACGATACGGTCCACCGGGCTGACCATCAGGTGCGCGTCGATCGGCGCGGTGATGCCGTACTTGCGCAGTGCCGCGCAGACCATCGGGCCGATGGTCAGGTTGGGGACGTAGTGGTTGTCCATGACATCGAAGTGCACGATGTCGGCCCCGGCGGCCAGGACGTTGTCCACTTCTTCGCCCAGGCGGGCGAAGTCGGCGGAGAGAATCGACGGAGCAATGGCGAAGGGCTGCATGACGCACCTGTTTTGAGCGAAATCGCGATGGCGCGCATTGTATACCTCAAGGTTTGGCGCGCCCACCGTGGCCGACGATCAATACGCTGCGCGGTAGATCTTCTCGATATCAGCGACGCTCAGCTTGCGTGGATTGTTACGCATCAACCGCTCGATCCCCGCCGCCTCCACGGCCATGGACGGAATCACGTCCTCGGTGACACCCAGGCCGCTCAAGCCCTTGGGGATCTCTACGGCGCTACACAACGCGGCCATGGCCTCCACCGCTTCGTCGGCGGCTTCAAGATCACTCAAGTGGCCGGTCTTTATGCCCATCGCTTCGGCAATATCCCGCATGCGCTCCACGCAGGCCATTTTGTTCCACTGCATGACATAGGGCAGCAGCAAGGCGTTGGCGACGCCATGGGACACGTGAAAGCGCCCGCCCAATGGATAAGCCAGCGCATGCACCGCGCCGACCCCGGCATTGCCGAACGCCATGCCGGCCATCAGGCTGGCGGTTGCCATATCCTCGCGGGCCTGCAGGTGAGCCGGGTTGGCAAAGGCCTTGGGCAACGCGCGGCTGATCAGTTTGATCGCACCGATGGCCAGGGCATCGGTGATCGGCGAGGCATTGAGCGAAAGGTAGGACTCGACAGCATGAGCCAGCGCATCGACACCACTGGCCGCGGTCACGCCGGGAGGACAGGTCAGGGTCATCTGCGGGCTGACCAGCGCCACGTCCGGCAACAGATAATCGCTGACAATGCCCTTCTTCAATTGTGCAGCCTTGTCGGAAAGGATCGCCACGTTGGTGACCTCCGAGCCGGTCCCCGCCGTGGTGGGAATGGCAATCATCGGCGGGCCCTTGCGGGGGACCTGGTCGACACCGAACATGTCCTGCAGCTCGCCGTGATAACCGGCGTAGACGCCCACGCACTTGGCGATGTCGATGGCACTGCCACCGCCGAGGCCGATCAGGCCATCATGGCCACCGTCGCGGTAGGCCTGCATGCAATCTTCGACGATGGCGATCTCCGGGTCCGGCATGACCCGGTCGAAAATCTCGTAGTCGCGCCCGCCCAAGTGCTGCAGGGCCAGGTCCACGGTGCCGGACCGGACCAGCGCGGCGTCGGTGACGATCAGCGGGTTATCCACATCCAGCCGTGTCAGCTCGGCCGCCAGTTGCTCAATGGCAGCAGCACCGGTGATCAGTTTGTGGGCGATCTTGAATGAGGAAAGACTCATGTGCACGGCCTCTTGTTCGAATATGGGCTGGCACAAGGATAGCTCGGTATTGCGGATCGTGAATACGCCGCAAGTCCTTGTGGGAGCGAGCCTGCTCGCGATAGCGGTGGGACATTCAACATAGAGGCTGAATGTCAGTCCGCTATCGCGAGCAGGCTCGCTCCCACAGAGTACTCAGGCTTGGGTGGTACGCAGTTTCTCACTACGCCCACGCAACCACTCCAGGGTCAGCAGCAGGATCACCGAGAAGGCGATCAACAGCGTCGCCGCTGCCGCGATGGTAGGACTGAGGTTTTCGCGAATGCCGCTGAACATCTGCCGTGGCAGGGTGGCCTGCTCGGGGCCGGCGAGGAACAGGGTCACCACCACTTCATCGAATGAAGTCGCGAAGGCGAACAACGCCCCGGAGATCACTCCCGGGGCGATCAACGGCAAGGTCACCCGACGAAACGCCGTCAATGGCGAAGCGCCCAGGCTGGCGGCGGCTCGCACCAGGTTATGGTTGAAGCCCTGCAAGGTCGCCGAGACGGTGATGATGACGAACGGTACGCCAAGCACCGCGTGGACTACGATCAACGAGATAAAACTGTTGCCCATTCCCAGCGGCGCGAAGAACAGGTAGCTGGCCACGCCGATGATCACCACCGGGACCACCATGGGTGAAATCACCAGCGCCATGACCAGCGCCTTGCCCGGGAAATCGCCACGGGTCAGGCCAATGGCCGCCAGCGTACCGAAGACCATCGCCAGCAACGTGGCAGCCGGGGCCACGATGATGCTGTTCTTCAACGCCCGCATCCACTCGGCCGAGGCGAAGAAGTCCTGATACCAGTGCAGCGAAAAGCCCTGCAGCGGATACACCAGGAAACTGCCGGAGTTGAACGACAGTGGCACGATCACCAGCACCGGCAGGATCAGGAACAACAGAATCAGTCCGCAGAGCGTACGCAAGCAGTAGAACCACACCCGTTCGACGGGAGACATGTAAGGACTCAGCATTTCGATCTCCCCTTAGCTCAGGCGCAGGCGACTGGCGCCCACCAGCCAGCTGTAAATCAGATAAAGCACGATGGTCGCCAGCAACAGCAGCCCGCCGAGCGCCGTGGCCATGCCCCAGTTGATGCTGGTGTTGGTGTAGAACGCGACGAAGTAGCTGACCATCTGGTCGTTCGGGCTGCCCAGCAACGCCGGGGTGATGTAGTAGCCGATAGCGAGGATGAACACCAACAGGCAACCGGCGCCGACACCGGCATAGGTCTGCGGGAAGTACACCCGCCAGAAACTGGCAAATGGATGACAGCCCAGGGAAATCGCCGCCCGCATGTAGGTGGGCGAGATGCCCTTCATCACGCTGTAGATCGGCAGGATCATGAACGGCAGCAGGATGTGGACCATCGAAATGTAGACACCGGTACGGTTGAAGACCAACTCCAGAGGCTTGTCGATGACGCCCATGGCCAGCAGGGCACTGTTGATCAGGCCTCCGGATTGCAACAGTACGATCCACGCCGCCACCCGTACCAGGATCGAAGTCCAGAACGGCAGCAGCACCAGGATCATCAGCAGGTTGCTCTGGCGCGACGGCAGGTTCGCCAACAGGTAGGCCAGTGGATAAGCCAGTACCAGGCAGATCGCGGTGATGACCAGGCCCATCCAGAATGTACGGGCAAAAATGTCGAGGTAGATCGCCTGGTCAGGCGTGGCCGGGGCCAGTTCGCCGAGGTCGTCGATGCGATGATCGACGGACGCCAGCAGGTAATAGGGGGTGACGTTGCTGGTATTGCGGCGGATCACCTGCCAATACGCAGGATCGCCCCAACGCTCATCGAGGTTTTCCAGTGCTTCTTTATAAGAAGGCGGCTCGCTGGCAAATGGCAACGCACGAGCGGTCTTGGTCAGCAGGCTGCGATAGCCGGCCGATTCCATGTTCAGGCGCTTGGACAAGTCGCCCAGAGTCTGATTCTTGCGCGCTTCGGCCAGGTCTTCACTGGCGGCCTTGTACACCGGTTCCCCAGGTAAACCGCGCCCATCCCACGCTGCAATCGCAGCCACGGTACGCGGCATGGTGCCGACCACTTCCGGGTTGCTGACGCTTTTGAACAACAGCGCCACGATTGGCACCAGGAACACCAGCAACAGAAACAGCACCAGCGGCGCGATCAAGGCCTGGGCCTTCCAGCGGTTGACCCGCTCGGCGCGCTTGAGCCGCTGCTTCAAGGTGGGGCTGGTGCCCGCGTTCAGTGGAACGGCGATGGCCATGGCGAACTCCGCAAATCTTTTTTTATCGTTACAGGGACGGTGTGCCGCCCCTGTTCTTTTGAAACACCCGAGACTGACGTCCTGTGGGAGCGAGCCTGCTCGCGATGGCTGCGACGCATTCATTATCGATGTGTCTGACAGACCGCTATCGCGAGCAGGCTCGCTCCCACATGGACCCTATCCAGCCTTCAGCGGGTTGGGTTACTTCGCAGCCCAGGAGTTGAAGCGCTGTTCCAGTTGCTCACCGTTGTCAGCCCAGAAGCTGACATCGATCTGTACCTGGTTGGCGATGTTTTCCGGGGTGGTCGGCATGTCTTTCAAGACATCCTTGGACAGCAACGGTACTGCCTGGGTGTTGGCCGGGCCGTAGGCGATGTTTTCCGAGTAGGTCTTCTGCTGCTGTGGCGCCACCGAGTAGGCGATGAATTTCTTCGCCGCTTCGGCGCGGGTCTTGTCCAGGCCGCGCGGGATGGCCCAGGCGTCGAAGTCGTAGATACCGCCGTTCCACACCACTTTCAGGTTGCTTTCTTTCTGTACCGCGGCGATCCGGCCGTTGTAGGCCGAGCTCATGACCACGTCACCGGAGGCCAGGTACTGCGGCGGCTGTGCGCCGGCCTCCCACCACTGGATGTTCGGCTTGAGTTCGTCGAGCTTCTTGAACGCGCGATCCTGACCATCCTTGCCAGCCAACACCTTGTAGACGTCTTTTGGCGCGACACCGTCGGCCATCAAGGCGAATTCCAGGGTGTACTTGGCGCCCTTACGCAGGCCACGCTTACCCGGGAATTGCTTGGTGTCCCAGAAATCCGCCCAACTGGTCGGCGCGGTTTTCAGTTTGTCGGCGTTGTAGGCCAGGACGGTCGACCATACGAAGAAGCCTACGCCGCAAGGCTGGATGGCGCCCTTGACGTAGTCTTCGGTCTTGCCGAACAGCGCCGGGTCGAGTTGCTCGAACATGTCTTCGTCGCAACCACGGGACAATTCAGGGGACTCGACTTCAACCAGGTCCCACGAGACGCTCTTGGTGTCGACCATGGCCTTGACCTTGGCCATTTCGCCGTTGTACTCGCCAGCCACGATCTTGCCGTTGCCGGCCGCTTCCCACGGTGCGTAAAAGGCTTTGACCTGAGCCGCCTTGTTCGCCCCGCCAAAAGACACCACGGTCAGGTCCGGGCCCGCCGCCATCGCGCTTGCCGCACCCATCATGCCCAGGGTCAGGGCGGTGAACTTCAGGGATCTCAACATTTATTGTTCTCTCCACATGCAGGGTTGGTGTGTTGATTACAGCAGGGGGGCGATCAATTCGCCTCTAGAAGTGGGTCGAGCGCACGCACGTGCTCAACCTGCCAGCCAAGCGGAACCACGTCGCCGACGGCCAGCTCGGGATCGAGCTCGGCAATCGGCTGTTTCACGAAGAAGTCGTTCTTGCCGCAGACTTCCAGGCGAACCCGGACGTGGTCGCCCAGATAGATGAATTCCGCCACCCTCCCTGAGAAGCGGTTGACACATTGTTCGCTTGCGCCGTTGAGGCTCACCCGCTCCGGACGGATCGACAGGGTCACCGGCTCGCCGGGCTTGCCGACGTTGACCGCCAGCGCCTCGACCTTTTCGCCACGGCCCAACTCCACCAGGCAGCGATCGCCGGTTTGGCTGTGCAGGCGGCCGCTGAGACGGTTGTTTTCGCCAATGAAGTTGGCGACGAAGGTATTTTTGGGTTCTTCGTAGAGCGTGCGCGGCGGGGCGATCTGCTGGATTTCGCCCTGATGGAACACCGCCACGCGGTCGGACATGGTCAAGGCTTCGCCCTGGTCGTGGGTCACATAGACCACGGTCACGCCGAGACGCTGGTGCAGGTGTTTGATTTCCATCTGCATGTGTTCACGCAGTTGCTTGTCCAGTGCGCCAAGGGGTTCGTCCATCAGCACCAGTTGTGGCTCGAACACCAGCGCCCGGGCCAGGGCGACACGCTGCTGCTGGCCGCCGGACAATTGCGCCGGGTAACGCTGGGCGAAGGTGTCCAGCTGGACCATGCTCAGTACCCGTTTGACGCGGTCGCTGACATCGCTCTTGTTCAGGCCACGCACGGTCAATGGGAACGCCAGGTTCTCGGCGACGGTCATGTGGGGGAACAGGGCATAGTTCTGGAACACCATGCCGATGTCGCGCTTGTGGGGCGGCACATGGTTGATGGCACGGCCGGCCAACTGGATTTCACCGGCGGTTGGGGTTTCAAAACCCGCGAGCATCATCAGGCTGGTGGTCTTGCCGGAGCCGGACGGCCCGAGCAAGGTCAGGAATTCACCTTTGCGAATGTCCAGGTTGAGGTCCTTGACGATCAGGTTCTCGCCATCGTAGCTCTTTTGCACACCACGAAAGCTGACCAGCACATCACTGGTCCCCGCGCTTGAATCGACCTGGCTCATACCCGCACCTTTTGTATTGATGACTGCTTGTGAATCAAGCCTAGTGGAGCCTCGTGCCCACGCAAATCGGGGCGCAGGAGAGAATCGCCTCAGGCGGATGGAAGAGTCGGGGTAGGGATCGCCCTACAAGGACGGCGGAATTGGATAAAAGCGTCGGGGCTTTTGGGATAAACGCTGAAATTGCGTGCTCTGAGGCATGTCGCAAATGGACATGCCAACTCGAGCGCCCTGTGGGAGCGAGCCTGCTCGCGATGACGGCGGCACATTCAGCATTGATGCAAGCTGACCCACCGCTATCGCGAGCAGGCTCGCTCCCACAAAGGATCTGTGGCGGGCCTAGAGCAACTTATGCTCCATCGCATACTTCACCAGTTCCGCCAGCGAAGTAATGTTGAGCTTCTGCATCAAGCGCGCCTTGTGGGTGCTGATGGTTTTACTGCTCAGGGCCAACTGCTGGGCGATGTCGTTGACGTTGGCACCTTGGGCAAGACGTTCAAAGACCGAGAACTCGCGCTCGGACAGCAGCGAATGCAACGGGCGCGCGTCGGTCAGGCCGACTTCGAACACCATGCGGTCGGCCAGGTCCGGGTCGATGTAACGACCGCCTGCCGCGACTTTGCGAATCGCCATGAGCAGCAATGCCGGGTCGCTGTCCTTGGTCGCGTAGCCAGCCGCACCGACCTTCAGCGCCCGGGCCGCCATCTGCGCCTCGTCATGCATCGACAACACCAGGATCGCCGGTGGATTGTTCAGCGCACGGATTCGCGGGATCGCCTCCAGGCCATTGACCCCCGGCATGGAAATATCCAGCAGCACCACTTCGCAGGGCACGTGCCGCAGGGTTTCGAGCAACTGCTCGCCGTTGCTCGCCTCTCCCGCCACCACCAGATCCTTTGCCAGGCCGATCAATTGTTTGATGCCTTCACGGACGATGGTGTGGTCTTCGGCTACCAGTACACGGATCACGTTCTTCTCCAGATTCAGAATCCAATCGCGAGCAGGCTCGCTCCCACATTAGTGTCCACATAGCCCTGTGGGAGCGAGCCTGCTCGCGATTGGCCCGCCCAGGCAACCCACCCATCAGCCCTCATGCAACGGCACCCGTACCGCCAAGGTAGTCCCCTCCCCCGGTTCACTTTCCAAGGACAATCGCCCGCCCATGATCAGTACCCGTTCGCGCATCCCTACCAGCCCAAAGGATGTCGGCCGACCTGTATCGGCAATAAATCCTACACCGTCATCACTCACGATCAGACACAATTCATCGCCTTCGCAAACCAGCGTCAACTCCACGGTGTGCGCTTGGGCATGACGCATCACGTTGGTCAGCGCTTCCTGGAGAATACGGAACAGGCCAATCGCCTTGGCATCGCTTAAGGGCGGCAGATTGTCGGGCACCTGCACCAGACACGGGATCTGCGTCCGCGCCTCGAAGCGTCGGGCCTGCCATTCGATGGCCGAGGCGATACCGGCATCGAGAATAGGCGGTCGCAACGCCGTCGCCACATCTCGCACCAACTGGAACAGCTGAGCGATCAGACGCTTCATGCTGTTGAGTCGCTCCTGCAGGCCGGGGTCCAGTTGCGCATAGGCCAATTCGCACATGGAAGTCTCCAGCTTCAACACCGTCAACATCTGCCCCAACTCGTCGTGGACTTCCCGGGCGATACGGGCTTTTTCCTCTTCCCGCACACTTTCCAGGTGCGCCGACAATTCGCGCAGTTGCTCCCGGGAGCTGGCCAGCTCCAGCTCGATACGCTTGCTTTCGGTGATGTCCCAGACAATGCCGTCCCAGACGTAGGCGCCATCCTCGAGACGCCGGGTGATTGCCTTGATCTCGGCCCAGCGCTCCCGGCCTTCACGGGTCAGGATGCGCCCCTGCCACGACCAGTCACTGTCGCTGTCCAACGCCTGGTCCTGGGTACGGTGATAATCGGCCTTGTCCTCCGGATGCACCAGGCTGCGCAGACCGGTGTCGCTGCGAGCCAGGGTCGCGGGGGAGTAACCCACCAGGCTTTCGCTGCCTTCGCTGATGTAGGCAAAATCGATCTGCCCGGTCACCGGTGCCCGTTCCAGGCGAAAGACCAGGCCCGGCACGTTGGCCGCGATGCCTTGCAGACGCGCTTCGCTTTCGCGCAACGCCGCCAGCGCGCGGCGGCGCTCAGTCACGTCGTTGAGGTAGACCACCAGGTATTCCGCATCACGGAAACGCAGGAAGCTCAGGGAAACATCGGCCGGCAGGATACTGCCATCGGCCCGCACGCACTCGGTCTCGAAGCTCTGCGGTCCGTCCTCGCTGGCCCGGGCGCGCTTCCACAGGCTCAACCAGCGATCCATGTGCAGGCCCGGCTCGAAATCGATCAAAGGGCGCTCGATGATCGCACCGGGTCCATAGCCAAGCATGGTTTCAGCGGCGCGGTTGGCATAACGCACATGGCTGTCCCAGTTGACCCAGAGAATGCCGACCGTACTTTGATCGATGGAAAACTGGGTGAGACGCAGCGCTTCTTCGCTGGCGGCACGCTGAGCGATGTCTTCACGCGCAGAGCGCAGACGACGCTCCAGCCCACGTTGCTGGCGACGCTGCCAGAATACGATGGCGATGGCGCTCAATAGCAAGGCCAGCATCAACAACGTCAGGTTCTGCCAGAACCCCGGGGTTTCGGTCAGGCGCGGATACTTGGGCTTGAGCCAGCGGCTGTGCAGTTGCTCCAGTTCCCTGGCGGGAATCGCCTGCAGCCCCTTGTCGACGATCTCAGCCAGTTCCGGCCAGTCCCGACGCGTAGCGACCCGCAGCAGTTGCGGCAGCCCGATGTCACCGACCACCGCCAACTCGGCGAACTCCGGCTCGACCATGAGCCTGCCCAACTGCGCCTCGTCGACCACCGCGTATCGGGCCTGCTGAGTGAGCAGCAGTTGCAGGGCCTCACGTTCCATCGGTACGCCTTGCAGATTCAGCATCGGATAGGTGCCATGCAGGTAATCCGCCGTGGCGCTGGGCATGCGTACCGCGACCCGGACCTGGGCGCCGAGCTTTTCCAGCTCCACGCCCTCGGCGCTTTTCTGCTCACCGACAATCAACTGCGGCACGCGCATGTACGGATCGGAAAACAGCCAGAGCCTGAGTCCACCCGGGGTCTGGGTCAGGCCCGGGGCGATATCCACCTCACCGTCGCGCAGCGCGGCCTCCAGTTGCGCCACGTCCTGGAAATTGCGCCAAGTCAGCTCGACATTCAACATCTTGCCCAGCCACTGCATCAACTCGACGTTGGTGCCGGACAGGCGTTGCAGACGCCGATCGTACTGCGCATACGGCGCCTGCAGGACCAGGCCAACCCGCAGTTGGGGATGTTGTGTCAACCATTGGTGTTGTTCGGCACTCCATTGCACGCCATGGGCTGAAGGCGCGGGCGCCGCCCACGTCATCAAGGGAAGCCATAAACAGCCGATAACCCACAGGCAGCAAAAACGCATCATTGAACTCTCATGCACTGACAAATACTGACCAACCCATTAGGCTGCCGGAAATACTTCTGGCCCTGGAATATCCGATGCCCTTTGTCCACCGCCTGGCATTGCCAGCATTGTGCCTGTCGCTGATCCTGCCGAGTGCGTTTTCTGTACAGGCTGCCGAACCGGCGCCTGCCGTGACGGATCAACCTACCGAGACAAAACCGCTCGAGCGCCAACCCCTGCTCGAGCGTAGCCAGGAAGAAGCGGCCGCGCTGGAACGAAAAATCCCGCCACAGGAACAACAACAGCTGCAGACCGGTAGCGATACCTTCCTGGCTCTCTGGAAACCGGCCAACACCAGTGACCCCAAAGGCGCGGTCATCATAATCCCTGGGGCCGGTGAAACCGCTGACTGGCCTCAAGTCATCGGGCCGTTGCGTAAAAAACTGCCCGATGTCGAATGGAACACCCTGAGTATCACGCTGCCAGACCCACAAGGCGATGTCATCGCACCGCGCGCAGTGGAAACCCCGCCGCAAACAAAACCAGCCGACATGGCTGCCGCTGCCCCGGACGCCACGACTGCGGCGCCGATCGAGCAGGTGGCCGGTGGCGAGGCAGACGCTGTCGACCCGGTCGTCGCCGAAGCCGATGAAGAACATGTCAAGGCCGACGCCGAACGCATTTTCGCCCGCATCGATGCGGCACTGGCCTACGCCGAGCAACAGAGCTCGCGCCGCATCGTGCTGTTGGGCCACGGCACCGGCGCCTACTGGGCGGCGCGCTACCTCAGTGAAAAACAGCCTGCGCAAATAGAACGTTTCGTGATGGTCGCCGCGCAGTCCCCGGTCACCGCCAAACCTGGCCTGGCCGAACTCACGCCGACCTTGAAACTGGCAACCGCCGATGTCTTCTACGTGGACAAACCGCTGGATCGCAACGCAGCACTGGAACGTCTTCAGGCGAGCAAACGCCTGAAGGGGTCGAGTTTCAGCCAGGTTTCTCTCAAGGCCTTGCCCAATGCGGCGGCGCAGCAGGAGCAGTTGTTTCGACGGGTTCGAGGGTGGTTGAACCCACAGACTCCCGGTGAATGAGGCTTACCCGGTGCTTTCGCCAGGCACCGGCTCGTGGCGAGGGGATTTATCCCCACGGGCGGCGAAGCCGCCCCAGGGCCTCGCCACTATTTATTCAACGACACTAGCGAAAATCCCGCCGTTCCCGAATCAACCGATAAGCGTTATGCAGCTCCCGAGTCTTGTCCGTGGCCTCGCGCACCTGCAAGGGCGTCGCGCCGCTACCGGCAATTTTGTCCGGATGGTGACGGCTGAGCAGCCGGCGATAGGCCCGCTTGATCTGCGAGGGTTCGGTGCTGGCTGACACCCCCAGCAAACGCAACGCTTCCTGATAGGTCACGCCGCTGTTGGGCAGCGACGGCTTCTGTGGTTCGTAATCAATCGCCAGCGCCTGGACCTGCTGGGGCGTCCAGCCCAACCACTTGCCCCACTGGATGAGCAACTCGCGCTCACTGGCGCCAGCCCGACCATCAGCCCAGACCATCCGCCAACAGGCCCGCAATACACCTTCAGCTGCATGGGGCTGGGTGGCGAGACGGCGTAGATAACCGCGCAAGCGGTCGTTTCCGGACTTGCCTCGGTTGAATGCCGCAATGGCCCGGCGTTGTGCCGGCTCGCTCAGGTCCAGCGCACGCATTTCCTGGCGAGCCTGCTGGATGTGACCGTCGACCACCCGACCATCGATTTTCGCCAGTCGCCCCAACAAGACAAACAACAGCTCGTCGTTGCGCAACGCCGGACGACCGCCCAGACGCTCACGTACCTGTGCCCAGCCGTGCAGGTTCAGGCGCCGGTCCAGCGCCTGTCCCAACAACGCACCGAGCATGGCCCCCGGAATGCTGGCTATGGCAAAGCCCGCTCCGGCTCCTATCAGAGTCCCTGGCCACCACATATCAACGGCTCGCTTCTATCAAGGTTTCGACTTGCATCAAACGTTCGTGGGTTCCCACATCGACCCAGTGCCCTTCCAGGCGCTCGCCACTGACTTGCCCCTCTGCCATGGCTCGGCGCAGCAGCGGTGCGAGCTTGAACGCGCCATCCGTGCAGCCCTCGAACAACCTTGGGTGCAGGACGGCAATGCCGCTATAGGTCAGTTTGTCGGCAGCCGGCTCCCCTTCGTGAACCTTTCCGTCGGCCAGGATGAAATCACCGCCTGGGTGATGTTCAGGATTATCCACCAGCACCAGGTGCGCCAGCCCTTCAAGCGGCCCACGCAAGGCACTGAAATCGTAATCGGTCCAGATATCGCCATTGACCACCACGAACGCCTCATCGCCCAACAGCGGCAAGGCCCGGAAAATTCCACCGCCGGTCTCCAGCGGCTCCCCTTCTGGCGAATAACGAATCCGCACGCCAAATCGCGAACCGTCCCCCAGATGATCCTCGATCTGCTGACCGAGCCAGGCATGGTTGATCACGATATCGCTGAAGCCGGCCGCGACCAGCGCCTGCAGGTGATATTCGATCAATGGAATGCCGCCGACGCGAATCAGCGGCTTGGGGGTCGTCAGGGTCAAGGGGCGCATGCGCTCGCCCTTGCCCGCCGCCAGGATCATCGCCTTCATACCGTCGCTCCGGCCGGACGAGGCAGGCTGGACAACAAGGCGTGCAACTGCGCCAGTTCAGGACGACGAGCAATGACGGCTTCTATATAAGCGAAGAAGCGCGGTACGTCGCCCAGGTAACGCGGCTTGCCATCACGATGGCAGATGCGCGCGAAGATTCCGATGACCTTGAGGTGGCGCTGTACCCCCATCAGATCGCTGGCCCGCAGGAAGTCTTCGATGTCCGGCTGGACGGGGATGCCGAGCGCACTGGCCTGCCGCCAGTAATCCTCCAGCCAGCCACGCACGCGCGCCTCGGGCCAACTGAGGAAGGCGTCCTTGAACAGGCAGGTCACGTCGTAGGTCACAGGACCGTAGACCGCATCCTGAAAATCCAGCACGCCGGGGTTCGGTTCGCTGAGCATCAGGTTGCGCGGCATGTAGTCGCGATGCACCAGCACTTTGGGCTGGGCCAGGGCGCTGTCGATCAGCAGGTCGCTGGCCTCCTGCCAGAGCCGTTGCTGTGTCGAATCGAACTCGATGCCCAGCTCGCGCTTGACGTACCACTCGGGGAACAGTTCCAGCTCCCGACGCAGCAATGCAACGTCATAGCTGGGCAACGGCGCTACCATCGGCAATTGCTGGAAAGCCAGCAGCGCCTGCAGGGCATCACGGAACAAATCGTCGGCATTTTCCCCATCGATCACGTCCAGATAGGTCTGGTTGCCCAAGTCATTGAGCAAAAGAAAGCCGCTTTCGAGATCTTCTGCATAAATTTTCGGCACGTTTATTCCGGATTTCGCCAGCAAAAACGCAATATCCACGAAGGGTTTGCAGTTTTCCTGGGGTGGCGGCGCATCCATCACGATCAGGCTGCGGCCCTCGCCTTCCCAGCGGAAATAACGCCGGAAACTCGCGTCGCTGCTGGCCGCGGTCAATGTGGCCTGGGGGACGGGGCCCCAGCCTTGTGCAGTAAAAAGGATCGGAAGTTGCTCATCGAGCCAAACTTTCAGGTGTTGCAAGCGTACATCTTGGTCGGGCATTGCAAGGGTCTCCGACGGCCCTAGCCGTCAAGCGGGTCATGCTTTATTATCCAGCATCTTTTTCAGACCATCGAGAGGCGTGCGGCCCACACCGCGGGCAGATGGCACGCAGGAAGCCCGGACTAATAAGATGGCATTGAAATCCCCCGCGTTTCGTAAAAAATTTCCGTTGCTGGTCACCGGCAGTCTGCTGGCCCTGCAACCCCTGGCCTCTTCATTCGTCGTCGCGGCGCAGCAGTATGACTGCTCCGTCTCCGCTTCGGGTGCCTGGGACTGTTCCCCCAAGACCCCGGCCGCCGCATTGCCGCCACGTCCGGTGCATGAAGGCAGTGCCGTTGCCGACAGCGGCGACGCTGCAGCCGGCAGCAGTTCGGTTGAAGCAGCCGGCGACAAGCCGGTGCTGGTCACCGAAGCCAAGGGCCGCGGCCTGAAGTCGCGCAGTGCAGACTACAGCCACCTGGACTGGGTTCCACGGGAGAACCTCACCCCTGCGCAATTGGCCGAAACCGGACCTTATTGCTCCGGTGCCTATATCGAGCCGACCCGTCCTGGCATGAATGACAAGACGGCCAAGAGCGACGCGCCGACCTTCCTCGGCGCCAAGGCTTCACGCTACGAGCAGGAACAGCAGGTGGCGACCCTGGCCGGTGACGTGGTCATGCGTCAGGGCAGCATGCAGGTCGAGGCGGACGAAGCCAGCCTGTACCAGGCCGAGAACCGTGGCGAGCTGAGCGGTAACGTACGGGTTCGCGACAATGGTGCGCTGATTGTCGGCGACCACGCCGATGTCCAGCTGGACACCGGCGAAGCCAAGGTCGACAACGCCGAATACGTGATGCACAAGTCGCGCATCCGCGGTAACGCCCTGTACGCCAAGCGTGCCGAGAACGCGATCATCCGCCTCAAGGACGGCACGTACACCACGTGCGAACCGAACAGCAACGCCTGGACGCTCAAGGGCAACAACATCACCCTGAACCCGGCCACCGGCTTCGGTACCGCGACCAACGTGACGCTGCGGGTCAAGGACATCCCGGTCCTCTACACGCCTTATATCTATTTCCCGATCGACGACCGTCGCCAGTCCGGCTTCCTGCCGCCCACCATCGGCAGTGGCAGCGACACCGGTTTCATGTTGGTCACCCCGTACTACTTCAACCTGGCGCCGAACTACGACGCCACGTTGTATCCCCGCTACATGGCCAAGCGTGGCCTGTTGATGGAAGGCGAATTCCGCTACCTGACCAAGTCCAGCGAAGGTCAGTTCGGCGCAGCGTACCTCAACGACGAGGACGACGACCGCAGCAAGCAGACCGACTACAGCAAGACCCGCTACATGTACAACTGGCAGCACAAGGGCGGCCTCGATTCGCGAGTGCTGACGGAAGTCGACTACACCAAGATCAGCGACCCGTATTACTTCCAGGATCTGCAGACCGATCAGATCGGTGTCGAGTCCAGGGATTACGTGAACCAGCAAGGTGCTGTCAGCTATCGTGGCGACACGTATACAGCACGCTTGAACGTCCAGGCCTATCAGATGGCCACGATCTCGAATATCACGCCTTATGATCGACTGCCACAGATCACCTTCAACGGTGCATTACCACAGCATCCTGGCGGCCTGGATATTGCGTATAACACCGAGTTTGTGCGGTTTGATCGTGATTTGAGGAGCGGCAACTACACCGATCAAGACGGCATATCCTCTCCATTCCTAGACCGCAACGTCTCGGGCTTGGCACGCGCTACTGGCGACCGGATGAACCTGGCCCCAGTCATCAGTCTGCCGATGAACGCGAGCTATGGCTTCATCAAGCCATCGCTCAAGTACCAATACACCCAGTACGACCTGGATCTGGACAATCGCGGCAAAACCGATATTGCCAACCAAAATGCTGAAGGCGACCGTCTTCTCGGCACGTACAGCCGTAACCAGAGCCGTGGCGTTCCAATCGCCAGCATCGACAGCGGCTTGTACTTTGATCGCGACACCCAGTGGTTCGGCAAGAACTATCGCCAGACCCTGGAGCCGCGCCTGTACTACCTCTATGTGCCGGAGAAAGACCAGAGCGACATACCGGTCTTCGATACCAGCGAAAGCACCTTCAGCTATTCGTCGCTGTTCCGGGATAACCGCTTCACCGGCTCCGACCGTGTCGGCGATGAGAACAAGTTGTCCCTGGGTGTCACCAACCGCTGGATCGAAGAAAATGGTTTCGAACGCCAGCGCATCAGCGTTGGCCAGGCCTTCTACTTCAAGGACCGCGAGGTTCAACTGCCAGGTATCGATTTCAAGACTCGCGAAGATGCGCACTCCAGCGTTTCCCCTTACGCCCTGGAATACGAATACCGCTGGAACCGCGACTGGCGCACCACGGCCGACTACAACTGGGACCCGGACACCCATAGCCCTCGCTCGGGTAGCGCGATGTTCCACTACCAGCCTGAAGACAACCCGAACAAGGTCATCAACGCCGGTTATCGCTATCGCAATGACCTGGTCCGCTATGACCAGACCACCGGCCGCTGGCAAGTGGGTGGTGGCGACTACGGCACCCCGGGTACACCTGGTTACGTGAAGGACTATTACAAGATCAAGCAGCACGATTTCTCGGTCATCTGGCCGATCGTTCCGCAGTGGAACGCGATCAGCCGCTGGCAGTATGACTACAACCGCAATCGTACCCTGGAAGCCTTCGGTGGTTTCGAATACGACAACTGCTGCTGGAAACTGCGCCTGATCAATCGTTACTGGGTTTCCTATGACGAATTCAGTCAGGAAGCTCCGCAAAACGAAAAAGGCGACCACGGCGTCTTCCTCCAAATTGTCCTGAAGGGACTCGGCGGCCTCACCGGCGCCAAGGTAGAGAGCTTCCTCGACAAAGGCATCCAAGGTTATCGTGAACGTGAAGACCAAGCTTTCTGATTGTCTGCGCCCGCTGATGCTGGGCGCGCTGTTCCTGGGTACCGCGGCCAACGCCGCGGTACAGTCCATCGATAAAGTGGTGGCCATTGTCGATAACGACGTGGTCATGCAGAGCCAGTTGGACCAGCGCGTCCATGAAGTGCAGCAAACCATCGCCAAGCGCGGCGGCGGCCTGCCACCGCCGGGCGTGCTGGATCAGCAAGTGCTTGAGCGCCTGATCGTCGAAAACCTGCAATTGCAGATCGGCGAACGCTCCGGTATTCGCATCACTGACGAAGAGCTGAACCAGGCCGTCGGTACCATTGCCCAGCGCAACAACATGACCATCGAGCAGTTCCGCGCCGCGTTGGCGCATGATGGCCTGTCCTACGACGACGCCCGCGACCAGATCCGCCGCGAGATGATCATCAGCCGCGTGCGCCAGCGCCGAGTGGCTGAACGCATCCAGGTTTCCGAGCAGGAAGTGAAGAACTTCCTCGCTTCCGACCTGGGCAAGATGCAGCTTTCCGAAGAGCTGCACCTGGCGAACATCCTGATTCCTACCCCGGAAAGCGCCAACTCCGAAGCGATTCAGAGCGCTTATCGCCAGGCAATGGATGTCTACCAGCAGCTCAAGCAAGGTGCCGACTTCGGTCAAATGGCCGTCGCCCGCTCGGGCAGCGAAAACGCTCTGGAAGGCGGCGACATGGGCTGGCGCAAACCCGCTCAGCTGCCGCCTCCGTTTGACCGCGAACTGAGTGCCATGGCGGTGGGTGACATTACCCAGCCTGCCCGTACTCCCGGCGGCTTCATTATCCTGAAGGTGCTGGAGAAACGTGGTGGCGGCGCGCAGGTGCGTGACGAAGTACATGTTCGCCACATCCTGATCAAACCCAGCGAAATTCGCAGCGAAGCCGAAACCAAGCGTCTGGCGGAGAAGCTCTACGACCGCATCGAAGCAGGCGAGGACTTCGGCGAACTGGCGAAGAGTTTCTCGGAAGACCCGGGATCGGCCCTCAACGGTGGCGATCTGAACTGGGTTGATCCAAACGCGCTGGTCCCCGAGTTCCGCAAGGTCATGGCCGAAACACCACAAGGCCAACTGTCCAAGCCGTTCAAGAGTCCTTATGGCTGGCATGTCCTGGAAGTCCTTGGCCGTCGCGCCACCGACAGCACCACCCAGGCCCGCGAACAGCAGGCAATGACGGTCCTGCGCAATCGCAAGTATGACGAAGAGCTGCAAACCTGGCTGCGCCAGATCCGCGACGAAGCCTACGTAGAAATCAAACTCCCTGGTGCAGACCAGGCAGCGCAGTGAAACCCAAGCGTTTCGCGCTGACGCCCGGCGAGCCTGCCGGCATAGGTCCCGACCTGTGCCTGTTGCTCGCCGCGCAGCCCCAGCCATATCCCCTGATTGCCATCACCAGCCGCAACCTGCTCCTTGAGCGGGCTGCGCAGTTGGGCGTGGCCGTCGACCTGCTTCCAGTGACACCGGATGCCTGGCCGGACACCCCAGCGCCGGCCAACAGCCTGTATGTCTGGGATACGCCCCTGGGCGCCCCGGTCGTCACCGGACAACTGGATAAGGCCAACGCCAGCTTCGTCCTGGAAACCCTGACCCGGGCCGGCCAGGGCTGCCTGGATGGCGCTTTTGCCGGCATGATCACCGCGCCGGTACACAAGGGCGTGATCAACGAATCCGGTATCGCCTTTTCCGGGCACACCGAATTCCTCGCGGACCTGACCCACACCGCACAGGTCGTGATGATGCTCGCTACCCGTGGTCTGCGGGTGGCCCTGGTGACCACCCACTTGCCCTTGCGGGACATTGCCGACGCCATCACCCCGGAGCGCCTGGAGCGTGTCACGCGGATACTGCACGCCGACCTGCAGGAAAAGTTCGGCATCGCCCACCCACGCATCCTGGTCTGCGGGCTCAACCCCCATGCCGGTGAGGGCGGACACCTGGGCCGCGAAGAAATCGACATCATTGAACCTACATTGGAGCGCTTGCGCAGCGAAGGCATGAACCTGCATGGCCCGCTGCCTGCCGACACTCTGTTTACCCCCAAATATCTGGAGCACTGCGACGCGGTGCTGGCGATGTACCATGACCAGGGCCTGCCCGTGCTGAAGTACAAAGGCTTCGGCGCGGCAGTCAACGTGACCCTGGGCCTGCCGATCATCCGCACTTCGGTGGACCACGGCACCGCCCTGGACCTGGCCGGCAGCGGAAAAATCGATACCGGCAGCCTGCAGGTCGCGCTGGAAACCGCCTACCAGATGGCCGAGACCCATTTATGACCGAGCAATACCAACACCGTGCGCGCAAGCGTTTCGGCCAGAACTTCCTGCATGATGCCGGTGTGATCGATCGCATCCTGCGCTC
Source organism: Pseudomonas sp. MAFF 730105 (assembly GCF_055380705.1). Taxonomy (NCBI): domain Bacteria; kingdom Pseudomonadati; phylum Pseudomonadota; class Gammaproteobacteria; order Pseudomonadales; family Pseudomonadaceae; genus Pseudomonas; species Pseudomonas sp. MAFF 730105. The sequence continues at coordinate 6,009,603 of NZ_AP018438.1, forward strand.
CATCAATGCCAAGCCCGACGACCGCATGCTGGAAATCGGGCCGGGCCAGGGCGCCCTGACCGAGGGTCTGCTCGGTAGCGGCGCGCAACTGGACGTGGTGGAGCTGGACAAGGACCTGGTTCCGATCCTCAATCAGCAATTTGCCGGCAAGAGCAACTTCAACCTGCATCAGGGCGACGCGCTGAAGTTCGACTTCAACAGTCTGAATGCCGCGCCGAACAGCCTGCGGGTCGTGGGTAACCTGCCATACAACATCTCCACGCCATTGATCTTCCACCTGCTGAGCAACGCTGGCCTGATTCGCGACATGCACTTCATGCTGCAAAAGGAAGTGGTCGAACGTCTCGCCGCCGGTCCTGGCGGTGGTGACTGGGGACGCCTCTCGATCATGGTCCAGTACCATTGCCGTGTCGAACACCTGTTCAATGTCGGCCCTGGGGCCTTCAACCCGCCCCCCAAAGTCGACTCGGCCATTGTCCGCCTCGTCCCCCATGCGGTGCTGCCGCACCCGGCCAAGGACCATCGTCTGCTGGAACGCGTCGTACGCGAAGCCTTCAACCAGCGTCGAAAAACCCTGCGCAATACGCTGAAGTTGCTGCTCAGCAGCGCCGAAATCGAGGCCGCGGGCGTCGATGGCAGCCTGCGCCCCGAGCAACTGGATCTGGCGGCCTTCGTGCGCCTGGCCGACAAGCTTAGCGAACAGGCTGCACCAAAAGCCGAAGCCATCTGACGGACAATCGCCGTCTCGGGTAGGACGCCCCTCTGGTTTACTACCCGATACTTGGCCTAGACTGATCCCTTCAGCCACGCCCGCGTCCCGTTTCTAAGGCCCTTTTGCATGTCCGATCCTCGCTATCAGGTCGACGTCAGCGTCACCACCCGCTTCCTGGCAGAACAGTCACAACCCGAACATAACCGTTTCGCCTTCGCCTACACGATCACCGTGCGCAACAACGGCTCGCTACCGGCCAGGCTGCTGTCGCGGCACTGGGTCATCACCGATGGCGACGGTCATGTCGAAGAGGTGCGTGGCGAGGGCGTGGTCGGCCAGCAACCGCTGATCGACGCCGGCAACAGCCACAGCTACAGCAGCGGCACCGTGATGACGACCCGAGTTGGCACCATGCAGGGTACCTACCAGATGCTGGCCGAAGACGGCAAACGCTTCGATGCCGTCATCAAGCCCTTTCGCCTGGCGGTGCCCGGAGCCTTGCACTGATGGCCACCTATGCGGTCGGCGACCTGCAAGGTTGCCTCAGCCCACTCAAGTGTTTGCTGGAGCGGGTCGCCTTCGACCCGCAGAAAGACACGTTGTGGCTGGTGGGCGATCTGGTCAACCGCGGTCCGCAATCGCTTGAGACGTTGCGCTTCCTCTTCAGCATCCGCCATTCCCTGGTGTGCGTGCTCGGCAATCACGACCTGCACCTGTTGGCCGTCTGGCAAAACATAGAGCGTTTGAAGAAATCCGATACCTTGAAGGAAATCCTCGACGCCCCCGATTGCATCGAATTGTTGGAATGGCTGCGCCAGCAAAAGCTCATGCACTACGACGAACAGCGCAACCTGGCGCTGGTCCACGCCGGCATTCCGCCCCAGTGGTCCCTGCGCAGGGCGCTCAAGTGCGCCGGAGAAGTCGAACAGGCGCTACGCGACGACAACCTGTTCAGTCCCTACCTGGACGGCATGTATGGCAACGATCCAGTCAAATGGGACAACGACCTCACCGGCGTGACCCGCCTTCGGGTCATCACCAATTACTTCACCCGCATGCGCTTCTGCACCCGCGACGGCAAGCTCGACCTCAAGGGCAAGGAAGGCATCGAGACCGCACCACCCGGCTATGCACCCTGGTTCAAGCACAAGGAACGCAAGACCCGTAACCTGAAGATCATTTTCGGTCACTGGGCAGCCCTGCTGGGCCAATGCGACGAGCCAGGACTCTTTGCTCTCGATACCGGCTGCGTGTGGGGCGAAGCGCTGACACTGATGAACATTGATACCGGCGAACGACTGCGTTGCGACTGCGACGAACAAGGTCACGCCAATCCCCATCAACACCCGACCATTGCGTCATCGCCGACCGGCACCGCCGTCTGATCGGCGCCTGGCCTGCTACAGGAGCCCTCCCATGACTGAATTCAAACGTATTCCCCCAGCCCAAGCCCAGGCCCTGCGAGAGCAAGGCGCGGTCGTCGTCGACATCCGCGACCCTGCCACTTTTTCCGCCCTTCATATCAGCGGGTCCAAGCACCTGGATAACCATTCCCTGCATGACTTCATTACCAAGGCCGATCTTGACGCTCCGGTCGTGGTTGTTTGTTATCACGGCAATTCCAGCCAGAGCGCAGCCGCCTATCTGGTCGGCCAGGGCTTCACCGATGTCTATAGCCTGGATGGCGGCTTTGAACTCTGGCGCACGACTTATCCGTCAGAAACGGCGCAAGGCCCTCACGAATAATTTTTTATCCCGCCCCAAACCCGCGTGGACCGCGGGCTTGAGCGATAGCAGACGAACGGTCTGCCATAACTTATTACGCATTCCACCTGTGCCTCTCCGATTCCGAACTATTCTTAGCCTCAGGCCATCCAAAACAGGGGAGAGCCGGTACACCGGCGCGCGGATCATCGGGAGTCAGCTTTCAGGGACCTTCATCCTGGAAGCATTCTGGGGGGATAAACGGCAGCTGGATTCCCAGCGGCTGACCAGCAACGACTGACTGATCCGACACCGGCTCCACGTATCGAGCGAGGTGACGTCATGAGTATTTTTAGCCACTTCCAGCAACGTTTCGAGTCCACGCGGCAGGAGGAATACTCGCTGCAGGAATACCTCGAACTCTGCAAGCAGGACCGCAGTGCCTATGCATCGGCGGCAGAGCGTCTGTTGCTGGCAATCGGAGAACCCGAACTGCTGGATACCTCGACCAACTCGAGGCTCTCGCGGATTTTTTCCAACAAGGTGATCCGCCGCTATCCGGCCTTTGAAGACTTCCACGGGATGGAAGAATGCATCGACCAGATCGTGTCCTATTTCCGCCACGCAGCCCAAGGCCTGGAGGAGAAGAAGCAAATCCTCTATCTGCTTGGCCCTGTGGGTGGCGGTAAATCGTCCCTGGCCGAAAAACTCAAGCAACTGATCGAGAAGGTGCCCTTCTACGCGATCAAGGGCTCACCGGTCTTCGAATCGCCCCTGGGGCTGTTCAACGCCACCGAAGACGGCGCGATCCTCGAAGAAGACTTTGGCATTCCACGCCGCTACCTCAACACCATCATGTCGCCATGGGCCACCAAGCGCCTGGCCGAGTTCGGCGGAGACATCAGCCAGTTCAAGGTGGTCAAGCTCTACCCATCGATCCTCAACCAGATCGGGGTGGCCAAGACCGAACCGGGCGATGAGAACAACCAGGACATTTCGGCCCTGGTGGGCAAGGTCGATATCCGCAAGCTGGAAGAATTCCCGCAGAACGATGCCGATGCCTACAGCTACTCGGGCGCGCTGTGCAGGGCCAACCAGGGCCTGATGGAATTCGTCGAGATGTTCAAGGCGCCCATCAAAGTGCTGCACCCTTTGCTGACCGCAACCCAGGAAGGCAACTACAACAGTACCGAGGGCCTGGGGGCGATTCCATTCAGTGGCATCCTGCTGGCTCACTCGAACGAGTCGGAATGGCACACCTTCCGTAACAACAAGAACAACGAAGCGTTCATCGACCGGATCTACATCGTCAAGGTGCCGTACTGCCTGCGGGTCACCGATGAGGTGAAGATCTACGACAAGCTGCTGTTCAACAGCTCACTGGCCAAGGCCCATTGCGCCCCCGACACCTTGAAGATGCTGGCCCAGTTCACCGTGCTGTCTCGCCTCAAGGAGCCGGAGAACTCCAACATCTATTCGAAGATGCGGGTGTATGACGGTGAAAACCTCAAGGACACCGATCCAAAGGCCAAATCGATCCAGGAATACCGCGACAACGCGGGGGTCGATGAGGGCATGAACGGCCTGTCCACACGGTTCGCGTTCAAGATCCTGTCCAAGGTCTTCAACTTCGACCCCCACGAAATCGCCGCCAACCCGGTTCACCTGTTGTACGTGCTGGAACAGCAGATCGAGCAGGAACAGTTCCAGGCGGAAACCCGTGAGCGGTACCTGCGCTTCCTCAAGGAATACCTGGCGCCGCGTTATATCGAGTTCATTGGCAAGGAGATCCAGACCGCGTATCTGGAGTCCTACAGCGAATATGGCCAGAACATCTTCGACCGCTACGTGCTGTACGCAGACTTCTGGATTCAGGATCAGGAATACCGCGATCCGGAAACCGGGGAAATTCTCAACCGCGTAGCGCTCAACGAGGAGCTGGAAAAAATCGAGAAGCCGGCAGGCATCAGCAATCCGAAGGATTTCCGCAACGAAATCGTCAACTTCGTATTGCGGGCGCGGGCCAACAACAACGGCAAGAACCCCACCTGGCTCAGCTACGAAAAGCTGCGGGTGGTTATCGAGAAGAAAATGTTCTCCAACACCGAGGACCTGTTGCCGGTCATCAGCTTCAACGCCAAGGCCAGCAAGGAGGACCAGCAAAAACACAACGACTTCGTCACACGCATGGTCGAACGTGGCTACACCGACAAACAGGTACGGCTGCTTTCCGAGTGGTATCTGCGGGTCCGGAAATCGCAGTGAGGCAGTGAAGCGACAAGCAGCAAGCCATGGGCTACAAGGGCGCTCACCGTCCTTGTGCTCACGGCTTGCAGCTTGAAGCTGGGAACTTGAAGCTGCCCCGGAGGGCTCCCCATGAGCTATGTGATCGACCGACGCCTCAATGGCAAGAACAAGAGCACGGTGAACCGCCAGCGATTCCTGCGGCGATACCGTGACCACATCAAGAAGGCCGTGGAAGAAGCGGTCAGCCGCCGTTCCATTACCGACATGGAACATGGCGAACAGATCAGCATTCCCGGCCGCGACATCGACGAGCCGGTGCTGCACCATGGCCGCGGCGGCAAACAGACCGTCGTGCACCCCGGCAACAAGGAATTCACCAGCGGCGAGCACATCCCTCGCCCGCCGGGTGGAGGCGGTGGCAAGGGGCCCGGCAAGGCCGGTAACTCCGGCGAGGGCATGGACGAGTTCGTGTTCCAGATTACCCAGGAAGAATTCCTGGAGTTCATGTTCGAAGACCTGGAGCTGCCAAACCTGGTCAAACGCAACCTGACCGGCACCGATACCTTCAAGACCGTGCGCGCCGGCATCAGCAATGAAGGCAATCCATCTCGGATCAATATCATCCGCACGCTCCGGTCAGCCCACGCCCGGCGCATCGCCCTGTCGGGCAGCAGCCGGGCGAAACTGCGCGAGGTCAAGGAAGAGCTGGCTCGACTGAAGCGCGAGGAACCTGACAATTTCGGCGACATTCAGGATCTGGAAGCGGAAATAGAGAAACTCAGCGCCCGTATCCACCGGGTTCCGTTCCTCGACACCTTCGACCTCAAGTACAACTTGTTGGTCAAACAGCCAAACCCCAGCTCCAAGGCCGTGATGTTCTGCCTGATGGACGTTTCAGGCTCCATGACCCAAGCCACCAAGGATATCGCCAAGCGATTCTTCATCCTGCTGTATCTGTTTCTCAAGCGGAACTACGACAAGATCGATGTGGTGTTCATCCGCCATCACACCAGCGCCAGGGAAGTGGATGAAGAAGAGTTCTTCTACTCCAGGGAAACCGGCGGCACCATCGTCTCCAGCGCCTTGAAACTGATGCAGGAAATCATGGCCGAGCGTTATCCGGCCAATGAATGGAACATCTATGCAGCCCAGGCGTCCGACGGGGACAACTGGAACGACGACTCACCGATCTGCCGTGACATCCTGATCAACCAGATCATGCCGTTCGTCCAGTACTACACTTATGTGGAGATTACGCCACGGGAACATCAGGCCCTGTGGTATGAATACGAACGCATCGCCGAAGCCTTTTCCGACACGTTTGCGCAACAGCAACTGGTCTCGGCCGGGGATATCTACCCGGTCTTCCGTGAACTCTTCCAGCGCAGGTTAGTGACATGACCGCCAAAAAAGAGCAGAAGCGCCAACCCATCTCCACAGGCTCCGAATGGACGTTCGAGCTTATCCAGGCCTACGACCGCGAAATCAGCCGTATCGCGGATCGTTATGCCCTCGACACCTACCCCAACCAGATCGAGGTGATCACCGCCGAGCAAATGATGGACGCCTACGCGTCGGTCGGCATGCCGCTGGGTTATCACCACTGGTCCTATGGCAAGCACTTCCTCAGCACTGAAAAATCCTACAGTCGCGGTCAGATGGGGCTGGCTTATGAGATCGTGATCAATTCCGACCCCTGCATCGCCTATCTGATGGAAGAAAACACCATTTGCATGCAGGCACTGGTGGTGGCGCACGCGTGCTATGGCCATAACAGTTTCTTCAAGGGCAACTACCTGTTCCGAACCTGGACCGACGCCAGTTCGATCATCGATTACCTGGTATTCGCCAAGCAGTACATCATGCAATGCGAGGAGCGCCACGGCATCGATGCCGTGGAAGACCTCCTGGACTCCTGCCATGCCCTGATGAACTATGGGGTGGACCGCTACAAAAGGCCGTATCCGATTTCCGCCGAAGAAGAACGCCGGCGCCAGAAGGATCGTGAAGAACACCTGCAAAAGCAGATCAACGACCTGTGGCGCACCATTCCCAAGGGCGCCGACAAGTACAGCGAGAAGGACAACGCGCGATTCCCCGCCGAACCCCAGGAAAACATTCTCTATTTCATCGAAAAACACGCACCGTTGCTGGAGCCGTGGCAGCGGGAGATTGTGCGCATCGTGCGCAAGATTGCCCAGTACTTCTACCCGCAACGCCAGACCCAGGTCATGAACGAGGGGTGGGCCACGTTCTGGCACTACACCTTGATGAACGACCTGTATGACGAAGGCCTGGTCACCGACGGCTTCATGATGGAGTTCCTGACATCCCACACCAGCGTGGTGTTCCAACCCGGATTCGACAGCCCTTATTACAGCGGCATCAACCCTTACGCATTGGGTTTTGCCATGTACCGTGACATACGACGCATGTGCGAGGCCCCCACCGAAGAGGACCGTCGCTGGTTTCCGGAAATTGCCGGCTCGGACTGGTTATCCACGATCAAATTCGCCATGAGCAGCTTCAAGGACGAGAGTTTTATCCTGCAGTACCTCTCGCCCAAGGTGATCCGCGACCTGAAACTGTTCAGCATTCTCGATGACGACCAGAAGGACGACCTGCTGGTGCCCGCCATCCACGACGAAAGCGGCTACCGCATCATCCGCGAAACCCTGGCCGCTCAGTACAACCTGGGCAATCGCGAGCCTAACGTACAGATCTACAGCATCGATCGGCGAGGAGATCGTTCGCTGACCTTGCGTCACCAGGCGCACAACCGCAAACCGCTGGGCGACTCTACCGATGAGGTGCTCAAGCATTTGCATCGCCTGTGGGGCTTCGACATTCACCTGGAAACCCTGCAGGGCGACCAGGTCATGAAAACCCACCATGTCCCCCCAGAAACGAACAGACTGAAGGCGATTACGGCCGCCTGGACCTGGCCGTCATCCATCTTTGATCCCGTTTTCGCCTCCGTTGGCCCGACGCAAAGGTTATCCTGTCGGATCAACGGAGGTTTTTTATGCAGATCTATAAAGTCGGCGGCGCCGTTCGCGATCGCTTGCTGGGCATCCCCGTCGCCGACATCGACCGGGTCGTGGTGGGCGCCACCGCCGAGGAAATGCTCGCCAAAGGGTTTCGCCCCGTGGGTGCTGACTTTCCCGTGTTTCTCGACCCGCGCACGGGCGAGGAATACGCCCTCGCCCGCACGGAACGCAAAAGCGGCCGGGGTTACGGCGGCTTCGTGTTTCATGCCAGCCCTGAAGTCACCCTTGAGGAAGACCTGGTTCGCAGGGACCTGACGATCAATGCCATGGCGGAAGATGATCATGGCAACCTCACCGACCCCTACCACGGCCAGCGCGACCTCGAAGCCCGCCTGCTGCGCCACGTTTCTCCGGCGTTTGCCGAAGATCCGCTCCGAGTCCTGCGGGTTGCCCGCTTTGCCGCCCGTTATGCTCCGCTGGGTTTCAAGGTTGCGGACGAGACTCTGGAGCTGATGCGCCAGCTCAGCGATTCTGGCGAACTGGAAGCCTTGACCGCCGAGCGCAGCTGGAAGGAAATTTCCCGCGCCCTCATGGAAAACCAGCCACAGGTGTTCATCCAGGTCCTGCGCGACTGCGATGCCCTGAAGGTCCTGATGCCTGAGGTCGATGCGCTATTCGGCGTGCCGCAACCCGAAGCCCATCACCCGGAAATCGATACCGGCGTACACACCCTGAGCGTGCTGGAACAGGCCGCCCTGCATCAACAACCGCTGACAGTCCGCTGGGCCTGCCTGTTGCATGATCTCGGCAAAGCCCTGACACCCGAGCAGGATTGGCCGCGACACATCGCCCATGAGCACAAGGGATTGAAACCGATCAAGGCGGTTAACGAACGCTTCAAGGTGCCACGGGACTGCCAGGAATTGGCGCTATTGGTTGGGCAATATCACACCCATGGCCATCGTGCGCTCGAATTGAAAGCGTCCACCTTGCTCGAATTGCTACAGAGCTTTGATGTGTACCGCCGCCCCCAGCGCTTCGAAGAGTTTATCGCAGCCTGCGAAATGGATGCCCGAGGCCGCAAAGGCCTGGAAAATCGAAGTTATCCACAAGCGGATTACCTGCGCGGCGCGGCAGCGGCGGCGCGCGGGGTGGCGGTGCAGCCATTGCTGGAGAAAGGCTTCAAAGGGCCTGAACTGGGGGAGGCGATCAAGCGCGAGCGGCTCAGGGCGTTGAAAGCGTACAAGGAGGGAGCGAACTGACAGGTTTCATGCCCGCTTGCATATTCAACGGACGAGTGACCGCCATCGCGAGCAGGCTCGCTCCCACAGTGTCGGTATCGGATACCTCTGTGGGAGCGAGCCTGCTCACGATGGCGTCAGGAAATTCGCAACAGGTCCGAAGACGTCAGCTGCTCGCCCCGCCATTCAAAAGCCACCGGCGCCAGGACCTGATCAATCTGCGATTCGTCCCACAACGTGGCAAAACTTTTACCTACGCTTGGGTGAACGCGATCCGGCGCAATCAACGACAATGGCCACAAGACAAAGGCATTTTTCAGAATTTCCGCTCGCGGCAGAATCAGACCATCGAAATTGCCGACCTGCTCGCCATACAACAACACGTCGATGTCCAGCGGCAGCCCCTTGCGGTCCGGTGCATAACGACCATTGTCCGCCTCGATGCACTTGAGACGACGATCCAGCTCCATCAACGGCAGGTCCGTGAAGGCCGACACGACGAAATTGAAGAAAGGCCCACTCTTGATGCCCACCGGCTGGCTCTCGAACACCGCCGAACAGCGCATGTCCACCAGAAACGCCGCAAGGGCTTCAAGCCCCGCGCACAAATGGGTTTCGCGCTCGATATTGCTGCCGAGCCCGAGAAAAACCTGTGTCAGCGACATCCGCGCTCGATCTCCACACCCACTCCGCTGGCCGCCGGAACCGCGCCAGGCTTGGTTACTTTCAGACGCAACCAGGTAATCTTGAACTCATCCATCAGTTCCTGGGCCAGCCGCTCGGCGAAAGTCTCGACCAACTCGAACCGGGCCTGCTCGGCAAATGCCTGGATGCGCGATGTGACACTGGCGTAGTCGAGCGCCAGACTCAGGTCATCGCCTGCAGCGGCCGGGCGATTATCCCAAGCGAAACGCAGATCCAGCCGCAGGCACTGTCGGATGTCTCGCTCCCAGTCGTAGGCACCGATTACCGTGTCGACTTCCAGGCCCTCGATAAACACTCTGTCCAAGCACTCTTCTCCGCAGCACGACAAGGGCGCAATGCGCCGTTAGAATCAGGGCATCCTCGCCCGGAATAGTTAGCATGTTTTGGTTACTGGCGATCCTCGCCTACCTGCTCGGCTCGCTGTCCTTCGCCATTGTGCTCAGCCGCCTGACGGGTCACCCCGACCCGCGAATGAGTGGTTCAGGCAATGCCGGCGCCACCAACATGCTGCGCCTGGCCGGACGCAAACTCGCCGTCCTGACCTTGCTTGGCGACCTCTGCAAAGGCCTTGTGCCAGTCCTGATCGCCAGCCTTGCAGGGCTTTCCTTGCAGCAACAGGCCTGGATCGGTGTCTGCGCGGTCATCGGTCATCTGTTCCCGCTGTACTTCCGCTTTCGGGGCGGCAAGGGTGTCGCCACCGCCGCCGGCATGCTGCTGGGCCTGTATCCGCCCGCCGCACTGCTGGCCGTCTCGGCCTGGCTGCTGATGTTCTACCTGACCCGCACCAGCTCATTGGCTGCACTGATCGCCACTCCGCTGACCCTGCCGTTGCTGGCCTGGCAGGAACCCGAGGCCTTGCTGCCAATGACCGCACTGGTGGCGCTGATCGTCTGGCGTCACCGGGGCAATCTACGCGACCTGTTCGCCGGGCGCGAACGGCATTTTTAAATACTTCACAACGGCGACAGCTGCTCCATGGGCCAGCGCGCCTGCACACTGATCGCCAGGCTTTCCTGTTGGCCAGCCTGCAGGCGCTGACAGCCGGCAAAGGCGATCATCGCGCCGTTATCGGTGCAGAATTGCGGCCGGGCGTAATAAACATCGCCTTTCATGTCGCCAAGCATTTTTTCCAGCGACACCCGCAGGGCCTTGTTCGCGCTCACGCCGCCGGCGATGACCAGGCGCTTGAGCCCGGCCTGTTTCAGGGCGCGCTTGCATTTGATGGTCAAAGTCTCCACCACGGCCTGCTGGAACGCCAGCGAGATGTCGCAACGGGCTTGCTCATGGTCGCCCCCGGCGCTGACGCACTGTTGCCAGGTGTTCAGGGCGAAGGTCTTCAAGCCACTGAAACTGAAATCCAGCCCCGGGCGGTCGCACATCGGCCGGGGAAACAGGAAGCGCCCCTCAACCCCTTGAGTCGCTAGCCGTGCGATTTCCGGTCCACCCGGATAATTGAGGCCCATCATCTTTGCGGTTTTGTCAAAAGCTTCGCCAGCCGCGTCGTCCAGGCTTTCCCCCATCAGCGCGTATTGACCGATACCGTCGACCCGGACCAGTTGCGTATGGCCGCCGGAAACCAACAAAGCGACGAACGGAAACTCCGGCGGCTGCGGCTCCAGCATGGGCGCCAGCAGATGGCCTTCCATGTGATGCACGCCCAAGGCGGGTATGCCCCAGGCAAAAGCCAACGCCTGGGCACAGGAAGCCCCGACCAACAACGCCCCCACCAGGCCCGGCCCGGCGGTGTAGGCAACGGCATCGATCTCGGTCGGCACACAGTCGGCTTCGGCCAGGACCTGACGTATCAGGGGCAGCATGCGCTTGACGTGATCGCGGGACGCAAGCTCGGGCACCACGCCGCCGTAGGCGCGGTGCAGGTCGATCTGACTGAACAGCGCATCGGCCAGCAGGCCGCGTTCACTGTCGTAAAGCGCGACGCCGGTTTCGTCGCAGGAAGTTTCTAATCCCAGTACTAGCATGGGTTTGCGCCTTGTGGAGGCTGAATTCGAAGGCGCGCATAATAGTCGCCACGTTGTGCCCCGACCAGCGGTTTTCGATCAGAGGCTTTGCATTCCTGGCGTTGAGGGGTTAACATCCGCAACCCTTAAAAACCGACGTCTTCAAGTGCTCTTTTGCCGCGAGGATGTTGACCCCGGTAATGAATGAAGGTAGCTCTGGATGCCAGCCGTCAAAGTAAAAGAGAACGAACCCTTCGACGTAGCTCTGCGTCGTTTCAAGCGCTCCTGCGAAAAAGCCGGTGTTCTGGCTGAAGTTCGTAGCCGCGAATTCTACGAGAAGCCGACTTCCGAGCGTAAGCGCAAAGCAGCAGCCGCTGTTAAGCGTCACGCCAAGAAAGTTCAGCGCGAACAGCGCCGCGCCGTACGTCTGTACTAATACACAGACGTTCGTAGCAAGCTTCTGCCAAGCCCGGCCTTCAAGCCGGGCTTATGGCATTTGCGGAATAACGCTTGATGCTTCACTGTCAAAGCCGCAGACGCGACCGAGACAACTGCTTCATCACGTCAGACCTGGCTCTTTTGCCAGCGGTGCACGTCTCTTCTGACGAGCCTTCCAAGGCTACTGACGAGCACACCCTGATTCCTCTAACGACGATCAGCCCTTGGCACCTGCTTGCGTGCCCGCTCGATGAGCTATCCGAGGCCTGACCGGCCGTTACCGGATTCAGCGCAACATATTCAAACAGTCGAATACTGATGGTAATTAACGTCAGTGGATTATCGGCAGATACACTTCCCGACAGCAATGATGCAGACAACCCGGTCGAGCCACCGTTTACAGTGTCTCAAAACCAGGACCCGGTTACGCCTGCTGATTCCGGGCCCCTATTTCGCGCAGTGATGATGAGAACGCCATGGCCGGGCTGATTCCCCAGAGCTTTATTGACGACCTCCTGAACCGCACCGACATCGTCGATGTGGTCAGCTCTCGCCTGCAAATGAAAAAGGCCGGCAAGAACTACACCGCCTGCTGTCCGTTCCACAAGGAAAAAACCCCCTCCTTCAGCGTCAGCCCCGACAAGCAGTTCTATTACTGCTTTGGCTGTGGCGCTGGCGGCAATGCCCTCGGTTTCATCATGGACCACGACAACCTGGATTTCCCCCAGGCCGTCGAAGAACTGGCCAAAGCCGCCGGCATGGAAATTCCTCGCGAGGAAAGCGGTCGGGCGCACAAGCCGCGCCAACCCACCGACTCGCCGCTCTATCCGCTGCTGACCGCGGCGGCTGATTTTTATCGCCAGGCCCTGAAAAGCCATCCGGCCCGCAAGGCCGCGGTGGATTACCTCAAGGGCCGCGGCCTGACCGGCGAAATCGCCCGGGACTTCGGCCTCGGCTTCGCCCCGCCGGGCTGGGACAATCTGTACAAGCACTTGAGCAGCGACACGCTGCAGCAGCGCGCCATGATCGACGCCGGCCTACTGATCGAGAACGCCGAAACCGGCAAGCGCTATGACCGCTTCCGCGACCGGGTAATGTTCCCGATCCGTGATACGCGCGGGCGAATCATTGCCTTCGGCGGCCGGGTATTGGGCGACGACAAGCCCAAGTATTTGAATTCACCGGAAACACCGGTGTTCCATAAGGGCCAAGAACTGTACGGCTTGTACGAAGCCCGCAAGAACAACCGCAACCTCGACGAAATCATCGTCGTCGAAGGTTACATGGACGTCATTGCTCTCGCCCAACAGGGCCTGCGCAACGCCGTTGCGACGCTGGGCACGGCCACCAGCGAAGAGCACATGAAGCGGCTTTTCCGTGTCGTGCCCAGTGTGCTGTTCTGTTTCGACGGCGACCAGGCCGGCCGCAATGCCGCCTGGCGCGCACTGGAAGCCACGCTGCCATGCCTGCAGGATGGCCGACGGGCACGCTTTCTGTTCCTGCCGGAAGGCGAGGACCCGGATACCCTGGTGCGCTCAGAAGGCACCGATGCGTTCCGCGCGCGGATCAATCAACATGCGCAGCCATTGGCCGATTATTTTTTCCAGCAGTTGACCGAAGAGGCCGACCCGCGCTCCCTCGAAGGCAAGGCCCACATGGTCACCCTCGCGGCACCGCTGATCGACAAGGTACCCGGCGCCAACCTGCGCACACTGATGCGCCAGCGCCTGACCGAAATCACCGGGCTCAACAGCGAAGCGGTCAGCCAACTGGCCCATAGCACCCCTGCGGAGGCACCACCGGCGTACGACCCGGGCATCGACTACGACGCGATGCCGGATTTCGCCGACTACCATCATCCGCAGCAGGACTATGGGCCGCAGCAGGAATGGACACCGAAAAAAGCCGGTAGCGGCGGCAAGAAATGGGACAAGAAACCCTGGGACAAGAACGGCAAGCGCGGCGATCGCGACCAACCACGTGCCCCACGCGTGCCGGTAGGCGTCGAAGCACCAACTCTGATTGCTCTTCGCACGCTCATTCATCACCCGCAGATGGCTAGCAAGGTCGAAACTGCTGATCATTTCGCAAATGAGAGCAATACCTATGCCCAGCTACTGGTGGCACTGGTCGAGGCCGTGCAGAAAAATCCTAAGCTAAGCTCCATTCAGCTCATGGCTCGCTGGCACGGAACCGATCAGGGGCGCCTGCTTAAGGCGTTAGCAGAAAAAGAGTGGTTGATTGCAAATGACAATCTTGAACAACAGTTTTTAGACACCATTACTAGGTTATCCGCGGGTCAACACGCACAGAACCTGGAAGACCTCATCAGGAAAGCAAGACAGCCGGGGCTGACCGCGGAGGATGCCAGCCAGATAGCAAATGAGATGCGTGAACTATTAAAACGCAATGTCTCCACATCAAACCCGACCTCAACTGGCGCGTGAGGTCACAGCTCAGGTATAATCCTCGGCTTGTTTTTTGCCCGCCAAGACCTTCAGTGGATAGGGTGTTATGTCCGGAAAAGCGCAACAGCAGTCTCGTATCAAAGAGTTGATCCTATTGGGTCGTGAGCAGGGCTACCTGACTTACGCGGAGGTCAACGACCACCTGCCGGAGGATATTTCAGATCCGGAACAGGTGGAAGACATCATCCGCATGATCAACGACATGGGGATCAACGTATTCGAGGTTGCGCCAGATAAGGATGCCCTTATGCTGGCCGACGCCGATACCGACGAGGCGGCCGCTGAAGAAGCGGCCGCAGCGCTGGCGGCTGTCGAGACCGACATTGGTCGCACCACCGACCCTGTGCGCATGTACATGCGTGAAATGGGTACGGTAGAGCTTCTCACGCGTGAAGGCGAAATCGAAATCGCCAAGCGTATTGAAGAAGGCATCCGTGAAGTGATGGGCGCAATCGCGCACTTCCCTGGCACGGTCGACCATATTCTCTCCGAGTACACTCGCGTCACCACCGAGGGTGGCCGCCTGTCCGACGTCCTGAGTGGCTACATCGACCCGGACGACGGCACCACGCCGCCTGCCGCCGAAGTGCCGCCGCCAATCGACGCCAAAGCCGAGAAGGCCGATGACGACAGCGATGACGACGACGCAGAAGCCAGCGATGACGAAGAAGAAGCCGAAAGCGGCCCTGATCCGATCGTCGCCGCACAGCGCTTCGGCGCTGTAGCCGAGCAGATGGAAATCACCCGCAAGGCGCTGAAAAAGCACGGTCGCGACAACAAGCAGGCGATTGCCGAGCTGTTGGCCCTGGCCGAGTTGTTCATGCCGATCAAGCTGGTGCCCAAGCAATTCGAAGGCCTGGTCGAGCGCGTTCGCAGCGCCCTGGATCGTCTGCGTCAGCAAGAGCGCGCGATCATGCAACTGTGCGTGCGTGATGCCCGCATGCCACGTGCCGACTTCCTGCGTCAGTTCCCCGGTAACGAAGTCGACGAAAGCTGGACCGATGCATTGGCCAAAGGCAAGACCAAATACGCCGAAGCCATTGCCCGCCTGCAACCGGACATCGTTCGTTGCCAGCAGAAGCTGAGCGCGCTGGAGACCGAAACCGGCCTGAGCATCGCCGAGATCAAGGACATCAACCGTCGCATGTCGATCGGTGAGGCCAAGGCCCGCCGCGCGAAGAAAGAGATGGTCGAAGCGAACTTGCGTCTGGTGATCTCGATTGCCAAGAAGTACACCAACCGCGGCCTGCAATTCCTCGACCTGATCCAGGAAGGCAACATCGGCCTGATGAAAGCGGTGGACAAGTTCGAATACCGTCGCGGCTATAAGTTCTCGACCTATGCCACCTGGTGGATCCGCCAGGCGATCACCCGTTCGATCGCCGACCAGGCCCGCACCATCCGTATCCCGGTGCACATGATCGAGACCATCAACAAGCTCAACCGTATTTCCCGGCAGATGTTGCAGGAAATGGGTCGCGAACCGACTCCGGAAGAGCTGGGCGAACGCATGGAAATGCCTGAGGACAAGATCCGCAAGGTATTGAAGATCGCCAAAGAGCCGATCTCCATGGAAACGCCGATCGGTGATGATGAAGACTCCCATCTGGGTGACTTCATCGAAGACTCCACAATGCAGTCGCCGATCGATGTCGCCACCGTCGAGAGCCTCAAGGAAGCGACCCGTGAAGTACTCTCCGGCCTCACAGCCCGTGAAGCCAAGGTACTGCGCATGCGTTTCGGCATCGATATGAATACCGACCACACCCTCGAGGAAGTCGGTAAGCAGTTTGACGTGACGCGCGAGCGGATTCGTCAGATCGAAGCCAAGGCGTTGCGCAAACTGCGCCACCCGACACGAAGCGAGCATCTGCGCTCCTTCCTCGACGAGTGACCTTCAAAACCCCCGGCCCTGCCGGGGGTTTTGCCATATGCAGATAAAATCCCCTTCGCTACATCCCCCCCGCCCCATTGCCCGTCTACACTCGAAACATCCTCCCTATGCCATAACGAGACCGTGATGCCCAGACTGACGGCCCTGCTCCTGCTGTCACTGATGACCTGGACCGCAACGGCTGGCGCATTGATGCTCACTGACGAAGAGCGCCGCTGGCTCAAGGACCACCCCGACCTGCGTCTGGGCGTCGATGCCTCATGGCCTCCGTTTGAATTTCGTGACGACCAAGGCCGCTATCAAGGCCTGGCCGCCGATTACGTCGAGGTCATCCGTGAGCGACTGGCTGTCACGCTCACGCCCGTCGAACCTGCCAGTTGGACTGCCCTGCTGGAACAGGTCGCACAAGGCAAGATCGATCTGCTGCCGGGCATCATGTCCACTCCCGAACGCCAGAACTTCCTGGCATTTACGCGCCCTTACCTGGACTTTCCGATTGTCATCCTGGCCCATCGAGGCGGAGCCCAGCCTCACAATCTCAAGGACCTGTACGGGTTGAAAATTGCTGTGGTGGAGAACTATGCGCCCCATGAACTGCTGCGCAATCATCACCCCGACCTGAATCTGGTGGCGCTGCCCAACGTCAGTTCAGCCCTGCAAGCCCTGGCGACCGATGAAGTGGATGCCGTGGTAGGCGACCTTGCCTCCAGTGTCTGGAGTCTGCGCCAGCTCAAACTCGAAGGCCTGTACGTCAGCGGGGAAACGCCGTATCGCTACCAGTTGGCAATGGCCGTCCCTCGCGAGAACAAAATACTGGTGGGCATCCTGGACAAGGTCATCGCCGACATGAGCCCGGCCGAGGTCACTGAAATCCAGGAGAAGTGGGTCGGCAATGTCCGCGACCACCGACAGCTCTGGTCCGACCTGCTGCTTTATGGCCTACCCGGGATGCTGCTCTTGATGGCTATCCTGGTGGCAGTGATTCGTGTCAACCGCCGCCTCAGTTCGGAGATCACCCGTCGAGTCGACCTGGAGCAGGAACTGCGCAGCAGCGAATACCACTATCGCGGACTGGTGGAAAGCCTCTCGGCGATCGCCTGGGAAGCCAAGGTCAGCGACTTCACCTATACCTATGTGTCGCCCCACGCCGAAGACTTGCTCGGCTATCCCCTCTCCCATTGGCTGATCCCAGGCTTCTGGCGCAACATCATTCATCCGGCCGATCTGATCCGCGCCCAGACCTATTGCGATAATGAAGTGCTCGCCGGACGCGACCATTGCATCGATTACCGGGTCATCACCGCCGATGGCCGCTGCCTGTGGGTACGCGACATTGTCAGCCTGATCGAACATGGCCACGAGCCGGTGATGCGCGGGCTGATGATCGACATCAGCGAAGCCAAGCGCACCGAGGAAGCGCTGCGACTCTCCGAGCAGAAATTCGCCTCGGTGTTCCGTCAGTGCCCAGACATTCTGGTGATTGCGCGCCTGCTGGACGGCTGCTTGCTGGAGGTCAACAAAACCTTCGAAGAGCAGATTGGCCTGAGCGCCGACGAGGTGGTGGGCCAAACCGCGACCGAGCTGAACATCTGGGGTATCCAGGGCGTTGGCCCGAGCCTGCTGCAGCGCTTGCAGGCGGGGAGTATCCGCAACCTGGAGATGCCTTTTCGCCGCAGCAACGGCCAAGTGTTCACCGGGCTGATATCCGCCGAACCCTTCGACCTCGACACCACGCCAGCCCTGGTCGTAGTGGTGCGGGACATCAGTCAACTCAAGAAAACCCAACAACAACTGCAAACCTCCGAAGAGAAGTTCGCCAAGGCGTTCCACGCTTCGCCTGACGGCTTGCTGTTGTCCCGACAAAGCGACGGCCTGCTGATTGAGGTCAATGAAGGCTTCAGCCGCATTACCGGATTCAACAGCGCCCTGTCGGTGGACCGCTCCACCCTGGACCTGGGGATCTGGGTCAACCTCAACGAGCGTAAGCAGATGCTCGACCTGCTGCAGCGTGACGGCTACGTCAAGGACTTCAGCTGCCATATCCGGCGCAACGACGGGCAGATACGACTCTGCGAAGTCTCCAGCCGCCCGTTACCCATCGGCAATGAAGACTGCATGCTGACCATCGCCCGAGACATCACCGAACGCCATCTGATGCAGGAAAAACTGCAACAGGCCGCCACCGTGTTCGAAAGCACGGCCGAAGGCGTTCTGATCACCGATACACAACAGCACATCAGCGCCGTGAACCGCGCCTTCAGTGAAATCACCGGCTATAGCGAAACCGAAGCCTTGGGCCATACGCCACGGCTGCTGGCCTCCGGCTTGCACGACAGCGCATTCTACGCCGCGATGTGGCACCAGTTGACGGCAGAGGGACATTGGCAGGGAGAGATCTCCAATCGCCGCAAGAACGGCGAGCTGTACCCCAGTTGGCTGACCATCAGCGCGGTGCGCAATCGTGATCAGCAGGTCACCCATTTCGTCGCCGTCTTCGCCGATATCTCCAGCCTCAAACACGCCCAGGCCAAGCTCGACTACCAGGCTCACCACGACCCGCTCACTGGTCTGCCCAACCGCACGCTGTTCGAAAGCCGCTTGCTGACGGCCCTCAACAACCAGCAGGAAAACGGTGGGCAGGGCGCGGTACTGTTCCTGGACCTTGACCGCTTCAAGCACATCAACGACAGCCTGGGACATCCGGTCGGCGACCTGCTGCTCAAGGGCATCGCCGTGCGCCTGCGGGAGCAACTGCGTGATATCGATACCGTGGCGCGGCTGGGCGGTGACGAGTTCATCATCCTGCTGCCGGGCCTGCAGCAGCCCAGCGATGCCGAGCATATAGCCCTGAAGCTGCTGAACTGTTTCGCCGCGCCGTTTCAGGCCGGCGAACACGAGTTCTTCATCAGCGCCAGCATCGGCACCAGCCTCTACCCCCAGGATGGCTGCGACGTCGCCACACTGGTCAAGAACGCCGATGCGGCGATGTACCGCTCCAAGGCCAAGGGCCGCAACCGGGTGGAAAGCTACACCCGCGACCTCACCGCCCAGGCCAGCGAGCGCGTGGCCATGGAGTACGAACTGCGCAGGGCAATTGAACGTAACGAGCTGTCACTGTCCTTCCAACCGAAAATCAGCCTCGCCGATAACCGACTGGTGGGCGCCGAAGCCTTGGTTCGTTGGACCCACCCGACGTTTGGCGAGGTGCCACCGGAACACTTCATTCCCCTGGCGGAAGAAAACGGCATGATCCTGCAGATCGGCGACTGGGTCCTGGAGCGCGCCTGCCGACAGCTGTACGAGTGGAACAGTGCCTACGAAAGCCTCGGCCCACTGTCGGTCAACCTGGCCGGAGCGCAACTGCGCCAACCGAACCTGCTGATACGTATCGAACAACTCCTGAGAGAGAACCACCTGAAGCCCGGTTTACTGCAACTGGAAATTACCGAAAACTTCATCATGAGCCAGGCCGAAGAAGCCCTGACGGTGCTGCATCAACTCAAGAAGCTCGGCGTCCAACTGGCCATCGACGACTTCGGCACCGGCTACTCCTCCCTGAGCTACCTCAAGCGCCTGCCGCTGGACATTCTCAAGATCGACCAATCCTTCGTCCGCGGCCTGCCCGACGACCCCCACGATGCAGCTATCGTGCGGGCAATCATTGCCCTGGGCCGCAGCATGCAATTCACCATCATCGCCGAGGGCGTCGAAACCCTGGCCCAGCAGCAATTCCTGGCCGAAGAAGGCTGCGAACAGATCCAGGGCTATATTGTCAGCCTGCCCCTGGGCGCCGACGAATTCGCCGCGACGTTTCTGCGTATGACCGTATCGGATTTTTCGGATAGCACAGCTGAGAAACCGTCGCTATAATCCGCGGCCTACTGAGGGCCTATAGCTCAGTCGGTTAGAGCAGAGGACTCATAATCCTTTGGTCCACGGTTCGAGTCCGTGTGGGCCCACCATTTTGAAAGCCGCGCATTGCGCGGTTTTTTCATGCCTGCAAAATAGCTGATTCAGCTCCATACACAGAAATCAACCAAAGGTTTTCATAAAAGGCTCAGCACAGCTGCGGATCGCAGCCACCACATCAGGCGCCTGCTCACAAAACTCAGTCGAGCGAGCCAGCACATGCTCCAATGCCTGTAGTTGATTGCGAATTATCGTTTCCGGCTCGGCGATGCCACATACCTGAGCGAAGTCCAGCACACCTTGTCGAGAGGCAAACAGGGACTTGCTTCCAACCAGATCAAGTGCCAAAACGTCCGCAGGAATGTAGGCCGTCGTATTAACAATATCGTAGGCCGGAGCCAAGCGTGCGTTACGCTGAGTCGGCTCGGAGTACAACAGTCCAAAGTTTTTCAGGTGGGCATCACCGTTACCAACGATACAGCTCAAGGTTACGATGGCAAATAATTGCGCCAGTGAGTCCTCTATATGCTCCGAAGGGCAGAACAGGCGTATGGCCTTGGCAATAGCCGAATAGCTCTTACTATATTTTTGCTCGGCAGGAAGCCCCATCAGTACTGCCATATCCTCAAAACCAATGGGATTGAGTTGCTCGTCCCGGTCAAAGCGTCGCATGACAAACAGTTTGGCATTATCGGAAAGGTAAAACTCCGGAACAGGAATTCCCGCCTCTCTGGCCACGGACATGCACAGGAATTCGTTGATTGCCAATCCAGGAAATTCATCACGACCGCTTTTGATGATCAGATCAGAGGTTTTCGAGGTGAAACGCTGTGTGGCGCTATCCTGGCGCTCTGGAACCAGGACTTTGGGCTGCACACCCGATATCCCTGCACGCAAGATGTAGCGATCGACCAAATCGACAAAGATATCCTCCGCACCATCCCAGGCCAGGATCTCCTCCAGCTTTTCTCCAGGAAACTCTTGACGTCGCAGGAGTGTATCGACGTTCGCTGAGGTGATTGCCACTCGCCCGATAGGCGAGCTACTGCCAGACAAGGCCAGCAGCAGCATGGGATCGACGTTTGCTACTTTAGCCAAACGGTTACGCAACTGCTCCAGAACGTAACCCTCCGGCAAGTTCATCTGGAAGATTGGGTGCAGGTCGCGATGGCGATACTCATCCAGACGTACTGGCATCAACAAACTGATCGCCGCCTGTGCTGCCGCCTCTTCGCGGTAGCGAAACAGATAGTGCCCAGCGCTGCTGAGGATCTTTCCGCTGTCGCCCTCTGGCGTCGTAACCTGCAATGAGGCAACCATCAATCAAACACTCCTTGTATTTCATCCAGCGTAGGCATGACGGCAGTAATGACTGAAAGTTCGCAGTCCAGGGCTGCCACAACCCGTGCATAAGCAGCCATGCCCACCGAGAGGTCACCTTTTTCAATTGCGATGACTTTCTGTCGGGTAATACCAGCTAACCCCGCTAGCCTGGCTTGTGTCAGCCCACGATTGAGACGACGCTGCTTAAGCTGCTCGCCAAGCCGAACGGTGATGAGAGAATAATCCATGTTCTTTATACGTAACAATTATAGATAAATGTAGTGTATACAGGACTTTTCAAGTAAGGAAAAACAAATTCCCTTCAATATTAGGAAGCACCTCCGTCTTTAGGCGCGCATTGCACGGTTTTCCTGTTTTTGAGAGGGTAGCCGCCTCACCAAGCCCGTTACCTAGCCCCCTCACCGAGAAGCCCATCATCGCCACCCCTACCCTCCCCCGACTGTTCCTAGAGCTATTCTGGCAACTCGCCATCCTGCTGGTGCCGGCCTTTTTCGTCACGGTGCTGCCTCCCCCGCTGGCTTTACTGACGGTGCTGTTCTTCGGTCTGTTGATGGGACTTGCGGCGCGCCTGGGCTTTCTGTCAGTGGGACGGGGCTGTGCCCGGTTGATGATTGGCGCCGTGTTTGGCCTGGGTTTCAGCCTGGGCAGGGCGCTGCCCGAGTGGTGGGGGATTCTGGTGGCAATCGTCGCCATCATCGGCGGGCTCGCCTGTGTCAGCAAATGGGAGCGACGTCTCGGCCTGGTGTCGCCCCCTGTCAAAGGACCCAGTGCCTGGGGCGGATCCGAGCCACAACTGACTCCGGAGGGTGAGTCGATCCGGACGTTCAACCACGGCGAAATCGCCATGGGCGGGCCGACCTATTGCGACTATCTGTTTCCCGATGGGGTGCTCCTGCAAGGCCTTGGTTCCTCAGCGGTGTTTTCCAGCGATGGGCGTTATTTCGCCGCGCCGGTGCCGTCCCGGCAGAGCTGGGGGCTGCTCGTTCTCGACCGTCATCAACGCCGGGTCTACCGCTGCGACAACAGTGAGTTCTGGGAGCTGGACACGCTGGACCTCAACAGCCTGAGCGGTCGCTATAGCCCGTTGGTGGACAACAGTGTTCGCCAGACCCGAATCGATGAACTGCTGCAAACCGCCGATGCCGCCAATCTGGTGCCCGTTGCTGATCTCTGGCTGGAACCTGGCAGTTATCCGGACAATATTGTGCACACCTTCGAACGGCGCTCCGCTGACGGACAACAATGCCTGATAGGTGACATCGTCTTGCCCCCGGCTTTTCGCGATCTGCCCCAGCCTTTGGAACCATTGCGTTCACCGCGTTATGCCATCAGCGTCAATGGACAACCGTCAGCCCTGCTGATGGCTGCCGACACGGCATTGGTATGGAGCACCGATCAGCGCGCGCTGGTGTGTCAGGCCCAGGAGCAAACCGAGCATCCGAGCGGCGACCGCTACTGGTTGTGGCAAGTTGATCAGGGCTGGCGGGCACTGCCTTCGCCGTGGGTGAAGCGTGAGGCCGAACCCTCTTTTTATTGGCATGACGTGTCGGGCCTCGACGCGCACCATGTGCATATCGAGTCGTACCTCGACTACCCGCGTCCATCCCTTGGCCGCTATGGCTATCGCCTCGACAGCATCCACAGCGATACCGAAATCCAGGCGGGCCATGACGCCCAAGGTCGGGTGCAGGTCGCCGAGTTTCAATTGACCCGGATGAGCATTGTCATGCCATTGGACAGTCAGGGCCGGCGAGGTGAGTCGTTCATAGCGACGCAGCCGATGCTGGACGGTATTTGCGCGCATCTGATCTGGCTCTGCGACAACAACGAGGGGCTGGGGGCTTATCGCTGTCAGATCGGTGACTGGCGGTTGCCCGGGCGTTGGTTACTGGATCATCGAGTCTCTGACTGCGGCCGTTACCTGGCGCTGTTGCCTTTTGCAGACTCGATGACAGTCGCCACTCACGCCGCCGTTGTCGACGTGAAGGCGCGATGCCTTCTGGAGGGCCCCTCCATGTGGGTGGCCCGCCTACTCGATTTCCGTGATGGCCTGCTGAGCCTGGCGGCGATCACCGGCCGTCTGGACCAGGACCTGAACGGCAACGCACTGCAGCGCTTCAATGTGCCTGCGCCGAACGTCGGTAGCGATCCTTCGTTCTTTCATCCCGATGCGCAATCCCGTCTGTTCTACACCACCGTGGAATTGCAGGTGAGCGATTCACAGTTATGCCGTGTTGCCCCTTGGCGCCTGGTGGATCGACCGCAGGTTGCCATTGCCGAGGGCGACTTCATCCAGCCCTCCCCCACCCACCAGGATGCCGCCTGGCTGTTCGGCAGCGAGACGGAATATGCCGACAGTTGGGTTCGTGCGAATACGCCGCGGCTCGGAGGCCATCTGTTGACCGCATCCGGTTGCGCGTTGAGTGACCTTGCGCCCTCGATGATCTGGTCACCGGATGGCCGCTATCTCGCGCTGACCCGCATGGCCACCGATGTGACAGAGCTTTGTGGAAGCTATCGCGGCTGGCAGTTGCTGCTACTCGATGTTCAAGCGCACACGCTACGGGTGCATTCGCAATGGTTGGGCAACCGTCCGCTGTTTGAAGGTTTCGACGAGCAGCAGCTGCTCATACGCTGTTTTGAACGGGATTGGGAAGCGGAGGACGATGAGGACCCTGGTTTTATCCAATCATTGCCATTGGCGCTATTGCTGCAACTGCCCGTTGAACAGCTGGTCTGCCAGGACGGTTTCTGGCTCAGGGCCTCGCACTTACATCTGGCGCCGTACTGGCAAACGTTGGCGTTACCTGCCATCCACTATTTCGAGCACAGGAGCCTGTAACATGCCTACCACCGATGCCCGCGCCGGAGCCCACCTTGTCTGACACCCGCCCTCCCGTCCTCGACGAAATCGATCGCCAATTGATTGCCGCCCTGCAAATCAATGCCCGGGAAAGCGTCGCCATGCTCGCTCGGCAACTGGGCATCGCCCGAACGACCGTGACCTCGCGGCTGGCCCGGCTGGAAAAAACCAAGGTGATTACCGGCTATGGCGTGCGCCTTGGACAGCGGGTGATCGATGGCGGCCTGCAGGCTTACGTCGGCATCAAGGTCCAACCGCGCTCCGGCAAGGATGTGCTACGGCGTTTGAGCGCCATGGCCCAGGTCCAGCAGTTATGCGCGGTCAGTGGCGAGTTCGATTATGTGGCCTGGCTGCGCACGGATTCGCCGGAACAGCTGGATCAGTTGCTGGACCAGATCGGCAGCGTGGACGGCGTGGAAAAGACCACCACCTCCATCATCCTCAGCAGCAAAATTGATCGGGGGCAGCCGGTCTAGGGCTGTGCCACCCGAATCAATGTGGGAGCGAGCCTGCTCGCGATAGCTTCAGTCCAGCCACCATCTACCTGGGCTGACAAACCGCTATCGCGAGCAGGCTCGCTCCCACAAGGAAGTGCGCTTCGTCATTACGACTTTTAAACGCATCAAAATGACGTTTAATAATTCATAACGACGACACATTGCGTCTTATTAACGTGTTTAACGCGCTCTAGAATGGCCGGCATCTTTCCTATACTCAGACGCGAGTCAGCGTCGAGTCGCCCCTCAAGGTCAGCCATGAACAAGCACAATCGCCACCCAGCAGACGGTAAGAAGCCCATCACCATTTTCGGGCCGGATTTTCCTTTCGCCTTTGACGACTGGATCGAGCATCCGGCCGGTTTGGGCAGTATTCCGGCTGACAATCTCGGAGCGGAGGTGGCGATCGTCGGGGCCGGGATCTCTGGCCTGGTGGCGGCGTACGAACTGATGAAGCTGGGCCTCAAGCCGGTGGTCTACGAGGCGTCGAAAATGGGCGGGCGGCTGCGCTCGCAGGCGTTCAATGGCGCCGAAGGGATTGTTGCCGAATTGGGGGGGATGCGCTTCCCGGTGTCGTCCACGGCGTTCTACCACTATGTCGACAAGCTGGGGCTGGAAACCAAGCCGTTTCCCAACCCGTTGACCCCGGCTTCCGGCAGCACCGTCATCGATCTCGAGGGCCAGACTTACTACGCGCAGAAATTGGCGGACCTTCCCGCGTTGTTCCAGGAAGTGGCCGACGCCTGGGCCGATGCGCTGGAGGACGGCTCGCGCTTCAGCGAGATCCAGCAGGCGATTCGTGACCGTGACGTGTCGCGCCTCAAGGAGCTGTGGAACACGTTGGTGCCGCTGTGGGACGACCGCACCTTCTATGATTTCGTCGCCACCTCCAAGGCATTCGCCAAGCTCTCGTTCCAGCATCGTGAAGTATTCGGCCAGGTCGGTTTCGGCACCGGCGGCTGGGATTCGGACTTCCCCAACTCGATGCTGGAAATCTTCCGCGTGGTGATGACCAACTGCGACGATCACCAGCACCTGGTGGTGGGCGGCGTGGAACAGGTGCCCCACGGTATCTGGAAACACGTGCCGGAACGTTGTGCACACTGGCCGAAAGGCACCAGCCTGAGTTCGCTGCACCTGGGCGCACCCCGCAGCGGTGTGAAGCGCATCGCTCGCGCCGAGGACGGCCGGTTCAGCGTGACGGACGTCTGGGGCGATACCCGGGAATACGCCGCGGTGCTGGTCACCTGCCAGAGCTGGCTGCTGACCACCCAGATCGAATGTGAAGAGGCGCTGTTCTCGCAAAAGATGTGGATGGCCCTGGACCGCACCCGCTACATGCAATCGTCGAAGACTTTTGTCATGGTCGACCGCCCGTTCTGGAAGGACAAGGACCCGGAAACCGGCCGCGACCTGATGAGCATGACCCTCACCGACCGCCTGACCCGCGGTACCTACCTGTTCGACAACGGCGACGACAAGCCAGGCGTTATCTGCCTGTCGTACTCCTGGATGAGCGATGCGCTGAAAATGCTGCCCCATCCCGTGGAAAAACGCGTGAAGCTGGCCCTCGATGCCCTGAAGAAGATCTACCCCAAAGTGGATATCGCCGCCCGGATCATCGGCGATCCGATCACCGTTTCCTGGGAAGCCGACCCGCACTTCCTCGGCGCCTTCAAGGGCGCCTTGCCGGGTCACTATCGCTACAACCAGCGCATGTACGCGCATTTCATGCAAGACGACATGCCGGCAGAACAAAGAGGGATCTTTATCGCTGGCGATGACGTCTCATGGACACCAGCCTGGGTTGAAGGCGCGGTACAGACCTCACTCAATGCCGTGTGGGGAATCATGAAGCACTTCGGCGGTGAAACTCACGCCGAGAACCCGGGTCCAGGTGATGTATTCAACGAGATCGGTCCGATCGCGTTGCCTGAATGACACGGCCCGAATAAAAGGAGTTGTCGATGCGCGTAGCCCTCTATCAATGCCCACCGCTGCCACTGGATCCGGTCGCCAACCTGCAGCGCCTGCATCAGGTGGCGCTGGAGGCCAGGGGCGCCGATGTGCTGGTGCTGCCGGAGATGTTCATGACCGGCTACAACATCGGCGTCGACGCGGTGAATGTATTGGCCGAGGTCTACAACGGTGAATGGGCGCAGCAGATCGGCCGCATTGCCAAGGCCACCGGCCTGGCGATTCTCTATGGCTACCCTGAGCGCAGCGAGGACGGGCAAATCTACAACTCGGTCCAGTTGATCGACGCCCAGGGCGAGCGCCTGGCCAACTATCGCAAGAGCCATCTGTTCGGTGACCTCGACCATGCGATGTTCAGCGCGGGTGATGACTCGCTGCCGATCGTGAGCCTCAACGGCTGGAAGCTCGGTTTCCTGATCTGCTACGACCTGGAGTTCCCGGAGAACGCCCGACGCTTGGCCCTGGCCGGCGCCGAGTTGATCCTGGTCCCGACCGCCAACATGCAGCCCTACGAATTCATCGCCGACGTGACGGTGCGCGCCCGGGCTATCGAAAACCAGTGCTTCGTGGCCTACGCCAATTACTGCGGCCACGAAGGTGAATTGCAGTATTGCGGCCAGAGCAGCATTGCCGCGCCGGATGGCAGCCGTCCGGCCCTGGCGGGACTGGATGAAGCCTTGATCGTGGGGGAGCTGGACCGTCAATTGATGGAAAACTCACGCGCAGCCTACAACTACCTGCATGACCGCCGTCCTGAGCTTTACGGCGACCTGCACAAGCACTGATTGAGAACATCCTGCAATCCGCTAGCATGAGCGCATCTCTGCCTTGGAAGCGCTCATGCCGGCCCCCGATTCCCTCCGCTCCTCCACTGAAACCCTGGTCAATGGCCTAAAGGTGACATTGCGTCATGCAGCCGGTCTCAAACGCAGCGCGGCCGTGCTGCGGGTAGCCGCCGGCAGCCATGATGCGCCATTGGCCTGGCCGGGCATGGCGCACTTCCTTGAGCACCTTTTCTTCCTCGGTACTGAGCGTTTTCCTGCGGGAGAACATTTGATGGCCTACGTGCAACGGCATGGCGGCCAGGTCAACGCACGGACCAGCGAACGCACCACGGACTTTTTCATCGAGCTGCCGCCTGCCGCCTTCGCCGGCGGACTGGACCGGTTGCAGGACATGCTTGCCCATCCGCGCCTGGACGAAGCCGACCAGTTGCGGGAACGGGAAGTGTTGCAGGCGGAGTTCATTGCCTGGTCCCAGGACCCGGCGGCCCAGCGCCAGATTGCCCTGCTGGAAGGCCTCTCGATGGCCCACCCGCTGCGGGGTTTTCACGCCGGCAACCGTGACAGCCTGGCCGTATCGCAGCCTGAATTCCAGACGGCACTGCAGGACTTTTATCGACGGTTCTACCACAACGGCCAAATGACCCTGAGCCTGGTTGGCCCGCAAAGCCTCGATGAGTTGAGCGCTCTGGCAGAATCATTCGGCAACGACCTGCCCGCCGGCGACGTAGCTGCCCGGCAGTCACCACCGAAACTGATGGAATCGGCCGATACCGGTTATCAACAGCTCAGCGACCGTCGCCTCGATCTGCTATTCGCCTTCGAAGACCTGCCCAGCGCTTCACCCCAAGCTTTGGATTTTCTCTGCACCTGGCTGAACACCGGCAAACCGGGCGGCTTGCTGGCCACGTTGCGCCAACGTGGTCTGGCTGACAGCCTCAACGCCACGCCGTTGTATGAATTTGACGGACAGGCGCTGCTGCACATCGAACTCAAGCTCGACGAGCCTCAACGGCACGACGAAATACAGCCGTTGCTGCGCGACTGGTTGGGATTTTTTGCCGCCCAGGATGACTGGGCATCCTTGCGCAAGGCGTTGACTGCCCTGCTCCATTGCCGGCAGGAGACCGCATCGGCGCTGCAATTGGCGCGCTCGGACAGTGAAGGGCGGGGACTCCCCCTGTCGGAGAACGATCTTGTGAGGCTCAGAGAAATCCTCAGGCAGTTGCACCCTGCGACTCACATCACCGAAGCATGGCAACTGCCCGCGCCCAACCCGTTCCTGCAAACGGCCGTCGAGCCACCCCGCGCCGGTCTGATACGCGGTCAGACAAGCGCCCACCGCGGTTTGCGGACCTTCGCCCAGGACCGCTCCCGGGGGCGACGCGACCGCTCACCCATGCAATTCAGACAGGGACTGACGGATCACCCCCGTGAAGGCGTGGTGTACCTGCGCTGGCGACTGGCGGCTCAAACGCCCCACGGTCTTCAGTCCAGGCTGGAACAGCACCTGCAGGAATTGCGAGAGGAGGCCCGGCAGGCCGGTGTTGAAGTCACCATGGAGATCTCCGGAAACCAAAGCCTGCTGAAGCTGATCGGTTTGCAGCCACCGATACCGCTGGTGCTCGAACAGGTCCTGACAAAGTTGGGGGAACCGCTGCCCAACGCTGCAGACGAAACCCCGCTTATGCCGATTCGACATTTGTTGCAGGCGCTGGCGGATCACTGTCGACCGTCGTCTCCACCAGAAACCAGGCCACGGCCCGACAGCGACCAAAGCCTGTGGGCGACCGCCGAATGGGACGGCTTGGCCATCGGCCTTTCTGAAACAGCCCAGGGCGCCATGGGGCCTGCCCTGGCCAGGGTTCCCGGCATTGCCGCCCAGCCAGTCGAGCCGGCGCCGCTCTTGGCGCAGCGTATCTGGCACAGGTTGCCGACCCAGGGCGACGAACAGGCCGTGTTGCTGTTTTGTCCGACACCCACCCTGGCGTTGTCCGACGAAGCCGCTTGGCGGTTACTGGCACAGCTGTGTCAAACGCCGTTCTACCAACGCCTGCGGGTCGAGTTGCAGCTGGGCTACGCGGTGTTCAGCGGATTGAGGCAGATCGATGGGCAAACCGGTCTGCTGTTCGGTGTCCAGTCGCCCAGCGCCTCGGCGACTGAATTGATCACGCACATGAAACAGTTCCTGGAAGCGCTACCGCAACTGATCCGACTGATCGACGATTCGACCTTGCTCGGCCAGCAACGGGCACTCGCCTCCCAGTTCCACAGCGACACCCTGCCCTGCGCCCAAGCGGCCGAACTGCTTTGGCAGGGTAAACTGGCCGGCCGCCCGTCGGATTACCTTGAGCAACTTTGCGCTGCGATCGCGGGACTGAATCGCGCGCAATTGCTCGATGCCGCCGGCCGCCTGATCGACGCCGAAGGTGGCCGGTATTGCCTGAGCAACGGCGCTTGTACGGACGAACATTGGCACATAGCGAAATGATCATTACAGCGTCTGCAATGAGCTTTCTCGGAGAATCGAGGCGTGGAATTTTGTTTAATTTAGTAACATAGCAGCCTAAGCATCTGAACATCTCCGAACGGAGGTGGACTATATGTATAGATCTCAACCGTCCCACCCCAACCAAAGGAGTATTTCCATGTCCTGGTCCAAACCCGCATATATCGACCTGCGTATCGGTTTCGAAGTCACCATGTACTTCGCCAGCCGTTAATTGCTGCAGTCGGTTGAATGCGCAGCAAACGCCTCGGTCTCCCGGGGCGTTTTTTATTTCGGTTTGCAGATGGAGCGGCCATGTTCGTCCAGATTCTAGGTTCCGCCGCTGGCGGCGGTTTCCCTCAATGGAACTGCAATTGCGCCAATTGTGCAGGTTTTCGCAACGGCAGCCTGCGGGCCCAGGCGCGCACCCAGTCGTCCATCGCGATTTCCGATGACGGAGTGAGCTGGGTATTGTGCAACGCCTCTCCGGACATCCGCGCCCAGCTCCAGAGCTTCGCGCCGATGCAGCCTGGTCGTTCCCTGCGCGACACGGGCATTGGCGCGATCATCCTGATGGACAGCCAGATCGACCACACCACCGGCCTGCTCAGCCTGCGGGAAGGCTGCCCGCATCAAGTCTGGTGCACCGACATGGTCCACGAAGACCTGAGCAGCGGTTTTCCCCTGTTCAACATGCTGACCCACTGGAACGGTGGGCTGAGTTGGAACCGCATCGAACTCGACCAGAGCTTCACCGTGCCAGCCTGCCCGAACCTGCGCTTTACCCCGCTACCCCTGCGCAGCGCCGCGCCGCCCTATTCGCCACACCGCTTCGACCCACACCCGGGGGACAACATCGGCTTGATCGTCGAAGACCTGCGTACCGGCGGTAAACTGTTCTACGCACCGGGCTTGGGCAAGGTGGATGGACCGCTGTTGGAGATCATGGCCGGCAGCGATTGCCTGTTAGTGGATGGCACGATGTGGGACGACGATGAGATGCAGCGCCGCGGCGTCGGCACCCGCACAGGTCGGGAGATGGGCCATCTGGCGCAGAACGGTCCCGGCGGTATGCTCGAAGTGCTGGAGCAACTGCCCGAGCCACGCAAGGTACTTATCCATATCAACAATACCAACCCGATTCTTGATGAAGATTCACCGGAACGGGCCGAACTTGTACGCCGAAAGATTGAAGTGGCCTACGACGGAATGAGTATTGAGTTGTAGCAAGGGTGGGATGATTGTGGGAGTGAGCGTGCGCTGTGTCAGCCTGGTTGTGCTGGCCGGACTGGCCCCATCGCGAGCAGGCTCGCTCCCACAGTAGTCCGAGTGCGCCACAGAACCCATGTGGGAGCGAGCCTGCTCGCGATGAGGCCAGCCCAGACGCCACAGAACCCACGGTTATTCCCCGGAGAACCGCAATGACTGATACCCCCCTTTCCCCCGCCGAGTTCGAAGCGGCCCTGCGTGCCAAGGGTGCGTATTACCACATCCATCACCCGTATCACGTGGCGATGTATGAAGGCCGTGCCACTCGCGAGCAAATCCAGGGCTGGGTCGCCAACCGCTTTTACTATCAGGTGAACATTCCGCTGAAGGATGCTGCGATCCTGGCCAATTGCCCGGATCGGGAGATCCGCCGCGAGTGGATCCAGCGCCTGCTCGACCACGACGGTGCACCCGGCGAAGATGGCGGCATCGAGGCCTGGCTGCGGCTGGGCCAGGCCGTGGGGCTGGATCCCGATCAACTGCGTTCCCAGGAACTGGTGCTGCCAGGGGTACGATTCGCCGTGGATGCCTACGTCAACTTCGCCCGCCGGGCCAGCTGGCAGGAAGCCGCCAGTAGCTCGCTGACCGAGCTGTTCGCCCCGCAGATCCATCAGTCTCGCCTGGACAGCTGGCCACAGCACTACCCGTGGATCGATCCGGCCGGCTATGAATACTTCCGCACGCGCCTCGGTCAGGCCCGCCGTGACGTGGAGCATGGCCTGGCGATTACCTTGCAGCATTACACCACCCGCGCGGGTCAGGAGCGCATGCTGGAGATTCTCCAGTTCAAACTGGACATCCTCTGGAGCATGCTCGACGCCATGAGCATGGCCTACGAACTGAACCGCCCGCCCTATCACAGCGTGACCGGACAACGGGTCTGGCACAAAGGAATCCCCTTATGAGTTTCGACCGCAGCAAAACTCCTCGCTGGCGCCCCGGCTATCGCTTCCAGTACGAACCGGCGCAGAAAGGTCATGTGTTGCTCTATCCTGAAGGCATGATCAAGCTCAACGACAGCGCTGCGCTGATCGGTGGCCTGATCGACGGTGAGCGGGATGTCGCGGCCATCATCGGCGAGCTGGCCAAGCAGTTTCCCGACGTGCCCGAACTCGGTGACGACATCGAGCAGTTCATGGAGGTCGCCCGTGCAGAGCACTGGATCGAACTTGCCTGACCAGCCGGTGATCGGCTTGCCGCTGTGGTTGCTGGCGGAGCTGACCTATCGTTGCCCGCTGCAATGCCCCTACTGCTCCAACCCGCTGGACTTCGCCGAGCAGGGCAAGGAGCTGAGCACCGAGCAGTGGTTCAAGGTCTTTCGCGAAGCCAGGGAAATGGGCGCCGCGCAGTTGGGCTTTTCCGGTGGCGAACCGCTGGTGCGCCGGGACCTCGCCGAACTGATCGGCGAGGCGCGCAAATTGGGTTTCTACACCAACCTGATCACCTCCGGCATCGGTTTGACCGAACAGAAAATCAGCGACTTCAAGAAGGCCGGTCTGGATCATATCCAGATCAGCTTCCAGGCCAGCGACGAGCAGGTGAACAACCTGCTGGCCGGCTCGAAGAAAGCCTTCGCACAGAAACTGGAAATGGCCCGGGCAGTGAAGGCCCACGGCTACCCGATGGTGCTCAACTTCGTCACCCATCGGCACAACATCGACAAGATCGACCGCATCATCGAGCTGTGCATAGCCCTTGAGGCCGACTTCGTCGAACTCGCCACCTGCCAGTTCTATGGCTGGGCGCAGCTCAACCGGGTGGGGCTGCTGCCTACCCGGGAACAACTGGAGCGCGCCGAACGCATCACCAACGAATATCGCGCCAGGCTCGAAGCCCAGGGCCATCCGTGCAAGCTGATCTTCGTCACCCCGGACTATTACGAAGAACGTCCCAAGGCCTGCATGAACGGCTGGGGCAGCCTTTTCCTGACGGTGACGCCGGACGGCACCGCGTTGCCTTGTCACGGCGCCCGACAGCTGCCGGTGCAATTTCCCAACGTGCGCGACCACAGCATGCAGCACATCTGGTACGACTCCTTCGGTTTCAACCGCTTCCGCGGCTATGACTGGATGCCTGAGCCGTGCCGCTCCTGCGATGAAAAGGAACAGGACTTCGGCGGTTGTCGCTGTCAGGCGTTCATGCTCACGGGCGATGCCAGCAATGCCGACCCGGTGTGCAGCAAATCCGAACACCACGGGGTGATCCTCAAGGCCCGGGAAGAAGCCGAGCACGCCACCCAGACCATCGAACAACTGGCCTTTCGCAATGAACGAAACTCGCACCTCATCGCTAAAAGCTGACCCCTTCAGCGCCGCCCAGGCCGTTGCGGCGGGGATCGACTTCGCCGAGTTGAAGCTCGGCCCACTGGGTCTGTTCTGGAACGAATATCGCCCGGAAGACGGGGCCTGCCGGATCTGGCAGTGGCAAGACGCCCAGGCCCGCTGCCTGACCCCGGACGGCTTCAGCGCGCGCAGCCGGGTCTATGAATATGGCGGTGGATCGTTCTGCCTGGGCGACGACAGCGTGCTGTTCGTCAACGACGCGGACCAGCAGCTGTACCGCCAATCGCTGAACGGCGAGAGGCCCGTGGCGCTGACGTCGGGAGACTGTCGCTACGGGGATCTCGGTTTTGCCGCCGGCCAGGTATTGGCGGTGGAGGAGCAGGCCAACCAGCATCGCCTGGTAGCGATTGACCTGGCAGATCGACAACGGCATCTCTTGGTCGAAGGCGCCGACTTCTATGCCGCGCCAACCATGAGCCCGGACGGCCAACGGCTGGCCTGGATCGAGTGGAGCCGTCCGCATCAACCGTGGACAGCCACGCGACTGATGCTGGCCGAGCGCACCGCTTCCGGTTGGAGTGAAGCACGCTGCGTGGCGGGCGACACTGAAGAGGAATCCATCCAACAGCCGCGTTTCGATCATGCCAGCCGCTTGTACTGCCTGAGCGATCGCGGCGGCTACTGGCAGCCGTGGGCTGAGTCGACGGACGGCTTGCAACGGCTGCCCTGCGCTGAAGCCGATCATGCTCCCGCACCCTGGCAACTCGGCGGTTGCACCTGGTTGCCATTGGACAGCACCACGTACCTGGCGAGCTGGACCGAGGCGGGTTTCGGGCGGCTCGGCCTGTGCCGCAGCGACGCTGGGCAGGAAGATTTCACCGGCGCCTACAGCCGCTTTCGCAGCCTGGCACTGGACGAGCGATTCATCTACGCCATCGTCGCCTCACCGGTCAGTCCCTCCGCGGTCATCGCGATCGAACGCCACAGCCACGACACACAGGTCCTGGCCGGCGGCGTCGCGCCTCTGCCCGTCGAGCAGATCAGTCGCCCGCAGACCCTGCACTATCCGTCGACGTCGGGCATGGCCCATGGGTTCTTTTACCCAGCCATGGGAGCGGAAACCAAGCCGCCATTGCTGGTTTTCATTCATGGCGGTCCCACCTCGGCCTGTTATCCCCTGTTCGATCCGCGCATCCAGTACTGGACCCAGCGCGGCTTCGCCGTCGCGGACCTCAATTACCGTGGCAGCAGCGGCTATGGCCGAGCCTATCGGCAAGCGCTGCATTTGAACTGGGGCGTGGTGGACGTCGAGGATGCCTGCGCGGTGGTTGGCTACCTGAACGAGCAAGGCCTGATCGATGGCCGCTGTGCGTTCATTCGCGGTGGCAGCGCCGGTGGCTACACGACGCTCTGCGCGCTGGCGTTTCACGACGTATTTCGTGCTGGCGCCAGCCTTTATGGTGTCAGCGATCCGGTCGCCCTGGGTCGCGCCACGCACAAGTTCGAAAGCGATTACCTGGACTGGCTGATCGGCGACCCGCAACAGGACGTCGACCGTTACCGCGCCCGTACCCCGCTGCTGCATGCCGACCAGATCCGCGCGCCGGTGATTTTCTTTCAGGGCGAACTGGACGCCGTGGTGGTGCCACAGCAAACCCGCGATATGGTCAGGGCACTGGAGGACAACGGCGTGACGGTCGAAGCGCACTACTACGCGGATGAACGCCACGGCTTTCGCAAGGCGACGAACCAGGCCCATGCGCTGGAGCATGAGTGGTTGTTCTATCGGAAGGTGATGGCGTTGTAAGGAGATGAAGAACCTGTGGGAGCGAGCCTGCTCGCGATAGCGGTGGATCAGTCGACATCCATGTTGGATGACAGACAGCTATCGCGAGCAAGCTCGCTCCCACATGGGTTTTGCTGCAATGTTCAGCGCTTGGCGATGATATAGACCGCATGGACGATGCCGGGGATGTAACCCAACAGAGTCAGCAGAATATTCAGCCAGAAAGCCCCGCCGAAGCCGACTTGCAGGAACACGCCCAATGGCGGCAACAGAATGGCGATGATGATGCGAATGAAATCCATGGTGGGCTCCTGATGGGCGATGGCTACATTGCCATATAGCACATTGACCCATGACCGCTCGTCAGGGTTCAAACCATCAGTGAGTAGGGCGAAGCCAGGCACGAACAAAAAACGCAGGCAAAAGAAAACCCCGCCGAAGCGGGGCTTTGCAGAATGTTTCCCTGATATCCCTTTCACTCCACCTTCCTGGCGGAATCCTACGTGTCCGTGTTGTTTCTCTGCGCATCCTGCGCGACGTCCATGTGAAGTAGATTAGCCTTGGATCCAATCGACCGATAGAGGGAAATCGACATCACGTAATGTAAGCATTTGCTTACATTACCCTGTTTTCAGAACTGCGCCGCTTCCAGCAGGAACAGCGACTCACTGCCCGCCTTCACCGAAGCGCTCAAGGAGTGGATCCGTGGCAGCAGGCGGGCGAAATAGAACCGCGCGGTTCCCAGCTTGCTGGCATAGAAGTCGTCCTGGCTTTCCTTGCCCAATGCCGCCTTGGCCATCAACGCCCACATGTAGGCGTAGGCGGTGTAACCGAACGCTTGCAGATACTCCACCGACGCCGCGCCGATTTCGTTCGGGTTGCTTTTCGCCCGGTCCAGCAGCCAGTCGGTCAGCTCGTCCAGGGTAGCGACGGCATCATTCAACGGCCGGGTGAACTCGGCCAGATCGCTGCTCGCAGTGGCGGTGAAGTGGCGAATCTCGTCGGCGAACAGCTTGTAGAACGCGCCGCCGCTGCCGACGATCTTGCGCCCCACCAAGTCCAGTGCCTGGATACCGTTGGTGCCTTCGTAGATCTGGGTGATGCGAACATCACGCACCAACTGCTCCTGGCCCCACTCGCGAATATAACCGTGGCCGCCGAAAATCTGCTGGCCATGCACAGTGGTTTCCAGGCCCAGATCCGTCAGGAACGCTTTCGCCACCGGCGTCAGCAACGCAACCAGATCTTCGGCGCGCTTGCGGGTGGCTGGGTCTTCACTGAACTTGGCGGTGTCCAGTTGCATCGCCACGTAGGTGGAGAATGCCCGGCCGCCTTCGTTCGAGGCTTTCATGGTCAGCAACATCCGGCGCACATCGGGGTGGACGATGATCGGGTCGGCGACTTTGTCCTTGTTCTGCGCACCGGTGGGCGAACGGCTCTGCAAGCGATCACGGGCGTATTCGATAGCGTTCTGGTAGGAGCGCTCACCAGACGCCAGGCCCTGGATACCAACACCCAGGCGTTCGTAGTTCATCATGGTGAACATCGCCGCCAGGCCTTTATTCGGCTCGCCGACCAGATAACCCACGGCTTCGTCGAAGTTCATCACACAGGTGGCAGACGCCTGGATGCCCATCTTGTGTTCGATCGACCCGCAGTTGGCCGCGTTGCGCGCGCCCAGGCTGCCGTCGGCATTGACCATGAACTTGGGCACCAGGAACAACGAAATGCCTTTCGGGCCAGCCGGCGCATCCGGCAGTTTTGCCAGCACCAGGTGAATGATGTTCTCGGTGAGGTCGTGCTCGCCGCCGGTGATGAAGATCTTGGTGCCGCTGACCTTGTAGGAGCCGTCGGCCTGGGGTTCGGCCTTGGTGCGAATGATCCCCAGGTCCGTCCCGGCATGGGGCTCGGTCAGGCACATGGAGCCCGCCCAGATGCCGGCGTACATGTTCGGTAGATACGCCGCTTTCAACTCTTCGCTGGCGTGGGCGTTGATCGACAGGCAAGCCCCGGCGGTCAGCATTGGGTACAGACCGAAGGACAGGCTTGCGGAGTTGACCATTTCTTCGACCTGGGCCGAAACGGCCTTGGGCATGCCCATGCCACCGTAGGCAGGATCGCCGCCGACACCAACCCAGCCGCCCTCAGCGTAAGTCTGGTAGGCCTGTGGGAAACCTGCCGGCGTGGTGACGGCACCGTTCGCCCAATGGCAGCCTTCTTCATCAGCGGCACGGCTGAGGGGCGCAATGCTTTTGCTGGTGACTTTGCCGGCTTCTTCGAGAATCGCTTCGACGGTTTCAGCGTCGACGGTCTCGGCCAGTGCCGGCAGCTCGGCCCAGAGTTTCGCGACCTCGAACACTTCATTGAGGACGAAGCGCATATCGCGCAGGGGCGCTTTGTAGTCAGCCATGGCAAACCTCGCAGGATCTAAACAGTTGGTCCGTGGGAAAACGGTTTTAGCAATGGTCGGAGTGTACCTCAACAACTTTTGAGACACATAGGGTCAACACATGACTGTTTTGTTATTTTTAGTCAAAACAAAAGATCACAGGCTTCGCCAGCTCCTACATGAAAATGCGTATCCCCTTTAGGAGCTGGCGAAGCCTGCGATCTCTGTTGGCATTCCCTCTAAATCAAAGCGCAAACAGCTCGGCCGGCAGCTTCATCAGACAGTCGCTTCCCGCCTCGATGGCGGCCCGATGGGCAGCCGTGCGCGGCAACAGGCGCTTGAAGTAGAACTCGCAGGTCGCCAGTTTGCCCCGGCAGAAATCTGCGTCACCGCTACCACCGTCGAGTTGCGCCTGGGCCACCAGCGCCATGCGCAACCACAGGTAGGCCAGGATGATATAGCCGCTGTACATCAGGTAATCCACGGAGGCAGCGCCCACTTCGTCCGGATTCTTCATGGCGGCCATGCCGACCCCGGTCGTCAGTTCGCCCCACTGCCGGTTGAGCCCGTCGAGTTGCGCGATGAAATCCTTTAGCTGCGGGTGTCCGGTATTCGCGGCGCAGAATGTGTGAACGATCTTGGTGAACCCGCGCAGCAACTTGCCCTGGCTGCCCAACACCTTGCGTCCCAACAGGTCCAGGGCCTGGATTCCGTTGGTGCCTTCATAGATCGGCGCGATGCGGCAGTCCCGCACCAACTGCTCCATCCCCCATTCGCGGATGAAACCGTGGCCGCCAAACACCTGCATGCCATGGTTCGTCACTTCCAGTCCGGTTTCGGTCATGAAGGCCTTGCAGATCGGAGTTAGGAACGCCAGCAGATCCTCAGCCTGCTGACGTGCGTTTTCATCGGCGCCCAGGTGCGCCGTGTCCAGCAGTTGCGCGGTGAAATACGTCAGTGCCCGATTGCCTTCATTGAAGGCTTTCATGGTCAGTAGCATCCTGCGCACATCGGGATGGACAATGATCGGATCCGCGACTTTTTCCGGTGCCTTGGGGCCGGTGAGCGAGCGCATCTGCAAGCGGTCGTTGGCGTATCTGATCGCGCCCTGGAAGCTCGTTTCTCCCAGGCACAAGCCCTGCATGCCGGTGCCGAGCCGCGCATGATTCATCATGGTGAACATGCAGTTCAGGCCCTTGTTGGGCTCGCCAATCAGGAATCCCTTGGCATCGTCGAAATTCAACACGCAGGTGGCAGAAGCCTTGATGCCCATCTTGTGTTCGATCGAGCCGCAGGTCACGCCATTACGTTCCCCCGCCTCGCCCGTGGCGTCAGGCAGGAACTTGGGCACGATGAACAGCGAGATGCCCTTGGTGCCGGCGGGGGCATCCGGCAGTTTGGCCAGCACCAGGTGAACGATGTTTTCACTCATGTCGTGTTCACCGGCAGAAATGAAGATCTTGCTGCCGGAGACCTTGTAGCTGCCGTCGGCCTGGGGCACGGCGCGGGTCTTGATAATGCCCAGGTCCGTGCCGCAGTGGGCTTCGGTCAGGCACATGGTGCCGGTCCATTGACCGGCGGTGAGTTTGCTCAGGTAGGTCTGTTTCTGCTCTTCGGTGCCATGGGCGTGAATGGCCGACATGGCGCCGTGGGTCAGGCCCGGATACATGCCCCAGGACGTGTTGCTGGACGCGATCATTTCGCTGATGACCAGGCCCAGGGAACCGGGCAGACCCTGGCCACCATAGCTCGGATCGGCGGCCAAGCCGTGCCAGCCGCCCTCCACATACTGTGCGAAAGCTTCTTTGAAACCGGTAGGCGTGGTCACCACACCGTTGTCGAAATGACAGCCCTCTTCGTCGCCGGAACGATTGAGCGGCGCCAGTACGTTTTCACAGAAGCGCGCACCTTCCTCGAGGATCGCGTTGACCATGTCCGGGCTGGCATCGCTGGCCCCCAGTTCGGCATAGCGGCCATGAAAATCGAAAACGTGGTCGATCAGGAAGCGCATGTCACGCAGGGGAGCTTTGTACTCGGGCATGGTGGTTTTCTCCGGTAGCAGATCGTTCAAACCTACTGCCGGCCACCAAGGCCCACAATCACAGTCCAGGCGCTGAATGCGCCGTCATCACTCAACCCGCGGCGGCTTCCATGCGTACCGCGCCACGGCGGTTCTGACCGAAGGCAACCACACAGTTGCGTCCGGCGCCCTTGGCGTTATAGAGGGCCTGGTCGGCGGACTTGAGGACTTCTTCAGGGGTGCGCTGCTCGACACGTTCCGCGACGCCGATGCTGACCGTTACCGACACGCTGGACGCACCCGCCCCGGAACGCCGCTGGCGGCCTTGTTGGTCATCCTGGGGTCGGCTGTCCGTATTGCGCAGTTGAATGCTGTACGTCTCGATGGACTGGCGGATGACCTCAAGGTGAGGCATGCACTCGTCGATGGTCTTGCCTGCAAACACCAGCGCAAACTCCTCGCCACCGTAGCGATAAGCCCGACCGCCGCCGCCGATTTTCGACAGTTTACTGGCCACCAGGCGCAGCACCTGGTCGCCCACGTCGTGGCCATGGGTGTCGTTGAATTTCTTGAAGTGATCCACATCGCTCATGGCAAGCACATAGTTGCGACCCAGCCGTTGCATGCGCTCGTTCAGTGCCCGCCGTCCCGGCAAGCCGGTCAGCTCATCACGAAACGCCATTTGATAGGCCTCATGGGCAACCGCCGCAGCGATCATCAGCATCACCTGGCTGCACATGATGTTCAGGGTGAATGGCAGGATGAAGGTTTTCGGCAACATCCAGAACAGCCCCAGCACGCCCACCAGTTGCGCGGCATGCAAGGGCCGGGGATTGCGCCAGTATTGCCATGACAGCAACAGGAATACGCCGATGAACACCGGATAGGACAACTGGATCAGGCTCATCCACGCACCATGCAACGCCGGCCAGCGGATCTCCGAAAGCCACAGCAGCAAGGCTTGAGGAAAGCTCTGTTCCAAGGCCAATGCCACACTGCCAAAGGCCAGCAGCACCGCAAACCGCGCCACCATGTCCTGGAACAGGTGGGTGCGCTCCTGCCATGCCGCGAACAGGCCAAACAACAGCGGCAACAACAGACAGACCAGGTGGAATACCACGGCCGCGTCTTCTCGCACCTTGCCGTTGTCCCGGTAGAAATCGGTCTGGGTGTCCAACAGAAAGTAGCCGATGTACACCGTGACCATCAGAAACAGCTCACGTTGACGTCGGTAAACCGCGCAGTACGCACCGCCCAGCAGCAACACCAGCGTAGGAAGAACGTTGAACAACGAGGTGAAGAAAACGTTGAGATCCTTGACGTAGGCAGCCGCAAGCCCCGCCAGCAACAGCAACAGCGAAGGTAGGAAATGACTGAAACGTACAGCGGAAGAACGCGGCAAGGGTAAAGCTCCAACCCGGCTGATCAAAGATGGCATTGTGCCTGCAATCGGGGCAGTAAGGCACGGGAGATGTGACAGATGTCACACTGCCATCGCTGTAACGGCAGGAAGGGATGTTTTCTTAAAGGCCAATTGGATGAATATTGTTTCAGGATCAGCGTATACCCCTGTAGGAGCGAACCTGCTCGCGAAGCGGTGTATCAGATAATTTTTTGTCGACTGACACACCGCATCGCGAGCAGGCTCGCTCCCACAGTTTTTTCCTGCGGGCATGAAAAAGCCGCTGCGTCCCGAAGGAGGCAGCGGCTTTCAGAAGATACCGCCTGAGGCTTAGTAACCCAGTGCGAAGTCTTCTTCTTTCATGTCCATCAAGTTATTGGCGCCCGACAACATGGCAGCCACGTGGGTACGGGTACGCGGCAGGATGCGCTGGAAGTAGAAGCGCGCCGTCTGCAGCTTGGCGGTGTAGAAAGCCTCTTCGGTGGTGCCGGCAGCCAGTTTTTCCGCCGCCAGACGCGCCATGTCGGCCCAGAAGTAGGCCAGGCAGGCGTAACCGGAGTACATCAGGTAGTCCACCGAGGCCGCGCCGACTTCTTCGCGGTCCTTCATGGCCGCCATGCCAACCTTCATGGTCAGCTCGCCCCACTCCTTGTTCAGCGCGGCCAACGGTCCGACGAACTCCTTGACCGCTTCGTTGCCTTCGTTGCCCTGGCAGAACTTGTGGACGATCTTGGTGAAGCCCTTGAGCGCTTCGCCCTGGGTCATCAGCACTTTACGGCCCAGCAGGTCGAGGGCCTGGATGCCGGTGGTGCCTTCGTACAGCATCGAAATGCGACTGTCGCGAACGTTCTGCTCCATGCCCCACTCGGCGATGAAGCCGTGGCCGCCGTAGATCTGCACGCCGTGGTTGGCCGATTCGAAGCCGACTTCGGTCATGAACGCCTTGGCGATCGGCGTCATGAACGCCAATAGCGCATCGGCCTTTTTCTTCTCTTCCTCATCGACGCCGTACTTGACGATGTCGACCTGCTTGGCGGTGAAGTAGACCATCGCCCGGTTACCTTCGGCGAAGGCTTTCATGGTCAGCAGCATGCGACGCACGTCAGGGTGCACGATGATCGGGTCAGCGGGCTTGTCCGGCGCTTTCGGGCCCGTCAGGGAGCGCATTTGCAAGCGGTCACGGGCGTATTTCAAGCCGCCCTGAAAGCCGATTTCAGCGTGGGCCAGGCCTTGCAAAGCGGTGCCCAGGCGTGCGGTGTTCATGAAGGTGAACATGCAGTTCAGGCCTTTGTTCGCCGGGCCGATCAGGAAACCGGTGGCCGCGTCGAAGTTCATCACGCAGGTAGCGTTGCCGTGGATGCCCATCTTGTGTTCGATCGAACCACAGCTCACCGCGTTGCGCTGGCCGATGGTGCCGTCGGCGTTAGGCAGGAACTTGGGCACGATGAACAGCGAAATGCCCTTGGTACCGGCCGGAGCGTCCGGCAGACGCGCCAGAACGATGTGGACGATGTTGTCGGCCATGTCGTGTTCGCCGGCCGAAATGAAGATCTTGGTACCGGTTACCTTGTAGGAGCCATCGGCCTGTGGCTCGGCCTTGGTGCGCAGCATGCCCAGGTCGGTGCCACAGTGGGGTTCGGTCAGGCACATGGTGCCAGTCCATTCACCGGACACCAGCTTGGTCAGGTAAGCCTCTTGCTGCTCGGGCGTACCGTGCTCGGAAATCGTGTTCATCGCGCCGTGGGACAGGCCCGGGTACATGCCCCACGACCAGTTGGCTTCGCCGACCATTTCGCTGACGGCCAGGCCCAGCGACTCCGGCAGGCCCTGACCACCATGCTCGACGTCATGGGCCAGGCTTGGCCAGCCGCCTTCAACGAATTGCTTGTAGGCTTCCTTGAAACCGGTCGGGGTTTTCACGCCGGACTCGCTCCAGGTGCAGCCTTCGGTGTCACCCACACGGTTCAGCGGAGCCAGCACCTGCTCACAAAACTTGGCGCCTTCTTCGAGAATGGCGTCAACCATGTCCGGAGTTGCGTCCTGGCAAGCCGGAAGGCTCTGATAATGCGCTTCATAGCCAAGCAGTTCATCACGAACGAAGCGAATATCACGCAAGGGGGCCTTGTAGTCAGGCATAGCGATAACCTCTGCTGATGTAACCGGGGATGAACGACCGCGTGGATTTGTTATGGCGGTCAAACAGTTGTTTGAAACATACGTTTACGCCTAAATCTTGTCAAGCGCCGATCTTTTGCCGTTCGTCATCGCCCCCTCAAAAAAACTCAGGTACGTCCATCCCGTGCGGTTT
This sequence comes from Pseudomonas sp. MAFF 730105, assembly GCF_055380705.1. NCBI lineage: Bacteria > Pseudomonadati > Pseudomonadota > Gammaproteobacteria > Pseudomonadales > Pseudomonadaceae > Pseudomonas > Pseudomonas sp. MAFF 730105. Next base: position 6,053,276 of record NZ_AP018438.1, read on the forward strand.
ACACCCACAGCGAGTGAAGGAAAAGATTAGTTGAGCGTGAGGGAGTTAGAGACGAAAACGCCGCGAATAATCGCGGCGCTTTCGCAAATCGGGGAACTCAAGATCAGGCGAAGGTATCGATCAACGTACCCAGCATTTCGTCGGACGCTTTAGCCACGCTCACGCCCGCTTGCACCTGGAACTTGCCCTGGGCCATTTCAACCATGTTGCTGGCCAGGTCCGACTGCTGGCTGCGATCCACCGACCGCAGGCGATCGACCTGGACTTCGGACGACTGACTGGTAACCGCCCGCTCGATGGTGTTGTTGGCGATTTGAGATGAAGCCTGATCGACACGGTTCTGCCCTGTCTGAATAGTACTCAGACCAGCATAGAATGCGGTACTTCCTGAGATTTCCATGGCAAGGCTCGTATCTTGAAGGGTCGACAAGGCCATTGAATCAGAAGCACTGGGAAAAGGCCCGACAAAAACACTAATGGCACAGTGCCTTGTTATAGGCAAACCCTAATCCAGCAGGTCCAGATGCAGGTACCCGGCCACGGCTTCCGCCGTTACGCCCTTGATTCGTGGCACCCGGCCCAGGCACGGTGCCGGAAGGCGTTCGGCGAGCGTGGCCAGATTTTCCTCCAGGCGCGACGTCTTGGGGTCGACGATATTCGCCACCCAACCAGCCAATTGCAGGCCATCCCGGGCGATGGCTTCGGCGGTGAGCAACGCGTGACTGATACAGCCCAACCGTACCCCCACTACCAGAATTACCGGCAGCCCCAGGGCCATTGCCAGGTCCGAGAGATTGTCCTGATCAGCCAACGGAACGCGCCAACCGCCCGCGCCCTCAATCAAGGTGAAATCGGCTTGCAGGGCCAGCACGTCACGCATCGGCCCCAACAACGACTGCACCGTCAACGCCACGCCGGCTTCCCGGGCCGCCAGATGCGGCGCAATGGCCGGCTCGAACGCCACCGGGTTGACTTGGGCATACGTCAGCGGCACCGAGCATTCCGCGAGCAGGGCCAGGGCGTCGGCATTGCGCAGGCCCTTGGGCATGACTTCGCAACCGGAGGCCACGGGCTTTCCGGCGGCGGTGCTCATGCCGGCCTGTCGTGCTGCGTGCAGCAGGCCGGCCGCAACAGTGGTCTTGCCCACGTCGGTGTCGGTGCCGGTGATGAAGTAAGCCTGGCTCATAGAGGTTTCTCCAGCACGGCGTAGACCACCTGATAGGTCGCGGGCAACCCTTCTACCCGACGAAATTGCTCGTAGGCTTCAATCATCCCCAGGATCCTCGCTCTGCCGGTCAACCCTCCCGGGCGGCCGGGATTCAGATTATGGGCACCGAGGGATTTCAATTCATGGGTCAGGCTGCGTACGTCCGGGTAATGCAACACATGAGGACGGTTCTCGAGGCTGGCGACGTTCAACCCACTGTCCATGCATAACTGTTGATACGTTTCGAATCCCCGAAAACGGTTGACGTGCACCAGGCCATCCACCTGACGCCAGCTTTCGCGCAACTCATACAACGTACCGGCACAGAGGCTGGTGAAGGCAAAGACCCCGCCCGGCTTCAGTACACGATGCGCCTCACTCAACACCGAGGCAAAGTCCGCACACCACTGCACCGCAAGGCTGGAGAACACCAGGTCGCAGCTCGACGCTTGCAGGGGCAGGCGCTCCGCGTCCCCGGCCACGAAATGCGCAGCCCCACCCTGGGGACGGGCATGGTTGAGCATGCCTTCGGCGATATCCAGCGCAACGCCGCTGGCCACGCCGAAGCGCGCGCCCAGCGCACGGGTGAAGTGACCGGTGCCGCACCCCACGTCCATCCAGCGTCCCGGCACGAGCGAGGCAGGTAACTGCTCCAGCAACTGTTGACCCACGTCGCGCTGCAATTCCGCCACGCTGTCGTAGCTGGCCGCCGCCCGGGAGAAAGAGGCTGCCACCTGGCGCTTGTCAGGCAAGGCCCCGGGCAATTTGGGAAGGGATAGGTCAGTCATCACCGGCCTCATGAAAAAAGGCCTGGATCGCCCCCGCGACACCGTGCGGGTCTTCCAGAAGAAATCCATGACCGGCCTGTTCGATCAGGCCGATCTCGACGTCCGGCAACAATGCCAGCAATTCACTCGCGGCTTCGGCCGGCACCAGGGCGTCGAGCCCGGCAAACAGATGCAATTGCGGGCCACGGAAGCGTTGCAAAGCGGCACGGGTATCCAGCTGCGCCAGCACTTGCAGACCGGCCATCGACACCTCCGGCGCGGTGTTCGGTGCGCCGGCCAGCAGCAGCCTCGCCAACCCACGGGGGTCGCTGCAGCCCTGGGCGCATAACAAACTGAAACGCTTGAGGGTCAGGCGTGGATCGGCGGCACACCCGTCGAGGAAACCGTCGAAGGTGTCACTGGCCATCGCGCTCGGCCATTGCTCATGAGCCACAAACGAAGCATTGCTCGCCAGGGTCAACAGCCCGCAGCAATGCTCGCCCCGGCGCGCGGCCAACTCGGAGGCCAGCATGCCGCCCAGGGACCAGCCGCCCAACCAGGCATCCTGGGGCACGCTGGCGTCCAACTCGTCGAGCCATTCCTCGGGATTACTCGTTACCAGGGCCGGCAATGGCTCGATTTCCACCCGCAGATGTTCGTCGAGCCCGTGCAACGCAGCGGCCAGCGGTTCCAGCGGGGAAACGCCCAACCCCCAACCAGGCAGCAATATCAATCGATCACGCATGGCTTGCCTCCGGCCCCAGCAGAGCAAAACACTCGGCCAGTGCATTCAACAATAGTTGCACCTGGGCCTCGCTGTGGGCGGCCGTCAGGGTCACACGCAAACGGGCGCTGCCGGCCGGTACGGTGGGTGGCCGTATCGCGGTGACCATCAGACCCCGTTCGCGCAGCATTTGCGACAGGCGCATCGCTCGCCCGGCATCGCCGATCAGAATCGGCTGGATCGGCGTGAAGCTGTCCATCAGTTGCAGGCCAATCTGCTCCGCGCCATGGCGAAACTGACGGATCAACACTTGCAAATGCTCGCGCCGCCAATGCTCGCTGCGCAACAACTCAAGACTTTTGAGCGTGGCGCAGGCCAGGGCCGGCGGTTGGCTGGTGGTGTAGATATAGGGGCGGGCAAACTGGATCAGGCTCTCGATCAGCTCTTCACTGCCTGCCACAAAAGCGCCAGCGGTGCCGAAGGCCTTGCCCAGGGTGCCGACCAGCACCGGCACGTCGTCCTGGCTGAGGCCGAAGTGCTCGACGATACCGCCTCCGCTCGCGCCCAACGGACCGAAACCGTGAGCATCGTCGACCATCAGCCAGGCGCCCCTGGCCTTGGCTTCACGGGCCAGGGCCGGCAGATCGGCAATGTCGCCGTCCATGCTGAAGACCCCGTCGGTGACCACCAGCGTATTGCCGGTGGCTTTCTCCAGACGGCTGGCCAGGCTCCGGGCGTCGTTGTGCAGATAACGGCTGAAACGCGCGCCGGACAGTATCCCGGCGTCGAGCAACGACGCGTGATTGAGCCGGTCCTCCAGCACCGTATCGCCCTGCCCGACCAGTGCGGTCACGGCGCCGAGGTTGGCCATGTAGCCGGTGGTGAACAGCAGCGCCCGCGGACGACCGGTGAGATCGGCAAGGGCCTCCTCCAGGGCGTGATGGGGACCGCTATGGCCGATCACCAGATGGGAAGCACCGCCACCCACCCCCCAACGGGTCGCCCCGGCACGCCAGGCTTCGATCACCTGCGGGTGATTGGCCAGGCCCAGGTAGTCGTTATTGCAGAACGCCAGCAACGGTTGCCCATCCACCACCACCTCCGGGCCCTGGGGGCTTTCGAGCAGCGGACGTTGGCGATAGAGGTTTTCGGCACGACGGGCAGCCAGGCGTGCGGCGAGATCGAAGGGCATGCTGGCCTCGGGGTGACCACTATTCAAAGATTGAAGGGTTCCCCTGTGGGAGCGAGCCTGCTCGCGATGGCGGTGTGTCATTCGACGTAAATGTTGAATGCTCTATTGCTATCGCGAGCAGGCTCGCTCCCACAGGTCCCCCATTCCAAACAGAAAAATCGGGGTTGATCACACAGCCGCGTTATAGAACTGCTCGCTGCTCTTCTGCTCCACCAGCGCCTGTTCAATCGCGGCCTGGTGCACTTCGTCGGCATGTTCTTCGCGGACTTCGGGCTGGATGCCCAGGCGAGTGAACAGTTGCATGTCCTTGTCGGCCTGCGGGTTGGCGGTGGTCAGCAGCTTGTCGCCGTAGAAAATCGAGTTGGCGCCGGCCAGGAAGGCCAGGGCCTGCATCTGTTCGTTCATCGCTTCGCGACCGGCGGACAGGCGAACATGGGATTTGGGCATCAGGATCCGCGCCACGGCGAGCATGCGGATGAAATCGAACGGGTCGACATCCTCGGCATTTTCCAACGGCGTGCCGGCGACCTTGACCAGCATGTTGATCGGCACCGACTCCGGATGTTCTGGCAGGTTCGCCAACTGGATCAGCAGGTTGGCGCGGTCATCGAGGGACTCGCCCATGCCGAGGATGCCGCCGGAGCAGATCTTCATCCCCGAATCACGCACGTAGGCCAGGGTTTGCAGGCGCTCGCTGTAGGTACGGGTGGTGATGATGCTGCCGTAGAATTCCGGCGAGGTATCGAGGTTGTGGTTGTAGTAATCCAGGCCGGCCTGGGCCAGTGCCTCGGTCTGCTCCTGGTCGAGACGCCCCAGGGTCATGCAGGTTTCCAGGCCCATGGCCTTCACGCCTTTGACCATTTCCAACACGTAGGGCATGTCCTTGGCCGACGGATGCTTCCACGCCGCGCCCATGCAGAAACGGGTCGAACCGATGGCCTTGGCACGCGCGGCCTCTTCGAGGACCTTCTGCACTTCCAGCAGCTTTTCCTTGTCCAGCCCGGTGTTGTAGTGGCCGGATTGCGGACAATATTTGCAATCTTCCGGGCAGGCGCCGGTCTTGATCGAGAGCAGCGTGGAAACCTGAACGCGGTTGGCGTCGAAATGCGCACGATGCACGGTCTGCGCCTGGAACAACAGGTCATTGAACGGCTGGACAAAGAGTGCTTTGACTTCGGCCAAAGACCAGTCATGACGCAGGTTGGCAGTGATGCTGGCGCTCATGGGTATTTCCTTGATTATGCTTGGCTGGCGACTGGGGACACGCAATACCCACAGGCGCGACACGGATGTTCGGCATATTTAAGGAAGAGTCATGCGCTGTCAACCACCATACGAAGGACCGGTTTACATCTGGTTAAAAAACAAGCAATCCTGCCTCCTGTGTGGCGACGCTACCGATACGCAGCAGCCAATCTGCACACCCTGCGAAAGCGAATTACCCTGGCTCGGCGATCAATGCGTCATTTGCGCCCTGCCGCTGCCCATGGCCGGGCTCCGTTGCGGGCAATGCGCCACGCAACCACCAGCTTTCGAGCGCGTCCTGGCGCCCTGGGCTTATGATTTCCCTGTGGACAGTCTGATCACCAGTTTCAAGCACCAGGCAAAATGGCCTCTCGGACGCCTCATAGGCGAACTGTTGGCGCAGTCGCTGCAACATCATTTCGACGAAGGCCTGGAGCGGCCCGACGCGCTGGTGCCGGTACCGCTGGCGGGTCGACGCTTGCGCCAGCGCGGGTTCAACCAGGCGACCCTGCTGGCGCGCTGGCTCGGTGCTGAGTTACAGATTCCCTGCGAAGAACATCTGCTGCTGCGCATCCACGACACCCCGGCGCAACAGGCACTCGATGCCAGGGACCGGCGCCGGAATCTGCGCCAGGCCTTTGCCCTCGCGCCCGATGCCCCGTTGCGCAACCGCCACCTGGCCCTGGTAGACGATGTGCTCACCACCGGCGCAACCGCCCAGACGCTGGCCCAATTGCTGCTCGATGGCGGTGCGGCCCGGGTCGATGTGTATTGCCTGGCGCGCACGCCCAAACCCGGTGAGCCGGCTTGACGCGCGGCGGCCGAGGCGCCAACGTCCATTCATTCACCCTCGCGCGCAGTTTCCGCCATGTCCTTACCTACGCTTCTGACCCAACACATTGTCCGGCGTCCGCAACGCATCGCCCTGTTGCAACATATTGCCGAGCAAGGCTCCATCACCCGTGCCGCCAAGAGCGCGGGCCTGAGCTACAAGGCGGCATGGGATGCCATCGATGAGTTGAACAACCTGGCGGACCAGCCGCTGGTGGAACGCAGCGTCGGTGGCAAGGGCGGTGGCGGTGCCAGGCTGTCGGAAGAAGGGCAACGGGTGCTGCGCCTGTACCTGCGCCTGCAAGCCTTGCAGGCGCAGTTGCTGGAGGCGAGCGAAGACGCCGGGGACCTCGGCCTGCTGAGTCGCCTGATGCTGCGCACCAGCGCTCGCAATCAGTTGCACGGCAAAGTCCTTGGCATCGACGCCCAGGGCCATAACGACCGGGTGCGCCTGGAACTGGCCCGTGGCCTGGTCATCGAGGCACAGATCACCCACGACAGTACGGTGCGCCTGGAGCTGGCTATCGGCACCGAGGTGGTTGCGCTGATCAAGGCCGGCTGGCTGGAATTGTTCCCCAACGGGCCCCTGGAGAAATCAGGCTTAAATGCCCTACAAGGCGTCATCGAACATATCGCCCTGGCCACCGACGGTCCCAGCGAGGTGCGTATCAGCTTGCCCAACGGCCAGACCTTGTGCGCCCTGGCCGATCCGCTACAACTGCAAGCGCGCAACCTGGACACCGGCTCACCGGTGCAAGTGGTGTTTTCGGCAACGAATGTGTTGCTCGGGACACCGTTATAAAGGTACTGAAACAAAAGCTTCATCGACCCGCTTTAAGGTGACTGCCAAACCAGCAGGGAGCCTGAGATGAGCCTATTAGAAGAAAACCAATCCACCGACCTGGAAAAGATCGTCGGCCTGAGCCGCCGTAGCTTTATCGGCGCCGGCGCCTTGTGTGGCGCGGCCATGTTCCTGGGTGGCAACCTGTTGAGCCGCAGCGCCCTTGCCGCCGCCGTCAGCGAAGGCAACAGCAAGTTGCTGGGCTTCGACAGCATCGCTGCCGCCACGACCGACACCCTCACCCTGCCACCCGGCTACAAGTCCTCGGTGTTGATCAGTTGGGGTCAGCCGTTGCAGAAGAACGCCCCCGCATTCGACCCGAGTGGCAATGGCACCGCGCGTGACCAGGAAATGCAATTTGGCGACAACAACGACGGCATGAGCCTGTTCCCGTTCCCGGGCGACGAGAACCGAGCGCTGATGGCAATCAACAACGAATACACCAACTACCGCTACCTCTTCGCCCATGGCGGCCAGCCGCAGTCGGCCGAAGACGTGCACAAGGCCCAGGCCAGCGAAGGCGTATCGGTGATCGAAGTGAAGCGCCAGGGCGGCCAGTGGCAGTTCGTCGAGGCATCGCGCTACAACCGCAGGATCCATGGCAACACCCCGATCGAACTGAGCGGGCCGGCCGCCGGACATGAACTGCTGAAAACCGGCAGCGACAAGAGCGGTAAGAAAGTCCTCGGTACTTTCCAGAACTGCGCCAATGGCATGACGCCGTGGGGCACCTACCTGACCTGCGAAGAAAACTTCACCGACTGCTTTGGCAGCAGCAAGTCCGATTTGCAGTTCGATGAAGCGCAAAAGCGCTACGGCGCCACCGTCACCAGCCGCGAGATCAACTGGCACTTGTACGATCCACGCTTCGATCTGGCGAAGAATCCCAACGAGCTCAATCGCCATGGTTGGGTAGTGGAAATCGACCCATTCGATCCAGCGTCCACCCCCGTGAAACGCACCGCCCTGGGCCGCTTCAAACACGAAAACGCCGCCCTGGCACAAACCGGGGATGGTCGCGCCGTGGTCTACATGGGCGACGACGAGCGTGGTGAATTCATCTACAAATTCGTCAGCCGCGAGCGCATCAATCACAAGAACCCCAAGGCCAACCGCAACCTGTTGGACCATGGCACCTTGTATGTGGCGCGCTTCGACGCCGGCGACAGCAATCCGGACCACCCGAAAGGCAAGGGCCAGTGGATCGAACTGACCCATGGCAAGAACGGCCTCGACGCCAGCAGCGGCTTCGCCGACCAGGCCGAAGTGCTGATCCACGCGCGCCTTGCCGCCAGTGCCGTGGGCGCCACACGAATGGACCGCCCGGAGTGGATCGTAGTCAGCCCGAACGACGGCCAGGTCTATTGCACCCTGACCAACAACGCCAAGCGCGGCGAAGACGGCCAACCGGTGGGCGGACCCAACCCTCGGGCCAAGAACGTCTATGGGCAGATCCTGCGCTGGCGCACCGACCGCGACGACCACGCGTCCATGACCTTCAGCTGGGACCTGTTCGTAGTGGCCGGAAACCCGACCGTACATGCCGGTACACCGAAAGCCGGTTCGTCCAGCATCAACCCGCAGAACATGTTCAATAGCCCCGATGGCCTGGGTTTCGACAAGGCGGGTCGGCTGTGGATCCTCACCGACGGTGACGTCAGCAACACCGGCGACTTCGCCGGCATGGGCAACAACCAGATGCTCTGCGCCGATCCGAACAGCGGCGAAATCCGTCGGTTCATGGTCGGGCCGGTGGGCTGCGAAGTGACCGGCATCAGCTTCGCGCCGGACCAGAAGGCCTTGTTCGTCGGGATCCAGCACCCTGGCGAAAACGGCGGTTCGACCTTCCCCGAGCACCTGCCCAACGGCAAGCCGCGCTCGTCGGTGATGGTGATTACTCGCGAGGACGGCGGAATCATCGGCGCCTGATAGGGCCCCATCGCGAGCAGGCTCGCTCCCACAAGGATCAGCAACCTTGAAGATCCGATGTGGGAGCGAGCCTGCTGGCGATGGCTTCAGCACAGCCACCACCTATCTGCCTCCGTCTGCGCTACCATGCTGGGCCGGACGCGGCAGCCCTGCCGCTGCGCAGGAGTCAGCATGTCCCATCCGTTCGAAACTCTCACACCCGACCTGGTGCTCGATGCCGTAGAAAGTATCGGCTTCCTCAGCGACGCCCGTGTGCTGGCTCTCAACAGCTACGAGAACCGCGTCTACCAAGTCGGCATCGAAGACGCCGAGCCGCTGATCGCCAAGTTCTATCGCCCCCAGCGCTGGACCAACGAGGCGATCCTGGAAGAACACCGCTTCACCTTCGAGCTGGCCGATTGCGAAGTGCCGGTAGTGGCGCCGCTGGTTCACAACGGCGCCAGCCTGCACGAACACGCCGGGTTTCGTTTCACCCTGTTCCCTCGCCGCGGCGGCCGTGCGCCGGAGCCGGGCAATCTCGACCAACTCTATCGCCTTGGCCAATTGCTCGGACGTCTGCATGCGGTAGGCGCCAGCCGCCCGTTCGAACACCGCGAGGCCCTGGGCGTGAAGAACTTCGGCCATGACTCACTGGCGACCGTATTGGAAAGCGGTTTCGTGCCCCGCAGCCTGCTTCCGGCCTACGAGTCGGTGGCAAGGGATCTGCTCAAGCGTGTCGAAGAAACCTACGCCGCCACGCCCCATCAGAACATCCGCATGCACGGTGACTGCCACCCGGGCAACATGATGTGTCGCGACGAGGTTTTCCACATTGTCGATCTGGACGACTGTCGCATGGGCCCGGCGGTACAGGATCTGTGGATGATGCTGGCCGGCGATCGTCAGGCATGCCTGGGCCAGTTATCGGAATTGATGGACGGCTATCAGGAGTTCCATGACTTCGACCCACGGGAACTGGCGTTGATCGAACCTTTGCGCGCCCTGCGCCTGATGCACTACAGCGCCTGGCTGGCCCGTCGCTGGGACGACCCGGCATTCCCCCGCAGCTTCCCGTGGTTCGGCAGCGAGCGCTATTGGGGCGACCAGGTGCTGGCATTGCGCGAGCAACTGGCGGCGCTCAATGAAGAGCCGTTGAAGTTGTTCTGAAGAGCGCACTTCAACCATCACCACAATCCCCTGTGGGAGCGAGCCCGCTCGCGATCGCGGTGTGTCAGACAACATATTCGTAAGCTGATACACCGCGATCGCGAGCAGGCTCGCTCCCACAGGAGGTATTTGCGTTGTTGCTCAAAGGTTCGCCCAAAACCTGACAAATCTACTTACAATCACTCCTTTGTTAGCTGCCTAAGCAAGGATTCTGCATGCAAGCCGCCAACCCGCGTCGCGGGTACATCCTGGGCCTGAGTGCCTACGTCATCTGGGGATTGTTCCCCATCTATTTCAAAGCGATAGCCAGCGTGCCGGCCGTGGAGATCATCATCCACAGGGCGCTGTGGTCGGCGCTGTTCGGCGCGGCGCTGCTGATGGTCTGGAAACACCCAGGCTGGTGGCGCGAGCTGCGGGACAACCCGCGTCGCTTCGCGATCCTGGCCTTAAGTGGCACATTGATCGCGGCCAACTGGCTGATCTACGTCTGGGCGGTGAACAATGGTCGCATGCTCGAAGCCAGCCTGGGTTACTACATCAACCCGCTGGTGAATGTGCTGCTGGGGATGCTGATCCTCGGCGAACGGCTGCGGCGCATGCAATGGCTGGCGGTGGGGTTGGCAGCGGTTGGCGTGGCGCAGCAGGTCTGGCAGGTCGGCAGTTTGCCGTGGGTGTCCCTGGCGTTGGCGTTGACCTTCGGCTTCTATGGTCTGATTCGCAAGCAAGCCCCGGTCAAAGCCTTGCCAGGGCTGGTGGTGGAAACCTGGATGCTGGTACCGATCGCCATAGCCTGGTTGCTGTTCAACCCGACCGCCACCAGTGCCCAGGCAGCGTTCTGGACTACCTCCGAAGCCTGGTGGCTGGTGGCGGCCGGCCCGGTGACACTGGTTCCGCTGGTGTGCTTCAACGCCGCCGCCCGCCATCTGCCCTACACCACGCTGGGCTTTCTCCAGTACATCGCACCGACACTGGTGCTGCTGCTGGCAGTGCTGCTGTTTGGCGAGCATCTGTCGTCCAGCACCTTGGTGGCGTTTCTGTTTATCTGGGCCGGACTTGCGGTGTACAGCATCGACGCTGTGATCAGTATGCGCCGACGCAACTGATCAAAAATCGTACATCCCTCTGCAGGCCACGCTTGACATGGCCTGCGTTGATCCACCCCAAGGTTATCCACAGCGTCATCCCCGCCGTTTGTGCACAAGCCTTTGAAAACTGGCGATTTTTTGATCATCGCCGGCAAAGGCCCGCCGGGCCTGGGCTGGCGCCGGGTCTCTACAGGTTATCCACAGGCAGGTGCAGCTTTTCCTTGGATAACCGGCCTCACGCCTCATCGCTCAGTTTGAGTTCCACCATCAATTCGTCGGCCAAGGTCTCCAAGCGTTCCTGCAAGGTGTCCAACGACAGCGTCAGCGGCACGCCCAGGATCGCTTCGGCGTGAAACAGCAGTTCGCTGCTCATCGGTGCCGGCCCGACATGGGTCACCAGACGCTCGACATTGACCCCCTGCTCACTCAATAACCGGGTGATGTCCCGCACGATGCCGGGACGGTCGTTACCCACCAGCTCCATGGCAATGGGTTTCCAACTGCAGGACTCTTCGATCGTGCTCTGCGCGATGAGCACGCGAATGCCATGGCTCGCCAACCCATGCAAGGCTTCGATCAGTTCCTCATGGGATTCGGCCGGAGCACTGAGACGCAGTATCCCGGCAAATTGCCCCGCCAGATGCGACATGCGGCTTTCCAGCCAGTTACCGCCGTGCTCGGCAATGCATTGGGCGATGCGCTCGACCTGCCCGGGTTTGTCCGGGGCGAAAACGGTGATGACGAGATGGTCCATGGCGCAGCCCTCTTGTTATGGGAAGAAAGAGTATAGGCAGCATGAGCTGTGTAGGAGCTGTCGAGTGCAACAAGGCTGCGATCTTTCCCATACCAATTGATTCGGGAGCGAAAGATCAAAAGCAAAGATCGCAGGCTCCTACACTCGGCGGCCGCATTTATCATTCTGAGGTCCACTTACAATCGTGTACAAGTCATAAGATTTATATGGAACAATTCATCGGTTTTTTGAGAACATCAGACGTCTCGTCGTGACCGTACTGCTTTAGTCGGTCGCGGAACGACGCAATTAGTCTAATTTTCACAACCGCAACTGTTCATGTAGTATTCCGCAGCGAGCACTACATAATGTTGGACCGATGTCTGCCAAGGCGCAGTCGCATCCCTGAAAGCCCCATCAGCAAGGCTTAACGCCCATGATAGGTCCCACCCAGCCGCCAGCGATGGCATGTACTGGTTCCGGGGTTTGTGGTTTAAATGTCCCGAGGCTTCATTGTCAAAATCGAAGAGCTGAAAAGCGAAATAGCTGAGCAGAGTGAGAGGCAAGCAATGACTGAACACGTTCAAGTCGGTGGCCTTCGGGTCGCCAGAGTCCTGTTCGACTTCGTGAACAACGAAGCCATCCCCGGTACCGGTCTGACCGCCGACCAGTTCTGGGCCGGTGCCGACAAGGTCATCCACGACCTGGCACCGAAGAACAAAGCCCTACTCGCCAAACGCGATGATTTCCAGGCTCGGATCGATGCCTGGCACCAGTCGAAGGCCGGCCAGGCCTTTGATGCCGTGGCTTACAAAGCCTTCCTGCAAGACATTGGATACCTGCTGCCAGAAGTGGCGGATTTCCAGGCTACGACCCAAAACGTCGATGACGAAATCGCCCGCATGGCCGGCCCGCAGCTGGTGGTGCCGGTGATGAATGCCCGTTTCGCCCTCAACGCTTCGAACGCCCGCTGGGGTTCGTTGTACGACGCGCTGTACGGAACCGACGCCATCAGCGAAGCCGATGGCGCGGAAAAAGGCAAAGGCTACAACAAGGTTCGCGGCGACAAGGTCATCGCTTTCGCCCGTGCCTTTCTCGACGAAGCAGCCCCCCTGGCGGCCGGCTCCCACGTCGACTCCACCGCCTACAAGATCGTCGACGGCAAACTGGTGGTCGCCCTCAAGGGTGGCAGCAACAGTGGCCTGCGTGACGATGCCCAACTGATCGGTTTCCAGGGCGACGCCTCGGCTCCCACCGCGGTACTGCTCAAGCACAACGGCCTGCACTTCGAAATCCAGGTCGATGCCAGCACCCCGGTCGGCCAGACCGACGCCGCCGGCGTCAAAGACATCCTGATGGAAGCCGCGCTGACCACCATCATGGACTGCGAAGATTCGGTCGCCGCCGTCGATGCCGATGACAAGGTAGTGATCTACCGTAACTGGCTCGGCCTGATGAAAGGCGATCTGTCGGAACAGGTCGCCAAGGGCGGTCAGACATTTACCCGCACCATGAACCCGGACCGCGCGTACACCGCCGTCGACGGTTCGAGCCTGACGCTGCACGGTCGCTCGCTGTTGTTCGTGCGCAATGTCGGTCACCTGATGACCATCGACGCGATCCTCGACAAAGATGGCAACGAAGTGCCGGAAGGCATTCTCGACGGCCTGGTGACAAGCCTGGCGGCGATCCACAGCCTCAACGGCAATACGTCGCGCCGCAACAGCCGCACCGGCTCGGTGTACATCGTCAAGCCGAAGATGCATGGTCCGGAAGAGGCCGCGTTTACCAACGAGCTGTTCGGTCGCATCGAAGACGTGCTGAACCTGCCGCGCAACACCCTCAAGGTCGGGATCATGGATGAGGAGCGCCGCACCACGGTCAACCTCAAGGCCTGCATCAAGGCTGCCAGCGAGCGCGTGGTGTTCATCAACACCGGTTTCCTGGATCGCACCGGCGACGAAATCCACACCTCGATGGAAGCCGGCCCGATGGTGCGCAAGGCCGACATGAAAGCCGAGAAGTGGATCGGCGCCTACGAAAACTGGAACGTCGACATCGGCCTGAGCACCGGCCTGCAAGGTCGTGCGCAGATCGGCAAGGGCATGTGGGCCATGCCGGACCTGATGGCGGCGATGCTCGAACAGAAAATCGCCCATCCGATGGCCGGTGCCAACACCGCTTGGGTTCCATCACCGACCGCCGCCGCGTTGCATGCGCTGCATTACCACAAGGTCGACGTGTTCGCCCGTCAGGCCGAACTGGCCAAGCGAACCCGCGCTTCGGTAGACGATATCCTGACCATCCCGCTGGCGGTCAACCCGAGCTGGACGCCGGAGCAGATCAAAAACGAGTTGGACAACAATGCCCAGGGCATCCTCGGCTACGTGGTGCGCTGGATCGACCAGGGCGTCGGCTGCTCCAAGGTGCCGGACATCAACGATATCGGCCTGATGGAGGACCGGGCGACGCTGCGCATTTCCAGCCAGCACATCGCCAACTGGCTGCGCCATGGCATCGTCACGCAGGACCAGGTGATGGAAAGCCTCAAGCGCATGGCGCCAGTGGTGGACCGCCAGAACGCCAGCGATCCGCTGTACCGTCCGTTGGCACCGGACTTCGACAGCAACATCGCTTTCCAGGCAGCGGTCGAGCTGGTGATCGAAGGCACCCGGCAACCTAACGGCTACACCGAGCCGGTGCTGCACCGTCGTCGCCGCGAGTTCAAGGCGGCCAATGGTCTGTGATTGAGCGGTAGCGATAAATGAGAAAGGCCCTGATCTTGCGATCAGGGCCTTTTTTGTTTGCATAACCGCCTTTGCTGATCATCCCCACGCTCTGCGTGGGGATGCCGCAACGGACGCTCCGCGTTCGGCTCTTCGGGACGCGGAGCGTCCCCGGCTGCATTCCCACGCGGAGCGTGGGAACGATCGCCACAGGCTAGAGATCCATCCCCAGCTCCCGCTTGACCAACTCCAGCAACTTCTCCGTATCTATGGGCTTGAGCAGAAAATCCACCACGCTCAGGTGCATCGCCTCGATGGCGTCCTTCACGTCGGCATCGCCGGACACAATGATGATCGGCAGCGCGGCCCGCTCCGACTCGCGGATCAGGCGCACCAGTTCCAGGCCATCGACATTGCCCATACGCAGATCGGTGATCAGCAGGCCGATCGACGGCTTGGTTTCCAGCATCCTGAGTGCGGTTTCGCCGCTGGCGGCGGTCATGCAATGGATGCCATCCAGCGCCAGGATTTCCGACAGAAGCTCGCGAGCGTCCTTGTCGTCATCGACGATCAAGACTCGCTGCGGCGGCAGGTCAGGCTCCAGCATGACGGCACTCAACGCTTCGCGCTCGGCGTCACTCAAAATATCGTGATCGGACATGATGCTCTCTACATTCCTTGAATCGATCCCCTGGCACAGTGGTCAGACATCGTTCGGCAGCGCTTCAATGTGCACTTCGTCGGATTTTTTTCCAAGAACATTCAATGAAGATTTTTCCAGGGCTCGTGCAGGACTTTTTCTGTAGGTCGTCCCCCTTTGCAGGAACCTAGACTTACGTCCAATGGGCACTCCCCCCTCAGAGGTCGACCATGGGGAACAGATCCGACCACAACAATTCAAAAAAGATTGCGCAATGGTTATGAAAAAAGCGGACGCCTTCATCCAGGCGGGGAAAACCGCGGTGTTGCAGAACATCCAGGGCACGTTGCAGTTCCTCCAACGCTTCCCCCCGTTCAACCAGATGGAAAATGCTCACCTGGCGTACCTGGTGGAACAATGCCTGCTGCGCTTCTACGCGCCAGGTGAAACCATCATCAAGCCGGCCGACGGTCCGGTGGAGCACTTTTACATCGTCAAGCAGGGCCGGGTGGTAGGGGAGCGTCCGCATTCGGCCAAGGGTGGCACCGAGACCACTTTCGAAATCACCACCGGCGAATGCTTTCCCCTTGCCGCACTGCTCGGGGAAAGGGCCACGCGCACCGAGCACCGGGCCGGCGAAGACACGTTCTGCCTGCAATTGAACAAGCAGGCTTTCATCAAATTATTCGCCTTGTCCGGCCCGTTTCGCGATTTCGCCCTGCGCGGGGTCAGCAGCCTGCTCGACCAGGTCAACCAGCAGGTCCAGCAAAAATCCGCGCAGACCCTGGGCACCCAATACTCCCTGAATACCCGCCTGGGTGAGCTGGCGATGCGTCATCCGGTGAGCTGCAGCCCTGACACGCCGTTGCGCGAAGCCGTGAAGCTGATGCACGAGCAACAGGTCGGTAGCATCGTGGTGGTGGACGAACACAAGGCGCCGGTGGGGATTTTCACCCTGCGTGACCTGCGACAGGTCGTGGCCGACGGTTCCGGGGACTTTTCCCAGGCCATCGCGGCGCACATGACCCAGGCACCGTTTTTTCTCTCGCCGGATCACAGCGCCTTCGACGCGGCCATCGCCATGACCGAACGCCACATTGCCCATGTCTGCCTGGTCAAGGAACAGCGCCTGTGTGGCGTGGTATCGGAACGGGATCTGTTTTCCCTGCAGCGAGTCGACCTGGTGCACCTGGCCCGGACCATTCGCAGCGCCCCCCGGGTGGAAAACCTGGTGGCCCTGCGGGGCGAAATCGGCCAACTGGTGGAACGCATGCTGGCCCACGGCGCGTCGTCGACCCAGATCACCCACATCATCACCTTGCTCAACGATCACACCGTGAGCCGCGTCATCGAGCTGACCCTGGCCGAAAAAGGCGATCCGGGAGTGCCGTTCAGTTGGTTGTGCTTTGGCAGTGAAGGCCGGCGCGAGCAAACCCTGCACACCGACCAAGACAACGGCATCCTGTTCGAGGCCCGGGACGCGGCCCATGCGGCGCAGATCCGCGGCCTGCTGCTGCCCATCGCCCAACAGATCAACCAGAGCCTGGCGCTGTGCGGCTTCACGCTGTGCAAGGGCAATATCATGGCCGGCAACCCGGAACTGTGCCTGTCCCGCGCCGAATGGTCCCGACGCTTTGCCGCCTTCATTCGCGAAGCGACGCCGGAAAACCTGCTGGGCTCCAGCATTTATTTCGACCTGCGGGTGGTCTGGGGCGACGAGCAAGGCTGCAATCAGTTGCGCCGGCAGATCCTCGATCAGGTGGGCGATAACCGTCTATTCCAGCGCATGATGGCCGAGAACGCCTTGCGCCATCGCCCTCCGGTCGGGCGTTTCAGGGATTTCGTGCTGAGCCGTAAAAACGGTGAGAAAGCCACCCTGGACCTGAAAGTGCAAGGCCTGACGCCCTTCGTCGACGGCGCCCGCCTGCTGGCGTTGGCCAATGGCATCGAGGCCAACAACACCCTGGAGCGTTTGCGGCAACTGGTCGCCCGGGAGGTGATCGATCCCCTGGATGGTGCGGCCTATGAAGAGGCCTACCACTTCATCCAGCAAACCCGTATGCAGCAACACCAACTGCAGACCCGCGAGAACCTGCCCTACTCCAACCGTGTCGACCCCGACAGCCTCAATCACCTGGATCGGCGGATCCTGCGTGAATCCCTGCGCCAGGCTCAACGCCTGCAAAGCAGCCTGACCTTGAGGTATCAACTGTGAACCTGTTTTCCTGGTTGCGCCCGGCCTCGCCGACGTTGCCGGACGCGTTGCAGCGGCGCCTGGAAAACCTGTCGCCGCCCTCGCCCCTGGATGAGCGCAGCCTGCGGGAACAGCGCTGGGTGGTGGTGGACCTGGAAACCACTGGCTTGAACTTGAACAAGGATCAGGTGCTGTCCATCGGGGCGGTGGTGATCGAAGACGGTGCCATCGATTTCAGCCAGCAGTTCGAGCGCACCTTGCAATGCGAGAAGCAGAAGCTCGGGCCGAGTGTGTTGATCCATGGCCTGGCACCCAGCGCAATCGCCGCGGGCAGCGACCCGGCCGAAGCATTGCTGGCGTTCATGGAGTTCGTCGGCGACAGTCCGCTGCTGGCCTTCCACGCGCCCTTCGATGCCCACATGCTCGGCCGCGCCCTGAAAGACCACCTGGGCTACCGCTTGCAGCACGTGTTCCTCGACGTAGCCGACCTGGCGCCGATGCTCTGCCCCCAGGCAGCGCTGCGCAAGAGCGGCCTGGACGACTGGATCGAGGCTTTCAAGCTGCAAGTGGTTGATCGTCACAATGCCAGCGCCGACGCCCTGGCCACGGCGGAACTGGCACTGATCCTGTTCAGTCGCGCCCGCCAGCAACAGATCCACAGCCCGCTCAACCTGCAACAGTGCCTGGGCCAGTGGAAGCGCCGGCAGCAGGCGCCTTCGATCTAATTCCCCTGGCGATGAACACCCTACCCTGTGGGAGCGAGCCTGCTCGCGATAGCGGTATATCAGTCGACATCAAGGTTGAATGACAGACTGTTATCGCGAGCAGGCTCGCTCCCACAGGTTTCTACACTCGATCATCCCGACCAGCGCCAATTGCATTCCCGCCCCCGCCTCTGCCACAATCGCGAACAATTCTCGTTACTTAAAACATCGGTGATGCTCCGTGTCGTCAGTCCCTAGCCCCCGCAACGATCTGGTTGGTGCGTTGTACCGTGATCATCGCGGTTGGCTACTGGCGTGGTTGCGGCGCAACGTGGCCTGTCCGCAACGGGCCGAGGACTTGAGCCAGGACACCTTCGTGCGCCTGCTCGGCCGTAATGAGCTGACGGCCCCCCGCGAGCCCCGGGCATTCCTGGTGGCAATCGCCAAAGGCCTGCTGTTCGATCATTTCCGTCGGGCCGCCCTGGAGCAGGCTTACCTCACCGAACTGATGCTGATTCCCGAAGGCGAACAGCCGTCGCTGGAAGAACAGCAATTGATCCTCGAAGACCTCAGGCAGATCGATCGCCTGCTCGGCAAGCTGTCGAGCAAGGCTCGCGCCGCGTTCCTGTATAACCGGCTGGACGGCCTCGGCCATGCCGAAATCGCCAAGCGCCTGGGGGTTTCGGTGCCGCGGGTACGCCAGTATCTGGCGCAGGGCATCCGACAGTGCTATATCGCACTCTATGGGGAGCCGACATGAGCCCGGCCCATTCCAAACCGGTCTCGGCCAGCGTGTTGGATGCCGCCATTGCCTGGCAGTTGTCGCTGGATTCAGGCAGCGGCAGCGCTCAGGAGCGCGAAGCGTTCGCCCGCTGGCACGCCGCCGATGAAGAACATGCCCGGGCCTGGCGGCAGTTGGGCATGCTCGACCAGCGCTTCAGCGTTGCCAACGGACCGGCGCGGGCCGCGCTACTGCAATCGCGGGTGAGTATCCGTCGCCGGATACGCAAAGTGGGCAGCAGCCTGGCCAGCATTGTCGCGGTCATCGGCCTGACATTGTTTGCCGGTGAACGTTATCTGCCGCTGGACTACTGGCTGGCCGACCAACGCACCGCAACCGGCGAGCAACGTACCCTGCGCCTGGCCGACGGCACGCTGATCAACCTCAACACCCACAGCGCGCTGGACGTGCGCTTTGACGCTAAACAACGGCGCATTGTTCTCCAGGAGGGCGAGATCCTGGTGGAGACCGGCCACAACGACCCACGTCCGTTTATCGTCGAAACCCGCGAAGGCAGCCTGCGCGCCCTGGGCACGCGGTTCCTGGTCAAGCGCGAGGACGACGGCACTCGCCTGAGCGTATTGCAATCCGCCGTGGCCGCCCACCCACAGGCCTCGGGGCAAGAACAGATTCTGCGCGAAGGCCAGCAGGTGCTGATGCGCCGTGACGGCCTTGGCCCCACCCTGGCCCTGAGCCCCGGCGCCGATGCCTGGACCCGGGGCATGCTGGTGGTAGAGAACGCTCGCCTTGAAGATCTGGTGCATGAGTTGGGGCGCTATCGACGCGGCTACCTGGGGGTCGAGCCAAAAGTGGCGGATTTGCGCATCACCGGCAGCTTTCCGCTGCATGACACCGACCTGGCCCTGAGCGCGCTGCTGCCGACCTTGCCGGTGCAGATCGAGCATCACACGCGGTGGTGGGTGGTGGTGCAACCCAACACCGGGGCCAAGGCCCGATAAAAGGTGATCCATGGGATCGCCTTCGCGAGCAGGCTCACGCCCACAATGGATCGGCGCGCACCCATCCCTGTGGGAGCGAGCCTGCTCGCGAAGGGGCCGTCAGCCCTGCACAAAACAGGTCTGGTCCCCCTATTCAAATCCTGAATCTAAATTATTTTCATCTACCCCTATCACTTTTGCATTTTCATTCGGCATCCAGGCAATTGAGAAATTTTTCCATTCAGGAGCCGCCGTATGTCCCGCCCGCTAGACACCCTGTTGCGCCCCAGCCTGTTGGCCGTTGCCATCGTCCTTGCCGTCCCGTTGGCCAGCGGCCCACTCCTGGCGGCCGAACAGCCGTCCAGCGTGCGCACTTACAACCTGCCCGCCGCGTCACTGGCCAGCACCCTGAACCAGATCGCCAGTCAGGCCGGTCTCGCTCTGAGCCTGAGCCCGACATTGGCCGCAGGCAAAACCTCGGCCCCGGTCCAGGGCCAGTTCGATGCCGCGGGCGCATTGCGTGAAGCCTTGCGCGGCACCGGCTTGCAACTGCAACAGAGCAGCACCGGCACCTACAGCCTGGTGGCCGTGCCCGAAGGCGTCATGGCCCTGCCGGAAACCAGCGTGATCGGCGCCGGCCTGAGCGAAAGCGCCTGGGGCCCGAGCGAGAGCTATGCAGCCACTCGCACCGCCGCCGGCACCAAGACCGATACGCCGATCGTCGAACTGCCGCGCTCGGTCTCGGTGGTGACACGCCAGCAGATGGAGGATCGCTCGGTCCTCAACCTCAACGATGCCCTGCGCTACACCGCCGGTGTGCAGAGCAGCGGCTACGGCTCGGATTCGCGTAACGACTGGCTGCTGGTGCGCGGTTTCATACCGACTCAGTTTCTCGATGGCCTGCCGCTGCCCAAGGGCAACTACATCACACCGAAAATCGAGCCTTGGAACCTGGAGCGCATCGCCGTGCTGCGTGGTCCGGCATCGTCGGTCTACGGCCAGACACCACCCGGCGGCATGCTCGATATGGTCAGCCGTCGCCCACAAGCCGAGAGCAGCCACGAAGTCGAGTTGCAGGCCGGCAGCTATGAACACAAGCAGATCAACTTCGACAGCACCGGCCAGATCGATGACGAAGGCCAATTCCTCTATCGGCTCAGCGGCACCGTGCGCGACAGCAATGCCCAGGTCGATCACATCCCGGACAAGCGCTACAACATCGCCCCGAGCCTGACCTGGAACATCAATGACGACACTCGCCTGACCTTCCTGTCCCAGTACACCCGCGACGACACTGGCATCACCGGGCAATTCCTGCCCTTGCAAGGCACCAAGCTGTCCTCGCCGGCCGGCAAGATTTCCCACCACAAGAACCTGGGCGATCCGGACTGGGAATTCTACGACCGCACCTACTACGCCCTCGGTTATGCCTTCGAACATCGCTTCAACGACACCTGGCAGTTCCGCCAGAACCTGCGCTACACCAAGAGCGACCTGGAATTCCAGGGCCTCACCGCCGGCGGGTCGTTCTTCCCGGCGGGCCCCGATCAAGCCGTGAGCGCCGACGGCACGGTCAAACGCAGCGCCGGTATCGTTAACGAAGACATCAGTCAGTTCGCCGTCGATAACAATTTCCAGGCCGACTTCCAGACCGGTGCCCTGAGCCATACGCTATTGCTTGGCCTGGACCATCAGCGTTCCAACAGCAATTCGCGCTGGAAATGGGGATCCACCGGCGTCCCGACCACCAATATCAACAACCCGATCTATGGGCAGGATTTTTCCAACGTCCAGTACTTCGATATGTACGACTACAACCAGAAGACCCAGCAGACCGGTCTGTATATCCAGGACCAGATGGCCCTGGACAACTGGCGCCTGACCCTAGGCGGTCGTGAGGACTGGATTCACACCGGCACCGAGTTCCACAACCTGAACAACGCCACGAACACTCAGCGCGATAAGAAATTCAGCGGTAACGCCGCACTGAGCTACGTCTTTGATAACGGCGTGACGCCTTATATTTCTTTCGCCCAGTCGTTCCAGGCGGCGGCCGGCTCGACCGTCAACAGCACCGACGCGTTCAAACCGACCGAGGGCGAACAGTACGAGGCTGGCATCAAGTACCAGCCCCCAGGCACCAAGACCCTGCTGACAGCCGCAGTGTTCGACCTGACCCAGAAGAACAACTCCGTGACCGAAAACAACATCACCCGCCAAGTCGGCGAGGTGCAGGTACGCGGCCTGGAGCTGGAAGCCTCCGGTGACGTCACCGACAATCTGAAACTGATTGGTTCCTACACCTACAACGACAGCGAAATCACCAAGGGCACCGCAGCTGAAAAGGGCAAGCGCATGGCCCAGGTGCCACGCAACCAGGCCACCGCGTGGGCCGACTACACCTGGCACAACGGCCTGCTCGACGGCTTCGGTGTCGGTGCCGGTGTGCGTTACGTCGGCGACACCTACGGCAACACCACCAACACCGATTGGGGTCATGTCGGCTCCTACACTGTCTACGACGCATCGGCCCATTACGATCTGGGGCGTGTGAGCAGCTCCCTCAAAGGCGTATCGGTGGCGGTGGACGCAAAGAACATCTTCAACAAGGACTACCTCTCCACCTGCGACGGCTTCTATTGCTACTACGGCGAT
This sequence comes from Pseudomonas sp. MAFF 730105, assembly GCF_055380705.1. Lineage (NCBI taxonomy): Bacteria > Pseudomonadati > Pseudomonadota > Gammaproteobacteria > Pseudomonadales > Pseudomonadaceae > Pseudomonas > Pseudomonas sp. MAFF 730105. The sequence continues at coordinate 6,075,614 of NZ_AP018438.1, forward strand.
CAACGCAACGTGGTCGCCAGTGTGAATTACAAGTGGTGATCGGTTTGCCTTTGCAGGCCTTTGAGGGGCACTTGTGGCGAGGGGATTTATCCCCTCGCCACAATGACTCTTGAACTTGGGCCTAGTTACATCAGCATGAACCTCCCGCATCCGGACCCTCCATGAAAAGCAAAACCATCCGCCGCTGGTCCTTTGTCCATACGTGGTCCAGCCTGATCTGCACGGTGTTCCTGCTGATGCTGGCAGTCACCGGGTTGCCACTGATTTTTCATCACGAGATCGAGCAGTTGTTGGGCGACGCTCCGGAGTTTCGGGACATGCCCGCCGATACGCCGCGGCTTGACCTCCAGCAACTGGTGGAAAAGGCCAAGGCCCATCGCCCGGGTGAAGTGGTGCAGTATTTTGGCTGGGACGAGGACGAGCCCAACGGCGTCGTCACCATCATGGCCCCGACACCGGGTACCGAACCCAATGCCTCCCATACTTTCATGCTCGACGCCCGTACCGGCGAGGCCCTGGAGACACCTGCGGCCAATGGCGGCTTCATGATGGTCATGCGGCGCCTGCACGTGGACATGTATGCCGGGCTGCCTGGCAAATTATTGCTGGCATCGATGGGACTGCTGTTCGTGGTCGCCATCGTTTCCGGCGTGGTCCTGTACTTGCCGTTCATGCGGCGCCTGAAGTTCGCCACGGTGCGCCAGGACAAGTCCCCGCGTCTGCGCTGGCTCGACCTGCATAACCTGATCGGCGTGGTCACGCTGGTCTGGGCATTGACGGTTGGAGTCACCGGCGTAATCGCCGCCTGCGCCGACCTGATCATCGCGGCGTGGCGCAACGACAGTCTCAGTGCCATGGTCGAGCCCTACCGCAACGCGGCGCCACTGGAGCAACTGGCGCCGGCCACCCGCCTGCTGGACATCGCCAGGAACGTCGCACCCGGCATGGAGCCGAGCTTCATTGCTTTCCCCGGCACCTTGTTTTCCAGTGCACACCACTATGGCGTGTTCATGAAGGGCAGTACCCACCTGACCGCCCATCTGCTGACACCGGTACTCATCGACGCCAGCACTCTGGACGTCACCGCCGTGGCCGAACGACCGTGGTACATGGACCTTATGAGCCTGTCCCTGCCGCTGCACTTCGGCGACTACGGCGGCAGGCCGATGCAGATCTTCTGGGCGGCCCTGGACGTGCTGACGATCATCGTCCTCGGCAGCGGCGTTTACCTCTGGGTGGTGCGGCGTAGAACGAACCTGCGCGTGGCTGCCGATAGGGAGGCCGTCTCGTGAAGCCCCGGCAGTCAAGTGTCTGGAAAGTGTTCGGCATGCCCGCAGCCATTGGCGCCCTTTGCGCAGCTGGGCTATTCAGCGCCTTGCTCGGCGATGGTCTGTGGGATGCGGTGAGCTGGCTGGGGCTGGGTATCCCTTCTGTCGTGGCGGTGTGGGGACTGGTCCCGCGCCGCTGAGTCACCAGGGCGCTCTAACCGATTGAGCCCCCTCCACAGACCAGTCATACGATGACGCCATCCTCGGGCGCCCTGAAACTCGCCCAATCGCTGACATATTTGTTGACAAATTATTCCTTGCACTTCTATAAAGGCTAATGTTGTACGACAACCTACAACAGCGACACCAACTCCAAAAATAATCGATGGTGAAGTGATGAAGATTAAAGGCATCCGCTGGTGGATGGTCGGCCTGGTCACGGCCGGCCTGATGGTCAACTACCTGGCGCGCAATACCCTCTCGGTGGCTGCTCCGACCCTGATGAGCGAGATGAATATCTCCACCGAGCAGTACTCCCATATCGTCGTCGCCTGGCAAATCTGCTATGCGCTGATGCAGCCGGTGGCCGGTTACATCATCGATGCCATTGGCACCAAGATGGGCTTCGCCATTTTCGCCTTCGCCTGGTCTATCGCCTGCGCCGCCGCAGCAATGGCCTCGGGCTGGCAAGGCCTGGCATTTTTCCGTGGCTTGCTTGGCCTGACAGAAGCCGCCGGGCTGCCCGCCGCCGTCAAGGCATCGACCGAATGGTTCCCCGCCAAGGAGCGCTCGGTCGCCATCGGCTGGTTCAACATCGGCTCGTCGATCGGTGCTGTCCTCGCGCCGCCGCTGGTGGTCTGGGCAATCCTGAACAGTGGGTGGGAACTGGCATTCCTGATCGTCGGTGGCCTGGGCATCGTCTGGACGTTTCTCTGGCTGGTCCTCTATAAGCACCCCCGTGACCAGAAGCGCTTGAGCGACACCGAGCGCGATTACATCATCAGCGGCCAGGAAGCCCACTTCCAGGAGCAGAATCCGAAGAAAGGCAACTGGAAAAAGATCATCGCCAGCCGCAACTTCTACGCCATCGCCTGCGCCCGGATCCTCTCCGAGCCGGCCTGGCAGACCTTCAACGCCTGGATCCCGCTGTATCTGATGACCGAGCGGCACATGAACATCAAGGAGATCGCGATGTTCGCCTGGCTGCCGTTCCTGGCCGCCGACCTGGGTTGCGTGCTGGGCGGTTACCTGAGCCCGTTCTTTCACAAATACTGCAAGGTGTCGCTGTTCACCTCCCGCAAGATGGTCTTGCTGTTCGGCGCGTCCTGCATGGTTGGCCCGGCCTGCATCGGCCTGGTGGACAGTCCGTACACCGCAATCGCCCTGCTGTGCATTGGTGGCTTTGCCCACCAGACCCTGTCGGGTGCGTTGTATGCCATCACGTCCGACTCGTTCGGCAAGAATGAAGTCGCCACCGCCACCGGCATGGGCGGCATGTTCGGTTACCTGGGCGCCGCGGCCTTCACGCTGTTGTTTGGCGTGATGGTGACAAAAATCGGCTATAGCCCGCTGTTCGTGCTGCTGGCGATTTTTGACGTGATTGCTGCGTTCATCGTCTGGACCGTCGCCCGGGAACTCAAGCAACAACCGGCAACGCCAGCCCCGTTGGAGCCGCAGGCCCTTCAACCGGCCGTGTGATCCGAGGCACAGACCGGGCCGCAGGGCTCGGTCACCCTTGCCTTGCGCATTGATGATCGCGCTATGCTGCGCGACATCCTTCCCTGATCGAGACGCTGCCATGTCCGTTCCCAGCATGACGCTGTTCCACAACCCCGCCTCGCCCTTCGTTCGCAAGGTCCTGGTGCTGCTGCACGAAACCGGCCAGCAGGACCGCGTGGCGTTACAGCTCAGCCAGCTCACGCCCGTCAAACCGGACCAGAAACTCATCGATGACAACCCGTTGAGCAAGATCCCGGCCCTGCGCCTGGCCAACGGCAGTGTGATCCACGACAGCCGCGTCATCCTCGATTACCTCGATCACCAGCACGTCGGCAATCCACTGATCCCCCGTGACGGCGCGGCCCGCTGGCGGCGCCTGACCCTGGCCTCCCTGGCTGACGGGATCATGGATGCGGCGGTGATGGTCCGCTATGAAACCGCCCTGCGGCCGGCGGAAAAGCACTGGGACGAATGGCTCGACGCCCAACGGGACAAGATTCGCCGCGCCTTGGGCATGCTCGAAGCCGAAGCGATTGCCGAACTGGCCAGCCATTTTGACGTGGCGTCCATCAGCGTCGCCTGCGCCTTGGGTTACCTGGACCTGCGCCATCCCGACCTGGAATGGCGCAAGACCCATCCGCAGCTGGCGGCGTGGTTTGCCGAGGTGAGCTTGCGGCCTTCAATGGTCGCTACCGTGCCCAGGATCTAGATCTTTCTCCAAATGTGACGACCTCATCGCGAGCAGGCTCGCTCCCACAAAGGACAGCCCCGGACCTGTGGGAGCGAGCCTGCTCGCGATAGAGGCCCACCGGATCCAACGGAAACAACTCAGATACAAGCGCCACGAGCACTTCCCTCACCCGCCGATCTTCGCGCAACCCCAGCGACCGGCTCATTTCACCTCTCCCAGATCGAAGGTCATGGCAGGCGCCGGTTTCGATCCGACCCCGTACCAATCCAGTTTACGGGTCAGCACCATGAACACACCCAACAGCCCGAACAGCAACAGCGAGCCCATCAACAGTGCGTAGTCTTCGGCACTCAACAAGCCGTAGAGCAAGGCATACAGCGCCGCCAACCCCGCCGAGAAGCCCAGGCCATGGTTCACGCTGCGCAGCACATGGCAGACGTAGAACCCGATCAACAGTACACAGGCACTGGCCGACACCAGGTACGCCGGGGCAAAGCCGATGTGTTCCGACAGAGACAACAGCAGCAGGTAGAAGAATGCCAGCGCCACGCCCACCAGGGCATATTGGACCGGGTGCACCGCCAGGCTCTTGAGCACTTCGAAAAGGAAGAAGCCGGCGAAGGTCAGGGCGATGAACAGCAACGCATATTTGATCGCACGATCGCTCTTGAGGTACTGGTCCACCGGGTCGATGAAGCTCACGCCGAAGGCACGGCTGCGGAACGTCTCACAGCTCTCGCCCGACACGCAGTTCTGCAACGCTTCTTCAAGGTTGGTCGAGAAGAACGAGGTCTGCCAGTCGGCGCTGAAGCCCTTCTCGTTGATGTCGCGGCTGACGGGCAAGTAGTTGCCGATGAAGCTCGGGTGCGGCCAGTCGGCGGTCAAGTGCACTTTGCTGGTCTTGCCCACCGGCAGGATCTGCAACTCGCCGGTGCCTTGCAGGCTCAGGTCGAAACCGAAAGTCAGTTCGGCGCTGTTCTGGGCGTTGACCATCGGCAGCGGCACATGCACCCCCTGCCCCACCCAGCCGACCCGCGAGCCGGGCAGGAAGTCCACCGTCTGCTGGTTGAGTTTCAGAGTCAGCGCATTCTCGATACCCCGGATGTCGCTGATGCCCACGGTCAGGTACGGTTCGTCGAAGCGGTAATCAGCCATATCCTTGGCGGCCAGGCCATAGCGCTCAGGCACCTTGAAGCGTCCATCGATCCGGTTGTCGGCGTGGAACAACCGCGCCTCGTAGATCCCCCGGGCACGGGTTTCGGTCCGAACCTGGCCGTCGAGTTCGAACTGCTCCGGCAGGAAATACAACTCACCGCTCTGCTCAACGGTTTCCAAGAAGCGGACACCGGTTTTTTCGTTGGTATTCCAGACCCGCACGTCCTTGCGAAACGGCACCACGATCATCGGCCCGATGAGCTGCTGGCTGTGGCTGGAGCTGCTGGCGATCTCCTGCAACACACCGTCGCGCAGGGACTGGCGTTCGTCGATGAGGCCGTTGATCATCAACAGCGGAATCATCAGCAAGAGAATCAATAGGGCGATCATGCCCAGTTTTATGGCGAGACTGCGGTTCATGTGGGGCTCTCCCTGTTCGAATGGGGAGAGTCTGGCGGCGCTGTGTGGGCTGTTTATGTAGGCAATATGGAGATTGTGTGGAGACTAGAGAACCTGTGGGAGCGAGCCTGCTCGCGAAAGCGGTGTGTCATTGAGGATGATGTCGACGGGTTCACCGCATTCGCGAGCAGGCTCGCTCCCACAAAGGCTATGCGCCGAATCTCAGGGCAACCGCAGCACCACTTCCACCCCGCCCTCGACATTGCCGATAGCGAATTCGCCTCCATGCAGCTGCACCACTTCCTCCACGAAATTGAGCCCCAGGCCGGTGCTCTTGCGGCCGGTGTCCGGGCGCGGCAGGGAATAGAAGCGCTCGCTCAGGCGCGGCAGGGCGTAGTCGGGAATCGGCTCGGCCTGGTTGAACAGGCGGATCTCGACACGATTGCCGCTGCGCCCGGCACTGACGCGCAACACGCCTTCGGCGGGGGTGAAATCCAAGGCATTGTCCAGCAGGTTGCCCAAGGCCTGGCGCAACAGAAACGCTTCGCCGGTCAGCGTCAGGTCGGCGGCGATGTGCCGCTCGACCCGCAGTTGCCGGCGTTCGATCCAACCGCTACGGGCCTCCAGCAGTTCATCCAGCAGCGCCGCCAGCGGCACCGCGACCTGTTCTTCCAGGCCCTGGCGCTGCTCGACCTGGGCCAGGTTGAGCAACCGTTCGATCAGCTGTTGCATGCGCACGCTTTCACTGTCGATGTTGCTGACAAAGCGCTGGTGCTGCGCGGCGGGCATGTCGCTCTGCAACAGCTCGGCGGCGCCGCGAATCGCCGCCAGCGGGCTCTTGAGTTCGTGCGTCAGGGTGTGCACGTAGCGCTCGACGTAGGCCTTGCCTTCGAGCTGCGTACGCATGTGCTCCAGGGCGTGCGCCAGTTGCTCGAACTCGCCGCCGCGATAATGCGGCACTTCCACTCGCTGCCCTTGGCTGACGGCTTGGGCATAGGCGGTCAAGCGGCGTAGCGCCGAGCTGAGCCACCACGACAGCAACGCCCCCAGCACCAGGCCGAGGCCGATCAAGCCGACACCATAGAGCAGCAGTCGCCGTTCCGTGCGGTCGATATAGGGCTGTAGCGAGCTATTGGGCTTGGCCACCGTGACCACGCCGATGATCCGGCCGTTATCGCGGATCGGCGCACCGACGTGCATCACCGAAGAGCTCGGGTCATCCGCGACGCTGCGGCTCGAGCGGGCACCGTACTGGCCACGCAGGGTCAGGTAGACATCGTTCCAGTTCGAGTAGTCCTGGCCCACCGCCACGCCGCTGGAGTCGAGTACCACGATGCCCTTGGCATCCGTGACGTAGATGCGATGGCTGACCTGGTTCTTCGGCAAGCCCCAGATCGTCGCCGCCGGTTGACGCTCGCCGTAGGCCTTGAGCAGCTGCGGCCAACGATTCTGGTTGAGCGTCCCAGCCTTGAAATCATCCCGCAGGATCTCGGCCATCAGGTTGGCCGTGTCCACCAGGGTTTCCTCGGTGGACTGACGAACGCCGGGACGGATCTGCTCGATCACCGTGCCGAGCACGAAATACCCGGTCAAGCCGATGAACAGCACATAGACCAGAAAGATGCGGATTCCCAACGGCATCAGCTATGCCCCGGGCTGTAGCTATAGCCGAGGCCACGATGGGTCTGGATCGGTTCGGCCTCGGCCCTGACCAGGCGCAACTTGGCGCGCACGCTCTTGATGTGGCTGTCGATGCTGCGCTCGTAGCCGGCATCGCTGGCCACGCCCAGGGCGTCGAGCAGCTGTTCGCGACTGAATACCCGTTCGGGCTGCTCCAGCAGACAGTTCAGCAGGCGGAATTCGTGGCGAGTGAGGTTCAGCGGTTTACCGCGATAATTGATTTGCACGCGATCGCTGTCCACCTGGAACAACGCCGCGCCCAGTTCCCCGGCCGGTCGTGGCACTGGCGCTACCCGCTTGAGGATCGCCCGGACCCTGGCGGCCACTTCGCGAGGGCTGAAGGGTTTGACCACGTAATCATCGGCACCGATCTCCAGACCCACGATCCGGTCGATCTCACCATCCCGGGCTGTCAGAAAAATGACCGGAACGTCGCTGAAACGTCTGAGATTTTTGCAAGTCTCGAAACCACTGATATCCGGCAGCCCCACGTCGAGGATGATCAGGTCCGCGGGGGTGCTTTTCTGGTGTTCGAGCGCGGCGGCCCCAAGGCTCAGCCAAGTGGTCTCGAAGCCCTCCCCTTGCAGGGCGAACACCAGCGTATCGGCGATGGCGGCTTCGTCTTCGACAATCAGAATATGAGGCATGTCTTGCGAGCCCGACAGTAAAGTTGCCGGAACGGTGCCCCAAGCCTTGGGGCACGTCAATCGGGGAAATCAGCAGTCGGGCTTGTCCGCCGTGAAACGTCGGGCCGGGTTCACCGCCGCACCGAATTCGCGCAGGGCCTTGGCGCCGATCAATAGCGGGTAATTGAAACTGCTGCGGTCGGTCAGGTTGACCTCGACGGTACGCTTGACGTTACCCAGGCACAGCTCCAGGTCCACGACCGGACGTTTGGTGGGGGCGATCTTTTCATCGTCGTCCTCATCCTCCTCGGAACGGGTCTTGATCTTGCTGATGCGTGCGATCTTGTGCTCGTAGACCTTGTTGCTCGCGTCCTTGGTCGCCAGGCGGAAGCGCACCCAGTCATCACCGTCGCGGGTAAACGTTTCAATGTCCTTGGCCGACAGCGAGGCGGTCAGGGCCCCGGTGTCCATCTTGGCCTTGAGCACCTCACCGCCGATTTCCGGCAGCGCGATGTATTCGTAACGTCCATAGAGGGTCGGCTCGGCGGCCAGCACGGGAAGGGCCGCCAGGGAAAGCAGGGCGAAAATGGATTTCATGCAATAGGGCTCCGTGTGGGTGGCTTTTTAGACCGTGAGCGGCGGATTCGTTCGGTTGCTCCAGAAGGGCAACCAGCATATCGCTCAAAAGGTGAAACATTCGTCCACCACAATTTGGCCTGCCGCCCGAAGCTGCTTATCATGGCCCGCCCACCCGCTTGCAAGAGTCATTTATGCGCCGCCTGCTCACCGGCTGTTTCGTCACCCTGCTGCTGTTGCTCAATACCCTGGTGCTGTTCGGGCCGTTGATGGTGTTCGCGCTGCTCAAGCTGATCCTGCCCGGACGCCTTCGCGACTATGCCTCGTGGGGGGTGATGTGGATCGCCGAAACCTGGGCCGAGATCGACAAACTGATCTTCGCCCTGTGCATCCCCACCCGTTGGGACATTCGCGGCGGCGAAGGCTTGCGTGGCGATACGTCTTACCTGGTCATCAGCAATCACCAATCCTGGGTGGATATTCCCGCCCTCGTCCAGACCCTCAACCGGCGCACGCCGTTCTTCAAGTTTTTCCTCAAGAAGGAGCTGATCTGGGTGCCGTTCCTGGGATTGGCCTGGTGGGCGCTGGATTATCCGTTCATGAAGCGCTACACCAAGGCTTTCCTGGCAAAGAACCCGGAACTGGCCGGCAAGGACCTGGAAATCACTCGGGCGGCCTGCGAGCTGTTCAAGCGCCAGCCCGTCACCGTGGTGAACTACCTCGAAGGGACACGCTTTACCGCCGCAAAAAACCAGCAGCAGCAATCCCCCTTTACCCACTTGCTCAAGCCCAAGGCCGGTGGCGTGGCGTTCGTGCTGGCGGCCATGGGCGAACAACTGGACGCGATACTGGATGTCACCGTGGTGTACCCGCAGGAACGGATTCCGGGGTTCTGGGATTTGATCAACGGTTCCGTGCCGAGGGTCATCATCGATATCCGGACCCGCCCGCTGGATCCAGCACTGTGGCAAGGCGATTACGAAAACGACCCGGTGTTTCGCCAGCATGTCCAGAACTGGGTCAACCAGCTCTGGACCGAAAAGGACCGACGCATCGCCACCTTGCTTGACGAGCGCTGCTGATCAGATACCGGCGCCGGTGCCCCAGATGCCACCGAGGTTCTGCAGCAAGGAGCTGGCTACGCCTTGCTGACCGAGGTACTGGAGGATCACCGGGGCAAACTGACCGATCATGCCGCTGTCCATGCCCAACGCACTGAAGGCGTTGTTCAAGTCATTGGTGTCCTTGACGTTACCCAGCAGGCCATCGAGCAGGGCATTCTTCTGCGAACCGCCACCGAGCAGGCCGCCCAGGCCATTGAGCCCGCCAATGGCGCTGTTGCCGGCGATCTGGTCCAGGCCCGGCACACTTTGGCTCAACTCGGAAAACTGCGGTTCGCTGAGACGATTCTTCGCCAACCCCAACATCGCACCGGCACCGCCGACGGCCTGTTCCGGTGTGATCTTCAATTCCGAACCCAACGTGTTGAGCAGCCCGGCGGCCTCGGGCGCGGCGGCCACGGCGCCCTTCCCCTGCTCACCCTGACCGCCCTGCATGGCCGCCACCGCATTGGCCGCATCACTGAGGCTGAACTGCGCGAAGGCTGGACTGGCCGCCAGCGAGAGCAGGCAAGACAGTGCAAAACCGCGTGAAACCTTCATTGCGAACGTCCTCTTGAGCCAAAAAAAACCGCCCGAGATGAGGGCGGCACAAAATCGTGGGTTGGACTGAGGGCAGCAGGGATTGTTCCCCGGCCACATTCCGACCGTCTTCGGACCAAGCTACAAACGTCCCTCGATTGTCCCCCGCATAGAGGACGACTATCACCGAAAGTGCTATGAAGGCTGCGAGCTAATTCTACATAGGCATAAAAAACTGTCAGGATTGACAGTAGCTCGATCGGCTCCAATGGGGACCATGTTCAATGTGAACCAATGGAGCCTGGACATGAAAAATACTCTGACGGGATGCACGTGGTTATTTCTATTGTTTATCAACCATGTTAAGGCCGGTGAAATAACCTGTCCTGCCATTGCGGAGGTTCGTGAACACCTGAAACTCTCGGATGTTAAGTCCATAGAAGTACAGGATGATCGGGAGTGGGCAGATCAGGGCGCTATTAAAATGGTCGATCCCGCATCCATGAAACTCAACGGTGCCGAGTTTGCTCTCCCCGACATTGACGTTCCACAAACACCGGGAAGAGCAACCCTCACTTGCGCATATGCGTCCGTAAATCTGGCCCTCCAGTATCTTCAAGTACAGCCGCCTTTTTCAGAGTGGACGAACCGGCGCTGCGAAAATCTTGCCCTTCAGGTGTGCAATCTCATCAATGCTGACGACTTCAACCTGAGTTTCTGATTGATTTATCGTTCACCCGCCGCTGGCAGATGACCCGGAGTCAATAGATACCGTACAGTGCGCCTCCCCCTGAAGAGTTTGCCCATGGACGTAAAAATTGGTGGCGCCACCCTCGCGGTCATCCTGGCGGGCATGCTGATTGCGCTGGGTGTCAACGAATGCCAGCGAGGACCGCTGAATCCGGAAGTTGCCGATGGCGTCAGCGAAGAGCAGAAGACCTGGCTGACCATCGAGCACCGCATCAAGCGCTCCGACCCGTCTCTGACCGCGGTAACCCGCGACCAGCAAACGCTTACCATCACCTATCGTCCGGACGCAGCCACCGAGAATGACGAAGGCTGGGTACCGCGCCTGCTGCGTATAGTCGGCCACGGCCTGGCTGCGCTCAATAACGCCCCTGGGGGCAAGCAGTACGCCCAGGTGACAGTCAAGGCCCGGCTCCTTGCCGACGACGACGTTGAACTGGTTTACGACATGCAGGGATTCGACGCGATCAAGACCCAAAGGGACGGCTACACCACCTTCGCCAGCCTGCCCCGCAGCCTCACATTCGACAGGGATGCGCTTGCCCAGGCCCAGCATGAATGTCGGGCTACGAATGTCTGGGGTTTCTACCCTGACTTCTGCGAGCGAGTCAAAACGGCCACTGTAACCCAGCCCTGAGTTGGGTTATCCATGCTGACGGGGAATGAAACGAACAACTTATGGGTATATAAACGAGCGGGCCTATCTCTTATCAGCCTTGAATGCTGTCAGCTCTGACAGTAGTCGAGGGCCTGCCTATCGATGAACATCCAGACTGTCATCAAGTCACGGAGTACATCGAATGTGCAAAATAATGTTCGCCGGGATGTTTTCGCTCGTGGCTTTGCCTGGCCTTATCCACGCTGCGAATATCGCGTCATGCCCTCAGCCGGGCACCATAAAGTCTTTTCATGCTTCCTCATCTTTTCCACCTCCACATAATGAAGGCTTCAAATACACCGCAACCGATGCAAACGGAGGCTCTTGGTCGGGGGAACAATTTCAATCCAACTCAGACGACTTCCTGAGCCACAATCTCAGAGCAGTCTCCATTTCCGCTACGGGAGACACCTGCCAATACGAGGGAAATCCCCAGGAAGATAATCAGGGCAATGTGATCTATCCCCGAGCGCTGACCCTGACCAAAGACAAAAAATGAGCCCCTGGGACCCAATAAAAAGGGCGACATCACTGTCGCCCTTTTTCCGTCTTGCCTACAGCCTTACGCCGCGCTGAACAGCTTGTGCGGGTCGATCACGAATTTCTTCGGCACGCCAGCGTCGAACTCGCCGTAGCCTTTCGGCGCGTCGTCCAGGCTGATGACCTGTACGCCGACGATTTCCGCGATGTTGATGCGGTCCCACATGATCGCCTGCATCAGCGCACGGTTGTACTTCATCACTGGGGTCTGGCCAGTGTGGAAGCTGTGGGACTTGGCCCAGCCGAGGCCGAAACGGATGCTCAGGGCACCGATCTTGGCGGCGGCATCGACCGCGCCCGGATCTTCGGTGACGTACAGGCCAGGAATACCGATCTTGCCGGCGACACGGGTCACTTGCATCAACGAGTTGAGCACGGTGGCCGGGGCTTCGTGCTTGACGCCGTCATGACCATGACCACGGGCTTCGAAGCCTACGCAGTCAACGGCGCAATCGACTTCAGGTTCGCCCAACAACGCGGCGATTTGCTCGTGCAATGGCGTGTCGGTGGACAGGTCGACAACTTCAAAGCCCTGCGCCTTGGCGTGAGCCAGGCGGATGGAGTTGACGTCGCCGACGATCACCACCGCTGCACCGAGCAGACGAGCAGAAGCTGCAGCCGCCAGGCCGACCGGACCGGCACCCGCGATATACACGGTGCTGCCAGGACCAACGCCGGCAGTCACTGCGCCGTGGTAACCGGTAGGCAGGATGTCGGACAGGCAGGTCAGGTCACGGATTTTCTCCATGGCCTTGTCACGGTCCGGCAGTTTCAGCAGGTTGAAGTCGGCATACGGCACCAGCACGTATTCGGCCTGGCCGCCGGTCCAATCACCCATGTCCACGTAACCGTAGGCACCGCCGGCACGGGCCGGGTTGACGGTCAGGCAGACGCCGGTGTGCTGTTCCTTGCAGGAACGGCAACGACCGCACGCAACGTTGAACGGTACCGACACCAGATCACCGATCTTCAGGTTCTCGACGTCGCTGCCTTTCTCGATCACTTCACCGGTGATCTCGTGACCCAGGACCAGGCCGGTCTGGGCGGTGGTACGGCCGCGCACCATGTGTTGGTCGGAGCCGCAGATGTTGGTGGAGACCACGCGCAGGATGACGCCGTGTTCGATCTTCCTGCCACGCGGGTCCTGCATTTTTGGATAGTCGATTTTCTGGACTTCGACCTTGCCGTTGCCGAGATACACGACACCACGATTACCGGACATGCTTTCACCTCGCTGTTGTTTTTATGAAACCGCGCTGCCCAGGCAGGCAGCGCGTTGATTGCTCGGGTTAGTGCTTGTGTCTTTGTTTCTGTGCTGTATGGGAGCGCCTCATCGCGAGCAGGCTCGCTACCACAATGGATACACAATCTCCTGTGGGAGCGAGCCTGCTCGCGATGGCGCCCGTCAGAGCACCACCGTACGATTGGCGTTCAGGAAAACTCGTCTTTCAATGTGATACCCCACGGCCCGGGCCAATGTGAGCCCTTCGATATCCCGCCCCTTGGCGATCAGGTCCTCGGGATAATGACTGTGGTCCACGACCTCCACGCCTTGGGCGATGATCGGGCCCTCGTCCAGGTCGTTGTTGATGTAGTGCGCTGTGGCGCCGACCAGTTTCACGCCCTTGTTGTAGGCCTGGTGATACGGTTTGGCGCCCTTGAAACCCGGCAGCAGGGAGTGGTGGATATTGATCGCCTTGCCGTCGAGCTTGCGACACAGCTCCGGCGACAGCACCTGCATGTAGCGGGCGAGGATCACCAGTTCGGCACCGGTGTCTTCAATCACCTGCCACACCTGCCGTTCCTGGGCCGGCTTGTCGTTCGGGTCCAGGGGGAAATGGTAGTAGGGAATCTGGTGCCAGTCGGCCAGCGGCTTGAGATCCGGGTGATTGGACACCACCGCGACCACGTCCATGGACAACTGGCCGATGCGCTGGCGGTAGAGCAAGTCGTTGAGGCAGTGATCGGCCTTGGACACCATGATCACCACTTTCGGCCGGTAGTTGGGCGGCGTCAGTTCGAACACCATGCCAAAGGCTTCGGCGCGCTCGGCCAGGCCGGCACGGAAATCCTGCTCGTCGAAACCATCGGGTTGGCGAAACTCCACACGAATGAAGAAACGCCCCGAAAGCCGGTCATCGAAGGAGTGGTGCTCGGTGACGTAGCAGCCCTGCTCGAACAGAAAGCGGGTCACCGCGTCCACCGTGCCGAGCACGCTGGGGCAGTCGGCAGTCAAAATCCATGTGTCTGGGGCGCGGCTCATTCGTGATACTCCTCTGATCGTTCCCACGCTCTGCGTGGGAATGCCGCCATGGACGCTCTGCGTCCGCCTTTGGGGACGCCGAGCGTCCCGGGATGCGTTCCCACGCAGAGCGTGGGAACGATCAATCAGGCCTGCACGCTCAAGCCATACTCAGCCGACGCATCCTGCAGCCACAGCCACCAATAATCGGAGAAGCTGCGGCGGATCAGCAGTTCCCAGGTGTCTTCGGCGGTGTGGCGGATCACCAGTTGCGACTTGGCGAACACCGTGCCCACGGCCTTGCCCACCGGGAAGTTGCTTGGGTGTACATCGTAGCTGGTGGACTTCATCAGCACGTCGCGCACGTTCGGGCCGGACAGTTCGAGAATCTGCTGGCCGCCGCTGACGTTGACGATCTGGATGTGCAGGTCGCCCAGGGCTTCACGCAGTTTCTGCTCGGCGGCGAACTCCTCACCGGTCGGCACGACCAGCAACCATTCATCCGGCCCCATCCATTGCAGGCTGGTCTCGCCCTTGACGATAACGCTCAACGCGCCCGGCAATTCGATGCCGAGAGCCTTGTGCACGCCCGCGGCGAATGCCGCATCGTGACCATCGCCACGGATGGTCAGGTGACCCAGGAGTTTTTTCTCGCGCACGGTCACGCCGGCGTTCTTGCGACCCTTGCCCACCAGGCTGGCGAGGTCGGCATGATGCAGCGACGACTCGGCTTTGGCCCCGGTGGTTGGGCGTTGTTGGTAAACATTGGCTGCTGTCATATAGCACCTGTCTCTTGAATTGATCGTTCCCACGCTCTGCGTGGGAATGCCGCCATGGACGCGCTGCGTCCGCTTTGGGGCGCGGAGCGCCCCGGGATGCATTCCCACGCGGAGCGTGGGAACGATCAGGTATCAAATATTCTGCCGATCGCCCTTCGGATCGAAGAACACCGACGAAACGATCTCTGCCTCGATCACGCTGCCATCAGCCTGCGGCGAGAAGACCCGCTCACCGATACGCTTCAAGCCCCCCTTGACCACACCCATGGCGAACGAATAGCCCAGGGAGTTGTGCGCATAGCTGGAGGTCACGTGACCCACCATGGTCATCGGGATCGACTGCTTGGGGTTGAAGACCAACTGTGCGCCTTCCGGCAGCCAGACATTCGGGTCGATCGGCTTGAGGCCCACCAGTTGCTTGCGGTTCTCACGCACGCAATCTTCACGGTTCATGCCACGCCAGCCGATCCACGAGAACGGCTTGGTACGGCCTACGCACCAGCCCATGTTCAGGTCGTCCGGGGTCATCGAGCCGTCGGTGTCCTGGCCGACGATGATGAAGCCCTTCTCGGCCCGCAGTACGTGCATGGTTTCAGTGCCGTACGGGGTCAGGTTGTACTTCTTGCCGGCCTCGACGATCTTCTCGAGCACGCCCATGGCGTAGTCGGCCTGCACGTTGACTTCGTACGACAGCTCGCCGGTGAACGAGATCCGGAACACCCGCGCCGGCACGCCACCCACCAGGCCTTCTTTCCAGGTCATGAACGGGAAGCCGTCACGATCCAGGTCGATGTCGGTGACTTCGCTCAACAGCTTGCGGCTGTTGGGACCCGACAGGGTCATGGTCGCCCAGTGGTCGGTGACCGAGGTGAAGTACACCTTCAGGTCCGGCCATTCGGTCTGCTGGTAGATCTCCAGCCATTGCAGCACACGAGCCGCACCGCCGGTGGTGGTGGTCATGATGAAATGGTTGTCAGCGACGCAGGCGGTCACGCCGTCGTCGAACACCATGCCGTCTTCCTTGCACATCAGGCCGTAGCGAGCCTTGCCCACGTCGAGCTTGGTCCAGGCGTTGGTGTAGATGCGGTTGAGGAACTCACGGGCATCCGGACCCTGGATGTCGATCTTGCCCAGGGTCGAGGCGTCCAGCAGGCCGACGCTGTCGCGCACAGCCTTGCATTCGCGCTTGACCGCGGCATGCATATCTTCGCCGTTCCTTGGGAAGTACCAAGGGCGCTTCCACTGGCCGACGTCTTCGAATTCAGCGCCGTTCTTCACATGCCAGGCATGCAGCGCAGTGAAGCGAACCGGTTCGAAGATGTGCCCGCAGTGCCGGCCGGCCACCGCGCCGAATGTCACCGGCGTGTAGTTCGGACGGAACATGGTGGTGCCCATCTGTGGGATGCTCACGTTCAGCGAACGGGCCGCGATGGCCAGGCCGTTGACGTTGCCCAGCTTGCCCTGGTCGGTACCGAAGCCCAGTGCGGTGTAGCGCTTGACGTGTTCCACCGACTCGAAGCCTTCGCGGGTGGCGAGCTCGATGGCGGCGGCGGTGACGTCGTTCTGCAGGTCGACGAACTGCTTTGGCGCCCGTGCGGTCCCTTTTTCGTGCGGCACCTGGAACAGCGCCAGGGTAGGCTCTTCGTGGCGGCTCAGGGCTTTAGGCAAAACGCCTTCCACGGTCTTGAAGCCGGCTTCGCTGGCCGCGCGCGCGCCGCCCTCGAAACCATCGGCCAGGGTATCACCGAGGCTGTAGACGCCATTCACGCCGCCGACACATACGCGTTTCTGCGGTGCTTCGCCCGGTACGAAACCGAGGATGTCTTCACGCCAGATCGGCTTGCCGCCCAGGTGCGAAGCCAGGTGGACCACCGGGCTGTAGCCGCCGGAGCTGGCGACCAGGTCGCAGTCCAGCCATTCGCCGGGGCTGGTGACTTTTTGTCCGCGAACGTCGATCGCGGCGACGCGAGCAGCAGTCACGCGCTTGCTGCCACGGGCCTCGATCACGGCGCTACCGGTGAGGATGCGGATGCCTTTGGCGCGTGCTTCTTCCACCAGCGCACCACGTGGGTTGCTGCGGGCATCGGCGACGGCGACGACTTGCAGGCCGGCGTCGAACCAGTCCAGCGCAACGCGATAGGCGTGGTCGTTGTTGGTGGACAGCACCAGCTTCTTGCCCGGTGCCACGCCGTAGCGACGCACATAGGTAGAGACTGCACCGGCCAGCATGTTGCCCGGCACGTCGTTGTTGCCGTAGACCAGCGGACGCTCGCAAGCACCGGTAGCCAGCACCACGCGCTTGGCGCGGACGCGGTTGATGCGCTGACGTACCTGGCCGATCGGCGCGCGGTCACCGAGGTGATCGGTGAGGCGTTCGTGGATGGTCAGGAAGTTGTGGTCGTGATAACCATTCACCGTGGCGCGAGGCAACAGCAACACTTCCGGCATCGAGCGCAGCTCAGCCACCACCGCGGCGACCCATTCGGTCGCCGGCTTGCCGTCCAGGCTTTCGCGGGAATCGAGCAGGCTGCCACCGAACTCTTCCTGCTCGTCAGCCACGATCACCCGCGCACCGCTGCGACCGGCGGCCAAGGCCGCGGCCAGGCCGGCAGGGCCGGCACCGACGATCAGCACGTCGCAGTGACGGTTCATGTAGTCGTAGGTATCCGGATCGTTCTCGGTCGGCGAGCGACCCAGGCCGGCGGCCTTGCGGATGTACTTTTCGTAAGTCATCCAGAACGATTGCGGGTACATGAAGGTTTTGTAGTAGAAGCCCGGCGGCATCAGCTTGCCGCCGACCTTGCCGAGAATGCCCATCATGTCGTTGTTCACGCTCGGCCAACCGTTGGTGCTGGTGGCGACCAGGCCCTGGTACAGCGCCTGTTGCGTGGCTCGCACGTTAGGAATCTGCGTGGCTTCGGTGGCGCCGATCTGCAGCACCGCGTTCGGCTCTTCCGCACCGGCGGCGAAGATGCCCCGTGGACGGGAATACTTGAAGCTGCGGCCGATGATGTCGACGCCGTTGGCCAGCAATGCAGCGGCCAGGGAGTCGCCTTCGAAGCCCTTGTAAGTCTGGCCGTTGAAAGTGAAGCTCAGCACTTTGTTGCGGTCGATCCGTCCGCCGTTGGACAGGCGATTGATCTGGCTCATACCTTCTCTCCCAGAGCCTGTGCGGCCGCTTTCGGACTGTCAGCCTTGTCGGTGAATTGCGGCTTTTGGCCGATCTTGTAGGTTTCCAGGATTTCGTAGCTCACGGTGTCGCGGGTCGCGTTGAAGTACTGGCGGCAACCGGCAGCGTGGATCCACAACTCATGGTGCAAACCGCGAGGGTTGTCGCGGAAGAACATGTAGTCGCCCCACTCCTCGTCGGTGCAGCTGTTCGGGTCCAGTGGGCGTGGGATGTGCGCCTGGCCGGACGAATGGAATTCCTCTTCGGAGCGCAGTTCGCCGCAGTGAGGACAGAAGATGTGCAACATAGGGAATTTCTCCTGTTAGTGGGCGACGGCAGCAGCGCCGTGTTCGTCGATCAATGCACCGTTGTGGAAACGGTCGATGGAAAACGGTGCGGCCAGTGGGTGCATTTCACCCTTGGCCAGGCTGGCGGCAAACACGTTGCCCGAGCCCGGAGTGGCCTTGAAGCCACCGGTACCCCAACCGCAGTTGAAGAACATGTTCGGCACCGGCGTCTTGGAGATGATCGGGCAGGCGTCCGGCGTGGTGTCGACGATGCCGCCCCACTGACGGTTCATGCGCACCCGCGAGAGCACCGGGAACATCTCGACGATGGCCTGGATGGTGTGCTCGATCACCGGGTACGAACCGCGCTGGCCGTAGCCGACCCAGCCGTCGATACCGGCACCGATCACCAGGTCGCCCTTGTCGGACTGGCTGATGTAGCCGTGCACGGCGTTGGACATGATCACGCTGTCGATGATCGGCTTGATCGGCTCGGACACCAACGCTTGCAACGGGTGGGATTCGACCGGCAGGCGGAAGCCGGCCAGCTTGGCCATGTGCCCCGAGTTACCGGCGGTCACCACGCCGACGCGCTTGGCGCCGATAAAGCCCTTGTTGGTTTCCACACCGATGCACACGCCGTTTTCCTTGCGGAAACCGATCACTTCGGTCTGCTGGATCAGGTCCACGCCGAGGGCGTCCGCGGCACGGGCAAAGCCCCAGGCCACGGCATCGTGACGGGCCACGCCGCCGCGACGCTGAACGGTAGCGCCCAATACCGGGTAGCGGGTGTTCTTCGAGCAGTCCAGGTACGGAATCTCGTCGGCCACTTGCTTGGCGTTGAGCAGCTCGCCATCTACGCCGTTGAGGCGGTTGGCGTTGACCCGACGCTCGGAGTCACGGATGTCCTGCAGGGTGTGGCACAGGTTGTACACACCGCGCTGGGAGAACATCACGTTGTAGTTCAAGTCCTGGGACAGACCTTCCCAGAGTTTCATCGCGTGTTCGTACAGGTGGGCCGATTCGTCCCACAGGTAGTTGGAGCGCACGATGGTGGTGTTGCGCGCGGTGTTACCACCGCCCAGCCAGCCTTTCTCGACCACGGCCACGTTGGTGATGCCGTGTTCCTTGGCCAGGTAGTAGGCGGTCGCCAGACCATGCCCGCCACCGCCGACGATAACCACGTCGTAGACCTTTTTCGGCGTCGGCGTACGCCACATCCGCTGCCAGTTTTCGTGATGGCTGAGAGAGTGCTTGAAGAGGCCGAAGCCCGAATAGCGTTGCATAGTCATTACTCCAAAACCGACTCAGCGATAAACCGGGAAGTCCGCGCACAGGGCTGCCACTTGCTGGGCGACATTGGCCTCGACATCGGCGTCGCCGAGGTTGTCGAGGATGTCGCAGATCCAGCCGGCCAGCGTCACGCACTGGGAAACCTTGAAGCCGCGCGTGGTCACCGCCGGGGTACCGATGCGCAGGCCCGAAGTCACGAATGGCGACTGCGGATCGTTCGGCACGGCGTTCTTGTTGACGGTGATGTGAGCGCGCCCCAGGGCGGCATCGGCGTCCTTGCCGGTCAAGCCCTGACGGATCAGGCTGACCAGGAACAGGTGGTTATCGGTGCCGCCGGACACTACATCGTAGCCGCGCTTGATGAACACGCCAGCCATGGCCTGGGCGTTTTCGATCACTTGCTGCTGGTAGGCCTTGAAGCCAGGCTCCAGCGCTTCCTTGAAGCACACCGCCTTACCGGCGATCACGTGCATCAGCGGGCCGCCCTGGGCGCCCGGGAATACCGCGGCGTTGAGCTTCTTCTCGATCTCTTCGTTGGACTTGGCCAGGATCAGGCCGCCACGCGGACCACGCAGGGTCTTGTGGGTGGTGGTGGTGACCACGTCGGCGTAAGGCAGTGGGTTCGGGTACAGACCGGCGGCAACCAGGCCAGCGACGTGAGCCATGTCGACGAACAGCAGAGCACCGACCTTGTCGGCGATCTGGCGGAAGCGTGGGAAGTCCAGGGTCTTGGAATAGGCCGAGAAACCGGCAACGATCATTTTCGGCTTGTGCTCGACCGCCAGGCGCTCGACTTCGTCGTAGTCGATCAAGCCGGTGGTGGTGTCGATGCCGTACTGCACGGCGTTGTAGAGCTTGCCCGAGGACGACACTTTGGCGCCATGGGTCAGGTGACCGCCGTGGGCCAGGCTCATGCCCAGGATAGTGTCGCCGGCTTGCAGCAGGGCCAGGTACACGGCGCTGTTGGCCGAGGAACCGGAGTGCGGCTGGACGTTGGCGTAATCGGCGCCGAACAGTTGCTTGGCGCGTTCGATGGCCAGGGCTTCGACCTTGTCGACGTGCTCGCAGCCACCGTAGTAGCGCTTGCCTGGATAGCCTTCGGCGTATTTGTTGGTCAGGCCGCTGCCCTGGGCCTGCATGACACGCTTGCTGGTGTAGTTCTCTGACGCGATCAGTTCGATGTGATCTTCCTGGCGTTGCTCTTCGGCGTTCATCGCCGCCAGCAGTGCATCATCGTAACCTTGGATCTGGTCTTGCTTGCTGAACATCGCGTCTCTCCCAGCGGCGTCGGTACGCCTTTTTGTCTTGGTGAGGCACCGCCCGTTCGACAGTGCCCTTTGGATGCGATGGTATGGCTGGCGCAGGCAGGTCAAATGCCTATGGACGCCACGCAAAGGCGCGTTTACGACATGCACTTGCAGAGTTGAAGGTGTGGATAGAACAAAGCTGTGGGAGCAAGGCTTGCCCGCGATGAAAACAACGCGGTCGCTCGGCTAACCAGGCACCTGGTCGCGGGCAAGCCTTGCTCCCACAACTGTTCCACGGGCGTTACTGGATGACCTGGCGAACCGCGAGCAATACCAGGAAGTGTCCGGGATACAAGGCATACGCCCAACGCCGCATCGCCGGCGGATGAAAACGACCCGCCCGTCGCAAAAGCAACAGCCCGAGTCCTGGCGCAAACAGGCAAGCCAGCATGCCCCACACCGCCACCCCACTCCCCAGCCATGCGGCGCCATAAAGCACCCGCCACTGATTGGCCGCCAGGCACACCAGCCCTGGTAACCATGCGAAGTACCAGGGCCGACGAAACACCACCAACATCGCCAAGGGCAGCAGCACGCCGAAGAAACCGAACATCAGGTGTGAAGCGCACAGTGCCGCCAGCAGCAATGCCCCCAACGCCAGGCACCGGGCCTCCCATTGCGATGCCTGCCAACCACGCGCCACCAACAGCCCCAGGATCAGTGTCGGCAATACATTCAACGTAGAGGGGTCGGGGATGAACAATCGATAAGGTATTTCACTGATCGCGCTGAACAGTAACAGCCAGCCCAGATAACGCCACGGCATGAAACCGGCCCCGTTCCGCGCCAGGTTCGCCGCCATCGCCAGGCAGAACCCGGGAAACGCCAGGCGTCCCGGCACGTAGAGCCAATCGGCGGAAAAACCGACATATCGCAGATGATCGAGCACCATCGCCAACAAAGCCAGCCACTTGAGCATGTCCAACGCCCCGTCGCGCCGACTCATGTAAAGGGCGATCCACTGAAGTTGAGATTTCCTGACAGAAACATCCGGTGTGTTCCCTCGCTAATCTTGGGTAAAGTGCGCACCAACATCGACCACGGCGCCGTTGATCAAACACGCCGAACCATGAAGCTCCCCACCCGGGAATTTCTGCCAGGGATCTTTACCCAGGACCTCTACTTCAGGAGCAAGGCCATGACCGACAAGAGTCAACAGTTCGCCAGCGACAACTATTCCGGCATTTGCCCCGAAGCCTGGGCGGCCATGGAAGAAGCCAACCAGGGCCACCAGCGCGCCTACGGCGACGACGAATGGACCCACCGGGCGGCCGACGATTTCCGCGCCCTGTTCGAAACCGACTGCGAAGTGTTCTTCGCGTTCAACGGCACCGCGGCCAACTCCCTGGCACTGTCCTCGTTGTGCCAGAGTTACCACAGCGTGATCTGCTCGGAAACCGCCCACGTCGAAACCGACGAATGCGGCGCACCGGAGTTCTTTTCCAACGGCTCCAAACTGCTGGTGGCTCGCACTGAAAACGGCAAGCTGACGCCTGACTCGATCCGCGAAATCGCCCTCAAGCGCCAGGACATCCACTACCCCAAGCCCCGGGTCGTGACCCTGACCCAGGCGACGGAAGTCGGTAGCGTCTATACACCGGACGAAATCCGCGCCATCAGCACCACCTGCAAGGAACTGGGGCTGAACCTGCACATGGACGGCGCGCGCTTTTCCAATGCCTGCGCCTTCCTCGGCTGCTCACCGGCAGACCTGACCTGGAAGGTGGGCGTGGACGTGTTGTGCTTCGGCGGCACGAAAAACGGCATGGCGGTGGGTGAAGCCATTCTGTTCTTCAACCACGACCTGGCGGTGGACTTCGACTATCGCTGCAAACAGGCCGGGCAACTGGCATCGAAAATGCGCTTCCTCTCCGCCCCCTGGGTCGGCCTCCTGCAAAACGACGCCTGGCTCAAGCATGCCCGCCATGCCAACCACTGCGCCCAACTGCTGGCGCAACTGGTGAGCGATATCCCTGGCGTGGAACTGATGTTCCCGGTCCAGGCCAACGGCGTGTTCCTGCAACTCTCGGAACCCGCCATCGCTGCCCTCACCGCCCGCGGCTGGCGCTTCTACACCTTCATCGGCAAGGGCGGCGCACGGTTCATGTGCTCGTGGGATACCGAAGAGGCGCGGGTAAGGGAATTGGCGGCGGATATTCGGGAAGTGATGAGCGCCTAAAGCCAGGCGCCCGGGCTACTGATCGTTCCCACGCAGAACGAGGGAACGATCAGCAGGAAGGCTGTCGACATCACACCGATCGTTCCCACGCTCTGCGTGGGAACGCCTCCACGGACGCTCCGCGTTCGGCGCCTGAAAAACGAACTGCTCTCACCTGCCACGCACTCTTTTCGCCTATCAACATTGGCGGTATTCCAATGCGCAATTACGCGGGATGGAAGGCTTGATCGGATTCAACGACGGTAGCGTGCAGACGACCGGGGAGCTGGGACGCGGAGCGTCCCTGGCGGCATTCCCACGCAGAGCGTGGGAACGATCAGCAGGAAGACCTGGATGTTCCGGATCAGAACTCGATCCGCACATCTCCCTTCGGCACGCTGCAGCACGACAGGATGTAGCCTTCGGCTTCGTCGTCCTCGGTGATCCCGCCGTTGTGGTCCATCTCCACTTCCCCACCCAGCTTCAACACCTTGCAGGTGCCGCAGATGCCCATGCCGCAGGCCTTGGGGATCATCATGCCGAGCTTGGCGGCGGCGGCGTGGACGGTTTCGCCCGGTGCCACGCGGATGCTCTTGCCGGAGGAGGTGAATTCCACCAGGTGCAGGTCCGCCGCATCGACCTCAGGGGCGTCGGCGGCTTGCTCAGCCTGTTCCACCGCGTCGGCACGGGCTTCCGGTGGCGTGGCGCCGAAGGACTCCTCGTGGTAACGCTTCATGTCGAAGCCGGCGGCTTCCAGCAGGCGCTTGACCGCGTTCATGTACGGCGTCGGGCCGCAGCAGAACACTTCGCGCTCCATGAAGTCTGGCGCCATCAGCTCCAGCATCTTGTGGTTCAGGTAGCCGCGATAGCCGGCCCAGGGTTCGCCCAGGCCATGTTTTTCACAGATCAGGTGCAGGCTGAAGTTGTCGATCCGCGACGCCATGTGCTCCAGCTCGCGGTGATAGATGATGTCTTTGGGCGAACGGGCGCTGTGGATGAACACCATGTCGACGTTGCCGTTGGTATCGTAGTACCAGCGCGCCATGGACATGACCGGGGTGATGCCGACGCCGCCGCTGAGGTAGAGCACCTTCGGGCTGGAGAAGTCGATGGCATTGAACAGCCCTACCGGCCCGTGCACCGCCAGTTCCTGACCTTCGTGCAGGGTGTCGTGCAGCCAATTGGAGACCTTGCCCCCTGGCACACGCTTGATGGTCACCGAAAAGCTGTAGGGAACCGACGGCGAGCTGGAAATGGTGTAGGAGCGCATGATCGGCTGGCCATCGATTTCCAGCTCCAGGGTGACGAACTGCCCGGGCTTGAAAAAGAACATGATCGGCTGGTCAGCCATGAAGCAGAATGTGCGCACATCCCAGGTTTCCTGGATGACTTTGACGCAACGTACGATATGTCGGCCATTGGCCCAGGTCTGGGTGGTGACCGGGTTCAGGAAATTATTGGACATGTTGATCTCCACGGCCGACTGCCGGCCTTCATGGTGGCGATTGTGCGCAGGCGCCAGAACGGCCATTTACCTATCTGCGACATTCACATACTTATCGCGACCAGCCCCTAACTACCGGCTCTGGCGCGTCGGGAACAGATTGGGCCATGTCGCCCATGGATAAGGTTCCAGCCTGGCGCGGCCCCACACTCGCCCCAACAGACAAACAACGTTTTCTGCCTTGCGTAGCACAACCGATTAGCCATATTTCGCCGGCCACACAGATGGCCATGAGGATACAACGATGGACGTGACCACAACCCTGAGCCTGGGCGATCCACTGGAACCCGCACGCAAGGCCACCGTGCAGATGCTACAGGAACGCGAGCGTACCTATTCGCTGCCGCAGCCATTCTATAGCGACGAGCGCCTGTTCGACATCGACATGCAGGAGATCTTCCAGAAGGAATGGCTGATCGCCGGCATGACCTGCGAGATACCGACCAAGGGCAACTACCTGACCCTGCAAGTGGGCAAGAACCCGATCATCGTGATCCGTGGCGCCGACGGTGTGGTTCACGCTTTCCACAACGTCTGCCGCCACCGTGGTTCACGCCTGTGCACCAGCGACAAGGGCAAGGTTGCCAAGCTGGTCTGCCATTATCACCAGTGGACCTACGAGCTGGACGGTCGCCTGCTGTTCGCCGGCACCGAAATGGGCGCCGACTTCGACATGAAGGAATACGGCCTCAAGCCTGTGAACGTGAAGACCGCTGGTGGCTACATCTTCATCAGTCTGGCGGAGAACCCACCGGCCATCGATGATTTCCTGTCGACCCTGAGCCATTACATGGAACCCTACGACATGGAAAACACCAAGGTGGCGGTGCAAACCACCTTGATGGAGAAGGCCAACTGGAAACTGGTGCTGGAAAACAACCGCGAGTGCTACCACTGCGGCGGTTCGCACCCGGAACTGCTCAAGACCCTGCTGGAATGGGACGACGTCACCGACCCGCGCGCCGACCAGGCGTTCAAGGACCACGTGGCCGCTTCCGCCGCCGCCTGGGAAGCCGAGAAGATCCCTTACGCCCACGCCAGCTTCGGCCTGCGTAACCGCATCGTGCGCATGCCGCTGCTCAAGGGCACCGTCTCGATGACCATGGACGGCAAGCAGGGCTGCGCCAAGCTGATGGGCCGCATCAAGAACCCGGACCTGGGCTCGATGCGTATCCTGCACCTGCCGCACTCGTGGAACCACTGCATGGGCGACCACATCATCGTGTTCACCGTGTGGCCGATCAGCGCCCAGGAAACCATGGTCACCACCAAGTGGATCGTGCACAAGGACGCGGTCGAAGGCGTGGACTACGACGTGGCGCGCATGCGCGAAGTCTGGGACGCCACCAACGACCAGGACCGTCGCCTGGCCGAAGAAAACCAGCGCGGCATCAACTCCACCGCCTACCAGCCGGGCCCATACTCCAAGACCTATGAGTTCGGCGTGGTTAACTTCGTGGACTGGTACAGCGGCCGCATGCTGAACAACCTGGGCGCCGAGCCTGCACCGTACCTCAAGGGCATCAAGGTCCAGGCCTAAGGCAAAAAGCATCGCGAGCAGGCTCGCTCCCACATTCGATCTTCGGTCCGCCAAAGATCCCCTGTGGGAGCGAGCCTGCTCGCGATAGCGTTGGATCAACTCGCATCAATGTTGTTTGTACCACCGTCTTCGCGGGCAAGCCCGGCTCCCACAGGTCCCGCATCATGCGTAAATATCGCATACACCACAAATTCACTGTGGGAGCGAGCCTGCTCGCGATAGCGGCCTGACTATCAACCTATTACTTCGAAGACCACCGCACCGAGCCATCCTCCCCGTAGAACGTCTCTTCGATGTTCTCGCCCACCAGCCGCACCTTCACATACCCGTTCAGCACCCGCTCCGGATACACCTCATCCCCGGCCAGTTCCGTTTCCGACCACAATATCCGCGCATGCCCATTCAGCTCGCTGGTGGTGCCATAGGGAATCGCCCCATGCCCGGCGCAACGCGCGTGCAACCCGCCTTGGGTGGCGTAGCAGATGCCGTTGTGCAGATGGCCCCAGTACCAATAGTCCGGCTCACGCCCCAGCGCATCGCACACCGGTTGGTATAGCGCGGTCTTGTTGTGCCCGGAAATATCGAATCCCTGGTGGTGACTGAGCACCATCAGCTTCTTGCGCTTGGGCAGGCTTTTCATCCATTCGATCTGCTGGCTGTTGAGCGTGCCGTCCATGTACAGGTTCATGGCGTCCGAGGCGTAGGCGCTGTCGAGGCCGACCACCAGCCAGTCGTCGTTGTACAAGGCGAAGTAACTGGTGCCCTGCTGTCCCGGAAAACGCTTGGCCAGCTCCTTGAAATAACCATGGGCGCCGCTGTACATCTCGTGGTTGGAATTGAGAGTGAACGAGCCATGCTTGCCCTGGGGCCAGCCGACCATGTCGACGTCTTCCTGGGAATGTGAACCGGCGTAGTAGACATCCCCCAGGTGAATGGTGAAATCAGCCTGGGCCAGTTGCATCTGATTGGCCACCGCCACCGCCGGGGCGTGGCTGTCGAACGGTCCGGTGCCCCAGTCGCCAGCGATGGCCAGCACCACGTCGCTGTCCATTTTCACCAGTGCCGGCGTGGTGCCGAACGTCGCGTGGTGGCGCAGGTTCTCGATCCACTTGAGCAGCGCCTCGCTCCACAACAGGTCCAGCAGTTCCCATTTGCGACAGCCCAACAAAGTGCCGTCCTTGAGCACCCGTGTCGGCAATTCGTCTTCGCTTTGCGGCAACGGCGTGGCGTTGCCGATCTTCAGGATCGACAGGCCGTGGGACAGCTCCCACGGCACGGCCGGTTCGTCGTCCGGCAGGTCGCCATGTTCGATCGTGTACCGAGCCTGGTCGTGGCCCCGTTGCAACAGCTTGACGATGGCCTCGAACTCCTCGGGCTCCAGATCGTTGACGAGCTTTTTCCAGGACATTTCCAGCCGCGTGACCAACCCATGCAGGCGGACCTTGACCTTGTCGAACTCATGTTCCCAATGATGCAGTAATGACATGTGGACGCTCCTTCGCAGTGCCCTGGACTACAGGGTCTTCATGAATTCGATCAGGGCCCGTTTGTCGGTGTCCGACAGTTGCGTGCCATACAGATGACCGCCGTTGTGGTTGCCTTCCAGGCGGGTGTCGTATTTGAAATCCGCCGACGCCTTCATCTGCGCGCCGCTGGTGATAAAGCCGACCTTCTGCGGGTCGTAGATATCGGAGCCGGTGTAGAACACTTGCGGACGCTGCTCCGGCGGCAGCAACAGGTCCCACAAGGTCGGCACCGAGCCGTTGTGCAGGTACGGCGCACGCAACCAGACGCCGTCGGTGGGGGTGTTGCTGTAGCTTTGGGTCTTGCGGTAAGCGTTAAAATCGAATGGCGGCTTCTTGAAGCCGTGGAACGCCGTCACCAACCCGGTGGTGAAGGAATTCAGGCGATGGGGATCGGTGCCCAACTGGTCGATGTTGGTGGTGACCTGACCCGTGTCGGTACGACCGAAGTCGTGGCAACCGGCACAGTTCTTCTCCCAGATCGGTTTGCCCTGGGCCACCTTCGCCTGATCCAGGGCGAACGGCCAGGCCGGCGCCTTGTGCCCCAGCAACCAGTTGGTCACCCGGTTGAAGCTGGGCGGCAGCACCGACTCCGGCGTCGCGCCCACGGCCATGGCGGCGGCGTAGTTGCGCTCGTGAATGTTGTTGTTATTGCCGTCCCAGTGCAGATACATCGACTCGCGAGGCTTCTGGTTCCAGACCTGCGGCAGATCCACAGTGCCGATGGTCGAGTCGTCCGGGAAGCCGAACACCACCATTTTGGTCGGGTTGAAGGTGTCGGTCCGCCCGGGGCCCTGAGCCGGGCGCAGTTTCTGCCAGGCGTAGGCCTGCTTCTGCTTGAGCAGCGCGCTCTTGGCCATCGGGATGATCAGGTAGCGGTTGTACAGCTTCTCGAAAAAGCCCAGTTGGAACTTGCCGTTGATCGCGGCCATGATCGCATCGGGGGTGAATTTCGGGTCGCTGGCACAATCGTAGGCAAACCACTGGAAGGCTTGCAGTTGCAAGGTATTGGCCGGCGCGGTGGCGACCGGAACCGCTACGTCGGTGGCGTTGGCCCGGTATGAGCCGGTATGGCACAGGGCGCAGTTCGGCTCCACGGTGGGGTAGCCCAGTTGTCGCTTGGCCATGCCGATGGGCAGGTCCTTACCGTTTTCATAAAGGAAACCGAACACTTCGTAGCCACCCGGCTTGGGCATCTTTTCCGGGCACATCTGCGGCAGCACGGCGAACAGGTAGTAGGGAATCCGCGCCTCGATACCGAGGCCGATGGCCGCGTACTTGTAGTGGTCTTCGTCGGAAGCGAAGTCCGGTTGCGGGACTTCGCGGATCATCTGGTACCAGGTCTGGTAACCGATGAAGCCCAGCACCAGTACCACGACCAGCACACCGGTCCTGAAGCGCGGACTGTGCCAGTGCCGCGTCCAGCCTTCACGCCACTCCCGGCACCCCGTACAGAGCAAGGCCAGCGGGCGATGGGCAACCGGGCTGCCCAGGTACAGCAGCACGCCCAGTATCAGGAACATGCTCAGGTCACCCACCAGCATTGGAACGAACAACGAGCCCTGGTTGTTGGTGTTGATCAGGTAGATCCAGAACGCCACCGCCACCAGCCGCGAGAGCACGCACAACCACGAATTCACCACGAAACGCGGCGCATTGAACCCCGAGGGCATGTAGAACAGGCTGATCCCCACCAGCAACATGCCGGTGTTTTCCAGCCAGGGATCGGACAGCACAGGGGGCAGGCCGAGCATGGACGTCAACAATGCCGGCGCGAACAGCGCCGGAATCGCGAAGAACATGTTCATGACAATCCCGACCCAGATGATGCGTTGGTACCAGCGGATGTAAGTGTTCATGGCATTTCCCCAGAGCGTGGGAACGATCCCGGCTAGCCGAGCGCGGTCTTCTCCAAGTGCTGGAGGATGATTGGATACACGTCCATCACCGCATCCTTGCCGAAGATGCAGTCGATATGACCGTAGCCCGGTACCTCGTGGCGGCTGAACAGTTGCGGACCATGCATGTCGCACAGCCGCTCATAGGTCTTGAGGGTGCTTTGCGGCAAGTAGCACTGGTTGTCGGCGCCGCTGATGAAGCAGATCGGCAATTTCAACCGATCGAAATGCGGCATGTAGACATCATTGCCCTTGAAGTCCACCAGATGCCCCTTGCGCACGATCAGCGCCAGGTGCTCGAAGGTGTGCATGTTCGATTCGCCGAACAGTTCATGCAGGTTGTCGTGCAGGGTTTCGTTGAGAGTGTCGTGGCGGTACAGCGACGCATACATGAAAGTGATGCGATGGCAGACCGGGTTGGTGCAGTAGCCCTGGGCTTCGATCCGGGCATAGCCGTTCAGCGCTTTGTCATAGAGTTTGTTGAACCAGTTCTCCTTGGTGTCGGCGTAGGCGGTAAGGGACTTGATGCCAATGGCGTCGAGCATGCCCGGCAGGTGCAGGCCAGCCTTCAGGCCGGTGGCAGTGGCGACCACCGTATCGGCGGCAATCTGCGAGCAGACCACCGAGCGCACGCCTTGCAACCCCGCCAGCATCGACATGAAGAAGGTCGTCGCACCGTAGCAATGCACCACGCATTGCACGTCGCGGGCGAGGGTCGCCTGCTGGATCTGTTCGATGGCCGCCTTGAAGTCGTACTGGGCCACCTGGTCGCCGTTCCACTCATGCTTGCTGGCGGGCAGCAGGATGCTCACCCGCAGGTCCAGCAACCAGACGTCGTACTCGTGCTTGCACAGGTACTCCAGCAAGTTGGTGTGAATGGTATCGGTGGAGAAGATGTTCGAGCCCACGCCCAGGCCGTGAACCAGCATTACCGGGCCCTTGCTGCCCGCCTGATAGCGGGTCAAACGCAGTTGGACGTTGTCTTCGGTTTCGAAGAAATGCACGGTCGGCGCCGGTGCGTCCAGCGGCCGCTTGATCCGCGGTGGCGCATCCGGGTTGAAGTAGATATCGCCGGCGAACACCCCACCGTAGCTCTCCCACAGGATGCCGGCAAAGAACTTGCCGAACCGCGCCAGGGCCTCGACCCGCTCGCGTTCATTGCGGGCGTTGAGCACCTTCATGGTGGTCATCTGCTTGGCGAAGTCCGCCGGCAGGATGTGCATCACCCCCGAGCCGAGTACCGCGCCGGTCTTGTCCGGCCCGCGATAGAGGGTGACATAGAGGGTGCTGGTGTCATGCCAGATGTTCAGCACGCCATTGTCCTCGGGCACGGTCTTGAAGGCACTGAAGTAATAATCGCTGCCGTCCTCGGCGGTCAGCTTCATGTCGTAGTTCATGTGCCGCACGCCCACCTGCTCCTGGTATTGCTCGAACAGGTTGAATACGCCGTTACTGGCGACCAGCGGCTGTGGCGAAAGCATGGGAGCATCCAGAGTCCCCACCAGCGTGGCGGCGTGTTCCGGCTCCTTGATCATCCGATTGAGGTCATCGGCGGTGATGGTCAGAGTGAACTCGATGGTCGAGTTGTCGGTTTTTCCGCGTTTGGCTGCCGCTTCGTAAAGCGTGAGATCGGTGCCTTGGGCCTGGGTGAAGGCCGTGGAGAAATAGCCCGTCATGGTTTCGGTGAACTGCACGCCGAGGGTGGGCGCTGCCACCGACTTGCGCGGGGCCGAAGGCAATGTGTAATCGATCAACCAGCCGCGATCCGCCGCCAGCAGCCCCATGTTGCGCTCGCTCACAGCCGAAATGGTCAGCAGTGGGTTTACCGCCAGGGAAGTCGGAATCACCGCACCGTCGGCCACGTACAGGCCGGGATAGACATCCGTGCCGCTGGCGCCACTGAACACCTGGCCCTTGTGGTTGACCACGCCTTGCGTCGCGTCTTCGCCCATCACGCAACCACCCAGAGGGTGGACCGAGACAATGCTGTGCTTGAGCAACTTGGTCCAGATCGGGTTTTCGACCCAGATCCCTCCCAGCGCCTTGGTACTCTGGTGCAGACGCTCATTGCCGAGGGTGACGTTCTCCTGTTCGCCGACACCGGGCCAGTCGATGCGCAACTGGTCCTTGCTGTCGAGCACCATGCGGCCCTTGCCGTTGTCGTGGCTCATGATCAGGTAGGTTTGCATGTTATGCAGCGCGCCGTGATACGGGCCGCGCAAGAAGCTTTCGGCTTCCCGCCCCTTGTATTTGAGGCTGGCGCCGAAGCCGGTGTCGGTGGGCACGCCAATCATTTCGGCGAACGCCGCCATGCTCGGCACCATCGGCCGGCCGAGCGCGCCGGGAATCGAGCCTTCCTCGATGACCATGCGGCTGCGCCAGTCGCCCTCGGTGCGCATGTCGATGACCGAGGTGATGCACGGCCCCACCGGCTCCAGTTCCTTGGCCGAATGGGCACCGAAACCGATGCCGTTGATAGTCTGATCGCAGTTGTGGCCGAACCCGAGGATGTCGCCGTTACCGCTCATGTTCTCGCCCAGTTGACTGGACATCGACAGGCCTTTGTCCCGGGAGCGCAGCATGATCTCGGTGGAACCCAGGGTGCCGGCGGACACCACCACGATGTCGGCCCGCACGAACAGTGTCGGCGCCGAGAACAGTTCGCGGCCGCTGTCCAGGTACTGGAAGTGCACGATCCAACCGTTGCCGTCGCGCTCCAGGTGCCGCACCTCGGCCTGGCAGAAAATTTCCGCGCCGTGGTTCCAGGCATCCGGCAGGTAATTCATCAGCGTGGTGTTCTTGGCCTTGTTGTTACACCCGGAGACGCAGTCGCCACAGCCGTTGCACGGCAATTGTTCGACGCCGACGTGGTTGAGGTTGTTAGGCAGCCTGTCGAACGTGACGTTGATGGGCGGTTTGTAGAAATGCGCGCCTTGCTTGAGGTAATCAGCCGACTTCTTGTGGGCGTCGAGCTTGGGCAGATTCGGCTCCGAGGCCGGGTAAGGGTTGGGCTTGAGCATTTCGCGAGCGCGCTCGTAACCCTCCTTGAGCAGCGTGTCACGGTGTTCACGCACCGCCAACGGCCAGCGTGGATCCTCGAACACGCCGGGCTCCGGCTCCAGCGCGACGTTGGCGTTGATCAGCGAAGTACCACCCAGACCACAGCCCACCACCACGTTCTGTTGAGCATTGACGTGCAGGTCGAACATCCCGGTGCGCGAGCCGATGTGCCCGTCCGGGTCATGCACCTGCAACTCTTCCGTGGCCGCCAGCATGGTGTTGGGGTATTCGCCGGGTTGCATCTCCCGGCCCCGCTCCAGCAGACACACCTTGCGCCCGGCCCGGGACAGCCGTGAAGCGGCAATACCGCCGCCATAACCGGAGCCGATGACGATAACGTCGTAATGCTCCTTGATATCACTGATGGGGGTCGAGATCCGTGTCATGTCCAAGTCCTCTCAGGCAGAAGGGGCAACTCTGCGGTTGCCTGTAAATCCAAGGCGTACAGACGCCTGGCCGCTGTCCCCTGGAGGTACGCGCGGCAGTCAACGGTGTTACGGAGGAAACGAGGTGCGGGGGAACGCTATTGACGCGCACGCTGGTTAGCGGCGCGACGACGAATGCGTCGGGGCAACAACATGGGCGGCGTCGGGGTGCAATTCACCGATGAGGGGAGGTACGCGTGAGGGTGTCGGCTATCCATCCTGTGCTCTCCCTGAACCGGATGTGGATAAAAACGCTGAGTCCTTGTGGTTTGGAGTGAAGACACACGACCGCCACGCGTCAAGGCAGTTCCTTAGAACTGTATGAAATTTGATCTATCGCGTTTCGGACTATGCCCGCCGGGGTCTGGAGCCTTTCGCAAACAAGTTATCCACATGACCACCCACAGTTAATGGGGACAAGTACACCTTGGCAAGACAGTTCTTGGGGATAAAGCCATGAAAAACCGTGGCTTATGCATAAAGAAGGTTTTTCTGTCATATCGGTTATTTTTTGAACAAATGCCTGTAGGCCCTTATCCATAAGGCCTACAGCTGGAAGCGAACACCTTATCCACAGAAGCGCCAACAGTGTTTGGGGGTAATTTTGACGTCTTGTGGAAAAGCGTTGCCAGGCCCTGTAAATAAAGGTTTTTCGAGCAATTTTCCAATCCAGAAGACAAATTGATCATTTAATGATCAACCGAGCGAAAAGCCCGTCTCGCGTGGCTTGCAGAGGATAGCGAACATCTTATCCACAGAGGCACCAACAAGTATTGGGGGCAAAAATGTGGATCAGTCTTTCCTCATTGGTCAAAAAAACCAATAAAAACCGTGGGTTGGACTGATCACTTTTTGAGCGAAGCCTTGGAGGGCTTGATTGGCAAGGGGTATGGCAAGGGACGAACAGGTTATCCACAAGACGGTGTACAGCAATTGTGAGTAACCACCAAACTCCTGTGAAGAAGCCGCTCGTTTCCCACGAGTTCCATCCTGCAGCGGTCAGGGCCGATACATCAGATACGCTTCTCCCGTTACCCGAATCATCGGGTGCGGGACAATCCGACAGGTTTTAACAATGCCAAAGCCATGGCGCTCATAGAAACGCCGGGCGCCGGTGTTCGCAGCGTAGTCGATCAGGCTCAACCCCTTGAGCTTCAATTCAACGGCCCGCTGCTGCGCCAGCTCGAGGAAGCGCACGCCCAACCCCTTGTTACGCCAACCTTCATGCAGCGCCAGGCTCGATATATAGAGCGTATCGGGAATTTCCATATCAGCGTAGGGCGCCAGGACCGGATCCGTGACCGGAGTCGCCAGTGGATCATGACGCATCACATAGCAGTGCATCATCCCGATGACCCGCCCCTCAGCCTCTGCAATGACGCAGTTCTGGTAGGAGAAATCAACATCCTCACGTGCGTAGCGAGCTGCGCCCACCTCCACGAGATCCTGTCCAGGCTCCGCCAGCTGGCTCCAGATGTAATCGGAAGCACCTTCGGAGGAAATCTGGAACAAGCGAGCAATCTCGGGCGTATCCGCGGGTAAAGCCGGACGAAATGCAATGTCCATGAAAGGGGATTCCAATAGCTATCAGACGCCTTTTTTGGCTTATCCACAGAGGCGCACACGGGAGTTGTGGGTAAACCCGAATCCCTTGTGGGAGCGAGCCTGCTCGCGATAGCGGCGTATCCGCGACAACAGTGTCACCTGATACCCAGCCATCGCGAGCAGGCTCGCTCCCACATGGGGTTTTGCGGGGATGTGGGGTTAGCGAACCACCCCTTCCTCCACCAACAGCTTGAGAATCGCCTCGGCACCGGCCTCCGGGCTCAGGCCCTTGAGCACTTGCCCGCCTCCACCGCTGGCCTTGGCCGTGGCGGCTTTCATGCGGTCGGCGCCGCTCTTGGCCTTGATGACTTTCAAGCGCTTGGGGCGTGGTTTGGCCGGCTGCAGGGTCGCCACCGCCAGCAGAGCGTCGTCGATCACTTCCACTTCTTCAGCGTGCAACGCGCCGCGCCGCGCCGGGCCGTAGGCGCTTTGCCGTGGTTTCGGCGCAGCGTTATCCACAGTGGCCAGGAATGGCAGGCGCACTTTCAGGCGCCGACGCTGCCCGCGAGGTAGGGCTTGCAGCACCAGGGCCACGCCATTGTCGAGAGACTCGACCTGGGCCAGGCCCACCACCAGCGGCCAACCGAGGTTTTCCGCCAGCAGGAACGGCAGCATGCCTGAGCCTTCGCCGGTTTCCGCCTGGCTACCGGTCAGCACCACCTGAGCACCGGCGTCGCGCAGATAGTCGGTCAGTGCTGGCAGCGCATCGGCACCCACAGGGTTTTCCAGCACATGCAATTCGTCCAGCCCCATGCCCAGGTAGGCACGCAGGGCCGGCTCGGCCACGTCGCCCGCGTGCAGCACTTGCAGGTCGTTACCGGCCAGTTGCAGGCCCAGCTCCACGGCGCGGGCGTCCTGCTCGGCGCGCCGGGGCCGACCGGAGGTGGGGTGCGCGCCGATGGACACCAGGCTGATCACTTGAGTACTCATGGTTGAATCCTTAGCTTAAGCCGCATCACGCTTGGCCTCGTTGCGGTAAGCCTCTACCGCCGCGATCAAGGCTTGAAGAATCGCCGCGCTGTCGCCGATCACCGACAGGTCTGCCCGTTTGATCATGTCGCAACCCGGGTCGAGGTTGATCGCCACCACCTTGTCGCAGGCACCGATGCCTTGCAGGTGCTGGATCGCCCCGGAAATCCCCACGGCCACATAAACCCGTGCGGTGACCCAGGTACCACTGGCGCCGACCTGACGGTCCCGGGCCATGAAACCATCGTCCACCGCCACCCGCGAAGCACCTTCGGTGGCGCCCAGGGCCGCAGCGGTCTGATGGAACAGCGCCCAGTCCTTGACCCCGTTGCCCCCCGAGAAGATGAACTCGGCTTCGGCCATCGGGATCGCGCCCGGATCCACCGCCACCGCGCCCAGGTCCTCGATGCGCGTCAGGCTACGGGCCACGCTTGTGGATAACTCAACCGGCAACGCTTCGTGTCGGGTTTCGCTGACCGGCTCGGCACATTCGGCCGCCGCCAGGATCAACCGGGCCAAAGGCCGGGCCAAGTCCTGCAGGCCCGCGCCGGCACGACCGATGCACTCCTCGCCCTTGACCTGCCAGACACGGGTAGCCGGGCGTTCGCCCAGAGCCGCGGCGAAGCGCCGGCCCAGTTCAGCGCCACCGCTGCGGCTGTCGGGCAGCAACCAGTGCCGCGGATTGAACTGGTTATCTACAGCGCGCAGACCTTGCACACGTTGCTCCGGTGCATAACCGCTGAATTCTTCGCCATCCAGCACCAACAGCCGATCGACGCCGGCCGTGGCGAACGCGCTTTCCTTATGCTCGCCGAAGACCACTGCCAGCACGGCACCGTCCGTACCGGCCAGCTGATGAGCCAGACCCAGCAGATCGCGGTCGTGACTGCTGAGACGTCCGCCCACCATGTCCGGCACCACACAGATGTGGAACGCCGGTTGCGGCACTTGATGCAACGGCAGTTGCACCTCAGTCGCGGCGCTGCGCTTGGCCGTGCCGCCCTGCTGGGCGCCGCTGCGGTCGATACGCTTGATACCGTTGGGGCCGATGAAGCCGACGCCATGGACATTCTTGCGAACGATGCCGTTGGGCCCCATCCAGCTGTGCTGTACCGGTTGCATGGCCGCGTGCAACGGGTGCAGGCGGTTGCGGGCGATCCACTCGGCGCGAGGGTCGCGGCGGATGATGTCGCTCATTAATGCACCTCCGCAGGTTCACGTTTGGCCGGGGCCGCAGACTTGCTCGGCACCGCCTCTTCGAGCAGGGCATCGGCCACCAGCTCGGCGATGTCCTTGATCATCGGCCGGGGCTCGACCACACCCTCGAGCATCGCGGTGCACTGTGGGCAACCTACCGCCACCAGCTCGGCGCCGGTTTCGCGGATATCTTCCATGCGCATGTCAGGGATCCGCTGTTTGCCCGGGATGTCGGTGATCGGCGCACCGCCGCCGCCGCCGCAGCAACGCGAACGGAAACCGGAACGCTGCATTTCCTTGACCTCGATGCCCAGGGCACGCAGCACCTGGCGTGGCGCCTCGTATTCGCCGTTGTAGCGACCCAGGTAGCACGGGTCGTGATACGTCACGCTGTCACCCTTGTGCTGACCGAGGTTGAGGGCGCCGGCGTCGATGATTTCCGCCAGGTAGGTGCTGTGGTGCTGCACCAGGTAGTTGCCATCGAAGGCGCCGTATTCGTTTTTCAGCACGTGGAAACTGTGAGGGTCGCAGGTCACGATGCGGTTGAACTTGTATTTGGCCAGGGTCTGGATATTGCGCTTGGCCAACAGTTGGAACGTCGCTTCGTCACCGAGGCGCCGGGCCACGTCGCCACTGTCGCGTTCCTCGAGACCGAGCACGGCGAAGTCGATATTCGCGGCTTTCAGCACTTTGACGAAGGCGCGCAAGGTACGCTGGTTGCGCATGTCGAAGGCGCCGTCACCGACCCAGAACAGTACGTCGGTGGATTTCTTCTCGCTGAGCAGGTTCAGGTTCAGATCCGCCGCCCAGTTCATCCGTCCGCCGGGGGCGAAGCCGCCCGGGTTATCGGTGGCGATGAGATTTTCCAGTACCTCGGCGCCCTTGTTTGGCGTAGCGCCTTTTTCCAGGGTCAGGTGCCGACGCATGTCGACGATGGCGTCGACGTGCTCGATCATCATCGGGCATTCCTCGACGCAGGCACGACAAGTGGTGCAAGACCACAGCGTCTCGGCGTCCACCAGGCCGTTGACGATCGGCTGGTGAGGATTGCCGCCGTGCTCGCCCACCGGCTTGCCCGGATACGGGCTGCCGGCGAACTTCGCATCGGTGCCGCCAGCCAGGCCGACGACCATGTCCTGGATGAGCTTCTTCGGGTTCAGCGGCTGACCGGCGGCGAACGCCGGGCAGGCTGCTTCACACTTGCCGCACTGCACGCAGGCGTCGAAACCGAGCAACTGGTTCCAGGTGAAATCCTTGGGTTTCTCCACGCCCAACGGCGCAGTGGGATCGTTCAGGTCCAACGGCTTCAGGCCGGTGGAGCGACCACCGCCAAAGCGCTCGGCACGACGGTGCCAGGCCAGGTGCAAGGCACCGGCGAAGGCATGCTTCATCGGCCCGCCCCAG
Organism: Pseudomonas sp. MAFF 730105; assembly: GCF_055380705.1. Taxonomy (NCBI): domain Bacteria; kingdom Pseudomonadati; phylum Pseudomonadota; class Gammaproteobacteria; order Pseudomonadales; family Pseudomonadaceae; genus Pseudomonas; species Pseudomonas sp. MAFF 730105. The sequence goes on from NZ_AP018438.1 coordinate 6,113,673, forward strand.
GTCATGCCGAACAACAGTTCCGACACACCCCACAGCACGCCGACGCCCAGGATCGCTGCCAACAGCCAGCCACCGAAGTTTTCCGGGAGAATACCGGCCACCGGCAGGGTCACCAGGAAGAACGATGCCGAGAACGCCAACAGGCTTTTCGGCAGGCGCATCCACGGGCCTTTGGACAGGCGCGCCGGCGGATTGCGCCGACGCAGGTAGACAAAGATCGCACCGACGAACATCACCGCCGACATCAACAGCAGTGCATAGCCAAGGATACGGTTATGCAGGCCGAAACCGTGCACCAGGATCGCCAGCACGAGCGATGCCACCGCACCACCGGCCGTGGCAACGTGGGTGTTGGCAATGTATTTGTCCCGCGCCACCACGTGGTGCAAATCCACCATGTAGCGCTTGGGCATGGCAAAGAGGCCGCCGATCAGGTTGACCTTGGACGGTCGCCCCCGGCGCCACATGTTCACCCGCCGCAAGGCGCCAAGGACCGCGAGGCCCAAAGCGGCGAACAGCAGGATGGGAAGAAGGGTGTTCAGCATGGTGAAGCTCCCAAAGACCTCAGGTCTTGCAGGCACAGAAACCTGGATGTCTTGCTCGATTCCTGTGGGAGCAAGGCTTGCCCGCGATGGGATTGACTCGGTCAGTCAGATGCTCCGTATCGCTGCTATCGCGGGCAAGCCTTGCTCCCACTGGGTTATCCACAAGCCGTTAGAAATCCTTGCACAGCCGCAGGGCGTCATAGATGGCGGCGTGAGTATTACGCTGCGCCACACAGTCACCGATGCGGAACAGCAGGTAGCCATCGCCGCTCTGCTCCAGGCACGGTTGAGGCTTGATCGCGAACAGAGCTTCGACGTCGATCTGGCCCTTGTTGCGCGAACCTTCCTTGAGGGCGTAGTAGATTTCCTCGTCCGGCCGCACGCCGTTCTCCACCACCACCTGGTCAACCACGCGTTCTTCCTTGGCCCCGGTGTATTCGTTCTCCAGCACCGCCACCAGCTTGTCGCCTTCGCGGTAGACCTTCTCCAGCATCATGTCCCCGGTCATGATCACTTCTTTCGGGTACATGCTGCGGTAGTAGGTGGGGAACGACGTCCCGCCAATGGCCACGCCCGGCTTGATATCGTCGGTGACGATCTCGACCTGGCTGCCCTTGTCGGCGAGGAAGTCGGCCACCGACATGCCGGTGAACTCACAGATGGTGTCGTAGACCAGCACGTTCTTGCCCGGTGCGACCTTGCCGTCGAGCACGTCCCAGCTGCTGACCACCAGCCCTTCGGCGGCGCCCCAGTGCTCGTTCTGCTCCAGGTTCGGATGACCACCCACCGCCAGCACCACCACATCCGGACGCAAGTCCATGATGGTCGCCGCGTCGGCCGCCACGCCCAGGCGCAGGTCGACTTTCAGCCGCGCCAGTTCCAGTTGGAACCAACGGGTGATACCGGCGATCTGGTCCCGTTGCGGGGCTTTCGAAGCGGTGGTGATCTGCCCACCGATGAATTCTTTCTTCTCGAACAGGGTCACGTCGTGCCCACGTTCAGCCGCCACGCGAGCGGCTTCCATCCCGGCCGGGCCGGCACCGACCACCACCACCTTGCGTTTCGGCCCGGTGGATTTCTCGATGATGTGCGGCACGCCCATGTATTCACGGGAGGTCGCGGCGTTCTGGATGCACAGGACGTCCAGGCCTTGGTACTGACGGTCGATGCAGTAGTTGGCGCCGACGCACTGTTTGATCTGGTCGACCTGGCCCATCTTGATCTTGGCGATCAGGTGCGGGTCGGCGATGTGGGCACGGGTCATGCCGACCATGTCGACATAACCGCCCTCCAGAATCCGCGTGGCCTGGTTCGGGTCCTTGATGTTCTGCGCGTGCAGCACCGGAACCTTGACCACTTCCTTGATACCGGCGGCCAGGTGCAGGAACGGCTCCGGTGGATAACTCATGTTCGGGATGACGTTGGCCAGGGTGTTGTGGGTGTCGCAACCCGAACCCACGACGCCGATGAAGTCCAGCATGCCAGTGTCGTCGTAGTACTTGGCGATCTGCTTCATGTCTTCATGGGACAGGCCGTCCGGGTGGAACTCGTCACCGCAGATGCGCATGCCCACGCAGAAGTCGTCGCCCACTTCGGCGCGCACGGCCTTGAGCACTTCCAGGCCGAACTTCATCCGGCCTTCGAAACTGCCGCCCCATTCGTCGGTACGCTTGTTGACCCGCGGGCTCCAGAACTGGTCGATCATGTGCTGGTGCACGGCTGACAGCTCGACGCCGTCCAGGCCACCGGCCTTGGCCCGGCGCGCGGCCTGGGCGTAGTTGCCGATCACCCGCCAGATTTCTTCCGGCTCGATGGTCTTGCACGTAGCGCGGTGCACCGGCTCACGGACACCGGACGGCGACATCAGGGTCGGCCAGTTGAAGCCGTCCCAACGCGAGCGACGGCCCATGTGGGTAATCTGGATCATGATCTTGGCGCCATGCTTGTGCATGGCGTCGGCCAGGTTCTGGAAGTGCGGAATGATGCGGTCGGTGGACAGGTTCACCGAGCTCCACCACTCCTGCGGGCTGTCGATGGCAACCACCGACGAGCCACCACAAATCGCCAGGCCGATGCCGCCCTTGGCCTTCTCTTCGTAATACTTCACGTACCGGTCGGTGGTCATCCCGCCGTCAGTGGCATAGACCTCGGCGTGAGCGGTGCTGAGCACGCGGTTGCGGATGGTCAGTTTGCCGATCTGGATCGGCTGGAACATTGCTTCAAAAGCCATGGCGCAATCCTCGACTTACAACGGCTTGACGATGAACAGGCCGTCGTCGTGGCCTTCTTCGGAACCACCGTAGACCTGCTCGGCCACGGTACGGATCGAACTGCCGCGAGCAGCGAGAATCTGGTCCATGGCACCGGCGAACCAGCCGGTGAACATGTAGTCGACCTTGCGTCCGACCTTGCCGTACACGTACACGAATGCCGAGTGTTCGAGCTTGACGCTGCAGGTGCCTTTGTCGAGGTCGATGTCCTGGATCTTGAACAGGCCCCAACCACGTTGCGACAGACGCTTCATGTAGTGTTCGAACACCGCGACGCCTTCCAGGCCGTGGCATTCGGCTTCTTTTTCACACCAGTGCCAGGCGGATTTGTAGCCGGCCTTGTAGAGGATCTCGGCGTAGGCGTCGGCGCCCAGCACTTCCTCGATGCCCATGTGGTTGTTGACGAAGAAGTGACGCGGTACATAGAGCATCGGCAGGGCGTCGGAGGTCCAGACACCGGTTTCGCTGTCGACTTCGATAGGCAGTTGAGGGGCGATTTTGGCCATTGAAACTTGACTCCGGAAATTCGTGATGTTGCCCGCGGCGCGGATGGCCGCAGGTAAAGGATTCAGTGCAGCAGCGGCGTTTATTCGCCCCAGACGTCTTTCAAAACGTTCACCCAGTTCTCACCCATGATCTTGCGCACCACTCGCTCGGAATGACCGCGCTTGAGCAGCGTTTCGGTGAGGTTCGGGAACTCGCCCACGGTGCGGATACCCAGGGGGTTGATGATCTTGCCGAAGCTGGTCAGACGACGGGCGTAGCCCTTGTCGTGGGTCAGCATTTCGAAGAACGCCTGATCGTGGCCCTGGGTGAAGTCGGTACCGATGCCAATGGCGTCCTCACCGACGATGTTCATGGTGTATTCGATGGCTTCGGCGTAGTCGTCGATGGTCGAATCGATGCCCTTGGCCAGGAACGGCGCGAACATGGTCACGCCGACGAAACCGCCATGATCGGCAATGAATTTCAGTTCTTCATCGGACTTGTTGCGTGGGTGCTCTTTCAGGCCGGACGGCAGGCAGTGGGAGTAGCAGACCGGCTTCTTCGACTCGAGGATGACCTCTTCGGAGGTCTTGGAACCGACATGGGACAGATCGCACATGATGCCGACACGGTTCATCTCGGCAACGATTTCACGACCGAAGCCCGACAGGCCGCCGTCGCGCTCGTAGCAGCCGGTGCCGACCAGGTTCTGGGTGTTGTAGCACATCTGCACCACACCGACGCCGAGCTGCTTGAAGATCTCGACGTAACCGAGCTGGTCTTCGAAGGCGTGGGCGTTCTGGAAGCCGAAGATGATGCCGGTCTTGCCCTGTTCCTTGGCGAGGCGGATGTCCGCAGTGGTTTTCACCGGGATCACCAGGTCGCTATTCTCGCGGATCAGTTTCTGGCTGGCTGCGATGTTGTTGATGGTGGCCTGGAAGCCTTCCCATACCGACACGGTGCAGTTGGCAGCGGTCAGGCCGCCCTTGCGCATGTCTTCGAACAGGTCGCGGTTCCATTTGGCAATGATCAGCCCGTCGATAACGATGCTGTCGGCGTGCAATTCGGCTGGGCTCATCAGGCAGTCCCCTCTTATCGGATTTCATGCGCCGAATCGTCTGCCGGCGCTTTGGGGCCAGCATATGCCTGAGGGCCGTGGCGACCCGGTGCAAAAACGACAGGGGAATTGCCGAAAGCGTCAATCCGCGACAAAGGGCTGCGACAGGCCCACCCTCCCCGTCTGTTCTTTGCCCGGCGCTTGCGCCAGAATCCGCTGCATCACTGGTTTTCACTGGACTCGAGCGGCACCGCAATGAAATCAATCCTCCTGGCTTTGGCACTGATCAGCACCGTCGCCCATGCGACCGAAGACACCGAACAGAACCCCTGCGACGCCGTCGAAAACGACGTCCAGACCCTGGCCTGCTCGGCCTATGGCAAGACGGCCGCCGAACAGCTGTTGAGCGAAAACCTGCAAAGCCTCAACGAACGCCTGCAGACCCGCTACGGCAGCGACAAGGCCCAGCTCAACGACATCACCGGCAAGATCAAGGCCGCCCAGCAACTGTGGCAAAAACAGCGCGACGCCGACTGCGCCATCGCCGCCTTCCCGGCCAAACCGGGCAGCGAAGCGTACAAAATCGCCGAAAACGACTGCATGGCCCAGGTGAGCGATGATCGGTCGGAGTTTTTGGAGTCGATTGGGCAGGAGTGATGACGGGGCAATATCCAGACACCGTTCATGCATTGGCTTCGGAAAAAATATAAGTCAGGATTCGCAAATCTTATAAAAGACTTATATTCTTTCATGAACACTATCTACTGGACCCGAAAAGCCGTTAAGCAGCTTCTGAAATTGCATTCTCTCCATCAGACTCAGGTCCGGACGCCATCTCGGCTCTCGTTGAAATGCCTGATGTGGTGAATGTCAAAGCGCTTGTCGGCCATGGCTACGCTTACCGCCTTCGAGTTGGGAGCTATCGAGTCATGTTCGATTGGGACGGGGCGATCAAGGTCGTCAGCATTCAAGAGGTCAAGAAACGCGATGAACGTACCTACTGATATTCAGATCATCAACGATGCCGAGGGAAATCCGGCATTTGTGGTGATTCCGTATTCACAATACGTTGCACAAAAGCTGGAGCCAGAGCTAATCCCCCATGAGGTGGTCAGCCGCATCGTTGACGGCGCAACCCCCATCCGCGCCTGGCGCGAACATCTGAACCTGACCCAGGACGACGTCGCCAAGCGCCTGGGCATTTCGCAACCGGCCTTTGCCCAGCAGGAGTCCGTTGCCAAACCCCGCCGGGCCACTCGCGAAAAAATCGCCACGGCCTTTGGTATCCATGCCGATCAACTTGGACTCTAGTGTTCGAGTCCCCGAACCAGCCACACAGTCCACTAGCCGCCAACTGTCAACTCTGACAGTAGGCGGGCCAAAAAGAGAAGCCTAGGATCAGCACGTGACAGGAATTCACGTTACTTCGGCCTAATCGCCAGGAGCTGATCATGCTGACTCAACATACTTTGCCCCAGACCCGGCAAACCCCATCATCCGGTAATGTTGTCGCCCAGTTGGAGGATGGTGCCCCTTCCAATCCAACATGATCAATTTTGCCTACGACTATTACACGACGGACCGACAGCTACGCCTGACGCTTTCCGCCGTCCAGGTGCCGGACACGGCCGCCGAACGGGTCATTCGCGGAATCGAAATGGTGTTCAGCCCAGAAGTGACCAATGAGACCCTGGTGATCGGGGAGCGGAAAGTGCACGTCACTTACTGGACAATGTGGGCGGAGAATGGCCAGACACGCTTCCTGACCAACGACGCCGACAACGGCTCGGTCTCGGTGATTTTCAATCACGAGGAAGAAACCTACCTCGGTAGTTTCACTTTCGGACCCGCCGGAAGCGTTATCCAGGGCAGTTTCTCCATCCAGGGACGGGATAACTTCACCCTTTGAGGGACTCACCGGTCATCGTCCGGTCTGGCCGTACAGACGAGTCGGGCACGACATTCAAGGGATTTTCGTATGCACGCGCTTACCGTCCTGCCCTTCTACGGCGTGGCCATTTTCATCGCCATCGTGCTGGGCATCGAGGCCGGTCGCCGGATCGGCAACCGCCATCTTGCCCTGGACCCGGAGGGTGCCCGCCAGGGCGTTGGAGCGATTGAAGGCGCAGTGTTCGGCCTGCTGGCGCTGCTGATTGCCTTTACCTTCTCCGGTGCCGCCTCGCGCCTGGATCAGCAGCGAACGCTGATCGTCGCCGAAACCAACGCGATGGGCACCGCATGGCTGCGCCTGGACCTGCTGCCGGCCGCCGAGCAACCGGCGGTGCGCCAGGCATTCAGGGATTATGTCGACGCCCGAATCGACTACTACCGCGACTTGCGCGAGGATGAGATCGACGAAGCCGCCCATGACCGGGCCAACGAGTTGCAGCAAACCATCTGGAAACGCACCGTCGCCGCCCTGCAGCAGATGCCCACGCCGACCCTGGGCGTCAGCGTGCTGCAGGCGCAGAACGAAATGATCGACATCACCACTACCCGCGCCGTGGCCCACGAAACCCACCCACCACTGATCATCTACCTGATGCTGGTGACCATGACCCTGGTCAGTGCCGTACTGATCGGCTACGGCATGGCCGGCACGGCGCAGCGTCTCTGGCTGCACAGCCTGGGCTACGCGGTGGTCATGGTCTGCGTGTTGTATGTGATTCTGGACTTCGAGTACCCCCGCTTCGGCGTTATCCGAGTCGACTACTTCGACAAAATCATGCTGGATTTGCGCAAGTCCCTGGACTGAGGCGATAAAAATCACCACGTCCCCCGGCTCCGATATGGATAGACTTGGACCTCATACCTCCCCACTCCGAAGGCTCGAATGATTATCTGCGGCATCGAAATCAAAGGCAGCGAAGCGATCATCGCCGTCGCTTCGCTGGATCAACAGGCATTGAGCCACGTCGCGCTGAACACCCGGAAAATCGCCCTGGACGATGATGACGAAGCCGCCAACGTCAAGGCTTTCGCGGCCCGGGTACGGGCGTTCGTCGCCGAGAACGCGATCGAGCGCATTGCGATCAAGAAACGCAGCAAGAAAGGCGAGTTCGCTGGCGGCCCGACAACCTTCAAGATTGAAGGGGTCTTGCAGTTGCTGGAAGGTTGCGACGTGACGCTGCTGTCACCGCAGACGATCAACGCGCAACACAAAAAACACGACTTCGCCCTGCCAGCGACGCTGAACAAATATCAGCATGAGGCTTACAAGACGGCGTGTGCGGCGTTGATGAAGCAATAAGCAGATTTCCTGTGGGAGCGAGCCTGCTCGCGAAGGCGGTGGATCAGTAGGTATCCATGTTGGATTTGCCACCGTCATCGCGAGCAGGCTCGCTCCCACAGGGCCTGTGTTCGGCCCTCAGACCACCTTGCGCCGATCCTCCCGAGGGCAGCGTTCGAACCTCGCCCGATAACTGCGGGTGAAGTACGACGGTGACTCGAACCCGCAGGCGATGCTCACTTCCAGTACGCTCATGTCGGTCTGGCGCAGCAGTTGCCGGGCCTTTTCCAGGCGCAGGCGCAGGTAGAAATTGCTGGGGGTGTCGTTCAGGTGCAGGCGGAACAGCCGTTCGAGCTGGCGACGGGTAACCCCGATGGAATCGGCCAGTTCAAGGGTACTCAGGGGCGGCTCGCTGTGGGTTTCCATCTCACCGATGACATGCACCAGCTTCTTGTTGCGGATGCCGTAGCGGCTGGCGATTTCCATGCGCTGGTGATCCTTGCGCGGCCGGATGCGACCGAGCACGAATTGTTCGCTGACCTGAATCGCCAGGTCCGCGCCGTGGGCCTGGCCGATCAGGTCCAGCATGAGATCGATGGAGGCAGTGCCCCCGGCGCAGGTGATGCGGCGGCGGTCGATTTCGAAGAGCTCCTGGGTCACGCTGAGCTGTGGATAGGACTCCTTGAACGCCTCGATGGCCTCCCAGTGCAGGGTCACGCGGTGCCCCTCCAGCAATCCCGCATCGGCCAGGACCACACTGCCTGTATCGATGCCGCCCAGGGTCACGCCTTCCTTGTCCAGTCGGTGCAACCAGCGCTCCAATGCCGGTGTGGCGAACTTCAGCGGTTCGAACCCCGCCACCACCCACAGGGTCGCGCCTTTTTTCAACGGCTCCAGCGCAGCGTCGGCGTTGACCGACATGCCATTGCTGGCCAGGACCGCGCCGCCATCGGCACTCAGCACATGCCAGCGGTACAGTTCGCCACGAAAGCGATTGGCGACCCGCAACGGTTCGATGGCCGAAATGAAGCCGATGGCCGAAAAACCCGGCATCAGCAAAAAATAGAAATCCTGGGACATGGCGCACTCGGTCGACGGGTAGCGTGGGAGTCTTGATACGCCACTTGCAGGGGCCATTCAAGAGGTCGCTGCAGTGCAAGTGCGAGTCGCCGCAGTGCGTTTTGCGAAAGGGCCGGCTGCGTAACTTGGCATCACCGGCGCGCAGACACCGGAACCCATAACAATAAGCTGCCGAGGAACCCGACATGAAACGACTGATCAGCTACTGCGTTCTTGCACTCAGCGGTACCACCTTTCTGGGCATGAGCTCCACCACCCTGGCAGCCGAACCGGCCGCGTGCCAGAACGTGCGCCTGGGCGTGGTCAACTGGACCGACGTCATCGCCACCAGCGCCTTGACCCAGGTGATGCTCGACGGCCTCGGCTACCAGACCAAACAGACCAGCGCTTCCCAACAGATCATCTTCGCTGGCATCCGCGATCAACGACTGGACATGTTCCTGGGCTATTGGAACCCGCTGATGACCCAGACCATCACACCGTTCGTCGAGGCCAAGCAGGTGAAGGTGCTGGAGCAACCTAGCCTGAAAGATGCCCGCGCCACCCTGGCCGTGCCGACTTACCTGGCCGACAAGGGCCTGAAGACCTTCGCCGACATCGCCAAGTTCGAAAAGGAACTGGGCGGCAAGATCTATGGCATCGAACCCGGCTCCGGCGCCAATACCCAGATCAAGGCAATGATCGCCAAGAACCAGTTCGGCCTGGGCAAATTCCAACTGGTGGAGTCCAGCGAGGCCGGCATGCTCGCCGCCGTGGACCGTGCCGTGCGGCGCAAGGAAGCCGTGGTGTTCTTCGGCTGGGCACCGCACCCGATGAACGTCAACGTACAGATGACCTACCTCACCGGCAGCGACGACGCCCTCGGCCCGAATGAAGGCATGGCCACCGTTTGGACCGTCACGGCGCCGAACTACGCCGAACAATGCCCGAACGTCAGCCGGTTGCTGAGCAACCTGACCTTCAGCGCCGAAGACGAGAGCCGGATGATGCAGCCGCTGCTGGATCACAAGGACCCGCTCGAATCGGCCCGGCAATGGCTCAAGGACCATCCGCAGGACAAGCAGCGCTGGCTCGAAGGCGTGACCACCTTCGACGGCAAGCCGGCCGCCGACAACCTGAAACTGACCAGTAACTGATCGAACGTTATTCCTCTGCGCGGCACTCAACTGGCTGCGCAGTGACTCACTACGCCTGAAGGAAACCGCACCATGAACCACGACGTCATCATCACCTGCGCACTCACCGGTGCTGGCGACACGACCGCCAAGAGCCCTCACGTACCGGTCACGCCGAAACAGATCGCCGAGGCCGCTGTAGAAGCCGCCAAGGCCGGGGCTACAGTGGTCCATTGCCACGTCCGCGACCCTCAGACCGGCAAGTTCAGCCGCGACGTGGCGCTGTATCGCGAAGTGATGGAACGCATCCGCGAGGCTGACGTGGACATCATCGTCAACCTCACCGCCGGCATGGGTGGCGACCTGGAGATTGGCAGCGGCGAGCGGCCCATGGAGTTCGGTCCCAACACCGATCTGGTGGGACCGCTGACCCGCCTGGCCCATGTCGAAGAATTGCTGCCGGAAATCTGCACCCTGGATTGCGGCACCCTGAATTTCGGCGACGGCGACACCATCTACGTCTCCACTCCGGCGCAACTGCGGGCCGGGGCTCGGCGCATCACCGAGCTGGGGGTCAAGGCCGAACTGGAAATCTTCGACACCGGCCACCTGTGGTTCGCCAAGCAAATGATCAAGGAAGGTCTGCTGGACAACCCCCTGTTCCAACTCTGCCTGGGCATCCCATGGGGCGCTCCGGCCGACACCACCACCATGAAAGCCATGGTCGACAACCTGCCGGCGGACGCGGTGTGGGCCGGCTTCGGCATCGGGCGCATGCAGATGCCAATGGCCGCCCAGGCGGTGCTGCTGGGCGGCAACGTACGGGTCGGACTGGAAGACAACCTGTGGCTGGACAAAGGCGTGCTCGCCACCAACGGCCAACTGGTGGAACGAGCCGGCGAAATCCTCAGCCGCCTCGGTGCCCGCGTGCTCACGCCCGCTGAAGGCCGCAAGAAAATGGGCCTGACCAAGCGCAGCTGACCCGAGCCTTTGCATATCCCTGTGGGAGCGAGCCCGCTCGCGATAGCGGTACAACAGCCTATCGATGTGCCGACTGACACTCCGCCATCGCGAGCAGGCTCGCTCCCACATTCAGTTCATCGCACTCTTCAGGAAACCACCATGAGCTTTATCACCGACATCAAGACCTTCGCCGCCCTGGGCAGTGGCGTCATCGGCAGCGGCTGGATCAGCCGGGCCCTGGCCCATGGCCTGGACGTCGTGGCCTGGGACCCGGCACCGGGTGCCGAGGCAGCGCTGCGCAAACGCGTCGCCAGTGCCTGGGGCGCACTGGAGCAACAAGGCCTGGCGCCTGGCGCTTCCCAGGACCGACTGCGCTTTGTCGCGACCATCGAAGAATGCGTGCGCGATGCCGACTTCATCCAGGAGAGCGCCCCCGAGCGCCTGGAACTCAAACTCCAACTGCACAGCCAGATCAGCGCTGCCGCCAAGCCCAATGCGCTGATCGGCTCCAGCACGTCGGGACTGCTGCCGAGCGAGTTCTACGAAGGTTCCACCCATCCGGAACGCTGCGTAGTCGGTCACCCGTTCAACCCGGTGTACCTGCTGCCGCTGGTGGAAGTGGTCGGTGGCAAGAACACCGCGCCCGAAGCCATCCAGGCCGCCATGCAGGTCTATGAATCGCTCGGCATGCGCCCCCTGCACGTGCGCAAGGAAGTCCCCGGCTTCATCGCCGATCGCCTGCTTGAAGCGCTCTGGCGCGAAGCCCTGCACCTGGTCAACGACGGCGTGGCGACCACCGGGGAAATCGATGATGCCATTCGTTTTGGTGCCGGCCTGCGCTGGTCGTTCATGGGTACGTTCCTGACGTACACCTTGGCTGGCGGCGATGCCGGGATGCGCCATTTCATGGCCCAGTTCGGCCCGGCGCTGCAATTGCCGTGGACCTACCTGCCGGCGCCGGAACTGACCGAGAAACTGATCGACGACGTGGTGGAAGGCACCAGCGATCAGTTGGGCAGCCACAGCATTTCGGCGCTGGAGCGCTATCGTGACGATTGCCTGCTGGCGGTGCTGGAAGCGGTAAGGACCACCAAGGCCAGGCATGGCATGTCCTTCACTGAGTAAACCTTGATTTCCGGGCCTGTCCCTCTGGCCTCATCGCGAGCAGGCTCGCTCCCACAGGTATCTGGCGGTGTGAACATGGTTGATTTCACTCAGTAGAACCCTGTGGGAGCGAGCCTGCTCGCGATAGCGTCCGCCCAGCCAACATAATTGTCGGAACCTGAACCATGCCCACCCTCACCACCTACCAAACCCACATCCGCCCCGAATGGGTCGATTACAACGGTCACCTGCGCGACGCCTACTACCTGCTGATTTTCAGCTACGCCACCGACGCACTGATGGACATGCTCGACATGGACAGCCAGAACCGCGACGCCAGCGGCCACTCGTTGTTCACCCTCGAACTGCACCTCAATTACCTGCACGAAGTGAAGGTCGACGCCAACGTCGAGGTGCATACGCAGATCATCGGTCACGACGCCAAACGCTTGCATCTCTACCACAGCCTGCACCTGGTTGGCGGCGACAAGGAGCTGGCGGGCAACGAACAGATGCTGCTGCACGTCGATTTGGCGGGCCCGCGTTCGGCGCCTTTCACGGAACCTACCCTGGGCAAACTCAAGGCCTTGATCAGCGAACAGTCCGAGCTGCCGCCGTCGGCTTGCATCGGTCGGGTCATCGCCCTGCCGCCTGCCCGCCAAGCCTAGAAAAGGAGATCGCCATGAACACCGCCGCCGCTGTGGCCGACTTCCGTCGCTATCCCCGGGTTTGCGCGTTGACCGCGGCAAGTCCCTTCGCCGACCGGATACAGGTCACCTGGGCCGATGGCCGGATCAGCCCGTTTCATCATCAATGGCTGCGGGATAACTGTCCGTGCTCCCACTGCGTCTATACCGTTACCCGGGAACAGGTGCTGGAAATCGTCGATGTGCCCGAAGACCTGGCGCCTGGCGCAATCCGCCTCGACGACGAAGGCAGCCTGTGGGTGGATTGGCAAGACGGCCACCAAAGCCGTTTCGACCCGGGCTGGCTGCGCGCCCACGCCTACGACGATGAATCCAGGGCCGAGCGCCTGGCGGGCAAGGCCAAGCGCCAACTTTGGAAACACGATCTGCAACTGCCGGTGTTCGATTATCCGGCGCTGATGGAGGATGACAGCGCGCTGCTGCAATGGCTGCTCGCGGTACGAGACATCGGTCTGACCCAGGTGCGCGGCGTGCCCACCGAACCCGGCTCGCTGAAACAGATTGCCCAGCGCATCTCATTCATCCGCGAGAGCAACTTCGGCGTGCTGTTCAATGTGCAATCCAAGGCCAACGCCGACAGTAACGCCTACACCGCCTTCAACCTGCCACTGCACAGCGACTTGCCGACCCGGGAGTTGCAACCGGGGTTGCAGTTCCTGCATTGCCTGGTCAACGACGCGGATGGCGGCGAGAGTATTTTCGTCGATGGTTTCGCCATTGCCGAAGCCCTGCGCCAGGAAGACCCGGAGGCTTTTGCGGCGCTGTGCACGATCCCGGTGGAGTTTCGCAACAAGGATCGCCACAGCGATTACCGCTGCCTGGCGCCCATCATCGCGCTGGACGCGCTGGGGCAGGTTTCCGAAATCCGCATGGCGAACTTCCTGCGTGGGCCGTTCGACACCTCAGTCGAGCAGATGCCCGACCTCTACCGCGCCTACCGACGCTTCATCGCCTTGACCCGCGAACCTTCGTTTCGCCTGACACAGCGGCTGGAGCCCGGCCAGTTGTGGTGCTTCGACAACCGCCGCACCCTCCACGCTCGCAACGCCTTCGACCCGACCACCGGGGCGCGGCATTTCCAGGGCTGCTATGTGGACCGGGATGAGTTGCTGTCGCGGATTCTGGTATTGCAGCGCTAGACCGCGTCGTAGCCATCGCGAGCAGGCTCGCTCCCACAGAAGCCCCCGCTCCCCTGTGGGATCGGGCCTGCTCGCGAAGGCGTCGGCACGGACACGCAGGCAAAAAAATCCCCGATCAAGCCGTGACATGATCGGGGCAGGAGGCGTTACTGGAGGAGCTGTCAGCGCGAGGGTGACCAAACCATCGTGATTCAGCTTGAGGCCAGTGTGCCCAGTCCCGGTCAGCGTCAGTTAGCCGAAAACGACACGCTCATAGCCATATAGGTCATCGCGACGATTTGCCCTTGCCGCAGCTTCGGGTGGCTACCAGAATCGAGTCACGCCCCCATCCATGAACAAGGAAAAGCGTCATGATGCACGCCGATTTGATCGACCAGGAAGACCTGCTGGGCCAGCTCAAGGCTCTCGGCCTCCAGATACCCAGCGGCTCTACCGCCGAGCAGGCCTGCGAGTGTGCGGTGCGCGGCCTGGACAAGGCTCGTGCCAATGAACTGCGCCGGATGGTCAAGGAAATGTACACCAGCAGCGCTACCATCCTGCCGGCCGTGCGCCAGGCGATCGATAAGCAACTGTTGCCGGCACTGGCGCAATACCAGCAGAACCACAGCGCCTGAAAAATCTATCGCGAGCAAGCTTTGCTCCCACAGGCCTGGACTGCCCCTAAGGATTGGATTTGTGTCCAACTTCTTGGGGGTAGTCCAGGCATGTCGATAAGCCTGTGGGAGCAAAGCTTGCTCGCGACGAAAGCGCCTCGGTTTAGAGCCTTACGCTGGCAAACGTCGACTCGTTACGCGCCTGGCTCAACGCCGACAGCGGACCGGACAACGGCGACAGCACCAGGGCCTGCGGCAACGGCATCATCGCCACCTGTTGCGTGGTGTTGGAACCGACGCGCTCGTCCCGCGGTGGAATGCCGAAGTATTCGCGGTAGCACTTGGAGAAGTGCGGCGTGGAGACGAAGCCGCACACCGATGCCACTTCGATGATCGACATCGGCGTCTGCTTGAGCAGTTGCCGTGCACGGATCAATCGCAGTTTGAGGTAATAGCGCGACGGCGAGCAGTGCAGGTATTTCTGGAACAACCGCTCGAGCTGACGCCGGGACACGGCGACGTACACCGCCAGTTCGTCCAGGTCGATCGGTTCTTCGAGGTTGGCCTCCATCAGCGCGACGATTTCCTGCAACTTCGGCTGGTTGGTGCCAAGCATGTGCTTGAGCGGCACACGCTGGTGATCCTGCTCGTTGCGGATGCGCTCATAGACAAACATTTCCGAGATGGCCGCCGACAACTCGCGACCATGATCGCGGCTGATCAGGTGCAGCATCATGTCCAGCGGAGCGGTGCCACCGGAGCTGGTGAAACGGTTACGGTCGAGGGTGAACAGGCGGGTACTCATCGACACTCGCGGGAACGCTTCCTGCATCGCCGCCAGGCATTCCCAGTGCACGCTGCAGTCGAACCCATCGAGCAGACCGGCGCAGGCCAATGCCCAACTGCCGGTGCAGACCGCGCCAAGGCGACGGGACTGACGGGCCTGGCCTTGCAGCCAAGACACGTGTTCACGGGTAACGGTGCGCTGGATGCCGATGCCGCCACAGACGATGACGGTATCCAGGGCCGGCGCCTTGTGCATGGAGGCGTCCGGGGTGATCTGCAGACCGTCACTGGCCCAGACCTGCCCGCCATCCACGGTGAGGGTGGTCCAGCGATACAGCTCGCGCCCGGATAGCTGGTTGGCCATGCGCAGGGGTTCCACAGCGGACGCCAGGGAAATCAGCGTGAAATTGTCCAGCAGCAGAAAGCCGATGGACTGAGGCGCACGGTTCTGGGGTTGGGCCCCGGAGTGGGTCGACGTCATCGCGGTATCTCCTCACACAAAGCGGTGATGGCCTCAGGCGGAGGCTCTTTTTATTGGTGATGCCCTCGGTCTCTACACAGGAGACGGGCTTTGTATTGGTAGAGCAATTGCCGTGCCTAAATTTGAATAGGCATTCAATAAATCCTGAAAACGACATGCCGAGCCGTCTATATAAGGCGCATAACGCGTGTGGATTATCGGTGTCTTCAAGGGCGGCTGGCGCCTACCACTGCGGGCAGTGAGCACTTCGGTAGCACTTGTGGGAACTGGGCTGCGCCACTTTCGGAACAGTGTCACCCCAAGCGCGGTGGACGAACGGTTGATAGCTGCGCAACGGCTAACCCGACGAACGGGTCTTATCTGATTGCGACGCGCTAAAAAGTGGCGGGACTATGGCGTAATGTTCATTTATTGAGCAGTTTCAGAGCGCTTGTGGCGAGGGGATTTTATCCCCGCCGGGCTGCGAAGCAGCCCTGAATACAGACAACTCGGTGTATCAAAAGTACCTGAAGGGCCGCTTCGCGACCCAGCGGGGATAAAATCCCCTCGCCACAAGGCTTCTATCAGCATTCCACCGCGCTGACCGCCAACCCACCGCGCGACGTCTCTTTGTACTTGTCGTGCATGTCGGCACCGGTATCGCGCATGGTGCGGATCACCCGGTCCAGGGAGATGAAATGCTGGCCGTCGCCGCGCAGTGCCATTTGCGCCGCATTGATCGCTTTTACCGCGGCGATCGCGTTGCGCTCGATGCAAGGCACCTGGACCAGACCGCCCACCGGGTCGCAGGTCAGGCCAAGGTTGTGTTCCAAGCCGATTTCCGCCGCGTTGCACAGTTGCTCCGGCGTGGCACCGAGGATCTCCGCCAGACCTGCCGCCGCCATGGCACAGGCCGAGCCCACTTCGCCCTGGCAACCGACTTCGGCACCGGAAATCGAAGCGTTCTTCTTGCACAGGATGCCCACCGCCGCCGCACCGAGGAAATAATCCACCACGTTGGCGTCGGTAACGGCCTCGCTGAACTTCATGAAATAGTGCAGCACCGCCGGAATGATCCCCGCCGCGCCATTGGTCGGCGCCGTCACCATGCGTCCACCGGCGGCGTTTTCCTCGTTGACCGCCAAGGCGAAGAGGTTGACCCACTCCATTGCGCTCAGGGTCGAACCGATGACATTCGGCTTGTTCAACTCTTGCAGGCTGCGGTGCAACTTGGCTGCACGCCGGCGCACGTTCAGGCCGCCGGGCAGGATGCCTTCATGCTTGAGGCCATGCTCGACACATTCCTGCATCGCCCGCCAAAGCTTCATCAGCCCGCTGCGGATTTCTTCTTCCGAGCGCCAGGCCTTTTCGTTGGCCATCATCAGTTCGGCCACACGCAGGTTATGGGTGCGACACAGCGTGAGCAGCTCTTCGGCGCTGGAGAAATCGTAAGGCAGCCGGGTGGTGTCCAGGTCCGCCACGCCGCTGGAAGCCTGGGCCTCATCGACGACAAAGCCGCCGCCGACTGAATAATAGGTGTCGCGAAACAGCTCACCGCTGGCGCCTTCGGCCACCAGCGTCATGGCATTGGGATGGAACGGCAGGTTTTCGTCGATCAGGCGCATGTCCCGGGCCCATACGAAAGGCACTGGCAAGCGACCGTCCAGTTGCAGGGTCTCGGTTTCGCGCAACAATGCGATGCGCGGCGCAATCTGCGACGGATCGATCGCATCTGGCCACTCGCCCATCAGGCCCATGATGACGGCGGTATCGCTACCGTGACCGATGCCGGTGGCCGACAGCGAACCATAGAGCTGCACCTCGACCCGTCGCACGTCGTTCAGCAGCGCCTTTGCCCGCAACGCCTCGACAAACAGCGCCGCGGCGCGCATCGGGCCGACCGTGTGAGAGCTGGACGGGCCAATACCGATTTTGAACAGGTCGAACACACTGATTGCCATTGCCTAGAACCTCCAGAACGGGCATATCCGGGCGCAGGAGCGCCCGGTGACGGAGCTGCTACGCTCAACGCCGGGATGGCCGCATCATCCGGTTTTTGCCTCTGGGGTCGACGTCTGACACCGACGCAATTATGCCCACCAACGCCGCCGGCCTCATGGCGGGGTTCCACGCCGTTTTTTTGCGTGTCAGTGACCTGTCAGAGGCGGAAAAAATCTGTAAACGACGTCACCGACACTGGATGCGACCCTCCCTGTACTGGATACGACTCACCCTGTAGGCGACAGATTTGCGCTGGTACATGATCGGTTACGGCTCGTTTTCAAGGCCGCGTGTCGAGACAGTGTTCACGCGCCCCAACCGCAACACCCAATACAAAGCGCGGTTGTCCGACCGGACCCGCCGATAAAACACCAGGAGTCCACTCATGAAAGGTTCCAAGTCGTTGTTGTTGGCCGCCATGCTGAGTCTTCCCATGCTGGCCAACGCTGCTGAACCCGCACAATGCAGCACTGTTAACTTCTCCGACGTCGGCTGGACCGACATCACCGTGACCACCGCCACCACCAGCGTGATTCTTGACGCCCTCGGCTACAAGACCAAGACCACCATGATTTCCGTACCGGTGACCTACAAGTCCCTGGCCGACGGTAAGAACATGGACGTGTTCCTCGGCAACTGGATGCCGACCATGGAAAACGACATCAAGGCCTACCGCGACGCCGGCACCGTGGAAACCGTGCGCACCAACCTCAAAGGCGCCAAGTACACACTGGCCGTGCCGAAGGCCCTCTACGACAAAGGCCTGCACGACTTCTCCGACATTGCCAAGTTCAAGAAGGAACTCGACGGCAAGATCTACGGCATCGAGCCGGGCAACGACGGCAATCGCCTGATCCAAAGCATGATCGACAAGAATGCCTTCGGCCTGAAGGACGCCGGCTTCAAGGTTGTCGAGTCGAGCGAAGCGGGCATGCTGTCCCAGGTCGACCGTGCTTCCAAGCGCGGTACCGACGTAGTGTTCCTCGGCTGGGCACCGCATCCGATGAACACCCGTTTCAGTATTGAATACCTGACCGGTGGCGACGAGTTCTTCGGTCCGGACTTCGGCGCCGCTACCGTGGCGACGAACACCCGCAAGGGTTACACCCAGGAATGCAGCAACGTTGGCCAGCTGTTGAAGAACCTCGAGTTCACGGTCGACATGGAAAGCAAACTGATGGGCAACGTCTTGGACGACAAGATGAAGCCTGAAGCTGCCGCCAAGGCGTGGCTGCAGAAAAACCCACAGGTACTCGATACCTGGCTCGCTGGCGTGACCACCATTGACGGTAAACCTGGCCTGGAAGCCGTGAAAGCCAAGCTCGCACAGTAATAGTTATGCCGGGCGGGTTCACCCGCCCGGGCTGTTTATCCCTTGCATGCGGACGTTCACTACCATGCTGATTGATCAGAAAATACCCTTGGGCCAGTACATTGCGGGCTTCGTCGAATGGTTGACGCAACATGGCGCCAGCACCTTTGACGCCATCGCACTGTTCCTGGAAACGATGATTCACGGCGTGACATTTGCGCTGACCTGGTTCAACCCGTTGGCCTTGATTGGCATCATTGCCCTGCTGGCGCATTTCATCCAGCGTAAATGGGGCCTCACCGTATTCGTCATTGCCTCCTTCCTGCTGATCCTCAACCTCGGTTACTGGCAGGAAACCATGGAAACCCTGGCCCAGGTGATGTTCGCCACCCTGGTCTGCGTCGTAATCGGCGTGCCGCTGGGCATTGTTGCCGCGCACAAGCCGATGTTCTACACCATGATGCGTCCGGTACTCGATCTGATGCAGACCGTACCGACCTTCGTCTACCTCATTCCTACCCTGACCCTCTTCGGTCTGGGTGTGGTCCCGGGCCTGATCTCCACGGTGGTGTTCGCGATTGCCGCGCCTATCCGTCTGACTTACCTGGGCATCTGCGACGTTCCGGAAGAACTGATGGACGCCGGCAAGGCCTTTGGCTGCTCCCGTCGCCAGCTCCTGTCGCGTATCGAACTGCCCCATGCGATGCCAAGCATCGCGGCCGGTGTCACACAGTGCATCATGCTGTCGTTGTCGATGGTGGTGATCGCCGCACTGGTAGGCGCCGACGGCCTGGGCAAACCCGTGGTCAACGCACTGAACACCGCCGATATCGCCCTGGGCTTCGAAGCCGGCCTGGCGATCGTACTGCTGGCGATCATGCTCGACCGTATCTGCAAACAACCCGACGCAAAAGCAGGGGGTGACGCATGAGCATAATCCGCTTCGACCAGGTCGACGTGATCTTCGCCAAGGATCCACGCGAAGCCCTCAAACTGCTCGACCAAGGCATGACCCGCAACGAGATCCTGAAGAAGACCGGGCAAATCGTCGGCGTGGAAAAAGCCAGCCTGGATATCGAGAAAGGCGAAATCTGCGTCCTGATGGGCCTGTCCGGCTCCGGCAAATCCAGCCTGCTGCGCTGCATCAACGGCCTGAACACCGTGAGCCGTGGCAAGTTGTTCGTCGAGCATGAAGGCCGGCAGATCGACATTGCCTCCTGCAGCCCCGCTGAACTGAAGATGATGCGCACCAAACGTATCGCCATGGTGTTCCAGAAGTTCGCTCTGATGCCTTGGCTGACGGTGCGCGAGAACATCAGCTTCGGCCTGGAAATGCAGGGCCGTCCGGAAAAGGAACGGCGCAAGCTGGTGGATGAGAAACTTGAGCTGGTGGGCCTGGCCCAGTGGCGCAACAAGAAGCCCGACGAACTGTCAGGCGGCATGCAGCAACGGGTCGGTCTGGCCCGCGCCCTGGCGATGGACGCCGACATCCTGTTGATGGACGAACCGTTCTCGGCCCTCGACCCGCTGATCCGCCAAGGCCTGCAGGACGAACTGCTGGAGCTGCAACGCAAGTTGAGCAAGACCATCGTGTTCGTCAGCCATGACCTCGACGAAGCCCTGAAACTGGGCAGCCGGATCGCGATCATGAAAGACGGCCGGATCATCCAGTACAGCAAGCCGGAAGAAATCGTGTTGAACCCGGCGGACGACTATGTGCGCACCTTCGTCGCCCATACCAACCCGCTCAACGTCCTCTGCGGCCGCAGCCTGATGCGCACGCTGGACAACTGCAAGCGCATCAACGGTTCGGTGTGCCTGGATCCGGGTGGCGATTCCTGGCTCGACCTGGCCGAAGGCAACACCATCAAGGGTGCACGCCAGAACGGCGCGGCACTGGACCTGCAGAACTGGGTCCAGGGGCAACCTGTCGAAGGCCTGGGCCGTCGCCCGACGCTGGTGGATTCCAACATCGGCATGCGCGACGCGTTGCAGATCCGCTACCAGACCGGCAACAAACTGGTGCTCCACGATAACCAGAAAGTGGTCGGGATCCTCGGCGACAGCGAGCTGTACCACGCGCTGCTCGGCAAGAACCTGGGTTAAACCTCAACCCTGTGGGAACGAGCCTGTAGGAGCCGAGCCTGCTCGCGATGGAATCGACACGGTTCAACTGCAAACCGCGTCATCGTTCATCGCGAGCAAGCTCGGCTCCCACAGGTCTCGCTCCCACAGGGTTTTGCATTCCTGGAAAGCGACCTTTGAGCCTAGACGTACGCCCGATTTTTTATTGATTGAACGTTCAATCAAAACAAAATAGACTGTTTCTCGCTCCGCCGGACAATTTCTGTCCGCCGAATGATCCGAGGAAATGCACCCAATGCCCAAGGTCGGTATGCAACCCATTCGCCGCCAGCAATTGATCGAAGCCACGTTGCAGGCCGTCGATCAGGTCGGTATGGGGGACGCCAGCATTGCGCTGATCGCCCGTTTGGCCGGGGTGTCCAACGGCATCATCAGTCACTATTTCCAGGACAAGAATGGCCTGATCGCGGCTACGGCTCAGTATCTGATGACGGTGCTGAGCGAGAACGTCACCGCGCGCCGGCTGGCACTTGAGGACAAGAGCCCGCGGGCACACCTGAAAGTGATCATCGCGGCCAACTTCGACGCCAGCCAGGTCAATGGCCCGGCAATGAAAACCTGGCTGGCCTTCTGGGCCACCAGCATGCATCACCCGTCATTACACAGGTTGCAGCGGATCAACGATCACCGTCTGTATTCCAACCTGTGTTGCCAGTTCCGTCGCGCCCTGCCCCTTGATGAGGCACGCAGTGCGGCACGGGGTCTGGCCGCGCTGATTGACGGTTTGTGGCTGCGCGGGGCGCTGTCGGGAGACGCATTCGACACCGCCCAGGCACACCGGATCGCTTACGAATACATGGATTTCCAACTGGGCAAAGCAGGGGCGCCAGAGCACACAGAACCGCTCGACTCCTGAACCGCCGCCGAACCGCGTAGTCAGCTTTAGAAGACGCGCACGGAGGCAGCCAACCACTTATGCACTTGCGAGGACTTTATGGCCCGTTTCGAACTGCAAAAACTCTACATCGATGGCGCGTACAGCGATGCCAGCGGCGACGCCACTTTCGAAGCCATCAACCCTGCCAACGGTGAAGTGCTTGCCCAAGTGCAGCGTGCGACGAAAGAAGACGTCGAGCGCGCCGTGGTCAGTGCCGAAAAGGGCCAGAAAATCTGGGCCGCCATGACCGCCATGCAGCGCTCGCGGATCCTGCGTCGCGCCGTGGACATCCTGCGCGAGCGCAACGATGAGTTGGCCGCCCTGGAAACCCTGGACACTGGCAAGGCCTACTCCGAAACCCGCTACGTCGACATCGTCACCGGCGCCGACGTGCTGGAATACTACGCCGGCCTGGTGCCCGCCATCGAAGGTGAACAGATCCCGTTGCGCGACACCTCGTTCGTCTACACCCGTCGCGAGCCCCTGGGCATCGTGGCCGGGATCGGCGCGTGGAACTACCCGATCCAGATCGCGCTGTGGAAGTCCGCACCAGCCCTGGCCGCCGGCAACGCAATGATCTTCAAGCCAAGCGAAGTCACTTCGCTGACCACCTTGAAGCTGGCCGAGATCTACACCGAAGCCGGCGTTCCGCCCGGAGTCTTCAACGTGTTGACCGGCAGCGGCCGTGAAGTCGGCACCTGGCTGACCGAGCACCCGCGCATCGAGAAAGTCTCGTTCACCGGCGGCACCGACACTGGCAAGAAAGTCATGGCCAGCGCCTCGAGTTCATCGCTCAAGGACGTGACCATGGAACTGGGCGGCAAGTCGCCACTGATCATCTGCGACGACGCCGATCTGGATCGCGCCGCCGACACTGCGATGATGGCCAACTTCTACAGCTCCGGCCAGGTCTGCACCAACGGCACCCGCGTGTTCGTACCAAGCCATCTCAAAGCTGCGTTCGAAGCCAAGATCGCCGAGCGCGTGGCGCGCATCCGCATCGGCAACCCAGAGGACGAAAACACCAACTTCGGCCCGCTGGTGAGTTTCGCCCACATGGAGAGCGTGCTGGGCTACATCGAGAAGGGCAAGGCCGAAGGCGCACGCCTGCTGTGTGGCGGCAAGCGCCTGACCGACGGCGAGTTCGCCAAGGGCGCGTTCGTCGCTCCGACCGTGTTCACCGATTGCACCGACGAGATGACCATCGTGCGGGAAGAAATCTTCGGCCCGGTGATGTCGATCCTCAGCTACGAGACCGAAGAAGAAGTGATCCGCCGCGCCAATGACACCGAGTTCGGCCTGGCCGCCGGCGTCGTGACCCGCGACCTGAACCGCGCCCACCGCGTGATCCACCAACTGGAAGCCGGTATCTGCTGGATCAACGCCTGGGGCGAGTCCGACGCGAAGATGCCGGTCGGTGGCTACAAACAATCGGGCGTGGGCCGCGAAAACGGGATCAGTTCGCTGAACAACTTCACGCGCATCAAATCGGTACAGGTCGAGTTGGGCGATTACGCGTCGGTGTTCTAAAGCCCGGCTTCTGCGGTGCCTGCGAGGCCGTCATCGCGGGCAAGCCATGCTCCCACAAGGAATCTGCTGTAACACAACTGCTGTGTCTATCAGAAACCTGTGGGGGCAAAGCTTGCTCGCGATGGAGTGAAAGACACTCACCGGCCACGACCTGAACCCAATTAAAAGAGGGTGCATTTCATGTCCCAAGAATTCGATTACATCATCATCGGTGCCGGCTCCGCCGGTAACACCCTGGCCACCCGTCTGACCGAAGACGAAGGCGTCACCGTCCTGCTGCTCGAAGCCGGCGGCCCGGACTATCGCCTGGACTTTCGCACGCAGATGCCCGCCGCCCTGGCGTTCCCGCTGCAAGGTCGACGCTACAACTGGGCCTACGAAACCGATCCCGAGCCGCACATGAACGGCCGTCGCATGGAATGCGGACGCGGCAAAGGCCTGGGCGGCTCTTCGCTGATCAACGGCATGTGCTACATCCGTGGCAACGCCCTGGACTACGACAACTGGGCAAAACTGCCCGGCCTCGAAGATTGGACGTACCTGGACTGCCTGCCCTATTTCAGGAAAGCCGAAACCCGGGACATCGGCCCGAACGATTACCACGGCGGCGATGGCCCGGTCAGCGTGACCACACCCAAGCCCGGCAACAACCCGCTGTTCCACGCCATGGTCGAGGCCGGCGTGCAGGCCGGTTATCCGCGTACCGAAGATCTCAATGGCTATCAGCAGGAAGGTTTCGGCCCGATGGACCGCACCGTCACGCCGAATGGCCGACGCGCCAGCACCGCGCGCGGGTATCTGGACGTGGCCAAGAAGCGTTCGACCCTGACCATCGTCACCCATGCCCTGACCGACAAGATCCTGTTCGAAGGCAAGCGTGCCGTGGGCGTGCGTTATCTGGTGGGCGCCGCTGAAGAGCGCGTCGAAGCCCGGGCACGCAAGGAAGTGCTGTTGTGCTCAGGCGCCATCGCCTCGCCGCAGATCCTGCAACGCTCCGGCGTCGGCCCGGCCAAACTGCTGGAAAGCCTCGACATCCCGGTGGTGCACGACCTGCCGGGTGTCGGCGAAAACCTCCAGGACCACTTGGAGCTCTACCTGCAATACGCCTGCACCCAACCGGTCTCGCTGTACCCGTCGCTGCTCTGGTACAACCAACCGGCCATCGGCGCCGAGTGGTTGTTCAACGGCACCGGCATCGGTGCCAGCAACCAGTTCGAAGCCGGTGGTTTCATCCGCAGCCGTCCGGAGTTCGAATGGCCGAACATCCAGTATCACTTCCTGCCGGTGGCGATTAACTACAACGGCAGCAACGGTGTGAAGGAGCACGGTTTCCAGGCGCACATGGGTTCCATGCGCTCGCCAAGCCGTGGCCGGATCCAGGCGAAGTCCAAGGATCCCCGCCAACACCCGAGCATCCTGTTCAACTACATGGCCACCGAGCAGGACTGGCAGGAGTTCCGCGACGGCATCCGCCTGACCCGCGAGATCATGCAACAGCCGGCGCTGGACCCGTTCCGTGGACGCGAAATCAGCCCGGGCATCGAAGTGCAGACCGACGAGCAACTGGACCAGTTCATCCGCGAACACGCCGAAACCGCCTTCCATCCGTCCTGCTCGTGCAAGATGGGCACCGACGACATGGCGGTGGTGGACGGCGAAGGCCGCGTGCATGGCATGCAAGGCCTGCGAGTGGTGGATGCCTCGATCATGCCGATCATCACCACCGGCAACCTGAACGCGCCGACGATCATGATCGCAGAGAAAATCGCCGACAAGATCCGCGGCCGCAAGCCACTGCCACGCAGCACCGCGCCGTACTATGTGGCCGGCGATGCGCCGGTCAAAGGCAAGCCGGTGCGCGAGGTGGCGCCAGCCGTGCAGTAACACCCCAGCGCGGCTATCGCGAGCAGGCTCGCTCCCACACTGGATTTCGGCGGACACAAGTTTCGTGCCCGACACAGATCCCATGTGGGAGCGAGCCTGCTCGCGATGGCGCCCGACCAGACGCTGAAGCATTCCCACTCTATCCAGCCTCAAGCCTTGATCCCGCCCCGCCCCAAGCCTAATCTAGCCTCACGCAAACGTTTCACCCTCCCCCCGCAGCACCGATGCACCCTACCAAGGAGGTTCCCCGATGTTCGACTTCCACCCCCAGCTCAAGCAGCGTTTTGCTGCCTTGCGCACGGGCGCTGAATTCTTTTCCCTGCGTTATGTGCGCGAGTCCGGCCAGCATCTGTCGGTGCGCAAGAACATCGCCGAACCGCCCAGCCTGGGCCGTGACGAAGGGGCGATGCTCACCGTGCGGGTCAACGGTGTCGAAGCCTATGCGGCCACCAATGACCTGTCCCAGGCCGGTCTGCAAGCAGCCCTGGAACGGGCCGAGCAACAGGCCCGCCGGCTCAAGCCCCACGCCCTGCTCGACCTGCGCGAACAGGCGGTTGCCAGCGACCGCGCCGATTACTTCTCGCCGCATTTCGACCAGGCGTTCCCCGCCCTGAGCGATTGCTACCAATTACTCGGCGACGAATCGGCGGCGGTGCCCCAGGACGAGCGCCTGGTGAATTGGCAGGTGAGCATCGGCCTGACCCAGGTCGAACAGATCTACCTCAACAGTGCCGGTGCCGAGTTGCGCCAGGCCCAGCGTTTCATCTACCCGGCTCTGGACGTCACCGCCTTCGACGGTCATGACAGCCAGACCCGCACCCTGGGCCGCGAGAACTTCGGCCAGCAAGGCGGCTTCGATGTGATCAACCGCTGCGGTCTCATCGGGGCCGGGCCGAAAATTGCCGATCAGGCCCTGCAATTGCTGATGGCGCCGAACACGCCGCAAGGCCCGCGGGACCTGCTGTTGATGCCCGACCAGATGATGTTGCAGATCCACGAGTCCATCGGCCACCCACTGGAGCTGGACCGCATCCTGGGGGACGAGCGCAACTACGCCGGCACCAGCTTCGTCAAGACCAGCGACTTCGGCCATTTGCAGTACGGCTCCAAGCTGCTGAACGTGACGTTCGACCCGGACATTCCCGAGGAACTGGCGAGTTACAGCCATGACGACGACGGCAGCCTCGCCAGCAAGCAGTTCCTCATCCGCGAAGGCTTGCTGCTGCGCCCATTGGGCGGCGCGCTGTCACAGTTTCGCGCAGGCCTGGACGGCGTCGCCAACAGCCGCGCCTGCGGCTGGAACCGCCCGCCCATCGACCGCATGGCGAACCTGAACATCGAACCGGGCGATCAGTCCCTGGAGCAGTTGATCCAGGGCATCGAACACGGCGTGCTGATGCGCACCAACCGCTCCTGGTCCATCGACGATGCCCGCAACAAATTCCAGTTCGGCTGCGAATGGGGCCAGTTGATCGAGAACGGTGAGCTCAAGGGTGTGGTGAAGAATCCCAACTACCGCGGCATTTCCGCGCAATTCTGGAAGAGCCTGCGGGCCGTGGGCGATGCCAGTACCTCCCAGGTGCTGGGCACGCCGAACTGCGGCAAGGGCGAGCCGAACCAGGTCATCCGCGTCGGCCATGCGTCGCCAGCCTGCGTGTTCAGAGACGTTGATGTGTTTGGGGGGGACGCTTGATGAGTACCGTCAACAATCAGGCCGAGGCATTCAAGACGCTGGTCGACTGGCTACGCGCTGCGTTGCATGGGTCCGAACAATTCACCTTGGGCTACGCCGCTGAGTCCTCGGCCTTCGTGCGTTTCAACCATGGCAAGGTGCGTCAGGCCGGGCAGGTGCAACAGGCCAATGTGAATTTCAAACTGATCGACGACGGGCGCCATGCCGACCTGCAGATCACCTTGTCCGGCGAAACCGAGACAGACCTGCAACGTTTGAGCGAAGGCCTGCAACAGCTGCGCGATACCCTGCCGCTATTGCCCCGGGATCCTTATCTACTGCTCAACCATAATCACTGGCAGAGCAACAATGTGCAGGACCATCCGTTGCCGGAGACCGAACAGGCCGTGGACGAAATCGCCCGAGCCGCCGAAGGCCTGGACCTGGTGGGGATCTACGCCGCCGGCCCCATCAGCCGCGGTTTCGCCAGTTCTTCGGGGGCATTTGGCTGGCATCAGGCCAACAGTTTCAACTTCGACTTCAGCCTGTTCCACGAAAACGGCCAGGCAGTGAAAGCCAGCTACGCCGGCCATGAGTGGAGCAGCGAAGGATTTGCCAAGCGCTTTGCCCAGGCCCGCGAGCAACTGGCGTTTCTCGGCCGGCCGCTGCGCACACTGCCACCCGGTGAGTATCGTGCCTACCTGGCACCGGCCGCGCTGGAAGAGATCATGGGCATGCTCAGTTGGGGCGGGTTCTCGGCCCGGGCAATTGCCAGCAAACAGAGCCCGTTGCAGAAGTTCTACGCCGACGAGTCCACCTTCAGCCCCGTCGTAGGGCTGAGCGAGCAGGTGAGTGGCTCCTTGAGCCCGGCGTTTTCCGATGAAGGCTATCCGCGCGATGACCTGACGCTGATCGCCAAGGGCAAGGCCAACGCCCGGTTGGTCAATTCACGCAGCGCCGCCGAATACGGCCTCACCGCCAACGGCGCGAGCAGCTACGAATACCCTTCGGCGCTGGTCATGCAGGAAGGCCAGTTGGAGCAGGAGGACATTCTCGAGCGCCTCGGCACCGGTTTGTACATCAGCAACCTCTGGTACCTGAACTACTCGGACCAGCCAGCGGCACGCATGACCGGCATGACTCGCTTCGCCACGTTCTGGGTCGAGAACGGCCAGATCCAGGCACCGGTCAGCACCATGCGCTTCGACGACAGCGTCTATAGCCTGCTCGGCTCGCAACTCGAAGGCCTGACCCGGGAGCGGGAACTTCTACTCTCGGCCAGCACCTACAGCCAGCGGGCCACAGCCTCGATGCTGTTGCCGGGGGCGTTGGTCAAGCGGTTGACGTTGACCCTGTAAAGCATCGCGGGCAAGCCTTGCTCCCACAAGGGCAATGACATCCGGTGGGAGCAAGGCTTGCCCGCGATAAAGCCACCACGAACACCCTGAGACACAGCAAGAGGCCCCATGCCCAACCGTGCACCGCTCGACGCAACCACCGCCCGCTGGCTTCCGTGGGTCGTGGCGATCGCTTTCTTCATGCAGTCCCTCGACGGGACGATCCTCAATACCGCCCTGCCCGCCATGGCCAGTGACCTGGCAGAGAACCCGCTGCGCATGCAGGGCGTGATCATCGCCTACATGCTCACAGTGGCGCTGTTGATCCCGGCCTCGGGCTGGATCGCCGACCGCTTCGGCACCAAGAAAATCTTCTTCGGCGCGATCCTGTTGTTCAGCTTCGGCTCGCTGCTGTGTGCCTTGTCCAGCTCCCTGACGATGCTGGTCGGCGCCCGGGTCATTCAGGGCCTGGGCGGCGCACTGATGCTGCCAGTCGGCAGGCTGGTAGTGCTGCGGGCCTATCCGCGCTCGGAACTGGTGCGGATCATGGGTTTCATCACCATTCCTGGCCTGCTCGGCCCGCTGATCGGCCCGACCATGGGCGGCTGGATGGTGCAATACCTGACCTGGCACTGGATCTTCATCATCAACCTGCCGGTAGGGGTGATCGGCTGCTACGCGGTGTGGAAATTCATCCCGGACCTGCGCGGCAGCGAGCGCACCCGCTTTGACGGCGTGGGTTTCCTGCTGTTCGGCGCGGCGATGGTGCTGATCACCATTGCCATGGAGGGCCTCGGCGAGCTGCACTTGCCACACCTGCGGGTGATGTTGCTGCTGTTCGGCGGCCTGGCCTGCCTGGCGGCTTATTGGCTGCGAGCCGGACATGTCGAGAATCCGCTGTTCGCGCCGTCGCTATTCAAGACTCGGACCTTCGCGGTGGGCATCCTTGGCAATCTGTTCGCCCGCCTGGGCAGCGGCGCCCTGCCCTTCCTGGTGCCGCTGCTGCTGCAAGTGGCCCTGGGTTATTCACCGTCCCAGGCCGGGATGAGCATGCTGCCCCTGGCGGCGGCGGCCATGGTCGCCAAATCCGTGGCCCGGCCATTGATCGAGCGGCTGGGCTATCGCATCGTCCTGACCGGAAATACCCTGGCCCTGGGCGTGATGCTGGCGAGCATGGGGTTGGTCAGCGAACAGACCCCGTACTGGCTGCTGTTGGCGCAACTGGCGGTACTGGGGGCGATCAACTCGCTGCAATTCACAGCGATGAACACCGTGACCCTGATCGACCTGGACGATGCCAGCGCCAGCAGCGGCAACAGCCTGCTGTCCGTGGTGGCGCAACTGTCCTTGAGCCTCGGCGTCGCCTGTGCCGGCGCCCTGCTCGGCGGTTTTACGGCCCAGGTGGGTAACGATGGGGTCGACACGGTGCTGGGCGCGTTCCAACTGACGTTCGTGACGGTGGGGGTCATGGCGATGCTGGCGGCGACGATTTTCTCCCAGTTGTCGAAGCAGGACGGGCGGCGGCAGAAACGTCACGATGAGCATATCGAGCATTAACCCAAGCTTGAGTGGCTTCGGTAAGTTTTTGTGGCGAGGGGATAAATCCCCTCGCCACAGGTTAATCACCCAGCCTTCCAAGAGCCCCATGGCTCGCACAGCTCGTCCAGAACTTTCGAAGAAAGTGGCACGAGGCTGCTACACTGCGCGACATTTTGTTTTGCAGGCCTGTCCCGTGACCACCATTGCCACCGCTTTCAACACTTTGCCGCTGTCCGCCGCCATGCTGGCTAACCTCGAATCTCTCGGTTATGCCCAGATGACGCCGATCCAGGCGCAGAGCTTGCCGGTGATCCTCAAGGGCCTGGACCTGATTGCCCAGGCCAAGACCGGCAGCGGCAAGACTGCGGCGTTCGGTATCGGCCTGCTGAATCCGATCAATCCGCGCTACTTCGGCTGCCAGGCGCTGGTCATGTGCCCGACCCGCGAATTGGCCGACCAGGTCGCCAAGGAAATCCGCCGCCTGGCCCGTGCCGAGGACAACATCAAGGTCCTGACCCTGTGTGGCGGCGTATCCTTCGGCCCGCAGATCGCCTCCCTCGAACATGGCGCCCACATCATTGTCGGCACGCCGGGACGCATCCAGCAGCACCTGCGCAAAGGCTCGCTGGTACTCGACGGCCTCAACACGCTGATCCTCGACGAAGCCGACCGCATGCTCGACATGGGTTTCTACGACGCCATCGAAGACATCATCCAGCAGACCCCGGAGCGTCGCCAGACGCTGCTGTTTTCCGCCACGTACCCGGTGGGCATCAAGCAGCTGTCGTCCAAGTTCATGCGTGATCCGCAACAGGTGAAGGCCGAGGCACTGCATTCCGACGCGCAGATCGAGCAGCGTTTCTACGAGATCTCTCCCGAGGAGCGCATGGACGCGGTGGTCAAGGTACTGGCGCACTTCCGTCCGGCCTCTTGCGTGGCGTTCTGCTTCACCAAGCAACAGGTCCAGGAAACCGTCGACCATCTGACGTCCAAAGGCATTTCCGCCGTCGGCCTGCATGGCGACCTGGAGCAGCGCGACCGCGACCAGGTGCTGGCGATGTTCGCCAACCGCAGTACGTCGGTGCTGGTGGCCACCGACGTGGCGGCCCGTGGCCTCGATATCGATGCCCTGGACATGGTGATCAACGTCGAGCTGGCCCGGGACTCGGAAATCCATATCCACCGCGTCGGCCGCACCGGCCGCGCCGGGGAAACCGGTGTTGCCATCAGCCTGGTAGCGCCCTCCGAAGCCCACCGCGCCCAGGCCATCGAGCAACTGCAAAAGGCACCGCTGAGCTGGGACCAGCTGGACAACCTCAAGCCCCAGGGCGGCGGCCCACTGCTGCCAGCCATGAGCACCCTGTGCATCGCCGCCGGTCGCAAGGACAAGGTTCGCCCCGGCGACATCCTCGGCGCCCTGACTGGCGACGCGGGCATCCCCGGCACCCAGGTCGGCAAGATCGCGATTTTCGATTTCCAGGCTTACGTGGCCGTTGAACGCGGGATCGCCAAACAGGCACTCAAGCGCCTGAACGAAGGCAAGATCAAGGGACGTTCGTTGCGGGTGCGAATCCTGTAACCATCCCAACCAACGAAGTTCCCCTGTGGGAGCGAGCCTGCTCGCGATTGCGGCGGGTCAGCCAACCTTTATTTGACTGACACACCGCAATCGCGAGCAGGCTCGCTCCCACAATGGGTTTTGTGGCGAGACTGAGAGGACACCGTTTTGCGCTCTACCGAAGTCGTGATCATTGGCGCTGGCGCCGCAGGGTTGATGTGCGCGTTGACCGCTGCGGGGCGCGGACGGCAGGTGATGTTGCTGGACCATGCCAACAAGGCCGGCAAGAAAATCCTCATGTCCGGCGGTGGACGCTGCAATTTCACCAATATGTACACCGAGCCGGGCAACTTCCTCTCGCAGAACCCGCACTTCTGCAAATCGGCCCTGGCCCGCTACACCCAATGGGACTTCATCGCTCTGGTGGCCAAGCACGGCGTGCCGTATCACGAGAAAAAACTCGGCCAGTTGTTCTGCGATAACAAGTCCAGCGACATTCTCGGCGTACTTCTGGACGAGTGCGAACAGGTCGGGGTCAATCTGCACCTGGACACCTCGATCGAGCACATCGAGAAAACCGACGGCGGCTATCGGCTGCAAACCACCCTCGGCGTCATCGCCTGCCAATCCCTGGTGATCGCCACCGGCGGCCTGTCGATCCCGACCCTGGGGGCAACCGGCTTTGGCTATCAGGTCGCCAGGCAGTTCGGCCACCAGCTATTGCCAACCCGCGCCGGCCTGGTGCCGTTCACCATTACTGATCAGCTCAAGGCCTTGTGCACCGAACTCTCGGGCACTTCGGTCGATTGCCTGGTGAGCTGCAACGACCAGAGTTTTCGCGAAAACATCCTGTTCACCCATCGTGGCCTCAGCGGTCCGGCCATCCTGCAGATCTCGTCGTTCTGGGAGCCGGGGGACACGGTGCAGATCAACCTGCTGCCGGACCACGACGTGCCCCAATGGCTGCAACAACAGCAGGCCGAGCGCCCCAACAGCGAACTGAAAACCCTCTTGGGCGAGTTGTTCACCAAGAAAATGGCCAACCTGCTGGCCGATACCTGGTTCGTCTCCAAACCCATGAAGCAATACACCCACGCGGAACTGGCGGACATTGCCGAGAAACTGGCGAGCTGGAACGTCATCCCGGCCGGCACCGAAGGCTATCGCACCGCCGAGGTCACCCTGGGTGGCGTCGACACACGGGAAGTCTCATCCAAGACCATGGAATCGCTGAAAAGCCCCGGGCTGTACTTCATCGGCGAAGTGCTGGACGTCACCGGTCACCTGGGCGGGTTCAACTTCCAGTGGGCCTGGGCTTCGGGCTATGCCGCCGCACAATACGTCTGACTACCTGTCCTGTGGGAGCGAGCCTGCTCGCGATAGCGGTGGTTCAGTTGGTAATGAATTGACTGACACGCCGCTATCGCGAGCAGGCTCGCTCCCACAGGGTTAAGTGTCGGATGACGGAACACTTTTTGCTGTCAGATGTGATCGCCGCCATTGCGTCGGCGTCATTACTGCCTCAATTTAGTGTCATCGCCCGTCAGGCCCTTGCATTTCATGTCATCGACCTCGTTCCGCCAGTCTCTGCGTCGCCTTTGGGCGTTGGATAAATTCAGTTATAGCGTGCGGGTGTTCATCGCCCTGACCGGCAGCATGGCGCTGTGCTGGTACCTGGATGAGATGACGCTGCTGATTCCCTTGTTCCTGGGCATCATCGCCAGCGCCCTGGCCGAGACTGACGACAACTGGCAGGGCCGCCTCAATGCGCTCGCTGTGACCCTGGTCTGCTTCACCGTCGCGGCATTGTCGGTGGAGCTGCTGTTTCCCTATCCCATCCTCTTCATCATCGCCTTTGCCCTGGCGAGTTTCGGCCTGACCATGCTCGGCGCCCTGGGCGAGCGCTATGGCGCGATTGCCTCGGCCACCTTGATCCTGTCGGTCTACACCGTGATTGGCGTGGACCAGCGCGGTGGCGCGGTCACCGATTTCTGGCACGAACCCTTGCTGCTGGTGGCCGGCGCGGCGTGGTACGGCATGCTCTCGGTACTGTGGCATGTCTTGTTTTCCAACCAGCCGGTGCAACAGAGCCTGGCACGATTGTTCCGCGAGCTGGGGCGTTACCTGAAGCTCAAGTCGTCGCTGCTCGAACCGGTCCGCCAGTTGGATATCGAAGCACGACGCCTGGAACTGGCCCAACAGAATGGCCGCGTGGTGGCGGCCCTCAACGCGGCGAAGGAAATCATCCTGCATCGCGTCGGCAACGGTCGCCCGGGCTCGAAGGTCAGTCGTTACCTGAAGTTGTACTTCCTGGCCCAGGATATCCATGAGCGTGCCAGTTCCTCCCACTACCCCTACAACGCCCTGGCCGAGGCGTTCTTTCACAGCGACGTACTGTTCCGCTGCCAGCGCCTGCTGCGCCAGCAAGGCAAAGCCTGCCAGGCGCTGGCCGAATCGATCCAGATGCGCCAGCCGTTCGTCTACGATGATCACTTCGCCGAGGCCCTGAACGACCTGCACGCATCCCTGGAACACTTGCGCATCCAGAGCAATCCGGCCTGGCGTGGCCTGTTGCGTTCGTTGCGGGCTTTGTCGGCGAACCTCGGCACGCTTGACCGTTTGCTCAGCGACGCCAGCAACCCCGATGCCCTGGCCGACGCTACTGACAGCAGCCTGCTGGACCGCTCGCCACACAGCCTCAAGGATGTCTGGCTACGCCTGCGCACGCAGCTCACACCGACTTCGCTACTGTTCCGTCATGCCCTGCGCCTGCCCCTGGCGCTGAGCGTTGGCTACGCGATGGTGCACTGGATTCACCCGTCCCAGGGCTACTGGATCGTCCTCACCACACTGTTCGTCTGCCAGCCCAACTACGGCGCCACCCGGCGCAAACTCGGTCAGCGGATCATCGGCACCGCCATTGGCCTGACAGTGGCCTGGGCGCTGTTCGACCTGTTCCCCAACCCGCTGGTGCAGTCGTGCTTCGCCATTGCCGCCGGGGTGGTGTTCTTCACCAACCGCACGACCCGCTACACCCTGGCGACCGCCGCGATCACCGTCATGGTGCTGTTCTGCTTCAACCAGGTCGGCGACGGCTATGGCCTGTTGCTGCCACGGTTGTTCGATACCTTGCTCGGCAGCCTGATCGCCGGCCTGGCGGTGTTCCTCTTCCTGCCGGACTGGCAGGGCCGCCGACTGAACAAGGTCCTGGCCAACACGCTGACCTGCAACAGCATCTACCTGCGCCAGATCATGCACCAGTACGCCGCCGGCAAAAGTGACGACCTGGCCTATCGCCTGGCCCGACGCAATGCCCACAACGCCGACGCGGCGTTGTCCACGACACTGGCGAACATGCTGATGGAGCCGGGGCATTTCCGTAAGGAAGCCGACGTCGGGTTCCGTTTCCTGGTGTTGTCCCACACCTTGCTCAGCTACCTGTCGGGCCTGGGTGCCCACCGGGGGACCGAACTGCCAACGGATGTGCGCGAGCAGTTGATAGACGGCGCAGGGGTGAAGCTGGCCTCCAGCATCGACGAAATCGCCCAGGGACTGGCGACCAAAACGTCGATCGTGATCCAGAGCGACGAGGAAGAAGCCCTGGCCAACGAGCTTGAGCAGATGCCCGACGAAATCGATGAGGGCCAGCGGCTGGTGCAGACGCAACTGGCGTTGATCTGCCGTCAGCTTGGACCGTTGCGGACGCTGGCGGCGCATCTCATCAAGGATACGAGCGAAGCCTGAAAGCTGCGGCGGTCAATCGGGGCCCATCGCGAGCAGGCTCGCTCCCACAGGGTATGCATTCCAATGTGGGAGCGAGCCTGCTTGCGATTGGGACCAGTATGGGCAGCGCAAAACTCGCTCACATACCGTGCATTTCCAGGATCCGCGCATAACTCCCATCCGCCTTCATCGCTGCGATCTCCCGATCGAACCCCGCCACGATCTGCTCATGCTCCGGGTTCTTCAGGCTGACCAGGATATGCAGGCTGTTTTCGCTCAACGGCTTGGGCAGGAACTCCACGGAATTACGCACCTTGGGCGATTCGCGGGCCAGGTAATAACGAGCGACATACTCGTCTTCCAGCGTCAACTTCACGCGGTCGGCAGCCACCATGCGCACCGCCATCGCAAAGTTATGCACGGGGACCTTCTGCATTTGCTGGTCCTCATCGAACGTCTTGGAATAGGCATAACCGCGAACCACGGCGATAGGGTAGTCGTATAGCTGTTGCAGGTTGTCGAACTGGATCGGAGCATCCTTGCGCTTGAGAAAGCGCACGCGATTGAGCAGGTATTCGGCCGAGAACTGGCCTATATGAGTGCGCTCCTCGCTGTACCAGGCGTTGACCAACACGTCATAACGCCCTTCGCCGATGCCCAGCATCGCCCGGGCCCAAGGCACCTGTTCAAACTCGGTGGCATAACCGGCACGCGCCAGGGCGGTGCTGACGATATCGGTCGCCAGGCCACCATTGACCAGCGTTGAGTCGGTAAAGGGTGGCCATCCATCCGCAACCAGGCGCAATTTCTGCGCACAGGCGTTGTGACTCAACAACAGCAACCCAATCAAAACAAGAGCTCGGTGCAATCGCGGCATGCCATACATCCTTGAAGGTTGCGAAGCCCATGTTTTTTGCCGAAATTCGGGAGATAAACAGAGACATCCCACCTAACATTAGCTCATTGAAACCGCTGCGCAGCGCTTGCACGAAGATTACATAAAGACGACAACGCTGCGAAAGCAGAATGATGGCAATTTGGCCTTTATCACATATTTTCGCTCACCCGGAAAAGAGACTTCCAGGCGCAACGCACTTAATATCGGCCTCGGGCTCTTCAGGAAATTCAAAACATGGACATCGATTGGGTCTGCAAACACCACAGTGACCTGAGCAAGGAACAGCTGTACGCCATTCTCAAATTGCGCGCCGACGTGTTCGTCGTCGAGCAGAACTGCGCCTATCCGGACGTCGACGGGCTGGACCTGGAAGGCGACACGTTCCACCTGATGGCCTGGCGGGATAACCACCTCGTGGCCTACCTGCGCCTGCTCGATCCTCATTCCCAGAACAGCGACGTGGTCATCGGCCGCGTGATCATCGCCCCTGAGGCACGGGGACAAGGGCTGGGACATACCTTGATGGAGCACGGGCTCAAGCACGCCGAGAAGAACTGGCCTGGCACGTCGATTTCATTGTCGGCGCAAGCGCATCTGCAGGGGTATTACGGGCGGTATGGATTTGAAGTGGTGGGGGTCGAATACCTGGAGGATGGTATCCCGCACATAGGCATGCATCGACCTTGAGGCTATCGTCGCGAGCAGGCTCGCTCCCGCATTTGAAACACATCCCCCTGTGGGAGCGAGCCTGCTCGCGATGGGGCCAGTACAACCACTATCCCTATCAGGGGTAGTCGAGCACCGCCTTGATCCGTGGCAGATTGGCCTCGATCCACCCTCGATCAATCGCCCCCCAATCGCGGATCCGATAGCCACCGGCATGGTTGCGGGCTCCTTCCTGCTGCTCGAACTCGCACACGATATCCAGGTCCGCCAGCGCCGCGACGGTGTCCTGGGCGGTGCGTCGAGGCATGCCGGTCGCTTCCATGAGCGCCGGGACATTGCTGGCCACGCCGCTGTCGATCAGGTAAGCCACATACAAGCGGCGATAGAAGCTGCTCTTGGTCTTGCTGACATCCATCCGGTCATTCCTTCGGTTGTTGCAGATCGCGCCAGGTCAGGTACACCCGCAGGTCGAATTCCAACTGGTGATACCCCGGGAGCATGTGCTCGCAGAGTTGGTAGAACGCTTTGTTGTGGTCCGATTCCTTGAAGTGGGCCAGTTCATGCACCACGATCATGTTCAGGAACTCGGGCGCTGCGTCCTTGAACAGCGACGCGATGCGGATTTCCTTCTTCGCCTTGAGCTTGCCACCCTGTACCCGCGAAACCGCAGTGTGCAGACCAAGGGCACGATGGGTCAGGTCGAGGCGGTTGTCGAACAACACTTTGTCGATGGCCGGCGCATTACGCAGGTACTGTTGCTTGAGCTCCAGTGCATAACTGTACAGCGCCTTGTCGCTCTGGATCGGATGTCGGCCCGGATAGCGCTGGTGCAGGTAATCCCCCAGGCGATCCTGGGCAATCAACTGCTGCACCTGGGCTTGCAGCGCGGCGGGGTAGGCCTGGAGGTACTTGAGCGCGATCATCGAACGGCAATACTGTGGAAAAAGACCGCCAGTGTAGCGAACTCAGACCGTTAGCGCGCCCCAGTCAAAGGGTCTGGCGAACGCATCGGTGTCTGCCGCCGTCAAGGGTCGCGCTACGAGGAATCCCTGCACATACTCACAGCCATGGTCCTTGAGCCACTGATATTGCTCCAGGGTTTCCACACCTTCGGCGATTACCCGCAAGCCCAATTGCGTGCACAGATCGATCACCGAGGCCGCCAGGGCCGCATCGCGCGGCGAATCCGGCAATCGGGCGATCAGGTGCCGGTCGAGCTTGAGGGTATCGAGCTCAAGGTCACGCAAATGAGTCAGGGAGCACGGTCCCGAGCCGAAGTCATCCAGCGCCACCCGCACCCCGAGATGGCGCAGCAGCCGCAACTGCTTCTGGGTTTCGTCGGGATTGCGCATCAGCGCGTCCTCGGTTACCTCGACCTCCAGTTGCCGGGGCTTCAGGGCATGGCGCTCCAGGACCTGACGCAACTCGGTCACCAGGTTCGGCATGCCGAACTGGGTACTGCTCAAGCTCACCCCCAGCACCAGGTCATCGGCGAAATTTCGCTCCCAGACTTTGCGCTGGGCCGCGCTACGATGGTAAATCCAACTGCCTAGCCGGCTGATCAGCCGCGCTTCCTCCAACAAAGGCAGGAACAGACCCGGCGGCACATCGCCGACGCTCGGGTGCTGCCAGCGCAACAACGCCTCGAAGCCACGAATCCGCCCATCGTGGATATTCACCTGGGGCTGGTAGACCATATTGAAGTCGCGGTTCTCGATGGCCGAGCGCACGCTCTCCTCGAGCATCAGCCGTGAACGGGCTCGACCGTTCATTTCGTGGTCATAAAAACGATATTGCTGGCGGCCGGCACGCTTGGCTTCGTACATGGCAATGTCGGATGCGCGCAACAAACCGTCCAGATTGGCGCCGCAATCCGGGTAGGTCGCAATGCCGATACTGGCCCCCAACGCCACATCCATGCCTTCGATCTGCTGGCAGATCGCGACCCGTTCGATGAGTTTTTCCGCGATCTTGGCCGCCTGCTCCGGGAGCTCCAGGTCCAGCAGGGCCGTGAATTCGTCACCGCCCAACCGCGCCAGGATGTCGAAGGGACGCAGACAGGCTTTCAATTGTTCCGAGACCCAGCGCAACACCCGGTCACCGGCATCGTGCCCCAACGAGTCGTTGAC
The DNA here is from genome assembly GCF_055380705.1 of Pseudomonas sp. MAFF 730105. NCBI lineage: Bacteria > Pseudomonadati > Pseudomonadota > Gammaproteobacteria > Pseudomonadales > Pseudomonadaceae > Pseudomonas > Pseudomonas sp. MAFF 730105. The sequence continues at coordinate 6,152,478 of NZ_AP018438.1, forward strand.
GCGCTTGAAGCCGTCGAGGTCGAGGTACAACAGCACCCAGTTGCTTTCCAGTCGCTCGCTGCGCATCAGCAGGTTTTCGGCGGTCTGATAGAACCCCCTGCGGTTAAGCAAACCGGTCAGCGGATCCGTGACGGCCTGGAATTCGAGTTGCTGGTGCAAGTGCCGGATTACGGACATGTCCTGGAGTGTCACCACCATGGCCTTCTGTTCCGCGGGCAGCGGGGCGCAGGACAAGGCCACCGACACCTGTTGACCGGGCGCGGTGCGCAGGATCGCATCGTGCAGACGCCAGGTCTGGCCACGGCAATAGGCAGCATGAATATCGGAGTCGGCCCATTGTGGAATGTGGGGTTTCTGCAGGTAATCCAGGAAGGGCGTCCCCTGCAACTGCTCGGCCGTTGCATTGAGCAGACGGCAAGTGGATGGGTTGGCGAAACGGATGCAGCCGGCCTCGTCCACCACGAGGATCCCCTCGGCCGCGTTGTCCAGCACCGAGGCGTTGAACGCTCTGGCAGCCTCCAGGTCCTGGCTCAGGCGCTGCAAAGCCCGGCGATTGCGCTGGTGCTCCAGCAACGCTTGCACCTTGGGCTTGAGGATCTGCGGATCGAAGGGTTTGAACAGATAGTCCACCGCGCCACTGGCATAGCCTTTGATCACCGCATCCTGGGATTGCTCATTGGCGGTCAGGAAAATGATCGGCGTGAGGCGCGTGCGCTGGCTGCCGCGCATCAGGCGCGCCACTTCGAAACCGTCCATGTCCGGCATCTGCACATCCAGCAGAACCAGGTCGATGTCATGTTCGAGCAGCAGGTCAAGGGCCTCGACACCCGAGGCTGCGGTCATGACTTGCCAATCCTGACGCTGCAACAACGCTCGCATGCTGAGCAGATTTTCAGGGTAATCATCAACAATCAAAAGGACGGAGTTGTTTTCACCAAGCGTAGGTTGCGCGCATTCCATGCTGCTTCTCTTATCGGGGCGCCATGTCCGTTTTTCGTAGCAAAACGGACAAATACTGTGATCTCACTCTAGACCGTGATTTTGAAAAGCAGTAGGTGTCATCACGCCATCATCCCGACAATGCCCGAAATAGCCGACTAACGGTCACCCTTCTCGGGCACAGAAACTGCAATAGACCACAGTGACGATCACTTGACGTCAATCATTCGCCGCAAAACGACAACAAGCTCAAACCGGTGCTATCAGGACGCCCCAACTCGCGGGCTAGAGCCTCGCGTTGTTGCGCCTAACATTTCACTGCAGGAACTGAACATGATCGACCTTAACACTTGGAACTTGAGCATCCCCGAAGGCAGCCCGGCGATGACTATCGAAACCCCTCGCCTGGCGCAAGGGTTCAAGGATCAGTACTTCAACGCCGAAACCGGCACGGTATTTTTCTGGGCGCCGGTGACCGGCTCCAAGACCGAGAACGCGATCTATCCACGTAGCGAGCTGCGGGAAACCTACAGCGACGGCACGCTGCGAAACTGGCTGTACTCGGCGGCGGACAACATCCTGCGGGCGACGTTGGCCGTCAACCAGGTGCCTAGCAGCGGCAAGGTCGTGATTGGCCAGATCCATACCAAGAACAGCACCAGCCCAATGGTAAAGCTGGAATACCAGTACAAGGCCTATAGCGCCACCGGCAACATCGTTGCCAAGGTACGGATGCGTCCCGATGACGAGACAGGCCAGGTCATTACCATTGCCACCGGCGTGAAGCTCGATCGTAACTTCTCCTACATGATCCATCTCAGCCCGAAGGGTGCCCTGGGTATTACCGCGGCGGGTTACAACTGGAGAACGACCATTGACCCAAGCTGGAAAGACAAGCCCCTGTACTTCAAAGCGGGCGTATATGTGCAGGACAACACCGGCTATGCCACCGAGGGCGGGAAAGTGGCGTTCAGCCTGCTGGAAATCAAACACACCACCCTTTAAAAGTGTTGCGCCACCTTTTTGAAGGCACCCATCTGCGGGTGCCTTTTTTTTGTGCGTGTACGGCAAAGCGCCAAATAGCCATCGCCCAATTGTTCCGAGAAAAATCGGGCTAGCCGACCAACGGTCATCCGTCTCGGGCACAAAAGCGGCAAACGCCACTCTGACGGACTGTTGACGCCAACCCTCCGCCGGACGAACGTACCAAGTACTCGGTCGAGCCCCCTTCTGGCCTCAGCAAAAGCGCGTCTTAGAGCCTCCGGCTGTGGCGTAAATCATTTCTTCTTTTCAGAAAGGATCCGAACATGGTCGATCTTGCAACCTGGAACCTGAGCATCCCTGAAGGCAGTCCGCCGAAAACCATCGAAACCCCTCGACTGGTGGATGGTTTCCAAGACAAATATTTCAACTCCGAAGGCAGCACGGTGTATTTCTGGTCACCTGTCACCGGCACCAAGACTGAAAACGCGATCTACCCACGCAGCGAATTGCGCGAGACCTACAAAGACGGCACCTTGCGCAACTGGGTCTATCCCGACGCCGACAATCAGCTACGGGCCACCCTCGTTGTCAATCAAGTGCCCAGCAGCGGCAAGATCGTGATTGGTCAGATCCATGCCAAGGACAGCAGCAGGCCCATGGTCAAACTGGAATACCAATATAAGGACGACAGCGCCACTGGCAACATCGTCGCCAAGGTCCGCATGCGTCCCGATGACAGCGAAGGCAGGGTCATTACCGTGGCCACGGGAGTGAAGCTGAACCGGTCCTTCTCTTACCGGATCCACCTCGATCGTACCGGCGACCTTGGTATTACCGCTGCCGGTAATAGTTGGTACACCACCGTCGGCGGCGCCTGGCGCGACAAGCCGTTGTACTTCAAGGCCGGGGTGTATGTGCAGGACAACACGGGCTATACCAGCGAAGGCGGGAAAGTGACGTTCAGCGTGCTGGATATCGATCACAACACCTGACTGAGTGCATCCGAAATCTCGTAGGACTTCGCACACCAAGACATAGAAATATCGCGTGCATATCCGTCCCGTGACAACGGATATACACACAAATCCATCCAATAAAAAACCCGCATCACTGCGGGTTTCTCACAACACTGAGGCTTAGTTGACCTTGGCGTTCAACTCACCTTTCAAGTAACGCTGGAACATCGCTTCCATGGAGATCGGCTTGATCTTCGAAGCATTACCCGCCGTACCAAAGGCCTCATAACGCGCAATGCACACATCACGCATCGCAGTCACGGTCGCGCCAAAGAACTTGCGCGGATCGAACTCGCTCGGGTTGGTCGCCATCAAGCGGCGCATGGCACCGGTCGACGCCAGGCGCAGGTCGGTGTCGATGTTGACCTTGCGCACGCCGTGCTTGATGCCTTCGACGATTTCTTCGACCGGCACACCGTAGGTTTCCTTGATGTCGCCACCGTACTGGTTGATGATCGCCAGCCACTCCTGCGGCACCGAGGACGAGCCGTGCATCACCAGGTGGGTGTTGGGGATGCGCTTGTGGATTTCCTTGATGCGGTCGATCGCCAGCACGTCACCGGTGGGCGGCTTGGTGAACTTGTAGGCGCCGTGGCTGGTGCCGATGGCGATGGCCAGGGCGTCGACCTGGGTTTTCTTGACGAAGTCGGCGGCTTCTTCCGGGTCGGTCAGCATCTGGCTGTGATCCAGCACGCCTTCGGCACCGATACCGTCTTCTTCACCGGCCATGCCAGTTTCCAGCGAACCCAGGCAACCCAGCTCACCTTCCACCGATACACCGCAGGCGTGGGCCATGGCAACGGTTTGTTGGGTGACGCGTACGTTGTATTCGTAGTCGGTCGGAGTCTTGCCGTCTTCGCCCAGGGAACCGTCCATCATTACCGAGCTGAAACCCAGTTGGATGGAGCGCTGGCAGACGTCAGGGCTGGTGCCGTGGTCCTGGTGCATGCACACCGGGATGTGCGGAAACTCTTCGATTGCCGCCAGGATCAGGTGACGCAGGAACGGCGCACCGGCGTATTTGCGGGCGCCAGCCGAAGCCTGGACGATCACCGGAGAGTCGGTCTTGTCAGCGGCTTCCATGATGGCGCGCATCTGCTCAAGGTTGTTGACGTTAAAGGCTGGGACGCCGTAGCCGAATTCGGCTGCGTGGTCCAGCATCTGACGCATGCTGATAAGTGCCATTGTGTGTCTCTCCCGTCGAGGGTCGTTAATCGTACCAGCCTGCCGTAGCGGCGGCGGCTATTCAAGTCATTGCGGGTCGGGGTTAGCCCTCGACCGCGAATTCGGTGTTACCTGTCTCTTCAGCGTTCACAGAACCCTGTGGGAGCGAGCCTGCTCGCGATAGCGGTAGATCAGTCGACATCCGATTGGATGATATATCGCTATCGCGAGCAGGCTCGCTCCCACATGAGTCCATGGGTTCAATTACTGCGCCTTGCAACCCCGACCAATCAAATCATTGGTGGCAACCCAGTACGCCAGGCCTTCGTCACCATTGATGTGGAACGCCAGCATGTCGTCGCTGTACAGCGCGCCCGACGCACCCGGCTCCTGCTTCAGGCGGTAAACCTGCTCGGCCCCGCCGAGGCGCACGTCGACGGCCTTGCGGGTGCCATCGGTATAGCGCCAGAGCACCTTGGCCTCGCTGTCACACGTCCAGGTCGTCCAACCTGCCACGGGCTCGGACGCGCTCGAAAAACCCAACTGCGCGCAACCGGCCAGCAATGCCAACGCCACAACGGCGATCAAGCCTTTCATCCGTGTTCCTCGACCGGCGACGCATGCCGCCAGCCATGAGTTAAAGGGTCAGACCCGTCAAGGACAACCATGTTCCTTGGTCGGGGTTTGCGTTTCGTATTTGTCCAGACCATCCGGCCCGGAACGCTTGTTCAGCACCGGGTTGGTTTCCGCCTGCCAGTCCGCCTGGTAGCAGCCAGGCTCCGGATCGCTGGCGGCCGGTTCCGGCGTCGCTTGCGGGTGACTCCCGCAAGCGGCCAGGGCCGCGGTCAACAACAAAAGAGTCCACGTCTTGACCATAAAAACACTCCCTTGCCTGGTCAATGCAGCCTCAGGCCTTGGCCCGGCTTTCCAGGACTTCAACCGCTGGCAGCACCTTGCCTTCGACGAACTCGAGGAACGCACCGCCGCCCGTGGAGATGTAGGAGATCTGTTCGGCCACGCCATATTTGTCGATCGCCGCCAGGGTGTCACCGCCACCCGCGATGGAGAACGCAGCGCTGTCGGCGATGGCCTGGGCCAGGACCTTGGTGCCGTTGCCGAACTGGTCAAACTCGAACACACCGACCGGGCCGTTCCACAGAATAGTCTTGGAAGATTTCAACAGTTCGGCAAAGTTGGCCGCCGTCTGCGGGCCGATGTCCAGGATCATGTCGTCGTCGGCCACATCAGCGATGGCCTTGACGGTAGCAGCAGCGCTTTCAGCGAATTCCTTGGCAACCACCACGTCCACTGGCAGCGGCACGCTGACCTTGGCGGCGATTTCGCGGGCGGTGTCCAGCAGATCCGGTTCGTACAGGGACTTGCCGACCGGGTGACCGGCTGCGGCGAGGAAGGTGTTGGCAATACCGCCGCCGACGATCAACTGGTCGCAGATCTGGCTCAGGCTGTTCAGCACGTCGAGTTTTGTCGACACCTTGGAACCAGCGACGATGGCGGCCATCGGCTTGGCCGGCGCGCCCAGGGCCTTGCCCAGTGCGTCCAGTTCAGCGGCCAGCAGCGGGCCGGCCGCGGCGACCTTGGCGAACTTCGCCACGCCGTGGGTCGAACCTTCGGCACGGTGGGCGGTGCCGAAAGCGTCCATCACGAATACGTCGCACAAGGCTGCGTATTGCTGGGCCAGCTCATCGGCGTTCTTTTTCTCGCCCTTGTTGAAGCGCACGTTTTCGAACAGCACGACATCACCGGCCTTCACGTCGACACCGCCCAGGTAATCAGCCACCAGCGGCACTTCGCGACCCAGGGCACGGCTCAGGTAGTCGGCCACGGGCTTGAGGCTGTTTTCGGCCGAGAACTCGCCTTCGGTCGGACGGCCCAGGTGGGAGCAGACCATCACGGCCGCACCTTTTTCCAAGGCCAGCTTGATGGTCGGCAGCGAAGCCAGGATACGCGCATCGCTGGTGACGACACCGTCCTTGACAGGGACGTTGAGGTCTTCGCGGATCAGTACGCGCTTACCTTGCAGATCGAGGTCGGACATCTTCAACACGGTCATGGGTCGCAATTCCTGGATAACTGTTTAGGGAGCAGATTGGTTGGAAACAGAGGCCGCCGTCTGCAGATAATGTTCGGCAACATCGAGCATTCGGTTGGCAAACCCCCATTCGTTGTCGAACCAGGCCAGGATGTTCACCAGCCGCGGGCCGGATACACGGGTCTGGCTGGCATCGACGATGGCCGAATGTGGGTCATGGTTAAAATCACAACTGGCATGAGGCAACTCGGTGTAGGCCAGCAAGCCTTTGAGCGGGCCGCGGGTAGCAGCTTCGCGCAGGATACGGTTGACCTCGGTGGCGTCGGTATCGCTCACGGTCTGCATCGTCATATCGAGGCAGGACACGTTGACCGTCGGCACCCGCACGGCTTTGGCCTGAATTCTCCCCGCAAGTTCCGGCAGCAGCCGTTCAATGCCTCGCGCCAGACCAGTGGACACCGGAATCACCGACTGGAACGCCGAGCGGGTGCGGCGCAAGTCTTCGTGATGGTAGGCGTCGATCACCGGCTGATCGTTCATCGCCGAATGGATGGTGGTGATCGACACGTATTCCAGGCCAATGGCCTGATCCAACAGGCGCAACAGCGGCACGCCGCAGTTGGTGGTGCAGGAGGCATTGGATACCAGCAGTTCGTGACCGGTCAGGCAATCCTGGTTGACGCCGTAGACGATGGTGGCGTCCACATCCGCCTCACTGGCCATCGGTTGGGAAAACAGCACCCGCGGCGCACCGGCAGCGAGGAAACGCTCACCGTCTTCGCGGGTGTGGTAGGCCCCGGAACACTCGAGCACCAGATCGACGCCCAAGGACGCCCAATCGATGCCTTCGGGGGTGGCACTGCGCAGGACTTTCACGCAGTTGCCCTTAATGTGCAGACAATCGCCCTCGACCCGCACTTCGCCGGGGAACCGGCCATGGGTGGAGTCGAAGCGTGTCAGGTATTCGATGCTGGCCATGTCGGCCAGATCGTTGATGGCCACAATTTCGAAGCCGGCCTCTGCCCCTCGCTCGAACAACGCACGCAAGACGCAACGACCAATCCGGCCGTAGCCGTTGAGTGCAACTTTGTAGGAACGCGGTTGGGGCATGGGGTCTCTGACCTGAGTGAATCCATGAATATGGCGCTGAACATTGGATTGCCATCGCGGGCAAGCCTTGCTCCCACAGGTTGGCATTTCCCTGTGGAAGTGCACATCCTGTGGGAGCAAGGCTTGCCCGCGATAGCGTCAGAACAGGCGATACATTCCTGGGCTTAGTCTTCCAGCAATTCTTCAGCCTGACCCAGGATGTTTTCCAGGGTGAAACCGAATTCCTCGAACAACGCCGGGGCAGGCGCCGACTCGCCGTAGGTGGTCATGCCGATAACGCGGCCTTCCAGGCCCACGTACTTGTACCAGTAATCGGCATGGGCAGCCTCGATAGCGATTCGGGCGCTGACCTGCAGTGGCAATACCGACTGCTTGTAGCCGGCGTCCTGGGCATCGAACACGCTGGTGCAAGGCATGGACACTACGCGCACGTTGCGGCCCTGCTCGGTCAGCTTGTCGTAGGCCTGGACAGCCAGGCCGACTTCGGAACCGGTGGCGATCAGGATCAGCTCAGGCTCGCCGATGCAATCCTTGAGCACATAACCGCCACGGGCGATCTCGTCGATCTGGCCGACTTCGCGGGCCTGATGCTGCAGGTTCTGACGGGAGAAGATCAGCGCCGACGGGCCGTCGTTGCGTTCGATGGCGTACTTCCAGGCCACTGCCGATTCCACGGCGTCGCATGGGCGCCAGGTGTCCAGGTTCGGGGTGCAACGCAGGCTTGCCAGTTGCTCGATCGGCTGGTGAGTCGGGCCGTCTTCGCCCAGGCCGATGGAGTCGTGGGTGAATACGTAGAGCACGCGCTTCTTCATCAAGGCCGACATGCGCACGGCATTGCGGGCGTATTCCATGAACATCAGGAAGGTGGCGCCGTAAGGCACCAGGCCGCCGTGCAGCGCAACGCCGTTCATGATCGCGCTCATGCCGAACTCACGAACGCCGTAGTACATGTAGTTGCCGCTGGCGTCTTCGGCGGTGACGCCCTTGCAGCCTTTCCACAAGGTCAGGTTGGAACCGGCCAGGTCGGCCGAACCGCCCAGCAGTTCCGGCAGCAATGGACCGAAAGCATTCAGGGTGTTCTGGCTGGCCTTGCGGCTGGCAATGGTTTCGCCCTTGGCCGCGACTTCGGCGATGTAGGCCGAGGCTTTTTCGGCGAAGTCGGCCGGCAGTTCACCGCTGAGGCGACGTACCAGTTCGTTGGCCAGCGCAGGGAACTCGGCGGAGTAGGCAGCGAAACGCTGATCCCAGTCGGCTTCGAGGGCACGGCCCTTTTCCTTGGCATCCCATTCGGCGTAGATGTCTGCCGGAATCTCGAACGGACCGTGCTCCCACTTCAACGCAGCGCGGGTCAGGGCGATTTCCTCGGCACCCAGGGGAGCGCCGTGGCAGTCTTCCTTGCCTTGCTTGTTCGGCGAGCCGAAACCGATGGTGGTCTTGCAGCAGATCAGGGTCGGCTGGGCGCTCTTGCGGGCCGTCTCGATGGCGGTCTTGATCTCTTCCGGATCGTGGCCATCGACATTACGGATCACCAGCCAGTTGTAGGCTTCGAAACGTTTCGGCGTGTCATCGGTGAACCAGCCTTCGACTTCACCGTCGATGGAAATGCCGTTGTCGTCGTAGAAAGCGATCAGCTTGTCCAGGCCCAGGGTGCCGGCCAGGGAAGCGACTTCATGGGAAATACCTTCCATCATGCAGCCATCACCGAGGAACACATAGGTGTGGTGATCGACAACGTTATGACCCGGACGGTTGAACTGAGCTGCCAGGACTTTTTCCGCCAGGGCGAAGCCCACGGCATTGGCCAGGCCCTGACCCAGTGGACCGGTGGTGGTTTCCACGCCTGGGGTGTAGCCGTATTCGGGGTGACCCGGGGTGCGGCTGTGCAATTGACGGAAGTTCTTCAGGTCATCGATCGACAGATCGTAGCCGGTCAGGTGCAGCAGCGAGTAGATCAACATCGAGCCGTGGCCGTTGGACAGCACGAAGCGGTCACGGTCAGCGAAGGATGGATTGCTCGGGCTGTGTTTGAGGTAGTCGCGCCACAGCACCTCGGCGATATCCGCCATGCCCATCGGGGCACCTGGGTGGCCGCTGTTGGCTTTCTGCACGGCATCCATGCTGAGGGCACGAATGGCATTGGCACGCTCACGACGGCTGGGCATCGCTGATCTCCTGGGTTTGAATAACGAAACTGAAAAAAGGCGTGCATTTTCCCTCACCCACCCGCCCGGGGCAATGAGAGATAGTCATCCAGAGCGGTTTTTCCGGTGGATAAAGTCGCTTTCGCCAGGTGAAACCTTTCCGCTGATGGTGTGTAGAGTAAAGCCCGTTTCCAGAAGTGCCATTTATCGAGCAATATCAAAACTTTTTGATATTGACCTTGCGGTGTTCCAGACCCATCACTAGACTGCCGCCCTATGAACTTACGCGTGCCGTCCATTCGCCATGAAGACAGCGATGAACTGGCGGCCCTTTGCAAGGCCGGCGGTGATCCGCTGCGGCTCAATGTATTGCGTGCACTGGCCAACGATTCGTTCGGCGTGCTGGAGCTGGCGCAGATCTTCGGCATCGGCCAATCTGGCATGAGCCATCACCTCAAGGTCCTGGCCCAGGCCGACCTGGTGGCAACCCGCCGCGAAGGCAACGCCATTTTCTACCGCCGCGCCCTGCCCCACACCGATCTGTTGGGTGGCAAGTTGCATGCGGCATTGCTGGACGAAGTGGACGAGCTGCACCTGCCGGCGGACGTGCAGGCGCGCATCGCCCAGGTGCATGGGCAACGGGCCGCAGCCAGCCAGGATTTTTTCGCACGGGTAGCGGAAAAGTTCCGGGCCCAGCAGGACCTGATCGCGGGACTGCCGCAATACCGTGAGAGCGTCGTGGCGCTGCTCGACAAGCTGAGCTTCGGGCCTGCCGCCACCGCCATTGAAGTGGGTCCCGGCGACGGTGCCTTCCTGCCGGAACTGGCGCGGCGCTTCAGCCAGGTGACGGCGCTGGACAACAGTCCGGCCATGCTCGAACTGGCGCGCCAGGTATGCGAACGTGAACAGCTGACTCATGTCAGCCTGCAACTGGCCGATGCCTTGGAAGGTGTAAGTCTGCAGGCCGATTGCGTCGTATTGAATATGGTACTGCATCATTTTGCCGCACCGGCCGATGCGCTCAGGCACATGGCCGGCCTGCTGCAACCAGGCGGTAGCCTGTTGGTGACAGAGTTATGCAGCCACAACCAGAGTTGGGCCAGGGAGGCCTGCGGTGATCTATGGTTGGGGTTTGAACAGGACGATCTGGCCCGTTGGGCCACCGCTGCGGGCCTCGTGCCCGGGGAAAGCCTCTATGTAGGCTTACGTAATGGTTTCCAGATCCAGGTTCGCCATTTTCAGCGACCGGCTGGCGACACTCACCATCGGTAACTTGTAGGAAAACATCGAGATGAGCGAATACTCCCTTTTCACCTCCGAGTCCGTGTCTGAAGGGCATCCGGACAAAATCGCCGACCAGATTTCTGATGCGGTGCTGGACGCCATCATTGCTGAAGACAAGTTCGCCCGCGTGGCGTGCGAGACTCTGGTGAAAACGGGCGTGGCGATCATCGCTGGCGAAGTCACTACCTCGGCCTGGGTCGACCTGGAACAGATCGTCCGCGACGTCATCCTGGGCATCGGCTACAACAGCTCCGACGTCGGCTTCGACGGCGCGACCTGCGGCGTGATGAACATCATCGGCAAGCAATCGGTGGACATCGCCCAAGGCGTTGACCGCAGCAAGCCGGAAGACCAGGGTGCCGGCGACCAGGGCTTGATGTTCGGCTATGCCAGCAACGAAACCGACGTGCTGATGCCAGCCCCGATCACCTTCTCGCACCAACTGGTGCAGCGCCAGGCCGAAGCTCGCAAATCCGGCCTGCTGCCGTGGCTGCGTCCGGATGCCAAGTCCCAGGTCACCTGCCGTTACGAAAATGGCAAGGTGGTGGGTATCGACGCCATCGTGCTGTCGACCCAACACAACCCTGAAGTTTCCTACAGGGACCTGCGCGAAGGCGTGATGGAGCTGATCGTCAAGCACGTGCTGCCTGCCGAGCTGCTGAACAAGGACACCCAGTTCCACATCAACCCGACCGGCAACTTCATCATCGGTGGCCCGGTAGGCGACTGCGGCCTGACCGGTCGCAAGATCATCGTCGACAGCTACGGCGGCATGGCCCGTCACGGCGGTGGCGCATTCTCCGGCAAGGATCCATCGAAGGTTGACCGTTCGGCGGCCTACGCCGGTCGCTATGTGGCCAAGAACATCGTCGCCGCCGGCCTGGCCGAGCGCTGCGAGATCCAGGTTTCCTACGCCATCGGCGTTGCCCAGCCTACGTCGATCTCGCTGAACACCTTCGGCACTGGCAAGATCAGCGACGACAAGATCATCAAGCTGGTCCGTGAAGTGTTCGACCTGCGTCCATACGCCATCACCACCATGCTCGACCTGCTGCACCCGATGTATCAGGAAACCGCAGCCTACGGCCACTTCGGTCGCACGCCGCAAACCAAGACTGTCGGTGGCGACACCTTCACCACCTTCACCTGGGAAAAAACCGACCGCGCCGACGCCCTGCGCGCCGCTGCCGGCCTGTAATACCTGCTGTCATGAAAAAGCCCCTGGCGACTTGGTCGCCAGGGGCTTTTTCATGTCTGGTATCAGCTGCCACAAGAGCCAGCAGACCTTCAGGAACGCCGCGCCACCAGCAGGAACGAAGCCGCGCTCGCCAACAACCCCGCACACATTCGGTTGAACAAGCGCTTGCCACTGGGCTGGGCAAACAGCTTTCGCGCATAAATGCCCATGTAGCAATACAACCCGATGGCAATGCACTCCAACGTCAGGAACAGCCCACCCAATACGGCGAATTGCTGGGTGACGGTGCCCGAGCGATCAACGAACTGCGGCAAAAACGCGGTAAACAACAGGATCGCCTTGGGATTGCCAATTGCCACCAGGAACTCCTGGCGTGCCAGTTGCCCCATGCCCCTCGAACCCATCGCGGCTTCGCTACCGGCCTCGGGTCGAGCCAGCCACAACTGCACGGCGAGGTAGAACAGGTACCCGGCCCCCACGAGCTTGATCCCCAGGAACAACAACTCCGAGGTATGCAGCACAGCCGTCAGCCCCACCGCCGCCAAGGCGATCATGATGGCGAACGCCAGCAGCCGACCAATACCGCCGCCGCACGCCCGGACGAAGCCATAACGCGAGGCGTTGCTGATGGATAACAGGTTATTCGGCCCTGGCGCCATGTTCAGGGCGAAACAGGCCGGAATGAAAACAGCGAGTGTCGTCAGCTCCATCGGGGGCACTCCTGGCAGCGCGGATCGGGAGGTCCATTCTGCGCCGGCCAGCAATGGGTTCAAGAGACAGTTTCGCAATCAAATCGCGCCCCACTGTACCGCCGTAGCGGAGCCATCAGCCTTGGCAAAATCCGGTAACCATCCAACCCTCGCCTCCTCTGCGTCAGTGACTAGCCTTCAGGCACATCACCCAGCAAGGATGCTTCGATGCTGCCGCTATTGTGTGCACTCACTGTTCTGATCCTCTTCCCCATCCCCGTCATTGCCGCACCTTGCCCCGATTGGCCCGAGGAGCGCGCCCGGTCGGAAGTTGCGGCCCTGCAACGGCAAATCGACGCCTGGGACGATAGCTATCACCGTCTCGGCCGGGCACTGGTCGTCGATGAACTTTACGATCAGTCCCGCATGCAACTGGGCCAGTGGCGCACCTGCTTCGATCTTGCGGCACCCACCGACCCGCTGCGCTCGGCGGGTGGCAAAGTCCGGCATCCGATCCCTCATACGGGCCTGGACAAACTGAAGGACGCCGACGCCGTGCGGGCCTGGCTGCAAAATCGGGAAGACATCTGGGTCCAACCGAAAGTCGACGGTGTAGCGGTCACCCTGATCTATCGTGAAGGTCGCCTGCATCGGGCGATCAGCCGCGGCGACGGCGTTCAAGGCCATGACTGGACGCCGACGGCGCGCAAGATCGACGCCATTCCCCAGCGCCTGCGCCAACCTTCCGACCTGCTCGTTCAAGGGGAGTTGTACTGGCGACTGGACAATCATGTGCAGGCCAGGGATGGCAGTCTCAATGCCCGGTCAACCGTGGCGGGCTTGATGGCCCGCGAAGACCTGACGACTGAAGAGGCCTCGGGTATCGGCCTGTTCACCTGGGACTGGCCCGAAGGCCCCGCCACCCTGCCCGAGCGCGAGGCCGCATTGAATGCCCTGGGCTTCGCCGGCACCAGCGGCTACAGCCAGCCCATCCAGGCAGCGGCCGACGCCGAACGCTGGCGCGACCACTGGTATCGCTCGGCGCTGCCGTTCGCCAGCGACGGGATCGTCCTGCGCCAGAGCCGCCGACCACCCGCCGACCGCTGGCAGGCCAAGGCGCCATTCTGGGGCGTGGCGTGGAAATACCCTTACGCCCAGGCACTGGCCGAGGTACGCAAGGTGCACTTCAAGATCGGACGCACCGGACGCATCACACCGCTGCTGGAGCTCGATCCCGTCATGCTCGACGACCGACGGATCCGCCGGGTGAGCGTCAGCTCCCTCAAGCGCTGGGAGGAGCTGGATATTCGTCCGGGAGACCGGGTTGCCATCAGCCTGGCCGGGCTGACCATCCCGCGACTCGATGACGTTGTGCTGCGCAGTGTCGAGCGGCCGGACATCACTGCGCCCGTGGCGGCGGATTATCATCCGCTGAGTTGCTGGCAACCGACGCCCGGCTGCGAAAGCCAGTTCCTGGCGCGCCTGAGCTGGCTCAGCGGCAAGCAAGGCCTCGCCCTGCCCCATGTCGGCCGCGGAACCTGGGAAAAACTCCTGGCGGCGGGCCGACTCGACGGATTGCTGGATTGGATGACCCTCGATGCCGCCGAGCTTGCTAACATGAGCGGCTTCGGTGAACGCGCCAGCGCCCGCCTGCTCGTCAGCCTGCACAGCGCCCGACAACGTCCGTTCGGTCAATGGCTCAAGGCCCTGGGTTTACCGCCCGCCGGAGCGGCCAGCCTGGAGGGGCCATGGCAGGTGCTGGCCGAACGGACGACCGAACAATGGCAAGCCGAAACTGGCATCGGGCCGGGACGCGCCGCGCAACTGAGCGCTTTTTTTCGCGACCCGCATGTGCTGGCGTTGAGTGAAGTATTACGCGCTGCCGGGGTCGACGGTTTCTAACATTGTCCCGCGCAGTTGAACCCAAGGGGCGAACGTGCGTTCCAACAGCGCATCTGGACCGACCGCTCGCAAGTTTTTACGGAGTTGCTATGAATTTCCTGCCCCCTTTTGCCCTGCTGGTGTTGTGCGCCACCCTGGCCGCGCCCCTGATGGCGGACGAGCAAACCCCGGAACTTACCGGTTGCGCAGCCAAGCGCCAGGGCATCATCAACCAGATCGAACTGGCCAAGTCCCGAGGCAATGCAGAGCAGCAGGCAGGCCTGGAAACCGCCCTGAATGAAGTCACCACCCATTGCACCGACGCATCCTTGCGCAAGGAGCGTGAAACCAAGGTGCTCGATGCCAAGCACGAAGTCAGCCGCCGCCAGGCCGACCTGGAAAAAGCCATGAAAAAAGGCGACCCCGAGCGGATCAACAAGCGCAAGGACAAACTGGCTGCCTCCCGCAAGGAACTGCAGGAAGCGGTGGATGAGTTGGATAAATAAGCGGCAAGCTTCGAGCTACAAGCTTCAAGTAACGGCAGACCGTGAGCCCTTTATTTGCAGCTTGTAGCTGGCAATTTGAAGCTGCCTCACCTCAATGATCCCGAAACTCCTTATGACAGGCACTGCACGCATCCTCGACCTTCTGCACCGCAGGCCCCAAGTAACTGGCGCTGTAGGGCTGAACCTTGCTGGCCGTTACCAACTCCCCGGTGGCCGCTTCAAGATTGTGAGCCAGTTCCTGGAAACGTGCCTGCTTCTGCCAGACTTCATCTTTGGCGCTGGTGTGGTCCTGCTCGCGTACTGGCGGGAAGTGTTTCCACGGTTCATGGGACAGTTGGTCAAGCTGCACGGCACCCTCGGCGAAGCGCGCACCGTCGAACGGAACCCGGCCACGCAACATGCCGCCCAACTCTTCATTGGTCTTGAGCATTTGCTTGAAAATAGCCTTGCGCTGGCCCAGTGGGGAGTTGGGATCGACACCGCCGCAGGCGGACAGCATCAGACAGACCAGCATGACCATGGAAAATCGTTTTACAAGCATCTTGGCCTCGGGACAGGAAACGGCGGTTAGTATCCTCGGGTCATCGGCAAAGACCAATGGCCTTATTTACAATACGGGTTGTTCGAATGCCTGACAGCGCTCGAATGACTGCAAGGAAAAATTTCATGAACAGCCGCTTCAAGACCTGGCACAAAGGCCTGGCGTTGACCCTACCGCTGATCGCACTGTTGGCCGGGTGCAATCGCGGCGAAAAGGTCGAAGAGCCTCGGACACATGCCCTCGCAACGTATGTCAGTGCCCCCTGGGAAGCGCTGCCGGTGGTATCAGATGAAGACCTGCTGGCCGGTTTCGGCTCCTGGCGCAGCGCATGCACCCGGCTCAAGGCCGACACGACCTGGGGACCGACCTGTGCGGCGGCTACCAATGTGCCGCAGACCGCTTCCTCTGTGCGCAATTTCCTGAAACAGAACCTGGACGTCTACGGCCTGCGCTCGGGGGACAACAGCCCCAATGGCCTGATCACTGGTTATTACGAGCCGGTCTACCCGGGCAGCCTCACCCAGACCGCCAGTGCCAACATTCCGGTGTACGGCGTACCGGAAGACATGATCATCGTCGCGCTGGACAGCCTCTACCCCGAGCTCAAGGGCAAACGCCTGCGCGGTCGCCTCGAAGGCCGGGTGCTCAAGCCCTACGACGACGCGGCCACCATCGAAACCAACGGCGTGAAGGCCCCCGTCATCGCCTGGCTGACGGACCCGATGAACCTGCAATTCCTGCAGATCCAGGGCTCGGGCCGTATTCGGCTCGATGATGGTCGCCAGTTGCGCATCGGCTATGCCGACCAGAACGGTCACCCTTACCGGCCAATCGGACGCTGGCTGGTCGAACAGGGCGAACTGAAGAAAGAAGACGTGACCATGGGCACCATCAGTGCCTGGGCCAAGGCCCATCCGACCCGCATCCCCGAGTTGCTGGGCAGCAACCCCAGCTATGTGTTTTTCAACCGCAACCCCGACAGCAACGAAGGTCCGCGGGGCTCGTTGAATGTGCCGCTGACCGCCGGCTATAGCGTAGCGGTGGATCGCAAGGTCATTCCGCTGGGCAGCCTGCTGTGGCTCTCAACGACCCGCCCCGACGGCAGCGCATTGAACCGACCGGTCGCGGCCCAGGACACCGGCGGCGCCATTGCCGGTGAAGTACGGGCGGACCTGTTCTGGGGCACCGGCGACGCCGCGGGGCAATTGGCCGGGGACATGAAGCAACAGGGGCAGATCTGGATGTTGTGGCCCAAGGGCATGGCGTTGCCGCAAGTGCCACAGGTGGCGAATGCCGTCACCACCAATCCCTGAGGAGGGTATTGTCTGTGCCGACGCCTTCGCGAGCAGGCTCGCTCCCACAGTTGATCTTCAGTGGACAACGATTTTGTGAACACCCGAAATCAATGTGGGAGCGAGCCTGCTCGCGAAGGGGCCTCCACGGCCCCGGGACTCAACAGCCAGGCTCAGACAGAAACACAGAAGAAACTGACGATCAGCCCCACTCCCACGAACCACACCAGCGACCGCAGAATCGCCCAGTCCGCCAGGTAGCAAATGATGTACAGCAGGCGGCTGGTGATGAACAACACCGCCAGCACATTGATGGTCACCAGCTCGGCGTTGCCGGCCAAGTGCGCAACAATCACCGCGGCAGCGAATGCCGGGGCAATTTCAAAGCTGTTGAGCTGCGCGGCGTACGCGCGCCGGGGAAAGCCCTCTAGCGTCTCCAGGAAGTCCCGCGGATCGTGGTTGTCTCGCAGCCGGTATCGTCCACCGATCTTGGCGATGGCGATACACAGGTAAGGCAGGATGATGGCGATCAAAATACACCACAGGGCAACCGTCATGACGCAGTTCCTTCTTTGAGTTTATGGAGAATCGAAAATCGGGAAGTTGCTCAGAATTTCATCACCAGCATGCCAATCAGCACCAGCCCGCAGGCTAAGAGCCGCGGCCGACCGAAAGGTTCTTTCAGGTAGCGCATACCGAACAGCACCACCAGGATCACACTGATCTCCCGCAGCGCCGCCGCTTCGGCGATCGACCCCAGTTGCATGGCCCAGAGCACCAGAGCGTAGCTGAACAAGACGCAGAGTCCGACCGCCAACCCGAGCCGCCACTGTTCGCGCCAGAACCGCACGAACGCCGGTCGTTTGCTCACCACGGCCAATAGCGGGAATGGCCAGGCGCAGAACAGGGTGATCCAGACCAGGTAGTCCAGCGGATGGGACCAGCGCCGCAGGGCCTGGCCATCGATGTAGGTGTAGCAGCCGATGCACAAGCCGATCAGCAACACCACCGGCAGCATCGACCAGGGCAGTCGCTCGCCACCCCCACCCTGCCACAACAGGCACAACATGCCGAACGGGATCAGCAGAATGCCGAGGGTCTGCTGAGTCGTCAGCACTTCGCCGGCAAAGACCAGTGTCAGAGCCAATACCACCAGCGGCGACAAACCGCGCATCAACGGATAGACCAGCCCCAGGTCCCCGACCCGATACGCCTGGATCAGCAGATAGCGATACAACAGTTCAAAGGCTGCCGACGCCAGGATCCACGGCCAGATTTCCATCGGCGGCAGCACCACGAAGCCCAGGGCCGACACGGCGAACAGCAGCGC
This sequence comes from Pseudomonas sp. MAFF 730105, assembly GCF_055380705.1. NCBI lineage: Bacteria > Pseudomonadati > Pseudomonadota > Gammaproteobacteria > Pseudomonadales > Pseudomonadaceae > Pseudomonas > Pseudomonas sp. MAFF 730105. The sequence continues at coordinate 6,170,603 of NZ_AP018438.1, forward strand.
GACGCTGTCCATGCACGCCACCACCAGAAGACGCTCGCCACTGAATTTGATCAACGTATTCCAGGCGGCATGCAGCAGCGCAGCCACCAACACCAGAGCCGTTGCAAGCACGGCACGCTCCTTATCCCCACGGGCAGCGGGGCGATGAATTGATTCGCGATCCGTCCGCAGCTGTTTATACTGCAAGCGACCACGCCGCATTCAGTTGCGCATAGCCAATTCCAATAATTCTGTCGTTGCCCCTCTTATGTTATGCGGGCCACGGCATGCGTATGCCTGATCAGAGCGTCAAGACTACAGACAGAGACCTCGCGCATGCCACTCGCCTTGCTTGCTTTGGCCGTTGCCGCTTTCGGCATCGGCACCACTGAATTCGTCATCATGGGGTTGCTGCCCGATGTCGCCCGCGACCTGGCGGTGAGCATTCCCCAGGCCGGCCTGCTGATTACCGGCTATGCCCTGGGCGTGGTGTTCGGCGCGCCGATCCTGGCGGTCGGCACCGCCAACATGCCGCGCAAGGCGACATTGCTGGGCATGACGCTGATGTTCATTCTGGGCAACATGCTCTGCGCCCTGGCACCGAACTACGCCACGCTGATGGCCGCCCGCGTCATCACCGCACTATGCCATGGCGCATTTTTCGGCATCGGCTCTGTGGTGGCGGCCGGGCTGGTAGCGCCGAACAAACGTGCCCAGGCCATCGCAATGATGTTCACCGGCCTGACCCTGGCCAACGTCCTCGGCGTCCCCTTGGGCACTGCGCTGGGCCAATACGCCGGCTGGCGCTCGACCTTCTGGGCGGTGTCGGTGATCGGCGTCATCGCCGCCATCGCCCAATGGGCGTGGCTGCCCAGGGAGATCCCCATGGAGAAGGCCAACCTGGCCAGCGAATTCAAGGTGCTGGGCAAGACCAGCGTGCTGCTGGCCCTGGGCATGAGTGTGCTGGCGTCCACCAGCCTGTTCAGCGTGTTCACGTACATCGCACCGATTCTCCAGGACATCACGGGAGTCAGCCCCCACGGCATCACCCTCATGTTGCTGCTGTTCGGGGTCGGCCTGACGGCAGGCAGCTTCCTCGGCGGGCGCCTGGCGGACCGGCGCCTGCTGCCGTCACTGGTGGGCATGGCCCTGGCCGTGGTGCTGGTGCTGGCCGCGTTCAGCCAGACCAGCCGCTCGGTGATTCCGGCCGCAATCACGTTGGTGCTGTGGGGGATCTTCGCCTTCGCCCTGTGCCCGATCCTGCAGCTGCTGATCATCGATCAGGCCCATGAGGCACCGAATCTGGGCTCGACGCTGAACCAGAGTGCCTTCAACCTGGGCAACGCGGCTGGCGCCTGGATCGGCGGGCTGGTGGTCGGCAGCGGCGTCGACCTGGCCGAGCTGCCCTGGACTGGAGCCCTGGTGAGTGGGTTGACCGTGCTGACGGCCCTGTACTTCATTCATCACCAACGTCGCCTGGGCGCTCCGATGGGTGCGACCGATTAGGCGTGCCGCTCTCGCTGCGCACTTGCGCGTGGCTGAGCAACGCGAAGATGAAGCTGCCGCCGATGATGTTTCCCGCCAGGGTCGGCGCGGCGAACACCAGCCAGAAGTCTTCCCACGACAACTGCCCGGCGAATACCAGATACGACACTTCGGCGGAGCCGACGACAATGTGGGTGAAATCCCCAAGCGCCATCAGGTAAGTGATGAGGATGATGATCCACATCTTGGCGCTTTCCATGGAGGGGATCATCCAGACCATGGTGGCGATCATCCAGCCGGAAATGATGCCCTTGGCAAACATCTGGCCGGTGTCGTTCTCCATGACCTTGCGACCGATCTCGAGGAAAGCCAGGTCGGTGCGCGGGTCGAAGATCGGCAAGTGCAGCATCACATAGGCCACCAGCAAGGTGCCGCACAGGTTGCCCACCAATACGACGCCCCACAGCCGCAACAGCCGACCGAAATTGCCCAGGGTGGGTTTGCTCATGATCGGCAACACAGCGGTCAGGGTATTTTCGGTGAACAACTGCTGGCGGGCCAGGATCACCGCGAGAAAACCGGCGCAATAACCAAAACTGGCGATCACCTTGAAGGCCTCGCCCTCCGGCAATCGGGAATTGAGCAACCCCATCGCCATCAGCGACAGGCCCATGGTCAATCCGGCCGCCAGGGCCGACCACCAGAGCGCGGCGATACTGCGCTCCAGCTCCTGATTGCCCTGGGTGCGAATGATTTCATGCAGCACCGCCGCCCGCGGCGGCTGGTTGCGGTCGACTTCGTGCTTTTCCTGGGCGGAAAGGTCGGGGGTCTTGCCGTCGTCGTGGGTGTCCATACAGTTCCTGAACCGGTGGCGTGATGAATCTACGACACGTGGCGTTCGGAGCTGTTCAGTGCTGACTCAAGCTTGATTGGGACTTGGGATTTTCAGTGTTTGAAAAACCGCTATCGCGAGCAGGCTCGCTCCCACAGGAGAATGGGGGCTTATGTGGGAGCGAGCCTGCTCGCGATGGGTACACCGCCCATCTCACTCGCTGGCAATATCGTCCTTGAACTGATCCTTCACGTACTTGATCTCGGTCCGCCCATGGGGCGCCGGCAGACCATCCTCGCCAAGATTGACGAAAACCATTTTCTCCACGGTCAGGATGCTCTTGCGGGTGATCTTGTTGCGCACCTCACAAGTCAAGGTAATGGAGGTGCGACCAAATTCGGTCGCGGTAATGCCCAGCTCGATGATATCGCCCTGGCGCGAGGCGCTGACGAAGTTGATTTCCGAGATGTATTTGGTCACCACGCGCTGGTTGCCCAGCTGGACGATGGCGTAGATCGCCGCTTCTTCGTCGATCCAGCGCAGCAGGCTGCCACCGAACAGCGTGCCATTGGGATTGAGGTCTTCGGGCTTGACCCATTTGCGGGTGTGGAAATTCATGATCGCTCCTGAGCGTCTGGCCAATGAATGCCTGCATCATGGCAGACCGGACAGGCAGGCTCTACGCCGCTGCTTCAATAACGGTCATCGGCAATTTTGATTTGCCGACAGAAACCCTTTGGAAGATCCGATTAGCCCGCTATAATCGCCCTCGCTTTACCCGGTCCACGCTTTGGACCGTTCCCGCCACCTGTCCGAGGGGCGCTGCAGCAGGCAAGACCTGTCAGGCTCGGATGGGGCGTTGTTCGTTCGGGGCTCCCGCATGGACACTAAACGCACAACGGCGCCCATTCGCATACATTACGAATGGAGGCTCTTCATGAGCGCTGTTATCACGCCTGCAGATTTTACCGATTACAAAGTCGCCGATATGTCCCTGGCCGCCTGGGGCCGCCGCGAAATCATCATCGCCGAATCCGAAATGCCGGCCCTGATGGGTCTGCGTCGCAAGTACGCCGGTGAACAACCGCTCAAGGGCGCGAAGATCCTCGGCTGCATCCACATGACCATCCAGACCGCCGTGCTGATCGAAACCCTGGTCGCCCTGGGTGCCGAAGTGCGCTGGTCGTCCTGCAACATCTTCTCGACCCAGGACCAGGCCGCTGCCGCCATCGCCGCCGCCGGTATCCCGGTGTTCGCCTGGAAGGGCGAGACCGAGCAGGAGTACGAGTGGTGCCTGGAGCAGACCATCCTCAAGGATGGCCAGCCGTGGGACACCAACATGATCCTCGACGACGGCGGCGACCTGACCGAATTGCTGCACAAGAAATACCCGGCCGTCCTGGACAAGGTCCACGGCGTGACCGAAGAAACCACCACCGGCGTGCACCGTCTGCTGGACATGCTGGCCAAGGGCGAGCTGAAGATCCCGGCCATCAACGTCAACGACTCGGTGACCAAAAGCAAGAACGACAACAAGTACGGCTGCCGTCACAGCCTCAACGACGCCATCAAGCGCGGCACCGACCACCTGTTGTCGGGCAAGCAGGCGCTGGTGATCGGCTACGGTGACGTGGGCAAGGGCTCGGCCCAATCCCTGCGTCAGGAAGGCATGATCGTCAAGGTGTCCGAAGTCGACCCGATCTGCGCCATGCAGGCCTGCATGGACGGTTTCGAACTGGTTTCGCCGTTCATCGACGGGATCAACGACGGCACCGAAGCCAGCATCGACAAGGCCTTGCTGGGCAAGATCGACCTGATCGTGACCACCACCGGTAACGTCAATGTCTGCGACGCGAACATGCTCAAGGCCCTGAAGAAGCGCGCCGTGGTGTGCAACATCGGTCACTTCGACAATGAAATCGACACCGCTTTCATGCGCAAGAACTGGGCTTGGGAAGAAGTGAAGCCGCAGGTTCACAAGGTTCACCGCACCGGCACCGGCAGCTTCGACCCACAGAACGACGACTACCTGATCCTGTTGGCCGAAGGCCGTCTGGTGAACCTGGGCAATGCCACCGGTCACCCGAGCCGGATCATGGACGGTTCGTTCGCCAACCAGGTCCTGGCCCAGATCTTCCTGTTCGGCCAGAAGTACGCCGACCTGTCGCCGGCCCAGAAAGCCGAGCGCCTGACCGTGGAAGTATTGCCGAAGAAACTCGACGAAGAAGTGGCCCTGGAAATGGTCCGCGGTTTCGGCGGCGTGGTCACCAAGTTGACCAAGCAACAGGCTGACTACATCGGCGTGACCGTCGAAGGCCCGTTCAAGCCGCACGCTTACCGCTACTGATTGGCATTGCATGCCCCTGATGTGGGGCCTGTGGGAGCCGAGCTTGCTCGCGATGCAGACACCTCGTCCTGTCTGTCGGACCGAGGCGATTCTGATCGCGAGCAAGCTCAGCTCCCACGCAAGCCCGCTCCCACATTGTGATGTGCAAGGCTTCCAGGCTTACGAGTTTCCAAGGATATGACCATGTCCCAAGACCGTCGCTACAGCTTCGAGTTCTTCCCGACAAAGACCGATGCTGGACATGAAAAACTGATCGCCACTGCCCGTCAGCTGGCGAGCTACAACCCCGACTTCTTCTCCTGCACCTATGGCGCCGGCGGCTCGACCCGTGACCGCACGATGAACACCGTGTTGCAGCTGGAAAGCGAAGTCAAAATCCCGGCCGCCCCGCACCTGTCCTGCGTAGGCGACAGCAAGGACGACTTGCGCACCCTGCTGGCCCGGTACAAGGCCGCGGGCATCCAGCGTATCGTGGCCCTGCGCGGTGACCTGCCCTCGGGCATGGGCATGGCCAGTGGCGAGTTGCGCCATGCCAACGACCTGGTGAGTTTCATTCGTGAAGAAACCGGCGAGCACTTTCACATCGAAGTCGCCGCTTATCCGGAAATGCATCCCCAGGCGCGTAATTTCGAGGACGATCTGCGCAATTTCGTCAACAAGGCCAATGCGGGCGCCAACAGCGCGATCACCCAGTACTTCTTCAACGCCGACAGTTATTTCTACTTCGTCGAACGCGTGCGCAAGATGGGCGTGGACATTCCTGTCGTGCCGGGAATCATGCCGATCACCAACTACAGCAAGCTGGCGCGCTTCTCCGACGCATGCGGTGCAGAAATCCCACGCTGGATTCGCAAGCAGCTGGAGGCCTATGGCGACGACACCTCGAGCATCCAAAGCTTCGGCGAGGAAGTCATCACGCAAATGTGCGAGCGCTTGTTGCAGGGCGGCGCACCGGGGCTGCATTTCTATACCCTTAACCAGGCCGAGCCCAGCCTCGCGGTATGGAACAACCTCAAGCTGCCGCGCTGATTGTCTTATACGCGGCGGTACAAAGAGGCCTTGGCGAGAACCAAGGCCTTTTTTCATTCAGTTGTCCGCGCCCCAAGGTAAAGGCGTTCGCATTGGGTGAACGCCGCGAGGCATCCGTGCGCACCAAAGGCAAACAAAAGGCAGTCAAGGTGCAGGCCAGAGCGCTCTAGCTATTTGATGAGCTCTCGTCGTAACCTCAGGCCCATGCCCGCCATTGTCCAGCTGCTGACCGCCCTTATCCTCTCGTGCCTGAGCCTGACCGCCCAGGCCGAGAAGTTGCGCATTGTCACCGAGCCCTGGGCCCCTTATGTCTACGAAGAGAACGGCAAGATGCTTGGCCTGGACTACGAAACCACGGCCGTTGTGTTCAAGCGCCTGGGCATCGACGTGGAATGGCAGTTCCTGCCCTGGAAGCGTTGCCTGGCGATGCTGGAACAGGGATTGGCGGACGGTGCACTGGACATCTTCCACAGCGATGAGCGCGATGCGATGCTGCTTTACCCCAGCGAACCGCTGTCGGACGTGGAGTTCGTGATGTTCTACGCCAACGCCCGGCCCCACCCGTTTCGCACGCTCGATGATCTGGGCGGCCTGACCGTCGGCACCTCGCCCGGTTACCTGTACAGCCAGGCTTTCAGTGAGTCGACCCTGTTCAAACGTGAAGCGGCGCCCACCCACGAAGCCAATTTCGGCAAGTTGCAACTGGGTCGGATCGACCTGCTCATCACCGACCGCAGGGTCGGCCGGCATGTGCTCGAGCAAATGCAATTGGGCGACCAGATCACCGAAAACTCGGTGGTGGTAAGTCGTCAAAGCCAATACCTGGCCGTGCGGCGCAATGCCGGGATGGATTTGCTGGTGCAGCGTTTCAGTGCCGAACTCAAGCGTTTCAAGCGAGAACCGGCCTATGCCGAGCTGAGCGCACGCTACGGCGCAGGTGCCATGACCAAGGCTCCTCGCCCAGCCAGGCCAGTGCAGAAATAAACCGTTGAGCAGCAGGAAAGCGGCGCACGGCGTTTGCTCTGTTATACTCGCGCCTTCCCGCCAGGCTCACGCCCGGACGCCCGGTCTTGCAAAAGGCATCCCGACACCGCTACAGCGCAGCTTCCAGCCAGCGCGAGCCTTGTCCGGAGCTGTCTTCCAGACCCGGCAGGACCGGACGGGATGACGTCTTCTTTTGAACGTCATTCGCGCCAGGCAAGACTATCCCATTGGGCCAGGCCCTCACTAAAACAGGATTACTCATGTCCTTTGCTTCCCTCGGTCTCTCCGAGGCTTTAGTCGGCGCCATCGAAGCCGCTGGCTACACCGAGCCTACCCCGGTGCAACAGCGGGCCATTCCCGCCGTGTTGCAAGGTCGCGACCTGATGGTCGCCGCGCAGACAGGTACTGGTAAAACCGGCGGTTTCGCCCTCCCGATCCTGGAGCGGCTGTTCCCTAACGGTCACCCGGACAAATCCCAGCGTCACGGCCCGCGCCAACCGCGCGTGCTGGTCCTGACCCCGACCCGGGAGCTGGCTGCCCAGGTGCACGAGAGCTTCAAGATCTACGCCCGTGACCTGAAATTCGTCAGTGCCTGCATTTTCGGCGGCGTTGGCATGAACCCCCAGGTCCAGGCCATGGCACGCGGCGTCGATGTGCTGGTGGCCTGCCCCGGCCGCCTGCTGGATCTGGCTGGCCAGGGCAGCGTCGACCTGTCCCACGTTGAAATCCTCGTGCTGGACGAAGCCGACCGGATGCTCGACATGGGCTTTGTCCATGACGTGAAGAAAGTCCTCGCCCGCCTGCCCGCCAAGCGGCAGAACCTGCTGTTCTCGGCAACGTTCTCCAAGGACATCACCGACCTGGCCGGCAAGCTGCTGCACAACCCGGAACGCATCGAAGTCACGCCACCGAACACCACGGTCGAGCGCATCGAACAGCGCGTATTCCGCCTGCCAGCCAGCCATAAACGCAGCCTGCTGGCACACCTGATCACCACCGGTGCCTGGGAACAGGTCCTGGTGTTCACCCGCACCAAGCACGGCGCCAACCGCCTGGCCGAGTACCTGGACAAGCATGGCCTGCCGGCCGTGGCGATCCACGGCAATAAAAGCCAGAACGCTCGCACCAAGGCCCTGGCCGACTTCAAGGCCGGCGAAGTCCGGATCCTGGTAGCCACCGACATCGCCGCCCGCGGCCTGGACATCGACCAGTTGCCCCACGTGGTCAACTTCGAACTGCCGAACGTCGATGAAGACTACGTGCACCGTATCGGTCGTACCGGCCGGGCCGGTCGTTCGGGCGAAGCGATCTCGCTGGTCGCACCGGATGAAGAAAAGCTGCTCAAGAGCATTGAGCGCATGACCCGGCAGAAGATTCCCGATGGCGACCTGATGGGCTTCGATGCCAGCACCATCGAGGCCGAGAAGCCTGAAGTGCGTGAGCGTCCGGACGTGCGCAACCCGCGCAATCCACGCGGCCCACGGGGCGACGGTCCGAATGGCGGCGGTGGCGGTCGCAAGGACAAGGGCAAGGACAAAGGCAAGGAAAAGCCGGCCGGCAGCAGTCGTGGCGAACGCCCGGCGCGCGAGCAGAAGCCTCGCGAAGGCACGCCAGCCCGTGAGCAACAGCGCCCAGCCCCTCGTGCCGCCGCTGATCGCGCCCCGGACGAGTTCCTGGATGACGATATCGACAACTTCGGTAACCGCGTCGACTACGTGCCGCAGCAGAAACCGGCCCAGGGTCGTGGTCGCCGTCCGGGTGCCCCGGCCCAGGGTGCTGGCGCAGGCGCGCCACGCAGCGGTCAGTCGCAGGGTCGCCAGAACGGTCCGCGCAACAGCAACGGCTCGACCACCGGCACCCCGCCCGCCAAGCGCAACGGCCCACGCAATGGCGGCCCTCGCGATGGCCAGGCGCGTCGCGAAGACTCCCGCCCTCGCCGCCCGGCCCGCGATGACCAGGCGAGCCAGGAACCTGCAGTGCAGAACCCTCGTGGCAACCAGCCGAAAATCATGCACAAGGAATCGAAGCTCGATCGTTTCCCGACGCCTGAACAGCTGGACCAACTGCCAAGCCGCCCACGGGGTGAAAAACCTGCATTGCTGACTCGCAATCGCTGAGTTCTTCCAAACCGTAAAATGCCCCTGATCTCACGATCAGGGGCATTTTTTTCGGTCGCGACAAAATCCCTTGTGAGAGCGAGCCTGCTCGCGATAGCAATCCAACTTTGACGACTATGTTGACTAACGCACTGCTATCGCGAGCAGGCTCGCTCCCACAGGAAAGCTCTGTGGAAGGAATCCGGGGCAATAAAAAACGCCCCCGATCGCAGGATCGGGGGCGTTTTTTTAGGCGCGAATATTACTTCGCCTTGACGCCTTCAAACGAAACGTACAGCTCGACCACGTCGGACGATGGGCCCAGGTCTTTTTGCTTGCCGAAGTCGGAACGCTTGATGCTGGTGGTGCCTTCGAAACCGGCACGGTAGCCGCCCCATGGATCCTTGCCTTCGCCCAGGAAGGTAGCCTTGACCACCACTGGCTTGGTCACGCCCAGCAAGGTCAGGTCGCCGGTAACATCGGCAGTTTCCTTGCCATCGGCGTTCTTGCCTGTGGATTTGACGCTGGTGGAAACGAAGGTAGCCTTGGCAAACTTGCCCGCGTTCAGGAAGTCAGGGCTGGCGATGTGCTTGTCACGTTCGGCGTGGTTGGTAAATACGCTGGCGGTGTTGACGTTGAACTCAACCTTGCTGGCTTCAGGCTTGGCGGCATCGAAGCTGAACTTGCCGTCGATATCCTTGAAAGTACCGGTGATGTAGCTATAGCCCAGGTGGCTGATCTTGAAGTCGACGAAGGCATGCTGGCCTTCCTTGTCGACCACATAGTCGGCAGCCATGGCCTGGCCGGCCGACAACAGTGCAGAACCGATTGCCAGGGCGGCGAGCGTCTTTTTCAACATGCTTTCTATTCCTTTGGAGTCGAGGTTGAACATCAGGCTTGGCGCCCTAGCATTCGCTTGAGGGTCGCGTCACGGTCGATAAAGTGGTGTTTCAGTGCTGCCAGTGCATGAAGGCCGGAAAAAACGACCAGCGCCCATGCCAGGTACAGGTGGATCTGGCCGGCGACGTCTGCCTGGTCTGGCAATCCGGACACCAGCGCGGGTACTTCAAACAAGCCGAACACCGGGATCCCGACACCGTCTGCGGTGGAAATCAGGTAACCGGCAACCATCACGGCAAACAACCCGAGATACAGGGCACCATGACCGAGCTTCGCACCGATACGGGTCATGCGCCCATAGGTGCCCAGGGTCGGTGGCGGTGGGCTGACAAAACGCCAGATCACCCGCAGCAGCATCACCGCCAGCAACACCAGGCCAATGCTCTTGTGCAGGTCCGGCGCGTCTTTGCGCCAGGTGCTGTAGTAATCCAGTCCGACCATCCACAGCCCCAGCGCGAACAACCCGTACACCACCAGCGCGACGCCCCAGTGCATGACGATGCTGACCCAGCCGTAGCGAGAAGAAGAGTTGCGTAGCTGCATTGCTCATATCCTGTAAAAACTGCGACCAAGACTAGCGAGTTATCTATCGATTTAAAGCGGAAATTTTCGCTTTGAAATATCGAGAAATACGATCATCAGTCTGGGTGGGATGGGTTAAGGAAAGATTAAAGCGAATGGATGGTGTCACGGCGGATAAGACAGGTCTTTCGGTAGCCATCGCGGGCAGGCCCCGCTCTGCCGTGGGCCGTGCCGCCCGGGCTCCCGATCCGCTCAGAACATCAATTGACCGAGCATTCAGGCTTATAGGGGTCTATCTCGCATCTATAGGCTAATTGAGGGTCCCGCTTTGGAATCATTTTTGCCTTTGTAATGAACTCATCAGATACGCAACCAGCAAGAGCCGCCAGGATTATTACGATTGTTGTTACTTTCATGTTCAGTGCTCCGGTTTTCTACGCAGCCTAAAACCTGCGATCCGGGCCAACCCATCATTCCGTTCCGATTCCCCTGTGGGAAGTATCTGATATACCCAATGCCTGAACATCGAGCTTGATAGCAGGCAAAAAAAAGCGCGACCCTTGGGCCGCGCTTTCTTTACGCCTGGACGTTACTGAGCCGGGGTCTCAGTGGTTGTCGCCGGTTTGGCCGCTGGCTTCTTCGCCGGTTCAGCCTTTTTCGCTGGCGCCTTGGCCGGGGCTTTTTTTGCCGCGGGTTTGGCTGCCGGCTTCTTCGCCGTGGCTTTGGTCGTGGCCTTTTTGGTCGGCTCGGCTTTTACCGGCGCGGCAGGCTTCGGCGCTTCCACAGGCGCTGGGGCCGGGGTTGGCGCTGGAGCAGGGGCCGGGGTCGACGGAGCGACCGGCTCGGATGCCTTGGCCGGCTCTGGCTTCTTCTCGTCATCCGAACCACCGAACAGGTTGGTGAAGAAGTTGCCTTTCTTCGCTGCCACCGCACCTGCAGCCGCCGCTGTCGCGGCCGGTGCGACCTTGGCCGGCTCGAACGACTTGCCCGCCGCCAGGTCTTGCACTTGGCTGGCCGCGCGCTGGCCGCTGCGCAACGCGCCTTCCAGGGTGCCCGGGTACAAGGCGTCCGTGTGTTCGCCGGCAAAGGCTACGCGCTGCAATGGTTTTTCCCACAGACGCCAGTACTTGCTGATCTGGCCCGGACCAAAGGCCAGGTACGAACCGCCCGTGGACGGGTCGGTGCTGTAGCGGCGGATTTCGTACCCGGTGAAAGCCCCCCGAGCCTGTGGATAGAACGTGTGCAGGCGGATCAGTACCTGGTCGACCATCTGCTTGTCGCCAAAAGCCTGCATCACCCGGGCACTGTCGCCCGAGAGATTGATGATCACATTGGCACCGCCCTTCACGGCCGGTTCGATCCACATCATGCCCAGGCCGGTATTGCTGAAGATTTCACCCGACATGCGCGCCTTGCTGTCCCAGACCGGGGTCTTGAACTTGAGCATGATCTGGTCGCGCCAGCCGTAGTTGGTGCTCTTGATCGCGCCAAGGTGCTGGGCGTCCAGGGCCGGGGTCAGCTGGATCTTGTTCAGGGCGCGCAGCGGTACGGCCAACACCACGTAATCGGCCTGGTAGCCGACGCTGCCGACCTTGACGGTCACGCCGTCCTTGTCCTGGGAAATGGCTGACACCGGAGAATCGGTCTTGATGGTTTTCAGCTGCTTGAGGAAAGCCTGGGCCAGCACCTGACTGCCGCCGAGCAAACGCGAAGCCCGCAGGTCGCGGTCGGATACGCCGCGATTGACGCGGTTCTGCTGTGCGAAATACAGCAGCGACAGGCGCGACGGTTCGTCGTAACGGGTACGGATCTCCTGATTCACCAGCTGACGTGCAGTGGCCGGCAGTTGCAAGCGATCGAGCCAGGCAGACACCGTCATCTGGTCCAGGGCGTGCAACGTGCTGGTGGCCGTCGGGTTCAGCGGGTCTTCGATGGAGCGCGCCAGCTCGTCCAGGGTGGTTTCGTAGCGCTTGATGGCTTCGGCGGTGGCTGGCTGCTTCGCGGCCAGGTCAGCGGCGGTGAAGTAAGTGCCGTCGATCAGATAGCTGGGGGTGCGCACGAACTCGGGGGCCGGGGTGGTGCCCAGCTTGAACGTCGAGACATATTTGTTGAGCACCGGCTGTGTCTTTTCGTTGCCGATCCACTCACTGGTGGCCATGCCCGAACGACCGCCCACGCTGGGTTTGGCTTCCAGCAGGGTCACCACCCAGCCTTTGTTCTGCAACTCATAGGCCGCTGTGAGCCCTGCCAGGCCGCCACCGATGACGATGGCCGTCGGTTGCTTGTCCTTCGCCAGCGCCGTAACGCTGAACAGCCCTATCATTACCAACGCACACGCGCGCAGCCAACCAGCAGACATTCAGCGAACTCCGGAATAAAACAGGGAAATTTCAGGTTTCGAGCCAGTCGGCTCAGAGAACGGCGAAGAATACGCCAGCCATCAAAACGCCGCCAGCGACGTCTATCGCCTCGCTCAAAGCAGCAGGAACGACACAATGGGTTGTTCGCAGGGCCGTCATTGCATAGGCTTGCCCGATTGTTTGGCCCGCGCCCGCCGCGAGCCGCCTCGAGGAGACTGTAAATGGGCCTGAATAACCAGTGGATGCAACGCGACCTCGCGGTGCTGTGGCATCCCTGCACCCAGATGAAAGACCACGAACAACTGCCGCTGATCCCCATCAAGCGCGGTGAGGGCGTGTGGCTGGAGGACTTCGAAGGCAAGCGCTACCTCGACGCCGTCAGCTCCTGGTGGGTCAATGTATTCGGCCATGCCAACCCGCGCATCAACCAGCGGATCAAGGACCAGGTCGACCAGTTGGAGCATGTGATCCTCGCCGGTTTCAGTCACCAACCGGTGATCGAGCTGTCCGAGCGCCTGGTGAAGATGACGCCTGAAGGTCTGACACGGTGTTTCTACGCCGATAACGGCTCGTCCTGCATCGAAGTGGCGATGAAGATGAGCTTCCATTACTGGGTCAATCGCGGCCGTTCCGACAAGAAGCGCTTCGTCACCCTGAGCAACAGTTACCACGGCGAAACGATTGCGGCGATGTCGGTGGGCGACGTACCGCTGTTTACCGAGACCTACAAGGCGTTGCTGCTGGACACCCTCAAGGTACCGAGCCCCGACTGCTACCATCGCCCCGAGGGCGTGAGCTGGGAAGAGCATTCACGCACGATGTTCGCCGCCATGGAACAGACCCTCGCCGAACACCACGACACCGTGGCTGCGGTGATCGTCGAGCCGCTGATCCAGGGCGCCGGCGGCATGCGCATGTATCACCCGGTGTACCTGAAGCTGCTGCGCAAAGCCTGCGACCGCTATGGCGTGCACCTGATCCATGACGAAATCGCCGTGGGCTTCGGCCGTACGGGAACGATGTTCGCCTGCGAGCAGGCCGGTATCACGCCGGACTTCCTTTGCCTGTCCAAGGCCCTGACCGGTGGTTACCTGCCGCTGGCGGCGTGCCTGACCACCGACGACGTCTACAGCGCGTTCTACGACGATTACCCCACCCTGCGCGCCTTCCTGCATTCCCACAGCTATACCGGTAACCCGCTGGCCTGCGCGGCCGCCTTGGCCACGCTGGATATCTTCGAAGAAGACCACGTCATCGACAACAACAAGGCCCTGGCCCAGCGCATGGCGAGTGCCACCGCGCACCTGGTCGATCACCCGAACGTGGCCGAAGTGCGCCAGACCGGCATGGTGCTGGCCATCGAGATGGTCAAGGACAAGGCGAGCAAGACCGCCTACCCCTGGCAGGAGCGGCGCGGCCTGAGCGTGTTCCAGCATGCCCTGGAGCGCGGTGCGTTGCTGCGGCCACTGGGCAGTGTGGTGTATTTCCTGCCGCCGTACGTCATCACCCCCGAGCAGATCGACTTCCTGGCACAAGTGGCCAGCGAAGGCATCGACATCGCCACCCGGGATACGGTCAGTGTGGCGGTGCCGAAGGACTTTCATCCGGGTTATCGCGATCCGGGCTGAGCCTGGGCCACCGCCATCGCGGGCAAGCCTTGCTCCCACAGAGAAATGCGAAACCACTGTGGGAGCAAGGCTTGCCCGCGATGAGGCCGGGCGCTTCAACCACGATCATTTTTTTCTTGCAGAGACTCCACATGAGACTGTCCCGCTTCTTCATCGACACCCCCTGAGCCTCGGCGATCACGAGTTGCCCGAAGCCCAGGCCCATTACATCGGCCGTGTGCTGCGCATGGCCGAAGGTGATGCGGTGCAGGTGTTCGACGGTTCGGGCCAGGAGTTTCGCGGTAGCCTGGCTGAAGTCGGCAAGAAGCGCGTGCGGGTGCAACTGGACGAACAGTTCGCCGGGCAGCCTGAATCGCCGTTGCGTATCCACCTTGGCCAGGGCCTGTCCCGGGGCGAACGCATGGACTGGGCGATTCAGAAAGCCACCGAGCTGGGAGTCAGCGAGATCACACCGATTTTCAGCGAACGCTGCGAAGTGCGCCTCAAGGACGAGCGCGCCGACAAACGCCTGCTGCACTGGCGCCAGGTGGCGATCAGCGCCTGTGAGCAATGCGGACGCTCGACCGTACCGGTGATCCATCCGCCGTTGCTGCTGGCCGACTGGCTGAAGCAGGCCGACGCCGAGCTGAAGCTGGTGCTGCACCCGGTGGCCGAACCGCTGGTCAGCCACGCCAGACCCTCGACGCTGGCGTTCCTGATCGGCCCCGAGGGCGGTTTGTCCGAGGCCGAAGTCGAACAGGCCCAGAGCGCCGGTTACCACGCCGCCCGCCTCGGTCCCCGTGTGCTGCGTACCGAAACCGCGCCGGTGGTGGCGCTGGCAGTGGCGCAGCAGTTGTGGGGGGATTTCTAGACCCGTCGAAGTTTCACTTGTGGGAGCGAGCCTGCTCGCGATAGCGGTGTATCAGTCAATCACCTCCTGATTGACACGCCGCCTTCGCGAGCGGGCTCGCTCCCACAATGGTTATTGGCATTGCCGATTATTGCACCGGATCACTCACCGGCCTGGCGATAATCGCCTTCAGCTCGCTGGTCATCGGGAACTCCAGGTTCAGGCCCTTGGGGGGAATCGGTTTCTGGAACCAGCGGTCGTAGATAGCGTTGATCTCACCGGACTTGTACAGGTCCCCCAGGGTCGCATTGACCAGTGCCAGGAATTGCGGATCATCCTTGCGCACCATGCAACTGTAGATTTCCCGCGACTGTTCTTTGCCCACCACGACCCAGTTGTGTGGATCGCGTGCCTTGGCTCGTTCGCCATAGAGCAGCGCATCGTCCATGTAAAAAGCCGCCGCCCGGCCGGTCTCGAGCATCTGAAACGCCTCGCCATGGTCTTTCGCACTGATGATGAACATGTCGGCCTGGTTGTCCTGGTTGTAGCTTTTCAGGAAACGCTCGTTGGTGGTGCCTGCGGTGGTCACCACGTTCTTGCCGCGCAGGTCGGCAAAGCTGTGGATGCCGCTGTCCCTGGCCGTCAGCAACTGGCCCTTCACGTAGATGAAACCGTAGGAAAACGCCACTTGCTTCTGCCGCTCGGCCGTCACCCCGGTGGAGCCACATTCCAGGTCGACGGTGCCGTTCTGCACCAACGGGATGCGGGTCTGGGAGGTGACCAGGTTGTACTTCACCTCCAGTTGCGGCAGCGCCAGTTGGGCCTTGATCCGCTCGACGATTTTGTTTGCCAGGTCCACCGAGTAGCCCATCGGTTTGCCGCTGCTGTCGCCTATGTAGGAAAACGGCACCGAAGCGTCGCGATACCCCAGGGTGATGCCATGGGTGCTGGCGATTTTCTCCAGCGTGCCGCTCGGAGGTGCTTGTGTAGCGTGGGCATGGGCGCTCAACAACAGGCTCAGGGTGCAGCCGATCAACGTGATTTTTTGCATTGTTATTCTCCGTTGCGGGGTGGGTCAGGCGGCGCGGGGCGTGAGGCCCTGCAAATCTATGGACGGTGTGCGCTGGCGGATCAGTTCGCTGAGCAGGCGAGCGCTGCCACAAGCCAGGGTGAAACCCAGCGCCCCATGGCCGAGGTTGAGCCACAGGTTGCGATAGCCGGTGGCGCCGATCAGTGGCACACCGCTGGGAGTGGCCGGGCGCATGCCGGCCCATGCGATGGCGTGCTCGTAATCCCCGGCCAGGGGAAAGGTTTCCTGGGCCTGGCGCTTGATCAGGGCCAGGCGTCGCGGATCCGGCGTCGGGTCGAAGCCGACGATATCCACCATCGCCGCCACCCGCAAATACTCGCCGATTCGCGCATAGACAATCTTGCGGTCATAGTCAGTGATGCTCAGGTCCGGGGCCCGATGCGCTGCGCCAATCGGCACGGTCAGGCTGTAACCCTTGAGCGGGTACAGCGGCATTCGCACTCCCGGTAACGCCAGAGTCGCGCTGCGGTGACCGGCGGCAATCACGAGGCTGTCCACCGGCAAGCGCTGTCCATTCAATTCGATGGCGTGCACCTGTCCATCGGCGTGGCAAATGCCGGTCACCGTCTGCCCCAACAAGAATTCACAGCGCCCCGACGCCTGCAGGCGTGCGGCCAGTTGCTGGCAAAAAGCGTGGCAATCGGCGACCTCCTCGTCCGGCGTGTAGATCCCGCCCACCAACGGCACGCCCGCCAGCGCCGGCTCCAGGCTCGCGCACTCGGCGGGCCCGAGCACCTGCTGGTGCACGTTGTCCGCCAGTCGCCGCCGGGCATGGTGGAAATGGGCTGCGTCACGAAACGTCACCAGCTTGCCATTGCGCCGCCAGTCGAAGCCATCGAGGCGATCGTCTTCGCGCCAGCCCTGCATGGTGGCCTGGCTCAGCAGTGCCAGGCGTAACAGGTGGGCGCTGTTGCGTCGGTTGATCGACGTCCGGCACGCCGCGATGAACGCAGCCATCCAGCGCCACTGGGCAGGATCCAGGCGGGGCCGCAACCTGAGTGGCGAATCCCCGCGCAACATCCAGCCGAGCGCCTGCCAGGGCACCCCAGCATCCGCCAGGGGGGCAACGTAGCGATAGGACAATTGGCCACCGTTGGCAAAGCTCGTCTCGCTGCCCAGCGCATCCCTGGCTTCCACCAGCGTCACGTCGACGCCGTCGCGAACCAGTGCATAAGCCGTCGCCAGCCCGACCACGCCACCGCCGATGATGCACACCCGTTGTCCCATGTCCGCCTCACATCCGTTTCCGATCAGTCGAGATTAGGGGCAGGTGACAGCCTCGGAACAATGAATAAAGATGGAGCACCTATAAACAAAGGTTATGGGCCCGCCATGCGCCTTCGTCATATCGAAATTTTCCAGGCCATACGCCAGGCCGGCTCCATCAGCGGCGCCGCGCAGTTGCTGCACGTTTCCCAACCGGCGGTGACCAAAGTGCTGCAGCACGCCGAGCAACAGCTGGGATTTGCCCTGTTCCTGCGGGTGCGCGGCAAGTTGCAGGCGACCCCCGAAGCCCTGGAGCTGGAGCGCGAAGTCGACAAGGTCAGCGAAAGCCTGCAAGGCGTGCGGCGACTGGCCCAAAGCCTGCGCCGCGAGCCCGGTCACAACCTGCGCATCGGCGCGACCCCGGCCCTGGCCCTGTCGCTGCTGCCGGCGGCCATTCATCAATGGACCCGGCACTACCCGGACATTATCTGTGAACTATCCAGCGCCCACAGCCGTGAACTGGTGCAGAACCTGTTGATGCGCGAGATCGACGTCGCCCTGACCTTGCAGCCACCTGATCATCCGGGGCTCAAGGCCCAGCCCCTGGCCAGCGGGGTGCTGGTGGCGCTGGCGCCAAAGGGGCACTGGAGCGACGCGGCGGTGGGTAAACCGATGTCGTTGCAGGAACTGGCCGGCGCGCCCCTGATTGGCCTTTCCAGCGCCGATCCGCTCTCGGCCCGACTGGACGGCTATCTGGAAGCGGTGGACCCTGCGCCACGCATCAGCATCGCCGTGCAGACCTATTCGCTGGCCCGGGCCATGGTGGAATCAGGCGCCGGCATGGCGGTGATCGACCCGTTCACGGCCCTTGGCGCCTCGAAGACCTGCACGGCGATCCGACCGTTGTCGCCACCGCTGCCCATCTCGCTCTACGCCGTGACCCGGGCCAATGAAGCGCCGGCACATACCCTGGGCGCCCTGCTGGAGATTTTCGCCAGTCAGGCCCAGGAGCAACTGGATCGGTTGTTCACGGCTGCCCACTAAAGGACGTAGAACAGAATCGCCACGAAGTGCAGCAGGCTGCCGGCGATCACAAACAGATGCCAGATGCCATGGGCATGACGCAATCGTTTATCGAGGGCGAAGAAAATGATGCCCACGGTGTACAACACCCCACCCGAGGCCAGCCAGGCGAAACCGGCGCTGCCCAGGGCCGCCAACAGCGGCTTGACCGCCACCAGCACGATCCAGCCCATCACGGCGTAGATCACGATCGACAGGATCCGCGCCTCGGAACGCGGCTTGATCTCTTGCAGGATGCCGATCAATGCCAGCCCCCAGACGATCCCGAACAACGTCCAGCCCCACGGCCCACGCAGGGTCACCAGACAGAACGGTGTATAACTGCCTGCGATCAGCAAGTAGATCGAAAAATGATCGACCTTCTGCATGATCGCTTTCTTGCGCCCGCGCACGCTGTGGTAGACCGTCGAGGCGCTGTACAGCACCAGCAGGGTAAACCCGTAGATCGCCACGCTGACGATCTTCCATGGATCGCCGGTCAGCCCGGCAAGCACCACCAGCCACACTCCGCCGATAAACGCCGCAATCGCTCCAACCAGGTGGGTCCAGGCGTTCAGTCGCTCCCCGTGATACATCGATTCCTACCCCTCCATGATGAAACACGCGCCAAGGCTCAGGCCTGGGGCGCAAAAGTGCAATGGTTTGCTGTGAGTTGCGATCATCTGTAAATCTCCTCGCACCCAGGTTCATTGGGGCACAATCGGATGACACGAATAAGAGTCCGCCCCATGCTGATCGACGAAGAATTGACCCTGAAGAAACTCGAGGTGTTCCTGGCCTTCATGCGCACCGGCAACCTGGCGCGGGCAGCGGCGGAGTTGCAGACCAGCAATGTCAGCGTGCACCGGGCGATTCATTCGCTGGAAAGCGCCCTGCGCTGCCCGCTGTTCAAGCATGAAGGCCGCAACCTCACACCGCTGGAAAGCGCCTATGTGCTGGAGGAGCGGGCGCAGAAGCTGATCCAGGATGTGGTCGAAAGCGTACGCCTGACCCGCGAAGCCGCCGGGTTCTCCGCCGAGCGCTTCAAGCTGGGGTCGCTGTACTCGCTGACGGTCAAGACCGTGCCGCAGTTGATCATGGGCCTGAAGATCCGTCGCAGTGAACTCAACATCGATCTGATCATGGGCTCGAACATCGACCTGCTGTACAAGCTCAAGAACATGGAAGTCGATGCCATCCTGGTGTCCCTGGACGACAGCGTCAACGACCCGGATTGCGAACACATCGCCCTGTTTTCCGACGACATATTCCTCGCCACGCCGGCCGACTCACCGTTTGCCCAACGCAGCGAAGTCGACCTGGCCGAAGTCCGTGACGAGACGTTCATCACCCTGACCCAGGGCTTCGCCACCCATCAGGACGGGATACGGGTATTCAGGCAGGCGGGGTTCGAGCCGAAGGTGGCGATGCAGGTCAACGACATCTTCACCCTGCTGAGCATGGTCAGCTCAGGGGTGGGTTATGCCTTGCTGCCGGGCAGGATTGCGGCCGTGTACGAGAACCGGGTGAAACTGATCCCATTGCAGGAGAAGTACCGCTTGCAGCAACACATTGGCGTGGTCTTCCTCAAGGCCAAGGAGCGCGATCCGAACCTGCTGGCGTTGCTTGCCGAATGCCGGATGTATGCCAATCGCCAAGCCATCCCATGATCGTCCCCACGCTCTGCGTGGGGATGCTGCCCGGGACGCTCCGCGTCCCAAAAGCGTGACGCGGAGCGTCAAAAGAGGCATTCCCACGCAGAGCGTGGGAACGATCAAACTGCAGCCTGCAAAACTAGCCCATCAGCCCGCGCATGATCAGGAACAACACCGAAGGGCCCAGCAAACAACCCAGCGCGGTATAGAACGCCGCCGTCAGGCACCCATACGGCACCAGCTTCGGATCGGTCGCCGCCAGCCCGCCGGCCACGCCGCTGGAGGTGCCCATCAACCCGCCGAAGATCACTGCACTGCGTGGATTGTTGAGGCCAATCATCGGTGCCACGAAAGGCGTCGCCACCATCACCAGGATCGCCTTGATCAGCCCGGCGGCAATGGACAGCGCCATCACCTCGGAACTGGCGCCAATGGCCGCTCCGGTAACCGGTCCGACGATGTACGTGACCGCCCCAGCGCCGATGGTAGTCAGGCTCACCGCATCGGTGTATCCGAAGGCCATCGCCACACCCACGCCGGCAATGAACGAGGTGCCCACACCGACAAACAGCGCCAGCACCCCGACGAAACCGGCACGCTTGAGCTCCTCGACACTCACCCCAAAAGCCGTGGCGACAATGGCAAAGTCCCGCAGCATGGCGCCGCCCAGCAAGCCAATTCCGGAAAGCAGTGGAATATCCACCACGCCCTTTTGCCCCCCGGTCATCGCCCCGCCGATATACGACAGTATCAACCCCAGCAAAATCGCGATGGCCGAACCGTGCAGGCGGCCCTTGGTGAACGTGTTGCTGATCCAGTACGACACCCACATGGTGATACCGACAATCGCAAAACCACTGATCAGGCCGTAGCCGGTAATCACTTTCATCATTGATTCGTACATGGCGATCACCCTACCGTCTTCACGGAAACGTTGGCTTCAGGCCCTTTGTTGCCGATGCGCACCAGCACCGGCACCAACGCAAAGGCAATCACCACCGCCAGGGTCCCGGCCAGAATCGCCATCGGTCCGCCCTTGAGCGCACCATAGACATTTTGCTGGGCCGCCATGGCAACCACGATGGGAATGTAGATCGCACTCCAGAATTCCACGCCGGCCTCGGATTTGCCCTTGAACAGACCGCGCTTGCTCAGATAACTGCCCAGACCGATCAACAGCAGCATCGCAATGCCGACGCCGCCGACGTTGGCCGGCACGCCGATCAGTTTGCCCAGCAGCTCACCGATGAAAATACCCGTCAGGGTACAAAAGGCCAGAAATGCCACACCGTAAATAATCATTGTCGTAGTCCTCAAAGTGCATCGTCGAAGTTGTTGTTTTTGTGCTTCGCCAGCTTGAGTCGGTGGTCTAGGGTTGGCGGCTTCCCTCCTCTGCGAGCAGCGCTTGCAGGGTATCGAGCCGGGCACCGTCGAAGGCCATGACAGTGCCCTGCTCGAACACACGGCGTGCCAGCCCGGTCAGCACCGCACCGGGTGGCAGCTCGATCTGCAAGCGCACGCCTCGCTCATAGGCACTTTGCACCGTACCGCGCCAATCGACGACGCGGCACATGTTGAAAGCGAGGTCGTCACGCAAGGCGTCGGGCTTTGTCACCGGCCGGGCGCGGCTGCCGCTGAGATAACCCAATGCGGGGGTTCGCAACGATACGTCGGCAAATGCCTCGGCCAATGTTCGCGCGGGTCTTTCCAACAATGGGCAATGGGATGGCACGCTC
Organism: Pseudomonas sp. MAFF 730105; assembly: GCF_055380705.1. Lineage (NCBI taxonomy): Bacteria > Pseudomonadati > Pseudomonadota > Gammaproteobacteria > Pseudomonadales > Pseudomonadaceae > Pseudomonas > Pseudomonas sp. MAFF 730105. The sequence continues at coordinate 6,192,343 of NZ_AP018438.1, forward strand.
ACTGCCAGGCGGCACGCCTTTCCGGCGCCCTGGCGGCGTGCGTGGCTGGCAACGACCGCCATGGCCTCGTCGCTGCCGGCGATGACCACCTGGCTATCGGCATTGATATTGGCCAGGTAGACCGGTGTTGCGTCGCTGTGTACCTGGGCCAGCAACCCTTCCACGGCGGCGAGGTCCAGGCCGATGATCGCGGTCATGCCATAGCCTTGCGGATAGGCCTGCTGCATCAGTTCGCCCCGCAGGCTGACCAGTTGCAACGCATCCTCGAACCCCAGCGCACCCGCCACCACCGCCGCCGGATATGCGCCGATGGACAGCCCCGCCACGTAGTCCGGCGCCGGGGCTTGCTCCAGCAAGCGGCGCGACGCCGCCACACCCGCGATCAACAGACACAACTGCACGGCGCGGGTCGATTGCAAGGCCTCGGCGCCGTCCAGTTGCAGCACGTCTTCACCGAGCACATCGCTCGCCTCGGCCAACACATGCGGCGCCAGGCCATGGAGCATGCCCGTGCGCTGCGCACCCTGGCCGGGGAATACCAGGAGGCTGCTCATGCGACCTGCTCCAGCGACGGCTGCCAGGGATTGCTCACCAGCCGGGCCTGGACGTCATCCTTGAGCAGCACCCGGCGTGACGAACCCGCCCACTCGCGCAGGGCTACAGCGCCGAACGGGGTCTGCAACTGCATGTCCAGGGCACACGCCGAGCCCTCCAGTCGCGCCAGTAAATCCCTGGCCTGGACGCGATCCATCGGCTGCGGCATGCGCAGGATCAGATCCAGGTCGCTGCGCTCATGCAGTGCCTCGATGCCGCTGGCGAGTTCGAATCCGGCGCTGCCGCTGATACCCCAGGTCCAGCCGCAGGCGTCGAGCATCGGCCGCAGGCGGGACAGCGCCCGCAGGGCCGGCAAGTCCCGTTGGCAGTCGATGTGGCACAGGTCTTCCGGACGTACCCGACGCTGGATCGCTGACAGCTGCATCAACGTGGCGTAACGCTGCTCCCGAGTCCGACCACGAACACCCACCGCCACCTGTCCCGGCGCCGTCAGCGCCCGCCGCACCACCACCGGTTGGCCGAGGCCGAGGGCTTGCACAGCCCACGCCGGCGCATCCGCTGGCAACTGCTGCGGGGTCATCCCCCAGAGCAGGTCGTGCGCCAGGAAGGTGTTCACCACTGCGCGCTCAGCAACTGGCGAACATGGCTGGAAGCGGCCCGATGGGGCGCCCCGAGGCGGCTGCTCAAATTTCGAGGCGCATCGGCCACATCGTTGATCGCTTGTTGCAGGCAATCGGTGACCCGGGCCAGATCGGTCGCCGATGGCTGTTCGATCTGCTCGACCGACAGGGTTTCCCACAACAACCCCAGACTGGCATAGCTGTCGATGTCATAGGCCATCGGCGGCACGCTGGCAGCCAGGGCTTCCAATTCCTCGACACTGCGCAGGGTCACCCGCGCCGCCGAGGCCTTGCCCATGGCGTGGACCATCACCCCAGGATCGCGCAATGCAATCAGCCGGTTGGCCTGGTAGCCGTGGGCCAGGAACGCCCCGGACATCGCCTTGCCCACCAGCAAGCCGATCACCGGGTGACCGGCCAACCGGGCACGGGCATAACTGTCCACCGCACCAGCCAACGCCTGATGGATGCCCAGGGCTTCTTCCCGGCGACCATAAGCCTGGCTGGGTACATCGACAATGGCGATCAGCGCACGCTTGCTGGACGCGTCGCGGTCAGCCTCGATGGCGTCATCCACCGCCTTGGCCAGGCCCCAGCCTTCCAGCAGACCGACCTCTCCGTTGCGAGCCCGGGGAAAACGATTATCGGGATCGGCCACCACCGCCAACAGGCGCACGGTCTGCCCGTCCAACCTGGCATCGGCCGCCCTCACCGAAGCGGGCAGTCCCGACAGCGGCTCGGCGCCACCACTCAAGGCTTCGAACCAGCGCAAGCCTCTCAATGAATACGAACTCATGGGCGTTCTCCCTGATACAACTGGCGAACCGCTGCCGGTTCGATCTGCACGTCAGTGTCCAACCGGGCCAGGCGTTGCAGGAACAACTCGGCCTGGCCGCTGCGGTGCTCGGCGGGCACGCCCAGATGCAACAACTGGCTGACCTGCTGGCGGATCTGCTGCACATCATCGGCGCAATAGCGATCCACCAATCCCGTGGCGAAGCGTTGCTCGCCACCGGTCAGGCTCCAGATAAACGGGCGATCCCGGGCGTCGTATTCCTCGATTCCGGCCTCCTGCTCGATCACTTGCGGGCCGTTCAATCCCAGCCGCGCTTCCTGGGTCACCAGCAGATAACTGCACAGCCCGGCGGCGATGGACATGCCGCCAAAGCAACCGACACTGCCAGCCACTACACCGACCACCGGCTGGTACTGACGCAAGTCGACAATTGCCGAATGAATTTCGGCGATGGCCGCCAAACCCAGATTGGCTTCCTGCAGACGCACACCGCCGGTTTCCAACAGCAGCACCGCACGGGTCGCAATGCCCTTGCGGTTGTCCTCGGCGGCCAGCTCCAGGGCGCCGGCGATCTTCGCCCCACCCACTTCGCCAAGGCTACCGCCCTGGAACGCGCCTTCGATGGCGGCGAGCACCACCGGCAGGCCGTCGAGGCTGCCTTTGGCAATCACTACGCCGTCGTCGCTTTGCGGCACCACGCCTTGACGCAGCAGCCACGGCGACATGATTCGCTGGAACGGGTCGAGCAGTTCGCGAAACGTACCGTCATCAAGCAAGGCTTTCGCCCGTTGCCGGGCACCGAGTTCGACGAAGCTGTGCTTGTTGAGCAACGCTGTACTGTCAGTCATGGCCGATCTCCTCGAAGCCCTGCTCCAGGCGCAGACGCACCACGCCGGGGGTGGCGCCGAAATCATGGATGTCGATGGACAGCGCGGGTGGCGTCTGGCCGTCGAACATCCGGCTGAAGAGATGCTGCCAGCGTTGTTCGCTGCCATTGACCGAGGTCTGCACCTGGATGGTCAACTTGCCCGCCAGCCCCGGCTCGATCAGCACTTCCAGGTCGCCCGAGCCGACACAGCCCACCAGCGCCCGGCCCCGTGGCGGCTGTCCGGCGGGAAATTCAAAAGATAAGGTTTCCATCAGCAAACTCCCTGGATGACGCTATCACCCGACTCGATACGGTCGATGAACAGGCAGGCCGCGAGCAGGTCGGCGGCGCCGCCGGGCGAGGCGTTCAATGCAATCAGTTGTTGGTCCAGTGCGTGCAATCGGCGACGGCCGTCGAGGCTCGCACTGCCACCGGCATCCAGCACCGCCTGGGCACCGGCCTGCATGGCCCGCAAACCGGGTTCGCCGGCGCGGTACAGCACACAGGTGTCCGCCAGTTGGGTCATGATCGCCAGTAAGGCGTCGAGCCGGGCGTTCTGCTCGCCATGGGCCTGGGTGCGGCTGCGTCTGAGTTGCGGCAGTGCGCGTTGCATGATCGAAGGAAAGCCCAGCTGCGCTTCTTCCCTTGCGCCGCGTGCGCCGTAGCGCTGGGCCACTTGGGCGCCATGGCTGAGGGGTCTTGGCGCGTAGCGATCTTCAAGCAGCGCCAGACGTGCGGCACGCAACGTGACGGCACCGGCGGCGCTGGATTCAGGCTCCAGCGCCGCCGCCGCCACCAACAGGCCCAACGCCCAGATCGCGCCACGATGGGTATTCACGCCGTCGGTGGTGGCGAGCATCGCCGCTTCGCCTTCACGACCGATGCGCCCTAGGGCCTCGCGCAGCGGCAGGCCCACTTCACCGAACGCCAGCGCCGCATCAGCCATTTCCTTGAAGGCGGGCCACAAGGAAAGCGCCGAGGCGTGCATCAGCCCCAGGTGCAGATCGGTATGGGCGCCATTGCCGCGGCGGTCCACCAGCGCCGGTTTGGGTGACAGGTCCGCTTCGTCGATCAGCGCGTCCACCGCCAGGTCCGCCAGCCGTTCGGCCAGGCTCAGGGTTTTCGGTTGCAGGTTGAGTGCGTGCATTACCAGCTCCTGAACTTGGCGGGTGGGTTGTAGAGGCCACCGGACCACTCCACCAGGTCGGCCACGCTCTTGGCGGCGAGCAATTCGCGGGTGGCGTCGGTGCGGCGGATACCCAAGTCTTCGGGCAAGGCGATCAGCCCTTCGCGGCGCATGCGGGCAGTGTCTTTCGGGTTGTGGCGCAGGCCGATGGCGGTGACCCCGGCAACCGCCGCGATCATCGCCTGGCGCTCTTCCAGGGAACGAGCCTTGTACAGATAGGCGATGCCCTCTTCGGTCAACAGATGGGTAACGTCGTCGCCGTAGATCATGATTGGCGCCAGGGGCATGCCGGCTTTCTTCGCCACATCCACCGCATCGAGGGTGTCGACGAACGTCGGTTTGCCGCCCTCCTGAAAGGTCTCGACCATCTGCACCACCAGCTTCTTGCCGCGTTCGAGCAACGGCGCTTCGCCGTCGCCGTGGCGCATGTCGAGCCAGGCCGGGGTGCCGTGGCGGCGACCACGGGGATCGTGGCCCATGTTTGGCGCACCACCGAAACCGGCCAGTCGGCCTCGGGTAACCGTCGAGGAATGACCATCACCATCCACTTGCAGGGTGGCACCGATGAACAGGTCCACCGCGTATTGGCCGGCCAGTTGGCAGACCATGCGGTTGGAGCGCAGCGAGCCATCGCGGCCAGTAAAAAACACGTCCGGCCGGGCGGCGATGTAATGCTCCATGCCCAGTTCAGTGCCGAAGCAGTGCACGCTGTCGACCCAGCCGCTTTCGATGGCCGGAATCAGCGTCGGATGAGGATTGAGGGTCCAGTTGCGGCAGATCTTGCCCTTCAGGCCGAGGGATTCGCCATAGGTCGGCAGGATCAGCTCGATGGCGGCGGTGTTGAAGCCGATGCCGTGGTTGAGGGACTGGACGTTGTGTTTTTCGTAGATCCCACGGATCGCCATCATCGCCATGAGCACGTGCACAGGCTTGATGTGGCGCGGGTCGCGGGTGAATAGCGGTTCGATGTAGAACGGCTTGTCGGCCACCACCACGAAATCCACCCAGGACGCCGGGATGTCCACGCGTGGCAAGTCGCTGACGTCATCCACCAACTGGTTGACCTGGACGATGACGATGCCATCGCTGAACGCCGCCGGCTCGATCAACGCCGGGGTGTCTTCGGTGCTGGGGCCGGTGTAGATATTACCGGCGCGGTCGGCCATGAAACCGGCCGAGAGCACCACGTTGGGAATCAAGTCCACCACCAGCCGGGCGTAGAGTTCGATGTAGGTGTGGATCGCGCCGATTTCCAGCAGACCGTCTTCCAGCAACTGGCTGATGCGCAGGCTCTGGGTCCCGGCGAAGGAAAAATCGAGTTTGCGGGCGATGCCGCGTTCGAACAGGTCCAAATGCTCGGAGCGGCCGACGCTGGGCATGATCATGTGCAGGTCGTGCAACTTCGAAGGGTCGGCTTTGGCCAGGGAACGCGACAGGAAATCCGCCTGTTTCTGGTTGTTGCCTTCCAGCACCACACGGTCGCCAGGTTCGATCAAAACCTGCAACGCCTCGACGATCCGGTCGGTGGGCAATACCACACCATCGACCATGCCCTTCACCTGTTCGAGACGCCGCTGCTTTTCGCCGCGCCGCCGCGTCCAGCGCGAGTCGGGGGATATTGTTGTTGTCATGACCACTCCACGGGTTCGCTGTCGTGGAGACCACCTTAGGAGTGATGGGACGATGGCATCAATCAAGCTCGACGGTGGATCGTTACGCTTGGAGTAATGGTTGAAATGAATCTGTATGGGGCGAGAGGCTCTGTGGGAGCGGGCTTGCTCGCGAAAGCGGCGGGTCAGCTTGCATTTGTACTGGATGTACCACGCCTTCGCGGGCAAGCCCGGCTCCCACTGGTTCTGGAGGTGTTCTCCACTATCCCCTGTGGGAGCGAGCCTGCTCGCGATAGCGGTGGGTCAGGCGCCCTTTGCATTGACGGTTCCGACGCCATCGCGAGCAGGCTCGCTCCCACATTCGGTTGAGGTGGTTCGCAAACTGTGCACCCGCCATATTCCCGCGGGCTAGGCTTTTACCAGGCCGGCGGCGATCACCAGTTCTTCCAGGGCCAACAGATCCGGCACCTTCGCCACATGCTCGCCCACCTGTACAGCCGCCTGCTCCAGCCCGCACAACGGCACGTCGACGTAACTCAACTGGCTATCAAGTTTGTAGGAGCGCGGGATGCCCTGCACCAGCAGGGCGATGAACTTCAATTCCGCGCGACCGCCCAGGGCGTTGAGCACGGCGATGCGGGCGCGCTCGCCAATCACGGTTTTCTGGTCGCAAGCCGATTCGAAACTCAACAACGGGATCTGCCGCTCACGCCAGGTGACCCAGCCCAGGAACCACGGCGGGGTGTCCATATCGAAGGTGCCGCTCTGATAGTCGATCAGCTCGGCCACCGCCACGTTGGGCAGCACCAGGTGTCGGTCGGCCAGGGGCAACAGCAGCCCGGTCAGGTAGCGGGTGCGATGGTCATGCATGGGGCTTGCTCCAGTGGGCGATGCTCTCGAGCAGCACCGACTCCTGATAAGGCTTGCCCAGGTAGTCGTTGACGCCGATGGCCATGGCCCGGTCGCGGTGTTTCTGGCCGGTGCGGGAGGTGATCATGATGATCGGCAGGTGCGCCAGGCGCGGGTCGTCGCGTACTTGCGTCGCGACCTCGAATCCGTCCATGCGCGGCATCTCGATGTCCAGCAACATCAAGTCCGGGGTGTGCTCGCTCAGCAGCGCCATGGCATCCACGCCGTCCTTGGCGGTCAGGACGTGCATGCCGTGACGCTCCAACAGACGACTGGTGACCTTGCGGACCGTCACCGAGTCGTCCACCACCAGCACCAGCAACGGCCGCAGGTGCTCGCCCTCGCCTTCGGTCAGCACCGGGCGACGTGGGGCCTGGTTGGGCATGGCGCGGATCGGTGCCAACAGGTCGAGAATCAGCACCACCCGGCCGTCGCCGAGAATGGTCGCGCCGGACAGGCCCTGCACCGCCGAGAATTGTGGACCGAGGCTCTTGACCACGATCTCCCGGGTCCCGACGGTGGCATCCACCTGCACCGCGACATGCCGTTCGTTGCACTGCACCAGCAACAGCGGCAAGGGCTGGCTCTGGCCCAGCAGTTTCGGCCGGGGCGCGGTTTTCAGCAGCTCGCCCAGGTAGCACAACTCATACCGCAGCCCAGCGTAGCTGTAGGTCGGTGGATCGAGCTGGTAATAAGCCTCCAGCTCGGCGGGCAGCACCCGCACGATGCTTTCGATGGTGTTCAACGGGATCGCATACTGGTCTTCGTGACACTGAACCATCAGGGCCCGGTTGACCGACACGGTAAAAGGCAGGCGGATGCGGAAATGCACGCCCTGTCCCGGCGTCGAGTCAATGACCATGCTGCCGCCCAGTTGCCGAACCTCCTCGTGGACCACGTCCATGCCGACGCCGCGCCCGGAGATCTGGGTGATTTTTTCGGCGGTGGAGAACCCCGGCTGCAGGATGAACTGCAACACGTCGCGGTCGCTGATGTCACTGTCCGGCGCCAGCAGCCCACGCTTGATCGCCTTGCGCCGCACCGCGTCCAGCGGCACACCGGCGCCGTCGTCGCGGATATCGAAGACGATGTCGCCACCTTCCCGGGACAGGTCGAGACTGATACGCCCACGGGCCGGTTTACCTGCGGCGATGCGCACGTCGGCCGGCTCCAGACCATGGTCGACGGCGTTGCGCAGCATGTGTTCCAACGGCGCGGCCATGCGCTCCAGCACGTTGCGATCCATCTCGCCTTCGGCATTATCGACGACGAACTCCACGTCCTTGCCCAGCTCCTGCGCCACCTGCCGGACGATGCGCTGGAGCCGCGGCACCATGCGTTCGAACGGCACCATGCGGGTGCGCATCAGGCCTTCCTGGAGCCGGGTGTTGATGCGCCGCTGTTGCTGCAGCAGGTTCTCGGCATCATGGTTGCTGCGGTCCAGGGTTTCCTTGAGGTCGAGCAAGTCCGAGGCGGACTCGAACAGCGCGCGGGACAACTGCTGCAATTGGGAATGCCGGTCCATCTCCAGCGGGTCGAATTCTTCGTAGCCCAAGCGCTCGGCTTCCACTTGCTGGCGGCTGAGAATCCGCCCCTGGGTTTCGGTGTCCAGGCGTCGCAACTGGTCGCGCATGCGCTCGATGGTGGTTTCCATTTCGCTCAGGGCCACGTGTGCATCGTTGACCTGCTGTTCGATACGGCCACGGAAGATCGACGTTTCCCCCGCCAGGTTCACCAGGTCGTCCAGCAGTTCGGCGGACACCTTGACCATGTCCGCACCATCGCTCGACGCAGTTGGCTCGGGTTTGGCGGGCGCGGGTGCCGTGGCCGGACCTACGGGCATCGCCGGGGCTGCGGAGGGCTCCGTAGCCGGCGTCTCGCTGTTCTGCGGGTGGTTGACCGCCTGGATCTGCGCAATCAACCGGTCCGCCGGCGGACATGCCAGGCCGGCCCGTACAGCATCGAGCATGTGGGCCAATCGATCATGGCTGCTCTGCAGCAGGACGAACAACGCCGGAGTCGGTTGCAACAGGCCCGCGGACAAGCCTTCATAGAGATTTTCCAACTCATGGGCCAAGTCGCCGATGGGCCCGATCTCCACCATCCGCGCGCCGCCCTTGAGGGTGTGCAGGTCCCGCAGCAGGGTTTCCACCGCCTGGCGGTTCGATGGTTCGGCCTGCCAGCGCAGCAAGGCCGCGCCGGAACTGTCGAGGATGTCGAAACCTTCCTCGAGAAAGATCTCCAGCAGTTCGGGATCATGGCTGGCCGCGTCGCCTGGGATCGACCCGACGCCCTCAATGGCGTTCGGCTTGTCCTGACGGAACCGGCGGATGGCGTCGATCAGCGACACCGGATCGCCCAAGGTCTGGCCCTGCTGCAATTGCCCGAGCAACAGGTCGAGGCGCTCGTGGCTGCCGTTGAGCAGATGAGCCAGCTCATCGCTGTAGCTGTAGCGGCGATCCACCAAGCCTTCGTAGAGGTTTTCCAGTTCCTGGGCCAGATCGCTGATCGGCCGGATATCGGCCATGCGCGCACCACCCTTGAGGGTATGCAGGTCCCGCTGCAACGAGGACAGCGGTGCCCCGTTGTCCGGGTCCGCCAGCCAGCGTTGCAGGGCCTGGGCGGCACTTTCCAGGATGTCCTGGGCCTCTTCGAGGAAGATCGAGGTGATGTCGTCGTCCATCGATGTGTCAGCAGGCACGTCGCGTTCGAGCTCGGCGGTTGCATGCCCCAGCTCGCGGATGCTCAAGGTGCGGCTGCCATCGCTGCGGATCAGGCCGGTGGCCGACGGATCTAGACCAGCCTCGAGCAGCGCATGCAGGGCCTGGATCCGCTCGGGTCGTGGATGCACATGCTGACCGGCCGCCAACTCATCGAGCATGTCGATCAACGCTTCGTGGGCACGTTGCGCCTGCTGGAAGAATTCGTCGCTGACCACCAGGCTGCTTTCTTCCACGGCGCCATAAAGATCGAGCAAGGCTTCGCAGAGCTCGTCCACCGGCTGCAGGTCGGCCAGGTGCGCGCCTTCGCCAAGGGTCGTCAACTCATCCAGCAAAGCGCTTAACTCCTGGCCTTCGCCGGGGTGCTGCTGCCAGCGTTGCAACAGATTTTCGGCGTCCAGCAGGATGTCCATGCCCTGGGCCAGGAAATCGTTGATCAGTTGCGGGTCGCGCTTGTTTCGCGCGCCAGTGTCCGAAGTGCCGCTGACCGCTTGCAGGCGCTCGGCCACCAGGGCCTGGGTTCGCCGGATCAAGTCCGCGGCCCCGGGAATCGGCGCCAGTGGATCATCGTGCAACTGGCGCAGGCCCAGGCGCAGCAGGCCTTCGGCTTCCAGCAGGCACTCGACTTCATCCAGGTCGAGGGCTATCAGGTGCACCCTGTACTCCCGGGCAAGTTGGTCCATCGCCCCGGCCAGCTCGGCAATCGGCAGCACGCCAGCCATGGATGCGCTGCCCTTGAGGGTGTGCAGGGCACGCTGCAATTCGTCACTGGCCTGCAAGGGCAGGTGTTCGGCGGCCTGCTCGAGAAAACGATTGAGACCGGCGAGATGCCCCTGGGCTTCCTTGTCGAAGATCTTCAACAGCAGCGGGTCGAGGGCGGCCACGTCCCCCTGGTCTTCATCGAGCTCATCGCTGCCCTTGGCCAGGGCGTGGGCGCGTGCGGCCAACCGGTCGACATCGTCACGCTGGCGCTGGAGATGGGCGGCAAAATCGGCCACCAGCGTGGGCAGCAGCCGTACTGTGTCGTCCACCAGTTGCAGGACCGTAGCACTCGGCTCGACGCTGTGTTCCAGCACCCGGTTGAGCAGGTTCTCCACCGCCCAGGCCAGTTCCCCCAGCACCAGTGCCCGGACCATGCGGCCGCTGCCCTTGAGCGTGTGGAAGGCCCGGCGCACTTCGCCCAGGGCGACCTGGTCGGCAGGTTGAGCGGCCCAGCGCGGCAGATACTCGTGCAGCACCTCCAGCACCTCGCCGGTTTCCTCGAGGAAGACCTCACGCAATTCTTCGTCGACCGGGTGCTCATCCACCGGAGGCGGCAGCAGACTGCCCGGCGTGCTCCTGGCCGGCGGATTGACCGCCGAGACCGGGCTGGCCAGCATGTCGGCGAGGGACTGCACGGTCTGCGGATCATCCAGCTCCTGCAAATCCTGCATGACCTGGGCTTCGTTGGGGCTCAGCACATCGTCGAGCAAGGGTACCCGGGCCTCATCTGGGAAATAGCCGAGCGCGGCCAGGCTCCGCTCGACCCCATCCAGCAACGGCTCGCCGGGTGTTTCCGGATCTTCGCTCAAACGCTCCAGGTAATATTCAAGACCGGTGATCACGTCGGCCAGATGGTCGAGCTCTTCCCAACCCGGTCGGGCCTGGTCCAGCAACAGGTGGTCGCGAATGAATCCGTTGCAGGCCTCCACCAGGCCGGCAGCGCGACTCAGGGGGATCATCGCCAGGGCGCCGCGGACCTGGGTCAGCAGGGTCGGCAAGGTCTGTAGTTGTTCGCTGTTCCAGTCGGCGTCGATGTAGTCGACGATCATGTCCTTGGCCTGCTGCAGGCAGGTGTGGGCTTCCTTGATGACAATCTGGTGGATCTGGGTCAGGTCGGTGGTGGGCAATTGGCTGTCTTCACGACTTTCAGGCTCGACGGTGCCCACCATGCCGGCCAGGTTGGCCTCGACATAGAGCAAGGCCCCGGCGACGTCCATGAGGGTCGCGTCATCGGGCTCCCGTTGGCCTTGCGAGAGGCTCAGGACCACCGCCAATTGATCGATGATGACCTTGCGAGGCTGGCCGAAACCCAGCACCGCCAGGGTATCGGCGATCTGCCGCAAGGGCGCCAGCAGGCTGTCCAGCTCCGAGGCGTGCTGGCGGTCACTGCGCACGAACAGGTCCAGCCGCTCCTTGACCCGCACCAGTTCCTCGCAGAGCGCGGTGAGCACCGAGCGCATGGCATCGCGGTCGGGCCCGGCCAGGCGCGCACGCTCTTCGTCGAGCATGGCGCTGTCGGGCAGCGCATCGTCCAGTGAGTAGCGTTCTTTCATGATCTGCATCTGCCCGCTGGGGTATTCGGCCTTGGCAATATAGAACAACAAGCTCTTGAGCAGGTGCGGCGGTGCCGGTTGATTGATACCGGGCATGCCCTGGTCGAGCAGGCGCTTGAGTTCCTTGTCGGCTTCCTTGAACAGGCTGCGTAATGCCGGGCTGTTGGCGATACGCCCGTCACGCATGCCTTCGATCAACGCCGAAGCCACCTGCCACAGGGCATTGAGCGGCGCGCCTGCGCAGAGCCCTTCGAGGCGATGGAAGACTTTGGCCAGGTAACCGAGGTGGGTGGCATCGTCCTGTTCGCGCAACAGACCCACCAGGGCCACTTGCAAGGTCTGGCGCAATTTGCGCAAGGTGCCGGGCAGGTCCGCCGGCTCGAGCCGTTTCAGGGCCGCATCGCCGAGGGGCGCGATATCGGGCAATTCCGGGCTGAACAGGCTGGTTTCCGACAACAGGCTTTCGCCCCGGGCACTGCGCAAGTCGTTGATCAGCGGCAAGACCACCAGCGGCAGGTCGCGACGGGCACCCTGGATGCGGTCCAGGTACATCGGCAGCTGTCCCAGGGCCTGGCTCAACAGGCTGATGGCTTCGTCGCGATGGGCGATGCGATTGTCCTGCAGGGCGACGCACAGGTGCTCCATTTCTTCGGCCAGCAACGCCGCGCCATAGAACTCGACCATCTGCAGGCCACCATGTACCTGGTGAATGCAGGCCAGGCATTGCCCAAGGGCATCCGCCGCCTGAGGGTCATCCACCAGCCGGTTGAGGGCCAGATGGGCCTGCTTCAGCGTTTCGGCAATCTCGCCCTTGACCCATTCCAGGGCCACGTAGTCGTGCCGATCACCCATAACCGCTCCAATCCGGCAAATACACCCTCCTTTTGGCGGGAGGACTCATCTGTGGGAGCAAAGCCTGCTCGCGATAAAGGCAACTCGATCTCCGGCCTGACGCGTCGCTCTCATCGCGGGCAAGCCTTGCTCCCACATGATTCCCCTCGCCCCGTATACCGCCTCCAACAATCAAGACTTGTCCTCATCCTTAGCCGCCGGCAACGTGAACCCGGACACCGACCGGCGCAGCTGGCTGGCCATTTTCGCCAGGTTGCCGATGCTCTCGGCGGTGGCGGTGGAGCCGGACGAGGTCTGGGTGGTGATCTGCTGGATCACGTTCATCGTCAGGGAAATCTGTCCCGCCGAAGTGGTCTGCTGCTGCGCGGCGTTGGAAATGCTCTGGATCAGCGCCGCCAGGGTCTTCGACACGCCCTCGATCTCCTCCAGGGCCACGCCGGCATCCTGGGCCAGACGGGCGCCGCGCACCACTTCGCTGGTGGTCTGCTCCATGGAGATCACCGCTTCGTTGGTATCGGCCTGGATCGCCCGCACCAGCGTTTCGATCTGCCGGGTCGCCGCCGAAGAGCGCTCCGCCAGCCGTTGTACTTCATCGGCCACCACCGCGAAGCCGCGCCCCGCATCACCGGCCATGGACGCCTGGATCGCGGCGTTGAGAGCCAATATGTTGGTCTGGTCGGCAATGTCGTCGATCAGGCTGACGATGTCGCCGATTTCCTGGGACGACTCGCCCAGGCGCTTGATGCGCTTGGCGGTGTCCTGGATCTGCTCGCGAATGTTGTCCATGCCATGAATGGTGTTGTGCACCACCTCGTTGCCCTTGTTGGCGATCTCCACGGAGCGCTCGGCCACCGCCGACGACTCGGCGGCGTTGGCCGATACCTGGTCGATGGACTGGGCCATTTCATTGATTGAAGTCGAAGCTTCGCTGATCTGCTGGGCCTGGTGCTCGGAAGCCTGGGCCAGGTGCATGGCGGTGGCCTGGGTTTCCTGCACCGCGGCGGCGACCTGGCCAGCGGTGAGGTTGATGGTGGCGACCAGGTCGCGCAGTTGGTCCACCGAATAATTGATCGAGTCGGCAATGGTGCCGGTGAAGTCCTCGGTGACCGACGCGGTGACGGTCAGGTCGCCGTCGGCCAGATCGGCGATTTCGTCCAGCAGGCGCATGATCGCGTTCTGGTTGCGCTCGTTCTTTTCCGCGGTTTCGTGCAACTGGCGGTTGGTTTCACGCACCATCACCAGGCCGATCAGGATGATCGATGTCAGCGCCAGCAGCCCCAGCACATAACCGCCGATGGCGTGGACGGACCGACCGCTGGCCAGGTTCTCCAGTGCGGTGGTCAGGTGCGAGGCTTCGTCCAACAGGGTCTGCGACAGATTGAAGATGTTGCCCGCCGACTCGCGGACCTTGAACAGCTCCGGCGAGGTTTCGAGGATTTCGTCCACCGAGCCCGAGACGAACTCGAACAGTTCACTGATTTCGCTCAGGCGTGCCCGGGCATCGCGATCCTGGACCTGGGAGATCTTCAAGGCCGGGTCGCCTTGCAACATCCCGTTGAGCACCTGGCCGAAACGCGCGGCATCGCGGCCAAAGGTATCGGCGGCCTGGCTGGCGTTCTCATCCCCCGCCAGCACGGTATTCACTGCACCCAGTATGCGCTCGGCCAACAGCGACTGGCGCTGGGCCATGGCCACCTGGGCCGCTGGTGCGCCCCGTTGCAGCAGGATCTCGACGACTTTCTCATATTCGACCTGCAACTGCGGCACGGTTTCGGCCAAGGTCGCCGCCACCTGATGCAGCGACAGCACAGTCTGCTCGCTGGACAGGATGGCGTCGGTGTTCTTGAGCAGGCGCTCCCAGTCCAGTTGCACCGCGCGCATCTGCGGTCGCAGGGTCGAGGGCGCCGGTGGCAGGCCGGTCACCGGGTCACCCTGCTTGAGGTAGCCCCAGCGCTGGGCAAAATCGTTGCGTGCATCGCTCAGCAACTTGAACGCCGCAGCCTTGCCGGCGGCGGCCTCGGTGGCGTTCTTGGCAATGCGCTGGGACAACACCCGCAACTCACCGGCATGGCCGATGTACTGTTTATCGTAGGTGGACTGGGTGTTGAGGTACGCGAAATTGGCGAACAGCAGCATGATGAAGATGATCAGCGCGACGAACAGCACGATGATCTGCGAACGACTGCGCGACGCTTCCAGTGGCTTGCCTGTGTGTGCTTTGCTCATCGATTTTCGCCTGTACTGCCCAATCCAACTCGCCATGGGTGACTGATCTCAGGGCGGCTCTGTGGGAGCAAGGCTTGCCCGCGATGACAACAACACGGTTTGCTGCCGACCGAGGCGTCTGCATCGCGAGCAAGCTTTGCTCCCACAGGCTCGCTCCCACAGGAGGCTGCGCGGTGTCTGTTAAATAGCCACATCCATGAACCCCTCAGACTGCGTCAACGCAAAAGGGCTGAACACCTGCCACTGTCGCTCGCCACGAAACCGGCCCTTGACGAAGGCGGCTTCCGGACAGTCGCGATCGTTTGCCTGCATCGGCTCCAGGCTGTCCTGGGCGAAATGCTGCAATCCGAGGACTTCATCCACCAGCAACCCGGCGAACACCTCGCCATGATCCACCACCAGCACCCGCCGCTGCTTGCGCACCGTCGACAGTTCATGACCGAAAAAACCGCACAGGTCCATCAACGGCAACAGTCGCCCACGCAGGTTGGCCACACCACGCACCCACGGCTTGACCCCAGGCAGATGCGTATGACGTGGCTCGTGCAGCACTTCGCTGACTTCTTCCATGGGCGCCACGTACCAACGCTCGCCCAGGCGAAAGCCGATACCACTCCAGGCATGACGGTGGGTCGGTTGGGACGGCAGGTCCGCCGCCAGCGACCGGCAGCGTCGATCGATCTGCAGCAGCAGCTCGAACGCAGTCAGGGATGGGCTCATGGCCGCGCCGTCAACCCGCCAGGACGTTGTTCAGGGTCTTGATCAGGGTTTCTTCGTCGACCGGCTTGGTCAGGTAGTCCTTGGCGCCTTGGCGCGTGCCCCAGACCTTATCGGTTTCCTGGTCCTTGGTGGTGATGATGATGACCGGGATATGCCCGGTTTCCGGATCCTTGGTCAATTGGCGTGTCGCCTGGAACCCGTTGAGGCCGGGCATGACGATGTCCATCAACACTGCGTCGGGCTTTTCCTGGCGGGCCAGGGCCACGCCGTCGGCGCCGTTCTCGGCCTTGAGGACCAGGTGACCGTGTTTTTCCAGCATGCCGGTCAGCTTGTACATTTCAGTCGGCGAATCATCGACGATCAGAATTCGTGCCATGGTGTTCCCCATTCTTGTCGACCCCAGGCTCTGCGGCCGGGCGTCATTTAATGTGCCTGGTGCGGCTGGACGGCGGCAAAGCCCGGAACATGAGCTTGTATCGCGCCCAGCAGTTCTTCCTTGCTGAAAGGCTTGGTCAAAAACTGATCGGAACCGACGATACGTCCCTTGGCCTTGTCGAACAGCCCGTCCCGGGACGACAGCAGGATCACTGGCGTGGCCTTGAAGGCGCTGTTGTTCTTGATCAGGGCGCACGTCTGGTAACCGTCCAGACGCGGCATCATGATGTCGACAAAGATGATGCCCGGGTGATGGTCGGTGATCTTGGCCAGGGCATCGAAGCCATCGACCGCCGTGATCACCTCGCAACCCACATTGCGCAGCAAGGTTTCGGCGGTACGGCGAATGGTCTTCGAATCGTCGATGACCATGACCTTCAAGGCGCTGGGTTGCTGCTGCGTAGGATGCTCTGCCATTGCCACTGCGAACCGGTTTTAAACGCGTAAATGCGACCGACGGCGCAAGCCCTTGATGTTCAAGGCCCGCGCGCCACATGGCAGCCTTTTTAGCACAGTCTCCAGCGCCGGGCTATCGGCCGGACGGTACGGTGGTTTTTCCTTGACCGCGAATCCGGCGGGCGCCACTCTGACGCCACTTTTTCACGCCCTTTGTGCCCCATCAGATTTCGAGGAACCAAGCCATGAGCGTACGCGTCGGCATTGTCATGGACCCTATCGCCAGCATTTCCTACAAAAAGGATAGCTCGCTGGCCATGCTGCTGGCCGCTCAAAAGCGCGGCTGGGAATTGTTCTACATGGAACAGCGCGATCTCTACCAGGCCGAAGGCCAGGCCCGGGCGCGCATGAAACCGTTGAAAGTCTTCGCCAACCCGGAAAAATGGTTTGAACTGGGCGACGAAAACGATGCGCTGCTGAGCGACCTGGACGTGATCCTGATGCGCAAGGATCCGCCGTTCGACATGGAATTCGTGTATTCCACTTACCTGCTGGAACAAGCCGAAACCGCCGGCGTGCTGGTGGTCAACAAGCCCCAGAGCCTGCGCGACTGCAACGAGAAGCTGTTCGCCACCCTGTTCCCGCAATGCACGCCACCGACCATCGTCAGCCGCCGTCCGGATGTACTGCGCGAGTTCGCCGATCATCACGGCGACGTGATCCTCAAGCCCCTGGACGGCATGGGCGGTTCTTCAATCTTCCGCCACACCGCCGGCCACCCGAACCTCTCCGTGATCCTGGAAACCCTGACCCTGCACGGCAAGCAGCAGATCATGATCCAGGGCTACCTGCCGGCCATCGTCGATGGCGACAAGCGCATCCTGATGATTGATGGCGAGCCGGTGGACTATTGCCTGGCGCGCATTCCGGCAGCGGGCGAAACCCGCGGCAACCTGGCCGCCGGCGGCCGTGGCGAAGCCCGCCCGCTGACCGAGAAGGACCGCTGGATCGCGGCCCAGGTCGGCCCGACCCTGCGCGAGAAAGGCCTGCTGTTCGTGGGCCTGGACGTGATCGGCGAACACCTGACGGAAATCAACGTCACCAGCCCGACCTGCATCCGCGAGATCGATAATGCCTTCGGCACCGACATCGGCGGGATGCTGATGGATGCCATCGATCAGAAGCTCAAGGCTCGTTGATCCAGATCTGATGAAGGGAACCCACATTGCGTTATCATGCCCGGCCTGAAAAAAACGCGATGTTGGTTTCCTTGTCATGACCCTCCCGTCCGATCTGCCCCTAGAGCTCGCCCACCGTGGCGTGCGTCCGGCTGATCGCCTCGGCTTTACCCTGTTCCTGGCGGCGCTGATCCACCTGGCGCTGCTGCTGGGCGTCGGGTTTGCCACGGTCGAGCCCAAGCAGATCACCCAGACCCTCGAAATCACCCTGGCCACCTTCAAGAGCGAAACCAAGCCGAAGCAGGCAGATTTCCTCGCCCAGGAAAACCAGCAAGGCAGCGGCACCCTGGAAAAAAAGGCGGTTCCCAAGACCACCGAGATCGCGCCGTTCCAGGATAACCAGGTTCAGAAGGCCACCCCTCCCCCGGCCGCCAAGCCCGAGGTGCAGGAAACGGCCCCCAAGGCCGCCGTGACCACCGTGGCACCGAAGCCGAAAAAGGCACCGGTCAAGGAAGAGGTCAAGCCTGATCCCAAGCCCAAGGCCCCGGCACCGACCTTCGACAGCTCTCAGCTGTCCAGCGACATCGCCAGCCTGGAAGCCGAACTGGCCCAGGAACAGCAGCTCTATGCCAAACGCCCGCGTATCCACCGCCTGAGCGCCGCCTCGACCATGCGTGACAAGGGCGCCTGGTACAAGGACGAGTGGCGCAAGAAGGTCGAGCGCATCGGCAACCTCAATTACCCCGACGAAGCGCGGCGCAAGCAGATCTACGGCAACCTGCGGCTCATGGTCTCGATCAACCGCGACGGTTCCTTGTATGAAGTGCTGGTGCTGGAGTCCTCTGGCCAGCCGCTGCTGGACCAGGCGGCCCAGCGTATCGTGCGCCTGGCGGCGCCGTTCGCGCCGTTTACCGGAGATTTGTCGGACATCGACCGACTGGAGATCATCCGCACCTGGAAATTCTCCCGCGGTGACCGGCTCTCCAGTAACTGACCCACTGCCCAAGCCCCTTGTGGGAGCGGGTTGTGTGGGAGCAAGGCTTGCCCGCGATGAAAACGCCGCGGTCTCTTGAGGACCGCAGCGCCTGGATCGCGAGCAAGCTTTGCTCCCACGAAGCCCGCTCCCACATTTGATCGGTGTCGCCAAGGTATTTCCTGCACATCCCCAGCTTGTCAGTTCGCCCCTGCGCCGCCACACTATCGCCTATGAAAAACGTCAGCCCCACCTACCTCAAGCATCATTTCCTGATCGCCATGCCGCATATGGCCGATCCGAACTTCGCCCATACCTTGACCTACATCGTCGAGCACACGGCCAATGGCGCCATGGGGCTGGTGATCAATCGCCCGCAGGAGCTGAACCTGGCGGACATTCTCGAGCAGCTGCGCCCTGAGGTAGAGCCGCCCATCCTGTGCCAGCACGTGCCGATTTTCATCGGCGGGCCGGTGCAGACCGACCGCGGTTTCGTGCTCCATCCATCGGGGCCGAGCTACCAGGCCACCGTGGACCTCAATGGCGTGTCGCTGTCGACTTCCCAGGACGTGTTATTTGCCATCGCCGACGGTGTCGGTCCGGAAAAAAGCCTGATCGCCCTCGGCTATGCAGGTTGGGAAGCCGGGCAACTGGAGGCCGAACTGGCCGACAATGCCTGGCTGACCTGCCCGTTCGACGCCGACATCCTGTTCAACACCAGCAGTGAACTGCGCCTGGAAGCGGCGGCCAACCGCCTGGGGATCAACCTCAGTCTGCTCACCAGCCAGGCAGGACACGCCTGATGGCCCTGCGCCTGCTGCTGGGTTTCGATTACGGCACCAAACAGATCGGCGTCGCAGTCGGCCAGGTCGTTACCGGCCAGGCCCGCGAGCTGTGCACCCTCAAGGCGCAGAATGGCGTTCCGGACTGGAACCAGGTCGAAGCGCTGATCAAGGAATGGAAGCCCGACGCCGTGGTGGTCGGCCTGCCGCTGAACATGGACGGTACGCCCAGCGACATGTGCGTGCGCGCCGAAAAATTCGCCCGTCGGCTCAATGGCCGCTACAACCTGCCCTTCTACACCCATGACGAGCGCCTGACCACGTTCGAAGCCAAGGGCGAACGCCTCGAGCGTGGCGGGCAGAAAGGCAGTTACCGCGACAACCCGGTGGACGCCATCGCCGCCGCCCTGCTGCTGCAGGGCTGGCTCGATGCCAATAGCGCCCTGTTCGACACCTGATTTTGAAAGCGCCGCCAAGGCGCTTTCTTTTAGCGATAGACCGGGCCTTTCACCGCCGGCCCGGGAACCTGAAGGAGCCAGCATGAGCCTGCCCAATCCTGCCGACCTGATCAGCCAGATGGCGATCCGTCTCACGGCACACCTGGAACAACGCGGCATCCGCGAACCGCGCTACATCGGCATTCGCACCGGCGGCGTCTGGGTTGCCCAGGCCTTGCTCGAGGAGCTTGGCAGCCAATCGCCGCTGGGCACCCTGGACGTGTCCTTCTACCGCGACGACTTCAGCCAGAACGGCCTGCACCCACAGGTACGCCCTTCGGCGCTGCCGTTCGAGATCGAGGGCCAGCACCTGGTCCTGATCGATGACGTGCTGATGAGCGGCCGGACCATTCGCGCCGCCATGAACGAGTTGTTCGACTACGGTCGCCCGGCCAGCGTGACCCTGGTGTGCCTGCTGGACCTGGATGCCGCCGAGTTGCCGATCCGCCCGAACGTGGTCGGCGCGACGCTGACACTGGCCGCACACCAGCGGGTCAAGCTCTCCGGCCCCGCACCGCTACAACTCGAACTGCAAGACCTTGCCCTTTAACTGCCCTTGTAAGAGTCCATCGCGATGACGCCTCTCGAAACCAAGCGCCCGCTGCAGCTCAACGATCAGGGCCAGCTGCGGCACTTCCTGTCCCTCGACGGCCTGCGCCGCGAGCTGCTGACGGAAATCCTAGACACCGCCGACTCGTTCCTCGAAGTCGGTGCCCGGGCGGTGAAGAAAGTCCCGTTGCTGCGCGGCAAGACCGTGTGCAACGTGTTCTTCGAAAACTCCACCCGCACCCGCACCACCTTTGAACTGGCGGCCCAGCGGCTGTCGGCGGACGTGATCACCCTCAACGTGTCGACGTCCTCGGCGAGCAAGGGCGAAACCCTGCTCGATACCCTGCGCAATCTCGAAGCCATGGCGGCGGACATGTTCGTCGTGCGTCACGGAGACTCCGGCGCGGCACACTTCATTGCCGAACACGTCTGCCCGCAGGTGGCGATCATCAACGGCGGCGACGGCCGTCACGCCCACCCGACCCAAGGCATGCTGGACATGCTGACCATTCGCCGGCACAAGGGCAGCTTCGAGAACCTCTCGGTGGCCATTGTCGGCGACATCCTGCACTCGCGGGTGGCTCGCTCGAACATGCTCGCCCTTAAGACCCTCGGTTGTCCGGACATCCGCGTGATCGCGCCGAAAACCCTGCTGCCCATCGGCGTCGAGCAGTACGGCGTGAAGGTCTACACCGACATGACCGAAGGCCTCAAGGACGTCGACGTGGTGATCATGCTGCGCCTGCAACGTGAGCGGATGACCGGCGGCCTGCTGCCCAGCGAAGGCGAGTTCTACCGCCTGTTCGGCCTCACTACCGCCCGCCTGGCCGGGGCCAAGCCGGACGCCATCGTCATGCACCCGGGGCCGATCAACCGCGGGGTGGAGATCGAGTCGGCGGTGGCCGATGGCCCCCATTCGGTAATTCTCAACCAGGTGACCTACGGCATCGCCATCCGCATGGCCGTGCTGTCCATGGCCATGAGCGGGCAAACGGCCCAGCGCCAATTCGACCAGGAGAACGCCCAGTGAAGCTCAGCATTCTCGGCGCACGCGTGATCGATCCGGCCAGCGGCCTGGATCAAGTGACTGACATCCATATCGATGCCTGCAAAATCGTCGCCCTGGGCGCCGCCCCGGCCGGTTTCGTGGCGGTCGAGACCCTCGACGCCCAAGGCCTGGTGGCCGCCCCCGGCCTGGTCGACCTGAACGTTGCCCTGCGCGAGCCTGGCTACAGTCGCAAAGGCAGCATCGTCAGCGAGACCCGGGCCGCCGCCGCCGGTGGCGTGACCAGCCTGTGCTGCCCGCCACAGACCAAGCCGGTGCTGGATACCTCGGCCGTGGCCGAACTGATCCTCGACCGCGCTCGCGAAGCCGGCAATACCAAGGTCTTTCCGATTGGTGCATTGAGCAAAGGCCTCGATGGCGAACAACTGGCGGAGCTGATTGCGTTACGCGATGCCGGCTGCGTGGCGTTCGGCAACGGCCTGAACAGCTTCCGCAACACCCGTACCCTTTGCCGCGCCCTGGAATACGCAGCCACCTTCGGCCTGACGGTGATCTTCAACTCCCAGGATCACGACCTGGCCGAAGGTGGCCTGGCCCACGAAGGCCCGACCGCCAGCTTCCTCGGCCTGCCGGGCATACCTGAGACCGCCGAGACCGTGGCCCTGGCCCGCGACCTGTTGCTGGTGGAGCAAAGCGGTGTGCGCGCGCACTTCAGCCAACTGACCAGTGCCCGCGGCGCGGCGCTGATCGCCCAGGCCCAGGCCCGCGGCTTGCCGGTGACCGCCGATGTGGCGCTGTACCAACTGATCCTGACCGACGAAGCCCTGATCGACTTCAACAGCGTCTATCACGTCCAGCCACCGCTGCGCACCCGCGCTGACCGGGATGGCCTGCGCGAGGCAGTGAAATCCGGAGTGATCTCGGCCATCTCCAGCCATCACCAACCCCATGAGCGCGATGCCAAGCTGGCACCCTTCGGCGCCACCGAACCGGGCATCAGCAGCGTCGAACTGCTGTTGCCGCTGGCGATGACACTGGTGGAAAACGGCCTGCTTGACCTGCCGACCTTGCTGGCGCGCCTTAGCGCCGGCCCGGCCCAGGCACTGCAACTACCAGCCGGGAAACTGGCGGTGGGTGCGGCAGCGGACCTGGTGCTGTTTGACCCGGCCGCCTCCACCGTGGTCGGGGAAAACTGGCGCTCCAAGGGCGACAACTGCCCGTTCCTGGGCCACAGCTTGCCGGGAGTGGTGCGTTATACCCTGATGGATGGGCGGGTCACTCATCAGGCCTGACACCGCGTCGCGCCTATCGCGAGCAGGCTCGCTCCCACATTGGGTTTCAGGGCATTCACACAATTTGTGTGCGCTGAAGATCCCTTGTGGGAGCGAGCCTGCTCGCGATGGGAGCAACCCGGTTTTACTGAAAAGCCCCACGCTTCTGCGCATTGCGAATCGAAACCTGGTCGTTCAGCGTCCAGAAGTCATACAGCACCCCCAGGAAGAACACCCCGCCAGTCAGCAGGTAGATGATCCCGCTGAGCCATTTGCCTTGATACATCCGGTGCACGCCGAACACCCCGAGAAACGTCAACAGGATCCACGCCACGGTGTATTCGATAGGTCCTGGGGTGAAGCGCAGGTCCGCTTCGCGGTCCATGGCAGGAATCAGGAACAGGTCGATCAGCCAGCCTATGCCCAGCAGGCCAAAGGTGAAGAACCAGATCGTGCCGGTGACCGGCTTGCCATAGTAGAAACGATGGGCCCCGGTGAAACCGAAAATCCAGAGCAGATACCCGATGATTTTGCTGTGGGTGTCATGGCTAGCGTCCAGCTGATAGCTGTTCATGAATGGCCTCTTTTGCCTCGATAGATAAATTTGTTCAGTTTATTTGTGACTTTTGTGTGTCTTGCCGACAAGCGGTCCTTGGCGCCTTGGGCGCAGCGGAGCCCCCGTATTCCGGGGCCTGTGCCGGACAATCGGGGCAAAATGGCGCATTTTCAGGGGTTACGCGCAGGATTTCGGATCGACAAACGGCCTCGGAATCCGCCAAAAAGCTGTTATAAAGTTGCGCGCTAACCTATAAGAGCCCTGCCTAATGCGTCCATTTTTCAAGACATGGCTAACCATTTGCCTATTATTGCCACTGGCCGCCCACGCCACCAATCGTGAGCAACGTCTTCCCAACGTCAACGGCTACACCCCGAAATCCCATGTTTCTGCTCCTTCGAGCAAGAACAAGCCCAGCGTCCAGTATACGAACACGGGCAACAGCAAGCTGGTTCCGCCCATGGCGACCAAAGCGAGCAGCAACGTATTGAGCCGTGCCGTGAATGTACTCGGCACACCTTATCGTTGGGGCGGCAGCAGCCCAAGTAAAGGCTTCGATTGCAGTGGCCTGGTGAAATATGCGTTCAACGACGCCACTTTCGACCTGCCACGCACCTCGAATGCCATGGCGGCCGGTCACGGTGAGAAAGTCGAGCGCAAGGACCTCAAGCCCGGCGACCTGATCTTCTTCAAGCTCAAGAGCCGCCGGGTCAACCACGTGGCCATCTACCTGGGCAACGACCGCTTCATTCACGCACCACGTCGCGGCAAGTCGGTGACCATCGACACCCTGAACAAACCGTACTGGGACACCCACTACGTGGTTGCCAAGCGGGTGTTGCCGAAAGAGCCGGGCGGGATGCGGGTCGTCCAGCGCTGATGATCGTTCCCACGCTCTGCGTGGGAATGCCTCAGCGGACGCTCTGCGTTCGGCTCTCAGGGACGCGGAGCGTCCCCGGCTGCGTTCCCACGCAGAGCGTGGGAACGATCGGAAAATCCCTCAGAAATTATCCGGCGTACGCGCCCGCTCCCGCGCGTGCTCACGGCTGATCAAGCCTTTGGTCACCAGGTCCTTCAGACACATATCCAGCGTCTGCATCCCCAGCGAACCGCCGGTCTGGATCGCCGAGTACATCTGCGCCACCTTGTCCTCGCGGATCAGGTTACGAATCGCCGATGTGCCCAGCATGATCTCATGAGCGGCGACCCGGCCGCCGCCGATCTTCTTGATCAGCGTCTGGGAAATCACCGCCTGCAATGATTCGGACAACATCGAGCGCACCATGGACTTCTCGTCTCCTGGGAACACGTCCACCACCCGGTCGATGGTCTTGGCCGCCGACGTGGTGTGCAGGGTGCCGAATACCAAGTGCCCGGTTTCGGCGGCGGTCAGTGCCAGGCGGATGGTTTCCAGGTCACGCATCTCCCCTACCAGGATCACGTCCGGGTCTTCCCGCAGGGCCGAACGCAGTGCCGTGGAAAAACCTTGGGTGTCGCGGTGCACTTCGCGCTGGTTGATCAGGCACTTGCGTGGTTCGTGAACAAATTCGATGGGGTCCTCGATGGTGAGGATGTGGTGATGCTTATGGGTGTTGAGGTAGTCGATCATCGCCGCCAGGGTGGTGGATTTGCCTGAGCCGGTTGGCCCGGTCACCAGCACCAGCCCGCGAGGAGCCTCGGTCACTTTGCGAAACACCTCGCCCATGCCCAGCTCTTCCATGGTCAGGACTTTCGACGGAATGGTCCGGAACACCGCCCCCGCGCCGCGATTCTGGTTGAACGCGTTGACCCGAAACCGGGCGACCCCGGGTACATCGAAGGAAAAATCGGTTTCCAGAAACTTTTCGTAATCTACCCGTTGCCGGTCGTTCATGATGTCGTAGATCAGCTCATGAACCTGTTTGTGGTCCAGTGCCGGCAGGTTGATCCGCCGCACATCGCCATCAACCCGGATCATCGGCGGCAGCCCGGCGGACAGATGCAGGTCCGAAGCCCCCTGTTTGGCGCTGAACGCCAGCAGTTCAGTGATATCCATAGCGCTCCTCAATTCCAGTAGAATGCCGCGAACCTCAGACCGCTGGCGCTTCTTTATGTCCACGATAGCAGACAACATCGCTCAGGTTAGATCGCGCATCCGCGCTGCGGAGCAAGCCGCCCACCGTGTCGCAGACAGCGTCCAATTGCTGGCTGTGAGCAAGACCAAGCCCGCCCAGGCCCTGCGTGAAGCCTATGCCGCCGGCCTGCGGGACTTCGGTGAGAACTACCTGCAGGAAGCGCTGGGCAAGCAGGCCGAACTGGCTGACCTGCCCTTGATCTGGCACTTCATCGGCCCCATTCAATCGAACAAGACCCGTGCTATCGCCGAACATTTCGACTGGGTGCATTCCGTGGACCGCTTGAAAATTGCCCAACGCCTGTCCGAGCAGCGTCCGGACGGGTTACCACCGCTGAACATCTGCATTCAAGTCAACGTCAGCGGGGAAGCCAGCAAATCCGGTTGTACCCCGGAGGATCTGCCGGCCCTGGCCGATGCCATCGGCGCATTGCCACGCCTGACGCTCCGCGGACTGATGGCGATCCCCGAGCCAACCGAAGAGCGCGCCGCCCAGGACGCAGCCTTCGCCGCCGTCCAACGTTTGCAAGCCAGCCTGGCCCTGCCGCTGGACACGCTGTCCATGGGCATGAGTCACGATCTCGAATCCGCCATTACCCAGGGCGCCACCTGGGTCAGGATCGGTACCGCCTTGTTTGGTGCTCGCGACTACAGCGCCAACCAACCGTAAGCCATGCCGACTCAACTCCTCAATCAAGGACCTGTCATGAGCAACACGCGTATTGCCTTTATCGGCGCCGGCAACATGGCCGCCAGCCTGATCGGTGGCCTGCGGGCCAAGGGCCTGGACGCTGCGCAGATCCGCGCCAGCGATCCGGGTACCGAGACCCGCACCCGGGTGAGCAGCGAACACGGCATCGAGACCTTTGCCGACAACGCACAAGCCATCGATGGCGCGGACGTCATCGTGCTGGCGGTCAAGCCGCAAGCGATGAAAACCGTGTGCGAAGCCCTTCGCCCAAGCCTCAAGCCCCATCAACTGGTGGTGTCGATTGCCGCCGGCATCACCTGCGCAAGCATGAACAAATGGCTCGGCGACCAGCCCATCGTGCGCTGCATGCCCAACACCCCGGCGCTGTTGCGTCAGGGCGTCAGCGGCCTGTTCGCCACCCCACAGGTCAGTGCTGAACAGCGCCAGCAAGCTGAAGAGCTGCTGTCGGCCGTCGGCCTGGCGCTGTGGCTGGAGACCGAGCAGCAACTGGACGCGGTCACCGCCGTTTCCGGTTCAGGCCCGGCGTACTTCTTCCTGCTGATCGAAGCCATGACCGCTGCCGGCGAAAAACTTGGCCTGCCCCGTGAGATTGCCGCGCAGCTGACCTTGCAGACGGCCCTCGGCGCAGCCCACATGGCGACTTCCAGCGACGTCGATGCCGCCGAACTGCGCCGGCGCGTGACCTCGCCGGCCGGCACCACCGAAGCCGCCATCAAAGCGTTCCAGGCCGGGGGATTCGAAGCCCTGGTGGAAAAAGCACTCGGCGCCGCCGCGCACCGCTCGGCCGAAATGGCCGAACAACTGGGCCAATAAGGAGCCATTCATGATTGGATTGAACACCGCAGCGGTCTACGTGCTGCAAACCCTTGGCAGCCTGTACCTGCTGATCGTGCTGATGCGCTTCGTGCTGCAACTGGTCCGCGCCAACTTCTACAACCCGCTGTGCCAGTTCGTCGTCAAGGCCACTCAGCCACTGCTCAAGCCCCTGCGCCGGATCATCCCGAGCCTGTTCGGCCTGGACATGTCGTCGCTGGTATTGGCGATCCTCGTGCAAATGGCACTGATGGCCCTGACCCTGCTGCTGACCTACGGCACCACCGGCAACCCGCTGCAACTGCTTATCTGGTCGATCATCGGCGTCACCGCGCTGTTCCTGAAGATCTTCTTCTTCGCCCTGATCATCAGCGTGATCCTGTCCTGGGTCGCCCCGGGCAGCCACAACCCGGGCGCCGAGCTGGTGAACCAGATCTGCGAACCAGCCCTGGCCCCGTTCCGTCGCATCGTGCCGAACCTCGGCGGCCTGGATATTTCGCCGATCCTGGCCTTCATGGTGCTCAAGCTGCTCGACATGCTGGTGATCAACAACCTCGCGGCGATGACCATGATGCCGGATATCCTGCGCGTCCTGATCTGACCTGACCCTGTGGCCTGATCGTTCCCACGCTCTGCGTGGGAACGCTGCCAAGGACGCTCCGCGTTCTGCCCTGGGGTGACGCAGAGCGTCACGGGATGCATTCCCACGCAGAGCGTGGGAACGATCGGCGTCAGTCGGCGATTTCCTTGGTTGCCGCTAACCCCAGCGGTCTTTAGACTTACGCCTCATTTCAACGAGAGCAGGGTCGATGCCAGCTGCCTTTCCCCCCGATTCCGTTGGTCTGGTGACGCCGCAAATGGCGCATTTCAGCGAGCCCCTGGCCCTGGCCTGCGGCCGTTCGTTGCCAGCCTATGACCTGATCTACGAAACCTACGGCACGCTCAACGCCACGGCGAGCAATGCCGTGCTGATCTGCCACGCCTTGTCGGGGCATCACCATGCCGCCGGCTATCACAGCGTCGACGATCGCAAGCCCGGCTGGTGGGACAGTTGCATTGGCCCCGGCAAACCGATCGACACCAACCGGTTCTTCGTCGTCAGCCTGAACAACCTGGGCGGCTGCAACGGCTCCACCGGCCCCAGCAGCCTCAACCCGGACACCGGCAAACCATTCGGCGCCGACTTTCCGGTGTTGACCGTGGAAGACTGGGTCCACAGCCAGGCCCGCCTGGCCGACCGCCTCGGCATCGGTCAATGGGCGGCGGTGATCGGCGGCAGCCTGGGCGGGATGCAGGCCCTGCAATGGACCATCACCTACCCTGATCGCGTGCGCCATTGCCTGGCAATCGCCTCGGCCCCCAAGCTGTCGGCACAGAACATCGCCTTCAACGAAGTGGCGCGCCAGGCGATCCTCACCGACCCGGAATTCCACGGCGGTTCGTTCCAGGAGCACGGCGTGATCCCCAAGCGCGGGTTGATGCTGGCGCGGATGGTCGGGCACATCACCTACCTGTCCGACGATTCCATGGGCGAGAAATTCGGCCGTGGCCTCAAGAGCGAAAAGCTCAATTACGACTTCCACAGCGTCGAGTTCCAGGTGGAAAGCTACCTGCGTTATCAAGGTGAGGAATTCTCCGGGCGCTTCGACGCCAACACCTACCTGTTGATGACCAAGGCACTGGACTACTTCGATCCGGCGGCGAACTTCGACGATAACCTGGCGAAAACCTTCGCTGGCGCCACCGCCAGGTTCTGCGTGATGTCGTTCACCACCGACTGGCGCTTCTCCCCGGCCCGTTCCCGGGAACTGGTGGACGCACTGATGGCTGCGCGCAAGGACGTCTGCTACCTGGAAATCGACGCGCCCCAGGGCCACGACGCCTTTCTGATTCCGATCCCGCGCTACCTGCAGGCGTTCGGCAACTACATGAACCGTATTACGCTGTGAGGACGCCATGAGAGCCGATCTGGACATCATCCAGGAATGGATCCCCGCCGGCAGCCGCGTGCTTGACCTGGGCTGCGGCAACGGCGAACTGCTGACTTGGCTGCGGGACAACAAGCAAGTCACCGGCTACGGCCTGGAAAACGACCCGGACAACATCGCCGAGTGCATCGCCAAGGGCATCAACGTCATCGAACAGGACCTGGACAAGGGCCTGGGCAACTTCGCCAGCAACAGCTTCGACATCGTGGTCATGACCCAGGCCCTGCAAGCGGTGCACTACCCGGACAGGATCCTCGACGAAATGCTCCGGGTCGGACGTCAGTGCATCATCACCTTCCCCAACTTCGGACACTGGCGCTGCCGCTGGTACCTGGCGAGCAAGGGCCGCATGCCGGTGTCGGAGTTCTTGCCCTACACCTGGTACAACACGCCGAACATCCACTTCTGCACCTTCGAGGACTTCGAAGCGTTGTGCCGCGAACGCCAGGCCAAGGTCATCAACCGCCTGGCGGTGGATCAGCAGCACCGCCACGGGTGGGCCAGCAAGCTATGGCCTAATCTATTAGGTGAAATAGGCATCTATCGGGTCAGCAGCCCAGGCCTTGCCGATCATCAGGTCGCCGTGTGAACCCCGACCCCGTTCCCAGGAGTGCAACATGAAACGTCTCGCGTTGTTTCTCATCACTGCTTGTCTCTGCGCCGGCGTCATGGCCGCCGACGCCATCAAGGCCGAGCGCAAGGAAGTGTTCGGTGACGTCACCGTGCACTACAACACCTTCAACTCCACCTTCCTGACATCGGACATCGCCAAGGCCGCCGAGCTGGTCCGCAGCAAGAACCAGGGCGTGATCAATGTGTCGGTGATCAAGGATGGCAAGCCGTTGATGGCCGAGGTCAGCGGCACGGTCAAGGACCTGACCAGCAAGACGGTCCCCCTGACGTTCCGCCAGATCAGCGAACAAGGCGCGATCTACTACATCGCCCAGTATCCGGTAGAGCAGCAGGAAACCCGTACCTTCGAGATCAAGGTCAAGACGGGCGACAAGGTCAACACCCTCAACTTCAACCAGGAGCTGTTCCCCGCCGAATGATGAACCTCAGCCAACTCGTACTCGCCAGCCATAATGCCGGCAAACTCAAGGAACTCCAGGCCATGCTCGGCGGATCGGTGCACCTGCGCTCGATTGGTGAGTTCAGCCAGGTGGAGCCGGAAGAAACCGGCCTGTCGTTCGTCGAAAACGCGATCCTCAAGGCCCGCAACGCCGCGCGCATCTCCGGCCTCCCGGCGCTGGCGGACGATTCCGGGTTGGCGGTGGATTTCCTCGGCGGCGCGCCGGGCATCTACTCGGCCCGCTACGCCGACGGCAAGGGTGATGCGGCGAACAACGCCAAGCTGCTCGACGCCCTCAAGGACGTGCCTGAAGCCGAGCGTGGCGCACAATTCGTTTGCGTCCTGGCGCTGGTGCGACATGCCGATGATCCGCTGCCGATCCTCTGCGAAGGGCTGTGGCAGGGGCGCATTCTCACCGAAGCCAGCGGCGAGCACGGCTTCGGCTACGACCCGCTGTTCTGGGTGCCGGAGCGCAATTGCTCCAGCGCCGAATTGGGCCCGGTGGAAAAAAATCAACTGAGCCACCGCGCCCGCGCCATGGCCCTGCTGCGTCAACGCCTGGGCCTGCAATGAACAATGACTCTCCCGCGCCGCTGATTCATGGCGGCGCACACACGCCACGGGCACCGCTGCCAGTGTTGCCGCCCCTGGCGTTGTACATCCACATCCCGTGGTGCGTACGCAAATGCCCGTATTGCGATTTCAACTCCCACACCGCCAGCCCGCAGCTGCCGGAAGAAGAGTACGTCGATGCCTTGCTGGCCGATCTCGACCAGGATCTGCACGGGGTCCATGGCCGCAAACTGAGCTCGATCTTCTTCGGCGGCGGCACTCCCAGCCTGTTCAGCGCCCAGGCCCTGGGCCGGCTGCTCAAGGGTGTCGAAGCGCGGATAGCCTTCGCCGACGACATTGAAATCACCCTGGAGGCCAACCCCGGCACCTTCGAGCAAGAGAAATTCGTGGCTTACCGGGCCTTGGGCATCAATCGCCTGTCCATTGGCATCCAGAGCTTCCAGCAAGCCAAGCTCGAAGCCCTGGGCCGGATCCATAACGGTGACGAAGCGGTGCGCGCCGCCGGCATGGCCCGCCAGGCCGGTTTCGATAACTTCAACCTTGACCTGATGCATGGTCTGCCCGACCAATCCCTCGACGATGCCTTGAGCGACCTGCGCCAGGCCATCGCCCTGAAGCCCACCCATCTCTCCTGGTATCAACTGACACTGGAGCCGAACACGGTGTTCTGGAACCAGCCGCCAACGTTGCCGGAAGACGACACGTTGTGGGACATCCAGGAAGCCGGACAAGCGCTGCTGGCCGAACACGGCTACGCCCAATACGAAGTGTCGGCCTACGCCCAACCAGGTCGGGCGGCACGGCATAACCTCAATTACTGGAGCTTCGGCGACTTCATCGGCATCGGCGCCGGCGCCCATGGCAAGCTCAGCCATCCGGACGGGCGCATCGTGCGCACCTGGAAGACCCGCCTGCCCAAGGACTACCTCAACCCGGACAAGCGTTTCCTGGCCGGCGAGAAGATCCTGGCCAACGAAGAGCTGCCGTTTGAATTCCTGATGAACGCCCTGCGCCTGACCGAAGGGGTGGACGCGCGGCTATACCCGGAACGCACCGGCTTGCCCCTGCAAAGCCTGGCCGAAGGTCGCCGTGAAGCCGAACAAAGCGGGTTGTTGCAGGTCGAACCGTCACGTCTGGCGGCCACCGAGCGCGGACAGCTGTTTCTCAATGACTTGCTGCAGAAATTTCTGAGCTGATCAACACAAGGAAATCGAATGGATCTGGTACTCGACCTGCTCGCCACCGTGTCCCGCTGGAGCCGCAGCAACCTGTCGGAAATCTCCCTGGCATTGGTCGGCTGCCTGCTGGTGCTGTTCGGCGCAGATATCAAGGCCTGGGTCGAACAACGCCTGGGCAGCATCGCCGGCGCGTTGCGCGTCCCGCTGATCGCCCTGCTGTGCATGATCGGCAGCGGCGCGGCGCTGATCTACGCCACGCCGTGGGTGGTGCGGGGGCTGAGCCAGTTCAACAACTACAGCCTCGCACCGGTGCTGTTGGTGGTGCTGGTATTGATCGGGGTGGTGGCGGACCGTCGCTGACCTTCGCAGCGCCCTGAAACAACTGTGGGAGCGAGCCTGCTCGCGATGAGGCCATCACAGTCAACATCCAGGTGACTGTCAGGCCGCCATCGCGAGCAGGCTCGCTCCCACATTGAACTGCGTATGGCTTAGGACTGCTTCTCGAACTTCAGATCCCAAACCCCATGCCCAAGCCGTTCACCACGGCGCTCGAACTTGGTGATCGGCCGTTCGGCCGGACGGGGCACGCACTTGCCGTCTTCGGCGAGGTTGCGATAACCCGGGGCGACGTTCATCACTTCCAGCATGTACTCGGCGTAGGGTTCCCAGTCGGTGGCCATGTGCAGCACACCGCCGACCTTCAACTTGCTGCGCACCAGCTCGGCGAATGACGCCTGGACGATACGACGCTTGTGGTGACGGCTCTTGTGCCATGGGTCCGGGAAGAACAGCATCAGCCGGTCCAGGCTGTTGTCGGCCACGCAACGGTTGAGCACTTCGATGGCGTCGCAATCGTAGACCCGCAGGTTGGTCAGCCCTTGGGTCAGCACGCCATTGAGCAACGCACCGACACCCGGACGGTGCACTTCCACGCCGATGAAGTCCTGCTCCGGCGCAGCGGCGGCCATTTCCAGCAGCGAATGGCCCATGCCAAAGCCGATTTCCAGCGAGCGCGGGGCCGAGCGGCCAAACACCTGGTCGAAGTCCACCGGCGCGTCGGCCAGGGGCAGGACGAACAGCGGCGCGCCCTGCTCCAGGCCGCGCTGCTGGCCTTCAGTCATACGCCCGGCGCGCATCACAAAACTCTTGATGCGGCGGTGTTGGCGCTCTTCGCCTTCGTCCGGCTGGACAGGCGTGTCGTTCGATTCAGTCATCAATGGCTCTTACTTGATCAGACCATCCAGCGGCGAGGAGGCGCTGGCGTAAAGTTTTTTCGGCATGCGGCCAGCCAGATAGGCCAGGCGCCCGGCGACAATGGCGTGTTTCATGGCTTCGGCCATCAGGATCGGCTGCTGGGCGTGGGCGATGGCGGAGTTCATCAGCACCGCTTCGCAACCCAGTTCCATGGCGATGGTGGCGTCGGATGCGGTACCGACGCCGGCATCCACCAGCACCGGGATCTTGGCTTCTTCAAGGATGATCTGCAGGTTGTAAGGGTTGCAGATCCCCAGGCCCGTACCGATCAGGCCGGCCAGCGGCATCACCGCGATGCAGCCGATTTCCGCCAGTTGCCGGGCGATGATCGGATCGTCGCTGGTGTACACCATGACGTCGAAACCTTCCTTGACCAGCGTCTCGGCGGCCTTGAGGGTTTCGATCACGTTGGGAAACAGGGTCTTCTGGTCGGCCAGCACTTCCAGCTTCACCAGGTTGTGGCCGTCCAGCAGCTCACGGGCCAGGCGGCAGGTGCGCACGGCTTCGATGGCGTCGAAGCAGCCGGCGGTGTTGGGCAGGATGGTGTAGCGATCCGGCGGCAGGATATCCAGCAGGTTCGGTTCGCCCGGGTTCTGGCCGATGTTGGTCCGACGCACCGCGACGGTGACGATTTCGGCGCCCGAAGCCTCGATGGCCAGGCGGGTTTCTTCCATATCGCGGTACTTGCCGGTGCCTACCAGCAAGCGCGACTGGTAGGTACGACCGGCCAGGACGAAGGGCTTGTCGCTACGAACGATGCTCATGGGAAATCCTCTGTTGGGATGAGGTTCTTGCGAAATGCTGCGAAACCGCTAGCCGCCGCCGATGGCGTGCACGACTTCAACCTGGTCACCCTCGTTGAGGGCGGTGTCGGCATGCTGGCTGCGCGGGACGATATCCAGATTGAGCTCCACCGCGACACGGCGTCCGGTGAGATCCAGACGGGTCAGCAGGGCCGCAACGGTTTCACCGTCGGGCAATTCAAAGGGTTCGCCGTTCAACTGAATGCGCATGCCGGATGCCGCCATCATTTTTAGGGGCTGGCATTCTAGCCCGATCAGCCTGGGCGACCCAAGCCATTCGTCATGAAATGGACCGGCCGGTCAACCCAGCCGCCAGGCGGCGAGCCCCAGGCACAGCCAACCCATCAGGAACGCCACACCACCGAACGGAGTGATAATGCCCAGCTTGCTGATACCCGTGAGCGTCAACAAGTACAAGCTACCGGAGAACAGCAGGATGCCGACCACGAAGGAAATGCCGGCCCAAGTGACGATGCGACCGGGAATGTGTGTGGCCAGCAGCGCGACGCCCAGCAACGCCAAGGTGTGCACCAATTGATAGGTGACGCCTGTATGAAAAATGGCCAGGTAGTCGGCGCTCAAGCGGTTCTTCAGACCATGGGCGGCGAAGGCCCCCAGAGCGACGCCCGTGAAGCCGAAAAAGGCAGCCAGCATCAGAAAGCTACGCAGCATGAGAACTCCAGTCAGACTCAGTGGACAGGGTCTGTATAATGGCCCGCTCGACGGGTTCGGCCAAGCCATCTCTATGCTGCGTACATTGTTTCGACGATTCCTCAAAGCCCTGCTCTGGTTCGCCGTCGGCAGCGTTGTCCTGGTGCTGCTATTGCGCGTGGTGCCACCGCCGTTCACAGCGCTGATGATCGAGCGCAAGGTTGAATCCTGGGTCGACGGCGAGCCGATCGACCTGCAACGCACCTGGCAGCCCTGGGACCGGATCTCCGACAGCCTCAAGGTGGCGGTGATCGCTGGCGAAGACCAGAAATTTCCCGAGCATTGGGGCTTCGACATCGGCGCGATCCAGGCCGCATTCGCCCATAACGGCCGCGGCGGTTCGATTCGTGGCGCCAGCACCCTCAGCCAGCAAGTTTCCAAGAACCTGTTCCTGTGGTCGGGCCGCAGCTGGCTGCGCAAGGGCTTCGAAGCCTGGTTCACTGCGCTGATCGAGGTGCTCTGGCCCAAGCAGCGGATTCTTGAGGTGTACCTCAATAGCGTGGAGTGGGACAACGGCGTATTCGGTGCCGAGGCCGCGGCGCGACACCATTTCCGCGTTGGTGCCGATGCCCTGTCCCGGCAGCAGGCAAGCCTGCTGGCGGCGGTACTGCCCAACCCTCGAAAATGGAGCGCCAGCCGGCCAAGCCCCTATGTACTGCGACGGGCAAGCTGGATACGCCAGCAGATGAGCCAACTGGGGGGCGATAGTTACCTGCTGGGACTCAATGACTCGCGACGGGCGCCCTGGGCTCAATAGCCGCCACACCACAGTTCCCTTGTGGGAGCGAGCCTGCTCGCGATGGCGGTGTGTCAGTCAGCAGTCATGTATCAGGTATACCGCTATCGCGAGCAGGCTCGCTCCCACAGGGGATGGCTTGCAGCACGGGACGCTCCGCGTCCCAAAGCGTGACGCGGAGCGTCACAGGATGCGTTCCCACGCAGAGCGTGGGGACGATCACACAACCAAAAACGCCCCGATCATCGCTGATCGGGGCGTTTTTTATTGCCGTGTGCCGGTTAAGCCGCAATCGACAACTTGAGCTTGTTCATCGCACTTTTCTCAAGCTGGCGAATCCGCTCCGCAGACACGTTGTACTTCTGCGCCAGGTCGTGCAGCGTGGCCTTTTCCTCCGCCAGCCAGCGCTGGTAGAGAATGTCGCGACTGCGCTCGTCCAGCACTTCCAAGGCTTCGTGCAGGTTGGTGTTGGAGTTGTCGCTCCAATCGGCGTCTTCCAGCTGACGCGCCGGGTCATACCGGTGGTCTTCCAGGTAGTTGGCCGGCGATTGGAAGGCGCTGTCGTCGTCCGCTTCAGCGGCCGGGTCGAAGGCCATGTCCTGGCCGGTCAGGCGACTTTCCATCTCGCGGACTTCACGAGGCTCCACACCCAGGCTTTCGGCCACCCGATGGACTTCTTCGTTGTTCAGCCAGGCCAGACGCTTCTTCTGGCTGCGCAGGTTGAAGAACAGCTTGCGCTGGGCCTTGGTGGTCGCGACCTTCACGATGCGCCAGTTGCGCAGGATGAACTCGTGGATTTCCGCCTTGATCCAGTGCACCGCGAACGATACCAGGCGCACACCCATTTCCGGGTTGAAGCGCTTGACCGCTTTCATCAGACCAACGTTGCCTTCCTGGATCAGGTCGGCCTGGGCCAGCCCGTAGCCGGAATAGCTGCGGGCGATATGTACGACAAAACGCAGGTGGGCGAGCACCATTTGCCGAGCCGCCTCAAGATCCTGCTCATAATAGAGACTCTCGGCCAGTTCACGCTCCTGCTCGGGTGTCAGCAAGGGAATGCTGTTCACCGTGTGCACATAGGCCTCCAGGTTCGCACCCGGGACCAGAGCATACGCAGGTTGCAAAGAAGTGGTCATACGAAAAAACCTCCGACTCACATAACTCGTGCAGTTCAGCACTGCGAAAATTGACCGGGAACCGTAGGACAAGTTCCCACAAAAACTGAAAGGTCAATACGCGCAAAATGACTCTATTTTGGCGCAAGCTCACGTAAGTGGCGTGCGACCGCAATCCATGCACCGATATAACCCAACAGCACCGCGCCAAGCAAGAGCGACAGACCGTCGGCGACTGGCACTCCGGCCAGCGCGAAATCACTGCCGTACAAACCGGCCAATCCCACTACCGCATCGTTCAGCCAGTCCAGGCCGAACGCCAATACGCCCCAGGACAGGATCCCGGCACCAAAGCCATACAGCGCGCCCATATAGAGGAAGGGTCTGCGCACATAACTGTCCGTGCCGCCGACGAGTTTAATCACTTCTATCTCGGTGCGGCGGTTTTCAATATGAAGACGAATGGTATTGCCTATCACCAAAAGTAATGCAGACACCAGAAGCACCGTCAGACCGAAGACAAACCGGTCGCCGAGCTTGAGGATCGCCGCAAGACGCTCGACCCAGACTAGATCAAGTTGCGCCTGTTGTACCTTCGGCAGTTCGGAAAGTCTTTGTCTTAATGCTTCAAGAGTCGGCTTGTCGACTTCCTTCGGCGTCACCAGAACCACGCCCGGCAATGGGTTTTCCGGCAGTTCCTTGAGCGCCTCACCCAGGCCGGACTGCTGCTGGAACTCCTCGAGCGCCTGATCGCGGCCGATGTATTCGGCATCGGCCACGCCCGGCATGGCTTTGATCTGCTCGAGCAGCGCCTGGCCTTCGCCCGGCGTCGCCTCCAATTGCAGGTACAGGGAGATCTGCGCCGCGCGCTGCCACGAGCCCCCCAGACGCTCCACATTATTCAGCAGTAATGACAGCCCCATCGGCAGACTGAGAGCGACCGCCATGACCATGCAGGTGAAGAAGCTGCCGATCGGCTGCTTACCCAGGCGCCGCAGGCTGTCGAGCAGGCTGGCGCGATGGCTTTCGATCCAGGCATGCAGCAGCGTGCCGAAGTCCGGGCCGTCGTCATCGTCGCGTTTTTTCTTTTGCGGTTGCGGGTCGGAGGCCTTGGGGGCCACGCGCTCGGCCACTTTCGGGCTGCGGGTTGCGCTCATACGCCAGCCTCCCCGTCACCGATCAAACGACCGCGCTGCAAGGTGAGCATGCGATGGCGCATGCGTGCGATCAGGGCCAGGTCGTGACTGGCGATCAGCACGCTGGTGCCCAAACGGTTGATGTCTTCGAATACGCCCATGATTTCCGCCGCCAGACGCGGGTCGAGGTTACCGGTAGGTTCGTCCGCCAGCAGCAAGGCCGGGCGGTGCACGATGGCTCGGGCGATGCCGACACGCTGTTGCTGGCCGGTGGACAGGTCGCCTGGGTACAGGTCGGTCTTGTCCGACAGGGCCACGCGTTCCAGAGCCGAATCCACCCGCTTGTTGATCTCGGCCTTGGACAGGCCAAGGATCTGCAAGGGCAACGCCACGTTGTTGAACACAGTACGATCGAACAGCAACTGGTGATTCTGGAATACCACGCCGATCTGCCGCCGCAGGTAGGGGATCTGTGCGTTGCTGATGGTGCTCAGGTCCTGGCCGGCCAGCAGCAACTTGCCGGTGGTGGGCCGCTCCATCGCCAGCAGCAGGCGCAGCAATGTACTTTTACCGGCGCCGGAATGGCCGGTAACGAACAGAAACTCACCTCGACGCACCCGAAAGCTCAGCTCATGCAGGCCGACGTGACCGTTCGGATAGCGTTTACCGACCTGTTCGAAACGAATCATGAATGCTCCCGCTCGGCAAACAGCGCCTGGACAAAGGGCTCGGCCTCAAAGGTACGCAGGTCGTCGATGCCTTCGCCCACGCCGATGTAGCGGATGGGCAGGCCGAACTGCTTGGCCAGGGCGAAGATCACCCCGCCCTTGGCGGTGCCGTCGAGCTTGGTCAGGGCCAGTCCGGTCAGTTCGACGGTCTGGTTGAATTGCTTGGCCTGGTTGATGGCGTTCTGGCCGGTACCGGCGTCCAGCACCAGCAGCACCTCGTGGGGCGCATCGGCATCGAGCTTGCCGATCACCCGGCGAACCTTCTTCAACTCTTCCATCAGGTTGTCTTTGGTGTGCAGGCGACCGGCCGTGTCGGCGATCAGCACGTCGATGCCACGGGCCTTGGCGGCCTGCACGGCGTCGAAGATCACCGAAGCGGAATCGGCGCCGGTGTGCTGGGCGATCACCGGGATCTTGTTGCGCTCGCCCCACACTTGCAGTTGCTCTACCGCGGCGGCGCGGAAGGTGTCGCCGGCGGCGAGCATGACCTTCTTGCCTTCGAGTTGCAGTTTCTTCGCCAGCTTGCCGATGGTGGTGGTCTTGCCGGCCCCATTGACGCCAACCACCAGGATCACGAACGGCTTGTTCTGTGAAGCGATCACCAGCGGCTGCTCCACAGGCTTGAGCAGGTTGCCCAGCTCGCTTTGCAGGGATTTGTACAGCGCGTCGGCATCGGTCAATTGTTTGCGCGCGACCTTCTGGGTCAGGCTCTGGATGATCACCGACGTCGCCTCGACGCCGACATCGGCGGTCAGCAGGCGGGTTTCGATGTCATCCAGCAATTCGTCGTCGATGACTTTCTTGCCCAGGAACAGGCTGGCCATGCCTTCGCCAATGCTGGCGCTGGTCTTGGACAGGCCCTGCTTGAGACGGGCGAAGAAACCGACCTTGCCTGGCTCGGAGGAAGGTGCCGGCTCGACGACGGTCGGTGTATCAGCCATGACGGGCTCGGCCTGGGGAGTGGCAGGAGCAACCATGGCTGACGGCACCTCGACGACAGGCTCCGCGACAGCTGGCGTCGGGGCTGGAATCGGCGGTGTGACATGGGGAGCCTGCGCATCCTCGACCAATGCCACCGGCTCTTCCGCCACCGGCAAGGTCAGCCAGGGGCTTTGCCCTACAGGCGGCGTCAGCGGTTGTTCGGCCGCCGGCGCGGTAACGGGCTCAGGCTCGGCCGGTTGCAGTACCGGTTCGGCCAGCGGCAGCACGATCGGCGCAGCGTCTTCGGCCACCGCCTCGGCGGCAGGTTCTGCGGCAGGCTCGGGCAGCGGTTGCGGCTGCTCGACGACGGTTTCCTGCGGCTTCTTGCGCAGCCATCCGAACAGGCCTTTTTTCTCGCCAGCCTCAGCTGGGGTCTTCTTGTCGTCGTTGGAACCAAACATGGAGGACGGCTATCTCACGGTAGCGATGCGCCACGAGGGCGCCTCGGTGATGAATATTCGATGCTGAACAGACTGCGTTTCATCCAGCTTGTTCACGCGCAACAGATTGTCGAAATGTCCCCAGGACATCTCATCGTCGATCTTTTCGAAGGACTGGCAAGGCATCGTCGGCGAAAACGCAGGGATCCACGGAAAAACCCGATGCTTCTGCGTAAAACCCGGACAACCCTGGGCCGATAAAACGCCCGATAGGCGTGGCCGCCAGTAAAACGGATCAGTATCCTAGCACCCTCTCGCCCGCCGACGCTAAGACCTAGCGGGCAGCCCAACAGGTTTAAACACGAATGAATGCTCTTGCCCGCCGCGTTGCAGGCCTGCTGTTCAGCACAGTTTGTCTGCCCCTTTCAGCCTTGGCTGCCGATCCACAACCCACCCATGAGTTCACCCTCGACAACGGCCTGAAGGTCGTGGTGCGCGAAGATCATCGTGCGCCGGTGGTGGTCTCCCAGGTCTGGTACAAGGTCGGCTCCAGTTATGAAACACCGGGCCAGACCGGTTTGTCCCACGCCCTGGAACACATGATGTTCAAGGGCAGCGAAAAAGTCGGCCCCGGCGAAGCGTCGCTGATCCTGCGGGACCTGGGCGCCGAGGAAAACGCCTTCACCAGCGATGACTTCACTGCTTATTACCAGGTGTTGGCCCGGGATCGCCTGGGGGTGGCCTTCGAGCTGGAAGCCGACCGCATGGCCAGCCTGCGCCTGCCGCCTGAAGAGTTCAGCCGCGAGATCGAAGTCATCAAGGAAGAGCGCCGCATGCGCACCGACGACAAGCCGATGTCCAAGGCCTTCGAGCGCTTCAAGGCCATGGCTTATCCGGCCAGCGGCTACCATACGCCAACCATCGGCTGGATGGCCGACCTGGACCGCATGACCGTCCAGGAACTGCGCCACTGGTACGAATCCTGGTACGCACCGAACAATGCCACCCTGGTGGTGGTCGGCGACGTGACACCGGACGAGGTCAAGGCCTTGGCCCAGCGCTATTTCGGCCCGATTGCCCGGCGTGCCGTACCGACGGCGAAGATTCCCCTGGAACTGGCCGAACCCGGCGAACGCCAGATCACCCTGCATGTGCAGACCCAACTGCCCAGCCTGATGCTGGCCTTCAACGTGCCGAGCATCGCCACCGCGACGGATAAGCGTTCGGTCAACGCCCTGCGGCTGATCTCGGCCTTGCTGGATGGCGGCTACAGCGGCCGGATTCCAACCCAGTTGGAGCGCGGGGAAGAACTGGTGTCCGGCGGTTCGTCGAGCTACGACGCCTACACCCGTGGCGACACGCTGTTCACCTTGTCGGCGGCGCCCAATACCCAGAAGAACAAGACCATGGCCCAGGCAGAAGCCGGCCTGTGGCGCTTGCTGGACCAATTGAAAACCACCGCGCCGACCGCCGAGGAGCTGGAGCGCGTCCGCGCCCAGGTGATCGCCGGTCTGGTGTACGAGCGCGACTCGATCACCAGCCAGGCCACCGCCATCGGCCAGCTGGAAACCGTCGGGTTGTCCTGGAAGCTGATGGACACCGAACTCGCCGAGTTGCAAAGCGTAACCCCGCAAGACATCCAGAAGGCAGCCCAGCTGTATTTCACCCGCCCGCGCCTGAGCGTTGCGCACATCCTGCCCGAGGAGAAAGCTCATGAGTGAGCGCAAATCATCACGCTTGCTGCTGATCGGCCTGGTGGTCATTACCCTGGTCGCAGCCTTGGCCTTCTATCTGTCCCCTGCCACTGATGTCACTGCCAGCCAGGCCCTGGATAACGCCAAGTCCGGCAACAAACTGCAATCGCTGGCGGAGCTGGACGGCAAGGCGCCCGGCCACCGCCAGCTCGACGTGCAAGCCTGGAAAACCGCCGACGGTGCCAAGGTGCTGTTCGTCGAGGCTCGCGAACTGCCGATGTTCGACCTGCGCCTGACCTTCGCCGCCGGCAGCAGCCAGGACGGCAACGCCCCCGGCCTGGCACTGCTGACCAACGCCATGCTCAACGAAGGCGTGGCCGGCAAGGACGTCAGCGCCATCGCCGAAGGATTCGAAAACCTCGGCGCGGACTTCGGCAACGGTGCCTATCGGGATATGGCCGTGGCCTCCCTGCGCAGCCTCAGCGCGGCGGACAAGCGTGAGCCGGCATTGAAGCTGTTCGCCGAAGTGGTCGGCAAACCGACCTTCCCCGCAGACTCCTTCGCCCGTATCAAGAACCAGATGCTTGCCGGTTTCGAGTACCAGAAACAGAACCCCGGCAAACTGGCGGGCCTGGAGCTGATGAAACGCCTGTACGGTGACCACCCTTACGCCCACTCCAGTGATGGCACCGCGCAAAGCATCCCGCCGATCACTCTGGCCCAGGCCCGTGCCTTTCACGCCAAGGCCTATACTGCTGGCAACGCAGTGATTGCATTGGTGGGAGACCTGTCCCGCGCCGAGGCCGAGGCGATTGCCAATCAGGTGTCCGCCGCGCTGCCCAAAGGTCCGGCGCTGGCAAAAACCCCATCGCCCGTGGAACCGAAGGCAAGCGTCAGCCACATCGAATTCCCGTCCAAGCAGACCAACCTGATGCTCGCACAACTGGGTATCGACCGGGACGACCCAGACTATGCGGCCGTGTCCCTGGGCAACCAGATCCTTGGCGGCGGTGGTTTCGGCACGCGATTGATGACTGAAGTACGGGAAAAACGTGGCCTGACCTACGGTGTGTATTCGGGCTTCACGCCGATGCAGGCTCGCGGCCCGTTCATGATCAACCTGCAGACCCGTGCTGAAATGAGCGAAGGCACACTCAAGCTGGTGCAGGATGTCTTCGCCGACTACCTGAAGAACGGTCCAACCGAGAAGGAGCTCGATGACGCCAAGCGCGAGCTGGCCGGCAGTTTCCCGCTGTCCACCGCGAGCAACGCCGACATCGTCGGCCAACTCGGGGCCATGGGCTTCTATGACTTGCCGCTGAGCTACCTGGAAGACTTCATTCGCAAGTCCCAGGCGTTGACGGTCGAACAGGTCAAGTCAGCAATGAACAAGCACCTGAGCACCGACAGAATGGTCATCGTCACCGCCGGTCCGACCGTGCCGCAAAAGCCGCTGCCGGCCCCCACTGACAAACCTGCCGAGCAACCGCTCGGGGTTCCGGAGCACTAATGGCCCGTCCATCGAATTCCAGCAAGAAACCCGCTCACAACGGCATCAATCAGCTGCGCATCATCGGCGGCGAATGGCGCAGCAGGCGCCTGAGCTTTCCCGATGCCCCGGGCTTGCGCCCTACACCGGACCGGGTGCGTGAAACCCTGTTCAATTGGCTCGCCCCCTACGTGCCAGGCGCCCGGGTTCTCGACCCGTTCGCTGGCAGTGGCGCGCTGTTTCTCGAAGCGCTGTCCCGTGGCGCCGCCATGGGCCAGGCCCTGGATGCCAGCAGCCTGGCGGTCTCCAGCCTGAAAGAACACCTGGGCACCCTGCGTTGCACGGTGGGCCAAGTGCAGACGGCCGACGCCTTGCGCTATCTGGACAGCCAACCGGCCAGTCCTTTCGACCTGGTGTTTCTCGATCCGCCGTTCAACCAGAACCTGTTGCCGACGGTCTGCGCGCTGCTCGAGGAACGCCAGTGGCTGGCCGAGGATGCCTGGGTCTACACTGAAAGTGAGACCGCTCCGTCGATCCTGGCTTTGCCGGGCAACTGGCGTTTGCATCGCGAGCAGAAGTCCGGACGGGTGTACTACGCATTGTGGCAACGCATGGCAGAAGCCGTTGGCTGACGGCTGGCCGCAGCATCGAGAACAATAATAATGGCCGCCGCATCTGAACGATTCATCCCCGCCAAGGGCCTAGGCAACCCGCACTTGCAAACCCTGTGGGGCCCGCTATGGCGCAAGACCACACACATCCCTCGTCAACGCGAGCGTTTGTGGCTGGACGACGGTGATTTCCTCGACCTCGACTGGCATGGCCCCCACAGCGCCAAGGCGCCGCTGGTGTTGGTGCTTCACGGACTGACGGGCTCCTCCAACTCGCCTTACGTGGCCGGTTTGCAACAAGCCCTTGGCCATCAGGGCTGGGCCAGTGTCGCGTTGAACTGGCGCGGCTGTTCAGGCGAACCGAACCTGCTGCCCCGCAGCTACCACTCCGGCGTCAGCGAAGACCTGGCCGCCGTCGTTGCTCACCTGCGAACGCGACGGCCCCTGGCGCCGCTGTTTGCGGTGGGTTATTCGCTAGGCGGCAATGTGCTGCTCAAGCACCTGGGAGAAACCGGCAGCGACAGCCAACTGCTCGGTGCCGTGGCGGTTTCGGTGCCGTTTCGTCTCGATCAGTGTGCCGACCGCATCGGGCAAGGGTTTTCCAGGTTCTATCAGGCGCATTTCATGCGGGAGTTGGTGGCTTACGTGCGCAATAAGCAACGCCGGTTCAAGCACGATGGACGTCACGAAGGGCTTGCCACCCTGGCGGCGCTGGGTCCATTGGAAAACATGCGCACCTTCTGGGATTTCGACGGCCGCGTGACCGCGCCGCTGCACGGCTTTTCCGACGCCTCGGACTATTACCGTCGCGCCTCCAGCCGCTATTACATGAGCGAAATCAACACCCCGACCCTGGTCATCCAAGCTGCCGACGACCCTTTCGTATTCCCCCACAGCCTGCCCCAACCCGACGAGCTGTCCGCCTCCACCCAGCTGGAACTGCATGCCCAGGGTGGGCACGTGGGATTTGTCGAAGGGACCTTGCGCTCACCCGGATACTACCTGGAGCGGCGCATTCCTCAGTGGCTGGCGAACCTGGGTCACGGATGAGCCGCCGCCAACACAACCCCCTGAGGGAGCGAGCCTGCTCGCGATAGCGGAGTGTCAGTCACTTCAATGCTGCTGACCCGCCGCTATCGCGAGCAGGCTCGCTCCCACAGGGACTAGCGCCAGCAGGAAGAAACACGCCGACTGCAAGGCCTCGCCCCGCCCCGCCTCGCTTTGCTTTTGCTTTTGCTTTTGATCTTCAGGCCCCGTTAACCACGCTGACCGAACGCAGGCATTGCGCAGTGGGCAACCCGGCATGGATGCCGGGTTAGCCGCGCTGGGCCATGGATGGCCCTTCGCGGCGGGCCCACGGAGCAATGCCGGAGTGAGGGCACACCGAGCCTAGGCGAGGTGCCGAGTGGTGGGGCCAAGCCTTTTTTGCTTACTTTTTTTGGCGTTTGAAAAAAAGTAAGCCGCCGTAAGGGCGGAACCCTAAGCCGCCGTTACCGCAGCAATGGATATGTACCCGGTCAAAAACACCAGGTGAGAGTGTCAGGTCGCCATTCGCAGCTATTCACCCTTCGCCACCCCACGCCCCGAATCATTAATCCACTCA
The DNA here is from genome assembly GCF_055380705.1 of Pseudomonas sp. MAFF 730105. Lineage (NCBI taxonomy): Bacteria > Pseudomonadati > Pseudomonadota > Gammaproteobacteria > Pseudomonadales > Pseudomonadaceae > Pseudomonas > Pseudomonas sp. MAFF 730105. The sequence goes on from NZ_AP018438.1 coordinate 6,237,053, forward strand.
CTCCACGACCCGGCATACAACCTCCCCAACGGATACCCCGCCAGGCACAAGGCAAACAGGTTATGACACGCCGTCACCCCGGAGCCGCAATAAGCCACCAACTCAGTCGGCGAACGCCCCCCCATTTTTTCGGCAAAACGCTGCCTGAGCCGATCAGCCGGCAGAAAACATCCATCAGCGCCAAGGTTGTCGGTAAATGCCGCACATTGCGCTCCCGGGATGTGTCCGGCCACCGGATCGATCGGCTCGACTTCGCCCTTGAAGCGCGGCAACGCACGCGCATCCAGAAGCGTCATCTCCGCTTGGCCAAGGCGTTGTTGCAGCGCATCGGCGTCGAGCGACAGGGAATCATCCGGCGAACCGCTGAACGTCCCACGGTTACCCGTCGGCGGATCGAGGCTCAAGGGCAAACCATTGGCGTGCCAAGCCTTGAGTCCGCCATCGAGCAGGTACACACCCTCGCGTTTACCCAACCAGGCCAGCAACCACCAGGCCCGAGCCGCATAGGCACCGGGACCATCGTCGTACAACACGATGTCGCTGTCGTTGTCGATGCCCCAGGTCCGCAAGCGCTCCATCAACGCGCCGGGCTCCGGCAGCGGATGACGCCCGGTCACCCCCTTGATCACCGGGCCACTCAGGTCGCACTCAAGGTCCGCGAACGACGCACCGGCGATATGCCCCTCGGCGTAGCTGCGCTGGCCATAATCCGGGTCTTCCAGGGCGAAACGGCAATCGAGGATCACCAGCCCGGGCTGCGTCCTCCTCTGCTCGAGGGCTTGAGGGCTGATGAGTTGCGCGATGGGCATGGCGTGCTCCTGTGGCGGAATGAGTGGCCTGTAGGGTTCAGATCCGATTCCTACTGCCCTTCCTCCAGGGTCTGAGGCAGAGGGACGTAATACTCTTTGAACAGTGCATCCACCGCTTCGCGGGCCTGATCGGTCACGAAACCGGCCTCCAGCACCAACACCTGGTATACCCCGCGCTTGATGGCCTGCTCACTCAAATGATTGGAGTTTTCCCGCGTGGTGCAAAGAAACCGCACCCAGGAGGTCAGGATGATCCAGGCATTGAGGGTCAGGGACTCGATCTGCACCCGGTCCATTTTCAGGATGCCGGCCGCGACGAAGCCCTCATAGATGGCAGTCCCGTGGATCAGGCAACGCTGGGAAAACCGGCGATAGCGAGCCGCGAGGTCCGGATCGCTGTCGAGCAGATGCTCCAGGTCCCGGTGCAGGAAGCGATAGCTCCACATCGCCGATAGCAGCTCCTGGAGATAGAAGCGCTTGTCCTCCACCGTGGCCGCCCGGCCCTGGGGTGGGCGCAGAAAACTGTCCACCAGGTTTTCGTATTCGCTGAACAGCACGGCGATGATCGCCTGCTTGTTAGGGAAGTGGTAGTAGAGGTTACCCGGGGACATGTCCATGTGGGCAGCAATGTGGTTGGTGCTGACACTGCGCTCGCCCTGTTGGTTGAACAGCTCGAGGCTGTTTTGCACGATGCGCTCGCTGGTTTTCATTCGTGTGACCATGGCTTGGGCTTTAATTCGACGAAAGCATTGCGGCATCTTACGACCTATCGCCCGGAGGACAAACCCATAGCCATCAAGGATGTCATTTGACTTTCTAGAGCATAAGCTCTAGAAAACACCCACAACTAATAAGAACTGGTGCCTGACGATGCCTGCCGACATTGCTTATCTGCACGACTCCCAACGGCAATTGGATGAGCTGCAGTCACTCTTCGAGGCACAGCGCCAGGCCTATGCCGTTCACCCGATGCCTTCAGCCGACCAGCGCCGGCAATCGCTCAAGTCCCTCCGGGAGACGCTGAGCAATGAACGACAGGCCCTGATCGACGCCATCAGCAAGGATTTCAGCCACCGCAGCGCCGACGAAACGTTGTTGGCCGAGCTGATGCCGAGCCTGCACGGCATCCATTACGCCAGCCGACACCTCAAGCGCTGGATGAAACCCTCCCGACGCAAGGTAGGCATGGCCTTCCAGCCGGCTTCGGCCAAGGTGATCTATCAGCCGCTGGGCGTGGTCGGGATCATCGTGCCTTGGAATTATCCCTTGTTCCTGGCCATCGGGCCGTTGGTCGGCGCGTTGTCGGCGGGCAATCGGGTGATGCTCAAGCTCAGCGAAGCCACACCTGCCACCGGGCAGTTGCTCAAGCAATTGCTGGCGCGGATCTTCCCCAGGACCTGGTGTGCGTGGTGCTCGGTGAAGCGGACGTCGGCGTAGCCTTTTCCAGATTGCCGTTCGATCACCTGTTGTTTACCGGCGCTACCAGTATCGGCAGGCACGTCATGCGGGCCGCCGCCGAAAACCTGACCCCCGTCACCCTCGAACTGGGTGGAAAGTCGCCCGCCATCGTGTCCACCGATGTGCCCCTGAGCGATGCCGCCGAGCGCATCGCCTTCGGCAAAATGCTGAATGCCGGGCAAACCTGTGTCGCGCCTGATTACGTGTTGGTGCCGCAAAACCGCGTCGGTGAATTCGTCGATGCCTATCGCGAGGCGGTTCGCAGGCTTTATCCGAGCCTGGCTGACAACCCGGACTACACCGCAATCATCAACGAACGACAACTGGCACGGCTAAACGGTTACATCAGCGACGCGACCGGCAAGGGCGGTTTGCTGATCGAGTTGTTCGACCAGGGCCAGGGACGCCGCATGCCCCACAGCCTGCTACTCAACGTCAACGACGACATGACCGTCATGCAGGACGAGATCTTCGGCCCGCTGCTGCCTATCGTGCCCTACAACGACCTGGACCAGGCGTTTGCCTACATCAATCAACGGCCTCGTCCGTTGGCGCTCTACTATTTCGGCTACAACAAGGCCGAACAGAACCGCGTACTCCACGAAACCCATTCCGGCGGCGTCTGCTTGAACGACACCTTGCTGCACGTTGCCCAGGACGACTTGCCGTTCGGTGGCATCGGTCCGTCGGGGATGGGGCATTATCACGGGCACGAAGGTTTCCTGACCTTCAGCAAAGCCAAGGGCGTGCTGAGCAAACAGCGCTTCAATGCCGCCAGACTGATTTATCCGCCCTATGGCAAACCGCTCCAGAAGTTGATTCAGAAGCTGTTTGTCCGTTAACCGGTGCCTGCGCGGGAAATAACAATAATGAACCCAAGCCTGACCGATACACCCGTGCTGTCACGGCGCGGACTGCTGAAATTCAGCCTCGGCGCCAGCGCATTCCTGAGCACCGTTGGGCTGGGGGCCAGCCTGAGCGGCTGTTCGCCAAGCCAAGCGGCCAAGGGCCTTGCCGTCCTGCGAGACAGCGACCTGCCGTTTTTACGCGCGCTCATTCCCGTGATGCTGGAGGGCGCCGTGACCGTTGAACAGCGCACCGCCACTGCTGACGCCACCCTTGTAAGCCTGGATAACGGCCTGGCGCACCTTTCCCCACCCATGCTCAAGCTCACTCGCCAACTGTTCGACGTCCTTACCCTGGGTATTACCCGCGGGCCGCTGACCGGCGTCTGGGGCTCGTGGGAAAACGCCAGCGCCGATGACATCCGCCAGTTTCTCGATCGCTGGGAAAACAGCTCGCTGAACCTCTTGCGCCAGGGCCACAGCTCATTGCTGCAAATGGTGATGATGGCGTGGTACAGCCGGGCCGAAGCTTGGACACATTGCGGGTATCCAGGGCCGCCCAACATTTGAAGCCCAGCCGAAATCCCTGTGGGAGCGAGCCTGCTGGCGAAGGCGGAGTGTCAGCCAACCTCAATGTTGCTGGTCCACCGCTTTCGCCAGCAGGCTCGCTCCCACAGGAGGTCCATTGCACATCCATAACAACAAGAGAGCCTGAACATGCCCGTACCCGATCCCTTCCGCGAGGGTCTTGCCCGCGGCTGGACCACCTACAACGCTGCGCGATTGACCCAGGACCTGACCCTGGAGGCTGATGTGGCAATCATCGGCAGCGGCGCGGGTGGCGGTACCACGGCAGAGATCCTCAGCACTGCCGGCTACAACGTGTTGCTGATCGAGGAAGGCCCGCTCAAGACCAGCAGCGACTTCAAGCTGCTCGAGGACCAGGCCTACACCAGCCTGTATCAGGAAGGCCTGGGGCGCATGAGCAAGGATGGCGCCATCACCATCCTCCAGGGCCGGGCCGTGGGTGGCACGACCTTGATCAACTGGACCTCGAGCTTCCGCACACCGGACCAGACCCTGGGTCACTGGGCGGCCGAGCACAACGTCAAAGGGCACAGTCCTGCCGAAATGGCGCCCTGGTTCGAACGGATGGAACAACGCCTGGGTGTGGCACCGTGGCTGATTCCACCGAATGCCAACAACGATGTCATCCGCAAAGGCTGTGAACGATTGGGCTATAGCTGGCACGTCATCCCACGCAACGTGCGCGGCTGCTGGAACCTGGGCTATTGCGGCATGGGCTGCCCGACCAACGCCAAGCAGTCGATGCTGGTCACCACCATCCCGACCTTGCTCGACAAGGGCGGCGCGCTGCTTTACCTGGCGCGGGCCGAGCGCCTGACCCTCAAGAACGATTCGGTCATCGACCTGCAATGCCTGGCCATGGACGAGCGCTGTGTGGCCCCCACCGGACGGCGCATTACCGTCAAGGCGCGCCACTACGTACTGGCCGGCGGCGGCATCAACAGCCCGGCATTGTTACTGCGCTCCGATGCACCAGACCCGCACGAACGCCTGGGCAAACGGACCTTTCTGCATCTGGTGAACATGTCGGCCGCGCAGTTCGAAGAGGTCATCAACCCGTTCTACGGCGCGCCACAGTCGATCTATTCGGATCACTTCCAATGGCAGGACGGCGCTACCGGCAAAATGTCCTACAAGCTCGAAGTACCACCCTTGCACCCAGCCCTCGCCGCCACGCTGCTGGGCGGCTTCGGCACACAGAACGCTGCTCACATGGCGCAACTGCCCCATACCCATGCCATGCTGGCGTTGCTGCGCGACGGCTTTCACCCGGACAGCCCGGGCGGCAGTGTCGAGTTACGCAGCGATGGCACCCCGGCGCTCGACTACCCTGTTTCACCCTACGCCTGGGACGGCTTGCGCCGCGCATTCCACAGCATGGCCGAGATCCAGTTCGCCGGCGGTGCCAAGGCAGTCATGCCGCTGCACAGCGATGCCCGCTACGTGAAAACCCTGGCCGAAGCCCGAACCCTGATCGACGGGCTGGACCTGGCCTTGTATCGCACACGCCTGGGCAGCGCCCATGTGATGGGCGGTTGCGCGATGGGCGAAACGCCGCAAACCGCCGTCGTCGACAGCCTCGGCCGCCATCATCAACTCAGCAACCTTTCGATCCACGACGGTTCGCTGTTCCCCACCAGCATCGGTGCCAACCCGCAATTGTCGGTGTATGGGCTGACGGCGAAACTGGCGACATTTCTGGCCGAACGTCTGAGAAACTCATGAATATCCAGATCATTCGCAGCGTCTATAGTGCTTTCTTATCCCACAGCCGACTTGGCCGACCGAGAAGGCTGCGATACCATCCGACTCCCCAACGGACTCCCGCCAGGACGACGCGATGAACCGAGTGTTGTACCCAGGTACCTTCGACCCTATTACCAAGGGCCATGGCGATCTGGTCGAACGCGCCGCGCGCCTGTTCGATCATGTGATCATCGCCGTTGCCGCCAGCCCGAAGAAAAACCCGCTGTTCCCGTTGGAACAACGCGTGGAGCTGGCCCGTGAAGTCACCAAGCATCTGCCCAACGTAGAAGTGGTCGGCTTCTCCACGCTGCTGGCGCACTTTGCCAAGGAACAGAACGCCAATGTGTTCCTGCGCGGTCTGCGAGCGGTTTCGGACTTCGAATACGAGTTCCAGCTGGCCAACATGAACCGCCAGTTGGCCCCGGACGTCGAAAGTCTTTTCCTGACGCCGTCGGAGCGCTACTCGTTCATCTCATCGACCCTGGTGCGTGAGATTGCGGCCCTGGGCGGCGACATCACCAAGTTCGTCCACCCGGCCGTGGCCGATGCGCTGACCCTGCGCTTCAAGAAATAATCCCGCTTGCTGCGAGCCACTTCGCGGCAGAGCGAGCGCAGTCCATCGCACCCGCGTGCACTGCGCTCGCCAATGCGGCACAATTGCGCATATTCGTTTTCAGATGCCCGGGCCCAACGCCTCGGCAGGAGCCTGCATGTCCCTGATCATCACCGACGACTGCATCAATTGCGACGTCTGCGAACCCGAATGCCCGAATGAAGCCATTTCACAAGGCGAAGAGATCTACGTCATCGACCCGAACCTGTGCACCCAGTGCGTCGGCCATTACGACGAGCCCCAGTGCCAGCAGGTCTGCCCGGTGGATTGCATTCCGCTGGACGAAGCCCATCCGGAAACCGAAGAACAGTTGATGGCGAAATATCGCAAGATCACTGGCAAGGCTTGAGCCAGAAGGTTTTGTAGCGCCAGCACCGACCTCATCGCGAGCAGGCGCGCTCCCATAGGGGATCTGCCGTGTTCATACCATGTGTGCCTGGTCCAAATCCCTTGTGGGAGCGAGCCTGCTCGCGATGAGGCCATCAGCACCACCACAACTCATTCCTGCTGCTCAAACCCCTCCCCAACACACCCCAGGCACCGCACAAAGGTGGCCTTCGCCGGGTCCACCACCAGCGCCTTCCCGGCATCACCGACCCCACCGCCCAGCGCGGTAAAGGGCAACGACACCACGAATGCCCCCGCACCGATCACGGTGGCGGCGAGCAGCAGCGGCCGGGCGATCAACAAGTCGCCGATCATGGCGAAGGCGGGCGGATTCTGGATGGTGTAGCGCGGATCGCCACTGCCGCTGTTCGCCAGGACGGGCAACCCCAGGGTCAGCAGCAGCGTTAGAACAACAGGTCGAAGCAGTCTCATGGGATCGATCCTTCGGCTGATCAGTATGACTACTGACTATAGACCGTAGGACGAATCAGCTTTGGCAACGCGGACACCAGACACTCGCACGCTGTCCCAGGCGAATTTCCCGCAAGCCCGTGCCGCAGACCTTACACAACTCACCACCCCGGCCGTACACGAACAGTTCCTGCTGGAAATACCCGGGCTGGCCATCGCCACCAATGAAATCCCGCAGCGTGGTACCGCCGCGCTCGATGGCATGGGTAAGGATGCGTTTGATCTCGACGGCCAGTTTCAGGTACCGGGCCCGGGAAATGCCACCGGCCGGCCGACGCGGGTCGATGCCGGCGGCAAACAGCGCTTCGGTCGCATAGATATTGCCCACGCCCACCACCACCGCGTTGTCCATGATGAACGGCTTGACCGCCATGGAGCGCCCACGGGAGAGCTGGAACAGGCGCTCACCGTCAAACAGATCGGTCAATGGCTCCGGTCCGAGGCGAACCAGCAATTCATGGTTGAGCGGGTCGAGGCTCCAGAGCATCGCGCCAAAGCGTCGCGGGTCGGTGTAGCGCAAGGCCAGGCCAGACTCCAGCTCGATGTCCACATGCTCGTGCCTGGCGGCAGGCATGCCCACCTCCACCAGCCGCAGGTTGCCGGACATGCCCAAGTGGCTGATCAAGGTGCCGACCTCGGCATTGATCAGCAGGTACTTGGCTCGCCGTTCCACCTGCACGATGCGCTGGCCCGAAAGCCGCACATCGAGGTCTTCCGGAATCGGCCAGCGCAGACGACGGTCGCGCACGATTACACGGCTGACCCGCTGCCCCTCAAGGTGTGGCGCGATTCCGCGGCGGGTGGTTTCGACTTCCGGCAGTTCTGGCATGAGGCTCTCGAGTCAGGCGAACCGGGCACTCAACGAGAGGCCAGGTCGCGGATTTCCTGTTTCTGGGTCTGGAAGTCGTATTCCGACAAACCGATGTAATCGAGCACCAGGGCACCGACGCAATCCCACTCATGGTCTTCGGCCTGATTGCCCAGCACCCGGTGAGACGCACAGATGTTCTCGGACATTTTCAGGATCGCCAACAGGTTCTTCAGCGGACTGTTGTTGCGTGAAGACTCGTCGCTGAAAACCGCCAGGGCGTTGTGGTGATTGGCGATGGCCTGGCTGACGTGATCCGGCAGGCGCCAGGATTTGGAGGTGTAGTAACCGACGACGGCGTGGTTGGTATTGAACACGCGGTTTTCCGTGTCCACCACCCGGCATTCGGCGCTCGCGTTGGCATAGGCCTCCTCGAGCACGCCCATGTAGTTGGGGAACTGCTTGAGCATCAGCGGCACGCCGCAATCATGGAACAGCCCCAAGGCATAGGCTTCGTCGCCATTCTCCAGGCCGACCCGCTTGGCCAGGGTCAGACAAGTCATGGCCACGTCCTGGGCCGTATCCCAGAAGCGGTTCAAGGTGACGATGGCATCGTCGTGCAACTCACCCTTGATCGACTGCGCGTTGATCAGATTGATGATCGAACGGCTGCCCAGCAGGTTCACCGCGCGCTGGATCGAGGTGATCTTGTTGCGCAGGCCGTAATACGGCGAGTTGACGATTTTCAGCAAGGCCCCCGAAAGCCCCGGGTCCTGGGAGATCAACTTGGCGATGGTCTCCAGGTCCGGATCGGGCATGTACTGCTCCATCTGCAGATCCACCATGATCTGCGGCTGGGGCGGCACACTGATGCCTTGCAGGGACTGTTGGATCTGTTCGGTGGAGAGCTCTTTGGACATGGGCACACACTCTGGGGCAGACAGGGATTCTAACCCTGAAAAACGGGTCCGACACACCGCCTGGGTAGATCGGCGAAACTTTCATGGAGACTCAGGCCTGAATCGGCAGCGACTCCATTGAGCTTGAACTGTTTTTTTGTGCCGACGATCCGGTGCCACATATCGACCTCCAGGCCCGCCGACCACCTCAACACGGTATACTCCCGCTCTTTTTTTCGGAGCGACGTCATGTCCCTGCCCAGCCTGCGCCTCAAAGCCAACGCCGACCGTCGCCTGCGCGCCGGCCACCTGTGGGTCTACAGTAACGAAATCGATGTGGGCGCCACGCCGCTGCATGGTTTCAAGGCCGGCGACCAGGCGATCCTCGAAGCCGCTGGTGGCAAGCCGCTGGGCATCGTCGCGATGAGCCCCAACAACCTGATCTGCGCCCGCCTGCTGTCCCGTGACGCGAAGCTGCCGCTGGACAAATCCCTGTTGGTCCATCGTCTCAACGTCGCGTTGTCCCTGCGTGAGCGGCTGTTCGACAAGCCGTTCTATCGCCTGGTCTATGGCGACTCCGACCTGTTGCCGGGCCTGGTGGTCGACCGCTTCGGCGACATCCTGGTGGTGCAGATCGCTTCCGCCACCATGGAAGCCCACAAGGATGACGTGATCGCAGCCCTGACCCAGGTGCTCAAGCCCAGCGGCATTCTGTTCAAGAACGATTCTGCGGCCCGCGACGCCGAAGGCCTGGAACGCTACGTCGACACCGTGTTCGGCCTGGTGCCGGAATGGGTTGCCCTGGAAGAGAACGGCGTGAAATTCGAAGCGCCAGTCATGGAAGGCCAGAAGACCGGCTGGTTCTACGATCACCGCATGAACCGCGCACGCCTGGCCCCCTACGCCAAGGGCAAGCGCGTACTGGACCTGTTCAGCTACATCGGCGGCTGGGGCGTACAAGCCGCGGCATTCGGCGCCAGCGAAGTCTTCTGCGTCGACGCCTCGGCCTTCGCCCTCGATGGTGTCGAACGCAACGCAGCGCTGAACGGCTTTGCCGAAAAACTGACCTGCATCGAAGGCGACGTGTTCGAAGCCCTGAAGGAACTCAAGGCCAGCGAAGAGCGTTTCGACGTGATCGTGGCCGACCCACCGGCCTTCATCAAGCGCAAGAAAGACCTCAAGAATGGTGAAGGCGCTTATCGTCGTCTCAATGAACAAGCCATGCGCCTGCTCACCAAGGACGGCATCCTGGTCAGCGCTTCGTGCTCGATGCACTTGCCTGAAGACGACCTGCAAAACATCCTGCTGACCAGTGCCCGTCACCTGGACCGCAATATTCAATTGCTTGAACGCGGCGGCCAGGGCCCGGACCATCCGGTTCACCCGGCCATCCCCGAAACCCGCTACATCAAGAGCATCACCTGCCGGCTGTTGCCTAACAGCTAAAGGATGGCCCCCGCCCCTCTGCGTCCTGCGCATCGGTAGCCAGCCAACACCCCAATCGCAGCTTCGGCTGCGATTGTTTTTTGTGTACGAAAAGTTACCGCTCATTGAAGTTAATAGCACCGCCTGCATTATTTGTAAGAAGACTCTCACATTATTACTGGAGCCTTCCTACTCAATCTCCTCTTGCCAAGCACTCATTAAAAACTATGATTGAACTGTCACTGCGCAAGTGACAACTATTAAAAACACAACACTTATTCAACGCAAAGGAGCTGCATCATGAAAGCAATCAATCTGGAAGCTGACAAAATCGCAAACCTGGCAGGCCTGATTGTTCCAAAGTGCCGCTAAGCCAGTAAACGCTTGAAGTAAACGATGGGCTGAGGAGTGCCGGCACCTCAGCCTCATCTGGACGTTTTGCCCCAGCGGAAACCATTTGCATGCATATAAATCCGTGCCTTTTCATTCTTGCGCGCCCGCCGCACCAAATTGTATGGAACTACGAGCGCCATACCCAGTTCGAACTCGACCAGCATTATTCGACACGACTGGCGCAACTTATCGCCAACCCGCTGCAATTCGACATCAACAACTCTATCGACGCCGACTTCCTGAAGGCGGACATACTTATCGAAACACCAAGAAGACCCAATGAGTGGCGCTGGGATGAGTTGTCCAGGATATTCCACATCGGTACAAAGAATATTCCTTGTGCACAGGTTCCCAGGAATGTGAATGAATGGGCGACCGAGTACCTGCAACATTGCAATGAAGTGCTGTCGTCACCGGCACCTCCCGCCCGGACAAGAACGTATTCCGCCGAACGGATCGTCCTGGCTCCCTGTGCGTTGATCGACATGCCGGACGTTTCACTGTCCCAGACCCTGGTCGGTCGAAGCACTTCCCGCTCATTCGACGAACGAGCCATCTCGATCGAACAGGTCGGCACGCTCTTGTACCTGAGCCTGGGCTACCTGAGCGAACGCCGGGGCGGCCAGGAGGCCACCTGTCCCGATGCGCTGGGGGCAAGACGCAGCAGCCCTTCGGGGGGCGGCCTGAATGCCTGCGAAGGTTACCTGTATGTGCGCAACGTGACGGGCCTGGCACCCGGCATCTACGCCTATCATCCGGACGCACATGCCTTGAGCCCGATCCGCCCCCTGCCCGATGAGCCCCTGGGGAATCTGTTGTGCGGTCAGCACTTCATCAATCCCCTGCCGTTCGGGCTGTTCCTCACGTCACGCTTCGACAAGCTCTGGTGGAAATACCCGCACTCTCGCGCCTACCGGATGGCTTTCGTCGAAACCGGTCATGTGTCCCAGACCTTCCTGATGGTTGCGACTGCGTTGGGCCTCGATACCTGGCTGACCGGCGCCTTGGCCGACCGTGAAGTCGAACACCTGCTCGACCTTGAAGGCACTTGCGAGCAACCGTTGTTTTTTGTCGGCTGCGGCCATGGCGACGGGCAGGTGCACTGCAAGGAATTGATGGCGTTGATCGACCGGCAGGAGATCGTGTCATGACCGGCTCAGTCTCCAGCCGGGCGCCTCATTACACATTGGGCGATTGGAATCACAAGGCCGCCGTGCGCACGGGTAAAGGCGACTATCGTCTGCCGGAGAACCTGGAACAGCAGCTCCGTAGTCGAGACTGGTTTCCGTCAGCCTTCATTCCTTATACCGAACATCCGTTGATCCAGGAGGCGGGCCGCTCCATTGCCCAGCGTCTTGCGGCCAACCACCTGGTGCATTTTCTCGACTACACCACACTGCTTGAACACCGGGTCGTCAATCGCGCCGTGGAAACCATCGTCCATGGCGAGTTGGCCTTGCCGATTCCCCAGCCGATGAAAACCGCCGCCCTGCAGCTCTATACCGATGAGGGCTACCACGCACTTTTTTCCAATGACGTGGCCGAACAGGTCGCAGCCCTCTACGGCATCAGCGACCGACCATCCCCCAGGCGTATCCAGCGCCTGCTGGGCCTGATCGATGCCGTCACCCCCGGGGATCGGCCTCTGGCGTGGTTTCTGCTGGGGTTCGTCTCCGAGACGATCATCGCCAAGGAATTACTAGCCATTACCCGCGACACCCTGGTCTGCACCGTATACCGGATGCTCAGGAGCCATCTCGAGGACGAGGCACGCCACAGCCGCTACTTCAGCGAAGTGTTCCAGTACCTGTGGTCCGCCCTGGATCCCACGCAACGCGACCTGGCCGCGAGCATGCTGCTGCAGATCATCGGCCTCTATTTCGAACCGGACCTGCCCTGGCTGAAGCGCAGCCTCGCCAGTGTCGGTTTCAACGAGCGGTCGGCCCTCCAGATCGTTGCCGATGTCCTGCTGCCGGACGCCCATGGCCGACGAGTACGCTCGGGAGCGGTGTCGACCTTCGCGGCCATGCGCAAGGCAGGGTTCTTCGACAACGAACACCACCGGCGGCTTTTCGCCCAGGCAGGGTTTATCGATGATTGAGCGCAAAGAACTTCCAGCCCCCCGTAAACCCGCCGCCGTCGGCTTATTGCTGACGATGACCTTGCTCGGCGTGTTCCCGATCGACGTTGTGTTGCCCTCGTTCCCGGCTTTGTCCGAACATTTCGGGCGTCCCTCGTCCGACATCGCCCTGTCGGTCAGCCTGTTCGCGATAGGTATCGCCCTTTCGCAACTGCTGGTCGGCCCGCTCTCCGACACCATGGGGCGAAAGAGCCTGCTGTTGATCGGGATCACCGTTTCAGCCATCGGCGCCACGGGCTGCGTACTCACCGACGACTACGGGGCCTTCCTGTTCTTCCGTGTCGTGCAGGCGCTGGGATGCGGTTGTTTCGTACTGTCCCAGGCACTGATCCAGGACCTGTTCAGCGGCCTGGAGCAGCAACGGCTGCGGATCTTCCTGGTCACTTGCGGCGGTATTTTCATCTCCGTTTCTCCCCTGGCCGGTACCGGGTTGCAGCACTGGATGGGGTGGCGCGGCAGCTTCGTGGTGTTTGTTGCCCTGGCAGCAGGTGTATTCGTGGGCGCCTGGCGTTTACTGAGCCGTACCGCGGTGAGTAGCCATGCCAGGCCCCTGGATTTCATCGGTGCCTATCGAACGGTATGCGGCGATTTCCGCTTCATGGCTTACTGGCTGACCTCGGCGTTGGCTTTTTCCTGTCACTTTTCATTCATCGTCATTTCGCCGCTGGTGTTCATCGACCAGCTACAGCTCTCGCCCGAGACATTTTCCCTGGCGCTGCTGGGCTACGGACTGGCCTACATCGGCGGCGGCGCGCTGGCGACGGTGCTGAGCAACCGGATCGACCCACAGACGCAGATCATCACCGGCCTGAGCCTGATCCTGCTAGCGGGCGTCTTGATGTTCGGGCTTTCCAGCCAACTCGGGTTGTCGGTCACCACCGTATTGCTGCCCATGATCGTCTGTACCGCCGGAACCACCATTGCCCGTGCGGCGGCCCACACCCGGGCCATGAACCTGTTTCCTGAGCAAGCCGGTACGTCCGCTTCGGCCGGCAGCGTGCTCATCTTCATCGTCGGCGGGCTGACCAGTGCCGCGATCAGCCTCACTCCGCTTGCCCTGCAAACCACCCTGGCGTTATGCCTGGTGCTGCTCAGCCTCCTGGGATTGGCTCTCAATGGCCTGATCCGGCATCGTCACCGGGGATTGTTGACCGGTTGAGCGCCGCCAGTCGTCATTCCGAGCGCGACATTGGCGTCCGATCAGCGCTTTGCGTCATTTCATCCTGGCGCCAGCGGTGTAGAATCGCGACATTCATCGCCATTCATCCCCCGGCGGGTTTATGAGCTCATGCTGAGGCGCGCAGCGATCCTGCACAGTCATCGGCCACTTCCGGACACACGGCCAACCCCGAGTGCTCCAGACGTCAATAGAAGCTCACTTTCCCCTTGATATCTGATTAGCCGCCCGGAGTGTTCCATGCCTGATTACCGCTCGAAAACATCCACCCACGGCCGCAACATGGCCGGCGCCCGCGCATTGTGGCGCGCCACGGGGATGAAGGATGACGACTTCAAGAAGCCGATCATCGCCGTTGCCAACTCCTTCACCCAGTTCGTACCCGGTCACGTCCACCTCAAGGACCTGGGCCAACTGGTTGCCCGCGAGATCGAACGCGCAGGCGGTGTTGCCAAGGAATTCAACACCATTGCCGTGGATGACGGCATCGCCATGGGCCACGACGGCATGCTTTATTCGCTGCCGAGCCGGGAGATCATCGCCGACTCCGTCGAATACATGGTCAACGCCCACTGCGCCGACGCTATCGTGTGCATCTCCAACTGCGACAAGATCACCCCCGGCATGCTCATGGCGGCCCTGCGCCTCAACATCCCGGTGATCTTCGTATCCGGCGGCCCGATGGAAGCCGGCAAGACAAAGCTCGCCAGCCACGGCCTGGACCTGGTGGATGCCATGGTCATCGCTGCCGACTCCAGCGCCTCTGACGAGAAGGTCGCCGAATACGAGCGCAGTGCTTGCCCGACCTGCGGCTCGTGCTCCGGCATGTTTACCGCCAACTCGATGAACTGCCTGACCGAAGCCCTGGGCCTGGCCCTGCCGGGCAACGGTTCGACCCTGGCCACCCACAGCGATCGCGAACAACTGTTCCTGCAGGCCGGGCGGACCATCGTCGAGCTGTGCAAGCGCTACTACGGCGAGAGCGACGAGTCGGTGTTGCCGCGCAACATCGCCAACTTCAAGGCGTTCGAAAATGCCATGACCCTGGACATCGCCATGGGCGGTTCCACCAATACCATCCTGCACCTGCTGGCCGCCGCCCAGGAGGCCGAGATCGATTTCGACCTGCGCGACATCGACCGCCTGTCCCGGAACGTGCCACAACTGTGCAAGGTTGCGCCGAATATCCAGAAGTACCACATGGAAGATGTGCACCGTGCCGGCGGGATCATCAGCATCCTCGGTTCCCTGGCCCGTGGCGGCCTGCTGCACACCGACCTGCCGACCGTGCACAGCAGGACCATGGCCGATGCCATCGCCAAGTGGGACATCACCCAGACCACCGACGAAGCCGTGCATCACTTCTTCAAAGCCGGCCCGGCGGGCATTCCGACGCAAACCGCGTTCAGCCAGTCGACTCGCTGGGAAACCCTGGACGACGACCGTGAAAATGGCTGCATCCGCAGCGTCGAACACGCCTATTCCAAGGAGGGCGGCCTGGCCGTGCTCTACGGCAACATCGCCCTGGACGGCTGCGTGGTGAAAACCGCGGGTGTCGACGAGTCGATCCACGTGTTCGAAGGCAACGCCAAGATCTTCGAAAGCCAGGACAGCGCCGTGCGCGGGATCCTTGCCGATGAAGTGAAGGCCGGCGATATCGTGATCATCCGTTACGAAGGTCCGAAAGGTGGTCCGGGCATGCAGGAAATGCTCTACCCCACCTCCTACCTCAAGTCCAAGGGCCTGGGCAAAGCCTGCGCCCTGCTGACTGACGGTCGTTTCTCCGGCGGCACCTCGGGCCTGTCCATCGGCCACGCTTCGCCTGAAGCGGCCGCTGGCGGCGCCATCGGCCTGGTGCGTGACGGCGACAAAGTGCTGATCGATATTCCGAACCGCTCGATCAACCTGTTGATCAGCGACGAAGAACTGGCCGCGCGTCGCGTCGAACAGGACAAGAAAGGTTGGAAGCCGGTGGAAGTGCGTCCACGTAAAGTGACCACCGCACTCAAGGCCTATGCCCTGCTCGCCACCAGCGCCGACAAGGGCGCGGTGCGCAACAAGGCGATGCTGGACGGGCTGTAAGCGTTTAGCGCCGCAATAAAAAAGCCCCGCAAGTGCGGGGCTTTTTTATTGCCTGTGGCAAATGGTGATCAACTGTGGGAGCGAGCCTGCTCGCGATGGCGGTGGATCAGCTGCATCGATGTGCCTGACACGCCGTTATCGCGAGCAGGCTCGCTCCCACAAGGGTTAGTGGGCTTACTGAATGTCCTCAGGCTTCACGATCACCCAGTTCTTGTCCGCCGTAACCGTCAGCCCTTCCTTGGCCTGGGCGGCAGCGTGCTTGGCCATCATGCCGTTGATCTGGGTCATGTACTTGTCCTTGCGGTTGACCCACAGGTGGATGCCGCCCTTGGCCACATCCACATCGTGGAACAGCATGTAGCCGTCGCTGCTCGGCGTATCGCCACCCACCAGGACCGGTTTCTTCCACTCATCGATGTACGTCAGGATCGCCGCATGCTTGCCGGCCATCCAGGTCGCCGGGGTCCACAGGTAAGGTGTGTATTCCAGGTCCAGGTTGGCCTTCTCGTCATACTTGCCGGCGGTGATCTGCTTGCGAGCGGTGGTCAGCTCGCCGGTCTTGCGATCCTTGAGCAGCGTGGTCACGCCGATGACGTTCTGTGGCTTGAGGTTGTAGCCGTATTTCGGATCGGCGGCGACCATGCGCACCAGCTCTTCCGACGCCGCGGTCATGACATAGACCTCGATGCCGTTTTCCATCAGTTTGTTGTACAGCTCGGCCTGGCCAGTGAAGACTTTCGGTGGGTTGACGTTGTATTTGACCACCTTGTCGCCATCGTAATACGTGGTCGGTACAGGCTTGCCGGACGCCATCAGCTCGTCGACGTAGCCCTTGAGTTCCTTGAGAGTGAAGCCGGAGAACACCTGGGCTACCCATGGGTAGCAGACCATGTCGTCCACTTCGCAGAGGCGGTAGTAGTAACTGAACAGGCTTTCCTTGTGATCAGCGGTGTCCTTGAACGGAATCAGCTTCAGGGAAGGATCCAGGCTTTCCCGGGTGATGAGGCCCTTGTTCTCCATGAACGGCAGCAACGACTCTTCCAGGTCATAGCGGTAACTGGTGTTGTCCATGTCGAACACCGCAAAGTTACCCTTGTTGGCGTTGGCCGCGATCATCGCCTCCAGCGCCTTGGCCTGTTCTGCAGGCCAGTGCTTGAGTTCGGTGGCAAGTGCCTGGCCGGCGAGACCAAGGCTCAAGGCAACAGCGAGAAAACGAGGTACGAGCTTCATCGGCATTTCTCCCAGGTTCAAAGAACCCGACGCTAACAAATGCTTGTGACAGTCCTCGCCTGTCCACGACCGCTTGCGTCTCGATAACGTCAGCGACGTGTCTGCAAACGCCACGTCCTTATTCCATAAACGACATTCAACATGCTTTTTTAATATTAATTCATTAGTTTTCAGGCTGTTAGGCTTCCCTGCTCGCAGTCGCAGCTTCAGGCGACTGGCAAGTCTTAACGGAGCTCTTTTTGATGAATCTGCCGCTGTTCCTCAATCTGCTGGTGTTCCTCGCCTTGCTGTTCGGCTTGGCGCAAACCCGTCACCGCAACTGGAGCCTGGCGAAAAAGGTGCTGCTGGCGCTGGTGCTCGGGGTGGGGTTCGGGATAGCCCTGCACACGGTCCATGGCGCCGGCAGCCCGGTGCTCAAAGCCTCCATCGGCTGGTTCGACCTGGTGGGCAACGGTTACGTACAGTTGCTGCAAATGATCGTGATCCCGCTGGTCTTCGCCTCGATTCTCAGCGCCGTGGCCCGGCTGCATAACGCCTCGTCCCTGGGCAAGATCAGCTTCCTGACCATCGGCACCCTGCTGTTCACCACCGCCATCGCGGCCCTGATCGGTATCGGTCTGACCAACCTGTTCGGTCTCACTGCCGAAGGCCTTGTGGCTGGCACCCAGGAATTGGCACGACTGCAAGTGATCCAGAGCGATTACGCCGGCAAGGTCGCCGACTTGAACGTCCCGCAATTGTTGCTCTCGTTCATTCCGCAGAATCCCTTCGCCGACCTGGCCCGGGCCAAGCCAACCTCGATCATCAGCGTGGTGATCTTCGCGGCATTCCTGGGTATCGCGGCACTGCAACTGCTCAAGGATGATGTCGAGAAAGGTCAGAAAGTGATCAATGCCATCGACACCCTGCAAAGTTGGGTCACACGCCTGGTGCGTCTGGTGATGAAGCTGACTCCGTATGGTGTGCTGGCGTTGATGACCAAGGTGGTGGCCGGCTCCAACCTGCAGGACATCATCAAGTTGGGCAGTTTCGTGGTGGTGTCCTACCTGGGCCTGGGCCTGATGTTCGTGGTCCACGGCCTGCTGGTGTCCGCTGCCGGGATCAACCCCCTGCGCTTCTTCCGCAAGATCTGGCCGGTGCTGACCTTTGCCTTCACCAGCCGCTCCAGCGCCGCGACCATCCCCCTGAGCATCGAAGCCCAGACCCGTCGCCTTGGCATTCCCCGAGCCATTGCCAGCTTCAGCGCATCATTCGGTGCCACCATCGGCCAGAACGGTTGCGCCGGCCTCTACCCCGCCATGCTCGCTGTGATGGTTGCGCCAACGGTGGGCATCAACCCGTTGGATCCGGTGTGGATCGCAACCCTGGTTGCCGTCGTGACCTTGAGCTCGGCCGGTGTGGCCGGCGTCGGTGGTGGTGCGACGTTCGCCGCGTTGATCGTGTTGCCGGCCATGGGCTTACCGGTTTCGCTGGTGGCGTTGCTGATTTCCGTCGAGCCTCTGATCGACATGGGCCGCACGGCATTGAACGTCAGCGGCTCGATCACCGCAGGGGCGATTACCAGCCAGGTGATGCAGCAGACCGACAAGGCGCTGCTGGATGCCGATGAGCATGGGGAGTTGGTACACGCTTGATGCCTGATGCCTGATACCTGTGGGAGCAAAGCTTGCTGGCGATGACGGTTATGCGGTTTGACCAATAAACCGCATCGCCTGAATCGCGGGCAAGCCTTGCTCCCACAACCAGCTCGGCACTTTGCTTGGAGCCTGAACTTTAAAGCTTCTCCCACACCTCAAAACTGTACGCCGGCTTATCCCCCTCTGCCGGGTTCGGCTGGTTCGAAACCAGTTCCCACCGGCTCGAATCAAACTCCGGAAACCACGCATCCCCTTCCGGGCTTAACGCCACGCGGGTCAGGTACAGCCGATCCGCCTGCTCCAGGGCCTGGGCATACAACTGGGCACCGCCGATCAACATCAGCTCATCGACGCCTTGCGCCAGCGCCCACGCCTCGGCCCGCTCCACCGCTGCCTCCAGCGAGGGGAAGACTTCCGCGCCTTCGAGCGTCAGGCCCGGCTGACGACTGACCACGATGTTCAAGCGCCCCGGCAGCGGTCGGCCGAGGGAGTCCCAGGTTTTGCGACCCATGATGATCGGCTTGCCCAGGGTGGTGGCCTTGAAATATTTGAAATCCCCCGGCAAGTGCCAGGGCATGCTGTTGTCGATGCCGATCACACGGTTTTCACCGAGGGCTGCGATCAGGCTTAAGGGGAGAGTTTTTTTCATAGTGCCGAGGATAGCAGAGGCTCAACGTACCCCGACAGGCGCTCCAGCGGTTATCCTCAACCCTCATTTGCGACGGAAGCGCCTGTGACTGCTCCCCTGACTGAACTGCAGACCCTCTGGCTGACCGAGACGGTACGCCTGCGTGAAGAACACGCAGGTCCGCTCCAAGACCAGGAAGCCAATCGCCAGGCCCGCGCGGCAGGCGGCGATCTCTCGACCCGCATTCACCATCGTGCCCACCGGTTGGCCGAGCGCGACGGTCTCACCAAAGCCCTGCGCCACTGGCTACAAGGGGCACGCCTGGCGCTGATCGTCTTGGCAGTCTTCGCCATCATCAGCGGCGCCGGCCTGGGGTTTGCCGCGCTTGGCGACGGTCGAACCCCCGTCAACGTATTCTGGGCCCTCGGCAGCCTGTTGGGGCTGAACCTGATCCTGCTCGTCGGCTGGGCGCTGGGCCTGATGTTCGCCGGAGACCAAGGCGCGGCCCTGGGACGCCTGTGGCTGTGGCTCAGCGAAAAACTCGCCCGCGATGCCAAGGCTGCCCAACTGGCGCCGGCCTTGCTGCTCTTGCTGCAACGACACAAGCTCAATCGCTGGGCCCTCGGCATGCTGGTCAACGGCCTGTGGCTGCTGGCGATGCTCAGTGCGCTGGTCATCGTACTGCTGCTGATGGCGACCCGACGCTATGGTTTTGTCTGGGAAACCACCATTCTCGGTGGCGAAACCTTCGTCACCCTGACCCGCACCCTTGGAGCCTTGCCGGCGCTGTTGGGTTTCAGTGTCCCGACCGTCGAGATGATCCGCGCCAGCGGTGATGGCGCCCTGAACATCGAAAGCGCCCGTCAGGCCTGGGCTGCGTGGCTGGTGGGCGTGGTGCTGGTGTATGGCGTGCTGCCGCGCCTGGGCCTGGCACTGCTGTGCCTGTGGCGTTGGCGCCGCGGCCGCGTCTCCCTGCGCCTGGATTTGAACCTGCCGGGCTACGCACAATTGCGCGAACACTTGATGCCCAGCAGTGAACGGCTGGGGATCAACGACGCCGCGCCCGGACAATTGCATCAGATTGAGCGCTCTGTCGGCACGATGGACAGCGCAGGGGCGCTGCTGGTGGCGATTGAACTGGACGAGCGGCCCTGGCCGCCGAAGCTGCCGGATTCAGTGAAAAACGCCGGCGTCCTCGACAGCCGCGAGTCACGTCACAAACTCCTCGAACAGCTGTCGCGTTTTCCTCCGGCGCGCCTGGCGATTGCCTGCGACCCACGGCGCTCTCCCGACCGCGGCAGCCTGGCGTTGATCGCCGAACTGGCCCGCAGCGCCAGTGCGACCCGTGTCTGGCTGTTGCAGGCGCCCCCCGGCGAGGCCCTGGACGCCGAGCGCCTGGGCGACTGGCACAACGCATTGCAACAGTTGCAGTTGCCCTTCGCCGACTGTGCGCCCCTGAACTGGCTGGAGACCGGCCATGACTGAGCCCATGAAACCGCTGAAGTTGGCCGTGGTCGGCCACACCAACGTCGGCAAGACCTCACTGCTGCGCACCCTGACCCGGGATGTCGGCTTTGGCGAAGTGTCCCATCGCCCGAGCACCACCCGGCACGTCGAGGGGGCGCGCCTGTCCGTGGACGGCGAAGCACTGCTGGAGCTGTACGACACGCCGGGCCTGGAGGACGCGATTGCCTTGCTCGATTACCTTGAGCGCCTGGAACGTCCCGGTGAACGCCTCGACGGCCCGGCGCGTCTGGCCCGTTTCCTGGAGGGCAGCGAGGCGCGACAACGTTTCGAGCAGGAAGCCAAGGTGCTGCGGCAACTGCTGGCCAGCGATGCCGGGCTCTATGTGATCGATGCCCGGGAGCCGGTGCTGGCGAAATACCGCGATGAACTGGAAGTCCTCGCCAGCTGCGGAAAACCGCTGCTGCCGGTGCTGAACTTCGTCAGCAGTACCCACCACCGCGAACCCGATTGGCGCGAGGCCCTGGCCCGGCTGGGGCTGCACGCCCTCGTGCGTTTCGACAGCGTGGCCCCGCCCGAAGATGGCGAGCGGCGCCTGTATGAAAGCCTTGCGCTGTTGTTGGAAAACGCTCGCGGCCAGCTGGAACGGTTGATCGCCGACCAGCAATCCCAACGTCTGGCTCGCCAGCAGAGCGCGGCGCGCTTGATCGCCGAGTTGCTGATCGATTGCGCCGCCTGCCGACGCAGCGTGACCAGCGACACCGAACTGGAGCGCCAGGCCATCAGCGAGCTGCGTCATGCGGTGCGCCAACGGGAACAGCGCTGCGTCGAGGCGCTGCTCAAGCTCTACGCCTTCCGTCCCCAGGACGCCGCGGCCAGTGACCTACCGCTGCTCGATGGACGCTGGGGCGATGACTTGTTCAACCCGGCCACCCTCAAGCAACTGGGCGTACGGGTCGGCGGCGGAATCGCCGCCGGTGCTGCCGCCGGTGCCGGTGTGGATTTGCTGGTGGGCGGCCTGACCCTCGGCGCCGCCGCCCTGGCCGGCGCCATTGTCGGCGGCGCCCTGCAAACCGCCCGCGGCTATGGCAACCGGTTGATGGGCAAGCTGAAGGGGCAGCGGGAACTGACTGTGGACGACAGCGTGCTGCGCCTGCTGGCCCTGCGCCAACGGCAACTGCTGCAAGCGCTGAACCAACGCGGCCATGCGGCGCTGGACAGCATCAGGATCGACACGTCCCAGGACAAGAGCTGGCGCGAAGGCAAACTGCCCGAAGCCTTGAACAAGGCCCGGGCGTATCCGCAGTGGTCATCGCTCAATGCCCATCCAAGGTTGAGCGAGGCCGAGCGGCAGGAGCAGATCGAGCAGCTTGCCGCGCAGTTATAGGCGATCCGGTCCCTGTGGCGAGGGGATTTATCCCCGCTGGGGTGCGAAGCGCCCCCAAAAGGATTGAGGCGGTCTACCTGACGCACCGCGGTGCCAGTTTTTAGGGGGGCTGCGCACCCCAGCGGGGCGGTGCGACGGTTCGCTAAATCCCCTCGCCACAAAAAGCGGTTGTGTCAGGTAGGGATTCTGCCATCGAGCAAGATTTCGAGCGCCGCCGCGGCCTCAGCCAATTCCAACTCGCTGAACACCCGCACCCCGTGACGCTTGAGCAACGCCGCCGTCACGCCTTCACCAGGGACCTTCACGCCGCCGAACGTCCCATCATAAGTCAGCAGATTGCCGCAGGAGGGGCTGTTGGCCTTGAGCACGGCGATCCGGATACCGTGTTCACGCACCAGCTCCAGGGCCTGGTACGCACCCGACAGGAACTGCGCACTCACATCCTCACCCTCGGTGGTCATCACCGCCGCCTGGCCATCGAGCACCTGTGCGCCCTGCCCGCCGGGAATTTCCGCCGCCGCCCGAGGCGTGGGCAAGCCCTCCGCGACTTCCGGGCACAGCGGCACGACACGGCCCTCATCGACCCACGACTGAAGTTGTTCGAACGGCCCGCTCGCACCTGCGTCGTAACGCACGCGGTGTCCGAGCAGGCAACGACTGACCAGGATCTTTTCCATACTCAGAACAACTCGTTGCCACGACGTCGGAACCAGCCGGTCAAGGACAGGCGATCCCGCGTGGCCGGCAGGACTTCATGGGGGATGTTCCCCGACAGGAATACCACCAGGCAGCCGCCAGTGGGCACCACGTCCTGCTCCCTCCCTTCATCCAGGTACATGCGCAACTGGCCGCCATGCTCCGGCAACCAGGCGTCATTGAGGTAGAGCACCGCGGACACCATACGCCGGTCATCATCGCGAAAGCGATCGACGTGCTTGAGGTAGAACGCGCCGGGCGGGTACAGGGCGAAGTGGCTTTCGAAATCCTCAAGGCCCAGGAAGAGCCCACGGTTCAGCGCCTCGCGCAGGCTGTCCATCAGCTTCAGGTAACGGTCGCAGGCCTCGGCCTGGCCGGGTTCGATCCACTGGATGCGATCACCCCGTATGCCTTCGCGGATCTCCGAAGACAAGCCGCGCCCGACCGCAGCCGGGGCCAGTTCGCCTTCGGCGGCACGCTGGCGACACTCGGCCGCCAGGGCACGGGTCAGCGCATCCGGCAGGAAGATGTTCTGCTGCGACCAGCCGCGCTCGGCCAGGTCGTCGACGATACGTAACAGCAACGGGTGATCAGAAGGTATTTGCATGGCGCGCATAGTATGCCTGTACCTGCAAAACCGACAGCGCCACGCAGCGGGTTTGCGGCGCCAGGTGGCACCGCAGTACGAACTTGATACGAATTCTCGACAAGTCCCCACACCCCACGGAGAATAGTCGGCTGCTGACAGGAGTCCCTATGCGCCGTTTGCTTTTCTCACTGTTGATGTTCTGCGTTTTGCCCGCCTGGGCAGACAGCTACGACCAGTTGTACAAGGTCGCCGGCTGGCCGGAACAGCGGGCGCATTTCAACGATGCCTTGAGCGCCGCGCAGCAGCGTTACCAGAATAGCCTGCCGCCGGCGGTGTTCCAGGCCCTGGTGAACAACAGCAATCAGCGTTTCGCCCCCCAGGCCATGGACCAGCGGGCCGAGGCGCAGATGCGCAGGAATCTTCGTGATCCGAACCCGGCCCTGACGTTCTTCCAGTCGCCGCTGGGACGCAAGGTCGTGGCCGCCGAGCTGTTGGCGACCCGTCGCGACCAATTGGCAAAGAACGCCAAGGGCCTGCCCAAGATGCAGGCCAGCGATAACCGCCTGCTGATCATCGGCCACCTGGCCCAGGCCCTGCCCGCCCGCGAGGCTGGCGCCGAAGTCAGCCTGGCCATCGCTGGCGTGGCGGCCGACAGCCTCAGCTCGATGATCCCCGGCCTGCTGGGCGGTGGCCAGGCCCAGGGCATGCTGAACGGCCAGCGCCAGCGGCTGATGGATCAGATCGGCGCCGACCTGAACAACACCCTGCTGTACGTCTACCGTGACCTGACCGATACCGAGCTGGAGGAGTTTTCCACGTTTGCCGAATCGGCCGAGGGCCAAGCCTATTACCAGGCGGCCCTGGCGGCGATCCGAGCGGGGTTGGCGGTGGGGCAGAACCTCGGGCAGTAGACACTTCAGCGCCTGAGATTCCGCCATCGCGAGCAGGCTCGCTCCCACAGGGGATCGGCTGTGTACACGGATTTTGTGACCCGCCGAGATTCATTGTGGGAGCGAGCCTGCTCGCGATAGGGCCCTTGAAGTCACCGCCGGACCCGGCTCATCCGCTTGGTCAGGAACCCAAACATCTCCTGCCGCATCGCCAGCACTTCATTGGCCAGGTGATGCCGGCCCTCGGGCAGCATCAACACTTGGGGCCGGTCGAATTTGCCGCGCAGCACTTGCAGATTGTGTTTCCAATCCACCGTCATGTCCGCCTGTCCCTGCACGATCAGCGGCTGGCGCGGGCTGCTCGGAGCGGCTTCGATACGCTTGATCCAGCGCCCCAGTGCGCCCACCCAGGCGGTAGGCAGGCGTAGCGGTTGCAGCGGGTCGGCTTGCAGGAACGGCAGGAACTGCGGATCGGTGGAGTTTTCGCTGAAGCGCCGGGCGATGCCGGTCACGAAGGGCTTGAGCAGGTAATAACTCAGCCGTGACCAGCCCCAGGCCCGAGGGCGCACCAGGGGCGACAACAGGATGACCTGGCCCTGGGCCGGGCTGCTCGCCCCTTGGTTGAGCACATGATCGACCACGATGGCGCCGCCGGTGCTTTGTCCGCAGAGGTGCCAGGGCTGTGGCAGGTCCAGCGTCCCGGCCTCAGCCAGCAGCTTCTGCAGCGTGGCCTGGTACTCGGCGAAATCACCGATGCTGGCGCGTTCGCCGCTGGACAACCCATGGCCCGGAAGGTCGCAGGCGATCACCGCGAACTGCTGCTCCAGCGCCCACTCGATCAGGTGCCGGTAAAGCCCCATGTGATCGTAGTAACCGTGGAACAGGAATAACGTCGCCACGGCTTTTTCCGGCCACCAGACCTGGCCGACCAATTCATACCCCTCGATTTCGAAACGCCCAAGGCCCTTGCGCAAGGTCCGCTGGGGGAAATCCAATCCGTAGAAACGCTGATAGGCCTGCGCCTGCGCAGACAACGGTTGCCACTGGGCCAACGGTTGCAAGCTGGCACGCAGGCGATCGGGGTCGAAAGTGGCAGGCATCGATATTTCCAGGCAAATGCGCAAGGCGCGAAACAGACTTTGTAGACCTGCGATATTCATCTGTCGCGACAGGCATGGCAAGCTAGGCGGCTTAAGAGGATGAATCCATGCGCCCGTCCCACCGCACAACGCTGCTTGCCGGTCTGCTTGCCCTTGGGTGCGCCGCCGTATTGTGGATCGCCTACGACTGGTTCCAGGGACGTTTCCTGCGCGCTTTCAGCCAACACACGGCGGTATTTTCCGGCGACCCTCTGCGCCTGCCGCCCGAGCTGGCAGGGCCCGGCCCGATCCGCCTGGTGCACTTCTGGGATCCGGCCTGTCCGTGCAACGTCGGCAATCAGCAGCACCTGTCCGAACTGGTCGACAAATATGCCCCACAAGGTGTCGAGTTTTATGCGATACAGAAAAGCGGCACTCAAGGCCAGCTACCGGCCACACTGAGCACCCTCAAGCCGCTTCCGGCATTGCCCGGCTCGGAGCAGATTCCCGCCAGCCCCGCCGTGGCGATCTGGAATCGCACCGGCGAACTGGCTTACTTCGGTCCCTACAGCGAAGGCTTGACCTGTAATTCGAGCAACAGCTTCATCGAACCGATTCTGGAGGCCTTGAACGTCGGACGCGCGGTCAATGCCACCCACACACTGGCGGTAGGCTGTTATTGTCCGTGGGGCAAGGATGCATCATCCAAATAAGGGAACACCATGAAACGCAGCCTCATTGCCTTTCTGTCATTGGTCGTCACCGCCATCATCGTCACCGGCGGTTATCTCTACAGCAAGCAGCCCACCCGCCAGGGCACAGTGCAGTTGCAGGGGCTGCAAGGCTCGGGGACCGTGCGCTACGACGAACGCGGCGTGCCCCATATCCGCGCCGAGAACGAAACCGACCTGTACCGTGCGCTGGGTTATGTCCATGCCCAGGACCGGTTGTTCCAGATGGAGATCATGCGTCGCCTCGCCCGTGGTGAGCTCGCCGAGGTGCTGGGGCCGAAACTGCTCGACACCGATAAACTGATGCGCAGCCTGCGTATCCGCGAGCGCGCCGCCCGCTACGTGGCGGAACAGGACCCACAATCTCCGGCCTGGATCGCGATGCAGGCTTATCTCGACGGCATCAACCGTTACCAGGACAGCCACGCCCGGCCAGTGGAATTCGATGTCCTGGGCATCCCCAAGCGCCCGTTCACCGCTGAAGACACGGTAAGCATTACCGGTTACATGGCCTACAGCTTCGCCGCCGCCTTTCGTACCGAACCGCTGCTGACCTACGTGCGCGATCAACTGGGCGCTGATTACTTGAACATATTCGACCTCGACTGGCAGCCCAAGGGTGTGCTGGGCGAGCACCACAAGACCGCCCTGCCCCTGGCCGACGCCGATTGGAAAGGCCTCGACGCCCTGGCCCGTTTGAGCGAACAGGCCCTGGTCGGGAGCGGCCTGCCACAATTCGAAGGCAGCAACGCCTGGGCCGTTGCCGGCAGTCATACCCGCAGCGGCAAACCTTTGTTGGCGGGGGATCCGCACATCCGCTTTTCCGCCCCCTCGGTGTGGTACGAGGCCCACCTTTCGGCACCGGGCTTCGAACTCTACGGGCACTACCAGGCATTGTTGCCGTTTGCGACGCTGGGCATGAACAAGGATTTCGGCTGGAGCATCACCATGTTCCAGAACGACGACCTGGACCTGATTGCCGAGAAGATCAACCCGGACAACCCCGAACAGGTCTGGTATCGCGACCAATGGGTGGACATGACCCGCAGCGAACAGCAGATCGCGGTAAAGGGCCAGGCACCGGTAACGCTGGTACTGCGCCAGTCACCCCATGGCCCGATCGTCAACGATGTGCTCGGCGCCAATGCCGGTCACACGCCGATTGCCATGTGGTGGGGCTTCCTGGAAAGCCGTAATCCGATCCTCGAGGCCTTCTACCAGCTCAACCGTGCCGACACACTGGCCAAGGCGCGCGGAGCGTCAGCCAAGATCCACGCACCGGGGCTGAATATCGTCTGGGCCAATGCCAAGGGTGATATCGGCTGGTGGGCCGCAGCCCAACTGCCCAAACGGCCGGCGGGAGTGAAGCCCGGCTTCCTGCTCGATGGCAGCAGCCCAGAGGCTGAGAAGGAAGGCTTCTACCCTTTCAGCAACAATCCCCAGGAAGAGAACCCTGCCCGCGGCTATATCGTTTCGGCGAATGTCCAGCCGGTTTCACCCGGTGGTATCGAGATTCCGGGCTACTACAACCTCCCCGACCGTGGGCAGCAACTCAATCTCCAGCTCAGCGACAAACAGGCAAAGTGGGACATCGAAACCGCCCGCAAACTGCAACTGGGCACCACCACCGCCTATGGCCCGCGCTTGCTGGCACCTTTGCTGCCGGTGTTGAGGAACGTGGTCAGCGATCCGCAGGAACGCAAGTGGGTGGAACAACTGGCGCAGTGGCAGGGTGATTACCCTCTGGATTCCGTCAGCGCCACGCTGTTCAACCAGTTCCTGTTCAACCTGGCGGATGCCGCCCTGCACGATGAACTGGGGGACGGTTTTTTCGACACCGCCCTGTCCACCCGAGTGATCGACGCCGCACTGCCGCGCCTGGCCGCCTCGGCGGATTCGCCCTGGTGGGACGATCGCACAACCCTGAGCAAGGAAACCCGTAGCGACATCGTCAAAACAGCCTGGAACAAGAGCCTGGCGCACCTGAAGACCACCTTCGGTGACGATGCCACGCAGTGGCAATGGGGCAATGCCCATACCCTCACACACGGGCACCCATTGGGCATGCAAAAACCGTTGGACCGGATCTTCAATGTCGGCCCGTTCGCCGCACCCGGCACCCATGAAGTGCCCAACAATCTTTCCGCCAGGATCGGCCCGGCTCCCTGGCCGGTCACCTACGGCCCGTCCACCCGGCGCATCATCGATTTCGCCGACCCGACCCACAGCGTCACCATCAACCCGGTCGGCCAGAGCGGCGTGCCGTTCGACAAGTATTACGCTGACCAGGCCGAGGCCTACATCGAGGGCTTGTATCACCAGGCGCACCTGGCCGAGGAAGAAGTGACCGCCAACACCCATGACACCCTGAAGCTGTTGCCGGCCAGGGCAGCGCCCTGAGTCGGCCGGCCTTCAATTTTTTCCGTCACCGACAGGCTTGATCGGCATTGTTGGTCAAGACTACAGAGGGTTCCTCTCCGTCCACCCCCAATGGAGTCATCGCGATGTTCAATAACTGGTCCGAACTGCTGCCCACCATCAAGAGCGCCTTTGGTGCCCTGGGCAAGAGCAACCCGAAAATGGTCAAGGCCTACATGGCCCTGGATGAAGCCGCGGCCGAGAACGACGTGCTCGATGCCAAGACTCGGGAGCTGATTTCCATCGCCGTGGCGATCACGACCCGCTGCGACGGTTGCATCGGCGTGCACACCGACGCCGCCATCAAGGCCGGTGCCACCCGCGAAGAAATCGCCGCGACCCTGGCTACCGCAGTGTCCTTGAATGCCGGCGCGGCCTACATCTACTCGCTGCGAGCGCTGGAAGCCCATGACACGCTGAAGAAATGACCTAGGCCATTGCTGCGAAATTGAGTCTGAACTGTTGCGGCGTCACGCCCAGCCTGCGATTAAAGACATTGCGCATGTGTTGAGCATCGCGAAAGCCGCATTGCCAAGCCACGGTCTTGAGCGGGGCCCGGGTGCTTTCCAGTATTACGCGCGCTGCGTCTACCCGGGCCCGCTCGACGAATTCCGCCGGGGTGACCTTGGCCTCCCGAGTGAACACCCGGGAAAAGTTGCGCTGGCTCATGTTCGCGGCATTGGCCAGGTCGGCGAGTCCCAAGTCACCGTTCAGGTTCGCCAGCACATAGGCCTGGACCCGGGCCACGGCAGACGTCGGCGCGGCATGGGGCGCAAGAAAAGGACTGAACTGCGATTGCCCGCCTGAACGCTGGGTAAATACCACCAGCCGC
Source organism: Pseudomonas sp. MAFF 730105 (assembly GCF_055380705.1). Lineage (NCBI taxonomy): Bacteria > Pseudomonadati > Pseudomonadota > Gammaproteobacteria > Pseudomonadales > Pseudomonadaceae > Pseudomonas > Pseudomonas sp. MAFF 730105. The sequence continues at coordinate 6,266,475 of NZ_AP018438.1, forward strand.
TTGGCTACGCTCAACGCCACGTCCGCCCCATGATCCTGCGCCAGCAGGAACAACGACAGATCGATCCCTGCGGTGACACCGGCCGAGGTATAAAGCGCGCCGTCCTGCATGTACAGGCGATCCGCTTCGACCCGGGTCGAAGGACACAATTGCGCCAGCGCCCCGGCATCGCCCCAATGGGTGGTGACGGTCCGCCCCTCCAGCAAACCGGCCCGGGCGAGCATGAACGCGCCGTTGCAGATCGAGCCAAAGCGCCGCGCCCGCCCACAGGCCCCACGTAACCAGGCATCGAACGTCGCGCCGAAATCCATGAACGGCAAATGCGGCCCGCCCGCCACCAACAGCAGGTCATACGCCTGTGTAGCTTCACTGAATTGACGATGGGCATTGAGGGACAGACCGTTGGAACAGGGAACCGCCCCCGGCTCGATCCCGATGACCTCAAGCCGATAGTGATCCTCCGGCGCCAGGAACCGATTGGCCTCACAGAACACGTCCATGGGACCGCTCACGTCCAGCGACTGGACGCCAGCGAATACCACGACCGCAACTGTTTTTTCCATGGGTGCCTGCTTGCCTTCGAGTTGAACGGGATCACAGCCTACGCTAGCCAATCCATCAGCAGGACGCCACCTGGCACGAAACCGAGGTTCATTGGCATGGATCGCAGCCACGGGGAGATTGTTGCCGTGTATCCCGGCGACCAGACTTGTACCCTCGGCGCCGCCCTGGCGCATCGTCAAGAGGAGAGCAGCATGAACAGCATCGCCGGCGTCAAGATCCCCGACAGCACCCTTGCCCGCGCCACTACCGAATACATCCGCGACGTTGAGTCCGATCTGCTGTACCACCATTCCCGGCGGGTATTTCTGTTCGGCGCCTTGAGCGGCCAGCGTCGGCAATTGGCCTACGAGCCGGAGTTGCTGTACGTCGGTGCGATGTTCCATGACATTGGCCTGGTGGAAGGCCATCGCAGCGACGATGAGCGCTTTGAAGTGGATGGTGCAAATGCTGCCGCAGCGTTTCTCAAACCCTATGGGCTGAGTGATGACGATATCGAACAGGTGTGGCTGTCCATCGCCCTGCATACCACGCCGGGCATACCGAAACACCTGCGTCCTACCGTCGCCCTGGTGACCGCCGGGGTGGAGATGGATGTATTGGGCATGGACTACGCCGCCTTCCCGGCAGCGCATCGCGAAGCCGTGGTGCATGCCCATCCACGTGGGGAGGGGTTCAAGGAGTGCATCATCTGCGCATTCGCCAACGGCTTGCGGCATCGCCCGCAGACGACCTTCGGCAATGTGAAGACCGATGTCCTGATGGATCAGGAGCCGGGGTTCAAACCGACGAACTTCGTGGAAATCATCCGCACATCCCCTTGGAACTCATGAGCCCTGTGGGAGCGAGCCTGCTCGCGATGACGGATGGACAATCGACATTTTCGTCGACTGTCACACCGCCTTCGTGAGCAGGCTCGCTCCCATAAGGCCTGCGTGCGGTCAGACTGGCTCAGCCACCGCCCGGCGGACTTCCGGCTGCTTCCAGGAGTCGGCGGCGCTTTCTTCGATAGCTTGCTGGATCGCCCGCTTGCGGTTTTCTTCAGCGCGGCGGCTGAAGTACCAGACCAGGAAGGTCACCAGCGACACCGCCAGCAAGATCAGGCTCGCCACGGCGTTGATCTCCGGCTTCACGCCCAGGCGCACCGCCGAGAACACTTCCATCGGCAAGGTCGTCGACCCGGGGCCCGACACGAAGCTCGCCAGTACCAGGTCATCCAGCGACAGCGCGAACGACATCATGCCCCCCGCCGCCAGCGATGGCGCGATCATCGGGATGGTGATCAGGATGAACACCTTCCACGGCCGTGCACCGAGGTCCATGGCCGCTTCTTCGATGGACAGGTCCAGCTCACGCAAGCGTGACGAGACCACCACCGCCACATAGGCCGCGCAGAACGTGGTGTGGGCAATCCAGATCGTGACGATGCCACGCTCCTGAGGCCAACCGATCATCTGCGCCATGGCCACGAACAGCAGCAACAGCGACAGACCAGTGATCACTTCCGGCATCACCAGCGGCGCGGTGACCAGGCCACCAAACAGCGTGCGACCCTTGAAGCGGGTGATGCGGGTCAGCACGAAGGCCGCCAGCGTACCCAGGGCCACCGCGGCCACCGCCGTGTAGCAGGCGATTTCCAGCGAACGCACCACCGAGCCCATCAATTGGGTGTTGTCCAACAGGCCGACGTACCACTTGATCGACCAGCCGCCCCACACCGTCACCAGTTTCGAGGCGTTGAACGAATAGATCACCAGGATCACCATCGGCGCATAGATGAACAGCAATCCCAGCACCAGCATCAGGCTTGAAAAACTGAAGCGCTTCATTCCTTGCCCTCCATTTCTTTGGCCTGACTACGGTTGAACAGGATGATCGGCACGATCAGGATCGCCAGCATCACCACCGCCAGGGCGGACGCCACCGGCCAGTCACGGTTATTGAAGAATTCCTGCCACAGCACTTTACCGATCATCAGGGTTTCCGGGCCGCCCAGCAGTTCCGGGATCACGAACTCGCCCACCACCGGGATGAACACCAGCATGCAGCCGGCGATGATGCCGTTCTTGGACAACGGCACGGTGATTTTCCAGAAGCTGTTGAAGGTGCTCGAACCCAGGTCGGAGGCAGCCTCCAGCAGGCTGGGGTCATGTTTGACCAGGTTGGCGTACAGCGGCAGGATCATGAATGGCAGGTACGAATAGACCACGCCGATATAGACCGCCAGGTTGGTGTTGAGGATCTGCAGCGGTTCGCTGATCCAGCCCATGCTCATCAGGAAGCCGTTGAGCAGGCCGTTGTTGCTGAGGATGCCCATCCACGCGTAGACGCGGATCAGGATCGCGGTCCAGGTCGGCATCATGATCAGCAGCACCAGTACCGTCTGCGTCTCTTTGCGCGCATTGGCGATGGCGTAGGCCATCGGGTAGCCGATCAGCAGGCACAAGGCGGTGCTGATCAGGGCCATTTTCAGCGAGCCCAGGTACGCGGCGATGTACAGCTCGTCCTCGCTGAGCATCGCGTAGTTGGCGAGATTGAGCAGGATTTGCAGCTTCTGGTCGACGTAGCTATAGATCTCGGTGTACGGCGGAATGGCCACGTCGGCTTCGGCAAAGCTGATCTTCAGGACGATGAAGAACGGCAGCATGAAGAACAGGAACAGCCAGATGAAGGGCACCCCGATGACCAGTTGACGGCCACCGGGCGTTATTCGATCCAGTCGGCGTTTGAATTTGCGCATGTTCATGAGCGAAGCACCACGCCGCTGTCATCTTCCCACCAGACGAACACCTGGTCGCCCCAGGTCGGACGCTGGCCACGGCGCTCGGCGTTGGCGACGAACGACTGCACCAGCTTGCCGCTCGGCAGTTCGACGTAGAACACCGAGTGTCCACCCAGGTAGGCGATGTCATGGACCTTGCCGCTGGACCAGTTGTGCTCGCAGGTCGGTTGTTCGGCGGTCACCAGCAATTTTTCCGGGCGAATGGCGTAGGTCACCGACTTGTCCTGCACCGAAGTGCTGATGCCGTGGCCCACGTAGATGTTGCGGTCCAGGTCCTTGCAGGTCAGTACCGCGTGGCCCTCGGCGTCGTCCACCACTTCGGTTTCGAAGATGTTGACGTTGCCGATGAACTCGCAGACCAGGCGGCTGGTCGGGGTTTCGTAGATATCGATCGGGCTGCCGATCTGGGCGATCCAGCCCAGGTGCATGATCGCGATACGCTCGGCCATGGTCATGGCCTCTTCCTGGTCGTGGGTCACCATGACGCAGGTCACGCCGACTCGCTCGATGATCTCGACAAGCTCAAGCTGCATCTGCGAGCGCAGCTTCTTGTCCAGAGCACCCATCGGTTCGTCGAGCAGCAACAGCTTCGGACGCTTGGCCAGGGAACGGGCCAGGGCCACGCGCTGACGCTGGCCGCCGGAGAGCTGGTGCGGCTTGCGCTTGGCGTACTGGCTCATCTGTACCAGCTTGAGCATTTCGGCCACACGGGCTTCGATGTCGGCCTTCGGGATCTTGTCCTGTTGCAGGCCGAAGGCGATGTTCTGCGCCACGGTCATGTGCGGGAACAAGGCATAGGACTGGAACATCATGTTGATCGGCCGCTCATAGGGCGGCATGTCGGTGATGTCCTCACCGTCGAGAAAAATCCGCCCCTCCGTGGGCCGCTCGAAGCCGGCAAGCATGCGCAGCAAGGTGGATTTGCCCGAACCCGAACCGCCGAGCAAGGCGAAGATTTCGCCTTTCTTGATTTCCAGGGACACATCGTCCACGGCAATCGTCTCGTCGAACTTCTTCGTGACCCGGTCGATTTTGACCAGCACCTGCTTGGGTGTCTGGTCGCCCTCGAGGGCTTTCTTATAGGCGCCGGAGGCAACAGCCATTTACGAAACTCCCACAGAATTTACAGTTCGCCCCATGCGGGCGAACCTTGGTTAGAGCGGTTATTTACCCGACTTGACCTTGGTCCAGCTGCGGGTCATCAGTCGTTGAATCTTGGGCGGCAACTCGGAGTTGACGTAGAGCTTGTCGACGACCGCTTGCGGTGGGTAAACCGCCTCGTCGGTACGGACTTTCTGATCCATCAGCTCGCCAGCCTTTGGGTTCGGGTTGGCATAACCGACGGTGTCGCTGACCTGGGCGATCACCTCAGGCTTGAGCAGATAGTTGATGAATGCATGGGCTTGCTTGACGTTGGTGGCGTCGCGCGGGATCGCCAGCATGTCGAACCAGAGGTTGCCGCCCTCCTTGGGAATCACGTAGGCAATCTCGACACCCTTGCCGGCCTCGCTGGCACGTGAGCGGGCCTGGAAGATATCGCCGGAGAAACCGGCCGCCACGCAGATCTCGCCGTTGGCCAGATCGGAGATGTACTTGGAGGAGTTGAAGTAGGTCACGTAAGGCCGGATCTTGAGGAGCTGGGCCTCGGCCTTCTTGTAATCTTCAGGGTCTTCGCTGTTGGGATTCAGGCCCAGGTAATTGAGCATCGCCGGGATCATCTCGTCTCCCGAGTCGAGGAACGAGACGCCGCAACTGGAGAGTTTCTTGATGTTCTCCGGCTCGAACAGCATGGCCCACGAATCGATCTTGTCGACACCCAGGACCGCCTTGATCTTCTCGACGTTGTAGCCGATACCGTTGGTGCCCCACAGGTAGGGCACCGCGTACTGGTTGCCTGGATCGTTACGCTCCAGGCGCTTGAGCAGCGCAGGGTCGAGATTGGCATAGTTGGACAACTGCGCCTTGTCGAGCTTCTGGAAGGCCCCGGCCTTGATCTGCTTGCCCAGGAAGTGGTTGGACGGCACCACCACGTCGTAGCCGGTACGACCGGCCAGCAACTTGCCCTCCAGGGTTTCATTGGAATCGAACACGTCGTAGACCGGCTTGATCCCAGTGGCTTTTTCGAAATCCGCCAGGGTGGTCTCACCGATATAGTCCGACCAGTTATAAATATGCACGGTGGAAGCAGCCTGGACGCTGACCGCGAGCGTCAGGCCTGCACCGACCAGCAAGGCGTTGCGTAACAAAGAAAAGACTGGCACGTGGAGGTCCTCTTAAATAGTCGGGCCCAAGTTGCCCCCGTTACCTGGCCGCGCTGGGCCCTGCAACAAAACCGGCGCGCAACTTACCCTCGATAAACCGATCCAGCAAAACTTTTAGTTATTTAATTGTTCCTGTTGCCGCCGCCGCGATGACCGCGACAACAGGAAAATGCCTCAGGCCGGTTTATTTACCGGATTTGATCTTGGTCCAGCTGCGGGTCAGGAGCCGCTGCGTGGCCGGCGGCAAGTCGCTGATCGCGTAGAGCTTGGCTTTCACGGCGTCCGACGGATAGATGTTCGGGTCACCGGAGATTTCCTTGTCCACCAATGGCGTCGCTGCCTTGTTGCCGTTCGGGAAGCGTACGTTGTCAGTGATCTCAGCCATGATTTCCGGCTGCATCAGGAAGTTCATGTACTTGTAGGCAGCCTCGACGTTCTCGGCATCCTTTGGAATAGCGACCATGTCGTAGAACGAACCGGCGCCTTCTTTTGGAATGGCGTAGGCCACCTTCACCTTGCCACCCGCTTCGGCCGCACGGGACTTGGACTGCTCGATATCACCCGAGTAACCCACGGCCACGCAGATGTTGCCGTTGGCCAGGTCGGAGATGTACTTGGACGAATGGAAATAGCTGATCGAAGGACGGATCTTGAGGAACAGCGCCTCGGCGTCAGCCAATTGTTTCTTGTCCTGGCTGTCGGTCGGGTAGCCCAGGTAGTGCAACGCCACCGGGATCATTTCGGTCGGCGAATCGAGGAAGCTCACGCCGCAGCCCTTGAGCTTGGCGATGTTTTCCGGCTTGAGCAGGGTGTCCCACGAGTCGATCTTGTCGACGCCCAATGCCGCCTTGACCTTCTCGGGGTTGTAGCCGATGCCGATGGTGCCCCACATATAAGGGAAGGCATGCTGGTTACCCTTGTCGCTGGCATCGCCCACGGCCTTGAGCAGGTCGGTGTCGAGGTTTTTCCAGTTCGGCAACTTGGACTTGTCCAGTGGCTGGTAGACGCCGGCCTTGATCTGCTTGGCCAGGAAGTTGTTCGACGGTACCACGATGTCATAGCCCGACTTGCCGGCCAGCAACTTGGCTTCCAGCGTCTCGTTGCTGTCGAACACGTCGTAGACCACTTTGATCCCCGACTCTTTCTCGAACTTGGCGACCGTGTCCGGTGCGATGTAGTCGGACCAGTTATAGACGTGCAGCACTTTATCGTCCGCCTGAACGGCACTCGCCATCACGCCCATCAGGGACATGGCGAGGAGGGTCTTGCCAGCTATCTTCATACCTATTGCCTTCATGGATGATGCTCCAGTTATTCTTTTTAGCCACAGTTCAGCAGCCGGCTCGCGGGCAACTTGAACAACGGTAGTCTGGCAAGTTACAGGGCTGGCTTTCAACACAAGCCCGACCTTTTGTTCAGACTGGGCGAGGCCCTTGGGAGCGCCTCGCACAGAGCCTAGCACTTAGCCTTGCAACGCACTGAGGGTCAGGTCCAGGCACTGCCGTGCCTTGGTCACCAGCTCATCCACCTCGGCCTTGCTGATCACCAGCGGCGGCGCAATGATCATGGTGTCGCCGACGGCACGCATGATCAGCCCGTTATCGAAGCAGAACTGCCGGCAGATCATGCCTACGCCCTTGCCTTCGTAGCGCTGGCGCGTGGCCTTGTCCCGGACCAGCTCGATTGCCCCCAGCAGACCGACACCGCGCACCTCACCCACCAGCGGGTGGTCGTTCAGTTCCCTCAGACGTTTCTGCAAATAGGGTGCCGTTTCGCTGCGGACCCGCTCGATAATCTTTTCTTCCCGCAGGATACGGATGTTTTCCAGGGCCACCGCGGCGGCCACCGGGTGACCGGAATAGGTGAAACCGTGATTGAAATCACCGCCTTCGTTGAGCACCTCGACCACGTCATCACGCACGATCAGGCCGCCCATGGGGATGTAACCAGACGTCAGGCCCTTGGCGATGGTCATCAGGTGCGGCTTCAACCCGTAGAAGTCGGTACCGAACCACTCACCGGTGCGACCGAAGCCGCAGATCACCTCGTCGGCCACGAACAGGATGTCGTACTTGGCGAGGATCTCCTTCATGCGGGGCCAGTAGCTGTCCGGTGGCACGATCACGCCGCCCGCGCCCTGGATCGGTTCGGCGATGAAAGCACCGACGTTGTCCACGCCGATCTCCAGGATCTTCTCTTCCAGTTGATTGGCCGCCCACACGCCGAACTCCTCCGGGCTCATGTTGCCGCCTTCGCCGTACCAGTAAGGCTGGGCGATGTGGACGATGCCCGGGATCGGCAGGTCGCCCTGCTCGTGCATATAAGTCATGCCACCCAGGCTCGCGCCGGCCACGGTGGAGCCGTGGTAACCGTTCTTGCGGCTGATGATGACCTTCTTGTTCGGCTGGCCCTTGATCGCCCAGTAGTGGCGGACCATGCGCAGCATGGTGTCGTTGCCTTCAGAGCCGGAACCGGTGAAGAACACATGGTTCATGCCTTCAGGGGCAATGTCGGCGATGGCTTTGGACAACTCCAGCGCCGGCGGGTGGGCAGTCTGGAAGAACAGGTTGTAGTACGGCAACTCACGCATCTGCTTGCTGGCGGCGTCGGCCAGCTCATCGCGGCCGTAGCCGACGGCCACGCACCAGAGGCCGGCCATGCCATCGAGAATCTTGTTGCCTTCACTGTCCCAGAGATAGACGCCCTTGGCGTGGGTGATGATGCGCGGGCCTTTCTCTTTGAGCTGCTTGAAATCGCTGAACGGGGCCAGGTGATGATCGCTGCTCAGGGCCTGCCATTCACGGGTTTGCGGGTTGTTGCCGGTCATGCGAATTCTCCTTTATATCGATGGGGGCGAGGCTGCCGGAGGCAACCCCGCCCGGCGCCTCAGACGGCAAAAAGCAGGAATTCCCGCTCCCATGAACTGATGACGCGCTTGAAGTTTTCATGCTCGGCCCGCTTGACTGCGACGTAGCCCGTGATGAATTTCTTGCCCAGGTACTTCTCGATGGTGCTGCTGTTTTCCATGCGTTCCAGGGCGTCTTCGATGGTCAGCGGCAAGCGCAGGTTGCGACGCTCGTAACCACGCCCTACCACCGGTGCGCTCGGATTGATGCCTTCGACCATGCCGATGAAGCCGCACAACAGGCTGGCGGCAATCGCCAGGTATGGGTTGGCGTCGGCACCCGGCAAGCGGTTTTCCACCCGGCGGTTCTGTGGCCCGGCATCCGGCACCCGCAGGCCCACGGTACGGTTCTCCTCACCCCACTCCACGTTCACCGGCGCCGACGTGTCCGGCAGGAAGCGACGGAACGAGTTGACGTTGGGGGCGAACAGCGGCAGCAGCTCGGGAATGAATTTCTGCAGGCCACCGATGTGATGCAGGAACAGCTCGCTCATGGTCCCGTCTTCATTGGAGAAAACGTTCTTGCCGGTCTCCTTGTCGATGATGCTCTGGTGCAGGTGCATCGCACTGCCGGGCTCGCCGGTCATGGGCTTGGCCATGAAGGTCGCGGCTACGTTGTGCTTGAGCGCCGCCTCGCGCATGGTGCGCTTGAACACCAGGATCTGGTCAGCCAGGGACAGCGCATCACCGTGACGGAAATTGATTTCCATCTGCGCCGTGCCGTCCTCGTGGATCAGGGTATCGAGGTCCAGCTCCTGCAACTCGCACCAGTCGTAGACGTCTTCGAACAGCGGGTCGAATTCGTTGGCCGCTTCAATAGAGAAAGACTGGCGCCCGGTTTCCGGACGGCCGGAACGGCCTACGGGCGGTTGCAGCGGGAAGTCCGGGTCGTCGCTGCGCTTGGTCAGGTAGAACTCCATTTCCGGCGCGACAATCGGCTGCCAGCCCTTGTCGGCATAGAGCTTGAGCACCTTCTTGAGCACGTTGCGCGGCGACAGCTCGATGGGGTTGCCCTGCTTGTCGTAGGAGTCGTGGATCACCTGGGCGGTGGGCTCGATGGCCCAGGGCACGAGGAACACTGCGTTTTCGTCCGGGCGGCACATCATGTCGATGTCGGCAGGGTCGAGCAGTTCGTAATAGATGTCGTCTTCGACATAGTCGCCCGTAACGGTCTGGAGCAGGACGCTCTCGGGCAGGCGCATGCCTTTTTCGGCAATGAACTTGTTGGTCGGCGAGATCTTGCCCCGGGTAATGCCGGTCAGGTCGCCAATCATGCATTCGACTTCTGTGATCTTATGGTTTTTCAACCAATCGGTGAGCTGGTCGAGGTTGTTACTCATAAATGCCTCTAGGCGTGAGTTTCCTGGCTGCTTTCAGTAGCCAGGCGTTGTTTGACGCATCGGCGTCGCGTTGTGTTGCCCTTGCCCAACCATCGGCTGGAAAAAGGTTCTAAAGTTGAAGGAGAGCCGCTAAAGGGAAATTCGTCCAGGGCGTCCAGAATATTGGACGAAGATGACGACTGATCCGCCGGGAGCGACATCAGCATGGACAGGCACTTGGCGGCCCTCGTCATGGCCGGGGAGCAGATGTCGCCACTGATGCGATGAGCATTGCGACGAGCATGCCAACCGATCTGCTGGAACAGTTGGTGAGGCCGTTGGTACGGCAGGCGAGACATGAAGCACCCCGGTATTATTGCTGTTATGGGTTTGAATCGAGCTTAGCCTTGTTCATTTTTTTACACAACACCCCCGTAAAAAATACAACACGGCCCGCTCAAGCTTGCGGGCGCCAAGTCCCTCAAAGGGAAAAAAACGCCCCAAACTGCCTCAAAAAAGCCCCCCAGGTGCTTTTTTAGGGCAAAAAAGGCCCTGCTTGACTTCGGCATGCCGTTCGGGTTGACTGGCTTTCGAAGAGATCAATGATTGATATTTTTAACAACAAAGGTGTTGCATCATGTCGGTACCCCCGCGTGCCGTTCAGCTTAACGAAGCGAACGCGTTCCTTAAGGAACATCCTGAGGTTCTGTACGTTGACCTTCTGATTGCGGATATGAATGGTGTGGTGCGCGGCAAGCGCATCGAACGCACCAGCCTCCACAAGGTTTACGAGAAAGGCATCAACCTGCCGGCCTCCCTGTTTGCCCTGGATATCAATGGTTCGACGGTGGAAAGCACCGGCCTGGGCCTGGACATCGGCGACGCCGATCGGATCTGCTATCCAATCCCGGGCACCCTTTCCAACGAACCCTGGCAGAAGCGCCCTACCGCGCAACTGCTGATGACCATGCACGAACTGGAAGGCGAGCCTTTCTTCGCCGACCCTCGCGAAGTCCTGCGCCAGGTCGTGACCAAGTTCGACGAGCTGGGCCTGACCATCTGCGCGGCATTCGAGCTGGAGTTCTACCTGATCGACCAGGAGAACGTGAATGGACGTCCACAACCGCCTCGCTCGCCGATCTCCGGTAAACGCCCGCACTCGACTCAGGTCTACCTGATCGACGACCTGGACGAATACGTCGACTGCCTCCAGGACATCCTGGAAGGTGCCAAGGAGCAAGGCATTCCCGCCGACGCCATCGTCAAGGAAAGTGCCCCGGCGCAGTTCGAAGTGAACCTGCACCACGTCGCCGACCCGATCAAGGCTTGCGACTATGCGGTACTGCTCAAGCGCCTGATCAAGAACATCGCCTACGACCATGAAATGGACACCACCTTCATGGCCAAGCCGTATCCGGGCCAGGCAGGCAATGGTCTGCACGTTCACATTTCGATTCTGGACAAGGATGGCAAGAATATCTTTGCCAGCGAGGATCCCGAGCAGAACGCCGCGCTGCGTCACGCGATCGGCGGTGTGCTCGAGACCCTGCCCGCGCAGATGGCGTTCCTCTGCCCGAACGTGAACTCCTACCGTCGCTTCGGCGCACAGTTCTATGTGCCGAACTCGCCGACCTGGGGCCTGGACAACCGCACCGTGGCCCTGCGCGTACCCACCGGCTCCGCCGACGCCGTACGCCTGGAACACCGCGTGGCGGGTGCCGATGCCAACCCATATCTGCTGATGGCCGCCGTACTGGCGGGCGTGCATCATGGCCTGGTCAACAAGATCGAGCCGGGCGCACCGGTGGAAGGCAACAGCTACGAGCAGAACGAGCAAAGCCTGCCGAACAACCTGCGCGATGCCCTGCGCGAGCTGGACGACAGCGAAGTCATGGCCAAGTACATCGATCCGAAGTACATCGATATCTTCGTGGCCTGCAAGGAAAGCGAGCTGGAAGAGTTCGAACACTCCATCTCCGACCTTGAGTACAACTGGTACCTGCATACCGTTTAAGCGGTTGCAGTAAAAAGAAACGCCGCCGCCCTCAGGGCCGCGGCGTTTTTTTATGGCCGCCTCCGGCGGATCGCGAGCAGGCTCGCTCCCACAGGGTATTGAGTGCTTCGCCAAAGATCCCTTGTGGGAGCGAGCCTGCTCGCGATGGCGGCCGGGCAGACAACCCACGTCCCTGCTCGTACAATGCCCGGCAGTCCCGCAGGAGCCACCCATGACACGCACCGCCACCCCTCGTAAACCTCGCGCACGCAGCCAGGCCCGGATCGACTCGATCCTCGATGCCGCCCGCACGCTGCTGGCGACGGAAGGCGTGGCCAGCCTGTCGATCTACAGCGTGGCCGAGCGCGCCGAGATCCCGCCCTCCTCCGTGTATCACTTTTTCGCCAGCGTTCCAGCCCTGCTCGAAGCGCTCACCGCCGATGTCCACGCCGCCTTCCGCGCCTGCCTCCAGGCACCGATCGATCACGACGCGCTGCACCATTGGCACGATCTGTCGCGGTTGGTGGAACAGCGCATGCTGACGATCTACGACCAGGACGCCGCCGCCCGCCAGTTGATCCTGGCCCAGCATGGGCTGACCGAAGTCACCCAGGCCGACCGCCAGCACGACCTCGAACTCAGTGAGCTGATGCACAAAGTCTTCTCCCGGCATTTCGAACTGCCGACACTGCCCAATGACGTCGACGTCTTCGCCCTCGCCATGGAGCTGGGCGACCGGGTCTACGCCCGCTCGGTGCAACAACACGGCCAGATCACCCCGCGCATGGCCGAAGAAGGCATGCGGGTGTTCGATGCGTACCTGGGGTTGTACCTGCCTCCGTATCTGCCCAAGCGCGAAGCGGTCTGATCTCAGACTTTCATACGCATGGCCCCCATTGCGCCTAGAGCGAGATCCAGCTCGGCGCCATTCAGGTGGCAACCGTAATGGGCGCCAAGCTCATCTTCCCAGTCGATCACTTCGTCCAGGACATTGGCTGCCTGCTCGGGCGTCAAGGCGAAGTGCTTACAGTGGCTGAGCAGGTTTTCGCGGGTGATAGCTCGTCCACTCCGACCGACCGCCATCGAAAGATAGGGCGGCGAAGAACCATCGAGTCCTGGCACCACGTCGTACATCGGCGCCAACCGCCATCGCCCTTTGAGCCAAAGGATTGCATGGTTTTTCGGATGATCGTCGTCATTGCCAACCAACGCGTTAAAACACATGCGCTTGAATAGCTCACGCAAGTCGTCATCAGGGACTCCCCGCCGCTTCATTTCATTCGCAAGCCCGGCATAAACCCAGGCGCTGCGATCATTGGATTGCCAATCGGCATCCAGCAATGTCAACCCACTCAGCATTGGTATGCGGCGCCCGGCTTCGGCGATTGGAAAACGATCGAATCGTTTGACCAGCAGTGTTGAGGGTGTGCCAGCATATAGCGCAGTTTTCGCGACATTCAGCCCCTTGGATGCCGCGAACGTCATACAAGCATGCTCCATGGCCGGAACATCACAGGTGTCATAGCGATCCCGGGGTTTGGCCAGAATGAACACGCCCTCATCCTGCAACGTTCGCTTCGGTCTTGCGCCCCCCAGAGAGGAGCGTTGCTTACGCAACTGGAGGGTCCTGATTGCCTCATCATCCAACTGGTTATCGAAGATGGCGTCGGCCGCCTCGATAAACGCAGCGAGGCCTTTCAAGGAAGGCAGCGCTTCCTGGCCGACACCATGGGGCGGATGACGAGTTGCACCGGCCATCAGATTGCCTGCGCGATCGTTGTTCGGTGACTTGAGTAAATACCCGACAGGGCTCAGATCCGTTCGATGAAGGTCCCGCAAAACGCGTTCCCCCCAACCATCAGGCATTGCATCGTTGATGAAACCCGGTACGCCACGGTTAGCGGTGATGCCAACAAAGGGTTGGACACGAAGTGGATAACGGATCGGGTCAGGTACCCAGACATGGCCGGCGACATAATCGGGGTCGTAAATAAACTCCCCTTGACCATTCTCGATGCTCAACCGGCCCAGTGTATGAACCTCTCCAGTCTCGGGATCTTCCACATAGATGTAAGCCCTGGGCATCAAAAGTCCCCCTTGCCACCGGCCAGCCGCACGCGGGCTTTGTGTGGTGCTTGAACGGACGCAAGGGATGAGGCTTCGATTTGCTGGCGGCTCTGAAACACTTCCTGGGTCAACCCCAATTGCCACAGAACCAGCATGAATGATCGCAATTCCACGGACGGGTCACCGGCCTCAATCTTGCGTACCGTCCTTTCCGAAACGGCCAATGACGCGGCGAGATCTTTTTGTCGCTGTCGGTTTTGCAGGCGCCTGCTTTTTACCAATACCCCAATGGCGTGGAGGCTGTCGGCACAGTCAATAGGGAAAAACTCATTCATAAACGGCGCTCAAAGGCTGCTAAGGCATGCTAAAGCGAACTATAGCACCGCTTAAATGCAATAGACGTTAAAGAAGCACAGGGATTAACATCCTTATAAGTCTCTTTAGCCAATATAAAGCGCATTTAAATACCTTTTATAATCATTTCTACGCTCTGCCTGGGAACGGAGCCAGAGACGCTCCGAGCCCTAAAGACTCGAACACAGAGTGTCCGTAGCGCACGCCCAAACAAAGAGCGTGGGAACGAGCCCCAAAAGGCCAATGCCATTCGGGGCATCGGGTGCACACCGTTCACAATTTGGCGATAGACACCTCCGTGGATTTGACGAAGGCGATCACTTCGCTGCCGATCGCCAGTTCCAGCTCCTTGACCGAACGGGTGGTGATGACCGAGGTGACGATGCCGGAGGCGGTCTGGACGTCGATTTCCGAGAGTACGTCGCCTTCGACGATTTCCTTGATGATGCCTTTGAACTGGTTACGCACGTTGATGGCTTTGATGGTCATGGTGTCGATTCCTATCTGGGTGGTGTTATTGCGCCCAACGCAGTTGCGTGGGCAAGGGTGAAACGGGTTCGGGTTCCGGCGGTTGGCCGGGCAGGGACAGCACGCGGTTGAGGACTTCGGTCTCCAGGGTCGCCAGGCGATGGGAGCCGCGAACCCGCGGGCGTGGCAGGTCGATGGGCAAGTCGAGACCGATCCGGCCGTCTTCGATCAGGATCACCCGGTCGGCGATTGCCACCGCTTCGCTGACGTCGTGGGTCACCAGCAGCACGGTAAAGCCGTGTTGCTGCCACAGACGTTCGATCAGTTGCTGCATCTCGATGCGGGTGAGGGCGTCGAGCGCTCCCAGGGGTTCGTCGAGCAGCAACAGGCGCGGCCGATGAATCAACGCGCGGGCCAGGGCCACCCGCTGTTTCTGGCCGCCGGACAACGCCGCCGGCCACTCATCGGCACGGTCGGCCAGACCGACGGCGTCCAGCGCCTGTAACGCCTGGACTCGCCAGTTGCCTTTGAGCCCCAGGCCGACGTTGTCGATGACCTTTTTCCAAGGCAACAGGCGCGCTTCCTGGAACATCAAGCGGGTGTCCTGTTGCGCAGCGCTCAACGGCGCCGAGCCTGCCAGCAGTTGACCATCCGAGGGCTGATCGAGACCGGCCAACAAGCGCAACAAGGTGCTTTTACCGCAGCCGCTGCGACCGACCACTGCCACGAATTGTCCAGCGGGGATGTGCAAGTCGATGTCCCGCAGCACCTGGCGCGAGCCGAAGGTTCTCTGCAGTTTGCGCACGGCCAGCGGAATGCCTTGTAACAGGCGCGGGGGTTGTTGGGCGGTCATGGGGCATTCCCCTTGTTCACCTGATACGCCGGATGCCAGCGTAGCCAGACTCGCTCAAGCCCGCGGGCCGCAAGGTCGGCCAGCTTGCCGAGTACGGCGTACAACAGAATCGCCAACACCACCACGTCAGTCTGCAGGAACTCCCGGGCGTTCATCGCAAGGTAGCCGATGCCGGAGCTGGCGGAGATGGTTTCCGCAACGATGAGCGTCAACCACATGAAGCCCAACGCAAACCGTACCCCCACCAGGATCGAAGGCAACGCGCCGGGCAGGATCACCTGGCGAAACAGACTGAAGCCGGACAAACCGTAGCTGCGGGACATTTCCACCAGCGCCGGATCAACATTGCGGATGCCGTGGTAGGTGTTGAGGTAGATCGGAAATAGCGTGCCAAGCGCCACCAGGAAAATCTTCGCCGACTCATCGATGCCGAACCACAAGATCACTAATGGAATCAACGCCAGGTGCGGCACGTTTCGCACCATCTGCACCGAACTGTCCAGCAGGCGCTCGCCCCATTTCGACAGACCGGTGATAAAGCCCAGCACCAGCCCGATACTCCCGCCGAGCAGGAAACCAACCGTCGCCCGCCAACCGCTGATCGCCAGGTGGGTCCAGATCTCCCCGCTGCGCACCAGGCTGACCCCGGCCTCGATCACGGCCACCGGGGCAGGCAGGATTCGCGTGGACAACCATCCCGCCGATACCGACAGTTGCCACACGGCCAGCAATAGCAGCGGCAGTGCCCAGGGTGTCAGGTTGTGGATAAGTTTCTTCATGGCCGCCTCAGCTCTGGGATGCGGCTTTAGGGAGGATGTCATTGGCGACCATTTCCCCGAACGGGCTCACATAGCCCTGGCTTTTCGGCTGCTCCGGGCGCTCCACGTCCAGGTGTGGAAACAACAGCTCCGCCACGCGATACGACTCTTCGAGGTGTGGATAACCGGAGAAAATAAAGGTGTCGATCCCTAGTTCAGCGTATTCCTTGACCCGCGCCGCCACCGTCGGGCCATCGCCCACCAGCGCTGTACCGGCACCGCCACGCACCAGCCCGACGCCGGCCCAGAGGTTGGGGCTGACTTCCAGCTTGTCACGCCGCCCCCCATGCAGCGCGGCCATGCGTTGCTGGCCCACCGAGTCGAAGCGCGCCAAGGAAGCCTGAGCGCGGGCGATGGTGTCGTCGTCCAGATGGGAGATCAACCGATTGGCGGCCTGCCAGGCCTCGGCATTGGTTTCGCGCACGATCACGTGCAGGCGAATGCCGAAGCGCACGGTACGACCGAGCTTCGCGGCCTTGGCACGCACCTGTTGGATTTTCTCTGCCACGGCGGCGGGTGGCTCGCCCCAGGTCAGCACCATTTCCACCTGCTCGGCAGCGAGGTCCTGGGCCGCCTCCGATGAGCCGCCGAAATACAGTGGCGGACGCGGCTGCTGGATGGGCGGATAGAGCAGTTTGGCGCCCTTCACACTGATGTGTTCGCCGTCGTAATCCACGGTCTCGCCTTCCAGCACACGACGCCAGATGCGGGTGAATTCAACCGACGCCTGGTAGCGCGCCTCGTGATCCAGGAACAGGCCATCACCGGCCAGTTCTTCTGGATCACCGCCGGTCACCAGGTTGAACAGCGCCCGTCCGCCGGACAACCGATCCAGGGTCGCGGCCTGACGCGCCGCGACCGTTGGAGAAATAATCCCGGGGCGCAAGGCAACGAGGAACTTCAAGCGTTGGGTCACCGGAATCAACGAAGCGGCCACCAGCCAGGAGTCTTCGCAGGAACGGCCGGTTGGGATCAGCACGCCGCCGAAACCCAGCCGATCCGCCGCCTGGGCGACCTGTTGCAAGTATCCGTGATCGACGGCACGGGCGCCTTCGGCGGTGCCCAGATAATGGCCATCGCCATGGGTGGGCAGGAACCAGAAAATATTGAGGCTCATGGAGTGGTCTCCTAAGGGGTCGGATTACTGCGCTTTCGCAACGGTTGCTGGCGGCGTCCAGATCACGTCCCGGATGCTCAAGGGCTTGGGGATCAGCTTGAGTTGATAGAAGGTGTCGGCAATTTTCTGCTGCGCCGCGACCACCTCAGGCGTGAGGAACGAGGCTCCGAAACCCTGGCGCTTCATTGACGTCAGGGTGACCGGCTCAGGTAGACCGAGCAGCGGCGACACCTGACGGGTCACGTCTTCGGGGTTGGCCTTGGACCACTCCCCCACTGCACGCACTTCCTCCACCAGGGCGGCGATGACCTGCGGATTTTTTTGCGCATAGGGTCGGGTAGAGAGGTAGAACTGATGGTTGTCGACGATGCCTTTGCCATCGCGCAGGGTGCGCGCCTGCAATTGTTGTTCGGCGGCAGCCTGGTACGGATCCCAGATGACCCAGGCATCGACGCTGCCCCGCTCGAACGCGGCACGGGCATCGGCCGGCGGCAGGAACACGGTGTGGATATCGGTATATGCGAGGCCGGCATCCTCCAGCGCCCGCACCAGCAGGTAATGGACATTGGAGCCTTTGTTCAGAACGACTTTCTTGCCCTTGAGGTCCTGCACCGAGTGGATCGGCGAGTCCTTGGGTACCAGGATGGCCTCACTGTTGGGGGCCGGCGGTTCGTAGGCGACATAGAGCAGATCGGCACCTGCAGCCTGGGCGAACACCGGAGGGGTTTCACCCGTCACGCCAAAATCGATGGAGCCAACGTTCAGGCCCTCAAGCAATTGCGGGCCGCCGGGGAACTCGGTCCATTGCACGTCCACGCTTTGGGCAGCGAGGCGCTTTTCCAGCGTGCCTTTGGCTTTGAGCAACACCAAGGTGCCGTATTTCTGATAACCGATCCGCAAGGTCTCGGCTTGAACCTGGGTAATGACGCCGAAGGACACAGCCGCAGCAAACAGAGCGACCAGCCCGCGACGCAAAATGACAGAGCGCATGGCGCTTCTCCTTTTTGCTGTGGGGTTTGGCTGCACCTGCTGGGCCGTTGGCGGCTGAGTAAGGTGAGTTGAATCAGAGGTATTGGGGTTCAGATACTCCAGCGAGCACTCAATAGACGTTCGTTCAACACGCTGGGCTCCAACGGCTTGGGTCGACGGGCCATGGCGCTGAAAAACTGCTCCAGCGCCTCATTCAGCCGCTGCTGCAGGGCCGGCACCAACTGCGCCTGGGCGCCACCTTCGCCATAGGCGATCTGGCTGTCTTCGGCAAAAATCCCCTGGAGCATTTCCTGGGCCTTGAGCGCCGACAGCACCGGTTTGAGGGCGTAATCCACCGCCAGCATGTGGGCGATACTGCCGCCAGTCGCCATGGGCAATACGACCTTATGGCTCAGTGCACGCTCGGGCAGCAGGTCCAACACAGTCTTCAACGCACCGGAAAAAGACGCCTTGTAGACAGGTGTGGCGATCAGCAGGCCATCGGCATTCTCGATCTGCTGGAGCAGGTCGATAACCTTTGGGCTGTCGAAGCGGGCATGGAGCAGATCTTCGGCCGGAAAATCGCGCACCTGATAGCTCACCACTTCCACACCGTGTTGCTGCAACCAGCGTTGCGAGCGTTCCAGCAGTACCTCGGAGCGGGAGCGCTGGCTGGGACTGCCACCGAGTGAGACGACCAACATGCCTGCCATTCCTTTAACGTTCTGTGCGATTCGCAGTAGGCGATCTCGCTGGATGGGTCAAACCATAGCAGGGGCTTTCATATATCCATAAATCATATTTATTCATTTGGTTATTCAATATGGAAATATGCAGACATCTATTTTTCAAAGCATAAAAAAAGGCCGTCGAAACGGCCAAAACCCTTGGTGCATGGAGAACCTGTGGGAGCGAGCCTGCTCGCGATAGCGGCGTGTCAGTCAGCATGAATATGGCTGATCTATGGCTATCGCGAGCAGGCTCGCTCCCACAAAGGTTTTGCGTCAGCGATTGGGCTGCGGAGTAAGGCGCAAATACGGCTTCACGGCGCGATAACCTTTGGGGAAGCGCTGCTTGAGTTCTTCCTCATCCTTGAGCGACGGCACGATCACCACCTCATCACCGTCCTGCCAGTTGGCCGGCGTGGCAACCTTGTAGTTGTCGGTCAGTTGCAAGGAATCGATCACCCGCAGGATTTCATTGAAGTTGCGCCCGGTGCTGGCCGGATAGGTGATAGTCAGGCGAATCTTTTTGTTCGGGTCGATCACGAACAGTGAACGCACGGTCAAGGTATCGCTGGCATTGGGGTGGATCAGGTCGTACAGGTCGGACACCTTGCGATCGGCGTCAGCCAGGATCGGGAAGTTGACGACGGTATTCTGGGTTTCGTTGATGTCGTCGATCCATTTGTGATGCGAATCCACCGGGTCGACCGAGAGGGCAATAGCCTTGACGCCGCGCTTGGCGAATTCATCCTTGAGCTTGGCGGTGAGGCCCAGCTCAGTGGTGCAGACCGGCGTAAAGTCCGCCGGGTGAGAAAACAGCACGCCCCAGCTGTTGCCAAGCCATTCGTGGAAGCGGATTTTGCCGGCGCTGGATTCCTGTTCGAAGTCGGGGGCGATGTCGCCCAGTCTGAGGCTCATGGTGTGGCTCCTGGATGAGATCTTGTGGAGCCTGACTGTGCCTCGGTTCTGGCGGTTTTAAAAAGAATGAATATTGATCTGTCTAGACTTTTTGTGAATATAAAAAACTGTTCACTGGCCCTGATGTACCTATGGGCTCAACATCCTCGATGAGGTTCGAGAAGGCCTCGAGTTGCTGTAAAGAGGAGAAGCTTCGAGGAGGGCTACAGGGGTGGGCCTGACTCGAAACGTAAAGCCCCGCCCGGCGTGTTGTCGGGCGGGGCTTTTTTGTTTCGTATCCACATTATGGAAATTATTGCCGCGATTTCAGGACGAACAGCTAGGATAGGCTGCATGAACATTCAAGCCTTGCTGACGTATCTGCAAAACCATCTGCCTGATTTATTGGCAGTGTACCTGTTCGGCAGCCATGCACAGGGAACCTCCGGGCCTGATAGCGATGTCGATATCGCCGTGCTGGTACCTGGTCATGTCGACCCGGTGTTTTTATGGCAGCTTTCGGGAGACCTGGCGGATATCGCCGGGAGCCCGGTCGACCTGATCGATCTGCGCGCGGCAACCACCGTGATGCAATACCAGATCGTGACTCGTGGTCAGCGCTTATGGGCCAAAGACGTACAGGCGGGGTTGTTCGAGAGTTTCATTCTCAGCGAGAAAACCGCTTTCGACACAGCCCGGGCGGCCCTACTCAAGGATATTCACGAAGAAGGCACCGTGTATGGTCGATGATGTATTGATCAACAAAGCGGCAAGCATAGAGCGTTGCGTCGCCAGGGTACGCGAGGAGTACGAGAAAGATCCCTCCACCTTCGCCACTGATTTCACCCGTCAGGATTCGGCCGTCCTGAATATTCAGCGTGCATGTGAAGCGGCGCTGGATATGGGGCAGCATTTGATTCGCCGCGAACGCCTAGGAGTCCCGCAAAGCGCTCGGGACGTGTTCGAGTTGCTTTTTCAAGGCGGCTGGGTGGCGGAAGGCCTGGTGAAGCATCTGAAAAACATGGTGGGTTTCAGAAATATCGCCGTGCACGACTATCAAGCCCTGCAGCTGCCGATCATGGTCGCAATCATTACCCAGCACCTGGATGATTTTCTGGCGTTCAGCGCATTCATCCTGCGTAAGGACTCTACAGACGCCTGACCCGAAAACGCAAAAGCCCCGCCCGGCGCGTGCCGGACGGGGCTTTTTTACGGCTCTACGTCTTACATGAAGTTGTAAGTGTAGTTGAAGATCAGACGGGTCTGATCCTGGCTGTCGCCCACGCCGCTGCTGCGGTAGGTACCCTGACGCAGGGTAGTGCCGAAGCCTTTCAAAGCGCCTTGCTGGATGACGTAATCCACACGCACGTCGCGTTCCCACTCGGAGTAATCGCTTCCGCCAGCAGTGGCGGATTTGACATCGTCACCACGCAGGTAGGCAATCGACGCTTTCAGACCCGGAACGCCAGCCGAGGCGAAGTCATACGAGTACTGACCGAACGTGGTGTTTTCACCGGCGCGGACAAAACCGT
The DNA here is from genome assembly GCF_055380705.1 of Pseudomonas sp. MAFF 730105. Lineage (NCBI taxonomy): Bacteria > Pseudomonadati > Pseudomonadota > Gammaproteobacteria > Pseudomonadales > Pseudomonadaceae > Pseudomonas > Pseudomonas sp. MAFF 730105. The sequence goes on from NZ_AP018438.1 coordinate 6,288,096, forward strand.
TGATCATGCTGTCGGTGAACAGGTAGAAGCTCGAGCCGCCGGCGCCTTCAGGACGACCGTTGCTGTTTACCACGTTGCCCTGGTTCAGGTAGACGAAGCCACCGTCATCACCGACTTGCTGGTGACCCAACAGGAAGGCACTGCCACCCAGGGTGTAGGTGAACATGGCGCTCCAGGTCTTGTTATCGACCTCGCCAGGGTTTTTGGCATAGCCACCGTTGTTGTTGAAGCGATAGCCGGCGTCGCCATTACGGCCATCCGAACTGCTGTCGAAGTAACGCAGGTCAGTCTTGAACGATTGGCCTTCGCTGATCGGGAAAACGTGTACCGCACCCAGGAAGTGCTGCTTGTAGTAATCCTGCAGGTTGGCGTAGTAGTACTGCAGGGTCAGGTCTTTGGTGACCTTCCAGTCGGCACCGCCAAAGCGGAACTGGTTGCTGTCTTCGGTACCACCTGCGATCGCCAGACCGGTGCTGTTGCTCGATGCACGACCGGTAGCGTGTTCCAGCTGACCGGCGTTGAAGGTCACATTGTCGATTTCCTTGGAGGTGATGGTGCCACCTTCAAAGGTCTGCGGCAGCAGACGGCTGTCGTTGGCGACCAGGATCGGCAGGTTTGGTGCCAGTGCGCCACCTACATGAGCCTCGGTCTTGGAGAACAGCGCCTTGACGTTGCCCGACAAACGGCTCCAATCGTGTACTGCCGAACCATCAGTATCGCTTGGCATATAGGAACCAGCGTTACGGCCCCGGCCCCCATCGAGACGAATACCCACCAGCGCCTGAGCATCGATACCGAAACCAACAACGCCTTGCGTGAAGCCAGACTTATAGTCGAACTTGAGGCCGGTGCCCGTTTCGCGCAGATCCTCATTACCATCATGGTTATCGTTATTGAAGTACAGCGTACGAGAACTGACAGACGCCTTGCTGTCTTCGATAAAACCGGCGGCGCCTGCCTGCTGCGCCAAAACCCCAACGGCCACAGCCAGGGCCAAGGTGGACTTGTTCATGCTTCGCTCCTCTCGTTTTCTAATTCTTGTGTTTCTTTGGTTCTGGATCGAACGTCCGGAATCCGCGGATGCGCGATTAGCGCCAGACCGTGACCGACAAGTCAATCGTAACCATTTATGACTACGACCAAGGTCTAACCCCACGACACCGGGCGGAAGAATAATGGATTATTTATAATTCCAAAAAGAATTGTTTCATAAGTTTTCAGTCAATTTGGACATATAGATGTCATCAGCGCATCTTCACTCCAGACCTGGCATATCGGCCAGCCTGCGAATTACTGAACGGCTAATTTTTGTGCACTTTTTCAGGGCAAAAGACTTGGATATCGAGGCTCGGAGTGCGAGCCTCGCTGTCTGTCTCAATGCGTCCGAAGCAGCATAGACCAGGATTGTGAAGTTTTTGAGACAAAAATCTTATTGTTTGAAATCAAGAAAAGTGCAATCCATCACCCCAAATGGGGCGCATGGTTGACTGGACCTATAGGGCCTTCTCGAAGATCTTCGAGTTGCGTTGATAGTTGTACAGTGATGCCCGGGCCGCCGGCAGACGCTCAACGCTGCTGGGTTCGAAGCCCCTTTCACGGAACCAGTGGGCGGTACGGGTGGTGAGCACGAACAGGGTCTTGAGCCCTTTGGCACGAGCACGGGTCTCGATCCGCTCCAGCAGTTCATCACCCCGGCCACCGTGGCGGTACTCAGGATTTACCGCCAGGCAGGCCAGCTCCCCAGCGTCCGAATCGGCGATCTGGTAGAGCGCCGCGCAAGCGATGATCATGCCTTCGCGCTCGACCACGCTGAACTGCTCGATTTCCCGCTCCAGCACTTCGCGGGAGCGACGCACCAGGATGCCCTGCTCCTCCAGCGGACTGATCAGGTCCAGCAAGCCACCGACGTCTTCGATGGCCGCTTCGCGCACCACTTCGAATTGCTCCTGGGCGACCAACGTACCGCTGCCATCGCGGGTGAACAGCTCGGCCAGCAGCGCACCGTCTTCGGCGTAGCTGACAATGTGACTGCGAGCCACGCCGCCACGGCAGGCCTGGGCTGCAGCATCCAACAATTCGGCCTGATAGTCGCTGCCCAGGCGCTGCATATGGGACGGGACCTGTTGTGGGCGCAACTCACGCACCAGACGCCCGTCTTCGCCGATCAAGCCCTGCTCGGCACCGAACAGCAACAGCTTGTCGGCCGCCAGGTCAATGGCAGCCCTGGTGGCGACATCTTCACAGGCGAGGTTGAAGATTTCTCCGGTAGGCGAATAGCCCAATGGTGACAGAAGAACTATGGAGCGCTCGTCCAGCAGACGGTTGATACCCTTGCGGTCGACCCGGCGCACTTCGCCGGTGTGGTGATAGTCCACGCCTTCCAGTACGCCGATGGGCCTTGCGGTGACCAGATTGCCGCTGGCGACCCGCAACCGCGAACCCTGCATCGGCGAAGAAGCCATGTCCATCGACAGGCGAGCCTCGATGGCAATGCGCAACTGGCCAACCGCATCGATCACGCACTCCAGGGTCGCGGCATCGGTGATGCGCATGCCGTGGTGATAATGCGGGGTCAACCCTCGCGCGGCGAGACGGGTTTCGATCTGCGGGCGCGAACCATGGACCAGCACCAGCCGCACACCGAGACTGTGCAACAGCACCAGGTCATGGACGATGTTGCCGAAATTGGGGTGCTCCACACCGTCGCCGGGCAGCATGACGATGAAGGTGCAGTCGCGGTGGGCATTGATATAGGGCGAAGCGTGACGAAGCCAATTGACGTATTCGGGCATGAACCTGGACCTGTAATAAATAACAGCCGAAAAAAGACGAAACGGAACGCACAGCAGGCTGCTGGTTATCGTCGGAACAGGCTTGGCGACACGCGCGCTCTCCTTATGAATACGGGCCCGGATAAAGGCAAACTAGTAGCCGGTGGTGGCCGGTGTCAGGCAATAGTGCTCGATCAGCTGCCGCAACAATTGCACGGTAGGTTGCAGACGTGACATTTCAAGGTGCTCGCCCGGCTGGTGGGCACAGGCGATATCGCCAGGGCCCAACACCAGGGTTTCGCAACCGAGGCGCTGAAGATAAGGCGCTTCGGTGCCGAACGCCACTGCTTCGGCACGATGGCCGGTGAGCCGCTCGGCCACGCGCACCAGTTCGGCGTCCTCGGGCTGTTCGAACGGCGGCACTTCAGGGAACAGCGGCGCATAGTCGATCTTGACCTTGTGCCGCTCGGCGATAGGGTTGAGCTTTTGCAGGATGGCCGCCCGCAACACCTGCGGATCCATGCCCGGCAAGGGACGCAAGTCGAACTCCATGGAGCATTGGCCGCAGATCCGGTTGGGGTTGTCTCCGCCGTGGATACACCCGAAGTTCAGGGTCGGTTGCGGCACCGTGAACTGCGGGTTACGGAATTCACGCTGCCATTGCAGGCGCAGGCCGCGCAGCTCGCCCATGGCGTCGTGCATGGCTTCAAGCGCGCTATGCCCCAGGCTCGGATCGGAGGAATGACCGCTGCGCCCGAGAATGTCGATGCGCTCCATCATCACGCCTTTGTGCAGGCGAATCGGTCGCAGGCCGGTCGGCTCGCCGATGACGGCGGCGCGCCCCAAGGGACGTCCGGCCTCGGCCAGCGCACGGGCGCCAGCCATGGAGCTTTCCTCGTCGCAGGTGGCGAGAATCAGCAACGGTTGCTTGAACGGCTGGTCCAGCAATGGCTTGAGCGCTTCGATGGCCAGGGCGAAAAAGCCTTTCATGTCGCAACTGCCCAGTCCGACCCAGCGCCCATCGACTTCGGTGAGCTTCAAGGGATCGGTCTTCCACAATGCGCCGTCAAACGGCACCGTATCGCTGTGCCCGGCCAGCACCAGGCCGCCGGGGCCACTGCCAAAACTCGCCAGGAGGTTGAACTTGCCGGGGCTGACCTGTTGGATATCACAGGAGAACCCGAGGTCACCGAGCCAGCCCGCCAGCAGCTCGATCACCGCGCTGTTGGACTGGTCCAGCCCAGGCTGCGTGCAACTGACCGAAGGCGCGGCGATCAGGGCAGCGAACTGATCTTTCATGGACGGCAAAGGCATCGCTGGCTCCGGACTCACAAATTGACACCCATCATAGAACCATCCGGTGCCAGGAATAAACCGTCGCGGCGCGTAGGACGGAGGACTCCTGTACACTGCACGGCCTTGGCAGCCACACCTTCCCCCGGCTGCGCACCCGATCCCTGGATTTTCCGGCCATGCAGAAAGAAACCGAAATCAAACTCCGCGTCAGCCGCGAGACCCTGACAGCCTTGCGCGAGCATCCGCTGCTGAAAAAACGCAACAAAGGCGGCTGGGAACGCCGTGAGCTGATGAACCAGTATTTCGACACCCCCGAGCGAGACCTGGCCCGGGCCAAGGTCGCCCTGCGCCTGCGCCGCGACGGTGAAGAGGTGATCCAGACCCTCAAGACCCGTGGCCAGAGCATCGCCGGCCTGTCCGAGCGCAATGAATACGACTGGCACCTGCCCAAAGCCAAGTTGGACCTGAAGAAGCTCGACGGCGAATGCTGGCCCGAGGCCTTGGCCGAACTGGACAAGAAAACCCTCAAGGCCATCTTCACCACCGATTTCGTCCGCGAGCGCGCCGAAATCGCCTGGGGTCGCGGCAAAAGCAAAGTGGTCATCGAAGCGGCACTGGACCTGGGTCATGTCGTGGTCGGCAAGCAGAAGGAAGAAATCTGCGAGCTGGAGTTGGAACTGCGCGAAGGCGAGCCCGCCGCGCTGCTGGAGCTGGCCGCCGAACTGGCCGCGACCCTGCCCTTGATGCCCTGCGACATCAGCAAGGCCGAACGTGGCTACCGCCTGTACGATGCAAACAGCTACGCCCTGAGCCTGCCCGCCCCGCAATTGACCGCCGAGATGCCGCTGGACGACGCCTTCGCCGCGCTGAGCTGGCATTTGCTGGGCAGCAGCCAGCGCCTGGCCGAGCAGTACCGCTTCAATGGCCACTGGCGCCTGCTGTTGGACTGGGTAGAGAACCTCGCCGAACTGCGAGCCTTGCTCAGCAGCCTTGGCCAGGCCGCACCGCGTCAATCGACCCACGACTTGCGCATCGCCCTGGACGCCCTGCTGGAAGACTGGCGTCCACTGGTCCAGGCCGGCCTGGACGACGAAGACGTGCGCAAGGCGGCACCGGAGCAGTTCCTTGAGGAGTTGCAGGACCCGCGTTGGGGTCTGTTCTCCCTGAACGCTTCGCGCTGGCTGCTGGCCCGCGGCTGGACGACCGAGCGCAATACCCGTGGCAATCGCCAGGGCGCGGCGCAACTCAATAGCTGGCTGCCTCGACTGCTGGGCGAGGAAGCCTCGTCCCTGCAACTGCAACGCTACCAGCAGCAACCGGAAGACCTGGCTGAACAACTGCCTCGCATCGAGCGAATCCAGGTCTGGCTGCACCATGCCCGTGCGGTGCTGGAGATACCGGAGATGGACCGCCTCTACGGCGAGCTGAACAAACTGGCGCAACTGGCGAACGAGCCCATTACCGACGAAGCCCTGGATGCACGCAAGCATCAGGCGATTGCGGTGTACCAGAATCGGGCCTGGAAGATGTTGTTGCGCCTGTAATACCGCCATCGCGAGCAGGCTCGCTCCCACACTGGATCTTCAGCGGACACAATTGATGTGTACGAACATGGCATCAATGTGGGAGCGAGCCTGCTCGCGATGGGGCCGGAGCAGACACAGCAGAAGTCAGCGCATCACCGGTAAACTCGTCGTGGACTTGATCTCCGAAAGCGCCACGATCGAGTTCACTTCCTGTATCCCCGGCACCAGCGACAGCTTCTCGAAAAAGAATCGCTCATACGCCTCGATGTCCGCCGTGACGATGCGCAGCAGGAAATCCACCGACCCCATCAGCACATAACACTCCAGGACTTCGGGAAAGCCGCGAATCGCCTCGGTGAATTCGGTGAAGTTCGAACGCCCGTGGGCGTTGAGTTTGATTTCGGCGAAGATCTGCGTGTTGAGTCCGATTTTCTTGCGGTCGAGCAGCGTCACCTGACCGCGAATGATCCCCTCCTCCTTCATCCGCTGGATCCGTCGCCAGCACGGCGACTGCGACAGGCCCACCTGTTCGGCGATCTGCGCGCTGGACAGCGAGGCATCCTCTTGCAGAAGCGCCAGTATCCTGCGGTCGTAGCCATCCAGCTCACTGTGCATAAATAAACCCATAAAAAATCAAATATAGAATTGGATAATTCATTGAACCGCCATTTCCATTCATCTTAGATAAGAAATACCCCTTCGCGCATGTAAACATTTCTCTCCAGCCCAGGAGACCCTCCATGCCCGTATTCGAAGCCCTCGCCCCCCGTGCCGATGTCTGGCATACCGCCAACGCCCATTGCCGTGTGCAATACCGGTTGCTGGCCGAAGCCGAAGCCGATTTGCTCTGCCGGGCCCTGAATCTGTTCGCCTTGCAGGGCTTGATGCCAGAGCAGGTCCACGTCGAGCGCCAGGACGAGCTGCTGACAATGGAAATCCTCATCGAAGGGCTGAGCTGGCACCGTGCCCAGGTGCTTGCGGAAAAATTACGCAACCTGATCAGCGTTTGCTCGGTGGACCTGCGCAACACTCACGATGAGTGGTTCGAGCCAGTCCAGGCGACCGCTTGAAAGGCGAAATGCAAGAATTCGAAACGCATTGGTCGGGTAGTGGCCCAACGGTTCATAGGGTCGGGACTATTCTTTTGCAGACCGACTCAGGACGCGCAAGCGTCTGTATCGCGGCTTTGCTGCAATTGTCCAATAGGAACCCGCATGTCCACCAAACACGCCACTCAGGACCGCTGGCTGGACCTCAATGAGCTGCTGCGCCAACTGGTCGCCCAAGGCTTCATCAGCCAGGATTCGGCCGAAACCGCGCTCAATGCCCGGCGACGCCACAACACCAATAGCCAGTTGCACCCGTTGGAGTTCATCGCCAACCAGCACCTTGACGACCTCAGCCGCCCCGGCAAGCGCCTGGACCTGGAGAGCCTGACCCTGTGGCTGTCACAGCAGGCCGGCCAGCCGTACATGCGCATTGACCCGCTGAAGATCAATGTCGCGGCCGTCACGCCATTGATGTCCTATGCCTTTGCCCAGCGCCACAAGATCCTCGCGGTGGCCGTCGATCGCGACGCCGTTACCGTCGCCAGCGCCCAACCGTACGTCAGCAGTTGGGAATCGGACCTGACCCATGTACTCAAGCTGCCGATCAAGCGGGTAGTCGCCAACCCCGTGGATATCCAGCGCCTGAGCGTGGAGTTCTATCGACTCGCCAAATCGGTCAGTGGAGCCACCACCACCGACCAGCAACCGAGCAACCTCAGCAACTTCGAACAACTGCTCAACCTGGGCGCCAGCGACCAGGAGCCGGACGCCAACGACGCGCATATCGTCAATATCGTCGATTGGCTGTTCCAGTACGCCTTCCAGCAGCGCGCCAGCGATATCCACATCGAGCCGCGTCGCGAACAGGGCACGGTGCGGTTTCGCATCGACGGGGTGCTGCATACCGTCTATCAGTTTCCGCCCCAGGTGACGATGGCGATCATCAGTCGCCTGAAGAACCTGGGACGGATGAACGTCGCGGAAAAACGCAAACCCCAGGACGGCCGGGTCAAGACCAAGACCCCGGACGGTAACGAAGTGGAGTTGCGCCTGTCGACATTGCCCACGGCGTTCGGCGAAAAAATGGTCATGCGGATCTTCGACCCCGAAGTCCTGCTCAAGGACTTCGACCAACTCGGCTTCTCCGCCGACGACCTGCGCCGCTGGCAGGACATGACGCGTCAGCCCAACGGCATCATCCTGGTGACCGGTCCTACCGGCTCCGGCAAGACCACCACCCTCTACACCACCCTGAAGAAACTGGCGACGCCGGAGGTGAACCTCTGCACCATCGAGGACCCGATCGAGATGGTCGAGTCGTCCTTCAACCAGATGCAGGTGCAACACAACATCGACCTGAGTTTCGCCGCCGGCGTACGCGCACTCATGCGGCAAGACCCGGACATCATCATGATCGGCGAAATCCGTGACCTGGAAACCGCCGAGATGGCGATCCAGGCGGCACTCACCGGACACCTTGTGCTCTCGACGTTGCATACCAACGATGCACCGAGCGCCATCAGTCGCCTGCTTGAACTCGGTGTGCCCCACTATCTGATCAAGGCCACGGTCCTCGGGATCATGGCCCAGCGCCTGGTGCGCACGCTGTGCCCTCATTGCAAGGCGCCCCTGACCCTGGACGAGGACGATTGGCAAACCCTGACCCGGCCCTGGCAGGCCCCGTTGCCGAGCAATGCCCAACAAGCCGTCGGTTGTCTGGAGTGCCGTGATACCGGTTATCGCGGACGCGCCGGGGTGTACGAAATACTTCAACTGAGTGACAGCATCAAAGGACTGATCCATGCCGATACCGACCTGCTGGCAGTACGCCGCCAGGCCTTCAAGGAAGGCATGCGCAGCTTGCGGCTGTCCGGTGCGCAGAAAATCGCCGCAGGGCTGACGACCGTAGAGGAGGTGCTGCGGGTGACACCGCAAAGCGAGCACAAGTAGGTCCGATGACGCTTGGGCGGCAGGTCACGGAACTGAATACAGGCGCAGGTAATCCAAATTCATAGTTAACCCAGTGGAGTCACCATCATGCGTCTCAAACTTGCTGTCGCTACCCTAGCCTTGCTGTCTCTTCCTGTTGGCTCGGCAATGGCCGACACGTTTTGGCGTAACGTCATCTCTTCCGGTGCAACCACCGGTTCCACCTATCTGACTTTCAAGGACCACAAACTGATCGTCGCCGCTCAGGACGATGCCGGTAGCTTTGTCGCCAGTGACGGCAACATCCGCGGTCCATACCTGGAAGCCGCGATGCAGAAGGTCCGTGCCGATAACCCAGGCCTGCAGGCTACCGACATGGAACTGGCCAATGCGATCCTGGCGAAAAACGCCGTCGCCCAGGACTGATACAGCCCCATGAAAAATGCCGCTCGATCGAGCGGCATTTTTTTGCCTTGCAAGTCATCTCTTGTGGGAGCGAGCCTGCTCGCGATAGCGGTAGGTCAGCAATATTCATGCTGACTGACACACCGCCATCGCGAGCAGGCTCGCTCCCACATTAGCGGTTCATCATTCGCCGATGGCAGCCTTGTAGCCAGCCGCATCAAGCAGCTTGCCGAGATCAACAGCCGCATTGGAAGGCTTGAGCTTGAAGATCCAGGCGTCGTACGGCTCGGAGTTCAACAGCTCCGGCGAACCGGCCAGCTCTTCGTTGACAGCGATCACTTCGCCGCCGACCGGGGCATAGATGTCCGAAGCAGCCTTGACCGACTCCACCACGCCCGCCGCTTCAGAGGCCTCAAAAACCTTACCGATTTCCGGCAGTTCGACGAACACCACGTCACCCAGCGCTTCCTGTGCATGGTCGGAAATGCCCACGATGACGTTACCGTCAGTGTCCAGACGCGCCCACTCATGACTTTCGGCAAAACGCAGTTCGGCAGGGATATCACTCATATTCTGTGTCCTCAAGAGAAAGTGTCAGCGGCCAGCGGCCCGCCGTGAAAGGTTAAATCAGGGTCTTGCCATGGCGGACGAAGGTCGGCTTGACCACCCGTACCGGGTACCACTTACCACGAATTTCCACCTCGGCACGGTCGGCGGTAGCCATCGGAACGCGTGCCAGGGCGATTGACTTGCTAAGCGTAGGAGAAAAACTGCCACTGGTGATCTCACCTTCGCCCACATCGGCAATGCGAACCACCTGATGGGCGCGCAAGACGCCGCGCTCTTCCAGCACCAGGCCAACCAGTTTGTGCTGCACGCCCCCCGCCAATTCGGCTTCCAGCGCACGGCGCCCGATGAACTGGCGGCTCGCCGGCTCCCAGGCAATGGTCCAGGCCATGTTCGAGGCCAATGGGGAAATGTCCTGGTGGATGTCCTGGCCGTAGAGGTTCATGCCAGCCTCCAGACGCAAGGTATCGCGAGCACCGAGACCAATGGGCGAAATGCCCGCCCCCACCAGATCATTGAAAAAGCTTGGTGCTTCGTGGGCAGGCAGGACAATCTCCAGGCCGTCTTCACCGGTGTAGCCCGTGCGCGCGATGAACCAGTCACCGTCGGCGCGGCCTTCGAAGGGCTTGAGTTGCTGGATCAATTGACCGCGCGATTGGGAGACCAGTTCGGCAATCTTGTGCCGGGCCTGGGGCCCCTGGATGGCCAGCATCGCCAGTTCGGGACGTTCGCGCAGTTGCACGGCGTATTCCCCGAGCTGCGCCTGCATCCAGGCCAGATCCTGGTCACGGGTCGAGGCGTTGAAAACCAGCCGGTAGCCCTCGTCGACACGGTAGACAATCATGTCGTCGACGATGCCGCCCCGCTCGTTGAGCATGGCGCTGTAGAGAGCACTACCCGTGTCCTGCAAGCGATCGACGTCGTTGGCGAGCAAGCGCTGCAGCCAGGCCTTGGCCTGGGTACCGGCAACATCGATCACCGTCATGTGGGATACATCGAACACACCGCAGTCGCGACGCACCTGGTGGTGCTCCTCGACTTGCGAGCCGTAATGCAGAGGCATATCCCAACCGCCAAAATCGACCATCTTCGCGCCAAGGGCGAGATGAAGGTCATACAGAGGCGTACGCTGTCCCATGGGTTTCTCCTTCCGGGCTTGGCGAAGGTGCGGACTGTCCGACAGACGGAGCACACCGAATGCCGCGCATTGTAGCCGCATGATCCGGTGTCCTGTATCACCAATCCTGTTCTTTTTTGATGGTGGCCGTTGCCGTCAGAAAAGGAACGTATTGGCGAAACAGGACACTCGTACTGACACCTGGGGACTCGCTCTATCAGCTCCGATGAGCCGAACGTCGTATCAATCCGATGACCGGCAACAATCCCACCAGTACCAGGGTCAGCGCCGGCAGCGCGGCCCTGGCCCACTCCCCTTCGCTGGTCATTTCGAAGATCCGCACCGCCAGGGTGTCCCAACCGAACGGACGCATGAGCAGGGTCGCGGGCATTTCCTTGAGCACATCCACGAACACCAGCAACGCGGCACTCAGGGTGCCGGGCAACAGCAGCGGCAGATACACGTTGAAAAACAATCGCGGCCCGCTGACACCGAGACTGCGTGCGGCTTCTGGCAACGACGGACGGATTCGTCCAAGACTGCTTTCCAGAGGCCCGTACGCCACGGCCAGGAAACGCACCAGATAGGCCAGCAACAGGGCTGACAGGCTACCCAGCAGCAGGGGCTTGCCCGCGCCGCCGAGCAAGGTCGACAGCGGGATAACCAGTTCACGGTCCAGGTAGCTGAATGCAAGCATGATCGAGACTGCCAGCACCGAACCCGGCAAGGCGTACCCCAGGTTCGCCAGCCCCACGCCGGCGCGAATAGCCCGGGTCGGGGCCAGGCGCCTGGCGAAGGCCAGCAACAAGGCCACGCAAACGGTGACCAACGCCGCCAGCCCCCCCAGGTAAAGGGTATGGATAATCAACCCGGCATAGCGCTCGTCCAGATCGAAACGGCCCCGCTGCCAGAACCACACCACCAGTTGCAGGACCGGGACGACAAATGCGCAGGCGAATACCAGCAGGCACCAACCGCTGGCTGCCGCGGCCTTGAGGCCATGCAAGGTGTACAAGGCCTTGGCCCTGGGCCGTTCGTTACTGGCCCGCTGGGCGCCCCGGGCCCGGCGTTCGCCGTAGAGCACCAGCATCACCGCCAGCAACAACAGGCTGGCCAGTTGGGCAGCACTGGATAAGCTGAAGAAGCCGTACCAGGTCTTGTAGATGGCCGTGGTGAAGGTGTCGAAGTTGAACACCGACACCGCTCCGAAATCCGCCAGGGTTTCCATCAACGCCAGCGCTACGCCCGCCCCGATGGCCGGCCGGGCCATCGGCAATGCCACGCGCCAGAAAGCCTGCCACGGCGACTGCCCGAGCACCCGCGCCGCCTCCATCAAACCCTTGCCCTGGGCCAGGAATGCACTGCGCGCCAGCAGGTACACGTAAGGATAAAAGACCAGGACCAGCACCAGGATGACCCCGCCGGTGGAGCGGACCCGGGGCATGCGCAGGCCGCTGCCGAACCAGTCACGCAACAGGGTTTGCACCGGACCGGCAAAGTCCAGCAGGCCCACGAAGACAAACGCCAGCACGTAGGCAGGAATCGCGAACGGCAGCATCAATGCCCAGTCGAGCCAACGTCGGCCCGGGAACTCACACAGACTGGTGAGCCAGGCAAGGCTGACGCCCAGCACAGTCACACCGACCCCCACGCCCACTATCAGCGTCAGGGTGTTGCCCAACAAGCGCGGCATCTGGGTTTCCCATAGGTGGGACCAGATCTGCGGGTCGATGCTTTGCCAGGACAGCAGCAGCACACTCAAGGGCAACAGGACCAGCGCGGCGATGACGAAGACCAGGGGATACCAGCGGCGTTGGGCGGGGTGGGTCAAGGAAGGTGCTCGTTCAAATGATGCATGGGCAGGCTCACACAGAACCTGTGGCGAGGGGAATTATCCCCGCTGGCTTGCGAAGCAAGCCCATGGAAAACGACTCAGTCCGCCTGACACACAGCATGGCTTCCATCAGGGTCGCTCCGCGACCCTGCGGGGATGAATCCCCTCGCCACAGGGGACCTCGTCCCGTATATCAGTTCCAGCCCGCCCGATCCATCATGCGAATGGCTTCGGCCTGGCGCTTGCCCGCGACCTCCACCGGCAGCGTGTCGGCCTTGAACTTGCCCCAGGCCGCGACTTCCTTGGACGGCTGCACTTGCGGATTGGCTGGAAACTCCTGGTTCACGTCGGCAAAGATACTTTGGGCCTCTGGCGTAGTCATCCACTCCACCAGTTTCTTGGCCGCCTCGGGGTGCGGTGCGTGCCGGGTCAGACCGATGCCCGACAGGTTGATGTGCACACCCCGGTCGGCTTGGTTCGGCCAGAACAGTTTCACTTTCAGATCCGGCTTCTGCTGGTGCAGGCGACCGTAATAATAGGTGTTGACGATGCCGACGTCGCACTGCCCGGCGTTGATTGCCTCAAGCAATGCGGTGTCGTCGGAAAACACATCGGTGGACAGGTTCCTGACCCAGCCCTTGAGGATCTGTTCGGTTTTTTCGGCACCGTGGGTTTCGATCAGGGTGGCGGTCAGGGACTGGTTGTAGACCTTCTTCGAAGTGCGCAGGCACAGGCGACCCTCCCATTGATCGTCCGCCAGGGCTTCGTAGGTGGTCAGCTCGTCGGGTTTGACCCGCTCGGTGGAGTAGGCAATGGTCCGTGCCCGCAGGCTCAAGCCGGTCCAGGCATGGGAAGAAGCACGATATTGAGATGGGATGTTGGCGTCGATCACCGGGGAGGTGAATGGCTGGAGAATGCCCATCTGCTCGGCCTGCCAGAGATTGCCGGCGTCGACGGTGAGCAGCAGGTCTGCGGTGGCATTTTCACCTTCAGCCTTGATGCGCTGCATCAACGGCGCTTCCTTGTCGGTGGTGAACTTCACCGATACACCGGTCTTTTTGGTGTAGGCATCGAAGACCGGCTTGATCAGCTCATCGATGCGTGAGGAGTAGACCACCACCTCATCGGCGGCCTGCACGGCAGTGGAGCCGATCAGGGTCAGGGCGAGGGCGGACAGCAGGCGCTTGGGTGCCAACATGGAAGCGGTCTCTCGGTGGGTGAACGAGCGCAAATGATAAAGACTCACATTTGGCAGCTCAATCAAACAGTGGGTGGAGACATTTCCAAATGTTGCCGTACTGGTAGGCTAGCCATGCAACCGTCATCGCGGGCAAGCCTTGCTCCCACAAGGACAGCTCACTTTCACAGATCCAGGCCAACCTGCTCTGTGGGAGCAAGGCTTGCCCGCGATAGGGCCATCTGCCCCACCATAACGCTCAGGCCTTGGCCAGATCCGGCAGATCCCCGATCAACCCCAGCGCTTCGCGCACGAACAGCGCTTTGGCCTCGGGCAGGCGGTCCACCAGCTTCAACCCGGTATTGCGCAACCAGCGTACCGGCAATGGATCGGCCTGGAACAGCCGCTCAAAACCTTCCATCGCCGCCATCAGCGCCAGGTTATGGGGCATGCGCCGGCGCTCGTAGCGGCTCAACACCTTGACGTCGGCCAGCCGCTCGCCTCGTGCGGCGGCCTGCAGCAGCACTTCGGCCAGCACAGCCGCGTCGAGGAAACCCAGGTTCACGCCCTGCCCGGCCAGCGGGTGAATGGTGTGGGCCGCATCACCGATCAAGGCCAGGCCTTCGGCCACATAGCGCTTGGCGTGACGCTGGCGCAGCGGTACGCACAGGCGCGGGTCGGCGCCGAGTACCTGGCCGAGTCGACCTTCGAAGGCCCGCTCCAGCTCGTTGCAGAAACCGGCGTCATCCAGTGCCATCAGGCGCTGTGCCTCGCCAGGGGTCGTGGACCAGACAATCGAACACCAATCGTGTCGGCCGTCGCGTTCCAAGGGCAGGAATGCCAGCGGGCCGTTGTCGGTGAAGCGCTGCCATGCCGTCATTCGATGAGGCCGGGCGCTGCGAACGCTGGTGACGATGGCATGGTGCAGGTAATCCCACTCGCGGGTGGCAACCCCCGTCAGGCGGCGCACGGCGGAATTCGCGCCGTCGGCGGCGATGACCAGCGGTGCCCGCAGGGTGCGGCCATCAGCCAGGGTCAGCAGCCAGTCATCGCCGGAGCGACGCATCTGTTCGAGTCGCGCATTGGCGAGCAAGCCCAGGTCGCAATCATGCAGCCGGTCCAGCAATGCGTCCTGTACCACACGGTTTTCAACGATATGCCCCAGGGTGTCGGCATGCAGGCTCTCAGCGGAAAAATGAATCTGCCCGGTGCCACTGCCGTCCCATACGTGCATGTCGGTGTAGGGACTGGCGCGGCGCGCAACGATGCCGTCCCAGACGCCAAGGCGCTCGAGGATGCGCTGGCTGGCCGTCGACAGCGCACTGACCCGGGGCTCGAATGCCGCCTGTGGATCGAAGGGTTTGACGCTCATCGGGCTGCCGTCGAGCAACAACACCTGCAAGCCGCTACCCTGCAACGCCAGCGCCAAGGCGCTACCCACCATACCGGCGCCGACAATCAGCAGATCTGCACGCAATTCCATGCTTTAAGCCTGTTTTGCGGGCGACAAGAGCCGCCCATGAAAAGAATGTCCAACCCCATGCCTATACATCGGGCCGGGTCCCAAGGCCCATGGCCTGACGGGCGAACCAGCGCTTGGCGGTGGGCAACGCGTCGAGACCGAGCAGGCCGAGGTTACGGGCCACCGACACCAGTGGCAGGCGACTGCTGAACAGCCGCGTGACCTGGTCAGAGAAACCCACCGTCAGGGCCTGATCCATCCGCTGGCGCTCGCGATAGGCCTGCAGCACGGCAAAATCCCCCGGTGCGCTTTCACTGTCCAGCAAGGCGTCCGCCAAGGCCTGGGCGTCGCGCAGCGACAGGTTGAAGCCCTGCCCGGCAATCGGATGCAAGCTGTGGGCGGCGTTGCCGAGGATCGCCAGATGCGGACGCACCTGCTCTTCGGCCTCCACCAGCGCCAACGGGTACAGATGTCGCACGCCCACCTGCTTCAACGTCCCCAGGCGATAACCGAACGCGCTCTGCAATTCACTGAGGAAACTGCGCTCGTCGAGGTCCGCCAGCCGTTGCGCATCCATGCCCTGGCGGGTCCAGACCAGGGCACAGCGATTCTCCGGCAGCGGCAACAAGGCCATCGGACCGTCATCGGTGAAGCGCTCGAAGGCCATGCCATCGTGGGCTTCGCTGGGGGTGATGTTGGCGATCAACGCGCTCTGGTCATACGGGCGCTTGCGCACACCGACACCCAGCTGCTCCCGAAGACCGGAACGACCGCCGTCGGCCAACACCGCGAGGTCGCATTCCAGGAGCGTTTCGTCATCCAGGGTCAGGCGATAACCGTCAACCAGTGGCTCCATTCGAGTGACTTGCGCCGGGCAACGCCAACTGACCACGTCCTTGTCCAGGCCTTGCCACAGGCACTGGCCAAGCCAGGCGTTTTCCACCACGTAGCCCAAGGCCGGGACGCCCTCCTCGGCGGCCGACAGCCGAGCCGTGGAAAACCGTCCGCGATCGGACACATGGATCTGTTTGATGGGCTCGGCACGCTGGGAAATCTCCTGCCAGAGCCCCAGGCGCTGATAGATCTGCCGGGAGCCGAAGGACAATGCCGAGGAGCGGGCATCGTAGCTCGGTTGCCAGGCATGACCTGGGGCGAAGGGCTCGATCAGGACGATCTTCCAGCCCCGGGCCTTGGCCCCCGCCTGCAGGGCCAGGGCCAGGCTCGCACCGACCAGGCCACCGCCGATGATCGCCAGATTGACCCGACTCATGCCACTTGATCCCGAGCGTTGGCCATCAGGGCCTCGATTTCGGCAACGGTCTTGGGTACGCCTCGGGTCAGGATTTCACAACCGCTTCTGGTCACCACTACGTCATCCTCGATGCGCACGCCAATGCCGCGCCATTTTTTCGCTACGCTGCGGTTGCCCGGCGCAATGTAGATGCCCGGCTCCACGGTCAGTGTCATGCCGACTTCCAATACCCGCCACTCACCGCCGACCCGGTATTCACCCACATCATGCACATCCATGCCCAGCCAGTGACCGGCGCGGTGCATGTAGAACGCACGGTAGGCTTCGCTGGCGATCAACTCGTCAACCTCCCCCTCCAGCAGCCCCAGGCGCACCAGCCCCTCGGTAATGACCTGGACCGTCGCCTCATGGGCCTGGTTCCAGTGTTTGTCCGGCGCGATCTCGGCAAACGCCGCTTCCTGGGCCGCCAACACCAACTCGTAGATCGCCTTCTGTTCGGGGGAAAACCTACCGTTGACCGGCCACGTACGCGTGATATCGCTGGCGTAGCAGTCGATTTCACAACCGGCGTCGATCAGCACCAGGTCGCCATCCTTGAGCAGCGCGTCGTTCTGCTGGTAATGCAGGATGCAGCTATTGCGGCCCGCCGCGACAATCGAGCCATAGGCCGGCATTTTCGCCCCACCCTTGCGGAACTCGTAATCCAGCTCGGCTTCCAGGCTGTATTCGTAGAGCCCGGGACGCGCCGCCTGCATCGCCCGGATATGCGCCAGGGCGGAGATCCGCGCCGCTTCACGCATGACCTTCACTTCCGCCGCCGATTTATACAGGCGCATGTCGTGCAGCAAGTGATCCAGGGCAACGAATTCGTTCGGCGGCTGGGCACCGAGGTTGGCCTTGGAGCGAATCACGTTGATCCACTCCATCAGGTGCCGGTCGAATTCCGGGTTGCTGCCCATGGCCGAATACACCCGGTCGCGGCCTTCGATCAGACCCGGCAGGATGTCGTCGATGTCGGTGATGGGGAATGCGTCGTCGGCACCATAATCACGGATCGCGCCTTCCTGACCGGCGCGCAGGCCATCCCACAACTCACGCTCGGCGTTGCGCTCGCGGCAGAACAGGATGTATTCGCCATGGGCCCGGCCGGGCATCAGCACGATCACCGCCTGCGGCTCGGGGAAGCCGCTGAGGTATTGGAAGTCGCTGTCCTGGCGGTAGATATGCTCGACGTCGCGGTTGCGGATCGCAACGGCGGCGGCGGGCAGGATTGCGATGCTGTTGGGTTCCATCTGCGCCATCAGGGCCTTGCGGCGACGGCTGTATTCCGATTTCGGGATATGAATCATGGGCAGACGGTGTTCCCTTTCAAGCAATCAGTGCAAGGACGGTTTGGCGGCCGGTTCAGCGGTTTTCTTCGTCTCGGTGAACAGCAGCAGTGGCGCGACTCGCAGGTATTCCATCACTTCCATATAGTCGCTTTCGCCGTCATCGGACTCTTCCAGGGCATCCTGGACCTGCGAGATCGCGGCCAGATCCTGCAACACCTCATTGGCCTCGGCGCTCAGCGCATAGGCGCGGCGGGTCAGGCCAAAGCCGGCGAGGAAGCCCTGGCACCACTGGCCCAGGGCCGCGGCACGCTCGGCCAGCGGCGCATCGTCGGTGGGTAGCAGCAGGACGACGGTCATGTCATCGCTGGTCAGCTCGCCCTTGACCATTTCCTGCAGGCCAATGAGAGCATTGCGGACATTGTCCGCCGGCTCGCCTTCGAGCAGCTCGGCGGCATCGGCCAGCCAGCCTTCGGCGTCGAAGCCGGCACCCGCGCAGCTACGGCCGAGCAACAGGCCGTGCAGTTCGGCAGGCGATACGGGGTGGCCGCTGGTGCTCAGCAGGGTGGCGAATGCTTGATACGGGGAATTCTGAATGGGCATGGGCAGCTAGGCGCCAGACGGCGCTATGTCTAGAATGGAGGCCTTGTATCCTACATCGACAGACTCGCCAAGACTATCAGAGGCTGTGCGACACACTCCCCATCAGACACAATCTTCAGTGGACACAATGGAAGACACCGACCTGCAAGCGCTGATGGCCAGACTCGAATTGCTAATTGACCGGGTCGAGCAACTAAAGAGCCAAAACGGACTCTTATTAGCTCAGGAAAAAACCTGGCGCGAGGAACGCGCTCACCTCATTGAAAAAAACGAAATCGCCCGGCGTAAGGTCGAATCGATGATTTCGCGCCTCAAGGCCCTGGAGCAAGACTCATGAGTTCAAGCAATAGCGTTACCGTGCAGATCCTCGACAAAGAATATTCGATCATCTGCCCCCAGGAAGAGCGCAGCAACCTGGTGAGCGCTGCCCGTTACCTGGATGGCAAGATGCGCGAGATCCGCAGCAGCGGCAAAGTCATCGGCGCCGACCGCATCGCCGTAATGGCCGCCTTGAACATCACCCACGACCTGCTGCATCGCCAGGATACACCTGATGTACAGGTCAGCGGATCGACCCGTGAACAGGTGCGCGACCTGCTGGAACGGGTGGATCTGGTACTGGCCACCGATCCAGACGTCAGCAAGGGCTGATTCGCGAAGCGGCCTGGGGTATACTTGCGTCACTCCCTGGGGTGCTTGCCAGTTGGTGATGTCCCTGAGCCGATACGCACAACCACGGGGGTTGCACGTTGGGGCCGGTGTGCATGTCCGCTTGACGGAAAGCCTTAACGCCTCCTGCAACTTCCACCTTGAACTCTCGGGTTCAAGGGCTAAGCCGGCAGCGGTTCATCCGGGGAGCCTGATTTTCCAGACAATGCCAGTCTTCAAGACTGGCATTGTCGTGTCTGGCGCAGGCATTTCTGGGCGGTTACGCTGTGTCATCCAAGCCAGACTCGAAGCATCGACCATGTCCGAACCCGCGTTGCTGCCCCGCCCCCAACTTCGACGCCTGCTGCGCCAGGCCCGTCGCGCCCTGACGCCGGCCCAACAACGACAAGCTGCCCAAGGGCTCTACCGGCAACTGGCCCAGCATCCAATGTTTCGCCGCGCCAGGCACGTCGCCCTGTACCTGCCCAACGATGGCGAGATTGACCCGCGCCTGCTGCTGCGCGCCGCCCAGCGCCGGGGCAAGGCCACTTACCTGCCGGTGCTCAGCCCATGGCCGCGGACCAAGATGGTTTTCCAGCGCATCCGTCCCGGTGAGCAACTGCACCCCAATCGTTTTCGTATTCTAGAACCACGGATCGATGTCGCCCGGCAACGCAAGGTCTGGACACTGGACCTGGTATTGCTGCCACTGGTGGGGTTCGACGATGTAGGCGGCCGACTGGGCATGGGGGGCGGGTTTTATGACCGCAGCCTGGCGTACCTGGCGCGACGCAAGTCATGGCGCAAACCAACGTTGCTGGGACTGGCCCATGAATGCCAGAAAGTCGAAAGACTCGCGCAGGCGAGCTGGGATGTACCGCTGCAAGGAACGGTCAGTGACAGGCATTGGTATATCGCAGGATAGGCGCCGCGCAACTCAGCGGCGCCTGGGAAACAGACTCAGCGTTTAAGCGGTGGCGCAGGTTGGGTGATGTCCATCGGCGCCTCGGTCTTGTTCGCCCACAGGCTTTGAGCATAACCCGTGGTCACGACACCCAGGCCGAACAGAATGACCAGAATCCACAACAAATCCGGTTTGCGTTTCATCGATTGCCCCCCTCAAGGCATATCACACACGATGACAGCAGCGGTTTTCTTATTTGGCCGTGCAGCAGCGTCAAGCTTGGAAGGCCGGCATTTTGCGACAACCTCGACCGCCACGCAAACTCTGGCGTCAACCGACTGTCGGTTTGTCATAAAATCGCTGAACTATTTTTAGCACACCGCCCAGGAGTAGACGTCATGGCCTATTGGCTGATGAAATCCGAGCCCGACGAATTGTCCATCCAGGACCTGGAAAAGCTCGGCCAGGCCCGCTGGGACGGGGTTCGTAACTACCAGGCACGCAATTTCCTGCGGGCCATGGCGCAAGGCGATTCCTTCTTTTTCTACCACTCCAGCTGCCCGGAGCCAGGCATTGCCGGAATCGGGCAGATCGTCCGGACGGCCTACCCGGACCCCACGGCGCTCGAGCCCGACAGCCACTACTTTGATCAGAAGGCCAGTCCGGATAAAAACCCCTGGACCGCGATCGACGTCACCCATGTCGAAACCTTTTCCCGCGTGCTGAAACTCGACTACCTCAAGCAGCAAACCGCCCTGGCCGAAATGCCGCTGGTACAGAAGGGCTCACGCCTGTCGGTGATGCCGGTGACGGCAGAACAGTGGGCAGCGGTGATGGCGCTGAGGCCCTAGCACTATCGGCGCCCCTCGGTCCGCCATCGCTAGCAGGCTCGCTCCCACAGGGGATCTTCATCGATTCAATGTGGGAGCGAGCCTGCTCGCGATGAGGCACGCTCGGACAGCAGGCGACTTACTGAATGATCAGGTTGTTGAACAACAAATCATCCACCATCGGCTTGCCGGTCTCGTCGTTCATCACTTGCTGGGTCTGCTTCAACGCTTCCTGGCGCAACTTTTCCTTGGCTTCAAGGCTGTTCATGGTCTCGCTGGTCTGCTGGGCGAACAGCGCAACCAATTGGTTACGAATCAGTGGTTCATTGGCCTTCACCGCGGCTACAGCGGCATCGCCGGTGACGCGCAGGGCCACGTCGGCCTTGTAGACCTTCAGTTTCGCCGTGCCATCCAGACCGTAGTTGCCCACAAAGGGCGGGCTCAGGGTGATGTAGCTGACCTTCGGCGCCTCACCTTCTTTTGCTTCCTTGGCTTCTTCGGCCATGACTGCCGCAGGCAACGACAGGGCTAGCATCAACACGATCCACGCTTTCACATTCGACTCCTCATCCGGTTTGCGGCCCAGCATACCGATCCGCCGTTCAAGCACAAGCTTATGGCCGGCTATCAGGGCGGGGCATGCTCGTTGACCCGTTGTCTCTCACACCTACACTTATCGGCCATCACTCCCAAAGGAATAGCCCTGATGAAAGCCGTGCTGTGCAAAGAATTCGGCCCTGCCGAATCGCTAGTGCTGGAAGAGGTCGCCAGCCCCGTCGCGAAGAAGAACGAAGTGCTGCTGGACGTGCACGCCGCCGGGGTGAACTTCCCTGACACGCTGATCATCGAGGGCAAATATCAATTCAAACCGCCCTTCCCGTTTTCTCCCGGCGGCGAAGCGGCGGGGGTCGTCAGGGATGTGGGTGAAAAGGTCAGTCACCTCAAGATCGGTGACCGAGTGATGGCGCTGACCGGCTGGGGCAGCTTTGCCGAACAGGTCGCGGTGCCGGGCTACAACGTATTGCCGATCCCGGCGTCCATGGACTTCAACACCGCGGCAGCCTTCAGCATGACCTACGGCACCTCGATGCATGCCCTCAAGCAGCGGGCCAACCTGCAGCCCGGTGAAACCCTCCTGGTGCTCGGTGCCTCCGGCGGCGTAGGCCTGGCGGCGGTGGAGATCGGCAAGGCCATGGGGGCCCGGGTGATCGCCGCCGCCAGCAACGCGGAAAAACTCGCCGTAGCCAAGGCCGCCGGCGCCGACGAATTGATCAATTACAGCGAAACCAGCCTCAAGGACGAGATCAAACGCCTCACCGACGGCCAGGGCGCCGATGTCATTTACGATCCGGTGGGCGGCGATCTGTTCGACCAGGCCATCCGCTCCATCGCCTGGAATGGCCGGCTACTGGTGGTCGGCTTCGCCAGTGGACGTATTCCCGAATTGCCAGTGAACCTGGCCCTGCTAAAAGGCGCTGCCGTGGTGGGTGTATTCTGGGGCTCCTTTGCCCAGCGCCAGCCCCAGGACAACGCCACCAACTTCCAACAATTGTTCGGCTGGTTCGCCGAGGGCAGGCTCAAGCCGCTGGTCTCGCAACTGTATCCACTGGACAACGCCGCCCAGGCGATCAACGACCTCGCCCAGCGCAAGGCTGTGGGAAAGGTGGTTGTGCAGGTGCGTTGACTGCATCGATGCGGCCCCGAAGCCCACGGCATCGGGCCGCGACTCCGTAATATCCAAGCGCTTGCAGCACCAAGGCCCACAACGTCGCCCGCTTGTGCCTGGGCGACGCGTTCGTTTATGAACATCCCTCCGGCAATATTTCCACTGTGCAGTGCAAAACAAGCGATGCTATTTTCGGTAATGAAACTGTAACATTCGCATTCGCAGTCATAACAAGAATCCGGAGTCCTTGAATGTTTGCTTTCTTTCGCCCTGCCGCACACCAGGCCCCCCTGCCTGAAGAAAAAATAGACAGCACCTACCGACGCCTTCGTTGGCAGATTTTTGCCGGGATTTTCATTGGGTATGCGGGTTACTACCTGCTGCGCAAGAACTTCACCCTGGCATTCCCTGACCTGATCGCCCAAGGCTATACAAAAGGCCAGCTTGGCGTGGCGGTGTCGGCGATTGCGATCGCCTACGGTCTTTCCAAGTTTCTGATGGGCATCGTGTCCGACCGTTCCAACCCTCGCTACTTCCTGCCGTTTGGCCTGGTGATGTCCGCCGCGGTGATGTTCGTGTTCGGTTTCGCACCGTGGGCGACGTCCAGCGTGACCATGATGTTCATCCTGTTGTTCATCAACGGCTGGGCGCAAGGCATGGGTTGGCCACCAAGCGGGCGAACCATGGTGCACTGGTGGTCGCAGAAAGAACGTGGCGGTGTGGTTTCGGTATGGAACACCGCGCATAACGTCGGTGGCGGCCTGATTGGCCCGTTGGCGATCCTTGGCATGGGATGGTTCAACGACTGGCATAGCAAGTTCTACGTACCGGCTGCCGTGGCCCTGCTGGTGGCTGCATTTGCCTTCATTGTCATGCGCGACACCCCGCAGTCAACGGGCTTGCCGCCCATCGAGAAGTACAAGAACGATTACCCGGAAGGGTACGACGCCAGCCACGAGAACGAATTCAGCGCCAAGGACATCTTCGTCAAATATGTGCTGCGCAACAAAATGCTCTGGTTCATCGCACTGGCCAACGTCTTCGTCTATTTGCTGCGCTACGGCATCCTGGACTGGGCGCCGACCTATCTTAAAGAGGTCAAGCACTTCGACTTCGACAAGACGTCCTGGGCTTACTTCCTGTACGAATGGGCAGGGATTCCCGGCACGCTGCTGTGCGGCTGGATGTCGGACAAGATCTTCCGGGGCAACCGTGGCCTGACGGGCATGGTGTTCATGGCGCTGGTGACCGTAGCGACCCTGGTGTACTGGCTCAATCCGCCGGGCAACCCGATGATCGACATGATCTCGTTGTTCGCGATCGGCTTCCTGATCTATGGCCCGGTGATGCTGGTGGGTCTGCAGGCGCTGGAATTGGTACCCAAGAAAGCGGCCGGTACGGCTGCCGGTTTTACCGGCCTGTTCGGTTACCTGGGCGGCTCAGTCGCGGCCAGTGCCCTGATGGGTTACACGGTGGACTATTTCGGCTGGAACGGCGGTTTCATCCTGCTGATTGCCGCGTGCCTGCTGGCCATGGCGTTCCTCGCGCCAACCCTTGGGCACAAGCAAGTCAGCAGTCAGAGCCGCGAGGCGGTGGCCTGATCGAGGGTTGATCTGCAACGCTTGAGCCGCGCCTCCAGATTCCGATCCGGCATGGCGTGGCTACGCAGGGCGTGGATGGTCTGCTCGACATAATCGCGAGTCGTGCCGAAACGCCCGCAGGCACTTTCGAACACCTGGCTCAGCACATGGTCCGGCAGGTTGCCGGCATAGCTGGGCAGGTGTCGCTCCAGCACAAAGCCCAGGGCCTGCACACGGTCGCCGTTCTCGAGGCGGCAACTGAGCCAGTGCGGGCGATAGGACGGAACCGGCATTTCCCGCTGCCACAAGGCAAACAACGAGTCCTCGAGATTCTCCTCCGGCAATCGGTAGGCGAAACCGCTGCATGAGCCGCCGCGATCCAGCCCGAACACCAGCCCCGGCAATTCCGGCGTACCGCGATGCTCGTGGGACCACAGGTACAAGCCGCGATGATAACCGTGGATCCGTCCGCGCATCCGCTCCACTGCCGTGCATTCAGGCCGCCAGATCAATGAACCGTAAGCGAACAACCAGACCGGGCCACCCTGGTGAAGGCTCATGGTCGATTGCATCGAAGCGAGCAATTGTTCTCGGGTCAGTTGCGCGCCCAAGTCGAGCCGTGGCGGGTAGAGGGCGCAGGTAATGGCGGTTTCGATAGCGGTCATGGCCGGTAGCGGAAGGCTCCTCGCGGGAATCGGAAAATGGATTGGCGCACGTCATGGGACTGACGTTTGTCAGAATCCAGGCAAGTTGGATGCCATGCAGGCTGTATATACGTTATCGGTATCTCGACCAAAGGCTAAATATCGAAACGAAATATAGCGAGTTATATCACTCTGTGGCGGGGTGCTTGCTCCCGCCACAACGGCGTCATCCAAGGACTGCCTGGTGATCGGCGCTCAGGCGCGTGGTGCGTAGGCAAACACGTCGGCGCGCATCTGATGGGCATCCATCCCGGCTTCCACCAGCGCGTCGAGGGTGGCATAGATCATGGCCGGTGAGCCGCTGGCGTAGACATGCACACCCGACAGGTCGCTGATGTCCTCGCATACCGCCTCATGGAGCATGCCACAGCGCCCTTCCCAGCCACACAGGTCGCTGACGACCTTGTGCAGGAACAGGTTCGGCAGCTTCTTCCACTCGTCCCAATGCTCGATTTCATAGAAATCGTCCGGCCGCCGCACGCCCCAATAGAGATGCACCGGATGCTTGAAGCCCTCTGCCCGACAGTGCTCGATCAGGCTGTGCATCTGCGCCATGCCGGTGCCGGCGGCGATCAACACCAAGGGGCCGTCCGGCAATTCGGACAAGTGAGTGTCGCCAAAAGGCATTTCGACATGAACGTTGGGGTTGCGATACAGTTGATCCAGCAGCGCCTTCGCACTGTTTTCGCGCACCAGCACATGCAATTGCAGATCGCGTCCCGAATGAGGCGCCGACGCCAGGGAAAAAGCCGACTTATCGCCGTTCTCCCGCTCGATCATCAGATACTGCCCCGCGTGATAGCGCGGCGGCTTGCCCGCCGGCGCACGCAGGCTGACCCGCCTGACATCGCCGCCCACATCAACGCAGCCAGTGACCTGACACGCCAGGCGACGCACCGGCAGCTCGCCCGGCGCCAAGACCCCGTCCCACAACACCACACAGTCCTCCAGGGGCTCGGCGATGCAGGTGAAGATCTCTCCGTGATCACGCACGTCGCCAGCCTGCTGCACGCGGCCTTCCACCAGCAACGCGCCACAGACATGGCAGTTGCCGTTGCGGCAGCTTTGCGGGCATTCATAGCCCAGGCGCCGCGCACCATCGAGAATCCGCTCGGCGGGCCGTATCTCCAGCACCGCGCCGGACGGCTGCAAGGTCACACGCATCAATCTATTCCTAACTGATTCCAAATGGCATCGATCCGTTGGGTAACGGCTTCATCCTTGACGATAACCCGGCCCCACTCACGGGTGGTTTCACCGGGCCATTTATGCGTGGCATCGAGTCCCATCTTCGACCCCAGGCCGGAGACCGGCGAAGCGAAGTCGAGGTAGTCGATCGGCGTGTTCTCGATCATCACCGTGTCGCGCTTGGGATCCATGCGCGTGGTGATGGCCCAGATCACATCGTTCCAGTCCCGTGCATTGATATCGTCGTCAGTGACGATAACGAACTTGGTGTACATGAACTGTCGCAGAAACGACCAGACACCCAGCATCACCCGCTTGGCATGCCCTGGATACGACTTCTTCATGGTCACCACGGCCATGCGGTACGAGCAGCCTTCCGGCGGTAGATAGAAGTCAGTGATCTCCGGGAACTGCTTTTGCAGGATCGGCACGAATACTTCGTTCAGCGCCACACCGAGGATGGCCGGCTCATCGGGCGGACGACCGGTGTAGGTGCTGTGGTAGATCGGTTTGATCCGATGGGTGATGCGCTCGACGGTGAACACCGGGAAGCTGTCGACTTCGTTGTAGTAGCCGGTGTGATCACCGTACGGACCTTCATCGGCCATTTCGCCGGGGTGGATCACACCTTCGAGGATGATCTCGGCGGTGGCCGGGACCTGCAGGTCGTTGCCGCGGCATTTCACCAGCTCGGTACGGTTGCCTCGCAGCAGGCCGGCGAAGGCGTATTCGGAGAGGCTGTCCGGTACAGGCGTGACCGCCCCGAGAATAGTCGCCGGGTCCGCGCCCAGTGCTACCGATACGGGGAAAGGCTGGCCGGGGTATTTTTCGCACCACTCGCGATAGTCCAGCGCACCGCCACGATGGCTCAGCCAGCGCATGATGACCTTGTTGCGGCCAATCACCTGCTGGCGATAGATACCGAGGTTCTGGCGATCCTTGTTCGGGCCTTTGGTGACGGTCAGGCCCCAGGTGATCAGCGGCCCCACATCGCCCGGCCAGCAGGTCTGCACCGGCAGCATCGCCAGGTCGACGTCATCACCCTCGATCACCACTTCCTGGCAAATCGCATCCTTGACGACTTTCGGCGCCATGGAAATGATCTTGCGGAAAATCGGCAGCTTGGACCAGGCGTCCTTCAGGCCCTTGGGTGGCTCGGGCTCCTTGAGAAACGCCAGCAGCTTGCCGATCTCGCGCAGCTCGTCGACCGACTCGGCGCCCATGCCCATGGCCACGCGCTCAGGCGTGCCGAACAGGTTGCCCAGTACCGGTATGTCGTAGCCTGTTGGGTTCTCGAACATCAACGCCGGGCCTTTGGCCCGCAGCGTGCGGTCGCAGACTTCCGTCATCTCCAGCACCGGAGAGATGGGAACCTGGATGCGTTTCAACTCGCCGCGCTGCTCAAGCTGCTGCACGAAATCCCGAAGATCCTTGAATTTCATTGAGATGCCACCCCGAAAATAGGCGTACATCCTACCTTCTCCAGCGCCCGAACAGCAGCCCGCACGTGCGCAGAGCGGTCAATTATCGGCAGTACCCAGCAGCAGCGGAGCAAACAACGGTCCCAGGCGAGCACTACCGACGTCCGACAAATGATCCTCATCCCGGTATTGCGAGTAACCATTGGCCTCAATTGGGCAGACACGATCCGAGCACATCAACGGCGTAGGGTCGATGACATGTACCCCAGGGTCGGCAGCCTTCATCGAGTCGAACAAGGCGCTCAGGAAGCGCTGGCGTGCCATGTGCTCCGAGAGAGGGCGGCCCAGCCCCTCGGCTGAACGCCCTATCCGCGCCAGACTCGTCAGTCGACCGATGGCACCCTTACGCTGCAATGGCACCTCCTTGAACAACCAGACCTGCGCACCCGTCGCCCTGATCGCTGCCACCCGCGCCTTGAGCCCTGCGGCCATGCGCGCCTCGGCTTCGGCGGTATTGTCACGAGGATCGAGCAGCACCTTCTTGTCGCCGTCCTCACGACCGTAGACATAAAGGCTCCAGTTGGATGCCAGTACTACGTCCCTGATCTTCAGGCGACGAACCTGATCCATGGTTCGCTCGTTGAAATCCTTGCAACGCGGCCTCGGGTCATCGCTGAGAATTGGCGGGCAGGCACTCATGCTGTAAAGCCAGACCGGGCCACCACCGTGCGCGGCGCTACTTTCAATTGCCGGCAACAGCGCCGCAGCGTGACTGTCGCCCCAGAACAGCCGGGTCACCGGGGCATCCTTTTGCCCGCCCAGCAGGCATGCCTTGTCCGGACGTTTGTCTGTAGTCACCAGCATGCACTTCATCTGCCCCGCTCGCCATTCCCGCGCCTGCGCGTACTCCATGGCTTTCCCGGTAAGGCGTTGGGGAAAGCCATCCGCCGACCGCACCACCGACCCGGTTACAGCCAGGACAGCCATGGCCAGCAGCCCTCCCACCAACACGGGTTTACGTCCAGCCAGCAGGCGCTTTTCACGGAACGGAAGCTCAACGAAACGCCAGCTCAGCCAGGCAAGAACCAGCGCCAGCAGAATCCAGCCCGCGGCCTCCCAGGGCTGGATTCCGTCGATGGAGATGGCGTTGGCATAGACGTAGACCGGCCAATGCCACAGGTAAAAGGAATAGGAAAGCAAACCAACCCAGACCAGAGCCCTGGTACTTAACACCTGAGCGACCCAGGTCGAACACCGGGCGCCTGACCAGATCAACGCCGTGGTACCGAGCACCGGGAATAAAGCGGACCAGCCCGGAAACACCGTTGTTTCGTCGAAAGTGAAAACCGCCGCCAGCACCGCCACCAATCCAGCCACGGCGGCGAACTGGCAGACCCACGGCCGAACTGCGTGCCTGGGCGCAGGCAAGACCGCCAGCATCGCCCCGCACAAAAGCTCCCAGGCACGGGTCGGCAGCGAGAAGAAAGCGACGTCAGGCTTGCGGTCGATGTAAGCGATATTCAGCCCGAAAGAAATCAGCAGCAGGGCAAACAGCATCCAACGCCAATGGCGAACGTGGCGCATCAACAGCACCATCAGCAGAGGAAAGAAGATGTAGTACTGCTCTTCAACAGCCAGGGACCAAGTGTGAAGCAGCGGCTTCAAATCCGAGGCAGGCGCGAAATAGCCATCTTCACGCATGAACAGGATGTTTGAGATAAACAGCGACTGATAACGAACCGTCCTGCCAAGCTCTGAAAAGTCCTTGGCCGTCAGTAGCAACCAGCCCACGGCCAACGTTGCCAGCAGCACCATGCTCAAGGCCGGGAGGATACGTCGCGCCCGACGCGCCCAGAAATCAGCGAAGCTGAAACGCTGCGCACTGATCTCGCGGAACAGGATACTGGTGATCAGGAACCCGGAAATAACGAAAAAGACGTCGACGCCGACAAAACCACCGCTGAATGTGCCGAAACCGAAGTGAAACAAAACAACCGGAATAACGGCCAGCGCCCTCAAGCCATCAATGTCACGGCGGTTGCCAAACGTATGCATAACGCTCCTTGTCGCTTTGAAGACCCATAATGAACACGGACACCAGCCGGCCCACGGAAGTTGTCCATTTTGATACAAAACTTTGCAAAAAAAAGAGCGCCTCATCTGAGGCGCCCTTTTTTCTACAACCTGACTTCGTGTTACTTGCGCTTCATCGACAGGAAGAACTCATCGTTGGTCTTGGTCGTCTTCAACTTGTCGACCAGGAACTCGATGGCAGCCACTTCGTCCATCGGGTGCAGCAGCTTGCGCAGAATCCAC
This sequence comes from Pseudomonas sp. MAFF 730105, assembly GCF_055380705.1. NCBI lineage: Bacteria > Pseudomonadati > Pseudomonadota > Gammaproteobacteria > Pseudomonadales > Pseudomonadaceae > Pseudomonas > Pseudomonas sp. MAFF 730105. The sequence goes on from NZ_AP018438.1 coordinate 6,317,669, forward strand.
ATGCGCTGCAACTCGTCATCGGCGGTCAGCAACTCTTCGCGGCGAGTGCCGGAGCGGTTGATGTTGATGGCCGGGAACACGCGCTTCTCGGCGATGCGACGATCCAGGGGCAGCTCCATGTTGCCGGTGCCCTTGAATTCCTCGTAGATCACTTCGTCCATCTTCGAACCGGTTTCAACCAGTGCGGTGGCAATGATGGTCAGCGAGCCACCCTCTTCGATGTTGCGCGCGGCGCCGAAGAAACGCTTCGGTTTTTCCAGGGCGTGGGCATCGACACCACCGGTCAGCACCTTGCCGGAGCTCGGGATCACGGTGTTGTAGGCACGGGCCAGACGGGTGATGGAGTCCAGCAGGATGACCACGTCCTTCTTGTGCTCGACCAGGCGCTTGGCCTTCTCGATCACCATTTCGGCGACTTGCACGTGACGGGTCGGCGGCTCGTCGAACGTCGAGGCAACCACTTCGCCGCGCACGGTACGCTGCATCTCGGTCACTTCTTCCGGACGCTCGTCGATCAGCAGCACGATCAGATGAACTTCAGGGTTGTTACGGGCGATGTTGGCCGCGATGTTCTGCAGCATGATCGTCTTGCCCGCTTTCGGCGGCGCCACGATCAGACCACGCTGACCTTTGCCGATGGGTGCGCACAGGTCGATGACACGACCGGTGAGGTCTTCGGTGGAGCCGTTGCCAGCTTCCATCTTCATGCGCACAGTCGGGAACAACGGGGTCAGGTTTTCGAAAAGAATCTTGTTCTTCGCGTTTTCCGGACGGTCGAAGTTGATCGTGTCGACCTTGAGCAGCGCGAAGTAACGCTCGCCTTCCTTCGGAGGGCGGATCTTGCCAACGATGGTGTCACCGGTGCGCAAGTTGAAGCGACGGATCTGGCTCGGCGAGACGTAGATATCGTCCGGGCCGGCGAGGTAGGAAGCGTCCGCGGAACGGAGGAAGCCGAAGCCGTCCTGGAGAATCTCCAGCACGCCATCACCGGAGATTTCCTCGCCGCTCTTCGCGTGCTTCTTGAGCAGGGAGAAAATCACGTCCTGCTTGCGCGAACGGGCCATATTTTCTATGCCCATCTGTTCGGCCAATTCGAGCAGTTCGGTAATCGGCTTTTGCTTGAGTTCAGTCAGATTCATATAGGAATGACGTAATCATTTATGGAGGGGAAATTAAGCTTTTGGCTTAATGAGGCCGCGCCGCGGAGAAGGCGACAGGATCGCGTACTTATTCGAAAGGAGTGCGTCGGCGACGGCTTGCAGGGGGCAATGGAGAAACCAGTGCGGGGCCGAATGTACCACCTGGATTTGCGAGCGTCTAGCCCCGAATAACGAAAAAGCCCCGCGATTGGCGGGGCTTTTTCAATGGCATTCGGCGCTTAGATGTTGGCGTCGAGGAAAGCAGCCAGTTGCGATTTCGACAGCGCACCGACCTTGGTGGCTTCGACGTTGCCGTTCTTGAACAGCATCAGCGTCGGGATACCACGCACGCCGTGCTTGGCCGGGGTTTCCTGGTTTTCGTCGATGTTCAGCTTGGCGACGGTCAGCTTGCCCTTGTAGGTCTCGGCAATCTCGTCCAGAACCGGAGCGATCATCTTGCAGGGACCGCACCACTCAGCCCAATAGTCGACCAGTACCGCGCCTTCGGACTTGAGTACTTCGTCGTCGAAGCTAGCGTCGGTAACGTGTTTGATCAGATCGCTGCTCATGGAAATCTCCGGGGTTGTCAGCAAAAAAACGTGGCCCATCATAGCTGCCCTTCCCGGGTTCAGGAAGTCACTGTTGATTGAGTCTCGCTATGGCGCCAGACGCATTTTGACATGAGCCAGGTCATCAGGCGGCCGGGGCGACGAAGCAGATTCCGGTGCGCAGCGCAGCGTTGCGGACATGCTCCTGCATGGCTTTCTGGGCAGAGCCCGAGGAGCGCCGGGACAGTGCCCGCAGGATTTTTCGGTGCTCCTGCCAGGTTTCCATGGCCCGTTCCGCCCTGATGAACGGCAACTTCTGGCTCTCCAGGAAGATCTCGGCGCTGGCGGTGAGGATGCTCAGCATCGCCTGGTTGCCGCCGGCCTGCAGGATTCGCCGATGAAATTCGAAATCCAGCCGCGCCGCCGCGTCGAAATCCCCTGATTTCAGTTCCCGACGCATGGCCTCGACGTTGTCACCCAGCACATCGAGCTCATCGGGGCTCAGCGTCGCCGCCGCCATTCCGGCTGCGAAGCCCTCCAGGGCATAGCGCAACTGGAAGATATCCAGTGGCGAGACCTGGGCCGCGAATGGCCAACCCGCTGTCGACTCACCGTGAGAAACCTCCACCGATGATTGTACGAACACCCCTTTGCCGGGCTGCACGCTGATCATCCCCAGCGCACTCAACGACGACAGGGCCTCGCGCAAGGACGCCCGACTCACGCCCAGTTGCAGTGCCAGATCCCGTTGCGACGGCAACGCATCCCCCGGACCGAAGCCTTCATCGGCGATCAGTTTGCGGATGCCTTGCAAGGCCACTTCGGGAACTGCACGGGAGATGGAATTCATGTTTTTTCGGGTATATCCGGCCAGTGAGCGACTAGTTGTAAAGCTATTCGCCGCGCCCGGCAAGTCGTGCCCCAGCAGGGTTCGACGGCCGATACCGACGCTCGATAAAGGTGCGAAACGCGGCCCAACTGTTCAGACCAGTCAGACCGAGCCGCGCCAGCAAATCCGCGGCCTTGGCGGGTTTGAAATCGCGTTGGCATGGCCTGTGCTCTGTCCGAACGCAGAAATCACATCACCGACCGCGGAGATTCACCATGATCCAGCGTTGCAGCGCCCTGCTCACCGTCCTGTTTGCCAGCCTGATGCTCTGCCAGTTGCCCGCCCACGCCGACGGACTGGAGGACGTGGTCAAGCGCGGCACCCTCAAAGTCGCGGTGCCCCAGGATTTCCCGCCGTTCGGCTCGGTAGGCCCGGATATGAAACCCCGCGGCCTGGACATCGATACCGCGAAGCTGCTGGCCGACCAGCTCAAGGTCAAGCTTGAGCTTACGCCGGTCAACAGCACCAATCGCATTCCGTTCCTGACCACCGGCAAGGTCGACCTGGTGATCTCCAGCCTGGGCAAGAACCCGGAACGCGAGAAGGTCATCGACTTTTCCAGCGCCTACGCGCCGTTCTATCTCGCCGTATTCGGCCCGCCCGAGGCCGCCATCAATGGCCTGGACGATCTCAAGGGCAAGACCATCAGCGTCACCCGGGGCGCCATCGAAGACATCGAACTGACCAAGGTCGCCCCGGAAGGCACCACCATCAAGCGCTTCGAAGACAATAATTCGACCATCGCAGCCTACCTCGCCGGCCAGGTGGACCTGATCGCCAGCGGCAACGTGGTGATGGTCGCCATCAGTGAGCGCAACCCCAAGCGTGTCCCGGCGCTGAAAGTGAAACTCAAGGACTCGCCGGTGTACGTCGGCGTGAACAAGAACGAGCCCGCGCTGCTGGACAAGGTCAACCAGATCCTCGCCACGGCCAAGACCGATGGCAGCCTGGAGAAAAACTCTCAGACCTGGCTCAAGCAGCCGCTGCCGGCCGATCTCTGATCGTCATTCGAGAGGCTGAGCATGGCTTATCAGTTCGATTTTCTGCCGGTGATGCAAAACACCGAGCTACTGTTGCGCGGTGCACTGTTCACCCTGGAACTGACGGCCATCGGCGCGGTGCTCGGGGTTGGCCTGGGCATCGTCGGTGCCGTGGTGCGGGCCTGGAAGATCCGCCCGTTCGCGGCGATATTCGGGGTGTATGTGGAGCTGATCCGCAATACGCCGTTCCTGGTGCAGCTGTTTTTCATCTTCTTCGGCCTGCCGTCCCTGGGCGTGCAGATTTCCGAATGGCAGGCGGCGGTACTGGCCATGGTGATCAACCTCGGCGCCTACTCCACCGAAATCATTCGTGCCGGCATCCAGGCTGTCCCCCACGGGCAGCTGGAAGCCGCCGCAGCCCTGGCGATGAGTCGCTTCGAGGCCTTTCGCCACGTGGTGCTGCTGCCGGCGCTGGGCAAGGTCTGGCCGGCCCTGAGCAGCCAGATCATCATCGTGATGCTCGGCTCGGCGGTCTGCTCGCAGATTGCCACCGAAGAATTGAGCTTTGCCGCGAACTTCATCCAGTCGCGCAACTTCCGCGCCTTTGAAACCTATGCACTGACCACGCTGATCTATCTGTGCATGGCGCTGTTGATCCGCCAGTTACTGAACTGGGTGGGTCGTCGCTGCCTGTACAAGAGCAGCGCCAGGAGCGACCGATGAGTGACTTCACTTTCTGGGACGTGGTGCGCAACCTGCTCACGGGCCTGCAATGGACCCTGGCACTGTCGCTGGTGGCGTTTATCGGTGGCGGCGTGATCGGCTTGCTGGTCATGGTGATGCGCATCGCCAAAGGCCCCCTGCCCCGCCATGTCGCCCGTACCTACATCGAGCTGTTCCAGGGCACGCCGCTGTTGATGCAGCTTTTCCTGGTGTTCTTTGGGGTGGCCCTGGCCGGGGTGGAGATTTCGCCGTGGATGGCCGCAGCCATCGCCCTGACGCTGTTTACCAGCGCCTATCTGGCGGAGATCTGGCGCGGTTGCGTCGAAGCGATCCCCAATGGCCAATGGGAGGCATCCTCGAGCCTGGCGCTGAACCGGCTGGAGCAGTTGCGCTACGTAATCCTGCCCCAAGCCCTGCGCATCGCCGTGGCACCCACCGTGGGCTTCTCGGTGCAAGTGGTCAAGGGCACCGCCGTCACGTCGATCATCGGCTTTACCGAACTGACCAAGACCGGCGGCATGCTTGCCAACGCCACGTTCGAACCCTTCATGGTCTATGGCCTGGTTGCCCTGGGCTACTTCCTCCTCTGCTACCCCCTGTCCCTCAGCGCGCGCTACCTGGAAAGGAGACTGCATGCCTCTGCTTAGAATTTCCGCCCTGCATAAATACTACGGCGATCATCACGTGCTCAAAGGCATCGATCTGACCGTCGAAGAAGGCCAGGTGGTCGCGATCATCGGCCGCAGCGGCTCGGGCAAGTCCACCTTGCTGCGCACGCTCAATGGCCTGGAGTCGATCAACGATGGCGTGATCGAAGTGGACGGCGAGTACCTCGATGCCGCTCGCGCCGATCTGCGCAGCCTGCGGCAGAAAGTCGGGATGGTGTTCCAGCAGTTCAACCTCTTCCCACACCTGACCGTTGGCGAAAACGTGATGCTCGCGCCTCAGGTTGTACAAAAAGTATCCAAGGCCAAAGCGGTCGAACTGGCGCGACAGATGCTGGAGCGGGTCGGGCTCGGTGAAAAATTCGACGCCTTCCCGGACCGTCTGTCCGGCGGTCAGCAGCAACGTGTGGCGATTGCCCGGGCCCTGGCGATGTCTCCCAAGGTATTGCTCTGCGACGAGATCACCTCGGCCCTGGACCCGGAGCTGGTCAATGAAGTGCTCGGCGTGGTGCGGCAACTGGCCAAGGAAGGCATGACGCTGATCATGGTCACCCACGAAATGCGTTTCGCCCGCGAGGTGGGGGACAAACTGGTGTTCATGCATCAGGGCAAGGTGCATGAGGTGGGGGATCCCAAGGTGTTGTTCGCCGCTCCGAAGACGGCCGAACTGGCGAATTTTATCGGAATGGTCGAGCCTGCCTGATCCACGCTGCCAAGGGCGCTTCCTCGCCACGAGGACCCGCGCTGGCTCAAGGGTTTGGTTCAGGCGCGTTGGCGTAAGCGGTTGATCGTGGCAGGATGGTAGGGTTATCGACCGAGACTTTCCGACATGCCGCCATCCCAAGCCAAGAATCTGTCCCTGATCGCTGCCATTGACCTGGGCTCCAACAGCTTCCACATGGTTGTCGCCAAGGCCCAGAATGGGGAAATCCGCATTCTTGAGCGACTCGGTGAAAAGGTCCAGCTGGCCGCCGGCATCGATGAAGAGCGCAAACTGAGCGAAGAGTCCATCCAACGCGGGCTCGATTGCCTCAAGCGATTCGCCCAACTGATCAACGGCATGCCTCTGGGCGCCGTACGGATTGTCGGCACCAACGCCCTGCGCGAGGCGCGCAACCGTGGCGAGTTCATCCGCCGCGCCGAAGAGATCCTCGGCCATCCGGTGGAAGTCATCTCCGGCCGGGAAGAGGCCCGCCTGATCTATCTCGGCGTCTCCCACACCCTGGCCGATACACCCGGCAAGCGGCTGGTGGCGGACATCGGCGGCGGCAGTACCGAATTCATCATCGGCCAGCGCTTCGAGCCGCTGTTGCGCGAAAGCCTGCAGATGGGCTGCGTCAGCTACACCCAGCGCTATTTCCGCGACGGCAAGATCACGCCGGCCCGCTACGCCCAGGCCTATACCGCGGCGCGGCTGGAAATCATGAGCATCGAGCATGCCTTGCACCGCCTGACCTGGGATGAAGCCATCGGCTCCTCAGGCACCATTCGCGCCATCGGCCTGGCCCTCAAGGCCGGCGGCTATGGCAGTGGCGAGGTCAACGCCGAGGGCCTGGCCTGGCTCAAGCGCAAGGTGTTCAAACTCGGCGAATCGGACAAGATCGATTTCGAAGGCATCAAACCTGACCGTCGGGCGATTTTCCCGGCGGGCCTGGCGATTCTCGAAGCCATTTTCGACGCCCTCGAGCTGCAACGCATGGATCACTGCGAAGGCGCCCTGCGCGAAGGTGTGCTGTACGACCTGCTGGGGCGCCATCATCACGAAGACGTTCGCGAACGCACCCTGGGCTCGCTCATGGAGCGCTATCACGTCGATCAGGAACAGGCCGTGCGGGTCGAGCGCAAGGCGCTGCATGCCTTCGACCAGGTGGCCGACGACTGGGACCTCAACGACGGGGTCTGGCGCGAGTTGCTCGGCTGGGCCGCCAAGGTCCATGAAGTGGGCCTGGACATCGCCCACTATCACTACCACAAGCACGGCGCCTACCTGATCGAGCATTCGGACCTGGCGGGCTTCTCCCGGGAAGACCAGCAGATGCTCGCGCTGTTGGTGCGCGGCCACCGACGCAACATCCCCAAGGATAAGTTTGCCGAATTCGGCGACGAAGGCATCAAGCTGATTCGCCTGTGCGTGCTGCTACGGTTCGCGATCCTGTTCCACCACATCCGCGGCACCCAGCAAATGCCCCAGGTGGCCTTGCACGCCGACGGCGATCAACTTGACGTGATATTTCCCGACGGCTGGCTGGAAGAAAACCAACTGACCCAGGCCGACTTTGCCCAGGAAGCGGAATGGCTGACCCGAGTCGGGATTGTGCTGAACATCCACTGATCGGACAGCAACAGAGATCTTTTGTGGTGAGGGGATTTATCCCCTCGCCACAAAAAGCTGAGCTCGCCGTTCCTTAATTGACCGCCAACACCGGGCTGCTCAGGCGATCCAGCAACGTCGCCTGGGCGCTGCGCGGGTTCTGGTTGCCGGTCGGCGTGTTGCGGATGTAACGGCCGTCCGACTGCAAGCTCCAGCTGTGAGTGTTGTCGGTCAGATAGCTTTCCAACTCCTTCTTCACCCGCAGGATCAGCTTCTTGCCCTCCACCGGGAAGCAGGTCTCGACGCGCTTGTCGAGGTTGCGCTCCATCCAGTCGGCGCTGGACAGGAACATCTGCTCTTCGCCGCCGTTGAGGAAGTAGAACACCCGAGTGTGCTCCAGGAAGCGTCCGATGATCGAACGCACGTGGATGTTATGGGAAACCCCCGGGATACCTGGCCGCAGGCAGCACATGCCCCGGACCACCAGGTCGATGCGCACGCCTGATTGGCTGGCCTTGTACAGCGCGCGGATGATCTTCGGATCGGTCAGCGAGTTGAATTTGGCAATGATGTGCGCCGGTTTGCCATCCAGGGCGAACTGGGTCTCCCGGGTGATCATGTCGAGCATGCCCTTTTTCAGGGTGAACGGCGCATGCAACAGTTTCTTCATGCGCAGCGTCTTGCCCATGCCGATCAACTGGCTGAACAGCTTGCCGACGTCTTCGCACAAGGCATCGTCGGAAGTCAGGAGACTGTAGTCGGTATACAGGCGGGCGTTGGCAGCGTGGTAGTTGCCCGTGCCCAGGTGAGCATAACGTACGATCTCGCCTGCCTCACGCCGCAGGATGAGCATCATCTTGGCGTGGGTCTTGAAGCCGACCACACCATAGATCACCACCGCACCGGCCGCTTGCAGACGGCTTGCCAGTTGCAGGTTGGACTCCTCATCGAAACGCGCGCGCAACTCGATCACCGCCGTGACTTCCTTGCCGTTTCGCGCCGCATCCACCAGGGCGTCGACGATTTCCGAGTTGGCGCCGCTGCGGTACAGGGTCTGGCGCACCGCCAGGACGTGAGGGTCCTTGGCGGCCTGGCGCAGCAGGTCGACCACCGGCGTGAACGACTCGAACGGGTGCAGCAACAGGATGTCCTGCTTGCTGATTACGTTGAAAATGTTCTCGCTGTTCTGGAGCAGCTTCGGGATCTGCGGCGTGAACGGCGAATATTGCAGCTCCGGATGACTGTCCAGGCCGGTAATGCTGAAGAGCCGGGTCAGGTTGACCGGACCATTGACCTGATACAGCTCGGTCTCATGCAGGTTGAACTGCTTGAGCAGGTAATCGGACAGGTGTTTCGGGCAAGTGTCGGCCACTTCCAGGCGCACCGCGTCGCCGTAGCGACGGGAGAACAGCTCGCCGCGAAGGGCGCGGGCCAGGTCTTCAACGTCCTCGGTGTCCACCGACAAATCGGCGTTACGCGTCAGGCGGAACTGGTAGCACCCCTTCACCTTCATGCCCTGGAACAGGTCATCGGCGTGAGCGTGGATCATCGACGACAGGAACACATAGTTGTCGCCAGGGCCGCCAACGTCTTCCGGCACACGGATGATGCGCGGCAACAGGCGTGGCGCGGGGATGATCGCCAGGCCGGAATCGCGGCCGAAGGCGTCGATGCCTTCCAGCTCGACGATGAAGTTCAGGCTCTTGTTGACCAGCAGCGGGAACGGGTGCGTCGGGTCGAGGCCGATCGGCGTGATGATCGGCGCGATCTCGTCGCGGAAATAGCGGCGCACCCAGGTCTTGAGTTTGGTGGTCCAGTAGCGGCGACGGATGAAGCGGACCTGATGCTTTTCCAGTTCCGGCAACAGGATGTCGTTGAGGATCGCGTATTGGCGGTCGACGTGACCGTGGACCAGCTCGCTGATGCGCGCCAGGGCCTGGTGGGGTTGCAGGCCATCGGCACCGGCTTGTTCACGGGCGAAGGTGATCTGTTTCTTCAGGCCGGCGACGCGAATTTCGAAGAACTCATCCAGGTTGCTGGAGAAGATCAGCAGGAACTTCAACCGCTCCAACAAAGGGTAGGACTCATCCAGCGCCTGCTCCAGCACGCGGATATTGAACTGCAGTTGCGACAACTCGCGATGGATGTACAGGCTGCTGTCATCCAGGTTGGGAATCGCAATCGCCGGGGCCGGGGCGGGCTCGGCGGCAGCCACCGGGGGAGCGGGCTCCAGCTCCGGTGGTGTTTCAGCGATTTGCTCGACCACGGGTTGAGCGTCTTTTACGGCAACTTCAGAGAGTCCTTCGGTATTCATCGCAAGTTCCTGGGAGGCTATTTCTGCTCTCGTAACAATTGGGCGGCGCGCACGGCAAAGTAAGTCAGGATCCCATCAGCGCCCGCGCGCTTGAAAGCGGTGAGGGACTCGAGAATGACCCCTTCGCTCAACCAGCCGTTCTGGATCGCCGCCATGTGCATGGCGTACTCGCCGCTGACCTGATAAACAAAGGTCGGCACTTTGAATTCGTCTTTGACCCGGCAAAGGATGTCGAGATAAGGCATGCCCGGCTTGACCATGACCATATCTGCCCCTTCTGACAAGTCGGCCGCCACTTCGTGCAAGGCTTCCTGACTGTTGGCAGGGTCCATCTGATAAGAGGCCTTGTTGGCCTTGCCCAGGTTCAGGGCCGAGCCGACCGCATCGCGGAACGGGCCGTAATAGGCACTGGCGTATTTTGCCGAGTAGGCCATGATCCGTACGTTGACGTGTCCGGCCACCTCGAGGGCTTCGCGGATCGCCTGGATACGACCGTCCATCATGTCCGACGGCGCCACTACCTGGGCACCGGCCTCGGCATGGGACAGCGCTTGCTTGACCAAGGCGTCGACGGTGATGTCGTTCTGCACATAGCCGTCTTCGTCGAGGATGCCATCCTGCCCGTGGGTGGTGAACGGATCCAGCGCCACGTCGGTGATCACCCCCAAATCCGGGAAGCGTGCCCGCAGGGCGCGGGTCGCGCGCTGGGCAATGCCATCCGGGTTCCAGGCTTCGGCAGCGTCCAGGGACTTGAGCCCCGGCGGCGTCACCGGGAACAGCGCCAGCGCCGGAATGCCCAGTTCCACCCATTGGGCGGCTTCTTCGAGCAGCAGGTCGATGGTCAGGCGTTCCACCCCGGGCATCGATGCCACCGCTTCGCGCCGGTTCTCACCGTCGAGCACGAACACCGGCAGGATCAGGTCGTCGGTGGTCAACACGTTCTCACGCACTAGCCGACGAGAGAACTCATCACGGCGATTGCGACGCAGACGGGTAGCAGGGAACAGACGATTGGCGGGGGTAAAGCTCACGGCAGACTCCTGAGCCCACTAACGGGCGAGCGTGACAGTTATAAGCGGCCATTATGACCAACATATGACAGTTATGTGCACCTGTGACCTGTCGTCGCAGTTATTGTGGTTGTAGGAAATGTTCACGTCGAGACACATTTCGACACTTTCCTGAATGTGCCCGAAGGGTTAGGCTGCGCGTTCATTTCGCCAGCACCCAGACAATGCTCCAGCAATTTCTACATGACTTCGGCTATCTGGCCCTTTTTATCGGCACGTTCTTCGAAGGCGAAACCATCCTCGTGCTCGCAGGTTTCCTGGCGTTCCGTGGCTACATGGACATCAATCTCGTAGTGGTCGTGGCATTCTGCGGCAGCTACGCAGGTGATCAGCTGTGGTATTTCCTGGGACGCAAGCACGGGCGCAAGCTGCTGGCGCGCAAGCCTCGCTGGCAACTGATGGGCGATCGCGCGCTGGAGCACATCCGCAAGCATCCGGACATCTGGGTCCTGAGCTTTCGCTTCGTCTATGGCTTGCGTACGGTGATGCCGGTGGCGATCGGCCTGTCAGGCTATCCGCCGGGGCGTTACCTGCTGCTCAACGGCATTGGCGCGGCGATCTGGGCGACCGCACTGGCCGCCGCCGCCTATCACTTCGGCGCCGTGCTCGAAGGCATGCTGGGCAGTATCAAGAAATATGAATTGTGGGTACTCGGCGCGTTGCTGTTGCTGGGCTTGTGCCTGTGGTTGCGTCGACGCATCAAGAATGCGCGACTGGCGAAAAAAGTCCTCGAAGCCGAACGGCTTGAGCGCGCCACCGCTGGCAAACCTACGACACCAACCGAGCAAACCGGTTGCGACAGTAATAGAGTCCCATGAGGCTGAGCAGGCTGTAGCTGAGCAAGCCGACCCAGGCCACGGGGCCGTCCGGCCACAATCCGGCCAGCGGCGCCAGCCATACCAGCGGCAGGTTCGAGGCCAGCCGCAACAGCTCCAGCCTCCGCGCCCACGGGCGATTCTCCAGGGCCACGCCCAATACGAACAGACCGAACGCCACCGCGCCCCATCCCAGCAACAAGGCGGCGATGGGCAGGCTGTTCTCCAGGTTCATCAAATAACTGCCCAACGCGATGTAGAAGCAGAACTGCAGCGCCACGTAGCCCTGCTGGCGTCCGTCCAGCGGCACTTCGAATTTGCGGAAACGGCTCAGGTCCGGTTTGTTCAGTGGGTATCTCACCGCCACGTCTGCCGGTCGCCACCCCGTGGGCATGAACCAGATCCGCACCTTGTCCCACCAGTGTCCGGCCCGTCGGGCATCCGTCCACAACTGCACATAGAACTGCACGTTGGCCCACAACGGATTCCAACTCGCCAGCGGCGTGGTGACGCCAAAAATCACCGGCTCGCGGTCGTCTTCCTCCTGGAAGGTGCCGAACAGACGGTCCCAAATAATGAACACCCCGCCATAGTTGCGATCCATGTAGAGAGGGTTCTGCGCATGGTGAGCACGATGATTGGACGGCGTGACGAAGCACCACTCCAGCCAGCCCAGCTTGGGAATGTGCTGGGTGTGTACCCAGAACTGGTACAGCAGGTTCAGCGCCGCAATGCTGACGAACACCGTCAGCGGCACGCCCAGCACCGCCAGCGGCAGGTAGAACACCCAACTCAACAGGAACCCGGTACTGGTCTGGCGCAGCGCCGTGGAGAGGTTGTAGTCCTCGCTCTGGTGATGCACCGAATGAGCCGCCCAGAGGATGTTGCGCTCATGGCCCATGCGATGCAGCCAGTAGTAGCAGAAGTCATAGAACACGAAGGCAAACGCCCAGACCCAGGCCTGGTCGGCAGGCAACCGGACAAGAGCAAGGTGTTCCAAGGCAAAGGCGTAACTCACCAGCCCCACACCCTTGGTCAGCAGGCCCGTGGTGGTCGACAACACACCAGTGCTCAGGCTGTTGATCGCATCGGCCAGGCGGTAATGACTCTCACCGCGCCGGCGATCGGCCAGCAGCTCGACAGCGATCAGCACGAAGAAGAACGGCACGGCATACAAAATGAAATTCATGCTGCGATCCGGGCAGGAGATAGTCGGCAGATTAGGTTTAGCCGCCGGATAACCCTATGGCAACGAGTGACAAATTAGTGGACATTTAACGCCATGAATCTGGAGAAAAACCCATGAGCAAAAAAGTTGCAGTGATCCTTTCCGGCTGTGGCGTGTACGACGGCGCCGAGATCCACGAAAGCGTGATCACCCTGCTGCGCCTGGACCAACGCGGCGCGCAGGTCCAGTGCTTCGCCCCCAACATTGCCCAACTGCATGTGATCAATCACCTGACCGGTGAAGAAATGCCCGAAAGCCGCAACGTGCTGGTGGAGTCGGCGCGGATCGCCCGCGGTAACGTGAAGGACTTGCGCGACGCCAGGGTCGAGGATTTCGACGCCCTGATCGTACCTGGCGGTTTCGGTTCGGCGAAGAACCTCTCCAACTTCGCCGTCGAAGGCGCGGATTGCACCGTCCAACCCGAACTCCTGGCGCTGACCGAAGCCTTCGCCGAGGCCGGCAAGCCGGTGGGCCTGATCTGTATTTCCCCGGCCCTGGCGGCGAAAATCTATGGCCCTGGCGTGACCTGCACCATCGGCACGGATGTCGATACCGCTGCCGCCGTGACCAAAATGGGCGGCACTCACGAAGATTGCGCCGTCACCGACATCGTTGAAGACCGCGCGCGCAGGTTGGTCAGCACCCCGGCCTACATGCTGGCGCAGAACATCAGCGAAGCGGCCTCGGGGATCAACAAACTGGTGGATCGGATACTCGAGCTCACCCACGAAAACGATGCCTGAGCAACACCCAGCCAATGTGGGAGCGAGCCTGCTCGCGATAGCGTCGGTTCAGTTGATACTTTGGTTAGCTGACACACCGCCATCGCGAGCAGGCTCGCTCCCACAAATGAACAGTGTCAGGCTCCAGACATCCGGCTCAAGCGCGTGAGGATCCGATCCAACGCATTGGCGAACCCTTGCTTGTCCCGCTCGCTATAGGCCGCAGGACCGCCACCCATCTGGCCCTGCTCACGCAAATCGGTGAACAGGTTGCGCACCGCCAGCCGGTCCCCCATGTTCTGCGCGTTGAACTCCTTGCCGCGCGGGTCCAGGGCGACGACCCCCTTCTTCACCAACCGGTCGGCCAGGGGGACGTCGCTGCAGATCACCAGCTCACCCGGGCCCGCGTGCTCCACCAGATAGTCGTCCGCCGCGTCAGGGCCGCTGGGGACCACGATCAACTTGACGCAGGCCAGGCTTGGCTTGATCTGCGGTTGCCCGGCTACCAGCACCACCTCGAACTGGCGCTTCAAGGCGAACTTGACCACCAGCTCCTTCGCTGCCTTGGGACAGGCGTCGGCGTCGATCCAGACACGCATCAGGACACCTGCACCCTGCGCTTCTCCGCCACCCAACTGCGACCATACAGCACGACAATCGCCAGGATCGCGATCACTTGAGCGGTCAGCGAATAAGCATCGGCGTGAATACCCAGCCAATCGAAATCGAAGAACGCCACCGGACGGGTGCCAAAGATCCCGGCTTCCTGCAGGGCCTTCACGCCATGTCCGGCGAAGACCACCGACAGCGCGCACAACAACGCGGCGTTGATGCTGAAGAACAGCGCCAATGGCAGTCGTGCCGAACCGCGCAGAATCACCCAGGCCAGTCCTACCAGCAGCACCAGCGCTGTAGCGCCACCGGCCAGCACGGCGTTATGCCCGGCGGGACCGGCTTGCAGCCACAGGGTTTCGTAGAACAGGATCACTTCGAACAGTTCGCGATAGACCGAGAAGAACGCCAGGACGGCGAAGCCGAAACGGCCACCACCACCGACCAAGCTGCTCTTGATGTAATCCTGCCAGGCCGCCGCGTGACGGCGGTCGTGCATCCACACCCCCAACCACAACACCATCACACTGGCGAACAACGCTGTCGCACCTTCAAGCAATTCTCGCTGGGAACCGCTCACGTCGATCACATAGGCAGCCAGACCCCAGGTCGCCAGACCGGCCAGCAGCGCCAGGCCCCAACCCGCGTTGACGCTGCGAACCGCCGACTCCTGGCCGGTGTTGCGCAGGAAGGCCAGGATCGCCGCCAGCACCAGGATCGCTTCCAGTCCTTCGCGCAACAGGATCAGTAACCCCGAGATGTAACTCAGCGACCAGCTCAGACCATCCCCGCCCAGCAGCCCCGCCGACGCCTTCAGCTTGGCCTTGGCCGCATTCAGACGCTGTTCGGCCTGCTCCACCGGCAAGCCGTCCTGCAGGGACTGACGGTAAGCCATCAGGGCCTTTTCAGTGTCCTTGCGCACAACGGCATCGACGTTATCCAACGAGCTTTCCACCAGCTCGAAGCCTTCCAGGTAAGCCGCTACCGACAAGTCATAGGCCTGGTCGTGATCACCGGCACGATAGGCCGCGATGCTCTTGTCCAGGGTGGCGGCGGTGTAGTCGAGCAACTGCGCCGGGCCACGCTGTACCTGCGGCGGCTGGGCACGCTGGGCGCGGAACGTTGCGGCCGTAGCGGGGCCTTGGGCCGCCAGTACTTCAGCCGGGGTCTGGCGGGCCAGATCGGCAAGGTTGAAGGTCTGTTCGCTTTTGGCCGCTGCCGGGTCGACACTGAAACCGGCGATGTAGGTGGCCAGGTCCCACCGCTGACGCTCATCGAGCTGATCGGCGAAGGCCGGCATGTCGGTCCCTTCGATGCCCATGCCGAGGGTGTTGTAGATCGCGTAGAGGCTCAGGTGATCGAGACGTTGACCGTCGCGCAGATTGGAAGGCGCCGGCACCAGACCGACACCGGCAGGACCGTCGCCGGCGCCGCTGTCACCGTGGCACACCGAACAGTTCTGGGCATACAGCGGCGCACCGCGGGTCGGGTCCGGAGTAATGACCGGCGCCTGGCTGACTTCATAGGCCACCGCCAGCTTCGCCCCCAATTGGCGCGCCAGGCGGGCGACATCACCGCCGTCCTGATGCTGGGTGATCGCTTGGCGCAAGGCAGCGATGCCCTGTGTGAGCTCAGCCTTTTCCGGCTTGGCCGGCAGCGCAACGATCAGCCCTTCCAGCACCTGGGTGAATTCCAACTGCTCGCGATACTCGGACTCGTCGATGACCTTGCCCGCTTCGACGGTCTCCGGGTAATCCGCCCCGATGTAATCCAGCAAGTGCAGCGCCTGGGGAGCGCCTTCAACGGTGTTGGCCAGCAATGGATTGCTGCACAGGGCAAGCAGCGGCAGTGCAAGCCAG
Organism: Pseudomonas sp. MAFF 730105; assembly: GCF_055380705.1. Taxonomy (NCBI): domain Bacteria; kingdom Pseudomonadati; phylum Pseudomonadota; class Gammaproteobacteria; order Pseudomonadales; family Pseudomonadaceae; genus Pseudomonas; species Pseudomonas sp. MAFF 730105. The sequence goes on from NZ_AP018438.1 coordinate 6,333,544, forward strand.
GCCAGAAAACGAAGCGAGGCAATCATGAATGACTCTCAATTGGAAATAAGAAGTAACACATTGTTCACTTACACGGACTTTGGCTCAAGAGCGAATGTGCTGTGGTCGCGCATTTTCATCGGATTTTCATGCTTTGGAAGTGATGTCACAAAAACAGCGCTTCGAGATTAAAAAGCCATTACATAGCGAACGGCCATGTCTATAATCGCGCCGCCTTCTTATAAGAACTTGGCATAAAAGCTCCTCCGGTTATGAGGAACCGATAGCGTCCCGACGCCGTCCGTGGATCGACCCAGCCCGACCCGCTCACCTGGCTGTTACTCAGGGAAGAAATGTTCATGGCCTCCCGTGCCGTTTTTTCGATCGCCCTCGGTGCGATCACCTTGCTGTCCGGCTGCTCGGTTTTTCGCAACTACGACAGTGAACTGACCCAGACCAATCAACAGCTGGCGTCCGGCAACGTCGACGCTGCATTGACCCTGCTGGACAAGAACAACACCAGTCAAGACCGGGATCTGCTGTATTACTTTGAAAAAGGTGAGCTGCTACGGGCCAAAGGCGATCTGTCCGGCAGCCAGGCGGCCTGGACCAGCGCCGACCGGCAAGTCGGCCAGTGGGAAGATGCGGTCAAGCTCGATACCGCCAAGTACGTGGCGCAGTTCGGCAGTTTCCTGGTCAACGATAAGGTCCGGCGCTACGAGGGCTACGATTACGAAAAGGTCATGCTGACCACGCAGATGGCCCTGAATCTGCTGGCCGTAAATGACTTCGACGGTGCCCGGACCCAGATCAAGAAGACCCACGAGCGCGAAGCGGTGATTGCCGATCTGCGGGACAAGGAATACCTCAAGCGCGAGGAAGAGGCTGAGCAGCAAGGGGTCAAGACCGAGTACAAAGACCTCCAGGGTTACCCGGTGGCCAGCCTCGACGCTCCGGAAGTGGTGGGTCTGAAAAACAGCTACCAGAGCGCGTTCAGCCACTATCTGGCCGGTTTCGTCTACGAAGCCCTGGGGGAAAAAGACCTGGCCGCACCGGGTTATCGCAAGGCTGCCGAGCTGCGTCCCAACACCCCCTTGTTGGAACAGGCACTGCTCAACCTGGACAAGCCTGCCGCCAAGGGCGATGACAGCGACATCCTGATCGTGGTGCAAAGCGGCCTGGCGCCATCCCGTGACTCGATCCGCATCCCCCTGCCCTTGCCTATCAGCGGCCACCTCGTGATCACGCCGCTGTCGTTCCCGGTGATCAAGCCCGACACCTCCACCGCCACCTTCGCCCAGATCGGCGTCGATGGCCGCCAGATGGATCTGACTCAGCTCAACAGCATCACTGCCATGTCCCGCCGCGCCCTTCGCGACGACATGCCCGGCATCATCCTGCGCACCACCGTGCGAGCCGTCACCCGTGGCGTGGCGCAAAAGCAGATCAACGATACCAATCCGTTGGCCGGCCTGGCCGTGGGCCTCACCTCGGCCGTGCTCGAAGGCGCCGATACCCGGACCTGGCGCACCCTGCCGGATTACACCCAGGTGGTGCGCCTGCGCCTGAAGAAAGGTGAGCACCAGGTCACCCTGCCCAACGCGGTAGGCGGCTCGGTGGTCAAGGTGGTCGTCGACCAGCGCTACCAGGTGGTGACTCTGCGGGCAGTGGGCAATCAGGTCTTTACCGGTGGCCTGGCCGCCCGAGTGACGCCGAATGCCAATCCGACCGCCGTCGCCAGCCTCAAACAACCTTAAGAACGGAGTCTTGTTCACATGCGTTTAAAACTGATCGCCGTCGGCGCCCTGGCCTTGCTGGCCGGCTGCGCCACCCCGCCCCCCCTGCGCCGGGCAGCGCCGCGAGCAAGGTTGTGGCGATGGGCAAGACAAAGAATATCGTGGTCGGTGCCATGCGCGTGGCCCGGGAAAACGGCTACATGACCGTCAATGTGCAGTTGAGCAACACCAGCTACAACAACAAGACGATGTACTACCGCTTTGCCTGGCTGGGGCCTGAAGGCTTTCCGATTGCCGAAGAGGAAACCTGGAAAAGCCTGACACTGTATGGCGAACAAACCAGCTTCCTGCCGGCCATCGCGCCGACACCCAAGGCCGTGGACTTCCGGTTGGAAATCAATACGCCTTGAGCCTGATGACCGACATCTCGCGTTAACCCTTTTTCAGCTTTAGAGAGCGCTTCCATGTTCACACGCGTTGCATTCATCACCCTCGCCGTCCTGCTGGTCAGCGGCTGCGCCAACAACTCCCCGGTACTGGGCAACAAGAACATTACCTACGGCGACACCAAGGCCGTGGAAACCGTGACCAACGAGTTCGGCTCAACCGACCTGCAGATGATCGCCGAGTCCATGACCCGCTCCCTGGCCCAGTCCGGCATCCTGCACGGTCGCCCGGTGGTTCAGGTCTACGACGTGAAGAACAAGACCAGCGAGTACATCGACACCCGCGAAATCACCACCAGCATCAAGACCCAACTGATGAAAACCGGCGCGGCACGTTTTGCCAGCGACAACAATGCCATGGACAGCCAGGTCGACCAGCTCAAGCTGCAGAACCAGAGCGGCCTGTACAAGAAGAGCACCGTGGCCAAGACCGGCAACATGATCGCCGCCAAATACCGCCTCGAGGGCTCTATCAGCTCGATCGTCAAGCGCAGCAGCGACTATAAGGACGTCTTCTACAAATTCAGCTTGCAATTGATCGACGTCGAAAGCGGTCTGGCCGAGTGGATGGACGAAAAAGAAATCCGCAAGACCACGGAGCGCTAAGCCATGCGCACATGGATAGGCATCATGGCCCTGGCCTGCGCGTTCGGTGCGCAGGCGGCCCCGAAAGTCGCCGTTACCGACCTGGCTTACCAGCAACGGGTGGAGGAATACATCCACACCGTTTCGGCCCAGAGCAACTTCCAGGCAAACACCTACAGCGCCAGCGCGTCGTCGAGCTACGACGAGATGGAAGCCACCAGCAGCTACATCGAGCAGGGCGAACTGCGCAAGTTCACCGGAGACATCAAGGGTGAAATCCTGCGCAGCGGCATGTTCCAGCTGGTACAGGGCACGCCTCACACCGAGTCCTCCACCGGCGACGTCTACGATGTGATCAAGCGCATCAAGGCCGGACGTTTCAAGGGCGCCGACTACGTGTTGTTCGGTACGGTATCGGACATCGACTTCACCCGCGACATCAATGAGCTGGCCAACACCGACAGCTACTCGGCAGTGCTTGGGCTGACCCTGGTGGCCGACTTCAGCCTGATCAATACCCGCACCTTCGAAATCACTTCGGCGTTCACCGCCATGGGTGAAGGCCAGGACACCAAATTGCTGAACCACCGAGACGCGCGCATCAGCCTCAACCGCCCCCGTGTGGTACGCGACGTGTCCAAGGCGCTGGGTGAAGACGTGGCTCGACAACTGAGCGAACAGCTCGGCGGTCCAAGCCATGAGTTACCCGGCGAGCCCGTACCGCGCAATAACCTGCCACGGGACACCGCGCCGGTGATCCTGCGCTAAGCATCAGGGCCCCTGTTCTCCAGATCGGGAACAGGGGCCCTGATGGCGTCATCAAGCGTTTGCCTGAGCCGCCCCAACCAGCCACTCTCAGGCTTTCTCGCCGATTGTTCGTGCAACGATGCTGACGACGACCAGGCCTGTGCCAGCTTCAAGACATTTGCGACTTGCCGCGTGTAGGCACGAACCTCATCGAGCCCTTCGACCAACGGCAGGGCGATGCCGGTGGCGCTATCAAAGGCCTCGATCGTCGGAGCGACGCCGAGCTTGCCACGGAACAACGGGATACCGAGCCCCGGCATCAACAGGCCCACCAACAGCCGTGGATCGCGGCGGCTGACACTCAGGCCAACACTGGCGAGCGCCACGGCCACGCCAATGACCTGGCCGGCCGTTGCCAACAGCGACAGGCGTTTATTGGACTCGTCATCGAAAAAAATCGCCCGATATCGAAAGTAATCACTGAACACTTCCCGCTCGTCCAGCGCCGCATTCATGAACCAGGCGCGAGAGTCGTGGACATGTTCATCGAACAACCGCACCAGCTCCCTCGCGTCTTCATCGCGAGGCGCCAGATCTTCACCGAACCAGCGCATGACCTCCCGATTGCCGGCCCGGCGCAGGTCACGGTATTCCTCGGCCTCATCCTGCTCGTTGAGCAGGTATACCAAGCCGCCTACCGAGGCATTGATGAGGTGACCTTGGCTCAGGCCCGAACCGAAGGGACTCAGGCTCCACTCAGGTATGTAGTCGCGGCGAAAATCCAGCATGGCGTCGTGTAGCTGTCGCTGATCCAGGCTCGGCTCGAACGTCTTTGCCGGATTGAGCGCGATCTCGTGCGCACCAGTCCGTTGTTCATAAGCACGCTTCAGGGCCAAGTGTCTTTCATGCTCAACGGAGGCAGCGGGCGGCTCCTTACCGGCACGCAGGGCAGTATCTTCCTCCCGTTGTCGCAGGTGCAGCGCGGTGAAGGCCGAACGTTCCTCTTCGCTCATGTCCTTGCCCTGCACATGGGCCCAGGCCGAAGTCGTGCGAAAGAGAAAATTGGCATAGCGACTGATGCGCCAACCAGTGATCAATCCGGCTTCCCGGGCCATCACCTCTTCGAGCGGCCCATTGTCCTGGGCATCGAGCCAGATGTTGAAGCGACGGGTCAGTGTTGGGGAGATGTCGAAAGCCTCGTACGTCGCGCCATCCATGACCAACCACGGCCAGCGCTCTTTCTGCTCATCGCTGAGGGCATCGGCAGGGGCCTGCAAGGGGGCACCGACCTGATAGGCCTCATGAAACATGTGTTGCAGGGGCAATTGGGACAGCAGCTCGTGATTCCCTGCCAACGCCTTGCCCTGATCTCCCGGCGGATACCCCCCGCCAACATCCGAATGTACACCCGGATAGAGGTATTCAAACGTACCCGCGCGATAGGTGGAGGGACAATCGGGATCGTCGGGGTTGGCTTTTCGACGGATCGAATCCAGGGGAAAACTACCCCGCTGCTCATGGGCTGCGACCAGGTGCACACAACGCTCCAGAAATACCGGCGACTCGGGCAAGCGTAGCGAACCGTCCGCCCAGCCCATGTGACCGCTGACAAAGGGCGCCAGATACGCCATGCCCACCGATGCCACCGTGTCGAACAGACCGAGGAAACCGACGCTGATGGGCACACCGGCGAACAGGTAGCAGGTTTCGCCGTTCGCCTCGACTTCGGTCAGTTGTTGTAACCACTGGGTAAACGTCCGGGCCTGGGCGGCGCCACGGGAGAAGCCATAGACATACAGGCGCAGAGCCTTGATCCGGGGGATCGAGCGACTGGCGTGCAAGCGCTCGACAGTCTCGCCCAAGACGGTCAATGGCTCTTGCAGCACGGCCCGCCGGCGCTGTTGTCCGCGGTCGAGTACATCGCCGAAGCCACTGCTCATCTGCCGGACCCAGGCAACGGCTTGCATCGGTTCCAGGTGTGACTCGCCACAGTGTCGACGCAAAGCATCGATCAGCCGCGTCAGGCCCCAGTTGATACGATTTTCTCCACCGCGAGCCGCCACCAGCCCCATGGCGTCAGGTTCAGACTCGCCGATTTCCGGGAACTCGGTGCCGACACCCTGCATGTAGTAGGCATAGAAACCAGCCTCATTGGCCCGGCTTTGCCCCGGACCGCCCCCCCTACCCAGGCTGGCGTGATACAGCCGCGCCACGTTGCTGGTGGTCGGCGGGTGGTTCCGTTTGTCTGTGGGTTCGTGGTTATTGGTGCCGTCAAAACACACCGTGATATGCAACACGTCCATGCAGGGTGGGCCGGAATAGGGAACATTCGCCTCTCTGCAAGCCGCCCTGGAAATGTCTGCAGCTTCAATCAGGGTTCTCTGCTGTTCGACCTGATTGCGCGCCACGTCTTCAGGCGTTCGCGGCAACATGCCCTCACTCGTGAAGAATGGCGTGGCGGCCAGGGCCTGCGCCCCGCTTTTCAATGTACCGGGCATGGCGACGGCGCCTCCATTCTGGAGGGGAAACCGAAGGGATAACCGGGCTTGCCCGGCAACATCACCCCCGCGGACACGGCGACTTGATCGCAAGGCAGGAAGTGCACATCGACCACACCGAGCCGCTCGTAGGACGCCACTTCTGCCCAGACCCTGTGCCGGCTGTAGCCGGCCCGATGTGCGTTCATCCGTGCCCGCCATTCATCGGTGTGCCGTTGCTCCGGCCAACGGCCATAAGCGTGGGGCGCCGGATCCTTCTCCCACTCCACCAACACCTTCAGCCCCGGACGCCATTGGGCAGGCATTGCGACGCAACAGTTCTGCTTGCCTCCGCCGCCATAAGGCCCGATGTCCGGCCCACCGTTGCGGTTGACGCTGAAGTGATGGATGGCCGCCGCCGTGTGGTTATAGCCTTCGATGGGTGTACCGATCAGGGTAGTTTGCGCAGGCATGCAACCGCAAAGAACACCGAAGACCGACAGCCCCCATGTCCTCATGCACGTCATGGGTCGATACCTCGCTCACCCTTCGCTTGCGCGGCGCATTTCGCGAGCCAGCCCTGGAGAAACTGCTCACGCGCCATGCCTATCAGTTGCTGGCGGTCTGCATCGACATGAACGCGAAAGGCCTGGTAGGTGAACATCTCGAACGAATCGAAACCGTATGTACTCGGAAGGATTTCCTGACGAATACACCATTGTTGCGTATCGCTGAGGGCGCCCACCTCAGTGACTTGCGCATCGCTCAATCGCAACGCCAACGCGCCCCGCCCTGCCGCCCTCTGCCGGACATCGAACCCCGCCATCTGGCAGGCCTTGCCATCGCGGTCGATCCATTGCCAATTGATAACACCCTCATGGAGCATCTTGAGCTGGTCGGGATCGAGCAGTTCACACACGAGCCTGAACAAGCGGGTGTCGTAGTAGCGCAGCACACCGCTTTTGTGGCCCTGCTCCCATTCGGCCTGGGTGCACCACCCCAGACGTTCGCCAAGGGCATCGAACGACCAGCGGCTGAACAGCGCCAGCACCCGCGAACGGCGGTAGCACACCTGGAGAAAGCCCGACAGCCAGTCCCGCTGCGCGGTATTGAACAGCAGAACCCGCACCAGCACGGGCCCCTGGTCGGCGAAGGCACGCTCGGGGGAGTCCTGAAACAGAAGCCGGTAGCGCGGCGACGGTGCGAGTTGGTTCAACCGTCGCAACAGCGGATAGTCGAACAGCGCGCAGTCGATCAGCAGATCCACATGAGCGAGGCCGCAGGCCTTGGCCTGGGCGCATAGATGTTGCAGCCATTGCAGGGCAGTTGGAGACATGATCATCCTTGAAAGTTGAACCGCTCAGAGGCGGGGGGCCAGGCCTTTGGCCTGAGCTTGGGCCTGTTGAAAGCAGCGCTTGCACAGCACGCCGATCGACAAGGGCGAGCGACCTGCCGGCGGCCCGGTCGCGGCTTCGCTTATCGCGACGACACCCGTCGAAGCGCCTGCGTGTCCAGCCTCAGGCTCGTCGGTTTCGCCCGGTCGGCGGGCCGGTTTGTACCGCAGAGCCGCTCCAGGACCCGGACCACCTCCCTGCTCGACGGCAATGCTGCTGAAAATGCCGTCAGCACCAATGCGCAGGAAATGCCCACCGCCCTCCAGGGTCAGCTGCGATCCGGACTTGACTGTCAGGGCACCTGCGCATTCGAGCTGCAGGACCTGCCCGGCGCGGATTACCAGGGTCTCGCCAGCCTGTGCATGGAAGCTGCCGTTGATGTTGAGAAAGTCGTCGGCATCCAGTTGCGTCACGCGATGCCCTCCGACGGTGTGGTGCTCCTCGCCCCGCACTTCGCTGTAACGCTGACCGGCCAGGGTAATGCGCTGGTCACGGCCGATCTCCAGCGTGTGGTCATTGCGCACGTTGGCGAACAGGTCGCGTTCGGCCCGCAAATAGATCCGTTCAGTTCCCTTTCGGTCTTCGATGTGCAATTCGTTGCTGCCACCCCCTCCCGGTGAACTCCGGCTCTTGAAGACACTGCGGGTGTCGTTGAGGGGTAACCCATGGGGAACCGGGTTGGCCTGGTTCGGCACGCAACCGGTGATCAGCGGTTGATCGGGGTCGCCTGCAAGGAAGGTGACCACGACTTCCATGCCGACCCGGGGGATCAACTGGGTGCCGAAGCCATCCCCTGCCCACCCCGTGGCAACCCGCACCCAACAACTGCTCCGTTCCGGGTTACCTTCGGCGCGATCCCAATGGAATCGGACCTTGACCCGGCCATACTCGTCGCAATGAATCTCGCTGCCTTGCGGGCCGCTGACCGTGGCCGTCTCACTGACCAGCAGCGGTCGCCGATGCCTCACGGACGGGCGATAGAACACGTCCCACGGAATCGCCTTGAACCGGTTGCCATAGCCCTGCTCCGGATTCCCCTCCCCCACATCGCCAATGGCATCTTCAAGGACTTGGGGTTGCGAACCTTCATGCCTGAGCCAGGTGAGCAACCAACGCTGGTTCCAGCAAGCCCGGCCGTGGTTCTCCAGCCTCATGAAATGCCCGCTCACCAGGGCTGGCTGGTTGCTGCCACCTTCGGCAACGCAGGTGTCTCTTTGCCGGCGTTGCAGGGCCCGCAGGGCCGCCTGTCGGCCTTGGGCCAATGTCAGGAAACGCCCTGGCGCGTAGGCATAGTCCTCGCGATCCGGCTGCGCGCCCTCTTCGCCAAACGGCTTGTGTCGAGAGGCACCTTCCAGGGTCAGGCGAGGCTTTTCGAAATCATGGTCACGCCGGGTGACCCGGCTGGTGGCGCCTCGTACCCGAACGGAGAAGGTCCTGATCGTGGGTTCGTCGGCGACCATCGCGCTGTCAGGCACGAACGGTGTAGGTGGAAGACTCCTGAACCGGGACTGGTCATCACCAAATACCAGGATATGCCGCTGCGGCCCATGCTCGAAGTGGTAATGCCAACCTTCTTCTTCGCACAGACGCTGGATAAAGGCCAGGTCGCTTTCTTCGTACTGGGTGCAATAGTCCCGGGGCGGATATTCCGTGGGGCCCAGTTGAAAACGAAAGGCATCTTCCAGCAGACCCTGCAGCTTGAGCACCTCGGTGATGATCTGGCGAACGGTCTGCCGCTGGAAGATTCGCCGATTGAAAGCCAGGTCGAGACTGCTCAGGCGCGGCACCAGCGTCGCGTGATAATGGGTCAGCCGCTGCCCGGACTCACCCACGGCGAAATCCGCGATTTGCCCATGGATGCCATTGCCCAGGGTATCGAAAGCCAGGAAGGCGGGACGATGCAGAAACCGCTCAAGCGCCAGGCCGGCGAGCTCGCTGACGAGCCTGATCCTGAATTGAAAAGGTCGACTGATGGCCTCCGTGCCCTCGAAGGCGAGCACACCGAACTCATGGGGCACGCTGTCGATCGTGAACCTGAACTGCGCTGTGGAGGGAGCGGGCATTGGCGGTCACCGGATGAACGAGAGAGCCCCCATGATCGAAAAATCGACGCGGGCCGTATGCCGCCTCAATCCGAACACCGCATAAGTAAATTCCCCGCTTACCCCCAGTTCGGTCTGTCAGAAAAGGTGGATTTGTAGGCTGATACCTACCCGCAAGACAAAAAAAATGTGGGAGCGAGTCTGCTCGCTCCCACAGGTTTCAAGCCGTAGCAAAAAAGCTTTACACGGCGGCTTTGCGAATCGTCGCCAGTAGACCCGCCGCGCCAATGAACAACCCGGCGAAGGTCCGGTTCATCCGCCTTTGCTGCGTGGGAGTGCGCAACAGGCGCAGGACTTTGGAGGCCAGCCCGGTGTAGCCGGCCATGACGATGAGGTCGACGCCAATCATGGTCACGCCCAGGATCAGGTACTGTTTGAGCAGAGGGGCATGGGGATCGATGAACTGCGGCAGTACCGCCAGCATGAACACCAATGCCTTGGGGTTGCTGATGTTCACCAGAAAGCCACGGAACATCAGCGCCAAGGGCTTGCCGATGGGCCGTGGAGTGGCGTCATCGCTGATCTCGCCGGGGATGGCTCGCCACTGCTTGATGCCCAGGAACACCAGGTAGGCAACCCCGAACCATTTGATTGCATAGAACGCCGTGGCTGAGGTGGAGAGGATCGCGCCGACGCCCGCTGCGACAATCACGATCTGCAATGCCAGGCCCAATTGCAGGCCCAGGGCATTCCAGTAGCCACGCCAGAAACCGTACTGCAGACCGCTGGACATCGATGCGATGGCACCCGCGCCCGGCGAAAGACTGATCACCCAACAAGCGGCGAAAAACGCCAGCCATGTTTCCAGCACCATTGCACACCTCGGCTCGGACTCGTCGAATTAACTACGCTAATGCGACTATCGGATAAACGCCATGAATTTTTTACGTCGCCGCCAAAGCGTCAAGCTTGAACAACCACTCATGGAAATGCGGGCAGTTCAGACGCATGGCATCTAACCCGATCTCACAAGCGATCAAGGGGCCATGAAATGTTTTTTGGTATTCAGGCATCGCCTTGGATATACGCTTGGAGGGTGCAGTCTGCGGGCTGTTGTTGATATCTTCCGGTGTCTGATAGCCACTGGCGATCGTTTTAAGGGCAGGTACAACCGTTGAGTCATCCGTCCATTCTGCAAACTTATCAGTGTCTGCGAAGAGAAGTGCTTCGAACTCATGCACCATCAAGTTGGGAATGAAGTTCTTTTCCCCAATATCGATCGCCAGTTGGGCTTCCAGAAAACAAGCCTTTTGGCGCCCTGTACCCGCAATCGGGAAATCGGCAGACGCCAAGCCGGGGAAATCACCGGGCAATGCATAGAGATCAAACATTGTGGTGACCTGCGCAGCATGATGCTCCCGACATAGGCGAGTCACTTGATGTTTGACTTTTCCATAGCTGACAACGCCCCCTTATTGCCGGGGCTTGTGCTGATGATGATCGGCGTAAGAAAAACACCAAATGCCCAATAATGAGGAGCCAGCAACTCGTTGACGAAGGCCTCTTCCGTCTGCCCTTCTACAAGAAGAACGACTCGACTCATCGGCTCGGCCTCCCACCCAATATGTTCTTCTTCCAAAGCTCACCAAGACTGAACTCTTCCAACCAGGCACTCAGAGCGACCGTATCCAATCGCTTGAACGTCGAGGCACCACCAACCTTGTCTACCACGATTAAATCTTCAGCGTCGAACTGATCAACGAGCTCTACTGACTGCGTCGAAATAATGAGTTGGTGTTTCTGAGAGACCGACTTCATCAGGCCACCCAGCGCAACGATGGCAAAGGGATGCAGCCCCAGCTCCGGCTCATCAATCAGAATGGCTGAGGGCATGAACTCCTCAGGCTGCAGCAACACGCTTGCCAGGCAGATAAAGCGTAACGTGCCGTCCGACAAAGCAGCTGCGGTAAAAGGGATGTCCTGGCCGACTTCTGTCCATTCAAGTTGTATCTTTTCCTTGTTATCAACCGTTGGGCGCAGATGAAAATCACCGAAGAACGGAGCCACCATCTGAATGGCCTTCACGATGCGCTTGTAGTGCGTTTCGTTATGGTTCTTCAATCGATATAAAAACGCAGCCAGATTTCGCGCATCATCGCGCAAATGCTCATTATCGTTGATGCCATGGATTTGCTTTACAAGGGCGCTGGAGCCCGTGTCATGGAAGTGATAGATGCGCCAGCTTCTGATAGCAGGAACGACATGTCTGTAGATCTGCGTCTTGGATTTTTGCTCAGCTGCGTACGACTCAAAGTGGCCGGATCTGGCACGCCAGTCACCACTAACATTCCACCACAGTGCCTCATGGCTGAACATCATGCGGTTATCTTGAGTGGGCTTGAGCTTGAATTTATAACCGTTATTGCCGAAGTACAGCTCTGCACAAAGCTCTTCGGTCTTTTTTCGACCGAAATGAAGCAAGGCATCAGGACCTCCGGCAGACCCCACCGAGAGCTGTAACTGTTCATCCAGGATGCGACTAATCAAGCGAAAGAAACCAATGAAATTGGATTTCCCTGCACCATTCGCACCGATAAGCACGTTGAGCTTGCCTAATTCGATATCGCATTCGGCGATGGACTTGTAACCCTTGAGGGTCAGCCTCGATAGCTGATCCGAATCGTAAACTTTCTTAACCATCCTAGCCTCCCGATACGGTGCATTCGACGAGAAAATCCATCAGTGCCTGCCTGAACAGTACCGGTATCGAACACCGGCTCAGCTTGAAAGTTTGTTTCAAACACTGACAAAAGAGGGTAGCGGTATCTAGGCAGTCTACTCGACCAACCCACCCACCGGAAAAGCCTCGCTGCCGCGCCAACGCCGCACCGAACGCTGGAAGAACAAGCTGTTGGGCACTTGCACCATGGAGCTGCCGGTGCCGAGCTCCTCGGGTTCGATCAAGGTGGTGTAAAGCAGGTTGATCGCCACCACTCGCCCTTTGATGCCGGGCTTGTCGGTCGCTTCCACCAGCTCGACCACATCGCCCAGGCGAAAGGGTCCGACGGTGTAGATCAGGACGGCGCACAGCAGGTTCGACAACACGCTCCAGATGGCGAAAAACGCCACCGCCGCCACCGCGACGAAGCCGGAAATCGCGGTCCACAATACCGTGGCCGATACCCCCAGGCGCTCGAGCACCACCAGCACCGCACTGCCCATGATCAGCCAGCGCAGCACGCCCCGCAGAACGATCAATAGGTGAGGTGGAAACGGGTAGCGCTCACCGAGTCCCGTCAGCGCACGCGCCACGACACGCTGCATCACGTAACCGACCAGCAGGATCAGCAGGACTTGCACGCCGAGCCAGAGCGGCTCGATCCACATGACCGGGATGGGCAAGGTCAACGCTTCCATCAGGACAGCGCCTCCAGCTCCGCTTGCAGGGTTTCCAGCAATTCCAGGGCTTGCATCCACGCCTCCTCCAGCTCCGCTTCCCGCACCTTCAACCGGGCCTGTTCGGCCAGCAGATCGCGCAGTTCATCCTTGCGCGCCGCCTCGTAGAGACCACTGTCCCCGAGGCGGGTTTCGATTTCATGCAGTTTTTCGTGCAGCTTGCCCAGCTCGGATTCGAGCTTGTCGGCCTCGCGCTTGTGCGGTGCCAGCTGCTGTCGCAGGGCAGCGGCGGCCTGGCGCTGGGCTTTCTTGTCGGTCTTGTCCGGGTTCGCCGACGTCGTGCTGACCGGCGCATTGCGCTGGCGGTAGTCCACCAGCCAACGGGCATAGTCTTCGAGGTCGCCGTCGAACTCCTCGACCTTGCCGTCGGCAACCAGGAAGAAATTGTCCGTGGTGCTCTTGAGCAGATGCCGATCGTGAGACACCACCAGCACCGCCCCGCTGAACTCCTGCAAGGCCATGGTGAGGGCCAGACGCATTTCCAGGTCCAGGTGGTTGGTCGGTTCGTCGAGCAAGAGCAGGTTCGGCCTCTCCCACGCGATCAGGGCCAGCGCCAGACGTGCCTTCTCGCCACCGGAGAAATTCAGCACCGGCTCGTCGATGCGCGCGCCGCGGAAGTCAAAGCCGCCGAGGAAGTCACGCAGGGTCTGTTCGCGTTCGGTCGGCGCCAGGCGCTGCAAGTGCAACAACGGGCTGGCCTTGGCATCGAGTGAATCCAGCTGGTGCTGAGCGAAATAGCCGACCACGGTGTTCTCGCCACGGGTCAGGCGCCCGGCCAGGGGCTGGAGTTCACCGGAGAGGTTCTTGATCAGGGTCGATTTACCGGCACCGTTGGGGCCCAGCAGGCCAATCCGGGCACCGGGCGTCAGCTGCAGCTTGACCTTCTCCAGTACAGTCTTGTCGCCATAGCCCAGTCGCGCATCGGACAGGTCGATCAATGGGCTGGAGATCTTGGTCGACTCGCGGAAGACAAAATCGAACGGCGAATCGACGTGGGCCGCCGACAGCTCCTCCATCCGTTCCAGTGCCTTGATCCGGCTCTGGGCCTGACGGGCCTTGGTGGCCTGGGCCTTGAAGCGGGCGATGTAGCTTTCCATGTGCGCACGCTGCGCCTGCTGCTTTTCGTAGGCCTGCTGTTGCTGGGCCAGGCGCTCGGCACGGGCGCGCTCGAAAGCCGTATAGCCACCGCGATACAGGACGAGCTTGCGCTGATCGACGTGGGCGACGTGGTCCACCACTGCGTCGAGAAAATCACGGTCGTGGGAAATCAGCAGCAGAGTGCCCGGGTAACTCTTGAGCCAGTCCTCGAGCCAGATGATGGCGTCGAGGTCCAAGTGGTTGGTCGGCTCGTCGAGCAGCAGCAGATCCGAGGGGCACATCAAGGCCTGGGCCAGGTTCAGGCGCATCCGCCAGCCGCCGGAAAAATCCCCGACCTGGCGGTCCATCTGTTCGTTGGTAAACCCCAGGCCGGCGAGCAATTTGCGGGCGCGGGCATCGGCGGTATAGCCGTCGGCGCTGTCGAGCTCCGAATGCAACCGGGCCAGGGCGGCGCCGTCGTGAGCCGCTTCGGCGACAGCCAGCTCGCGTTGAACCTGACGCAGGCGTATATCGCCGTCGAGCACATAGTCCACCGCCAGGCGTTCGAGGGTATCCACCTCCTGGCGCATGTGGGCAATACGCCAGTCAGCGGGCAGCGAGCAATCACCGGAGTCCGGGTGAAGCTCGCCTCGCAACAAGGCGAACAGGCTCGATTTGCCGGCGCCGTTGGCACCGATGAGGCCAGCTTTGTGGCCGGCGTGCAGGGTCAGCTCGGCGTCTTCTAGCAGACGTTGCGGGCCACGCTGTAAAGTCAGGTTCTGAAGTCGGATCATAATGGCGGCGGAGTCTACCAGCTTCGCTCGCAACTGGCGCGAGTAGCACGATGTCCTCTGACCTGTGGAGTTTCTCTCTCGACCTCTATGCCCGGCCCGGCGTGGAGCAGAGCTGCCTGGCCTTGCAGGAGGCTGGCGCGAGTGTCTGCCTGCTGCTTTGCGGCCTGTGGCTGGAACAGCGCGGCGTGGCCTGCGATGCACAAAGACTGCAACAGCTTCGGATGTTGGCAGAGCCTTGGGACAAAGAAGTGGTACAGCCATTACGGACGCTTCGCACCCAATGGAAAGCGGAGGCCGTTCAAGACACGGACCTCACTCACCTGCGCGAGCAGGTCAAGAAACTGGAGCTGCAAGCCGAGCGGTGTCTGTTGGAGCGATTGGAGGCCGTGGCTGCACATTGGCCTGAGGGCCAACAGGAAGATTCAGGTCGATGGCTGCAAGGGCTGGCGGCGAATGCCGGGCCAGCGAACCACGACGCGCTGCATCAGCTGCGCGTCGCGGTCTCCAGCACTTAGGAAGCGCTGGTTGGGGTGCTGGTGCTCGGCGCAACGGAAGCGGATGGGCTGACCGTCGAAGCCGGAGTGCTGGCGGCTGGAGCAGGGGTCGCTGTCGGGGCCGGCGACGCAGGCTTGGCGGCTGGCGCAGTCGCGGGCTTGGTAGCGGCCGGCTTTTTCACAGCGGGTTTTGCAGCTGGCTTGGCAGCAGCAGGTTTCGCTGCTGGTTTTACAGCCGCAGGTTTGGCAGCGGCCGGCTTGGCGGCAGCTGGCTTGGCGGCGGGTTTGGCCGCAGCCGGTTTGGTCGCAGCCTTGGCTGGTGCCTTGGCAGCGGCTGGCTTGGCAGCGGCGACAGGTTTGGCAGCAGCAGGTTTGGCGGCAGGCGTTTTCGTCGCGGCTGGTTTAGCAGCAGCTGTTTTCGTCGCTGCTGGTTTGGCAGCGGCCGCTTTGGTCGCCGCGGGTTTGGCAGCTGGCTTCGCCGCGACAGCTTTTACAGGCGCTTTGGCAACCGGTTTAGCCGCAGCGGTTTTCGTCGCGGCTGGTTTGGCGGCGGTTGTTTTAGCAGCAGGTTTGACAGCCGCTTTTGCAGCAGGCTTGGCGGCCGCTGTTTTTGCAACAGGCTTGGCGGTGGCTTTGACAGCGGTTTTTTTGGCCGTCGGTTTAGCAGCGCTGGCAGCGACCGGTTTAGCCGCAGGCTTGCTTGCCGCTTTGGCCGATGCTTTCGCGGCAGGCTTGGCAGCTGCCTTGGCCGGTGTTTTTGCCGCGACAGGTTTAGCAACCGGTTTCTTGGCCGATACAGCGGCAGGCTTGGCCGCACGAAGCGTCAGCGCCTTGCCGGCAGCTTCTTGCACGCGACCAACACCCTGGGCCAGCTTCAGGCTTTCCTGGGCATCACGCTTGAGTTGCAGAATGTAGCCGCGGGTTTCGGACTGACGATCCTTCAGGGCATCGAGCAGGTCTTCGAGTTCTTTCACGACGTCCTTGGCCTTGGCTTGTGCCTTGGCCTTGCCGGCGGTGGCTGCGTCTTGCAGTTTGGTGCGCGACTTGTGCAGTTTTTCCTGCGCCTTGCCGCGTTGTTTTTCCAGTTTGGCGAGCAATTTTTCAGCATCAGCCAGGGCTTGGGAGCAGGCATTTTCCAAATGATCGAGCAAGGCGCCCGAGAGTTGTTGGAGCAAGTGCAACGGAGTGTTTACAGGCTTCTTGGGGGCCGACATGGTTTACCTCCTGACTGACGTGAGTGCGGCTCATACTAGACCTCTGCTGCAACCGCCGCTAGGGCATGTTGACAGTACACAGGACGTTGCGTTGCAAGAGACAAAAAATCTTCTGCGCCATTGCCGGAGCAATCTCACTTCGCAGCGATCGGCGCTGGCATAATTCCTCCATTCGAGCTCGGAGAGCACACATGTCGCGTCACCTGTTTTTCCTCCTGTGCATGGTTTGCTCCATGGTCCAGGCGGTTGAAAAAACCAGCGCAAACGATGCCCATGACCTGGCCTACAGCCTGGGTGCGAGCCTGGGTGAGCGCCTGCGCCAGGATGTGCCCGACCTGCAGATACAGGCATTGCTGGAGGGCCTGCAACAGGCCTACCTGGGCAAGCCGCTGGCGCTCAAGGATGAACGCATCGAACAGATCCTGGCCAAGCATCAGGCACAGCTGACAGCGCAATCGACGACCCCACAGATTGAAGTGGCGCTGAAGACAGAGCAGAAATTTCTCAACGAGGAAAGAAACCGGCCAGGTGTAAAACAGTTGGAGGACGGCATCCTGCTGACTGAACTCAAGCCTGGCAACGGGGTGAAAGCCGGTCCCCACGGCAAGGTCCAGGTGCTGTATACCGGTCGATTGCCCGACGGCACCGTGTTCGACTCCAACCACCAGGCGCAGTGGTTCAGTCTCGACAGCGTGATCGATGGCTGGCGCAGCGCGTTGCCGCAGATGCCCGTAGGCGCGAAATGGCGACTGGTGATTCCTTCGACCCAGGCCTATGGCGCCGAAGGCGCCGGGGATGTGATTCCACCGTTCACGCCACTGGTGTTCGAGATCGAGTTGCTGGGTGCGACGAGCTGACATTGCCCAAACGAAAAACGGTGCGCAATGCGCACCGTTTTTTTTGCAGCAGAACCGTCAAGCCTGGACCGCCGCCTCTTCCTTATGGGCGTTATGCAGCACTTCGATCAGACAGTCTTCCAGCTCGAAGCGCTCGTGCAGCAGGCCACCCAGCTCCTTGAATTTTTCCGCTACGCATTTGCCTTCATCGCACAGGTCATTGAACGCCAGCAGCTTTTCGGTGATGACGTCGATGCGCGGGTAGATCTGTTCGGCGAGTTCCAGACCACGCTTGTCGTTGAAGGCCTTGGCCTCGCCGGTGAGCTGCTCGTAGATCTCGAAATGCCCGGCAGAGACATAGTCCACCAACACACCGCAGAACTCCTGCAACGGTTTACGGCTTTCACCCAACGCTTCAGGTTTATCACCGAGAGCATCATAGGCCCGAACCAGTTCGTGACGCTCCTGCAACCAGCGGTCGATCAGCAGATGCACCCCACCCCAGCGTTCCTGAGCATTCTGACAACTTTCGAGCATGGCGATTTCTTCCCTTGTGAGTCATGCCCCTCGCAGCCTGCATACACCTTGATGATTCATGGCAAGCCGGACACAACATGATCGAGCGGCATAATTCCAATGATACGTGCGGGCCAGATTATGCCCGCACGACAGCCGCTTCAAGGTACGCAGGCGACAAAGTTCATACAAGTGTTTAATCCGCGACTCGGATGAATTGCGACGTCTTGTCGCCCAGCGGTCGGATCAGAGCGTTCCAGACCAGGCGAAGCAGCAGGTAGGTCATTGCAATGGAGACGGCGAGGAAAAACAGCAGGCTCCATTCCGGGATGCTCAGATCGAACAGTGTCCAAGTGACGCCCGCACAGTCGACCGCGCCGTCGAGGGCTCGCTCCATGGCACTCCACCATGAACCCACGCCCTTCATTTGGGCCAGGCAATCGGGCATTGGCTCGAGCGAATGGCTTTGCAACAGAACCTGACGCCATGCCAGGGCCATTCCTCCCGACACGAAAACCAGTCCCGTCACCCCATAGAGAATGCTGCCCCTTCGACCCGGGCCATGCATGCAGGCCGCGAGACCGTTCACCAGAAACAGCACCAGGCACAAGCGCTGCAAGACACACAGGCTGCAAGGCGTCAGACCGACTGCATACTCCAGATAACTGGCGATGCCCAAAGCCAGGGCCGCGGCGGTGGAAGCCATGAAAAACAAGAAGCGAGAGCAAGCCAAAGACATGGCGGTTCCGTAACAGAAGAGACAAGCAGTTACGGTAGAGGAAAGCCCTCGGGCCTTTCAAGGCAGGCTCACGCAGACACTTCACCAAGGGTGTAGGGAATTCCCGACAGAGACGAGGGGATTCAGCGCAATCCCCTGTAGGACTTTCCCGAATACGTCATTTGAGCCTTGAGTCAGGCAGCGATCGGCGACCATCCTCCTGGCAAAACCCACTCGAACCGCCAAACGCGATCAGTGTTTCTTAACTGGACAGCGCCTGGGCCGGAACCGGCAACGGCGCAGCAAGCAAGCGCTCATCCAGCAGTCCCAGGCCCTCCTGGAACAGCTGGTTGCTGCGCTCGGCATCGCCCAGTTGTGCCAGTAATCTCGCCAGTTCGGCACACGCTTCGGGATTGCGCTGGATCTTCAGGCTGCCTTCCAGATAATCCCGCGCCTTGCCCCACAGGCTGTTCTGCAGACACAGGCGACCCAGCGTCAACAGCAGGCTGGAATCGGCCGGATGATCCTTGAGCCAACCTTCGGCCGCTTGCAGCTGTCGCGCTGGATCATTGCCGCGGACCAACCCGTACAGCCGTGCCAGGTGGCTGTCATAGTGACGCTTGAGCGCGGTGCGCAATACTTCCTCGGCGTCGCCCTGTGCCCCCAGTTGCCGCAGTTGTTCGGCATAGGCCAACACCAACGCCGACTCCTGGCGCTGCGCGGAAGTCAGCTGTTGCCAGGCGCGGTTGAGCGACTGCAAGCCGACGCTGCCGTCCTCTTCGCGATGGGCCGCCAGGGAGAGATTTTCACCCCAGGCCCGACGCTCCAGTTCAGCCAGTTCCATCGCCGGCAAGACCTTGTCCTTGCGCAGTTCCGGCAACAGGCGAATCACCGCCGACCAATCACCACGCTGCTGATGCAGTCGTTGCAATTGACGCAGGACCTGAACGTTATGGGGATGACGATCATGCATGGCTTGCAACGTGACCAAGGCGCCGTCGGTGTCGCCCCGGTCCACCTGCAACTGTGCGTGGTTCAATGCAATGGCCAGCTCTGCCTGGGGCTGGCGTTCCAGGGCGCGCTCCAGCAGGTTGTCGCTCTGTTCGTAAAGACCTTGCTCATTAGCCGCACGCGCCGCCCCGAGGTAATACAGCAACGGCTGGCGTTCGGCTTCCGCGGCACGATGCAAATGCCGTTGGGCACTGGCCCAGCGACCTTCGGCCAGGTCCAACTGACCGTGTTCGATCGCTACTTGTATGCGCCGGCTACGATTGCGCCGCGACCACGGGTTGACCACACCGCTGGACGTAGTCACCAGGCCGATCAAGGCGCGCACGCCCCGCCACAACAACCAGAGTACCGCCACCAGCGCCAGGGTGACCCACAGGCCGGCTTCGTAGCGAAAGCTCTTGTACGCCACCAGCACGTAACCCGAATGCTCGGAAATCGCCACGCCCAACAGGGCAGCGGCAGCGATGACCACGAACAGAATCACGTAGAGACGCTTCATGGCGTGGTCTCCTGCCCAGCAGGCTTGGCCAGCGGCTTGACCGACTCCTCGGCATTCAGATTGCGACGCTCCAGATAGGCCTGGACGCTGCTCAGGGTCACGGTCAGGTCCGGCGTGACCACCGTCACCGGCTGCTTGGCCAGTTCAGCCACTCGCTCGAGCATGACCTTGCTCTGCGGGTTGTCCTGGTTGAAGTTGTTCTGCAGTACATCGCGGGCCTCGAGCAACGCCTGGGTATACACCGGCGCTTGCCCGTTGAGGGCCGCCCATTGCGCCTGCTCCAATGCCAGGCTCAGGGCCAGGCGCACCTGCATCAGGCTCTGCCCGGCCAGCAGCGGACGGACGTTCTCGTCGGCATTGAAGTCGATGCGGATATAGCGCGAGATCTGATCCCACCACTGCGCCCAGCGGCTGGCCCCGTCGCCATCGGCCGTCAGGCCCAGCAGGGATTCGCCTCGATCCTTGTACTCGGGCGCCAGCTCCGAGAGTTGCAGCACTTGCTCACGCAGGGCCCCCAGTTGCAGGAACAGCCCGGTGCGATCCGGCTGCTCGGTGCTGCGCAGCGCCGCAAGCGTCTTGGCCAACTGCTCGCGGGCAGCGAACGAGCCCGGGTCGTTCTGTTCCCGCAGGATTTCGTCGGCGCCCTGGACCAGGGCCTGGGCACTGGTGATGTCTTGCAGGGCGGAAAGACGCAGGCTGGCAAGGCGCAACAGATGCTCGGCCTCGGCCAGGCGCCAATCCTTGCGGCTGGCACCCAGTACGGTTTCCAGCCGTTGGCTCAGGTGTTGCTGGTCGCCTTGTAGCTGGGCGACCTGACGCCGTCGCTCCTCCAGCTCTTCGGCCGCCGGCATCTGCGCGAGGCGCTCGCTGAGGCGTTGCTCATTGAGCTTGAGAGTCTGGGCCTGGTCATTCAGTGCCTGGACCTGGGTGGACTGTTGCTGGTTGTTGGCCTGCAGGTGACGCACCTGCCAGACGCCCCAGCCGCCAACGGCCACGCCAGCGGCCCCCAGCAGCAATGCGACAATGGCCAACCCGTTACCGCGACGCGGCGCCACCGGTGCCGGCGTTTCCACCGGAGCATCGATCACGGGTCGGTCTTGATCTTTTGGCAAGGCTGTTTCGCTCACGTATCCATCCTTTGCATTAGAAAACGGCACGGATTGTTCCCGTAAAGCCGCCAGCAAAGCCGCGGCACTGGCGCCACGACAATCCACAACTGATCGGGCCCCGGCGGCCCGCGCTATCTCGGCAACCCTGGGGCTTGGGACAAACAACGGCAACCGCGCCAGATCGGGCCAGGCGGCACCCGCCAGGCGGTGAAGATGCTCGAAGCTCTGCCCACTGCTGACCATCAGTGCGTTCAAGCGTTCCGCTTCGACCTTCGCCAGCAGTTCGCCTTCGCGATACTCAGGCAGGCCTCGCCGGTACAATTCCAGATAATCGACGCTAGCACCTTGCTCGCGCAAGCGCTCTGCCAGCAAACCGCGGCCGCCCTCACCACGCACGATCAGAACCTGGGGATTGCTCCGGGTGAGAGCCTGACGCAACACCGGGAGTTCCAGCAAGGCTTCGCTGTCGTCGCCATCGTCCGGATAAAACACCGTGAGGCCCGCATCGGCCAGGATCTGCCCGGTGGCTGCGCCCACGCTGAACCAGGGTTGCTCCGGCGGCTCCGGCCAATATTCACGCAGTTGCTCCAGGCACAACCGGGCGGCCGGCTTGCTGACGACGATCACGGCGCAGTACTGGTCGAGTCGCTGCAGCATCGCTCGGCCGGAATCGGAGAGGGGAATCGGTTCGATAGCCAGCAACGGCAGGCTGCTGCTGAATACGCCAGCCTCGGCCAAGACAGCAGCCAGGGCCGACGACTCGTCCTCCGGCCGGGTCAGCAGCAACCGCCAGCCCATCACGCGTGGCCAGCCTCGCCGTAGACCTTCTTGAGGATCGCGCCAGCGCCCTGGCTCAGCAGGTCTTCAGCGACCCGCACCCCCAGCGCTTCGGCATCGCCCCGGGGCGCCCGGGCTTCGGAGCTGAGCAGCGTGCCGCCGTCCGGATCGCCCACCAGGCCACGTAACCAGACCTGTTCGCCTTCCAGCACGGCGTAGCAGGCAATCGGTACCTGGCAGCCGCCGTTGAGGTGTTTGTTGAGGGCGCGCTCGGCGAAAACCCGGGTCGCCGTGTCTTCGTGATGCAGAGGAGCCAGCAGCGCGTGGATCCCGCTGTCGGCGCTGCGGCATTCGATGCCTACCGCTCCTTGCCCGCCGGCCGGCAGGCTGTCGTCGACGCTGATGGCCGAGGTGATGCGGTCCTCGAAGCCCAGCCGGATCAGGCCAGCGGCGGCAAGGATGATGGCGTCGTACTCGCCAGCGTCGAGCTTGGCCAGGCGAGTGTTGACGTTGCCTCGCAGAAAACGGATTTGCAGGTCGGGACGACGGGTCAGCAGCTGCGCCTGGCGACGCAGGCTGGACGTGCCGACGACGCTCCCGGCAGGCAACGCGTCAAGGCTGGCAAAGGCGTTGGAAACGAACGCATCGCGCGGGTCTTCGCGCTCGCAGATGCAAAACAGGCCCAGGCCTTCGGGGAAGTCCATGGGCACGTCTTTCATCGAATGCACGGCAATGTCGGCTTCGTTGTCCAGCAGCGCGGTTTCCAGTTCCTTGACGAACAAACCCTTGCCACCGATTTTCGACAGTGGCGAATCCAGCAGTTTGTCACCGCGACTGACCATGGGTACCAGCGTCACGACCAGGCCGGGATGGGCGGCCTCCAGACGGGCTTTGACGTACTCGGCCTGCCAGAGGGCCAGGGCGCTTTTACGGGTGGCGATGCGGATCTCGCGAGGGGACATGGATCAATCCGTACTTAAAAGATACGACGGATAATAACAGCTCAGCCAAATCCGCTTTGACTTGAATCACGACCCCAAGGCCTCCCTGGCCGTCAATGTCCTGAAAAATGAATGTCTCGAACGCCCCGCAATCGCGGGCTAAAGCTGCTGCATCATCTTGCGCACGCCCGCCACATGTCGTCGACTGACAATCAGCGCGTCGCCATTGAGGCCTTTGAGAAACAGCTGAAAATGCCCGAGGGGCGTGCGTTGCAGACGCTCGATGCGCTCGCGGGCCACCAGGGCGTTGCGGTGGATACGCACGAACCGCTCGCCGAACTCGTCCTCGAGCGCCTTGAGGGGCTCGTCCAGGAGCACCTCGCCACTCTCATGGCGCAAGGTCACGTATTTATGGTCGGCAATGAAGTAGACCACCTGGTTCAACGGGATCAGTTCGATGCCCTTGCGGGTTCGCGCACTGATGTGGCTGCGCGGGCCGCTGCCACTTTCCGCTGCCGGACGGGTCAGCGCCGCCAGTTGCACGCGGTTGGGCCGTTCGGCCTTGCGCAAGGCGTCAAGCAACGCCTCGGATGCCACCGGCTTGACCAGATAGCCCACGGCACCGGCCTGCAATATCTCGGGCGGGAAGTCGTCCCGGGTGGTACAGAACACCACGGCGGGGGGCGACTCTCGTTCGCACAGCTTCGCCGCCACCTGCAGACCATCCAGGCCAGGCATGCGAATGTCGAGCAGCACGATATCCGGCTTGTGGCTGTCGATAAGGGCCAACGCCTCGTCGCCATTGGTGGCGCTCGGCTCCAGGACACTGTAACCCTCGAGCTCGCCAACCATTCGGCTCAGGCGCTCGCGGGCCAGTGGTTCGTCATCAACGATCAGGACATTCATATTGCGCTGGATTCCTGCGTGAGTCTCGCACAAGGATAGCGTAGACAGGGGAAGTGACATCCGTCACCGCGATCCACGCTAAGACTCGCTCGAGGGCCAAAAAGTGCCGCGAGGCGGTTGCCTATCTTTACCAGCGCTTGCCGACCGATGCTCGAGGCCCGTTGTCGCACGGCGTCGCCGCGGGGATTGTTGATTTTCGATCTGATCAATATTGAGCCCCCCTGGTTGGTTCGCCCCATGCGCCATGATGGAAAAAGCAAAACTCCTATCGTCCACTGTAGACGGTTGCCACGACGATATTGCTCAATTGGAAAATATCGTTGTGCAGAAAACCTGCTTGCACGCCCGGCTCGTGCGTAAAAAACCTGCCGACCAGTGCCAGCGCCAGCCCCGGCAACCCTGCTATCATCCGCCGCAGCCTTTAACCGCTACTTTTTCCACAGCCGATCACGAGCGAATTCATGAGCACTGACAAGACCAATCAGTCCTGGGGCGGCCGCTTCAGTGAACCCGTCGACGCCTTCGTCGCCCGCTTCACCGCCTCCGTCAATTTTGACCAGCGCCTGTATCGCCACGACATCATGGGTTCGATCGCCCACGCCACCATGCTGGCCAAGGTCGGCGTGCTGACCGATGCCGAGCGCGACAGCATCATCGATGGCCTGAAGACTATCCAGGGTGAAATCGAGGCCGGTCAATTCGACTGGCGTGTCGACCTTGAAGACGTGCACATGAACATCGAAGCGCGCCTGACCGATCGCATCGGCGTGACCGGCAAGAAACTGCACACCGGCCGCAGTCGCAACGACCAGGTCGCCACCGACATCCGCCTGTGGCTGCGTGATGAAATCGACCTGATCCTGGCCGAGATCACCCGCCTGCAGAAAGGCCTGCTGGAACAGGCTGAACGTGAAGCCGAGAGCATCATGCCCGGCTTCACCCATCTGCAGACCGCTCAACCCGTGACCTTCGGGCATCACATGCTGGCCTGGTTCGAAATGCTCAGCCGCGACTACGAGCGCCTGGTCGATTGCCGCAAGCGCACCAACCGCATGCCCCTGGGCAGCGCCGCGCTGGCCGGTACCACCTACCCGATCGATCGCGAATACACCGCCCAACTGCTGGGCTTCGACGCTGTGGGCGGCAACTCGCTGGATAACGTCTCGGACCGCGATTTCGCCATCGAATTCTGCGCCGCCGCGAGCATCGCGATGATGCACCTGTCGCGCTTCTCCGAAGAATTGGTGCTGTGGACCAGCGCGCAATTCCAGTTCATTGACCTGCCGGATCGCTTCTGCACCGGCAGCTCGATCATGCCGCAAAAGAAAAACCCCGATGTACCGGAGCTGGTACGGGGCAAGAGCGGCCGGGTGTTCGGCGCACTGATGGGCCTGTTGACCCTGATGAAAGGCCAACCGCTGGCCTACAACAAGGACAACCAGGAAGACAAGGAACCGCTGTTCGACGCCGCCGATACCCTGCGCGACTCGCTGCGCGCCTTTGCCGACATGATCCCGGCCATCAAGCCCAAGCACGCGGTGATGCGTGAAGCGGCCCTGCGCGGCTTCTCCACCGCGACGGACCTGGCCGACTATCTGGTGCGCCGTGGCCTGCCATTCCGCGACTGCCATGAAATCGTCGGTCATGCCGTGAAATATGGCGTGGACAACGGCAAGGATCTGGCGGAGATGAGCCTGGACGAACTGCGCCAGTTCAGCGACCAGATCGAGCAGGACGTGTTTGCGGTGCTGACACTGGAAGGCTCGGTCAACGCCCGTGACCACATCGGCGGCACGGCACCGGCGCAGGTCAAGGCTGCCGTGGTGCGCGGCCAGGCGTTGCTTGCCGGTCGCTAGAACCTAACAGCATCGCGAGCAGGCTCGCTCCCGCATGGATCTTCAGTGAACACAAAGTTGTGAACATACAGAGATCCCCTGTGGGAGCGAGCCTGCTCGCGAAAGCAATCGCTAGAGCAGTATAAAATTCACTTCTTGGCAGCGATCATCGCCAAAAACTCTGGCATCCCCGCTTCCCTGTCCGCCGCGATCCGTTGTACGTGCGGATTCGTCCCCAACCGTTCCATCAGCGCCTTGGCCGCCGGCATGTCTGCGAACAGGTCGATATCGAACAATTTTTTGCCCACCTGTAAGGCTGGCGAAACACCATAGAGAAAGTACAAGTCGGCAATGCTCAAGCTGTCACCCGCGACATAAGGTGAGAACTTTCCGTGCCTGCCCAGCGAGGCGAACCCCAGCAGCAGTTCAGCCTTGCTCTTTTCCTTGATGGCATCGGGTACTGTCATGCCGAAGAATGCCTCGGCGTAGCAGGCGCGCCCTGGCAGCTCGATGTACAGCTCGATCTCCCGGCACAGGGCCAGGACCTGGGCACGCTCGAACGGATCGGCGGGCAACAGGGCTTTGCCGGACTGGGTTTGCTCGATGTACTCGAGGATCACGCTGGTTTCGCTGATGAAGCCCTGCTCGGTTTTCAGCACAGGCACTTTGCCCCGTGGGCTGATGGCGAGTATTTCCGGGGTCTGCTTGCCATAGAACGACACTTCTTCGAAGGGCACGCCCTTCTCCAGCAATGCCAGTTTGACCATGTTGTAATAGTTACTGGCGCAGAAACCATAAAGCTTGAGCATTGCAGATACCTCCAGTCCGTGTGGGGTGGGCAGCCTTGCGTTATAGACTGTCGGGAGGTTTCGCGCTAGGCGCATCACGCCGCTGAATGCAGGTAAACTGGCGCCTTTCTCACAGGAGCCTGCCATGAGCGAGCCAAACGACATCGACAATGACGAAGAAGAATTCGTCGAGTCGACCCTGATCGAAGCCATTGAAAACCAGATCGAAAGCGGCAACCCGCCAGCGGCCAAGGCCACCTTCAACAAACTGACTCTGGTCAATTACGAGCGCGAAGACATCCTGAACCTCATGGCCCATGTGCTGGCCTTCGAGATCGACGCCATGCTCGATGAAGACCGCCCGTTCAATACCCAATGGTATGAAGACGCGTTGCGCAAACTGCCCGAGCTGCCACCGGAAAAGAACTGAACCCGCTGCGGTGGGAGGGACTGCCTCAAACACTGTGGGAGCAAGGCTTGCCCGCGATGAAACCGATGTGATCGCTCATGAATCGAGGCGCCTGCATCGCGAGCAAGCTTTGCTCCCACACACGCTCCATCGCCCAAAACAAAAAAAGCCTGCCTCTACACTGGACAGCTCGGCTGAGTGCGCTCACCTTAGTGACGCTATCGACCATATTCCTAGAAAGTCTGGAGTCCTTATGTCGCTTACCCCTGAGCTGGTTGCCGAACTGGAAATCCTTGCACTCTTCAACCTGGACAGTTCCCAGGAAGGCCTGAAAATCCATCAGACCGCTGCCCCTAAAGCCATTGCCGCTGCCCAACGCCTGTACGACAAAGAACTGATCACCCAACCCGACGGCGGTTATCTGACCAGCCTGGGTCGTGACGCCGCGCAAAACGTACAAACCGTCCTGACGATACTCAGCGTCCAAGAAGCTGCCTGACTCTCCCTGTCGCCCACGGAAATCTGCTTCGCCGGATTTCCGCAGGCGCGGGCGCCTTGCGTGAAAAATCTGACGTCCACACCCTACTTTCAGCTTAAGAATTCACCGTCCCGGACGCTAAACTGCCATCACCTCTGATTTCCCACGTTCGACGCCGCGAGCCGGTTTGAGCCGACATGACCCGCAATCACGAAATACGCCCCGATCTGGACGAGGGAATCGACCGCAAGGTCCTCAGCCAGCTGCGCGCACGTTTTCTCAAGCTCAACACCGTCCGGATGGATCGCGCCATGGACGGCCTGTCGCCTCGCCAGCAGGGCGTGCTGACGCTGCTTCCTTTGTTTTTCCACGTCAACCATCCGCTGCTGCCAGGCTACGTCTCCGGCAGCACACCGGCCGGGCTGTCGAACTACGAACCCGACGCCAGCGTCCTCGCCGACGCCCAGCGACTGACCCGATCGTTTTCCTACAAGCCACGCCATGGCAGCAATCCGCCGCGCCCCATCCTGGGTTTGTATCTGATGGGCAGCCTGGGCACCCTCGCCCAGGCGGACCAGAGCGACATGGATGTGTGGGTCTGCCATGGGCCGGACCTGAGCGACGACGAACTGGCCGAGCTGCGCAAGAAATGCCAACTGCTCGAAGCCTGGGCCGCGACCCAGGGCGCCGAAGCCCATTTTTTCCTGATCGACCCGGCCCGGTTCGTCCAGGGTGAACGGGACAATCAACTCAGCTCCGAAGATTGCGGCACGACTCAGCACTACCTGCTGCTGGACGAGTTCTACCGCACGGCTATCTGGCTGGCCGGGCGCACACCGATCTGGTGGCTGGTGCCGGTCTACGAGGAAGACAACTATGAGGCGTACACCCATACGTTGCTTTCCAAGCGCTTCATCCGCGCCGATGAAACCCTGGACCTCGGGCACCTGGCCTATATCCCGCCAGGGGAGTTCATCGGCGCGGGGCTCTGGCAATTGTTCAAGGGCATCGAGTCGCCCTACAAGTCCGTGCTCAAGCTGCTGCTGACGGAGGTCTACGCCAGCGAACACCCTAATGTCCGGTGCCTGAGCCTGCGCTTCAAGCAAGCCGTGTTCGCCAATCGCCTGGACCTGGAGGAGCTGGACCCGTACATGCTGGTCTACCGCCGTATCGAGGAATACCTCAACGCTCGTGGCGAACCCGAGCGCCTGGAATTGATCCGACGCGCGCTGTACCTGAAGGTCAATCGCAAGCTCACCGGCCAAGGGCGCAGCAGCGGCTGGCAGCGGAGGCTGCTCGAACGCCTGGCCGGGGAATGGGGCTGGGACCCGCGCCAACTGGCGCTGCTGGACAGCCGCAGCCAGTGGAAGGTGCGCCAGGTCAGCAACGAACGCCGCGCGCTGGTCAACGAACTGACCTACAGCTACCGCTTCCTGACCCAGTTCGCCCGCACCGAAAAAACCGTCAGCCTGATCAACAAGCGCGACCTCAACGTCCTTGGCCGCCGGCTGTATGCAGCCTTCGAACGCAAAGCCGACAAAGTCGAGTTCATCAATCCCGGCATCGCCCCGGACCTGGCCGAGGACACCCTGACGCTGGTCCAGTCACCCAACAAGAAAGAACCCGGGCAGAACCAGTGGGGGCTCTACAACGGCAGCCTCAACGCCCTGGAGTGGGAGAACTTCGCGCCGATCAAGCGCAGCCGCGAACTGCTGGAGCTGCTGACCTGGTGCCATCGCAACGGCGTGATCGACAGCAGCACACACCTGGCGCTGCACCCGGGCGACAGCGACTTGAGTGAGTTCGAGCTATTCAACCTGCTGGGCAGCCTGCAACAGGCCATCGCCCTGCCCCTGGTCACGGTCGAGGAAGAACAGCTGCTGCACGCCAGCGTCCCCAGTGAAGTGCTGATCCTGGTGAACGTCGGCATCGACCCACTCAAGCATCACCGCGACCTGAACATCCTGATGACCACCGAGCGCACCGACTCCCTGAGCTACTCCGGGGTCCGGGAAAACCTGGTACTGACCCTCGATCAGGTCACGCTCAATAGCTGGAATGAAGTACTGGTCAACCGTTTTGATGGCGAGCATGCGCTGCTCGATTGCCTGCGCGACTACCTCAACGACCTGCCCGCCACACAGCACCAGCCGCGCTTGCAGGTGCGCTGTTTCTGCCACAACCGGGCGCAGTTCATTGCGCGGCGGGTCGAAGAAGTCATCGAGACGGCCCAGACGCTGCTGCTGAGCAGACTCAATCACCGCTACTTGCTGCAGGTGCAGCAGTATTATCACGTACTGGAGCTGGTCCCCGGCCAGGTCAGGCACGTGGCGCTGGGCAGC
The DNA here is from genome assembly GCF_055380705.1 of Pseudomonas sp. MAFF 730105. Lineage (NCBI taxonomy): Bacteria > Pseudomonadati > Pseudomonadota > Gammaproteobacteria > Pseudomonadales > Pseudomonadaceae > Pseudomonas > Pseudomonas sp. MAFF 730105. The sequence continues at coordinate 6,363,150 of NZ_AP018438.1, forward strand.
CTGTCGGCGCTGCAGGACTACCTGGGCGAAGAGCTGAGCGCCTACAGCCCGCTGCACCTGGATCCAATGGCCTTGGAGGATCACGACCTGGCGCTGGTCCTGCCCATGGGCCAGCCGGAATGCATCCAGGTGTTCTACCGGGTCAATGAGGACGAGGCTGAGCTGTATGTGCTCGATGAGCTCAATGCCCTTTGGCAACAGCGCCTGCCTTATCACGACGAACACAGCCTGCTGGTGCCGTTGCAGCGCTTCCTGCAATCGGTGCTGTACCGTCGGGACGCCTTGCTGTCGATGGACACCGACCCGCCGTTGGGCCTGGAAACCCTGTACTACCAGCTTTTGCCCTCAGGCAGCGGACGCGCACGCCGGATCGAAATCCGTCCGGCGCCGCAGACACCCGAGAACAAGCCGTTCTATGACGTGCAGGCCATCATCGGCAAGGCGACCCATGGGCAGGTACACGTCACCCTGTATTGCAATCAACAGGAGTTTTCGGAACTGGAGCATGGCGACCAACTGTTCCGTGTGGTCGCCAGCGAGATCGTCGAGCAGCGCCGCGAGGCCGAGCGCTATCGCTGCTACATCACCGATCTGGACCTTTCGGGCCTGGTGGGTGATAGCGCCTGCTCAAGCAATCTGTATCTGCGCTACAAGGCCGATCTGGAGCGCGCCCTGAACGAAGCGCTGACCCTGGTCTGAAGCCTCAGAGGTGGAAATCGCCGCCCGCTTCGGGCTGGTATTCCACCGCCAGCAACGTCAGCTTCAACGTCTTACCGCCCGGTGCCGGCCAATCGATGTGCTGGCCGACCTTCAGCCCCAGCAAGGCGCTGCCCACCGGCGCCAGGATCGAGACCTTGCCTTCGTCGGCATTCGCGTCCTGTGGGTAAACCAGGGTCAGGTGATAGTCCTTGCCGCTGCCTTCCTCGCGGCAATGCACGCGCGCGTTCATGGTCACGACATCGGCGGGCACGTCTTCATGGCTCACCAGAGTCTCGGCGCGGTCCAGTTCGGTTTGCAACGCAATCACGCCCGGCAGCGTTTCGTCGAGACTGTCGATCAGGCGCTCCAGACGTTGGACGTCCAGGCGGGTAAGAGTGATGGAAGGTGCGGTCATGATCCAGGCAGACTCCTTTCTTCTGCACGAAAAAAGCAAAACCCCGCCACAGGAAGACGGGGTTTTTCACAGGCCTCGGTGAGTCGAGGCGTAGCCGGACACTATCACAGCTCAAAAAATATACAACCCGGGCCAGACAGATACACGATTGCCAGGTCCAGACAGTTCCTGTGGGAGCGAGCCTGCTCGCGATGGCGGCGTGCCAGTCACATCAATGCTGATTGATCGGACGCCATCGCGAGCAGGCTCGCTCCCACGTGTATGCATTCACTTTCGATTCTGGCGCTTGAGCGCCTCGGCACAGATCACCCGCCGGCGCGCATCATCAGCCGAGCGCCACTCACGGATATCCTCCACATGGCGGAAACAGCCGAGGCAAACCTTCTGCTCATCCAGCTTGCACACGCTGGTGCACGGCGACGGCACGGCAGGGCTGACGTTGCTGTAGAGCGGCTTGGATGGCCGCGCCGGGACGGTCTGGCTCACGTTGTCACAGGCCTTCAAACTCGAATTCCACACCGGCCTGCTGCTTGACGATGCGCTCCAGCATCTCGCCCAACTGCTCCTCGCTCTTGTCGCACATCCAGCGCTCGCTTTCCTCGTCGTAGTCGAAATGGTAACCACCGGACACCGCCGCCAGCCACAACTGCCGCAGCGGTTCCTGACGACTGAAGATCAACTGGCTGCCGTTTTCGAACTTGACAGTGAGCACGCCGGCGGAGCTTTCCAGATCAATGTCCAGTTCGCTCTCATCGAAGATATCCTCCAGCATTTGCTGGGTGGTATCGACCAGATCGTGAAAACGGGCTTCAGTCAAACTCATTGCGACAACCTCGAAAATGTCTGCTCATGCTCAAGCGCCGCAAGATACGGGCGCTTCCCGACGATTGCAAAGGATATACCGACAACCACGGTCGGGGGCCGTGAAATGTCCGCGGAACCAGGCATATAGGCCACCAGCCCCGCCGGACGGGAGCCCCGTTGCATAGGCAAGCCGCCGGGTGGCCGGTATACTCCGGCGCAATTAACGCATTTTCAAGGATTTCGCCATGAAGCGCCTGATCTCTTCCCTTGCTGCGCTCGTCGCGGTTGCCTGCCTAGTGACAGCCTGTGGTCAAAAAGGTCCGCTGTACCTGCCTGATGACAGCAAGTCCCCTGAAGAGCAGGCCAAGTCGTCGCAATCCAAGTCCCACTCGCACGACACCCACTCCACCTACTAAGGGAACGCCATGGACGCTTTTAACTACCGTGGCGGGGAGCTGTTCGCGGAAGGGGTTGCCCTGTCCGCCATTGCCGAACGTTTCGGCACGCCGACCTACGTCTACTCCCGTGCCCACATCGAAGCCCAGTACCGGACCTTCGCCGACGCCCTCGCCGGCATGCCGCACCTGGTGTGTTTCGCCGTGAAGGCCAACTCCAACCTGGGTGTGCTCAATATCCTGGCGCGCCTGGGTGCAGGTTTCGACATTGTCTCCGGCGGCGAACTCGAACGAGTGCTGGCGGCTGGCGGCAGCCCTGACAAGATCGTCTTCTCCGGTGTCGGCAAGACCCGCGAGGACATGCGCCGTGCCCTGGAAGTCGGCGTGCATTGCTTCAACATCGAATCCACCGACGAACTGGAACGTCTGCAGGTCGTCGCCGCCGAGCTGGGCGTACGCGCACCGGTTTCCCTGCGCGTGAACCCGGACGTCGATGCCGGCACCCACCCGTACATTTCCACCGGTCTCAAGGAAAACAAGTTCGGCATCGCCATCGCCGATGCCGAAGACGTCTATGTGCGTGCCGCCCAACTGCCTAACCTGGAAGTCCTGGGCGTCGATTGCCACATCGGCTCGCAACTGACCACCCTCGACCCCTTCATCGATGCTCTCGACCGCCTGCTGGCGCTGGTCGACCGTCTCGGCGATTGCGGCATCTACCTGCGTCATATCGACCTGGGTGGCGGTGTCGGCGTGCGTTACCGCGATGAGGAGCCGCCGCTGGTGGCCGACTACATCAAGACCGTTCGTGAGCGTCTCGAAGGTCGCGACCTGGCGTTGATGTTCGAGCCAGGCCGCTACATCGTGGCCAATGCCGGCGTGCTGCTGACCCAGGTCGAGTACCTCAAGCACACCGAGCACAAGGACTTCGCCATCGTCGACGCGGCCATGAACGACCTGATCCGCCCGGCGCTGTACCAGGCGTGGATGGATGTGACCGCCGTGCGCCCCCGCGATACCGCAGCCCGTAGCTACGACATCGTCGGCCCGATCTGCGAAACCGGTGACTTCCTGGCCAAGGGCCGGGAGCTGGCACTGGAGGAAGGCGACCTGCTGGCGGTGCATTCGGCCGGTGCCTATGGGTTTGTCATGAGTTCCAACTACAACACCCGCGGCCGCTGCGCCGAGGTGCTGGTGGACGGTGATCAAGCATTCGAAGTGCGTCGCCGCGAGACGGTAGCCGAGTTGTTTGCCGGCGAAAGCCTGCTACCGGAGTAAAACCATGCTGCTGCGTTTTACCAAGATGCACGGCCTGGGCAATGACTTCATGGTTCTCGACCTGGTCAGCCAGCACGCGCACATTCTGCCCAAGCATGCCAAGCAATGGGGCGATCGGCACACAGGTATCGGTTTCGACCAGTTGCTGATCGTCGAGGCGCCCAACAACCCGGACGTGGACTTTCGTTATCGGATCTTCAACGCCGACGGTTCGGAAGTGGAACAATGCGGCAACGGCGCACGCTGCTTCGCCCGCTTCGTGCTGGACAAGCGCCTGACGGCCAAACGCAGGATTCGCGTCGAGACCAAAAGCGGCATCATCGAGTTGGATGTGCGCAACGACGGTCAGATCGGCGTCAACATGGGCGCTCCCCGCCTGGTGCCGGCAGATATCCCGTTCGAAGCATCGGCCCAGGCCCTGAGCTATCAGCTGGACGTCGATGACACCACGGTGGAACTGGCGGCGGTGTCCATGGGCAATCCCCATGCCGTGCTGCGAGTGAGCGACATCAATAGCGCGCCGGTGCATGAACTGGGGCCGAAGATCGAGAACCATCCGCGCTTTCCAGCACGGGTGAACGTGGGTTTCCTGCAGGTCATCGACCGTCACCGCGCGCAACTGCGTGTCTGGGAACGCGGTGCCGGGGAAACCCAGGCCTGCGGCACCGGCGCCTGCGCCGCCGCCGTCGCTGCGATCAGCCAGGGGTGGATGGATTCGCCCCTGTTGATCGACCTGCCCGGCGGGCGCCTGTCCATCGAATGGGCAGGCCCCGGCCAACCGGTGATGATGACCGGCCCGGCAGTGCGCGTATACGAAGGACAAGTTCGTCTTTGAGTGAGCCAAACCCATGACCGACAAGCCACAGGTTCCAGCGCCACAGCCCGATGAATCCTCGAGCCCGCTTCCGGAGGCCGCGGCGGTGGCCGCTTACCTGGAGGCTCATCCGGATTTCTTCGTCGAACGTGAAGACTTGCTTTCAGTGATGCGCATTCCCCACCGGCGCGGCGACACCGTGTCGCTGGTGGAGCACCAGATGAAGATCCTGCGTGAGCGCAACATCGAGATGCGTCACCGCCTTTCTCACCTGATGGACGTCGCCCGGGACAACGACCGGCTCTTCGACAAGACCCGCCGCCTGATCCTGGCCCTGATGGACGCCAGCACCCTCGAAGACCTGGTCATGAGCGTCGAAGACAGCCTGCGCCAGGATTTCCAGGTGCCCTTTGTCAGCTTGATCCTGTTCGGCGACAACGCCATGCCGGTGGGCCGCTGGGTGACCCATGCCGAAGCGCAGACCGCCATTGGCGGCCTGCTCACCGAGAACAAAAGCGTCAGCGGCAGCTTGCGCGAACACGAGCTGGACTTCCTCTTCGGCGAGGAACAGCGCAAGCAGATCGGCTCCACCGCCGTCGTCGCCATCGCCCACCAAGGCGTCCATGGCGTGCTGGCCATCGCCAGCCGTGACCCGCAGCACTACAAAAGCTCGGTGGGCACGCTGTTCCTGAGCTACATCGCCGAAGTCACCGGCCGGGTACTGCCACGGGTTGCCGGCTCGCTGCGCTCGGTACGCTGATGATGGAACGACAGCTGGACGCCTACTGCGAACACCTGCGCAGTGAGCGCCAGGTGTCACCCCACACGCTGGCGGCCTATCGCCGCGACCTGGAAAAAGTGCTGGGCTGGTGCCAGAAACAGAACGTCGGCAGTTGGCAGGCCCTGGACATCCAGCGCCTGCGCAGCCTGGTGGCGCGCCTGCATCAACAGGGACAGTCGTCCCGCAGCCTGGCGCGCCTGCTCTCCGCGGTACGCGGGTTGTATCACTACCTCAACCGCGAAGGCCTGTGCGATCACGACCCGGCCACCGGCCTGGCTCCGCCCAAGGGCGAGCGTCGCCTGCCGAAAACCCTCGACACCGACCGCGCCCTGCAATTACTTGAAGGCGCAGTCGAGGATGATTTCCTGGCGCGACGGGACCAGGCGATTCTCGAACTGTTCTACTCCTCCGGCCTGCGGCTTTCCGAACTGACAGGGTTGAACCTGGATCAACTGGACCTGGCCGACGGCATGGTCCAGGTGCTCGGCAAGGGCAGCAAGACCCGCCTGCTGCCCATTGGCCGCAAGGCCCGGGAAGCACTGGAGCTGTGGCTGCCGTTGCGCGCCCTGAGCAATCCTGCCGATGACGCGGTATTCGTCAGCCAACAGGGACGGCGCCTCGGTCCACGGGCGATCCAGGTGCGGGTCAAGGCTGCCGGCGAACGCGAGCTGGGGCAGAACCTGCATCCGCACATGCTCAGGCACTCCTTCGCCAGCCATGTGCTGGAGTCCTCCCAGGACCTGCGAGCCGTGCAAGAGCTGCTGGGCCACTCGGACATCAAGACCACTCAGATCTATACCCATCTGGACTTCCAGCACCTGGCGACGGTCTATGACAGTGCCCATCCCCGGGCCAAACGCATCAAGGGCGACGAATCATGACCATCGAGCTCATCACTTTCGACCTCGACGACACCTTGTGGGACACCGCCCCGGTGATCGCCACGGCCGAAGCCGTTCTCCGCCAGTGGCTGACCGACAACGCACCGAACCTGGGCGGCGTGCCGGTGGAGCATCTGTTTTCGATTCGCGAGCAGGTATTGCGCGAAGAGCCCGGCCTGAAGCATCGCATCAGCGCATTGCGGCGGAGGGTGCTGTTCCGTGCGCTGCAAGAAGCCGGCTATGACCAGTGGCAAGCGTCCGAGCTGGCGGACCAAGGGTTCGAGACGTTCCTGTATGCCCGCCATCAATTGGAGGTGTTTCCCGAGGTGCAGCCCACCCTGGAAATCCTCGCCAACCACTTCGCCCTTGGCGTGGTCACCAATGGCAACGCCGATGTGCGTCGCCTCGGGCTGGCGGATTACTTCAAGTTCGCGTTGTGTGCCGAGGACATCGGCATCGCTAAGCCTGATGCGCGGCTGTTCCACGAGGCCCTGCAACGCGGCGGTGCCACGGCGCAGACCGCCGTGCACGTTGGCGATCATCCCGGTGACGATATTGCCGGCGCCCAACAGGCCGGCCTGCGGGCGGTGTGGTTCAACCCGGCAGGCAAGGCCTGGGATGCCGACCATGTACCGGATGCGGAGATTCGCAGCCTGACCGAGTTGCCGGGGTTGTTGGCGGGATGGCACAGCCAGGGCTGAATCCGAGAACACCACCAAACCCTGTGGCCTGTGGGAGCGAGCCTGCTCGCGATGAGGGCGTCCCAGTGACGCTCATGTAACAGACACACCGCCATCGCGAGCAGGCTCGCTCCCACAAGGGCCGGCGCAACAGTTTTATGCCCACGAAAAAGCCCGCGACGACGGCGGGCTTTTTCGGCAAGCAGGAAGCAGAACTCAGATAGGGCGGCTGCCGTACTTGTTGTCAGGCTTCTTGGGCGGATCGGCGACCACATTGGCCTCCACTTCCTGCACCTTTCCGCCCCTGGCCAGGAATTCTTCCATGGCCTTGGCGAGCGCATCACGCTCCTTGTTCTTGGCCTCAACGCTCGGCAACTCGTCGACCGACACCGCAGCCTTGGCCTTACCCTTGGCGGTCGGGGCCGGTATATCGGCGCCATCGTCGTCGGCAACGTCTTCGGCTGCCGCTTCCAGGCCGTCTTCGGCCTCGTCTTCTTCACCTACTTCGAGGTCGTCGTTTTCCAGATCATCGTCGCTCATGTTCTACCTCATGACTTGCGAAAAGCAGATTAGTTATAGCCCAGCTACGCCATCTGTCGAAGGCTGCCAGAAAAAATTCAACATCCACCGGCAATCGGCGGTCATGCCCCTTCACCGTACAAGGTGGCGAGGACTTTACGAGCACCGCCATGATCACGGTGCTCGCCCAGATAAACACCTTGCCAGGTACCCAGTGCCAGTCGCCCGTCCGTTACCGGAAGGCTGAGCTGACATCCCAGCACGCTGGCCTTGAAGTGCGCCGGGAGGTCGTCCAGGCCTTCGTCGTTGTGCTCATAATCGGCAGTTCCTTGTGGGATCAGCCGATTGAAAAATCGTTCGAAGTCTCGACGTACCGCCGGATCGGCGTTCTCGTTGATGGTCAACGAGGCCGAGGTATGCTGCAGCCACAGATGCAACAGACCGACGCGACACGCCCGTAGTTCAGGCAGGCCGGCGAGCAACTCGTCCGTCACCAGATGAAAGCCCCGGGGCCTTGCCCGCAGGGTAATCAGCGTCTGTTGCCACATACAGTTCTCCGCACGCTCGGCGCGCATTCTAGCGCGCTCAGGAAAAAAACAAAGAGCCTAATATTCCACCTTCGATGTAAGCCTTTGGCGCTGGAAAACCCCTGCCACCCGCCAGACAAAAAGGCCTCGGAAAAACTGGCTCTTCCTGTGAGCGTTGACAAATCGCAGGCAAAAAAATGCCCGGCGAACCGGGCATATTTTTTTGCGTGGATTTACAGGTTGTAGCCACGCTCGTTGTGCTGGGCCAGATCCAGGCCAACAGCCTCTTCTTCCTCGGAGACACGCAGACCCATAACGGCGTCCAGGACCTTGAGGATGATGAAGGTGACGATCGCGGTGTAGATCACCGTGAAGCCCACGCCTTTGACTTGAATCCACACTTGCGCACCGATATCGGTCACGGTGCCGAAGCCACCCAGGGCCGGCGCAGCGAAGACACCGGTGAGGATCGCGCCGAGGATACCGCCGATGCCGTGCACGCCGAAGGCATCCAGGGAGTCGTCATAGCCGAGTTTGCGTTTGAGAGTGGTTGCGCAGAAGAAGCACACCACGCCCGCCGCCAGGCCAATCACCAGGGCGCCCATCGGGCCCACGGTGCCAGCCGCCGGAGTGATCGCAACCAGACCCGCCACCACGCCCGAGGCGATGCCCAGTGCGCTTGGCTTGCCGTGGGTGATCCATTCGGCAAACATCCAGCCCAATGCTGCGGCAGCGGTAGCAATCTGAGTGACCAGCATGGCCATGCCGGCCGTGCCGTTGGCGGCGACGGCGGAACCGGCGTTGAAGCCGAACCAGCCGACCCACAGCATGGCGGCGCCCATCAGGGTGTAACCCAGGTTATGCGGTGCCATTGGCGTGGTCGGGAAGCCTTTGCGCTTGCCCAGTACCAGGCACGCCACCAGACCTGCGATACCGGCGTTGATGTGCACCACGGTGCCGCCGGCGAAGTCCAGCACGCCCCAGTCCCACAGCAGGCCACCGTTACCGGACCAGACCATGTGCGCAATCGGCGCATACACCAAGGTGAACCACACGCCCATGAAGATGAGCATGGCGGAGAACTTCATCCGCTCGGCAAAGGCGCCGACGATCAGGGCCGGGGTGATGATGGCGAAGGTCATCTGGAAAGTGACGAACACCGCTTCAGGGAACAGCGCTGTCGGACCGGTGATGCTCGCCGGAGTCACGCCCGCCAGGAACGCCTTGCCCAGGCCACCGACGAAGGAGTTGAAGTTGACGACGCCCTGCTCCATGCCGGTGGTGTCGAACGCAATGCTGTAGCCATAAATGACCCACAGGATGCTGATCAGACCGGTAATGGCGAAACACTGCATCATCACGGAAAGAAGGTTTTTCGAGCGAACCATGCCGCCGTAGAACAGCGCCAGGCCGGGAATGGTCATGAACAGTACAAGAATCGTGGCTGTCAGCATCCAGGCGGTGTCGCCAGAGTTGAGGACAGGGGCTGCCGCTTCTTCTGCCATGGCCAGGCCAGGCATTACGAAGGACAACAGGGCTCCTAGCCCTGCGAATTTACGCAGAGTCATATTGTTTTCTCCTGGGGCGTTGGGTTTGGCGGCTTAGATGGCGTCGGTATCGGTTTCGCCGGTACGGATGCGAATAGCCTGTTCCAGATTGACCACAAAGATCTTTCCGTCACCGATCTTGCCGGTGTTGGCGGCCTTGGTGATTGCCTCGATCACCCGGTCAAGATCCTTGTCGTCAATGGCGACGTCGATCTTCACCTTGGGCAGGAAATCGACCACGTATTCCGCGCCGCGATACAGCTCGGTGTGACCTTTCTGCCGGCCGAAGCCTTTGACCTCAGTGACGGTAATGCCCTGCACGCCGATCTCGGACAACGACTCGCGCACGTCGTCCAACTTGAACGGCTTGATGATGGCAGTGACTAGCTTCATGAAACTTTCTCCCGAATTGGTGGACTTGCCCCAGGAAAACAAACCCGACTCAAGTCTAAGCGCAGTGCCTGGCTTTGTAACGCATCGTCGGCCCAAGTTGCCCGACCAGCGCCAGTCAACCGTGCCAGCCGCAGCTCCCCGCTTCGCCTGGCTGCACTGCATCGTCACAACGACTGCATCAGTGCATGGGTCATGAGCCTCTAAGCAGAAACCTTGCCATCTGCACCAAAACCCCGTGATTTCAACTCTTTAACCGTCGAGCCCACCTCTCTCACGCCACCAACCGCCGCGATACGCACAACAACAGTGCGACAACCTCCAGCCCCGTGCGCGAAAAGCGTGCATCCGATGCATGCGAATTGACTATAGACACTGCGTGATACACTGCCGCCATCGTTTTCAGGATTGCTGCCATGCTCGCCCCCAAAGACCTGCTCGACGCCCTCAGTGGCCACGCCTCCCGCCTCTTGAGCGGCGACACTCCGCTGCCCAAAAGCGAAATCGAAAGCCAGTTCAAGGCACTGCTGCAAAGCGGCTTCAGCAAACTGGACTTGGTGAGCCGGGAAGAATTCGACAGTCAGATGGTCGTGCTGGCCCGCACCCGGGCGCGCCTCGAAAGCCTGGAGGCGAAGGTCGCGGAGTTGGAAGCGCGATTGGCTCCAACCCAGGAATAAGCAGGCTCGGGATACGCCTGGTACTGGCCCAGGCGTAATCACTCCCAGGCGTCAGAGGCGAAAGCGGCCGACCAGGGTATTGAAGGACAGCGCCAGGTTGGACAGTTCCTGGCTCGATGCGTTGGTCTGGTTCGCCCCCGCCGCGGTCTGGGTCGAGAGATCCTGGATATTCACCAGGTTGCGATCCACCTCACGGGCCACGTGGGCCTGCTCCTCGGACGCCGTGGCGATCACCAGGTTGCGGTCGTTGATCTGCGAAATGCCGTCAGCAATCTGCTCCAACGCCTCGCCGGTCGCCCGAGCCAAGCCCTGGGTCTCGGTAACCAGTGCCTGGCTCTTGCTCATCGCATCGACCGCGCTATCGGCACGATCCTGGACCGCGTGGATCATGCTTTCGATTTCGCCGGTAGACGACTGGGTACGCGCCGCCAGTGCGCGAACCTCATCGGCCACCACGGCAAAGCCGCGACCCTGCTCCCCTGCCCGCGCGGCCTCGATCGCTGCGTTGAGCGCCAGCAGGTTGGTTTGCTCGGCGATCCCGCGGATCACATCCACCACCTTACCGATATCCCGGACCTGCCCGGCAAGAACACTGACCAGTTCGGTGGATGAGGTGAGTTCCCGGGTCGCATTGTTGATCGCCTGCACTGCATTGCGAGCCTGATCGCGCCCATTGCTGGCTTGCGAGCTGGTCGCTTGGGACGCCTGCGAGGTGGAAACGGCATTGCGAGCCACCTCCTCCACGGCAGAGGTCATCTCGGTCACAGCCGTGGCCGCCTGTTGGATTTCGTCGTTCTGCCGGATCAGGGCACGACTGCCATCGTCAGTGACCGCGGTGAGCTCCTCGGCAGCGGAAGCCAACTGTTCCGAGGCGCAGGCAATCTGTTGGATGGTGGTTTTCAAGCTGGCTTGCATATCGCCCAGGGCCTTGAGCAGTTGACCGGCCTCGTCGCGACTGTTGCTGTTGATGTGCTGGGTCAGGTCACCCTGGGCAATGCGTTGCGCGCAGTCGACCGCCACGGCAATCGGTCGGCTGATCAGGCGGCTGATGAACATGCCCAGCAGCAGCGCCGCAATAAAGGCGATGGCAATGCCGCTGTACAACACCGTCTTGGCCGTCACTTCCTGAAGCGTGGCAGCCTTGGCGTCTTCGCTGATCTGGCGGTCGTTGGAGTCGATCATGATCGTCAACTGATCCATCACCTTGCGGTAGGCCTTCTGCAAATCTCCCAACAGCAGCGTGCGACCGTTCTCCAAGTCTCCCGCCGCCATCAGTGCCAAGTACTGCTGCACCATCGCCTGGTAGACGGGCCAGTCGCGCGCCATCTGGTCACCGGCCAGGCGCTCGTCCTCAGCCAGGTTTCCCTTGCGGTAATCGGCAAACGCCTTTTCGCTGGCCAACTGGTTGGCTTTCATCGAGGCGAGAAACTCATCCTTCACGCTCTGTGGGGCGTTGCCTGCGGTCGCCACGTACAGCCGGTACATATCGCGGGTCTGTCCGACGGCCTTGGTCTTGGTCTGCGAGGTATTGGCGACCGAGACCAGGTTGTTGTTGAACACTGCCTGCAGGCGGGCCGACAGCGCGGAAACGCCGCTGACGCCCAGCATGCCCACGGCGAGCGTAATCAGGGCGCAGAGGAAAAACGAAATGATCAGTTTGGTCGAAAGTTTTGCGTCATTGAGCCAGTTCATTAGCGGATCCCTACGGAGCAATGGCCCTTCGCCATATCAGCCGGGGAATGCTAGTCATGTGAAATATTGATCACAATGCAGGGAATCGCATGACCGTTTGGATTATTCAACGATGATGCGTCGCTATCGTCGCTGCTCAACCACCCGCGGCTTGCAGGGACTGCTCCTGATCGAGCGCAATCGGCAGCTCCAACGCAAACAATGCTCCCTGTCCCGGCCCGGCACTCTGTACGGTCAGCTCGCCGCCCATTTCATGAGCCGCCAGGATGCAGCTGTGCAGGCCGAAACCATGGCCGTCGGCCCGTGTCGTGAAACCGTGTTCGAACAACCGGGGGAGGTTGTCCATGGCGATACCCTCGCCGTTGTCCTCGACCTCGATCCGTACGCGCTTGTCGTCAATGGCCTTCAGGCGCAGGGTGATCCGGGACGGACGATCCGAGACCGGATCGAGCGCCTGCTTGGCGTTGTTGATCAGGTTGATCAATATCTGTAGCACTTTGTGCTTATCCAGCGCCATGATCGGGATATCGTTGAGCTCCTTGACCACCGTCACCTGATGGCGGGCCAGGGACACATGGCAGATGCGCACCACATCCTCGATCAACTCTCGCAACGAGCCCGGCTCCAGCACGCTGGAATTGCCGGCATAGGACTGCTGGGTAGCGACGATTTCCTTGATATGGTCAATGCTCTTGGTCAACTGCGCCAACTCGTTGATCATGCTCTGCTGCTCGATTGCCAGCGACTCGGCCAGCTTGCCGAGGTAGTCCGGCAATGCGCGACCTTTCGGATTGCTGCTGAAGAAGTCACCGAGATCATCGGAATGCTCCTTCATTAATTGAACAACCTTGGCGACCCCCTGCCCTTTGGACGTATGCACTTTGTCATACAGAACCTGGGCCGACACATTGACGCTATTAAGCACGTTGCCCACATTGTGCAGCACGTTAGTGGCAATTTCCGCCATGCCCGCCCGGCGCGCGGTGGTAACCAGTTCGGCCTGGGCCTCGCGCAATTCGTCGTTGACCCGGGCCAATTGCTGCGGGCTGGGAATCTTCAGGGCCGCGGGCACCAGCCGAACCAGCAGGATGGCGGTAATCACCGAAGCAATCGCGGTGATCACCTTAACCAGCGCCGATAGCCAGTAGTAAGGTTGCCAGATGGTCAGGATTTCCATCACATGGCTGGTCCCGCAGGCCAGGATGAAGACGCCGAAGGCCGCCAGCATCCAGTCGAAAGGCACGTCCTTGCGCTTGTGGATAAAGTAGATGAGCGTGAAGGGAATGGTGACGTAAGAGAACGTGATCAGCCCATCCGCAATCACGTTGGTCCAGAGCAGATCCGGGCGCCACAGATAGCAATGCCCGTGGGGCATGAAGCGGTTATCGGTCAACAGCGCCAGCAGATCGTTCACGACCGCGTCCTCCCTGTGCTATTGGATTGCCACAGATCGCAGTCTAGCAGAGGCCTAATCCCCCACCTCCCAGGCCGCCATTCCACCTGCAACATCCTGCCAAGATTTCGCTCATCATTTGCCACGCCGGTCCCCCTCCCCACGACTAACCTTCAGGCACCGCAGGATGCGGTCTTTATATCCCTTTCAAGGAACGATTCATGTCGCTCGCCATTGTCCATAGCCGCGCCCAGGTGGGGGTGGAGGCTCCCGCCGTTACCGTTGAGGTCCATCTTGCCAATGGCTTGCCGTCATTGACGATGGTCGGTTTGCCGGAGGCGGCGGTGAAGGAAAGCAAGGACCGGGTGCGCAGTGCGATTATCAATTCGGGGCTGAACTTCCCGGCGCGGCGTATTACCTTGAACCTGGCACCGGCGGACCTGCCGAAGGACGGCGGGCGGTTCGACCTGGCCATTGCCCTGGGCATCCTGGCGGCCAGCGTGCAGGTGCCGACCCTGACGCTGGACGACGTGGAATGCCTTGGTGAGCTGGCGTTATCCGGCGCCGTGCGACCGGTGCGCGGGGTATTGCCCGCTGCGCTGGCGGCGCGCAAGGCCGGACGCACGCTGGTGGTGCCGCGGGCGAACGCCGAGGAGGCCTGCCTGGCCTCGGGCCTGAGAGTGATCGCCGTGGATCATCTGCTTGAAGTGGTAGCGCATTTCAACGGCCACGCTCCGGTCGAGCCTTTCGTTTCGAACGGACTGCTTTCAGCCAGCAAGCCCTACCCCGACCTGAACGAAGTGCAAGGCCAGGTCGGGGCCAAGCGTGCCTTGCTGATCGCTGCCGCCGGAGCGCACAACCTGCTATTCAGCGGACCACCGGGTACCGGCAAGACATTGCTGGCGAGTCGTTTGCCGGGACTGCTACCGCCACTGGCCGAGAGCGAGGCCCTGGAGGTCGCGGCGATCCAGTCGGTCGCCAGTTGCGTGCCCTTGAGTCATTGGCCACAACGGCCTTTTCGCCAGCCCCATCACTCGGCTTCGGGTCCGGCGCTGGTGGGTGGAGGATCCAAACCGCAGCCAGGCGAGATCACTCTGGCCCACCATGGCGTGTTATTCCTGGATGAATTACCGGAGTTCGACCGCAAGGTACTGGAAGTCCTGCGGGAGCCGCTGGAATCGGGCCACATCGTCGTATCTCGTGCCCGCGACCGCGTGCGCTTTCCGGCGCGCTTCCAGCTAGTGGCGGCGATGAACCCCTGCCCCTGCGGATACCTGGGCGAGCCCAGCGGCCGTTGCTCCTGCACACCCGACATGGTGCAGCGCTACCGCAACAAGCTCTCAGGTCCCTTGTTGGACCGCATCGACCTGCACCTGACGGTCGCACGGGAAGCCACGGCACTGAATCCCCGGCGCGAACCGGGTGAGGACACCGCCACCGTGGCCGAACAAGTGGCCGAAGCCCGTGAACGCCAGCAGACGCGACAAGGCTGTGCCAACGCTTTCCTGGATCTGCCCGGTCTGCGTCGGCACTGCACGTTATCCACAGCCGATGAAACGTGGCTGGAAACGGCCTGCGAGCGACTGACCCTGTCACTGCGGGCCGCCCATCGCTTGCTCAAGGTTGCCCGGACGCTGGCAGACCTAGAGCAAGCTGGCCGTATCAGCCGGGAGCACCTGGCTGAAGCCTTGCAGTATCGCCCTGCGACGGCCTGAACCGGGTCACGGTTTGCTCAGGTCCACCAGCGGCGTATTCCGCACCTCGGTTTTTCGATCGCCCTGAATCTCATCGACCCGTTTGAGCGCTTTATCCACGGCGCCCTTGTCCGCCAGCAGGCTGTAACGGATCTGGAAGTGCTTCTGCTCTTTCGGCGCGATAGTGGGTACCAGGCCCAGTGGCCGCTGGTAATGGCGGTTATAGGAGAAACTGGTGCCAGGCTCCAGCCCGGTCACGTACCCCTGCCCTTGGGTATCGGTGTTTTTCCACAGGGAGAACACGGGAAGCGTTGCCGTGTTGAAGCCCACCGATACACCAAGGCTACCGGCCTTGTTGTGCAGCACGGTGAGCGTGTCACCCTTGGCGTCGGCGTAGGGCACGACGTTATAGACGGTTTCGTCGTAATCCTTGGTGGGAGCCCGGTAGGTTTGCCAATCGGCCAGGTCGCCCTTGGCCTTGTCATTGAATGGCGAGACCTGCTTGACCGGCGCGGCGAAACGGGCGCCCTGCTCCAGGAACGGCGTGCTGAAGTTGCTGTGGTAGAGCGCCTGGTATTCCTTCGGATAGTCGCCGTTGTTGGTCAACGTGTCGTTGAGGGCGAAAGTTACGCTGCCAGGTTCGGTGACCAGCTCGGTCTGCACCGAAAAATCGACCTTCTTGAAAGCCTGCTCTTTCAACTCGCCCCTCAGGGTAATGGCATAAGGGGCTTTTTCATCGATGTGCAGGGTGACCTTGTTGGCCGGGATATTGGCGGCGCGACCGTGCAGCGTCAGCAGTTCGCCATTGTCCATGCCAGGGTGCCCCACCCACTCGTAACCACAACGGGTGACCAGCTCGTTGAAACCTTCGAGCCATCCCAGCCCGCCGCGACCGTTGAGTTCGATGAAGGCCGGATTGACCACTTCCTTGACCGGCGAATCCCAACCCATCCGCGCATTTCCGACCGACGCCTGCAACACGTTCATGCCCCGGGTCGGAACGACCGACAGTTTCATGGTGCCGTTGTCGATGTCGACGATGCTGACGCCTTCCTGGCGACCGCCGTGCAGGGTGCGCATCGTCACGGAAAAGGGTTTGTCGGTCTTCACGCCGAGCTGCTGGCTGGTGATCTGCCAAGGCTGGGCGGCTTTATCGGTGTCGAGCAGGACATAGTCCCAGGCCATGGCATGGGAGGCAGCGCCCAGGGCGCCGAGGGTAACAAGGAGTTTGAGCGGAGTCATGGACTTGGCCTTTTATTGGAGTTGTGCGGTTTTTATAGACTTGAAGAAACGTTTCAGCAAGCTTAAAAACGGCAATAACTTTAAAAAAAGCAGACCGGAGAAATTAGCGACACAAAGTGTGTGGGAGCTGAGCTTGCTCGCGATGGCATTGGATCGGGCGATATCTCTGTCGCCTGACATGATGCTATCGCGAGCAAGCTCGGCTCCCACAGTGGCCGGGGCAATTAGATATTGGCGGTTGAAGCCATCGCGAGCAGGCTCGCTCCCACAATGATCCGGGGCGAGCCTGCTGCGGTGGTTGTAAGGGACTCAGCGGAACCGATCGACTTCCTGGCGCAGGTCCTGCGCCAGTTTTTCCAGTTCCTTGGCAGTGACCGCCAGGTTCGAGACCACTTCGCGCTGCTCGCTGTTGGCCATGGCGATACTCTGCAGGTTGCTGCTGAGCAGGGTTGCCGTGCTGCTTTGTTCTTGGGTAGCGGTGGTAATTGCCGCGAACTGCTGGCCAGCCGAACGGCTCTGCTCATCGATGCGAGCCAGCGCCGAGGCCACGTTGGCGTTGCGCGACAGGCCTTCTTGCATCAACAGGTTGCCCTGCTCCATCGTACTGATGGCGTTGCCGGTTTCCTGCTGGATGCTGGTGATCATGCTGGAAATCTCGTCAGTGGCCTGACGAGTACGGGAGGCCAGGCTACGGACCTCATCCGCCACCACGGCGAAACCACGCCCCTGCTCACCCGCGCGAGCGGCTTCGATGGCAGCGTTCAGGGCCAGCAGGTTGGTCTGCTCGGCGATCGAGGTGATCACGCCGACGATCCCGCCGATTTCCTGGGAACGCTGACCCAAGGTGTTGATAACCGTGGCAGTGCTGTTCAGTGCGCCGGCGATCTGTTCCAGGGACGAAGAGGCTTCATCCATCGATGTCCGACCGATACGCGTCTGCTGGGCGTTTTCCTGGGCCAGGCGCTCGGTATTGCCCATGTTGTCGGCAATGTTCAACGAGGTAGCGCTGAACTCTTCCACCGCGCCGGCCATGCTGGTGATTTCGCCGGACTGCTGCTCCATCCCCTCATAAGCACCGCTGGACAACCCGGACAGGGCCTGGGCACGACTGCTGACCTCCTGGGAGGCCTTGCGGATATGCTCGACCATGGTCGACAACGCCTGGCTCATCTGATTGAAGGCACGGGACAGTTGGCCGATTTCGTCATGGCTCGACACGCTCAGGCGCACACTCAGGTCACCGGCGCCCAATGCTTCGGCCTGGCGCACCAGATCGCCCAGGGGCGCCAGCTTGCTGCGCAACAGCCACATCGCTGCGCCAACCGCCAGCAGCATTGCCAGCAAGCTGCCAATGGCCAGTTGCGTACCGACGCTCCAGGTCACCTCGCGAATCTCGGCCTTCGGCATGCTCGCCACCACCGCCCACGGCCCGCCCTCGAACGGTACGGCGACGCTATAGAAATCTTCGGCGGTGTCGCTCCAGAACGCGCCCTTGCCCGGTTCTTTCACCAGGCCAACGACGGTCGTGACAGCGGCATCCAGCGCCTGGACGCCGGCCGGCGGTACCAGCCATTTGCTTTGTTCATCCAGCAGGGCCAGCGAGCCGGTCTTGCCAATGCGGAAGCGCTTGAGGTTCTCGAACTGGGCATTCTGCGCATCGGTGTAGTCGAAACCGACGTACAGCGCGGCGATGATCTTGCCACCGCTGTCACGAACCGGGCTGTACTGGGTCATGTAGTAACGGCCAAAGAGCAAGACCCGGCCAATATAGCTCTGCCCACTCATCAAGCGGGCGTAAGCCGGGCTGGCGTGGTCCAGCATGGTGCCAATGGCTCGCGAACCGTCCTGCTTGGCCACCGACGTACTGACGCGGATGAAATCGTCGCCGCTGCGCACGAACACCGTGGCGGTCCCGGCGGTCATCTGCTTGAACTCGTCAACTTCCTTGAAGTTGTTGTTCAGCACTTCGCTACCCAGGCTCAGGCTCGGCGTCTGTATGCCCGCCACCGCAACCGGCTGGTCCGGGTGCACGTTCAGGCCCGCGCTGAAGCGCTTTTCGAACAGGCCAGCCAGGCGCTGGGTGCTCTCGCGCAAGGTGCCGTGGAAGGTATTGAGCTGATCGGCCATCAGACGCGCTTCACTGGCCAGATGCTCTTCACGAGTGGCAAGGTTGGCGGCGTCCAGCGAACGCAAGGCGAAGACGGTACTGCCGGAGATCACGATCGCCAATATCACGGCGAGGGCAAGGCCTAGCTGTGAGGCGATCCGGGCACGGGGTTGAGACATGACGGCTCCTGGCCGAGACACCGGATCATCCTGATCACGTCGCACGCTCGGCATTTTATTCAAGGTAGGTATATGTTTTGCCCTTTCTGAACGAGGGTTCCATGTCACGGGTTCGGCCGCAAAGCGAGATACTTGAGCGGCCAGCAAGGATTAATACAGGCTGCTATCACCCTTACTGCAACGTTTCAGCCAAGACGCTCCACCGCGGGCAGTTGCATGGCCTTGACTTCACCTTGCAGAAAATCGCTGAGCCGACGCAAACGTTCACCTCCCGGACGGGTTTTGGGCCAGACCAGGTAATAATGCTCGCCACTGGCGACGGCGGTCGGCCACGGCAGGCTCAAGCGCCCCTGAGCCACATCTTCGGCCACCATCAACAGGTCGCCCATGGAAACACCGTAACCGCGCGCCGCTGCAATCATGCCCAGCTCCAGCGTATCGAACACCTGCCCGCCCTTGAGCGAGACCTTGTCGGACAAGCCCATGCGCTCCAGCCAACTGCGCCAGTCGCGACGGTCTGGCGTGGGATGGAGCAGTTCGGCGTTGGCCAGCCGCTGCACATCCCACGGTTGATCGTTCAACAGGTTCGGCGCGCCCACGGGAATCAGCTCCTCGGGAAACAGGAAACTGGCCTCCCAATCCGCTGGAAAATGTCCATTGCCCAACAACACCGCACAATCGAAAGGCTCGGTGTTGAAGTCCACCGAATCGACGTCCATCCAGGCGCTGGTCAACTGCACCTCATTGCCCGGCTGCAAATGTCGAAAGCGACTCAGGCGCGCCAGCAGCCAACGCATGGTCAGGGTCGAGGGGGCCTTCATGCGCAGGATGCCGTCCTCACCCGACAGCGTATGGCAGGCCCGCTCAAGTGCCATGAACCCATCGCGGATACCTGGCAGCAGCAACCGCGCCGCTTCGGTCAATTGCAGATTGCGACCGCTGCGCTGGAACAGCCGGCAGGCAAAATGCTCCTCGAGCGTGCGGATGTGACGGCTCACCGCACTCTGGGTAATCGATAACTCTTCTGCGGCCCGGGTGAACGAGCTGTAGCGCGCCGCTGCTTCGAATGCCCGCAGCGCATAAAGAGGTGGGAGACGACGCGACATCGGGAAACGCTCCAATGACGAGGGCCTAGCAGAAAGAACCCATACATGAGTTTTAATCATATCTGCCATCGTTTTTATCCTTTTGTGCAAAGCGTCGCAAGCACCGAGAATCGACGGTTTACAGCCTCGTCTGAACATGGAGCGTGATGATCATGCAGCATCCTGTGCGTACCGAACTCCGGGCTATCCTGCGGCTGGCGGGGCCGTTGATTGCCTCGCAGTTGGCGCACATGTTGATGGTCCTCACCGACACCTTGATGATGGCGCGCCTGAGCCCCGAAGCCCTGGCCGGCGGTGGACTGGGGGCGGCGAGTTATTCGTTCGTGTCGATTTTCTGCATCGGCGTGATCGCGGCAGTGGGTACCCTGGTGGCGATCCGTCACGGTGCCGGCGACATCGAGGGGGCCACCCGTTTGACCCAGGCCGGGTTGTGGCTGGCCTGGCTGATGGCGCTGGCAGCCGGGTTACTGCTATGGAACCTCAAGCCGGTGCTGCTGATGTTCGGCCAGACCGAAACCAACGTGCTGTCCGCCGGACAGTTCCTGCTGGTGTTGCCGTTTGCCCTGCCGGGCTATCTAAGCTTCATGGCCCTGCGCGGCTTTACCAGCGCCATCGGCCGGGCCACGCCGGTCATGGTGATCAGTCTGGGCGGCACGGTGGCCAACTTCCTGCTCAATTACGCGCTTATCACCGGTATGTTCGGGCTGCCGAAACTGGGCTTGATGGGCATCGGCCTGGTTACTGCCATTGTTGCCAGTTGCATGGCCCTGGCGCTGGCCTGGCATATCCACCGGCATCCGGCATACCGCGCGTATCCACTGCTTGAGGGGCTGTTCCGGCCGAATCGCCAGTACCTCAAGGAGCTGTGGCGCCTGGGCCTGCCGATTGGCGGCACCTATGCCGTGGAAGTCGGGCTGTTCGCGTTCGCCGCGCTGTGCATGGGCACCATGGGCAGCACGCCGTTGGCGGCCCATCAGATCGCCCTGCAGATTGTGTCTGTGGCATTCATGGTTCCGGCAGGGATGTCGTACGCCATCACCATGCGCATCGGCCAGCACTACGGCGCCGGACAACTGCTGATGGCCCGACTGTCCGGACGGGTCGGCATTGGTTTCGGCGCTGCGGTGATGCTGGCTTTTGCCATGGTGTTCTGGCTGTTGCCGAATCAGTTGATCGGCTTGTTCCTGGACCACAACGACCCGGCGTTCCGTCCGGTGATCGACCTGGCGGTGAGCCTGCTGGCCGTGGCGGCGTGGTTCGAACTGTTCGACGGCACGCAGACCATCGCCATGGGCTGCATTCGTGGGCTCAAGGACGCCAAGACCACGTTCCTGGTGGGCCTGGGTTGTTATTGGCTGATTGGCGCGCCGGCGGCCTGGTGGATGGCGTTTCACCTGAGCTGGGGACCGACCGGCGTCTGGTGGGGGCTGGCCCTGGGGCTGGCCTGCGCGGCGGTAAGCCTGACGTTGGCGTTCGAAGGGAAGATGAAGCGGATGATCAGGGGCGAGCCGGGACAACAGGGTTTCGAGAACGTCCAGACTGAATGAAACCCCTGTGGGAGCGAGCCTGCTCGCGATAGCGGTGTGTCTGATACATCGATCTGACTGATCGACCGCCATCGCGAGCAGGCTCGCTCCCACCGGGGATTGTGTAAGCCCGCGGGGTGGGGTCAGCCCACCACGTCCCGCGTTGCCTGATGACCATCGAACGTCAGGTATTCCACCAGTTCAGGCAGCGGCAACGGTTTGCTGATCAGGAAGCCCTGCACCTGATCGCAACCGAAACCGCGCAACAGGTCCAGTTGCTCGCGGGTTTCCACACCTTCGGCCACCACCTCCAGGTTGAGGTTGTGGGCCAGGTTGATCATCGCGTGCACCAGCTTGCGGTTCTCTTCGCGTTGCTCCATACCGCCGACGAAGCTCTTGTCGATCTTCAGCAGGGCGATGGGAAGGCTGTTGAGGTGCACGAACGAGGAAAATCCAGTGCCGAAATCGTCCAGGGAGAAACGCACCCCCAACCGGCCGAGGGCATCCATCGTCTGCTTGACCAACTCGCTGCGACGCATGACCGCGGTTTCGGTGAGTTCGAACTCCAGCCATTGGGCTTCGACGCCCCGCTCGCTGATCAACCGACTCAGGGTCGACAGCAACTGGCTGTCCTGGAACTGCCGGAACGACAAGTTGACCGCCATGTGCAGCGGCGCCAACCCGCGCTCGCGCAGGGCCTGCATATCCCGCAGCGCACGGGAAATCACCCAGTAGCCCAGCGGTACGATCAGGCCACTCTGCTCGGCCAGCGGCACGAATTCACTCGGAGGCAGCAGCCCGCGCTCACCGTGACGCCAACGCACCAGGGCTTCGAGGCCGACGATGCGACCGCTTTCGAGGTCCAGGCGGGGCTGGTAGTGCAGCTCCAGTTCGTCGCGACGCAGCGCCCGGCGCAGTTCGCTTTCCAGATCGGCGAGGCTGCGGGCGTTGCGGTTGATGCGCTCGTTGAAGACATGAAAGGTGCAACCCTGGGTGCTCTTGGCCTGCTGCATGGCGATGTGGGCATGCCACATCAACGGATCGGCACCCGCCTGGGCCCGAGCATGGGCGATGCCCAGGCTGCAGCCGATCAGCAGGCTTTCGCCGTCCACCCAATAGGGCTCGGCCATGGCTTGGGTGATGCGCTCGGCCATCCATTCGGCCCGCTGAGGTGCCCGGCGGGTATCGATCAGCAAGGCGAACTCGTCGCTGCCCAGCCGTGCCAACTGATCGCCGGCTTCGAGCGCCCCCTTGAGACGCGATACCACCTGCAGGATCAAGCGGTCGCCGGCTTGATGCCCGAGGGCGTCGTTGGCGTGACGGAAGTTGTCCAGGTCCAGGTGACCGAGCGCCAGGCCACGGCCTTCGCTTTCAGCCAGGCGCGCCGCCAGCAGGGTCTGGAACCCCTGACGGTTCGCAATGCCGGTCAACGGGTCCTGTTCGGCGAGACGTTGCAAGGTGTTTTCCAGTACCCCGCGTTCACGTACATGACGCAGGCAACGACGCAGGGTCGCACTGTCGAGCAGGTCACGCACCAGCCAGTCGCTGGCGCCGTCGGGCAGCGACGCGGGCTCGTGATCAAGCAGCAGGATGGTCGGCAGAGGGCAGCGGCCGGGCGCTGGTTGCAAGGCCGCGACCGTCAACAGGACCGCGTTGCGGTTGTCTTCGAACAGGCTGTTGACCGACTCCCAGCTCGGGGCAATGATCAACACGACCGAGCCCGCCATAGGCGCCAGGCACTCGCGTAATATCGCTGACCACTCAGGCTCTTCGGCCAATAACAGCAAACGCAAGGGTTCGACAGGCGTGGACAAGCTGACTCCGTAGACTCTGCAAGGGGGGGTGCGCTGGGCATTATGACCTGCCGACCGACAATGACCAGTGCCAATAGTTCTCAAAAACGGGCTTCTGGCGATTTTTTTCCATTCCCAGGCCGAACATCAGCGCCAATCCACTCCAAATCCCAGCCTCAAGGCAGCGAAGCCTCGTCATACCGCGTCACAAGTCGGACAGAGCAGCACAATTCTCCAAGCCTGTTAAAATGCCGGCCCATTTTCGCAAACGACTCCCTGACCCTGTCATGTCCCGACTCAATCCCCGGCAGCAAGAAGCCGTGAACTATGTCGGCGGCCCTCTTTTGGTGCTCGCCGGTGCAGGCTCCGGCAAGACCAGCGTGATCACCCGCAAGATCGCGCACCTGATCCAGAACTGTGGCATCCGCGCCCAGTACATCGTCGCCATGACCTTTACCAACAAAGCCGCCCGGGAAATGAAAGAACGGGTTGGAGGCCTGCTGCGCGCCGGCGAAGGCCGTGGCCTGACGGTCTGCACCTTCCACAATCTGGGCCTGAACATCATCCGCAAGGAACACGTGCGACTGGGCTACAAGCCGGGCTTCTCGATTTTTGACGAGACCGACGTCAAGGCCCTGATGACCGACATCATGCAGAAGGAGTACTCGGGCGACGACGGCGTCGACGAGATCAAGAACATGATCGGCGCCTGGAAGAACGACCTGGTGCTGCCCGCCGAAGCCCTGGAAAACGCCCGCAACCCCAAGGAACAGACAGCCGCCATCGTCTACACCCATTACCAGCGCACGCTCAAGGCGTTCAATGCGGTGGACTTCGACGACCTGATCCTGCTGCCGGTCAAGCTGTTCCAGGAACACGCCGACATCCTCGAAAAATGGCAGAACAAGGTTCGCTACCTGCTGGTGGACGAATACCAGGACACCAACGCCAGCCAATACCTGCTGGTGAAGCTGCTCATCGGCAAGCGCAACCAGTTCACCGTGGTGGGCGACGACGACCAGTCGATCTACGCCTGGCGTGGCGCGCGTCCGGAAAACCTGATGCTGCTCAAGGAAGATTATCCGTCGCTCAAAGTGGTGATGCTGGAACAGAACTACCGCTCCACCAGCCGCATCCTGCGCTGCGCCAACGTGCTGATTTCCAACAACCCCCACGAGTTCGAAAAGCAGCTGTGGAGCGAGATGGGTCACGGCGACGAGATCCGCGTGATCCGCTGCCGCAACGAAGACGCCGAAGCCGAGCGCGTGGCCATGGAAATCCTCAGCCTGCACCTGCGCACCGACCGGCCGTACAGCGATTTTGCGATCCTGTACCGCGGCAACTACCAGGCCAAGCTGATCGAGCTGAAGTTGCAGCATCACCAGGTTCCCTATCGCCTGTCGGGGGGCAACAGCTTCTTCGGCCGTCAGGAAGTGAAGGACCTGATGGCCTATTTCCGCCTGATCGTGAACCCGGACGATGACAACGCCTTCCTGCGGGTGATCAACGTCCCGCGTCGGGAAATCGGCTCGACCACGCTGGAAAAACTCGGTAATTACGCCACCGAGCGCAAGATCTCGATGTACGCCGCCACCGACGAAATCGGCCTCGGCGAACACCTGGACAGCCGCTTCACCGACCGCCTGGCGCGCTTCAAGCGCTTCATGGACCGGGTCCGCGAGCAGTGCGCCGGGGAAGATCCGATCGCGGCACTGCGCAGCATGGTCATGGACATCGACTACGAGAACTGGCTGCGCACCAACAGCTCCAGCGACAAGGCCGCTGACTACCGCATGGGCAACGTCTGGTTCCTGATCGAGGCCCTGAAGAACACCCTGGAAAAAGACGAAGACGGCGAAATGACCGTCGAGGACGCCATCGGCAAGCTCGTGCTGCGGGACATGCTCGAGCGTCAGCAGGAAGAGGAAGACGGTGCCGAAGGCGTGCAAATGATGACGCTGCACGCCTCCAAGGGCCTGGAATTCCCTTACGTGTTCATCATGGGCATGGAAGAAGAAATCCTGCCGCACCGTTCCAGCATCGAGGCCGACACCATCGAAGAAGAACGGCGCCTGGCCTACGTGGGTATTACCCGGGCCCGTCAGACGCTGGCCTTCACCTTCGCCGCCAAGCGCAAGCAATACGGTGAAGTGATCGACTGCGCGCCGAGCCGCTTTCTCGATGAGCTGCCGCCGGACGACCTGGCCTGGGAAGGCAACGACGACACCCCGACTGAAGTAAAAGCCGTTCGCGGCAACAGCGCTTTGGCCGATATACGAGCGATGCTAAAGCGCTAGAATCGACTACTTTTTTCCGCCTTCAGAGCCCTTGAGGCGTTATCAGAGGAGGCTTCATGGAAGCCCTGCACCAGAAAATCCGTGAGCAAGGCATCGTGCTTTCCGATCAGGTCCTGAAAGTCGACGCTTTCCTGAACCACCAGATCGACCCGCAGTTGATGAAACAGATCGGCGATGAATTCGCCGCGCTGTTCAAGGATTCGGGCATCACCAAGATCGTCACCATTGAAGCCTCGGGTATCGCCCCGGCCATCATGACCGGCCTGAACCTTGGCGTGCCGGTGATTTTCGCCCGTAAGCAACAGTCCCTGACCCTGACGGAAAACCTGCTGTCGGCGACCGTGTATTCGTTCACCAAGAAGACCGAGAGCACCGTCGCCATCAGCCCTCGTCACCTGACCAGCAGCGACCGGGTGCTGATCATCGATGACTTCCTGGCCAACGGCAAAGCCTCCCAGGCGCTGATTTCCATCATCAAACAGGCCGGCGCCACCGTGGCCGGACTGGGGATCGTGATCGAGAAGTCGTTCCAGGGTGGCCGCGCGGAACTGGACGCCCAAGGCTATCGTGTCGAGTCCCTGGCGCGGGTGAAATCCCTGGCGGATGGGGTGGTGACCTTCATCGACTGACCGCACAGTTCCCCCTTTGTGGGAGCGAGCCTGCTCGCGATGAGGCCTGCACATCCAACATCAGTGTTGGCAGGTAGTCCGTCATCGCGAGCAGGCTCGCTCCCACAGGAAGGTCAGGTTGATTGTTGTTGCGCCGTGGCTTTGAGACCCGCCAGCAACAAGCGCTGGAACAGATCTTCCTTCAGCCCCTCCGTGCTCGCCAGTTGCATCCGCTCCAGATGCTCGGGGTACAACGAGGGCTCCGGGGCATCCAGCGCAGCCTTGCCCAACTCGAGTATTTCGGTGAGCTTGAACTTGCTCTTGAGCCAGTTCAGCGCCCGCAACAGGTCCCGCTCCACTCCGTCGAAATCAGCACCCAACGGATACTCTGGAAACAGATTCGGATGCCGCGCCTGGATCGCCTGCAAGCGCTCCGATGTGTTGTCGGCGAACCGCGGATCGAGGCGAAAATCCTTCGGTAGCTTTCCAGCATTCTGCGCCTGCTCGATCAACCCCGGTTGGAAGCGTGAATCACTGATGTTCAGCAACGCTTCGATCACCGCGGCATCGGTCTTGCCCCGCAGATCGGCGATGCCGTATTCGGTCACCACGATGTCCCGCAGGTGCCGAGGAATCGTGCAATGGCCATACTCCCAGACAATGTTCGAGCTGATCTCGCCCCCGGACTCCCGCCAACTGCGCAGGAGCAAAATGGAACGCGCACCTTCCAGCGCATGCCCCTGGGCGACGAAGTTGTACTGCCCGCCGACACCGCTGAGCACCCGTCCGTCCTCCAACTGATCGGACACCCCAGCGCCGAGCAGAGTCATGGTGAACACGGTATTGATGAAGCGGGCATCGAGACGCTGCAAGCGCTTGAGGCGCTCCTGGCCATACAACTCGTTGATGTAGCTGATGCGGGTCATGTTGAATTCGAGCCGACGGCTCTGCGGCAACTCGTGCAAGCGCTGGTAAAAACTGCGTGGCCCGAGAAAGAAGCCGCCATGGATACAGACGCCGTCGGGCTGGGCCGCCTCGTCGAGCGTGCCCGCGTTGGCCTGCTCCTGGGTCGGCTCATCGGGGTAGACCTTGCGCCGGATGATCCCGGCCTCCGCCAGCACCAGCAGACCGTTGACGAACATTTCACTGCAACCGTACAACCCCTTGGCAAATGGCTCGACCCCACCCTCACGCTCGATCAGTTGCGCCCACTGGCTGAGGTTCAGGTCCGCCAGTAACGCCCGATATCCGGCGTTATCCGCCTGACGCGCCAGCAGCGCCGCCGTCAGCGCATCGCCCATGGAACCAATACCGATTTGCAGCGTGCCGCCGTCACGCACCAGGCTGCTTGCGTGCAGGCCGATGAAATGGTCCTGGAACCCCACCGGCATGTTCGGCGTGGAAAACAGCGTGTGGTTGTCCTTCTCGTCGATCAACAGATCGAAAGCGTCGATGCCGATTTCAGCATTCCCCGGCATGTAGGGCAGATCGCTATGAACCTGGCCGACCATGAGGATGGTCTCCCCCGCCGCCCGCCGCTTCTCGATCATTGGCAACAGGTCGAGGGTGATGTCGGGGTTGCAACTCAGGCTCAGGCGATCCGGGTGCTGTGGATCGCTCGCCACCAGTTGCGCGATCAGGTTCAAGCCTGCGGCGTTGATGTCCCGGGCGGCGTGACTGTAGTTGCTGCTGACGTAGTTCTGCTGGGCCGATGCGCTGTGCAGCAGGCTGCCCGGCTGCATGAAGAACTGCTCGACCCGAATGTTGGACGGCAGGCTGTCCCGCTGCAGGTCGGCCAGGTAATCGAGTTCCGGATAGTCGCCGAAAACCCGTTCAATGAAGGGCTCGAGAAAGCGCTTTTGCAAACCGTCGCCCAGGTTCGGCCGACCCAGGCTCAGGGCTGTGTAGACGGTCAGTTGTCGTTCGGGCAGTTGGGCAACGCGCCGGTACAGCGCGTTGGCGAACAGATTGGGTTTGCCCAACCCCAGGGGCATGCCGAGGTGGATATGCGCCGGCAGGCGTTCCAGGACGTCATCCACTGCCTGCTCGATTGAACACAATTGCACCATCCTACCCTCCGGGTCATTCCGTGAATGTGGATTGGACCGAGCTTGCCGGGTCTTGGTTGCGATGAACAGCCCCGAGTGTTCGTTTCCGAGGCGCAAAAAAGCCGCTCGTAAGCGGCTTTTTTGAAGGATGCTGGCTTTATTTCAGGCCGGACATCTTCTGGATGGCGCCTTTGAGCTCTTCATCCGAGCAATCGGCGCAGGTGCCTTTAGGTGGCATGGAATTGATACCAGTAATGGCTTTCGCAAGAATGCCATCCAAACCACCTTGATGGTCAGCGCGCTCTTTCCAGGCGGCTGTATCACCTATTTTTGGAGCGCCCAGCAGGCCGGTGCCATGGCAAGCGTTACAGTGTTTTGCAATCACGTCATCGGGCGTTTTCTTAGCCCCACCACCCGCCGCAACGGCAACTTCCATGCCCTTGCATTCCTTCCCCGCAACGCAAACCTGGCCGACCGGCTCGAGGCGCTTGGCAATTTCGTCGTTGGTCGCCGCTTGGGCACTGACTGCCCAAAGGGCCAATACGGTTGCTGGTGCAGCCAGCATTTTCATAATTAGGTTCACGCGTACACCCTCATGGTGGCTAGTCACGCCTGCGGCCACGGTTGCAGGCGGGCGCAAGTATAGCGGTAAGCCTGTCACACTGAAACAACCCTAAAGTCACAAGGGTCTTGTTCGTTGTGACAGCTTCCCCCCCTGGCCGCCGCTGCCCGTGCGGGCTTGGCGCCTCTTCCTTAGAAATTGGCCGGTGTGGCTGCGCTGATCAGTCGCGCCGGCACATCGAACGGATTACGGAAACGGTGTGGCTTGGTGCTTTCGAAATAGTAGCTGTCCCCGGCTTCGAGCACGAACGTTTCGGCGCCGACGACCAGCTCCAGACGCCCTTCCACCAGAATCCCGGTTTCCTCGCCTTCATGGGTGAGCATCTCGTCACCGGTATCGGCGCCAGGCGGATAGATTTCGTTCAAAAAGGCAATCGCCCGACTCGGGTGTGCCCTGCCCACCAGCTTCATGGTCACGGCGCCGTCGGAGATATCGATCAGTTCGTTGGCTTTGTAGACGATCTGGGTCGGCTTCTCCTGGAGGATTTCTTCGGAGAAAAACTCGACCATGGACATGGGGATGCCGCCAAGGACCTTGCGCAGCGAGCTGATCGAGGGGCTCACGCTGTTTTTCTCGATCATCGAAATGGTGCTGTTGGTGACGCCCGCACGTTTGGCGAGTTCACGCTGGGAAAGGCCTTTGAGTTTACGAATGGCTTGCAGTCGTTCACCGACGTCCAATGCTGGAACCTCCAGGGGATCAGGTTGTGTGGAAAGTGAGCGTTATCATGGCGACAGCGTTCAGTATTTACAACACTTTGACCCGAATCCTGCGCGGTGAAGCGACCTTCGGTCGATCCCGCGTTGCGTCAGCCCCCGGAATAGAGCCGCGGCACCCGCCGCAGGTTGCAGAAAATCTGATAGGGAATGGTGCCGGCAGCCTTCGCCACATCGCTGGCGAGCACATGCTTGCCCCACAACTCGACGGTCGAACCGAGCCCGGCATGGGGGACATTCGTCAGGTCGACACACAGCATGTCCATCGACACGCGTCCGAGCAATTGGCTGCGCTGGCCGTCCACCAGCACCGGAGTACCGCTCGGAGCCTGGCGCGGGTAGCCGTCGGCATAGCCCATGGCGACCACCCCGACCCGGGTCGTCTGGGTGGTCACGTAACGGGCGCCATACCCCACCGGTTCGCCGGCCGGCAGCTCGCGCACGCAGATGATCTTCGACTCCAGGGTCATCACCGGCTGCAGGCGCGAAGCGGTGGCGTTGGCTTCATCGAAAGGCGTCGCGCCATACAGCATGATGCCCGGACGAACCCAGTCACTCGGCATCTGTGGCCAGCCCAAGACCGCCGGGGAGTTGCGCAGGCTGGTCTCGGCCGTCAATCCCTGGCAGGTCGCTTCAAACACTTCCAGTTGCCGGGTGCTGCTGGGATCATGCAGCTCGTCGGCACGGGCAAAGTGGCTCATCAACACGATTTTCGCCACTTTGCCGCTGGCCAGCAGCCGACGATAGGCGGCCTGGTAGTCTTGCGGATGCAGGCCGACCCGGTGCATCCCAGAGTCCAGCTTGAGCCAGACCGTGATCGGCTTGCCCAGCGCCGCTTTTTCAATCGCTTCGAGCTGCCACAACGAATGCACGACGCACCAGAAATCGTGCTCGACGATCAACGACAGCTCATCGGCTTCGAAAAACCCTTCCAGCAGCAACACCGGCGCACGAATACCGCCGGCCCGCAGCTCCAGGGCTTCCTCGATGCATGCCACGGCAAATCCATCCGCAGTGTCCTGCAAGGCTTGGGCGCAACGTACCGCGCCATGCCCGTAGGCATCGGCCTTGATCACTGCAAGGGCCTTGGCCCCCGTGACGTCACGAGCCAATTGGTAGTTGTGGCGCAGGGCTTGAAGATCGATAAGGGCACGGGCAGGACGCATGACGGCACGCTTCTAGGCAAACATGAAAAAAACCGGCGCGGGCTGATGGCGTGAACCACCCACAGCGCCGGGAGAGGGATCGTTTCGACAGCTTTAAGGCAGCGCGGCCACGACTGACAGCTCCACCAGGATTTCCGGCTCGCAGAGCTTGGCCTCTACCGTGGCGCGGGCCGGAGCCACCCCCTTGGGCAGCCACTTGTCCCAGACCGAGTTCATGCCTGCAAAGTCGGCCTCGATGTCTTTCAGGTAGATCGTGACCGACAGCAAGCGGCTCTTGTCAGTCCCGGCCAGGTCCAGCAAACGCTCGATATTGGCCAGGGTTTCGCGGGTCTGCTGCTCGATACCGGCGCCCATGTCGTCGCCGACTTGCCCGGCCAGGTAAACGGTGCCGTTGTGCACGAC
This sequence comes from Pseudomonas sp. MAFF 730105, assembly GCF_055380705.1. Taxonomy (NCBI): domain Bacteria; kingdom Pseudomonadati; phylum Pseudomonadota; class Gammaproteobacteria; order Pseudomonadales; family Pseudomonadaceae; genus Pseudomonas; species Pseudomonas sp. MAFF 730105. The sequence continues at coordinate 6,394,148 of NZ_AP018438.1, forward strand.
CACCTGGCTCATGCGGTCATTGGTGAGCTGGCGCTGGATTGACATGTTTTGCAGACTCCTGATGTTTGCTGCCATAACGGGAAATATCGAGACCTTCGGCGCTGATCTGCGGCTTTTTCTTCGCCATCAGGTCCGCCAGCAGGCGACCGGAACCACAGGCCATGGTCCAGCCGAGGGTGCCATGGCCAGTGTTCAGGAACAGATTCTTGAACGGGGTGGCGCCGACGATCGGCGTGCCATCCGGCGTGGTCGGGCGCAAGCCGGTCCAGAAACTGGCCTGGGCCAGGTCGCCGCCCAGAGGATAAAGGTCGTTGACGATCATCTCCAGGGTTTCACGGCGACGGGGATTGAGCGACAGGTCAAAACCGGCGATTTCCGCCATGCCACCCACGCGAATACGGTTATCGAAACGGGTGATCGCGACCTTGTAGGTTTCATCGAGAATGGTCGAGGTCGGCGCCATCGCCGGGTTGGTGATCGGCACGGTCAGGGAATAGCCCTTGAGCGGATACACCGGGGCACGGATACCCAGAGGCTTGAGCAATTGCGGGGAATAACTGCCCAGGGCCAGGACGTAGCGGTCGGCGGTTTCCAGCTTGCCGTCGATCCAGACGCCGTTGATACGGTCACCGGCCTGGTCCAGCCGCTGGATATCCTGGCCGAAACGGAACTCCACACCCAACTTCACAGCCATTTCCGCCAAGCGCGTGGTAAACATCTGACAGTCGCCGGTCTGATCGTTGGGCAGACGCAAGGCACCGGCCAGAATGTCGGTGACATTCGCCAACGCCGGCTCGACCCGTGCGATGCCTTCGCGGTCGAGGACTTCGAACGGCACACCCGATTCTTTCAATACGGCGATGTCCTTGGCCGCGCCGTCGAGCTGTGCCTGGGTGCGGAACAATTGTGTGGTTCCCAGGCTACGGCCTTCGTAGGCAATACCGGTTTCGGCGCGCAGTTCGTCGAGGCAGTCGCGGCTGTACTCGGACAGGCGCACCATGCGTTCCTTGTTGATGGCGTAGCGGCTGGCGGTGCAGTTGCGCAGCATCTGCGCCATCCACAGGTACTGGTCGATGTCGGCGGTGGCCTTGATGGCCAGCGGCGCGTGGCGCTGCAAGAGCCATTTGATGGCCTTGAGCGGCACGCCCGGCGCGGCCCACGGCGAGGCATAGCCTGGCGACACCTGGCCGGCGTTGGCGAAACTGGTTTCCATGGCGGGCGCCGGCTGACGGTCGACCACCACCACTTCGAACCCGGCACGGGCCAGATAGTAAGCACTGACGGTACCGATGACGCCGCTACCCAAGACCAGAACGCGCATGTTGTTGCCCTCATCGCGGGTGAACCGCTGACGTTTGTTGTACAGAACCGTAATGAGCGCAGTGTAAAAAAGAATAGGCAGTGCTTTTCACTATATAACTGCCTATATTTGGCGAGAATTCTCGGCAAAAACCCTTTTCACGGAGGCGCATCCCCTGTGCGTACCAATACCCAGACCAAGCGCGAGCTGGACAAGATCGACCGCAACATCCTGCGTATCCTTCAGGCGGACGGGCGGATCTCCTTCACCGAACTGGGGGAAAAGGTCGGTCTCTCGACAACGCCCTGCACCGAGCGGGTACGGCGCCTGGAGCGCGAAGGGATCATCATGGGCTACAACGCCCGGCTCAACCCGCAGCATCTGAAGGGTAGCCTGCTGGTGTTTGTCGAGATCAGTCTCGATTACAAATCCGGCGACACCTTCGAAGAATTCCGACGTGCCGTGCTGAAATTGCCTCACGTGCTGGAATGCCACCTGGTGTCGGGGGACTTCGACTACCTGGTCAAAGCACGGATTTCCGAGATGGCCTCATACCGCAAGCTGTTGGGCGACATTCTGCTCAAACTGCCCCATGTGCGGGAGTCCAAGAGCTATATCGTGATGGAAGAGGTGAAAGAGAGCCTGAACCTGCCGATTCCGGATTGATCGCTCCCGCGCGGAGCGTAGATCGTTCCCACGCTCCGCGTGGGAATGCAGCCAGGGACGCTCCGCGTCCCGAAAAAGCCAAACGCGGAGCGTCCGATGAGGCATTCCCACGCAGAGCGTGGGAACGATCTCGCTAGACCAACACCTGCCGATTGGCAGCCATGTACTCATGAATCTGCTGCTCGACCCGGGGATGGATCAACTCCACCGGTCGCCGCCCATTGGGGCACGGCAGCGTCGCCGTGGTGCCGAACAACCGACAGATCAGCGGCCGCTCGTCATACACGGTGCAGCCGTTCGGCCCCAGGTGCACGCAGTCGAGAGCCTCCAGGGCAGCGTCCTGCTCGGCGCGGGTTTTGCGCGGCAGGCGGGCCATCTCCTCGGGTGACGTGGTCACCGGCCCGCAGCAGTCGTGGCAACCCGGTACGCACTCGAACGAGGGAATCTGCTGGCGCAGCGTGCGGATTTTCTGACTGTTGCAGCTCATCGAGGCGTCACCTGGTGGGGATTGCTCCGGATTCTGCCCTAAAAGCCCTGTACCAGACAGCGCCAGCCGACCACTGTTGCCCACGGAGGAATCCGCGGCTTATGCTCCGTAAAATTTCTCAAACACAATAATCAGGATTACGCACATGAACGCCCGTGTTCAGCAACCTGTCCCGAGCCACGCGCACGCCGCCTCCTACTACGCCGCCAGCAGCCTGCCGCAACCGGACCATCCGTTGCTGCAGGGCGAGCTGGTGGCGGATGTCTGCGTGGTCGGTGGCGGGTTCTCGGGGTTGAACACGGCCATCGAACTGGCCGAACGCGGCATGAGCGTAGTGTTGCTGGAAGCACACCAGATCGGCTGGGGGGCCAGTGGGCGTAACGGCGGCCAGTTGATCCGCGGCGTCGGCCATGGCCTGGATCAATTCGCCCCAGTCATCGGCGCCGAAGGCGTCCGCCAGATGAAGCTCATGGGCCTTGAGGCAGTGGAAATCGTCCGGCAGCGCGTCGAGCGTTTCCAGATCGCCTGCGACCTCACCTGGGGTTATTGCGACCTCGCCAACAAACCCGCCGACCTGGAAGGCTTCGCCGAGGACGCCGAGGAACTGCGCAGCCTGGGCTATCGTCACCCGACCCGGCTGCTGCAAGCCCATGAGATGCACAGCGTGGTGGGCTCGGACCGCTATGTTGGCGGCTTGATCGACATGGGCTCTGGCCACCTGCATCCACTGAACCTGGCCCTGGGCGAAGCCGACGCCGCGCAGCGACTGGGGGTCAGGCTGTTCGAGCAGTCGGCGGTCACCCGGATCGATTACGGCCCTGAAGTGAAGGTGCATACCCGACAAGGCTCGGTTCGCGCCAAGACCCTGGTGCTCGGTTGCAATGCCTATCTCAACGGCCTCAACCAGGAATTGAGCGGCAAGGTACTGCCCGCTGGCAGCTACATTATCGCCACTGAGCCTTTGAGCCAGGCTCAGGCCCAGGCGTTGTTGCCACAGAACATGGCGGTCTGTGACCAGCGGGTGGCTCTGGATTATTACCGGCTTTCGGCGGATCGCCGCTTGCTGTTCGGCGGGGCTTGCCATTATTCGGGCCGCGATCCACAGGACATCGCCGCTTATATGCGTCCGAAAATGCTCAAGGTCTTCCCGCAGTTGGCACCCGTGAAGATCGACTATCAATGGGGCGGGATGATCGGCATCGGCGCCAACCGCCTGCCGCAGATCGGCCGCCTCAAGGACCGGCCCAACGTGTATTTCGCTCAAGCCTATTCCGGCCACGGTGTGAACGCCACGCACCTGGCCGGCAAGCTGTTGGCCGAAGCCATCAGTGGGCAGCAAGGCGGTGGGTTTGATCTGTTCGCCCGGGTCCCGCACATCACCTTTCCCGGCGGCAAGCACTTGCGCTCGCCGCTGTTGGCGTTGGGGATGTTGTGGCACAGGTTGAAAGAGCTGGTCTGATCCGAATGACACTGTAGGTAAGCCTGATGCTGTTTTTGTGGCGAGGGGATTTATCCCCTCGCCACAGCAAGCTCCCTCGCCACCTTTTGGTTGGATCAACCCCGCCAGAACGGCTTGAGGGCCTCCTCCCGCGCCTGCTGCGGATCCATCCCGATATCACGCAACTGTTCGGGTGTCAGCTCCAGCAAGACTCGACGTGTATGCAGACGATGCCAGAACAGGCCCCAGCGGCCCAGGCAGGTCGGAGCATTTCGAAACCTTGCGCCTCGAAGTTCCTTTTCCTGCCCAGCCTCCAGTTCCTGACTGTGTAACGTCAGCCGCACATCGCTCAAGCCGTTCATTTTCATTGCTCCTGTTTACTTGGGTAGCCAGAGGTTTCATGATGCGCGGACGGCCAAAATCGATACAGATTCAACGTCTGTATTTTATTTGCATACAGATAAAGCCTTTTTGCCACTGAATGCTGTTTTTACCGGCCAACTGTATTGGTTACCTGCTTCCCAACTTATCGAGAGCGCGCCATGACCCTCTACGTGAACCTCGCCGAATTGCTCGGCACCCGCATCGAACAGGGTTTCTACCGCCCCGGCGACCGGCTGCCATCGGTGCGGGCACTGAGCACGGAACATGGGGTCAGCCTGAGCACGGTGCAGCAGGCCTATCGCGTGCTGGAAGACAGTGGGTTGGCGATGCCGAAGCCCAAATCCGGCTATTTCGTCCCGGTCAGTCGCGAATTGCCAGACCTGCCGGCGATAGGCCGTCCGGCCCAACGGCCGGTGGATATCTCACAGTGGGACCAAGTGCTGGAGCTGATACGCGCCGTGCCGCGCAAGGATGTGGTGCAACTGGGACGCGGCATGCCGGACATCCACTCTCCAACCATGAAACCGCTGCTGCGCAGCCTGGCGCAGATCAGCCGTCGGCAGGACATGCCTGGCCTGTACTACGACAATATCCACGGCAACCTTGCGTTGCGCGAACAGATTGCCCGCCTGCTGCTGGATTCGGGCTGTCAGTTGGGGGCCAATGACCTGATTGTCACCACCGGCTGCCACGAAGCGCTGTCGGTCAGCATTCGCGCCACCTGTGAACAAGGCGACATCGTCGCGGTGGACTCGCCCAGCTTCCATGGCGCCATGCAAACCCTCAAGGGTCTGGGCATGAAGGCCATGGAAATCCCTACCGACCCACTCACCGGCATCAGCCTGGAGGCATTGGAACTGGCGTTGGAACAATGGCCGATCAAGGCCATACAGTTGACGCCCAGCTGCAACAACCCCCTGGGCTACATCATGCCGGAAGCGAACAAACGTGCGCTGTTGACCCTGGCACAGCGCTTCGATGTGGCAATTATCGAAGACGATGTGTATGGGGATCTGGCCTACAACTACCCACGACCCCGCACAATCAAATCCTTCGATGAAGATGGCCGCGTCCTGCTGTGCAGTTCGTTTTCCAAGACCCTGGCGCCGGGCCTACGAGTGGGCTGGGTTGCGCCGGGCCGGTACTTGGAGCGGGCGCTGCACATGAAGTACATCAGCACCGGCTCCACCGCGCCGCAGCCGCAGATCGCCATCGCCGAGTTCCTCAAGAACGGGCATTTCGAACCCCATTTGCGGCGGATGCGCACACAGTACCAGCGTAATCGCGACATGATGATTGACTGGGTCAGCCGCTACTTTCCAGCAGGCACCCGCGCCAGTCGCCCCCGGGGCAGCTTCATGCTGTGGGTCGAATTACCCGAAGGTTTCGATACGCTGAAGCTCAACCGGGTCTTGCACGACCAAGGTGTACAGGTCGCGGTCGGGAGCATTTTTTCGGCATCGGGCAAGTATCGCAATTGCTTGCGGATGAACTACGCTGCCAAGCCAACGGCACAGATCGAGGAAGCGGTGCGCAAGGTAGGGGCCGCCGCCATTGCGCTGTTGAACGAAACCCAGGACGGCGGCGTCTGAATGCTAAGCAGGGAAGCAGCACCCGACAGCCAATCAACGCCAACAAGCGGAACGATCCTACGTGAGATCCAAACCGGTCCTGCCTACGCTACTGCTTGTCGCCTCACTGTTGGGAGGCTGTGCCAGCGTTGATATCACCCGCGAGCCTTCCCAGACATTGCCGGCTTCCGAATCGTCATTCGGACGCTCGGTCCAGGCCCAGGCCCTGCCACATGAAGGGCGCTCGGGGTTTCGCCTGCTCTCCGACAGCACCGATGCCTTTACCGCCCGGGCCGAGCTGATTCGCAATGCCCAACGCAGCCTGGACTTGCAGTACTACATCGTTCACGACGGCATCAGCACCCGGATGCTGGTGGATGAATTGCTCAAGGCCGCCGACCGGGGCGTGCGCGTGCGGATCCTGCTGGACGACACCACCAGCGATGGCCAGGACCAGATCATTTCGACCCTCGGCGCTCACCCGCAGATCCAGATCCGCCTGTTCAACCCATTGCACCTGGGGCGCGCCACCGGCGTGACCCGCAGTCTCGGCCGGCTGTTCAACCTGTCGCTGCAACACCGGCGGATGCACAACAAGCTATGGCTGGCGGACAACAGCATGGCCATCGTCGGTGGGCGCAACCTGGGAGACGAATACTTCGATGCCGAACCTCACCTGAACTTCACCGATATCGACCTGCTCGGCGTCGGCCCGGTGGCCGAGCAACTGGGACACAGTTTCGACCAGTACTGGAACAGCGCCCTGAGCAAGCCCATTGAACAATTCCTGTCCCATCAGCCCACCGCCAAGGACTTGGCCAACAGCCGCCTGCGCCTGCAAGAGTCCCTGGAACAAACGCAAAAGGAAAACCACGCGCTGTACCAGCAGTTGACCACCTACCGGACCCAACCGCGCCTGGATATCTGGCGCAACGAATTGATCTGGGCCTGGAACCAGGCGCTGTGGGATGCGCCCAGCAAGGTGCTGGCCAAGGACGAGCCGGATCCGCACCTGTTGCTGACCACGCAACTGGGCCCTGAGCTGACGGGGGTCAGCAAGGAGCTGATCATGATTTCGGCTTACTTCGTGCCGGGACAGCCCGGATTGGTGTACCTCACCAGCCGCGCCGATGCCGGCGTGTCGGTCAGCTTGTTGACCAACTCCCTGGAGGCCACCGATGTGCCAGCGGTGCACGGCGGTTATGCGCCCTACCGCAGGGCCCTGCTGGAGCATGGTGTACGGCTGTTCGAGTTGCGGCGCCAGCCCGGGGACACGGGAGGCAGCAGCCCGCACCTGTTCTATAGCAAGTCCTACGGCGAATCGGACTCGAGCCTGCACAGCAAGGCGATCATTTTTGACCGGCAGAAGTCGTTCATCGGCTCATTCAATTTCGACCCGCGCTCAGTGCTGTGGAACACCGAGGTCGGCGTCTTGGTGGACAGTCCCGAACTCGCTGGCCAGGTCCGCGACCTCGCCTTGCAGGGCATGGCACCGGCCCTGAGCTATCACGCGCGACTGGAGGATGGAGCGCTTATCTGGACCACCGAAGACAACGGCAAACTCCACGACCTGGACCGCGAGCCCGGCAGCTGGTGGCGCCGGTTCAATGCCTGGTTTGCGACGACCATCGGGTTGGAAAAAATGTTGTAGGGCTGCCCCGCTCTTGTGGCGAGGGGGTTTATCCCCGCTGGGCTGCGTAGCAGCCCCAAGCAGATTGAATGTAATCAACTTGATGTACCGTGGCGCCTGGCTTCAGGGCTGCTACGCAGCCCAGCGGGGCGGTGCGACGTCTCGCTAAATCCCCTCACCACAAGAAGCTCCCTCGCCACAGGTTTTTCAGGCAGGCTGCGTAGCCCCGAACGCACCCTGGCGCAGCAACAGAATCACCAGCCCAAACGCACCCGCCGCCATGAACAACGGCAGCGCGTGCCCGCTGATCCATTGGCTGCCCGCACCCGCCACCAAGGGGCCGATCAGGCAACCGATTCCCCATAACTGGGCAATATGGGCGTTGGCCCGCACCAGCGCATCGTCGCGGTAACGCTCGCCGATCAGGATCAACGACAAGGTGAACAAGCCACCCGCGCTGGCTCCGAACAGCACCCACAAAGGCCAGATCAGTACGGTATCGATCAGCAACGGAACCGCCAGGCTGGATAAGGTCAGCGCCACCGCGCAGCCCGTGAGCAAGGTTCGCCGAGACAAATGGTCGGCCAAGGCGCCAATGGGCAGTTGCAGCAACGCATCACCGACCACCACGGTGCTGACCATCGCCAGCGCGACGTCGGCACTGAACCCCTGGCGCAGGCAATACACCGGCAGCAACGTCAGGATCATCGCCTCGAAGGCCGCGAACAACGACACCGCCCAGGCGATCGCTGGCAGCCCTCGGCAAAATGCCCACAAATCGCCCAAGGTAACGCTGCCGGCTTCACTGGTAGGCGCGCCGCTGCGACCGAGCAACAGCAGGGGCGCCACCAGTAGCAGGCCGACGCCCACCCAGAATCCGTAGTCGTGAACCGTACCCAGCGCACCGAGCAACAGCGGGCCGGACAACTGGCTGAGGGCATAACTGGCGCCGTACAGCGCCACCAGCCGGCCGCGCCATTGTTCGACGACCAGTTGATTGATCCAGCTCTCACCGAGGATGAACACCAGGGTCAGGACCACCCCGATCACCAGCCGCAGCACCAGCCAGACCGGGTAACTGGGCAACAGCGCCAGCAACCCGATGGACACCGCCCCGCCCCACAGGCACAAGCGCATCAAGGTCGCGGTCCCAAACCGCGCCGCCAGACGGCTGGACACCTTGGCCCCAAGCAACACCCCAACGGCCGGCATGGCCGCCATCACACCAATGGCGAACGAACCATACCCCCAGCCCTCCAGGCGCAGCGACACCAGCGGCATGCTGACCCCCAGGGCAAGGCCGACGCTCAGGACAGAGGCCAACACGGCGAAATAAGTCGCCCAACGCATTTCCACGCTCCTGTGGGTCGTCATCGATTATGGGTATCCCTCAAAACAATGTGGGAGCGAGCCTGCTCGCGAAGCGGCGCAACATTCAACAAAGCTGTCGACTGTCATACCGTTATCGCGAGCAGGCTCGCTCCCACAGGGATCAGCGCTGTGCTGTTACAGCTTGATCCAGGTCGACTTCAGCTCGGTGTATTTGTCGAAGGCATGCAGCGACTTGTCGCGGCCGTTACCCGACTGCTTGAAGCCACCGAACGGCGCGGTCATGTCGCCGCCGTCGTACTGGTTCACCCACACGCTGCCGGCGCGCAAGGCCTTGGCGGTCAGGTGGGCCTTGGAGATGTCCCGAGTCCATACCGCCGCCGCCAGGCCATATGGCGTGTCGTTGGCAATCTGGATGGCTTCTTCGGCGGTATCGAAGGCAATCACCGACAAGACCGGACCGAAAATCTCTTCCTGAGCAATTTTCATGGCATTGCTCACACCGTCGAAAATCGTCGGCTCGACATACGTACCACCGGTTTCCTCGAGGATCCGCTTGCCACCGGCCACCAGCTTGGCGCCGTCGCTGTGACCGGCTTCGATGTAGGACAGCACGGTATTCATCTGCTGGGTGTCCACCAGGGCACCGACATTCGTCGCCGGATCCAGCGGGTTGCCGGGCTTCCAGCCCTTGAGGGCTTCGATCACCAGCGGCAGGAAGGTGTCCTTGATGGAGCGCTCCACCAGCAGTCGCGAGCCGGCGGTGCAGACTTCGCCCTGGTTGAACGCAATGGCGCTGGCCGCGGCTTCGGCGGCAGCTTGCAGGTCCGGGGCGTCGGCGAACACGATGTTCGGGCTCTTGCCGCCGGCTTCCAGCCAGATGCGCTTCATATTGGATTCGCCGGAGTAGATCATCAGTTGCTTGGCGATCTTGGTGGAACCGGTGAATACCAGCGTGTCGACATCCATGTGCAGGGCCAGGGCCTTGCCGACGGTATGGCCGTAGCCTGGCAACACGTTGAGCACGCCTTTCGGAATCCCGGCTTCGACGGCCAGTGCGGCGATGCGGATGGCGGTCAGCGGGGATTTTTCCGACGGCTTGAGTACCACCGAGTTACCGGTGGACAGTGCCGGACCGAGCTTCCAGCAGGCCATCAACAGCGGAAAGTTCCACGGCACGATGGCGCCCACCACACCGACCGGCTCGCGGGTGACCAAGCCCAGTTGGTCGTGCGGGGTCGAAGCCACTTCGTCGTAGAGCTTGTCGATCGCTTCGCCGCTCCAGCTCAACGCTTGGGCCGCACCGGGCACATCGATGTTCAGGGAATCGCTGATCGGCTTGCCCATGTCCAGGGTTTCGAGCAGGGCCAGCTCCTCGACGTGCTGCTTGAGCAGGCCGGCGAAACGAATCATGGTGGCTTTGCGCTTGCTCGGCGCCAGGCGCGACCAGGCGCCGGAATTGAAGACCGCGCGAGCGTTTTCGACGGCACGCTGGGCGTCGGCAGCATCGCAGCTGGCGACCTTGCCCAACAGGCGGCCATCGACCGGGCTGAGGCAATCGAAGGTTTCGCCGGACACCGCATCGGTGTATTCGCCGTTGATGAAGGCGCGGCCCTCGATGGTCAGATCGCGAGCGCGTTGTTCCCAGTCGGCACGAGTCAGGGTGGTCATGCGAGTGTCCTCCTCTTATTGGGGTATGAGCGTCGCAGAGGTGCGCCCGCTCAGGAATTCTGCCCGGCCAGCCGGTTTTCGCGCATATTTTCGGCACAGGGCACCCACCACCCTAAACCAGCCGCCCCTCAAGTTTCAATATATTTGACACAAGGCCAGCAAACAGCCTTGCGATGTTCGTTTTAATAAACATAGACTCGAGCCTTCCAAGCAATCACCGGGGGATTACGGAAATGAGCATCCAGGACATCGTCGACTTCAGTCAGGCCAGCACCGTCGCCGATCGCTATCGCCCGGACCCGGCCAAGGTTCTCAAGGGCGATCCCGAACAAGCCGTGTACAACCACTACAACAGCCCCTGCGGACAAATGAATGCCGGCGTCTGGGAAGGCGCGGTCGGCCAGTGGACAGTCAATTACACCGAACATGAATACTGCGAGATCGTCCAGGGTGTCTCCGTGCTGCGGGACAGCGACGGCAATGCCAAGACATTGCGCGCAGGCGACCGCTTTGTGATTCCAGCGGGCTTCAAGGGTACTTGGGAAGTGCTGGAGCCGTGCCGCAAGATCTATGTGGTGTTTGAGCAGAAGGCTTGAGTTTTCATTGGCCGGGCTGGCCCCATCGCGAGCAGGCTCGCTCCCACAGGGATTGAATCAGGGCTGGAAGCCAGCCACAAAAAAGGCCCGTATCTCGCGATACGGGCCTTTTTCGTAAGAAGGAAAATCAATTACTTGATTTTGCCTTCCTTGTAGATCACGTGCTTGCGAACAACCGGATCATATTTCTTGATCTCGATTTTGTCCGGGGTAGTACGCTTGTTCTTGTCGGTAGTGTAGAAGTGACCAGTACCGGCGCTCGAGATCAAACGAATCAATTCACGCATGATTAGCTCCCTTAAACCTTGCCATCGCGACGAAGTTCGGCCAGCACGACACTGATGCCACGCTTGTCGATGATACGCATGCCCTTGGCAGATACGCGCAGACGCACAAAACGTTTCTCTTCTTCAACCCAGAAGCGGTGATGCTGCAGGTTCGGCAGGAAACGACGACGGGTTTTGTTGTTTGCGTGGGAAATGTTATTCCCAGTCACCGGACCCTTACCGGTAACTTGACAGACTCTAGACATGCCTCAGCCCTCTAAAACCACATGCCCAACCCGGCATGGGTTGGCCGCTTAATCTCTCAGTCATTTGGCGCCAGGCGCCGCGTTTCTTTAAGGGTCTTACCGGCTACACCTACAGTGAAGGAACCGGGCCCCTAGAAAAGAGCGCTGCTTTATACCAGAAAGACCTCGGTGCAACAACAGCCTGTGTGATTTGTCTTTGCTGGGAATCCTCGGGCAGCCGTGCCGAACGGCTGCGGCAAAGGCTGGCGATGGCTGCGACCGCTCGTCGCTGCATCCAGTTTTTTTCAACGCCGACCGCTTCCAGTGCATCGATGCGCGAGCGCAGGGTGCCGGAAAAAGCAAAAAGGGGATAGTCATTTGGCAGCGAGCCCACTAGGGTAGGCCTTTTCCAGACTGCACTCGCAGATGGGCCTTCGACCTGACAAGGAAACCGATCATGCGCCTCGCTGCCCTCTCACTGTTGCTCGCCCCCTTGCTGATCAGCCCATTGGCCCAAGCCGCCGCCCTGAGCGTCTGCACCGAGGCCAGCCCGGAGGGGTTCGATGTCGTTCAATACAATTCGCTGACGACCACCAACGCCTCCGCCGACGTCCTGATGAACCGACTGGTGGAGTTCGACACCGCCAGCGGCAAGGTGGTCCCCAGCCTGGCCGAGCGCTGGGACGTCTCGACCGATGGGCTGACCTACGTGTTCAACCTGCGCCCAAAGGTCAGGTTCCATCAGACCGAATATTTCACGCCCCATCGCGACCTGAGCGCCGAAGACGTGAAGTTCAGCTTCGAACGTATGCTGGACCCTGCCAATCCCTGGCATAAAGTCGCCCAGAGCGGCTTCCCGCATGCCCAATCCATGCAACTGCCGGCGCTGATCAAGAAAATCGATGCACTGGACCCGCTGACCGTGCGTTTCACCCTCGATCACGCGGACTCCACCTTCCTGGCCACCTTGAGCATGGGATTCGCCTCGATCTATTCGGCTGAATACGCCGATCAATTGATGAAGGCCGGCACCCCGGAAAAACTCAACAACCAGCCCATCGGCACCGGCCCGTTCATCTTCAACCGGTTCCAGAAGGACGCCTCGATTCGCTACAAGGCCAACAATGATTACTTCGGCGGCAAGCCCCAGGTAGACCCGCTGATCTTCGCCATCACACCGGATGCAAACGTGCGCCTGCAAAAACTGCGGCGCAACGAATGCCAGATCGCCCTGTCGCCCAAGCCTTTGGACGTGCAGGCCGCCCGGCAGGAAGCGACCCTGAAGGTGGAACAGACCGACGCCTTCATGACCGCCTTCGTGGCAATCAACAGCCAGCATCCGCCCCTGGACAAACCCGAGGTGCGCCAGGCCATCAACCTCGCCTTCGACAAGGCCAGCTACCTCAAGACCGTCTTCGAAGGCACCGCCGAAGCGGCCAACGGCCCCTACCCGCCAAACACCTGGAGCTACGCCAAGAACCTGCCCGGCTATGCCCATGACCCGGCCAAGGCCCGCGACCTGCTGGCCAAAGCCGGCTTGAAAGAGGGTTTCCAGACCACGATCTGGACCCGCCCTTCCGGCAGCCTGCTGAACCCCAACCCCAGCCTCGGCGCACAACTGCTGCAATCCGACCTGGCGGAAATCGGCATCCAGGCCGAAATCCGGGTGATCGAATGGGGGGAGCTGATCCGTCGCGCCAAGGCCGGCGAGCATGACCTGCTGTTCATGGGCTGGGCCGGCGACAACGGCGACCCGGACAACTTCCTGACGCCGCAGTTTTCCTGCGCGGCGGTCAAGTCCGGCACCAACTTCGCCCGTTATTGCAACCAGGACCTGGACAAGCTGATCAGCGCCGGCAAGACCACCGGCGAACAGGGCGTGCGTACCAAGCTCTATGAGCAGGCCCAGGCACAGATCCAGCAACAGGCCCTGTGGCTACCGCTGGCGCACCCGACCGCGTTCGCTCTGGTTCGCAAGGACCTGCAGGGTTATGCGGTCAGCCCGTTTGGGCGCCAGGATTACTCGAAGGTCAGCCTCAAGTAATGCGGTGAACCTTGTGGGAGCGAGCCTGCTCGCGATTGCGGCGTGTCAGAACAGACAATGTCACTGACGAACCGCTATCGCGAGCAGGCTCGCTCCCACAAAGGATTGCTCTGGGCACCAGATTTCGCTCACATCCACCCATACTCCGCCATCGACAGCGGCTCCCCATCACCAACGATGAAGTGATCGAGCACTCGCACGTCAATCAGCTCCAACGCCTCTTGAAGTCGCTCAGTGAGTAACCGATCGGCCTGACTGGGCTCGGTGTTGCCGGAAGGATGGTTGTGGCACAGGATCAGCGCGGCGGCGTTGTGGGCCAGGGCGCGCTTGACCACTTGCCGGGGATGAACGCTGGCATTGTCGATGGAGCCGCGAAACAGCGTCTCGAAGCCCAGCACCTGATGCCTGGAATTGAGAAACAGGCAGCCAAACACTTCATGGGGCTCGTGGCGCAGCATCGATTTCAGGTACTCACGGACGATGCCCGGGCTTTCCAGCGTCGTTCTTTGCCGCGCCCGTTCGGCCAGATGCCGCCGGCTCATCTCCTGCGCCGCCTGCAACTGCGCGAACTTCGCCGGTCCCAGGCCCATATGGCTGCTGAACGTGATCTGGTCGGCCTCCAGCAGCGCGCGCAGGCTGCCAAATTGAGTCAACAGTTGTCGCGCCAGATCCACCGCGCTTTTCCCCGACACGCCGGTTCGCAAGAAAATCGCCAATAGCTCGGCGTCAGAAAGACTCCCTGCCCCCGAAGCCAACAACCTCTCCCGCGGCCGCTCGGCCACGGGCCAATCCCGAATACTCATAGGCTCTCCCTGATGGTGGGCACCGCTGTTCCATAGCGGTCGCTGTGATATCGTAGCCCATCTTTTTTGCAGGCGATTTGCACCCCGGCAGGCTGCTGTCGAGAGGTTCGCCCTGCATTGACCACTGAAATCCAAAGGCAGGCTTATGCAGCGGCTGTATCGGAAACGCATCGTTCTGGGCGTCGGCGGCGGCATTGCCGCCTACAAGAGCGCCGAGCTGGTTCGCCGACTCATCGACCAGGGCGCGGAAGTGCGGGTCGTCATGACCCGTGGCGGCAGTGAATTCATAACCCCGCTGACCATGCAGGCCCTGTCCGGGCACCCGGTCCACCTGGATCTGCTCGACCCGGCGGCCGAAGCCGCCATGGGCCATATCGAACTGGCCAAGTGGGCCGACCTGGTACTGATCGCCCCGGCCACCGCCGATCTCATTGCTCGCCTGGCCCAAGGCATCGCCAATGACCTGCTGACCACCCTGGTGCTCGCCACCGACGCGGTGGTCGCTGTCGCACCGGCCATGAACCAGGCCATGTGGCGCGATCCGGCCACCCAGGCCAACCTGCAACTGCTCGAAAGCCGCGACCTGAAAGTCTTTGGTCCGGCCTCCGGCAGCCAGGCCTGCGGCGATGTGGGCATGGGCCGCATGCTCGAAGCCACCGACCTGGCCCAATGTGCCGCCGACTGCTTCCAGCGCCACGCCCTGACCGGCAAGCACGTGCTGATCACCGCCGGACCGACCCAGGAAAACATCGACCCGGTGCGCTACATCACCAACCACAGCTCCGGAAAAATGGGCTTCGCCCTGGCCGAGGCCGCAGTGGAAGCCGGCGCCCGGGTGACATTGATCACCGGCCCCGTGCACCTGCCGACGCCGGATCGGGTGACCCGCATCGACGTGGTCAGCGCCCGGGACATGCTCGCGGCCTGCGAAGCGGCCATCCCCTGCGACCTGTTCATCGCCTCGGCAGCGGTAGCGGACTACCGTCCTGAAGTCATCGCCCCGCAAAAATTGAAGAAAGACCCTACGAGCGGCGACGGCCTGCTATTACAAATGGTCCGCAACCCGGACATCCTGGCCACCATCGCCACCCGTCCCGACCGCCCCTTCAGTGTCGGCTTCGCCGCCGAAACCGAAAACCTGCTCGATTACGCCGCGCGCAAGCTCAAGGACAAGAATCTGGACTTGATCGTCGCCAACGACGTCGCCAACCCGAGCATCGGCTTCAACAGCGAAGAAAACGCCTGCAGCGTGATCGACCGCCAGTTGCACGCCACCCTTTTCGCCCAGACCAGCAAGGGCAAGATCGCCCGCCAACTGATCAATTTCATCGCCGAACGGCTGAACCAGGTTTAATTTTCCATGCACGCTCTACAAGCCAAGATCCTCGATCCTCGCATCGGCAACGAATTTCCGCTGCCGCAGTACGCCACGCCGGGCTCCGCCGGCCTCGACCTGCGGGCCATGCTCAAGCAGGACACCGTCCTGGAGCCGGGCCAGACCCTGCTGATTCCCACCGGCCTGTCGGTGTACATCGGCGATCCGGGCCTGGCCGCGCTGATCCTGCCGCGTTCGGGCCTGGGTCATAAGCACGGTATCGTGCTGGGCAACCTGGTGGGCTTGATCGACTCCGACTACCAGGGCGAACTGATGGTGTCGTGCTGGAACCGTGGTCAAACGGCATTCAACATCGCGGTGGGCGAACGCATCGCCCAACTGGTGCTGGTACCGGTGGTCCAGGCCCACTTCGAACTGGTCGAGGAGTTCGACGAGAGCCAGCGCGGCGCAGGCGGTTTCGGGCACTCCGGCAGTCACTGACAGGCGGGATCGGGCCGGGCATGCCGCCCGGCCGGTTTATTAAGCTTCTGTTTCAGGGCAAAAAATGCGCAATGGCTTTCTGCTAGGTTTCCCACCCGGAATCAAGGTATTAGGCGAGCGAGGCCAGGGTAACGCTGTCTCATGGCATTTTCCCACCACGAACTCTCTGTCAAAAACGCCGTCATACCCTTCAGCTTGAGCCTGCCGACGCTGATCGTCGGCCTGTCCAGTCACTTCTGAATAGAGCGTCCCGCCCATGAACACCCCAGCCGCAATCGCACCGATCTTTCCTGACAGCATCTTCCGCGCCTACGACATCCGTGGCGTGGTGCCGGAAACCCTGACCGGCGAAACCGCCTACTGGATCGGCCGCGCCATTGGCTCCCAGAGCCTGGCCCAGGGCGAACCGAACGTGTGCGTCGGCCGCGATGGCCGCTTGTCCGGCCCCGAGCTGGTCGAGCAGCTGATCAAGGGCGTTGCCGACAGTGGCTGCCACGTCAGCGACGTCGGCCTGGTCCCGACCCCGGCGCTGTATTACGCCGCCAACGTATTGGCCGGCAAATCCGGCGTGATGCTTACCGGTAGCCACAACCCGTCGAACTACAACGGCTTCAAGATCGTCATCGCCGGCGACACCCTCGCCAACGAGCAGATCCAGGCCCTGCACACCCGTCTCAAGACCAACGACCTGAGCAGCGGCAAGGGCACCGTCACCAAGGTCGATATCCTCGAGCGCTACAGCGACGAAATCGTCAGGGACGTGAAGCTGGCCCGTCGCCTGAAAGTGGTGGTCGACTGCGGCAACGGCGCGGCCGGCGTGATCGCCCCGCAGCTGATCGAAGCCCTGAACTGCGAGGTCATCCCGCTGTTCTGCGAGGTGGACGGCAACTTCCCCAACCATCACCCGGACCCGGGCAAGCTGGAAAACCTTGAAGACCTGATCGCCAAGGTCAAGGAAACCAACGCCGACCTGGGCCTGGCCTTCGACGGTGACGGCGACCGCGTGGGCGTGGTGACCAATACCGGCAGTGTCGTGTTCCCTGACCGCCTGCTGATGCTGTTCGCCAAGGACGTCGTGGCCCGCAACCCCGATGCGGAGATCATTTTCGACGTTAAATGCACCCGTCGCCTGGTGCCGCTGATCAAGGAATACGGTGGTCGTCCGCTGATGTGGAAGACCGGCCATTCGTTGATCAAGAAAAAAATGAAGCAAAGCGGCGCGCTGCTGGCCGGCGAGATGAGCGGCCACATCTTCTTCAAGGAGCGCTGGTTCGGTTTCGACGACGGCATCTACAGCGCCGCACGCCTGCTGGAGATCCTCAGCAAGGAAAAATCCAGCGCCGAAGACCTGTTCGCGACCTTCCCGAACGATATTTCTACGCCAGAAATCAATATCCATGTGACCGAAGAGAGCAAATTCAGCATCATTGATGCACTGCACGACGCTCAATGGGGCGAAGGGGCCGAACTGACCACCATCGACGGTGTGCGGGTCGACTATCCCCACGGCTGGGGCCTGGTTCGCGCGTCCAACACCACACCGGTGCTGGTCCTGCGTTTCGAGGCCGATAACGAAGCCGAGCTGCAGCGCATCAAGGATGTGTTCCACACCCAACTCAAACGTGTTGCACCCGATCTTCAACTACCGTTTTGATTTTTTGAAGCGCCACTGGAGCCCTGAATGACCCTCGAACGCGAAGCCGCCACCAACACCGCCAAGGTCCTGTCCGAAGCGTTGCCTTATATCCGACGCTACGTCGGCAAGACCCTGGTGATCAAATATGGCGGCAACGCGATGGAAAGCGAGGAGCTGAAGACCGGCTTCGCCCGCGACATCGTGCTGATGAAGGCCGTGGGCATCAACCCGGTGGTGGTGCATGGCGGTGGCCCGCAGATCGGCGACCTGCTCAAGCGCCTGTCGATCGAAAGCCACTTCATCGATGGCATGCGCGTCACCGACGCGCAGACCATGGATGTGGTGGAAATGGTCCTCGGCGGCCAGGTCAACAAGGACATCGTCAACCTGATCAACCGTCATGGCGGCAGCGCCATCGGCCTGACCGGTAAGGATGCCGAGCTGATCCGAGCGAAGAAACTCACCGTCACCCGCCAGACGCCGGAAATGACCCAGCCGGAAATCATCGACATCGGCCATGTGGGCGAAGTGGTCGGCATCAACACCGACCTGCTGAACCTGCTGGTCAAGGGCGATTTCATCCCGGTGATCGCGCCTATCGGCGTGGGCGCCAACGGCGAGTCGTACAACATCAACGCCGACCTGGTGGCCGGCAAGGTCGCCGAAGCACTGAAAGCTGAAAAACTGATGCTGCTGACCAACATCGCCGGCCTGATGGACAAGTCGGGCAAGGTCCTGACCGGGCTGTCGACCCAACAGGTCGACGATCTGATCGCGGACGGCACCATCTACGGCGGCATGCTGCCGAAGATCCGTTGTGCACTGGAAGCGGTGCAAGGCGGCGTCGGCAGCTCGTTGATCATCGACGGCCGGGTGCCGAATGCGATCCTGCTGGAGATCTTCACCGACACTGGCGTGGGTACGTTGATCAGCAATCGCAAGCGTCCATAAGCCACACCCCAAAAAAAGACCCCGCTCAGCCTGGCTGAGCGGGGTCTTTTTTTGCACCGGCCACCTGCGAGATACCCCATGTGGGAGCGAGCCTGCTCGCGATGGCGGAATGGGCTTCAACACTGATGTTGACTGATCCGCCGCTATCGCGAGCAGGCTCGCTCCCACAGGGGAATGTGCAAGCCGATCAGACGCCGAACTGCGCCCGATAAGCCTCGACCGCCGGCAAATGCTGCTTGAGCTGCGGGTCGTCAGCCAAAAACTCCAGGACCTGGGTCAGCGAAACGATGCTGATGACCGGAATGCCGAAGTCGCGCTCCACTTCCTGGATCGCAGACAGCTCGCCGTTGCCACGTTCCTGACGGTTCAGGGCGATCAGCACGCCGGCGGCCTTGGCGCCTTCCTGGGAAGCGATGATCTGCATCACTTCGCGGATGGCGGTGCCAGCGGTGATCACGTCGTCGATGATCAGCACGTCACCGGTCAGCGGCGCGCCCACCAGGCTGCCGCCTTCACCGTGGGCCTTGGCTTCCTTGCGGTTGAAGCACCAGGGCAGGTCGCGGTCGTGGTGTTCGGCCAGGGCGACGGCAGTGGTGGCGGCCAGCGGGATGCCTTTGTAGGCCGGGCCGAACAGCACGTCGAACGGGATTCCGCTCTCGACAATGGCCGCCGCATAGAAACGACCCAACTGGGCCAGGGCGGAACCGCTGTTGAACAGGCCGGCATTGAAGAAGTACGGGCTCGTGCGCCCGGACTTGAGGGTGAACTCACCGAAGCGCAAAACCCCGCGATCGATGGCAAAGCGAATGAAATCGCGCTGATACGCCTGCATGAAAAAAGCCTCAAATACCGCGGATTTAGCTAAATAGGTACACGGCGTGTATCATACACGCACGTGATTTTTGGGGCCATTTATGCGGATCATCAGTGTGAACGTCAATGGTATTCAGGCTGCAGTGGAGCGAGGTTTGCTCAGTTGGCTGCAAGCACAGAATGCCGACGTCATCTGCCTGCAGGACACCCGCGCCTCCGCCTTTGAACTGGACGATGCAGCCTTCCAACTGGATGGTTACTTCCTTTATGCCTGCGATGCCGAAGTCCCCGCCCAGGGTGGCGTGGCTCTGTACTCGCGGCTGCAACCGAAGGCTGTCATCAACGGTCTCGGTTTCGAGACGGCGGACCGCTACGGGCGCTACCTGCAGGCCGATTTCGACAAGGTCAGCATCGCGACCTTATTGCTCCCTTCGGGGCAGAACGGCGATGAAGATTTGAATCAGAAATTCAAGTTGATGGACGATTTCGCCCGTTACCTGGATAAGCAGCGGCGCAAACGTCGCGAGTACATCTATTGTGGCTCGCTGTACGTGGCGCAACAGAAGCTGGACATCAAGAACTGGCGCGACAGCCAGCAGTCCCCGGGTTTCCTGGCGCCTGAACGGGCCTGGATGGACGAGATCATCGGCAACATGGGCTATGTCGACGCCCTGCGCGAAGTCAGCCGCGAAGGCGATCAGTACAGCTGGTGGCCGGACAACGAGCAGGCCGAGATGCTCAATCTCGGCTGGCGCTTCGACTACCAGTTGCTGACGCCCGGCCTGCGCCGCTTCGTGCGCAGCGCCCGCTTGCCGCGCCAGCCACGCTTCTCGCAGCATGCGCCGCTGATCGTGGATTACGACTGGACGCTGACGATCTAAGCATCGTTTCGCACCCACAAAAAAACCGACAGCACTGTCGGTTTTTTTGTGGGCAATTCCTTTCCCCTGTGGGAGAGAGCCTGCTCGCGATGGCGGAATGGGCTTCAACACTGATGTGACTGATCCACCGCTATCGCGAGCAGGCTCGCTCCCACACGGGCCATGCGTTGATCGTTATTTGATCAACCGCCAGGTAAACGGGTATCGGTACGGCTGCCCTTCATTGGCCTTGATCCCGCCGATGATGGTCAACACCAGCGCGCCGATGGCGATCAGCCCGAACAGGAAGAAGCCGATCACCACGATCATCAACAGGAAGCTGATAAGCGAGGCAATCGCCACGGTAATCTGGAAGTTCAGCGCTTCCTTGCCCTGGGCATCGATGAACGGATCGGACTCGCGCTTGATCTGCCAGAGCACCAGCGGCCCGATCAGCGTACCGAACGGAATCACCAGGCCCGACAAGGCGGACAAGTGGCAGAACATCGCCCATTGACGCGCCTCCCTGTCCGGCTGGGGCAGTAGCACTTGTTCATCACTCATGACGCTCTCCTTGTCTGAAGCGCTGTGGATCAATCGGCCAGGGCGGCCTTTTGCAGTTCGAAAATTTCGCTCATGCCTTTCTTCGCCAGCTCCAGCATAGCGTTCAGCTCTTCAGGCTGGAACGGCGCGCCTTCGGCGGTGCCCTGGACTTCGATGAAGCCGCCAGCACTGGTCATGACCACGTTCAGATCGGTCTCGGCGGCGGAGTCTTCCAGGTAATCCAGGTCCAGCACCGGCTCACCCTGGTACATGCCCACGGACACCGCGCCGATCATCTGCTTGAGCGGGTCGCCGCCCTTGAGGCCGCCGCGCTTCTTGATCACCTTCAAGGCGTCGACCAAGGCCACCATGGCACCGGTGATGGACGCGGTGCGGGTGCCACCGTCGGCCTGGATCACGTCGCAATCGACGTACAGCGTCACGTCACCCAGCTTGGACATGTCCAGGGCAGCGCGCAGCGAACGGCCGATCAGGCGTTGGATTTCCAGGGTGCGCCCGCCTTGCTTGCCACGGCTGGCCTCGCGCTGGTTCCGCTCACCGGTGGCGCGCGGCAGCATGCCGTACTCGGCCGTCAACCAGCCCTGGCCCTGGCCCTTGAGGAACCGTGGCACGCCGTTCTCGACGCTGACCGTGCAGATGACCTTGGTATCACCGAATTCGACCAGTACGGATCCCTCGGCGTGTTTGGTGTAGTTGCGGGTAATGCGGATCGAGCGGAGCTGATCGGCAGCGCGACCACTTGGACGTTTCATAGGGAACACCTGTACAGAGGACGGAAAACTGCCGGCATTATAAAGCCGCGAATCGTCCTAGGGCAGTTTAAAACGTCGCACCGCTTTGAAACCGCCGCGCCGCATGCCGCTCAAAGGCCCGCCCGACGGGTTGCAGCGCTTTGTCACAGGCACGGTTTGGGGGCACGCGCCTCACTGCGCTACAATCCTGCGCCTTTGCTGCCCGTCGGCTTTTTATCCACAGACCCCAGGCGCCACGACCCCGGTCGTGCCCGGCCTGCATTGCGAGGAACCTCCATGGTGCACAGCATGACCGCCTTCGCCCGCGTCGAAAAGGCCGGCGCCCAAGGCACCCTGAGCTGGGAACTGCGCTCGGTCAACAGCCGCTACCTGGAGCCGCACCTGCGCCTGCCCGAGTCCTTCCGCGACCTGGAAGGTGGTGTGCGCGAAGCACTGCGCCAGGGCCTGTCCCGGGGCAAGCTGGAATGCACCCTGCGCTTTACCGAAGAAAGCACCGGCAAGCCATTGCAAGTGGACCGCGAGCGCGCCGCGCAATTGGTGGCCGCGGCCGAAACCGTTGCCAGCCTGATCAAGAACCCCGCCGCCCTGAACCCGCTGGAAGTCCTGGCCTGGCCCGGCGTGCTGGTGGGCGATGCCAGCGATCCCCAGGCCCTGAACGCCGAGGCGCTGGCGCTGTTCAACCAGGGGCTCAAGGAACTCAAGGCCGGCCGTGAGCGCGAGGGCGCGGAACTGGCCCGGCTGATCAACGAGCGCCTGACCTCCATCGAAGAAGACGTGGCGACCCTGCGCGAACTGGTTCCGCAGATGCTCGCCACCCAACGCCAGAAAGTCCTGGATCGCTTCGCCGACATGAAGGCCGAGCTGGATCCGCAGCGCCTGGAACAGGAAATGGTCATGCTCGCGCAGAAAAGCGACGTGGCCGAAGAACTGGATCGCCTGAGTACCCACATCATCGAAGTCCGCCGGGTGCTCAAGTCCGGCGGTGCGGCCGGTCGCCGCCTGGACTTTCTGATGCAGGAACTCAACCGCGAAGCCAATACACTGGGCTCCAAAGCCTTCGACCCGCGCAGCACCCAGGCTGCGGTCAACCTCAAGGTGTTGATCGAGCAGATGCGCGAACAAGTGCAGAACATTGAGTAAGGCTAACCCGACATGACCCACAGCACCGGCACTCTCTACATCATTTCCGCGCCCTCGGGCGCAGGCAAGACCAGCCTGGTCAAGGCCCTGATCGACGCCGAGCCGCAGATCCGCGTCTCGGTCTCCCACACCACCCGCGCCATGCGCCCGGGTGAAGTGAACGGCGTGAACTACCACTTCGTCGACCGCGAAGAGTTCGTGAAGATGGCCGAGCACGGCGACTTCCTGGAGCGCGCCGAAGTCTTCGGCAACCTCTACGGCACCTCGCAGAGCTACTTGCAGCAGACCCTGGACGAAGGCCACGACCTGATCCTGGAAATCGACTGGCAAGGCGCCGAACAGGTGCGCAAGCTGATGCCCCAGGCCCGTTCGATCTTCATCCTGCCACCGAGCCAGCAAGCCTTGCGCCAGCGCCTGAACAACCGTGGCCAGGACAGCGACGAGATCATCGAAGGCCGGATGCGTGAAGCCGTCAGCGAAATGAGCCACTACGTGGACTACGATTACCTGATCATCAACGATGATTTCGCCCACGCGCTGAACGACCTGAAGGCGGTTTTCCGCGCCAATCAGCTGCAACAGAAACGCCAGCAGCAACGTTTCGGTAAATTATTGGCCGAACTGCTGGGCTGACCGCCCCTTCCCAAAACCGCTGCAACGGCTTTACATTGGTACTTGCAGCGCGCCGAGGGGTTTGGTCAAAAAATCAGCGCTTCCCTAAACGCTGGTGTTTTTTTAAACTGTCGAGTCCGCTCGCCCAACCGGGCAGCGCGCATATCGCATTCGCTCCGAGGAATACCATGGCCCGCGTAACCGTTGAAGACTGCCTAGAACACGTGGAAAACCGCTTTGAGCTGGTCATGCTCTCTACCAAGCGTGCCCGTCAACTGGCCACCGGCGGCAAAGAGCCATTGGTCCAGTGGGAAAACGACAAGCCTACCGTGGTAGCGCTGCGTGAAATCGCCGAAGGCCTGATGAGCTACGAGTTCATCGCCAACGCTGAAATCGTTGAAGACGAACCGCTGTTCGCAGCGTTCGAGGACGAGTCCAACGAGGCGGTCTAAATCTATGCCTGGTCGACGTAGCACGGCGCGGGGTCACAGCAAACGGCAGGAGTCATCATCATGCCGAGCATAGACGCCCTCGCCGATCGCTTATCGGCCTACCTCGGCACGGACCAGGTCAATCTGGTCCGCCGAGCCTACTTCTACGCCGAACAAGCCCACGACGGCCAACGCCGCCGCAGCGGCGAGGCGTATGTCACGCACCCGCTCGCGGTGGCGGGCATCCTTGCCGACATGCACATGGACCATCAGAGCCTGATGGCGGCCATGCTCCATGACGTGATCGAAGACACCGGTATTGCCAAGGAAGCGCTGCAAGCGCAGTTCGGCGAAACCGTGGCCGAACTGGTCGATGGGGTCAGCAAACTGACCCAGATGAACTTCGAGACCAAGGCCGAGGCCCAGGCCGAAAACTTCCAGAAAATGGCCATGGCCATGGCCCGCGACATTCGCGTGATCCTGGTCAAGCTCGCCGACCGCCTGCACAACATGCGCACCCTGGAAGTGCTGTCCGGCGAAAAACGCCGACGCATCGCCAAGGAAACCCTGGAAATCTACGCGCCCATCGCCAACCGCCTGGGCATGCATGCAATCCGCATCGAATTCGAAGACCTCGGCTTCAAGGCCATGCACCCGATGCGTTCGGCGCGCATCAACCAGGCCGTCAAGCGCGCCCGGGGCAACCGCAAGGAAATCGTCAACAAGATCGAAGAGTCTCTGAGCCACTGCCTGGCCATCGACGGCATCGAAGGCGAAGTCAGCGGGCGGCAGAAACACCTCTACGGCATCTACAAGAAAATGCGCGGCAAGCGCCGGGCCTTCAACGAGATCATGGACGTCTACGCGTTCCGGATCATCGTCGACAAGGTCGATACCTGCTACCGCGTGCTGGGTGCTGTGCATAATTTGTACAAACCGCTGCCGGGACGCTTCAAGGACTACATCGCGATTCCCAAGGCCAACGGCTACCAGTCGCTGCACACCACGCTGTTCGGCATGCACGGCGTACCGATCGAGATCCAGATCCGTACCCGTGAAATGGAAGAAATGGCCAACAACGGCATCGCCGCCCATTGGCTGTATAAATCCAGCGGTGACGAACAACCCAAGAGCACCCATGCCCGGGCCCGACAGTGGGTCAAGGGCGTGCTGGAAATGCAGCAGCGGGCCGGCAACTCCCTGGAGTTCATCGAGAGCGTCAAGATCGACCTGTTCCCGGACGAGGTCTACGTCTTCACGCCCAAGGGCCGGATCATGGAGCTGCCCAAAGGCTCCACGGCGGTGGACTTCGCCTACGCGGTGCACACCGACGTCGGCAACAGCTGCATCGCCTGCCGGATCAACCGTCGCCTGGCGCCGCTGTCCGAACCGCTGCAAAGCGGCTCCACGGTGGAAATCGTCAGTGCCCCCGGTGCGCGGCCGAACCCGGCGTGGCTCAACTTCGTGGTCACCGGCAAGGCCCGTACCCACATCCGCCACGCCCTGAAACTGCAACGCCGCTCCGAATCCATCAGCCTCGGCGAACGCCTGCTGAACAAGGTGCTGAACGGTTTCGACAGCTCGCTGGAAAAAGTCCCGGCCGAGCGCGTGCAAGCGATGCTCCAGGAATACCGCCTCGAACTGGTCGAAGACCTGCTCGAAGACATCGGCCTGGGCAATCGCATGGCCTATGTCGTCGCCCGCCGCCTGCTGGGCGAAGGCGAACAACTGCCAAGCCCCGAAGGCCCACTGGCGATCCGCGGCACCGAAGGCCTGGTGCTCAGCTACGCCAAGTGCTGCACGCCGATCCCGGGCGACCCGATTGTCGGCCACCTGTCCGCCGGCAAGGGGATGGTGGTGCACCTGGACAACTGCCGCAACATCAGCGAAATCCGCCACAACCCGGAAAAATGCATCCAGCTCTCCTGGGCCAAGGATGTCACCGGCGAATTCAACGTCGAGCTGCGGGTCGAGCTGGAACACCAGCGTGGCCTGATCGCCCTGCTGGCCAGCAGCGTCAACGCCGCCGACGGCAACATCGAGAAAATCAGCATGGACGAGCGCGACGGCCGCATCAGCGTCGTCCAACTGGTGGTCAGCGTGCACGACCGCGTACACCTGGCCCGCGTGATCAAGAAACTGCGAGCCCTGACCGGCGTTATCCGCATCACCCGCATGCGCGCATAACCCCCAATAGCCCAGCCATTACAAGGAGTCATACATGACCAAAACCGTCATCACCAGCGACAAGGCCCCGGCCGCCATCGGTACTTATTCCCAGGCGATCAAGGCGGGCAACACCGTGTACATGTCGGGCCAGATCCCCCTGGACCCGAAAACCATGGAGCTGGTGGAAGGCTTCGAAGCCCAGACCGTACAGGTCTTCGAAAACCTCAAGGCAGTGGCCGAAGCCGCCGGCGGGTCGTTCAAGGACATCGTCAAGCTCAACATCTTCCTCACCGACCTGAGCCACTTCGCCAAGGTCAACGAGATCATGGGCAAGTACTTCGACCAGCCCTACCCTGCCCGCGCCGCCATCGGCGTAGCGGCCCTGCCAAAGGGCGCGCAGGTCGAGATGGATGCCATCCTGGTCATCGAGTAACAAGGCCGGCGCAGCGTCCCCCGCTGCGCCGTTTTCGTTTTGAAAGGATTCCACCATGCGCAAAGCGCTTGCTCTCCCGCTGCTCGCCCTCCTCCTGGCCGGCTGCGCCAGCGACCCTGCCGACCGTGACATCAGCGGCACCTGGATCAACCAGGCCGCCATCGACGCTGCCGCCAAGGGTGGCCCCCTGCGCGAAGCGCTGCAGGCCTATGGCCCCAACCTGGAATGGAACATCAACACCCGGGCCGGCCAGGCGCGCTACACCAACGGTTTTGAAAACGTCGAAGGCAAGTTGCTGGCCGAAGAAGACGGCCTGTGGAAAGTCGACATCTACGGCAGCGCCGCCAGCGAACTCAAGCGCGACGGCAACCAACTGAGCCAGGCCGCCACCGAGAACGAGCCGCAGCAAGTGTTCGACCGCGCGCAACTCCAGGTACCGGAAGGCGCCCCCATCGGCGCGAGCTTCGAGCGAGCGCTATACGCCGCCTACCTGAACGGCACCTGGAACATCGTCAACGGCCCCGGCCAAGGCGCCACCGTCCAGTTCCAACCCGACGGCCAAGTCAGCGGCCTGCCGGGGGTCGACCGCTACGCCCTGTGCCTGGCAGGCGACTGCGCCACCATGAGCAACGGCAACGACACCATCTGGCTGCAGCAGAAAGGCCATGGGAATACCTGGATCTTTGCTCGGGATGGTAAGCAGCTGCAAATCTTCCAGACTGTGAATGCGTCGTTGGCGGATGAGATTCCGTCGTATACGGCGGGGACTCGGCAGTGGGTGTTGGAAAAGCAGTAAGCCGCTCTCTCCTGCACTAGCCCGCCCGATTCAACGGCGGGCAATGCCTACCACCACGAGTAATCTGATTACTCAAAAATTTCCGCTCTGCCCCACATGCCTCGGAATGCTACAAATCTAATTTGTAAGAGGTGCGCCCAACACAAAGACATCGGCAACTTGTTCAGCGCAGGGGATAGTGATGTCCGTACCCAGCTTGATGTCGACAGTTTTTAATCGATATCACAATTGAAGTCGTCATTCGTAATCTCCTCCCAGCTTTTCCTCCCCGCAAGCAGGTCATTCAGGGAGTGATCGTTGAGCCTCCAGCGACCGCTCTTGTGCTTGTCCTTCGGACAAAAAAAGCCCAGGACCGCCGGGCAGGTTCTAAAAATTACCTGCGAGCTGTACTGAGCTGTTGAGCAATCTTGGGTCAACGTTGTCACCTCCGTCAACCCCGAATAACTGGAATAACCAGATCATAGGAAACCAGAGATGGCCGAACGGATTCGATCCGAAGCAGCCCTTCGCGGAAGGCTGCTATCGGCCAATAGCGTACATTCACAAAAAGGTGGCATAGCGTAAGCGGTTGGTCGATCTACCTAGACGAGTTCGACTTCAAAATCACTGCCAAGAAATCCGGCGTAATCATGGATAAAAAGCTGAAAATCGGCATGGATGAACCAGACGAACAACAGGATGGATCGTGGGGTTGATGCACGACCGAAGCTATATGGCTTCCTCTATGGGATACACAAGGGGATACCCACTCATGACTTCACCTACGTCCAGCACCTTAACGATCTGCCGAAGGCAATGAAGAAGCGTGTCATTGACGACCTACGAAATGATGAGCAGCTAACAGCCCAGGAGCTGGACAGCATCCTTATACAAGCGAGGATAACGCTAGACGAAGCCCCACCGGCCAAGCCACAAGCGACGGGCCGGCACTTGCCGCGCAAGATCAGAAGCCAGTCGTTGTCACGCCTCCAGCAGCATCAGAGCAGGACAAGCCAGTTCAGCCAGGATCTGCAGCTACGGGCAAACCAACAGATACAAAACGCCCACCGGCACAACCTGGCAAGATGTAATCCCTGACAATGGCTGTGAGACCGAAGTCAGACAGCGATCATTCTGCGGTATCGCTGTTCTAGGGCTTGCTTACCACCCTCCATGATTTCGCATACCTCACGCCTTACGTCTGGCTCCTGAAGGCCGCCAGATGCAGCCACCTCAATACTACCTTTGTCTTGAAGAGCTACAACGAATTCAGAGTCACCGTTGACGACAATATTGGGATTATGAGTGACTACTATGACTTGTCTTCTCGACTTGTTTTCCTGAAGCTTAGAGACAATCAACGAGGAAATTAAGCCGTTATCTAGGTCATCTTCTGGTTGATCCAAAATCAGAGGCTCATTCCCATAGGACAATAGGAAGGAGAGTACGGTAGCCGCTTTCTGACCAGCAGACCCCTGAGAAATATCCTTCAGCCTTTTGCCATCATTGAATTTAACAACTAGTCGATCATCAGGGAACCACAGATTAAGTTTGTCAAAAATTTGCGGTTGCAATTGGCTCAACAAATCTGAAAACCGTTTACCGATGGGCATGCCCATGATTTGCCCCGAGCTATAATTAAACAAGTGGCTCTTAAAACCATGAACGCAGGTAAAGCTCTGAGTGAGATCGTTTGGCACTGCTGGGTTTTTGTTATGTTCAGCAATTAGAGCCACCCAAAGAGAATACAAGAACCCTGTCTGCTTTTCCTTATCAAGTATATCACTTGCAAAAGCAGCATCAGTACGGCCGATGACAGCCCGGAATGATTCTTCCATATCATCAATATTACATAACGGCTCTATAGATAAGCTGACAGATGGATTATTTGATAAATGCTGGCGAACGAAATCTCTGCGCCTATTGGTTAGTGATTTTCTCAATTCAATTAGATCAGCATAAATCAGATTGATTTCAGTTGTTGCTTGGCGCTCTAGTGATTCAAAAGTTTCTATCTCGGCAAGCTTCTTTTCAATACCACTTTTTGTTTCTACGAGCTGTTGATATTGATCTGGATTATCCACTCCATTCTGAGTGAGGGTTGCGACAAGAGATGCATATTGGCTAAACGATGATTCTTGCTGCTTACCAAAAGAGCTACTAGCCTGCCATTGGCTAAATTCTTCAAGACTGTGATTCATGCCAGCTATGAGTGAATTCATCTTGCTTTTGAATTCCAGATAAGCCTGATTCATCACGCCAACGCGTTGAAGCACCTCAACATCAATTTCGTTCGTAGCCGCAAACACTGTACTATTAAATTTAAGCTGATCAGCAGTCCGCATCTGCTCTGAAAGTTTTCCTCCCAAATTTGAATAGGACTCTTTAAAATCTTCTATTGCTTTATTTTTTGTTACTGCCTCATTAAAGTCGGACAATACCTGAGCATGTCCTGACGACTCAATAATGGCAATCTTTTGATTCACATCTGATAACTGTCCTTCAAGAATATTCTTGTTAGCCATTTGACCTTGGAGGACTCTTCTCTGACTACAGAGAGACAAAAATTTATTCTCTTTCTCAGTCCAAGCCATTTTCCAACCGAACAAATCAACTACATCTGTTTCGTCAATAATTCTTATTAAGGCACTCGGATTTTTTGCCATATCATATATTTGCTTTTGGCTAAATATCTTTACCGGGAACCTACTTCGCGCATCACCATGTTCTGCCTTCCACTCCTGACCATCCCATTTAAATATTGCTACGCTAGGTGCGTTGGATGCCCATTTTAGAAGGTAATACGCGCCCTCTTTTAGAATCACGCAACTAATACATGTTGCATCGAGCAGAACTCCCTCGGCCTCACGATTTGCTGACTTTTGTGCAAACCGTGAAAATGTATCCTTAACCTCATTACGGCCAGGTATATCTAACAAATCCTTATCCCGACCTAATCCAAGCCGGATGAATTCAAGGATAGAAGATTTCCCGCTCCCACGTCCGCCGATAATAGAATTCAGCCAGGGGTTAAAGACAATTTCTAACGGTTTACCTCTACCACAATATTTTGCTTTATCAATAGATATAGAATGAATCACGTTACTTGAAGCAGCATTTGGATTGCCTGTAACCGTGTTTGATCGTTTGATTGATGAAGCACCATCAACCAACGCCAACCTTACACCATCAATAGTAGGGCTAGACATCTTGACCCAGGTATAGGCCCTACCTACCTCATCTGGACGGTGCGCGTCAGATCCTATGACTTCGGCCAAACCCGAATCCAGGGCCTTGTACCGCCTTAAACATTCATCATGTTCTAGACCACGCCCGCCTTCTGGAAAAATCACTTCAATGGCAGAGGATTTTTGGCAGATCTGACTTATTGTATGGCTTGACTGTATTTGACACATTCCTGCCTTCATATCGACATGAGCAGGGATCGCAATGCCACCTAATTTGGTGATTTCATCGACAATATTTTCGGCGCTTTCACCAGCCACTGCATCACTATTGCCGTACTCGCCTCGAAATTTCGCAGCACCAACAGCAGCCATTACAATTTCAGATGATTTAGAAGGGTCGAAAATAGCAAGAATATGGACATTACCATTGGCTGTAATTTCTACACCAGGAAAGACATGGATAATCTTTCCTTCATCCCTCATCACTGCAGCTTCTTCTTGGAGACGGTCTACCCAAGATGCAGTGTTGTGATCCGTAACCGCTACGCACTCAATGCCCTTTTCTACAAACGATGATAACCACTCCCTAGGCGTCACGGTGTTGCGAAGATGAGGCTCATGGCGCCCATAGTCCATCGAGGCTGGCGTATGCGTATGAAAGTCGAGTTTCCACCATCTTGCTCCTACCTGAACCATCAACCTTCATCCTTAAGCACGCCAAACGGGTACTGCCTCCTAGGTTCAGGTTGCAGCCATGAGAGCTATGAGCTTACCCGTAATGGCGAAAGCCTACTATCAGCCTGATGGATGCCCTTCAGGGACTGCTTGAGGTGAGGGCTCTAAGGCAGAGGTAGATGGCTCGTGAGCGCCCGAGATTCTCTTAACGGACCAACCGTAAAGGACAACATACCTATGGGCCGGCACTTGCTCCGCTAGGTCAGAACCATCCCTGGCAGTGCATTCAGCTCCAACGGTCACAAGGCAGGAAAAGCCGGATCAGCCAGATTCTTTAGCATCTGGCAAGCCTAAACCCCCTATACGACCGCCTAGTAAACCGAGGAAGGCATGATGCACTCTTCGCCCTTTCCAGCACTGCCAGGCTCTTTCGGTTTCTGACATGATCATCGCTAATGGAGGCTCCCAAGGATCGAGGCTGTTGGGGAGCCTGACGTACCTAAAGGATTAACATGTTCCGCAAAACTCACATCATTACCTTTCCAGCCCTTATCGCGACGGTGCTTTTACTGACCGGTTGCCCGCCGTCATCTGAATTCACGCGGTGGAAACGCCCTTCGACATCTGTTGAGGGTGTCAAAGCCGCAATGACAGAATGTGGCGATCCGGTAAGCACTTCGATGACGCATTTGCCAATCAACGAACAGGTGCAGCAATTCCAATGCATGAAACGTCTTGGTTTCATTCGAAAAGACGGTTTTGAATACTGTGAAGTAATGAAAGACATGCCTGCCTGCGTCGAAGAAAGGCAAGGGCATCCTCTCAGCTTGTCCCAGCTCGAGGCTTTGCCATTTGTGGAGGACGAAGCATTTCACCCTATCAAGCCGAATTCTGGCAGGGATGAACGCACGCAAGTCACCTGGTGCAAGGCGGGAGCATCACCGTATTTCTCAGTCCAGGTAGCGAATGATGGCGAAGCCCTGCCGGTGATGTACGCATGCGGCTATGCCAAACCGCTTGGGTCAAATATGGACGCTGCAAGCATCGGGGACACAGCCAAAGCGCAACGCTGCATGATTGATCACGGCTTTGAGCCAAAGCACAAATCAACACTAGTTTGCCTGATCTATCCACAAGTGACTGTTTGTTCGTCAACAAATCTTGATCGCTATTTCAGAAAGTAAATAATGGATACCCGTAGCTCCTAGCCAATTTAATAATTAGGCGATTGTAAAAAATGCTCAACAAAAAACAAGTAGCAAGTCCTTCTTCCACAGGCGACCGGGGAGGTGCATTTGAACGAAGAGTACAAGCCTCAAGATTGCTAGCAATGTGCCTGGGGCTTCCTTGCGCTGGTGTGCCGACTGGATATTCAATTCAGAAATTGCAGTTTCAGGGACGAGTACTGGGGCATAATACAGACGACCTTATTATTACTTCCGTATGCGCAAGAACTGGCGAAAATGCCATAGTGCGAATGCAGATGAAGCGTACTCTGACACCTAGTACAAATGATTTTAAAGAAGCAGTTGGACTGGCTTGGCTTGATTTCGTCGACCCATCTTTTAATAAAGATATAGATCAAATACAAATTGTTTTCGATTCTTCAAGCCTGGGTCCGATGAAAGGAGCACAACAAATTGTTGCATTCGCCCGTTCGACATTGACTCATGACGTGTGGAAAACCAAAGTTAACACCAAAAATTTTAGTAACGAAAAAAATAGAAAGGCATACGACGCTATAGAAAGCGCTGTTAAAAATTATGATTCAGGCGCATTCAGCGATGATAGGTTTCACGAATTTGTTAAGTCAATAGAGTTTCTTGGAGAAAGCTTAGATTCCGATAATGATGCAGGTACCAACACACAAAAACAATTTATTTCTCAGCAATTACCTAGCCTCGACAAAAACATGGTTTGGGCACGGCTAGTTTTGGTATGCGTTGAGCTAAATGGAGTCGCTGGTGAAATTTCTCTGAGTAACCTCGACGCGTTTATGCCAGAGCTGGTTGACGACTTGGGCATTGCACGACTCCTGTTGAGGGCAATGGGCACTTCAACTGAAAGCGGATTTCTAGAGATTAAACAGCATAAGTTTTATGAAAAGCTTCAAAAAAAGTTATTACAAATAGGCTCGCCTGTAATGAGTCATGATATAAATAATAATTTATCTAAAGATAAACCTGAATTTGCTAGCCTAAAGCTGTCTTCTGCAATTAGTGAGGTTAGTAAAAATCAAGCCCGGATTGAGCAAGATAGAGTTATCTCTACCATCTACGCGAAAAACAAGGGCATCTCGGCTATTAAGCAACTTACAAATGATTCGATCGGAGAAATCTTAAACTCTTGGTTTCCAGATCATGAGCACACTGCAAACACAAACTATCGATTTATAATACAAGAGCTTCAGTGTGAATTATTCGCAGCGAACATACATACTGGTGAGCTAACAGAAGAAAGGTTCGAAACAACAGCCTATGCTGAAATATTAGTATCTACAGGCGAAGACCCACTGTTAGAAAGAGAGCACAAACTCTGGGTATCGGGGCATGGGCATGATGAACTAGAAGTTTCTTGGCAGTTTTCGTTTAATCTTTCAAAGCAAAAGGATCACTTAGTAAGAATCAAACATTTCTCTTCCTCATTTTTTGCGAGTGATTATTTCCGCAAGAAGCTTAATGCTTATGAGAAGGTACTGGAGAAGATATTGGTTGGCTGGAAACCCGTTGTCCGCCTTGAAATGCTAGGCAGAAAAGATGACCGATATCATAATCATTTGGGCCTAATTTCAAATGTTCCAAAAAATGAAGAATTATTAGAAATGTATCGGCGGATGAAAGTAATCAACCTTATTCTAAGTCTTGCCGAGAAGAATGAAATCCATCTCCGACTTTCCGACGCAGCCTTTGATAAAATGTTGACAGAAGAACTAATTGTGACTGCGGTTCAGGATTTAGTAAAAGCTTGTACGCCTTATCTGCCGAATCCTTATCGATCAGTCGCTTATGTACGAGGGGAAGATTGGGAAATCTGCATGATAGTGAAAAATTTTTTCATAGGATTTCAAAAGCTTAAGTTAATTAACCAAGCGTGAGATTTTGACTTTGCGGGATGGTGGTGAGAACAGAAGCCCCGAAGGGTATGGCGAATTCGGGGCTTCGCTTTACTCAGCATTCAGGCCCACTATCTCATTCAAGACCATCGAAACCGCGAACACGATCGCTGAAAACGGCCTTTAGCAGCGTTCCATTTTTAGCTAGCTCGACGACATCTTCGAGGGAGGGAAGGATCATCCGTGGCTCCTCAGTGGGGCGCAATTTGTTGGCAAGTTCTATCGGTAGCGAGGGTAGGCTGGGAATGGCATTGCGTCGTCTGAGGTAACGCGTCTGCGCCGCGACCACTCCATGTATGGCAGCACTGTGAAACGAGGAATTCAAAACGGAGTCTACGTTTTTTTACACGGCTTGGGTTAATAGCTGGCGGTGGTGGATGACCGCTTTTGGCCGACAGCAGTCGCTAAAGAACGTCTGTATGAATCAGAAATTCAACAATAATACAACTATGGATTATGTGAACCCGACGCAATGCGCCGGGTTTTTTATTTAGAAGCTAACCTCTACCGCGGCTCAACATTATCCAGCGCCCGGTTCGCCAGCAACGAACTCAGTTCGATCAGTTGCTGAATGCCGAGGGCAACGTGACGACGTGAACCGTCCAACTCGAATGCCAGATCACTGACCATGGCATCAGCCGAAGCCAGGGTTTCGCTGAGGTTGGCGAGCAGGCATTCGTTGTCGACTTCTTCTACGACGGTGAATAGCTGGCCCGGTTGAGTGTCCGCTTTGGGCTTTGTCTGTTTGGGTAACAGGTAGAAATCTAGAGCACGTTTGGCGGCGGCATCGACTTTTTGGGCATTGATGCCATCGATATGGGGGGAGGTTGGGTCTGCTTCTGGAGGATTCGGAGTTATTTTGAACATTCGTATATTTCCACTAGTAGGGCCGCAACCGTCTCGCTACTAAACGAAAAGGCGGCAGCTGTGCGCAAGTTAGTAGACCGGTGAAATACACAAAGCCCGGCGCGCCCGAAGGCGCCATGCGCACAGCCACCATCGAATGCAGGCGAACGCCTGATTGATGAGGCTCATGCAGCCATGTGTATTACCGGGCTACTAAACCCGACCACTGATGGGCAGTGGCAGGAAAACGATAGAGCCTAGGGACATGGCGCACAAGCGGGCGGATTCTGGCGTAGTTGTAGGTAAAGGCGCAAGGATGCGTGGCCTGTCGGAAGCACGGCAGTCAGGCGCTGAGTCCCGCCCTGGCGGGACGGCCTGCACGGCGATGTGAAACCAAGCAATGTAATGCTGAGCGAAGACGGCGTTCGCCTGTTCGATTTCGGCTTGGGCCTGGCAACGGAGGGGCCCTTGAAAGACCTGCCCCACCTGAATCGCAATCGCCTCAACGCCTGGACCCCAGGCTACGCCGCGCCTGAACTGTTGGACGGCTCGCCGCTGTCGGCGAGGGCCGATGTCTATGGCGTGGCTTGCGTGTTGTATGAACTGGCGAGCGGCAGACATCCGTTCCGCCGCCTGCCTTCAACCCAGGCCCGCGATGACGGGTTGGAGCACGAACTCAAAGCCCCACCCAACCTGCCCAGGCGCCGCTGGCCGGCGTTGCGAACGGCCCTGGCGCTGGATCCGGGGCGGCGCAATATCGGCGCGGCTCAGTTGCGTGATGCTTTGGGAGGTGTTTCGTCCTGGTGGTGAGGGGCTGGGGCGAGAAAAGCGGAAGAGGCAGTACTTGTCAGCCAACCATCAAAAACTTTGGGAACGGAGTTGCTCGCGGATGCGAACTGTCAGTCGCATCAACATCGAGTGTTCCGGCCTCATCGCGAGCAGGCTCGCTCCCACAGGGTGGGTGGTGGTGTTGTGACTATTGCGCTTCGACGTTATCCAGAGTGCTCGGTTTGCGATCCCGCTCGAATATCAGATTGCTGACCGCCTGCCTGCTGAACGTATTTCGGAATGGGGATGGTATTTGCTGGCATCGCCTTCCAAGGGATTGGCGAGGCGGCAATTTGCCATCTACTCTGCGAGTGGGCGTGCAGAACCTCCTGAGCCCCCTCGCCTTCTTAGGGAAGAGATCATGATTAACATTAACGTGACTTGGTCATCCGTGGTTGTGGCTGTTTGTTTACTGACAGGATGCGCGCCTTATCAGAAGTCACGGGTTCTTGAGGCCGACGAGCGGTTGCTGACCTACTCCACTCGGGTGGATGGAGATGGCAACAAAACCGAGGTGCTGTGCCCCGAGCCCAGCCCGGATGCGCTCAAAACGTTGGCCGGTTCGTTATCCGCAGAAAAAGCGGATGTGGCTGCACTGGCGGCCGCGTTCCAGGAATCAGGGGCAAGTATCGGCCT
Organism: Pseudomonas sp. MAFF 730105; assembly: GCF_055380705.1. Taxonomy (NCBI): domain Bacteria; kingdom Pseudomonadati; phylum Pseudomonadota; class Gammaproteobacteria; order Pseudomonadales; family Pseudomonadaceae; genus Pseudomonas; species Pseudomonas sp. MAFF 730105. The sequence continues at coordinate 6,430,815 of NZ_AP018438.1, forward strand.
GCGAACCCATTCGATCCAGCTGTTGAGGGATCAGCTTTACAGTATTTGCCAAGCCTACGGTAACTCCGGCATTACATCGAGCGCCTACCGGATGATGCTCACCCGGAACCAGCGCAACACTGTCGCTCTCATGGCGATTGAACAACTCACAGGGGTTGTCCGTAGCCCAAGCGTAACGCTGAGCGGCTCAGCGACAGCAGACAGAGCGGGCGCTGTGCTTGAGCTGACCACCCAGTTGAATGAGGCGAACGCGAAGTACAAGAGTATGGATCCAGCGACGGATGAAGCCAAGCAGTTGAAAGCGTCGATTGATTCCATTGAGGCTGCGCTGAAGGAGGCGAGAAAGTCGCTGGTCACGGCCTCTGGATCAAGCGCCTCTACATTGGCAAGCACGAGCGAGATCAACAAGGACGTAATGGCTGTGGTTGCAGCCAGTGTCGAGAAAATTGCTGGCTCGGTTATCGGCGTAGATGATCAGTTTTATCTGTGCCTCGATCTGTATGAAAGTATTGGCGAAGCCAGGGTCCCGGCCGTGCTGAGGGAAAGGTGCTCTGCTGTTTTTGCCAGAGACTTGAGCGTGAAAAGCTTAGGTCGATCAGATCAACAAGAGCAGCCAGGTCAGCCCGGTGCTGGGGGCGTTGTGGATACGACGCCACCTCCTACTCTTGTAGATAACTCCAGAGTCGCTGATACGACACTACCTCCTGCTCTCGGAGATAACTCCAGAGTCGCTCGTACGGTAACCCTGCCATCGGGTGCACAGCTGTTTATCTATGATGATAAGAGTATGGCGGTGATGAGAAAGCTGGAGCCCGGTGAGTCGTCCGAGAAGGCGATGGCCGCCGACTCCAAAGGTGTGCAAAAAGTGATTGAGGAACTTCGCCGAGGGGCGATGTAGTTTTCGTGAGAAGCGAGCCAGAGCGGAATGACCTCGCAGCCTCTTCAGCAAAAGGCCAAGTTCGCACCTTGGCCCCAGCCTTGATTGCGCTAAAAGCCCCGGCGACCTTCACACACCCGACGGAATAGGCGCTTTCTTACCCAAGCGGATCAACTCATTGGAGAAGCACAGCCCCACGATGATCAGCGCCGCGCCCATGTACAGGCTTTCACGCGGGACTTCATTGAGCACCACGAACGCCAGCAGCGCGGCGAACAACGGTTCGGTCAGTTCCAGCGCTTGCACCTGGGAAGGCTTGAGGTATTCGATGGCCTTGGTGGTGCAGAAAAAGCCGAGGATGGTCGGCAGCGCGGCCAGCGCCAGCAGAGCGGCAATGGCCAGGGGCGACAGCTCGCCGATCACGAAGCCGTCGGCCGCCGCTGGCATCAGCAGGTACAGGCTGCCGAAGAACAGCAATTGACGGGTGAAGTGCAGCCCACCGGACACACCCATCCGCTTCATCGCCACCGAAAACGCCCCGTAGCCGCAGCCGGCCATGGACGCGAGTGCCGCGCCCTGGAGGGTGAAGCCCTGTTGCAGGTCGGCGCCGAAGATCACCGCGATGCCGGCAATCGCCAGCGTGGCGCCCACGGTGGCGTTTGCGGTGATGGCGTCCTTCAGGAATATGCGACCCAGCACAATCGAGGAGATTGAGGCACTGGCCATCAGCATCACCACGACGCCCGCCGCGGCGTAATGCCGATAGGCAGAGGTTTCGAAGTGGAACAGCACGAAGATGCCGAGGAACGCGCAGATCGCCGCCTGGGTCCATTTAGCCGTCGTCGCAGGGCGTTTGAGGAACAGCAACAAGGCCGAGAGCAACAGGCATCCCAGGAAGGTCTTGATGACGGCAACGCTGCTGGCGGTGAAGCCATTGCTCATGAGCACTTTGCTGAGCACACCGATTGTTGCGTTCAGTGCAGCGGCGGAGAGTGCAAAGATGACGCCTTTGCTGAAACTGGCTTGCATGGATGACGGTCCCTGTCGCGGTTGGGTCGTTCGATAGAGGTCGGCCACATCGACGACGCAAAATTAGAGGAGATGCATATCCCGCCAAACCCGGCAGTCGTTGCGGCATAGTCCGCGTCGCAGAGCAGGATCCGATGGGCCTTCTTGAGATTCCAGTACGGGGTGGCAAAAAAGAGAGGGTGAATCGGGTGGAAGTTCTCTCCATGCATGACCGCGAAGAATGCTCGGCGAGTTCAATCAACCAAGTCAAGGCCCTGGAGGCATGTTGCCGCTGGCAACGTGATGCTTGACAGGATACCGTTGCCGCCGACCGGCAAGCCGGATCGCCAGTAGGGAAACAATCATCCATCTAAAGGACCTGACATGAGCGACACGTACATCCAGCCGAAGGGCTTTCGCAGCATCATCGCCAACCTGGGCATCAAGGACAGCCGTGACGATTTCATGGCTGTCATCTCCGACGTGCCGGCCAGCATCAGTGCCGTGTTCACCCAGTCGCGCTTCGCCGGCCCAAGCGTGACCCTGTCCCGCGAAGTCGCGCAGCGTGATACCGCACGGGGCGTGGTGGTAATTGCGCGCAATGCCAACGTCGCCACTGGCCCCGAAGGCCTGGCCAATGCCCAGGAGGTGCGCACGGGGTTGGCTCGGGCGGTGGACGTCGACCCGCAGGAGTTGGTGATCGCCTCGACCGGCGTGATCGGCCGCCAGTATCCGATGGAGAAGATCCGCGCCTTCCTGGGTGACGTGCCGCCATCGCAGCCTGCCGATTTCCAACGCTGCGCGGCGGCGATCATGACCACCGACACCCACACCAAGTACGCAGCGCGCACGGTTGGCAACGCAAGCCTGGTGGGCATCGCCAAGGGTGTCGGCATGATTGAGCCGAACATGGCGACCCTGCTGACGTTCTTCTTCACCGACGCCAGGATTGCCCCCGATGTGCTGGATGCGCTGTTCCGTCGGGTCATCGACAAAACCTTCAACGCCTTGAGCATCGACACCGATACCTCCACCAGCGACTCGGCGGCGATCCTCGCCAACGGGCTGGCTGGCGAGGTGGACCTGGTGGCGTTCGAGCAAGCGCTTTACGACATCGCCTTGGGGCTGGTGCGCATGATTGCCTCGGACGGCGAAGGGGCGAGCAAGGCCCTGGAGGTGCAGGTCACGGGAGCCCGTGACGATGCGCAAGCCAAGCGTGTGGCCAAGGCCATCGTCAATTCGCCGCTGGTGAAGACAGCCGTACATGGCGCAGACCCGAACTGGGGACGCGTGGCCATGGCGATCGGCAAGTGCGAGGCGGAGCAGGACATCGACCCGGACAAGGTCCGCATTGTGTTTGGCGAAACCGAGGCCTATCCGCGCCAGTTGGACGAGGCCGGGTTACTGGCGGTCAAAGGTTACCTGCAAGGCAAGGAAGTGTTGATCTCGGTTGACCTGAACATCGCCCAAGGGCAATTCACCGTTTATGGTTGCGACCTGTCGGAAGGGTATATCCGGATCAATGCCGACTACACGACCTGAAGCGTAACCAATGTGGGGGCGAGCCTGCTCGCGATAGCGATGGGTCAGCTAGCATCCTGTCAATGTGCCGACGCTTCGCGAGCAGGCTCGCTCCCACAGGGGCCTGCGTCGGCCCATTGGCCTTTTAGCAGCGCCCTTCCAGGATCGCCGCATAGCCTTCGCGAAAGCTCGGGTAGCGCGGGGTCCAGCCCAGGGCTTTGGCCCGGGCGTTGCTGCAGCGCTTGCTGCCGGCGCGGCGCACGCTGGCGTCTTCGGCCCATTCGGTGACGCCCATGTATTCGCGCAGCCAGCCCACCACCTCGGCGAGTGCGGCGGGGGCATCGTCGACGCCGATGTAGCAGTCGTCGAGGGGTTTGCCTTGGCGATCCGCTTCCAGCAGAAACGCCAGCAGGCCTGCGGCGTCGTCGGCGTGGATGCGGTTGGCGTACAGCGGCGGGTCGACCACCACGCGGTAGCCCTGGCGCACTTGGCTCAACAGCCATTCACGGCCCGGGCCGTAGATGCCGGTCAGGCGCACGCGGCTGGCCGGGATGCCGCTGTCGAGGGCCAGTTGCTCGGCTTCGAGCATCAACCGGCCGGAGTAGCCGTCGGCTTCGGTGGGCGAGGTTTCATCGACCCACTCCCCCGCTTTCTGTCCGTATACGCTGCTGCTGGACACGAACAGCAACCGTTTGGGCTGCTGGCCATGCTGCTTCAACCAACCCAACACATGTTGTAACCCTTCAATGTAGGCCGCCCGATAGCCCGCTTCGTCATGCTCGGTCGCGGCCGCGCTGTACACCAGGTAGTCCAGCGGGCCGGTCGGCCAAGCGGCGGGGCATTGCGCGCTGAACAAATCCCCCGCCACCCCGATAACCCCCGCCGGCAGGCTCGAAACCGAGCGTCGCAAGCCATAGACCTGCCAATGTTCAGCCAGCAACTGGCTGGCGAGGCGGCCGCCGATATCACCGCAACCGGCGATCAAAACAGAAGACACGGACATCAAGCTCTCCTCGGGTAAAGCCGCAGACTAGCGCGCGGAAGAGACGGGCGGCTAGGAATGCAGGAAAAAAAGATACTCTATTACTTTTGTTAACAAGAATTACTTGCAATAATGCACCCCACTTTTGTTCTCGGCCTCACGAGGCCTGGAAGAACATCGACTTCTTTACTCTCAGGTCCGGCCAGCATGAATCGCTCTCTATCCTCCGCTTCGCCAACCAACCGACCTCGCGCCTGGGGCGCCATGGCAGCGCTGCTGTTCAGCCTGCTGCTGGCCCCTGCTGCCGCGTTCGCCGACGCCGCCACCCCTGCAGCCGCCAACGAACCCGCCGCGAACACCCAGGCAGACGTACCGAGAAACCCTGACGGCAGCGTCGATACCTCGGCCCTCTCGCCCGAAACACAAAAGGCGCTGGCTGAATTCGGTGAAGCCATGAAGCATCTGGGAGAGGAGCAGAAGGACGACAACTCCCTGGGCATGGCCCACGACCTGTCCCCATGGGGCATGTACCAGAACGCCGACATCATCGTGAAACTGGTGATGATTGGCCTGGCGATCGCTTCGATCATCACCTGGACCATCTGGATCGCCAAGGGCTTCGAGCTGATGGGCGCCAAGCGTCGCTTGCGCGGTGAGATCGCGGCCCTGAAGAAAGCCACCACCCTCAAGGAAGCCAGCGCCACGGCGGCGAAGGAAGGCACCCTGGCCAACCTGCTGGTGCACGACGCGCTGGAAGAAATGCGCCTGTCCACCAACAGCCGCGAGAAGGAAGGCATCAAGGAACGCGTGAGCTTCCGTCTCGAACGCCTGGTGGCGGCCTGCGGCCGCAACATGAGCAGCGGCACCGGCGTTCTCGCCACCATCGGTTCCACAGCGCCGTTCGTGGGCCTGTTCGGCACCGTGTGGGGCATCATGAACAGCTTCATCGGCATCGCCAAGACCCAGACCACCAACCTCGCCGTCGTCGCCCCCGGCATTGCCGAAGCGTTGCTGGCAACTGCCCTCGGGCTGGTGGCGGCCATTCCTGCGGTGGTCATCTACAACGTCTTCGCCCGCTCCATCGCCGGCTACAAGGCCCAGGTGTCCGACGCTTCGGCCGAAGTGCTGCTGCTGGTGAGCCGCGACCTCGACCACCAGCCGACCGAGCGCAGCTCGCAACCGCACATGGTGAAGGTGGGGTAATCGGCCATGGGCCTGCATTTGAAGGAAGGCGCAGACGACGATCTGGCCGAGAACCACGAAATCAACGTCACGCCGTTCATCGACGTGATGCTGGTGCTGTTGATCATCTTCATGGTGGCCGCCCCGCTGGCGACCGTGGACATCAAGGTTGATCTCCCGGCGTCGACGGCCAAGCCATCGCCGCGTCCGGAGAAACCGGTGTTCCTCAGCGTCAAGGCCGACCAGCGCCTGTTCCTGGGCGAGGACGAGGTCAAGACCGAAAACCTCGGTGCCACCCTCGACGCCAAGACCCAGGGCAAGAAGGACACGACGATCTTCTTCCAGGCCGATAAAGGCGTGGACTACGGCGACCTGATGAGTGTGATGGACGCCCTGCGCGGCGCCGGCTACTTGAAGGTCGGCCTGGTCGGACTCGAGACGGCGCCGAAGAAATGATCACGACGCGCCAAAAGCTGACGCGTTACGGGGCTAGTCTGGCGGTGGTGTTGGGCGTGCATGCGCTCGCCATTGCGCTGGCGCTGAACTGGACGTCGCGCCCGCCCATCGAATTGCCGCCCCAGGCCATGATGGTCGAGCTGGCGCCAATGCCGGCCCCGCCACCGCCCGCGCCGCCGAAGGTCGTCACGCCGCCGCGGCCGCCGGAACCGGTTGAAGAGCTGCCGCTGCCGAAACTCGCCGAAGCGCCGAAGCCGGAGATCTCCGTGCCCAAGCCGGTCAAGCCCAAGCCGAAGCCTCAACCGCCCAAGCCCAAGCCTGTGGAAGAGAAAAAGCCGGAGCCGCCGAAGGAAGAGCCGTCGGATAAGAAGCCGAGCGACACCCCGCCGACCCAGGCCCCGAGCGAAAAGTCCGCGCAACCGGCTCCTGGCCCGTCGCCGGCGCAAATGGCGGCCAAGGCCAACTGGCAAGGCACGCTGCTGGCGCACTTGGCCAAGTACAAGAAGTACCCGCTCAGGGCCCGGCAGATGAACAAGGAAGGCACCAACCGCCTGCGTTTCGTGGTGGATGCTCAAGGTAACGTCCTGTCGTTCAAACTGGTGGACAGCGCCGGCACGGAGTCCCTGGACAAGGCCACCCTGGACATGATCCGCGACGCCCAGCCGCTGCCCAAGCCACCGGCCGACATGCTGACCAACGGCTCTGTCGAAATCGTCGCGCCGTTCGTGTATTCCATCGACAAGCGTCGGCGCTGACCCCCTGCTTCGATCGTTCCCACGCTCCGCGTGGGAATGCCTCAAGGGACGCTCCGCGTTCCAGCTCCGGCACACCGCAAGCAGGTGTGACGCAGAGCGTCACGGGCTGCATTCCCACGCGGGAGCGTGGGAACGATCGGCACAGACAGACGACATTGGACAGTGTCACACCGCGCCCGCAGTCTGATAACGTGCGTCTATCGATTGCAGCCGGTATGCTTGGCTCGCAACTTCACGGACGCTCGCCATGACCCTCACAGAATTACGCTACATCGTGACCCTCGCCCAAGAGCAGCACTTTGGCCATGCGGCCGAGCGTTGCCATGTCAGCCAGCCGACGCTGTCGGTGGGCGTGAAAAAGCTGGAAGATGAACTCGGCGTGCTGATTTTCGAGCGCAGCAAGAGCGCCGTGCGCCTGACGCCGGTGGGCGAAGGCATCGTGGCCCAGGCGCAGAAAGTGCTTGAGCAGGCCCAGGGCATCCGCGAGTTGGCCCAGGCCGGCAAGAACCAGCTGACCGCTCCGTTGAAAGTCGGCGCCATCTACACCGTCGGCCCGTACCTGTTCCCGCACCTGATCCCACAACTGCACCGGGTCGCCCCGCAGATGCCGTTGTACATCGAAGAAAACTTCACCCATGTGCTGCGGGACAAGCTGCGCAACGGCGAGCTGGACGCGATCATCATCGCCCTGCCCTTCAACGAAGCCGACGTGCTGACCCTGCCGCTCTATGACGAGCCGTTCTACGTGTTGATGCCGGCCCAGCATCCCTGGACTCAGAAAAAGACCATCGACGCCGGCCTGCTCAACGACAAGAGCCTGCTGCTGCTCGGCGAGGGTCACTGTTTCCGCGACCAGGTGCTCGAAGCCTGCCCGACCCTGACCAAGGGCAGCGAAGGCGCCAAGCACACCACGGTGGAATCCAGCTCCCTGGAAACCATCCGTCACATGGTCGCGTCGGGTCTGGGTATTTCGATCCTGCCGCTGTCGGCGGTGGACAGCCACCACTACGCCCCCGGGGTGATCGAAGTCCGCCCGATGACGGCGCCCGTGCCGTTCCGCACCGTTGCCATTGCCTGGCGCGCCAGCTTCCCGCGGCCCAAGGCCATCGAGATCCTCGCTGACTCGATCCGCCTGTGTTCCGTGGCCAAGCCGCCTTCGGCCAAGTAACCCTCGACCATGACTGAGCTGTCCAAAGTACCGGTCACGACCCTCAAGGGTGTCGGTGAAGCCATGGCCGAGAAACTGGCCAAGGTCGGTCTGGAAAACCTCCAGGACGTGTTGTTCCACCTGCCGCTGCGTTACCAGGACCGCACCCGCGTGGTGCCCATTGGTCATTTGCGGCCGGGGCAGGACGCGGTGATCGAAGGCACCGTCAGTGGCGCCGACGTGGTCATGGGCCGCCGTCGCAGCCTGGTGGTGCGCCTGCAGGACGGTACCGGCGGGCTCAGCCTGCGCTTCTATCACTTCAGCAATGCGCAGAAGGAAGGCCTCAAGCGGGGCACCCGCGTGCGTTGCTATGGCGAGGCGCGGCCCGGTGCGTCGGGGCTGGAGATCTATCACCCGGAATACCGCGCCATCACTGGCGACGAACCGCCGCCGGTGGACGAAACCCTGACCCCGGTCTATCCGCTCACCGAAGGCCTGACCCAACAGCGCCTGCGCCAGCTCTGCCAGCAGACCCTGACCCTGCTGGGCCCCAGCAGCCTGCCCGACTGGCTGCCCAAGGAACTGGCCCGGGACTATCAACTGGCGCCACTGGCCGACGCGATCCGTTACCTGCATCACCCGCCAGCCGATGCCGATGTCGAGGAACTGGCCCTCGGGCACCACTGGGCCCAGCACCGGCTGGCCTTCGAAGAGCTGCTGACCCACCAACTGTCGCAACAACGCCTGCGCGAAAGCCTGCGTTCGCTGCGCGCCCCGGCGATGCCCAAGGCTCGGGACTTGCCAGCGCGCTACCTGGCCAACCTGGGCTTCACGCCAACCGGAGCCCAGCAACGGGTCGGCAACGAAATCGCCTACGACCTGAGCCAACCCGAGCCAATGCTGCGGCTGATCCAGGGCGACGTGGGCGCGGGCAAGACCGTGGTCGCCGCCCTCGCCGCGCTCCAGGCCCTGGAGGCCGGTTACCAGGTGGCGCTGATGGCGCCCACCGAGATTCTGGCGGAACAGCATTTCATTACCTTCCAGCGCTGGCTCGAACCCTTGGGCATCGAAGTCGCCTGGCTGGCCGGCAAGCTCAAGGGCAAGAACCGCACCGCCGCCCTGGCGCAGATCGCCGAAGGCGCACCGATGGTGGTGGGCACCCATGCGCTGTTCCAGGACGAAGTGCAGTTCAAGAACCTGGCCCTGGTGATCATCGACGAACAGCACCGTTTCGGCGTGCAGCAACGCTTGGCCCTGCGCCAGAAAGGCGTGGGCGGGCGCATGTGCCCGCATCAGTTGATCATGACCGCCACGCCGATTCCGCGGACCCTGGCCATGAGCGCCTACGCCGACCTCGACACCTCGATCCTCGACGAACTGCCACCCGGGCGCACCCCGGTCAACACCGTGCTGGTCACCGACACCCGGCGGGTCGAGGTGATCGAACGGGTGCGCAGCGCCTGTGCCGAGGGGCGGCAAGCCTACTGGGTCTGTACGTTGATCGAGGAATCCGAAGAGCTGACCTGTCAGGCCGCCGAAACCACATACGAAGACCTCACCGCCGCCCTCGGTGAGTTGAAAGTCGGGCTGATCCACGGCCGCATGAAACCCGCCGAAAAAGCCGCCGTCATGGCCGAGTTCAAGGCCGGTGCCCTGCAATTGCTGGTCGCTACCACGGTGATCGAAGTCGGTGTGGACGTGCCCAACGCCAGCCTGATGATTATCGAAAACCCCGAGCGCCTGGGCCTCGCGCAACTGCACCAGCTACGTGGTCGGGTGGGCCGGGGCAGTGCCGCCAGCCATTGCGTGCTGCTGTATCACCCGCCGCTGTCGCAGATCGGCCGCCAGCGCCTGGGCATCATGCGTGAAACCAACGACGGCTTCGTCATTGCCGAAAAAGATCTCGAATTGCGCGGCCCCGGTGAAATGCTCGGCACGCGCCAGACCGGTCTGCTTCAATTCAAGGTAGCCGACCTGATGCGCGACGCCGATCTGCTCCCTGCAGTACGCGACGCCGCCCAGGCTCTGCTGGAACGCTGGCCCGACCATGTCAGCCCACTGCTGGACCGCTGGCTGCGCCACGGGCAGCAATACGGCCAAGTGTGAGCACGCTCGCAGTTTCCGGGCGCATCTGCCACGGCAAGCTGGTTATACTGCTCGACTTGTAGGAAAACGGATACAGACCATGACTGAAGCTGCCCTCGTCCCCGAAATTCCGCACGCTCCGTCAGTGATTCGGCAGTTGCTCGAGAAATTAGGCATCGGCTTTGACGAAGTAATCGAACGACCGAGCCTGAACCCCGCCCGCAAGGTGCAGGCGGTTCTGCTACACGATGCCGTCGGCGCACTCATGGTGCTGTTTCCACAAAGCCAGCTGCTGGACCTCAACCGCCTGGCCGAACTCACCGGTCGCAAACTCACGGCGGTACCGACCGAACGCCTGGAGCGCATGCTCGGCAAACATAGCCTGAGCCTGCTGCCCGGCCTGCCGGCACTGACCAGCTCGCCGTGCCTGTACGAAGAGAGCCTGCTGCGCGAACCGAAGCTGCTGATCCATTCGGGCGAGCCGGGGGTGCTGCTGGAAGTCACCAGCGAAGCCTTCAAGAGCATGCTCACCAAGTCCAGCGCCGCGACATTCGGCGAGCCCGTGAGCAATATCACCCCCAACCTGGACCGCCCGCACGACGACCGCGCGGAAATCACCCAGGCTGTACAGGCCTTCACCGCGCGCCGGATCCAGCAACGGCTGGAAGAAACCATCGAGATCCCGCCACTGGCGGAAACCGCGCAAAAAATCATCAAGCTGCGGGTCGACCCCGACGCCACCATCGATGACATCACCGGTGTCGTCGAAACCGACCCGGCCCTGGCCGCGCAGGTGGTGAGCTGGGCCGCGTCGCCGTACTACGCCTCGCCGGGCAAGATCCGCTCGGTGGAAGACGCCATCGTCCGGGTGCTGGGTTTCGACCTGGTGATCAACCTGGCGCTGGGCCTGGCCCTGGGCAAGACCCTGAGCCTGCCCAAGGACCACCCGCAACACGCCACGCCGTACTGGCACCAGTCGATCTACACCGCCGCCGTCATCGAAGGCCTGACCCGCGCCATGCCCCGTGCCCAGCGCCCGGAAGGCGGCCTGACGTACCTGTCCGGCCTGCTGCACAATTTCGGCTACTTGCTGCTGGCCCACGTGTTCCCACCGCACTTCTCGTTGATCTGCCGCCACCTGGAGGTCAACCCGCACCTGTGCCACAGCTACGTGGAACAGCACCTGCTGGGCATCAGCCGCGAACAGATCGGCGCCTGGCTGATGCGTTACTGGGACATGCCCGACGAGCTGGCCACCGCCCTGCGCTTCCAGCACGACCCGCACTACGACGGCGACTATGCCGCCTACCCGAACCTGGTCTGCCTGGCCGTGCGCCTGCTGCGGGCCCGTAGCGTCGGCTCAGGCCCGGACGAAGAGATTCCCGATGCACTGCTCGAACGTGTGGGCTTGACGCGGGAGAAGGCTAACGACGTGGTCAGCAAAGTGCTGGAAGCTGAAGTGTTGTTGCGGGAGTTGGCTTCGCAGTTCCATAGCTGAAGAGCACACCGGATCACTGCGTCACCGAGCCTTTGTGGTGAGGGGATTTATCCCCGCTGGGCTGCGAGGCAGCCCTAAAATCTGTATGCCGGGTGTGTCAGGCTGATTGCATCCAACCTTGTTGGGGCTGCTTTGCAGCCCAACGGGGATAAATCCCCTCGCCACAAAAGCAGTCACTAGGCTTTCGTCTTCCTCGGCTTCAGATACCGCATCAGCCCCTGAAACCAGATCACCAGCGCCGGGCTGCCCTTGATCTGGATCGACTTGTCCTGAATCCCGTTCATGAACGCCAGCTGCTTGTTCTTGGCCTGCATGGTGGCGAAGCCATAGGCGGCGTCCTTGAAGGCGATGGCGAAGGCCGGGGTGGGGTAAGTGCCAGAGTGGCTGGTGATGCGCTGATTTTTCACGGTGAAATGCCGGGCGACCTTGCCGTCCAGGGTTTGCAGCTGGAACACCAGCTCCTTGTCGCCCAACTGCTGCTGGAACGCTGGATTGGTCCGGCTGGCCTTGCCCATCAAGAACCCCAGCATCCACAGCAGAAAACGAAATTTCATGGGCACAGCCTCGTCAGAAAAGATGAATGGCTGGCAGTTTAGCGATTCTTCGGCACAACGCCATCATCGAATCACGTTGGCGAGAGATGAATAGCTTTTCATGAAAGATGACTGCTAAGTCACGGCATAGCGCCGAAAGATCTCTTTTTCGATCCATTCTGTCCAAGGCGCCTGGCTGAATGCGTTAGCCAGCCTGAGCGAGGGACTTGCTCCCTCACCGCGAACCGGTCCGGCTCCCGGGGCCGGAACGTTGAACAGATCGAAAGTGGGCGGCCGGCTCATTGAACAAAAATGCAGACCGGCACCGTACAAGCCCCTTTCTGGCCCGTCACGGTGATGTATTTGATAGGGGTAGGGCTGTTATCCGGGAGCAGGATATTGATAGGAACCTCAGGATAACTTTCGCTGTTATAACTCTGCGTAGGCTCGACTTTCTGAGACAGACCTTTCTGGCTGACCACGATGGAGACCTTACTTCTATTCCAGACCTGCGCCGTGGTGGTGGCTACAGCAGCTGCGCCCGAAGCCGGAACGGCCGCTTCAGGCACCGCGCCCTGGGTGGCGGGCTCGGGGGTTGGCACGATGGCTGTCGCCGTCTCGGCGTTCGTGGACTGCATGGAAAACGCTAGAAACAAGGCTGCAACGTGGATCGAATGCTTGATGGCCATTTTTTCCGTGTGTCCTTGTAAAGTGCCAATGTGCGAAACCAGCGCCCTTTCCTGCAAATACGCTTCTTTTGACGCATGACTGTCATTCAACAATCAATGCAGATGGGTGTCACCTGTAGTAACTGACAGGTCGCCATCTCTGGTTTTCGCGAAAGATGCCTAAAAGATCGCAGCCCCCGGCAGCTCCTACATCGGTTTCTGTAGGAGCTGCCGGAGGCTGCGATCTTTTGATTTCTTGTCCCTGCCAACCCCTCGGATATTTCCTTCAAAACGTCGGGCTGTTCATGAACTAGGCAGGGCGCTGGTGCGCCGCTAACCTTTGTTCGTCATCGCAAAAAACGGTGACACGGACGTGCAAGTCCGGTTTGGTACGCAATTGGTTATGGCTATTGACCGAGCATTTTTTTATGCTCGCGTCCGTTATGGCGATTGTGCGTGGGAGGCCTTCGGGTCTGCCGGCGGTACCGGACCGGTCTTGCACACCTACGCACAGTTGCCACCTCTTCGAATGCAAGCGAAAGGATGGCAACTCCAACTCTGGTACATAAATATGGTCAAGCCGTCACCTAACCCGCCGCAAAGCGGCCACAAATCCCGCGTCGAAACCCTCGAAGCCAAAAAACACGAAGACGCCGCCACCCGCGCCCTCGACTACTACCTCAACCCCCCACCCTCCCCGCCTGAAGCCGACAAGCACCAGCTCTTCATCGTCGCCCCCCACATCGACACCGAAACGCTGCTGGCCAATGCCTCCGAAGACCTGCAATCGATCAGCACCATCGCCGCCGACCTGGCCGATGACGTCGACGACTCACGCCGCTGCATCGCCCTGGCGATCAGTCGCATGGCCGATGGGGTTCAGTTGTTGGTGGAGCGGGCGTTGGATCGTCTGGAAGCGCAGGAGACGGCGGCGGGGTAATCTCGGCAGGAATGGCGCCATCGCGAGCAAGCTTTGCTCCCACAGGTTCAACTCCACAGCCGAAAGTGACAGGTTGGCTATAAGACCGCCTTGCTTTTGCTTTTGCTTTTGCTTTTGCTTTGCTTTGCTTTGCTTTTGATCTTCAGGCCCCATTAACCACGACGGCCGAACGCAGGCATTGCGTAGTGGGCATCCCGGCATGGATGCCGGGTTAGCCGCGCTGGGCCATGGATGGCCCTTCGCGGCGGGCCCACGGAGCAATGCCGGAGTGAGGGCATGCCGAGCCTAGGCGAGGCACCGAGTGGTGGGGCCAAGCCTTTTTTGCTTACTTTTTTTGGCGTCTGAAAAAAAGTGAGCCGCCGTAAGGGCGGAACCCTAAGTGGCCGTTACCGCAGCAATGGATATGTACTCGACGCAAGACCGCCATCGCGAGCAGGCTCGCTCCCACAAGGGAATCGGGGATAACGCGGATACTGCGGCCAACACAAAACAACTGTGGGAGCGAGCCTGCTCGCGATGGCGGGGTGTCAGTCGGCAGCGATACCAACTGAACCGACGCTATCGCGAGCAAGCTTTGCTCCCACAGGTTCAACTCCACAGCCGAAAGTGACAGGTCGGCTATAAGGCCGCCTTGCTTTTGCTTTGCTTTGCTTTTGATCTTCAGGCCCCATTAACCACGACGGCCGAACGCAGGCATTGCGCAGTGGGCATCCCGGCATGGATGCCGGGATAGCCGCGCTGGGCCATGGATGGCCCTTCGCGGCGGGCCCACGGAGCAATGCCGGAGTGAGGGCATGCCGAGCCTAGGCGAGGCACCGAGTGGTGGGGCCAAGCCTTTTTTGCTTACTTTTTTTGGCGTCTGAAAAAAAGTGAGCCGCCGTAAGGGCGGAACCCTAAGTGGCCGTTACCGCAGCAATGGATATGTACTCGACGCAAGACCGCCATCGCGAGCAGGCTCGCTCCCACAAGGGAATCGGGGATAACGCGGATACTGCGGCCAACACAAAACAACTGTGGGAGCGAGCCCGCTCGCGATGACGCGGGACCAGTCGACATTGAAGCCAACTGAACCGACGCCATCGCGAGCAGGCTCGCTCCCACAGGGTTTATGCAGTGATCAAATGATCAGCAGCAATCACTCAATCAAACATTCGGGCAAGGAACCGGTGCCCAGTCGCCCAGGTCCGGGTTTTTGCACATGCTGTTGACTTGAGTATTGCCAGCGCTGGCGACCTGCTTGCTTTCATCCTGCTTGGCCTTGGCGGTCTGCAGGGTTTTCTCGGTGGTGACCGCTTCTTTCGGCACGGTTGGCAGCACAGGCTTTTTCGCCGGTTTCACGGTTTTCTTGGTCTTGGTGGTCGGCGCTACGACTGGGGTGGTTTCGGCGGTTGCCACGGTGACCACGTCAGTGCGCTGTACGCCCACTTGCTGCAGGTCTTTCTCGTAGGCCTGGGTGTAGTTGTTCAGGTCTTCGGAGGCTTTGCCGTTGACCGCGACGATCAGGTCGTTGGACTCTTTCAGGCCGGCGACGATTTCCGCCAGGCGCTTGCGGCCTTCGGTGTCGTTGACGGTCTTGGCCTTGCGGTCGGCGACCAGTTTGGTGAACGCGCTCTGGTAGCACTGCTGCGAAGCCTTGGCGTAGGCGGTGCTGCGGTCGATGTCGCCCACACGCTTGTTGACGTCGGCGGCGTAGGAGGCGATGCGCTGGTTGTCATCGGCGATCTGCTTCTGGCGCTCGTTGTAGTAACCCACTGCACCACCGGCCAGGGCGCCGCCCGCGGCACCGATGGCGGCGTTGCGGCCACGGTCTTCCTTGTCGGCGGTCAGGGCGCCCAGCAGCGCACCACCGACGGCACCGACGGCGGCACCGGTGACGACCGACTGGGTCATGTTGCCTTCGGTGGCGCGCAGGTGCTGCACGGGCTCGTAGCAGTTAGGGTAGTACTCGACCTTGGTGCTCGACGCGACCTTGGATGTCGGCGACGTCGCGCAACCGGTCAGTACGGTGCTGAAACCGACAGCGACCATCAGCAAGTGACGCTTGGAAACCGAAGCAAAAGGTTTACGGGAGAAAAGCATAGTTGTGTTCTCTTTTAAGTTTTGACCAACCCAGCACGGCCGACGCCGCCTGGGTTCCCTCCAAGCTTGCCAACACTGAGCGCTCAAGACCGCAGGGCGCTCGTTGCCAGCAATTCCTTCAATATCGCCGCCGGGTCGGCTCGTTTTTGTTGACGATAATCCCCGACATGACGAACGAATAAGGTCGCGCGCGCCACCAGGCTCTTGCCCAGCACCGGCTTGCGCTCCATCTCCTCCTTGATGCGTTGAAACTGCGCCTGGATCACGGCATCGGTGTAGCGCGTGCCGGTCGCCAGGTTGTCGATATAGATCGCCACCGCGCCATCCAGCGCGCTGCGGCCGTTGTCGATGGCCGTGGCAAACAGTTGCGCGCTGGCATCGTCCTTGGCGTCCACCGCCGTCTGGTAACTGCGTTGCAGATTGGTCAGGCGGATGTTGTAGTTGTTGACGGTCTCGGCCACCAGGGCCGCCGACTGGATCAGGTTGCCGGCCGCTTCCTCGCGCTGCTGGGCGATGAGCGAGACGTTGCGCTTGAGCTCTTCGTTGACCAGTCCCAGTTCGGCTTGCAGGCGCGGGTCGACGCTGGCGGCGATGATGCTGTCCAGGCGTTTGGTCGGATCCTGGGCGTCGTCGATGGCATCGGTCAGGGACGCGAGGCGGCCTTCTTTCTGCCATTGGGCGAACAGTTCCTTGTAGCGCGAACGTGGTGCCGACAACGCCCCGACGGCCACCCGGAAGCCGGTGGTTTCGTTGCTCTGCTCGGTGCCGTCGGCAGCGAACAAGGGGTATTCGCGACGCATGCCGGTGAACAACGTGCCCTCGCCTTCCAGGTAGTTACCGCCCTTGACCACGAAACCACCGTAGGCGCCCTGGCGCCGTCCGGAATGCACCAGTTGGAAGGATTCCTGAACCATCTCGGCCGCGTTGCCGATCACGTCGAACAAGCCAACGGGGTTTGGCAACTTGGTGCCGATAGGCATCAGTCGTGCGGCCTGGCCCGTGCCGCCGGCCACTTGGTTGAACACCGCCCAATCGGCCAATGGCCCGTCGCTTTCACTGCCCTCCAGGCGCCGTGGGAACAGGCGCCCTTCCAGGTCCTGGCGGCTGACGGCCTGTCCGCCACGGGCGGCGAATTCCCACTCGACTTCGGTGGGCAGGCGCACGAAGCCCAGCCCGCCGTCTTCGGCGGAGGTGCCGCGGCCGCTCACCGGCAGCAGGTCCTTGTGGTATTTCATCAGCCAGGCGCTGTACACCGCCGAGAAACGCTCGGCCTCGAACTTCGACAGCTTCACCTTGGGCAAGCGCCCGGCCATGCCCTGGGGCAGCTCGGCTTGCAAGGCTTCGCAAGCCGGTGCAGGTTCGCCGCTGGCCAGGGACTGCGCCTGGGCCATGACCTGGGCGTACTGCCGCGCCGTAACTTCGTATTTGCCGATGAAATACAGCATCGGCTTGAGCGGCGTCTGGGCGTCGGTCTTGGGCATCAACGGCGTGATGGTCTTGTTCCAGTCCTTGGGCAGGTCCTTGAGGGTGAACTGGCCGTTGATGAAGTCGCGTCGATAGCCGGAAATGAACGACTGTTGATAACCGGCCTCGCCCTCGCTGAACGGGTAGCCCAGGCTGATCTCGCGGTCGTCCAGAGTGCCCTGGGCGAGGATGTAGACGTAACGGAACACCATCTGTCCGTCACACGGCAGCGGCAGGCTGACGTCATCGGGTAACGGCTTGGGATTGTCCAGCTTGTCGCTGCCTTCATCGGCGCTTGCCAGGTTGCTCAGAGCGGCCAGACTGGCCAGGCTCAGCGCCACGGCGGCGCCCAATAACTTATACATCGCGAATTCCTTCAGAAGCCTGGATGCGCGCCACCCGCCAGCCGCCACAGGCCGCCGCCACGGCGCTGACGCCGAGCACGGCCACCAGGGCCAGGGTGTAGTGACGCAGCAGCAGATGGCTGGCGTACTCACCCGGCATCTGCGCAAATAAATGATTCAGCCCCGACTGCGCCAAGCCGTACAGCCCGACGCTCAGCACAGCTGCAAGGCCGGCGCTGTACAGCGCCTGCAACACCACGAACAGCAACAGCGCGGCGGTGGACACCCCCAGCAGGCGCAGCACCGACAGCTCCCGCCGCTTGCGCTCGACCGCTGCCAGCGCCCCGGCAAAAATCGCCGCGAACGCCCCCGCCAACGCCAACCCGGCGATGATCCAGAACACGATCGACAGGTTGCGGCTCAACGATTGCACTTGTGCGATGGTCTGGGCCTGAGTCGACACCAACAGATTCTGCGCCGCGAAATACTGCCGCAGCGGCTCCACATCGCCGAGGCTGCGGGCGTACAAGCGAAACGCCGGATAGACACGCTGCCCGGCCACCCCCACCGCCTCGCCCGGCCAGCCGAACGCGGGCACGGCACGCCCGTCGCGGTAATCCTCAGCCGCTTCCAGCAAGGCCAGCGGCGCGAACAACCCATCACGGGCGAAGGCTTCCAGCGGCAACACGTGCAGCACCCGGACCCGGGTCCGCTGCGCCTCACTGCGACCGGCCACCTGCCGACCGAAACTGGCCTGCAACCAATCGCCGGCCTTGGCGCCGAGCTTTTCGGCAGCGGTCTGGCTGAGCACGACCTCGTCCAGTCCTTGGGGCAACGGCAGATGTTCGAGCAGCGGGTCGTTGGCGGCGGTGGGGATCATCTCGACGGTGACGGCCGCCGTCGCGTTGTTCAGGTCCGCCGTTGCGGCGATCTGCCGGGTGCGCGGAAGGGCGAATGACACATCGCTGCGCTGGCCCAACTGCTCGATGAACTCGGCGCTGAAGCGACCACCACCCAGAGGAATGATTTCCCGGGTGGCCGGGTCGCTCTGCAGGCGCTCGGTCAGGCTGCTGACCAGACCGAATTTCAGCCCGAACAGCACCAACAACGGTGCCACCACCGCCACCAAGGCCAGCACCGAGCAGGCCGACAGCCAGGCGTCGTTGCGATAGTCTTGCCAGGCCAGGGAAGCCACCAGCGCGCTGCGCATCAGCAAGCCTCCCCAAGGGTGGCGGTGACACCGCCGTCGACGTCGCGACGACAACTGATGCGCCGCACCTGCAAGCCGCTGGCGCGGGCCAGGGCTTCATCGTGGGTGGCAACCACGCAGCACACGCCGCTGTCGCGGGCCTGGGTCACCAGCAACTGCATGACCCGCTCGGCGTTCAACGGGTCGAGGGCCGCCGTCGGCTCATCCGCCAGCAGCAGCCGTGGACCGTGGGCCAGGGCCCGGGCACAACTGACCCGCTGGCGCTGGCCGACGGACAGGTCCGCCGGTTTCTTGTCCAGTTGATCGGCAATATCCAGTTGCCCAGCCAGGCGCGTCACGCTGCCGTCATCCTTCAAGCCCAGCAGTTTGCGCGACAACTCGATGTTGCCACGCACCGTCAGGAACCCGAGTAAACCGCCGGTTTGCAGCACATAGCCCAGGTGCCGACTGCGCAGCTGCGCCAGCTCACTTTGCTCGGCGCCGCGCCACAGCCGGGCGATGTCCAGCGTGGTATTGGCAGGGGTAAAGTCGAACTGCCCG
This sequence comes from Pseudomonas sp. MAFF 730105, assembly GCF_055380705.1. Lineage (NCBI taxonomy): Bacteria > Pseudomonadati > Pseudomonadota > Gammaproteobacteria > Pseudomonadales > Pseudomonadaceae > Pseudomonas > Pseudomonas sp. MAFF 730105. Next base: position 6,450,104 of record NZ_AP018438.1, read on the forward strand.
GCCTGATCCGGTGCAAGCACCAACGCCAGCATATCCAGCAAGGTGCTCTTGCCGCAGCCGCTGGGGCCGACCAGTGCCAATTGCTCACCGGCACGCAGTTGCAGCCGTGGAATCACCAGGCTGTAGCGTTGGCTGCCGGCACCCCGGCTTTTGTGCACTGCGCTCAGGCTCAGCATCATGGCAAGGTCGACAATGGAACACGGTACAGGGCATCGCCCGGCTCGGCGTCGCCGAAGCGCACCCAGTTGGCGAGGTCGTTGTGGAAGGTTTCGTAGAGACGGATTTTCGAATCCAGCTCGTCGATGAAGTCTTCCTGCTCGGCCACGCTCAAGGACAGCCACAGGTCCTGGGTCATGTTCAGCGACTTGCTGCGGTACGGCAGCCCTTCCAGGTACTCGCCCAGGATGCCGCCGTCGGCCAGGTTGCCGCCCTTGCGCAAGGCGGAAGGGTCGCGGCTCATGTAGGCACTGGCGCTGGCGATTTCCTGGAAGAAATCCTTGGGCGAACTCTGGGTCTTGCGGGCCGCGTCGACGATCAGTTTCAGCGACTGTTGCAGGTCGTTGAGCTGCAGCTTGGTCAGCATCACGCAGACCTGGAACGCCGGCAGCGCCGGGTTGGTCAGGTCGCGGTCGGCGGTCCAGGCGCTGACCAGTTGCGGTGCCTGGCTGGCGGCCTTGTGGCCGAGGAAATCCATGTGCATGGCATAGCCGACCGCCGCCGATTTGTCGGCCAGGCTCGGCGCGGCGCCCAACTGCGGAACTGCCTGCTCCTTGTTGCTGCGTACCTGGTGCACCAGGTCGGCGAATACCGTGCCGATCTCGTCCACCCGCTCGCCCAGCTTGCGCACATCTGCGCCCGCGACGGGAATGTACAGGTCGCCGATCTGCGGGTTCGCGTCGGCGGTCAGGGTGCGGTATTGGCTCTGGGCACCGGCGTGGGTTTTCTTGCCGGCGTCGCTGAGCAGGTGCAGGGCGTAGATCTTGATCTGCTTGCCCAGGGCCGCCTGACGCACTTCGGCTTCGTTCATCTGCGTGGTGGAAAAGGGATCGTTCTTGCGCAAGGCACCGGCGTCGGTAACGAGCAGGATCAGGCGCCCACCATAACCGGACCAGTCCATGTTCTCGACCGCTTCCATGACCCCGGCAAACGCATCCTCGTTGAACGAATGGCTCGACACCGTTGACGCCTTGACCTGCCGTGCAAGGTCGAGGAAGCGTTGCGGGTCACGGCCCTGCTCCAGGGTGATCAGGGTCTTGGCGACGTATTCCAGGCCCGGGGTTTTCTTGGTGCTGTTGCGGAACCCCACCAAGCCGAAGCTGACGCTGTCCAGCTCGCCGCGCTCGGCGATGCGGGTCTGCAGCTCATGGACCACGTCGCGCACCTGATCGATGTAGGGCTGCATGGACACGGTGGTGTCCACCACCAGGACCACAGCAGTGCGGAACGCATCGGCATTGGCGGTCAGGATCGGCGTGTTGTTGGACGCTGCCCGAGGGGTGTTGCCAGGGTCGATGGAGGCCACGTTGAGCAACTGCACCGGCTGGCCATTCTCGTCAAAGCTTTCGCGAGAGTCGAAAATCGGCAACAGGTAGAACTGGTTCTGCGGCACGGCGCTGGCGGCCGGCTCCAGGGCCAGCACTTGCTGGTTATCCTCGCGGTTCTGCTGGGCCTTGAGCAGCACGTTCTTGGCATTCGACGGGTTGGCCAGCAGCTTTTCCACTTCACCAGGCTGACGCAGGAACATCACCGGCGCCCGGCCGGAACGTTCGGTGAACTTGAGCACCAGGCTCTGTTTCCAGTCGCTGACCTGGGCAGCCGGCAACCAGCCGTCGCTGCGTCCGTCCGTGGCGGCGCCGACCCGCATCCACTCGCTGCCATTGACGTCCTTGCGCTGATACACGTACAGCACCGAGAACGCCGGCAGCTCCTTGCCCGGCGCGGCGCCCGGTTCGGCGGCAAGTTTCGCCCCCGGTTTGCTCAGCACTCGCTGGAACAGGGTTTTCTTGCCAGCCATCAACAACGGACGCTGGCCGCCATCGGCTTCCGTCGCCACGGGAGGATTGACCGGCGGGGCCACGGGCGGCTTGACCGGTGGCGCGTCGGGGCTCTTCATCGGAGGTGTCTCAGGCGCTTTGACCGGCGGCTTGCTGGACGAGGCCGTGGATGCCACGGACTGCTTGCTGGTTTTGCCGCTGTCACCGGACAACCACCAATACCCCGCGCCACCCAATGCCAACGCCACGGCCACCGCGACAGCGGCCAGGGCAAACACCGGGGTCTTGCGTGGCTGCGCAGCGGTAGGTCGCTGGGGCGGGCTGACCGGTGGCGCGGTTGGTTTCGGTTGTGGCGCCGGTTGTGATTGGGGCTGCGCGGGGCCGCTCGGGATGTCGATGGACATCGGCGTCAATCCCGCCAGGTCATCGCGACTCGATTGCGGCGGCACGGGCAGCGGCAATGGTCGGATCAGGGTCGCCTCAGCCGAATCCGCGGGCAGGTTATCCAGGGCCCGCAACAGCGCCGCCGCATCCGGGAAGCGTTCCGCCGGGTCCTTCGCCAACAGCTTGCGCAGCACGTCCTGGTAACGGCCGTGGTGCACCGGTAGCTCCGGCAGCGGTTCGGTCAGGTGGGCCAGGGCCGTGGACAGCGCATCGTTGCCGGTATACGGCAGCTTGCCGACAAGAATTTCGTAGAGCACCACACCCAGGGCATACAAGTCGGCGCGGCCATCGATGTCCTGGCCACGGGCCTGTTCCGGGCTCATGTAGCTGGGCGTGCCTACCGCGAAACCGGCCTGGGTGAATTGGGTGCGGTCGTCCAGGGACTTGGCGATGCCGAAGTCCGAGAGCACCGCCGTGCCATCGGCGCGGAACAGGATGTTCGCCGGCTTGACGTCACGGTGCACCAGGCCCAGCCCATGGGCGTAGCCCAGGGCCGAGGCGATCTGGCGAATGTAGATCAGGCCCTGCTCCGGCGACAGGCCAGCGGCGATGCGCTCCTTGAGCGTGCCGTTGGGCAGGTATTCCATCGCCATGTAATACAGCTCACCGACATTGCCGATGTCATGGATGGTGACCGTGTGCGGGTGCGACAGGCGCGCCAGGGTCTTGCCTTCGCGCAGGAAGCGCTCGCAGAACGTCGGATCGGCAGCCAGGGCGGCCGCCATGACCTTGAGCGCCACCTTGCGCTCCAGGGAACGCTGGGTCGCCAGGTACACGCTGGCCATCGCGCCTTCGCCAATCTCGCCGTCGATGTCGTAGCCGGGGATCTGGATGTTCGAAACGGGATTCATGACGGCACCTTCACAACCACCACGGTGATGTTGTCCGGGGCACCGCGCATCAGGCCCAGGGAGACCAGGCTGCTGGCGATTTCGCCCGGTTCGTCGTGGCTCAGCACTTCGCGGATTTCTTCGTCTTCAACGGTCTTGGTCAGCCCGTCGCTGCACAGCAGGTAGCTGTCGCCCGGCACCAGCAGCAGCTCGGTCATCGCCACGTTCAACTGCGCCTCGACACCGATGGCGCGGGTGACGATGTTGGCCCGTGGATGCACTCGGGCTTCGGCTTCGCTGAGCAGGCCGCTGTCCTGCAGGTCCTGGACGTAGCTGTGATCCCGGGAGATGCCTTCCAGCACGCCGTCGCGCAGGCGGTACAAGCGGCTGTCGCCGGCCCACAGGCACATGCCGCGCAGGTCACGGGTGGCGAGTACCACCACGGTGCTACCCATCATGGTCACGCCACGGTTGGCGGTTTCTTCACGCACGGCGGCGTTGACCCGCTGCAGGTCGCTTTGCAGCGCCGCGACGTATTCGTCCAACGAACGGCCCACGGCAATGTTGCGCAGGCTGTCGACGATCAGGCTGCTGACGTAGTCGCCCGCCGCGTGCCCGCCCATGCCATCGGCGACCACCCACAGACCGTTTTCCGGCAGGTCCAGACACGCATCTTCGTTGACCTGACGGACCATGCCGACATGGCTTTTGCTTGCAGACTTGCAGGCTTTCCCAGCACTTGGACGCATCTACACAACACCTTCTTGGCCGAGCAAAAATTGCGCAAAGTCAGCGGCGGCCGGCAGGCCCTGGCAGCGCATCAAACCGGGCGCGATGCGCTCCGAACCCTGGCCCCACCACAGGCTCGCCCCTTCGCAGGCCGACTCGGCCAGGGCGCTCATGCGCCGCTGCGGGTCGGTGGCATCGAAGCGATGCAGGCTGGCAAACCGGCTGCTGGGCACCCGTGGCAGAAACATCGGACTGCCAAGGTTTTCCAGTTCCGCGCCGAAGGCTTCGAACGTGGCCTCTACGCTCAATGTGCTCAGCAACAGGTTCTCCACCCGCTCGAACCACCCGTCCGCACCGCCGACCACCGACGCCGGGTCCGCATCGGGCTCCAGCAGCACCGCGACAGTCAGCGGAAAATAGCGCCCGACCCGGTCGATGCTCGGCATCACCACCCCAACCGCAGCGTCCGGCCCACACACGCCGGGGGCGACCATGAAGCGCCACAGCGGGCTGACCAGATAGGCATCCAGCCAACGCTCGCCGAGGCTGGTCTGGCTGGCAAGCAAACCCGCCGCCAACCACGAGTCCCACGGACCGATAAAGCTCTGGGGCAAGCCACGGCTGACAAAGTCCCCGCGGCTGGCCAACTTTCCATAGAAACCCGCTGTACTCATAGCCGCTCCGGCAGGCTGAAGCCGCTGAGCACGCGGCTCTTGAACGGGTTGAAGGCACTGTTGGCCCGCAACTCGTAGGAAGCGCTGGCGTTATCGACCCGCAGCCGCAGGTTGAAGCGGTCCGGCGAGTTGCCGGCGGTCAGGTCCGACTGCTCCAGCAACCGGAACCAGGCCCATGGCCCGTCCAGGGTGATGCCGGAGCGCCCGCTGGAAGACGGCGGCATGACCGAGATCCGCACCACGCCAATGCTGCCCGGATTAGGCCACTGCATGGCAGTCGGGCGACTCGGGCCGTGGTCGTAGCTCAACTGCTGGCCGTCGAGATCGAGCAGGAACTGGGTGATGGTCGAGTCCATCGCCACCGGCTTGAGTTCGAAACGCACCATCGGCTGGGTGCCGCCGGAACGGAAGAACGCATCGCGAATGGCCGCCGCGCGCTGGAAGGTCTGCAGCACGCCAGGGGCGATGCCGAGCTTCTGCGCCGCGCCCGGCTGCCAACGCCAGGTCGGCGTGGAGGTGTCGACGTAGGGTTGCAGGTACTTGCGGAAGTAGTTGTCCATCACCCCGCCGACGCCGAAGAACTGGCCGAAGTCATCGAGGGTTGCGTCCCGCGCACTGCCTGGCGACATCGGATAGCGCCCGGCCAGGGACTGGCGGTAGATGTTCACCACTTCGCTGGTCCAGGCGGCGTTCAGTTGATTGCGCACCCCGCCCATCATGCTGTTGGTGGTGGAGTTGACCACTGACTTGACCAGCCCCTGCACCAACGGCGGCTGACGTTCGGCGTTGAGGCTGACCCGGGTAGCGGCTGCCGCGGCCTGGTTCTTGGCCTCGCCGAGCAAGGCGTCGCCGCTGGCCCCGACCATGGCACTGACCTGAACATACAGCGCGTTCATGTCGGCCAGCAGGCCATCGATGGCGGCCGGTTCACCGTCGTTTTTGCTGACGATGCTGTTGAGCTCGGCAAAGTGCGCCGTGATCGGATCATCGCTGGCCTGCGGCGCGCTTTGCGTCGCCTGCTCCTGGCCGAGCAGATTGCCCAGACGTTCCTTGAGCTTGTCCACGCCGCCTTCCACTGGCGCGCCCTGGGCGGCCAGCAGGCGTTCGTCCTGTTGCAGGTCGGTTTCCTTCGCCACCGCCACCAACAGTTTTTTCAATGGCGAGGTCGGCCCGGAAATCACCCGCAGTACATCGGCGGCCTGGGCCACGCTGGTGATCGGCACGAAATCGATGTCGGCGAGCAAGGCGTCCCACTGGCGCTGATAGTCCTGGAAGTACAGCCGGCGCACATCGGCGGCCAGGCTGGCAACGTTCTGCTGATCGGCCTCTTCGTGCCCCAGCACCCATTGCTCTTCAGCCAGGGTGCCGGTCTGGCTCAGGCTGGTGAGCAAGAAGCCCTGGCGGTAACCCTTGACGGTGAAGAACCCGCTCAGAGGCTCGCCCAACGGCTTGCCGCTCTTGCGACTGAACACCAGCGCGGCGTCACGCCCGGCGGCTTCGTTGATACGGAAGTCCGGGATGCCTTCGGGCAGCTTCTGCCGTTTGATCCGGTCGTAGACACGCTGGGCCACGGGCAGCTGTTGCAATTGCCGACGCAGGTCTTCGATCAGCCGTGGGTCCAGCCGTGCAGTAGGCGGGTGACGTTCGAACAGCGCTTGCAGATGCTCGCTCAGGGCCACCCGTTGTTCGGCCGGCAAGTCACGGGGCAGGCTGCGATCCCAGTCCAGGGCGATCCAGGCCTTGATGAAGTCGGCGTCGTAATGCTCGTTGTCGGCGAGCATCAGATAGGCCTTCAAGCCTTCGTAGAGGAAGTCCGAATTGCCGCCGCTGTGCAGTTGCTCTTCGATGCGCGTCAGCAGGCGCGGCGCGAACACCGCGATCAGCAACTTGCGATAGACGCTGCCTGACTCGGCTTCCAGCATGTCGCCCTGGTACAGGCCCAGGCCTTCGGCCCAGTCCGGCGCATCCCCCGCCAGGTGTTTCACGGCGTTGAGCAACGGCAGCACTGCGAGCACATCGCGCTGTGCCGGGCTGAGGTTCTGCACGGTCTGGCCCAGTGGCGCGACCTTCTGGTCGACCTGGGCGATGTACGCCTGGTTGGCGCGATAACTGACCCACCACAAGCTGCCGACCACTAGTACCACCACCACGGTGGAGGCCAGTACGCCACGGGCGATCCATTTGCGCCGACGCTCGACCTTCGGATCGACGCCCACCAGCCCACGCTCGGCGAAGGCCACAGCGGTAAAGAGTTTTTCGATGAAGTAGCTGCGCCCGGTGCCGGTCTGGCGTGCCAGATGCTGGCGGTCCAGGTTCATGCTCTGGGCCATGGAACCGATCAGTCGGTCGATCGGGCTGCCTTCCTGGGTGCCGCTGGTGAAATACACACCGCGCAGCAGTACGCGCTCTTCGAAGGCGTTGGGCTTGAACACGCCTTCGAGGAAGCTTTGCAAGCAATCCTTCAACGCGCCGAACTGCTGCGGGAAACCGTAGATCAGATCACGCCGCGCCGGGTCACGTTCCTGTTGCAGGCGTTCTACCAGACGGTCGTTGAGGCGTTGCTCCAGACCGACGAATTCGCTTTGCAGGTGCGCCAGCGGACTGTCGTTGCTCTTGCCGTCGTCGAGGGCGAAGGTCATGCCCCAGACCTGGGCGCGCTCTTCCTTGCTCAGGGTGTCGAAATACTCCATGAACCCGGGCACCAGATCGAGCTTGGTCAGCATCAGGTAGACCGGGAAGCGCACGCCCAACTGGGTGTACAACTCCTGGATGCGCAGGCGAATCGCCGCGGCATGGGCGGCGCGCTCGGCGTCGCTGCCCAGCAGCAGGTCGGACAGGCTGATGGCGATGAACGCACCGTCAATCGGACGCCGGGCCCGCTGTTTTTTCAGCAGGCCCAGGAAGCCCAGCCAGGCGGCCTTGTCGATGGCCGCGTCGCTGTCCTGGGTGGTGTAGCGCCCGGCGGTGTCGAGTAGCACGGCTTGATCGGTGAACCACCAATCGCAATTACGGGTACCACCGACGCCACGCACCGCGCCAGCGCCCAACTGGGCAGCCAACGGGAAATGCAGCCCGGAGTTAACCAACGCGGTGGTCTTGCCCGAACCCGGCGGGCCAATGATCACGTACCACGGCAGCTCGTAGAGGTTACGGCGCTCGTCACCGCCCAGCTTGGCCTTTTTCAAGAGTGCCAGGGCTTCGTCCATGCGTTGGCGCAGGGTTTCGAGCTCTTCGGCGGTGGCGATGCTGGTGGGGTCGGGTGGCGTCTGCTCGGCCAGGCTGCGCATGACTTCGGCGGCCTGGCGACGGGCCTGGATGATGCGGAACACGCGGTAGGCGATCCACACCGCGAACACCAGGATGATCAATGCCCAGCGCCGGCCTTCGGGCACCAGCCAGTCCAGCAGCGGGCCGACGAACCAGATGATCAGGCTCAGGGCAATCAGCCCCAGCAACGGGATGACCCAGCGGATCATGAAACTGAAAAACGCCTTCACTCGACTCCCTCCGCCAATACGGTGATTTCAACCCGACGGTTGCGTGCACGCCCTTCCGTGGTGGCGTTGGACGCCAGTGGTTCAGTGTCGCTACGGCCTTCGGCGCTGAAGCGCTCAGGCTGGCCGGTCTTGGCCGACAGAATCTGCAGCACCGACTGCGCCCGCGCTTCGGACAGCGCCCAGTTGGACGGGAAACGCAACGTGGCAATCGGACGGTTGTCGCTGTGGCCGGTCACCAGGACCTGGCCCTTGACCTTGCGCACCGCCTCGGCAATGCGCAGCATCAACGGCTCGAAATCGTCCTTGATGCTGGCGCTGCCCGAGGCGAACAGTTCGTCGCCACGGATGGTCACCACCGAACGGTCGACGGCGTCTTCCACAGCGATGCGGCCAGCCCTGATTTCATCGGCCAGGAAACCGGCCAGGCGGGGTCGCTCGATCACTTTCGGCTGCACCACGGGGCGGTCGATGGTCTGCACCGGGATCTCGCCGAGGAAATGAATGTTCTTGAACACCGGTTCGGCATCGGAGGCGAGTTTCATGCGCAGGCCGAACAACAGCGCCAGCAGCAAGGCCGCGCCGATGGCCACGGCGATCCACGGCGGCATGAATTGCGCCAGGCGGTCGCGGGCCACGGTGACGCCGCGCCAGTGTGGCGACAACTCGCGTTCGTAGTCGCCACGGGCACTGCGGATCACCGCACTGGTGCGTTCGCGCAACGCTTCGAGTTGGCTGCGACCGTCGTTCATCACCCGGTAACGCCCCTCGAAACCGAGGCACATGCACAGGTACAACAGCTCCAGCAGGTACAAGCGTTCCCGTGGACTTTGCAGGCAATGCTCCAGCAGCTGGAACACCTTCTCGCCACCCCAGGCTTCGTTGTGCACGGTGATCAACAGGCTCTGCTTGCCCCAATCGCTGGTGCCGCCCCACGGCGTGCTCAACACCGCTTCATCCAACGCAGTGCACAGGGCGTAGCGGGCCAGCAGCACGTCGTTGCGCACCACGCCGGCAGCCTCGGCGCGTTCCTCGAACTGGCGCAGGTACGCCAGCAGTTGTGCGCGCAGGCTGGCCGGTGCCGGATGCGCAATGGTATTGCGCAAGCGCGTCAGCAGGGCCAGCAGCGGGCCGGCGGCGCTTTCCAGCGGATTGAGGCCTTGGGCCTTGCCAGTCAGGACCGGCGCGGCCGGCATCGACAGCGGCGCGGGTGCTGGCTGCGGGCGTCCGGCATCCGGGCGGAACGGATCCGCGCCACGGCCACCGGGCGTTGGCATGAACTGGGTACGATCGTCGTTGCTCATCGCGAATTATCCTCGGATCGCCCAGAACGCCAGGTTCAGCCCTGGGAACTGACCAGCGATGTGGAACGCAAAGCCGCCGGAGTTGCCCAGCTGTTTCCAGTGGTCGCTGCCCCGGTCGAGTTCGTAATAGGTGGAGCCGGCGTGATACGGAAGCTGACGTGGCGCCACCGGCAGCGGCAACAGGCCGATGCCCGGCAGTTGCAGGTTGACCAGGTCACGGATGTGCTCCACCGAACCAACCTTGCTCTGCTGGCCGAAGCGGCTGCGCAGGGTTTCGGCGGGAACGTCGGCGCGCACCACCAGGATGAAACTGGCGCTGTCGAGCAACGTCTTGTCGGCCAACATCGCCACGTGGATGCCATAGGCTTTTTCCACAATCGGAATCGGTGTGGCCTTGCTGTCGATCAACATCGACAAGGCCTCACGCAACGCCTGCATCACCGGCGTGAAGCTCAGCACCAGGTCATCATGCTGGTAGGGCGGGTATTCCTGCGGTCGTCGCCCGGAGGCGGTGAAGGTCGAGAACTCTCCGGCCAATGCCACCAGCTCGCTGTAGAACCGCTCGGGGTGCAACGGGCTCAACTGGCTCAGGTGCTGGACCAGCGGTTGGGCGCGGTTGACCAGTTGCAGCAGCATGAAGTCGGCGATCTCCGAAGCGCCACCGGCACCGGACGCCACGACCCGCCCGGCGAGGGCTTCGCCGCGTTGATGGAGCAGGCCCAGCAGTTCGCTGCGAAACGCCGCCAGGGGCTTGGAGGCGATCACATCCAGCAGCGGCGGGATGTAGGTGTCGTCGAGCACCAGGGCGCGGTCGGCGCGCTTCTCCTTGATGCGCACCACGCCGACGGCGGCGTAGTCGCCAATGCCGTCCTGGGCGGTCAACAAACGCAAGGCCCGGGAGCCCACGGCCACCGGCGCACGGTTTTCGAACGGTGCGTTGTCGTCGCGTACTTCACACACCTGGCTGACGTAACGCGCGGCCCCCAGCACTTCTCCTTCATCCACGGTGTCACGGGTACCGGCGCGCTTGAGCGGCAGGGCCAGGTACACCAGGCCGTCGCGCAGGCTGTCGTCGATGTTCAGCGGGGTCGGCGCCACGTCATCCTGGGGAATGTTGAAGGGCGTACCGTCCGGCAACAGGCCACGCGCCGAGATGATCGCCAACTTGCCCTGGGCCAGCAGGCCCTGGTCGATCAGCAATTCGGAAAAGCCCCAGGCGCCGGCCGACAAGGGCCGGCTGCGTGCGTCGATGAGGTTTTCCAGGTAACGGTCGTGCTGTTGGAAGTGCTGCGTTCCGATGAACATGCCTTCCGACCAGACCACGCGATTGTTCCAGGACATGGGGGCTCCGATTGCTTATTGGGCAGGGCTGGATGGGGGAACGACGACGTCGCTGCGCACGGCGCGTACATCGAGGCTGATCTGGTATTCGGTGTAGGCGCGCGGGGGCACATTCAACACCGTGCGCCACAGCGACTGATCCAGTTCGCGGTAGCCCACCAGGATGCCGATATAGCGGGTCGACGGGTCGAGGTCGCGTTGCAGGCTCAATTGCTGGTCGGGATGGATCAGCACTTCGTCCTGATCGATCAGATCGGCGCCCAGCGTCGCCTGGGCCCGTTCGGCCAGGGCGAAATAATCGGAACGGCCGAAGGTCGCCGCATTTTTCAATTCGAAAATCCGCACCCGCACCGGGGCCGGCTGGCCAGTGGCACCGGGGTTGAGACCGTTGATGGCGTGGAAGTGCAGCTCGACGGCGGCGGTATCGGCCTCAGCCTCTTCGGGCTGGGGTTTGGCCGCATCCTTGGCGCACGCCGTCAACAGAAGCGCGGTGGCAACTGCGAGTAAAAACCTGGGAATCATCCTGCGTCCTCAATGACGTTTGAGCTATCCGTTGTTTATCTTGTGAAGGATTATGGACAGCGACGCTCAACGGCGTCGCTGTCGGGTACTGTGTTCTTCGTAGGCACGACTGAATTCACGACCGAACAGGTCCTGGAAATCCTCCTGGGCTTCCCGGGAAATATTGCTGTAGAGCTCGGTAAATTGCTGCCAATACTGGGCCTGCCGCGAGCCGCTGAAAATCCCCGTCAGCCCGCCAGGCTTGCCCATGCGTTCTTCCAGTTGCGCCGGCTCGAAGCGCGCCAGCAAATGTTTGATCGCCGCTTCCACACCGGCCATTACCGCCAGTTGGTGCGCCCGCAGGTCATCGAAGCTGTCCCGCACGGCCGCGTCCGGTGCCATGAACGCCTGGTTGCCATGGCGCAACAGCAGCAACAGGGCTTCATCGACGTTGGGGGCGAATTTCAACGGGTTGTTTTCCACCGGCTGGATCATCGTCTGCTGGATGCGGAACTCGCCCTTGAGACTGCTGCGAGCGCGCAAGACGTCGATCAGGCCTTCGACCATCAACCGATAACTGCGCCCGATGCTTTCCATCTGCGCCTCGGCCTGGGTCTTGTCCAGGCGCAGCTGGTCCAGGCCGGCGCCGCGCAGGAAGGCTTGCAGCAGGTCGGGTTGGGCGGCGTCGACCGGAACGGTCGGCGTGACCGGCATGACTGGAGCGACCGGCGCGACTGGAGGTTCGACCCGAGCCACCGGTGGCTCGGGCAACGGCGCAGGTTCGGTCGGTATGCGGATATCCGCCAGATTGAACTCGGCGACACTCGTCTCAGGCGCGAAGATGTCCGGCAGCGGGATCGCAGGCTCGGGCATCTGGGGCACGGCTATCGAGACCGGCTCGACCACCGGCAATTGCGCGACCGGCGGCGGGGCAACGGACACCGGTGCCGGCTTGTCGCTGAACAGGTCCCAATCTTCCGGGATCACCGAGGCGGGACTCATTGCCACAGGCTCGACCACGGGCGGCGGGCTGGGACGAGGCATCGGCGTTGGTGGACGGAAATCATGCTGCTGGGCCGGCACATGATCGGGCTGGGTGGCCGGCGGCACGCTGGGCGGCGCAAGGAAATCGAACAGGTCCGGCATTGTGTCCATGGCAGAGACGCCCTGGAACTGCGCCGGCGGAACCATGGGGATCGGCGCGGGAGTATTCACTGGCGCGGCCGCCTGGCGGCCCATCAAGGCTTCGAAGCTGCTGGACGACTCGGCAAAGGGGTTGCTGTCGGTGGCCGGCAGACTGAAGTCGACCAGCGCCTGGATTTCATAATCACCGATGCGGATGATTTCGCCATCCTGCAGGGGTTCACTGTTGCCTTTGCGCAGGCGAACACCGGCCTTGACCAGCTCCACGCCATTGGTGCTGTTATCGGTTAAATAATATCGGCCGTCTTTGTATTGAATAACGCAATGTTTACCGGACACCAAACGTTCCGGGTCCGGCAATACCCAATCATTATCGGAACTACGGCCAATTGCCATCACTCCCTGATCCATGGACTTTTCAGAACACTGACCGGGGGTAATCTTGTGATAACTAGTGATAGTCAAACACAGCGGCATCTCGCCTCCTTGCCAAATACTTTTCACACGTCTGCGCGCGCGGGTGAGCTAGGGAACATTCGCCTGGTGACTCACCGGAAAACCTTGCAAACAACCGCGAAACGGCTTTTTGCCAGCATGATGGCTGATATTAACCGGCCTGCATGACAAAAAACCGCTCTCAGAACCTTCCTCGACCTGCCAGTCGCGCGGGTTGTTAAGCGCCTCACAACTGTAACAGAGTGGAAATAGCTTACCTTGACAAGCGATAAGTACTACACCAAAAATGCACAACTCCTTGAATATAAATGATGGCACTTTAAGATCATCACGCATCTAAGGGGCCATTACCGTTAAGGGAGATGCGAAGTTCCACCCGGAACTTGCATGTGAACTGCCCGACTTCATTGTTCCTCGGGCGATAGGGAGATCGATCCAAGTGGATGTGCCTTTGTTGCTCGCCGCCGTTTCCGCGAACTCGCCTTGTGGCGAAGACCTGGAATATGACGCGGATTTCCTGCGCCTGGAACGTGATTCCCAAGGTCAACCCGAGCGCAGCATGGGCGACTCGATATTGCCCGCCGAGCCCCCCGAGTGGCGCAGCATCCAGCAACAGAGCCTGGACCTGCTGCAACGCAGCAAAGACCTGCGCATCACCCATTTCCTGTTGCAGAGCTCCCTGGCCCTCGAAGGTCTTCCAGGCCTGGCCCGCGTCTTGACGCTGATCAGCGAATTACTCAAGCAATACTGGGCCGACCTGCACCCGCGCCTGGATGCCGATGACGACAACGATCCCACCGTGCGCATCAACGCCCTCGCCGGCCTGACGTCCGATGTCACCATCCGCCTGCTGCGCGAGAGCATCCTGGCCCGTTCGCGCGCCTTCGGCCCGGTCACCCTGCGCGCCGCCGCCAACGCCAGCGGCCTGCAAAGTTTCGCGGACGAAAGCCTCGGTGCCGAACAGCTGGCCGGCGCGTTGCGCGACAGCGACCCCGAACAGCTGGAAACCACCCGCGCGGCGCTGCTGGAAGCTCGCGCCGCTGCCGAAGCCATCGAGCAGGAGGTCAGCGATCAGGTCGGTTCCGCCCAAGGTGTGGACCTCGGCCCGCTGAAGCAGCCACTGAAGATGGCCTTGCAGATTCTCGGGCAGTTCGCGCCGCAGAGCGGCGACAGCACCCTCTCTGACGCCGTCGCCGACGACAGCGCCGCACCGAGCGAATACACCAGCGCGCCGAGCATGCCGCGCAATACCGGCACGAGCACGGTCAGCGGTGAAATCAACAACCGCGACGACGTGCTGCGCAGCCTGGACCGGATTCTCGCTTACTACACCCGTCACGAGCCCTCCAGCCCCCTGCCGGTGCTGTTGAATCGGGCCAAGAATCTGGTGCACGCCGACTTCGCGGCCATTGTGCGCAACCTGATTCCCGACGGCATGAGCCAATTTGAAAACCTGCGCGGCCCGGACAGCGAATAACAGCGAGCGGATCACGCAGTCACGTCACCGGCCCCACCGGATGACGCCAACACCGTCGCTCAAGCGACCAGGAGCAGCAACGTGGCGAAGCAAAGTTCTCAGAAATTCATCGCGCGCAACCGCGCGCCTCGAGTGCAGATCGAGTACGACGTCGAGCTCTACGGCGCCGAGAAAAAGGTCCAGTTGCCCTTCGTCATGGGGGTAATGGCTGACCTCGCCGGCAAGCCCGCCGAGCCTCTGGCACCCGTGGCCGACCGCAAGTTCCTTGAAATCGACGTCGACAATTTCGACTCGCGCCTCAAGGCCATGCAACCGCGCGTAGCGTTCCATGTACCCAACGAACTGACCGGCGAAGGCAACCTGAGCCTGGACCTGACCTTCGAGAGCATGGACGACTTCAGCCCGGCCGCCGTGGCTCGCAAGGTCGACTCGCTGAACAAGTTGCTCGAAGCACGCACTCAACTGGCCAACCTGCTGACCTACATGGACGGCAAGACTGGCGCCGAAGAAATCATCATGAAGGCGATCAAGGACCCAGCGCTGTTGCAGGCCCTGGCGAGCGCGCCGAAGCCAGCACAGGATCAATGATCATGACCGACAATACCGTCCGCGAAGGCGCACAGAACCTGGGCGCGACTGAAGAAACCAGCGAATTCGCGTCCCTGCTGCTGCAAGAATTCAAACCCAAGACCGAGCGCGCCCGCGAAGCGGTCGAGACCGCCGTGCGTACCCTGGCCGAACAGGCCCTGGCGCAGACCGACCTGGTGTCCAACGACGCCATCAAGTCGATCGAGTCGATCATCGCCGCCATCGACGCCAAGCTCACCGCCCAGGTCAACCAGGTGATCCATCACCCGGACTTCCAACAGCTGGAAAGCGCCTGGCGTGGCCTGCACTACCTGGTCAACAACACCGAGACCGATGAGCAACTGAAGATCCGTGTGCTCAACATCTCCAAGACCGACCTGCACAAGACCCTGAAGAAATTCAAGGGCACCGCGTGGGACCAGAGCCCGCTCTTCAAGAAGATGTACGAAGAAGAATACGGCCAGTTCGGCGGCGAGCCTTACGGCTGCCTGGTAGGCGACTACTACTTCGACCAGTCGCCACCGGACGTGGAACTGTTGGGCGAACTGTCGAAAGTCTGCGCAGCGATGCACGCACCGTTCATTTCCGCCGCTTCGCCAACCGTGATGGGCATGGGCTCCTGGCAGGAACTGTCGAACCCGCGCGACCTGACCAAGATCTTCACCACACCGGAATACGCTGGCTGGCGCTCCCTGCGTGAATCGGAAGACTCGCGCTACATCGGCCTGACCATGCCGCGTTTCCTGGCGCGCCTGCCGTACGGCGCCAAGACCGATCCGGTGGAAGCCTTCGCCTTCGAAGAAAACACCGACGGCGCCGACAGCTCGAAGTACACCTGGGCCAACGCCGCCTACGCGATGGCCGTGAACATCAACCGTTCGTTCAAACACTTCGGCTGGTGCTCGCGCATCCGCGGCGTGGAGTCCGGCGGTGAAGTGGAAAACCTGCCGGCCCACACGTTCCCGACCGATGACGGTGGCGTGGACATGAAGTGCCCGACCGAGATCGCCATTTCGGACCGCCGTGAAGCGGAACTGGCGAAGAACGGTTTCATGCCGCTGCTGCACAAGAAAAATACCGACTTCGCCGCGTTCATCGGCGCCCAGTCGCTGCAGAAACCGGCCGAATACGACGATCCGGACGCCACCGCCAACGCCAACCTGGCCGCACGCCTGCCGTACCTGTTCGCCACTTGCCGTTTCGCCCACTACCTGAAGTGCATCGTGCGCGACAAGATCGGTTCCTTCAAAGAGAAGGACGAGATGCAGCGCTGGTTGCAGGACTGGATCCTCAACTACGTCGACGGCGACCCGGCGCACTCCACCGAAACCACCAAGGCCCAGCACCCACTGGCGGCAGCCGAAGTGATCGTGGAAGAAGTCGAAGGCAACCCGGGGTATTACAACTCCAAGTTCTACCTGCGCCCGCACTACCAGCTCGAAGGGCTGACCGTGTCGCTGCGCCTGGTATCGAAACTGCCTTCGGCCAAGGGCGCGTAACAACCCCTTGATGTGATCGTTCCCACGCTCGGCGTGGGAATGCCGCCCGGGACGCTTCGCGTCCCTGGAACGCAGAGCGTCCCAAGATGCGTTGCCACGCAGAGCGTGGGAACGATCAACACAACACAACGTGGTTAGAAACCACACAGGGAGAAAACATGGCTGTTGATATTTTCATCAAGATCGGCGACATCAAGGGCGAGTCCATGGACAAGGCCCACAAGGACGAAATCGACGTCCTGAACTGGAGCTGGGGCATGTCCCAGTCCGGCAACATGCACATGGGCAGTGGCGGCGGCGCCGGCAAGGTGAACATCCAGGACCTGTCGTTGACCAAGTACGTCGACAAGGCTTCGCCGAACCTGATGATGCACTGCGCCAGCGGCAAACACATCGACAAGGTCAAGCTGACCGTGCGCAAGGCCGGCGGTGAAAGCCAGGTCGAGTACATGATCATCAACCTGGAAGAAGTGCTGATCACATCCCTGAGCACCGGCGGCTCGGGCAGCGATGATCGCCTGACCGAAAACGTCACCCTGAACTTCGCCAAGGTGCTGGTGGACTACCAGCCTCAGAAAGCCGACGGCAGCAAGGAAGGCGGTCCGGTCAAGTTCGGCTGGAACGTGCGTCAGAACGTCAAGGTGTAATCGAACACGCCCCCGGTGCCACGCGCCGGGGGTGTTTGGTGCTAGCTCTAATCCAATCCTTTGCAGCGCGGTGTCTGAGTCATGGCCAAGCCTTCGTTTATCAATTTGTGGAAAGCCTATTCCGACCTGTTGGTTGCCCATCCTGACGCAAAACCCTGTGACGGTCCCTGGGCAAACCAATGCGCCATACGCATGAGCCTGACGCTCAATGCGGAGAAAACCATCAAGGTCAACAAATCCACCTACACCAAAGACCCCCTGTGCAAGCATGAACACGCCAGGGGCGCCGAGTCATTGGCCAATTGGTTGTGGAAACATCATCTGGGCCGTCCAACTATTCTCAGTAACAGCCCCGAAGACCGAAAGACATTGATGGGCAAGACCGGCCTGATTTTCTTCAAGGACTGCTTCCAGCAATCCGGAGAGACTGCCGAAGGTCGTAGCGGCGACCATATCGATCTATGGAATCGTGGCCTGACCCAAACCAGCGACCTTTTCTATCGATCCAAGAAAGTCTGGTTCTGGGAGCTCACTTAATGAACAAGGCCCTGTTCGCCCTATGCCTGACGACTAGCCTGACCAGCCTGAGCGCATGCGCCGAGTATGCCGGGACGCCGACCACCCAGGCGGTTTTCGAGGGCCAGCCACTCAGCCTGGTGGACGATCAGGGTCAATGCACGCTGGTCAAACCCGACCAGAGTCGCATGAAGCTGGACATGGAATGGCCGTGCGGCTTCAGCTTGGATAAACAGCAGAAATTGCGCGTGGAAATGTTCAATAACATCCCGATTTTTGCGGTCTGGCGCAGTGAACACATGCCCGCCCCCAGCCGCGATTGTCTGAGCAAAATGCAGGCTATTCGTCAGCTGCCGGAAGGTTTCGAGGCGGGAACGGTCAGCCTGTATGCAGCTTGCGGCGCCGGCGGAGACCAGAAAATGTACGTGGCACCCTTTACGTGGTAACCGAAATCGCCACCCGCGATCGCCTCCAACCCTCCCTATTGGACCGGTTGACCGACGACGATCCGACCAACCCCAAGGAAAGCGCCGACAAACGCGTGCTGTCCCTGACCCAATTGAAGGCCTCGGTGCTGCGTGACCTGGCGTGGCTGCTCAACACCACCTCATTGCTCGACGCCGATGCCACGCTGCACACCCCGGCGGGTACCTCAGTGGTGAACTTCGGGCTGCCGGCGCTGGCCGGCAACAGCGCGTCGAACGTCGATCTTTCGGCGCTGGAAGCGCTGATCCACCAGGCCATCGCCACCTTCGAGCCGCGCATCCTGCGTCATACCCTGCGGGTGCGGGCCCGGTCGACGGCCGAGATGAACCACAACGCCTTGAGCTTCGAGATCGAAGGCGACCTCTGGGCGCAGCCGGTGCCGTTGCGCCTGATGCTGCAAACCGACCTGGACCTGGAAACCGGCCATGTGCGCGTGGTCAACGCCGATCAGCGGAGACGCTCATGAACCCGCGCCTGCTGGAGCTGTACAACCAGGAACTGCACCACGTGCGCGAAAGCGCGGCGGAGTTCGCCAAGGAATACCCCAAGATCGCCAGTCGGCTGACGTTGTCCGGCATGGACTGCGCCGACCCCTATGTCGAGCGGCTGCTGGAAGGTTTCGCCTACCTGACGGCGCGGGTCCAACTCAAGCTCGACGCCGAGTACCCGACCTTCACCCACAACCTGCTGGAAATCGCCTACCCCCATTATCTGGCGCCGACGCCGTCAATGACCGTGGTGCAGATGCAGGCCGACCCTGACGAAGGCTCCTTGAGCAGCGGCTTCGAGCTACCCCGGGACAGCGTCCTGCGCGCCGCCCTGGGGCGTGAAACCCAGACCTGCTGTGAATACCGCACGGCCCACTCGGTGACTTTGTGGCCCTTGCAGGTCAGCCAGGCCGAGTACTTCGGCAACCCGTCCACGGTGCTCGGACGCCTGGCCGCCAGTGAGCCGAAAGCCAAGGCCGGCCTGCGCCTGACCCTGCGCACCGGGGCCGAATTGCCGTTCAACAGCCTGGCTCTGGACAATCTGCCGCTGTACCTCAGTGGTGCCGACGAACAACCGTTCCGCCTTTACGAACAATTGCTGGGCAGCGCCTGCGCGGTGTTCGCCCGCCAACCCGGCGGCAATTGGGTCGAGCGACTGCCCCAGGATGCGTTGCGCTCGCGCGGCTTCGATGATGTCGACGCTGCGCTGCCGGTGGTGCCGCGAGCGTTCCAGGGCTATCGCCTGTTGCAGGAGTACTTCGCCCTGCCCCAGCGCTTCCTGTTCGTCGACTTCACCCAACTGAGCCGAGCGGTCAAGCGTTGCGACGGCCAGGAGCTGGAGTTGATCGTGCTGTTCGACCGCCACGACCCGAGCCTGGAAGGCAGCGTCGGCGCGGCGCAGTTCCTGCCGTTCTGCACCCCGGCCATCAATCTGTTCCCCAAGCGCCTGGACCGCATCCACCTGTCGGACCGGGTCAACGAGCACCATGTGATCGCCGACCGCACCCGGCCGATGGATTTCGAAGTGCATTCGCTGACCGGCCTCACGGGCCACGGCACCGGGCCGGAGCAACCGTTCCTGCCGTTCTATGCCGTGCGCGACCCGTCCCGTTATGGCCGCGACCAAGCCTATTACACGGTGCGCCGTGAACCCCGGGTGTTGTCCAGCGATCAGCGACGCAACGGCCCGCGCTCGACCTACATCGGTAGCGAAACCTTTGTCAGCCTGGTGGACAGCCAGCAAGCGCCCTACCGCCATGACCTGCGCCAACTGGGCGTGACGGCGCTGTGCACCAACCGCGACCTGCCGTTGTTCATGAGCGTGGGCAGCGGCAAGACCGACTTCACCCTGGCCGACAGTGCGCCGGTCGGCGCCGTGCGTTGCGTTGCCGGGCCGAGTCGGCCACGGGCCAGCCATGCCCACGACGCCAAGGCCTGGCGGCTGATCAGCCAGTTGTCGCTGAACTACCTGTCCCTCAGTGAACAAGGCCAGGGCGCCGCCGCCCTGCGTGAACTGCTGCGCCTGTACGGCGACAGCAACGATGCGGCGCTGCAATTACAGATCGAAGGCCTGCGGGAAGTCAGCAGCAAAGCCTGCACCCGACGCCTGCCGATGCCCGGCCCGATCGTGTTCGGTCGGGGCCTGGAGATCACCCTGGAATTCGATGAAAACGCGTTCCGCGGCACCGGGGTGTTTCTCCTCGGCGCCGTGTTCGAACGCTTCCTGGCACGCTACGTGTCGATCAACAGTTTTACCGAGACGGTGATCCGTACCACCGAACGCGGCGAGATCATGCGATGGAAAGCCAAGCCCGGACGTCGTCCGACCCTGTGAGTACCCTGGACGCGATGCACCAGGAACCCTGGGAATACGACTTCTTCCAGGCGTTGCGGCGCATCGAGTGCGAAACCCCCGAACTGCCGCGCCTGGGCCATTCTTTGCGCCTGGCCGATGACCCGCTGCGCCTCGGGCAACAGGCCGACTGCACCTTTGCCCCGGCCACCCTCGCCTCGGTGCAACCGGGTGTCGACGGTGCGCCGGCGCGGCTGGAGCAGTTCTTCTTCGGCCTCGGCGGCCCCAACGGCCCGATGCCGTTGCACATGACCGAGTACGTGCGCGAGCGTCAGCGCAACAACGCCGACAGCACCAGCAAACGCTTTCTCGATGTGTTCCACCATCGCCTGCTCAGCCTGTTCTATCGGGCCTGGGCCGAAGCGCGGCCAACGGTCAGCCATGACCGCCCGGACGACGACTACTGGTCGGCGCGCCTGGCGGCGCTCAGCGGCCGGGGCATGCCGAGCCTGCTCAAGCAAGGGCTGATCCCTGATACGGCAAAACTGCATTACAGCGGTCACCTGGCGGCACAAACCCGCTACCCGGACGGTTTGAAAGCCATCCTCAGCGAATATTTCGGCCTGCCGGTGGAGATCGAGGAATACGTCGGCCAATGGCTGGAATTGCCCGAACGCAGCCGCGTCGGCGTCAGCGCCCATCAGCTGGGTGTGGACTTCTGCCTGGGCCGCTACGTGTGGGACCGCCAGCACAAGTTCCGCATTCGCCTCGGGCCGCTCAAGTTCGTCGACTACATGGGCATGCTGCCCGGTGGTGAGCCGTTCAATGAGCTGGTGGCCTGGGTCGCCGAGTACCTGGGCCATGAACTGGACTGGGACCTGAACCTGGTCCTGGAACAGCCCGAGGTGCCGGCGCTACAACTCAACGGCCGTTTCCGCCTGGGGTTCAACACCTGGCTGGGACAGCCCGAAAAAGATGCCAACGATCTAATACTGGCCCGGCATTACGCCGAACAGGCCAACACCTCACAGACCTCAAGGAGCCATGAGCATGGGTGAAATCAGTCGCGCCGCGTTGTTCGGCAAACTCAACAGTGTGGCCTACAAAGCCATCGAAGCCGCCACCGTGTTCTGCAAATTGCGCGGTAACCCCTATGTGGAACTGGCCCACTGGTTTCACCAGTTGCTGCAACTGCAGGACTCGGACCTGCACCGCATCATCCGCCAGTTCAACGTCGAGCCGGCGCGCCTGGCCCGGGACCTGACCGACGCGTTGGACCGCCTGCCACGGGGCTCGACCTCGATCACCGATTTGTCTTCCCACGTCGAAGAAGCCGTGGAACGCGGCTGGGTCTACGGCAGCCTGATGTTCGGCGAAAGCCAGGTGCGCACCGGTTACCTGGTGCTGGGCATCCTCAAGACCCCAAGCCTGCGCCATGCCCTGCTGGGGCTGTCGTCGGAGTTCGACAAAGTCAAGGCCGAGGCCCTGAGCGAGCGCTTTGACGAATACGTCGGCGACTCCCCGGAAAACGCCCTGACCGCCAGCGATGGCTTCAACGCAGGCAGTGTGCCGGGCGAAGCCAGCGGCGCCATGGCCCCCAGCGCCATGGGCAAGCAGGAAGCCCTCAAGCGCTTTACCGTCGACCTCACCGAACAGGCCCGCAGTGGCAAGCTCGACCCGATCGTCGGCCGTGATGAAGAGATCCGCCAACTGGTGGACATCCTCATGCGCCGCCGGCAGAACAACCCGATCCTCACCGGTGAAGCCGGCGTGGGCAAGACCGCCGTGGTCGAGGGCTTTGCCCTGCGCATCGTTGCCGGTGACGTGCCGCCGTCCCTCAAGGACGTGGAGCTGCGCAGCCTCGACGTCGGCCTGTTGCAGGCCGGCGCGAGCATGAAAGGCGAATTCGAACAGCGTCTGCGCCAGGTCATCGAAGACGTCCAGGCCTCACCGAAGCCGATCATCCTGTTCATCGACGAAGCCCACACCCTGGTGGGTGCCGGTGGCGCCGCCGGTACCGGTGACGCGGCCAACCTGCTCAAGCCAGCCCTGGCCCGCGGAACCCTGCGCACCGTGGCCGCCACGACCTGGGCCGAATACAAGAAGCACATCGAGAAAGACCCGGCCCTGACCCGGCGCTTCCAGGTGGTGCAAGTGGCCGAGCCGTCGGAAGACAAAGCCCTGCTGATGATGCGCGGCGTGGCCTCGACCATGGAACAGCACCATCAGGTGCAGATCCTCGACGAAGCCCTGGAGGCCTCGGTCAAGCTGTCCCACCGCTACATCCCCGCGCGCCAGTTGCCGGACAAATCCGTGAGCCTGCTGGACACCGCCTGTGCTCGCGTCGCCATCAGCCTGCACGCCGTGCCGGCCGAGGTGGACGACAGCCGTCGGCGCATCGAAGCGCTGGAAACCGAACTGCAGATCATTGCTCGTGAGCACGCGATTGGCGTGGTCATCGGCACACGCCAGACCCAGACCGAAAGCCTGCTGAGCGCCGAACGCGAGCGCCTCGCCGAGCTGGAAAGCCGCTGGGCCGAGGAGAAGACCCTGGTGGACGAACTGCTCGCCACCCGCGCCACCCTGCGCGAACGCGTCGGTGTGGTGGACAGCGAGGATGCCAGCGAAGCTTCCGACAACGAAAGCCACGCCCTGCGCGAAAAACTGGTGGACCTGCAACAGCGCCTGACCGCCCTGCAAGGCGAAACCCCGCTGATCCTGCCGACCGTGGATTACCAGGCCGTGGCCTCGGTGGTCGCCGACTGGACCGGTATCCCCGTGGGCCGCATGGCCCGCAACGAACTGGAAACCGTGCTCAACCTCGACCAGCACTTGAAAAAACGCATCATCGGCCAGGACCATGCCCTGCAGATGATCGCCAAGCGCATCCAGACCTCCCGCGCCGGCCTCGATAACCCGAGCAAGCCCATCGGCGTGTTCATGCTCGCCGGCACCTCCGGCGTGGGCAAGACCGAAACCGCCCTGGCCCTGGCCGAAGCCATGTACGGCGGCGAGCAGAACGTCATCACCATCAACATGAGCGAGTTCCAGGAAGCCCACACCGTGTCCACCCTCAAGGGCGCGCCACCGGGCTACATCGGCTACGGCGAAGGCGGCGTGCTGACCGAAGCCGTGCGGCGCAAACCGTACAGCGTGGTGTTGCTGGACGAGGTGGAGAAAGCCCACCCGGACGTGCACGAGATCTTCTTCCAGGTGTTCGACAAAGGCGTGATGGAGGACGGCGAAGGTCGGGTGATCGACTTCAAGAACACCCTGATCCTGCTGACCACCAACGCCGGCACCGAGCTGATCGCCGAGGTGTGCAAGAACCCGCAGGACGTGCCCGAGCCGGAGGAAATCGCCAAGGCCCTGCGCCAACCGCTGCTGGAGATTTTCCCGCCGGCCCTGCTCGGCCGCCTGGTGACGATCCCGTACTACCCGCTCAGCGACGAGATGCTCAAGGCCATCACCCGCCTGCAACTCAACCGCATCAAGAAGCGCGTGGAGAGCACCCACAAAGTCGCTTTCGACTACGACGACGCGGTGATCGACCTGATCGTCTCGCGCTGCACCGAAACCGAAAGCGGCGGCCGCATGATCGACACCATCCTGACCAACAGCCTGCTGCCGGACATGAGCCGCGAATTCCTGACCCGCATGCTCGAAGGCAAGGCCATGGCCGGCGTGCGGATCAGCGCGGTGGACAACGAATTGCAGTACGATTTCAGCGACGCGGCCTGACCTGACAGGAACACAGAAAACCCTGTGGGAGCGAGCCTGCTCGCGATAGCGGAATTACATTCAACCTCGCGTTGACTGACCCACCGCCATCGCGAGCAGGCTCGCTCCCACAGTGGGTTGCGCTCCTTCAGCCAACACAACTTGCACGGGACACTCGATGTTATTCAACCAAGCCTCACGCCTGGCCAAAATCACCAGCCCCCTGGGGCCCGAGGTGCTGCTGCTCAAGGACATGGGCGGCGGCGAAGAGCTGGGAAGGCTGTTCAACTATGAGTTGCAGCTGCACTCACTGGACAACGCCATCGATCTCAATCAGGTGCTCGGCAAACCCATGTGCGTGAGCATGCAACTGGACGGCGGTGGCGAGCGGCATTTCCACGGCATCGTGGCCCGCTTCAGCCAGAACGTCGACCAAGGCCAGTTCGCCAGTTACCAGGCCACGCTGCGGCCCTGGCTGTGGCTGCTGACGCGCACCTCCGATTGCCGGATTTTCCAGAACCTGACCATCCCGCAGATCATCAAGCAGGTGTTCCGCGACCTGGGTTTCTCCGATTTCGAAGACGCCTTGAGCCGGCCCTATCGCGAGTGGGAATACTGCGTGCAGTACCGCGAGACCAGCTTCGACTTCGTCAGCCGCCTGATGGAGCAGGAAGGGATCTACTACTTCTTCCGCCATGAGCAGGGCCGTCATGTACTGGTGCTGGCCGATGCCTACGGTGCGCACACCAGCGCGCCCGGCTACGCGTCGGTGCCCTACTACCCGAAGAATGAGCAGCAACGCGAGCGCGACCACATTCACGACTGGCACCTGGCCCAGGAAGTGCAGCCCGGCTCGCTGGAACTCAACGACTATGACTTCCAGCGCCCCAGTGCGCGCATCGACGTGCGTTCGGCGATGCCCCGGCCCCATGCCGCCGGTGACTATCCGCTGTACGACTACCCCGGCACCTACGTGCAGAGCGAAGACGGCGAACACTATGCCCGCACCCGCATCGAAGCCTTGCAGACCCTGCACGAACAGGTCGAGCTGGCCGGTAACGCGCGGGGCCTGGGCTCGGGTCATCTGTTCAGCCTGACCGGCTTCACCCGCCAGGACCAGAACCGCGAATACCTGATCGTCGGGGCTCGCTACTACCTGTCCCAGGAAAGCGGCGAAACCAGCGGCGGCGCACCGTCGGCACAGTTCGAAAGCAGCCTGACCTGCATCGACGCGCAGCAGAGCTATCGCCCGCTGCCCCACACCCATCGACCCATCGTCAAAGGGCCGCAGACCGCCCTGGTGGTCGGCCCCAAGGGCGAGGAAATCTGGACCGATCAGTTCGGCCGGGTGAAGGTGCACTTCTACTGGGACCGACACGACCAGTCCAACGAAAACAGCTCGTGCTGGATCCGCGTGTCGCAATCCTGGGCCGGCAAGAACTGGGGCTCGATGCAGATTCCGCGCATCGGCCAGGAAGTCATCGTCAGCTTCCTCGAAGGCGACCCGGACCGGCCGATCATCACCGGCCGCGTCTACAACGCCGAGCAGACGGTGCCTTACGACTTGCCCGACAACGCCACCCAGAGCGGCATGAAGAGCCGCTCGAGCAAGGGCGGCACGCCGGCGAATTTCAATGAAATTCGCATGGAGGACAAGAAAGGCGCCGAGCAGTTGTACATCCATGCCGAGCGCAACCAGGACATTGTGGTCGAGGTGGATGAAAGCCATTCGGTGGGTCACGACCGCAACAAGAGCATCGGCCATGACGAGACAGTGACCATCGGCAACAACCGCCTGCGCATCGTCAAACAGGAAGACATTCTGTCGGTGGGCCTGCGCAAGACCGACAGCATCAGCCAGAGCTACGTCATCGAAGTGGGCGAAAACCTGCGGCTGGTGTGCGGTGAAAGCATCCTGGAGCTCAATGCCAGCGGCCAGATCAACCTGACCGGCGTGCAGATCAGCTTCTATGCCAAGGGCGATGCCGAGTTCAACACCGGTGGCGTCCTGCACCTGAACAATGGCGGCGGCCCGGGTGCCACCCCTGACGGCCAGGGCGTCAAGGCCAGCATCGACGCCAACGTCAAAGCCGCGTTCCCCAAGGGTTAATCCAGAGATTCAGGCGCCATGACTTACCGCATCAACGAATTCCAGCTCCAATTGCCGCCCAGCGAGTTGCTGGACGCGACGATCAACATCCTCAAGTTCCCCGAACTGGGCACGTCCTTGATCGTCAGTCGCAGCTTGCTGGCCGACGGCGAAACCCTGCAAAGCAACCTCGACGATCAGCTCAAGCGCCTGGAAAAACAGGTACAGGAACTGCGCTGCCAACCGGGCGCCACGGTACGCCTGGGCGCCAACCAGGAAGTCGAAGGCATCGAGCTGCGCAGCCAGTTCAGCAAGGGCAACGAAAAAGTCTTCCAGTACCAGTTGGCCCTGGTGCTGCCCGGTACTCGCAAGATGTTTGCCCTGAGCTACGTCAAGCCCGAGCCACTCGGCGCTGCCGAAGCCGCGCATTGGGCAACGATCAAGGCTTCGCTAGTGTTCGACGGGCCGGTCTGATGAGCGACGTGCATGTCTGACGCGCTCTGGGCTGCACGGCTGGGCGACGCGCTGGATCACACCTCGATGATGGCCGACATCCTCGGCGGGGTGCTGGAGGTGGCGGCCAACATCGCGATCACGGCCGTCGCCACCGCTGCCGTGGTCGCGGTCACCGGCATCACGGTCGCGACCGGCGGCCTCGGTTGCTTCCTGCTCGGCGCCGTGGTCGGTGCGGTCGTCGGCCTCGCCATGAGCAAGACCGGCGCCGACAAGGGCCTGAGCAATATTTGCGAGGGCATCGGCAACGCCCTCTTTCCGCCCACGGTGCAGGCGAACATCCTCACCGGTTCCACCGACACCCTGACCAACAACATTCCCGCCGCCCGCGCCGCCGGGGCCATCGAGTCCCATGTCGCACCGGCCGGCACCGAGCTCGAAGCGCCCGAGCCCAGCTACCTGGACATGGCCGAGAGTTTCTTCTCGCAGATGTGGCGGCCCACCGTCGCCACACCCGCCCCCGGTGCCGTGCCCAAGCCGCTGGACATGATCACCTGCCTGAAGCATCCGCCGATGCCGCCGCAGTTTCTGGCTGAAGGTTCGGATAAGGTCACCATCAACGGCCAGCCCGCCGTGCGCAGCGGCGACCGCAGCACCTGCGAAGCCAAGGTGGTCTCGTCCGGGCTGATTTCCCCCGACGTGACCATTGGCGGCGGCACCGTGGTGGTACGCGAGATTCGCAGCGGCAAGACGCCGGGCGTGGGGCTGGCGGTCACCGCGTTGCTGATGCTCAAGGGCGGCAAGGGCAAGTTCCTGAGCAACCTGCCGTGCATGTTGATAGGCGGCGCGGCCTCGATGGCGGTCAGCAGCGCGATGGGCGCGGCGGCCAACGCGGCCATGGGCTCATCGAACCCGGTGCATGCGGCGACCGGCGCCAAAGTGTTGGGGGATGTCGAGGAACTGGACTTCGTCTTGCCGGGCATCCTGCCCATCGACTGGCAGCGTTTCTACAACAGCCGCGACGAACGCCGTGACGGCCTGTTCGGTGCCGGCTGGAGCGTCGCCTACGAAATACGCGTAGAGGTCCTGCCCCATCCCGAGGGCGGCGAAACCCTGATCTATACCGACGAACAGGGCCGGCGCATCGACATGGGTTCGATCCCCTTGGGCGGCGCGGTGTTCAGCGCCGGCGAAGGCCTCAGCGTGCGGCGGCACGCCAACGGTGAACTGCTGATCGAAAGCGCGGACGGGTTGTACCGGTTGTTCAAGCCCACATCGGCGAACGCCACGCTGCTGCGCCTGGAGCAGCTCGGTGATCGCAACGACAACCGTATACACCTCGACTACGACGAAACCGGGCGCCTGGTGCGGCTGCGCGACACCTTCGATCAGGTGCAGGTCGAACTGGCCTACGACGAGCA
Source organism: Pseudomonas sp. MAFF 730105 (assembly GCF_055380705.1). Taxonomy (NCBI): domain Bacteria; kingdom Pseudomonadati; phylum Pseudomonadota; class Gammaproteobacteria; order Pseudomonadales; family Pseudomonadaceae; genus Pseudomonas; species Pseudomonas sp. MAFF 730105. The sequence goes on from NZ_AP018438.1 coordinate 6,478,190, forward strand.
CCAGCCACGACGGGTCAGCCGGATCGACCGCCTTTACCCCGACCAGCGCCGCGAAGTACTGATGCACTACGGCTACGACGCCCAGGGGGACCTGGCGCAGGTGCGCCAGTCCAACAGCCAGGTCAAACGCCGTTATGCCTACGACTTCGGGCGGCGGATGGTGGAGCATCAGTTGCCCACGGGGCTGCGGTGCTTCTACGAATGGGCCTTGGTCGAAGACCGGGAATGGCGTGTGGTCCGCCATTGGACCGACGCCGGCGATACCTACACATTCGACTATGACCTGGCCGGCGGCATCACCCGCATCACCGACGGCTTGAATCGCGTCAGCACCCGGCGCTGGGATGCGCGCTACCAGATCACCGAAGCCACCGATGCACTGAATCGCACCTGGGCATTCGAATGGAACGACGAAAGCCAGTTGCTGGGAGCGACCGACCCCAACGGTGGGCAGCATCAGTTCAGCTATGACGAAGCCGGCAATCTCTGCCAAACCCTCGACCCGCTCGGCCGCAGCGAATCGACGCTGTGGCTCGAACACTGGGCCCTGCCTCTGGCCGAAACCGATGCCGCGGGCAATACCTGGCAGTACCGCTATGACGCACGTGGCAATCGCATTCGCGAAACCGACCCGCTGGGCCACGTCACCCGCTATCGCCACGACGCCCACGGCCAAGTGGTGGAGGTCATCGATGCCAGCGGCAAAAGCAAGACCATGCGCTGGACGGCCCTCGGCCAACTCAGCGAACACACCGACTGCTCCGGCTACACCACCCGGTTGAACTACGACGAGCGCGGTCTGTTGCTCAGCAGCAGCGATGCGCTGGGGGAACGCACGCGCTTCAGCTACGACGACCAGGGCCGGTTGCTGAGCAAGCAGTTGCCGGACGGTCGCATCGAACACTATCAACGCGATGCCAGCGGCCAGTTGATCGGCTACAGCGATCCCGCCGGCCACACCACGTCTTTCCAACACACGCCGAGCGGTCAACTGCGCCTGCGCACCGATGCCCATGGCCGACGGGTGGAGTTGAGCTACGACAGTTATGGGCGGCTGCTGGCCCTGACCAACGAGAACGGCGAAAGCTATCGGTTTGCCTGGGATGCGGGCGACCGCTTGAGCGCCCAGCACAGTCTGGATGGCAGCCTCAAGCGCTACGCCTACGATGCGCTGGACAACGTCACTCGCGTGCAGGCCTTCGCCGTTCCCGGCAGCACCGACCTGGACCTCTCGCCGCAAGCGCCCGTCATCCATGAGCTGGAACGCGATGCCATGGGTCGGTTGGTCGCCAAGGTCACCGCCGATGGGCGAACCGAATACCGCTATGACGCCCTCGATCAGGTCAAGACCATCACCTTCACCGGCCTGGCCGGCGAACAGCAAAGCATCGGCTTCAGCTACGACGCGCTTGGTCAACTGATCACCGAACAAGGGTGGGCCGGTCGCCTTACGCATCGCTATGACGAACTGGGCAACCTTACACAGACTCAGCTCCCCGATGGTCGCTGGCTGAACCGCCTGCACTACGGCAGCGGTCATTTGCACCAGATCAACCTCGATGGCCAGGTCATCAGTGACTTCGAGCGCGACCGCCTGCACCGCGAGGTGCTGCGCACCCAGGGCAGTCTCAGCACCCGTAGCGAATACGACCGCAGCGGCCGCCTGCGGGCCCGTCAGCGACGGCAACGGGAGCAGTCGACACTGCTGCCGCCAGCGGCGCAGTCGTTGTTTGCCTACGACGGCAGCGATCAGCTGGTGGAGCGCTTCGACAATCAGCCCGAAGCGCCCCATCGTCAACTGCTGCACTACGACGCCACCAGCCGCATCCTCGCCAGCCAGGACAATCTCAAGGGTCAGCGTGAAGGTTTCGCCTACGACCCGGCCGCCAACCTGCTCGACGGACTGGCGGGCTCCGGCCACGTCACCCATAACCGCTTGCTGACCTATCAGGACAAGCGCTACCGCTACGACGGCTTTGGCCGCATGGTGGAAAAACGCAGCAGCCGACGCGGTGTCCAGCGCTTCAAGTACGACGCCGAACAGCGTTTGGTGGAGGTGCACAACGACAACGGCTCGGTCGTGAAGATGACCTACGACCCGTTGGGCCGCCGCATCGAAAAAACCGAGTACGATCGCCATGCTACCCCGCTTGGTCGTACGCGCTTTACTTGGGATGCGCTGCAACTGTTGCAGGAACACCGCGACAGCCAGACCAGCCTCTACATCTATGCCGACGACGGCCACGAGCCTTTGGCACGGGTCGATGGCCTTGGTGAGCAGCAAAAGGTCCGTTACTACCACAACGACTTCAACGGCCAGCCCGAACAACTTTCGGAAAGCGACGGCCATACGCTCTGGCGCGCCCATTACCAAGTGTGGGGCAACACCGCCGAAGAGCTGCGCGAACCGTATTACATCGAAGAGCAGAACCTGCGGTTCCAGGGCCAGTACCTGGACCGCGAAACCGGGCTGCACTACAACACCCTGCGCTTCTACGACCCGGACATAGGCCGTTTCACCACGCCGGACCCCATCGGCCTTGCCGGGGGGCTGAACCTCTACCAGTACGCACCGAACCCGGTGAGCTGGATCGACCCTCTGGGGCTGATGAAATGCACCACCCCGCCGAAGGGGCGCAAGGTCAATCGGACGGTTTATCGGTTCGAAGAACCCGGGCGGATCAGCACCACCTGGACCGCCCACAAGTGGAACGTTGCCGCCCGGCACCGTTATACCGCGCCGGGGCTTGGCGGCGTCTATGGCGCCAACTCGCGCAAGACCGCCATGGGCGAGGTCAATCACTGGGGCGTGGACCTGTCCACGCGGGTGCTGGTGAGCAAAAAGGTGCAGCTCAACAACGTCCTCGATCTGACCCGGGCCGATGTGCGCAAACAACTGGGCGTGTCCCTTAAAAGCATCACCGGCAACAAATACACCCAGACCCACCAGATTGGCGCCTGGGCCAAGGCCAACGGTTATGATGGGATCCTGGCGCCGTCGGCGCGAAACCCGACCGGCAGCAACTTGATCTCCTTTGCAGGTTTTTGACATGGGACTGGAAGACGAATATGTCGGCGACGCCGACTGGCAAACTTTCGTGCGCCTGTACGAAGAGGACTACCTCGACGACAGCGCTCGCACGCTCGCCAAGGCCATGGACGACCACCTCGACATGGCCGTGGTGCTCTACGGGAAACGCGGGCTCAAGGAGGGCATGTGGTGGCTGGAACAGGTCGTGCCGGCCCTGGGTAACAAGCGCCCGGCCGATTGCCTCAAGAATCCAAAGCTGGTCAAACGCCTGAGAATGGCCTTGATGAGCATGCCGTAACCCATAGCAATACACCGTGAAGTGCTGTGCACCCAAGGGCAGACCCGCACCCGCAGCGAATAAGACCGCAGTCCCTGTGCCTTGCGCACCGCATCAGTCGAAACTCAGCACCTCGCCGCCCTTGGCCTCGAGCATTTCGCTGAACACCGGCAACCTGGCAACGAAATCCGCTTCGAACGCCAGGTAGCGGTCCTGTGCCGGCAGGTAACGCACCTGCGGCTTGATACGCCGGATATCCTGGCTGGACAGTTTGAGCACCTGGTTGTCGAGCTGATTCCAGAACCAGGCCAGGGTGTACGAGCCGAACGTATTGGTGGTGTAGTTCCAGACCCACCAGTCACCGTGCCCTCGGCTGACATGAACATGCCCGTGGAACGTGCGTAGCGTGATGAGGTTCTTTGGCTCTGTGACGAGCAGGCGAGTGTCCTGGCGCACCTCGCTGCCAAAGCCATCCAGCAGCGCCTTCGTTGCGGTGCCCGTGACCAGGTTGAAGCGCCACGCCAGCAGCACGGTCTCGTGGTAGCGCGGGTCTTCGAGATTAGGGCGCTTGTCTTCGCTGAACAGCAGGATCTCATCACCCCCAGGTAGGCGGTCGAAGCCCTGAGGTGGTAGCCGTCCACCGCCGGCATCGGCCTGGCGGCGATGGCCTGGTGCGGTGGGTCCTGGTTCCAGATCCAGCACTGTGGGCCGTTGTGTTGCATGAACAGCAGGCGACGGGGGCCGATAGGCAGTATCGTCAGTTCATCCGGGTGTTCGAAAATGACTTCGCTGGCCTGCGCGGAGATCCGCCAGATACGCGTCATCGGCACCGGCTCGTAGATGCGCTGGCGTTCGAAGACCTCGGTATCCACCACGACGCAGGGTTGTTCAAATCCTGGCCACTCTACCTCGGCAGGGCCGAAAGTCTGGATGTCGTCGCCTTGGCGAACTTCGTACTTATAGCGGTCGTCCGAACTGTAGTCGCCGCTCCTGACCCGACGCCGCCACAGGCTGCGCCGGGCATTGGCGTCGATGAGCTGCAGATCGGCGCCGTCGAGCCCATCGGTGCGATGTTCGAGCATGTCCTGCTCGGCGGGCGGCCATTGGTTGTAGTCAATCAGGAAGCACAGCCACTGCTCATCGTCCTGCTCGGTAATGGCGGCCCAACCGTTGTGGTAGTTGCCGTCATGGACGTAGGTGGGGCCGGGATAGTCGTGCACTTCCTGGAACCAGTTCACCTTGCTGCGCCTGGCCGGTTTGCGCGCGGTTTTCCGCTCAGCGACCCTAGCCTTTTCCGGCTCGATCAAGCTCGCGGTGAAGTCCTCCTGGTCTTGCCAGTGCCTGGCAAATGCCTCGCGCTGCTCGGTCGGGACCACGACCGGCCGATAATCATCGCCGCCAGCGTCCAGGTTCCACAGGTCATAGGCGCTTTCAGCCAAGGCGTTCGCCAGCGCCTGGAAGCAGATCTCGGGCATTTCGTTGGAGAGCTCGTCCAGCAACGCCTCGAATGGCTGGCCGACAAACACGTCGATATCGGGGTAGTAATGCTGGAGCAACCCAAGGAGCTCGCCGCCCGGCGTTTTCCAGTCGATATGAACCAGCGGATCAAAACGAGATTGCATCACGCCTGCCTTCCTTGAGTGTAAGGGCCAGCCCTAAATGCCAGTCAGTTAAGCCTGTGGGAGCAAAGCTTGCTCGCGATAGCAGTAAGTCAGTCACCCATAATGTTGACCGGCCTGCCGCTATCGCGAGCAAGCCTTGCTCCCACAGGTTTCTGCACCGCCCTGTCAGATGTTGGCCGGCACGAAGTCCGGGCCGCCCAGCTTGTCACGCACTGTCACTGCCGAGCGCATCAACGGTGTCCACATGCCATCCGGGCTGTTCCACGTAGCGCCCGCCCAGCGGGTATCGGCTACCAGTTCGGCCTTGTGCCGTTCCAGCAAACGCTTGAGGGCGACGGCGACACTGCCCATGTCCACGTCAAACAGATCGCCATAGGGGCCTTGCGGCTGCTTGCGCTGTTTGTCCTGGCAGAAGCGGTAGTACCAGAGCCAGTCGTGGGCGATGTAGATCGCCCGCGTGCGGTCCGGGTAGGTCGCCAGCATCGTCAGCAGCGCCGAGACGAAGCGCATGGGGAAGCTGGCGTCGTGGGTCTGGCGCCAGTACGGCATGATCAACTGGTCGAACGCGGCCACCACGTTCTGCGGCTCGTCGTTATCGCTCTTGGCTTCGAGAAAGTAGAACGGCTCGCCCACCAGGAACTTGTCCAGATCGTTATTGGCCAACGCCAGCAGCAGCACGTTGTCACTTGGATTGCTCATTGGATTCTCACTACGTCTCGGGTGGTCATCAACGCGTTGATATCGTTGCCATGGGCGATGGGCACGTTGTCCAGCACCGCTTCGCGCATGCCGCCCGGATGGGTCAGGCCGCCCGGCCGCCACAGCGAGTTCACCCCGCCTTCGTTACCGGTGGGCATCAGCACCTTGGGGTTGTCCAGGTTCATCATGTAGATGTCCTTGCCCACCAGCGATCCCGGATCGTAACCCAAGGCCGACTCCAGTACCGACACGTCGCCGGTTTTCTTGTACTCGGCGACCACGGCGTTCAGGTCGGATTTTGCCATGACGAACTTGTTCGGGTTGAACGAACCATATTTGGGGTTGGCGATATCGTCCGAGGTGAACAGGAAACTGCCACCCTCCTCCTCGAAGGTCTTGAGGTGCTTATCGACATACGGGCCTTCCAGATAATCCCGCGGCGGCGGTCGGCTGCCCTTGGGAATCGCCATGATATCGGCTTCGGTCACCCCCGCCTTGTAGGCCGCCGCGCGGGGTGTCGGGGCCGCGCCTAGACGAGCCATTTTCGGCCCCAGGCCCAGCAGCGCCATGCCGGCGATGCCCTGGAGCAAGTCGCGATAACCCGGGCCGAGGCGGTCGCCCAACTGACCCAACAGCGCCATGCCCCCCATCATCGCGCCACCGATCACCACAAACCCGGCGAAGGCCGCCGCACCGGCCATCGCCGCCAGCACCGCGGCGGCGCCCATGGCGACCATGCCCAGGGCTTCCAGCCCGGTGTGCAGCCACCCTTCGAGATCGAGGACAAAGGCGACCGCAACCGTTGGCCCGCCAATGAACGTATTGGGACTGCCGCTCTTGATATGCGCGCCGCAGACCATCTTGCTCTGCAACCGCGCCGCGGGCCGGCCGTTGATGAAAACCGTTGCGCTGCCTTCGGCGATCAGCACCGGGAATGGCCAGATCGGGTGATTCATCGGCAGACCCGAACACGAGGACGACACGTCTGCCCCCGCGCGCATCGCGTTGCGGTTATTGATCTGGACGTTGAGGCTGCCCATGACCAGCACCCCCGTGGTCGGCTCGGGCAGGTTGAAGATGGTGTTCAGGCCCTTGATGATCTGGAACATCGACAGGCCGCCCGCGGCAATCGAACCAGCCATGATCGCCAGCGCCACGCCGCCGGTCGCCACGGTGGCTGCGACCACCGCCGCACCGATCAACGCACCGGCAACGGCACCCGCCACCATCGCGGCGACACCAAAACCGTGGGCAATTTCATCGCCAAGACGCGCAGCGGCCAACATATCCATTTGGGGTTATCGTCTTCGCGCAGGGTAATCAGGCCGTTTGTGGACGCAGCTTGAGTGAGTGCATGGCCATCTTCCACGCCGACTCGTGGTGCACGAGATCGTTCGGGGTGGTGGTCAGGGTCGTGATCAATCCCACGGGCTGGCGATCGATGAATACCTGGCGCAGCATCAGCTCCCACCCCTCGCGCTGCCAGCTGTAATCGAGCAACACCGCTGCATGGCCATGGAGCGCGAAATCCCAGCGCTTGATCAGATTGAATCCGGGCAACTGCTGCTCGGCGCTTGCCAGTTGCGTGGCGACGTAGTCGTTGAACGGTGTATCGCCCCGGCCCGGGTCGCGGCTGATGACGAAACTGGCTTCCCTGGCCGTTCCGACGGCGGGCAACTTGAAGATGTTAATGCTCTGGTCCTGCCAACTGTCGGGAATGTCGAGGTCGGCTTCTTGGAGGCGATAGAGCGGCATGATTCGGGTTGTTTCCAGGCAAGGAGGTGGCGGAGTCAGCGGCAGATCTTCAAGCAATAGATGGTAACAATCAAGGCATGGGGAGGGGCCGTTCACGGGGCTATGACACCCGTCTCATTTCTCCCTCCCACAGCCTCCCTGATCACCCATTACCTGGATCTTCAAGCCGTCTTGCACGTCAACCAGGCGCTCCAGAAAAGGCTGCTGAAGAAGCGGGTGGCATCGCCGAATCCGGACTCATGCAACAACGTCATGACGGCTGCCTCGGAATGCGGAGGGTCGGCACCCTCAAGGATCTTACCGAGCTTGACCTTCACTTCATCCGGACTTGCGCCGTGCTGCCGCCAGCGTTGTCCCCAGGCCGCCAGCAGCAACGGTTGGCTGGCATAAGCATATTGGTTCCCCGCGACGATCAGCGGCGCCCCCGGTTTCAAATGGGCCCGTATGGACCGAAAGATCTGCCGCTTGGCTTCATCGCCCTCGAGGTGATGGAACACACCGATCAAGGTGGCGGCATTGTAAGACCCGTCCGCTGCCAGGTCCTCGACCTGACCAAGATGCAGGCGTGTTCTTTCAAGCAAGCCGTTCGCCTCCAACTGTTGCCTGGCGGCCTCCAGCATCGGCTCAGAAGGGTCGACGGCAGTAAAGCGCCAACCTGGCTCCAACGCTGCCATTGCAATGATCTCCTGAGCCGTGCCGCCAGCGCCCACGACCAATATGTTCGCCGAGGGTGTCTGATCGAGGCTTGCCGCCAGCATGCAGGCGGCCAAGTCTTGGCAGGCGTCATACCCGGCCAGCGCGATACGGCTTTGTCGACCGTATTCATTGGCTCGGGCGGCATCGAATTTTGCAGCTGAGGGGTGTGGGGATGATTTCAAGGCGGCTCTCCTATGTCCGAGAATCAAGCTACGTCACCCGTTGGGATAATAAAAATTCATTAATTTCATGCGCTACATTCCCATTAGGAATGGCAAGCTCTATTCGAATTGAATTCGACGCCAGGGTAAGCTTCCCTCCAGCCCCCCATCTCGAGCCGCACAACGATGAATAACCAGGCGATGCGCCGTGTGTTAATGGCTTTGATTTTCCCGATGATGTGCGCACCCGTGCACGCGGCAACGTGGCAGATCTGCCGTCTGGAACTGCGCATCGTCGAGGTGCTGAAACAACCGTATCCGCAGCTCCAGGCCCAGGTCCTGAAAGTAAGCCGCAAATCGCCCGCGATCGAATGTCCGGAGGAAGGCTCGAGCCTCACGTTCACGCCGGAAACCCCCGACTACCAAGCCACGCTGCCCCGCAAGCAATGGCCGGGGAAAGGGCAGTCGGTGCGTGTCGAGTACCGGTACCTGGATGGCATTTGCAAGGGCGATGGCAATAACTATGCGTGCCGCATCAGGCATTACCCGGTGGTGGGTCGGTAGACCGCTATCGCGAGCAGGCTCGCTCCCACAATGGATTGGGGTCGTTCGCAGATCCCCTGGGGGAGCGAGCCTGCTCGCGATAACAGCTTGACGGGCACTGGGCCACTGAAAAAAAGCCATAAAAAAGGGCATCCGACTCCCTCGTCATGCCCTTTTTCATTGCTGCTTTATCCCCTCTGCCCGAGGAGCCCGTAGCAATTACGGGTTAACGCTGTCCTTCAACATCTTGCCCGGTTTGAAAGCAACGGTGTTGCTGGCCTTGATTTTCACCGGCTCACCGGTTTGTGGGTTCTTGCCGGTGCGGGCGCCGCGGTGACGTTGCAGGAAAGTGCCGAAGCCCACCAGGGTGACGCTGTCCTTGCGGTGCAGGGCGCCGGTGATTTCTTCCAGGACGGCGTTGAGGACGCGGTTGGCTTGTTCTTTGGTGAGGTCTGCTTTTTCCGCGATGGCGGCGGCGAGTTCTGGTTTACGCATGAATGAAGCCCCTTTGACGGTTTTTTTGTTGTTATGTCTGGACTGTTCTCTTGGGAAACAGCCTCTAAGGCACCGCAGGCTCTACACTGCGGCAGACGGGAGTGAGGATGGCACGGGCCCGGACACGACGCCAGTGTCCGCGCGACCTTTGTGGCATCAAAAGCATGGCTTTTGCGACAGAACCCCCAGTATTTACGCCAGCAAGGGCGGAAGTTCCTTGTTCAGGGCCAGTTTCTCCGTCACCGCTGTGCCTGTCAGGGCATAGCCCAGGAGGTTGCCTTCGGCGTCGCGGCACAACACCTTGATGTCGGAGCCCTGCCCTTCGACACTCCAGGTACCCTCACGGCCCCGTGGTGGTGGCGATACGACCAACGGGCATACCGGTGTCTTCACAGTAATCGGCATCGGACCGTAGCCGACGGCGGTCGGATTGCCCGCCAGGGTCTGGGCCAGGGCGCGGGCGCAGCTCATCAGCGGCATCACGTACAGCAGGTTCAAGCCATCGACCTCGGCGCAGTCGCCCAGGGCATAGATGTTGGCGTGGGATGTTTTCAGGTGGCGGTCGACCACCACGCCCCGATTGACCACCAGGCCGGCGGCGGCCGCCAGGTCGATACGCGGACGCAGGCCGATGGCCGAAACCACCAGGTCGCAGGCGATCACCTGGCCGTCGGACAGATGCGCCTCCAACCCGTCGGCGACCCGTTGCAGGCGGTTGAGTACCGGCCCCAGGTGGAAGCGGGCACCCAGGCTTTCCAGTCCAGCCTGCACCGCAGCGGCGGCAGCCGGATGCAGCAGCGTCGGCATGACCTGCTCGCAGGGCGCCACCAGTTGCACTTCGTAGCCGCCGAGGATCAGGTCGTTGGCGAATTCACAGCCGATCAGGCCGGCGCCCAGCAACAGCACCCGGCGCTTGCCGGCGGCCGACGCACGAAAGCGGGCGTAGTCTTCCAGGTCATTGATGGGGAAGATCAGGTCCGCCGCGTCGCCTTGCACCGGCACGCGCACGGTTTCAGCGCCCCAGGCCAGGACCAGGTCGCGGTAGTTCAGCGCTTCTTCACCGATCCACAAGCGCTTGTGGCCCGGATCGATGCCGCTGATACGGGTGTGGGTGCGGACTTCGGCCTTCAGTTGCTCGGCCATGGTCCCCGGCTCGGCCATGCTCAGGCCGTCGGCGTCCTTGTTCTTGCCAAAGCCGGTGGAAAGCATCGGCTTGGAGTAGGAACGACCGTCGTCCGCGGTAATCAGCAGCAGCGGGGTCTCGCTATCGAGTTTGCGAAACTCCCGGGCCAGGTTGTAACCGGCCAGGCCGGTACCGACGATGACGACAGGTGCGCTCATGTTGCTCTCCATGGGGCCTTTACGTGAAGGATGATCAGTTGATTTCGATCATTTCGAAGTCCATTTTGCCGACACCGCAGTCCGGGCAAAGCCAATCGTCTGGAACGTCCTCCCAGCGGGTGCCGGGCGCGATGCCATCGTCAGGCCAGCCGTCAGCTTCGTTATAGATCAGGCCACAGACGATACATTGCCACTTCTTCATTCCAATTCTTCCTCAAGATGTCAGGCCTTGGCCGGTATTTTCCGACTCAGGGCCGTTTTGTACTGATGGCTCGCGGCAGATGCAAGCACGATCGGCAGGCCGTAGGCCAGGCCAGTCAAAACCAGCGTCCGACATGGTAAGCTCGCGGCCTCATTTGCTGCCATTCAAGACTTCTGTGCCGCATACAAATTCGATATTTCCTACACTTCAATGGCAGCCCCGGCACCTGCTGTCACCTCGCCCCGATGCCGGTGTACTCGACTGGCTGTTCGACGAAGGCTCCCTGACCCGGCGCCTCACGCACCTGTCGGACGGACATTTCAGTGTGGCACCGTTGTTCGAGGGCTGGCAGCCGCTGCGCGACGACGAGTGTGCCGCGCTGGACCTGGCTCCTGGCAGCGAAGGCTGGGTGCGCGAGGTGTATCTGCACGGCCACGGCGAGCCCTGGGTGTTCGCCCGCAGCGTGGCGGCCCGCAGTGCATTGCAGGGCGACGGCTTGCAGATGGACGAACTGGGCAGCCGATCCCTGGGTGAGCTGCTGTTTAGCGACCAGGCTTTCCAGCGCGGGGCCATCGAGGTGTGCCATTACCCCGAGCCATGGTTGCCGCACGAGGTGCGCGCCGCTGAGTTGTGGGGCCGGCGCTCGCGTTTCGATCGCGGGGCGTTGAGTGTGCTGGTCGCGGAAATCTTCCTGCCGCGCCTGTGGAGCGTCGCCCGCGCCTATTCGGAGACTTGCTGATGTACTTGCAACTGCTCAAATCCTTGAATCGCTTGAACCCGCGGGCGTGGGACTTCGTGCAATTGACCCGCATGGACAAGCCCATCGGCATCTATCTGCTGCTGTGGCCGACCCTGTGGGCACTGTGGATTGCCGGCGACGGCTCGCCGTCGCTGGCCAACATCGTGATATTTGTCCTCGGCGTGACGCTGACCCGGGCCGGTGGCTGCGTGATCAACGATTGGGCCGACCGCAAGGTGGACGGCCACGTCAAGCGCACCGCACAGCGCCCGCTGGCCAGCGGCAAGATCAGTTCGAAAGAAGCCCTGGTGTTCTTCGCCGTGCTGATGGTTGTGAGTTTCCTGCTGGTGCTGTGCACCAACACGCCGACGATTTTGCTGTCCTTTGGCGGGCTGGCGCTGGCCCTCACCTACCCGTTCATGAAACGCTATACCTACTACCCGCAGGTGGTGCTGGGCGCGGCGTTCTCCTGGGGCATGCCGATGGCGTTCACCGCCGAAACCGGCCATTTGCCGGCGTCCGCGTGGTTGCTGTACATCGCCAACCTGCTGTGGACCGTGGCCTACGACACCTACTACGCGATGACCGACCGGGACGATGATTTGCGGATCGGCGTGAAATCCACGGCGATTCTGTTTGGCGATGCCGACCGGGTGATCAATCTGACGCTGCAGGGCCTGGCGCTGGGCTGCCTGCTGCTGGCCGGCTCGCAGTTCAAGCTGGGCGGCTGGTTCCACCTGGGGCTGCTGGTCGCCGCCGGGTGTTTTGCCTGGGAGTTCTGGTACACCCGTGGCCGGGACCGGATGCGCTGCTTCCAGGCGTTCCTGCACAACCATTGGGCGGGGTTGGCAATTTTCGTGGGGATTGTGCTGGATTATGGGTTGCGCTGAGGCTAACTGTGGCGAGGGGCGGTGCGACGTTTCGCTAAATCCCCTCGCCACAATTGAATTTCACTAGCCCAAGCAGGTGGTTCGTCAGTCGGCCTTCGCAGCCTTCCAGGCGCCATCCATCAGGCCATCACCGGTCTTGTCCCCGGGCGCCTTGTCCTTGATGAAGGTGTACAACGGCTTGCCGTCGTAGGCCCACTGCATCGAGCCGTCGTCTCGCTTGATCACGGTCCATTCGCCCATGGACTTGTCGGTGTCCGTCGCCATGAGCGGTGGCCAGTTGGTTGCGCATTGGCCATTGCACATCGACTTGGCCCCTGCGTCCTTGGCAAACGTATACAGCGTCATACCTTTGTGGTCCGTCAGCATGCCGTCCTTTTCCATCGCCGGCTCAGCCGCGAAGGCCAGCGCCGGAAGCGCCAGGGCAGCCGTTACCGCCAATGCCTTGAGGGATTGCGTGAAATAAGTCATGGAAACCTTCTTTGGTGGTTGTCAGGATTCAGACTGAAAAGCGTAGTCCAGAATCCTCCTTGCCGTCGGACGCGGAAATACTGTCACACGACTGCAATAATTCCGTTATCTAATGCGGCGCAAGACAGTTAAATGACAAGAGGATTACCCCATGGTTGGCAGGAGCATTCTGATCGTCGACGACGAGGCGCCCATCCGCGAGATGATTGCCGTTGCGTTGGAGATGGCCGGCTATGACTGCATGGAAGCAGAGAACTCCCAACAGGCCCATGCCATCATCGTTGACCGCAAGCCCGACCTGATCCTGCTGGACTGGATGTTGCCCGGCACGTCTGGCATCGAGCTGGCGCGACGCCTCAAGCGTGATGAGCTGACCGGGGACATCCCGATCATCATGCTCACCGCCAAGGGCGAAGAAGACAACAAGATCCAGGGCCTGGAAGTGGGTGCGGATGATTACATCACCAAGCCGTTTTCCCCACGGGAGCTGGTGGCGCGCTTGAAAGCCGTGTTGCGCCGCGCCGGGCCAACCGATGGCGAAGCGCCAATTGAAGTCGGCGGCCTGCTGCTGGACCCCATCAGCCACCGCGTGACCATCGACGGCAAACCCGCCGAGATGGGCCCGACCGAATACCGCCTGCTGCAATTCTTCATGACCCACCAGGAGCGCGCCTACACCCGCGGGCAACTGCTGGATCAGGTCTGGGGCGGCAACGTCTATGTCGAGGAGCGCACCGTGGATGTGCACATCCGTCGCCTGCGCAAAGCCCTCGGTGACGCCTACGAGAATCTGGTACAAACCGTACGTGGCACCGGTTATCGTTTTTCTACCAAGGCCTGACCCGAGCCCTGACCGCCCGACAAGCTGACAAGGACGCGCGCTCAATTGAATCAAAACTGGCATGGCACCCTGATTCGCCACATGTTGTTGCTGGTGACCGGCTGTTTGCTGATCGGCCTGATCAGTGGCTATTACGGCTGGAGCCTCGCCGCGGGCCTGGGGCTTTACCTGGCCTGGACCCTCAAGCAGTTGCTGCGCCTGCATGAATGGCTGCGCCTGCACAAACCCGACGAGGCGCCACCCGACGGCTACGGCCTGTGGGGCGAGGTGTTCGACAGCATCTATCACCTGCAACGTCGCGACCAGCGCGTTCGCGGCCGCCTGCAGGCGGTAATCGACCGGGTCCAGGAATCCACTGCCGCCCTGAAAGACGCGGTGATCATGCTCGACAGCGACGGCAACCTGGAGTGGTGGAACCGCGCCGCCGAGACCCTGCTGGGCCTCAAGACGCCCCAGGACAGCGGTCAGCCGGTGACCAACCTGGTACGTCATCCGCGCTTCAAGGAATATTTCGAACAGGACAACTACGCCGAGCCCCTGGAGATTCCCTCGCCCACCAACGACCGGGTGCGCATCCAGTTGTACATCACCCGCTACGGCAACAATGAGCACTTGATGCTGGTGCGCGACGTCACGCGCATCCATCAATTGGAACAGATGCGCAAGGACTTCATCGCCAACGTATCCCATGAGCTGCGCACGCCGTTGACGGTGATCTGCGGTTACCTGGAAACCCTGCTCGACAACGTCGAAGAGGTGAATCCGCGCTGGAGTCGGGCCTTGCAGCAGATGCAGCAGCAGGGCGGGCGCATGCAGACCCTGCTCAACGATTTGCTGTTGCTGGCAAAACTGGAGGCCACCGATTACCCGTCGGACAACCAGCCGGTGCCCGTCGACGACCTGCTGCAGATCATCAGCGAGGATGCTCAGGAGCTGTCCGGGCCCAAGCGGCAGACCATCACCCTGGAGGTCGACCCTGCGGTGCAACTCAAGGGCAGCGAGGCGGAACTGCGCAGCGCGTTTTCCAACCTGGTGTTCAACGCGGTCAAGTACACGCCGGAACAAGGCCGGATCCACATCCGTTGGTGGGGCGATGTGCAAGGTGCCCACCTGAGTGTGCAGGATTCGGGCATCGGCATCGACAGCAAACACCTGCCACGGCTGACCGAGCGCTTCTACCGCGTCGACTCCAGTCGCAACTCCAACACGGGAGGCACCGGGTTGGGCCTGGCGATCGTCAAGCACGTATTGCTGCGCCATCGCGCACGCATGGAAATCAGCAGCGTGCCCGGCCACGGCAGCACGTTTACCTGCCATTTCGCCCCGGCACAGGTGGTTCGCGCGCGCCTCACCAACCCCGCCGATTGACACCGGTCGGCACTACCCCCTAGGCAATCGCCGAGTCAGCCGCTACATTGGCTGACTTATGCCTGCTTTTTCAGGCCCTCATTTTTAACCTCTACAGCCCTTACGGAACCTGCAAAACTCCATCATGGACCCTTCCCCTGGCTTGTCCCTCGTTACACTCTTCGCCGAATTCGGCATGATTCTTTTTGCTCTGATCCTGGTTCTGCTCAACGGTTTTTTCGTTGCGGCCGAATTCGCCATGGTCAAATTGCGCTCGACCCGGGTCGAAGCCATTGCCGACCAGAACGGCTGGCGGGGGCACATCCTGCGCACCGTTCACAGTCAGCTCGATGCCTATCTGTCTGCCTGTCAGCTGGGTATCACCCTCGCCTCCCTGGGCCTGGGCTGGGTGGGCGAGCCGGCGTTCGCCCATATCCTCGAACCGTTGCTGGACCTGGTGGGCGTTCAGTCGCCGGAGTTGATCAAGGGTATTTCGTTCTTCACCGCGTTCTTCATCATTTCGTACCTGCACATCGTGGTCGGTGAGCTGGCGCCCAAATCCTGGGCGATCCGCAAACCCGAGCTGCTGTCGCTGTGGACCGCCGTGCCGCTGTACCTGTTCTACTGGGCCATGTACCCGGCGATCTACCTGCTCAATGCCAGCGCCAACGCCATCCTGCGCATCGCCGGCCAAGGCGAACCCGGTCCCCATCACGAACACCATTACAGCCGTGAAGAGCTGAAGCTGATCCTGCACTCCAGCCGTGGCCAGGACCCGAGCGACCAGGGCATGCGCGTCCTGGCGTCGGCGGTGGAGATGGGCGAGCTGGAAGTGGTGGACTGGGCCAACTCCCGGGAAGACCTGGTGACGCTGGAATTCAACGCGCCGCTCAAGGAAATCCTGGCGCTGTTCCGACGCCACAAGTTCAGCCGTTATCCGGTGTACGACAGCGAGCGCCAGGAGTTCGTCGGCCTGCTGCACATCAAGGACCTGCTGCTGGAACTGGCGGCCCTGGACCACATTCCCGAGTCGTTCAACCTGGCCGAACTGACCCGCCCCCTGGAGCGCGTGTCGCGGCACATGCCGCTGTCTCAGTTGCTGGAGCAGTTCCGCAAGGGCGGCTCGCACTTCGCCGTGGTCGAGGAAGCCGACGGCAATATCATCGGCTACCTGACCATGGAAGACGTACTGGAAGTGCTGGTGGGCGATATCCAGGACGAACACCGCAAGGCCGAGCGCGGCATCCTGGCGTACCAGCCGGGCAAGCTACTGGTACGTGGCGACACGCCTTTGTTCAAGGTCGAGCGCCTGCTGGGGATCGACCTGGACCATATCGAAGCCGAGACCCTGGCCGGGCTGGTCTACGAAACCCTCAAGCGGGTGCCGGAAGAGGAAGAAGTGCTGGAAGTCGAAGGTCTGCGGATCATCATCAAGAAGATGAAAGGACCGAAGATCATTCTGGCGAAGGTGTTGATGCTCGATTGAGCATCGCCCTGTGGCGAGAGGGTTTATCTGTGGCGAGGGGATTTATCCCCGTTGGGCTGCGCAGCAGCCCCATACAGCCTACTCAATCTGCCTGAAACACCGCGTTGCTGGTGTTCAGGGCTGCTTCGCAGCCCAGCGGGGATAAATCCCCTCGCCACAGATAGATCCTCTCGCCACAAAAACTCCCTCGGCACACCTCCAATCTATTGCTTGCCCACCGCAAAGCTGGGCAACTCCCCCACCGGTTGATCGAACTGGTAGGGGATCGACACCAGCCCCAACCCGGTATTGCGCTGCACCACGAAGTGCAGGTGCGGCCCGGAGCTGTTGCCGGTGTTGCCCGATAGCGCCAGTGGCGTGCCCACCGCCACCCGCTGTCCTTCCCGAACGCTCACCGAACCTTTCTGCAGGTGCAAGTAGACGCCCATGGTGCCGTCATCGTGCAGCACCCGCACGAAGTTGCCCGAGGGGTCGTCGCCACGGCCGGTCTGTTCATTCTCGGTCTTGATCACCACGCCGCCCCGCGCCGCAATGATCGGCGTGCCTACCGGCATGGCAATGTCCATGGCGTAGCGGTTCTTCGGACCGTAGTGACTATATTGGCCGTTGGCCCCCTGGCTCAGCCGGAACGGCCCACCGCGCCACGGCAACGGGTAGCGATAGGCCTGTGCCACGTCTGCCGGGTCGCCCAGGGAGTATTCGAACCTGGGGGTGTACATCAACGGCTTTCCAGGTTGAATGGCCGTGAGCAGCGCCAGGCGCAGGTTGCTGCGCGCCGGCAAGACCCGACGAATCGGCCGGCTCGGCGCCCCGCTCACATTGTCCAGACCGGCGAAACTCAATTCGATCTCTACCGGTGCGTACAAGTCATTGCGCACGAACACTGCGTCCGCGCCCTTCTGCTTCTTGATGTCGAGAAACACCTGGCGCTCCAGGTGTTCAACCATGCGGTCGCGAAACACGAACACCTGGGCGCCCCTGCTCGGGCGATCACTATAGGACACCACGCCATTGGCATCCGTGGATTTGTAGATCGTCATGGCCATGGCCGAAGTGGAGGCCAGGACAAGACCGCAAGCGAACAGCAGGGGCGCGAGCATGGGCAAAGGTTCTGTCGAGAAATGGAGGCCTGTCCAGCAGCCTAGCAGCTGAAATGGACCAGCGTAATCAACGGATGTTTCAGAGGGATCAGTGAGGTGATCGTTCCCACGCTCCGCGTGGGAATGCAGCCTGGGACGCTCCGCGTCCCTCAAAACCGAACGCAGAGCGTCTGTGGAGGCATTCCCACGCGGAGCGTGGGAACGATCTCTGAAAGGCGCTACCGGATCAGGCGCCCGGTACGAAGTGCTTCTGGGCGGTGCCGCGGGCGATCAGGCGGGAGATGTAATCGAGTTTCTGCGGGTCTTTGTCGACGAAGCGGAAGGTCAGTTGCAGCCACTCGCTGTCCGGCGTCTGTTCGTGGGCGACGATGGCGTGCAGGTAGCCGTTCAGACGAGCGGTTTCGGCGTTGTCGCCCTGCTCCATGTCCAGCACCGAGCTCTCGAGCACCTGCGGCAGGGTGTCGGAGCGCTTGACCAGCAGCAGCGCTTCCTTGAGGCTCAAGGCCTTGATCACGCACTGCTGGGTGCCGCTGGACAGGCGCAATTGGCCCTGGCCGCGGTTGGCGCCGGCAGAGGCGGATGCGACAGGTGCCTTGACCGGCGGGCTGTTGAGCAGGCCACGGGCCGGCGCAGCGGCAGCAGCAGCAGGCGCCGCAGCGGCTGGCCTGGCGGGCGTCGGGGCTGCTGCCGCGACAACCGGAGCCGCCTTGCCGCCCGTCAGGGCGCTGAGGGAATCATTGCCGAACGCCGAGTTCATCTTGGTCGGAGCGCTGTTCATCAGCGTGTCGAGCTTGCCGACCTTGTGCAGGGCCTGTTTGACTTTGGTCAGCAACTGTTCGTTGGTGAAGGGCTTGCTGACATAGCCGGAAACACCGGCCTGGATCGCCTGGACCACGTTTTCCTTGTCGCCACGGCTGGTGACCATGACGAACGGCATGCCCTTGAGGTTGTCCTGCTGGCGGCACCAGGTCAACAACTCCAGGCCAGACATTTCCGGCATTTCCCAGTCGCACAGCACCAGATCGAACGCCTCGCGGGCCAGCAGAGCCTGGGCCTTTCTGCCGTTCACCGCGTCTTCGATACGGATGCCTGGGAAGTAATTGCGCAGGCACTTCTTCACCAGGTCACGAATGAACGAAGCATCGTCCACGACCAACACACTGACCTTACTCATCCAGATACACCTCTAAAAAATCCCGGCAAGCATACCGCTTTTACTGATGGCACATCGCCAAAAACCTTCAGTCACGCCGGGACTTTTCGTTCACGGGGTGCTGCTGTCGATAAAAAAAATGGCAAAAAAAAGCCCGACCAGAAGGCCGGGCGCTTTTCTTGGCAATCCTACTTATCGTCAGTTTCGCCCGGAACATTAGGGGTTTCGGACAGGGTGCCCTCAACTTCTTCCTTCATTCGCTTGAGTCCCATGTGCCGTACGTCGGTACCACGCACCAGGTAGATCACAAGTTCGGAGATGTTGCGCGCATGATCGCCGATACGCTCCAGGGAACGCAGCACCCAGATGATGCTCAGCACCCGGGAGATCGAGCGCGGGTCTTCCATCATGTAGGTCGCCAGCTCACGCAGGGCGGTCTTGTATTCGCGGTCGATGATCTTGTCGTACTGGGCCACCGACAACGCCAGGTCGGCGTCAAAGCGGGCGAAGGCGTCCAGGGCATCGCGAACCATGTTGCGTACCTGGTCGCCGATATGACGCACTTCGACATAGCCCCGTGGCGCCTCGCCCTCTTCGCACAACTGGATGGCGCGACGGGCGATCTTGGTGGCTTCGTCGCCGATCCGCTCGAGATCGATCACCGACTTGGAGATGCTGATGATCAGCCGCAGGTCGGAAGCAGCCGGCTGGCGACGCGCCAGGATACGCAGGCACTCTTCGTCGATGTTGCGTTCCATCTGGTTGATCTGGTCGTCGATCTCGCGCACTTGCTGGGCCAGGCCGGAATCGGCCTCGATCAGCGCGGTCACCGCGTCGTTGACCTGCTTTTCCACCAGCCCGCCCATGGCCAGCAGATGGCTGCGCACCTCCTCCAGCTCGGCGTTGAACTGGGCGGAAATGTGGTGAGTAAGGCCTTCCTTCGAAATCATGGGTTTGCTCCGCAAAAGCTGTGAGCTGCAAGCTTCAAGCTGCAAGCTGATTTGTGTCGTTACGCTGAACTGCTTTTACTTGCCGCTTGAAGCTTGCGGCTCGCAGCTGCCGCTAGCCGTAGCGGCCGGTAATGTAGTCTTCGGTCTGCTTCTTGGCCGGATTGGTAAACAAGGTGTCGGTATCGCCGAACTCCACCAGCTTGCCCATGTACATGAAGGCCGTGTAGTCGGAAACCCGCGCCGCCTGCTGCATATTGTGGGTCACGATGACGATGGTGAACTTGGACTTGAGCTCGTAGATCAACTCTTCGACCTTCAATGTCGAGATCGGGTCCAGGGCCGAGCAGGGTTCGTCGAGTAGCAGTACTTCCGGCTCCACGGCGATGGTGCGGGCAATCACCAGGCGTTGCTGCTGACCACCGGACAGGCCCAGGGCCGAATCATGCAGGCGGTCCTTGACCTCATCCCACAGTGCCGCCCCCTTGAGCGCCCATTCCACGGCTTCATCGAGAATGCGCTTCTTGTTGATGCCCTGGATGCGCAGTCCGTAGACCACGTTTTCATAGATGGTCTTCGGGAACGGGTTGGGCTTCTGGAACACCATACCCACGCGACGGCGCAGCTCGGCGACGTCTTCGCCCTTGCGGTAGATGTTGTTGCCGTAGAGATTGATTTCACCTTCGACGCGGCAACCGTCCACCAGGTCGTTCATGCGGTTGAAGGTGCGCAGCAAGGTCGACTTGCCGCAGCCCGACGGACCGATGAACGCGGTCACGCGCTGTTTCGGGATGTTCAGGCTGACATCGTACAGCGCTTGCTTCTGGCCGTAGAACAGGCTCAGGCCCGGCACTTCGATGGCGACAGTTTCATCGGCCAGGTTCAGGCTCTGCTTATCGCGACCCAGGGCCGACATGTTGATGCCGTGTGTATGTGCTTCGTGTTGCATGGGAGGCTCCCTGTGCTAACAAATTCGGTTCGGTTGGCTGCTGAGCAGCCATGCCAATCGGTGTACTTGTGTGGGAGCAAGCCCGCTCCCACATGGAAATCAGCTATCCAGTGCCTTGTACTTCTCGCGCAGGTGGTTACGGATCCACACGGCCGACAGGTTCAACGTGGCAATCACCAGCACCAGCAGCAATGCCGTGGCATAGACCAGGGGCCGTGCCGCTTCGACGTTCGGGCTCTGGAAGCCCACGTCATAGATATGGAAGCCCAGGTGCATGATCTTCTGGTCCAGGTGCACGTAGGGGTAGTTGCCGTCCAAGGGCAGCGACGGCGCCAGTTTCACCACACCCACCAGCATCAGCGGCGCCACTTCACCGGCGGCACGGGCCACCGCGAGGATCATGCCGGTCATCATCGCCGGGCTCGCCATCGGCAGGACGATCTTCCACAGGGTCTCGGCCTTGGTCGCGCCAAGGGCCAGGGAGCCTTCACGCACGGTGCGCGGGATCCGCGCCAGGCCTTCCTCGGTTGCCACGATCACCACCGGCACCGCCAGCAGGGCCAGGGTCAGGGAGGCCCAGAGCAGGCCCGGGGTGCCGAAGGTCGGCGCCGGCAGCGCTTCGGGGAAGAACAGACGGTCAACCGAGCCGCCCAGCACATAGACGAAGAAGCCCAGGCCGAACACGCCGTAAACGATGGCCGGTACGCCCGCCAGGTTGTTCACCGCAATGCGGATCAGGCGGGTCATCGGGCCCTGACGGGCGTACTCACGCAAGTAAACCGCTGCCAGCACGCCGAACGGCGTCACGATCATCGCCATGATCAGGGTCATCATCACCGTGCCGAAAATCGCCGGGAAAATCCCGCCTTCGGTGTTGGCTTCACGGGGATCGTCGCTGAGGAACTCCCAGACCTTGCTGAAATAGAACCCGAGCTTGGTGAAAGTGCCCATGCCGTTCGGCTGGTAAGCGTGCACCACTTTGCCAATGCCGATTTCCACTTCCTTGCCGTTGGCATCGCGGGCGGTCAGGCTATCGCGGTTGAACTGGGCGTGCAGGTCGGTCAGGCGCGCTTCAATCTCCTTGTAGCGGGCGTCGAGCTCGGCACGTTCGCTGGCCATGTCGGCTTGCGCAGCGGCGTCGAGTTTGCCCTCCAGTTCCAGCTTGCGACCGTGCAGGCGGATACGCTCCAGGCCGGCGTTGATCGCACCGATGTCGGATTTTTCCAAGGTCTTGAGCTCGGCGGCGAGCTGGTTGACCCGCGCAATGCGAGCCTGCAACTGCGGCCAGGCGGCCTCGCCTTCGGCGACGACCTTGCCTTCTTCCTTGACGTTGACCAGATAGCCGTAGAAGTTGCCCCACTCGCGGCGCTCGATGGCCATCAGCTCCGGCGGCGTGGTCTGGTCGCTCAGCCAGTCACCGACGATCCAGGTGAAGTCGGTGCCGTTCAAGTCCCGGTTGCCGACCTTGATCAGCTCGCGGGTCATGAACTCGGGGCCTTCGTCCGGCACCGGCAGGCCAGCGCTTTTCAGGCGCTCACGGGGCACTTCTTCCTTCTGCACCACTTCGCCGACCACCAGGTGCGCGGGCATGCCCGGCACGTTGTAGTTGGCGTGGATCAGGTCCGCCGGCCAGAAATGACCCAGGCCACGCACGGCAATCACTGCCAGCAGACCAATGGTCATGATGACCGCGATGGACACCGCGCCACCGCTGATCCAGACGCCGGGGGCGCCGCTCTTGAACCATCCTTTCAGGGAGTTCTGTTTCACAGACTTCTACCTTTCTTAAAGCGACGAATATTTCTTGCGCAGACGCTGACGGATCAGCTCGGCGAGGGTGTTCATGATGAAGGTGAACAGCAGCAACACCAGCGCCGACAGGAACAGCACGCGGTAATGGCTGCCGCCGACTTCCGATTCGGGCATTTCCACCGCCACGTTGGCCGCCAGGGTCCGCAGGCCTTCGAACAGGTTCATTTCCATGACCGGCGTGTTGCCGGTGGCCATCAAGACGATCATGGTTTCACCCACCGCACGGCCCATGCCGATCATCAACGCCGAGAAGATGCCGGGGCTGGCGGTAAGGATCACCACGCGGGTCATCGTCTGCCAAGGCGTGGCGCCCAGGGCCAGGGAGCCCAGGGTCAGGCCGCGCGGCACGCTGAACACGGCGTCTTCGGCGATGGAGTAGATGTTCGGGATCACCGCGAAGCCCATCGCCAGGCCCACCACCAGGGCGTTGCGCTGATCGTAGGTGATGCCCAGGTCATGGGAGATCCACATGCGCATGTCGCCGCCGAAGAACCAGGCTTCCATGTACGGGCTCATGTACAGCGAGAGCCAGCCCACGAACAGGATCACCGGGATCAGCAGCGCACTTTCCCAGCCATCCGGCACTTTCAGGCGAACGGACTCCGGCAGGCGGCTGAAGACGAAACCGGCCACCAGGATGCCAATCGGCAACAGCATCAGCAGGCTGAAGATACCCGGCAGGTGCCCTTCGACGTAGGGCGCCAGGAACAGGCCGGCGAAGAAGCCGAGAATCACCGTCGGCATGGCTTCCATCAATTCGATCACCGGCTTGACCTTGCGGCGCATCCCGGGGGCCATGAAGTACGCGGTGTAGATGGCGGCGGCCACCGCCAGCGGTGCAGCCAGCAACATGGCGTAGAACGCGGCTTTCAACGTACCGAAGGTCAGCGGCGAGAGACTCAGCTTGGGTTCGAAATCGGTGTTGGCGGCGGTCGATTGCCAGACGTATTTAGGCTCGTCGTAGTTCTCGTACCAGACCTTGCCCCACAACGCGCTCCAGGAGACTTCCGGGTGCGGGTTATCCAGCAACAGCGGTTTCAGCTTGCCACCCTGCTCCACGATCAACCGGTTGGCCCGGGGCGACATGCCGAACACGCCCTGCCCATCGACCACCTGGTCCACCAGCAATGTGCGGTGGGCAGTGCTGTGGAACACACCCAGCTTGCCAGCGGCGTCGAGGGCGACGAAGCCCTTGCGGCGCTCTTCGGCGGTGATCTCGACGATTGGCGCGGTGCCCATCTGGAAGGTGCGGATCTCTTTCAGGCGCTGCTCGCCGTCCACATCCCGGGCCATGAACCACTGGGACAGGCCGCCCTTGGAGTCGCCGACGATCAACGAAATCCCGCCCACCAGTTGGGTCGCGGTGGTGACCTGGGCGTCGGCATTTTCCAGCAACTTGTAACGACCGTTGAGGCTCTTGTCCCGCAGGCTGAACACATCGGCCTGGGCCCGGCCGTTGACCACGTACAGCCATTGCTGGCGTGGGTCGACAAAAATGTTCTTCACCGGCTCGGTCATCTGCGGCAGATCGATCCGCGTCTGCTCGCTGGTGACTTCACCGGTCATCATGTTCTCTTCGCTGGTGATCGACAGCACCTGCAACTGAGCACCGCTGGAACCGGCGATCAGCAGGGTCGAATCGGTGGCGTTGAGGCTGACGTGCTCCAGGGGTGCGCCCTGCTCATTCAAGGCGATAGGTGTTTCGCCATAGGGGTATTCAACGGCCGGTGAGATGGTCTTCTTGCCGTCCGGGTAGCTGACCTTATAGGTGTGTCGGAACACCAGGGCCTGGCCATTGGACAGACCGATGGCTACCAACGGGCTGCCGGGCTGGTCTTCGCCAATGGACGTCACGCTGGCACCGGCTGGCACCGGCAGGTCGACACGACGCAGCTCGGCACCGCTGTCGATGTCGTAGAACAGCGCCTGGCCCTTGTCGGAAATCCGCATGGCGACCTGGTTCTGCTCTTCGATAGCGATCATCAGCGGCTTGCCGGCGTCCTGCATCCAGGCCGGGGTGATGGAGTCCTTGGCCGTCAAGTCCGCGCCCTGGAACAGAGGCAACACCACGTAGGCCAGGAAAAAGAAGATCAAGGTAATGGCAGCCAGAACGGCAAGGCCACCGACCAGGACGTACCAGCGGGTCAGGCGGTCCTTGAGTGCACGGATACGGCGCTTGCGTTGCAGCTCAGGCGTATTGAAATCAATGCGCTTGGGAGGGGAAGTCGTAGTCATTGTGGAATTGGCCAGATCATTCATGCGCACACCCTAGCGATCCTGTATGACAGAAAGATGACAATGCAGTGACGCAGCAAATCCGCCGCCCGTGGAAGCTGGCAGCGGAGAGGAAATTAGTGTCTGTGGGAGCGGGCTTGCTCGCGAAGGGGCCAGCACATTCAACATGGATGCCGACTGATCCATCGCATTCGCGAGCAAGCCCGCTCCCACAGAGAACCGGGCGTTGGCCCGGGCTCAGGTGTTACTTCTTGGCGACGTTTGCGCCTTCCGACAGACCCAGGTCAGCCAGTGCCTTGGCGGCTACTTTGGCTGGCAGTGGGATGTAGCCGTCCTTGACCACGACTTCCTGACCTTGCTTGGACAGGACCATCTTCACGAACTCGGCTTCCAGCGGGGCCAGAGGCTTGTTCGGTGCCTTGTTGACGTACACGTAGAGGAAACGCGACAGCGGGTATTTGCCGTTCAGTGCGTTCTCTTCGCTATCTTCGATGAACTCGGTGCTGCCTTTCTTGGCCAGGGCCACGGTTTTCACGCTGGCGGTCTTGTAGCCGATGCCCGAGTAACCCACGCCGTTCAGCGAGGAGCTGATCGACTGCACGACCGAAGCCGAGCCAGGTTGTTCGTTGACGTTTGGCTTGTAGTCACCTTTGCACAGGGCTTCTTCCTTGAAGTAGCCGTAGGTGCCGGATACCGAGTTGCGACCAAACAGTTGAACCGGCTTGTTGGCCAGGTCGCCGGTCACGCCCAGGTCGCCCCAGGTCTTGACGTCAGCCTTGGCGCCGCACAGGCGGGTGGACGAGAAGATCGCGTCGACCTGTTCCATGGTCAGGTGCTGGATCGGGTTGTCCTTGTGCACGAATACAGCCAGGGCGTCCACGGCAACCGGGATAGCGGTTGGCTTGTAGCCGTACTTCTGCTCGAAGGCCTGCAGTTCGTTGTCCTTCATCTTGCGGCTCATCGGGCCCAGGTTGGAGGTGCCTTCGGTGAGTGCGGGCGGCGCGGTGGAGGAGCCGGCGGCCTGAATCTGGATGTTTACGTTCGGGTATTCCTTCTTGTAGTTCTCGGCCCACAAGGTCATCAGGTTTGCCAGGGTATCGGAGCCGACGCTGGACAGGTTGCCCGACACACCAGTGGTCTTGGTGTAGCTCGGGATCGCAGGGTCAACAGCGGCAACCGCGTTGGCAGTCGCTACGCCAGCAGCGACAAAAGTCATTGCCGCCATCAAACGCTTCAGTTTCATGCCTTACTCCTAGCAGATAGGGTGTGTTAAGTCGGCCAAGTATCGGTAAGCCGTGTGAACACTCTATGGCTGAAATATGACAATTGGATGAAAGGCCAGCATTGAGTTTTACAGGATGATTCGCAGAGTCCCCTATCGCGAGCAGGCTCGCTCCCACAATGGTTCTGCGCCGTCGCGTAAACCCTGTGGGAGAGAGCCTGCTCGCGATGAGGCCAGTAAAGCCAATGAAAAACGGAAGACTAGCGCCCTTTCCTCCACAGGTAGGCACCCACCACCATCCCGACCCCACACAACACCGCCACATAATAAGCCGGCCCCATCGGGCTCTCCTTGAGTAGCAGGCTGACGATCATCGGCGTCAGGCCGCCGAAAATCGCATAGGCCACGTTGTAGGAGAACGACAGGCCGCTGAAGCGCACCACCGGCGGGAAGGCTTTGACCATGACGTAGGGCACCGCCCCGATGGTGCCCACCAGCAGACCGGTGAGGGCATACATGGGGAACAGCCACTGCGGATGGTCGGCCAGGTTGTGGTAGAAGGTCCAGGCACTGGCCAGCAACGCGGCGCAACCGAAGACGAAGACCCGTCCCGCGCCGAAGCGGTCCGCCAGGGCACCGGCCAGGATGCAGCCAATGCTCAACATCACGATCGCCACACTGTTGGCTTGCAAGGCGGTGGTCGCCGCGAAATGGTAGACCGTCTGCAGGACCGTCGGGGTCATCAGGATCAGCACCACGATGGCGGCTGACAACAGCCAGGTCAGCAGCATGGAGATAACGATGGCGCCGCGGTGGTCGCGCAGCACCGCGCGCAACGGCACTTCTTCAGCCAGGGCCTTGCGCAATTGCAGTTCGGCGAACACCGGAGTCTCGTGGAGCCACTGGCGCAGGTACACCGAAAAGAGCCCGAACACACCGCCCAGCAGGAACGGAATGCGCCAGGCGTAATCCGCCACTTCCACCGGCGTATAGAGGCTGTTGATCGCGGTGGCCACCAGCGAGCCCAGCAGGATCCCCGCCGTCAGGCCGGACGTGAGGGTGCCGCAGGCATAACCAATGTGGCGCCCCGGAACGTGTTCGGAGACAAATACCCAGGCCCCCGGCACTTCGCCGCCAATGGCCGCGCCCTGGATCACCCGCATCAGCAACAGCAGGATCGGCGCCCACATGCCGATCTGCGCGTAGGTGGGCAACAGGCCCATGATCAGCGTGGGTACGGCCATCATGAAGATGCTCAGGGTGAACATCTTCTTGCGTCCCAGCAGGTCGCCGAAGTGCGCCATCACGATCCCGCCCAGGGGCCGGGCCAGATAGCCGGCGGCAAAGATGCCGAATGTCTGCATCAGGCGCAGCCACTCGGGCATGTCGGCGGGGAAGAACAATTTGCCGACCACGGTGGCGAAGAACACGAAAATGATGAAATCGTAGAACTCCAGGGCGCCGCCCAGCGCAGACAGCGACAGGGTCTTGTAATCGTTGCGGGTCAATGGACGGGCGGGTTGCGCAGGGGCTGCCGTGCTCGAAGGCGCAGTGGTCATGGCGAAGGCTTCTCTTATAGTCGGTTCTGCAACCCGCAAATCGGGGTTGGAGCGGTTTGGCACGATAGCAAATTGTTCGAAAAAGCACAGTGAGGCGCGTCATTCTCGGTCGAAATCAGAACCCGGTAGTCGTCTCGACGTCTATCGCCCGATATACTCGCTAGCTTGCGACACTCTGTAAGGGGTTGCTGTGCGAAAACGTCGTTGGTGCAGGGTTTGTAGGAAAAAACGCCAGAACCAGCCGGTTTCGCAGAGTCTCCCTTTAGCGCGCCTTTACGAAAAACGTGACGAACGCAATGTGTTCGGGCTGAATCGTTTTTTACGAAGACGGCTATTCACCTGAAGTACAAGACAGAGTTACGGGTCAGAGGCACCCCCGGCATGATAGAGCTCGAACAAGAAGATCCAATTCCGCAAGGCGACCTGGCCCTGCAAATCACCGCGCTTCCCCGCGAGACCAATGGCTTCGGCGATATCTTCGGCGGCTGGTTGGTGTCCCAGATGGACCTGGCCGGCACGGCAATGGCCAGCCGGGTAGCCGGCGGGCGCGTGGCGACCGTAGCGATCGATCGCATGGCGTTCCTGGTGCCAGTGGCCGTGGGGGCTCAGCTGTCGTTCTACACCCAGACCCTGGAAATCGGCCGCAGCTCGATCCAGATGATGGTCGAGGTCTGGAGCGACGACCCACTGTCCAGTGAATGGCGCAAGGTGACCGAGGCGGTGTTCGTGTTCGTTGCTATCGATGGCAGTGGCCGCACCCGTTCGGTTCCGCCGCGCGCTCGTTAAACGCGACGGCCGTTTTGCGGTCCATTGCGGTTCCTGTTCCTGAACGAGGTTTGCAGTATGCCCACGCCCAATGTCGAAGCCGTCAAACTGGATGAACTCAATGGCTGGCGTATCCGCCACGGTCAGGCCGAGTTGCTGGTGGCCCAGCAAGGCGCGCATATCCTCAGCTATCAAGTGGACGGCCAACCGCCGCTGATCTGGCTCAACGACCAGGCGACCTTCAAGGCTGGCAAGAGCATCCGTGCCGGTGTGCCGGTGTGCTGGCCGTGGTTCGGCAACCTGACCCGTAACCCCGACAGCGTCCAGGCCATGCGCGTGAGCAACGAGCCGGCCACCGCCCATGGCCTGGTGCGGGCGATGGATTGGGAATTGAAAGGCATCGAAACCGAGGGCGAAGGCCTGAAAGTCGAATTCGTGCTGCCCTATCCCGAAAACGGCCTGCCGGGCTGGCCTCATCAGGTCGACCTGACGCTGACCATCGTGATGGACGCGCAATTGCACATCCGCCTCACCAGCCATAACCGCGGCAGCGAAACCGTCAGCCTCAGCCAGGCGCTGCACAGCTATTTCGCGGTGAGCGACGTGCGCAACGTGCATGTCGAAGGCGTGGCCGGCTTGAACTACATCGAAACCCTGGACGACTGGAATACCGCCACCCAGGCCGGCGACCTGCACTTTGCCGGCGAGACCGACCGTGTCTATCTCGATACCCCGGCGACGCTGAGCATCGTCGATCCGCATTGGGAACGGCGGATCGAACTGACCAGCAGCGGCTCGCGCTCGGCGGTGATCTGGAACCCCTGGACCGAACGCGCCAAGGCCTTCAGCGACATGGCCGACGATGGCTGGCAGCGCATGCTGTGCATCGAAACGGCGAATGTGATGGACGATGTGGTGACGCTGCTGCCCGAGGCCAGTCATACCCTGGGCGTGAGCATCAGTAGCAAACCGCTCTAAAACCCATCACATCCCTCGGTGGGAGCGAGCCTGCTCGCTCCCACAGGGGATCTGCGTCAGGTTGACCTGAGCTACAAATCCGCTTCCTGCACCACCCGCACCTTCTCCGCATCCAGCGCATACGCCGCACTCGCCAGGTCGTTGTCGACCTTTTCGATCTTCAGCGTGCCGGTCACCCACAGCGGCGTGTAGATGTCGTCCAGCTTCAAGCCCTTGGGGTAGCGCACCAGCACCAGTTGGTTAGGCGGTGGCGGCGGAACGTGGATGCAGGCGCCGGGGTATGGCACCAGAAAGAACAGCGTGCTGCGGCCCTTGGCGTCGGTTTCCAGCGGTACCGGGTAGCCGCCGATGCGGATGTGCTTGTCGTTCATCGAGGCCACGGTCTTGGTCGAATACATCACCGCCGGCAAGCCTTTGCTTTGCTTCAGGCCACCCTTGTTGGTGAAGGTGCCATTGGCTTCGGGGGAGTTGTGGTCGATCTCGGGCATGGCCTCAAGGGCTTTCTGGTCCGACTTGGGCATCAGTTCGAGCCAATCGGTTTCCGGCAATTCGGCAGCATGGGCCAGGCCACTGCCCAGCAGAAGAAGGGTCAACACTAGACGGCGCATGAAAGGGCTCGGCAATGAGTGGTAGATGGAACGCCGGGCATTCTAGCCCCCTGCGCGCGCCATGCGCAGGGGGCTTTGTCGCATTGACTCAGTTTCTTTTGATCAGGCCGTAGATCACCAGCAGCACAATCGCGCCGACCAGGGCACCGATGAAACCGGCCCCTTGCCCGGCCTGGTAGATACCCAGGGCCTGGCCGCCATAGGTGGCTGCCAGCGAACCGCCGATACCGAGCAGGATGGTCATGATCCAGCCCATGCTGTCGTCGCCCGGTTTCAGGAAGCGTGCCAGCAGGCCAACGATCAAGCCGATGAAGATGGTTCCGATGATTCCCATGGCATTTCCCTCTTTTTTGAGACGCTAAGCCAAAGCCTGGTCAGGCTTTGGCGCTTAGCCATGAGAGAGTCTTGCCGATGAATGGTTCCACCGAAAACACGCACTATTGCTCGGCGATCAGCGTCTCGACCTTGATGATCTGCTGGGCCAGCGTGGCCCGGTCAGCACAACGCAGGTTGGCGTGGCCGACCTTGCGACCGGCCTTGAACGCCTTGCCATAGTGATGCAGATGGCAATCGGCAATCGCCAGGACCTTCTCGGTGT
Source organism: Pseudomonas sp. MAFF 730105 (assembly GCF_055380705.1). Taxonomy (NCBI): domain Bacteria; kingdom Pseudomonadati; phylum Pseudomonadota; class Gammaproteobacteria; order Pseudomonadales; family Pseudomonadaceae; genus Pseudomonas; species Pseudomonas sp. MAFF 730105. The sequence continues at coordinate 6,508,709 of NZ_AP018438.1, forward strand.
CCGGTACTTTGCCGATGAAGTTCAGCATCGCGCTTTCGCCGACCTTGGCGGTCGAGCCCAGCGGCAGCCCGGCCACTGCCCGCAGGTGGTTCTCGAACTGGCTGCACTCGGCGCCTTCGGTGGTCCAGTGCCCGGAGTTGTGCACCCGCGGCGCGATTTCGTTGGCCTTGAGACCGCCGTCCACTTCAAAGAACTCGAACGCCATCACGCCGACGTAGTCGAGCTGCTTGAGCACGCGGCTGGAATAATCCTCGGCCAGGGCCTGCAGCGGATGGTCGGTGCTGGCGACGGAAAGCTTGAGAATGCCGTCCTTGTGGGTGTTGTGCACCAGCGGGTAGAAACGGATTTCACCGTCGCGGGCACGCACGGCGATCAGCGAGACTTCACCGGTGAACGGCACGAAACCTTCCAGCAGGCAGCCCACGCTGCCCAGTTCGGCGAACGTACCGGCTACGTCTTCAGGGTTGCGCAGGACTTTCTGGCCCTTGCCGTCATAACCCAGGGTGCGGGTCTTGAGCACGGCCGGCAGGCCGATGGCTGCGACGGCGGCTTCCAGGTCTGCCTGGGATTGAATGTCAGCGAAGGCCGGGGTAGGAATGCCCAGGTCCTTGAACATGTTCTTCTCGAACCAGCGGTCGCGGGCGATGCGCAAGGCTTCGGCGCTCGGGTAGACCGGGACGAACTGGGACAGGAAGGCGACGGTTTCGGCCGGGACGCTCTCGAACTCGAACGTCACCAGATCGACTTCATCGGCCAGTTGGCGCAGGTGATCCTGGTCGCCGTAGTCGGCCCGCAGGTGTTCACCCAGCGCGGCGGCACAGGCGTCCGGCGCCGGGTCCAGGAAAGCGAAGTTCATCCCCAGCGGCGTACCTGCCAGGGCCAACATGCGACCCAACTGGCCGCCACCGATTACACCGATCTTCATTCGTCAACAACCTCAGGCAATGCGTGGGTCTGGATTGTCCAGGACGCTGTCTGTCTGCTCAGCGCGGAATTTTTTCAGCACGGTATGGAATTGTGGATGCTTGGCACCCAGGATACTCGCCGACAACAGGGCGGCGTTGATCGCGCCGGCCTTGCCGATGGCCAGGGTCGCGACCGGAATGCCGGCCGGCATCTGCACGATGGACAACAGCGAATCGACGCCCGAGAGCATCGACGACTGCACCGGCACGCCCAGCACCGGCAGGTGGGTCTTGGCCGCACACATGCCTGGCAGGTGAGCCGCACCACCGGCACCGGCGATGATCACCTCGATACCACGGGCCTCGGCTTCTTCGGCGTACTGGAACAGCAGGTCCGGGGTGCGGTGGGCAGAGACCACTTTCACCTCATAAGGGATGCCGAGCTTTTCCAGCATATCGGCGGTGTGGCTAAGGGTGGACCAATCGGACTTGGAGCCCATGATCACGCCAACCAGTGCACTCATCGTCGTGCCTCTTCTCTCTGGGCGCCCGCAGGCGCGTCAAAAAACAACAAGCCACGCGGGAAACCGGCGTGGCTTGTTGTACGAATAATGGCCGATCTGGACCGGCCGAAGGCCGCGCAGTATACCGCAATGAAGCAGATAAACAGCCCCTGTCGCGACCATCTGTCATTTGTGCCTGGACAGCGGTTTTATTGACTTCAAGGTCAATACAAGAACACCCCAGATCCCCCTCTGTGGGAGCGGGCTTGCTCGCGAAAGCGGAGGATCAGTGCAGAAGGTGGTGACTGGCACGCCGCCTTCGCGAGCAAGCCCGCTCCCACATCTGATCTGTATTGATTCCATACGTTGTGAACGACACAAACCCTGTGGGAGCGAGCCTGCTCGCGATAGCGGTGGGCCAGGCAACAGTGATGTTGAATGTCAGTCCGTCATCGCGAGCAGGCTCGCTCCCACAGGGTTGTGCGTGTTTTCAGGAGCCGGCGCCACCTTCGAGCTTGCGCCACAGCAATCGCACATTGGCCTTGCGCACCAGGGCACAGCGGTACAGGCGGATCTCCAGCGGGACGTGCCATTGCGCACCGCCGCAGATCACCAGTTCGCCCCGGGCCAGTTCGGCGCGCACGCTCAGTTGCGGCACCCAGGCGATGCCCAGGCCTTCCAGGGCCATGCTTTTCAAGCTGTCGGCCATGGCCGTTTCGTAGACAGTGGTGAAACGCAGCGCCCGCTGACGCAGCAACTGGTTCACCGAACGACCGAGAAACGCCCCGGCGCTGTAGGCCAGTAGCGGCACGCTGGCCTCGCCTTCGAGGTCGAACAGCGGCTTGCCGTTGGCATCGGCGGCACACACCGGCAGCATTTCGGTCTGGCCCAGGTGCAGCGACGGGAAGATTTCCGGGTCCATCTGCATCGCCGAATCCGGGTCGTAGAACGCCAGCATCAGGTCGCAACCGCCTTCACGCAGGGCATGGACGGCATCGCCGACGTTGGTCGCCACCAGGCGCGTGGCGATGTTCATGCCTTCGTTGCGCAACTGCGCGATCCAGCGCGGGAAAAAGCCCAACGCCAAGGAGTGCGCAGCCGCTACCTGGATCACTTCGCCCTGCCCGCCTTCCAGATGATGCAAATGCCGCAGCACCTCGCCCAACTGTTCCACTACCGTGCGCGCCGTCACCAGGAACAACTGCCCGGCCGCTGTCAGCTCGACCGGCGTGCGGGAGCGGTTGACCAACGTCAGCCCCAGCGCCGCCTCAAGGCTACGGATCCGCCGACTGAACGCCGGTTGCGTGACGAAACGCCGTTCGGCCGCCTGGGAGAAACTGCGAGTAGCCGCCAAGGCACTGAAGTCCTCGAGCCATTTGCTTTCAAGATTCATCACGCTCTCCCGAAACATGCACCAAAACAGGTCACACGTCCGCCGTACCGTCGGCGTCACATCCGCATTATGCCGAATATGCATAGGGCAGTGTTTAACAGCATTGGCCCTTACGTTTATGAGAGCCTACGATCCACAGCGTTCCGGCTCAGACCGGGTCCTTATCGAGATGATTTCCATCATGTCCTCCGCTGCATCATTCCGCACAGAAAAAGACCTGCTTGGCGTACTCGAAGTACCAGCACAAGCGTATTACGGCATCCAGACCCTGCGAGCGGTGAACAACTTCCGTCTCTCGGGCGTTCCGATCTCGCATTACCCCAAGCTGGTGGTCGGTCTGGCGATGGTCAAACAGGCTGCCGCTGACGCCAACCGCGAGTTGGGCCAACTCAGCGAAGCCAAGCATGCAGCCATCAGCGAAGCCTGTGCCCGTCTGATCCGCGGCGATTTCCACGAAGAATTCGTGGTGGACATGATTCAGGGCGGCGCCGGCACGTCGACCAACATGAATGCCAACGAAGTCATCGCCAACATCGCCCTGGAGGCCATGGGCCACCAGAAAGGCGAATACCAGTACCTGCACCCGAACAACGACGTGAACATGGCGCAGTCTACCAACGACGCCTACCCGACCGCGATCCGCCTGGGTCTGCTGCTGGGTCACGATGCGTTGCTGGCCAGCCTCGACAGCCTGATCCAGTCGTTCGCCGCCAAGGGTGAAGAATTCAGCCACGTTCTGAAAATGGGTCGCACCCAGCTGCAGGACGCCGTGCCGATGACCCTCGGCCAGGAATTCCGCGCCTTCGCCACCACCCTGAGCGAAGACCTGGCGCGCTTGAAAACCCTGGCGCCCGAACTGCTGACCGAAGTGAACCTGGGCGGCACCGCCATCGGCACCGGCATCAACGCCGACCCGCGCTACCAGGCCCTGGCCGTACAGCGCCTGGCAACCATCAGCGGCCAGCCGCTGGTACCGGCCGCCGACCTGATCGAAGCCACGTCTGACATGGGTGCCTTCGTCCTGTTCTCCGGCATGCTCAAACGCACCGCGGTCAAACTGTCGAAGATCTGCAACGACCTGCGCCTGCTGTCCAGCGGTCCACGCACCGGTATCAACGAAATCAACCTGCCGGCCCGCCAGCCAGGCAGCTCGATCATGCCCGGCAAGGTCAACCCGGTGATCCCGGAAGCGGTCAACCAGGTGGCGTTCCAGATCATCGGCAACGACCTGGCCCTGACCATGGCAGCCGAAGGCGGCCAACTGCAGCTGAACGTGATGGAGCCACTGATCGCCTTCAAGATCTTCGACTCGATCCGCCTGCTGCAACGGGCCATGGACATGCTGCGCGAGCACTGCATCGTGGGCATCACCGCCAACGAAGCGCGCTGCCGCGAACTGGTCGAGCACTCGATCGGCCTGGTCACCGCCCTGAACCCGTACATCGGCTATGAAAACGCCACCCGCATCGCCCGTGTTGCCCTGGAAAGCGGCCGCGGCGTGCTGGAACTGGTGCGCGAAGAAGGCTTGCTCGACGACGCCATGCTCGACGACATCCTGCGCCCGGAAAACATGATTGCTCCGCGTCTGGTCCCGCTGAAAGCGTGATCGATGCAACCACCGCTCACCAGGTCGAGGGACTAGACACCTCTCACCTTTTGAGGGCTTGGGGATTATTCCCCAAGCCCTTTTTTTGCCACTGCCACGGAGGCCTTATGCCGAAAACGACAACATCGGATAAAGATCGCAGCCTTGGACAGCTCCTGCAAAGGGCTGTCGAAGGCTGCGATTTTCGTTAATCCCAGCAAGTCGTTTCGTCGCTTGCACCACAACCGTGCAGACGGGCATCGCACTGATAGGTATAGTGCCGCCCCTCTTCACATGTGTGGTCGTCGGTAGCGAGATCTTAAACATGCGAAACCCGAACTAATAACAACCCGCGAATTGGACCGGGACGAAACCTCGCCTCACCTGTCAAGCCGTGCGCCGACGGATGTTTCGTGATGTTTCCAAATGGCCAGCATTTGCTTAAACAAAAAACAGCGAGGAATACTCATGCTCGAAGTCATCAACGACTTCCTCTCAGGGAAAGTGCTGATCCTGCTCATTGTCGGGCTCGGCGGCTACTTCACGATCCGCTCGCGTTTCGTCCAGTTCCGTCATTTCTTCCACATGTTCGCGGTGTTCCGTGACAGCCTAAAAAGCAGCACCGACCAGCTCAGCTCCTTCCAGGCCCTGATGCTCAGCCTCGCCGGTCGTGTCGGCGCGGGCAACATTGCCGGTGTCGGCATCGCCGTGACCCTCGGCGGCCCCGGTGCAGTGTTCTGGATGTGGGTAACCGCGCTGGTCGGCATGTCCAGCAGCTTCTTCGAGTGCTCCCTCGGCCAGCTGTACAAGCGCTGCGACTCCGAAGGCCAGTACCGTGGCGGCCCGTCCTACTACATCCAGCACGGCCTGCAGAAACGCTGGTTGGGCATGATCATGGCCTTCCTGCTGCTGATCACTTTCGGCTTCGCCTTCAACGGCCTGCAAGCCCACGCCGTGACCCACTCGCTGAACAATGCCTTCGGCCTCGACACCACCTACACCGGCCTGGGCCTGGCGGTGCTGCTGGGCCTGGTGTTCATCGGCGGGATCAAGCGTATCGCCCGCGTCGCCGACCTGCTGGTACCGGTCAAGACCCTGGCCTACATCGCCGTGACCATCTACGTGATCGTGCTGCAGTTCGACCACGTACCGGCCATGCTGGCTACCATCGTCAAGAGCGCCTTCGGTCTGGACCAAGCGTTCGGCGGCCTGATCGGCAGCGCCATCGTCATGGGCGTCAAGCGCGGCGTCTTCGCCAACGAAGCAGGCCTGGGCAGTGCGCCTAACGTGGCCGCCGTTGCATCGGTCGAACACCCGGTCGCCCAAGGCGTGGTCCAGGCGTTCAGCGTGTTCCTGGACACCTTCGTGATCTGCACCTGCACCGCGCTGCTGATCCTGCTGTCGGGCTTCTACACCGCAGGCTTCGAAGGCGACGGCATTGCCCTGACCCAGAACTCCCTGGCCGCCGTGGTCGGTGACTGGGGCCGGATGTTCATCTCCGTGGCCTTGGCGCTGTTCGTGTTCACCTCGATCCTCTACAACTACTACCTGGGCGAAAACAACCTGCGCTTCATGCTCGGTGAGAACCGCAAGGCGCTGATCGGTTATCGCGCACTGGTACTGGTGCTGATTTTCTGGGGCGCCATCGAAAACCTCAGCACCGTGTTCGCTTTCGCCGACATCACCATGACCCTGCTGGCCTTCGTGAACCTGATCGCGCTGTTCCTGCTGTTCAAGGTCGGCATGCGCATCCTGCGCGACTACGACGCCCAGCGTTCGGCCGGCATCAAGACTCCGGTCTTCGATTCCAGCAAATTCCCGGACCTGGATCTGGACCGCAAAGCCTGGCCAGCCAGCCCATCCGCCTCGGCTGCCCAGCCTGACGCGGTGACCGGTGTGGCCGCAGCGCAACGCTGATCGGCAAGCCTGCTGCAAAAACCGGGCGCATCCCCTGCGCCCGGCGTGACACAACGTAAGGTCGGCGTCATGCTCGACCTTATGTTGGGCAGCTCGACAAAGCTGCCGTTTTCGTCCTCGGAGAACAACCATGAATTCCTCGACCTATCCTGCCGCCCAGCACGTCATGGTGCTCTACACCGGCGGCACCATCGGTATGCAAGCCAGCGCCCACGGCCTCGCCCCGGCTTCCGGCTTCGAAGCTCGCATGCGCGACTACCTGCACAGCCAACCTGAACTCGCCGTCCCGCAATGGCGCTTCCGGGAAATGTCGCCGCTGATCGACAGCGCCAACATGACCCCAACCTATTGGCAGCAACTGCGCGAAGCGGTGGTCGACGCCGTGGATGTGCAAGGTTGTGACAGCGTGTTGATCCTGCACGGCACCGATACCCTGGCCTACAGCGCGGCGGCGATGAGCTTCCAGTTGTTGGGCCTGCATGCCCGTGTCTGCTTCACCGGTTCCATGCTGCCCGCCGGCGTGACCGACAGCGACGCCTGGGAAAACCTCAGCGGCGCGCTGGTCGCCCTCGGCCGGGGCCTGGCGCCGGGCGTGCACCTGTACTTCCACGGCGAGCTGCTGGCGCCGACCCGTTGCGCGAAAGTACGCAGTTTCGGTCGCCATCCGTTCAAACGCCTGGAGCGTCAGGGCGGCGGTGCCAAAGCCACGTCGCTGCCGGCGCAGTTGAATTACAACCAGCCGAAGCAACTGGCGAACGTCGCGGTACTACCGTTGTTTCCGGGCATCAGCGCCGACATCCTCGATGGCCTGCTGAGCAGCGGCATCCAGGGCCTGGTGCTGGAATGCTACGGCAGCGGAACCGGCCCGAGCGACAACCCGGCCTTCCTCGCCAGCCTGACCCGAGCGCGGGACAGCGGCGTGGTGGTGGTGGCGGTGACGCAATGCCATGAAGGCGGCGTGGAGCTGGACGTGTACGAGGCCGGCAGCCGTTTGCGTGGCGTCGGCGTGCTGTCCGGCGGCGGCATGACCCGCGAGGCTGCGTACGGCAAGTTGCAGGCGCTGATCGGCTCAGGGCTGCCGGTGGATGAGATCCGGCGGTTGGTTGAGCTGGACCTGTGTGGCGAACTGATCTGACCGCCAGGCACACCTGTGGGAGCAAGGCTTGCCCGCGACAAAGTTGACGCGATCCTCAGAAATCGCGGCGATATATCGCGAGCAGGCTTTGCTCCTACAATTTGCTGCCACGAAGCATGGCAGCTTTGGGCTTTACTCCCGGCACACAACTTGCTCCATTTACAGCTTCCCCAGGCTGGAAACGGACATGCTTCATTCCCACCTCACCACCCTCAACGCCGTCTCACTGGTGCTCAACGCCTTCAAACATGAAGGCCTGCCCAGTGACGAATTGCTGGCCGGCAGCGGCATCAGCGCGGCGGACCTGAGCCGGGCCGACACGCGTATCACCACCAACCAGGAAATGCAGGTCTGCGCCAACGCCGTGGCCCTCAAGCGCGACATCGGCCTGGAATTGGGGCGCAGCATGCACGTTTCCTCCTACGGCATGCTCGGCTACGCCCTGCTCACCAGTGCCACCTTAGGTGACGCCTTGCAGCTGGCGCTGCGCTATCCGGCGCTATTGGGAACACTCTTCGACCTGAACCTGGAAGACGATGGCGAGCACCTCTGGTTCAGCGCCAGCGACTATCGGGAGGCCCCGGCCCTGGCCGCATTCAACGCCGAATTCTGCATGGTCTCGCTGAAAGTCATCTGCAACGACCTGCTCGGTCACCCGCTGCCCTTGCGCGCGGCGCGCTTCGAACACCCGGCACCGGATTACCAAGCCCGCTACGGGGCCCATTTCGATTGCCCGGTGCGTTTCGGGGCCATCGACAACGCCTTTGCCTTCGACCGCCACTGGCTCGATCACCGGCTGCCGCTGGCCGACCCCATCACCCACCACGCCATGGTCGAACGCTGCCGCAAGCAAAATATCGAATTCACCGGCCGCCAGGCCTGGCTGGGCCGCATCCGCCAACTGCTCGCCGCCCAGCTCGACGCCGCCCCCGGCCTGGAAGGCCTGGCCGAACAAATGAACTGCTCCGCCCGCACGTTACGCCGGCACCTCAAGGATTCGGGTTGCAGTTACCAGGAGCTACTGGACGAACTGCGCTTCGAGCGGGCCAAGCAAATGCTCTGCGAGGACCAACTCCCCATCCACCGCATCGCCGAACTGCTGGGCTTCAGCGAAACCGCCAGCTTCCGCCATGCCTTCGTTCGCTGGAGCGGCGTGGCGCCGAGCCAGTTCAGGTCTTGAGCCCACGACTGTGGACCGCTCCCATCTCCTGTGGCGAGGGGATTTAGCGAAGCGTCGCACCGCCCCGCCGGGGTGCGCAGCAGCCCCAATCCAACCGACGCCACACACTCGTAAACCGGATAACGGCCCTTGACCAATTAGGATGCCCGTCCTACGCTCAGAACCAATAATTAGGTCGACCGTCCTAACCTCAATCAATGGGGGCCGGAAAGGTGATGGGGAGACAGTTGGATGGCTGAAATCACAACCCGCGAGCGCATCGTCGCGGAGGCAGACCGGCTGTTCTATGAGAACGGTTACGAACACACCTCTTTCGCAGACATCGCCCACGCCGTCGGTATCTCTCGTGGCAACTTTTATTACCACTTCAAAAGCAAGGACGAGATCCTGGATGCCGTTATCGCGGAACGTCTGCTGAGCACTTCACACATGCTTAAAGCATGGGAGGCAGAAAGTGCCTCCCCCTCCGAACGCATCAAGAGCTTCATCTTCATCGTCGTCACGAACCAAGCCCAGATCATTCGCCATGGTTGCCCGGTTGGCACGCTATGCAGCGAGCTGGCCAAGCTTGGCCACCCGGCGCAGCCACAGTCCAGCCAACTTTTTGCCCTGTTCCGTACCTGGTTGCGCCAGCAGTTCGTTCTATTGGGGCGCGGGCCAGACGCGGATTCGCTGGCAATGCATGTATTGGCGTTCAGCCAGGGTGTGGCGTTGCTTGCACAGGCGTTTCACGACGAGCACTTCGTCAAGCTCGAGGCCGAACGCATGAGTAGATGGCTCGACGGCATCACCGACGCGACACGGACTTCGACCCAATAACCCATCACCCTTAGGAAGGACCTACGAATGTTCATCGTATCTCTACGATTTTCAGCTGGACGCGAACTGGCGGGTCAGTGGATGCAAGCCCATAAGGACTGGCTGCAGTGCGGCTTTGACGACGGTGTCTTTATCCTGGCTGGAAGCCTTCAGCCGCAAGCCGGAGGGATGATCCTGGCAAGCGGAATCACACTGGCCCAACTTGAGGATCGCGTCAGTGGCGACCCCTTCGTGATTCAGGGTGTCGTGCAGGCAGAAATTGTCGAGGTGAAGCCATCGAAGGCCGACCCACGCCTGGCATTTTTGCTGGCCAGTACCGGGAGCTGACGCCATGGATACGACGATCATTGGCCTGGATGGGCAGCGTCGATGCCGCTGGTGCGCAGCCGCGCCGGAATTTCTTCAGTACCACGATACCGAGTGGGGCTTTCCTGTGGTTGACGATAGACGCCTGTTCGAGAAGATCAGCCTTGAGGGATTCCAGTCCGGCCTCAGCTGGCGCACGATCCTGGCCAAGCGGGATAACTTTCGTGCCGCCTTTGATGGCTTCGACTTCGTCCGGGTCGCTCAGTACAACGACAGCGATGTAGAGCGTCTGCTTCAAGACGCTGGCATCGTTCGCCATCGCGGCAAGATCGAAGCTGTCATCAACAATGCCCGTCGTGCCTGCGAGCTCGTCGAAACGGAAGGCTCGTTGGCTTCCTTTTTTTGGCGCTACGCTCCTCAGGTTGCGAACCCGATTGAACCTCAGACCGCCTCGACGTCTGTCGAGTCGGTCGCGCTATCGAAAGAGCTGAAAAAACGAGGCTGGAAGTTCGTTGGGCCTACGACCGTTTATGCGTTCATGCAGGCAATGGGATTGTTGAACGACCATGCAACTGAATGCGTTATCAGGACACGAGTCGAACATGCACGGCGGGGCATCGAACAACCTTAGGTATTCCTGAAACCAGGCAGCCTAGCTTCAATCGAATCGATGCCTGCCTACCGGCAGACTCCACCAGTCAACCTGCGACGGGACAAGGTTGCTCGCCACACATTGCAACCATTTCCAGCCCGAGTCGCATGTCCGACCGCCAGCCTTTCGCCAGACTACCCAACCTTGCGCCTTTGCCTACAACTACGCCAGAATCCACCCGCTTGTGCGCCCAGCCCCATGCCCCTAACGTAATCCCCGTCGCTGACACTCAGCGACCGGGCTTGGCGGCCCGGGACACGAACGGCGCAAGCCCCTCAAACATGATTGCAATGGCCTGGCCTTGCACGCTCTTGTTATGACGGGTTGCGCAAGGATCCCCTCGGGGATGCCGGGTTCCTTTCGTTCCGGTCCGCCAACCTTGTGTAATCCGTCACCCCATCTGCTTGGCGGCAGACGGTGATGGTTCCTCTTACGAAAGGAGCACCACCATGTTCAAGATCACACCCAATCCCCCTGAAGCAGACCCAACCTCCCCCTATGCCGACGGCATTAACGCCCGCAAACTCGACGCCGCCGCCAAGCGTGTCCTGGATTTCTATCTACTACCGAAACCGGAAAAACCTGAAGCCACCACTCAACCGAGCCAGCTGTTCACCGTCGTAGAAGACGTCGACACCGAATGCCTGCTCGCCAACCTCAGCGAAACCCTGGCTTCGGCTGATGCGATGGTCAGTGATCTCGCATTCGAATTGGATGGCTCTCGCCGCCACGTTGCCCTTGGCATTCAGCAATTGATCGAGCTGAGTTCATTACTGGCGAACCGGGCGTTGGATAACGTTGATCCGCGATAGCCGTAAGCCTTCCCGCAAGCCCGGCGCATTGCGTCGGGTTCACTTCAGAAGTGTTTATCCTGAACGGCCATGACAACGACTTGAGGGCCGATTTCGTCGCACATCCATTGAAGGGTGTAACGTCCCTATGCAGTCGCCAGTACCGCTCCTGCTTCTTGCAAATGCTCGCGGAACCGGACGGCGTAGTCCTCTGCAACGGCCGCCTGAATACTGGGATGTTTAGCCAGGGCACGACGCCACTCAGCCACTCGGCTCAGCCCATCGAACAGAGGGTGGTTGGATGCGAATCCAAGTATGTCGAAATAGCGAAAGACCGGGGCCATGGCGATGTCGACCATACTGAGTCTTTGTCCGGCGAAATAAGGGCCGTCTGACATTTCACCGTCGAATCGCTCCAGCTTTCCTCTCAAAGCTGCGGATTTTCCAAGGGCTGTCTGCTGATCTGAGGCGTTCAGAAATCCCCATGCGTCCCCCAGGGTGGCAGATGCGAATTCGACCCAGGCGCGGTGTTGTGCTCGGGTCAGCGCATTCACCGGATGCAACGCAGGGTCGGGGTGCACGTCCTCCAGGTATTCACAGATGGCGACGCTCTCGAATAGAACGGACCCGCCCTCATTGCCATCTGGCACCTTGAGCAGCGGAACCTTGCCCGTTGGTGACATCGTCAGAAACCAGTCCGGCCTGTCGCGAAGGTCGACATTTACACGCTGAAAGGAAACTTCTTTTTCGAGCAACACGATGGCCACTCGCTGAACGAATGGACACAAGTGGTGGCTGACGAGCACCAGCGGTGATCGGGACATTGGAATACCCATCAATAAAAGAATCCGCGCCCGCCGCCACGCATGGGCGCCGGGCTATATAGACGCGTCGTTCGTGCGAAGCACTTAGAGCGAGCGGCCGCCGTCGACAATGATTTCCGAACCAACCGTCCATCGTGACTCGTCCGAAGCCAGGTACAGCACAGCCTTGGCGACTTCCTCGGGCGTGCCGAAGCGGCCGAACGGGATGGTCGCAACGATGTCTTTGTTGACCTGCTCGCGATAGGCATCGGGAATCCCGAGCTTGTCGTAAAGCGGCGTATCGACCGGGCCGGGGCTGACGGCATTGAAACGAATGCCACGCTGGAGCAGTTCGCTCGAAAGCGTCTTCGACATGTTGAGGAACGCGGCCTTTGTCGCCCCATACACCGATGAATGCGCAGCGCCGATGTGTGCATTGACCGATGTATTGAGCACGACCGACGCGGGGTTCGCAAAGACGGGTAGCAGCGCCTGAATCAGAAAGTACGGCCCCTTGACGTTGATGTCGAAGGAGCGATCGAACATGTCCTCCGTCCACTCCTCGATTGGCAGCCAAACGGATACGCCCGCATTGAGGAAGGCAACATCGAGTTGGCCATAGTGAGTCTGAACGGCATGCGCCAGTTCCTTCTGAGCAGCGATGCTGGCCGAGTCGGCACGGAGTACCAGAACCTCGCTCCCCAGTTCCGCCTGGGCATTTGCGATGGATGCCGGATTGACTCCAGTGACGATCACCCGTGCGCCTTCAGCAAGGAATTGCTTGGCCGTTTCCAGGCCAATGCCGCTGGTGCCACCGGTAATGAGAGTGCGTTTGCCTTGTAATCGGGACATGTAAAGTTTCCTTTCGGTTTTCAAGGTCAGTCGATGCACTGACCTGCTTGAGGGAAACTATGTATTCATGCCCACGTATTGATAAGATTGTTTCTTTGCATACGTTTCATGCCAAAACTGCATGAATAAGAGGCTCAAATGGATCGACTGCTGCTGATGACCTGCTTTGTCCGCGCTGTCGAGACAGGAAGTTTCTCGGCTGCGGGGCGCGACTTGGGGCTGGGTCAGCCCAACGTCAGCCGCTATGTGGCGGCGCTGGAAGATCATCTACATACCAGGTTGCTGCACCGATCCACGCGAAAGCTTGCTCTCACCCCCGAGGGAGAGCGCTATTACGCAGACGCCCTGCGCATTCTCGACGCTGTAGCACAATCGGAGTCGTCCTTCAGGGAAAACGTCGCCCCGTCCGGATTGTTACGCATCGCCTGTCCGACCGCGCTAGCCCATACCTTCGTCTTGCCGCATGTCTCCACCTTCCTGGAGCGCTATCCAGAGTTGACGCTCGATCTGCAGCTCAATGACCGCTATGTAAATCTGGTCGACGAAGGGGCTGAACTGGCGATTCGCATCGGACATCTGGAAGACAGCGCAATGCGTGCCCGACCGCTGGCCTGGTTCGAGCGTGTGTGCGTTGCCAGCAAGGGATACCTGGCCAAACGCGGAGTCCCCGTTACGCCCAATGATCTGAGAACGCACGATTGCCTGATCTACACCTTGCTGTCGACAGGCACTACATGGCGTTTCCGCAATATCGAGGTTCCCGTTTCCGGCAGGCTTCGGGTCAACTCACCCGAAGCCATACGAACGTGTGTCAATGCCGGGCTGGGGATCGCACAGGGGCCTGAATGGCTTTACGAGGAAGGGCTGAAAAATGGCAATCTGCAGTTGGTGCTGAGGGACTACGTAGCCCCGCCTGTTCCCCTTCAAGTCGTCTACCTGGCGGATAGGCTCCTGCCCAAACGCGCCCTCGTATTCATGGATTTCATCGCCGAAGTATTTGCGAAGAGTCCTGCATTCAGCGAGCGCCACAAGCTGTCTCAGTTGCAATAGTCCAGCGTACGACCGCGCCATCGCCATGCCTTGATCCTAAGGTCCTGATCCCACCAAAGAGCCATTTCCGGTCAAACCTTTTGGCCATTTCAATCCCCTTTTGGCCTCTCCCACCGTTCTCCTGAGTTCCACCCGCCGCAAGACTATCCTCAACCGATCAGTCCCCTTGCGGAGAACAACAATGCTGACGATCTATTCAGACGATCACCACCTGCACCACGGCCGCTGCGAGCTCATGGACGGGCAGCTCATGCCCTGTTTCGAAATGCCCTCCCGCGCCGACCACGTGCTGGAGCGGGTCAAGGCTCGTGCGCTGGGGCCGGTGCAAGCGCCACGGGATTTCGGCCTGGCACCCATCCAGCGCATCCACACCCCCGCCTACCTGGAGTTCTTCAAAGGCGCCTGGGATCGCTGGGCCGAATACAACCGCGACGGCGACTTGCTGCCCTTCACCTGGCCGGCTCGCACCCTGCGCACGGTGATCCCGAAGAGCCTGCACGGCCAACTCGGCTATTACAGCTTCGACGGTGGCGCGCCGATCACCGCCGGGACCTGGCAAGCCGCCTACAGCGCGGCCCAGGTGGCCCTCACCGCCCAGGCCGAGATCCAGCGTGGCGTGCGCAGTGCCTTTGCGTTGTGTCGGCCGCCGGGGCATCACGCTGCCAGTGATCTGATGGGGGGTTATTGCTACCTCAACAACGCGGCCATCGCCGCCCAGGCGTTTCTCGACCAGGGCCATGGGAAGGTCGCAATCCTCGATGTGGATTACCACCACGGCAACGGCACTCAGTCGATCTTCTATGGGCGCAGCGATGTGCTGTTCGCCTCGATTCATGGCCATCCGGAGGCAGAATTTCCGTTCTTCCTCGGTTATGCGGACGAGCGCGGCGAAGGCGCTGGCGAAGGCTTCAACTTCAACTATCCGTTGCCGGCCGGCTCAGGCTGGGACACCTGGAGTGCTGCGCTGGAGCAGGCGTGCAGCGAGGTCCAGGGTTACGACGCCGATGTCATCGTCGTCTCGCTGGGCGTGGACACGTTCAAGGATGACCCGATCTCGCAGTTCAAGCTCGACAGCCCGGATTACCTGGCGATGGGCAAACGTATCGCGGCACTTGGCAAGCCGACGCTGTTCGTGATGGAAGGCGGCTATGCGGTGGCGGAAATCGGCATCAACGCCGTGAACGTTCTCGAAGGTTTTCAAAGCGCCCAATGAGGAAGAAGAGCATGCAAAGACTCAAGCGTTTGATGGTCCCCGCCCTCTGCACCGCGCTGCTGTGTAGCGCAGCCCAGGCCGAAGAGCGGACCTTGCGCGTCTACAACTGGTTCGACTACATCACGCCCAAGGCCCTGGAAGACTTCAAGGCGCAGAACAGTCAGGTCAAGTTGGTCTACGACATTTTCGATACCAATGAAGCCTTGGAGGCCAAGTTGCTGACCGGTAATTCCGGCTATGACGTGGTGGTGCCTTCCAATGTGTTCCTTGCCAAGCAGATCGAGGCCGGGGTATTCCAGCCGCTGGACCGCAGCAAGTTGCCGAACTGGAATCACCTCGATCCCAAGTTGATGAAGTTGATCGAGGCCAACGATCCGGGCAACAAGTTCGCCGTGCCGTACATGTACGGGACCATTCTGATCGGCTTCAACCCGGACAAAGTCAAGGCTGTCCTGGGTGATAACGCGCCAGTGGACAGTTGGGACCTGATCTTCAAGGAAGAAAACATCAGCAAGCTCAAGCAGTGCGGCGTGGCGCTGCTGGATTCACCTTCGGAAATCCTGCCCCTGGCCTTGCAGCACCTGGGACTGGACCCCAACAGCAAGAAGCCGGCGGATTATGCCAAGGCCGAGGCGTTGATGATGAAGCTCCGGCCGCACATCACGTACTTCCATTCTTCCAAGTACATGGCGGACATCGCCAATGGCGACATTTGCGTGGCGGTTGGGTATTCCGGGAGTTTTTCCCAGGCGGCCAATCGGGCCAAGGATGCCAAGAACGGTGTGACGGTGGACATGCGGCTGCCCAAAGAAGGCGCGCCGATCTGGTTCGACATGCTTGCCATTCCAAAAGGGGCGAAGAACCCGGATGACGCGTACGCCTTTATCAACTACTTGCTGCAGCCGAAGGTGATTGCACCGGTGAGTGATTTTGTGGGTTATCCGAATCCGAACAAGGATGCTACCGAGATGGTGGATCCGGCGATTCGTGGCAATCCCAATCTTTACCCGACAGAGGCGGCCATGGCGACGCTGTATACCTTGCAGCCTTTGCCGAGGGATGCCGAACGGGTGCGCACGCGGGTCTGGACCCGGATCAAGTCTGGGCAATGACCAGGGGGCTTGCTCGCGATGGCGGTGGGTCAGTCACCAGCGATGTTGGATGGACCGACGCCTTCGCGAGCGAGCCCGCTCCCACAGGTTCTGCGTCGGGCATGAAGATCGGGTACGCCGCCAATCCCATTGTGGGAGCGAGCCTGCTCGCGATGGCGATGGGTCAGTTACCCGTGATGTTGGATGGGCCGACGCCTTCGCGAGCAGGCTCGCTCCCACAGGTTCTGCGTTGTGCATGAAGATCGGGTACGCCGCCAATCCCAATGTGGGAGCGAGCCTGCTCGCGATGGCGATGGGTCAGTTACCCGTGATGTTGGATGGGCCGACGCCTTCGCGAGCAAGCCCGCTCCCACAGGGAGCGGCATCACCAGGCCCTTAACGACACGAGCAATACATAGTTACCACCTCCGCTGTTTCTCGCACCACTAGCATGGATATCCCGAAGCGTTCGACTTCGGGATTCCATTCATCGCGAGACAGGGAGACTCAGATGACAAACACTTCTACCACCACGATCCCCAAGGCCGACGCCAACCCCAGGGACGCTATATTGAATCAGTTGCTCGCCGGCCCCACGTATCCGGAGGTCGCGTCCATACTTCTGCGCGACGGCCTCAAGAAACTCTACCCCACGCTGAACCTTGACCCACACAACACAGTGGTCGGCGAACCGAGCTGGGACATTGTCGACGGCGAAATCGTGCCACGCCCGACCCGCTATGAAACCCTTGCCGAAATGCTGGCCGGCCTGGTGAACGAAAAAAGCGATCCGATGCTGTTGATCGAAGGGTTGCATTACCTGACCCAGCTACCACTGACGTCCCCGAGTGTGCATTTGCCAGTGCGCATCGACCAGATCGGGCGCCTGGTCAATGAGCTGGTGCCGGCCATGTTGACGGCCTGTCAGGAGCAACAACTGGCGTACTGGAATGCATCCGTTGGCGAGTCCGGCCCACGCTGGCATGAACTCTCCAGCACCCTGCGCAAGGCGTGGAACGTCGGGCGTATCGAGGGCTGGACGACGACTGAGTGCGACATGGCCAGGCAACTGTTCCATTACCCCGACCGCAAGGACCGCAAGGAGAGCGACCCTTATGACACCCACGCGTATCTGATCGACGTCGACAAGGTGGATGGCCCAGAGGTGAAACGGCTGGGCGACAACTCAATCGTGGTCCTGATCGGCACCATCGAAGGCAAGGAAGTCATCCTCAAGTACTCGATCGTCAACGGTTACGAGAAGTTCGCTTCACGGCAGGCCCTGGGCCAATCCCTCCCGAACCATTTCGGTACGGCCAGCTATCGCAAAATCCAGTGGCGGCTGTATGAGCCCGACGGCAACATTTTCGATCACAAGGCCTGCGGGATGATTGCCGAGCAGGTCAAGGTCATCGGGTCCTCCCCGCAGACCTGGGTGACCTACGAGCCCCCTGTCAACGGCGAAGAAGCCGCTGAGGACGAGCTCGTGGCCTGGTTCCAGAGACAGATGCCCCATTGGTTGCTGGAGGCCTCGCCGTCCGATCAGACGCTGTTTGCCCAGTACATGAAGAACCTGTCGATACTCAATCAATCCCATGCCGGCAAAACCTATCTGGATGGGATTCCTGCCATCAAGGACTACGCGTTAAGCGAGCTGAAGAAACAGATAGTCCTGGACCACCCCGATGCCTCGACGCTCGATCTGAATGAAATCGAGTTCGAGGTACGCAGCCCCGTTATCTGGGGGAGCTTCGTCGTGCCCGGAAAGGTCGATACCACCCGCTTCACCTTGGTCGAGCTCGCCTTGCAGAACCTGATCGCCCTTCCCCTGGGCGACAAAGCCGTCCAGTCCCTGGGCGAGAACGAGTTGCCCGAGTGGATGACCGTGGCGTACATCGAAAACCTCATCACCCAAGTCGATATCGGTCGCACTTACCTCGAGCTGGTGAAGGGCAAACTGCTCGACGATCCGGCAGAGTCGAGCCGCCGCGAAAAGTTGTACACCTCCCAGTTGCGCATCCAGCTGCCAATGCTGGCGCTGGAATGCAAAATCCGTGGGGAAGGACGCCTGGACGATAGGGGTTACCGCTACGTCGCCGCGCTGATGGAGCTTGATGAAGCCGATCGCAAGGTGGATGGAAAAACCATTGTCGTGCGCCAACTGGCCTTCGTACCCGAACTACAACTGGGCGACTCGGAAGACGTCGTGACCAATATGTTCGTCATCGGCCCCGAGGATGCGAGCGCCGGGCCTTGCCTGCTGTATCGGCCCATGCTGGAGCCGCAACTGAGCCAGTACCCATCGTTCAGCAACCTGTTGTATGCGATCAGGCAAATCCCTTCGTTACGCCAATCGGTGCTGGCCTGGCTGCCTGATGGGGTGCGTAACGATTACGGCCGATTGGTTTTTCCGGACCTGTTGCCCTCCCCTTGGGGCATCGTGTCGTTCGTGACCGACCCTTTGACCTCCTTGGCCTATAGCGGTCCCGTCAGTTTGACCGACAAAACCCTGGGGACGGATTTCCTGCCACAGTTGTTCAAGGCCAATGCCGATGCCTTGGTCGAACTGGCCGATCGGCAATCGGTGTCCAACCAGGAAAATCGCTGGGAAACCTTCAAACGCGCGGGCTGGCTGATGTTCAACCTGACCTTGCCTTACCTGGGAACCGCCGTTGGTACCGCAGCCTGGCTCTGGCAAATCCTGGACGACGTCGACACGTTGATGCAAAACAAACCAGAGGCCGAACGACCGGCCAAGTGGGAGGCATTCACTGACCTGCTGCTGAACATCGCGCTGGCGATCATTACCCACGCCATCGACCGCGCCAGGGCTGCCAGGAGTCCTCATCGGGTAAAAGCCCCGCCAGAGGTGCGCGAACTGGAAAACCTGCCAAAAACCCCACACAAACTGGTGATAGAGCAACTCGGAGCGCTTCCGAGTACGTCGCTGCCGACCGAGCACTACGAGACCATCCGTTCCATTGGCGCCTTGATGGGCAGATCGCGGGAAAGCGCACAGTTCATCGACACCTTCAGCATCGATGAACCCGCAGATCCGGGAGAGCTCCAAACCGAGGGCGTGCTCAAGGGACTCTACGAACAGACGGGGGACTGGCACGCAAAAATGGCCGGCAAGTGGTTCAAGGTACGGGTCGAAGGCGAGCTGGTCTCTATCGTCGACGGAAAAAATCCCGCCCGCGAGGGCCCTCCCCTGATGGGTGATGCCCACGGCAAATGGCACATCGACACACGTCTGCGGATACGCGGTGGCGGGTCCAAAGGTGTCAGGCAGAAAGTCATCGCCGACGCACAGCGGCGTCGGATCGATCTGCTAGCTGCACTGAATCAATTCGAAGCAAAGAAGCCGCAGAACCAGAAAGCGCTGACGATGCAGGCCGAGGCAATGGACGAAGCGTCGGGCGCGGCCAGGGAAATCAAGCGCGATGTATATGTCGCCACGCTGAAAACCCAGCGAGAAAACTACGAGCAAGCGTTGAGAACTTTGATGGAATGGCCACTTTTCCAGTCAAGGCCCGACTACCCTCGCACCCGACTTGGTTACCTGAACGCCCAGGTCAACTTCACGTTCGCCGAGTTGGAAGCTCTCCAGGAACGCTTCATTCCGGCCTTGGACAAAGCCAAAGGCTTGATCACGTCCGGGGTGAAGGTGCTGGAACAACAGCACATTGACGCCGCCGAGAGCATGGTCAGCGTCGGTGACGACATGATCGAGCGCCTGGACTATATGGAGACGCGCTTCACCGAACTGAAGAACGTCGGCTATGAAGGTTTCGAATTCATCCGGCGGCACCGTAAGAAGATGCCGATCTATACGGCCGCCGACCTTCGCCTGATCAAGATCGATATGTTTCGTCACCTGTGCCTGACGCTGGAAAGTGTCGAGTCGATGCCCGAAGGCTGGGAAGCGCTCAACCAGGTTGTCGATAACGCCACGGTCGCGTACCAAAGCCTGCGCGACGCCATCGATGAGCGCAGCGTGATCCGGCTGGATGAACGGATCGATGCATTCGGTAGCCTGGCCGAGCAGTTCGCCGCCATCGACGAACACCTCCACTACCTGAGTAACGAGTACAAGAGCAGCGTGCGTCAGCCCCAACTCGCCCGACTGCGAACGGGGATCGCTACGCTTGAACAATGGACGTTGCGTCATCTGGCGACCGCCCTCGACGAGAGAAGAGATCGGCGAAACGCTGGTTCCCCGTATGAGCAACGCCCCAGGCCGAGGAAAAAGTTCATCCGAGCGCGCTTCTGGGGCCTGGTCAGCGGCGAGCCGCGTTTATCCCGATCGATGGAGGAAACCGATTGGCTCGATGTGAAGAATCCGTTCTCGGGAGACATCATCGTCACGTTCCATCGCAAGGAAACCGGCGAATGGATCCCGCATATGAAACCCGACGCCTCGACCTCCACCGTCCCGGCCTTGAACATCAGCATCACGAAGGGCAACGACCTGATCAACGGGCTGGCGGCGTTCAAGGCACAGATCGAGGAAACCGTGAACCAGCCCAGCAAGACACCTGCCGGCATCGGGATGATCCTCAATGCCCACGCAGGCAGGATGGAGAAAGTCAGCGCGGCCATCAAGAAGGCCCTCGACCAGGCGCAAGGCGTGACCTCAAACGAAACGTTCGAACTGCCGCAAGAGCAGCGACGCTCGGCCGAGACCCTGCGCACGCAGCTTGAGAAGGAAGCGAGCGCCCTTTATGTCCTGGGGTTCGAAACCGTTCTGAATGTCATCAAACAACGTCCGCCGACCATGAGCAGCATCATATGGCTTAAAAGTCGGAACCTGATTTCCATCACCAAACAGAAGAGCCGGCAACGCATCAAGTATCCGCCCTATGGTTTCCTCGACCGGTACGAGATCAAGGACATGAAAACCGGTAAAGCGCTCTGGTATGCAGACTTCCGTTACTCGACAAACTGGGTACCCGCTTACACATTCCTTTCCGCACGCCTGAAAACCGTTGCCCAAGCCAATCACAGGACCACCGTCATCGCCGACACCGAATCCCTCACCCAACGCCAACTGATCGACCATTATCGCGCTGAAATCGCCGTGGATCAGGCCAAAGACGTGTTCTTTAGAAAAACGCGACCATAAATGCACAGCCGGGCATCCTCCAATGCCCGGCCTTCACGCCTCAGCTCTTCCAGACATTCACCAGGCTCGCCAACGCGGCAGCGATTGCCGCGGGTGGCACGGCTGCAAAACCCAGCACCAGCCCGCCACGAACCGGCGAGGTGGCGCTGGGCAACCAATAGTTGCTCAAGCCATTGACTTCGACCCCTGCCGCAGTCGCCTGGGCGATCAGTTCACGCTCACGTTCGACACTGTCCACCGGCACCGTGACATGCAGCCCGGCCACGACGGTCGGCATGGCGCCGACACCCGCAATGTTTTTTGGCCAGCCCGCCAGCAGTGCATCACGCCGCGCCAATGCGGCCCGCCGCATACGCCTGATGTGACGCTGGAAATGCCCCGCCGCCATGAACTCGGCCATCACCGCCTGGGTGCTGACTTCGGAGTGGCGCACATCCACCGCACGGCGACGGGCAAAGGCGTCCACCAGGCCGGGAGGCAGCACCAGGTAGCCCAGGCGCAAGGCCGGGAACGCCACCTTGCCGAACGTCCCAACGTAGAGCACGCGTCCCTGGCGATCCAATGCAGCCAACGGCGCCAGTGGCGCGCCGCTGTAGCGGTACTCGCCGTCATAATCGTCCTCGACGATCCAGCCGTCATTACGCTCGGCCCAGGCCAGCAACTCCAGCCGCCGCGCGAGGCTCATCACCACCCCGGTGGGGTATTGGTGGGACGGTGTCACGTAGGCCAGTCGACAAGGGTTCAACGAGGCGAGCGCGCTGCAATCCAGGCCCTCACCGTCCACCGGCACGCCTCTCACGTCGGCACCGGCCACGGCAAAGGCATGCCCGGCTGCGCGGTAGCCTGGGTTTTCCACTGCCACGACGTCTCCAGGGTCCACCAGCAACTGTGCACAAAGGCTGATGCCCTGCTGCGCGCCACTGGTGATCACAATTTGCTCAGCCGTGCAGTGCAAGCCACGGGAACTACGCAAATATGCTGCGATCAGCCCACGCAAGCGGGCATCGCCCTGGGAGTCGCCGTAGCACAGCTGTTGCAAGTCCGGTTTGCGCCAGAAAGCCGCGTTCAGCTTGGCCCAGACGTCGAAAGGGAACAGATCGAAAGCCGGGACGCCCACCCGAAACGCTCGTGGCGGACCACTGGGAGGCGCTGGTAAATGGTGCTTTTCGACCCGATCCAACGCACCACTGTGGATAACTTTACTGGATGAAATCACAGGCAAATCCAACCAATCTGTGGATAACCCAGTGGATAAGCCTGTTGAAAACCCTGTGGACACTTTTGTGGATATGTTTTTCTCTCCGGGCCTCTTCGCGCGCAAACTCGCTTCCCCGGCGGTACCCATTCCAATGTGGGAGCGAGCCTGCTCGCGATGAGGCCGGCCCAGCATGAGAGAAGACAGCTCTGCCACGTAAGTGCCGTCCCCTACCCGCCCTTCAATGAAACCCTCGGCATAGAGCTGGTCGTAGGCCCGGACCACGCTGTTGCGAGAAATCGACAGCGCCGCCGCCAGGTCACGACTGGCCGGTAGCCGGGTGCCGCTGCCCAGCCGTCCATCCAGCACCCGCGCCCGCAGCGCCTGGTAAAGCTGGCGGCTGAGCCCCTGACGACGGTCCAGCTCGATTCCCGCTGGGTTGAATGACAGCGGCGGCACGACGTTGCTCATGACAACCCTCGCAAATGGACCTATCGAATTGGTCTTAAGTGGCTCTTACAACAGACCAATAGCCTGCCTAGGATGCTCGCATTCGCCAAGGAAAATCGTCATGTACAACCCCAAAGCCTTTGCCGTCGAAGACCTGTCCCAATTACACCGGATGATGGAAGCGTGTCGCCTGGCCTTGCTGGTCACCCATGGCGAGCATGGCTTGCAGGCCAGCCATCTGCCGCTGTTGCTGGACACCCGACAAGGCCCCAACGGCAGCCTCTACGGGCATATGGCCCGGGCCAATCCACAATGGCGCGACCTGGAATCCGGGGCCGAGGCGCTGGTGATATTTGCCGGAGCCGACGCCTACGTCAGCCCGGGTTTCTATCCCAGCAAGACCGAACATGGCAAAGTCGTGCCAACCTGGAACTACCAGGCCGTACACGCCTATGGCGGCGCCGAGGTGTTCAATGATGCCCATCGGTTGCGCAACCTGGTGAGTGCCCTCACCGACCGCCACGAAAGCGGCCGGGCCCAGCCGTGGCGCATCGACGATGCGCCGGCTGAGTACATCGACAGCATGCTCAAGGCCATCGTCGGCTTCGCCCTGCCCATCCAGCGCCTGGAAGGCAAACGCAAACTCAGTCAGAACCGCGCTCCCGCCGACGCAGCGGGTGTGCGCCAGGGATTGGCCGCCAGCCACAATGCCCAGGACCACGCCGTCGCGAGCCTGATGTCCGAATTTTCGACCAAGGAATGAACATGAGCCAGATCGAGATCCGCCCCGTTACCGCTGACGATAACGCCGCGTGGCTGCCGCTGTGGCAGGCCTACCTGAGGTTCTACAACACCGAACTGCCGGAGGCGGTGAGCCAAAGCACTTGGCAACGCTTGCTTGATGAGCGCGAACCGACCCATGGGGCCCTGGCCTGGCGCGGCGACACGGCCATCGGCCTGGTGCACTTCATTTATCACCGGTCCAATTGGAGCATCGAGAATTCCTGTTACCTGCAGGACCTGCTGGTCACGGAGCAGAGCCGTGGCACCGGCGTCGGTCGTCAGCTCATCGAGTACGTCTACGCCACCGCCAAGGCCGATGGTTGCTGCAAAGTACACTGGCTGACCCATGAAACCAATGCCACGGCGATCCAGCTCTACGAGCGCATCGCCGAACGTCCCGGCTTCATCCAATTTCGCAAAGCCTTGTAAGGAGCGCCGCATGTTGACTTCACTTGCCGATTGGAAAGGGGTTCCGGCACCGTTCACACAGTTGATCGAAGGGCGTTTCATCCGCCTGGAAAAACTCGATCCGGCACGGCACGCCGACGGTCTGTGGCAAGCACTGGAAGGCCCCGGGGCCGATCCGAAACTCTGGGACTATCTGCCCTACGGCCCCTTTTCCGAGCGCAAGGCGTTCGATGCCTGGCTGGGTAATCATGCCGCGAACATCGACCCATACTTCTTCACGGTGATCGACCGCGCCAATGGCGAGGTGCAGGGCATTCTCAGCCTGATGTCCATCGTGCCAGCCCAGGGTCGCATCGAAATCGGCCATGTGACGTTCGGCGCTTCCATGCAACGTTCGCCGAAAAGCACCGAGGCGGTTTACCTGCTGGCGAAAGAGTCCTTCGCTCTGGGTTATCGACGCCTGGAGTGGAAATGCAACAACGCCAACGCCCGCTCGAAATACGCTGCCGAACGATTGGGGTTCACGTTCGAGGGCGTCTTCCGCCAGCACATGGTAGTCAAGGGACAGAACCGCGACACTGCGTGGTACTCGATGCTGGATTCGGAATGGCCGGCCATCGGCGCGGCGTTCGAGCAATGGCTCAGTGAAGAGAATCAAAGCGAGAACGGACAGGTGCGTAGCCTGGCGGAATGTCGCTCATCGCAGTGAGTGATAGATGATCGCCACCGCGAATCCCTTCGCGATGGCGATCGATCAAGGCAAGCTATCAGGACTCAGGCGGTTTCCGGGTGGCCAGGAAGGGTTTGAGCACCTCGGGCGTCACCGCACTTCGGGCATAGGGCCAGGCCCATTGCGGTATCGATCCATGAGCGCTCACGTAGCTGGCGAAATCCAGCCGGCTGTGCCCCGCCGGGCTCTGCGAGAAATCGAAATTATGGAGAAAGTACTGGGCCTGTCTTTCGCTCATGGTGTACGACCCCATGATCAACTGATGCGCCCGGGCCTCTTCATTGACCAGGCTGTCTATCAACGCCTCCGTGAAAGCCGACTCGCTGTTGAGCGAGCCGGGCCGCCCCAGGGTGAAGCGAATATTGCTGTCGCTGAATGCCGGACCCGTCAAATCCTGCCAGATGGCCCTGGCGCTTTCCCGCGAGATCCCGCGCATGGCACGAATGGACATCCACAGGTTCGGCCTGCTGAACAGGATCGCCACCCGGCTGTTGGAAAGCCGCTGCCCTGGCGCAGTGAACAACCTGGCGACAGCCGACAGGTCACTGTCCTTAAAGTACCGGACCTCCTGGAGAAAGTTGAAGAAGTCCAGTAAAGCCTGCCGATGCGTGAACAGACTGTTCAGGTTCCAGTCATCGAACGGTCGCATCCAGTTGATATCGACGCCAGCGTACCTCGTCAATTCGTCATAACGACTACTGACATAATCGCCGATGAGCTGAAGTCGCATGTTGGATATGCTCGGGTTGCGTATCCATTGTGAAAGCAGACTCACGGGAAACAGGCCACCCAGGTTGGAAGCGATCACCGGGGACTTGAGAAGAATATTTGCCCGCGTCTGCAACATAGGAAATCGCTCGAGCGCCACGGTGAGCAGGTCGGCCAGGTCCTCGGCACGGTCGTAATAAATGTGCTGCTCCAACAGCTCCGAGTCGTCATCCATGGCATTGCCGGTCTCTTGCTCGTACCGTCTCTTGACCTTTTTCAAATCATCACGATCCACCAGATAGGCACCATTGAGCAGCTCCTCTAGCTGCGTATCGTCGAGATGACCATGCAGAGCGTCATCGTAGAGGACATATGCCAGACTGTTCTTGGGATGGTGATCGGTCAGCTCTCGGGCCCTGACCCCGTATTCGAGCATGATATGAATCACGTCCTGGGAGAACATGAGGTGTTCATTGTTGAGCAGTTCTTCAATCTCCGAGCTTTCGACGGGGCGCAGTAGCGTGTCCTCGAAGAAGGTCCGCACGGATCGATCGCTTTGCATGTAGTAAGGAATGCTGCTCAGTATCGGACGACCCGGAGCCCGGGGGGACAAGTAGCTACCGATGTGTTGCAGGATCTCGGGTGGCAAGTCGGCTTTCCGGGCTTGGTTCAAGGTCCTGCGCACCATGTCGTCGGCATACAGGTTCAGGAAATGCACCAACGGTCGAAACAGGTTATGCGGGTTGCGCGTGCCATAGACAATCTGACTCACGTCATACACAGCGGCCTTGCCCAACAAGTTCTCCAGGGAGCGTGCGTTATCCGCCAGCGCCTGCTGCAAACCGGTGGGCGGTGACACCAGGTAATGACTCATCTCCGGGTGTAGATCGATATAAGCGGCGGTTTCATTGCGCAGCCCCTGCATCGAAAACGTTGGCTGGGGCTGCCCCTCGTTCAGTCCCCGGGCAACGGCATTGAAGAAGCAATTGCCGTCGGCATCGAACGTGACGTCAGTGTTATCAGCCAACCTTAAGGTGTAATGATTTTCACCGGTGCGTATCAGCACCACGTCAGTGTTGGACCTGAGCGGATGCGCGCCCGTCGGATAGCCGCTTTCCTCTTGCCCGGGGGTGAAGCGTATCGACCAGTCCTGGCGTCCACGCCGTTGATCGATGATCAACAAGCTGCGATGTTGCGGCCAGCTTGGAAGGCGGGTGATGAGTGCCGGGACCAGATCCATGATCTCGACGTCCCACTCGTTTGACGTGCGGATCAGATCGGCCACGGCGCGAAGCGATGTCGAAGGTTGCTTAGGGGCTGACGGGCCCGGTTGGGGAGGTCCTCCGCTCGGGCGTTTGCCCCCTCCGCCCAGGC
Source organism: Pseudomonas sp. MAFF 730105 (assembly GCF_055380705.1). Lineage (NCBI taxonomy): Bacteria > Pseudomonadati > Pseudomonadota > Gammaproteobacteria > Pseudomonadales > Pseudomonadaceae > Pseudomonas > Pseudomonas sp. MAFF 730105. The sequence continues at coordinate 6,535,677 of NZ_AP018438.1, forward strand.
CAAAGCCCACGGCATGCCACTGCCCATCGGGCGCGCGGGCCACCGTGCTCCTCATCACGCCACTGGAGCGAATATTCAAGCCCGTCGCCGGGTCGACAATGGTGGCCTCGATGGCCTTGAGCGACGTATGGTCATGGACCCGGAATACCGTGCCATCGGGTTGCTGCACATACACCTGGCGAGCAGAGCGCCCCGTGACGCTGTCCGTGATCGTGGGGCGATAAAAGCCCTGGGCATCCGCTGACACTCCCCGGAGCACCGACCTATCCGCCACGGCATAGCGCCGATAAAGCGTTTCTTCCAAGGGCAATCCAAATGGCGCTTTAGCCTGGCTTTGGCGAGCCGTTATCGCCAGGAAAGAGGAGCGCCCTCGCACGTTGACGCTCACGCCACCGAAGCCGACAGCCTTCCGGGTGTTTGCCACCGCATGGACGAACGCCAGTGTCGTCGTATTCGTTGGCACGGCACCGGTCCTGACCACCAAAAGGCCGGTCCTGACGGCACGGGTCAGCATCTGGAAACCGGGGATCAACAGCAGGCCGGCCAGGTCCATGACAATTTCAACCGTCATCATCACCAGCCGCGCGACGGTCTGCAGGCCGATGTCCCGGCTGCTGTTGGAGCGGTGATCCGCGTATGCGCTGTGGAAGTTGACGTGGGCCCGGTGAAAGCGCTCAAGCCAATCATCGGTAATCAAGACGCCACTGATCAGGGGCCGACCGCGGTGCTGCCCCAAGGCGCGCTTTATCTCCTCTGGATCGAGGGCGCAAATGCGCGAACGGAAATACGCTCGCCATTCTTCCTGTTGCAGCAGCCCGGTAATGCCATCGCTCAGGTCGGAAAACTCTTGCAGGTCATGGCCCTGGGGGCTGTCCGGTAAATACACGCCCACGGTGCCCTTGATGTCCGGCCCAAGCTGGTCTGAAAAGATCAGCACACCATCGATGCCGAGCGCGTTGCGCGGTGTACCACCTTGCGCGCTGACACTGCCCCCCAGGAGAAGACCATGGACATGGACCCTGTGCCCGCCAACCCAGGCCCGATTCGCCGCCGTGGGTGATTGCAGGACCGCCTCCAGCCAGCTAGCCAGCAGTTTTCGCGGATGGGCTGGCTTGGCAACCGGATCCGTCACTCTGGCCTGGAACACTGTGTCGCCCCTGAGTGCAGCCTCATAGCCCTTGAACTCCAGGTGGGCCCGGTACGACGCCTGCCAAGCCGCCTTGTACCGAGGTTCATTCATTTGCTGGCGCAGCAGGATTTCATAATTGCCACCGACATCGAGGCTCGTCGCCATCCTGGCCAGTTCGCCCCCAGTCACCGTGATCAGGAAACCGTTTTCCGGATGGCGGATCCGTTGACCGTGTTGATCGAGAAGGTAGACCGCCAACACTTCGCGCATGGCGTTCGGGTATTGCCGTGGCCGCAGATTGTCGAGCATCAATTGGGTCAAGCTGCTGGTACGGGACTGCCTGGGGCTGGCCCGGTCACCGTAGAACAGCCTGACCAGGGTTTGGTCCGGGTCCACGTCGATGCGCGGGTGAATGGTTTGCTGCAGGTACTGCTTGATCTTCTGGCGAGCGAACTGCACCAGGGTCGGAACACCGCTGCCCAGTGTGTAGACGGCCTCGAATACCTTTGTTTCGAGGCGGCGATAGTGGGCTCGCTCGGCAAACGTCGCGGTCTTGTAGAAACCGGGGCGACGGTTTTCCACCAAGGTTTCCTGACGGGCCGCCAGTGGCCCGGCCAGTGACAACAGGGGCAAGCCAAGGGCATCTTCCGTTTGCCGGGCAAAGTCACTCACTGTCACCGTTGCGTTTCCTGGCGCATCCAGGACTTTCTCCAGCGCCGTACTTTGCATTTGCAGCAGATCCGCCGCCGCCACTTCGAAAACATGCCCGGACAGTTCGACGGAAATGTCCTGGATCTTGCACGCCTGGCCCTCAAGGGTGGGAAATACCTGTCTGATCAGGTCCTGGAAAGCGTTGAAGCGCTGAAGCCCATGCTCCAGGGAATACAGGAACAGCGATGGCCGGTCGGTAAACTTGACCACCATCGCGGCAGGCCATTTTTGCGGCTGCGCGGCGCCGCTATCGAGCCTGACCGCATAGACATGGGGAACCGGTGCGCGCAACAGGCGACTTCTGTCCGCCTGGGAAGGATGGGTGGTGATGATGTCCAACAGGCGATCTTCATCGCTTTGCTGGATTCGCTCACCCTGGCTGAGTCGAGCGGCAGGATCCCGATCGGCTTTGTACAGGTCGAAAAGATGCAGGAAGCGCCGAGACAATAACTGCGCCAGGGCGACTTCGGTCGTGGATGACGCCGCCACGCCTGGCAACACCTCCCAGCCCTTGCGCTGACGAAAGAGCTCCAGTTCGTCGCGGAACTGTCGCTTCACCCGTTCATTCGTGGCTGGATGGGCCACATAGAACACGGCTTCCATGGCCCGCAACGTGTGCTCATCCAGCGGGCCGGCAAAGACGCTGTCGGCCTCCTCCAGGGAATCCGGACGGGTAAAGAACCCGACGCCCCCCTTCGAAAAGTCGGGCGCCGTGTCGCTGAGCAAACAGTTGCGCATGACGTGGGTAAAGCTGTCCGAGGCGGCCAGGATGCGCCCACCGTCCGGGCCCGTGGTGAAGCGGCTCACATAGCATTGATCCGGTTCGATGTCCGGAAGCAGCGATGCACGAAATTTCTTGGCGGGAATCCTGGTCTTGAGCAGGCCGACCAGCAGCGCGCCCATCACCCTGTCGAAGGTGGGAACGGCTGCGAACAGATGGGTCAGCTGTACCTGGTGGGTGTCCAGCAAGTCCAGTTGCCTGAGCTGTTCCTTCGCCTGGGCATCGATCGTTTCTGATTGCGGTATAGGTGACGCAACACCCGGTTCATCCTTGGGGAAATCGACATTTCAATGGTCCGGTTCTGATTGAAAGAGTCCGGACCCTATCGCGCTGTTCGTCCCGAGATGACGTACATATGTATAGAGGGCAGTGGAACTGGAGGGGAAACGTAAGCTGATATTTATGGACAGCTGAAGTCCGCTATCGCGAGCAGGCTCGCTCCCACAGGGGAATGCGTTCCATCCTGTGGGAGCGAGCCTGCTCGCGATGACAATCGTTCAGCTGATGATTCGCTAAAGGCTCAAACCAACTTCTGCGCCAGAACCGCAATATGCTCCGGGCCGATTCCGCAGCAACCACCCAGGTGACTGGCCCCACGTTTCTGCCAGTCCGCCGCCCATTGAAGGTAGCCCGGTGGATCGAGGTCTTCACGCAGCGGATCCAGCCCGTCGTTGGCGGTCGCTTCTTTGGGTTGCGGCGGGAAGGCGTTGGCGTAGGCGCCGATGTGGATCTTCACCCCCAGGCGCTCGAAGGTTTGCCGGGCAGCATCGATCGCAGCACCGATCACCTCCGGCTGGCTGCAGTTGAACAGCAGCGCCTCGACGCCCAGTTCGGCCGCAACGGCCGCAGCCTCCGCCACCGGCTCGCCGGAACGCAAGCGCGGCACTTCATCAGTGTCTTCGTCCTTGAGGGTGAACGACAGCCAGAACGGCTTGCCATCCTGGGGCAGCCCGGCATGAATCGCCTTCGCTTCCACCGTCGAGCTTTGGGTTTCGGCCAGCCACAGGTCGACATGGGGCGCCAGGCCGGTTACCAGAGGCGACAACAGCTCACTGGCGCGGGAGGCATCGAACAGATCAGGCCGATAGGAACCGAACAGCGGCGGCAGCGAGCCGGCAACCCGCACGGCTTTGCCGGAAGCTTGCACCGCCCGCCGGGCCAGTTCGCCGGCCAGCGCTGCCAGGGCCTGGCCTTCGGCGGCGAAGCGCGCTTCGCCAATGTGAAACGGTACGACAGCATAGCTGTTGCTGGTGATGACATTGGCGCCGCTGGCGATATAGGCCGCGTGCACGGCCTCTACGGCCTGCGGGGCTTCGCTCAGGGCCAACGCCGACCATTCGGGTTGCCTGAACGGCGCGCCACGGCGCTGCAGTTCGCGGCCCATTCCGCCGTCGAGAATGACTGTCGTTGCTGAGCCCATATACGATTCACTCATAAGCTTATGAAAATAACTCACTACCGGAGTTGTTCTTATAACTATTTAATACGCACTCTTCAGTTAACCACAACCTGTATTTTCAGCCAGGGCCCTACATGAAACTTCAACCATTGATGGCCTTGGGCCTGACTCTGCTGGCCGCCGCTTCGCAAGCTTTCGCCGGTACCACGCTGGACCGTGTCGAGCAGAAAAAAGAACTGGTCGGCGTATTGATGGAAAGCTATCCGCCCTTCTCGTTTCTCAACGATCAGAACCAGCTCGACGGGTTTGATGTGGACGTAGCCAAAGCTGTGGCGCAGAAGCTGGGCGTGAAGCTGCGCCTGGAAACGCCGTCCTGGGACGTGATCGCCGCCGGACACTGGAGCGGGCGCTACGACATCTGCATCTGCTCCATGACACCGAGCAAGGCCCGCGCCGAAGTGTTCGATTTCCCGGTGCAGTATTACGCCTCGCCGGCGGTCATCGTGGTCAACGCCAAGGACGACCGGATCCACGGCGCCAAGGACTTGAGCGACAAGAAAGTCGGCCTCACCAGTGCCTCCAGCTACGAGAGTTACCTGAACAAGAACCTGGTGATCGAAGGCGCCGAGGATACCCAACTGAGCTATCCGTTCGACAACGTACAGATCGCCCCGTATGACACCGACAACGTGGCCTTCCAGGACTTGGGCCTGGGCGCCGGGGTACGCCTGGACGCGGTGCTGACCAATCTGGTGACCGCGCAACCGCGCCTGACCGAAGACAAACGCTTCAAACTGGCCGGCGAGCCGCTGTACTCCGAACCGAACTCGGTGGCCATCGAAAAGGGCGATGCCCAGTGGGACAGCAAGGTGCGTGAAGTCTTCGCCCAGTTGAAACAAGATGGCACCTTGAGCAAACTCTCGCAGAAATGGATCGGCGCCGACATCACTCAATGACCTCTTTTCCATCCCCTTCCCAGCCACCGCAACCGGTGGCTGAGTCGCGCCTGAAGAAAATCTTCGGTTTTCGCACACGGCTGTACCTGACCTGGGCGGTCATGCTGGCGCTGTTCGCGAGTTTTTTCCTGGGCTTCGACCTGAAGTTCTCGATCATCCTGGACAAGTTGCCGAACCTGATCGGCCTGCACCTGGCACCCAACGGCTTTCTGCAGGGCGCGGTGCTGACGCTGTTCCTGTGTCTGTGTTCGATCGTCGCGTCGTCATTGCTGGGCTTCATCACCGCCCTGGCACGACTGTCCAACAGCGCGGTGGCGTTCGGCATTGCCAGTTTCTATGCGTCGTTCTTCCGTGGCACGCCACTGCTGATCCAGATCCTGCTGATCTACCTGGGCTTGCCGCAACTGGGGTGGTCCCAGGCGCCGTCACCGCCGGGATCATTGCCCTGTCGCTGAACTACGGCGCTTACCTGAGCGAAATTTTCCGCGCCGGCATCGTCGGCGTCCCCCAAGGCCAACGCGAAGCCTCGCTGGCGCTGGGCCTGAGCGAGACAGTGATCTTCTGGCGCGTCACCCTGCCCCAGGCCATGCGCACCATCATCCCGCCGACCACCAACCAGTTCATCTCCATGCTCAAGGACTCTTCCCTGATTTCGGTGATGGGCGTCTGGGAGGTGATGTTCCTCGCGCAATCCTATGGCCGCTCCAGCTATCGCTACATCGAAATGCTCACCACGGCGGCGATCATCTATTGGCTGATGTCCATCGCACTGGAACTGATCCAGGCGCGCATGGAGCGGCATTATGGGAAGGCGTACCTCAAGCGCAGTTGACAGCCCCATCGCTGTCAAACGGACCGTTCCGAGAGTGATGTAGGGCAACGCCACGTACCGTGAGCGCTGACGCGACGAGGCCTTGCTCAAGACGCGACCGGCCTACAGGCTTCGTCGCGATCTCTCGCCAGCGGCACAGCCATAGCCGGCATCGCGCTCCAGAGTGAATTTTTAAAGTGCGGACTCCCTTCATGAGAGGCCGCATTCAATGCCAGACCAACACGCATATCCACTCCAATACCTTGCCTTGGCGATTGCCCTGATGCTCGGTTGCGCCGATGTCTCCATGGCTCAGCCAATCGTCAATGACGCCCTGCCCTCACCCCCGGAAACCACCGCCCAGGTACAAGCCCGCCTCAAGGCGTTCGCCAGTGCACCGGAGAGAAATCGCACCAGAGTCACCAAGACCGTGCTCGCGCTGGAAACGGGCAGCGACGACGATCTGGTCATCGTGAGCGGACGCGGCAAGCTCATGGGGCTTGTCGACGGCGGAGGCGGAATCAATGTCCTGCAGTTGGACACCGTGTCAGGGGGCAAGCTGGATGAGGTACGCAATTTCCAGGACCTGCATGTCAAGCGAGGGGAATGGTCGAACGCCCAGGGCTTCGATGGCCGAAGCCTGATTGCGCCGAAAGCCAAGCTGATCAACACCGGGCATCTCGGTGGTGAGGTACACGTTCTGGGCGGCTTCGATAATCAGGGCATTGTCGCCAGCAGCGTATTTGTCGGGCCCAATGCCCACATGACGAACCCGGGCACCGCTGGGACTGTCGTTGTGGCGGAAACAGCCCGGTTCAGCGGCAGCGGAACGGTGGAGAGCCTCGATGTGGCAGGACTGTTGGAAGTCGGTCCGGCAATGGGTGCGCCTTTCATTGCCAAGGACTTCAGGCTGGCGCAAGGTGCTGAGCTCGTCTACGGCGTCAACGCCCAGGGAGGCAGTGCCACGATCACGGTCGGGGGAATCGCGACCCTGGATAACGCCACGCTGAAAATCAACGCCGCCCCGGGCGAATATGTCGGTACAAACGAACATACCGTTATCAACGCATCCAGGGTCGAAGGCGAATTCGGACAGGTCATCAGCGAACTCGCATTCATGACTGCGACGCCCCGTTACCTGGAGACACAGGTCAATCTAACCTATGCCCGGAACGAGGTTCCGATTGAGTCGCTAGCGGCTACCAAAAACGCGCGCGAATTCGCAGCCCACATCGACGAGCCACAGCCGGTTGAATCGGTTGCGCCACCCGATGTGCAAGCGCCTGCTGTAGCTCCAACACCCAAAGCTTCCGAGCCAGCGAGAACTGCGGCCGTTGCGCAAGCGCCTGCTGTAGCCCCAGCACCCAAAGCTTCCGAGCCAGCGAGAACTGCGGCCGTTGCGCAAGCGCCTGCTGTAGCCCCAGCACCCAAAGCTTCCGAGCCAGCGAGAACTGCGGCCGTTGCGCAAGCGCCTGCTGTAGCCCCAGCACCCAAAGCTTCCGAGCCAGCGAGAACTGCGGCCGTTGCGCAAGCGCCTGCTGTAGCCCCAGCACCCAAAGCTTCCGAGCCAGCGAGAACTGCGGCCGTTGCGCAAGCGCCTGCCGCTCCGCTGCCAGCCGCCCAACCCGCCGCAAAGCCCAACGCCGCCATCAACGCTTTACTGGGCACCAACATATTCACGGCTGCCGACGCTATCGACCAGCTCACGGGTTACGACACCGCCAACCTCGCCAACGCTACCTTGAGCAGCAGCGCTCCGATCAGCACCGGGATGCTCTCGGTCATGGCCCGGAGAAAACCGCAGAGCGAGCCTGTCGACGGTCAGGTCTGGGTCCAGGCCATCGGCAACAATGGCGTTGTCGGTAGGCAATGGGGAAGCGATGCCCTCAAGTATTCAACAACGGGGCTGATGCTGGGGACCGATTGGACGGTGAGCCCTGAATGGCGCCTGGGCATCATCGGCAGCAAGACGCAGACGCGGCTGGACGGCCACCGCTTCGACGGCGAACTCGACAGTTGGTACCTGGGTGCATACGCCCTGTGCCAGGATGGCCCGCTGGCGCTGCGGCTGGGCGCCGTTCATGGCGACCATGACGGCAGTACCAAACGTCACGTGGCCTTCAATGGTTTCAGTGATCGCCTCAAGGGTCGTTACGATGCCAACACGCAACAGGTCTTTGGACAGATGGGCTACCGCTTCGACCTCGCTCATCTTGAGATCGAACCCTATGCCCATTTGGGCTACCAACGTTATCAACGTGACCGCTATCAGGAAAAAGGCGGGGACGCTGCGTTGAAGGTCCATGACCAGACCCAGGACGCTTACAGCAGCCACCTGGGCCTGCGCCTCGCCCGGCCTTTTGCCCTGGATCGCGGTATGCAATGGACTCCTCGCCTGAATGTCGGCTGGAAACATCTCTACGGCGACGTCACCGGCCGTTCTCGCCAGGGCCTGGTGAGCGGCGGTAGTTCCTATCGGGTGGAAGGCTCCGAGCTGGACCGCGACAGCCTGCTCGTCGAAGCGGGGTTGGACCTGGCTGTTTCACCCTGGCATACGCTGGGACTGGGCTATAGCGGTGAAACGGGCAACGACAACCGTAACCAGGCGCTGATGGGCCACTGGCGGATGATGTTCTGATCGCCTAAGGAGAGGCTGTGGAAAATCGTGTGGGAGCGAGCCTGCTCGCGATGACGTCAGGTCAGCCAGTATCGATGGCGGCTGGTACATCGCTATCGCGAGCAGGCTCGCTCCCACAGGGGTTTGGTGTGGGGCAGGCATTTGCGCAAAAAAAAAGGGGAGCACATGCCCCCCGAGGTTAAAGCGTTGTATCGAGGCTGTTAGCTCAGCCTTCGATCTCGATCAGGATCTCGCCCGGATTGACCCGGTCGCCCTTGGCCACATGAATGGCGGTGACCTTGCCGGCGATGGCCGCCTGTACTTCGGTCTCCATTTTCATGGCTTCGGTGATCAGCACAGCTTGGCCAGCCTTCACCACGTCGCCTTCCTTGACCAGCACATCGACGATGTTGCCCGGCATGGTGGTGCTGACGTGGCCAGGTGCAGAGGCTTGCTTGCGCTTGCTGCTGCCGCCGCTGACGAATTCATTGAGCGGTTCGAACACCACTTCTTCCGGCATGCCATCGATGGACAGGTAGAAATGACGCTTGCCTTCGGCCTTGACGCCTACCCCGGTGATGTCGACGCGGTAGGTTTCGCCATGAACGTCGATGACGAACTCGGTCGGTACGCCTTCGCCGCCCGCCGAGCCCACACTGCCTGCCTCAGGGATCGGCAACAGCACTTCCGGAGTCAGGGTGCCGGCTTCGCGCTCTTCCAGGAACTTGCGCCCGATATCCGGGAACATGGCAAAGGTCAGCACGTCTTCTTCGGATTTGGCCAAGGCGCCGATTTCGCCGCGCAGCTTGGTCATTTCCGGCTTGAGCAGATCAGCCGGACGCACGTCGATCACGTCTTCGCTACCGATAGCCTGGCGACGCAGCTTCTCGTTCACTTCACCCGGCGCCTTGCCGTAGCCGCCTTGCAGGTAGAGCTTCACTTCATTGGTGATGGTCTTGTAGCGCTCGCCGGCCAGCACGTTGAAGAAGGCCTGGGTGCCGACGATCTGCGAGGTCGGCGTGACCAATGGCGGGAAGCCGAGGTCTTCGCGCACTCGCGGGATTTCCGCCAGCACTTCGTTCATGCGGTTCAGCGCGCCCTGCTCTTTCAACTGGTTGGCCAGATTGGAAATCATCCCGCCGGGTACCTGGTTGACCTGGACACGGGTGTCCACCGCCGTGAACTGGCTTTCGAACTGGTGGTACTTCTTGCGCACCGCGTAGAAGTACAGGCCGATTTCCTGCAGCAACTCCAGGTCCAGGCCGGTATCGAACTCGCTGCCCTTGAGGGCAGCGACCATCGATTCGGTGCCAGGGTGGCTGGTGCCCCAGGCAAAGCTGGAGATAGCAGTGTCGATGTGGTCGGCGCCGTTCTCGACAGCCTTGAGCTGGCACATCGCGGCCAGGCCGGCGGTGTCATGGGAATGGATGAACACCGGCAACGATTGCTCGGCCTTCAACGCCTTTACCAGTTCGCCAGTGGCGTACGGGGTCAGCAAACCGGCCATGTCCTTGATCGCCACCGAATCGCAACCCATGGCTTCCATCTGCTTGGCCTGGGCCACGAAAGCGTCGATGGTGTGCACCGGACTGGTGGTGTAGGCGATGGTGCCCTGGGCATGCTTGCCGGCAGCCTTCACCGCCTCGATGGCCACGCGAAGGTTACGTACATCGTTCATCGCATCGAAAATGCGGAAAACATCGATGCCGTTGACCGCGGCCTTGGCCACGAACGCCTTGACCACATCATCGCTGTAATGGCGATAGCCCAACAGGTTCTGGCCGCGCAGCAACATTTGCAGACGGGTGTTGGGCAGCGCGGCGCGCAGCTGGCGCAGGCGCTCCCACGGGTCTTCTTTCAGGAAACGCACGCAGGCGTCGAACGTCGCGCCGCCCCAGACTTCCAGCGACCAGTAGCCGACTTTGTCGAGCTTGTCGCAGATGGGCAGCATGTCTTCGGTGCGCATGCGGGTAGCGAGCAGCGATTGGTGGGCGTCGCGCAGGATTGTGTCGGTAACAAAGATCTTCTTGGACATGGTCATACTTCCTTACAGGCCTGCGTGGGCGGCAATGGCGGCGGCGATGGCCAGGGCCAGCTCTTCGGGTTTGCGCTTGATCGAGTAGTTGGTCAGTTCAGGGTGGCTTTCGACGAAGCTGGTGTTGAACTGGCCGCTCCGGAATTCCGGGTTGCGCAGGATTTCCTGGTAGTACGCGGCAGTGGTCTTGACCCCCTGCAGGCGCATGTCATCCAGGGCACGCAGGCCTCGGTCCATGGCTTCTTCCCAGGTCAACGCCCAGACCACCAGTTTCAGGCACATCGAATCGTAGAACGGTGGAATGGTGTAGCCGGTATAGATCGCCGTATCGGTGCGCACACCCGGGCCGCCAGGGGCGTAGTAGCGGGTGATCTTGCCGAAGCTGGGCAGGAAGTTGTTCTTCGGGTCCTCGGCGTTGATCCGGAACTGCAAGGCAAAGCCACGGTGCTGGATGTCTTCCTGCTTGACCGACAACGGCAGCCCGGACGCAATGCGGATCTGTTCGCGAACGATGTCGATACCGGTGATTTCTTCGGTGATGGTGTGTTCCACCTGCACCCGGGTGTTCATCTCCATGAAGTACACCTCGCCCTCGGCGAGCAGGAACTCCACGGTGCCGGCGTTCTCATAGCCCACGGCCTTGGCGGCGCGCACCGACAGGTCGCCGATGTAGGCGCGCTGCTCGGGCGTCAGTTGCGGGCTGGGGGCGATTTCGATCAGCTTCTGGTTACGCCGCTGGATCGAGCAATCCCGTTCGAACAGATGCACCACGTTGCCGAAACTGTCGCCCAGGATCTGCGCTTCGATGTGCTTGGGGTTGACGATGCATTTTTCCAGGAACACTTCCGCCGAACCGAACGCCTTGGTGGCTTCGGAGATGACCCGTGGGAAAGCCTGTTCCAGTTCTTCACGGCTGTTGCAGCGTCGAATACCCCGACCGCCGCCGCCGGACGTGGCCTTGAGCATCACCGGGTAACCGATCCGGTCGCCCTCGGCCAACGCCTCTTCGATGCCCGATACGTTGCCTTCGGTGCCCGGTGTAACCGGCACACCGGCCTTGATCATGCTGCGGCGCGCTTCGGTCTTGTCGCCCATGCGGCGAATGACTTCGGCCGCAGGACCAATGAATTTAATTCCGCGTTCGGCGCAGATGTCCGCCAGTTCGGCGTTTTCCGAGAGGAAACCATAACCGGGATGCAGGGCATCACAGCCAGTCTCCACGGCGAGGTTCACCAGTTTGCGCGGGTTGAGGTAGCCGGCCAGCGGGTCAGCGCCGATGCTGTGGGCCTCGTCCGCACGCTTGACATGCAGGGCATGGCGATCAGCGTCGGAATAGACCGCGACCGAGCGAATGCCCATCTCCGCGCAAGCGCGCACGATGCGGACGGCAATCTCACCACGGTTGGCGATCAGGATCTTTTTTATCAATTGGAGGTTCCCTTGAGCCGGTGATACCACGGCCTGAGGTTCAGGCCGACGCGTGACCAGATGTAACAATCGGTCGCAGCACCACACTAGTCCCGGCCGTTGATTAACAAAAATGAATATTTATTGGGTCAGGCATAAGGGAAGACTTATAGTTGACCTACCCGTCGTGGACCAGAGTGGCTATAAAATGCGTAAGTCATTGATGCGTATGACATTGCGTCAGCTTCAGATTTTCAACGAGGTGTGCGACCTGAGGTCCTACAGCCGCGCAGCTGATGAAATGTCTCTCACTCAGCCGGCCGTTAGCCTACAGATTCGATCCCTGGAAGAGCTGATTGGCCAACCGCTGTTTGAGTACGTTGGCAAAAAACTCTACATGACCGAAGCCGCCGAAGCCCTGCAACGCGCCAGCCGGGACATCTTCGGACGCCTGGAAAACCTCGACATGCAGCTTTCGGACATGCAGGGCTCGCTGCAAGGTCAACTGAAGCTGGCGGTGGAGTCCAGCGCCAAATATTTCGTGCCGCACCTGTTTGCCGCGTTCAAGCGCCAGCACCCGGAGGTCAATCTGAGCCTCACGGTGGTCAATCGCGGACAAGTCATTCGCCGGCTCTCGGACAACCGGGACGACCTGGTGATCATGTCCATGGTCCCTCAGGACATGGGGTTGGAGTTCCTGCCATTCCTCAACAATCCGATCGTGGCCGTGGCGCCGCCGGATCATCCGTTGTGTCACATGGGCCCGCTGCGCTTGCAGGATCTGGAGCCATATACGTTGCTGCTGCGCGAGCCAGGATCAGGCACGCGGCTGGCCTGCGAGGAGTATTTCAAGGAGAAACGGGTGCATTTCACCCAGACACTGGAGGTGGCATCCGCGGAGGCCCAACGCGAATGCGTGGTGGCCGGCCTGGGCGTGGCATTGTTGACGCGCCACGCCGTGAGCCGGGAGCTGTCGTCCGGCGCACTCATCGAGCTGCCGGTCGAGGAACTGCCGCTGTACCGCAGTTGGTGCCTGGTACAGGCCAGGGCGAAACGACTGTCGCCAGTGGCCCACGCCTTCCTGGCGTTTGTGCGCGGCGAACGCGCTCAGATCATTGGCCTGGTTGAGCGTTTCGACGGGAAGCCGCCGGCGTCGCCTGCCAGTAATTGAATTCTGTGACGTCAGGATATTCGCTGATTTCCGCCAGGAGCTGGCGCTGCTCATAACGGTCTTCGATCGCACGACGAAACGCCATGCGGCGCTGGTCTTCCTGTTGACGACGGGTTTTGACGGCGCTGCGTTCTTCGTAGGACTGGGTCATGTCGAGACTCCCAAGACGTATACGGGAGTTTTACGATGACAATACGGGATGACGATTTAGCGGCGCAGGGGTTACAGATCGATGAATGTTGCGACTAGTGGCCTCTTGCAGCTTGAGGCTCGTACCTTGCAGCTTCTAATCATCCAACGCCTTCACCGACTTGGGCGACAGCCGCAGGCTGCGAAGGCTGCGCTTGACGCTCTTGAGGTGGTTGACCAGACTCGGCCCACGGGCCATGGCAACGCCCATCGCCAGCACATCGATCACCACCAGGTGAGCGATGCGCGAGGTCAGCGGCGTGTAGATCTCGGTGTCTTCATGCACGTCGATGGCCAGGTTTACCGTCGAGAGTTCGGCCAATGGCGTCTGGCTCGGACACAGGGTAATCAACGAGGCGCCGCTTTCGCGAACCAGGTTGGCAGTGATCAACAGATCCTTGGAGCGCCCCGACTGGGAAATGCAGATCGCCACATCGGTGGGCTTCAGGGTGACCGCCGACATGGCCTGCATGTGCGGATCGGAATAGGCAGCCGCCGTGAGCAACAGCCGGAAGAACTTGTGCTGCGCATCCGCCGCCACCGCGCCCGACGCACCAAAACCGTAGAACTCCACACGCTGGGCCTGGGACATGGCCGTGACCGCTTTCTGCAGCGCCACCGGGTCGAGCTTCTCGCGGACCTCCATGAGGGTGTGCAGGGTGGTGTCGAAGATCTTCAGGCTGTAGTCGGCGACCGAATCGTCTTCATGGATCGCAAACTGGCCGAAGCTCGCACCGGCCGCCAGGCTCTGCGCCAGCTTGAGTTTCAGGTCCTGGAACCCGGAGCAACCGATGGCGCGACAGAAGCGCACGATGGTCGGTTCGCTGATGCCGACACTGTGGGCAAGATCAGCCATGGAACTGTGCATCACGGCCGCGGGATCAAGCAGTACGTGATCGGCGACTTTCAGTTCCGATTTGCGCAGCAGGTGGCGCGACTGGGCGATGTGTTGCAACAGGTTCAAGGGGATGGACTCTTGTTATTGGCGGTGGCCGGGATGTAGCAAGTTTGTAGTTATACTACAGGAATTGCCTTTTTGCCTGCCCAATACGTAACTCGATATCCCGATTTCATGCTGTATGCACGCCATGTAGCAGCCAGGCGCTATAAACCGTCTTCATCGGCCTGCAGCAACGCGGCCAGGCTTTCTGCCTCGACGGGACGGCTGATGAGGTAGCCCTGGACTTCGTCGCAACGCTCGGCTTTCAGGAATTCGAGTTGTCCCGGCCGCTCGACACCTTCGGCCACCACCTTGAGCGATAGCCCGTGGGCCATGGTGATGATTGCCCGGGTGATCGCCGCATCCTCGCCCCCCTCCTCCAGCCCGCGGATGAACGCCTGGTCGATCTTCACGTAATCCACCGGGATACGCTTGAGGTAACTCAAGGAAGAATAGCCGGTGCCGAAGTCGTCGATCGCCAGCTTGACCCCAAGGTCGCGCAACTGTTGGAAGGTGGCGATGATGTGTTCAACGCTGTCGAGCAACTGGCTCTCGGTCAACTCCAACTCCAGGTACTCGGGAGCCAGGCCGGTTTCTTCCAGCACTTGGCGCACAAGGCTGACGAGCTTGCCCTGGCGCAACTGATGCACCGACAGATTCACGGATACCCGGATCGGTGCAAGCCCCTGGCGCTGCCATTCGCACGCCTGCCAGCAGGCCTGGCGCAGCACGAATTCGCCAATGGGCCCGATCAGTCCGGTCTCCTCGGCGAGGCCGATGAAATGCCCCGGCGGCACCCGCCCCATGGCCGGATGATCCCAGCGCACCAGCGCTTCCGCCGCCTTCAGACGACCGCTCGCCAGGCACAATTTGGGCTGGTAGAAGACCTTCAGCTGCCGCTCTTCAAGGGCTTTGCGCAGCTGGTTCTCCAATTGCAGGCGCTCCAGCGTGCTGGCCTGGAGGCTGTCGGTGTAGAACTGGAAGTTGTTGCCACCCAGGTGCTTGGCGTGTTGCATGGCCATGTTCGCCTGGTTGACCAGGGTGGAAACATCCCGCGCGTTGTCGGGCAGCAGACTGATACCGATGGAGGCACTGACCACCAGCTCGTGACCTTCAATGGTCTGTGGCAACCGCAACTTGGCGGACAAGCGGGTTGCCATGCGCGCCAGGCTTGAGAGATTGCCATAGGCATCGAACAGCACCGCGAACTCATCGCCGGACAACCGCGCGATGGTGTTGGCCTCCGGCAGCGCATTGATCAGGCGCCGGGCCATTTTCTGCAACAACTGGTCGGCGATGTCGTGGCCAAGGCTGTCGTTGAGCAGCTTGAAGCGGTCCAGGTCGATATGCAGCAAGGCCAGGCTGCGGCGCCCGCCTTGGCGCACCCGCTGCTGCGCTTCCTGCAGGCGTTCGCGGAACAACGAGCGATTCGCCAATCCGGTCAACTCATCGTAATGGGTGAGATAGCGCATCCGCTCTTCGGATTCGCGCCTGGCCGATAGATCGGCGAAGAAGCCCACGATATGACTAACGCTTCCGCGAAAATCTCGCACAATGCTCAATTGCAGCCACTGCGGATATAACTCGCCATTGGCCCGCGCTTCCACCAGTTCACCCTGCCAGGTGCCGTGTTGCTTGAGTGCCTGGCGAATCACGGGATAGTGCCGGCGCGCATCGCGGCTGCACGGCAGGTCGACGACGTTACGTCCCAGCATGTCCTCGATATTAAAACCGGTAATCCGAGTGAATGCCTGGTTGGCGGCGAGCAGCGCATAGTGGGGGTCGAAGATCACGATACCTTCGCTGGCGGCCTCGAACACTGTCGCCGCCAGTTGCCGTTGCTGTTCCAGCTCTTTACTGACGCTGATGTTTCTTCGGGTGCCCACCATGCGCAATACCCGGCCGCTGGCGCTGCGCTCCACGGCCCGGCCACGGTCTTCGATCCAGACCCAATGGCCATTACCGTGACGGATGCGGTACTCGATCTGATAGTCCTCGCTACGGCCCTTGAGGTGTTCGACCAGGGCTCGCTTGAGCGCTGGCAGGTCTTGGGGGTGCAGGCGTGGCGTGAGGTGGCTGAGCATCGCCGTGATGTATTCCGGCTCCAGACCCAGCAATTCCTTGAGCTGGGTGTGATGGACTTCATCAGTCTGCAGGTTCCAGTCCCACAACCCCAACTCACTGGCCTTGAGGGCCAGGGCCAGGCGCGCCTCGCTCTTGCTCAAGGCCTGGCTGGCGGCCTCCAGTTCGAGACTGCGCTGTGCGACCCGCGCCTCGAGACTCACTTGGGCCGCACGCAGTTGCTCCTCGGCGAGACGACGCTGTTCGACCTCCCGTCCCAAGGCCCCGTTAAGCTGCGCACTGCGGATTTGCGTCTGTTGCAGATGCTCGATCAACGCCTGATTCTGGAACCGTCGCAGCATGCCGCTTTGCATCAATCGATTGACCTGCCAGGCCACCACGCTCAGGGATACCAGCACCACCAGACCGAGCCAACCCCATCCGCGCTGCTGTTCGTCACCGCCCCAGAAGAGGAAGCCGATGGCCGGCAACAGGCAGGGCAAGGTGAAAGACAGGAATGCCGGTAGGCTCACGGCATAGGCAACACTGGCCGACAGCGTGGCTGCGCCGATCAGGCCGAACACCCAGGCCTGTTGCTGGAAGCTGTCGGCCGGGACCAGGGCGATGCCGGCCCCGGCCAGCGTCAAGCCAGTCATCGCCGAACCGAGCAGGAACATGCGCAACCAGATCGGGTGCGCCTGGCGGCTGGGGATCGCCGAATCGAAGGCCGCGACCTGTATCACCCGTAGCGCCACCAGCGACAACAGCCAGACCAGCCATACGCTGACCAGGAAATAGCGTGACGGCTCCCACAACAGGGCGGCGCAGACCAGGCCGTTGACCAGCATGAATAACGTGGGCAGCAGCGAGCCCTGGTACAGCAACCGTGTACGCTCTACAGCCATCTCCGTGGCGTACTGCTTGCAGATGACCCGCGGTTCCACACAGGGGCCCGCCAGATCGGAATTGAGGGTCATAGGCACTGTTCTTGTTCTTAGGGGCACGGAGAACCCGAAACGAGCACCGAGCATACACAAGCCAGAGGCCATCCCACACTGCTCCCGCTCACAAAAATGTCTAAAAATGTCGCTATTTCATTGGACGACAGCCCCTTCAAGCGTGTTTTGCCGCCGCTTGCACCCATGACTGACCGGTCATCCCAATCGGTCTTTTATCGGCTGAGGTAAAGCTTGGTTTGCCCGGGGTGCCGCCGCACCCTAGAATGCGCCGATGCGCGATGATCTCTCTCTTCTGCTGAACTCCCTCAATGATGCCCAACGCCAGGCCGTAGCGGCCTCCGTGGGTAGACAGTTGGTCCTGGCCGGTGCCGGTTCCGGTAAAACCCGGGTGCTGGTGCACCGTATCGCCTGGTTGATCCAGGTCGAGAACGCCTCGCCCCATTCGATCCTGTCGGTGACCTTCACCAACAAGGCCGCTGCCGAGATGCGCCACCGCATCGAACAGTTGATGGGCATCAACCCGGCCGGCATGTGGGTCGGTACGTTCCACGGCCTGGCACACCGCCTGTTGCGGGCCCATTGGCAGGAGGCCGGCCTGAGCCAGACCTTCCAGATCCTGGACAGCGACGACCAGCAACGTCTGGTCAAGCGGGTGATCCGCGAGCTGGGGCTGGACGAGCAGCGCTGGCCGGCCCGCCAGGCCCAGTGGTTCATCAACGGCCAGAAGGACGAAGGCCTGCGCCCACAGCACATCCAGGCCAGCGGCGACCTGTTCCTGGCGACCATGCGCAGCATCTACGAAGCCTACGAGGCCGCGTGCCAGCGCGCCGGGGTCATCGATTTTTCCGAACTGCTGCTGCGGGCACTCGACCTTTGGCGTGATCATCCAGGGCTGCTGGCGCACTATCAGAAGCGCTTCCGGCATGTGTTGGTGGACGAGTTTCAGGACACCAACGCCGTGCAGTACGCCTGGTTGCGCCTGCTGGCCAAAGGCGGCGACAGCCTGATGGTGGTGGGTGACGACGATCAGTCGATCTACGGCTGGCGCGGCGCCAAAATCGAGAACATCCATCAGTACTCGGCGGATTTTCCTGACGCCGAAGTTATCCGCCTGGAACAGAATTACCGCTCCACGGCCGGTATCCTCAAGGCTGCCAACGCCCTGATCGCCAACAACACCGGGCGCCTGGGCAAGGAGCTGTGGACCGACGGCGGCGAAGGCGAAGCCATCAACCTCTATGCCGCCTTCAACGAACACGATGAAGCGCGCTATGTGGTGGAAACCATCGAGAGCGCGCTGAAAACCGGCCTGGCCCGCAGTGACATCGCCATCCTGTACCGCTCCAACGCCCAGTCGCGGGTATTGGAAGAAGCGTTGTTGCGCGAGCGGATCCCTTACCGCATCTACGGCGGCCAGCGCTTCTTCGAGCGCGCCGAAATCAAGAACGCCATGGCCTACCTGCGCTTGCTCGAAGGCCGAGGCAACGACGCAGCCCTGGAGCGAGTGATCAACGTACCGACCCGGGGCATTGGCGAGAAGACCGTCGAAGCGATCCGCGATCATGCGCGCCACAGCCATGTGTCCATGTGGGAATCCATGCGTCTGCTGGTCGACAACAAAGGCGTGACCGGTCGTGCCGCCGGCGCACTGAAGGCCTTTATGGACCTCATCGAGGACCTGGCCGCCAAATGCGCAGAAATGCCACTGCACTTGATGACCCAGACCGTCATCGAGCAGTCCGGCCTGATTGCCTATCACGAAGCGGAAAAAGGCGAGAAAGGCCAGGCCCGGGTAGAAAACCTCGAGGAACTGGTCAGCGCCGCCCGTAACTTCGAGAGCACCGAAGAAGACGCGGACCTGTCGCCCCTGGCGGCCTTCCTCGGCCACGCCTCCCTGGAGGCCGGTGACACCCAGGCCGAGGAACATGAAGACAGCATCCAGTTGATGACCCTGCACAGCGCCAAGGGCCTGGAATTCCCCTACGTGTTCCTGGTGGGCATGGAAGAAGGCCTGTTCCCTCATAAAATGAGCCTGGAAGAACCGGGGCGCCTGGAAGAAGAACGCCGCCTGGCCTATGTCGGCATTACCCGGGCGATGCAGAACCTGGTGCTGACCTACGCCGAAACCCGGCGTCTGTATGGCAGCGAGACCTACAACAAGGTGTCGCGCTTCGTACGTGAGGTGCCGAAGGGTCTGATTCAGGAAGTGCGCCTGTCCAACAGTGTCAGCCGTCCGTTCGGTGGCAGCCAACAGCACGGCACCAGCAGCCTGTTCGGCGGCAGCGACATCCCGGCGACCGGCTTCAGCCTCGGCCAGGCCGTGCGGCACTCGGTATTCGGCGATGGCGTGATCCTCAATTTCGAAGGCGCCGGTGCCCAGGCCCGGGTGCAGGTGAATTTCAGCGAAGGCAGCAAATGGCTGATGCTGGGGTACGCCAAGCTCGAGGCAATCTAGAAGGTTTTCTCGAGACTTTATATGTGGGAGCGAGCCTGCTCGCGATGGCGGTGAATCAGACAACGTTGATGTTCACTGACACTACGCCATCGCGAGCAGGCTCGCCCCCACAGTGACCTTTCAGCATCTGGCTGCTTTCCGATAGAACTTGTCCACCTTTCCTACAGCCCAAAGCGAACAGGCCCTCTTGCGCTTCTGAAGCTGAACCTAAGCTGTCACGCAAAAGCCCGAAACACTCTGCCGCTAGCCAGCAACAGTTCACCTGTGCAACATGGCGCGCGTGCTATTCACAAATGGGAATGCCTTTATATGAAACGTTTTCTGAGCATCGCCATGGCGTTGTGCATCGGCCTGACGATGGCCATCGACGCCAATGCCGCCAAGC
This sequence comes from Pseudomonas sp. MAFF 730105, assembly GCF_055380705.1. Taxonomy (NCBI): domain Bacteria; kingdom Pseudomonadati; phylum Pseudomonadota; class Gammaproteobacteria; order Pseudomonadales; family Pseudomonadaceae; genus Pseudomonas; species Pseudomonas sp. MAFF 730105. The sequence continues at coordinate 6,555,683 of NZ_AP018438.1, forward strand.
GCTTTGGCGGTGGTAAAAGTGCGGGCGCGGCCCCGACTCACCAGACCAGCCAGATGGCGCCGTCCTCCGCAGCCGGTCCAACTGCCGCCACCGCAGGCGCGGCCGGTGCCGCGGGCGCAGCCACCAAGGCCGGCGGTGCTTCGCGCTGGCTCGGCCCCCTGGCCGGTATCGCCGCCGGTGGCCTGCTGGCCTCCATGTTCATGGGTGGCGGTTTCCAGGGCATGCAGATCTTCGACATCCTGATCCTGGCGGTCATCGCCTTCCTGGTGTTCCGCTTCATTGCCGCCCGTCGTCGCAAGCAGCAGGAGCAGTACGCTCCGGCCGGCCATGCGCCAATGCAGCGTGAAACGTTCAACCAGCAGCCTGCCGGTGGCTCGATTTTCGGTGGTTCTGCACCCGTGGCCGCCCGCCCGGTCATCAACGCTCCTGCCTGGTTCAACGAACGGAACTTCGTCGAGGCCGCGCGCACCCACTTCCACTCCCTGCAGCAGCATTGGGACGCGAACGAAATGGACAAGATCGCCGAGTTCGTGACCCCGCAACTGCTGGAGTTCCTCAAGCGCGAACGTGCCGACCTGGGTGATGGCTACCAGTCCACCTACATCGACAATCTTCAGGTGCAACTGGACGGTGTCGATGATCGCGCCGACAAGACCATCGCTACCCTGACCTTCAGCGGTGTGTCGAAGGACTCTCGCTTCGATCAGGGCGAAGCGTTCAGCGAAAGCTGGAACATGGAGCGTGCCCAAGGCGAGAACCAGCCTTGGCTGGTGGCAGGTATTCGCCAGAACGGTTGAACCTTTGCGCGTTTCGCCTGTTGAAATAAGAGAACCCCGGCTCAAGCCGGGGTTTTCTATTTCGCGGTTGCATCTATGGCGCGCTACTGTATAAACCGCCTCATGTAAAACCGCGCCATCGAGAAAGAGGACACCCGGACGTGGAAGAAATCATCGAACAATTGCGTGAAGCCAACGAACCGGTACCGGTTCCACTGGAGTTGCCCGACGAAGACTTGCTGGTAGAGATCGAAGAGCAGTTGTTCATCGATATCCCGTTCGTCTTCAGGGAGTTTTTGCTGACCGTCAGCGATGTCATCTATGGCAGCCTGGAACCGGTCACCGTTACCGATCCCAACTCCCATACCTACCTGCCGGAAGTGGCCGCCACCGCCTGGGATGCGGGTGTCGACCGCAGCCTGATTCCGATCTGCCAGGACGGCGACGATTATTATTGCGTCGAAGAAGACGGTACCGTGGTGCTCTGGCAAGCCGAAGAAGAACTGATTGCCGAAGAAACCTGGGAGTCCGTTTGGCACTGGGCGCGGGACGTCTGGCTGGAAAGCTGATCAGCATCAGGGATCAATGCCCGGACGACTCCTTGTGGTTGTCCAGGGTTTCCATCAAGGCCACCTGCATTCTTGTATGCAGGCGGACAAACCAGCGCCAGAGCAATGCCGCCACGGCAGTCGCTACCACGGCAATCAACACCAGCAGCTTGTTGGTCGGCAGGATACTGGCCGACAAGGCTGCCAATAGCAGGAAAATCACCAGCAACGAGAGGATGGGGATCACTTCGGCGATCACCCGTCGCACCCGCTGGGTGTGACGACCGGCCATCTCGGCCTTCACGCCCATCTCCGCCAGCAGCATCGACAGCGCCTTGAGCTTGCGATAGGCCGCGATCAGGAAGGGCAGCGACAACAGCAGCGCCCCGCCCCAGATCAGCGCTTTCTGCCAGCTCGGGTCGCTGATCCAATCTTGCAGATAGACCGACATCCGCTCGGCGAAATACCCGCCCGACACAAAAATCGCGATGACTAGTGCCAGGTTGATGCCCACCTGCAGCAGGATTCGCCTGATCATCGAAGCAATCAACGCGCCTTCGCCGCGAGGCTGGATGCTGCGCAACCATTCACCGTACATGCCCAGCACCCGGGTCAGCCGTCGCGGCATCACGGTCGCCAATTTAAGAGACAACGGATCGGCGGCACGGATCAGGTACGGCGTCAGCAACGTGGTCAGCACCGAGACGGCGACCGCTACCGGGTAGAGAAAGTCGCTGGTGACCTGCAGCGTCATCCCCAATGAGGCGATGATGAAAGAGAACTCGCCAATCTGCGAAAGCCCCATCCCGACCCGCAGAGAAGTACGTCCATCGTTGCCGGCGATAAAGGCGCCGAGACCGCAGGACAACATTTTGCCCAGCACCACGGCCGCCGTGATCACGGCAATCGGCCAGGCGTATTGCAGCAATATGGCCGGATCGAGCATCAGGCCTATGGCCACGAAAAAAATCGCACTGAACAGATCACGCACCGGCTCCACCAGGCGCTCGATCTTCAGCAACTGCCGGGACTCGGCCATGATCGCCCCGATCAGGAACGCCCCGAGCACCATGCTGTATTCCAGTTTCACCACCAGCAGGCAGAAGCCGAAACACAGGCCCAGTACGGTGATCAGCAGCATCTCGTTACTGTCGAACTTCGCCACGTAGGCCAACAGCCTCGGCACCAGCAGGATGCCGACGACCAGCGCGACGATCATGAACAAAGACAGTTTGCCGACGGTGGAGAATACTTCGCCGGAACTCACCGTCCCGCTGACAGCGATGCTTGATAACAAGGCGATGATGCCGATGCCCAGGATGTCTTCAACGATCAGCACACCGAAAATCAGCTGCGCGAAGCGTTCGTTCTTCATCTTCAGGTCGTTGAGCGCCTTGACGATGATCGTGGTCGATGAAATGGCCAGGATCGCGCCCAGGAACAGCGAGTCCATGGTATTCCAGTCGAACCAGCGACCGATCTCATAGCCGATCCAGATCATCAGCACGATTTCGAGGAACGCCGCGATGAAGGCCGTGGCGCCGACCTTGAACAGCTTGCGCAGGCTGAACTCCAGGCCCAGACAGAACATGAGGAAGATCACACCCAGCTCGGCGAGGGTCTTGATGGTGTCTTCGTCATGGATGAAACCGAACGGCGGCGTATGGGGGCCGATGAGGAAACCGGCAACGATGTAGCCCAATACCACCGGTTGCTTGAAACGATGGAAGAGCACGGTTACCAATCCGGCTGCCATCATGATGATTGCCAGGTCTTGAATGAAATTGATGGCATGCATCGGTCGGGCTCCCTGATCAAATGACTCATCGCCAAGCTGGATAAGTCCGCTTCCTTTGTAGGAAATGCCCATGCAATGGGCTTTTGCAGGTTAACACCGCGACTTCCGACAAAAAGACGGTGCAATATATGGAAACAGATCCATCGGCGCGTGACGGCAGGCACAGGCGCAGCGTCCCGATATCGATGGTTTTGATAAACCTGATGGCCTATGGGCCAGCGACCAGCGCCCGCAGAGGTGCACTCCCTGAATTGCTGCCTTGAACCGTGAGTACGTTATGGAACCCGGAAACGCCCAACTGTCGATGACGGTGTTGATGACCCCCGATATGGCCAACTTCTCTGGCAATGTCCATGGCGGCACCTTGCTCAAATACCTCGACGAAGTCGCCTATGCCTGTGCCAGCCGTTATGCGGGACGCTACGTAGTGACCTTGTCAGTGGACCAGGTGATCTTTCGCGAACCGATTCATGTCGGCGAACTGGTGACCTTCCTGGCGTCGGTGAACTACACCGGCAACACGTCGATGGAAGTGGGCATCAAGGTCGTGACCGAAAACATTCGCGAACGCTCGGTGCGCCACACCAACAGTTGCTTCTTCACCATGGTGGCGGTGGATGACCAGCGTAAACCCGCGGCAGTCCCGCCCTTGCAACCGCAGAACAGCGAAGCAAAACGCCGCTACGAGCAAGCGCAGCAGCGCCGGCAGATCCGTCAGGAACTGGAAAAGCGTTATCAGGAGATCAAGGCGGACGGGCCTTAACCATTCAGCCTGTGGGACCGAGTCGCGCCCTTCGCGAGCAGGCTCGCTCCCACAGTATCTGAACCTACTCGGTCAACGGTGGGAGCGAGCCTGCTCGCAAAGGGGCCGGTGAGGATCAAAGACTGATCGGCACCGCCTCGAACCGTACCCGCGGATGTGCGATCCGGTCCTGGGCACGAACCAGCTCCAACTCATAGCTGGCGCACGCCTGGGTTTCCAATAGCACCTCATGCACCGCAGCCGCGGTGAATTCGAAGGCCGCCACCAGGTTGTCTCCCAACAGGACCCGCGCCAGGAACAGCCCCGACGTCAGGTCACCCACGCCCACGGGCTGGCGAGGGAAAGCCAGTAGAGGACGGCTCAGGTGCCAACTGCCATCGGCAGTCACCAGCAGCATTTCGAAGCGATCTTCGGGCTTGCCGGGGTAGGCCAGGTGTTTGACCAGGACAGCCTTCGGTCCGCGTGCCATGAGCGCACGAGCCATGGCGAGGCAGTCGAACAGCGACTGCGCCTTGCGCCCCGAGAAACTGTCCAGCTCCAGTTGATTCGGGCACATGAGGTCAGCCACGGCTGCCGCTTCATCCAACAGGAACTCACTGACCTCGGGCGCCACGATACAGCCCTTCTCCGGGTGCCCCATGACCGGATCGCACAGATACAACGCCTTGGGGTTAGAAGCCTTGATCCGAGCCACACCCGTCAGAATCGCCCGCCCCTGAGCGGCACTGCCCAGATAACCGGACAGCACCCCGTCGCAATTGCCCAGCTCGCCAATCGCGGCGATGCCTTCGACCAATGCCGGTATCTGCTGCGGCGCAAGCACCTCGCCGGCCCATTGGCCGTACTGGGTGTGATTGGAAAATTGCACGGTATTGAGCGGCCAGACATTCACGCCGACACGCTGCATGGGAAATACCGCAGCGCTGTTGCCTGCGTGGCCGAATACCACGTGGGACTGGATGGCAAGCAGATGGGGCGTCCGTTTCATGGGGAGAGGTTTCCGTAAAACGATTGAAATTCAAGCCGCGCAGTATGCGACTAAACGCAGCCTGTACGACAGACCGGCGACACAGTTAAGCTGATAGCAACTTGTGGGAGCACTTCGTTCATGCTGACTCTTGGAAACATTTTCGTGCTGATGCTGCTGGCCACCGGCGGCGCCTGGTTGTGGCACAACCATGGCTTGCGCGAACGGGCCCTGGCGAGGGTCGTGCAGCATTGCGCCAACCTCAAGATCGAGCTGTTGGACGGCAACGTAGCGCTGAAGAAAATCGGTTTCGTGAAGGATGGCAGTGGGCGGCGCAGGCTGGCCCGTGTCTACAATTTCGAGTTCACCGTCACGGGGGAGTCCCGTCATGCGGGCACCATTACCCAGTTCGGTGCCCACAGCGCGCAAATCGAACTCGCGCCGTATCCGATGCCCTTCGAAGAAGCACCCGAAGCGCCGATTGAACCGATCCAGACCAGGCCTCGGGCCGAGGTTATCGAGTTGAGCCAATGGCGCCAGGAACACAACAAGTGGAAGCCTTGAAACGGGTCTGACTCAGAATCGCCGACAGTTCGCCAGGCCGGCTTGCAACGCGTCAACGTCTTGCGGCTGACCGAAAATCAGTTCTAGCCGCGAATCCTGGCGCCACTCGCTGGTTTGCCAGGTCAGCGCTCCCTTATCCAGTGCATTGGCCGACACCCAGCCATCGACGCTGTGGATAACCAGCTTCGCCCGTGTCCAGTTTCCGCCTTGCAGCCATTCCGTCAGGGCCGTCGGATCGAAGCGCTGGCTCGGGTGCCAACGCCAGCCGATGCTCCAGCCCTCTTTCTGCTGTTGATGCAGGCAAATCGGCAACGTCGGATCACTCCAGATGGTCGGCATCTGGCCCACATCCCTCGGCAGATTCAAGTTATCCACAGCCCCACTTCCCTGCACACCAAACCCCGGCAGCCTGTCGAGGGGCAATGCAGCCTGTTGCGTCCAGTGCTGCGTAAGAGGCGGTAGCTGGGCGGCGATTCGAGCGCGGTCGGTTTCACTGAGGCCTTCGGACTTGTTCATCACCAGCAGTCCGGCATCGGCCAGCGCTTGCTGCTGCGCCTCGGGCAAAGGTCTGCCCTGGGCCAGCGCCTGGGCATCCAGGACCATTACGCAGGGCTGGACCGCCAGAACGCCAAGCCACGGCGCCAGCTGGAGTTGCCGCAGCAGTTGCGCAGGATGGCCCAGGCCGGACGGCTCGATAAACAGCCGGTCCGGTCGTGCCTTGCGCAGTAGACGGCCGAGGCCGATCTGGAACGGCGCGCCATTGACGCAGCACAGGCAGCCCCCGGCCACCTCGCCCAGTGCGATACCATCGGCCTCCTGAGTCAGCAAGGCGGCATCCAGGCCGATCTGGCCAAACTCATTGATCAGCACTGCCCAGCGCTCATCGGCCGGACGCTGGGCCAGCAGTTGCCTGATCAGGCTGGTCTTGCCGGCGCCCAAGGAACCGGCAATGACATGGGTGGGGATGTTCTGCAACATAATCGGCGACTTTTGATGGAGGTGAACGATGCGGATAATCGGTTGGTGCTTGTTGGCGCTGATATCGAACCAGGCACTGGCCCAGGCCTGTGTGGTTCACAGTCAAGCGGAGCGGCTCGATGTAAAAGTCTGCCAGCAGAACCGCAACATCCCGCCCAAACTGTTCGCTGACGGCTTCTGCCAACCGAACCTTGCCGGACAGAAAGTCGAGGTGCAATACGTCGATCAGTGCCCTGGAGGGGCCTTTGGCATCTGCAGCAACGCCCAAGTCGCCAATATGCCTTACCGCCAGGATATTCACTATTACGGCGTCACCACCGACGCCGCTTATCTCAAGCCGTTTTGTGAAGGGAAAAGCCAGGGTATCTGGCTCAAGCCTTAGGCCAGCCAATCCAGCGTGAGGATCAAGCGGCGTTCTCCCGGGGCCGGCTCCGGCGAGCGATGAATCAGGCCGAAGCCTTCATTGCCCAGCCACTTTTCACCTTTTAGCAACGCCACTTCGCCACTGCACAGCTGCTGGATCACCTGCCGATCACGGGGCTCGGCGTCAGGTTGAGCCAGCCGTCGACGTTCCATGACGCCCTCCTCAAGCCATTCGCTGCCAGCACCGGCATACGTTGTGATCAGCCGCACCGGCACATGATCGACGTGAAAGCGTGGGCACATGGCCTTGTCCAGCGTCCGCAGGCGCAGGCCGATCCGCTTGGCGCCCAGCAGGCAGGCAAACGCGCTGACCAGCCAGGCGACATCGGCAACGAAGCCTTCGTAGCCGTGCAGGTCGCTGAAACCGGCGGCAAGCCCCTTCAGTTCAGGTTGCGAGTCCTCCTCCGGGATCTCGAGTACCAGCGACTCGGCCAGCGCTTGATCCATCGAAAGCACCAACGCCGCAAAGTCACTGATGTGCGCCGGAAGCTGACGCTGCCAGACCGCCAGGTTGGTGCCGTCTTCCAGAATCTGCGCCAGGGTCCGCGGGGTATCGCCCAGAACCTGCCGAACCTGGCGCTCCTGTTTCAGAGTGGGCGCCAGCATCAGGCCGCGACCTCGTCATGCCAGGAGCCGAACGGGTCTGGCAGCAAGCGCCAACTCTCCATACCCTGGGCCATTTCCGCATCTGTGAGCAGGCATCCGTCCAGCTCTTCAGCGAGCAGGTCGAAGTCAATGTTCTGGCCGATGAAGACCAGTTCCTGGCGGCAATCCCCAGTGCCGGGCAACCAGTTTTTCATGATGGCCGCGGTGCTTTCCGCATCCTGGGGCCATTGATCCTTGGGCACGAACCGCCACCAGCGCCCGGCAAACCCATGTCGCATCAATCCGCCTGCCTGAGACCAACTGCCCGCGTCTTCAGGTTTGCTGGCCAGCCAGAAGAAGCCTTTGGAGCGTAGCAGCTTGCCGTTGATCCAGGGTCGTTCTATCAGGTCGAAGAAGCGCTGGGGATGGAAAGGCCCGCGCGCCCGGTAGACTGTCGAAGCGATGCCGTATTCCTCGGTTTCAGGCGAGTGCTCGCCACGCAACTCCTGCAGCCAGCCGGGCGCTTGAGCCGCACGCTCGAAGTCAAAACGACCGGTGTCGAGGATTTCTCCCAGGGGCACCTGCCCCATGACCATGGGCATAATCTTCGCGTGAGCGTTGAGACGCTTGAGGATAGCCATCAGTTCTTCCCGCTCGTGGCGGCTAATCAGGTCGATCTTGCTGATCAGAATCACGTCGGCGAACTCGATCTGTTCAATCAGCAGATCAGTGATCGAACGCTCATCTTCCTCGCCCAGTGTTTCGCCTCGCGATGCAAGGTTCTCGGCGGCTTGGTAATCCGGCAGGAAGTTCAGGCCGTCGACTACCGTCACCATGGTGTCGAGCCGTGCCACATCCGCCAGGCTTCGACCTTCTTCATCACGGAACGTGAAGGTTTCAGCCACCGGCAAAGGCTCGGAAATACCGGTGGATTCGATCAGCAGATAATCGAAGCGCCCTTCCCTGGCCAGTTGCCCGACTTCTTCCAGCAGGTCCTCACGCAAGGTGCAGCAGATGCAACCGTTGCTCATCTCCACCAGCTTTTCCTCGGCGCGGTTCAGGCTGACATCACGCTGAACTTCGCTGCCATCGATATTGATCTCGCTCATATCGTTGACGATGACCGCAACACGCAGGTTGTCACGATTTCGTAGAACGTAGTTGAGCAGCGTGCTCTTACCGGCACCAAGAAACCCGGAGAGCACAGTTACGGGAAGACGATTGGGCATCAGGTATATCCTCATCGGACGGCCGTGTTGGAAGTGTGTGTTGTGGCGCGTTTTGTCAGGTTGTCGCTTCGGTCAGGGCGACTTATTTTATGTTATAGTATAACGATAAATACTCGCTAGCCCGAAATTCCAACTCTTCGAGAATTACTGATGCGCATTCTTTTGAAATTCGTACTGGCGGGCCTGATGCTGTCAGGCGCTCTGGAGGCGTCTGCCCGAACCTCGTTACTGGCAAACTGCACACGCAGCGCGAACTTGCTGGCTTGTTCCGATGAGCAAGGCAATGCCTATAGCGTCATGACGGCAGGGAACACGGTTTATTTGCGCGGTTTTGAGGTGAAGGGCAGCCGACATTGGGCGCAAACGACCAGCCGTTACGGTCAATTGACGTTCTTCACGGGCTTGGCCTCCGACGGTGAAGCTTGGGTTGGTTACAGTCGACGCGTGGGCTGGACCACCCTGAATCGCTTTTCCAGTTCAGGCGGTGCAGCCGGTAAATTCATCTGCGGACGCATAAACGGCTGCGAGGATTCACGCTGATGTTTCACGTGGAACGATCATAAGAACCGCATGAAACTCTGTTCATGAAAAAGATCTGGTTGAATTTATTGTTACACTATAACATAAGCTTTGACCCCATGACGGATCTTGATCATGAATGCGTTTGCACTTCCGGACATCGCTGCCCAAGCTTCGCGCCAAGCCTTGCCTCTCGATTGGGTGGGCATGTGTGGCGTCGCCTTGCCTGTGTTGATCGAGGGACAACAACTGAGTGCTATAGCCGACCTTGGCGTCAGCCTCGACGATGTGGACGCTCGCGGTATCCATATGTCCCGTCTGTACCTGGCATTGGAGATGCTCGAAAACTCGACGCTTTCTCCCCCGCTGTTGCAACGTGTCTTACTGCATTTCCTGGACAGTCATGAAGGCCTTTCACAAGCCGCCTCCCTGACCCTTCACACCGAATTGCTGCTAAAACGCCCTGCCCTGGTCAGTCCGTTATCAGGCTGGAAGCGCTACCCGGTGAGTATCGAAGCGCACCTGAAACATGATGTGTTCCACGTGGAACTGAGCATTCAAATACCCTACTCATCCACCTGTCCATGCTCGGCGGCACTTGCCAGGCAGCTGATCCAACAGCAGTTCGTGGATGATTTCGCGAATAAATCTTTGGAGCATGCTGAGGTTCTGGCCTGGCTGGGTTCCTCACAAGGGATCGTTGCTACGCCACACAGCCAACGCAGCATCGCCTCCCTGAACATTCGCTTGAGCACGGGTAGCAGCCACTTGCCGCTGCTACGGATCATCAATCAGGCCGAAGCCGCCTTGGGCACCGCGGTACAAACCGCAGTCAAACGCGCCGACGAACAAGCATTCGCCCTCGCCAATGGTCAGAACCTGATGTTCTGCGAGGATGCCGCTCGACGATTGAGTCAGGCCTTGAGGCAGTCACCCGACGTCATGGCACTCAATGTGCGCGTCGTTCACGCGGAAAGCCTGCATGCCCATGACGCCGTGGCGCAAAGCCGCTGGACACGGGAGGCAGCATGATCAGTTGCCAAGCCTTGCGTTGGGGCCCACCGGGGCGTCCGCTCACACCCGAGCTGTATGTTGAGCGCCCCGCAGGCAGCCTGACGGCGATCATCGGTGCCAACGGTTCGGGCAAAAGCAGCCTGCTGAAAGTCCTCGCGGGGTTGCAAAAGCCCCTCTCCGGAAAACTCACCCTGACGGTTCCACGTCGGGGAGGCGTCTCGTTCCTGCCGCAGCAGCAACACCTGGATCGACAATTTCCCATCAGCCTGCAAGAGCTGATAGCCGCAGGAGCTTGGGGTAGTCGACACACACCGGCCCAGCGAAGCCAGCGACTCGGAACGGCGCTGGAGAACTGGGCGTTGACCGGCCTGGAGAATCGCCCACTCATGGCGTTGTCTGGAGGCGAGTTACAACGCGCTTTACTCGCTCGCTTGAGTCTGGCTGAAGCGCCGTTGCTCTTACTTGATGAACCCCATGCGGCGCTCGATGAAGAGGGTCAGGCGTTGTTGTGGAAACACATTCACACCTGGCATGCCGAGGGCCGCACCTTGGTGGTTGTGTGTCATGACCTTGCCGCTGTACGCCAGCATATTCCCCACACTTTGTTGGTCAGCGCCACAGGCTGCACGTTGGGTCGCAGCGTCGAAGTGATTACCCAACAACCTCATATAAAGGTGGCTTGATGCTCGCGGCCACCCATCTCTGGCAGCCCTTCCAGGAATTCGTTTTCATGCGCCGAGCGTTGCTTGGCGGCCTGGTACTGGCCTGCAGCACAGCGCCGTTGGGGGTGTTTCTGATCCTGCGACGCATGAGCCTGATCGGCGACGCCGTGGCCCACGGCATCCTGCCCGGCGCCGCGCTGGGCTTCTGGTTCGCGGGACTGAGCCTGCCCGCCTTGACCTTGGGCGGCCTCGGCGCGGGCCTGGGCATGGCCGGGCTTGCGGCGTGGGTCACCCGTCGAACGGGTCTGCGGGAAGATGCGAGTCTCGCGGCAATCTATCCCATCTCACTGGCGGCTGGCGTGCTGATCCTCGGCGTGGCCGGTAAACGCCTGGACCTGCTGCACCTGTTATTCGGATCAGCCTTGGCGGTGGACGGCCCGACTCTGACCGGCATGCTTTGGGTGTCGGCGGCGAGCCTGATTGCCATGGCGCTGATCTACCGCCCTTTATTACTCGACACGCTGGATCCGCTGTTCCTACAAACCGTCAGCCGTCTAGGCCCGTTGGCCCATGGTGTATTCCTGACCTTGGTGGTGCTGAACCTGGTGATCGGCTTTCAGGCCATTGGCGCCCTCATGGTGGTCGGCTTGATGATGTTGCCGGCCGCCGCCTCGCGGTTCTGGAGTCGTCGCTTACCGCCCCTGATGGCCATCGCTGCGCTGCTCGGTTGCCTCTCGGTCTGGTTTGGCCTGTTGTTGTCCTTCTATTTCTCGCTGCCCAGCGGTCCGGCCATCGTGCTGGTTGCGGGGATGTTTTATCTACTGTCCGTGATAGTCGGTCCGGTACACGGTCTGCTGCGCCGCCCGCCCCTGCTCACATCCCCATGAGGTGTTTCCCGATGCGCGTTCTGCTCGTGCTGTTCAGTCTGATGCTGTCGATGTCCTTGTCCGCTGCCGAGAAACTTCAGGTGGTCACCAGCTTCAGCATTCTCGCCGACATGACCCGACAGGTCGGTGGCGAGCATATCCAGATCACCAACATGGTCGGACCAGACGCCGATGCGCACACGTACGAACCGACGCCGGACGATGCCAAGGCGCTGCTCGGTGCAAAATTGATCATCAAGAATGGACTGGGCTTCGAGCCGTGGCTGGATCGCCTGGTCACCAGCACCGAAACCGGCGCGCCGGTTATCAGTGCCAGCCGAGGCGTGATTCCGCGCTCATTGGATGAAGACGGTGAGACCGTTCCGGACCCACACGCCTGGCACAACCTGGCGAATGCCGAGCTGTATGTGCGCAATATCACCAAGGCACTGGAAGTCGCCGACCCAGCCAACAAAGCCGACTATGAGCGCAACAGCCAGGCGTACCTGAAGAAGATTTATGCGCTGCTTGCCGATGCCAAAGCCAAGCTCGGTTCCCTGCCGCCTGGCAACAGGAAGATCGTGACGTCTCACGACGCATTCGGTTATCTGGGTCAGGCCTATGGCATCGACTTCATGGCACCCCAGGGACTGTCCACCGAACGCGAGCCGTCAGCCGCCGAAGTCGCAGCGCTGATCACCCAGATTCGTCAGGCACACGTCAAAGCGGTGTTCATGGAAAACATCAAGGACACCCGCCTGCTGAAGCAGATCGCTGATGAAAGCGGCGCGCACATTGGCGGTACGCTGTACTCCGACGCCCTCGCCGCCAGCGGACCGGCCAGTACCTTCACCGGCCTGTTCGAATACAACCTCAACACGCTGTACGACGCGCTGTCCAAGCCGTAACCGTCAGTTTCACCTGCACAGCGGTCAAGCCCTCGGCTTGACCGTTCCGCAATCCTGCCCCAACCACACGGCGCGGGTATCGAGGCTGCCATTCTGCTGGATACCGGTGGCATTGAAGGTGCCATTGACCTTGGTGGTAAATTCCCGATCGCTCTGAAAGGTGGCGATGCCGTTACCCTGGGCTTTCGGGCAACTGAAGCGAAACTTCCACTGATTGCCGGTGCGCTCGGTGATCTGCTGTTTGCATCCCGACTGCGGATCTTGCAGCGGGATGTCATTGGTTTGGACTTGGGCCGGCGTCAGGCATACCCGAATCCCCTTCCCACCCATGGTAATGCCCTGCTTTTCCAGCATCGCCCGCTGCTCCGGGGTGATCTGGTTCTGCAACTGGCCGAGAATAAGTTGCAGGTCTGGCAGGTTCTGGTTATCGACTTTCATGTTGCTTGAAGTCAGTTCCCACAAACCTGGCTGAAGCATCTGTGCCTGAGCCGCCACAGGAACTGACAAGCCAACCGCCAAGGCCAAACCCAGCAGACGAACATTCATTGCAAGAACTCCAGAGGACAAGTGGCCGTTAGACGCCGCCTACGGGCTTCGGTTCAAGCTCGGCGGCGGTGAATTAATTAGCGACATTCGTCATGGAACATGGTCTGTTAGGCATTGAAACTTCAGGAGCAAGGCTGCCCCATGGATTATTTCGGACCGCATGTTTTCGGTTACCTGATTGCGTTGCTTCATACCCTGGGTTCCATCGCCGCGGTGCATGCCGTGCTTACGGTGCGCACCGCCCAAGGCTCGATCGCCTGGGCCCTGTCACTGGTGTTCATCCCCTACCTGACGTTGATTCCTTATCTGGTGTTCGGTCGCAGCACCTTTGATGGTTACATCAAGGCACGCCGGCAAGCCAACGAAGAAATGCGCAAGGCCGTGTCCGAGCTGAATTGGCGCCCATGGGTCGAAGAGGCCCTGACCGCCCGTGCCTCCCAGGCCTACGACTCGCTACGCGCCATGCCCAAACTGGGTCGCACACCCTGCCTGGCAAACAACGAAGTGCGTTTGCTCGTCAACGGTCACGCCACGTTCGAGGCCATTTTCCGGGCCATCGAAAGCGCCCGTGAAGCGGTGCTGATCCAGTTCTTCATCATCCATGACGACCGACTTGGCCAACGCCTGCAGACGCTGCTTTTAAAGAAAGCCGCCGAAGGTGTAGCGGTGTATCTATTGTATGACCGGATCGGCAGCCATTCCCTGCCCCACCGCTATGTCCAGGCATTGCGCGATGGGGGTGTCCACGTCAAGGCGTTCGCCACCCGCAGCGGCTGGCTCAATCGTTTCCAGGTCAACTTTCGCAACCACCGCAAGATCGTCACGGTGGACGGTGTGCTGGGGTTCGTCGGCGGGCACAACGTGGGGGACGAATACATGGGGGAGATGCCACCATTGTCGCCGTGGCGCGACACCCATGTCGAAGTACGCGGCCCCGTGGTGGCGAGCATGCAGGAGTCATTTGCTGAAGACTGGTTCTGGGCTGCCCGTTCATTGCCCCCCTTGATCCTGCCGGACACTTACCCCGATGACGGCGTGCTCTGCCAGTTGCTGGCCAGCGGGCCGGCGGATGCCCAGGAAACCTGCTCGCTTTTTTTCGTCGAAGCCATCCATGCCGCCAGCGAACGGGTCTGGATCACTACGCCCTACTTCATTCCTGATGAGTCGGTATTCGCCGCATTGCGCCTGGCGGTGCTGCGCGGGGTGGACGTGCGCATCCTCCTGCCTTCACGACCGGACCATAAGATCGTCTACGCCGCCTCCAGCCTGTACGCATTCGAAGCGGTCCGCGCCGGTGTGCGCGTCTTCCGCTACAAGCCAGGTTTCCTGCATCAGAAAGTGGTACTGATCGACCGGGAAATCAGCGCCATCGGCAGCGCTAACCTGGACAATCGTTCGTTCCGGTTGAATTTCGAAGTGATGCTGCTGACGGTGGATATTCCGTTCGCCACCGAGGTCGAGCAGATGCTCGAAAAAGACCTCGCTCAAGCCCACGAAGTCGCCAAAGAGGAAAGCCGGGAAACCCACCGCCTACAGAAAGTCGGCATGCGGGTCGCCCGACTTATTTCGCCGATCCTTTAAGGGGTGTAGATATCGTCTCGGGTCCAAGGCAAGTCATGGCTGCCATCGGCATAAGCCTTCACCGCCAGGATCTGATGCAGATTGATCCACCCCTTGGCGAATGCATAGGCGCATCCGGCCAGGTACAAGCGCCAGATTCGCAGCGTCTGCTGCGGCACCTCTTTCGACGCGGCCTCCAGATTGTCTTCGAGCCGCTCACTCCAGTGATCCAAGGTGCGCGCGTAGTGCAAGCGCAAGCTCTCCACATCGACAATTTCCAACCCGGCCTCACTGATCTGGGCTGAAATCATCGACAGGTGCGGCAGCTCCCCATTGGGGAAAACGTACTTCTCGATGAAGTCCCCCGCGCCGCGTCCGACCGGACGGCCATCAGTATGTTTGGCTGTGATGCCATGGTTCATTACCAGCCCACCCTCGCGGACCGCACCAAACAGCGTCTTGCAGTACTGCTCCAGATTGGCGTGCCCCACATGCTCGAACATGCCAACGCTGACGACCTTGTCGAAGCGACCGTCCTGCGGAAGGTCCCGGTAATCCAGCAACTGCAATTCCACCTGGCCCTCCAGGCCCTCCGCTTTGACCCGCTCCCGGGCCAGGGCCAGTTGCGCTTTGCTCAAGGTGATACCGAAGACCCTGACCCCGAATTCCCGTGCTGCATAACGCGCCAACCCACCCCATCCGCAACCGACATCCAGCAGGTATTCACCGGGCTGCAGGCGCAGTTTGCGGCACAGGTGACGGAACTTGGCTTGTTGGGCCTGCTCGATGGTTTCGCTGCCCGTTTCGAAATAGGCGCAGGAATAGGCCATGTCGCTGTCGAGCCACAGCTGATAAAACGCGTTGGAAAGGTCGTAGTGATAGGAAATCGCCTTGGCGTCGGTTTCCTTGTCGTGGACTGAACGTACCGGCAGGCTGTCGTCCTCTTCGTCCAGCAGCGCCTGGCTCCATTCATCGCAGACCCGGATCACTTCGCTGATCGAGCCTTCGAGCTCAAGCTTGCCTTCGACAAACGCCGCCCCTAGCGCGTCCAGGCTGGGATGGGTCAGTTGCGCGACCATCTGTGGGTCCTTGACCACGATCGTGACGCTGGGATCGGCACCCAGCGTGAATTCGTGGCCGTCCCAGAGCCGCAGCCGAAGCGACAGTTGGAGATTCTGTAAGGCCGGTGGAAGTTGCGCGAGCATGAAATAACCCCCCTTGTTTCAGACGTCTGAAATGAGGGTAGACCATCGTAGAAAAATAGCAGGCTATCGAATTTATAGCCTTTTTCTATCGTCGCCCGAATTCGCTCCTTGAGCCGGTACTGCCAACTGTTTGGACCCTCTCCCACCATGGACTGCAAGTTCCACGGACAAGTTCTACCCCTCGTCCTGGACCTTCAGCAACGGTTCCTGAAAGCGTAGCAGCCTTCCGGCATTTCCCAATACCAGCAACGTGCTCAGGTTATGTAGCAGCGCCGCGATCATTGCCCCCGCCGCGCCAAGCCAGCCGAAGGCAGCAAAGGCGACAATCGCCAGCGTCCAGCCCAGGCCAATGATCACGTTGACCTGAAGCGTATGCCGGCATTGGCGGCTGAGCCGCACGCAGGTACCGAGCCGCCTCAGGTCGCTGCCGATCAGGACGATGTCCGCAGACGCCAGGGCAATGTCCGCTCCACCCGCCCCCATGGCGACACCCACCACCCCGGCCTTGAGCGCCAGCGAATCATTGATGCCGTCGCCGACGACCATGGGGCGAAAGCCGTTGTCGATTTCTGTCATGACTCGCTTGAGTTTGTCCTCCGGCAAGGCCTGGGCCTGCACATCGGCGATTCCCACTTCGCGGGCAAGCGTAGTGGCCACGCTCCGCCGATCACCCGTCAGCAACAGTTGCCGTCCCAGGCCCAGCGTCCGCAGCTCAGCCATGGCGACCTGCGCTTCCGGCTTGACGCTATCGGCCAGCAACAGCCAGGCAAGGAACTGTCCATCCAGGGCCAGCCCGGCAATCGGGCCGTCATGATCAGGTACCGTTGACGTTTCGATGCCCAGCTGAGCAAACAACTCAGGTCGACCAAGAGCCGCTTCGCCCTGGCTGGTCATCGCCACTACACCCAGGCCCTGACGCTCGTGAATGTCCGTCAATGGCAGATATTTTTCCTGCTCCACCAGCCCAGCCAACGCCCGGCTGACCGGATGGCTGCTGGCGGAACCAAGGCTGGCGGCCAATGGCAACAGGGACGGCTGATCGCTCTCTGCACTTTCGATGGATTGCAGGCGCAAGGTGCCGTAGGTCAGGGTTCCGGTCTTATCGACAACCAGTGACGTCAGGTCCGCAAGCTCTTCGAGAAAAGCCGAGCTGCGGATCAGGATGCCATGGCGTGCCGCCACTGCAATCCCTGCAATAGCGGTCGCCGGCGCCGACAACACCAGGGCACAAGGACAGGCCGCCACTAACACAGCCAGCATCGCCTGGGCATCGTTGGTAATGAACCAGGTCACCGCCGCCAGCAACAGCACCAACACCAGGTAGCTGCCAGCATAACGCTCCAGCAACCGGGTGATGGGCGGCTTGGAGCGTTCGGCGTTTTGCATCAGGGCGATAACCTTGCCCAGCGTCGACTCGTGCCCGGTGCGGGTCACTTCCAGACGCAGCAATCCATCGAGATTGATCGCCCCACCGAACACCTCGGTGCCCATCACCGCTTCCAGCGGCACGGATTCACCGGTAATAGGCGCAGTGTCGAGGCTGGCCTGGCCGGACAACACTCGTCCGTCAGCCGGTACGCGATCACCGGCACGCACCTCGACCGTATCGCCGGGCCGTAGCGTGGCGTTGTCGACTTCAATGATCGAGCCGTCGGCCAACACCTTGCGTCCCAGGCTGCGCGTCAGTTGACCCAAGGCGTGGATGGCTTCCTGGGAACCGATGACGCTGCGCTCTTCCAAC
This sequence comes from Pseudomonas sp. MAFF 730105, assembly GCF_055380705.1. Lineage (NCBI taxonomy): Bacteria > Pseudomonadati > Pseudomonadota > Gammaproteobacteria > Pseudomonadales > Pseudomonadaceae > Pseudomonas > Pseudomonas sp. MAFF 730105. Next base: position 6,573,335 of record NZ_AP018438.1, read on the forward strand.
ACATGGCCGAAAATCATGATGATCGGCAGCAGCGCAGCCGTCAGCAAATCCCCCGTGGCCCAAGCCCCCAGCATCGCCAAGGCGATCAACTGATCGGTGATGCCATGCAGACTCGGATAACGCAGGCTATACCACGCCGAACGCATCACCGGCACCGCGACCAACAGCGAAGCGACACCCAACAGCAACTGGCTGACCCCGGTCTGCTCCGGCGACCAGCCGCGCCACACCAGACCTAGCGCAAGCAGACCGAGGGCAAGCATCGCCAGGGTCAACTGGCGAGCGGCCGTGCGCTGCTCAGCGGAAGACAACATCGGAACGGCGGCAGTTTGCGCGCTCATTGCTCAGCTCCCTGAATGATCAGGCGGGAATCGTCTTTCGGGTCGACCGTGGTCACTGACCCGGCCTGGCGGAGAATGCCGGGCATGCGCTCGCGATACAGGCGTAGCAGCAGTTGCGGATCAGCGTCTTTGGTCTTCGCCAGGCTGAGCACCGTAGCGGTGTCGGCCGAGGCCTTGGCGAGCCGTTCGCTGGCCTGGGCGTGAGCCACCTGCAGGACGCGGTCGGAATCCTGGCGAGCGGTCTGGGTCAGTTTCTCGGCTTCGGTGCGGGCATTGGCAACGGCTTTGTCGGCCTGCTGACTGGCCGTCAGCACCGCATTGAACGCGCTTACCGCAGGGCCCGGCAAACTCGACTGAACATCGACCCGTACCACTTCGATCCCCAGCCCCTGCCCCGTAGCGGCAAGATCGGCCAGCCGTCGGTTGATGCCTTGCACAAGATCACCGCGCAGGCGTTCGCGGCGTTCGGCGGCCTGGTTGTCACTGCCGATCAGTTCAGGACGGGCGACCAGAATCGTGTCCAAGTCCCGAGCCGCTGCGAGGGTCACCGCGCTACGGGTGACCAGGCGATCCAGCGCTGGCAGGACGTGCTCACCCTGCAAGACGAACGCATAAGGTTCGGTGACTTTGTAGAACACCCGCACATCCAGCTGCACCACCCCGGCGTCACCGGTTAGTAAATAGCCAGAGCCGGCCAGGGCATCGCTGACCGGCGAGGCAAAACTGGCGACACGATCAGCCTGCAAGGCCGCATCCGAGCGCAGCAGGTTTTCCACGCGGCGCTCCAAGACCCGATCCGCTGCCGGAAGCAGGATCACTTGTTCCACAGGACGCGGCCATGCCAATAGGAGCCCGGCATTCTGAATGCGATCCAGCGCGCCAAAGTGCAGTACCACGGCTCGGTTTTGAGGGTCGATCTGCCGAACATTGGAAAAGACCCAGGCCAACGCAGCCAGGATCGTGACAGCGTAAAGCGCCAGGAATGCCACGCGTCCAGCCTGAATCCAGGGGCTGGATAACTCATTTGTTCCACGTGGAACCACACTCATGGTTGTGTTCCACCTTTAAGTTCCACAGACGGCGGACCGTCCACCAGCACCCTGAACGGCGCCGCATCCGTGCGCAGGATCAGTTTGGTACCGGGGCTGACAATGGTGCCCAAGGTGTCCAGCGAACGCAGCAGGTTGTAAAGCTGAGGCGAACCGGCATAGGCCCTGCCATAGATTTCAGCGGCTTCTACTCGGGACTGGGCCTCGATATCGGCGGCTTTCACTGTGGCGTCAGCCTGCACGATCCGCGCATCGCGTTCGGCGGCGGAGCGAATTTGCGCGGCTTCGCGTTTACCGATGGCGGTGCGTTCAGTGGCGATGGTTTCCCGCTCGGCACGCATGCGATCCACCGTCGCGGTCAACGTCACCGAAGGCAACGTCAGACGCTCAATGCCCACTTGCAGTACTCGCACGCCATAGGTGGCGAGCAACTGCTGTTCGATCTGCTGGCGCAACTGCGCTTCAAAATCGCCGATGCGTACCTGGCTGGCGTCGGTGTTCACCAGATTCGCCAGGTCAAAACTGGCAGCCGTGGTTTCCAGGGCCGAGCCCACGAACGTGCGAATCTGCCGGGCGGCTTCGTCCGGTTGGTTCTGTACAGCACGCATGAAGCGTTGGACGTTATCTGGATCACCCTGAACCTGCCACGCCACGTAGGCTTGAACGATGATGCGCAAGCCGTCACGGGTACCGACATCCTGCAGCCCGCTGGACGTGGTGCGCAGCCGCAAGTCCACCGGAATCGCCGCCTCGAACGGCGCCGGCCAGCGCCACCCCAGGCCAGGTTGCAGCAGCACCCGTGCCGGATTGCCGAAACGGGTGATCACGGTCGCCTCCCCCGAACGCACCTGGACCAGGCTCGCGGCCGCAACGGCAAACGCTACCAGCAGCGCCGCCCACCCCATGCGCCGCCAGGGAAATGGCCCGGCCTCCTGCGGATCCCCGTGATGATGATGGTGATGTCCATGATGATGACCGGCATGGCCGTGATCATGACCGGTGTGATCGTGATGATCGTGATGATCGTGGGAAGAAGACTGGCTCAATGGGCAGCTCCTGGCTGGACAAGGTTACGCGGCGATGCGGGATCTGCCGGAAGCGTGAAAGTGCGCAGGTCGATGGTCGGCGCGTTGCCGCTGCCGCCTAGACGGTGATCGAGAATCAGCAACTTGGCACTGCCAAGGCCCCGGCTCAGTTGGCTGAGGTACTGCTCCAGCACAAAGGCGTGGCCGGCCGTGGCGTAGGCCTTGCGTTCAGCAGTGAAGCGCAAGTCGGAAGCCTGGGCGGTCGCGTTGATTTCCCGGGCAGTGGCCTGGGCCTGGTCGTGGGCAATACTGGCTTGCAGTTGTGCCTGGTTGGTCTGCTCCGCCGCAGCGCCGCGCTCCCGGGCAATCAAAGCCTGGGCGCCGATCTGCGCCGCTTGCACGCCATGGTAGGCATTAGCCGCACCCGCTGGTGGGTGGATCGCTTCGACGACAGTGGCGAGGATTTCCACGCCACTGTCGAGCCTCTGCAAATCGGCTTGTACAGCCCGACCGATTTCATCGGCCAGGCTGACCCGATCTGCTCCCAGCAAACCATCCAGCGTGCGCGAGGCAAACTCATGCACCAAGACGCGGCTGGCGGTGCTGCGAATCAGTGTGGGGATGTCGGCGCTGTTGTAGGTGGCGGCCAGCGCCGCCGCATCGGTGAGACCAATGCGATAGACAAAACGCACATCCATGTTGACGATCTGGAAGCTCTGCTGATCGGCACGACGGCTGGCAATCACCTGGGATTTATCGTTCACATGGCTGGCGTCCCACAAGCGATTGGCAATCGCCGGTGCTGGACCTTCCGCCGACTCGGTCTCGGTGCTCGCCCCGCTTTCGCCCACGCTGGTGGCCAGTTCATGGACGATGCCGTTTTCGACGTTAAGCACCCGACCCAACGGCCAGGGCAAGCCTAACTGCAGGCCAGGACCGAACACTTCCACCGGCTTACCAAAACGCTCGTAGATACCGCGCCCTTGCAGCGGTACTTCATGCACGCCCGTGAGCAGCCAACCCACCAGCGACACCAGCGCCAGCACCGGCAAAAAAGCGCGGCGCATGTAGCTGAACGCCCAGATCTGACGCAGGTCGATGCCAAAACGATTGTGCAATTCGTGCTGCAGGGCCAGCAACGGCTGCGGCGGCCAGCGCAGCAGGTCGGCGATGACGCTGCGACCCAGCAAGGTGGGTTCCAGGGAATCCCGGCGTGGGCTGAACAATGACAGCACAGCCCGCAGCAACAGCTCCGCCGCCGCCAGCCCCGGCAACACCCCCATCAGCACCGCCAGGCGCACCGGCCAGACGGACGATTCGCCGGCGAACAACAGACACAGTGCGCCGAGCACCAGCACGATAATCGCCAGGCGGGTCAGCTGCGCCAACGGCAGCGCTTCCGGCCATTCAAGGGTGGGTTGCTGCGCCAGTTGCCGTTCAAATACCAACAAGCCGAACGCCAGCAATAATGAAAGCGCTGCCCCGACACTGGCCGACGCACCAAGCGTGGTCGCCGGCAACGCCAGATTCCAGGCTTGTTCCAGGCTCAACAGCACCACCCCTGCCCAACCGGCCAACCACAACGTCGGCGCGCCGATCTGTTTCAGCAGGCCGATCCACCGCGCGCTGATGCGCTCCAGCAGTCGCTCATACCAGCCGGATTGATCAATCGGTTCACGCTCGACGGCTGGGATCTGCGCCGTCGATAACTCCGGTAGCAATGCCCTGTTGCGCCACTGCGTCACCCACCAGGCGGATTGCAGACCGGCCACCAACACCAGCAACGCGGCACTTTGACTCGCCAACAAGGCCGGCCACAGTGATTGCGGCGAAAACAGCCCGACAAAGAACCCCGTCACCAACCCCAGACCCGCCAGGAAGGCCAGGGCAAAAGCGATCCGCTTCAGACGCCGCCCCTGGGATTGTGCCTGCTGAAAGCGTGGCCACTCGGCCACCTGTGTCCCCTCGACATCAAGATCGACTTGCATACCACCCCAGCACTTGTGGCGATCAAAAACCGGGCGTGTGGACAGACTTCACCACCGCTTCGTTATAAGGCGTTACCTTATAACCATAGCTGTGAAATTTCTGTTTTTAATTCTTCATGTTGGATGGCAAAACCGGTGAGATGAACAGGGCCTTTGTGGCGCGGGGATTTATCCCCTCGCCACGAGGTTTTCAAATGGATCGAAGTCAGCCAGCCGAACTCTGCGCCTTGCGACGACGTCGACTGATCAGGCCCAGCGCGCTTGCGACCACAAACAGCACGCCGCCGATCTGCAACCAACGCTTGTAGGGACGCAACTCGGAACGAATCGGATCGAGGGCTTGGGTCACGTAGCGTTTGTCAGCCGCACGGAAATCCGGCTCCTGGCACTGATGACCGAAATCCCCAGCCCACGTCACATAAGGACCTTCTTTCACGTAGCGCTGATACAACGCGCTTTGTTCCTCGAGACTCGAGTTGTACGCCACGGCTCTGCACAACACCGCCGCAAATGCCTGGCTGGTATGGGGCACATTGTCCGCCGCCTTGCTTGCCAGGGCGGTGGCGACAAAACGGTAGTGATAGCGCTCGTTCGGTTGCGCGGCGCTGGCCTGCTGGCGTTGCACCTCCCCTTCGGCCACCAACGGTCCGACCTTCAGCTCAACCGGCTCCAGGCTGTAGCCGCCTCCCATGACGGCATAGTCCGGCGCCATCTCGTAACCGAGCATCTCCATGCCCCAATCGCGCGCCATCCTGGACGCATAGAAATACGCCTCGGCGCGCCGGGTCGGCCACCATTTGGACTCTGCCTCCTGGCGCAGTTGCCCGTAGGCCCGGGCCTTGTTCTGCAGATCGGGGTTATCGAAGTAAGCCGGTGCCTCGTCATACCGCCCTTCCCGCAACAAGCGACGGCCCAGCAGGTTGCGCAACTGGGCGGCGACCGGCAGTTGCACGTAGTTGTCGCGATCCTGCTGGCTCAATGGCGGTGGCGCCGGGACCTGGGCGTCGACGTACTGTTTCAATTCCTCTGCGGTCAGTACCCGCTCGGCGACTGCAGCGGCGTCGTACCAGTAGTTGCCCTGGCCACGGTAAAGCTGATCGAACGCTTGCAGGTAATCACCCCGTTGCAGGGCCAGGATCGCGCTCTCGCCTTCGACCCGGCACTTGGGCTGCACCGTTTCGTAATCCCAATCCGGCGTGCGCCGATTGCCCCAGGATTCGTCCTTTGGAAACGCCTGGGCCGCCTTGGAATAGGCCGCAGCCGCAGCCGTCTTGTCACCGTCACGCACCGCCAGTTTGGCCCGCAGCCACCAGGCCAATCCGCTGTCGCCGGCTTTTTCCACAAAGGCTTTGGCGCTGGCGTAATCGCCGTGCTGGTAGCTCACCGCCGCCAGCCGATCGGCATCATCCAGATTGCCGTGACTGCTGGCTTGCAGCAGCTTGACCAGCCTTTTATCACCGGATGGCTCCTCCCCATCCCACCAACTGACGCGGCTGAGCAAGTAGCTCGTCACCAACCGCTGCACGGCTTCGCTCTTGAGCAACTCCCTCAGGCGATCATCCGGCTGGCCATTCAGGTCCGCCGCCAGATACAACAACGAGCTGTAACCGACCTCGGAACCGTGCAGCGACTGGGTCGCATACAGCTTGATAGCACTGTCCCAGTCGTCTGCGGTATAGGCTACCCTGGCTTCTTCGCCGAGACTGGCGATAGCCAGCTCCAGCGGATCACTGAAGCCGGCAACGCTCAAGTCTCGGACCTGGCGAAACGCCGCACGGGCCTGATCCCGCGACGCCGCCGGATCTTCATTGCCCGCCTCGGTACTCACGGCAAACAAAGCCCGCCCCAGGGAATAGGCCGCCCAGGTACTGCGCAACGGGCGCTGGTCCGCTGGCAATGCCAGCAACTCCTGGAACGCCTGGGCAGCCCTCTGGTTTTCACCGGCACCAAAGGCGGCCGCGCCGATGGCGTACAACCGTAGCTCGGCCGGCAGGTTCGCCGCTTGCGCCGCGACCTCGTCGACGTCGGTCAACGCCCGCAACCGCTCCACCAACGCTTGCTGCGGTGGGGTCAGGCCAATCCGTTCAGCCTCGCTGCGCTGTGCCACGTAGGCAGACATGTCGTCGTAGTTGTAATCCGGATTGCGCGTCGCCTCACTGGCCGGCTTGAGTCCCGCGATGGCATGGCCAAGACGCTTGATCTCGAAGCGAAAGCTGCCTTCGGGTAATTCGGCCAAGGATTGGGCGCGGTTGTCCAGCAAGCGCATCGGGAACTCCGGACCACAGGCCAACGCCTGGCCCAACGGCAAGCCGAGGCTCATACAAAACACCGGGCAGAGCAAACGACGAGGCCATTTACGGGTAGACATTGAAAGCTCCTTGTTCAATTTTTGTACAGCGCGCCCAACCCATGGCCCGTTGGGCACCGGCAGCGAGGCGACCTTCCTGAATGCGGGTGAAGGTAAGCAGTCCGGGGGTTTGTTGCAACGTATAACCCGCCAAGGCATCGACCCCATCACATGCACCAACGGCAAGTGTCACGCGTTGGGGCCAGGGGCTGTCGAGATTGCCCCGATTGGCCAACCGGATATCGTACAAACCGTCTTTTTCCTCCACCGCCAGGGCCAGGTGGCTGTCCAGTTTGTCTCCTCGAGCCACCGCGCCGAGGGTGGTCAGGCTCCAGACACGGCGGTCACCCGCCAGCGGCAAGCGAAACCAGATCAAGCCAGCCAGGTGTTTCGGCGGTTCGGCACGCAGATCCGCGGCCAGGCCAGCCACCTGTTGCGGGTCTGCCAGCAGCTCCAGCCGCTCGCCTCCTCTGTCGATGGGTACTTCGCTTTCAACCACTGGCGCGCCGCTCTCTTGGGTCAACAGCGCCACGCCATAAGCCGGCAGGGCCAGGTAGAACGGCCGCCGGGTGACCTTGCTCCAGCGCTCGGCCCAGTGCCGGGCCTGTTTCGGATCGAACAACCCCTGCCGCGGGTCGCTCACCGCATGGACCTGTAGCACGCTGCTGTCCACGGCCTCCAACAACCCGGGCAGCGCGGGGCTGTCGAGCCAGGCCGGCAAGGCCGTGATACTCAACCGCAAAGTAGACGGCAAGGTCTGGCGCAACTGGCTCAGGAATGTCCCATAGGCCGGCAACCGCGCGTTACCGGCGTCATGGTCGATCTCCACGCCCACCGGTGTCAGACCCTGGGCTTGCCAGTCACTCAGCACTTGCTGGATCTGCGCAATGACCTCGTCCCGATCCAGCGTTCCGAGCTGACCGTCCAGGCGGATCACCGCAATCAGCGGTCGGCCATCGGCCTTGAGCAAGGCCGGATCGATCCGCGCACGGCTCCAGCCCGCACGGGGAAACGCCTGCAAGGCCAACACCCGCAAGCTTGAGAAGTCCTGATGGCTCTGGCGCAGCGCCGATGCGTGGGCCGGCGTCCACTGGCGTTGCCAGATATAGAGTTGTTGATCGAGGGGCGCGGCGGGGGGTTGCTCGCAGCCCTGCAAAAGCAGCGCGACGAGTGCCAGCGATGTCCGGAAAAGAAAAGTCATGAACCTTCATCACCCGCTAAAACCCGGCAGATTACCGTGTCTTGCACCGAACGGGCATAGGGCCACACCATTGCGCCGAAGTTTTCATGTGTCACCACGAGGGCAGGGCCGCCGTATGCCCAACGGCCCTTCCCACGTGCGACAGACTACGCTCAGACGTGTTTCTGCAAACCGACAGCCGTACGCGGCATGCCCACGAACCCGGGCAGGGCCTCGATCCGCGCCAGCCACTCGCGGACATGGACGTAGTCGTCCAGCGACACGTTGCCCTCCGGCGCATGGGCGATGTAGGTGTAGCCGGCGACATCGGCGATGGTAGGCGCATCACCCGCCAGCCAGGTGTTGCTGCTCAAATGTTGATCGACGACTTTCAACAGACCGTGGGACCGGGCGATCACCTCCTCGGCGTTATAAGGCGCACCGAACACCGTGATCAGCCGCGCGGTGGCTGGCCCCGTATGGATTGCGCCAGCTGCCGTCGATAACCAGCGCTGCACCTGAGCGGCACCCACCGAGTCGCTCGGAAGCCAGCGGCCCTTGCCATATTTCTGCGCCAGGTACACCAGGATGGCGTTGGAGTCGGCCAGTACCACGCCGTCATCGTCGATCACTGGTACCTGACCAAATGGGTTGAGGGCCAGGAAGTCCGCCTGTTTATGCGCCCCCTTGGCCAGATCGATGAAGATGACCTCGACTGGCAACTCGAGCAGCGAAAGCATCAATTGCACACGGTGGGCATGTCCGGAAAGCGGGAAGTGATAGAGCTTGATAGGGTTCATGGTCGACTCCGCTGGAAATGACGCCGTCAGCAGAACGGCATCGATGGCGTCATCTTCCCCCTCAATTAAAAGCTAGAGAATCACCCGTAAACGCAATCCATTATTTCCTTCAGCGAAACAATGCATCAGTTTCTCAAGGCCGGGTGTCTACGCAGGGCGCTGACCGTGAAATCGACAAAACTGCGAACCCGAGCCGGTGCATTGCGCCCCCCTGGTACAGCACATGAATCGGCAGGGGCGGCAGTTCAAAATCGGCCAGGACGATTTCCAGCTCCCCGCTGGCGATCTCCCCCGCCACTTGATAAGACAGCACACGGGTCATTCCCAGACCCTGGCAGGCTGCCGTAATGGCAGCCTGATTGGCGGTGACCACCAACCGAGGCACTGGCCGGACCGCCAGCGGTTGCCCGGCATCGAGGAAGGTCCAGCTTCTGACCTGGCCAATGGCCGAAGAGGCCACTACCGGCAGTCGCTCAAGCGCTTGCGGATGCTGGGGTCGACCGTACTGAGCGAAAAACGTGGGAGAGCCGCAGACGACCCGCCGCACTTCACCGACGCGGACGGCGTGCTGATTGCTGTCGGGCAGCTCGCCGATGCGCACGGCAATGTCCATTCCTTCCTCGACCATGTTGACGTTGCGGTCCAGCAGCAAGGCATTGATACTGACTTCCGGATACTGCTGCAGGTATTCCACCAGCAGGGGCGTGACGAACAACTGACCGAACAGCACCGGTGCGGTGATCGTCAGTTGCCCCCTGGGCTGGGCATGGCTGCCGGCCGCCGAATCCTCGGCTTCCTGTAGATCGCCCAGGATCCGGCGACTGTCCTCCAGAAAGCGCTGGCCGGCTTCGCTCAGGTACACGTTGCGGGTGGTGCGAACCAGCAACGGCGTGCCGATGCGTTGCTCCAACGCTGCCACCGCACGGGTGACACTGGCTGCCGACAGACCCAAGCGCCGCGATGCCGCCGAAAAACCCGACTCCTGGGCAACAGCAATAAACACCTGCATTTCCTGAAACCTGTCCATCCATCCCCCGATGAGAAATCCTGATACAAGTTTTCCAAACGCCGCAAAGCAGCGCCGCACGGCCATTGTAGGGCCTGAGCAAACGAACCGTAGCGTCACGACCCGGCTACTGATGAACAAGCTTGCTACCATCGCGCCCATCATTACCCTTTGATGACTAATAAACAGCACAGAATCCTGTGGGAGCGAGCCTGCTCGCGATAGCGGTGAATCAGTCGCCATCCATATGAATGACCCGTAGCTATCGCGAGCAGGCTCGCTCCCACAAGGCTGTGTGCCTGGTTCCAGACTCCGTACAAGGCCTGTTTTCGTGAACGTTTTTTTACGCGGACTCTTTTCCCCCTTCGCCCCTTTGATCACTTTGGGCAGCCTGGTCCTGATCGTTCCCCTCGCAATGCGTATCGCACTGGGTTGGTCCGATCCGTTGGGCTACCTGTCCGACCTGGGCGTTGGCGGCTTGCTGCTAGCGCTGCTTTACCGCCGCCCCCTCTGGCTGGCCTTGCCTGTGTTGCTGGCCTGGACCGCGCTGACGTTGGCCAACATCGAGTTGATCAGCGCCGTCGGACGCATGCCCAACCCCTCGGACCTGCACTACCTGACCGATCCGCAATTCGTCGAAAACTCCAGCAGCGGCGGCTTCGCCCATCCCTGGTTGGCCACGCTGCAACTGACAGCGCTGGCGCTCTGGCTGATGGTGCAATGGCCAGGCCGCTCACACCGCGCACTGCCCTTGCCACGCCACGCCTGGGCATTGCCGGCGCTGCTCCTGCTGGTCCACGGCACCGTACAATCCTGGCGCCCCACCGGGGCGGACCAGTGGAACGTGTTCAATCTACCCCATCAACTCGCCACGGCGGCGGTCGCAACCGGGCAGGACCGGATCCAGCACTGGCTTGAAGGCGATACGGATGCCCAGATTCCGCCGATGGAAGGCCTTACCCGGCTGGACCTTGATGGAGAGAAACTGCTGACCGCGCCAGGCCAGGCGCGCAACGTGCTGGTCATCGCCCTGGAAGGCATACCGGGTGCCTATATAGAAACCAACCGCCAGGCCCTGAAAGCCGGTTATCAGGATAGCCCCATGCCGCGCCTCAGTGCCTGGGCCGAGCGAGGCATGAACACGCCCGATTATGTCCTGCACAGCCACCAGACCATCCGCGGCCTGTACTCGATGTTGTGTGGCGACTACGACAAGCTCGACGATGGCACGCCCAAGGGCGTCGAAATGCTCAACCAGACCCAGCGCAACCAGGACTGCCTGCCGGCCCAGTTGCGCCAGCATGGCTTTGCCACGCATTTCCTCCAGGGTGCGGGCCTGCGGTTCATGGCCAAGGACCGGATCATGCCCCACATCGGCTTCGATACGACCCTGGGTATGGAATGGTTCACCCAACCCGCTTACCTGGAGTTTCCCTGGGGCAAGGACGACAAGACCTTCTTCGAAGGCGCGCTGGACTACGTCGGACACCTGCAACAAACGAACAAACCCTGGATGCTCACCCTGCTGACCGTGGGCACGCATCAGCCCTACTCCGCACCGGATGACTACCTGCAGCGCTATGAAACCGCCAAACAGGCCGCCGTGGGTTACCTGGACGATGCGCTGGATAACTTCCTCATCGGCCTGGAACGCCAGGGCATCCTGAAAGACACCTTGGTGGTGATCACCTCGGACGAGTCCCATGGCATCGACGATGTACGCTTGGCGTCATCCTGGGGATTCAACCTGACGCTGGCGCCGGAACCCTTGCCGCGCATCAAGCCAGGCACCTATGGGCACGTCGACCTCACCGCCTCGATCCTCGACTACTTCGGTTTCCCGGTGCCTGCGTCGCTGTCCGGTCGTTCGATGTTCAGGGACTACACAACGGGACGGGAAATCATGTCGTTCACCAATGGCATGCTGCGCTACCACGACGGCAAGGGCACGTTCACCGAATGCGATTTCCTGCAGCGTTGCCGCTACTACGCCAGCGAAGGTTTCATCGCCGACCGGGCGACCTACGGCGGGCACTACAGCGACCAGCGGGCCAGGCTGATCAGCGCACGGGCAACGGCCCTCAACCAGACCCTGCTACGCACGCCTCTGAACCAGCATTATCAATTCGGCAGCACCGAGAAAATTCCACTTCCCGCCCAGGTTTCCAACGACTGGACCGACAACCTGATCGGCGCCCAATACCTGGAAATGCCCCAGGGTTCGCAGACCCGCGTCAGCCTGAGCATCCGCGCCATCGAGACGGACCATACGGCCTATATTTCCCTCAAGGCCAAGGAGTTCGAGCAGGATGTGCCGATGGAACTGCCAACCGATGTAGCGGTGACGTCCGAACAACCGCTGGTGATGAACATCCGTTTCGATAACCCGCAGACCCGCAAAGCCTTTTCCTTCCATTTGCTGGGCCACGGGGAGGGTGCTATCGAGATCAGCGACTTCAGCGTCGTGACCGAGCTGCCGGGCCAGACGGACCAGCCGGAATACCTGGACGATATGCGGGAGGACAGCCAGGCCCAGTCCAGTTGAACAAAAAGCGCGCAGCCGCTGGACGGCTGCGCGTTTGTTCGGGCCTGTCCTGACCACTCACGGCGCTGTAACGCCGGGATTGATCGCTGCGCTTCAATACTTATCCACAGGGCATCGCTTCACCGGCCGGAGCCACCTGCCAACTGGTACTGAGGATAATGCGCGTGGCGTTTCGTTGAATCGGCACCAGATGATGCAGCGTGGTACCGGACTTGAGGAAATACACGTCACCCTTGAGGTGGTGGCAGGCCTTGCCGGGGTTGTCCAGGCGGTATTCCCATGCGTTCAGGTCATCCTTGTTCCCGTTGCTGTGGGGCACGCATTGCAGCACGTCGCCCCCCTCCGGGTCTTCAGGCGCCTCGATGATCCAGACCAGGGTGTAGGGGTAATCGCCCCAATGCCAACCATGGGTATCGTCTGGATGATTCAGCCGACTGATCAGGTACTGTCCGCGGTCCAGGCAGGACGCCAAGTCTTCGCCTGCGATGCTGCCGAGGAAATGGCGTAGCGACCCGGAGTGGTAAAGCGCCGGGATCACGACCCCGCCCTCGGCGATTTCCGCCTGAGGGATCACATGGATCTTGCGGTAGGGATCATGGATAAACAGGACGGTCGCATCGCGACCTGCCGAATATTCATCGAGCAACCCATGTACTTCGGACTGGAGCGCTTCCGGCATCTCGCCGGGTAGAAATGAAAAGTCCTTGAAGTGGAAATAGCCCTCTCGGTGAAACGAATTACGAACCTGCTTCATCCGGATTTCATTGCTCAAGAAATCCCGGAAGTGCCTGGAAAGTTGCTGTTCCACATCCGCCAGGATCCGACCTGTTTTTCGATTACTCATTCATTGCTCCATCCCATAGCCCGATTGTAGGACGACGGAACTGTTCGCTACAGTGCAACAGACGACAACAAACGGTAGTTTTACGCCAAATGCACACCCACCCAGGAACAGTGGCCATTCTCGTTTACGAGGGTCTTTGCGTATTCGAATTCGGTATTGCGCTGGAGATATTCGGCCTGCCTCGTCCAGAGTTGGACGTTGCGTGGTACGCCCACCGCATCGTTGCTGTCGATCCGGTCCCCATGCGGGCATTGGGGGGCATCCAGATCTCGGTCGACGCCGGGCTGGAAGAGCTGGACACCGCAGACACCATCATCATTCCCGGCTGGCGCTATCGCGACCCACCTCCGCAAGCGTTGCTGAACGCTCTCATAAACGCCCATGCCCGAGGCGCCCGCTTGCTTTCGATCTGCTCGGGTGTGTTCGTACTCGCCGCCACGGGACTGCTCGACGGTGAAACGGTAACCACCCATTGGCAGTTTTCCGATGAGCTTGCCGAACGCTTCCCTCTCATCAACGTGGACCCGAATGTGCTGTATGTCGATTCGGGGCAGATCATTACCTCAGCCGGCAGTGCCGCCGGCATCGACGCCTGCCTGCACCTGATCGCACGGGATTTTGGTACTCATATCGCCAACTCGGTGGCCCGTCGCCTGGTCATGGCGCCACAGCGAACCGGTGGTCAATCGCAATTCATCGTCGCCCCCGTGGGCAAGTCGCCGCGCAACGAACTGAGCCAGGTCCTGCAGTGGATCCGCGAACACTTGGACCAACCCCTGAGCGTGTCCGACATGGCCGCTCGCGTGGCCATGAGCGAGCGCACTTTCCTGCGTCGTTTCATAGAAACGACCGGCCTTTCGCCAAGGGCCTGGCTGCAACAGGAACGCCTGAACCGGGCCAGGGAACTGCTGGAAACTACCGATCAGAGCGCGACCGGCATTGCGCAGGCCTGTGGTTATCGCTCAGTGGAAAGTTTCCGGGCGGCGTTCAGGAACGCCGTCGGGTTGCCGCCCTCGGCCTACCGTGAAAGATTTGGTAGCGCGAAGATCAGCCGGCAAGTGTCCCGGGTTGCAGCGGCTGAACCCCATCCACCAACCGATGCCACTTGGCGTACTGCAACCGCATGATGGTCTTGCCGTCACAGATCTCCCCCACCCGATCATGCCCAAGGCCTGGTCGAGTGGCAGCTCCAGCACTTCGATTTCCTCGCCTTCTTCCAACCCGCCGCCGGCGTGTCGTTTGTCTTCGTCGTCATACTCGTCGACGAAGCCCGGCGTGGTCACTCCAGTACAGTGGTGAACACTTTGCCTGGGTTCATTAACCCGGCGGGGTCCAGCGTGCGTTTGATGGCACGCATCAACTCGATCTCCAGGGGGTCCTTGAAGCGAACTGCCGCCTCAGGCTTGGCTTGCCCCAAGCCATGCTCGGCGCTGATGCTGCCGTTGAAGGCGCTCGTCATCCGGTAGATGACTTGCATGATCGCGTGTTCATGAGTCCTGAACGAGGCGTCCGCATCGCCGAGCGGCTTGCTGATGTTGTAGTGCAGGTTGCCATCGCCCATGTGGCCATAAGAAACAATGCGCACGCCAGGAAAGTCCCGTTGCAGGGCCTTGTCGGTGCACTCGATGAATTCCGGTATCCGGCTCACGGGCACGCTGATGTCATGCTTGAGGCTCGGACCTTCATGATTCTGCGCCTCGGAAATGCCTTCGCGCAGTGCCCAGAGCGCCGCGGCTTGTGCCTGGTTGCCGGCCAATACCGCATCAATGACCCACCCACGCTCAAAGGCGTCGGCCAGGCCGTTTTCAAGCAGCAGTGCCAACGGCGCGTCGGGCACGGTGTCGCGCAATTCAATCAAGGCGTACCAGGGGTGCTTCGTTGCCAGCGGGTCGCTGCAGCCGGCCACATGGTCCAGGACAAAATCCAGGCTCTGGCGCGACATCATTTCGAAGCCCGTCAGGCGGTCGGCACACAAGCCGCGAACATGGCCGATCAGGTCCACCGCCGCCTGCGGCGAAGGCAGCGCGACCCAGGCTGTCGCCGTGCTGTGGGTCATCGGGAACAGTTTGAGCACCGCCGCCGTGATGATCCCGAGAGTGCCCTCCGAGCCGATGAATAAGTGCTTGAGATCGTAACCGGTATTGTCTTTGCGCAGGCCCCGCAACCCGTTCCAGACGCGACCGTCAGGCAGCACCACTTCCAGGCCGAGGGTAAGCTCACGCATGTTGCCGTATCGCAGCACCGCCGTGCCGCCGGCATTGGTCGCCAGGTTGCCGCCCACCGTGCAACTGCCCTCCGCTCCCAGCGAGAGCGGAAACAGGCGACCGGCCTGGTGGGCGGCATCCTGCAATTGTTGCAGGATCACCCCGGCCTCGACCGTGATGGTTTCGTTAGCCAGATCGATGTCACGGATACGTTTCATCCGGGTCAAGGACAACACCAGCTGATTGCCAGAGGGGTCAGGAATCGAGCCGCCGCACAAGCCGGTGTTGCCGCCTTGCGGCACCAAGGCAACCTGGGCGTCATGACAGATCCGTACAACCTCGGCCACTTCTTCGGTCGTCGCCGGACGTACCACCAAGGCCGCCAGGCCTTGATAGGCGTTACGCCAATCTGTCAGATAGCTTTGCATCAGCTCTGGGTCGCGCACCAATCCTGCTTGCCCGACCACCTGCTCGATGCGTTGCAGCACCTCTTGGCTCAATGATGGCATCCTCTGTCCTCGACCGGTTTACGGACGCTGCCCGAACGCCGCCTGGCTCGCCGTCCAACCCGCCACACGCTCGCTCAAGGACAACCCAAGGCCAGGGCGGGTAGGCACTAACATGCGTCCATCGCGGGTTTGCATGCGTTCGTTGAACAGAGGCTCCAGCCATTCGAAATGCTCAACCCATGGCTCGCGGCTATACGTGGCGGCCAGATGAATGTGCAGTTCCATGGCAAAGTGCGGCGCGATCATCAGTCCCGCTTGCTCGGCCAACGCCTGGACCTTGAGGTAAGGGGTAATGCCACCGACACGGGGCGCGTCGGGCATCAGGTAATCGGCGGCGCGCAGCTTGATGAATTCCCAGTGCTCGGCAACGCTGGTGAGCATTTCACCGGTCGCGATCGGCGTGTCGAATTGCAGGGCCAGCGCGGCATGACCTTCAGCGTCGTAGCAATCCAACGGTTCCTCGATCCAGACCAGGTTGAACTGCTCGAGACGTCGACACATTCGCTGCGCAGCAGGTCGGTCCCATTGCTGGTTGGCGTCCACCATCAACGGAAAGTCATCCCCCAGATGTTTGCGGATGGTGCTGACACGGCGCAGATCCAGCGCCTGGTCAGGCTGGCCGACCTTGAGCTTGATGCCCCCGATGCCCTTCTCCCGGGAAAGGTCGGTATTGATCATTAATTGGTCAAGCGGAGTGTGAAGGAACCCACCCGACGTGTTGTAGCACTGGACAGAATCGCGATGGGCGCCCAGCAAGCGAGCCAGGGAAAGATTTGCCCGCTTGGCTTTCAGATCCCACAAGGCGACATCAAACGCACCAATCGCCTGGGTGGCCAGACCGCTCCGCCCCACCGAAGCACCGGCCCAGCAGAGCTTGTCCCACAGCTTGGAAATGTCGCTGGGGTTTTCGCCAATGAGGCTGGGGGCAACTTCCTGGGCATGGGCAAATTGCCCAGGACCACCGGCGCGCTTGGAATAGCTGAATCCCAAGCCCCGATGGCCGTCCCTGGTTTCGATTTCCACAAACAGAATGGCGATTTCCGTCATCGGCTTCTGCCGACCGGTGAGTACCTTGGCGTCGCTGATGGGATTGGCCAGCGGCAGGTAGACCGAGGCCACGCGCACCCAGGCAATACGGTCATCGTCGGAGGAAGGTATTTGCGGCGTCTCTTGCATGGCTATGCTCCGAACGTTTTGGAGTCAGCCGCTGCCGCACGGGTTCGTGTGACAGCGGCATATACGCGGGAATGAAAACAGGCCACTAACTGCGCATCAATTCGATAGCAGCGCTTTTCCTGTTGCGAATGACCGTCACCAGGTGCCAGGAGATAGACGCGGCGGCCAGGATGAGAAAGCCCGCTGAGATGGGGTTGGACAGGAAGCCGGTGAAATTGCCATCGGACAGCATCAAGCCACGACGCAAGTTGGTCTCCGCCATGGGGCCCAGGATGAAACCGATGATGAACGGCGCAATCGGCAACCCGCTCTTGACGAACCCGTAGCCCAGCAAGCCAAACAGCAGCACCGCCCAGACGTCGAAGATCCGGCTGTTCAGGCCAAATGCGCCAACCACACAGAGCACAAGGATGATCGGCAACAGAATGTGCTTGGGCACCGCCAGCAGTTTGATGAACATGCGCAGTCCGTAGAACTCGAGCACCAGCATCAGGACCGAAGCGAGGATCAGCGCGGCGAAGATCGTATAGACCAACGGCGCCTGGCTGATGAACAGCAGAGGCCCCGGCTGGATGCCGTGGATCATGAAACCGCCGAGCATCACAGCCGTGGTGGTATCGCCGGGAATGCCCAGGGTCAACAGCGGAATCATCGCGCCGCCAATGCCGGCGTTGTTTGCCGTCTCGCTGGCGACCACGCCGTCGATCTTGCCTTTGCCGAACTCTTCCGGGGTTTTGGAACGTTTCTTCGCCACGATATAAGAAACGATATTCGAGGTACCGGCACCGATACCGGGCAGGATACCAATGCCCAGGCCGATCAGGGATGAACGGGTGGCATTGGGCAGTTGACCGACGAACTCCTTCATCGAAAAACCAAAACCTTTTACGCCTTTCATACTGACGTGCTGTGGTTTGGCCCGATGGCTCAGGCGTGCGCTTTCAGCAAACTTCAGCACTTCGGCCACTGCAAACATACCGATCATGACAGTGAGCATGGCGAAGCCGCCATTGAGGCTCGGCAGGTCAAACGTAAAACGGCGGATCGCCTCGACCGGGGCAATCCCCACGGTGGAAAAGGCAAAGCCCAGGGCACCGGCGAACAGGCCTTTGACCAACGAGCCGGTGGACAGCGTGGCGATCAACGTCAGCGAGAAAATCGCAATGGAAAAGTATTCGTGCGGGCCAAAACTCAAGGCCAGATCCGCCAGGATCGGAGCGATGAACATCAGCGCGGCGATACTGAAAATAGTGCCCAGGAACGAGAACACCACGCCGATCCCCAGCGCCTTGACGCCCATTCCCTTCTTCATCAACGGCCAACCATCGAATGTAGTGGCGATCGATGCCGGTGTTCCCGGTATGTTGAGCAATATCGCCGATATCAGCCCTCCCGAGGTGGCACCGACAAACAGCGCAACCAGCAGCGCCAAGCCCGCACCAGGGCCCATCGAGTAAGTCAGCGGCAGGCACAACGCAATAGCCATGGTGGCCGAAAGCCCGGGCACCGCACCAAAAACAATCCCCACCGCGACGCCGAGGGTGATGAGGAAAAACACATAGGGAGTCAGTACGGCACCGAAGCCTTGCTGCATGAGTTCAATCATGGCCGTCTCCTAGAAATCCAATAGACCGACAGGCAGGAGCAAGTCGAAGCCATGGCGAAAAATGTAAAAGATCAACACTGACGAAACGACCGCGATGAACCCGTACAGGAGGTGCTTGACCTTCTGTTCCGCAGGGGTCAACACGATGAATTGGACGTACAGATAAAGCACGGTCATGACGATGAATCCCACGGGTTGCAGCAACGCGGTGTAAAGCAGCACCAACGCGAGGGACTTGAAGACCGTCGGATAATCAATCTGCTCGGTTTTTTCAGCGGGTTCGGCAGGTTGGTCCGGCAGCTTTCGCCATGCCCATAATTGCAACGCGCCCAACAGGCACAACGCAACGGCGAGCACCCAGGGCACAAACGCAGCATCGACGAAACTGCGGCGCGGCAGATTCAGGGTCAATACCAGATACGCCACGCCGGCACCGAGCATTGCCAGTCCGGCAATCAGCTCGTTTCTTTTATAGGAATCCATACAGGCTCCTCTTGCTGGGAAGGACTGGGCTGTCGGGTGCCAGTACGCACCCGAGCCCGTCATGCGGTGTTATTTGGCCTTACGCATCTCGTCCTTGAACTGCATGAAGCTGTCGCGGGTTTTGTTGAGGGTCGCAATGGCTTCTTCGCTGCCCTGGAAGCTGACCGGTTGCTTGAACGACTTCTTCAGCTCCTCGGCGTATTCCGGCTCTTCGGTGATCTTCTTCATCGTATCGGCCATTTTCTTGACGATGGCCGGGTCCGTACCCTTCGGGAAGGCCACGACGTAAGGCTTGTCCAGGACCAGGTCCACGCCTTGTTCCTTGAAGGTCTTCACGTCACCCAGCAGTGCGTTGCGCTCGGCGTTGGGTTGACCCAGGGCGGTCATTTTGCCGCTGGTGATGTAATCCTGGACCGAGCCATAGCTGATGGCACCGAGGTCGATGCGCTTGCCCAGCAAGGCGACGATTTTTTCGGACACTGTGCCGCTGTCGACCATTTTCAATTTCACGCCGGCCAGCTTCTCGAACATCAGCCCTTGAAGATGGGAGAAGTTGCCCATTTCGGTACCGTAGGTGATGGTGCCGGGCTTGGCCTTGGCTTTTTCAATCAGTTGATCAAGGGTGTCGATGCCCGAGCTTTTCGCCGAGACAAACACCGCACCTTTGTCGACGCCAGCGATGCAGGAGATATCAAATGCGTCAAAACGGTCCTCGGAGAGCCCTGCCACCTCGTTCACGATCAACTGGCCGGTATGGGTAAACAGAATGGTATTGCCATCCGGTGCCGCGCTCTTGACCGCATCGGCGGCAATCGTCCCGCCCCCGCCAGCCATGTTGGTGACGACCATGGGTTTGCCAGTGAGCTTGGTGAAATACTTGGCCATCATTCGGGCATTGAAATCGGTATCACCACCGGCATTGGCAATGACCACCACCTGCACGGGGCGGCTTGGCCAGTCACTGGCGTCGGCGGCCATTGCCGTGCCGGCGGTCAGGCTCAGAAAAGAGGCGATTAAAGAGGCGCAGAATGTTTTTCTCATTATTGTTCTCCAAGTACTGCCATTCATTGGGGGTAGGAACTAAGGAGGAAACGCAAGCGACAGACACCATCGCCTGGCTGGACAGCCGACGTCGCTTGAATGTCGATAGGGGAAAATTCGATTGCACTTGCAAGCCTGCATAAGGCTTTCCAGAAAGTGGTGAAGACCGTTGGCGCTCTGTGGAGAGAAGCAAGGCCGACGTATCACAGACTTGCTGGGCTGCAAATGTAGAAGGCATATCGGAGCCTTTCGTTTTTATTATTTTTTGATGTCATACGTTGTCGTATGACTGAATATCATCACCTATGTCCCAGGTTGTCAACGCAGTTGTTCAGCGGTTCGTCGTGAATACGACGAACCGGCTGCCGACAGGAGCGGGTTGGGTCTGCGTTCTAGCGCACCAAGGCATGGCGTATCGAGCAGAAAAAAACTTCTGGATTCAAGCTTGTAGCGCTTCATCCAACGAAGCTGTGGAAAACCCCGATCAAGCTCGATTCTTGGCCGGGGAAGAGCTCACCGTAAGTTTCTGGAGCGTCCTGGCTGGAGGCCTGAGAGTGAACCTAATCCAGCAACCGATGCAGCTTGGCGTACTGCAACAGCATGATGGTCTTGCCGTCGCAGATTTCTCCGCTCTCGATCATGCCCAGGGCCTGGTCGAGCGGTAGCTCCAGTACCTCGATTTCCTCGCCTTCCTCTTCCAACCCGCCGCCGGCGTGTCGTTTGTCTTCGTCGAAATACTCGCCGACGAAAAAATGCAGCCGCTCCGTTACCGAGCCCGGGCTCATGAAGGCTTCGAAGACCTTGCGCACGTCCTGGATGACGTAGCCGGTTTCTTCCTGGGTTTCCTTGCGGATGCAGGTGTGCGGATCGTCGTTGTCCAACAGGCCGGCACAGGTTTCGATCAACAGGTCATCGTGTCCGTTGACGAAGGCCGGAAAGCGGAATTGCCGGGTCAACACCACGGTCTGCTTGGCCTTGCTGTACAGCAGGATTGTGGCGCCATTGCCGCGGTCATAGGTCTCGCGGGTCAACTCCTGCCATTGGCCGTTGCGACCGAGGTAGTCATAGGTGGTCTTGCGCAGTACGTACCAGTTGTCCGAGAGCACTTCGACGTTCTTGATGCGTACGCGATCGTTGATACCGGTTGCCTGGGTCATTCATCCACTCCATTCGGGACCAGGGTTGCATTTGAAAGCCTGCTTACGCTGGCTTGATGTCGTTCATGACACCGCCGGAACACGCGGCAATGCTCGTTTGTGAGCCGTCTTGCCGTAGGCGCGTTCGATGATGTGTCGCGCCTGAGGCGACACCTCTTCACCCATCAGATACGCATCGATCTCCATGTAACTGCAACCATACGCCACCTCATCCAACCGACCGGGTGCCAAGTCTTCCAGATCGGCGGTCGGCGCCTTGTGCACCAGCGACGCAGGCGCGCCCATGGCATCGGCCAACCACCGCACCTGAGTCTTCGTCAGCCCGGACAACGGCGCCAAGTCGCATGCACCGTCGCCGAATTTAGTGAAGAACCCCATCACCGCCTCCGCGCCATGGTCGGTACCGACCACCAGCCCATTGCTCATATTGGCAATGGCGTATTGTGCCAACATCCGTGCCCGGGCCTTGGCATTGCCTTTGACAAAGTCAGTGTGCTCGGCCGAAGGCTGCAAGCCGTCGATCGCGATATTGGCCATCAGCCCATCCACACACGCGGCAATGTTGCTCGTGGTGATCAGGTCCGGCCGGATGAAGTCCAAGGATGCTTGGGCGTCTGGCTCATCGGCCTGGGTCTTGTAAGGCAGTCGCACGGCGATGAAACGCGCCTCGTAATCCTCGCCTCGCAATTGTTCCACCGCCAACTGGCATAGACGCCCGGCTGTGAGCGAGTCGACGCCGCCGCTGATACCCAGTACCAGGGACGTGCAACCCGACTCACGTAAAACCTGCTTGATAAACCCAACGCGACGGGCAATCTCGAGGTGCTCACCGCCCTGTTTGAGTTGGCGATCGATGCCCAGTTCCCGGGCAATGCGCTCTTGCTGAAGTGAAGTCATATCAGGCTCCCATCTGTGGATTGATCAGGGCGACGTTGAACACTTGGGCGGCATAGCGAAGGAACGAAACATCTTCACAGACGTTCTTGATCGGATCATCGGAGAACTTCACCACCGGCTCGCCATGAACGCGCACCAGTTTCATGACAATGCTCAGCGGCTCGACCCCCTCGACATCGCAGGCCAGGCTGGTGCCCATGCCAAAACCGAACTTGGCCTTGCCGCGGACATGACGCAGGATCGGCAAGCATTTCTCGAAATTGAGACCGTCGGAGAACATCAGGTCCTTGGTCCGTGGATCGACACCCAATTCCCGGTAACGCCCCAGCACTTTGTCAGCCCAGACAATCGGGTCACCTGAATCCTGGCGCAGCCCGTCATAGAGCTTGGCGAAGTACAGGTCGAAATCCTTGAGGAAGAAGTCGGTGCTGATGCAGTCCGTCAGCGCGATACCGAGCCGGCCACGATACTCGCGCACCCAGTTTTCCAAGGCCGCGTTCTGACTCTCGCGCAGGCGCCCGAGTTGCTGATGGACCATCAGCCATTGGTGAGCCATCGTGCCGATCAGTGGGAGATCGAACTCATACGCCAGGTGAGCGTTACTGGTGCCGACAAACACGCCGGGAAAATCACTGCGCATGATATTCACCACTTCACGTTGCGCCCTGAAGGACAGCCGGCGACGGGTGGAAAAGTCGGAAACACGGAACTCGGCAAGTTCTTCACGACTGGCGTTTTTCTCCAGCCACTCGAACTTCTGGTACAGCTTGCGGGTAACGTCGGCCAGTTCGACTTCGGGGTACTTCTCGCGGTTGCGCAGCTCGCTGACCATCGCCAGTACCGGCTGCTCGAACATGATGCAGTGCAACATCGGACCACGAACGCGGATGTGCAGTTGGCCGTCAACCTCCGACACATGGATGTAGCGCAGATTGAAGCGAAACAGACCCAGGAACTGTTCGAAGTCCGGTGTCAGGTATTCGCGGAAACGCTTGTTGAACAAAAACCTTTGCTCCCCCTCGCGCAACTGCAATCCGGCAAGCTTTTCCAGTTCCACACGAATGTCCGGGATCAGGTGACCGAGCCGCTCTTTGGAACGCACGATGAACTGATACTCCACCTCCACGTTCGGGTGCTGGTGCAAAACCGCCTGCATCATGGTGAAGGTGTAGTAATCGGTATCCAGCAGGCTCTGGATGACGCCACTGTTTGAGTCGAATGCGCTGTCCATGTTTGCTCCTTACTCGCTTGCCAGGCGGATGGTTTCTTCGCGGGTCCTGGCAACCCAGACCCCCGCTTGCTGCAGGTCCTGAATGGCTTGCGTGGCGCCCTCCTCACTGATGGCCCGGCAGGCCGGAAGGTGAACGATCACGTTGAAGCCGGCGGCAGCCAGTTGCAGGGCCGTGGTCTTGACGCAGAAATCCAGCGCCAGCCCGCCGACAAGAACCTGCTCCACACCCAGGCCTTTCAGGTACTCGATCACCCCGGTGGACAGCTTGCCGTGCAGGTCGTGGTAACAGGCGCCGTACGGGTGAAAATCCGGCTCGACGCCCTTCCAGACGAAATAGTCGTAGTCGTAGGGAGTCGGCAGTTCGTCCAACAAGGTGAAACCTTCGGTACCAGGAACACAGTGGCTGACCCAAGTGACGTCGGCGTGCTCGAGCCCGGTCGGGGTGAGCATCTGTGAATGCTCGGCGACCACCCATGGCGCCTGAGGCGAATGGGCATCCTTGCTGCCGACACGCAGGCTGGCCAGGGAAGCGATGAAATTCAGCTCGTCGCCAATTTGTTCTCCACCAGGCACAGGCAGCTC
Organism: Pseudomonas sp. MAFF 730105; assembly: GCF_055380705.1. Classification (NCBI taxonomy): domain Bacteria; kingdom Pseudomonadati; phylum Pseudomonadota; class Gammaproteobacteria; order Pseudomonadales; family Pseudomonadaceae; genus Pseudomonas; species Pseudomonas sp. MAFF 730105. The sequence goes on from NZ_AP018438.1 coordinate 6,597,346, forward strand.
ATCAGGGCAAAGCGGTGTAAAGCTCTTTTGCGCATCGACATCGAAGGAAGCCGTCTTACGGTTCAGGCTATTCATACTGGTTTCTCCTGTTCACAGCAACGAGAGTACATAACGTGTACTTTAATGACAAGCCACCGTGAAAAGAATTTTTCTTGCCTATCGATTCATGCACGTATGAAATAGACATGGCTCAGATAAATTTCACCGGACACGTTTTTGATGATACGGTACATGTCGTGTACCTAAAGAGAATAAGCCATGTTCGAACTGGCCCTTTATGGCGGCGCCTTCAATCCCCCTCATGCCGGTCACGCCCAGGTGATGATCCAGGCGTCATTCCAGGCCAGGCGCGTGCTGGTCGCCCCAAGCTTCAGGCATCCCTACGGCAAGCGAATGGTTGACTATGAAATTCGCCTGAAATGGCTGGAGTCGATCGTCGAGCACGTTCAGCCGCTGTGCTGCGCGCAAGTGCATGCAAGCCGGGTCGAGCAGGTCGTCGCGCGTGGTGTCGAAGGCGCCATCTACAGCTACACCCTGCTTGCCCACCTGGCCGACAGCCTGGCCTTGGACGGCAAGCGGATAGCGTTAGTGGTGGGCCAGGACGTCGCGGATCTGTTACCGACCTTCTACCGCGGCCAGGAATTACTGGAGCGCTTTTCCATCCTTTGTGTGGAAGAGAAGATCCATGTGCGCAGCACGCTGGTTCGCGAACGACTGGCTTTAGGCGAACTGCTGCCCAATCACTGGATGGCACCCGGCATGGACCCGGTAAACTACGACCTTTACGCTACCCACGGAAACTGACATGCCGAACCGCACAGCCGCTGCGCGCGATTATCTGCACACCATCGACCTGTGTGTGCTGCGCTTCAACCGGGAAGCCCAGGCCCTTGAAATCCTCCTGAACCGCCGGGAAGCAGAGCCGTTCGCCGGCCATTGGGCGCTGCCAGGGATCGTGGTGAATGGAGGGGTCGAAGATCTCACGCTGAACGACGCCGTGGAGCGCCTGCGCAATTCGAACAAAGTGGGCATGCCGCTGGCCTGGATCGAACAGGTCGGCACCGTCGGCGACGCGTTCCGCGATCCACGCTGCTGGTCATCATCGACGTTCTACCTGGCCATTGTCAGCGATACGCCCCCGCTCGCCGAACACCAGGGATTCTTTGCGCTAAAGGACGTCGCTGACGCCACGATAAAACTCCCTTTCGACCACAACAGCCTGGTGGCTGCCGTGCAGGAGCGGCTGTTCTCCAAAGCGCTCTACAGCAGCCTGCCGCTGATGTTCCTGGGCCCCGAGTTCAGCGCGCCGGAAGCCGTGGGCATTTTTTCCCTGGTGCTCGACCGTCCGGTGCTCAAGACCAGCATGCGCCAGCGTCTGCTGAAGATGACCGAAGCGGGCTACCTGCAGGAAACCGGCCGCAAGAAAAGCGGCGATGGCGGCCGTCCGCAACGCACCGTGGAAAACCTCAAACCGGGCAGCGTCTACCTTTTTGACCGGTGTTTTCTGGAGTGATGCTCAGCCCGGAATCCGGGCGCTCGGCAAGCGCGCATCCGCGTCACTTGATGCCATAAAAATTCCTACGATTGCCCATCATCTTTTCTAGTTCGACAAAACCTGTCCACTCGTCAAATCTTCGCCCAACCCTGGCGGGGACTCATAAAAACAAGACCTGACGAGCGTGCTTCATGGGCATCAGTATGAAATTCGGCCACAAGATCCTTCTCGGCGCCTGTGTCATCTCGGTGGCAGTATTCCTGTCGTTCTCACTGCTCAATGACCATCGACAACAAGCAAGTACCCGCGAAGCGCTGCACAGCAGCTTGCAAACCACTGGCAAGTTGCTCGGCGCCAACCTCGACAATTGGCTGGCTGGCCGGCTCCTGCTGATCGAGGGCGCCGCCGAAACCATTGCCGCCGACCCCACCCCGGCTACCATCAGCAAGATGCTCTCTCAAGACATCATCACCAAGACCTTTATCGCCAGCTATGTCGGGCTCCAAGATAGTCGTTTCTTCATTTATCCCGAGCGGGTGATGCCCGATGGCTACGATGTCCGTCAGCGCCAGTGGTACAAGGAGGCGGCAGCCTCCCTCAGCCCCGTCCTGACCGAACCCTACATTGGAGCCGGCATCGATTATCTGATCATGACCGAGGCGGTGCCGATCAAGATCAACGGCAAGGCAGCCGGCGTATTCGGGGCGAGTCTGAGCCTGGAAAAGCTCGCCAGCATCGTCAACTCCGTTGATCTCAACGGCATCGGCTATGCCTTCCTGGTCAGTGACGACGGCAAGATCCTGGTGCATCCGGACAGTGCCTTGGTCACCAAGACTCTGGCCCAAGCGTTCCCCGAAGGTGCTCCGGGTATCAATGACAACCTGAATGAAGTACAGGAAAACGGCAGCACCCGGATCGTTACATTCACGCCGATCAACGGCTTGCCGTCATTGCACTGGTCCATCGGACTGTCGGTGGACAAGGACAAGGCCTACGCCGCGCTCCATGAGTTTCGCACCTCGGCCCTGATCGCAACGCTGATTGCGATACTGATCACCGTTGTCTTGCTCGGTCTATTGATCAATGCCCTGATGCGGCCTTTACGCAATATGGGCTTGGCCATGCAATCCATTGCCGATGGCGAAGGCGATCTGACCCAACGCCTGCAGAGCCTGTCCCAGGACGAGTTTGGCGTGATGGCTGGCGGGTTCAACCGCTTCGTCGAACGCATTCAGCACTCGATACGCGAAGTCCTGACGTCCAGTAGCCAACTTACCCAACTGGCCGCGCAGGTCAGCCAGGCATCGCACTCGTCCCTGAAAAGCTCCGACACCCAGGCGGCGTTGACCCACAACATCGCCACAGCCATCAACGAGCTGGGCGCCGCCGCCCAAGAGATCGCCCGTAGCGCCGCACATGCGTCAAATCGCGCCTCGGATACCAAGACCCAGACCCATGAAGGCCAACAGGTAGTGGAGCGCAGCATCAGCGCCATGGCACAGCTCTCATCACAAGTGATCAATACCCGTCAGGACATCGAAAGCCTGAATGAAAAAACCTTGAAAATCGGCCGGATCCTCGACGTGATCAAGGGCATTTCCGACCAGACCAACCTGCTGGCCCTCAACGCCGCCATCGAGGCCGCCCGTGCCGGAGACGCCGGACGTGGCTTTGCGGTGGTCTCGGACGAGGTGCGCACCCTCGCCCATCGCACTCAACAATCGGCGCAGGAAATTCACAATATGATCGAGGAGTTGCAAGCCGGCGCCGGCAGCGCCGTCAATGCCATGCTGGAAAGCCAGCGCCACAGCGACACCAACGTCAGCACCGCCAGGCTTGCCGGTGAACGACTCAATCAGGTACTGCAGGGCATTGGCGAGATCGACGAAATCAACCTATCCATGGCCACCGCCACCGAAGAACAAACCTCAGTGGTGGACAATCTGGATCGGGACATCAGCCACATCAATGACCTGAACCAGAAGACTGTCGGCAATCTGCAATCCACTTTGCAGGCGTGCAATGAACTGGAAAAACAGTCGATCCGCCTGCAGCAGATGGTCAACACCTTCAAGATCTGAAGGTGATCCAGGACCCGTTCGGCAGACGCCCCTCACTCCACCGTCACAGACTTCGCCAGATTCCGCGGCTGATCGACATCCGTCCCCTTGAGCACGGCCACGTAGTACGACAGCAACTGCAGCGGGATGGTATAGAGGATCGGCGCCAGGGCGTCGTGGATGTGCGGCATATGCACCACGTGATTCCCTTCGCCATTGGTCATGCCGGCCTTTTCGTCAGCAAAGACGATCAGTTGGCCGCCACGGGCACGCACTTCCTGAAGGTTGGACTTGAGCTTTTCCAACAGCTCGTTGTTCGGGGCCACGGTGACCACCGGCATGTCGTTGTCCACCAGAGCCAGCGGGCCATGCTTGAGCTCACCGGCCGGGTAGGCTTCGGCGTGGATATAGGAGATTTCCTTGAGTTTCAGGGCGCCTTCCATCGCTACCGGGAATTGCGCACCACGGCCCAGGAACAGGGTGTGGTTCTTCTCGGCGAACAGTTCGGCGATTTTTTCCACAGTGCTGTCCATCGCCAGGGCTTCACCCAGACGGGCCGGCAGGCGGCGCAGTTCTTCCACCAGCGTTGCCTCTACACCCTCGGCCAAGGTCCCGCGCACCTGGCCCAACGACAAGGTCAACAGCAGAAGACCGACCAACTGGGTGGTGAAGGCCTTGGTCGACGCCACGCCGATCTCGCGGCCGGCCTGGGTCAGCAAGGTCAGGTCGGATTCGCGCACCAACGAGCTGATGCCGACGTTGCAGATCGCCAGGCTGGCGAGGAAACCCAAGGCCTTGGCATTGCGCAGGGCCGCCAGGGTATCGGCGGTTTCACCGGACTGGGAGATGGTGACGAACAGTGTGTCCGGTTGCACCACCACCTTGCGATAACGGAACTCACTGGCAACTTCCACCTGGCACGGAATACCGGCCAATTCCTCCAGCCAGTAACGAGCGACCATGCCGGCGTGATAGCTGGTGCCGCAGGCGACGATCTGCACATTGCGAACCTTGGCGAACAATTCGGCTGCCTGTGGGCCAAAGGCCTGGACCAATACCTGGCTCTGGCTCATGCGCCCTTCCAGGGTACGTTGCACCACAGCCGGTTGCTCGTGGATTTCCTTGAGCATGAAGTGGCGGAACTCGCCCTTGTCGGCGGCTTCGGCACCGTCGCGGTACTGCACGATTTCGCGCTCTACCACTTGGCCATCGAGATCCCAGATCTGCACGCTGTCGCGGCGAATTTCAGCGATATCGCCCTCTTCCAGATACATGAAACGGTCAGTGACCTGACGCAGTGCCAACTGGTCAGACGCCAGGAAGTTTTCCCCCAGGCCCAGGCCAATCACCAGCGGGCTGCCACTGCGGGCCGCCACCAGACGATCCGGTTGTTTCGCACTGATGACTGCCAGGCCATAGGCGCCGTGAAGCTCCTTGACGGTGGCCTTGAGGGCCACGGTCAGGTCCGTCAGTTCCTTGAGCTTGTGATTGAGCAGATGGGCGATGACTTCAGTGTCGGTGTCCGAGGTGAAGACGTAGCCCTGGGCCTTGAGCTGTTCACGCAAGGCTTCGTGGTTCTCGATGATGCCGTTGTGCACCACTGCCAGGTCGCCGGAGAAATGCGGATGGGCATTGCGCTCGCACGGCGCACCGTGGGTGGCCCAACGGGTGTGGGCAATGCCCAGGCGACCGATCAGCGGCTCGGCTTCCAGCGCCTGCTCCAGCTCACTGACCTTGCCCGGCCGACGCATGCGCTCAAGTTGCCCATCGTTGGTGAGCACTGCCACACCCGCACTGTCATAGCCACGGTATTCCAGACGCTTGAGGCCTTCGAGCAGGATGGCTGTGATGTTGCGTTCAGCAACGGCGCCGACAATTCCACACATGTTATTTCTCCTGGCTGACAGACGCGCAGATCACCTGGATGCCGCGCGCCTGAATCTGATCGCGAGCCTCTACGGGCAGGCGATCATCGGTAATGAGGGTATGGACGCTGCTCCACGGCAGTTCCAGGTTGGGGATCTTGCGACCGATTTTATCGGCCTCCACCATCACGATTACCTCACGGGCCACCTCAGCCATGACCCGGCTTAGCCCCAGTAACTCGTTGAAGGTGGTGGTACCACGAATCAGGTCGATGCCGTCGGCACCGATGAACAGCTGGTCGAAGTCATAGGAACGCAGGACCTGTTCCGCCACCTGGCCCTGGAAGGATTCGGAATGAGGATCCCAGGTGCCGCCAGTCATCAACAGTACCGGTTCGTGTTCCAGTTCGTTCAAGGCACTGGCGACGTGCAGAGAGTTGGTCATGACCACCAACCCCGGTTGCAGGCCGAGTTCGGGGATCATGGCGGCAGTGGTGCTGCCGCTGTCGATGATGATGCGCGCGTGTTCGCGAATCCGCTTCACCGCCGCCCGGGCGATGGCTTGCTTGTACTTGGACACGGTCTGGGCGTTATCGGCCACCAACTCCTGCGGCATCGGGACCGCGCCGCCGTAACGACGCAAGAGCAGGCCATTGGTCTCCAGGGCGGCAAGATCCTTGCGAATCGTAACTTCCGAGGTTTCGAAGCGCTTGGCCAGCTCGTCCACACTGACTTCACCCTGCTCTTGGAGCAAGGCAAGGATGTTGTGGCGGCGTTGGGGGGTGTTGCGCTTTGACATGGCAGTTTAAGTTTCGATTCGAAAGATAACGTAAGCAATCAAAACCTATTGTGCGGCGATCGTCAAGGCGAAGGGAGAAAAATTCAGAAAAGATGGAGATCCTGTGGGAGCGAGCCTGCTCGCGATAGCGTTGTGTCAGTCGATGACTACTTGGCTAATATACCGCTATCGCGAGCATGGCTCGCTCCCACAGGGTGGACTGTGGATAACTTTAAGGTTTCTTGATTTTTTCCGGACGCTTCCAGCCGTCGATATTCTTCTGGCGTGCACGCCCCACAGCCAGCTGTCGGTTATCCACATTCTGGGTAATGGTCGAACCGGCCGCTGTGGTCGCACCGCTGGAGATATCCACAGGCGCTACCAAGGAGTTGTTGGAACCGATGAATACGTCCTCCCCCAGTACCGTCTTCCACTTGTTCGCGCCGTCATAGTTACAGGTGATGGTGCCGGCGCCAATATTGGTGCGGGCGCCGACTTCAGCGTCACCCAGATAGGTCAGGTGACCGGCCTTGGCGCCTTCACCCAGGTGGGCGTTCTTCAGCTCGACAAAGTTACCCACATGGGCATGGGCCTCCAGCACGGAGCCAGGACGCAAACGGGCAAATGGGCCGGCATCGCTACCTTCTCCCATCACCGCTCCGTCCAAGTGACTGTTGGCCTTGATCACCACGCCTTTGCGCAAGGTGCTGTCCTTGATCACACAGTTCGGACCGATAACCACGTCGTCTTCGATGACGACCTTGCCCTCAAGGATGACGTTGATGTCGATGACCACGTCGCGGCCCACGCTGACCTCACCTCGAACATCGAAACGGGCCGGGTCACGCAGGGTTACGCCCTGGGCCATCAAGCGGCGAGCGGCGCGCAGCTGATAGTGGCGTTCCAGCTCGGCCAGTTGCCGACGATCATTGGCACCCTGCACTTCCATTGCGTCCAAGGGTTGCTCAGTAGCAACCACCAGGCCGTCAGTCACTGCCATGGCGATCACGTCGGTCAGGTAGTACTCGCCTTGGGCGTTGTTGTTCGACAGGCGACTCATCCAGTCACCCAGGCGCCCGGCCGGCAGCGCCAGGATCCCGGTGTTGCCCTCGGTGATGGCGCGTTGGGCTTCGTTGGCATCCTTCTGCTCGACGATGGCGGTAACCTGGCCGTCGGCGTCACGCACGATGCGACCGTAGCCGGTAGGGTCATCCAGCTCGACGGTCAACAGGCCCAGTTGTTGCGGGCCAACATGCTTGAGCAGGCGCTGCAAGGTGTCGACTTCGATCAGCGGCACATCACCGTAAAGAACCAGCACCGTGTCAGCGGTAATGAACGGCACCGCCTGGGCCACCGCGTGGCCCGTCCCGAGTTGTTTATCCTGCAGGACAAAATTCAGGTCATCGGCCGCCAGCCGTTCACGCACGGCATCGGCACCGTGGCCGATCACCACATGAATACGCTGTGGATCGAGTTGGCGAGCGCTGTGGATAACATGACCGAGCATGGAGTTGCCAGCGATCGGATGCAGTACCTTGGGCAGCGCCGAACGCATGCGAGTGCCTTGGCCGGCCGCGAGGATAACGATTTCGAGAGACATGACGGGTACCAATCCTGGGTGGTCAACGACTGCGAACAGATGATGAGTGTCGCGAAAAGAAAAAAGGGTAGCCGAGGCTACCCTTTTTAATCAATCACACAAAAAGCAGACGGCTTAGCCGCCGAACTTCTTGCGGATCTGCTGGACGGTGCGCAGCTGGGCTGCGGCCTCGGCCAGACGTGCAGCAGCAGAACCGTAGTCGAAGTCTGCGCCTTTTTCGTGCAGAGCCTTCTCGGCAGCCTTGACGGCTTCCTGAGCGGAGGCTTCGTCCAGGTCGGCAGCACGTTGCACGGTGTCGGCAAGGACCTTGACCATGTTCGGCTGAACCTCGAGGAAACCACCAGAGATGTAGAACACCTCCTTTTCCCCGCCCTGCTTGGTCAGACTAATCGGACCTGGCTTCAAGCTGGTGATCAGCGGTGCGTGCCCCAGAGCGATACCAAGATCCCCCAGTTCACCATGCGCAACCACAAACTCGACCAGACCGGAGAAAATTTCCCCTTCCGCACTGACGATATCGCAATGGACTGTCATAGCCATCTGATTGCCTCAACCTAAATTAGCGCCCGTTTCCGGGCGCCGGGATTACAGTTTCTTGGCTTTCTCGATCGCTTCTTCGATGCCGCCGACCATGTAGAACGCTTGTTCTGGCAGGTGGTCGTAGTCACCGTTGAGGATGCCTTTGAAGCCAGCAATGGTGTCTTTCAGGGAAACGTATTTACCCGAGGCACCGGTGAAGACTTCAGCCACGAAGAACGGCTGCGACAAGAAACGCTGGATCTTACGAGCACGGTTTACCAACTGCTTGTCGGCTTCCGACAGCTCGTCCATACCCAGGATCGCGATGATGTCCTTCAGTTCTTTGTAACGCTGCAGCACGTACTGAACGCCGCGAGCGGTTTCGTAGTGGTCGTTGCCGATCACGTTCGGGTCCAGCTGGCGAGAAGTCGAGTCCAGTGGGTCTACCGCTGGGTAGATACCCAGGGAAGCGATGTCACGGGACAGAACGACGGTGGCGTCCAAGTGGGCGAAGGTGGTCGCTGGCGACGGGTCGGTCAAGTCGTCCGCTGGTACGTATACCGCCTGGATCGAGGTGATCGAGCCTTGCTTGGTCGAAGTGATGCGCTCTTGCAGCACGCCCATCTCTTCAGCCAGGGTCGGCTGGTAACCTACTGCCGAAGGCATACGGCCCAGCAGTGCGGATACTTCGGTACCGGCCAGGGTGTAACGGTAGATGTTGTCGACGAACAGCAGAACGTCGTTACCTTCGTCACGGAACTTCTCGGCCATGGTCAGGCCGGTCAGGGCTACGCGCAGACGGTTTCCCGGCGGCTCGTTCATCTGGCCATAGACCAGTGCCACTTTGTCCAGAACGTTGGAGTCCTTCATCTCGTGGTAGAAGTCGTTACCCTCACGAGTACGCTCACCCACACCAGCGAACACGGAATAACCGCTGTGCTCGATGGCGATGTTACGGATCAGTTCCATCATGTTTACGGTCTTGCCTACACCGGCACCACCGAACAGACCGACTTTACCGCCCTTGGCGAACGGGCAAACCAGGTCGATAACCTTGATGCCGGTTTCCAGCAGCTCGTTGCCACCCGCTTGTTCAGCGAAGGTTGGCGCAGGACGGTGAATGCCCCAGCGCTCTTCGGTGTCAATCGGACCAGCTTCGTCGATCGGGTTGCCCAGTACGTCCATGATCCGGCCCAGGGTCGCTTTACCGACCGGTACGGAAATGGCTGCGCCAGTGTTGTTGACGTCCAGACCGCGCTTCAAGCCTTCGGTGGAGCCCATCGCAATGGTACGAACCACGCCGTCGCCCAGCTGCTGCTGAACTTCGAGGGTGGTTTCGGCGCCTTGAACCTTCAAGGCGTCGTAGATGCTCGGTACGTTGTCGCGTGGGAATTCCACGTCGATAACGGCGCCGATGATTTGAACGATACGTCCGCTACTCATAGCTGGATCCTCTGAATATTTGAACCGTTAAACCGCGGCAGCGCCGCCGACGATTTCCGAGATCTCTTGGGTGATCGCAGCCTGACGCGCCTTGTTGTAGATCAGCTGCAAATCGCTGATCAAATCACCGGCGTTGTCGGTAGCGTTCTTCATCGCGATCATCCGCGCGGCTTGTTCAGCTGCGTTGTTCTCGACCACCGCCTGGTACACCTGCGACTCCACGTAGCGGACCATCAAGCCGTCGAGCAGCTCCTTGGCATCCGGTTCGTAGAGGTAGTCCCAGTGGTGCTTGAGTTCCTGTTCCGGGGTCGCAACCAATGGAATCAACTGCTCCACGGTCGGCTGTTGCGTCATGGTGTTGATGAACTTGTTGGATACCACGGACAGGCGGTCGATCCGGCCTTCCAGGTAAGCATCCAGCATCACCTTGACGCTGCCGATCAGGTCATTGATCGACGGTTCTTCACCCAGGTGGCTGATAGCGGCGACGACGTTACCGCCGAAGTTGCGGAAGAAAGCCGCACCCTTGCTACCTACCACGCACAGATCGATCTCGACGCCTTGTTCGCGGTTTACCGCCATGTCCTTGACCAGGGCCTTGAACAGGTTGGTGTTCAAGCCACCGCACAGACCACGGTCACTGCTCACCACAACGTAACCGACGCGCTTGACGGCGCGGTCGATCATGAATGGGTGGCGATATTCCGGGTTGGCGTTGGCCAGATGACCAATCACCTGGCGGATGCGCTCCGCATAAGGACGGCTAGCAGCCATGCGCATTTGTGCCTTGCGCATTTTGCTGACCGCCACTTTTTCCATGGCGCTGGTAATCTTTTGCGTGCTTTTGATGCTCGCAATCTTACTGCGAATCTCTTTTGCGCCTGCCATGTAACACCTATCAGGTTAGCAAGCGGGAGCCTTGCGGCTCCCGCTGCGGCTTACCAGGTTTGGGTGGCCTTGAACTTCTCGATACCGGCTTTGAGGCCAGCGTCGATTTCGTCATTGAAGTCACCCTTCACGTTGATCTTGGCCATCAAATCGGCGTGATCGCGGTTGAAGAAAGCAATCAGCGCTTGTTCGAAGCTGCCGATCTTGGCGATTTCAATGTCAGTCAGGAACCCACGCTCAGCGGCATACAGCGACAGCGCCATGTCAGCGATCGACATCGGTGCGTATTGCTTCTGCTTCATCAGCTCGGTAACGCGCTGACCATGCTCAAGTTGCTTACGGGTCGCTTCGTCCAGGTCAGATGCGAACTGGGCGAATGCCGCCAGTTCACGGTACTGAGCCAGAGCGGTACGGATACCACCGGACAGCTTCTTGATGATCTTGGTCTGAGCGGCACCACCTACACGGGATACCGAAACACCGGCGTTCACAGCAGGACGGATGCCCGAGTTGAACATGGCCGATTCCAGGAAGATCTGACCGTCGGTGATGGAGATCACGTTGGTCGGAACGAACGCGGAAACGTCGCCAGCCTGGGTTTCGATGATCGGCAGAGCGGTCAGGGAACCGGTCTTGCCAGTCACGGCGCCGTTGGTGAACTTCTCGACGTACTCTTCCGAAACGCGGGATGCGCGCTCCAGCAGACGGGAGTGGAGATAGAACACGTCGCCTGGGTAGGCTTCACGGCCTGGTGGACGGCGCAGCAGCAGGGAAATCTGGCGGTAAGCCACTGCTTGCTTGGACAGATCGTCATAGACGATCAGCGCGTCTTCACCGCGGTCGCGGAAGTATTCGCCCATGGTGCAACCGGAGTACGGTGCCAGGAACTGCAGTGCGGCCGATTCGGAAGCACTGGCAGCAACGATGATGGTGTTAGCCAATGCACCGTTCTCTTCCAGCTTGCGCACCACGTTGGCGATGGTCGATTGCTTCTGACCGATTGCCACGTATACGCAGAAGATGCCGCTGTTTTTCTGGTTGATGATCGCGTCGATCGCCAGAGCGGTCTTACCGATCTGACGGTCACCGATGATCAGCTCACGCTGGCCACGGCCGACAGGGATCATGGCATCGACAGCCTTGTAGCCAGTCTGTACAGGCTGATCTACCGACTTACGCCAGATCACGCCTGGAGCAACTTTCTCGACCGCGTCGGTCTCGGTGTTGTTCAGCGGACCTTTGCCGTCAACAGGGTTACCCAGTGCGTCGACTACGCGACCCAGCAGTTCCTTACCAACCGGAACTTCGAGGATGCGGCCGGTGCACTTGGCGCTCATGCCTTCAGCCAGAGTCGTGTATGCGCCCAGTACAACGGCACCTACGGAGTCCTGCTCCAGGTTGAGGGCCATACCGTAGACGCCGCCCGGAAACTCGATCATCTCGCCGTACATGACGTCGGCCAGACCGTGAATCCGCACGATACCGTCAGATACGCTGACGACAGTGCCTTCGTTACGGGCTTGGGAGGTCACATCGAGCTTTTCGATGCGGCCCTTGATAATTTCACTTATTTCGGAAGGATTGAGTTGCTGCATTGCTCTGCTGCCCCTTCAAACTCAAGATTTCAATGCTTCGGCAAGTTTCGCGATTTTGCCGCGAATCGAGCCATCGATAACCAGGTCGCCGGCGCGGATTACAACGCCCCCTATAAGGGACTTGTCTTCCTCGACTTGCAGGCGCACTTCCCGGTTGAGTCGTGCACTGAGAACCTTGGCGAGTTTGTCTTGCTGTTCTTGGTTCAATGCAAAAGCACTGGTGACTTCCACGTCTACCGATTTCTCCTGCTCGGCCTTGTACAGGTCGAACAGGGCGGCGATCTCCGGCAGAAGCGGGAGACGGTCGTTTTCAGCAACGACATGGATGAAATTCTGTGCCTTGGCATCGAACTTGTCGCCGCACACGTCAATGAACGTGGCGGCCTTTTCTGCGCTCGTCAGTCGCGGGGCCTTGAGCACGCGCTGCATGGTGTCGTCTTGCGACACCGCTGCTGCCAGGCCGAGCATGGCTGACCAATTGGCCAGTTGCTGGTGGGCCTGAGCGTGCTCGAAGGCCGCCTTAGCGTAAGGTCGGGCCAACGTGGTCAGTTCTGCCATGATCGCCCTCGCTTAGATTTCAGCAGCCAGTTGGTTAACCAGCTCTGCGTGCGCGTTTTGATCGATTGTGGCACCCAGGATCTTCGAAGCACCGCCAACGGCCAGGCTACCCACTTGGGCACGCAGCGCGTCTTTGACACTGTTCAGTTCCTGTTCGATCTCGGCTTGAGCCTGAGCCTTCACACGGTCAGCTTCGACACGAGCCTGTTCACGGGCTTCGTCGACAATCTGGGTACCGCGTTTCTTGGCTTGCTCGATGATTTCAGCTGCCTGAGCTTTCGCTTCGCGCAGTTGCTGACCCACTTTCTCATGGGCCAACTCCAGGTCGCGAGCTGCTCGGCTGGCAGCGTCCAGCCCATCAGCGATCTTCTTTTGACGTTCGTGCAGTGCCGCAATGACCGGAGGCCATACGAACTTCATGCAGAACAGTACAAAAATCAGGAACGCAACGGACTGGCCAATCAGGGTCGCATTAATGTTCACGCCAACACCTCGCAGTTACGTTGTCCATCACACCAAACTACTCGAGACATCCGAGTAATTAGCCAGCGATCTGACCAACGAACGGGTTCGCAAAGGTGAAGAACAGAGCGATACCAACACCGATCATGGTTACGGCGTCGAGCAGACCGGCAACGATGAACATTTTGACTTGCAGCATTGGAACCATTTCTGGCTGACGCGCAGCGCCTTCCAGGAACTTGCCGCCCAACAGGCCGAAACCAATTGCGGTACCCAGTGCGCCCAGGCCGATCAACAGTGCAACAGCGATAGCGGTTAGACCAACTACAGTTTCCATCTTTCCTCCCGACTTTTACGTCGTATGGTTTAGGTTTTTTTAATTTAAAGCGGTAAAACAAATCGTTTCATCGTGGCCTGTTCGGGCCCCTCCCCGTTTGACCGGGAAGGACATCAGACTAGTCGAGACTGGCCTTAATGGTTTTCTTCGTGCGCCATCGACAGGTAGACGATGGTCAGCATCATGAAGATGAACGCCTGCAGGGTGATGATCAGGATGTGGAATACGGCCCAAGCCCACTGCAGTACCACGCCCAGGCCACTGAGCCAGAGCAGGCCGCTGCCGAACATCACAGCGATGAGGATGAACACCAGCTCGCCGGCATACATGTTACCGAACAGACGCAGAGCCAGAGAGATAGGCTTGGCGATCAGGGTCACGAACTCCAGCAGGAAGTTCACCGGGATCAGCAGGGCCTGAACAAGGATGTTCTTGCTGCCGAACGGGTGCAGGGTCAGTTCGCCGATGAAGCCGCCGATGCCCTTGACCTTGATGCTATAGAAAATGATCAGTGCGAAAACCGAGAACGCCATGCCCAGGGTCGCGTTCGGGTCGGTGGTCGACACGGCGCGGAATGGGATGTGGTGGTCACCGGAGATCAGGATGGCCAGTTGAGGAATCCAGTCGACCGGTACCAGGTCGACGGCGTTCATCAGGAACACCCAGACGAAAATGGTCAGTGCCAGCGGTGCAATCACCGGGCTACGACCGTGGAAGCTGTCCTTCACGCTGCCGTCGACGAACTCGACCAGGACTTCAACGAAGTTCTGCAAGGCACCCGGCTGGCCCGAAGTCGCCTTCTTGGCCGCCATGCGGAAAAGGAAAACGAAGATCAGACCCAGCGCGACCGACCAGCCGAGGGTATCGACGTGGAAAGCCCAGAAACCCATTTCCTTGGCTTCTGCTGCGGAGTGGGCAAAGCCCCAGCCGCCGTTGGGTAGCTGACCGAAGGTCAGGTTCTGCAAGTGGTGCTGGATATAGCCCGAAGCGGTTGTCTCTGCCATGGTTGCCTCAAACGCCCTAAGGTCTCGAAAGTCTTGTTCTCATTAGCAGGGGAGCGAACCAGCTGACCATTTGGGTCAACAGGAAGACACCGAATACAGCCAGTGGTGCCAACGGCTTCACACCTGCGAACGTCAGTGCAAACAGCACTGCCGTCAAAATCAGTTTCCCCGCCTCGCCGGCATAAAAAGACCGGACGATGGCTTGGGCTGCTCGGGCGCCGGAAAACCGAAATGCCCTGTGAGCGAAGTAAATATTGGGAAGCAAGGCTATCAGGCCTCCGCAAAGACCTGAATATCCGGCTACGACACCGCGCCATTGCCAGAGCGCCAACGAGGCGATCAGTACAACGACCAATTGGGTCATCAACACCGGGAAAACAGCCAGACGATGGAATGGCAGGCGGTTTGGCGTGCGGGTTTCCATCGCTTTTGCTCTCCAATGGTCGGCTGCCTGAAATCAATAACTTGGCATAATTTGTGCCGACAAAATGCGCGCAGAGTATAGGGGCGGTTCTGCCCCTATTCAACTGCCGGGTAGTGATTTCCGACTGCGCGCTACAAGAGCAATTGTTTCAGCGAATGTGCGCAAGGACGCCTTGCAGCTCATCGAGGGAGTTGTAACCGATTACCAATTGTCCCTTGCCCTTCTTGCCGTGGCGAATCTGCACCGTAGAGCCCAGCCGCTCGGCCAGGCGCTGTTCCAGGCGGGCGATATCCGGGTCCGGTTTGGGGGCTTCGACGGGGGCTGGTTTACCGCTCAGCCACTGACGAACCAGTGCCTCAGTTTGGCGCACGGTCAGGCCTCGTGCGACAACATGTCGCGCCCCTTCAACCTGTTGATTTTCCGGCAATCCGAGCAAGGCCCGGGCATGACCCATTTCCAGGTCGCCATGGGACAGCATGGTCTTGATGACTTCCGGCAACGCAATCAAGCGCAACAGGTTGGCCACGGTGACGCGGGATTTGCCCACCGCCTCGGCGACCTGTTGCTGCGTAAGCTGGAATTCCTGTTGCAGACGCTGCAGGGCGACCGCTTCCTCGATCGGGTTGAGGTCTTCGCGCTGGATGTTCTCGATCAACGCCATCGCAATCGCGGTTTCATCCGATACGTCGCGCACCATCGCCGGAATGGTTTCCTGCCCGGCCTGCTGACTGGCGCGCCAGCGGCGTTCGCCGGCTATGATCTCGAAGCGCCCGCTACCGATCGAACGAACCACGATCGGCTGCATCACGCCCTGGGCCTTGATCGACTGGGCCAGTTCTTCCAGCGCCTGCGGATCCATGTCCCGGCGTGGCTGATATTTGCCGCGCTGGATCAGATCCAGCGGCAAGTGTTGCAGCTCACGCTGGTCGGCCTGTACGGCCTGCTCTTCCAGCGCGCTGACCGTGGGACCGCTGAGCAGCGCGTCCAGTCCACGTCCGAGACCACGTTTCTTGACGGCCATGGGGTTTCCTTAAGTTGGCTGGGCGGCAGCGGTGCGTGGGTTGCGGCGCTGACGGCGAACCATTTCGCCCGCCAGGGCCAGGTAAGCCAGCGCACCACGGGATTGTTTGTCGTAGGCCAGGGCCGGCATGCCGTAACTCGGTGCTTCGGCCAACCGGATGTTGCGTGGAATGACCGTGTCGTAGAGCTGCTCGCCGAAGTGTTCCTTGAGCTGGACCGACACGTCGTTCATCAGACTCAGGCGCGGGTCGTACATGGTCCGCAACAGGCCTTCGACCTTCAGGGCCGGATTCAGCAGTTCGGAGATGCGCTTGATGTTATCCACAAGGTCGCTCAACCCTTCAAGGGCAAAGTACTCGCACTGCATGGGGATAATGACCCCATCGGCGGCCACCAGGGCGTTGAGGGTCAGCATCGACAGCGACGGCGGGCAATCGATCAGGATGTAATCGTAGTTCTCCCGGATCGGCGCCAATGCGCTGCGCAGACGGCTTTCCTTCATCTGCATTTCCAGCAGCACCACTTCGGCCGCCGTCAGGTCACGGTTGGCCGGCAGCAGTTGATAACCGCCGTGTTCGGAGAAATGCATGGCCTGGCCCAGATCGCATTCACCGATCAGGACGTCGTAGATGGAGTTTTCCAGGCCATGTTTATCCACACCGCTGCCCATGGTGGCGTTGCCCTGTGGATCAAGATCGATCAACAGCACCCGACGCTTGGTCGCGACCAGGGATGCTGCGAGGTTGATGCAGGTGGTGGTCTTGCCCACACCACCCTTCTGGTTCGCTATCGCGAATACCTTAGCCATTCTTGCTTGTGTTCCCAATCATGCCGTGCGGCGCAGTATCAGCAGATGGCGTTGGCCTTGGCAACCGGGTACGGCCAGGGCGTGTTCGCTATCGAGGTGGAAATCCGACGGCAATGCTACCAGCTCATCGGCCGGATGGACGCCCTTCATTGCCAGCCAGCGTGTTTCGACATCGCCCAGGTGGCGCGTCCAGTTGCTGAAATTCTCCATGCTGCTGAAGGCCCGGGAGATGATCCCGTTGAACGGCTGTGCAGGTTGGAACGCTTCGACCCGGCTGTGGATAACTTGCAGGTTATCCAGCTTGAGCTCGAGTTTGACCTGGGTCAGGAAGCGGGTTTTCTTGCCGTTGCTGTCCAGGCAGGTCACTTGCGAGTCCGGAAACAGGATCGCCAGCGGGATGCCGGGCATGCCACCGCCGCTGCCCACATCGAGCCAGCGACCGTTTTCGATGAAAGACATCACGCTGAGACTGTCCAGCAGATGCCTAGATACCATTTCGTCCGGATCGCGCACGGCAGTCAGGTTGTAGGCCTTGTTCCATTTGATCAACAACGCCAGATAACCCAGCAGTTGCGCATGCTGGGCTTCGCTCAGGCTGACCCCGAGTTGACGGGCACCTGTGGATAACTCATCGGCGTGTTGCGAGGTGACCATCGAACTCAAGCGCTTTGCTCCAACTGACGGCCCGCGCCGCGTTTTTTCAAATGAATCATCAACAGGGAAATCGCCGCCGGGGTTACGCCAGGGATGCGCGACGCCTGCCCCAGGGTTTCCGGCCGGGTTGTGCCGAGCTTGCTCTGGATTTCCTTCGACAGGCCGGAAATGACCGTGTAATCGATATCCACAGGCAGCTTGGTGTCCTCGCTGGCGCGCAGACGGGCGATTTCGTCCTGCTGGCGGTCGATGTAGCCGGCATACTTGGTCTTGATCTCGACTTGTTCGGCGACCTGTGGATCGTCCGCGCCCTGGCCGGTCACTTCCACCAGCCCGGCGTAATCGATTTCCGGCCGACTCAAGAGGTTGAGCAGGTTGTATTCGTGTGTCAGCGGCGTGCCGAACTTCGCCGCGATGGCATCGCCCTGCTCGGTACCGGGACGAACCCAGGTGCTTTTCAGCCGTTGTTCTTCCAGTTCGATACCTTCGCGTTTCTTGCAGAACGCGGCCCAACGCACGTCATCCACCAGTCCCAGCTCGCGGCCTTTCTCGGTCAGGCGCAGATCGGCGTTGTCTTCGCGCAGGATCAGGCGATATTCCGCGCGGGACGTAAACATCCGATACGGTTCCTGGGTGCCCAGGGTGATCAGATCGTCCACCAACACACCGATGTACGCTTCGTCGCGACGCGGGCACCAGCTGTCCTTGCCCTGGGCACGCAACGCCGCGTTGGTCCCGGCCAGCAAACCCTGGGCACCGGCTTCTTCGTAGCCGGTGGTGCCGTTTATCTGCCCGGCAAAGAACAGGCCGCCGATGACCTTGGTTTCCAGGCTGTACTTCAGGTCACGGGGATCGAAGTAGTCGTATTCGATGGCGTAGCCCGGACGAACGATGTGCGCGTTTTCCATGCCGCGGATCGACTGCACGATCTGCAGTTGCACGTCGAACGGCAGGGACGTCGAGATCCCGTTGGGGTAAAGCTCGTGGGTCGTCAGGCCTTCCGGTTCGATGAAGACCTGGTGGCTTTCCTTGTCGGCAAAGCGATGGATCTTGTCTTCGATCGACGGGCAATAACGTGGGCCGACGCCTTCGATCACGCCTGAATACATCGGCGAGCGATCCAGGTTGGCGGCAATGATCTCGTGGGTGCGGGCATTGGTGTGGGTAATCCAGCAGCTCACCTGTTGCGGATGCTGTTCTTTCGAGCCCATGAACGACATCACCGGGATTGGCGTATCACCCGGTTGTTCGGTCATGACCGAGAAATCCACAGACCGACCGTCAATTCGCGGCGGCGTACCGGTTTTCAAGCGACCTACACGCAGCGGCAATTCACGCAGACGTTGAGCCAAGGCAATCGACGGCGGATCGCCCGCGCGGCCGCCGGAATAGTTCTGCATTCCGATGTGGATAAGTCCACCGAGGAAGGTTCCGGTGGTCAATACCACGGAATCGGCAAAGAAACGCAGGCCCATCTGGGTGACAACACCGTGGACCTGGTCTTGTTCGACGATCAGGTCATCGGCCGCTTGTTGAAATATCCACAGGTTCGGCTGGTTCTCCAGGATTTCGCGGACAGCCGCCTTGTACAAGACCCGGTCGGCCTGGGCGCGAGTGGCTCGTACGGCGGGGCCTTTGCGGCTGTTCAATACGCGAAACTGGATACCACCTTTATCGGTAGCCATGGCCATCGCACCGCCGAGGGCGTCGATTTCCTTGACCAGATGGCTCTTGCCGATGCCACCGATGGCTGGGTTGCAGCTCATGGCACCGAGGGTTTCCACGTTATGCGTCAACAGCAGGGTCTTTACACCCATGCGTGCTGATGCAAGTGCTGCCTCGGTACCGGCATGACCGCCGCCGATGACGATCACTTCAAAACGGGAAGGGAAATCCACCACGCACCTCGTGCCTGCTTAATTCAGGTAATTCGGAAATAGGTTATGAGTCTGGCCCAAACGTTTTCTGGACCAGGTCGGCAAGTATAGGGACTTCCCCTTTCCTAAAGAACCCTTTGCACAAAATTTAACCAGCTGTGGAGAACTCGCGGTTAAAAAAATAAAAAAGAGAGAAATTTATAAAACCTTTGTTTTTATGGTTATTCTTACTGCCCACCCTTTCTGTGGATAAAACTCTGTAGGCCTTTATTTTCAATGTGTACAGAGATCTTGAACTCTGTGGTCATCTGGCGCTGAGGGGTTTGGATAACCGGTGTAAGCCTGTGGATTAAGTGAGTGGTTATCCACAGAGCAGGTTATCTTCAATTTCCAAGGGGGTTTATCAACTGAGCTCAACGTCAGTTACCCACAGGGCTTAATCCACAAGCGGAACGCATATCCGCCCATGGGCAAGCCGCCATGAAGGGCAATCGAGGGAAGACAAGAAGAGAAGCCGGGCCGCAGGGAACGCGATGTGCAGCCCGTTTTGAGGGAAGGACTTACTTACCGATGCAGAAGCTGGAGAAAATCCGGCCCAACAAGTCATCGGAGCTGAAGGCACCGGTGATTTCTCCCAGGAACTGCTGAGCCTGGCGCAAATCTTCGGCCAGTAATTCTCCGGCACCCGCCAGCGTCAGCTGAGCACGACCGTGTTCCAGGGCGGCGCTGGCATGGCGCAAGGCTTCAAGGTGACGACGCCGGGCGCTGAAGCTGCTTTCCGAGGTTTGCTCGTAGCCCATGCAGGCCTTGAGGTGTTCACGCAGCAGTTCAAGCCCCTGTCCCGCGGCCTTTGCGCTCAGACTGATGGTCACGTGACCGTCAGCGCTGACCTCAAGCGCTATTGCTTCGCCAGTCAGGTCGGCTTTGTTACGGATCAACGTGACTTTCGCCGGATCCGGGCGCACTTCGAGAAACTCGGGCCACAACGCGAAAGGATCATCCGCTTCCGGTGCCGTCGCATCGACCACCAGCAACACACGATCGGCCTCGCCAATGGCCTTCAGCGCCCGCTCAACGCCAATCTTTTCTACTTGGTCATCGGTATCGCGCAACCCGGCGGTATCCACAACGTGCAAGGGCATGCCGTCGATGTGGATATGTTCACGCAAGATGTCCCGGGTCGTGCCGGCGATCTCCGTGACAATCGCCGCCTCACGGCCTGCGAGGGCGTTGAGGAGGCTGGATTTGCCGGCGTTCGGTCGCCCGGCGATCACCACGGTCATACCGTCGCGCAACAAGGCCCCTTGTCCCGCTTCCCGCAGCACTGTGGATAACTCCTCTCGCACTTTGTCGAGCAGGCTCAGTACATGGCCATCGGCGAGGAAGTCGATTTCTTCTTCGGGAAAATCGATGGCTGCCTCGACGTAGATGCGCAGGCCGATCAGTTGTTCGGTCAGGCCATGCACGCGTTGGGAGAACGCGCCTTGCAAGGAACGCAGGGCATTGCGCGCAGCCTGTGCCGAACTGGCCTCGATGAGGTCGGCAATCGCTTCGGCCTGAGCCAGGTCGAGTTTGTCGTTGAGGAAGGCCCGTTCACTGAATTCGCCCGGCCGGGCCAGGCGACAACCCAGTTCAAGGCAACGCTTGAGCAGCATGTCCAGCACGATGGGTCCGCCGTGCCCCTGCAGTTCCAGCACATCTTCACCGGTGAATGAATTCGGTCCCGGGAAATACAGCGCGAGGCCTTCGTCGAGCACCTGCTGGTCGTCACTGAAGAATGGGCCGTAATGAGCAAACCGTGGCTTGAGCTCACGACCGCTGATGGCCTTGGCCGCGACACTGGCCAGTGGTCCCGAAATGCGGACGATGCCGACACCACCGCGACCTTGGGCGGTGGCAACGGCGGCGATGGTTTCACGAGGTGTGCTCATAAACCGGTATCCAGACAAAAGTGACAGATAGCAAAACGCCCCACTAGGGGGCGTTTTGTGTGGTTATCCACAGTGCAAGTTACGCCTCGGCTTTCTTCGTAGCCGATTCGATCTTACGCGTGATGTACCACTGTTGAGTAATGGACAACACGTTGTTCACAACCCAGTACAGCACCAGACCGGCCGGGAACCACAGGAAGAAGAAGGTGAAGATGATCGGCATCATCTTCATGACCTTCGCCTGCATAGGGTCCGGAGGTGTCGGGTTCAGCTGCTGCTGGATGAACATGGTGGCGCCCATGATGATCGGCAGGATGAAGAACGGATCCTTGATCGACAGGTCGGTAATCCACAGCATGAAGGGCGCCTGGCGCATCTCCACGCTTTCCAGCAGAACCCAGTACAGCGACAGGAACACAGGCATCTGTACGAGAATCGGCAAGCAACCACCCAGCGGGTTGATCTTCTCTTTCTTGTACAGCTCCATCATGGCCTGGGACATTTTCTGCCGGTCATCGCCATGTTGCTCTTTCAGAGCGGCCAGTTTCGGTGCCACGGCGCGCATGCGAGCCATGGACTTGTAGCTGGCGGCCGACAATGGGAAGAACAACCCCTTGATCAGCATGGTCAGGAAGATGATCGACCAGCCCCAGTTACCGACGATGCTGTGGATATGTTGCAGCAGCCAGAAGATCGGCTGGGCAATGAACCACAGGAAACCATAGTCCACGGTCAATTCCAGACCTGGGGACAACTGCTTCAGTACGGCCTGGCTTTTTGGACCGGCATACAACGTAGCGCTGGTTTCAGCCTTGGCACCCGGCGCAGCGGTCAATGCAGGACCGGTATAGCCGATGATGTAGTTGCCTTTGCTGTCCTTGCGGGTCTGGACGATGTTGCTTTCGCCCTTTTGCGGGATCCAGGCGGTTACAAAATAGTGCTGCAACCAGGCAACCCAGCCACCTTGGACGGTTTCCTTGAGCTGCGCCTTGTCCATGTCTTTCATGGACACTTTCTTGTACGGCTCGGAACTTGTCCACAGGGCGGCGCCCAGGTAAGTCGCGGTGCCGGTGGCGGTGCTGGAGGAAGGATCGGCGCTGGCATCACGTTTCAACTGCGCGAACATCGCACCGGACCAGGGCTGTGCACTCTGGTTGTCGATCAGGTAGGACACGACTACGTCATACAGGCCACGTTTCAGCGTGAAACGCTTGATGTAGTTGACGCCATCCTTGCTGAACTTCAGGTCCACGACCAATTGGTCCTGACCGTCAGCCAGTTGATAACTTTTCTTCTCCGAAGCGTACACCGGACGACCGGCCGGACTGGCATCCGGGCCATTGGTGCCGATCAGGCCGCTCTGGGCCAGATAAGTCCGCTCGTTACCGTTATCGAACAGCTGGAACGGAATGTCCGGATGATCCTGGCGGCGTGGATAAAGCGGCAGCGTCAGTTGGGCGACGTCACCACCCTGTGGATCGATTGCCAACTGGAGCACGTCGGTCTTGATCTGGATCAGATCTTTGCTTGCAGCCACAGGGGCTTCGGCGGGAGCACTGGTATCGCTTGCCGCGCGTGGAATGTCGTCACTGCTGGCAGCGTTGTTACCGGAAGCAGTGTCCGGCAGGCTCGGTGCAGTATTGCTGGCTGCAACATTCTGAGTCGGCAGGGCAGCCTGGCCATAGTCCTGGTTCCATTTAAGAACCATGACGTAAGACACGATTGCCAGGGCGACGATCAGGATCGTGCGTTTGATATCCATGATTACTCGGCCATCGAAGAAGAACGGGAGGTAGGGATAGGCGGAACCGGGTCATAACCGCCGGGATTCCACGGATGACAGCGACCTAAACGACGAAAGGTCAGCCAGCCACCGCGCAGAAGGCCATGATTTTCTATGGCTTCGTACGCGTAGCAGGAGCAGCTGGGGTAGAAACGACAGTGACTGGCCATCAGAGGACTAATGGCATAGCGGTAAAACTGGATCGGAACGAGTGCCAGTTTACGCATCGGGACTGTCTACCCCTGCAGTTTCGGTGTTGACTGGTGATGCTGGCTTGTTGCGAGCCAGACGTTTCCAGAGCTTGCCGAAATGCTGAATCAGTTCAGGGTTTTCTACGTCCCCCAAACCTTTGCGCGCGACGATAACAATGTCCCATCCGACCAGTGAATCCTGGTTCAGGCGGAACGATTCGCGCATCAGACGTTTGAGGCGATTGCGCTGCACGGAGAGCTTGACGCTCTTTTTCCCGATAACCAGCCCTAGGCGGGGGTGATCGAGATCGTTGCTGCGCGCAAGGAGCAGGAGATTTTTCCCCGGAACCTTGCCGGTAGGGGAGTCAAAGACTGCCTTGAAATGCCGGGGTGTAAGCAGACGCTTTTCCCGACTGAAGTCCTGACTCACCTCCAGTGCCGGATTATCAAACTGCCAGACGCGCACGACCTTTGGCGCGACGACGCGACAGGACGGCACGACCGTTCTTGGTAGCCATGCGAGCACGGAAACCGTGGGTACGAGCGCGTTTGATAGTGCTTGGTTGGAAAGTACGTTTCATGTCGTGTTACCTGGTTCGTCCACAACGGGCCGGAATGGCCCCCGTTTTAAGAGACCGGGGATTCTAGAGAAAGCAAGTCCATAGGTCAATTTCCAACCAACGTTTCCTTTAAATAGATGTTCAGGCTGCCGGCCGTTGATCACACAGCGCCAGATATAGAAATAAAGAAGGGAATTATTTAAAGCTTTTCTGTGAAGCTTATAAAGGCTAGGCAGCCATCTGTCTGTGGATAACCTGGTCAAGCCCTTGTAAATCGCCATGTACAGAGAATGACAACTACAGGGGAAAGCAGTGTCCAGCCTGTGCTGCGCAGTCGGATAAGCTGTGTGTGGAAAGGTGAGTTATCCACAGCGCGCTTATCCACC